>NZ_BMSV01000001.1 GCF_014649335.1 Streptomyces roseolilacinus
CCGTGAAGTACAAGGAGACCGCACGCGGCGGGCTGGCGGTCAACATCATCGAGTGCTGAGCCGACGGCCCCGGCCCGCTCCCGCCGTCTCGCGGAGCGGGCCGGGGCCTTCCCTCTCCCCTCCCCCGCGAAGAGGCACCGAGCCGGAGAGGGCCTCGTCCACTCCCCTTCCGTCGAAGCGCATCAACTTCCCTTCCCCCTTTCCTCTCCCCCACCCGCCGACACCGGCCGGCTCCGTCCACGACGACGGCGGCCGTTCTCGCGCTGCCCGTACTCTTGCCGCGCCGGCGATCTCGTCACTACGCTCCTCCCGGGAATCGAAGCGCTTCACCATCGCGTGTGACAGCGGTACCGAGACCGGCGCTCCACCGGGATCCGCCCGCGCCGGCCGGCGTGCGCGGTGCCGCCCCGGCCGCACCGCGCCGCACCGCGCCGTGTCGCACCGCGTCGCGCCCGGCGAAGGGGAGGGGACGGCATGGCGTTCGGAGGGCAGGCGGACGGCACCGTCGCCAACCCGGTGATCCCCGGCTTCCACCCCGACCCCAGCGTCTGCCGTGTGGGCGACGACTACTACCTGGCGTGCTCCAGCTTCGAGTACTTCCCCGGCGTGCCCCTCTTCCACAGCCGCGACCTGGTGCACTGGACCCAGATCGGCAACGCCCTGGACCGGCCGGGCCAGCTGCGCCTCCCGGCGGACACCCCGGCCTCCGGCGGGATCTACGCGCCCACGCTGCGCCACCACGACGGCCGGTTCTGGCTGATCGTCACCAACGTCAGCGACGGCGGCAACCTGCTGTTCACCACGACCGACCCGGCCGGGCCGTGGTCCGACCCGGTCCGGCTGCCCGGCGTCACCGGCATCGACCCCGACCTCGCCTGGGACGAGGAGGGCACCTGCTGGTGCACGGTCGCCGGGGTCCACCAGGTGCGCATCGACCCGTACACCGGGGAGACGTTCGGCCCGCCGCGCCGGATCTGGTCCGGCACGCCCGGCGCCAAGGCCCCGGAGGCGCCGCACCTGTACCGGATCGGTGACCACTGGTACCTGCTCATCGCCGAGGGCGGCACCGAACGCGGCCACGGCGTCTCGGTCGCCCGGGGCCGCACCCCGGCCGGCCCCTTCGAGCCGTGCCCGGCCAACCCGGTCCTGACGCACCGCGGCCTCGACCACCCGATCCAGAACACCGGCCACGCCGACCTGGTCCAGGCGCCCGACGGCTCGTGGTGGATGGTGCTGCTCGGCGTGCGACCGGGCGGCGGCACCCCCGGCTGGCACGTGCTCGGCCGGGAGACCTTCCTGGCGCCGGTGGACTGGGTGGACGGCTGGCCCGTCGTCGGCGACCTGTCGCCCGCCCCGGCCGCACCCCCCTGGCCCCTCCGGCCGGGCCCCGCCGTGCCGCGCCGCGACGACTTCGACCTCGGCGAACCGCAGCCGTGCTGGATCTCGCCGCGCGACCGCTCCGCCCGGCACTGCACGACCGGGAAGCGCGCCGGGTGGCTGACCCTGCACGCCCGCGGGGGCTCCCTGGACGACCTCGACGCCGTGTTCCTCGGCCGGCGCCAGCAGCACCCGTCGTGCCGGGTACGCGCGCTCGTCGACCCTGCGGGGGGACGCGGCGGCCTGGCGGTCCGGCTCGACGAGCGGCACCACTACGAGATCGAGGCGGACTCCGCGGAGGTGAGGCTGATCGCCCGCATCGGCCCGCTGCGCACGGTGGTGGCGTCCCGGCCGGTACCGGCGGCCGGCCCCCTGGTCCTCGGCGTCGACGTGACCGCCGTGCGCACGCCCCACGATCCGCGCTCCGGCCCCGACGACCTCTCCCTCGGCGTCGAGGAGCGGGACGGCGCGTTCACCCCGCTCGGCACCCTCGACGGCCGGTACCTGTCCACCGAGGTGGCCGGCGGCTTCACCGGCCGGGTCATCGGCATGTACGCCGCGGCCGGCACGGTCCACTTCGACTGGTTCGACTACGAACCGCTCGACCCCCCGCACCCGTGACGTTCCGCCCTTCCCCTTCCGGAGCGGCGGCGCCCCTCGGTGCGCACCGGGCGGCCGGCACGCGCCGAGGGGGCGTCACCACCGCGGGTCGCGGGGGACGCCCCCTCGGGCGCGTGCGGGCGGTTCAGGCCCTGTTGAGGTGGGCCCAGAACTCGTCCCAGCTCAGCTGGCCGTCGGCGTTGCCGTCCTGCGCGTTGATGACCGCCTGGGCGACCGTCTCGGTGACCTGGAAGTCGCCGAGCTGCGCCATGACGCTCTTGTACTCCGCGGCCGTGATGAACCCGTCGCCGTTCACGTCGTAACGGTCGAAAGCCTTGCGCGCAGACTCGATGTCCGCCATCGCTCCACCCCTTCGTCTCTCTGTACTACGGCCGCAAGGGTATCCGCAGGGGGTGGTGGCCCGACGCGGTGGGCCTCGGGTGACGATGGGGGCATGAGCGACGAGGTGGCACGGGTCCTGGAGGCGGCGGCGCGCGGCGAGTTCCCGGCGCCGGATGGTTCGACGGTGATCGTCCCGCAGCCGAGCCGGCGCGACGCGGGCGTGCTGGCCTTCACGGCGCACTCGGTGGTGTTCCTCGACGAGGACCCGGAGTGGGTCCGCGCCGAGCTGGCCGCCGCCGGCAGCGATCCGCTGGCCGCGTCGATGAACCCGCTGTTCCTGGCGTCGCTGATGCGCCGCACGGGGCGGTCGATGGACACGGTGGACCTGCTGACCGTGGCGCCGGCGCTCCCGGGCGGGCCGCCCGTGCCGCTGCGGGAGATCGAGGACCCGGAGCACCCGCGGGTGGTGCGGGCCCGGAAGTACCGCGACGACGTACGGGTGTGGCGGGCGGACGGAGGGGTCGTCGTCCTGGGGCGCGCCGTCGCGGGCCGGTGGGAGGCGGCGATCGAACTGGACGAGGAGGCACGGGGGCGGGGCCTGGGCGTGCGGCTGGCCCTGGCCGCCCGCCACCTGGTGCCGGGCGGCCACGTGTGGGCGCAGCAGCCTCCGGGCAACGCCCGCAGCGTGCGGACGTTCCAGGCGGCCGGCTACCGCCCGGTGTGCGCGGAGGCCCTCCTCACAGCCAGCTGAGCACCGCCTTTCGCCCCCCTGCGCCCCCGAACCCTCCGGCGGGCCCACACCCGCGCCGGGGAGGGGGGGCGCCCCCGTGGGCCGCTCGTGAAGCCGAAGGGCACGTGCAGGCCGGGCCGATGGGGGGTGCGCTTCGTGCGGGGCCGGGTCGCCGGGGAGGGGGAGGGTTCCCCGCTGGGCCGCTCGTGGAGCCGAAGGGGCGCGTGGGTGTCGACAGGCCGATCGCGCGCAGGCCCTGAGGGACGAAGGGCTGAGCACGTTCGGCCTGTCGACACCCGCTCCCAGCGCCCCGGAGGCGCAACGAGCCAAAAATTACCTAAACACCCCGGTATGCCCCAGCGAATAGCGGCCCGGCTGGGGGTAGACCGCCAGGCCGTGGGGGCCGGCGCCGACGGGGATGCGGGCGAGTTGCCGGCCGGTGGTGGTGTCGATGGCGTACACCTCGGAGTCGTACCGTCCGGACAGCCACAGGACCTTGCCGTCGGCCGAGACGCCGCCCATGTCCGGGGAGCCGCCGTCCGGGAGCCACCATTTCTTCGTCAGTTTGTTCTTGGTGAAGTCGAAGACGGAGACGGAGCCCTCACCGCGGTTGGGGATGTACATCTCCTTGGAGTCGCGGGAGACGTAGAGGCCGTGGCAGCCCTTGCCGGTGGGCAGGAGGCGGGGGGTGGCGAAGGTGTCGGCGTCGAGGGCCCAGATGCCGTGGGCCGTCATGTCGGCGATGTAGAAGGTCTTCCCGTCCGGTGAGAGTTTCACGTCCTGTGGCATGGCGCCGTCGAAGGGGAGTTCGCGCCGGGCGACGACCTTCATCCTCTGGGTGTCGACTTTGAGCAGTTCGCCGGAGAACTCGCAGGAGACGACGAAGTGGCGGCCGTCGGCGGAGAAGTCGGCGTGGTTGACCCCGTAGCAGGGGACGGGTTCGGTGTGGCGGCGTTCCATGGTGTGGGGGTCGCGGAAGACGATCTCCCGGTCGAGGGAGGCCATGACGACGGCGTACCTGCCGTTGGACGTGAAGTAGAGGTTGTACGGGTCGTGGACCTCGACGTCCTTGCCGCGCCTGCCCGTGCGGGGGTCGATGGGGGTGAGGGTGTGGCCCTGGTTGTTGTTGACCCAGAGGGTCTTGAGGTCCCAGGACGGGACGACGTGCTGGGGGTGTCTGCCGACCGGGATGGTCTCGACGACCCGGTAGGTCGCGGGGTCGATGACGGACACCGTGTCGGAGAGGGTGTTGGGGACGTACACGCGGGAGGGGAAGTCCCTGACCACCGGGGAGAGCCGGTGGGGGCGGTCGGCGGCGTAGACGTCCCGGGGGTCGAGCGGGGGCGGCATGCCGGGCAGGGCGGCCGGCCCGGCGGGGGTGGCCTTCGCCGGGGCGGCCTGGCGCGGTGCGGTGGCCTTCGGCGGGGCGGATCCACCGGAGCAGCCGGCGAGGGCGGCCAGCAGCGCGGCCGCGACGAGGCCGAGGGAACGCTTGCTCGGGAGCGGGGTCACGTGTCCATTTAAGGAGGAGGAGGGGGGAAAGGTGCCGATTGGCGCAGGGCATGCCTTTCGCGCGTCGACGGAGCGGGCGCACCGGAGAGGCATCCAAGGAGGGGAAGCACTCAGTCAATCCGATAATTATTCATGGTTTTCCAGGCGAGTGGCCGACCTCACCTTGGAATCATCGGGGAATTGTCCGAGTTGCTCACTCTTGAGGAGCCTTGGGAGTTTGGCGACAAGGCCCCCGTCTGCCATAGTCGAGGCATACGACCCCCTTGACCCGGGCCAGGTCGTCGACAGCGCCGTCGGACACACCCCTCCTCGTCCGCGGCGCTCCCCCCAGAAGCCCCCGCGGCGCCCCACGACGGTGCGCAGGGGGCTTCTGTGCGTTCAGCGGTCGGTGACCCGCATCTCGAACCAGGTGTTCTTGCCGCGCGGCAGGAGGTCGACGCCCCAGCGGTCCGAGAGCTTGTCCACGACGAACAGCCCGCGTCCGCTGACGTCCATGCTCCGCACCGGCATGAGGCACGGCAGGCCGCGCGACGGGTCGCGCACCTCCACCCGGATCCGGCCACCCCGGCGGCGGTACATGCGCAGCCCGAACGCGCGGGCGCCGGTGTGCCGCACGGCGTTGCCGACGAGTTCGGAGACGAGCAGGATCACGTCCTCGGCGATCTGCGGGCCGAGCGACCAGGTGCGCAGGACGACGCACTGGGCGAGCCGGCGGGCGATCGCGGCGGACTCGGGGCGGGAGGGCAGCCGTACCTCCTCCACGCTCGGATCGCCGTACAGTTCGAGCGCCTTGAGGGCCTGCTCGTCATCCGCGGAGGGTACCCATCTCGCCGCGGTGGCACCGCCGTGCTGCCACGGTCGCTCCACACCATCCAGCCCCGCCATGCCCACCATCATGGCCGTCCGGCGGGACCCGCGGGGCGGTTCCGCGGGAATCGACCCGGCGGAACTGGCCGCCCCGCGGGCCGCCGACGGCATATGACGCGGGCATCGGAAGTCCTTCGCACCCGCGCTGACCTGCGGTGACGCGACACGTCACCAGGGTGGCGGAGATGGCCGATCCAGGGCTCCCCAACGGTTCCACCAGGGACCTCAAACCACCCGGACGGTGGAATTCCCGGCGCGCGGATCCTCCCGCGCCGCGGCACCGCCCGGACGGTTCGGACGCCCCAACGGGGTCCCGCTCAGAGGAACTTGGCCTTGCCCGGCCCCTCCTCGACGAAGCTGCGCATGCCGCGCTCCCGGTCCTCGGTGGCGAACAGGCCCGCGAACCAGTTGCGTTCGATCGCCAGACCCGTGTCGATGTCCGTCTCCAGACCGGCGTCCACCGACTCCTTGGCGGCGCGCAGGGCGAGCGCCGGGCCCTGCGCGAGCTTCGCGGCCCAGGCGTGCGCCTGCTCGTACACCTCGGCGGCGGGGACGACCCGGTCGACCAGGCCGATCGCCAGGGCCTCGTCGGCCTTGACGTGGCGGCCGGTGAAGATGAGGTCCTTGGCCTTCGAGGGACCCACGAGCCGGGCGAGGCGCTGGGTGCCGCCCGCGCCGGGGATGAGGCCGAGCAGGATCTCGGGCTGGCCCAGCTTCGCGTTGTCGGCGGCGATGCGGAAGTCGGCGCACAGCGCCAGCTCGCAGCCGCCGCCCAGGGCGTAGCCGGTGACGGCGGCGACGACGGGCTTGGGGATGCGGGCGACGGCGGTGAAGGAGTCCTGGAGGGCCTTGCCCCGCACCACCATGGCCGCGTGGTCCATGAGCTGCATCTCCTTGATGTCCGCGCCGGCGGCGAACACCTTCTCCCCGCCGTGGACGACGACGGCGCGGACGTCGTCGCGGCCCGCGGCCTCCTCGGCGAGTTCCTTGAGCCGGTCCTGCGTGGCGATGTCCAGCGCGTTCATCGGGGGGCGGTCCAGGCGGATGGTGCCGACGCCCGCGGAAACTTCGAGAGTCACTGTCATACGGGGCAGGTTAGCCGCCGTTAACGCCGCGGGGACCGGTGCGGTTCGTCACAGCACCGGTCCCCGCGGGCGGAATTCACCGTTCGGTCACTTGGTCCACTCCGACCACGGCATGTTCCAGCCGTTGAGGCCGTTGTCCGGCTGGATCTGCTTGTCCTTGGAGTTCTTCACGACGACCACGTCACCGATGAGGGAGTTGTCGTAGAACCAGGCGGCCGGCGTCGAGCCGTCGTACGCGCCGCGCACGTCGCGCAGGCCGACGCAGCCGTGGCTGACGTTGGAGGAGCCGAAGGTGCCCGCCGACGCCCAGTAGTTGCCGTGGACGAAGGTGCCCGAGGTGGACAGGCGCATCGCGTGCGGCACGTCCTTGATGTCGTACTCGCCGCCGAAGCCGACGGTCGCGCCGTTCATCCGGGTCACCTTGTACTTCTCGCTGATGACCATCTGGCCGTTGTACGTGGTGGTGGACGGGGCGCCCGCGGTGATCGGGATGGTCTTGATCGTCTTGCCGTCGCGGACGACCGTCATGGTCTTGGCGCTCGCGTCGACGGTGGAGACCTGGCTGCGGCCGATGGTGAAGGCGAACTTCTTGGTCTGCTTGCCGTAGACGCCGGGGCGGCCCTCGACGCCGTCCAGGTTGAGCTCGACGGTCACCTTGGTGCCGGGCGCCCAGTACTTCTCCGGGCGGAAGTCGAGCCGGTCGTTGCCGAACCAGTGGCCCTCGATCGGCACGGCCGGCACGGCGGTCACCTTGATGCCGGCCTCGACGGCCTCCGGGGCGGTGATGCCCCGGGTGAAGTTGATGGACACCGGCATGCCGACGCCGACCGTCTGGCCGTCCTCGGGCGTGTAGTGGCCGACGAACGTGTTCTTCGGGACGAGCGTGGTGAAGGTCGTGTCCTTGGCCGACTCACGACCCGCCGCGTCCTTGGCGACCGCGTGCACCTTGTACCTGGTGGCCGCCGCCAGGTGCCTGACCGGCTGCCAGCTGGTGGCGTCCGCGGACAGGGCGCCCTCGACGGGCCGGCCCTTGGAGTCGGTGACGGTGACCGTGGTCAGCTTGCCGCTCTCCGCGGTGACCTTCAGCGCGCCGCTGGTCGCGACCGCGTCGGCGCCGTCCTTCGGCGCGACGGTGACGACGGCCTGCGAGGCGGCGTTCTCCACCTGCCCCGAGCCGTTCTTGCCCGGCGCGCCGCCCTTGCCGTCCTCCGCCGAGCCCCCGCCACCGCACGCGGTGACGAGCAGCAGCAACGTTCCGGCGACGACGGCCAGCGGTCCTCTGCCCCGGCCGCGCCGGCTCCGCGGCGCGACTCCGGCCGACGCCCCCGATATCGGCTGCCCCTTCACGATGAACTCTCCCCTCGCACGGCCCGGCACCGCCGTGGCCTGCACCCCCGCGCGCTGCACTCGCACGCACCGCGTTAGATAATCACACCGCGAGCGGCGCCGAGCACACCGGATTGTCACCGTTCGGTCCCAAGTCGTTCACATGACCACCTTCCCCGTCCGGGGTGTGCCGGACGGGGTGTGCGGGGCGCGGGGTCAGCGCAGGGCGGAGCCGGCCTTCCACCGCCTCCAGTCCATGTTCCAGCCGCCCAGCCCGTTGTCGGGAGCGACCTTCCGGTCACGCGAGTTGACCACCTCGACGACGTCGCCGACGAGGGTCCGGTCGAAGAACCAGCCCGCCGGGGACGTGGCGCTGCCGCCCCTGACGTCGCGCAGCCCGACGCAGCCGTGGCTGACGTTGGCCGCGCCGAACACCGACGGCTCCGCCCAGTAGTTGCCGTGCAGGAAGGTGCCCGAGTCGGTCAGCCGCATCGCGTGCGGCACGTCCTTGATGTCGTACTCGCCCTTGCCCTGGGCGTCGGTGAAGCCGACCGTGGCGCCGTTCATCCGGGTCGTCTCGAACAGCTCGGTCACCACCATCCTCCCGTTGTACGTGGTGGTCCTCGACGCCCCGGCGGTGACGGGCAGCGTCGCGAGGAGGCGGCCCCCGCGGCGCACCTCCATCGTGTGGGCCGCGGCGTCGACGCGGGAGACCTGCGAGCGGCCGACCGTGAACCGCACGGTCCGGCGCTGGACGCCGTACACGCCGGGCGCCGCCTCCACGTCCCGCAGCCGCAGGTCGACGGTGACCCGCGTGCCGGGCCGCCAGTACCGCTCGGGGCGCAGGTCGAGCCGGTCGGCCCCGAACCAGTGGCCGGCGACCTCGACGGGCGGGTCGGCGGTGACCCGGACCGCCCGCTCCACGGCGGCGCGGTCGCGCACGGGGCGGTTGAAGCGGAAGGAGACGATCATGCCGGTGCCGACCGTGGCGTGGTCCTCCGGCGTGAAGTAGCCGATGAAGCGGTGCGCGGGGACGAGCGTGGTGAACGTGGTGTGCCGGGCGGAGCGGCGGCCGTGCCCGTCCAGGGCGACGGCGTCGACCGCGTACTTGGCGGCCGGCGCCAGCCGCGTCCCGGCCCCGGGCCGCCAGCGCAGCCCGTCGGGGGTCACCGCGCCGGGCACCTCCGCCGGTTCCGCGTCCTCGACCCTGCGGACCCGGACGCTCTCCAGCCGCCCGCTCGGCACCCGCACCTCCAGCCGGCCGTCCGGCGGTACGTCCCGCGCGCCGTCGTGCGGGGTCACCCGGATGGTGTCACCCCCGCGGCCGGCCCCGCCCTCCCCGCCGCCGAAGGCGCCCGCGCCGCCCGCCGTGCACCCGGCCAGCACGGCCGCCGCTCCCGCCCAGACCGTCGCCGCGGCGACGCCGAGCCCTGCCAGTCTCCGTACGTGTCTCACGGTCCGCCCAACGACCGGCCCCCCGGCAGGGAAACGTCTGTACGGGTCGTGTTCGGGGCGGCCCATGTTGGGAGCGGGAGACTCCGGGCAGAACACGGGGAGGACCGGAGCGGGGCGGTCGGGAACCCCGGCCCGGTCGCCGGACGAGCCTCGGGAGGCCGGCAGGTGTCCAGCGCAGCCGAACAGAGTCCAGCCCAGGGCGCGGTCCCGGGGGCACCGGACACGTCCCCCGAGGCACGCCGTGCGGGGCCGAACGGGTTACGCCGCAGGGGGCGGGCGGTCACCGACACCGGCCCCGGAGCCCACGCGGCCCCGGACGCGGCCGCGCCGGCGCCGCCACCCGCCTGGCCGGGGGCGCCGACGCCGCTGGGCGCCCGCTTCCGCGCCGGCCCCGACGGGACGGCCGGCACCAACTTCGCGTTGTGGGCGGGCGGCGCCGAGGCCGTCGAGGTGTGCCTGTTCGCACCGGACGGCACGGAGACGCGGGTGCCCCTGACGGAGCTGACGCACGGGATCTGGCACGGCTTCGTGCCGGGCGTGCGGCCGGGCGCGCGGTACGGCTACCGGGTGCACGGCCGGTGGGACCCGTGGACCGGCGCCCGCTGGAACCCGGCGAAGCTGCTCCTCGACCCGTACGCGCGCGCGGTCGACGGCGACTTCGGCGCGCTGCCGCCGGAGGTGTACGGGCACGTGCGGGACTGGCCGGACCAGCACGTCGCGGACACCGTGCGCGACGACCGCGACTCGGCGCCGTACGTGCCGAAGGGCGTCGTGGTGCACGACGACGCGCCCGGCGACGAGTGGGCCGACGACCGCAGGCCCAAGACGCCGTGGGCGGACTCCGTCATCTACGAACTCCACGTGCGGGGCTTCACCATGCGCCACCCCGGCGTCCCGGAGGAGCTGCGCGGCACGTACGCGGGGCTGGCGCACCCGGCGGCGGTCGACCACCTGGTGCGCCTGGGGGTGACGGCGGTGGAGCTGCTGCCGGTGCACCAGTTCGCGCACGAGGACCACCTGCTGCGGCGCGGGCTGCGCAACCACTGGGGCTACAACTCCATCGGCTACTTCGCGCCGCACGCCGCGTACGCCGCGACCGGGACGGGCGGGCAGCAGGTCGGGGAGTTCCGGCGGATGGTGCGCGCGCTGCACGAGGCCGGCATCGAGGTGATCCTCGACGTGGTCTACAACCACACGGCGGAGGCCGGCGAGCTGGGCCCGATGCTGTCGCTGCGGGGCGTCGACAACCGGGGCTACTACCGGCTCCAGCCCGACGCCCGCCGGTACGCGGACTACACCGGCTGCGGCAACACGCTGCACGTCGTCCAGCCGCAGGTGCTGCGCCTGATCACCGACTCGCTGCGCTACTGGGTGACGGAGATGGGCGTGGACGGCTTCCGCTTCGACCTGGCGGCGGCGCTGGCCCGGTCGATGCACGACGTCGACATGCTGTCGCCGTTCCTCGCGGTGATCGCGCAGGACCCGGTGCTGCGGCGGGTGAAGCTGATCGCCGAGCCGTGGGACGTGGGCAGCGGCGGCTACCAGGTGGGCGCCTTCCCGCCGCTGTGGACGGAGTGGAACGACCGCTACCGGGACGCGGTGCGGGACTTCTGGCGCGGCGCCCTGCCCGACGTGCGGGACCTGGGGTACCGGCTGGCGGGGTCGAGCGACCTGTACGCCTGGGGCGGGCGCCGCCCGTACGCGTCGGTCAACTTCGTCACCGCGCACGACGGGTTCACGCTGCGCGACCTCGTGTCGTACGAGCACAAGCACAACGAGGCGAACGGCGAGGACAACCGGGACGGCACGAACGACAACCGGTCGTGGAACTGCGGCGCCGAGGGCGAGACCGACGACGCGTCCGTGACCGCGCTGCGCCGCCGCCAGATCCGCAACCTGCTGACCACGCTGCTGCTGTCCACGGGGGTGCCTATGCTGGTCGCCGGGGACGAGATGGGGCGCACGCAGGGCGGCAACAACAACGCCTACTGCCAGGACAACGGGATCGGCTGGGTGGATTGGTCGCTGCTGGAGGAGCCGTGGGCGCGGGAGCTGCTCGCGCTGGCCCGGCGGCTGCTGGCGCTGCGCCACGCGCACCCGGTGCTGCGGCGCCGGGCGTTCTTCTCCGGCCGCCCGCAGGGCGCCGACGGGCTGCGGGACCTGGCGTGGTTCACGGCGGCGGGGGCGGAGATGACCGAGGGCGACTGGTACGCGCCGGCCCGGACGATCGCCTTCTACCTGTCGGGGCGGGACATCCCGGGGCGCGACGAGCGGGGCCGGGCGGTCGTGGACGACAGCTTCCTGGTGATCC
Source organism: Streptomyces roseolilacinus (assembly GCF_014649335.1). GTDB lineage: Bacteria > Actinomycetota > Actinomycetes > Streptomycetales > Streptomycetaceae > Streptomyces > Streptomyces roseolilacinus. The sequence continues at coordinate 11,606 of NZ_BMSV01000001.1, forward strand.
TCCACGCGGGTGACGGGCCGGTCGAGCACCGGCTGCCGGGACCGCCGTGGGCGCAGGAGTACGAACTGGTCGTCGACACCTCGCGGGAGGAGCAGGCGCAAGCGCCGGGCACCCTGTGCCCGGGCGGGGAGGCGGTGACGGTGCCGGCGAGGTCGGCGCTGCTGTGGCGGGTGAACGGATGAGCGGCGTCCGGCGGGTGGACGGGCGAGCGTCCGGCGGGTGAACGGGTCGGCGTTCGGCGGAAAACCGCGTGAGCGAAGTCAGGGGTGAACCCTAGGCTCGGTCCTGATGCCTGCCTCGACCTCCGCCGCCCCGCGCCCCGTCGCCCCCAAGCGCTCCGCCGTACGCTCCCTGCTGCGGCTGTGGCCCTACCTGCGGCCGGTGCGGGGGCGGTTCCTCGCGGCGGCGTTCGTGGCGGTCGTGGCGTCCTGCCTGAGCCTGGTCATCCCGCTGGTGCTGAAGTGGATGGTGGACGGCCCGGTCGCCGGGCGCGACCCGGACGGCGTGTGGCTGGGGGCGCTCGCGGTGCTGGGGCTCGGCGTGGCCGAGGCGCTGCTGTTCGGCCTGCGGCGCTGGCTGGTGGCGCGGCCGTCGACGCGGGTGGAGGCGTCCCTGCGCGCCGACCTGTACCGGCGGCTGCAGCGGCTGCCGGTGGCGTTCCACGACCGGTGGGCGTCGGGTCAGCTGCTGTCGCGCGGGACGACGGACCTGTCGCTGCTGCGGATGTTCCTGGTCTTCCCCCTGACGTTCCTGTTCGTCAACGGGGTGACGGTCCTCGCCGGCTTCGTGGTGCTGCTGGCGCAGGACTGGTCGCTGGGGCTGGTGCTGCTGCTGCCGGTGGTGCCGCTGGTGGTGGGCTGCTCGCTGTTCGAGACGCGGTACTCGAAGGCGGCGCGGCGGGCGCAGGACCAGGTGGGCGACCTGACGACGCTGGTCGAGGAGAGCGTGCTCGGCATCCGCGTCGTGAAGGGCTTCGGCCGCCACCGCAGCCAGGCGCGCGCGTTCCGGGTGCTGGCGGAGCGGCTGCGCGGGACGGAGCTGCGCAAGGCCCGGCTGCTGGCGGCGATCTGGGCGTTCATCACGACCGTCCCGGAGCTGGCGATCGGCGCCGCGCTGGTGCTGGGCACGGTGCAGGTGGCGGACGGGGAGCTGTCGGCGGGGACGCTGGTGGCGTTCCTGTCGACGGCGCTGGCGCTGCGGTGGCCGGTGGAGTCCATCGGCTTCCTGCTGGCGATGAGCCAGGAGGCGGCGACGGCGACGGAGCGGTACTTCGAGGTGATGGACCAGGCGGAGGAGACCGCGGACCGGGCGCCGGGTGCGGTGGCGACGGCCGCGGACCGGGCGCCGGGGCGGGACGCGCCGGGCGGGGACGTGCCGGGCGGGGTGGTGTTCGAGGGCGTGACCTTCCGCTACCCGGACGCGCCGGAGGACTCCCCGCCGGTGCTGCGCGGGGTGGACCTGCGGATCCGGCCGGGCGAGACCCTGGCGCTGGTGGGCGCGACCGGGTCCGGGAAGACGACGCTGACGGCCCTGGTGCCGCGGCTGTACGAGCTGACGTCGGGCCGCGTCCTGCTCGACGGCGAGGACATCGCGGAGATGCCGAGGGAACGGCTGCGGTCACTGGTGGCGGTGGCGTTCGAGGAGCCGACGCTCTTCTCGGCGAGCGTCCGGGACAACGTGCTGATGGGCGCCGGCCCGGAGGCGGGCGACGCGGAGCTGCGGCGGGCGCTGGACGTGGCGCAGGCCGGTTTCGTGGCGGACCTGCCGCGGGGCGCGCGGACCGAGGTGGGCGAGCAGGGCCTGAGCCTGTCCGGCGGGCAGCGTCAGCGGCTGGCGCTGGCGCGCGCGGTCGTCGGCACGCCCCGGTTCCTCGTCCTGGACGACCCGCTGTCCGCGCTGGACGTGCACACCGAGGCGCTGGTGGAGGCCGCCCTGCGGGAGGTGCTGCGGGACACGACGGCGCTCGTGGTGGCGCACCGCCCGTCGACGGTGCTGCTGGCCGACCGGGTGGCGCTGCTGTCGGAGGGCCGGATCGCGGCGGTCGGGACGCACCAGGAGCTGCTGCGGACCAGCGCCGAGTACGCGTGGCTGATGTCGGGGACGGGAGACGGGAAGCGATGACGGCTCAGGACCAGGCGCTGCGCGAGCGCGAGACCTCCGAGGAGGGGCCGGACGGCGCCGCGGGGCCGGACGGGCGGGACCCGTTCGACCGGGACGCGCTGCCCGCGCCGAAGGGCGCGACGGGGGCGCTGCTGCGGTCGCTGCTCGCGCCCCGGCGGGCGCGGGTGGCGCTGGCGGCGCTGCTGCTGCTCCTCCAGCAGGCGGCCGTGCAGGCGGGGCCGCTGCTCGTCGCGTACGCCATCGACCGGGCCGTGCCGGCGCTGCGCCAGGGCGACCACGGACCGGTGGTCGCCGTGGCCGTGGGGTACGGGCTGTGCGCGCTGGGCGCCGGGCTGTTCCAGTACGGCTTCGTCGAGGCGTCGGCGCGGGTCAACCAGGACGTGCTGCTCGACCTGCGGGGCCGGATCTTCCGGCACGCCCAGGCGCTGAGCGTGGACTTCCACGAGCGGTACACGTCGGGGCGGCTCATCTCGCGGTCGACCACCGACGTGGAGTCGCTGCGGGAACTGCTGAGCGAGGGGCTCCAGGAACTGGTCAACGTGGTGCTGTCGTTCGCCAGCATCTCGCTGATCCTGCTGTGGCTGGACTGGGGCGTCGGCGCGGTCGCGGTGGCGTCGTTCGTACCGCTGTACCTGCTGGTGCGGAGGTACCGGCGGCGGGCCTCGGCCGCGTTCAGCGCGCGGTCCACGGCGATCGCGGCGGTCATCGTGAAGTTCGCGGAGACGATGAACGGCATCCGGCCGGTGCGGGCGTTCCGCCGGGAGCGGTCCAACGACGAGGCGTTCGGCGCCCTCAACCGGCACCACGAGCGGCGCAACGGCGACGCGATCCTGGAGATGGCCCGCTACGTGGTCGGGTCCCGGCTGGTGGCGAACACCGCCGTGGCGGGCATGGTGCTGTGGGGCGCCTACCGGGTGGCGGAGGGCACGCTGGCGCTCGGCGTGCTGGCGGCGGCCGTGTTGTACATGCGGCGGCTGTACGACCCGATCGACCGGCTGGGGATGTTCCTCAACGCCTACGAGTCGGCCGCCGCGTCCCTGGAGAAGATCGCCGGCCTGCTGGCGCAGCGGCCGACGGTCCCGGAGCCCGCCGTGTCGCGGGAACTGCCGCGGCGGCCGGCCCGGGCGCCGGGCCGGGAGGTCGTCTTCGAGGGCGTCCGCTTCGCGTACCGGACGGGCGGCGAGGTGCTGCCGCGCTTCGACCTGGCGATCCCGGCCGGGCAGACGGTGGCGGTGGTCGGTTCGACGGGCGCGGGCAAGTCGACGCTGGCGAAGCTGCTGGCGCGCTTCTACGACCCGTCCGAGGGCCGGGTCCTCCTCGACGGCGTCGACCTGCGGGACCTGTCCGCCTCCGAGCTGCGGCGCGGGGTGGTGATGGTGACGCAGGAGGCGTTCCTGTTCTCCGGGACGGTCGCGGAGAACATCGCGGTGGGCCGCCCGGACGCGACGCGCGAGGAGATCGAGCACGCCGCGAAGGCGATCGGTGCCCACGACTTCATCGCGGCGCTGCCGGACGGGTACGACACGGACGTGCGCAAGCGCGGCGGGCGCATCTCGGCGGGCCAGCGGCAGTTGGTGGCCTTCGCCCGCGCGCTGCTCGCCGACCCCGGGGTGCTGATCCTGGACGAGGCGACCAGTTCGCTGGACGTCCCCGGGGAGCGGGCGGTGCAGCGGGCGATGGACACGGTGCTGCACGGCCGTACGGCGGTGGTGATCGCGCACCGGCTGTCCACGGTGGAGATCGCCGACCGGGTGCTGGTGATGGAGCGCGGCCGGATCGTGGAGGACGGGCCGCCCGAGCGGCTGATCGCCGGGGAGGGCCGCTTCGCCGGTCTGCACCGGGCGTGGCGGGAGAGCCTGGTGGGCTGACGCCGCGTGGCCGCGGGGCCCGGCGGACGCGGACGCGCAGGACGCGGCCGCGCCGGCCGGGTGCCGGGGCCCTCAGCGTCCGGGCGGCCACCCCGGCCGTGTCCCGGCGAGCAGGTCGACGCCGATCCGGTCGGTGTCCTGCGGCCTGCCGCCGAGCCGGTGCACCAGGACCCACTCGCCGCCGTCGGTGAACGCCCCGGCGAAGGCGGAGGCGTCCCGGGTGGCGCCGTTGTGCCACCGGAGGCGGTCCGCCGTCTGCCAGGCGGACGCGGGGTCGCCGAACCGGCGCTCCACGAGCAGCCCGCTCACCACCGCGGCCATGGCCCGGGGCGTGGCCCACATGCCGCCCGCGGGCAGGATCGCCCCGTCCATGGTCCAGCCGGCCCGCACGCCGCCGAACCGGCCCCTCGCCCTCAGGGCGCGGTCGGCCGGCGGGGAGGCGGTCACCTCGTCGGCGACGCCCAGCGGCTCCAGGACGTGGGCGCGCAGCAGTTCCTCGTACGGCTGCCGGGTGGCGGCGGCGAGGGCGGCGCCCAGCACGGCGTACCCGAAGTTCGAGTACTCCGTGTGCCGGCCCGGGGGGTGCTCCACGAGCCGGTCCAGCCGGGTGAGCATCCCCCCGAGCGCCTCCGCGGTGAACGGCGCGTACGGGTCGCGGGCGGGTCCCCGGAGGCCCGGGGGCAGCCGGGGCAGGCCCGAGGTGTGCTCCATCAGGTGCCGCAGGGTGATGCCGGAGCCGGGCGGGGCCGGCAGCCACCGCTCCACCGGGTCGTCGGGGTCCAGCAGTCCCGCCGCGGCCGCGCGGACCAGGGCGGTGCCGGTGAGCACCTTCGTGAGCGACCCGATCTCGACGAACAGCGCAGGGTCGTGGCCGTGTTCCACGTGGGGCTCCCGCCCCGGGCGGAGCACGCACAGCGGCACGGCGCGCCGGAACCGCTCGCGGAGGGCCGTCCGGCGGCCCGCCCCGGCGGCCTTCGCCGCGGAGGCGGAGGCCGGCGGGGCGCCGGTGGAGACGCCGGCGGGGGCGTCGGAGCCGCCCTCGGCCGTCGCCGCGCCGGGCGTCGGCCGCTGCTCGTGTGGGGGTGTGGTCGGTCTGCTCACTGCTGCCCTTCGTGGTGGAGGCCGTCTTCCCGACGGCGTGTGCGGGGCCCCGCGTCGCGCGCCGCCCCGGCGGCGCGCGTCAACGGACTCGTGGACGGCCCCGATGCGACCGGTGACGTGCGCGTCGGACGCGTCCGGTCCCCCGGCCGGCGCCCGTGGTTCCGGGACCCTCCCGCCACCCGTACGCCGGTCCGTCCGCCGCGCCCGGTCCGGCTCCGGGGGCCCGGTGGGGGCGGTGGTGGGGTTCACGGCCGTGGTGCCTCCCGCGGGCGCGGGGCGCCGGCGGCACAGGACGGCGAGGCGGGTGGGGGCGGGGGGCCTTCGCCCGGGACGCGGCGGCACGCCTCGGCGTAGCCGGCGATCAGCGGGTGGTGCCGGTCCTCGGTGCGCCAGGCGAGCGCGTACCGGGTGGGGGCCAGATCGCGCACCGGGCGGGTGACGACCCCGCCGAGGGTGATCAGGGGGGCGTTGCCGACGGCGACCAGGACCACGCCCAGGCCGGCGACGAGCGCCTCGTACGTCTCCTCGGTACCGGCGACCTCGGCGCCGACGCGCGGCGGGCGGCCCGCGCGGGCGTCGACGGCCAGCCAGTGGTCGCGCAGCGGCCCGGCGCTCGCGGGCAGGGCGAGGAACGGCTCGTCGGCCAGGTCGGCGAAGTCCAGCGCGTCGCGCGCCGCGAGGGGATGCGTCTCCGGGAGAGCGACGAGGCGCGGCTCCTCGGCGACCACGGTCCACCCGTAGCGCTCCGGGAGGGGCAGCGGCAGCCAGACGAACGCCACGTCGCTGGTGCCGTCGGCGAGCCCGGCCGTCGGGTCGTCCCAGCTGTACTGGCGCAGCCGCAGGGACGCCTCGGGGTGGGCCGCGGTGAACCGGGAGCGGACGGCGGGCAGCAGGCCGCCGCGCCCGGGGCTGGTGCTCATCCCGACGCGGAGCGTGCCCCGCCGGGCCGCCTCCGCCCGCCGCAGGGCCTCCTCGGCGTCGTCCCAGGCGGCCAGGGCGCGCCGGGCGTGCGGCAGCAGCGCCTCGCCCGCGGAGGTGAGGGCCACGCCCCGCCGGTCCCGCAGGAACAGCGGTGTCCCCACCTGCCGCTCCAGGGACCTGATCTGCTTGCTCAGGGCCGGCTGGGACACGTAGAGCCGTTCCGCGGCACGCGTGAAGTGCAGTTCGTCGGCCACCGTGACGAAGTACCTGAGGTCCCGCCCGTGCACGTCCATGCCCATCGGCTATCACGACGGATCTTGGACGGGCAACTCGCCCCGCGCGCAGGCTGGTTGCGTCGGACGAGGACACGGGAGGGGCGAGCGTGCACAAGGTATGGCTGATCACGGGGGCCACCAGCGGGTTCGGGCGGGCGATCGCCGAGGCGGCGGTGGCCGACGGGGACGTGGTGGTGGGTGCGGCCCGGCGGCCGGAGGCGCTGGACGACCTGGTCGCGGCGCACCCGGACCAGGTGGACGCGGTGCGGCTGGACGTGGCGGACACGGCCGCCGTCGAGGCCGTCGTCGCCGACGTGGTGGCCCGGCACGGGCGGGTCGACGTGCTGGTCAACAACGCGGGGCGGACCCACGTCGGGGCGTTCGAGGAGACGACGGACGCCGAGCTGCGGGACCTGTTCGACCTGCACGTGTTCGGGCCGGCGGCGCTGGTGCGGGCGGTGCTGCCGCACATGCGGGAGCGCCGGTCGGGGGCCGTGGTGCAGATGAGCAGCATGGGCGGGCAGATGTCGTTCGCCGGGTTCTCGGCGTACAGCGGCACCAAGTTCGCGCTGGAGGGGATGTCGGAGGCGCTGGCGGAGGAGGTGCGCGCGTTCGGCGTGAAGGTGCTGGTCGTGGAGCCGGGGGCGTTCCGGACGTCGCTGTTCGACCGGGCGGGCGCGAGTGCGGAGTCGGAGGCGTACGCCGCGTCGGTCGGGGTCACCCGGCGCATGATCGCCGAGGGGGCGGGCCGGCAGCCGGGCGACCCGGCGAAGGCCGCGGCGCTGGTCCTGGCCGCACTGGAGGCGGAGGAGACGCCGCTGCGGCTGCCGCTCGGCGACGACGGCGTGACGGCGGTGCTCGGCCATCTCGACCAGGTGCGGTCCGAGGTCACGGCCTGGGAGGAGCGCACCCGGGCGACCGCCTTCGACGACGAGCCGGTCGGCTGAGGCCGGGCCGCCTGGGACGCGGCGGGGGCCGAGCCCCCGCCGCTTCCGCGCGCCCGGCCCCGCTCCGGGCGCGCGCCGGCGGGCCGGACGGCACACGGCGCCGTAACACCGCCTTGACGTCCGGTTAACGGACCCGGTCTTTCGGGCAACGGACGACTTCCGGCCATTCTTTTGACGCGCTCCTGACATGCATGGCCGCGCGGTGCCACTCTTCCCCCGTTCTCCGCACGTCGCTCCGCCTGCTCTGTTTGCACCGCCCGTGGGCCCACCCCGCCCCCGGTACCCCCCTCGCAAAGGAGTTCCGCGTGAGATCCACGCCATCCCGTCGCGCGACCGCAACCGGTGCCCTGATAGCCGCCGCCGCCATGCTCGCCGTGGGCGTCCAGACCGGGTCCGCCACCGCCGACGACTCCCGGGCCGCCACGGCGCCGAAGGGCCAGGCCGCCTCCCAGGCCGACCCGGGCTCGCTCCCGGCCGACCTCTCCCCCGCGCAGCGCACCGCGCTCATCCGCGCGGCCGACGCCGGCAAGGCCGAGAAGGCGAAGGAGCTGGGCCTCGGCGCCCAGGAGAAGCTCGTCGTCCGCGACGTGGTCCAGGACCGCGACGGCACCACCCACACGCGCTACGAGCGGACGTACGCCGGGCTGCCGGTCCTCGGCGGCGACCTCCTGGTCACCGAGAACGGGTCCGGGCGCACGGAGAGCGTCGCCAAGGCGTCCCGCGCGGAACTGAGGAACGTCGACACGACCGCCGAGGTCGCCCCGGCCGCGGCCGAGCGGCAGGCGCTCACCGCCGCCCGCGCGGAGGGCTCGAAGGCGTCGGAGGCGGAGCGGGCCCCCCGCAAGGTCGTGTGGCTCGCGCAGGGCAAGCCCGTCCTCGCGTACGAGACCGTCGTCGGCGGCCTCCAGCACGACGGCACCCCCAACGAGCTGCACGTGGTCACCGACGCCGCGACCGGCGCCAAGCTGTACGAGTGGCAGGCCGTCCACAACGGGACCGGCAACACCCAGTACAGCGGCCAGGTCACCCTGGGCACCGCCCAGTCCGGCAGCAACTACACCCTGACCGACACCGCGCGCGGCAGCCACAAGACGTACAACCTCAACCGCGGCACCTCCGGCACCGGGACGCTGTTCTCCGGCGCCGACGACACCTGGGGCGACGGCACCCCGGCCAACCTGGAGACCGCGGGCGCCGACGCCCACTACGGCGCCGCGCTCACCTGGGACTACTACAAGAACGTGCACGGCCGTTCCGGCATCCGGGGCGACGGCGTCGGCGCGTACTCGCGCGTCCACTACGGCAACAACTACGTCAACGCGTTCTGGCAGGACAGCTGCTTCTGCATGACGTACGGCGACGGCACCAACAACGCCAAGCCGCTCACCTCCATCGACGTGGCCGCGCACGAGATGACCCACGGCCTGACCTCCGTGACCGCGAAGCTGGTCTACAGCGGCGAGTCCGGCGGCCTGAACGAGGCGACGTCCGACATCTTCGCCGCCGCCGTCGAGTTCTACGCCAACAACCCCAAGGACGTCGGCGACTACCTGGTCGGCGAGAAGATCGACATCCGCGGCAACGGCACCCCGCTGCGCTACATGGACAAGCCGAGCAGGGACGGCTCGTCCAAGGACGCCTGGTACTCCGGCATCGGCGGCATCGACGTCCACTACTCCTCGGGCCCGGCGAACCACTGGTTCTACCTGCTCTCCGAGGGCAGCGGCGCCAAGACCGTCAACGGCGTCAGCTACGACTCGCCGACCTCCGACGGGCTCCCCGTCACCGGCATCGGCCGCGACAAGGCCGCGCTGATCTGGTTCAAGGCGCTCACCACGAAGTTCACCAGCACCACGAACTACGCGGGTGCCCGCACCGGCACGGTCGCCGTCGCCACCGAGCTGTACGGCGCGGGCAGCGCCGAGGTCAAGGCCGTCGAGCACGCCTGGGCCGGCGTCAACGTCGGGGCCCGCCCCGGCGGCGGCGAGCCGCCGGTCGGCAAGGTCTTCGAGAACGCCGCGGACGTGAACATCCCCGACGCCGGGGCGGCCGTCTCCTCGTCCGTCGCCGTCACCGGCCTGACCGGCAACGCGCCCTCCGCGCTGAAGGTCGGCGTGGACATCGTCCACACCTGGCGCGGTGACCTGGTCGTCGACCTGGTCGCCCCGGACGGCACCGCGTACCGGCTGAAGAGCGCCAGCGGCAGCGACTCCGCGGACAACGTCCAGGAGACGTACACCGTCGACGCGTCCAGCGAGGTCGCCAACGGCACCTGGCAGCTCCGCGTCCAGGACACGGCCCGCTACGACACCGGCTACATCAACGGCTTCAAGCTGACCTTCCCGTAGACCGGGAGGACCCCGCCAGGCCGGGAGGAGGCCGCCGCCCGCGAGGGCGGCGGCCTCACGCGTGCCCCGGGCCGCCCCCGCGGCGCGCCGCGGGGGCGGCCGGACGGCCGTGACGGAAAGCCGGCTCGTCCTCCGGTACCGGGGCCGGGTCCGTCCGGCGGCCGAGGGGGACCGGGACCGCAGGAGGATGTCCGGGCCCCGGCGGAGGCGGCAGGCTGGGTCCGGGCCCGTCGCCCCCCGCGTGGGGAGGGGGCGACGGCCACGGGGCGCCGGTCAGCGCAGCAGGACGCCCGCGCCCTCCGCCGCCGACTCCGCGGGCAGCGCCACCAGCCCCAGGTCGGCGCCGGCCGCGAGGAGCCGGTGCGCCGGCAGGACGCGGACCGTGTAGCCGAACGGCCCCGTGCGGTCCAGGGTCAGCGGGCCCTCGTACACCCAGCGGCCCTGCTGGTCCGGGCCGCTGCCGCCGCCCGCCGGCTTCAGCGGGAACGTCCGGGCGTCGGCCAGCGCGTCACGGGTGTCCACCCGGCCGGCGACCGCCTGGACCTCCACGTCCTCCGGGGTCAGGTCGCCGAGGGTGACCCGGACCCGCAGGGCCAGCGTGGAGCCCAGTTCGGCGACCTCGCTGGTCTCGTCCACCTCGACGTGGTCGACGGCCACGCCCGGCCAGGCCGCCCGGATCCGGGACTTCCACCCGGCCAGTTCCCGCGCCGCGTCCGGGTCCAGGGAGCGGTGGGCCCGCGCGGCCGGGACGTACAGCTGCTCCACGTACTCCCGCACCATACGCCCCGCCAGCACCTTCGGGCCCAGGGTCGACAGGGTGCGGCGGACCATCTCGATCCACCGCCCGGGCAGCCCGTCCGCGCCCCGGTCGTAGAAGCGCGGCGCGACCCGCTGCTCGATCAGCTCGTACAGCGCGTTCGCCTCCAGGTCGTCGCGCCGGTCCTCGTCGGTGGTGGGGCCGTCCGCGGTGGGGATGGACCAGCCGAAGTCCGGGTCGTACCACTCGTCCCACCAGCCGTCCCGCACCGACAGGTTGAGGCCGCCGTTGAGCGCGGCCTTCATGCCGCTCGTCCCGCACGCCTCCAGGGGGCGCAGCGGGTTGTTCAGCCACACGTCGCAGCCCGGGTACAGCTTCTTCGCCATCGCCATGCCGTAGTCCGGCAGGAAGACGATGCGGTGGCGCACGCGCGGGTCGTCGGCGAACCGGACCATCTCCCGCACCAGCCGCTTCCCGCCGTCGTCCGCCGGGTGGGCCTTGCCCGCGACGACGATCTGCACGGGCCGCGTCGGGTGCAGCAGCAGTTCGCGCAGCCGGTCGCGGTCGCGGAGCATCAGCGTCAGCCGCTTGTACGAGGGGACGCGGCGCGCGAAGCCGATGGTGAGGATGTCCGGGTCGAGGACCCCGTCGATCCAGCCCAGCTCGGCCGCGCCGGCGCCGCGCTCCCGCCAGGAGGCGTGGAGGCGGGCGCGCACCTCGTGGACCAGCTGCTCCCGCAGGTCGCGGCGGAGCTCCCAGATCGCGGCGTCGTCGATCTCCGCGACGGCGTCCCAGCGCTGGGAGCCGCCCACGCTGAGGGCGTCCTCGGCGCGCTGCGCGCCGATCCGGCGGGCGCCGAGCCGGATCACCTCGGGCGCCACCCAGGTGGGGGCGTGGACGCCGTTGGTGATGGAGGTGATCGGCACCTCCTCCGGGTCGAAGCCGGGCCACAGGCCGGCGAACATCGAGCGGCTGACGGCGCCGTGCAGCGTCGAGACGCCGTTGGCCCGCTGGGCGAGGCGCAGTCCCATGACGGCCATGTTGAAGACGTTCGGGTCGCCGCCCGGGTACGTCTCGCGGCCGAGCTGCAGGACGCGGCCGACGTCCACGTCGGGCAGTTCGGCGCCGGGCCCGAAGTGGCGGGCGACGAGGTCGCGGTCGAAGCGGTCGATGCCGGCGGCGACGGGCGTGTGGGTGGTGAACACCGTCCCGGCCCGTACGGCCTCCAGGGCGGCGTCGAAGTCGGTGCCCCGGTCGGTCAGCTCCCGGATGCGCTCCAGGCCCAGGAAGCCGGCGTGGCCCTCGTTGGTGTGGAACACCTCGGGGGCGGGGTGGTCCGTGAGGGCGCAGTACGCCCGTACGGCCCGGACACCTCCTATTCCCAGGAGCATCTCCTGCAGCAGCCGGTGCTCGCTGCCCCCGCCGTAGAGCCGGTCGGTGACGTTCCGTTCGCCCGGTCCGTTCTCCTCGACGTCCGAGTCGAGCATGAGCAGCGGGACGCGGCCGACCTGCGCCACCCACACGTGCGCGTGGAGGGAGCGGCCGCCGGGCAGGGCGAGGGAGACGCGGACGGGGCCACCGTCGGGGCGGCGCAGCAGCGTCAGGGGCATCTCGTTGGGGTCGAGGAGCGGGTAGTGCTCCTGCTGCCAGCCGTCGCGGGAGAGCGACTGGCGGAAGTAGCCGTGCCGGTAGAGCAGGCCGACGCCGACGAGGGGGACGCCGAGGTCGCTGGCGGCCTTGAGGTGGTCGCCGGCGAGGATGCCGAGGCCGCCGGAGTACTGCGGCAGGGCGGCGGTGACGCCGAACTCGGGCGAGAAGTACGCGATGGCGTCGGGCAGGTCGGTGTCGTCGCCCTCGCCGACGGTCCGGTTCTGGTACCAGCGGCGGCCGCGCAGGTAGTCGTCGAGGTCGTCGGCGGCGGCGGTCAGGCGGCGCAGGAACCTCCGGTCCCTGGTGAGCTCGCCGAGCCGCGCGGCGGAGACGGTGCCGAGGAGCCGGACGGGGTCGCCGCCGGCCGCGCGCCACCCCTCGGGGTCGACGGCCTGGAACAGTTCGCGGGTCTCGGCGTGCCAGGACCAGCGCAGGTTGCGCGCGAGGTCGCTGAGGGGTCGCAGGGGGTCGGGCAGGACGGGGCGGACGGTGAATCGACGGATGGCCTTCACGTGTTCCACCTTCGCAGGGGAGATACGTACAGTGGCGGACACACCACGTTATGCGTCCGCCGTCCTGTCCCGACGGTAGTGCCACGGCGCCGCGCCCGACCACGGCGCACGGCGCACGTGGCACCGGGGGCGCGTTCAGGGGAGCACGTGCGTACCGGGCGTGTCGCGGAACGGGGTGGCGCGCGCGGATACGCCGTACGGGGGCGTGTCGCGGGACGTGCCGTGGAACAGGGACCCGTGGGCGGGCGCGCCGGGGGCGAGGAGGCCGTGCGCCGGGGTCCCGGGGGCGGGCGCGGCGGACGCCGGCGCGCCGTGGGGCGGCGGGCCGGCGGCGGGTGCGCCGGGGGCGGTGCCCGGGACGTCGTACGGGGATCCCTGGTTGACCGTCTCGCGGTCGGACGCGCCGGTCGCCGCGTACCGGGCGGCGATGGCGCGGCGCTCCTCCGGCGGGACGACGTCGTCGATGTCGGTGAAGCCGGCGGGGGCCCGCTCGTGGGCCAGGTGGACGACGGCCTCCGGGCCGGGGCCCCGGTCGGCCCACTGGAGTCCGGTCCCGGCGGAGCGGCGCTCGGCCTCGTACGCGGCGAGGGCCTCCACCGGATCCGGGTGGACGGCCAGGGCGTGGGCGAGGGCGCGGGCGTCGACGACGGACCGGGTGGCGCCGTCGGACCCGAGGGGGCACGCGGGGTGGGCGGCGTCGCCGACCAGGGTCGTGCGGCCGTGGCTCCAGCGGGCGAGGGGATCGCGGTCCACCAGGGGGTATTCGTACGCGCCGTCGGCCGCGCGCAGCACCTCCGGGACACTGACCCCGTCGAACTCCCAGCCCTCGTAGTGGCCGAGGAACCGGCCGACCGGCACCGGGCGCTCCCAGTCGCCGGGGGACCGCCCGTCGACGGCGTCCGCCGGCATGGCGAGCGCCCAGGTGACGAGGACCTCGGGGCGGTGCGGGGACGGCTCGGTCACCGGGTGGACGACGGCCTTCTGCCGGTCGTCGCCGGCGACCAGCATGAACGGCGCGGCGCGGCGGGGGTCCATCCGGGACACCCCGCGCCACACGAGCATCCCGTTCCGCGGGGGTTCGCCCTCGTCGGGGTGGAGGGCGGAGCGCACGGCGGAGCGGACGCCGTCGGCGCCGATCAGCAGGTCCGGTTCGAGGCAGGAGAGGCTGCGGACGGCGCCGGAGCGGTGCTCGATCCGCACGCGGGGCCGGGCGTCGCCGGGCTGCCGGTCCACTCCGGTGACGCGGACGCCGGTGACGAGGGTGCCCTCGCCGAGGCGTTCGCGCACGGCGTCGGCGAGGACGCGCCGGAGGTGGGCGCGGTGCACGGACAGCTGCGGCCAGCGGTAGCCGGCCCGCAGGCCGCGCTCCTCGCGGGCGACGAGGGCGCCGCAGCGGTGGTAGTAGCGCAGTTCCCCGGTGCGGACGGCGTCGGCCTCCAGCCGGTCGAGCAGGCCGAGCGCGTCGAGTTCGCGCACGGCGTCGGGCATGAGGTTCAGCCCGGCGTCCACGGGGCGCGTCCCGGTCGCCGCCTCGACGACGGTCACCCGGACGAAGCCGGCGGCGTGCAGGGCGAGCGCCGTGGTGAGGCCGGCGATCCCACCGCCGACGACGAGGACGTCGGGTTCCAGCGAGCGGGCCGCGGCGGCCCCGCCGCACTCGGCGGCCTCCTGCCGCGCGCAGGTGGCGCGGGCGGCCTCGCGGGCGGTGCCGCAGGTCGCGCCGGGGGCGTCGGCACCGGGAACGACGCCGTCGAGGGTGGCGTCGTCGAGGACGTCGTCGAGGGCGGTGCCGCCGGGCGTGGCGCGGGCGCCGTCGCCGGGGTTCGCGCGGGCGGCGTCGTGCGGGACGGCCGGGGCGGCGTCGCCGGGAGCCGCCGGGCGGGTGTCGTCGGGGGCGGCCGGGGGGGTGCCCTGGGTGGTGTGGTCCGGAGTCATGTCCCGTGGTCCTCTCACGCGGCCGGGGTGCGCGGCGGGACCGCGGCGCGGCGGACGAGGGTCTCGTGGCCGCGGGTCACCGTGCCGGTGCGGCGGCCGGGCTCCCCCGGGACGGGGAGGGCCTCGGGGACGGCGGCGACGGGCCGGACGCCGTGGCGCCCGGGCGGACCGGGGAGGGGGCCGGGGCCCCGCGTCGCGGCGGGGCACCCGACGGCGTTCCCGTCGGCGACCCGGTCGGGGTCGGGGACGGGGTCCCGCGGGGCGGCGGGGAGCGCGGCCGTGTCGGCGTCGTCGTCCGCGCCGGGGACGGCGGCGAGGAGCACGTCGGCGCCGAGCGGGTCGGCGGCGCGTATCCCGGCTGTGCGGTGACGCGGTTCGGCGCAGGTGTCGAGTCCGGGCTCGACCAGGTCGTACAGGATCAACGCAGGCCCCTCTCGGGCATGTGTGGATGAGGTGTGACGCGGTCCGCTCCGGCGGGGCGGCGCGTGCCCGGGCGGCGGGAGCCGCCGGGGGCCCGCACCGGGCCGGCGGGCGGTCACCGCGGGGCGCCCACCCCGTCCTGGCGCGGGGGCGCCGGTCGGGGGGCGGGCGGGCGCGGCCGGCGCGTCGTGCTCGTGCCGGCCGGGCGGGTCACCGGGGCTCCCGTGCGGCGTCGCCCGGGGCGCGCCCGTGGAGGCACGCGCGGGCGAGGGGCCCGCGGGCCGGGCCGTCGCCCTCCCCCGCCCGCCGCGGGAGCGCGACGTGCGGGGTGGCGTGGGAGGAGCGCTCGTACGGCTCGTGGCGCCCGGCGGACTCGGAGCCGGGCGCGCCCCGGGACGGCTTCGGCGGCTTCACGCGCTCCTCGGCCGGGGTGCCGGGCGAGCGGACGTACGAGCGGGGGGCCGGGTGGGCGCGGTGGACGCCGTCCCGGGGGAGGACGGCCGCGTGCCCGGAGGCCTGCGCCGGGTCGTCCAGGGGGGCCGGGGAGGCGGCGGTGCCGCGGAGGGCGGGGTGTCCGGTGACGTCCTCGGCCCGCTCGCCGCCGAGCCGTGTCTCCCGGCCGTCGCGCAGCGACCGCGGGTGTTCCTGACCGGACCTGGTCACCATGTCTCCTCTGGGGAACGGCTGTGCCGACCAGAGCCTGACCGCCGGTGGCCGCCCGCGGCAATGAACGTCCGTCCAGCGGTCCTTAAGAACCGGCCAGCCGTTGTCCACCGTTGCGACCGGGATGTCCGGGACGCCGGGCGGGGGGCGCGGGCCGGGGCGGCCCTCACGCGACGCCCGTCGGGTGGGACCGGTACTCGCCGGGCGTCTTGCCGAACCACTTGCGGAAGGCCAGGTGGAAGCCGACCGCGCTCTGGTAGCCGACGCGCTGCGGCACGGCGGACTGCGGCAGGGAGGTCTCGCACAGCAGCCGGGCCGCCTCCTGCATCCGGCGGCCCGTCAGGTGGCGGGCCGGCGCCTCCCCGACGAGTTCGCGGAAGGCGGCGGTGAACGCCGAGCGGGACATGCCGACCTCGCGGGCGAGGGAATCGATCGTCCACGGCTCCGCGAACCGGGTGGCGATCATGACCATGGCGCGGCTGATGCCGGGGTGGCGCAGCACGGGCAGGACGGCGGGGTTCTCGGCGAAGTCGCGCAGCAGCGGGCGCAGCGCGAGGACGAGGGCCATCTCGAAGGCGCGGAGGGTGATGAGCCGGTCGCCGGGGCCGGCGGGCCGGTCGGGCGAGGCGAGCAGCCGCAGCGTGTCGCGGAGCAGCGGCTCCCGGTCGACCTGGGGGCGGTCGAGGACGAGCACCCAGGGCAGGGCCCGGTAGAGGCCGGTGGCGGCGCTGGAGTCGTAGTGCAGCCCCGCGCAGAGCAGCCGGGTCTCGGGCCCCTCGCCGCCGATGCTGATCTCGCCGGACGTGCCGGGCTGCCGCTCGGGCAGCACGGCCTTGAGGGGGACGCCCTGCCGTTCGGGGTGGTCGGAGAGGCAGTGGGCCGCGCCGGTCGGGAAGACGGCCAGGTCACCGGCGAGGAGCTGCTGGGCGGGCTGGTCGGTCCCGCTGATCCAGCAGTCGCCCTCGACGACGTAGTGGAGGACGGCGCAGCTGCGCTCCGCGTCCCCCTCGATGGCCCAGGGGGCCCGTACGTGCCAGCGGCTGTCGAACACCCCGGTGAGCCGGAGCGGCTTCAGCAGCTCGCTCAGGAGGTCGTCGCCGTCGTTCCGCATGATGTCCATGGACGATCCCTCAACCCCCGCCCCGGTTTGTTAATTGATCGGCCAAAGCTGTCGCCGCCAGCCTGAAAGGTGCCTTCCCGGCAGCAGAGACACCCTATCGAAGGGCCCTTCAGGCATATGTCCGATCACATTCCGATGCGCGTCGCCGTGGTGGGGGCGACCGGTTTCCAGGGCGGCGCCGTCGCCCGCCTCCTGGTCGAGCGGAACCACCGCGTGCGGACCCTGTCGCGCCGCCCCGCGGGGGACCGGCCGCCGCTGCCCGGGGTGGCCTGCGCCTCCGGAGACCTGGCCGACGCCGAGGACGTGCGGGCGCTGTTCGAGGGCGCGACGCACGCGGCGGTGGTGATGCCGCTGGTGTACGAGGCGGAGCGGGTCGCCCGGTACGCGCGGAACATCGCGGCGGCGGCGCGGGACGCGGGGGTGCGCCGGATCGTGTACAACGCCAACACCCGCGTGCCGGCCCGGGTCACCTCCCTGGCGGCGTTCGAGACGCGGCGCGTCGCCGAGGAGGTGCTGCGCGACGGCGGCGTGCCGCTGGTGGTGGTGCGCCCGCCCATGTACCTCGACAACCTGTTCAGCCCGTGGAACGCCCCGGCGCTCGTCAACGACGGGGTGCTGGCCTGTCCGCTGCCCGCCCGCACCCCCGTCGCCTGGCTCTCCCACGAGGACCTGGCGGAGGCGGTGTACGGGGCGCTCACCGCGGACGGCGTGGAGGGGCGGACGTTCGACGTCGGCGGCGCGCGGACGCTCACCGGCGACGAGCTGGCGGAGGCGTTCGCCCGCGGCCTCGGCCGGTCCGTGCGGTACGAGCCGCTGGACCCGTCGGTGTTCGAGCAGGGCCTGGCGCGGGTGCTGGGCGCGGAGGCGGCGGCCGGCGTCTCGGGCGTCTACCGCTACATGGCGTCGGGGGCCGAGCCGCTGCTGATGGCCGGGGACGGCGGCGCGGCGGCCCGGGCGCTGTCACCGGCGCCCGCGCCGGTCGAGGACTGGGTGGCGCGGCGCCCGTGGCAGGTGTGGGCGGAGGAGGCGACCGGCACGCCCTCCTCCTGAGGGCCCGGTCCGCCCCCGGGCGCCGCGGGCGGACGGCGGGCGCGCGGGAGGCGCGAGGCTCCCGCCGGCCCCCGCCCGCGGGGTCCGAAGGCGTGACAAGCGAAAAAAATGACACACCCGACCGTGGACCGGCCCCGGAATTCCTCCGAACGGGGTCGGTCCTCGGCTGTCTGGCCTGACGCCCTTTCGGGCCGGAAGGCGGGAAACCCCCGGATTGCCCACCCGAGGGGTGTGGGAAGGCTCCCCCGGTACCCGCCCACCCGAGTGAACCCGGAGAGGAGCGGTGATGCCCGCGACGCGCCATGCCGCAACGGAGCGGTTACAAAGAGCGATACCTCGTACACAACCTTCAGGTGATGCTGTGAACGCGCTGATCGGTCGTATCCCCGTCCTGGACGTCTCCCCCCTCGTCGACTGCGGCAGAAGGCCCGCGAAGGCGGTGGCCGGTGAGACCTTCCAGGTTTCGGCCACGGTCTTCCGGGAGGGCCACGACGCGGTCGCCGCCGACGTCGTGCTCACCGACCCGTCGGGGCGGCCGGGCCCGTTCACCCCGATGCGGGAGCTCGCGCCCGGCACGGACCGCTGGGGTGCCGACGTCACCCCGACCTGCGAGGGCCTGTGGACGTACCACGTGGAGGCGTGGAGCGACCCGGTCGCCACCTGGCGCCACGAGGCCGGCGTCAAGGTCCCCGCGGGCATCGACACGGAACTGGTCCTGGCCGAGGGCGCCGCCCTGCACGAGCGGGCCGCGGACGGGGTCCCGAAGGACGAGGGCCGGGAGGCCGTCCTGGCGGCGGTGGACGCGCTGCGGGACGTGCGCCTCTCCCCCGCCGACCGGCTCGCCGCCGCGCTGGCCGGGCAGGTGCGGGAGACGCTGGAGCGCCACCCGCTGCGCGAGCTGGTCACCGCGTCCCGGCCGCTGCCGCTGCTGGTGGAGCGGGAGCGGGCGCTGTACGGGTCGTGGTACGAGATGTTCCCGCGCTCCGAGGGCGCGCGCCGCGACGAGGACGGCCGGCTGGTGTCGGGGACGTTCCGCACGGCCGCCGAGCGGCTGCCGGCGATCGCCGCGATGGGCTTCGACGTGGTGTACCTGCCGCCGATCCACCCGATCGGCACGACGCACCGCAAGGGCCCGAACAACACGCTGGAGGCCGGCCCCGACGACCCGGGCGTGCCCTGGGCGATCGGCTCGGCCGCCGGCGGGCACGACGCGGTCCACCCGGACCTGGGCACGCTGGAGGACTTCGACGCGTTCGTGGCGCGGGCGCGGGAGCTGCGCCTGGAGGTGGCGCTGGACTTCGCACTCCAGTGCTCCCCGGACCACCCGTGGGTGAGGAAGCGGCCGGCGTGGTTCCGGCACCGGGCGGACGGCACCGTCGCGTACGCCGAGAACCCGCCGAAGAAGTACCAGGACATCTACCCCCTCGCGTTCGACGAGGACATGCGCGGCATCATCCGCGAGACAGTGCGGGTGCTGCGGCACTGGATGGCGCACGGCGTGCGGATCTTCCGCGTCGACAACCCGCACACGAAGCCGGTGGTGTTCTGGCAGAAGGTCATCGCCAACGTCAACCGCACCGACCCGGACGTGATCTTCCTGGCGGAGGCGTTCACCCGGCCGGCGATGATGCGGACGCTCGGCGCGATCGGCTTCCAGCAGTCGTACACGTACTTCACCTGGCGGAACACCAAGCAGGAGCTGACCGAGTACCTGACGGAGCTGTCCACGCGGACGGCCGCCTG
The DNA here is from genome assembly GCF_014649335.1 of Streptomyces roseolilacinus. Lineage (GTDB taxonomy): Bacteria > Actinomycetota > Actinomycetes > Streptomycetales > Streptomycetaceae > Streptomyces > Streptomyces roseolilacinus. The sequence goes on from NZ_BMSV01000001.1 coordinate 31,037, forward strand.
CATGCGGCCGAACCTGTTCGTGAACACCCCCGACATCCTGCACGCCTACCTCCAGCACGGCGGGCGGCCGGCGTTCGAGGCGCGGGCGGTGCTCGCGTCGACGCTGTCGCCGACGTGGGGGGTGTACGCCGGGTACGAGCTGTGCGAGAACACCCCGCTGCGGGAGGGCAGCGAGGAGTACCTCGACTCGGAGAAGTACCAGCTGCGGCCCCGCGACTGGAGGGCCGCCGAGCGGGAGGGCCGCAGCATCGCCCCGCTCATCACCACGCTCAACCGGCTGCGGCGCCGCCATCCGGCGCTGCGGCGGCTGCGGAACCTCCGCTTCCACCACGCCGACAACGACGCGGTCATCGCGTACAGCAAACGGCAGGGTTCGAACGTGGTTCTGGTGGTCGTGAACCTCGACCCCCACCACACCCAGGAGGCGACGGTTTCGTTGAACATGCCGGATCTCGGCCTCGACTGGCACGAGACCGTACCGGTGCGCGACGAGCTCACCGGCGAGACATATCACTGGGGCAGGACCAACTATGTGCGCCTGGAGCCGGGTGTCACACCCGCGCACGTGCTGGTGGTGTGCCGGGGATCCGGGGGCTGCCCCCCTGATCAGCACCGTTCCGTCCTGCGACCGTCTCCCCCGATCGGAGGGTCACCCACATCATGACCGTGAACGAGCCCGTCCACGACACGTTCGAGGACACCCCCGCCAAGGACCGGGACCCCGACTGGTTCAAGCGGGCCGTGTTCTACGAGGTGCTGGTCCGCTCCTTCCAGGACAGCAACGGCGACGGCATCGGCGACCTCAGGGGCCTCACGGCCAAGCTGGACTACCTGCAGTGGCTGGGGGTCGACTGCCTCTGGCTGCCGCCCTTCTTCAAGTCCCCGCTCCGCGACGGCGGTTACGACGTGTCCGACTACACGGCCGTACTGCCGGAGTTCGGTGACCTGGCGGACTTCGTCGAGTTCGTGGACGCCGCGCACCAGCGCGGCATGCGGGTGATCATCGACTTCGTGATGAACCACACCAGCGACCAGCACCCGTGGTTCCAGGAGTCCCGCGCCGACCCGGACGGCCCGTACGGCGACTACTACGTCTGGGCCGACGACGACAAGCAGTTCGAGGACGCCCGGATCATCTTCGTCGACACCGAGACGTCCAACTGGACCTTCGACCCGGTGCGCAAGCAGTACTACTGGCACCGGTTCTTCTCGCACCAGCCGGACCTCAACTACGAGAACCCGGCCGTCCAGCAGGAGATCCTCTCCGCGCTGCGGTTCTGGCTGGACCTGGGCATCGACGGCTTCCGCCTCGACGCCGTGCCGTACCTCTACCAGGAGGAGGGCACCAACTGCGAGAACCTCCCGGCGACCCACGCCTTCCTCAAGCGGGTCCGCAAGGAGATCGACGCCGCCTACCCGGACACGGTCCTGCTCGCCGAGGCGAACCAGTGGCCGGAGGACGTCGTCGACTACTTCGGCGACTACGCCGCCGGCGGCGACGAGTGCCACATGGCGTTCCACTTCCCGGTGATGCCGCGCATCTTCATGGCGGTCCGCCGGGAGTCCCGCTACCCCGTCTCCGAGGTCCTGGCCAAGACGCCGGCGATCCCGGCGAACTGCCAGTGGGGCATCTTCCTGCGCAACCACGACGAGCTGACCCTGGAGATGGTCACCGACGAGGAGCGCGACTACATGTACGCGGAGTACGCCAAGGACCCGCGGATGCGCGCCAACATCGGCATCCGCAGGCGGCTCGCCCCGCTGCTCGACAACGACCGCAACCAGATCGAGCTGTTCACCGCCCTGCTGCTGTCCCTGCCGGGGTCGCCGATCCTGTACTACGGCGACGAGATCGGCATGGGCGACAACATCTGGCTGGGCGACCGCGACGGCGTGCGCACCCCCATGCAGTGGACGCCCGACCGCAACGCGGGCTTCTCCTCCTGCGACCCGGGCCGGCTGTACCTGCCGACCATCATGGACCCGGTCTACGGCTACCAGGTGACGAACGTGGAGGCGTCGATGGCGTCCCCGTCGTCGCTGCTGCACTGGACGCGCCGGATGATCGAGATCCGCAAGCAGAACCCGGCCTTCGGGCTCGGCTCGTACACCGAACTGCCCTCGTCGAATCCGGCCGTCCTCGCCTTCCTCCGCGAGTACGGCGACGACCTGGTGATGTGCGTGCACAACTTCTCGCGCTTCCCGCAGCCGACCGAGCTGGACCTGCGGCAGTTCAACGGGCACCACCCGGTGGAGCTCATCGGCGGGGTCCGCTTCCCCGCCGTCGGCGAGTGGCCCTACCTGCTGACCCTCGCCGGGCACGGTTTCTACTGGTTCCGGCTGCGCAAGGACACGGTGCTCCCCACGAAGGCCGCCGCGTCCGCCCGGCGCTCCGCCGGACGCGCCGCCCGGCGCGCCGCCGACCCCGCGGACGCGGCGCCGGCCCACCGCTGACGGCGCGTCTTCGACCCCCCGCGCCCCCGCATGTCGGGGCGGGGCGTTTCCCTCGCTCCGCCCTGGGCACTGTCCCCCTCATACGTCGATTCGGGTCTATAAGGACCATCCCCGCCCGACACGTCCCGCACAGCCGGACAGCTCATGCCGCATTCCGGGACACTCTGCACATTCCGTGCATTCTGTAGTACCCGGGGAAAGGACGCGCTGCCATGTCGGAGACCGCATCCACCGCCCGGGCACCCGTCGCCCTGCTGCCGTCACTGGCGCCGCTGCTCCACGAATGGCTGCCGCGCAGAAGGTGGTTCGCCGGGAAGGGCAAGCCGGTCACCGGCTTCGCCCTCGTGTCGGCCACCGAACTGCTCCCGCTCAGCGCCGCCGGACCCGGGCTGCTGCACCTGCTCGTCCGCGTCCAGCAGCCCGGCCCCGTCACCTCGTCCGCTCCGCCCGGAGACTGCTACCAGCTGCTGCTGGGCGTGTGCGACACGCTCCCGCCCCGGCTCTCCCCCGCCCTGATCGGGCACGTCACCCGGGGACCGCTGGCGGGGCGCACCGTGTACGAGGCGCTCCAGGACCCGCGGCTCGCCGCGCTGCTCCTGGAACGGCTGCGTTCGCCCGGCGCGATCGGCCCGCTGAGCTTCCACCGGACGGTGGCCGTCCCCGACGGGCTGACCCCGCGCGTACTGGACGCCGAGCAGTCGAACACGTCGCTCGTCTACGGCGACGCGTACATCCTGAAGATCTTCCGGCGGATCCACCCGGGCGCCAACCCGGACCTGGAGCTGCCGCTGGCCCTGGCCCGCGCCGGCTGCGCGCGGGTGCCGGCGCCCGTCGCCTGGTTCGAGGCGGGCACCGGGCCGGACGGCGCGACGCTGGGCGTGCTCCAGCCGTACCTGCGCGGCTCGCGGGACGGCTGGCGGCTCGCCCTGGACGCGCTGGCCGGCGGCCGCGACTTCGTCCCGGAGGCGCACGCGCTGGGCCGGGCCACCGCCGAGGTGCACACCGCCCTGGCCCGGGCGCTGCCCACGGTGACGCTCGCCCGGCGCCAGGCGCGGGACCTGGCCGTCGCGATGAGCCGCCGCCTGGACGCCGCCACCCAGGCGGTGCCCGCGCTCATGCCGTACGTCCCCGGGCTGCGCGCCGCCTTCGAGACGGTCGCCGCGCTCGCCGAGGGCGGCAGCACCTGGCGCGCCCAGCGGGTCCACGGCGACCTGCACCTGGGGCAGGCGCTGCGCACCCCGGACGGCGAGTGGGCGGTGATCGACTTCGAGGGGGAGCCCTCGAAGCCGCTCGCCGAGCGCCGCCGCCCGCAGCCCGCGGTGCGGGACGTCGCCGGGATACTGCGCTCCTTCGACTACGCGGCCCACTCGCACCACCCCTGGCACCCGGAGTGGGCGGAGCGCTGCCGTGACGCGTACTGCTCCGGCTACGCCGAGGCGTCCGGCCGCGACCCGCGCGACGAGCAGGCGCTGCTGCGCGCGTACGAGACGGACAAGGCGGTGTACGAGGTCGTCTACGAGGCCCGGCACCGCCCCGACTGGCTGCGCGTGCCGATGGCGGCCGTCCGCCGCCTGGCCTCGCCCCCGGGCGCGGACCCGGCGTCGCCGCTTTCCGGGCGGGCGCTCTCCGGGCGCCCGGGGCTCTCCCCCGACCGGCGCTCCTGACCCGGTCCCACCCCCGTCCCCGTGACCCCACCTCACTCACCTCACCGAGGAGGACCTCTCCCGTGACCCCCCGCCGTCCGACCCGCAAACCCCCCACGACGAGGACCGCGCAGCCGGTCGTCACCACCCTGGACGCGTCCGCGCAGAATGCCCCGGACGCCCCGGACGCACCCGCGCCGGACGCCCCGGCCCCGGGCGCACCCGGCCCGGACGCCTCCGGGGCGCCCGCCGCGACCGGCCGGCCGCCCCGCCCCCGGGACGGGGCCGACGGGGTGCCGGCGCACTTCCCGGACGGCGCCGACCGGGCGCGCCTGCTCGCCGGCGAGCACCACGACCCGCACGGGCTGCTGGGCGCCCACGCGGTGCCGGACGGGGTGGTGTTCCGGGCGCTGCGCCCGCACGCCCGGGCGGTCGCCGTCGTCCTCCCCGACGGGGAGCGGCACGCGCTGCACGACGGCGGCGACGGCCTGTTCGCCCGGGTCCTGCCGCTGCCGCGGGTGCCGTCCGACTACCGGCTGCTCGTCTCGTACGACGAGGCCGAGCTGGAGGTCCACGACCCGTACCGGTTCCTGCCCACGCTGGGGGAGCTGGACCTGCACCTGATCCGGGAGGGCCGCCACGAGGAGCTGTGGACGGCGCTCGGCGCGCACGTGACGACCCACCAGGGCGTGGCGGGGACGCGCTTCACCGTGTGGGCGCCGAACGCGCGCGGGGTGCGGCTGGCCGGGGACTGGACGTTCTGGGACGGCACGGGCCTGCCGATGCGGTCGCTGGGCGCCAGCGGCGTGTGGGAGCTGTTCGTGCCCGGCGTCGACGAGGGCACGCTGTACAAGTTCGAGGTCGTCGGTCCGGACGGGCACCACTCGATGCGCGCGGACCCGATGGCGCGCCGCACCCAGTGCCCGCCGGAGACGGCCTCCGTCGTCACCGCCTCGCACCACCGGTGGCACGACGCGGAGTGGATGGCCCGCCGCGGCGAGCGCCCGGCGCACCTGTCGCCGTTCTCCGTGTACGAGGTGCACCTGCCGTCGTGGCGGCCGGGGCTGACGTACCGCGAGCTGGCCGAGGTGCTGCCGGCGTACGTGAAGGACCTCGGGTTCACGCACGTGGAGCTGATGCCGGTCGCCGAGCACCCGTACAGCCCGTCGTGGGGCTACCAGGTCACCTCGTACTACGCGCCGACGGCCCGGCTGGGCACGCCGGACGACTTCCGGTACCTCGTGGACCGGCTGCACCAGGAGGGGATCGGCGTCCTCGTCGACTGGGTGCCGGCGCACTTCCCCAAGGACGACTGGGCGCTGGCCCGCTTCGACGGGACGCCGCTGTACGAGCACCCGGACCCGCGCCGCGCCGAGCACCCCGACTGGGGGACGCTGGAGTTCGACTACGGGCGGACGGAGGTGCGCAACTTCCTCGTGGCGAACGCCGTGTACTGGTGCGAGGAGTTCCACATCGACGGCCTGCGCGTCGACGCCGTCGCCTCGATGCTGTACCTCGACTACTCGCGGGAGTACGGCGAGTGGGCACCCAACGAGCACGGCGGCCGGGAGAACTTCGACGCGGTCCGCTTCCTCCAGGAGATGAACGCGACCGTCTACCGCCGCTGCCCGGGCGTGGTGACGATCGCCGAGGAGTCCACCGCCTGGGAGGGCGTGACCCGCCCCACCGACCACGGCGGGCTCGGCTTCGGGCTGAAGTGGAACATGGGCTGGATGCACGACTCGCTGGTGTACGTCTCCAAGGAGCCGGTGCACCGCAAGTACCACCACAACGAGATGACGTTCTCGATGGTGTACGCGTACAGCGAGAACTACGTCCTGCCGATCTCGCACGACGAGGTGGTGCACGGCAAGCAGGCGCTCGTGTCGAAGATGCCGGGCGACTGGTGGCAGCGGCGCGCCACCCACCGCGCGTACCTGGGCTTCATGTGGGCCCATCCGGGCAAGCAGCTGCTGTTCATGGGGCAGGAGTTCGCGCAGGGCGCGGAGTGGTCGGAGGCGCACGGGCCGGAGTGGTGGCTGCTGGACGACGGCTACCACTCGGCGGGCGACCACCGGGGCGTGCGGGACCTCGTCCGCGACCTGAACGCCGTGTACGCGGCGACCCCCGCGCTGTGGGAGCGGGACACGGTCCCGGAGGGCTTCCAGTGGGCGCTGGGCGACGCCGCCGACGACAACGTCCTCGCGTTCGTGCGGTACGACGCGCAGGGCGGCCCGCTGCTGGCGGTGAGCAACTTCTCGCCGGTCGTGCGCGACGGCTACCGGCTGTGGGCGCCGGACTCCGTGCCCGCCTGGGAGGAGGTCCTCAACACGGACGCCGCGCGGTACGGCGGCAGCGGCGTGCGGAACCCCGGCCCGCTGAAGCGCGAGCCGGACGGCGTCCGCATGACGCTGCCGCCGCTGGCCACGGTCTGGTTCAGGCCGGCCTGAGCCGGACGCTGCCCAGGCGCTGGGTCGCGCGGGTCGACGCCACGTACAGGTCGTTGGCGCCGTGCGGCCCGGCGGCGCGGATCGCGTCCGGGTCGGCGACGACCACCGTGTCGAACTCCAGGCCCTTCGCCTGCCGCGGTTCGAGGAGGACGACGGGCCGGGTCAGGTCCGGGTCGGGGCCGTGCGCCGCGCCGGGGAGCGCGGCGGCCAGGGCGGGCAGGTGGGCGGCGGGCGCGATGACGGCCAGCCGCCCCTCGTCGCGGGTCTCGCGGGCGACCGCCTCCGCGACGGCGGCGGGCAGGTCGTCGGTCACGGTCTCCCAGGGCGGCACGCCGGTGGAGCGCACGGAGCGCGGCGGGCGGAAGCCCGGCTCCTCGGCGCGCCGCGCCTCCGCGGCGGCCTCCATGACCTCGGCGGGCGTGCGGTAGTTGACGCCGAGCGTGACGTGCTCGTAGCGGTCCCCCACGTACGGGGCGAGGATCTCCCGCCAGGAGCCGCAGCCGGCCGGGTCGCCGGTCTGGGCGGGGTCGCCGACGAGGGTCATGGAGCGGGTCGGGACGCGGCGCATCAGTAGCCGCCAGGCCATCGCGGACAGCTCCTGCGCCTCGTCCACGATGACGTGCCCGAACGCCCAGGTGCGGTCGGCGGCCGCGCGTTCGGCGGCGGTGCGGTGGTCGTCCTCCTCGTGGCGCTCCGCGAACCGCTCGGCGTCGACGACGTCGTGCGCGGCGAGCACCTCGGACTCCTCGTCCTCGAACTCGTACGTCCGGGAGGCGTACGACACGTCGAGGACGCCCTGGGCGTAGGCGACGCGCTCGGCGCGCTCGCGGACGGCGGCGGCGCGGGCGGCGGAGTCGTCCTCGCCGAGCAGTTCGGCCGCCTCGTCGAGGAGCGGCACGTCGGCGGGGGTCCAGGGGGAGCCGGGTTCCCGGCGCAGGAACTCGGCCTCCCCGTCGGGGAGGTGGCCGTACGGGGCGTCGAGGAACCGTTCGACGAGCTGCTGCGGGGTGAGGAGGGGCCACAGCTCGTCGATCGCGGCGTGCACCTCGTCGCTGGCGGCGATCTCCTTGCCCAGCTGGGCGATGTCGGAGGCGTCGAGGAGGTTGGGCCCGCCGTAGGGGTCGGCGCCGATCCGGTCCGCGAGCTGGGCGGTGAGCGCGTCGATGACCCGGGTGGCGAAGCGGGGGCGGGCGAGGTTGTGCGGCAGGCCGCAGGAGCGGGCGTCCCAGCGGGCGTCCTCGGCCGTGTCGCGGTCGAGGAGGAGCGTGCCGTAGTCGTCGTGGGCGATCTCCAGGGGCTCCCGGGTGGGCGGCACGGTCTGCTGCTCGCGGACGAACCGGGCGAGGACGTCCGCCATGGCGGCGCGGCCCTTGATCTCGGTGGCCTCGGGGCTGTCGGTGCCGGTCGCGCGGACGCCGGGGAACAGCTCGCCCACGGTGGCGAGCAGCACGCCGGTCTCGCCGAGGCCGGGCAGCACGTCGCCGACGTACCGCAGGAACGCGGCGTTGGGCCCGACGACGAGCACGGCCCGGCGGGCCAGCAGCTCCCGCTGCGCGTACAGCAGGTAGGCGGCGCGGTGCAGGGCGACGGCCGTCTTGCCCGTGCCGGGCCCGCCCTCGACGACGAGGACGCCCTGGTGCGGTGCGCGGATCACGCGGTCCTGCTCGGCCTGGACGGTCCGCACGATGTCGGTCATCCGGCCGGTGCGGGCGGCGTCGAGCGCGGCGAGCAGCACGGCGTCGGCGTCGCGGCCCTCGTGTCCGCTGCGCGTCGTGTCGCGCAGGTCGAGGATCTCGTCGTGCAGGGCGGTGACCTCGCGGCCCCGGGTGGTCAGGTGGCGGCGCCGGCTGAGGCCCATGGGGGTGTGGCCGGTCGCGAGGTAGAAGGGGCGGGCGACCTCGGCGCGCCAGTCGACGACGAGGGGGGTGCGCTCGGCGTCGTCCTCCCGGATGCCGATCCGCCCGATGTGGTGGTCGCGCCCGTCCTCGAACACCAGCCGCCCGAAGCACAGCGCCCGGTCGCCCGCTTCGTACGCGGCGAGCAGCCCGGACTGCTCGGCGACGACCACGTCGCGCTCCACCCGTGCCTGCCGGCCGCTCGCGGCACTCCTCAGCGCGTCGCGCACGGCCGCCTCGGCCCGCTCCCGGAGGACGTCGAGCCTCGCGTGGAGGTCCCTGACGAACCGCTGTTCGTCCCGCAGCGCCTCGGTCTCACCGATTGACAATTCCACTCCCGACGCGATAACGTGTGCCTGTTGTCTCCGCGCGAGGCTTTGCCATGCCTGCGCGCAGAGTCATCCACTCTACGCGTCGCCCACCCCCACCGGTCAATCCGGAGGGGGTTTTTCGTTGTGTGGCGCTGTGACGGTGCGGCGGCGGCCCGGCCCCCGGCCCCCGGGGGCCGGGGGCCGGGGGCCGGGGGCCGGGCCGCCGGTCAGGGCGCGGTGAGCGCCAGGGCCTGGAGGAGGCGGCGCTTGGGGAGGGCGCCCGTCAGGGACCTCACCGGCTCGCCTCCCTCGAACAGCAGCAGCGTCGGCGTGGACAGCACCGCGTAGCGGGACACCGCCTCCGGGTTGGTGTCGACGTCGAGGGCGACGACGTCCAGGCGGTCGGCGTACTCCTCGGCCACCTGGTCCAGGACGGGGGCGAGCTGGCGGCAGGGGCCGCACCACTTCGCGGTGAACTCGACCAGGACCGGGCGGTCCGCGGACAGGACCTCGGTGGCGAAGTCGGCGTCGGTGACGGTCCTCATGGGGTGGTGCCTCCAAATTGGCAGCGGGGTTCGGGGGCTTCGTGCCTGGCGGCCTCGGCGGCGGCCAGCTGCGCGGCGACCTGCGCGCGGACGGAGCCGAGCTGGTCGATCAGCGCGTCCAGTTCGGTCAGCTTCCGCCGATACACGGCGAGCGACGCGGGGCAGGCGTCGCCCGCCGGGTGCCCCGCGCGCAGGCACTCGACGAACGGCCGGGTCTCCTCCAGGCCGAAGCCGAAGTCCTGGAGGACGCGGATCTGCCGCAGCAGGCGCAGGTCGTCCTCGCCGTAGGTCCGGTACCCGTTGTCGCCGCGGCGCGCCGGGAGCAGCCCGCGCGACTCGTAGTAGCGCAGGGTGCGGGTGGTGACCCCGGCGCGCCGGGCCAGTTCGCCGATTCGCATGCCCCGAACGTAGGGCTTGACGTCGGCGTCAAGGCAAGCGCCGACGCCCCGTCACCCCTGGGGCGTGAGGCCCGGCAGCGCCTCGGGGGCCAGCCGGCCCGTCCGCTCGCGCTGCGGGAAGTCGCCCACCTTCACCCGCGCGACCTCCTTCGCCGTCGCGTAGTCGACGACCGACACCTCGTCCCGGTTGGACAGCGTCACCCAGCACGTCCCGCCGTCCGTGCCGGTCACCGCCCAGTACGGGAGGGAGCCCTGCGGGTAGTGGACGAAGCCGTCCGTGGTGAGGCCGGGGCGGGAGACCACGGCCGTGTAGTCGTCGATGGTCCCGGCCACGCAGAGCTTGTCGCGGGCCGCGTTCAGGGCCATGCCGTGGTGGGCGGAGTTCTGCGGGTAGTCGTCCGGCTTCAGCGCCGCGCCCGCCTCGCTGAAGGGCATCTCCACGGTGCGGACCGTGCGCCCGGCCTGGAGGTCGTACTCGACGAAGCCGTTCAGGTACGACAGCTGGGCGTACATCGTCCTGCCGTCCGGGGTGACGACGGCGGGGCGGATCCCCTTGTCGAAGGCGTACGTGCGGACCACCTTCAGTGTCGCCGCGTCGACGACCGTCACCTGCTTGCTGCCCTTGAGGAAGTCGAGGGCCTTCGGCAGGGAGGTCACCCCGATGGACATGTTGTAGATGAGGGAGCCGTCCGCGGAGTAGATGTTCTCGTGCGGGTACGTGCCCGTCGGGAACTCGCCGGTGATGCGGCCGGTCGCCGTGTCGATGACCTGCGCCTTGGCCGCGGTGATGGCGGACACGACGAACGTCCGGCCGTCCGCGGAGAGCGCCGCGTGGTCGGCCTTGAACCCGTCGAGCCGCGTCCGCCACACCTGGCGGCCCGTCGCCACGTCGTACGCGGCGGTGTCGCCGAGGTTGCCGCGCGAGACGTACAGGGTGCGGCCGTCCGGCGACAGGTGGGCGTCGTCCACGAACTTGTCGCCGCCGGCCTGCTGCCTGACCACCTCGTACGCGGCGCGGCGGAACAGGTCCATGCCGCCGAGGACCTCCTCCAGGTCCGGGACGACGTCGAGGGTGCCGAGGTTGCGGTGGGTGCGGGCGTCGAGGAAGCTCACCGTGCCGTCCGCGCTGTTGCCGACCAGGACCACGTCCCGGAGCGGGCCGGCGGCGGGCGTCGCGGGCCCCTCCGGGACGGCGGCCGAGGCCGCCGGGAGGCCGGCGGCGAGCGACAGGGAGAGGACGAGCGCGGCGGTCGTACGGGCCAGACGTGACATGGGGACCATCCCTTCACACCGGTGCGGGTGGCGGTCGTCGTCAAAGCAAGGACGTGTTCATGTCATGCTCGAAGCGACATGTTACCGGCGGTATGCCCTGCGGGACCCCCCGAGGACGGCGCGGGAGCCGGCCCTGCCCCGGCTCCCGCGCGCCCCGTACCCCGCCGCCTCCCGGCGGGGCGCCTCAGACCTTGGCGGGCCGCTCCGGGGCGGAGTCGGCCGGAGCGGTGACGGCCGGAGCGGTGACGGCCGGGGCGCCGTCGGCCGGGGTGTCGGCCGTGCCGTGGCCGTCGTCGGCCGTGCCGTGGCCGTCGTCCAGCAGCGTCGTCTCGTCGAACGGCGCCCGGCCGGCGAGGACCTCCGCCACCCGGTCCTTGTCGATCTCCTTCGTCCACGTGCCGATCAGCACGGTCGCGACGGCGTTGCCCGCGAAGTTGGTCAGCGCGCGCGCCTCGCTCATGAACCGGTCGATGCCGACGATCAGGCCGACGCCGTCGACGAGCGCGGGCTTGTGCGACTGCAGGCCGCCCGCGAGCGTCGCGAGCCCGGCGCCGGTGACGCCCGCCGCGCCCTTCGACGCGATGACCATGAAGACGAGGAGCGAGATCTGCTCGCCGACCGCCAGCGGCTGCCCCATCGCCTCGGCGACGAACAGCGAGGCCATCGTCAGGTAGATCGCGGTGCCGTCCAGGTTGAAGGAGTAGCCGGTCGGCACGGTGATGCCGACGACGGGCTTGCTCACGCCCAGGTGCTCCATCTTGGCGATCAGCCGCGGCAGCGCCGACTCGGACGACGACGTGGACAGGATCAGCAGGAACTCCCGCGCCAGGTACTTGAACAGCGCCAGGACGCTGACGCCCGCGACCAGGCGCAGCAGCGCGCCGAGCACGACGAAGACGAAGAGGACGCAGGTGGCGTAGAAGCCGAGCATGATGACGGCGAGCGACTTCAGCGCGTCCACGCCCGTCGAGCCGACCACCGCGGCGATCGCGCCGAACGCGCCGACCGGCGCCGCCCACATGATCATCGCCAGGATGCGGAAGACCAGCCGCTGGATGTGGCCGATGCCGCGCAGCACCGGCTCGCCCGCCTTGCCCATCGCCTGCAGCGCGAAGCCCGCGAGCAGCGCGACGAGCAGCGTCTGGAGGACCTCGCCCTCGGTGAACGCCGACACGAGGGTCTTGGGGATGATCCCCAGGACGAAGTCGACGGTGCTCTCGCTGGCGCCCTCGGCCTGCTGCTCGCCGGCGGCACGGGTCTCGGCGGTGATGTGCAGCCCGGCGCCGGGCTCCAGCAGGTTGCCGACGACGAGGCCGATGGCCAGCGCGACGGTCGACATGACCATGAAGTAACCCAGGGCCAGACCGCCGACGGCGCCCACCTTCGCGGCCTTGCGCACGGAACCCACGCCCAGCACGATCGTGCAGAAGATCACCGGCGAGATCATCATCTTGATGAGGTTGACGAAACCGGTGCCGAGCGGCTTGAGCTCCTTCGCGGCGTCCGGCGCGGCGAAGCCCACGGCGACGCCGAGGACGACCGCCGCGATGACGGCCAGATACAGGTAGTGGGTTCGTTCCCGCCGTGCGGCCACGGGGTCCTCCTCGAAGAATTCGCTCCACGTCCCGGTGGATCCCCGCGACTATCCACCACGCCTGTGACCCCGGTCACCGTTGCGTGCGTTTCGTTCACACGTTTTCGGACAGGCAGACTTGCGGCATGCGCCTCCCCCGCCCCCGCAGTCTCGCCGGCCAGCTGTTCGCCATGCAGGCCGTGCTGGTGGCGGTCATCGTGGCCGGGTGCGCGGTCTTCGCGTACCTCACCGACCGCGCCCAGGCGGAGGAGACCGCGCGCCGGCAGGCGACGGCCACCGCGACGGCCGTGGCCAGGTCGCCCTCGGTCGTCGCCGCCGTCCGCTCGGACAACCCGACGGCCGCCCTCCAGCCGTACGCGGACGCCCTCACCGGCGAGCGCGGGGTGACCTTCGTGGTGGTCATGGCACCGGACGGCACGCGCTGGACGCACCCGGAACCGGACCGGATCGGGGGGACGTATCTCGGCCACATCGACGCGGCGCAGCGCGGCGGGACGCTGACGGAGACGTACGACGGGACGCTGGGGCGCTCCGTACGGACGATCACGCCCGTGTGGGACCGGGACCGCGTCGTCGCCCTGGTCAGCGCGGGCATCACCGTCGACCGGATCACCGAGCAGCTGCGGCACCAGGTGACCGCGCTGCTCGGCTTCGCCTGCGGGGCGCTGGCCCTGGGCGCGGTCGGCACGTACGTGGTCAACGCCCGGCTGCGGCGGCACACGCACGGCATGAACGCCACCGAGCTGAGCCGGATGCACGACTACCACCAGGCCGCCCTGCACGCGGTGCGCGAGGGACTGCTGATGCTGGACGGGCGCCGCCGGATCGCGCTGGTCAACGACGGCGCGCGGGAGCTGCTGGGCCTGCGGGAGGACGCCGTCGGCACCTCCGTCACCGAGCTGGGGCTGCCCCCGTCGCTGACGGGCGCGCTGCTGGCGGCCGAGCCGCGCGAGGACGAACTGCACCTGACGGCGGACCGGGTGCTGGTGGTGTCCATCCGGCCGGTGGTCGGCGGGGAGCGGCGCGGCTCGGTCGTGACCCTGCGGGACCACACCGAGCTCCAGGCGCTCTCCGGCGAACTGGACTCGGAGCGCGGCTTCACGCAGGCGCTGCGCGCGCAGGCGCACGAGGCCGCGAACCGGCTGCACACGGTCGTGTCGCTGATCGAGCTGGGCCGCGTGGAGGAGGCGGTCGGCTTCGCGACGGCGGAGCTGGAGCTGGCGCAGACGCTGACGGACCGGGTGGTCGACGCGGTCGGCGAGCCGGTGCTGGCCGCGCTGCTGCTGGGCAAGTCGGCGCAGGCCAGCGAGCGGGGCGTCGAGCTGGTCCTGACCGACGACAGCCGCATCGACGACGGCGTCCTGCCGCCGGGCCTCGCGGCGCGGGACCTCGTCACGATCCTCGGCAACCTGATCGACAACGCCGTCGAGGCGGCGCAGGGCTCGGCGGGCTCCCGCGTCACGGTGGCGCTCGCCGCGGCCGGCGGCGAACTGCTGCTGCGCGTCGCGGACACCGGCCCGGGCGTGCGGCCCGGCGACGCGGAGGCGGTCTTCACCCGCGGCTGGTCCACCCGCGGCCCGGGCCGCGGCATCGGCCTGCCCCTGGTGCGGCAGGCCGCCCACCGGGCGGGCGGCCGCGTGGAGCTGGACACGGCCCCGGAGGGCGGCGCGGAGTTCACGGTGCGGCTGCCGCTGGGCGGCGGACCGGGGCGGGCGGCGGCACCGGCGGAGCGGGTACCGTCACCGACGCGCCCGGTGGACGGCGGGGGCGCGGCGGTGACGGGCGGGGGCGCCGGGACGGAGGGGCGGACGTGAGCGCGGACGGGATCAGGGTGCTGGTGGTCGAGGACGACCCGGTCGCCGCCGACGCGCACGCCCTGTACGCCGGGCGCGTGCCCGGCTTCGGCGTGGTCGGCGTCGCCCACTCGCGCGCCGCCGCCGTACGGCTGCTGGAGCGCACGCCCGTCGACCTGATCCTCCTCGACCTGTACCTGCCGGACGGCCACGGCCTGCACCTCCTGCGCTCCCTGCGGGCCGCAGGCCACTCCGCCGACGTCATCGCCGTCACCTCCGCGCGCGACCTGGCGATCGTGCGCGAGGGCGTGTCGCTCGGCGTCGTGCAGTACGTGCTGAAGCCGTTCACGTTCGCCACCCTGCGGGACCGGCTCGCGCGGTACGCCGAGTTCCGCGCGGCCGTGGGCGAGGCGTCCGGGCAGGACGAGGTCGACCGGGCGCTCGCCGCGCTCCGCACGCCGCAGCCCGCCGCGCTGCCCAAGGGACTGAGCGCGCCCACCCTCGCCACCGTGACCCGGGCCCTGCGCGAGGCGTCCGGCGGGCTGACCGCGGCGGAGGCCGGCGCCGCCGTGGGCATCTCGCGGATCACCGCGCGCCGCTACCTGGAGCACCTGGTGACCGTCGGGCGGGCGGAGCGCAGCCCGCAGTACGGGCAGGTCGGGCGGCCGGAGCTCCAGTACCGCTGGCTGCCGGGCACACCGGGCCGCTGAGCCGCGGGAGCGCCGGACGTACGGCCGCCGGGCGTACCGCCCGCGGGGCCGGAGGTCGCGGGTACGGGAGGGCGGCCGGGCCCGGCCGCCCTCCCGGCGCGCCCCGAGCCCCCGCCCCGAGCGCCTGGAGCACCCGGAAGGCGCATCGGACCGGAAAAGGGATTCTTCTGGACCTTCCTCCAACATTGGCCGTTGTTCGAACGGACCGTAGCCACAGGTGACGACCCGCCCCTAGCTTGTGCGCGTGCACCCCTCTCCCCCCGCCCCCACGCCCCCGTTCAACGCCCTGGCCGCGCGCCGCCTCCGCGAGGGCCTGGGCATGGCACCCGGCCACGTCGCGTACGGCCTGCGCGCGCAGTACGGACTGGACGTCTCCCCCGAGACCGTCACCGCCTGGGAACGCGGCCTCGGCCGTCCCGACGCCCGCGAGCTCACCGCGCTCGCCGGCGTGCTGTGGTGCTCCCCCGGCGAGCTGCTCACCGCCGCGACGACCCTGCGGGAGCACCGCATGGCCCGGGGCATGGCGCCCGAGGACCTGGCCCGGCGGATCGGGGTGGACGCCAGGGCGTACCTGCGGATGGAGGAGTCCGGCCGCTGGCGCGGCAACGAACGGCAGACCGCCGCGCTCGCGCAGGTCCTCGGCCTGGGCCCGCGCGAACTGCTGAACGCCACCGGGAGGGACGCCGAGCTGGCGGAGGTCCTGCGGGACGCGGCCACCACCCGCTGGCAGGCGTACGTCCGCCCGGCCTCGAAGCTGCTGCCGATGCGCCGCGACCACCTGGAGGAGGTGCTCCAGCGGCTGCACGCCGACTACCAGGCGCGGATGGTCGCCACGTACAGCTGGGGCGACTCGGGCGGCAGCGGCGGGGAGGAGGGCCGCGCGTACCTGGAGCGGATCGTCGACCACTTCTGGACGCTGGCGCGGCTGTAGGGCGCCGGGGAGCGTCCTCGAAGGAGCGCCGTTCGCCCGCAGGGCGGCGGACGGGGCGTCGAAGGCACGGCCTCACGGGTCGGTATGTCTAACCCCCGGACCGGGGGCGGTCGAAGCCGAAGAGCTGGCCGGCGCCGTCCGGCGCGCACGGTTTCTGGACGACGGCCGTCCACGCCTCGCGGGACGCCCCGGGCACGGTGACGCACAGCCCGGACCCGGCGCTGCGCAGGCGGTGCCCCTGCGCGGGGTCGCCGTCCAGCGGTTCGATCCGGAACGCCTCGCTCGGGCCGCGCTTGCCGCACTCCTGGTCGGCGAGCGGGGCGCCGTCCTTCCGGGCGGCCTCGACGGGGATGCCGGAGCAGCCGGGACCGTAGTCGGGGTGGTCCGAGACGATCCGCCACAGGCCGCCGTCCAGGCGGGCGAGGGAGTAGCGGGGGACGACGGCGCCGGCGCAGTCGACCTGGTACACCTGCCCGCTGCGCTGCCCGCGCCGTTCGTTGAGGCACAGTCCGGAGTGCAGGGCGCGGATGTCGGCCCTCCCCTCGGCGGGCGGGGCGGCGGCGGTCGGCCCGGGGCCGTCCTTCCCGTCGCCGCCGAGGTGGGAGACGACGGTGACCAGCGCCATGAGGAGCGTGATCCCGCCCAGGACCGGCACGAGGGCCCGTCCCGCCCACGCCCGGAGCCCCCGGGGCCGCCCCGCGCCGGACCGTCCGTCCGCCGCGGCCGGCCCGGTACCGGTGTGCGCCCGCGCGCCGTTCGGCGGGTGGTCCCCGGCGGGTGCCGCGTCCCGCGCGGCCGCACCGGTGTGCGGCCGCGGCGCGGTGCCGGCGGGAGGGCCGGTGTCCCCGGCCGCGCCGCGCGGCCGGTCGTCCCCGGCGCCCGGTACGCCCGCGGGGCCGCCGTCCCCCGGGGGACGGCCGGCCGCGTCCGGCGCCGGGGCCCCCGCCGGGGCGTCCGGCTCCGCGGCGGGCGCGTCCGGTCCGGGACGCGGGGCCGGCACGGAGCCGGACGCGTCCGCGGCGCCGGGAAGCGGGGCCGGGGCGCCGGTGGTCCGGGCCGGTTCGGGGTCGTGCGGGCCGCAGGTGCAGGAGCCGGGGGCGCAGGCGCACGGGCCCGGCGCCGGGTGGGGGCTCCGGCGGCCGGCCAGGTGCTTGCGGGCGGCCAGCCAGCGCTCCGTCTCCTCCGGCCCCGCCCCGCACGCGCGGACGAAGGCGACGAGCAGTTCCTCCCGCGGCAGCGTCCCGCGCGCCAGCATGTTCGCGACCGTCGACCGCGGCAGGCTGTCGCCCACCGCCTCCGCGCGGACCGACAGTTCGCGGTACGTCAGCCCGGACCAGTCCTTGAGCGCCTGCAGCTGGGCGACGAACCCGGCGGGGTCCTGGGGGTCCCGTGGGCTGGGGACTTCTTCCCCGTCGGTCATCGACAGTTCCTTCCCTTGCCGCCCCGGACAGGGTTGGGACATGTCCGGGACAAGCCCCAAGCCTTGTTGAAACGGCAAGGGCGCTCAAGAGTGGAATCCGGCCACGGCCCACGGACGAGCGGCCTTGATCGTTACAGGGGGACGATCAAGGCCGCTTCACGGCGCCGGGCCGGCGGGCCGGTCAGAAGACGGACTCCGCCTCCAGCATCCGGTCCTCCGGCACCGTCTTCAGCCGTGTCGTCGCGTCGGCGAGCGGCGCCATGGTGATCCCCGTCCCCCGCAGCGCCGTCATCCTGCCGAAGTCGCCCCGGTGCGCGGCCTCCACCGCGTGCCAGCCGAAGCGGGTCGCGAGCACCCGGTCGTACGCGGTCGGCGTGCCGCCCCGCTGGACGTGGCCGAGGATCACGGGCCGGGCCTCCTTGCCGAGGCGCCTCTCCAGTTCCTTGGCGAGCCGGGTGCCGATCCCCTGGAAGCGCTCGTGCCCGTACTGGTCGATCTCGCCCTTGCGGTACTCCATGGAGCCCTCCGCCGGGTGCGCGCCCTCCGCGACGCAGATCACCGCGAACTTCTTGCCGCGCGCGAACCGCTCCTCGACCATCTTGACCAGGTCGTCCACCTGGAAGGGCCGCTCCGGCAGGCAGATGCCGTGGGCGCCGCCGGCCATGCCGGACTCCAGGGCGATCCACCCCGCGTGACGCCCCATCACCTCGACGACCATCACCCGCTGGTGCGATTCGGCGGTGGTCTTCAGCCGGTCTATGGCCTCGGTGGCGACCATCACCGCCGTGTCGAAGCCGAACGTGCGGTCCGTCGCCGAGATGTCGTTGTCGATGGTCTTGGGGACGCCGACCACCGGCATGCCCGCGTCGGACAGCATGCGGGCCGCCGTCAGCGTGCCCTCGCCGCCGATCGGGATGAGGACGTCGATGCCGTAGCGGCGCTGCAGGTCGTCGCAGTTCTCGGCGGCCTCCTGCAGCCGGGCGCGCTCCAGCCGGGCCGAGCCGAGGATGGTGCCGCCGCGGGCGAGGATGCCGCTGACGGCGTTCAGGTCGAGGGGCCGGTAGTGGCCGTCGAGGAGGCCCTTGAACCCGTCCTCGAAGCCGATGACTTCGTCTCCGTGACCGGTGAGCGCGCGGTGCACGACCGAGCGGATCACGGCGTTCAGGCCGGGGCAGTCGCCGCCTGCGGTGAGAACTCCGATACGCATCGTGCTGTGTCTCCTGCTCGGTAGGGAATCGCCGTGCCGTACGGGGGCACCCGAATTGTCCCACGGGCCGCGTTCCCCCTGCCCGGCCGGCCGGGCGGGCGGGGGATCCCGCGGGGGCCGCCGGGCCGACCCGGGGGCGGGTCGGCCCCACCCCGCACCCGGCAGGCGCCCTACCCACTCGCGGAGGTATTGTCAAGAGGGTATGGCCGCCTCTCGCGAGGTGTTTTTTCGCCAATACGGAGCACTAGTCGCACACTCGCTTGACGGACAGGAGACCACGGCGTGGCGCGCAGCGTGTACGTGACCGGGATCGAGCGCGGGGACGGCCGCCAGGTCGTGGAGCTGGGAGTGATGGAGCTCCTCACCCGCCAGGTGGACCGGGTGGGGGTGTTCCGCCCGCTGGTGCACGACGGGCCGGACCGCCTCTTCGAGCTGCTGCGGGCCCGCTACCGGCTGTCGCAGGACCCGGCGACGGTGTACGGCATGGACTACCGGGAGGCGGCGGCGCTCCAGGCCGAGCAGGGCACCGACGCGCTCGTGTCCCACCTGGTGGAGCGGTTCCACGCGGTGGCGCGCGCCTACGAGGTCGTCCTCGTCCTCGGTACGGACTTCGCCGCGACGCAGCTGCCCGACGAGCTGGCGCTCAACGCGCGCCTGGCCAACGAGTTCGGCGCCTCCGTCATCCCGGTCGTCGGCGGCAAGGGCCGGCCGGCCGACGCGGTGCGGGCCGAGGCGCGCAACGCGTTCCGCGCGTACGACGGGCTCGGCTGCGACGTCCTGGCGATGGTCGTGAACCGGGTGGCCACCGAGGACCGGGGGGCGATAGCCGAGCGGCTCGCGGCCCGCCTCCCCGTCCCGTGCTACGTCCTGCCCGACCAGCCGGCGCTCTCCGCCCCGACGGTCGCGCAGATCACCCACGCGCTGGGCGCCCGCGTCGTGCTCGGGGACGACTCGGGGCTGGCGCGCGACGCCCTGGACTTCGTCTTCGGCGGCGCGACGCTGCCGAACTTCCTCAACGCCCTGACCCCCGGCTGCCTGGTCGTCACCCCCGGCGACCGCGCCGACCTGGTGGTGGGCGCGCTGGCGGCGCACTCGGCCGGCACGCCGCCGATCGCGGGCGTCCTGCTCACCCTGAACGAGCAGCCCGGCGAGGAGGTCCTCACCCTGGCCGCCCGCCTGGCCCCCGGCACGCCGGTGATCGCGGTCAGCGGCAACAGCTTCCCCACCGCGCAGGAGCTGTTCGCGCTGGAGGGCAAGATGACCGCGGCCACCCCGCGCAAGGCGGAGACCGCGCTGGGCCTCTTCGAGCGCCACGTCGACACGGGCGACCTGCTGAAGCGGGTCTCCGTCGCGCGCAGCGGCCGCGTCACGCCGATGATGTTCGAGCACGAGCTGCTGGAGCAGGCCCGCGCCGACCGCCGCCGGGTCGTGCTGCCGGAGGGCGTGGAGGAGCGGGTGCTGCGCGCCGCCGACGTGCTGATCCGCCGCGACGTGTGCGACCTGACGCTGCTCGGCGACCCGGACACGATCCGCAAGAAGGCCGCCGACCTGAGCATCGACCTGTCCGGCGCGCAGCTGGTCGACCCGGCGGCGTCCGAGCTGCGGCAGCGTTTCGCGGAGCGGTACGCGGCGCTGCGCGCGCACAAGGGCGTCTCGGTGGAGCTGGCGTACGACGTGGTGTCGGACGTCAACTACTTCGGCACGCTGATGGTCGAGGAGGGCCTCGCGGACGGCATGGTGTCGGGGTCGGTGCACTCGACGGCGGCGACGATCCGGCCGGCGTTCGAGATCATCAAGACGAAGCCGGACGCGTCGATCGTGTCGTCGGTGTTCTTCATGTGCCTGGCGGACGAGGTCCTCGTGTACGGCGACTGCGCGGTCAACCCGGACCCGGACGCCGAGCAGCTCGCCGACATCGCCGTCCAGTCGGCGGCCACCGCCGCCCGGTTCGGCGTCGAGCCGCGGATCGCGATGCTGTCGTACTCGACCGGCACGTCGGGGTCGGGCGCGGACGTGGACAAGGTGCGCGAGGCGACGAAGCTGGTCCGCGCGGCGCACCCGGAGCTGAGCGTCGAGGGCCCGATCCAGTACGACGCCGCCGTGGAGCCGTCCGTCGCGGCGACGAAGCTGCCCGGCTCGGACGTCGCGGGCCGGGCCACCGTGCTGGTCTTCCCGGACCTGAACACGGGCAACAACACGTACAAGGCCGTGCAGCGCTCGGCGGGCGCCGTGGCCGTGGGCCCGGTGCTGCAGGGCCTGCGCAAGCCGGTGAACGACCTGTCGCGCGGCGCGCTCGTCAGCGACATCGTGAACACGGTGGCCATCACCGCCATCCAGGCGCAGGCACAGGCCGCGCCGCACGGCCCCGCGTGACACCCGCGCCCCCGCCCGCCCCGCCCCTCCCGCCCGACGACAGAAAGCACCGCACCCGTGACCAGCGCGACCCGTGTCCTCGTCCTCAACTCCGGCTCCTCGTCGGTGAAATACCAGCTGCTCGACATGCGGGACGGCTCCCGTCTCGCCGTCGGCCTCGTGGAGCGGATCGGCGAGAGCACCTCGCGCCTGGTGCACACGCCGGCGGGCGGCGGGCGGCGCGAGCGCACCGCCCCGATGGCCGGCCACGAGGCGGCCCTGAGGGCGGTCGCGGCGGAGCTGACCGCCGACGGCCTCGGCCTGGACTCCCCCGACCTGGCGGCGATCGGCCACCGCGTGGTCCACGGCGGCCTGCGGTTCACCGAGCCCACGGTGGTCACGGACGAGGTGCTGGCGGAGGTGGAGCGGCTGGTCCCGGTCGCCCCGCTGCACAACCCGGCGAACATCGTCGGCATCCGCACGGCGCGGGCGCTGCGCCCGGACCTGCCGCAGGTGGCGGTCTTCGACACGGCGTTCCACACGACGATGCCCGAGCACGCCGCCCGGTACGCGATCGACACGGAGACCGCCGACGCGCACCGCATCCGCCGCTACGGCTTCCACGGCACCTCCCACGCGTACGTCTCCCGCGAGACGGCGCGGCTGCTGGGCAGGGACCCGTCGGAGGTGAACGTGATCGTGCTGCACCTGGGCAACGGCGCGTCCGCCTCGGCGGTGGCCGGCGGGCGGTGCGTGGACACGTCGATGGGCCTGACGCCGCTGGAGGGCCTGGTGATGGGTACGCGGTCCGGTGACGTCGACCCGGCGGTCACCTTCCACCTGCGGCGGGTGGCGGGGATGTCGGTCGACGAGATCGACGAACTGCTGAACAAGAGGAGCGGTCTCGTGGGGCTGTGCGGGGACAACGACATGCGGGAGATCCGCCGCCGAATCGACGAGGGCGACGAGCGGGCCCGGCTCGCGTTCGACATTTACGTCCACCGCCTGAAGAAGTACGTCGGGGCGTACTACGCGGTGCTCGGCCGGGTGGACGCGGTGGCGTTCACGGCGGGCGTCGGCGAGAACGCGGCCCCGGTGCGGGAAGCTGCCCTGGAGGGCCTGGAGCAGCTGGGCCTGGCGGTGGACCCCGAGCTCAACGCCGTGCGGTCCGGGGAGCCGCGCCTGATCTCGCCCGCGGGCGCGCGGGTGGCGGTCGCGGTGGTTCCGACCGACGAGGAACTGGAGATCGCACGACAGACTTACTCGCTGGTAAACAACTGAAATCGGGAAACAACAACTCACTTCGAAGAACTCGACTGAGCGGCAGTCCGCCCATTTGTACATTCCGCCGGCCGGAATATTCCGCACTGAAACAAACCGATAGGATCCGCCTTATGCGCCGTTCCAAAATCGTCTGCACACTGGGCCCCGCCGTCGACTCCTACGAGCAGCTGAAAGCGCTCATCGAGGCCGGCATGAACGTGGCCCGTTTCAACATGAGCCACGGAACCCACACTGAGCACGAGGAGCGGTACCACCGCCTTCGCAAGGCGGCCGAGGACACGGGCCACGCCGTCGGCGTGCTCGCCGACCTCCAGGGCCCGAAGATCCGTCTGGAGACCTTCGCCGAGGGCCCGGTGGAGCTGGTCCGCGGGGACGAGTTCACGATCACCACCGAGGACGTCCCCGGCGACAAGTCCATCTGCGGCACCACGTACAAGGGCCTCCCCGGCGACGTCTCCAAGGGCGACCAGATCCTGATCAACGACGGCAACGTCGAGCTGAAGGTGCTGGAGGTCGACGGCTCCCGGGTGCGCTCGATCGTCATCGAGGGCGGTGTCATCTCCGACCACAAGGGCATCAACCTGCCGGGTGCGGCGGTGAACGTGCCGGCGCTCTCCGAGAAGGACGTCGAGGACCTGCGCTTCGCCCTGCGGATGGGCTGCGACATGGTCGCGCTGTCCTTCGTCCGGGACGCCGACGACGTCAAGGACGTCCACCGCGTGATGGACGAGGTGGGCCGCCGGGTCCCGGTCATCGCGAAGGTGGAGAAGCCGCAGGCCGTCGCCAACATGCAGGACGTCGTGATGGCGTTCGACGGCGTGATGGTGGCGCGCGGCGACCTCGCCGTCGAGTACCCGCTCGAGAAGGTCCCGATGGTGCAGAAGCGGCTCATCGAGCTGTGCCGCCGCAACGCCAAGCCGGTGATCGTCGCGACCCAGATGATGGAGTCGATGATCACCAACTCGCGGCCGACGCGCGCCGAGGCGTCCGACGTGGCGAACGCGATCCTGGACGGCGCCGACGCGGTCATGCTGTCCGCGGAGTCGTCCGTGGGCGCGTACCCCATCGAGACGGTCAAGACGATGTCGAAGATCGTCACGGCGGCGGAGGAGGAGCTGCTCTCCAAGGGCCTGCAGCCCCTGGTCCCCGGCAAGAAGCCGCGCACGCAGGGCGGTTCGGTGGCCCGCGCGGCCGCGGAGATCGCGGACTTCCTGCACGGCAAGGCGCTGATCGCCTTCACCAAGTCCGGCGACACGGCCCGCCGCCTGTCCCGCTACCGCGCGGCGCAGCCGATCCTGGCGTTCACCACGGACGTCGCCACCCGCAACCAGCTGGCGCTGAGCTGGGGCGTCGAGTCCTTCGTCGTCCCGCACGTCGACAACACCGACGCGATGGTCGACCTGGTCGACGCGGAGCTGCTGAAGCTCCAGCGCTACAACCCGGGCGACGTCATGGTCATCACCGCCGGCTCCCCGCCCGGCGTCCCCGGCACCACGAACATGGTCCGCGTCCACCACCTGGGCAGCGGCGAGGACGCCTGACACCGGACGTACGGCGGGGGCGGCACCCGGTGGCCCGGGTGCCGCCCCCGTCGCGGCGCGCTCAGTCCTCGATGTAGTTGCGGAGGCCCGGCACGGCCAGGGTGCCGCCGAACTGGGCCGCCTGGGTGACCTTCACGTCGGTGAAGAAGGCGTAGGGAACGTCCAGCGGGGGCGGGCTCTCGGGGCTGAACGTGATCGGGATGATGCCGAAGAGGTCGCCCTTCAGCTCCTCCGTGTACATCGTCACCGTGCCGCCGCGGATCGTGGAGGTGGACCCCGGGCGGGACGCGACGTGGCCCGTGCGGCCCTCACTGTGGACGGTGAGCTGGTGCAGGTCCTTGATGTCCACCTCCGAGGCGGTGAACTTCAGGGCCTTCTTGACCGTGCCGCTGCCCGTTCGGACCTCGACGATGCCGTGGTACTTCAGCCCGCGCAGGGTGAGCTTCGTGCTCTCCAGCCGCCACGGGTCGTCCGCCACGTGCGGGATGCCGGGCTCCAGCTCGGCGTCCGCGAGGGCCTGGGGGTCCGGGGTGGGGCACGGGAAGCGGGGCTTGGCGCCGTCCGGGACGTCCTCGTCCTTCTTCGGGTCCAGGCCCTTGACGTCCTCGGGCAGCTCCTCGACCTCGGCGCCCACCTTGCCGGCGGCCTCCCTGATGGCCTCCTCGGTCTCGTCCGACACCTCGTCGACCGGCTTCGCGGACGGGCGCCCGGGGCCCTCCGCCGGCTTCGTCGGCGGCTTCGCCGTCACCGGGGCGGTGGGCGTCGCGGTCGGCGGGGCGGTGGGCGTCGCGGTCGGCGCGGGCGCCGACGGGGCGGCTCCGGTCGGCTCCTGCCTGCCCGCCAGTCCGCCGAGGAGGTCCTTGACGGCCTCCCCGACCCCCAGCGGGTCCAGGGGGTCGCGCGACGCGGTGGGCGTGGGGGACGGGGTCGCGGCCGGGGACGTGTCCTTCTGCGGTTCCTTCGTCGGGTCCGCCGTCGGCTCGTCCGTCCCGTCCCCCGACGGCTTCCCCGTCGGCTTCCCCGACGGCGTCCCGCCGCTCGGCGACGGGGTCGCGGACGGCGACGCCGAGGGCGAGGGCGACAGGCTCGGCGTCGGCTTCGGCTCCTCCGACTCCGCCGGCTCGTCCGACTGCGTCACGCACGGGCCCGGCGCGAAGGGGACGTCCTTCTCGTCCGCCAGCGCCGGCCGCGGCGTGAGGCTCATGCCCACCAGGACGGCCGTGGGCATCGCGGCCAGGGCCAGCGCCTTGCCCGCCGGCGCCTGAAGCCTGGTCAGCAGCGATCTGCGGGGGGCCGCGTGGCGCGGTCCACCCCTTCCGCGCACGGCCCCGTCGTCGGCCGCCGCCGGCTGTGTCTCGTCACCCCGCACTGTTCCTCCCGCCATTGGCGTCGACAGTCGTCTCGGTGTCGTACATGGGTGCGGCGACCGGGTCCGGCAGGTCGTCCGCGTGGGGCTCCGGCTCGCTCTCCGGCTGCCCGGGCGCCCAGGAGACGGAGAGGGCTCCACCGATCAGCGCCATCAGGAAGCCGATGACGAAGCCGCCCAGGTTGGCCACGGGGATGGACACCAGGGCGAGCAGGATCGCCGCGACACCCGCGAAGATGCGCACGGCCTGCTGGAACCACATGGTCAGGCCCAGGGTGACCAGCAGGACCCCGATGATCAGCGACCCGGCGCCCGCGGTGGTCGCCATCGAGAGGGTCATCTGCCCGAGCTGGAGGGTCGCGTACGGGAAGTAGGCGATCGGGATTCCGCCCAGCAGGGTGAACAGGCCCGCCCAGAACGGCCGGGTACCCCGCCAGTCACGGAACCGCTGCCTGAGGACGCGGATGAAGTGCTCGTTCTGCTCCGGCGACTCGGCGCTCATGGAAGCTCCCTGGAACTGTGTTGCTGTGTCGAAGAGGGAGACGGGCGGGCACGGTCGCCTCGCGGGTCCCGCGCCCGCCCGTACGGATCACCGGTCAGTAGCACTCGACCTTGGGGCCGTCACCCTTGTGCAGGCGCATGCTCAGGCCGGGCAGCTTGAACGTGCCGGCCGTGGTCGCCCACGCCTTCTGCTCCACGTCGGTGAGGACCGCCGTCTCCGCCTGCTGGGCGAAGCCGTTCTGGTTGATCTTCTCGTCCTTGACCGCCGGGCCCTTGCCGAAGGGCTTGCCCTGGGCGGTGTCCTTGGCGGCCATGCCGATGTCGATGTTCTTGAACTCGGCGTTGGCGTCGAGGTCCGTGACGTCGAGGTACAGGTTGGTCGCGTGGACCCGCTGCGCCTCGCTCTTCGGGTCCGTGCCCGCCGTCAGCTTCAGCGTGATCTTGCCGAAGACCGGCACGTCCGGCGTGACCACCGACTGGCACATGTTGGTGATCTTGGCATCCCGGAAGGTCGAGATCGCGACCGGCCGCGGAACGAGCTGGTCACCCTCCTTGATGTTGGCGTAGCCCATGTCCACGCCGCCGTACTGGGCGAAGCCGGTGCCGTCCAGGCGCTCCGCCTTGACCTTGAACTCCTGGCCGGAGACGGCGAACGACGCTGCGAGCGCGCCCTGCGCCAGTCCGACGCCCACCGCCGCCGTCGCGACCACGCTGGGCACCATGACGACGGCGAACCGCTTCCATCTGGTCCCACCGCGAACCTGGGACTTCATAGATTCCTCCTTCTCGGACGTACATCTCCGGGCCGGACCCGAAGGCCCGTCCTGGGATGGGAGAAGTGCTACGTCCTCGGGAAGGGGAACGCCCGCGGATCGGGCGCGAGCCGCGTCCGGATCACCGGCGATCACCCCCGAGCGACAACCACCGGCCGCTCGGCGCAGGCGTCCGCGCGGCCTGTTCGGACAGGCCCTGCCGGATGAGCAGGAACCCCCCTGTCCGCGGCCGGCGCAGGTGCCCCGGCCCACTCGGTGGGGAACCGACCCCGCGGTGCGGCGTCGGACCGAGCGTGGCCGATCGTGGTCCATTCGGGCGCGGGGCACAAGGGGGTTCGTTACCGGCTAGTAACGGCTCGATAAACCGGGCGCGACAGCGCGCCGTCGCGCAGGCACTCACGGTGCTACCGACCGGTTCGGCGAAAGGTGATTTCAGCGTCGATAGACGGACATAAAGTCGGTGTTGACTTACTGGAAGTAACAGCGACCGCGATTGCCAAGATTTGGCAAAACGCGGCCGTGCGACGCCCCGGAGGCCGCCCCGCGGCCCTGCCGGCGGGACGGCCTCGGGGGGGCCGGGGTCAGAAGAGCACGCGCGCCAGGTCGCCGCGGGCCTTGATCACCCTCGGGTCGTCCGGGCCGATGACCTCGAACAGCTCCAGCAGCCGCAGGCGCGCCGCGTCCCGGTCGTCGCCGGCCGTGCGGCGCACGGTGTCGACGAGCCGCCCGAAGGCGTCCTCCACGTGGCCGCCCACCAGGTCGAGGTCGGCGGCGTCCAGCTGGGCCGCCACGTCCGCCGGGTCGTCGGCGGCGTTCTTGCGGACCTGCTGCGGGTCCATCCCCTGCACCCGGCCGAGCAGCTCGGCCTGGGCGAGGCCCAGCTTGGCCTCCATGTTGCCCGGGTCGTCGACCAGCACGTTCCGGTAGGCCTGGATCGCGCCGGGGATGTCGTTGGAGTCCAGCGCCCGGACCGCCGCCTCCAGCAGCGCGTCGTACGGGCCGGCCGGCACCGTCCCGGCCCCGGCGTCCACGCCGGGGGCCTGCCCGTCCGCGTCCACGGTCAGGCCGGTCAGGCCGAAGCGCTGCTCGGCGACCTGGACGAGCTGGTCCAGGGTCTCGCGGATCTGCGGCTCCGGCGCCGCGCCCTGGAAGAGGGGCAGGGCCTGGCCGGCCACCACCGCGAACACCGCCGGGATGCCCTGGATCCCGAACTGCTGCATCAGCATCTGGTTGGCGTCGACGTCGATCTTCGCCAGGACGAAACGGCCGTTGTACTCGACGGCCAGCCGCTCCAGCAGAGGGCCGAGCTGCTTGCACGGCTGGCACCACTCGGCCCAGAAGTCGATGACGACCGGTACCTCGGCGGACCGCTGGACGATGTCGCGCTCGAAGCCCGCCTCGTCGACGTCGATCACCAGCGCGGACGGGGGCACGGCTCCGCCGCCGCCCTGTCCGCCCGCTTGCGCGCGCGCCTGCTCCGCCTTCGCCTTGGCCTCTCCGGCCGCCTTCACCGCGGCGAGGTCGACGACGCCGCTCATGGACATGTTCCTAGGCTGCATGGGTACATCCTCCCCCTTCCGCGCACGTAACCGGTAAGTCATGGCACAAGACGTGGCGGCACCGGGTCCCCACCCGGCGCCCGTGGTCGTCGCTGCGGGCCGCACCAGCCTTTCGCTACGCGTCGTAGCGTAACTGCGCGGCGGGGGGCACGGGCCGTGCGGGCGGGTGAACTGGCTCACACGCGCGGCGCCGGGGCACCGCGCCTACCCGCCGGTATGGTCGCCGTCATGTGCCGCCGCCACACCCCTCCCCCGAGCGCCGCCGCACGGGCCGGGCGCCCCGGGCGTCCGCGCAGCGCCGCAGCGGACACCGCGATCCTGGAGGCGACCCGCGCCGCCCTGGTCGAGCTGGGCTGGTCCAAGCTGTCGATGGGGGACGTGGCGGCCCGCGCCGGCGTCGCCAAGACCACCCTGTACCGGCGCTGGGCCGGCAAGAACGAGCTCGTCGTGGACGCCGTCGCCGTCCTCTTCGACGAGCTGGAGCTGCCCGACCGCGGCAGCCTCGCCGCGGACGTCGAGGGCGTGGTGCGCCAGTTCGCCGCGCTGCTCGAACGGCCCGAGGCGAAGACGGCGCTGATGGCCGTCGTCGCCGAGTCCACCCGCGACGAACCGCTGCGCGAGCGGATCCGCGCCTCCATCGTCGACCGGCAGAAGCGGCTGGTCCTGGAGGGCCGGGCCCGCGCCCAGGCCCGCGGCGAGCTGCCCGTGCCGGCGGACGACCGCGCCGACGCGGCGGGCGCGGCCGACGACCTGGTCTTCGACGTCATCGCGGGCACCGTGGTCCACCGGGCCCTGGTCAGCGGGCAGCCCGTCGACGGGGAGTGGGTCCGGCGGTTCACGGCGCTGCTGCTCGGCGGCCTCGGCGCCGCCGCGTACGACTGAGCGGCCGGGAGCGGGCGGACCGGGCGGAGGGGTCAGAGCGGCCGGTACATGACGTGCAGCCCCGTGTAGCCGTGCACCGGGTGGCGAAAGGCGTCCGGGACGGTGCCGACGATCCCGAAGCCCAGGTCCTCGTAGAGCCGTACCGCGTGGGTGTTGGTCTGGACGACCGCGTTGAACTGCATCCCCCGGAAGCCGGCCTCCCTCGCCCACCGGAGGCTGTCCTCGACGAGCGCCCGGCCGACGCCGCGGTCGCCGTGCGCCGGGTCGACCATGTAGCTGGCGCTGGCGACGTGCGCGCCGTTGCCCGCCTGGTTGCGGTTCATCTTGGCGGTGCCGACGACCGTACCGGCCGCGTCGACGGCCACGACCGTGCGGTTCGGCGGCTCCAGCAGCCACCAGCCGCGCGCCTCCTCGGCGTCGAGGTCCACGGGGTAGGTGAAGGTCTCGCCCGCGGCGACGATCTGGTGGAAGAAGGGCCAGACGGCCGGCCAGTCGCCGGCGGTGGCCTCTCGGATCTCGGCATGCACGCGTCCAGCATGCACGCCGAGATCCTTCGGGGGCGAAGGGTTTTCCGGCGGGGGCCGCTCAGAACCCGGCGGGCTCGGTGTACGTGCCCCACTCGTCGCGCAGGACGTCGCAGATCTCCCCGAGCGTGGCCTCGGCCCGTACCGCGTCGAGCATGGGCTCGATCATGTTGGAGCCGTCCCGGGCGGCGGCCAGCATCGCGTCGAGCGCGGCGCGCACCCTCGTGTCGTCGCGGCGGGCCTTGCGGTCGGCGAGGATCCGCACCTGCTCGCGCTCCACCTCGTGGCTGACCCGGAGGATCTCCAGGTCGCCGGTGACCGAGCCGGTGTGGCAGTTGACGCCGACGACCTTCTTGTCGTCCTTCTCCAGGGACTGCTGGTAGCGGAAGGCGGCCTCGGCGATCTCGCCGGTGAACCAGCCGTCCTCGATCCCGCGCAGGATGCCGGAGGTGATCGGGCCGATGGGGTGCCGCCCGTCCGGGTGGACGCGCAGGCCGCGCTCCTTGATCTGGTCGAAGATCTTCTCGGCGTCGGCCTCGATCCGGTCGGTGAGCTGCTCCACGTACCAGGAGCCGCCCAGCGGGTCCGCGACGTTGGCGACGCCGGTCTCCTCCATCAGCACCTGCTGGGTGCGCAGGGCGATCTCGGCGGCCTGCTCGGAGGGGAGGGCGAGGGTCTCGTCGAGGGCGTTGGTGTGCAGCGAGTTGGTGCCGCCGAGCACCGCGGCGAGCGCCTCGACGGCGGTGCGCACGACGTTGTTGTAGGGCTGCTGCGCGGTCAGGGAGACGCCGGCGGTCTGGGTGTGGAAGCGGAGCCACTGCGCCTTGTCGGTCCTGGCGCCGTAGACCTCCTTCAGCCAGCGGGCCCAGATGCGGCGGGCCGCGCGGAACTTGGCGATCTCCTCGAAGAAGTCGACGTGCGCGTCGAAGAAGAAGGAGAGCCCGGGGGCGAAGACGTCGACGTCCAGGCCGCGGGAGAGGCCGAGCTCGACGTAGGCGAAGCCGTCCGCGAGGGTGTACGCCAGCTCCTGCGCGGCCGTCGAGCCGGCCTCGCGGATGTGGTAGCCGGAGACGGAGAGCGGCTTGTAGGCGGGGATGTGCCGGGCGCAGTGCTCCATCAGGTCGCCGATGAGCCGCAGGTGCGGCTCGGGCCCGAACAGCCACTCCTTCTGGGCGATGTACTCCTTGAAGATGTCCGTCTGGAGCGTGCCGTTGAGGACGGACGGGTCGACGCCCTGGCGCTCGGCGGCGACGAGGTACATGCAGAAGACCGGGACGGCGGGGCCGCTGATGGTCATCGAGGTGGTGACGTCGCCGAGCGGGATGCCCTGGAAGAGGACCTCCATGTCGGCGGCGGAGTCGATGGCGACGCCGCAGTGGCCGACCTCGCCGAGGGAGCGGGGGTCGTCGGAGTCGCGGCCCATGAGCGTCGGCATGTCGAAGGCGACGGAGAGGCCGCCGCCGCCCGCGGCCAGGATCATCTTGTACCGCTCGTTCGTCTGCTCGGCGTTGCCGAAGCCGGCGAACTGGCGGATGGTCCAGGTGCGGCCGCGGTAGCCGGTCGGGTACAGGCCGCGGGTGAAGGGGTACTCACCGGGCCAGCCGATCCGCTCGAAGCCGTCGTAGGTGTCGCCGGGCCGCGGCCCGTAGACGGGCTCCACGGGGTCACCGGAGAGCGTGGTGAAGTCGGCGTCGCGCTTCCTGGCGGCGTCGTAACGGGCCTGCCAGCGTCGGCGGCCTTCCTCGATGGCGTCAGCGTCCATACCTCGAATTTACTAGGACGTCCTAGTAAATGTCGATGGCTGACCGCCGGGCGCACGCCGCGCCCGGCGGTCGGGGACGTGCGGTCACACCTTGGCGGCGACCGGCGCGGAGCCGGCGATCAGCGGCTGGACCTCACGGACGACCTTGCGCTCGACGAAGAAGGCGGCGGTCGGGATGGTGCCGGAGAGCAGGATCCACAGGAGCTTGCCGAACGGCCAGCGGGCCTTGGAGCCCAGGTCGAAGGCGAAGATCAGGTAGATGATGTACAGCACGCCGTGGGTCTGGGACACCATGAAGGTGACGTCCTCGCCCACGCCGAAGCCGTACTTGGCGACCATGCACGCACAGAGCACGAGGAGCATGACGGCCGTGACGTAGGCCATCACCCGGTAGCGGGTCAGCACGCTGGATTTCATGGCATCGAGCGTAACCACCCGATCCGGGCGATCTTCGCGCACCCCTACGTCTCGTCGAAGTCCCCCGCCGCCACCCGCAGCGGCCGCAGCATCGCGAAGATCTCGGCGCACTCCTCCGCGTCGTACGCGCCGAGGCCGAAGTCCATCGCCATCAGGTCCGCCGTGGCCGCCTCGACCACCTCGCGGCCCTTCCCGGTGATGGAGGCCAGCGTGCCGCGCCCGTCGTTCGGGTTGGGGCGCTTGGCCACCAGGCCGGAGCGGACCAGCCGGTCCACGGTGTTCGTCACCGACGTGGGGTGCACCATCAGCCGCTCGCCGATCTTCGACATGGGCAGCTCCCCCTCCTTGGAGAAGGTGAGCAGCACCAGCGCCTCGTACCGCGCGAACGTCAGCCCGTACGGCTTGACCACGGCGTCGACCTCGGCCAGCAGGATCTGGTGCGCGCGCATGATCGAGGTGATCGCGGCCATCGAGGGGACCGGGCCCCAGCGCTGCCGCCAGAGTTCGCCGGCACGGGCGATGGGGTCGAAGGGGAGACTGAGCGGCTTCGGCACGCCATGACCTTACCGAGTGGTCACATGGCGGTCAGCCCGATCTCACACTTCGGGCGCCGGGCCGCTCCGGCACCCCTCCAGGCGTCACTCCCGGTGTCGCACGGCGACTGCGCGTGACCACCGTGTCACGATGGCCGGGTCTGCCCGCAGCGATCCGAGGGATCTTGATGTCCGGCAACCGACCGTCGTCCCGCGCCCTGCTCACCCTGACGCTCACCGCCCTCCTCGTCGCCTCCGGCTGCTCCTCCGGCCCCGGCCGGGGCGACGGCACCGCCGGGGAGCCGCCCTCCCCCGCGCCGGCCAGGCGGGGCGAGGCCGCCGCCCCCTCCTCCGGCTCCCCGTTCTGGGTCGACCCGGACAGCGCGGCGGCGCGGCAGGTGAGGGAGTACGAGGCGGCCGGCCGCACCGAGGAGGCGCGGCTCCTGCGGCGGATCTCCGAACGCCCCGCCGCGATCTGGCCGTCCGGCGACGACCCCGCGCGGGACGTGGCGCGGGCGGTGCGCGGCGCGACCGGCGAGGGGCGGACGGTCGTCCTCGCCGCGTACAACGTCCCGCACCGCGACTGCGGCCGGTACTCGGCGGGCGGCGCCCCGGACGGGGAGGCGTACGGGCGGTGGGTCGACGCGTTCGCGGACGCCATCGGCGACGCCCCGGCCATCGTCGTCCTGGAACCGGACGCCGTGGCGCACGTGGTGGACGGCTGCACGACCGGGGCGGGCGCACAGGAGCGCTACCGGCTGCTGTCCCGGGCCGTGGACCGGCTGAAGCGGCAGCCGAACACCAGGGTGTACCTGGACGCGGGCAACCCGGCGTGGATGAGGGACCCGGGCCGGCTGGTGGAACCGCTGCGGCGCGCCGGCGTCGAACGGGCGGACGGCTTCGCGCTGAACGTGGCGAACTTCGAGACGGACGAGGTGGTCCGGGCGTTCGGGACGGAGCTGTCGGGGCTGCTGGGCGGGGCCCACTTCACCGTGGACACCAGCCGCAACGGCGCGGGACCGCTGCCCGGCGGCGGCGAGGAGGCGTGGTGCAACCCGCCGGGCCGGGCGCTGGGCACGCCGCCCACCCTGCGGACCGGCGACCGGCTGGTCGACGCGTACCTGTGGGTGAAGCGGCCCGGCGAGTCGGACGGCACCTGCCGGGGCGGGCCGGCGGCGGGCACCTGGTGGCCGGAGTACGCCCTGGGCCTGGCGCGCCGGGCGCCCGCCGCCTAGGCCGTGCCTTCGAAGTCCCGTCCGCCGGACGATGCCGCTTCGAGGACCCTCCCTAGCCGCGCGGCTCCCGGAGGTCGACCCTGATCCACTTGGCGACGGACGGGCGGCCCTCGGCGTCGAGGGCGAACAGCATGTACCAGCCCGGCGGCACCAGGGTCGGGTCGAGCGGCGCCTCGACGGTGACGGAGTCCTCGGTCCGCGTGATCCCCAGTTCGACGGAGCGCTGCTCCACGTCCGTGGTGTGGGTGACGGCGCTCGGCCGCATCAGCCGGGCCTTGGTGATGCGGCCGGCGTCCTTCGTCGCGAAGGTGGCGCGGCCGTCGCGGTCGAACGCGCTCGGCCCGTCGCCGAGGACCGGGCGGCGGCGGGGGGCGTCGCCCTGGAGGTAGGGCGGGGTGAAGACCTCCACGCGCTGCTCGAACGTGCCGATCCTGGTGTTGTCCTTGTCGCCGAACAGCGGGTCGGAGCCGAAGGTGGCCACGCGGCCGTCCGGCAGCAGCAGGGCCTCGGAGTGGTAGTTGCGGCCGACGGTCGGCTCGGCGGCCGGGCGGAAGCCGTTGGTGCGCGGCTCGTAGAACTGCGCCTTGAGGATGTCGCTGGCGCCGCGGCCCCGGTAGTCGCGGGAGCCGCCGGTGGTGAAGACGGTGTCGTCGGGCAGCAGGACGCTGCTGAGGTAGCGGGTGCCCTCGGGGAGGGTGGGCCCGGCCCGGAAGACGGGGCTCTGCTCCTTGAGGTCGATGACGGCCGTGCGGGGCGTCGACAGGGCCGACTCGCCGACCCCGCCGCCGCCGAGGACCATCAGCTTCTGCTCCTGGACGGGCGGGAGGATGAGGGAGGCGGAGGTCTCCAGCTGGTCGGGGTCGTCGATGCCGCGGATCTCCTGGAAGACGTTCCTCCTCAGGTCCCACAGGCCGGGGACGCGGCCCTTGTCGGCCGGGCCGTAGCCGGCGTTGGAGCCGGTGTAGAAGAGCTTGCCGCCCTGGGTGAGGAAGAGGGCGGGGTAGGTGGGGAAGTAGCGGAAGGGGCCCCGGGTCCACTTCTTGGTCCTCGGGTCGTAGATCTCGTTGTCGCCGGGGACGACGTCGCCCACCTCGTCGAGGCCGGAGACGGCGAGGACCCTGCCGTCCTGGAGGGTGACGAGGGTGGGGTACCAGCGGGCGTCCTTCATCGGGGCGACGGGCACGTACCGCTCGGCGACCGGGTCGAACTCGTAGGCCGACTTGATGCCCTGGAAGTCCTGCTTGTTGGTGGTGAGCTTCTGGGCGATGCCGTAGACGTTCCGCGCGTCCTCGCCCTTGAGCCCGCGGATCGTGTACTGGGCGGCCTGGGTGGTGAGCCCCTGCGGGCCCTCCTTCCTGGCCTCGACGAAGACCCGGGCCTCGGCGGCGGTGACCCGGGTCTCCCAGGGCTTCATCCGGCCGGTCGCGGAGTACGAGACCTTGAACTCGCGCTTCGCCCGGGGGACCGTCACGTCCTGGGTGGAGACGTACTCGACGCCGCCCGGGGAGCGGAAGACGGTGCCCTTCCTGAGGGTGACCGCCTTGTCGGGGCTCTCGTTCTTGACGCGCATGGCGCCGCCGGCGCGCTTCACCTCGCCGTCGAGGACCTCGTAGCGGGCCGTGCCGCCGGCGACGAGGAGGCGGCCGTCGGGGAGCTGGCTGTGGCCGGCGCAGAAGAAGTCCTCGGGGGTGTCGACGGCCTGGAAGGTGTGGGCGGCGGGGTCCCAGAGGATGGTCTTGAAGGTGCCGGCGTCGAAGCTCTTCTGGTTGTTGCCCGACCCGGCGATGAGGAGGACCTTGCCGGTGCGCAGCAGGGCGGCGTGGATGGCGTTGAGGCGGTGCTCGCCGGGGACGTGGACCTGCTCCCAGGAGCCGTACCGCGCCTTGTAGCCGGGCTGGGAGATCTTGTAGGCGTGGTACTTCTCCTCGGCGAAGGAGAGCGCGGCCGGGGCGTTGAGGCCGGCGAGGACGACGAAGGCGCCGCCGCCGAGCAGGGTCTTCTTGAACTTCCTGGACGGCCGGTAGGCCATGGCTCAGTTCCCTCCGGAGGTGGTGGCGAGTGCGGCCTCGGGTTCCTCGCCGCGCGCGGCCCGCCGGGCGGTGACGCGGCGCTCCCGGACGGTGGACCGGGCCCAGACGGCGACGGGCGCGAGGGAGACGGCCAGGGCGAGGACCGCCCAGGTGCGCATGGCCGCGTGGGTGTGGCCGAAGTGGACGGACGCGAGGAGCGCGGAGGCGAGGACGGCGGCCCAGCCCAGGTGGATGCGGAAGGTGGCCAGCCGGTCGGGGCTGGCCTCGCCGCCCTTGGGGGTGACCACGAACCGGCCGCTGGTGCGCAGGACGGCGGAGGTGAGGGACGCGAGGTAGACGGGCGCGCAGAGGGCGGACATGGCCATGCCGGCGAGGCCGCCGGAGCCCTCGGGTTCGTGGGGGGAGACGTTGTGGCGGCGGTTCCACAGGTAGAGGCCGATCTGGAGGGCGGCGGCGTCGCTGTAGAGCATCAGCCAGACGGAGGAGGAGACCTGGGTGCCGGAGGCCCCGAACCACAGGTGGAGGGTGCAGCTGAGGACGCCGAGGAACCAGTTGACGGCGGTCATCGGGTAGTAGGCGAGCATCAGGGTGTAGTTGAGGAGGCGCCCCGGCGGGGTGCGCAGGGGCGCCTTCCAGTACTGCTTGAGCAGCGTCTCGTAGGTGCCGCGGGACCAGCGGATCTGCTGGGTGAAGAAGTCGGTCCAGGAGGCGGGGCCCTCGCCCACGGCGAGCACGTCGGGCGTGTAGACCGACCGCCAGTACCGGCCGGTCGCGGGGTTCCTGCGGCGGTGCAGCTCGAAGCCGGTGGCCATGTCCTCCGTGACGGAGTCGTACAGGCCGCCGACCTGGAGGACGGCGCTCACCCGCACGGCGTTGTTGGTGCCGACGAACATGGGGGCGCGGTAGCGGTTGCCGGCGCGCTGGATGAGGGCGTGGAAGAGGAACTGCTGGGACTCGGCGGCCTTGGTGACGGCGGAGTCGTAGTTGCCGTACACCTGCGGGCCGACGACGAAGGCGACGTCGGGGTCGCGGAAGTAGCCGAGCATCCGCTCCAGGAAGTTCGGCAGCGGCACGTGGTCGGTGTCGACGGACGCGAAGAAGTCGTACGCGTCGCCGTGCAGGGCGATCCACGCGTTGTAGTTGCCGTGCTTGGTCCTCGCCTTGTGGACGCCCGAGCGGCGGTTCCACTCGGGGACGCCCTTGCGGGTGAAGTGGCGGACGCCGAGTTCGGCGCACAGGGCCCTGGCCTGCTCGTCGTCGCCCTCGTCGAGCAGCCAGACGTCCAGGACGCCCTGGTGGCGGACCCGGACGGCGCCCTCCAGGGTGGCCCGCACCATGGGGAGCGGTTCCTTGCCGGGGACGTGGGTGGTCAGGAAGGCCACGCGGGTGCCCGGCTCGGGCAGGACGGGGACCGGGTCGCGGGCGACGAGGGTGGCGTGCGCGATCGAGACGACGTTGACCAGCATGAACAGGCAGATCAGCCCGATCGACGCGAGCATCACCGCGTCGAGCGCGACCAGCCACCGGTCGCCGCCCTCCCGGCGGGTCCGGTGGGTGGGCCAGACCAGGTAGGCGAGGAGGACCGCGGAGAGCACCGGTGCGAGGACCATGAGCAGCACGGCTCGTATTCGGCGCGGCTCGCGGCTGAGCAGGCTGCGGTACTCGACGGTGTGGGCCGCCGGGCCGGGGTCCGTCAGCGGACCGGCGAGACGGCTGTACGCGTCGTAGTCGTACCCGCCGCCGGCGCCCGCCCCGGTGCCGTCGCTGTCGCTGGTGTCGTTGCCCTCCGACCTCAGCACGAGTGCCTCCAGCCTGTCGAGCGGGATCGCTTACCCCCACGAAAGGGGACAGGTGGGCACGTGTCGATCTGGAGGCCCCCGACCGGGCGTACGGCTCGGCGGGTCGGGGGCCCCGGGGCGGGCGCCGCCCGGGGGCGGGCGGCGCCGGGGTCAGGCCAGGTGGCGTTCCACCGTGGCGACCTTGGCGGTGAGGCCGTCGGTCACCCCGGGGCGGATGTCGGCCTTCAGGACGAGGGAGACGCGCGGGGCGCGGGCCTCGACGGCCGCGACGGCGCGCCGGACGACGTCCATGACCTCGTCCCACTCCCCCTCGACGGAGGTGAACATCGCGTCGGTGCGGTTCGGCAGCCCCGACTCGCGGACGACGCGCACGGCCTCGGCGACGTACTCGCCGACCTCCTCGCCGACGCCCAGCGGCGTGACGGAGAACGCGACGATCACGCGTCCACCGTCCCCTCGCGCCGGGCGCGGGAGGCGATCACGGCGTCGTCGGCGGCGCGCTTCAGCCTCCGGTCGGCGTAGAAGCCGCCGAGCGGGACGACGGAGAGGACGAAGTACAGCACGCCGGTCTTCACGTCCCACTTGGCGTTCTTCCAGGCGTCCAGCCAGAAGACCACGTACAGCAGGAAGAGGAAGCCGTGGACGGCGCCCATGAGGGGGACGGCGTTGAACTCCGTCGTGCGCTTGAGGACCGAGCAGAGGAGCAGCACGAGGAAGGAGACCGCCTCGGGGCCGGAGACGAGCCGGAGGCGGTGGAGGGCGGATGCGGTCTTGATGTCCACGGGAACAGGCACCTTCTGCGCGGGGATCGATCTTGTGAACGATTGCACAAGCGTCCGTACATTCTGTCAGGTGGCCGCGCCGGGGCGTGCCCAGGGTCCGGATCCCCCCGGCGGAGCTGTCCTCACCGCCGCCCGCCGGTTACCGTCGGCCCGTGGCAACCTTCCGACTCCAAGGCAGCAAGGTCCTGGCCGTCGACGTGACCGGTGACGCGGTCAGGGCGAAGAACGGCTCGATGGTCGCGTACGAGGGCCGGATGGCCTTCAAGAAGATGAGCGGCGGCGGCGAGGGCCTCCGCGGCATGGTCACCCGGCGGCTCACCGGCGAGCAGATGGAGGTCATGGAGGTGAGGGGGCAGGGCACCTGCTACTTCGCGGACCGGGCCTCCGACGTCACCGTGCTGGCGCTGCACGGCGACAAGCTGTGCGTCGAGGCGAGCAACCTGCTCTGCTCCGACGGCGGGCTGCGCACCGGGACGACGTTCACCGGGCTGCGCGGCGGCGCCGGCGGCACCGGGCTGTTCACCACCACGGTCGAGGGCTCCGGCCAGGTGGCGATCACGTCGGACGGGCCGGCCGTGGTGCTGCGCGTGACGCCGCGGTACCCGCTGTCGGTGGACCCCGGGGCGTACGTGGCCCACCAGGGGGACCTCCGGCAGAGCTTCCAGTCCGGCGTGACGTTCCGCACGCTGCTGGGCGAGGGGGGCGGCGAGGCGTTCCAGATCCGGTTCGAGGGCGACGGGCTGGTGTACGTGCAGCCGAGCGAGCGCAACACCGTGGGAGGCGACGTCTGATGCCGTTCCGGGAGATCAACTCCAAGGTGGTCGAGGCCACGGTCGCGCCGGGGCAGCGGATGTTCAGCCAGCGCGGGGCGATGCTCGCGTACCGGGGGGACGTCACTTTCACGCCGAACACGGCCGGCGGCCAGGGCGGGGTGATGGCGATGCTGGGCCGGCGCGCGGCCGGTGAGGCGGCGCCGCTGATGACGGTCGAGGGCGAGGGCACGGTGCTGTTCGGACACGGCGGCCACCACGTGCAGGTGATCCGGCTCGCCGGGGACACGCTGTACGTGGAGGCGGACCGGCTGCTGGCGTTCGACGGGAGCCTGGAGCAGGGGACGATGTTCATGGGCGCGCAGGGCGGCGTCATGGGCATGGTGCGCGGTCAGGTGACGGGGCAGGGCCTGTTCACCACGACCCTCAAGGGGCACGGCGCCGTCGCCGTCATGGCGCACGGCGGGGTCCTGGAGCTGCCCGTCACCCCGGAGCGGCCGGTCCACGTGGACCCGCAGGCGTACGTCGCGCACCACGGCGACGTACGCAACAGGCTCTCCACCGCGCTCGGCTGGCGCGACATGGTGGGGCGCGGCTCGGGCGAGGCGTTCCAGCTGGAGCTGAGCGGCAGTGGTGCGGTGTACGTCCAGGCGTCGGAGGAGAAGCTGTGAACGCGTCCGCGGTGCACGACCCGTCGACTCTGCCGAGCGACGACAACGTCAACCCGTACACCTTCTGCGTGGACCTCAAGGGGTCCCGGTGGTTCCTGCAGAAGGGCAAGATGATCGCCTACTACGGGGACGTCTCCTTCCAGGGCGTCGGGCACGGGGCCCTGGACCGGCTGGTGCGCACGAGCTTCCACTCGCCGATGCACGCCGGCGACTGGGTGGTGGCGGAGGGCAGCGGGAAGATGCTGCTCGCGGACCGGGCGTTCGACGTGAACTCCTACGACCTGGACGAGGGCAACCTGACCGTCCGGTCCGGGAACCTGCTGGCCTTCGAGCCGTCGCTGTCGCTGAAGCAGTCGATCGTGCCGGGGTTCCTGACGCTGATCGGGACGGGCACGTTCGTGGCGGCGTCCAACGGGCCGGTGGTGTTCATGGAGCCCCCGATCCGGGTCGACCCGCAGGCGCTGGTGGGCTGGGCGGACTGCCCGTCGCCGTGCCACCACTACGACCACGCGTACCTGAGCGGGGTGCTGGGCGGCCTGCGGGCGCTGACGGGGATCGGCGGGGCGTCGGGCGAGGAGCACCAGTTCGAGTTCGTCGGGGCCGGGACGGTCCTGCTCCAGTCGTCGGAGGCGCTGCTGCCGGAGCGGGGCACCGGAACCGTTCCGCACGAGCCGGGCGTCCCCGGGGGCGGGGCGCCGCACCCGGGACACGGTTCCGGCCAGGGCTCGCACGGGTCGGCACCGCGCCTTCCCGGCCAGCTGGGGGACCTCCAGCGTCGCTTCGGGCTGTGAGCGGTAGTCTGCGGAGTGTGACGCGCTCGAACGTCTGCGCCCTTGCGGGGACGTCGAGGACGGGGGACGGGGAAGCAGAGCGGCGTCACCTCACTTCGTCCAATTTTCAACTTCTTAGGTAGAATCCATATATGGAGACCGAGGCGGCCATCCCATGGCTCACCGACACCGAACAGTGCGCCTGGCGCACGTACCTGGACGTCAACCGACTCCTGACGTACCAGCTGGAGAGGGACCTCCAGCCGTTCGGCCTGACCTACAACGACTACGAGATCCTCGTGAACCTCTCGGAGTCCCCCGACCGGCGCATGCGGATGAGTGACCTCGCCGCCGCCACCCTCCAGTCCAAGAGCCGGCTCTCGCACCAGATCACCCGCATGGAGAACGCCGGGCTGGTCCGCCGCGAGAACTGCGAGTCGGACCGGCGCGGACTGTACGCCGTGCTCACCGACCAGGGCATGGAGACCATGCGGAAGGTGGCGCCGCACCACGTCGAGTCGGTGCGCAGGCACTTCATCGACCAGCTGCCCCCCGAGGCGCTGACCGGCCTCCACGCCTCCCTGCGGCCCATCGCGGAGCACCTGCGAGGACTGCGCGGCAAGCCCTAGGACGGGCGCACACGCCCCCGCGCTGCCCCGCGGGGCGCTCTCCCCGGTGAGGGCCACGCCGACGGATCCTCCACCCGGGACCACGAGCCACACGCGAAACGGCCCCACCCCGATCTCGGGGCGGGGCCGTTCGCCGTACCCGCGTCAGCGGCCCGTCAGGCCCGCCACCAGTTCGTCGGCGGCCGCGTACGGGTCGAGCTCGCCCGCCACGATCCGCTCGGCGAGCGCCCCGAGGCGCCGGTCGCCGTGCAGGTCGCCGATCCGCTCGCGCAGCGCGGTGACCGCGATGGTCTCCACCTCGTGGGCCGCGCGGGCCCGGCGGCGCTCCGCGAGGACCCCGTGCTCCTCCATCCACGCGCGGTGCTTCTCCAGGGCCTCCACGACCTCGTCGACGCCCTCCCCGCGCGCGGCGACCGTCTTGACGATCGGCGGCCGCCAGTCGCCCGGCGCCCGGGACTCCCCGAGGCCCAGCATGTGGTTCAGCTCGCGGGCCGTGGCGTCCGCGCCGTCCCGGTCCGCCTTGTTCACCACGTACACGTCGCCGATCTCCAGGATCCCGGCCTTCGCCGCCTGGATCCCGTCGCCCATGCCCGGCGCCAGCAGCACCACGGAGGTGTCGGCCTGCGAGGCGATCTCCACCTCGGACTGGCCGACGCCGACCGTCTCCACCAGCACCACGTCGCAGCCCGCCGCGTCCAGCACCCGGATCGCCTGCGGCGCCGCCCACGCCAGGCCGCCCAGGTGCCCGCGGGTGGCCATGGAGCGGATGTAGACGCCCGGGTCCGAGGCGTGGTCGGACATCCGGACCCGGTCGCCCAGCAGGGCGCCGCCGGAGAACGGCGACGACGGGTCGACCGCGAGGACGCCGACCCGCTTGCCGGCCCTGCGGTACGCGGAGACCAGCGCCGACGTCGACGTGGACTTGCCGACGCCGGGCGAGCCCGTCAGGCCCACCACGTACGCACCGCCCGACAGCGGGGCCAGCGCCGCCATCACCTCACGGAGCTGCGGGGACGCCCCCTCCACGAGCGAGATCAGCCGGGCCACGGCCCGCGGCCGGCCCTCCCGTGCCTGGGCGACCAGTGCGGGGACGTCCACCATCACGTACAGAGCTCCTTACTTCGCCGAAGCGCTCGGGACACGCAGGATCAGCGCGTCGCCCTGGCCGGTGCCGCCGCACAGGCCCGCCGCGCCGATGCCGCCGCCGCGCCGCCTGAGCTCCAGCGCCAGGTGCAGCACGATACGGGCGCCGGACATGCCGATGGGGTGGCCCAGGGCGATCGCGCCACCGTTGACGTTCACCTTTTCAGGGGAAACGCCCAGGTCCTTCATGGACTGCACGGCGACGGCGCCGAACGCCTCGTTGATCTCGATCAGGTCGAGGTCCTCCACGCCCAGGCCCTCCTTCTTCAGGGCGTGCAGGATCGCGTTGGACGGCTGGGAGTGGAGGCTGTTGTCCGGGCCCGCGACGTTGCCGTGCGCGCCGATCTCGGCGATCCACTCCAGGCCCAGCTCCTGGGCCTTGGCCTTGCTCATCACCACGACGGCCGCGGCGCCGTCGGAGATCTGGGAGGACGAGCCGGCCGTGATCGTGCCGTCCTTGTCGAACGCCGGGCGGAGCTTGGCGAGCGTCTCGACGGTCGTCTCCGGGCGGATGCCCTCGTCCTTGGCGAAGATCACCGGGTCGCCCTTGCGCTGCGGGATCTCGATCGGGGTGATCTCGGCCTCGAACAGGCCGTTCTTCTGGGCGGCCGCCGCACGCTGGTGCGACAGGGCGGAGACCTCGTCCTGCTCGGCGCGGCCGATGCCGAGGCGGACGTTGTGCCGCTCGGTGGAGGCGCCCATCGCGATGCCGTCGAACGGGTCGGTGAGGCCGTCGTACGCCGCCACGTCGAGCATCTCGATCGCGCCGTACTTGTAGCCCTCGCGGGACTTGGGGAGCAGGTGCGGCGCGTTGGTCATGGACTCCTGGCCGCCGGCGACGATCACGTCGAACTCGCCGGCGCGGATCAGCTGGTCGGCGAGGGCGATGGCGTCGAGCCCGGAGAGGCAGACCTTGTTGACCGTCAGCGCCGGGACGCTCATCGGGATGCCGGCCTTGACGGCGGCCTGCCGGGCGGGGATCTGCCCGGCGCCCGCCTGGAGCACCTGGCCCATGATCACGTACTGCACCTGGTCGCCGCCGATGCCCGCCCGCTCCAGCGCGGCCTTGATGGCGAAGGCACCGAGGTCGACACCGGAGAAGGACTTGAGCGAGCCGAGCAGCCGGCCCATGGGCGTACGGGCACCCGCGACGATGACGGAGGTGGTACCGGTCGTTCCAGACATGAGGACGATCCCCTTTCAGCCCGGGGGGGCTGCGGAGTGAACGAGGGTTTACCGCCAATGTACTGAGCGGTACCAGTCCCGGTCACCGGGCGATCGGTGTGACGGCGCGCACGTTGCGTAACCGGCCGGTGGAGCGCTGCACTGTTCGCATGCTCACGAGAATCGACCACATCGGGATCGCCTGCTTCGACCTCGACAAGACCGTCGAGTTCTACCGCTCGACGTACGGCTTCGAGGTCTTCCACACCGAGGTCAACGAGGAGCAGGGGGTCCGCGAGGCCATGCTCAAGATCAACGAGACCTCCGACGGCGGCGCCTCCTACCTCCAGCTGCTGGAACCCACCCGCGAGGACTCCACCGTCGCCAAGTGGCTGGCGAAGAACGGCGAGGGCGTCCACCACATCGCCTTCGGCACGGCCGACGTGGACGGCGTCGCCGCCGACGTCCGCGGCAAGGGCGTCCGGGTCCTCTACGACGAGCCCCGGCGCGGCTCGATGGGGTCCCGCATCACGTTCCTGCACCCCAAGGACTGCCACGGCGTGCTCACCGAACTGGTCACGTCGGCCGAGCCCTCCTCGGCCGAGCACTGAACCGACACACCCCGGCCCGGTAGAGTGGGCGGCTCCGGGCCGGGGCCGGGTCGGTGCCGCCTGCGGCGGCGTCGTCGGAAGCGTCGATCTGACACCATTCCCCGGGGGCCCGTTCGCCGGCGAACGGTGCCCGTACGAAGAGAGTTCGCGACCAGGGGACGGATGGGACCGCGCAGTGCGGGGCTACGAACGCCAGGAGAGCCACCGGGCTGACGACGACC
Organism: Streptomyces roseolilacinus; assembly: GCF_014649335.1. Taxonomy (GTDB): domain Bacteria; phylum Actinomycetota; class Actinomycetes; order Streptomycetales; family Streptomycetaceae; genus Streptomyces; species Streptomyces roseolilacinus. The sequence goes on from NZ_BMSV01000001.1 coordinate 74,979, forward strand.
ACCTTTCGCGGTTCGAGGCCGAGATGGACCGGCTGAAGACCGAGCGGGAGAAGGCCGTCCAGCACGCCGAGGACCTCGGTTACCAGGTCGAGGTGTTGCGCGCCAAGCTCCACGAGGCGCGGCGCGCCATCGCGTCCCGGCCTGCCTACGACAGCGCCGACATCGGCTACCAGGCCGAGCAGATGCTGCGCAACGCCCAGATGCAGGCCGAGCAGATGCGCTCCGACGCGGAGCGCGAGCTGCGCGAGGCCCGCGCCCAGACCCAGCGCATCCTCCAGGAGCACGCCGAGCACCAGGCCCGTCTCCAGGCGGAGTTGCACAACGAGGCCGTGCAGCGGCGCCAGCAGCTCGACCAGGAGCTCGCCGAGCGCCGCCGGACCGTCGAGGCGCACGTCAACGAGAACGTCGCCTGGGCGGAGCAGCTGCGCGCCCGTACCGAGGCCCAGGCGCGGCGCCTGATGGAGGAGTCCCGCGCCGAGGCCGAGCAGGCCCTGGGCGCCGCCCGCGCCGAGGCCGCCCGCGTCGCGGAGGAGGCCCGCCAGCGGCTGGCCGCCGAGTCGGAGGCCGCCCGCGTCGAGGCCGAGTCCCTCCTGCTGCGCGCCCGCAAGGACGCCGAGCGGCTCCTCAACGCCGCCTCCGCGCAGGCCCAGGAGGCCACCAGCCACGCCGAGCGGCTCCGCACGGCCACCGCCACCGAGTCCGAGCAGGCCCGCCAGCAGGCCGCCGAGCTGAGCCGCGCCGCCGAGCAGCGGATGCAGGAGGCGGAGGAGCGGCTGCGGCTGGCCCGCGCCGAGGCCGACAAGGTCGTCGCCGCCGCCACCGAGGACGCCACCAAGCGCGTCACCGCCGCCGAGTCGGCCAACGAGCAGCGCACCCGTACCGCGAAGGCCGAGATCGCCCGCCTGGTCGGCGAGGCCACCAAGGAGGCCGAGGCCCTCCGCGCGGACGCCGAGCAGGCGCTCGCGGACGCCCGCGCCGAGGCCGAGAAGCTGGTCGCGAAGGCCGCCGAGAAGGCCCGCACGAAGGCCGCCGAGGACTCCGCCGCCCAGCTCGCCAGCGCCGCCCGCGCCGCCGAGGAGATGCTCGGCAAGGCGTCCGAGGACGCCCAGGCGACCACCCGCAAGGCGACCGAGGAGGCCGAGCGGATCCGCCGCGAGGCGGAGGCCGAGGCCGACCGGCTCGTCGGCGAGGCCGCCGACACGGCCGAGCAGCTGCGCGGCGCCGCGAAGGACGACACCAAGGAGTACCGCGCCAAGACCGTCGAGCTCCAGGAGGAGGCGCGGCGGCTGCGCGGGGAGGCCGAGCAGCTGCGGTCCGAGGCGATCGCGGAGGGCGAGCGGATCCGCGCCGAGGCCCGGCGCGAGTCCGTCCAGCAGATCGAGGAGGCGGCCAAGACCGCCGAGGAGCTGCTGACCCAGGCGAAGGCGGACGCGGACGAGCTGCGCGCGGCGGCGACCGCCGAGAGCGAGCGGGTCCGCACGGAGGCCGTCGAGCGGGCGGCCGCCCTGCGCACCCAGGCCGAGGAGGTCCTGGAGCGCACGCGCGCGGAGGCCGAGCAGCTGCGCGCGGACGCCGAGGAGCAGGCCGAGTCGGTGCGGACGGCCGCCGAGGCCGCCGCCGAGGCCCTGCGCGCGGAGGCCGAGCGGGGGGTCGCGGCCCGGCAGGCGGAGGCCGCCGAGGAGCTGACGCGGCTTCACGAGGAGGCGGAGGCCCGGCTCACCGCCGCCGAGCAGGCCCTCTCCGACGCCCGCGCGGAGTCGGAGCGGCTGCGCCGGGAGGCCGCCGAGGAGGCGGAGCGGCTGCGCACCGAGGCCGCCGAGCGGCGGCGCGCGCTCCAGGAGCAGGCCGAGCAGGAGGCCGAGCGGCTGCGCACCGAGGCCGCGGTGGACGCGTCGAGTTCGCGCGCCGAGGCGGAGAACACCGCCGTACGGCTCCGGGCCGAGGCCGCCGCCGAGGCGGAGCGGCTCAGGACGGAGGCGCAGGAGACCGCCGACCGCGTGCGCGCCGAGGCGCAAGGAGCGTCGGAACGGCTCAAGACGGAGGCCGCCGAGGAACTGGCGGCCGCGCAGGAGGAGGCCAACCGGCGCCGCCGGGAGGCCGAGGAGACGCTGGGCGCCGCGCGCACCGAGGCCGACCAGGAGCGCGCCCGCGCCCGGGAGCAGAGCGAGGAGCTGCTGGCGTCGGCCCGCAAGCGGGTCGAGGAGGCCCAGGCGGAGGCGCAGCGGCTGGTCGAGGAGGCGGACCAGCGGGCCACGGAGCTCGTGTCCGCCGCCGAGCAGACCGCGCAGCAGGTGCGGGACTCGGTCGCCGGCCTCCAGGAGGCGGCCGAGGAGGAGGTCGCCGGGCTGCGCTCGGCGGCCGAGCACGCCGCGGAGCGGACGCGTACGGAGGCGCAGGAGGAGGCGGACCGGGTCCGGGCCGACGCCTACCAGGAGCGGGAGCGGGCCGCCGAGGACGCGGCACGGGTCCGGACGCGCGCGCAGGAGGAGTCCGAGGCGGCGAAGGCGCTGGCCGAACGGGCCGTCAAGGAGGCGCTGGCGGAGGCCGAGCGGCTCAAGGCGGACAGCTCCGAGTACGCGCAGCGGGTGCGGACGGAGGCGTCGGACTCGCTCGCCTCGGCCGAGCAGGACGCGGCGCGTACGCGTGCGGAGGCCCGCGGCGACGCCAACCGGATCCGTTCCGAGGCGGCCGCGCAGGCGGACCGGCTCGTCACGGAGGCGTCCGCCGAGGCGGAGAAGCTGGTCGGCGACGCCACGGCGAAGGCCGAGGGGATCGTCGGCGAGGCGACCGGTGAGGCGGAGCGGCTGCGCTCCGAGGCGACCCTGGAGGCGGACCGGCTGGCGACCGAGGCGGTCGAGGTCCTCGACGAGGCGCAGGCCGAGGCGGACCGGCTGCGCGACGAGGCGCGCAGGGCGGCCGACAAGCGGCGCGCCGACGCGGCGGGGCAGGCCGACAAGCTCGTCGCGGAGGCCACCGGCGAGGCGGAGCGGCTGCGTGCCGAGGCCGCCGAGACGGTCGGTTCCGCGCAGCAGGCCGCCGCGCGGATCCGCGCGGAGGCCGAGCGGCACCTCAAGGAGACCGAGGAGGCGGCGGAGCGGCTGCGCGCGGAGGCCCGCGCGGAGGCGGACCGGCTGCTGGACGAGGCGCGGGAGGCCGCGGCCAAGCGCCGGGCGGACGCCGCCGAGCAGGCCGACCAGCTGATGGCGAAGGCGCAGGAGGAGGCGCTGCGCGCCACCACGGAGGCCGAGGCGCAGGCGGACACGATGGTCGGCGCGGCCCGCAAGGAGGCCGAGCGGATCGTGTCCGAGGCGACCATCGAGGGCAACACCCTGGTGGAGAAGGCCCGTACGGACGCGGACGAGCTGCTGGTCGGTGCCCGGAGCGACGCGAACGCCATAAGGGAGCGCATGGAGGAGCTGCGCACGCGGACCGAGGCGGAGATCGAGGAGCTGCACGAGCGGGCCCGCCGGGAGAGCGCCGAGCAGACGCGGGTCGCCGGGGAGCGGGCCGACAAGCTGGTGCGCACGGCGGAGGAGCAGCTGGCCGAGGCGAAGGCGAAGGCCGAGGAGCTGATGGCGGACGCCAACTCGGAGGCGAGCAAGGTCCGTATCGCCGCGGTGAAGAAGGCCGAGGTCCTGCTGAAGGAGGCCAACCAGAAGAAGGCCGACGCGACCCGCGAGGCGCAGAAGACCAAGGAGGACGCCGAGGCCGAGGCCGAGCGCCTGATGGCGGACGGCCGGCGGGAGCTGGAGGTGCTGGTGCGCCGGCAGAAGGACATCAAGGGCGAGATCGCCCGCGTCCAGGCCGTGCTGGAGGCGCTGGAGTCCTTCGAGGCGCCGTCCGGAGGGGACAAGGACGGCGGCGTCAAGGCGGGCGCGACCGTCGGTACCCGTTCGAGTGGCAAGTCAAACACCGGCTGAGCCACTCAAAAGGCTGGACATTCTCCCAATCAAACGGTCATCCGCTCGATGACACGCCGCTCGGGCCCCTAGGATTCCCTCTAACACCTCACCGGTCTCATTCGACAGGAACCCCATGAGCGACACTTCCTCCCCCTTCGGCTTCGAGCTCGTGCGGCGTGGTTACGACCGCGGTCAGGTGGACGACCGCATTACCAAGCTCGTCGCCGACCGTGACAGTGCTCTGGCCCGAATCACCGCTCTGGAAAAGCGCATCGAGGAACTCCACCTCGAGACCCAGAACGCCCAGGCCCAGGTGAGCGACGCCGAGCCGTCGTACGCCGGGCTGGGCGCCCGCGTCGAGAAGATCCTCCGCCTCGCCGAGGAGGAGGCCAAGGACCTGCGCGAGGAGGCCCGCCGCGCCGCCGAGCAGCACCGCGAGCTGGCCGAGTCGGCCGCCCAGCAGGTGCGCAACGACGCGGAGGCCTACGCGACGGAGCGCAAGGCGAAGGCCGAGGACGAGGGCGTCCGCATCGTCGAGAAGGCGCAGTCCGAGGCGAACACGCTGCGCGCCGAGGCGCAGAAGGACGCGCAGTCCAAGCGCGAGGAGGCCGACGCGCTGTTCGAGGAGACGCGCGCCAAGGCCGCCCAGGCCGCCGCCGACTTCGAGACGAACCTCGCCAAGCGGCGCGAGCAGTCGGAGCGCGACCTGGCCTCGCGTCAGGCGAAGGCGGAGAAGCGCCTCGCGGAGATCGAGCACCGCGCGGAGCAGCTGCGCCTGGAGGCGGAGAAGCTGCGTACGGACGCGGAGCGCCGGGCCCGCCAGACGGTGGAGACGGCGCAGCGCCAGGCCGAGGACATCGTGGCCGACGCCAACGCGAAGGCGGACCGCATCCGCAGCGAATCGGAGCGCGAGCTGGCGGCGCTGACGAACCGTCGGGACTCGATCAACGCCCAGCTGACCAACGTCCGCGAGATGCTGGCCACGCTGACCGGTGCCGCCGTCGCGGCGGCGAACGTGCCGGACGACGAGCCCACCGGCCGCGGCGTCCCGGCGCAGCAGTCCCGCTGATCCACCGGCGTACGAGCCGTCGGCGGACGTGCCGTCGGCCGTCCCGGACGGTGGGTCCGCGCGCCGGTCCTGTTCCCCCGTGAGGGCCGGATTCGCGTACTCCGCATGGCCCCCCGCCATTCCAGTGGCGGGGGGCCATGCGCTTCCGTAGCGTGGGCGCATGATCGAACTAGAGGGCCTGACCAAACGTTTCGGCACGAAGACGGCGGTCGACCGTCTCTCCTTCACGGTCCGTCCCGGAATGGTGACCGGGTTCCTCGGGCCGAACGGCGCGGGCAAGTCGACGACCATGCGCATGATGCTGGACCTGGACGCCCCGACGAGCGGCACGGTCCGCATCGACGGCCGGCACTACCGCGAGCTGGACGAGCCGCTGAAGTACATCGGCGCCCTGCTGGACGCCAAGGCGCTGCACGGCGGCCGCACCGCGTACCACAACCTGCTGTGCCTGGCGCAGTCGAACCGCATTCCGGAGCGGCGGGTCGGGGAGGTCCTCGACCTGGTGGGCCTCTCGGCGGTGGCGCGCAAGAAATCGAAGAATTTTTCGATGGGGATGGGGCAGCGGCTGGGAATCGCCGCCGCGCTCCTGGGCGATCCCCGGATTCTGATGTTCGACGAACCCGTCAACGGTCTGGACCCCGAGGGAATTCACTGGATCCGCAATCTGATGAAACATCTCGCGACGGAGGGGCGAACGATCTTCGTTTCGAGTCATCTGATGAGCGAAATGGCGCTGACGGCGGACCACTTGGTCGTCATCGGGCAGGGAAAGCTGCTCGCGGACATGTCGATGGCCGATTTCATCCAGCGGAACTCGCGCAGTTACGTGCGCCTGCGCACCCCCCAGCGGGAGCTCACCCGGGACGTCCTGGCCTCGGCCGGCCTGACGGCGGTGGACGCCGGGGACGGGGCGCTGGAGATCGACGGGGAGTCGACGGAGCGGATCGGCGAACTCCTCGCGGAGCACCGCGTCGTCCTCCACGAGCTGAGCGCCCAGCGGGCCTCGCTGGAGGAGGCGTTCATGCAGATGACCGCGGGCGCGGTCGAGTACCACGCACACGACGGCGCCGGGCCCCAGTGGGGCGCGGACGTGAAGGGGGCCTGAACGATGGCATCGGTACCTGCGGTCCTCCGCTCGGAGTGGACCAAGATCCGCACGGTCGCGTCGACGGTGTGGACGCTGGCCGGCGCGCTGGTCGTGACGGTCGCGGTGGGCGCGGGGCTCAGCGCCCTGATGCGCGCGCAGTTCGACAACCTCCCGGAGTTCGAGCGGGCGACCTTCGACCCGACCGTGATCAGCTTCTCCGGCATGGTGCTGGGGCAGCTGGCGATGGTCGTCTTCGGCGTCCTGGTGGTCGGCACGGAGTACGGCTCCGGAATGATCCGCACCTCGCTGGCGGCGGTGCCGCAGCGTGCGACGTTCCTCTTCGGCAAGGTCACGGTGGCGGGGCTGCTGGCGCTGGCCGTGGGCCTCGTGACCAGCTTCCTGTCGTTCTTCGTCGGCCAGGCGCTGCTCGGCGAGCACCGGACGTCGATCGGTGAGGAGAACGTGCTGCGCGCGGTGATCGGCGGCGGCCTCTACATGGGCCTGATGGCGGTCTTCTCGATGGGCGTGGCGGCGATGCTGCGCTCCTCGATGCTGTCGCTCGGCATCCTCGTGCCGTTCTTCTTCCTCGTGTCGCAGATCCTCTCCGCCGTCCCCGGGGCCAAGGAGGTGGCCCGGTACTTCCCCGACCAGGCCGGATCCAAGATCATGCAGGTGGTGCCGAACGCGATGGGCCAGGACCCGGCCCCGTACGGGCCGTGGGGCGGGCTCGGCATCATGCTCCTGTGGGTGGCGGCGGCCCTCGCCGGGGGCTACGTGGTGCTCAAGAAGCGCGACGCGTAGGTTTCCGGGGGGAGGGTGGAACCGTCACGGCCCCACCCCCCTCTTACCTCCTACGGGTGGCCTTGGCGTGCGTGTGGCGCGCGGCGCCGCCCGCCGTCGGACCGAGCTGTGTGGGGCTGGAGAATGATCGAGGCAGTCCGCCTGACCAAGCGCTACGGCGCCAAGACCGCCGTGGACGACCTGTCGTTCCAGGTGCGGCCCGGCGTCGTCACCGGGTTCCTGGGGCCGAACGGCTCCGGCAAGTCGACCACGATGCGCATGATCCTCGGGCTGGACCGGCCCACCTCCGGACGCGTCACGATCGGCGGCCACCCCTTCCGGGAGCTGCCGAACGCGCCCCGCCAGGTCGGCGCCCTCCTCGACGCGCGGGCGGTGCACGGGGGCCGCACGGCCCGCAGCCACCTGCTCGCCCTCGCCCAGCTCGCCGGCATCCCCGCGCGCCGCGTGGACGAGGTGCTGGGCGTCGTCGGCCTCCAGGACGTGGCGCGCAGGCGGTCCAAGGGGTTCTCGCTCGGCATGGGCCAGCGGCTCGGCATCGCGGCGGCGCTCCTCGGCGACCCGCAGGTGCTCCTCTTCGACGAGCCGGTCAACGGCCTGGACCCGGAGGGCATCCTCTGGGTGCGGAACCTGATGAAGGCGCTGGCCGCGGAGGGCCGCACGGTCTTCGTCTCCTCGCACCTGATGAGCGAGATGGCCCTCACCGCCGACCACCTCGTCGTCATCGGCCGGGGGCGACTGCTCGCCGACATGAGCGTGCGCGAGTTCATCGCCACCAACTCCGCCGGCTTCGCTCGCGTACGGACCCCGGCGGGGGAACCGGAGCAGCGCGAGAAGCTGGTCGCCGCCCTGACCGGGGCCGGCGGCTTCGTCCTGTCGGAGCCGGACGGGGCCCTGCGCGTGACCGGGCTGCCCCTCCCCCGCGTCAGCGACCTGGCGCACGACGCCGGGGTCCGGCTGTGGGAGCTGTCCCCGCACCAGGCGTCGCTGGAGGAGGCGTACATGCGGATGACGCAGACGGCCGTGGACTACCGCTCCACGGACGACCGGCTCGCGGAGCTGGGGCCGGTGCCCGAGCAGCCGCCCGTCGTCCCCGACGTCCCGCTGGAGGGCTGGTACGCGCCCCCGCCGCCCGCCCCGGTACCCGTGCCCGCCCCGGCGGCCCCGCCGGTGCCGGCCGGTGCCGCGGCCGCCCCGGCCGCCTCCGGCGGTCCGGCGGACGCGGACCGCGCCGGCGGGGGCGGTCCGCAGCAGAGCCGTACGCACGAGAGCAGCACCGAGGACGCCCGATGACCACCACCCCGTACACCTCCCCCATCCCCGTGCGCCGCGCCCACCTCGGGGACGCCATCGCCTCCGAGTGGACCAAGATGCGGTCGCTGCGGTCGACGCTCTGGACGCTGGGCGTGATGGTCGTGCTCGTCCTCGGGCTCGGGGTGCTGCTGGCGTACGCGATCGGTGAGGCGTCGGCCTCGCCGGACGCGTACGAGGGCGGCTCCGTCCTCACCCTGGGCCTGCTCGGGATGCTGCTCGCCACGGTGTGCGTGATCACGCTGGGCGTGCTGACGATCACCTCCGAGTTCGGCACGGGCATGATCCGCACGACCCTGACGGCGTGCCCGAGCCGGGGCCGGGTGCTGACCGCCAAGGCGATCGTCTTCTTCGCCCTGGTCTTCGTGACGACGACGCTCGTCTCGGCGTTCACCGCGGCCGCGCAGTGCGCGGTCCTCGGGACGACGGGCGGGGCGAGCGCCGGGCAGTGGATCCGCGTGACGGTCGGCGTGGGCCTGTTCATGGCGTTCCTGGGGCTGCTGTCCCTGGCCGTGGGCGCCCTGCTGCGGCACTCGGCGGGGTCGATCACGACGATGATCGGCCTGGTGCTGCTGCCGTACGTGCTGGCGATCGGCCTGTACACCCGGGAGCTGAACGACCTGCGCACCGCGCTCGTCGAGTACTCCATCCCGGCCCTGCTCGGCACCCTCTACACCGGCGGCCCCGTCGGCGGCATGCCGATGCCGTCCGGCTGGCAGCCGCTGTGGATCATCATGGGCGTGACCGCCGTGGCGCTGGCCGGGGCGTACACGGCGCTCGACCGCCGGGACGCGTGAGCCGGCCCGCGGCCTAGTGGCGCGGGGCGTTGCGGGACCGCTGCACCCGGGTGGTGCGGCGGTCCTTCGCGTTCCAGCACGCCCGGTGCCAGTGCCGCCGGTCGTCCACGCCGCCGTACTCGGGCCAGGCCACCACGTGCGGGACGCCGGAGGGGATCTCCTGGTCGCAGCCGGGGCAGCGGTACCGCTTCCCCGCCGCGCTCGCGCCCGCCACGTTCCGCACGGCCCACTCCTCGCCCTGCCACGTCTCCGTCCGCTGGAACCCGCCGTAGCGGTCGCCGTCGCCCCCGCCGGTCTCGGGGAACTTCTCTCCGCCCCTCTTCGGGGGCCGGTTGCGGCGCGGGGACACGGGGCACCTCACAGGGCGGACGGAACGGGTGTCCCGTCCAGCCTAAGTGCCCCGCGGCGGCCTCCGGCACGGCCTCGCCGCCCCCCGACACCTGTGCGATCCACCCCCCACCCAGGGGCGGTTAGCCGAAAATCGCAAGAACCCGGCCACGGGCCGTTGCCTTTGGCACGTGTCAGGCGTTGTCGGCGGTGGGGGGAGCGGCGTCGGCGGTCAAGGAGGCACAAGGCGATGCGCGTGGGGACTTTCGTGCTGGCGGCGCAGTTCCCCGGCCAGGGGCACAGCGAGGCGCTGCACCGCGCGGTGCGTTCGGCGGAGGTCGCCGAGGAGGCGGGGCTGGACTCGGTGTGGCTCGCGGAGCACCACTTCGTGCCGTACGGCGTGTGCCCCTCCGCCGTCACCCTGGCCGCGCTGCTGCTGGGCCGGACGCGCCGCATCCGGGTCGGCACGGCGGTGAGCGTGCTGCCGACGGCCCATCCGGTCGCGCTGGGCGAGCAGGCGTCGCTGCTGCACATCGCCTCGGGCGGGCGGTTCACGCTCGGGGTGGGCCGTGGCGGGCCGTGGGTCGACCTGGAGGTGTTCGGCGCGGGCCTGGAGGCGTACGAGCGGCACTTCCCGGAGTCCCTGGACGTGCTGCTGCGCTGGCTGCGCGAGGGGCGCGTCGGGGCGGACGGCGAGCGGCACCGCTTCCGGGAGGTCGCGGTCGTGCCCCGGCCGGACGAGCTGATCGACGGGGCGGGCGCGCCGGAGACGGTCCTCGCCTGCACGTCGCCGAGGAGCGTCCGGCTCGCCGCGGGGCACGGCCTGCCGATGCTGCTCGGGATGCACTGCGGGGACGAGGAGAAGGCGGAGATCACCGCCCTGTGGCGCCGTGAGGCCCTCGCCGCCGGGCACACCCCGGACGAGGTCGCGCGGATCGCCGAGCGGCACGTGTCGGCGGGCGTCGCGCAGATCGCCGACCACACGGCGGACGCGGTGGAGACGCTGCTGAAGGCGATGCCCGGCTGGCTGCACCAGGGGCTCGGCGCCCATGTGACCGTGGACGGCCGGCACCGGTCGATGCGGGACCCGTACGCGTACACGGAGCTGCTGTGCCGGCTGCATCCGGTCGGGACGCCCCGGCTGGCGGCGGACCGGCTGGCCGCCACGTCGGAGCGGACGGGCATCCGGCGGTTCGCGCTGCTGGCCGAGGGGTCGGGCCAGGTCGCGGCGACGGAGGAGAACGTGCGGCGGCTGGGTGCCGAGGTCCTGCCGCTGCTGCGGTGAGCCGTGCGGGCGCCGGCCGGGCGGTGGGGCGCGGGGCCCGTCCTGCCGGCTGGCTGCCGCCCCTGCATCCGTCGTCCCTCCCTAGGTGATGCGGAGCGGCAACACGTACGCGGCGGTCAGCAGTCGCGCAGCACGGGCGACTGGTTCAGCAGCTGGGCCCGTACGGAGGTGAAGCGGGCCAGCCGCTCGTCGACCGCCGGGTCCAGGGGGAACACCGCGACACGATGGCAGTTCTGGAAGGCCAACCGGACGCCGAAGTGGCGCTCCAGCGCCCCCCGTATCGCGTCACTCGCCAGCGCGCGCAGCAGCTGTCCGCGCGCGTGCTCGTCCGGCGGAGGCGTCTGGTTGTCGGCGAAGGCACCCCCGTCGACCTTCAGCCGGGCCACCAGAGAACTGATCATCTCCCATGCGAAGGGCAGGGAGGTCCGGACGCAGTCGACGAAGTCCGCTTCGTCGACCTCGCCTCGCTCGGCCTGGTCCAACAGAGCCGGTGAGACGTCGAGCGACATGGGTTCTCCTCTCGCGACCCCGCGGGGAGCGGGGTCTTACGGGCAGGGAAGGAGGACCCCCCGTGCGTGCACGCTGCGTGCACGGGCGGCGACCTCCTGCTTCCACGGTAGGGGCGCCGTCCGGGCCGCACCAGGAGATTGGCCCACAACAGGCCAAGGATTCACGGCCGTTTGGCACCGAATCGCGCGGAACCACGTGTGTCGAGTAGCGTTGCCGACCATGCGTCTCGTCATCGCCCGCTGCTCCGTGGACTACGCGGGCCGGCTCACCGCCCACCTGCCCTCCGCCCCCCGCCTGATCCTGGTCAAGGCGGACGGCAGCGTCTCGATCCACGCCGACGACCGGGCCTACAAACCTCTCAACTGGATGTCCCCTCCGTGCACCCTCAAGGAGGGTGAGGGCGACTCCGCCGGCGTCTGGACGGTCGTCAACAAGGCGGGCGAGAAACTGATCATCACCATGGAGGAGATCCTCCACGACTCGTCCCACGAGCTGGGCGTGGACCCGGGCCTCATCAAGGACGGGGTGGAGGCGCACCTGCAGGAGCTGCTCGCCGACCGGATCGAGACACTGGGCGCGGGGTACACGCTGATCCGCCGCGAGTACCCCACGGCGATCGGCCCGGTCGACATCCTGTGCCGGGACGCCGACGGCGGCACGGTCGCCGTCGAGATCAAGCGGCGCGGGGAGATCGACGGCGTGGAGCAGCTGACCCGCTACCTGGAGCTGCTGAACCGGGACCCGCACCTGGCGCCGGTGAAGGGCGTGTTCGCCGCGCAGGAGATCAAGCCGCAGGCGCGCGTGCTGGCGACGGACCGGGGCATCCACTGCGCGGTGCTGGACTACGACGCGCTGCGCGGCATCGAGGACGACAAGCTGCGCCTGTTCTGACGGCTCGTCGGGATCACGGGAACGTACGCGTACGGCCCCGGGCGGTGGTGCCACCCGGGGCCGTCGTCGTGCCGTGCGGGCGTGGGCCGCGGGCGCCGCGCCCGGCTCAGGCGTCCGAGCCGCCGGGGCCCGGCGCGCCGGGCGTGACGGTGCCGCTGGCGTTGGACGACGTACCGCCGCCGGTGGAGTCGCCGCCGCCGTCGCCGCCGCTGGTGCCGCCCGCGGCGCCGCCCGGGTCGGGGGTCTCGGTGGGCTGCTCGGTCGGCGGGTCCGAGGGGGACGGGCTGGTCGTCGTGGACCCCGAGGGGCCGGGGCTGGTGGTGGACGAGCCGCCGCCGGAGGTCGGGGAGCCCGTGGTGCTCGGGGAGGTGGTGGAGCCGCCGGTGCTGGTACCGCCGCCGGTGCCGCCGGACGTGGTGGTGCCGGACGTGGTGGTGCCGTCGCCGGTGCCGCCGGACGTCGTGTCGCCGCCGGGCGTCGACGGGCCGGTCGCCGGGCCGGTCGGGTCGTCGCCCGTGGAGCCGGTCGAGCCGGGCTGCTCGGACGAGCCGGGCCCGTCGCCCGCCGGTTCGGTGGCGGAGCCGCCCGTACCGCCGCCGGACGTGCCGGTGGTGCCGCCGCCGCCGTCGTCGGGGGTCTCGTCGTCGAGGCCGCCGCCGGTGGTGCCGTCGATGCCCGAGGAGTGCTCGGTGACGACCCTGTCGTCGGTGGTGCCGCCGTCGCCGCCGGAGGAGGTCGCGCCGAGGGTGACGACCGTGCCGAGCACCGCCGCGAGGACGGCGCCCGCGCCGGCCGCGACGAGGTTGCGCCGGGTGCCGCTGAGCAGCAGGCTCCGCGGCCCCTTCCGCGCGGGGCGCTCCTGCCGGGGGTACGCGTACGTCCCCCCGTCCGCGCCCGTGCCTGCGCCCGTGCTCGCGCTCGCGCTCGCGCCGACGGCGCCGTACGCGGCGTCGAAGTCGGCCCCGGCGGAGCCGCCCGAGGCGCCGGGCCCCGCGGTCGAGCCGTACCCGACGAGGGGACCGGAAGCGGAACCGGAACCGGAAGCGGAACCGGGATCCGCGCCGAAGCCCGCGGCGGTCCCCGTCCCGAAGCCGGTGCCCGCTCGGCCGCCGGTCCCGGCCGTGGAACCGTACCCGCCGCTCAGGCCGTACCCGGCGCCCGTGCCCGCCGGCGCGTCCGCGCCGGGGCCGGCCGCGGCGGCCGGTCCCGTACCGGAACCCGTACGGCCGGGTCCGGCGCCCGGGGCGCCCGTGTGGCCCGCGCCGGGCGCCGGGCCCGCGCGGAGGCTGCCCGGCAGCGGCGTGGCCGCGTGGTCGTACGACGGGGACGCCTGCCGGGCACTGCGCTCGCGGTCGGCCACCAGGGCGAGGGCGCGGCGGCCGGCGACCGTGCCGCGCTTGTCCGCGAGGGCGCCGCGCAGCGCGATGGACGCCTCCAACTCGGCGCGCGCCCGGTCGAGGTTGCCCTTGCACAGGGCGAGGACGCCCAGCTCGTGGTGGAAGTACGCCTCTTCGGCGACCTCGCCGGCGAGCCGCGCGGCGGCCTGGCCGGAGCGCAGCGCCCGCTCCCAGGCGCCCCAGTGCAGGCCGGCCGCGAGGGCGGGCGCCGCGCTGCGGGCGAGGAGGACGGCGGTGCTGGCGTGCCCGGCCTCCTGGCTGGACGCGAGGGTGTGCAGCGCGGCGAGCACGGCGTCGGCCTCGGCGGTGACCCGCTCGGGGGCGACGGACGGGTGGCCCACCCACCAGGCGTAGTGCTGGGCGGCGGTGTGGGTGCGGGTCAGGGCGCCCTCGTCGTAGCCGTGTTCGGCGAGCTGTTCGGTGACGCCGGGGGCCAGGCGGTGGCGCGGGCCGACGGGGGTGAGCAGCCCGCAGCGGATCAACTCGCCGAGCGCGGCGTCGGCGTGGGTGTCCCCGACGAGGGCGGGCAGGTGCGCCTGGTGGGGGACCTCCCCGCCGAGGGCGACGGCGAAGCGGAGGGTCTCGCGGGCCGCCTCGGAGAGCCGGGAGGCGAGCAGCGCGGCGGGGGCGGCGGCTTCGCCGAGGCTCGGCAGGGGCGCGTCGCGGACGTCGGTGAAGACGCTGTTCTCCGGGTCCGTGTCGTCGCCCGCCGGGACGGGGGCGCGCAGGACGTCGCGCTGCTGGAGCAGGGCGCCGGCCTGGACGAAGCGGAGGGGCAGGCCCTCGGACTCGAACCAGAGGTCGCCCGCCCAGTTGGCCTCCTCGTCGGTGAGGGGCCGGTCGACGGCGTGCTCGAGGAGTTCGAGGGTGGTGGACCGGTCGAGGCCGGTGAGGACCACCTCGTCGACGGAGGCGTCCGGGGAGGGCGCGGGGGTGTCGGGGGTGGCCGCGAAGAGGAACGCGCACTCGGGGGCTGCGTCGAGGAGTTCGTCGAGGGACGCGCCGCCGAACTCGAGGTCGTCGAGGAGGACGACGGCGCCGATCTCGCGGACGAGGGCGAGCAGCCCGGCCCGGTCGGGGCGGTGGCCCGGGGCGTGGTGGACGGCCGCGAAGAGGTCGTACAGGACGTCGCCGACGGTGTGGCGGTGGCCGGAGAGGCGGATGACGCCGTCGGGCGCGAGGCCGGCGCAGTCGGCGGCGACGGCGTCGAGCAGCCGGGTGCGGCCGGAGCCGGCCGGGCCGGTGAGGCGGACGGAGCGGCCGCGGGAGAGGAGGCGGACGAGCCGTTCGCGCTGTTCGGTGCGTTCCAGGAGCGGGGGGAGCAGGGCGGCGGGCCCGGCGGGTACGGGCGGGGCGGCGGCGCGGTCGCGTTCGGCGCGCTGCCCGGGGGTGCGGCGGGCGGGGGGCTCGGGCTGACGGCCGGGCGGGCAGGGCTCGATCTCGCTGCCGTCGACCGGGTTGACGGTGAGGAGGAAGTCACCGGCGACGAGTTGGGCGGTGCGGGCGGGGGCGGGGGACTTGCCGGTGCCGAGCGGTGCGGGCAGGTCGTCGCGGGAGGCGCGCGGGTGGCCGGCGTCGCCGCTCTGGTGGGCGGCGTCGTCGGTGCTGTCGTGGCCGTGGTCGTCCGGCCGCGGGTTCATCGGGTCCATGGTGAAAGCCCCCCAAAAGCGTGGTGCGGCGAAGCCCCTCCCGGCCGATCTGCACGCATGGTGTCGCTTCTGGTCCGGTGCCCGCCGTGTGGGTCCGTCGATGGGCAGACGTGCAAGACCCTAGACGTTCGCGGGGCCGCGGGAAACATCCGGGGTGCCGGCCGCCCCAGACGTCACGGTCTTGTGAGTATGGGCGGCTGGGGTCGCCTGGGGTGTTTTGCTCCCGCATGTACGGGCGGGCCGCGCGTCGCCGGCCGGGGCGGGCGCGTGCGGACGCCCGTCGGCCCGTACGGCGGGGGCGCGGCGGGTGGGTGTCCCGGGCGCGCCCCCGGGGGGGGCACCGGGCGCGCGCCCCGGGCGGTGCCCGCCGGTCGCGTGCCGCGGGCGCGTCCCCGGCCACGGCTCAGACGCGCGGGAGCGACTCGGCGGCGAGTCCGCCCTCGATGGCGAGGATGCGGTGGAGCCTGGTCGCCACGAGCAGGCGCTGCATCTGGGGCGGCACGCCGCGCAGGACGAGGCGGCGGCCGCAGCGGCCGGCGCGGCGGTGGGCGCCCATGATGACCCCGAGCCCGGTGGCGTCCCAGGAGTCGAGGTCGGTCAGGTCGAGTACGAGGTCGCCGGCTCCGTCGTCGACGGCCGAGTGCAGGACCGTACGGGCGTCCGCCGCGCTGCGGACATCGAGGCGGCCCCCGACGACCAGCTCGGTGTGGTCGCCCCTGATGTGCATATGCGCTCCCCGAGAGTGCTGTTCTTGTTCCGTCACGTCTTTCTGTTGCAACAAGTGACCACCGCATCACCTGAGCGGTTGCGCGTTGTAAGCAAACCGATACCGAGTTCACCCGAGAGGGTGAAGTCGATTTGGCACGGAGCGGTCAGTGCTTGTAGAAGCCCTGCCCGCTCTTGCGGCCGATGTCACCCGCGTCCACCATCCGGCGCATCAGCTCCGGCGGGGCGAACTTCTCGTCCTGGGACTCCGTGTAGATGTTGCCGGTGGCGTGCAGGAGGATGTCGACGCCGGTGAGGTCGGCGGTGGCGAGCGGGCCCATCGCGTGGCCGAACCCCAGCTTGCACGCGATGTCGATGTCCTCGGCGGAGGCCACGCCGGACTCGTACAGCTTGGCCGCCTCGACGACGAGGGCGGAGATGAGGCGCGTGGTGACGAAGCCGGCGACGTCGCGGTTGACGACGATGCAGGTCTTGCCGACCGACTCGGCGAACTCGCGGGCGGTGGCGAGGGTTTCGTCACTGGTCTTGTAGCCGCGGACGAGCTCGCAGAGCTGCATCATCGGGACGGGCGAGAAGAAGTGCGTGCCGACGACCCGCTCGGGGCGCTCGGTGACCGCCGCGATCTTGGTGATCGGGATGGCGGAGGTGTTGGAGGCGAGGACCGCGTCGTCCCGGACGAGCTTGTCGAGGGCGCGGAAGATCTCGTGCTTGACCTCCAGCTTCTCGAACACGGCCTCGACGACGATGTCGGCGTCGGCGGCGGCGTCGAGGTCGGTGGTCGTGGTGATGCGGGCCAGCGCGGCCTCGGCGTCGGCGGCGTCGAGCCTGCCCTTGGCGACGAACTTGTCGTACGACGCCTTGATGCCGTCGGTCCCGCGGGTGAGGGCGGCGTCCGTGACGTCGCGCAGCACGACGTCCCAGCCCGCCTGGGCCGAGACCTGCGCGATGCCGGACCCCATGAGTCCGGCGCCGATGACGGCGAGCTTCCTGGCCACGATCAATCCCCTTCACACGCGTCCACTTTTCGGTTCTCCGGCGGGAGGTTACTGCCCGGGAGGGTCGCTGTGGCGGTGAAGAGATGCGCGTCACGTCTCAGATGACGGACATCACACCGGAACGCTCTCTCAGGTGAGCCGTACCGCGTAGTCGAGGACCCGTTCGCCCAGGAGGTCCTCCATCTCGTCGAGGAGGGCGAGGGCTTCGCGGGAGACCTCGCGGGGGTCGCGGCCCTCCGCCATCCCGGCGGAGATGCGGTCCGTGAGGGCGGCGTACAGCCAGTCGAGCTGTCCGGCGACCAGGGCGGGGACGGGGTCGTCGTCCGGGGCCGCGACCTCGGCGCGCAGGGTGCGCTCCAGTTCCCCGAGGCCGTCCTGCCGGATCTGCCAGAGGCGGGAGCGCAGGGCGGGCACCTCCAGGACGACGCGCGTGAAGTCGGCGCACCCCTCGAAGAGGCCGACGGCGGGAGAGAGGGTCTCGACGGCCTCGTGCAGTTCCCGCAGGACGGCCCGGGCGGCCGACTCTCCCGTCCGGCGTCCGCGGACCCAGCGCGAGAGGCGGTCGACGGCGTCCTCCCCGCGGTCGAGGAACAGGTCCTCCTTGGCGGGGAAGTAGTTGTAGACGGTGTTGACCGAGACGTCGGCGGCCTCGGCGATCTCGGCGATCGTGACGGCGTCGAAGCCCCTCTCCAGGAAGAGGGCCGTGGCCACGTCGGAGATGTGCTGCCGGGTCCGCCTCTTCTTCCGCTCCCTGAGTCCCTCCGCCATGGCCGCATCCTAGCCGTCTTGGTGCGCACCAAAACTTGGGGTCATTGCAAATTTGGGGTCACTCTGATTTTCTGGGGGCATGGCAACGGCAATCATCAGTGCGGCCGGGCTGGCCCACACCTTCCGCGGGCGCGGCGGCCCCGTGGAGGCCGTCCGCGGCATCGACCTGACGGTCCTGCCCGGCGAGATCCTGGGCTTCCTCGGCCCCAACGGCGCCGGCAAGACCACCACCCTGCGCATGCTCACCACGCTGCTGCGCCCCACCGCCGGGACCGCGACCGTCGCCGGGTGCGACCTGGCCACCGACCCGGCCGGGGTACGGCGCAGGATCGGTTACGTCGCCCAGTCCGGCGGCGTCGACCCGGGCGCCCCCGTCCGCGAGGAGCTGGTCACGCAGGGCCGGCTCCACCGCCTGGGCAGGGCGGAGGCCGCCGGCCGCGCGGCCGGACTCGCCCGCGAACTGGGCCTCACCGACCTCCTCGACCGGCCCTGCGCCGCGCTGTCCGGCGGGCAGCGGCGGCGCCTGGACATCGCCCTGGGCCTCGTGCACCGGCCCGAGGTGCTCTTCCTCGACGAGCCCACGACCGGCCTCGACCCGGCCGGCCGCGCGGACTTGTGGCGGCTCGTACGGCGCCTGCGGGACACCCACGGCACCACGGTCTTCCTCACCACCCACCACCTCGACGAGGCCGACGAGCTGTCCGACCGGCTCGTCGTCGTCGACGGCGGCCGGGTCGCCGCCGAGGGCACGCCCGCCGCCCTGAAGGAGCGGTACGCGGGCTCGCCGGACGCCTCGCTCCAGGAGGCGTTCCTCGCCCTCACCGGCCGCGGCCCCGCACCCGCCGACTCCGCTCCGATCGCCGTCTAGGAGGACGACGTGCTGCTCCACGACACGGCGCTGGTCTTCGGGCGGTGCGCCCGGCAGACCCTGCGCTCCCGTTTCCACATGCTCTTCGGCGTGCTGACGCCCCTGCTGTACCTGGTCTTCTTCGGCCCGCTGCTCACCCGGCTCCCGCTCGGCGGCCACGGGGACTCCTGGCAGGTGCTCGTGCCGGGGCTGCTGCTCCAGCTCGGCCTGTTCGGCGCGTCGTTCGCCGGCTTCGGGATCGTCCTCGAGAAGCAGTGGGGGGTGGTCGAACGGATGCGGGCCACACCGGTGAGCCGGCTCGCCCTGCTCCTCGGCCGCGTCCTGCGGGACGTCGTGCTCTTCGTCGTCCAGGCGGTCCTGCTGGTGCTGGCGGCGCTGGTGATGGGGCTGCGGGCGCCGCTGGGCGGGATCCTCGTCGGCTTCGCCTTCGTCGCCGCGCTGACGGTGATCCTGGCGTCCCTGTCGTACGCGCTGGCGCTGAGGGCCTCCTCCCCGCAGGAGTTCGGGCCCGTCGTCAACGCGGTGACCGTGCCGTCGATGTGCTGTCCGGGCTGATGCTGCCGATGGCGCTGGCGCCCGGCTGGCTCGACCTGCTGTCGCGCCTGATGCCGCTGCGCTACCTGGTGGACGCGGTGCGGTCCGCGTACGCCGGGGACTACACGAGCCCGGACATGCTGTACGGGACGCTCGCCGCCGCCGTCTGCGCGGCGCTGGCCGTGACGGTCGGCACACGGGGCTTCCGGAGCGCCGGTACGTAACTAGGCTGGCCGCATGGTCAATCTGACGCGCATCTACACCCGCACCGGCGACAAGGGCACGACGGCGCTCGGCGACATGAGCCGCACCGCCAAGACGGACCTCCGGATCGCGGCGTACGCCGACGCCAACGAGGCGAACGCCGTCATCGGGACCGCCGTCGCCCTCGGCCGGCTGCCGGAGGAGGTCGTCAAGGTCCTCGTACGGGTGCAGAACGACCTGTTCGACGTGGGCGCGGACCTGTCGACCCCGGTGGTCGAGGACCCGAAGTACCCGCCGCTGCGGGTGGAGCAGTCCTACGTCGACAAGCTGGAGGCGGACTGCGACCGGTTCCTGGAGGACCTGGAGAAGCTCCGCTCCTTCATCCTGCCGGGCGGCACGCCGGGCGCGGCGCTCCTGCACCAGGCGTGCACGGTGGTCCGCCGC
The DNA here is from genome assembly GCF_014649335.1 of Streptomyces roseolilacinus. Classification (GTDB taxonomy): domain Bacteria; phylum Actinomycetota; class Actinomycetes; order Streptomycetales; family Streptomycetaceae; genus Streptomyces; species Streptomyces roseolilacinus. The sequence continues at coordinate 94,541 of NZ_BMSV01000001.1, forward strand.
GCGGAGCGCTCGACGTGGGCGGCGCTGGAGGTGCACGGCGAGACGATGAACCCCCTGACGGCCACCTACCTCAACCGCCTGTCCGACCTGCTGTTCATCCTGGCCCGGACGGCCAACAAGGAGGTCGGCGACGTCCTGTGGGTCCCCGGCGGGGAACGCTGACCCGCCCCGGACCCCCGGCCCCGCCGGGGGTCCGGGGGCCCGCCTCCCGACCGGTACGGCGCCCCGCCGGGGCTGTCAGGCGTCCTTGCCGACCGGGACCGGCTTCTCCTCGGGGGCCTTTTTCGGCCAGATCGCGTACGACAGGGCGATCAGCCCGTGGATGCCCGCCGCCCGCCACGCCGCGCCCATCCAGCTCTGCAGCGGACCGACCCGGCCCGGGTCGTCCACGTACCAGACGGCGGCCTGGAGCAGGACGGTCGCGACGACCGCGCCGACCAGGGTGCCGAGCCACACGCGGCCCTCGTGGCGGGCGCGGGCCCTGCCGTACCGGGGCGGGCCGACCGGGCGGGGCGCGCCGCCGAAGCGGTGGGCGGCGTGGCCGTCCAGCCACTTCACGGTGCGGTGCCCGTGGCCGACGGTGTAGCCGATGTACAGCGCGGCCAGCCCGTGCGTCCAGCTCGGTTCGGCGCCGCCGCGCAGGTCCACGGCGGTCGCCACGAGGAGGACGACCTCCAGCAGCGGCTCGCACAGCAGCAGCGCCGCACCCGTGCGCGGCATCCTCAGCACGTACCGCGCGGCGAGCCCCGCCGCCAGCAGCACCCAGAAGCCGACTTCGCAGACCACGATCAATGTGACGACCATGCCTCCCAGCCTGCCGTCGCCGCGCGCCCCGGGCGTCGTCGCCGATGAGGAATCCGCGCTGCATCCTTCGATGTAGTCGCGGCTCACCCCGCGCGGGGAGGCGGCGGGGGCCCGGGGCCGTGTTGGATGGGAACGTGACACCGCCCCGCCCCCACCGCGACGACGTCTTCCTGGCCGCGACCGGCCTGGCCGGCGGCCTCCTGCTGTGGTCGCTCGGGGTGTTCAACCAGGGCCCGCGGCACAGCGTGGTCGACGCGTCCTGGGCCGTCCTGCTGCCGCTGTCCGTGATGACGGCGCTGGAGTTCGTCCGGCGCAGCAGGCCCCGCACGGCGCTGCTGGTCGGGACGGTCGCGATCGTCGCGGACCAGCTCACGCGCGGCAGCATCGCGACGATCCTGATGTTCACGGACCTGGTGTACGCGGCCGTGGTGTACGGCTCCCCCGCCCTCGCCCGCCGGCTGCCGGTCACGACGGGGCTCGTCACCGTCGCCGTCTCGATCGCGTCGCTGGCCTGGTACCAGGAGCCGTGGGCGCTGCTGATCGGCATCCTCGCCGGCATGGTGTCGTTCGTCCCCGCCACCACCGGCGCGGTCGTCCGCAACCACCGGCAGGCCGCCGACGCGGCCCGGCTGCGCGCCGAGCAGACGGCACTGCTGGCGGAGATGGACCGGCGGGAGGCGGTGGTCGCGGAGCGGGCCCGGATGGCGCGGGAGCTGCACGACATGGTCGCGGGGAACCTCTCCGCGATCGCCATCCACTCGACCGCCGCGCTCTCCCTCGACGACCCGGACACCAGCCGGGAGGCGCTCGGCGTGATCCGGGAGAACAGCGTCGAGGGACTGGCCGAAATGCGCCGGTTGATCTCGCTGCTCCGGGACAGCGGCGCCGAGAGCGAGCCCGCGCCCGCGCCGACCCTGGCCGGGCTCGCCGCCCTCGTGCGGCAGGCGGCGGCGCACGGCGCGGCGAGCGGGCTGACGTTCGCGCTGACCGCCCCGCCGTCCGACGAGGACCTGCCCGCGCCGGTGGAGCTGGCGGCGTACCGCATCGTGCAGGAGTCGCTGACGAACGCGCTGAAGCACGCCGACGCGGGCGAGGTGGCCGTCGTGGTGGAGCGTACCGGCCACGCGCTGACGGTCGCGGTGACCAGTCCCTTCGACCGCCCGGCGGCGGGGCCGCGCGCACCCGGGTCGGGGGCCGGACTGGTCGGGATGCGGGAGCGGGTGGCGCTGCTGGGCGGGGAGTTCGAGGCGGGCCCGGCCGACGGGGCGGGGCACCGGACGTGGCGGGTACGGGCGGTGCTGCCCGTGGCGGAGGACGACAGGGAGCCGGCGACATGAGCACGGAGACGACGGGCGGCACGGTCCGCGTACTGGTCGCCGAGGACCAGAAGGCCGTACGGGCGGGGCTGGTCCTCATCCTGCGCAGCGCCCCCGGCATCGAGGTGGTCGGCGAGGCCGGGGACGGCGAGGCGGCGGTGCGGCTGACCCGCGAGCTGCGCCCGGACCTGGTGCTGATGGACGTTCAGATGCCGCTGCTGGACGGGGTGGAGGCGACGCGCCGGGTGGTGGCCGAGGGCCTCGCGGACGTCCTGGTCCTGACCACCTTCGACCTGGACGAGTACGTCTTCGGGGCGCTGCGGGCCGGCGCCGCCGGGTTCCTGCTGAAGAACACCGAGGCGCGGGACCTGATCGAGGCGGTACGGACGGTGGCGCGCGGCGAGGGCCTGATCGCCCCGGCGGTCACCCGGCGGCTGATCGCGGAGTTCGCGGCGCCGCGGCGGGGCGGGACGGGCGACCGCGCGGCGGACGCCGGACCGGACCGGAGCGTGCTCGCCCCGCTGACGCGGCGGGAGCGCGAGGTGCTGTCGTGCCTCGGCGAGGGGCTGTCGAACGCGGAGGTCGCGGTGCGCCTCGACATGGCGGAGGCGACGGTGAAGACGCACGTCAGCAGGCTTCTGGGGAAGCTCGGCCTGCGCAGCCGGGTGCAAGCCGCGGTGCTGGCTCGGGAATTGGGCGTCTGACCCGAGAAGCCTTCCCAGTGGTCTGGACCTATTGACGATTGGTCCAGACCTTCCTACGCTCACGGCGCGCACCTTTCACGGACACACGTGACCCCCACCATGTCCGTCCACATCTTGAGGAGCACCGTTGAGCACGAGCACTCAAGCACCACGGAGCAAAAGGGGACTCCTGGCCAGAGCCACGGCCGGAGCCACCGCACTGCTGCTGCTTCCCCTGGCCGCGATGGTCGGCCTCGCCACCCCCGCCCAGGCGGCCGCCTCGGCGACCGCCACCTACACCAAGGCCTCCGACTGGGGCGGCGGCTTCGAGGGCAGGTGGACGGTGAAGAACACCGGCACCACCTCCCTCTCCTCCTGGACCGTCGAGTGGGACTTCCCCACCGGCACCTCCGTCACCTCCGCCTGGGACGCCACCGTCACCAACAGCGGCACCCACTGGACCGCCAAGAACCTCGGCTGGAACGGCACCCTCGCCCCCGGGGCGTCCGTCACCTTCGGCTTCAACGGCTCCGGCTCGGGCTCCCCCTCCGGCTGCAAGCTGAACGGCGAGTCCTGTGACGGCGGCCCGGGCCAGCCCGGCGACAGCGCCCCGTCCGCGCCCGGCAAGCCCACCGCCTCCGACATCACCGACACGTCGGTGAAGCTCAGCTGGGCCGCGGCCACCGACGACAAGGGCGTCAAGAACTACGACGTCCTGCGCGGCGGCACCAAGGTCGCGACCGTCACCGGCCTGACGTACTCGGACACCGGCCTGACCGCCGGCACCGACTACTCCTACAGCGTCCAGGCGCGGGACACCGCCGACCAGACCGGCCCGGCCAGCGCCTCCGTCGCGGTCCGCACGACCGGTGGCGACACGGGCCCCGGCCCCGGCCCCGGCCCGTCGTCCACCGTCAAGATGGGCTACTTCACCAACTGGGGCGTCTACGGCCGCAACTACCACGTCAAGAACCTCGTGACGTCCGGTACGGTCAACAAGATCACCCACATCAACTACGCGTTCGGCAACGTCCAGGGCGGCAAGTGCACCATCGGTGACGCCTACGCGGACTACGACAAGGCGTACACCGCCGACCAGTCCGTCGACGGCAAGGCCGACACCTGGGACCAGCCGCTGCGCGGCAACTTCAACCAGCTGCGCAAGCTGAAGGCCCAGTACCCGCACATCAAGGTGCTGTGGTCGTTCGGCGGCTGGACCTGGTCCGGCGGCTTCGGCCAGGCCGTGCAGAACCCGGCCGCCTTCGCCCAGTCCTGCTACGACCTGGTGGAGGACCCCCGCTGGGCCGACGTCTTCGACGGCATCGACCTGGACTGGGAGTACCCGAACGCCTGCGGCCTGACCTGCGACACCAGCGGCCCGGCCGCCTTCACCAAGATGATGCAGGCCATGCGCGGCAAGTTCGGCGCGAACAACCTGGTCACGGCGGCCATCACCGCGGACGCCTCGGCCGGCGGCAAGATCGACGCCGCGGAGTACGGTCCGGCATCGCAGTACATCGACTGGTACAACGTGATGACGTACGACTTCTTCGGCGCCTGGGAGGCGAAGGGTCCGACGGCCCCGCACTCCCCGCTGACCGCCTACCCGGGCATCCCGCAGTCCGGCTTCACCTCCGCCGAGGCGATCGCCAAGCTCAAGGCGAAGGGCGTGCCCGCCAAGAAGCTGCTGCTCGGCATCGGCTTCTACGGGCGCGGCTGGACCGGCGTCACCCAGAAGGAGCCGGGCGGCACCGCGACCGGCCCCGCGGGCGGCACGTACGAGCAGGGCATCGAGGACTACAAGGTCCTCAAGAACACCTGCCCGGCGAACGGCACCGTGGCCGGCACGGCGTACGCCCACTGCGGCACCAACTGGTGGAGCTACGACACCCCGGCGACGGTCCAGTCCAAGATGGCCTGGGCCAAGGGCCAGGGCCTGGGCGGCGCCTTCTACTGGGAGTTCAGCGGCGACACCGCCAACGGTGAGCTGGCCACGGCCGTCCACTCCGGCCTCCAGTAACCGCTGACCCGTCCGGCACCCCCGGACGACGATCGAGCCGCACCGGAAACGGTGCGGCTCGATTCGTGTGCGGGGGGGGCGGGACGCGCGGCCTACGCCACGTTCACCCGCTGCCCGGGGGGCGCCGCCTCCAGCCAGGCGAGGAAACCGGTGAGGGCGTCCTCGCTCATGGCGAGCTCCAGCCGCGTCCCCCCGTGCAGACAGCCCAGCACGACGGAGTCCGACAGGAGCGCCAGCTCCTCCTCGCCCTCCGGCATGCGGCGGTCCAGGACCTCGATGGAGGACCGCTCCAGGACGCGGCGCGGACGGGGCGCGTACGAGAAGACCCGGAACCAGGCGATCCGGTCGCCGCCGTACCGGGCGACCCCGTACACCCAGCCCTTGCCGGAGGTGTCGACCTCCTCGGGGACGTTCCAGCGGAGACTGCAGTCGAACGTGCCGCCCGACCGCTGGATCAGCCGCCGGCGCAGGCCGAAGACGAAGAGCCCGATCACCACCAGTGCGACGACCAGTGCGCTCACCAGCAGAGCGAGGAACATCTCCACCGACCTCCTCGCTTCGTCCTGTAACCGAATACGACCTGCATCTGCATCGCCTCAGCCGCGGTCCGGTCTGGAGAATCCAGGCCGAGCCGCGGCTGAGGGGCCGGGCCGCCCCCTGAGGGGCTCCCGGCGGGGTGGATCGGCGACGGTGCGCTAGCGCGCCGCCACCGCGCGCAGCCGGATCTCGGCGCGCCGCTCTGCCGCGGCGTCCGACTCCGCCTTCGCACGCTCCAGCGCACGCTCGGCGCGCTGGGGGTCGATCTCGTCCGCAAGCTCGGCGATCTCCGCGAGCAGCGACAGCTTGTTGTCCGCGAACGAGAGGAAACCGCCGTGCACAGCGGCGACGACCGTGCCCCCCTCGCTCGTACGGATGGTCACCGGGCCCGACTCCAGCACACCGAGCAGCGGCTGGTGGCCGGGCATGACGCCGATGTCGCCGGAGGTGGTGCGCGCGATGACCAGGGTGGCCTCGCCGGACCAGACACTCCGGTCCGCGGCGACCAGCTCGACGTGCAGCTCAGCGGCCAAGGGTGGCTCCTCGGGTCACCACCCGGCGGGTCTTGCCGGGTGTTGGGTCATAAGTCTAGTAGGGCCGTCGGCACCGGAGCGCCGAGGACCCGCGTCGGCCAGCACGGCCGGGGGCGGCCGCGGGGGCGGCCGGGGTCCGGGGCCGGGGGCCCCGGAGGGGGTGCAGCGCGAGGGGGCGGGACGTGCCCGCCCCCTCACACCTCACGGACTTCAGGAGACGCCGAGGTCCTTGGCGTTCTTCTTGAGGTCCTCGAGGCCACCGCACATGAAGAAGGCCTGCTCCGGGAAGTGGTCGTACTCACCGTCGCAGATCGCGTTGAACGCGGCGATCGACTCGTCGAGCGGGACGTCCGAACCGTCCACGCCGGTGAACTGCTTCGCCGCGTGGGTGTTCTGGGACAGGAAGCGCTCGACGCGACGGGCGCGGTGGACGACCAGCTTGTCCTCTTCGCCCAGCTCGTCGATACCGAGGATCGCGATGATGTCCTGGAGGTCCTTGTACTTCTGCAGGATGCCCTTGACGCGCATGGCGGCGTCGTAGTGGTCCTGCGCGATGTAGCGCGGGTCCAGGATCCGGGACGTGGAGTCCAGCGGGTCCACGGCCGGGTAGATGCCCTTCTCGGAGATCGGACGGGAGAGAACCGTCGTCGCGTCGAGGTGGGCGAAGGTGGTGGCCGGCGCCGGGTCGGTCAGGTCGTCGGCGGGGACGTAGATCGCCTGCATCGAGGTGATCGAGTGACCGCGGGTCGACGTGATGCGCTCCTGGAGGAGACCCATCTCGTCGGCCAGGTTCGGCTGGTAACCCACCGCGGACGGCATGCGGCCGAGCAGGGTGGACACCTCGGAACCGGCCTGGGTGAACCGGAAGATGTTGTCGATGAAGAAGAGCACGTCCTGCTTCTGGACGTCGCGGAAGTACTCCGCCATCGTCAGACCGGCCAGGGCGACGCGCAGACGGGTGCCCGGGGGCTCGTCCATCTGGCCGAAGACCAGGGCGGTCTTGTCCAGGACGCCGGACTCCTCCATCTCCGCGATGAGGTCGTTGCCCTCGCGGGTGCGCTCGCCGACGCCCGCGAAGACGGAGACGCCCTCGTGGAGGTTGGCGACACGCATGATCATTTCCTGGATCAGCACGGTCTTGCCGACACCGGCACCACCGAACAGGCCGATCTTTCCACCCTTGACGTACGGGGTGAGGAGGTCGACGACCTTCAGGCCGGTCTCGAACATCTCGGTCTTCGACTCGAGCTGGTCGAAGGCCGGGGCCTGGCGGTGGATCGGCCAGCGCTCGGTGACGTCGGCGTTGGTCTCCGGCATGTTCAGAACCTCACCGAGGGTGTTGAACACCTTGCCCTTGGTGAAGTCGCCGACCGGGACGGAGATGCCCGCGCCCGTGTCGGTCACCGGGGCCTGGCGGACCAGGCCGTCGGTGGGCTGCATGGAGATGGCGCGGATGATGCCGTCGCCGAGGTGCTGGGCGACCTCGAGCGTCAGCGTCTTGCGCTTGCCCTCCTCGGCCGGGTCGTCGACCTGGACCGTCAGCGCGTTGTAGATCTCCGGCATCGCGTCGACGGGGAACTCCACGTCGACGACCGGGCCGATGACCCGGGCGACGCGGCCCGTGGCGGCGGCCGTCTCAACAGTGGTCGTCATTACTTGTCACTCCCCGCGGTCGCGTCGGCCAGGGCGCTCGCGCCACCGACGATCTCGCTGATTTCCTGGGTGATTTCGGCCTGGCGGGCCGCGTTGGCAAGGCGCGAGAGCGAGTTGATCAGCTCTCCCGCGTTGTCGGTCGCCGACTTCATCGCCCGGCGGCGGGCCGCGTGCTCGGAGGCGGCGGCCTGCAGCAGGGCGTTGTAGACGCGGCTCTCGACGTAGCGCGGCAGGAGGGCGTCCAGGACGTCCTCCGCCGACGGCTCGAAGTCGAACAGGGGAAGGATCTCGCCCTTGGTCCCCGTCTCCTCCGCGGCCTTCTCGAGGCTGAGCGGCAGCATCCGGTCGTCCGCCGGCGTCTGCGTCATCATCGACACGAACTCCGTGAAGACGATGTGCAGCTCGTCGACACCGCCGTCCGCGGCGTCCTGCTGGACGGCCGCGATCAGCGGGGCGGCCACCTGCTTGGCGTCCGCGTAGGTCGGGTTGTCGGAGAAGCCGGTCCAGGCGTCCGCGACCTTGCGCTCGCGGAAGCCGTAGTAGGCGACACCCTTGCGGCCGACGACGTACGTGTCGACCTCCTTGCCCTCGCCGCGAAGCCGCTCGGTGAGCCGGTCGGCCTGCTTGATGGCGTTGGAGGAGTAGCCGCCGGCCAGACCGCGGTCGCTCGTGATGAGCAGGACCGCGGCACGGGTCGGGGACTGCGCCTCCGTGGTGAGGGGGTGGTTGGTGTTCGACCCGGTCGCCACCGCCGTGACCGCTCGGGTGAGCTCGGTCGCGTACGGCGTGGAGGCCGCCACCTTGCGCTGCGCCTTGACGATGCGCGAGGCGGCGATCATCTCCATCGCCTTGGTGATCTTCTTCGTCGCGGTGACGGACCGGATGCGACGCTTGTAGACCCGGAGCTGCGCTCCCATGGATCAGGTCCCTTCCGTCGTCACTTGGAGACGTTGACGGTGGCCGGGGCGTCCTCGCCGAGCAGCTTGCCGTCGAAGGTCTCGAACTGCTTCTTGAAGTCGACGATGCACTCCGCGACCTTGTCCAAGGTCTCGTCGGACATCTTGCCGCCCTCGCGGATCGAGGTCATGAGCGACTTGTGCTCGCGGTGCAGGAAGTCCAGCAGCTCCGACTCGAAGCGGCGGATGTCCTGGACCGGGACGTCGTCCATCTTGCCGGTGGTGCCGGCCCAGACGGAGACGACCTGGTTCTCGGTCGCCATCGGCTGGTACTGCGGCTGCTTCAGCAGTTCGACCATGCGCTTGCCGCGCTCCAGGGCGGACTTCGACGCGGCGTCCAGGTCGGAACCGAAGGCGGCGAACGCCTCCAGCTCACGGAACTGGGCCAGGTCGACACGAAGCCGGCCGGAGACCTGCTTCATGGCCTTGTGCTGGGCCGAGCCACCGACTCGCGACACGGAGATACCGACGTTCAGGGCCGGGCGCTGACCGGCGTTGAACAGGTCGGACTCCAGGAAGCACTGGCCGTCGGTGATGGAGATGACGTTGGTCGGGATGAACGCCGAGACGTCGTTGGCCTTGGTCTCGACGATCGGGAGACCGGTCATCGAACCGGCGCCCATCTCGTCGGAGAGCTTGGCGCAGCGCTCCAGCAGGCGGGAGTGCAGGTAGAAGACGTCACCCGGGTAGGCCTCGCGGCCCGGCGGGCGGCGCAGCAGCAGCGACACGGCGCGGTAGGCGTCGGCCTGCTTCGACAGGTCGTCGAAGACGATGAGGACGTGCTTGCCCTCGTACATCCACTGCTGACCGATGGCGGAGCCGGTGTAGGGCGCCAGGTACTTGAAGCCGGCCGGGTCGGACGCCGGGGCGGCGACGATGGTCGTGTACTCCAGGGCACCGGCCTCCTCCAGCGCGCCGCGGACGGACGCGATGGTGGAGCCCTTCTGGCCGATGGCGACGTAGATGCAGCGGACCTGCTTCTTCGGGTCGCCGGTGCGCCAGTTGTCACGCTGGTTGATGATCGTGTCGACGGCCAGAGCGGTCTTGCCGGTCTGGCGGTCGCCGATGATCAGCTGACGCTGACCACGGCCGATCGGGGTCATCGCGTCGACGGCCTTGTAGCCCGTCTCCATCGGCTCGTGCACCGACTTGCGCTGCATGACCGTGGGGGCCTGCAGCTCGAGGGCGCGGCGGCCGGACGTCTCGATCTCGCCGAGGCCGTCGATCGGGTTGCCGAGCGGGTCGACGACGCGACCCAGGTAGCCCTCGCCGACGGCGACGGACAGGACCTCGCCGGTGCGCTGGACCGACTGGCCCTCCTCGATGCCGCTGAACTCACCGAGGACAATGGCACCGATCTCGCGCTCCTCGAGGTTGAGGGCGAGGCCGAGGGTGCCGTCCTCGAACTTCAGCAGTTCGTTGGCCATGGTCGAGGGCAGCCCCTCGACCTTCGCGATGCCGTCGCCGGCAAGGCTGACCGTACCGACCTCCTCGCGCGAGGCCGCGTCCGGCTTGTACGACTGGACAAAGTTCTCCAGCGCGTCCCGGATCTCCTCCGGCCGGATCGTGAGCTCCGCCATCTGGGTTCCCTGCTCTCCTTGTTGGGCCCGAAGTCTCTTTGGGGGATCTGGGGGCTCCCCCCAGAACTTCTGCATCCTGTGCACGGCCCAACCGGGCCGTAGGTAACGCTTGTTGGGTTTGGTGACCTGGTCCGCGGGTCAGCCGGCCAGTCGCCGCGACGCCTCGTCGAGGCGGGAGGCGACCGTGCCGTTGACGACCTCGTCGCCGATCCGCACCGTGATCCCGCCGAGGACCGTGGGGTCCACGTCGAGGTTGAGGTGCATGTTCCGGCCGTACATCTTCGCCAGCACCGCGCCGAGGCGCGCCTTCTGCTGGTCGGTGAGCGGTACCGCCGACGTGACGACCGCGACCATCCGGTCCCGGCGCGCCGCGGCGAGCTTGGACAGGGACTCGAGTCCCCCCTCCAGGCTACGTCCCCGCGGCTGGGTGACCAGGCGGACGACCAGCCGCTCGGTCGCCGCGTTGGCCCGGCCGCCGAGGAGGCTGCGCAGCAGCCCGCCCTTGGCGGTGGCCGTGGCGGCCCGGTCGGTCAGCGCGGCCCGCAGCTCGGGGCTGGAGGTCACGATCCGGCCGAACCGGAACAGCTCGTCCTCGACGTCGTCGAGCGCGCCGGCCTTCTGGGCCGCGGTGAGGTCCGCGGTGTCCGCCAGCGTCTCGACCGCGTCGACCAGGTCGCGCGACTGGGACCAGCGGGAGCGGACCATGCCGGAGACCAGGTCGACGGTCTCGCCGCCCACCTGACCGCTCAGCAGTCGCGTGGCCAGGTCGGCCTTGGCCTCACCGGCCTGCGCCGGGTCGGTGAGGACCCGACGCAGCGACACCTCGCGGTCGAGCAGCGCGGTGACGGCGGCCAGCTCGTCGGCGAGCTTCGCCGCGTCGACCGACGTGTGGTCGGTCAGCGCGTCGAGACGCTCGCGCGCGGCAGCCAGTGCCTCGCGGCTCGCTCCGTTCATCGGGCGGCCTCGGCCTTCTCCTCGAGCTCGTCGAGGAAGCGGTCGATGGTGCGGCTCTGGCGGGCGACGTCCTCGAGGGACTCGCCGACCAGCTTGCCGGCCAGGTCGGTGGCGAGCTTGCCGACGTCCTGACGCAGAGCGGCGGCGGCCGCCTTGCGGTCGGCCTCGATCTGCGCGTGGCCGGCGGCGACGATCTCCTCGCGCTGACGCTGGCCTTCCGCCTTCATCTCGGCGATGATCGCGGCGCCCTGCTCCTGTGCCTCCTGGCGCAGACGCGCGGCCTCGTGGCGGGCCTCGGCGAGCTGAGCCTTGTACTGCTCAAGCACACTCTGGGCCTCGATCTGGGCCGACTCGGCCTTCTCGATCCCGCCCTCGATGGCCTCACGGCGCTCGTCCAGAACCTTGTTGATGTTCGGGAGGAGCTTCTTGGCGAGGAAGCCGAAGACGATGGCGAAGGCGATCAGGCCGATGACGAGCTCGTCGAGATGCGGCAGAAGAGGGTTCTGAGGCTCCTCCGCTGCTGCAAGGAACAGAGCGTTCACATCAGTGCCTTCCGTGAAAGGGGTCTGGGCAGTCGGTCCGGCTTACTTGTAGACGAAGCCCATGACGATGCCGATGAGGGCGAGCGCCTCACAGAAGGCGAAACCCATGATCTGGTTGGTACGGATCAGACCGGCGGCCTCGGGCTGGCGGGCGAGGGCCTGGGTGCCGTTACCGAAGATGATGCCGACGCCGACGCCGGGGCCGATGGCGGCCAGGCCGTAGCCGATGGCGGAGACGTTTCCGGAGACAGCGTTCTCGGCGGCGAGCTGCTGGAGAGCGGACATGCCGGTTCTTCCTTCTCTTTCAGTGATCCGGTGGGGGTTGGCCACCGGATGGCTGGGGGTTTGGCGGCGGACGGGCTCAGTGGTGCTCGGAGAGCGCGCCCTGGATGTAGCTGGAGGCCAGGAGCACGAAGACGTACGCCTGGACGGCCTGGATGAAGAGCTCGAAGGCGGTCATCACGAGGACCATGACGAACGAGGCGCCGGCGTAGACGAAGCCCAGGCCGTTCATCAGGTACCAGGTGGCCAGCGAGAACATGACGATCAGCAGGTGGCCGGCGAACATGTTCGCGAACAGTCGCACCGCGTGGGTGAAGGGCCGGATGATCAGGTTCGAGAAGAACTCGAGCAGCATGATCAGCGGCAGGATCGCGCCGAGGGACTTGTCGTAGCCGAGGATGTTCTTCCAGCCACCGGCGAAGCCGTGCTTCTTGAAGGTGAGGCCCACCCAGAGCACGTACACCATCAGGGCGAGACCGGCCGGGAAGGCGATCAGCGAGGTGACCGGGAACTGCGCGAGCGGGATGATGGACCAGAGGTTCATGATCCACACGAAGAAGAACAGCGACACCATCAGCGGGACGTACTTCTCGCCGTCCTTCTTGCCGATGATCTCGTAGACGATGCCGCGGCGGACGAAGTCGTACCCGGCCTCACCGATCATCTGCACCTTGCCGGGCACCAGCTTCGGCTTGGCGAAGGCGGCCCAGAAGAAGCCGATGACGGCGAGGGAGCTCAGCAGGGCGAGCAGCATCGGCTTGGTGAACTCGAAGCCGCCGACCGTGGCGATGGGCTCGTACAGGAAGGTGTGCAGGCCCGGCGCCGGGAAGCCACACGGTGTGAAGATGTGGCAATCGGGGTCGAAGGCAAGCGTCTGGTCAGCACTCACCGCGGGCTCCTTCAGCGTGGCGCATAGGTACGGCAACCTCGTTGTGTCGGCGCGGCACGCAGCCGCGGTTCGGCACTGGACTGGTCTTACGGATAAGGGGGCGGCGGCTAGGCGTCGAGCGTCGCGCTGGGACAGGCGTCAGCTCGGATGGCCGCGCCCGCAGTGCCGCATGTGGCATCGGACGATAGCAGCATCTCGAACGGCCCTTTATCCCGGCCCTACCTCTCACGCCGCGGACCCGGTCTTCGCGGCGTGACCGCCGTTGTCCGACGCCGGGTCGACGTAGAGGATCTTCGCCTTCATGTAGTGACGCGCCTGCGCGGTGACCCAGACGATCGTGGCTGCGAGCAGCGTGAAACCGAAGGCCTTGAAGTCGAACAGCGTGGTGTTCTTCAGCAGCGACATGACGACGAAGAGCAACAGCAGCTGCGCCGTGTAGAGCATCAGGCCCATGGCCTGGAACAGGTGCGGCAGCGACTTCGCCGTGCGCTGGAGGACCACCATGCCGAGTCCCATGAAGAGCACCACCAGCACCGCGCCCAGGACCGCTCCGACCACTCCCTTTCCGCCGGCCGCCACACCGCTGACCACGGCGCCGACGGCACCGGTCGCGAGAGTGGGCACGGCGGCGTGCAGGAGGGAGCGGGCGTCGTTGGACGGCATGGCGGCATCTCCGCTTGCTGGTGGGGGCAGTGGTGTCGTCATGGACGAGCGTAGGCCCGGGCCGAGTCAGATCTCGGCGCCAACGGGCCGTCGCACTACGGCCCTTCGGCACTGTCGCCGGGTCTCGTGAACGGTATCACAAACTATTTGAAGAGGTCTTTACCCGAAGGTGTGCCAACTGTCACACATGAGAAGGAAGCCGCGCGTGTGTGCACGACAAACCGAGGCTTTACCTGGTAAAGCCCCGGCGTTATCCCTCCGTCAACTCGGCGTTCCCGCCTTCCGCCGTTCGGGAAGGTGCGAACGGGCTCCGATGGCGGTCGCGCCGTTGACTCCCGCCGGAACGCGCGGCCGCTCCCCCGCCTCCCCGGCCTGCGCGGCGGCCGCCCCCTCCGGCCCGGTACCGGCCCCGGCGGCCGCCAGGGCCTCCTCCGCGGCCTGCGGGGCGACCTTCCGGCGCCGGTAGCGGGGCGGCACGAACGACTCCGCCCAGCGCGGCGCACGCGGCTGGAAGCGGGGCAGGAGCAGCAGCACCAGGCCCACCGCGCTCAGCGCCACGATCGGCAGCATGATCCACATGGACGCGGAGTGAACCGAGTACGTCAGGGTGCCGAACGCGATCAGCGCCGACCAGAAATACATGATCCACACGGCGCGGCTGTGCGAGTGGCCGATCTCCAGCAGCCGGTGGTGCAGGTGGCCGCGGTCGGCGGCGAACGGCGACTGGCCGTTCCAGGTGCGCCGCACGATGGCCAGCACCAGGTCGGCCATGGGGATCGCGATGATCGTCAGCGGCAGCAGCAGCGGGATGAAGACCGGCAGCGCGGCGTGCGTCGCCTGACGCGTCGAGCCCTCGAAGATCTTCAGTGTGTCGAGGTCGACCTGCCCCGTGATGGAGATTGCCGACGCGGCGAGCACCAGGCCGATCAGCATCGAGCCCGAGTCGCCCATGAAGATCCGCGCCGGGTGCATGTTGTGCGGCAGGAAGCCCAGGCACATGCCCATCAGCACGGCGGCGAACAGCGTCGCCGGCGCGGCCGCCTCGATGCCGTACCCGAACCAGAGCCGGTACGCGTACAGGAAGAACGCGGCGGAGGCGATGCACACCATGCCGGCGGCGAGGCCGTCGAGGCCGTCGACGAAGTTCACGGCGTTGATGGTGAGGACGACCAGCGCGACGGTCAGCAGCGTGCCCTGCCACTGGGTGAGGCCGACCATGCCGACGCCGGGGATCGGCAGCCACAGGATCGTCAGGCCCTGCATGACCATGACGCCCGCCGCGATCATCTGCCCGCCCAGCTTGATCAGGGCGTCGATCTCGAACTTGTCGTCGAGGACGCCGATCAGCCAGATCAGGGCGGCGCCGGAGAGCAGCGCGCGCGGCTCGTTGGAGAGCGCGAAGACGCTGTTGAGGCGGTCCAGGTGGTCCGCGACGAGCAGGCCCGCGCACAGCCCGAAGAACATCGCGATGCCGCCGAGCCGGGGCGTCGGCTCGCGGTGCACGTCGCGCGCACGGATCTCGGGCATCGCGCCGGCCGCGATGGCGAACTTCCGCACCGGCCCGGTGAGCAGATAGGTCACCGCGGCCGTGATGCAGAGCGTCAGCAGGTAATCACGCACGGGCTGCCCCACAGGAATCGCTGGCCATCTCAGCCCCACACCCTAGTCGCGCCGCTCCCCTGGTGTGGGACACCCCGGAGCGTCGCACGGTTCCACCGAAAGGTGCTTCTACCCCCGATACGGGGGAAACCGCCCGGCCAGCGCGCGTGCCTCGGCGCGTACGGAGGCCGTTTCCGCGTCCGTGCCGAGGGCCGCGGCGAACAGCCGCGCGACGTGTTCCATCTCCGCGGCGCCCATGCCCTGGGTGGTCACCGCGGCCGTGCCGAAGCGGATGCCGCGGCCGTCCCCGTGCGGCAGGGCGCAGGTGTCCACGACCAGCCCGGCGGCCGCCAGGCGGGCGCGTGCGGCGCGGCCGTCGACGCCGAGGGGGGCCGGGTCGGCGGTGATCAGGTGGGTGTCCGTGCCGCCGGTCGTCACCGCGAAGCCCAGCGCGGCCAGCCGCGCGGCGAGGAGGCGAGCGTTCGCCACGACCCGGTGGGCGTACTCCCGGAACCCCGGCGTCGCGGCCTCCCCGAAGGCGACGGCCTTGGCGGCGACGGTGTGCATCTGGGCGCCGCCCTGCGTGAACGGGAACACCGCCCGGTCGACCCGCTCCGCCAGATCCGCCCCGCACAGCACCATGCCGCCCCGCGGCCCCCGCAGCACCTTGTGCGTCGTGGCGCAGACCACGTCCGCGTAGGGGACGGGGTTGGGCGCCGCTCCCCCGGCGACCAGGCCGATCGGGTGCGCCGCGTCGACGATCAGGGCCGCCCCCGCCTCGTCCGCGATGTCGCGGAACTCGGCGTAGTCGAGGTGCCGGGGGTACGAGACGGAACCGCACACGATCGCCTTCGGCCGGTGCCGGCGGGCCAGGGCGCGCACCTGGTGGTGGTCGACGAGCCCGCTCTCCGCGTCGACGCCGTACGGGACGAAGTCGAACCAGCGCCCCGAGAAGTTCGCCGGCGACCCGTGCGTGAGGTGGCCCCCGTGGGCGAGCCCCATGGCCAGGACGGTGTCCCCGGGGCGCAGCAGCGCCGCGTACGCCGCCAGCACGGCGGAGGAGCCCGAGTGGGCCTGCACGTTCGCGTGCTCGGCGCCGAACAGGGCGCACGCCCGCTCCACGGCGAGCCGCTCGGCCGCGTCCGCGTACTCGCAGCCGCCGTGGTGGCGGCGGCCCGGGTAGCCCTCGGCGTACTTGTTGGCGAGCCGCGAACCGAGCGCGGCGAGCACGGCGGGCGACGTGAAGTTCTCCGCGGCGATCAGCTGGAGGCCGTCCTCCTGCCGCCGCGCCTCCCCGTCCAGCACGTCGGCGATCTCGGGGTCCTGCCGGCGCAGCGCGTCGGCGTCCGGTCCGTAGGCGCCGGCCGGCGCCTCCTCGGCTCCAGCGATGAGGGGCATCAGTGGCTCCAGGCGCTCCAGGCGTGGGCGGGTCCCCCGGTCCCCTCCACTGTAGGCCCGGGCCCCGCGGCCCGCCCGGCGGCTCAGCGGTGCTCGGGGATCCCCGTCAGGGCGGTCACCACCGGCTCCAGGGCCTGGTTGATCTCGTCGCCCACCGAGCGGAAGAACGTGATGGGCGCGCCGTACGGGTCGTTCACCTCGTCCGCCTCGGCGCTCGGCGCCAGCAGCCAGCCCCGCAGCGCGGCCGCCGCCTGCACCAGCGCGTGCGCCCGGGCCACCACGCCGTCGGCCTCCGGGTCGGGCAGCGTCGTCGGGTCTATCGCCCGTACCAGCCGGGTGAACTCCTTCAGGGTGAAGGTGCGCAGGCCCGCGCTGTGGCCCATCGAGATGACCTGGGCGCGGTGGTCACGGGTGGCCGTGAGCACCAGGTCGGCGCGGATGACGTGCTCGTCGATCAGCTCCCGGCCGACGAACCCGCTCGCGTCCGCGCCGAAGTCCGCGAGGACCGTCTCGGCGTTCGCCTCCATCGGTGCGCCCTCGTGCCCCCACGTGCCGGCGCTCTCCACGATCAGGCCGCAGCCGGTCGGGTCGCCGATGCGGTCGTGCAGGGCGTGGCGGGTCAGCCGCTCGGTGATGGGCGAGCGGCAGACGTTGCCGGTGCTGACGTGGAGGATGCGGAACGTGCTCGCCGTGCCTATGCCACGCCCCTCAGGGGCGGTCAATTGGCCACCTCGAGGTCGGGTACGACCTTGCGCAGCTCGTCCGCGGAGAGCGCGCCCGCGCGCAGCAGCACCGGCACGTCCCGCGTGACGTCGACGATCGAGGACGGCACGATGCCCGGGGTCGGGCCGCCGTCCAGGTACACCGACACGGAGTCGCCGAGCATGCCCTGCGCGGCGTCGCAGTCCTCCGGCGCCGGGTGTCCCGTCAGGTTGGCGGAGGACACCGCCATCGGGCCGACGTCGGTGAGCAGCTCGATCGCCACCGGGTGCAGCGGCATGCGGATCGCGACCGTGCCGCGGGTGTCGCCCAGGTCCCACTGGAGGGACGGCTGGTGCTTGGCGACGAGCGTGAGCGCGCCCGGCCAGAACGCGTCGACGAGCTCCCACGCCTGCTCGGAGAAGTCCGTGACCAGGCCGTGCAGGGTGTTCGGCGAGCCGATGAGGACGGGGGTGGGCATGTTGCGGCCGCGGCCCTTGGCGTCCAGCAGGTCGGCGACGGCCTCCGGGCTGAAGGCGTCCGCGCCGATGCCGTAGACGGTGTCCGTCGGCAGCACGACGAGCTCGCCGCGGCGGACGGCGGACGCGGCCTCACGCAGGCCCGTCGAGCGGTCGGTCGCGTCGTTGCAGTCGTATCGCCGTGCCATCAGCGGGCCCTCCCAGTTTCGGTCACTCGGTTCAGCTCCGGGGCGCTCGGGGCCCCGCCGACGGCCGACCGTGCGCGGTCGCCCGTCCCTCGCGCATTCCGCGCGCTCTTCCGCGCGGTGGCGCGCCCGTTCGGGTCACTCGCTCCGGGTGCCCCGCGGAGCGTCCGCGGGCAGCCGCGGGTGTCCGGTCCCGCCGTCGGCGCCGGCCCGGTCGGGGACGCCGGTGTCATGGCGTCGCCTTGCGGGCCGTCGCGAAGCGGGGCCGGTTGTTCAGGTCGGGGTGGTCGGCGGCGTCCGTCCAGCCGGCCTCCTCGTTGAAGATCCAGGGCACCTGGCCGCCCTGCGTGTCGGCGTGCTCGACGACGACGAGGCCCCCGGGGCGCAGCAGCCGGTGCGCGGTGCGCTCGATGCCGCGGATCACGTCGAGGCCGTCCTCGCCGGAGAACAGCGCCATGTCGGGGTCGTGGTCGCGCGCCTCGGGCGCCACGTACTCCCACTCGGTGAGCGGGATGTACGGCGGGTTGGAGATGACCAGGTCGACCTGGCCGTCCAGCTCCGGGAGGGCCGACAGGGCGTCGCCGTGGTGGACGGCGACCCTGGTCCCCTCGGCGTTGCGGCGGGTCCACTCCAGGGCGTCCTCGGACAGCTCCACGGCGTGCACGCGGGAGCGCGGCACCTCCTGGGCCATGGCGAGGGCGATCGCGCCGGAACCGGAGCACAGGTCGACGATCAGCGGCTCGACGACGTCCATGGCCCGTACGGCGTCTATCGCCCATCCGACGACCGACTCGGTCTCCGGGCGCGGCACGAAGACGCCGGGGCCCACCTGGAGCTCCAGGTAGCGGAAGAACGCCCGGCCGGTGATGTGCTGGAGCGGCTCGCGGGCCTCCCGGCGCGCCACGGCCTCCCAGTAGCGGGCGTCGAAGTCGCCGTCCTCGACGCGGTGCAGTTCGCCGCGCTTCACGTTGTGGACGAACGCGGCGAGCTCCTCCGCGTCGAAACGCGGCGACGGCACGCCGGCGTCGGCCAGGCGCTGGGTGGCCTGGGCGACTTCCGACAGCAGCAGGCTGCGGGGGCTCGGGGTTCTCCCCCCGAAATTCTGCTGCACGCTGGTCCTCCGGGCTGCTGGGTCGTACGAGGGTGTGGGATTACGGGAACGGGCTCACGCGGCGGAGAGCTTCGCGGCCGCGTCGGCGTCGACGCACGCCTGGATCACGGCGTCCAGCTCCCCGTCGAGCACCTGGTCCAGGTTGTAGGCCTTGAAGCCGACGCGGTGGTCCGAGATGCGGTTCTCGGGGTAGTTGTACGTGCGGATCTTCTCCGACCGGTCGACCGTGCGGACCTGGCTGCGGCGGGCGTCCGCGGCGTTCCGCTCGGCCTCCTCCTGGGCGATCGCGAGGAGCCGGGAGCGCAGGATGCGCAGGGCCTGCTCCTTGTTCTGGAGCTGGCTCTTCTCGTTCTGGCAGGAGGCGACGACACCGGTCGGCAGGTGCGTGATGCGGACGGCCGAGTCGGTGGTGTTGACGGACTGGCCGCCGGGGCCGGAGGAGCGGTAGACGTCGATGCGCAGATCGTTGGGGTTGATCTCGACCTCGACCTCCTCGGCCTCGGGCGTGACGAGGACGCCGGCGGCGGAGGTGTGGATGCGGCCCTGCGACTCGGTGGCGGGCACGCGCTGCACGCGGTGCACCCCGCCCTCGTACTTCAGCCGCGCCCAGACGCCCTGGCCGGGCTCGGTCGCGCCGTTGCCGCCCTTGGTCTTCACGGCGACCTGGACGTCCTTGTAGCCGCCCAGCTCGGACTCGGTGGCGTCGATGATCTCGGTCTTCCAGCCGACGCGCTCGGCGTACCGCAGGTACATCCGCAGGAGGTCGCCGGCGAAGAGGGCGGACTCGTCGCCGCCCGCGCCCGCCTTGATCTCCAGGATGACGTCCTTGTCGTCGCTCGGGTCGCGCGGGACAAGCAGCAGCCGCAGCTTGTCGGTGAGCTCCTCGCGGCGCTTCTCCAGCTCCTTGACCTCGACGATGAAGTCGGGGTCGTCGGCGGCGAACTCGCGGGCGGTCTCGATGTCGTCACCGGTCTGCTTCCAGGAGCGGTACGTGGCGACGATCGGGGTCAGCTCGGCGTAGCGCTTGTTGAGCCTGCGCGCGTTGGCCTGGTCGGCGTGGACCGAAGGGTCGGCGAGCTTCTTCTCGAGGTCGGCGTGCTCGCCGACCAGTTCCTCGACCGCCTCGAACATCGGGGGCTCCTGGAGTGGGGTGTAGATGAGGGGCTGCGGGCGACGGGACGGTCCGGGGGGAGACCCGGACCCCCGACCAAAAAGCCGGCCCCGGCCGTCCGAGGGACGACCGGAGACCGGCGGTACGGCTCTCTACTTCTTGGAGCCGGCAGCCTTGCCGAAGCGGGCCTCGAAGCGGGCCACGCGGCCACCGGTGTCGAGGATCTTCTGCTTGCCCGTGTAGAACGGGTGGCACTCGGAGCAGACCTCGGCACGGATGGCGCCGCCGTCGATCGTGCTACGGGTGGTGAACGACGCACCGCAGGTGCAGCTGACCTGGGTCTCGACGTACTCGGGGTGGATGTCGCGCTTCAAGGTGTCTCCTAGTTTCGGGAGGGCTCCGGGTCGCCGCCGCGGGATGCGGGTGCGTGAACCGGGGCCGACGTACCAGTCTGCCAGGACCGGCCGTATCTCCCAAAACCGGGGTGGGGCCGCGGGTATTCCGCCCCCCTCAGCGGATCACGCCGGCGGCCTGCCCGGTGGCGGTGTCCCGGGTGGCGGAGGCGGGGACGGGCAGGTCCTGGCGCAGGGCCTGCCACACCTGCTGGGCCTGGGCCTCCACGGGGACGACGCGGTTGGGGTCGGTCTCGTCGTACCGGACCGGCATGGTGATCATCTGGACGTCGTCGGCGCCGAGGCCGGACAGGCCGCCGGCGAAGTCGGCGAGCTCCTTGACGCTGTCCAGCTCGGAGTCCGGGGTGATCGTCTTGGTGGCGGCGTCGGCCAGGCCCCAGAGCCGCTGCGGGCTGGTGAAGACGCCGACCCGCTTGACCTGGTCGATCAGCGCCTTGACGAAGGACTGCTGGAGCTGGATGCGGCCGAGGTCGCTCTGGTCGCCGACGCCCTTGCGGGTGCGGACGAGGCCGAGGGCCTGCTCGCCGTCGAGGGTGTGGGTGCCGGCGGCGAGGTCGAGGTGGCTGCTCTCGTCCTCGATGGCCCGCGTGGTGGTCACCCGGACGCCGCCCAGCTCGTCGATGAGCTTCTTGAAGCCGGTGAAGTCGACCTCGATGTAGTGGTCCATGCGGATGCCGGACATCTGCTCGACGGTCTTCACGGCGCAGGCGGGGCCGCCGACCTCGTACGCGGTGTTGAACATGGCGCGGTACGCGGCGGGCTCGCTGCCGCCGTCGCGGCGGGCGCACTCGGGGCGGGTGACCAGCGTGTCGCGCGGGACGGAGACGACGCTCGCCTTCTCGCGGCCCTCGTAGAGGTGGACGATCATCGCGGTGTCGGAGCGGGCGACGCCCTCGTCGCGGCCGTACGCGCGGTTGGCGCCGGAGCGGGAGTCGGAGCCCAGGACGAGGATGTCGAGGGAGCCGTCGTCGATGTTCCGCGGGCGGTCGTCGCCGAGCTGGGTGTTGATGTCGACGCTCTCGATGTTGGCGTCGAGCTTCACGTAGGCGAGGCCCAGTCCGCCCGCGCCGAGGACGGCCAGGGCCGCGACCGACCAGACCACGACGGCCAGGCCGCGCCTGGCGGCCGGTCTGCCGTTCCCGCGCCCGGCGGGTATGCCGCCCGTGTCCTGCTCGCCCATGGTCTCCTCGATCCCCTCGACCCGTGTACTCCCCCGGGTTCCTCAACGGCACCCGGTCAGACGGCGGACCCCGGCAAAGGGTTGCACGGGGTTCCGCGTGCCCCGGGGAACGCCGGTGCCCGCCGTGCGGGGCACGGCGGGCACAGGGGGGTGCTTCCCGCGGGTCACGGCCGCCCGGTGGCCCGTACGGGGCCGGGGCGGCCGTGCCGCGGACGGATCTCCGCTCGCTCAGCCGAAGAGGTTGAACGCGTTCCAGCCGGAGCCGATCTTGACGCGGGGGACGAACGGCGCCGTCGAGGAGCTGCGGCCCTGGTAGAGCCACATCACACCGGCGGAGTCACGGGCCAGCAGGTCGGCCTTGCCGTCGCCGCTGACGTCGCCGGTGGCGGCGTACGCGGTGAAGTTCCAGCCGCTGGTGCCGGCCAGGACCCGGTTGGTGAACGTCGCCGTGGCGGTGCCGCGGCCCGGGTACACCCACAGGCGGCCCGACGTGTCGCGGGCCAGCATGTCGGCCTTGCCGTCACCGGTGTAGTCGCCCTTGCCGGTGATGGTCATGACGCCCCAGCCCGAGCCGACGCTCACGCGGGCGCCGAAGGTGCCGTTGCCGCGGCCCGGGTACAGCCACAGGTAGCCGTTGTTGTCCTGCGCGAGCAGGTCGGGCAGCGCGTCGCCGGACATGTCGCCGGGGACGAGGATGTTCTTCATCGCGCCCCAGCCGGAGCCGACGGTGGACTCGACGAAGCCGTCCTCGCCGTTCCAGTGGAACCGCTTCAGGACACCGCCGGTCGTGCGGTACAGGTAGTCCTGGAAGCCGTCCCGGTCGAGGTCGGCCTGGCGGACCAGGTTGTAGCCGCTCCAGTCGCCCAGGGAGACCCGGCCGCCCAGCGAGGTGCCGCGGGAGTAGTACTCCCACGCCTCGCCGGCCGACGTGCGCGCGAAGAGGTCCGCGCGGCCGTCGAAGTCGAGGTCGCTGTCGTCGATCCGCGCGTTGACCTGGCCGACGTACGTGCTGGTCTTCGCGTAGACGCTGTACGCGCCCTTCTCGACGCAGTCCTGGACTCCCCACGACACGACGCCGGCGATGCGGCCGCCCACGACGAGCGGGCCGCCGGAGTCGCCGTTGCACGGGGAGACCGTGCCGGCGTCCTGGCCGGTGGCGGGGTTGCCGGCGCAGGCCATCTGGCCCGCGACGAACTCGCCGCCGTAGTAGGACGAGCAGGTGGAGTCGGCCCGCATCGGGACGACGGCCTTCTTCAGCGTCTGCGAGCCGTCGTCCGAGGTGGAGCTGGTGCGGCCCCAGCCGTAGACCGTGGCGGAGGTGCCGTCCCGGTACGACGCGGTGTCGCCGCTCTGCGTGAGCTGGAGCGACTTGTACGGCAGCGCCTCGAACAGGGTGAGGACGGCGACGTCGCCGCCCGTGATCGTGGCGTCGTCGTACGTCGGGCTGATCCACTGGCGGTCCACGCCCACGACGCGCCCGCCGTGCAGGTCCACGTCGGTCGGCATCCGGTCGGTGCCGGCGACGACCGCGCCGTTCGCCGCCCAGTCCAGTCCGTACACGCAGTGCGCGGCGGTGAGGACCTTGTTCGGGGCGACCAGGGAGCCGCCGCAGAAGTAGCCCTCGTCGTCCGCCGCGTCGTCGGTGCCCTTGTCGTCGTAGTAGTGCAGCTGCACCATCCACGGCGCTTCGGTGATCGGGGCCGCCGTGCCGCCGATGATGTACGACTCCTTGGCGCCGGAGCCCGTGGTCTCACCGGCCTCCCGCTCCCGCGCCGGGGCGGTGTCGGCCTCACCGTCGTTGACGTCGGCGACCGAGCCCTTGACGCGGTCCAGCAGGTCGGCCTTGGACGGGGCCTGGACCTTCCCGGCGTTCTGCTTGGCCGGGGCCGGCGCCACGTCGGCCGCCTGGGCGGGTGCGGCGCCGAGTATCGCACCGCTCAGGGCGAGCGCGGCGGCGGCCGCGGGGAGGGCGGTGCGTGCCCTCCACTGGGCAGATGTCACTCAGAACTCCTCTCGGTGTGTGAGCGGGGAGGAGTCCGGCCACCGGGCATCGGGTGGGGCGAAGACGCACGGCCCACACAACGGCGCGGAGCCGCCCGGTGCTTCAGGGCACGGCTCCGCCAACTCAGTGGGCGTATTCGCTGATACGTTCCCCCCCACTACGACGCGCTGATCGTACAACGCGGAACCGCCCCCCGGTCACCGAGGTGAGCGGGGGGCGGTCCGGTACCGCTGAGACGACGTCAGTCGTTGTTGCCGGAGGACGGCGTCGTCTTCTGGATCTGGAGCAGGAACTCGGCGTTCGACTTGGTCTGCTTCATCTTGTCGAGCAGCAGCTCGATCGCCTGCTGCTGGTCGAGCGCGTGCAGCACCCGGCGCAGCTTCCAGACGATGGCGAGCTCCTCGCTGCCGAGCAGGATCTCCTCCTTGCGGGTGCCGGACGCGTCGACGTCCACCGCGGGGAAGATGCGCTTGTCGGCGAGCTTCCGGTCGAGCTTGAGCTCCATGTTGCCGGTGCCCTTGAACTCCTCGAAGATCACCTCGTCCATGCGCGAGCCGGTGTCGACCAGCGCGGTGGCGAGGATGGTCAGCGAGCCGCCGTCCTCGATGTTCCGCGCGGCGCCGAAGAAGCGCTTCGGCGGGTACAGCGCGGTCGAGTCGACACCACCGGACAGGATGCGGCCGGAGGCGGGCGCCGCGAGGTTGTACGCGCGGCCCAGGCGGGTGATCGAGTCGAGCAGGACGACCACGTCGTGACCCAGCTCCACGAGGCGCTTGGCGCGCTCGATGGCCAGCTCGGCGACGGTGGTGTGGTCCTCGGCGGGGCGGTCGAAGGTCGAGGAGATGACCTCGCCCTTCACCGACCGCTGCATGTCGGTGACCTCTTCCGGACGCTCGTCGACGAGGACGACCATCAGGTGGCACTCGGGGTTGTTGTGGGTGATCGCGTTGGCGATCGCCTGCATGATCATGGTCTTGCCGGTCTTCGGCGGGGCCACGATCAGACCGCGCTGGCCCTTGCCGATCGGCGACACGAGGTCGATGATCCGCGTGGTCAGCACACCCGGGTCGGTCTCCAGACGGAGCCGGTCCTGCGGGTAGAGCGGGGTCAGCTTGTTGAACTCCGGGCGGCCGCGGCCGGAGTCGGCGGCCATGCCGTTCGCGGAGTCCAGGCGGACCAGCGCGTTGAACTTCTCGCGGCGCTCGCCCTCCTTCGGCTGGCGCACGGCACCGGTGACGTGGTCGCCCTTGCGCAGGCCGTTCTTGCGGACCTGGGCGAGGGAGACGTACACGTCGTTCGGGCCGGGCAGGTAGCCCGAGGTGCGGATGAACGCGTAGTTGTCGAGGATGTCCAGGATGCCCGCGACGGGGATCAGGACGTCGTCCTCGGAGACCTGCGGCTCACCGGCGAAGTCCTCGCGGCCACGACGGCCGCGGCGGTCGCGGTAGCGCCCGCGGCGGCCGCGGCGGCCGCCCTCGAAGTCGTCGTCGTCCTGCGGGCCGACCTGGCTCTGCGGGGCGCCCTGGCGCTGCTGGCGCTGGCCGCCGCCCTGCTGGTCGTCGCCCTTGCCGCGGTCGCGGCGGTCCCGCTGGCGGTCGCCCCGGTCACCGCGGTCGCCCCGGTCCCGGTCGCGGTCGCGGCGGTCTCGGCGGTCGCGACGGCCGGCTTCGGCGGTCTCGGCGGCGGACTCGGCCGTACGGGCGTCCTGGCCCTCGGGGCGGACCTCCGTGCGGACGTCGGTACGGGCCTCGGCGCGGCCCTCGGCCTCGGCGGCGGGGCTGCCGGCCGGGGAGGTGGCGCGGCGGCGGCGGCGCTCGCCGGCGGCCTCGTCGCCCTGGTCCAGCGACGTGGCGAGCTTCGGCGACGGCTGGCCGGGGATCTCGATCTGCTGCTGGGCGACGGCCTTCTCGCCCCGCGCGGCCCCGTCGGCCTTCTCCGCCTTCGCGGAACCGGCCGCCTCCGCGGCGTCGGCGGCCTTGCCGCCGGTCTCCTCGCCCGTACGGGTGCGGGAGGTGGTGCGGCGCTTGGGCTTGGCCTCTGCGGTGCCGGACTCGGCGTTCTTCGGCGCGGCCGCGCCGCCGCCCGCCTGCGCTTCCTTGATGACCTCGATCAGCTGGCTCTTGCGCATGCGCGCGGTGCCCCTGATGCCGAGGCCGGACGCGACCTGCTGCAGCTCGGCCAGGACCATGCCCTCGAGGCCGGTGCCGGAGCGGCGGCGCCGTGAGGTGGTGCCAGTGGCAGCACCTGCGGCGGGCGCGGTGGTGTCGACAGTCTTGTCGGCAGTCACGCCCATCAGATCGGTGGTGTCGCTCACGAAGGGTCCTTCCCTGGAGCGGACGTCGGCCTTCTGGCTCGGCGACCGGTTGTGCTGTCCGGCCTCGGCCCTGTTGTGGGGGCCGTGCCGGGGCGGTGGTTCCGCCGGGATTACGGCGGCAGAGGAAATAACGTGCGTGGGTCCGGCCCGAGGCCCCCTGCTCGGCCCTCTCCTGGGAAAAGCGAGGGGAGACGCGCGCCGGTTCCGGAGCGTGCTCGAAACTGCTCAGGCAGGCTGCTCAGGCAGTTTGGGAGGCTCCCGGAAGAAAGGTGGTCCCTGACGGGGACACGCAGCACCGCGCCACAAAGACGTCGGGTGCAGACTTGAGGTTAACACTACCGGCTCCAACAAACATTCCCCCTCTCACACACCGGCAATCCGTGTATCCGGCGACCCGCGCCACGGCGGGACCCGGCCCGGTGGGATCACGGTGCGAGCGGCAGCACGCTCGCACCGGCGACGTCGAGGGCGAGCCGGTTGGCCGCCCAGCCCTCTCCCGCCAGCAGCGCGACCTTGTCCGCCGCGCCGTCCTCGGCCAGGGCGAGCACCGTGGGGCCCGCGCCGGAGATGACCGCGGGGATGCCGTCCGCCCGCAGCCGGTTCACAAGGGCGATGCTCTCCGGCATCGCGGGGGCCCGGTACTCCTGGTGGAGCCGGTCCTCGGTGGCGGCCAGCAGCAGCTCGGGGCGCCTGGTCAGGGCCTCGACGAGCAGCGCGGCACGGCCGGCGTTGGCGGCGGCGTCCACATGGGGGACGGCGCGGGGCAGCAGGCCGCGAGCCGTCTCGGTGAGGACGGGGTTCGCGGGGACGAAAACCACCGGAACGATGGAATCCTCGGGGTCCATCCTGATCGCGCGGGCCGCTCCGCCCTCGGTCCAGGCCACGGTGAAGCCGCCGAGCAGGCAGGCGGCGACGTTGTCGGGGTGGCCCTCGATCTCGGTGGCGAGCTCCAGCAGCGCGGCGTCGTCGAGCCGGTTGTCGCCGCCTATCGTCACGGCGCGGGCGGCGACGATGCCCGCGCAGATGGCGGCGGAGGAGGAGCCGAGGCCGCGGCCGTGCGGGATGCGGTTGGCGCAGACGACCTCGAGGCCGCGGGGCTGTCCGCCGAGCAGGTCGAACGCGGTGCGCAGGGAGCGTACGAGGAGGTGGCTCTCGTCGCGCGGGAGCGTGTCGGCGCCCTCGCCGGCGATGTCGACGTGCAGCCCGGAGTCGGCGACCCGGACGACGACGTCGTCGTACAGTCCCAGCGCCAGGCCGAGGGCGTCGAAGCCCGGGCCGAGGTTGGCGCTGGTGGCGGGGACGCGCACCCGTACGGCGGCGGCGCGGAAAGCGGGACCGGCCATCGCTCGTTGACTCTCCTTGATCTGGACCTGCGGGGGTGACCTGCGGGGTGGGGACGGGCGGGGGGACTGCGAGGGTTTCCGTCAGGCGTACGAGGACCCGGGGCCGTTTCGGCGGTCACCAACGGCGTCGTCACCCGCGGCATATGCGGCGGGATGGGTTCGGTACAGCCTATCGAAGGAAGGTTCCACCGCGACATAGGGCGCACAGGAGGCGCACGATGCGTGTCGCGTGCCCGCCCGTGCTCCTCGGACGGCGGCGGGTCGCCGCCCGCGGGCCCGGCCGGACGGGCGGGCCCGCGGGGTGGTGGCGCCGGAGGGGTCAGGCCAGGCCGAGGCGCTCGGCCGCGGCGACGGCGTCGACCGGGACGGTGACGGGCTGCGGGGCTCCGGCGACCGCCCAGTCGGGGTCCTTGAGGCCGTTGCCGGTGACCGTGCAGACGATGGTCTGGCCCGGGTCGACCTTGCCGTGCTCGGCGGCCTTCAGCAGGCCGGCGACGGACGCGGCGGACGCGGGCTCGACGAAGACGCCCTCCCGGGCGGCCAACAGGCGGTAGGCGCGCAGGATCTCACGGTCCGTCACCTCGTCGATGGAGCCGCCGGACTCGTCGCGCGCGGCGAGCGCGTAGCTCCAGGAGGCCGGGTTGCCGATGCGGATCGCGGTGGCGATGGTCGACGGGTCCTTGACGACCTCGCCGCGGACGATCGGCGCGGAGCCGGACGCCTGGAAGCCCCACATGCGCGGGGTGCGCGAGGCGATGCCGTCCTTGGCGTACTCGGTGTACCCCTTCCAGTACGCGGTGATGTTGCCGGCGTTGCCGACGGGCAGCACGTGGATGTCGGGGGCGTCGCCGAGCATGTCGACGATCTCGAACGCGGCGGTCTTCTGGCCCTCGATGCGCACCGGGTTGACGGAGTTGACCAGCGCGACCGGGTAGTTGTCGGAGAGCGCGCGGGCCAGCGTCAGGCAGTCGTCGAAGTTGCCGTCGACCTGCAGGATCTTCGCGCCGTGGACCAGCGCCTGGCCCATCTTGCCCAGCGCGATCTTGCCCTGCGGGACGAGGACGGCGGAGACCATGCCGGCGCGCACCGCGTAGGCGGCGGCGGAGGCCGAGGTGTTGCCGGTGGAGGCGCAGATGACCGCCTTGGCGCCCTCCTCCTTGGCCCGCGTGATGGCCATGGTCATGCCGCGGTCCTTGAACGACCCGGTGGGGTTGGCGCCCTCGACCTTCAGGTGCACCTCGCACCCGGTGAGTTCGGAGAGGACCTGGGCCGGGACGAGCGGCGTACCACCCTCACGGAGCGTGACGACCGGCGTCGTGTCCGTGACCGGAAGGCGGTCCCGGTACTCCTCGATGATGCCGCGCCACTGGTGGGTGCCCTTGCTGGTCATGGGTCCTCTACTCCCCTTCAACACGCATGATGCTGGCGACACCGCGCACGGTGTCGAGCTTGCGCAGCGCCGCGACCGTCCCGCCCAGGGCGGCGTCGGGCGCGCGGTGGGTGACGACGACGAGGCTGGCCTCCCCGTCCTTGCCCTGCTGGCGGACGGTGTCGATCGACACGCCGTGCTCGGCGAAGACCGTCGCCACCTGGGCGAGCACACCCGGCTTGTCGGCCACGTCGAGACTGATGTGGTACCGCGTGACGACCTCGCCCATGGAGCTCACGGGCAGCTGGGTGTACGCGGAGTCGCCGGGGCCCGTCGCGTCGTTGAGGCGGTTGCGGCAGACGGCGACCAGGTCGCCGAGCACGGCGGACGCGGTCGGCGAACCGCCGGCGCCCGGACCGTAGAACATGAGCTGCCCGGCCGCCTCGGACTCGACGAACACGGCGTTGTAGGCGCCGCGCACGGAGGCCAGCGGGTGGCTGAGCGGGATCATCGCGGGGTGCACCCGCGCGGTGACGGACTCGCCGTCGGCGGCCCGCTCACAGATCGCGAGCAGCTTGATGGTGCACCCCATCCGCTTGGCGGAGGCGAAGTCGGCGGCGGTGACCTCGGTCATCCCCTCGCGGTACACGTCGTCGAGGCGCACCCGCGTGTGGAAGGCGATGCCGGCGAGGATGGCGGCCTTGGCGGCAGCGTCGAAGCCCTCCACGTCGGCGGTCGGGTCGGCCTCCGCGTACCCGAGGGCGGTGGCCTCGTCGAGCGCCTCCGAGTAGCCGGCGCCGGACGTGTCCATCTTGTCGAGGATGAAGTTCGTCGTGCCGTTGACGATGCCGAGGACGCGGTTGACCTTGTCGCCGGCGAGGGACTCGCGCAGCGGCCGGATCAGCGGGATCGCGCCCGCGACGGCCGCCTCGTAGTAGAGGTCCCGGCCGTGCTCCTCGGCGGCGGCGTGCAGCGCCGCGCCGTCCTGGGCGAGGAGCGCCTTGTTCGCGGAGACGACGGACGCGCCCTGCTCGAAGGCGGTGGTGATCAGGGTGCGGGCGGGCTCGACCCCTCCGATGACCTCGACGACCACGTCGATGTCGCCGCGTTTGACGAGCGCCATGGCGTCGGTGGTGATCAGCTCGGGGTCGATGCCCTCGCGGACCTTGGAGGGCCGGCGGACGGCCACGCCGGCGAGCTCGACCGGGGCGCCGATGCGCGCGGCGAGGTCGTCGGCGTGCGTCGTCATGATGCGCGCCACCTCTGAGCCGACCACTCCACAGCCCAGCAGCGCCACCTTCAGCGGACGCGTACGCATCATCCGACCTCGTTTCCTGTCCTTCTGCGTATTTCTACGGTGGTCCAGTCTCACTCACCGGACGGGAGTTTCTATCCCCCGTCCGGATCCTGAGACATCTATTTCATCAGCCGACATCGAGACGCAGGAGATCTTCCTCCGTCTCGCGCCGGACGATCACCCGCGCCGCGCCGTCGGCGACGGCGACGACGGGCGGGCGGAGCACATGGTTGTAGTTGCTGGCCATGGAGCGGCAGTACGCGCCGGTCGCGGGCACGGCGATCAGGTCGCCCGGCGCGAGGTCGGCGGGCAGGAACGCGTCCCGGACGACGATGTCGCCGCTCTCGCAGTGCTTGCCGACGACCCGGCTGAGCATCGGCTCGGCGTCGGACGTGCGGGAGACCAGCGCGACGCTGTACTCGGCGTCGTACAGCGCGGTGCGGATGTTGTCCGACATGCCGCCGTCGACGGAGACGTACGTGCGCAGCCCCTCCAGCGGCTTGACGGTACCGACCTCGTACACGGTGAACGCGGCCGGGCCGGCGATGGCGCGGCCGGGCTCGACGGAGATCCGCGGCGTGGCGAGCCCGGCGGCCTCGCACTCGCGGCGGACGATCTCGCCGAGCGCCTTGGCGATCTCGTGCGGCTCGCGGGGGTCGTCGTCCGACGTGTACGCGATGCCGAGTCCGCCGCCGAGGTCGATCTCGGGCAGCTCGACGCCGTGCTCGTCGCGCACCTCGGCGAGGAGGGAGACGACGCGGCGGGCGGCGACCTCGAAGCCCGCCATGTCGAAGATCTGCGACCCGATGTGGGAGTGGATGCCGACCAGTTCGAGCCCGTCGAGCCGCAGCGCGCGCCGCACGGCCTCGGCGGCCTGCCCGCCGGCGAGGGCGAGACCGAACTTCTGGTCCTCGTGCGCGGTGGCGATGAACTCGTGGGTGTGCGCCTCGACGCCGACCGTCACCCGGATCTGCACGCGCTGCCGCCGGCCGAGGGCCTGGGCGGCGTGGGCGACGCGCACGATCTCCTGGAAGGAGTCGAGGACGATCCGCCCGACGCCCGCCTCGACGGCCCGCCGGATCTCCTCCGCGCTCTTGTTGTTGCCGTGGAAGGCGATGCGCTCGGCGGGCATGCCGGCGGAGAGCGCGGTGGCGAGTTCGCCGCCGGAGCACACGTCGAGGTTCAGCCCCTCCTCGTGCAGCCACCGCACGACGGCGCGGGAGAGGAACGCCTTGCCGGCGTAGAACACGTCGGCGTCCTCGCCGAAGGCGTCGGCCCAGGCCCGGCAGCGGGCGCGGAAGTCGGACTCGTCGAGGACGTACGCGGGCGTCCCGAACTCCTCGGCGAGGGAGGTGACGGGGATGCCGCCCACGGTCAGGACCCCGTCGTCGCCGCGCCGCACGGTGCGGGCCCACACCTTGCCGTCGAGGTGGTTGAGGTCGGCGGGCGGCGCGCTGTAGTGGCCTTCGGGGAGGACGTCGGCGTGGCGGGGGCCGGCGGGGTGCGCGGAACGGCTCATGTCTCTCTCACAGCTGTCACAGGTGGTCGGGGGCGGTGACGCCGAGCAGGGACAGGCCGCCGGCCAGCACCGTCCCGGCGGCTTCGGCGAGGGCGAGCCGGGAGCGGTGGGCGGCCGAGGGTTTCTCGTCACCGCGGGGCAGCACCGTGTGCTGGAACCCGAGGAACGCGTCGGCGGTGGCCTCCAGGTGCCGGGCGAGCCGGTCCGGGGCGTGGTGCCGGGCGGCGGCGAGGAGCACGGAGGGGTGGTCGGCGAGCGCGGCGAGCAGCTCCGGGGCGTCGGCCTCCTCCTCGTACGCGCCGGTGAAGCCGAGGTCGGCGGCGTTGCGGAGGAGGGCGCGGGAGCGGGCGTGCGCGTACTGGACGGTGAAGAGGGGGTTGTCCGCCTCGGTCAGGCGGAGCAGCGGCGCGGCGTCGAGGACCCGGTCGTGCGCGGCGGGCCGCAGCAGCGCCCACCGGCGGGCGTCGGGCCCGAGGGCGGCGGCGACGTCGTAGTGCGGGGGGAGTGCGTGGAGGCGGCGGGAGGTGGGGGCGCCGTCCACGCGGGCGGGGGCGCCCTGGGAGCGCAGGAGGGCGACGACGCAGTGCGTGAGGGCCCGGAGGCGGAGGTCGGCGCCCTCCGGGAGGAGGAAGCGGACCTCGTACTCGGGGAGCCGGCCGAGCGCGTCCCCGTGCCCGTACCGCGGCCCGTGCTCGCGGACGTCCCGGACGAGGAGCCGGCCGGCCTCGGCGCGGGTGCCGGGGCGGAGGGTGAGGTTGAGGAACCCGGGGCCGGTGATGTCGACCCGCTCGATGCCGGGCACGTCCAGGAGCCGCTCGCGCAGCACCTCGGCGACCTGCCGGGGCGGGAGCGCGGCGGGCCCGGCGAGCTGGAGCGCGGCGTTCGTCGCCCAGTCCCCGCACCCCCCGGCGCGGGGCCGCTCGACGACGACCCGCGGGGGCACCTCGCGCACGGCCAGGGCCCCGTCGCCGACGGCACGCCGCACGGCGCGCAGCACGGTGAGCGAGAGATCGGCGGGGGTCACGGGACAAGCGTAGGCGAGGAGGGGGGAGGGAACGCGAACCTGTTTCGGAATACGGTCAACAGAACGCCGTACCCGACCGAAAACCACCCCGCCCCCCGCCCCTCCACACCCGAAGGCCGCCGGGAGGACACCCGGAGGACACCCGGCGGGCGGGGGCGGCCACTTCCCCGCTTCCTTCCCGACGTGCTTCCCCTGACCTGCTCGTCTCCCGGCGCGCTCCTCCCCTGACGCACCGGTCGGCTCGGGCGGCCACCGGACGGGGGCGGGCACCGGACCGGGGCGGGCATCAACCCGGGGTGGTCACCGGGCGGGGGCGGGCGTCAGCCCGGGCAGGCACCGAACCGGAGCGCGGCCGCCGGGCCGGGCAGCCGCCGGGCCGGGGCACCCACGGGCCCGGCACTCTCCCCACTCCGAAGCGCTCTGTGCCTCCCGAGGCCCTCTCCGCCCCGAGATGCTCTCCGCCCCGGGGCGTTCTCCATCCCGGAGCGTTCTCCATCCCGAAGGGTTCCACGTCCCAGAGCACCCACCGTCCCGAGACGCCACCCCATCCCCCGCACACCCCGCGAGCCCGATCCCCCGCCCCGGATCCAACCCCGGGGTTCAGCCCTGGGTCGTACCCGCCCGGCCGGTGTCGTGCCGGCCGTCCATCGGGGGCAGGAGGAGACCGCGTACCAGCTGGACGAGCTCGGCCGGCTCGAAGGGCTTGGCGAGGAAGGCGTCCACCCCGACTTCCAGGCCGCTCTCCACCTCGCCCTCGTCGCACGCGCTGATGATCGCGACCGGCAGGTGTCGGGTCCGCTCGTCGGCGCGGAGCAGGGCGGCGGTGCGCAGCCCGTCCAGGCGCGGCATGACCACGTCGAGAGTGACCAGATCGGGTTGGAACCGATGGATGACTTCCAGACATTCGGCACCGTCGGCCGCGGTCACGACCTCGAAGCCCTCCAGCTCGAGGTTGACCCTGATCAGCTGCCGGATGACCCGGTTGTCGTCCACAACCAGCACCCGCCCGGAGACGCCTGACACAACTCGAGAGTAGGTCCCGCCCCGCCCCCGCGTCCGGGTTTTCGCCACTTCCACCCCGCGCGGGGGACCCCCCACCGCCCGACCACCGGAAATACCTGTTCACGGGCACCCTCCAGGAGCTGGTAGGGTTCTACCCGTCGCCGCGAAACACGGCGGACGCCCCCGTAGCTCAGGGGATAGAGCAACGGCCTCCGGAGCCGTGTGCGCAGGTTCGAATCCTGCCGGGGGCACCCTGCATGAGGTGCCCAAAGACCCCGTCACCAGCGGAAACGCTGAGGCCGGGGTCTTCGCGTATGTGCAGTCAGATGCAGCGCCGAGCGGCCGCATGTCGGGGTCCGTGGACGAGGCGTGGACGGGATCTTGAAGCGTTGCCGCAGGTGAGCCCGCGGAAACAACGAGGCCCCTGGACGGGATGCCAGGGGCCTCGAACGTGGGCGGATAGTGTCAGTCGTACTCGCGGAGCAGATCCTCGATGCGCCGGTTGGCGACGTCCTGCCGCCCGTCGAGGCACTTCGCGTAGCGGGTCAGCAGGACCTCGACGCTGTTGCCGGCGCGTTCGGCCACCTCGGTCGGGTCGACACCGGCGTTGAGCCACGTCGACAGCGCCGAATGCCGGAGGTCGTACGGCCGGCTCGCGAGCGGCGAGGCCGCCACGGCGGGCGGAAGCGCGAGGAGTCGGGCTTCCTGCCACACGCGGTAGTAGGTCGAGGACGGGACGACCGAGCCCTTCTCGCTGAAGAACAGCCGTCCGTCGTCCGCCGTGCCGAAGGTGGCCAGGTGCTCGCGGAACACGGTGACGAGGTGGGGCGGGATGGGCACCCGCCTGACGTCCTCGGTCGGCCGGTTCTTCAATCCGCGGTCGTCGTGGGTCTCCCCCGAGTCGGTCCACTGCTTCCCGGCGGACGGGCGGGTGCGGTGGAGCAGCGCCGAACCCCAACCGTGGTCGGGAAGGTTCAAGTCCGTCTCGACCAGGCCGACCGCTTCCGCCGGCCGGAGCCCGCCGAAGTACATGGCGGCGAACAGACCCACGAGGCGACGACCGCGGGCACGCCGGTACCCGCCCACGTAGGAAACCGCCGTCAGGAGATTCCGTGCCTGCTCCGGGTTGGCGACGACCCGTGGGTCGACCTGGTTGGACACCTTCGGCTTCTGCCAGCGGACAGCCGTAATGGGGTTCTCCCGCAACTCCCCCAGATCGACGGCGTAATTCGCGGCATTAACGAGCGTCCGACGCTTGCGCCGCACGGTTTCCGCTGCTGCCGCCGTGCCGTCGAGTTTGAGCTTCAGCGAGTCGAGGACCGCGCGAGCCGTGGCCGGTTCAGCGAGATCGGTGAGCGGCCGGGACGCCTTGGACACCCAGTGAAGAACGTTCCGCACGTCCTCCGGGACTTCCCGGTCATCGGGCCCCGGCAATACGAAGGCCCAGTTGCGCAGCGCTTTGCGAATCGTCTCGTCGGACGGCCGGCCCGCGCGCTCGTCGAGGAGTTCCAGTGTCACGCTGGTGAGGGATTCGTTGATGCCGTCCCGTGTGTTGGGGGCGGCATGGGGCCACTTCATAGCGAGGTACCTGAGAGCGAAGGCATACCACGACACGGCCGACTTCTTCTCTTCCATCGAAGCCGGCAGACCCGTCCCCGTGTCGAATTCCTCGCCGTCGCGCATCGCGCGCATGATCTTGGTGCGGTAGTGGTCGGCAAGCGCCTTGGTCCGGAAGGACTCCGAGAAGACGTTGCCCGCAACAGACCAGCGGACCCCGTACGAGGGCGTCTTGGTGTCCCGCTTGCGGACGCCCCAGACCTTCACGTCGAGAGACTTCACGCCGCCGCCTCCAACTGCCGAAGCCACGTGGTGAAGTCACTCCGCCACACCCGCAACTCTCCGTTGGGCAGCTTGAAAGCAGCCGGCCCCAGACCCAGCTCACGCCACCTGTAGAACGTCCGGCGAGAAACACCGCCCAGTTCTTCCAGGACCTGGGGGACAGTCATCAGCTCGTCGCGGCGGTGGTCCATGTCGGTTCTCCTTCCGTTCCGGGGGCGGGTGTGAGGGATGCGGTGAGCCAGGCTTCGGCGTCGGACAGGCCGGTTCCGGCGAAGGCCCAGTGGGCGAGGACGTACGTCGTGTCGTTCTCGGTGTCGTGCTCGGGTGGTGTGGTGGCCGCCTGTGCGCGGCGCCATGCGGCGCGGGCGTCGCGGAGGGCGCCGAGGGTGGTGGAGTAGCGGCGGGACTTGGTGGAGAAGTGGCCGCGGAAGCCGAGCATGTGGGCCCAGGCGCGCAGGCGGAGGTGTTCGAGGTCCTTGCGGGCGCCGAGGGTCCAAGCGGTGCGGATGAGGCGGCGGGCGTGGTCGCTGATGTCGAGCTGGGCCAGCTCGGCGGCGAACTTCAGCGGCCGGTCGAGGGCGCCCGTCGCCGTCTCGGCGCCCTTGGTGGCGTACTTGGCGATGTAGGCGGCGACGGCCCGTTCGGTCAGCTCCCGGCCGCCGTCGAAGTCGGCCGAGCGGATCGTACGGATGTCGAGCTGTCGGCCGAAGGCGAAGGTGTGGGCGCGGCCGTCGATGACCGGCCCGTCCACGCAGGCGGCGGTGGCGGCGGCCCGGATGGCGTCGGTCAGCAGCTCGGCGGTGGCCCAGGCCGGGGGCGGAGTGTCGCCGCCGTCGGGGCCGTCGATGCGGATCACGGCGTGGAAGTGGACGGCGCCGCGCTTCTGGTACTCGGCGACCTTGGCGAAGGAGACCCGGGCGTGTTCGCGGAAGGCCCGTTGGGTGAGGCCGGCGCGCTTGGCGACCTCCCGGCGCAGGTAGATGGAGAAGCGTCGCCACAGCGGACCGGCGTGCGCGTTCCACAGAACGGCGGCTTCGTAGTCGTAGGTGTCCGGGTCGAGGGCGGTGCCGAGTACGGCGTCGTCCTGGTCGTGGCGGGCGCCGCAGCGGCAGGGGCGGACCGTGCCGGCCGGGCCGGTGGCGCGGTTGTGGACCGGGCCGAAGCCGGGAGCGGTGAAGGTGGCGAAGACCCGCGGGTGGGTGGCGACCTGTTCGGGGACGCCCTTGCCGCCGCGCAGTCCGGCGGTGATCAGGTGGAAGGTGTCGCGGCGGTAGACCTCGGCGCAGGCCGCGCACCGGGTCGTACGCCGGTTGTTGCAGCGCACGAGGAGCTGTCCGGCCGGGAGGTCGGCCGAGTCGAGGTGCTGGAGGACGCGGCCGATCTCGCCGGTG
Source organism: Streptomyces roseolilacinus (assembly GCF_014649335.1). Taxonomy (GTDB): domain Bacteria; phylum Actinomycetota; class Actinomycetes; order Streptomycetales; family Streptomycetaceae; genus Streptomyces; species Streptomyces roseolilacinus. The sequence continues at coordinate 131,228 of NZ_BMSV01000001.1, forward strand.
CGGGTGTCGATGTCGTGCTCGGTGCGGTGGCCGTCGAGGCGGATCGGGTGCGTGCAGCCGCCGAGGCCGGCGAGTTGGCGCAGGAGTGCGGGCATGGTGCCGAGGGCGGCCAGTTCGCCGAGTTCGCGGAGCGGGGGCGGAGTGGCGCGGGTGATGATGGCTTTCTCCTTCTGGTTCGGCTGGAGGGAGAGGGCCCCGGAGCGGCGGATGCTTGGCGGTATCGAGGCCGCCCCGGGGGTCCGGTGCGTCAGCGGCGGTGCTGGTCGCGGAGCAGCGAGCGCAGGACCACGGCGGCGACGGCCACGGAGACGGCCGTGACGGCGACGGCGGCCAGGAGCGCGGTCAGCACGACGCCGCCGACGAGGAGGGCCGCGACCGCTCCGGTGTTGACGGAGACCTGCGGGACCGGACGCCGGGCGAGCACCTGGTCGGCCGCAGTGTGGGTGTGCGCGGGCGGCGGAGTGGGGCTGTCGGGGTACTTGGGCAGGAACACGGCGAAGCTCTTCTTACCTACTCGTCTAGTCATGTGAGCCGTTGATGATGTCCACGCCGGAGCGCGTACCGGACTCGATGGCCGGGGCCATGAAGGTCTGCGAGAGCCAGAAGCCGAAGAGGGCGATCACGACGACGATCCAGGTGCGGACGCCGAGAAACTTGACCGCTCCCCAGGCGAAGAAGCCGAGGATGACGACGAGCGGCAGGCTGACGGTCACGGTGTGCGGGTCCTCTCAGCGGACGGGGCAGCGGTGGGTGCGGGCGGCCAGCTCGGCGGCGGCGCGGCTGTCGTAGTCGGCGGAGAAGCCGCAGCGCGGGGCCGTGCAGACGGCGGTGTGCTTCTCCCGGCCGCGGCCGTCGTAGTAGGTGCCGACCTGTACCGGGCCGATGCGGATGACGGAGCGGAAGCGGCGACGGGCAGTCATGCGGGTCTCCTCTCAGAGGTGGGCGGCGATGGCTTCGGCCAGGGGCGCGGGGACGCCGAGGCGGGCGCGCAGGGTCGAGGTGTCGATGGGTGCTCCGGTACGGGCGTGGTGCTCGGCGGCGACTTTGCGGGCGTGCTCGACCAGGGCAGCCGGAACGGCCACGGCGGGCCGCGCGGGTGGTGCTTCCAAGGCTGCGGGCCGGGTGGACGGTTCCTCGGGCGGGGGTTCGGAGTCGTCCTCCTGGTCCTCGGTGTCCTCATCGCGCTGGGCGGATTCGGTTTCCTTGTCCGCCGTCGGCGGCGGGGAGTGGGCGAGGAGGGTTCCGCCGAGGAAGGCGACCGCGGGCCAGCCCGCGACGAGGATGCGCAGCCAGGCCGGGACCTGGTCCATGTCCAGCAGGCCGGCGGTGGCGACGTTCGCGCCGAGGGAGGCGGCGAGCGCGATCACGAACCAGCACCACCCGGCCGCTTTCGCATCGCCGGTCCGCAGCTGGCGCCAGGCAGCGACGAGCAGCAGGTCGACCGATATGGGGTAGGCCCACGCCTTCCACCCGTCCTGCCCGGCCGCCGAGGCGAGGTCGTGCAGGTGGGCGAAGGACAGCGCGGCGGCGATGACCGCTTGGACGAGCACCGCGTCGACGCGGGCCAGGTGGACGCGCATGCGGCGGCTCCTTTTCGGATTCGGGCATGGGAGGGGTAGGGACGTGGCGTGAGACGGTCACGCCGACCGGGTCGGGAAGGGGGCGGTCAGCCGGTCGCCGGACGCGGCTGGACGACCGGAGCCGGGGGTTCGACCGGCCGTACGGGCACGTCGGGCCGGAAGGGCTTGAGCGCGGGCAGGTCGGGCACCAGGTGCGCCGCCTTGCGGCAGATGTCGGCGGCCTCCCCGAGGGAGAGGTACGGGGTTCTGATGCGGGACCAGCCGCCGGAGGTGTCACCGGCCACGGCCAGGCCCGGCCGTTCGGGGGCGATGGCACAGGCGGCCATGACCGCTTCGGGCGCGATGTCGCCGAGCGCCATCTTGGCGGAGGCTTCGTCGTTGACGCGGTGGCAGACGCGGCCGGTCAACTGGGCCCGCAGCATGGTCGCCCCCTTGCCCAGCTCGGCGCCGAAGCGCTGCCCGCACACCTCCAGGTAGATGCCGGCGGCCCGGCCGAGCTGGGCGAGACGGATGAGCTGAGTGACCATCTCGTCCCGGCGTTCCTCGTCCTTCTTCGTGGCGACGAGGAAAAGTTCCGCCACCTCGTCCACGAACAGCACGATCGGTGTGGGCCGTTCGTTCTCCGGCAGACCCCAGACGTCGGAGGTGATCTCCTCCGCCGGGGTGTCGGGTGCGATGCCCTGCCGGGCCTTGATCAGGTCGTACCGGTCCTCCATTTCCCTCACGAGCATGGGCAGCAGCTCGGCCGCCTGTTCCGGGTCGGTCGCGAGAGCCGACAGCCGGGCGGCGAACGGCGCCAGCTCCACGCCCCGCTTGCAGTCGATGCCGACCAGGGCGACCGGCTGACGGGCGAGGCCGGCGACGAGGTGACGCAGGTACATGGACTTGCCGGACAGCGTCGCGCCGAGGGTGAGCTGGTGCGGGATGGTCCGGTAGTCGCGTACGAAGGGGGTCGCGTCCTCGCGCAGCGCGACGGGCACCTTCAACAGCCCGGCGTCGACCTTGCGGGGCATCCGCACCTGCCGCAGCACGTCGAAGCCGACGAGCCGGAGTTCGACGACACCCGGCTTGACCGTCCTCACGTACACGGCGTGGACGCCCCAGGCGTGCCGCAGCCGTTCGGCCGAGGCCGCCACGTCCGCCGGTTCCTGCCCCGGAGCGAGCCGCAGCCGGAGCCGTAATCCGGTCGAGGTGGGCCGGATCATGCCCCGGCGGGGCGACACGGGCCGGACCTCGCGGCGAGTGGCGGCCTTGACCGCCAGGACCCGCAGCCGGGAGGGCGCCACGGTCAGGCCGCACGCCTCCATGACCGAGCCGTACGAGCCGAGCAGCCGGACCGTGGAGACCGGCAGGCCGACCGCGGACCAGTAGACCGCCGGGTGCTTGGCCCGGGCGTAGGCGGCCCCGCCGCCGAGTGCGGCGAGGGGGCCACCCACCTCCAGGAGCGTCGTCAGGTCGGTCATCAGGCGGCCCCCACGGCGGCCGGGAAGGCGGCCGGGGTGACGGCGGCGGCGCGGAAGGCGATGCCGTGCCGCTGCTGCCCGTTGAAGACGCTCTCCCACGGGCGGGCCACCAGCCCCGGCAGCGAGACCGGCGAGCCGAGGACCAGCCCCTCGGAAACGCCGCTCTCCGGAACCGTGACCTTGATCAGCGACGATTCCCCGTCCTCGATGTAGACGACGCCGATCGTCATCAGCGCCTCACCGCTCACGGCGTCCTTGGCGACCTCGCCCGTCTGCCGGTCGCGGACCTTAGGCTCGGCGGCCTCGGTCAGCAGGATCGTCGCGGCCGAGGTCTCCACGCGGATGGTACGCAAAACTTCTCCCCATCTACTCGTCTATACAAGATGCGGCCTTCGAACCCGATCTCCGGGAACGACAACCACCTTGCCACACAACTTGCCCACTCGTCTATACGAGTATGCCTGTTGGGGTGTACGAGTTCGGAGAGACGCCCCCGCGCACCGCCACCGCCCACGCGATCAGGTCGCCGGGAGCTGGTACGACAGGACGTACGCGTCCGCCGCCATCACCGTGTCGCAGACCTCCACGGCCCGCCCCTCCGTGTCGTACGCGGTCCGGATCAGGTGGATCACGGGCACACCGGAGGCCAGGTGGAGCGTCTTGACCTCGGCCGGCGAGGGCATCCGGGCGCGGATCTCCTCCTCGAAGTGGTCCAGGCGGTGGCCCAGCTCCTCAAGACGGGCGTAGATGCCGCCGGGCCCCGGATTGGGTTCGGCGATCGGCGTACCGCGCGCGATGTCGAGCGGCAGGTACGACGTGGCGAACTCCACCGGACGGCCGTCCAGCAGGTAGCGCCGGCGACGGGCGAGCACGCGGCGCACGGACCCGAGCCGGGTGGAGACGTCCTGGCTGGCCTTCTCCTCCTTGACCTCCAGACTGTCGACCTGAGGGTGACTGCCGGCCGCGTCCGCTTCCACGATGAACGCGGACTTGCCCTGCTCCCGATGGCGCCGGGCGAACCGGTCGGAGGCGAGTCGTCGCACGGGCGGCCGTGGTCGCACGAAGACGCCCTTGCCGTGTTCGGCGTGCACGAGCCCTTCCCCTTGGAGGACGGAGAAGGAGTTGCGGACGGTCATCCGGGACACCCCGTAGTGCTCCACGAGCTCGGCTTCGGAGGGCAGCTTCTCGCCCTCCTTGAAGCGGCCGCGGTCGATGGCTTCGCGCAGCTGGTCGGCGATCTGCCGGAAGACCGCACGATCGCTCGTGGGGTCGAGGGCGCCGAGCAGGCCGGAGGAGAGAGGGGGCACGTGTACTCCTTTAGGTATCTAGACGAGTGGGTGAGTGTTGTTGCTACGGTGGAGAGCCTAGCCAGCCGAGAGGGCCGAGGACCGTGAGCACCGACCGTCCGCATTCCGTGAGCGTCGCCGGAGTCATCGTCGACGACCAGGGGCGGGCCCTCCTGATCAAGCGCCGCGACAACGGCCACTGGGAACCTCCGGGCGGAGTCCTCGAACGCGAGGAGACCATTCCCGAAGCCCTCCAGCGCGAAGTTCTCGAAGAGACCGGTATCAAGATCGCGCTTCCCGCGACCCTGACCGGCGTCTACAAGAACATGAAGGGCCTGATCGTCTCCCTGGTCTTCCGCTGCGAGGCCGCCGACGGCACGCCCACCACGGGCGAGGAGACCCGCGCGCTGCGCTGGGCCACCCGTGAGGAGGTCACCGAACTCGCCGACGAGGCGTACGCGATCCGCGTCCTGGACGCACTCGACGCGATATCCCCGCCGGCCGTCCGCGCCCACGACGGAGTGAAACTCGTCTAGCCCGAACCCGCTGCACATGGCGGCCTACCAGCATGAAGGAACTTGTATGCACGAGTATACGAGTACGGCCCGGGTCTGGGGACTGTCTTGCCCAGGTTTCCCCGAAGAGGTCAGCCGAGCCCGCCGCTGGACCCGGGACATCCTGCGCGGATCTCCCCTGGTCGACGACGCCGAGCTGATCGTGAGCGAACTGAGCGCGAACGCCGTCCTCTACACGGCCAGCGGCACGCAGTCCGGCAGCTTCCACCTGGCGGTCGCCGTCTCCCCGCGGGTGGTAGCCCTGTCAGTGACGGACGAGGGCGGCGCCAGTACGGTCCCGAAGGCCCGGCAACAAGGCGAGCGGACCGAACACGGCCGGGGCCTGAGCATGGTCAACGCGCTCGCCCACCGGGTCGTCGTCCGCGACCACCACGGCGGCTACACGGTCACCGCGGAACTCCTCACCGGGGCCGGCTCCCCAGAGGAGCACCCATGCTGAGGCCCCCACGCCATCGGGCAGCGGACGCGCGCCGCCCGTTCCTCCCCTACCGGTGCAGGGCCGCCGCCTACCCCCTGCACGAGGTCGGCGCCATCCCTCTAGGAGCACACGACGCAGCGAGCCCACGCCTGGCACTGCGCTGGTTACAGGAGCGCACGCGGCACGTCGCGGACCAGCTCGATGCCCCCCATGCGCAACCGGCCTTGTGCTGGTTGACCGACGAGGCCGAGCACGAACGCGCCCTCGCCTACCTGACCGCAGGCACCGGCTACCAGCTCACCTTCCACGACGAGAACACCCGCTACGTGCTCGTGGCTCACCCGACAGGAGCGATGCCGTGAACAGCCTCACCCGCGGCTACTGGTGCGAATGCTGGACCCAGGACCCCACCACCACCGAGGCCCCGGTACTCCGGGCGTCCTTCGACGCCTACTCGGCACCCCAGGCAAGCCGATGGGTCGCCATCGCCCTCCACACCATCTCACCAGCACTCGACGCCGATGCTTCGAAGCAGGTGTGGACCTGGCTGTACGAAGAACGGACTGAGACCGTCCAGGCCCTCATACGCTCCGAACCCTGCACCCTGACCATCACGCAGGCCGGCACCCACATCACATGGACCATCCGGCCGGTGCTCTTCCTGCCCCTCGCACACCGGCGGGACACCGAACTTCCGTTCTGCGCTGGCAGCTTCGATCCCCACCACGCGGACTGAGTTACAACCTTCTCTACGGGTTCAAGGCAGCTCGCTCCGCTCACCGCGCGCGGCACGGCCCCCGGCCGGGCCTGCGCTCCTGTCTCCGCCCCGCTCCAGCCCGGCCGGCGCCCGTGCCGCGCGCTGAGAAGCCAGGACAGGACCATCGGAGCCCCCTTTGCGGACACCTAACCCATATTGTCCCAAATAAATCTGCCGAGATCGCTCATTTGTGCGATACAGACTGCCCCCGACTGCCTTTACGATCTGCTTGGATACAACTCATCTCGAGCGATCGACAGAGAGCGAACGGTGGCATCACATGGCGGAGCAAAATTCACGACCTCAAGCTCACGATCAGAGCCTTTTCACCGTAGAGGAAGATGCCACCGCAAGGCAGTCTCCAATCCTTCTACCTGGTGAGCGAGTTAACTTTCAAGAGAACATCGACCAGAGAATAGACGAAGCCGCGAAGCACAGGCAAGGCGACTTCCGCATCGTGACGGAACAAGCCCGTTACCAGGTCGCTCAGATTCCCGACCTAGTGGCAGGGAAAGAATGGAATCTAAACCCAGATTTCCAGCGCCGCCATCGATGGAACCCCGATAAGCAGTCTAGACTCATCGAATCCATCATGCTTAACGTGCCCATTCCTCCGATCTTCCTTTACGAGGCAGAACTCAGCAAGTTCGAAGTTATGGACGGCCTTCAGCGCCTAACTGCCATTTCTGAGTTCTATAAAGATAGCTACACCCTCCGAGATCTCCAGTACTTCCCGCAGCATAACGGTAAGCGCTACTCCGACTTGGATGAAATGTCGCAACGCGGCATCGACCGCCGCTACCTTAGCGCTGTCATTCTCTTGCATGAAACTGGCGGACCTTCAGGCCGCGAAGCAGATCTACTGAAACAGCTCGTCTTCGAGCGCATTAATAGCGGTGGCGTAGATCTGACTGCACAGGAATCTCGGAATGCCCTGCTGCCGGGCCCTATGAACCGCCTGTGCCTTGAGCTGGCCGAGACGCCTAGCTTTCGCCGCCTCTGGGGTATTACGACTACGAGCAATGAACAAGACGGCGAAGAGGGCGAATCGTCACCAGAAAACCACCCCTATTACCGATCGATGTACGACGTCGAATTGGTGCTACGGTTCTTCGCATACCGGCAAAGATTGATTGCCGGGTCGCGCAACCCAAGAAATCTGAAACTCTTCCTTGACTCCTACCTCAAGGCTGCGAACGGGTACAAGCCCGAGCTTCTGACCAAGCTGGGAGCATTGTTCGTTCAGACCTCTGATCTGGTAGAGCAAGTCATGACCCACCGCGCGTTCTGGCTAAAGCGTTTCCGGAACGGGCAGTGGCAATGGATTGAAGAGCCGGCCATTGTTGCGTACGAACCTCTGATGCTTGCTTTTAGCCAAAGACTCTCACGAAGCACCGAGCTAGTGGATAAGCGATTCGCGATCCGTGAAGGGATCGACCGGTTCTACGAAGAAAACGGAGATCGAATCGACGGTCGCAGGGTCAATACTCGCGACCTAGCCGAGCGCAACAAGCTTTACCTAGGGTTTCTTGACGGCCACTTGAACGGCCGGAGCTGAGCATGCATGGAATCTTGAAGGCCGCTCTCGCGCGCTTTGACGAAATCCTCTCAGCTCTGGAGTTTGATGAGAAGCTGCAGTCACTTACAGAGACAAGGGAATCGGCACGAAACTCGGAATGGCGCCGCCTCGTTTACTCGGGGTCTATCATCAATCTATATGGGTGCCTCGAGCAGTTCGTGGATGACATCATTGCGCGTTACGCATCCCTGTGCGCCACTTTTTTTCCCGAGTACACAGACTTGCCTGAGAACATTCAAAAGGCCCATGACAGCCAAGCCCGGCAACTGCTTACCAGGGATAGCGGCGGCCGTCTAGATCGAAACGATATCGATGAGATGCTACGCAGTTTGGCGTCATGTCTCGACGGAGCGGAGGACTACACCCTTAGCGGAATTGCGCTCAGCTTCCATGACAGGAACCTTAAAGGCGACATGCTGTCAGATTTGCTGAGGAGGGTAAACGTAAACTTTAGCGACTCAATCGGTAAGATCGATATCAAGACGCTACAGGATGGACTCCTGTCGGGACTGTACAAGGATGTCGAAAGCATTCTAGCGGACTTGGTAAGTCGCCGAAATGAAATCGCTCACGGAGACTACGTCGATTTGGCTAGTTCCGACATCCTGACAGCAATCTGCGAGGTCCTCAAGAAGCTGGTCACCGCGATATTCGACGAGATCAGAAAAGCAACCTTCCTGCATCTATCCCCGGCGCTTGTCGGTTACGTCAAGCAGTACTACGCGAAGCCAAAGGCTCATATCATCGCTCTAGAGGCCACGGAAATCTCGGTGGGTGACACGGTCTTCGGCATTGAAAAGGGATCGTCACGGTTGCGTGCAGCAAGAATCCACACTCTCAAAGACGAGGACATTCAAGCGCATTGTCTGGCAAAGGATGCATTGCAAGCAGAGGACGGTTGCATCGGAATGACGCTGACGCCGGACGTAATCTTCGTTGGGAAAGTTAGTTCTCTAAGCACAGAGATCTCCGCGCTCCTTGCAGATGCGGAGTTCCTTGATTCCCTTGCCGGTGAAACGTCAGACGAGCACGACAGCGGTCGACCGCAGGAGACAGCAAACACCACCTGATCAGCGCGGCAACGGCATCCTCCTTTGAGGTCATCACCCATCACCGCTGCCGATGTCAACAGGCCCTGGTCGACCTCTCGCCCATAACTGGCAAGCCTCGCCATCCGCGCAGAGCCCCGACAGCACGAATTGCGCGGGGGCGTATCCGGTCAATTCCAGCAACGATGCAGTGGGACCAGCAGAGCTCGATCCCTCATGGCAGGGTCCTATCCAGCCCGTGCGGCCGGGATTCAGGGGCCCCGGATCTGCGTGCAGTGACCGACGCGAGCGATGAACAGAGCAATCTCTGCAGTTCACTCCGTTCATCGCGTAGAGCCTGACCGTCCTGTGTCGCGCATAGGTATCAGTCGCCTGACGTTACAAAACCGTGCCTGGGACGGTCGGCTCCGCGACTTTAGCCAGCCACTTTGGCGCGAGCCTCGAAGATCATGGCCCCAACGTCGTGCTTTAGCGGGCAGGTCCACAGACTGCCCGACGCGCCGGAAGCTTACGGGGCCATGATCACTCGCGCCAAAGCAGCTCCCGGCCAAAGTCGCTACGCCAACCTCGCGTATCAGTGCCGGCCGAAGCTCCATTGGCTACCGCTGAACCACAAAGCTCATCGCGTCAGCTGCTGACACTCGCACTGCAGAGACGAACCACGCTCCTGCTCGTCAGGGACTCAGCCAGCTCTGACAGGTCTGAAAGAGTCAGTCCTTGACCGAGCGTGTAAGTCGCGAGCACATGCCCACGGATTACCGATTTTACGTCTCCGACGCCAACGTCAATACCTGCCTCCTGCAATTCACGCAGTAGCCTCTCTCCTCGTGCCGCTGCAGCCTCGGGCAAGTTGGAACCGGGAGGAATTTCTTTCCTTTTCCTGCATACGATGATCGAATCAAGGTTCGAGGGTTCACTTCCACCCTTCGTGACACTCGTGCTCATCTCACCCTTGATAGGTTGAATAGCCGTAACCCCAAGTCCGGCGTTAGTCAGTGCCTCCACAAGGCTTACCCACCCTGTCAAGCGAGCCTGGTGAAAGGTGAAAGCCAACAAGCCTCCCGGCTTCAAAATGCGCTCGCATTCCTCCCAGACACGCGAGATCGCATCACCGAACTGCCTCGGATCAGCGCTCTGCACCTCTTCCATTCTTCTTGTTGTCTGGGAAAATGATGGGTATCCCGAAAAAGGCTCCATCCCCATGAGCCAAGCGTGGAAGAAATCGGCAAGTTCCGAGTAGTGGACGTTATCCATATAGGGTGGATCAGTCACGATGAGGTCCACGGACCCTGAAGGCAGATCGGTGCGGGACGAATCACCGTTCCGGATGTAAATCTGCCTGGTTCTAAGCCCCTGCTCGGGCCATGCGTCGAGGGGCTTCCCCTCGAACGGGACAGACAAGCCTGTGGTCCTCTGTACAGTGCCATTAATCAGCACCTGGTCAAAGGGATCCGTCTTGTAGTCGTGTGCGCGAATAATTCGGCTACGAAAAAGCGTAGAAAATGATCCAGACGACGCAGGTGTGCCCCAAGGGTGTGCCTCGAGGGGCGTACGCTCAGGTTTGAGGATGTGATGACTGAACATGTGCCTGACGGCACCTGTCCCTTCCCCCTTGAAGGAACAGAACATGTTGTTAAATTCGAGCGTTCCTGAGAATAGTGCAACTAGGGCCTCTCGCTCGGCATCGCCCGCGCTTACATCACGAATCGCAGAACCGAGCAACCCCAGCGAATAAAGTTGCCGCTCATTAAAGAATTGACGCCATTCAGTGAATCCCCACCGCATCGCCTGGCGGGTGTTCTCCCCCAGCTCAAGTTGACCAACCGGCAGCACGAGGTCACGTTCATTGGTTTGCAGCAGGTCAACGCACTCTGCATACAGAGACCTATCAAAGGCGTTGATGGGTTCATACCGCTTCTTCCCGTCAAACCCCAGAACAAGCTTTGCATACATTTCACGCTTCGGGGCTTTCCCCTTCAAAGCATCAAGCACTTTGGAGGTATGCCCGTTGGCGCACGTAACTTGGGTGCGATTCACTGCGCCGACGCGCTCAAACTTATGGCCGTTGCGGCATTCCGCTGATGCAAAGTCGTATCGTCCAGCCTGTACGTCCAAGCATACCGGGCAAACGATTTGCGCCTCAGGAACCCTTTTAGGATAAGCGTGCTGCGAGAAAACATGGGTCGAGAAAAGCCGGGTGCTTACCTCGCAATTGGGGCAGTGGGCTACTGTGACCCAGAAATAGTAGAGAACCGGCTCGCCGTTTTCAGTACGATGAACTCGATCAATCTCTTCACGGCATTGTGACTCGACAAGCTTGAAGGCTCGGCGCAATTCAGAAACATCCCATTGCTGTACAGCCTGACGTTGAACCAGAGTAGCAACCGGATTAATATCCGAACCGATGACGCTTGCGCCCATTTTTGCTGCTTCGACAACAGTCGTACCGGAACCCGCGAACGGATCAAGCACAACCAAGCCATCAAGATTCGTAGCGCTGCTGTAAGTCTTAAGGGCGTCGCCGTCTGCTTCAGTTACTGCAGCCGCAATGATGCCGCGGAAAACACTCCCCAAGCGCTTGGCCCACCATTTATGAGTACTCGTAGCCGGGCGATGAACTTCCTTACGCCATGACTCATTCTCTGCGATCTTGCTGAGTTCGACCGCAGGAAACGCCGCTTCTAGCGCGGACGAGCTTGGGATGCCCCGATGACATTGCACGTCAGCGTCGAAAAGAGCCAAGTGATCAGAATGGTTCATCGTTTTCATCCAGTAGGGGCTGTCGTGGGATACGCCTCACGGGCTTCATGCCAACTTCACCAGCCGGATCACTCTTTGCCCTAAACGCAGTGAAGGCGCGAGTAAATCCGGCTGTCGGATTATCTGTCAACTCCGTGCGCAATGAGTTATCGCGAAAGTCGAAGGTGTACTTAGCTGCAATCTTATCAGCATCGGCCCGAATCAAGGAGCCGACCTCCCTCAGACTATCAGCCCCGTCAAGCACCTCGCCCTTAGGTGCGATCAATGTGCAATTCGAATTCAGGCCATCCGCCAATGCATAAGGCGTAGGAGCGACATACATCTTCCGATCACGCACCAAGATATCGCCATAGGATCCAAAATCGCGGAAGCTGTCATTCTTATGCACATAGTCATGGTGAGCGTTCAAGAAATCACCATGACAGATTACTAGGTCAAGGACTGGGAACTGATCTCCCTCGAATCTTTTCGGGTAGCGTCCGAAGATGTAGTAAACTGATCTCCCTTCGTGCATGCCCGTCGCGAGCTGGCTATTGCAGTCGAAATCTGCCTGCCTTCCGGGAGTCTCCAAGCCCTTCACCTCGAATCCTTCGAGGTAGTCAGTCATGACGTAGTCAGGATATTTGTTCCGCTTGGTTACTTCCCATGAAAATCCTGTTTCGGTGATTCGGTCACCGACCCAATCCTGAAAGTGGAACTCTTTATCCCGCCTGGTCCTGCGGCGAATCAATTCGCCACGCTGCATGGCGTCGTAGCAGGAGATGAAAACTGAGGCAACTGTCACATTTGTCACGATTTAGCCCTTTTGTGCTGTCCCGTAGCCACCCTCGACTTGCCGGGCAACACTAATGGCACCGTGGACCATGCGTGGACGGATCGCGTCCTTCAGGGAACGCACAGGGCTGCGACCAGCTACTTCTCCTAGGAACGCAACGGCCTCCGGAGCCGTGTGCGCAGGTTCGAATCCTGCCGGGGGCACCCTGCATGAGGTGCCCAAAGACCCCGTCACCAGCGGAAACGCTGAGGCCGGGGTCTTCGCGTAGGTGCGGGCGTGTGCCTCCAGGGGCGGCCGCGCGTCGGCCGCCGTGAGCTGTTCAGAGAGAAGCCCTCAGGGGCGCCGCTGCAAGTCAGGGCCAAAAGCTTTGGGCCCGGCACCTGGACGGCGCGAGGACATGCCCAGCACTGAAGCAGGTGAGCTCAATGTTCTCACCAGGTCGCTCTCAGCCCGTTTCGTCCTGCTGCTGCCAGAACTGGGCGATCGAGCGCACGACGGCCTGTCGGGGCGGCTGCCACCGCCTGCACCGTCGCCACGAACACAAGGCCGAGCACTTCCCGGTCTTCGCTGGGATCGCAGCCACCCTCATCTGCTCCCGCAGATGGACAGCCGACGTGTGACACCTGCAGGTGGAACGAGCGACAGCGTGATCGGATGGACGCACCACACCCCATGCCGGGCTGTCATATCAGCCTGCAGCATCGCAGCCGTCCTGCTCTTCGTCGGCGCTTCCGCACACGCCACCGAACTCCTCGGCCACGGCCTGCACCCGTATGACTGGACATCAGGGTGGCTCAACCGCTCCTGGTCGTCGCCGGCGCTGTTCGATGTGCTCGTCGCCGTGCTCCTGATCCGGGGCAGCCACCGAGGAAGCGAACTCGCCGCTCAGTCCGGCCTTCGACGGCTGACCATCTTCGCCGTACTCGTCCCGGGGGCTGCACCGTTCATCCGACGGCACCTCACCAATTGAGGTGACGTCTCAAGCGGGGCCACGCCTATGGTGAAGGTTCCTGATCGCGCAGAGTGACACGTTGGTCAGTCGTGTCCCTGCCGCACAGGGCCCGGTGGTAGCGAAGGTGAGCCGCGCTGAGCCGGTGAGCGGGGTGCCGGCGAAGTCTGTCCACGAATCTGCCGTCGGCGGTCGTGCGGACGATGCCGGTCGAGTCGACGTAGATCGCCAATGTATCGAACTGGACGTGATGGTTCGGGCACAGCACCAGTAGGTTGGACAGTTCGTCGGGGCCGTTATGGGGACGGCCCAGGCCGCGGATGTGGGCGGCTTCGCTATAAGTGCCGAACCGCGTAGGCAGCTGTAGGCCGCAGACCTGGCAGCGGTCGCCGTGCAGCTTCTTCACCTGGGCCGCCAAAGCGGTATCGCGGACGATACGAGATGAGGCGACCGTACGCCGTGTGGCGGGGTCGGCTTCCCTCTCGTGGTCCTCTGCGAAGTCCACGACGCCGCTCGCTCTCTCGTAACCGGCCAGCCCCAACCGTTCCATCAGGGTGTGCTGGTCGATGTCGGCAAGATAGGTCTCCCGTAGGACGGCGATCGCTTCGGACCGCACGCAGGCGTCCCTCAGCAGCCTCTCGGCCTGCCGGACCATTCCCCCCTCAGGATTCAGTCTGTCGAACGTTGCCGCATGCACTTTGTGAGTCTGCTCGGGTGGCACGCCATGGACATCCCACAGTTGACTCGTCCGCAGGTGCCAGAACGGGTACTCCGGGGTCACAGAAGAGTCGGGAAGGCCGAACTCGGCCAGCAGCCCTCCTACCTCGTCGCGGAACTGCCGCCACGGCGCAAGAGGAGGCTTTCCTGCAGCGACACGGGAGATACCCCACAGCAAGGCGAGCGGCTTGTGCCTGCTCTGCCGGCCGTTCCTCTGGTGGACTTTGAGGTTTCTCAGTTTCTGCATGAGCATGTCGACCGTCAGATTCTCCGGCGCCCCGGTCGGTGCACGAAGAGTCGGAGCCGAGTCGTTCGGTCGGCGAGGGACGGGAAACAGCGCCATGGGGCCCTGGTCATCGCCCTGGGAACCCCGACCGGAGCCATTGCCTGCGCGTGCGGGCCGTCGTCGCAACTCGGGCAACACGGCATGCCCTTGCTCCACCCATTGACGCCAGGAGCGAGGAGCGCGCTGGAGCGTTTCTGCAGCCGAGAGCCGGGGCCTTCCGCGATCCTCGATCCACGTCCAGTCGACTCGATCTCCTTCCGCAGTCAGGTCCATGACACTCAGATCGTAGCGATAATTGGGAAAGAACCTTCCTTTCGCCTCCTGCTCGACCTGCTCGGCACCTTCGACAACCGCCACGCCGCAGAACTCGACGTATCCCTTCGGAGTCCCGTTACGCGATACCGCTGCGAAGAGCAGCAGCGGTGCGGCCAGCGCACGCTCTTCGGGGGTGGTCGCCTGATGTTCCCTCAGCACCTCCAGTAGCACTGCGTTGCCTTGAGTCGTGCCCACCGGGACTGCGTGTTCGACCCTGTGGTCTCCGAAATAGCTCACGCGGCCGTTGTCCAGGTCGAACACGTCATGCCAGGGCGTCTCATCCGTTCCGGCCTTCCACGGGCTGGAACGGATCAGGACGGCCGGACGGCGCTGCCCGTCGACAGCCTTGGCCTTGGCGATCGGGTTGATTCCCTTGCTGAGCTGAATCTGAGCGAGGACCGTGAAAGCCGTGACGTAGTGGATATTCGGGTGATCATCGATACGGGCCATCGACGGGTCTCTGTTCCGGGCGGACCGAAACACGTCACCGACACGCAGGCTTCCCACCGAACCTCCCCCTGATCCACCAACCCTCTTTCCCCGATCTTGCCAGGTCGGGAAAGTCGCCGCCCCTGTCGGATGCGGACTGCTGTCGACGGCGCCGGTCAAGCGAGGGCCGGGAAACCTTGTGACCAGCGACAACAGGGGCCGCACAGGCCCTCCGCAGCCATGCGCACAGGTTCGTGCATCCTGCCGGGGGCGTGCACCGGCCAGGGAGCCGAGGCTGTGGTTCGGTCGGGGCGGATGCCGACAGGGGGTCGGAAGCCGGTTCTCTCGCTGCCTCCTAGCGTCCGCGACACGTTTCCGACGCATCCGTGAGTGCGGCCCGGGCGACTCCTGGGTCACGGCCTGTTCGGCACGCGCCGCCCGGCTGCTTCCTCGACTGCCGGCCACCACCAAGCCGAGGCGGTGAAGCCTCGTTCTGCCACCTGAACTGTACGGCGCGCGCCTCTCTTTTGGGTTTGGGGGTGTCTGTTGCGGATGAATTCCACAGTGGGCCGACATGGGGCGAATTGACATATGGGCGTCAAATCTTCCTTCGGGGGTGAGCGGAATCCCCCTCGGAAAGGCTCCCCTCTCGGGATCGGAATCTCTCTGCCACTCGGGCCATACCCCCTCCCCCTCCAAGGAGTCAGGAATCTTCAAGTAGGCAGCCGCCTCATTGACGTTGACGCGTCCGCGAGGAGCGTCATACCTCCCTTACGGGAGGTCCCCGACGTTCAGGGCCGGGGTGCGCCGGGTCGGCCCGCCGCCACGCCGCGTCGTTTGGTTTGCGGGTGGTTTCAGGGAACCGCTCGGATGAAGATTCGGCCCGCCTTCTTGGCGTCGTCCAGGATGCTCTTCGACCACACGTCGTCGAATTGGTCTGCGAAGTTCTTCATCTTCTGGCGCCAGCTTTGTTCGCCTTTCGGGATGGTCATACTGACCCTCTTGACGGCGTCGATGGCGGCATAAGCGTTCTTGCATTCAGGATGCTGCGTCATCCGGGTGAGGACGTCGGAGAGCCCGGCATTACTCGGGTTCTGCTCCACCTCCCGCCATGTCTGCTTCGCGGCGATCGCGCATGTGGCGATGGTGTTCGTGAGACCACTGCGCCCCTCGGCCGAGCTGTTCTTGAAGGCGTCGACCGCGGCCTGTGCGGCAAGGCTCTCGGAGACCTTGGCCGCCTGGGTGACGTGAGCGTCGGCGACGCGGATGTTGTAGTACCGGGCGTCGGCCGGGGAATAGCTGACGCTTTCATCCGGCAGGATCACCACCGAGCCGGTGTCCCCCTGCTCCGCCAATGCCTGTTCCGCCGCCCTGGCGGTGGTCTGGCGGATCCAGTGGAGCTCGCTCATGTCGGCCCAGCGGATGGGCTTCATGATCTCGCCCTGGCCGGTCAGCAGGAGCACCCTGCCGTTCCTGGCGTCCGTGCGGGCGGAGATGTTGGTGAGCGTGGCACAGTCCTGATCCACGTTGTAGAACAACTCGTACAGGCCCTCGAAACCTTGTGCCGGCCGCACCGGCTGCGTGGCGTCGGTGCACGGGGTCGGCACCGCCCTGTGGCCTTCACTCGGGAGGGCGCCGGCCGCAGCCGGGACCGAGACCAGGCTGAGCGCCAGCGCCGTCGTCACAGCCGCCCCACGTCGCACACCGTGTCCGCTGGACACGATGCCTCCTTTGCCCCCTGGCTGAACCACTTCCATCGTCTCTCCGGCCGGCCTCGGGCGAAAGGCGGCACGGCACCGGGCAGCGAGCCTGCGACCCGGCGGCCTGAACCGTGGATGCGGCGCGGAGGAGGCTGCGCCCGGCTCCCCTCGTGGTCCTCCGTTCCGCTTCGCACGCCGGAGGCGCGCTCCCTCGGAAGGCCGGCGCACGGCGAGGACGTGGTGCTCCATGCCGGCCCGGGCTGTCGGGCGCCGATCCGGGCGGCACCGGCGGTGGGAGGCGTGCCCCGCCGGAGTGCGCCGACGGCTTCCGTGTCGCGGGCTTCGC
This sequence comes from Streptomyces roseolilacinus, assembly GCF_014649335.1. Classification (GTDB taxonomy): domain Bacteria; phylum Actinomycetota; class Actinomycetes; order Streptomycetales; family Streptomycetaceae; genus Streptomyces; species Streptomyces roseolilacinus. The sequence continues at coordinate 148,212 of NZ_BMSV01000001.1, forward strand.
CCGGCGGGTCCGGTTCCCTCGCCCGTTGGGCCGGTCCCGTGGTGGGGTTCCGTCGAGCAGGTGGCCGTGCCGTGTCGCCCTCGTACGGCGGAGCTTCGGCGTGCCGGTGGTCCGCGGGGGTGTGTGGCGCCGGCCGTTCGGTCCGCGGTGTGGTGCGTGGCTCGACCGGGGCAGTTCGGCGGGGAGGCATTGGGGCGGGTTTTCGGGCAACACGGTCACGGCACCGTTGGATCGTCGAAAGCGAAAGGGCCCGCCATGGCCGATGACGTCATCACGATGATCAAGACCGACCACCGTGAGCTGGAACGCCTCTTCGAGATGATGAAGAAGGAGAGGAGTTCGCGGCCGCTGGCGCTGCCGCTGGCCGTGGCCATGCTGGAGGCGCACAGCCGGGCCGAGGAGGAGTGCGTCTACCCGGCGCTCGCCGAGGAGGCCGGGGAGAAGGACGAGGTCCGGCACGCGACCGAGGAGCACCACGAGGCGGAGCACCTGGGCAAGCACCTGCTGGAACTGGACTGGGAGAGCGCGGAGTTCGACCGCGAGCTGGAGAAGTGGGTCGACGCCGTCCGCCACCACGTGCAGGAGGAGGAAGAGGAGCTGCTGCCCGTGCTCAGCCGGACCTTCGACGCCGAGCGGCTGCAGCGGCTAGGGCTGGAGTTCGCCGGGCAGCGGTCCGAGGAGCTCGCCGGGACGGCCGTCGGTGACGGTACCGGGGACGGGCAGGGCTCCGGGCGGCGGGGCGGCGAGGGGCCCACGCGGGCCGAACTGTACGAGAAGGCGCGGAAGCTGGGCGTCGAGGGGCGGTCCTCGATGAACAAGGACGAGCTGGAGCGGCAGGTGCAGGAGGCCGAGGAGGGCGCCGGCGCCGGCTGAGGCCGTGGGGGTGCGGGGGTGAGTGCGGCGTAGGGGGCGTTCGGGGGCTTCGCTCCGGGGTGTTGGGTGTGTGGGGATATGCCGTCGTCGGCCCGGCCGGCGGCGGCTTTCTCCTGCCGGTCGGGGGGCGGGGGCCGATGGTAGGTTCGAACGCGTGAGTGCAGTGGGGGCCGCCGCGGTGGGCGCGGAGACGGAAGCCGGGTGGGGGTGGCGTACGCGCGGGGCCGCCGGGACGAGCGCCGCCGGGGCGAGCGCCGTCGGGGCGGCCGCCGGTGTCGCGCGGACCGCCGCCGGGGGTGTCTCCCCGGGCCGCCGGGGGGCCGGCCGTCCGCGGACCCGGACCGCTCGCGCCGGTGGGCGCGGGGCGCGGTGGCCCGAGGCCGGTGCCCCGCTCGCAACCGGGGGTTCCCGCCCGCTGTTCCCGCTCGCCACCGGTGTCCTCGGCACCCTCGCTTAGGAGTACGGCATGACTCACGGCGACCACCTGATGCGCAGGCCGTACGTGTCCCTGCCCGCGCCCGAATCCGTGCCCGTGGTCGACCCGCGGCTCGCGTCCGCCCTCGGGCGGCCCCAGCACGGCGACTCGGCGGCGCGGCGGGTCGGGCGGTCGCTGCGCGGGCTGGCCGCCTCCGCCGTCAAGGAGCCCGGGGAGCGCGGCCGCGGCGGGCCGGAGGTCCGGCTGCCGGTTCCCAGCGGGCGGGTCATCGCCGTGACGTCCATCCGCGGCGGGGTCGGCAAGTCGACGGTCGCCGCGCTCCTGGGGCGTACGTTCACCCGGCACCGGCCCGACCCGGTGCTGACCCTGGAGGCCGACGCCGCGCTGGGTACGCTCGCCGTGCGGATGGGCGCCCCGTCCGTACGGTGGTCCTGCCCCGAGCTGGCGCGGATCCTGACGCCCCGCATGGACCTGAACGACATCACCGGCTACCTCGTCCCCGTCGCCGACGGCGGCTGGCTGCTCCCGGCGAGCCAGGGCCGCGTCGGGCCGCCGCTGGACGTGCCGACGTACCGGACGGTGTCGCTGGCGCTGCGCCGCCACTTCGCGGTGACCGTCGTCGACTGCGAGACGCTGCCCGGTGAGGTCGCCCGTACGGCGATGGACACCGCGCACGCCCGGGTGATCGTCGCGCCGCGCACCGCGGAGGGCGTCAACGGCACGCGTGTGGTGCTGGACTGGCTGGGCGGGCTGCCGCACCGGCGGGCGATCGACAGCACCGTCGTCGTCCTGACGTCGGGCGCCCCCGACATGACCCTCGACCCGAAGACGGCCGTCGCGCACCTGCGGGAGCCGGGGGTGAGCGTGCTGACGCTGCCGTACGACCGGCACCTCGCGCAGGGCGGGCCCATCCACACGGCCATGCTCGCCCAGGCCACGAACGACGCGGCCGTCGGCCTCGCCGGGGAGGCGCTGCGGAGGGCCCTCGGGGCGTGCTGAGGGCGGGGGGAGGGCGGGTTCAGCCGCTGCCGCACGCCGAGGGCAGCCACTCCGCCCGCCCGTGCCGCTCGCGGACCTCCTCCAGCACCGCCAGCCGCGCCGGCAGCTCCCCCGGGTCGGCCAGGAACCGCAGCGCCGCCTGGTGGAAGGCGTCGCGCATCGCCGGGGGCATCGCGTCGGAGGCGTCCCAGCAGCGCATCGTGCCGCGGCCGCGCAGGGTCGCGTCGATGCGTTCGGCCGTCGGGTCCCCGTCGTACGTGCCCGCCGGGACGGCCCGGTTGGCGGTGAAGCCCAGCTGGGTCGTGCCGGGGTCGGCGAGGTGGCGGACCAGCGCCCGCGCCTCGGGGGTGTCGTGCAGCATGGCCGCCAGGTCGCCGGACACCTCCCACGCCGTCAGGTCCTGCCGGGCGCCGGGGATCACGGCCTTGGCGTGGACGTACCGGCCGCGGACCGCCGTCCAGTGCGCGCCGGAGCGGACGAACGCCGCCTGGTGCTCCAGCCGTTCCCGCGCGCAGGCGGGGCGCTCGCCGCCCCACGGGTCCTGGTAGGGGGCGAGGAGCGCCCGCTCCACGCGCCTCCGGTCGCCCGCGCCGACGAGGTCGCCCCACGTCGTCCAGGCCCTGCGCACCGCCGGGTCCGTCCAGGGCAGCCGGCCCGTCGCCCACTTCTGGTACGTCTCCCAGCCGGCCTGCTGGAGCAGGACGTCCTCCACCCAGTCGGTGCCCGGCCAGCCGGACGTGGCACCGGACTCCAGGGCGAGGCACCACTCCCCCGGGTCCCGGGCGATGCGGGCGGCCTCGGCCTCCGTGAGGGCGCCGGGATGCCACACCATGCTCTTCAGGTCGGCCTTCACGGGGATCCAGTGGACGCCGCCCTTCAGTGCGGGCGCCCACCCCGGGTCGTAGTGGTCCGGGTCGAACAGGCCGTCCAGGGGCTTGAGCCGGCCCTGGGCCGCGTACGCCGCGAGCTCGCCCGGGCCCGGCATGATGACCACGTCGGGGGGCGTGCCGGACGCCACGTCGGCGGCGAGCACCTGGCTCTCGGCGGAGCTGCCCTGGTACACGACCCGGATGCGGTGCTTGCGCTCGAACGGTTCCAGCACGTCGCGGCGGAAGCGCTCCTCGTCGCCGCCGGTCCAGTTGCCCAGCACCGTGACGGAGCCCTTCCAGCGGCCCGTCCACCACTGCGCGCCCACGGCCACGCAGGTGGCGAGCAGGACCAGGCAGAGCCCCACGATCGTGTACCGGCGCCGGCGGCCGCTCATCGGTGCCTCCGGACGCGGTACTCGGCGATGCGCGGCAGCAGGCCGCTCACGGTCAGGGCCACCAGGGCCACCCCTCCCACCAGGATCCCGTCGGACGCCGCCGCCCGTACGTCCGCGTCGGCCAGGTACTCCGCGACCCGTGCCCCGGCCGTCGCGATGCCGTCGCCGGTCGGCTCGCCCCTCAGCTCGCGCAGGGCGTCCGCGGTGCCGGCGCGCGTGCGGAGGGTGAGCCACACCAGGGTCGCGGCGCCCGCCGCCCACAGCGCCGTCGCGGCCAGCAGCGCCGGGTCGGCCAGGCGGCGGAAGCGGCTCCGGGTGAACCGCTGGGTCTCCCACAGGGCGGCGCACAGGAGGGTGAACAGCACGGCGGCGGCCGTCCAGGCGACGGTCAGCGGCCATCCGGGCGCGGCCTGCCGTTCGGCCACCTCCAGCTGCTCCTTCCGCAGTTCGGCGAGGCGGCCCATGATGTCCTCGTCCGTGTCGGGTGTCTCCAGGACGCGGTTCGCGTAGTGCAGGTAGGCGGCGCGCAGCGGGGAGCCGCCGGGTTCGCGGCCCGCCTGCTCGACCCAGCCGGAGTAGACGGCGATCAGTCCGGTGACGGTCTGCAGGGTGCGGCGGCCGTCGAGGCCGGTGACGTTCTCGGAGGCGGCCAGGGCGAGGGCCTGGTGGGCGACGGAGACGTGGGTGTGGAAGGTGCCCGTGCCCGCCCCTTGCAGGTCGGCCTCGGCGGCGGCGTCGCGGGCCTGGACCAGGGCGGACTCGGCGGTGTCGACGGCGAGGACGCCGGGCGCGCTGGACGCGGCGAGCCGGGCCGCGTCGTCGTGGACGGCGCGGAAGGCCCCGAAGGCCACGAGGGTGGTGGCCAGGCCGAGGACGAGCAGCCGCGACAGCCGGACGCGCAGGTCCCTCGCGGTGGTGCTCACGGCCGCTCCCGGAGCCGGTGGCCGCAGCGGGGGCAGAACCGGGCGGTGACCGGTGCCCGCCCGTCGCACGCCGGGCACGGGAGGGTGGCGGCGCCGGGGCCGGCCGCGGTGCCCGCGGTGGGCGGCCCGCCGGGGCCTTCCGGCGCGTCGCCGTCCTGTTCGGGGCCGTACGTGCTGTGGCTGCTGGTGGTGATCAGGTGCTCGAAGTCGACGGGGGCCAGGTCGGGGCGGAGCCGGACCCGTCCGGCGGCGGCGTCGACGACCTCCACCAGCCGCGCGAAGTCGGCGAGCGGCCGGGCCGCGCCGACGGTGTGGGCGAGCCGGACCCCGCGGCCCAGGTGGTGTTCGGCGCGTTCTCGGTCGCCCCTGCGGTAGGCGTCGGCGGCGGCGGCGACGGCCTGGCCGAGCTCCCCGTACAGCTGGAAGTGGGCGACCTGGGTGTCGGTGTGCCGGGAGAGCGCCGGGTCCTCCGTCCAGTGGACGACGCAGGGGCGCGGGGGCGGCAGGCGCACGCCGCGGTCGGCGGCGGGCAGCGCGAGGGAGACGACGGCCAGTTGCAGGTCCTCGCGCCGGGGGCGGCCGGTGGGGTCGGTGGAGAGGCACAGGTGGTACCGGCGGGTCTCGTCGCCCCAGGCGCGGGTGGTGAAGCGGTGCGTGCCGCCGGGCTCGGGCCGGCCGGCGGGCTCCAGGTCGGCCTCCGTGGGGAACACCTGCTTGAGGTAGCGGACCGTGGTGCCCGGTACGGGCGTGACCTCGACGGTCAGCTCGGGGACGGCCTTGGTGAGCAGGCGGGCGGTCAGCTTCTCGTACTCGCCGGGCAGCGCGGACTCCTCCCGTACGGCGCCGACACCGCCGTGCAGCCGGCGGGCGATGCGCAGCAGTTCCTGGGCGTCCCAGCCGTCGCCGATGCCCCAGGCGTCGCAGACGAAGCGGCCTTCCCAGGTGTCGAGCACGGCGTCGAGCGGCATCTCGCTGTCGTGCTGGTTCTTGCCGTCCGTCAGGAGCAGGACGTGCCCGATGGGCGCGTCCTGCTCGGTGAGGAGCCGTCCGGCCAGGTCGAGCCAGGCGCCGATGCAGGTGCCGCCGCCGGCCACCAGGCCGTGGACGGCGGACTCGGCGCGGCGGCGGTGCCCGGCGGACGCGGCGGCCATGCGCGGCGCCGCCGGGTAGGCCATGGCGGCTCCCTCGGTGCCCTGGACGACGGCGAACGGGGTGCCGGCCGGCAGCATCCGGATCGCGGCGGCGGCGGCCTGGCGGGCGGCGCGGAACTTCTCCTGCGGCCAGGTCATCGAGCTGGAGCAGTCGACGACCAGCACCTCGGCGAGCAGCGGGCCGCGGTCCCCGCCCCCGGTGCCGTCCACCGCGCCGCCCGTGCCGTCGACGCGGACGGTCAGCACGACGTGCATCTCCTGTTCGCGGGCCTCCGTGGACAGGTACTTCCACTGGCTGATCTCCAGGTCGGCCGTGGCTCTCGCCGTGCCGCCCGCGGTGCTGTCCGGCGTCATGTCCCTCGCGTCCCCCTCGTCGCGTGCGTTCGCCCCCGCGGCCGTCCGCCGGCCGCGCTCGTCCGTTCCTCGCGGCCGTCCTCCGGGCCCGTTCGCCTTCCGTGCTCGTTCGTCTCGGTGCTCGTTCGCCTTCCGTGCCCGTTCGTCTCGGTGCTCGTGTTCGACTCGGTGCCCGTCTCCCCCGGCGTGTCGTGGTCCCGTGCGGGCCCCTCAGACCCGCTGCCTCCCCCGGCGGCCCGCCCGTGGGAGCCGCAGGCGCGGTGGCGGGAGGACCGCGTACGACCGGTCCAGCAGGTCGCCCCGCAGGTCGCCGTCGTGCGCCTGGTCGGCGAGGGCCCGCAGGGAGCGGGAGAGCAGGCCGCTCAGCGCCGGGACGCTGTCCTCGGGGCCGAGCACCTCGCCCGCGGGGAAGCCGATCCCCCACCCGCCGGGCGGCCGGCAGGCGAGCGCGTTCTCCCGCACCTCGGTGACGAGGCGGGCCCGGGCGGCGGCGTCCTCGCCGGTGCGGGCCGACTCGGCGAGCCGGTCGGCCGCCCCGCGCAGGTCCGCCGCGGTGGGGCCGCCGCCCGGCAGCCGGCCGGCGAGCACCCGGACGGCGGCGACGCGGGCCGCGTCGTGGTGGCGGGAGGTGGTGGGCACCTCGTCCAGGACGGCGACGGCTCCCCGCCGGTCGCCGCGCCGCAGGTGGACCCGCACCAGGCCGAACGCCGCGCTGCCCTGCGTGCGGTCGCGCTGCCAGACCGCCTCGTAGTAGTCCCGCGTCCGCTGCTCGTCGGCGTCGAGGTACTCGGCGCAGTAGCCGAGCGCCAGTTTGGGCGCCCACTCGCCGGGCAGCGCCGCGTACACGGCCGCGAACTCCTCCTCCGCCGCGCGTACCTGGCCCTCCGCCAGGCGCAGCAGCCCGCGGTGCCAGGGGATCCGCCAGTCGTACTCGTCCGCGCCCAGCCGCCCGGCGGTGCCCAGCCACCGTTCGGCCTCGCCGGGCGCGCCCCGGTCGGCGTAGGCGCGGCACAGCCACAGCGCGGTCTCGACGGTGCCGAACGCCGGGTCGTGCGCGGCCTGTTCGGCGATGCGCCCGGGGCTGCGGGCGGCGAGTCCGGCGAGGAGGGCGGCGGCCGGGTCGTCCGGGTCGGGGAGGGGGACGGGCAGGCCCCGCGCGGCCTCCCGCGGGTCCGGCGCCCGTACGGGGAGGGTGCGGGGTCCGTCCGGGGCGGCGGTCCAGTGGCCGAGGTCCGGGGGCGTGCCGAGGGCGGAGCCGAACAGCGCCGCGGTGGGCGCGAACCGGGTGGACCGCTCGGGGTACGGCTCGTGCCAGGTCAGGGCCTGGTGTTCGCGCAGCACCTCCCACAGCTGGCGGGACATCTCGGCGGCCGACGCGAAGCGGGCGGCCGGCTCGGGGTGGGTGGCGCGGCGGACGAGCGCGTCGAAGGAGCGGGCGGCGAGCCCGGAGGCGGGGGTGGCGCGGGTGGCGAGGGCCTGGAGGGTGCGGCCGACGGTGTACAGGTCGGTGTCGACGTGGAAGCCGCGCCGGTCGCGCTCCCGTTTCGGCGGCGCGTAGTCGCGGGTGTAGACGAGCCCGGAGGCGCGGTCGTCGACGCGGCGGATGGCGCCGAGGTCGATGACCTTGATGTCGCGGCCGTAGTGGATGACGTTGTCGGGCTTCATGTCGCAGTAGAGGAGGCCCTGGTCGTGGAGGTACTCCAGCGCGCCGAGGATCTTGCAGCCGTACGTGAGGACGTGGTCGATCCCGAAGGGCCGGCCGAAGGTCTCCGTCAGCTCCTCGTCGGAGGCGTAGCGGATCCAGGCGAGGGAGCGGCCGGCGATGTACTCCATGACGATGTAGCCGGTCGGCTCGTCGTCGCCGGGCGCCTGGTGCTGGACGTAGGTGATGATCCGGACGATGTCCCGGTGGTGGAGGGTGGTGAGGGAGCGGCGCTCCTCGACGGCGGAGCGGCGGGCGACGGCGTCGCTGGTGTTGATGAGGCCCTTGAGGACGACGAGGTGGTCGGGGACCTTGGTGTCCTCCGCGAGGTAGACCCAGCCGAGTCCGCCGGCCGCGAGGTAGCCCAGGACGCGGTAGTGGCCGCCGACGGTGTCGCCGGGGCGCAGGCGGGGCTCGAAGGAGTACGGGCGGCCGCACTCGGGGCAGAAGCCGTGGTCGGGGGCGGGGCCGCCGTCGTAGCCGATGCCGATGGTGCCGGTGCAGTTCTCGAAGCCGCAGCGGCGGCCGCCGGTGGGCGGGCGGGCGGTGGTGCCGGCCGCCACCCCGGGGTCGGGGGCGGTGATGTGCGGGAGGAGGACGAGGCCGTCGCGGTCGAGCGGGGCCGGGCCGGCGGGGGCCGCGGGGCGCGGGGCGGCGGGCTCCGGTGCGGTGGGGGCGAAGGGGGGAGGCTCGGGGACGGTGGGCGCGGGGGCGGCCAGGGCGGGGGGCAGCCGGTGGCAGGTGTCGCAGAAGCCGGTGACCATGAGCGTGCCGGTGCAGCCGGCCCGGGTGCAGGGCGTGGGGGCGGGTGTCGTCATGACGGCGCGGCACCTCCCCGGTCCCGCTCGTGCCCGGCGCGGTCGACGCGCTCGACGAGGTGGGTGTACGCGTCGACGGCCTCCTCGGCGGCGCGCACGTCGCAGGGCCGGGCGCGCAGCAGCCGGTGGGCGCGCCGGTGGAGGGTGTCGGCCTCCAGGTCCTCGGCGCCTTCGGTGAGGCCGCGGTGGAGGGCGTGGTAGCCGTCGAGGCGGCCGATGAGCTCGCCGCGGCGGCGGCACAGGGCGTCGAGGCGGCCGGCGGCGGCGTGGAGGCGGGTGCTCAGCCGGTCGGTGAGCCGTTCGAACGAGGCCAGGTCGGGGCCCTCGCCGGGCGCGGGGGGCCGTTCGGCGGTGAGGAGGTGCAGGGCGCCGCCGGCCCGGTAGAGGGCGTCGTGGACAGCCTCGGGGTCGTCGGCCCGTACGGTGGCCATGGCGTCGCCCAGGGACGCGGCGAGCGGTCCGGTGATCTCCCGGAGGCGGGCGACGAGGCGGGCGCGGCGCTCCTGGGCGGGCCGGGTGACCAGGTCGGACCAGGCGCGTTCGTAGCAGGTGCCGGTGTCGTGGAAGACGAGGAGGAGGCGGCTGCCGCGCTCCCGCAGGACGGCGAGGAGGTCGAGGAGGGCGGGCGGGTCGACGGCCCGGTCGACGCCGACGACGACGAGGGTGAGGGTGACGCCGCCGGTCCTGATCCGCTCGGCGGCGGGGTCGGCGGGGTGCTGCCAGAGGCCCATGCGTTCCGCGATGCGCTCGGCCGTCTCGGCGGCGGTGCTGCCGGTGACGTCCAGGGCCAGGTCGTGGCCGCCCGCGGAGGGGACGGTGCCGGGCGGGTCGAGGGAGGCCCGGTCGACGGAGGCGGTGGTGCGTAACTCGCGGTCGGCGAGGGTGATGGCGCGGCGCAGGGTCGCGGCGCGGGCGTGGTCCCCGGGGCGTACGAGGCTGATCTTCACCTGCTCCCCGTCGCCCCGCAGCCAGGCGGCGAGGCGCTGCGCGAACGGCTCGTCGAGGGCCGGTGCGGGGGGCTCGCCACCGGTGCGGGAGCGGAGCCGGTCGTCGACGGCGGTGCGGCCGCGGGTCCACGCGGCGACCTGCGGCAGGTGCCGGACGATGGTCTCGGCGGGGCTCATGAACGAGAACGAGTTGCCGTGCCGGTCGCGCAGGCCGGTGAGGACGATGCCGATGACCTCGCCGGTCAGGTCGTCGACGACGCCGGCGCCGCTGCAGCCGGGGCTGGCCAGTTCGCCGGGGGTCTGCGGGCCGAGCTGGACCTGCCCGTCGCGGCCGCAGCCGCCGATGATGGTGGCGCGGAACCAGATGCCGCCGTTGTGCTCGTAGGGGAAGCCGTACATGCGGACCGCGCGGTTCGGCGCGGACAGCCGGTGGAGGGAGACCGGTTCGTGGGCGGGCCTGGGGTGTTCGAGCCGGAGGAGGGCCACGTCGCCGCTGGGGTCGTCGTCCGCGTCGCGGGTCTCGGGGACGTACGCGTCCTCGTCGACCCGGGCGGTGACGGTGGGGACGTCGGGCCCGGGCGCGCCGACGAACTCGGCGGTCACGTGCGCGCCGGGGGCGACGACATGGGCGCAGGTGAGGACGCGGTCGGGGGCCAACAGGACGCCCGCGCCCGCGATTTCGCCGTTGCTCCACCGGATGCGGACCGCCCACGGCGGGGTCTTCGAGGAAGGATCGACGCTGATACCCCCGTCAGCAACCATGGTCCGAAACTATACGCGGAAGGCCTCTTCTGCCCCATACTCGACGTTCGGGAAACCGACGACCGCGGGGGGGTTGCGCGATGGCGGACGGAGAGGACTTCGTGGGGCTGGCCGAGGTGGTGCGGCAGATCCGCGGGGAGTTGGAGAAGGCCCGGGACGAGGCGGAGGGCCGCGCGCTGGGGTTCACCGTGGAGAGGGTCAACCTGGAGTTCACGGTGCAGGTGCACCGCTCCGGTTCGGGCCGCGGCGGGCTGCGCATCGGGGTGGTGACGGCCGAACTGGGCGGCCAGGTGGACCGCCAGACGACGCATCAGGTGCAGGTGGAGCTGGTGCCCGAGTACGAGGGCGGCCGCGTCCGGGTCGGCCGGGGCGCGCCGCCCCCGCCCGCCGCACGCTGACGGCCGCCGCGCCGGTCCGGTCGGGCCCGCCCTTCCGGCGGTGCGGCGCGCCGGTGCGCGGCTCGTCGCCGAACGGGCCCCGGCGTCGACTTTCCGAAAGCCGCTCGGCCACCGCCTCCGCCCGCTCGCGCCGGAGGCGGACGGCGGCCCGGACCGCGCGGGCCGGGTACCCCGGGTGGCACGCCGTGCAGGGCCCGTCGCCCCGCACCCCGGCGAGCGGACCGGCGCGGCCGCCGTCCCCCTCCCGAGTCGGCGCCCCGGCCGTGCGGAAGGCCGTGGACGGCCGCTCGCGGCCCGGTCCGGCGGCCCGGGGCGCCCGCGCCGCCCGCCCCGGGGAGCCGGGGCGGCATCCGGAGGGCTGAGCGGGCGACAACCGGGCAGGGAACAGAGGAACAGGCACGCGAAGACGTGTCCGAGGCGTGTCCGGGGCGTGTCCGATTGCCGGGGCATCGCCGCCCGCGGTGTGGTGCACTATTGCCCCCAAGCGCAGGGTCCACGGGGAGGGAAGGCATGTTCACGGGGATCGACGAGGTCGACTGGGCCTCGCTGGGTCATGCCTACGGCCCGGCCGACGACGTGCCCGCGCTGCTGCGCGGACTGGCGTCCGACGACCCGGCGGAGCGCGAGCGGGCGCTGGACGGGTTGTACGGCACGGTGCACCACCAGGGCGACGTGTACGACTCGACCCTGGCGTGCATCCCGTTCCTGCTGGAGCTGGTGGCCTGCCCGGACGTCCAGGACCGGGGCTACGTGGTGGAGTTGCTCGCCGGCATCGGCGGCATCGACCTGTCCGGTGACGACGAGATGCACGAACTCGACCCGGAGGACGAGGAGTTCGAGGACGCCGCCAACTACGCCATGGCCGCCGCGGCCGTGGCCGCCGGCGCGGACGTGTTCCTGGCCCTGGTCGGCGACGAGGACCGGGAGGTGCGGCTCGCGGTCCCCGGCGCGCTGGCCTCCCTGCACGGCGACCCGGTGCGCGTGCTGGACCTGCTGCGGGAGCGGCTGACCGTCGAGCGCGACACGGAGGTGCGGCTCGCGCTGGTCGAGGCGGTCGGCAGGATCGCCCTGCGGTACGAGTCGCTGCGCGAGGAGACCGCGGGCTGGCTGTCCTGGCTGTCCGGCGCCGCCCAGGACCCCGCGCTGCGGCTGGCCGCGCTGGCCCAGCTCGCCCGGTGCGCGCCGGGGCGGCTGCCGCGTGACGTCGTGTCGACCGTGACCGGGCTGCTGGCGGAGCTGCGCCAGTACGGGCCCCGCGCGCCCGGCGGCTTCCCCGGCGCGGGCGCGCCGACGGGCGGCGGCATGGGCCTGGGCGGGCCCAACACCCCCTCGACCCCCTGGAATTCGGCCAACTCCTGGGCCGGGCCGGGGGTGCGGGAGGCGCAGACCCAGGCGGGTTCCGTGCACCCCGTGCCACCGGCGGAGCCGGTCGAGCTGCGGCCCGCCGCCCCGACGCTCGTCGGTCAGGTGCGGGAGCTGCGCGAGGAGCAGCGGGCGGGACGCGGCACGGCGTGGGCGGACGACCTGCTCCGTACCCTGCACGGCGCCCTCGACGACCGGGTCGACGACCGCATCGCCCTGGTCACCGCCCAGTTGCGCAGCCCCGACAGCGCGCAGCGGACCGACGCGGTGTGGATGTGCGGCAGCCTCGTCCGCACCTGGCGCGGGGCGTACGACGAGGTGGTGCGGCTCGTCGGGACGCAGCTGCACGACCCGGAGCCGCGGCTGCGGGCGGCGGCCGCGAGCTGGCTGGAGGGCCTGTTCTCGCTGGCGGTGCCCGCCGCGGACGACCTGGCCGCGCGGGTGGTCGCCGACCCCGCGCCGTGGGCGCCCGAGTGGGTGGGCGGCCGGCCCGGCGCGGTGAGCGCGCTGCTGGCGCTGACCCGGGCGGGGGACGCGCGGGCGGTGCCGGCGCTGGCCCGGGCGCTGGAGCAGCCGGAGCCGGACGGCAAGCTGCTGTACGCGATCCCGCACCTGGCGGAGGCGGCCGGGCCGCTGGTGCCGCTGCTGCGCCGCAGGCTGGGCGCGCTGCCGCTCGACGACGAACTGGGCGAGCAGTCGGGGCCGCTGCTGCTGGCGCTGGCGAAGCTGCGGGCGGTGGAGGCGCTGCCGGAGGTGCTGCGGGCGCTGCGCGGGGCGCCGGCGTTCCGCCGCGAGTGGGTGCTGGAGTCGGCGCTGCGGGCGGTCGCGGCGTTCGGCCCGGCCGCGCGGGAGGCGGCGGCGGACGTGCGGGTCCTGCTGGACGACGCCTCCGCCGGGACGGTGACGGCGGCGGCGCGGGCGCTGTGGGCGGTGGAGGGCGACGCCGGGGCGGTCCTGCCGAGGCTGCGGGGGCTGCTGCGGGCGTCCGACACGCACGGGCGGCGGTCGGCGGCGCGGACGGTCGGCGCGTTCGGCGGGTCGGCCGGGGCGGCGGCGCCGGAGCTGCGGGCCTGCCTGTCGGTGTCGGACGTGTGGCTGCGCGTCGACGCGGGGACGGCGCTGTGCCGGGTGACCGGGGACGTCCGGGAGGCGCTGCCGGCGCTGCTGGCGGCGTGGCGCGAGAACCGGCACACGCGCGTGGAGATCGCCGAGTGCCTCGCCGAACTGGGCCCGGTCGACCGGCCGGCGCCGGAGGCCGTGCCGCTGCTGCGCGCCGAACTCGCCCGTACGCGGCGGCACAACGTGTCGGCCGGGGTGACCGGCGACCACGACGTCCACGAGGACGAGCGGCTGCTCTCCCTGTGCCGCCGCGCGCTGGGTTCCCCGGCGGAGTAGGCCGCTCCCCGGTGCCGGGCTCCCCGGTGGAGCGGGCCGGCCCCGGCACCGCGGGTCCGTCGCGGGTCGGTGTGGGCCCGTCGCGGGTGGGTGCGGCCCCGTCGCGGGTGGGTGTGGGCCGGCTGTTACACCGTCGAGGGGTCGCCGCAACGCGGGTCTTCTAGTGTGTCGGCGGCCCGTCCGGGGCGGGGCGTCCCGGAAGTCGTAGGGTCTGCGCAGCACCCCCCGACCCCAGGAGCACCGAGGACCGTGACCCCGCACCGCCGCCGCCCCGCCGCGCGCCGCGCGGCCCGTCTGGTGCCGCCCGTCGCGGCCGCCGCGCTGCTCCTCCCGCTGGTGGCGTGCGGGAGCGCGGGCGAGCTGCGCAGCGCGGGCGCCACCCCGACCGCCGTGGGCCCGGTCCGGCTGTGGCCCGACCTGCCGCCGGTGACGGCGCCGCCGGTCGACTACGGGGAGAACGACACCCAGCGCGTGCCGGGGGTGCGGGTGCCGGACGGCGACGTGCGCCGGGTCGACCCGGTGGCGGTGGTGCGCGCCGAACTGGAGGCGAGCCCGGACCGGTACAGCGGCGCGGACGGCATGGACGACGCGACCGCGCGGGCCGTGCGGCGGTGCGGCACGGAGCCGGCGGCGTGCCCGGTCCTCGCCCCGTACCACCGGGACCTGACGGGGGACGGCGAGGAGGAGCTGGTCGTCGGGATCCGGATGACGGGCCGGCTGGTGGCGGTGCGCTGCTACCTGCCGGAGGGCGGCGGGCTGACCCGCATCATGTCGACGGTCGAGCAGCTGGTCAGCGTGGAGCTGGCGGGCCGGGACCTGATCCTGCGGGCGGTGTCGGCGGGCTTCCCGGGCTACGAGTACCGCACGGCGTGGTCGTGGGACGCGCAGCAGCGGACCATGCTGCCCGCGCGGGACGAGATCGTACGGGTCAAGCCGACGCCGCCCCGCCCGGGGGCGCTTCCGGCACCGGACGCGGGAGGGGAGCCGGACGCGGACGCCGAGCCGGAGCCGGAGGTCGCGCCCGGGGCGGACGCGGTGTCCGGGGCGGGCGCCGGCCGGGCACCGGGGGCGGGGGCCCGGTGAGCGCCGTCCGCGCGTGCCCGGTCCGGCGGCGGGTGCGGGGCGTGCCGCGCCGTCCCGCCTGGACGGCGACGCTGACGTGGAAGGCGGCCGTCTTCATCACGCTCATGTGCTGTGCGCTGGCGGCGCTGCTGGGCGCGCTGGTGCACGTGTCGGTGACGCGGCAGACCGTGGACGCGTCCCGTGAGAAGGCGCTGTCCCGGCTGGAGGACGTGACGCGCGCGTACGAGGCGGGGGAGCCGCTGCCGCCGTTCGCGGGCGTCGACCCGGTCGGCCTGCCGCCCTCGCTGCGGGATTTGGCGACGCGGGGCAGCCGGGGCACGGTGGTCGCCGACCACGAGGGGCGGCCGACGATGTGGGCGGCGGGCCCGGCGGACGGGCGGGCCCTGGCCGTCCGCGTGGACTACTCGCTGAGCGCGCGCACCATCGGCGGCCTGGACCAGGCGATCCTCGGGTCGTCGGTGCTGGCGATCGGGGCGACGCTGCTGGTCGGCTCGTTCGCGGTGACGCGGGTGACGCGGCGGCTGCACCTGACGGCGCAGGTGGCGCGGCGGATCAGCGCGGGCGACCTGGACGCGCGGGTCGACGACCCCCGGACGAAGGACCCGTCGCGGCCGCAGGACGAGGTCGCGACCGTGTCGGGCGCGCTGGACACGATGGCGTCCTCGCTCCAGGGCAAGCTGCTGAGCGAGCAGCGGTTCACGGCGGACGTGGCGCACGAGTTGCGGACCCCGCTGACGGGGCTGTCGGCGGCGGCCGAGCTGCTGCCGCCGGGCCGGCCGTCGGAGCTGGTGCAGGACCGGGTGCGGGCCCTGCGGGCGCTGACGGAGGACCTGTTGGAGATCTCGCGCCTCGACGCGGGCGGCGAGCGGGTGGACCTGGACGTGTACGCGCTGGGGCCGCTGGCCGAGCGGGTGGTGCGGGCCTCGGGCGTGGGGGCGCGGGTGCGGATCGTCCGCGACGCGCGGGTGGAGACCGACCGGCGGCGCCTGGAGCGGGTCCTGGGCAACCTCCTGGCCAACGCGCACAAGCACGGCCGGCCGCCGGTCGTGCTGACCGTCGACGGGCCGGTGGTGACGGTCCGCGACCACGGCGAGGGGTATCCGGCGTACCTGCTGGAGCACGGGCCGCAGCGGTTCCGCACGGAGAGCGGGAGCAAGGGGCACGGGCTGGGGCTGACCATCGCGCGCGGCCAGGCGGCGGTGGTCGGCGCCGAGCTGGTGTTCGCGAACCCGCCGGGCGGCGGCGCGGAGGCCCGGCTCACCCTCCCGGAGTACGTGGACCTCACGGCGGAGGACGGCGAGGAGCCCCGGTGACGGCGCGGCGCGGTGTGACATAAGGGACATATCACCAACGGCTTGCTACGTTGCGGAGCATGACCGCAGCGACGACGCACCCCCCGCCGCCCCGGGTGCGTCCCCCCAAGCGGCGCGGCGTGGAGTTCTCGCTGCTGTGCTGCGCCGTGCTGTGCTCCATGTACGGCTACGCCGGCGTGGGCCTCGCCCGCAGCGGCGCCGTGCCGCACGACGTCGCCGGGTACGGGGCCGGCCTCGGCCTGCTGGCGCTGACGGGCCATCTGGCGGTGCGCTTCGGCGCCCCGTACGCCGATCCGCTGCTGCTGCCCGTCGCGCTCCTGCTGAACGGCCTGGGGCTGGTCCTGATCTACCGCCTCGACCTGGAGACCCCCGCCGACCAGGCGGCGCCCACCCAGCTGGTGTGGTCGGCGCTCGGCGTGGCGCTGTTCGCGCTCGTGGTGGTGTGCCTGCGCGACCACCGGCTGCTCCAGCGGTACGCGTACCTGTCGGTGGCCGCCGCGCTCGTCCTGCTGACCGTGCCGATCTTCTTCCCCGCCGTGAACGGGGCGCGGATCTGGATCCGGGCCGGCGGGCTGTCCTTCCAGCCGGGCGAGTTCGCCAAGGTCCTGCTCGCGGTGTTCTTCGCCGCGTACCTGGCCGCGAACCGCACCGCGCTCGCCCACACGGGCCGCAGGCTGTGGCGCGTGCGGCTGCCGGCCGGCCGGGTGCTGGGGCCGGTCGTCGCGGTGTGGCTGATCAGCGTGGGCGTGCTGGTCCTGGAGCGGGACCTCGGCACGTCGCTGCTGTTCTTCGGCCTGTTCGTGGTCCTGCTGTACGTGGCGACGGGGCGCACCGGCTGGATCGCGGTCGGGCTGCTGCTCGCCGGGGCGGGCGCCTGGGCGGTGGGCGCGCTCGAACCGCACGTCCACGGGCGGGTGGAGGACTGGCTGCACCCGTTCGCGTCGATCGAGGCGGGCCGGGGGCCGGGGCAGCTGGCGCAGTCGCTGTTCGCGTTCGCGGCGGGCGGGATGTTCGGGTCGGGCCTGGGCCTCGGCCACTCGTCGCTCATCGGCTTCGCCGCCAAGTCGGACTTCATCCTCGCCACCGCGGGCGAGGAGCTGGGCCTCGCCGGCCTCACCGCGCTGTTCCTGCTGTACGCGCTGCTCGTCGCGCGCGGCTACCGCTCCGGGCTCGCGCTGCGCGACCCGTTCGGCCGGCTGCTGGCGACCGGGCTGGCGTCGATCCTGGCGCTCCAGGTCTTCGTCATCGCGGGCGGGGTGATGGGGCTGATCCCGCTGACCGGGATGGCGATGCCGTTCCTCGCGCAGGGCGGCTCGTCCGTCGTCACCAACTGGATCACGGTGGCGCTGCTGATGCGCGTGAGCGACTCCGCCCGCACCCCCTCCCCCGGCCCCGGCGGCGACGTCCCCGCCGCCGAGCCGGACGTGACCGCCGTGCTCGTGCCGCCCGTGCGGGAGGGCGCCCGGTGACGGCGTACATCCGCCGCGCCGCGGCCCTGTCCCTGGTCCTCCTGGTGGCCCTGCTGGCCAACGCGGCGCGCGTCCAGGTCCTCCAGGCGGACCGGCTCGACGGCAACCCGGCCAACCGCCGCACCGTGCTGTCCCGGTACGCCGAGCCGCGCGGCGACATCCTCGTCGAGGGCCGCCCGGTCACCGGGTCGAAGGACACCGGCCAGCTCCTGCGGTACGAGCGCACGTACACCGACGGCCCCCTGTACGCGCCGGTCACCGGCCACGCCTCGCAGACGTACGGCACGACGCTCGTGGAGGACGCCGAGGACGCCGTCCTGTCCGGCACCAGCCCGCGCCTGTCCCCGCTCCCCCCGTGGAGCGGCCTCGCCCCCGGCCGCCGGCCGGGCGGCCGGGTGGCCACCACCATCAGGTCCGCCCTCCAGCAGGCCGCGTACCGGGGCCTGGCGGGGCGGCGCGGCGCGGTCGTCGCGCTGGAGCCGTCCAGCGGCCGCGTCCTGGCCCTGGTGTCCAGCCCGTCGTACGACCCCGGCGTGCTGTCCGGCACGGGCAGCGAGGTGGCCACGGCGTGGGCGCGGCTCAACACGGCGCCGGACCGGCCGATGCTGAACCGGGCGCTGCGGGAGACGTACCCGCCCGGGTCCACCTTCAAGATCGTGACCGCCGCGGCGGCGCTGGACGCCCGCGTCGTCACGGACGTGCACGCGCCGACCGGCACCCCCGACCCGTACCCGCTGCCCGGCACGCGCACGCTGCTGCCGAACGAGGCGAACGGCTGCGCCGACGCCTCCCTGGCGTACGCGATCCGCTGGTCGTGCAACACGGTGCTGGCCCGGCTCGGCGTCGAGGTCGGCCAGTCCCGGCTGCTGCGGACGGCGCGCGCGTTCGGCTTCAACGACCCGGACCTGCGCATCCCCTCGCGCGTGGCGCGGTCCCACATCGACACGGACATGTCCCCGGACCGGCTGGCGCTGTCGGCGATCGGCCAGTACGACACGAGGGCGACGCCGCTGCAGATGGCGATGGTCGCGTCGGCCGTCGCGGGCGACGGGGAGCTGGCCCGCCCCTACCTGGTCGAGTCGACGGCCACGGCGGGCGGCGGCCTCGTCGGGCGGACGCCCCGGCGCACGTACGCCCGGGCGATGGAGCCGTCGACGGCGCGGCGGCTGCGGGAGCTGATGGTCGACGTGGTCGAGCGGGGCTCGGGCAGCAACGCGGGCATCGAGGGCGCGGAGGTCGGCGGCAAGACCGGCACCGCGCAGCACGGCATGGGCAACCAGGGCACGCCGTACGCGTGGTTCATCGGCTGGGCCCGCGCGGCCGGCGCGGCCCGGCCGGCCGTCGCGGTGGCGGTGGTCGTGGAGGACGCGGCGGCGCGGCGCGAGGAGATCAGCGGCGGCGGGAGCGCGGCCCCGATCGCCCGCTCGGTGATGGAGGCGGCGCTGGTGCCGGACCGGGGGCCGTGACCGCTCCCCCGCGGCGGGGCGCGGCGGGCACCGCCCGGCACCGCCCGGTACCGCCGGAGCGCCGACGCGGACGGCCGGACGTCCTTCGGCGGGCGCGCGCCGGGCCGACCCCGCCCGCGCCCGGGTCCCCGGCTACGCCGTCGCACCGTCCGCGATCGCGTCCGTGACCTCGGCGACGCGCTCGGCCTCCTCCTTGGCGAAGCGCTCGGCGTCGAGGCGCTCGGCGATCTCCTCGTCCTGGGCCATCAGCAGGTCGAGGCTGGAGTCGCCCAGGTCGAAGACGCCCATGTCGAGGTAGGCCTTCTGCAGCCGCTCGCCCCACAGGCCGATGTCCTTGACGCACGGCACGATCCTGCTGAACAGCAGCTTGCGGAACAGCTGCAGGAACTCCGACCGCTCCGACATCTCCTCGGCCTCCCGCTTCGGGATGCCGAAGTTCTCCAGCACCTCCACGCCCCGCAGCCGGTCGCGCATCAGGTAGCAGCCCTCGATGACGAACTCCTCGCGCTCGCGCAGTTCGGCGTCGGTCAGCTGCCGGTAGTAGTCGCGCAGGGCCATCCGGCCGAACGCCACGTGCCGGGCCTCGTCCTGCATGACGTACGCGAGGATCTGCTTGGGCAGCGGCTTGTTCGTGGTGTCGCGGATCATGCCGAAGGCGGCGAGGGCCAGGCCCTCGATGAGGACCTGCATGCCGAGGTAGGGCATGTCCCAGCGGGAGTCGCGGAGGGTGTCGCCGAGCAGCGACCGGAGGTTGTCGTTGATCGGGTAGAGCATCCCGATCTTCTCGTGGAGGAAGCGGCCGTAGACCTCGGCGTGCCGGGCCTCGTCCATCGCCTGGGTGGCGGAGTAGAACTTCGCGTCCAGGTCGGGGACGGCCTCGATGATGCGGGCCGCGCAGACCATGGCGCCCTGCTCGCCGTGGAGGAACTGGCTGAACTGCCAGGACGCGTAGTGGCGGCGCAGGTCGCCCCGGTCCTTCTCGGTCATCTTCGCCCAGTGGCGGGTGCCGTGGACCGTCATGGCCTCGTCGGGGGTGCCGAGGGGGTCGTACGGGTCGACCTCCAGGTCCCAGTCGATGCGCCGGGCGCCGTCCCACTGCTTGTCCTTGCCCTTCTGGTAGAGGGCAAGGAGGCGGTCGCGGCCCTCGTCGTACTCCCAGGAGAAGCGGGCGGCTCCCGAGGCGGGGACCTGCCAGTCCGCGGATCCCGGGTCGTTGGCGTACAGGTCGAGCGTCGACACAGGGGGGCTCCTTCGCGTCGTTGCGGGTACGGGACCTCCGAGGGGCAGATTCCATCCTGCTAGACGAGGGGTCAACAAGTCGCGCCGAAGGGATTGACGGGCTTACTGACACGCAGTCTCATAAGGGGGCGACCGCACGACCCCGAAGCCGACTGCGAGGTGGCCGAGACCATGACGACCGTGTCCGAACCCGATCTGCGCCTGCTGCGCGACGCGCTGGGCCCGCTCCGGGACCGCGAGCAGGTCGCCGCGCGGCTGCTGGAGTCCTCCGCCAAGCACTCCTTCGACCCCGACACCGAGCTCGACTGGGACGCGCCGTTCGAGGACGGCAAGTGGTTCTGGCCCCCGGAGCTGGTCTCCCTCTACGACACGCCCCTGTGGCGGAAGATGTCCGAGGAGCAGCGGATGGACCTCGCCCGGCACGAGGCCGCCTCGCTCGCGTCGCTGGGCATCTGGTTCGAGATCATCCTGATGCAGCTGCTGGTCCGGCACATCTACGACAAGTCGGTGACCAGCAACCACGTCCGGTACGCGCTCACCGAGATAGCGGACGAGTGCCGCCACTCCATGATGTTCGCCCGGCTCATCGAGAAGGGCGGCGCCCCGGCCTACCCGGTGCCCCGCGTCTACCACAACATGGCGCGGGTCCTGAAGACCGTGTCCACCACGCCCGGTTCGTTCGCGGCGACGCTGCTGGGCGAGGAGATCCTCGACTGGATGCAGCGGCTCACCTTCCCGGACGAGCGCATCCAGACCCTGGTGCGCGGCGTGACCCGCATCCACGTGGTGGAGGAGGCCCGGCACGTCCGCTACGCGCGCGAGGAACTGCGCCGCCAGATGGTCACGGCGCCGCGCTGGGAGCAGGAGTTCACCCGGCTCAGCTGCGGTGAGGCGGCCCGCGTCTTCTCGGTCTGCTTCGTCAACCCGCGGGTGTACGAGAACGTCGGCCTCGACCGCCGCGAGGCCGTCGCCCAGGTGCGGGCGAGCGGCCACCGCAGGGAGGTCATGCAGAGCGGCGCCAAGCGCCTGACGGACTTCCTCGACGACATCGGCGTGCTGCGGGGCGCGGGCCGCCGGCTGTGGAAGAGCTCGGGACTGCTGGCCTAGGACGCACGGGCCGCCGGCCCGGGGCGCACGGGCCGCCGGCCGTGGAGGACCTCGGGACCGCCGGCCCGGGACGCGCGGGCGGTGCGCCCCGGCGGGGTTCCCGGCCCCCATGCGGCCGGCGCCGTCGTGGCCGGACGTCGCCGGGAGCCGGCCGGGGCACTGATCCCGTACACCCGGCGGGGTTACCCTGCGGACATGACCAGTGCCGCCACGCCCGCGTACCGCCGGCTCAGCGTCGAGGAACGGCGGGCCCAGCTCCTGGCCGCCGCGCTGTCGCTGTTCGCCCACCGGGCGCCCGAGGACGTGTCGCCGGACGACGTCGCGGAGGCGGCGGGGGTGTCCCGGCCGCTGGTGTACCGGTACTTCCCCGGCGGCAAGCAGCAGCTGTACGAGGCCGCGCTGCGCTCCGCCGCCGACCGCCTGGAGCTGTGCTTCGCCGAGCCGCCCGAGGGCCCGCCCACCGAGCGGCTCACCCGGGTCCTGGACCGGTACCTGGCGTTCGTCGACGAGCACGACGCCGGGTTCGCCGCCCTGCTCCGGGGCGGCAGCGTCGCGGAGACGTCCCGGACGACGGCGATCGTGGACGAGGTGCGGCGGGCCGCCGCCGAGCAGATCCTCCTCCACCTCGGCGTACCGGACCCCGGGCCCCGGCTGCGGCTGATGGTGCGCACCTGGATCGCCTCCGTCGAGGCCGCGTCGCTGATCTGGCTCGACGAGGGCAAGTGCCCGCCCCTCGACGAGCTGCGCGGCTGGCTCGTCGACCACCTCGTCGCCCTGCTGGCCGCCACCGCCGCGACGGACCCGCAGACCGCGCGGGTGGTGGAGGGCCTGCTGGCGCTGGAGAGGACCGAGGGCCCCGTGGGGACGCTGGCCCGCCGGGTGGTGCCCGTGGTGGGCGGGGCCGCGCACCTGCTGTGAGACTGGCGGGGTGCGAACCGAGAACACCCCCTTCTCCGGCGGCCCCCTCGACGGCCGCGTCCTGCCCGTGCTGACCGGGCCGACGGGACACCCGCCGAAGTGGTACGAGGTCCCCGTCCCCGGCGAGGACGGCGGCCCGCCCACGGTCCACGCCTACCGCCGGGTGCCCGCCGGGTACACGAAACGGCTCGGGCTGCAACGCGGCTGGAAGTACGCGTACGAGCCCGCCGGCCGCGACCGGCGCACCCCCCGGTGGCCCTGGTCGAAGCCGCAGGCCGGCCGGGACGCCCCGGACCGGCCCGCGTAGCCGCCCCGGCCCCCGGCCCCGGCGGGCCCGTTCCCCCGGACCCGTTCCCCCGGACCCGTTCCCCCGGACCGGTGACCGGGTTGGGCCGGTTCGCCCATTCGTCGTTTCCTCCCCTTGTCCGACGACCGATCATCACCCCGTCGACCGGAGGTGGTGGCATGACGTTCCGCAGGGCCGCGGCCGTGTTCGCGCTCGCCTCGTCGCTGGTGCTCGGCGCCCCCGCGCCGCCGCCCGCGGGTGCCGAGGCCGAGTCCGTGTCCGAGCTGCTCACCCGCCTGCGGCTGCTCTACCGGGACGCCGAGGCGGCCGGGGAGGCGTACAACGCCGCCGGGGAGGAACTGGCCGCGCAGGCCGCCGAGGTGCGGCGGCTCGGTGGGGACCTGACGCGCACCCGGGACGCGCTGGCGAGGGCCCGGGACGCGGCCGGACGGCTGGCCCGGGCCCAATACCAGGGCCGCGGCGACCCGTTCCCCGCGCTGCGGCTGCTGTTCTCCGGCGACCCGGACCACGCCCTGGACCAGGCGCTGGTGCTGCGGCGCCTGGCCCGGGAGCGGGCGGCGACGGTGGCCCTGCTGGAGAGCGGGGAGAAGCGGGCGGACGCGGTCGCGACGGCGGCGCGCCGGGCGCTGGACCGCGGGCAGACGCTGGCCGCCGCGCGGCAGCGGGCCCGCGACGACGCGCTGGCGAAGCTGCGGGAGGTGGAGGAGGCCCTGGCCGGGCTGTCGCCCGAGCGGCTCGCGGAGCTGGCCGCGCTGGAACGCGACCGGACGGACCGGGCGCAGCGCGAACTGCTGGACTCCGGGGCACTGGCCGAGGAGGGCGCCCCCTCCGCCCGGGGCGCCGAGGCCGTCGCGTACGCGGCCGGCCAGCTCGGCAAGCCGTACGCGGCGGGCGCGGCGGGCCCCGCCGCCTTCGACGACTCGGGGCTGACCGCGCGGGCGTGGGCGGCGGCGGGCCGGCCGCTGCCGCGCACCGGCCCGGAGCAGTGGCGGACGCTGCCGAAGGTCCCGCTGCGGTCGCTGCGCCCCGGGGACCTGGTGGTGTACTTCCCGGAGGCCACGCACGTGGCGCTGTACGTGGGCGGCGGCCGGGTCGTACACGCGCCCCGGCCCGGTGCCGCCGTGGCCGTGTCGCCGCTCGCCGCGCTCCCGGTGCTGGGCGCGGTACGGCCCGACGCCGGCGCCCCGCCCCTGGCGGCGTACGCCCCGCCGGCCCTGGGGGGCGGCGGGGCGTGAGGGTCACGCCGGGGCGGCGGACTCCAGGAAGGCGGCGGTCTTCTCCGGCTCGTAGAGGAAGTTCTCGAAGTCGGCCGGGTCGTTGAAGCCGTTCGCGAAGCGGTGGGCGACGGCGGGGAGTTCCTGGCCCGCGCCGATCAGCCGGAGCACGTGCTCCGGCGGGACGCCCAGCATCGCGTTGGTCCACTTGGTGACGTGCCGGGCGGTCTCCCAGTAGCGGTCGAACGTGGCCTGCATCCACGCCTCGTCGAACGGCCGGTCGCCGTGCTCGACGATCGACTCGAGGTAGCGGGCGGCGCACTTGGCGGCGGAGTTGGAGCCCTGCCCGGTGACGGGGTCGTTGGCGACGACGACGTCCCCGACGCCCAGGACGAGGCCGCCGCCGGGGAGGCGCCCGACGGGCTTGCGGACCGTCGGCGCGTACCGGCCGGCGAGGGTGCCGCCCGCGTCGGTCAGCTCGACCTTGGTGGCGCGGGCGTACTCCCAGGGCGTGAAGCGCTCCATCAGCTCCAGGGTGAGCGCCAGGTGCTCGGCCGGGTCCTTGACGCCCCGGAACACGTCGAGCGGGCCGCCGGGGAGGCCCTCCCAGAAGAGGATGTCGGCGCGGCCGCCGGTGGTGAGGGTCGGCATCACGAACAGCTCGCCGACGCCCGGGACGAGGTTGCAGCGGACCGCGTCGAACTCGGGGTGCTCGGGGCGCGGGCCGAGGCCGTGGACGTACGCCACGGCGAGCGCGCGCTGCGGCTCGGTGAACGGGGAGCGGGCGGCGTCCCGTTCGAACATCGACACCAGCTCGCCCTTGCCGGCGGCGACGAGGACGAGGTCGTACGTGCGGGAGAAGTAGTCCAGGTCGGACACGGCCGCGCCGTGGATGACGAGCTGGCCGCCGCGCTGGGCGAACGTGTCCATCCAGCCGGCCATCTTCACGCGCTGGTCGACGGACTGGGCGTAGCCGTCGAGCCGGCCCACCCAGTCGACGGCGCGGGTGCCGTCGGGGCCGGCGACCGAGACGCCGAGGCCCTCGATGCGCGGGGCCTGCGGCTCCCAGAAGTTGAGGCCGAGGTCCCGCTCGTGCTGGAGCGCCGTGTGGAACATGCACTGCGTGGACATGACGCGCCCGTAGCGGATCTCGTCGGCCGTACGGTTCGACATCAGGGTGACCTCGTACCCCTGTGCCTGGAGACCGAGGGCGAGCTGGAGCCCGGACTGGCCGGCTCCGACGATGAGTATCTTCCGCATCGAGAGGGGGCCTCTTTCCTTGTGGTCGGCCGTGGACGGCGTGGTGGCGGTGACGGACGGGGGCGGGCGGGACCGCTAGGCGGGGGTCTTCTCCAGGGCGCGCATGACGAGCGCGAGCAGCGACTCGACGACGGTGAATCGTTCCCGCGCGTCCATGATCACGATCGGTACGTCGTCCGGAACGGTCAGCGCGTCGCGCACGTCCTCCACCTCGAACCGCTGCGTGCCCTCGAAGTGGTTGACGGCCACCACGTAGGGCAGGCCGCAGCTCTCGAAGTAGTCGAGCGCGGCGAAGCAGTCGGTGAGCCGCCTCGTGTCGGCCATGACGACGGCGCCGATCGCGCCCCGCACCAGGTCGTCCCACATGAACCAGAAGCGCTGCTGGCCCGGGGTGCCGAAGAGGTACAGGACGAGGTCGTCGTCGAGGGTGACCCGCCCGAAGTCCATCGCCACGGTGGTGGTGATCTTGTCGGGCGTGGCGGTGAGGTCGTCGGTGTCCGCGCTGGCCTGGGTCATCAGGGCCTCGGTGCGCAGCGGGGTGATCTCGGAGACCGACCCGACGAACGTGGTCTTGCCGACGCCGAAACCGCCCGCGACGACGACCTTCGTCGCGATCGGGGCCCGTTCCGGGTCGAGCTGCCAGGGTGCCGGTACCTCCTCGTCCGGCAGGTCAGAGACGGCGAAGTCCACTCAGCACCCTTTCCAGCAGTGCGCGGTCGGGGTGACCGGAGCCGTGCCCGGTCCCGTACACACGGAGCTTTCCCTGGTCGGCCAGGTCGCTGATCAGCACCCGTACGACCCCCAGCGGCATCCGCAGCAGCGCGGAGACCTCGGCGACCGTCCGCATCCGGCGGCACACCTGGACGATGGCCCGCATCTCCGGCATGAGCCGCCCGCCGGGCCTGGCGGGCCGTCCCTCCGGCGCGTCGGGCGCGGCGACGAACGTCTCGACCAGCAGGACGTGCCCGAAACGGGTCCGTCCGCCGGTCAGCGAGTACGGGCGGACGCGGGCGGGCCTGCGGCCCTCGCCGCGCACGGGCAGCTTGGCGGTCAGTGCCGTCATCGGCCGTCCTCCATCGTCCTGCGCAGCTCGCTGCGGAGTTCGGGGGTGAGCACGTGCCCGGCGCGGCCCACGAAGAGGGCCATGTGGTACGCGACGACGCTCATGTCGCAGTCGGGCGCGGCGTGCACCCCGAGGAGGGAGCCGTCGCTGATCGACATGACGAAGACGCTGCCCTCCTCCATGGCGACCATCGTCTGTTTGACGGAGCCGCCGTCCATGAGGCGGGCGGCGCCCACCGTCAGGCTGGCGATGCCGGAGACGATGGTGGCGAGGTCGGCGCTGGAGCCCCGGGGGCTGCGCGGCCGGGCCGGGCGGCCGGCGGTGTCATCGCCGGTGCCCGCGTTCGCCGCGTCGGGGTCGGACGACAGCAGGAGCAGGCCGTCCGACGAGACCACGGCGACCGACCGGACGCCAGGCACCTCCTCCACGAGATTGCCCAGCAGCCAGTGCAGGTTGCGTGCCTCGCTGCTCAGTCCTTGGGTGCCGCTGTCGGTCGTCGGACTCAACTGTGTGCCTCCTCGACGGTGTCCCCCGCTCCTGGTTCCGCTTTCCCCGTCCCCGTGATCTCGGCCTCGACGTCGCGCCGGCCTTCCTTGGCCCCCTGGTGGAAGCCGCCGAGCCGGCGGCGCAGTTCCTCGGCGTTGACTCCGCCGGTGCGCTCGGCGCGGCGGGGCCCGGCGTCGACGATCCGGGGCGTCCGCTTCGGCAGGCCCTTGTCGGTGACCCGCTCCCGGGTGGGCCCGTCGTCGGCGGCCCGCTCGTGCTCCCCCGCCCCGTCGGGCGCGGGCAGCCGCACCTGGAGGGTGGCCTCGCGCAGGGCGGGGGCGTCGGCGTCCACGTCGTCGTCGGCGGCGGTGTGGTGCTCGGCCGGCTCGGCGTCCTCCGGCTGGTCACCTTCCGGCTCGGCGTCCTCCGGCTGGGCGTCCTCGCGTCCGGCGTCTGCCCCGGCGTCCTCCGACCCGGTGCTCCCGCCCTCGGCCTCCGGTACGGCCCGCTCGGTCTGCTCGGTCTCCGCTACGGCCTGCCCGGTCTCCGTCGCCGCCGCCTCGGCCGGGGCCTCCGCGCCGTCCGCCGGGGCCTCCGCGGCCGCCGGCCTGCGGGTCGGCAGCGCGTTGGAGTTGGCCTCCGCCACCGAACCCGGCAGGGACACCGTCGGCAGCCCCTCCGCGAGGGCCACCGCCGGGGGCCCGGCCGCCGGCGGGGCGTCCGGCAGGAGCGCCTGCGGGAGGACGACGACGGCCGTCACCCCGCCGTCCTGCTCCGCCCGCAGCTCGACCCGTACGCCGTGGCGCGCCGCGAGCAGCGCGGCCACCCGCAGTCCGAGGCCCTCGCCCTCGGCGGCCCCCTCCTCGCCGCCGGCACCGCCGCGCGGCGAGGCCGCCGCGGCCTCGGCGAGCGCCGGGTCCGCGAGGTGGGCGTTGAGGTCCGCGAGCCGCGCCGGGGTGATCCCGATGCCCTTGTCCCGTACGGACAGCATCACGTCGCCGCCGTCCAGCAGCCATCCGGACAGCTGGACCTGCGCGTCCGGCGGCGAGAACGACGTGGCGTTCTCCAGCAGCTCGGCCAGCAGGTGGCTGACGTCGTCGGCGGCGAACCCCGCCACGTACGCGTGCTGGGGCAGGGACTGGATGGCGACCCGCTCGTACCGCTCGATCTCGCTGACCGCCGCGCGCAGCACGTCGACCAGCGGGACCGGCCCCTGGTGGGCGTGGGCGTGCTCGTGGCCGGCGAGGATCAACAGGTTCTCGCTGTGGCGGCGCATGACCGTGGCCATGTGGTCCAGCTTGAACAGCGTGGACAGCCGCTCCGGGTCCTGCTCGCGGTCCTCCAGCTTCTCGATGACGGTCAGCTGCCGTTCGACGAGGCCGAGGGTGCGCAGGGACAGGTTGACGAACGTGTGGTGGACGCTGTGCCGCTGCCGCTCCAGCTCGGTGGTCAGCCGCTCGGTCTCCTCGCGCAGCTCGGCGTGGCGGGCGGCCAGCTCGGCGGCGGCGCTCTCCCGCTCCTCGTCCCGCGCGGCGCGGGCGCCGAGCTCCCGGAGCCTGCCGTGCAGGGTGTTGAGGGACCGGACGACCTGGGCGAACTCGTCGTTGCGGCCGGTGAACCGGATCGGCTCCTCGCTCTCCGGCGCGGCGGCGACCCGGGCGGCGCCGAGGCGCAGCACGGCGAGCGGGCGGGTGAGCGTACGGGCGACGGCCGTGGAGACGCCGATCGCGACGAGCAGGCAGCCGCCGAGCAGGGCGACCCGCAGCTCCAGGGCGGTGACGTCGTCGTCGCGGAGCCGCTCCATGCGCTCGACCTGGCGGGTGGCCAGGGTCGACTCGACGCCGCGCATCTGCTCGATCCGGGCGGTGAGCGCGGCGGACAGCCGCTCGGGGTCGGTCTTCCGCTCGGCGCGGGTCAGCTGGGGGCCGTCGGCGAGCTTGCCGAGGTGGTCCTCGGCGGCCTTGACCTCGGGGCCGGTGACGGTCGCGGCGAGCGACTCGCGGGTGGCCGCGTCGGCGGTGCTGTCGAAGTCCGCGAGGGAGACCTGCTCGCGCACGCGGGCCCGGTGGGCGGCGGCGCTCAGCTCGTCGCGGGTCCGGGCGGCGGTCCCGGCGCCCGGGTCCTCCTCGGTGACGTAACGGCCGCTGACGGGGTCGTACACGGTGCGCCCGGAGCCGCCGGAGCCGGGCACCGCGAGCGCGGCGAGGAGCAGCCCGCGGGTGGCGGAGGCCTGTTCGACGGCCTGGCCGAGCTCGGCGGGGGCGCGTCCGGGGCCGTCGGCGGCGCGGGCGGGGGTGCGGTCGGCGAGCTGGGCGGCGAGGGCCCGCAGCTTGTCGATGACCTCGGTGTACGCGCGGTGGGCGGTCAGCGCGGTGCCGTCACCGGCGAGGGCGGTGCGGCGCAGGGAGGGCACGTCGGCGAGGGCGCGGCGCACGTCGTCGGGGGCGGCGGCGCGGATCTCCTCGATCTGGCGGTCGACGCGGGCGCTGTGGGTGCCGGACAGGGCGGGCTTCGCGCGGTCCGCGCCCTCACCGGCGCCGTTCGTGCCGTTCTCCGCGTCCCGGCCGTCCCCCGCGGCGGTGCCGCGGCCGGCGGCGATGTACGCGGTGACCTCGTCGCGCTCGTCGGCGAGGGAGTGGGCGAGGGTGACCGCCTGCCGGTTCAGCTCGGCGAAGGTGACCAGGCCCTGCGACTCCGTCAGGTCGGCGGACGTCGTGAGCAGGCCGGGGACCCCGGCGCCGATGACGGTGATGCCGACGAGGGCGACACCGGCCACGAGCCGGTTCCGTACCCGTACGCCGCGGCCGCCCGGAACATGGGGATCGCCGGGAGTGTCACTGCGCTTCTGCACCGGTGCTCACATTCTTGAACTCGTTCGCCCATGAAGCAGAGGTGACGACCGGTCACACATGGAGAGCGCTCCCACCCCTGGTACGGCTTCCGACCATTCCAGCCCTTTTGGGAAGCGAGCACCCCTCGGCCGCTCCGCCACCCGAACGAGTGAACAACACTCCGGAGTTGGCTAACAACTTTCGGCCCCGCGCGCGGAGGGGGTGCGGGGGGCACCGGGTTGGACCTTCCGCGCGGGCTTTGGCAATATGCGCGCCCGCACGCGGCGACGCGCGGCCGAGGACACCCCCGCGCGACCGGACGCACGCCCCTGACCTGCTGGTACGGACCCTTCACGGAGCCTGTTCACCGGTGAAGGAGTCATGCAGACTGGGACGCGTGCACACGGAAACCGCCTCCCTGCCCGGCGACCCCGAACGCCCCAACGAGGACTGGGCCGCCAGCGCGGTTCCGGCCTCCGGCCAGGGCGGTGTCCTGGTGGTCCTGGACGGGGTGACGCCGCCGTCCGTGGACGTGGGTTGTGTGCACCCGGTGCCCTGGTTCACCGCGCGCCTCGGGGGCGCGCTGACCGAACTGTCCGCTTCGCGGCCGGATCTGACCCTGGTGGAGGTCCTGGCGGAGGCAATCCGGCGCACCGCCGAGTCCCACTCCGGCACGTGTGACCTTTCTCACGTCCGTACGCCTCAGGCGACGGTGGTCGTGGCGCGTTGGGACGCGGAGGCCGTGGAGCACCTGGTGCTGTCCGACTCGGTGCTGCTGCTGGAGTCGCCCGGGGGCGCGGTCCGCGCGGTGCGGGACGACCGGCTGGATCTCGTCCCCCCCGAGGTGCTGCGCTCCCACGCGGCGACGGACCGGCTGCGCAACGCGCGGGGCGGCTTCTTCACGGCCGCCGCGGACCCGTCGGTGGCGGTGCGGGCGGTGACCGGGGTGACGCCGCGGTCCGCCGTCCGGGCGGTGGCGGCGCTGACGGACGGGGCGGCGCGGTGGGTGGAGCTGTTCGGCGAGGGCGACTGGGCGGACTGCCTGGGCGTGCTGCGGAAGGAGGGCGCGCGGGGCCTCCTCGACCGGGTCCGGGCGCTGGAGGCGCGGGACGCGGAGGCCGGAGGGGTGCGCCGCTGGAAGCGCCACGACGACGCGACGGCGGTGTACGCCGAGCTGTGAGCCCCCGGGCCGGGGCCTCGGCGCCCCGTCCGCCGGGCGGGCGACGCTCCTTCGGAGGCCCTCCCTAGGGTCGCGGACCGGCGGGGTCCCGGTCCTCGGCGCGGGTGTTGAGCTGGTGGAGCAGCCGGGCCAGTTCCGCCACCTCGGCGCGGTCCCAGCCGGCGAGCTTGCGCACGTACCGGGCGCGGCGGGCGTCGCGGACGCGGCGGAACCGGTCCCGGCCCTCCTCGGTGAGGCGGACGAGGGAGGCGCGGCCGTCGGCCGGGTCGGGCTCGCGGGCGATGAGGCCCAGCTCCTCCAGGGCCCGCAGCTGGCGGCTCATCGTGGCCTTGCCGACGCCGAAGTACCCGGCGAGTCCGGTGGCCCGCTGACCGCCCGCCTCGTCGAGCCGGACGAGCAGTCCGTACGCGGCGGGTTCCAGGTCGGGGTGGACCTCGCGGGCCATCTCGCCGGAGGAGGCGCGGGCGCGGCGCAGGAAGACGGCGAGTTCGCGTTCGAGGGCGAGGTACGCCCGGTCCGCGCCGCCGTCGGCGCTCCGCCCGCCGTGCACCGGTTCGTCGTCCGTACCGCTTTCCCGCATGTCCGCACCCCTCGCGCGTCCCGACCGCCGTACCGCGGCGTGTCCCGCGGCACGGCAAGTATTCCGCAGGGGACGGGCCGTCAGCGCAGGTCGACGGGGCGGGCCGGCGGGCCGTCCCGGCGGACGGCGGCGAGGAGTTCCGGGAGCCGCGGCGGCCACAGCGGCTCGTCGGCGGCGGCCAGCTCGTCCGGCGTCCACCACCGCCAGCGCAGGATCCGGTCCTCGGCGTGGGCGGCGGCGAGGTCGCCGGACGGGTCCCGGCGGGGGGCCGGGGCGGCGGCGAGGAAGATGTGCTCGTACTGGCGGACGGGGACGCCGGCGCGGGTGAAGTCGTGCTCCCACAGGCACAGCGGGGGGCCGACCGCGACGTCGGTCCAGCCGGTCTCCTCGCGCAGCTCGCGCAGGGCGCCCTCGGCCGGCGTCTCGCCCGGTTCGGTGCCGCCGCCGGGCATCGCCCAGTGGACGCCGACTTCCTCGTTGTCGTAGCGGAACAGGAACACGGCGCCGTCGGGGTCGAGCACGGCGACCCGGGCGGCTTTCCTCGGTGTGCGCATCGGCCCAGTCTGCTACGGCGCGGTTCCGGCGCGCCGGCGCACCTCTGCCCCGGTGCCCCGGTACGCCGGAACCTCGTCGACCGGTGCCGTTCCGCGGACGCGCCGGAACGCGGCCGTGGAAGCTCCCCCTTCGAGTCCGCCGGGCCTGGTCGTGGCCCGCCGGAGCCCGGCCGCCCCATCCTGCCGGGCGCGCCGCGGGGGCGTAACCGCCGGTCGGCCCCCTCCGACCGGCGGGCCGTTCACAGCGGCAGGACGGCCCGTACGGTGAAACCGCCCTCCGGGCAGCGCGCCGTCGACAGCGACCCGCCGAGCAGCTCGGCCCGCTCCCGCAGCCCGACGAGCCCGTACCCGCCCCCGGGCAGGTCCGTGCCGGGCGGGTCCGTACCGGGCCGGTCCGTGCCGGGGGCGGTGTCCCGTCCGGGTGCCGGGTCCGGGCCGGGGGGCCGGGTCGAGGGCCGTGCGGGGGCGGGCGGCGGGGAGTTGCGGACCTCCACCGACAGTGAGCGCTCGTCCGGGCCGGGGGCGACGCGCACGGCGACCCGGGCGCCCGGGGCGTGCTTGCGGACGTTGTTCAGGGACTCCTGGACGATGCGGAACACCGCGCACTCCACGTCCGGGGCGGGTGCCGTCCGGGGGGCGGTCACGTCGACCGTGACGTCCAGGAGGCTGTCGCCGGTCAGGTCCCGCAGCCCGTCGAGGCCGGTGCGGCCGGCGGACCGGGCGGCGTCCGGGTCGGAGGCGCGCAGCACGCCGACCATGTCGCGCAGCTCCTCCAGGGCCTGCACGCTGTGGCGGCGGATGCTCTCGGCGGTCTCCCGCTTCCAGGCGTCGGCGGTCTCGGCGGCCCGCAGGGCGCCCGACTGGACGGCGATGATGCCGACGTGGTGGGCGACCGTGTCGTGCATCTCGCGGGCGAGCCGGGCCCGTTCGCGGGCGACGGCGCGCTCCGACTCCAGGCGCTGCTCCCGCTCGCGGGTGGCCGTGAGGTCCGCGAGGCGGGCGCGCAGCTCGGCGCGGGTCGTGGCGAGCAGGCCCAGGGCGGTGGGGCCCACGCTCATCAGGGCGGCCGCCTCGACGGAGGTGAGGATCTCCTGGCGGGTCATCGTGACGAGCTCCCCCACCGGCCAGGGGCAGACCGCCGCCGCGAACACCAGGACGCAGGCCACCGCGGTCCGGCGCCGGGAGCGGCCGGACGCCACCTCGAACATCGCCACCATGGGCGGCAGCCACAGGTGCCCGGTCAGCATCACCGGCAGGGTCGCGCACAGCGTGACCATCGGCAGGCGCCGCCGCAGCGGCAGGGAGAGCAGCGCCGCCGCGCACACGGCGAGGGGCAGGGCGGTGAAGGCCTCGGCGACCGTGAGGAGTTCGGCCACCACGGCGACCGCGAGGACCCGCTCGGCGGTCGAGCGGCGCCACCTCACGGCACGAGCCGCAGCTGGTGCGCCCGTACCGCCGCCTGCACCCTGTTCGCCACGCCCAGCTTGCCGAGGACCGTGCTGACGTGGTCCTTCACCGTGGTCGTCCCGATGAGCAGCCGCCCCGCTATCTCGGAGTTGGACAGGCCCTCCGCGAGGAGGACGAGGACCTCGCGCTCCCGGGGCGTCAGGTCGTCGGCCCCCGGGACGCCGGGCGCGGCCGGCCGGTGCTCGCGCGCCTCGCTCTGCGCGCGTAGATAACCGTCGACGACCGTGCGGGCGACCTTCGGCGCGATGACCCGGCCGCCCGCCGCCAACTCCTTGATCAGGTACTCCAGTTGCTCGGGCGCGGTGTCCTTCAGCAGGAAACCGGCGGCTCCGCCCCGCAGCGCCGCCGACAGGTGCTCGTCCGCGTCGAAGGTGGTCAGCATCGCCACGACGGGCGGATCGGGCAGGGCCCGCAGGTCCGCGAGGACGCTCAGGCCGTCCCGGTCGGGCATGCGGACGTCGAGCAGGACCACGTCCGGCCGGTGCTCGCGCGCCTCGCCGGCCGCCCCCAGGCCCGTGCACACCGCGACGACGCGCGTGCCGTCGAAACCGTCGACGATCCGCCGGAGCCCCTCTCTGATCAGGACCTCGTCATCGACGATCATCACGTGCACTGCTGAACGGTTCATACGGCCGGACCCCACTCAGGCGTTCTGGAGCGCCCTCAGCATAGGCGCTGCGCGCCCCGGCGAGGAGTGGTGCGCCGCGGCGGCGCGAAGCCGTGCGCGGGCCGGGGGAAGGCCCCGGCGCCCAGGGCGCCGGGGCCTTCCGCGAGCGGCGCGGGCCGCCCGGTCGGGGTGCCTCAGCCGCACCGGCCCGCCGGGCGGGCGCGGGTGACCAGGTTCGTCCAGCCGCTCGTGCCGTCCAGCCAGACGACCCGGGTGCCGGAGTCCGCCGCCGGGGAGAGCTGCATGCCCCGGTCGCAGGACATCCGCTGGACGCGGGAGCCGTCCGTGGTGAGCTGCCAGACCTTCGGCAGGTCGGCGTTGACGAGCCGGTCCGCCCCTCCCGCGCCGGCCTGCTCGGCGCTCACGGTGACCGCCGTGTCCGACACGGTGAGGTCGGAGGCGACGAGGGCGCCCGGCTTGTACTCGCTGCTGATGTCGTACGTGCCGGTCCCGTCGGGTCCGGTCCTGCGGATCGTCGTCTGCCCCTCGTCGTCGAGGTTCTCGTCGTTGAGCCAGAAGACGTGGGTGGCGTTGACGCCGGTGCGGCCCAGGGACAGGGGCTCGCCGTGCTGCTCGGCCAGGACGGCCTTCCCGGTGGCCAGGTCGAGGATCTCGACGCCGAGCCGGTCGCCGTCCCCGGTCGGGTACAGCTTGGCGTAGGCGACGCGGCCGTGGCCGACGGACGGCAGGCCGGTGAGCGTGTCCGGGCGGGCGCCGTCGACGTACGTGGGCCGGGGGTCGCCGGCCCGGAGGAAGCCGACGTGGCGGCCGTCGCCGAAGACGTCGTACAGGTCGAAGACGGTCACGCCGCCGGCGACGCGGACGCTGAGCACGTCGGCCTCGGTGGACAGCAGCGTCCTGACCGGGCCGCCGGCGAGCGGCCGGGACAGCACGTCGACGCCCTGCGCGCCGTACGCCGTCCACACCACCGTCCTGCCGTCGGTCGCCGGGTTCACGTGGAAGCGGCCGTCGTTGGGGCTCATCAGCTTCGGCGCGCCCTTGCCGTCGGTGCGGCCGGCGTACACGGAGTACGGCTCCGAGCCGTCGTCGTTCGAGGTCGCGGCGGCCCACCAGCCACCGCCGGCCTGCACCTCCGTGCCGTCCGTGTTCACCTTGCGCAGCAGGGTGTCGGAGTCGGCGCCCAGGGCGTCCTCCCAACCGCGGACGATGCCGTGCGCGGCGAAGGACCGCTTCGCGGTGTCGACCTGCCGGGCCGTCGCGCCCAGCGCGCGGGCGGCGGCGACGACGGCCTCTCGGCCCTCGGTGAAGCCGTCGAGCGGGGTGAGGTACTCGGTGAGCGCCTTGTACACGATCCGGTCGGCGAGCTCGGGGCCGAGGTCCTGGCGCAGGTCCCACAGGGCGCCGGAGAAGATGGTGGAGTTGAGGTGGACGCCGCCGTTGTCGACGCCGAAGGTGACGCCGAGGAAGTCCTTCGCGGTGGTGGCGCCGTCGTCGAGGTCGCGCAGCGCGCAGTCGCGGGGCCCGGCGGTGCGGCAGAGGTCCTCGCCGATCAGGCCGGCGTCGGGGTCGTCCATGGAGCGGCCGGAGCGGTCGACGTCGACGGCGTTGCCGAAGTAGTCGGCGACGGCCTCGTTGAGGGCGCCGGACTGGCCGGCGTAGACGAGGCCGGCGGTGTTCTCGACGACGCCGTGGGTCATCTCGTGCCCGACGACGTCCAGGTCGGCGGAGAGCGGGCGGAACTCGTCGTCGCCGGAGCCATACACCATCTTGGTGCCGTCCCAGAAGGCGTTGACGTACGGCTCCCCGAACGCGGTGACGCCCACCAGGGAGTCGACGGCCGAGCCCCGGCCGTCGAGGCCGGTGCGGCCGTGGCGCTCCTTGTAGTAGTCGAAGACCTGGCCGGCGGCCCAGTGGGCGTCGACGGCCCCCGAGTCGGTGGCCTCCTCGCCGAAGTCGGGCGTGGCGGACGCGAAGGCGCCCAGGTCGGCCGGCCAGGCGCCGAGGACGTCCAGGACGTCCTTGCCGCGGGCGTCCCAGGTGGTGAGCGCGTTCTTGGTGGTGCCGGCCATGCGGACGTGGTCGGACAGCACGTAGGGGCCGTCGGGGGTGGGGCGGTGGACGGCCAGGGGGACCTTGCCGCCGACGAGGCGGACACCGGTGCCGGTGGCGGGCTCGCCGGGTGCGTCCGGCGCGGGGGCGGCCGGCGCGTCCGTGCGCGCGGCGGTGCCCCGCCGGGCGCCGGCGGCCGTCCCGGACGGGACGAGCGTCTTGATGCCGGTGTGCCGGAGGACGGGGTACCCGGCGCGGGCGTCGACGTACACGTGCTGGAGGACCGGTTCGCCGGTCGCGGGGTGCGCGCCGCGCACGGTCACGTGGTACGTGAGCACGCCCCCGCCGCGCGGGACCACCACGAGGCCGGCGGAGGCGCCGCGCAGCGCCCGCCCGTCGGTGCCCGCGTCGCGCCGGGCGCCGTCCGGGCCGGTCCGGGTGAGCCGGTCGCCGGCGAGGCGGGCGAGGGTCGCGGTGACGGCGCGCCGTACGGCGGTCCCCTCGCTCACCGCGGGCCTCGTCCCGACCGTCAGGCCGGTGAAGTACTTGCCGGAGGTGCCCGTGACGGTCCGCCGGCCCCGCTCCGTCTCCATCCGGACGACGTACTGCCCGCCGAGGACGGGCACGCCGCGGTGCCTCTGCTGGAGCCGCACCGTCTCCTCGGCGCCGCGCCGCAGCGTCTGCACGGGGGTGAGGTCGCGCCGCGGCTCGGGGATCCGGTACCGGCGCTGCTGGGCGGCGAGGTGGCCGCGGGCCGCGTCGGCGGGCGCCGCCTTCGCGTCCACCGGGTCGTTCAGGCCGTCCACGAGCGACGGGGTGTCCGTCTCCGGCAGCGGGACGACGTCGGTCCCTGCCGTGGGCGGCCGGGCCTCGGTGGCCCGCGGGACCGCCGGCCGGGTGGGGGCGGCGTGGGCCGCGGGGATCGCGGTGATCAGCAGTCCGGCGGCGAGGAGCGCCGCTCCCCCGGACACGGCCGCCCCCTTCCGCATGCCGGTTCGCGCCGAAGTCTTCCTTGGTTCGCGCACGGTGCGTACCCCTCCTACGTGCTTGGTCAGAGCCGTTTCGGGTGGTCGGGGCCATGCAAGCGGCGCGCCTCGCCCCCGGGCAATGAGCCAACCGCGCGGAGAAGTGGACACGCACACTTGTGTGTCCGGTGAGGGCGCGGTGAGAATCCCACGCATGATCAAGGGGGAATTGCCCCTACTTGGCCTGGGGGAGGCCGAGGAGCGGGCCTATGAGGCATTGCTGCTGGAACGGGCCGGTCACGTCGAGGAGTTGGCGCGGCTCCTCGGTCTGCCGAGGGAGCGGGTGCACACCGCGCTGGAACGGCTGGTGGAGCACGGTTTCGCCCGGCCCCCGGACCCGGCGGACGGGGGCGGGCTGCCGCACCCGGCGGCGCCGGCGGCCGCGATCCGCACGCTGATCGACCGGCGGCAGGCGGAACTGCACCGCAGATCGGCGGAGTTGGAGCGGCTCCGGTTCACGGCCGAACGGCTGGCGGCGGAGCGGGCCGCCCGGGCGGGCGGCGGCGGGTGCGCCGTGGAGCGGGTGACG
Organism: Streptomyces roseolilacinus; assembly: GCF_014649335.1. GTDB lineage: Bacteria > Actinomycetota > Actinomycetes > Streptomycetales > Streptomycetaceae > Streptomyces > Streptomyces roseolilacinus. Next base: position 185,364 of record NZ_BMSV01000001.1, read on the forward strand.
GGGCGGAGCGCGGCCGACGAGCGGACCGTGCGGCTGCTGGCCGGGGCGGAGCGCGAGGTGCTGTTCATGGACCGGGTGCCCTATGCGGGCCTGGACGTGGGCGGGCTGCTCGCGCGGGGCGTGGAGGTGCGGGCGGTGCTGGACCGGGCGGGCCTCGCGTCGCCGGGGCGGGCGCGGGCGGTGGCCGCGCTGGCGGGGCGGGGACTGCGGGTGCGGGTCGCGGCGGGGGTGCCGACGCGGCTGGTCGCGGTGGACCGGCGGGTGGCGCTGCTGCCGCCGTCGGACGCGGCGGATCCGAGGGCGTACGCGCTGGTGGTCGCCGACGTGCGGCTGCGGGAGGCGCTGGTGCCGCTGTTCGAGGCGGTGTGGGAGCGGGCGTCGCCCTGGGACGGCGACGGGGGGCGGGAGGACGGGTCCGAGCGGCGGGAGCTGCTGCGGCTGCTCGCGGCGGGCCTCAAGGACGAGGCGATCGCCCGCCGGCTGGGCGTCCACGTCCACACGGCCCGCCGCCGCATCAGCCGCCTCCTGGAGGACCTGGACGCCCGTACGCGGTTCCAGGCGGGCGCCCGCGCGACGGCCCGGGGCTGGCTGGACGCGTGAGGGCACCGCGCCCGTCGGAAGGCCGGCGCCCGATGGGAGGGGGCCGGCGGGGGCGGCGCTCGGCGGAAGGCCGGCGCCCGGCGGGAGAGAGCCGGCGCCCGGCGGAATGCCCGCGCCCGCCGCGCCGGGGCGCGGCGGGTGGCCGGGGCGGTGAGCGGGGGTGGCCGGCCCGCGGGGTCCGTACCGGTTCCCGCGGGCCGGCCCGCGGGGGTCAGGCGGCCACGGGCGCCGCCTCCTCGGCCTCCGGGTCCGCGCCGGCGCCGGCGGTCGCCGGGGTCAGGGCGATGTCCAGGACCTGCCGGACGTCCGTCACCGTGTGGACCTCCAGCTTGTCGAGGACCTCGGCGGGCACGTCGTCGAGGTCGGCCTCGTTCCGCTTCGGGATGACGACCGTGGTGATCCCGGCCCGGTGGGCGGCGAGCAGCTTCTGCTTGACGCCGCCGATCGGCAGCACCCGCCCGGTCAGCGACACCTCGCCGGTCATGGCCACGTCCGTCCGCACCAGCCGGCCGCTGAGCAGGGAGGCGAGCGCGGTCGTCATGGTGATGCCGGCGCTCGGCCCGTCCTTCGGCACGGCCCCCGCGGGGAAGTGGATGTGGACGCCCCGGTCCTTGAGGCCGGTGACGGGCAGTTCCAGTTCCGCGCCGTGGGAGCGGAGGAAGGAGAGCGCGATCTGCGCGGACTCCTTCATCACGTCGCCGAGCTGCCCGGTGAGGGTGAGCCCGGCCGCGCCGGTCTCCGCGTCGGCGAGGGACGCCTCGACGAACAGCACGTCCCCGCCCGCGCCGGTGACGGCCAGGCCGGTCGCGACGCCGGGGACGGACGTACGGCGCTCGGCCGGGTCCTGGGCGGACTCGGGCACGTGGTGCGGCCGCCCGATGAGGCCGCGCAGGTCGTCCTCGCCGACGGTGAACGGAAGCTCCCGGTCGCCCAGTTCGGCCTGGGCGGCGACCTTCCGCAGGAGGCGGGCGAGGGACCGCTCCAGGGTCCGCACGCCGGCCTCGCGGGTGTACTCGCCGGCGAGCCGGCGCAGCGCGGCCTCCTCGATCACCACCTCGTCCCGGCCGAGCCCGGCCCGCTCCAGCTGGCGGGGCAGCAGGTGGTCGCGCGCGATGACGACCTTCTCGTCCTCCGTGTAGCCGTCGAGCCGGACCAGTTCCATGCGGTCGAGGAGCGCCTCGGGGATGGCCTCCAGCACGTTCGCCGTGGCGAGGAAGACGACGTCGCTGAGGTCGAGTTCGACTTCGAGGTAGTGGTCGCGGAACGTGTGGTTCTGCGCCGGGTCGAGGACCTCCAGCAGGGCCGCGGCCGGGTCGCCCCGGAAGTCGGAGCCCACCTTGTCGATCTCGTCGAGGAGGACGACGGGGTTCATGGACCCGGCCTCCTTGACGGCGCGGACGATCCGGCCGGGCAGGGCGCCGACGTACGTCCGCCGGTGGCCGCGGATCTCCGCCTCGTCCCGTACGCCGCCGAGCGCGACGCGCACGAACTTCCGGCCCATCGCGTGGGCGACGGACTCCCCCAGGCTCGTCTTGCCCACGCCGGGCGGCCCCACCAGCGCGAGCACGGCGCCGCCGCGGCGCCCGCCGACGACGCCGAGGCCGCGGTCGGCGCGGCGCTTGCGGACGGCGAGGTACTCGGTGATGCGCTCCTTCACGTCCTCCAGCCCGGCGTGCTCGGCGTCGAGGACCTCCTTGGCGCCGCGGATGTCGTACCGGTCCTCGGTCCGCTCGTTCCACGGCATCTCCAGGACCGTGTCGAGCCAGGTGCGGATCCAGGAGCCCTCGGGGGACTGGTCGCTGGCGCGCTCCAGCTTGTCGACCTCCTTGAGGGCGGCCTCCCGGACCTTCTCGGGCAGGTCGGCGCCCTCGACGCGGGCCCGGTAGTCGTCGGTGGCGCCGTCGGGGTCGTCGCCGTTCAGCTCGCGGAGCTCCTTGCGGACGGCTTCGAGCTGGCGGCGCAGCAGGAACTCGCGCTGCTGCCGGTCGACGCCCTCCTGGACGTCCTTGGCGATGGACTCCGCCACGTCCTGCTCGGCCAGGTGCTCGCGGAGCTGCTCGGTGGCGAGCCTCAGCCGCGCGACGGGCTCGGCGGTCTCCAGCAGGGCGACCTTCTGGGCGGTGGTGAGGAAGGGGGAGTACCCGGAGTTGTCCGCCAGGGCGGAGACGTCGTCGATCTGCTGGACGCGGTCGACGACCTGCCAGGCACCGCGCTTGCGCAGCCAGCTGGTGGCGAGGGCCTTGTACTCCTTGACCAGTTCGGTGACGGCTCCGGGCAGCGGGTCGGGCACGGCCTCCTCGACGAGGGCGCCCTCCACCCACAGGGCGGCGCCCGGACCGGTCGTCCCGGCCCCGATCCGCACCCGCGCCCGGCCCCGGATGAGCGCCCCGGGGTCACCGTCGGACAGCCGCCCGACCTGTTCGACCGTCCCGAGGACGCCGGTCCCCGCGTACGTCCCGTCCACCCGCGGCACCAGCAGCACCCGCGGCTTGCCGCTCCCGTCCGGCGCCGCCGCCTGAGCGGCCTCGACGGCGGCGCGCACCTCGTTGTCGGACAGATCCAGCGGCACCACCATGCCCGGCAGTACGACCTCGCCGTCGAGCGGCAGCACGGGCAGGGTGAGCGATGCGGACGTCGATGCCATGATCTCCCCTTCGGCAGTCAAGTTGAGCTACACCGACTCAATGCATGTGAGCCCGCCGTTGTTCCCCGTGCCTTGTTCGCTCTGAGCGATCTTCGGCTCCCCTGCCGGAAGGCACCCGCCGAAGCGCCCGCCCCACGCGGCCGGGTCCCGCGGCCGCCGCGCCCGGGAGCCGCCCACCGACCGGCACCGCCCCGCCGGTCCTCGCGCAACGGCGCCCGCCCACCGGCTGATTCCCGCGGGCCGGCGCCGGAGGCCGGCCCGCGGCCCGCGCCGGGGGCACCCGACAGCACGACGCTCCCACCGACCCGGCGGGGAGGGGCGCACCGGACACCCGCCCCTCCCCCGGCGAAGGCGCCACCGCGGCCTTCCGCGCCCCCGCGCGACGAAGCCGCCCGCAGAAGCGGGCGCGGGCACCACCCCGCGGCGCCGGGAGGACCGGTCTCGCCGCCCCACCGCCGCGCGGGGGGCCGGCGGGGCCCCCGCCGTCCGGGGGCGTTGTCAGTGGCGGCGCCTACGATCCGCTCATGAGCATGATCGGAGAGTACGCACGACTGACGGCCGACGAGTTCGAGCGGGCACTGGGGGATCCCGAGTGGGCGCAGGAGCGGGTCGACGAGCTGGTCGAGGCCGAACTGGGCGGCGGCGTCGGTGACGCGGACGCGCGGTGCCTCGACACCGACAAGGCGTGGCACGCCCTGGACTACCTGCTGTCGCGGATCGGCTTCCCCGTCGACATCGTCTTCGGGGAGGACGCGATACCGGACGCCGAGGACTGGGGCTACACCCCGCCGCGCTACCTGACGCCCGAGCGGGTCCGGGTCGCCGCCGAGGCGCTGCGGGGCATCCCCGCCGAACGGCTCGTCGAGGGGGTGGGGCCCGAGGACCTGGCGCGGGCGGACGTGTACCCGGTGGTCGTCTGGGAGCGGGGCGAGTCACTGGAGTACGTGACGGCCTACTACGAGGCACTGGTCCCGTTCTTCGACGCCGCGGCGCGCGAGGGGGACGCCATGCTCATGTGGCTGGACTGACCCGGCCCTCGCAGCTCGCCGTCGGGACCGTGTCGCCCGCGTCCGCCTCGACGGTGTCCGCGCCCGCGCCGCAGGAGGCGACGCGGTCGCCGGGGGCGCCGTCGCCGACGGTGATCCGGTCGCCGCCGCCGTGCGTGGCGACCTCGTCGGCGCCGGTCCCGGCGTCGACGATCGCGTCGAGGGGCACCGCGACGTACACCCGGTCGTCCAGGTCCCGCGCCTGGACGGCGACCCGGGCGACCCCGGAAACCGGGCCGCAGGTGACGAGGACGTCGCTGCGCCGGACGCACCCGTGCCCCGCCGCGGCGCCGGACTCGTCCTGGATCGCCAGCTCGCCGAGGAGGATGCCGACGACCACGTCGTTCCTGGCGCCGGGGAGGGCGTCGTAGGCGACGATGCCGCCGAAGCGGGTGGCCGTGCCGCCCTGCGGGGCGGCCGGGGCGGCGTGGACGAGGGGCGCGGTCAGGCCGAGGCCCAGGATCACGGCCGCCGCGGGCACGGCCACGCGGCGCAGCAGGCCGGCGCCGCCGGCTGTGGGGTTTCTCATGGTCGGACTCTCCCTTTCGTACGTCCCTCCGGAAACCGAAACAGAGAGTCACCACATTCGCACCATTTGTTACACCCTGGCGCCGCGCCGCCCCCTCGTGTGTAATGACCCCATGCGCAATGCAGACATTACAGCGGCGTGGGTCCGGGGCTGGGCCGTCTCCCGCGGCACCCCGCCGCCCGTCGAGGAGCCGTGGGGCTACCGCATCGACGTGGGCCTGGGCCGCCACGTCTTCCGGCACGTCCTGCCGGAGCCCGACGAGCCGACCGTCCGCAAGCTCTGCGAGACCGTGACGCAGCCCTACGCCTGGCTGAAGGTCCTCGCCGGGCCCGAGGAGGTCGCCGGCTGGATCACCCCCGAGTGGGTCGTTCCCGACGACCCGGGCTTCATGATGTACACCGACCTGCGCCCCGCCCCCGCCCCCGTCCCGGCGCCGCCCGCCGGGTACACCCTGCACACCGAGGTCCACGAGGGCGTCCACCTCGTGCGCGTCCTCGCCCGGGACGGCTCGCTCGCGGCGCGCGGCCAGGTGGCCCCCACGGGCCGTACGGCCGTGTTCGACCAGATCGAGACGTACGAGGCCCACCAGCGGCGCGGCCTCGGCCGCACCGTCATGCGCGTCCTCCACCACGCCGCCGCCGGGGCCGGGGCCGCCACCGGCGTCCTGGGCGCCACCGTCCAGGGCCGCGCCCTCTACGCGTCGCTGGGCTGGCGGTGCCAGGGGCCGCTCACCGGGGTCGTGCGCGGCCCCGGCACGGACGACGCCGACTGACCGGGAGGTCCCGAACTCCGGCGCCCCGCGCCCGTCTTGCATAAGGTGGGGCGCATGCCCGTGACGCTCGACCGACGTGAAGGCCCGTACGGTGAAGTCGTGCTGCGGCAGCGCGACGACCACTTCGAGATCATCGCCAACGGCACCTTCCTCATGGACACCTCCGACGGCCGCTCCGAGCGGCTCCTCGTCGACGCCGCCCTGCGCGCCCTCGGCGACACCCGGCCCGCCCGCCCGTCGATCCTCGTCGGCGGGCTCGGCGTCGGCTTCTCGCTCGCCCACGCCGCCGCCGACCCCGCCTGGGGCCGCATCGCCGTCGTCGAACGCGAACAGGCCATCATCGACTGGCACCGCGAGGGCCCCCTCGCCGCCCTGTCCGGCCCCGCCCTCGCCGACCCGCGCACGACGCTGCTCCACGCCGACCTCGTCGCGTACGTCCACGACCCCGGCGTCACCGACACCTACGACGCGCTCTGCCTGGACATCGACAACGGACCGGACTGGACGGTGACGGAGGGCAACGACGGCCTGTACTCGCCGGCCGGCCTGGCCGCCTGCGCCCGCCGCCTCAACCCCGGCGGCGTGCTGGCCGTCTGGTCCGCCCGGCCGTCCGCCGATTTCGAGGAGTCCTTGCGGAATGCCGGATTCACCGGGGTACGGTCGGAAGAGATCCCCGTTGCCCGGGGCGTACCGGACGCGGTCCACCTCGGGGTTCGCCCCGCGTAGCCGCGACGCGGTCCCTGCCTTTATGTTGTTGGCGGAAGCGCACGGATCTACAGCTCGCGCAGGTCGCGACAGGGGCGGGGCATGGAGCACGCACACACCAGCCACACCGGCAACGCGGTCACGCCGGGTACCCAGCGCCGGGTCCTGGTCGTCGAGGACGACACGACCATCGTGGAGGCCATCTCCGCGCGCCTGCGGGCCGAGGGGTTCCTCGTGCAGACCGCGTCGGACGGACCGGCCGCGGTCGACGCCGCGGAGGCGTGGCAGCCGGACCTGATGGTCCTGGACGTCATGCTGCCGGGCTTCGACGGACTGGAGGTCTGCCGCCGCGTCCAGGCGCAGCGGCCGGTGCCGGTCCTGATGCTCACCGCGCGGGACGACGAGACGGACATGCTCGTCGGGCTCGGCGTCGGCGCCGACGACTACATGACCAAGCCGTTCTCGATGCGGGAGCTGGTGGCCCGGGTCCACGTGCTGCTGCGCCGCGTCGAGCGGGCCGCGCTGGCGGCGGTCACGCCCCGCAGCGGCATCCTGCGGCTGGGCGAACTGGAGATCGACCACGCGCAGCGCCGCGTCCGCGTCAGGAGCGACGACGTGCACCTGACGCCGACCGAGTTCGACCTGCTGGTCTGCCTGGCCAACACGCCGCGCGCGGTGCTCTCCCGCGAGCAGCTGCTCGCCGAGGTGTGGGACTGGGCCGACGCGTCGGGCACGCGGACCGTGGACAGCCACATCAAGGCGCTGCGCCGGAAGATCGGCGCCGAGCGGATCCGCACCGTGCACGGGGTGGGGTACGCCCTGGAGACCCCGGCGCCGTGAGTCGCGGGCGCCCCGGGACCCGCGACGGCACCCGGACGACGGGCGGCGACGGCCGGGCGGCGGCCCGCGCCGACCGGGACCGCCGGGCCGCCGACCGCGCGTGCCGGAAGGCCGCGCGCGACGACCGGCCCTCCGGCGGCCCGTGCCCGAGGGCGGGCCGCGGACGCCGGCCCGCGGACGGCGACACGGGCCGCCGCCCGAGACGCGGCCTGCGCGGGCGGCTGCGCTCCGTCACCATCTCAATCAAGACGAAGCTCGGGTCCCTCGTCGTCGTCTCCGTCTTCATCACCACCGGGCTGCTCCTGGTCGCCCTGCGGACGGAGACCGAGCTGCGGTTCATCACGGTCTTCTCGGTGATCGCGACCCTGCTGCTCACCCAGTTCGTCGCGCACGGCCTCACCGCCCCGCTCGACGAGATGAACAGGGTCGCCAAGGGCATCTCGCACGGCGACTACACCCGCCGCGTCCGCGGCGCCGACCGCCGCGACGAGCTCGGCGCCCTCGCCTCCACGATCAACCGCATGGCGGACGACCTGGAGGCCGTCGACCGGCACCGCAAGGAGCTGGTCGCCAACGTCTCCCACGAGCTGCGCACCCCGATCGCGGGGCTCCGGGCCGTCCTGGAGAACGTCGTCGACGGCGTCTCGGCCGCCGACCCGGAGACCATGCGCACGGCGCTGGCGCAGACCGAGCGGCTGGGCCGCCTGGTGGAGACGCTGCTCGACCTGTCGCGGCTGGACAACGGTGTCGTACCGCTCCGGTCGCGCCGCTTCGAGGTGTGGCCGTACCTGTCGGGCGTCCTGAAGGAGGCCGGCCTGGCCGCCTCCCACCGCGCCGTCGGCTCCGGGTCGGGGCCCCACACGCGTACGGACGTCCACCTGCACCTGGACGTGTCGCCGCCGGAGCTGACCGCGCACGCGGACGTGGAGCGGCTCCACCAGGTGGTGGCGAACCTCGTCGACAACGCCGTGAAGCACTCGCCGCCGCACGGCCGCGTCACGGTGCGCGCCCGGCGCGGGGCGTTCCCGGAGTCGCTGGAGCTGGAGGTCGTGGACGAGGGCCCCGGCATTCCCGAGTCGGAGCGGCACAAGGTCTTCGAACGGTTCAACCGGGGCAGCGTCCCCGCTCCGCACGGACCGGGCAGCGACGGCGGCACGGGGCTGGGCCTGGCCATCGCCCGCTGGGCGGTGGATCTCCACGGCGGCCGCATAGGCGTGGCCGAGTCGGCGCGGGGCTGCCGCATCCGCGTCACCCTTCCGGGGATTCCGCGGCAGCGCGGTTGACATAGGGTTCGAACCGGAGCCGCTCCGGATCCGTGTACGTGTACGTGTACCCGTCCGGACCTGGGACGGAGCCGGTCAGGGGTGCGGGGAGCGGAAGCCGCAGCTCAGCCGACTGCTACCCGCGCACCGCCGAACCACGCATGTTTCCCGCCGGTTCTTCCCGCGAAACCCGCCGTTCGATGTGATGTACGCGACGATGCCACGCCCGGCCTGCACCTTCCGCTCGTAGAGGCGTAGCCTTTATTTCCGCTGTCCATCACCTTGTGAAGCGGAAGAGGGCGGTTGCCGCCGTGTCGTCTCAGTCCCCCAGTAACTCGAGCATCTCGTCCGACCAAGACGGTCAGGGCCAGAGCCCTGCGGCCGCCTTCGGTGCCAATGAGTGGCTCGTCGACGAGATCTACCAGCAGTACCTCCAGGACCCGAATTCGGTCGACCGCGCCTGGTGGGACTTCTTCGCCGATTACAAGCCGGGTGCCTCCGGCTCGGCGGACAAGCCCGCAGGCGAGGCTCCCGCGGCCTCGGGGGCCGCGGGCACCGTGACGCAGCCGGCCCCGGCCGCGGAGGCGCCCACCGCACAGGCCCCCGCCGCCCCGGCCGCGCCCGCCCCGCAGGCGGCCGCGCCCGCCGCACAGGCCCCCGCTCCGGCCCCCGCGCAGCCCGCGGCCGCCGCCCCCGCCGCTCCGGCGAAGGCGGCCCCCGCCGCCAAGCCGGCCGCCGCCAAGCCCGCCCCCGCGGCGAAGGCCGCCCCGGCGGCCGAGGCCCCGGCCGGTCCGGAGTTCGTGACGCTGCGCGGCCCCGCCGGCGCCGTCGCGAAGAACATGGACGCCTCGCTGGAGATGCCGACCGCCACCTCGGTCCGCGCCGTCCCGGTGAAGCTGCTGTTCGACAACCGCATCGTCATCAACAACCACCTGAAGCGGGCCCGCGGCGGGAAGATCTCCTTCACCCACGTCATCGGCTACGCGATGGTGCAGGCCATCAAGGCGATGCCCGCCATGAACTGGTCCTACCAGCTCAAGGACGGCAAGCCGACCCTGGTGAAGCCGGAGCACGTCAACCTCGGCCTCGCCATCGACCTGGTGAAGCCGAACGGCGACCGCCAGCTCGTCGTCGCGGCCATCAAGAAGGCCGAGACGCTGGGCTTCTTCGAGTTCTGGCAGGCCTACGAGGACATCGTCCGCCGCGCCCGCGCCAACAAGCTCACGATGGACGACTTCACCGGCGTCACGGTCTCCCTGACCAACCCGGGCGGCCTCGGCACGGTCCACTCCGTGCCGCGCCTCATGCCCGGCCAGTCGGTGATCATGGGCGTCGGCTCGATGGACTACCCGGCCGAGTTCCAGGGCACGTCCCAGGACACCCTGAACAAGCTGGGCGTCTCCAAGGTGATGACCCTCACCTCGACGTACGACCACCGCGTCATCCAGGGCGCCGCCTCCGGCGAGTTCCTGCGGATCGTCGCGAACCTCCTCCTCGGCGAGGACGGCTTCTACGACGACGTCTTCAAGTCGCTGCGCATCCCCTACGAGCCGGTCCGCTGGCTCAAGGACATCGACGCGTCGCACGACGACGACGTCACCAAGGCCGCGCGCGTCTTCGAGCTGATCCACTCCTACCGGGTCCGCGGCCACGTCATGGCCGACACCGACCCGCTGGAGTACCGCCAGCGCAAGCACCCCGACCTGGACATCACCGAACACGGCCTCACCCTGTGGGACCTGGAGCGGGAGTTCGCGGTCGGCGGCTTCGGCGGCAAGTCGATGATGAAGCTGCGCGACATCCTCGGCGTCCTGCGCGACTCGTACTGCCGCACCACCGGCATCGAGTTCATGCACATCCAGGACCCCAAGCAGCGCAAGTGGATCCAGGACCGCGTGGAGCGCCCGCACTCCAAGCCGGAGCGCGAAGAGCAGCTGCGCATCCTGCGCCGGCTGAACGCGGCGGAGGCGTTCGAGACCTTCCTGCAGACGAAGTACGTCGGCCAGAAGCGGTTCAGCCTGGAGGGCGGCGAGTCCGTCATCCCGCTGCTCGACGCGGTGATCGACTCGGCCGCCGAGTCCCGCCTCGACGAGGTCGTCATCGGCATGGCCCACCGCGGCCGCCTGAACGTCCTGGCGAACATCGTCGGCAAGTCGTACGCGCAGATCTTCCGCGAGTTCGAGGGCAACCTCGACCCGAAGTCGATGCACGGCTCCGGCGACGTCAAGTACCACCTGGGCGCCGAGGGGACCTTCACCGGCCTCGACGGCGAGCAGATCAAGGTCAGCCTGGTCGCGAACCCGTCCCACCTGGAGGCCGTCGACCCGGTCCTGGAGGGCGTCGTCCGCGCCAAGCAGGACATCATCGGCAAGGCCGGCACGGACTTCACCGTCCTGCCCGTGGCCCTGCACGGTGACGCGGCCTTCGCCGGCCAGGGCGTCGTCGCCGAGACGCTGAACATGTCGCAGCTGCGCGGCTACCGCACCGGCGGCACGGTCCACATCGTCATCAACAACCAGGTCGGCTTCACCGCCGCCCCGGAGTCCTCGCGCTCCTCGATGTACGCCACGGACGTGGCCCGCATGATCGAGGCGCCGATCTTCCACGTGAACGGCGACGACCCGGAGGCGTGCGTCCGCGTGGCGCGGCTCGCCTTCGAGTTCCGCCAGACGTTCAACAAGGACGTCGTGATCGACCTCATCTGCTACCGCCGCCGCGGTCACAACGAGGGCGACAACCCGCAGTTCACCAACCCGGCGATGGTCTCGCTGATCGACAAGAAGCGCTCGGTGCGCAAGCTGTACACCGAGTCGCTGATCGGCCGCGGCGACATCACCCTGGAGGAGGCGGAGCAGGCGCTCCAGGACTTCCAGGGCCAGCTGGAGAAGGTCTTCACCGAAGTCCGCGAGGCCACGACGCAGCCCGCCGCCACGCAGGCGGTCGACCCGCAGGCCGGCTTCCCGGCGGAGGACGTGAACACGGCCGTCTCGCAGGAGGCCGTCAAGCGGATCGCCGAGTCGCAGGTCAACATCCCCGACCACATCACCGTGCACCCGCGCCTGATGCCGCAGCTGCAGCGCCGCGCGGCGTCCATCGGGGACGGCACGATCGACTGGGGCATGGGCGAGACCCTCGCCATCGGCTCGCTGCTGATGGAGGGCGTCCCGGTCCGGCTCGCCGGCCAGGACTCCCGCCGCGGCACGTTCGGCCAGCGCCACGCGGTGCTGGTGGACCAGGAGACCAACGAGGACTACACCCCGCTGCTCTACCTGTCCGACGACCAGGCCCGCTACAACGTCTACGACTCGCTCCTCAGCGAGTACGCGGCGATGGGCTTCGAGTACGGCTACTCGCTGGCCCGCCCGGACGCGCTGGTCATGTGGGAGGCCCAGTTCGGCGACTTCGTCAACGGCGCGCAGACGGTCGTCGACGAGTTCATCTCCTCCGCCGAGCAGAAGTGGGGCCAGACCTCCGGCGTCACGCTGCTGCTGCCGCACGGCTACGAGGGCCAGGGCCCGGACCACTCGTCCGCCCGCCCGGAGCGCTTCCTCCAGATGTGCGCGCAGAACAACATGACGGTCGCCATGCCGACGCTCCCGTCGAACTACTTCCACCTCCTGCGGTGGCAGGTGCACAACCCGCACCACAAGCCGCTGGTCGTCTTCACGCCGAAGTCGATGCTGCGCCTGAAGGCCGCCGCGTCGAAGGTGGAGGAGTTCACGTCCGGCTCGTTCCGCCCGGTCATCGGCGACGCGTCGGCCGAGCCGTCCGCCGTCCGCAAGGTCGTCTTCTGCGCCGGCAAGGTCTACTACGACCTGGAGGCCGAGCGGCAGAAGCGCGGCGTCACGGACACGGCGATCATCCGCCTGGAGCGGCTGTACCCGCTGCCGGGCGCCCAGCTCCAGGCCGAGATCGCCAAGTACCCGAACGCCGAGAAGTACATCTGGGCGCAGGAGGAGCCGGCGAACCAGGGTGCGTGGCCGTTCATCGCGCTGAACCTGATCGACCACCTGGACCTGGCGGTCGGCGCGGACATCCCGCACGGCGAGCGCCTGCGCCGCATCTCGCGGCCGCACAGCTCGTCCCCCGCGGTCGGCTCGGCCAAGCGCCACCAGGCCGAGCAGATGCAGCTGGTCAACGAGGTCTTCGAGGCCTGACCGGCGACCGTCCGCACCTGCGGAGGGCCCGGCACCCCAGGGGGTGCCGGGCCCTCCGGCGTACCGGTCGCCCTACTCTGGGAGGGAACACCGGGGAGCGCCCCGGCAGGATTCAGGAGACGTGTCTTGTACTTCACCGATCGTGGCATCGAGGAGCTGGAGAAGCGGCGTGGCGAGGAGGAGGTCACCTTCGAGTGGCTCGCCGAGCAGCTGCGGACGTTCGTGGACCTGAACCCGGACTTCGAGGTGCCGGTCGAGCGGCTGGCGACGTGGCTGGCGCGGCTGGACGACGAGGACGACGAGTAGTCACCCGTACGACGCGGGGCGCCGCCCCGAGGCGAGCCCCAGCGCGCCCTGGGCGGTGAGCAGCGCCCCGGCGCACCCCCAGCCGGGGCTGGGGGTGCGCCGGGCCAGGGCCCAGACCAGGAGCGGCAGGCCGACGGCGAGTTGGACGCCGGCGACGGCGAGGCGGACGCGGGCCGGGGCGGCGGGCGTCCCCCGGCCCGCGGCGTCCGGTTCGGCGCGGGCGGTGTCGCGCCGGTCGGGGCCCTCGACGTCGCGCGCGCCGGGACGGGTCCGGGCGGCGGCCCGCAGGTGCGCGGTGGTCCCGCCGGGCTGCACGCCGGGCGGTGGCTCCAGTCCGAGGCGGGTGAGCACGGCGACCAGGCCGAGGAGGCGGGCGCGGGCGTCGGCGTGCGGGTCGGGGCGGGTGAGGGCCTGGAGGTCCTGCACGTCGAGGACCGGGTCGAGGCCGAGGCGTTCGGCGAAGGTGAGCATGGCCTCGTCCTCGCCGACGGGGGTGCCGTCCGCGAGCCAGGTGTAGTCGACGGGCCTGCGGAAGCCGTACGCGAGGGTGTGGCCGGCCCGTTCGCCGTCCCACCACAGGGCGACGACCGGCCAGGGCGCGCCGACGCCGAGGGCGGTGGCCCATCCGGTGGCGATCCGTTCGACCGGTTCGGAGCCGTCGAGCCAGGGGCGACCCTCGGGGACGAGGACGCTCCAGCCCGTGCCCGCCGGTGCGAGGACCATGGGCTCGCGCAGCAGGTGGGCCGGGGCGGCGACGGCGTCGGGTTCGGCCCGGCAGAGCAGCAGCACGCCGGTCGGTGTCGCGTCCATGAGCCATACGCTAGGGCAATTTGCCCGTTTATGGCGGTCTTGACTTGCCTCGACCGCGATATATCGTGGATTCGGGGGAGGAGACGCGATATGCCGCGTCCCGGCGGTGCGGGGCGCCGGGAGCCGAGAAGCCGAGAAGGGCAGCACCATGCCAGAGTGGTCCGTCACCGAGCCGACGGGGCTCACCCCCCGCACCCCCGCGGCCGCGCCCGGCGCGGCCACCACCGAGGGCCTCCCCTCCGGAAAGGCGCGGTGACGTGCCCTCCGTGTTCGCCCACGGCCGTCTGCGGCTGTACCTGCTGAAGCTGCTCGACGAGGCCCCCCGCCACGGCTACGAGGTGATCCGGCTCCTGGAGGAGCGCTTCCAGGGGCTGTACGCGCCCTCCGCGGGCACCGTCTACCCGAGGCTCGCCAAGCTGGAGGCCGAGGGGCTGGTCAGGCACGCCTCGGAGGGCGGCCGCAAGGTGTACTCGATCACCGACGCCGGCCGCGCGGAGCTCGCGGCGCGCAGGAGTGAGCTGGCCCACCTGGAGCAGGAGATCCGCGAGGCGGTGGCCGAGCTGACCACCGAGGTCCGCGACGACGCGCGGGACCCGGCGGGGCGGCCGCGCGGCGGGATACGGACGCCGGGCGGGACGCGCCGTACGGGGGACCGCCCGGGCGGCGGGCAGGAGTGGGAGGCGTGGCGCACCGCGAAGGAGGAGCTGCGGCGGGCCCGGCAGGAGTGGCACGAGCAGACCCGGCGGGCCAAGGACGAGGCGCGCCGCGCCCGCGAGGAGGCGCAGAACGCGCGCCGCCAGGCGCAGGAGGCCCAGGAGCGGGTCCGCCAGGAGGTGCAGAAGGCCGCCCAGCAGGTCCAGGAGCACCTGGCGCGGGGCGACTGGCCCTCCGGGGTGCGGGACGGGCTGGCGGACCTGACGGACCGTCTGGGCGGCCTCCTGGGCGGCCCGGGAGGCGGCTCCCGGCCCCCCGGCACGGCGCCCGGCCCCGGCCCCGTCCGCGCCCCGGACCGGGCCGGGGAGGCCGGGGCCGCCGGCGACCCGGTCCGCGACCTGGAGCGCCTGCTGGACCGCTTCCGCGACGAGGTGCGGGACGCCGCCCGCGACCACGGCGTGACGCCCGGGCAGCTGTCGGAGGTCCGCCGCCACCTGGCGGCGGCGGCGGACCGCGTCACCTCCCTGCTCCGCCCGGACGGGGACTGACCGGCGGCCCGGCGCGGGCCCGCGCCTCAGCGCCGGGTCACCCGGAGCGTGACCGTCGCGCCCGGAACCGCCCGTACCGTCACCCGCGTCGCCCGCCCGGACGCCGGCACCTCGGTCCGGCCGGGCCGGGCGCGGCCCTCGACCCCGACGCGCCAGCCGCGCGGGGAGGGCGGGAGGGAGAGCTCCGTGGCGCCGGGGCGGGCGGTGTAGGTGACGCGGTACGCGTCCGGGGCGTGGACCTCGTCGCGTACCTCGCCCGCCACCGCCGTGGCGTACGGCGCGACCGTCAGGCCCTTGTGGGCGCGGAACCGGCCCTCCGCGTCCAGGGCGCAGTACCCGCCGCCGTAGCACCACACGTAGCCCGCCCAGCCGGAGCTGTAGCGGTTCAGCGAGGCGAGCGCGTCGCGGTGGAAGCGGCCCATGTTCGGCAGGGAGCTGTCCGGCGGGCCCCACTCCCCCACGACGACCGGCACCCGGTGCGTCCGGGGGTACGCCACGACCGCCGCCTCGTACGCCTCGATCCAGCCCGCCGCCGGGTCGTAGTCGGCGCCCGCCTCCATCGCCGTGCTGTAGAAGTGCGGGGCGTACACGACCTTCGGGTCGTCGATCCGGCCGAGCCCGGTGGGCACGCCCTCGCCGATGATCGGCGTCGGCTCGACGAACAGCCAGCCGTCCCGGTCCACGGCGCGCACGGCCGCCGCGAGCCGCCGGTACATCGGCGTCAGCTGCTCGGCCTCGATGCGGCGGGCCGCCGCGGGGAGGTCCTCGCCGTCGCGCAACTCCCCCATCGGCTCGTTGATCAGGTCGTATCCGAGGACCGCCGGGTGGTCCCCGAACCGGTCGGCGAGGACCCGCCACATCGCGGCCTGCGCCCGGCGCAGGTCCTCGTCCTCGTAGAGGTGGGTGAAGGCCCGCTGCACGGCCGGTTCGAAGTACTCGGCGAACCAGTCGTCGGGGTGCGGGGTGAACGGCAGCCCGTCGGTGCGGGTCGCCCACTCCGGTACGCCCCGGTGGCCGAAGGCCGGGCCGAAGACGTCCTGGTGGGCGTCGATGACGACGTGGACGCGGTACGCGCGGGCCCAGTCCAGGACGCGTTCGATCTTCCGCAGGTACGCCTCGCTGTACCGGCCGCGGACCGGTTCCAGGTCGTCCCAGAAGACCAGGAGGCGGGCGAAGTCGAAGCCGTGCGCGGCGAGGTCGCGGAAGTGGCGCTCGGTGACGGCGGACAGGGCGGCGTCGCCGCGGTGGGTCTTGTCCTCGACGTTCCAGCCGCGCAGGGTGAGCACGCGGCCCCGGTCGTCGGTGAGGTCGGGGATGCGGGCCGCGGCGGTGGCCGTACTCGCGGCGGGAGTGGCGGGCTCGGGTGCGGTGGCCGCCCCGGCCGCGGGGCAGGCCCCGGCGAGCAGGGCGGTGAGGGCGACGGCGCTGACGGTGGTACGCATGGTGAACCTCCGGCATGGCGTGACGTGACGCTCGTACGCGACGCGATGCCGGAGATCCCACCAGCAGACCTGACGGCCCCTCAAGGGGCAGTCAGGTCAAGGGTGTCAGGAGGCGGGCGTCAGCACGACCTTCCCGAACAGGTCGCCGGACTCCATCTTGGCGAAGCCCTCCCGCGCCCGGTCCAGCGGCAGCACCTCGTCGATCACCGGCCGGACCCCGGTCGTGGCGCAGAAGGACAGCAGGTCCTCCAGCTCGTCCTTGGAGCCCATGGTCGAGCCGACGACCTTCAGCTCCAGGAAGAAGATCCGGGTCAGCTCGGCGTGCGAGGGCCGGTCGCCGCTCGTCGCGCCGGAGATGACCAGGGTGCCGCCCGGCCGCAGCGACTTGACCGAGTGGGACCAGGTGGCGGCGCCGACCGTCTCGATGACGGCGTCCACCCGCTGCGGCAGTCGCGCGCCCGGCTCGAACGCGTCGACGGCGCCCAGGTCGACGGCGCGCTTGCGCTTGGCCTCGTCGCGGCTGGTGGCGAAGACCCGCAGCCCGGCGGCCTTCCCCAGCACGATCGCGGCGGTCGCGACGCCGCCGCCCGCGCCCTGGACGAGCACGGAGTCGCCGGGGCGGACCCCGGCGTTGGTGAACAGCATCCGGTACGCGGTGAGCCAGGCGGTGGGGAGGCAGGCGGCCTCCTCGAAGCTCAGCTCCTTCGGCTTGGGCAGCACGTTCCAGGTGGGCACGGCGACCCGCTCGGCGAACGTGCCCTGGTAGCGCTCGGTCAGGATGGAGCGGGGCTCGCGGGGCCCGACCCCGTGGCCGGTCTGGCCGATGACGGAGTGGATGACGACCTCGTTGCCGTCCTCGTCGACGCCGGCGGCGTCGCAGCCGAGGATCATCGGCAGCTTGTCCTCGGGCAGGCCGACCCCACGCAGGGACCACAGATCGTGGTGGTTGAGGGAGGCGGCCCTGACGGTGACGGTGGTCCAGCCCGGTCGTGCCTCGGGTTCCGGGCGGTCACCCAGCTCGAGGCCGTTGAGGGGTTGATCGCGGTCGATACGTGCGGCGTAGGCAGCGAACATGGCCCTGAGACTAGGCGCGCACGGTGCGCGACGGAACCACACCCCGATGTGACGCACGTCCCTCCGCCCCCTTCCGCCCCGGCGCCACCCGCCCGTTCGGCCGGCGACCGGCCGCTGCGCGGCGGCGGATCCGCCCCGGGACGGCGGGCGGGCCCCGCGCCCCGCCGGGCTCCGTCCCGCCGGGCGGGCGGCTCCCGGCGGACGGCGATCCACGGCGGACGGCGGCCCGGGGCAGGCGCTCCGGAGCGGGCGGCGGCCCGGGCAGCCGGCCCAGGACGGGCGGCCCAAGGGGGCGGCTCCCGCCCCGGCGGGGGCCGGGGATCCGCGCCCCGGTACGCCGAAGGGCCGCACCGCGGTCCCCCGCACGGGGTGGCGATGCGGCCCTCCGGGTGGGTCAGCGGCGGGCGACGCCCTCCGCGCGGGCGGCCGCCGCGACGGCCGCGGTGACCGCCGGGGCGACGCGCTCGTCGAACGGCGACGGGATCACGTAGTCGGCGGCGAGCTCGTCGCCGACGACGTCCGCCAGCGCATTGGCCGCCGCGATCTTCATGCCCTCCGTGATGCGGGAGGCCCGCACCTGGAGCGCACCGGCGAAGATCCCGGGGAAGGCCAGCACGTTGTTGATCTGGTTCGGGAAGTCCGACCGGCCGGTGGCCACGACCGCCGCGTACTTGTGCGCGACCTCGGGGTGGACCTCCGGGTTCGGGTTGGCCATGGCGAACACGAACGAGTTCGGCGCCATCGACGCGACCGCCGGTTCCGGGACCGTACCGCCGGAGACGCCGATGAAGACGTCCGCGCCGGCGAGGGCCGACTCCAGCGAACCGGACAGGCCCGCCTTGTTGGTGAGCTCGGCGAGCTCCCGCTTGACCGGCGTCAGGTCGTCCCGGTCCCGGCTGACGATGCCCTTGCGGTCGGCGACCGCGACGTCGCCGAGGCCGGCCTCCAGCAGGAACTTCGCGATCGCCACACCGGCCGCGCCCGCGCCGGAGATCACGGCGCGCAGGTCGCCGAGACCGCGCCCGGTGAGCCTGGCCGCGTTGCGCAGGGCCGCGAGGGTGACGATGGCCGTGCCGTGCTGGTCGTCGTGGAAGACCGGGATGTCGAGGCGCTCCTGGAGCTTCCGCTCGATCTCGAAGCACCGGGGCGCCGAGATGTCCTCCAGGTTCACCCCGCCGAAGGAGGGGGCGAGCCGGACGACGGTCTCGACGATCTCGTCGGCGTCGGTCGTGGCGAGCGCGATGGGCACCGCGTCCACGCCGCCGAACTGCTTGAACAGGATGGCCTTGCCCTCCATCACGGGGAGGGAGGCCTCGGGCCCGATGTCACCGAGGCCCAGGACGGCCGTACCGTCCGTGACGACGGCGACGACCTGGGACTTCCAGGTGTAGTCGTGGACGAGCTCGGGCCGCTCGGCGATGGCGCTGCACACTTTCGCCACGCCGGGCGTGTACGCGAGGGACAGGTCGTCCTTGTCGCGGATCGGGACGGTGGCCTGCACGGCCATCTTTCCGCCCCGGTGGAGGGCGAATGCCGGGTCGAAGGGTTCGTCCGAGGCGTTCTGCGCACCGTCGCCGGTATCGCTGACGCCACGAGGGTTGACGATCTCCGCTGCCATTGGGTTGACCCCTTAATTCTTCATGGTTCGAGGGTGGCCACTCCTGGTTGAGGAGGGGTGGGCGGGCACCGCGTCCGTGCCTCGCGGCAGGCGGTTGGCCCGCCCCCGCGGGGACTGGTACGAACGCGCGGGCGCGCCGCACAACGCGCCCTGAGCCCCGGATGAGGGGTGTAAGGATCCTTCTTACCTGACGGAGGCCCCGGCAGACGAGTCCGATTTCCCGCGAGCCAGGTCACCGGGCCCGAGGGGCGTCCCGGCGGGGGTCCGGGACCGTCCCGGAGGGGCGGTCCGCCGCGTCCGGCGGCCGGGGTGACACATCCGGCTATTCGGCCCAGAATGCTCCGTACCCCGGTGACATGACTCATGGGCGAATATCTGGACAAGTCCTCTCCGCATCCGGATTGCCACCGCGATCGTGTCCGGATCGCGAGATCGGCAGGAGATTTTCCGGCGCGGTTCCGGTAAGTCCGCAGAAGGTCCGGCCAGGATGGGCCGGGTCGTTGAGGTTCAGGGATCACCCGTTATCCGATTTTGACATGCGGAGCCCCTTGTGAGGGGTGGTCCGAATGGCAAGATGCCGTAATCACACGAGGTCGCGACACTCGAAGGTGCGTGCCCGACCCATTGGCATTCCTTTCACCCGCCGGAGGAACCCGACCATGACCGCAAGCACCACCCGCCGCTCGACCGCCGCGAAGACCCGGACGCTGCGGTCGTCCCGGACCGCCGCGGTCGCTGCGACCGCGGTCGCCGGCGCCATGCTGCTCACCGCGTGTGGCGACCAGACGCAGAAGGGCGCCTCCGACCAGGAGACGAAGGGGACGGCGGTGACCTCCGCCCCGCTCGCCGACCGGCTGCCGCAGGCCATCCGGGACAAGGGTGTCATCAAGGTCGGTTCGGACATCGCGTACGCACCCGTCGAGTTCAAGGACAAGGACGGCAAGACGGTCGGCATCGACCCCGACCTCGCCGAGGCGATGAGCAAGCAGCTCGGCGTGACGTTCCAGTTCGAGAACGGCACCTTCGACACCCTGATCACCGGTCTGCGCGCCAAGCGGTACGACATCGCGATGTCCGCCATGACCGACACGAAGGACCGCCAGCAGGGCATCGACTCGGAGACGAAGAAGAAGGTCGGCGAGGGCGTCGACTTCGTCGACTACTTCAACGCCGGTGTCTCCATCTACACCAAGAAGGGCGCCGACAAGGGCATCAAGGCCTGGGCGGACCTCTGCGGCAAGAAGCTCGTCGTCCAGCGCGGCACGGTCTCCGAGGACCTGGCCAAGGCCGAGTCGAAGAAGTGCACGGACGGCAAGAAGCCCGCGATCGCGATCGAGGCCTTCGACACCGACCAGCAGGCCCAGACCCGCCTGCGCTCCGGCGGCGCGGACGCCGGCTCCTCCGACTTCCCGGTCGCCGCGTACACCGTGAAGACCTCCGGCGGCGGCAAGGACTTCCAGATCGTCGGCGGGCAGGTCGAGGCCGCCCCGTACGGCATCGCGGTCGCCAAGAGCAACACGCAGCTGCGGGACGCGATCAAGGCCGCCATGGACGCGGTCATCGCCAACGGCGAGTACAAGAAGGTCCTCGACAAGTGGGGCGTCGCCCAGGGCGCCGTGACCGAGGCCAAGATCAACGGCGGTTCCTGATTCCCGGCCGGCACCCACAGGCCACTGAGAGGCACCACCACTGTGACAACTGACATCGAGAAGAAGGGCCCGGAGGACGCCGTTCCGCCCGCCGGCCCCGAAGCGATCAAGGCGATCCCGGTCCGCCACTACGGCCGGTACGTCAGCGCCGTCGTCGCCATCGCGGCCTTCGCCGCGATCGTGTACGCGTTCGCGCAGGGCCAGATCAACTGGGACGCCATCCCCGACTACTTCTTCGACGACCGGATCGTCGAGGGCGTCGGCCAGACGCTCCTCCTGACGGTCCTGTCCATGGCCATCGGCATCGTCGGCGGCATCCTCCTCGCCGTCATGCGGCTGTCGAGGAACCCGGTGACGTCGTCGATCGCCTGGTTCTACATCTGGTTCTTCCGGGGCACCCCGGTCCTGGTCCAGCTGTTCGTCTGGTTCAACCTGGGCCTGGTCTTCGAGTACATCAACCTCGGCCCGGTCTACAAGGACGAGTGGTCCGACTTCATGACGCCGTTCCTCACGGCGCTCCTGGGCCTGGGCCTGAACGAGGCCGCGTACATGGCCGAGATCTGCCGCGCGGGCCTCCTCGCGGTCGACGAGGGCCAGACCGAGGCCGCCCACGCCCTGGGCATGAGCCACAGCAAGACCCTGCGCCGCATCGTGATCCCGCAGGCGATGCGCGTCATCGTGCCCCCCACGGGCAACGAGGTCATCAACATGCTGAAGACGACCTCGCTGGTGGCGGCGGTGCAGTACTACGAGCTCCTGCGCAACGCGCAGGACATCGGGCAGACGTCCGGCGCCCCGGTGGAGATGCTGTTCCTGGCGGCCACCTGGTACCTGATCATGACCTCGATCCTCAGCGTCGGGCAGTACTACCTGGAGAGGTACTACGCGCGCGGCAGCTCGCGCTCGCTTCCGGCCACCCCCTGGCAGAAGGTGAAGACGCACCTGCTGTCGTTCTCCAGCCGGCAGGGAGGCAACGCATGACCGCCATGGTGAAGGCCGAGGGCGTCCACAAGTCCTACGGGGCCGCGCACATCCTGAAGGGCATCGACCTGGAGGTCGCGCCGGGCGAGGTGTTCTGCCTCATCGGCCCGTCCGGGTCCGGCAAGTCGACGTTCCTGCGCTGCATCAACCACCTCGAGAAGGTCAACGCCGGACGGCTGTACGTCGACGGCGAGCTGGTCGGCTACCGCCAGAAGGGCGACCGGCTGTACGAGCTCAAGGACGGCGAGGTCGCGCTGAAGCGGCGGGACATCGGCATGGTGTTCCAGCGCTTCAACCTGTTCCCGCACATGACGGCCGTGGAGAACGTCATGGAGGCGCCGGTCCAGGTCAAGCGGGAGACCAGGGCCGTGGCCCGGGAGCGGGCGCTGAAGCTGCTGGACCGGGTCGGCCTCGCGGACCGCGCCGGGCACTACCCGTCGCAGCTCTCCGGCGGCCAGCAGCAGCGCGTGGCGATCGCCCGCGCGCTGGCCATGGAGCCGAAGCTGATGCTGTTCGACGAGCCGACGTCGGCGCTCGACCCGGAGCTCGTGGGCGACGTGCTGGACGTCATGCGGGACCTGGCCGAGTCGGGCATGACGATGGTCGTCGTCACGCACGAGATGGGCTTCGCCCGTGAGGTCGGCGACTCGCTGGTCTTCATGGACGGCGGCGTGGTGGTCGAGTCGGGCAACCCGCGGGACGTCCTGACGAACCCGCAGCACGACCGGACCAAGGCGTTCCTGTCGAAGGTGCTCTGACCGGCCCGGCGAGCCGCGTGGAGAGGGGCGGTACGGGTGTCCGGCACCCGTACCGCCCCTCTCCCGTGCGCGCCGCGGCCGCGCACCGGTGCCGGGGAACCGGGAGGGCGGCGCCTTCGTGATACTTCGTGTGGCGCGTGTGACGTGGAGCACGTGGGGGGCGGGATGGGGCACAATCTGCCGAGTAACACCCAAACCTCCCATTCATCTCTTACCCTTGAACCGTCGAACCCGAGACCGCTCCGGTAAGGATTTCTAGTGGAACTGGCCTATTACTCGGATTACGCCGTGCGTCTGGTGAACACCGAGGAGCCGGCGCGCAACAAGGACTCCCTCACCTCCGTCGAAGCGGTGCGGGACCTGTTCGGGGACCTGACGCAGATGTCCCGCCGGCTGACGGACACCGACGTGACCCGGTTCCGGTCGGTGCGGGCGCGGCTGCGGGCGGTCTTCACGGCGGCCGACGAGGGCGACCCCGCGCGGGCGGTGGACCTGCTGAACTCGTTGCTGCTGGAGTTCCCGGTCAGCCCGCAGATCTCCGGCCACGACATGCTCGACGACGAGGGCCGCCCCCGCTGGCACATGCACCTGGCCGAGCACCCGTCGAACGCGACCGCCGGGTACGCCGCCGTCGCCGCCATGGGCCTGGCGTTCCACCTCACGGAGTTCGGCGCGGACCGGCTGGGCCTGTGCCAGGCCCCCCCGTGCCGCAACGCGTACCTGGACACCTCCACCAACCGCTCCCGCCGCTACTGCTCCGACCGCTGCGCCACCCGCGCCAACGTGGCCGCCTACCGGGCCCGCAAGCGCCTGGAGACCGAGCGGTCCGCGAGCACCGGCCGCACCGCCGAGAGCAGCCACGCCAGCACGACGCCGACCGACCGCTGACGCCCCGGCCGGATCCCCCGGTACCGCGCCCGGACCCGGCCCAGCACCAGCTCGGAGGGGACCGTCCCGAAGGCCCTGCTGTCCACCGCCTCGGCGGCCTGGTTGTCCCCCAGCACCCACCAGCCGCCGTCGCGCCGCTCCACCAGCCGCTTGACGATCAGCAGGTCCTGCTGGAGCGGGTGGCGCAGCACGACCACCGCCCCGGGACGCGGCGGCGCCCCGTAGTGCACCAGCAGCCGGTCGCCGTGGTGCAGCGTGGGCACCATGGAGGGCCCCGTCACCTCCGCGATCCCGAAGGGCAGCAAGGGCCCAGGCCCTCGTTCCGTCATCAGCGTCCACCACCTGCCGGGGATCCCACGCGCGGTTCCTCCACCAGTCCCATGATCTCCCTGGACTTTTGTCCTAAGCCCCAGGGGGCGCTCGCGAAAACCGTCCTCTCACCGAGTAATGTCCCACCTGAGAAGACGATCACGAGGAAGGACAGCTGCATGCTCTCCCGCCTGTTTGCCCCGAAGGTGAAGGTCAGCGCCCACTGCGACCTGCCCTGCGGTGTCTACGACCCGGCCCAGGCCCGCATCGAGGCCGAGTCGGTCAAGGCCGTCCAGGAGAAGATGGCCGCGAACGACGACCCGCACTTCCAGGCCCGCGCCGTGGTGATCAAGGAGCAGCGCGCCGAGCTCGCGAAGCACCACGTCTCCGTGCTGTGGAGCGACTACTTCAAGGCCCCGCACTTCGAGAAGTACCCGGAGCTGCACCAGCTGGTCAACGACACCCTGAAGGCCCTGTCGGCCGCCAAGGCGTCGACGGACCCGAAGACCGGCGAGAAGGCCCTGGAGCTCATCGCCGAGATCGACCGCATCTTCTGGGAGACCAAGAAGGCCTGAGTCACCCTCCCGCGGCGCCGTGGAAGGGCCGCGGGCGAAAAACTCGGGGAAGGGCCCGGCCGTCTCGTACGGCCGGGCCCTTGCGTCTGCCCGGACCGCGCGGGCCGAGGCGCGGAAGGGAGCCGCGGGGGTGCCGGGCCCGCCGTCCGGGGCTTCGGCGGGCGGGGTCAACCCCGACCTTCGTCGGGGGGCGCGGCCGCTGATCGGCGGGGGCCGGGGCCGGGGGCCGGCTCCTAGCTTCGGCGGCATGGACAAGGGACTTCGACGAGGAACGTGGACGGCTCGGCTGGCGGGAGGCGCGGGCGTCCTCGGCGCGGGCGGGGGCGCGGTCGCGTGGCTCGCGCCCGGGGGGCTGGGGGACCCCGGCGCGACGGTCGTGACGGCGGGGGCCTCCGCGGACGCGTACCGGGCGCTGGCGGGGGCCGCGGCGGACGGGCCCGGGTGGCTGGGCGGGCTGCTGGAGGTGGCCACCGAGGGGACGCTGGTGGTGCTCGGGGTGGTGCTCCTCGCCGTGTGGTGGGCGGGGCTGCGCGCCGGGGACGTGCGCCGGGTCGCCGGGACCGTCCTGGCCGGGGCGGGGACCGTCGCGGCGTACGGGGTGAGCGAGGCCGTCAAACTGGTCGTCGACGAGGAGCGGCCCTGCCGGGCGCTCGGGGCGGCCGCGCGGGCGGTCGCGCGGTGCCCCGAGCCGGGCGACTGGTCGTTCCCCAGCAACCACGCGACCCTCGCCGCCGCGCTGGCCGTCGGCCTCGCCCTCGTACGGCCCGGTCTGGCCCTGCTGACGCTGCCGCTCGCGGGGGCCGCCGCGCTGCTGCGGGTGCTGGTGGGCGTGCACTACCCGCACGACGTGGCCGCGGGCGCCGTGCTCGGCGGGGCCGCGGTGGTGGCCGTCGTGCTGGTCGCCGGCCCGGCCGCGCGGCGGCTCGCCGCGTGGGCCCTCGCGACGCGGGCCGCGTCACGGGTGGTCCGGCGGCGGGACGATGCCCGCCTCGTGGGCGACGACGGCGGCCGCGGCCCGGTTGTCGACGCCCAGCCGGGACAGGACCGAGCTGACGTGGGCCTTCACCGTGCCCTCCACGACGTGCAGCCGGCGGGCGATCTGGCCGTTGGACAGGCCCGTGGCGACCAGGGACAGCACGTCCCGCTCGCGCGGGGTGAGCGCCGCGACCCGTTCGCGGGCGGTGCCGCGCCGCGCGGCCCGGTCGCCGGCGCCGGTGGAGGCGAGGTACGCGACCACGCGCGCGGCGACCTTCGGTGACAGGTAGGCGGCGCCGTCCGCCACCGCGCGGACGCCCGCGATCAGTTCCTCGGGGTCGCCCGACTTGACCAGGAACCCGGCGGCGCCGCCGCCGAGCGCCTGGAGGATGTAGTCGTCCTCCCCGAAGGTCGTCAGGACCACCACCCCGGTGGCGGGCGCCGCGCGGCGGATCTCGGCCGCCGCGCGGATGCCGTCCAGGCCGGGCATGCGGATGTCGAGGACGGCCACGTCGGGCCGGTGGCGGAGGGCCAGTTCGACGGCGCCGTGGCCGTCGCCCGCCTCCGCGACGACCTCGATGCCGGGGTCGGTGGCCAGGACGGCACGGACGCCCGCGCGGACCATCGGCTCGTCGTCGGCGATCAGCGTCCGGATCATCGCGCGCCGCCGTTCACGGGGTGACCACGTCGCGGGACCACAGGGCGCCGTCGCGGAAGCAGAGCCGGTAGGCGTCGCCCGACCGGTCGTCGAAGCGGTCGGCCGTGACGGCGTAGTACTCGCACGTGATGCCCTCTCCCTCCGGTTCCGGTGCCGTCGGCCGGCTGACCAGCTGACGTTCCGGCAGCAGCCGCGCCACCTCCGCCCGATCCTGCCCGATCCTCAACCGGGCGTAGGCGCCGGGATCGAGGACGGCCCGGGGCGCCGTGGCCGCCTCCCAGCCGACGAGGGCGGCGGTGAGGGCCGCGCCGGTCGCCACCGGGACCACCGCGAGGGCCACGAGGGCCCGTCCGGCGCGGCGGCGGGCGCGCCGGTGCTCCTGCGGGAGCGGGGCGCGGGCGGGCGCGGCCCGGTCGGCGGCGAGCTCCGGCGCGCGGACCGGGGCGGTGTGCGGGAGGACGGCGGTGACCGCGAAGCCGCCGTCGCGCGGGCCGTACCGGAGGGTGCCGCCCGCGAGCCGTACGCGCTCGTCGAGGCCGATGAGGCCCCGCCCGCCGCCGGAGGGCGCGCCGGGCCGGGCGCGGGGCGCCGGGCCGTTCTCCACCCGTACCTCTGTGCGGCCGTCGCCGTGGACCAGGCGGACCGTGGCGGTGGCGCCCGGGGCGTGCTTGGCGACGTTGGTGAGCGCCTCCTGGGCGACGCGGTGGGCCGCCCGCGCCACGACCGGCGGCAGGCCCTCCCCCGCCGTGCCGTCCCCCGCGGCCGGCGCGGCGCCCTCGACGTCCAGTTCCACGGCGAGCCCCGAGGCGGCCGCCGCGCCGACCAGCCGGGCCAGCCCCGCGTCCGGGGAGCCGTCCGGCGACGGCTCCGGCCCGGCGCCCTCCTCCCGCAGCAGGCCGACGACCTCCCCGAGCCGTTCCACCGCGGCGCCCGCCCGGACGCGGATGTCCCGGGCGGTGGCGCGGTGCTCGCCGGCGAGGCCGGGGGCGAGCTGGAGGGCCCCGGCGGACAGGGCGATCAGGCTCAGGTCGTGGCCGAGCAGGTCGTGCATGTCCTGGGCGATGCGGGCCCGTTCGCGCAGCCGGGCCTGCTCGGCGACGAGCCGCTGCTCGCGCTCCAGGTGGGCGGCGCGCTCCCAGCCGGCGCGGACCAGTTCCCGGTACTGCCACCAGAACCGGCCCGCGAACCACGGCAGCATGCCGCCGGCCACCACCACGCCCACGAGGGTGGTGGCGTGCGCGAACCAGGACGGCACCAGCAGGACCGCCAGGGTCCCCGTCACCAGGAGGGCGCCCAGCGCGAGGGCGCCCGGCCACGTCCCGCCCGGCCGGCGGCCGGCCAGGAAGGCGGCCGCCGCCGTCGGCAGCACCCACCAGTCGCTCCGCACGCTCAGCCCCGCCCCGAGGGCCGCCGCCACCGGCAGCGCGCCCGTCGCCCAGGCCGGGAGGTCCCTTCCCGCTGTGCTCTCCATGGGGCGACCGTACGCAGGGCACGGGCCGTCAGGACACTGCCGAAAGTCCACCTTCCGGCAGCCAGTCGCGGTCCGCGTCGTACTCCAGCCAGCGCCGGGCACGGCCGGTGCGGTCGAAGGCGTCGAGCAGCGGCCGCAGCCCGGGCGTCCCCTCCGGGCCGCCGGGCCACAGCAGCGACCAGGCGTAGAGCGGGGTCGGGTCGGTGAGCGGGACGAACCGCAGGCCCTCCGGGAAGGCGGTGTCGGGCACGGCGTCCGCCGGGAGGAGGGAGAAGCAGGCCGGGTCGTCGCGGATCGCGGTGAGGAACGGCGCGGGGCCCAGGTTGGGGCCGCCGGTGCGGTGCGCGATGCCGAAGCGGTCCGCGAACCGGGTCAGGAAGTCCAGGCGTCCGGGTTCGGCGGGGCAGCGCAGGGTGCTGTCCCGCAGGTCGGCGGGGCGCAGCCGGGTGGCGCCGGCGAGGGGGTGGGCGGCGCTGACGACCGCGTCGACCGGTTCGAGGCGGACCGGGCGGTGGGACAGGCCGGGGGTGGCCGGGCCGGGGGGCACGCGGCCGAGGCCGGCGTCCGCGTCGCCGCGCCGCAGGGCCTCGGCGACGGCGGCGTGGTCGCGTCCGGTGCCCGTCTCGACGGTGAGGCCCGGGGTGTCGGCGAGGACGTGCGCGAGGGCGCGCAGGGGGGCGTAGAGGTGGCCCCAGACGTCGACGCGGGGGTGCGGGCCCGGTGCGGCGAGGGCCGCGGCCGCGGCGGCCGTACCGGCTTCCAGCGCCTTCCCGGCCGGTCCCAGGAACCGCTCGCCGGCGGGGGTGAGCCGGACGCCGTGGCCGTCGCCGCGTTCCAGGAGCCGCACGCCGAGGCGGGCCTCCAGGCGGGCGACGCGCTTCGACAGGGCCTGCTGCGTGATGCCGAGTTCCCCGGCGGCCCGCCCGAAGTGCCGCAGACCGGCGGCGGTGGTGAACGCGCGCACCTGTGCGAGGTCCAGGTCCATGCGGCTCACCCTAGGCGACAACCGCGGGTTGTCGGGCGGGTGGTGGCGGTTGTTGGACGCGCGCGGCCGGTACCGGATGGGGTGGGGGCATGTACTTCCTCGACCAGCCCGACGTCATGGCCCCGTTCGTGACGGGCAACCGCTCCCGCGCGTTCGGCGCGGGCCTGGACCCGTTCGCGTACGCGCGCGTGACCGGCGGCCTGCGCTCGCTGTACGACTGGCCCGCGGCGTTCCGCGCGGTGGGCGACCGGCTGGTCGCGGCGGCGGAGGAGGACGCGGCCGGGGGGCGGGCCGTCTCGGCGGGCGAGGCGCTGCGCGGCGCGGCCCGCTGGCTGCACTTCTCGACGCTGCTGCCGCACCCGGACGCGGACGCGGCGGCCGGGGCGGCGCGGGCGGCGGACGGGGCGATGCGCCGGGCGCTGGAGCTGACGGAGCCCTCGGCGGTACGGGTCGAGGGGGCGTCGTTCGCGGGCTGGCTGCGGCGGCCGGCGGGGGCCGGGCGGCCGGTGCCGGTGGTCGTGGTGGTGCCGGGCCTGGACTCCGCGAAGGAGGAGTTCCACGCCGTGGCCGACGCGCTGCTGGCACGCGGGGTGGCGGTCTGCTCCGTCGACGGGCCGGGCCAGGGCGTCCTGGCCGCCGCGCGGGCGCCGCGCGCGGACTACCAGCACGTGGTCGGCGAGGTGCTGGACGCGCTGGCGGGGCACCCCGGCGTGGACGCGTCGCGCGCCGGGGTGCTGGGGCTGAGCCTGGGCGGCTACTACGCGGCGGTGTCGGCGGCGCACGAGCCGCGGCTGCGCGCGGCGGTGGCGGTGAGCGGCCCGTACCGGCTGGCGTGGGAGGGGCTGCCGCTGTTCGTGACGGACACGCTCACGCGCCGCTGCGGGGGCGCGGAGGCGGCGCGGGACTTCGCCCGGCGGGTCGACCTGACCCGTACCGCGGCGGACATCGGGTGCCCGCTGCTGGTCGTGGAGGGCGGTACGGACGACATCCCGGGCGTCACCTCCGGGCAGGCGCTGGCCGAGGCGGCCCCGGACGCCACGCTGCTGTGCGTCCCGCACGGCGACCACCTGCTGGGCAACTGCCGGCCCGACTGGCTGCCGGCGACGGCGGACTGGCTGGCCACCCGGCTCGGTACGGGGGCGGCAGGGGCGTGACGGCCCGCCGGGCCCCGGCCGTCACGGGGGGCGGCGGGGGTCCGGCGGGCGGGACGGGCGCCGGGCCGGGCGGGCGGCGTCGGCAGGGCGGGGGCCGGGCCCGCGCGGAGGCGGGCAGCCGGTACGACGGGCGGTGGACCGGCAGGGCGACCAGCCGGCAGGGCGGTCGACCGGCACGGCGGGCGGTCAGCCGGCGCGGAGGAGCGGGCTGCCGTGGCGCAGCAGCCACTGGCGGTAGGCGGAGGTGCGCAGGGCGGCCTCGCGGTAGGCGGCGGCCAGTTCGGCGTAGGCGGCCTCGTACGGGGGCGCCGCGGGCCCGCCGGGGTCCGCGGGCCGGTGGTAGAGCAGGAGCCGCACGGCCAGCGGGTCGTCGCGCAGCGGCCGGATCGCCATGTCGTCGCGCGGGCCCGACGTGGGCTGGCAGGGGGCGACGGCCTCGCCGACGACGATGAGCGACGCGGCCGTGTGGTAGTCGGCGTGGAGCACCGGCGGGTCGATCCCGGCGGCGCCGAGGACCCGACGCAGCCCGTCCCACTCGCCGTCGACGGTCGGGTCGACCATCCACCGGTCCTCCGCCAGGTCGGCCAGGTCGACGACGGGCGCGGCGGCGGCCGGGTGGTCGCGGGCCATGGAGATGAACTGCGGTTCCCGGTCGACCAGGACGAGCCGCTCCAGGCCGTCGGGGACGCGCAGCGGGCAGCCCTCCACCTCGTGGACGAACGCCACGTCGAGCTGCCCGGCGGCGAGCGCGCGCAGCAGGGCGTTGGCGGACACGTCCATGTGCAGGGTGATGTCCGTGCCGGGCAGCCGCTGCCGCAGCCGGCGCAGCCAGCCCGCGAGGGCGCGGCTGGCGGTGGAGCCGATCCTGAACCGGGCGCCGTCCGTCCGGGCCGCGGCGGCGCGGGTCTCGCTGACGAGGAGCGCGAGCTGGGCGACGAGGGGGCGGGCGCGGCTGAGGACGTCCCGGCCGAGCGGGGTGGGCCGGCAGCCGGTGCGTTCGCGGGTGAACAACTCGGCGCCGAGGGCGTTCTCGATGCGCCGCAGCTGGGTCGTGAGCGAGGGCTGGCTCATCCCGAGGAGCCGGGCGGCCTTGTGCAGGCTGCCCGTGTCGGCGATGGCGCACAGCGCCCGCAGATGTCTCACCTCCAGCTCCATGCCCTGAGCGTAGGGCGGTCACCTCGCACCACACCAGACACCGTGAGCGCGGGAATTCCCTTCACGTCGAAGGGAGTTGCGAGGGGCGATGCGCTGGTGTTATCGCCCTCTGGCATCATCCGCGGGGCCTCGGGGCTCCCCGACACTCTGTCCAACCGAACGCGTCCCCCCAACCGTTCAGGACGAGTAGGAGCCCCCCATGAAGCACCGCAGAACCGCGCTGGCCGCCGCGCTGGGCCTCGCCGCCGCCCTCACCGCCGTGCCCGCCGCGACCACCGCCACCGCCGCCCCGGCGCCCGCCCCGGCGGCCGCCACCGCCGGGTACGCGGCGTACGCCGGTTCGGCGGAGGAGGCGCGGGCCAACCGGGCCTTCTTCGAGGCGGTCATGGAGTCGGTGGCGAGGAAGCGCGCCGCCGTCCCCGGCACCCAGGCCGTCACGGTCGTCTACTCGGCGGCCAACGCCCCGAGCTTCCGCACCCAGATAGCCCGCTCGACGCAGATCTGGAACAGCTCGGTCAGCAACGTGAAGCTCCAGGAGGGCAGCAGCCCGGACTTCCGGTACTACGAGGGGAACGACTCGCGCGGCTCGTACGCCAGCACCGACGGGCACGGCCGCGGCTACATCTTCCTCGACTACCGGCAGAACCAGACCTACGACTCCACCCGGGTCACCGCCCACGAGACCGGGCACGTCCTGGGCCTGCCGGACCACTACTCGGGCCCGTGCAGCGAGCTGATGTCCGGCGGCGGGCCCGGCCCGTCCTGCACCAACGCGATACCGAACACGCAGGAGCGCTCCCGCGTCGACTACCTGTGGCGGAACGGCCTGGCGGCGGCGCTCGCCCCGGCCTCCTGACGGCCCCGCCCCGCACGCACGACGGTGCCCCGCGGTGTCCCGCGGGGCACCGTCGCCGTGAGGCCGTCGCCGTGGCGCCGTCACCGTGGGACCGGCCCGGCGGCGCCGTGGCACCGCGCCGCCGCCCCTACGCCGCCTGGATCAGGTCGCGGGCGAAGCGCGTGCCGGGCGGGAGCTGCCGCAGGATGCGCCCGAGGGCCCGGTCGAAGCCGCCGCCCGTCACCCCCGACTCGTACGCCGCTCCGCCGCAGTGCAGGGTGAGTTGCAGGTCCACCCGCTCGGGCGAGCCGTCGGACAGCGCCTCGCCGATCGCCAACAGACAGCTGAGCGTGGCCTGTTGGGGGGCACCGTCGGTCACCACCGGCAGCGGCAGGTCCCATTCGAGCACGCAGCCCGCCAGCGGCAGCCCGCCGCTCTCCTCGGCCGCCCGCAGGTCGGCGAAGCCGCCGCCCGTGTAGTGCACCCCCCTGACGCGGGTGCTGACGCCCCGCCCGTCCGACGCGATGAGGATGGCCTCCGCCCCACGGCGGTCCCGGTACCAGCCGGTCCAGACCTCGGTCGACTCCGATGACTCCGATGACATGGCGCGGACTGTAGCGGTACGCCCGCCGCCGACGTGACGCCGGACACCCCCGGAGCCTGACTTCAGCCGGTCTCGGCGCTGTTGCCCGGCTCGTTCCCCGATCCGCCCCCACTCTCGTGCGGCGACCGGCCGAAGAGGTCGCACCGCGGGTTGTGGCACGGCCGGGGCTGCCAGGTGGGAACCCACGCGCCGAGCACCTTGCGTCGATGTATGGCCTTGCCGACAGGCTGCCCGCAGGAGGGGCACACCGGCTCGGCGGCCGGTGCCTCCCGCGGGCTGCGGACGGTTCGGCGTCCTTCGCTGCCCATGCCTCCAGGGTATTGCGGTTCGGCGGTTCCGGCCCTGCGGGCGACGGCGCCGCCGCAGGTCCGGACGCCCGCGGGGCGGAGCCGGTGACGGGGGAGGGGGCGCCGCCGAACAGCGGCGGCCCCGGGCCGCGGAGCCGCGGGCACGTCCTGATCACCGGCTCGCCGGCCCGGTCGGCCGGCTCCCCGGCGACACGGGCGCCGCCGCGCGGCCGGACGCCGAGCGGGTCCTCCTCCACCTTCGGGGCGCGGACGCGGGCGGCCGGGTCGCCGGCGCCGGTACGGACCGGAACGGGCAGCCGGTACGGGCAGCCGGTACGGACCGGAACGGGCAGCCGGTACGGGCCACCGCCGTCACCGGCGGCCACCCGTACCGGCCGGGGTCAGTGGTTCCGCCGGGTCACGAACTCGGCCAGCGCCAGCAGCTCCCCCGCCGCGTCGAGGTCCGGCACCGCGCACGACAGCCCGTGCACCGCCCGCGCCATCCGGTCCGCGGCCTCCGCCTGCGCCCAGTCCCGGCCGCCGGCCCGCTCGACGGCCCCGGCGGCGCGCGCCACGTCCTTCTCGTCCAGGTCCGGCCGCCCGTACAGCTCGGCCAGCTCCGCGGCCTCGGCCGTCCCGGAAGTGAGCGCGGCGACGACCGGCAGGGACTTCTTGTGGGCGGCCAGGTCCGCCCCGGCGGGCTTGCCGGTGCGCCGCGGGTCGCCCCAGATGCCGATGAGGTCGTCGACCAGCTGGAACGCCAGCCCGGCCTGCCGCCCGAACGCGTCCATCGCGGCGACCTCGGCCTCCCCCGCGCCCGCGTACAGCGCGCCCAGGGCGCAGGCGCAGCCGAGCAGCGCGCCCGTCTTGGACTCGGCCATGGCGAGGCACTCGCCGAGCGTCACGTCGCGGGGGTGGCGCTCCTCGAAGGCGCAGTCGGCCTGCTGCCCCGCGCACAGCTCGACCACGCACGCGCCGAGCCGGGCCGCGGCCGGCGCCGACGCCGGGTGTCGCTCCGCGGCCAGGACGGTCAGGGCGAGGGCCTGGAGGGCGTCGCCGGTGACGAGCGCGTCGGGCACGCCGAAGACCGTCCACGCGGTGGGCCGGCCCCGGCGGGTGCGGTCCTCGTCGACGATGTCGTCGTGGAGGAGGGTGAAGTTGTGCACCAGCTCCACCGCGGCGGCCGCCCGCACGGCGGCGCCCGGGTCGCCGCCCAGGGCGCGCGCCGAGGCGAGGACCAGGGCGGGGCGGACCGCCTTCCCGGCCCGGCCGGCGGCGGGCCTGCCGTCGGCGTGCTCCCACCCGAAGTGGTACATGGCCACGCGCCGCAGCGGGGCGGGCAGGGTGGCGAGGTCGGCGCGCAGCCGTGGGGTGACGACGGCGTGCGCGCGGTCGAGGAGCGCCACCGCGTCCCGGCCGGCGCCCTCGTGCCGCGTGCCGGTCCTGTCCGTGCCGGTCGTCGTCACGGTCTCCTCCTCCACTCGTGCGCGTACGTCTCGGGGCGGGGTGCGGGGGGCGCCCGCCAGGGGGCGCGCCCGCCCGCACCCGGTCCTCACCTCCAGCGACTGACCTCGACGTTCTCCAGGACGCCCAGGGCGTCCGGCACCAGGACCGCCGCGGAGTAGTAGGCCGTGACCAGGTACGAGATGATGGCCTGTTCGTCGATACCCATGAAACGCACCGACGTACTCGGCTCGATCTCGTCGGGGATGCCGGTCTGACGGAGGCCGACGACGCCCTGCTCCGACTCGCCGGTGCGCATGCAGATGACGGACGTGGTGCGCGCGTCGCTGATCGGGATCTTGTTGCAGGGGAAGATCGGCACGCCGCGCCAGGTGGGGATGCGGTGCCCGCCCACGTCGATGCTCTCCGGGACCAGGCCCCGCCTGTTGCACTCGCGGCCGAAGGCGGCGATGGCCTTCGGGTGGGCGAGGAACATCTTGCTGCCCCGCCGGCGGGAGAGCAGCTCGTCCATGTCGTCCGGGCTCGGCACGCCGTCGTGGGGCTGGAGCCGCTGGCCGTAGTCGCAGTTGGCGAGGAGGCCGAACTCGCGGTTGTTGACCAGTTCGTGCTCCTGGCGCTCGCGCAGCGCCTCGACCGTGAGCCGCAGCTGCTGCTCGGTCTGGTTCATCGGCTGGTTGTAGAGGTCCGCCACGCGCGTGTGGACCTTCAGCACGGTCTGGGCGACGCTCAGTTCGTACTCGCGCGGGGCCGGGTCGTAGTCGACGTAGGTGTGCGGGAGGACCGGCTCGCCCCGGTGCCCGGAGGAGAGGTCGATCGCCTTCTCGCCGTACCGGTTGGTCCGCTGCCGCGGGATCGCGGCCACGCCGGCCAGGTGCGCGGCGAGGGACCCGGCGCGCTCGGCGAGGTTGAGGACGTCGGTGCGGGTCAGCACCAGCACCACGCAGGCGGTGGCGGCGCGGTGGGTGTGCTCCCAGGTGGCCCCTCCGTCGAGGAGGGACACGTCGCCGAAGTACCCGCCGTCCGCGAGGACGTCGACGACGGCCTCGTCGCCGTACGGGCCGGCGCCGACCTTCTCGACCCGGCCGTGCGCCAGCAGGAACACCCGGTCCGCGGGGGCGCCGGCCTCGGTGATCACGTCACCGGAGGCGTACACGCGCTGGGAGCACCGCTGGGCCAGCTCGGTGAGCGCCGCCTCGTCGTCGTACCCGCGCAGGGCGGGCAGCTCGCCCAGTTCGGCGGGGATCACCTCGACCCTCTCGCCGGTCTGCACGAACGTGACGCGCCCGTCGCCCACGGCGTACGTGAACCGCCGGTTCACCCGGTACGTGCCGCCCTGGACCTGCACCCACGGCAGCATCCGCAGGAGCCACCGGGAGGTGATCTCCTGCATCTGGGGCGCCGACTTGGTGGTGGTCGCCAGGTTCCGCGCCGCGGCGGTGCCGAGGCTCTGCTGCGGGGCCTGTTCGGCCCCGGCGCCGTCGCCAACCGAACCGACCGAACCAACCGACATGGAATGTCCCTCTCGATGATCTCCGATGACCTGCCGGCGAAGCCTTTCAGCGCGCGGCGTGACGGCGCCATTACACGAACGAGTGGGACTGGGCCGGTGCGGGACGGGGCAGCGGGGCCCGGTTTTCGATTCCCGCCCCGTCCCGCCCGCCGGGTGGGGCCCGGCCGCCCCCCGGACCGGTCCGTACGCCGCGCGAGGCCGCACAATGGGCGGGTGACCTTCCGCGATCCCGCCGCCGCCCTGGAGCCGCGGCTGCCCTCGCCGCTGCGGCCGGCCGACGACGACCGGTTCGCCCGGCGCGGCCTGCGGCTGCTGCTGAAGCGGGACGACCTGATCCACCCGGACCTGGTGGGCAACAAATGGCGGAAGCTGGCGCCGAACCTGGCCGCGGCGGCCGGGCGGCCGGTGCTGACGTTCGGCGGGGCGTACTCCCACCACCTGCGGGCGACCGCGGCGGCGGGGCGGCTGCTGGGCTTCCCGACCGTCGGCGTGGTCCGCGGCGACGAGCTGGCCGGGCGGCCGCTGAACCCGTCGCTGGAGCGGTGCGCGGCGGACGGGATGCGCCTGGTGTTCGTCGACCGGGCGACGTACCGGGCGAAGGGCGACCCGGAGGTGGTGGCGCGGCTGCTGCGGGACGCGCCGGAGGGCACGGTGGTCGTCCCGGAGGGCGGCAGCAACGCGGCGGCGGTGCGCGGCTGCGCGGGGCTGGGCCGGGAGCTGCGGGGCCGGGCGGACGTGGTGGCGGTGGCGTGCGGCACGGGCGGGACGCTGGCCGGGCTGGCGGCGGGCCTGGCGCCGGGGCAGCGTGCCCTGGGCGTGCCGGTGCTGAAGGGCGGCTTCCTGGGCGGGGAGGTGCGGGCGCTGCAGAGCGCGGCGTTCGGCGGGCCGGCCGGCGAGTGGAGCCTGGACGACCGGTTCCACTTCGGCGGGTACGGGCGGACGGGTCCCGGGCTGGAGGCGTTCGCGGAGGACTTCGAGACGCGCCACGGACTTGCGGTGGAGCGGCTTTATGTCGCCAAAATGCTGTACGCGCTGGTCGCCCTGGCCGAGGAGGGCGCCTTCGCACCTGGTACGACGGTCGCCGCGGTGGTGACCGGCCGGCCGGATCCGGACAGGGGGTGGCGGGCCTGAGACGGGGACGGTTCGACCGCTCGGCGCCTGGGTACGTCAATCCTCCGCCGGATCCGCAGGATTGGGTGCCGCAGACCCCTAGCCACTGTACGTGCCCATATGTTTACTATGAGTGACGACCGTTGGTCCGGGATCCCCGGCGACACGGCGGCATGGATCGCGATAGCGTCACCGCGACTACGCATTCCTGCGTACCGCATGGTTCCGGGGAGATCGCACTCCTCCCGGTCCCCGAACGAGTTTGTGCCACCTTGGAGGTGAGGGTGTCCCAGATCGCAGGCGAGCCCGGGACCCAGGACTTCGTGGAAGTCCGGCTGCCCGCTGCGGGTGCCTATCTGTCCGTGCTGCGTACGGCCACGGCCGGCCTGGCGGCGCGTTTGGACTTCACCCTCGACGAGATCGAGGACCTGCGCATCGCGGTCGACGAGGCGTGCGCGATCCTGCTCCAGCAGGCCGTGGCCGGCTCGGTCCTCAGCTGCGTGTTCCGGCTGATCGACGACTCGCTGGAGGTCACGGTGTCGGCGCCCACGACCGACGGCCGCGCGCCCGAGCGCGACACGTTCGCCTGGACGGTGCTGTCCGCCCTGGCGGGCAAGGTGGACTCGTCGGTCGCGGACGACCGTACGGTCTCGATCAGCCTGTACAAACAGCGCGGCGCGGGACCCGGGCCGGCGTGATGGACGGGGGCGGTCCGGTGCGGAACGAGGAGCGCGGCCCGGGGGCCGCGGACGCGGCCGAGGGCATCGCGAGCATCCCGGAGCAGCAGGCGCGGCCGCACCCGGTGGACGGTTCGGTGGACGGCCCGGTGGAGGCGCCGGCGCGGGCGGAACGGGCGGCGCGGATGAGCGAGAACGAGCGGCAGAACCGGAACCAGCAGCACGATCCGCAGGACCGGAGCGGCGCGCGGGCGATGTTCGTCGAGCTGCGCGGTCTGCCGGACGGCTCGCCGGAGCGGGCCGAGCTGCGCAACCGGCTGGTGCGGATGCACCTGCCCCTCGTCGAGCACCTCGCGCGCCGGTTCCGGAACCGCGGCGAGCCGCTGGACGACCTGACGCAGGTCGCGACGATCGGCCTGATCAAGTCCGTGGACCGGTTCGACCCGGAGCGGGGCGTCGAGTTCTCGACGTACGCGACGCCGACGGTCGTGGGCGAGATCAAGCGGCACTTCCGCGACAAGGGCTGGGCGGTGCGGGTGCCGCGGCGCCTGCAGGAGCTGCGGCTGTCGCTCACGACGGCGACCGCGGAGCTGTCCCAGCTGCACGGACGGTCACCGACCGTGCACGAGCTGGCGGAGAAGCTCGGGATCTCCGAGGAGGAGGTCCTGGAGGGCCTGGAGTCGGCGAACGCGTACTCGACGCTGTCGCTGGACGTGCCCGACACGGACGACGAGTCGCCCGCGGTCGCGGACACCCTGGGCGCGGAGGACGAGGCGCTGGAGGGCGTCGAGTAC
The DNA here is from genome assembly GCF_014649335.1 of Streptomyces roseolilacinus. GTDB lineage: Bacteria > Actinomycetota > Actinomycetes > Streptomycetales > Streptomycetaceae > Streptomyces > Streptomyces roseolilacinus. Next base: position 223,210 of record NZ_BMSV01000001.1, read on the forward strand.
CGGGAGTCGCTCAAGCCGCTGCTGGAGGACCTCCCGCCGCGGGAGAAGCGGATCCTGCTGCTGCGGTTCTTCGGGAACATGACGCAGTCGCAGATCGCGCAGGAGGTGGGCATCTCCCAGATGCACGTCTCTCGGCTGCTGGCCCGCACCCTGGCCCAGCTCCGGGAGAAGCTCCTGGTGGAGGAGTGACCCCGCGCCGCCGCCGGCGGGCCGGGGCCCTGGCGGGGTGACCCGGTGGCCCGTCAGGGGGTGCGGCCGGTGATGCCCAGGGCCCGGGTGGTGGTCGGGTGGACCAGGAGGACCAGCGCGGTCACCGCCGCCACCGCCAGCACGATCCCGGCCGGGATCGCCGCGCCCACGCCCGTCAGGAGCGTGTAGGCCACCGGCAGCGCCAGGATCTGCGTGATGATCGCCGGCCCCCGGCTCCAGCTGCGGCACAGCAGCAGGCCCCGCGCCGCCAGCAGCGGGATGAGGCCGAGCGCGATGAGCGTCGCGCCGCCGGTGAGGGCCTGGGTGAAGCCGTCGGGGGTGCCGGTCAGGGTGTTCACCAGGACGTAGACGCCCCCGGCGAGGAGGGCGAGCGCCTCCAGTCCGGCCACCGCCGCGGCGGCCGTCACCCGGGCGGGGCGCGAGGCGGGGGCGGGGTTCTGTTCGCTGCTGCTCACCCCAGCAGGGTAGCCGCCCGCCCCCGACCCCCCTGGGCGCGGTACCGCACGGTAGGTAACCTGGCGGGCATGCGCGCACTCCTCGTGGTCAACCCGGCAGCCACCACCACGAGTGCCCGCACCCGTGACGTGCTGATCCACGCACTCGCCAGCGAGATGAAGCTGGACGCCGTGACGACGGAGTACCGGGGCCACGCCCGGGACCTCGCCCGGCGGGCCGCCGACGCCGGGGACGTCGACCTGGTCGTCGCGCTCGGCGGGGACGGCACGGTCAACGAGGTCGTCAACGGCCTGCTGCACCGCGGCCCCGACCCGGACCGGCTGCCGCGCCTGGCGGTGGTGCCCGGTGGGTCCACGAACGTGTTCGCCCGCGCGCTCGGCCTGCCGAACGACGCGGTCGAGGCGACCGGCGCGATCCTCGACGCCCTGCGCGAGCGGCGGAGCCGGACGATCGGGCTGGGCCTGGCGGCCGGCACCCCGGGCACGGAGGACGAGGCGGTGCCGGCCCGCTGGTTCACGTTCTGCGCGGGCCTCGGCTTCGACGCGGGCGTGATCGGCCGCGTCGAGCAGCAGCGGGAGCGCGGCAAGCGGTCGACGCACGCGCTGTACCTGCGGCAGGTCGTCCGCCAGCTGCTGGTGGACCCGCACCGGCGGCACGGCACGATCACGCTGGAGCGGCCGGGCCGGGACCCGGTCGAGGACCTGGTGCTGTCGATAATCTGCAACACGTCCCCCTGGACGTACCTGGGGAGCAAACCGGTGTACGCGTCGCCGGAGGCGTCCTTCGACAAGGCCCTCGACGTGCTGGGGCTGAACCGGCTCTCGGGACCCGCCGTCGCCCGGTACGGGACGCAGCTGCTGACGTCCAGCCCGGAGCGCGGCCCGCGGGGCAGGCACGCGGTCTCCCTGCACGACCAGACGGACTTCACCTTGCATTCGAAGGTGCCGCTGCCGTTCCAGATGGACGGTGACCACCTGGGGCTCCGTACGAGCGTGACGTTCACAGGCGTTCGCCGTGCACTGGGTGTGATTGTGTGAGTAGAAGGGCCCTTGGCCCTTTATCTCGAACGCTTGGGCTGGGGTCCACCCTATAGAAGTACGGCTGTGACCTAGCCGACACCGAGGAATCAAAAAAAACTTTCCGGAAGGGGTTGTATCCGCCGCCGAGGTTTGCGAGTCTCTACGTGGCGATCGGGACGGCCCGCAACACCGGCCTCCAGTGAAAGCCAGAACCCCTCCTCAAACCAGGACCACACCAGTTCGGCTGGCCGTCGGCCCTTCCCTTGCGGGGGGATTCGTGAAAGCGTTCACATTCACAAGCAACTTGCATGCAACACCAAGGAGAGGTAGCAGCCATGGACTGGCGTCACAACGCCGTTTGTCGTGAGGAAGACCCCGAGCTGTTCTTCCCCATCGGCAACACCGGTCCTGCGCTGCTGCAGATCGAGGAAGCCAAGGCCGTCTGCCGTCGCTGCCCCGTCATGGAGCAGTGCCTGCAGTGGGCGCTCGAGTCCGGCCAGGACTCCGGCGTCTGGGGTGGCCTCAGCGAGGACGAGCGCCGCGCGATGAAGCGCCGCGCCGCCCGTAACCGGGCGCGCAACGCCAGCGCCTGAGCACCGCCACCGCGCCTCCCGAGTAGCAGCGCGCAGCAGTAACCCACAGCATTCGAGCCCCGGACCGTACGGATACGGTCCGGGGCTCGCTGCCGTCCGCACCCGCGTCCCGCGCGGCGCGCGCCGGGCGCGGCGGCTACCTCTGCGCGCGGACCGGGACGTCGAGCACCACGCGCGTCCCCCGGTCGGGCGCCGGGCGCATGTCGAAGGTGCCGCCCAACTCGCCCTCCACCAGCGTTCGCACGATCTGCAGTCCGAGGTTGCCGGCGCGCTGCGGGTCGAAGCCCTCCGGCAGGCCGCGGCCGTCGTCCTGGACGGTGATCAGCAGCCGGGCGTCGCGCCCGTCGCCGCGGACCGCCGTGACCTCGACCGTGCCCTGCTCGGCCGGGGCGAAGGCGTGCTCCAGGGCGTTCTGCAGGATCTCGGTGAGCACCATCGACAGGGGGGTGGCCACCTCGGCGTCCAGGATGCCGAAGCGCCCGTTGCGCCGGCAGACCACCTTGCCCGGGGAGATCTCCGCCACCATCGAGATCACCCGGTCCGCGATGTCGTCGAACTCGACGCGCTCGTCGAGGTTCTGCGACAGGGTCTCGTGGACGATGGCGATGGAGCCGACCCGGCGCACCGCCTCGTTCAGCGCCTCCCGCCCCTGATCGGAGTCCATCCGGCGGGCCTGGAGGCGCAGCAGCGCGGCGACCGTCTGGAGGTTGTTCTTCACCCGGTGGTGGATCTCCCGGATGGTGGCGTCCTTGGTGATCAACTCGCGTTCGCGGCGGCGCAGTTCCGTCACGTCGCGGAGCAGGACGAGCGAACCGATCCGGGTGCCCTTCGGCTTGAGGGGGATGGCGCGGAGCTGGATGACGCCGCTGTTGCCCTCGACCTCCGTCTCGCGCGGGGCGTAGCCGCTGGCCAGTTTGACGAGCGCCTCGTCGACGGGTCCGCGGGAGGGCGCCAGTTCGGCGGTGATCTGGCCGAGGTGCTGGCCGACCAGGTCGGCGGCCAGGCCGAGGCGGTGGTACGCGGAGAGCGCGTTCGGCGAGGCGTACTGGACGACGCCGTCCGCGTCGAGCCGGATCAGCCCGTCGCCGGCGCGCGGCGAGGCGTCCATGTCGACCTGCTGCTCGGGGAAGGGGAAGGCCCCGGCGGCGATCATCTGGGCCAGGTCGGAGGCGGACTGGAGGTAGGTGAGCTCCAGCCGGGAGGGGGTGCGGACCGTGAGCAGGTTGGTGTTGCGGGCGATCACACCGAGGACGCGGCCCTCGCGCCGCACGGGGATCGACTCGACCCGTACCGGCACCTCCTCGCGCCACTCCGGGTCGCCCTCGCGCACGATGCGGCCCTCGTCGAGGGCGGCGTCGAGCAGCGGCCGGCGGCCGCGGGGGACGAGGTGGCCCACCATGTCGTCCTGGTAGGAGGTGGGCCCGGTGTTGGGGCGCATCTGCGCGACGGAGACGTAGCGGGTGCCGTCGCGGGTGGGGACCCACAGCACGAGGTCGGCGAAGGAGAGGTCGGAGAGCAGTTGCCACTCCGAGACCAGCAGGTGGAGCCACTCGAGGTCGGACTCGCCGAGGGCGGTGTGCTGGCGGACGAGGTCGTTCATGGACGGCACCCTGCGAGCGTACCCGTGTGGTTGAACCTGGTGCTTTGCCGGTCCGTGGTGGAGGATGGACCGGTACAGCACCTTCCGCCGACGGATGGACAGACGGAATTGGTCTAGTCCACAATGGGTGGTAAGGCTTCCGCCCTCCCCGCACAGGAGGGCGGACCGAGGCTCCGGCGCTCTCTGCCCTGACTGCGCCGAGGCCTCACCCGCGGCCGCGGGACCGCACACCCTCGGCCGTTGCAACTCCGGGCTGCGGTGCCGGACGGGTTGAGGGTCCCGTCGCGGCGCCGCGGCCCGCGGGTGCTCCTGGGGCCCCGTGGCCCTCAGCGGGTCTCCGTCACCTTCGCCAGGGCCCTCGGTGCGTCCGGGTCCTGCCCGCGGGCGATCGTCACCTCGTACGCGAGGAGCTGGAGCGGCAGGATCTCCAGGATCGGCTGGAGCTCCTCCGGAAGGCCGTCCACCGGCAGGACGAACCCGGCCGACGCCGCCTCCACCTGGGCCCTCGGCCCCACGACGAACAGGTCCGCGCCCCGGCCGCGCAGCCGGTCCAGCACCGGCTGGAGCGCCTCCCCGCCGCGTCCCCCGGTCACCACGGCGATGACGGGCGAGACGTTGTCGACCATGGCCAGCGGACCGTGCAGCAGGTCGGCGCCGGAGTAGGAGAGCGCCGGGATGTAGCTGGTCTCCATCAGCTTCAGGGCGGCCTCCTTGGCCGTCGGGTAGCCGTACCCGCGCGAGGTGATCACCATCCGCTCGGCGAACCGGTAGCGGGCGGCCAGGGCGCGCACCTCGTCCTGGCGGGCCAGGATCCGCGCCGCCAGGTCGGGCAGGGCCCGCGCCGCCGAGCCGTCGCCGCCGGCCAGGCCCTCCACGAAAAGGTAGAGGGCGAGCAGCGACGCCGTGTACGTCTTCGTGGCGGGGAGCGCCTTCTCGGGGCCGGCGAGGACGTCGACGTGGTACTCGGACACGGCCGCGAGCGGGGAGTCCGGGTTGTTCGTCACCGCCAGCGTGATCGCCCCCGCCTCCCGCGCCGCCCGCGTGGAGGCCACCAGGTCGGGCGAGCCGCCGGACTGGCTGACGGTGATCACCAGGACGTCGGCCAGCCTCGGCTTCGCCCCGTACGCGGTGGTCGTCGACATGGAGGTGAGCCCGCAGGGCAGGCCGAGGCGGATCTCCAGGAGGTACTTGGCGTACAGCGCGGCGTTGTCGGAGGTGCCGCGCGCGGTCAGCAGGACGAAGCGCGGCCCGCGCGCGGCGACGGCCTGCGCGACCGCGCGGATGTCGGGTGCGCCCCGCTCCAGGATGCGGCGCAGCACGGCGGGCTGCTCCGCCATCTCCCCCGCCATGATCCGTCCGGGCTCGTCGCTCATGACTCCCAGTCGACCAGGGATCACGGGGGTCCGCCAGCGGTGCCCGCCCCTCCGGCGCGGGCCGTCCACGGAGCGGATCGGGCCATGGGGCAGCGGGCCCGTTCTGCTAGATTGGTCTATACCACCTTGCGTGTGACTCCCTTTCCCCCTCCTCCCAGATCGGCAGGCCCAGCGTGGAAGTTGTCATCGTCCAGGACGCCAAGGCAGGCGGCGAACTCATCGCGGAGGCGATCGCGACCCTCCTGCGCCGCAAGCCCGACGCCCTGCTCGGCGTGGCCACCGGCTCGACGCCGCTGCCCGTCTACGACGCCCTGACCGCCAAGGTCCGCTCCGGCGCGGTGGACGTCTCGCGCGCCCGGGTCGCCCAGCTCGACGAGTACGTCGGGCTGCCCGCCGGGCACCCCGAGTCGTACCGCTCCACGGTGCTGCGCCAGGTCGTGGAGCCGCTGGGCCTGGGCCCGGACTCCTTCCTGGGCCCGGACGGCACCGCCGAGGACGTGCAGGCGGCGTGCGAGGCGTACGACAGGGCGCTCGCCGAGGCGGGCGGCGTGGACCTCCAGATACTCGGCATCGGCACGGACGGGCACATCGGCTTCAACGAGCCCTGCTCGTCGCTCGCCTCCCGCACCCGCATCAAGACGCTCACCGAGCAGACCCGGATCGACAACGCCCGGTTCTTCGAAGGCGACATCGACCAGGTGCCCCACCATGTCATCACGCAGGGCATCGGCACCATCCTGGAGGCCCGCCACCTGGTCCTCCTGGCCACCGGCGAGGGGAAGGCCGAGGCGGTCGCGCAGACCGTCGAGGGCCCGGTCGCCGCGCTCGTCCCGGCGTCCGCGCTGCAACTGCACCCGCACGCGACGGTCGTCGTCGACGAGGCCGCCGCCTCCAAGCTGAAGCTCGCCGGATACTTCCGCCACACCTACGCCAACAAGCCCTCCTGGCAGGGCCTGTAGACCGCCGCGGAACCCCGCGGCACACGACGGAGGGGCCGGACACCCGCGGGTGTCCGGCCCCTCCGTCGTGTGCGCTACACCCCGGCGACGGCCTCCGCCGCCGCGATCCCGCAGACCCGCGCCGCGCCGTGCGTCGCGATGTGCAGGGCCCCGCGCGGCGGAGCCTGGTTCAGGCCCATCTCCACCACGACCGTGTCGGGGCGGGCGGCGAGCAGCCCGTCCAGCGCCTCCCTCATCCAGGCGTGACGGTGCGCGTCGCGCACGACGGCCACGATCCGGCGCTCCCCCGCCGCCCGCAGCACGTCCTCGGCGGCGGTGTCCGGGCCGTACGTCCCGGTCCGCGTCCCCGGCAGCAGCCGCTCCAGTTCGGCGCCGACGCCCCACGGCGTCTCGTCGCCCACGGCGATGTTGGCGACGGGCGCGAAGGACGCCACGTACGGCGCCGACCGCGGCGGCGCGTACGGCGCCTCCCCCAGCGTCACACGCAGCGCGCGGCGTGCCGCCACCAGACCGATGTCGGTGCCGGGCGCGGTCCCCTCCTGCACCGCCGCGCCCGGCTCCGAGCCAGCCCCCCTGGCCCGGTGCGCCTGGGTCCAGGACGCGAGGGCGCGCACCCGCGCCGCCGCGTCGGCCAGTCGCTCCTCGGGCAGTCCACCGGTTCGTACCGCCTCCACCAGCGCGTCGCGCAGGCCCAGGACGGTCTCCTCGTCCGCCAGGCCGCCGCCGACGCAGATGGCGTCGGCGCCCGCCGCGATCGCGAGGACGGAGCCGCGCTCGATGCCGTACGTCGACGCGATGGCCTGCATCTCCATGCCATCGGTGACGATCAGCCCCTCGTAGCCCAGCTCCCGGCGCAGCAGTCCGGTGAGGATCCGCGGGCTCAGGGTGGCGGGGCGGTCGGGGTCGAGCGCGGGAAGCAGGATATGCGCGCTCATCACCGATTTGGAACCCGCCGCGATGGCCGCGCGGAAAGGTGCCAGCTCACGGGCGTGCAGTGTGTCCGGATCCACATCGATGCGGGGGGTCGCGAGGTGGGAGTCCACACTCGTGTCGCCGTGCCCGGGGAAGTGCTTGGTGCAGGCGGCGACACCGGCGGACTGCATGCCCTCGACGTACGCCACGGTGTGCCGGGAGACGAGCTGCGGGTCGGCGCCGAAGGACCGCACGCCGATGACCGGGTTGTCCGGGTCGGAGTTGACGTCGGCGGACGGCGCCCAGTTGAAGTCCACCCCGCAGGCGGCCAGGCGGCGGCCCAGCTCGTGGGCGACGGCGCGGGTCAGGTCGGGGTCGTCGACGACGCCGAGCGCCAGGTTGCCGGGGAAGGAGGAACCGGTGCGGACCTCCAGGCGGGTGACGTCGCCGCCCTCCTCGTCGATGGCGACGAGGACGTCGTCGCGCTCGGCGCGCAGCCGCGCGGTGAGCGCGGTCAGCTGCTCGGGGGTGGTGATGTTGCGGCCGAACAGGCCGACCGAGGAGAGCCCTTCGCCGATGCGGCGCAGCAGCCAGTCCGGCGGGGTGGTGCCCACGAAGCCGGGCTGGAGGACGGTGAGGGCGTCGCGGGTCAGCGTGTCGGAGGTGCCGCGTACGACTGTGGTCATGGGACCGGTCATCCCTTCACTGCGCCGGCCGTGAGGCCCGCGGCCATCTTGCGCTGGACGAGGAGGAAGAGGATCACGATCGGGACGGCCATCATGGTGGAGCCCGCCATCATCGGGGCGTACTCGGTGCCGTTCTTCGTGATGAAGTTGCCGAGCCAGACGGTGGCCGTCTGGTTCTGCTGGCTCATCAGCATCAGCGCGTACAGGTACTCGTTCCAGGCCTGGATGAAGCCGTAGACGGACGTGGCGACCATGCCCGGGGCGAGCAGCGGGAAGACGACGCGGACGAAGGCGCCGGTGCGGGTGCAGCCGTCGACCATGGCCGCCTCCTCCAGCTCCTTGGGGATGTTCACGATGAAGCCGCGCAGGGTCCAGACGGTGAACGGCAGGACGAAGGTCAGGTACGTGATGATCAGGCCGGTGAGCTTGTCGTACTGGCCCAGGTCGTTGAGGAGCAGGAAGACCGGGATGATCATGGCGACGAGCGGGACCATCTGGACGGCGAGGATGCCGACGATGACGATCTTGCGACCGCGGAAGGCGAACCGCGAGATGGCGAGCGCCGCGAGCATGCCGACCGCGATGCCGATGACGACGACGACCAGGGAGACGACGAAGCTGCGGCCGACGGGACCCCAGAAGTCCGCGATCTGCAGGGCGCGCTCGAAGTTCTCCAGCGTGAAGGTGGAGGGGAAGAAGTGCGGGTCGGGGTCGATCGCGTCCTTGGCCGGCTTGAAGGCCGTGTTCACCATCCAGTAGACGGGGAAGCCGAGGACGGTGAAGACGAGGAGTCCCAGCAGGTTCCAGCCGAGCTTCGCGGGGCGCCGGCGGCGGGTGGCGACCTGGGGGGCCTTGGCGGCGGGGGCCGTCGGGATCACGGGGTTGGCCGGGGCGGCCGTGGCGTTGGCGCTCACTCCACCTCTCCGATCTTGAGCATCTGACGCATGTAGACGGCGACCGCGCCGAGCAGCAGGAAGACCGTGACGAGGGCGATGGCCGAGCCGGTGCCGTAGTCGTTGACGACGAACGCCTTGTCGAACGAGTAGGTGGTGAGCACCTGGAACTCGGGCTCGGGGTGGCCGTTGCGCATCACGTAGACCTGCGGGAAGACGCCCATGTCCCAGATGACGGAGAGGGTCGTCAGCATGACGATGATGGGCTTGAGGATCGGCAGGGTGACGTAGCGGAAGACGCCCCAGGCGCCGGCGCCGTCGAGGCGGGCGGCCTCCTCCAGCTCCTTGGGGACCTGGGTGAGGCCCGCGCTGAGCGTGATGACGACGAAGGGCACGGCGCCCCAGACGACCAGCAGCATGATCACGGCGAGGCCCTGGGGGCCGCTGGCGAACCAGTTGTGGCCGATCATGTCGACGCCGGGCAGCTTGTCGATGAGCCAGTTGAGGACACCGTAGTCCGCGTCGAACAGCCACTTGAAGATGGCGGTGGCGACGATGATGGGCATGCCCCAGCTGGCCACCAGGACGATGCTGACGAGCGCCTTCACCCAGGGCGAGACCCGCTGGAGCAGCAGCGCGATCAGCATGCCGAGGACCATGGTGAGGATGACGGCGCCGCCGGCGAAGATCACCGTGCGCACGACGACGGCCCAGAACTCGCCGTCGCCGAGGATCCTGGTGAAGTTCTCCAGGCCGACGTTCTCGGCCTCCTGGAAGCCCCACAGCTGGGGCTGGCCGAACTTCTGGAAGGAGAGGGCGACCAGGCGCACCAGCGGATAGCCGAGCACCAGCACCAGGACGGTGAGGCAGGGCGCGAGGAGAAGCCACGGCACTCCGGCCCCGGGGCCCGTGCCGCCCCTGGTCCGCTTGTCGTCCGGCTTCCCGGCGGTGGGTCCGGCGCTCGGGCCGGGCGGTGGCGCGTGGCGCACCGCCGGCGCCTTCGCGGTGGTTGTCTCAGCGGCACTCATCCCGTGCTCCTCAGCGATCCCTCTCGTGATACGGGCGGCGGGGCCCCGTCGTGCGACGGGGCCCCGCCCACAGGTCACTTGTTGTTGATGACCTTGTCGATCGCGGCGTCCGCGTCCTTCGCGGCGGCCTCGACCGGCTTCTTGCCGTTGGCGATCTCGATGAGCATCGTCTTGAGGATCTGGCTCTTCTCGACCTGGCCCCAGCCGGGCGCGGTCGGGACGAACCAGCTGGACTCGGCGGCGGTGGCCGGGACGGCGGTCTTCGGGTCGTTCTTCAGCGGGGCGAGGTCGGCCTTGTTGTTGGGCAGGTTGCCCTTGGCGGCGAGGCCCTTCTGGCCCTGGGCGCCGGTGAAGACGGCGATCCACTCGGCCGCGACGTCCTGGGACGTGGACTTGACCGGGATGGCCAGGTCGGAGCCGCCGAGGAAGACGGGGAGGTTCTTGCCGGACGGGCCGGGCATGACGAAGTCCGCGAGCTTGTCCTTCAGTCCGCCGACCTTGTCGTTCTTCGGGTCGGCGGCGGTGGCGCCCTCCCAGCCGGCACCGAAGATGGTGGCGGCGTTGCCCTGGCCGAAGACGACGGGGCGGTCGGACTCGTCCTTCGTCTTGTCGCCGTGCATGTACTTGTCGAGGACGCTCTTGTACGCGGTGAGGCCCTTGACCGACTCCGGCGAGGAGAGGTTCGCCTTCCAGGAGTCGCCCTCCTGCTTGGCGATGGAGCCGCCGGCCTCGTAGACGAAGGCCATCGCGCCGTACCAGTCGGGCGAAGGCTGGTACCAGGCGCTGAACTTGTCGCCCTTCTTGGCCTGGATCTTGTCCAGGGCCGCGGTCAGCTCCGCCCAGGTCTTCGGGGTGGACGTGACGCCGACCTCGGCGGCGATGTCCTTGCGCCAGGTGCCCACGCGGCCGCCGGCGTAGTAGGGGACGCCGTAGGTCTTGCCGTTGTAGGTGACGGACGCCTTGAGCGCGTCCAGCCACTTGTCCGAGTTGTCGAACTTCTTCGGGTCGACCTCGGCGAAGGCGCCCTTCGCCATGTAGCCGATCATCTCGGAGTTGCCCATCTCGACCACGTCGGGGGCCTTGTCCGTGGCCAGGACGGCGTCGAGCTTGGTGTTCTTGTCGGGCCAGCCGTAGTACTCGTGCTTGATCTTGATGCCCGGGTACTTCTTGACGATCGCGTCGTCGGCGGCCTTGACCAGCTCGGGCCAGTTGTTCTGCGCGTCGACGGTCAGCCAGACGGTGAGCTCCTTGGCCCCGCCCGCCTTGCCGCCGCCGTTGTCCGAACCGCCGCACGCGGTGATGCCGACCATCATGCCCGCGACGCCGATCGCCGCGATGAGCTTGCGCTTCACGCCACCCTCCTCAGGGATGCCTGCAACCCCGCCCACCGCGAAGACATACGTACGACGAACGACGATCATTGCTCGTGGGGCTGGGACCTGATCTTTAATGGTTTAGACCAGTAACCCGGAGCTTGGCCTAGACCTTTGGGGGTGTCAAGGGTGTATAAGAGGGGCTGTTGCGTCCGTTATCGGACCGACACCTGAGGAAGGGCGACGACCCGTGACCGGTCCGTGCCACCATGTGAGCCGCGACAGACGGAGGAGCCGGTGACGGCAGCAGTACAGGAGTCGGAGAGGCAGGCCATGGCCCCGGACAGCGGCGGTACGGAGACCGCGGGCGGACTCCCGTCCGAGAACGGGACGGCGACCCGCACGGCTCGCGTGCCGAAGTACTACCGGCTCAAGCGGCACTTGCTGGAGATGACCGAGACGCTGCCCCCCGGCACGCCCGTACCGCCGGAGCGCACCCTCGCCGCCGAGTTCGACACCTCCCGCACCACCGTGCGCCAGGCCCTCCAGGAGCTGGTCGTCGAGGGCCGCCTGGAGCGGATCCAGGGCAAGGGCACCTTCGTGGCGAAGCCCAAGGTCTCCCAGGCGCTCCAGCTCACCTCGTACACCGAGGACATGCGCGCCCAGGGCCTGGAGCCGACCTCCCAGCTGCTGGACATCGGGTACGTCACCGCCGACGACACCCTCGCGGGGCTGCTCGACATAGAGCCCGGCGGGCGCGTCCTGCGCATCGAGCGGCTCCGCCTCGCCAGCGGGGAGCCGATGGCCATCGAGACGACGCACCTGTCGGCCAAGCGCTTCCCGGCGCTGCGCCGCTCCCTGGTGAAGTACACCTCCCTCTACACGGCGCTCTCCGAGGTGTACGACGTGCGGCTGGCCCAGGCCGAGGAGACCATCGAGACCTCCCTGGCCACCCCCCGCGAGGCGGGGCTGCTCGGCACCGACGTGGGCCTGCCCATGCTGCTGCTCTCCCGCCACTCGATCGACGAGAACGGCGCCCCCGTGGAGTGGGTCCGGTCGGTGTACCGGGGCGACCGCTACAAGTTCGTGGCGCGCCTGAAGCGGCCCGCCTCCGAGTAGCGGACCCGTCCCCGCGCGGACGTACGGCGGCCGCGCCCGGCACCCGGGCGCGGCCGCCCCGTCGTCCGCGGCGCCCCCGCCGCCGCCCGCCGCCGCGGGAGACGGGCGGCGGGCCGGCGCCGGGACCCGCGGTCGCGACAAACCCCCCTCACCGCGGTCCCCGTGGTCACGCAGTCACACCGTTATCAAGTGACGGGTTCCCTGGGGCCGGGACGTCCCCTAGATTCACCGCATCTACGGCTGATCATGAGGGGACGGTTCGCCATGTCCGAGGCGGCACAAGAGAAACAACCGGTGGTCACTCCGGTCCGGGTGGTGATCGCGCTCTGCCTGATCGCCCCGTTCGTCGCGATGCTCTGGGTGAGCTCCTACGCCCGGAGGGACCCCGCGCTCATCGGGATCCCGTTCTTCTACTGGTACCAGATGCTGTGGGTCGTGCTGTCGACCGTGCTGACGATGGTCGCGTACCGGCTGTGGCACCGTGAGCAGCGCGCCCGCGCCTCCCGGGACGGGGGTGCGGAGCGATGAACGACGGTGTCAACGGCGTCGCGCTCGCCGTCTTCGTCTTCTTCTTCCTCGTCGTCACGGTCCTCGGCTTCATGGCCGCCCGCTGGCGCAGGGCGGAGAACGAGAACAGCCTGGACGAATGGGGCCTGGGCGGCCGCTCGTTCGGCACCTGGGTCACCTGGTTCCTGCTCGGCGGCGACCTCTACACGGCGTACACCTTCGTCGCCGTCCCCGCGGCCATCTACGCGGCGGGCGCGGCCGGCTTCTTCGCCGTGCCGTACACGATCCTCGTCTACCCGCTGATCTTCACCTTCCTGCCCCGCCTGTGGTCGGTGTCGCACAAGCACGGCTACGTCACCACCTCCGACTTCGTGCGCGGCCGCTTCGGCTCCAAGGGCCTGTCGCTGGCCGTCGCCGTCACCGGCATCCTCGCCACGATGCCGTACATCGCGCTCCAGCTGGTCGGCATCCAGGCCGTGCTGGACGTGATGGGCGTCGGCGGCGGCGAGTCGACGCACTGGTTCGTCAAGGACCTGCCGCTGCTCATCGCCTTCGGCGTGCTCGCGGCGTACACGTACTCCTCCGGACTGCGCGCCCCCGCGCTGATCGCGTTCGTCAAGGACACGCTGATCTACCTGGTCATCGCGGTCGCCATCGTCTACATCCCCATCAAACTGGGCGGGTTCGACGTCATCTTCGACACCGCGGGCAAGGCCTTCGACCAGGTCAACCCGGTGACCGACAAGCCGCGCGGCGCGCTCGTGCCGGGCGACGCGGGCCAGTGGACGTACGCCACGCTGGCGCTCGGCTCGGCGCTGGCGCTGTTCATGTACCCGCACTCGATCACGGCGACCCTGTCGTCCGGCAGCCGCGACGTGATCCGCCGCAACACCACGATCCTGCCGCTGTACTCGCTGATGCTGGGCCTGCTCGCGCTCCTCGGGTTCATGGCGATCGCCGCCGGCATCAAGGTGCAGAACGGCCAGCTGGCCATCCCGCAGCTGTTCGAGGACATGTTCCCGGACTGGTTCACGGGCGTGGCCTTCGCCGCGATCGGCATCGGCGCGCTCGTCCCGGCCGCCATCATGTCCATCGCCGCGGCGAACCTCTTCACCCGCAACATCTACAAGGACTTCCTGAAGCCGGACGCCACCCCGGCGCAGGAGACCAAGGTGTCCAAGATCGTGTCGCTGCTGGTGAAGGTGGGCGCGCTCGCCTTCGTCCTGACGATGGACAAGACGGTCGCCATCAACTTCCAGCTGCTGGGCGGCATCTGGATCCTGCAGACCTTCCCCGCGCTGGTCGGCGGCCTGTTCACCCGCTGGTTCCACCGCTGGGCGCTGCTGGGCGGCTGGGCGGTCGGCATGGTGTACGGCACGTGGACCGCGTACAACGTGGCGAGCCCCACGCAGCGGCACTTCGGCGGCTCGTCGGCGGAGATCCCCGGCATCGGCGAGATCGGCTACATCGGTCTCACCGCGTTCGCCCTGAACCTGCTGGTCACGGTCGTCCTCACCTTCGTCCTGCGGGCGGTCAAGGCGCCCGAGGGCGTCGACGAGACGGCGGAGTCCGACTACACCGCCGACGTCGGCGACCCCGGTGTCAGCCCCGAACTCCCCAAGGTGGGAACCGGTCACTGAGCCCGGGCGCCCTTCCGGCACCCGCGCCCCGCTCCACGAGGGCCCCCGCACCACCCCGGCAGGGGCGGTGCGGGGGCCCTTCCCGCGCCCCGGGGCGGGTGGGCGAGGATGGGGCGCATGAGACGTCGCCTCGCCCTGCCGTCGGTCGCCCTGTCCCTGCCGTTCCTCCTCGCCGCCTGCGGCACCCGGACAGCCGGCGCCGAGGTGCCCGACCGGGCCGAACTGGAGGCCCGCGCCGCCGCCCTGCAGACCCGGCCCGAGCACGTGTACGTGACGGAGGCGGACGGCTTCGACCTGGCCGAGCAGTCCGTGGGGGTCCTCGGCGACGACGGCTTCTCCGCCGCGTACGTCTCCGGGGGCGGCGGCACGATCACCCTCTCCGTCGAGCGCGGCCGGGTCGACCCGGCGAGCTGCCCCGCCCTCCCCCTCACCTCCGCCACCGGCGCCGGCGGCCCCGCCGAGGCGCCCTGCGAGAAGGACGGCGGGGGCTGGTACCGCGCCGCGGGCGGCTCCCACGAGTACGTGCGCGCCGAGGACGGGCTGCGCATCCGGGTCAGCGCCGACACCGGCGCCGTCGACCGCGCCACCCTGCGGGGCGCCGCCGAGCGGGCGCACCGCGCCTCCGACGCGGAGTTGGACGCGGTCCTGCCCGAGCGCGGGCCCGGCGCGGGCGAGCCCGTCGAGCGCGGCGACCTGCCGCCCGCGGGCGACGGGGCGCCCCGAAACGACGTGGGCGCGAGCGGCTGATCCCGCCACACTGGTCTCCATGAACGCCACTTGGACCCCACCAGTCGCATCGGACGCCACCGGCTTCGCCATCCGCCCCGTACGCCCCGCCGAGCACCACGCCCTGGGCGAGCTCAGCGCCCGCGCCTACCTCGACGGGGGGCTGCTCACGCGCGGGGCCGACGACCCCTACCTCGACGTGCTGCGCGACGTGGCGCGGCGGGCCACGGAGGCCAAGGTGCTCGTCGCCGTCGACCCGGACGGCACCCTCCTCGGCGGCGTGACGTTCGTCCCGTCCGGCGACAGCCCGTGGGCGGACATCGCGGGACCGGACGAGGCCGAGTTCCGGGTGCTCACCGTGTCCGGCGCGGCGCGCGGACGGGGCGTGGGCGAAGCGCTCGTACAGGCGTGCGCCGACCGGGCGCGCGCCGCCGGCGGCTGCGTCCGGCTCGTCCTGTCGGTCATCCCCCAGGCCGTCGCCGCCCGGCGGCTGTACGACCGGATGGGCTTCGCCAGGGCCCCGCAGCGGGACTGGGAGCCCGTCCCGGGCGTGCGCCTCCTCGCGTACGAGCTGACACTCTGACACAACATGTGGGGGGTGCCTCATCCCGCGCCCCCCACATGTATGCTCGTCCTCGCTGTCGCAGCAGGGGAATCCGGTGCGAGTCCGGAACTGTCCCGCAACGGTGTACCGGTGTGCCCTTCGCGTACCCCGAAAGTCCGACGACCTGCCGACGGCGCGCCCGGACCGTCCGGCCCGGGTGCCCAGACGTCCGGGCCTCGCGGAGTGGGCCGGTGGACGCGGTCACGCACGCCCCGTGCCCAGGGGTGAGGTGCGTCCGCTCCCCGCCGCCGCGCGCGTGGCCCCGAGCCGAGCGAGGGAGAGCCCCCACGTGACCATCGCGCCAGCGGATCCGGCCTCAGCCACCGAAGCCGACGCTCCCGGGACCGCGTTGCTGCGGACCCTGACCGACCTCACCGCGGACCTTCCCGACGCCGACCCCGGCCGGGTCGCCGCCGCCGCCCTGCGCGGCCGGCACGCCGGGTCGGACGAGGCCGAACTCCAGGAGCTCGCCACCGAGGCCGCGGCCGGTCTGATCGCCGAGGACCCGGCGTACTCCCGGCTCGCCGCCCGGCTGCTGGCCCGCACGATCACCGTCGAGGCCGCCGGCCAGGGCGCGGTGTCGTTCTCGGCGTCGGTCGCCGTCGGCCACCGCGAGGGGCTCATCGCCGACCGGACCGCCGACTTCGTCGCCCGCCACGCCGACCGGCTGGACGCGGTGACCGACCCGGCGGCCGACGACCGCTTCGGCTACTTCGGCCTGCGCACCCTCTACTCCCGCTACCTGCTGCGCCACCCGATCACCCGCAAGGTGGTCGAGACCCCGCAGCAGTTCCTGCTCCGCGTCGCCTGCGGCCTGGCGGAGGACGACACCACGCGCGCCCTCGGCGAGGTCGAGGCGCTGTACGGGCTGATGAGCCGGCTCGACTACCTGCCCTCCTCCCCCACCCTGTTCAACTCCGGCACCCGCCACCCGCAGATGTCCTCCTGCTACCTGCTGGACTCCCCGCAGGACGAGCTGGACTCCATCTACGACCGCTACCACCAGGTGGCGCGGCTGTCGAAGCACGCGGGCGGCATCGGCCTGTCGTACTCCCGGATCCGCGCCCGCGGTTCGCTGATCCGCGGCACCAACGGCCACTCCAACGGCATCGTCCCGTTCCTGAAGACGCTCGACGCGTCGGTCGCCGCCGTCAACCAGGGCGGCCGCCGCAAGGGCGCCGCCGCGGTCTACCTGGAGACCTGGCACGCCGACATCGAGGAGTTCCTGGAGCTCCGCGACAACACCGGCGAGGACGCCCGCCGCACCCACAACCTGAACCTGGCGCACTGGGTCCCGGACGAGTTCATGCGCCGCGTCAACGCCGACGCCGAGTGGTCGCTGTTCTCCCCGTCGGACGTGCCCGAGCTGGTCGACCTGTGGGGCGAGGAGTTCGACGCCGCGTACCGCGCCGCCGAGGCGCGGGGCCTGGCCCGCAAGACGATGCCGGCCCGCGACCTGTACGGCCGGATGATGCGGACCCTCGCACAGACCGGCAACGGCTGGATGACGTTCAAGGACGCCGCGAACCGCACCGCCAACCAGACCGCCGAGCCGGGCCACACGGTCCACTCCTCGAACCTGTGCACCGAGATCCTGGAGGTCACGGACGACGGGGAGACCGCGGTCTGCAACCTGGGCTCGGTGAACCTGGGCGCGTTCGTGGTCGGCGACGGCATCGACTGGGAGCGGCTGGACGAGACGGTCCGCACCGCGGTGACGTTCCTCGACCGGGTCGTCGACATCAACTTCTACCCGACCGAGCAGGCCGGCCGGTCCAACGCCCGCTGGCGGCCGGTGGGCCTGGGCGCGATGGGCCTCCAGGACGTCTTCTTCAAGCTGCGGCTGCCGTTCGACTCGCCCGAGGCGCGCGCCCTGTCGACGCGGATCGCCGAGCGGATCATGCTCGCCGCGTACGAGGCGTCCGCCGACCTGGCCGAGCGCAGCGGCCCGCTGCCCGCCTGGGACAAGACCCGCACCGCGCGCGGCGTGCTGCACCCGGACCACTACGACGTGGAGCTGACCTGGCCGGAGCGGTGGGCGGCGCTGCGCGAGCGCGTCGCCTCCGTCGGCCTGCGCAACTCGCTGCTCCTGGCGATCGCCCCGACCGCGACGATCGCGTCCATCGCGGGCGTCTACGAGTGCATCGAGCCGCAGGTCTCCAACCTGTTCAAGCGCGAGACGCTGTCCGGCGAGTTCCTCCAGGTCAACTCGTACCTGGTGGACGACCTGAAGAAGCTCGGCGTGTGGGACGCGCAGACCCGCGAGGCGCTGCGCGAGTCGAACGGCTCGGTGCAGGGCTTCACCTGGGTGCCGGCCGAGGTGCGCGCGCTGTACCGGACCGCGTGGGAGATCCCGCAGCGCGGCCTGATCGACATGGCCGCCGCCCGGACGCCGTTCCTGGACCAGTCGCAGTCGCTGAACCTGTTCCTGGAGACGCCGACCATCGGCAAGCTGTCGTCGATGTACGCGTACGCCTGGAAGCAGGGCCTGAAGACCACGTACTACCTGCGCTCCCGCCCCGCGACGCGGATCGCCCGCGCCGCGTCCGCGACCCCCGTGCCCGTCCAGCAGGTGTCCGAGCCCGACGCCGTCGCCTGCTCCCTTGAGAACCCCGAGTCCTGCGAGGCCTGCCAGTAATGAGCACCACCCGTAACACCAACCTCCTGGACCCCGGCTTCGAGCTGACCCTGCGCCCCATGCGCTACCCGGACTTCTACGAGCGCTACCGGGACGCCATCAAGAACACCTGGACCGTCGAGGAGGTCGACCTCCACTCGGACGTCGCGGACCTGGCGAAGCTGACGCCCGGTGAGCAGCACCTGATCGGGCGGCTCGTGGCGTTCTTCGCGACGGGCGACTCGATCGTCGCGAACAACCTGGTCCTGACGCTGTACCGGCACATCAACTCGCCGGAGGCGCGCCTGTACCTGTCGCGCCAGCTGTTCGAGGAGGCCGTGCACGTCCAGTTCTACCTGACGCTGCTCGACACCTACCTGCCCGACCCGGACGACCGCGCCGCCGCGTTCGCCGCCGTCGAGAACATCCCGTCCATCCGCGAGAAGGCCGCGTTCTGCTTCCGGTGGATGGACTCGGTGGAGAAGCTGGAGCGGCTGGAGACGAAGGCCGACCGGCGCCGCTTCCTGCTGAACCTGATCTGCTTCGCCGCGTGCATCGAGGGCCTGTTCTTCTACGGCGCCTTCGCGTACGTCTACTGGTTCCGCTCGCGCGGTCTGCTGCACGGCCTGGCGACCGGCACCAACTGGGTGTTCCGCGACGAGACGATGCACATGAGCTTCGCCTTCGACGTCGTCGACACGGTCCGCAAGGAGGAGCCGGACCTGTTCGACGACGAGCTGGGCCGGCAGGTCGCGGACATGTTGGCGGAGGCCGTGGAGGCCGAGCTGCAGTTCGCCCGCGACCTGTGCGGCGAGGGCCTGCCGGGCATGAACACCGAGTCGATGCGCGCCTACCTGGAGTGCGTCGCCGACCAGCGCCTGACGCGGCTGGGCTTCGCCCCGGTGTACGGCTCGGAGAACCCGTTCGCGTTCATGGAGCTGCAGGGCGTCCAGGAGCTGACGAACTTCTTCGAGCGGCGCCCGTCGGCGTACCAGGTCGCCGTCGAGGGTTCGGTGGACCTGGACGAGGACTTCTGACCGGTCCGTTCCCGGCGTGCGGCGGCCCGCACCCCTCCCGCGTGGAGGTGGTGCGGGCCGCCGCCGCGTCGGTCAGATGCCGCAGCTGGGCGCCGACCAGTACCGGCTGGACCGGTGGTCGAGGTGCGTGTGGTCGTTGTGGCCCGGGTAGCCGGGGCCGAGGATGCCGTTGAAGCCGTGGTTGCGGGCCTGCTGGGCCAGCTTGCACAGCGAGTGCGGGCCGGCGCCGAGGTCGGCCGCGTCGCCGTACAGGTGGCGGCTGTCGGACGCGCCGCCGACCGCGTCGTTGCAGCTCACCGAGCGGAAGCCGCTGGTCACCGTGACCGGCTGGTCGCCCAGGGCGTGCCGCAGGGCCTCCAGCTTCCACATGGTGCGCAGCGCGTTGGCCTTGGCGGTGGTCGCGCTCACGGCGCCGCCGGACCAGGTGGAGTTGCAGCGGTTGAGCTCGGCGTATTCGAAGTGCACCGGGGTGCAGTCGCTGTCCTGGAGCGCGTAGATCTTGCTGAAGGTCGCGGGTCCGGCGACGCCGTCGGCGGTGAGTCCGTAGGCGGCCTGGAAGCGCTTGACGGCGGCGGTGGTCGCCGGCCCGTACGAGCCGTCGACGGCGAGGACCCCGCCGTAGCCCGGGTATCCGGAGACCCGGATCTGGAGCTGGGTGACGTCGGATCCGGTCGCACCCTGCGACAGGGTGCGGGACCAGGTGTAGCAGTCGTCGGCCTGGGCGGGCCCGGCCGTGGCCACGACCCCGGCGAGGCCGGCGACGGCGGCCATGACCATGGACAACAGAAGGCGTGCCGTGCGTCTCAGCATTGCGTCTCCCTGCCGTGAGAACGGTGTACGGGAGAGACTGGCGGGACGTTCAACGCGCGTCAACAGCCCCCGCGCCACCGCCATTTGTCCGCCCGATGACGGAACGGTGAAGAGACGCCGACGGCCCCCGCCCACGGGGCGCGCCCGTGTCCGGAGGCCGGCGCCGAGGACCTACTCGTTCGGGACGACCGGGTAACGCGGCGTCCCCTCCGCCATCTGGCGCAGGGCGTCCTTGCGGTCCCGCTTCGACAGGCGGTCGATGTACAGGTAGCCGTACAGGTGGTCCGTCTCGTGCTGGAGGCAGCGGGCGAAGTAGCCCGTTCCGCGGACCGCGATGGGGTTGCCCTTCACGTCCTGGCCGCGCACGACCGTGTAGTCGGGGCGGGCCAGCGAGGCGTAGGCGGTGGGGACGGACAGGCAGCCCTCGTTGGAGTCGTCCAGGGCGCGACGCTCGGGCGGCAGCTCCTCCAGGACCGGGTTGCAGACGACGCCGACGTGGCGCACGCCCTCGTCGTCGGGGCAGTCGTAGACGAAGACCTTCAGGTCGACGCCGATCTGGTTGGCCGCGAGGCCCACGCCCTCGGCGGTGCGCTGGCTGGCGAACATGTCGTCGACCAGTC
The DNA here is from genome assembly GCF_014649335.1 of Streptomyces roseolilacinus. Lineage (GTDB taxonomy): Bacteria > Actinomycetota > Actinomycetes > Streptomycetales > Streptomycetaceae > Streptomyces > Streptomyces roseolilacinus. Next base: position 243,932 of record NZ_BMSV01000001.1, read on the forward strand.
GGGCCAGCTCGTCGTCGAACGCGGTGACGTCCTTGCACTCCTTGTGCAGCACCGGGTTGCCGACGACCGTGATGGGGCGCGACGTGCCGCGCGCGCGGTACGCCTGCTCGCGCTCCTCGCAGTTCTCCGTGTCGACGACGAAGCCCTCGTCGTCCACGGGGAGGGCGTCGAAGCCCTGCTGGTCCGTCTCCTGCTGCGCCATGTCCGGTTTCGCGCCTTCCCTGAAGTACCCGTTGCGATGTGCCCGTACAGCCTACGGGCCCGGGATGAGGGGGATCAGCAGACTTCCTCCAGATCCCGCCATTCCCGGCTGTCGGGGCTGTCGGCGACCCAGCCGTCCAGCAGTCCGCGCACCAGCCCGGCCGGCGCGGCGATGCCGCACTCCCGTTCCGGCACCCACAGGTCGCCGGCGGTGCGGTGGCCGAGCGGGCCCGGGTGGCCGGGTTCGCTGTGGTCGTGCGGGTCGAGGTGTTCGCCGTCGCCCTCGGCGCTGGGCATCCGCGACTCGGAGCAGGAGCGGCACAGCAGCCGTACGGACGACGACCAGTCCTCGGCGGCGAACCCGGCGTCGGCCGCGAGCCGCTCCAGGTCGTCCCGGTCGGCCTCGGTCGCGGCCTCCAGGAGCACCACCCAGGTCGGTACGGGCGACGGCGCCCACAGCTCGATCTCGTCGAAGACGGGGAAGCTGTGGCCGGACACGGTGGTCCGCTCGCCGTTGGGCACCCCGTCGTGGAGGACGACCTCGCCCCAGCGGCGTCCGGACGACGGCAGCGGGATCGACAGGACCTCGATCCGGGCCGGGTCGAGCCTGCGGCCCCACACCACCTCGGCCTCGCCCTCCGGCGACAGCCGTACGGCGGCGCTGCCCAGCTCCATGCCGGTCGGCTCCCCGCCGGGGGTGTCCCCCGCGGGCACCTTCAGCCCGTACGCCTGCCAGGCCCGCCGGGCGAGGGGCCAGTCCTGGAGGGCGGTGGCGGCGATGCCGACGTTCCACCAGTCGGGCGTCCCGGTCTCCCGGTCCAGCAGGGCGACCGCCCGCAGTCCGGCGGCGCGGGCCTGTTCCCAGTCGTGCCGGAACTTGTGCAGCAGCGCCAGGTTGAACCAGGACTCGGAGAGCCAGGGCTCCAGATCGGCGGCGCGCGTCAGCAGCGCGCCCGCGTCCTCGTACCGCCCGTCCCCGATCAGCGTGAACGCGCGGTCGGTGGCCTGCCGCCACGAGGCGGAGGGCCGATGCCGTACCTTCCCGAAGATCCTCACGATTCCCGCCTGCCGGTCGCTGAAGGTCACTGCCCCCGGACACCCTCTCGTTGGCATCCAACCATGCCCGGTCGCACGCCCGCTCATTACCCATGGGTTACCCCGGCACCGGCCCCTCGACGCCGCCGCGGGCGACGACCCTGACGAGGGATTCCACCACCGCGGGGTGGTAGTCCCGCGCGGTCCCGAGGCGGAGGTGCTCCAGCGCCCGGAGCGCCCCCTGGGCGGTTTCCCCGGACAGGTCGTCGTACGCGTTGACGGCACGGACGATCCGGGCGGCGAGGGGCTGCTCCCGGTACGGGTCGGCCTGCCGCTCCACGACGACGGCGACGGCCGCGGGGACGCCGGTCTGGCGGGCCACGGCGCCGCCGAGCAGGGCGATGCGGCGCTGCTCCGCGGCGGGCAGCGGGGCGGTGGCGCCCTCGGGCACCGGGTCGACGAGGGACAGCTGGCCGATGTCGTGCATGAGCGCCGCGTACTCCAGGACGGTCAGCTCCTCCCCCGACAGGCCCAGTTCCCGCCCGACGGCCCGGCTGAGGGCGGCGACCCGGTGGGCGTGGCCGGGCGGGGTGTAGCCGGCGACCTCGGTAGCCCGGGCCAGGGACGCGATGGTCTGCCGGTAGGTGCGGCGGACGGCGGCGTAGCGGCGGAAGGCCAGTTGGGTGAGGAGCAGCGGTACGCACACCACGGGGAGCGCCCACAGCCCGGCGACGGTCACCGCGAGGGCCATCACGGCGCCGGTGGCGCGGACGGCGGACCCGATGCCGGGCAGGGCCCGCAGCTCGTCGTGGAGGAGGGGCGTGTAGGGGTGGCCGGTGCGGGCGTGCAGGAGGAGGGCCGCCAGGACGGCGTCGCACAGCGCGGTCAGGACGAGGAGGAGCAGCAGGAGCGGTATACGGCCGGGGTCCGGGACGGTGTGCAGGGGGCCGGCGCAGACGGCGACGAAGGCGAGGGTGAGCACCCGGCGGGCCATGTAGTCCGGGTCGGGGCCGCGGCCGCGCGCGACGTGCGGGACGGCCCCGGCCAGCGCGCCCGTCACGGCGACGGCGACGACCTGCGGGACGCCGTGCCCGGCGGGGACGAGGGCGTAGGCGAGCGCCCCGGCGGCGCCGAGCGGGGCGGGTTCTCGTTCGCCGGGCCCGGTGTGCCACCGGGCGAGCCCGCCGAAGGCGATCAGCGTCCCGAAGGCGAGGGCCGCCCCGGGCTGGTGGACGCCGTCCCGGAGGGTCCAGGCCACTCCCCCGGCCACCACCCCGAGGGCGCACCCCCACACCCACGCCACCGCGCACGGCACGCTCACCGCCCGCTCCTCCGGGACGGTCCGCGCGCCGGCCCCGAGCCCACCCCGTCACCGGCGGCGCCGGACTCCGGCGGCCCTTCGCGGGCGGGCCCGGGCGCCGGGGGCGCCGCCGGGGCGGGGGGCGGGAGGGGTTCGTCGGAGGTCACGGCCGTCTGCCAGCCGTGCCGGGCGAGGGCCCGGGTGAGGGCGTCGACCATGGCCGGGTCGAACTGGGTGCCGGCGCAGCGGGCCAGTTCGGCCAGGGCGGTGGGGACGGGGCGGGCGCGGCTGTAGGAGCGGGTGGAGGTCATCGCGTCGAACGCGTCGGCCACCGCGACCACCCGCGCCAGCTCCGGGATCTCGGCGCCCTGGAGGCCGTACGGGTAGCCCTTGCCGTCGAGGCGCTCGTGGTGGTGGAGGATCGCGGCGCGCGCCTCGCCGAGGAAGCCGATGCCGCGCACCATCTCGTGCCCGTACTCCGGGTGCAGCTCGATGATCCGCCGCTCCTCCCGGGTCAGCGGGCCGTCCTTGCGCAGCACCCGTGTGGGGACGCCGATCTTGCCCACGTCGTGGAGCGTGCCGGCGAAGCGCAGGACCTCCAGCCGGTCCTCGTCCATGCCGAGCTCGCGGCCGATCATGACGGAGGCGCGGCCGACGCGTTCGCTGTGCCCGCGCGTGTACGTGTCCTTCAGGTCGACGGCCTGGACGAGGGCCCGGATCGTCGCCTGGTGGGCGGCGCGCTCGCGGTGGTACTGGGTGTGCGCCCAGCAGGTGACGTACATCGGCAGCAGGGCGAACAGCGCGGCGGGCCAGCCGTACGGGCTGCGCCACAGCAGGGCCGTCATCAGCCCGACCAGCCCGTGCGCGGCGTGCACGGCGAGGGACCGGCCCAGCAGGCCCCGCCAGGCGTCGCGCGGCGGCACGCGTTCGGCGGTGGCGAGGATGCCGCCGTCGAGGAGGGTCAGGACCGCGCAGAACACCAGGACGGCCGCGGCCGCGGGGAGCAGCGCGTAGGGCAGGTCGGGGGACGGGCCGACGGCGGCGGGCCCGCCGAGGAGGGCGGCGGTCCGGGCGGCGGCCCAGACGGCGAGGGCGAGCCGCGCGGCCCGCCAGACGCGCCGGGGGCGGGCGGGGGGCCGGTCCCCGGTGGGGCCGAGCAGCGCCCCGGGTACGGCGGCGAGGGCGGCGGCGGCGGGTGGCAGCAGGAGCGCGGCGGCGAGGAGGACGGGGAAGTAGCACCCGGCGGGGACGGGCGGCGCGCCGTCGGCGGCCCGGCCCGGACGGCCGTCGGCGGGCCGGCCGGTGACGCGCCCCGCCGCCCCGGCGGTGAGCCGGCAGCGGGCCGGGGACTCGCAGAACGCGTAGAGCCCCGCCAGGAGCGCCACGGCGCCCCACGGGGTCGCGGACCCGGCGGCGAGCGCCGGGAGCGTGCAGGCGGCGGCGCCCAGCACCGCGCAGGCGATGTACGCGTGCGCGGCTCCCGGAATGCCCGCCACGACTCCTCCGTCTTCCGTTCGCCCTCCGTTCGCTCGGACCGAGCGACTGGCTGGCAGGCTAACGAGCGGGTGCGCCGGGGGCGGCGGGACGGAACCGATTAGCACCTTCGGGTGAAGCACACGCGGAACGGGGCGCCGCCGCGGTGTGTCCCGCGGCGGCGCCCCGTCCTTCGGATGCCGTGCCGTTACTCCTGGGTGGCGGCGGAGACGTCCTGGTCGGGGACGGTGTCCCCGGACCGGATCATCTCGATCCGCCCCATGACCTTCGCGCGCAGGTCGCTCGGTACGTCGTCGTGCCCGCAGCACCGCTTGACGAGCTTCTTCACGGCCTGTTCGAGCCCGTACTTCTCCAGGCACGGGGAGCACTCCTCGAAGTGCGTCTCGAACTTGGTGCAGTCACTGTCGGGCATCTCGCGGTCGAGGAACTCGTAGAGGTGGTCCAGGACCTCCGAGCAGTCCGTCTCGTGCGGCTCTCCGCAGCTCATGAGCCCGAGCCTTTCCGGTCGTTCGTCGACTCCCCGGCGCCCGCGGGAACCAGCCCGCGTTCGCGGGCGTAGTCCTCGAGCATGCCGCGCAGCTGGCGGCGCCCACGGTGGAGCCGGGACATCACCGTGCCGATGGGTGTACCCATGATGTCCGCGATCTCCTTGTAGGCAAAGCCCTCGACATCGGCCAGGTACACGGCGATGCGGAACTCCTCCGGGATCGCCTGGAGGGCGGCCTTCACATCGGAGTCGGGAAGGTGGTCCAGCGCCTGGGACTCGGCCGAGCGCAGACCGGTCGACATGTGCGACTCGGCGCGGGCGAGCTGCCAGTCCTCGATCTCCTCGGCCGCGCTGCGCTGGGGCTCGCGCTGCTTCTTGCGGTACGAGTTGATGAAGGTGTTGGTGAGGATGCGGTACAGCCACGCCTTCAGGTTGGTGCCCTCGCGGAACTGGTGGAACGAGCCGTACGCCTTGGCGAACGTCTCCTGCACCAGGTCCTCGGCGTCCGCCGGGTTCCGCGTCATCCGCAGGGCGGCCGAGTACATCTGGTCGAGGTAGCCGAGGGCGTCCCGCTCGAAGCGCGCGTTGCGCTCGCCGTCCGTCTCCTCGGGGCCTTCGACGGACCCCCTGTCGGTCCCAGTGACCGGACCCACCTCCTCCAGCGCCGCGGCGAGACCGAGTGCGGACCCGCTCGAATCGGAGAATAGTCGACCACCCGCCGACCGTCCTTGTCGATTTCCCTCGCCCGTCACCCGCACGGAGCCGGTCCTCGGCCCGGACAGCACCGTCCAGTCCAGCTCAGTGGCGCGCGACCGGTTCGGGCAGATGGTCGAACCCATGCGACGGACTCCCTCTCCTGGCCTGATGTCGTTCACCGACGGTCAGGACAACAGCGGGTCCCCATTCCTCATTCCCGGTCGGTCCGAAGGCCCCCGAGCCATGCCGCGACCCCGTCGGCGACCGTCCTGAGGGCGTCCTCCTGGGTGGTGGCGGCCCGCTTCGGTACGGCGAAGGAGTGGTCGGCCCACGGGACCTCCACGACCCGGTGGCCGCCGCGGGGGAACTCGGCGGGCTTCCCGAAGGAGTCGTTGCCGCCCTGGACGACGAGCGTGGGCAGGCCGCCGCCCGGCAGCTCGTCGGCGCGGGACTTCTCGGGCCGGCCCGGCGGGTGCAGCGGGAACGCCAGGGCGAGCACGGCGTGGGCGTCCAGGTCGCGGGCGGTGCGGCAGGCGACGCGGGCCCCGGCGCTGCGCCCTCCGGCGACGACGGGCAGGCCGGGCGCGCGCAGGGCGGGCCACAGGTCGCGCCAGGCGGCGTCCAGGGTCTTCGGGGCGGGCGCGAGCTTCCTGCCGGCGACGCGCCAGGGCTGCTCGACGAGGGCGACGGTGGCCGCGGCGGCGCGCGGCAGGTGCGCGGCGAGGGCCTGGAGGTCGCGGGCCTCGATCCCGCCCCCGGCCCCGTGGCCGAGGGCGACGACGAACCGGGCGCCGGGCCCGGCGGGGTACCAGGTGATCCGGGCGTCGCCGGCGCCCGTGGGGATGGTCTCGGTCTGTGTCACGGGGCCATCCTCGCGCGGCCGGGGCGGGCAGCGGTCAGAAGAGGGTGCTCTCCTCGGGCGCGTCGAGTTCCGTCACGAGCTCGGGCCCGTTGTTGCGGACGTTGCTGACGGCGGTGGCGACCGGGTACGCCCGCATCAGCCCGCCGGGCGGCGGGGCGAGGAGGGCGCGCAGGTCGTCGGTGTCGGTGCGGGCCGGGTCCAGCCAGGCGTCCCAGCGGTCCTCGGTGAGCGCGAGCGGCATCCGCGGGTGGATGTCGGCGAGGCTGCGAGGGCCCTCGGCGGGGGCGACGCCGAGGGGGTCCTTCTCGGCCTCGGTGGTGATCACCGAGCAGGTCGCCCACCAGGCGCCCGGGTGGTCGGGGGGCAGCGTCGGGTCGCGCCAGAACTCGTACAGGCCGGCCATCGCGAGGACGGAGCCGTCGGCGGGCGTGACGAAGTAGGGCTGCTTGCGGGGCCGCTTCTTCCCGCCCTCGACCTCCAGCCGCCGCTCGTCACCGCCGGTGACCCACTCGTAGTAGCCGTCGGCGGGGATGATGCAGCGGCGCGAGGCGAAGGCGCGGCGGTAGGAGGGCTTCTCGTGGACGGTCTCGGCCCGGGCGTTGATCATCCGGGCCGCGCCCTCGGGGGTCTTCGCCCAGGAGGGCACGAGTCCCCACTTCAGGGTGCGCAGCTGGCGAACCGGACGGGGCGTGGCGGCGTCCTTCAGGGGGCGGTCGAGTACCGCGTACACCTCTTTGGTCGGGGCGACGTTCCAGTCGGGCTCCAGGGCCTCCTCGGGCTCCCACTTCTCCACTCCGAAGATCCCGGCGAGGTCCTCGGGCTTCCGGCTGGCCGCGTAACGTCCGCACATACCGTCAAGCCTGCCACGTCCCCGTGTCCCCCGAGGAGCCGTTCGCCCCATGGCCACCACGAAGATCCTTGACGACGTCCTGGGCACCCAGCCCGCGCCCGCTCTGTGGCTGGTCCTCGTGACCGCCGCGGCCGCGCTGCTGGTGACCGCGGTGGGGGTGCTGTGGCGGACGGCGCGGGGCGCGGTGACGATCGCCCACGAGGGCGGCCACGGCCTGGTGGCGCTGGTCACCGGGCGGCGGCTGGAGGCGATCCGGCTGCACTCGGACACCAGCGGGCTGACCGTGAGCCGGGGCAGGCCGACCGGCCTCGGGATGATCCTCACGGCGGCCGCCGGGTACACGGCGCCGTCGCTGCTGGGGCTGGGCGGGGCGTGGCTGCTGGCGGACCACCGGATCACGTTGCTGCTGTGGGGGGCGACGGCGCTGCTGATCGCGATGCTGGTGATGGTCCGCAACGCCTACGGGGTGCTGAGCGTCGTGGTGGCGGGCGGGGCGTTCCTGCTGGTGTCGTGGCTGACGGAGCCGCAGGTGCAGGCGGCGTTCGCGTACGGCGCGGTGTGGTTCCTGCTGCTGGGCGGGGTGCGGCCGGTGTTCGAGCTGGGGGCGAAGCGGCGGCGGGGGGAGGCGCGGGACTCCGACGCCGACCAGCTCGCCCGGCTCACGCACGCTCCGGCGGCGGTGTGGATGTTCTTCTTCCACACCGTCTCGCTGTCCTCGCTGATCGGCGGAGGCCGCTGGCTGCTCGGTCTGTGACCTGCCCGGCCCACTAAAGTGAGGGGCATGACCGATACCCCCGCGCACCTCGACCTCTGGCCCGCCCCGCACGCGAGCGGCGCGGTCGACGCGACCGTTTCCGTGCCCGGCTCCAAGTCGGTCACGAACCGCGCCCTGGTACTGGCCGCCCTCGCCTCCGAGCCGGGCTGGCTGCGCCGCCCGCTGCGGTCGCGGGACACGCTGCTGATGGCGGAGGCGCTGCGCGCGCTGGGCGTCGGCATCGAGGAGACGGTGTCGTCCAGCTCGACCGCCCCGGGCACCCCGGACGGGCGCGGTGAGGCCTGGCGCGTGATCCCGGCGGGGCTGCACGGCCCGGCCTCCGTCGACGTGGGCAACGCGGGCACGGTCATGCGGTTCCTGCCGCCGGTGGCGGCGCTGGCGGACGGCCCGGTCCACTTCGACGGCGACGCCCGCTCCCACGAGCGGCCGCTGCACGGCGTGATCGACGCCCTGCGCCTGCTGGGCGCCCGGATCGACGACGGCGGGCGGGGCGCGCTGCCGATGACGGTGCACGGCGGGGGCGCCCTGGACGGCGGGAAGGTCGACATCGACGCCTCGTCGTCGTCGCAGTTCGTCAGCGCGCTGCTGCTGTCGGCGCCCCGCTTCAACCAGGGCGTGGAGGTGCGGCACACGGGGCCGCGGCTGCCGTCGATGCCGCACATCCGGATGACCGTCGACATGCTGCGCGCGGTGGGCGCGCAGGTCGACGAGCCGGAGACGGGCGGCGAGCCGAACGTGTGGCGGGTCTCCCCGTCGGCGCTGCTCGGCCGCGACCTGGTGATCGAGCCCGACCTGTCGAACGCGCAGCCGTTCCTGGCGGCCGCGCTGGTGACGGGCGGCCGGGTCACGATCCCCGACTGGCCCGCGCGGACGACGCAGCCCGGCGACGCGCTGCGGGAGATCTTCACCGAGATGGGTGGTTCCTGCGAGCTGACGGACGCCGGTCTCACCTTCACCGGTTCGGGTCGGATCCACGGCATCGACGTGGACCTCGGCGAGGTCGGCGAGCTGACCCCGGGCATCGCGGCCGTCGCGGCGCTGGCGGACTCCCCCTCGACGCTGCGCGGCGTGGCGCACCTGCGGCTCCACGAGACGGACCGGCTGGCGGCGCTCACCCGGGAGATCAACGCGCTGGGCGGCGACGTCACGGAGACCGAGGACGGTCTGCGCATCCGGCCCCGCCCGCTGCGCGGCGGCGTGTTCCACACGTACCACGACCACCGGATGGCGACGGCCGGCGCCCTGATCGGCCTCGCGGTCGAGGGGGTACGCGTGGAGAACGTGGCGACGACCGCCAAGACCCTGCCCGACTTCCCCCAGATGTGGACCGAGATGCTCGCGATCGAGGCCTGAACGACATGCGCCGCTACGGCAGGAACGCCGACGAGGACGACATCCGCGTCCGCCCCAACCGCAAGGGGAACCGCCCCCGCACCAGCATCCGCCCCAAGCACGAGGACGCCGCGGAGGGCATGGTCCTCACCGTGGACCGCGGCCGGATCACCTGCCTCGTGGGGGACCGCACGATCACGGCCATGAAGGCGCGGGAGCTGGGCCGCAAGGCGGCGGTGGTCGGTGACCGGGTCTCGCTCGTCGGCGACCTGTCGGGGAACAAGGACACGCTGGCCCGGATCGTGCGGATCGGGGAGCGCTCGTCGGTGCTGCGCCGCACGGCGGACGACGACGACCCGTACGAGCGGGTGGTGGTGGCCAACGCCGACCAGCTGGCCATCGTGACGGCCCTCGCGGACCCGGAGCCCCGGCCGCGGCTGGTCGACCGGTGCCTGGTCGCGGCGTTCGACGGCGGCCTGGAGCCGCTGCTGGTGATGACCAAGTCGGACCTGGCCCCGCCCGAGAAGCTGCTGGAGCTGTACGGCGCGCTGGACATCCCGTACGTCGTGACGAACCGCGAGGAGCTGTACGACGGGGGCGCGGCCGACCGGGTGCGGGAGCACCTGACGGGCCGCACCACGGCGTTCGTGGGGCATTCGGGCGTGGGCAAGACGACGCTGGTGAACGCGCTGGTGCCGGAGGAGCGGCGCCGGTCGACGGGCCACGTCAACGCGGTGACGGGCCGCGGCCGGCACACCACGACGTCGGCGCTGGCGCTGCCGCTGGCGGGCGCCGGGGGCTGGGTGATCGACACGCCCGGCGTGCGGTCGTTCGGGCTGAACCACGTCGACCCGTCGCGCGTGATCCACGCGTTCCCGGACCTGGAGCCGGGCACGGAGGGCTGTCCGCGCGCGTGCAGCCACGACGAGCCGGACTGCGCGCTGGACGCGTGGGTCGAGGAGGGGCGCGCGGACACGGCGCGGCTCTACTCGCTGCGGCGCCTGCTGGCGACGCGGGAGCGGCACGAGGGCGACTGATCCGCCCGTCCCGGGCCGGTCCGAGGCCGCCGCACGGCTCCACGCGGCCGACGCCCGCGGTGTTCGCGGTGTCCGCGCCGGGCGGCTTCGGGTCGGGCCGCCGGGGCGGCCGCACGGGGCCCGGTGCGGTCAAGTGCCGCCGCGGGGGCTCGGGATAGAGTCGGGCGCATGGCCGACTACCACGATGACCTGCGCCTCGCCCACGCGCTGGCGGACGCCGCGGACACCGCCACGATGGGCCGGTTCCAGGCCCTGGACCTCAAGGTGGAGACGAAGCCGGACATGACTCCGGTCAGCGAGGCGGACCGGGCCGCCGAGGAGCTGATCCGCGGCCACCTCCGGCGGGCGCGGCCGGATGACGCGGTCCTGGGCGAGGAGTACGGCGTGGAGGGCACCGGTCCGCGCCGCTGGGTGATCGACCCGATCGACGGCACCAAGAACTACGTGCGCGGCGTACCGGTCTGGGCGACGCTGATCGCGCTGATGGAGGCCGACGACGAGGGGGGCTACCAGCCGGTGGTCGGGGTCGTGTCGGCCCCGGCGCTGGGGCGCCGCTGGTGGGCGGCGAAGGGCCTGGGCGCGTACACGGGCCGCGACCTCGCGTCGGCGACGCGCATCCGGGTGTCGAAGGTGGCGCGGATGGCGGACGCCTCGTTCGCGTACTCGTCGCTGACCGGCTGGGAGGAGCGGGGCCGCCTGGACGGTTTCCTGGACCTGTCCCGGGCGTGCTGGCGCACCCGCGCGTACGGTGACTTCTGGCCGTACATGCTGGTCGCGGAGGGCGCGGTGGACGTCTGCGCCGAGCCGGAGCTGTCGCTGTGGGACATGGCGGCGAACGCGATCGTGGTCCAGGAGGCCGGCGGGACGTTCACCGGGCTGGACGGCCGGGAGGGCCCGCACGGCGGCGACGCGGCGGCGTCGAACGGCCTGCTGCACGACGAGCTGCTGGCGTACCTGGGCACGCGGGACTGAGGGCCCTTCGCCCCGGATCGGCGGGGCCCTGCCGCGTGCCCGGCGGGCCCCTTGTCGTGTGCTCGCCGGGCCCCTTGTCGGGACCTCCTCGCGCTGCCACTCTGGAGCCCCCGCTTGTGCACTTGTGAATCCTTTCTCGCGGAAGGGTTCCCCAAGGAGGTGGCTCCCCCATGCTCGTCCGTGACGCCATGAGCTCCCTGGTCCTCACCATCGGCCCCGCCCACACGCTGCGCCAGGCGGCGACGCTGATGTCGGCGCGCCGCGTCGGCTCGGCCGTCGTCCTCGACCACGACACCCACCACCTCGGCATCCTCACCGAGCGCGACGTCCTCAACTCCCTGGGCGCCGGGCAGGACCCCGACCGGGAGACCGCCGGGGCGCACACGACCACCGACGTGGTGTTCGCGGCCCCGGGCTGGACGCTGGAGGAGGCGGCCGAGGCCATGGCCCACGGCGGCTTCCGGCACCTGGTCGTCCTCGACGGGCGGGGGCCGGTCGGGGTCGTCTCCGTCCGCGACATCCTCCGCTGCTGGGCCCCGGCGCGCCGGGCCGCGGTGGCGCTGGCCGCGGGCTGACGGGGGGCCCGCACGCGGCCGGACGCGCCGGAGGGCCGGCTCCCCCACGGGAAGCCGGCCCTCCGCCTACGACAAGCGGTCCAGTGCTGTCAGCCGCGCAGGGCCTGGACCGCGGCCTCCAGCCGCTTGCCGAAGTCTCCGTCGGCCTGACGGAAGTTGTTGATCGCGCGCTCGGCGATGTCCTCGCGCGACACCTGGGATATCGAGCCGGCCAGGTTCTCGATCAGGCGGTTCTTCTCCTCCTCCGTCATCAGCCGGTAGAGGTTGCCCGCCTGGACGAAGTCGTTGTCCTCGGCGTGGAGGGGCGCCGGGTGGTCGCCGGTCGCGCCGGTCACCGGGAGCGGCTGCCACAGCGGACGGCCGGTCTGCTGCGGGCCGCCGAAGCTGTTCGGCTCGTAGTTCTTGGCGCCCTTGTGGCGGCCGTCGTACAGGTAGCCGTCACGGCTGTTGGTGCGCGCCTCGGTGGCGTGCGGGCGGTTCACCGGCAGGTGGTCGGCGTTGATGCCGACGCGGTAGCGGTGGGCGTCGCCGTACCCGAAGAGGCGGCCCTGGAGCATCTTGTCGGGGGACGGGCCGATGCCGGGCACGAAGTGCGCCGGGGAGAAGATCGACTGCTCGACCTCGGCGAAGATGTTCTCCGGGTTGCGGTTCAGCTCCAGCTTGCCGAACTCGATGACCGGGTAGTCGGCGTGCGGCCACACCTTGGTCAGGTCGAACGGGTTGAAGCGGTACGTCGCGGCGTCGGCGGCCGGCATGATCTGCACGCCCACCGTCCACGTCGGGTACTCGCCGCGCTCGATCGACTGGCGCAGGTCGCGCTGGTGGGAGTCGGGGTCCTCACCGGCGAGCTTGTTGGCCTCGGCCTGGGTGAGGTTCTTGATGCCCTGGTCGGTCTTGAAGTGGTACTTGACCCAGAAGACCTCGCCGGCCTCGTTGTTCCACTGGAACGTGTGCGAGCCGAAGCCGTCCATGTGGCGGTAGCTGGCCGGGATGCCGCGGTCGCCGAACAGCCACGTCACCTGGTGCGTGGACTCCGGGGACAGGCTCCAGAAGTCCCAGACGTTGTCCGCCTCCTGCGAGCCCGTGTACGGGTCGCGCTTCTGGGTGTGGATGAAGTCGGGGAACTTGATGGCGTCCCTGATGAAGAACACCGGGGTGTTGTTGCCGACGAGGTCGTAGTTGCCCTCCTCGGTGTAGAACTTCAGCGCGAAGCCGCGCGGGTCGCGCACCGCGTCCGCCGCGCCGAGGTTGCCCGCGACGGTCGAGAAGCGCAGGAAGACCTCGGTCTCCTTGCCGATCTCGGAGAGGAAGTGCGCCCGCGTGTACGGCGTCACGTCGGCGGTCACGGTGAACGTGCCGTAGGCGCCCGCACCGCGCGCGTGGACCACGCGCTCCGGGATGCGCTCCCGGTTGAAGTGCGCGAGCTTCTCCAGCAGGAGCTGGTCCTGGACCAGAACCGGGCCGCCGATGCCCGCAGTCTCGCTGTTCTGGTTGTCGGCGACCGGCGCGCCGGCCTCCGTGGTGAGCGGTCCCTGCGTCACGTGCGCCTCCTGCGTGTCAGCAACAAGTCCTGTCCCTTGGCCAAAGCCGTTCCCGATCTTACAATGGACATTGTCTAAGTCAAGCCCGCATCCAAAGCCACACCCGTTCGGGACTGAGTCCCCCGCCTGTTAGGCTGAACTGCATGAGTGACCTGTTGGAACGCCTGCGCGGCCGCGGCTGGCGGATGACCGCGCAGCGCCGCGTCGTGGCCGAGGTCCTCGACGGAGATCATGTCCATCTGACCGCCGACGAGGTCCACGCCCGCGCGGCCGAGCGACTGCCCGAGATCTCCCGCGCGACCGTGTACAACACACTGGGCGAGCTGGTCAGTCTGGGCGAGATCCTCGAGGTGTCCACGGACCGCCGCGCCAAGCGGTACGACCCGAACGCGCACCGCCCGCACCACCACCTGGTCTGCGCGCGCTGCGGCGCGATCCGCGACGTCCATCCGACGGGCAACCCCCTGTCGGACCTCCCGGACTCGGAGCGCTTCGGCTTCGCGATCTCCGACGTGGAGGTCACCTACCGCGGCGTCTGCCCGAACTGCGCGGGCGCCTGACCCGCGGAAGACCCCGGAGAGCCCCCGGCGCGTGACGCGCCGGGGGCTCTCCGTCATCGCGGGCCGCCGCCTCCGCGTGCTCCGCGCCCGCGGCCCGCGTGCGGGGAGCCGGAAAACGCCGAAGGCCGGATCCTGGGATCCGGCCTTCGGTTTCAGTAGCGGGGACAGGATTTGAACCTGCGACCTCTGGGTTATGAGCCCAGCGAGCTACCGAGCTGCTCCACCCCGCGTCGGTGAACACCACCTTACGGGACCCCGCGGACCAGCGCAAATTCGTCACTACGCCGTCAGCTCGTGGTGCAGGGCCTCGCTCAGCCGGGCCGCCCGCTCGGCGACCTCGGTCGGGCCGAGCTCCTCGGCGCGGGCGCACCACCGCCGCCCCTCGGCCAGCTCGCCGCGCCGGGCAGCGAGCAGCGCCAGGCGCAGGGCGGCCCGCCCGTGGCCGGCCCGGGCGGCACGGCTCCACCACAGGGCGGCCTCCCGCTCGTTCCCCTCGCGGGCGAGCAGCAGCCCCAGGTTGAACGCGCCGTTGCGGCTGCCGGCCTCGGCGGCCTCCCGGTACCAGCGGGCCGCCTCCGCCACGTCGCCGCGCGCGGCGGCGAGCATCCCGACCCGCACCTGGGCGCGGCGGTGGCCCTGCTCGGCGGCCCGCTCGTACCACTCCTCGCACTCGCTCTTCGGCGTCTGCGGCTGGCCGAGCGTGTGCGGCTCGGGCGCCGGCTGCCGCGCGTCGAGGACGGTGGCCAGCCGGAACGCCGCCTCGGCGCTGCCGCTGCCGGCAGCGCACCGCAGGTGCCGCTCGGCCTCCTGCTCGTCGCCGTCGCGGAGCCGGGCCATGCCGACCTGGAGGGCGGCCTCGGTGTGCCCGGCCGCCGCGGCCCGCTCGTACCAGTCGAGCGCCGTACGGTCGTCGTCGCGGCCCGCGTAGAGGATGCCGAGGTTGAACGCGGCGTCGACGCTGCCCGCCTCGGCGGCCTTGGAGAACCACGGCTCCGCCCCGTGCGGGTCGCCCGCCTGGAGCAGGAGGATCGCCAGGGCGTTCGCCGCCTCGCGGTGGCCGGCGTAGGCGGCGCGCCGGTACCACTGCTCGGCCTGGGCGGTGCGGCCCTGGGCGGCGAACAGCAGGCCGAGGTTGTAGGAGCCGTTCACGTCGCCCGCGTCCGTGGCGGCGCGGTACCAGCGCTCGGCGGTCTGGTACTCGCCGCGGGCGGCGTGCAGGGCGCCCAGCGCGTTGGCGGCGTTGCCGTCGCCGTCCTGGGCCGCGCGCAGCCACCACACGGCGGCGCTCTCCTCGTCGCCCGCGTCGCGCAGGAGGAAGCCGAGGGCGCAGGCGGCGCGCGGCTCGCCGTCCTTCGCCGCCGTCAGGTACCAGCGGCCGGCCTCCTTCACCTCCCCGCGCTTCTCCAGGATCGCGCCCAGGTGCAGCGCGGCCCTGCGGTGGCCGCGCGCGGCGGCCTGCCGGTACCACTGCTCGACGCTGTCGTCGGTGTCGCCGGCCGGCTGCGCCTCACCCGTACGGGTGTCGGCCCCGCTCTGGTCGGCCCGCCGCTCCAGGGCGCGGGCGAGCCGGTACGCGGCCTCGCGGTGGCCCTGCTCGGCGGCGACGCGCAGCCAGCGCTCGGCGCCGGCGTCGCCGCGGTGCTCCATGAGGTCGGCGAGGGCGTACGCGCCGAGGGCGTGGCCCTGCTCGGCGGACTGGCGCAGCCAGTACTCGGCGGCGGGCTCGTCGCCGCGCTCCCGGTGGTGGCGGCCGAGGGCGTGGGCCGCGGCGGCGGAGCCGGCGACGGCGGCGACGCGCCACCAGCCGGCGGCCTCGTCGGGGTAGCCGCGCTGGTGCAGGAGGACGCCCAGGTTGTTGGCGGCGGCGCGGTCGCCGGCCGCGGTGGCGGCGCGCAGGTAGGGCTCGGCGCCGTCCAGGTCGCCGCGGCGCAGCAGCATGGCCCCGAGGACGCTCATCGACGCGGTGTCCCCGCCGTCGGCGGCACTGCGGTGCCGCGCCTCGGTCTCGACGGTGTCGGCGGTGGCCTCCGCGAAGTCCATCGCGGCGTCCATCGCGGCGGCGTTCCATCCCCCCGTGGTCTCCGGTGCGGCGTCGGCGTGGTCGATCGCCTCCGCGGCCCCTTCGGCGTGCTGTCGCTCGAACCGCCCAGTCTCCAACAGCGTCGCCCTGTCCCCCATGCATTTCATCGTCGCACCACCCGCGGCCTGCCTACACCTGGTATATCGCAGCCAGTGAGGTCACTTCAGCGTTTTGTCGACATGCCCACAGAGAGATAAGTCAAACACGTCACGCGCCAACTCCCCCCATGGGACACGGCTTTCGGGCCGTACACATGACCAGGGCCCGGATCCTCGAAGGATCCGGGCCCTGGCTTTCAGTAGCGGGGACAGGATTTGAACCTGCGACCTCTGGGTTATGAGCCCAGCGAGCTACCGAGCTGCTCCACCCCGCGCCGTTGTGTGTCCACCGTACCACGGCGCGGGAGGGGCGTTCCGCGGCCCCCTCGGCGGGGGCCGCGCCCGGTCAGCCGGTACCGCCCCGGGCGGTCCCCGGACTGGCGCTCGGGGCGGCGCTCGGAGTGGCGCTCGGGGCCGTGCCCCGGGCGGGGCCGCTCCGGGCGGCCGGGTCCTGGGGCGGCTTCTGGTCGGTGGCCTTGCGCTGGGCGTCGGCCTCGGCGGCCTGCCGGAGCGCCTCCGCGAGCGCCTGCTGCGCCTTGCCGTACGCCTCCCAGTCGCCCTTCTTGAGCGCCGCCTCACCGTCCGTGAACGCCTTCTGGGCGTCCGCGATGGCCTGCTTGAGCGCGGCCTCGCCGGTGGCCGGCGGCCTCGGCGGCTGCGGGGTCGTCGACGGCGGCGGGGTGGTGGGCGACTCGCCCTCCACGCCGAACACCGCGTTGAGCGCCGCCCCGAGGCTGTCCTCGAACCTCGTGGTGTCCTTCGTGGCGTCGCCCTCTGGCTTGCTCGCGTCGATGTACGACACCGCCACCTTCTTCAGCAGCGGGTAGAGCGCGCTGCGGCCCTGGGCGTAGACCGGCTCGACGTACAGGAACCCGCCGTCCAGCGGCACGGTGAGCAGGTTGCCGTACTCGATCTCCGAGTCGGCGCCCTTCATGTCGCGGACGAACGTCGCCACGTCGGGGAGGCTGTTGAGCTTGCTCTGCACCTGGGCGGGGCCCGGCACCTCGGACGTGACCCTCAGCAGCCTTATGCGGCCGTAGTCCTTGCTGTTCGCGTCGGCGTCGACGGCCATGAACCCGCCCAGGTTGGGCCGCCCGTTCGGGGTGAACGTCGTCGTCAGCGAGAACCGCTGCTCGGTGTCCCCGGGCATCTTCAGGCTCAGGTAGTACGGCGGGACCGCGTTGCCGTCCTTCTTCGTCGGGTCGGCCGGCACCTGCCAGGCGTCGGAGCCGCTGTAGAACTGGGCGGCGTCGCGCACGTGGTACCGGGTCAGCAGCTCGCGCTGGACCTTGAACATGTCCTGCGGGTACCGCAGGTGGGACTTCAGCTCGCCCTCGATGGCGCTCTTGGGCTGCACCGTGCCGGGGAACGCCTTCATCCAGGTCTTCAGGACCGGGTCCTCGGTGTCCCACTGGTACAGCTTCACCGAGCCGTCGTACGCGTCGACGGTGGCCTTCACGGAGTTGCGGATGTAGTTGACCTGGTTCTGCTGGGCGACGACCGCGCGGGTCTGGTTGCCGGCGGTCAGCGAGTCCGTGGTGGTGTCACCGAGGGTCGTGCGCGACGCGTAGGGGTAGCCGTTCGTCGTCGTGTAGGCGTCGACGATCCACTGGATGCGGCCCTCGACGACCGCCGGGTAGGCGTCGCCGTCGATGGTCAGCCACGGGGCGACCGCCTCCACGCGCTCCTTGGGCGTGCGGTTGTACAGGATGCGCGAGCCCTCGCCGATGGCCCCCGAGTAGAGGATCTGCGGCTCGCTGAAGGCCACGGCGTACGCGGCGCGGTTGAAGGCGTTGGACAGGCTGACGCCGCTGTCGCCGCGGTAGCTGGTGGTCCGCTCGCCGTTCGCCTCGTAGTCGAGCTCCTTCTGCGGGCCGCCGACGATCGAGTACTGCTCGGTCTTCTCGCCGTAGTAGATCCGCTGCTCGTACGGGCGGGTCTGGCCGGTGGTCGGCAGGCCGCTCACCGTGAAGACCGGGGAGCCCGTGGCGTCCACCGACGTGCCCGTGGCCATGATCGCGCCGTAGCCGTGGGTGTAGGTGAAGTGGTCGTTGATCCAGTTCCGCTTCGGGATGCCCTTGATGTTCAGCTCGCGCAGGCCGATGACGGTGTCCTTGCCCGCGTACCGGTCGACGTCGAGCGTGACGGGGAACTGGTAGTACTTCCGCTTCTGCTCCAGCTGCTGGAACGTCGGCGAGACGATGTTCGGGTCGACGAGCCGGTAGCTGGCCGCGTTGTCCGAGTCCCGGCGCAGCTGTTCCTTCGACTTGACGGTCGCCTTGCCCGAGTAGTTCTCGGGGATCGTCCCGTCGATCGCGTACGCCTTGCGCGTCGCCTCGATGTTCTTCTTGATGTACGGCGCTTCCTTGGCCTGCTCGTTCGGCTGGACCTGGAACTTCTGCACGATCGCCGGGTAGAGGCCGCCGATCAGGATCGCCGACAGGACCATCAGGCCGAAGCCGATGACCGGCAGCTGCCAGGTGCGGCGCCACAGCGTCGCGAAGAACAGCAGGGCGCAGATGACCGCGATGCAGAAGAGGATCGTCTTCGCCGGCAGGTAGGCGTTGGCGTCGACGTACCGCAGGCCCGTCCAGTTGCCCGCCGCCTTGAAGTCGCTGGACTTCACCGCCAGGCCGTACCGGTCGAGCCAGTACGCGACGGCCTTCAGCGACACGAAGACGCCGAGCAGCACCGACAGGTGGCCCGTGGCCGCGGCGGTGGCGCGCGCGCCCGGGCTGGTGACGCGCAGCCCGCCGTACAGGTAGTGCGTGAGGGCCGCGGCGATCAGCGACAGCACCGTGGCCGCGAAGCCGAAGCCGAGCAGGAACCGGTACCAGGGCAGGTCGAACGCGTAGAACGCGACGTCCATCCGGAACTGCGGGTCCTTCTCACCGAAGGGCACGCCGTTGACCCACATGAGCCAGGTGCGCCACTGGCCGGAGGCGGACGCTCCGGCGATCAGGCCGACGAGCGCCGTGATCGAGAGGAGCACCCACTTCTTGTACGGGGCCACGCCCATGCGGTACCGGTCGAGGCTCTGCTGCTCCAGCGACATCGCGCTCAGCGGAGGCCGCAGCCGGTGCGCGAGCCAGATGTTCAGCCCGACGGCGAGGCCCATCAGGAGACCGAAGACGGCGAACATGCCGACCTTGGTCCACAGGGTGGTGGTGAAGACGGAGGAGTACTCGACGGACCGGTACCAGAGCCAGTCCGTCCAGAACCCGGCGAACATGACGAAGAGCATGGCCAGGACGGCCAGCACCCCCAGCGTCATGAGCAGGGTGCGGGCCCGCCGGGACGGCCGGCCGACTCTGATCCGTGGCCCGGTCGGGCCTCCGCCGCGGTCCGGCATCTGGAAAGCCAACGTGCGCCCCTCGAGTTCGCGGTCGTGTGTGCTGCTTGTTCGGTGCTGCGGCCCCGGTTCTTCGCGGGCCCTACTGATGCAACTTACTGAAGCTTTACCTGGTTCCCGTCTTCGGGTCGAGAAGAGGCAGGATATTGACCATGTCCAACGTTTCCCCCTCCGGCCCTCCGATGGCCGCCGGTCCGCTCACACGCGCGGTCCTCGAGATCGACGAGTACGCCTCGGGGCTCGGCTGGGACCAGCCGGCCCGCCTGTTCGCCCTCGTCGACACGGCGCGGCTGCGCGCCGACGAACCGGAGCTGGCCGCCCAGCTCGGGCTCGACACCGACGAGGCCGCCGCGCCCCTCACCCCGATCGAGCAGGACGAGCTGCCGACCGGGGCCCCGCTCGACGAGTTCCTCGCGACGGTCGCCTGGCCCGACGCGGTCACCGGCTGCGCCCTGACCGTGGAGCGGCTGATGCTCCCGCCGTCCGCCGAGGGGTCCGTGCCGGACGGCCTCGACGAGGCGGGGCTGGCCCGGTGGGTCGCGGCCCACCCGGAACGGCAGGAGGTGCGGATGACCGTGGCCGTCCTGCGCAACGGCGCGCGCGAGTCGGCGATCCGGCTCCGCGCGAAGGACTCCCCCACGGAGGTCCTGACCGGCTCGGACCTGGTGCCGGGGCTGGCGGAGGCGCTGTCCGCCACGTTCGAGGGCTGACCGCCCGGCCCGTGCCGGGAGCGGACGGGCCGGGGCCCCGGGTCCCTGGCCGGCGGTCCTGCGCCGGGCCGCAGGGGCCCGGGGCCGGCGCGGCCGTGGGCCGGGGGGAGCCGTCGGGGCTCCCGTCCCGCCCGGTCAGCTCCGCGAGCAGCCGGGGAGGCCCGCGGTCTCGCCCTTGCGGACCTTCTCCAGCGACGTCACCGCGTCCGCGATCGTGTCGACCTTGATCAGCGTCAGCCCGTCCGGGACGTCCGACGCGGCGGCCCGGCAGTTGGCGGCCGGGGTCAGGAAGTACCTCGCCCCGGCGGCGCGCGCGCCCACCAGCTTCATCTCGATGCCGCCGATCGGGCCGACCTTGCCGGTCTCGTCGATGGTGCCCGTACCGGCGACGAAGCGGCCGCCCGTCAGGGCGCCGGGGGTCAGCTTGTCGACGATGCCGAGGGCGAACATCAGGCCGGCGCTCGGCCCGCCCACGTCGTCGAGCTTGATGTCGATCCGGAACGGGAACGTGTGGTCCGTGCCGGCCTGGATGCCGACGACGGCCCGGTCGGCGTCGCCCGCCCGCCGGGTGGTGACGGTGACCGCCTCGGTGGTGGTCGGCTCACGGCCGGCCTTCTCCGCCGCGGCGGCGTCCTCGGCCGGGACGATGGTGAAGTCGACCGGCTTGCCGGGCCGCCGCTTGGTGACGATCGCCGCCACGTCCTTGGGCTCCCGTACGGGCGTGCCGTCGACCTCCTTGATCACGTCGCCGGCGTGCAGCCTGCCCTCGGCGGGGCTGTCCTTCTGGACGGACGAGACGATCACGCGGGACGCCACGGGGAGGTCCAGCTGCCGGAGCGCGGCGACACGGGCGCTCTCCTGGGACTGGCTGAACTCCTCGGCGTTCTCCTGCGTGGACTGCTCCTCGGTCTTGCCGTCCGGGTAGAGCGTGTCGTGCGGGACGACGACGCTGTCGTGGGCGAGCCATCCGGCGACGGCCTCGACGAGGTTCATCCGGTACTCCGCACCGGTGACCCTGACGGTGGTCATGTTCAGGTGGCCGGATGTGGGGTACGTCTCGTGGCCGGAGATCCGGAGCACCGGCTCGCCTCCGGAGTCGCCCAGCGTGTTGACCGTGGGCCCGGGGCTCATCTCGGAGTAGGGCACCGGGATGAGCACTCCCGCGCAGAGCAGCGCGATGAGGGAGAGGGTGGCGGCGAGCATCGTCACGGTGCGGCGTGGCATGGAACGACAGTACGGGACCGGTTCGTCAGTGCACCCTCGGGGCCGCCGTCCGGGGTGATCGTCAGACGGATCGGCCGCGGGAGTGGACCCGGTCCATCGCGTCGCGGAAACGCGCGTAGCCGTCCAGCTCGGCTATGTCCTCGGTGGTACGGCTCCGCGCGGCCCAGCCCCCCCATATCGCGGCGCCGACGGCAGCCGACAGCGGAATCAGCAACCAGGCGAGTGCTGCCATCACGACCTCCCCAGAGTGAAAGCGACTGGCTGATCAGCAGATTAACCAGCTGTCCTTTCAACGCTGCTGCCGGGGAGGGGGTTACGCAAATCGGGCGGTGGGGCGGCGGCGGAGGCGGTTCAGCAGGAGCCCACCCACTCCTCGGTGCCGTCGGAGAAGCGCTGGTGCTTCCAGATGGGGACCTCGTGCTTGAGGTCGTCGATCAGCCTCCGGCACGCCGCGAACGCCTCCGCGCGGTGCGGGCACGACACGGCGACGACCACCGCGAGGTCACCGACCACCAGGTCACCCACCCGGTGGACGGCGGCGAGGGCGCGTACCGGGAAGTCCGCGACCACCTTCTCCGCCACCCTCCGCAGCTCGGCCTCGGCGGTGGGGTGGCCGGAGTAGCCGAGCGCGTCCACGTCGGCGCCGCCGTCGTGGTTGCGCACGGTCCCGACGAAGAGGGCGGTGCCGCCGGCGGCGTCGTCGCCGACGGCCTGGAACACCTCGTCGAGGGAGAGCGGCGTGTCGCGGATCGCCAGCAGCCGGATCGGCTCGTCGGCGGCGCGCTCGCCCGGGTGGTCGTGGAGGGGGGCCATGCCCCCATCGTGCCGCACGCCCCCGCTCCACGGAACTGCCCGTTCGCCCGGTGGACGCCCCGCCGCCTTGGAGCCTCCTACAGGCCCGGGCCCGGTCCCCGCCTCACAGGCCCCGTCTCACAGGCCCCGGCGGCGGCGGGCCCGGCGGACGAGGGCGGCCGTGCCGAGGAGGGCCACCGTGGCGCCCGCCGCGCCCGCGGCCGTGGCGTCCTTGCGGCCGAGGCGGCGGCCGGCGACGGTGTGGCGGCCGGCGACCTCCTCCAGGAGCGCGGCCAGCACCTCCTCGTTGGTCCAGGCGGGTCGCCAGCCGGCGTCGTGGAGCCGGCCGACGCTCACCACCCACGGGTGCATCGTGTACGCGAGGTCGCCGGCCGGTGACGGGGTGAGGCCGATGCGGTGCAGCCGGGCCGCCGCGCCCAGGGCGACGGCGGACGGCAGTTCCATCCGCCGGATGCCGCTGAGCTCCTCGACCTCCTCCTGCTCCAGCCACCCGTCGCAGCCGACGGCGAACTCCCCGTCGACCTTCTCCAGCGCCGCGTACTCCAGCGCGCTCACCAGGTCCTCGACGTGGCAGAACTGCCAGGCCGGCCGCGACCCGGCGACGACGAGCAGCCGCGGTGACTCGAAGTAGCGCGTCAGGGCGGTGTCGGTGCCCCCGACGAGGACGGCGGGGCGTACGACGGTGACGTTGAGCCCCGGGTGCGCGCGGGGGGCCCGGCGCGCGAGGCGCTCGATCTCCAGCAGGTCCCCCACCCCGGTCGCCTCGGCGGTGGCCCGCAGCTCGGCGTCCTCGGAGAGCGGGACGTCGTTGTCGGGGAGGGCGCCGTACACCATGGCGGAGGTGCACAGCACGACGCGGCGGACTCCCGCCGCCGCGGCGGCCGTGAGCACCGTCTGCGTGCCGCGTACGTTGTACGCGGTACGGGCGGCGGAGTCGGTCTCCAGGTCGAGGTCGAGCGCCAGGTGCACCACGACGTCCGCGCCGCGCAGCTTCTCGGCGATGGCCGGGTCCCGTACGTCCAGGATGTGCCACAGCGCCTCGGACACCTCGCCGCGGCGCTCGTCGATCGCGATGACCTGCTTGATCTCCTCGGAGGCGGCGAGGCGCCGGGTCAGCAGCTCGCCGACGCCGGTCGCGGCGCCGGTGACCGCGACGACGGGGCCCCGGGCGGCGGACGGGGTTGAGTGGTTTCGCGCTGCGCGAACCTGCGGATCTGGGGAACTCACCAGGCGTCTCCAGCGGTTGTCTTCAGTACGTACGCGGACGACGCGTGCGCACCAGGTGACGTCCATCCTGCCGCAGCCGGTGCGCGGACGGAGCACCGAGCCCCACACCCGGCGGGGATGTCTACGCTGGGTGTGATGTCGGGCCACCGCCGTCGGCACAAGGCCGGCGGCCCAACGAGCCGAGGAAACCCGTGAGCGACACCCCATTCGGATTCGGCGTTCCGCCGGAGGAGCCGGACGACGGCGACGAGGGCAAGAAGAAGCCCGAGGGTGGTGCCAACCCCTTCGGGTTCGGCGGGCTGCCCGGCGGCCAGGGCGGCGCGGACAACCCGTTCGCCGCGATGTTCGGGTCGTTCAACCCGGCCGACCTGGGCGCGGCCTTCCAGCAGCTCGGCCAGATGCTGAGCTACGAGGGCGGTCCCGTGAACTGGGACATGGCCAAGCAGATCGCCCGCCAGGCCGTCTCCCAGGGCACCCCGGACGGCACGAAGGACGCCAGCGTGGGCCCCGCCGAGCGGAAGGCCGTCGAGGAGGCCGTGCGCCTGGCCGACCTGTGGCTGGACGACGCGACGTCCCTGCCGTCCGGGTCGGCCACCGCGGTCGCCTGGTCGCGCGCGGAGTGGGTCGAGGCGACGCTGCCCGCGTGGCAGCAGCTCGTCGACCCGGTCGCGGAGCGCGTCGGCACGGCCATGGGCGACGTGCTGCCGCAGGAGATGCAGGCCATGGCGGGCCCGCTGATCGGCATGATGCGCTCCATGGGCGGCGCCATGTTCGGCCAGCAGATCGGCCAGGCCGTGGGCGCGCTGGCCGGCGAGGTGGTCGGGTCGACGGACGTCGGCCTGCCGCTCGGCCCGTCGGGGAAGGCCGCGCTGCTGCCGCTGAACGTGACGGCGTTCGGCCGTGACCTGAGCGTCCCGCTGGACGAGGTGCGGCTGTACCTGGCCCTGCGCGAGGCGGCCCACCAGCGTCTCTTCGCGCACGTGCCGTGGCTGCGCTCGCACCTGTTCGGCGCGGTCGAGGGGTACGCGCGCGGGATCAAGGTCGACACGTCCAAGCTGGAGGACGCGGTCGCGCAGCTCGACCCGTCCAACCCGGAGCAGCTCCAGGAGGCGCTGCAGCAGGGCATGTTCCAGCCGGAGGACACGGCGGAGCAGAAGGCGGCCCTGGCCCGGCTGGAGACGGCGCTCGCGCTGGTCGAGGGCTGGGTGGACGCGGTGGTGCACGCGGCGGCCGGTTCCCGGCTGACCTCGGCCGACGCGCTGCGGGAGACGCTGCGCCGGCGCCGTGCCTCGGGCGGGCCCGCCGAGCAGACCTTCGCGACGCTGATCGGCCTGCAGCTGCGGCCGCGCCGCCTGCGGGACGCCTCGCGGCTGTGGGCCTCGCTCACCGACGCGCGCGGCGTCGACGGCCGGGACGCCCTGTGGGCGCACCCGGACATGCTGCCCACGGCGACGGACCTGGACGACCCGGACGGTTTCGTCCACCGCGAGCAGCTGGACTTCTCCGAGCTGGACAAGATGCTCGGCGAGGCCGCCGACCGCCCCGACGAGGACGGCAAGGACGACACCGACCGGTGAGCCTGCGCGGCGACGCGGTCCTCGTACTGAAGGGGTACGAGGACCAGGAAGAACTGCGCCGCGCCTACCTGGACCACCTCTCGGCGCACGAGGACGCGATGTGGAAGGCCTGCGCGGCCGGCCACCTCACGGCCAGCGCGCTGGTGGTGGACCCGGAGCGCGGCCGGGTGCTGCTGACCCTGCACCGGAAGCTGCGCATGTGGCTCCAGATGGGCGGCCACTGCGAGCCCGGCGACCGCACGATGGCGGCGGCGGCGCTCCGCGAGGCGACCGAGGAGTCCGGCATCCCGGGGCTGGTGCTGCTGCCGGGCGGCCCGGTGCGGCTGGACCGGCACGCGACGCCCTGCGCCTGGCACCTGGACGTGCAGTACGCGGCGGTGGCGCCGCCGGACGCGGTGGAGGCGATCAGCGACGAGTCGCTCGACCTGCGCTGGTTCCCGTACGACGAGGTGGCCTCGGTCGCCGACGGGTCGGTGGTCCGGCTGGTGGAGCGGACCCTGGAGCGCCTGTAGCCGCGAGGCGCCCGCCTGCGGCAGGACGGCGGGGGGCGGCCACCGCGGCCGCCCCCCGCGCGTTCAGTTCCAGGCGTTGTTCTGGTTCTGCCCGTGCGCGCCGTGCTGGCCGACGCCGAACTGGGCGGCGACGCCCTGCCCGATCTGGGCGCTCTGCGGCGGCATGACCTCGCTGGGCTGGACGAGGGCGAAGCCCTGGCCCAGGAAGTTCAGCTCCCAGCCCTCGCCGGTGCCGCCGCGACGGCGCCGGATGTTCGACACGTGGGTCTGGGCCTGCATCTGCACGCGCAGCGACGACGACCAGGCGACGATCGCGTCCGCGTCGACGTTGACGTACCGGTCCGGGGTGACCGGGAGCATCAGCGGCCGGCCGGACGTCATGAGGGCGACCTGGCCGCGGCCGGAGATGTTCAGCTGGTACTTGCCGGAGCCGGAGATGCCGTACTGGCTGTCCACGGCGATGACCTCGGTGTGCAGCGCCGAGTCGAGCGCCAGCACGTAGGCGCTGTCCACCGTCAGCCCGTCCTGGTCGACGTCCACGACGTGGACGTACTGCGCCAGGTTGGCGAGGTAGACGGTGCCCTGCCCGGAGCAGCGCATCAGGTCGAGCCCCTCGCCGGTGTTGGCGCGGGCCGTGCGCTGGCTCTGGTTCTGGTACTCGCCGTCGAAGTCCATCAGGCCCTGGTACGCGACCATGGCGCCCTTGCGGGCGAGGACGTCGTCGTGCCCGGTCAGGGCGACCCGCAGGAGCTGCGGGTTCTGCACGGTGTACCGGTCCTGGCTCTGCTGCTCGGTGTGGCTGAAAAGCGGACTCTGCATGATCTCTTTCGCTCCCCCGGCTCAGTTCCGGATCCGCAGGCGGTCGGTACTGTCCTCGCTCGGCTGTACGACGACGATGCCCTGGCCCGAGAAGGCCATCTGGTACGCCTCGCCGCTGCCCCGCCCGATCAGGGAGGACGCCTTGAAGCTGCGCTTGCCCTTCACCTTCAGGGCCGGCGACCAGGCGACGAGGGCGTCCGGGTCGACGTACGTCTCGTCGTCGCCGCGGCCGCAGTCGACGACGATCGGCGTGCCGCGCGAGGTGAGCGCGACCCAGCCGGTGCCGGAGATCTGCACGTTCCACAGGCCCTGGCCGGCGAACTTGGCCATGCCCTTGACCCGCTCGACGCCCCACTGGAGGTGCGCGTCGAAGGCCAGCACGTTGGTGCCGTTGACGGACAGGGCGTCGTTGTCGAGGTGGACGACGACCACGTCGGCGCCGTAGTCGGCCAGGTACAGCAGGCCGTCGCCGGAGCACTTCATCAGGGGCGCGCCCTCGCCGGTCACCCAGGAGGAGGCGATCTGGCGCACGGCGGGCGGGTTCGGCTCGTACTGGATGAAGCCCTCGTACGCGACGACGGACCCGGTGCGGGCGAACAGGTCCTGGCCGGTGGCCATGGCGACCTTGAGCATGGCGTTGCCGTGGTTCTCCATGCGGGCCACGGTCGCGGTCGGGGCGTAGCCCGCGAGCTGCTGGTTCATTCCTCGGGCTCCCTCAGACCTCGTACGGCTGGACGACGATGAAGTTCCCGGGGGCGCCCCGGAACTGGAGGTTCACGGTCTCGCCGCTGTGGCCCGGGTAGGCGTTGCGGCGCAGGCGGACCTGGCTGGAGAGGACCACCTGGGACGCGGCCGACCAGGCCACGACGGCGTTGCAGTCGGCGAACGTGGTCGGCGTGACCGGCAGGACGACCGGGGTGCCCTGGGTCTTCACGACGACCGTGCCGGTGCCCTGGAACAACATCGTGAACAGCGCGCCGCCGGGGATGCCGTGGCCCTCGATGCGGCGGACCTCGTGGTGCAGCGACTCGTCGAACGCGAGGACGTTCTCCGCGGAGACGCAGATCCCGTCGCCCTGGAGTTCGATGGGGTGCAGCTGGGCGTTGTTCTCGGCGAGGAACAGCTGGCCGCGGCCGGTGCAGCGCATCAGCTGCATCTCCTGGCCGGTGGCGTTGCCGACGATGCGGCCGGCGAACCCGGCGCCCTTGTAGCTGAAGTCGACCTTGCCCTGGTACATGACCATGCTGCCCTGGCGGGCGAG
Source organism: Streptomyces roseolilacinus (assembly GCF_014649335.1). Taxonomy (GTDB): domain Bacteria; phylum Actinomycetota; class Actinomycetes; order Streptomycetales; family Streptomycetaceae; genus Streptomyces; species Streptomyces roseolilacinus. The sequence continues at coordinate 271,322 of NZ_BMSV01000001.1, forward strand.
CACGGGGGTCTGCCCCATGGCCAGGTCGACCCGCATGAGCTGCGCGTTCTGCGGGGTCCAGCGCTGTCCGGTGGGCGTCTCGCGGTACTTCTGGAGCGCGGCCCCGAGGCCGGCGCCCTGCGGCGCGCCGTGCGGGGCCCCCTGCGGGACACCGGGCGGCATGCCCATCGGCGGGGTGCCCGTCGGCGGCTGCTGGCCGTACGGGGCCGGCTGGCCGTACGGGGCGGGCTGGCCGTACGGGGCGGGCGCCGGCTGGCCGTACCCGGCGGGCGCACCGTGCGGCGGGGTCTGGCCCGGCACGTGCCCGTAGGGCGCCGGCTGCTGCGGGTGCTGCTGCGGGTGGCCGTATGCGGCCGGGGGCGGCGTGGGCGCCTGCGGGGCAGGGGCGTGCGGGGCCGGGACCGGGGCCGGCGGGGCCATCGGGGCCGCCATGGTGGGCGCGCCGTGCAGCGGCTGCTGCGGCGGTGCGGGCGCGGGCGCCGGGGACGGCGCGGGCGCCTGCGGAGCCGGTACGGGGGCGGGAGCCGGTACGGGGGCCGGGGCCGGCGGGGCGGCGAAGGCGGGCGCGGGCCGGACCGGGGCGGGGCCGCCGGTCGGGGGCGCGAAGCCCGGGGCCGCGAAGCCGGGGGCCGCCTGCTGCGGGGGCTCCTCCTCCAGCACCTCGCCGCCGAAGTTCTTCAGCAGCGCCTCCAGGCCGCCGTCGAAGCCCTGGCCGACCGCGGCGAAGCGCCAGCCGTCCTTGCGGTAGAAGTCGCCCAGCATCACCGCGCGCTCGGTGCTGAACTCGGCGCCGCTGAACGTGTAGCGCGCGACCTCCTCACCGCCCGCGACGATCCGGACGTACCCGGGGCCGACCTGCGACATCTGTCCGGCGCCGTCGATCGTCGCCGTGAAGGACAGCTTGTGGATCGCCTCGGGGACGCGGTCGAGGGTGACGCGGAACGACTCGGTGTCGCCGGCCTGCGCGCCGAGCAGCTGGACGGACTCCTCGGGGGACTTCGGCTGGTTGAAGAAGACGAAGTACCGGTCGTCGGAGAGGCGCTCGTCGGCGTCGAGGCCGAAGCAGCTGATGTCGAAGGTCAGCCCGGGACCCGCGATCTGCACGCCGACGTACAGATCGGTCCCGGCCGTCAGGTCGCTGATCCGGGCCTTGTGGCCCCGTTGGAATTCCCTGGCCATGCGTTACGACCGTCCCCCATCCCGGATTGGTGTGCGTCGCGCCAGGCTAACGGCTGGGTGCGACAGGGGACCACGTCGGCGACCTGCTCGGTACGGACTCGGTACAGGATCGGTGAACCTCAGTCGCCGGGCCCGCGCGGGGGGTCCGGCAGCCGGCCGGCGGCGACGCCCTCCAGGTACCCCCGCGCGCGCTCCGTCCGGGGGTACGGCTCCAGGAGCCGCCAGAACCGGGGCCCGTGCCCGGGGACGAGCAGGTGCGCGAGCTCGTGCAGCAGGACGTAGTCGACGACGTACTCGGGCATGCCCTGGAGCCGGTGGGACAGGCGGATGCTGCCCTCGGCGGGGGTGCAGGAGCCCCAGCGGGTGTTCTGGTTGGTGACCCAGCGCACGGACGCCGGCCGCGCCCGGCCCGCGAGGTACTGGCCGGACAGCCGCTCGGCGCGCTCGGCCAGCTCGGCGTCGCCGGGGCGGCGCCTGCTCTCCTGGGCGGCGAGCTTGTCGAGCATGACACCGACCCAGCGCCGCTCCTCCGCCTCCGACATCCGGGCAGGGATCAGGACGACGGTCCGGTCGCCCTCCCGGTGGGCGGAGACGGTGCGGCGGCGCCGGGCGCTCCTGCGCACCTCGACGGCGGATGCCCGCTCGGCGCGGGACGGGTCGCTGGTCGGACTGCGCTCAGGGTCGACGGACACGCCCCGACCGTACCCGCCCGCCCGGGGAGTGTCCCCCACCGGGACGATGCGTGCCCCGGGCCGTCCACAGGCCGCGCCACTTCGTATGACGAGATGCCCGGCTCTGTGGACGACGCCCCGCGGGGTGGCGGCGCCGGCGGGATGCTGTCCCCGTGACCAGTGAGGGGGGACGGGCATGCATCCGATGGTGAGGCCGGCGCTGCGGCGCGCCTGGCGTGATCTTCAGTACGTGCAGTTCGGGGTGGCGCCCGCGCACGCGGTCGTGGTGGGGCCGGTGGACACGACGACCGGGAGCCTGCTGGAGCTGCTGGACGGGACGCGCGGTGTTCCGCTGCTGCGGGAGGAGGCCCGCAGGCTCGGGGTGCCGGACGGCTGGCTGGAGGCGCTGCTGAACCGGCTGGCGCGGGCCGGACTGCTGGAGGACACGGCGGCGGGCGGCCGGGCGGCGGACGCGGTGCGGCGGGAGGCGGGGGCGCTCGACCGGCTGCGCGCCGATCTCGGGTCGCTGTCGGTGGTGCACCGGGGGCCGGGCGAGCCGATGCGGCGGCTGGCCGCGCGGGGCGGCATGCGGGTGCAGGTCCGGGGAGCGGGCCGGGTCGGGGCGGCGGTCGCGGCGCTGCTGTCGGCGGCGGGCGTGGGCCGTGTGGACGTACGGGACGGGGGCCGGGTGCGGCCGTGGGACGTGGCTCCGGGCGGGCTGCCGCCCGAGTCGGTGGGGGAGCGGCGGGACGTGGCGGCCCGGCGGTTGGTCGCCCGGTCGGCGCCGGGTGGCCGCGCGGCCTGTGCGACCGGCGGGGCCGGGGGCGTTTCGGGGGCCGGTGGGGAGGCTGGAGCCGTGGGGGCCGGTGGGGGCGGCGGGCCGGAGCCGGGGCTGTCGCTGGTGGTCGTCGCGCCGCGGGACGGCCTCGCGGCGTACGCTCCGGATCCGGTGACGGCCGACACGTGGGTGGGCACGGGGACACCGCATCTGTTCGCGGGGGTGCTGGAGGCCACCGGTGTGGTGGGCCCGCTGGTGCTGCCCGGGGACTCGGCGTGCGCGCGGTGCGTGGAGCTGGGCCGGACGGACGCCGACCCCGCGTGGTCCCGGCTGATGGCGCAGTGGCGGTCGGCCCGCCGGAGCGGCGCCGTGCCGGTCGGTGACGTGGGGCTGGCGGCTGCCGTGGCGGGGTTGGCCGCCGCGCACGCGCTGGCGTTCCTCGACGGGGGCGTGCCGGCGAGCGCGGACACCCGGTGGGAGACGTCGTCGCCGCTCCTGGAGTGGCGCGCGCTGCGGGTGCGGCCGCACGGGGAGTGCCCGTGCGGGGCGGCGGACCGGGCGGCGGAGTGGGCGGCGGAGTGGGAGGAGCGGGAGCGGGCCTCGGAGGTCCGGGGCGGGCAGGACACAATGGCGGGGTAACCGCCGTCGGCGGCGCGTGTCAGGCAACGCGGCACGGCAGTCTGGGTTTTGGAGGGGCGTATGTCTGATCTTCCCCGGAAGGCGGTCACCCGTACCGCCAAGTTGGCCGCGCTGCCACTGGGCTTCGCGGGGCGGGCCACGTGGGGGCTCGGCAAGCGGATCGGGGGCAAGTCCGCCGAGATCGTGGCGCGTGAGCTGCAGCAGCGCACGGCGGACCAGCTGTTCAAGGTGCTGGGCGAGCTGAAGGGCGGCGCCATGAAGCTCGGGCAGGCGCTGTCCGTCTTCGAGTCGGCGCTGCCGGAGGAGGTCGCCGGGCCGTACCGGGCGGCCCTGACGAAGCTCCAGGAGGCGGCGCCGCCGCTGCCGGCGCGCACGGTGCACGGGGTGCTCGCCGAGCGCCTGGGCGCCGAGTGGCGGGACCTCTTCCTGGAGTTCGACGACAAGCCGGCCGCGGCGGCGTCGATCGGGCAGGTGCACCGGGCGGTGTGGCACGACGGGCGCCGGGTGGCGGTGAAGGTGCAGTACCCGGGAGCGGGTGAGGCGCTGCTGTCGGACCTGACGCAGTTGAGCCGGTTCGCCCGGCTGCTGGGACCGCTGGTGCCGGGTATGGACATCAAGCCGCTGATAGCCGAGATGCGCGACCGGGTGTCGGAGGAGCTGGACTACGAGCTGGAGGCGCGGGCGCAGCAGGAGCACGCCGCCGAGTTCGCCGACGACCCCGACGTGGTGGTCCCCGGCGTGGTGCACCGGTCCGACCAGGTGCTGGTGACGGAGTGGATCGACGGGGTGCCGCTGTCGGAGGTCATAGCGAACGGCACGCCGGAGGAGCGGGACCGGGCGGGCCAGCTGCTGGCGCGGTTCCTGTTCTCGGGACCGGCGCGGACGGGGCTGCTGCACGCCGACCCGCACCCGGGGAACTTCCGTCTGCTGCCGGGTGAGGACGGCGGCGAGACGCGGCTCGGCGTACTGGACTTCGGCACGGTGGACCGGCTGCCCGGCGGGCTGCCGGAGACGATCGGCCTCTGCCTGCGGATGGCCCTGGAGGGCGAGGCGGAGACGGTCTACGAGCTGCTGTGCGACGAGGGGTTCGTGAAGGAGTCGATCGAGCTCGACCCGGACGCGGTGCTGGACTACCTGCTGCCGATCATCGAGCCGGCCGAGGTGGACGAGTTCCTGTTCACACGGGAGTGGATCCGTACGCAGGCCGCACGGATCGCCGATCCCCGGTCCCCCGCCCACCAGTTGGGCAAGCAGATGAACCTCCCGCCCGCGTACCTGCTGATCCACCGGGTGACGCTGAGCACGATCGGGGTGCTGTGCCAGCTGAACGCGTCGGTTCGGCTGCGGGAGGAGCTGGAGGAGTGGCTGCCGGGGTTCCTGCCGGAGGAGCCGATGGAGGAGCCGGCCTGACGCCCCGGGGGGTTCCTGCCGGAGGAGCCGGTCTGGTGGTGACGGGACGTCACCACCAGGCGGAGTCGAGTCTGCTCTCGATGGACCGGATGTGGTCGCGGGCGCAGTTCTCGCAGAAGTAGAGCCTGGTGCCGTTCTCCACGGAGCAGGTCCAGGTCAAGGGGAGGCTGTCGGCGGTCGCACCGCAGCGTGAGCACACCACGCTCCGCGTGCGCGACCCCGAGGGTTCGGGAGTCCGCTCGTTCACCACGTGACGATAACTCCGCCGCGGGGCGGATGCCTGGCAGCGCACCGCGGGGGCCGGTCCGGGTGGACCGGCCCCCGCGGGGAGAGCGGTGGTGGCCGACGTGCGCCGCGGTCGGTTACTGCATGACCGCCATGGCCAGAGCACGGCGGGCGCGCAGCGAGGCGCGCTCGGCGCGGCGCTGCATGCGCCGGGCGACGATCAGGCGCGTGCCCGTGCGTTGCTCGTCGGCTTGCCTGAGGCGCTCGTGCATATGGGCGCGAGCCAGGGCTTCTGGGATGAGTTGCATTTCTCGGGTCCTGTTCTGGCGCGAGGCGTGCGCGCCGAGGGTGGTGACGTCAGGGGTCGCGGAGCCCATGGGCTCGCTCGCGGAAGAGGTCATCGGGGCCTGCTTCTGGGGGTCGTGCGTGAGGGGGCGGTCGATGGTTCCGGCTGCGGTGTTCATGCCGTGACCGGGTTCTTGCGCGGGCGGCCACGCGGCCGCTTGCGGGCGACGACCACGCCCTGGACGAAGAGCTCACCGCCCCAGACGCCCCACGGCTCGCGCCGCTCCTTGGCGCCGGCGAGACAGGCGGCCATCAGGGGGCAGGTGCGGCAGAGGGACTTGGCGTACTCGACGTCCGCCGGCGACTCGGCGAAGAAGACCTCCGGGTCGTAGGAGCGGCAGGGAACGGGTACGCCGAGGTTCTCGATGGCGTCGTCGAGCGCGGTGAGCGCGGTGAGGGCGGTCACTTCGTGGTCCTCCGTGGAGCCGGGCGGGGGGAGCGTCTGGGAAGGCGGTACGGACGGGGCGTGCGCTTCGAGATGCACGGTGGTGTTTTCCTCGTCTGGTCGGTCCGGCTGGTCGGCCGGTGGGTTGGTACCGGGTTCTGCTGGTCCCGGGGCCCCTTCGCTCCGCTCCGCCCGTTGGGGCAAAACAGAAGGGCCGCGGATCCCGGGTGGGGTTCCGCGGCCCTGAAGGCGCCGGCCTGATCCTGGATCAGGCTGGATCACTCCAGGGTTCGAGCCCACGGAAGGCCCACATCGTGAGGTGCTGCTGCGTCTGCTTCGTCTGGTCGGCACCGGTCGCCGCAAAGGCATAGGCCGGGGCCTGCGCCGCTGCTACTCCTGCTTCCAGTGCCTTGGTCGGTCGCTCGTTGGCCTCGAAGCCCTCGACGACGGGGAGGGTCAGCGGGGAGGACGGCAGGCGGACGGGCCGGAGACCGGACAGACCGCTGCCGAGGAACGCCGAACCGGAGAGGCCGAGCGTGCAGGCGGAGACGACCGAGCGATCGGTCATTTTGGCGGTGCTGACGAAGCTGGTGTTGATGCTGATCACTGGAATCGCCTCCTCTCGGCGTCTCGGGGGGGGAACCGGCCTGAGCCGGACCCGCGCGTATTCGGATAAGTACAGCACGACGACAGGGCTTCATGGAAGCCGCTGTCCGCGTGGTTAAGAACCTATGGGGCTTCGTAGTGCGGGCGCAAACTATTTTTCCGACGAGTTGGGATCAGTCTCCGGCGTCCTCGTCCGCACGTTCCTCACCAGCGCAGATGGCGAGGACGTCGGCTCCGAAGCGGTTGAGCTTGCGGATGCCGACACCGGGGATCGCGGCCAGCTCGGCGTCGGTCGACGGGACGGTCTCCGCGATGGCGATGAGGGTCTTCTCGGTGAAGACGCAGTAGTCGGGCTGGCCCAGCCGGCGGGCCTGGCCGGCGCGCCACTCGAGGAGCCGCCCGTACAGTCCCTCGTCCATCTCCGAGGGGCAGTCCTCACAGCGCATCAGCTTCATCTCGCCCGCGATCGTGAGCGTCGTGCCGCACACCCGGCAGCGGACCGGGCCCCGGGCGCGCCGGGCGCGGGCCGGGCCCGCGCCGCGCCCGGCGCCGCCGGCCGCGCGGACGGTGCGGGCCGCGGGGCCCGCGCCGCCGGGGCGCAGCGCCCTCAGGAAGCGGGACGGCTCGCGGTGGGCGCGGCCGCCGGGCGAGCGGGACAGCGCCCACGACAGGCTCAGGTGCCGGCGGGCGCGGGTGATGCCGACGTAGAGCAGCCGCCGCTCCTCCTCGATCTGCTCGTCGGTCCTGGCGTACGTGATGGGCAGGGTGCCCTCGGTGAGGCCGACCAGGAACACGGCGTCCCATTCGAGGCCCTTCGCCGCGTGGAGGGAGGCGAGCGTCACGCCCTGGACCGTGGGGGCGTGCTGGGCGGCGGCCCGCTCGTCCAGCTCCGCGACCAGGTCCGCGAGGGTGGCCTCGGGGCGGACCCGGGCGAGGTCCTCGGCGAGGCGGACCAGCGCGGCGAGGGACTCCCAGCGGTCCCGCACGGCGCCGGAGCCGGCGGGGGGCTCGGTCGTCCAGCCCTTGGTGGACAGCACGGCGCGGACCTGCGAGGGCAGGTCGACGACGTCGTCGAGCAGCGGGTCGTTCGCGCCGAAGCGGGCGGCGCTGCGCAGGGCGGCGCCCGCCTCCCGCACCTCCCGGCGCTCGAAGAACCGCTCGGCTCCGCGCAGCTGGTACGGGACGCCGGCGTCCGCGAGGGCCTGCTCGTAGATCTCGGACTGGGCGTTGACGCGGTACAGCACGGCGATCTCGCCCGCCGGGACGCCGGAGGCGATCAGGTCGCGGATGCGGCGGGCCGTGCCCTCGGCCTCGGTCGGCTCGTCGCCGTACTCGGTGAGGACGGGTTCGGGTCCGGGGTCGCGCTGGGAGACCAGTTCCAGCCGGTGGTCGGCGGCGCGGCCGCGGGCCTGGGCGAGGAGGCCGTTGGCCAGGTGGACGACCTGCGGCGTGGAGCGGTAGTCGCGGACCAGCCGGACGACGGCCGCGTGCGGGTGGCGCGTGCGGAAGTCCAGCAGGTAGTCGGGGGTGGCGCCGGTGAAGGAGTAGATCGTCTGGCTGGCGTCCCCGACGACGCACAGGCTGTCGCGGTCGCCGAGCCACAGGTCGAGGAGGCGCTGCTGGAGCGGGGACACGTCCTGGTACTCGTCCACCACGAAGTGCTGGTACTGGCGGCGGACCTGTTCCGCGATGTCGTGGCGGTCCTGGAGGATGCCGACCGTGAGGAGCAGCACGTCCTCGAAGTCGAGGAGGTCGCGCTCCCGCTTCAGCTGCTCGTACATGGCGTAGACCTGGCCGGTCTCCGCCGTGTCGCGCGGGGCGTCGCGCTGGGCCTTGGCGACGGCGGCCGGGTAGTCGGCGGGGACGGTCTGCGTGACCTTCGCCCACTCGATCTCCGACGTGACGTCCCGCAGCTCCGTGCGGTCGAGCCGGATCCGGCAGCGGGTGGCCGCGTCGGCGACGAGCTGGGCCTTGCGGTCGATCAGCCGGGGCAGGTCGCCACCGACGGCTTTCGGCCAGAAGTACTGGAGCTGCCGGAGCGCGGCGGAGTGGAACGTGCGGGCCTGGACGCCGCCCGCGCCGAGCTGCCGCAGGCGGCCGCGCATCTCGCCGGCGGCGCGCTGGGTGAACGTGACGGCCAGCACGCTCGCGGGCTGGAGGATCCCGGCGCGCACCCCGTAGGCGATGCGGTGGGTGATCGCCCGGGTCTTGCCCGTGCCCGCGCCCGCCAGGACGCACACCGGGCCGTGCAGGGCCGTCGCCACCTCGCGCTGTTCCGGGTCGAGCCCGTCGAGCACCGCGTCCGCCGATTCGGGGACCTGCGGGAAGAGGGTGGAGTGCGTCGCTGGTGTCACCCTGCCATGCTGCCAGGTCGCCGGAGCGGGCCGCGCCGGTCGTCCACAGGGAGGGGACGCCGGTCGTACCCCGGGTGGGAATGCGGGGAAGGTGCGCGTACGTTCTCCCGGTGCGATCAGGCGTTCCACGCCGCATTCCAGTCACCCGAGGAGCGGAAGAGACGATGCAGGGAACTGTGACGATGTACAGCACGACCTGGTGCGGGTACTGCCGTCGGCTCAAGAGCCAGATGGACCGCGAGGGCATCGCGTACACCGAGATCAACATCGAGCAGGACCCGGAGTCCGCCGCCTTCGTGGAGAAGGTCAACAACGGCAACCAGACCGTTCCGACCGTGCTCGTCACGCCGAACGGCGGCGGCGAGGACGTCGTGATGACCAACCCGAGCCTGAAGCAGGTCCAGCAGGCCCTCGCCAGCTGACCCCCGTCCGCCACGGCGGACCCCCGCGCGAACGCCCCCGCCGGTGACCGGCGGGGGCGTTCGCGTGCGGAGGCGGTGTCAGCCGGCGGCGCCCGGTCTGGGCAGCGGCCTGCCGTACCACGTCTCGATCAGGTGCGTCGCGATCGAGATGCCGTACGGCGGGAGCACCTCGCCGGACTCGAAGGCGGCCCTCAGCTCCTCGCGGGAGAACCAGCGGGCCTCCTCGATCTCGTCCCCGTCGACCTCGATCTCCGACGACGTGGCGCGGGCCGTGAAGCCCAGCATCAGGCTGGAGGGGAACGGCCACGGCTGGCTGGCGACGTAGCGCACCTCGCCGACCGTGACGCCGGCCTCCTCGTACACCTCGCGGACCACGGACTGCTCGATGGACTCGCCCGGCTCGACGAACCCGGCGAGGGTCGAGAAGCGGCCCTCCGGCCAGTGCACCTGCCGGCCGAGCAGCGCCCGGTCGTGCTCGTCCGTCACCAGCATGATCACCGCCGGGTCGGTGCGCGGGTAGTGCTCCGCGCCGCAGGCCGGGCAGCGGCGGACGTGGCCCGCCGCCGCGATGACCGTGCGCTCCCCGCAGCGGGAGCAGAAGCGGTGGAGGCGCTGCCAGTTCTCCAGGGCGACCGCGTGGGCCATCAGGGCGGCGTCGCGGGCGTCCAGCAGCAGGCCGGCCTCCCGCAGCCCGGCGGGGCGCGCCGACTGGTCCATCCGGCCGGGCAGCGAGTCCTTCTGGAGGGCGAAGTAGCTGACGCCGCCCGCGTCCGTGCCGAGGAAGTAGCGGTGCGTCTCGGTCAGGGGCGCTTCGAAGGACGGCGTCATGACCAGTTCGGTGCGCCCGTCGGGGGTGTCGTCGACCAGCGCCTGGCCCCCGGACACGACGAACACGCGCGTGGTGGGGTGGCTCCACGCCGCCGCGAGCCACGCCTCGTCGAGACGGTGGTGGGCGGCGCGGTCGATGCCGCTCGGCGCGGTGAAGCCGATCGGGCGGGGACCGGCCTCGTTGCTGATGGTGCTCACTGGTGCTTCCAACTCCCCCGGGTGTCTGGGTGTCTGTTCAGCGTCGTGTTCAGCGGAGCGCGGCGGCCAGCTCGCCCCACAGGTGGGCGGTCGCCTCCACGCCTTTCAGCAGCAGGTCCAGCTCGACCTTCTCGTTCGGCGCGTGCCAGCCGTCGGACGGTACGGAGATGCCGAGGAACAGCACCGGGGCGGCCAGCACGTCCTGGAGGTCGGCGGCGGGTCCGGAGCCGCCCTCGCGGGTGTAGCGGATCTTCGCGCCGTCGAAGGCGCGGCTCATGGATCGGGCGACGGCCCGCAGCGCCGGGTGGTCGAGCGGCGTCAGGCAGGGCCGGGTGGCCGCCCCGAACGTGATCTCGTGGCGGACGCCGTCGGGGACGCGGGCGGCGACCCAGTCGCGTACGGACCGCTCGATCCGGTCGGGGTCCTGGCCCGCGACGAGCCGGAAGGAGAGCTTCAGCCGCGCGGACGACGGGATGATCGTCTTGCCGCCGGGGCCCTGGTAGCCGCCGCCGATGCCGTTGACCTCGGCGGTCGGCCGGGCCCAGACGCGCTCCAGGGTCGAGTGGCCGGCCTCGCCGAGCGTGCCGTGCGACCGGGCCGTGGCGAGCCACGCGGCCTCGTCGAACGGCAGCTCCGCGATGAGCGCCCGCTCCGTGTCGGTGAGCTCCGCGACGCCGTCGTAGAAGCCGGGGACGGTGACCCGCTCGTCCTCGTCGTGGAGCGCGGCGACCAGGCGGGCGGCGACCGTGGCCGGGTTGGGGACGGCGCCGCCGAAGGAGCCGGAGTGGATGTCCTGGTCGGGGCCGTACAGCTCGATCTCGCAGTCCGCGAGGCCGCGCATGCCGGTGCAGACCGTGGGGGTCGTCTCGGACCACATGCCGGTGTCGGAGACGATCACGGCGTCGGCGGCCAGGCGGTCCGCGCGCTCCTCGACCAGGGCGCGGAAGTGGGTGGAGCCGGACTCCTCCTCGCCCTCCACGAGCAGCTTCAGGTGGACGGCCGGGGTGGTGCGGCCGGTGAGGTCCAGGTGGGCGCGGACGCCGAGGGTGTGGAAGAACACCTGGCCCTTGTCGTCGGCCGCCCCGCGCGCGTAGAGCCGGCCGTCGCGGACGACCGGCTCGAACGGGTCGGTGTGCCAGCCGTCCTCGCGGGCGGCGGGCTGCACGTCGTGGTGGCCGTAGACGAGGACCGTGGGGGCGTCGGGGTCGGCGGAGGGCCACTCCGCGTACACGGCGGGGGCGCCGTCCGTCTCCCAGACCTCCGCGATCGGGAAGCCGGTCCGGGCGAGCTGCGCGGCGAGCCACTCGGCGCTGCGCCGTACGTCCGGGGCGTTCTCGGGCCGGGCCGAGACCGAGGGGATGCGCAGCCACTCGGTGAGGTCGTCGAGGAAGGCCGCGCGGTGCTGCCCTATGTACTTCCGTACGGTCTGGACGGCGCTGTCCGGGGTGTCGCTCATGCTCCTGAGCCTATCCGGCGCGGAAGGGTGTCCCGTCGGCCGTCTCACCGAGGAGGACCCGTTCGATCCCCTCCCGGCCGGGCAGGTCGTCCGGGCGGACGACCTCGCCGGTGCGCACGTAGACGAACGCGGCGGTGACCGCGTCGAGGGGCAGGCCGTGCAGCTCGGCCCAGGCGAGCCGGTAGACCGCCAGCTGGAGCGGGTCGCCGGTGCGGCGGCGGCTGGTCTTCCAGTCGACGATCTCGTACGTGCCGGAGGCGGGGTCGTGGTAGACGGCGTCGATCCGGCCGCGTACGACCCGGCCGGCGAGCACGAGCTGGAACGGGGCCTCCACGCGGTGCGGGGTGCGGTGGGCGTACGGGGTGCCCTCGAACGCCTCCTTCAGGGCGGCCAGGTCCCGCTCGTCGGCGATCTCCGGCTCGTCGGCGTACACCTCGCCGCCCGGCAGCTCGTCGGGGCCGAGCATGGGCAGCGGCAGCTCCTCGAACCGGGACTCCACCCAGGCGTGGAACCGGGTGCCGCGCCGGGCGGCGGGCTGCGGGGGCCGCGGCATGGGGCGGGCCAGCTCCGCCGCGAAGCCGTCGGGGTCGGCGGCGAGGCGCAGCAGCTGCGACGCGGAGAGGGAGGCCGGCAGGGGCACCTCGCGCGTGGTGCTGCGGGCGCGCAGCAGCTCGCCGGTGAGCGCGTCGAGGTCGCGGTCCCAGGAGGCGACGGTGCGGGCCTCCTCGGGTGCGAGCGGGCCGGCGGGGTCCGTGTCGTCGTCCGCGGCGGCGCGCTGGTGGGGGATGGCGTGCGGGGGCGGGACGGCCGGGGCCACCGGGGTCGCGGGGACCGCGCCGTCGCCGTCGCCCACGCCGTCGCCGGGGGTGGGGGCGGGGTCGTGGGGCTCGTGCGGCTCGTGCGAGTCATGGGGCTCGTGCGAGTCGTGGGGCTCGTACGGGACGGGGCCGGGGGCCTCGTCGGGCAGGGGGGCGTCGGGGTCGTCGAAGGCGTCCTCGGGCGGGGCGTCGTCCGGCCAGGGGGCGTCCAGGTCGTCCGGCCACAGGAGGTCGTCCGGGGCGTCGGGTGCCTCCGGGGACCCGGGGGCCTCCGGGGCGGCCGGGGGCTCGGCGGGGGGGTGCTCCAGGTACGCCAGGACCGTGTCGGCGGCGGCGCGGCGGCGGGCCAGGGAGTCGGCGTCCAGGGGCAGCGGCCACGCCTGCTCCCCGGCGGCCGCCCGGAGCGCCGGGTTCTCGGCGTCCTCCTCCGGCTCGTCCGCCCACGCCTCGATCTCCCCGTACCCGGCCGCGCAGTGGTCGTACAGGGCGTGCAGGAAGTCGGAGGGGCCGCGGCGGCGCTTCTGGGAGGGGCCCCACCAGTGGCCGGAGCCGAGCAGCACCGAGCGGGGGCGGGTGAACGTCACGTACCCCAGGCGCAGCTCCTCGGTGTGCTGGTGCTCCCGCACGGCCTCCTTGAACGCCTTCAGCGACTTCGCGTCCCACGTGTCGATGCCGGGCAGGGTCTCGGCGTCGCCGCGCAGGGCGTGCGGCAGCACCTGCGGCTGGGCCGTCCACGCCTCGCGGGACCTGGTGCTGGGGAACTGGCCGGTCACGAGCCCGGGGACGGCGACCACGTCCCACTCCAGGCCCTTCGACTTGTGCGCCGTGAGGACCTTCACGGTGTTCTCGCCGCCGGGGAGCGCGTTGTCGAGGCCCTTCTCGTACTGGGCGGCCATGCGCAGGAAGCCGAGGAACGCCAGGAGCGTCGCCTCCCCGTCGAGGGACGCGAACCGGGCGGCGACGTCCAGGAAGTTCGACAGGGTCTCGCGGCGGCGGGCGGCCAGGGCGTGCGGGGACGCGGAGAGCTCGACCTCCAGGCCGGTGGTGGCGAGGATCCGGTGCAGGACGTCCATCAGGGGGTCGGCCAGCGAGCGCCGCAGGTCGCGCAGCTCGGCGGCGAGGCGCGCGAACCGGACGCGGGCCTCCGCCGAGAAGGGCAGCCCGTCGTCGTGCCCGCCCGTCTCCAGGAAGGTGTCCAGCGCGTCCGCGAGGGAGATCACCTCGGCGGGGTCCACCCCCTCCACCGCGGCCGCCAGGCGCTCGTCCGCGTCGGCGGCCCCGTCGCCCGCGCGGTGCACCAGCAGGCGGGCGCGGCGGCCCAGCAGGGCGAGGTCGCGGGCGCCGATCCGCCAGCGCGGCCCGGTGAGGAGCCGTACCAGCGACGCGTTGGCGCCGGGGTCCTGGAGGACCTCGCACACGGCGACCAGGTCCGCGACCTCCGGCAGGTGCAGCAGCCCCGACAGGCCGACGACCTCGACGGGCACGTCGCGCGCGACGAGGGCGGCCTGGATCTCCGGGAAGTCGGTCGCCGTGCGGCACAGGACGGCGATCCGGCCGGGCTCCTTGCCCGTGCGGACCAGGTGGGCGACGGAGTCCGCGAGCCAGGCGATCTCCTCGGCCTGCGTGGGCAGCAGCGCGACCCGTACGACGCCGTCGCGCTCGGCGCCGGGGGCGGGGCGCAGCGCCTCCACGCCCGCGTGCATGGCGCGCAGCGGCTCCGCGAGGCCGTTGGCGAGTTGGAGGAGCCGGCCGCCGCTGCGGCGGTTCTCGCTGAGCGCGTACCGGGAGGCGGGGCGGCCGTCCGCGTACGGGAAGTGCTCGGGGAAGTCGTCGAGGTTGGCGACGGACGCGCCGCGCCAGCCGTAGATGGCCTGGCAGGGGTCCCCCACCGCGGTGACGGGGTGGCCCGTGCCTCCGCCGAAGAGGCCGGCCAGGAGCCGCCGCTGCGCGACGGACGTGTCCTGGTACTCGTCGAGGAGGACGACCCGGAACTCGTCGCGCAGCTGCGCGCCGACCTCGGGGCGGGTGAGGGACAGCTCGGCGGAGAGGGCGATCTGGTCGCCGAAGTCGAGCAGGTCCCGCTCGCGCTTGGCGGCGCGGTAGCGGACGACCAGGTCGAGCAGCTCGCGGCGGGCGGCGGCGGCTTCGGGGACCTTGCGGAGGTCGGCGTTGCCGAGGCGGACCGGGGCGAGGGCGGTGAGCAGCGCGGAGTCGTACGCGTGGAGGTCCTCGGGGCGGACGAGGTGCTCGGCCAGCTCGGCGTCGAGGGCGAGGAGGTCGCTGACCAGCGTGGGGAACGACCGCGTGAGCGCCGGATACGGGCCGGGGGCCTCGCGCAGGACGCGGGCGGCGAGCTGGTAGCGCGTGGCGTCCGCGAGGAGGCGGGCGGTGGGCTCCAGGCCGATGCGCAGGCCGTGGTCGGTGAGGAGCTGCCCGGCGAACGCGTGGTACGTGGAGATGCGGGGCTCGCCCGGCGGGTCGTCGGGGTCGATCACGTCGGGGTCGGTGACGCCGGCGCGGACCAGGGCGGTGCGGACCCGCTCGGCCAGCTCGCCGGCGGCCTTGTTGGTGAAGGTCAGGCCGAGGACCTGTTCGGGGGCGACCTGCCCCGTGCCGACCAGCCACACCACGCGGGCGGCCATCACCGTCGTCTTCCCGGAGCCGGCTCCGGCCACGATGACCTGCGGGGCGGGCGGCGCGGTGATGCAGGCCGTCTGCTCCGGGGTGAACGGGATGCCGAGCAGCTCCTTGAGCTGCTCGGGGTCGGTGATGCGCGGAGTCACCGGAGAAGGCTAGCCGGGGGCGGCGGCGGTCCGGTCGGCCGGTGGGGGGCGCCCTCCCCGGCGGTCCCCGCTCACTCCACGATGTGGCGGCCCTCGGGGCGGGCGCTGCAGGAGGCGCGGAAGGAGCAGGTGGCGCAGTGCTGCCCGGTGGTGGGCGTGAAGCGCTCGTCGAGGACGCGGCCGGCGGCGGTGGCGAGCAGCCCGGCGGTCCACTCCGGCGAGGGCGGCTCCTGGGACTGGACGCGCGGCAGGGCGTCGCCGCCCTCCTTCACGGGCGCCGGCTGGCGGAGGTGGACCAGCTCGGCGCCGCCGGGCTCGGGGCGCCGGCCGTCGAAGACCTCGTCGACGGCGCCCTCGCGGACGGCGATCTGGTAGACGGCGAGCTGGGCGTGGCGGGCGACCTCGTCCTTCGTGGGGGCCTGCTTGCCGGTCTTGAAGTCGACGACGTAGGCGCGGCCCTGCTCGTCCCGTTCGACCCGGTCCATGGATCCCCGGATCCGCACCTGGTACTCCCCCGCCTCCAGCGTCACGTCGAAGCCGTGCTCGGTGGCGGCGGTGGTCCGGCCGCCGCGGTCCATCACGTGCCAGCGCAGGAAGCGCTCCAGCGCCGCGCGCGCGTTCTCCTTCTCCTGGACCGACTTCCACGGCGCGTCGAATGCCAGCGCGTCCCACACCGAGTCGAGGCGTTCCATGAGGACCGCCAGGTCGGCGGGGGTGCGGCCGGAGGCGACCTCGTCGGCGAGGACGTGGACGACGTTGCCGAAGCCCTGGGCGACGGTCGCGGGGGCGTCCGCCTTCACCTCGCGGCCCAGGAACCACTGGAGGGCGCACGTGTTGACCAGCTGGTCCAGGGCGCTGCCGGAGAGCGCGACGGGCCGGTCGCGGTCGCGGAGCGGGGCGGGCGCCTGCGTGGGGTCGTACAGGCCCCACCAGCGGTAGGGGTGGGCGGCGGGGACGAGGGGCTGGCCCTCGTCGTCGGTGAGCGCGGCGAGCCGGGCCAGCCGGCGGGCGGCCGCGTCGCGCAGGGCGGGTGAGGCGTCCGGGTCGACGGTGGTGGCCCGCAGCTCCGCGACGAGCGCGGCCACGGCGAGGGGGCGGCGCGGGCGGGCGGTGACGTCCCTCGGTTCGACGCCGAGCTCGGCGAGGAAGCGGGAGGGCTGGTCGCCGTCCTCGGCGGGCGCCTTGACGGCGGTGACGACGAGCCGGTCGCGCGCGCGGGTGGCGGCGACGTAGAAGAGGCGGCGCTCCTCCGCGAGGAGGGCGCCGGGGGTGAGCGGTTCGGCGAGGCCGTCGCGGCCGATCCGGTCGGCCTCCAGGAGGGAGCCGCGCCGCCGCAGGTCGGGCCAGAGCCCCTCCTGCACGCCGGCGACGACGACGAGGCTCCATTCGAGGCCCTTGGAGCGGTGCGCCGTCATCAGGCGTACGGCGTCGGGGCGGGCCTGCCGCTTGGACAGGGTGTCGGCCGCGATGTCCTGCGCCTCGAGCTCGGCGAGGAAGTTCAGGGCGCCGCGCCCGCCGGTGCGCTCCTCGGCGCGGGCGGCGGTGTCGAACAGGGCGCACACGGCGTCGAGGTCCCGGTCGGCGTTGCGACCGGCGGGGCCGCCTCGCAGGGCGGCCCGGTGGAGGCGGTTCGGCCAGCCGGTGCCGTTCCACAGGTGCCACAGGGCCTCCTCGGCGGTCCCGCCGCGGACGAGGAGCTCGCGCGTCTCGCGGAGCAGCCGGCCCAGGTGCTGCGCGCCGCGCGCGTGGGCGGGGTCGTGGGCGACGAGCCGCTCGGGTTCGGCGAGGGCGCGGGCGAGCAGCACGTCGGAGGGCGGGGGGACCTTGTTGCCCGCCGCGCGCTCCTCGTCGCGCAGGGCGCGGCCGAGGCGGCGCAGGTCGGCGGCGTCCATGCCGCCGAGCGGCGAGGCGAGCAGGGTGAGCGCGGTCTCGGTGTCCAGCCAGGGGGCGGGGGCCTCCTCGGCGGGGGCCTCCTCGGCGGGGGCTTCCGTGTCGGGGGCTTCCGTATCGGGAGTCTCCTCGCCGGGAACGGGGGCGCCGGTGGAGGGGGCGGGGCCCTCCTGGGCGGGACCGGGCGCGCTGACGGCGGGGCCGTCCGGGACCGGCCCGTCGGCAGGGGGTTCGCCGGCGGCGTCGCCCGCGGGGGCTTCGGCGGGGGGAACGTCACCGGCAGGAGCGTCGCCCGCGGCCGCCCCCTCCCCGCCCTGCCGCCCCTCCGTGCCCGCCGTGGCCCGCAGGGCCGCCGTCGCCGTGGCGCGGAGGGCCGTCAGGAGCGGGGCCACCGCCGGTTCGTGGCGCAGCGCGACGTCCGCGCCGTCCGTCTCCAGCGGCACGCCCGCCGAGGTCAGGGCGCGGCGCAGCGACGGCAGGGACCGCGCTCCGGCGCGCACCAGGACGGCCATGTCGCTCCACGGCACCCCGTCCTCCAGGTGCGCGCGGCGCAGGATGTCCGCGATGTTGTCCAGTTCCGTGGACGCGGTCGGGAAGGTGTACGTCTCCACCCGCCCGCCCTCGCGCACCGGCGTCAGGTCGCGGTGGGCCCGCACCGTGTCGGCGGGCAGGCGCGGCAGCGGCATCCGCGCGGTGAGCAGCCGGGTCGCGGCCAGGACCGCCGAGGCGGAGCGGCGCGCCGTCCGGAGCACGGCGACCGGCGCGGGGGCGCCGTCCGCGCGCCGGAACGCGTGCGGGAAGCCGAGGATGCCGTTGACGTCCGCGCCCCGGAACGCGTAGATCGACTGGTCGGGGTCGCCGAACGCGTACAGGGTCCTCCCCCGCCCCGCGAGCGCCTGGAGCAGCCGCACCTGCGCCGGGTCGGTGTCCTGGTACTCGTCGACGAACACCGCGTCGTACGCGGGGAGCGCCACGCGCTCGGCGAGGAGCACCGCGCGGTGGACCAGCTCGGCGTAGTCGAGGACGCCCTGCATGTCGAGGACGTCCAGGTACTCGGCGAGGAACCCGGCCGCCGCCGACCAGTCGCGCCGCCCCGTGCGGGCGGCGAACTCGGCGAGGGCGCGCGGGCCGAGGCCCAGTTCGCGGGAGCGGGCCAGCACGGCGCGCACCTCGTCGGCGAAGCCGCGCGTGGTGAGGCAGGCGCGCAGTTCGTCGGGCCAGTGGACGCGGGCGAGGCCGTCGCGCTCCAGGTCCAGCTGGCCGGCGAGGAGTTCGCGCACGGCGACGTCCTGCTCGGGGCCGGACAGCAGGCGCAGCGGCTCGGCGAACAGGCCGGCGTCCTGGTGGGCGCGGACGAGGGCGTAGCAGTACGAGTGGAACGTCGTCGCCTGCGGGCCGCGCGCGCCGGGCAGCCGGGCGGCCATCCGGTCGCGCAGCTCGACGGCGGCCTTGCGGCTGAAGGTGAGGACGAGCATCCGCTCGGGGTCGGCGCCCCGCTCGATGCGCGCCGCCACCGCCTCGACCAGCGTCGTCGTCTTGCCGGTGCCGGGACCGGCGAGGACGAGGAGCGGTCCTTCCGCGTGGTCAACCACCGCCCGCTGCGCTGCGTCCAGGAGGGGAGGGGCCACCGGGTCCGGCGGGGTCCGCACCAGCCGGTACGCGCCGGAGGCCCCGGGTCGTACCGGGTCCTGGTGCGGCACGCGCCGGGTGGTGGAGGAGGAACTCACGTGGATCGCCGGTCCTGGGAGGTGTGCTGAGGGTGAGGGTGCGGTGGAGAAGGGGCGCGGCCCCGCCCCATGGCGGAAGCTGTCAATTGTGAGCCATCGCACGCCCGGTGTCGTCCGTGCCACCGCCGCCGGAGCCACCGGTCCCGTCCCAGCGGGCCCGCCTCATGTCGAGGCGCGGCGGGGTGGCGGCGGTGCCGTGCGCCGGCGCGGCCTCCCGCAGCGGGGTGGCCTCCTCGCGGTAGTGGCCGAGGGCGCGCCGCTCGTGCCCGGGCAGCAGCCGGCCGTCGGCGCGCACCACGCGCCACCACGGCACGGCGCCGCCGTACAGCGCCATGACCCTGCCGACCTGGCGGGGACCGCCCTCGCCGAGCCATTCGGCGACGTCCCCGTAGGTCAGCACCCGGCCGGGCGGGATGAGCTCGGCGACCTCCAGCACGCGCTCCGCGTACTCCGGAAGCCGGTCGGGGTGCTCCTCAGCAGTCATCCGCACCATCCTGCACCACGGGTACGACAAGACGGGCATCGCACCCTGATGCCCTCCTCCGCCTCCCGGGCGTGCCACCATCTTCCGGGCGGTGACTGGTGATACGAGACCAAGAAGAGACAGAGAAGGCGAAGGAACAGGACGTGCGGCCTCCCGACGCGGCGAGCGCTCCTGGCGCCGAGCCGCGCCCGAACACCGCCCCCCGGGACGGCGGGCCGGACCGCGACGCGGGCGCCGGGCCCACGCCGCCCGACGCCCCCGGTGAGCAGCACAGCGACCTCTCCGGCGACGAGCCGCTGCTCGCCGCGCGCGTGCACCGCCCCTCCGACCTGCTGCGCCTGCTCGTCGGCCTCCTCGCGATCGTCGTCGTCATCGGCATCGCGGCCTTCGCCAGCGGTACCACCTCGGGGCTCGAACAGGACATCAGCAAGGGCACCGGCCAGGCCCCGGACGTGTTCGTCAAGGTGGCCGGGCTCGTCTCCAGCATCGCCGTGCTGCTCGTGCCCGTCGCGTTCGCGATCGAAAGGCTCATCAAACGGGACGGACTGCGCATCGCGGACGGCGTCCTGGCCGCCGTGCTCGCGCACGGCGTCACCCTCGCGACGGACCTGTGGGTGGCGCGGGCGGCGCCCACGGCGATCCAGGAGGCGCTCACCCAGCCGCAGAGCGGCGGCGGGCTCACGGATCCGGTGCACGGCTACCTGGCGCCGGTCATCGCGTACATGTCGGCGGTCGGCATGGCCCGGCGGCCGCGCTGGCGGGTCGTGCTGTGGGTGGTGCTGCTGCTCGACGCGTTCACCATGCTGGTGGCGGGCTACACGACACCGCTGTCGATCATCCTGACGATCCTGATCGGCTGGACCGTCGCCTACGGCACCCTCTACGCGGTCGGCTCGCCGAACGTCCGCCCCACGGGCCAGACGCTCCTGGCGGGCCTGCGCCACGTCGGGTTCCGCCCGGTGTCCGCCATGCGCGCGGAGGGCCTGCCGGAGACCGCCGAGCAGGGCGACCGGGGCCGCCGCTACCTGGTCACCCTGGAGGAGGGCTCGCCCCTCGACGTCACGGTGGTCGACCGGGAGCAGCAGGCGCAGGGCTTCTTCTACCGGGTGTGGCGCCGCCTGACGCTGCGCGGCATCACCACGCGCCGCTCCATCCAGTCGCTGCGGCAGGCCCTGGAGCAGGAGGCGCTCCTCGCGTACGCGGCGATCGCCGCCGGGGCGAACGCGCCGAAACTGATCGCCACCTCCGAGCTCGGCCCGGACGCCGTGATGCTCGTGTACGAGCACCGGGGCGGCCGCTCCCTCGACTCGCTGGCCGACGAGGAGATCACCGACGAGGTGGTGTGCGGCTGCTGGGAGCAGGTCCGGGCGCTGCAGTCGCGGCGCATCGCGCACCGCAGGCTGACCGGCGACGCCCTGCTGGTGGATCGTTCCGGCAACGTGGTGATCACGGACCTGCGCGGCGGTGAGATCGCCGCGGGCGACCTGGTGCTGCGGATGGACATCGCGCAGCTGCTCACCACGCTCGGCCTGCGGGTCGGCGCGGAGCGGGTGGTCGCGGCGGCCGTGCAGGTCCTCGGCCCCGACAAGGTCGCGGGCTGCCTGCCGCTGCTCCAGCCGATCGCGCTGAGCCGGTCCAGCCGGGCGACGCTGCGCCGGCTGGCCCGCGAGCGCTCGCAGCGGGAGCGGGAGGCGGTGCTGGCGGCGTCGGAGGCCGCGAAGCAGGCCCGGCTGGAGGCGTCCAGCGAGGCCGGCGAGGCGGGCTCGAAGGCGGGGCGCAGGGTGGTCCGGGCGGAGAAGCAGGCCGAGAAGCGGGCCCTGGAGGACGCGCTGCACGAGGCGCGCGAGGAGGACCTGCTGGCGCAGATCCGCCGCCAGGTGCTGCGGATCAGGCCGCAGGCCCCGGTGGAGCCGGTGCGGCTGGAGCGGATCAGGCCGCGCACGCTGATCAGCCTCATCGCGGGCGCCATCGCCGCGTACTTCCTGCTGTCGCAGATCGCGAGCATCCCGCTGTCGACGATCAGCGAGGCGGACTGGGGCTGGGTCACGGTGGCCGTCGCGTGCTCGGCGCTCAGCTACGTGGCGGCGGCGATGAGCCTGCTCGGCTTCGTACCGGAGCGGGTGTCGTTCCTGCGGACCGTGGTGGCGCAGGTCGCCGGGTCCTTCGTCAAGATCGTCGCGCCCGCGGCGGTCGGCGGGGTGGCGCTCAACACGCGGTTCCTCCAGCGGTCCGGGGTGCGTCCCGGCCTGGCGGTGGCGAGCGTGGGCGCGTCGCAGCTGTTCGGGCTGGGCGCGCACATCCTGCTGCTGCTGGCATTCGGCTACCTGACCGGCACGGAGCGGTCGCAGGACGACTTCACCCCGTCCAGGACGGTCATCGCGGGGCTGCTGACGATCGCGGTGCTGCTGCTGGTGGTGACGGCGGTCCCGGCGCTGCGGAAGTTCGTGTCGACGCGGCTGCGGTCGCTGTTCGCGGGAGTGGTGCCGCGCATGCTGGACGTGCTCCAGCGGCCCGGCAAGCTGCTGACCGGCATCGGCGGCATGCTGCTGCTGACGGCGACGTTCGTGCTGTGCCTGGACGCCTCGATCCGGGCGTTCAACGGCGGCGAGCAGCCGCTGTCGTACGCGAGTCTCGCCGTGGTGTTCCTGGCGGGCAACGCGCTCGGTTCGGCGGCGCCCACACCGGGCGGCGTCGGCGCGGTCGAGGGCGCCCTGCTGGCCGGCCTGGTGCTGGCCGGGGTGCCGAAGGAGGTCGCGGCGCCGGCGGTGCTGCTCTACCGGCTGCTGACGCTGTGGCTGCCGGTGCTGCCGGGGTGGGTGTCGTTCAACCACCTGACGCGCAAGGGCGCCCTGTAGGGGACCGCGCCCGCGTGGTGGGTTCGCACGGAGGGGCCCGCGGATGCCAGGAGGATCGGCCGATCCTGCTTGCAGCTGCGGGCCCCTCGCGCCTACATTGCCGCACATGCGGTCCTACACCTCACAGCAGGCGGCGCGTCTCCTGGGCGTGAGCGCCGACACCGTACGCCGCTGGGCCGACGCCGGCCGGCTCCGCACGCGCCGGGACGAGGTGGGGCGGCGGCTGGTCGACGGCCCCGACCTGGCGGCGTTCGCCGTCGCGCTGGCCGCGCAGTCCGACGAGGGGGGCGAGGTGCCGTACACCAGCGCGCGCAACGCGTTCCCCGGCATCGTCACCGCCGTGAAGCTCGGTGACGTGGCCGCCCAGGTGGAGATCCAGGCCGGGCCCCACCGGCTCGTGTCGCTGCTGACCCGTGAGGCCGTGGAGGAGCTGGGCCTGGAGGTGGGCGTCGAGGCGGTGGCGCGGGTGAAGTCGACCAACGTCCACATCGACCGCGTCTGACCGCCCGCCCCCGCGCCCCGCACGCCCCCCTCGCACCCCGTACGTCCCCCCTCCCCCCTCACGTCCCGACACCCCGTACGTCCGACCGGCCGGAGGTCCCCGTGCGCCGTACCGTGCGCCACGCCGTCGCGTCCCTGCTGACCGCGGCCCTGCTGCTGCCGCTGACGGCCTGCGGGGGCCCCGGCGCCCCGGCGGACGGGCCGGGGCGGCTGACCGTGCTGGCCGCCGCGTCCCTCACCGACGTCCTCGAGGACGTCGGCGCCGCCTACGAGGAGGAGCATCCCGGCACCGACGTCGTGTTCTCCTTCGCCGGATCGCAGGAGCTGGCCTCCCAGGTGCGCCAGGGCGTGCCGGCCGACGTCCTCGTCACCGCCGACACCCCGACCATGGACCGCCTGGGCGAGGCGGTCGGCGAGCCCGTCGTCATCGCCCGCAACCGGCTCGCCATCGTCACCGCCGAGGGGAACCCGGAGCGGATCACCGGCCTGGAGGACCTGTCCCGGCCGGGGCTGAAGGTGGTGCTGGCCGCGCCCGAGGTGCCGGTCGGGCGCTACGGCCGGCAGATCCTCGACAGGGCCGGGGCGAAGGTGCGGCCCGTCTCCCAGGAGCCGAACGTCCGCGCCGTCCTCGCCAAGGTCCGGCTGGGCGAGGCGGACGCCGGACTGGTGTACGCCACCGACGCGGCCGCCGCCCGCGGCGAGGTGGACGCGGTCGCCGTACCGGACGCGCGGAACGCCGTGGTCTCCTACCCGGCCGCGGTCCTCACCTCCGCACACGACCCCGGGGCGGCGCGCCGCTTCGTGGCGTGGCTGGGGTCGCCGCGCGCGCGTGCGCTGCTGGCGGCGGCCGGGTTCGGGACGCCGTGATCCCCGCCCGGCGGGTCCCCGTCCCGCTCGCCGTGCCCGCGCTGGTCGCGGTGGTCTTCCTGCTGCTGCCGCTCGCCGGGGTGCTGGCGCACGCCCCGTGGGGCACGCTCGGGGACCGGCTGACCGCGCCCGCCGTGCGGGAGGCGCTCGGGCTGTCGCTGGTGGTGTCCGGGTGGGCGCTCGCCCTGTCGCTGCTGCTCGGCGTGCCGTTGGCGTGGGTGCTGGCCCGGGTCGACTTCCCCGGCAAGGCGCTGGTGCGGGTGCTGGTGATGCTGCCGATGGTGCTGCCGCCCACGGTGGCGGGTGTGGCCCTGCTCCAGGGGTTCGGGCGGCGCGGGATGCTGGGCGGGGTCCTCGCGGACCGGTTCGGGGTGTCGCTGCCGTTCTCGACGGCGGGCGCGGTGGTGGCGGCGGCGTTCGTGTCGATGCCGTTCCTGGTGATCAGTCTGGAGGGCGCGCTGGCGGGGCTGCACCCGCGCTACGAGGAGACGGCGGCGTCGCTGGGCGCCGCGCCGCTGCGGGCGTTCCGCACGGTGACCGTGCCGATGGTCGGGCCGGGCCTGGTGGCGGGGGCGGCGCTGTGCTGGGCGCGGGCGCTCGGCGAGTTCGGCGCGACGATCACCTTCGCGGGGAACCTGCCGGGTACGACGCAGACGCTGCCGCTCCAGGTGTACCTGCTGCTCCAGAACGACCCGGACGGCGCCGTCGCCGTCTCCCTGCTGCTCCTCGTCACGGCCGCGGCGGTCCTGGTCGCCCTGCGCGGGCGCTGGCTGGGGCACGCGGCGGTACGGGAGGCGCCGCGCCCGGCGGGCCCCGAGCGGGAGGAGCGGACCGGCGGGTACGTCCCGCCCGCCGACGCCCCGGCCGCGGGGCCCGCCGACGGGTACGCCGCGGGGGCGGCGTACCCGCTGGTGGCCGAGGTGGACGGGGCCACCGCCCTCCGCCTGGACGTGCCCGCCGGGACGACGGTCGCCGTCGTCGGGCCGAACGGGGCCGGCAAGAGCACGCTGCTGCGCGCCCTGCTGGGTCTCACCCCGCGGGCGACGGCCACGACCCTGCGGCTCGGCGGGCGGGAGCTGGCCGGGCTGCCGCCGCACCGGCGCGGCATCGCGTGGGTGCCGCAGGACGGCGCGCTGTTCCCGCACCTGTCGGCGCTGGCCAACACCGCGTACGGGCTGCGCGCCCAGGGCGTGCCGCGGGCCCGGGCGCGGGCACAGGCCCGGGAGCGGCTGGACCGGCTCGGGGTGGGCCACCTGGCGCACCGCAGGCCGGGCGAGCTGTCCGGCGGGCAGGCCCAGCGGGTGGCGCTCGCCCGGGCCCTGACCGCGCGGCCCCGGCTCCTGCTCCTCGACGAGCCGCTGGCCGCCCTGGACCAGACGACCCGCGCGCGGGTGCGGCACGCGCTGCGCCGGCACCTGGCCGGGTTCCCCGGCGTGTGCCTGATCGTCACGCACGACCCGGTGGAGGCCGTCTCGCTGGCCGATCGCGTCCTCGTCCTGGAGGAGGGGCGCCTGGTGCAGTACGCGGAGCCCGCCGAGGTGGCCCGGCACCCGCGCTCCCCGTGGGTGGCACGCATGCTGGGCCGCAACGCCTGGCCGGGCACGGTGCGCGGCGGCGGCCTGGACACGGCGGACGGTGCCCGGCTGGTCACGGCCGCCGACCCGGCGCCCGCCGACGGCACGGCCGCCCTCGCGGTGGCGGCGCCCGAGGCGGTGTCCCTGCACGCCGCCCGCCCCTCGGGCAGCCCCCGCAACGTGTGGCGGGGCACCGTGCGGGAGCTGGCCGCGCACGGCGCGCGGCTGCGGGTCCTGGTGTCGGGCGTGCCGGGCGCGCCGTCCGAGGTGGTCGCGGAGGTGACCCCGGCGGCAGCGGCGGAGCTGGGCCTCGCGGAGGGCTCCGGCGTGTGGGTGAGCGTGAAGGCGACCGAGATCACCGTCGTACCGCTGTAGGCGCGGCGCCCGCGCCCGCGCCGGCCACCCGCATGGGTGCGCGGCGCGGGCGCGGGCGCGGGGGCGCGCTGACGATGGACGCATGCCGATCACTCGCCCCGCCCGGCGGACGACCGCCCCGCGGAGGACCGCCCGCCGGTGTGCCGCCGCCCTCGCCGTCGTCGCCCTGCTCGCCGGCGTCGCGGGGTGCGGCGGCGACGGGGACCGGGACGGGGGCGGCGGGACCGGCCGGGACGCGATGAGGGACCTGGCCGCGCAGAAGCCGGCGTGGAAGCCGTGCACGCCCTCCTCCGGGGCGAAGGGCGGCGCGTCGCCGCCGAGCCCGCTCCCCGACGGCACCCGGTGGGAGTGCGCGTTCATGGACGTCCCGCTCGACTACGCCGACCCCGGCGGCGACACGGTCGAGCTGGCCCTGATCCGCGCCAGGGCCCGCGACCGGGCGAAGCGGATCGGCTCCCTGGTCTTCAACTTCGGCGGCCCGGGCGGCTCCGGGATCACCGCCCTGCCGTCCCTCGGAGGCGAGTACGAGGCCCTGCGCGGCCGCTACGACCTGGTGAGCTTCGACCCGCGCGGCGTGGGGCTGAGCGACGGCGTGGAGTGCCTGGACCGCCGTGAGCTGGACGCGTTCTTCGCGCAGGACGCCACGCCCGACACCGCCGCCGAGGAGAAGGCCCTCCACGGCGGGCTGGGGAAGTACGCGGCGGCGTGCGAGGAGAACTCGGGCAGGATGCTGCCGCACGTCGGCACGGAGAACGCGGCCCGCGACATGGACCTGCTGCGGCAGGTCCTCGGCGACGCCAAGCTGTACTACTTCGGCATCTCGTACGGCACGGAGCTCGGCGGGGTGTACGCGCACCTGTTCCCCCGCCGGGTGGGCCGGGCCGTCCTCGACGCGGTCGTCGACCCGGGCGGGACCGTCGAGCAGGGGGCGCTCGGCCAGGCCGCGGGGTTCCAGCTGGCGCTCGGGAACTTCGCCGCCGACTGCGTGCGGCGGGGCGACCGGTGCGCGCTGCCCGGCAGCACCCCGCAGGAGATCGAGCGGTTCGTCACCGACCTGCTGGCGCGGCTCGACAAGCGCCCCGTCCAGGGCATCGGCGACCGCGAGCTGACCCAGACGCACGCCCTCGGCGGCATCCTCCAGGCGCTGTACTCCAAGAAGTACTGGCAGTACCTGGAGCAGGGCCTCGACGAGGCGGACGGCGGCGACGGCGCGCTGCTGCTGGCGCTGTCCGACCTGATGAACGGCCGGGACGAGAACGGCGACTACAACAACCTGCGGGCGGCGAACGCGGCGATCAACTGCGTCGACGACCGGCGGCGGTTCACGGTGGAGCAGATCAGGGCGAAGCTCCCCGAGTTCCGCAGGGTCTCGCCCGTGTTCGGCGACGCCCTGGCCTGGGAGATGCTGGGGTGCGGCCAGTGGCCCGTCGCGGGCCGGTCGGACCACCCGGAGGTGAGCGCCCCCGGCGCGCCGCCGATCCTGGTGGTCGGGACGACGGGCGACCCGGCCACGCCCTTCGCCGGCGCCGCGGCCATGGCGTCGGCGCTGGGCAAGGGTGTCGGCGTCGAGGTGACGTACCGGGGCGAGGGACACGGCGCGTACAACGGCGGTGACGCCTGCGTGCGGCGCGTGGTGAACGCCTACCTCCTCGACGGCAGGGTCCCGGCGTCGGGGACCGTCTGCCCGTGAGGTTGTCCACAGGGGCACGGGGACCGGGGGCGGCGGCGCCTACCATGACGATTCAGCGGCGGGATGCCCGGTACGTCCGGGGGAGTTCTGGGGAGTGCATGTCCAAGCGTATGCGGGTACGGGCCGTGGCGGTGGCGATCACGGCGACCCTGGTGGCCGGGGCGGCCGCGGGGTGCCAGGACGGCGGCGCGGACGGCGCGGACGGCGGGCCGTCGGCGTCGTCCGCCCCGGGCCGGCCGGGGAGCACGGCGGGCATGCCGGGGCTGCCGGCCGCGCTGACCGGCCAGAAGCCGCGGTGGGAGCCGTGCGAGGCGCCCGAGGGCGGTGAGAAGCCGGGGTCGGCGTGGCGGTGCGCGACGGTGAAGGTGCCGCTGGACTACCGCAAGCCGGACGGCGAGACGCTGCCGGTGGCGCTGATCCGCAAGGAGGCCCGCGACAAGAAGGGCCGGATCGGCTCCCTGCTGTTCAACTTCGGCGGCCCCGGCGCGTCGGGCGTGGAGATGCTGCCGGGCTTCGCACCGGACTACGACGGGCTGAACACCCGCTACGACCTGGTCGGTTTCGACCCGCGCGGGGTGGGCGGCAGCTCGGCGGTCGTGTGCCGCTCGGACGAGGAGCAGGCGAACGCCGAGGCGCGGATCGACCTGACGCCGGACACACCGGCCGAGGAGGCCGCCTACCTGAAGGACGGCTCCGACTTCGGGGCCGGCTGCGCCCGCCGCTCCGGCGGACTGATCGCCCACGTCACCACCGCCAACACCGCCCGCGACATGGACGTGATCCGCCACGTCCTGGGCGACGCGAAGCTGAACTACTTCGGCATCTCGTACGGCACGCAGCTGGGCGCGGCGTACGCCCACCTGTTCCCGAAGCACACGGGCCGGACGGTGCTGGACGCGGTGGTCGACCCGACCGCCGACAGCAAGGGCCACGCCCGGCACCAGACGACGGGCTTCCAGCGGGCGCTGAACAACTACTTCGCGTCCACGGGCGAGGGCGCCGAGGCGGGCACGGCCCGGGTGACCCGGCTGCTGGCGCGACTCGACGAGCAACCGCTGGGGACGAGTGGCACCCGGAAGCTGACGGAGGGCCTGGCCCTCACCGGCATCGTGCTCCCGCTGTACTCGGAGAGCAGCTGGCCGCTGCTGACGGAGGCGCTGCGGGAGGCGGAGGACGGCCGGGGCGACGCGCTGCTGCGGCTCGCCGACATGTACAACGACCGCGACCCGAGCGGCCGTTACGGCACGGACAGCCACGCGCAGCGGGCGATCTCCTGCGCCGACACCGACCAGCGGCCCACGGCCGCCGAGGCGAAGGCGCTGCTGCCCGAGTTCCGGCGCATCTCCCCCGTGTTCGGGGGCTTCCTCGCGTGGGACACGGCGGGCTGGTGCGCGAACTGGCCGGTGAAGGGCGAGTCGGCGACCCAGGACGTGTCCGCGCCGGGCGCGGGGCCGATCCTGGTCGTGGGCACGACGGGCGACCCGGCGACACCGTACGAGGGCGCGCGGAGGATGGCGGACGGCCTGGGCAAGGGCGTCGGCGTGCTGATCACCAACAAGGGCGAGGGGCACGGCGCGTACGGCTCCTCGCAGTGCGTGACGCGGACGGTCGACGACTACCTGCTGCGGGACGAGGTCCCGGCGGACGGCACGACCTGCTCCTAGCCGCCCGGAACCGGACGGGGGCCGGCCGGCGGTCCGGCCCCCCCGATCCGGCCACCGGTCCGGCCTGCGCCCCTGCCCGCGGAGGCCGGCCACCGGCGGCGAGGGTGCCCCGCGACCGCGTCCAGGCCCCCGCCAGGCGGCGAACCCCCAGGTGACCGGTACGGCGCCCCGGCCCCTCCCCGCCCGTGGGCCCCACCGTCCGGCCCTGTGGCGAATCCGACGTGGACGACCGCAGCGAACAAGCCGCCCACGGGCGCATACTGGGGGCAATGACAAAGCCTGCTGCCCCCAAACGTCACCTGCCCACCAGCCCCTTCAAGGCCCGGGCCACGCCTGCCCCCCGGCACTTCGCCGTGGGCGACCAGGTGACGCACGACATGTACGGCCTCGGCCGGGTGATCGGCGTCGAGGCCGGAATCGCGGCACTCGTGGACTTCGGCTCGACGCAGAAGCGGATCCTGAGCCCGTACGCCAAGATGGCCAAGCTGTAGGACCTCTGTGCCCGGTCACGGCACACCGGGTCCCTGCGGGGACCCGGAGCGAAAAGGGAGACCTCTCATCGATTCGACCCCGCTGTTCTCCGCTCTGGAAGGGGCGCCCCGCTCCTCCGCCGCGGCGCTGCCGCCTCCGACGACCAACCCCTTCCAGGCCCCGGACTTCGGGGAGGACGACGACGCCGTGTTCGAGGACGCGCAAGAGCCCGTCCCCGGCACGAGCGCGGCGTGACCCGCGACCGCCGACTTCCCCCGGTCACGGGGGACCCGGCGGACCGCCGGGCCTCCGTCCCCGTTCTCTCCGCAGCCGCTGACCGGCGGGCTTCCGGCATCCACGGCTGACGTCGACATCGCGGCCGGGGCGCGCACCAGCGTCCCTGCCCGGCCCCCGCGCCGGTCGACGGCGGCGGCCGCAAGGGGTTCGGATCGAGCTCCGGAAGCGGCGCTCTCCCTCCCCCTCACGGCGAGGGGGAGAGCCGGCGGACCGGGTCGAGGGGGGAACGGCGGGCCCGCACGCGTGGGACCCGGCCCTGCCGCAGGGCGGACGCGACGACGACCGAAGCCCACGGCAACCGACCAGGTCGGAGCCGTGGGCTTCGTCGGTCCCGCCGGCCGGCGGGAAGGGCGGTCAGTAGACCGGCTTGTGCGGTTCGATCTGGTTGACCCAGCCGATGACGCCGCCGCCGACGTGGACGGCGTCGGAGAAGCCCGCGGACTTCAGCACCGCCAGGACTTCCGCACTGCGGACACCCGTCTTGCAATGCAAGACGATCCGCCTGTCCTGCGGCAGGTCCTGGAGGGCGTTGCCCATCAGGAACTCGTTCTTGGGGATCAGCCGGGCGCCGGGGATCGAGACGATCTCGTACTCGTTGACCTCGCGGACGTCGATGATGTCGATGCTCTCGCCGTCGTCGATCCACTCCTTGAGCTGCTTCGGAGTGATCGTGGAACCGGCCGCCGCCTCCTGGGCCTCCTCGGACACGACGCCGCAGAAGGCCTCGTAGTCGATGAGCTCGGTGACGGTGGGGTTCTCGCCGCAGACGGCGCAGTTCGGGTCCTTGCGGACCTTGACCTGCCGGTACTGCATCTCCAGGGCGTCGTAGATCATCAGCCGGCCGACCAGCGGGTCGCCCACGCCGGCCAGGAGCTTGATCGCCTCGGTGACCTGGATGGAGCCGATGGACGCGCAGAGCACGCCCAGCACGCCGCCCTCGGCGCAGGAGGGGACCATGCCCGGCGGCGGGGGCTCGGGGTAGAGGCAGCGGTAGCAGGGGCCGTGCTCGGACCAGAAGACCGACGCCTGGCCGTCGAACCGGTAGATGGAGCCCCAGACGTACGGCTTGTCCAGCAGCACGCACGCGTCGTTGACGAGGTAGCGCGTGGCGAAGTTGTCCGTGCCGTCGACGATCAGGTCGTACTGGCTGAAGATGTCCATCACGTTGTCGGCCTCGAGCCGCTCCTCGTGGAGGACCACGTTCACGTACGGGTTGATGCCCTTGACGGAGTCGCGGGCGGACTCCGCCTTGGAGCGGCCGATGTCGGACTGGCTGTGGATGATCTGGCGCTGCAGGTTCGACTCGTCGACCTCGTCGAACTCCACGATGCCGAGCGTGCCCACGCCCGCGGCCGCCAGGTACATCAGGGCCGGCGAACCGAGCCCGCCGGCGCCCACGCACAGCACCTTGGCGTTCTTCAGCCGCTTCTGTCCGTCCATCCCGACGTCCGGGATGATCAGGTGGCGGGAGTACCTGCGGACCTCGTCTACGGTGAGCTCGGCAGCCGGCTCGACCAGGGGTGGCAGCGACACGGGGACTCCGTTGGTCGTATGTCAGTACGGGACTACCCCCGCGCGGGCGGGGACTACATGTCCCGTAACACTGCCACGGCCCTCCTCATTCCGAGACACCTGGTCCGATCTGCGAGACAATTTCGTCCCAGTAGCCGGGCAGGGCCGCGAATGGGCCGGTTTGTCCGGTGCGGTCGGTGAAGAAGATCGTCCCCGCTCCCTGCCACCGCGCGATCCGCACCGCTTCGTCGAGATGGGTGCGCGGCACCCCGTGGACGAAGTGGACGAACCGTTCCGGTGGGTGGTCGGCGGTCCACTCCGCCGCCTGGGACCAGCGGTACTCGGCCCAGGGCCCGGAGAAGGTGACCAGCTGGTCGGCGGTGTCCGCGTAGCCGGGGTGCGGGTGGCCGCCGTGGCCGAGGACCAGGTGGCAGCCGTCCGCCCGGTCCAGGACGGCCCTCAGGGCGGCGGTGAGCCGGCGCATCCCCGGCAGGTCCTGCCGCTGCGTGGGGCAGCGGTCCAGGAAGTAGCCGTCGACGCGGTACCAGTCGAGGTAGCGGTGGGCCTCGGAGACGGTGTCACCGAACGGCCGGGCGCCCCGGCGGAGGTCGAGGTGGCCGAGGACCCGGACGCCGGCGTTCCGGAGCCGGCCCGCCGCCTCCAGGCAGTGCGGGTCGGGCCGGACGCCGGGGCCGTCCGCGACGTTGAGGACGGCCCAGTGCACGGGCGTGTCCGGCCGCGTCAGCTCGGCCCACTCGACGGGGGCGAGGAGCGGGTGGGCGTAGCCGGGGACGCCGATGCCGAGCCGTTCGGCACCGGCCGCCGGCAGACCGGGGCCGGTGCTGGTCAGATACGGCACGCCGCCTCCATCCAGATGTCCGCGAGGGACTCCTCCAGGTTGATGCGGGGCCGCCAGCCGAGCCGGTCGCGGGCGGTGCGCACGTCGGCCTGCTGCCAGGCCCCGCAGCCGTCGGGGTAGGGGTGGGCGGCGACCGGGGGCTGGTGGTCGGAGGGCGACTCGGAGCGCTGGGCGCCGATGACGGGCCGGGTGGGCGGGCCGTCCGGTTCGTGGAGGGCTCCCGCGTAGCCGGCGACGCGCGCGAGGAGGGACGCGGCGTCGCGGAGCCGTACGGCGCGGCCGGTGCCGATGTTGACCACGCCCTGCGCCGCCGACAGGGAGGCGGCGTGCACGGCGCGCGCCACGTCCCGTACGTCGACGAAGTCCCGCTGCACGCCGAGGCCGCCGAGCTTCAGCTCCGTGTCGCCGGACTGCATGGCGCGGCGCATGGTCTCCGCGAGGCGGCCGAGGGGCGAGCCGGCCGGGGTGCCGGGGCCGACCGGCGAGAACACCCGCAGGACGACGGCGTCCAGCCCGGAGCCGAGGACCAGCTCGGTCGCCGCGAGCTTCGACACCCCGTACGGCCCGCCGGGGCGGGGCACGGCGTCCTCCGCGGTCGACGAGCCGGGCTGCGACGGCCCGTACTCGGACGCGCAGCCGACCTGGACCATGCGGGCGCCGCAACGGCTGCGGCGCAGCGCCTCGCAGACGGTGGCGACGGCGACGGTGTTGTGCCGGGTCAGTTCGCGGGCGCCGCCGCGGGTGGCTCCGGCGCAGTTGATGACGACGCCCGGGTGGACGGCGTCCAGGAAGCGGGTGAGCGCCCCCGGGCTGCCGCCCGCGAGGTCGAACCGCACGTCGGAGTCGTCGCGGCGGCCCAGGGCGGTGAGGTGCACCGCCGGGTCGGCGAGCAGCCGGTCGGCGACGAAGCGGCCGATGAATCCCGTGGCGCCGAGCAGCAGCACCCTCATCGCGCGCCCCCTTCGCGCCGTGCGGCCGTGGTCGGGGATTGGGGGGTCATGTCGTGTCTCTCCTCGGTGTCTCGCGGATACGCGGAACCCGTGACGCGCCTGGTGTTTCCGGGGCCTGTGGGGCCTGTGGCGCTGGCGGGTCCTGGGGTCGTGCGGTCGGTGCGGTCGATGGGTGCCGGCGGGTGCCGGCAGTGGGGCGGGCGGTCAGGGGCGGGCGTGCGCGGAGGCCCGGGCGAGCACGGCGGCGGCGTACGCCAGCAGGCCGAGCGCGGCGGCCCCGCACAGGACACCCGGTACGGCCGCGGTGCCCCAGGTCTCGACGGCCCGCCGTACCGGGGCGGCCACGGGGGCGCAGCCGGGCAGCCGGCCGACGAGGACCGTGAGGCAGGCCAGGACCTCGGCCGCCGCGGTGGTGACGAGCGCGGTGGCGCCCGCGTGGGGCAGGCCGTGCACGGCGAGCAGCCGGGCGAGGAACAGCAGCATGCCGAGCGCGGCGGCCGGGGCGAGGGCCCCGGGCCTCGTCCCGGGTACCAGGCGGACCGCGGCGAGCAGCCCGGTGAGGGCCGCCAGGTGCAGGGCGGCGACGGCGAGGAACAGGGGCCGGGCCCGGGCGGTGAAGTCGTCCAGGTCGCGGCTGCCCGCGAGCCGGCGCCGGGCCCGCACGGCGAACAGCCGGGCGCAGGCGGCGGCCGGCACCACCGCGAGGGCGAGGGCCAGGAGCGGGGCGGTCGCGGGCGGCCAGGGCCCGGCGGGGCCGCCGCCGAGCAGCTGGTCGAGGAACCCGTCGCCGTACGTGGCGTACAGGACGAGCAGGGCGGTCGCGGCGTGCGCGGCGAGCGGCGTGTGGCCGCGGGCGCGCAGGGGCCCGCGCCGTACGGCGAGGACGAGGGCGGCCGTGAGCCCGGCGGCGCCCGCGGCGGTGACGGCGAGCAGCGGCGGCCCGGAGGCGTGGGCGTGCGCGGCGAGCGCGAGGGCGCAGACGCCGCCGGGCAGCAGCGCGGTGAGCACCCGGCCGCCGCGTCCCCGCCGGCTCCGGCGGCCCTCCGGGTCCGCGGGGGGCGCGGAGGCGGCGAGGGCCGGGCCGAGCTCCCCGTCGCGGGGCGCGCGCGCGTAGAGCTCCTCGGCGAGGGAGAAGACGTCGCGGTGCCGGAACCGGGCGGCGGTCCTGTCGGTGACCCCGTGCGCCTCCAGGCCGGCGGCGATCTCCAGGGGGTCGACGGCCCGCCGGCACAGCTCCCGGTGCCGGTGCAGCAGCGCCTTGACGGGGTCGGCGGGGCTCCGGGGCGCGGTCCCGGCGGGGGCGCCCCCCTCGGGGGCGGGGGCGGTTCCGACCGGGGTGCCGGGGTGTTCAGGCACGGCCGCCTCCGCTCGTCGCCGCGGCGGTGGCGGCCCACGTGGGCGTGGGCCGCGGGGCGGCGCGCCGGGCGGCCGCCGTCCAGTGGCCCGGTACGTGCGCCTCGGCCGGGTGGGCGAAGGGCAGCGGGTCGCCGTCCGGGTCGAGGGCCTCCGACTCCCGGCGTACCGGCGCCGACGCCAGCGCTTCGAGGTAGAGGGCGCGGAACGCGGCGAGGTTCTGTTCGACGGTGAAGAGTTCCAGCGCGCGGGCGCGCGCGGCGGCGCCCAGCCGG
The DNA here is from genome assembly GCF_014649335.1 of Streptomyces roseolilacinus. Taxonomy (GTDB): domain Bacteria; phylum Actinomycetota; class Actinomycetes; order Streptomycetales; family Streptomycetaceae; genus Streptomyces; species Streptomyces roseolilacinus. Next base: position 305,763 of record NZ_BMSV01000001.1, read on the forward strand.
GCCCTGCGCTCGGGGTCGCGCAACAGCGCGACGCACGCCTCCGCGAGCGCCCGCGGATCGCCCGGGGGGACGACGAGTCCCGTGCCGCCGACGACCTCGACGACCGCGCCGGTGTCCGTCGAGACGGTGGCGCGGCCGCACAGCATGGCCTCGACGAGGTTGACGGGGAACCCCTCGGCGACGCTGGAGAGCACGATCACGCAGCCGGCGGCGTAGGCGTCGGCGAGCCGGGGCGCCCCGGGGCCGCCGACCTCCTCGAAGGAGACGGGGCCGCCCCCCGCGGCGCGGCCGGCGGCGTCCTGCGGGAACAGCCGGGCGGCGAGCGCCCGGCAGTGCGCGAGGTACGCGGCCGTCCGCGGGTCCCGCGCGGGCACGGCGACGATCCGCAGCCGGGAGCCGGGCTCCGCCCGCCGTACCTCCGTGAAGGCGCGCAGCAGTCCGGCGAGGTCCTTGGCGGGCTCGGCGCGGCCGACCCACACGAGCGTGCGCGGGTCGCCCGGGTCGGCGCCCTCCCCCACGGAGGCGAACCGTTCCGCTTCCATGCCGGGGTACACGGTGCGCAGCTTGCCCCGGTCGGCGCCGCACCGCTCCTGCCAGCGGCGCGCGTGCGCGTTGCCGGGCGTGACGAGGGCGGCCTGCCGGTAGACCTCGGCGGCGAGCCGCCCGTGGAACGCGGAGAGCAGGGAGCGCGCGGGCGTGCCGAGGGCCGTGCCGCCGACCGTCAGGTAGTGCGCGCGCAGTTGCACGCCGTACTCCGTGACCAGCAGCGGGGTGCCGAAGAAGCGTTTGGCCAGCAGGCCGGGCAGCGCCGCCGCGCCGCCCGACGCGGCGTGGCACAGGTCGGCGGCGCCGAGCCCGTCCGCGCCGTACCAGTCGAGCGACAGCGGGAGCAGGACCCGCTCCAGCCGGCCGGTGAGCGCCAGGTGGTCGGAGACGGTCGCGCGGTGCGCGCTCCGGCGCGCGCCGGGGGCGCGGCAGGCGGCCTCCAGGGTGCGCGCCGCGGTCTCCGAGCGCAGGGCGCCTCCCAGGCCGCCCCGCTCGCCGGCGAGTTCCGCGAGGCCGTAGAGGCCGTCCGCGAAGGTGGTGTCCCCGGCCGGGCCGGGGCGGCACAGGGCGGTGACGAGCTGCTCGAAGTGCCCGGCGAAGCGGTGGCGGTCGCGCCGGCGGTACGTCCGCGGGCCCGGCGTGCGGCCGACGCGGGCGCCGTCCGGGGCGGTCCACGGGGGCGCGGTGCGCACCTGGCGCACGTGCGGCGGCAGCGGGGCCCGGCCGGCGTCCTCCCGGCGGGTGCCCCGGCCGAGCGTGTAGACGTCGAACTCGTGCTGGGAGAGCCCGCGCACGAGCCGGTCGCACCAGAGTCTGGTCTCACCCGAGGCGTACGGGTGCCCACCCTCCGTGAGCAGTCCGATCCGCACGAGCACACCCCCGATCTCCCTTGTGCGCGGCCACCGTTGGTCCGGCGACTCGCGGCGGGACGACCGTAAGCGGAGCGACGGGTGGCGTGACGGACGGTTGTCCGTCACGCCACCGGAAGGGGTGAATGCGCGTGACTTCCGCGCACTGGTGGCGTTCCGTTGCGCTAGGCCGGTTTCCGGTGACGTTCCGTCAGGTCCCGGCCGGGTGGGGGCGTCAGGCGCCCGGGTACACCCACGGGTTCGGGCGGCACTTGACGCCGTCGATCTCCAGCGACTTGGTCTGCTGCTGCATCACGGGCGCCGGCGCGCCGGGCGTCTGGCAGGTGCGGTGGTTGTGGCCGAGTCGGTGGCCGACCTCGTGGTTGATGAGCATCTGCCGGTAGGCGAGCATCGCCTTGGGGCCGAAGGTCTCGGCGCCCTGCGCCCACCGGTAGGCGTTGATCATCACGCGGTCGGTGGAGGCGGAGTCGCAGGAGACGTTGTCGATCGTCGTGTCCAGCCCGGACTTGGCGCACCAGACGCCGGTCGTCCCCGGGCTGGCCAGCGTGACGACGAAATCGGGCTCGCCCGTGGAGATCCGCTCGAAGGTCATGGCGCCGCCGTGCGCCCAGCTGCGGTCGTCGTTGAGGGTCTCCTGCACGGCCCGGGCGAACAGCTCGCCGTCGAGCCCGAGCCCCTTCTCCACGTCGACGCGGTAGCGGACCTTGCGCCCCTTGCCGGGCGCCTCGTCCGCTCCGGGGACGGCCGCGAAGTCGCCGGACCCCTTCATCGCCGGGTCGAGCGGGAACTGCCGGGCCATCAGCTGCTCGTACGTCGGCGGTGCGACGGGCGCCGCGGGCCGCGCGGGGGCGGTCTGCGGCGGGGTGGCCCGCTGGTCGGAGCGGGAGGCATCGTCGGCCGCGCCCCGGTCGGGCGCGTCGGCGGCCCGGTCCGCCCGGTCCCGCTGCCGCGCGTCGCCGACCTCGCCGGCGACGATGACCGCGAGGACGGTGACGACGGCGGCCGCGGCGATCCCGGCGAACGTGCGGCTCCTGCCGGCCCGGCCGCCGCGCCGCGCGCCGTCGCGGTCCTCACCGGGGCGCGCGTCGTCACGGTCCTCGCCGCGCCGTGCGCCGTCACGGTCCTCGCCGCGCCGTGCGCCGTCGCGGGCGCCGTGCGGGCCGGAACCGGCCGCGTCCCGCGCCCGGGTGGCCGCGTCGTCGCCGGCCGGGGCGTCCTGCGTCCCGGCCGTCCCGGCGGGACGGTCCCCGGCCTCGGGAACGGCGCCGTCCCGCGCCCCCTGCGCGTCGAACGCCTCGACGAACTCCCGGCGCGGCCCCGGTACCCGCGGCGGGCTCTGGGCGATGCGCGACCGGGGCGCGGGGGGCTGCGGGGAGGGTGCGGCGGCCGCGTGGGGGGCGGCGCCCCAGCCGCCGCCCGGCTCGCGCTGCTCGGGGTGCCCGCCGCGCACGTCGCGGGAGGGGTCGTGGGCGGGGGTGCCGTGCGGCGGGGTGCCGAAGCCGTAGCCGTACCCGTACTGCTGGGGGGCCGGGGCGTGAGGGGCCTGCGGGGACCACTGGAGCCGCGGGGCCTGCTGGGCCCGGGGAGGCTGCTGGGGCTGCAGCGTCTGCGGAGGCCGCTGCGCCTGCGGGGCCTGGGGAGGCTGCTGTGTCCCGGGGGTCTGCCGGGGCGGGGCCGCCGGCGCGTCCCGGGGAGCCGGGGGGGCGGGCTGCTGCGCCCGCGCGCCCCGTTTCGCCTCCGGTGCCGCCCTGCGGCGGCGTCCGCCGCCGGACGCGGCAGCGGCGGCGGTCCTGTCGTCCGCCCCCCGGTCGGTGGGGGCGGGCCCTTTGCGGCTATGTCGTCCCACGCCCCGTATCAGCTCCTCGCGCCGTCGCCGCGGCCGTCGCCGCTCCGGTCGGCGATCAGTTCGCGCACCGCCCGGGCGACCGCCTCGGGGTACTCCATCATCGCCACGTGCCCGGCCTCCGGGAGGGTGAGCAGCCGCGCGTCCCGGAAGGTCGTCGCGGCCCTGCGCGCCGTACGGTACGACACGAGCTGGTCCCGCCCGCCGTACACGAGGAGCGTCGGCGCGAGGACCCGCTCCGCCTGCCGCCACAGGTTGTGCTGGCCGCCCAGAGTGTAGGCGTCGACGATGCCACGCGCCGAACGGGCCATCGCGTCCCAGAAGTACGGGAGCCGCAGCCGGCGCTCCATCTCCTCGACCGCGGCCAGCAGCCCCTCGTCCGTGACCTTGCCCGGGTCGCCGTAGCAGAGGGCGAGCACGCCCCGCACGCGCTGCTCGGCCGTCCAGTTGCGGGTCAGGCGGGAGAACAGCCGCGCCGTGCCCGGGACGGCGAGCAGCGCCGTGGGCCACGCGTTGCGCTGGGCGCGCAGCTCCGGCAGGGCGGGCGAGACGAGCGTCAGCGTGCGGACCAGGTCGGGGCGGACGGCCGCGACACGCGTGGCGACGGCACCGCCCAGGGAGTTGCCGACGAGGTGGACGGGGCCGCGGCCACCGGCGTCGAGGAGGCGGATGACGGCGCGGGCGTGGCCCGTCACCGAGTAGTTGCCGTCGTCGGGCGGCGGGGAGACGCCGAAGCCGGGCAGGTCGACGGCCTCCCCGTCCAGGACGTCTTCGAGCAGCGGCATCAGCGCCGACCAGTTCTGGGAGGAGCCGCCGAGCCCGTGCACGTACAGCGCGGGCGCCCTGCCGGGCGTGCCGGACGGGCGGTAACGGACGTTCAGGGTCAGGCCGGGCAGCTCCACGGAGCGCAGGCGCTCGCCTTCCGCGACCCGTACGGCGTGCACGCGAGACGCCGCGCCGGCGGCGGTGGGGGACGCGGGCAGCTCGGTCGAAGACATGCGGCAATGTTACGAGACGATCACGCCCGCACGGGTGTGTTCGCCGTCACAGATCGTATAGCGCCGATGAGGGGGACCTTCTAGGCTCGTAGCAAGGGCAGAAGCCCGTGAGAAAGGGGAGCTCATGACCGTCGACCCCACGGATCCCGAGACGCTGGCGGAGCTGGCCCGGGAGAACGGCGCGACCGGTGTCGCCGCGCTGGACGAGGAGACTCCGGAGGCGGACGCCGCCGAGCAGCACACCGAACTCCGGCAGCAGTCGGACGACCCGCTGTCGCGCATCGACCCGGCCGTGGCGAACGAGGCGGACGCGGCGGAACAGGCCCGGGTGGTCGCGCTGGACGAGGACGACTACCGCGACGGGGTGTGAGACGAGGCGCCCCCGTCGCCGTTTGCGCAGGTTGGGGAGGTTTGGCGGTAGCCGGGTCGTTCACGTTTGAAGCTTCGGCTACCGCCGCCGTCCGGTACGTGAAATTCTGCGTTCGCACCACGCACGGCCGGGTTACCCGAAAGTACGATGGCGGGCGCGGCGTACAGCGCACTTGGATCGATTTTGGGAGGCGGCGTGACAGCCATCGAGCAGACAGAGGCGGCGCGCCCTAGGGGCACGCGCCTGCCGCGCCGAGCCCGACGCAACCAGCTGCTGGGTGCGGCGCAGCAGGTCTTCGTCGCCCAGGGGTACCACGCGGCGGCGATGGACGACATCGCCGAGCGGGCGGGCGTCAGCAAGCCGGTCCTGTACCAGCACTTCCCCGGCAAGCTGGAGCTGTACCTGGCGCTGCTCGACCAGCACTGCGAGTCGCTGCTCCACTCCGTCCGCACGGCGCTGGCCTCCACGACGGACAACAAGCAGCGCGTGGCCGCCACGATGGACGCCTACTTCGCGTACGTGGAGGACGAGGGCGGCGCGTTCCGCCTGGTGTTCGAGTCGGACCTGACGAACGAGCCCGCGGTGCGCGAGCGCGTCGAGCGGGTGTCCCTGCAGTGCGCCGAGGCGATCTCGGACGTGATCGCCGAGGACACCGGGCTATCGAAGGACGAATCGATGCTGCTGGCCGTCGGCCTGGGCGGCGTCTCCCAGGTCGTGGCGCGGCACTGGCTGGCGAGCGACTCGCCGGTCCCGCGCCACAAGGCCGTGCAACTGCTGACGTCACTGGCGTGGCGGGGCATCGCCGGGTTCCCGCTGCACGGGGCCGAGGGGCACTGACCCCGGCGGCGGCGCGGCGCTGTTCGCTCCTGGCGTGCGGTGCCGGGCCGTGGCTCCTCGCCTCTCCGGGCTAATGTGTGCAGCGTACGGCGCGGTGATCGCGCAACGCTGACCGTTCGGAGGGACATAGCCGTGGAGGTCAAGATCGGCGTGCAGCACGCGCCCCGGGAGATCGTTCTGGAGAGCGGGCAGTCCGCCGAGGACGTCGAGCGCGCGGTGGCCGAGGCGCTGTCCGGCAAGGCGCAGCTGCTCAGCCTGACGGACGAGAAGGGCCGCAAGGTGCTCATCCCGGCGGACCGGCTCGCCTACGTGGAGATCGGTGAGCCGGCGGTGCGCCGGGTCGGCTTCGGCACGCTGTGACGGCGTAGCGCGACAGCACGGAGGCCCGGCGGGGGATGCGTCCCCCGCCGGGCCTCTCGTCGTACCCGGGCTCCCCACGGCGTCCCCCGCGCCCGGCGTCCCTCCCGCGGGGCGTCCCGCCCGAAGGAGGGTTGCCTTCCGGATGGGTCGGGTAGGACGGGGTACGACCGCTCTGCCCGCCCCGCCGATCCGCGAGGTGATGCTGTGTTCTGGGAAGCTCTCGGCTCCGTCCTGCTCGGACTCGCCCTGTCCTGGGCCATCCTCCGCCGGCTGGCCGACCGGCTTCCGCCGCGTCGCACGGTGCTGGTGACCGGGACGCTCGGCGCGCTGTTCGGCGCGCTCGTCACGCACGCCGCGCTCGGCCCCGGCTTCGTGCTGGGCACGCTCCTCGGGGCGGCCGCCGTCAGCGCCGTACTGCTGTCCCTGCTGATCCGCCCCTCGGCGCGCCGCCTGCGGCGATCAGCGGCGGCGTGATCCGCGCCGCCGCCGACCGCCCGGTGGGCACCGCTAGGCCGCGAGGCCCAGGGCGGCCATGCGCTTCGTGTGCGCCTTGGTGATCCGCGAGAACATCTCCCCGACCGCCGCCAGGTCGAACCCGTCGGCGACCCCGCCGACCAGCATCGTCGACAGCGCGTCCCGCTCCGCCACGACCCGCTGGGCCTGCGAGAGGGCCTCGCCCATCAGCCGCCGCGCCCACAGGGCGAGCCGGCCGCCGACGCGCGGGTCCGCCTCGATCGCGGCGCGCACCTTCTCGACGGCGAAGTTCCCGTGCCCGGTGTCGTCCAGTACGGCCAGCACCAGCGCGCGCGTGTCGGAGTCGAGCCGGATGGCGACCTCCCGGTAGAAGTCGCTGGCGATCGAGTCGCCGACGTACGCCTTGACCAGGCCCTCCAGCCAGTCCGACGGGGCGGTCTGGCGGTGGAAGTCGTCCAGCGCCTTGGCGAACGGCTCCATCGCGGCGGTCGGCTCGACGTCGATCGCGGCCAGCCGGCCGCGCAGCTGCTCGAAGTGGTGGAACTCGGCGGACGCCATCTTCGCCAGCTCCGCCTTGTCGGCGAGCGTCGGCGCGAGCTTGGCGTCCTCCGCGAGCCGCTCGAAGGCCGCCAGCTCCCCGTAGGCGAGGGCGCCGAGCAGGTCCACGACGGCCGCGCGGTACTGCGGGTCGGCGGAGGCCCCGGCCCAGTCGAGGGCGGCGATCCCGGTCGGTTCTTCGGTGGCAGCGGCGTTGTCAGGCGTCTCCATGCAGCGCACAATAGCCCGCCGACCGCACCCGGTAAGGCCCTGGTCAGCGAGTGTGACCTCCCCCTCCTTGTGAATTCCCCCGACACGCCTGCGGGATTCCGGGGTACAGTGGTAAAGAGCCTGTCGAGTATGCGGACACATTCCGTACCTGCTCGGGGGGCCGTTTCATGAATGAGGATGCCCGGTCGGTGGCCCGATCGGCTCCGACCCGACAGCCCTCGGTGCGCCCTCGCACATGAGGGGCCCTCAGCGGCATGACGCTCGAGCGACGGCAGTGGTCCCGCTCCACCCGGCTGTGATCTCGCGGTCTACGGCCGGAGAGTGACCGGCGCGGTAAGACCCCCAGCGTTCGCCTCGTGCCGCGTCTCACAGAAGAGGCAACACCCTGACTACGCAGCCCACGACTTTCCGAGAGCTCGGGATCCTCCCCGAGACCGCCGAGGCCCTGGAGGCCGTCGGCATCGTCACGCCGTTCCCGATCCAGGAGATGACCCTCCCGGTCGCCATGTCCGGGACGGACGTCATCGGGCAGGCCAAGACCGGCACGGGCAAGACCCTCGGTTTCGGCCTCCCCCTCCTGCAGCGCGTCACCGTCCCCGCCGACGTCGAGGTGGGCCGGGCCCGCCCCGACCAGCTGACGGAGGCGCCGCAGGCCCTCGTCGTCGTCCCGACCCGGGAGCTGTGCACGCAGGTCACCAACGACCTGCTCACCGCCGGCAAGGTCCGCAACGTCCGCGTCCTGGCGATCTACGGCGGCCGCGCCTACGAGCCCCAGGTGGAGGCCCTGCGGAAGGGCGTCGACGTGGTCGTCGGCACGCCGGGCCGCCTGCTCGACCTGGCCGGGCAGAAGAAGCTGGACCTGTCGCACATCCGCACGCTCGTGCTGGACGAGGCGGACGAGATGCTCGACCTGGGCTTCCTGCCCGACGTCGAGAAGATCATCAACATGCTTCCGCCGAAGCGCCAGACCATGCTGTTCTCGGCGACCATGCCGGGCGCGGTCATCGGTCTCGCCCGCCGCTACATGTCGCAGCCCACGCACATCCGCGCCACCGCGCCGGACGACGAGGGCGCGACCGTCGCCAACATCAAGCAGCACGTCTACCGCGCGCACTCCATGGACAAGCCGGAGCTGGTCACGCGCATCCTGCAGGCCCGCGGCCGCGGACTGGCGATGATCTTCTGCCGCACCAAGCGCACGGCGGCCGACATCGCCGAGCAGCTGGAGCGGCGCGGCTTCGCGTCCGGCGCCGTCCACGGCGACCTGGGCCAGGGCGCCCGCGAGCAGGCGCTGCGCGCCTTCCGCAACGGCAAGGTCGACGTGCTGGTCTGCACCGACGTGGCCGCCCGCGGCATCGACGTCGAGGGCGTCACGCACGTGATCAACTACCAGTCGCCGGAGGACGAGAAGACCTACCTCCACCGCGTGGGCCGCACGGGCCGCGCCGGGGCGCACGGTACGGCGATCACCCTGGTCGACTGGGACGACATCCCGCGCTGGCAGCTGATCAACAAGGCGCTGGAGCTGGACTTCCACGACCCGGTCGAGACGTACTCCACGTCCCCGCACCTCTTCGCCGAGCTGGACATCCCCGAGGGCACCAAGGGCGTCCTGCCGCGTGCCGAGCGGACCCGGGCCGGTCTGGACGCGGAGGAGCTGGAGGACCTGGGCGAGCCGGGCGGGCGCAAGCCGCGCGGCCGGCACCGCGAGGAGGAGCGCCCGGAGCGCGCCGAGCGCACCCGTACGCCGCGCCAGCGCCGCCGCACCCGCGGTGGCACGTCGCTGGACGAGGCCGCCGCCGGCACCGCCGTGTCGCCGCAGGCGCCCGCCGCCGAGGTGGCGGAGGGCGACGAGGCCCCGGCCGAGCGCCGCACCCCCCGCCGCCGTCGCCGTACCCGTGCGGGCGCGTCGTCCGCGGTGGAGACGGCCGCGCGGACGGCTCCGGAGCCCGCGGCCGAGCCGCAGGCGAAGGCCGTCGAGGCCGTCGCGACCGCCGAGGCGGCCCCCGTCGCCGAGACGGAGGCGAAGCCCCGCCGCCGGACCCGCAAGACGGCGGAGCCGAAGGCCGTCGAGGCCGTGGAGAGCGCCGAGGCGGCCCCCGCGGCCGAGCCGGAGGCCGAGGCGAAGCCCCGCCGCCGCACCCGCAAGGCCGCGGAGCCGAAGGCCGTGACCGAGGCGGCCGAGGCCCCGGCCGCCGAGCCGGAGGCGGAGGCGAAGCCCCGCCGCCGCACCCGCAAGGCCGCGGAGCCGAAGGCCGTCGAGGCCGTGGCGACCGTGGAGGGCGCCGAGGCGGAGGCGAAGCCCCGCCGCCGGACCCGCAAGGCGGCCGAGGCCTCCGTGGCGGCCGACGCCCCGGCGGAGGCCGTCGAGGCCGCGCCGCGCCGCCGGGCCCGCAAGGCCGCGGCGTCCGCCGATGCCGTGGTGGTCCCGGAGCAGGCGACCGAGGCCCAGCCGAGGCGCCGTCGCGCCACGAAGGCCGCGGCGTCCGCCGACGCGTGAGCGAACCGCCGGAAGGCCCCGCCACCCTGAGGGTGGCGGGGCCTTCCGCACGTCCGCCCGCCGGGCGGGGCTCCGGCCGGGCGGCTTCGCCTGGCACGGCGGGCGGCCGTACGCGGCCGGCCGCCGTGCCCCCGCAGGCGCCGGGGCCGGCATCGGGGGGCGTCGGGGCGAGGGGCCTCCGGCCGCGGACGGGGCGCCGGGCCGTTAGCCTCGGGGCATGAGCCGGCCGCCCACCTTCGTACCGCCCCCCTGCGCCCGGGCCTGTCCGCTGCCGACCGCGCGGGGCCCCTTCTCCGTGCTGGACGCCGCGCCCGCCGGCCCGGCCCGGGGCACCGCCCTGCTGCTGCCCGGGTACACGGGCAGCAAGGAGGACTTCGTCGCCATGCTGGAGCCCCTCGTCGGCGCCGGGTACCGGGTCGTCGCCGTCGACGGGCGCGGGCAGTACGAGACGTCCGGGCCCAGCGACCAGGAGGCGTACGCGCGCCGCGAGCTGGCGCTGGACGTGCTGGCGCAGGCCGAGGCGGTCGGCGACGGGGAGCCGGTCCACCTGCTGGGCCACTCGCTGGGCGGGCAGATCGCGCGGGCCGCGGTCCTGGAGGACCCGGCGCCGTTCGGCACGCTCACCCTGATGTCGTCCGGCCCCGCCGAGGTCGCCCCGGAGCAGCGGCAGCGGATCAAGCTGCTGGGCGACGCGCTGGCCGTCATGGACATGGGGCAGGTGTGGCAGGCGATGCGCGCCCTTGACCCGCCGGAGGACGCCGGCGACCCGCTGCGCGGCGACCGCGAGGACCTCCGCCGCCGCTGGCTGCGCCACAACCCCGCGCAGCTCCTGGCGACCGGCCGGCAGCTCGTCACCGAACCGGACCGCGTCGCCGAGCTGGCCGCGCTGGACCCGCCGCTGCCCGTGCACGTCGTGTCCGGCGAGCGGGACGACACCTGGCCGGTGCCCCTGCTGGACGCGATGGCCGAGCGGCTGGGCGCGCACCGTACGCGGATCGGGGGCGCCGAGCACTCCCCCAACACCGACCGGCCGGTCGAGACCGCGGCGGCGGTGGCGGCGTTCTGGGACGCCCACCCGGTTCAGAACCGCGACTGAAGGTGCTGCCAGAAGCCGTCCCGCAGCGCGCGCCGCAGCAGGGCGTGGCCGCGCAGGGAGCGGCTCAGCAGCCGTTCGGCCTCCACCAGGAGGTCCTGGTCGACGGGGCCGGGCAGGTAGGGGCGGCCGGGCAGCAGCTCGGCCAGCGCGTCGGCGCCCCGCTCCGCCAGCCACGTCGCGGCGATCTGCGCGCCCACGAACCGCACCTCGTCGCGCGAGGGCGGCGGCTCGCCCTCGTTCTCGTACGTCGTCACGGGCCGCCGGGTGATGTAGGGGCGACAGAAGTCCAGGTCGAAGACGCGGGAGCTGTCGACCTCCCACAGCAGCGCCTCGGCCTGGTTGCGGCCCTCCGCCGACTCGATGCCCCACAGGTGGACCCGCGCCCCGTAGCCCTGCGCGGCCTCCACGGCGGAGACCAGGTCCTCGTCGCCGCCGACGAGCGCGGCGTCGCTGATGGCGCGGTGCCGGGCCAGTGACTCCAGGTCGGAGCGGATGAGGGAGTCGACGCCCTTCTGCTGGTTGTTGGCGTTGAGGTTGCCCAGGCGCACCTTCACGTCCGGGAGCTCCGCGATGACCTGCTGCTCAGCGGTGTGGATGCGGCGGCGGGCGCCGTCGTACCAGTAGACGCGCAGCAGCCTGCTGTCGGCGAAGATCGTGCGGGCGGTGTCGATGAAGGCGTCGATGAGACCCTCGGCGTCGAGGTCGAAGGAGCGCCGGTCCTCGGTGCCCGCGACCAGCAACCCGGCGGAAGCATAGACGTAACCGGCGTCGACGAAGATGGCGTGGGTCGAGGGTGTCTTGGCGACCTCGACCAGCATGCGTCGCAGGAGCTCATTGGTGCGCTCCAGGCGCTGGGCGATGTCCTCGTCGTTCATAGGGGCCTCATTGTCCGCCTCGGGCGACCGGGCCGCCAGCCGCCTCTGTTTAGGCAATCGAAAAATTTCCTTAGCGTAGGGAATGTTTCAACGGCTGTACATCGTTGCAGGTGTAACAACACCAGCTCGACGAAGGGAGAAGCCATGCGCTTCGAGATCATGCGACTCGACGATGTGGACGGCGTCGCCGTCGACAGCACCGTCGTGGACGCCGCCTCCGTCAACCGCATCGTGCAGCAAGCCGCCGCGACCGGCCAGCGGCTCTACATCCGCCCGGCGGAAGCCGCCGCGTCGTAGCGTTCGCGACGCGAGAAGCGAACGAAAGCAAACCACCGCGCCCCCGTACGGTCTCCGTACGGGGGCGCGGTGGTGCGTCGGGGCGGACCGGTCAGGCGGCCTGGATGGTCTGGGTCACGCCGTTGATGATCTGCTGTACGGCGATCGCGGAGAGCATCATGCCGGCGAGCCGCGTGACCAGCACCACGCCGCCGTCCTTGATCACACGGATGATCACCAGCGAGTAGCGCAGGGTCAGCCACAGCACCACGTGCATCGCGACGATCGCCCCCCACACCGACACCTGGCCGGTCACGCCGTCGGCGTGCTGCACGGCGAGGATCACGGAGACGATCGCGCCGGGTCCCGCGAGCAGCGGCATGCCGAGGGGGACGAGGGCGACGTTCACGTCCTTGGTCTGCTTGGGCTCGTCGGTCTTGCCGGTGAGCAGGTCGAGCGCGATGAGCAGCAGGAGCAGCCCGCCCGCGATCATCAGCGCGGGTACGGAGACGTGCAGGTAGGCCAGGATCTGCTGGCCCAGGATGCCGAAGACGGTGATCACGCCGAAGGCGACGGCGACGGCCTGCCAGGCCATCCGGCGCTGCACCTTGGTGGCCCGCCCGGAGGTCAGGGCGAGGAAGATCGGGGTGATCCCGGGGGGATCCATGATGACGAAGAGGGTCAGGAAGAGGGAGCCGAAGACAGCGGCGTCGAACACGGTGAGGCCTTGCGGAAGAGGGGTGGTACACAGCGGGCCGCGCGGCGGGGCGCCGGGCGGGACGCCCCACGGCGCGGCCGCGGGGGCGCGGAGCCGTGGGACGGGAGGTGGAGCGGCGGTCCGGTTACGGGCGTCCGCCCGTGCCCGGCACGGGGAACGCGCCGGTCGCCCGGCGGGTGATCTCGCCGTAGATCTCCGGGTCGGTGGTGAAGTCGCCGAGGCGGCAGGTCTTGCGGCTGCCGTGGTAGTCGCTGGAGCCGGTGGTCAGCAGCCCGAGCTCGGCGGCCAGGCCGCGCAGCCGGGCGCGGGTCGGCTCGTCGTGGTCCATGTGGTCGACCTCGATGCCGTCGAGTCCGTGCGCGGCGAGGTCGGCGATGACGGAGTCGGGCACCGTGCGTCCGCGCTTGACGGCGCCGGGGTGCGCGAAGACGGTCACCCCGCCGGCGGCCTTGACCAGGCGGACCGCCGTGAACGGGTCCAGCTCGTGCTTCTCGACGTACGCGCGTCCGCCGTCCGCGAGCCACTCCGGCGTGAACGCGGCGGAGACGTCCGGCACGACGCCCAGCTCGACCAGGGCCTCGGCGATGTGCGGGCGGCCCACGGAACCGTCGCCCGCGATGGCGGCGACCCGCTCCCAGGTGACCGGCACGCCCAGGTCGCGGAGCTTGCCGACCATGGCGCGGGCCCGCGGCACCCGGTCGTCGCGCACCAGCTCGCGCTCCCGCGCCAGCTCGGGCTTGTCGGGGTCGAAGAGGTACGCCAACATGTGGACGCCGGTCCCGTCGACACGGCACGACAGCTCGGCGCCGGTCACCAGCGTCAGCCCCTCGGGGAGTGCCGCCAGCGCCTCGGCGTGGCCCCGCGTGGTGTCGTGGTCGGTCAGCGCGACCACGTCCAGACCGGCCGCGGCGGCGCCGCGCACCAGCTCGGCGGGGGTGTCCGTGCCGTCCGACGCCGTGGAGTGGGTGTGCAGGTCGATGCGCACGGCACAGGCTCCAGGGCTCGCTGCGGACAGGGGACACCCAAGGATAACCGCCCCCCAAACCCACCATGCCCGGACGAACGGACCGCCGGCCGAGGTCGCCCGCCGGGGCGGCGGACACGGACCCGGCAGGAGGGGGGCGCGGCCCCACCCGGGCGGCGGGCGCGGGCCCCGTCAGGACGGCAGGGGCGGGAAGAGCGCGTCTCCTGCCGGGCCGACGCCCGGTCGCGTGCCGTCAGGACAGCAGGCGCGGGGAGAGCGCCCCGCAGGGCACCATGTCGACCTCGGGCCCCGCCTCGCGCAGGTCGGTGAGGACCAGCTCGTCGTAGAGCAGCAGTCCGGCGTGCTCCGGCCAGGCGATCGCCCACAGCCACAGGCCGCGCGCCTCGCCCGCGAAGACGGCCCGCCCCTCGGGGACGCCGCCCACGTGCCACAGCGGCGTCAGCCGGCCGCCGGCCAGGACCTTGGCGTGCGGCGCCTTGTCGACGCACAGGTGCGGGCCCGGGTCGGGGCCGTCCAGCCCGGCGTGCCGGGCGCCGAGCCCCACGCCCAGTTCCTCGGCGACCAGCAGCAGCTCGCCCACGCCGCCGAGCGGCCCGGGCCCGGAGCAGGCGACGGCGGTGGCGCGGCCGCCGCTGCGGTCGTCACCGGCGTACGCGACGCCCGTGTACAGCCAGCCGACGGGCAGCGGCCACGGCATCCAGACGGGGACCCGCGCCCGGTTCACGGCGACGTGCAGCGCCTCCAGGCTGGGAGGCACCACGGGCTGGAGCGGGTACACCGAGCCGTGCGTCCCGCACTGCCAGCGGTCGGAGAAGAGACCGGGCGCCCGGACCCGGCCTCCGCACTTCGGGCAACTGGGTTCGCCCCTCATAGGGTTCAACGGTCCTCCGCCACCGCCGCCGCGTCAAGGACGATCACCCGTCCGGTGTGCCGCCCCGGCCCGGCCGCGGGGCGCGAGGCCCCGGCTCAGTCGAGGCGGACCGACGCCCGCCGCGGGTCCCGCAGGTCGGTCTCGGAGCCCAGCCAGCGCTCCTCCAGCGCCTGCGCGCCGTGCACCCGCTTCCACGCCGCCTCGTTGGGCGTCATCGGCAGCAGCGGCAGGAACCGCACCGGGTCCATCCCGCCGTCCAGCTCCAGGTCCGGCACCAGCCCGCCGGGCTCCCCGACGAGCACGGACGTGAACGGGGCTCCCGGCCACAGCGGCTCCCCCACGTCCAGGGACGCGCCCGGCGCCACGACGACCCCCTCGACCTGCGGCGACGCGGCCAGCACGGCGAGCGGGCGGAGCACCTTGTCGGTGTCGGCGAGCCCGGCCCGCACGGTGAGGAGCAGTTCGGCGCGCGGGCCGCGCACCGGGTCGGCGACCAGGTCCGTCGGGTCGGCCATGGGCCGTGCCGACATGCCGAGCGTGGCGTACCGGACGACCGGGCGGCCGTCGCCGTTCTCGGTGTCGGTGAAGCGCAGCACCTCGACGCGGTCGGTGCCGAGGAAGGTGACGGAAGCCCGCGCGTCCGGTTCGCCGAGCGCCGAGCGGAGCCGCGCCTCGACGAGCGCGAGAACTTTTTCCATGCGGCGAGCATAAAGCGCGTAGCCAAGGGGCAAAGAAAGGGATTGACCATCAGTCGGCTGATAGGGTGGGCCGCTGGTCGGGACAGTACGCGGTGGAGGCGCCTCCACCTCCCAGCGACAGCTGGCGGAGTGCTTTCCGGTCCCGACGACACGTCATCCCCCACGGGGGACCGGCCGGAGGAGGTGGGGCTGCGGTGGATCGAAGTCGATCGTGCAGTACCAGCCGCTCTTCCGCGCCGCGCGGGCAGTTCCTGCCGCGCACTCCGCGCGCACGCTCCACCTCCCGCACGGCCCCCCGTACGGGCGTCTGAGGCGTTCCCGCCCGTTTTCCGCACGCCGGGCACCGCGCACGACGGAAGAGCACGTCGCCCCTGCCTGTCTGTAGCGAACCGCGAACCGCGAACTCCGTCCCGCGACCCGCGGTGCCGCCCGCTTTGCGGACGTACGCAACGCCACGTCCCCATTCCGGGCTGTGCCACGCCTCGCCGACGGCTTCCTGCGTGAAGGAGCCCGACATGTCGATGATCCGTGACCTGCGCGCCGTCGTACGCCCGTCCCTGCGCAAGCGCAGCGCGTCGCCGTACCAGCCGTACAACGCCTACGACCCGACCCGTGACCCGTCCGCCTCGACCGCCGTCGTCGACTGCGCCGTGTACCGCGACGGGCGGCGGCTGCCGGGCGACGGCTGCCTGACGCCGCGCGAGGCGATGCGGCGCGTCCGGGAGGGCGGCGGCTTCGCGTGGATCGGGCTGCACGAGCCGACGGAGGCCGAATTCGCGGGCATCGCCGCCGAGTTCGGGTTGCACCCGCTGGCCGTGGAGGACGCGGTCCACGCCCACCAGCGGCCGAAGCTGGAGCGGTACGACGACACGCTGTTCACGGTCTTCAAGACGATCCACTACGTGGAGCACGCCGAGTTGACCGCGACGAGCGAGGTCGTGGAGACCGGCGAGCTGATGTGCTTCACCGGCCGGGACTTCGTCATCACCGTCCGGCACGGCGGGCAGGGGTCGCTGCGGAACCTGCGGCACCGGCTGGAGTCGGACCCGGAGCTGCTGGTGAAGGGGCCGTCGGCGGTCCTGCACGCCATCGCCGACCACGTCGTGGACGGCTACATCGCGGTCGCGGACGCCGTGGAGATCGACATCGACCAGATCGAGATCGACGTCTTCTCGCCCCCGGCGAAGGGCGGCACCCGCGGCACCGACACGGGCCGCATCTACCAGCTGAAGCGCGAGGTGTTGGAGTTCAAGCGGGCCGTGACCCCGCTGGCGCGGCCGCTGCAGCTGCTGAGCGAGCGGCCGATGCGGCTGGTCGACCCGGACATCCAGAAGTACTTCCGCGACGTCGCCGACCACCTGGCGCGGGTGCAGGAGCAGGTCGTGGGCTTCGACGAGCTGCTGAACTCCATCCTCCAGGCCAACCTCGCGCAGGCGACGGTCACCCAGAACGAGGACATGCGCAAGATCACCTCCTGGGCGGCGATCATCGCCGTGCCGACGGCGGTGTGCGGCGTGTACGGCATGAACTTCGACCACATGCCGGAACTCCAGTGGAAGTACGGCTACCCGATGGTGCTGACCGCGATCATCGGCACCTGCTTCGCGATCCACCGCACCCTGAAGCGCAACGGCTGGCTGTAGGGCCCCGCCCCCGCTGGCTAAGCTGCGGGCATGACTGACGACTCGCTGCTCGCCCACGCCCTCGTCGAGGAGGCCACCAAGAAGTCCGGTCTCATCTGGGTGCGGGGCGACGGGCCGGCGCGGGCGCTGTGGCACGTGTGGCACGAGGGTGCCGCGCACGTCGTCGGCGACGGGCCCGGGGAGCAGCCGCTGCCGTCGGGCCTCGCCGACGGCGCGGCCGCCGAGGTCACCGTGCGCAGCAAGGACAAGGGGGGCCGGGTCGTCGCCTGGACGGCGGCGGTCGGCGAGCTGGCGCCCGGCTCGGAGGAGTGGCGGGCCGCGGTCGAGGAGCTGAAGGGCAAGCGGCTCAACGCCCCCGACGCGGAGACCATGACCGAGCGGTGGGCGCGCGAGTGCCGGGTGCTGCGGCTGGCGCCCCGCGAGGCGGTCACCGACCTGCCGCAGGACTCCCTGGCGGCGGTGCCGCTGCCCACGACGGCGACGACCCGCCACCCCGTCCCGGCTGCCCTCCCCCGACTGCTGCTGAAGCGGTCCAGGCGCCGCTGACCGCCCCCGCACCCCGCTCGTGGAGCGCTGACGCGCAGGGCGAGTACCCCTGCGGGCCACCCGCGGAGCCGGCTGGCACAGGGGGGAGGCCGCCCTGTTGGGCCGCTCGTGGAGCGGCTGATGCGGGGGCAGGTGACCCTGTTGGGCCGCTCGTGGAGCCCGACTCACACGGGGAGGGGGAGGGCGTCCCCCTGTGCCGCTCGTGGAGCCGAAGGGGCGCGCGGGTGTCGACAGGCCGATCGCGCGCAGACCCCGAGGAACGAGGGGTTGAGCACGTTCGGCCTGTCGACACCCGCTCAAAGCGCCCCGGAGGCGCAACGAGCCCAAAAAGGAAAGCGGCGGAACGAGCCCAAAAAGAACAGCCCCTCACCCGCTGGTACGGGGCAGCTGGCGCCCGTAGTCGAGGATGTCCTCCTTGGCGGGCTCCGTCAGCGGGAAGTCCTTGTTCCAGTCCGACAGGACCACCACGCCCCCGCCGCCGCCGCGGGCGAACCGGAGCGGGAAGGGCGTGCCCTCCAGGGATACCGCGAGGGTGCCGCCCTCGCCGTGCCGGCCGCCCGCGACCTCGATGGTGCGGACCCTGCCGACCTTCTCGCGGTTGCCCTTCTGGACCTCGCCGTGGAGCACGAGCAGGCCCTTCAGCAGGACGTTCATCTCGGTGAAGCCGCGCAGCTGCTTGTACGAGGGGTCGTCCTGCGGGACCTTGACGTACTTGCCGTCCAGCTTGTCCGCCGCCTCGATGTCCGCTTCGGTCGGCTCGCCGGACTCCTCCGTGGAGCCCTCGGCGTGCCGCCAGAACGTCGCGCCCGCCTTCATGAAGAGGGCGTCGCCGACGCGCAGCAGCTCGAACGTCGACTTCCTGGTGGTGACGGAGCCGGTCGCGCCCTGCGCCTTGAGGCGCATGTTCAGCGTGTACGTGCCGGACTTGCTGACCAGGGTGCCCGCGAGGCGTACCGAGGCGGCGGCGTCGGCGGCGGCGCGGGCCTTGCCCTCGATCTCCTTCGCCGGGAGTCTGCCGACCCCGTTGGTGCCTTCGTCCGGGTCTTCCGCGCAGGCGGTCAGTGCCGCGGCCAGCCCGACGCAGAGGGCGACGGGGAGCACGACGCGTCGGGTACGCCGAGCCGGGGGAAGAGCGGTCACCAGCGCTGCCTCTCAGTGTTTCACGTGGGGGGACGGCCGACCGCAGCGTACCGGGGCCTGATCGCACCCTCCGAACGGAGCCGGACGGACGCCCTACCCGGGCGACCCGAACCATCACGAGCTAGCCTGAATCACCGGAGTGCGGGCATGAGCGGCATGTCGGTTGGTGGTCACGCGGATGGGAGGAGTGCGGGGCATGGCAGGAGGCGCCGCCCGGATCTTCGTCTCGCACCTCGCCGGAGCGCCGGTCTTCGACCCGAGCGGCGACCAGGTGGGCCGGGTGCGCGACCTCGTCGCCATGCTCCGCGTGGGGCGCCGGCCGCCCCGGGTGCTGGGGCTCGTCGTGGAGGTGATCGGCCGTCGCCGGATCTTCCTGCCGATGACCCGGGTGACGGGCGTCGAGTCCGGCCAGGTGATCACGACCGGGGTCCTGAACGTGCGCCGCTTCGAGCAGCGCCCCACCGAACGCCTCGTCCTCGGCGAGTTCCTCGACCGGCGGGTCCGGCTCGTCGACGGCGGGGGCGAGGTGACCGTCCTCGACGTGGCGATGCTCCAGCTGCCCGCCCGCCGCGACTGGGAGATCGACCGGGTCTTCGTGCGGCGCGGCAGCCGGGGGGCGCTGCGCCGCAAGGGCGAGACGCTGACCGTCGAGTGGTCGGCGGTCACCGGCTTCTCCCTGGAGGAGGAGGGGCAGGGCGCGGAGAGCCTGGTCGCCACGTTCGAGCGGATGCGCCCCGCCGACCTGGCGAACGCGCTGCACCACCTGACGCCCAAGCGCCGCGCCGAGGTCGCCGCCGCCCTCCACGACGACCGGCTGGCCGACGTGCTGGAGGAGCTGCCCGAGGACGACCAGATCGAGATCCTCGGCAAGCTGAAGGCGGAGCGCGCCGCGGACGTCCTGGAGGCCATGGACCCGGACGACGCCGCGGACCTGCTGTCGGAGCTGCCGGAGGACGAGAAGGAACGGCTGCTCACCCTGATGCGCCCGGACGACGCGGCGGACGTGCGGCGGCTGATGTCGTACGAGGAGCGCACGGCGGGCGGGCTGATGACGACCGAGCCGATCGTGCTGCGCCCGGACGCGACGGTGGCGGACGCCCTCGCCCGCGTCCGCCAGCAGGACCTCTCCCCTGCGCTGGCCGCGCAGGTGTACGTGTGCCGGCCGCCCGACGAGACGCCGACCGGGAAGTTCCTGGGGACGGTCCACTTCCAGCGGCTGCTGCGGGACCCGCCGTTCACGCTGGTCTCCGCGATCGTCGACACCGACCTGGAGCCCCTCTCCCCGGACACCCCGCTGCCGGTCGTGACCAGCCACCTCGCCGCGTACAACCTGGTCGCGGCGCCGGTCGTCGACGACAGCGGGTCGCTGCTCGGCGCCGTCACCGTCGACGACGTGCTGGACCACCTGCTGCCGGAGGACTGGCGGGAGACCGAGTTCGGGCCGGAAGCGGGGCGGGAGGTCGCGCATGGGGCCTGACCGCACCCCGGAGTGGGGCACCGGCCGCGAGCGCACGGCCGGGCGGGAGCGCCCCGGTCAGCGGGACCGGGCCGGCGGGCGGGAGCGCCCCGGCCAGCGGGAGCGGGCCGTGCCGCGCACCCGGCTCGACCAGCCGCTGGACCAGCCGCGCGTACGGCGGCCGAGGCTGCTGCCGGAGTACGACCCGGAGGCGTTCGGGCGGCTGTCGGAGCGGATCGCCCGGTTCCTGGGCACGGGCCGGTTCATCGTGTGGATGACGGTGGTCATCATCACGTGGCTGATCTGGAACGTCGCCATGCCCGACCCGCTGCGCTTCGACCCGTACCCGTTCATCTTCCTCACCCTGATGCTGTCGCTGCAGGCGTCGTACGCGGCGCCGCTGATCCTGCTCGCGCAGAACCGGCAGGACGACCGCGACCGGGTCAACCTGGAGCAGGACCGGGCGCAGAACGAGCGGTCGATCGCCGACACCGAGTACCTGACGCGGGAGGTCGCGGCGCTGCGCATGGGCCTCGGCGAGGTCGCCACCCGCGACTGGATCCGCTCGGAGCTGGAGGACCTGGTGAAGGAGCTGGAGGACCGGGGATCGGTGTTCCCGAGGTCCGCGCCGCCGGGAAGTGACGAAGGCGACCGCTGACGGGCTTTCCGGGGCCCGTGGTGGGCGCCGTACCATCGTCCGTATGACGACGGAAGACGCGGTGCGCGAGGCACTGGCGACGGTGAACGACCCCGAGATCAACCGACCGATCACCGAACTCGGCATGGTCAAGTCAGTCGAGATCGGGGCGGACGGCGCGGTGGCCGTGACCGTGTACCTGACGGTCTCCGGCTGCCCGATGCGCGACACGATCACGAAGAACGTGAGCGAGGCGGTCTCCCGCGTCGAGGGTGTCACCCGCGTCGACGTGACGCTGGACGTGATGAGCGACGAGCAGCGCAAGGAGCTGGCCGCCGCGCTGCGCGGCACGACCGCCGAGCGCGAGGTGCCCTTCGCGAAGCCCGGCTCGCTGACCCGCGTGTACGCGGTGGCGTCCGGCAAGGGCGGCGTCGGCAAGTCGTCGGTGACGGTGAACCTGGCCGCCGCGATGGCCGCGGACGGGCTGAAGGTCGGCGTCGTGGACGCCGACATCTACGGCCACAGCGTGCCCCGCATGCTGGGTGCCGACGGGCGTCCCACCCAGGTCGAGAACATGATCATGCCGCCGTCCGCGAACGGCGTGAAGGTCATCTCGATCGGCATGTTCACGCCGGGCAACACCCCGGTGGTGTGGCGCGGCCCGATGCTGCACCGCGCCCTCCAGCAGTTCCTCGCGGACGTCTACTGGGGCGACCTGGACGTGCTGCTGATGGACCTCCCCCCGGGCACGGGCGACATCGCGATCTCCGTGGCGCAGCTGGTGCCGAACGCCGAGATCCTCGTCGTCACCACGCCCCAGCAGGCGGCGGCCGAGGTGGCGGAGCGGGCCGGTTCGATCGCCGTGCAGACCCACCAGAAGATCGTCGGCGTCGTGGAGAACATGGCGGGCCTGCCGTGCCCGCACTGCGACGAGATGGTCGACGTGTTCGGCACCGGCGGTGGCCAGCGGGTCGCGGACGGGCTGACGCGGACGACCGGCGCGACGGTCCCGGTACTCGGCTCGATCCCGATCGACGTGCGGCTGCGGGAGGGCGGCGACGAGGGCAGGCCCGTCGTGCTGTCCGACCCGGACTCGCCGGCCGGCGCGGCGCTGCGCTCCATCGCCGGCAAGCTCGGCGGCCGCCAGCGGGGCCTGTCGGGCATGTCCCTGGGCATCACCCCGCGCAACAAGTTCTGAGGCGCGGCTCCCACCGCGCGCCGGAGGGGCGCCGCCCGTGCGGGCGGCGCCCCTCCGGCGCGTCCGGGTGCCCCGGCCGGGGCGTCCGTCAGGTGTACGCGGAGAGGTCCGCGACGACGGAGAACCCGAGCCCGTACGCGCTCATCCCCCGCCCGTACGCGCCCAGGTGGACGCCGGCGGCGGTGCTGCCCGCGAGGACCCACCCGAACTCGGACTCGCGGTAGTGGAACGCCCTCGGCACGCCGTCCACGGGCAGCGACAGCGTCGTCCAGTCGGGCCCCTCCAGGTCGTCGGCGAGCTCGAACGCGGTCTCCGTCTGCTGGTCCAGCCAGTCGTTGCGCCGCGTGTGGTCGAGCTGCGGGGGCCAGGTGTACGCGAGGAGCCCCGAGCCGGCCAGCCAGGCGGCGGAGGACACGCTCGTGGCGTCCAGGACGCCGGTGCCGTCGCCGGAGCCGCGCACGGGGTGGGCGGCGACGGTGACGACGACCGTGAAGGCGCCGCGCTCCCGGTCGGCGGCCTCGGGCCGTATCGACGGCTCCTCGCCGTGGCCGGTCGAGCCGTGCTGCACGGTGCCGTCCGCCGCCGTGCCGACCTGCATCAGCCAGCGCGGGCCGGTGAACGCCTCGTCCAGCCCGTACCAGGGGAAGGGTGCCCGCAGGTACCCGTCGACGGTGCGGCGGGCCGGGGGCGCCCCCTCCGGCGTGGGGGTGGTGCCGGGCGTCGGCTGTACCTGCGCCCCCACCCGTCTCGTGGTCTCCATCTGCCCGGCCGCCTCCTCGATCCGTTCGGACAGAGGGAGAGGATATCCATCGGGGCCGGGCTCGTCCGGCAGGCCCGGTCCCGGGAGCGGTGCCGGCCGGTCGGGGCGGCCCGGACCGCTCAGGTGGCGTCCGCGTCGAAGGGGGGCCGGTCGGTCGTCTCGGAGGTGTCGCGCTTCTTCAGGAGGTCGGGCGTGGCGGAGCCGGCGGCCGGGGCGGAGGCGGTGCCCTTGACGGCGTCGGCGACCTCGTCGATCTCCTTGCGGAGGTCGAAGCTGCTGCGCAGCTCCTGGATGTCCCGCAGGTCGGGGTTCTCCGTGAGCTGCTTGCGGATGAACGCCTTCGGGTTGAGGTCCTCGAACTCGAAGTCCTTGAACTCGGGGCCGAGTTCGCTGCGGATGTCCTGCTTGGCGCTCTCGGAGAAGTCCCGGATCTTGCGGATGAAGCGGCTGACGTCCTGGATGAGCTGGGGCAGCTTGTCGGGACCCCAGATGAGGACGGCGAGGATCACCAGCGCCACCACCTCGAGTCCGCCTATGTCACTGAACACCGTGCTCCTCCTCAGGTCTCCGCTGCACCAAGGTACCCGCTCCGCCGGTGTGGCGGGACTGCCGCCGGAGCCGTCAGCCGTTCAGCCGTTCAGTTGTCCGCCGAGGAGCCGAGCGTGAGCGTCCGCGCCCCCTCGCGGCCGTCCCGCCGCACGGTGAGGCGGAGCTCGTCGCCGGGGCGGTGGGCGCGGATCTTGACGATCAGCTCCTCGCCGTTGTGGACGCGCTCGCCGTCGACCCTGGTGATGACGTCACCCGGACGGATGCCCGCCTTGGCGGCGGGGCCGCCGGGGGTGACGGACGCGCCGCCGTCCTGGGCCTTGTCCGCGACGCGGGCGCCGTCGCCGGTGAACTTCAGGTCGAGGCTGACGCCGATGACGGGGTGCGTGGCCTTGCCGGTGTTGATCAGTTCCTCGGCGACGCGCTTGCCCTGGTTGACGGGGATCGCGAAGCCCAGGCCGATCGAGCCGGCCTGGCCGTCGTCGATGCCGGAGCCGTCGTCGGCGGCGCGGATGGCGCTGTTGATGCCGATGACACGGGCCTGCGCGTCGAGGAGCGGACCGCCGGAGTTGCCCGGGTTTATGGGGGCGTCGGTCTGGAGGGCGTCGACGTAGCTGATGTCGCTGCCGTCGCCCTTCTCGCCGCCGGCGGTGATGGGGCGGCCCTTGGCGCTGATGATGCCGGAGGTGACGGTGTTCTGGAGGTCGAAGGGGGCGCCGATGGCGACGACCGGGTCGCCGACGCGGACGCCGTCGGAGTTGCCGAGCGGGAGGGGCGCGAGGTTGGCCACCCCGGTGACGCGGACGACGGCGAGGTCGTAGCCGCTGTCGCCGCCGACCAGGGTGGCGTCGGCGGTCTCGCCGCCGCTGAAGGTGACGGTGATGTCGCCGTCGCCGTCGGCGGAGTCGACGACGTGGTGGTTGGTGAGGATGTGGCCCCGCTTGTCGAGGACGAACCCGGTGCCGGTGCCCTGCTCGCCGCCGCCGCTGACGTGGAGGGTGACGACGCTGGGCAGGGCGCGGGCGGCGATGCCGGCGACGCTGCCGGGGGCGCGGTCCCCGACGTCCGCTCCGGCTTGGGGCAGTTCGACGGTGGTGAGGCCGCCGTTGCGTTCGACGTACGCGCCGACGGCGCCGCCGAGGACACCGGTGAGCAGCGCGAACAGCAGGGCGCCGACGAGCGCGAGCCCCCTGCGCGGGCGCCGCGGCCCCGCACCGCCCGGGTGGCCGGCGAGCGGCTGCGCGTGCTGCCGCGCGGCCGGGCTGCTCCAGGGGTCGTACTGCCCCCACTGCGGGGGGACGGGTGCGGGATGCGGGGGTGCGGCGGTCGCGGTCGCCGGGGCGCCGTAGGCGGGTGGCGGGCCGGCCAGGGGCCGCTGCACGGGCGGCGCGGGCGCCCAGGGTCCGGGCTCCCCGTAGGGCGGCGTGCGGTACTCGTCGGGCGCGTGCAGGGGACCGCCGTTCCCGGCGGGGTGCCCGGTGGCTCCGGCGCCGGCCCCGTCCGGGGAGGCGGCGGGTCCGGGGGCGCCGGGCGGGGCCGCGACCGCCGCCCCGGGCACGGCGGTGCCGGTCGCCGGGACCGCGCCGGCCTCGGGACCGGTGGCCGGGGCGGCGCCGGCCTCGGGACCGGTGGCCGGGGCGGTGCGGGTGGGGTCCGGCTTGACCAGGGACGGCCCGGCGGCGGGGGCGCCGCCCCCGGCCGGCGCCGGGGACGCCCCCGGCGCGGGCACGTCCCCGGTGGCCGGGTGCGTGGTCGCGGGCGCGGTGACCCCGGGCGGCGACGGTGGTGCGGGGGCGGACGGGTCGCCCGCCGGGGGCGGCGGGGTGGGGTCCGGAGGTGTGGGGCGGCTCCACCACGTTCTTCTCGGCTGCGTGGGCTTCCCGTCGTCCATGCTCTCCCCGCTACTGGCCACTCAGCGCCCCTCCGGCGCCCCTGACCACGGATTCAACCAGGTCCGCGGGGGCGCCGTTCACGGTGTCGGGGGTCTCTTGTACGACGGGTACGGGACCGTCACCGGGCCCGGCGTGCCTATCAGCGGCAGGCTTCCCGCGCCGACCAGCGGGGTCGCCGCGTGGAGGAACGGCGGGGCCGCCGGATGCTGCGCCCGCACCTGCGCGCCGGGCGGCAGGGTGCCGGGCCGGTCCGCGGACCGGCCCGTGCCCACGCTGACGGCGAGGCGGCGGCGGGAGTTCTCCGTCGTCGTGGCCGGCTGTCCGGCGGACGGCGACCGCAGCGGTGTCACCTTGTTCCCGGAGCCCTCGCCGCGCGCGTCGACCGCCGTGAGGGTGGGTACCGCCCCGCCCAGCGCGATCGCCGCGAACGACACGGCGCTGGCCGCCGCGAACGCGAACCTCCGGCCGCGCCACGGGGAGCGCTCCGCCTCCCGGCCGACGTCGTGGATGCGGAAGCCCCCGCGCGCGGCCGGTGCGTGCTCGGCCGCCGGGACGTACCCGAAGCCGCCGGGCCTCACTCCGAACAGGCCGGGCCCCGGGCCGGGCCGCCCGGCGTCCGGGGCGTGCCCGGACCGCCGGTCCCCGGCTCCCAGGCCGCCTACTCCGAGGCCGCCCCCTCCGAACGGCGGCCCGTCGCCTCCCGCGGCGCCCCCGGGCAACCCCTGGAGGCGGGCGAGCAGCCCGGCGGGGGGCGGCGGCGGAGCGGACTCGGCGAAGAAGCTCTTGACGCGGCGCTGCGCGTCGGCCTCGGCCTTGCAGCGGGCGCAGGTCGCCAGGTGGGCGAGGACCCGCTCGCGGGCGTCATGACCCAGCTCGCCGTCGACGAGCGCGGCGAGCCGGTCCCCCAGGTGGTGTTCCGCAGGGGTCGGACGTGTGCCACTCACGCGGCTCCGCCCTCCCCGCCCACGGCGGCGAACGTGCGCTCGGCGACGTCGCGCTGTCCGGACCGCGCCTCGGGCGACCGGTGCTTGAGCGCCTTGCGCAGGTGCGACCGGCCGCGGTGGATCCGGCTGCGGACCGTGCCGAGCTTCACGCCGAGCGTCGCGGCGATCTCCTCGTACGACAGTCCCTCGATGTCGCACAGCACGACGGCGGCGCGGAACTCCGGCGCCAGCGTGTCCAGCGCCTGCTGCACGTCCGCGTCGAAGTGCGTGTCGTGGAAGACCTGCTGGGGCGACGGCTCGCGGCTGGGCAGCCGCTCCGCGGCGTCCTCGCCGAGCGCGTCGAACCGGATGCGCTGCTTGCGCCGCACCATGTCCAGGAACAGGTTCGTGGTGATGCGGTGCAGCCAGCCCTCGAACGTGCCCGGGGTGTAGGTCGACAGGGAGCGGAAGACCCGGACGAAGACCTCCTGCGTGAGGTCCTCGGCGTCGTGCTGGTTGCCCGTGAGCCGGTAGGCGAGGCGGTAGACGCGCCCGCTGTGCGTGCTGACGATCTCCTCCCAGGTCGGAGGGGCCCACGCCTGCGATTCCGCATCCGATGCGAAGGTCGCCGTCGTGGCTGCGGTCTCGGTGGCGGCGTGGGTGCTGTCAGCGGTGTCGGTCACGGATCTCGGCTCACCCGCCGACCTGAGAAAGCGCCGCAGCCGCAGCGCTCCTCTCCGATCCACAGGCGCAGCCGCACCTCCCCTGTCGGCTCTGGTGGTGTCCAGTGGAGCCCCTACCATAGCCACCTCGCCCGTTAGCTCCGGATAAGAATCTTTACGAGAATTTGGGGCCGACTTCGGGTCCTGATCCGCCTGGCCGCCCCCACCCCTTCCCAACGCCTGGTCCCATCTGCGGGTTCCCGAGGGCGAGCGGCTACAGTCACCGTTGCCAACTACGGGAACAGGAGAGGGTCATTACCGCCAACCGGCAGACGAGCTGGGCCTTCGCCGACGCCTTTGCCGTTGAGGACGAAGCGCTGCGCTGGGCCCGCGACCGGGCCCGTGAGGCAGGGCTGCCCTCGGTGTCCCCGGGCACCGGCGCCGCGCTGCGGATGCTCGCCGCCACGGCGGACGCCAAGGCCGTCGCGGAGATCGGCACGGGGACCGGCGTCTCCGGGATCTACCTCCTGCTGGGCATGCGGCCGGACGGGGTGCTCACCACCGTGGACCCGGAACCGGACCGGCAGCAGTTCGCCCGGCAGGCGTTCCGGGCGGCGGGCTTCGCCGGGAACCGGGCGCGCTTCATCCCGGGCCGGGCGCTGGACGTGCTGCCGAGGCTCGCGGACGGCGGGTACGACGTGGTGTTCTGCGACGGCGACCGCACCGAGTACCTGGCGTACCTCGACGAATCGTTGCGGCTGCTGCGGCCGGGCGGGCTGGTGTGCTTCGAGGGCGTGTTCGCGGACGGCCGTACGGTCGACTCGGGCGCCCAGCCGGTGGAGGTGCTGACCCTGCGCGAGCTGCTGCGCGCGGTGCGGGAGAGCGGGGAGCTGGTGCCCTCGCTGCTGCCGGTCGGCGACGGGCTGCTCTGCGCCGTGCGCCGCGGCTGACCGGCGCCCCGCGGGACCGCTTCCGGGCCGGTGCGCCGTCCGGCGCCCCCTGGGCCGTCCGGGGGCCCCTTCCGCGCCGTACGCCGCCCCGGTGCGCCCCCCCCCGGAGGCGCCCCGCGCCCCGGGGAACGCGATCGCCCCGGCGCGGTGGGTGTACCGGCCGGGGCGATCGGGAAAACGTAGGGCGTAAGCGTCAGCTCGTGACCTTCTTCAGCTCCTCGCCGAGGGCTACGGCCTCGTCCGGGGTCAGCTCGACGACAAGCCGACCGCCGCCTTCGAGCGGAACGCGCATGACGATGCCCCGCCCCTCCTTGGTCACCTCGAGCGGGCCGTCGCCCGTCCGCGGCTTCATGGCCGCCATGCTCGTTCCCCTTCCTGAAACCAGCTCATCGTTCAGCCGATGGCCCCGTGGAAGGGCGCGGACCGGCGTCGAACACATTGCTTCCAGGTCATTATCCCGCATGGCGACACCCGATGACCAACATCGGGCGGCATCGCTGCGCAACGCGATCGCGCAAAACCCCCTATTTCGGCGATCCGCCTGCGATACTTCGCCGTCGCGGCCCCCGGCGCGCGGGCCCGTCGTTTGACGCAGGTCACATGTCGGGGCCCGATGATCTCCGCCATGCTGGGCGGGACACGATCACCGGAGCCGCAAAGGGGACCCTGCCATGGCCGACACCGTGCTGTACGAGGTGAGCGACGGACTCGCGACCGTCACGCTCAACCGGCCCGACGCGATGAACGCGATGAACACCGAGGCGAAGGTCGCGCTGCGGGACGCCCTGGAGGCCGCGGGCGCCGACCCCGCCGTGCGCGCGGTGCTGCTGACCGCGACGGGCCGGGCGTTCTGCGTGGGCCAGGACCTCAAGGAGCACGTGCAGTCGCTGACCGGCGAGGACGCCATGCGGACGGTGCGGGAGCACTACAACCCGATCGTCCGGGCGATCACCGGCATGGCGAAGCCCGTGGTGGCCGGGGTGAACGGGGTCGCGGCGGGCGCGGGCTTCGGTTTCGCGCTGGCGGCGGACTACCGGGTCGTCGCGGACACGGCGTCGTTCAACACCTCCTTCGCGGGCGTGGCCCTCAGCGCCGACTCGGGCATCTCGTGGACGCTGCCCCGCCTGATCGGGCCCGGCCGCGCCGCCGACCTGATGCTGTTCCCGCGCTCGCTGTCCGCGCGGGAGGCGTACGACCTGGGCCTGGTCGGCAAGCTGGTGCCGGCCGCCGAGCTGGCCGCCGAGGCGGAGAAGACCGCCCGCGCCCTCGCGGCGGGCCCCACGCTCGCGTACGCGTCGATCAAGGAGGCCATGGCGTACGGCGCCGGGCACAGCCTCGCGCAGACGCTGGAGAAGGAGGACGAGCTCCAGACCCGGGCGGGCGCCTCCGAGGACCACCGGATCGCGGTGGAGGCGTTCCTCGCGAAGGAGAAGCCGAGGTACGTCGGCCGCTAGGTCGTGTCTTCGAAGTCCCGTCTGCCGGCCGGCGGGCGGACGACGCCGTTTCGAAGACACTCCCTAGGGGGCCGGAGCCGCCGCGGGGGCCGGGCGCGCGGTGCGGGCGACGCAGTCCGCCAGGTGGTCGTCGACCAGGCCGCACGCCTGCATCAGCGCGTACGCCGTGGTGGGCCCGACGAAGCGGATGCCGCGCTGCTTCAGGGCCTTCGCCAGGGCCGTCGACTCGGGCGTGACCGCGGGGACGTCCGCGAGGGTGCGCGGGACCGGGCGGGCCGCCGGGTCCGGCGCGTGGGACCAGATCAGGTCGTCGAGCTCGCCGGGCTCCCACCCGGTGAGGACGCGCGCGTTGGCGAGCGTCGCGTCGACCTTGGCGCGGTTGCGGATGATGCCCTCGTCGGCGAGCAGCCGCTCCCGGTCGGCCTCCGTGAACGCGGCCACCGCGGCGATCCGGAAACCGGCGAAGGCCCGCCGGAAGCCCTCCCGGCGGCGCAGGATCGTGATCCACGACAGGCCGGACTGGAACGCCTCCAGGCAGAGCCGTTCGAACAGCGCGTCGTCGCCGTGGACCGGGCGGCCCCACTCCTCGTCGTGGTAGGGCAGGTAGTCGGGCGTCGAAAGGCCCCACGGGCAGCGCGGCGCGCCGTCCGGTCCGGGTACGGCCCCGCCGGTCACCGGTCGCCCTCCCCGTCCCGCGCGTCGCGGCCCCCGCGCGTCCCGCGGCCGTCGTGCCCCCCGTGCTCGTCGTGCTCGTCGTGCCGGTCGTGGCCCCGGTCGCCGTACTCGTGGGCGCCGTACGCGTCGCCGTCACGGTCGTCGTACGCGTCGCCGCCGCGGCCCCCGTACGCGCCGCGGTCGCGGTCGTCGTACGCGTGGCGGTCGTCGTGCGTGCCGGGGCCGGCGGGCTCGTCGTGCCGGGGGTGCTCGGCGAAGAGGTCCGTGCGGCCGGACGCCGTGGCCTGCGCGCCGGCCAGCGCGGACTCCAGCTCCGCGATCCGGGCGTCCCGCTCGGCGAGTTCGGCGGCCAGCCGGTCCAGGACGTCGTCGACCTCGTTCATCCGGTAGCCGCGGGGCGCCAGCGGCAGCCGCAGCGCCTCGATGTCGAAGCGGCTGACCGGCCGGGTGAGCGGCAGGGGGTCGGCCACGTGCTCCGGGGGCGCCTCGGGCAGCACCTCGTTCTCCGCGCCGCCGACCACCGCGAGGGTCACCGCGGCCACGACGACGACCATCGCTACAGCCAAGAACCAGAACACAGTGCGCCTCTCCCGGGGCCGGAAACATGGAGCGTAAAACGTCCGGTGCCGATCGTGCCATGCGGTCACGGCGGTTAGGGTCGCAGGGACGTTACGCGAGGAGGACTTACGGGATGCTGCGCCTGGGACGACGCGAATTCGACGCGCACGAGCCGGTGGTCATGGCGATCGTGAACCGGACCCCGGACTCCTTCTACGACCAGGGGGCCACCTTCCGCGACGAGCCCGCCCTCGCCCGGGTCGAGCAGGCGGTGGCCGAGGGGGCGGCGATCATCGACATCGGCGGGGTGAAGGCGGGACCCGGCGAGGAGGTCGACGCCGAGGAGGAGGCGCGGCGCACGGTCGGTTTCGTGGCGGAGGTGCGGCGGCGCCACCCCGACGTGGTGATCAGCGTCGACACCTGGCGGCACGAGGTCGGCGAGGCCGTGTGCGAGGCCGGGGCGGACCTGCTGAACGACGCGTGGGGCGGCGTCGACCCGAAGCTCGCGGAGGTCGCGGCGCGGTACGGGGCGGGGCTGGTGTGCACCCACGCGGGCGGCGCCGAGCCGCGGACGCGGCCGCACCGGGCCACGTACGACGACGTGATGGCGGACATCCTGCGCGTGACGGTCGGGCTGGCCGAGCGGGCCGTGGCGCTGGGCGTGCCGCGGGAGTCGGTGCTGATCGACCCGGGGCACGACTTCGGGAAGAACACCCGGCACTCGCTGGAGGCCACGCGGCGGCTCGGGGAGATGGTGGAGACGGGGTGGCCGGTGCTGGTGTCCCTGTCGAACAAGGACTTCGTGGGCGAGACGCTGGACCGGCCGGTCAAGGAGCGGGTGGTCGGGACGCTGGCGACGACGGCGGTGTCGGCGTGGCTGGGGGCCCAGGTGTACCGGGTGCACGAGGTCGCCGAGACGCGGCAGGTGCTGGACATGGTGGCGGCCATCGCGGGGCACCGCGAGCCGGCCGTCGCCCGGCGGGGGCTGGCGTGACCGGTCGGGTCGCGCCGGCCCCGCGCCGGGCGGTCGCGCTCAGCGCCCGGCTTCCTTGCTGACCAGGGCGACCGCCTCGTCCACGTCGTCGGTCACGTGGAAGAGCATCAGGTCGCGTTCGGCGGCCTTGCCCTGGGCGATGACCGTGCCGCGGAGCCAGTCGACCAGGCCCGACCAGTACTCCGTGCCGAACAGGACGATCGGGAAGCGGGTGACCTTGCGGGTCTGGACGAGGGTCAGCGCCTCGAAGAGCTCGTCCAGCGTGCCCAGGCCGCCCGGCAGGACGACGAACCCCTGGGCGTACTTCACGAACATCGTCTTCCGCACGAAGAAGTAGCGGAAGTTGACGCCGATGTCGACGTGCGGGTTGAGGCCCTGCTCGAAGGGCAGCTCGATACCCAGGCCGACCGAGACGCCCTTCGCCTCCCGCGCGCCCCGGTTCGCGGCCTCCATCGCTCCCGGCCCGCCGCCCGTGATCACCGCGAAGCCCGCCTCGACGAGGGCCCTGCCGAGCTTCACGCCGGCCTCGTACTCGGGTGTGCCGGCCGGGGTGCGGGCCGAGCCGAAGACGCTGATGGCGGAGGGCAGTTCGGCGAGCGCGCCGAAGCCCTCGACGAACTCGGACTGGATCCGCATGACCCGCCAGGGGTCGGTGTGGACCCAGTCCGCGTCGCCCGCGGTGTCCAGCAGCCGCTGGTCGGCGGTACCCGGCTGGACCTGTTCCCTGCGGCGGAGCACCGGCCCCAGCCGCTGTTCCGCCAGGGATCGCAGTCCTTCGGCCTCGGGGTTCCCCATGATCTGCTCCCTCCGCTGAACATCGTTTGCTGGGCTCAGCGTAGGGCGGGAAATGTGACGAGTGGCGAAATTGCGGCCGTCAGGCAGTGAGCCAGTCGTACAGGCGTCGCTCGCAGTGGGTGATCCGGTCGACCACGACGTGCTCGTCCCGCTTGTGCGCGAAGATGGGGTTGCCGGGTCCGTAGTTCACGGCCGGCACGCCGAGCGCGCTGAAGCGGGCCACGTCGGTCCAGCCGAACTTCGGGTGGGCGGTGCCGCCGACCGCCTCCATGAACGCCGCCGCGGCCGGGTGGGCGAGGCCGGGGAGGGCCCCGCCGGAGTGGTCGTCGACGACGAACTCGTCCACGCCGCAGTCGGCGAACACCTCCCGCACGTGCTTCTCCGCCTCCTCCGGGGTGCGGTCGGGGGCGTAGCGGAAGTTCACGACGACGGTGCACTCGTCGGGGATGACGTTGGTGGCGACGCCGCCGGTGATGCCGACGGCGTTGAGGCCCTCGTGGTACTCCAGGCCGTCGATGACCGGGCGGCGCGGCTCGTAGGAGGCGAGGCGGGCCAGGACGGGCGCGGCGGCGTGGACGGCGTTGGAGCCCATCCAGGAGCGGGCCGAGTGGGCGCGCTCGCCCCTCAGGGTGAGGCTGACGCGCAGGGTGCCCTGGCAGCCGCCCTCGACCTGGCCGTCGGACGGCTCCAGCAGGATGGCGAAGTCGCCCGCCAGCCAGTCGGGGTGCGCGGTGGCCACGTGCCCGAGGCCGTTGAGGTGGGCGGCGACCTCCTCGTTGTCGTAGAAGACGAACGTCAGGTCGCGGTTGGGCTCGGGGACGGTCGCGGCGATGCGGAGCTGGACGGCCACGCCGGACTTCATGTCGGACGTGCCGCAGCCCCACAGGACGCCGTCCTCGTCCAGCCGGGAGGGGACGTTGTCGGCGATCGGCACGGTGTCGATGTGGCCGGCGAGGACGACCCGCTCGGCGCGGCCGAGGCGGGTGCGGGCGACGACGTTGTTGCCGTGGCGGTCGACCGTCAGGTGCGGGAGGGTCCGCAGGGCCTGCTCGATGGCGTCCGCGAGCGGCTTCTCGGTGCCGCTGACGGAGGGGAAGTCCACGAGCGCGGCGGTCAGCGCGGGGCCGTCCAACGTGAGGTCCAGAGCGGTGCTGAGGGGCACTTCGGGCTTGGAGTCAGGCATGTGCCGACCCTATCCCGGCCCCTAGTACGGTTGGCTGCGTGTCCGAGCCCGCCGTCCCCTCCCCCCGTCGCCGCCGCGGCCGCCGCGCCCGGATCGCGGTGGCGTCCGCCGTCCTGCTGGCCGTCGCCGGCTACCTGGCGCTGCAGTACGAGTCGGGCGGCGGTGGCACGCCGCGGTGCACGGTCGGCAGCGGCAGCCACACGTACGCCCTCTCCCCCGAGCAGGCGGCGAACGCCGCGACGATCTCCGCCGTGGGCACCACGCGCGGGATGCCCGAGCGGGCGGTGACGATCGCGCTGGCGACCGCGCTGCAGGAGTCGGCGCTGCGCAACATCGACTACGGCGACCGGGACTCGCTCGGGCTGTTCCAGCAGCGGCCGTCGCAGGGCTGGGGCACGGCCGAGCAGATCATGGACCCGGTGTACTCGGCGGGCATCTTCTACGACCGGCTGGCGGAGGTGCCGGGGTACTCGCGGCTGCCCCTGACGGTGGCCGCGCAGCGCGTGCAGCGCAGCGGCTTCCCGCAGGCGTACGCGAAGCACGAGCCGGACGCGGCACTGCTGGCCGCGGCGCTGACCGGGCGTTCGGCGGCGTCGCTGACGTG
Organism: Streptomyces roseolilacinus; assembly: GCF_014649335.1. Classification (GTDB taxonomy): domain Bacteria; phylum Actinomycetota; class Actinomycetes; order Streptomycetales; family Streptomycetaceae; genus Streptomyces; species Streptomyces roseolilacinus. Next base: position 339,463 of record NZ_BMSV01000001.1, read on the forward strand.
CGCCCCGCTGCGCGGGTCGCGCCCCGGGGACCCGGAGCGGGTGCGGGGCGAGCTGGTGCGGGCGTTCGGCGCGGGCGTGCTGGCCGGGGCGCCGGCGGACCCGGGTGACGGCAAGGGCGGCGCGCCGGGCGGGGCGGCGTCCGCGAGCCCGGCGCCGGACGGCGGGGCCCGGACGGTGACGGTGCCGGTGCCCGCGCGGGTGGACTCCGCGGGGCCGGAGGGCGGCGTGCCGGACGGTGCGCCGCGGCGCGGCTGGGAGCTGGCGCAGTGGGCGGTGGCGCGGGCGGACGCGCTGGGCGTCGTGGAGGTCGCGTACGCGGGCCGCGTGTGGAGCGTGCGGGAGGCCGACGGGGGTTGGCGCAGGGCGGAGCCCGGCACGGGGGCGGGGACGGCCGCGGTCGTCATCAGGGTCGCGGAGTAGACCCCCGAGGCGACGCCGCATAGTAGTCGATTCTTCTCACGGAGTGACAGCGACACGTCCGGGTGGCGTTCGGCCATACGTCCGGGGACTCCCCCGACCGGGCTACTTCACCCCTCCCGGACCCCGTTCCGGGCGGGGGGCGCGGCCGCTGCCGGGCGGGCGCGGATCCCTCCGGGGAAACCTGCGGAGGGACGATTCTGCGTGTCTTCCCGGGGTCTTTTGTTTGCCCGGTTTTGGGAGGGGCGGGTCCCTCGGCGCATTGCCAACTCTTTACCCGGAGCCACCGCAACCTCCCCCGGCCTCCGAGCGGTTGTCACAGCGTCCGATCGTCGGACAGGCATCACAACCACACGACCTCTTCTCCGTCGAAGGAGCATCATGTCCCTCCCCCTGACCCGCCGGATCGCCAGTGCCGCGCTGCTCACCGCAGCGGGAGCGGCCTCCGTGGTCGGTGCGGCCGGCTCCGCGAGCGCCGTGGACCTCCCCCAGACCGCCGACCTCACCGGCGGCGTCACCGCCCCCGACACCGCGCAGGTCACCGACACCGTGGGCGGCGCCTCGCTGGCCGTCTCGGACCTCGCGAGCGGCAAGGCCGTCGAGCAGGTGGGCCCGGCCGCCGGCCCGGCCCTCGACGCCGTGGTCGAGGAGGCCGCGCCGATCGCCCACAAGGCCGTCGGCGACGTCACGCACGGCGCGGGCGGCCTCGCCGGCGACACCGCCGCGGGCGGCCTGCCGGGCGGCCTGCCGGGCGGCGCCCTCCTGGGCGGCCTGCCGGTCTCCGGCCCGCTCGGCTGACCTCGCGCCCGCACCCGCGGAAGCACGGAGGGGCCCGTACCGCACGACGCGGTACGGGCCCCTCCCGTCGCCGTACGCCGGCGGGGCGGCCGTCAGCCGAGGCGCTTGACCGCCGCGGCGACCCGCTCGTCCGTCGCCGTGAACGCGACCCGGACGAACCGCTCCCCCGCCGTGCCGTAGAAGTCGCCCGGCGCGACCAGGACGCCCAGGTCCGCCAGGTACCCGACGGTGTCCCAGCAGGGCTCGTCGCGGGTGGCCCACAGGTAGAGGCCGGCCTCGCTGTGCTCGATGCGGAAGCCGTGCGCCACCAGCGCCGTCCGCAGGGCGGTCCGCCGCTCCGCGTACCGCCCGCGCTGCTCGCGCACGTGGGTGTCGTCGCCCAGCGCCGCGACCGTCGCCGCCTGCACCGGGGCGGGTGCCATCATCCCGCCGTGCTTGCGGATCCGGAGCAGCTCGCCCAGCACCGCGGCGTCGCCCACGACGAAGGCGGCCCGGTAGCCGGCCAGGTTGGAGCGCTTGGACAGGGAGTGGACGGCGACGATCCCCTCGTACGAGCCGCCGCACACGTCCGCGTGCAGCACGGAGACCGGGTCGGCCTCCCAGCCCAGCTCCAGGTAGCACTCGTCGCTGAAGACCGGCACGCCGTGCTCGCGCGCCCAGGCGACGATCCGGGTCAGCTCGTCCTTCGCGAGGACCTTGCCCGTCGGGTTGGACGGGGAGTTCAGCCACAGCAGCCGGAGCCCGTCCGGGTCCAGCTCGGTCGGGTCGTCGTACACGACCGGGGTGGCCCCGGCGAGGCGGGCGCCGACCTCGTACGTCGGGTAGGCGAGCCGCGGGTAGGCGACCCGGTCGCCCGGACCGAGGCCCAGCTGGATCGGCAGCCACGCCACCAGTTCCTTGGAGCCGACGACCGGCAGGACGTTGGTGTGGGCGACGTCGCGGGCGCCGAGCCGGCGCTCGCACCAGCCGGTGATCGCGTCGCGCAGGGCCTGCGGCCCCCAGACGGTGGGGTAGCCGGGCGAGTCGGCCGCCTCGACCAGGGCTCGGCGGACCAGCTCGGGCACGGGGTCCACCGGGGTGCCGACCGACAGGTCGACGATGCCGTCGGGGTGGGCCGCGGCCGTCTTCTTGTACGGCTCCAGCTTGTCCCACGGGAAGACGGGAAGGCGGGAGGAGACTCCGGACACGGTGCTCACTTTCTCGTGGGTGCGGCGCTCGGGCGCGCCGCGGGCACGAACGCCGCGGCCCCGTACGGCGGGAAGGCCGTACGGGACCGACGACGAGGGATAAGCGATCAGCCGTTCTGCGGCGGCAGGGCGGCGATGAAGGGGTGGTCGCGCTCGATCAGACCGAGCTTGGAGGCACCACCGGGCGAGCCGAGCTCATCGAAGAACTCGACGTTCGCCTTGTAGTAGTCCTTCCACTCCTCCGGGGTGTCGTCCTCGTAGAAGATCGCCTCGACCGGGCAGACCGGCTCACAGGCCCCGCAGTCGACGCATTCGTCCGGATGGATGTACAAGGACCGCTGGCCCTCGTAGATGCAGTCGACGGGGCACTCCTCGATGCACGCCTTGTCCTTCACGTCGACACAAGGCTGCGCGATGACGTAGGTCACGCTGTCGTTCCTCCTTGGTAGGGCTGGCTCTGCGCGGGAGCGCGGCGTCGTCGATGCCCGCCCCTAGTATCTCCGTTCTTGGAGACGATCCGAACAGGAGGGGCGAACAGAGCTGTGGAGTTCACTGCGGGCGGACGGCTTGAGGTCCGGATCACACCTTCTGACGTGGGCAAACGGGTTTCTGTCCGCCGGGTGGGGGAAACGGGCTCCGGCGCGGGTGGGTTCACCGACACCGTCGGGGTTCTCACATCCTGGACCGAAGGTGTGTTGCTGATCACACGAAGAACCGGGGAGAGCGTCCGCATCGCGGAATCGTCCCTGGTCGCGGGCAAGGTGGTCCCGCCCGCCCCGGCCCGCAGGCGCGGCCCCGCGGCGGGTTTCGAGGAGCTGGCGCGGGTCCAGGCCCGGGCCTGGCAGCCGGTGGAGAGCGAACCGCTCGGGCAGTGGACCCTGCGCGCCGCGCACGGGTTCACCCGCCGGGCCAACTCCGTCCTCCCGCTCGGCGACCCCGGCCTGCCCCTCGACGACGCCCTCGCACGGGTGCGCGACTGGTACGGGGAGCGGGGGCTGCCCCCGTACGTGCAGGCCGCGACCGGCGCCGAGGGCACCCAGGAGGGGCTGTGCGCCGCCCTGGAGGAGCGGGGCTGGCGGCGCGAGGTCTCGGCGGAGGTGCGGACCGGGGGGCTCGCGCCCGTCGCCGACCTGGCCGCCGACACCGGCCGCGTGGCCCTGTCCCGCACGCCGGACGCGGCGTGGCTGGGCCGGTACCAGCGGGTGGGCGAGCCCGGACCGCACGTGGTGCGGGTCCTGACCGCCGGGCCCTCGGTGTGGTTCGCCTCCCTGGCGGGCGGGGGCGGGGAGCCGGTGGCGATCGGCCGGTGCGTGGTCGACGGCCGGTGGGCGGGGTTCATGGCCGTGGAGGTCGACCCGGCGCACCGTCGGCGGGGCCTGGCCCGGGCGGTGATGGCCGCCCTCGCCGCCCGCGCCCTGGAGGAGGGCGCGTCGGCCGCCTGGCTCCAGGTGGAGAGCGACAACGACGCGGCGCGCGCCCTGTACGGCGGCATGGGCTTCACGGTCCACCACCACTACCACCACTTCCGCACCTCCTGAGGGGTACGCGAGGCGTATGCACGACCATCCCGAACCCGACCGGTGGCGGACCCGGTTCGCGCGGGCGGCCCGCGAGGAGCGGCCCGGCCTGGCGGAGCTGTGCCTGCTGATCGGCGCCGTGGCGGAGCCGGAGCTGGGCGAGGCCGAGCTGGACGCCGCCGAGATCGAGCTGGACCGGCTGGCGGGGCTGCTGCCGTACGGGCCGAAGTCGCCGCGGGCCTGGACGGCGGCGCTGGCCTCGCTGCTCGGCGACCGGTGCGGCTTCCACGGGACGCCCGGCGACTACCGGCACCTGGAGTCGTCGCTGCTCCACCACGTGCTGCGGCGCCGCCGGGGGCTGCCGATCCTGCTGTCCGCGGTGTGGATGGAGGTGGCGCGGCGGGCGGGCGCCCCCGTGTACGGGGTGGCGCTGCCGGGCCACTTCGTCGTCGGGTTCGGGGACCCGGGCGAGCAGGTGCTGGCGGACCCGTTCGCCGGGGGCCGTCCGCTGACCGGCGCGGACGCGGAGCTGCTGGTGGCGGGCGCCACCGGGGAGCGGCTGCGGCCGTCGATGCTGGTGCCCGCGGACCCGCTGGACATGGTGCTGCGCATCCTGAACAACATCCGCGCCTGGGCGGCCGGGCGGCCCGAGCGCTCCGACGTGGCGCTGTGGGCGGTGGAGCTGGCGCTGCTGCTGCCCTCGCACCCGGCGCGGCTGCGGTACGAGCGGGCGCAGCTCCTCGTCCAGCGGGGGGACTTCCTGGCGGGCGCGGCGGAGATCGACGCGTACGCGGACGTGGTCGCCGCGGTGGAGCCGGCCGCCGCCACCACCCTGCGCGCCCACGCGCGCGCGGCGCGGGCCCGGCTCAACTGACCCGGGCCGGCCGGCCGCGCCGCGGCTTCCCGGCTTCCGGCGCGTCAGCGGCCTTTTGCCACAGGGGTGCCGGCGCGGGCGGGGACCGGTGGTCTCCCCGTACGACGGCGGGATCCGAGCCGCACGCGGGAAGGGCCGCCCCCGCCGACGGCGGGGGCGGCCCTTCGCCGTCCGGGACGGCGCCTGGGTCGTGTCTCCAAAGTCCCGTCCGCCTGCCCTGCGGGCGAACGACGCTACTTTGAAGACACTCCCTAGCCCTGCGGGTCGAGCTCGATGGTGACCGTGCGCTCGGCCTCGGAGGTGCCGAGGAGGGCCTTGTGCATGGCGGCGGCCACGTCGTCCACCGACAGCTGGTGCTTCTTGCCGTCACCCTTGGTGATCATGACGCCGTCGAAGGTGCCGTCGAGGAGGCGGTTGATGGCCGCCTTGTCGTAGTACGGCTCCAGCCTCTTGCCGACCGCCTTCATGGACAGGATCTGCGGCAGCGACCGCTGGGGGCCGAACTGGATCTGCTTGCCGCCGGCCTTGATGGTGATCAGGCCGGACATCGCGGGCTCGGCGAACTCCTTCATCGCCCGGTCGATCTCGGCCTGCCCGACCATCGGTTCGCGGGTGGCGACGGGCAGCTCCACGACGTTCGCCCGGCCCGTCTCGACCTGGGCGCGGTACGCGTCCCTGACGAAGATCATCGACCGCTGGACGTCCAGCACCGCGCCGGCCTTGCCCGGTACGGGGACGGCCTTGCCTGGCTCGAACCTGATGGTGCCCTCGGTGACCCCGCCGGAGCCGCCGCCCAGGCCGGCCAGGGCGACGCCCAGCTTCTCCTCGTCGACCGGGATGACCGGCTCGGCGACGCGCTCGACGCCGAACAGGGAGCCGATCACGGAGACGGGGTTGTAGTCGCTGCCGGCGGCGGCGCGGACGGTCGCCTGGCTGTCCAGGGTCAGGCCCGCCTTGTCGGGGGCGAGCGTGCGGTCCTGTCCGCCGACCTCCAGCCTCAGCGGCGTCGCGGCGCGCGCGCCGAGCACGCCGTCCAGCTTCTGGACGGCGTCCTCCTTCGTGGAGCCGCCGATGTCGACGCCCAGGACGGTGGTGCCCTTCGGCACGTCGGCCTGGTTGAGGAGCAGCCCCGCGCCGTAGGCGACGCCGGCGGCGACGACCACGCCCACGGCGAGGAGGACCAGCTTGGAGCGGCCCTTCTTCGCGGGGGCGGGCGCGGCGCGGGTGGCCGGCGGCGGGGTGGGGGCGGGCGCCTCGGGGGCGGGCTCGTCGAGGACCGGCGGGTACGCCTCGAACGGGTCGTCGTACGCGCCGGGTCCGCCGGTCGCGCCGGGTCCGCCGGTCGCGCGGGCGGGGCCCGTCATCGGGAACGGCGACGGCGCGGGCGCCTCCCGGTCGTCCTGCGGGACGACGGGGAGGCCGCTCGTGAGCGTGTCGCCCGAGACCTGGCCGGGCGGCGGGCCCGAGGGCGCCTTCTGCGGGGTGAGGATCGCGGTGTCGTCGGACATCCCGCCGGCCGGGGCGCCGCCCGGTGCGCGGGTGCTCGTGGCCCGCAGCGCGGCGGTGCCGAAGGCGGGGCCCGTCGTCGGGCCGGAGGGGGTGTTCGACCCGTCCGAGAAGTACGGCAGGCCGGGGGCGCCGGCGGCCGGCCCGCCCCGGGGCCCGTCCTGCGGCGCGGTGGCGGCCGGCGCCGCGTAGCCGCCGTCGTCGGCGCGCAGGTCCGCGCCCGGACCGGTGCCCGGTCCCGTACCGGTGACCGGGCCGGCGTCGGGCGGGGCGGCGTCGGCGCCGGGGGTGCCCGCGGCGGGAGGCTTGCGCGGGGCGAACCAGTCGCTGGCGGGCTTCTCCGGCGCGGCGGCCGGCTTCGGCTCGTCCACGTCGGGGCGGGGCGTCTGCGCCGTCCGTTCGGCGGGGCCCTCCTGCTCGGCCTCGCCCGCCGGCGCGTCCTGACCGTCCCCGTTCACCGGCTTGCGCACGACGACCGGCGGGATGGGCCGCGAACCCGGGATGTTGATCCGGATGCGGGTGGTCAGGGTCGTTTCGGTCTTCTTCTCCTCGGGCTGCGCGGGCGCGCCGCCCCCGGACGCCTCCTGGTACTGGGGCGAACCGTACGGCGGTGTGCCCGAGGGGTACGCGGCTCCACCACGCCCCTGGGGCCCGGAGGACGACGTGTCAGTTTCACGACTCAAAGCAGGATCTCCCGGTTGGCTCCGCCGCCCGCTCACACACCCACGGGCGCCCGGCGGCGCGCACCACCATACTGTCCGCCGTCACCGCACCACCCCCTGCCGGGGGGAACACCACCGGTCACGGCCCCTCAAGTTCGGGCATGTCCACCGTCAAGTGGCCCCGTCCGCCGCCGTTGTTGCGGCAGCACGGAGAGGGTGGCGCACATCACAGCGAGTGCCATGCCGCCGAGGACGAACACCAGGTCGGCCAGTCCGCCCCAGAGGACCTTGTCGCCCTCGCCGCGCCCGAAGCCGACCGCCACGACGGCCGCCAGCCAGCCCGCGCCGGACGACACCACGCCCGACTGCCCTCCGGCGGCGCGCAGTCCCCCGTAGAAGAGGGACGCCGTCGCCAGCAGGGCGAGCAGCAGCCCGCCGGGGAGCCAGGCGGCCTGGACGAGCGCGCCGGCCAGCCCCACGAGGACGCCGAGCGCGGCGAGCACCGCGTGCACGACGGCCTTCACCGCGGCGTTCATGCGGCCACCCCCGCGAACAGGTCGGTCTCCCGCTCCCCCGCGGGAGCGCCGGAGGCGCCCCGCACCAGCTGGTAGTACTCGTGGAGGAAGATGGGCTGCCCGAGGTCGTTGGACAGGGCGAAGAACCGTCCCCGCACGGCGATTTGTGTGGCGTGCGCACACATGGCGGCGGTCTTGCGGTCCCCGTACGCGGTGCCGTCGATCTCGGTGGTGATCAGCTCGTCGTCGACCACGCCCGGTACGTCCGCGAGGTCGGCGATGCCGGGGAAGGCCGGTCCGGTCGCGGCGCGCAGGGCGGCGAAGCCCTCCTCGGCGACCGAGCGGGGCACCCGGTTCCAGTAGATCTTCGCGAGGGTGTGGGGCGCGCCCAGGTCGGGCCGGTACGCCGGGTCGGCGGCCAGGTCGGCGGCGCGCATGGCCACGCGGTGGGCCTGGACGTGGTCGGGGTGGCCGTACCCGCCGTCGGGGTCGTACGTCACCAGGACCTGGGGGCGGACCTCCCGGACGACCTCCACCAGGTACGCCGCCGCGGTGTCCACGGGGGTGCTCCAGAAGGCGCCCTCGCGGTGGTTCTGCGGGACGCCCATCATGCCGGAGTCGCGGAAGCGTCCCGGGCCGCCGAGGAAGCGGTGGTCGGTGACGCCCAGCTCCCTCATCGCGGCGGCGAGTTCGCCGACGCGGTGGGGCCCGAGCCGGTCGTCGCGGTCGGGTGCGAGATGGGCGAGGGCGGGCGGGATGACCTCGCCCTCCTCGCCCCGTGTGCAGGTCACCAGGGTGACCCGGGCGCCCTCGGCCGCGTACCTGGCCATGGTGGCGCCGTTGTTGATCGACTCGTCGTCGGGGTGCGCGTGCACCAGGAGCAGACGACGGGTGGGGAGATCCGTCATACGGACACCCTACGAGGTCCGCTCCGGGAGGCGGCCCCTAGAACTTGAGGTTGCCGATCATGCCCGCCACGCTGGTGGTGAGCTGACTGACGGTGGGGGCGATGGAGGAGCTCGCCAGATAGAAGCCCAGCAGCATGCAGACGACCGCGTGCCCGGCCTTCAGCCCCGATTTCCGGATGAGCAGGAAGACGACGATCGCCAGCAGCACCACCGCCGAAATCGAGAGTGCCACGGCGGTTCACCTCCATACATATCGATCGGGAACGGGCAGCGAGCATGTGCCAGGGGGTTCATACCCACCTTGCGCTACGGATCATAACTTTCCGTCCCCACGCACCGATCGGTGCACGGCAGCATTGGGGGGCGCACAGCCGCTAGTTTCGGTCACATGACCTCCCGGCAACAGCCCACGTTCCCCCGCCAGTACGCGCGTACACGGCGCTTCACGCTCGGCGCACCCCGGTCGTTCACCGTGGCGCCCGACGGTTCACGGATCGTTTTCCTGCGCTCTTCCTCGGGGACGGACCCGGTCAACCGGCTGTACGTCCTCGACCTCGACGGCGACGGGGCCCGCGAGCGGGTCGCCGCCGATCCTCCGGTCCTGCTCGGCGGCGCCGAGGAGCACCTGTCGGCCGAGGAGCGCACGCGCCGGGAGCGCGGCCGCGAGACGGCGGGGGGCGTGGTGGACTACGCGACGGACGCCGCCGTGGAGTTGGCGGCGTTCACCCTGTCGGGCGGGTTGTACGTGGCGGAGCTGCGGGCCGGGACGGCCCGCCGGCTGCCCGCGACCGGGCCGGTGATCGACCCGAGGCCGTCGCCGGACGGGCGGCTGGTGGCGTACGTGGCGCGCGGGGCGCTGCGGGTGGTCCCCGTGGAGGCGGACGGGGCGCGAGGGGCGCACGGGACGGCGGGGGCCCACGGGGCCGGCGCGGTGGACCGGGTGCTCGCGGAACCCGAGGGCGAGGACGTGACGTACGGGCTGGCCGAGCACGTGGCGGCCGAGTCGATGGGCCGCTCGCGGGGCTTCTGGTGGTCACCGGGGTCGGACCGGCTGCTGGTGGCGCGGGTGGACGACGGCGCCGTGCGGCGGTGGTGGATCTCCGACCCGGCGCACCCGGACCGGGAGCCGGCGCGCGTGGCGTACCCGGCGGCGGGCACGGACAACGCGGACGTGCGCCTGTTCCTGGTCGGGGTGGCCGGCGGGGAGCGGACGGAGGTCGTGTGGGACCGGGTCCGGTACCCGTACCTGGCGCGGGTGCACTGGTCCTCGGCGGGAGCGCCGCTGCTGCTGGTGCAGGCCCGCGACCAGCGCACTCAGCGGTACCTGGCGGTCGACACGGACTCCGGGGCGACGCGGACGGTCCACGTCGAGGAGGACGCCCGGTGGCTGGAACTGGTCCCGGGTGCGCCGGCGTGGGCGCCGGACGGGCGGCTCGTGCGCGTCGCGGAGGAGGACGGGGCGCGCGTGTTGGTGGTGGGCGAGCGCCCGCTCACGGACGGGGGGTTGCACATTCGGGGCGTACTGGACGTAGGGGACGGGGACGTACTGGTTTCGGCCTCGGCGGGCGAAGGGGCGGATGACCCGGAAATTGGCCAGATCCATGTGTACCGGGTGAGTGGGCGGGGCGTGGAGCGGGTCTCCGAGGGGCCGGGCGTCCACCGGGCGGTCCGCGGCGGCCCGGTGACCGTGCTGGCGTCGGCGGTGCCGGACGGGCCGGGGACGCGGGTGCGGGTGCTGCGGGACGGGCGGCAGATCGCGGTGGTCGCGTCGTACGCCGAGACGCCGGTGCTGTCGCCGCGGCTCGCGCTCACCGTGTCGGGACCGCGGCGGGTGCCGTGCGCGGTGCTGCTGCCCCGCGCGTACCGGGAGGGGGACGGGCCGCTGCCGGTCCTGGTGGACCCGTACGGCGGGCCGCACGGGCAGCGGGTGGTGGCGGCGCACGACCCGCACCTGACGTCCCAGTGGTTCGCGGACCAGGGCTTCGCGGTGGTCGTCGCGGACGGGCGGGGCACGCCGGGCCGTTCGCCGGCCTGGGAGAAGGCGATCGCGGGACGGCAGACCCTGGCGCTGGACGACCAGGTGGCGGCGCTGGAGGGGCTGGCCGGGCGGTTCCCGCTGGACCTGGGGCGGGTGGCGATCCGGGGCTGGTCGTACGGCGGCTGGCTGGCGGGGCTCGCGGTGCTGCGGCGCCCCGACGTGTTCCACGCGGCGGTGGTGGGCGCCCCGGTGACGGACCAGCGGCTGTACGACACCCACTACACCGAGCGGTACCTGGGCGGCCTCCCCCAGGAGGTGCCGGAGGTCTACCGGGCGGGCTCGCTGGTGTGGGACGACGGCCTGGTGGAGGCGCGGGAGCCGGCCCGGCCCATGATGATCGTCCATGGTCTGGCGGACGACAACGTGGTGGCCGCCCACACGCTCCGGCTGTCGTCGGCGCTGCTGGCCGCGGGCCGCCCCCACGAGGTGCTGCCGCTGACGGGCGTGACCCACATGACCCCGCAGGAGGAGGTCGCCGAGAACCTGCTGCTGCTCCAGGTGGACTTCCTGAAGCGGTCCCTGGGCCTGGGGTGAACGGGATCGCCGGGCCCCTCCCGCCGCCGCGGCGCCCCGGGCGGGCGACCGGCCCGGCGGGGGACCTTCCGGCCCGGCGGGTGACCGGCCGGGGCGCGACAGGGCGTCCCGGCCGGTCCACGGCACCCGCACGGCCGTACGGGATCCAGGATGGGGTGTCCGTATATCGGGACGGGGTCGGCCGGGTGTCCTGCCGGTTACGCGGCCCGCGGCCCGCTCCCGCCGGGCGGCGGCGGCCCCGGGACGGGCCGGTCCCGCGGGGGCCCCGCCCCGCCGGCCACGACGGGGAGCTCCTCCGCGAAGTGGCACGCCGAGTCGTGCCGCGCGGGGGTGCCGGCGTCCCGGAACGCCGCGGGGACGGCGAGCAGCGGGACCTCCAGGGCGCACCGCTCGCGCGCCTTCCAGCAGCGGGTGCGGAAGCGGCAGCCGGACGGCGGGTCGGCGGGGGACGGCACGTCGCCGGAGAGGAGGATCCTCTCGCGGCGCTCCCGCGCCTCCGGGTCGGGTACGGGCACGGCGGACAGCAGCGCCTGGGTGTACGGGTGGGTGGGGTGGTCGTAGATCTCGGTGTCGGTGCCCGTCTCGACGATCCGGCCCAGGTACATGACGCCGACGCGGTCGGAGATGTGCCGGACGATCGACAGGTCGTGCGCGATGAAGACGTACGACAGGCCGAACTCGTCCTGGAGCCGCTCCATCAGGTTGACGACCTGCGCCTGGACGGACACGTCGAGGGCGGAGACCGGTTCGTCGGCGACGATGACCCGCGGCCGCAGGGCGAGTCCCCGGGCGATGCCGATGCGCTGGCGCTGCCCGCCGGAGAACTGGTGCGGGTAGCGGTTGACGTGCTCGGGGTTGAGGCCGACGACCTCCAGCAGCTCCCGCACCCTGCGGCGGCGGTCGCCCTTGGGCGCGACCTCGGGGTGGATCTCGTACGGCTCCCCGACGATGTCGCCGACCGTCATCCGGGGGTTGAGCGAGGTGTACGGGTCCTGGAAGACCATCTGGATGTCGCGGCGCACGGCCTTCAGGGCGCGCCCGGACAGGCGCGTGATGTCCTCGCCCTGGTAGCGGATGGACCCGGAGGTGGGGCGTTCCAGGTTGACCAGCGTCCTGGCGACCGTCGACTTGCCGCAGCCGGACTCGCCGACGATGCCGAGGGTCTCGCCGGGGCGCAGCTCGAAGGAGACGCCGTCGACGGCCTTGACCGCGCCGACCTGCTTCCGGAAGAGGACGCCCCGGGTGAGCGGGTAGTGCCGGACGAGGTCCCGTACCTCCAGGATCGGCTCAGCGCGGGGCATCGAGGGGCTCCTTGCGGAGGGTCTCCCGCCAGAAGTGGCAGGCGCTGCGCCGGTCGGCGGAGACCTCGTACAGCGGGGGGTCGTCGGTGCGGCACACGTCGCGGGCGCGGGGGCAGCGCGGGTGGAAGGGGCAGCCGGTCGGGATCGCCGTGAGGCTGGGCGGCAGGCCGCTGATGGCGTACAGCTCCCGCCCCTTCCGGTCGAGGCGCGGGATGGAGTCGAGCAGGCCCTGGGTGTAGGGGTGGGCGGGCGCCCTGTACAGGTCGTGGACGGGGGCCGTCTCGACGATCCGGCCGGCGTACATGACGGCGATGCGGTCCGCGACGTCCGCGACGACGCCGAGGTCGTGGGTGATGAGGACGAGGCCCATGCGCAGTTCCCGCCGCAGCTCGGCGAGGAGTTCCATGACCTGGGCCTGGACGGTGACGTCGAGGGCGGTGGTGGGTTCGTCCGCGATGATGAGGGCGGGTTCCAGGGCCATCGCCATGGCGATCATGATGCGCTGGCGCATGCCGCCGCTGAACTGGTGGGGGTACTGGCCGGCGCGTTCGCGGGCGGCGGGGATGCGGACGCGGTCCATCAGCTCGACGGCCTTGGCGCGGGCGTCCTTCCTCGACGCGCCGCGGTGGACGGTGAACATCTCCGCGAGCTGGTCCCCGACGGTGAGGACGGGGTTGAGGGCGGACAGGGCGTCCTGGAAGACCATCGCCATGCGGGCGCCGCGCACCTTGCGCCGCTCGTCCTCCTTGAGGGTGAGCAGGTCGCGGCCCTGGAAGAGGATCCGCCCGCCGGTGATCCGGCCGGGCGGCGTGTCGAGGATGCCCATGACGGCCTGGGCGGTGACGGACTTGCCGGAGCCGGACTCCCCGAGGACGGCGAGCGTCTCGCCCTCGTCGACGGAGTAGGTGACGCCGTTGACGGCCTTGGCGATGCCCTCGCGGGTGCGGAACTCGACGTGCAGGTCGCGTACTTCCAGCAGCATGGGGCGGCTCCTCAGCGCAGCTTGGGGTCGAGGGCGTCGCGAACGGCGTCGCCGAGCATGATGAACGCGAGGACCGTGAGGCTCAGCGCGCCCGCGGGCCACAGCAGCATGTGGGGGGCGTTGCGGATCTGCGGGGCGGCGTTGGAGATGTCGATCCCCCAGGAGACCGTGGGCGGGCGCAGTCCGACGCCGAGGAACGACAGCGTCGCCTCCAGCGCGATGTAGGTGCCCAGCGCGATCGTCGCGACGACGATGACGGGGGCGACGGCGTTCGGTGCGACGTGCCGCAGCAGGAGCCGTCCGCTGCCGGCGCCCAGTGAGCGGGCGGCCTGGACGTAGTCGTGCTGTGCGGCGGTGATGACGGAGCCGCGGGCGATGCGGGCGATCTGCGGCCAGCCGAGCAGCACGATGAACCCGACCACGGGCCACACGGTGGTGCTGGTGACGACGGACAGGAAGACCAGGCCGCCGAGGACGACGGGGATGCCGAAGAAGACGTCGGCGGTACGGGACAGCAGGGCGTCGCCCCAGCCCCCGAAGAACCCGGCGAGCCCGCCGAGGAGGCTGCCGAGCAGGGCGGCGCCGAGGGTGGCGGCGATCCCGACGGTGATGGAGGCGCGGGCCCCGTGGACGGTGCGGGCGTACACGTCGCAGCCCTGGGTGTCGTACCCGAAGGGGTGGCCGGGCTCCGAGCCCTCCTGCGACTTGGCGAGGTCGCAGCGGAGGGGGTCGGCGTCGGTGAGGACCTGCGGCCAGATCGCGATGAGCACCAGGAAGGCGATGAGCAGCGACGAGACGAGGAAGACGGGGTTGCGGCGCAGCTGGTGCCAGGCGTCGGTCCACAGGCTGCGGGGCCTGCCGCCGGGGCCGGGCGGGGTGCCCTCCTCGCCGGTCGGTTCGGTCTCCCGCTTGTCGAGGGTCTCCGCCTCGCTCATGGCCAGGTCCATGGCGCCGCCGGCGCCGGTCGGGGCGATCGCCTCGCGCGGGTTCTCGTACGGGCCCTTCTCGTACGGGCCCTTCTCGTAGGGCTCAGGCATAGCGGATCCTCGGGTCCAGGACCGCGTAGAGCAGGTCGACGAGCAGGTTCGCCACGAGGAAGACGATCACGAGGATCGTCACGAAGCCGACGACGGTGGGCGAGTTGTTGCGGAGGATGCCCTGGTAGAGCTGGTAGCCGACGCCGTGGATGTTGAAGATCCGCTCGGTGACGATGGCGCCGCCCATCAGCGCGCCCACGTCGGCGCCGATGAAGGTGACGACGGGGATGAGGGAGTTGCGCAGCAGGTGCCGGGTGATGACGCGGTGGCGCGGGAGGCCCTTGGCGATGGCGGTGCGGACGTAGTCGGCGCGGGTGTTCTCGGCGATGGAGGTCCGGCTGAGCCGGGTGACGTACGCGAGGGAGACGAGGGCGAGGACGACGCCGGGGAGGATCAGCTCGTCGAGGCGGGCGTCGGAGGAGACGGACGGGCTGACCCACCCCCACTTCACGCCGAGGAGGAACTGCAGGAGGTACCCGGAGACGAAGGTGGGGACGGAGATGACGACGAGGGTGACGACGAGCAGCCCGGTGTCGAGGGGGCGGCCGCGCTTGAGGCCGCTGACCACGCCGAGGGTGATGCCGACGACGATCTCGATGACGACGGCGACGAGGGTGAGGCGCAGCGTCACCGGGAAGGCGGTGGCCATCAGTTCGGTGACCCGCTGGCCGTTGAACGCGGTGCCGAAGTCGCCCCGGAAGATCGCCCCCATGTAGAGCAGGTACTGCTTCCACAGCGGCTCGTCGAGGTGGAGGTCCTCGCGGATGCGGGCGGCGGTGGCGGGGTCGGGCGCCTTGTCGCCGAACAGCGCCGCGACGGGGTCGCCGAGCGCGTACACCATGAGGAAGATCAGCAGGGTGGTCCCGATGAACACGGGGATCATCTGGAGCAGCCGCCGGACGACGTAACGTCCCATGGGGCCTCCTGACGGGGTGCGGGTGGCTCAGCCGACCGTGATCCGGTCGTACACGGGGACGCTGAACTGGTTGAGCTTCACGTCGGAGAGCCGCTCGGAGTAGCCGGCGCTGCCGTTCTGGTACCAGAGGGGGACGGCGGGCATCTGGGCGGCGAGGATGCGCTCGGCGTCCTGGAAGTGCTTGACGGCGGCGGCCTGGTCGGCTTCGGCGTTGGCGCGGTCGACGAGGGCGTCGAAGCGCCGGTCGGTGAACTTGCCGTAGTTGGAGGAGGCGCCGGTGTAGTACAGGGGCTCCAGGAAGTTCTGGATGAGCGGGTAGTCGGCCTGCCAGCCGGAGCGGAAGGCGCCGGTGACACGGGCCTCCGTGACCTGGTTGCGGAAGTCCGCGAAGGTGCCGACGGGGTTGACGGTGCAGACGGGGCCGCGGCCCAGGACGTTGTTGACGCTGTTGCAGACGGCGTCCATCCACTGGCGGTGGGAGCCGGTGTCGACGTTCGAGGTCAGGGTGATCCTGCCGCCGGGGAGGCCGCCGCCCTCGGCGATGAGCCGCTTGGCCTCGGCCGCGTCGAAGACGCAGGCGTCGCCGCAGAGGTCGGCGTACCCGCCCTTCTCGCCGAGGGCCGGGGAGGTCCAGTCCTTCGCGGGGGTGCGGGTGCCCTGGTAGATCTGCCGGGTGATCTGCTCCCGGTTGATCGCCTTGGAGATGCCGAGGCGGACCTTCTCCATGCCGGGCTTGGACCACTCGGGCCGGTAGAGGGGGAAGACCAGGGTCTGGAGGATGAGGGCCGGCTGGTTGATGTACCGGTCGCCGAGGTCGCTCTCGACGTTCTTGAGCTGCTGGGCGGGGACGTCGTCGACCAGGTCGAGGTTGCCGGAGATGAGGTCCTGGTAGGCGGTGTTGTTGTCGGTGTAGACGCGCAGGTCGACACCGGCGTTCCGGGCCTTGTCGGGGCCCTGGTAGCCGTCCCAGCGGCGCAGCCGCATCTCGCTGCCCCTGGTGTACGAGTCGACGGTGTACGGGCCGTTGCCCACGGGCTTGTTCAGCCAGGCGGCGCGGTCGGTGAAGAACGCCTGCGGCAGGGGCATGAACGCCTGGTAGCCGAGGGTCTCGGGCCAGGTGGAGAACTTGTCCTTCAGGGCGACGGTGAAGGTGCGCTCGTCCTTGACGACGAGTCCGCGCATGCTCTTCGCCCGGGCGGCGCCGGACTCGGGGTGCACGTCCTCGTAGCCGACGATGTCGGAGAAGAACGGGGCGTTGTTCTGCTTGTTGTCGATGTGGGCGGCGTAGTTCCACGCGTCGACGAAGGACCCGGCGGTGACCTTCTCGCCGTTGCTGAAGGTCCAGCCCTTCTTGAGGGTGACGGTGAAGTTCTGCGAGTCGGTCGTCTCGATCGCCTCGGCGACCATGTCCCGGGCCTCGCCCGTCCCGGGGTCGTACCGCTTGAGGCCCCGGAAGACCATGTCGAGGACCTTGCCGCCCTGGACCTCGTTGGTGTTGGCGGGCTCCAGGGGGTTCTGCGGGTCGCTCCAGGAGGAGCTCAGGACGCCGTCGCTCCCACCGCCGCCGCCCCCGCCGCAGGCGGACGCGGTGACCGCGAGGACCGCGGCGACGGCGCAGGCGACCCACGGGGTGGGGTGGCTGGCTCCGCGCATGGGGTGCCTCCTGGGGTTGGGCCGCGGGCAGGACCTAGGCCCAAATATCACCGCATACGGCGCACCCCGCACCCCACGCGCCCCCACACGGTGGACGCCCCGGTGCCTTCCGCGGGCGGACGGGGCAGGGGTTCCGGCTTCCCGCGCCGGTGGCGTACCGCGTCCGGAAAGCCCGAAGGCCCCCCGCCGCGGCGGGGGGGCCTTCGGAGCACGGGTCACTTGGAGTCGGACTCCAGGGACGCCAGGGCGGGGTCGAGGACGACCTCCTTGCCGCCCTTGATGGTGGGCTCCTCCGGGAAGTGGCACGCGGTCAGGTGCCCCTCCGCGTTGCCGGAGATCTGCACCAGCGGCGGCTCGTCCGTCGCGCACTTCTCCTGCGCCTTCCAGCACCGGGTGCGGAACCGGCAGCCGGTCGGCGGGTTGATCGGCGACGGCACGTCACCGGCGAGGCGGATGCGCTCGCGCTGCGGGCCGTCGACCGTGGCCTCGGGCACCGCGGACAGCAGGGCGTGGGTGTACGGGTGGCGCGGCCGGTTGTACAGGGAGTCGCGGTCGGCGACCTCCACGACCTTGCCCAGGTACATCACCGCGACGCGCTGCGAGAAGTGCCGCACGACCGCCAGGTCGTGGGCGATGAAGAGGAAGGCGATGCCCATCTCCTCCTGGACCTTCTGCAGCAGGTTCACGACCTGCGCCTGGATCGACACGTCCAGGGCCGACACCGGCTCGTCCGCGATGATCAGCTTCGGCTGCAGCGCCAGGGCGCGGGCGACGCCGATGCGCTGGCGCTGGCCGCCGGAGAACTCGTGCGGGAAGCGGTTGTAGTGCTCCGGGTTCAGGCCGACCGTCTCGAGGAGCTCGCGGACGCGCTTCTCGCGGCCGCCGGGCGGGTTGATCCCGTTGACCTCCATCGGGCTCTTGATGATCGTGCCGACGGTCTGCCGCGGGTTCAGCGACGAGTACGGGTCCTGGAAGATCATCTGGATCTCGGACCGGATCGGCGCCAGCTGCTTGCGCTTGGCGTGGGTGATGTCCTGGCCCGCGTACTCGATCTTGCCGCCGGTGGGCTCCAGCAGCCGGGTGATCAGCCGGCCGGTGGTCGACTTGCCGCAGCCGGACTCACCGACCAGGCCCAGCGACTCGCCGGCGAACATCGTGAGGTCCACGCCGTCGACCGCCTTGACGGCACCGACCTGGCGCTTGAAGGGGAAACCGCCGTAGATGGGGAAGTGCTTCTGCAGCCCCTCCACCTTCAGCAGCGCTTCTCCCTGCTGCTTTGCTCCCTGCTGCGGCAGAGTGACGTTCTCGCTCATGTCTCTGCGTCTCCTCAGCCCAGCCGGGGCTTGATCTGATCGATGAAGATGGACTGCTTCTGCTCACCCGTGAGGTGGCAGGCCGCGGCGCGGCCGTCGGCCAGCAGCGGCCGCTCGGTCGAGCAGAGGTCGCCGGGGACCTCGTCCCTGAAGCGGCACCGCGGGTGGAAGCGGCAGCCGGTGGGCGGGTTCAGCAGGCTCGGCGGGGTGCCGGGGATCGGCACGAGCGCCTCGCTGGTGTCACCGCCGAGGCGCGGCATCGAGCTGAGCAGGCCCCAGGTGTAGGGGTGCTTCGGCTCGCTCAGCACCTCGCGGACGCTGCCGCGCTCGACGGCCCGGCCCGCGTACATCACCAGCAGGTCGTCCGCCATGTTGGCGATGACGCCGAGGTCGTGGGTGATGAAGATGATCGCCGAGCCGAACTCCTGCTGGAGGTCGCGCAGCAGGTCCAGGATCTGGGCCTGCACGGTCACGTCGAGGGCCGTGGTCGGCTCGTCGGCGATGAGCAGTTCGGGGTCGCACATCAGCGACATGGCGATCATGGCGCGCTGGCGCATGCCGCCGGAGAACTGGTGCGGGTAGTCGTCGAACCGGGTCTGCGGCTGCGGGATGCCGACCTTCGCCAGCATCTCGATCGCGCGGTCCTTCGCCTCCTTCTTGGAGGCCCCGCGGTGCTTCATGAACGGCTCGGACAGCTGCCGGCCCACCGTGTAGTACGGCGAGAGCGCCGTCAGCGGGTCCTGGAAGATCATCGCGGCCTTGTTGCCGCGGATCTTCTCCATCTCCTTCTCGGAGGCGGTGGTCAGCTCCTGGCCGTCCAGGATGATCTCGCCCTGGATGTCGGTCGTCTTGCGGTTGTGCAGGCCGAGGACCGTCAGGTTGGTCACGGACTTGCCGGAACCCGACTCGCCGACGATGCCCAGCGTCTTGCCGCGCTCGATGTCGAACGACAGTCCGTCTACGGCCCGGACGACGCCGTCCTCGGTGGAGAAGGCCACGCGCAGGTCGCGGACCGAGAGGAAGGCCTCCGGCCCGGTCGGGGCCGGCTTGTCTTCGGTCTTGGTCAGTGTGGTCACGGTCGTTCTCCTAGGCGAGGCGCACGCGCGGGTCGATGTAGGCGTAGGCGATGTCCACGACGATGTTGAGGAGCAGGATGAAGAAGGCTCCGAACAGCATCACGCCCATCGTGAGCGGCAGGTCCTTGCTCACCGACGCGTCGACCGCGAGACGGCCGACACCGGCCAGGTCGAAGGTGAACTCGGTGACGACGGCGCCCGAGAGGAGCGCGCTGAGGTCCATGCCGATGATGGTGACGATGGGCGTCAGGGAACCACGCCAGGCGTACCGGAAGAAGACGTACCGCTGCGGCATGCCCTTTGCGCGGGCCGTGCGGACGTGCTCCTCCTGGAGCTGCTCGATCATCGTCGAGCGCGCCATACGCGTGTACTGGGCGGTGAAGATGGTCGCCATCACGGCCCAGGGGATCAGCAGGCCGGTGGCCCAGGCGAGCGGGTCCTCGGTGAACGGCGTGTAGCTCGGGTTCTCCATCCAGCCGGTGGAGTAGACCATGAGGCCGAGCACGATGGCGCCGAGGAAGTAGATCTGGAACGAGCTGAGCACCATCGAGGCGCCACTGACGAACTTGTCGACCTTGGTGCCGCGCTTCCAGGCGGCGAGCATGCCGGAGCCGAGGCCCAGCACCAGGAAGATGATGAGGCCACCGACGGTGAGCGACACGGTGAGCGGGAAGCGGTCGACGATCGAGTCCCACACGAAGTCGCCCGAGTCGAAGGACATGCCCAGGCACGGCGCCGCGCAGTGCCCTTGCGCGAAGTCGCGGCCGGCGACGATACCCACCATGAAGGTCCAGAACTGCGTGGTGATGGGCTTGTCGAGACCGAGGTTCTCCCGGATGACGGCCAGGTTCTCCGGCGAGCAGTTCTTGCCACAGGAGAGGGCGGCGAAGTCCTGGGGGATTGTGTAGAACAGGAAGAACGTGAAGGCGCCGATCAGGAACATGATCACGACGGCGCCGGTCAACCTGCGGATGAGGAACTGAAGCATGGCGGGCAGCTGCTCTCTTCGGAAGCGGCGGGCGGTGAGAGGTGGGGGCCCGCGGGGGTGCGCTCCGCCTGGCGCGCACCCCCGCGGGTCAGCCGAGGTTCGGGATTACGGCTGCTTCAGGTACAGGTCGTTGATGTTGATGTAGCTCGAGTTGGTGCTGTACCGGGCACCGCCGATGTTCGAGCCGAAGAGCTGCAGCTGCTTCGAGTAGTAGACCGGGGCGGCCGGGTTGACCTCCTCGACGATGCGCTTGTGCGCCTCTTCCCACTTCTTGGCGGCCTGCTCCGGCTGGAGCTTCAGGGCCTCCTGGATGAGGGCGTTGACCTTCGGGTCGTTGATGTGCGAGTAGTTCGGCGCACCGTCGGCGATCTGCGTGCCGTCGTAGACCGGGGTGACGACCGTGGAGGGGGAGGACCAGTCCTGGCCCCAGCCCGTCATGTAGATGTCGTACGGGTTCTTGAGCTTGCCGACCTGCTCGTAGAAGGTGGCGCGCTCAACTTCCTTGAGCTGGACGTCGAAGCCGATCGCCTTCAGCGAGTCCTTGATGATGACCGACTGCTTCTGGCCGCGCGGGGTGTTGGCGTAGGCGTAGGACAGCTTGGTGCCCTCCTTGACGCCGGCCTCCTTGAGGAGCTGCTTGGCCTTCTCGATGTCGCCGTTCGGCTTCTTCTTCTTGCCGAACGGGTCGTAGTTCGGGTCGTGGCCCGGCAGGGTCGGGGCGAACAGGCCGCCAGCGATCTCGCCGCCGTACTTGCCGCCGTCGGCCTGGATCATCCGCTCGTTCGGGATGGCGTAGGTGATCGCGTCACGGACCTTCTTGTCCTTGACCCGGTCCAGGTTGAAGGTGAGCTGCCAGACGTACGGCTGGTAGCCCTTGACCGTGCGCTTGTTGACCTCCGGCTTGGTGACGACGTCGCGGACCAGCGACGTCTCGACCGAGTCGGTGAACTGGATGGCGTTCTTCGCCTCGCCCTGGTCGGCGATCAGACGCTTCGTCTGGCTGGTCGCGTCGATGGTGTTGGTGAAGTTGTAACCATCCACGTACTGGTGGCGGACCGAGTCGGTCTTCGGGTCCCAGTTGGTGTTGCGCACCAGCTTGAGGGACTTGCCGGCCTTGTACTCGGCGATCTTGTACGGACCGAGCGCCTTGGGCGCCTTGTCGTACTTCTCCTTCGTGTCCTGCTTGGCGGGCACGATGGCGTAACCGGCCATGGCCAGGGCCTGCGGCAGGTCGGGGCGCGGCTGGTCGAACTTGAAGATGACCGTCTTCGCGTCCGGGGTCTCCAGGACGGTGTTCGGCAGGTGCTTGCCGGTGTACGGACCGTCCGGCAGCGCCTTGCGGTAGTCCGCACCGGACAGCCAGGTCTGCAGGAACGTCGGGCCGTCGAAGATGACCTTCGAGTAGAGGCGCTCGACGGAGTGCCGGATGTCGGCGGACGTGATGACGTTGCCGTCCTCGTCCTTGACGCCGTCCTTCAGCGTGTACTTCCAGGTCTTGCCGCCGTCGGTGGTCTGGCCGGAGTCGGTGGCGATGTCACCGACGACGGTCAGGTTGCCCTTGGCGTCCTCCTGGTAGTTGGTCAGCTTGCGGAAGACCAGGTTGGCGAACTGGCCGCCGTCGGAGACGTAGATCTGGCCCGGGTCCATGTGGCTGAGGTCGGACTGCTGGTACACCTCGATGAAGCCACCGGACTTGGCACCCGGCACCTCCTTGGCCGGACCGGTGGAGGCAGCGGCGTCGCCGTAGACGACCGGCTTCGACTGCTCGGCCGCGTCGCTGGCGCCCGGGGCGGCCTTGCCGGTGTCGCCCTTGCCCTTTTCGTTGCTGCTGCAGCCGGTCAGCACCAGAGAGCCGGCCGCCATGGCGACGACTATGGCGCGCGCGGAGCGCGATCGGATGGACTTCATGATGCTCGTGCACCTACCTGTGAGTTGTTGTCCAGAAAAGTGCTGCCTGCCGTCCGGTTGCCCGGTGCGGGGGCGGCAGCTCCCCCGCCCGTGGACGTCACCGTCCGGTCTTGGGGTCGAACGCGTCGCGGACCGAGTCACCCAGCAGGTTGAAGGCGAGGATGAAGACCACCAACGCGATACCGGGGAAGAACATGAACGCCGGGTCCTGCTCGTAGATCTTGGAGCCGATGGAGAACATCCGCCCCCAGTCCGGCGTGGACTCGTTGAAGCCGACACCGACGTACGAGAGGAACGCGATCGACAGGATGGCGCTGGGCAGCATGTAGGTGCCCTGCACCAGGATCGGGGTCACGATGTTCGGGAGGATCTCCTTGCGGACGATCCTCCACCGGGAGGCACCGGAGACCAGCGCGGCCTCTACGAACTCGCGCTCACGGATGGTCAGTGCGGAGCTGCGCACCAGGCGCGCCATGCCCATCCAGCCGAGGAACCACATCACGAGGACGATCGCCACGGCCCGAAGGTAGGTCGGCGTCTCCTCGCGCGGGTCCACGAACAGCGCGGTCACGACGGGCATGAAGGCGATGAAGAAGAGCTGGCTCGGGAAGGCGAGGAAGAAGTCGGTGACCCGGCCCAGCCAGTAGTCCACCTTGCCGCCGAAGAAGCCGCCGACCATGCCGATCAGGACACCGGTGAGGACGGAGAGCACCGTCACGACCACCGCCAGATACAGCGAGGTGCGGATGCCGTAGAGCAGCATCGTGAACACGTCGCGGCCCAGGTTGGGTTCGATGCCGAACCAGAACTCGCCGGAGACGCCGCCGAAGGTGCCGTACGGCATGCCGAAGTCGTCGAGGATGTCCTCGTATCCCGGCACGGACGGGTACAGCGTGTACGGGTCCTTGCCGTAGAGCGAGGAGATCACGGGCGCCAGTGCGCCGATGAGGAAGAAGAAGACGACCACGAAGGCGGAGACCACACCGACGCGGTCGCGCTTGAAGCGCATCCACATCAGCTGGCCGGGCGAACGCCCCTGGTGGCCCTGCTTGGTCTCCTCCGCGGCTTCGGTCTCGGCCGTGGCGTCTTTGTCCAAGGCGACGGAGGCTTCGGGGCCCTCGATCTCAGTTGGACTGGTCATGGTGTGTCCATTTCACGGGTGTCGGATGACCCGCGATCCTGCGCGTGCGGCGACGGCCGGGTGGGTGCACCCGGTCGATCAGGGCCGCTGCCTGACATCCTCCCGGACGTTCCGGGCATGCCGGGCACCCGTGGCCGGGTACGACGGCAGCACCGCACGCCGGACGGGAAGCGTCCCGAGGGCGTGGGCCGGAAGGAAGGTCAGCAGGGGTGGTTTCTCCCCCGAGGAGCGCGAGCCGAGCGGTTGACCGGGTCTCAGAATCGCCGACCGCTGCAGGCGGCCCGACCGGTTGACGTACACGGGTGACCGGCCGTTGGAGCCAGCTGCGACGACCCGACCCCACTGGCGCTCGTGGCACCGCGCATGGGTTCCTCCTCATGAGTCCACGTATTCACTGCATGGTTGGGTACGGGGCACTCCGCCGACACCCCTGACGGCGAAGTGCTGTACCACGTGTGCTCGTGAGTCGGCGCTCCCCACAGCGCGTGACCCATCGACCCGAGCTCAGTGGAGCCAACTATTAAGTACGACCGGGCTGTAAACCACACTTAAAGGGTCTCGTTTTGACAACATCGCCCAAGTGCCACTGCCCGAAATCCAGACAAACTGAGCACAGACAGACACCCGCGAAACGGACTGTTAACACAAGTTCCGGAGAGCGACGGTCGATAACCGGACGCTTCGCGGGCGAAAACGCCTTGACGCAGACGCGTCAGGCATCTCGGGCGCCGGCCCTCCGGAAGGGCCGCGTGGTGGCCGGAAAGCGCCGGTCGAGAGGTCCGTCACGGCGTCGGTCGAGAGGTCCGTCACACCGTCGCGCGGACGCGGCGACGGCCGCCGGGTTCGAAACCCGGCGGCCGTCGGTGGTGGCGTGCGCGGCGGCGAGCCGCTCCCCGTGCGCGCGTGTCAGCCGTGCTTGGCGCGGGACGCCGTGCGGGCGCGCTCGCGCGCGTCCAGGTTGACCTTGCGGATGCGGACCGCCTCCGGGGTCACCTCGACGCACTCGTCGTCGCGGCAGAACTCCAGGGACTGCTCCAGGGAGAGCTTGCGCGGCGGGACGATCGCCTCGAACGAGTCGGCCGAGGACGACCGCATGTTCGTGAGCTTCTTCTCCTTGGTGATGTTGACGTCCATGTCGTCGGAGCGCGAGTTCTCACCGACGATCATGCCCTCGTACACCTCGGTGCCGGGCTCCACGAAGAGGACGCCGCGCTCCTGGAGGTTGGTCATCGCGAAGGCGGTGACCGCGCCGGAGCGGTCGGCGACGAGCGAACCGTTGTTGCGGGTCGTCAGCGTGCCGAACCACGGCTCGTGGCCCTCGTGGATGGAGTGGGCGATGCCCGTGCCGCGCGTCTGCGTCAGGAACTCGGTACGGAAGCCGATCAGGCCGCGGGACGGGACGACGAACTCCATGCGCACCCAGCCGGAGCCGTGGTTGGACATGTTGTCCATGCGGCCCTTGCGGACGCCCATGAGCTGCGTGACGGCGCCCATGTGCTCCTCGGGCACGTCGATGGTCATGCGCTCGACCGGCTCGTGGACCTTGCCGTCGATCTCCTTGGTGACCACCTGCGGCTTGCCGATGGTCAGTTCGAAGCCCTCGCGGCGCATCTGCTCGACCAGGATGGCCAGCGCCAGCTCGCCGCGGCCCTGCACCTCCCAGGCGTCGGGGCGCTCGGTGTCCAGGACGCGCAGCGAGACGTTGCCGACCAGCTCGCGGTCCAGGCGGTCCTTCACCTGGCGGGCGGTGACCTTCCGGTCCTTCACGGCCGCCTTGTTGTCCGCGCCCTTGCCGGTGGCGCCACGGCCGACCAGCGGCGAGGTGTTCGTACCGATGACCATCGAGATCGCCGGCTCGTCGACCGTGATCAGCGGCAGCGCGATCGGGTTCTCCGGGTCGGCCAGCGTCTCGCCGATCATGATGTCGGGGATGCCGGCGACGGCGCAGATGTCGCCCGGGCCCGCCTTCTCGGCCGGCTTGCGGGTCAGCGCCTCGGTCATCATCAGCTCGCTGATGCGGACGTTGGAGACGGTGCCGTCGCGCTTGATCCACGCGACCGTCTGGCCCTTGCGCAGCTCGCCCTGCTCGACGCGGAGCAGCGCGATGCGGCCGAGGAAGTTGTCGGCGTCCAGGTTGGTGACGTGGGCCTGGAGCGGGGCCTCCTCGTCGTACACCGGGGCCGGGATGTGCTCCAGGATCGTGGAGAAGAACGGCTCCAGGTTGGTGGAGTCCGCCGGGACCGTGCCGTCCTCCGGCTTGGTCAGCGACGCGATGCCGTCGCGACCGCAGGCGTAGACGATCGGGAACTCGATCTGCTCCTCGTCCGCGTCCAGGTCGAGGAAGAGGTCGTAGGTCTCGTTGACGACCTCGTCGATCCGGGAGTCCGGGCGGTCCGTCTTGTTGATGCAGAGGATCACCGGCATGCGGCGCTGCAGGGCCTTGCGGAGCACGAAGCGGGTCTGCGGCAGCGGACCCTCGGAGGCGTCCACCAGGAGCACGACGCCGTCGACCATCGACAGGCCGCGCTCGACCTCGCCGCCGAAGTCGGCGTGGCCGGGGGTGTCGATGATGTTGATCGTGATCGGGGCCCCGCCGTCCTTGGGGTGGTACTTCACCGCCGTGTTCTTGGCGAGGATCGTGATGCCCTTCTCACGCTCCAGGTCGTTCGAGTCCATCATGCGGTCGTCGACGGAGTCGAGCTGGTGGGCGGCGAAGGCACCCGCCTGCTTGAGCATGGCGTCGACGATGGTCGTCTTGCCGTGGTCGACGTGGGCGACGATGGCTACGTTACGGATGTCGTGGCGCGTGGGCATGGGTGGCTGGCGCTTCTCTCGGATCGTGGGTGCGGCGTCTCGTTTTCCTCAGTACGCCCGCCGGGCGGACGCGCCACGGCTCTGTCCATGGTACGGGGCTGCCGCACACTCGGCCTCCCGGGCATGATCGTGCCCGCCGGGAGCCCCGGCGGGCAACGGATCTGAGCGGTTTCTGAGCTTGTTCGCCGCGCCTTCACTTCCTCTTCGGCACCGCGAACCCGATGTTCTCGTAGCGCGGCGTCGCGAAGCCGAAGGCGCCCGCGTTGACCACGTTCTTCCTGACGGCGACGAGCTCGGGCCGCTGGAAGAGGGGGATCGACCCGGCGGCGGCCCAGATGCGGGCGTCGGCGCGGCGCACCAGGTCGCGGGCGGCCTTCTCGTCCAGCTCCGCGGCGGCCTGGTCGAAGAGCTGGTCGATGTGGTCGGTGCCCACGCGCGTGTAGTTCTGCTCCACCAGCAGCGAGCCGTCCGTGGCGGGCTCCGGCTTGGCGTGGATCGGCCGGCCGTCCGTGGCGGGGAAGGCGGTGCCGGGCCAGGAGTAGAGGGCGAGGTCGTAGTCGCCGGAGGCGATGTGGTCCTTGAAGAAGCTCTCGTCCGGGACCTTGACGATCTCGGTGCGGACGCCGATGCGGTCCAGCATCGCCGCGATCCTGTCGCCGACCGCCCGCAGCGACCCGGAGCCGGGGCCGGCGGGCAGGACGAAGCGGAGGCTCAGCGGCCGGCCGTCCTTGCCGAGGGGGCCCGCGGCGGGGCCGGGGGCGGGCTTCCCGGTCGGGGCGGCGGTGCCGGCGGGGGCGTACGCGCCGGGGGCGCCGCCCTTGGCCTTGGGGTGTTCGGGGCCGGAGGCGTCCCGGGGGTCCTCGGCGGCCCCGGCCCCCCGGGCGCCGGTCCGGGCGCCGGTGGTGAGGGCGGCCGTGACGGCGCGGGCCTGGCCGAGGACGAGCCTGCTGTGGACGGCCGCGGCCGGGGCGGGCGCGAGGACGTGCGTGCCGGGCCCGCCGTCGGCGGCCCGCTTGTCGTCGCCGACGATGTACAGGCCCTCGTCGGACGGCAGGTCCACCGTCTTCGCCCCGCCCGCCGTGCCCGGCGGACGGGCGGGCGCGACGGGCGCGGGGGGTGCGGCGGGCGCGGCGGCGGGCGAGGCGCCCTTCGACGGGCTCCCCGAGGCCGGCGCCCCCGCCTTGGTGCCCTCCTTCGGCGCGGCGCTCGCGCGGGCGCCCGCCTTCGTCCAGCCCGCGTCGGCGAGCAGGGCGAGGGCCTCCTCGGTGTCCTGGCCGCCCAGGGCGCCGCTGTTGTCGGCGTACGCGTCCTGCCCGGCCAGCGCCAGGTGGGAGCCCAGCGGCTCGGCGGGGAGCCCCAGCGGGGCCAGGACGGCCTCGGCCAGCTCGCGGCGGTCCAGGGCGCGGGCGACCGCCCGGCGCACCCGCTCGTCGGCGAGCGGCCCGGACTCGCCGTTCAGGGCGAGCTGGGTGTACGCGGGCTCCAGCGTCCTGCGGACGACGTAGCCGCGCAGGGCCCGCTGCTCGGCCTCGTGCAGGGCGGCGGCCCGCCGGTCGCGAAGCCGCGCGGCGCGCGCCTCGGCGGCCTTCTCCTCGTCGGAGCCGTGCGCGGTGGCCCAGGACTTCAGGGCGGCGGAGGGCGCCTTGGCGGCGTCGGGCCCGTGCGCGGAGGAGGAGCGGCCCTTCGCGCCCGCCCGGCCCTCGCGCGCCGCGCGGGCGACCCGGGCGGCGACGGACGCGTCGACCTCGGCGACGTCGACGGTGCCCGTGGCGAGCGCCGCGGCGCGGCGCTCGCGCGGGACGGCGCGCAGGACGAGGCTGTCGAGCTTCGCGGGCTCGCCCCACCAGCGCGGTTCGCGCACCAGGGTGAGGGTGCCGGCCTTCGCGTCGACCGCCTTCAGCCGGAACGGCCCCGCGGTCCGCGGCAGCCCGGTGCGGGCGCCGTCGTTGAAGGTCGCCGGCGACCCCGTGACCTCCTTCGGGTACAGCGGTGTGAACAGCGACTTCCAGTCGGCGTAGCGCTTGCCGAAGGTGACCCGGACCTCCAGGTCGTCGGCGCCGCGCTCGATCTTCTCGATGCGCTCGTACCCGGCGTTGCGCGCCGTCCAGTACGCGCTGTCGCGGCCGCGCAGGGCCCGCCACTGGGCGACGAAGTCGGCGGCGCCGACCTCGCGGCCGTCGCTCCACACGGCCTGCTGGTGCAGCCGGTACCGGACGACCTGCTTGGGTTCGCGCTCGATGACCTCGGCGGACTCCAGGTAGTCCGGGTTGGGCTGCGGCCGGCCGCGCTCGTCGAGGGTGAAGAGGGCGGGCAGCACGGCCCCGGCGACCCGGGCGGTGGCGGCGTCGGCGTCGGCCTGGAAGGCGTTGAGGGTGCTGGGCAGCGCGTCGACCGCCCAGCTCAGGGTGCCTCCGTCGGCGACCGCCGGGCGGGGCGCGGCCGCGATGTCCGCGGGGACGGCCCGGGCCTCGCTCTCCTCGTCCCCGGAGCTGCAGCCGGCGAGTACGGACACGGCGAGCGCCCCGCTGGTGAGGAGCGCGGCGGACCGAAGGGCGCGGACGCCGACCTGGGACATGGCTTGTACCTCTTCGTCCGGGTTTCCTGAATTTGGAGATGATCACACCTATTGCCCATACACTGAAGGGGAACGGACGGGTGGGTCGGCGGCGACACGGCGGGGGCGGTCCGAAAGCCCACCCGTGTGGCCCAACGGGCCCCGGAGGTGAGGGCAACCGATGTCGCTCCAGGACGATGTGGCCGCCGTCCGGCGGCGCCTCGACGACCTGGCCCGCTCGATCGGGCAGCTGGAACGGGACCTCGCGCGGCAACGGCCGGAGGCGGACCGCCGCCCCGACGCCGCGCCGGGCCGCCCGGAGGGCCTGGTGCCGCTCTCCGGCCCCCCGTACGGCACCTCCCCGGGGCGGGACCCCGACGACGAGGGCCCCGGTGCCCGGCGCCGCGGGGCCCCGTGACGACCCGGCCGTCCGGTCGCGGCGGTCCGGGGCCCGGCCTAGCCTCACTCCTGTGACGCGCCGAGCCCCCCGCGCCCTCGTGGCCCTCCTCACCGGGCTGCTGGCGGCGGTGTGCTGGCTGGTGGGACCCGCCGCCCCGGACGGGCGCGCGGAGGACCCCGGCCCCCTGGCCCGGCGGGGCCAGATCACCGACCGGGTCGACGCCCTCGGGACGCGCGCGCCGGACGTGGCCCGGGCCCTCGACCGGCTCTACGACGAACAGCGCCTCCAGCTGTTCGTCGTGTACGTGCGGGACTTCTCCGGGCGCTCCCCGCAGCAGTGGGCCGACGCGACCGCCGACCGCAACGGGCTCGGCACCGACGACGTGCTGCTCGCGGTGGCGACGCGGGAGCGGCGGTACGCGTACACGGCCGACGCGGCGGGCCGGCTGGCGCAGGACCGGCTGGACGAGGTGGCGCGCACCGCCGTGGAGCCCGCGCTGCGCGCCGACGACTGGGCGGGCGCCGCGATCGGGGCCGCCGAGGGGTACGGCGCGGTCCTGGCGGGACGGCCCGTACCGGTACCGGCGATCACCCCGGGCACGCCCGACCCGGGCGACGGCGGGAGCCCCGGCGCGGACCTGGTCGTCCCGGTGGTGCTGGTCGCCGGGGCGCTGGCGGTGGCCGGGTACGCGTACACGAGCCGGCGCCGGCGGGCCCGGACCCGGACGACACCGCACGGCGGGACGGCCGTGCCGGGGGTCCGGGACCTGGACGAGCGGACGCGGCGGACGCTGGTGGAGACGGACGACGCGGTGCGGACGAGCCGGGAGGAGCTGGGGTTCGCGGTGGCGCAGTTCGGCGAGGCGGCGGCGAAGCCGTTCGCCGAGGCCGTCGCGTACGCGGAGGACGAGCTGACGGCGGCCTTCCGGCTGCGGCAGCGGCTCGACGACGCCGAACCGGAGGACGAGGTGACGCGGCGGACGATGCTGGAGGAGATCACCGCCCGGTGCGCGGACGCGGAGCGGCGCCTCGACGAGGAGTCGGCGGCCTTCGACGCGCTGCGCGACCTGGAACGCACGGCCCCGGCGGCCCTGGCGGCGGCGGAGGCGGCGCACCGGGACCTGGAGGGGCGCCTGACGACGGCGGAGGCCGCGCTCACGGCGATGCGCTCCCGCTACGCGGACACGGCGGCGGCCCCCGTCGCCACGGCCCCCGACCAGGCCAGGGCCCGCCTCGCCTTCGCGGCGGCGAACCTGGCCCGGGCCCGGCAGGCCCTGGAGACCCGCACGGCGGCGGGCAGCGGGCCCCCGCCGCCCGGCACCGGACCGGACCCGGCGCACGGCGCCGCCCGGACGGGCGGAGGACCGGAGGAGGCCGGCGGGCCGGCGGCCGCCGCCCTGTACCTGCGGGCCGCCGAAGGGGCCGTCGGGCAGGCCGCCCGGCTGATCGAGGCCGTGGACCGGCGGGCCGTGGAACTGGCGGAGGCCGCCGGGAAGCTGCCCGGGGCGCTCGCGGAGGCCGAGGCCGACCTCGCGGAGGCCCGCGGCGTACTGGAGGGCACGCCCGGCGGAGCCCCGACGGCCGGGCTGCGGGGCCGGGCGGCACGGCTGGAATCCGTCGTACGGGACGTGCGGCGCGCGGTGGAGGCCGGCCGGTACGACCCCCTCGACGTGCTGCGCCGCACCGAGGAGGCCGACGCGGCGCTGGACGAGGCGCTGGAACGGGAGGACGGCGCACGGCGGGCGCGCGCGTTCCTGGACCAGGCGCTGCTGACCGCCCGGTCGTCGGTGGGCGCCGCGGAGGACTACCTGGCGACGCACCGGGGCGCCGTGGCCGGCGTGGCCCGCACCCGGCTCGCGGAGGCCCGGCGCCACCTGGCGGAGGCGTCCGGCGCCGGCACGGACACGGACCCGCGCACCGCGCTGGCACGGGCCCAGCAGGCGGACGCGCTGGCCCGGCAGGCACAGGCGCTGGCCGAGCAGGACGTACGGCTGCGCGGCACCCTCGGCGGACCTCCCGGGGGCCTCGGGGGCGCCGTGCTCGGCGGGATCCTGCTGGGCGGCCTCATGGGCGGCGGGCGGCCCGGCGACTTCCCGGGCGGCCCGGCGAGCTTCGGCGGCGGGAGGACGCGGGGCCGGCTCGGCGGCGGGGGGCGCTTCTGACCACACGCACGGCGGGCCGGGTGCCCGCACGCCCCACGGGTACCGCACCCGCACCCGGACCGCGCGCCGCGGGCGCGTACCGCACGACACGCACAAGGAGAGGTGCCATGACCAAACACTCCGTCCTCGGCCGGGTCGCCCAGCTGGCGAAGGCCAACATCAACGCCCTCCTCGACCAGGCCGAGGACCCGGAGCTGATGCTCGACCAGCTGATCCGCGACTACTCGGAGAACATCGGCGAGGCCGAGGAGGCGGTCGCCGCGACCATCGGGAACCTGCGGCTGCTGGAGGACGACCACCGGGAGGACGTGGAGGCGGCCCGCGAGTGGGGCGAGAAGGCCCGCGCGGCGAGCGCCAAGGCCGACGAACTGCGCGGCTCGCAGCGGCCCGAACTGGCCGACAAGTTCGACAACCTGGCGAAGGTCGCACTCGGCCGGCAGCTCCGGTCCGAGAAGGAGGCCCAGGCCGCCGAACCGATGATCGCCTCCCAGACGGAGGTCGTCGAACAGCTGAAGACGGGCCTGGACCGGATGCGGGAGAAGCTGGCCGACCTGCGGACCCGGCGCGACGAACTCGTGGCCCGCGCCCGCTCGGCGGAGGCCCGCAACCGGATGCTCGACGCCGTACGGAGCATCGACGTCCTGGACCCGACCAGCGAGATCAGCCGGTTCGAGGACAAGGTGCGCCGCGAGGAGGCCAAGGCCCTGGGCAAGCAGGAACTGGCCGCTTCGTCCCTGGACGCCCAGTTCGAACAGCTGGACGCGGCGGGGGACACGGCGGAGATCGAGGCGCGGTTGGCGGCGTTGAAGGCTGCGTGATTTTTTTGGCTCGTTCCGCCTCCGGGGCGCTGGGAGCGGGTGTCGGGAAGTCGACCGTGCTCGGCCCCTCGTACCTCGGGGCCTGCGCGCGCTCGTCTTCCCGACACCCGCGCGCCCCTTCGGCTCCACGAGCGGCCCAACACGGCACCCTCCCCCTCCCCGGCACAGAGGTGGCCCCGCACGAAGCGCACCCCACCGGCCCGGCACCCGCGCGCCCTCCCGGCTCCACGAGCACTACAGGGGGCATCCCCCTCCCCGGCACAGATGCGGCCCCGCACGAAGCGCGCCCCCACCGGCACAGCACCCGGGCGCCCTCCCGGTTCCACGAGCGGCCTGGAGGGGCGCCGTCCCCTTCCTCGGCACAGGTGTGGCCCCGCACGAAGCGCGCCCCCGCCGGCACGGCACCCGGGCGCCCTCCCGGTTCCACGGGCGGCCTGGAGGGGCGCCCCGGGTGCGGGGGTGCGTCAGAACATGC
This sequence comes from Streptomyces roseolilacinus, assembly GCF_014649335.1. Classification (GTDB taxonomy): domain Bacteria; phylum Actinomycetota; class Actinomycetes; order Streptomycetales; family Streptomycetaceae; genus Streptomyces; species Streptomyces roseolilacinus. Next base: position 371,957 of record NZ_BMSV01000001.1, read on the forward strand.
TCAGGAGCTGGTCCACCGTGGGTTCCGTCGTGCTCTCCCCGTCGGGGAGGGCCAGTTCGAACCAGACCGTCTTGCCGCGGGGCGTCCGCCGTGAGCCCCAGCCGGCGCTGAGCAGCCCGACGAGCTGGAGCCCGCGGCCGCCCTCGTCGGTGTCGCGGGCGCGGCGGCGGCGGGGCTGGACGAGGCCCGCGTCCCACACCTCGCACACCAGCGTGCGGTCGCGCAGCAGGCGCAGCCGGATCTCGCCCTCGCCGTAGCGCAGGGCGTTGGTGACGAGTTCGCTGACGAGCAGTTCGACGGTGTCGATCAGCGGCTCCAGCTCCCAGGCGGTCAGCTGGGCGCGGGCCAGTTCGCGGGCGCGTCCCACGGACCGGGGCTCGCGCGGCAGCCGCCAGTCGCCGACCGCCTCGGCGGGCAGCCCGCGGACCCGGGCCATCAGCAGCGCGATGTCGTCCTGGCCGTGCCGGGTGTCGAGGGTGTTGAGGACGTGGTCGCAGGCGTCCTCCAGCGGCCGCTCGGGACCGGTGAGGACGCGCTGGAGCGCCTGCAGGCCCTCGTCCAGGGGATGGTCGCGGGACTCGACGAGCCCGTCGGTGTAGAGGGACAGCAGCGCCCCCTCGGGCAGTTCGACCTCGACCTCCTCGAACGGCTCCCCGCCCACGCCGAGCGGCATCCCCGGCGGTACGTCGAGCAGCCGCGCCTCCTGCCCGGGCGCGACCAGCACGGGCGGCAGGTGGCCGGCGTTGGCGAACGTGCAGCGCCGGGTGACGGCGTCGTACACGGCGTACACGCAGGTCGCCAGGTACACCTCGGACAGTTCGGGTCCGCGCGGCTTGTGGGCCGCGCGCGACGACTGGGCGCCGATGGGCGCGCCGAGGCCACGGGCGATCTCGTCCAGGTGGGAGAGGACCTCGGCCGGTTCGAGGTCGAGCTGCGCCAGGGTGCGTACGGCGGTGCGGAGTTCGCCCATGGCGACGGCGGCGCGCAGGCCGCGGCCCATGACGTCGCCGACGACCAGGGCGGTGCGGTGGCCGGGCAGGTCGATGACGTCGAACCAGTCGCCGCCGACCTCGGTGGCGGCGTTGCCGGGGAGGTAGCGGCAGGCGATGTCCAGTCCGGCGGCCTCCGGGTCGCCGGGCGGGAGGAGGCTGCGCTGGAGGATCAGGGCGCGCTCGTGTTCGCGGCGGTAGAGGCGGGCGTTGTCGATGCAGACGGCGGCGCGGGCGGCGAGCTCGACGGCGAGGGCCCGGTCGCGTTCCCCGAACGGCTCGCTGCCCTTCGCGCGGGAGAACTGGACGAGCCCGACGACGGTGTCGTGGGCGACCATCGGCACGGCGAGGGTGGAGTGGACGAGGCCGTCGTCGGCGGGGACGAGGACGGGGCGGCCGGTGTGCAGGGCCTTGGCGCAGGGCGAGTGGAACGGGAAGCGGTGGACGGAGCCGACGAGGGGGGACCGGGCCTCGCAGCAGGCGGGCCCGCCGGCCGACGGGCCGACCAGGGGCGGCGTGTCGGAGACGGCGCTGGCGAAGGCGACCCGGCGGAGCTGGGCGGTGCGCCCGCCGGCCTGGCCCGGCGGGGCCTCGTCACCGGCGAGGAGGCCCTGGTAGAGGTCGACGGCGGCGAGGTCGCAGAAGCCGGGGACGGCGACGTCGAGGAGTTCGCGGGCGGTGGTCTCCAGGTCCAGGGACGTGCCGATGCGGGCGGTCGCCTCGTTGAGGAGGGCGAGGTTGCGGCGGGCGCTGGCGGCCTCGCGGGCGGCGTTGTGACGGCGGGTCACGTCGGTGCTGAGACCGGCGACGCCGATGGGGCGGCCGGAGCCGCTGTGCACCCGGTAGAGGTTGACGGACCAGTGGCGGCGCTCGGTGGAGCCGGGGACGGTCCCGACGATCTCCAGGTCGGTGACGGCCTCGCCGGTCTCCAGGACGCGGCGGAGCGCGGCGGTCATCCGGTCCGCCTCGGGACGGGAGAGGTAGTCGTGGACGGTGCGGCCGCGGTGGCCCTCGGCGGTGCCGCCGAAGACGGTGGCGAAGCGCTGGTTGGCGCGCTGGACCGTCAGGTCCGTACCGAACAGCAGGAAACCGAAGGGAGATTGTCCGAATATCGCCTGTGATGAGGCCAGGTCGGTCTCGATCCGGCGCAGAGCGCGCACGTCCACGGCGATGCAGACGGCACCGCGTTCGCCGTGCTCGGTCTCGCTCGGCATGACGTACACCTCGGCGAGGCCGCGCGCGTGCCGCTCACCGGGGACGCGGAAGGGGACGAGGCCCGTCCACTCCTTGCCGTCGAGGATCTCGGCGACCTTGCGGTGGCCGCGCGGCCGCAGCTCGGCGGGGATGAACGCCTCGACGGGGTCCATGCCCCTGACCGCCTCGGCGGGGATGCCGAACATCTCGGCGGCCCGCAGGCTCCACTGGTCGACGAGCCCGTCGGGGCCGATGGAGAACGACGCCACTCTGATGTAGTCGTAGATCGAGCCAGGCGGGTTGCTCTGCCACACGACGCCGTCCGCCGTCCCAGGTATCTCGCTCACGCGACCGTCCCCTCCAGCTCACCGCACCGGACCGGCCATTCCCGCAGTATTCAGCACTACGGCCCCCGTCGGCACGCCGTTCACGATCACAGGGTGGTCTCGTTCGTTTTGAGCCGAGCCTGCGGTGATCGTTGTCCCTTCCCTCTTCTAACCCGGCAGAGGCAGCTCGAACCACACGGTCTTGCCGGCCCGACCTTTCCTCGTACCCCAGCGACGGGCGGAACAGGCGACCAGTCCCAGCCCTCGTCCGCTCTCGTCGTCGGGGCCTGCGGGGCGGGTGCGGGGCGGATCCGGAACCGGATCGGAGACCTCGACGAGGAGGGCGGCGTGCGGGGGGAGGGGTCCGTGCGACGCGGGGGGACGGCTGATGCGCAGGCCGACGGGACCGCGGGCGTGCCGCAGGGAGTTGGTCACGAGCTCGCTGACGAGGAGGACGGCGATGTCGCCGAGGGCGGCGTCGAGCCGCCAGTCGCGCAGGGTGTCGCGGACGGCGCGCCGGGCCGTGCGCACGGCGTCGGGCCGTCCGGGGAAGGTCCACTCGGCACACGCGCCGTCGGTGTCGCTCACGCCGATCACTTCCCCGGACCAAGAACAGACCCGCGTCCGATTTCAGGGGGTTAATCAGCACATACCCGATATTCGGGTCGTCGTACCGTCGGACGGGCCGCGGTCAGGGGCGCGGGGAACCGCCGTCCGGGGGGAGGTACCGGAGGGCTTCGACGACCGCGGGGACGTCCTGTTCCAGCCAATCGACGGTGTCCCATTCCGCGCGGGTCAGCCAGCGCAGCTCGTCGTGGTCCTGGAGGGGCCGGGGCTCACCGGAGAGCACGCGGGCCGTCCACACGTGCAACACGTGGCCGCGTCCGAGCGGCCAGGCACCCGGAACGCGTTCCCCCGGTTCCGTCTCGATGCCCAGCTCCTCGCGCAGCTCGCGCACGAGGGCCTCGGGCGGGGTCTCGCCCGGCTCCACCTTGCCGCCGGGCAGCTCCCAGCGGCCGGCCAGCTCGGGCGGCGCACTGCGGCGCGCGGCGAGCAGCCGCCCCCGGTCGTACACGGCTCCGGCGACCACCACACGATCCGTCATGCGCCGGAGCGTATCCGCCGGCGGGGATCAGCGCGCGGGCTCCCCGATGCGCTCCACCCAGTAGAGCTGCCGGGGGCCGGGCGAGTCGAGGCTGTCGGCGACCTTCTGCGCCTCGTCCTGCGTCGCGTACCGGCCGACCCGGTAGTGGTTGCCGTTGCCGTCCTGCCGGATGACCTGCCAGAGAAGAGTCGTACCGCTGTCGGGCATCACGCCGTTCCCCCCGCCCGGTCGGCTGTGTCGAAGGATTCCGTCGAAACCGCAATCCGCATATGCCTGAGCTTACGCCTGACCTTTACGGACCGGATACGCATTTGCACAAAGAGATACGGATCCGGCCAGGGGCCCTACGGGAAGAGGGGGCGCACTCGTCCGAGCACGCCCCCACGCTCTACCGCGGACCGGGCCTCCCCCGCCTCGGGCCCTCCGCGCTCAGCGCACCGGCAGGTGGTACGCGACGCGGTAGCGGTCGGCGGGGACGACGACGTCGGCCGTCTCCACCGCCTGCCCGGACGCGAAGTAGGTGCGCTCCACGGCGATCACCACGTGCCCCGGCACGCCCCCGAGCGCCAGCAGTTCCTCCGCGAGGCCGGGGCGCGCGCCGACCTCCTCCACCACGTTGTCCACGACGACGTCGATCGCGGCCATGCGCTCGACGACCCCGCACCCGCCCAGCGGGCCCTCCTCGGGCAGCATCACGGGCGTGCGCCCGGTGAGGGCGAGGGGCTCCCAGGACGTGGAGAGCATCATCGGCTCGCCGCCGTCCCGGAAGAGGTACCGGGTGCGCATCACGGGGTCGCCGGGCGCGATGCCCAGCCGGGCGGCGATCTGCGCCGGCGCCTGCTCCCGCTCGCTGCCGGACTCCCACGTGCCGCGCGCGCCCTCGGCGGTCTGCTCCTGGCGGAACGGGGTCACCGGCCCGTGCGCCGGGCGGTACCCGGAGCGGGCGATCCGGCGCGGCACGGGGCGCTCCCGCACGTACGTACCGGATCCGGAGCGGCCCTCGACCAGGCCCTCGGCCATCAGGACCTTGCGCGCCTCCAGGGCGACGGTGTCCGAGACGCCGTACTCCTCGCGGATGCGCGCCTGGGAGGGCAGCCGGGTGTGCGGGGGCAGCGAGCCGTTGACGATCTTCTTCCGGAGATCGCCCGCAACACGCAGATAGGCGGGCTGCTCGCCGAATGTCACAGGCCACTCCCATCAGCTTGACGGACAGCGACAGCCTGGCAATCCGGCGCTCACCCCCGCAAGCATGGGCCAGGGTTTCACTCGAAGTGATGACAGCTGTTTGGCGGGCGGTCCGCCGGTCCCCCACGCGCGGGGCGCACGGCGGCGGTGGCCGTCGTGCGCCCCGGAAGCGGCGGCGTCAGCTGGTCGGCTCGACCGGCGCCTTGGTGGAGAGCTTCAGCGCGGCGCGCGCCTCCTTGCCGAGGTCGAGCGGCAGGGCCTCGTAGCCGGGCTCGTAGTGCGTCCAGAAGGTGTCGGCGTCGGAGGCCTTCGCGGCCTTCGCCCAGTGCTTGCGCGCCTTCTCCAGCTCCTTCACCACGTCCGCGACGGGCTGGGCGGAGGCGCCGGGGAAGGTGTGGCCCTCCAGCTGGGCGATCGAGCCGTCGAGGGCCTTCTCCAGCGATCCGGCCCAGGCGACGTTGGCGTCGAGGTCGGTCTCCGGGTCGTCCTCGGGCTCCGCGACGAGCACGGCGTCGAGGGAGTTCATCGCCTTGAGGTACGCCACCTGGCCGGCGTCCAGCGTGGTGGCGTCCGCGCGCAGCGAGCCGGTCAGCTTGCCCTTCTCGGCGGCGAACGCGCACGTCACCGTACGGTCCTTGACCCGCCGCCAGCTGTCCTCGGTGGGGTGGTAGTAGAACGTCACCGCGTTCTCCGGCACCGCCCAGGAGTCGAGCGAGTACTGCTCGCTGATCTTGAGGCAGCGCTCCTCGGCCTGCTTCTCGATCGCCGGGACACCCGGGTAGGCGCTGCCGGTCAGCTGGAACGCGCCGGTCACCTCGGCGTCGTGCGGCTTGGCGCAGTCGACGCTCTTGATCGTCTCGACCTCCTGCTGGTCGACCGTGCCGCCGGGCTGGTTGAAGCAGTCGCCGGTGCGCAGGCTGAACGCGGAGTCGGTGCTGGCGACGTCCTCCTGCACCTTGCGGGCGTCGTCGACGAACTCCTTGAAGCCCCCCGTGGCGAAGCCGGCCGCGACGAGCAGCGTGCTGATCAGCGACAGGACCATGCCGGCTATGGCGAGGCCCTTGCCTCGCTGCCCCTTGCGCTTGATCTGGCCCAGCGCGACCGCGCCGAGGACCAGGCCGAGCGGCGGCACGAGACAGACGATGCCGGTGACGAGGGAGGCGATGGCCAGGCCGTTGGTGGTGGCCGAGGGGTGCGGCGCCCCGGGCGGCGGGGGCACCGGCGGGTAGGGCTGCTGCGGCGCGGGCCAGCCCTGGGGAGACGATGACACGGGTACGGTGCTCCTGTCGGGGCAATAGACGAACAAACGTATGAGCGGCGCGCATCGTACGCGGTGCGGGGCAGGCGCCCCAAGACGGCCGACGAACCGGACAATCCGGGTGGCGGCCCGTCCGGTGGCCCGCGGAGCGGGGACCTGCGGCAACACGGCTGCGGCCGGGGCCGGTTCGCCGGGCGGACGGTTCCGGGCGCGGCGCACGGCCTCTCCCCGCCCCGGACCGGCCCCCGACCCCGCGGCCCTCGCCCCCTCGGCCTCCGGCCCCGCGGCCCCTCGGCCTCCCCCCCGACCGGCCTCCGGCCTCCGGCCCCGCGTGCCCTCCCCCGCCCGGACGGCGGCGGGCACGCGTGGGGGCGGCCGCCGAGACCGGCGACCGCCCCTGTCGGATCAGATCCCGCGGTGCGTCAGAACTGCAGCGCCCACGAGTCGATCTTGCCCGTGTCGTAGCGGGCGTTGTCGTTCACCCGCAGCTTCCACGTGCCGTTCGCGACCTCGGACGAGGCGTCCACGGTGTACGTGGTGTTGATGTTGTCGGCGCTGCCGCCCGTGCTGTAGTCCTTCAGCGTGTAGGCGGTGCCGTCCGGCGCGACGAGCTGGACGCGCAGGTCGCCGATGTAGGTGTGCTGGATGTTGACCTCGACCTTCAGGTCGGTCGGGGCGTTGCCCTCGACGCCGGTGGCGGTGACCGGGGAGTCGACGGTGGCGAGGTCGTTGATCGTGTAGTCGCCGGTGTTCTCGAAGCGGGGGCCGGTCGGCGGGGGCGTGGTGCCGCCGTCACCGACGTACAGCAGGCGGTTCGGGGAGCCGGTGCCGGGGTTGGTGACCACACCGCTGGTGGCGGCGGAGGTCAGCGCCGTGGAGACCTGGGCCGGGGTGGCGGACCGGTTGTTGGCCAGGTACAGGGCGGCCGCGCCCGCCACGTGCGGGGAGGCCATCGACGTACCGGAGATGGTGTTGGTGGCGGTGTCGCCGGTGCTCCACGCCGACGTGATCGACGAGCCCGGCGCGAAGATGTCCAGCACGCTGCCGTAGTTGGAGAAGCTGGAGCGGGCGTCGGAGTTGGTCGTCGCGCCGACCGTGATCGCCTCGGCGACGCGGGCGGGCGAGGAGTTCGACGCGTTGGCGTTGTCGTTGCCGGCCGCGACGGCGTAGGTGATGCCGGAGGCGATGGAGTTGCGCACGGCGGTGTCGAGGGCGGTGTCCGCGCCGCCGCCGAGGCTCATGTTGGCGACGGCCGGCTTGACCGCGTTCTTGGTGACCCAGTCGATGCCGGCGACGACCTGGGCGGTGGTGCCGGAACCCTGGTTGTTGAGGACGCGGACGCCGACGATCTTCGCCTTCTTGGCGACGCCGTACGCGGTGCCGCCGACGGTGCCGGCGACGTGGGTGCCGTGGCCGTGGCCGTCCTGGGCGGTGTTGTCGTTGTCGACGGCGTCGTAGCCGTAGGAGGCGCGGCCGCCGAAGTCGCTGTGGGTGATGCGGACGCCGGTGTCGATGACGTACGCGGTGACGCCCTCGCCGCCCGGGTCCGGGTAGGTGTAGCTCCGGTCGAGCGGCAGGCTCCGCTGGTCGATGCGGTCGAGGCCCCACGTCGGGTTCGGCTGCGTGCCGTTGATGGTGAAGACGCGGTCCTGGACGACGGACTCGACGGCCGGGTCCGCGGCGAGCTTCTTCGCCTGCGCCTCGGAGAGCGTCACGGAGTAGCCGTTCAGCGCGGCGGTGTACGTCTTCTTGATCTTCGCGCCGTACCGCGCCGCGACCGCCTTGCCGGACGCGGCGTCCGAGTCGGCGGCGGACTCGTCGAGGGTGACGACGTAGCTGCCCTGGACGGCGTTGGGGGCGTCGGCGTACTGGATCACGCCCTCCTGCGCGGCGCCGGCGGCGGCCGCCGGGTGGCCGGAGAGGGTGCCGAGGGCGAGGGCGGCGACGACTGCCGCGCCGGCGGCGGTGGCGACTCTGCGCCGCGACGTACGCATCACTGACATGTGAGGGATCCTCCTCATTGGTGGTGCGTTGCTGTGGGGGATTTTTCGGCAGGTGCATGACAACCCCTGATGTACGCATGCACGACGGAGGACGCCGCGGGGTGAGCGACGCCGACCACCTTGGCCTGCCACGCGAAAGGTTGGCCGATCCATAGGAATCCCACAAGGGTGCTGAACCGTCGTTAACAGGTGTGCCACACAACTGTCATGCTGGTCGCCATGCTGGAGGATGCGCACCACAGCTGCGGGACATGCGGAGTGCGGGCCCCCGTTTCGGCACTGACCTGGAACTGCCCGCGCTGCGCCGGGCCCTGGGACCTGGACTTCACCGCCTCCCCCGTCCCGCGCGGCGCGCCGGCCGGCCGGGTGGGCCCGCTGTGGCGGTACGAGGAGGCACTGCCGCTCTCCGACCCGTACGTGACGCTCGGTGAGGGCCGCACCCCGCTGGTCCGGCTGACGGACACCGTCTCGGCCAAGCTCGACCACCTGATGCCGACGCTGTCCTTCAAGGACCGGGGCGCCGCGCTCCTCGTCGAACTGGCCCGGCGGCTCGGCCCGGACCGGGTCGTCTGCGACAGCAGCGGCAACGCGGGCACGGCGGTCGCCGCGTACTGCGCGCGGGCGGGGCTGGACTGCACCGTGTACGTACCGGAGTCCACCCCGCCGAAGAAGCTGGAGCAGATCCGGGCGCGCGGGGCCCGGCCGGAGGTCGTCCCGGGCGGCCGGGAGGCGGCGGCGCGGGCGGCCCGCGCCGCGGCGGGCGCGCCGGGCGTGTTCTACGCGTCGCACGCGGACAACCCGTACTTCCTGCACGGCACCAAGACGTACGTGTACGAGCTGTGGGAGGACCTGGGCGGCCGCCTCCCCGACACGCTCGTCGTCCCGGTCGGCAACGGCACGCTGCTGCTGGGCGCCGCCCTGGCGACCGCCGAACTGCTGGCGGCGGGCCTGGTGGACCGGCGCCCGCCGCTGGTGGCGGTCCAGGCGGAGCCGGTGGCGCCGCTGGCGCGGGCGTTCGCGGCGGGGGCCGCGGACGCGGAGCCCGTACCGCCCGCGCCGACCCTGGCGGAGGGCATCGCCGTCCCGCACCCGCGGCGCGCCCGGCAGGTCCTGCGGGCGGTACGGGAGTCGGGCGGCACGTTCCGCACGGTGACCGACGCCGGCATCCGGGACGCACAGCTCGACCTGGCGCGGCGCGGCCTGTTCGTCGAGCCGACCGGGGCGGCGTGCTGGGCGGCGGTCGCGGCGGAACCGCCGCGGGGCCAGACGATGGTGCCGCTGTGCGGGGCGGGGGCGAAGACGGGACTCGCCGCCGGCGACCCGGACGGGGATCTTGCCGTGGCGGACGGCACCGGGCACGGTGGAGTCTGCCCGAATCCCGCTATTCCTCCTGGGAGTTGAGGATGAAGAAGTCCACTCTGCGCTCCGCCGCGGCGGCCGCCGCCCTGGCCACCGGTCTGGCCGCGGCCTCCGTGACGACGGCCGCGGCCGCCCCGGCCCCGGCGGACCGCCCGGCCGTCGGCCGGATCGCCACCCCGGAGCAGCTCGCGGACAGCCTCCGCCAGGCCGTCGAACGGGAGCGGAGCCACGGCGGCGACGTCGCCGAGGGCAACGTGGTGGGCTACCTCGCGCCCCAGGCCGACACCGGCACCCGGCCCTGCTGACCGTGGACGCGGAGGAGCCCGCCGTCCGGTGGTGTCCGAGCGGCGCGCCCGACCGCCCGGAGTCCGTGGTGCTCGGCGTACGGTCGGGGCCGGACGGCCAAGTCGCCTACCTGGCGACGCCGGTCGCCGCCGCGGAGGTCGTCCCCACCCTGCCGGAGGGCGTGCCGCCCACCCGGGTCCTGCGGTTCGCGTCCCACTGCGTGAGCGGGTGCGCCAACCGCGTCGGCCCGGACTGCGGCCTCGCCGACCGCATGCTGGCCCTGCCGGCGCCCCCGGACACGGCCCCGGTCCCCCGCTGCCACCTGCGGGCGCACTGCAAGTGGTGGCACCAGACGGGCACCGCCGCCTGCCACCGCTGCCCCGCCGTGGCGACGACCCCCCTGGCGGACGACACCCTGGCCGCCCTGGTGGCCGACCCGACGACCACCCGCGAACACCTGGCGGCCCACCTGTCCCACCCGGCGCCCCCGTCGCCCCCCGCCTCCTGATCCCGGGCCGCGGGCCGCGCCCTGCCCCGGGGTGCGGCCCGCCCCGGGGGCACGGCGGGGGCCCGCCGGCACGGCCGGCGCGCGGACGGCCGAGCCGAACGGGTCGGCCGGGCCGCGAGGATCACGATCTCCTCGTCCGTCACGAGCCCTCACGTGGCGCCGCGCACTCCTCGGCCGGGACGAGTACGGCGTCGCCGTGCCTGGAGGCGATCCCGGTAGCCCCGTGATCGTCGTTGACCTTCTCGATCAGTGGGGAGGGCCTCGCGGGCTTCCCGCGGACCGGTCGCGATCGGAGGGCGCCCTCACTCCGATGCCGCGGGCCTCCCGTTCGTCACACCCAGACGCGCCTGCTCCTCCTCGACGATCCGGCGGGCCAGTTCGGTGTCCGACACGTCCACCGCGTCCGGGGTGGCTTCGGCCACGGCGCTACGGCGGGCGTACGCATCGAACAGGCGGGTCTTCTCCTCCAGCATCCGCACCATGCGTTCATCCACTCCCCCCGTGGCGAGAAGGCGATGCACGTGGACCGTCCTGACCTGGCCCATGCGGTGGGCCCGGGCCACCGCCTGGTGTTCGATGGTCGGCTTGATCTGCGGTTCGCAGATGACGACGACGGAGGCAGCCTGCATGTTGAGGCCGACGCCGGCCGCCTGGATCTGCGCCAGGAGGACCGCTGGTCCCGAGACCCCGGCGAAATCGTCGACGATCTGCTGCCGCCGCCCGGCCGGGACGCTGCCGGTGAGCGGACCGAACATCGGGATACCGGCGGTGGGACGCGCGGCGAGTGCCGCCTGCACCACGCCCAGCACGTCCTTGAAATTGGAGAAGATCACTGTCTTCTGCCCGTTCTCGCCGGCCTCCTGGACGATCTCGCGGAGCCGGTCCAGCTTGGCCGACTTCTCGGGGCGCATGTACGCGGCCCTGCGCATCGCCATGAAGTTGCCCGCGCGCACGGCTTCCCGGTACGCCTCCTCGTCCGACGCGCTCAGTTCCTCCCACTCGTCGGTCTGCTGGAGACTCGGGAGTTCCGTCAGCACGTCCTCCTGGTTGCGCCTCAGGTAGACGGGAGCGACGGCCTTGCGAAAGGCGACCGATCCTGCCAGGGCGTCCCGCTCGCCGAGGGAGTCCGCCACCCCTCCGTCGAGCATCCGGACCAGGTTGCGGAACTCCACGACCCGGTTCTCCATCGGGGTTCCGGTCATGAAGAGGCTGCGCTCACAGCGCTCCGTCCACAGGGCGACCGACTGGGACCGCTTGGTCTTCGGGTTCTTCACGGAGTGCGCTTCGTCGACGACGAGCAGCCCGACCTCCCCGCCGCCCGGCGCCGGGAATCCGCGCAGTGCGTCGAACGTGGTCACCCCCACCCCGCCCCGCCCCTTCCAGTCGGCGAACGCGTAGTGCCGGTCGGGGCCGTGGAGCACCATGACGCGAAGGGTGCTGCGGGCCTCGATCTCCCGGGTCCAGTTCACGAGAACGCTCGCCGGGCAGACGACCATGAAATGGCTCTGCCCCTCGGCGGCCAGGTGCGCCAGCACGGCGATCGCCTGGATGGTCTTCCCGAGACCCATTTCGTCACCGAGTATCACCTTGCGCTGCGCGAGGACGAATCGCGCGCCGAACGCCTGGTAACCGCGCAGGGAGACCCGTCGGTGCGAGTCGTCGAGCTGCTGCGTCCGTACCCGCTCGGCGATCTCCTCCGGCAGGAACCCCTCGGCGGCCGCGGCGTCCGGCAGCCGCCCGGAGATCTCGGCGAGCAGGCTGTAGTACTCCGCGGAACGGAGTTCGAAGTCCACCCACGCCGCGATGTCGGACGAGGATCCGCGCAGCAGGTCCACCGAGGCTTGGGCGAACAGCTCGGGCAGGTCGGCCTGCTCCGCTTCGTCCGCCAGTGAGCGGATCTCGGCGACCGCCGCCAGGGCGCGTGCCTTCTTCTCCCGGCCGGCCAGCAGCATCCCGAAACGCCCGGCGGCGGGCCTCGCGTCGGCCAGCAACGGGGCGAGCCGTTCCGACAGGGTCGTGGCTCGGTCCACCGCGCGCCGGGCCTCCGGGCCGGCTTCCACCAGTACGTGCAGGGCCATGACGAGCGCGGTGGTGCTCGGTTCCGGCCGGTCCACGTCGATGTGGACGGCCACCGTCTCGTGCACCGCTTCGGACAGCCGGCGCGCAGCGGCCAGGATCTGGTCGACGGTGCGCTGCCCGACACCGGGGATCTGCCGCAACCGGTAGGGGCCCGCTTCGAGGACACGAGCCACCGTGCCGAAGCCGTTCTTCTCGACGGCCCCCAGCCGCAGGCGTCCTTCTGTGGCGTCCTGCAGCCGGGCGACGGGAATGGCGCCGAGCTCCCGCGCGACCGCCGCGTCGTGAATCGGCTTGAGCGCCGCCCGCACCGCCTCGACCGCCCTGCCGTGGTCGCCGACCACCGCCTGCGCCGCCTCGTACAGCCGCGCTCCCCTCGCGACCGTGTCCCGCTCGCCCCGCCCCACGCGTCCCGCCCCTCTCTCGCAATCCCCCGCATCCTCCCACCCCCCACTCCGGCCCCGGACGGAATGCCCGTCGAGCTCGGACAAGACGCCGATGTCCCGTCGGACAGGGGGCCTGCCCTGCGCTGCCGCAGGTCAAAGGCCCCTGCGTGGGCTCTCCCGGCCACACGTACGCCATCGATGCCGTCCTCGCCGTCACCGCCCGCAACGCATCCCGACCGGTCACCGTCCTCACCTCCGACCCCGAGGACCTGCCACTCCTGTGCGGCCCTTCCGTGGAGGTCGTCAAGGTCTGAGGCAGTGCCACTGCCACGCCGACCCCGCCGGCCGCGAACCCTCGCGGCGGGGTGAGGTCTCCCTGCGGGGAGAAGCCCGTACCCGACCCGCCGACGAGCCGGCCGGACATGGCTCTCGACGACACGTCAGACGTTGAAGCGGAATGTTTGCGGACTGATCCTGACCTGCGGCGGAGCCCTGTAAAGCGCCCTGAGCAGGCGTTTCTCCGTTGGCGAGCGTTAGGGTCCGACAGTCTCTTACGAGTGTCCTGCGGACTGTCTGCGGACTGGCCTACTGGGTCTCGAAGGCGTCGACGTGCCTGCGCAACTCCGCCGTGACGCCTTCGTCACCGCCCTCGACTGGGCAGCGGCCATGGTTCCTGTTCGACGTTTCGCCACAGCGAGGCTACTCCCGAACCAGACGAGGTGCTGGGCGGGAACGAAGGCGTCCTGGAAGCACCCGGCGATGACAGCGGCTTCGCCGGCGGTCAGGTCAGTCGCACCAGGGACCGGAGCAATGGATCAGTCCAGCCTTTTTGGCCTGCCGCGCGCTGACCCGCCCATTGCAGTGCTCTGGGGCCAGCCACAGCTGGATCCTGTAAGAGCTAGACGGTATGAACGAAGGCGCGGTACTCCTTGGCCACCAGCTCCACCTCGCGGGAATGCCTGTTGAGGTACTGCCCGATCGAGACGATCTCGCCATCAGCCGCAATGCTTGCGTACGCCTGTGCGTACCCGCGAGGGTCCGTGTCCGAGGAATAGACGCGAGCACCCTGATCTTGATGTACCCAGATGCGGTGCTCGTCGGCCATGGTCGCCTCGGCCCAAACGGGTCCGACCTTCTCCAGGAGCACATAGTGCAGCCCCAGGAGGTCCAAGAGCTCTCGATCACGTTCCCACACTGTCCCCGCGTACATGTTGCTCACAAGGAACAGCGGGGCTCGGTACACGAGCCGCACGGCATCGGGGAAGGACATGCCTCGGCCGTTCCAGCACAGGGCGCCACGTACCGAGTGCCGCAGCCCTTGGCTGGGTACGGCTTCGCCCACCACCATGGGCAGGAGGTTCTCCATGCGGTCCGGCCACCCATGGATGATTGCTTGCAGGAGGTCGCAGGGGTTGTAGACGTGCAATCCGACGTCTCCCTCACCAACCTTCGGGCCCACTTCGTCGAGCCAGCCGTCCACGAGTGACTCCCACTCATAGTTGCCGGCCAGGCTCTGCCGAGTCTCCTGCCTGAACGCCTTCCAGCGGCTGGCTACCTGCGGGCTGGCGGTGCCCGTGTAGAGGATCTGGCTGTCTCCTCGTTCGTCCCCGGCAAGGAAGCGGAACAGGTCCTGCTGTTCGAAGGCGGCTGTGTCGTCGTAGGCGCCGGTGCCTCGGAAGCCTTGGATGGCCCAGTTGGGGTTCTCGGCGAGATTCTTCAAGACCCCTGGCCGGGCAGATTCCATGTTCATTCCACGCAGCTTGCTGCGGGCAAGACGGTTGCAGATCTCGGAAAGGGCCAGGTACTCAGCCTGGTGCTCGGCGGCGAATGGCTCGGGCCCGTCGTAACCACCCAGGAGATCCGCCGAGGCTAGTTCCTCGTTCACCCGGCCTACCGCCAGGTACAGGCCGAAAGGCGCCGGGATGTAGTGCTTCTCCGCTACCCGGTCCAGATCCGCCGCCAGCAGGTCGAGCGCCCCCAGCTCGTCCGCGACCTTGCTGATGATCCTCCAGCCCTGCTCACGCTGTTCCTCCGTGGTGAAGAAGAACAGGTTGTGGATGGGGGTGACACGGGGCTCGAATGCCCGGGGCAGAAGCTCCACCCGCTCGGCCCCGATGGGGGTACCGCTGCTGTCCAAGAGCAGTCGGTACCCACGAAGATCATGACTCCAGTCGCGCGCGGCATGACTGACCGCGATCAGGAGTTCTTCCCAGTCATCCGGCATGGCAACGATCACTGCACGGATGCGATCCGGCGCAAGGTTCTTCTCCCGGCAGAGAAGCTCGGTGTACTTGTTGACCTCGTGCAGGGCTTGCCGCGCGCTGGACCGGGACCGCTTTAGCTCGATGACCACCCACATGTGATGGCGGTCACGGGCCAGGATGTCGATGCTCCCCCTGGTGCCGTGTGCGTTGGGCAGCGGGTACTCCGCGAACTGAACCGGCCGGAGCCCTGGCTCGATCAACTGCAGGTTCTGTACGAGCGCGTCGCGCAGAACGTTTTCAAGAGGCGGTCGCATGGCCGAAGGCTAAACCGGAGGACTGACAACGACACTACGGTGGAACACAGTTGGCGAGTCTTCTGTACTTCATCCGCCATCCTGGCGAGCACAACCGCATCTCGGGCTACCCATGCTCCTCATCGAGCTCCGGGATCCCATCGAGGAACTTGCCCTTCCTGCCAGGATCCCCCTACACCCGATAGCCGGTTGCGGCGCTGGCGGCAGGGTGGTGGTCAGGGCGGCCCAAGTGGGGTCGGTGAAGATCCGGTCGGCGTGGTCGGGGAGGGCCGCGCGCACGTCCTGTTCGTAGCGGCGGGCGGTTGCGGCTCGTGGTGCGCGGCGGGTCAGGCCAGCCAGGACGGGTGTGGCGGCCTGCTGGTAGCCCGCCTGGAGGTGACGGAAGGCTTCTTCGGCCGCGGCGGCCTGCTGTGCGTGGCCGCGCTGTTCGTGCCACTTGGCGGCGGCGCGGGCCAGGTGCACGGTGGCGAAGAGCAGGGCGATGGCGAGTCCGCCCGGCTCGTTGGAGGCGTAGGCGAGTTCCTTGGCGGCCTTGTGCAGGGCGGTGGCGGCCTGGTGGTCGGCGCGGGTCGCGGAGCGGCGGGCGCGGTTGAACGCCATCGCCGCCGCCCGCAGTTCCGCCCGGTGTGGGCCGGTCGTGGCGCTGGCGATGTTGTACAGGGCGTCGCCGAAGGCGGCCAGGTGGCCCTGAGCGGCGGCATCGTCACCGGAGTCGAGGACGGTGCGTGCCGTGTGTATGGCGGTGGTGGTGTGGCGCCATGGGTCGGCGGGGTCCGCCACATACCGCGGGTGGTCGGCCACCTTCCGGTCGGGGAGGCGTTCGCGTAGGCGGTTGATGGAGAGGTCGGGGGCGAGTTTCGAGCCGCCGTACCAGACGGGTTCGCCGGCCGCGTTGGTGTCGCCGGGGGCGGCGAGGCTGTAGCCGATCACGTCGCCTGTCTCGGGGCCGAGGCGTGTCTTGACCTTGATGCCGAGGGACTGCAGCACGGTGAAGTAGTCGGCTTCGGTTCGTACGGCGGCGGCGACCGCGTACGCCTGCTCGCGCAGCCAGTGCCGTGCCGTGGCCGTCTGGCCCTGGCGCTCGGCCTTGGCGCGTTCGGCACCGGTAGGGGTGCGGGGCGCGGTGAGGTCGCCGGACTTCAGGCGGCGCAGGCCGAACTCGGCTTCGATCTTGCGGCACTCGGCTTGGGCCGCTGTCCGTCGCGGTGGGTGCGGGGGCGGCGTCCGTCGGCGCGGATGGTGGTGGCCATGATGTGGATGTGGTCGTCGGCGTAGCGTACCGCGATCCACCGGCATGCCTTCTCGTCGCCGTCGGGGGCGATGCCGGCGGCGTGAACGATGCGGCGGGCGACCTCGGCCCACTCGGCGTCGGTGAGGTAGCGGTCGCCGGGCGCGGTGCGGACTCTGTGCGGACCACAAAGGCCGCCCAACCCGCTCCGCCGCAGGTCAGACGGCCTTTCGCCGAACGTATTAGACGTTGAAGCGGAACTCCACCACGTCGCCGTCCTGCATCACGTACTCCTTGCCCTCCATGCGGGCCTTGCCGGCGGCGCGGGCCTCGGCCACCGAACCCGTGGCGACCAGGTCCTCGTAGGAGATGACCTCCGCCTTGATGAAGCCCTTCTGGAAGTCGGTGTGGATGACACCGGCCGCCTCGGGGGCCGTCGCGCCCTTCTTGATCGTCCAGGCGCGGGCCTCCTTCGGGCCGGCCGTCAGGTACGTCTGGAGGCCCAGGGTGGCGAAGCCGACGCGGGCCAGCGTGGCCAGGCCGGGCTCCTCGGCGCCGACGGACTGCAGGAGCTCCATGGCGTCCTCCTCGTCCAGCTCGGCGAGGTCCGCCTCCAGCTTGGCGTTGAGGAAGATCGCCTCGGCCGGGGCGACCAGGGCGCGCTGCTCGTCCTTGAACGCCTCGTCCGTCAGCTCGTCCTCGTCGACGTTGAAGACGTAGAGGAACGGCTTGGTGGTGAGGAGGTGGAGGTCGTGGAGGAGCTCCGCCTTCTCGCCGCCCTGGACGACGCCCTGCGAGAAGAGGGTGTCGCCGCGCTCCAGGATCTCCTTGGCGGCCTCGACGGCGGCGACCTTCGGCGCCACGTCCTTCTTGATCCGGGACTCCTTCTGGAGGCGCGGCAGGACCTTCTCGATGGTCTGGAGGTCGGCGAGGATCAGCTCGGTGTTGATCGTCTCGATGTCGTCCTTCGGCGAGACCTTGCCGTCGACGTGGACGACGTTCTCGTCCTTGAAGGCGCGGATGACCTGGCAGATCGCGTCGGACTCGCGGATGTTCGCCAGGAACTTGTTGCCCAGGCCCTCGCCCTCGCTCGCGCCGCGCACGATGCCCGCGATGTCGACGAAGTCGACCGTGGCGGGCAGGACGCGCTGCGAGGAGAAGATCTCGGCCAGCTTGTCGAGGCGGGCGTCCGGGACGCCGACGACGCCGACGTTGGGCTCGATCGTGGCGAACGGGTAGTTGGCCGCCAGCACGTCGTTCTTGGTCAGGGCGTTGAACAGGGTCGACTTGCCGACATTCGGCAGGCCGACGATTCCGATCGTGAGCGACACGTTGGCGACTTCCCTAGAAGTGTGGATGGTGGGCCGACCCCCCAGTTTACGGGCGTGCCGGCGGCGGCAGCGACGGGCGGGCGGCCGGGTCCGGCCGGTGGACTTCACGCCAAGGTCATCCCAAAGGTGTGTCTCGTACCGGTTCTCGGGCCATCCCCCGCCTACTTTGTCACCGTGGAGCAGCACAGGAGCAGTCCCCCTCGCCGCCCGAGGCCCCCGCGGCCCGCCGGGCCGCCCCGGGGCGCGGTCCCGGAGGGCGCCACCGGGGCAGCTGGGGAGGGCGCGGCCGGCGGGACCGGTTCGCGGCGCGACAGCCAGGAGGGTGCGCACATGGACGGGCGGTCCGGTGGACGGCGTGGCGGGCGGCTCGATCCCCGGCCGGAGGCACCGCGCGGGGGTCAGCCCGGTGGGCGGCCGCAGCGGCGCGACGGCCGGCCCGGGGCGCGGGACGGCGGGCGTCCCGCCCCGCCCGGCGCCGGGCGCGGGGGCCGCGGGGCGGTTCCGGCCGCGGCGCGGCCCGGGGCGCGGGGCGGCGGGGCGCCCGGCACGGGCGGGCGGGGGCTCGCGGGGGTGCTCGCCGCGGTGCGGCGGCTGCCCCGGCCCCGGCTCACCGGGCTCGGCGGGGGTCTCTTCGCGGCTGCCGCCATGCTGCTCGTCGGGTGTGTCGACGGGTGGCTGTTCGACGGTTCGCCGCTCGTGTACGGGCTGCTGTTCCTGCCGGTCAGCGCGGTGACCGCGCTCTGGGTGCGGGCGGCGGACCTGGTGTCGGCGCCCATCAGCGTGCCCATCGCGTTCGCCGTCGGGGTCGTGCCGATCGCCGGCGGGGAGGGCGGGTTCGGCGGCCACGCGATGGCCCTGGTGACCGCGCTCGCCGTGCACGCCGGGTGGCTGTACGGCGGGACGCTGGTGGCCGGCCTGATCACCTGCGTGCGGAAGGTGCGGCTCATGGGGCGGCGCCAGCGGGCGGCCGCGGCCGCCGCGCGGGCGGCGGCGGCCCAGCGGCGGCCCTGACGGACGCCTGCCCGTCCCGGCGCGGAGCCGGTGCGGAAGAAGGCGGCCCCGCGGCACCAGGGGGGTGGTGCCGCGGGGCCGCCGGCTCTGTGGCCCTCCTCGCGGGAGGGGGTCAGACGGTGGTGACGACCTCGTCGTACGCCAGGCGCGGGGAGCGCGGGTACCAGGCGTCGTCGCCGGGCTTGCCGATGTTGACGATCATCAGCGGCGTGTGGTCGTCGTCCAGGAACTCCTTCTGGACGCCCGCGAAGTCGAAGCCGGTCATCGGGCCGGCCGCGAGGCCCGCCGCGCGGACGCCGACGATGAAGTACGCGGCCTGGAGGGCGGCGTTCATGGCGGCGGCCGACTCGCGGGCCGGGCGCTCGGCGAAGAAGGCGTCCTTGGCCTGCGGGAACGCGGGGAACAGCTTCGGCAGTTCCTCGTGGAACTCGTTGTCGGCGGCGAGGATCGCGACGAGCGGGGCGGTCGCGGTCTTGGCCTGGTTGCCCTCGGCCATCAGCGGGACCAGGCGCTCGCGGGCCTCGGCGGAGCGGACGAGGACGACGCGCAGCGGGGTCTGGTTGAAGGCGGTCGGGCCGTACTTGACCAGGTCGTAGATCGCCTGGACCTGCTCCTCGGTCACCGGCTCGTCGGTGAACGTGTTGGCGGTGCGGGCCTCGCGGAACAGCAGGTCCTGCGCGGCGGGGTCGAGGACGAGCGACATGGGGGTGGTGCCTTCCGACGTACGGAGTCCGGGCTACCGCGCGGCGGGGTGCCGCGCGATGCCTCCACCGTACGCCGAGATAGGTGAAGTTTCAACTAAAGGCGGGGCGCGGTGTGCCGCCTCACAGCGCCGCACCCGCCCGGCACCCACTCCACCCGGTGTCTAGTCCTCCCGGTCGGAGCCCTCCCGCTCCTCCGCGAGCGACGCGTCCAGCCGCGCCCTGGCGCCCTCCAGCCAGTGGCGGCAGACCTTCGCCAGCTCCTCGCCGCGCTCCCAGAGCGCCAGCGACTCCTCCAGCGTCGTCCCGCCCGCCTCCAGGCGGCGCACCACGTCCACCAGCTCGTCGCGCGCCTGCTCGTACCCGAGCGCCGCGCCGCCCCCCGTCACCGCCGTGTCCTCCCCGGCCGCCGCCGTGTCCGTCGTGTCCGCCGCCGTGTCCTGTGCCCTCGCCATGCCCCCACCCTACGGTCGGGATCCGACACCGCCGCCGTCCACGCGCCGCACCGTGAACTCGCCGGCGGCGACCCGGGCCCTCAGCTCCCCGCCCTCCGCCACCTCGTCCGGCGAGCGCACCACCGCGCCGTCCGGCCGCTGGAGCACCGCGTACCCCCGCTCCAGGGTGGCCGCGGGCGACAGGGCGACCACGCGCGCGCGGGTGTGCGCCAGCTCCGAGTCGGCCCGGTCCAGCAGGTGCCCCAGCACCCGCCGGCTGCGCGCCAGCAGCGCCTCGACCTGCGCCCCGCGCTCCTCGACCATCCGCTGCGGCTGCTCCATCACGGGCCGGGCCAGCGCGTACGCCAGGCCCCGCTCCTCCCGCTCCAGCAGCCCGCGCACGCAGCGCAGCGCGCGGTCCCGCAACGCGCGCACCCGCTCCAGCTCCTCCCGCACGTCCGGGACGACCTTCTTCGCCGCGTCCGTCGGCGTCGCCGCCCGCAGGTCGGCGACCAGGTCCAGCAGCGGCGAGTCCGGCTCGTGCCCGATCGCGGACACCACGGGCGTACGGCACTCGGCGACCGCCCGTACGAGCTGCTCGTCGGAGAACGGCAGCAGGTCCTCGACGCTGCCGCCGCCGCGCGCGACGACGATCACGTCGACCCGCTCCAGTTCGTCGAGCTCCCGCACCGCCCGCACCACCTGCGGCACCGCGTGGACGCCCTGCACCGCGACGTTGCGCACCTCGAAGCGGACCGCCGGCCAGCGGCGCCGCGCCACCTCCAGCACGTCCCGCTCCGCGGCCGACGCCCGGCCGCACACCAGGCCGACCAGCTGCGGCAGGAACGGCAGCGGCCGCTTGCGCTCCGCCGCGAACAGCCCCTCCGCGGCCAGCGTCCGCTTCAGCTGCTCCAGGCGGGCCAGCAGCTCCCCGATGCCGACCGGCCGTATCTCCGCGGCCCGCAGCGACAGCTGGCCGCGCGGCGCGTACCACTCCGGCTTCGCGTGCACCACGACCCGCGCGCCCTCGGACACCACGTCCGCCACCGCGTCGAACACCTGGCGGTAGCACGTCACGCTCACCGAGACGTCCTGCGACGGGTCGCGCAGCGTCAGGAAGACCACCCCGGCGCCCGGCCGCCGCGACAGCTGCGTGATCTGGCCCTCCACCCAGACGGCGCCGAGCCGGTCGATCCACCCCCCGATGAGCCGGGAGACCTGACCGACGGGCAGCGGGGCTTCGGCGGACGTAGTCAGTGACATACGGGGAGCGTACGCGCCGCCGCCGACAACACGCCCCCGCCGCCCGTGGGGGATCTTCGGCCTGATCCGCCCACCCTTACGATGGGGGGCATGACTCCTACGCCTCCTGCCCGCCGGGTACTCCTCGCCGCTCCGCGCGGCTACTGCGCGGGCGTGGACCGCGCCGTGATCGCCGTCGAGAAGGCGCTGGAGCAGTACGGCGCGCCGATCTACGTACGGCACGAGATCGTCCACAACAAGTACGTCGTGCAGACCCTGGAGAAGAAGGGCGCGATCTTCGTCGACGAGACGCACGAGGTGCCCGAGGGCTCCATCGTGATGTTCTCCGCGCACGGCGTCGCCCCGACCGTCCACGAGGAGGCCGCCGAGCGGAAGCTCGCGACGATCGACGCGACGTGCCCGCTGGTCACCAAGGTCCACAAGGAGGCCGTGCGGTTCGCCGACGAGGACTACGACATCCTCCTCATCGGCCACGAGGGGCACGAGGAGGTCATCGGCACGTCCGGTGAGGCGCCCGACCACATCCAGCTGGTCGACGGCCCCGACGACGTGGCGAAGGTCGAGGTGCGCGACCCGTCGAAGGTCGTCTGGCTGTCGCAGACCACGCTGTCGGTCGACGAGACGATGGAGACGGTCGACGCGCTGAAGGGGAAGTTCCCGCTGCTGGTCTCGCCGCCGAGCGACGACATCTGCTACGCCACGCAGAACCGCCAGCTCGCCGTGAAGCAGATGGGCGCCGAGTCGGACCTGGTCATCGTCGTCGGCTCGCGCAACTCGTCGAACTCCAAGCGCCTCGTCGAGGTCGCCAAGCTGGCCGGCGCCCGCGAGGCGTACCTGGTCGACTTCGCCGACGAGATCGAGGAGGAGTGGCTCCGGGACGTGTCGACGGTCGGGGTCACCTCCGGCGCGTCGGTGCCCGAGGTCCTGGTCGAGGGCGTCCTGGAGTGGCTGGCGCAGCGCGGCTTCGAGGACGTGGAGATCGTGAAGGCGGCGGAGGAGTCCATCACCTTCTCGCTGCCGAAGGAGCTGCGCCGCGACCTGCGCGCCGAGGCCGCCGCGATGTCGGAGGGCTGACCGCCCCGGACCGCTCCGCTCCGCCGGTCCCGCGGTCCTCGCGGTGCGCGCCGCCCCGGCGCCGTAACGTGGTGTCCATGAACGTCTTCGGAGTGGACATCGGTGGGTCGGGGATCAAGGGCGCTCCCGTGGACCTGGACCGCGGCGATCTGGCGGAGCCCCGCCACAAGGTACTGACACCGCAGCCCGCGACGCCGTCCGACGTCGCGGGCTGCGTCGCGGAGGTCGTGGCGCACTTCGGCTGGTCGGGGCCGGTCGGGGTGACGTTCCCCGGCGTGGTGACGGGGTCGACGATCCGTACGGCCGCCAACGTCGACAAGGGCTGGATCGACGTGGACGCCGCGGTGCTGCTGGGCGAGCGGCTCGGCGGGCTGCCGGTGACGGTGCTGAACGACGCGGACGCGGCGGGCGTCGCCGAGATGACGCACGGCGCGGGCCGGGGCCGTACCGGCACGGTGCTCATGCTGACGTTCGGCACGGGCATCGGCAGCGCCCTCTTCGTCGACGGCCGCCTCGTACCCAACACCGAGCTGGGCCACCTGGAGCTGAACGGCAAGGAGGCCGAGAAGCACGCCTCGACGAAGGCCAAGGAGGACAAGGACCTCGACTGGCAGGAGTGGGCGCACCGGGTGCGCGCGTACCTGGCGCACCTGGAGATGCTGTTCTCGCCGGAGCTGTTCATCGTGGGCGGCGGGGTGAGCCGCAAGGCGGAGAAGTTCCTGCCGCTGATCGACGGCATCCGGGCGGAGGTCGTCCCGGCGCAGCTGCAGAACAACGCCGGCATCGTGGGCGCGGCCATGGCCGCGGCCGGGCGCCGCTAGGGAGTGTCTTCAAAGTGGCGTCGTCCGCCCGCAGGGCGGGCCGGGCGGCGTCTGGTGCGTGCGATCGCAAGGCGGAGGAGGGAGCCACTGCGGAGCATGGGCGACCGACGACAACGCGGCTGGGGGTCCCCCCTGCTCGAGCGCAGCCGAGAGCTCGGGGGAGGGCGTGCCAGGCGCCGCCCGGCAGACGGGACTTTGAAGACACGACCTAGGAGCGTGCGGCGCGGCGCCCGGACGGCGGGCGCCGCGCCCCGGCTCAGCCCTGCTTCGCCTTGAGCGCCGCGGCCATCTGACCCAGCCGCTCGAAGGACGCCGTGCCGGTGACCACCGTCGTCACGCCCTCCTCGCGCAGCACCAGGGCGTCGTACTTGGGGCCCTCCCAGCGCTGCCAGGCCCGCCCGGCGACCTGCTGCACCTCGCCGGTGTCCCGCGCGTCGTGGGTGACCCTGACCACGTGCCGCATCGGCGAGTCGGTGGACTGCTCGACGGCGACGTACTCGCGCTCCGGCGTCAGGAAGCCCAGGTGCCAGGCGTCGGCCTCCCGGCTGTCGTACGAGACCGACGTGGGCCGCCAGCCCGCGCCCAGGCCCTCGGGGGCCGCGACCGGGTAGGGCGCGACGCGCTGGGCCGTCACCAGCTCGACGCGGTAGTCGACCGGCTTGATCGGGTCCGCCGTGTCGTCGTGCGGGATGAAGAGGTAGATCACCCCGGCGGCGGCGCAGATCACCGCCATCGACTGGAACATCCCGCGCACTGTCTGCTTGCCTCGCATACCTGCCACCCCCCCATGGTCGCATCAGGGCATCCCGCTCATACGTGGGCCCCTCTGCTCAATTTGTCGACGTACCGATAGAGTCGCAGCACCCTCTTCACCACCGGCCGTCGCCGTACAGAAAGGTGCGCTCCGATGACCGAGCATCATCTGCCGTCCGAACTCGTGGTCTCCCCCGAGGCCCCCGACCGCAACCTCGCCCTGGAGCTGGTCCGGGTCACCGAGGCCGCCGCGATGGCGGCGGGCCGCTGGGTCGGCCGCGGCGACAAGAACGGCGCCGACGGCGCCGCCGTGCGGGCCATGCGCACCCTCGTCTCCACCGTCTCGATGAACGGCGTCGTCGTCATCGGCGAGGGCGAGAAGGACGAGGCGCCGATGCTGTTCAACGGCGAGCGGATCGGTGACGGCACCGGCGCCGAGTGCGACATCGCCGTGGACCCGATCGACGGCACGACCCTCACCGCGAAGGGCATGCCCAACGCGATCGCCGTGCTGGCCGCCGCGGACCGGGGCGCCATGTTCGACCCGTCCGCCGTGTTCTACATGGACAAGCTGGTCACCGGCCCCGACGCGGCCGACTTCGTCGACATCGACGCGCCCGTGTCGGTGAACATCCGGCGGGTGGCCAAGGCGAAGAACTCCGCGCCCGAGGACGTCACCGTCGTCATCCTGGACCGCCCGCGCCACGAGGGCATCGTCAAGGAGATCCGCGAGACGGGCGCCCGGATCAAGTTCATCTCGGACGGTGACGTGGCCGGTTCGATCATGGCGGTCCGCGAGGGCACCGGCGTCGACCTGCTGATGGGCATCGGCGGCACGCCCGAGGGCATCATCAGCGCCTGCGCCATCAAGTGCCTGGGCGGGGTCATCCAGGGCAAGCTGTGGCCGAAGGACGAGGAGGAGCGGCAGCGCGCCCTCGACGCGGGCCACGACCTGGACCGGGTGCTGTCCACGGACGACCTGGTGCGCGGCGACAACGTCTTCTTCGTGGCGACCGGCATCACCGACGGCGAGCTGCTGCGCGGCGTCCGCTACCGCTCCGAGACGGCGACGACCTCGTCGCTCGTGATGCGCTCGAAGTCCGGCACGATCCGGCAGATCGACTCGACGCACCGGCTGTCCAAGCTGCGCGCGTACAGCCAGATCGACTTCGACCGGGCGAAGTAGCCGAAGGACCACGCCCGACGGCGGTCTTCCGGCCGGACGGCCTCCGGCCCGGTCCGCGGGACGGCGATACGAAGAGGGGCGCTCCCAGTGCGGTGGGAGCGCCCCTTCCCGTGCGGGCCGTGCCGCGTGGTCCGCCGTACCGTCCGTGCCGCCGCCCGGGCGGTCAGCCGGCGGCGGCGATCTGCTGGCCGGCCGACGCGGCCTTCTTCAGCTCCACCTCGCGGCGCCGGCGGCGGGCCAGCGCCACGCGGCGCTCGGCGGCGGTCAGGCCGCCCCACACGCCGTACGGCTCGGGCTGGAGCAGCGCGTGCTCGCGGCACTCGACCATCACGGGACAGCGGGCGCAGACCCGCTTGGCGGCCTCCTCGCGGGCGAGCCGCGCGGCCGTGGGCTCCTTCGACGGGGCGAAGAAGAGCCCCGCCTCGTCGCGGCGGCACACCGCCTCCGTGTGCCAGGGGCCCCCCTCGTCCTCCCGCGCCGGAACGCGCTGGGACGGGACGGCGGCGACCTGGAGGGGCTGATGCGGCAGTTGCAGCACGGTCTACTCCTGACGACGGCTTACGCGGGAGAGAGAGACGATGCAGCAAGCCCTACCCGCTGTGCGCACGCCTATGCACTGCGTGGCGCGCGCTTCCCCGGAGGGGGCCGGGTGCGGCCGAAACCCGACGGTCGGCGAACGGGCCCGGGGCCCGCCCCGGGTCAGTGCCCGAGGTGCTTGCGGAGCTTGTCGTGGAGGAGGTCCGCGATGCGCTTGCCGCTCTTGGGGCGGGCCTCCACGCTGCCGAGGACCGAGTAGCCGTTGACGACCACGACGGGCGCCTCCGGGTCGTCGGCCTCCAGCGCCCGCACCTCGAAGTTGCCGAGGACGCCCGTGCCGTTGCCGCGCAGGGAGACGTTCTCGGGGACGCGGACCTCGATGTTGCCGAAGACGGCGGTGACGTCGAGAGTGGTGAGGCGCTGGGTGAAGGTGGCCTCGGTGAGGTCGATCTCGACGTTCCCGAAGAGGGAGAAGACGGTGGTGCGGGCCCCGATCCGCCAGCGGCCCCGGCGGGTGTTGCTGGAGAACACCGCGACCAGCCGCTCCACCGCGCCGTCCGCCCCCGCCGCGTCGTACGCGCCGTGCGCGGCCTGCGCGCGGGACGCGGCCTGCGCGGCGGCGGGGAGGTCGCCGACGAGCGGCTCCAGCTCGGCGAGGGTCTTCGCGCGGTACACGGCGTCGATGCGCTCGCCGTGCTCCTCGGCGTCGAGCCGCCCCTCGACCAGCGCCTCCCGGAGGATGTCGGCGACCCGGTCGCGGTCGGCGTCCGAGGCGCGCATCGCCGGGGCGGACTGCGGGGCGCGGGAATCGGGCTGCTTCTGGGGCTGCTTGTCGAAGTCCACGGCCTCAGCGTAGCGAAACGCGATAGATCGCGACTAGGGCGGGATGAGCCTTACCTCACAGACCCGGGCGCCCGGCGGCGCTCTACGCTTGTGGACGCGTTGCCAAGGGAGGCCGCGCCGCTGTCTGCCGAGTGAGGAATGGCCGTCATGCCAGAGTTTGCGTACTCCGATCTGCTCCCGCTGGGAGAGGACACCACGCCCTACCGCCTGGTGACCTCGGAGGGTGTGTCCACCTTCGAGGCCGACGGGCGGACCTTCCTCAAGGTCGAGCCGGAGGCGCTGCGCAAGCTGGCCGAGGAGGCCATCCACGACATCCAGCACTACCTGCGGCCCGCGCACCTCGCGCAGCTGCGGAAGATCGTCGACGACCCCGAGGCGTCGCCGAACGACAAGTTCGTGGCGCTGGACCTGCTGAAGAACGCCAACATCGCCGCCGCCGGCGTCCTGCCCATGTGCCAGGACACGGGAACCGCGATCGTCATGGGCAAGCGCGGCCAGAACGTGCTGACCGAAGGCCGTGACGAGGAGGCGCTGTCGCGCGGCGTCTTCGACGCGTACACCCGGCTCAACCTGCGGTACTCGCAGATGGCCCCGTTGACGATGTGGGAGGAGCGGAACACCGGCTCCAACCTCCCCGCGCAGATCGAGCTGTACGCGACGGACGGCGGCGCCTACAAGTTCCTCTTCATGGCGAAGGGCGGCGGCTCGGCCAACAAGTCGTTCCTGTACCAGGAGACGAAGGCGGTCCTGAACGAGGCCTCCATGATGAAGTTCCTGGAGGAGAAGATCCGCTCCCTCGGTACGGCCGCCTGCCCGCCGTACCACCTGGCGATCGTCGTCGGCGGCACGTCGGCCGAGTACGCGCTGAAGACCGCCAAGTACGCCTCCGCGCACTACCTGGACGAGCTGCCGGAGGAGGGCTCGGTCCTCGGCCACGGCTTCCGCGACAAGGAGCTGGAGGAGAAGGTCTTCGAGCTGACGCAGCGGATCGGCATCGGCGCGCAGTTCGGCGGCAAGTACTTCTGCCACGACGTGCGCGTGGTGCGCCTGCCGCGGCACGGCGCGTCCTGCCCGGTCGCGATCGCGGTGTCCTGCTCCGCCGACCGCCAGGCCGTCGCGAAGATCACCGCCGAGGGCGTCTTCCTGGAGCAGCTGGAGACCGACCCGGCGCGCTTCCTGCCGGACACGACGGACGAGCACCTCGACGAGGGCGGCGACGTCGTCAGGATCGACCTGAACCAGCCGATGGACGACATCCTCGCCGAGCTGACCAAGTACCCGGTCAAGACCCGGCTGTCGCTGACCGGCCCGCTGGTCGTGGCGCGCGACATCGCGCACGCCAAGATCAAGGAGCGGCTGGACGCCGGCGAGGAGATGCCGCAGTACCTGAAGGACCACCCGGTGTACTACGCCGGCCCGGCCAAGACGCCCGAGGGGTACGCCTCCGGGTCCTTCGGCCCGACGACGGCCGGCCGCATGGACTCGTACGTGGAGCAGTTCCAGGCGGCGGGCGGCTCGAAGGTCATGCTCGCCAAGGGCAACCGCTCCCAGCAGGTGACCGACGCGTGCGCCGCGCACGGCGGCTTCTACCTGGGCTCCATCGGCGGCCCGGCGGCCCGCCTGGCGCAGGACTGCATCAAGAAGGTCGAGGTCGTCGAGTACGAGGAGCTCGGCATGGAGGCGGTCTGGAGGATCGAGGTCGAGGACTTCCCGGCGTTCGTCGTCGTGGACGACAAGGGCAACGACTTCTTCAAGGACCCGGCGCCCGCGCCGACGTTCACGTCGATCCCGGTGCGCTCCTGACGCCGCGGCCGCCGCGGGGCGGCCGCCGACCACGAAACGCCGGCCCCGGGGCGGGGCCCCGGGGCCGGCGCGGGACCGGGGCCCGGCGCGTCACGCCGTACGGCGGGGCGGCCGGGCCCCGGCGCGTCACGCGAAGCGCTGGTTCGCGGCGCCCGTGACGCAGGGCTGCAGGCGCAGCGGGGCCCCGGCCGGGGCGAGGGTCGCGCACAGGTGCGGCGCGGCGGCGGGGCGCAGGGTGCCCGCGTCGCGGGTGAACCTCTGGTGGGCCGCGCCGGAGCAGTTCCAGACGACCAGGGCCGCGCCCGGCTCGTAGCGGGCGCCCGGCACGTCCAGGCACCGGTCGTGGGTGAGCTCGGTGTGGACGGAGCCGCGCGCGGGGTCGTGCCACCAGCCCTGGTTGCGGCCGCCGTGGCAGTCCCAGCCGATGACGGCGGTGCCGTTGCGGGTGGTGGCGCCGGAGACGTCCACGCAGCTGCCGGTGGCGGCGTTGGCGAGGGGGGCGAACTTGTCGTCCCAGGCGCCGGGGACCAGGACGGGGCTGCCGGTGGAGGCGGGGTCGGCGCAGCCCGCCTCGCGCACGCCGGCCGCGTACAGCTGGGTCAGGCAGGACGCGAAGGCGGCGTGGCCGGCCCGGTTGGGGTGGAAGGACTGGCGGACGGAGTTCTCGTCCCAGGGGAACTTCGACACGTCGACGAAGAGTCCGCGCGCCCACGCCTGGTCCATGCAGACCTCGTGGCCGTGGAAGAGGCGGGAGGCGTCGAGGTAGACGGCGCCGGTGTTCGCGGCGGCGGTGCGGACGCCGCGTTCGAACGCGGGGACGGCGCTGTCGCGGCCCCAGACGGTGTCGGAGTCGTAGCCGAGGCCGCCGCAGGCGACCTTGCCGGGGAAGTCGGGGTTGTCGCGGAAGTCGGGGCCGATGGGGCTGGGGTAGCTCATCACGACGAGCCGGTAGTCGGCGTCGGCGTAGCCGGCGCCGCGCATGACGGTGCGCAGGTCGCGGACGGTCTGCTCGACCTTGGGGACGAGGCCGTCGACGCGGGCCTGCCAGCCGGGCGCGTACTTCGGCTCGCAGGGGCCCTGGAGGAGGACGTAGCGGGTGACGCAGTCCGTCATGACGGGGCCGAACTGGAGGTCGTCGTTGGCCCCGGCCACGAGGAGGACCATCTTGACGCGGGTGTTGCGGGCCTTGACGGCGAGGTTGTCGCTCTGGACCAGCTCGTCGGCGTACTGCGGGGTGCCGCCGATGCGGATGTGGGTGGTGGCGGCGCCGGAGCAGGAGACGTTGTAGGTGAGGTCGGCGGGGATGCCGGTGCGGTGGACGGCCGCGTCGGGTGAGCGGTGGCACCAGTTGTCGGGGCCGTCGGTGCCGGGCTCGTACGTGCCGACGCCCTCGCCGGAGATCTCGCTGTCGCCGAGGGAGACCAGGGCGGTCCTGCGCTCGGCGAAGGGGCGTTCGGCGGGGCTGCCGTAGAGGGCGGTGGCCTCGGCCGCGCGGACGCGCTCCAGTTCGGCCGGGAGGGGGGTGGAGGTGACGGCCCGTGGGGTGTCGGCGGCCGTGGCGGGTGGGGCGGCGGCGAGGCCGCCGAGGGTGGCGGTGAGCGCGGCGACGGCCGCCGCGCATCCGAGTTTCCGTCTGGTGCGCGCCATTGCGCCTCCTGGAAGTGGGGTTACCCACGGTTTTTACTGGCCGGTAAAGCACTTGGGAATACAGGGAACCAGACAGGTGCTCAACTTTTCCGGGAGGACGGGACGATGACGGACACAAGTGGACGACACGACGGCGACGGCGGCTACCGGGTCGAGCACGACTCCATGGGCGAGGTGCGGGTCCCCGCGCACGCCAAGTGGCGGGCGCAGACGCAGCGGGCGGTGGAGAACTTCCCCGTCTCGGGGCAGCGCCTGGAGCGGGCCCACATCGCGGCCCTGGCCCGCGTCAAGGCGGCCGCGGCCAAGGTCAACGCGGAACTGGGCGTCCTGGACCCGGACATCGCCGAGGCGGTGCGGGAGGCCGCCGCGGAGGTCGCGGAGGGCCGGTGGGACGACCACTTCCCGGTCGACGTCTTCCAGACCGGTTCCGGCACCTCGTCGAACATGAACATGAACGAGGTCCTCGCCACCCTCGCGACCGAGCGGCTCGGCGGCCGGGCCGTCCACCCCAACGACCACGTCAACGCGTCCCAGTCGTCGAACGACGTGTTCCCCTCGTCCATCCACATCGCGGCGACCGCCGCCGTGACCGGCGACCTCGTCCCCGCCCTCGACCACCTGGCCGCCGCCCTGGGGCGAAAATCAGCCGAATTCGCGGAGGTCGTCAAGTCCGGCCGGACGCACCTGATGGACGCCACCCCGGTGACGCTCGGCCAGGAGTTCGGCGGCTACGCCGCGCAGGTCCGGTACGGGGTGGAGCGGCTGCGGTCCGCCCTGCCGCGCCTCGCGGAGCTGCCGCTGGGCGGCACGGCGGTCGGTACGGGCATCAACACGCCGCCCGGCTTCTCCGCCGCCGTCATCGCGGAGGTGGCGCGGGACACCGGGCTGCCGCTGACCGAGGCCCGCGACCACTTCGAGGCGCAGGGCGCGCGGGACGGGCTGGTCGAGACCTCCGGCCAGCTCCGCACGATCGCCGTCTCCCTCACCAAGATCGCGAACGACCTGCGGTGGATGGCGTCCGGACCGCGCACCGGACTGGCCGAGATCAACCTGCCGGACCTCCAGCCCGGCTCGTCCATCATGCCGGGCAAGGTGAACCCGGTGGTCCCCGAGGCCGTCCTGATGGTCGCCGCGCAGGTCGTCGGCAACGACGCCACGGTGGCGGCGGCCGGCGCCGCCGGGAACTTCGAGCTCAACGTGATGCTCCCGGTCATGGCGAAGAACCTGCTGGAGTCGATCCGCCTCCTCGCCAACGCGGCACGGCTCCTCGCGGACCGCACCGTCGACGGGATCACCGCCAACGCCGAGCGGGCCCGCGAGTACGCCGAGTCGTCCCCGTCCGTGGTGACGCCGCTCAACCGGTACATCGGGTACGAGGAGGCGGCGAAGGTCGCCAAGCGGTCGCTGGCCGAGCGGAAGACGATCCGCGAGGTGGTCCTGGAGTCCGGGTACGTGGAGCGGGGCGCCCTCACCCTCGAACAGCTCGACGAGGCGCTCGACGTCCTGCGGATGACCCGCCCCTGACCCTCCCGCACCGCCTCTGACCTGCGGCGCCCTTCCGCGGGGCGGCCGTCGCCCGTGATCTGGATCGCGGACGCGCGCCCCGGCCCGGTCCTAAGATCTGCCCATGACAGCGGACACGACAGGCTCAGCGCGGGAGGTCGGGGCGGTGCCGGCGGCGGGCGGGGCGGGTTCCCGCGGGGGCGGCGGCCCCCGCTGGGCGCCGGGTGACCGGATCCTGTGGCGGTACCGGGACAACGGCGACGGGCACGTGCACATCTGCCGCCCCGTGACCGTCGTCCGGGACACCCCCGACCTGCTCGCCGTCTGGATGGCGCCCGGCACCGAGTGCGTCAAGCCCGTGCTGGCGGACGGCACGCCCGTGCACGAGGAGCCGCTCGCCACCCGCTACACCGCGCCGCGCACCACCGCGCGCACCCGGTGGTCCGGCGCGGGGGTGCTGAAGCTGGCCCGCCCGGCCGACCCGTGGTCGGTGTGGCTGTTCTGGGCGGAGGGCTGGGAGTTCCGCAGCTGGTACGTCAACCTGGAGGCGCCCCGCGTGCGGTGGTCCGGCGGCGTCGACTCCGAGGACCACTTCCTCGACATCTCCGTCTACCCCGACCGCAGCTGGCTGTGGCGGGAC
Organism: Streptomyces roseolilacinus; assembly: GCF_014649335.1. Lineage (GTDB taxonomy): Bacteria > Actinomycetota > Actinomycetes > Streptomycetales > Streptomycetaceae > Streptomyces > Streptomyces roseolilacinus. Next base: position 403,924 of record NZ_BMSV01000001.1, read on the forward strand.
GAGGACGAGTTCGCCCAGGCGCAGCGGGTCGGGCTCATGGACGCCGCCCAGGCGCGGCGGGTGCGGGAGGCGGGCGAGGCCGCCGTCGAGGTGATCCGGGCGTGGGGGGCGCCGTTCGCGGACGGCTGGGAGCACTGGCGCCCGGACCCGCGCTGGACGGTTCCGGAACTGCCGGCCGACTGGGATGTCCCCCCGACCCGCACGACGCCGTGAGACCCTTGATACGCCCCTGGGGGGTAACCGTAGGATCGTCCTCCGCCGGACGGCCGACCCGGCCCCGCAGCAGTAACGACCTACCAGTGGACACGAACTGACCGTAAGTCACCTACGAGGGGGTGGAGCCGTGCCCGAGGCCCGCACGGATCCGTCGTCCCTTGTCGACGCCGCGCTCAGAGCGGGTATAGCGCCTGACAGAGCGATTGCCTCGCCCAACCGGCCCGGACGGACGGAATCCCACGCGTGACGGAGCATCCCACCTCCCATGAAGGCCGGCAGCCGCTCGCCGCCCGGCCTCAGGAACGCACCCGGCCCCGGCAGGAGACCGCCGGGCCCGCCGACGACCCCGTCGTGGCCGCGCCCCCGCACGGCCGGCCGCACCCCGGCAGCGTCCCCCTCCCCTCCCAGCCCGGCCCGCAGGTCCCGGCGGAGGGCCCGGACGGGCCGCGCACCGCGAACGCGGCCCGCGAGGCGTCCCGTACGGCCCGCGCCGCCGCCGCCACCCACCGGGCGGCGGCGGGCCCCGGAGGGGCGCCCGCGCACGGCGAGGCGCAGGCGAGGGCCCGTGCGGACGCCGAGCCGGAGCTTCCCGGCACCGGTCCCGCGCGGGCGGAGGCGGACGTACGGCCCCCGGACCCACGGCCCCCGGACGGCGTCGCCGCGAAGGGCGCGGCGGCGGGTGCGGCGTCCGCCGGCCCGGCGGGCGACGGCGCGGCGGACGGCGCGGCGGCGGGTGCCGGCCTGCCGCAGGACCCGGTGGGAACCGCCCGCCGGGAGGGCGACCGGCTGCGCTTCGTGGGCGCCGCGACGCGGCGGATCGCCCGCGGCATCGACCTGGACGAGATCGTGCTGGGCCTGTGCCGGGCCACCGTGCCGACGTTCGCCGACGCGATCCTGGTGTACCTGCGGGACCCGCTGCCGGTCGGCGACGAGCGGCCCGTGGACCCGTTCGTGCTGCGGCTGCGCCGCACGGACCGGCTGCGTTTAACCGAGGACGACCCCGGCGACCTGGGCCTGCTCCCGGCCGGGTCCGCGGTGGCGCCGGACGCCGAGCAGAGCCCGGCCGCCGAGCTGTGCCGGGTCCGCCCCGGCGGGCACCTCGCGGAGGTGCTGCGCGGGGTGCGGCCGGTGTTCGGCGACTCCGCTGCCGCCCGGGCGGCGCTGCCGGAGCTGCTGGGCGAAGGGCGCTGCGTGCCGTCCGGGCACCGGGCGATCCTCGCGCCGCTGCGGGGCCGCCGCCGGGTGATCGGCGCCGCGGTGTTCCTGCGCCGCCCGGACCGGGCCCCGTTCGAGCCGAACGACCTGCTGGTCGCGGCGCAGCTGGCGACGCACACGGCGCTCGGCATCGACAAGGCGGTGCTGTACGGGCGCGAGGCGTACATCGCGGACGAGCTCCAGCGGACGATGCTCCCGGAGAACCTGCCGCAGCCCACCGGCGTACGGCTGGCGTCCCGGTACCTGCCGGCCGCCGAGACCGCGCGGGTCGGCGGCGACTGGTACGACGCGATCCCGCTGCCCGGCAGCCGGGTCGCCCTCGTCGTGGGCGACGTCATGGGCCACTCCATGACCTCGGCCGCGATCATGGGGCAGCTGCGGACGACGGCGCAGACGCTCGCCGGACTCGACCTGCCGCCGCAGGAGGTGCTGCACCACCTCGACGAACAGGCGCAGCGCCTCGGCGAGAACCGCATGGCGACCTGCCTGTACGCGGTGTACGACCCGGTCGCGCACCGCATCACCATCGCCAACGCCGGCCACCCGCCGCCGATACTCCTCCACCTCGGCGGCCGGGCGGAGGTGCTGCGGGTCCCGCCGGGCGCGCCGATCGGCGTGGGCGGCGTGGACTTCGAGGCCGTGGAGCTCGACGCCCCGGCGGGCGCGACGCTGCTGCTGTACACCGACGGGCTCGTCGAGTCGCGGCTGCGGGACGTGTGGACCGGGATCGAGCAGCTGCGCGAGCGGCTCGCGGCGACCGCGCAGCTGACCGGCCCCGACCACCCGCCGCCGCTGGAGGCGCTCTGCGACGACGTGCTCGACATGCTCGGGCCCGGCGACCGGGACGACGACATCGCGCTGCTGGCGGCCCGGTTCGACGGGATAACGCCGAGCGACGTGGCGTACTGGTTCCTGGAGCCGGAGGACGCCGCGCCGAGCCGGGCACGGCGCCTGGCCCGCAGGGCGCTGGCGCGCTGGGGCCTGGAGGAGCTGAACGACTCGGTGGAGCTGCTGGTCAGCGAGGTCGTGACGAACGCCGTGCGGTACGCGTCGCGGCCGGTGACGCTGCGGCTGCTGCGGACGGAGACGCTGCGCTGCGAGGTCGGTGACGACTCCCCGCAGCTGCCGCGGCAGCGCCGGGCGCGGGACACCGACGAGGGCGGGCGCGGCCTGTTCCTGGTCAACCGGCTGGCGCGCCGGTGGGGTGCGACGCGGCTGTCGACCGGCAAGGTCGTCTGGTTCGAGCTGCCGACGCGGGTCTGAGGCCCGCGGCGCGACGCGGAAGAGGGAGGTGGCCGGGACCCGTGCGGGGTTCCGGCCACCTCCCTCTTCCGTACGCTCCGGCCGGACGGGCTACTGCCGGACGGGACGGTCCTTGTCGAACCCGGTGTCCGGACCCGGGGCCGTACCGGTGCCCGTGCTCGTGCCACCGCTCGGTCCGGTGGTGCCCGGGGACGGGGACGGGGAGGACGGCGGGGACTGCGTGGGCGACGTCGACTCGTCGGCCGACGGGCTCTGCGAGGACGGGGTGCCGCTCGGCGTGCCGGAGGACGGCGTGCCCGACGGCTCGCCGCTCGGCGACGGGGACGGCGACGTGCTCGGGGACGGCGTCGTGCTGGGCTGCGGACCGGGGTCGCTGTTCTCCACGGCGTCCAGGTCGAACCTCGCGTCGGAGCCGCCGCCCAGCGCGTCCAGCGTGTAGTCGGCCCAGATGCGGGCCGGGAAGCCGCCGCCGTTGGCGCGACCCGAGTTGGCCGTGCCGGTCAGGGTGACCTGGGTGCCCTTCTCGGCGTCCTCGCCGAACAGGGCGACCACGGTGACCAGCTCGGGGGTGTAGCCGGCGAACCAGGCGGACTTGTTGTTCTCGGACGTACCGGTCTTGCCGGCCGCCTGGTAGGCGGAGGTGGCGGCCGCGCGGCCGGAGCCCTCCCGGACGACGCCGGTCAGGACCGAGGTGACCGTGTCGGCGGTCTGGCGGCTGACGGCCTGCGTGCCCACCGGGTCGGGCAGCTCGACCGTGCGGTCCTTGTGCTCCGCGGACTTCAGGATCGCCGGCGTGACCTTCTTGCCGTGGTTGTCGAGCGTGGCGTACACGCCGGCCATGTCCCAGGTGGAGGCGCCCATGGTGCCCAGCGACACCGCGGGCTGTTCGACGAACCCGTCGGTGTCCTTCATCCCGAGGTCGAGGGCGGTCCTCTTCACCTTGGCGGGGCCGACGTCGACGATCATCTGGGCGAAGACCGAGTTGATCGACTTGTTCATGGCGTGCTGGACGGTGACCTCGCCGTAGCTGCGGTCGTCCTCGTTCTCCGGGGCGAACGGGGTGTCGCCGCCCTCGACGGGGCGCTTGCTGGTGCCGTCGTAGCGGGTGTTGACGCCGATCCGCCGGCCGTCCTGCGTCTGGGAGCCGTTCTCCAGGGCGGAGGCGAAGACGAGCGGCTTGAACGTCGAGGCGGGCTGGTAGTCGCGCCGGGTGGCGTTGGACATCCAGTGCTCGGTGGCGCCGACGCCGCCGTACAGGGCGACGACGTGCCCGGTCTTCGGGTCGACGGAGGTCGCGCCGGCCTGGACGGTCGAGTCGACCTCCTCGCCCTCGCGGTCGAGCCGGCTCTCCAGCTGCTCGTCGACCGCCTCGACGAGCTCCTTCTGGCGCTTCTTGTCGATGTTGAGGGTGAGGGTCCAGCCGCCGGCCTTGATGTCCTCCTCCTTGACGCCCTGGTCCATCAGCTCCTGGTTGGCGGCCTCGACCAGGTATCCGGTCTGGCCCTCCATGCCGGGGGCGGGCTTGGGCCTCTGCGGGACGGGGAACTCCAGGCCGGCGCGCTCGGCCGGGTCGAGCCAGTTCTCCTCGACCATGTTGTCCAGGACGTAGTTCCAGCGCTCGGTGACGAGCTTGCGGCCGGTCGGCGACGCGGACGTCCAGTCGTACTGGCTGGGCGCCTGGAGGAGCGCGGCCAGGTAGGCGCCCTGGCCGACGGTCAGCCTGCCGGCGTCGACGCCGTAGTACGCCTGGGAGGCGGCCTGGATGCCGTACGCGCCGCGGCCGTAGTAGCTGGTGTTGAGGTACCCGGCGAGGATCTCCTCCTTGCTCTTGCGCTGGTCGACCTTGAGGGAGATCACCAGTTCCTTGAGCTTCCGGGTGACGGTCTGGCTCTGGTCCAGGTAGTAGTTCTTGACGTACTGCTGGGTGATGGTCGACCCGCCCTGCTTGCCCTGGCCGGTCACGGTGTTGACGATGCCTCGGGCGGTGCCCTTGAAGTCGACGCCGGCGTCCTCGTAGAAGGTCTTGTTCTCGGCGGCGACGAACGCTTTCTCGACCGGGTCGGGGATCTTGTCGAGGCCGACGATGGACCGGTTGATCTTGCCGCTGCGGGCGAGGAGCGAGCCGTCGGAGTACTTGTAGACGTTGCTCTGCAGCTCCGCCTCGGCGTTGGCGGTGGGCACGGGGACGAGCAGGTAGACGGCGTAGAAGCCGCCCACGGTGAGCAGGCAGAGCGTGAACAGCGTGCCCAGCAGCTTCCGCCACGTGAAGAGGCGGCGTATGCCGCCACCTCTCTCCTGCACCCGGCGCGCCCCGCGCTGCCGGGACCGTCGCGCTTCCGCTCGGCCCATGGCTCCGTCGCTCCCGTTGGTCGATGTTCGTCCGTCGCGTTTCGGTCACCCACGCCCGGATCAGCTCAGCAAGCTAACCCGCCGCGGCTGACACAGACCAACGGATCCCGTCTTTTCCGGACGTGACAATCAGCACCCGCCCCACAGAGAACCGACTCACGGGGGGTGGACAAGGTTGCGAGAAGCGTTAAAGTGATATCACTTTGCTTCACTGTGGAAAGCATCAGAACGGGGGGACCATGTCCACGACCACGAGTACGACCACGCGTGCGGCCGCGTCCGGCGGCGGGCCGGAGGACGCGGCGGCGAGGACGCAGCGGGTGCGGGAGTTCACCGCGTACAGCGTCGGCGGGGGGCTGGCGCTGCTGTCGGGCCTGCTCGGGCTCGCGGTGGGGGTGTGCGTCGTCGTCGCGGGGACCATGGTCTCCGCGGAGACGTCGACGGCCGCGCGGGTCGGGCTGATCGCGCTCGGCGTCCTGGTGGGCCTGGCGGCGCTGTTCGCGATGTGCGGGCTCAACATGGTGGCGCCCGGCGAGGCCCGCGTCGTCCAGCTGTTCGGCCGCTACCGGGGCACGGTCCGCACGGACGGGCTGCGCTGGGTGAACCCGCTGACGTCGCGGGTGGCGATCTCGACGCGCGTGCGGAACCACGAGACGGCGGTCCTGAAGGTCAACGACGCCTACGGCAACCCGATCGAGCTGGCCGCGGTCGTCGTGTGGCGGGTGGAGGACACGGCACAGGCCATGTTCGAGGTGGACGACTTCGAGCAGTTCGTGTCCACGCAGACGGAGGCGGCGGTCCGGCACATCGCGATCGAGTACCCGTACGACGCGCACGACGAGGAGGGCCTGTCGCTGCGCGGCAACGCCGAGGAGATCACCGAGAAGCTCGCGGCCGAGCTCCACGCGCGCGTGGAGGCGGCGGGCGTCCGCATCATCGAGTCGCGGTTCACGCACCTCGCGTACGCTCCGGAGATCGCCTCGGCGATGCTCCAGCGGCAGCAGGCCGGGGCGATGGTGGCGGCCCGCCAGAAGATCGTGGAGGGCGCGGTCGGCATGGTCGAGGCGGCCCTGGAGCGGATCGCGGAGCGCGACATAGTGGAACTGGACCCCGAGCGGAAGGCGGCGATGGTCTCCAACCTGATGGTGGTGCTGTGCGGTGACCGCTCGGCCCAGCCGGTCGTCAACACGGGCACGCTCTACCAGTGACCGCCCGCCGCGAGCGCAAGCAGGTACTCCTCCGCCTCGACCCGGCGGTGTACGAGGCGCTGGCGCGCTGGGCCTCGGACGACCTGCGCAGCGCGAACTCGCAGATCGAGTTCCTGCTGCGCAGGGCACTGGCGGAGGCGGGCCGGCTGCCGTCCGCCCCGGCCCCGCTCCCCCGCCGCGGCCGCCCTCCCAAACGCCCGCCGGCCGAGGGCGAGCCGGCGGAGGGCGAACGGGCGGAGGGCGAGTAGGCGGAGGGCGAACAGACGGAGAGCCGGGCCGGGAGTGGGAGCGGGACCCGACCGGGGGACCCCGGGCGGGCCCGGCGGGTAGCCGCCGGGCCCGCACCCCGTCCCCTCCCCTCCGAGCCCCTCCTCCTCGCGCCTCCGGCCGCCGCCCGAGCCCCGCTCCTCGTCCCTCCGGCCGCCGTCCCGGTCGCCCGGCCCCCGTCCGGGCCCGCTGCCCGGGTACCCCCCCCCGGCGCCGCCGGGGAACCGGGGCGTGGCGGGACGCGTCGTCGTCCGACAGGGACAGGTGTGCGAAGAGGACGGAGACGGACGGCGACGTGGAGGACCGGGCGGTGCGGGGTGCGCGGTGGGGGCGGGACGACCGGGGGCGGTCGACCTGGTCCCGGGGGCGGGCCGTCGCGGGGTTCGCCGCGCTGGTCGCCTGGCTGATCGTGTTCCACGCGACCGTGCCAGACCTGCCCGGTCGGCCGGGGAGCCTGCTGGAGACCTTCCTGCCGTGGCTCGGCCTGGCCGTGCCGGTGCTCGCGGCCGCCGCCCTGGTGCGCCGCTCGGCCACCGCGCTGCTCGCCGTGCTGCTGCCGGCCATGGCGTGGGGCGGGCACTTCGGGGTGCTGCTGGTGCCCGGCCCCGCCGTACGGCACGACCTGACGGTGGTGCAGCACAACGTCAGCGACGAGAACCCCGACCCGACCGGTACGGCACGGGCGCTGATGGCGGCCCGGCCGGACCTGATCGCGCTGGAGGAGGTCACCCCGACGGCGCTGCCCGCGTACCGGGCGGCGCTCTCGGCCCGGTACCCGCACCACGAGGTGCGCGGCACGGTCGGCCTCTGGTCGGCGCACCCCCTGACGGACGTGCGGGCCCTGGACATCCGGCCCCAGGGCGTGGACGCCGGCTGGCGGCGCGGGCTGAGGGCCACGGCGACGACCCCGCGTGGCGACGTCGCCGTGTACGTGGCGCACCTGCCGTCCGTGCGGCTCACCCCGGGGCGCGGCTTCGACGCGGCCCGCCGGGACGAGAGCGCGGAGCTGCTCGGGGCCGCCCTGGCCGCCGAGCGGCTGGACCGGGTGGTGCTGCTGGGCGACCTGAACGGCACCGTCGACGACCGGGGGCTCGACCCCCTGACCTCACGCCTCGACACGGCCGGTACGGGACTGGCGTTCAGCTGGCCCGCGGCGGCGCCCCTGGCCCGCATCGACCAGGTGATGTCCCGCCGCACCGAGGTCGTCCGCGTCTGGACGCTGCCCGCGACCGGCTCCGACCACCTGCCGGTCGCCGCCCACCTGACGTTCCAGCCCTCCGCCTAGTCCCCCCTTCGTCGAGCCTTCCGCCGAGCCCCCGCCCGACCCTCTGCCGGGGCGCGACTGGTCCGCACGGCGGCGTACTCACCCGGGGAGCGCATCGAACAGGACAGCTATACATAGCGTGTATACGCCGGGTGTACGGTGGCCGCATGTCCATCGGTCACACCCTCCTCGGCCTCCTGGAGACCGGGCCGCGCCACGGTTACGACCTCAAGCGCGCATTCGACGAGAAGTTCGGCCACGACCGGCCGCTCCACTACGGCCAGGTCTACTCGACCATGTCCCGCCTCCTGAAGAACGGGCTCGTGGAGGTCGACGCCGTCGAGCCCGGCGAGGGTCCCGAGCGGAAGCGGTACGCGATCACCGAGGCCGGCGTCACCGACGTCGGGCGGTGGCTGGCCAGCCCGGAGAAGCCGGAGCCGTACCTCCAGTCGACCCTCTACACGAAGGTCGTGCTCGCCCTGCTCACCGGGCGCAGCGCCACCGGCCTGCTGGACGCCCAGCGCGCCGAGCACCTGCGGCTGATGCGGGAGCTGACCCGCCGCAAGGAGGGCGGCGACCTGGCCGACCAGCTGGTCTGCGACCACGCGCTGTTCCACCTGGAAGCCGATCTGCGCTGGCTGGAACTGGCCGCCGCGCGCCTCGACCAGTTCGCCGCGACCATGCGGGGAGTGGCCGGATAACGACCCCTCCGCCGCACCGGGCGGCCGGCGGGACGGAGGCGCACGCCGGGGCGGTCGGTGCGGTGGCAGGCGGCGGTGCCGGTCGCCCTGGGGACGGGCCTCGCCGCAGGGGGGCGGGCCGGGGACGCACCCCGCCCCGCCCGGCCCCGGCCCACCGGCCCACCGACCCACCGGCCCGCGACCCGCCCCGCCCCCGGTCTACTCCGCTCCGGCCGGGAGCACCCGCACCGGCAGGGACGCCAGGGCGCCCCGCAGCGCCTCGGCGAGCTCCTCGAACTCGGCGGCCCGCGCCGCGCCGGTGCGCATCGCGAGGGCGACGCGGCGGGAGGGCGCCGGGTCCGCGAAGCGGCCGGTCACCAGGCTCGGGTTGCGCCCGGTCTCGACCTTCACCGCCGTCCGCGGCAGCAGCGTCACCCCGAGTCCGCCCGCGACCAGCTGCACCAGCGTCGACAGCCCCGCCGCCGTCGTGGTGACCGCCGCGCCGTCCGTGCGTCCGGCCTCGCGGCAGATGTCGAGGGCCTGGTCGCGCAGGCAGTGGCCCTCGTCGAGCAGCAGCAGGTGCAGTTCGCGCAGCGCGTCGCGCGGGATGTCGGTGCGGCCGCCCAGCCGGTGGTCGTCGGGCGTGACCAGGACGAAGTCCTCGTCGAACAGCGGGAGCTCGGTGACGCCGGGCACGCCCAGCGGCACGGCGAGCAGCAGCACGTCCAGCCGTCCCGCGGCCAGCCCCTCCAGCAGGGAGTACGTCTGCTCCTCGTGGACCTGGAGGTCCAGGTCCGGGTAGCGGTCGTGGACGAGCCGCAGGACCGTCGGGAGCAGGTAGGGCGCGACGGTGGGGATGACGCCCAGGCGCAGCACGCCCGTGAACGGGGCCTGCACCGCCTCGGCCTCCTCCATCAGCTCGCCCACCGCGTCCAGCACCGCCTTGGCGCGGACCGCGAGCCGCTCCCCCGCCGGCGAGAGCAGCACCTTGCGCGTCGTACGCTCGAGGAGCTGGACACCGAGTGCCTCTTCGAGAGCCGAAACCGCGCCCGAGAGCGCGGGCTGGCTCATTCCTATCGCGGCCGCGGCATCCCGGAAGTGGAGATGCTCGGCGACCGCCGTGAACGCCCGGAGCTGGGACAGACTCGGTTGTTTTCCTTTGTGTGGGGAATGCGCGGGGGAGACCACTGATAACCGCCTTCGATCAACGTGACCCAGTCTAGCTATTTCACTGATCAATGCACGCCGTGCCATGCTGGCGATCGTCCAACCCCCACGGATGACCCCACAAGGGAAATCCCCGCCACTAGGAGAGCCTGTGCTCACTGTCGGTGACCAGTTCCCCACGTACGACCTGACCGCCTGCGTGTCGCTGGAGAGCGGCAAGGAGTTCCAGCAGCTCGACCACAAGTCCTACGAGGGCAAGTGGCGCGTGGTGTTCTTCTGGCCGAAGGACTTCACCTTCGTCTGCCCGACCGAGATCGCCGCGTTCGGCAAGCTGAACGACGAGTTCGCGGACCGCGACGCCCAGATCCTCGGCGTCTCCGGCGACTCGGAGTTCGTCCACCACGCCTGGCGCAAGGACCACGACGACCTGCGTGACCTGCCCTTCCCGATGCTCGCCGACTCCAAGCACGAGCTGATGCGGGCCTGCGGCGTCGAGGGCGAGGACGGCTTCGCGCAGCGCGCCGTCTTCATCGTCGACCCGAACAACGAGATCCAGTTCGCCATGGTGACCGCCGGCTCCGTCGGCCGTAACCCCAAGGAGGTCCTGCGGGTCCTGGACGCCCTGCAGACCGACGAGCTGTGCCCGTGCAACTGGACCAAGGGCGACGAGACCCTCGACCCGGTCAAGCTGCTGGCCGGCGAGTGACCGACCGGAACGAGTGAATCACCATGTCTCTTGACGACCTGAAGTCCGCCGTACCGGACTACGCGAAGGACCTGAAGCTGAACCTCGGCTCGGTCATCGGCAACAGCGACCTCCCGCAGCAGCAGCTGTGGGGCACCGTCCTGGCGTGCGCGATCGCCTCGCGCTCCCCGAGGGTGCTGGCGGAGCTGGAGCCGGAGGCGAGGGAGAACCTCAAGCCCGAGGCGTACAACGCGGCCAAGTCCGCCGCCGCCGTCATGGCGATGAACAACGTCTTCTACCGGACGCGCCACCTCCTCTCCGACCCGGAGTACGGCACGCTGCGCGCCGGTCTGCGGATGAACGTCATCGGCAACCCGGGCGTGGAGAAGGTCGACTTCGAGCTGTGGTCGCTCGCCGTCTCCGCGATCAACGGCTGCGGCCAGTGCCTGGACTCGCACGAGCAGGTGCTCCGCAAGGCGGGCGTGGAGCGCGACACGATCCAGGAGGCGTTCAAGATCGCCGCGGTGATCCAGGCGGTCGGCACGACGCTGGACGCGGAAGCGGTCCTGGCCGCCGCCGAGTAATCGGACGGTCCGGCAAGCGGAACGTGACGGAAGGGCCCCACCGGCATCGACTGCCGGTGGGGCCCTTCCGTCACGTTCCGCGCCATCCGCCCGCGAGCGCCTCCCCCGCCCTCGCACCCCGCGGGCCGCTCGGGCACCGCCCGCCCCCGGACGGCTCAGGCCGCTCGGGCCCGCCCGCGGAACGCCCTCCGCCGGTTCGGCGCCGTCCGTCACCCGGCGTCGGGCGAGGACGTGCCGTCGGGGCCGGAGGGGGCCGGGGACCTCAGCCGTTCCATGAGCTCGCGCATGTCCTCGACCATGAACTCCTTCACCCCGTCGAGCGGCGCGTGCGTCGACTCGCCGGGCGGATCGCCCGTGTCGTCGACGTACTCGTGGAGGGTGCTGACGGAGAGGCCGATCACGGCGGGCCCGTCCAGGACGACGAGTTCGGCGTACGTCCCGCCGCTGACGCTGAAGTACGCCTTGTCGCCCAGCGCCGGCACCGGCTCCGGGGCGGGCTCCTCCGGCATGGCGGCCCGGCTCTGCACCGCGTCGAACTCCGGCGCCGGGTCGATCTCCTTGTGCAGCTCGTACCGGAGGTTCGCCTCGTAGCCGGACGGGGGCTCGCCCAGCTGCACCGAGCAGTACGTCCGGTCGAGCGCCGGATGCCCGTACGCGTCGGCGTTGGTCGTGGCGCCGCGCTTGCCCAGGGCGGTGACCAGCGCGGACAGGGGGGCCTCCGCGCACAGGGCGTCGGACGCGCGGTAGCCGCCGAGGTCCGGGCCGCGCGTCTGGTACGCGGCGAGGCCCGCCGCCCACAGCACGGACGCGCCCAGGGCGCCGCCGAACGCCCACAGCCAGGGCCGGCGGTACCGTCCCCCGCCCCGCCCGGTCGGCGGGGCGCCGTCCTCGGGGTGACTTGGGTCGAGGCCGTACGGGGCGCCGCCCCGCGGTCCGTGGGCCGGCGTCGTGCCGCGCAGCGGCTCGCCCTCGTCGTCGAGCAGTTCGGGTTCGGATATCACGCGGTCTCCGGCCGCTCGGGACCACCGGCCCCGACGCCGCCGCCCGGTGGGGGCGGGGGCATGCCGACGTGGGTGGCCGCGAGCCGGCGCAGGGCCTGCTCCTCGCTGTACGCGCGCAGGTACCCGACGACCGTGTTGGTCACGGCGACCAGCGGGACCGCGACGACCGCGCCACCGAGGCCCGCGACGAGGCCGCCCGCCGAGACCGTCAGCACGACCGCCAGCGGGTGCACCCGCACGGCCCGGCCGAGGATGAACGGCTGGAGGACGTGCCCCTCGATCTGCTGCACCGCCAGCACCACGACGAGGACCATCAGCGCCGTGAACACCCCGTTGGTGACGAGCGCGACGACGACCGCGAGTGCGCCCGAGATCACCGCGCCCACCAGCGGGATGAAGGAGAACAGGAAGACGAACACGCCCAGCGGGACCGCGAGCGGCACGTCGAGGAAGTAGATGCCGAGCCCGATGAAGACCGCGTCGATGAGGGCGACGACCACCGTGCCGCGCACGTACGCGGTGAGGGTCCGCCAGGCGCGCGGCCCGGCGCCCGCGACACCCGGCCGGGCCTGGGCGGGCACCAGCCTGAGGAACCACTGCCAGACCTTCTTCCCGTCGTAGAGCAGGAAGAGGGTCGAGAACATCGCGAGCAGTATCCCGGTCATCACCTCGACCATGACGGTGACGCCGGTGAGGCCCGCGGAGGTGATCTCCTCGGTGTTGGTGCCGATCGTGGCGCTGAGGTTCTCGGCGATGTCGTTGATCTGGCTCTCGGTCACGTGGAACGGGCTGTCCAGCGCCCAGCGCTTCAGCTCCTCGATGCCGTCCCGCACGCGCGCGGAGACGTTGCCGAGGTTGTCCATGACCTGCCACACCACGAACCAGCCGACGAGACCCATGACGACGAAGCCGAGGATGGCGGTGACCACCGTGGCGAGCCCGCGCGGCAGGCCGATCCCCCTCAGCCGGCTCACGGTCGGCTGGAGCAAGGCGGTGATGAGCAGCGCGGCGACGAAGGCGAGGACCACCAGCTGCACCGTGCTGATGACCTTCATCACCACCCACAGCGTGCCCGCGAGGACGAGCAGCCGCCAGCCGGCCTCGGCGGCGACGCGCACCCCCCAGGGGACGGCGGCCGCGGGGTCGGGCCGGGCGGCGACGGCGGGGGCGTACGCGGGGGGCGCGGGGACGATGTCCCGTGCCGGGCCGTCCGTGCCGGCGGCGTCCGCCGGTCCCGTCCCGGCGGCCGGCTTCCCCGACGGCACGCCGGCGGGGGGCACGCCGACGGGGCCGTCGGCCTCCGCCTCGGCCTGCGCGCGGCGCTCCTCGAACCGCTGGCCCATCCGGCTCAGTCCGGCACCCAGCCGGCCGAGCCACCCTGGCACTCTCGACATGTTCTTCCCTGCTCCCCCCGCCAGTCCCCCGGAGTTCCGGTTACCCGACCGTACACGCACGAAGCCCCTCACCGTAGGACGGCGAGGGGCTCCGGAAAGTCGTGCTGCGCTGTCAGTACCAGTGGTTGGCCTGCCAGAACGACCAGGCGCCGCAGGGGCTGCCGTAGCGCTCGTTCATGTAGTTGAGGCCCCACTTGATCTGGGTGGCGGGGTTGGTCTGCCAGTCGGCGCCCGCGGAGGCCATCTTGGACCCGGGGAGCGCCTGGACCAGGCCGTACGCGCCGGACGAGGGGTTCTGGGCCCGGTAGTTCCAGCTGGACTCGTGGTCCACTATGTTGCTGAAGCACTGGAACTGGCCGCCCGGCACCATCTGGCGGGCCATGGCCTGCACTTCGGCGACGGAGTACGAGGACTGGGCGGCGAAGGACGACGCGTCGCGGACCGCGTCGCGGCTGGCCCGCTCCCGCTTCTCACGCTCCTCGCGTTCCTTGCGCTCCTTCTCGGCGGCCTCCTTCTCCGCGGCGGCCTTCTTCGCCTCGGCGTCCTTGGCTGCCTGGAGGCGCGCGGCCTCCCAGGCGGACTGCTGGGCGGCGGTGTCCGCCGCGGCGGCCTGCGCCTCGGCTTGCTGCGTCAGCGAGGCGACCTGGACCTGCGCCTGCTGACCGGCGGGTATGTCGGCGAGGAGGGTCGCGTCGGCGGCGGTCGCCTCGAACTTCTCCGGCTGCGTCGCCTGCGGGTCGCCCGCGGCGACACCGACGACGGCGCCGACAGTGGTGACCGCGGTGGCCGAAGCCACCGCGAATCCCCGGACCGAGATCCGGCTCACACGGTTTCCTTCCAGCATCGCCCGCACAGGTGACCTCGCGGGCGCGATCGTGCCCCTGACGCTGATCCCCCCACTCGCTGGGTCACGGGGGACACGGGCCCGGTGGGCGACTCCCCTGCGGGAGCGCCGCGTGGTGCTCGGGCGGCATACGGCGGACGGCTGTTGAGTTGTGCTGCCACGGGTCCGTGAGGATGTGGCTGTGCCGCATGCGGGGCCTGACGGAAGCAAGACTCTGCCGGAAGGCGCTGACGCAAGGCAATTCTTCACCGCGTGTGAAAGCTCACACCGCGCCCGCCCCGGGAGTTTGGGCGAAAGGGGCGCGCGGCGTGACGCCGCCCGGCTAAGCTCTCACGCTTCGCCGGGCGGCGCCCACGGACCAACTCCGTTATGTACCTTTTGACTGGCGGCCGGTCAGTTCGCGACGACCCCGCCGCCCGCCACTCTCCCCCCTGCTCAGATGTGGACGTCTTCGAGCATTTCGGTCACCAGCGCGGCGATCTGGGAGCGCTCGGACCGGGCGAGCGTGACGTGCGCGAACAGTGGATGCCCCTTCAGCTTCTCGACCACGGCGACGACTCCGTCGTACCGCCCCACCCGCAGGTTGTCCCGCTGGGCGACGTCGTGCGTGAGGACGACACGGGAATTAGCCCCGATTCTGGACAACACGGTCAGCAGGACGTTGCGTTCGAGGGACTGCGCCTCGTCCACGATGACGAACGCGTCGTGCAGGGAGCGGCCGCGGATGTGGGTGAGCGGCAGGACCTCCAGCATGTCGCGGGCCGTGATCTCCTCGATGACCTCGCGGGAGGTCACCGCGGACAGCGTGTCGAAGACGGCCTGCGCCCAGGGGTTCATCTTCTCGGCCTCGGAGCCCGGCAGGTAGCCCAGCTCCTGCCCGCCCACCGCGTACAGCGGACGGAAGACCATCACCTTCTGGTGCTGGCGGCGCTCCAGCACGGCTTCGAGGCCGGCGCACAGCGCGAGGGCGGACTTGCCCGTGCCGGCCCGGCCGCCGAGCGACACGATGCCGACGTCCGGGTCGAGCAGCAGGTCCAGGGCGATGCGCTGCTCGGCGCTGCGGCCCCGGATGCCGAACGCCTCGCGGTCGCCGCGCACCAGCCGTACGGTGCCGTCGGCCGTGACCCGGCCGAGCGCCTTGCCGCGCCCGGACTGCAGGACGAGGCCGGTGTGCACGGGCAGGTCGGCCGCCTCGGGCACGTGCAGCGTCTCCTCGGCGTAGAGGAGGTCGACCTGTTCGGCGGAGAGCGGCACCTCGCACATGCCGGTCCAGCCGGAGTCGGTGATGGCGAGCTCGGCGCGGTACTCCTCGGCGAGGAGGCCCACGGAGGACGCCTTGATGCGGAGCGGCAGGTCCTTGGAGACGACGGTGACGTCGTACCCCTCCGCCTGGAGGTTGCGCGCCACGGCGAGGATGCGCGAGTCGTTGTCCCCGAGGCGGTAGCCGGCCGGGAGGACGCCGGGGTCCGAGTGGTTGAGCTCCACGCGCAGGGTCCCGCCCAGCTCGCCCACGGGGATGGGGGCGTCGAGGCGGCCGTACCGGACGCGCAGGTCGTCCAGCAGGCGCAGTGCCTGGCGGGCGAAGTAGCCGAGTTCCGGATGGTGCCTCTTGGCCTCCAGTTCCGTCACCACGACGACGGGCAGCACGACTTCGTGCTCCTCGAAGCGGGTCAGGGCGTTGGGGTCGGCCAGCAGGACGCTGGTGTCGAGAACGTAGGTGCGCCGGTCGTCGGGACGGCGCTTAGTGCTGGTCACCACGGAAGGACAGACCCCCTCTTTCAGAGGCGCGTGAGGTCGGGGCGCGACTGCTGCGGCGTCGCGGTGGGACGGGCCGGGGTCGGGCCTCGATGCGCGGGCCGCGACTCCGGCCCTCCGCTTCGCCCGTACACCGGTGCTGCACGGTTGTCCTGGCGCAAAGGGCCTCCCGGGCGAGCGGGCTCCGTGCCGCTCACTCTGCAAGGGATATGCCCCTGTTGCCACCGCGCCATGCCCGCGGAGCCCTTGGCATATGACACCCCGTCCGGTGGACGCGACGGAGCCGGGCCGCGTCCTTCGACGGCCCGGCTCGGGTGGGGGGTGCGGGGCGCTCGCGCCCGGCGGGTCAGGTGCCGTAGCGGCGGTGACGGGCGGCGTAGTCGCGCAGCGCCCGCAGGAAGTCGACCTTGCGGAAGGCCGGCCAGTGGACCTCGCAGAAGTAGTACTCGGAGTGGGCGCTCTGCCAGAGCATGAAGCCGGACAGCCGCTGCTCGCCGCTGGTGCGGATCACCAGGTCGGGGTCGGGCTGGCCGCGCGTGTAGAGGTGCTCGGCGATCATGTCGATGTCGACGACCTCGGCGAGCTCCTCGAAGGAGGTGCCCTTCTCGGCGTGGTCCAGCAGCAGGGAGCGGACCGCGTCGGCGATCTCCTGGCGGCCGCCGTAGCCGACGGCGACGTTGACGAGTATCCCGTCGATGTGCCGCGTCGACTCCTGGGCCTCCTTCAGGACCGACTGCGTGCGCGCCGGCAGCAGGTCCATCGTGCCCACGTGGTGGACGCGCCAGCGGCCGTCCGCCGCGATGGTGCGGACCGCGTCCTCGATGATGCCGAGGAGCGGCACCAGCTGCTCCTCCGGCCGGTTGAGGTTGTCGGTGGACAGCATCCAGAGGGTGACGACCTCGACGTCGGTCTCCGTGCACCAGCCGAGCAGCTCCATGATCTTGCTGGCCCCGGCCTTGTGGCCCTGCTCGGGGGTGCCGCCGGAGGCCTTCGCCCAGCGCCGGTTGCCGTCGAGGATGACGCCGATGTGCTTGGGCACCTGGTCGTGGTCGAGGCGGCCCTCCACCCGGCGCGCGTAGAGCCCGTACACCAGGTCGCGCAAGTTCACCGATCTCACCTCTCGCATACGGGGCACCGCGGCCGTCCCCGAGGCCCGCCACCTTACTGGGCGCCCCGGGCGGAGGCCCAACCCGGTGTGTCACAAGTCCGTGATAGGGAGGAAAGCATGTCCGCTTCCCCCCTCTACCGCGCCGCCGGCGACCGGTACGACTCCATGGAGTACCGCCGTACCGGCCGCAGCGGCCTCAAGCTCCCCGCCATCTCCCTGGGGCTCTGGCACAACTTCGGCGACGACCGCACGCTGGAGTCCCAGCGCGCCATCCTGCGCCGGGCGTTCGACCTCGGCGTCACCCACTTCGACCTGGCGAACAACTACGGCCCGCCGCCCGGTTCCGCCGAGGCGAACTTCGGCAGGCTCCTCGCCCAGGACTTCCGGCCGTACCGGGACGAACTGGTCATCTCCACCAAGGCCGGGTACCTAATGCACCCGGGCCCGTACGGCGAGTGGGGCTCCCGCAAGTACCTGCTGTCCTCGCTGGACGCGTCGCTGAGGCGGATGGGCCTGGAGTACGTCGACGTCTTCTACTCGCACCGCTTCGACCGGAACACCCCGCTCGAGGAGACGATGGGCGCGCTGGCCTCCGCCGTCCACCAGGGCAAGGCGCTCTACGTGGGCGTCTCCTCGTACACCGCCGAGCAGACCGCCGAGGCCGCGCGGCTGCTGCGCGGGATGGGCGTGCCGGCCCTGATCCACCAGCCGTCGTACTCCATGATCAACCGGTGGACGGAGGAGGACGGCCTCCTCGACACCCTGGAGGCGGAGGGCATGGGCTGCATCGCCTTCGCGCCGCTCGCCCAGGGCGTGCTCACCGACAAGTACCTGAAGGGCATCCCGGAGGGCTCGCGGGCCTCGCTCGGCAAGTCGCTGGACCCGGGGCTGCTCTCCGACGACGTCGTGCGGCGGCTGCGCGGCCTCGACGGGATCGCCCGGCGCCGCGGCCAGTCGCTGGCGCAGCTCGCGCTGACCTGGGTGCTGCGCGACGAGCGCATGACGTCCGCGCTGATCGGCGCGTCGAGCGTGGCCCAGCTGGAGCAGAACGTCGCCGCGCTGGACGGGCCGCCGCTCACCGGGGACGAGCTGGCGGAGATCGACACCTTCGCCGTGGACACGGCCGGGGCCAACATCTGGGCCGCCCGGAGCTGACCCGGAACGGGCACGAAAAACGGGCCGGTCCGTGGGGGGGGAATACGGACCGGCCCGAGGGGGGGTTTCCACCATAACCCTTCGTAAGGGGTGGTGGGTGCCACGACATGCCGTCGCTACGCTCCGGAGGCGGAGGAACGCGGTGCGGACACGGATTTCGGCCCCCGACGGTCCTCCGCAGGGGGGACCCCGCGGCGCGGGCCCCCGGTTGACGCCCGGACGGCGCCGCCTACGCGTGGGCGAGGGCGCCGAGGAGGAGGCCCAGGAGGGTTCCGGTGATCATGAAGGGGCCGAAGGGGATGGCGCTCCTGCGGGTCGCGCGGCGGCGCACGATCAGCCCCAGGCCGTACGCGGCGCCGAGGAGGAAGCCCGCGAAGGCACCCGCCAGCAGGACGGGCCAGCCGTACCAGCCGAGCGCGGCGCCCAGCGGGAAGGCGAGCTTCACGTCCCCGAAGCCCATGCCGTTCGGGTTGACGAGGAACAGCACCAGGTAGGCGCCGCCCAGCGCGAGCGCGCCCAGCACGGACAGCCGCCACGACCCGGCGCGGCCCGGGAGCAGCGCGGCGACGCCCAGCAGCAGCGGGACGGCGGCGGCCAGCGGCAGGGTCAGGTGGTCGGGCAGCCGGTGCACGCGCCGGTCGACGATTGCGAGGAGCAGGGCGAACGGCGCCAGCAGGAGCCACACCGCCAGTTCGGGCCGCCACCCGGTGGCCGCGGCGAGCAGCGCGCACGCGGCGGCCCCGGTGAGCGGCGCGGGCGCGAGGAGCCGTACGGGCGTGGGGAGCCGTACGGACACGGCGCGGCGCGGGGCGCGGGCGGCGGGCGGCGGGCAGCCGGCGCAGTGCGCGGGGCCCAGCCAGCCGCGCGGCCCGGGGGCGTAGCCGTGCCCGGCGGGGCAGGCGTCGCGCCAGGGCTGGTCCGGCTCGACGGCGAGCCGGTGCGCGGCGCGCCGCACGAGCAGCCCGGCTACGGCGCCCCACAGGGCGGCGGCGGAGATCAGCGTGGCGTACACAGCGCCGACCCTAGAAGGGCGGGGCGCGGTGGGTCACGGGGTGGGGCGGGGCGCGTTCGGCGGGCCGGGCGGCACGGGGTGGGGCAGGGCGAAGGCGGGTGGGGCGGCCGGGACGCGTTCGGCGGGCGGGGCGGGGGTGGCGGGGCCGGACGTGGATGGCGCAGGGGGTGGGCGGCGCGGAGGCGCGCGGTGGGGTGGTGGGGCCGGTGCGCGGGGCGGGGTGGGGGGAAGTCCGGCGGTGGGGCGGTCCGACAGCCTACCGTGCGGGGTATGGGATGGCGGAACGGGACGGGCACCCTGCGGGTCGGCGGCGGGGCGGTGCCGGTGGAGATCGCGGCCTCGTACCGGGCGCGGGCGCGGGGCCTGCTGGGGCGGGACGGGATCGACGGGGCGATGCTGCTGACGCCGTGCGGGAGCGTGCACACCTTCCGGATGCGGTTCGCGATCGACGTGGCCTACCTGGACCGCGACCTGACGGTCCTCGCCGTCGTCCCGGGGATGCGGCCGGGACGGCTCGGACTGCCCCGGCCGCGCGCCCGCCACGTGCTGGAGGCGGAGGCCGGGGCGATGGAGCGCTGGGGGGTGCGGCCGGGCGTCCGGCTCACCGTGGACGCGCCGGTCACGGCGGGCCCGGACCGAGCAGCGTGAACGCCCCGTACCCGGCGGAGGCCAGCGCCGCCACGGCCAGCACCGCGCCCGCGTACCGGGCGCGCAGCCGGACGAGGGCGACGGCCGCCGGGAGCAGCAGCGGGAACGCGGGCATCATCAGCCGCGGCCGGGAACCGAAGTACGCGGCCCCGACGAGGGACACCGCGACCACCCCGAGGGTGTAGACGAGGACCGGCAGCGGCTGGCGCTGCCGCACGCACAGCCACACCGCCCAGCCGAGCACCGCGAACGCCGCGAGCAGCCCCACCCCGGCGAGCGGCTGCGGCCCGGTCAGCTGCGCCCCGACGAACCGGGCGAGGGCGGCGCCCCCGTCGACGCTGTTGCCCCAGCCGGCCTGGACGTCGAAGTACGCGGTGGGGCTGCCGGCCCGTACGGCGACGTACACGACGTACGCCAGCCAGCCCAGCGGCGCCAGCAGCACCCCGGCGACGAGCCCGGGGGTGACGCGGCGCTCCCGGACGGCGGTGGCGAGCGCGGTGACGCCGAGCGCGGCGATCAGCGCGACGGCGGAGGGCCGGGTGAGGCCGGCCAGCACCGCGAGGACGCCGGCCTGGACCCAGCGGCCGCGCAGCACGGCGTACAGCGACCAGGCGGCGAACGCCGTGAACAGTGTCTCCGTGTACGCCATGGACTGCACGAACGCCGTCGGGTACACGCCCCACAGCACCGCCAGGGCGACGCCGGCGCGCCGCCCCGCGACGTGGGCGCCGACCGCGTAGACACCCCAGGCGGCGGCCAGCGACGCCCCCCACGCCACGGCCAGCCCGGCGGGGGCGGCGCCGATCGGGAGCACCGCGGACAGGGCCCGCTCCAGGGCCGGGAACAGCGGGAAGAACGCCAGGTCCGAGTGGACGGCACCGTTCGGGAGGGTGACCTCGTGGCCGTACCCGTGCTCGGCGATGCGGGTGTACCAGACGGCGTCCCAACGGCCCATGAGCCGGTGCCACGGGTCCTCCCCGCTCGCGGCGGCCGCGACGAGGAGGACGGCGAGTCCGGTGAGGCGGGCCGCCGCGTAGCCCAGCAGCGCGAGGCCGGCGGCGTTCGCCCGGCGGGGGCGGGCGGTCGGGTCCGGCCGGGGCGGCCCGTCGGTTCGGCCCGGGCCGCCGGAACGGTCCGGGCCGGGAGGGGGGCCGGGGTCGTCGGGACGGGGGTCTCCGGCCGTCGCGGCGGTCCGGGCGGGCGGGGCCGTTCGGTCCAAGGGCACCGGCCGATTATGTCCGCCGCCCGGACGGGACCGGCCGGAGAAAGGCGGGAAAGCGGTGTGAGGTACGTCCCCGTGGGGCCGGAGCCGGCGGGCGGGGCGGAATCCGGACACGACGGACCGCCTCGTCCGGCCATGCCGCAGGGCGCACCTGGGCCGCACCCCATGGCGGTGCGGCCCGGGAGTGAGGGTGGGCCGCCGACCGGTGGCCTGCGGGAACGTGGCACGCGCTCCCTTCCCCCGCGGAGCAGCCCCGGGCCCCTTCTCGGTCACGAACGGGGCGGATAACGCGGCGCGGCGCGGCGGGATCCCGCCGTACGGGCCCGCGGGGCGGGCTGCCGGACCGTGCGACTCGCCCCGGAACCCTGTCCTCCGCCGCCCCCGCCTGTTTGGGTCGGGTGACCGGAGGGACGCGGGAGCAGCGGGGGGAACGGATGCACGTCAGCAGGACAGCCGCCGGGGCGGTCGTGGTGGTACTCGGTCTCACGGCCGCGGGCTGCACCTCCTCGCGGACGCCCCCGGTCGCGACGCCGGCGACCCGCACGGCCGCACCACCCGCCGGCGCGTCACCACGGGCCGTACCGGAACTCACCCCTCCGGAGGTGCGCCCCGGACACCGGCAGATCGCCGGGGGCACGGGCACCTGGGAGTCGTACGTATCGAGAAGGGGTCCTCCCGGCTCGACGTCAGCTGCGTGGCGGACGCCGGCTCACCGCGGATCCGGATCACCGTCGGCACGTACATCGCGGTGTCGCTCCCGTGCCCGAGCGACGAGGTGCACCTGGGGAGCAACGAGACGAACACCTCGACGGGCGGCGCAGGGACGGTCACCGTGGAGGCGCCGCGGAGCGTCAGGTGGGCGGTGAGCCTCCAGGTGCCGGAGGGGTGATCGGCGGGGCGGCCGCCGGACCGGCGCCGCCGTCCCACGGCCGTGGCCCGTTCACGGCGTCGGGCCCGCCGCACGAGGTGACGCCCCGCACGGCGAAGCGGCCACGTTGGCGGGATATCGTCCTCTCGCGGCGCGTCGAGCGTCTCTCCGCGCCGCCTCTGGGAGGGAAGACATGCGCATATCACCGCTTCGGCGCCTGGCCACGATGGCAGCGGCGCTGGGGCTCACCTCGCTCGGGCTCCTCGGCGCGGGCGCGGCGCCCGCGCAGGCCGCGATCAGCGACTGCCCGTCGGGCTATTTCTGTGCCTGGAAGAGCGACAACGGCACGGGCACCATGTTCAAGACGAGCACGGACAAGGCGACGCTCGGGACCTGGGACAACACGTTCCGGTCGGTCGTGAACCACACGAACAAGTACGCCTGCCTGTACGACGAGCCGAACCACGACCAGGCCGGCGGCGCCTCCGTGTGGGACCCCGACCCCGCGGGCACCGAGTGGGGCTACTCGCACGGCACCGTCAGCTCGGTGAGGCTCGTCCTCACCTCGCGGGAGTGCGACTACCGGCCCTACCCGCGGTGGTACTCGACGCCCACGCCCCAGGCGGCGGGCTTCGGCGACCTGAACGGCGACCGCCGGGCCGACGTCCTCGTCCGCGACAAGGCGGGCCGCCTGTGGTTCCTGCCCGGCGACGGCACGGGCAAGCTGGTCGGCTCCAGCGGCTGGAACGTGTTCAACGGCCTGGTCCGGCACGGCGACTTCAGCGGTGACGGCCGCGAGGACGTGATCGCCCGCGAGACCGCCACCGGCAAGCTGTGGCTCTACCCGGGCACCGGTACCGGCACGCTCGGCGCGCGCAAGCTCATCGGCAACGGCGGCTGGAACGCCATGAGCCGGCTCGTCGGCTACGGGGACCTCTCCGACGACGGCCGCACGGACCTGCTGGCCGTCGAGAAGTCCACCGGGAAGCTGTGGCTGTACCCGGGCACCGGCAGCGGCACGCCCGGCGCGCGCAAGCTCATCGGCAACGGCGGCTGGAACGCCGTGAACGCCATGGTCGGGGCGGGTGACATGAACGGCGACGGCCGCCCGGACCTGATCGCCCGCGAGCCCTCCACCGGGAAGCTGTGGCTGTACCCGGGCAGGACCGGGTCCCTCGGGGCCCGCGTGCTGGTCGGCAGCGGCGGCTGGAACGTCATGGCGGACTTCCTGGGCCTGGGCGACGTCACCGGCGACGGCCACGGCGACCTGGCCACCACCACCCACAGCGACTTCGTCGGCGACGGGTGCCGGGGGGTCGGCTGCCAGCTCGGGTACCAGGGCCGCGGCGACGGCACGCTGGACCCGGGCCAGGTGGTGTCGGACGACTGGCACCACCTGAACGGCGTCTTCTGATCCAGGGAAAGGGCCTCCGCCTCCGGGCGGGGGCCCTTTCGCCGTCCGGGGCGGGGGCCCTTTCGCCGTCCGGGGCGGGGGCCGCGCCGGTACCGGGCCGCGGCCCCGGGCGCACCGGTCCGCGTCCGCGTCCACCACCCGGGTGCGGAGTGGTCAGGCGGCCGGCGGGACGGGGCCTAGCCCCCGGTCGGGAAGGAGACCTCCACGCGGCGGTTCTTGCGGCGGCCCTCCTCCGTGCTGTTGTCCGCGATCGGGTACTGCTCGCCGTAGCCGCGGATCTCGTACGTGATGTTCTGCGCCGCCAGCAGCGGCGACAGCACGCCGTGGACGGCGTCGGCGCGCTGCTTGGACAGGACGTCGCCGTGGGCCGCGGAGCCGAGGTCGTCGGTGAAGCCGAAGACGCGGATCTTCGTGGCGTTCCGCTTCTTGATCTCCTCGGCGATCGCCGCGATGCGGGAGTTCGCCTCGGGCGTCAGCTTGGCGCTGTCCTTGCCGAACAGGACCTCCGCCTGGAGCGCGAACTTCAGGTTGGTGCTGGTCTCCTCGCGGCGCTCCTCACCGCCCTCGGACTCCACGATGGAGACGATCGGCAGCACCTTCGCGCCCGCCAGGGTGGCCCCGTCGCGCATCTTCAGCCCGGGCGCGGACGCGTCGATCTCCGGCACCGGCGCGGACGCCTCGGTCCCGGGCGGCACCACCCCCGGCGTCTCGTCGGCGTGCGCGGCGGAGGGGGCGGCGAGGTGCACCCCGGCGAGCAGGACGAGAACGGCGAGGAGGCCGGTGCCGGGACGGCGGATGGGGGGGCGCATCACGAGAGCTCGATGGTCGCGGTGGGCATGAGCGGGAACTGGATGTCGACCTGCGTCACCGTGGCAGGCGGCGCCGGGAACTGGGCGAAGACGGAGACCTCTTGGTTGGCCTGCATGGAGTTGATGCCCGTGGTCGTCAGCGGGTAGCCCTCCGTGTCCCGCAGGACGTAGTAGCGCTTCTTCTCGACCTTGTCGACGAGGGTGACTCCCGCCAGGGACGGTCCCGTCTTCTGTACCTGGATCTCCTGGCCGCTCCACTGGGGCGGGGTGACGACCAGCTTGGACGTGGTGTTCTTCAGCGTGCCGTTCACGGTGAGGAAGCCGCCCTCCTCGCGGACGGCGCTGTGGATGACGATCCGGAGGCCGTTGCTCCCGTCGATCGTCGCCAGCGTCGCGCTCGTGTCCGGACCGGTCGGGCTGCCCTCCGGGGGAGGCGTGCTCTGGCCGGGGGGCGCGGATCTGACCGTCCCCGCCGCCTGCGGCCCGCTGTCCTTGGCGTCGTCGCCGCCACCGCCACCGCAGGCCGTGAGCAGAGCCGCCAGCGCGGCGGCCGTGGCAGCGACCCGAACCGCGCGTGCGGTCACTCCGTACTGCGTACTCATGGGTGTCATTCCTCTGCGTTCCTTCGCGGTCAGTCCTCGGTCAGCCGCACCTCGAAGAGGTCGGACATGTCCGGGAGGTCATCGGGATCCAGGTCCAGCTCTGTCCCCTCGCAGTCCAAGGACCCTGGGGACGGCGCCTTCTTGTCGTCGGCGGCTTCGAAGGCGCACCTCGGAACGACGACGGCGGTGGCGGTGGCGACGGCGTGCCGGCCCTCGGTGCCGGGCAGGATGGTGTCCCCCACCGGCTTCACCGACCGGACGGTCACACGGAAGCCCCACCGGCCGTCACCCAGCTCCGCGCAGCCGTTCACGCTCGCCCCGTTGCGGGCGGCGTACGTGTGACTCGCCTCGCAGCCGTTCTCGCCCACCAGTTCACCGTCGAACAGGTCGGCCCAGCCCGGGCCGTCGAGGTCGCCGAGGTCGAACTGGCCCCTGGACTCCTTGGCCGCGGCCAGCGCCGCGGCGTCCGCCGCGGACTGCGCGCCGTTGCGTGTGGCACCGGCCTGGCCGACCGCGAAGAACGCGAGCGCGAGAAAGAGCAGACTCACCACCATGAAGATGTACAGCGGCGAAGCCTGCCCCGAATCCCGCTCGCGGTCCGTCGCCCCCGTCAGCCACCGACGATCGCGCTGACGCGGGCGACGAGGCTCGACGCGATGGTCGCACCCACGCCGGAGCCGACCACGGCGGCGATGATCACGCCGACCAGGATGATGATCCCCACGTACTCCACCGCCCCCTGCCCCCGGTCCCCCCGGTTCCTCAGGGCGGTCGTCGTGGTGTGCGCCCAGGTGCCCACGTACACCTTGGCCTGAGTCAGGGCCTTCAGTGCGATGTTCGACATGGCGGTCCCCTCCGGGATCGGGATGGTACGGGTCTTCGGTGCCGTGTGCGCGTGGTGCGGGGTGCGCCCCGGGGGTCACGCGGGTGGGAGCGTGACCGTACGCAGGGTGGGCCCCCTTCATCATGGGCCCCAGAGCCCGTTCGTGGGACCGAATCGGCGACTGGATCCGGAAACGGTGGTCGGCCATGGCCTGTCGCGCCCCCCGTCGTCTGCCGTCGGCTCCCGTTGACTCAGCAACGAATGTCCCACATCCGCTTGCGGAAGCGAAGCGCCTTCCGGACATTCGGCCGCGCCGTCGACGCGCTCTCCCGACCGGCACGGCCGGGTCGTTGACGGTGTGGCACGCGCGTTCGAGGGCGGGGCGTATGCGGTTGCAGACGGTCGCCGCCGCCGTTCCCTCGTCCTTCCGGTCACCGTCAGCCGCCCAGCAGGTCCGTCAGGTCGACGCCGGAGCCGTAGTAGAAGCTCAGCGCGATGAGGATCATCGTGGCGGGCAGCATCACCAGCGTCACCACGAGCGTGGTCTTCGGGACGGCCTTCGCCGCCGCGCGGCGGGCGTTCTGGGCGTCGGTGCGGCGCATGTCGTTGGCGATCTGGATGAGCGTGTCGACGATGGGCGCGCCCAGTTCCTCGCCCTGCTGGAGGGCGGTGACGAACATCGACACCTGCTCGGAGGCGTTGCGCCTGCGCAGTTGGTCGAAGGCGTCGCGGCGGCTGACGCCCATGTCCATCTGGCGCAGGGTGATGCGCAGTTCGTCGGCCCAGGGGCCGGAGTACTTCTCCGCGACCCGTTCCAGCGCCTGGCGGAAGCCGAGCCCGGCGGAGACGACGACGGCGAGGACGTCGAGGAAGTCGGGCAGGGTGCGCTCGATGTCGTCCCTGCGGCGCCGGATGGCGATGCGCAGCAGTACGTCCGTCCAGGTCAGCCCGTACGCGAGGACGATCGCCGCGACGACGGGCTGGCCGCGCAGCAGCATCGCCAGCGCGGCGGCCACGCCGAGGGTCCCGTACACGGCGCGCCGGGCGGCGTACCGGTCGACGGTGAGGCCGCCGGGGTTGCCCGCCATGTCGAGGCGGCGGCGCAGGGCGTCGACGCGCTTGGGGCCCATCAGGCGCAGCACGGACGGGGCCCAGCGCATGCCGAGCCGGTCGACGCCGGAGCCGACGGCGGACGTGCGCGTGGCGCCGACCTCCAGGGCGACGGCCAGGTCGCCGGGCAGCCGGGCCTCGGCGCGGTACAGGCGCAGGCCGTGGAAGATCCCGTAGACGGCGAGCGCCGTCAGCGCGGCCAGTAGGAGGACCATGTCCCGTTCCCCTCCTCTCCCTCTCCCCGGCGCCTCAGACCCGGACCCGGGACAGCCGGCGGATCATCACGAAACCGGCCGTGTACAGCGCGAACGCGAGGATCGAGCCGGCCTGTCCGGCGAACGAGCCCGTCATCTTGTCCAGCGCCCCCGGGTTCATGCCGTTGATCATCAGGAGGAAGCCGAGGCCGAGGAGGGGCAGGGCGAACGCGGTGACCTTGACCTGCGAGAGCAGGGTGGTGACCTCGCGGCGGGTCTCCTTGCGCTCGTCGAGCGTGCCGGTGAGGTTGCGCAGCGAGCCGACGACCTGGCCGCCGGCCCGGTTGGAGAGGACCAGGGTGGTGACGAGGACGACGAGTTCGCGGGAGGGCAGCCGGTCGGCGAGGTCCCCGAGGGCGTCGTCGAGGCTGTGGCCGACGGCGAGCTGGTCGGCGACCCTGCGGAGCTCCTCGCCGGCCGGGTCGTCGAGTTCGTCGGCGGCCATGGAGATGGCGGTGCGCAGGGCCAGGCCGGCCTGGGTGGCGTTGGCGAGGACGCGGGTCAGCTCGGGCAGCTGGTTGATGAACGCCTCGGTACGGCGCTGGCGCTGCCAGGTGAGGAACGCGTCGGCGCCCCACATCCCGGCCAGGACCGCGAGGACCCCGAAGAAGGGGGCGAACACGGTGGCGGCCGTGACGTACAGGGCGAGGAGGAGCGCCAGGGCGTACACCGCGTACTCGGCGGGCGTGACGGCGAGGCCCGTGACGGCGAGCTTCCGCTCCAGGCGGCGGCCCAGCCCCGTCCGGCGCAGGCGTCGGTCCAGGCCGGGGAAGCGCCGGCCGCGGCCGGCGGCGGGGGCGGGGCCCGTCTGGGCCATCCGCGCCACGAGCGCCTTCTGCTGCGCCCTGCCCGCGGCGTAGGCGTGCACACCCAGGACGGCGAGGAGGCCGGCCAGGAGGGTGGCGCCGAGCGTCAGGAGCGGGAGGTTGTCCATCGTGTCGTCTGTCCGTCGATTCCGGGTGGGGGGCTGGGGGTCACGCGGCTGTTCCGCGCAGGGCCAGTTGGGCGTCGCTGTGGGCGACGCCGAACGCGGCGGGGGTCGGCTCGTTGTGCATGTACAGCCGCTCGGCGACCCGCCGGGGCAGCGGGTGGTGGGTGAACCTGCCGTGGACGCGGCCGTCCGGCGTCATCGGCTGGGCCTCGAACCGGCAGACCGTCACGATGCGGTACTCCTCCCGGCCGTGCGAGTCGACGATCGCGATCTCGGTGATCCTGCGGGCGCCGTCGGCGTGCCGGGTGAGCTGGACGATCACGTCGACGGCGCTGTTGATCTGGTCCCTGACGGCCGCGAAGGGCACCTCCACCTCGGACATGGACGCGAGGGTCTGCAGGCGGGTCAGGGCGTCCTCGGCGCTGTTGGCGTGGACGGTGGCGAGGGAGCCGTCGTGGCCGGTGGACATGGCCTGGAGCATGTCGAGGGTCTCGCCGCCGCGGACCTCGCCGACGATGATGCGGTCGGGGCGCATGCGCAGGGAGTTGCGGACGAGGTCGCGGATGGTGATGCGGCCCTTGCCCTCGACGTTGGCGGGGCGGGACTCCAGGGTGATGACGTGGGACTGCTGGAGCTGCAGTTCGGCGGAGTCCTCGATGGTGACGATGCGCTCGCCGTCCGGGACGAGGCCGGACAGGGCGTTGAGCAGGGTGGTCTTGCCGGTGCCGGTGGCGCCGGAGACGATCACGTTGAACTTGGCGCGGACCAGCCCGGAGAGCAGCATCACCATGTGCTCGTCCAGCGATCCGAGGGCGACCATCTCGTGGAGCGTGAAGGCGCGGGGGAAGCGGCGGATGGTGAGGACGGGGCCGCTGAGGGAGAGCGGCGGGATGATGACGTTGACGCGCTCGCCGGAGGGGAGGCGGGCGTCGACCATCGGGTTGGACTCGTCGACGCGGCGGTTGACGGTGGAGACGATGCGCTCGATGGTCTGCATCAGCTGGTCGGTGGAGGAGAAGCGCAGGGGGAGCCGTTCGAGGCGGCCGTGCCGCTCCACGTACACCTGGTCGGGGCCGTTGACCATGATCTCGCTGACGGAGGCGTCCTCCAGGAGCGGTTCGAGGATGCCGAGGCCGAGCGCCTCGTCGACGACGCGGCGGATGAGGTGGGAGCGCTCCGCGGACGACAGGACGGGGCCCTCGCGGCTGATGATGTGGCCGAGGACCCGTTCCAGGCGTACGCGGCGGTCGGCGGCCGGGAGGGCGGACATCTCCGCGAGGTCGATCTCCTCCAGGAGTTTGGCGCGGTAGACGCCGACGAGGTGGTCCTCCTCGCCGTCCCTCCCGCCGGCCGGCTCGGCGCTGGTGATGCGGGCCCGCAGGCTCATGGGGTCCCTCCCTCGCTGGTCGTGACGGGCATGGTGGTGGTGCGGGTGACCGGGTCGAAGCCGAGGAGGGGCAGGACGGTGGGGACGGTGACGGTCACGGTCGCCGTGACGTCCTCGGCGCCGGCGCCGGACGGGGCGCTGACCGTGGCGCCGTCGGCGAGCCAGCCGCTCATGGCGCCGTACCCCGCGGCCTCGCCGTTCCCGCCCTGGGAGGCGACGCGGGCGGCGGCGCGGGCGGCGGTGCCGGCCTGCTGGGCGGCGTAGGCGACGATGCCGAGCTGGACGGCGGCGAGGGCGGCGATCAGGAGGACGGCGATCCAGCCCGCGAACTCGATCGCCGCCTGGCCCCGGTCGGGGTGCGCCCCGCGGCGCGGTGCGGGGTCGGCCCGGTGGTCGGTCATGGTCCTCACTCCCCCCGCTCGTCGGCGGCCGCCGCGTGGGCCACGACGGTGAAGGGCAGGTTCGCGCCGGGGAAGAGGGCGGGGACGCGGAGGCTGACGTCGGCGGTGTACAGGTCGCCCGCGACGCCGCAGGAGGTGCTCGCGGACCAGGCGCCGGACAGCTTCGACCCGGCCGCGCCGGCGCAGTCGCCGCCGACCGCGCCGGCGCGGGCCGCCTCGTCCGCGGCGTTGCCGGCGAGGGAGTACGTGTAGCCGATGAGCGCCGCCTGCCAGAGCAGGAGCAGTACGCCGAGCACGAGCGGCACCATGCCGGTGAACTCCACCGCCACCTGCCCCCGGTCGCCGTGGCGGTGCCCGCCGTGCGCCGCTGCGGTCCGTGCGCGTCCCATGGGCCGCCCCTCCCCTCTCTCCGCTACTTCCTGCGTGTCTTGAGCAGCCTGCCCGGCCGGTCGCCGGGCGACTCCGGTGCCTTCACGAGGCCGAGTTCGCCGGCGAGCGCCCACAGGGCCTGCTTGACGGTCGACCTGGGGTCCAGCTCGTGCATGCGGCCCGCGTCGACGGACGGCTGGAGTTCCTTGAAGGCGGCGGGCACGGCGGTGCGGGTGACACGTGTGCCGGTGATCCTCTCGACGAGGGCGGGCTGGATCTCCGTGTGGCGGGTGTGGCGGTTGACGACGGTCGTCGTGTCCTCGGCCTTGCGGATCTGGAGCCGGTCCCAGAGGCGGACCATGCGCTTGGCGGCGCGGACCGCGACGACGTCGGGCGTGACGACGAGGAGGGCCGTGTCGGCCATCTCGACGGCGGCGGCGTTCGCGGAGTCCATCTGCGTGCCGCAGTCGACGACGACGACCTCGTAGCGGTGGCGCAGGGCGCTGACGATCTGGCGGGCGGACCGGTCGGTGACCTCCTCGCCGCGTTCGCCGTCGGCGGGGGCGAGGAGCAGGGACAGGCCGGTCGGGTGGGTGTAGAGGGCGTCCTGGAGGACGCGGGGGGTGATGTCCTGGATGGCCGCGAGGTCGGCGGCGGAGCGGCGGAACTGCACGTCCAGGTAGGAGGCGACGTCGCCGGACTGGAGGTCGAGATCGGCGAGGGCGACGCTGCGGCCGGAGGCGCGGGCGGCGAGGGCGAGCTGGACGGCGGTGACGGTGGTGCCGACGCCGCCCTTCGCGCCGCTCACGGTGACGACGGTGCCGCCCGGCCCGGTGGGGGCGTCGTCGGTCCGGCCGAGGTGGCGGCGGACGCCGGCGGCCCAGGCGGCGGCGGACTGGACGCGCTGGGCGAGCTCCTCGTACGCGAGGGGGACGCCGACCAGGCCGCGGGCGCCGGAGTCCATGGCGGCCGAGTACAGGCCGGGGCTCGTGTCGGCGGTGACCAGGACGACGCCGACGGCGGGGAAGCGCAGGGCGACCTCGCGGATCAGGTCGAGGGCGGGGACGGGGCCGATCCGTTCGTGGACGAGGACGACCTCGGGGAGGTCGCCGACGGACTCGGCGGCCGCCCGGGCGAGGGTGTCGACGAGGGTGGTGGAGTCACCGGCCGGGGCGGCGGCCTGCTCGGTGTCCGGGAGCTGGCCGAGCAGGGTGGTGATGACGCGGGCGGCGTCGGGGTCGCCGACGGCGGGGAGGACGCGAATGGTCATCCTGCTGCCTGTCCCCTCACTTGTTCTTGTCTTCGTCGAGCGTGTACGTCGACTCGCCGGGCTTCAGGGCGGCGGGGCCGTCCTCGGGCAGCAGGGCGAGGCGCACGTGCTCGGCGAACGACTCGGCGTAGGCGACGCGCTGGGCGTCGGCGGTGGTGAGGGCGAAGGTGATCGGCACGGCCTCGCGGGCGCCGCCGGCCGTGCCACTGTCGCTCCTGCGCTGGTCGAGGGGGGTGAGCTTGCCGACGTCGAGGACGCGGGCGCCGGCGACGATGAGCCGGGACTCGGCGACGGCGTTCTTGCCGCGGCCCTCGTCGTCGAAGGTGGCGAAGATGTTCACCCGCGCCCCGGCGGTGATCTTGCCGGCGACGCCGGTGGCGGCGTCGATCATGATGGCGATCTCCTGCTCGCCGCTCGCGAGGGCGGGCCGGTCGGCGACCATGTCCTTCTGGAGCAGCGAGCCCTTCCTGAGGTCCGAGACGGCGATCTTGCCCTGGACGGCGGAGAGGTCCCTGACGGCGTTGGCGGACAGCCACCGCTTCGGCATGGTGATCTTCTCGAACTGGCCGGGCTGGAGGGCCGCGTAGGCCGGTACGTCCGCCTTGACGCGGTACGCCGTGACCTCCGGTCCGACCTTCGCCTGGACGTCGCCGACGATGACGACGACGCCGGCGAACGCGCCGAGGGCGCACAGGACGGACAGGACGAGCAGGATGACGCCGCGGCGCTGACGTGCGTTCATGGGCGGGAGGACCTCGTGGGGTGGCGGGCGGGGGACGGGCGGGGGCGCGGGCGCGAGAGCGCGGGCGGGGCGCCGGGGCGGGTCACGACGCGTGCCGCATCGGCGTGCCCGGGGGCAGGGCGGCGGGGGGCTCGGACCCGGGGGGCGGGGCGAGGGGGGCGGCGCAGAAGCCGCACCGGTCGCCGAGGAGTTCGATGCCGCACCAGGCGCAGGTCTCGCGGCGTACGGACGACACGAGCTGGTGCAGCACGGACAGGTCGGGCAGGTACGCGGCGAACTCGACGAGCTTGGCCGTGCCCCACCAGGCGGTGGAGGCGGCGGGCCGGGGGACCTCGTCGACGCCCTGGACGCGCCAGGCGGGGGCGAGGGTGCCGGTGACCCAGTCGGTGGCGAGCTGGCCGCGGGCGACGGCCATGCGGGTGGCGAAGTCGGGCCCGGGGAAGGGGTCGCCGCCCTGGGAGCCGAGGCGCAGGAGGCGGGGTTCCGGGTTGGCGAGGACGGCGAACTGGGAGCCCGGTACCCAGGACTTGGCGTGCGCCTTGAGCGTGACGGGGACGCGGTCGAGGCGGGCGACGGAGTTGAGCACGGCGCCGGCGTGGACGTAGTGGGCGAGGAGCCGGGCGGCGGTGGCGAGGACGCCGGGGCCGAAGTCGCAGGCTGACAGCTGGCGGAGCTGGCGGGCGAGGACGGCGACGCCGAGCGGCGGCAGGTCCAGCGGCAGCAGCGCGATGCGGTCGCTCTCCAGGAGGGCGCGCACGGTGTGCAGGCGGCGTACGTGGTCGGCGGGGGTGGAGGCCGGGTAGAGGGCGACGACGTGCCCGTACTGCTCGACGAGGGTCTGCGTCTCGGCGAGGGCGGCGGCCAGGGGCTGGGCGGCGGGCTCGGGGAACACGACGGCGCCGGGGGTGTGGTGGTCGGTCGGCGGTAGCACCAGGTCGGCACTGGTGACGGCAATCGCGGTCGGCACGCTGGTTCCCCGTTCGGCTCCGGCCACCGGTGTCTCCGGTGTGTCGCGGTGGTCCGCGACACGTGTTGCTCTGTGTGTGCTCCTGCCCGCACTTTATCGGCGGGAACGGGGCTGGAGAACCGCTTTCGGACTCCTCGTGGTGGATCATGCGCTCCTTGTACACCGTCAAAACGGGCGAAGGGGACAGGAGTTGCCCGTCACCCCGCTTCCGGGCGGGAGGGCGGGGGCCCGGAGCCGTCCCGGAACCTTGACAACGGGATTGGTCTGGACCAACTTGTACGGGCACGGAGCGCGGTGGCCACCGCCCCGTACGCCTTCTCCCGATCCCCACTCCCCCACCCCCACTCCCACTCCCCACCGGAGGAAGCAAGTGGACCGCACCAGACCGCTCGTCGGCGGCGCCCTCGCGCTCGCCGTCGCGTCCGGGCTCGTCCTGGCCGGCGGCGCCGGCACCGCGCAGGCGGAGGACCGCAACGTCGCCAGGAACGCCGGGTTCGAGTCCGGCCTCGCCGACTGGACCTGCTCCGCCAACAGCGGCACCACCGTCACCTCGCCCGTCCACGCCGGCACCGCCGCCCTGAAGGCGACGCCCGCCGGCCAGGACAACGCCCGGTGCTCCCAGACCGTGAAGGTGCAGCCGAACTCCACGTACCGGCTGAGCGCCTGGGTGCAGGGCGGGTACGCCTACCTGGGCGCGACCGGCACCGGCACGACCGACGTGGCGACGTGGTCGCCCGGCTCCTCCGGCTGGCAGCAGCTGAGCACCGGCTTCACCACCGGCGCCAACACCACCTCGGTCACGGTCTACACGCACGGCTGGTACGGGCAGGCCGCCTACCTCGTCGACGACGTGTCGGTCTTCGGCCCGGACGGCGGCGGGGGCGGCGACCCCGACCCGGTCGTGCCCGCGCCCCCGTCGGGGCTGGCCGCCGGGACGGTGACCTCGTCGTCCGTGGCGCTCTCCTGGAGCCCGGTGAGCGGCGCGACCGGCTACCACGTGTACCGGGACGGGGCGCGCGTCCAGTCCGTGTCCGGCACCTCCGCGACCGTGGGCGGCCTCACCGCCGACACGTCGTACGGCTTCCAGGTGTCGGCCTCCAACGCCGCCGGCGAGTCCGCCCGGTCCGCGACCGTCACCGCCCGCACCGCGCCGGGCGGGAGCACCCCGAACCCGTCCGTGCCCAAGCACGCGCTGACCGGCTACTGGCAGAACTTCGACAACGGCGCGAAGGTGCAGAAGCTGCGCGACGTCCAGGCCCAGTACGACATCATCGCCGTGTCGTTCGCGGACTCCACGGCGACGCCCGGCCAGATCACCTTCAACCTCGACCCGGCCGTCGGGTACGCCTCGGTCGCGGACTTCAAGGCGGACGTCGCCGCGAAGAAGGCCGCGGGCAAGTCGGTCGTCCTGTCGATCGGCGGCGAGAAGGGCAACGTCACCATCAACAGCGACGCCTCCGCGACGGCGTTCGCGAACAGCGCGTACGCCCTGATGCAGGAGTACGGCTTCAACGGGGTCGACATCGACCTGGAGCACGGCATCAACGCCACGTACCTGACGAAGGCGCTGCGCCAGCTGTCGGCGAAGGCGGGCCCGGGGATGGTCCTGACGATGGCGCCGCAGACGATCGACATGCAGAGCACCGGCACCGAGTACTTCAAGCTGGCGCTCGCCGTGAAGGACATCCTGACGGTCGTCAACATGCAGTACTACAACAGCGGCTCCATGCTGGGCTGCGACGGCAAGGTCTACTCGCAGGGGTCGGTGGACTTCCTCACCGCGCTCGCCTGCATCCAGCTGGAGGGCGGCCTCGACCCGTCGCAGGTGGGCCTCGGCGTGCCGGCCTCGACGCGCGGCGCGGGCAGCGGCTACGTCGACCCGTCCGTGGTGAAGAACGCCCTGGACTGCCTGACCCGCGGCACGGGCTGCGGCTCGTTCAAGCCGTCCAAGACGTGGCCGTCGCTGCGCGGCGCCATGACCTGGTCGACGAACTGGGATGCCACGGCGGGCAACGCCTGGTCCAACGCGGTCGGCCCGCACGTCCACAACCTGCCGTAGGCGGGTCGTGAGGGGCGCCGCGCCGGGGCGCGGCGCCCTCCCTCACCACGGCAGGTCGCGCACCTGCTGGACGCACAGCACCAGGAAGAGCACGCCCGCCGCGCCCAGCACCGTGTTGCCGAACCACCCGTTGCGCCACTCCCCGGGGGTACGGGAGGAGTTGAGCAGCCACAGCAGCGTCAGGGCGAGGAACGGCATGAAGAAGGCGCCGATCACGCCGTAGACGACGACCAGCACGAACGGCTGGTCCAGGAAGAGCAGCGCCATCGGCGGGAAGGTCAGCCACAGCAGGTACGCGCGGAACGGCGCCGACCGCTCCACCGGCACCGCGCCCGCCTCCGGCCCGGGCGCCCCCGTCCCCGCGGGGGCGCCGTCGCGCTCCCGGAGGCGGGCGACGAAGTCCGCGAACAGCAGGCTCACGCCCTGCCACACGCCGATCAGCGAGGTGACGGACGTGGCGAAGAACCCGACGAGGAACAGCTTCGCCGTGGCCGCCCCGTACTCCTCCTCCAGGAGCCCGCCGAGGTCGACGAGGCCCTTGTCGCCCTTGGCGATGGCGATGCCCGAGGAGTGCAGCAGCTCGGCGCCCACGATCAGCATGGCCACCACGAACACGCCGGTCGTCAGGTACGCGACGCGGTTGTCCAGGCGCATCACCCGCATCCACCCCGTGTCCCGCCAGCCCTTGGCGTTCACCCAGTAGCCGTACGCGGCGAGGGTGATCGTGCCGCCGACGCCGCCGACCAGGCCCAGGGTGTAGAGGAGCGAGCCGTCCGGGAGGGCCGGGACGAGGCCGGGGAGGAGGTCGCCGAGGTTCGGGGCGACCCGCACGGCCAGGTAGACGGTGACGAGGAACATCACGCCGACGAGGAACGTCATGACCTTCTCGAAGACGGCGTACCGGTTGAACCAGACGAACAGCAGCCCGCCCACCCCGCACAGGACCGCCCACCACTTCAGCCCCATGACGCCCGGGAACAGCGCGGCCAGCGGCAGCGCGGTGGAGGACATCGCGGCGGCGCCGTAGACGAAGCCCCACACGGCGACGTACCCGGTGAAGTAGACGGTCGTCCACGGGCCCAGGGAGCGCCAGCCGTCGAGCAGGGTGCGGCCGGTGGCGAGGTGCCAGCGGCCGGCGGCCTCGGCGAGGGAGATCTTGATCAGGCAGCCGAGGACGGCCGCCCAGAGCAGCGTGTAGCCGTACTTGCCGCCGGCGACGAGCGTGGCGACCAGGTCGCCGGCGCCGACGCCGGTCGCGGCGACCACGATGCCGGGGCCGATGTGCCGCCAACTGGGCCTGCGCGGGGCCGGGGTGGGTGCCCCGCCCCCGCCGTGCGCCGTACCGTGAGCGGTGTCCGCGGTGTCCGCCATGAGCCGTTCGCCTTTCCTCGTCCGCCGTGCGGGTGCGCACGTCACCCAAGCGCCAGGCGGACGGACGCGCAAGGGTGCGCGCCGGAGCGGGTCTTTCCGGCCGTGACCGAAGTTCCTTCTTGACGCGAGCATGCCAGAACACCATCCTGCGACGCACGGGGACACCCACCCCGACCCCCACCCAGGAGTCAGCATGCGACTACGCATCACCGGCGGACGGTCCGTCACCCTCGCGGCCGCTCTCGCCCTCGCCGTCGTGGCGCCGCTCGCGGCCGCCGCGGACACCCCCGGCGCGGCCTCCACCCCCACCGCCCCGGCGGCCGCCGTCGAGGAGGTCATCCGCCAGTACGAGGTGCGCGGGCCGTCCACCCCCGCCGAACGCACCGCCGTCGCCGCCACCGGCGTCTCCCTCGACGAGGTGCACGACCACAGGGTCGTCGTCAGCGCCAACGCCGAGCAGGTCCGCCGCCTGCGCGCGCTGGGCCACCGGCCGGAAGTGCTGCCCGGACCCCCGGCCCGTACCGCCGGCGGCGTCGTCACGCCGATGGACTTCCCCTCCGCCGACTCCCGCTACCACAACTACGCGGAGATGACGGCGGAGATCAACCAGCGACTCCAGCAGTACCCGAACATCATGAGCAGGCGCGTGATCGGCAAGTCGTACCAGGGCCGCGACATCGTCGCCATCAAGATCAGCGACAACGTGGCGACGGACGAGAACGAGCCCGAGGTGCTGTTCACCCACCACCAGCACGCCCGCGAGCACCTCACCGTCGAGATGGCCCTGTACCTGCTGCGCGAACTCGGCGCCGGCTACGGCTCCGACCCCCGCGTCACCAGCGCCGTCAACGGCCGCGAGATCTGGATCGTGCCCGACCTCAACCCGGACGGCGGCGAGTACGACATCGCCTCCGGCACGTACCGCAGCTGGCGCAAGAACCGGCAGCCCAACCCCGGCTCCTCCTACGTCGGCACCGACATGAACCGCAACTGGGCGTACAAGTGGGGCTGCTGCGGCGGCTCCTCCGGCTCCGCGGGCTCCGACACCTACCGCGGCTCGGCGCCCGAGTCCGCGCCCGAGGTGAAGGTCGTCGCCGACTTCGTCCGCTCCCGCGTCGTCGGCGGGAAGCAGCAGATCACGGCGGCCGTCGACTTCCACACCTACAGCGAGCTGGTCCTCTGGCCGTTCGGCTGGACCTACGCCGACACCGCGCCCGGCATGACCCAGGACGACCGGGACGCCTTCGCCGCCGTCGGCCGCAAGATGGCCGCCAGCAACGGCTACACCGCCGAGCAGTCCAGCGACCTCTACATCACCGACGGGTCGATCGACGACTGGCTGTGGGGCAACCAGCGCATCTTCGGCTACACCTTCGAGATGTACCCGGGCAGCGCCTCCGGCGGCGGCTTCTACCCGCCCGACGAGGTGATCGAGCGCGAGACCGCCCGCAACCGCGACGCGGTGCTCCAGCTGCTGGAGAACGCCGACTGCATGTACCGGTCGATCGGCAAGCAGCAGCAGTACTGCGCGACCTCCTGAGGCCCCGGGCACACCCGCCCGGCGAGGCGCCGAATCGTTCCTGCGGTGGCACGGGACCCCGTGTCACCGCAGGGGCGTTCCAGGGCGGCCGTGCCGGGCGGAGCCGGGGGCTACCCTGCTGGCGGGGGCACCGCGGGAGGGGGCGGGGGATGACGGGGGTCGGGACACGGCTGCTGCCGCTGGGCGGGGACGATCCGAGGGCGCTCGGCCCGTACCGGCTGCTCGGGCGGCTCGGTTCGGGCGGCATGGGGCGCGTCTACCTGGCGCGGACGGGGCCGGGCGGCCCGCTCGCCGCCGTGAAGACCCTCCTCGCGGAGGGCGAGGTCGGCGCCCACGACCGGCGCCGCTTCGCGCGCGAGGTGACGCTCGCGCAGCGCGTCGACGACCGGTACACGGCGCGCGTGCTCGGCGCGGACCCGGAGGCGCCGACCCCGTGGATGGCGATCGAGTACATCGCCGCGCCGTCCCTCGCCGAACTCGTCCGGACGGCGGGGCGGCTGCCGGCGTCCGCCGTCCGCTGGGTCGCCGCGGGCACGGCGCAGGCGCTGCTCGCCCTGCACGGGCAGGGCATCGTCCACCGGGACGTGAAACCGCAGAACGTCCTGCTGCCACTGGAGGGGCCCCGGCTGATCGACTTCGGCATCTCGCACGCCCAGGACATCACCCGGACGACGCTCACGCTCGGCACGATCGCGTTCACCTCCCCCGAGCAGGCGCGCGGCGAGCCGTCCACGGAGCGGTCCGACGTGTACTCGCTGGGCGCCACCCTCTTCCACCTGGCCGTGGGCCGGCCCCCCTACCCGGAGGGGGAGGACACCCTGCGGCTGCTGGCCCGCGTGTCGCGGGGCGACCTGGACCTGACGGGGCTGCCGAAGGAGCTCGTCCCGCTGGTGCGCCCCTGCCTGGCCGTGGACCCCGCCGGCCGGCCGCGCCCCGCGGACGTGCTCGACCGGTTCCCGGAGAAGGCGCGCAGGCTGCCGGCCTCGGCCGGCGGGAGCCGCTGGCTGCCGCCGCGCTGGACGGAGCTGATCGGCGCGTACGAGCGGCAGGGCGCGGAGTGGGAGCGTGCGGCGCCCGCCGGCCCGGTGGCCGCCGCGGCCGACGACCCCACCCGCGCCGTGCCGCCGCCCGGCCCGACGCGGACGTACACCGAGGAGCGGGAGCGCGCGCGGGCCCGGGCCCGCGCGCAGGAACGGGAGCGGGAACGGCGGCAGGAGCAGGCCCGGGAGCGGGCCCGGGAACGCGAACGGGAGCGGGCCCGGGCACAGGAGCGCGAACGGGTACAGGAGCATGAGCGGGCACAGGAGCGCCGGCGGGCCCGGCAGCGGCCCCGGACCCGCGCCTCGGCCGGCGCCCGGACGGCCTCGCCGGCCCCCGCCCCGGCACCCACCCCGTCGCCGCCCCCGGCGAAGAAGTCGTCCGGCGCCGGGTGGGCCCCGCTCGTCCTCGCCGTACTGGTCCTGCTGTTCACCGCCCGCACCTGCGACGACGCCGCCCGGACCACCACCCCGCCGTCGACGGCCGGCAGCGGCGGCGGCTCCGCCACCCGCCCGACGCCCGGGTACGCGTACACGCCCCGCACGCCCACGCCCAGCGCCCGGGACCTGGCGTTCCGCGCCGTGCGCGGCGGGGACTGCCTCGACGTGTACGACGACGGGTACGACCGGTGGAGCAGACCCGCCCCGATCCGCGTGGACTGCGACTCGGCGAGCGCGTACGTGCGCGTCACCCGCGCCGGCCCGGCCGCCACCTGCGACGCGGGGCCGGGCCGGGACCGGTGGGCGAACCACGCGGACGACGGGGTGCGGACCGTGCTGTGCCTCTCCCGCCAGTTCCGCACCGGCCAGTGCTTCACCGCGGAGATCGACGGCGACGGCGAGGCCTCCGCCGACCTGATGGAGATCTGGAACTGCGCCCACGACCGGGTCCCCAAGGGCCGGACCCACATCCTCCAGATCACCGGCCACTACCGGACGCCGTCGGACGGGCGGCTCCGCTGCCCCGACGAGGACACCCGCTACTGGACCTGGAAGGTGAACGAGGGCCGCAGCTACGTCTGCACCCGCGTCGCCTGACCCCGTCTCAGTCCAGCACCGCCAGCGCGTCGATCTCGACGAGCAGCCCCTCCGGCAGCCCGACGTACACGGTGGTGCGCGCGGGCGGCACGGCCACGTCCGCCAGGTACGCGTCGTAGAGGGCGTTCATCTCGGCGAAGTGGGCGACGTCCGTCAGGTACACCCGCATCATCACCACGTCGTCCCAGCCCGCGCCCGCCTCCGCGAGGACCGACTCGACGTTGGCGAGGGTCTGCAGGGTCTGCTCGCGCAGGGTCGGCCCGGCGACGGACGGCGGCTGCCCCGGCACCGCGGGGCGGAAGCCGACCTGCCCGGCGACCTGGAGGACGTTGCCCTTGCGGACGCCGTGGGAGAACCGGGCGGGCGGGGCGGCGTGGGTCGGCGGCGTGACGGCGGTCTTCTCGCTCATGGCGCGTCCTTCGGTGGGGTGGTGCCCGAGTAGTCGTGACTGACGGCCCGCGCGGTGCGGCGCACCAGCGGGAGGAGGGCGAGGAGCTCCTCGGCGGTGACGACGACGTTGGGCGCGGACACCGACAGGGCGGCGGCCACCCGGCCGTCGGCGCCGCGCACCGGGGCGGCGACGCAGTTGATGGACTCCTCGTGGCCGCCGAGGTCGGCGGCCCAGCCCTGTTCGCGCACGGCCGCCAGCTCCGTGCGGAAGGCGGCGGCGTGCGGCGTCGAACGGGGCGTGTACGGGGGGTAGTCGAGGCGGGCGGTCAGCGCGTGGCGCTCCGCCTCGGGCAGGTCGGCGAGGAGAACCTTCGCGACGGCGGCGACGGTGACCGCGACGGGGCGGCCGATCCGCGAGTACATCCGCACCGGGTAGCGGCTGTCGACCTTGTCGACGTACAGCACCTCGTCGCCCTCGCGGACGGCGAGGTGCACGGTGTGACCGGTCTCCTCGTTGAGGCGGACCAGGTGGGGATGGGCGATCTCCCGCACGTCGAGGTTCTCGGCGGCCTCCTGGGCGAGCGCGAGGAGGCGGGCGCCGAGCCGGTAGCGCTGGTCCTGCTGCCGGTGGACGAGACCGTGCTCGTGCAGGGTGCGCAGCAGGCGCAGGGCGGTCGACTTGTGGACGCCGAGCCGCTCGGCGACCTGCCCCAGGTCCGCGGGGCCCTGGGCGAGCAGCGGCAGGATGCTGAGCGCCCGGTCGACGGTCTGGCTCATCGCGTGCGTACCTCCTCGTCGTCCGGCCCCGGGTCCGGCGCGCCGGGGCCGAGACGCAGTCTCCCCCAGCCCGCGTCGTCGGGCGCGGCCGGCCGGGCGGCGCGCGCCGGGCCGGCGGCGGGCGCGAGGTCGCCGGGCGCGGCCAGCGCGGCGGCGGCCGCCCGGTGCCCGTACCGCAGCCGCTCCGCGAACGGCAGCCCGCGCAGGGTCGCGTCGAGGAACCCGGCGGCGAAGGCGTCCCCGGCCCCGGAGTACGACACGACGTCGACGCGCGGCGCGGGCACGAAGACCCGCACGTCGCGCGCCGACCCCGGAACGCGGGCGAAGAGGGTCGCCCCCTTCGCTCCCTCCTTGACGACCAGCACGTCCGGTTCGGGAAGGGCCTCACGGACGGCGGCCGGGCCGCGCAGGCCGAGCGCGCGGGCCGCCTCGTCCTCCCCGGCGAAGACCAGGTCCGCGCCGCGCGCCAGGTCCAGCAGGACACGGCGGGCGGTCGCCGGGCAGGGCCACAGCGACGGACGGTGGTTGAGGTCGAAGGAGACCAGGGGCCGGCCCGGGCGGCGGGCGGTGAGCGCCGCCACCAGGGCGCGGCACTCCGGCGAGAGCGCCGCCGTGATGCCGGTCAGGTGCAGGACCCGGCCCGCCGCCGCCTCCTCGTACGGGACGTTTCGCACCGACATCGCGGAGGCGGCCGACCCGGCCCGGTGGTAGACGACCTCGTGCGCGGCGTCCCCCCGGTCGGCGGCCGTGCGGAAGTACACCCCGGTCGGCCGGTGCGGGTCCCGGCGGACACGCGAGACGTCGACGCCGTACGCGGCGACCGCCGCCACCAGGTGGTCGCCGAAGCCGTCGGCACCGACCCGGCTGATCCAGCGGACACGGTGCCCGGCGGCGGCCAGGGCGCAGGCCACGTTGGACTCGGCGCCGCCGACCGCGCGGGTGAAGGACGGCACGTCCGCGAGACGACCGGGCCGGGAGGGCAGGAAGGCGACCATGGACTCGCCCAGGCACACTGCTGTGATTTTTTGGGCTCGTTGCGCCTCCGGGGCGCTTCCCCCTTTTTTGGCTCGTTCCGCCTCCGGGGCGCTGTGTGCGGGTGTCGGGAAGTCGACCGTGCTCGGCCCCTCGTTCCTCGGGGCCTGCGCGCGCTCGTCTTCCCGACACCCGCGCGCCCCTTCGGCTCCACGAGCGGCCCAACACGGCACCCTCCCCCTCCCCGGCACAAGTGCGGCCCCTCCACCCCACGAGCGGCCCACGAGGGCCCCCTTCCCCAGCCCGGACACCTCGTACCTCGGGGCCTGCGCGCGCTCGTCTTCCCGACACCCGCGCGCCCCTTCGGCTCCACGAGCGGTACAGGAGGGCGCCCGCCCCCTCCCCACACCACCCAGCCCCACCGGCCCCACGAGGCGACCGTCCCGGTACTTCCCCGCTCCCCGGCCCCATGCGTCGGCCATCACCCTCCCGCCCGTCCATCGGTTCCCCGAGCGGCCCGAGGGGTCGACCTCCCCCTCCCGCCGGCATGCTCCTCCACCGGACCCGCAAGGCGGTCGTCCCGGCACTCCCCCGCCCTCCGGCCCCACGCGTCGGCCATCGCCCTCCCGCCCGTCCGTCGGCTCCGCGGGCCGGTCGTCCGGCCGGGGGCATTGACCCGATGTCCGCCCGGATGTTAGACACCGTCGAGCACCATACGCAACGACCGTTGCACCATCCGCAACGAAAGGGAGGCCCGATGGCCGCCGGACAGTCGCTGGGGCCCGACGCGCTCGCCGCGCGGCTCGCGGACGAGCGGGTCGACCACCGCTTCAAGGGCCTCCCGCCGGACGCGGACGGCCTGACGGTCGGCGAGCTGGCCGCGCAGCGGCGCAACGTCTTCACCGGCGGCTTCACGACCCCGGTCCTGACGCTCTCCGCCGAGGCCCTGGAGCACAACCTGGCGCTGCTGGGGACGTACTCCGAGCGCCACGGCCTGGCGTTCGCCCCGCACGGCAAGACGACGATGGCACCGCAGCTGTTCGCCCGCCAGCTGGCCCACGGCGCCTGGGGCGTCACCGTGGCGGTCCCCCACCAGGCGCGGGTCTGCCGGGCGTTCGGCGTGCGGCGGGTGTTCCTGGCGAACGAGCTGGTCGACGCGGCCGCGCTGCGCTGGGTCGCCGGCCTGCTCGCGGACGACCCGGGGTTCCGCTTCGTCTGCTACGTCGACTCGGTGCGCGGCGTCGAGCTGATGGACCGGGCGCTGGCCGGGTCCGTACGGCCCGTCGACGTGGTGGTCGAGCTGGCGGCCGGCGAGGGCGCCCGGACCGGGGTGCGGACGGACGAGGCGGCCCTGGAGGTCGCCCGGGCGGCCGCGCGGGCGGCGTCGCTGCGGCTGGTCGGCGTCGCCGGGTACGAGGCGCAGGTGCCGGACGCGTCGCCGCGGACCGTGCGGGCGTGGCTGCGGCGGCTCGTCGGGCTGGCCGCCGAGCTGGACGGGGCGGGGCTGTTCGCGGACGCGGAGGAGATCGTCCTCAGCGCGGGCGGCAGCGAGTGGTTCGACGCGGTCGCGGACGTGTTCGCCGGGGTGCCGCCGCTGTCGGCGCCCGTGCTGAAGCTGCTGCGGTCCGGTGCGTACGTCTCCCACGACCACGGCCACTACGAGCGGCTGACGCCGTTCAACCGCGTCCCGGAGGAGGGCGCCCTGGAGCCGGCGTTCCGGCTGTGGGCGCAGGTGGTGTCCCGGCCCACCCGGGACGAGGCGTTCCTCAACGCGGGCAAGCGGGACGTCTCGTACGACCTGGCGCTGCCGGTGCCGCACCTGGTGCGGTCCGGCCGGGACGGGACGGTCCGCCCGGCGGAGGGGCTGGCGGTGACGGCGCTGTCGGACCAGCACGCCTGGCTGCGGACGGACCCGGGGGGCGCGGAGCCGGAGGTCGGCGACTGGGTGGCGCTGGGGCTGGCGCACCCGTGCACGGTGTTCGAGAAGTGGCCGCTGATCCCGGTGGTGGAGGC
Organism: Streptomyces roseolilacinus; assembly: GCF_014649335.1. Taxonomy (GTDB): domain Bacteria; phylum Actinomycetota; class Actinomycetes; order Streptomycetales; family Streptomycetaceae; genus Streptomyces; species Streptomyces roseolilacinus. The sequence goes on from NZ_BMSV01000001.1 coordinate 448,105, forward strand.
GGACGGGACGGCCGTCGACTACGTCCGCACGTTCTTCTGACCCTTCGGGTCTCGGGTCCTCGGGTCGGGGAGGCGCGCGGTGGAGCTGGTCATCCGGGACGTGCGGGTCGTCGACGGCACGGGCGGGCCGTCGTACCGGGCGGACGTGGGCGTCGACGGGGGCCTGGTCGCCGCCGTCCGCCGCGAGGGCGACCGGCCGCTGTCCGGCGCGCGGGTGCTGGACGCGGCGGGGCTGGCCCTCGCGCCCGGGTTCGTCGACATGCACGCCCACAGCGACCTGGCGCTGCTGCGGGACCCGGCGCACGAGGCGAAGGTCGCGCAGGGCGTGACGCTGGAGGTGCTCGGCCAGGACGGCCTGTCGTACGCGCCCGCCGACGACCGGACGCTCGACGAGGTGCGGGCGGCGATCGCCGGCTGGAACGGCGACCTCGCGGACGTGGACCCCGACTGGCGGACCGTCGGCGGGTACCTGGACCGCCTCGACCGGGGCTTCGGCGGCGAGGGCGTCGCGGTGAACGCCGCGTACCTGGTGCCGCAGGGGACGGTGCGGGCATACGTGGCGGGGTGGGCGGACCGGCCGCCGACCGGCGCCGAGCTGGACCGGATGCGGCGGCTCGTCGCGGAGGGCCTGGAGCAGGGCGCGGTCGGCATGTCGTCGGGCCTCACCTACCCGCCCGGCATGTACGCGGACCGCGCCGAACTGGCCGCGCTGTGCCGGGTCGTCGCCGGGTACGGCGGCTACTACTGCCCGCACCACCGCTCGTACGGGGCGGGCGCGCTCGGGGCGTACGCGGAGATGCTCGACCTGGCGCGGGAGACGGGCTGCGCCCTGCACCTGGCGCACGCCACGCTGAACTTCGGCGTCAACGAGGGCCGGGCGCCCGAACTGCTGGCGCTGCTCGACGGGGCCCTGGCGGACGGCGTGGACGTGTCGCTCGACACCTACCCGTACACGCCGGGCTGCACGACGCTGGCGGCGCTGCTGCCCGGCTGGGCGCACGAGGGCGGCCCCGAGGCGCTGCTGGCGCGGCTGCGGGACGACGCGGTGGCCGAGCGGATCCGGTACGCGCTGGAGGTGACCGGGTCGGACGGCTGCCACGGCGTGCCGGTGGCGTGGGACACCGTGGAGGTGTCGGGCGTGTCGGACCCGGCGCTGGAGCGGTACGTGGGGACGCGGCTGCCCGGCTGGGCGGAGGCGCGCCGGCTGCTCCTCGCGGACCGGCTGGGCACGGCGGTGCTCCAGCACGTCGGGCACGAGGGCAACGTACGGGCGATCATGCGGCACCGGGTCCACACGGGCGGCTCGGACGGCATCCTCCACGGCGCGAAGCCGCACCCTCGGGCGTACGGCACGTTCCCGCACTACCTGGGCCGGTACGTGCGGGAGCTGGGCGTGCTGTCCCTGGAGGAGGCGGTCGCGCACCTCACGTCCCGCCCGGCGGCCCGGCTGCGGCTCCCGGACCGGGGCCTGGTGCGGGTGGGGTACCGGGCGGACCTGGTGCTGTTCGACCCGGGGACGGTCGCGGCGGGCGCCACCTTCGCGGCGCCCCGCACGCTGCCGGTGGGCGTCCCGCACGTGCTGGTGAACGGGCGGTTCGCGGTGCGGGACGGGCGGCGCACGGACGTCCTGGCGGGGCGCTCGGTACGGCGCGCGCCGTAGGGCCGCGCCGGGAGGGCCGCACCGAGAGGCCCCGGCAGACGCGGAGGTCCTGTCAGACACGGGAGACCCGTCAGGCACGGAGGACCCACCAGACCCGGGGGTCCGTCAGCTCAGGCGCGGGAGGGCTCGCGGTCCTCGGCCCCGCGCGGCGCCGGCAGCCACACGCCGCCGGCGAAGTCGGAGCGGCGCAGCAGCAGCTGGGCGCCGACCAGGCACACCACGGTGGCCAGGGCGAAGCCGTACGCGGGGGTGCGGCCGTCGGGCGCGGTCACGTAGACGAGGCCCGCCGACAGGATGGTGACGGCGCGGCCGGTGCGGCCGTTCCAGGCGGTCGCGGCGAGCGGCGGCACGGCCCACAGCAGGTACCAGGGCTGGACCATCGGGGAGAGCGCGACCAGGGCGAGGAGGGCGAGGCCCAGGGCGTGCAGCGGGTCCAGCCAGCCGCGCGCCACGCACGACGCGAGGTACGCGACGAGGGCGAGGGCCAGGGTGAGGCCCATGGCCTGGACGGCCCGCTTGACGGGGTCCGGTTCGGCGCCGGACAGGAAGTACATGGACTCGCCGAGCGCGACGCCGAGGTCGCTGGTGAGGGAGAGCGCGGTGTGGATCGTCCCGGCGACGCTCTGGGTGCGCAGCCAGCCGAAGCCGGTACCGGCGCACAGCGTCGCGCCGACCGCGACGCCGGCGGCGACGGCGCCGGGCCCGAACAGGCCCTTCGCGACGCGCCGTATCAGCGGGCCGGACGTCTCGCGGCCGACGACGACGCCGATGAACAGCAGCGCGAGCGCGGCCGGCGACTTGATCATCATGGCGAGGGCGACGAGGGCGCTGCCCACGACCCAGCGGCCGCGGCGCACGGCGAGCGCGGTGCCCGCCAGGAGCAGCCCGGCCATCAGCCCGTCGTTGTGGAGCCCGCCCACGACGTGGACGAGCAGCAGCGGGTTGAGCACGCCGAGCCAGAGCGCGCCCGCGGTGGCGCCGCGCGGCGCGAGCCGGAGCAGCGCCCAGAACAGCAGGACGAGCGCGGCGACGGCCACGATCCGCATCCCGAGCACGGCCGGCACGATCTGCCCGGCCGTCAGGACGGCGACGGTCTTCGCCAGGAGCAGGAAGACCGGGCCGTAGGGGGCGGGGGTGTCCGTCCAGTGCCCGCCGACGCTCGCGGCGGCCGCCCCGCCGAGCCCGTCCGGCGCGAGGACGGACGGGCCGAAGCGGTACACGTCGTGGCCCTCGACGACCATGGCGCCCTGCGCGACGTAGCTGTACACGTCGGCGCTGTACAGCGGCGGGGCGAGGAGGAGCGGCGCGGCCCACCAGACGAGCGTGGCGGCGGCCGCCCGGGCCCGCACGGCGGCGCCGTCGGCGACCAGCCGCCCGTACCTCCACCAGGCGACGACCAGGAGGGTGAGCCCGGCGAGGGCCAGGAGCACCCCGGGCCGGGCCGTGTCCTGGGCGCGCGGGAACCACAGGCCCCAGGGGTCCCGGGCCGGCATGGTGCCCGCGGCCCAGCCGCCCAGGGCCACCCCGACCGACCCGACCGCGCCCAGGCGCCTGCATCCGGCGACGCTCCTCAAGGACCACATGAGGAGCCAACCTACCCGGCCACCCCCGTCGACCCACCTGAGCCGGCGGAATCCCCCCGCACGCGCCTGCGGTCCGCGGGGCGCGTCCCGGTGGCGCGGGCACGGCCCCGGCACGCGCCCGCGCCACCGGCCGTACGGGACCGGGGGGCGTCTCACCCAGCGAGAACGGCCGGGCCTTCGGCGGGGGTCCGGCGCGTCGGGCCCCTTCCGGCCGCCCGGCCGTGGACACCGGCTCCGACGGCGGTGACCTGCGCGGGTGCGCCCGCACCACCCTCCGTCCACCCCCGTGGCGTGGTGCAAAACACGAGGCGCGGTGGGCCGTGCGACCGTAAGCTCGCGGGCATGCAGGTCATCCAGTCAACGAAGCTCGCCAACGTCTGCTACGAAATCCGCGGCCCGGTGCTCGACGAGGCGATGCGGCTGGAGGCGGCAGGCCACCGCATCCTCAAGCTCAACACCGGCAACCCGGCCGCCTTCGGCTTCGAGTGCCCGCCCGCGATCCTCGAGGACATGCTCCGCAACCTCGGCACGTCGCACGGCTACGGCGACGCGAAGGGCCTCCTCGCGGCGCGGCGCGCGGTGATGAGCCACTACGAGACCAAGGGCATCCCGCTCTCCGTCGAGGACATCTACCTCGGCAACGGCGTCTCGGAGCTCATCCAGATGGCGATGCAGGCGCTGCTCGACGACGGCGACGAGGTCCTCGTCCCGGCCCCGGACTACCCGCTGTGGACGGCGTCGGTGGCCCTGTCGGGCGGCACGCCGGTGCACTACCGCTGCGACGAGCAGTCCGACTGGATGCCCGATCTGGCCGACATCGAGCGCAAGGTCACCGACCGCACCAAGGCGCTCGTCATCATCAACCCGAACAACCCGACCGGCGCCGTCTACGACGACGAGATGCTGCGCGGCCTCACCGAGATCGCCCGTCGGCACAACCTGGTGGTCTGCTCGGACGAGATCTACGACAAGATCCTCTACGACGGCGCCACGCACACCCCGACCGCCGCCATCGCCCCGGACCTGATGTGCCTGACGTTCAACGGCATGTCCAAGAACTACCGGGTGGCCGGCTACCGCAGCGGCTGGCTGGCCGTCTGCGGCCCCAAGGCGCACGCCTCGTCGTACATCGAGGGCCTGACGATCCTCGCCAACATGCGCCTGTGCGCGAACATGCCCGCCCAGCACGCCATCGCGGCCGCCCTCCAGGGCCGCCAGTCGATAGAGGCGCTGGTCGCGCCGGGCGGGCGACTGCTGGAGCAGCGGGACGCGGCGTACGAGCGGCTGATCGACATCCCGGGCGTCAGCTGTGTGAAGCCGAAGGGCGCGCTGTACCTCTTCCCGCGCCTCGATCCGGCCGTCTACAAGATCAAGGACGACCGGCAGATGGTCCTCGACCTGCTGCGCGCCGAGAAGATCATGGTGGTGCACGGCACGGGCTTCAACTGGCACGAGCCGGACCACTTCCGCATCGTCACGCTGCCCAACACCACGGACCTGACCGACGCGGTGACCAGGATCGGTACCTTCCTGGACGGCTACAGCCAGCACTGACACCGTCGCTTGGTACGGACTCAACTTTAGACTGAATCCAATGTAGGATGGTCTCCTGTCTGCGAGCAGGAGGCCATCCCATGTACGAACCGATCCGCACCAAGTCGGTCCACCGGATGGCCGACGACGACCAGAACCGGTTCCCGCACCGCTCCCGCGAGGAGGAACTGGACATCCAGCTCGCCGGGCACCTCGCGGCACTGCTGGCCGTCACCGACGAACTGGGCGACACCGCCGCGGCGGACCGCATCGCCCAGCAGGTGGCCCGGCTGCGCGGCGCTCCGCCGGCCCGGCACGCCGGTCTGACCGGCGCGGACCCGTGCGCCCTGCACCGCCGCGCCCACGCCCTCGCGGGACGCGCCCTGGTCGTCGCGGCCTCCCGCGCCGACACCGCCGTCGCGATCCTCGCCGCCGAGCGGATGGACGCCCACACCGCCGCCCTGGACGAGGGCAGCCTGGTCGGCACCCCCTGATCGGCCCCGGTCCGCGCCCGCGCAGGCGCGCGGACCGGGTTGCCACACTCCCCCGCCAAAGGCCCCTTCCGCCGGCCGTCCCGGGAGGGAAACACTCCCCTGAGCCACTCGCCCCCAAGCACCCGAACCCCGGGAGGGGGAGGGCGCCCCGCTGGGCCGCTCGTGGAGCCGGGCGGGCGCACGGGTGCCGGGCCGGTGGGGGCGCGCTTCGTGCGGGGCCACACCTGTGCCGGGGAGGGGGAGGGTGCCCTCCTGTAGCGCTCGTGGAGCCGAAGGGGCGCGCGGGTGTCGAGGCGGTGATCGCGCGCAGCGCCCCGAGGAACGAGGGGCCGAGCACGTTCACCGCCTCGACACCCGCTCCCAGCGCCCCGGAGGCGGAACGAGCCCAAAAATAAGGAGACCCCCGAAACGACGCCGTCGTCGTTCCGGGGGTCGTCGGCCGCGGCCGGCCGGGATGACTCCACAGGTCAGGGCGTTGTCGTGCGGCCCGGCCGCGGGTCTTCGGGGCCGTGTCAGCCCAGGCGGGAGACGAGGGCGCGGTATTCGTCCCACAGTTCCTTCGGCGTGTGGTCGCCGAAGGTGTTGAGGTGCTCGGGGATGAGTGCCGCCTCCTCGCGCCACACGTCCGTGTCGACCTTCAGCAGGAAGTCGAGGTCCTCCTCGGGCAGGTCCAGGCCCTCGGTGTCGAGTGCGTCGCGGGTCGGCAGGATGCCGATCGGCGTCTCGACGCCTTCGGCCTTGCCCTCCAGGCGCTCCACGATCCACTTCAGGACGCGGCTGTTCTCGCCGAAGCCCGGCCAGACGAACTTGCCGGCGTCGTTCTTGCGGAACCAGTTCACGTAGTAGATCTTGGGGAGCTTCGACGCGTCCGCGTTCTTGCCGACCTTGATCCAGTGGGCCATGTAGTCGCCCATGTTGTAGCCGCAGAACGGCAGCATGGCGAACGGGTCGCGGCGCAGTTCGCCGACCTTGCCCTCGGCGGCGGCGGTCTTCTCGGAGGCGACGTTCGCGCCGAGGAAGACGCCGTGCTGCCAGTCGAAGGACTCCGTGACCAGCGGGACGGCCGAGGCGCGGCGGCCGCCGAAGAGGATCGCGGAGATCGGCACGCCCTTGGGGTCCTCCCACTCGGGCGCGATGATCGGGCACTGCGAGGCGGGCACGGTGAAGCGGGCGTTGGGGTGGGCGGCCGGAGTCTGGGACTGCGGGGTCCAGTCGTTGCCCTTCCAGTCGACGAGGTGGGCGGGCGTCTCCTCGGTCATGCCCTCCCACCACACGTCGCCGTCGTCGGTGAGCGCGACGTTGGTGAAGACGGCGTTGCCCCAGAGGGTCTTCATGGCGTTGGCGTTGGTGTGCTCGCCGGTGCCGGGCGCGACGCCGAAGAAGCCGGCCTCGGGGTTGATCGCGTACAGGCGGCCGTCCTCGCCGAACCGCATCCAGGCGATGTCGTCGCCGATCGTCTCGACGGTCCAGCCGGAGATCGTGGGCTCCAGCATGGCGAGGTTCGTCTTGCCGCACGCGGACGGGAAGGCGGCGGCGACGTACGTGGCCTCGCCCTGCGGCGGGGTGAGCTTCAGGATGAGCATGTGCTCGGCGAGCCAGCCCTCGTCGCGGGCCATGACGGACGCGATGCGCAGGGCGTAGCACTTCTTGCCGAGCAGGGCGTTGCCGCCGTAGCCGGAGCCGTAGGACCAGATCTCGCGGCTCTCCGGGAAGTGCGAGATGTACTTGGTGGAGTTGCACGGCCACGGCACGTCGGCCTGGCCGGGCTCCAGGGGGGCGCCCAGGGTGTGGACGGCCTTGACGAAGAAGCCGTCCTCGCCGAGTTCGTCCAGGACCGCCTGGCCCATGCGCGTCATCGTGCGCATCGAGACGGCGACGTACGCGGAGTCGGTGATCTCGACGCCGATCGCGGAGAGCGGCGAGCCGAGCGGGCCCATGCAGAAGGGCACGACGTACATGGTGCGGCCGCGCATCGAGCCGCGGAAGACGCCCTGCTCGCCGGTGAAGACCTCGCGCATCTCGGCGGGGGCCTTCCAGTGGTTGGTCGGGCCCGCGTCCTCTTCCTTCTCGGAGCAGATGAAGGTGCGGTCCTCGACGCGCGCCACGTCGGTCGGGTCGGAGGCGGCGTAGTAGGAGTGGGGGCGCTTGATCGGGTCCAGCTTCTTGAAGGTGCCCTTGGTCACGAGCTCCTCGCACAGGCGCTCGTACTCGGCCTCGGAGCCGTCGCACCAGACCACCTGGTCGGGCTGCGTGATCGACGCGATCTCGTCGACCCAGGCGATGAGGTCCTGGTGCTGGGTGGGGGCGGTGCTGGGAGCCGCGTTTCGGCGCGCCACGGTTGCTCCTTGTTGAGGGGTTTGTGGTTGTTGCCCCGTGGGGGCTGCGACCCGGACGCTGCGTGGTGCGCGCTCATCCGGTGCCGACCGCACTCATTTGATCATCCGACGGGAATGCGCATATGTCCAGAGGGCCTCTCACGTGAGCATCACCACTTGTGTCCCGGTGCCTACGGGGGCGTAGGTAACATTTCGCCATGACCGCCGCAGTGACCGAGCAGCCCGACGCCTCCCCGGACCACGCGCCCCTGAAGCCGCGCCTGCGTGGCTGGCTGCACGCCGGAATGTTCCCCGCCGTCCTGGTGGCGGGCCTCGTCCTGACCGCCCTGGCCGGCTCGACGCGCGGCCGCGTCGCGTGTGCCATCTACGTGCTCACGGCCTGTCTGCTGTTCGGCGTGAGCGCCCTGTACCACCGGGGGACCTGGGGGCCGCGGGCCACGGCCGTGCTGCGGCGCCTGGACCACGCCAACATCTTCCTGATCATCGCGGGCACGTATACCCCACTGACGCTGCTCCTGCTCCCCGACTCCACCGGCCGGGTGCTGCTGTGGGCCGTCTGGGCCGCCGCGGTGGCGGGCATCGCGTTCCGCGTGTTCTGGGTCGGCGCGCCGCGCTGGCTGTACACGCCGTGCTACATCGCCATGGGCTGGGCGGCCGTGTTCTTCCTGCCGGACTTCCTGCACAAGGGCGGGGTCGCGGTGCTGGTCCTCGTCGTGGTCGGCGGCGTCCTCTACAGCGTGGGCGGCATGGTGTACGGCCTGAAGCGGCCGAACCCGTCACCGCGCTGGTTCGGCTTCCACGAGGTGTTCCACTCCCTGACGCTCGCCGCGTTCGCCGTCCACTACGTGGGCATCTCGCTGGTGGCGTACCGGCACGGGTAGGGCGCGCGGGGCGCGCGCCCCGCGCGCGTCAGTGCCCACCCAGCTGCCGCGCCAGCCGCTCCGGGTCGGTCGTCGGGGCGTCGCAGGTGAAGTGGCGGCAGACGTACGCCGCGGGGCGCCCGTCGACCAGGGGCCGGTCCCTCAGCAGCGGGAACTCGTCGCCGTCGGGCTCCCCCACGGCGACCACGGCGCCCGGGGCCGTGCCCAGCAGCGCCGCCCGGTGCAGCGCGCGCGTGGCCGCGTCGTCCGCCGGGCCGGCGACCGCCACCTCGCGCGGGCCGTCCAGCAGCGCCTCGGCCACCGCCAGGCCCCAGCCGACGAACCGGGGGGCGCGCGGCCCCAGCGTCCTCACCACGCCGAGCGCCTGCTCGGCGGCGGTGCGGTGCGCCTCCGAGCCGGTGTGCGCCGCGTACGACAGCAGCGCGCCGGCGGCCGCGGTCCAGCCCGAGGGCGCCGCGTTGTCGGTGGGGTCCTGGGGGCGGCGGATCAGCGGTTCGGCGTCGTGCGCCGTGTCGTACAGCGCGCCGTCCTCGCCCCGGAACCGGTCGAGGACGATGTCGAGCAGGAAGCCCGCGAACTCCAGCCAGACGCCCTCGCCGGTGACCGCCGCCAGGGCGAGGAAGCCCTCCGCCACGTCGCCGTAGTCCTCCAGCACCCCGGCGTTCGCGCCGGCCCGGCCGTCCTTCGACGTCCGGGCCAGCCGCGCGCCCTCGCCGAAGTGCACACGGACGAGCAGGTCGGCGGCCTCCGTGGCGCGTTCGACCAGGTCGGGGCGGTCGAAGCAGGCCCCGGTCTCGGCGAGCGCGGCGACGGCGAGGCCGTTCCACGCGGCGACGACCTTGTCGTCGCGGCCCGGCCGGGCCCGCTCCTCGCGCGCCGCGAGCAGCCGCCGCCGGATCCGGTCGAGGCGCTCGGCGTCCACGACCCCGGCGCCCTGCGGCAGCTGGAGCACGGACGCGCCCTCCTCGAAGGTGCCCTCCTCGGTGACGCCGTAGAACCGCGCGGCGTACGCGGCGTCGTCCTCGCCGAGCACCTCGCGCAGCCGCGCCGGCGTCCACACGTAGTACGCGCCCTCGACGTGCCGTCCCGTGCCGTCGTCGGAGTCGGCGTCCAGCGCGGACGCGAAGCCGCCCTCGGGCGTGCGCAGCTCGCGCACCATGAAGTCGGCGGTCTCCAGGGCGACCCGCCGGGCCAGGTCGCTGCCGGTGGCCCGCCACAGGTGCGTGTACGCGCGGCACAGCAGCGCGTTGTCGTACAGCATCTTCTCGAAGTGGGGCACGACCCACGCGCGGTCCACCGAGTACCGGGCGAAGCCCCCGCCCAGCTGGTCGTAGAGGCCGCCGCGCGCCATGGCCTCGCAGGTGTCGGCGGCCATCTGCAGCGCGCCCTCGGCGCCGGTGCGGGCGTGGTGCCGCAGCAGGAACTCGACGACCATCGACGGGGGGAACTTGGGCGCCCCGCCGAAGCCTCCGTGCCGCTCGTCGTAGTCGCGGGTCAGGCCGAGCAGCGCCTGCGCCAGCTCGGACTCGCCCGGCACGCCGTCGCCGCCGTGCGCCAGGGACCGGCCGGACAGCTCCCGCACGATGTTCCCGGCGACCTCGTCCACCTCGCCGCGCCGGTCCCGCCAGGCGGCCGCGACGCCCTCCAGCACCTGCCGGAACGACGGCATGCCGTGGCGGGGCTCGGGCGGGAAGTAGGTACCGAAGTAGAACGGCTCCGCGTCGGGCGTGAGGAACACGGTCATGGGCCACCCGCCGTGCCCGGTGGCGGCCTGCACGGCCTCCATGTACACGGCATCCACGTCGGGCCGCTCCTCGCGGTCGACCTTGACGGAGACGAAGTGCTCGTTCAGGTACGCCCCGGTCGCGTCGTCCTCGAAGGACTCGTGCGCCATGACGTGGCACCAGTGGCAGGCGGAGTAACCGACCGACAGCAGAACGGGCACGTCGCGCCGTTTCGCCTCCTCGAACGCCTCCGGTCCCCACGGCCACCAGTCGACCGGATTGTCAGCATGCTGAAGCAGATACGGCGAGGTCACACCAGCCAACCGGTTCATACGACCCAGCCTCTCACAGCACCCGGCGCGACCGGCGAAATCCTCACGAGCCTCCTCACCCGGTCGAATCGCACCGGTGAGCCATCACGTGGCGACCGGCTCCTCCTCCCCTCGGAGTCGGCGCCGAACCTCCCCCGGCGTCCCGCCGAGCCGGACGGCCCGACGCCTCGGAACAGTAGGCTGGGCGCGGCAGCGCCGGACCTGCCGAGGCTCCTCGAAGGAGGTACACCATGTCCGCCGAGATGGTGGCGCCCGCGTGGATGCACACGCAGATCAGCGCGGAGCAGTACGACTCCTGGTCCGAGGAGCAGTGCGCCGGCATCGAGATCGTGGACGGGATGGTCGTCGTGAGCCCGAGCGCCTCCAAGCGGCACAACCGACTGGCCCGGGTCCTGGCCAATGCCCTGGATGCCGCCGCGGGCCCGGACTGGAACGCCGACACCGACTTCGACGTCCGCCTGCAGGACGTCCCGCTCACCAACCGCCGTCCGGACGTCATCGTCTACCGGGCGGAGACCATCGACGTCACGCCCACCCGCCCGGAGCACGTACTCCTGGTCGTCGAGGTCGTGTCGCCCGGCTCGGAGACCACGGACCGGATCGTGAAGGTGGACCAGTACGCCAAGGCCGGCATCCCCTTCTACTGGCGGGTCGAGCAGGCCGCCACCGGGGTCCCGATCGTCTACACCTACGTCCTCGATCCCGCCACCGGGGCTTACCGGGACGGCGAGATGTTCACCGGCACGGTGAGGGCCTCCGTGCCTTTCCCCATCACGGTCGATCTCGGGGCACTGTAAGGAGCCGAGGCGTCGCCCCGCTGTCGACGTTTGGCTGTCAGCGCCTCGAAGGTGGAATCGTCCAGCGTGGACTCCCGCCGGACGACAACGGATCTCAACGTCTTGCGCAGCGCTTCTGCTCGGCGAAGCTGACGAGTCGCATTGGCCCAGAAGAGGCCATTCCGCTCGGGATCGTGGACGACGCAGAGCATCGGCAGGCTGCCGTCGCGCCATGACCCACCGCACAGGCAGCGGAGCGCGCGGCGGCTCCGCCTACTGGTCAGCCCCTGGGTTCAGGGCTTGCGCGGACGGCGCCGACCTGGGCTTCGTGGCGTACTCCGTGCCCCGAAACCCGTTACCGAGGCAGCCGCCGATCATGATGACAGTCGCCGCCGCACCGAGGGCGAGGATCAGGCGTTCACCCCTCGACAGAGCGTTCGCTCCCTCCGAAGGTGCGGTCCGGCGGTGGACGAGCACGCCGGTCGCGAGGGCGCCGGCGACGACAAGGGCAGCAGTCAGGTCATAGGTGATGTACGAGAGGTCCCTCGGATCCGGAGCCGACCGTCGAAGCAAGGCATCTCGGCGGCGGGGACTGGCCGACGGCCTGGTTCACGGGTGGATGCGAACACCACGGACAGGGCCGCCTCGCTGGGCCGCCAGGTGTCCACAAGCGCGCGGCATCACTGCGGATTTTCTCGTAGGGCACGCTGCAGCTCCAGCCACTGCTGCACGCGAGACCACGATGACGACAGCACTCCGCGGGAGGAGACCGCATGGCCGGGATCACGCCCCGCGGGTCGTGCGTCAGGGCTCCCGCCCTGTAATAGGAAGTGTCTTACACTGTGGGCATGAAGTCGCCCCGAGCCGGGACCACCGAGAACATCTCCGTGTCCATGCCCGCCGAGTTGGTCAGTGAGCTCCGCTCGCGAACCGGGCGCCGTGGGCTGTCCGGCTACATCACCGAGGCTGTCCGGCACCAGCTCGCCATGGACGGGCTCGCCGAGATCGTTGCGTCGCACGAAGAGGAACACGGCACGCTGACGGAGCAGGAGATCGAAGCCGCTCGCCGTGAACTCTTCGGAGAAGAGGACGCACAGAACGTCGAACGAGGCGCTGCGTGAAGGAGCAGCAGGCACGCGCTGTGGTACTGGACTGCGAGGCGCTCTCCCTGCTCCTGCGCAACGACCGAAGAATGGCGGCTCGCATCGAGGCGTCTCGGCAGCTCGGAGTGCCCGTGCTCGTGTCGGTGCTGACCATCGTTGAAGCAGCCCAGAAAAAGACCGACCTGGCACGCTTGAAGTGGGTGCTCTCCCGGCTGCGGGTGGAACCGGTCAGCCAGGAGGATTCCCTGACCGCGGTGGAGCTGCTTCGGGACGCGGGCGGGCTGCACGGGCACAAGTACGCGATCGACGCTCTCGTCGCCGCGCTCGCACTCCGCGTCCCCGCCCCCGCGATCGTCCTGACCTCCGACCGCGATGACTGGTCGAAGCTCTGCGGAAGCCGTGTGATCATCAGGGAGGTGTGAGCACCGCCGCCCACAGGGGCGGCAGGTTCACCGCCACCGGCGGCAGGAGCCGTACCCGACGCTCAGCAGCACGGGCCGGCCGCGCCGCCGGGCCTCGTCGAAGGCCTCCGCCGACCAGGGCCACCAGTCGACCGGGTTGTCGGCGTGCTGGAGAAGGTACGGGGACGTCTCACGGGCCAGTCGGTCCGCCGTACTCCCATCCCGCCGGACACACCCGTGACCCACCGCACAGGCAGCGGGGCGCGCGGCGGCGGCCCGACGAGGGCCGCCGCCGCGGCGGGGTCACTTCCCGGTGGCCGGCTCCGCCCCGCCGGTGGAGGGCCGGGGCTTCTCCGGGGCCTCTTCGAAGTCGACGCGGTTCATGTGCCGGTTCATCGACTTCATCAGGGCCCACACGGCGAGGGCCATGACGGCGAAGACGACGAAGCCGAGGACGCCGGGCGTCACCTTGTTCTTGTCCAGCTCGGCGGCGAGGGGGACGAGCTGGGTCAGTGCCTGGTGTGCGCTCATGTCAGGCATTGTCCCGGATGCCCGCGAAGAGGTCGCTCTCGGGGAGGGTGGTGTCCACGAGGGACTTGGCCAGCTCGTACTCCTCCGTCGGCCAGACCTCCTTCTGGATCTCCATCGGGACGCGGAACCAGCCGCCGTCCGGGTCGATCTGCGTGCGGTGCGCGATCAGCGCCTTGTCGCGCGTCTCGAAGAAGTCGGCGCACGGGACGTACGTGGTGAGCGTGCGCTCGGCGCGCTGGAACTCGTCCCAGCGCTTCAGCCAGTCCCCGTAGGGGGACTCCAGGCCCCGCTCCTCCAGCGCGTCGTGCAGCGCCTGGGTGCGCGGGCGGTTGAAGCCCTGGTTGTAGTAGAGCTTCAGCGGCTGCCAGACCGGGCCGAACTCCGACTCCGGGTACTTCTCGGCGTCGGCCGCCCCCTCGAAGGCCACCATCGTGATCTTGTGGGTCATGATGTGGTCGGGGTGCGGGTACCCGCCGTTCTCGTCGTAGGTGGTGATCACCTGCGGGCGGAACGCGCGGATGGACCTGACCAGGCGGCCGGCGGCCTTGTCCACGTCCTCCAGCGCGAAGCAGCCCTGCGGCAGCGGCGGCAGGGGGTCGCCCTCGGGGAGGCCGGAGTCGACGAAGCCGAGCCACTCCTGCTCGACGCCCAGGATCTCCCGGGCCTCGTCCATCTCCTTGCGGCGCACCTCGTGGATGTTCTCCTCGATGTACGGGTCGCCCTGGAGCTTCGGGTTGAGGACGGAGCCGCGCTCGCCACCCGTGCACGTCACGACGAGCACGTCCACCCCCTCGGACACGTACTTGGCCATCGTGGCCGCGCCCTTGCTCGACTCGTCGTCGGGGTGGGCGTGCACGGCCATCAGTCGCAGCTGCTCAGTCAAGACTGGTCCTCAATGATTGGTCAGGTCGCTCGGCTTCTATAGTGACGGAATCGGCGCGGGGGATATTCCGTCGTTCGGCGTACGAGAGGAACGATCATGAGCGTGACGGGCGAGCGGCTCCCCGAGGGCCGGTACGGCCGCACCGCCGAGGCGCGCACGGACCGCGGACTCAAGATCGTCGGCTCGGTGCTGGGGGTCGCGATGCTCGCGCTGATCGGGTGGTTCGGCTACGACTACATCACGGGCCAGAAGGTCAGCGCCGAGCTGATCAAGTTCGACGTGGTGGCGGCGGACCGCGTGGACGTGCACCTGGAGGTGCGCAAGGCGGACGGCGCGAAGGGGTACTGCACGGTGCGGGCCCTCGCGGAGAGCGGCGCGGAGGTGGGCCGCAAGGAGGTCCGCTTCGACCAGGCCGCGCCGCGCGTCGACGAGGTGGTCACCGTCCGCACGACGGAACTGGCCACGGCCGCGGACCTCCTGGGCTGCGTCCCGGACTGACGCCCGGCCTCCCCCACGCCTCCCCCACGGCACACCAGGCCCCGCGCGACCTGCGGAGTCACAGGTTCCGTGACATTCGTCCTCCCCCTTCGGTCGCGTAATTGTTAGGCTCGTGGTTTCGCCCTCCCGGTAAGGCCGCATGCTTCTGGTAGGGCGATGCTTTGTATACCCAGCACCGACGAGGAGCACCTGTGACCCAGACCAGCGACAACGTCACCTGGCTCACCCAGGAGGCGTACAACCAGCTCAAGGCCGAGCTGGAGTACCTGTCTGGTCCCGCGCGAACCGAGATCGCCGCGAAGATCGCGGCGGCGCGCGAGGAGGGGGACCTGCGCGAGAACGGCGGGTACCACGCGGCCAAGGAGGAGCAGGGCAAGCAGGAGCTCCGGGTCCGCCAGCTCACCCAGCTCCTGGAGCACGCGAAGGTCGGCGAGGCCCCCGCCGTGACGGGCGTGGTCGCCCCCGGCATGGTCGTGACGATCGCCTTCGACGGCGACGAGGACGACACCCTGGCCTTCCTGCTGGCCTCCCGCGAGTACGCGAGCTCCGACATCGAGACGTACTCCCCGCAGTCCCCGCTGGGCTCGGGCGTGAACGGCAAGAAGGTCGGCGAGGACGCGGAGTACGAGCTGCCGAACGGCAAGAAGGCGTCCGTGCGCATCCTGGACGCCCAGCCGTACCAGGGCTGAGTCCGCACACCGGCACGGCGGAGGGCCGGGCGCGCCACAGGGCGCGGCCCGGCCCTCCGCCGTGGTCCCGGCGCGTCCCGGCGGTCAGGCGGCCGAGGGGCGGGCGGCCTCCCCGTGTGCCGGCGGTCGGGCGCCTCCCCGCGTGCCCGCGGTCAGGCGGCCGAGCGGTACTTGCGGACCGCCAGCGTGCGGAAGACCACGATGATCAGCAGCGACCAGATGACCGACGCCCACACCGGGTGCTGCATCGGCCACGCGTCCGACGGGGACACGCCGGGGTTGCCGAACAGTTCGCGGCACGCCTGGACGGTCGCGCTGAACGGGTTCCACTCGGCGACGTGCCGCAGCCAGGGCGTCATCCGCCCGGAGTCCACGAACGCGTTCGAGGTGAACGTGACCGGGAAGAGCCAGATCAGCCCGCCGGACGTGGCGGCCTCCGGGGTCCGCACGGACAGGCCGATCAGCGCGCCGATCCACGAGAACGCGTAGCCCAGCAGGAGCAGCAGCGCGAACGCGGCCAGCGCCTTCGGCACGCCCGCGTCGATGCGCCAGCCGACGAGCAGCGCGACGACCGCGAGGACGACGACGGTCAGCGCCGTCTGGACGAGGTCGGCGAGCGTCCGCCCGGTGAGGACCGCGCCGCGCGCCATGGGCAGCGACCGGAACCGGTCGATGAGGCCCTTGTGCATGTCGTCCGCGATGCCCGCGCCCGCGCCGGCCGTGGCGAACGTGACGGTCTGGGCGAAGATCCCGGCCATGAGGAAGTTGCGGTACACCGACGGGTCGGTGCTGCCGCCGATGTTCATGGAGCCGCCGAAGACGTAGCTGAACAGCACCACGAACATGATCGGCTGGACGAGGCCGAAGATCATCATTTCGGGGATCCGCCTCATGCGGATGAGGTTCCTGCGGGCCACGACCAGGGAGTCGGTGAGCGACTGGACGATGCCGCCGCGCGGGCGGGGCGCGGCGAGCCGCGGGGCGTCGGTGGCGGCGGTCACTTCAGGGGGTCCTTCCGGGATGCGGCGGTGGCGCCGGCCGCGTCGGGGGCGTCGGGAGCGTCCTTCTGCTCCGCGGCGTGGCCGGTGAGGGAGATGAACACGTCGTCGAGGGTGGGGCGGCGCAGCCCGATGTCGTCGATCTCGACGCCGCGCGCGTCCAGTTCGCGGATGACCTCGGCGAGCAGCTTGGCGCCGCCGGTGACGGGGACGGTGAGCCTGCGCGTGTGCTCCTCGACCGTGACGGCACCGCTGCGGCCGAAGGCGGCGAGCACCTCGCGGCCGGCGGCGATCTCGTCGGGCCGGTGCACGACGACCTCGACGCGTTCGCCGCCGGTACGGGCCTTGAGCTGGTCGGACGTGCCGCGGGCGATGACCCGGCCGTGGTCGACGACGCAGATCTCGTGGGCGAGGTGGTCGGCCTCCTCCAGGTACTGCGTGGTGAGCAGCAGGGTCGTGCCGCCCGCGACGAGTTCCTGGATGACCTCCCACAGGGCCTGGCGGTTGCGCGGGTCGAGGCCGGTCGTCGGCTCGTCCATGAACATCACGGGCGGGGAGACGACGAGCGCGGCGGCCAGGTCGAGGCGGCGGCGCATGCCGCCGGAGTACGTCTTGGCGGGGCGGTCGGCGGCGTCGGCGAGGCCGAAGCGCTCCAGCAGTTCGGCCGCGCGGGCCTTCGCCGCCCTGCCGGACATCTGGTAGAGCCGGCCGACCATGTGGAGGTTCTCGCGGCCGGTGAGGTACTCGTCGACGGCGGCGAACTGGCCGGAGAGGCCGATGGAGCGGCGCACCTCGTTGGGGTGCTTGAGGACGTCGACGCCCGCGACGACCGCCCGGCCGCTGTCCGGCCGCAGGAGCGTGGTGAGCACGCGCACCGTGGTGGTCTTCCCGGCCCCGTTCGGGCCGAGGAGTCCCAGGACGGTGCCTTCGGGGACGTCGAGGTCCACGCCGTCCAGTGCTCGTACGTCGCCGAAGGTCTTCACCAGACCTTCCGCGTGAATGGCGCCTGGCATGTGATGACTCCCGGGAGGGGGAAAGGTGGGATGGTCCGGCTCGCCACCGCTCGGGGGCGCCTCGGTGCGGCGGCCCGGTGAGCGTATGACCCGGCTCACACCGTAACGCGATATATCGCGTACCACAAGGCACGGCGGCGCGTGTACGGGCACGGGCCGTCGGGGCGGGCGTTCAGCCCAGGACCGTGTAGCCGGCCTCCTGGAGCGCGGACCGCACCTCCACGCAGTGCTCCGGGCCCTTCGTCTCCAGGTGCAGCTCCACCTCGACCTCCGTCAGCCCCAGCCGCGGGTCGGTGCGGACGTGGCCCACGTCCAGGACGTTGGCGTCGACCACCGTCAGCACGCCCAGCAGGTTCGCCAGCGCGCCCGGCCGGTCCGCCAGGCGCAGCCGCAGGCTGAGGTAGCGGCCGGCCGCGGCCATGCCGTGCCGCAGCACCCGCTGCAGGACCAGCGGGTCGATGTTGCCGCCCGACAGCACGGCCACCACCGGCCCCTCGAACGACCCGGGGTCCGACAGCAGCGCCGCGACCGGGCTCGCCCCCGCCGGTTCGACGACCAGCTTGGCCCGCTCCAGGCACAGCAGCAGCGCCGACGACAGGGCGTCCTCGGACACGGTGCGGACCTCGTCGACGACCTCCCGGACGATCTCGAACGGCACGTCGCCCGGCCGGCCGACCATGATGCCGTCCGCCATCGTGGGCCCGCACCGCACCGCCACGGGCCGGCCCGCCGCCAGCGACCCCGGGTACGCGGCGGCCGCCTGCGCCTGGACGCCGACCACCTTCACGTCGGGCCGCAGCGCCTTCACCGCCACGCCGATGCCCGCCGCGAGGCCCCCGCCGCCCATGCCGACGACGACCGTCCGCACCTCCGGGCACTGCTCCAGGACCTCCAGCCCGACCGTGCCCTGTCCCGCGATGACGTCCGGGTGGTCGAAGGGGTGGATGAACACCGCGCCCGTGTCGCGCGCGTAGGTCTGCGCCGCCGCCAGCGTCTCGTCGACGACCTGACCGCGCAGCCGCACGTCGGCGCCGTACTCGCGGGTCGCGGCGACCTTCGGCAGCGGGGCGCCGACCGGCATGAACACCGTGGAGCGCACCCCCAGCAGGGACGAGGCCAGCGCGACGCCCTGCGCGTGGTTCCCCGCGGACGCGGCGACCACCCCGGCCGCCCGCTCCTCGGGCCGCAGCCCGGAGATCCGCACGTACGCGCCGCGCAGCTTGAACGAGCCGGTCCGCTGGAGGTTCTCGCACTTGAGGTGGACGGGGGCGCCGACCAGCCCCGACAGGTACCTGCTGCCCTCCATCGCGGTCATCCGCGCGACCCCGGACAGCATCTTCTGGGCGCCCCTCACGTCGTCGAGCATGACGTGCCGCACGGGGCGAGTGGTGCGGAAGCTCATGACAGCAGTCTCGCAGCTCGGGAAGTCGTCCATCTCGTTTGCGCAGCGCCGGTACGGACAGGCGGCACTCCGCGTACTCTTTCCCCCACCAAAACCGACCGCCGCACGAGAGAGCCCCCAGCCATGCCCACTTCCCAGGACATGACGACTGATCTTGACACCGGTCTCCTCGATGCCCTCCAGCACCAGGTGGCCGTCTTCGCCCGGCGGGCCGAGCAGACCCGCCTCGGCGGGACCGGGCAGCTCCGCAACTCGATGGACCGGGCTGCGTACCTGCTGCTCAACCGGCTCGACCAGGAAGGCCCGATGGGCGTGAAGGCGCTGGCGGCGGGGATGGGCATCGACTCGTCCACGGTGACCCGCCAGGTCGCGCCGCTCGTCGACACCGGCCTGGTGAAGCGCACCTCGCACCCGGAGGACGGCCGCGCCGTCGTGCTCCAGCTGTCGCCGCGCGGCCAGGCCCGGCTGGAGGAGGTGCGCAGCTCCCGCCGTGATCTGATGGCGCGGGTGACGGAGGGGTGGACGGCCGAGGAGCGGGAGTCGTTCTGCACCCTGCTGACCCGCTTCAACTCGGCGCTCTCCGCCCGCCAGCTGGGCCTCCAGCCCGCCGACCCGGACCCGGTGCGGCCCTCCTGACGCCCGGCCCGGCCGACGGCCGCGCGCACGGCCCTTGACCGGGCGCCGCGGCTGCCCTCAGATGAGGACGTGGTCGCAGAGGACTCCGGCTTCACCGCGTTCGTCGCGGGGACGGCGGGTCGGCTGCTGCACGTGGCGACGCTCCTGACGAGCGAGCCCGCGCTGCCGCCCGGCGCCAACCCGCACGCCCAGCGGCTGCTGACGGCCGCGTTCGGCGCGACGTACGCCCGCTGGGACCGGCTGCGCGACGAGGACCCGTACGTGTACGCGCGCCGCGAGCTGACCGTGCGGTTCGCCCGCGCGGCCCGGCGGTTCCGCCGGGGGCGCGGCGGTCCGCTGTCCCGGCTCACCCCGCGGGAGCGGCTCGCCGTGGTGCTCCGGTTCCACGAGGGGCTGTACGACGAGCAGGTCGCCGCGCTGATGGGGCTGACCGCGGAACGCGTGCGGGCGCTGTGCCGGCACGGTGTGGGGACGCTGCGCAGCGCGCCGGACGGGACGGCGGCGTGAGCGGCGCCGGGGACCGCAAGGAGCGGGAGGTCCGCCGGCTGCTCGCCGGGGCGGCCCGCCCGCCCGTGCCGCCGGACCTGCCGGCGCGCGCCCTGGCCCACGGCCGCCGCGCCCGGCGCCGGGAGCGGCTGTGGCGGTGGGCGCTGTGGCTGCCGGCGGTCGCCGCGGCCGTGGCGTTCGGCGTGTGGGCGTGCGCCGCGGAGCCGTGGGCGGCGCCGCCCATGGGGACGACGCCGCCGCTGGAACCGTGGTGAGCGCCGGTCAGGCCAGTGCCTGGCGCAGGTCCGCGAGGAGGTCGTCGACGTTCTCGATGCCCACGGAGAGCCGCACCAGGTCCCCGGGGACCTCCAGCGCCGATCCGGCCACGCTGGCGTGCGTCATCCGGCCCGGGTGCTCGATCAGCGACTCGACGCCGCCCAGCGACTCGCCCAGCGTGAACAGCTTCGCCCGGTCGCACACCGCGACGGCCGCCTCCTCGCCGCCCGCGACGCGGAACGACACCATGCCGCCGAAGCCGCGCATCTGCTTGGCGGCGACCTCGTGGCCCGGGTGCTCGGGCAGGCCCGGGTAGAGGACCTGCGTGACCTTCGGGTGCTGGGTCAGCATCTCCGCCACGCGCTCGGCGTTCGCGCAGTGCCGGTCCATGCGGACGGCGAGGGTCTTGATGCCGCGCAGCACGATCCACGAGTCGAACGGCCCGGCCACCGCGCCCATCGCGTTCTGGTGGTACGCCAGTTCCTCGCCGAGCGCCTCGTCCGCCGTGACGAGGGCGCCGCCCACCACGTCGGAGTGGCCGCCCATGTACTTGGTGAGCGAGTGCACGACGACGTCCGCGCCGAGCGCCAGCGGCTGCTGGAGGTACGGCGAGGCGAAGGTGTTGTCGACGACCAGCTTCACGCCGGCCGTGCGGGACACGTCCGCGAGGGCCGCGATGTCGGTGATGCCGAGCAGCGGGTTCGACGGGGTCTCGACCCAGATCGCCTTCGTGCGGTCGGTCAGCGCGGCCCGCACCGCCGCCGGGTCGGACGTGTCGGCGACCGACCAGTCGACGCCCCAGCGCGAGACGACCTTCGCGAACAGCCGGAACGTGCCGCCGTACGCGTCGTCGGGGATCACCACGTGGTCGCCGGGGGCCAGCAGGGCGCGCAGCAGGCAGTCCTCGGCGGCGAGCCCCGACGCGAACGCCAGGCCGCGGCGGCCGCCCTCCAGCGCGGCGAGGTTCTCCTCCAGCGCCGTGCGGGTCGGGTTGGCGCTGCGGCTGTACTCGTAGCCGCCGCGCAGGCCGCCCACACCGTCCTGCTTGTAGGTGGAGACCTGGTAGATGGGCGGGACGACCGCGCCGGTCAGCGGGTCGGCGGTGTTGCCCGCGTGGATGGCGCGGGTCTCGAAGTTCTGGTGGGTGTGCTCGTCGCTCATGGTGCGAGCGTAGTGCGGTGGACGTGCCCGGCGCCTTCCGGCGGGTGTCCGGGACAATGGGCGCATGGTGGAGATTCTCTGGTTCCTGTTCGCCGTCGGCCTGATCGCCGCGGTCGTCGCGCCCTGGGTGCTGCGCCGCCGCTCCGGGGGCATCCGCCTGGTCGAGCCCGGCGCGCCCGACGCCGCCGACCCCCTCGCCTACGGCTTCGTGCGGCAGGAACTGCTCGACGTCCGCATGCCCGGCCCGGACCAGGACCTGGTGGACGTGCTCGACGTCGTGCAGCGCACCCAGGACTGGCGGGCCGCGTCGCAGCTGCTGGCCGGCACGCCCAAGGAGGGCGAGGTGCGCTGGCAGCGGGTGCAGGCGTTCGCGGGCGCCGCGTCGCTGGAGCTGGCGCAGCGGCCGGGGGCCGGCGGTGCCTGGCTGCGGGAGTGGCGGGCCCAGGCACCGAAGGACGCGGGCGGCGCGGCCGTGCACGCCGAGTTCCTGGTGCAGCAGGCGTGGCGGACGGCGCAGGTCGGCACGGACGAGTTCCGGATCATCCTGGAGGAGGCGCGGACCGTGTGCGGCGAGGCCGCGCTGCTGGCGCCGGGCGACCCCGTGCCGTACATCGTCGAGTTGGCCGTCGCGCGCGGCCTGGGGTACGCGCACGAGCAGTTCGACCAGGTGTGGGCGAAGGTCATCGACCGGAACCCGCAGCACATGGGGGCGCACATCGCGGCCCTGCACTACTGGTGCGAGAAGTGGCACGGCTCCCGCGCGGACGCCGACCGGTTCGCCCGGTCCGCCGCCGCCCGCGCCCCGCAGGGCTCGCTGCTGGCCGCGCTGCCGCTGTTCGCGGTGTGGGAGCACCTGCCCGACCTGGCGCTGGTGCGGGACTTCTACGGGACGCAGGTCGTGTCGCGGGCGATGGAGGGCGCGCTGTACGCGGTGCACTCGGCCCGCCCCGACGACCCGATGCTGGCGCACGTACGCCACCTGCTGATCCACTTCCTGGTGGGCGCGCAGCGCTGGAGCGAGGCCATGCACCAGATCGTGCACGTGGACGGGCACGTCGGGGCACTGCCGTGGACGATGAGCGAGGACCCGGCGGCCGAGTACGCGCTGTACCGGGCACTGGCGGTGGCCGGCTACGAAGCCAACGGCGGCACCCCGGCCTCCCTGCCGCACTGACCCTCCCCCCTCTCACGGAACCGGCGGGCACGCGGACACGCGGATACCGGGGGAAGGGCGCCCATGCGGGCCGCTCGGGGGGGTTGAGGGGCCACACTCTGTGCCGGGGAGGGGGACGGCACCCCCCTGTAGCGCTCGTGGAGCCGAAGGGGCGCGCGGGTGTCGACAGGCCGATCGCGCGCAGACCCCGAGGAACGAGGGGTTGAGCACGTTCGGCCTGTCGACACCCGCTCCCAGCGCCCCGGAGGCGCAACGAGCCAAAAAAAACCAGAACAAACTTGCGACTCACCCCGCCCCCAGGTGATACTCCGCTTCCCCCCACGTCTCTTCGTCATGCCTCTTTCCATCCCGTGGGGGGACTCTGCCCGATGGGCGCTTCCGTGCGCGCGCTGCGCGCCCTGCTCCTGCTCGCCGGCTTCTACCTGCTGGGCCTCGCCATGCTCGCCGTTCTGGCCGGCGTGGACTGGGCCGCGGCGCTCTGGGCGCCCAGCAGTCTCGCCGTGAAGCTGTACGTCGTCAGCGCGTTGCTCGCCGTACCGATCGTGCGGGGCATGTTCATGCTGCGCACCCCGAAGGACGACGCCGCGCACGGCGTCCTCGTCACCGACGCCCAGGAGCCCCGCCTGTGGCAGGAGGTGCGGGAGCTGGCCGCGCAGGTCGGCACCCGCGCGCCCGACGAGATCCGGCTGACCGCCGACATGAACGCCTCCGTCAGCGAGGAGGCCCGCTTCCTCGGCCTGCTCGGCGGCACGCGCCGCCTCCACCTGGGCCTGCCGTTGGTGTCGGGCCTGACGGAGGCGCAGCTGCGCGCCGTGCTCGCCCACGAGATGGGCCACTACGGCAACGCCGACACCCGGCTCTCCGCGATCACCGTCCGGGGCCGCGTCCAGGTCGCCCGGACCATCGCCCACTTCGAGGAGCGGGCCGGCGGCAAGGTCGCCAAGGAGCGGGCCAGGCAGGAGCGGAAGAACGAGAAGAAGCTCGCCAAGGGCAAGAAGGCCAAGGAGGTCGACACCACCGGCGTCGGCCTCACGTACCGCTCCATGGCGAAGGTGTACAAGGCGTACGGCCACTTCTACCTGCGGGCCACCCTCGCCGGTTCCCGCCGCCAGGAACTCGCCGCCGACCTGGCCGCCGCCCGCATCGCGGGCCGTGACGCCACCGCGTCGGCGCTGCGCGAGATCCCCGCCCTGGACTCGGCGCACGACTTCTACATGAACGCGTACGCGACCCTCGGTGTCGGCGCGGGCCTGCTGCCGCCGCCCGGCGAGGTGTTCGGCGGCATCCGGCACCTGCTGGCCGCGCGCGCCGGCGAGCTGGCGGAGCTGCGCCGCGAGCTGCCGACCGAGCCCGCCTCCCCGTACGACTCCCACCCGCCGATCGCCGAGCGCGTCGCCCGCCTGGAGGCCCTGCCCGACGACGGCCGCGCGTCCGAGCCCGCCGGGCCCGCGCTGGGGCTGCTCGCCGACCCCGGCGCGGCGCTGGTCGCCGTCGAGCAGGCGTCGCTCACCCCGGAGGCGCTGCGGCTGCGCCGCGTGGACTGGCCGGAGCTGGTGCACGTCTCGATGACGGCGCACTTCGCGCAGGAGGCCGAGCCGCTGCGGCGGGCCACCGCCGAGGTGACCGACGGCGACGGCTCGCTCGACGCGCTGCTCAACGCGCTGGACCTGGGCGTCGGCTGGGAGATCGCCGACCGGCTGCCCAAGTCGGACCAGGCCGGGGCGGCGAAGGGCCGCGCGGCCCGCGAGTTCGCCCGCCCGGTGCTGCGCCGGGGCCTGTCGCGGATGGTCGCCGGCGAGCTGATCGACCGGGGCGCGGCCCGCTGGGAGCTGTCCTGGTCGGAGTCGGCGTCGCTGCGGATGCCGCCCGGTCACGAGGACGACCTGCCGGCCGCGCTCGACGCGGCGGTCGCCGACCATCCCGACACCGCGCCGCTGCGCCGGCTGCTGGCCACCGTCTGACACCCCCCGAGGCACTTACGTGAAGATCCTGCTCTGGGTCGTCCTGACCCCCGTCGTCCTCCTCGTCCTGGGAGCCGGCGTGTACTTCCTGAAGGCGATCGTCGAGGGTGCCATCGAGGGGTGGCGCTCCGACCCCGGCGCGGAGGAGGCCGCCGAACGCGTCGCCGCGCTGGGCCTGCTGCCGGCCGAGCGGCAGCACACCGAGCTGTCCGCGCCGCAGCCCCGGGCGATGACCGTGGCCGTCGCCGCCGCCCGCGCGGGTGACTGGGCGCCGGCCGCCGCCCTGCTCGACGGGACCGCCGCGGCCCGCGACTGGGAGCGGCGCACGGCGTACGTGGAGAAGCTGGCCGACGTGGCCGCCGAGGACGACGCCTGGCTGACGGCCTGGGAGGCGGCCCGCCCGGACGATCCGGGCGCGGCGCTGCTGCGGGCGCGCAGCTCGGTGTTCCTGGCGTGGAAGGTGCGCGGGGCGAAGCGCGCCCGGTACACGACGGCGGAGCAGTTCGAGGGCTTCCACCGGACGCTGGCCCGTACCCGGCACGAGCACGCGCGGGCGGCGGAGCTGGCCGTGCCGGGCGACCCGTCGCCGTACGTCGGCGAGATCTGGACGGCGATCGGGCTGGGCGCCCCGCACGAGGAGATGCACCGCATCTGGAACGACATCACCAGCCGCGCCCCGCACCACTACGAGGCGCACTTCTCGGCGCTCCAGTACTGGTGCGGCAAGTGGCACGGCTCGGAGGCGCTGGCGCGGGCGTTCGCGGTGAAGGCGGCGGCCGAGGCGCCCCCCGGCGCGCTGATGACGGTGTTCCCGCTGATCGCGCACTTCGAGCACGACGAGTCCGACTCGGCGGACGTGGACCGCACGCCGGAGATGTACGCGGCCGTGGACGCCGCCCTCGCCGACGCGGCCGCCGCCGACCCGGACCACCCGCGGCTGGCGGAGGTCCGGCACCTGCTGGCGTACTACCTGTACCTCCAGGAGCGGTGGGAGCCCGCGCTGGAGCAGTTCCGGCTCGTCGACGGGTACGTGGACGCGCTGCCGTGGCGGTACCGGGGCGATCCGGCGGGCGAGTTCTGCCGGATGCGCGACGAGGCGGCCGTGAACGCCGCCGGGGAGGTCACCCCGTGAGCATGGAGGTCACCCGCGTGATCGTGATCGCCGTGGCGGTCGCGGTCGGCGTCCTCGTGTACCGGCGGATCGCGGGCGCGCCGCCGTCGCGGGGTGCGGCCGCCGCGGCGCGCGAGGCGGAGGCGCTCGGCCTGCTGCCCGCGTCGCGGCAGAACACGATGGTCTCCGGACCCGACCCCGAACTGGAGCGGGCCCTGGCCGCCGCGGCGGCGCGCGGCGACTGGGAGCCGGCGGCCCGGCTGCTGGCCGCCACCCGGGAGCGGCGCGACTGGCAGCGGCGGACCCGGTACGCGGACCTGCTCGGCGACGCCGCCGCCGAGGGCGACGGGGCGTGGCTGGACGCGTGGGAGGCGGCCCGCCCGGACGACCCGGACGCGGCCGTGGTGCGGGCCTCCTCGACGATCTCCCTCGCCTGGCTGCTGCGCGGCGGGGCGTGGGCGAAGGACACGAGCGCGGAGCAGTTCGCGGGCTTCCACCGGGTGCTGGCCCGGTCGCGGGACGAGATCGCGCGGGCCGCCGAGCTGGTCCCGGACGACCCGACACCGTACGTCTTCGAGATCAGGCCCGCGCTGGGCTTCGGCTACCCGCACGACGAGATGCACCGGATCTGGAAGGAGATCACCAACCGGGACCCGTACCACTTCGGGGCGCACACCGGCGCGCTGCAGTACTGGTACGCCAAGTGGCGCGGCTCGAAGGAGCTGGCCGAACGCTTCACCGAGGAGGCGGCGGCCGCGGCCCCGCTGGGCACGCTGCTGAAGGCGCTGCCGCTGATCGCCTGGTGGGAGCACCACGACGACGACGCGAAGGCGGCCGACTTCCGCTCGCCGCGGCTGGTGGCACTGGTCGACGCGGCGCTCGCGGACGTGGCGGCGGCCCCGCCCGACCACCCGAACGTGCCGGGGGTGCGGCACCTGCTGGCGTACTACCTGACCCGGCAGGGCCGGTTCGAGGCGGCGCTGGAGCAGTTCCGGCTGGTCGACGGGTACGTGGGCGCCTTCCCGTGGTCGTGTTACAGCGACCCGGGCGCGGTGTACTGCCGCTGGCGGGACACGGCCGTGCGCGGGGCGCGGCGGGGCCGCTGAGGAATCCTTCGCGCCGCCGGGGCGTTCTTCCCAGGGCGACCGCCATAGGAGGAGACGCGTCATGTTCCTGTACCGCCGTACGCCCGAGATGCCCGCGCCCGAGCAGGCGCTGAAGGGCCGCCCGGAGCCGGAGTTCACCCTCCCGGACCGGCACACGGTCCTCGGCACGCCGCTGCTCGGCCCCTATCCGGAGGGCCTGGAGGTGGCGGACTTCGGTCTGGGCTGCTTCTGGGGCGCCGAGCGCGTCTTCTGGCAGACGCCGGGCGTGTGGACCACGCTCGTCGGCTACCAGGGCGGCTCCACGCCGCACCCCTCGTACGAGGAGGTCTGCTCGGGCCTGACGGGCCACACGGAGGCCGTCCGCGTGGTGTACGACCCGAGCGAGGTGTCGTACGAGACGCTGCTGAAGGTCTTCTGGGAGTCCCACGACCCCACCCAGGGCTACCGCCAGGGCAACGACGTGGGCACCCAGTACCGCTCGGCGGTCTACACCCACTCCCCCGCCCAGGCCGCGGCGGCGGAGGCGTCCCGCGACGCCTACCAGCGCGTCCTGACGTCCGCGGGGCACGGCACGATCACCACGGAACTGCTCCCCGCCGAGGACCGCCCGTTCTACCCGGCGGAGCCGTACCACCAGCAGTACCTGGACAAGAACCCGGCCGGCTACTGCGGCATCGGCGGCACGGGCGTCTCCTGCCCGATCGGGGTGGCCCCGGCCGGCGACTGACCCCCGCCCCGCGCGACCGCCCCGGTACGGGCCCGGTCGCGCGAAGCGCCCGGCCGGACCCCCACGACGCCCCCGACCCGCCCCCGCGGGTCCGGGGGCGTCGCCGTCCCCTCGACGGGTCAGCCACCGGGTCACCCACAGGCCGTGGTCGCCCCGCGTGGGACAGGACCGGCTCCGGGGCGCCCTCTCGCGGACCGGTTGAAGGGCCCGGAACCACACCATCCGAAGAAGCTGAGGCCGGGACCGGACGGGCGCTCCGAAACCCGGATCATCGTCGCCCTCGATCCGACTCGCTCGGCTCTGCTGCTCCCCAGTGGTGACAGGGCCGGAGACTGGGAGCGCCGGTACCGCGACGACGTTCCGCTGGCGGGCGCCCTGCCCCGCTTGCACCGGCGACGAGGACTGAACGAGTAGCCATATGCCCAGGAAGACCGCGCAGGGCTGGGAGACCTTGGAGCGGGAGCTGTACGCGGCCGGTGTGGAGCCCGCCGAGGTGGAGGCAGGGTCCCGCCGACTCCTCGCCGAGGCACGGGGCGCCGACTCGCCGAGGCACACAAGCGATCAGGGCTGACCCAGCGGGACGCAGCGGCCCAGACGGGAGTCAGCGTCGCCCGAATCTCCCGGATCGAACACGGCGAAGGGGCCACCGCCCTGGACGTCACCGCACGCTACGTGGAAGCGCTCGGCGGAGGCTGGACCTGGTCGCGGACATCGACGACCACACCCCGCGCATGTCGGCCGGCAACCTGGATGGCGCGGTGGTGTAGTCGCCGTCGGACGGTGACTCCGATGGAACCGTGAACACCTGGACCCGGGGCGACCAGGGCTTCCCGACTACTCCTGCGCCGGGCCGAGCTGGGGCAAGGGCCGGGTGCTTGAAACACCGAAGGACGCCCGGCTGGGAGGAAAACCCTTCTGAGCTGGCCCTTATGCCTCGGGCATGGGGCGAACCTGCGACACCCGCTTTAGAAGTTCGATCAACCGGGCTCCGTTGCATGCTGCGATATGGGATGTCGTGGCGTGGTGGACCGCTGGAGGCCGCGGACGTACGCCGCCGTTGATGTCAACCGGGGGTGTCAGGCAGGCCGAGGCTCGATGCTCACCGCGCGGTAGTCGTACCCGTCCTGTTTGAAGCCGGGGGCTTCCCATGTGAGGTCGACCTGCTGTCCGGGCGACAATGTGCGGAAGCCGGTCGCCTGGATGTCGGAGTAGTGGCCGAAGCAGCCGCCAGGGGTCTCGGGGGAGTCGAGGACGCCCCACCCTTCCTCATCGTCCCACTCACGGACAGTTGCGATCACCATGAACGGAACCCTACGGCTTTCCTTGCTGCGACGGGCTTGACACCTCAGCTTGGGTCTCCTGGGGGTGGCTACTGCACTGACCTGTGGCGGAGCGCCGTCGGCACCTGGCGGCGGTCGACTGGTTCCCCGGTGTTCCCTGCGGTTCCCTGCACGATCTGGCACGGACTTCTCCGCCCCGAAGCCTCAGCTGAAGGGTTGCTGCTCGAGGATTACTCCTCGTGAGGATTCATGTGGATCCAGCGTCCACCACCCTCGTGTCGCATCTCCATGCCCGCATAGGGCTGCCCGCGTCTGGCTGGGCTGTCGGGGGCCGTGTTGATCTCCCTCACCACGATCGCGCCGCTTGGGTGCACGGAATAAGTGACTGCCAGACGCCGATTGTCTGCATGCCGCCACACTCCGCTGCGGTTTTCCTCCTGAATGATCTTCAGTAACGCCTCGCTGACATCCACCTGGTGTCGCTTGGTCAACGCATCGAACTGCGCACGCGCCGTCTCGACGAAGATCAGATCTCTAATCACGCACTCTCCCCCATACGTGAAATATCCACCCTAGCTCGCGAGCATGAATGAACGTTAGGGGACGAAGCGGCGGAGCACCACGGGTTGTGGAAGTTGGCGGTCATGCACTAAACGCCAAGGCGCCTGGACAGTTGCCGCTGGCTCCAGGACCCCTTCGCCCCGAAGCAACTTGGGCAGGGACGCGGCCTTGGGCTGGTGTGATCCTCACCTGGGCTGATGGTCCGCCGGCGTTCGCAGTTGTGCGCTGGTGTTCGTGGGCGTTGTCACGCAGTTAGACACTCACTCGGCGTAAGGGCCAGGCTCATGCACAACGTTCCTACGGCTTCCCTGCCACTGGGTGTGCATCGCATAGTGCAGGAGTGAAACTAGCGATCACCATCCTGACTGTAGCCAGCGGCGTACTGCCGGCGCTTGGCGTCTGGCTACTCTGGCGGCGAGTGGACAGCCGACGAGATCACCTCAGGCGGAAGCTCCGTAGGTACGAACAGATCATGGGAGACGCTGGGCTGTCAGATGAGGAACGTAGGAGCAGGCTGGAACGAGAAGTACCCAGCGAGAGCACCTGGGGTGACCTTGTCCACGTTCGAGAGCGCATCGAACTCGTAAGCCTCGAACAAGCACCAGAGATCACAGCTCCCGCCGTGCTTGCTTCCGTCGGCCTGCTATGCGCAACCGTCGCGGGCCTGCTGTCTACATGGTTCGACTGACGCTCCTGACGAGAGAACAGCACCGCGTAGCGTGTGGCACACCCGAACACGACGAAGGGCCAGACTGGGAGGCAACCCTTCTGCGTTCACCCTGTGTCCTCGTGCCTGTAGCAGGCGTTGAACCTGTGACGCCCGCTTGAGCCGGTTCGCGCAGCCTCACGGGACCTCCAGGCGACCGGGCCCCACGACCGCAGCCAGCCTAAAGGCAGCACGCGATCAAGGACTCGATGAGGCGGCGATACGCTGCTCGTCCTCGATGTCGAGGCGTCGCATCAGGAAACTGGCGAAGACCAGCATTTCGTCGGCCTCGTCTCGGGCGTCCTTCTCGTCCGGGCCGTGCATGCGAGGGTTACGCAGGGCGCCCATCGCTCCCTTGAACAGAAACTGCATGCCGTTCTGCTCGCTCTCCAGCGAGCCTCCCGTGGACCGGGTCGCCGTGATCTTTGGGGGATCCGGCTTGTTGCCGAAGGCGAAGCCCATCAGCCTCTCACCGACCTCGGTGGTGCCGGCCAGGTTCTGCACGCGGTGCTCCACAGCCTGCAGGGCACTCCTGACCGCGTCGTAGTAGAAGCCTCCGCTGTACCGCTCGGCGGCGACCTCCGCGATCAGCGGATGCAGCATGCAGGTGACCTCCATGGCCTCCGTCGACTTCCCGCCCTCTGAACCGACCGGGACGGCTGTCAGTCTCGGAGCGAAAGTGGGCTCCAGGCGCTGTCCGAAGGGCGTGTTGTCAGCCTCAACCCGCGCCGGCCCCAGCATCTGCTCACGGATGCGCCAGTACTCATCCAGTCGGTGCACGCCAGCAAACGGCCGAATGTCCCGGTCGTAGCGCAGCGTCCAATCGAGATCGTCTAGGTTGTGGCCGCCACCGCGAAAGCAGGGCTCATGCAGCGCGAGCGCGAAGCTAACGAACCTGCTCTTCTTGGTCAGCAACGCCAGATCGACGTCATCCACTGGAGGCGGTAGATCGTCGGGCCGCAGCTCTGGCAGCGCCCCGGGCTCCTTGGGCTGATAGTGGGGCTCGATCAAGGCCGCTGTCCGCACCATGACGAGGACGCCGTTGATGGGAACAAGGGTATTGGCGCAGTTCGCAGCGCCAGCGACCGTCAGAGACAGCTCCGTTAGGCCCTGCGGCAGCCGCCACAGGTCGGCATCTACGCCCCGCAGCAGTGCAGGGCACAGCTGTTGCACGGCCTCTTCGAACTTCAGGCCCGACGCATACAGCTTCCGATCCACGTAATCGAAGGTGGGCCAGCGAAGGGAGGCAGAGAAGTGCTGCCAGACCACGTCGAGAAGAACATGGCCATCCTCCCCGGTGGGCCGCGGCATTCCCTCCGGCGCAATGGTCCGAACGATCACGTGCTTCCCCCCAGTGTCCGAGCCTGAACCTGCTCGCAGGTTACTACTGAGGTGCTGGTCTACGGGGTGGGATCATCAGCGCAGCCGTGCATCCACATCGCCTGCCGAAGGCCCTGCTTCTCTCATTCCAGCAGGTTGCCCTACGCGGCCTATAACTGTGCCTCGTCGGGCGTCCTGCCGGTGGCCACGGGTTCACCAGGGCCACGTATCCCGCGTCCGGTGAGGCATCCAGGCGGACCTGCGCGGCGGCCTTGATCTGGTCCGAGGGGGCGCTGCGAGCGCGGAAGACGAGCCGGGTCACAACAGGATGACACCGGCCACGGCGACGACCGCTTTCCCCTGCTCCTGCCGCGTCTACGGTCCACAAGCCGACTGATCACCACTTTAGGAGAGAGG
This sequence comes from Streptomyces roseolilacinus, assembly GCF_014649335.1. Lineage (GTDB taxonomy): Bacteria > Actinomycetota > Actinomycetes > Streptomycetales > Streptomycetaceae > Streptomyces > Streptomyces roseolilacinus. The sequence continues at coordinate 479,864 of NZ_BMSV01000001.1, forward strand.
CGGGGTGATCTGCGGGCTGAGCTGCGGCTTCGTCGGCCGAGGAAGTGAGCGGCTACTCGACCGTGGGGCACCGGTGTTGACCGTGGCTGACCCCTGCATCTGGCACGGTTGTGGCACGAACCCCAGCCGACGACAGTCAGCCACGACGGCAGGTGCGCACGGCCGACCAGGCGCGCGTATGCTTCGCTGCACCCCCACCGGCCTCAGCCACGCTTCCGGCTTATGTCGTCGACCAGAGCAGTCGTGACGGCCGGCTCGTGACGACGGCGCGCGAGCCCTCAGCTTGGGAAGCTGATGTGATCTCTGGGTAGTACCTGCGCTGGCCTGCATGGCAGTGGCCTCGGCGCCTGATCTTTCGCCGAGTTGGTGCCCGCTATTGCCCGTGGTTCCCCGCAGAAACTGGCACGCACCTGGCACGGGCGCAGCTGTTTTGACTGTCTCCTGCGGAGTTCGATCCCTTAATTTGAGTGATCGATCAACGGATCCTCAGTCGTCGCCCTAGCGCGTCCCCGCCCTTGACGTTTTGCCGGGCGTCTGCGTGTACCGTTAGCATTCGATTTTCCGACAGGGGTGACAAGTCTATCTCGCTTGCAATCCCATTAATCCGTAGTTCTTTAAGATATGGCAGCTCTGCGATAGGGTGCAGATCTGATACAGCGTTGCAGTTTTCTAGGCGCAGCGTTTCAAGTTTAGTACATGTCGCCAGAGGTGCAAGGTCGCTTACGCTCGTACCGGATATATCAAGGAATGAGAGATTCGCTTGACTGCTCAGCCCTCCCAAGTCCGATACGCCAGCGTCCCCCCTGATTCGAAGATCATGCAGATCAAGCCCGGACAAAGGATCAAGATTATCGACCCATTCGCAGTTTTCGAGATAAAGGTTCCCCGTCATGGGTGCTGCTTCGACCAGATCGGCGACGCCCTGGTTAAGTTTTGACCCCGCCAGCGAGAGTGATTGAACCTTCGTGAGTGGCGGAAGTTGATTAAGGTTGCGCAACTGCGAACTGTTGAAAAGGGCCAGTGTTTCTAGCTCGGAGAATCGAATGAGAGGGGAGTAGTCCTGGATGTCCCTACAGTGGGTGAACCATACCATTCTTAGAGGGGGAAGCTGATCCAAAAAGCTAAGATCTGTGAGCTTTGGGAGACCAAGGGCGAGATGCACAAGATTTGGAAGTTCCGGTAGTCTCGTCAGATCTGCGCCTGGCTCGTCGTAGTAGAGGTAAAGCTGTTGAAGTGAGGAAGAGTGCGCTGCCAAAGCTTGCAAGTCGACTGGGCCAGTGACTGATGCTTCCACTTCAGCGAGTGGAGGGATCTTAGGGAGCGCTGCGAACTGAGTCGCAGATCTCACGAATATAGGAGCGCCAGGTGGCATGGTGGCCAAGACCCGTTCGGCGTACTCCTCGGGGTCAAAGTACTCCCATGCTCTAGTGACCTCAAATTGGATGTTGCGACGTTTGTCGGATGCGTAATGTGCTAGGAGATCTAGAGCGCTCGGCCCATTGATCAGCCAGGCCGTCTGTACGGTCGCCTCAGCCGCTTCCCTGGGAAGTTCCTCTAGATTTGTCGGTAGCTTATGCAAGACTGGTTCGCCGGCGGTAGCCAGGGATCGAGCGGCGACCGTGTCGCGCGGCGGAATAAGGTCGTCGATGCACCTGTCGAGGGCAGTACCCAGATCGGTTGGAACCGCAGGAAGCGTTTCGAGGCATGCTGCTGCTAGTAGTTTGAGTCGCCGGGCTACCTTTCGCTCGGCTTGCACTCGGTTCAGGATGCCTGCAATCAACTCGCGACGTAGTGGCTCGTTGGCATGGCCAGCGGCCATTACGACCGTCTCACGCCACTGGTCACGGTGGGCGTTGCGAACGAGCAGGTCCATGTCCCCAAGGTCAGCTGCTTGTTTGGCTGCCAAGTATTCTTGGACAGTGCGGTGCACAAAGTCGATTCGACCGGGCACCGGTTCTCTGATGACGCCGCTGCGGTCTAGCAACGCTTCCAACACTGCGTCAGCAGTGACACGTACTTGCGGCATCGCAGTCAGGCGGTCGGCGATCAGTCGCTCCACCATCGGCTTGGGTAGTTCAACACGATTGCTCGTGGATAGCTGCCACGCCAGATCTTGCAGGATGCGAATTTTCTGCTCGCGTTCCAACGGAATTATCCGCGCGCTAGGAACGTTGCGCTTGGCGTCCCGTGTTTCTAACAGCATGTCGAGGGCTGCGGAATAGAGACCCATGCGGTCGCGGGGCAAGGCTTCACGGTCGATGTTGAGCGAGCACAGCATTGCGGCCAAGAGCGGCGTTGAGGCCAACGCCCGGAGATGCGGTGCGGATTCCAGTCTGGCCATCAGCTTCGCCTCATAGGCAGGCAAACGCTCCACAGGGCACGGAAGATCGGCGCAGTCGCGTACCGCGTCGTGCCAGTGCTGTACAAGGGCGCGCAGGTCGGCTGGCCCAAGCTGTTCCAGGAAGGCGCTCTCGAAGCCTTCGGCGCTTAGCCAGCTAGAAGCGGCTGCTGCAGGTCGTGAGGTAATCACAACGCGGATGCCGGGGAACTGAGAGACTATCTCCTTGATCCACTGGCGTATGGCCTGGCGTTGGGAAGCAGCGACCTCGTCAACCCCGTCGACAAGGAGCATTGCCCGGCCAGAGAGTAGCCGTCGGTGCACCCAGCCGCGCGGCATGATTCCGCTCAGATTTCCTGCCACATCGTCGAGGTATTCCTCAGGCCGAGGCAGAGTTCGACCGGCGTGGCTACGCAGTTTGATCAAGAAGGGAACGAATCCGTTGAGATCTGATAGCTCGCCAACGAAAGCGCCACGCGCGGCCATGACCGCCAGCCAGCGCAACAAGGTGCTTTTTCCACCGCCCGCCTCGCCACGTATAAGCATGAGACGGTGATCGCTAAGAACGCGCTCAGCGCGGACAGCCCCAGTCTCGCGATTTCCCGAACGCCAGTCATCGACGGGGACAGCCTGCTTCTTATGCCCGAGTTTCCCTCCCTCCTGGGAGACATTGAGGCTGACGTAGGCAACGCTCAATGTGGTCTGTGGGCGCGTGAAACGTTCGAAGCGCAACCCGAATAGATCTAGGCGATCGAGGTTTTCACTGATGGAGGCAAGGTAGCGGCGACTGAATTCCTCATCCTCTGATTCCCCATCCGGTGCGATGAGTGACCGCGCGGGTAGGCGGGACAACACCATTTCTACCTGCGTAGCCATGGCGGAAAGCCTAACCAAGGTCTCGGCGGTTGCGCGCGGTTCGAATTGCGGAAGGTGAATTAGGATGCGGGCCAAGCAGTCACAGCATTCATCCAAAACCACTTCGTAGAGCCGCGCACCTGCGTCGCCAAGTTGGAAGTCTGCTTCCTGGGCAGGCAACGTCGCCCGAAGGCGTCGTGCCAGTTTCACCGGGTCCATGTCATCGGCCAACAAAGCCTCGTCTGACAGGTCGGCGCGATCAAAGGTAAGAGCGACGTGATGCAGAACCGCCTCACGGTCGCCGTCGTCCAGCCCGCCGAACTCCTGCCGAGTGAAGGTCAGCAACCGGTCGGTTACGGCGTCGGCGATCGCTTCGAACTGGCGCTCCGTCTTTCGCCTCTTGATTTCGTCTGACATTCCAGTTTTGATCAAGTCGGCCAGATCTTTGGACGCCGAGGATTGAGCTGTGCGACTCGACAGCCAGCGACCAGCAACGAGTTGTATAACTGATCGTCCGACGCCAATCGCCGCAACCTCTACGGACACGACACCCCCGAACCCATGATCGCGCGAAGGTACCAGTATCGCGCTCGGGCGCGCGGCTGTCTGCCCGATGGCAGAAGATGCAGGCTCCATCCCGTAGGTCGGTGGAGCGGCTTTGGGGCGGCGCTGCTTTGGCGCGAGTGATCATGGCCCCGTAAGCTTCCAGCGCGTCGGGCAGTCTGTGGACCTGCCCGGTAAAGCACGACGTTGGGGCCATGATCTTCGAGGCTCGCGCCAAAGTGGCTGCGTAAAGCCGTGGAGCCGACTGCCCCAGCCGCGACGTACCCCTTCTCTGACATCTGGCGGCTGAACGCGTAGTGCGCGGCACGGGCGCCGGCCGGGCTGGAGCGGGGCGGAGACAGGAGCGCAGGCCCGGCCAGCGGGCGGGCCGCGCGCGGTGAGCGGAGCGAGCCGCCTTGAACCCGTAGAGAAGGTTGTAACTCAGTCTCTGCGATGGGGCTTGAAGCTGCTGATACATGCTGGGAGTTCGGTGTTCTGCCGGTGTGCGAGGGGCAGGAAGAGCGCTGGTCGGATCGTCCATGTGATGTGGGTGCCGGCCTGCGTGATGGTCAGGGTGCAGGGCTCGGAGCGTATGAGGGCCTTGATGGTCTCGGCGCGTTCCTCGTAGAGCCAGGTCCAGACTCGGTCTGAGGCGTTGGGGTCTAGTGCTGGGGAGATGGTGCGGAAGGCGATGGCGACCCATCGGCTCGCTTGGGATGCCGAGTAGGCGTCGAAGGACGCTCGGAGTACCGGGGCCTCGGTGGTGGTGAGGTCTTGGGTCCAGCATTCGCACCAGTAGCCGCGGGTGGGGCTGCTCACAAGGTCGCTCCCGTCGGGTGGACTGCGGGGACGTAGCGGGCGCTCTCGTCGTGGAGGGTGAGTTGATAGCCGGTGCCTGCGGTCAGGTAGGCGAGGGCGCGTTCGTGCTCGGCCTCGTCGGACAGCCAGTACAGGCCCGGTCGTGCGTGAGGAGCGTCGAGCTGATCCGTGATGTGGCGCGTGCGCTCCTGTAACCAGCGCAGTGCCAGACGCGGACTCGCGGCGTCGTGTGCTCCCAAGGGGATGGAGCGGACTTCGTGCAGGAGGTACGCGGCAGCCCGGCACTGGTAGAGGAAGGGGCCGGTACTCGTACTAGGAGCTTCGAAGGGGATGGGCGTCAGCATGGGGGATCCTCTGCGGGACCGGCCAGAGTGAGGAGGCCCGCGGTGGTCGTGTGGCCGCCGGGCTGTCGTGCACGATGATTCGGTGGGCGAGCGCGAGCTCGCTGGCCGTGCTCAAGCCTCAACTGCGTTCGGTCTGCTCGGCCTGGTGCTCGACGCCTGGAGTCGTACCGGTACCGATTTCGTCCGTGACCGAGAGGGCGACCACCCGCGGAGGGAGCGGTGGCACCGAACGCGCTGCTCACTGGTCCCGGTCCGGCGAGCAGCGCCCTGCCTGCCCGGATTCCGTACGCGTCGATGACGGCCGGTGCGGTCGCGGCTGTGTGACGGTCGGCTCAACGGTGGGCCGGAGCACCCCGCCGTTGGCTCCACCCCGCGGTGACCCGATGGCGGGGTGCTCCGGGAAAAGGTGCTCGTCCGGCCGGGCGGAGACGGGGACTGTCCCCGGCCGACACCGTCAAGGCAGGTGAGGGCGAGGGTCAGGACGACTGGTCCCGGCCCGGCTTCGGGCGCCGGGCCAGTTCGGGGTGCAGGCGTTCGATCTCTTGCCGCAGTGCTTCGCGGGTGGGGTCGACGACGGCCCATGAGTGCGCGGCAGGGTGGTGCTCGAACAGGGTGCACGCGTCGTCGTCCTCCCCACCGGTGGTCTCGCACCAGGGCAGTAGGACGAAGCGTCCGCCGAGCGCGCCCCACCGGAACCAGACCGCCCCGCCGGTCGCGTCGTCGTCCCAGCAGAACTCCGCGTGTTCTCCGTCGTGCTCTTCGCCGAGTTCGCAGGAGGGGTAGCCGATCTCCCCTTGCGGGGACCGGACGGCGGCGAGGGCGGTGCATTGCAGCATGGGGTTTCCTCGGTGGGGAAGGGAGCCCCGCCCGTGTGTCGCGGGGACGGCACACGGGCGGGGCGGTGTGGTGGCGCCCTCACGGCTCCGGGGGAAACGGCACCCCGTGCACGGGAACGGAACGCTCGACGCCCGACTCGGGACGCCGGTTCGGAGACCTGTCCGGTCATGCGGGCACAGCGCCGGGGCCGTCAGCGGGCACGGACGCCGTGGGCCGTATCCGCGGAAAGGTGGTTCGCAGCCACGCGTCTTCCGCGGTGACGCCTGCGAGGGCTTCGAGCTCTTCGCGCAGCTCGCTCACGAACCGCTCGTCGAATGCGCTTCGGCGAAGGCGACAGCCCGTCTCCGTCCGGGGCTGAACAGCAACATCGAGTGCGTGAACTGCCCCTCCAGTTGCCACCATCCGCCCAGTGTGGCCCACCGGTCACGGACCCGCCTCACAGCAGCTCACCCCGGCTTCGGGCATTCCACCGTTCGATCTCTGCGTGAAGCCGTTCCGTGCGGGTCGCCCGGCGGACGGACTCGGGTTCGGCCTCCCACTCGGGTCCACCGCAGGCGGGACGCAGCGACCAGTACGGGCCGGCGACCCTCCGGAACTCCCCCACCCGGTCGCCCCGGCTGGTGTCCACCATGAACGTGCCGGGGGACGGGACATGGACGGGCCCTCCCCCGTCTGTGGGAATGTCCTGCACAGGCACCGCCACTCCTCTCCGTAGTGCTTCCACTACCAGGGGTGGCTCAGCGTGGCTTAGAGTCAGGAGGTCTTCAACTTGCGCAGCTTGCACGGAAAGTCAGGTGAGATTCCTTGAACCGTAAGGAGTTAGACCCGGACGAGTCACCGAAGGCTCGGTTCGGGGAACGTCTGCGCAGGTTGCGAGACGAACGTGGATGGACGCAGGACGATCTAGCGGAGCGCATGGGGTACTCCGGAACGCATATCTCCGCCGTCGAAACTGGTCGGCGGTCACCAACTCCCCGTTTCGCGCACAGCGCTGACAAGGCGCTCGGCACGGGTGACCAATTGGAGCGGCAGGGACGAGCCGTGCGCAGCTCGGCGATACTCGAAGGCTTCCCGGAGTACGCGGCACACGAGAAGCGGGCCGCGGAGATCAGACTCTTCGAGTTGGGGATCATTCCGGGCTTGCTCCAGACCCCGGAGTACGCGGCGGCCATCGCCACGGGCGCGGTACGGCGCGGAGCGATCACAGAGCAGCAGGCAGAGGAGCGGCTGGCCCTCCTCGCCGAACGGCAAGCGGCCCTGGAGCGGGCCCCCGCGCCACTGATCTACGCGGTGCTGGACGAGAGCTGTATCCGGCGGCCGGTCGGGGGGCCGGGGGTCATGGACGGGCAATTGGATCGACTTGTCGCATTCGCCGCACTGCCGACCACCGTGTTGCAAGTGGCTCCCTACGCCCTCGGCGAGCGGAGAACGTTCGACCTACCGGTGCGGCTGGCCACGATGCCGGATCGAACTGTCATCGTCTACGCGGAGTCCGCGACGCAGGGCTACTTGGAGCGGGACAGCCGAGTCGTTCTGCCCATGATGACGGCCTACCATCAGTTGCAGGCCGAAGCCCGCTCGCAGGTGGAATCCGTAGCCATGATCGAACAGCTTCGAAAGGGCGCACCGTGACCGAACCGCAGTTCTTCAAGTCCTCCTACAGCAGCAACGGCGGCGACTGCGTTGAGGTTGCCGCCAACCTCGTTGCCTCGCACGGCGTGGTCCCCGTCCGCGACTCCAAGAACCTGAGCAGCCCGGTTCTCGACATCCCCGCGGGAGCGTTCGCCTCCTTCGTCGCGAGCGTCAAGAGCGGAGAGTTCGGGACCGCCTGACCCCCGGCCCGACGCCCACCGGTCCAGAGCCCCATCGTGCGACGCACGGTGGGGCTTTCTGCTGCCCGGAGTACGCCGAGGTCGGAAGCCCTGCCGCGCCCCGATGACGGAAACCCGGTAGTGCGCCGAATCCCCGCAGCGGTTCGGCGGCACGGGCGTCTCCCTCACGATCAGGCTGGCCCTGGACGGCGACTGATCCGGCCGCGCCGCCACGGCCCGGCAGCCGTGCGTGCCCGTCCGCAAGCGGTCCGGGCCCGCCGGGCGGGACGCGGTGCGGCGGCGTCCTAGCCGCCGGGCCGCCGCCCCTCCCGGGGGGCCCGGTCGGGCGTCGCGTCCGCGTGCCGCCGCCGTGCCACGGAGAGCGCCGCCGCGGCCGAGATCGTCAGGAAGAGCAGGGCGCCCCCGCCCGACATCGCCGCCAGCACGATCGCCCCGCCGCCCCCGACGTCCTCTTCGCGGGCGGCCACCCGTGGATCGTCCGCCCGGTACCGGACGGTCAGCCGGGTGCCGGCGGGGCTCCTGCCGCCGCCGCTGCCCGCCGGCAGGTCGGCCACCACGGTCCGCCCGCCGGCCTCGAACTCGACCCGGCAGTGGCCCGCCATGCACGCGCCGCCCGTGTGCAGCGTCGCCCGAGCCCGTTCGCCGTCCTGGAGGGAACGCAGGTGCCGGGCCGCCGGCAGCATCACCAGCACCGACAGCGCGCCCAGGAGCAGCGCGAGGACCAGCGACGCCAGCAGGGCCGCGCGGGGCCCCGGCCCGGCTGCGGCCGTGCGCTGCCGGTGCGTGCCGAAGGCGCCTGTGTGCGGTGTGCCGTCCACGTCCCCCGCCTTCCGTCTCCGTTCGCGTCGGGACGGCGCGGCACGTGCCCCGCGTCCCGTAGGTGGTGTCGAAGAGGCTAGGCGGGGTGCGGGGCCGGCATCACGGGCCGGTGTCGGCACACCGGGCACGGCTCGGCTGCCTGCCGCGGGCAACGAAGGGCGGCGGAGCGGCCGGGGCGCCGGCGTACGGCGCCCCGGCCCGGACGGTCAGGTCGCCGACTGGGCCGCGCGGATGGCGGCGGCCGTGGTGGCCGGGTCGTAGCCCTCGGGCACGCCGTCGACGAAGAGGACGTCGCCGTCGATGTGGCGGGTGCGCAGGGGGAGCAGGGCCTGGTACTCCTCCGAGTCGTACCAGCGGCGGGCGTGGTCCAGCGACGGGAAGGAGATGAGCACCAGGGAGTCCGGCCACTGGCCCTCCCGCACCTCCCGCTCCGGGGCGCCGTGCACGAGGAAGCGGCCGCCGAACGGGACCAGGGTGCCCTGGACCCGTTCCATGTAGGTGAGGACCTCGTCGTGCAGGGTCGGGGCGGGGCGCAGGTTCCCTAGGACGTACGCGGGCATGGGCGTCTCCTCTTCCTGGTGACCAACCGGCCCCGGTGTGGGGCTCGTTGGTCACCAGGGTGCCCGACGAGGGGCGGAACGCGATCATCCGGTCCGTGCCCGCGCGGCGTCCGTCAGATCGTCGAGGCGTCGATCACGAAGCGGTAGCGGACGTCGCTCGCGAGGACCCGCTCGTACGCCTCGTTGATCTGGTCCGCGCGGATCACCTCGATCTCCGCGCCCAGTCCGTGCTCGGCGCAGAAGTCGAGCATCTCCTGCGTCTCGGCGATGCCGCCGATCATCGAGCCGGCGAGGGTCCTGCGGCCGTTGATGAGGGAGAAGAGGTTGAGCGCGACGGGCTCCTCGGGGGCGCCCACGTTCACCAGCGCGCCGTCCGTCTTCAGCAGGCTCAGGTAGGCGCTGAAGTCGAGCGGGGCGGACACGGTCGACACGATCAGGTCGAAGGTGCCGGCGAGCTTCTCGAACGTCGCGGGGTCGCTCGTCGCGTGGAAGTGGTCGGCCCCCAGCTTGCGGCCGTCCGCCTCCTTGCGGAGGGACTGGCTGAGCACGGTCACCTCGGCGCCCATCGCGTGGGCGATCTTCACGCCCATGTGCCCGAGGCCGCCGAGGCCGACGACGGCGACCGACTTGCCGGGGCCGGCCTTCCAGCGGGCGAGCGGCGAGTACAGGGTGATGCCGGCGCACAGCAGGGGCGCGGCCTCGTCCAGCGGCAGCGCGTCGGGGATGCGGAGGGTGTAGTTCTCGTCGACGACGATGTGGGTCGAGTAGCCGCCGTAGGTGGGGTCGCCGTTGCCGTCGCGGTCGTTGTACGTGCCGGTCATGCCGCGCACGCAGTACTGCTCCAGGCCCTGGCGGCAGTAGTCGCACTCCCGGCAGGAGTCGACGAAGCAGCCGACGCCGACCCGGTCGCCGACCCGGAACCTGGTCACCGACGCGCCGGTCTCGGTCACCACGCCGGCGATCTCGTGGCCGGGCACCATCGGGTAGATGCCCTGGCCCCAGCCGTCGCGGGCCTGGTGGATGTCGGAGTGGCAGATGCCCGCGTACTTGATCTCTATGAGGACGTCGTGCGCACCCACCGCGCGGCGCGGCACGGTGGTGCGCTCCAGCGGGGCCTTGGCGGAGGGGGCTGCGTATGCGGGAACGTTCGTGGTCATGGTGGAGATCCTGTCTCCCACCTGCGGTTCCACCCAGCCCTCTGTCGTTCGTACGTTCGCTGTTCCTACCACTGGCGGGGGCAGGGACGGCCCGCTGCCTGCCACCGGCGGGCGGGATACTGGAGGGCATGGACCAGCGTGCCGAACTGAGCGAGTTCCTCCGCAGCCGGCGGGGCCGGCTGCAGCCGGAGGACGTCGGGCTGCCCCAGGTGGGGCGGCTGCGGCGGGTGCCGGGGCTGCGCCGGGAGGAGCTGGCGCTGCTGGCGGGCGTCTCGGTGGCGTACTACACGCGCCTGGAGCAGGGGAACGGGCAGAACGTCTCCGTCGAGGTCCTCGACTCCATCGCGCGCGCCCTGCGCCTGAACGACGCCGAGCGCGCCCACCTGCTGCACCTGGCGAAGCCCGCGGACCGGAAGCGCAAGCGGTACCGCGGCTTCCGCCGGCAGACGGTGCGTCCGGCCGTGCTGAACCTGCTGGACTCCATGGAGTCGGTGCCGGCGCTCGTGCTGGGCCAGCGGCTGGACGTCCTCGCCTGGAACCGGCTGGCGCGCGCCCTGTTCGGGGACTTCGCCGCGCTGGATCCGGAGGAGCGGAACATGGCCCGGCACGTCTTCCTGTCGCCCGCCGCCCGCGACCTGTACGTCGACTGGGAGGCGAAGGCGACGGAGGTGGTGAGCGTCCTGCGGATGTACGCGGGCTGCTCGGCGGACGACCCCCGGCTGGCGACGCTCGTGGGGGACCTGTCGGTGCGCAGCCCCGAGTTCCGGTCGCTGTGGGCGGCGCACACCGTCCAGGAGAAGGGCCACGGCGTGAAGCGGCTGCGGCACCCGCTGGTCGGCGAGCTGACCCTGTCGTACGAGACGCTGAAGCTGGCCGACGACCACGACCAGAGCCTCCTCACGTACGCGGCGGAGCCGGGCTCCCCCTCCGCCGAGGCGCTGCGCCTCCTCGCGAACTGGGGCGTGGACGCCGCCGACGCCCCGTCGGGCACATTCGGAACTTCCACATCTCCCGCACCTGGGGACTCCTGAGTAACGGATTCCGCACCTATCGTGATCCCTGACCATCATCACCGGGGGATCACGAGGGGAATCGGCCATGGCCGTATCGAAGACCACCCGCGCGCGGACCGTCGCGCTCACCACGTCGCTGCTGCTCGCCGGCGGCATGTACGGGGCCACGTCGGCCCAGGCCCTGGACGGCTGTTCCACGATCAGCGGCGCTTCGGGGTGCTGGAGCAGCTCGCGGGACGCGTTCACCGTGCGGGACACGGCGGTGGACGGGGCGACGGTGCGCGTCGAGTACCGCGTCGACCTGGGCGCCGAGGACGTCGTGGGGCGGTGCGCGACCCGGGCGGACGGGGTCGTGACGCAGACCTGCGCGGTGAGCGGGCTGCCGGAGGGCAAGGCCGTCGTCTGGTCGGTGTCCACGTGGAAGGGGAGCGTGCTCGTCCAGCGCGGCCCGACGCAGTACCACACCAGCTGACCGGTGCACGGCGAAGGCGGCGGCGCCCCGTGGGGGCGCCGCCGCCTTCCTGGTGCGGTGGCCGGTGGCCGGCGGATCAGAGGGCCGAGCCGGCCTTCCAGTCGGCCCAGCTCATGTTCCAGCCGTTGAGGCCGTTGTCCGGCTTGATGGTCTTGTCCTTGGAGTTCTTGACGATGACCACGTCGCCGACGAGCGAGTTGTCGTAGAACCAGGCGGCGGGCTGGTTCGGGTCGCCGGCGCCCTTGACGTCGTTGAGGCCCACGCAGCCGTGGCTGGTGTTGACGTTGCCGAAGACGGAGTCGGCGCCCCAGTAGTTGCCGTGGATGAAGGTGCCGGACGTGGACAGCCGCATGGCGTGCGGGACGTCCTTGATGTCGTACTCGCCCTTGCCGTCGTCGTCCGTGAACCCGACGGTCGCGCCGTTCATCCGGGTCTCCTTGAACTTCTCGGAGATCACCATCTGACCGTTGTAGGTCGGGTTGTCCGGGGAGCCGGCGGAGATCGGGATCGTCTTGACCGTCTTGCCGTTGCGCTGGATCGTCATGGTCTTGGTGGCCACGTCGACGGTCGAGACCTGGTTGCGGCCGACCTTGAAGGTGACGGTCTTCTGCTGGACGCCGAAGACGCCGTCGGCGCCCTCGACGCCGTCGAGCTTCAGCTTCAGCGTGACCGTGGAGCCCTCGGTCCAGTACTTCTCGGGCCGGAAGTCGATGCGCTGGGTGTTGAACCAGTGACCGACGACCTCCTGGCCGCTGGAGGAGGACACCTCGATGCCGGCCTGGACGGCCTTCTTGTCGCTGATCGGCTTGTTGAAGTTGATCGACACCGGCATGCCGACGCCGACGGTCGAGCCGTCCTCGGGCGTGAAGTTGCCGATGAAGCTGTTCGCCTGGGAGACCGTCGTGAAGGACGCGTTCTCGTGGGCCTCGCGGCCCTCGGAGTCCTTCGCCGTCGCGGTGATCCGGTAGGTGGTCGCGCGCTCCAGCTGCTCGGACGGCTGCCAGCTCTTGCCGTCCGCGGAGAGCTCGCCCTTGACCGCCGTGCCCTCGGAGGAGGTCATCGTGACCGAGGTGAGCGTGCCCTCGGCGACCGTGACCTTGGCGTCGTTGTTGATCGACGCGTTGATCGCGCCGTTCTTCGGGGTGATCGATATTCGGGCCTGCGAGGTCTTCTGCGCCGCGGCCTCGTCGACCTGGGCCTGCGAGCTGTTCGGACTCTCACTGCTGCCGTTGGCGGCATCGGCCTCGTCGCCGCTGTTGCAGCCCGTGAGTACCAGCACACCGCTGAGCAGTGCGGACGCGGCCATCAGGCCTCTGCGCCGCTTACCGTCCGTCATCACACGCTTCTCCATCGTCATGGATTCCCTGTCAATACTTCCCCACAACACCCATAACACCCCTTCCGGTTCCACTTCGGCGCAGGGTGTGGGGAACACCACTGATCGACGCGCGGGCGCGCATCCCGGTTCCGGGTCTCGGGGTGGCCCCGGACACACGCGCGTGCGGGCATCCGGGACCTTGAAGGGTGTCACACATCCGGCTCAGAGGCGGTGGCCGTCCGCGTCCCGGTCGTCCCCGTCCGCGTCGTCCTCGTCGTCCTCGTCCTCGTCCTCGTCGTCGAGCTGCCAGGCGTCGGCGTCGGGGTCGTAGTCGGCCTGCTCGCTGCTCCAGGACGCCTGGACGAGCTCCACGCCGGGCACCTCGCCGACCAGCTGGAACGGCTCGACCAGGTAGGCGAGGGCTTCCGCTTCGTCCTCGTGGACGGCCGTGCCGGCGTGCGCCCGCTCCTCCTCGGGCATGAACTCGTCGTCCTTGATCCGTTGCAGAGCGGCGTCGGTCAGCCGGTCCCGTTCGGTCACCTCCAGCACCAGGTCCACGCGAAGCCGTACATACCGTGAGGTCTCAGAAGCGCTCATATGACGGAGCGTAAGCCGCCCGGAGCCGCGACTTTTCCACGACCCGCTGTGTTCACTAGCATCGGCGCAACACCCAATTCTCGATTCCGCAAGGGGATCTGAATCTGTGTCCGTCGCACGCCGACCTCTGCTGACCGCCACCGCCGCCGGGACGCTGCTCGGTGCTCTGTGGTTCGTCCCCTCGGCGAACGCCACCGGTGAGGAACCGGCCTCCCCGGAGACCCGGCGGTCGTCGTCCCAGGACGCCTCGGCGCCGCGCGCGCCGGGCGGGGAGCCGCCCCGGGGCCACGCCGCGCAGGAGCTGCGGCTGGCCGACACGGGAGGGCACGCCGAGACCGGGCCGTACCTGCTCGGCGGCTCGGCGTTCCTCGCCGTCGGCCTCGGCCTGGTGACCTTCGCGGTACGGCGCGGGGCGCACGCGGCGCTCTGACGCGTACGCCCCGGGGCGGTCCGGTGGGCGCGGGCCCACCGGACCCGGCCGTCAGGCCAGCGGGCCCGTGACCGGCTCGACCGCGGCGACGACCCCGCCCTCCCGTACGAACACGTCCGCCGCGTCCAGGTCGGGCGCCAGGAACCGGTCCGGGCCGGGCCCCTGCACGCCCGCCGCGCGCAGGGCGTCGATGACGGCGCGGGACGCGGGCGCCGGGGTGAGCCCGTGGCGCAGCTCGATCGCCCGCGTCGCCGCGTACAGCTCGACGGCGAGGATCCGGTTGAGGTTGCCGATCGCGGTGCGCAGCTTGCGCGCCGCCGACCAGCCCATGGAGACGTGGTCCTCCTGCATCGCGGACGACGGGATGGAGTCGGCGGACGCCGGGACGGCGAGCCGCTTCATCTCGCTGACCAGCGCGGCCTGCGTGTACTGGGCGATCATCAGGCCCGAGTCGACGCCGGCGTCGTCGGCGAGGAACGGCGGCAGGCCGTGGCTGCGGTTCTTGTCGAGGAGCCGGTCGGTGCGGCGCTCGGCGATGGAGCCGAGGTCGGCGGCGGCGACGGCGAGGAAGTCGAGGACGTACGCGACGGGGGCGCCGTGGAAGTTGCCGTTCGACTCCACGCGGCCGTCCGGCAGGACGACCGGGTTGTCGACGGCGGCGGCCAGCTCGCGCTCGGCGACGAGCCGGGCGTGCGCCATCGTGTCGCGGCCGGCGCCGGCGACCTGCGGGGCGCAGCGCACGGAGTAGGCGTCCTGGACGCGGGGGGCCTCGTCCACCTGGAAGTGGCCGACCAGGCCGGAGCCGTCGAGGACGGCGAGCATGTTGGCGGCCGCCGCGGCCTGGCCGGGGTGCGGGCGGATGGCGTGCAGCTCGGGGCGCAGCACCCGGTCCGTGCCGAGCAGCGCCTCCAGGGTGAGGGCGGCGGTGACGTCGGCCGTCTTGTACAGCTTTTCCAGGTCGGCGAGGGCCATGACCAGCATGCCGAGCATGCCGTCGGTGCCGTTGAGGAGGGCCAGCCCCTCCTTCTCGCGCAGTTCGACGGGGGTGATGCCGTGCTCGGCGAGCAGGTCGCCGGCGGCGCGGACGGTGCCGTCGGGGCCCTCGGCGTCGCCCTCGCCCATGAGCGCGAGGGCGCAGTGGGAGAGCGGCGCGAGGTCGCCGGAGCAGCCGAGGGAGCCGTACTCGTGGACGACGGGGGTGATGCCCGCGTTGAGGAGGTCGGCCATGGTCCGCGCCACGAGCGGGCGGACGCCGGTGTGGCCGGAGGCGACGGTCTTCAGGCGCAGGAACATCAGGGCGCGCACGACCTCCCGCTCGACGCGCGGGCCCATGCCGGCGGCGTGCGAGCGGACGATGTTGCGCTGGAGCCGGCCGCGCAGCTCCTGGCCGATGTGCCGCGTGGCGAGCGCCCCGAACCCGGTCGACACGCCGTACACCGGCTCGGGCTTGGCGGCGAGGGCGTCCACGGTCTCCCGGGCGCGGGCGAGTGCGTCGAGGGCCTCGGGGGAGAGCTCGACACGGGCGTCGCCGCGGGCGACGGCGATGACGTCGGCGGCGGTGGTACCGGACGTCCCCACCACGACAGTGTGCATATCCATATTCAGCAGCCTACGGATTGAATCGCAGCATGTCACTACCCCGTCCTGCGACCGCCCCTTACCCCTGAGTGACCGCCCCGCGACCGCCCCGGCCCATCCCGCGCACGGATGTCGGCCGCCCGCCCCTTCGGCGCTCACTCCTCCGGGTGCGCGTCACGGAACCGCCGGCGGTCACGCGCGGCGGTCGGCGGCGCGTCCGCGAGCCGTACGACGGCCCCGTCCCGCCCGGCGACCACCGGCTTCGGGGAGCGGGCCGCCTTCGCCCGGTACTGGGCGGCGTCCGCCAGCCGGAACAGCCGGCGGGCCGAGCGCACCGGCCCGATCGGGTCGCCCGTCGACGCCACCCCGCAGGCGACGCCCTCCCCGAACTCCAGTTCCCCGGCACGTACGCACAGCTCGTCGGCGACCGCGACCACCTCGTCCGCCTCCGGCCCGACCGACACCAGGCAGAACTCGTCGCCGCCGAGCCGCGCCGCCAGCGCGCCCGGCAGCCGGGCCCCCGCGCACGACAGCACCGACCCGAACCGCTCCAGGAGCCGGTCGCCGACGGCGTGCCCGTGGGTGTCGTTGACGTGCTTGAGCCCGTTCAGGTCGCACACGACGAGGCTCACCACGGAACCGTCCGCCAGGAACCGCTCGACGGCCTCGTCCAGCCTCGCGTCGACGGCCCTGCGGTTGGCGAGGCCGGTCAGCGGGTCCGTGAAGGCGAGCTTGCGCACCTCCTCCAGCCGCTCGGTCTGCGCGAGCCCGGCGGCGACGACCGAGGCGAGGACGGTCGCGAAGTCCGCGTCGTCCCGGTCGAAGACGGGCGCCCCGGCCGGGCGGGCCACGTAGAGCTCGCCCCAGGCCCGCCCGTGCAGCACGATCGGTGCGACCACGCAGCAGCCCCGTCCGCGCCGCCGCAGCGCGGCCACCCTCTGGTGGCAGTACCCGCGGCCGGGCGTCTCGGGCCCGCCGTCGGCGGTCTCCACCCAGGCGTCCGGTTCGCCGCCGCCCGCCCAGCGCTCGTGCAGGAACTCGGTGATCTCCGAGAACTGGTGCACGGGGTACGCCTCGGACTCCGGGAACTCCTCCTCGTCCGGCGCCCGCAGACCCGCGTTGACCAGGACCTTCAGCCGGCCGAGGTCCCGCTGCCAGACCGAGAGCGCCCCGAACGTACCGCCGAGCGCCCCGCAGGCCCCGAGCGCGGCGGCCCGCCAGCACTCGCGCGGAGTGCGCGCCGCCGCCATCCCCTGCGCGAGCGCCACCACGGCCCGCAGTCGGACATCCTCACCCATTCCCACAGCTTAGGGAGTAATCCATATTTTCAACCCGCGGGGTCGATCCCGGTTACGCCAGGTGCCCCGGCGGGCGCCGCCTCCCGCCGCCCGGCGGGTGCGCTACTCCCCCGGCCAGCGCGGCGCGCGCTTCTCGTTGAACGCGGCCACGCCCTCCTTGCGGTCCCCGGAGAAGGCGACGGACCGCCACGCGGCGTCCTCGACCTCCAGACCGGCCCGCAGGTCCAGCCCGTGGCCCAGCCGCAGGGCCCGCTTGGCGGCGCGCAGCCCCACCGGCGAGTTCGCCGCGATCCGCGCGCCCAGCTCCAGGGCGGCGCCGCGCGCGTCGTCCTCGACCAGCTCGTCGACCAGCCCCAGCCCGGCGGCCTCCGCGGCCGGCACCCGGCGGGCGGTGAACACCAGCTCCGCGGCGCGCGCCGCCCCGACCCGGCGCGGCAGCAGCTGCGTACCGCCGCCGCCGGGGATGACGCCCACGGACACCTCGGGCAGCCCGACGACCGCGGTCGCGTCGGCGACGATCAGGTCGCAGGCGAGCGCCAGCTCGAAGCCGCCGCCCAGGGCGAAGCCGCGCACCGCCGCGACGGACGGCATCGGCAGCTCCAGCACGCCCGTGTACGCGGCGCGGGCGGTCGGCCGCTGGCGCATCAGGTCGGCGTCCGTGAAGGAGTTCCGCTCCTTCAGGTCGGCGCCCACGCAGAAGGCCCGGTCGTGGGAGGAGGTCAGGACGGTGACACGGGCCGAGGGGTCGGCGGCGAGCGCGGCGCAGGCGGCGCCGATGGACCGGGCCATCTCGGTGGACACCGCGTTCATGGCCTCGGGCCGGTCGAGGACCAGCTCCGCCACGTACCCGTGCCTGCGTACGGCGACGAACTCCCCGTACCGCTCCTCCGACTGCTGCTCGGACATGGCGCCCACCCTCCCGGTTAACGACCGTTATCGCGTCTACCCGGGGATCTTAGGCTCCCGCCGCGACAGCATCCAGGGTTCGATGACGCCGAGGCCGCGGACCGGCCGCTGCCACATGGGCCGGAGGGCGAAGCGGTACGAGGGCGGGGTCCGGCCCTCCTTCTCCGCGCGGGCGGCCTCCTCCGCCGCCTGCGCCTCCGACGCGGGCGCCTCGGCCGTGCGGGACAGCTCCTCGGCGAAGGCGCCGTCGACGAGGACGGTGTCCTTGGGCGCTATCGAGGTGAGCCGGCTCGCCAGGTTCACGGTCGTCCCGAACACGTCGCCCATGCGGGTGGTGACCGTGCCGAAGGCGATCCCGACGCGCAGGGCGGGCATCGTCGCGTCCTCCCGCAGCGTCTCGATGAGGCGCAGCGAGATCTCCGCGGCCGTGCCCGCGTCGTCGGCGGCGAAGAGCACCTCGTCGCCCAGGGTCTTGATCAGCCGCCCGCCGTGCGCCGCGACCAGGTCGGCGCAGGTCGTCTCGAAGGTCTCGACCAGCTCGCCGAGCTCCTCCTCCTCCAGCCGGCGGGTGAGCCGGGTGAAGCCGACGAGGTCCGCGAAGCCCACGGCGAGCCGCCGGTCCACCATCTCGTCGTCGTCGCCCGCCTGCACCACCCGGCCGGTCGCCGCGGCCAGCTGCCGCCGCCACACGTACACCAGGAACTCCTGGAGCTCCGGCAGCAGCAGCTCCACCAGCGGGTAGGTGACCTCGGTGCGGGTCATGCCGGGCTCGGGCGGCTCGGTCAGCCCCTCCAGGAAGGAGTCGATCTGCCACTCCGCGAGCCGGGCCGTCGTCTGCCCCGTCGACCGGGCCACCTGCACGGCCATCGGCTCGCTGAGCAGCCCGGCCTCGACCAGGCCGGCCAGCCGGCGCAGCGCCAGCACGTCGGCCTCGGTCAGCGCCCGGGCCTGGCCGATGTCCGCGAAGCCCATGGCCCGCCAGAAGCGGGACGCGAGGTCCATGGAGACGCCGGCGGTACGGGCCGCCTGGAAGGGGGTGTAGCGCCGTTCGGCGCCGAGGATCAGGTGCTCCAGACGGATGGCGAGGGGGTTGTCGGTCGGCTCCGCCGTGTGATCGACGACATGATGGGGGGTGGGGTACTCCGCTCCGCCCGCGTTCTCGTCGTCGACGGTCACCGGCCGCCTCCTGCCCGATCCGTACGCACTGCCCTGCCTGCCGTTCTGTCGCTGACCCGCCGCGTCGACCCCCTTGTCGACCACCTCGGCGAACCCGGCCGACGGATCGCCTCAACGATACGGCAGGTGTGCCCTGGCTCACGTCCGCGCGGACGTGCGCGTTCAGCGCGCCGGGCGCAGGTGGACGATGTCGCCCGCGCCCACGGCCTCCCGCCGGCCGTCCGGGGTCGCCACGACGAGCCGCCCGTCCCCGTCGATCGCGGCCGCCTCCCCGGTGAGTGCCCGGTCGCCGGGCAGCTCCGCCCGCACGGACCGGCCCAGCGTCGCGCAGCCGGCGGCGTACGCGGCCTGGAGCCCGGACGCGGCGGGGTCGCCGCCGGCGGCGGTCCACCTGCCGTACCACTCCTCCAGGGACCGCAGGACGGCGCGCAGCAGCGGGTCGCGGTCGGTGCACACGGCGTCCGCGAGGGCGAGCGACCCGGCCGTGGGCACGGGCAGCTCGTCGGCGCGGAGGGTGACGTTGAGGCCGACGCCGACGACGATGCCGTGGTCGCCGGCGCGCTCGGCGAGGATGCCGCCGGCCTTGCGCTCCTCCCCGCCGACCGTGACGAGCAGGTCGTTGGGCCACTTCAGCGCCGTGTCGACGCCGGCGGCCCGTGCCAGCGCGGTGGCCACGGCGACCCCGGTCAGCAGCGGCAGCCAGGCCAGGCGGTGGGCCGGCACGTCCGGCTTGAGGAGGACGGAGAAGAACAGCCCCGAGCGGGCCGGCGCCGACCAGGCGCGGTCCAGGCGGCCCCGCCCGGAGGTCTGCTCCTCGGCGACGAGGACGGCGCCCTCGGGGAGTTCGGCCGCGCGGGAGGCCAGGTCGGTGTTGGTGGAACCGGTCGTGGGCACGAGATCGAGGGAGGTCCACAGCGCGCCCGGCCCCAGGAGGGCCCGGCGCAGCGCGGGGGCGCCCAGCGGGGGCCGTTCGAGGTCGCTCCAGCGGCTCGTCGGACCTGTTCCTTGACCAAGAGAGGGCGTCATGCAACCCAGCCTAGGTGTGGCAAAGACCGCACTGCCGAACGGCATCCCCGCCGATACGCTACGGGCCAGTAGCCAACGAACCCGTGACCACACGTGACCAGGCAGGGAGCCGCATCCCGATGTCCGAGCGTCAAGAGAACGACATGCACACGACCGCGGGGAAGCTCGCGGATCTGCAGCGCCGAATCGAGGAGGCGACGCACGCGGGGTCCGAGCGTGCCGTCGAGAAGCAGCACGCGAAGGGCAAGCTGACGGCCCGCGAGCGGATCGCCCTCCTGCTGGACGAGGACTCCTTCGTGGAACTGGACGAGTTCGCGAGGCACCGGTCCACCAACTTCGGCCTGGAGAACAACCGCCCGTACGGCGACGGCGTCGTCACCGGCTACGGCACGGTCGACGGCCGCCCGGTGGCGGTCTTCTCGCAGGACTTCACCGTCTTCGGCGGGGCGCTGGGCGAGACGTTCGGCCAGAAGATCGTCAAGGTGATGGACTTCGCGCTGAAGACCGGCTGCCCGGTCATCGGCATCAACGACTCCGGCGGCGCCCGCATCCAGGAGGGCGTCAGCGCCCTCGGCATGTACGGCGAGATCTTCCGCCGCAACACCCACGCGTCCGGGGTGATCCCGCAGATCAGCCTGGTCGTCGGCCCCTGCGCGGGCGGCGCCGTCTACTCCCCGGCGATCACCGACTTCACGGTGATGGTCGACCGGACGTCGCACATGTTCATCACCGGCCCGGACGTCATCAAGACGGTGACCGGCGAGGACGTCGGCTTCGAGGAGCTGGGCGGCGCGCGGACGCACAACGCGACGTCGGGCGTGGCGCACCACATGGCGGCGGACGAGAAGGACGCCATCGACTACGTGAAGTCGCTGCTGTCCTACCTGCCGTCCAACAACCTGTCGGAGCCCCCGTCCTTCCCGGAGGAGGCGGACCTCGACGTCACCGACGACGACCGCGAGCTGGACACGATCGTCCCGGACTCCGCGAACCAGCCGTACGACATCCACACGGTCGTCGAACACGTCCTGGACGACGGCGAGTTCCTGGAGACGCAGGGGATGTTCGCGCCGAACATCGTCACCGGCTTCGGCCGCGTCGAGGGCTTCCCGGTGGGCGTCGTCGCGAACCAGCCGATGCAGTTCGCGGGCTGCCTGGACATCAACGCGAGCGAGAAGGCGGCCCGCTTCGTCCGCACCTGCGACGCGTTCAACATCCCGGTCCTGACCTTCGTCGACGTACCGGGCTTCTTGCCGGGCGTGGACCAGGAGTACGGCGGCATCATCCGGCGCGGCGCGAAGCTGATCTACGCGTACGCGGAGGCGACCGTCCCGCTGATCACCGTCATCACCCGCAAGGCGTTCGGCGGCGCGTACGACGTGATGGGCTCCAAGCACCTCGGCGCCGACCTGAACCTGGCGTGGCCGACCGCGCAGATCGCCGTGATGGGCGCCCAGGGCGCGGTGAACATCCTGCACCGCCGCACCATCGCGGCGGCCCCGGACGACGAGCGGGAGGCGCTGCGCGCCCGGCTGATCCAGGAGTACGAGGACACGCTGCTCAACCCGTACACGGCGGCGGAGCGCGGCTACATCGACGCGGTGATCATGCCGTCCGAGACCCGCGCGCAGATCGTCCGCGGTCTGCGTCAGCTGCGCACCAAGCGGGAAAACCTGCCCCCGAAGAAGCACGGCAACATCCCCCTGTGAGGAGCCTCGATGATCAAGGTCGTACGGGGCAACCCGACCCCCGAGGAGCTCGCCGCCGCCCTGGCGGTGGTCAGGGCGCGCGCCGCGGCGACGGCCGCCGCCGAGGCGGCGGGCGCGCCGCCGCGGGGTCCGGAGGCCTGGTCCTCGCCCACGCGCATCGCGCGCGGCCTGCCGCCGTCCCCGGGGCCGCGGTCCTGGACGCGGAGCTACTGGCCGGCGTAGCCGCAGTGGTCTAGTCCGTTCGCGGGGGCCGCCTGAGTACGCGTACTCAGGCGGGACGGGCCCGCGGTCCGCAGGATCGAAGGATGCTGTGGTCCGACCCCGAGAACGAACCGCCCGAGGAGATGCGGGCCATGCAGGCCATGCTCCGCCGCGCCGGCGTCCTGCTGGCGCTGGCGATGCTCGTGGCGATGTTCGCCGCCGGGCTGCGCTGACGTCCCGGCCGGGAGCGGGCAGGGCCGGGAGCCGGACACGGTCGGGAGCGGGCACGGCCGGGAGCGGGCACGGCGTGCCGGACCCCGGGCCCGGGGCGGCCGGGCTGCATACGATGGCGGCATGACTGCTCAGCGTCGCCTCGTTCTCGCCTCCGCGTCCCCCGCCCGCCTCGGACTGCTGCGTCAGGCCGGGCTCTCCCCCGAGGTCGTCGTCAGCGGCTTCGACGAGAGCAGGGTGACCGCCCCGACCCCCGCCGAGCTGGCCCTGGCCCTCGCCGAGGCGAAGGCGTCGCTGGTGGCGGCCCGCCCGGAGGTGTCCGGCGCGCTGGTGATCGGCTGCGACTCGGTGCTGGAGCTGGACGGCCGGGCGCTCGGCAAGCCCGCCGACGCCGAGGAGGCCGTCGCCCGCTGGAAGTCCATGCGCGGCCGCGTCGGCGTCCTGCAGACCGGCCACTGCGTCCACGACACGGCGGCGAAGCGGTACGCCTCCGCGACCGCCTCCACGCTGGTCCGCTTCGGCGACCCGACGGACGAGGAGATCGCCGCGTACGTCGCCAGCGGCGAACCGCTCCACGTGGCGGGCGCCTTCACCCTGGACGGCCGCTCGGCGCCGTTCATCGACGGCATCGACGGCGACCCGGGCAACGTCATCGGCCTGTCGCTGCCGCTGCTGCGGCGCCTCCTGCGGCAACTGGGCGTGGCCGTGACCGACTTGTGGGCGTAGGGCGGTGGCGGGCGCGAGGCGGTCGCGGGCGGGGGCGCGTCACGCGGGCTGCGGGACCTCCCCGGCCGGGCCGTCGGGCCGGTCGTCCGGGCGGTCGTCCGTGTCCGCCGCGGCGGGGGCCCCGGGCGCTCCGTACGCGATGAGGGACAGCACCACCAGTCCCATGACCACCATCATCCACGTGAAGGCCACCCAGCCGCTGAGGCCGACGAGCACGGCGCCCAGCACCGCGTGGGTGACCGCGCAGGTGATCAGCAGGACGCGACCCCACCGGCCGGGCGCGGAGCGGCGGACGCCCGCGCGGAGCAGCACGGCGCCGCACAGCACGAGGTACGCGCCGAAGACGCCGCCCATCACCCAGGTGCCGGTGATCATCACGTCCGGGTCGAGGCCCGCCAGGGACATCCGCTGGTTCGACAGGATCGCCGCGAGCACGCCGTGCAGCAGCACGACGCCCACCGCCTGGGCGAACAGCACGACGGCCGCCGTCAGCGCTATCGGTCTGCGGTTCACCACGGGTACCCCCTGCCTGTTACCAGCGGTACGGACGACAACGCGCAGGCTACTCACGAGTAAACCCCCGGGCAAGGGTCACGGCGTCGCGGCAAAGAATCATTCGTCCATTCGTAGGGACTCCACAAAGAAACAGGACACCCCGCTGGCCCCCAGAACAGAGACCTTGGCCACACCCCGGGGCTACTGTGCAGTCAAGAAGCCCTGCGTACCGAGGCGGGGCAAGGGGTTTCGGGTCCGAGCGAGCCCCGCATCACGCTCCGTGTGGGCAACCTCACGACCGGGGAAGAGTCGAAACGTCGTGTCGGCAGTCCCTAAACTCAGCGTGTTTTGGGAATGGAGGGAGCCATCGTGCGCAAGGTGCTCATCGCCAACCGTGGCGAAATCGCTGTCCGTGTCGCCCGTGCCTGCCGGGACGCCGGGATCGCGAGCGTAGCCGTCTACGCCGATCCGGACCGGGACGCCCTGCACGTCCGTGCGGCGGACGAGGCGTTCGCCCTGGGCGGTGACACCCCGGCGGCCAGCTATCTGGACATCGCGAAGGTGCTTCAGGCGGCCAAGGACTCGGGGGCCGACGCGGTCCACCCGGGTTACGGCTTCCTGTCGGAGAACGCGGAGTTCGCCCAGGCCGTCATCGACGCCGGCCTCGTCTGGATCGGCCCGCCGCCGCAGGCGATCCGGGACCTCGGCGACAAGGTGGCGGCGCGTCACATCGCGCAGCGCGCCGGCGCGCCGCTGGTCGCCGGGACGCCCGACCCGGTCTCCGGCGCGGACGAGGTCGTCGCGTTCGCCCGGGAGCACGGGCTGCCGATCGCGATCAAGGCGGCGTTCGGCGGCGGCGGCCGCGGCCTGAAGGTGGCCCGCACGCTCGAAGAGGTCCCCGAGCTGTACGACTCGGCCGTCCGCGAGGCCGTCGCGGCGTTCGGCCGCGGCGAGTGCTTCGTGGAGCGGTACCTGGACCGGCCGCGGCACGTGGAGACGCAGTGCCTGGCCGACCGGCACGGCAACGTCGTCGTCGTGTCGACGCGCGACTGCTCCCTGCAGCGCCGCCACCAGAAGCTGGTGGAGGAGGCCCCGGCGCCGTTCCTCACCGCCGAGCAGAACGCCGAGCTGTACCGGGCGTCGAAGGCCATCCTCAAGGAGGCCGGCTACGTCGGCGCGGGCACCGTCGAGTTCCTGGTCGGCAACGACGGCACGATCTCCTTCCTGGAGGTCAACACCCGCCTCCAGGTCGAGCACCCGGTGACCGAGGAGGTCACCGGCATCGACCTCGTACGGGAGATGTTCCGCATCGCGGACGGCGAGGAGCTCGGCTACGGCGACCCGGAGGTGCGCGGCCACTCCTTCGAGTTCCGCATCAACGGCGAGGACCCGGGCCGGGGCTTCCTGCCCGCGCCGGGCACGGTCACCACGTTCGCCCCGCCGTCCGGCCCGGGCGTCCGGCTGGACGCGGGCGTCGAGTCGGGCAGCGTCATCGGCCCGGCCTGGGACTCCCTGCTGGCGAAGCTGATCGTGTCGGGCGCGACCCGGCAGCAGGCACTGGAGCGGGCGCGGCGCGCGCTGGCCGAGTTCCAGGTGGAGGGCATGGCCACGGCCATCCCGTTCCACCGCGCGGTCGTCGCGGACCCGGCGTTCGCCCCGGCGGAAGGCCCGTTCAAGATCCACACGCGGTGGATCGAGACGGAGTTCGTCAACGAGATCAAGCCGTTCGCCGCTCCCGCCGACGCGGAGGACGAGGAGACGGGCCGCGAGACGGTCGTCGTCGAGGTGGGCGGCAAGCGCCTCGAGGTGTCGCTGCCGTCGTCGCTCGGCATGAGCCTGGCCCGTACGGGCCTGGCGGCCGGCGCCCGGCCGAAGCGGCGCGCGAAGAAGAAGGCCTCGTCGGCCGCGTCCGGCGACACGCTGACCTCCCCGATGCAGGGCACCATCGTGAAGGTGGCCGTCGAGGAGGGCCAGACGGTCGAGGAGGGCGACCTGATCGTCGTCCTGGAGGCCATGAAGATGGAGCAGCCGCTGAACGCGCACCGCGCGGGCACCGTGAAGGGCCTGACCGCGGAGGTCGGCGCGTCCGTGACGTCGGGTGCGGCGATCTGCGAGATCAAGGAC
Source organism: Streptomyces roseolilacinus (assembly GCF_014649335.1). GTDB lineage: Bacteria > Actinomycetota > Actinomycetes > Streptomycetales > Streptomycetaceae > Streptomyces > Streptomyces roseolilacinus. Next base: position 505,268 of record NZ_BMSV01000001.1, read on the forward strand.
TGAGTTCTTTGGCTCGCTCCGCCTCCGGGGCGCTGTGAGCGGGTGTCGGGACGGTGAACGTGCTCAGCACCCCTCTCCGGCTCGTTCCGCCTCCGGGGCGCTGTGAGCGGGTGTCGACAGGCCGAACGTGCTCAACCTCCCCCAGACTTCGTCCGGGGGTACCCCCATCGTTCCTCGGGGTCTGCGCGCGATCGGCCTGTCGACACCCGCGCGCCCCTTCGGCTCCACGAGCGGTACAGGGGGGCGGCCTACCCTCCCGCCCCCAGCCCCGTCCCATCAGTTTCACGAGGCACCTCCCGCGCCGTACCCGGCCCCCGCGCCCGCGTGCCCCTTGGACCGTCCGCGCGATGGCATCCTGGAGGGACGAGGGAGGACCGCCGGATGACGACGACCAGGCCGATGCGCGCCGACGCCCGCCGCAACCACGAGCGGCTGCTGCGGGTGGCGCGCGCGGCCTTCGCGGAGCAGGGCACGGACGCGGCGCTGGAGGACATCGCCCGGCGTGCGGGCGTGGGGATCGGCACGCTGTACCGCCACTTCCCGAACCGGCACGCCCTGATGAACGCGGTGTTCCAGGACGCCGTGACCGCCCTGCTGGCCCGTTCCCGCGAACTGGCGGAGGCGGACGAGCCGTGCGCGGCGCTCGTGGAGTGGCTCCGCGCGGTCGTCACCCACGCGGGCGAGTACCGGGGCCTGGCGCGGGCGCTGATGTCGGCGTCGTACGACCCGACTTCGGCGCTGTCGCAGTGCAACGACCCGCTCCGCGAGGCGGGCGCCCGCCTGCTGACCCGTGCGCAGGAGGCGGGCGTGGTACGGCACGACGTGTCCATCGGCGACCTGCTGCAACTGACGAACGCGATAGCCCTGGCGGCGGAGCAGGACCCGAGGGACGACGCCCTGGCGGACCGCCTCCTCACGCTCACCCTGCGCGGTGTGAAGCCCTGAGGTCCGCGGGCGCCGCCCGGCGCAGCCCGGTGTACTCCAGCGCCGCGTAGACCGCCACGACGAGCGCGCCGATCAGCATGAAGACGACGCCGAACCCCGTGAGCGGCAGGAAGCCGCCGAACGCCACGGCGGCGCACGCGACGGCACAGGTCCCGTTGACGGCGACCACGGCCCGGACGAGCGCGGGCGGGATCACCGGGGGGCCCGCGATCAGGGCGAGCGCGACCGCCCCGCCGATCTGGAAGACGCCGAAAGCGACCGCGAACGCGACCGGCATCCCGGTGGCGGAACCGAGCGGCCCCGCGGCGGCGACCAGCACGAGACCCGTCACGGCGGTGCTGAGGGCGTCCACGCGCAGCACCGTGCGCAGGAACCGGGCGGCGTCCGGCGGGGGCGGGGCCGTACCGGTCGTGGGCGGGGCGTGCGTCATCGCGGTCCTCCTCCTCGTGGGGTGGGGCCCACCGTGGCACGCGCCGGGTCGCGCACTCCATGACCTCACGGGTCATGGCGCCCGCCCCGGTGGTGCGTACGGTGGAGCGGTGAAGACCGACGACCCGCCCCGTGTGGGGCGGTTACTCCGCGAGTGGCGGCAGCGCAGGAAGCTCAGCCAGCTCGACCTGGCGCTGCGGGCGGACACCTCCACGCGGCACCTGTCCTGTGTGGAGACCGGCCGCGCCCGGCCCAGCCGGGAGATGGTGCTCCGGCTCGCCGACCACCTCGACGTGCCCCTGCGCGACCGCAACGGCCTGCTGCTGGCGGCCGGTTACGCCCCCGCGTACCGGGAGAGCCCACTGGGGAGCGAGCGGATGGCGATGGCCCGCGCCGCGCTGAGGACGATGCTGCTGCGCCACGAGCCCCATCCGGCCGCCGCCGTCGACGGGATGTGGAACATCGTCGACCACAACCGTGCGATGTCCGTGCTGCTCGGTTTCGTGCCGCCGCGCCTGACCGAGTCGGGCGGGAACGTGATGCGGCTGATCCTCCATCCGGAGGGCCTGGCCCCCCGGTGCCTGAACTTCGCGGAGGTCCGCGCCCACGCCCTCGGCCGCCTCCGCCACCAGGCCGCCGCCACCGGCCGCCGCGACCTGCGGGACCTGTACGAGGAGGTGTCCGCCTACCCGCCGCCTCCCGGCCTGGACCCGGCGCCCGGCCCGGTGGACCCGACGGGCATCGCCGTCCCGCTGCGCATCCGCACGCCGTACGGGGATATGTCCTTCTTCAGCATGATCGCCACCTTCGGCGCGCCGGCGGACGTGACGCTCTCCGAACTGGCGGTGGAGGCGTTCTTCCCGATGGACGAGGAGACGGCGGCCCGCCTCCGCGCCTTCGCCTCCGCAAGCGGAACCGGGGAGGGGGACGGGTCCGGGTCCGGGCCCGGGGCTGGGGACGGGGACGAACCCGGGGCCCGTGACGGCACCGGCTCGTGAGCGGTCCGTCGTACGGGGTGCCGCCGGTGGGGCCGCGCCCCGGCGGGCGGGGTGGGGCCCGGGTGGGAGGGGGCGTCAGCGGCGGCGGAGGTCGGCGACGCGGGCCTGGCGCTCCTGGTGGTCCGGGGGCAGGGGGGCGCTGCGGAGCTGGGGGCCCGGGTGGCGGGCGCCGCGCTGGCCGGGCAGGGGCACGTCCCGGCGGTGGTGGCGGGGCTGCCGCGCGCCCTCCGCGGCGGACGTGCCGGGGCCGCCGCCCGCGACGGTGATCTGGACGCCCTGGTCGGCGAGGGCCTGGAGCTCCATCGCCGCCCGTTCGTCGTGGGCGGGCGGCTCGTCCGTCACCAGGCGCGTGATCGTGTCCGTGGGGACGGTCTGGAACATCGTGTCCGTACCGAGCTTGGTGTGGTCCGCGAGGACCACGACCTCCGCCGCCGCCTGGACCAGTGCCCGGTCGACGCTCGCGGACAGCATGTTCGACGTGGACAGCCCGCGCTCCGCGGTGAGCCCCGCACCGGACAGGAACGCCCGCGACACGCGCAGCCCGTGCAGGGACTGCTCCGCGCCGCTGCCGACCAGCGCGTAGTTGGAGCCGCGCAGCGTCCCCCCGGTCATGACCACCTCGACGCGGTTGGCGTGCGCCAGCGCCTGGGCGACCAGCAGGGAGTTGGTCACCACGGTCAGCCCGGGGACGCGGGCGAGCCGGCGGGCCAGCTCCTGCGTCGTCGTACCGGCGCCGACGACGATCGCCTCGCCCTCTTGGACGAGCCCGGCGGCGACGTCGGCGATCGCCGTCTTCTCCGCCGTCGCGAGATGGGATTTCTGCGGGTAGCCGGACTCCCGCGTGAAACCGCCCGGCAGCACCGCACCGCCGTGCCGGCGGTCGAGGAGTCCTTCGGCCTCGAGCGCCCGCACGTCCCGCCGGACGGTCACTTCGGAGGTCTGGACGACGCGGGCGAGCTCCCGGAGCGACACCGCTCCGTTGGCACGCACCATTTCAAGGATCAACTGGCGACGTTCTGCAGCGAACACGGAACTGACAGTAACCCCAGCAACCGGCCCTTTGCAGGCGCACGGGCCGATTCGGAGAATTTGCGAACAGACGGAGCCACCGAGTGCTATAGGCGGCTCCGTCCGTGAACGGTCCGCGACCGCTCGATGACCTGACTTGCCAGGTTCTGCCGGGAGTTGCCCCCCGGCAGACGCGGCCTCACGCCTCCGCGGTGGTCTTCCGGGTGTGCAACTGCCGGGCCACTTCCGCGATCGAGCCCGACAGCGACGGGTACACGGTGAACGCGTTCGCGATCTGCTCGACCGTCAGGTTGTTGTCGACCGCGACCGAGATCGGGTGGATCAGCTCGCTCGCCCGCGGCGCGACGACGCAGCCGCCGACGACGATGCCGGTGCCCGGACGGCAGAAGATCTTCACGAAGCCGTCCCGGATGCCCTGCATCTTCGCGCGCGGGTTGCGCAGCAGCGGCAGCTTCACGACGCGGGCGTCGATCTTCCCGGCGTCGACGTCGGCCTGCGTGTACCCGACGGTGGCGATCTCGGGGTCGGTGAAGACGTTCGAGGAGACCGTCTTCAGGTCCAGCGGCGCGACCGTCTCGCCGAGGAAGTGGTACATCGCGATCCGGCCCTGCTGGGCGGCGACCGAGGCGAGGGCGAAGACGCCGGTCACGTCGCCGGCCGCGTACACGCCGGGCGCGGACGTGCGGGACACCTTGTCGGTCCAGATGTGACCGGAGTCCCTGAGGCGGACGCCCGCCTCCTCCAGGCCCATGCCGGCCGTGTTGGGGATGGCGCCGACCGCCATCAGGCAGTGCGTGCCGGAGATGACGCGGCCGTCCGCGAGGGTGACCTCGACGCGGTCGCCGACGCGCTTCGCGGACTGGGCGCGGGAGCGGGCCATGACGTTCATGCCGCGGCGGCGGAACACGTCCTCCAGGACGGCCGCCGCGTCCGGGTCCTCGCCCGGCAGGACGCGGTCGCGGGAGGAGACGAGCGTGACGCGCGAGCCGAGCGCCTGGTACGCGCCGGCGAACTCGGCGCCGGTCACGCCGGAGCCGACCACGATGAGCTCCTCGGGCAGCTCGTCGAGGTCGTACACCTGCGTCCAGTTGAGGATGCGCTCGCCGTCGGGCTGGGCGTCGGGGATCTCGCGGGGGTGGCCGCCGGTCGCGATGAGCACGGCGTCGGCGGTGAGGGTCTCCTCCGTGCCGTCCGCGGCGGTGACGACGACGCGGCGGGAGCCGTCGAGGTCCTGCGCCCCGTCGAGGCGGCCGCGGCCGCGCATCACGCGGGCGCCGGCGCGGGTGACGGAGGCGGTGATGTCGTGCGACTGGGCGAGCGCGAGGCGCTTCACCCGGCGGTTCACCTTGCCGAGGTCGACGCCGACGACGCGGGCGGCCTGCTCCTTGTGCGGGGTGTCGTCGGCGACGATGATGCCCAGCTCCTCGTACGAGGAGTCGAAGGTCGTCATGACCTCGGCCGTCGCGATGAGTGTCTTCGAAGGGACGCAGTCCGTCAGGACGGACGCTCCGCCGAGGCCGTCGCAGTCGACGACGGTCACCTCCGCGCCGAGCTGGGCGCCCACCAGGGCCGCCTCGTATCCGCCGGGTCCGCCACCGATGATCACGATCCGGGTCACTGGGGTCACGCCTCGCGCTCTCGTCACGGCGACCCCGCGGACGGGTGGGCCCAGGGGTCGGGGTTGTCCTCATGGGATGGGAGTACGTACGTCATTGTCCCGCACTGTTCGATCCAGCGTCATTCTCCCGCACCCCGCCGCCGGTCTCGGCCCGGGGCCCCCGGACCCGGCGCGCGGGGCCCCGGAGCCCCGGTCGCGTGCCCGGGTGAGGGGGCGTGGGAGGGGGGGCCTCCCGTACCCTCGGTCTCATGTCGCTCTACGCCGCGTACGCCGGCAACCTCGACGCGCGGCTGATGACCCGCCGCGCCCCGCACTCCCCGCTGCGCGGCACGGGCTGGCTGAACGGCTGGAGGTTGACCTTCGGCGGGGAGCAGATGGGCTGGGAGGGGGCGCTCGCCACGATCGTGGAGGCCCCGCGCTCGCAGGTCTTCGTCGCCCTGTACGACGTCGCCCCCATGGACGAGGACTCGATGGACCGCTGGGAGGGCGTCGGCCTCGACATCTACCGCCGCATGCGGGTCCGCGTGCACACCCTGGACGGCGAGGAGCCCGCCTGGGTGTACGTCCTCAACGGGTACGAGGGCGGCCTCCCCTCCGCCCGCTACCTGGGCGAGATCGCCGACGCCGCCGAGTCCGCGGGCGCCCCCCACGACTACGTGATGGAACTGCGCAAACGCCCCTGCTGACCGCGTACCGGCCGGTTCGTCGAAAGCGACAAGACAACGATACGAACACCGTGGGCCCTGTCATCTACGCGCGTAGGCCCGGACGGGTTACCCTCGTCCGCGTGAACGCATCTGTTATCCCGGACCACCGCCAGGACGACCCCCACGCCGCCGCCCAGGACGCCGCCGCGCGCCTGCGCGAGCTGACGGGTGCCGAGAACCACGACGTCGCCCTCGTGATGGGCTCCGGCTGGGCCCCGGCCGCCGACGCGCTCGGCGCACCGGAGGCCGAGTTCCCGGTCACCGAGCTGCCGGGCTTCCCCCCGCCGGTCGTCGAGGGGCACGGCGGCAGGATCCGCTCGTACCGCGTGGGCGAGAAGCGCGCCCTGGTCTTCCTCGGCCGTACGCACTTCTACGAGGGCCGCGGCGTCGCCGCCGTCGCCCACGGCGTGCGCACCGCCGTCGCGGCGGGCTGCCGGACCGTCGTCCTCACCAACGGCTGCGGCGGCCTGCGCGAGGGCATGCGCCCCGGCCAGCCGGTCCTGATCAGCGACCACATCAACCTGACGGCCGCCTCCCCCATCGAGGGCGCGAACTTCGTCGACCTGACCGACCTGTACTCGCCGCGGCTGCGCGCCATGTGCAAGGAGGTGGACCCGTCCCTGGAGGAGGGCGTCTACGTCCAGTTCCCCGGCCCGCACTACGAGACCCCGGCCGAGATCAACATGGTCCGCGTGCTCGGCGGCGACCTGGTCGGCATGTCCACGGTCCTGGAGGCCATCGCGGCGCGCGAGGCCGGCGCGGAGGTCCTCGGCATCTCCCTCGTCACCAATCTGGCCGCGGGCCTTTCGGGTGAGCCGCTGAACCACGAGGAGGTCCTCCAGGCGGGCCGCGACTCGGCCGCGCGGATGGGCGAGCTGCTCACGCGCGTGCTGGAGCGCATCTGAGACCGGTCCGCGCGGCCGGGCCGTCCCCCGCGTAGGGGCGGCGCGGCCGCGCGGAGTGGGGCCGGCGCCCGGCGGGCACCCGGTACCGGACCCCCACCCCGATCACGCGACGCGTACGACACCACCGCGTACGGCGGGACCGTGCACGCCGGGACCGCGTACGACGACACCAGAGAGGCAGACCCCGTGCAGCAGAACCCGCCGCAGGAGCAGCAGGACCTCATCGCGCAGGCGGAGGCGTGGCTGGCCGAGGACCCCGACGAGGAGACCCGCGACGAGCTGGCGCGGCTCGTCGCCGACCGGGACCTCGCCGAGCTCGCCGCCCGCTTCGCCGGCACGCTGCAGTTCGGCACGGCCGGGCTGCGCGGCGAGCTGGGCGCGGGGCCCATGCGGATGAACCGCGCGGTCGTCATCCGCGCCGCGGCGGGCCTCGCCGCGTACCTGAGGGCGAAGGGGCGGGGCGACGGCCTGGTCGTGATCGGGTACGACGCCCGCCACAAGTCGGCCGACTTCGCCCGCGACACGGCCGCCGTGATGGTCGCCGCGGGGCTGCGGGCGGCGCTGCTGCCGCGTCCGCTGCCGACGCCCGTCCTGGCGTACGCCATAAGGCACCTGGGCGCGGTCGCGGGCGTCGAGGTGACCGCGAGCCACAACCCGCCCCGCGACAACGGCTACAAGGTGTACCTGGGCGACGGGTCGCAGATCGTGCCGCCGGCGGACGCGGAGATCGCCGCGGAGATCCTCGCGGTGCGGTCGCTGGCGGACGTGGCGCGCGCGGAGGACGGCTGGGAGGTCCTCGGCGACGAGGTGCTGGACGCGTACCTGGCCCGTACGGACAAGGTGCTGACGCCGGGCGCGCCGCGCACGGCGCGGGTCGTGTACACGGCGATGCACGGCGTCGGCAAGGACGTGCTGCTGGCGGCGTTCGCGCGGGCGGGCTTCCCCGCGCCGGTGCTGGTCGAGGAGCAGGCGGAGCCGGACCCGGAGTTCCCGACGGTCGCGTTCCCGAACCCGGAGGAGCCGGGCGCGATGGACCTGGCCTTCGCGAAGGCGCGGGAGGCGGGCCCGGACCTCGTCATCGCCAACGACCCGGACGCGGACCGCTGCGCGGTGGCCGTGCCGGACGCGGCGGCCGACGGCGGGTGGCGGATGCTGCGCGGCGACGAGGTGGGCGCGCTGCTCGCGGAGCACCTGGTGCGCCGGGGCGCGAAGGGCGTGTTCGCCGAGTCGATCGTGTCGTCGTCGCTGCTGGGGCGGATCGCGGCGGCGGCGGGCGTGGGGCACGCGGAGACGCTGACCGGCTTCAAGTGGATCGCCCGCGTCGAGGGCCTGCGGTACGGCTACGAGGAGGCGCTCGGCTACTGCGTCGACCCGGAGGGCGTCCGCGACAAGGACGGCATCACGGCGGCGCTGGCGGTCGCGGAGCTGGCGTCGGAGCTGAAGGAGCAGGGCCGCACGCTGTCGGACCTGCTGGACGACCTGGCCGTCGAGCACGGCCTGCACGCGACGGACCAGCTGTCGGTCCGCGTCCAGGACCTGGGCGTGATCACCGACGCGATGCGCCGCCTGCGGGAGGTGCCGCCGTCGGAGCTGGCGGGCCTGACGGTGGCGCGCGCGGAGGACCTGGCGCGGGGCGCCGGGGACCTGCCGCCCACGGACGGCCTGCGGTACTACCTGGAGGGCGAGTACGGGGCGCGGATCATCGTCCGCCCGAGCGGCACGGAGCCCAAGCTGAAGTGCTACCTGGAGGTCATCGTCCCGGTCGCCGGCGCCGGGGAGCTGGCCGACGCCCGCACCCGGGCGGCCCGGACGCTGGACGCCCTGAAGCGCGACCTGGCGGCGGCCGCGGGCATCTGAGCCGTACGGAGCGAAAGGGGGGCCGGAAGGAGCCTGCGCGGGCTCCTCCCGGCCCCCCTTCGCGTGCAGTCGCGTGGCCGCGCTCAGCCCGTGGCCAGCAGGACCACCAGGGCGACCAGGCCCAGCAGGGCGGGGGCGATGACCTCGTACGCCCAGCGGATCTCGGGCTCGCCCTTCGCGGTGGGGCGGACGGCGTTCTGCTCGGCGAGCGTCCGCAGCTCGTGGATGGTGCTCTCGGCGCCGACCAGGACCTTGCCGCCGCTGCGCGCGTTGAGCTTCCGCTGCCGCATCGAGACGGGCACGGCCCACAGCTGGTACTTCGCGCCGCCGCGCGTCACGAGCTCGGTCGAGTACGTGGCCCGCAGCGACTCCACCGCCGCCCAGGGCACGACGACGGTGCGGAACGGGTTGCGGATCCGCATCCGGTCGTCGTTGGCGAACACGGCGGGGCGGAGGGTGAACGCCACCACCAGCGGCACCCCCAGCAGCAGCGCGGCCGCCGCCGTCCAGGGCGTACGGCCGCCACCGCGGAACAGGGCGTCGCCGCCCATCCACAGGCCGATGCCGAGCAGCAGCGCACCGCCCACCATGGCCGGTGCCGACCGGTAGGAGCGGTCGGCGTAGGCGGGCTCGGACGTCTTCCCGGACTCTCCGGGCTGCTCAGGGCTTGTCATGGGGCCGATTCTGCCCCACCCCCTCCCCGCACCGGTGCGCGGTCGCCTCGAACCGGCCCGGTGAGCCGGCCGCCGCCGGTTTCACGTCAAAGCCGGGAGGGCGATCCCTCGCCGCACGCCACACAAAACAGGATAAAGGCACCGACAAAAACGAGTCCGAGGGAATAAATCAAGCCGCCGGAATGTAAAATCCTGATTTCGGTATTGATGAGACTGGACGGCTGCGCCTAAGTTTTTCTATGGGCCGGAAAACCCGGCCTTCTTCCTGTAGAGAGGGCAAGGTGATTCTCATGTCCATCACCATCAAGCCGGTCGAGAAGCCCGCGATGAGCAAGATCGCTGGTGCCGTTCTCTGTGGCTGACGACCATCAGTGACGAAGGGGAGGCACACCCGTGTGCCTCCCCTTCGTTGTTTGACGAAAGGATCGCCGCATGCTCAAGCGTGACCTGGAATTCCGCCCGCGTCTCAGGCATTGCACCTTCTTCGTCCCCAGCAGCGGGGACGACGTGCTCATGATCGTCGGTGACCAGCACTTCCAGCTGGAGCAGCACGGTGCACAGCTCAAGGACTTCCTGAACCTCAAGCGCTACCTGGACGGCCGCCACACGATCCAGCAGATCTCGGAGATCACGCACGTCACCCCGGAAGACGTGCTCGGGATAGTCAACGCATTTGCGGAGCAGGGACTGCTGCGCGAGGAGAATTCCGAACTCGAGAACATCCCCGTCGATGTCTTCCTGAAGCAGATCGACAAGTCCACGGCCATGTGGACCGAGCAGATCGGCTATCACCGCCTGTGGTCCGGTCTCGAAAACCAGGAGTACCGCAAGGAGGTCTTCCTGGGACTCGTCCTGGAAACGTACCACTACATAAACTCGGCGAGCCGCCACATCTCCACGGCCATCGCCCACTGCTCGGACCCTCAGTGGAAGAGGCTGCTCTCGGAGTATCTCGCCGAGGAATACGATCATGCCTGGATGGCCCGGGACAGCCTCATCCGCATGGGCCTGACCAAGGAAGAGGTGGAGAACGCCCACCCCATCATCGGCACCTGGTCGTGGACCAACAACCTCTGCGAGATCGCGCGGGAGGACACCCTCGGGTACCTGGCGTGCACGAAGCTCTTCGAGGCCCGTGGCACGGAGACCGTCGAGGGTGCCGAGACCCTGCAGCGGCTGGCCGAGGCCTACGGCTATCCGAAGGACTGCCTCGAACCGCTGGTCTCCCACGTCAGGACGGACGTCGAGGCGAACCACACCGGCCTGCTGGAGGAGGCTCTGGAGGGACGCAAGTACATCCCCGCGGAGCAGGCGCACCGCGCGGTCAACAACCTGCACGACCTCAAGCACTCGTTCGACCAGTACAACGACGGGATCATCCTGTACTACTCGGACGTGTCCAACTACATCCCCCGTCTGAAGGTCGACTACTTCAGCCTGTGACGACAGAACCGCTCCCGAAGTCCCGCCCGCCGTCCGCCGCTCCGGCAGGTCGCTTCGCCCGCCTCTGGGCCGCGTACACGGTCAATGTCGCCGGGGACGAGTTCTACGTCCTCGCCGTGCCGTTGATCGTCTACCAGGTGGGCGGGACCGCCTCGGCCATGAGCCTCGTCTACGCCTGTGCCCTGCTCCCGCAGGTCTTCACGGGCGTCTGGGGAGGCGTGCTGGCCGACCGCCAGGACCGTGTCAGGCTGCTCCGGCTGTGTCACCTGTGCTCGGCGCTGGCGCTGCTGCTGGCCTACGCGGTGTTCTCCGCCACGCACGTCAGCGTCGGGGGGCTGGCCGTGATCGCGGTCCTGCTGGGCCTCATGGCTCCGGTGGCCGCGGCGAGCTTCGACAGCGCCCTGCCCCACTTCGTCCCCCACCACGCGCTGCCCCGCGCGAACGCCGCCACCGAGGCGTCGCGAACGGCCTGCGTCGTACTGGGTCCCGCGGCGGCGGGTTTCGCCGTCAGCCGTCTCGCCCCCGAGCAGGCCGTACTGATCAACAGCGTCTCCTTCGTCGTGGCCTACCTGCTGCTCCACCGCATCACTTCACCGGCGCGCCCCGTGGAGCCCGCCCGCGGGGGCCTGGCGAGCCAGTGGCGTGACCTGGCCACCGGGATGCGGTACCTCGTCACCGGCGACACCGCCGTCCGCGTCGGCGTCCTCACGAGCACCGTGGTCAACTTCGTGTTCGGCGCGTACGAGCCCATGGTGGTCTACCGCATGCAGCACGACCTCGGCCTGGGAGCGGACACCGTGGGGCTCGTGTTCGCGGCGTCCGGGGTGACGTCCGTCGCCATCGCGCTCCTGCTGTCCTGGAGGGCGCCCTCCCGCGGTTACCTCGTGGTCATGGGGCTGTCGGTGGCCCTGCAGGGTGCGGCCGTGGCCGGCCTGGGGGTCCTCACCTCGCTGGGCGCCGTCGTCATCGCGCAGATCGCCTTCGCCACCGGCACGGTGCTCTACACCGTGTACTGGCGTGCCATGCGCCAGACGGTCGTTCCCGGAGAACTGCTGGGACGCGTGGCCGGGACCTGCCGGTCCATCGCCTACGGGGGAGCGTTCCTCGGCAGCGCCGTCTCGGCTGTGGTCCTCGGCAGGTTCCTCGGTGTCGACACGGCACTGCTGTTCGCCGGTCTCGCCTCCACGGCCTTGGGTGCCATCGTCGCCGTGTGCGGCCGGACGGGAACGGCCCCCGGCCAGTCCGGAAGGGACGCCCCATGACGGTGGTGAGCGCACCCCTGCTCGTCGCGGGAGCCGCCGCCACGGCCTTCGGTAGGCTGGCGGCCGTCCGGTTCCGACACCGGCGGGAGGCGGGGGTTCTCTCGTGACACTGCTGCTCGGCGCCGCCGAACTGCGCCGGCTGCTCACGCCGCAGGCCGGTGTCCGGGCGTTGCGCCGGGGCTTCGTCGCCGCCCTCGCCGCGCCGGCGCCCCCGCGACGCGTCCACCAGGACCTGCCGGCGTCGCCGGGGAGCATCGCCGTACTGCTGCCGGGGCTGCTGGCGGGCATCCCCGCCTACACGGTCAAGGTGAACGCGAAGTTCCCCGGCGCCGACCCGGCGATCTCCGGCATCGTCTGCCTCCACGACCTGGGGACGGGGCGGTTGCTCGCGCTGCTGGACTCCGCCTTCGTGACCGCGTGGCGGACCGGGCTGTCGGCGGCTCTGGCCACCGACCTGCTCAGCGCGGCCGGAACGCGCACCGTGGGGATCATCGGCGCCGGGGCCCAGGCGGACATGACGCTGCGCGGGCTGACCCGGCTGCGCACGGTGGAGCGAGCCTTCATCCACGACGTCGACGACCGGCGGGCTCACCGGATGGCCGAGACCTGGCAGCGAGCCGGGCTCGAATGCCGGGTCGTCGGCAGCGCGCGCGAGGTCGCCCGCGACTGCGGCAGCATCGTCGTCGCGACCTGGTCCCGCCGCCCGCTGCTGCACCTTCCTGATGTCCGTCCGGGTTCACACATCACCTCGCTGGGAGCGGACGAACCGGGCAAGACCGAGCTCGACGTCCAGCTGCTGCGGCACGCCCGGGTCATCGTGGACGACCTCGACCTGGCCGTGACGTCCGGCGCGCTGGGCAGTGCGGGCCTGCGGCGCGGGGATGCCGCAGCCGTCCTGGGCCGGATCGTCGAGGGGACGGTCCCGGCGAGGACCGATGCCGAGCAGGTGACGGTCTACACCCCGGTCGGATTGCCCTGGCAGGATCTCGCGCTCTCCTGGGCGGCCTACCGGACGGCGCTCAGGGACGGGGTCGGCGTCGACTTCCCCTTCCATCCGCGACCGGAGGGCGAGGACGAGACATGAGTACGACGGTGACCGGCCACCAGGCGGGCCCTCTCGCGGACATGCGGCTGGTCGACGTGGCGCCTTCGGCGGTTCCTCCGCTCGCCCTGTACCAGAGCCCGTGGACGATCGCGCCGGCGATCGCCTTCGCGTTCCGCGGTGCCGGGACCTACGTCATCGACGACATCGACAACGCGGGGGTCGCCCGTGGGGAGGAGGATCTGCGGGAGTTCCGCGTCATCCGCAAGGAGGTGCTGAGCAAGAAGGGCTGGACCAACTGCCGGCCGCTGGCCGCCTTCTGCCCGGACGGGCTGCTCTTCGCGAACCTCGCGCGCGCCGACTACACGGCGCTGGACCGCCGGGTGCCACTCGCCGTGCTGGCCCGGCACCGCTCCACGACCGTCGAGCGGCTCGTCCGCGAGACCTCCCGCAAGCACGGCATGTGGAGTCTGGCTGGCCCCGACCGGGCGATCACCGCCGTCCCCATGCGGATCGCCGCGCCCGGGCTCCGCGACATCATCGCCAAGCACGAGGAAGCCGTCCTGCGTACCCTGGCCCGCCCCCGGGATCACGAGCCGGCGCTGCGCAGGCTCCGCCACCTCATGCCGGAACCGCGCCCGGAAGGCAGTCTGCTGGACTACTTCCGGCAGTGCCTGCGTCGCAGCCTGGAGCTCGTGGGCGGCAACGCCCCCGTCCTGTCCGCGGCACGCGACCTGATATCACCCGGCGGAGGCCGGTTGCTGCCGCGCTTCCTCCAGTGCGACCCCGGGACCATCGACGTCTACAACGCGGCAGCGGCGCTCCAGGGCAGCAGACGCGTCGACGCCGACCACCCGCTCCCCTACTACACGGTCGGACTCGCCGACGGCGTGCGCACCGACCTGACCCGTGCGGGACGACCGGCTCAGGACCAGGTCGTCGCCCCCAAGATCCTCGCTCTGGAGGGGGCCGCCGGGATGGCCCTGCCGAAGACGACAGCGACCCGGAGCACGATCCTGGCCCGCGAGTACGCCTACCGCGGCCTCGCGAGCGGCTCCAGCCAGGTGTTCTTCGACACCGACTGGCTGGAGTCCCTCGGCCCCTGCCGGACGGAAGTACGCGTGGACGACCTCTTCCAGCCGCTGGTCGGCGGCCGACGGACACTGCCGCTCGGTGAACTCGCGGCCGAACTCCTCCACCACGACGGAGCCGACGAAACCGCCCCCGAGGACCTCACCCGGTTGTGGACGCGCTGGGCGCTCCGCGAAACCCTGACGGACCTGCGGACGTGGCACTATCCGGTACTCACCTACGCCGTCGCCGGAGACGCCTGGCTGGAGCGGCTCACTCTGCGCTCCTACACGAAGTACCGCACCATCCCCCCGACGCGTTCGTCCCCTTCCGGAAACGAACAGGAGCGGTGACCCCCGGCCACTGAACGCGCAAGGCGCGGGAGCTCGCCGCCGCGTGGCCGCGCGGCACCGACGTGCCGCGGGAGGCGGCGCACGACGCGCTCCGGCTCGTCGCCGAACCCACCGCCGACGCGGCCCTGCGCGGAAGGGTGCCGGGGCGCGACCTCCTGCCCGCCCCGCGCCTCACCGACGCCGGCCGGACCCTGCGGCGTCGAGGTGACCGGCACCCGCGCCGAGCGGGTGCCCGCGTGCCCCCGAAGCCCTCTCCGGCCGGCAGCGAGAGCGGGCGCGGCCCGCTGATCGTCGACGCCCTGGCCGACCGGTGGGGTGTCACGGAGGGGCCGGTGCCGCGCGGGACGGTACGGACCGAGCTGGTCCTCGTGCCGCGGCCGGGGCCGGGGCCGGCGCACACCGGGAACCGCCCGTAGGGAGCACGTGCCGGGGCGGGGCCGGGGCCGTCCGTACGGCCCGGTGACCGGGGAGGAGCGGACGGCCCCGGGCCGGGTCGGCCGCTCGGCCCGGTCCCGGGAACCGGCTTCGCCGAACGCCTCACTCAGCCCCCGGACCCCGTGCTCGGCACGGAGACCTCGGGTGCCCGTCCGAGGAGGGTGACCGGCAGGGCGCCGAGCGCCAGCGCGCCGCCCAGCCACAGCACCGCGTGGGGGCCGGAGGCGTTCACCGCGAGGCCGCCCGCGAAGGCGCCCAGCGCGATGGCCCCGTTGAACACGCCCACGAACAGCGAGGTCACGCCCTCCCGGGCCTCCGGGGCGGCCAGCGCCAGCCAGGTCTGGGCGCTCACCGACACGCCGCCGTAGGCCAGGCCCCACACCAGCAGCAGGACCGCGGCGCCCGCCACGGACACCCCGAGCAGCGGGATCAGCAGCACCGAGGCGGCCAGCGCCAGGCCGATCGCCAGCACGGTGCCGCGCACCGACCGGCCCAGCCGGGCGCCGGCGACGAAGTTGCCCGCGATGCCGGCCACGCCGTACACCAGCAGCAGCGTGCCGATCATCGAGGCCCGGACGCCGGAGACCTCCTCCAGGACCGGACGGACGTAGGTGTACGCGGCGAAGTGGCCGGTCACCAGCAGGGCCACCACCGCGAGCCCGGTGGCCACCCGGGCGTCGCCGAACAGCCGCACCACGCCACCCAGTGCGACCGCCCGCTCGGCGGGAAGCGGCGGCAGCAGTACGGCCAGGGCCGCCGCCACCAGCAGGGCCAGCCCCGCGGCGGCGAGGAAGGAGCCGCGCCAGCCGGCCAGTTCACCGAGGTACGCGCCGGCCGGCACCCCCACCACCGAGGCGACGGCGACGCCACTGAAGACCACGGAGGTGGCCGGCCCGACGGACCCGGCCGGGACCAGCCGCGCCCCCAGCCCGCCCGCGAGCGACCAGACGCCGCCCATGCCGACGCCGACGAGCACCCGGGCCGCCGTCATGACCGCGAAGTCGGGCGACCAGGCGGCCAGCGCGTTGGCCGCCGCCAGCAGCACCATCAGGGAGCAGAGCACCACGCGCCGGTCGGTCCGGCCCACCGCCGCGGTGACCAGCGGCGCGGAGAGGGCGCCGACCAGGCCGGTGACGGTGAGCGTCAACCCGGCCGTGCCCCCGCTCACGCCCAGGGAGCCGCTGATCGGGGTGAGCAGGCCCACCGGCAGCATCTCCGACGTGACGACGGTGAAGGTCCCGGCCGCCACCGCCGCCACCGCGGGCCATCCGCCCCCCGCGGGCACGCTCGCGGGCGGGAGGGGCGGGGCGGGCCGATCGGACGGGGCGGACAGGGCGGACGGGTCGTCGATTTTCGCCATGGCCCCAGCCAACTTCCGGGCCGGAGGCGGAACAAGAACGAAGTCCTCATGCTTCCATGAGCGGGGCTAATGGAACGACGGCGTGGAGCGTGGACCGCACGGGGCCGCCCGTACGGGCCGCAGGGAGGTGCGTGACCGTGACCGGCGCCGGACCGGGAGCGACCACCGGGGAGCGGATGCCGGTGGGGACGGTGGAGATCCGCGAACTGGAGTGCTTCCTGGTCCTCGCGGAGGAGCTGCACTTCGGGCGGACCGGGGAGCGGATGTACGTCTCCCAGGGCCGGGTCAGCCAGCTGATCCGAGCGCTGGAGCGGCGCGTCGGCGCCCGCCTGGTGGACCGCACCAGCCGGCGGGTGCGGCTGACCCCCTTCGGTGAGGACTTCCTGGGCGCGCTCCGCCCCGCGTACGCCGCCCTGCGCGCCACCGTCGAGGACGCCCGCGCGGCGGCCCTCGGCGACGGCGGCCCGCTGCGCATCGGCTTCCAGGGCGTGGCGGGGTACGGGTTCATGGAGGTGGTCGGGGAGTTCGAGGACCGGCACCCCGGCTGCGCGACCCGGATCACCGAGCTGCCGCTCTCCGACCCCTTCGGCGCGCTGCACCGGGACGAGGTGGACACCGCCGCGGTGCTGCTGCCGGTGCGGGAGCCCGGCCTGGTGCTCGGGCCCGTCTTCTCCCGCCAGCCGCAGTGCCTGGCGGTCTCCCGCCGGCACCCCTTCGCGGAGCGGTCCCTGCTGGACGTGGAGGAGCTGGCGGGTTCGCCGCTCGTCGGGGTGGCCGCCCCGGCGCCGGAGTACTGGCGGGAGGCGCAGGCGCCCGCCCGCACCCCGTCCGGCGCCCCGATCCCGCGCGGACCGCTCGTCGGCACCCTCCAGGAGGGCCTGTCCCTGGTGGCGGCCAACCGGGGGGCGCTGCTGCTCTGCCGCCCGACCAGCGAGTACCACTCCCGGCGGGACGTCGTGTACGTACCGGTGACCGGCCTGCCCGAGTCGGCGCTCGGCCTGGTCTGGCACGCGGGCCGGGAGAACGCCCGGGTGCGCGCCTTCGCCGACGCGGTGGCCGCGGGCCTCTCCCGGCTGGCCCTCTAGCGCCCGGGCCTCTCCCGGCTCGCCCTCCGGCGCCCGGGCCCCTCTCGGCTCGCCCTCCGGCGCCCGGGCCGCCCGCGGCGGGGCGCCCGCGCGCCCCGGGGCCGCGGTGGCGGTCAGCCGAGGGTCCGGTACGCGTCCCCGACCCCCACGCGTGCCGTGTACGCGGCCAGGCCCTCCGCGCTCTCCCCCGCCCAGCCCACGTAGCCGTCCGGGCGGATCAGGAACACCCCCGTGCCGTACGTCCGCGCCAGGTCCGCGCCGGCGGTCAGCAGGGTCCAGTGCGGCCCCCGGAACGCGTCGAACAGCCGCACCCCGCCCATCGTCGCGTCCGGGGCGCGGTCGCCCGCCCTCACCGGGCCCGGGGTCCGGCGGGTCTCCTCGGTGAGGGACGAGGTGCGGTAGCCGAGGCCGAGTTGGCGGGTCGCCCCGCCTCGGCGGGTCTCGCCGCGGTGCACGCTCGTCGACAGGCGGAGCACGTCGGCGGCGACGGGGCGCCGCTCCTCCTCGTAGGTGTCGAGGAGCGAGGCGGGCGCGCCGTCCCGCAGGACCGCGCCCAGCTTCCAGCCCAGGTTGTAGGCGTCCTGCACGCTGGTGTTGAGGCCCTGGCCGCCGGCGGGTGGGTGGATGTGCGCCGCGTCGCCGACGAGGAGGACCCGGCCCTCGCGGAAGCGGTCCGCCAGGGCCGCGCGCGGGCGGAAGTCCGAAGCCCAGCGCACGTCGGTCACGTCCTCGCGGCGGAGGTGCGAGCGGGCGGCGACGAGGTCGCGTACGCCGTCGGGGGACGGGTCCACCGCGGTGCCCTCCGGGAACCGCGCCACGAGCTGGAAGTCCTCCGTGCCCGCGAGCGGGCAGAGCGCCATGAGCAGGTCACCGCCCTCGCCGCCCCCGCCACCCGGGAAGAAGTGCCAGTTGTCGCGGTCCAGGCCGGTGAGGCGGACGTCCGCCACCAGCGCGGGGAGGGGGTCGACCGCCTCGCCGGTCATCCCGACGCCCAGCGCCCGGCGCACCGTCGAGCGGCCCCCGTCGGCGGCGACCGCGTACCGGGCCCGCACGTCCGCGCCGTCGGCGAAGCGCACGGTCACCCCGTCCGCGTCCGGTACGAGACCGACCGCCTCCCGGCGGAAGGCGACCCGCCCGCCCAGCTCCTCCAGCCGCGCCAGCAGGATCTCCTGGGTGCGCCACTGCGGCACCATCCAGGGTTCGCCGTACGGGACGCCCTCGGTCTCCTCCGGCGGGTCGGACATCCGGTGCTCGCCCACGCGCCGCCCGTCCCGCCAGATCATCCCGACCGGGTAGGTGCCGCCGGCCTCACGGATCGCGTCCAGGACGCCGAGGTCGTCGAAGACCTCCATGGTGCGCGGCTGGAGCCCCTTGCCGCGCGAGCCGGGGAACAGGCCGTCGGCCCGCTCGACGACGAGCGCGTCCACCCCGCGCCGGGCGAGGTCGATGCCGAGGGCCAGCCCGCTCGGGCCCGCGCCCACCACCAGTACGTCCACCTGTGCCGCCATGCCCCACGCTCCTTAACGCCGTTAAGTACGGTCAGGTGCGACGATGCCCTTAACGGCGTTAAGCTGTCAAGCGTGAACGCGAGAAACCGTCCGCCCCTCGACCGCAAGCGGGTCGCGGACGCGGCCCTGAAGCTCCTCAACGAGACGGGCCTGGAGGGCCTGACGCTGAGCGCCATCGGCCGCGAGCTGGGCGTCAAGGCACCCGCCCTGTACTGGCACTTCAAGGACAAGCAGGCGCTGCTCGACGAGATGGCCACGGAGATGTACCGCCGCATGGTCGCCCAGATCCCCCTCCGCCCCACGGACACCTGGCGGGAGCGGCTGCGCGCGTACGGCCACGGCCTGCGCGGGGCGCTGCGCGGCTACCGCGACGGCGCGAGGGTCTTCAGCGGCTCGCGCTTCACGGGCGTCGAGCACGCCGAGCAGATGGAGGAGAACCTGCGCCTCCTCACGGCCGCCGGCCTCACCCTCCCCCAGGCGGTCCGCGCGACCACGACGACGTACCTGTACACGGTCGGCTTCGTCATCGAGGAGCAGGGCGTCGAGCCGCTGCCCGGCGAGCGGCGCGAGGGGTACGACGTCGGGGAACGCGCCCGGATGATGGCCGACTTCCCGCTGGCCGCCGCCGCGGGCGCCGAGATCTTCGCGGACTACGACCGGCACTTCGAGGAGGGGCTGGAACTCGTGCTCGCCGGCATCGCGACGCGCTACGGCGTCGACTGACCGGCGTCGACCGCCTGACGTCGACCGACCGGCGTCGACCGCCCGGGGCCGGGGACGGGCGGCCGGATCCGGAGCGGGAGACCGGGCCCGAGGCGGGGTCCGCGCCACCCGGCCCCGACGTGCCCGCCGCCGGGAGGGAACACCACCGGAACCGCCGCAGCGCCCCACCCGCCGCGACCACGACCGCGAGCGACGGGGGGGCGTCGAGCGGCGGAGGGCGGCGGTCACCGCCTCCCGGACCCCGCGCTTCCGCGAGGGCCCGGGGGACGGGCCGGCCGTCCGGCGCCGCTCAGGGGCCGGTCAGGACCACGAGCCGCTGGGTCGCCCTGGTCATCGCCACGTAGCGGTCGACCGCCCCCGCCACGCCCCCGCCGAACCGCTCCGGGTCCACGAGGACGACCAGGTCGAACTCCAGGCCCTTCGACAGCTCCGGGGTCAGCGACCGGACCCGGGGCCTCTCCCGGAAGGCGGGGGCGCCGATGACGCAGGCGACACCGTCCGCGTGCGCGTCGAGCCAGGCGTCGAGGACCGCGTCCAGGTCCGCCGCGGACCCGTGCGCGACCGGGACGCCGCTGCTGCGGACGGACGTCGGCACGTTGGCGTCCGGGATCGCGGCCCGGATGACCGGCTCGGCCTCCGCCATGATCTCCTCCGGGGTCCGGTAGTTGACGCTCAGCGACGCCACCTCGACCCGGTCCAGCCCGACCCGCCGCAGCCGTTCCCGCCACGACTCGGTGAACCCGTGCCGGGCCTGGGCGCGGTCCCCGACGACGGTGAAGCTCCGGGACGGGCAGCGCAGCAGCAGCATCTGCCACTCCGCGTCGGTCAGTTCCTGCGCCTCGTCCACGACGACGTGCGCGAACGGCCCGGCGAGGGGGTCCACCGCGGTGTCGGGCAGCGCGGACTCGTCCACCAGGCTGTCCCGCAGGTCCTGCCCGTGCAGCATCGTCACCGCGCCCTCGCCGTCGTCGTCGGCCGCGAGCACGGTGTCGATGACGCCGGCCATGCGCTCGCGTTCGGCGGCGACCGCGGCCGCGCGACGGCGCTTGACCAGGGCGCCCTTCGGGTCGCCGAGCCGCTGCCGCGCCGCGTCCAGGAGCGGCAGGTCCGACACCGTCCACGCCTGGGCGTCCTCGCGCCGGAGCCTGCGCACCTCGTCGGGGCTCAGCCAGGGGGCGCACATCCGCAGGTACGCCGGTACCGACCACAGGTCCCCCACGAGGTCGGCCGCCTCGATCAGCGGCCACGCCGCGCCGAGCGCCCCGGTCAGCTCCCCGTCCCGGCGCAGCGCCCTGCGGAACAGCGCGGCCGGTACGTCGCCGCCGAGCCGGTCGAGCAGGATCGTGACCAGTTCCTCCCAGATCAGCTCCCGCGCCTCGTTGTGCGGCGTGCCGGGCTCCGCCGCCTCGAACGCCTCCGCCCAGTCGTCGGCGCTCAGCCGCACCTCGCCCCAGGGGGTCGTGACCGTCATCCCCTCGGTGGGCGGCGCCTCGTAGAACCGGACGGCCTTCTCGATCGCCCTCACCATGTCCGCGGACGCCTTCAGGCGGGCCGCCTCCGGGTCGGCCTCGACCCCCGCCGTCGCCCCCTCGGCGACGAGGTCGCGCAGGGTGCAGGTCCGCACGCCCTCCTCCCCGAGGCTGGGCAGGACGTCGGCGACGTACGCCAGGTACGGCTGGTGCGGGCCGACGAAGAGCACGCCGCCCCGGCGGTGCCCCAGGCGGGGGTCGGAGTAGAGGAGGTAGGCCGAGCGGTGCAGGGCGACGACGGTCTTGCCCGTGCCCGGGCCGCCGTCCACGACCAGGGCCCCGCGCGACCCCGCCCGGATGACGGCGTCCTGGTCGGCCTGGATGGTGGCGAGCACGTCCCGCATCCGCGCCGACCGGTCGGCCCCCAGGCTGGCGATGAAGGCGGACTGGTCGTCCAGCGCGGCGTTGCCCTCCAGGCCGTCGGCGGTGAACACCTCGTCCCAGTAGTCGCCGACCCGGCCGCGGGTCCAGCGGTAGCGGCGGCGGCTCGCCAGGCCCATCGGGTGGGCGTGGGTCGCCGCGAAGAACGGCTCGGCCGCCGGGGAGCGCCAGTCCACCAGCAGCCGGCGGCCCTCGCTGTCCGTGAGGCCGAGCCGCCCGACGTACACGGGCTCGGGGTCGTCCGCGCCGACCATGTGCCCGAGGCACAGGTCGAGGCCGAAGCGGCGCAGGGCGCGCAGGCGGCCGGTCAGCCGGTGGATCTCGATGTCCCGCTCCATCGCCTCCCGGCCGACGCCGCCGGGTGCCCTGCGTTCGGCGTCGAGGCGGTCGGACAGTTCGGCGATCGTCTCCTCCAGGCACCGCACGATCGCCGCGAAGTGCTCCTCGTCGCGGGCGATCAGCGCCGGGTCGGCCTTGTGGGCGAGGCGGTCGGGGAGGTCGAACGCGCTGGTGGCCAGGGGGTCCGCGGCGACGCCTCCGATCCGGCGCCGCGCGTCCGCGCCCTCACCCGCACCACGAGCCCCACCATGGACAAAAGCGCTCATATTTAGTGAATCTCGCAATCATGCAGGTTCCGGCATCGGCCTGTGATTGTGCTGCACGACCGGGGCCTTGCCGCAAGTCCCCCGGTGCGCTATAGGTTGAGAGTGGCGAGGAGCACGGGCTCCCGCCTTTTCTGTTGTCCGGCCCCGGGAAGGCCGCCCCGCCGGGACCCCGGGAGGGCCGCCCCGCCAGGCGGCCCGGCCGGGCCGCCGCCCGTCCGGCGCACCAGGGCCCCCACCCGGCGCGTACGGCGTGGCGCAGCTCACCCGCCCCGCGCTCACCTGCGACTTCCGCCTCTCGGATGCGCCCGCTCCCCGCCCGGGGCTGTACAGGCCGCTACGCGCGTAGATATGCTCCCCTGGTGACCATGCCCACCAATGCACTTGCTGACGTGACCGCGTCCGACAGCACACTGCGCCGCTTCCTCCACGGGCTGCCCGGTGTGGATGCCGTCGGCCTCGAGGCGCGCGCCGCCTCCCTCGGTACGCGCTCGATCAAGACCACGGCCAAGGCGTACGCCATCGACCTGGCCATCTCGATGATCGACCTGACGACGCTCGAAGGCGCGGACACCCCGGGCAAGGTCCGGGGGCTCGCCGCCAAGGCCGTCCGTCCCGACCCCACCGACCGGACCACGCCGCACACGGCCGCCGTCTGCGTCTACCCCGACATGGTGGCGACCGCCAAGGCCGCCCTCGCCGCCGCGGGCGCGACGGACGTGAAGGTCGCCTCCGTCGCCACCGCCTTCCCCGCCGGCCGCGCCGCGCTCGACGTGAAGCTCGCGGACACCCGTGACGCCGTCGCCGCCGGGGCGGACGAGATCGACATGGTGATCGACCGGGGCGCCTTCCTCGCCGGGCACTACATGAAGGTCTACGAGGAGATCCGCGCCGTGAAGGAGGCCTCCGGCCCCGCCCGGCTGAAGGTCATCTTCGAGACCGGTGAGCTGTCCACGTACGACAACATCCGCCGCGCCTCCTGGCTCGGCATGCTCGCGGGCGCGGACTTCATCAAGACCTCGACCGGCAAGGTCGCGGTCAACGCCACCCCCGCCAACACGCTCCTGATGCTGGAGGCCGTGCGCGACTTCCGCGCCCAGACGGGTGTCCAGGTGGGCGTGAAGCCCGCGGGCGGCATCCGCACCACCAAGGACGCGATCAAGTTCCTGGTCCTGGTCAACGAGACCGCGGGCGAGGACTGGCTGGACGACCACTGGTTCCGCTTCGGCGCGTCGAGCCTGCTGAACGACCTGCTCATGCAGCGACAGAAGCTGGCCACCGGACGGTACTCCGGTCCCGACTACGTGACGGTGGACTGATCACCATGGCATCTGCATTCGAGTACGCACCCGCCCCCGAGTCCCGCTCGGTCGTCGACATCGCCCCGTCGTACGGCCTGTTCATCGACGGCGAGTTCACCGACGCCGCGGACGGCAAGGTCTTCAAGACGGTCTCCCCCTCCTCCGAGGAGGTCCTCTCCGAGGTCGCGCAGGCCGGCGCCGAGGACGTGGACCGGGCCGTGAGGGCCGCCCGCAAGGCGTTCGCCAAGTGGTCGGCGCTGCCCGGCTCCGAGCGCGCCAAGTACCTGTTCCGCATCGCGCGGATCATCCAGGAGCGCTCCCGCGAGCTGGCCGTCCTGGAGACCCTGGACAACGGCAAGCCGATCAAGGAGACCCGCGACCACGACCTCCCCCTGGTCGCCGGGCACTTCTTCTACTACGCGGGCTGGGCCGACAAGCTCGGCCACGCGGGCTTCGGCCCCGACCCGAAGCCGCTGGGCGTGGCCGGCCAGGTCATCCCCTGGAACTTCCCGCTGCTGATGCTGGCCTGGAAGATCGCCCCGGCGCTCGCCGCGGGCAACACGGTCGTCCTCAAGCCGGCCGAGACGACCCCGCTGTCGGCGCTGTTCTTCGCGGACGTGTGCCGTCAGGCGGGCCTGCCCAGGGGCGTCGTCAACATCCTCCCCGGGTACGGGGACGCCGGCGCCGCGCTGGTCGAGCACCCGGACGTCGACAAGGTGGCCTTCACCGGCTCCACCGCCGTCGGCAAGGCCATCGCGCGCCAGGTCGCGGGCACCCGCAAGAAGCTCACGCTGGAGCTGGGCGGCAAGGGCGCCAACATCGTCTTCGACGACGCCCCGATCGACCAGGCCGTCGAGGGCATCATCACGGGCATCTTCTTCAACCAGGGCCAGGTCTGCTGCGCGGGCTCCCGCCTCCTGGTGCAGGAGTCGGTGCAGGACGAGTTCCTGGACGCCCTGAAGCGCCGCCTGTCGACGCTGCGCCTCGGTGACCCGCTGGACAAGAACACGGACATCGGCGCGATCAACTCGGCCGAGCAGCTGGCCCGCATCAAGGCGCTCGCGGAGACCGGCGAGGCGGAGGGCGCCGAGCGCTGGTCGCCCGCCTGCGAGCTGCCGTCGACGGGCTACTGGTTCGCGCCGACGCTGTTCACGGGCGTCACGCAGGCGCACACCGTCGCCCGGGACGAGATCTTCGGCCCGGTCCTGTCGGTGCTGACGTTCCGCACGCCGGCCGAGGCCGTCGCCAAGGCGAACAACAGCCAGTACGGCCTGTCGGCGGGCATCTGGTCGGAGAAGGGCTCCCGCATCCTCGCGGTCGCCGACAAGCTCCGCGCGGGTGTCGTCTGGGCCAACACGTTCAACAAGCTGGACCCGACGTCGCCGTTCGGCGGCTACAAGGAGTCGGGCTTCGGCCGCGAGGGCGGCCGGCACGGTCTGGAGGCGTACCTCGATGTCTGATGATCACAACCGCCTGAGCGTCTTCAAGACCTACAAGCTGTACGTCGGGGGCAAGTTCCCCCGCAGCGAGAGCGGCCGGGTGTACGAAGTGACGGACAGCAGGGACAAGTGGCTGGCCAACGCGCCGCTCTCCTCCCGCAAGGACGCGCGTGACGCGGTCGTCGCCGCGCGCAAGGCGTTCGGCGGCTGGTCCGGCGCCACGGCGTACCTGCGCGGCCAGATCCTGTACCGGGTCGCGGAGATGATGGAGGGCCGCAGGGGCCAGTTCGTCCGCGAGGTGGCGGACGCGGAGGGCCTGTCGAAGTCGAAGGCCGTCGAGGTCGTCGAGGCCGCCGTGGACCGCTGGGTCTGGTACGCGGGCTGGACGGACAAGGTGAGCCAGGTCCTCGGCGGCGCCAACCCGGTGTCGGGGCCGTTCTTCAACCTGTCCACGCCGGAGCCGACCGGTGTCGTCGCCGTCGTCGCCCCGCAGGAGTCGTCGCTGCTGGGCCTCGTGTCGGTGCTCGCCCCGGTGATCGCGACGGGCAACACGGCGGTCGTCGTGGCCAGCGAGAAGGCCCCGCTGCCCGCCCTGTCCCTCGCCGAGGTGCTGGCCACGTCGGACGTTCCGGGCGGGGTCGTGAACATCCTGTCGGGCCGTACGGCGGAGATCGCCACGCCGCTCGCCGCGCACCAGGACGTCAACGCCCTCGACCTGACGGGCGCGGGCCCCGAGCTCGCCCGCGACCTGGAGGTCGCGGCGGCCGACAACCTCAAGCGCGTCGTGCGTCCCCAGGGCGCGGACGGCGTCGACTGGTCCGCCGACCCGGGTACGGGCCGCCTCACGGCGTTCCTGGAGACCAAGACGGTCTGGCACCCGACCGGCTCCCTGGGCGTGTCCGGCTCGGCGTACTGAGCGACGCCGGCCCCGGCTCCGCCCCGGCGCGCAGCGGCCCCGCCTCCCCTCCGTCCGGGGGAGGCGGGGCCGCCTCGTGCACGGGGCGCCCGGCCCGGCCGCGGCTCAGCCGGGGAGCGCCCCGCCCAGCAGCGGCCCGACGGCGGGCAGGTGCGGCGCGCTGGTGAGCGAACCGGTCACCGACCTCGTGTCGACGGGCGCGAAGTCCGCCACCTGCGTGGCAGCCCCGTTGTCCAGCGGGTCCACGCCCGTCCCCGCCAGCGGGTTGACCTTCAGGTGCTTCACCGGGGCGACCGTGTGCGGGACCGCGCCGGTCAGGGCCCGCGCGGCCGTCACGGCGCCGCCTTCCCGCGAGTCGGCCGCCTGGGCCGGGCCGCCGGCGGCTCCGAGGGCGGCGCCCAGGGCCGACACGGTCAGTCCGGCCTTCAGCAAGGGGTTCATGGGATTTCCTGCCTGGAGGGTGCTCGGTCGGGCACACACCGTAGGGGAGGTGTGATGCTCGATACCACGGGTCTCCGGTGGGATCCCCCTACCGGGTCAATGGTTCACACTGGTGTCCCGTGAGTTCCCAACCGATCCCGACCCGCGTCGTGCTGCTCGCGGGCCCCTCAGGCTCCGGCAAGTCGTCCCTCGCCGCCCGCGCCGGCCTCCCCGTGCTCCGGCTCGACGACTTCTACAAGGAGGGCGACGACCCGACCCTGCCCCTCGTCGCGGGCAGTACGGACATCGACTGGGACTCCCCCGGGTCGTGGGACGCCGACGCGGCGGTCGCCGCGATCGCCGAGCTGTGCGCCACGGGCCGTACGACGGTTCCCGTGTACGACATCTCCACCAGCTCCCGCGTCGCCCGCGAGACCCTGGACATCGCGCGCACGCCGCTGTTCGTCGCGGAGGGCATCTTCGCGGCCGACATCGTGCGCCGCTGCGAGGAGCTGGGCGTGCTGGCGGACGCGCTGTGCCTGCGCGGCCGGCCGTCCACGACGTTCCGCCGCCGGCTGCTGCGGGACCTGCGCGAGAGCCGCAAGTCGGTGCCGTTCCTGCTGCGTCGGGGCTGGCGGCTGATGCGGGCCGAGCGGTCGATCGTGGCCCGGCAGACGGCGCTGGGCGCGTACCCGTGCGCCAAGGACGAGGCGCTGGGCCGGCTGGCCGCCGCGGCGGCGGGCCGGCACCGCAGCCCGAGGGCGCCGGAACCGGCGTAGGGCGGGCGCGGCGGAGGCCGGCGGGAGGACCGCGGACGAGCCGGACGACGGCCGCGCGGGTGAACTGCCGGAAGGACCGGGCAAAGGCGTGCGCCGGACAAGCCCCCCAGCTTGTCCGGCGCAGGTGTTCCCCCCGTGGTACCCCCCTTTTTTTGCGTTCCCCCGTGTTCCCCCCGCGGGGTCCCCCACGTCCCCCGTGGGTCCCCCGGTCCTTCCCGCGGGTCCCCCACGTCCCCCGTGGGTCCCCGCCCTTTCCCGTGGGGTTCCCCCCACGTCCCCCGTGGGTTCCCCCCGCGCCCTCAGGCCACGAGCTGGCCGAAGGACTCCTCCTGGTCACGGCCGAAGCTGAGGACCTCGTCCTCGCGCAGCCGGCGGAGCGACCGCCAGATGCTCGACTTCACCGTGCCGACGCTGATGTCCAGGATCTCCGCGATCTCCGGATCGGTGCGGCCCTCGTAGTAGCGCAGGACCAGCATGGTGCGCTGCAGTTCGGGCAGCCGGGCGAGCGCCTGCCAGAGCACCGCGCGCAGTTCTGTGCCGCGCATCGCGTCGGAGTCGCCCACCGTCTCCGGCAGCTCCTCCGTCGGGTACTCGTTGAGCTTGCGGCGCCGCCAGGCGCTGATGTGCAGGTTGGTCATCGTGCGGCGCAGGTAGCCGCCGACCGCCGCCTTGTCGCTGATCCGGTCCCAGGCCCGGTACGTCGAGAACAGCGCGCTCTGCAGCAGGTCCTCGGCCTCGTGCCGGTCGCCGGTCAGGTGGTAGGCGGTGGCGTACAGGGAGGCGCGGCGCTCCTGGACGTAGGCGGTGAACGCGGCTTCCGCGTTCCCCTTCCTCGCCGGGGCCCTCCGCTCCCCCGTGGCCTCCCCGTACGCCCTTCCCCCGTCAGACAGGGCGACCATGTAAGGCGCCTTGTGCTGACGCCCGGCGCCGCGAACGCACCCCCGCCCGTTCACGGCGCCGGACTTCTCGGTGCTCCGCGCGACATCGTGGAGACGCGTGACAACTGCGTTCGAGGTGGTGCTGTGCTGCACTGCGTTCATCACGCCCCCCTGTCGTCGTGGAGTCGGTTCGTCCGTGTGGAAAAAAGACTGCCGAGGGGAGTTCATGACGGTGTCCGCCGACTGTCACAGGCGTGTCACAGGGGCCCGTGACGTACCGGTCCGGTACCGGAAGGGGCCGTGGGAGCGCTCCACGGGTCGAACTCGTCTCCCCCCATGGGACAGAATGACGCCGTGCCTTTCCTGTTGCTGATCGAGGACGACGACGCCATCCGCACGGCCCTCGAACTTTCGCTGTCCCGTCAGGGCCACCGTGTGGCCACCGCGGCGACGGGTGAGGACGGCCTGAAACTGCTCCGGGAACAGCGGCCGGACCTGATCGTCCTGGACGTGATGCTGCCCGGCATCGACGGTTTCGAGGTGTGCCGGCGCATCCGGCGCACGGACCAGCTGCCGATCATCCTGCTGACCGCGCGCAGCGACGACATCGACGTGGTGGTCGGCCTGGAGTCGGGCGCGGACGACTACGTCGTCAAGCCGGTGCAGGGGCGGGTGCTGGACGCCCGGATCCGTGCCGTACTGCGGCGCGGGGAGCGGGAGACGACGGACTCGGCGACCTTCGGGGCGCTGGTCATCGACCGGTCGGCGATGACGGTGACGAAGAACGGCGAGGAGCTCCAGCTGACGCCGACCGAGCTGCGGCTGCTGCTGGAGCTGAGCCGCCGGCCGGGCCAGGCGCTGTCGCGGCAGCAGCTGCTGCGGCTGGTGTGGGAGCACGACTACCTGGGCGACTCGCGTCTGGTGGACGCGTGCGTGCAGCGGCTGCGGGCGAAGGTGGAGGACGTTCCCTCGTCACCGACCCTGATCCGTACGGTGCGCGGCGTCGGTTACCGGCTCGACGTCCCCGCGTGAGCATGCGTGAGGAACGGGACGGCACGTCGAGCGGTGCCGCGAAGGGCGGGCGGAGAGCGCTGAGCGCGGGGAAGCGGTGGACGAGTCTGCGGGTGCGGCTGATCATCGTGTTCGGCCTGGTCGCCCTGACGGCGGCCGTGTCGGCGTCGGGGATCGCGTACTGGCTGAACCGCGAGGCGGTGCTGACGCGTACGCAGGAGGCGGCGCTCGGCGACTTCAAGCAGGAGATGCAGAACCGGGCGGCCGCGCTGCCGCTGCGGCCCACGGAGGAGGAGCTGCGGCGGACCTCCGAGCTGATGGCCGCGGGCGGCGGCGGGTACAGCGTGGTGCTGCTGGGCGAACGGGACGCGGGCAAGCCGATCGTCGGCGCCTCGGACCCGGACCGGTTCACGCTGAGCGACGTGCCCGCGTCGCTGCGGGCGGCGGTGGACGAGGAGCAGGAGCTCACGGCCGGCAACAGGCACTCGTACCACGTGTTCTGGCTGCGGACGACGCTGCGCGGCACGCCGTACCTGGTGGGCGGTACGCGGATCATCGGCGGCGGGCCGACCGGGTACATGCTGAAGTCGCTGGAGCCGGAGCGGCAGGACCTGAACTCGCTGGGCTGGTCGCTGGGGGTGGCGACGCTGCTGGCCCTGCTGGGGTCCGCGCTGCTGGCGCAGGTGGCGGCGACGACGGTGCTGAAGCCGGTGCACCGGCTGGGCGAGGCGGCGCGGCGGCTCGGCGAGGGCAAGCTCGACACGCGGCTGCGGGTGTCCGGCACGGACGAGCTCGCGGAGCTGGCGCGGACGTTCAACAGCGCGGCGGAGAGTCTGCAGAAGAAGGTCGCGGACATGAGCGCGCGGGAGGAGTCCAGCCGCCGGTTCGTGGCGGACATGTCGCACGAGCTGCGGACGCCGATGACGGCGCTGACGGCGGTGACGGAGGTCCTGGAGGAGGAGCAGGACAGCCTCGACCCGATGGTCGCCCCGGCGGTGTCGCTGGTGATCAGCGAGACGCGGCGGCTGAACACGCTGGTCGACAACCTGATGGAGGTCACCCGGTTCGACGCCGGTACGGCGAGGCTGGTCCTGGACGACGTGGACGTGGCCGACCAGGTGACGGCGTGCATCGACGCGCGGGCGTGGCTGGACGCGGTGGAGCTGGACGCCGAGCGGGGCATCGTGGCGCGGCTGGACCCGCGGCGGCTGGACGTGATACTCGCCAACCTGATCGGCAACGCGCTCAAGCACGGCGGTTCGCCGGTGCGGGTGTCGGTGCGGACGGTGGACGACGACCTGATCGTGCGGGTGCGGGACCACGGGCCGGGTATCCCGGAGGACGTGCTGCCGCACGTCTTCGACCGGTTCTACAAGGCGAGCGCGTCCCGGCCGCGGTCGGAGGGCAGCGGGCTGGGGCTGTCGATCGCCATGGAGAGCGCGCTGATCCACGGTGGTGACATCACCGCGGCCAACTCGCCGGACGGGGACGGCGCGGTGTTCACGCTGCGGCTTCCCCGCGACGGTTCGGAGGTCGCGGCCCGCGACGGGGGCGCCGGGGAGGGTGGCCCCGCGCGCGGTGGCGGGGACGGCCGCGGCGGCCGAGGGAACGACGGTCCAGGGGATGAGGGACAGCACAGTGGCGAGCGGGATACGCGTGCCTGACACCGGTGGGCGGACGGCGGACCGGGCCCCGGGCCCACGGCCCGCCGGGGGTCCGGCAGCCCGCCGGTGGCGGGCGCTGGCCGGGGTGGCCGCGCTGGCGGCGGTGACCGCCGGGTGCGGCATCCGCACGACGTCGGTGCCGGTCGACGCGGGCGGGGCGCCCTCGCGGGTGCCGTGCAGCCTGTCGGAGACGAGCGCGGGGACGACGGCGCCCGACGCGGGGATGCCGGCGCGGGTGTACCTGGTGTGCGCGTCGGGCCTGGAGGCGGTGGACCGCACCGTACGGCCCGGGGACGGCACGTCGGCCGGGGCGGCGCGGGTGGCCACCGCGCAGGCGCTGCTCGACGCGATGCGGGAGCAGCCGTCGCAGAGCGAGCGGCAGGCGGGCTTCACCACCTACGTGGAGGGGCCGCTGACGGTGGCGGCGGGCCGCGCGGGCGACCCGGAGGGCGCGCTGCGGCTGAGCCGGCAGCCGGAGGACCTGCCGCCGGCGGCACTGGCGCAGATCGTGTGCACGTACGGGGAGGCGGACGTGACCTCGGTGCGCGGCGCCGTGGTGCTGGGCGGGCCGGGGAAGTACCCGGTACGGCGCTACGTGTGCGACGAGAGCGTCAAGGAGCGCCCGGAGTCGGCCGTACCGACGCAGGCTCCCTGACGGGGCGCGGGCGGCCGCGCCGGGCGGCCCGCGCCCCGGAGGCGGAACGAGCCAAAAGCGGGAAGGCGGAACCGATCCTGCCGGTGGCCGCGTCTTGGGGGGCGTGCAGCGTCAAGGTCCGGGCGGCATGGCCGCCATCCGCTACCGCGTGGCGGGGCTCGCTCTTCTCTCCGTCCATCTGGTGCTCGTGGGGTGGCTGACGCTGCGACCGCTGGACGTGATGTGGGTGACGGCGGCGAATCTGGAACCGCTCGCCGGGATCAGGGCCGATCTGGCGCTGGGCCCGGTCGAGGCGGTGCGCCGGATCGGTGAGGGGCTGGTGCTGCTGGCGCCGCTGGGCGTGCTGCTGCCGCTGGCGGACGCGCGGCTCGACGTGGCGCCGTGGGCGTCGCTGGTGCGGACGGTGGCGGCGGGGGCGCTGGTGTCCCTGGGGATCGAACTGCTGCAGACGGCGGTGCCGGGCCGCGTCGTGGACGTGGACGCGGTGCTGCTGAACACGGCGGGGGTGGCGCTGGCGCACCTGGCCGTGGTGCCGGCGTTCCGGGCGCGGCTGCGGCGCAGGATGTCCGCGCCGGGCGGCACGGCGGGCGGGCCGCGCGCCGGTGGGTGGTCCGTCCCGGGGAGGAAGCGTCCGCAGGGCGGGGCCCTTCGCCGGGAGGACGGACCCCAGGGGGCTACCCCGAGGATTCCCAGGGTCGGGATCGCCCCGTAGTCCGATGCTTTGTCCGGGGTAGGCGGGTGAGGATGGAGTCATCGGAAGCCCGACGGCGGCTTCCACGAAGCACCTCACGAAGGAGCCCACCATGGCCGCACTTGCCCGCCCCCGTGACGGACGCGTGATCGGTGGAGTGTGCGCGGCGCTGGCACGGCGCTTCGGCACCTCGGCGACCACGATGCGCGTGATCTTCGTGGCGTCGTGCCTGCTGCCGGGCCCGCAGTTCCTGCTGTACCTGGCGCTGTGGATACTCCTGCCGGCGCAGAAGTCCGCGACCCCGGCCTGGTAGCGGCCGCGGTCCCCGCCTCCCCGCCTCCCCGCCGAAGCCCCTCCCCCCGACACGACGGCGGTGGGCGCGCCCCTTCCGGGCGCGTCCACCGCCGTCGTACGTCGTACGGGTCGGGGGGCCGGTTCAGCCGAGGCCGGCGGAGACCGGGGAGGTGCCCTCGACGGGCAGGCCGCCCAGGAGCTTGGTGACCGGGTCGTGCGGGGTCTTGGTCGGGACCGCGGAGGCGGCCTGGGCGACGGTGTCGAGGGCGCCCTCCAGCCGGGTGGCGGCCCTGCCGTCCGGGCCGCCGGGCAGCGCGGAGGCGACCAGCCCGACCGGCAGCGCCTGCTTGGCGGTCTTCAGGGCCGAGTCGGTGGGGAGCGTGGTGAGCGCGGAGGCGCTGCCGGCGGCGGAGACGGCGAAGGCGGCGCCGAGCGCGGCGACACCGAGGGTCTTGGCAGCGGAGTGCTTCATCGAAATTCGTCCTTGCGGGAAATCGGGGATGAGCAGCTCCGCAACCTAGCCACCGCGCGGCTCGGCCCGCAAACACGGAGGACGGCCCGGAATTCCCCGCGCCGGCCGTCCCCGCCCGTCGGCCGTGACGCCGTGTCAGTCCTCTTCTCCAGAAGAGGCGCTGGTGGTGGCGGTCTGACTGAACAGCCATTCGGACTTCAGTTCGGCGTATCCCGGCTTGATCACATCGTTGATCATCGCCAGTCGTTCGTCGAAAGGAATGAACGCCGATTTCATCGCGTTGACCGTGAACCACTGGATGTCGTCGAGCGTGTAGCCGAAAGCCTCGCTCAGCAGCTCGAACTCGCGGCTCATGCTGGTACCGGACATCAGCCGGTTGTCGGTGTTGACGGTCGCCCGGAAGTGGAGGCGGCGGAGCAGGCCGATCGGGTGCTCCGCGTAGGAGGCCGCGGCGCCGGTCTGCAGGTTGGAGGTCGGGCACATCTCCAGCGGGACGCGCTTGTCGCGCACGTACGCGGCGAGGCGGCCCAGCGCGACGGTGCCGTCGTCGGCGACCCGGATGTCGTCGATGATGCGGACGCCGTGGCCCAGGCGGTCGGCGCCGCACCACTGGAGGGCCTGCCAGATCGACGGCAGGCCGAACGCCTCCCCGGCGTGGATGGTGAAGTGGTTGTTCTCCCGCTTCAGGTACTCGAACGCGTCGAGGTGCCGGGTGGGCGGATAGCCGGCCTCGGCGCCCGCGATGTCGAAGCCGACCACACCCACGTCACGGTGGGCGTTGGCCAGTTCGGCGATCTCCAGGGCACGGGCGGCGTGCCGCATCGCGGTGAGCAGGGCACCGACACGGATGCGGCGACCGCTCTCGCGGGCACGGCGCTCACCCTCCCGGAAACCGTCGTTGACGGCGGCGACGACCTCGTCGAGGGTGAGACCGCCCTCCAGGTGCTGCTCGGGGGCGTAGCGGACCTCCGCGTACACGACACCGTCCTCGGCGAGGTCCTGCGCGCACTCGGAGGCGACCCGGAAGAGGGCCTCACGGGTCTGCATGACGGCACAGGTGTGGGCGAACGTCTCCAGGTACCGCTCCAGGGAACCGGAGTCGGCGGCCTCCCGGAACCACCTGCCGAGCCGGTCCGGCTCGGTCTCGGGCAGGGCGTCGTAACCACCCGCACGGGCCAGGTCGACGACCGTGCCGGGGCGCAGCCCCCCGTCGAGGTGGTCGTGGAGCAGGACCTTCGGGGCGCGGCGGATCTGGTCGGGGGTGGGGAGGGCGGGGTTCTGACTCGGCATCTTTTTATTCTGGGCTCGTTCCGCCTCCGGGGCGCTTTCAGCGGGTGTCGGGAAGTCGACCGTGCTCGGCCCCTCGTTCCTCGGGGCCTGCGCGCGCTCGTCTTCCCGACACCCGCGCGCCCCTTCGGCTCCACGAGCGGCCCAATGGGGCACCCTCCCCCTCCCCGGCACAGGGCGTGGCCCCTCCGCACACCCGCGCGCCCCTTCGGCTCCACAAGCGGCCCCACATGGCACCCTCCCCCACCCCGGCACAAGGCGTGGCCCCTCCGCACACCCGCGCGCCCCTTCGGCTCCACGAGCGGCCCACGTGGGCACCCTCCCCCCTCCCCGGCACGGGGTCGTGTCCCTCCGGTCGTGTGAACGGCTCACGGGGGCGTCCTCCCCTCCCTGCGCAGGTGGGCCCCTTCGCTCGTGTGAGCGGTCCGACGGGGGATCACTTTCCGGCTCTGTGGGGCAGGTGGGACCGGAGGGGGGAGCGGGGACACCCGATACGGAACGGTGACCGCGTGTACGGGTGGCGTACACCTCGTCTTCTGAGACTGTTCTGCCATGGCACACCACGTACTCGTAGGTCCGGGCCGCGCCCGGCAGCCCCGCCTGGGGCGGGCCGTAGGGGGTTCGGATTCGGCGGCGACGGTCGGCGGGGTGGTGCTCCTCCTCCCCGACGGCGCGCCCGAGTCGGCACGCCGGCCCTCGCCGCTGCACCACGCCGCGCTGCTGCCGCTGGCGCGTCGGCTCGTGCGGGCGGGGCGGGACGAGGGGCTGGCCGCGCACGTGGTGCGCTACCGGGGGCGCGGCTGGAACGGCACCGACGCGCAGCTCGCGGCGGACGCGCGGTGGGCGGTCACCGAGGTGGTGCGGCGCCACGGCGACGTACCGGTCTGCCTCGTCGGGCACGGCATGGGCGGACGGGCCGCGCTGCGGGCGGCCGGGCACGCGGCCGTGGCGTCCGTGCTGGCGCTCGCGCCGTGGCTGCCGGAGGACGACGTGGCCGCCGAGCCGGAACCGGTCCGGCAGCTGGTGGGCCGCCAGGTGATGATCGTGCACGGCACGACGGACGCCGCCGCCCACCCCGACCTGTCGTACTGGCTGGCGGTGCGGGCGAAGAAGGCGAACCGGTCGACGTGCCGCTTCGAGGTCCACTCCGACGGGCACGCACTGCGCCAGCACCACGACGAGGTCCTCGCCCTGGCGGCGGACTTCGTGCTGGGGTCCCTCTTCGACCGCCCGTACACCCGCCCGGTCACCGACGCGTTCGCGGCGCCGCCGCCGCTGGGCCTGCGGATGCCGCTGGCGGCCGGGTTCGGGCGCTCGCTGCGGCCCTGACTCAGTCCTCCCTCGGGTCGCGGCGCGGGTCGGGTTCGCCGCCGGCGATGGTGTCGGCGTACTCGGACGGGTCGAGGGTGCCCCGGCGGTCCGGGTTGATGCCGGGACTGCCGCCGGGCTGCCCGCCGCCGGTCGTGCCGTAGCCGCCCGGGACACCGGGGACGCTGTCCGCGTCGGCCTCCTCGCGCGCGATGTGGCGGGTGGCGCGGACACCGGGGCGGCGCTCGGGGTGCGGATAGCTGAACGGCCGCGACGCCGCCCGCTCCTCCTCCGCCCGGCGGGCCGCCTCGGCGGCCTCCGCCTCGTGGCCGCTGCGCTGGTCCACCCGACGCTCCCGGTCCGCGTCGTCCGGCCGTACGGGGTTCTGGTCGTCGTTCCTGGTCATGGCCGCCGGGTACCCGGCGCGCGCCGCCCGATGCCGCACGGCGCCCGCCTACTGCTCGGAGACGCCCAGGAGCCTGCCGCGGCGCGACAGCAGGAACTTCTTGAACGCCGCCACCGGAGGCGTGTCCGGGCGGCCCGCCTGCCAGGCGACGCCGATCTCGCGGACCGCGCGCGGCGCCGTCACCGTCAGCTCGACGACGCCCGGGCGGGGCACCGCGGGCGGCGGCAGCAGGGCGACGCCCAGACCGGCCGCGACCAGCCCGCGCAGCGTCTCCGCCTCCTCGCCCTCGAACGCGACGCGCGGCCGGAACCCCGCCTCGGCGCACAGGTCGTCGGTGATGCGGCGCAGCCCGTACCCCGGCTCCAGGGTCACGAACGCCTCGTCGGCCGCCTCCGCGAGCCGGATGCGCTTGCGGCCGGCCAGCCGGTGGTCGTCCGGCACGACGAGCCGCAGCCGCTGCTCGTCGAGGCGGCGGGCGGCCAGGTCCGGGGCGTCGGGCACCGGCGAGGTCAGGCACAGGTCCAACTCCCCCGCCCTGAGCCGTTCGATCATCGCC
This sequence comes from Streptomyces roseolilacinus, assembly GCF_014649335.1. GTDB lineage: Bacteria > Actinomycetota > Actinomycetes > Streptomycetales > Streptomycetaceae > Streptomyces > Streptomyces roseolilacinus. Next base: position 541,301 of record NZ_BMSV01000001.1, read on the forward strand.
TCGCCGTAGTTCTGGACGAGCGTGAAGCGGACCTTCGGGTGGTCGACGCGGAACGCCCGCAGCAGACCCGGTACGGTCTCCGAACCCATCGTGTGCAGGAAGCCGAACGCGACGCGCCCCGCCGTCGGGTCGACGTCGGCGCGCACGGCCTCGGCGGCCCGCTCCACCTCGCCGAGGGCCCGCTCCACCGACAGCAGGAACGTCCGGCCCGCCGGGGTCAGCGACAGGACCCGGCCCTTCCGCGCGAACAGCGTGACGCCCAGGTCCTCCTCCAGGCGCGCCACGGCCCGCGACAGCGTCGACTGCGGGACGCCCGTCTCCTGCGCGGCCCTGGTCACGTGCTCGTGGCGGGCCACGGCCGCGAAGTACGCCAGGCGAGGCGCGAGCAGCAGGCCGATTTCTTCTTCGTTACTGTTCAGTGACAGCCGGGGCTGTGACCTGTACTCATGCACCATGGGAACGATTAAAGCCGTTCCATGCATTGGACGCATGAACCGGGCGCTCCGTACGGTCGAGGCATGTCTCCCGCCAGTACCAAGGCGTCCACGACGACCGTGGACGCCGACACGCGCCTCGCCCCCGGACGCCCCGGCCACCGCCGGATGAGCTTCGCCCTCTTCGCCGCCGGTGTCGCGACCTTCGCCCTCCTCTACTCGACCCAGGCCCTGCTCCCGGCCGTCTCCGCCGACTTCGCGGTCACCGCGTCGGCCGCCAGCTGGACCGTCTCCGCCGCGACCGGCGCGCTCGCGCTGTGCGTGCTGCCGATGAGCGCCCTGTCGGAGCGGTTCGGCCGCCGGGCCGTGATGACCGGCTCGCTGGTGACGGCCGTCGCGGTGGGCCTGCTCGTGCCGTTCGCGCCGAACCTGGAGTGGCTGGTCGTGCTGCGCGCCGTCCAGGGCGCGGCCCTGGCCGGGGTGCCGGCGTCGGCGATGGCGTACCTGGCGGAGGAGGTGCGGCCCAGGGCGCTGGTCGCGGCGATCGGGCTGTTCGTCGCGGGCAACAGCATCGGCGGGATGAGCGGCCGCATCGTGACCGGCTGGGTGGCGCAGCTGTGGGGCTGGCGGGCGGGGCTCGCCGCCGTGGGGCTGACGGCGGTGGCGTGCGTCGTGGCGTACCGGCTGCTGCTGCCGGCCGCGCGGCACTTCGCGCCGTCGCCGCTGGACCCGCGCGCGATGGCGCGGACGGTGCGCACGCACCTGTCGGACCCGCTGCTGCTGCGGCTGTACGCGATCGGCGGGCTGTTCATGACGGTGTTCGGCGCCGTGTACACGGTGATCGGCTACCGGCTGGTGGAGGCCCCGTTCTCGCTGCCGCAGGGCGTCGTCGGGTCGGTGTTCCTCGTGTACCTGGTCGGTACGGCGTCGTCCGCCGCGGCCGGCAGGCTGGTCGGGCGCATGGGGCGGCGCGGGGCGCTGTACCTGGCGGTGACCACGACGGCGGCCGGTCTGCTGCTGTCGCTGGCCGGGTCGCTGGCCGCCGTGCTGGCGGGCCTGGTGCTCATCACGGCGGGGTTCTTCGCCGGCCACGCCGTCGCCTCGTCGTCGGTGAGCCGCGCGGCGACCACCGGCCGGGCGCAGGCGTCGGCGCTGTACCAGTCGGCGTACTACCTGGGCAGCAGCGCGGGCGGCACGCTCGGCGCCGTCGCCTACCACGCGGGCGGCTGGTCGGGCACGGTCCTGCTGGGCCTGGTCGCCGTCCTCGGCGTCGTCTCCCTCACCCTGTACGGCACGCACCGCGCGCGCGTGGCGGAGCGGACACGGCCGGAGTCCGGCCGCGCCCGCCCGGCGGGGCGGCGGAGCGCGGTCGTCGCGGCGGGCGGGCCCCGCTGAGGCGCGCGCCGGCGGTACTCCGTCGCGCTCCGTGCCCGCCGGTCCGCTCCGCGTACTGCTCCCATAACGGAAAAGAGTCGGCTCTTGACGTAACCACCCCTTCGCACCGAACGTCCTACGGGACGGACGAGAGCGCGGGGCGCAGGAGGGGAAAAGGACCATGGGGGTCAAGGGCGGGGCACGGCGGCGCACGGGCGCCGCACTGGGCGTGACCGGGCTGGTCGTACCGCTGGCGCTGGCCGTGGGCGCGGGGCCCGCGCAGGCGGCGTCGTCGTGCACGACGCAGGCCGGGCCGTACCAGAAGCAGGTCGAGAAGTTCCTGGGCAGGCCGGTCGACGGCCGGCAGTCCACGGCGGACTGCCAGGCGATCCGGTCGTTCCAGAAGACGCACGGCATCACGCCGGCCGCCGGCTACGCCGGTCCGCTGACCTGGCGCACGATGGACACGATCCTGAAGCAGCGGGCCGCCGGGAAGACGCCCAACAAGGCGGGCGCCTGCCCGGTCAACAAGGGCCGGATCGCCTGCGTCGACCTGACCCGGCAGCTCAGCTGGGTCCAGGACGGGGCGAAGCTGGTGTACGGGCCGGTGCCGGTCCGCACGGGCCGGGACGGTGCGGAGACCCGCACGGGCGCGCGGAAGGTCTACCACCGCAGCCTCAACCACTGGTCGACGATCTACAAGGTGTGGATGCCGTACTCGCAGTTCTTCGACGGCGGGCAGGCGTTCCACTCGACCACCAAGTCCATGTACAACCCGCCGGGTTCCGGGGGCTGCGTCAACATGCGGCCCGCCGACGCGAAGGCATACTGGAACCTGCTGCGGAACGGCGACGACGTGTTCGTGTACGGGCGCAAGCCCGGTACGTGACGCGCCGCTCCGGGCCGCGTTGTCAGTGCCCTCCGGTAGCTTCCCCGAAAGACGGAAGGCACAGCGCGACAGGGGTGGACGCGATGGCGGATGTGGCGGCTCCGGAGGTCCTGGAGGCCCGGCTCGAGGAGTACCGCAAGGAGCTGACCGGCTACTGCTACCGGATGCTCGGCTCGGCCTTCGAGGCGGAGGACGCCGTGCAGGACACGATGGTCCGCGCCTGGCGCGCCCTCGACCGGTTCGAGGGCCGTTCGTCGCTGCGCTCCTGGCTGTACCGGATCGCGACGAACGTCTGCATGGACGCGCTCCACGCGGGCAACCGCCGGGCCCGCCCGATGGACCTCACGGCGTCGACGCCCGTCGCGCAGGCCCAGCTCACCGCCCGCCCCGAGGCCACCTGGCTGGAGCCGGTGCCCGACGGGCGGGTGCTGCCGCAGGCCGCCGACCCCGCGGAGGCGGCCCTGGCCCGCGAGTCGGTGCGCCTGGCGTTCGTCGCGGCGCTCCAGCACCTGCCGGCCAGGCAGCGGGCGGTGCTGATCCTGCGGGAGGTGCTGGCCTGGAAGGCGAGCGAGGTGGCCGAGCTGCTGGACACCTCGGTCGCGTCGGTGAACAGCGCGCTCCAGCGGGCCCGGGCGACGCTCGCCGCGTCGAGACCGGCCCGCACGGACGCGGCCGACCCGCTGGACGAGGAGCAGAAGGACCTCCTGGACCGGTACGTGGCGGCGTTCGAGGCGTACGACATGGCGGCGCTGACGGCGCTGCTCCACGAGGACGCGACGCTGTCCATGCCGCCCTACGACCTCTGGCTGCGCGGCCACGACGACATCGTGGGCTGGATGCTGGGGGTCGGCGCGGTCTGCCGGGGCTCGCGCCTGGTGGCGACGGCGGCGAACGGCACGCCGGCGTTCGCGCACTACCACCCGGACCCGGCGGGCGGGTTCACCCCGTGGGCGCTCATGGTCGTCGAGGTCGTCGACGGGAAGGTCTCGGGGATCACGTCCTTCCTGGACGTGAAGCGGTGGTTCCCGCTGTTCGGCCTCCCGGATCGTCTGGAGGCCTGAGCAGCCGGTCCGCGAGCCCGACCAGCGTCAGCAGGGCCCGCAGGTCGGGCCGCGCGTTCCGCACGGTGAGCGGGTGGCCCAGGCGGTGGGCGGTCAGGTGCAGCCGGGCGAGCGCGTCGACGGCGGCCAGGCCGGGACGTACGAGCGCGGCCGCGTCGACGGTGGCCGCCGCGCCCGGGGCGGCGCCGTCGAGGAGCGCGGCCAGCTCGCCGCACAGGCGTGGCGCGTCGGCGGGCTCGATCAGCCCGCCGACGCGCAGAACGATCGGATCCGTGTCATCCACACCAGACCAGACCCCCACCGCGCCCGGAACTCATCGGGCGCGGCGGGGGTCGGGTCCGGCGCGTGCGGGGCGGGCGACCGCCGCCCGCCTGTCACCCACCGCCGAGGCGGTCGGGTCCGGCGCGTGCGGGGCGGGCCGCCGGGCGGCCCGCCGCGCGGGTGTCAGGCGATGCGGTCGAGGACGATCGGCCGCGGGGTGAAGGCGGTGCCCGCCGGGGCGACGTCCCAGGCGCCCTCCAGGGACTTCAGGGCGTAGTCGAACTTCTCCGGCGTGTCGGTGTGCAGCGTCATCAGCGGCTGGCCGGCGGTGACCGTGTCGCCCGGCTTGGCGTGCAGCTCCACACCGGCGCCCGCCTGCACCGGGTCCTCCTTGCGGGCGCGGCCCGCACCGAGGCGCCAGGCGGCGACGCCGACGCCGTACGCGTCGAGGCGGGTCAGGACGCCGGAGGAGGCGGCGGTCACGACGTGCTGCTCGCGGGCGACCGGCAGCTCGGCGTCCGGGTCGCCGCCCTGCGCGGCGATCATGCGGCGCCACACGTCCATCGCGGAGCCGTCGGCGAGGGCCTTCGCCGGGTCGGCGTCCTTGATGCCGGCCGCGTCGAGCATCTCGCGGGCGAGCGCGACGGTCAGTTCGACGACGTCGGCGGGGCCGCCGCCGGCGAGGACCTCGACGGACTCGCGGACCTCCAGGGCGTTGCCCGCCGTCAGGCCCAGCGGTGTCGACATGTCGGTGAGCAGGGCGACCGTGCGCACGCCGTGGTCGGTGCCCAGGCCGACCATGGTGGAGGCCAGCTCGCGGGCGTCGTCGATGTTCTTCATGAAGGCGCCGGAGCCGACCTTCACGTCCAGGACGAGCGAGCCCGTCCCCTCGGCGATCTTCTTCGACATGATCGAGGAGGCGATCAGCGGGATCGCCTCGACCGTGCCGGTCACGTCGCGCAGCGCGTACAGCTTCTTGTCGGCCGGGGCGAGGCCGTCGCCCGCCGCGCAGATCACGGCGCCGGTCGTGTCGAGGACGTGCAGCATCTCCTCGTTGGACAGCAGGGCGCGCCAGCCGGGGATGGACTCCAGCTTGTCGAGGGTGCCGCCGGTGTGGCCGAGGCCCCGGCCGCTGAGCTGCGGCACGGCGGCGCCGCACGCGGCGACGAGCGGGGCGAGCGGCAGCGTGATCTTGTCGCCGACGCCGCCGGTGGAGTGCTTGTCGGCGGTGGGGCGGGAGAGCGAGGAGAAGTCCATCCGCTCACCCGAGGCGATCATGGCGGCGGTCCAGCGGGCGATCTCCGCCCGGTTCATGCCGTTGAGCAGGATCGCCATCGCGAGGGACGACATCTGCTCGTCGGCGACCTCGCCGCGTGTGTACGCGTCGATGACCCAGTCGATCTGCTCCGGGGTCAGTTCGCCCCGGTCCCGCTTCGTGCGGATGACGGAAATCGCGTCCATGGGCTCAGTGTTCCTTCCAGCGGGCTACGACGAAGCGTCTACGCGCATAGAGACAGGGGGTGGCGCGGCCCCTCCCACCCGGGGGAAGGGAGGGGCCGCGCCCCACTCGGGGACTGTGAAGACACGACCTAGGTGAGGTGCGCGGGGCCGAACGCCTGCGGCAGCATCTCGTCCAGCGTCCGTACGCCGTCCGGGGTGTCCAGCAGCAGCTCGCCGCCGCCGAACTCGAACAGCAGCTGCCGGCAGCGACCGCAGGGCACGAGCGTCTCGCCGCGGCCGTCCACGCACACGAAGTGCGTGAGCCGGCCGCCGCCCGTGGCCTGGAGCTGGGAGACGAGCCCGCACTCGGCGCACAGGCCGATGCCGTACGAGGCGTTCTCCACGTTGCAGCCGGTGACCGTGCGGCCGTCGTCGACGGTGGCCGCCGCCCCGACCGGGTAGCCGGAGTACGGCGCGTACGCGTGGGACATGGCGTCCCGCGCGGCGGCGTACAGGGCGTCCCAGTCGAAGGAGGACGGCTCCGCGGCGACGGTCACTTGCCCTGGCCCTTCTTGTAGGGCAGGCCGTCGGCCTTGGGCATCCTCAGCCGCTGCGCGGACAGGGCCAGCACGAGCAGCGTCGTGACGTACGGCGCGGCGTCGACGAACTGGCTGGGCAGGGTGTCCGTCATCGCGTACCAGGCGAAGAGGACGGCGGCGGAGACGGCGGAGACGGCGGCCGCCACGTACTTCTTCTTGTACAGCGTCCACACCAGTGCGATGACCAGCAGGATCGCCAGCAGGAGCAGCATCGCGTGGACGTTCTCGGCGCCGCCGCGCAGCTTGAGGCTGTCGGTGAAGCCGAACAGGCCGGCACCCAGGGCCAGGCCGCCCGGCATCCAGTTGCCGAAGATCATCGCCGCGAGGCCGATGAAGCCGCGGCCGCCGGTCTGGCCCTCCTGGTAGATGCCGGTCGACACGATCGCCAGGAACGCGCCGCCGAGGCCGGCGAGGGCGCCGGAGACGAGGACGGCGATGTACTTGTACTTGTAGACGTTGACGCCCAGGGACTCGGCGGCGACCGGGTTCTCGCCGCAGGAGCGCAGCCGCAGGCCGAAGCCGGTGCGCCACAGGATCCACCAGGTGGCGGGGATCAGCAGCAGCGCGACCACGGTCAGCAGCGACAGGTTGGTGATCACACCGCCGATCACGCCGGCCAGGTCGGAGACGAAGAACCAGTGCCTGGCCTGGAGGTCGCCCAGCCAGTCCGACAGCCCGGGAACGGTGATGCGGTCGATCGCCTCGATGCGCGGGGACTGCTTGGAGGAGCCGCCGGGGGCCTCGGCGAACGTGAAGTTCGACAGGTACTGGGTGGCTCCGAGGGCCAGGATGTTGATCGCCACACCGGAGACGATGTGGTTGACGTTGAAGCTGACCGTCATGACCGCGTGCAGCAGACCGCCGAGCGCGCCGCCGACGAGGCCGAGCAGGACGCCGGTCCACGGGCCCCACTGGTAGCCGGCCCAGGCGCCGAACCAGGTCCCGAGGATCATCATGCCCTCGAGGCCGATGTTGACCACGCCGGCCCGCTCGGCCCACAGGCCGCCGAGGCCGGCCAGGCCGATCGGCACGGCCAGCTGGAGGGCGCCGGACACCTGGCCGACCGAGGTCAGGTCGTTGGCGCCGCTGATGACGCGGACCAGCGAGAACAGCGCGAGACCGGCCGCGATGATCAGCAGGATGACGGGCAGGGACAGCCTGCGGCGCCCGCCGCCCTTCCGCGGCGCGGTCGCCGCGGGGGTAACAGTGCTCGTGGACTCGCTCATGCCGCCACGTCCTCCTTGTTCTTGCGGGCCTGGGCGGCGAGCTCCTCGCCCACCTTCTGCTGCTGCCGGCGGAGCCCGTACTGCCGGACGAGTTCGTACGACACGACCACCGCGATCACGATGAGACCCTTCATGATCGTGGTGATCTCCTTCGGGTAGCCGTACTGGTCCAGCGAGGCGGACGCCTTCTCCAGGAAGGAGATGAGCAGCGCGGCGAAGAAGAGGCCGAGGGGGTTGTTCCGGCCGAGCAGGGCGATGGTGATGCCCGTGAAGCCGACACCGGCCGGGAAGGCCAGGCTGTAGGTGTGGGTCTGGCCGAGCAGCAGGGGCAGACCGGTGAGGCCCGCGATGCCGCCGGAGATCAGCATGGCGGTGAGCACCATCTTCTTGGCGTCGACGCCGCTCGCCTGGGCGGCGGACTCGCTGGCGCCGGTGGCGCGCAGGTCGAAGCCGAACCGGGTGCGGTTGAGGACGAACCAGTAGACGACGCCGAGGGCGAAGGCGACGAAGGTGAAGCCGTAGATGTTGCCGCCCTCGACCGCCAGGCCGGTCATCCAGCCCGACTCGGCGATCTCGCCGGTGGTGAGGTCGTTGGAGCCCTTCAGCTGCTCGCCGAGGTTGGCGGGCAGGATCAGCCAGGCGATCAGGCTGGTCGCGATGGCGTTGAGCATGATCGTCGAGACGACCTCGCTGACGCCGCGGGTGGTCTTCAGGAAGCCGGCGACGCCGGCCCAGAAGGCGCCCACGAGGACCGCGACGAGCACGATCAGCAGGACGTGCAGCGGGCCCGGCAGCTCGACGGACGCGCCGACCACGGCGGCGACCATCGCGGCGAGGCGGTACTGGCCGTCGACACCGATGTTGAACAGGTTCATCCGGAAGCCGATGGCGACGGCCAGGGCTGCCAGGTAGTACGTGCCCGTCTGGTTCAGGATGAGGACCTGGATGTCCGGGTACTCGGCTTCCTGGATCATCAGGCTGTAGGGCTCGATCGGGTCGAGGCCCGAGACGAGCAGGACGAGCGTGGTGAGGACGAAGGCCACGGCCAGGGCGAGCGCCGGGCCCGCGATGCCCAGCAGCACCTTGTCCTTGTCGAACTTCTTCATCGGCCTTCACCGTCCGCGTCGTGGTTGTGCTCAAGGTGGCCGGTGGCGGCGCCGGTCATGGCCGAGCCCAGCTCCTCGGGGGTGATCGTGGCGGGGTCCGCGTCCGCGACCAGGCGGCCGCGGTACATCACCCGCAGGGTGTCGGAGAGCCCGATCAGCTCGTCCAGGTCGGCGGAGATCAGCAGCACCGCGAGGCCCTCGCGGCGGGCTTCCCGGATCTGGTCCCAGATCTGCGCCTGTGCGCCGACGTCCACACCGCGGGTGGGGTGGGCGGCGATCAGGAACTTCGGGTTGTGGCTCATCTCGCGGCCGACGATCAGCTTCTGCTGGTTGCCGCCGGAGAGGGACGCAGCGGTGACCTCGATGCCGGGGGTGCGCACGTCGTACTCGCGCACGATCCTCTCGGTGTCCTGGCGGGCCGCCTTCGGGTCGAGGATGCCGCGCCTGCTGTTGGGCGCCTCGGTGACGTGGCCGAGGATGCGGTTCTCCCACAGCGGGGACTCCAGCAGCAGGCCGTGGCGGTGGCGGTCCTCGGGGATGTAGCCGATGCCGCCCTCGCGGCGCTTGCGCGTGGAGGCGCGGGAGACGTCCCGGCCGTCGAGGGTGATGACGCCGCCGTCGGGGGCGCGCATGCCGATCAGGGCCTCGATCAGCTCGGTCTGGCCGTTGCCCTCCACGCCGGCGATGCCCAGGACCTCGCCCTTGTGGATGGTGAACGTGATCCCGCCGAGGACCTCGCGGACCACGCCGTCGGGGTCGGTCTGCGCGAGGCGCAGGCCGTCGACCTGGAGCATCGGCACGTCGGTGACCGTCGACTCGCGGGTCTCGGGCGAGGGCAGCTCGCTGCCGACCATCAGCTCGGCGAGCTGCTTGGGCGTGGTGGTCTTCGGGTCGGCCGTGCCCACCGTCGTACCGCGCCGGATGACGGTGATGTCGTCGGCGACGGACAGCACCTCGCCCAGCTTGTGGGAGATGAAGATGACGGTGAGGCCCTCCGCCTTGAGCTCGCGCAGGTTGTCGAAGAGCGCGTCGACCTCCTGCGGGACGAGCACGGCGGTCGGCTCGTCGAGGATCAGCGTGCGGGCGCCGCGGTAGAGGACCTTGAGGATCTCCACGCGCTGGCGGTCGGCGACGCCGAGCTGCTCGACGAGCGCGTCGGGGCGGATGTTCAGCCCGTACGCGTCGGAGATCTCCTTGATCTTGTCGCGGGCGCGGGAGCCGATGCCGTGGAGCTTCTCGCCGCCGAGGACGACGTTCTCCAGCACCGTGAGGTTGTCCGCCAGCATGAAGTGCTGGTGGACCATGCCGATGCCGGTCGCGATGGCGTCGGCGGGGCTGGCGAAGGAGACCTGGTTGCCGTCGATCGTGATGGTGCCCTCGTCCGGCTTCTGCATGCCGTAGAGGATCTTCATCAGGGTCGACTTGCCGGCACCGTTCTCACCGACCAGGGCGTGGACGGTGCCCTTGCGGATGGTGATGTCGATGTCGTGGTTGGCGACGACGCCGGGGAAGCGCTTGGTGATGCCGCGCAGTTCCACGGCAGGGGGGCTGGACGCGTTGATGACGCACTCTCCTTGGCGAGAAAGGAGCGAAGAAGCAGGAGGACGGGCGGGCACGCTGGGCACGGTGGGGCTCGGTGTGGCCGAAGTTATCGCGCCGGAGAGGGTTCTACGCGCGTAGCGATCCCTGATGCCAAAAACCCATGGCCAGGACGTGACCCGGGGTCCGGAGGGCGGTGGGGACACCGTCCTCCGGACCCCTGGGTCGGGGTCCCGGCCCCGTGACTGGGTTACGGGGCGGTGTTGACCTTGACCTTGCCGGACGCGATGTCGGCCTTGGCCTTGTCGACCGCGGCGGTGACCTCGGTCAGCTTGGTGAAGGCCGGGTTCGAGGTGGACAGGCCCACGCCGTTCGCGTCGAGGCCGTAGCGGACCTCACCGCTCTGCGGCTTGCCGTCCTTGACCGACTTGATCAGGTTGTAGACGGAGCCGGAGACGTCCTTGGTCACCGAGGTGAGGATGTACTCCTTGTACGCGGCGAGACCGGACTGGTTGTACTGGTCCGAGTCGACGCCGATGGCCCACTTCTTGGCCTTGGCGGCGGCCTCGATGGAGCCGGAGCCGGCGAGGCCGGCCGCCGCGTAGATCACGTCGGCGCCCGCGTCGATCTGGCCCTGCGCGGCGGCCTTGCCCAGGTCGGGCTTGGAGAAGCCACCGAAGTCCGGCGGCTGCGTCAGGTACTGGACCTTGACGTTGACGTTCTTGTTGGTGTCCTTGACGCCCTGGACGAAGCCCGCCTCGAACTTCTTGATGAGCGGGGTCTCGACGCCGCCGATGAAGCCGACGGTGTTCGACTTGGTCACCTTGGCGGCGGCGACGCCGGCCAGGTAGGAGCCCTGCTCCTCGTTGAAGACCAGGTTGGCGATGTTCTTGCCGGTCTTCGACGTGTCGTCGATCAGACCGAACGTGGTGTCCGGGAACTTCGGCGCGACCTCGGCGATGGCCGGGGCGTACGCGAAGCCGACACCGATGACCGGGTTGTTGCCGGCGCGGGCGAGCGAGGTGAGGCGCTGGACCTTGTCCGGGTCGCCCTCGCCCTCGCTGGGCTCGGCCTCCGTGCCGGAGATGCCGAACTCCTTCTCGGCCTTCTCCAGACCGGCGAACGCGGCGTCGTTGAACGACTGGTCGCCGCGGCCACCGATGTCGTACGCGATGGCGGCCTTGCCGTCCTTCGCGTCGCCGGCGGTGTCCGACTTCTTGTCACTGCCACAGGCGGACACGCTGAGCGCGAGCGCCGCGGACGCGATGCCCGCGGTGGCGATCCTGGTGATCCGGCGCAAGGGGGGCTCCTTCGACCTGACCGAAGCGCCTCTTCCGGCGCTGGTTTCGCCGCGATCGTAACGCGCGTAGATGTCAGATAAAGCCCTGTACGGAAGCCGTTATCGATTCGTCGCGAACAGGCCGCCCGCAGGCCGCCTTCCGGCAGGGTGAAGCTGGTACGGGACTCCCCAGCGTGTCCCGCCGACCACGGGTTGTCCACGCGGCGCCCGGCGGACGGACGGAGGTTCACCCGGCCGGAGCAACGGCGGGTTCCGGCCAGTCGGGCGACGGCCGTACGGGGCCGGCTCCGGGTCCCGCTCCCCCGCCGAACGACGAGCGCGCGGGTGGCGGCCCTCCCTGCGCGCAGCGGTCCCCTCGTGTGGGGGGTGCGCCTGCTGGGCCGTCGGGTGGGGACCACGGGCGGCGTTCCGGCCGAGGTGTTCCCGTGCCGCAGACGGTGATCCCCTTGCGGCACCCGCGCACTCGACCGGCACGCACGGCGCCGCCTGACGCGGTTCCCGGACGGACGCGGGAGACCGAGTCCGCTAGGTGTCCTGCGAGCCGGCCGCCAAGCTCCTCCCGCGGCGTACGGGTCGCCGACGGACGTGGGTTTCGGAGGTGTGGGGTGCGGTGACGACGCTGTGGTCGGGGATGGTTCGCGCGGCGAGGGTGACTCCGCTGGCGATCCGGCAGTCGCGGCCGAGCGCGAGACCGGGGCCGAGACTGATGCTGTTGCCGGTCTGGACCCGGTCGCCGATCAGTGCGCCGAAGCGCGGCGTGCCGCACCGGTAGAGACCGTCAGGAGTGCGCAGGACGATCTCTCGCTCGGGGTTGCTCATGTGGGTGCTCCACATGCTGATGGCCGCGACCGTCAGGTTGGCGGACAGGTGGGCGTCAGCGCCGACGAGGGTGCGGTTGATCCCGATGCGGTGGCCGAGGATCGCCCGTTCACCGAGGAACGAGCGGGTGACTTCGCAGTTGAAACCGACCGAGACGTCGGAGCAGAGCACAGAGCCGTCACGGACGGTGGAGAACTCCCACACCCGTACACGGGGACCGATGATCACGTCATCGCCGATGAGCGCGGTCGGGTGGATCTGCGCGGTGGGGTGGACGCGGTACGGGAGGCGGGACAGGGCCTGGCGGTGCCAGTCCTCCCAGAGCACGAGGAAGTCGGTCAGTTCTGTCTCCTCCATCTGCTCGTAGGGGGTACCGGCCAGCATTCCGCCGGTGGGGACGGTGAGGTAGTCGCCGAGGTGGATGTCCGGCATCGGTGGCCTTTCGGGATGTGGTGAGTGGCTCAGCCCCGGAATGGCTAGCATCACCGGCACCGGAACCGAGGAACGGAGAGTTCGTCCGTGAGGCACCCGCGCGTGGGCGTCGCCATTTTGACCATGGGCACACGACCTGCCGAGCTGGCCGAGCTCCTTGAGTCGGTCGCCGGGCAGGACACACCTGCCACGCGGGTGGTGGTCGTCGGCAACGGCTCGCCGCTGCCGTCCCTGCCGGACGAGGTGACAGGTATCGAGCTGCCGGAGAACCTGGGGATCTCCGGTGGCCGCAACGTCGCTCTGGCCCGGCTGAGGGAGTTCGGCGACGTCGATGTGGTGGTGAACCTGGACGATGACGGTCTGCTGATCAGCCCGGATGTCTTCACTCGGCTTACCCGCCTGTTCGCGGCGGACCCGCGTCTGGGAATCGTCGGTTTTCGTATCGCCGATGAGCGGGGCCGCACCCAGCGCCGTCACGTTCCGCGCCTACGTGCGGCGGATCCGATGCGGGGCGGGCCGGTCACCACTTTCCTCGGTGGCGGGCACGGGCTGTCCATGCGGATGCTTCAGGAGGTCGGTGACTGGCCTGAGCCGTTCTTCTACGCACACGAGGAGACCGACCTCTCCTGGCGGGCGCTGGACGCGGACTGGAAGGTGCTCTACGAGCCCCGTCTGGTGCTCCGACATCCGTGGACGTCGCCGACCCGGCACGCGGTCTTCCACCGCATGGTCGCCCGCAATCGGGTCTGGCTCGCCAAGAGGCACCTTCCAGCCCTCCTCGTCCCCGTCTACCTGGGTGTCTGGATCGGACTCACGATCGTCCGCACCCGTTCTGCGACGGATCTGCGGGCCTGGTTCGGCGGCTTCGCCGAGGGTGTGCGCACCGCGTGCCCGCCCCGTCGGCCGATGCGATGGTCCACAGTCCGGCGTATGACCCGCCTGGGCCGGCCGCCGATCGTCTGATCAGGCAGTCGAGCCTTCGGATTCGGCCCGGAGCCACCCGGGGATCGCTCCGGGCGTCTTGCTCAACCAGTTCGTGTAGCGGATCACCCCCTCCTTGACGGTGATCGCCGGTCGCCAGCCGAGCACCGATTCCATGCGGTGGGTGGCCGCGTAGCCACCGAGCGGGTCACCAGGCGGCATCGGCGTCTCCACGAATCGGGTCCCCGGGTATCGCTCGGCGACCAGTTCGGCCACGGTTCGGATGGTCGTGGGGTTGCCGGTGCCGATGTTGACCGTTTCGTTGTGGGCTCGCGGGGCGACCAGGGCTCGTACGGTGGCAGCGGCGACGTCGTCGACGTGGACCAGGTCCCGGACCTGGTGACCGCCGCCGTTGAGATGCAACGGCAGCCCCAGAGCGGCACGGGTGGCGAACCAGGCCACCACCCACGAATGGCTGTTCTCCTTGATCACCTGCGGCTCACCGTAGACGGAGAAGTACCGCACGATCGTGTATGAAGTGCCTCGAGAGCCCAGGATGAGGGTGGTCTGCGTCTCACCCCATGCCTTGGTGTTGGCGTAGACGGACATCGGCCGCAAAGCCGTGTGCTCGTGGAACTGCGGCGGCACCCGGCCGTACACCGTTTCCAGCAGCTTCCGCACCGTCCGGTGCTCCTCGCACGGACGTGCCCGGCCCTCCGGGGCTCCATTGCCGTAGACGCTGGCAGAGGAGACGAAGACCAGCCGGCGGATCCGCTCGCAGGCAGCCACCGCGTCAAGCAGTACCTGAGTTCCGATGACGTTGGTGTGGATCGCGGCGATGGGTGTGCGGGTGCACGCGGCGACATCCGCGAGGGCGGCGGCGTGGATCACGTAGTCGCACTCGGCCAGCACCTTCCTGAGCAGGCCCGGGTTCTGGATGTTGCCGACGATGACGTCCGGACGGGTGGGGTCGACGCCGAACAGGTCGCGGTAGGTGTGTCGGGGGTACGCGTCCAGCGAGCACAGGGAGATCGGGCGGGCCCCGGCCCGGCGCAGGCAACCGGTGATCCGGCTGCCGATCAGCCCGGCTCCACCGGTGACCAGCACGGTCCTGCCGACGAGTTCCTCCGTGTGGCTGTCGTACACGGCGCCTCCACGCTGTGGTGAGGTGTTCGGTGTCACCAGCCCGCCCGACGGGCCTGTTCGCGCTTGGCGATGAGCTGCTGGAACTGGATGGCGTACAGCTCCACCTGGTCGGGGGTCAGGACCAACGCCGACTCGGTGGTCCGGCCGTCGGTGTGGTGGAGCTGGATGCCCAGGGCAGCCTGCTGGGCGCGGTCGTCGTACATCACGTCGCGCTTCAGAGGCGTCGCGTGGGTGACCGATGCCCATGTGTCCTGCACCGCCGCGCTCTCCTTCATGTCTCTCACCCCTTGGGGATCGTCTGCGACCCGCTCCGTACGTGCCGCCCGTGCTCACGAGGACACCGCAGTCCGCCTGCCGAGGGCAGGTGCACCCGTATGGCGCGCACCCGATTTGCACGCGGCGTAAACGGCTTGCAACTCCTCGTAAAAAAGCGGTGCTTTGGCGGGACAATGTGCCCAGCAGGAGGTGAGCCGTGGACAGCACTCATCCGATCTGGCAGTCAGTAGCCATGCGTGATGCCCTCGCCCGCCGTGACGCCGGTGCGATCGTTCGGTTGGCCCGCCGCGCGGCTGACATCACCCTCGCCGATCTCGGCAGACAGGTCGGGTACACCGCCGCTTCCCTGTCCCGGATGGAGCGCGGCAAGCAGCCGATGCGGGACGTCCTGCTGCTTCGGCGGCTCGCCGGTTGTCTGGACATTCCGCCACACCTGCTCGGGCTCGCGCCGCGACACCGACCAGCGGCGCCGGACCGGTCCGGCGCCACTAGGGTGGGCCCGCAGACCCTGTTCGGTGAAGAGGGGGACGATCCAGTGCGACGCCGTCGACTCCTGGCCGCTGTGGCCGGAGCCACCACCAGTGCGGTTCTGGGGCCTTCCGCCGCCGCCCACGCTCCGGCGAAGCCGAGCCTGTCAGGGCTGGAGGACCTCTTGCTGCACCGGCAGCGCGGCCACGCCTCCGCCCTGGACCCCACCCCGTCGTCCGTGGTCGCGGCGGTGAACGCCTCCCGGCGGGACTTCGGCGCCTGCCGCTACGACGCTCTCGCCCGCGCCCTCCCGGCCCGGATCGCGCTCGCCCAGGCCCTCGGCGAGGACGGCCACCCGGAGAGGGGGGCGACCGCGGTCGCCGAGCTCTACACCACCGCGACCCGGCTGTGCATCAAGCTCGACGAAGACGCCCTGGCCGCCGTCACCGCCGACCGCGCCCTCACCGCGGCCGTCAACGGCGCGGACGCCCTTGCGGTCGCCGAGGCCCATCGCATGGTCTCGTCCGTATGGCGCCGCCAGGGTCACCACGGCCGCGCCACGGAAGTCGCCGTGGCCGCCGCACAGCAGCTGACCGGCGACCGCACCACCGACCTGACCGAACGGCTCTCCGTCCAGGGAAACCTGTACGCCACCGCCGCCTACACCGCCGCCAAGCAGGGCGACCGGCACGCCGCACGCGCCCTCATCGCCGAGGCCGAGGCCACAGCCGGGCAGCTCGGCCAGGACGCGCTGCTCCGAGGCAACGTCTTCGGTCCCAGCCAGGTCGTCCTCCACCAGATCTCCGTCAGCCACCTCCTCGGCGACGTGGGGCAGGCAGTCGAGCACGCCCGCCGAGTCGACGCCACCGCCCTGCCCACCACCGAGCGGCAGGCTCGGTACTGGATCGACGTCGCCCGCGCCTTCGACCAGTGGGGCAAGCCCGACCACTGTTACCAGGCGCTCCTGGCCGCCGAACGGGCTGCGCCGCAAGAGGTCCGCCGCAGCTCTGTCCGGGCCCTGGTAGCCGGACTCGTGCGTCACGACCGCGCCCTGCCCGGCGTACGGGCCTTCGCCCACCGCACCGGCGCCCTCACGGACCGGTGAGACCGCCGGGCCGACGTCCTCGTGGAGACGATCCGGACCGCGCGGGCGCCCGGCCGACACACCGGTGGTCACCGCGTACGTGTGTCGCGTCCTCACCGGGTGGGGGAGCCCCTACGGGAACCGGGCCCGGGTCCGGCGGGGCGGGCCCGGAGGGGCCCGGCGCGCGTACCGGCGTACGGGCGCGGGACCTCGGTGCCGGGGCACCGGCACCGGCACCGAGGAGGCGAACGTGGGGCCCGGTCCGGCCGCCCGCAGGCCACGGGGCCGCCCGCGGGTGACGCGGGGCGCCGGGCGGGGCGGCCGTGGGGGTCAGGCGCCCGCGTCGATCAGGGCCGCGGCGGTGAAGAGCTCCACGCCCACCGTGATCGCGGCCTCGTCCACGTCGAAGTTGCCCCGGTGCAGGTCGAGGTGGGTCGGGTCGCCCGGGCGGCGGACGCCCAGGCGGGCCATGGCGCCGGGGACGTGCTCCAGGTACCAGGAGAAGTCCTCGCCGCCCAGGGACTGCTCGGTGTTCTCCACCGAGTACGGGCCCCGGCGGCGCTCCATGGACTCGCGCAGGAGTTCCGTGACGACCGGGTCGTTGACGACCGGCGGGACGCCCCGGACGTAGTTGATCTGGGACTTGGCGCCGTGCAGCGTCGCGACCTCGTCGATCGCCGCGTGCACCTGGTCCGGCGCGCCGCGCCAGGCCTCCAGGTCGAGGCAGCGGACCGTGCCGCCCAGTTCGGCGTGCTGGGGGATGACGTTGGGGGCGTGGCCGGCCTCGATGCGGCCCCAGGTGAGGACCAGGCCGGAGCGCGCGTCGATGCGGCGGGCGAGGAGGGCCGGGACGTCGGCGGCGACCCGCGCGACGGCGGTGACCATGTCGGTGGTCAGGTGCGGGCGGGCCGTGTGGCCGCCGGGGCCGTCGAGGGTGACCTCCAGGCGGTCGCACGCGGAGGTGATGGGGCCGACGCGCAGGCCGATCTTGCCGGCGTCCACGCGCGGGTCGCAGTGGACGGCGATGATCCGGCCGACGCCGTCCAGGACGCCCGCCTCGATCGCGTCGACGGCGCCGCCGGGGAGGACCTCCTCGGCGGGCTGGAAGAGGAGGCGCACGGGGCGCGGCAGGAGGCCCTGGCGGTGCAGGTCCGCGAGGACGAGGCCGGCGCCGAGGACCGTGGTGGTGTGGACGTCGTGGCCGCAGGCGTGGGCGCGGTCCGGCACGGTCGAGCGGTACGCGCAGTCGACCTTGGTGTCCGGGATGGGCAGGGCGTCGATGTCCGCGCGCAGGGCGAGCATGGGGCGGTGGCCGTCCCAGGTGCCGATGTCGCAGATGAGCCCGGTGCCGCCGGGGAGGACCCGGGGGTGGAGACCGGCGGCCTCCAGCCGGGCCTTGAGGGCGGCGGTGGTGCGAAACTCCTGGTTGCCGAGCTCCGGGTGCATGTGCAGATCCCGGCGGAAGGCGATCAGCTCGGTACGGAGGGACTCCGGCAGCGTACCGAGGAGGGGCGTTTCGCCGGGAACGTCGGCTTCGGGCTCGCGGGACATCAACTTGTTCACCCATCACAGGGTAGGCGGCTTCACCCCCCAACTTACGTGTGATCTACAAAACTTCAGCCCGTTAGGGGAAAGAAACCCGCTCGATCGGGCTTGAGGGGGGACCGAAGTGGGTAAGCTCACGCGTTTCGGGGGTTGCTTTGATCTTCCTCTACCCTCGGACGGGGCCCGCAGTCGACATCCGTTCACGCTCCGGTGAGCGACAGTCCGTGCGCCGACCGCGCCGTCTCGGTCACCGCCGCGAGGAAGCCGCGCGCCCGGGGCGGGGCGCCCGCCCGCAGCCACTCGGGGGCCACGTCGCAGACGGTGATCGCGACGCCCGTGCCGGCGAGGGCCGCCGGGAGGGTGTGCACGACCGTGGACGGGAAGCTGAGCACCGTGCGTGCGATGGGGCCGCGCCGTGCGATCACCTCCAGCGGCAGCTCGGGGCGGACGATCTCCAGTCCGGTCGTCGTGGCGATGCGGTGCAGCTTGGTCACGCTCTCGCGGCGGTGCGCGAAGTAGCGCCTCACCCCGTGCGCCGCCGCGAGGGCGGCGACGGCCTCCACGTACCGGTCGGGGTCGACCACACCGGTCTCCACCAGGGACGTGCCGACCAGGTCCGCGCCCCCGGTGAGCCGCGGCGGCCCGAAGCGGGCGCGGGTCCAGTCGAAACGGTTCCCGCTCACCACCGTACCCTCGGGCGCCTCCACCGGCAGGGCGGTGAAGATCTCGACCGTGCGGTGCCGGCCGGGCGCCAGCCGGCGGCGGGCCAGGGCGGTGACCGGGGCGAGGGCCAACTCGCGCGGGCTGCGGCCGCCGCGCCGGTGCCAGCGCACCAGGCGCTCGCCGCGGGACAGCTGGGCGGCGTACTCCATGGTGGCCGTGCCGTCGTCGACGACGGTGACGCGGCGCGGCGGGAACACGCCGAGCAGCAGCTGCACGTACCGCGAGAACGGGTCGCCGACCAGGACGTGGCCGGCGCCCCGCAGCAGCGGCGCGAGGTCCCGGAGCGTACGGGCGGGGCCGCCGCCCCGGCCCGCGCCGCCGCGGGCCTCGTGCCAGCGGACGGTGACGCCCTCGTCGCGGGCCAGCCGGGCCATGCGGCGCAGCTGGCCCCGCGACATGGGGTCGGTCGGCGGGAGGACGACGAGGGTGAGCGGCTCGGACCCCTCGGGCCGCGCGTACGCCCACTCCAGGACGTTCAGGACCTGGACGGGGCTCTCGGCGAGGGCGGTGTTCATGCCGGGGCCAGGACCCTGCGGAGCTTCTTCATGGGTGCCATCTCCGACTCGTACACCCGCTTCACCCCGTCGCCGAGGGCGGTCTCGATGGTGCGGATGTCGCGCACGAGGCGGGTGAGGCCCTGCGGTTCGACCGAGGCGGCCTGGTCGGAGCCCCACATCGCGCGGTCGAGGGTGATGTGCCGCTCGACGAAGACCGCGCCGAGGGCGACGGCGGCGAGGGTGGTCTGCAGACCGGTCTCGTGGCCGCTGTAGCCGATGGGGATGTTGGGGTAGTCGCGGCGCAGGGACTCGATGACGCGGAGGTTCAGCTCCTCGGCCTTCGCCGGGTAGGTGGAGGTGGCGTGGCAGAGCAGGATGTTGTCGGAGCCGAGGACCTCGACGGCGTGCCGGATCTGCCTGGGCGTCGACATGCCGGTGGACAGGACGACGGTGCGGCCGGTGGCGCGGACGGCGCGCAGCAGCTCGTCGTCGGTGAGGGACGCCGAGGCGATCTTGTGGGCGGGGACGTCGAACTTCTCCAGGAAGGCGACGGCCTCGGTGTCCCACGGGGAGGCGAACCAGTCGATGCCGCGGGCCCGGCAGTGCTCGTCGATGGCGCGGTACTCGGCCTCGCCGAACTCGACGCGATGCCGGTAGTCGATGTACGTCATCCGGCCCCAGGGGGTGTCGCGCTCGACGTCCCACTGGTCGCGGGGGGTGCAGATCTCGGGGGTGCGCTTCTGGAACTTCACGGCGTCGCAGCCCGCGTCGGCCGCGGCGTCGACGAGGGCGAGGGCCTTGTCGAGGTCGCCGTTGTGGTTGATGCCGATCTCGCCGGTGACGTAGACGGGGTGGTCGGGGCCGACGGTGCGGCTGCCGAGGGTGCGCGTGCGCTGGTCGTTCATGGTCACTTTCCTTGGGGGGAGCGGGGGTGGGCGGTGGGGTCGAGTCCGGGGCCGAGCAGCCAGGCGGCGATCTCGCGCACGGCGCCCGCGCCGCCCCGCGCGGTGGTGACGGCGCGGGCGGCGGCGCGCACGGCGGCGTGGGCGTCGGCGACGGCCACCGGCCAGCCGACGAGGCCGAGGCAGGGCAGGTCGTTGACGTCGTTGCCGGCGTACAGGACCCGCTGGGGGTCGACGCCGTACTCCTCGCACCAGTGCTTGAGGGCGGCGTCCTTGCGGTCGATGCCGTGCAGGACCGGGACGTGGAGCTTGCGGGCGCGGGCGGCGACGACGGGGTTCTTCTCGGTGGAGAGGATCAGCAGGTGCAGCCCGGCGCGGCGGAGCGCGGCGACGCCGAGGCCGTCGCCGCGGTGGACGGCGACCAGTTCGCGGCCGTCGGAGTCGATCAGGACCCGGTCGTCGGTCTGGGTGCCGTCGAAGTCGAGGACCACCGCGTCCACGTCGGCGCGGGTCGGGGTGTCCACCGGGTCGAGGAGCGGCGCCAGCGCGCGGGCGCGGGCGAGGTCGTGCGGGTCGTCGATCTCCAGGACGCGCGCCGGGTCGGTCGGGACGAGGGCGGTGCGGCCGAAGAAGCGGTGCCCGCGGGCGCGGAACCCGGCGGCGTCCATGGCGTACGCGGCACCCGTCTCCAGGTACTCGGGGCTCCGGTCCTGGCGGCGGGGGCGGTGCGCCTTGTCGTGGTTGACCCCCACGGCGTCACGGTCGGCGGGGTCCGCCGGGGCGCCGTGCCGCCAGAGGAAGCCGTGGGAGGGGGCGACCGTGAGGGCCGTGTCGGCGCCGTGGTCGAGGACCTCCGCGGTGACGCCGTCGACGTCCCCGGAGGTGAGGAACGGGCTGGTGCACTGGACGAGGAGGACCACGTCGGCGGGGCGGCCGTGCCGGGAGGCGTGGGCGTCCAGGGCGTGCAGGACGGCCGCCTCGCTGGTGGCCGTGTCGCCGGCGAGGCCGTCCGGGCGGTGGACCACCTCGGCGCCGGCGCCCGCCGCGACCGCCGCGATGTCCGGGTCGTCCGTCGAGACCGCCACGTGCGTGACGCGGCGGGCGCCCAGGCAGGCGCGGACGGCGCGGGCGACCAGGGGGACGCCGCCGACCGGGGCGAGGTTCTTGCCGGGGACGCCCTTGGAGCCGCCCCGGGCCGGTATCACCGCCAGGACGGTGCGCGGGGCGCTCACAGCTCCCCCAGCCGGCGGATGACGGGCGCCACGTGCTGGACGCCGTGCCGGTACGCGCCCCGCGCGGCCCCGCGCGCCACGTCGCGCAGGACCCGCCGCACGCCGCGCGCGCCGGGCTCGGGCGCCTCGGCGTCCAGGCGGTGGCGGGCGAGGATGCCGGGGAGGTAGCCGGGGGCGGAGGCGGCCGTGTAGTACGGGGCGATCGGCGGCAGGGTGTCCCGCGCCAGCAGGTCGGCGACGCGCCGGCGGGCCGCCGCGAAGGCCGCGTCGGGGTCCCGTGCGCCGCCCTCGGCGGGCGCCACGCCCTGGTCGGCGAGCCACGCCGGGTCCGGCACCGGGTGGTGGCTGGCGTCGAGGCGGTCCCAGGAGGTGAGCAGCCCGGAGCCGACGAAGTGGTGGTTGCCGAGCGCCTCGCGCACGCCCAGGTCGGTGAGGACGGCCGTCGGCACGCCCCGGTGCAGGGACTCCATGGCGGCCGTCGACGAGACGGTGACCAGCAGGTCCGTCCGGTCCAGGACCTCGCCCATGTGCCCGTACACCAGGCGCAGGTTGGGCGGCAGCGGCAGGGTGCGGGCGAGCTTCTGGTACGGCAGCTCCTCGATGTGCGTGGTGTGCTCGCCCGGCTTGGAGCGGAGCTTCAGCAGCACCTCGCGGCCCGGGTGCAGCCGGGCGTGGCCGGCCAGCCGGCGCAGCAGGTACAGGCGGTCGGCGCGCGACGCCGGTACGGAGGGCTGCGCGGCGAACACGACGGTGTGCCGCCCCGGCACGGGCCGGTGGGGCGTCCCGCCGAGGAACGGCAGCGCGGCCTCGACGACCGCCGACGCGTCGGCGCCGACCCCCTCGTACACGCTGCGGAACCGCCTCGCGTCGTACGGGGAGTTCGCCAGGACGACGTCGGCGCCGTGCCGCAGCAGCAGCCCGTCGGCGAGCTTCTCGTAGACGACGCCGACGTAGCCGGTGACGACGACGGGGCGGCGGCGCGGGGCCGTCCGGGCCAGTCCGTGGAGGAGCGCCTGCACGGTGCCGCCGACGAGGGCGAGGACGACCACGTCGTACGCCTCCTCCCCGAGGGCCCGCAGGAACTCCGCGCCCGTCACCTCGCGGGGCGTGCCCAGACCGGCCTCGGCGAGCTGCCGGGCGGTCGGGGTGGCGCGGCCGCGCAGCGCGTACCCGGTGACGTCCGGGCCCGCGGTGTCGGGCGGGGCGATCCGGCGCGCGGTGAGCGCGCCCCATTTCCAGCGGGTGTCGGAGTCCGCGAGAACGGCGATCCGAAGAGTGGGCGAAGGCACGCCGAGGACGTTAGGAATCCATTTCGGTGCGCGGCCCAACTCGATCGCAACAAACGGTGAACAGCGCCCGGCGGCCGTCCGGTTCAGCGGTACGCCGCCCAGTGTTCACCGCGCATCCCTTCCCCTGTGGGGAAGAATGCGGGGCCCGCCCCCTAACGTCCGGGGGGTGGTCAAGCTCTCCGTCGTCGTGCCGTTCTTCAATGTGCAGAGATACGCGCCCGACGCCCTCCGAAGCCTGCGCGCGAACGCCCGCGACGATTTCGAATTCCTGCTGGTCGACGACTGTTCCACGGACGGTACGCCGGAGATCCTCCGGCGGGCCGCGCGGGAGGTCCCGGGCGCGGTGCTGCTGCGGCACGAACGCAACAGGGGCCTGGCGACGGCCCGGAACACCGGGCTGGACGCGGCGCGCGGCGAGTACGTCGCGTTCCTGGACGGCGACGACTGGCTGGCGCCCGGTCACTATGCCCAAGTCCTCTCCGTGATCGAGGAGTTGGGGTGTGACTTCGTGCGCACCGACCATGTCCGCTGCACCGGCCCGGAGCGGTCGCTCCAGCGGGTCCCGGTGGGCCGGCGCGGCGAGGTGCTGCGGCCGCGCGACGCGATCGGACCGGCCGACCGGTCCACGTCGGTCGACTACCCGTACGCCTGGGCGGGGATGTACCACCGGCGGCTCGCGGAGCGCGGGCTGCTGCGTTTCACGGACGGGCTGCGCACGGCGGAGGACCGCCCGTGGATCTGGCGCCTGCACCGCGAGGCCGATTCCTTCGCGGTGGTGGGGGGATCTCCGGGAATCTTCTACCGGCGCGGGGTCTCCTCCTCCCTCACACAAATCGGCGACATACGTCAGCTGGATTTCATCAAGGCTTTCGACCAGGTACTCGAGGAAACCGCGAAAGACCCGGAGGCCGACCGGCTGATGCCGAAAGCGGTGCGCACGTACTGCGCGATCATCGCCCACCACATGGGTTCCGTGGAACGGTTCGAACCGGTCGTCGCGCGGAAATTGCGGACGTGGAGCGCGGCGGCGCTGCGCCGCATGCCGCAGGACGTGCTGGCGGAGGCCCTGGACCGGATGGACGCGGAGCGGGCCGCGGTGCTGCGCCGGCTGCGGCGCCGGCCCGCCCTGGTGGGCGCGGGGGTGCCGGCATGACGGTCCAGCTGCTGTACGCCTCCAGCCTGTACGGCGCGGCGACGCTCGCCGCCGCCCTGGACGCCGGCTGCCTCCCGCCGGCCGGGCGGCGGGTGCTGCTGGTGTCGAACAACGCGGCGGTGCCCGAGACGACCCCGTCGCTCGACCGGATGCCGGGGTTCGAGCGGCTGCGCGGCCGCTTCGACAGGGTGCGGTCCTGGAACGGGACGATCGCGCCGCTGCACCCGGCCGGCTGGACGCCCCGCCCCGACGACGTGCCGCTGTGGGAGCGGTACCTGCGGCTGCTGTGGGGGCTGGGCGACGAGCGGGTCGAGCTGGTGGTGGAGTCGCTGCAGGTGGCGCCCGCGCTGGCGCTGGCGCAGCTGTTCCCGGACGCGCCCCTCGACGTGTACGCGGACGGGCTGATGAGCTACGGCCCGACCCGGGTCCGGCTCGACCCGTTGGTCGGGGAGCGGGTGCGGCGGGTGCTGCACCCGGAGCTGGTGCCGGGGCTGCGACCGCTGCTGCTGGCCGAGTTCGGGGCGGAGCCGGTGGTGGTCCCGGAGGGCGCGTTCACGAAGGTGCTGGACGAGCTGGCCGAGGCGGAGGAGCTGCGGGAGGTCCCGGCCGGGGGCGGCGCGCTGCTGCTCGGGCAGTACCTGGCCGCACTGGACATCCTCTCCCCCGCCGAGGAGGAGGCGCTGCACCTGCGGATGGTGCGGGGCGCGGTCGCGCTCGGGCACCGGCGGCTGGTGTTCAAGCCGCACCCGGTGGCCCCGCCGTCCTGGTCGCGGACGCTGGAGCGGGAGGCGGAGGCGCTGGGCGCGGAGCTGACGGTCCTCGAACGGCCGGTGCTGGCGGAGGTGGTGTTCCGGCGGATGCGGCCCGACCTGGTGGCGGGCTGCTTCTCGACGGCGCTGTTCACCGCGGCCCGGTTCCACGGCATCCCGGTGGCGCGGACCGGCACCGGGACGCTGCTGGAGCGGCTCACGCCGTACGAGAACAGCAACCGGGTGCCGGTGACCCTCGCCGACGTGCTCCTGCCGGACCTGGACGCGGGTGGCGCGGGTGCGCCGCGGGAGGTGGACGCGGAGGTGACCGCGCTGGTCGAGGCGGTGGGGTACGCGATGCAGCCCCGGGTGCGCCCGGACCTGCGCCCGGCGGCCGAGCGCCACCTGTCGGGGGCCGCCCCGGCCCAGGTGGCGCGGTACTTCCGCCGCCGCCGTCTCACCGCCCTGGGCCTCCCGGGCGGCCTGCCGGCCTCCGGCAACCGCACGGCCCGCCGCCTGGCCCGCTACGCCCGCCGCCGCGCCCACCACCTGCGCCGCCCGCGCCGCGGGCCGGCGTCCTAGCCGGCCCGCGGCGCGGGCGGTCCCGGGTCGGCCCTGGTCGGCTCTAGTCGGCCAGGGGCGGGTGGTCCTGGTCGGCCAGGGGTTCCTGGAGTTCCGTCACCCACTTGCTCGTGTCCTCCGGGCACTCCAGGTACAGCTCGCGGCTGTGGCCCGTCACCTGGTGGCCGTGGGCGGCGGTCCAGGCGGCGAGCGTCTGGACCGTGGGGAGGACCTCGTCCATCGGCCCGCGGTGGATGACGGTGGCCGCGCGGGCGACGGGCGGGAGCTCGACGAAGTCGACGTCCGGCGCGGCCGTGCCGGGCGGGACGATCATCCCGGCGTGGGCGAGGATCGCGCCGTCGCCCTCCGGGGACTCCTCGTAGTACGTGAGGCCGGGGCCGAAGCCGGTGACCCCGGCGGCGGCCAGGCGGGCGCACAGCTCCTGGTACAGGGAGCTGACGACGGGGCCGATGTCGGTGGGCGCGAAGCTCGCGGCGGTCCCGCTCAGTTCGGCCAGCCGCACGGCCGGGAGGCTCTTGACGACGACGTCCTGTGGAGGCATGTGTCCCTCGCTCTCGATGGCTCGGAGCCTCGCCGCGACCTGCCCGAGCCGGGTGGTGGCCTCGGCCACCGCCGCTTCCAGCTCGGCCCGCCGCAGCCGCAGCATCCCGCGCAGCTCGTCCGCGCCGACCTCGTCGTCCACGATCGACCGCACCTGGTCGAGCGTGAAGCCGAGGTCCTTCAGCGCGATGACCCGGTTGAGCCGGGCCAGTTGCCCGGCCTCGTAGAACCGGTAGCCGCTGTACGGGTCGACACGGGCGGGGCGCAGCAGTCCGACGGCGTCGTAGTGGCGCAGCATGCGGACGGACACGCGGCCGTGCCGGGCGAATTCTCCGATGGTGAACATGACGCCTCCTACGACACGGCCTCACACGGTGTCAGGGTCAAGCGGCCGGCTCCGCCACCGGCCCCGGCCGGACGCCGCCGGCCGGAGGGCGGTGCCGCGCCGGCCGGTCAGGCGCCGCCGAGGGACAGCTTCGCCGCGAAGCCCAGGAACAGCGCGCCCGCCGCCGAGGTCGCCGTGGCCGACAGCCGCCTGCGCCGGCGGAACGCGGCGGCGAGGTGCGTGCCGGCGAAGATCAGGAGGGACAGGTAGAGGACGCTCGCCATCTGGGCGAGGGTGCCGAGGACGACGAAGGACAGCGCCGGGTACGGGTACGCCGGGTCGACGAACTGGACGAAGAACGCGACGAAGAACAGGATCGCCTTGGGGTTGAGCAGGCTGATCACGAAGGCCCGGCGCAGCGGCCGCTCCCCCGCCTCCGGCCCCGCGGCGTCCGGCTCCCGCCGCGGCCCCGACCAGTCGTCGCGGTCGCGCCACATCGACCACGCGGCCCGCAGCATCCCGACGGCGAGCCACGTCAGGTAGCCGGCACCGGCGTACTTCACGATCCCGAACAGCACGGCGTTGGCCTGGAGCAGCGAGGCGACGCCGGCGGCCGACAGGGTCATGAGCACCGTGTCGCCGCACCAGACGCCGGACGCGGCGACGTACCCCTTCCGGACGCCGCTCCGGGCGGCGACGGACAGCACGTACAGCGAGTTCGGCCCCGGGAGGAGGATGATGAGGAGGAGGCCGGCGAGATAGGTCGGCAGATCGGTGACACCCAGCATGAGGCGGAGTGTCGCACAGCCGCGCGCCACTCCGCCTCCGGGTCCGCGCCGTGGAACGGACCAGGTCAGAAGGGGTTTCAGAAGGCGTCCGTCGGGACGTACGTCCCCCACACCTCGCGCAGCGCGTTGCAGACCTCGCCGACCGTGGCGCGGGCCCTGAGGGCGTCCTTCATCGGGTACAGGACGTTGTCCGTCCCCTGCGCGGCCTTCCTCAGCTCGGTGAGGGCCGCGTCGACCGCGTCCTGGTCGCGTTCGGCGCGGAGCTTGGCGAGGCGCTCGGCCTGCTGGGCCTCGATGGCCGGGTCGACGCGGAGCGGCTCGTACGGCTCCTCCTCGTCGAGCGTGAAGCGGTTGACGCCGACGACGACCCGCTCGGCGCTGTCGGTCTCCTGGGCGATGCGGTACGCGGACCGCTCGATCTCGCTCTTCTGGAAGCCGCGCTCGATGGCGCTGACGGCGCCGCCCAGGTCCTCGACCTTCGCCATCAGGCCGAGGGCCAGGGCCTCCACGTCGTCGGTCATCTTCTCGATGACGTACGAGCCGGCGAACGGGTCGACGGTGGCGGTCACGTCCGTCTCGTACGCGAGGACCTGCTGCGTGCGCAGGGCGAGGCGGGCGCTCTTGTCGGTGGGCAGCGCGATGGCCTCGTCGAACGAGTTGGTGTGCAGCGACTGCGTGCCGCCGAGCACGGCCGCGAGGCCCTGGACGGCGACGCGGACCAGGTTGACCTCGGGCTGCTGGGCGGTGAGCTGGACGCCGGCGGTCTGGGTGTGGAAGCGCAGCATCCACGACTTGGGGTTCTTCGCGCCGAACTCCTCGCGCATGACCCGCGCCCAGATCCGGCGGGCCGCGCGGAACTTGGCGACCTCCTCCAGGATCGTCGTCCGGGCGACGAAGAAGAACGACAGGCGGGGCGCGAAGTCGTCGACGTCCATGCCCGCGGCGACGGCCGTGCGGACGTACTCGATGCCGTCCGCGAGGGTGAACGCGATCTCCTGCGCGGGCGAGGCGCCGGCCTCCGCCATGTGGTAGCCGGAGATCGAGATGGTGTTCCACTTCGGGATCTCGGCCTTGCAGTACTTGAAGATGTCGGCGATCAGCCGGAGGGACGGCTTCGGCGGGAAGATGTACGTGCCGCGGGCGATGTACTCCTTCAGCACGTCGTTCTGGATCGTGCCGGTGAGCTTGTCGGCGGGCACGCCCTGCTCCTCGGCGACCAGTTGGTAGAGCAGGAGCAGGAGCGCGGCCGGGGCGTTGATCGTCATCGACGTGGACACCCTGTCCAGCGGGATGCCGTCGAACAGGACGCGCATGTCGTCGATCGAGTCGATCGCCACGCCGACCTTGCCGACCTCGCCGTGCGCGATCGGGGCGTCCGAGTCGTGACCCATCTGCGTGGGCAGGTCGAAGGCGACGGACAGGCCCATCGTGCCGTTCGCGATCAGCTGCTTGTAGCGGGCGTTGGACTCGACGGCCGTACCGAAGCCGGCGTACTGCCGCATGGTCCAGGGGCGGCCCGTGTACATCGTCGGGTAGACGCCTCGGGTGAAGGGGTACGAGCCCGGCTCGCCCAGCTTCTCCGCCGCGTCCCAGCCGGACAGGGCGTCCGGCCCGTACACCGGCTCGATGGGCAGTCCCGACTCCGACTCGCGCGCCATGTGCTGTGCCTTCCGATAGACCTACTCGCAGGTACCGACCCTCGCGACGGACTGTAGCGGCGGGCGTGCGGCCGGTGGAGGGCCGCACGCTGGGACCTTCCTCACAGCCTTCCTCCGTCCTCCCGGGCCCGCCTTCGTCACAGCATCGTCACACCACCCCGATGTCGGGCAACCGGGGAGGACGGGGAAGGATCCCTACCTACACACGTTCCGTCCCGGGGGGTTCCCATGCACCGTCGCTCGACCGCCGTAGGCAGAGGGCTGCTCGCCGCCGCCGCGATCGCCCTGGCCACCGGCTGTACCGCCCAGGCCGTGGGGGCGGCCGGGTCGGCCACGTCGCCGGCCGCGCAGGAACCGGCGGCGGCCGTGTCACCGGTGTCCCCCTCGCCCTCCCCCTCCTCCTCGTCGGCCTCACCCTCCGCGTCCGCCTCGTCCGCCTCGCCCTCCGCGTCCGCGTCCCCGTCGCAGGACGGCGACGGCAAGCCGTCCGCCTCGGCGGCCCCGGCGGAGAGGGTGCTGATGGCGAAGGGCACCGAGAACGAGCAGGTGCGGGAGCTCCAGGCGCGGCTGCGCCAGCTCGGGTACTTCCACCGCAGCCCCACCGCCTTCTACGGCGCCCTCACCGCCGAGGCGGTGTCGGCGTTCCAGGGGAAGCGGGGGCTGCCGGCGACGGGCGCCGTGGACGAGGCGACCTGGGAGGCGCTCGTCGCGATGACGCGGAAGCCGACGCAGAACGAGCTGCGGCCGCCGACCACCAACGAGCTGGACGCGCCGGACCCGCGCTGCATGACGGGCCGGGTGCTGTGCATCAGCAAGGAGAGCCGGACGCTGGCCTGGATGATCGACGGGAAGGTCGTCTCGGCGATGGACGTCCGCTTCGGCTCCGTCAACACGCCGACCCGCGAGGGCACCTTCAAGGTGGACCGCAAGGAGCGGACGTGGACGTCGACGCTGTACCACTCCGAGATGCCGTACTCGATGTTCTTCAGCCGCGGCCAGGCGGTGCACTACTCGTCCGACTTCGCGGCGCGCGGCTACAACGGCGGCTCGCACGGCTGTGTGAACGTCCGGGACAAGGCGCGGCTGGCGCAGGTCTTCGAGCAGGTGCGGGTGGGCGACAAGGTGGTCGTCCACTGGTGATCCGGGACTCCGGACTCCGGGGTCGGAGGAAGGGCGCGGGCGGGACCGGGGGAACGTGCCCCGCCCGCGCCATATGCGCTGAGCCGTAGGTACGGGGGGAACCCCGGCTCTTCGCGCCGCCGATGACCAGTCGGCTCACTCATTACTGCGTCACCGGCCCGGAAAGTGTCACACCTGCCGCGCGGCTCGAGGAAACCGCAGGTCAGTGGCTTGTCGATGAGGTGGCGAGAGCTGGGGCGGGGATCACCGGGGGGATCACCAGGGGGGTCCCCGGGGGGGGATCCCCGGGGGCGGAGACCGCTGAGGGCGGTGAAGGCCGAGGGCGGTGGGGCCCGCCCGGCGCCGTACGGGACGGGGGCACGGGCCGAGCGACGGGCACCGCCGGACCGGGGGCGGCGCGGCGGCGGGGCCGGTAGCGGATCGGGGGCGGCGGGGTCCCGGTCCGGGGGGACGGGCGCCGCGGACGGGAAAGCGGAGGCCGGTACACGGGCGGGGCAGGACGGCCGGGTCCCGGGCGGGGGGACCCACCCGTCCGCGCGGATCCGGCCGGACTCGTACGGGGGCCGCCGGCCGACGGGGCGGCCCGCACGCGCCCGCAGGTCAGGAGGTCCTGGCGGCGTCGTCCTTGCCGGGGGACTTCGCGTCAGGGGCGCCGGGGGGCTTCCCCTTGTCGGCCGTGCCCTTGCCGCCGGCGCCCTTGCCCGCCGCGCCCTTGCCGCCGGTGCCCTTGCCGCCTCGGTCGGCGTCGGAGTCGCCGCCGTCCGAGTCCCCGCCGCCCGCGCCGCCCGTACCGGTACCCGTGCCCGTACCGGCGCCCGCGCCGCCCGTGACCGCGCCGGTGCCGGGAACGCCGCCGACCGTGCCGGTCCCGCCGGACGCCGTCCCGCCGGACGTCGTGCCGCCGGGCTGGCGGCCGCCACCGGACTGGACCTGGTCGCAGAAGTTCTGGACGCCTCCGTTGCCCTTCGCCGCGAGCTCCAGCTGCTGCCGGCGCGCGGTGTCGAGGCGGCCGTCGCGGAAGTCGCGGCACGCCTGGGTCACCCGGACGGGCCAGGTGCCGTCCGGGGCCCTGGTGGCCGTACGGCCCCAGTCGCCGGGCGCGGTACCGCCGGTGGAGGAGCCATCGTTGTCATCCGGGGCGGCGCCCCCGGCCGTGGGCGTGCCGGCCGCGCCGGCCGACGGGCCCGGCGGCGTCGCCGGCGGGCCGCCCGGGTCGGCGGGCGTCCCGGGCCCGGCGGAACCGCGCGGGGTCTTCGCCGGGGCGTCCAGCTCCACGGGAGCGGAGGCCGACGCGGCGGGCAGGGGCTCCTTGTGGCCACCGAACGTGGGCAGGACACCCGTGTTGGCCGCGACGGCGACACCGCCCACCGCGAGACCGGCGACCGAGGCGGCCAGACCCCAGCGGGCGGGGCGCATCCAGCCACCCGGGCGGGGCCGGAACCGCGGGCGCAGGGCCGCCCCTATCCGTACCGAGCCGAGATCCGAACCGGCCGTCACCTGCGGCTTCGCCGCGCGGGTGGACCGGGCGGCACGGAACGCCGTGAGCGCCGCCTCCTCGCCGGGCAGCTCGCCCGAGGGGCCTGCCGCGAGGGAGCCGGTGGTGTGGCGGGCGCCGTCGAGCGCCTCCGACAGGCGTTCGACCTGCCACCGTGAGTAATCGTCGTCGGCGTCGACCGGCTCACCACGCAGCAGGCGCTCCGCCGCCTCGTGGTCGAGCCACTCATACCGCTCGTCGGCCATCACATGTCCTTCTGCGTCCGCGGGCGCGAATGCGTCACAGCACGGCGCGCGGCCGGGGTGTGCGCGCCGGACCCCGTACGGGGTCCCGGCTGCGGGGGTACGGCGCTCAGCGCGGCGCCGTTCGGGTCGCCGGCGCCGAGCAGTTCCGCGAGCCGTTTCAGGCCGCGGTGGGCGGCGGTGCGGACGGCGCCGGGCCGCTTGCCGAGCACCTCGGCGGCGCTCTTGGCGTCGAGGCCGACGACGACCCGGAGGATCACCGCCTCGGCCTGGTCCTGCGGGAGCTGCGCGATCAGGTCCATGGTGTGGCCGGTGGCGAGGGCCTCCATGGCCTCGCCCGCGGTGTCGCAGGCGGCCGGCTTGTCGGTCAGCTCGGTCTCGTCACCGCCCTGGGCGGGGCGGCGGCCGCGCATGCGCAGGTGGTCCAGGGCGCGGTTGCGCGCGATGCGGGCCGCCCAGCCGCGGAAGCGGTCGGCGTCCCCGCTGAACCGGTCGAGGTCCCGGGCGATCTGCAGCCACGCCTCGGACGCCACGTCCTCGGCGTCCACGTCGCCCACCAGCGTCCTCAGGTATCCGAGCAGTCGCGGGTGCACGGCGCGGTACACAGTACGGAAGGCGTCTTCGTTCCCGTCCTGTGCCGCGAGCACCGCGGCGGTCAGCTCCGCGTCGTCCCCCAGCACTCCCACAACCCGTTCGTCATCGCGGCAGGCACATCAGGCCGGTCCGCCCAGCGCGCAGGAGCACGCTACGTGCTGCTGCCGTATCTCGTCCATGTTTGTACAACATGCAACGGCACGGGGCGCGGGATGGTGTGACAGAAAACGCACCCGTGGCGCTGATAGGAGTACGGGGCCGTCCTACGGACCCGCGGACGGCGACCGGGGCCTCTCCTGTGGGGGGTGGCGGCCCCGGTCGTCCTCCGGAAGCGCCGCACCGATCGGCGCGACATCCCGGGTGCAGGGCTCCCCCGTGACCGGAACCGGACCCTCGTCGACGCGAGCCGACCCGGTACGCGGACTCCGCACGGTACACGCGGGGCCGGTCGCGGGCAGGGACCGTGCCACCGGTCGGCCTCCTGCCGGGCCGCAGCCCTCCGGGCGCCCCCGGCGAACCCGGATCCCCCTGCCCGGCCCCACGCGGCGGGATGCCGGGAAACGACGGCCACCCCCTGCCGCACGGACACCCGCCCGGAAGCAGCCGACCTCAGCGCCGGACACGCGCCGCATGGCCGGCCCGTCCTGCCGCGACCCGTCCGGCGCGTGACGCCGGACGGATGCGCCGTCCCCGCGCCGTGGGCACGCGCCGCCGTGGAAGGGGACCCGAGGCCGTGGGAGCCCCGGCTCGCCGCCACCGCAGCCGCTACCGTGAAGCCATGACCGCACTGCCCGACTGGATGCGCCCGCCCCGCGCGGAAGGCTGGTTCGCGGAGGACTTGGACCACCTCCCCGAGGCACCGCGCCACACCGAGCTGATCGACGGGGCCCTCGTGTTCGTGATGTCGCCGCAGCGGTCCTGGCTCGGCCGTCTCGTCACCTCGCTGACCACCACGCTCATGGCGCAGGCGCCGGCCGGCGTGGAGGTCGAGCGGGAGATGACGATCCGCCTCGACGCCCGCAACCGGCCCGAGCCGGACCTCCTGCTGACGGACCTCCCCTACGACCCCGACCGCACCTGGTACGCCCCCGGCGACGTGCAGCTCGTGGTGGAAGTCGTCTCCCCCGAGTCCGCCCACCGCGACCGCACGGTCAAGCTCCGCAAGTACGCCGAGGCCGGCATCCCGCACTACTGGTGCGTCGAGGACGAGGACGGCGCACCCGCCGTCCACGTGTACGAGCTCGACGAACCGACGCGCGCCTATGCGCCCGCCGGCATCTTCCGGGGCTCCCTCCGGCGTCCGGTGCCCTTCGAGATCAGTCTCGACCTCGACAAGCTCACGCCTCCTCGGAGGAGGTGAGGAGCCGGGGCGGGTCGGCGGCCCCGGTCGTCCTCCGGAAGCGCCGGGCGCGCTAGTCACTTCCTCCGCCCGTCTCGCCCGAGCCGTCCGGCCCGCCCCGTTCCAGGTCGCCGGCCAGCCGCCTCAGTCCCCGGTACGCGGCCGTGCGCACCGCCCCCGGCCGCTTGCCCAGGACCCGCGCCGCCGCCGGGCCGTCCAGGCCGGCCACCACGCGCAGCAGGACCGCCTCCGCCTGGTCGCGCGGAAGGCTCCGGATCAGGGCGAGCGCCTCCTCCGTCGACAGGGACTCCAGCGCGGCGACGGCCGTGTCGTGCCGGTCGGGGAGGTCCAGCGCGTCCTGCCCGAGCGCCGAGGCGCGGGGGCGGCGGCGCTGCCTGCGCAGGTGGTCCAGCGCCCGGTGCCGGGCGATGGTCGTCACCCAGCCGCGGAACCCGCCGCCGTCGCCCCGGAACCGGTCGAGGTCCCGGGCGGTCTCCAGCCACGCCTCGGCGGCCACGTCCTCGGCGTCGTCGCCGACGAGGCCCCGCAGGTACGCCAGGAGCCCGGGCTGCAGCGTCCGGTACACGTACGCGAAGGCCCGCTCGTCGCCGTCCCGCGCCAGCAGGACGGCCGCGTCCAGTTCGCCGTCGTCTCCCCCCACATCACAGCCTGCGTGCGCTCCGTCGGAAGTGTCACACGAAGGGTGACCTACGTCACTGCTAATCAAGTTTGACTAACCAGAGCCCCGGGGATACCTTCCTCGCGTAGTCAAACTTGACCACTCGCCAACGAGGAGCCTGAGTGACCTTCCTGCCCGAGACCGGATACACCCCCACCGCCGAGGACCGCGCCGGACTGGACGCGTGGTTCGCGGAGTACGACGCCCGCAGCGCGCGGCGCGACGTCGCGGGGATGGCCGACATGGCCGTCTTCCCGCTGAACCTCGTCAGCGACGACCCGGCGGGCGACGGGCGGTCCGCGCAGTGGGACCGGGAGCGGTTCGTCGCCACCATGACCGGGGTGATGGGCGAGGGCTCCGAGGACATCGCCTTCGAGTCGACGCGGACGCCCGTCTTCCTCTCCCCCGCCATGGCCGTCGTCTTCACCGACTCGACCATGACCGCCGGCGGCGAGACGCGGCGGCTGCGGTACGCCGACGTCCTGATCAAGCGGGGCGGCGCCTGGGCGTTCCAGACGATGATCCAGGGCGGCTGGGGCGACACCCTCTGACAAGCCTCCGGAAAGCGTCCGGGGCGCCGCGATAATACGCGGGTGAACACCGCGTCGCCCGTCCCGCTGCCCGCCGGGCACATACCGCCCGGCACCGCCGACTGGCGGTCCTCCGACGCCCGGAGGTGGCTGGCCGCCGTGCCCGCCACGTGGGCGCACCCGCTGTGGGCCGTGCTGGGCCTGGCCCTCACGGCGGCGTGGTGGATGGTGACGGCCCCCGCCGTCCCCTGCACCCCGGCCGAGCCGTGCGGGACGGACTGGCCGGGCCTCGGGTTCGCCGCGGCGCTGCTGCTCACCCTGTACTGGGTGGCGCGGCAGCCCCGGCTCGCCCTGCCCGGCCTCGCGGTGGTGCTCCTCGGGCACCTGACGGACGCCACCGCCGCGCCGGAGGAGCCGTCGTGGCTCGCCTTCGTCGTGGCGGTCGCGTTCGCCGCCGCCGGCATCCTCCACCGCCTCGCCGCCACCGCCCGGCAGCGGGCGCTGGCCCGCGAGGCGGCGGGCCCGGCCGTCCACCCCGTACCGGCCGCCGCCCTCGCCTTCCGGCGCGGGCGCCTCTCCTTCGTGCTGGCGTCGCTGCTGCTGGCCGTCGCCGTGTTCGGGTACTGGCAGGCGCAGCGGGTGGCCGGCGAGTACGAGCGGCGGGCCGCCGGGCTGACGCCCGTGACCGGCACGGTCACCGCGTCCGACCCGGACGGGCTGCTGATCGACGTCGCCGTCGGCGGCCGGGTCCACCGGGTGGAGACCGCCCACTCGGAGGACCACCCCGTCGACAGCAGGACCGAGCTGCTGGTGGACGGCGACTGGGCGCGGCTGGTGGCGGAGCCGTACGACGTCTTCGGCTGGGAGCTGCTCGTCCTGGGCGGGCTCGTCGGCGGGCTGGCGTTCCTCGCCAACGCGGTCGACGGGCGGACCCGGTCCCGGCAGCTGCACCGCGGTCCGCTGCCCGCCCTGCGGGTGCTGGTCCGCGAGGACCACGACGACGGCAGGACGTGGGTGTACGCGGCCGACGACCCCGCCGCCGAGCGGCCCCTCCTCCACTTCCACTCCCTGCACGCCTTCGAGGACGGCCCGAAGGACCCGCACGAGGACGAGGAGGACGACGAGGACGAGGAGGACGACGGCGACGAACTCGCCGAGGGGCTGCGCAGGGTCGGCGCCATCCTGAAGGGCGAGGACCCCCCGCCCCCGGTGCGCGAGGCCGTCCTGTACGGCCTGCCGTTCACCGGTACCGAGCTCGCCTTCGTCGCCCCCGACGACGAGGACCCCGCCGAGGTGGCCGTGGAGTGCAGCGTCACCGCCGTGAAACCGGCCGTGGCGGGCCTCTTCGGCGGCCTGCCGGATCACGACCCCGCTGCCCGGCGGCCCGGTGGCGGGCGGCGGCAGCCGCGGCCGGTCGACGAGGTCGCCGCGACGCTGGAGCCCTCCGCGGCGCCCCGGACGTGGGGCGCGCACGGCGTGTCGCGCGCCGTCGGCGTGTTCCTGCTGCTGGTGCAGGGCGGCGGGGTGTGGGCGCTGCTCGACGACGACATGTCGTGGCTGTCGGTGTTCCCGCTGGTCGGCCTGTTCTTCGTCGTCACGTCCGCGTCGACGGCGCTCAACTGGCGGCTCACCGCCGACCGCGACGGGTTGTGGGTCGCCGGGCCCTGGCGGGTGCGGCGCGTGCTGTGGGACGACGTGCTGACCGTGCGCCACAACCACGGCAGCGACCTCGTCGTCGCGCGGGAGGAGGACACCGAGGTGATCCTCTCCCCCGTCGGCTGGGCATGGCTGGAGCGGCTGCTGGGCCGCGAGCCGTACGGGCCGCGCGCCGCCGACGAGGCGCACGCGCTGCTGCGCAGGCCCGGGCTGCGGCCCCTGGAGGAGGCCACGCCGGGGCAGCAGGGCATGCCGCTGGGGCCGCTCGTCGCGGCCGTGTCGGTGCTGTGGGGCGCGGCGGTGCTGCTGCTCTGAGCGGCGGCGCCGGCCTGAGCGGCGGCGCCGGTCCGGGCGCGCCGCCGGTGCGTACGGCCCGGCGCGCCCCTGCCGTCCTGCGGCCCCGCGCCGGGCTCCTGTCCGGTACGGGCCCGGGGCCGCCCCTACGCCGTACGGGCCCGGCGCGACAGGACGGCCTGGAGGACGCGGCGGCCCTCGGCCGAGAGGTCCAGGGCCCGGCGCAGCCCGCCCGCCGCGCCGTCCGCGAGGATCTCCAGGACCCGTGTCTGGCGGCGCAGCTCCCCGTCCGCCAGCGGGCCCGCGCCCTGCGGCCCACCCGTGCGGCAGCGGTCCAGGACCTCCGCGAGCCCCGGCGACGGGGCGGCGCACAGCCGGTGGTGCAGCTCCAGGGCGGCGAGCGAGCAGGTGTCGGCCCACTCCCGGAGCGGCTCCCGCGCCCACGCGCCGGGCGCGGCGTCCAGCATGCGCCGCACCAGCGCGGCCTCCTCGGCGTCCGCCGGGGCCGTGCGGGCCGCCTCGACGGCGGCCCGCGCCTCCGCGAGGCGGTCCGCCCAGCCGGTGCCCCCGCGCGCGACGCCCAGCCACAGGGGACGGAGCTGGTCGGTGGCCTCCGGGGCGAGCAGCGGCAGGCAGCGGTCGAGGCAGGCCAACGCGGCGGCGGCCAGCCCCCGCTCGTCGGCCCGCGCGATCAGTTCCAC
Source organism: Streptomyces roseolilacinus (assembly GCF_014649335.1). GTDB lineage: Bacteria > Actinomycetota > Actinomycetes > Streptomycetales > Streptomycetaceae > Streptomyces > Streptomyces roseolilacinus. The sequence goes on from NZ_BMSV01000001.1 coordinate 578,329, forward strand.
CAGGCTCGGGGTCGTGCTCGTGCTCATGACGTCTCCCGTCGCGGACGCGGTCTTCTCCCTCTCTGCGCCGCCTGGCGGGAAATCGTCACTGCCCGTGGCGTGAAATGCCGCTTCGGTATCGGCCCGGCGGGCCCGAACACGGTTCCCCCACACGTCTGTTACATTCTGCCCGCACCAGACCCGCGCTGCGGGCCCGCACTACCCCCGGGCAGGCCCGCAGCGCGTCACAGCCGTCCCGCGAGCGTCGAGAACTCACTCCAGGAGAGGGCCGGTTCACGCGGGTCCCACACCTTCTGCGCCAGGGCCCGCAGCGGCATCCGGATACCGGCGGCGACCTGGTCCTGGGTCTGGGAGCCGGCGAGGTCGCACCACACGGCGAACCGGGCGCCCAGTATCTGCCCGGAGTACCGCGCCGGCACCGCCTGCGTGCCGCGCAGCACCAGAGGCGTCCACGACGCGTAGATCTCCCGGCCCGTCGGGTACGTGAACTGGTTCGGTTCGCCCAGGACGTAGTAGAGGTACCGGTCGTTGACGTTCACGACCTTGCGGCCCTCGCTCAGGTACTCCGCCGGGGGCCGCGCGCCGATCTCGCGGCCCGTCCAGTACTCGACCTCGACGCGCTCGTCGGCGTCGACCACCCCGCCGCGGAAGAACCCGTCGTTCCACGCCTTGGGCTGCTTCCCGGCCGCCCGCACGACCGCGGCCCGCTCGTTGAGCCAGCTCGTCGCCAGGTCCTGGACCCGCGCCCCGGAGCCGTGCCGGCGGCGGGCCTCGGCGGCCAGCGCCGGGTACGAGGCCTCCGGGTTCGCCACCATGAGCGCCTGGTACTCGTCGGCGCCGACGTGGAAGTACCGGCCGGGGAACAGCTGCGCGTACTCGCGCAGCAGCTCGTCGACGATCCGCGCCGACTCGGGCCGCGCGATGTCGATCGCCCCGCGCCTGACGGCGCCCTGCGCGTTGCGCAGCCGCAGGGAGGGGTGGGCGGCGAGGACGGCGCCGAGGTGGCCGGGCGAGTCGATCTCGGGGATCACGGTGATGTGGAGGCTGGACGCGAGGGCCACGATCCGGCGGACCTCCGCCTTGGTGAGGTGCTGCCGCGACACGACCTCGGGGTGGCTGTCCGACTCGATGCGGAACCCCTGGTCGTCGGAGAAGTGCAGCCCCAGCTGGTTCAGCTTCAGGTCGGCCATCTCGCGGACGCGGGCCTCCAGCCAGGCGGCGGTGAAGTGCTTGCGGGCGACGTCGACCATCAGTCCGCGCTGCGGGCGGTCGGGGCGGTCCCGGATGACGCCCTCCGGCACGGCACCGCCGGAGCGGAGCGCCTGCTTGACGGTCCGGGTGCCGTAGAAGACGCCCGCCTCGTCGGGCGCGGTGATGCGGACCCGGCCGTCGCGGGTGGTCAGCGTGTACGACTCGGGGGTGCCGGACGCCCCGCCGCCGCCGAGGGCCAGCTCGACGTCCCCGGGGCGGGCGGAGGCCTCGCCCCGGTTCGCGATGCCCAGCTCCCGCGCGAGCAGCCGTGCCTCGTCGGCCAGCACGCCGCTGCCCCGCGCGACGACCACGCCGCTCCCGGCGCCGGGCCGCCACCCGGGCCCCCGCGCGGGCACGTGCTCCCGCACGGCGGGGATGGTGCGCGGCGCGGTGGAGAGCGGATAGGTCCGCGTGGGGCTGGGCGAGGGGGAAGCGTCGGCGGCACGGGGCGAGTCGGTCGCCGCGCCGGGGCTGGCCGCCCCGCCGTCCCCGCCGCCCCCGCACCCGCCGAGCCCCAGGACCAGCGCGAAGGCCAGGGAGCCGACCGCCCACCGCGCCCCCCTGCCCCGCCGCCCGGGACCCGCCGGGGACCCGCCGCCGGACCATCGGCCGCCGCCGGCCGCGCCACCACCGGACCGGGAGGCACCGGACCGGGAGGCACCGGACCGGGAGGCACCGGCCGGTGCCTCCGGAGCGCGACCGGGCGCGTCGGGCGCGTCGGGCGCAGGGCCGTTCGGGTGATTGATGGGGCAAAGGGAGGCGGCGTACCCGCCTGAGGGCGTAACAAAAGACCTGGCGGTGTCCGGTATCGGACCCTTACCTGCGGATTCGTTGCGGGCGGTCACGCGCTTGCCTCCTCCCCGGAGCCGACGGGCCCCGGTACCGACGCGCCGAGTGCGTCCATTCCTTGCGTTGAAACTCTGTCTTCCGGGTGAAATACGGAAAGGCTTCGTACCACATTTGCTCACCCTCGGTAACGTTGTGTCGCTTGCCTCGCAGATTCCGCACGAGTTCCGCACCCACCCCCCGCTGTTCCGCTCGAGGAGCCCACGCTGTCCCGCGAATCCGTCTCCGGCATCCCGCAGGCCCCCGGCGCCACTGCGGCCATGGCGGCTCAGGCCCACGCCCCCCGCCCCCTCGACCGGCTGGCGCTGTTCAACGCCGCACCCGCCGCCGAAACGGAGGCGTCCCTGCTGGCCTGCTGTGGAAGCCGCCGCTGGGCGCGCCGCATGGCCGCCCACCGCCCGTACCCGACCGTCGAGGCGCTGCTCGCCGCCGCCGACGAGGCCGCATACGACCCTGTCGGGCGCCGATCTCGACGAGGCACTGGGCGACGAGGCGGCCCCCATGCTGCCGCCGGGCACCTGCCCGGTGGCCTGCACCGCGCTGCGCGCGGCGCACGACGCCTACGTGGCGCGCTTCGGCCACGTCTTCGTCGTCTGCCTCGACGCCGACCGGCCCGACGAGCACCTGGACCGGGTCCTCGGCGGCATCCGGTCACGACTCGGCAACGAACCGGACAAGGAACGGGCCGTCGCCGCCGACGAACTCCGCCGCCTCACCCGGACGCGACTTGTCCGACTTGTGACCTGAAGGAATGATTCGAGCGGGTACGATAGGCCGTCCGTGCCTGTTTGATTGCCTGTTTGATCACACCTATGGACCCCGCGCGAGGGAACCGACAAGTCGTCGCTACCATGACCGGGGCCGGTGGACCGTACCCGGCCGGGTCTGACCGACAGAGAAGCCGGCCGACCCTGATCCCCGCTCTCGGAGGGTTTTTCCGTGCCGGCTGGAACGCTGTACCGCGGCCGGGAAGGGATGTGGTCGTGGGTGGCTCATCGAGTCACCGGCGTCCTCATCTTCTTCTTCCTGTTCGTACACGTACTGGACACCGCTCTCGTCCGCGTCTCGCCCGAGGCCTACGACGAAGTCGTGGCGACGTACAAGACGCCGATCGTCGCGCTGCTGGAGTACGGCCTGGTGGCCGCCATCCTCTTCCACGCGCTCAACGGCCTGCGCGTCATCGCCGTGGACTTCTGGGCCAAGGGCCCCCGCTACCAGAAGCAGATGCTCTGGGCCGTCATGAGCATCTGGATCGTGCTGATGGCGGGCGCCGTCTACCCCGTCCTCGGCCACGCCGCACGTGAACTGTTCGGGAGCTGACGCCAGACATGTCCGCTGACCTCTCCAAGACCGCCGTCGGCCCGGTAGAGGGCGTGAGCCTCTACGACGTCGACAACCCGGCGCCGCTGATCGATCCGCCCCGCAAGCGGACCAAGCGCAGCCCCAAGTCGGCGCGGGGCAACTTCGAGCTCGCCGCGTGGCTGTTCATGCGCCTGTCCGGCGTGGTCCTCGTCGTCCTCGTCATCGGCCACCTGCTGATCCAGCTCGTGCTGGACGGCGGCGTCTCCAAGATCGGCTTCGCCTTCGTGGCGGGCCGCTGGGCGTCCCCGTTCTGGCAGGTCTGGGACCTGCTGATGCTCTGGCTCGCGATGCTGCACGGCGCGAACGGCCTGCGTACCGTCATCAACGACTACGCCGAGCGCCCGAGCACGCGCCTGTGGCTCAAGGGCCTGCTGTACACCGCGACGGTGTTCACCATCCTTCTGGGCACGCTGGTGATCTTCACCTTCGACCCGAACATCCGCTAGGCACGGGCTGAGGTAATCCACGCCATGAAGATCCACAAGTACGACACCGTCATCGTCGGCGCGGGTGGCGCGGGCATGCGCGCCGCCATCGAGGCGACGAAGCGCAGCCGCACCGCCGTGCTGACCAAGCTCTACCCCACCCGCTCCCACACGGGCGCCGCGCAGGGCGGCATGGCCGCCGCGCTGGCGAACGTGGAGGAGGACAACTGGGAGTGGCACACCTTCGACACGGTCAAGGGCGGTGACTACCTGGTCGACCAGGACGCCGCCGAGATCCTGGCGAAGGAGGCCATCGACGCCGTCCTCGACCTGGAGAAGATGGGCCTGCCGTTCAACCGGACCCCGGACGGCACCATCGACCAGCGCCGCTTCGGCGGCCACTCCCGCAACCACGGCGAGGCCCCGGTCCGCCGGTCCTGCTACGCCGCGGACCGCACCGGCCACATGATCCTCCAGACGCTGTACCAGAACTGCGTCAAGGAGGGCGTGGAGTTCTTCAACGAGTTCTACGTCCTGGACCAGCTGATCACCGAGGTCGACGGCGTCAAGAAGTCCGCCGGTGTGGTCGCCTACGAGCTGGCCACCGGCGAGATCCACGTCTTCCAGGCGAAGGCGGTCATCTACGCGTCCGGCGGCACCGGCAAGTTCTTCAAGGTGACGTCCAACGCGCACACCCTGACCGGTGACGGCCAGGCCGCCTGCTACCGGCGCGGCCTGCCGCTGGAGGACATGGAGTTCTTCCAGTTCCACCCGACGGGCATCTGGCGCATGGGCATCCTGCTGACGGAGGGCGCCCGCGGCGAGGGCGGCATCCTCCGCAACAAGGACGGCGAGCGCTTCATGGAGAAGTACGCGCCGGTCATGAAGGACCTCGCGTCCCGTGACGTCGTCTCGCGCTCCATCTACACGGAGATCCGCGAGGGCCGCGGCTGCGGCCCCGAGGGCGACCACGTCTACCTGGACCTGACGCACCTGCCGCCGGAGCAGCTGGACGCCAAGCTCCCGGACATCACCGAGTTCGCGCGGACGTACCTCGGCATCGAGCCCTACACGGACCCGATCCCGATCCAGCCGACCGCGCACTACGCGATGGGCGGCATCCCGACGAACGTCGAGGGTGAGGTCCTCAGCGACAACACCACCGTCGTCCCGGGCCTGTACGCGGCCGGCGAGGTGGCCTGCGTGTCCGTGCACGGCGCCAACCGCCTGGGCACGAACTCGCTGCTCGACATCAACGTCTTCGGCAAGCGCGCGGGCATCGCCGCCGCCGAGTACGCCGCGAAGGCCGACTACGTCGAGCTGCCGGAGGACCCGGCCTCCTTCGTGGAGGAGCAGGTCGAGCGCCTGCGCAACTCCACGGGCACCGAGCGGGTCGCCGAGCTCCGCCGCGAGCTCCAGGAGACCATGGACGCCAACGTCATGGTGTTCCGCACCGAGCAGACGATCAAGACCGCGGTCGAGAAGATCGGCGAGCTGCGCGAGCGCTACCGGAACGTCGCCATCCAGGACAAGGGCAAGCGGTTCAACACCGACCTGCTGGAGGCCATCGAGCTGGGCAACCTGCTCGACCTGGCCGAGGTCATGGCCGTCTCCGCGCTGGCCCGCAAGGAGTCCCGCGGCGGTCACTACCGCGAGGACTACCCGAACCGGGACGACGTCAACTTCATGCGCCACACCATGGCGTACCGCGAGGTCGGCGACGACGGCACCGAGACCGTCCGTCTCGACTACAAGCCGGTCGTCCAGACCCGCTACCAGCCGATGGAGCGTAAGTACTGATGGCTACCCCGACCATGGAGAAGACGGCCGCCAAGACCGACGTCTCCCCCTACATCACGGTCACGTTCCGGGTCCGCCGCTTCAACCCCGAGCTGTCGGACGAGGCGCAGTGGCAGGACTTCCAGATCGAGATCGACCCCAAGGAGCGCGTGCTCGACGGTCTCCACAAGATCAAGTGGGACGTGGACGGCTCGCTGACCTTCCGCCGCTCCTGCGCGCACGGCATCTGCGGCTCCGACGCGATGCGGATCAACGGCAAGAACCGGCTGGCCTGCAAGACGCTGATCAAGGACATCAACCCGGAGAAGCCGATCACGGTCGAGCCCATCAAGGGCATGACGGTCCTCAAGGACCTCGTGGTCGACATGGAGCCGTTCTTCCAGGCGTACCGGGACGTGATGCCCTTCCTGATCACGTCCGGGAACGAGCCGACGCGGGAGCGCCTGCAGAGCGCGGAGGACCGGGAGCGCTTCGACGACACGACGAAGTGCATCCTGTGCGCCGCCTGCACCTCGTCCTGCCCGGTGTTCTGGAACGACGGCCAGTACTTCGGCCCGGCCGCGATCGTCAACGCCCACCGCTTCATCTTCGACTCGCGTGACGAGGCGGCGGAGCAGCGGCTGGAGATCCTCAACGACAAGGACGGCGTGTGGCGCTGCCGCACCACGTTCAACTGCACGGACGCCTGCCCGCGCGGTATCGAGGTCACCAAGGCGATCGCCGAGGTCAAGCGCGCGCTGATCACCCGCCGCTACTGACGTCCCGGCGGACGGCCCGCCACCCGTACACACGTACGGGTGGCGGGCCGTTCGTGGTTTCCGGGCGGGCGGCAGGGCTCCGCGGTCTCCCGGAGCCGCTCACTCCCGGGAGGGCGGTGCCGCGGGCAACGCGTAGCGCACGCCGGTGAGCCGTTCGGAGAGGACCCACAGCCCGTGGGCCGTGGAGGAGTCCCGAAGGGCCCGTTCCCGGTCGCGGAGGACGGGCTCGCCCCGGAGCTGGAGCGGTCCGTCGGGTACGACGTAGCTCCCCCCGGGCAGGTCGGGGACGGTCGAGGCGTACAGGGAGGTCTTGGCCCCCTCCGGCGTGGGGCGGAAGGCGGTGCGCAGGAGCAGGCGCGTGAGGAGGCCGTACACGCGCCCCCGGTCGCGGTGGGCGCCGCCGGTGAGCACGTTGGAGCGGGTGAGCCCGGGGGCGACGGCCATGCTGCGCAGCCTCAGGCCGGCGGCGTCGGCCCTTCGCTGCAGTTCCGTGGCGAAGTAGAGGTTGGCCCGCTTGGACTGCACGTAGGCGAACGCCGTCCGGTAGCGGCGTTCGGCGTTGAGGTTGGTCATGTCGAACCGGGCGAACCGCTGGCCCTCACTGCTGACGGTGACCACGCGCGGATCGTCGGCGGCCAGCAGGTGGGGCAGGAGGAGGCCGGTGAGCGCGAAGGTGCCGAGGTGGTTGATGCCGAACTGGGACTCGAAGCCGTCGGCGGTACGGGAGAACGGCACCATGGCGACGCCGGCGTTGTTGACCAGGAGGTCGAGCCGGCCGTACCCCCAGTCCTCGGCGAAACCACGGACGGACCCCAGGTCGGCGAGGTCGAGCACGCGCAGTTCGACGCGGGAGCCGGGGACCTCGGCTCGCAGCCGCTCCACCGCGTCCGTCCCCCGCTCGCGGCTACGGCAGGCCAGGACGACGTGGGCGCCGCGGCGGGCGAGCTCACGGGCGGTGACGTACCCGATGCCGCTGTTCGCGCCGGTGACGACGACCAGCCGCCCCGACTGGTCGGGGATGGAGTCCGGTGTCCAGCTCACGCGCGGAACGGTCCGCGGCACCGGGGTCGCGCAGCGGTGGTCGCCGCGCGCGGCCGTGTCATCGGGGCCGCGCAGCGGGGCTCGGGAGGCCGCCCGGGAAGTGCGGGTCATGGAGAGCTCCGATCCGTGGGTCGGGAGTGCCTGCGGTCCCGGAAGAGCACGGCCGCATTGCAACTCCGAGTTGCGATAGCCTGATCCTGCTGCATGTTCCGCCATCAACGCAACTAGGAGTTGCAATGGAGTCCGCCGAGTCGCCCTCGAAGCGTGCGCCCGCCGCCGGGCGGGGCAACAGGATGCGCGCCGCCGTGCTGGAGGCGACCCTCGCCGAGCTCACGGAGAGCGGGTACGCGGCCCTGACCGTCGAAGGCGTCGCCCGACGGGCCGGCGTGCACAAGACGACGATCTACCGGAACTGGAAGGACTCCGACGGCCTCGTCGCCGACGCACTGGCCGGCCACTTCGCCACCGACATCCCGATCCCCGACACCGGGGCGGTGGAGGACGACCTGCGCGCGCTGGCCCGCTCCCTCGTCGCCGCCATGACCACACGGGCGGGCCGGGCCCTGCTGACGACCGTCCTCTCGGACGCCGCGCGCCTCCCCCGGTTCGCCGAAGTGAAGCACGCGCTCTTCGAGGACCGCTTCCGGCGGGCGGAGCCCGTGGTCACCCGGGCCGTCGAACGCGGCGAGCTGCCCGCGGACACCGACCCCGCCGAACTCCTCAAGGCCCTCGCCGCCCCGATCTACTTCCGGCTCGTGTTCACCGGCGAGCCCGTCGACGAGGCGACCGCGGACCGGGCGGCGCGCATCGCGCTGGCCGCCGCGCACGCGGGCGCCCTGCCGGCCACCTGACCGCGGCCCCGGCGGCCCCGACGGCCCCGACGGCCCCGGTGGCCCTGACGGTCCCGGCGGTCCCGGCGGGGGAGACTTCTCCCGAATCCGGCGACACGTGCCGGGGGTGGTGGAGTTGCCGGCGGCCCGGCGAGGAAGGTGGGGCCATGCGCATCTCGATCGATCCCCACCTCTGCATCGGCGCGGGCCAGTGCGCCCTCGCCGCCCCCCGCGTGTTCACCCAGGACGACGACGGCTACGGCACCCTGCTCCCCGGGCACGACCCGGACGACCCGATGGCGAGGGAGGGGGCCCGCTCCTGCCCGGTCCACGCCATCACGGTCACCGACTCCTGACGGGCGCGCCCGTTCCGCACACCCCGCCCTTGAACGCGTTCAAAAGAGGGTCTAGAGTCGTCACGACATCATTTTTGAACGTGTTCAAGGGGGGTGGGGCATGGACCTCACGGTGGTCGCCTACATCGTGTACCTGCTGATCAGCGTGGTTCTCACCGTATGGGTGGCCCGCACGCTGAGCCGGAACGGGAGGATCTTCCTCGCCGACGTCCTGAAGGGGGACGAGAAGCTGGCCGAGGCCGTCAACCACCTGCTGGTCGTCGGCTTCTACCTCGTCAACTTCGGCTTCGTGGCGCTCTACCTGCGCCAGGACGGCACCATCGACACCGTCCGCCACCTCGTCGAGGGGCTTTCGGTGAAGACCGGCGTCGTCCTCCTCGTGCTCGGCGTGATGCACCTGGGCAACGTCTTCGTCCTCGGCAGGATCCGCCGCCGCGGCACCCCGGAGCGCGAACAGCGGCCGCCCGTCCCGCCGCAGGCGTGGGCCCCGCCCGCCGCCCGGATGTGACCCGGTGGCCGCCCCCGCGGTACCCGCCGACGCGCCCGTGCAACGGCCGGCCGCCGCCCCGCGGCGGGCGGCGCGGTCGGCCGGTCCGGCCCGCCCCGACGGCAGGTGCGGGGCACCGGACCCGCCCCGTTAGGCTCGGGTGCTGTGAACGACCGGAAGACGGCCGCCAAGGCGCCGAAGAGCGAGCAGACGCGCGCCCTCATCCTGGAGACCGCGCTCCGGCTGTTCCAGGAGCGCGGCTACGACAGGACGACGATGCGGGCCATCGCCCAGGAGGCGGGCGTGTCCGTGGGCAACGCCTACTACTACTACGCCTCCAAGGAGCACCTGGTCCAGGGCTTCTACGACCGGATCGCCGCCGAGCACGAGGCGGCGGTCCAGCCGGTGCTGGCCGGCGAGTCGGACCTCGCGGCGCGCATCCGGGGCGCGCTGCTGGCCTGGCTGGACGTGGCGGAGCCGTACCACCGGTTCGCGGCGCAGTTCTTCAAGAACGCCGCCGACCCGGAGAGCCCGCTCAGCCCCTTCTCGCCCGAGTCGATCGAGGCGCGCCGGGCCGCGATCTCCATCCACGAGCGGGTGCTGGACGGCTCCGACACCAAGACCGCGCCCGAACTGGCCGGTCAGCTCCCGCCGATGCTGTGGCTGATGCACATGGGGCTGGTGCTGTTCTGGGTGTACGACCGGAGCGAGGGCGCCGAGCGGAGCCGCCGACTGGTGGAGCGGACGGCCCCGCTGGTCGCGCGGGCCGTCGCGCTATCCCGGTTCCGGGTGCTGCGGCCGCTGGTGCGCCAGGCCCACGACGTCATCGCGGAGTTCATGCCGGGCGCCGGGGAGGCGCTGGAGAGGGACGCGGTCGCGGACGGCGCGACCCGGGCGCCCGGCGGGGGCGGAGCGGCGTAGGGGCGCCTCCGGGGCGGGCTACAGCCAGTCGAGCTGCCAGAGGCGCCAGATGCCCGTGCCGTCGGACAGGTACTGGGAGCCCGTGACGTCCGGGCTGCTCAGCACGTAGTCCTTCTTCTGCCACAGCGGCACGAGCGGCACGTCCTCGGCGACCTGCGCCTGGATCTCCTTGAAGTCGTCCACGGCCCCGGCCCGGTCGCCGTGCTGCTGGGTGGCGGCGATGAGCCGGTCGACGCGGGCGTTGGCGTAGGTGTTCCGCACGGCGTTGTCCCGGCCGACGAGGGGCTGCGTGAAACTGTCCGAGTCGGGGAAGTCCGGGAGCCAGCCGAGCCCGTAGGCGTCGTACGCGCCGCTGCCGTAGCCCTTCTGGAACTCCTTCCACTCCGCGGAGACGATCTTCACCCGGAACAGTCCGGACGCCTCCAGCTGGCGGCGCAGTTCGGCCGCCTCCGCCGCCCACGTCTCCCCCGCGCGGTGCCCGTAGGTGAGGCTGACGGGCAGGTCGACGCCCGCGTCGCGCAGCAGTTCCCGCGCCCGGTCCGCGGCGCCGTCGCCGTCGGGGTAGCGGTCGAAGAACGGCGTGCTGTGGCCGACGAAGCCGCGCGGGATCAGCGAGTACAGCGGCTCCACCGTCGAGTGGTACGGGCCGCCGGCGATCCTGTCGCGGTCGACGAGCGCGGCCACCGCCTGCCGTACCGCCCGCTCCGCCGTCGGCGCGCCCTCGCGGACGTCGAAGACGATGCTGCGGATCTCCGCCGTGGGGGCCTCCGTCATCTGGACGCCCTCCTCGCCCGGATCGAACGTGGAGATCATCCGCGGCGGGAGCTGCCGGTGGGTCACGTCGACGTCGCCGCGGCGCCAGGCGGCGGCGAGCTGCTCGCCCTCGGTGAAGTACCGCACCTCGACCGGCGTGCGGGGCCGCGCCATGGCGCCCCGGTAGTGCGGGTTGGGCTCCAGCAGGGCGCGGACGCCCGGTTCGTACGCGGCGAGCAGGTACGGGCCGGAGCCGTCGACGGCGGTGCCCTCGCGCAGCCTGTCCTTCGGGTAGCGGGTGCTGTCGACGATCGCGCCCGCGCCCGTGGCGAGCTTCAGCGGGAACGTCGCGTCCCGCGCGCCCAGCCGGAAGACGACCCTGCGGTCCTGGGCGGTGACGCTCCTGAGCGTCGGGAACAGCGCCGCCGGGCCGACGTCGGCGGCGATGCCGAGCATCCGGTCGAACGAGTACTTCACGTCCCGCGCGGTCACCTCGCGGCCGCTGGGGAAGACCAGGTCCTCCCGCAGCGTGCACGCGTACGTGGTGAGCGACGTGTCGGTGAACCCGCAGGAGTCGGCCGCGTCGGGCACCGGGGACGTGGAGCCCGGCTTGAAGGTCAGCAGCGACTGGTAGACGTTGCCGTAGACGGCCCAGGAGCCGGCGTCGTACGCGCCGGCCGGGTCCAGGGACGACACGTCGTCGGTGGTGCCGACGGAGATCGGCCGGTTCCTCCCCCCGTCCGTCGGGAACAGCTGCCAGGCCCCTGCCCCGACCGCCGCCAGAACGGCGCAGAGCATGATGATCCGAAGGGGGATCGATCGCATAGCCGTGATTCCTTTCACGCCCTCCCCGGTGCGACGGCGCACACTCAACCACAGCTCGTCCCCTCGTGAAAGGTAAACCTTCACTTCTCCAGCACATCGCCCCCACAACCTGCGGGGCAGGCGGCGGGGGCGGGGGCGGTTGCCGGGGTCCCGGCGGGCGGTCAGGCGCCGCGGGAGGCCAGCTCCACGACCGTGATGTCGGAGGGGGCGCCGACGCGGACCGGCGGGCCCCAGGCGCCCGCGCCGCGCGACACGTACAGCTGCGTGTCGCCGTACCGCTCCAGGCCCGCGACGGTCGGGTTGGCCAGCTCCGCGAGGAGGTTGCCGGGCCACAGCTGGCCGCCGTGGGTGTGGCCGGACAGCTGGAGGTCCACCCCGTGCCGCACCGCGTCGTGGATCATCACCGGCTGGTGGGCGAGGAGCACGGCGGTACGGGCCCGGTCGCGGTCGCCGAGGGCGCGGACGAAGTCGGGGCCGTCGCCGTGGTTCTCGCCGGCCACGTCGTTGACGCCCGCCAGGTCGAAGCCGGCGGCGATCTCGACGCGCTCGTTGCGCAGCGGGCGCATGCCGAGGTCGCGGACCTCCTCCACCCACTGCTCGGCGCCGGAGAAGTACTCGTGGTTGCCGGTGACGAAGAAGCTGCCGTGGCGGGCGCGCAGCCGCGCCAGCGGCTCGGCCGCCGGGCCCAGGTTCTCGACGGAGCCGTCGACGAGGTCGCCCACGACGGCTATCAGGTCCGGCTGGGTGGAGTTGACCGCGTCGACGATGCGCTGGGCGTGGGCGCGGCCGAGGGTGGGGCCGAGGTGGATGTCGCTGACGACGGCTATGCGGTAGCCGTGGGCGGAGCGCGGCAGCTTGGCGAGGGGGACGGTCACCCGCTTGACGGCGGGGCCGCGCAGGACGGTGTGGGCGCCGTTGGCGACCGTGCCCACGGCGGCGGCCGTCGCGGTCACCGCGAGCGCCCTCGACACGAACAGGCGCCGGGACACCGCGGGGGACGCGGGCTCCGGGTCCTCCCGCCGCGGCTTTGCGGGCGGGACGTCGGGGACCTCGGGGGCGCCGGGGGCCCCGGACCGGTCGAGGACGTCGGGGACCCCGGGGGCCGCGACCGCCGTCGCGAGCCCGCCCTCCTGCGGCCCGGCGTCCCGGGCGGGGCTCCCCGCGGGGCCGCCGGGCCCGCCCGCCCCCGCCGGGGCCGCCTCCCGGGCGGGCTCCTCGGCGGGATGCTCGGCGGGCTCCTCGGCGGGGGGCGTCCCGCCCGCGGCGGCGCGGTCCTCGCGGCGGGGCCGGGGCCGGCGCAGGAGGAGGGGGCGCAGGGCCTCGGTGACCAGGAGGGAGAGCACCAGGTACAGGAGCGTCGCCAGCCACAGGAAGCCCGGCCACGCCACGGCCTGCTGGAGCGGGAACGGGGCCCCCGCGCGCCCCGCCGTCAGCGCGGCGAGCGCCAGCAGCGGCAGGACGAACACCGCCACCGTCCCCGCGCGGCGCGGCCCGCCGCCGGGGCGGGTGACGTCACGGACCAGGCGGCGCCACACGTACCAGTGCGCGAGGCCCAGCAGGGCCAGTACCAGCGGGATGACCAGCAGGACCACCGGGTCCTCCTACTTCTCGTCGCGTTCGCGCTTCAGGGCCCGCACTCCGCGCAACCCCATCACGCCAATGGCCGTCCCCAGGAGAAAGGACGTGACGGCCAGCAGAAGATGAACCCAGAAGTATCCGGTGGGGTCACCCGCGTCGTCGAAGGCGAGGCCGCTCGCGTCGTTCCACAAGTTCTTGACGAAAGTGATCCAGATGAACCAACTCCAGACTCCGAAAGCGAGCAGGAACCAGGAGGCGGAGCGGCTGAGTCTCATGGGTCCAGTATCCGGTGCACCGGTGTCGGCGCCCGCGCCGGGTGGTTGTACGTTCTCGAACGTGCCCGCTTTCAAGAAGGCCGCCGCCGCCGTGGCCACCGCCGTGCTGCTGCCCCTCGTCGCCGCCGGTCCCGCACTCGCCGCGCCGTCCCCGAAGCCGACGCCGGCCCCGTCGCCGCACCCCCGGCCCCCCGCCGCCATGTCGACGGTCGGCGGACCCCGGCTGGGCAGGCCCGGCACGCAGGTGGACCTCGCGGCCGGGGCGCCGGTCCTGCCCAAGGAGCTGAGCGGCCGGTCCTGGATCGTGGCGGACGCGGAGAGCGGCGACGTCCTCGCGGCGCACAACGCCCACTGGCGGCTCGCCCCCGCGTCCACGATGAAGATGCTGTTCGCGGACACGCTGCTGCCGAGGTTCCCGAAGACGCAGAAGCACCTCGTCGGGGCGGGCGAGCTGGCGCGGCTGGGCGACGGGTCCAGCCTCGTGGGGATAAAGGAGAAGCAGACCTACACCGTCCACGACCTGTGGCTCGGGGTGTTCCTCCGCTCCGGCAACGACGCCGTCCACGCGCTGGCGGAGATGAACGGTGGCATACCGAAGACGGTGCGGGAGATGAACGCGCGCGCCGACGAGCTCCAGGCGCTCGACACCGAGGTGGTGTCCCCGGACGGGTACGACGCCCAGGGCCAGGTCTCCTCGGCGTACGACCTGACGCTGATCGCCCGCAGCGGCATGCAGAACAGGGACTTCCGCGAGTACTGCTCGACCGTGCGGACGCAGTTCCCCGGCGAGCAGAAGCCCGGCGCGAAGCGCGGGACCTTCGAGATCCAGAACACCAACCGGCTGCTGACCGGCGCCGACGGGGTCATGCCGTACAAGGGCATCGCGGGCGTGAAGAACGGGACGACGACGCACGCCGGCTCGACGTTCACCGGGGTCGCCGAGCGCAACGGCCGGGTGCTGCTGGTGACCGTGATGAACCCGGCGTCGAAGGAGCCGTACGCCGTCTACAAGGAGGCCGCGCGGCTCCTGGACTGGGGTTTCGCGGCGTCGGGGAAGGTGCGGCCGGTCGGTGAGCTGGTGCCGCCGAGGTCCGCGAGGACCGGTACCGCTCCCAGCGCCTCCCCCGTCCGGCCGGGCGAGGTCCGGCCCCGGGTCACCGGGGACGCGGCCGAGGCCGCCGTCACCGGGCCGGCGAAGGCGGGGGACGGGGCCGGGGTCGCCCTCGGGGTCGCCGGTGGGGTGCTGGCGACGCTGGCGGGCGGGGCGTTCCTGATCAACCGGCGGTGGCCGGCGAAGGGCCGGTAGCCTCCTTCCGGCGGCCGCCCGTGGCGGACCAGGCGGCGCAGAACAGCAGCAGCCGGGCGGTGAAGCTGATCCACAGCAACAGGGCGACGGGCACGCCGAACGCCCCGTACATCGACTTCCCCGCCACGCCCCGGATGTAGCCGCCGAGGAGCAGCTTCAGCAGCTCGAAGCCGACCGCGCCGATCAGCGCGGCGCGGACCAGGTCGTGGCGCGGCGGCTCCACGCCGGGCAGCAGCGTCAGCAGGTACAGCAGGAGCAGGAAGTCCGCGAGGACGGCGATGGCGAGCGCGGCCGCGTGGAGCAGGACGCCGCCGGCACCGCCTTCGGGGATGCCCAGCCGGTCGGCGGTCCGGCCGACGGCGGTGGCGCCCAGCGTGGACGCGGCGAGCGAGACGAGGGCCGTGCCGCCGAGGCCCAGCAGGAGCAGGGCGTCCTTGCCCTTGCGGACGACCACGTTGCCGTCGTCGGTGTCGTCGAGGGCCCACACGGCGCGCAGGCAGTCGCGCAGGGAGCCGACCCAGCCGATGCCCGTGAACAGCAGCACGCCGCCGGCGACGAGGCCGACCGTGCCGGCGTTGTCGACGAGGGAGGCCAGGTCGAGCTGGTCGGAGATGCCCGGCACCTGCTCGCTGATCTTGTCCTGGGCGGTGCGCAGCTGCTCGTCGCCGAGGAGGGCGGCGCCGACGGCGGCGCCCAGGGTGATCAGCGGGAAGAGGGACAGGAAGCTGATGAACGTGATCGCGGCGGCGAGCCGCGTCCAGTGGACGCGGTCCAGCGTCTCGTACGCGTACCAGACGTGGGTGCGCATGAGGCGGGCGACCCAGGGGCCGATGACGGGGAGCGTGGTCAGCCAGTCCATGGCGGTACGCCTACCACCGGACGGCCCGGGTACCGCCTCGCTCACCCGCCGGGTGCCGGCCCGGTCCGGGCGGGCGGCGGCCCGGTCCGGGCGGGCGCCGGTGGCGGGTGGACGGGCGCCGGTGGGCGGGCGGAGGGTCAACCGCCCTGCGGGGTGGCGGCCGGCTCGTCGACCGGTGAGCTCTGGGCGGGCACCGTCCGGGCGGGGCCGCAGCCGGCGAAGTCGTACGTGTGCAGCTTGCGCCACACCGCGTCGGGGCCCTGCTCGTACAGGGCGAAGGAGCACACCGTCCACGCCGCCTCGAAGTCGGCGAGCTCCGCGAAGGCGCGGTCCATCGCCTCGTCGGGGATGCCGTGCGCGACCGTGACGTGCGGGTGGTAGGGGAACTGGAGTTCCCGTGCCAGCGGCCCCGACGCGTCGCGGATGCGCTGCTGGAGCCGGGCGCACGCCTCGCCGCCCTCCACGACCCGCACGTAGACGACCGGGGAGAGCGGCCGGAACGTGCCCGTGCCGCTCAGCCGCATCGGGAAGGGGCGGCCGGCCGTGGCGACCGAGGCCAGGTGGGCCCGGATCCCCGGCAGCCGCTCGGCGTCCACCTCCGTCGGCGGGAGGAGCGTGACGTGCGTGGGGATGCCGTGGGCCGCGGCGTCGCCGAAGCCCGCGCGCCGCTCCTGGAGCAGGCTGCCGTAGGGCTCCGGGACCGCGATCGAAACGCCGAGCGTTACGGTCCCCACGTCGTTCTCCTCATCCTTCGGTCGTGTCCGTGCGGGCGCCGGGGTGCCTCGCGGGTCGCTCGCCAGTGTGGCGCTTCGACCGGCCCCGTGGCCAGAGCCGTCCGGCTCAGTGCTTGGCGGGCAGGAAGCCCACCTTCGCGTAGGTCTGGGCGAGGGTCTCGGCGGCGACGGCGCGGGCCTTCTCGGCACCCTTGGCCAGGATCGAGTCCAGCGTCTCCGGGTCGTCGAGATATTCCTGCGTCCGCGCCCGGAAGGGCGTGACGAAGTCCACGACGATCTCCGCGAGGTCCGTCTTCAGGGCGCCGTACATCTTGCCCTCGTACCCCTTGACCAGGTCGTCGACCGGGGTGCCGGTGAGCGTCGACATGATCGTGAGGAGGTTGCTGACGCCGGGCTTGCCCTCCGGGTCGAAGCGGATCACCGTGTCCGTGTCCGTCACGGCGCTCTTGACCTTCTTCGCGGTCGCCTTCGGGTCGTCCAGGAGGTTGATCAGGCCCTTGGGGGTCGCCGCGGACTTCGACATCTTCGCCGTCGGGTCCTGGAGGTCGTAGATCTTCGCCGTCTCCTTGAGGATGTACGGCGCCGGGACGGTGAAGGTGTCGCCGAAGCGGGTGTTGAACCGCTCCGCGAGGTCGCGGGTCAGCTCGATGTGCTGCCGCTGGTCCTCGCCGACCGGGACCTGGTTCGCCTGGTAGAGCAGGATGTCCGCGACCTGGAGGATCGGGTACGTGAACAGCCCGACCGTGGCGCGGTCCGCGCCCTGCTTGGCGGACTTGTCCTTGAACTGCGTCATCCGGGACGCCTCGCCGAAGCCGGCGAGGCAGTTCATGACCCAGGCCAGCTGCGCGTGCTCCGGGACGTGGCTCTGGACGAAGAGGGTGCACCGCTCCGGGTCGAGGCCGGCGGCGAGCAGCTGGGCGACCGCCAGACGGGTGTTGGCGCGGAGCTCGGCCGGGTCCTGCGGCACGGTGATCGCGTGCAGGTCGACGACCATGTAGAAGGCGTCGTGGGACTCCTGCAGCGCGACCCACTGACGGACCGCGCCGAGGTAGTTGCCGAGGTGGAAGGAGCCTGCGGTGGGCTGGATTCCGGAAAGCACACGAGGGTCAGCAGAGGCCATGTCCCTCATTCTCTCAGGTTCGGCGGGCAGCTCGGCACTGCCTGTGGACAACCGGCCGACCGCAGGCGGGCCTTCGCGTCAGGCGGGGATGCCCGGTGCCGGGTGGCGCGCCATGAGGTCCGCGACCTCCGCGCGGATCGCCGCCAGGGCGTCCTCGTCGCCCCCGTGCGCGGCGGTGACGCCCCGGTCGATCCACTCCGCGACGGCCGCCATGTGCTCCGTGCCGAGGCCGCGGGAGGTGAGGGAGGGGGTGCCGACGCGGATGCCGGACGGGTCGAAGGGCTTCCTCGGGTCGTACGGGACCGTGTTGTGGTTCACCACGATGCCCGCCCGGTCGAGGGCCTTCGCGGCGGCCTTGCCCGGGACGCCCCGGCCGGTGAGGTCGATGAGGACCAGGTGGTTGTCGGTGCCGCCGGACACCAGGTCGAAACCGCGGTCGAGGAGCGCGGCGGCCAGCGCGCGGGCGTTGGCGACGACCTGGTGGGCGTAGTCCCGGAAGGAGGACCGGGACGCCTCGTGGAGGGCGACGGCGATGGCGGCGGTGGTCTGGTTGTGGGGGCCGCCCTGCAGGCCGGGGAAGACGGCCCGGTCGATCGCCCCGGCGTGCTCCCCGCGGCACATCAGCATCGCGCCGCGCGGGCCGCGCAGCGTCTTGTGGGTGGTGGTGGACACCACGTCGACGTGCGGCACGGGCGACGGGTGGGCGCCGCCGGCGACCAGGCCGGCGATGTGCGCGATGTCCGCGACGAGGACCGCGCCGGCCTCGCGGGCGATCTCCGCGAACGCCGGGAAGTCGATCGTGCGGGGCAGCGCCGTGCCGCCGCAGAAGATCACCTTCGGGCGCTCCTTGAGGGCGAGGTCGCGGACCTCGTCGAAGTCGACGAGCCCGGTGTCCCGCCGCACGCCGTACTGGACGCCCCGGAACCAGGTGCCGGTCGCGGAGACGCCCCAGCCGTGCGTGAGGTGGCCGCCCATGGGCAGCGCCATGCCCATCACCGTGTCGCCCGGCCGGGCGAACGCCAGGTACACGGCGAGGTTCGCGGGCGAGCCGGAGTACGGCTGGACGTTGGCGTGGTCGACGCCGAAGAGGGCCTTGGCGCGGTCCGTGGCGAGCCGCTCGACCCGGTCGACGACCTGCTGGCCCTCGTAGTAGCGGCGGCCGGCGTAGCCCTCGCTGTACTTGTTCTGCAGGACCGTGCCGGACGCCTCCAGGACGGCGGCGGAGACGTAGTTCTCGCTGGGGATGAGGCGGAGCGTCTCCGCCTGGAGGCGTTCCTCGGCGGTGACGAGGCCGGCCAGCTCGGGGTCGGCGGCAGCGAGGGCGGGGTGCGTGAGGGGTCCGGTCACGGGGTCCTCCGGGGTGGGCAGCGCGGGTGTCGTCCTGGGGCGCCCAGGCGGGCGGCGCTCCGTGCGGTCTGCCGCGCGCGGCTCCCCCGGGGTCGCTTCCCCGTACGCCAGTCGCCGCGCGTACGGCCACCCTAGTCGCCGCCGCGCCGGCCGGGTTTCCCCGCCCCCGTCGCGAGCGAGGATGGAGACGACCGGCCGTACGACGACGAACGGAGACCCCGTGTCGACAACGCAGGACGCGATCGCCGCCGCCGAGGCGCACGGCGCGCACAACTACCACCCGCTGCCCGTCGTCGTCGCGACGGCGCAGGGCGCGTGGATGACCGACGTCGAGGGGCGCCGCTACCTCGACATGCTCGCCGGCTACTCGGCGCTGAACTTCGGGCACGGCAACCGCCGCCTGATCGACGCCGCCAAGGCGCAGCTGGAGCGGGTGACGCTGACGTCGCGCGCGTTCCACCACGACCGGTTCGCGGACTTCTGCACGCAGCTCGCGGAGTTCTGCGGCATGGAGATGGTGCTGCCGATGAACACCGGGGCGGAGGCGGTGGAGACCGCCGTGAAGACCGCCCGGAAGTGGGGCTACCGGGTCAAGGGCGTCCCGGACGGCACCGCGAAGATCGTCGTGGCGGCGGGCAACTTCCACGGCCGGACGACGACGGTCGTCAGCTTCTCGACCGACCCGGAGGCCCGCGCCGACCACGGCCCCTACACGCCGGGCTTCGAGATCGTCCCGTACGGGGACCTGACGGCGCTCGGGGCGGCGCTGTCCGACAACACGGTCGCCGTGCTGCTGGAGCCCATCCAGGGCGAGGCGGGCGTGCTGGTGCCGCCGCCGGGCTACCTCCAGGGCGTGCGGCGGCTGACCCGCGAGCGGGACGTGCTGTTCATCGCCGACGAGATCCAGTCGGGCCTCGGGCGGACGGGCCGGACGTTCGCGTGCGAGCACGAGGGCGTCGTCCCCGACGTGTACCTGCTGGGCAAGGCACTCGGCGGCGGGGTCGTGCCGGTGTCGGCGGTCGTGTCGAGCGCGGCGGTGCTGGGCGTGCACCGGCCGGGCGAGCACGGGTCGACGTTCGGCGGGAACCCGCTGGCGTGCGCGGTGGCGCTGGAGGTGCTGGCGATGCTGCGCACCGGCGAGTACCAGCAGCGGGCCGCGGAGCTGGGCGACCACCTCCACCGGGAGCTGGGGCTGATGGTGGGCGCCGGGGCGGTGCGCGAGGTGCGCGGGCGCGGCCTGTGGGCCGGGGTGGACGTCGACCCGGTGAGGGGCACGGGCCGGGCGATCACGGAGAGGCTGATGGAGCGCGGGGTGCTGGTGAAGGACACCCACGGGTCGACGATCCGGCTCGCCCCGCCGCTGGTGATCGGCAAGGAGGACCTGGACTGGGGGCTGGAGCGGCTGCGGGAGGTCCTCGCGGACTGAGGCCGGCCGGGGCGTGTGCCGCCGGGGCGTCCCGGCGGCACGCGGGCGCCTAGAGGATGACGTGCGGCAGGAAGCGCGCGTACCCGTCGGTGACCAGGCCCGAGGACTCGCGGATGCCGAGTCCGGCCGCCTCGTCCTCGACGACCCACGCGCCGAGCACGACCCGGTTGCCGTCGAAGTCGGGCAGCGGGGCGAGGCCCTGGTAGCAGCACGGCTCGGGGCGCACGGCGGGCGGGGCGCCCGGCTCGTGGACGGTGACCCCGGCGCCCTCGCGGCCCAGCAGCGGCTTGGCGACGTACCCGCCCCGGTCGGCCAGCTCGCGCGGGCCGTCCAGGTAGGCGGGCAGCAGGTTGGGGTGGCCCGGGTACAGCTCCCACAGGACGGCGAGGAGCGCCTTGTTGGAGAGGAGCATCTTCCACGCCGGTTCGATCCAGCAGGTGCTGCCGGTGCCGCCGCCGTTGTCGAGGGTGTCGAGGACGTGCGGGCCGAACTCGTCGGTGACCAGCCACTCCCAGGGGTACAGCTTGAAGCAGCTGCGGATGAAGCGCAGCCGGTCGTCGACGAAGCGGCCCGACAGCCGGTCCCAGCCGATCTGCTCCACGGACAGGGCCTCGGTGGCGATCCCGGCCTGTTCGGCGGTCTCGCGCAGGTACGCGACCGTCATCAGGTCCTCGCCGATCTCGTCGCCCTCGGAGTGGACGAAGTGCAGCGGGCCGGGCGGCAGGAGGCGGGCCTGCCGCCGCCAGGCGTCGACGAGCCGTTCGTGGAGCGAGTTCCACTGGTCGGCGCCGGGGAAGCGGTCCTCCATCCAGAACCACTGCGGGCTGGCCGCCTCGACGAGCGAGGTGGGCGTGTCCGCGTTGTACTCCAGCAGCTTGGCCGGGCCCCGGCCGTCGTAGCGCAGGTCGAACCGGCCGTACAGGGAGGGCAGTTCGGCGCGGCGCCGCCAGGACTCGGCGACCAGCGCGGCGAGCCGCCCGTCGGTGATGCCGAGGTCGGCGAATCGTTCCTTCTCGACGATGTGCGCGGCGGCCGCCAGGCACATGCCGTGCAGCTCCTCGACGACCTCCTCCAGGGCCTCCACCTCGGGGAGGGAGAAGGAGTAGTAGGCGCTCTCGTCCCAGTAGGGGCGCAGCGAGCCGTCGGGGTGGCGGGTGAGCGGGTAGACGCAGCCCTGCTCCTCGACGACGCGCTGCCAGTCGGGGCGGGGCTCGATGGTGTGGCGTTCCATGGTGCGTACGGCTCCGGGCTCAGCCGCCGCCGCTGCCCGAGCAGCCGAAGCCGCCGCGCTGGACCGCCGCCTTGTCGAAGCTGCCGCCCTCGACCCGGCCGCTCGAGGAGGACCCGCCGTAGTAGTACGAGCCGCCGCTGCCGCTGCCACTGCTGCTTCCGCCGCCGCCGTCGCGGCACTTGTAGTCGGGCAGGACCTCGCGAGTGATCCGGTCGACGCACCGCTTGTCCGGCTCGGAGCTTCCGCAGGAGGTGAGGGTCAGCGCGAGCGCGCCCATCCCTCCGAGCACGACGTGGCTCGATCGCAGTCTGCGCATGTGGTTCTCCCCCGTTGACGCGTGGAACGCCGCACAGACTAGAGGGCGCCGCCGGCGCGTGCTACGGCAGGACCCTGCACAGGGCGTCGAGGGCGCCGGGCCAGGCGCTGTCGGTGGGGGTGGCGTAGCCGACGACGAGCGCGTCGCGGCCGGGGGCGGCGTCCGGGTGGCGGAAGGCGTCCAGGCCCTGGAGGGCGAGGCCCTGGAGGGCGGCGGCGTGCAGCACGGCCCGTTCGCTGCCGGGCGGCAGTTCCAGGACGGCGTGCAGCCCGGCGGCGATGCCGGTGACGCGGATGCCGGGCGCCTGTTCGGCGAGCGCCGCCACGAGCTGGTCGCGGCGGCGCCGGTAGCGCAGCCGCATGCCGCGCACGTGCCGGTCGTACGCGCCGGAGGAGATGAACTCGGCCAGGGTGAGCTGGTCGAGCGTGCTCGACGCCCACTCGATGGTGCCCTTCGCCGCCATCACCTCGTCGACCAGCTGCGGGGGCAGCACCATCCAGCCGAGGCGCAGTCCGGGCGCGAGGGACTTGCTGGCGGTGCCCAGGTAGACGACCCGCTCCGGGTCCAGGCTCTGCAGGGCGCCGACGGGCTGCCGGTCGTAGCGGAACTCGCCGTCGTAGTCGTCCTCCAGCACCAGCCCGCCGGAGGCCCGCGCCCAGTCGACGAGCGCGGTCCGCCGGTCCGGCGGGAGGGCGCCGCCGAGCGGGAACTGGTGGGCGGGCGTGATCAGGACGGCGCCGGGCCGCGGCCCGCCGTCCTCGGTCAGGGCCTCGGTGCGGGTGCCGAGCGCGTCCAGCGGCAGCGCCGGGGTGCGCAGCCCGGCGTCGGTGAGGGCGTCCCAGTGCGCGTCGAGGCCGTACGACTCGACGGCCACGTCCCGGACGCGGCGGCCCCGCAGGACGGCGGCGAGCAGCAGCAGCCCCTGGGCGAAGCCGGAGCAGACGACGATCCGGTCGGGGTCGGCGCGCACGCCACGCGAGCGGGCCAGGTACTCGGCGAGGACGGCGCGCAGTTCGGGGCGGCCGCGCGGGCTGCAGTAGCCGAACGCCTCGTGCGGGGCGTCGGTCAGGGCGCGGCGGGCGGCCTTGAGCCACTCGGCGCGCGGGAAGGAGGCGAGGTCGGGCGTGCCGGGGTGGAGCGTGTGGAGGGGCCTGCCGGGGCGGGGGCGGCCGTGCTGCCACGGCAGCGGCGCGGGGGCCGGCGCCCGCCGGGCGGGGACGGCGGCGGCGCGGCGGGCGACGCGGGTGCCGGAGCCCTGGCGGGCGGTGAGCCAGCCCTCGGCGACCAGTTCGGCGTAGGCGTCGGCGACGGTGTTGCGGGCGACGCCGAGGTCGGTGGCGAGGGAGCGGGACGACGGCAGCCGGGTGCCGGGGGCGAGGCGGCCGTTCCTGACGGCTTCGCGGAGCGCCTCCATGAGCCCGGCGCGCAGGCCGGGACCCTTGATCTCCAGGTGGAGGTCGGTGCCGAAGGCCGCGGAAATGGCCCGTGATTCCGTCATGGAAATGGACCATACCGGGGCTCCAACACGGGCGTACGGTCGAGGACATGACGACGGACACGCAGCAGACCGAAACCCCCGCCGGCACCCCGGCGGACCACCACCCCGACACCCTTCCGACCGGCGACGGGCACGCCACCGAGCACCCGGCCCGCCTGAACCTCTCCGAGCTGGCCCCGGACGTGTACAGGGCGATGGTCCGGCTGGACGCGGCCGCCCACAAGGGACTCGACCCGGTGCTGGTCGAGCTGGTCAAGATCCGCGCCTCGCAGCTCAACCACTGCGCCTTCTGCCTGGACATGCACTCCAAGGACGCGCTGGCGGCCGGGGAGAGCATCGGCCGGATCGTGCAGCTCAGCGCCTGGCGGGAGTCGCGGCACTTCTACACCGAGAAGGAGCTGGCCGCGCTGGAGCTCGCCGAGGCGATCACCCTGCTGACGGAGGGCTTCGTCCCGGACGAGGTGTACGAGCTGGCCGCCAGGCACTTCGACGAGACGGAACTGGCCCACCTGATCGCGTCGATCACCGTGATCAACGCGTGGAACCGGTTCGCCGTGACGTCCCGCTCGGTGCCGGGCCACTACGCGCCGGGCCAGCACAAGGGCCACACCGCGTGACGCGGTCGCACGGGGCGGCGGGGCCCGCGCAGGTGTTCCGGGCCCTCCACCGCGGCCGGGCCCCGGAGGACCCGCTGGTCCTCCCGGGCCCGTGGGACGCGGCGAGCGCACGGGTCTTCGCCGAGGCGGGGTTCCCCGCGCTCGCGACGCCGTCCGCGGGGGTGGCGGCGTCGCTCGGGTACGAGGACGGGCACACGCCCGCGGAGGAGATGTTCGCGGCGGTGGCCCGCATCGTCCGCGCCGTGGACGTGCCCGTCTCGGCCGACCTGGAGGGCGGGTACGGGCTGCCGGCGAAGGAGCTGGCGGCGCGGGTCCTCGACACGGGCGTGGTGGGCGTGAACCTGGAGGACGGCGGGGAGGGCGGGCTGCGGGACGCGGCCGCGCACGCCGACTGGCTGGCGGAGTTCCGCGCGGCCACCGGCGGCGCCGTGTTCCTCAACGCCCGCGTGGACACCTACGTGCGGGGCGTGCCGGACCCGCGGGAGACGGTCCGGCGGGCGCGGCTGTACGTGGAGGCGGGCGCGGACTGCGTGTACCCGCTGCTGGCGCCGCCGGACCTGCTGCCGGTGCTGCGCGCGGAGGTGGACGTGCCGCTCAACGCGTTCGCCTCGCCCGACGGCCCGCCGCCCGCCGAGCTGGGCCGGCTGGGCGCCGCCCGGATCACGTACGGCCCGGTCCTGCACCACCGGGCGACGGAGGCCCTGCGCGACATCGCCGCGGCCCTGTGACCCCGGCCGCCCCGCAAACCGGTTGAGCGGGCGGGGCCGGCCGGGATAGCAAGGGGGAATGTTGCGAGGCGAGAAGGTCGGGCTGCGGGCCCGGCACAAGGACGACGTCCCGGTGCTGCAGGCGGAGTTGTACGACGACGTGGTGACCCGTACCCGCACCGACTCCCGCCCCTGGGTGCCGGTCCCGGCGGACGCGGAGGACTCCCCGTTCGCGGGTACCGGGTACGGGGAGGCCGCGGCCCCCTTCTCGGTGGTGGAGCTGGGGTCGGGCGAGCTGGCGGGCGGGGCCGTGCTGTGGGGGATCGACCCCCACAACAGGCACGCCCACCTGGGGCTCTCGCTGCGGCCCGCCTTCCGGGGACGGGGGCTGGCCACCGACGTGGTCCGCGTGCTGTGCGCGTACGGGTTCGCCGTGCGCGGGATGCGGCGGCTCCAGGTCGAGACCCTCGCCGACAACGCCCCGATGATCGCGGCCGCGCAACGGGCCGGGTTCGTCGTCGAGGGGACCCTGCGGCGTTCCGCCTGGGTGTACGGCGGCTTCGCCGACGAGGTGATCCTCGGCCTGCTCGCGGAGGAGTGGACGGCCTGACCCCGCGGGTCACTTCGGGAGCCAGGTCTTCCAGACGGCCTCGTTGTCCTTGACCCACTCCTCGGCCGCCGCCTCCGGGGAGAGCTTCCGGTCGGCGATCATCAGGGCGACCTCGTTCTGCTGCTCGGTGGTCCACGTGAAGTTCTTCAGGAAGGCGGCGGCCTTGCCTCCGTCCTTCGCGAAGTCGGCGTTGAGGAACTTCCGCAGCGGCGTCCGCGGGTAGGCGCAGGCGACCTTCGCCGGGTCGGCGTCGCACCCCTCCCGGTACGCGGGCAGCTTCACCTCGACGAGGTCGACCTGCGCGTTCAGCCACTGCGGGGTCCACCAGTAGGTGAGGAACGGCTTCTTCTGGGCGACGTGCTTCCTGATGGCGGTGATCTGCGCCGCCTCGGAGCCCGCGTACACGGGCTTGAGGTCCAGCCCCAGGTTCCTGATGATCGCCTCGTCGTGGGTGACGTAGTCGGGCGAGCCCTCCAGGATCTGGCCCTTGCCGCCGCTCTCGGCGGTCGCGAACTCCTCGGCGTACTTGTCGAGGTTCCTCCAGTCCGTCACGTCCGGGTGGGCGTCCGCGAAGTACTTCGGGACGTACCAGCCGATGTGCCCGGTCACGCCGAGGTCGCCGCCGCTGACGACGGTCTTCCGCTCCTCGACGTACCGCTTCTCCTCCTTGGGGTGGCCCCAGTCCTCCAGGACCGCGTCCACGTCGCTCCTGGACAGCGCGTCCCAGGCGAGGACCTCGCCCAGCTGCTGCGTCCTGACCTCGTAGCCGAGCTCGTTCTCCAGGAGGTACGCGGCGACGGCCGTGTTGGCCTGGGCGCCGACCCAGGAGGGGACGGTGAGGGTGACGGTCCTCTCGGTGTCGCCCGCCCGCTGGGACCTGCCGGTCTCGGCGGCGCCGCACGCGCTGAGCGCGAGGACGGCGAGGGCGCCGGCGACCGCGGTCGCGGTACGGGCGGCACGGCGGGCACGGGCGGTACGGGCGCCGCGTGGGGGGCGGGGGCCGTGGGTGGGGCGGGTGTTGCCGGTGGGACTTCCGGTGGGCACGGGGGCGCTCCTGGGGGGCTTCGGGAAGGCGGGGGCGGCGGCGGTCAGGGCCGGGGGCCGCGCGCGGTGGGCTGCGTGATCCGGTCGAGGACCAGGCCGAGGCAGACGATCGCGAGGCCGGCGGTCACGCCGGTGCCCATCTCGCCCCGGGACAGGCCCTTCACCACGTCGTAGCCGAGGGCGCCACCGCCGACGAGACCGCCGACGACGACCACGGCGAGGACCAGCACGACGCCCTGGTTGACGGCGAGCTTGAGCGCCGGGCGGGCGAGCGGGAGCTGCACCTGGAACAGCTGCTGCCGGGTGGAGGCGCCCATCGAGCGGGCCGCCTCCAGCGCCGCCGGGTCGACCTCGCGCACGCCCTGCGCGGTGATGCGGACGACGGCGGGCAGCGCGTACACGACCGCCGCGGTGATCGCCGCGGCGCGGCTGACGCCGAACAGGGCGACGACCGGGATCAGGTACACGAACTGCGGCATCGTCTGGAGCGTGTCCAGCACCGGCCGCAGCCAGCGCTCGACCCACCGCAGCCGGGCGCACGCCACACCGGTGAGCACGCCGACGACGAGGGTGACGGCGAGGGCGGCGACGACCTGGGAGAGCGTGTCGAGGGACTTCGTCCACACGCCGAGCACGCCGGTCGCGGCGAGCGCGGCCGTCGCGGTCAGCGCCGACAGCCACGTGCCGACCAGCCGGGCCAGGGCGGCGACGAGCAGCAGCAGCGCCCACCAGGGAAGCCACTGGAGCCCGTCGCGCAGCGGGTTGAGCAGCCCCACCGTGAAGGCGTCCGACCAGACCTGGGTGCCGCCGACGAGGGGCACGCCGGTGGAGAGGTGGTCGACGATCCAGTCCTGCGCCCGGTTGACGGGGGTGGAGATGTCGTACGTCCAGCCGCGCGGCCAGGTGGTGCCGAACGCGAGGCCGGCGAGCGTGGCGGCCAGGGTGCCCCCGGCGGCGAGCGCCCACGCGGAGCGGCCGTGCAGGAGGCCGCGGCGCGGCGCGGTGGCGCCCAGGCGGTCGCCGGCCGCGGCGGTCGTGCGGTCCAGCCAGACGGCGATCAGCACGATCGGGATGCCCGCGGCGAGGGCCTTGCCCACGTCGACGGTGGACAGCGCCGAGTAGACCTCCTCGCCGAGGCCGCCCGCGCCGACGAGGGCGGCGATGACGACCATGGACAGCGCCATCATGATCGTCTGGTTGAGGCCGAGGAGCATCCGGCGGCGGGCCAGCGGCAGCCGCGCGGTCCACAGCCGCTGGCGGCCGTTCGCGCCGAGGGACACGGCCGCCTCCAGGACGCCCGGGTCGGCGGAGCGCAGGCCGAGCGCGGTGAGCCGGGCCATGGGCGGGGCCGCGTAGATGACCGTGCAGAACAGGGCGGCGGGGGTGCCGGTGCCGAAGACCAGCACGAACGGCAGCAGGTACGCGAACGCGGGCAGCACCTGCATCGTGTCGAGGACCGGCCGCAGCGCGCGGTCCACCCGGTCCGACAGTCCGGCGGCGAGGCCGATGAGCGCGCCGAGCAGCGCGGCGACGGCCACGGCGACCACCATCAGGGCGAGGGTGAGCAGCGTGGCGTCCCACATGCCGAGCAGCCCGCACAGGGCGAACGCCCCGAACGCCACGCAGGCGACCCGCGCGCCGCGCCGGTCGAACCCGGCGGCGCGCCAGGCGAGCAGCACCCCGGCGGTGAGGACGCCGGGCCAGCCCATGGCGGCGAGCACCCCGTACACGGCGTTCACGGCGTCCACGGCGGTGTTGGAGAGGTGGAGGAGGAAGTACAGGAAGAGGGGGTGGGTGTCCCGGTTGTCGAGGACCCACTGGTTGGCGTCGTCGAGCGGTGCGGAGAGGTCGACGGTCAGCCCCGCGGGCCATCCGCCCCCTCCCAGCAGCAGGGCCCCGGCGAGCCCGAGCACGAGGGCCGACGCGGCCCCGCCGAGCACCCGCGGCCTCCGCCACGGGGCCCGGCGCCCGCCCGCCGCCGCGGTGCCGGTGCCGGCCGGGGCGGGGGTGCAGGCCGCCGTGGTGCCGCCGTCCGGCGTGGGGGTGCCGGGGCGGAGTGCGGGCGGGGCGGTGGACGGGGCCGGGGCGGTGGCGCCCCGCGCGGCCGGCGGGGCGCCACCGCCCTCCGGCGTTCGGGGGCGGACGACGGTCGTGGGGGACCCGTCGTCCGGGACGCGCGGGGGGACGACGGTCGTGGGGGACCCGTCGTCCGTCGCGCCGGCGCCGGTGGTGGTGGGGGTGGGGGCCGCGGGGGCCGGCCGTGGGGTGGTGGGGGCCTCCCCCGGGGCGGCGTTCGCGGGGCGGCGGGGGGCGGTGGGGCGAGGAGCGGTGGGGCGCTTCTCGCCGGGGCCCTGTTTCGAGGTGGTGGTGGGGGTCATGCCGCCGCCTTTCCGGCCGGGGGCGTGACCCCCGCGACGACTCCCAGGAGGGTCTGGGGGTCGACCACGCCCAGGCAGCGGCCGTTCTCGACGACGCGGACCGGGGTGCCGCCGCCGTGGGCGGCGGCCGTGATGGCCTCGGAGACGGTCGCGCCGGGCGGCAGCGCCGGTCCGTTGCCGGCGTCGTCCGCGCGCATCGGGCGCATGGCCGTGCGGACGGTTACGACCTGTTCGCGCGGCACGTCGCGGACGAAGTCCCGCACGTAGTCGTCGGCGGGGGCGCCGACGATCTCCTCGGGCGTGCCCAGCTGGACGATCCGCCCGTCGCGCATGAGGGCGATCCGGTCGCCGACGCGCAGCGCCTCGCCGAGGTCGTGGGTGATGAAGACCATCGTGCGGCCCTCCTCGCGGTGGAGCCGGACGACCTCCTCCTGCATGTCGCGCCGGATCAGCGGGTCGAGCGCGCTGAACGGCTCGTCGAACAGCAGCACCTCGGGGTCGACGGCGAGGGCGCGGGCGAGCCCGACGCGCTGCTGCTGCCCGCCGGACAGCTGGCCGGGCCTGCGGTGCTCCAGCCCGGCGAGGCCGACCTTCTCGACGAACCCGGCGGCCCGGGCGCGCCGTTCGGCGCGGCCCACGCCCTGGATCTCCAGCCCGTACGCGACGTTGTCGAGGACGGAGCGGTGCGGGAGCAGGCCGAAGTGCTGGAAGACCATGGCGGCGCGGCGGCGGCGCAGCTCGCGCAGCCGGCTCCCGTCCATGGCGAGCACGTCGTCGCCGTCGATCTCCAGGGTGCCGGAGGTCGGTTCGATGAGCCGGGTCAGGCAGCGGACGAGGGTGGACTTGCCGGAGCCGGACAGGCCCATGACGACGAAGACCTCACCCTTGCGGACGTCGAAGGACACGTCCCGGACGGCGGCGGTGCAGCCGGTGCGGGCGCGCAGGTCGGCCTGGGGGAGGTCGGCCAGGAGCGGGTCGCCGGGGACGCGGTCGGCCCGGGGGCCGAAGACCTTCCACAGGTTGCGGACGCCGAAGACGGGCGTCGTGGCGGTGGTGTTCACCGGGCCCCACCCCCCAGCAGTTCGGCGGCCTTCTCCCCGACCATGAGCACCGCCACCATCGGGTTGACGGCGGTCATCGTCGGGAAGACGGACGCGTCGGCGACGCGCAGACCGTCCACTCCGCGCACCCTCAGATCGGGGTCGACCACCGCCAGTTCGTCGTCGGCGGCGCCCATCCGGCAGGTGCCGGCGGGGTGGTAGACGGTGTGGGCGGCCCGGCGGGCGTACTCGCTCAGCTCCTCGTCCCCGGTGACCTCGGGGCCGGGGCAGACCTCGCGCTTGAGCCAGCCGGCGAGCGGCTGCGTCCGCGCGATCTCGCGGGCGGCGCGGATGCCGTCGACGAGGGTGCGCGCGTCGTAGTCGTCCTCGTCGGTGAAGTACCGGAAGTCGAGGGCGGGCTTCACCTCGGGGTCGGCGCTGGTCAGGTAGAGGCGGCCGCGGCTGCGCGGCTTGGGGATGTTCGGCGTCATCGACACGCCGTGCGCGGGCTTCTCGTAGCCGAGGCGCTCGGGGTTGTCGGTGAAGGGGATCTGGTAGAAGTGGAACATCAGGTCGGGGCCCGGCCCGTCGGGGTCGCGGCGCACGAACAGCCCGGCGTCGCTGTCCATGGCGGAGTTGTCGGGGATGGGGCCGTGGGTCTCCCAGACGATGACGGACTCGGGGTGGTCGAGCAGGTTCTCGCCGACGCCCGGCAGGTCGTGGGCGACGGGGATGCCCAGCGCCTCCAGGTCCCGCCCCGGGCCGATGCCGGAGTGCATCAGCAGGCGGGGCGTGTCGACGGCCCCGGCGCAGAGGACCACCTCGCGGCGGGCGGTCAGCAGCGTCTCGGTGCCGTCCGCGGCGCGGACGTGGACGCCGCGCGCCCGGGTGCCGTCGAGCTCCAGCCGGTACGCCCAGGTCTCCAGCAGGACGCGCAGGTTCGGGCGCTCGTCCATGACGGGGTGGAGGTAGGCGACGGACGCCGAGGAGCGCTTGTTGTCCTCCGGGTGGTAGGCGAGGTCGAAGAAGCCGGCGCCCTCGTGGAACGGCTTGCGGTTGAAGCCCTCGACGCGCGGGACGCCGAGCGCCCGCTGCGCGGCGTCGACGAAGTCGCGGGCGATGGGGTTCCGGTCCTTCTCGGCGACGGGGACGATGTGGTTGAGGAGCCGGTCGTAGTACGGGTCCATGGCGGCGGCGTGCCAGCCCTCGGCGCCCGCCTCGGCCCACTCGTCCCAGTCGGACGGGAGCGGCTTGAACGAGATGAGCGTGTTGTGGGAGGAGCAGCCGCCGAGGACGCGGGCGCGGCTGTGGCGGATGTGGGAGTTGCCGCGCGGCTGTTCGACGGTGGGGTAGTCGTAGTCCAGGTCGCCGCCGAGGAGGCCGAGCCAGCGGCGGAGGGTGAGGACGTCGGGCCGGTCGCGGTCGTCGGGGCCGCCCTCGACGACCGCGACGGTGACGCCGGGGTCCTCGGTGAGGCGGCGGGCGATGACGGAGCCCGCGGTGCCGCCGCCGACGACGACGTAGTCGTACTCGGCGGAGGGAGGGGTGTGCTCAGGGGTGGTGTTCATGGTGTGTGTGCTTCCTGCGTCCCGTGTGGTCGTCGCCGCTCAGCCCTTGAACCAGCGCACGGGGCGCGGGGCGAGGTTCTGGTAGACGTGCTTGCTCTCGCGGTACTCGGCGAGTCCGGCGGGGCCGAGTTCGCGGCCGATGCCGCTCTTGCCGAAGCCGCCCCACTCCGCCTGCGGCAGGTAGGGGTGGAAGTCGTTGATCCAGACGGTGCCGTGGCGCAGGCGGCCGGCGACGCGGCGGGCGCGGCCGGCGTCGGCGGTCCAGACGGCTCCGGCGAGGCCGTACTCGGTGTCGTTGGCGAGGGCGACGGCCTCGTCCTCGGTGCGGAACGTCTCGACGGTGAGGACGGGTCCGAAGACCTCCTCGCGGACGATCCGCATGCCGCGGTGGCAGCGGTCGAGGACGGTGGGCCGGTAGAACCAGCCGTCCGCCAGGCCGGGTTCGTCGGGGCGTTCGCCGCCGGCGCGCAGGACGGCGCCCTCCGCGAGGGCGGAGGCGACGAAGTCCTCGGTACGGGCGAGCTGGGCCGCGGAGACGAGGGGGCCGCACTCGACGCCGGGGTCGGTGCCGCGGCCGATGCGGATGCGGTCGGCGCGGCGGGCCAGTTCGGCGACGAACCGTTCCCGCAGGGACTCCTCGACGATGAGCCGGGAGCCGGCCGAGCAGACCTGGCCGCTGTGGACGAACGCGGCGTTGAGGGCCTGGTCGACGGCGGTGTCGAAGCCCTCGGCGGTGGTGCAGGCGTCGGCGAAGACCACGTTGGGGTTCTTGCCGCCGAGTTCGAGGGCGACCTTCTTGACGGTGTCGGCGGCGGCGCGCATCACCCGGGTGCCGCTGGCGAGGCCGCCGGTGAAGGACACGAGGTCGACGAGGGGGTGTTCGGCCATGCGGGCGCCGACGGGGTCGCCGGGGCCGGTGACGAGGTTGGCGGCGCCGTCGGGGAGGCCCGCCTCGACGAGGAGCCGCACGAGGGCGATCGTCGTCAGCGGGGTGATCTCGCTCGGCTTGACGACGACGGTGTTGCCGGCGGCGAGGGCGGGCGCGATCTTCCAGCTGGCCTGGAGCAGCGGGTAGTTCCAGGGGGTGATGAGGGCGCACACGCCGACCGGTTCGTGGACGACGACGCTGTGGACGTCGGGTGACCCGGCGTCGACGACGCGGCCGCCGCTCTCGCCCGCGACGAGGTCCGCGAAGTAGCGGAAGGCGTCGGCGACGCAGTCGACGTCGACGCGGCCCTCTTCGAGGGTCTTGCCGGCGTCGCGGCTCTCCAGCAGGCCCAGTTCCTCGCGGTCGCGCCGGAGGAGGTCCGCCACGCGCCGCAGCAGGGCGGCCCGTTCGGCGACCGGGGTGGCCGGCCACGGCCCCCGGCCGTTGCCGAACGCCTCGTGTGCGGCGGCGATCGCGGCGTCGGCGTCCTCCGCCCCGCCCTCCGCCACGACCGCGAGGACCGTGGCGTCGGCGGGGTCGAGGACCTCGCGGGTGGCTCCGGAAGCGGCCGTTCGCCACTCCCCCGCCACGTGGATGCTCTTCTCTTGGTGCTCCGACACTTCGCGCGTTGCCTTCCCTGCCCGGCGCGGTCAGGACTCTCCGTGACCGGCGATCGGGCCCCCTGCCCGGGGTGGGGGAAAGCATGCGCGAAAGTGGCGGGGGTCACTCACGCCAGGTCGTCGGCGTCGCCGTGCACGTCGTCCTCGGCGCGCAGTCCGGCCACCCACAGCGGCATCAGCCAGTGCACGACGAGCGCGGTGAACAGGACGGCGAAGACGAGTCCGCCGTCCGCCTCCACGCCGGTCGTCCACAGCAGCACCCCGAACACGGCCGTGCCGAGGAGGAGGAGGGTGGTGGTGACGCGGTGGGCGATGGCGCGGACCCTGTCGCGCTCGGCGAGTTGACGCTCGTCGAGCATCCGGCCGCGCAGTTCGAGCAGGCCGCGCGTGGCGGCGTTGATGCCCCCGGTGGCGACCACCCAGGGCAGCAGCAGGCCGAGCATCGCGAACGTCGCCCAGAAGACGTCGGCGACGACCGTCGCCAGCCACGCGGCGGCCGCGGCGGCGGTCAGCGCGACGTGGACGGCGACGAGCGCGCGCCTGCGGGCGGCCGTGGCGTGGAGCGGCGCGGCCTCGCGCCGGTTCATGAGCGCGTACATCTGCCGGTCGTAGCGCGTCGCGGTCCTCATGAGGTGGTCCTCCCGTGTTCCCCGTAGATCTCTTGCGTGAGCGGCGGGAACGGCTCCAGGGAGAACAGCGCCTCCACGGGGAGCCGGAAGTGGGCGGCCAGCTTCAGGGCCAGGTCGAGGCTGGGGTTGTACTGGCCCCGCTCGATGTAGCCGATGGTCTGGTAGTGGACGCCCACCGCTTCGGCCAGTGCCTGTCTGGACACCTTCCGTTCGGCCCGCACGACGGCCAGCCTGTTGTGCACCTGCTCGCTCATGTATAAGAAGTACTACATTCGATCGTGTTCACGCAACAGAAAGCCCCCGGCGGCGCGAGGCCGTCCGGGGGCGTTTCCGGTGGTACGGGGTGGTGCGGGGTGACGCGGGTGGGTCAGATGAGGCCGAGGCCGCGCACGGCGTCGCGCTCCTCCTCCAGCTCCTTCACCGACGCGTCGATGCGGGTGCGGGAGAACTCGTTGATGTCGAGACCCTGGACGATCTCGTACGCGCCGTCCTTGCAGGTGACCGGGAAGGAGGAGATCAGGCCCTCCGGCACGCCGTACGAGCCGTCGGACGGGATGCCCATGGAGGTCCAGTCGCCCTCGGCGGTGCCGTTGACCCACGTGTGGACGTGGTCGATGGCGGCGTTCGCGGCGGAGGCGGCGGAGGAGGCGCCGCGGGCCTCGATGATGGCCGCGCCGCGCTTGGCGACGGTCGGGATGAACTCGTCGGCCAGCCACTTCTCGTCGTCGACGACCTCGGCGGCGTTCCTGCCGCCGACGGTGGCGTGGAAGATGTCCGGGTACTGCGTGGCGGAGTGGTTGCCCCAGATCGTCAGCCGCTTGATGTCGGAGACGGCGGCGCCGGTCCTGGCGGCGAGCTGCGAGATCGCGCGGTTGTGGTCGAGGCGGGTCATCGCGGTGAAGCGCTCGGCCGGTACGTCCGGGGCGGCGGCCTGGGCGATGAGGGCGTTGGTGTTGGCCGGGTTGCCGACGACCAGGACCCGGATGTCGTCCGCGGCGTGGTCGTTGATGGCCTTGCCCTGGGGCTTGAAGATGCCGCCGTTGGCCTCCAGCAGGTCGCCGCGCTCCATGCCCTTGGTGCGGGGGCGGGCGCCGACGAGGAGGGCGACGTTCGCGCCGTCGAAGGCGACGTTCGGGTCGTCGGTGATGTCGATGCCGCGCAGCAGCGGGAAGGCGCAGTCGTCGAGCTCCATGGCGGTGCCCTCGGCGGCCTTCAGGCCCTGCGGGATCTCCAGGAGGCGCAGCTTGACCGGCACGTCGGCGCCGAGCAGGTGACCGGAGGCGATGCGGAACAGCAGCGCGTAGCCGATCTGGCCGGCCGCGCCGGTGACGGTGACATTCACGGGAGTGCGGGTCATGTGCGATCTCCGTAAGACAGCTGGCGGTGGGGGTCCCTGCCCCGGGTGGCGGACGTCTTCCGCGCCGAGGATGCCCGGTGTCGCCGCGCACTCTCTCGACGTGGAGATATCCAGCGGTCAGGCTATCCGACCCGACCCCCCTTGAACCCCCGCCCCCTTGTGGTCCAGCTCACCCGGACGGGTGACCGCCGCGCCGTCACGGGGCCGCCGTGCAGCCCTCCGTGCCGCTCCGGAGCCTGGCGCAGGCGCCCGCGTCGGTACCCGCGGGGACGACGACCATCGGGGTGTACGCGTCGCCGTCGGCGTCGGCCGCGGCGCTCCGGACGGTTCCCGCGGTGGTGACCTCGACGGTGTCGCCGGGGGCGGCCCGGCTGATGCGGGCCCAGGCGGCGTCGCACGCGCTGCTGTAGCGGACCTCCACGAGGGCGGTGCCGACGACGGTGGACGCGACGGTGGCGCCGTACGACCCGCCGCAGCCCATGGCGTGCGGGTCCTGTCCGTCGCAGGCGCCCCGGTGGCAGCCGACGCCGACCGGGAGGCCGGAGGCGGCGGGCGGCGCGGCGGGCCCGGGGGCGGCGGCCGGACCGGCGGGCCGGCGCGTCCGGTCCTCGCCGAAGCCGGAGAGGTAGAGGGCCGCGGCGAACACGAGGAGGGTGCCGAAGGCGCCGCGAAGAACATGGCGACGGTGCGCCCGGCGCGCCGGGCCGGGGTGTCGTGCGCGGCCGCCGGCGCGGGGCCGGCCCCGGGGCCGCCCGCGCGGGTGCCGCGCGCGGGCACGGGGGCGTGCGGGGCGGCGGGAGTACGGGCGGCCGGGGCGTCGAGGGCGGCGCGGGCCTGGGCGGCGCGGAGGGCCTCCACGGTCCGGTCGCGGCGCATCTCGGCGCTGCTCCAGGCGCGTTCGGCCAGTTCCCACAGGGTGGTCAGGTGCACCGGGTCCGTGCCGGTCGCCTCGGCCAGGGCCAGGACGGCGCCCTCGGGGACGGGCAGTCGTCCGTCGAGGTACCGCTCCCAGGAGCTCCTGCCGTACCCCGTGCGGTCCGCGAGCGCGCCGAGCCCCAGCCCGCCGCGATCCACCAGCCTGCGCAGCGTGTCGGTGAACTCCCGTATCCGCGGGTCCAGTTGCTCCGGCAGCGCCTTCCAGCGAGGCATGCTCCCCCCTTGCGTCCCCGGGCGCTCCGGACCACCCGGACCACCCGGCGCGCCCGTCCGGGCGCGCGCGCCCAGGATGACAGTTCCGGCAGTCGGTTTCCCACTTGTGGCCCCGTGCTCACACAGTTCCGGAATGGTCACTTCCGTGCCACAGGGGGCGGACACACCTTGATCAATTTTGGCGCGTCCGTGACGCTGTTGGTGCGCGCGGCGCCCGTCCTGTACTCGGGGGAGGGGATGGGCGCCGCCGTCCAGGAGCCGTACGACGGCTCCTGGGTCGTGTCTTCAAAGTCTCGTCTGCCGGGCGGGCGAACGACGCCACTTTGAAGACACTCCCTAGCGCACCGTGAAGCGGACCACTTCCTTCAGGAAGGGGATGTCCAGCCACGGTTCCGGCTGGGTCATCAGGGCGAAGAGGACGATGCCGCCGCCCAGCACCCCGTACGTGATCATGTCGGTGAACCGGGACCGCACGGCGAGCATCCCGACGGAGGGCAGCGCGCGCCGCATCCCGGCGCCCGTCAGCAGCGCGGCGCCGATCAGCAGCGCCCCGATCCGCGGCGCGTGCGGGAACGGGTCGATCCCGACGATCAGCAGCCCGAGCGCGGTGATCCCGAGCACGGTGAGCAGCGGCCACTGCCGTGCGGGCGCGGGCGCGTCGCCGGGGGCGGCCCGTCCGCCCCCTTCGGGCGGGACGGTCCCCTCGGTCACCACGGTGGGCGGCGGTCGCCGCGAGGCGCCCGGAGCGGTGGCCCCGCCGTCCCGCGACGCGTCGGTCCCGGCGGGGCTCCCGGCGGGAGCGCCCTTCTGCTCGGCCTCCTGACGGGGGCTCGCGTCCCCGTCGGCGTCGCCCTCGGCGGGGCTGCGGCCCGACGGCGCCTCGTCCCGCGGCGGCCTCCCGCCCGGATGCCCGGACACCACCACGGCCCCGGCCACGGCGGCGCCGGCGGCGGCGAGCACCCCGGCGGCGGCGCCCGTCCCGACGACGGCCTCCGCCCCGGCGGCGGCGTCGGCACCGTCGGCGTCGGCGTCGGTCCCGGCGTCCTCCACCGCGGCGCCCGACCCGGCGGCACCTGCGCCCGCTGCGGCACCGGCCCCGGCTTCAGCCGGTGCGGCGGTCCGGGCGGTGTCGCCGGGCTCCGCCGCACCGGACCCGGCGGCGGCCGTCCCGGTGTCGGCCTCCGGGTCCGGCGGTGTCGTACCCGGGTGAGCGGAGCCCGCGGCGGCGGATCCGTCGTTCGGCATGGGGTGGGCCTCTCCGGATGTCAGAGCGCCGCGCGCTCGGCCGCCTCGACGACGTTCACCAGCAGCTGCGCGCGCGTCATCGGACCGACGCCGCCCGGGTTCGGGGCGACCCAGCCGGCCACCTCGCGCACGCCCGGGTGCACGTCGCCCATGATCCTGCCGCTCTCGTCCCGGCTCACGCCCACGTCCAGCACCGCCGCGCCCGGCTTGACGTCCTCCGGCTTGATCAGGTGCGGCACACCGGCCGCGGCGACCACGATGTCGGCCTGCCGCAGGTGCGCGGACAGGTCCCGCGTGCCCGTGTGGCACTGCGTCACCGTCGCGTTCTCGGAACGCCGCGTCAGCAGCAGCGGCATCGGGCGGCCGATGGTCACGCCGCGCCCCACGACCACCACGTGCGCCCCGGCGATCTCCACGCCGTGCCGCCGCAGCAGCGTCACGATGCCCGCAGGCGTGCAGGGCAGCGGCGCGGGCTCGCCGAGCACCAGCCGCCCCAGGTTCATGGGGTGCAGGCCGTCCGCGTCCTTCGCCGGGTCCATCAGCTCCAGCACCCGGTTGGTGTCCACGCCCTTCGGGAGCGGCAGCTGCACGATGTAGCCGGTGCACGCGGGGTCCTCGTTCAGTTCGCGGACCACCGCCTCGATGTCCTCCTGCGTCGCCGTCGCGGGCAGCTCCCGCTGGATCGACGCGATGCCCACCTGGGCGCAGTCGCGGTGCTTGCCGGCCACGTACTTCTGGCTGCCGACGTCTTCGCCCACCAGCAGCGTTCCGAGCCCCGGCGTGACGCCCCTGGCCTTCAGGTCCGCCACACGGGCGGTCAGGTCGGACTTGATCGCTGCGGCTGCGGCCTTGCCGTCGAGAATCTGGGCGCTCATGTGCCCATACTCGCGGATGACCCCCGCCCTCTTCCAATTCCGGGCCGCCCGCCCGACCGGGAGAGGTTGCATCTGCACAACGGTCCCCCAATCTGACTGGACAAAAAGCGGATCTTAATACCACGATGACGGCGCAATGCCGCGGGCAGTGCCGGGGGGACGATGCGGCGCATATTCGAGTGCAGTCAGTTCCTCCGCGCGGACCGCGCGTCCCCGCACGTCCCACGGAGGAAGACCGCCATGAGTTTCGGCGACCCCAACAACCCCTACGGTCAGCAGCAGCCCGCGCAGCCGGGTTACGGCTACCCGCAGGCCCCGCCGGCCCAGCCGTACGGCGCGGGCGCCGGCTACCCCGCCCCGCCGATGGAGATGCCCGGCGGCGCCAAGACGGCCCGCATCTTCGTCTGGGTGATCATCGCCCTCCAGCTCGTCTTCGCCGTCTACGCGTTCACCCAGATGGGCGCCGTCGAGGAGGCCGTGAACCAGAGCGGCACCGGCCTGTCGAGCACGGAGACCGAGATCGCCTCGGACATCGGCAAGGGCATCATCGTCGTCTTCGCCGTCTTCGCCCTGGTCTTCGCCGCCCTCGGCCTGGTCATCGCCCTGAAGTGGGCGAAGGGCGGCAGCGCCGTCCGCACCTGCGCGATCGTCTGGGGCTCGTTCGCCATCGTCGGCGGCATCTTCCAGATGCCGATCGGCATCGGGACGATCCTCTTCGCGATCCTGCTGATCGTGTTCGCCGCGAAGGGCGACACGGCGGCCTGGTTCAAGCGCCCGCGCTACTGATCCCACCCGAAGGCCGTGACCCCGCGCTCCGCTCGCGTGGGTCACGGCCTTCGCCGTACCGCCGTGCCGCCGTGCCCGGTTCAGCGCCCCCGGTCCGTGGACGTGCGCACCACCCGGATCGACCGGCCCCGCCCCAGCACGTACGCGTTGCCGTCCTCGAACTCCAGCCGCCTGCGGTCCGGCCGCACCTGCCGCACGTCGCTCACCGTGTGGGGCAGCCCGCCCACCGCGATCACGTCGCCCACCCGCACCTGGTCCCCCGTGA
Organism: Streptomyces roseolilacinus; assembly: GCF_014649335.1. GTDB lineage: Bacteria > Actinomycetota > Actinomycetes > Streptomycetales > Streptomycetaceae > Streptomyces > Streptomyces roseolilacinus. Next base: position 617,492 of record NZ_BMSV01000001.1, read on the forward strand.
CCTCCACGGTGCGCACGGTCAGCCGGGACATCAGCGGCCCCCGTCCGGGGCCGTGCCGCCCGCCCCCGACAGCGCCCGCGCGAGCCGCCTGGCCGTCCTGGGCGCGCACCGGCCCAACTCCACCAGCGGGTAGGGCGGGTCCGCCGCCAGCGAGACGCAGTCCAGCCCCAGCGACGGCAGGGTGACCCCCGCCCCGGACAGCGCGGCGCGCAGCTCGTCGCACGCCTCCTCCGCCTCCCTGATCCGCTCGGCCGCCGCCGCCCGTTCGGCGATTCCCATGCGCGTTGCCCCTTTCCGGTTCACTTCCTTCTTCCGCGCCCTCAGCATCGGCGGGTAGCGCTACGTTCACCAGGGGTAACGACTTTCGACGCGGTGAGCGGAAACCAGGGAACAGCCATGCCCACAGCCAAAGAACTCGATCCCAGCGAGTCCCTCTCGGCCCTCTTCGGCGCGAAGCTGCGGAAATTACGCAACGCCGCCGAACTGACGCAGCGACAGCTCGGCGCGATGATCCCGATCGCCCACAGCATGATCGCCAGATTCGAACTGGGTACGGAGACCCCGACCCAGCAGGTCGCCGAGGCCCTGGACCGCCTGCTGCACGCCGACGGCGACCTCGTGGACCTGTGGCTCCACGTGGTGCGCACCCCGATCCCGGACTGGGCGCGGAAGTACGTACTGCTGGAGAAGCAGGCGTACAGGATCCGCAAGTACTCGGCCGACACCGTGCCTGGACTCCTCCAGACGCGGGCGTACGCCCGCGCACTGCTGAGTGTCGCGATCCCCAGCGTGCGCAAGGAGCTGGAGGGCAAGCTCGAAACTCGACTCAAGCGGCAGCAGCTCCTCAATGGCGAGAGTGCTCCTGCCCTATGGGCCGTCTTGGATGAAGCGGTCCTGCGTCGCCCCGTCGGCGGCCTTGCCGTCATGCGTCAGCAACTTGGCCATCTTCTTGACCTGTCAAGCGAGTTGGAGAACGTTACGCTGCAAGTGCTTCCCTTTAGTCGGGGAGCGCACGCCGTGACGGGTGGTTCGACAACTGTCCTGTCGTTCCTGGACCGACCGGCCGTGGCGTACTTGGAGAGTGCCTACTCAGGGGAACTGGTCGAGAACGCCGCGACAGTCGCTGAGTACGCCCTTGCATTCGATCACTTGCAGGCTCAGGCCCTGTCACCGCAGGCGTCAGCCCGTCTGATCCGTTCCGCGATGGAGGACTACCGTGACCCACGTATCCCGACCCGAGCTCGGCGCCGCCGCCTGGCGCAAGTCCAGCTACAGCAACCAGGCGGGAGGGGACTGCGTCGAGGTCGCTGACGGGTTCACCGGCATCGTGCCCGTACGTGACAGCAAGAACCCCCACCACCCCGCCCTGATCGTCTCCGACGGCGCCTGGGGCGCGTTCGTCGGCTCGCTCAAGTAGCCCGTACGGCGGAAACGGCCGAGGCCGCCCGGTGATCGCCGGGCGGCCTCGGTGCGTCGGTGGCGGGGCGCTCAGTGGAAGAAGTGGCGCGTGCCCGTGAAGTACATGGTCACGCCCGCCTTCTTCGCGGCCTCGACGACCAGTTCGTCGCGGACGGAGCCGCCCGGCTGGACGACGGCCTTCACGCCGGCGGCGGTGAGGATCTCCAACCCGTCCGGGAACGGGAAGAACGCGTCGGACGCGGCGTACGAGCCGCGCGCCCGCTCCTCGCCGGCGCGCTCGACGGCGAGCTTGGCGGAGTCGACGCGGTTGACCTGGCCCATGCCGACGCCGACGCTGGCCCCGTCCTTGGCGAGGAGGATCGCGTTCGACTTGACCGCGCGGCAGGCGCGCCAGGCGAAGGCCAGCTCGGCCAGCTCGGCCTCGGACAGGGCCTCGCCGGTGGCGAGGGTCCACGCGGCCGGGTCGTCGCCCTCCGCCTGGAGGCGGTCGGCGACCTGGAGGAGCGCGCCGCCGTCGATGGGCTTGACCTCGACGGGCGCGGACGGCGCCTCGGGGCAGCGCAGGACGCGGATGTTCTTCTTGCGGGCGAGGACCTCGACCGCGCCGTCCTCGTAGTCGGGGGCGACGATGACCTCGGTGAAGATCTCCGCGACCTGCTCGGCCATGGCGACGGACACCGGGCGGTTGACGGCGATGACGCCGCCGAACGCGGACAGCGGGTCGCAGGCGTGGGCCTTGCGGTGGGCCTCCGCCACGTCCGCGCCGACGGCGATGCCGCACGGGTTGGCGTGCTTGATGATCGCGACGCACGGCTCGGCGTGGTCGTAGGCGGCGCGGCGGGCGGCGTCGGTGTCCGTGTAGTTGTTGAAGGACATCTCCTTGCCGTGCAGCTGCTCCGCCTCGGCCAGGCCGCCGGTGCCGTCGACGTAGAGCGCGGCGCCCTGGTGGGGGTTCTCGCCGTACCGCAGGACGTTGCGGCGGTCGTACGTGGTGCCCGTGAAGTCGGGGAACGCCGACTCGTCGGCCGGGGCGTAGGAGGAGGCGAACCAGGAGGCGACGGCCACGTCGTACGCGGCGGTGTGCCGGAACGCCTCGGCGGCAAGCCGCTTGCGGGCCGCCAGGTCGAAGCCGCCCGCGGCGACGGCGGCGAGCACGTCGCCGTACCGGGCCGGGGAGGTGACGACGGCGACGGACGGGTGGTTCTTCGCGGCGGCGCGGACCATGGAGGGGCCGCCGATGTCGATCTGCTCGACGCACTCGTCGGGGGCGGCGCCGGACGCGACGGTCGCCTCGAACGGGTACAGGTTCACGACGACCAGGTCGAACGGCTCCACGCCCAGCTCGGCGAGCTGCTCGCGGTGCGCGTCGAGGCGCAGGTCGGCGAGGATCCCGGCGTGCACGCGCGGGTGGAGGGTCTTGACGCGGCCGTCCAGGCACTCGGGGAAGCCGGTCAGCTCCTCGACCTTGGTGACCGGGACGCCCTCGGCGGCGATCCTCGCGGCCGTGGAGCCCGTGGAGACCAGCTCGACGCCCGCCTCGTGCAGGCCGCGGGCCAGCTCCTCCAGTCCCGTCTTGTCGTAGACACTGATCAACGCGCGACGGATGGGCTTATTCACCGACATGAACCTTTCGTCCCTCAATGCGGTAGCCGTGCCGGGCGAGACGCCCCACGACCTCGACGAGCAGCGTGCGCTCGACTTCCTTGATGCGCTCGTGGAGAGCGGCTTCGTCGTCCGTGTCCCGCACCTCGACCACGCCCTGGGCGATGATCGGGCCGGTGTCGACGCCGTCGTCGACGAAGTGGACGGTGCATCCGGTGACCTTCGCGCCGTACGCGAGCGCGTCCCGCACTCCGTGGGCACCGGGGAAACTGGGCAGCAGGGCGGGGTGGGTGTTGACGGTCCGCCCGCCGAAGCGCGCCAGGAACTCCTTCCCGACGATCTTCATGAAGCCGGCCGAGACGACGAGGTCCGGCTCGTACGCGGCCGTGGCCTCGGCCAGCGCGCGGTCCCACTCGTCACGCGTCGCGTAGTCCCTCACCCGGCGGACGAACGTCGGCACCCCGGCGCGCTCCGCCCGCTCCAGGCCCGCGATGCCGGTGCGGTCGGCTCCGACGGCGACGACGCGGACCCGGGAGCCGTACCCCTCGGGGTCGGCGGCGATCGCGTCGAGCAGGGCCTGGAGGTTGGTTCCGGAGCCGGAGACCAGGACGACGATGCGGGTGGCGGGGGCGGTGGCCACGGGGGACTCTTTTCGCGTGAGCGGTACGTGCGAGGTGCGGCTTTGTATGGTCGTACGAACGGGCCGTGTGCTCCGATACGGGGAACTCTACGAACGCGCCGACCGTCAGCAACGATACCGGCACACCGCACCTCCCCCGCGGGACGGGGGCCGGGGTGGGCGGTAGCGTCTGGGGCGGAACCGTTCCCCGTACCGCAGACGGACGGGGACGGACGGATCACGACAACAGGGGAAGACGTTCACCACATGCCGGACCGAGGCCGCCAGTCCACCGACGACAGCAACCCGTTCGCGCCGCCGCCGGAGGGGAGCCCCGACCAGCCCTGGCAGCCGCGCCGCCCGGCGGACGAGGGCGACGGGTCCGGGGACGGCGAAGGGGGCCGCGAGGGCCGCGAGGGGCGCTGGGGCAGTCGCTGGAGCCCGCGCCAGCCGGGCCGCTCGTCGGACGACTTCGGCGGCGAGCCGCCCCGGCAGGGGCGCCCGCAGCAGGAGGGGCCCCAGCTGCGCTGGGACCCGACCGACCCCTCGCAGCGGCGCGCGCGGTACGCGCTGCTGGCGGGCATGTGGGGCTTCTTCTTCGCGGTCTTCGACTTCCCGGAGCTGGGCCTGCTGCTGGGCGCGCTGGCCCTGTACTGGGGCATCAGCTCGCTGCGCGAGCGGAGCCGGGGCGAGGCGGCCGCGGGGGCGGCGAAGTCCCAGACGACGGCGGCGGTGAGCGGCCTGATCACCGGCGCGCTGGCGCTGGTCATCGTGGCGACGATGTTCACCTTCCAGCTGGTGTACCGGGACTTCTACACCTGCGTGGACGACTCCCTGACCAAGGAGGGCCAGCTGTCCTGCAACCAGCAGCTGCCCGACCCGCTGCGCGACCTCATCGGCGTCAAGCGGTAGGCCCCCCCCGCCCACCGGGGCGGCCCCGCCCGACCGCTCCGGCGGCGGCGCGGGGCCGCCCTTCGGCGTTCCGGGCGCCGCGTGGCCCGCCCTACGGCTCGTCGTCGCCCCGCGGCTCCCCGGTCCCCGGCGGGGCGGCGGCCGGCTCTCGGCGCGGCGGCAGGCCCCGGCGCGGCGACCGGGCCCAGCCGGGCAGCCAGGACCGGCGGGGCAGCCACGCCCGCAGCCGGTGCTCCGGGGCCCGCGCCGGGGAGGACGGGGAGAGCGGCGCGGGCTCGGCCAGCCGGTCCTCCGTCACACGGATGTGCCAGACCCGCAGCGCCAGCGCCGTCGGCACGGCCACCAGCGCCGTCCAGGCCAGGGCCGCCCCGCCCACCCGCCACCACACCGGGCCGAACTCCGACAGCCGGCCCTCCCCCAGCGGCCCCGACGCCGCCGCCGCGAGCACGGCCACCGCCACCCCGCACACCACCGCCGCCAGCCCCGCGGCCCCCGCCGTGCGGCGCACGCTCCACGCCTCGTCGCGGCGGACCAGCGGAGGCGCCGCCTCCCCCGCCGTACGCCACCCCGCGACCACCCCCGCCGCCACCGGCACCGCGGCCGCCATCCACGTCACCCAGCCGCCCCGCGCGCCGCCCGGCACGGCCGCCAGCAGCGGGAAGTCCGGGAGGGCCGGCACCCCCACCACCCCCAGCGGCGTGACCGACACCCCCGCGCCCAGCGCGAACCCGGGCCCCAGGCCGTACGCCGCGCCCCACACCGCGGCGTTCGGCAGCAGGGCCAGCGCCAGGGCCACGACCACCGCCCGCCCGCCCCAGTCACCCGACAGGCCGAGCAGCGACCCGCGGGCCGCCTCCCAGTGCCACACCAGCGACCCCGCCACCAACAGCACGCCCCCCGCCAGCAGCACCAGCAGCGCCCCGCCCGCCGCCCGCACCGCCGCCAGGGACCGGGTGCGCGCCGGTGCCCGCCGCACCCACGCGGGCAGCCGCTCCGGCAGCGGCCCGAGCGGCCGGCCGTACGCGCTCCACGCCCCGGCCGCCACCGCCAGCGCCACGACCGGCGGAACGTGCCCGACCATGCTCAGCGGATCCGCCTCCAGGGGCCCGCCCGCCGCGTACAGGGCGGCGCTCGTGGCGACCACGAGGTACCCGGCGGTCACCGCGCATACCGCCCCGGTCGGCGTCGGCCTGGGCCGCGTGCCGCCCGGCTCCAGGGCGTCACGCGCGGTCCGGTACACCAGCCACACCGGGACCACGGCGGGCAGCAGCGGGACGACGCCGACCGGGGCGGGGACGCCGGACAGCGTCTCCGGGCGCACCAGCTCCACGCCGTGGGCCAGCAGCCACAGGCCGGCCGCGACGTGCAGGGCCCCCGCGGGGCCGCTGTCGGGGTAGGGGGAACTGACCCACGCGGTGATGACGAGGACGACGAACGCGCCGAGGCCCAGCACCGCCGCGGTCACCCCGCGCGCGAAGGCCCCCGCCGCCGCGGCGGCGGGCCGGCCGCCGTACACGACGGGCTGCGACTCCACGGGGGCCGGCGCCCCGGGCTCGGGCGCGGGCGGGGAAGCGGGAACGGACACGGAAGCGGTCACGGAAGCATGCTGCCAACGACACGCGCTGTAGCCGCGCAACAGGCGGATGCCCGCTGTGTCGCTCAATATACGTTTATGTACTTTTCCGCTACGCAGGGTGTTCGCGGAGGCTGGCGATGACGCAGGGCACGATCGGCGGGACGCGGGCGGCGAGGACGCCGGACCCGCCCCCCGGAGCGGCGGTCCCGACCGGGCCGGGGGCGGTGACCGGGCCGGGGGCGGCGGGTGCGCCGCCCGCGACGCCCGTCGAGGCGTTCGACGCGCTGTACGCGCACGCCGCACCCGACCTCGTACGGCAGGCGTACGTCCTGACCGGACGGCGGCGGCTGGCGCGGGAGGCCGTCGAGTGCGCGTTCCACCAGGCGTGGGACCGCTGGCCGGAGGTCGCCGTCGACCGGGACCCGACCGGCTGGGTCCGGGCGGCCGCGCACGACTACGCCCTCTCCCCCTGGCACCGGCTGCGGCGCGCGCACCGCCGCCCCGACCCGCCCACCGGGTGCGCCGCGGTGCGGGCGCTGCGCGGGGCGCTGCTGGAGCTGCCCGCCCCGTACCGGCGGACGCTGCTGCTCTACGACGGGCTGGGCGTGGGGCTGCCGGAGGTGGCCGCCGAGACGGAGGCCAGCAGTCCGGCCGCCGCGCACCGCCTGCTGCACGCGCGCCAGGCGGTCGCCGAGCGGGTGCCGTCCCTGGCCGAGCCGGAGGCGCTGCGGGAGCGGCTGGCGGAGCTGCTGGAGCTGGGCGCGGCGACGGCGCTGGCCACGCCCCGGTCGGTGCGGGCGGGCGGGGAGCGGCGGGTGTGGCTGTGGACGCGCGGGACAGCGGCGCTGTCGGTGCTGATCGCCGCGGCGACGGCCTTCACGCTGGCGACGGCGCCCACCCGGTACGAGCCGCCGCTGGCGCCGGGCGAGGCGGTGGCGGGCGTGCCGGTGCTGAGCGGGCCGCAGCAGCCGGCGCGGCAGGACAAGGGCCTCCGGACCCACCTGGAGAGCGCACCGGTGACGGGCCCGGCCCGCCTGGTCCCCTCGGCCCGCTGACCCCCGCACACGAAGCGGGCCCGCCTCCCGGGGACACCGGGGGGCGGGCCCGCTTCGGGGCGTGCTCAGGCGGGTGTCACGCCTGGGCGTTCAGGATCTCGCGGGCGAGCTTGGCCGTCTCGGTCGGCGTCTTGCCGACCTTGACGCCGGCGGCCTCCAGGGCCTCCTTCTTCGCCTGCGCCGTGCCGGAGGAGCCGGACACGATGGCGCCGGCGTGGCCCATCGTCTTGCCCTCGGGCGCGGTGAAGCCCGCGACGTAGCCGACGACCGGCTTCGTCACGTTCTCCTTGATGAAGTCGGCCGCGCGCTCCTCCGCGTCGCCGCCGATCTCACCGATCATGACGATCAGCTCGGTCTCCGGGTCGGCCTCGAAGGCCGCGAGCGCGTCGATGTGGGTGGTGCCGATGACCGGGTCGCCACCGATGCCGACGGCGGACGAGAAGCCGATGTCGCGCAGCTCGTACATCATCTGGTAGGTCAGCGTGCCGGACTTCGACACGAGACCGATCCGGCCCGGCTTGGTGATGTCGCCGGGGATGATGCCCGCGTTGGACTGGCCGGGCGTGATCAGGCCGGGGCAGTTCGGGCCGATGATGCGGGTCTTGTTGCCCTTCGACTTCGCGTACGCCCAGAAGGCGGCGGAGTCGTGGACGGCGATGCCCTCGGTGATGACGACCGCGAGGGGGATCCCGGCGTCGATCGCCTCGACGACGGCGGCCTTCGCGAAGGCCGGCGGCACGAAGAGGACGGAGACGTCGGCGCCCGTCTTCTCCATCGCCTCGGCGACCGTGCCGAAGACCGGTACCTCGGTGCCGTCGAAGTCGACGGTCGTACCGGCCTTGCGCGGGTTCACGCCACCGACGATGTTGGTGCCGTCACCGAGCATGAGCTTGGTGTGCTTCATGCCCGTGGCGCCGGTCATGCCCTGGACGATGACCTTGCTGTCCTTGGTGAGGAAGATAGCCATGGTGTGTCTGTGACCTCGTCCCTTTTACTTCGCAGCCGCGAGCTCGGCGGCCTTGTCGGCCGCGCCGTCCATGGTGTCCACGCGCTGCACCAGCGGGTGGTTGGCGTCCGACAGGATCTTGCGACCCAGCTCCGCGTTGTTGCCGTCGAGGCGCACGACCAGCGGCTTGGTGACTTCCTCGCCCTTGGTCTTGAGGAGTTCCAGGGCCTGGACGATGCCGTTGGCGACCTCGTCGCAGGCGGTGATGCCGCCGAAGACGTTGACGAACACGGACTTGACGTCCGGGTCGCCGAGGATGATCTCCAGGCCGTTCGCCATGACCTCGGCGGAGGCGCCGCCGCCGATGTCCAGGAAGTTGGCCGGCTTCACGCCGCCGTGCGCCTCACCGGCGTACGCGACGACGTCCAGGGTGGACATGACCAGGCCCGCGCCGTTGCCGATGATGCCGACCTCGCCGTCGAGCTTGACGTAGTTGAGGCCCTTCGCCTTGGCGGCGGCCTCGAGCGGGTTGGCGGCGGCCTTGTCCTCCAGCGCCTCGTGCTCGGGCTGGCGGAAGTCGGCGTTGGCGTCCAGGGAGACCTTGCCGTCGAGGGCCAGGATGTCGCCGGAGGCGACCTTGGCGAGCGGGTTGACCTCGACGAGGAGGGCGTCCTCCGCGACGAACGTCTCCCACAGGGTCACGAGGACCTCGGCGACCTTCTCGGCGACCTCGGCCGGGAACTTCGCCTGCGCGACGATCTCGCGGGCCTTCTCGATCGTGACGCCCTCGTTGGCGTCGACCGGGACCTTCGCGAGGGCCTCGGGCTTGGTGGCCGCGACCTCCTCGATGTCCATGCCGCCCTCGACGGACGCCATGGCCAGGAAGGTGCGGTTGGTGCGGTCGAGGAGGTACGAGACGTAGTACTCCTCAAGGATCTCCGGAGCGGTCTCGGCGATCATCACCTTGTGGACCGTGTGGCCCTTGATGTCCATGCCGAGGATCTGCTGGGCCTTCTCGACCGCGTCCTGCGGGTCCGAGGCCAGCTTGACGCCGCCGGCCTTGCCGCGGCCGCCGACCTTGACCTGCGCCTTGACGACCGACTTGCCGCCCAGCCGCTCCGTCGCCTCGCGCGCCGCCTCAGGCGTGTCGATGACTTCACCGGCCAGCACCGGTACACCGTGCTTGGCGAAGAGGTCCCTCGCCTGGTACTCGAACAGGTCCACGCGCGTCCGTCCCTTTTCTGGTGATCGCGGTTCGTTGTCATGCGTGGGCGTGCCGCGCGCCCGTCGTGCGGGCGGAGGGCAACGTGACTGCTCTGTCACAAGGGAGGCGTACACGGTGTCCGTGGACGCGGCATGTCCGCCTCGCAGGTTATCCCCGGAGGCGGTGCCACCCTAAATCGCAGATCACACCGGAGCGGTGATACCTGTCACAGGCAGGAACCCCGAACGGGCGGCCCCACCGGCTGTGAGACCGCCCGTGGCTACGGATTCCGTAGCAGATCAGGCGTGTGGGCCGAACGGGCCGGCCGGCCCCCGGCGGAGGTTCAGCCGAGGTAGTCCGGAGTGATGGTGTCGACCGCCGTCCAGGCACCCTGGAGGGTCGTCCCGGTGTACGGCTGGGCGTCGCTCATCGTCGTGGCGGTCACGTCGTGGGCGAACGGCGTGGCGTGCGAGACGACGCCCTCCGTGAGGGCGGTGGCGCTGGTGGTGACGCCCGTCGCGACGGGCTGGACCTGGTCGACGACGGTCTCCACGAGCGGCTGGACGGCGCCGACCACCCCGTGGGCGAACGGGTCCACCTCGGAGACCACGCCCGTCGCCAGCGGCTGGACGCCCCCGACGACGCCGGCGACCGTGCCGCCCGCGAGGTCGACCGTGCCGTCCACGGTCTGCCCGGCGAACGGCGTCACCGCCGTCACGGCCCGCGCCGCGATGGGCGGCAGCGCGTCGGCGGCGAGCCCGTCCACGACGGGGGTGGTGGAGCGGTACGCGGCGTCGGCGGTGGGGGTCTGCGGGTCGAGGTCGGACGCGAAGGCGGCGAGGGGGCCGAAGAGGTAGTCCACGTGCTCGTCGGTGTCGGGCGCGTCGGTGACGGCCGGGGCCTGGAAGGACGGGGCGGTGGGGGCGTCGGGGGCCTGGAAGGTCGGGGCCTGGAGGTCGGGGGTCCGGAAGGTGGGCAGCTGCGCGTCCGGGGAGACGGACGGGACGGCGACCTCGACGGCGTCGGCCTGCGGCACCGGGGAGCCGAGGCCGTCGGCCAGGTCGCCGGCCAGGCCGTCGGCGGCCTCGACCGCCTGGTCGGGGGAGGACAGCGGGGCGGAGACGGGCAGCTCGTCCGCGCTGGCGGCGGCGGTGCCCAGGGCCCACATGCCGGTGGCGGTGGCGGCGACGGCTATGGAACGGCGGATGTTCTTGTTCACGGTGCGTGAGTCCTTCGAATTCGAACGTGTGGTGTCGGCGGGCAGACCTGTCCCGCCCCCGCGCGGCAGGTCGTGGTGCAGGGGAAGGGCTGCCCTAGCCGGGGAATTCGAGGACGTCGTGCGGCCGGTCCCGGAGGGGCGCGGCCGTGGCGGGGAGGGTGGCGCCGCGCACGGGCGCGGCCGGGCCGGCGGTGCGGTCCGCCACCCCGTGCTGGTCGCCGGCGCCGCGCGGCGAACCGCTGTCGCCGGCGGTGTGCGGGGCGGTGCCGCCGCAGGGCGCCCGGCCGGGCGCGGCCGGGCCGTCGTCCGTGGCACCGGAGGGCCGGGCGGCGGACGCGCCGGGGGTGGCGGGGTGGGCCGGAGCGGTGGTGAGAACCGGGGCGGTGGTGAGAACCGGGGCGGCGGTGTGCGGCGCCGGGACTTCCGCGCCGGACGCGACGGAGGCCGTACGGGTCCGGGGGGCGTCCTGCGCGCCGGCCGTGGCGCCCCGGGGCCGGCCGTCCGGGACGGCGGGCGCCTGCGGGACCGGCCCCTGCGCCCCGGGGATCACCGGAAGCGCGGGGGTCACCGGCAGCGCGGGCGGCACGGGGAGGACGGGCGTGATCGGGAGAGTGGGCGTGATCGGGAGGACGGGTGCCGGCACGAGGGGAACACCCGGCCCGGTGACCGCCCCGACGACCGCCGCCCCGGCGTCGCGTACGACCCCGGCGCCGGTCTCCGCCCCCGCGCCCGCGTCCCGCACGGCCCCGCTCGTCACGGAACCGGCCGGGCCGGCCGCCGCCTCCGCGGCGCCGCAGAGGGGCTCCGGACCGGGAAGCGCCCCGGCACCGCAGTCCCCCTCCGGCGCGGAGGGCGCCCCCGGGCCGCGAAGCGCCTCCGGACCACGGAACAGCTCCGGGTCCGGGGACACCTCCGCGTCGCGGGGTGCCTCCGGGTCACGGAGCGTGTTCGGGGCGTGGGGCGTGCTCGGATCGCGGGGCGTGCTCGGGTCGCGGGGTGCCTGCGTGTCGAGGGACGGCTGCGCGTCGCGGGACGGCTCACGGGCGGGGAGGGGCTCCCGGTCGGCGGACGCCTCGGGAGCGCCGAGCGCACCCGCGTCCGTTCCCGTCCCGCCGGGGGACAGCGGCCCGACGGAGGGCAGCGGCCCGACGGCCGGCAACGCCTCGTCGGCCTGCCGTACGTCGGTCACCGTCCGCTCGGTCGCCGTGCCGGCGGCCGGTGTCGTGCCCGCCGCCCGGGCGTCGCCCGCGAAGAGGGCCGCCAGGGCCAGCAGGCCGCCGAGGAGCACCAGGAGCGTCAGCGCGCGCCCGGCCGCCGCACCGCGCGCGGGGCGCGGTGCGGGGGCGGGGACGACCGCTGCTGCCATGGGCACGAGGCTGGGGACTCTCCTGGGGGAACCGGGATGCGGAATGACTGCGTCCGCGTCATGTCGCGACGATGCTCGCACGATCCTCCCCCGGTCACGCAAGCTCCGTGTTCCTGATGAGCCACCATGTCCGTTATGGGGCCCGGCCCCGGCAGGGCGCGGGTCCCGGCACGCGTCCGTCCGCCCTCGCGGGTCACACCGGGTCGGGCACCGGTATCGGGCGCTTCTCCAGGGCCGCCGCCATCACCTCCGGGAAGAGGTCCGGCGTGCACGCGAACGCCGGTGCCCCCAGCGCCGCCAGCGCGGCGGCGTGCTCCCGGTCGTACGCGGGGGCGCCCTCGTCGGACAGGGCGAGCAGCGTCACGAACTGCACCCCGGCCGCCTTCATCGCCGCGACCCGCTTCAGCATCTCGTCGCGGATGCCGCCCTCGTAGAGGTCGCTGATCAGCACCACGACCGTGTCGGCGGGACGGGTGATCTGCGACTGGCAGTACGCGAGCGCCCGGTTGATGTCCGTGCCGCCGCCCAGCTGGGTGCCGAACAGCACGTCCACCGGGTCGTCGAGCTGGTCCGTCAGGTCGACGACGGCCGTGTCGAAGACGACGAGCCGGGTCGCGATCGACCGCATCGACGCCAGGACCGCGCCGAACACCGACGCGTACACGACGGACGCCGCCATCGATCCGGACTGGTCGATGCAGAGCACCACCTCCTTCTTGACGGCCTGTGAGGCGCGCCCGTAGCCGACCAGCCGCTCGGGGACGACCGTGCGGTACTCGGGCAGGTAGTTCTTCAGGTTGGCGCGGATCGTGCGGTCCCAGTCGATGTCGCGGTGCCGGGGCCGGCTGACGCGGGCGCTGCGGTCGAGGGCGCCGGTGAGGGTGGCCCGGGTGCGCGTGGCGAGGCGCTTCTCCAGGTCGTCGACGACCTTGCGGACGACGGCCCGCGCCGTCTCCTTCGTCGTCTCGGACATGGCCTTGTTGAGGGAGAGCAGCGTGCCGACGAGGTGGACGTCCGCCTCGACGGCCTCCAGCATCTCCGGCTCCATCAGCAGCGCGGACAGGCCGAGCCGGTCGATCGCGTCGCGCTGCATGACCTGCACGACGGAGCTGGGGAAGTACGTGCGGATGTCGCCGAGCCAGCGCGCCACGGACGGCGCCGACCCGCCGAGTCCCGCCGACCGGTCCCGGCGCCCCTGCCGGTCCGCTTCGCCGGCGGCCCCGCCGTACAGGGCGCCCAGCACGCCGTCCATGGCGGCGTCCGTGCCGGTGAGCGCGCGGCCCGTGCCGTCCGCCGCTCCCCCGCCGAGCACCATGCGCCAGCGCCGCAGCCGCTCCTCGTCACCGGTCATCGGTCCACCCCCACACGTTCGTCGTCGTCCGCCCGCCGGCGGCCCAGCAGCAGGTCCAGCAGGGGCAGCACCCCGTCGGCGCGGGCCTCGTCCAGGCCGGTGCCGAAGCCGGGCGCGCCCGCCCCGGCGAGCACCGCCCCGCCGCCCTCGGCGGGGCCGCGCCGGACGAGTTCGCCGAGCGTGCGGCGCACCCCGGGCTCGTACGCGGAGAACGTGCGGCGCAGCAGCGGCAGCACGTCCGTGAACGCCTCGGCGGGCACGGCCGTCAGCCACGCGTCGACCAGGGCGAGCAGCCGCTCGTCGTGGACGAGGAGCATGCCGCCCGAGCCGTCCCGGCCGGGGCCGCCCGCCCCGCCGACGAAGCCCTCGATCCAGGCGGCGGCCTCGGCCGGCGCCGTGCCGGGCGACAGGGCGAGGCCCATCAGGCGGGCGGCCTCGTCCTCGGCGAGCCGCCCGTCGTCCAGGAGGAGCCGGGCCGCGCGGCCGCGCAGGGCGCCGGGGATCGTGTCGCGGCGGGCGAGCCGCTCCAGGACGGCCGTCCACCGGGCGGCGACCTCGTCGGCGTCCGGGAGGAGCCGTATCGCCGTGTGGACGGTGTCGACGTGGCCGCGCATCTCGGCGGCGCCGTCCGCGTCCAGCCCGGCGCAGGCCGGCGGCAGACCGACGCAGATCCGCAGGGCGAGGCCGGTGGCGACCTCCGCGAGCGCTGTGGTGTCCGTGGCCCGCACGTCCCCGTAGCGGAGGGAGCGGGCGAGGGCGGGCAGGGCCCGGGCGAGGTGGCCGACGTCGGCGTCGAGCGCGGCGCGGTCGGCGAGGGCCTTCATCACCGGTCCCAGCGCCTCGGACAGGTCCGCGAGGAGGCACTGCTCGGCGAGGGCGGTGATCTCCGCGAGGGCCGTGGCGGCGAGGGCGTCGGCCTCGGCCTTGGCGGTGGCGGCGGACAGGACCGTGGTGCCCCACACGCCGGCCTCCGCGACCCGCACGTGGAGTTCGGGCTCCCAGCGCAGCCGCCAGGTCTCCCGGAAGGTGCCCGTGCCGCGGGCGCGCTCGGGCGTGCCCCAGTCGACGCCGAGGAGGCGCAGCCGGTGCAGGAGGCGGCTGCGGGCGGCGTCGGTGTCCTTGCGCAGGTCGAGGTCGAGCTCCCGCTCCGCCGCCTCCGGTCTGAGGCGCAGGGTGCGCTGGAGTCGGTTCAGGTCGCGTTGGAGCGGCACGGCGGGCGCCCCGTCGGGCACCTCGCCCAGGACGTCCCCGACGACGAGCCGGTCCCGGATCAGGGCGAGCGGCACGTCGGAGCCGTCGCACATCACCGCCCGGACGGCGTCGGTCGTCTCGGTGAGGCCGGGCAGGGGGCGGCCGCGCATCGCGGCGAGCGTCCCGGCGAGCCGCACGGCCTCGATGACGTGGGCGGACGACACGAGGCGGTCCTCGTCCCGCAGCAGCCCGGCGACCTTCGTCATCCACCGCTCGACGGGCCGGTCGGGCGCGGCGAACAGGTGCCCGTACCAGCCGGGCGAGGCGATGCCGGCGCCGTACCCGGAGCGGCGGGCGAGCCTGCGGTGCGTCCACGGCACCCAGGTCGTCTCCGTCCTGACCTTGGGCAGGCCCCGCAGGAGGGCCCGGTCGGCGGTGACGGCGGTCCTCGCGGCGAGCGCCGGGACGTGCCAGGCGCCGCAGACGAAGGCGACGGCGTCGTCGCCGTGCTCCTTGCGGGCGGCGCGCAACTGGAGCCGCATGTACGCCTCGCGGACGGGGTCGCGGGCGTTGCCGCCGTGCCCGTACGTCTCGCGCAGCGCCGCCATCGCCTCCGCCACGGCCGCGAACGGCGCCAGCGGGTCGTCCGCGGGCGCCGCGCGGTGCTCGACGACGTCCTCCCACCAGCGCTCCGGGTCGTCGTACCCGGCGGTCTCCGCGAGTACGGCGAGGGGGTCGAGGCGCAGTCCGCGCCGCCCGACGGCGGACGGCTCGCCCGCGTCGCCGTCGCCGGTGTCGTCGTCGTCCTCGTCGCCCCACGTGGGGTCGCCCGTCATGGCGAGGGAGTGCGCGGCGGGCAGGTCGACGAAGCGGACGGCGGCGCCGTGGTCGAGCGCCCAGCGGAGGGCGACCCACTCGGGCGAGAAGGCGGCGAGCGGCCAGAACGCGGCCCGTCCCGGATCGTCGACGGCGTGCGCCAGCAGGGCGACCGGCGGGCGCATCCGCTCGTCGGCGGCGAGCGGCAGCAGCGCGTCGGCCTCCGGCGGCCCCTCGATCAGCACGGCTCCGGGGCGGGCCGCGTCGAGGGCGGCACGGACCGCGCGCGCCGAGCCGGGCCCGTGGTGGCGGACCCCGAGCAGCAGGGGGCCGCTCACACCGACACCTCGCGGCAGGCACGGTAGAAGTCCTTCCAGCCGTCCCGCTCGCGGACGACGGTCTCCAGGTACTCCTGCCAGATGACGCGGTCGGCGGCCGGGTCGCGGACGACGGCGCCGAGGATGCCGGCGGCCACGTCGGCGGGGCGCAGCGCGCCGTCCCCGAAGTGCGCGGCGAGGGCGAGCCCGTTGGTGACGACGGAGATCGCCTCCGCGGTGGAGAGCGTGCCGGAGGGCGACTTGAGCTTGGTGCGGCCGTCCGTGGTGACGCCGTCGCGCAGCTCGCGGAAGACGGTGACGACGCGGCGGATCTCGTCGATGCCCTCGGGCGCGCCGGGCAGGTCGAGGGAGCGGCCGATCTGGTCGACGCGGCGGGAGACGATGTCGACCTCGGCCTCCGGCGTCTCGGGCAGGGGCAGGACGACCGTGTTGAAGCGGCGGCGCAGGGCGCTCGACAGGTCGTTGACGCCGCGGTCGCGGTCGTTGGCCGTGGCGATCAGGTTGAAGCCGCGGACGGCCTGGACCTCCTGGCCCAGCTCCGGGATGGGCAGCGTCTTCTCGGACAGGATCGTGATGAGCGTGTCCTGCACGTCGGCGGGGATGCGGGTCAGCTCCTCCACGCGGGCCGTCATGCCGTCGGCCATGGCGCGCATGACCGGACTGGGCACGAGGGCGTCGCGGCTGGGGCCGTGGGCCAGGAGCCGGGCGTAGTTCCACCCGTAGCGGATGGCTTCCTCCGGTGTTCCGGCCGTGCCCTGGACGAGGAGCGTCGAGTCGCCGCTGACGGCCGCCGCGAGGTGCTCGGACACCCAGGTCTTGGCCGTGCCGGGAACGCCGAGCAGGAGCAGGGCGCGGTCGGTGGCGAGCGTGGTGACGGCGACCTCGACGATCCGGCGCGGGCCCACGTACTTCGGTGTGATCACCGTGCCGTCCGGGAGCGTGCCGCCCAGCAGGTACGTGGCGACGGCCCACGGAGAGAGCCGCCAGCGCTCCGGGCGGGGCCGGTCGTCGGCCGCGGCGAGCGCCCTCAGCTCGTGGGCGAACGCGTCCTCCGCGTGCGGCCGCAGGGCGTCGGCGCCGGTTTCGGCGCGGTGGTCCTCGGTGGTTCCGGGCACGGTCATGGGATCCCCCTCCAGATCGTTCGAATCGTTCGACCGGGTCTGGGAACCACCGTGCACCACGCCACTGACAATCGACCGTTTCCGCAGGTCGGAGCGGGAAACCGGGCGGTACCAAGGGAGTTGGCGGGGTGTCGGCGGACGGACCGGCGGCTCCGCCCCGGCGGGTCCGGGCGGCCGCCCCGCGGGGCCGGCGGCCGCCCGGCGCGGCGTCACCGGGCGGCCGCCGGTCCGCTCACTCGGCGGCGACCGGGGAGACCGCCACGCAGCTGAGCGTCGCGGCCGCGCCCTTGCCGGTCGCCTCCTTCAGCACCTTGCCCTCGTGGGTGATCCTGCAGCTGGCCTGGGCGCCCTCGTACCGGATGGCGACGGGCGTGACGAGCGGCGCCTCGACGCCGCGCAGCGTCACCGTCTTGCGCCACGGCAGGGTCGGCTTCTCGACGGTCTCCAGCTTCGGGTTCATCGCGTCGCCCCCGCCGCCGTTGTAGCTGATCGACTCGATGTTGGCGCCGGTCACCTCGTACGTCACCTGGTACGTCTCGTTGAGCGCGCTGTCGACGCGCTCGGCGGCATCGTCGGCGGCCTGCGAGCAGGCGCCCAGGCCGAACGCGAGACCGGCCGCGGCCAGGGCGGCGACGACGGATCGGCTGGTGCGGTTCATGTGCTCCCCCGAAGGTCGAGTGGTGGTGGCACCACGGTACGAGCGCCCCTCGCCAACTCCCTTGCCGGGGCCCGTCGTCGCAGGTCGGAGCCGATTGTCAGTGGCGGGCCCTACCGTCGGCGGCATGACTGAGCAGGGGGTGCGCTGGACGGCGGAGCAGGTGCTGGCCCTGGCGCCTGACGCCGCTTCGCGCAAAGCGGGAGGCCGGCTGGGCGTCGCCGGGCCGTGGTCCGGCACGGGGTGCAGCGACGCGGGGGCCGTGTGGGGCCTGTGCAAGGGCAGCGGGAGCACGCCGTACCGGACGGTCGTCGACGTCACGGGCCCGGCGTACACGTGCAGTTGCCCGAGCCGGAAGTTCCCGTGCAAGCACGCGCTGGGGCTGCTGCTGCTCTGGGCGGCGGACGCCGCCGCCGTACCGGCCGGGGCGTCCGCCCCGGACTGGGCGGAGCAGTGGCTGGAGAGCCGCGGGGCGCGCGCCGAGGCGCGGAAGCGGAAGGACGACGCCGGGCCCGCCGACCCCGAGGCGGCGCGGCGCCGGGCGGCGGCCAGGTCGGCCCGCGTGACGGCCGGCGCGGAGGAGCTGGAGCAGCGCCTCGCGGACCTGGTGCGCGGCGGGCTGGCCGCCGCCGAGCAGGCCGGGTACGGGCTGTGGGAGGAGACCGCGCGCCGCATGGTCGACGCGCAGGCGCCGGGCCTGGCGGGCCGGGTCCGGGAGCTGGGCGCGCTACCCGGTTCGGGCCCCGGCTGGCCGGTGCGGCTGCTGGAGGAGAGCGCGCTGACGCACCTGCTGGACCGGGCGTGGCTGGGCGTCGACCGGCTGCCGGAGCCGCTGGCCGCGACGGTCCGCACGCGGGTCGGCCTGCCCTCGTCGGCGGAGGGCCCCGCGGTCCGGGACCGCTGGCTGGTCCTCGCCCAGTACGACACGTCCGACGGCAAGCTGACGACGCGCCGCACCTGGCTGCACGGGCGGGACACGGGGCGCACGGCGCTGCTGCTGTCGTTCGGGGTGGCGGGCCGCGCTCCGGAGCCGACGCTCGCGGTGGGCGTGGTCGTCGACGCGGAGCTCCTCCGGCACCCGGGGGCCGGGCAGTTGCGGGCGGAGCTGGGCGAGCGGTTCGCCGCGCCCGTACCGGGGGACGCGCCGCCGCCGGGCGGGACGGTCGGGGACGCGCTCACGGCGTACGGGCTGGCGCTGCGGGACGACCCGTGGCTGGACTCCTGGCCGGTGACGCTGCGGGACGTGGTGCCCGTGCCGGCGGCGGAGGGCTGGCAGCTGGCCGACGCGGACGGCGGCGCCGCGCTGCCCGTCACCGGGTCGGCCCCGGCGCGGCCGGGGCTGTGGCGGTTGGCGGCGGTGTCCGGCGGCGCGCCGGTCACGGTGTTCGGCGAGTGCGGCCACCGCGGCTTCACCCCGCTGGCCGCCTGGTCCCCCGACGCGCCGGGCACGGTCCCGCTCACCTGACGGCTGGAGGAGAAGACATGACCACCACGACGTGGGAAGACCTCGTCACCTCGGCCCTCCTGGGCACGGACCGCCGCCCGCTGCCGCTCCCGGCGGGGGCGGACGCGGCGGGTCCGGGGGGCGGGGGCGTCGTCGACGCGCCGGTCGCGCTGCTGGACGCCGCCGCCGTGCAGACCGTGCGGCGAAGGGCCGGGCTCCTCCCCGCCCCCGCCGCGCCCCTGCCGCGGCCCGCGCCGCGCGACGAGCGGCCGCCGCTGCCCGAGGCCGCCGCGCGCCGGCTGGTGCAGCTGCTCGCCGACCGGCCGTCGGCGAGCGGCGGTGGCCGCCGGGGCGCCGCCCCGGACCTGACCGAGCTGCTGCCGCAGTGGCTGGCCGCCGCCCAGGCGTACGGCTACCGCGTGCCCGCGTCCGCCCTGCCCGCGCTGCTCGACGCCGCACGCGCCCGGACCGACCTGCGGCCGCAGGCGCTGGCGCTCGGCGGGCCGCGCGCGCTGTGGCTGGCCACGTTCAACCCGGAGTGGAAGTTCGCCCTGCGCGGCGCGTCCGGCGGAGCGGCCCTGCCCGCGCCCGACGACGCCGAGGGGGTGCGGCGGCTGTGGGAGGAGGGCCTGTTCGCCGAGCGGGTCGCCCTGCTGGCGGCCGTACGGGCGCACGACCCGGCGGTGGCGCTGGACCTGCTGGCGTCGACGTGGGCGACGGAGCGGGCCGAGGACCGGCTGATGTTCCTGGACTCGCTGCGGACGGGGCTGTCCGCCGACGACGAGGAGTTCCTGGAGCGCGCCCTGCCGGACCGCAGCCGCAACGTCCGGTCCACGGCCGCGGAGCTGCTGTCCGCGCTGCCCGGGTCGGCGTTCGCCGCGCGGATGGCCGCGCGGGCCGCGTCGTGCGTGGGCCTGGACCACACCGGCCGGCAGGTGACGATCACGGTGGAGGCGCCGCACGAGTGCGACGCGGAGATGCAGCGCGACGGCGTCGTGCCGCAGCCGCCCTCCGGCCGGGGCCAGCGGTCCTGGTGGCTCGGGCAGCTGGTGGAGGCCGCCCCGCTCGGGCTGTGGCGGGAGCGGCTCGGCGGGCGCGCCCCCGGGGAGATCGTCGCCCTGCCGGTGGCCGACGACTGGCGCGAGGAGCTGCACGCCGCGTGGTGCAGGGCGGCGGTACGGCAGCGGGACGCGGCGTGGTCGCGGGCGCTGCTCGGCCCCGCCTCGGCGCCGCCCGCGTCGGGGCCGGGGGCCTCGTCGTCGGCGGCGCTGCTGTCCACGCTGCCGCACGAGGAGCGGGCGGAGTGGGTCGCGGCGTTCATCGCGGCGCACGGGCTGTCGGAGGCGTTCCAGCTGCTCGGGGTGTGCGCGGTGCCGTGGTCCGGGGCGCTGGGGCGGGCCGTGGTCGACGCGTTGGACATCGCGCGGGAGGCCGGGAGCTACCCGTGGAGCTTCAGCGGGGTGATGGGGCTGGCGGAGCGGTGCCTCGACCCCCGCGAGGCGAACCGGCTGGAGGTGCTGACGGCGGCGTCCGACGAGGGGGAGGACACGGCGCCCGGGGCCGGGGGGTACTGGGCGGAGGCGTTCCAGCGGCTGGTCGCCACACTGCGCCTGCGCGCGGCGATGCACGCGGAGCTGTCCCCACCGGAGACCTGACCGGCCTGCGTGCCGATCGGGGCCGGGGGGCTGGATCGGGGGGGGGTGGTCCGGGCCGGGGGGACCGGGGGCGGCCCAGGCCGGAGGAGAGCGGCCTGGGCCGGGGGGCCTGGGCCGGGGGGTGGCTGGGCCGGGGGGTGGCCAGGGCCGGGGGGGGCTGGCTGGGCCGGGGGTCCAGACGGGGGAACGGCCCGGCCGAAGGGGGTGGCCTGGGCCGGGGGGCCTGGGCCGGGGGCAGGCGGGGGCTGACCGGCCCGGCGGAACGGCCGGGCCGGTCAGAGCAGCCAGCGGGCCGATCCACCGGGCCGGTCAGAGCAGCGGGTCGGCCGATCCGGGCGGGCCGGTGGGAAGGGGCGCTCAGCGGTGGGGCGCCCCCTCGGGGTCAGGCCTCGGTGGACTGGCGGACGTGGGCGTTGACCCAGTCGACGATGGACGCCGTCGTCGCGCCGGGCGTGAAGATCGCCGCGACGCCCTTCTCCTTCAGCGGCGGGATGTCGCCCTCCGGGATGATGCCGCCGCCGAAGACCTTGATGTCCTCCGCGTCGCGCTCCCTCAGCAGCTCCAGCACGCGCGCGAACAGCGTGTTGTGCGCGCCGGACAGGATCGACAGCCCGATCGCGTCGGCGTCCTCCTGGATCGCGGTGTCCACGATCTGCTCCGGCGTCTGGTGCAGGCCGGTGTAGATGACCTCCATACCGGCGTCACGCAGCGCCCGCGCGATCACCTTCGCGCCGCGATCGTGGCCGTCGAGACCCGGCTTGGCCACCACCACGCGGATCGGACCGGTCACACCCATCACTGCCTCCACATGCGTCCCCCGTACCTGTATGCCGGGGAGGTGAACGAACGTTATCGCCAGCATCCCGCAACCGGCCGTTTCGCGGTCAAGAGGGAGGGGGAAATCACACGTGGGACATGTTCGCCACGCGTCGTACCCGCACCGGGCACGCCACGGGCAGGTCGGGGCGAACGCGATCCGGAGCCGCGACGAGGCCGTCGTACTCCCGCGCCGCCAGCCGCGCGGCACGGAGGTTCGGCGCATCCCCACCCTCGGCCGCGGCCCCACCTGAGGGCATACGGGGGACGGAGCCGCCCTCTGTGTGCCGCTCGCCAGGAGGTCGGCCATGCGGGAACCACCACCACCCGTCACCGCGACCGCCCTCCGCGCCGACGCCCTGAGGTCGGCCGTCCTGGAGGCGGCCGTCCTCGCCGGGCACCTGCTCCTCTACCCCACGGGCCTGGTCCCCGCCGGTCTGGTCCCCGCGCGCCTCCACCCCGGCCGGTGCCCCGCCCCCGCGCCGCACGGCGCGATCCCGTACGTCGCCCGCCCGCCCGTCGTCCTGCTCCACGGGCTCTCCGACAACCGCTCCGTCTTCGTCCCGCTGCACCGCGCCCTCGCGCGGGACGGCACCCGGCACGTGCGGGCCGTCAACCACTCGCCGCTCACCCTCGACCTGCGCGCCGCCGCCCACCGGCTCACCGGCCACGTCGACGAGCTCCGCGCCCGCACCGGCCGGGACGAGGTCGACCTCGTCGGGCACAGCCTGGGCGGCCTGGTCGCCCGGTACTACGTGCAGCGGCTCGGCGGCGCCGCCCACGTCCGCACGGTCGTCACGCTCGGCACGCCGCACGGCGGCACCTCCGCCCTCCCGCTCGCCGACGTGCACCCGCTCGTCCGCCAGATGCGCCCCGACTCCCCCGTCCTGCGCGAGCTGGCCGCCCCGGCGCCCGGTTGCCGCACCCGGTTCGTCAGCTTCTGGAGCGAACTCGACCTCTGGATGTCCCCCGTCGAGACGGCCCGCCTCGACCACCCCGACCTGGACACCGTGAACGTCAGGGTCAGCGGCATCGGCCATCTCGCGCTCCCGGTCCACCCGTCGGTGACCGCCAGGATCGTCGCGGAACTCGACCGCGGGTCCCCCGCTTCCGGAACCACGGGCTCCATGATCGTGGCGTGAAGCCGCCAGCACACGTCGAACGAATTTCGAACGTACCGCCAAGGCTCGGTGTGCGCTCCGCCGAAAGGCGACCGAATGCCCGTTTCCGCAAGCCGTAAACCCCACCGAAGATTGTCGGTTGCGCATACCGCCGGGTACAGTCGCGCCCACTGCTTCCCCTCCGGGTCCCCTCTGGGCCGGCCCGGAACTGGTCCTGCTGCCGAGGCGAGAGAGAAGTTGGTGAACGACCAGCACCCCCACGCCGGCTACGTCGGAGACGACGTGTACGCCACAGGCAGTTTCACGACCAGCGAGAACGGCTTCGGCAACGGCGGCCACCAGGCCCCCGCGTACGACACCGGGTCCTACGACACCGGCGCCTACCAGACGGCCGACCCCCTCTACGGCGGCTACGACACCGGGCAGAGCGGCCAGTACGACGCCGCACAGTGGCCCGACGCGTCCGCCACCTCCGCGTACACCGCGTACGCCGACCAGTGGGACACCGCGGCCTGGGCCCAGCCGCAGGACGACCAGCAGTACGCGACGACGGCGGCCACGTACGAGACGACCGGCCAGTGGTACGCGCCGGGCACCGAGTCCTACGGCGCCGAGTCCTTCGACACCGGCTCCTTCGACACCGCGTCCTTCGGCACCGGGACGTACGACACCGGTTCCCTCGACGCCACGGCCTTCGGCTCCGGCTCGTACGACACCGGCTCCTACGAGACCGGCGCCTACGACGCGACCGCGTGGAACCACGCGCCCGAAGAGGCCGCCCCCGCCGGGACGTTCGTCCCCGAGCAGTACGACTACTCCACCGTCGACGACGCCCTCCGGGCCGGGCCGGAGGCGGACCCCGACCCGGAGACCGGGCACGAGGACGGGCCGCAGGCCGACGACTTCGCGTCCGAGGCCGACGACCTCGCCTCCGAGGCGGACGACCTCGCCGACGGCGGCCCGTCGACGGAGTCGCTGGAGGCGCTCGACGAGACCGTCGCCGTCGCGCCCGGCCCGCGCCCGGCCCGCCGCGCCGGCGGCAGCCGCGGCAGGCGGCGCACCCCCGCCCGGCGCTCCGCGTTGCTGACCGTCGCCGTGCCGTCGGCGTGCGTGATGGGTGTCGCCGGCATCGCCGCCGCGTCCGTCAGCGGGCTCACCGGCGCCGAGCAGAAGGACGACGACAAGGCGGTGACCGCCGCCGACCCGGCCTCCCTGAAGCCGGCCGTCGTCAACAGCGCCCTCGACACCCAGCTCGCCGCGCTCGACGCCGAGGCCCTCGACTTCGGCGACCGCGCCAGCCGCACGCAGGAGCGCATCGACCTCAAGGCCCGCCAGGAGGCGGAGCGCAAGAAGCGCGAGGAAGAGGCGAAGCTCCGCGAGGCCATGCGCCCCAAGTTCGCGCTCCCGGTGCAACTGCGCCAGCTGAGCGCCGGCTACGGCCAGGCGGGCGTCAACTGGATGTCCCTGCACACCGGCATCGACTTCCCCGTCCAGTACGGCACCCCCGTGATGGCGGCGACGGACGGCACCGTGCGCACCCAGTGGAACAGCGCGTACGGGAACATGGTCATCGTCACCGCCAAGGACGGCACCGAGACCTGGTACTGCCACCTGAGCAGCGCCAAGATCCGCTCGGGCTCCGTCAAGGCGGGCGACGTCATCGCGTACTCGGGCAACTCCGGCAACTCCACCGGCCCGCACCTGCACTTCGAGGTCCGGCCGGGCGGCGGCACCGCGATCGACCCGGAGGCGTGGCTCCGCGGGCACGGCCTCAACCCGACCGGCTGACCCGCCGCCCCGACGGCGGACCTCCCGACCCGGCGACAGGCCTCCCGGCCGCCGGCGGACTCACCGGCCCGCCGGCGGACTTGCCGGCCCGCCGGCCGGTTGCCGGACCGGCACCGCACCCGGCCGGCTCACCGCCCGAGGGTTCCCCCGTCCGTGTGGCTCACCACCCGAGCGCCCCTCCGTGCACGATCCATCGCCGGACCGGTCCACCCACGCACGGCCCACCGCCGGACCGGTCCACCGGTCTCGACGGCCGACGCGCCGAGCGGCCGTTTCCGACCCGCCCGGCACCCCGCCCCGTGCCCGCGAGTCCCTACAGCTTCTCGACCGGCGCGTACCGCAGCAGCAGCCGCTTCGGCTTGCCGTCGCCGAAGTCGATGGTCGCCTGCGCGTCGCCGCCCGACCCCGCCAGCGCCGTCACCGTGCCGAGGCCGAACTGGTCGTGCGTGACCCGGTCGCCCACGGTCAGCGCGATCACCGGCTTGTCCGCCGTACGCCGCGTCGCGAAGCCGGACGGACCCGAGCGGGACCGGGACGCCGACAGGGAGGCGGCGACGCCCGACGCCGGGCTCGACGGGCCGGCCGGGGCGGCGGACGTCCTGCCCGTGCGCTTCCACTCCAGGTGCTGCGGCGGGATCTCCTCCAGGAACCGCGACGGCGGGTTGTACGAGGGCTGGCCCCAGGCGCTGCGCATCGACGAGCGCGTCAGGTAGAGCCGCTCCCGCGCGCGGGTGATGCCCACGTACGCGAGGCGGCGCTCCTCCTCCAGCTCCTTGGCCTGGCCGAGGGCCCGCATGTGCGGGAAGACGCCGTCCTCCATGCCCGTCAGGAACACCACCGGGAACTCCAGGCCCTTGGCGGTGTGCAGCGTCATGAGCGTGATGACGCCGTCGCCGTCCTCGTCGCCGTCCGGGATCTGGTCGGAGTCCGCGACGAGGGCGACCTTCTCCAGGAACTCGGCGAGCGTGCCCGTCCCCTCGCCCTCGCCGCGCTCCTGCTCGAACTCCAGGGCGACGGCCGCGAGTTCCTGGAGGTTCTCGATCCGCGTCTCGTCCTGCGGGTCCGTCGACGCCTGGAGCTCCGCGAGGTACCCGGTGCGCTCCAGGACGGCCTCCAGGACGACGGCGGGGCCGGCGCCGGACTCGACGACCGTGCGCAGCTCCTCCATCAGCGTGTTGAACCGCTTGACGGCGTTCGTGGAACGGGCCGCCATGCCGTACGCCTCGTCGACCCGCTTCAGCGCCTGCGGGAAGGTGGTCTTCTCGCGCAGGGCGAGGGCCTCGATCATGGCCTCGGCGCGCTCGCCGATGCCGCGCTTCGGGACGTTGAGGATGCGGCGCAGCGGGACGGCGTCCTCCGGGTTGGCCAGGACGCGCAGGTACGCGAGGACGTCGCGGACCTCCTTGCGCTCGTAGAAGCGGACGCCGCCGACGACCTTGTAGGGCAGGCCGACGCGGATGAAGACCTCTTCGAAGACACGCGACTGGGCGTTGGTCCGGTAGAAGACGGCGACGTCGCCGGCCTTCGCCTCGCCGGCGTCGGTGAGGCGGTCGATCTCGTCGGCGACGAACTGCGCCTCGTCGTGCTCCGTGTCCGCGACGTAGCCGGTGATGCCCGCGCCCGCGCCGGCGTTCGTCCAGAGGTTCTTGGGACGGCGGCTCTCGTTGCGCTCGATCACCGCGTTGGCGGCGGACAGGATGGTCTGGGTGGAGCGGTAGTTCTGCTCCAGCAGGATCGTCGTCGCGTCCGGGTAGTCCTCCTCGAACTGGAGGATGTTGCGGATGGTCGCGCCGCGGAAGGCGTAGATCGACTGGTCGGCGTCACCGACGACGCACAGCTCCGACGGCGGGTGCTCCGCGTCGCCGGACGGGCCGACCAGCTCGCGCACGAGCGTGTACTGGGCGTGGTTGGTGTCCTGGTACTCGTCGACGAGGACGTGCCGGAAGCGGCGGCGGTAGTGCTCGGCGACGTCCGGGAACGCCTGGAGCAGGTGGACCGTCGTCATGATGATGTCGTCGAAGTCCAGGGCGTTGGCCTCGCGGAGCCGCGCCTGGTACATGCGGTACGCCTCGGCGAGGGTCTTCTCGAAGCCGTCCGCCGCCTGGTCGGCGAAGGTCTCCTCGTCGATGAGCTCGTTCTTGAGGTTGGAGACCTTGGCGCTGAAGGACTTCGGCGGGTACCGCTTCGGGTCGAGGTCCAGGTCGCGGCAGACCAGGGCCATGAGGCGCTTGGAGTCGGCGGCGTCGTAGATCGAGAACGACGAGGTGAAGCCGAGCCTCTTGGACTCGCGGCGCAGGATGCGGACGCACGCGCTGTGGAAGGTCATCACCCACATCGCGTGGGCGCGCGGGCCGACGAGCTGCTCGACGCGCTCCTTCATCTCGCCGGCGGCCTTGTTCGTGAACGTGATGGCCAGTATCTGCCCCGGGTGGACGTCCCGGGTGGCGAGGAGGTGGGCGATGCGGTGCGTGAGGACGCGGGTCTTGCCGGAGCCCGCGCCGGCGACGATGAGCAGCGGCGTCCCCGTGTGGACGACGGCGGCGCGCTGCTGCTCGTTCAGCCCCTCCAGCAGCGCCTCCGGGGCGACGACCGGGCGCGGGGCGCCGTCCCGGTAGTACGCGTCGCGGGCCGGGGGCACGTCGAACTTCCCCTCGAAGAGGTCGTGCGGGACCTCCTCCGCGGCCGGGGGGGCTTCGGAGTCCTCGGGCGGCGGGGGCTCCTCCGCGGGATGGTCGCGGAGGTCCGCCAGGAAGCTGTCGTCAAAGAGGCTGCTCATCGCCTACCGAGTCTAGGCGGACCCACCGACAGTCCGGGACGGAACCGGCCCCCTCACGCACAGCGACGCGGCGGCGACGGCACGGGGCAGGACGGCACGGGGCAGGGCGGGGCCACGGGAGCGTGCCGGTCACGCGGAGGCGGCGGACGTCGCGCGGACCCCGCAGCGGAGCGCCGGGCGGACCGTGCGGGCGAAGCCGGCCGGGGCGTGCGGGCCGCCGGGCCGGGAGCGGGGGGGCCGCCGCCGGGGAGCGGCGGACGGCCGGGCCGGGAGCGGGCGGGGTCAGGTCCAGAGGGTGGCGATGAAGACGTTCGCCGCCGTCAGGGCCCCCACCGCGGCGAACGGCCCCTTCCCGGCGCGTTCGTCGTCCCGCTTCACGTAGACCAGGCCGAGGACGACCACCAGCAGCGTCAGCTTGACGCCGATCTTGACGTGGTCGACGGTGGCGCCCTCGGCCTGGTTGAGGCCCACCAGGACCATGCCGGTCACGAGCATGGTCAGCGCGCCGTGCAGCATGGCCGGAACCATGCGGGCCGTGCCCGTGCCCATCGCCTTCGCCTGGGTCAGGAAGCCTCCGAGGAGGGCGGCGATGCCGATGACGTGCAGGGCGACGAAGACGTTGATGAGGACGTTCATGGGGCGGAGCCTAATCCCGGCCATACCACCGCCCGTCAGCCAGGTCCGCCTCTTTCGCCACAACGGTCACGGGCGATACGGAGTGTGTGGTTCCGACCGTCACCGCGTGACCGGAACCCGTACCGGAACCTCCGATTACGACCAATACCGGTCACCCCGTCACCTCGCCTCGGGCCCCGCGCCTAGCGTCCTCCCCCAGGCGGCCCGGCCCCCACCGGTCACCGCCCCGCACCACAGCACCGAAGGGAAGTGAGCGCCCCCGTGGCAGCGCATCGGAAGCCCAGGCAGCGCGGGTTCGGCGGACAGGCCGGCCGTACGGCCGCCACCCTGGCCCTGGCCGGAGCCGCGACCGCCACCGTCCTCGAGGGCCCCGCGCACGCCGACCCGCGCCTCACCGCGGCCCAGGTCAGGGCCCAGGTCGACCGGCTCCACGGCGAGGCGGAGGCGGCGACCGAGAAGTACAACGGCGCCAAGGAGAAGGCCGACACGGCACGGGCCCGGCTCGACGCGCTGCGCGACGAGGCCGCCCGCCGCACCGAGCGCCTCAACGCGGAACGCGACGCGCTCGGCACCACCGCCGCCGCGCAGTACCGCACCGGCGGGCTGAGCCCCGCCTTCCAGCTGGTGTTCTCCTCCGACCCCGACCGGTACCTGCGGGGCGCCGCCCTCGCCGAGCGGATCGGCGACCGGCAGGCCGACGCGACGGCGTCCCTGCGCGGCCGGCTCGTCGGGATCGAGCGGCTGCGGAAGGAGGGGGACGGGCGCATCCGCGAGCTGCGGACCCACGAGGCCGAGCTGCGCCGGCAGAAGGCCGCCGTCCGGAACCGGCTCGCCGCCGCCGAGCGGCTCCTGGCGCGCCTCACCGCCGCCGAGCGCGCCGCGTATGGGGCCGCCGCCCTCGCCCGGGACGGCGGCGGTGCCCTGGGCGCCACCGCCGGAGCCGGCCTCGCGGGCCGCGCCGGTGACGGCGCCCGTACGGTGCCGGGCGGGGTCCGGGCGCCGAACCCCCGCGCCGCGCGGGCCGTCTCGTACGCGTACGGGGCGATCGGCAAGCCGTACCTGTGGGGCGCGACCGGCCCGTCCGGGTACGACTGCTCGGGGCTGGCACAGGCGGCGTGGCGGGCGGCCGGGGTGAAACTGCCCCGCACGACGTACTCGCAGATCAACGCCGGGCAGCGGGTCTCGCGCTCCCAGCTCGCGCCGGGTGACCTGGTCTTCTTCTACCCGGGCGTCAGCCACGTCGGGATCTACGTCGGCGGCGGCAGGATGATCCACGCGCCGCGCACGGGCTCGACGGTGCGCGTCGCGTCGATCGACGAGATGCCCTGGGCGGGCGCCGCCCGCGTCGGCT
Organism: Streptomyces roseolilacinus; assembly: GCF_014649335.1. Classification (GTDB taxonomy): domain Bacteria; phylum Actinomycetota; class Actinomycetes; order Streptomycetales; family Streptomycetaceae; genus Streptomyces; species Streptomyces roseolilacinus. Next base: position 646,469 of record NZ_BMSV01000001.1, read on the forward strand.
GACCCGCCGCGCCCCGCGGGCTCACCGGCGGACCGACGAGGCGGCCGCGCCCGCGCCCTCCAGCCGTTCCGTCAGCCAGGTGAACACCGCCGGGACCTCCCCCGCCCACGTCGAGGTGCGGTGCCCGCCGACGACGCGGCGCACCTCGACGCGCGTCGGGGGCTGGGCGGCGGCGCGCAGGTCGAGGCCCTGGCGGTAGCCGTCGTCGCCGTCGCCGGTGTAGAGGAGGGACAGGCGGGGCGGGGCGGGGGCCTCGCGGAGGAGGGTGAGCGGGTCGTTGGCCCGCCGCAGCGCCGGGTCCCGGCCGGTGACGGAGTCGGGTTCGGCGGCCGGGTCGTTGTAGCCGGACATGCTGACCGCGTACCGGTAGCGGTCGGGGTGGGCCAGGGCGACCTTCGCCGCGCAGTGGCCGCCCGCCGAGAAGCCGGCCGCCGCCCAGCCGTCGGGCGTGGTGACGGCCCGGAAGTGGTCGGTGACCATCTTGCGCACGTCGACGCTGACCCACGTCTCGGCGTTGACGACGCCCGGCACGTTGGCGCAGCCCGCGTCGGCGTCGCCGAGGAGCTTGGTGCGGGGCGCGACGAGGATGAACGGCGCCACCTTCCCGTCCCGCATGAGCGGCTCCAGCTGCTCGGTGACGTGCAGCCCGGCGAACCAGGACGACGGGGTGCCGGGGTAGCCGGAGAACAGCTCCACCACGGGGAACCGCACGTTCCGGTAGGCGGGGTCGTCGTACTGCGGCGGCAGCCAGACGTACACCTCGGCGGTGACGCCCGAGACCTGGCCCTTGAGGAGGGTGGTCCGGACGCGGCCGTCGAGCGGCGCGGGGACCGGCCGGAACGTCTGCTCCGTCCTCGGCAGCTCGGCGATCCTGCGGCCGCCGAGCCCGTCCGGGCCGAGGTCGAGGGCCGCGTCGACGTGGTCCTCGCGGCCGAGGAGGTCGTCCCAGCCGCTGAACAGGCCGTTGGCGTTGTTCACCGCGACGAAGACCACCAACATCGCCGTCACCTGGGCGAAGCCCACCATCGCCAGCCGCGCCAGGCCGCGGACGAGGAGCGGCCCCCGCACCCGGCCCCACAGCGCGAAGGGCAGGACGACCGCCAGGACGGCGAGCGCGACCGCGGTCACGAGGAAGGGAGTACCCGTCAGGCTCATCACGGCAAGTAGGAGGGCGCCGGGGGCCCGCTGGTTGCCGCGCCCACGCGGCGATCACCCCACAAAAGCGCGCAACCGGCCCCGGAACACCCCACCGCCGGGCCGGGCGGGGCCGGGCCGGGTGCGTCACCCCACCGGCCCGCACGCCCCACCGCTCGGCGCGACCCACCGCCCGGCACGGCCGCCCGGCCCGCGCGTCACACCAGCCGGCGGGCCGTCGCCCAGCGGGTCAGCTCGTGCCGGTTGGACAGCTGGAGCTTGCGCAGCACCGCCGAGACGTGCGACTCGACCGTCTTCACCGAGATGAACAGCTGCTTCGCGATCTCCTTGTACGCGTAGCCGCGCGCGATGAGCCGCAGCACCTCCCGCTCCCGCTGGGTGAGCCGGTCCAGGTCCTCGTCGACGGGCGGGGCTTCCGTGGACGCGAACGCGTCCAGCACGAAGCCGGCCAGGCGCGGCGAGAACACCGCGTCACCCTCCTGCACCCGGAAGATCGAGTCGATCAGGTCGGCACCGGTGATGGTCTTGGTGACGTACCCGCGCGCGCCGCCCCGGATGACGCCGATGACGTCCTCCGCCGCGTCCGACACGGACAGCGCGAGGAACCGCACCGGGTTCTCCGCGGCCGCCGACAGCGGGGCGCAGCGGCGCAGCACCTCCACCCCGCCGCCGCCCGGCAGGTGCACGTCGAGGAGGACCACCTCGGGGCGGGTCGCGTGGATGACGGTGACCGCCTGGTCCACGTCGGCGGCCTCGCCGACGACCTCCACCCCGGTCTCCTCCGTGCGCCCGATCTCGGCCTGCACGCCGGTGCGGAACATCCGGTGGTCGTCGACGAGCACCACCCGCACCCGGCGCTCCGCCGTCCCTCCGGCCGTCTGTCCGGTCGTCGTCATCCGTCCGCCTCCTGTGCCCGGTCCATCTCCAGCTCGACCTCCGTACCGTCGCCCGGCGCCGACCGCACGCGCGCGGTGCCGCCGTTGCGCTGCATCCGGCCGATGATCGATTCTCGTACGCCCATCCGGTCCGCGGGCACGGAGCCGAGGTCGAAGCCGGGCCCCCGGTCCCGTACGGACACGAAGACCGTACGGCCCTCGACCTCCGCGTAGACCTGCACGGCGCCGCCCCCGCCACCGTACTTGGCGGCGTTGACCATCGCCTCGCGCGCGGCCTGCATCTGCGCGGCCAGCCCCTCGTCGAGCGGGCAGTCGCCGACGACCACGACCTCCAGCGGCACCCCGTGCTTGTCCTCGACCTCGGCGGCGGCCGTGCGGACGGCGTCGGCGAGCGTGTCCGGCTCCTCCGCCTCGTCCTTGCCGGTGCCCTCGGGCCGGTACAGCCAGTTCCGCAGCTCCCGCTCCTGGGCGCGGGCGAGGCGGCGGACCTCGGCGGCGTCCTCGGCGTTGCGCTGTATCAGCGTCAGCGTGTGCAGCACCGAGTCGTGGACGTGCGCGGCGACCTCGGCGCGCTCCTGCGCGCGGATGCGCATGGTCCGCTCCTCCGACAGGTCCTGCGACATGCGTACGAGCCAGGGCCCGGCGAGCAGCGCCATGCCGGCCAGCACCGCTATCGCCGCCGTCAGCGCCGTGCCCAGCTGGGCGGCGGAGCCGCGCACCACCAGGAAGACCGTGAGGCCCATGCCGACGAGCGCCACCCCGGCCAGGCCGCGGGCCAGCTGGAACAGCCGCTTGCGGCGGCCCGACTCGGTCCACTGGGCGCGGCGCGCGTTGTCGGCCTGCCGCCACACCAGGACGACGCCGACGCCGACGAGGAGGGTCGGCCACACGTACCGGTTGGCCCGGCCGCCCAGGTCGACCGTGCCGACGAACACGGCCGCGCCGACCAGCAGCAGGACCAGCGCGACGACCTGCCCCCGGTCGGGCTTGCGCAGGCGGCGGCGCCCGTCCGGCGTGGTCTCGAACAGCGTGCGCGGCTCGTGGGAGCGGCCGCCCACGCCGAGCGGCACGGCGATCCAGAACGCCGCGTACAGCAGGACGCCGAGCGGGCCGTCGGCGAGGAACAGCCCGAGGAACGCGAGCCGCAGCCACACCACCGGCAGCCCGAGGTGCCCGGCCAGTCCGCGCGCGACACCGCCGAGCATCCGCCCGTCGGCGCTGCGGTAGAGCCTGCGCACGGGCGGGTCGTCGGTCGTCTCGGGCATGCGGGCGGCGGCGGGCATGGACCGATCGTCACACGCCCCGCCCACCGGGACATCAGGGTCGGCCCCGACCCCGACCCTGAGAAACGGCCCGGCCGCACCCCGGAGCGCCCCGGCGCCCCTGGGGGCGGGCCCGTGGAATATCAGGGACCGGCCAGGGTCGCGGCGGGTCCCGCCGCGGGCGGCGGCCGGTCACCATGGTCGTATGACAAGCGCGACGCCCACCTCGCCGGAGGCGCCCGGGGCTCCGCCCCACCCCCCGCCACCGGACCACCCGCCGCTGCGCCGCACGCCGCGGCAGAAGGTGGTGGCCGGGGTGTGCGGGGGCCTCGGGCGGCACTTCGACCTCGACCCGGTGGTGTTCCGGGTCGTGACGGGGGTGCTCGCCGCCGCGGGCGGCATCGGCCTGATCTTCTACGGTTTCGCCTGGCTGTCCGTCACCGCGGACGGCGAGGACGAGAACGAGGCACGGCGGCTGCTGACCGGCCGGGTCGACGGCGCGTCCCTCGTCGCCGTCCTCATGGCGCTGGTCGGCTGCGGGCTGTTCCTGTCGATGGTGGGCGGCAACGGCGAGACGATCGGCTTCGCGATCCTGCTGGTGTGCGCGGTCGGCGGCGCGGCCGTCTGGTCGCAGCGGCGCCGCCTGGCCGGCGGCCGGGAGCCGGCGGCCACCGCGGCGCACCCGGCGGGCCCCGACGCCCCACCGGAGACGAAGGCCCCGCCGGAGACGAAGGCGCCGCCGCCGCCGGGCGCCCCGTCGTGGTGGCGCGACCCGATCGTCAAGGACGGCTCGACCGGCCCCGTGCCGGTCGGCTACCTGTGGGGGCCGGCCGACACGCCCGTCGACCGGCTGCCCCACCCGTACGGGCCGCGGGGCGCGGGCGCGGCCGTACCGCCCCGGTCCCCGGCCGCCCCGCGCGGGCCCCGGTCCGTCGGCGGCCCCGTGCTGCTCCTGGGCGTGCTGGCGGGCTGCGCGGGCACCCTGGCCGCCTGGGGCGGGCATCCGCTCGGGGCGAGCCTCCAGGCGGGCCTCGTGGCCGCGCTCGCCGTGTTCGCCCTCGGCCTGGCCGTCAGCTCGTACCTGGGCCGCACCGGTTTCGGCACGCTCCTCGTGACGGTCGTGACGGCGCTGCTCCTGGCGGCCGCGTCGGCGGTGCCCCCGCAGATCGGCACGGAGTGGACCCGCCGGGAGTGGGCTCCGGCGTCCCTCGCGGACGTACGGCCGCGCTACGCGATCGACTCGGGCGTCGGCACGCTCGACCTGTCCGCGCTGGACGTGCCGCGCGGCCGGGCGGTGGAGGTGGCCGCCCGGGCCGGCGCGGGCCGCCTCGTCGTGGTCGTGCCCGCCGGCGTGACCGTCCGGGTCCGCGCGCAGGTGGGCCTCGGCGACCTGCGGCTCCCGGACCGGCCCGCCCCGGTCCCCGCCTCCGGCCGGGCGGACCCGGCGCCGGCCGACGGGCCGGACCTGGCGGTGGACCTGGAGGTCACCCGCACCCTCCCGCCGCCTGCGGACGTGGCGCCGGGCGGCACGCTGGACCTGGACCTGCGGATCGCCGTCGGACAGGTGGAGGTGGCCCGTGCTGCGTCATGAGTTCCGCCCCGGTCGGCTGGTCGCCGGCGTCACGGGCCTGGTCGTCGCCACCGTGTACGGGGGTGACGCGGCGGGCTCCTGGGACGTCCCCTGGTACGCGGCGGTCCCGATCCTGTTCTGCGGCCTGGTGCTGGCCGCGGCGGCGGCCTGGGCCGGCTACCGGGTGCGGCGGCGGCGCGCCGCGAGGGCCGCGTCGGCGGACGGCGCGGACGCCCCGGCCAGGACCAGCGGCAGCCACGCCATCAGGTAGGCCAGGTCGTTGCCGTAGTAGTAGGGGTCGCTCTGCCAGGTGACCGTCAGCCACAGGCTCAGCGAGATCAGCGCGCCGCCCGCCGCGGCGACCCGCGCCAGCAGCCCGACGAGCGTGCCCAGCCCCACGGCCACCTCGCCGGCGCCGATGGCGTACCCGAACGGCACCGGGTCGCGCAGCGCCTGGTCCACCAGCCACGGCACGGCCGAGCCGTCCCGTACGGACCGCATCAGCTCCCCCAGGGAGCCGGGGCCGGACGCGGCCAGGAACCGGGCGTCCGTGAGCTTGTCCAGGCCCGCGTACACGAACGTCACCCCGAGGAACACCCGCAGCGGCAGCAGCGCGTACCGCGCGGCGACCGCCCGCCGCCCGCCGCGCCGCCCGTCCGGGCGCTCCCCGTCCACCGTGTGCGCCATGGTCCTCGCCCTCGCTCGTCCGCCGTCCGCCGCCGCGGCCCGTCCCCCGGGGTGCGGGGCGGGGGCCGCGTCGGTCCAGCTGACCACAGGGTGCCCCCGGAACGACGAAGCCGCCGCCCACGGCTGTGGACGGCGGCTCGCTGACCGGTCGGGGTGACTCCGCGGGCCCCCGGTGCCCGGGGACCCGCGGGGTCACTCCCACTCGATGGTGCCCGGGGGCTTGCTGGTGACGTCGAGGACGACGCGGTTGACGTCCTTCACCTCGTTGGTGATCCGCGTCGAGATGCGCGCCAGCACGTCGTACGGCATGCGCGTCCAGTCCGCGGTCATGGCGTCCTCGGACGAGACCGGGCGCAGCACGATCGGGTGGCCGTACGTGCGGCCGTCGCCCTGCACGCCCACGGACCGCACGTCCGCGAGCAGCACGACGGGGCACTGCCAGATCTCGCGGTCCAGGCCGGCCGCGGTCAGCTCCTCGCGGGCGATGGCGTCGGCCTCGCGCAGCAGGTCCAGGCGCTCCCGGGTGACCTCGCCGACGATCCGGATGCCGAGGCCGGGGCCCGGGAACGGCTGCCGCTGGACGATCTCCTCCGGCAGGCCGAGCTCCTGGCCGACCATGCGGACCTCGTCCTTGAACAGCTTCCGCAGCGGCTCGATCAGCTTGAACTCGAGGTCCTCGGGGAGGCCGCCCACGTTGTGGTGGGACTTGATGTTGGCCGTGCCCGTGCCGCCGCCGGACTCGACGACGTCCGGGTACAGCGTGCCCTGCACCAGGAACTCGACGGGCTGGTCGCCCGACGCCTCCGCGATGATCTCCGCCTGGGCCTGCTCGAAGACGCGGATGAACTCACGGCCGATGATCTTGCGCTTCTCCTCGGGGTCGGAGACCCCGGCGAGCGCGTTCAGGAACCGCTCCTGCGCGTCGACGACCTTCAGCTGGACGCCGGTGGCGGCCACGAAGTCCTTCTCGACCTGCTCGGTCTCGCCCTTGCGCATCAGGCCGTGGTCGACGTACACGCAGGTGAGCTGGTCGCCGATGGCCCGCTGGACGAGCGCGGCGGCCACGGCGGAGTCGACGCCGCCGGACAGGCCGCAGATGGCCCGCCGGTCGCCGACCTGCTCGCGGATGGCCGCGACCTGCTCCTCGATGACGTTCCCGGTCGTCCAGGACGGCTCGATGCCGGCGCCGCGGTAGAGGAAGTGCTCCAGGATCTGCTGGCCGTGCGTGGAGTGCATCACCTCGGGGTGGTACTGCACGCCGTACAGCTTCTTCTCGTCGTTCTCGAAGGCGGCGACCGGCACGACGTCCGTGGACGCGGTGACGGCGAAGCCCTCGGGCGCGGCGGAGCAGGCGTCGCCGTGCGACATCCACACCGACTGCTCGGCGGGGGTGCCCTCGAACAGCGTCGACCCGTTCCTGCTGACGTGCAGGGGGGTGCGGCCGTACTCGCGGGCGCCGGTGTTGTCGACCGTGCCGCCGAGGGTCTCCGCCATCAGCTGGAAGCCGTAGCACATGCCGAAGACGGGGACGCCGGCCTCGAAGAGCTCGCGGTCGAGGCGGGGGGCGCCCTCCTCGTACACGGACGAGGGGCCGCCGGAGAGGATGATCGCCCTCGGGTTCCTGGCCAGCATCTCGGCCACCGGCGTGGTGGACGGGACGATCTCGCTGTAGACCCGGGCCTCACGGACGCGGCGGGCGATGAGCTGGGCGTACTGCGCGCCGAAATCGACAACGAGGACTACGTCCGGGTTGGTGTCGGGCGAGGCGGCAGCGGGGGTCGCTGATGACACTACGGCGGCCTTCCGGCGGTGGGAGGGGGTCGGTATCAGTCAATTCTACCGGCGTGGCCGGCAATCGTTTCGTCTCACCATCCGAACCGGTCGGCGGCCCGGCTGGCCGCGGCGTCGTCCGGAGGTCCATACTGGCCGCCATGCACACGCACTCGACCTTCGTCTTTACCTATGGCACCGGCTGGTCCGGCTGCCATGGTCGTGCTGCTTGAGCATTCACTGACAAGCGACTTCCCAGGCGCCCCGGGCCGACAAGGCCCGGGGCGCCTGTCGTCTCCACCGGGCCGTACCGCCGCCCCGGGGCCCCGTGAGACACCAGGAGCCCCGCCATGACCACGACGGACACCACCGCCCTCCCGACCTCCGCCCGGACCGACGCGGAGGGGACCGGCCCGCGGACGCCCGGCGCCGGGAAGACCGCCGCGGAGAGGACCGGCGCACGCACGGACGACGCCGCCCTGTTGATCACGGACGCGCGGGAGCGCATCGACGCGCTCGACGACCGGATCATCGGCCTCATCCAGGAACGCGCGGCCGTCTCGGCCGTCATCCAGGAGGCGCGCATCGGCTCGGGCGGCCGCCGGGTGAACCTCGCGCGCGAGATGGAGGTGCTGGGCCGCTACAGGGACGCGCTGGGCAGGCCGGGCACGGCGCTGGCGATGACGATGCTGGAGCTGTGCCGGGGCCGCGTCTGAGTCCGGGCGCGCCTCTCACCCGTACGGCGCGTGACCCGGGCCACAGCACGTCGTTGGTCCCGGTGTCCGCGCCAGCGCGTGACTTCGCCGGAGGGTGTGGCGCAACGCGTGTGCGCCGTGGGACCACGCTCCGGCGTGCGTGACCGGACGGCAGGGGACAGCAGCCCGGTCACCCCGAGGGGCGGTCGGCACCGGGGACGCCCGGCGCCGGCCGCCCCCTGTGCGTGCCGCCCCCCATGCGTGCCGGCCCCGTCCGGATCGGGCCCACCGCGGCCGGCCGCCCTCGACGGCGTGACGCAGCACACATAAAGAACCTGTGAGTTCACGGGCAACCATTCCCTCCCGTCGCAGGTCATGTATGCGAATCCACGGCCACGCCCGTCACGCGCGACGGGACGCGGGCCCACCACACTCCGTGCCGCACCCAGTGGTACGCCTCCGACCACGAGGTTGACTTGAAGCTTCGCCGCGCCATGGCCGTCGCCGCCGCGACCGCCGTCATCACGCCCGCCGCCTTCCTCATGGCCCCGGCCGCGTACGCGGCGGGCGCCACGCCGTCGGCCGCGGAGTCCTCGCCGGCGGCGGACCCGTCCGACGAGGAGACGAAGTCGGCCGAGCCGACCCCGTCCGACGAGACGAGCGCGTCCGCCAGCCCGACGCCGTCCGCCGACGACACGGAGACCGAGACGCCGGCCCCGTCCGCCAGCGCCGGCGTCAGCGCCCCGGCGTCCTCCCCCGCCCCGTCCACGAGCGCCGGCACCTCGCCGTCGCCGTCCGGGCCGGCGGAGCAGTGCGAGGAGTTCGAGGACAACGCGGGCGTCCACACCGAGCTGCGCGGCCTGCCGTCGAAGGTCGTCGCCGGCTCCGGCTGGCAGGACTTCACGTTCCGCGTCGAGAACAAGACGGGGCACGAGGTCGAGGGCGTCGACGCCTACCTGTACACGGCGGCTGTCGACGGCGAGAACTTCGACGACATGGCGCAGTTCATCACCGTCCAGGCGTACGTCGGGAACGAGTGGACCGACGTCAGCGAGGAGGACGGCTACTTCGGTACCTCCAGCTCGCTGAAGAAGGGCGAGTACAGCGAGGCGAAGATGCGCCTGAAGGTCGACTCCAAGGCCCCCTCGGGCTTCGGCGTCGCCTTCGCCTCCGGCGTCAGCTTCACCAAGGACGGCCTCTGCGAGTTCGGTGAGGAGACCCTCTACGAGTTCGAGATCCTCGCCGCCGGCACGAAGCCGGGCGACGTCGACGACGCCGAGGGCAAGCCGGGCAAGGGCGACAACAAGCCGGGCACCAAGCCGCAGGGCGAGCTGTCCGAGCTGCCGGTGACCGGCACGCTCGCCGAGACCGGTTCCAACTCCGCGCTGCCGGTCATCGGGATCGCCGGCGGCATCGCCGTCGTCGCCGGTGCCGGTGTCGTCTTCGCCCTGAAGCGCCGCCAGGGCGGTGCCGTCGCGTAACGGACGGCCTGAGACAAGGGAGGCGCTGCACTCGGAGGGGGGTGCAGCGCCTCTCTGGCGTTTCCGTCGTCAGGCGGCGGCCGTCAGGCGTCGGCCTTCCTCGGCGGGACCTTCGGCATGCCCAGGAACGGCAGCCTCAGTGCCGCGAAGGCGTCCCGCGGGACGGCCGGCGACCTGGGCGCGACGGGGGTCACGCGCACGTAGGGGGCGCCCTGGGCGGGGCGGGGGTCCGCCTCGCCCTTGTTGGGCCACAGGGACATGGCGCGTTCCGCCTGGGCGGTGATGGTGAGGGACGGGTTCACCCCGAGGTTCGCGGAGACGGCCGCGCCGTCCACGACGGAGATGCCCGGGTGGCCGTAGAGCCGGTGGTACGGGTCGATGACGCCGTCCCGCGCGGTGGCACCGATGACGCAGCCGCCCAGGAAGTGGGCGGTGAGCGGGGTCCCCATCAGCTCGCCGACGTTGGAGCCGGCGAAGCCGTTGATCTCCTCGGCGATCAGGGTCGCCGCCCGCGTCGCCTCGGGGATCTGCTTCGGGTTGGGGGCGCCGTGGCCCTGGCGGGCGGTGAGCAGCCCCTTGCCGATGCCGCCGGGCTTACGGTACGTCGTCAGGGAGTTGTCGAGCGACTGCATGACGAGGCCGATGATGGTCCGCTCCGACCAGCGGTGGTTGGACAGGGACCGCAGCGTCTGGACGGGGTGGCGGACGACGTTGCCGAGCCAGGCGGCGACCCGGTTCCTCGCGTACGGGACCTGGAGGATCGACAGGGAGCCCATCGCGTTGGAGCCCTTGCCGTAGCGGACGGGCTCGATGTGGGTGTTCTCGTCGGGGTGGATGGACGAGGTGATGGCGACGCCCCGGGTGAAGTCGACCCGGGGCACCCCGTGCCGCCGGCGGTAGCGGCGGTCGGTGGTCTGGGAGCCGACGAGGGCCTCGGAGTTGGTGCGGGTCAGCTCCCCGAGCCGGTCGGGGACGCGGGGCAGCAGCCCCTGGTCCTTCATGCGGTGGAGGAGGGTCTGCGTGCCGTACGTGCCGGCCGCGACGACGACGTACCGGGCGCGGTAGGTGCGCGGGCTGCCCTTCCTGCGGCGGTCGGTGGGGACGGTGCGCACGAGGTGGCCGCCGTCGCCGTCCTCGGTCACGGCCGTCACGGTGGTCATCGGGTGGATGACGGCGCCCGCCTTCTCCGCGAGGTACAGGTAGTTCTCGGTGAGGCTGTTCTTCGCGCCGTGCCGGCAGCCCGTCATGCACGCGCCGCACTCGGTGCAGGCGCGGCGGGCGGGGCCGGCGCCGCCGAAGTACGGGTCGGGGACCCGGTCGCCGGGGGCGGCCCTGGTGGCGCCGTCCGCGTCCCGGCCGTCGCCGAAGAAGACCCCGACGGGCGCCGGGTGGAAGGTGTCGCCGACGCCCATGGCCTGCGCGGCCGCCTTGAGGTGGACGTCGGAGGGGGTCGTGGTCGGGTTGAGGCGGACGCCGAGCATGCGCGTGGCCTGGTCGTAGTACGGGGCGAGTTCGGCCTGCCAGTCGGTGATGGCGGCCCACTGCTTGTCCTGGAAAAACGCGGGCGGCGGTACGTAGAGGGTGTTGGCGTAGTTGAGGGAGCCGCCGCCGACGCCGGCGCCCGCGAGGACCATGACGTTGCCGAGCAGGTGGACGCGCTGGAGGCCGTACAGGCCGAGGGCGGGGGCCCACAGGTAGTTGCGCAGGTCCCAGGAGGTCTTCGGCAGGGTGGCCGGGGTGAAGCGGCGGCCGGCCTCCAGGACGCCGACGCGGTAGCCCTTCTCGGTGAGGCGGAGCGCCGAGACGGAACCGCCGAACCCGGAGCCCACGACGACGACGTCGTAGTCGTACGCGTCGTCGTGCGCGTCGTGCGCACCGGCGCCGCCGGAGCCGTTCCGCCCGGTCTCCGGCTGGTTTCGGGCAGGGGATGTCTCGGACATGGCTCTCCTCGTGCCGGAAGGGGCGGGCGGGCGGCGCGCGCCCGCCCGTGGTCAGCGCAGGCGCAGGGCCTTCATCAGCCTCAGGCTGCGGCTCATGAACGCCGCGTACTTCTCGTCGTCCATCCCGAAGGACGGGGCGAGCGGCATCACGCGCTGCTGGGCGACCGTCTGGGCCTCCGTGTACTTGAGGATGCCCTCCGAGCCGTGCCGGCGGCCCAGGCCCGAGTCCTTCATGCCGCCCATGGGCGCCTGGACGCTGCCGTACGCGGCCCCGTACCCCTCGTTGACGTTCACGGTGCCGGCGCGCAGGCGCGCGGCGACGGCGAGGCCGCGGCGGCCGTCCCTGGTCCAGACGCTGGCGTTGAGGCCGTAGGCGGTGTCGTTGGCGCGCTCGATCGCCTCGTCCTCGTCGGTGAAGCGGTACACGGAGACGACCGGGCCGAAGGTCTCCTCGGTGCACACGGCCATCGACGCGTCGACGCCTTCGAGGATGGTCGGCTCGTGGAAGAGGGGGCCGATGTCGGGGCGGGGGACGCCGCCCGCGAGGACCACGGCGCCCTTGGCGACGGCGTCCTCGACGTGCCGGGTGACGGCCTCCAGCTGCCGCTCGCCGACGAGGGAGCCCATGTCGGCGCCGTACGTGAGGGAGGTGCCGAGCCGCATCGCCTTCGTGCGGGCGACGAACCGCTCCAGGAACGCGTCCGCGATCGACTCGTGGACGTACAGCCGCTCCACCGCGATGCACAGCTGCCCGGCGGAGGAGAAGCAGGCGCGGACGGCGCCGGCGGCGGCCTTCTCGACGTCGGCGTCCCGCAGGACCAGCATGGGGTTCTTGCCGCCGAGTTCGAGGGAGACGCCGACGAGCCGGGCCGCCGCGCCCCGGGCGACCTCGCGGCCGGTGCGGGTGGAGCCGGTGAACGAGACGTAGTCGGCGTGCTTGACGACCTCGGGACCGACGACCGGGCCGTCGCCGAGGACGACCTGGAACACCTCGGCGGGCAGCCCCGCCTCGACGAGCAGGTCGCGCGCCCACAGGGCGGTCAGCGCGGTCTCGGTGTCGGGCTTCATGACGACGGCGTTGCCGGCGGCGAACGCGGGGAGCGCGTCGCCGACGGACAGCTCCAGCGGGTAGTTCCACGGCGCGATCTGGCCGACGACGCCGCGCGGCTGGCGCAGCTCGGTCACCTTGGTGAGGACCGGCACGGCGCCGGTGCGCCGCTTCGGGTTCAGGTACGAGGCGGCGCGCACGCCGTAGTGGCGGGCGGCGATCGTGACGGCCTGGACCTCCTCGTGGGCGTGCAGGCGCGCCTTGCCGGTCTCCAGCTGGATGAGGTCGAGGACCTCCGCCTGGCGCTCCAGGAGCAGGTCGTGGAAGCGGAGCAGGACGGCGGCGCGGCGGCGGACGGGGGTGGCCGCCCAGGCGGTCTGGGCGGCGCGGGCGCGGGCGAACGCCTCCGCCACGTCCTCGGGGGTGGACTCGGGCAGCTCGGCGAGCCGCTCCCCGGTGAACGGGGTGTGGTTGGCGGTCCGCCCGGAGCCGACGACGCCGCGGACGAGCTGGGCGACCACTTCGGGCGTCACCACGTCGGCGGCGGTGCGCGCGCCGGCGGGTGCGGGGGCCACGGGGTTCGCGGGCCCGGGAGCGGGCGCCGGCGACGACGGGGCGGCCGGCGTGGACGCGGAGGGGGACGTGGATCCGATGGCGTGGGCGGAGGCCTGCGTGTCCGTCATGGGGGCGAGGGTATGCGGGTCCGGACGCTTTTGGTACCCGGCGGTAACGGCTTTTCGCCGCGTACACACATCACGCCAGTGTTCACTGGCAAATAAGGCCTGATCAGCGCGTTGACAACAACAGGGCGACGCCGAGGCTGACCGCGACGGCGATGGCGGCGACGAGGGCGACGACGAGGGGCGCGGCGGCGGGACCGGCCGGACGGCGGCCCCCGCGGGGGCCGCCGTCCGGCGGGGCGTGGGCGGGGGGCGGCGGGCCGTAGGGGGCGGAGTCGGCGGGCGGGACGCCGTAGGGGGCGGAGTCGGCCGGCGGGACGGCGGAGGGCGGCGTGCCGTAGGGAGGGGGGTCGTAGGGGGAGGGGCCGTACGGCGGTGTGTCGGAGGGCGGCCCGTACGGCGGCCGGTAGAGCGGCGCCCCGCCGGCCGCCGGCGGGGTCTCCGGGGGGAGCCGGCCGTCGGTGGAGACGGCGTCGGGGAGCACGGCGTCCTGGGGCTCGGTGCCGACGGGCGGCGGCGCGGGCAGGGTGGGCGCGGCGGGGCCGCGGTCCGGCACGCCGGCCATCTGCCCCAGGGGCGAGAGCCCCGGCTCGTCCGCCGCCTCCGGCACGTCCGGCACCTCCGGGGCGGCGGGGACGTCCGGGAGGGCGGGCGCGTCCGGGACGGCGGGCGGCGACCGGTGGGGCAGCACCCTGGCCATGTGCCAGGCCCGGTCCCGGGCCCGCGCGGGCGGGACGGTGTGCGGACGCGCCCGGTGCGGCGCGTCCCCCTGGCCGTCCTGCCCGCCCGCCCGGCCCTCGTCGGGCCGGGCGTGGGCCGCCGGCGCGTCGGCCGGCCCCGCGGACGCGGCCGCCGCGGCGGCGGCCGTGTCCAGGGCCGCGCCCACCGCGTACGCCCGCAGCAGCCGCTCCGCCTCCGCCCCGTCGATCCTGCGCACCGGGTCGCGCTCCAACAGTCCCCGTACGACGGGCAGCAGCGCCCCCGCGGCGGCGGGCGGACGGATCTCCGCCTCCACCACGGCGTGCAGCACCCCGCCCAGCGAGTCGCGGTGAAAGGGCGAGTGGCCCGTCATCACCGCGCACAGCAGCACCCCCAGCGACCACAGGTCCGCCGCGGGGCCCGCCCGGTGGCCCTGCATCCGCTCCGGCGCGGTGTACTCGGGCGAGCCGACGAACATGCCCGTCTCGGTCAGCGTGGTCGCCCCCGCCAGCTGGGCGATCCCGAAGTCGGTCAGGACGACCCGCCCGGTGGCCTCCTCCACCAGCACGTTGGCCGGTTTCAGGTCCCGGTGCAGCACCCCGATGGCGTGCGCGGCCCGCAGCGCGGACAGCAGCGCCAGACCGATCCGGGCCGCCTCGTACGCGTCCACCGGGCCCCGCACGGCGATCCGCTCGGCGAGCGACACGCCCTCGACGAGCTCCATCACGATGAACGGGACGCCGTCCTCCTCCACCACGTCGTGGACGCAGACGATGTGCGGGTGGTGCACCCGGGCCACGGCGCGCGCCTCGCGCAGCGTGGCGTCGACGGCCGCGTCGTCGCCGCCCGGGACGCCGGTGTCCACGTGGAGCTCCTTCACGGCGACCGGCCGGCCCAGCAGTTCGTCGTGGGCGCGCCACACGGTCCCCATGCCGCCGCGGCCCAGCCGGGCCTCCAGGCGGTAACGGCCGACGATCCGCCGCTGCTCACGCGCCCGTCCGGACGGCTGCTGCTGCGGTTCCCCCTGCTCCTCCGGCCTCCACCCTCCGACCGACACGGCCCACCTCCTCCGCTCGCGCCGAGGAGGTCACCCCTCGGCGGGTCGCCAGTGGCGCAGCACGATGTCGAACTGCTCCCGGGTGGTCGCCCAGTCCTCCTCGGGAGACGACATGTACAGCGCGTACTCGGTTCCGTCGTCCGTGTAGTACACCTGGTCTATCGCGTGGCGCTTACCGGGGTGTGTCCTTTTCTCGTACCAGGTGAACTCCCAGAGACAGGATTCCAGCTGATCACGGAACGTATTCTGGTCGAGCTTCACCCGGCGGTATTCCGGCAGTCTCTCCCGCAGGCTCTTTTCCACGTCGAGCATGTGCATGTACGGGTTCTCGAAATCCGGCGCGTCGTCGACGCTGACGCGTATGCGGTGCCTGCCGTTGTCCGGGGTGTAGTCGATCTGGTCGCCGTCCATCTGCCGCTTCCAGCCGACCGGTACGAGCAGGCTGAAGCCGAGCGGGTCCTCGACGCGCTCCCACCCCTCCGGCACGCCGCCGTCCGGGGCGGACGACGCGCTCGGCGTGGAGACGGCGTCGACGACGACGGTGTCGGTGGGGCCGGCGTCGTCGGCGTACCGCATGACGGCGAACCCGGCGCCCGCGCCGACGGCCGCCGCGAGGAGCACGACCATGGCGGCCCTGTGCCGGCGGGCCCGTCCGGCGCGGACGGTCGCCTGGCCGTGGGCGGGCTGCGGGGCGGGGGCCGTGGCCGTGTCGCCCGGCCGGGCGCGGGCCACGCCGTCCGCCACCTCCCGCAGTTCGTCGGCCGACACGGAGCGGGTCGGTACGAACGCCTGCGCGGCGGTCGGCGTACGGCCTTCCATCGCCTCGATCAGCATGCGTTCCGTCTCCGCGGCGCCGGGCCGGTCGGCGGGGTCCTTGCGGAGCAGCGCGACGATCACCGGGGCGAGCGGGCCCGCGTGCGCGGCCGCCGCGGCCTCCTCGGTGACCACGGCCTGCATGGTGCTGATCGGTGACGAGCGGCGGAAGGGCGACTCGCCCTGGACCGCCGTGTACAGGGTGGCGCCCAGCGCCCACAGGTCGGAGGCCGGGCCGGGGTCGGCGCCGCGCACCCGCTCCGGGGCCAGGTAGTCGATGGAGCCGACGAGTTCACCGGTGCGGGTGATGGTGGAGTCGCCCTCGATGGCGGCGATGCCGAAGTCGGTGAGCAGGACGCGCCCGTCCCGGGCCAGCAGCACGTTGCCGGGCTTGACGTCCCGGTGCAACACCCCGGCGGCGTGCGCGGCGCTCAGCGCGCCCAGCACGTGCAGGCCGATCCGGGCGGCCTCGCGCGGCGCGATCCGGCCGTCCGGCGCGGACTTGACCGCGTCGGCGAGGGAGGAGCCGTCGACGTACTGCATGACGATCCACGGGCGGTCGTCGTGCTCCAGCACGTCGTGGACGGTGACGACGGCCGGGTGCGTGATCCTGGCGGCGGCCCGTGCCTCCTTCTGCGTACGGGCGTGCAGGACGACCCGGTCGGCCTCGGAGACGTACTGACCGGCCGTCAACTCCTTGACGGCTACGGTACGGTGGAGCACCTCGTCGTGGGCGCGCCACACCTTGCCCATCCCACCCCGGCCGATGGTCTCGCCCAGCCGGTAGCGCCCCGCGAGCACCAGCCCCCCGCCCATGCCCTGCGTCTGTTCCACGTGTCTCCGCTCGGCCCCGCCCCGCTGCTTCGGAGCAAGGTTACGGAGGGTGTGCGGCGCGCGGAACCTCGGGGCGGCCACGGAGACCGCACCGTGACACGGACCCCTCCGATTGGCGCGAATTCGCCACTCTCCGTGGTCCGAACGGGCGAACCGATGCTCCGTCAGCGTGTCGCGTGGTACGCCTTGGTCGCCTGCTCGTAGATCTCCGTGACCCTGTCCCGCCCGGTCTCGGGGCCGATGACCTGGATGACGTGGTAGCGGTCGCCGACGAGGAGCGCGAGGTTGCGCACGTACACCTGGCGGCCGTTGGCGTCCTGCCAGGTGAACTGACCCTCGGCCATGGCCTGTCGGCCGACGTCGACGCGGCGCAGGCCGGTCGCCGACGCCCAGGTCGAGTCGCGCCACGGCTGGAGCTCGCGCTCCTTGGCGCGCTGGTACTCCAGCGGGTCCGCGCCGGCCGTGCGGACGGTGTCGCGGCCGGGGACGACGATCAGCGTGTAGTCGCCGTCCGAGTAGCGGACCTGCCCGATGTCGTTGATGGGGCTGCGGCGCCAGGTCCGGTCGACGCCGACGCGGAAGCCCTCCGGGTCCTCGCGGACGACGTACCCCTCCGGCAGGGCGGGCGCGGTGGGCGTCCCGGCGTTCGTCGAGGGCGCCGGGTCACCGGGTGACGGGCTGCGCGACGCGGACGCCTCCGGGCTGGGCGGGACCTGCCCGTGCGGGGCGGTCGCGGTCGGCCGGGCCGTGCCGGTGGGGCTCTGCGACCGGTCCCGCGTCCCGGCCTCGGGCAGGAACAGCACCGCGTACGCGACGGCGGCGGCGAGCCCGAGCAGTATCAGCAGCAGGAGCGTGCGCCCCAGTGCGCGCGGACTGCCCCCGGACCGCGGGTCCTTGGCCTTCTTGTGGCGGTGCCGGGCGGGCGCCGGGGCGGTGGGGACCGCGGCGGCGGGGGTGCGGGTGCGCGTACGGCGCCTGCGGACCAGGTCGCCGCGGCGGCGGATGATGGGCAGGCGGGCGGCGTCGACGGACGGCATGGGGACGACGGAGGCGCCCGCGTCGGGCTCGGGCGCCGAGCGGACGAGGGAGCGCAGCCATCCGCGCAGCTCCTCGAACTCGGGGCGCTCGGTCGGGTCCTGGCGCAGCAGCGACTCGACGACGGGGCGCAGCGGGCCGCACTCCTCGGCGAACGCGGGCGGCTCGGAGCACACCATCTGGACGAGCTCGGCGGCGTTGTCCTCGGGGTAGGGGGCGTGGCCCTGGAGGACGCGGAACAGCAGCGCGCCGAGCGCCCACAGGTCCGTGGCGGGGCCGACGGGCGGGGCGAGCCGCCACGTGCCGTGGACGGGGCCGGCCTGCTCGGGCGCCCACCGCTCGGTGACGGCGCCGACGACGGCGATCCTGGCCTGGCGGGCGCGCTCGGCGGCCAGCGGTGTGGTCGGGCCCCGGTAGACGTCGTCGGGTGCCGGGGCCGTGTCCGCCCCGGCGGCGTGGCCCTGGTCGGGACCGGACGCGCCGCGGGGGTGCGCGGGCCAGGGCTCCCCGGCCTGCGGGGTCCGGCGCCGGGAGTCGGCGCGCAGGGCGGCGCGGGCGCCGCCGTACGGGGTGGCGCCGCCGTACGGGGTGGCGTCCCCGTAGGGGGAGGTGCCGCCGCCCGCGGGGACCGGGCCGTCCCGCCACGTGCCGGCGAGCAGCGCGCGCGGGGGGCGGTCCCCGTCGTCCCCCTCGTCCTCGTCGCCGTGGACGTCGTCGGGGCCGTGGACGTCGTCGGGGCCGTAGGGGTCGTGGGGGCCGTGGGCGCCGTACCGGGCGGTGCCGTGGGCCTCGTCGTCCTCGTCCTCGCCGTCGTCGGCGATGCGGTCCGCGACCTGGTCGACGTACTGGGGTTCGTAGCCGCTGGGCAGGGCCGGCGGGCCGGGCGGGAGGGGTACGGGGGCCAGGGCGCGGGGGGCGCCGTACGGGTCCTCGTACACGTCGTCGTACGGGTCGTCCTCGTCGTGGGCCCGCGCGTGCCCGGTGACGATCTCGGCCTCGTCGGCCTCGTCGTCGTACGCGTCGCCGTATTCGTCGACGTACGCGCCGTCGTACGCGCCGTCGTCCTGCCCCTCGGCCTCGTCCGCGTAGGGCTCCGCCTCGCCGTCGTCGTACCCGTCGTCGTACCGGTCGCCGTCCGCGTCCGGGTACGGGGTGTCCGCGTCGTCGGGGAGCGGCACCGGCGCGTAACCGCACAGGGCCTCCTCGGCGGCGCCGGTCGCGAGCCCGGTGAGCAGGACCCGCCCGTCGTCGCAGACGAGGACCGTGCGCACGGTGATGTTGCGGTGCGTCCAGCCGTGGGCGTGCAGCGCGCGCAGCGCCGTGAGCACGTCGGAGGCGATCTCGGCGGCGCGGTACGGGCTGAGCGGCTCGTCGCGGACGAGGGCGGCGAGCGGCCGGGCGGGGACCAGCTCGCTGACGATCCACAGCGAACCGCTCTCGGTGAAGACGTCGAAGACCTGGTCGAGGCGCGGGTGGTCGGGGATCCGGGCCACGGCCTGCACGGCCTCGACGGCCCGCTGGACGGCCGGGTCGACGGTGGCGCGGACGGCCGTGTGCTGCGGCGCGCGCCCGTAGGGGCGGTGGTAGGCGTCGTCCACGTCGACGACCTCGGCGTCCACGGTCTCCGGCAGGGGCAGCTGCCGGACCATGACCTCCTGGCCGCTGTACGTGTCGAAGGCGCGCGTCTCGACCGGCCCGTACGCCCCGGCGTCCCCGTCCTCGCCGGAGGGGACGAGAGGCAGGCGATAGCGGTCGGCGAGCACCCTTCCCGCGTAGTCGTCCACGACGCCTCCCCAGCCGCGCGCTGTCCCCCGGGCTCCGCCGTTCGCACGGAATCGTACGGAGCCGTCGATCCTGGTCCTTGCTCGTGCAGTTGTCCGCTTGATTCAGCCGCGCACGGTCCGCGCGCTCTCACGATACGTGTCGCGGGTCAGTCCGTGGGCCGGAACGTCGCGAACGCGGTGTTCCTGAGCGTGGTGCACTCCGGACCGTTCCACTCGCTGGACTTGCACGAGATCATGATGGCGTAGCCGTGCGTGGCGTCGACCTTGAAGCCCCGGTTGAGCACCCACACCCGCGTCCCGCCCTGGTTCCGTTCGAACTGCCAGTCGGCGACGGTCGGGTAGCCGTTGTACGAGACGGGCTTGATGCCGTGGTGCTTGTAGCCGTTGCTGCTCGCGGCGACGGCGCCCATGGCGGAGGACCACGCGGCGGCGGCGTCGCCGCCGGGGCTGTCGGTGTAGTCGACCTGCACGCGCGGGAAACCGCCCGAGGCGCTGAATATCCCGCCGGAGCCGCGACCCGCCACGCCCGTCATGCGGAAGCCGGCGGGCATGGCCATGGAGAAGTGGAAGCGGCCGTTGGTGACCGTCTTGTACCCGGCGGGGAGCGCGGGACCGGTACCGGTGCCGGCGCTGGGCGAGGCGGGCGGCTTGGTGCCCGTGCCCGTGCCGCCCGTCGTGCCGGACCCGCCGCCCGTGGCGCCGGACCCGCCGTCCTGCTGCTCTCCGGGCTCGCCGTCCGGGCTGCCGCCGTTGCCCCCGGTGGCGGCGCCGTCCGTCGGGCCGCCACCGGTGGTGGCGCCCGCCGACGCGGTCTTGTCGCCGCCCTGGGTGCCGCCCGTGTCCTGGGCGGTCGTGCCGTCGTCGCCTCCGAGGGCGAACGCGAGGACGGTGGCGAGGACCGCGAGGACCGCCACGACCGCGATGGTGACCAGCGTGCGCCGGGGCACCACGTCGGTGAGCGACGCCCGCGCGGGAGCGGGCGGACCGGAGCGTTCCGCCTTGGCCGGCTTGGCCTGCCGGGTGGTGGCGGCCGCCGCGGCGGCGTTCCGCACCGAGCGCAGGGCGCCGCGCAGCCGCTCGGCGGTCGCGTCGCCCACCGGGGCGGCGCCGGACGCCGCGCCGGTGGTGGCCGAGTCCGCCGGGGGGACGGGCGGGAGCGGTACGACGCGCGTGGCCTCCAGGGGGGGCTCGGGCCGCGACGGGGCGGCCGGGGCCCCGGTCACCCGGATGACCTCGTTGAGCAGCGCCCGCGCGCCGGCGTCGTCGAGGCGCTGCGCCGGGTCCTTGGCGAGCAGCCCGTAGATGACCTTGTCGAGCGGGCCGGCGTTCGTCGGCGGGTCCAGCTGCTCGGTCATCACGGCCGTGAGCGTCGCGATGGCGGAGCCCTTGTCGTACGGCGGGTGGCCCTCCACGCACGCGTAGAGGAGGCCGCCGAGGGACCACATGTCGGCGGCCGGGCCGGGCCGCTGGCCGCGGGCGCGCTCCGGCGAGATGTAGGAGGGCGCGCCGACGAGCATGCCGGTGGACGTGATGGACGGGTCGCCCTCGACCTGGGCGATGCCGAAGTCGGTGAGGACGACGCGGCCGTCGTCCGAGATGAGGACGTTCGACGGCTTCACGTCGCGGTGGAGGATGCCCTGGCGGTGCGCGGACCGCAGCACGTCGAGGATGGCGAGGCCGACCTCGGCGGCGCGCAGCGGCGTGAGCGTGCCGTCCTCGCGGATGACGTCGGCGAGGGAGCGGCCCTCGATGAGCTCCATGACGATCCACGGACGGTCGTCCTCGTCGACCACGTCGTAGACCGTGACGGCGCTGTTGTTGCGGATCCGGGCGATGGCCTTGGCCTCGCGGAGGGTCCGGGTGATGAGGCGTCGCTTCTCGTCCTCGTCGATGGCGTTGGGGAAGCGCAGCTCCTTGACCGCGACGGTGCGGCCGAGGGTCTCGTCGACGGCCCGCCAGACGGTGCCCATGCCGCCGCGTCCGAGGACGGGGCCGAGCCGGTAACGCCCCGCCAGCAACTGGCCCTCGGCCGTCACGCGGGCGGCGCCGGCGGGCTTCTTCACCAGGTCCGTCCCGGCCGCGCCGGCGCCCTTGCCACCGGTCGCCGCCTTGTCCGGGGCCGCCTCGGCGGGCGTCCCGCCGACGGGGGAGCCGTCCGAGGACGCCTGGTCCTCCGGGGTTCCGCCCTCGGGGGTACCGCCCTTCGGGGACTCGCCCTTCGGGGACCCGTCCACCGGTGCCTCGTCCTCCGGTGCCGCGCTCGCGGGCGCGGCCTTCCCGGGGGCGTCCTCGGCCGGGGCGCCCTCGGAACGGGCACCCTTCACGGCGTCACCCTCCGGAGCAGCGCCCTTCGCACCGGCGCCGCCCTTCGACGTCGCGGCCTGCTCGGCCTCGTCACCCCTCACCGTCGCACCCTTCGAGGTCGTGCCCTCGCCGTCGGCGCCCCGCTGAGGTTGCCGCGCCGCGTCCCGCGACTGCTCCGCTCCCGACATGCGTCCCCTCTGCGATCCTGTTCCGCCCGCGCCTGCCGCGTCCGCGCGCTGCGGCAACCCGCCCTGGTGGCGCCTTCATTGTCCCTCACTCCGGGACCGGTGGTTCTCCCGGGTCCGGCGTCGGCCAGGATGAGCGTGAAGGAGGGGGCCGCGCCATGCCGAAGTGCAGGACGAGACTCGGGGTGCCCTTGGTTCTGCTCGTCGGCGGACTGACCGTGGATGATCCCGCGGCCACGCCGTCCCCCGCCCTGACGAGGCTGGTCACGGCGGGCCACGCCCCGGCCGCCGCGCTCCTCTCCGAAACCTCCGGGACCTCCCGGCCCACCGGGGCGCCCGGGGCCCCGAAGGCAGTCCGGTTCGAGACGACGGGGCCGGCCATCGGCCGCCCCGACCACTTCCGCGCGGGCAGCGTCACGAAGACGTTCGTCGCCACGGTCGTCCTCCAACTGGCGGCCGAGGGACGGCTCGCCCCCGACGACCCGGTCGTCGCCCACGCCCCCGGCCTCCTGCCTCCCCCGCTGGACCGGCGCGTCACCCTGCGCCACCTCCTCACCCACACGAGCGGCCTCCCCGACCTCACACGGCCCACCGGCCCCGCCTCCCCGCCCGAGGGGCTCCGCGCGGCCCTGGCCTCCCACCCCCCGAAGCCGCCCGGCGACTTCGCCTACTCCAACACCAACTACGTCGTCCTCGGCCGGATCGTCGAACACGTCACCGGCCGCTCCTACGCCGACGAGGCGCGCCGCCGCATCATCACCCCCCTCGGCCTCACCGGCACGTCCTTCCCCGGCGCCCGCACCGCCCTCCCCGTCCCGCACGGCCGGGGCTACGACTCCGCCGGACGGGACGTCACGGCCCTGGACCCGCGCGTCGCGGGCGCGGCGGGCGAACTGGTCAGCACCCTCGCCGACCTGAACCGCTTTTACACCGCGCTCCTCGACGGCCGCCTCCTCCCCCCGGCCCAGCTGGACGCCCTGCTGGACACCTCCTCCGCCCACGGCCGCTACGGCATGGGCCTCTTCCCCACCCGGCTCCCCTGCGGCGTCACCGTCTGGGGCCACAACGGCCGCGTGCCGGGCAGCTACGTCCGCACCGCCGCGACCGCCGACGGCCGGCACGTCCTCACCTTCCGCGTGAACACGGACACCCTGGCCGCGGCCCCCGGGCCGCCCCTGGAACGCTCCGTCCTGGAAGCCGAGTTCTGCCCGCCCGCCGCCGGGGCCGCGGGTCACAGCGGCACGATGTCCGGCGCACCCAACCGGGCCGCGTCCGCGGTCTGGTCGTCCGGCTGACGCTGCGACTCCCGCTCCGCCTCGACCCGCTTCTCGTAGTGCTCCACCTCCTTGGCCACCTGCTCCTCGCCCCACCCGAGGACCCGCGCCATCAGTTCGGCGCACTCGCGGGCGCAGCCGGTGCCGCGGTCGAAGGTCTCGATGGAGATCCGGGTCCGGCGCGTGAGCACGTCGTCCAGGTGCCGGGCGCCCTCGTGGGAGGCGGCGTAGAGGATCTCCGCGCGGAGGTAGTCGTCGGCGCCGGTGACGGGCTCCGCGAGGGCCGGGTCCTCGGCGACGAGGTCGAGCACCTCCTCCGCCAGGGTCCCGTACCGGTTCAGCAGGTGCTCGACGCGGACGACGTGCAGGCCCGCCCGGGCGGCGATGCGGGCCCGGGCGTTCCACAGCGCGCGGTACCCCTCGGCGCCCAGCAGCGGCACCTCCTCGGTGACGCAGGGGGCGACCCGCACGTCCAGGCCGTGGACCGCCTCGTCCACCGCGTCCTTGGCCATCACGCGGTAGGTCGTGTACTTGCCGCCCGCGACCACCACCAGGCCGGGCACGGGGTGGGCGACCGTGTGCTCGCGGGACAGCTTGCTGGTCGCGTCGGACTCGCCGGCCAGCAGGGGGCGCAGCCCCGCGTAGACGCCCTCCACGTCGTCCCTGGTCAACGGGGTGGCGAGGACGCTGTTGACGTGGTCCAGGAGGTAGTCGATGTCGGCGCTCGACGCGGCGGGGTGCGCCTTGTCGAGGTCCCATCCGGTGTCGGTCGTCCCGACGATCCAGTGGCGGCCCCAGGGGATGACGAACAGGACGCTCTTCTCCGTGCGCAGGATCAGGCCCGTCGTCGAGTGGATGCGGTCCTTGGGGACGACCAGGTGGATGCCCTTGGAGGCGCGGACGTGGAACTGGCCGCGCTCCCCGATCAGCGCCTGCGTGTCGTCCGTCCACACCCCCGTCGCATTGACGACCTGCCGGGCGCGGATCTCGTAGTCGCCGCCCGCCTCCACGTCCTGCACCCGGGCGCCGACGACCCGCTCGCCCTCGCGGAGGAAGCCGATGACGCGGGCCCGGCTGGCGACGTGCGCCCCGTACGCCGCGGCCGTCCGCACCAGCGTGGCGACGTAGCGCGCGTCGTCCATCTGGGCGTCGTAGTACTGCAGGGCGCCCACCAGGGCGTCCCTGCGCAGGGCGGGGGCGACCCGCAGGGCGCGCCGGCGCGACAGGTGGCGGTGCACGGGCAGGCCGCGGCCGTGGCCCGAGGAGACGGACATCGCGTCGTACAGGGCGACGCCCGACCCGGCGTACAGCCGCTCCCAGCCCTTGTGCCGCAGCGGATAGAGGAACGGCACCGGCTTGACGAGGTGCGGCGCCAGCCGCTCCAGCAGCAGGCCGCGCTCCTTCAGCGCCTCCCGCACCAGCGCGAAGTCGAGCATCTCCAGATAGCGCAGTCCGCCGTGGATGAGCTTGCTGGACCTGCTGGACGTGCCCGACGCCCAGTCGCGGGCCTCCACCAGCCCCGTGGCGAGGCCGCGGGTCGCCGCGTCGAGCGCCGTGCCGGCCCCGACCACACCACCGCCCACGACCAGCACGTCGAGCTCGCGCTCGGCCATCGCCGCCAGGGCCGCGGCCCGCTCCGCGGGTCCCAGTCTCGCTGTCCTCACCGCTGCCTCCCGTCGCCGCCGTCCCCCCGTGTGCTCGGGCCCACAGACCCGATTCTGTCCCCGCGCACCGACATCGGCCACCGGCCCCGCACCACCTGTGGACAACATTCGGGCGACCACGACCGCGCAATACCGCATAACGGTCATATTTAAGCCTAGTCTGACATTGCGTCCGCTCGTTCTGTCCACAGGACTTGCGCGTCTTGCCCCCTCCGGCTATTGGGAAGGACGGCTCACGCCCATGCCCGCAGACCTCGCCGTCATCGGCCTCGGCCACCTCGGGCTGCCCCTCGCCCAGGCCGCCACCGCCGCCGGTATCGACACGATCGGCTACGACACCGACTCCCGGCCGGTCTCCGAGCTGGCCGCCGGACGGCCGCCGGTCGACGGCTCCCTCACCCCCTCCGAGATCCGCCGGATGCTGTCGTCCGGCTTCCGCCCCACCACGAACCCCGCCGAGCTGGGCCGCGTCCGCACCGCCGTCATCTGCGCGCCCACCCCGCCCTGCGCCGCCTCCCGCACCCTGGACCTGACCGCCGTCACGGACGCCGCCCGCGCGCTCGCCGCCCGGCTGCGCCCCCACACCACCGTGCTGCTCGAGTCGCCCGTCCCGCCCGGCACCACCGAGGACGTCCTCCGCCCGATCCTGGAGGAGGGCTCCGGGCTGCGCGCCGGACGCGACTTCCACCTCGCGTACTCCCCCGCCCGCCTCGACCCCGGCAACCGCGCCCACGACCCCGCCCACACCCCCCAGGTCATCGGCGGGCTCACCCCCGCCTGCACCGAGTCCGCCGCCGCCTTCTACGGGCGCCTCAGCGACAAGGTGGTGCGTGCGCGGGGCCCCCGCGAGGCCGAGACGGTCAAGCTGCTGGAGACCAACTTCCGGCACGTCAACATCGCCCTGGTCAACGAGATGGCGGTGCTCTGCAACGAGCTGGGCGTCGACCTGTGGGACGTCATCCGGTGCGCCGAGACCAAGCCCTTCGGCTTCCAGGCGTTCCGTCCCGGCCCCGGCGTCGGCGGCCACGGCGTCCCCGTCGACACGGTCGGCCCGCACCGCCCGCTGCGCCTGGTGGAGACGGCGAGCCAGATCAACGAACGCATGCCCCAGTACGTGACCCAGCGCTGCGCCACGCTCCTCAACGAGCACGGCAAGTCCGTGCGCGGCGCCCGCGTCCTGCTCCTGGGCGTCACGTACAAGCCCGACCTCGCCGACCGCGAGGGCTCCCCCGCGTCCGAGATCGCGCAGCGGCTGATGGACATGGGCGCGGCGGTCAGCTACCACGATCCGTACGTGCCGGTCTGGCGGGTGCGCGACCTGCCGGTCCCGCGCGCGGACTCCCTGTACGAGACGGCCGCGGGCGCCGACCTGACGATCCTGCTCCAGCACCACCGCACCTACGACCTCCAGGGCCTGGCCGTGAAGGCGCAGCTGCTGCTCGACACCCGCGGGGCCACCCCGGTCGGCGCGGCGCACCGCCTCTGACACCCGGCGCGACCGGCACCACCGACGCGACCGGCGACGATCGGCGCGGCGGCGGCCGGAGACGGGCGGTTCGGCGGCGGCCGGGGACGGGCGGTTCGGCGGCGGCCGGCGCGCCGCCCGGCCGCGACCCGTGCGCCCCCGCCTTGGTCTCGGCTTGCTTGCGGGCCGGTCACGGTCGCCCATCGCGCCGCCCGCTGTCGGAGGGGCCTGCTAGTGTCCGCCTCTGATTTCGCGCGCGGCCGTGCACACGTCAGATGCCGGCCGCCCGTTTCCTCCAGGGGGGATTCCCAGCATGAGCCAGTCCGTTCCGCCTCCGTCCGGCAACCCGTTCGCCGACCCGGCCGCGCAGCCCTACCCGCAGCACCCGGCGCCGGCCCCGGCGCCCGCGCGGAACAACATCGTCCTCGGGCTGCTCGCCGCGCTGGGCGCCGCCGTGGTCGCCGCGGGCGCGTACGGCGGCATCGGCGGCGCGATCGAGCGGGAGATCGGCTACGCGGCGGTGGGCGTCGGCCTGCTCGTCGGCTTCGTCGCCGGCAAGGTCGGCGGCCGCAACCCGGTCCTGGCGGTCGGCTCGGCGCTCTTCGCGGCCGGCGCGGTCTACCTGGGCCAGCTGGTCGCGATCGCGGTCGTCTTCAGCAAGCTCGGCCAGGCCTCGTTCGCGGAGGTCTTCTTCGAGAACTTCGCCGAGCTGGCCGACCTGTGGAAGACCGCCGCGGACGGCATGACGTACGTCTTCCTGGGCATCGGCGCGGTGACCGCCTTCGCCGGCGCCAAGAAGGGCTCCGCGTAGCGGCCCGCCGGACGCGCGACGACACGGGGAGGGGCCCGCACCGACGTGGTGCGGGCCCCTCCCCGTGTCCGGTGTCCGTACCCGGTGTCAGCGGCTGTGCTGCGAGTCCGCGACCGTCACCTCGACGCGCTGGAACTCCTTCAGTTCGCTGTAACCGGTCGTCGCCATCGCCCGGCGCAGCGCGCCGAAGAAGTTCATCGACCCGTCCGGCGAGTGCGACGGCCCGGTGAGGATCTCCTCGGTCGTCCCGGCGACGCCCAGGTCGACGAGCTTGCCGCGCGGCACGTCCTCGTGGACGGCCTCCATGCCCCAGTGGTGGCCCTTGCCGGGCGCGTCCGTGGCCCGGGCCAGCGGGGAGCCCATCATCACGGCGTCGGCGCCGCACGCGATGGCCTTCGGCAGGTCGCCGGACCAGCCCACGCCGCCGTCGGCGATGACGTGCACGTACCGGCCGCCGGACTCGTCCATGTAGTCGCGGCGGGCGGCGGCCACGTCGGCGACCGCGGTCGCCATCGGGACCTGGATGCCCAGGACGTTGCGGGTGGTGTGCGCCGCGCCGCCGCCGAAGCCGACCAGCACGCCCGCCGCGCCCGTGCGCATCAGGTGCAGGGCCGCGGTGTAGGTGGCGCAGCCGCCGACGATGACCGGCACGTCCAGCTCGTAGATGAACTGCTTCAGGTTCAGCGGCTCGGCCGCGCCGGAGACGTGCTCGGCGGAGACCGTCGTGCCGCGGATGACGAAGATGTCCACGCCCGCGTCGACGACGGCCTTGGAGAACTGGGCCGTGCGCTGCGGGGAGAGCGCCGCGGCGGTGACGACGCCGGCGTCGCGCACCTCCTTCAGGCGCTGCCCGATCAGCTCCTCCTTGATCGGGGCGGCGTAGATCTCCTGCAGACGGCGGGTCGCGCTCTCCCCGTCGAGTTCGGTGATCTCGTCGAGGAGCGGCTGCGGGTCCTCGTGGCGGGTCCACAGGCCCTCGAGGTTGAGGACGCCGAGGCCACCGAGCCGGCCGATGCGGATCGCGGTCTGCGGCGACACCACGGAGTCCATCGGGGCGGCCAGGAAGGGCAGCTCGAAGCGGTAGGCGTCGATCTGCCACGCGATCGAGACCTCCTTCGGGTCCCGGGTGCGCCGGCTCGGTACGACGGCGATGTCGTCGAAGGCGTACGCCCTGCGGCCGCGCTTGCCGCGCCCGATCTCGATCTCAGTCACGATGTGTGGCCTTTCCCTCTGCGTCTGCGCCTACCAGTATCCCCGACGCGCGCGCGGAGGGGCGGCCCGGGCGATCCCGGGCCGCCCCTGCGGTGGTGTCGAGCGGGGGTCCGCTCAGCGCTTGCTGCTGTAGTTCGGCGCCTCGACGGTCATCTGGATGTCGTGCGGGTGGCTCTCCTTGAGGCCCGCCGACGTGATGCGGACGAACCGGCCGCGCTCCTGGAGCTCGGGGACGGTGCGGCCGCCGACGTAGAACATCGACTGGCGCAGGCCGCCGACCAGCTGGTGGACGACCGCGGAGAGCGGGCCGCGGTAGGGCACCTGGCCCTCGATGCCCTCGGGGACCAGCTTCTCGTCGGAGGCGACGCCCTCCTGGAAGTACCGGTCCTTGGAGAAGGAGCGCTGGTCGCCGCGGGACTGCATGGCACCCAGGGAGCCCATGCCGCGGTACGACTTGAACTGCTTGCCGTTGATGAACAGCAGCTCGCCCGGCGACTCCTCGCAGCCGGCCAGGAGCGAGCCGAGCATCACCGTGTCGGCGCCGGCGACCAGGGCCTTGGCGATGTCGCCGGAGTACTGCAGGCCGCCGTCGCCGATGACCGGGACACCGGCCGCCTTGGCGGCGAGCGACGCCTCGTAGATCGCCGTGACCTGCGGGACGCCGATGCCGGCGACGACGCGGGTGGTGCAGATGGAGCCGGGGCCGACGCCGACCTTGATCGCGTCGACGCCCGCGTCGACGAGCGCCTGGGCGCCGTCGCGGGTGGCGACGTTGCCGCCGATGACGTCGACGCCGGAGTTGGACTTGATCTTGGCGACCATGTCGCCGACCAGCTTGGAGTGGCCGTGGGCGGTGTCGACGACGATGAAGTCGACGCCCGCCTCGATCAGGGCCTGCGCCCGCTCGTACGCGTCGCCCGCGACACCGACGGCGGCGCCGACGAGGAGCCGGCCCTCCTTGTCCTTCGCGGCGTTCGGGTACTTCTCCGCCTTGACGAAGTCCTTGACGGTGATGAGGCC
The DNA here is from genome assembly GCF_014649335.1 of Streptomyces roseolilacinus. Classification (GTDB taxonomy): domain Bacteria; phylum Actinomycetota; class Actinomycetes; order Streptomycetales; family Streptomycetaceae; genus Streptomyces; species Streptomyces roseolilacinus. The sequence continues at coordinate 675,810 of NZ_BMSV01000001.1, forward strand.
CTTGAGGATGCCGTCGTCGTCGACGAGCGGCAGCTTCTCGATCTTGTGGCGGCGCAGCAGCTCCATGGCGTCGACGCCGGAGATGCCGACCTTGCCCGTGACCAGCGGCATCGGGGTCATGACCTCGCGCACCTGACGGGCACGGTCGGTCTCGAAGGCCATGTCGCGGTTGGTGACGATGCCGAGGAGCTTGCCGGCCGGGTCCGTGACGGGCACGCCGCTGATGCGGAACTTGGCGCAGATCGCGTCGGCCTCGGCGAGCGTGGCGTCGGGGTGGACCGTGATCGGGTCCGTGACCATGCCGGACTCGGAGCGCTTCACCAGGTCGACCTGGTTCGCCTGGTCGGCGATCGACAGGTTCCGGTGGAGGACGCCGACGCCGCCCTGCCGGGCCATGGCGATGGCCATGCGGGACTCGGTCACCTTGTCCATCGCGGCCGAGAGCAGCGGGATGTTGACCCGCACGTTCCGCGAGAGCCGCGAGGAGGTGTCGATCTGGTCGGGAGCCATGTCCGACGCGCCCGGCAGCAGCAGCACGTCGTCGTAGGTCAGCCCGAGTGCCGCGAATTTCTCCGGCACTCCGTCGACGTTGGCAGTCATGACACCTTCCCCAATGGCCTTGATCGGTGCGGATGTCCATGCTAACGGGCCGCGTGCGTGTCTCATTCCACGAGCAAGATCACCCGGCAGCTTTGTACGTTCACACGTATGACATCCGCCATACGGCTCCGCGACGGCGCCGCGGGGGCACCCCCGTACGGCCGTGCGCCTACTGGCCGGCCAGGGCCCGCAGGCGGCTGAGGGCGCGGTGCTGGGCGACCCGGACGGCCCCGGGGGACATGCCGAGCATCTGGCCGGTCTCCTCCGCGGTGAGGCCGACGGCGACGCGCAGGACGAGCAGCTCCCGCTGGTTCTCCGGGAGGTTGGCGAGGAGGCGCCGGGCCCATTCGGCGTCGTCGCTGAGGAGGGCCCGCTCCTCGGGGCCCAGCGAGTCGTCGGGGCGCTCGGGCATCTCGTCGGAGGGCACGGCGGTCGAGCCGGGGTGCCGCATGGCGGCCCGCTGCAGGTCGGCGACCTTGTGCCCGGCGATGGCGAAGACGAACGCCTCGAACGGGCGGCCCGTGTCCTTGTACCGGGGCAGGGCCATGAGGACGGCGACGCAGACCTCCTGCGCCAGGTCCTCGACGAAGTGGCGGGCGTCGCCGGGCAGCCGGCTCAGCCGTGTGCGGCAGTAGCGCAGGGCCAGGGGGTGGACGTGGGCCAGGAGGTCGTGCGTGGCCTGTTCGTCGCCCTCCACCGCGCGGTGCACGAGCGCCCCGATCGTCCCCGGCCCCGCGGGGGGCGTCGGGGTGGTCGGCGTCTGGTCGTCGCGCATCGGTCCATGGTGCCTTGACCGCGTCCGCTCCGAGGCACCGCGTCCAGCCTTGTGCACCGAAGCGTTATGAGCAGGTGCGCCGGAAGTCATCCCCTGCGCCCTCCCCTCCCGCTCGATCGACTCGTCCCCGAGGAACTCCACCCCTCAAGGATGCGGCATCGCGCAGGAAACAGACATCGGGCCTGCGCCGCCCCGTCCGCCGCGCGGCGGACGGGGACCGAAACGGCCACCTCGGGGCCCGGGTCGCGCTACCGCACCAGGCCCCAGCGGAAGCCGAGGGCGACGGCGTGGGCACGGTCCGAGGCGCCCAGCTTCTTGAAGAGCCGCCGGGCGTGGGTCTTGACCGTGTCCTCGGAGAGGAACAGCTCGCGACCGATCTCGGCGTTCGACCGGCCGTGGCTCATGCCCTCCAGCACCTGGATCTCCCGGGCCGTGAGCGTCGGCGCGGCGCCCATCTCGGCGGAGCGCAGCCGGCGCGGGGCGAGCCGCCAGGTCGGGTCGGCGAGGGCCTGCGTGACCGTGGCCCGCAGCTCCGCGCGCGAGGCGTCCTTGTGCAGGTACCCGCGGGCGCCGGCGGCGACGGCGAGGGCGACGCCGTCGAGGTCCTCGGCGACCGTGAGCATGATGATGCGGGCGCCGGGGTCCGCGGAGAGCAGCCGGCGGACGGTTTCCACGCCGCCCAGGCCGGGCATGCGCACGTCCATCAGAATCAGGTCCGAGCGGTCGGCGCCCCAGCGGCGGAGGACTTCCTCGCCGTTGGCCGCGGTGGTCACGCGCTCGACGCCGGGCACGGTCGCGACGGCGCGGCGGAGCGCTTCTCGGGCAAGCGGGGAGTCGTCGCAGACGAGGACGGATGTCATGGCCGTCCTCCGCAGCTGATGCGCGTCACCTTGGGCCTCCAGGCTGGTTACGAATCGTCACCTGTGCGGTTGACACCCTCGGACGCCTGCCCGAGCGCTTTTTCTTTCAACCGCCTCGCACTCTCAACGACGGTCACTCGAAAGAGTTACGGGTACCAGCACCCCTTCGACACTCTACGTGAAGGGGTGCACACGGAGCAGAGCGTCGCAGGTCACCACCGCTCCACTCAGAGCTATGCCCCATTTAGCGGCTTTTCCTTCCCTTTGGCGGTGTCTGTAGCTAGATTCGCAATGAGTCATATTTACATCTACTGCGACAAGTAGTCCGCTCAGTAAGCTCAGTACCGGCACCAAGGGGACATGCGCCATGGCAGATTTCTCCCGCCTTCCCGGACCCAACGCCGACCTGTGGGACTGGCAGCTGCTCGCGGCCTGCCGAGGGGTCGACAGTTCCCTGTTCTTCCATCCCGAGGGAGAGCGCGGCGCGGCTCGGAGCGCGCGTGAGAACTCGGCGAAGGAGGTCTGCATGCGCTGCCCGGTGCGCGCCCAGTGCGCGGCCCACGCCCTGGCCGTGCGCGAGCCCTACGGCGTATGGGGCGGCCTCACCGAGGACGAGCGCGAGGAACTGATGGGCCGGGCGCGCACCCGGCTGGTCACCACGTCCGCGGCACCGGCGGGAAACGGCTGACCACGGGTCAGACCCCCTCGTCTGAAGGAACGTTTCAGCGGGGACGCGCACAGCAGGTGGCGCCCCGCCCCTCCCGCTGCCCCGACGCGCCCCGGGGCCGGAGGCCGCCCCGCGACGCGTCCCCGCGTGCGAAGCCGCGGCCCGCGCGAAGCCGGTACGCGCTGCCGCCGGTGCCCCCGGCGTCCCCGGGCGTGCCCCCGCACGACTCCCGGGTACGTCCCCGCCCGCGCGGCGAAGCCGCCCGCGCGCCACGCCCGGACTCGTCCCCGCCCGGGCCGCTCCCCCCTGGGTCCGCCCCTACCCGCGCGAGGCCGCTTCCGCCAGCCGGCCCAGCGTGGCCGCGACGGCCGGGACCTGCGCCAGGTCCGGCAGGGTGAGGGCGACGATCTCCCGCTCCAGCGGCGGCTCGACCGCGACCGTGCGGGCGCCCCGGGGCCGTACGGACTCGACCGCCAGCTCCGGCAGGACCGCCACGCCGAGGCCCGCGCCCACGAGGCCGACGACCGCCGGGTAGTCGTCGGTCGCGAAGTCGATGCGGGGCGTGAAGCCGGCGTCCTCGCACACCTCGACCAGCTGGCGGCGGCACCGGGGGCAGCCCGCGATCCAGGGCTCCTCGGCCAGCTCGCCGATGGCCACGGCGTCCGCGCCGGCCAGCCGGTGCCCCTCGGGGACGAGGCCGACGAGCCGGTCGGTGAGCAGCGGCCGTACCACCAGGTCGTCCCACTCGGCGGCGCCGCCCGCGTACCGGAAGGCCAGGGCGATGTCGCAGTCGCCCTCGCGGAGCATCTCCACCGAGCGGGGCGGCTCCGCCTCGACGAGGGAGACCCGCGTGCCGGGGTGCGCGGCGCGCAGGGCGGCGAGGGCGGTCGGGACGAGCGTGGAGCTGCCGCTCGGGAAGGAGACGAGCCGGACGCGGCCGGCGCGCAGGCCCGCGATGGCGGCGACCTCCTCCTCGGCGGCGGTCAGTCCGGCGAGGATGCCCGCGGCGTGCCGGACCAGGGCCTCGCCCGCCTGGGTCAGGCGCATCTCGCGGCCGGTGCGGATGAGCAGGGGCGTGCCGGCGGAGGACTCCAGGGCCTTCATCTGCTGGCTGACGGCCGGCTGGGTGCAGCCCAGCTCTCGGGCCGCGGCGGAGAAGGAGCCGGTGGCGGCCACGGCGCGGAGGACTCGGAGGTGACGGGCTTCGATCACAGCCTCGAATATAAGGGTCCCTTTAAGTTCGCGCGAAATATGACGTGGAATCTTTGGGCGAAGCGGCGCTAGCGTGCGGCCCATGGACGAGATCACGGCGATGCGGGTGCTGACGGTCAACACGGGACGGCGGAGGAAGGTGGGGTACACCAACGCGCCGAGCGGCGAGACCGGGATCGCGAAGGTCCCGGTGGGCGGGCCCGTCCGGGTGGCGGACCCGGGGCCCAAGGGGGTCGGCGGCGGGGGCGTGGCCGGGGACGCGGTGTGCGACCTGCGCCACCACGGCGGCTCGGACCAGGCGGTGTACGCCTTCGCGCGCGAGGAGCTGGACCGCTGGGAGGAGGCGCTGGGCCGGCCACTGCCGAACGGCTCCTTCGGGGAGAACCTGACCACCTCGGGGGTCGACGTGGACGGGGCGCTGCTCGGGGAGCGGTGGCGGATCGGCGCGTCGCTGGTGCTGGAGGTGACGGACGCGCGGGTGCCGTGCCGCACCTTCGCGGGCTGGCTGGGCGAGCAGGGGTGGGTGCGGCGGTTCACCGAGCACGGGGCGCCGGGGGCGTACCTGCGGGTGGTCGAGCCGGGCGAGGTCCGGGCCGGCGACCCGGTCGAGATCGTCCACCGGCCGGACCACGACGTGACCGTGGCGCTGGCGTTCCGCGCGCAGACCACGCGGCGCGAGCTGCTGCCGCGGGTCCTGGCCGCGGGCGACGCCCCGCACCCGGAACTGCTGGAGGCGGCACGGCGGTACGCGGAGCAGGCGCCCGGAGTGCCGGTCCCCTGAGCCGGGCCCCGCACCGGGCGCGCGCCGGGGCCGGTGGGCGGGGCTACGGCGCGTCCGGGCGGGGCACTAACGTGCCGCGTATGACGAGTGCACTGATTACTGGCGCGACGGCGGGTATCGGGGCCGCCTTCGCGCGGCGGCTGGCGGCCGACGGCCACGACGTGGTCCTGGTCGCCCGCGACGTGGAACGACTCCGGGAGCAGGCGACCGAACTGCACGACCGGCACGGTGTGGAGGCGGAGGTGCTGCCCGCGGACCTCGCCCGGGAGGCGGGCATCGCCGCCGTGGAGGCGCGGCTCTCCGACCCGAAGCGGCCGGTGGACCTGCTGGTCAACAACGCGGGGTTCGGCAACAAGGGCCGCTTCCTCGACGTGGCGATGGCCGACGAGCTGAAGATGCTGAAGGTGCACTGCGAGGCGGTGCTGCGGCTGACGGCCGCGGCGACGGCGACGATGCGGGAGCGGCGGCGGGGCGGCGTGGTGAACGTCGCGTCCGTCGCCGCCTTCGTGCCGCGCGGCACCTACGGGGCGTCGAAGGCGTGGGTCGTGCAGTTCACCCAGGGCGCGGCGCGGGACCTGGCGGGGAGCGGGGTGCGGCTGATGGCGCTGTGCCCCGGTTTCGTACGGACGGAGTTCCACCAGCGGGCCGGGATGGGCACGGACAACATCCCGGGGTGGATGTGGCTGGACGCCGACCGGGTCGTGGCGGACGCGCTGGCGGACCTGGCGCGCGGGCGGACGCTGTCGGTCCCGGACCCGCGGTACAAGGCGCTGATGGGCGTGGTGAAGCTGGTGCCGCGCGGGCTGCTGGGCGGGGTGAGCTCGCGGGCGGGGCGCAAGTACGGCCCGCGGTAGGGCGGGCGGCACCGGTACGGGCGAGGCCCGGTACCCCCGAGGGGGTACCGGGCCTCGCCGTGTCCGGCGCGCGCCCCGGCGGCGGGGCCGGGACGCGCGGGCGCTGACGGTGCGTCAGTGGGAGTGACCGTGGCCGTGGCCGTGGCCGTGGCCCGCGTCCGCCGGCTCCTCTTCCTTCTTCTCCACCACGAGGGTCTCGGTGGTGAGGAGGAGGGAGGCGATCGACGCGGCGTTCTCCAGCGCGGAGCGGGTGACCTTCACCGGGTCGATGACGCCGGCCTTGACCAGGTCGCCGTACTCGCCGGTGGCGGCGTTGAAGCCCTGGCCCTTGTCGAGGTCCGCGACCTTCGAGGTGATGACGTAGCCCTCGAGACCGGCGTTCTCGGCGATCCAGCGCAGCGGCTCGACGGCGGCGCGGCGGACGACCGCGACACCGGTGGCCTCGTCGCCTTCCTTGCCGAGGTTGTCCTCGAGCACCTTCACGGCGTGGACCAGCGCGGAGCCACCACCGGAGACGATGCCCTCCTCGACCGCGGCGCGGGTCGCGGAGATGGCGTCCTCCAGACGGTGCTTCTTCTCCTTCAGCTCCACCTCGGTGGCGGCGCCGACCTTGATGACGCACACGCCGCCGGCGAGCTTCGCGAGGCGCTCCTGGAGCTTCTCGCGGTCCCAGTCGGAGTCGGTCGTCTCGATCTCGGCCTTGATCTGGGCGACGCGGCCCGTGACGTCCTCGGAGTTGCCGCCACCGTCGACGATGGTGGTGTCGTCCTTGGTGACGGTCACGCGGCGGGCGGTGCCCAGCACGTCCAGGCCGACCTGGTCGATCTTGAGGCCGACCTCCTCGGCGATCACGGTGGCGCCGGTGAGGGCGGCCATGTCGCCGAGCATCGCCTTGCGGCGGTCGCCGAAGCCGGGGGCCTTGACCGCGACGGCGTTGAACGTGCCGCGGATCTTGTTCACGACGAGGGTCGACAGGGCCTCGCCCTCGACGTCCTCGGCGATGATCAGCAGCGGCTTGGAGCCACCGGTCTGGATGATCTTCTCCAGGAGGGGCAGCAGGTCCGCGATGGCGGCGATCTTGCCCTGGTGGATCAGGATGTACGGGTCGTCGAGGACGGCCTCCATACGCTCCTGGTCGGTGACCATGTACGGCGACAGGTAGCCCTTGTCGAAGGCCATGCCCTCGGTGAAGTCGAGCTCCAGGCCGAAGGTGTTGGACTCCTCGACGGTGATGACGCCGTCCTTGCCGACCTTGTCCATGGCCTCGGCGATCAGCTCGCCCACCTGCTGGTCCTGGGCGGACAGCGCGGCGACCGCGGCGATGTCGGACTTCTCCTCGATCGGGCGGGCCGTGGCGAGCAGCTCGTCGGAGACGGCCTTGACCGCCGCGTCGATGCCCTTCTTCAGGGCGGACGGGGAGGCACCCGCGGCGACGTTGCGCAGACCCTCGCGGACGAGCGCCTGGGCCAGGACGGTGGCGGTGGTGGTGCCGTCACCCGCGATGTCGTTGGTCTTGGTCGCCACCTCCTTCACCAGCTGGGCGCCGAGGTTCTCGTACGGGTCCTCGACCTCGATCTCGCGGGCGATGGTGACACCGTCGTTGGTGATGGTGGGCGCACCGAACTTCTTGTCGATGACGACGTTGCGGCCCTTGGGGCCGATCGTCACCTTGACGGTGTCGGCAAGCTTGTTGACGCCGCGCTCAAGGGCGCGACGGGCGTCCTCGTCGAACTTCAGGATCTTCGCCATGGGAGCGATTCAGCCCTCTCGGTACTGGATGGAGAGAGAACGGCGCCCCTCGCCGCCCGGCGTACGTGCGGCAGCACATCAGCGGGGGCCAGGGGCGCGGTTCACGGCACGTGGTGGATTACTTCTCGACGATCGCGAGCACGTCGCGGGCCGAGAGGACGAGGTACTCCTCGCCGCTGTACTTCACCTCGGTGCCGCCGTACTTGCTGTAGAGCACGATGTCGCCGGCCTTGACGTCGAGCGGCAGGCGCTCGCCGTTCTCGAAGCGGCCCGGGCCGACGGCCAGGACGACGCCCTCCTGGGGCTTCTCCTTGGCGGTGTCCGGAATGACCAGGCCAGAGGCCGTGGTCTGCTCGGCGTCGAGCGGCTGGACCACGATGCGGTCCTCGAGCGGCTTGATGGCAACCTTGGAGCTGGTGGTCGTCACGATCCGACCTCCCCCTTCGGAGATCTCACGGGGTCAACTGTCTGAGGTGGCGACCAGGTGGATCCGTCGTCGCGGGTGCCGGACCTGCCCGTCGCTGTGTTGGCACTCTCCTGCGGGGAGTGCCAGAGCCGAGACTATGACCGCGGTTAGCACTCGGTCAAGCGGAGTGCCAGTCACCGGCCGCGCGCCGCGTCCGTACCCGCACTGACGTGCGGCGGAAGCCGGGCCGGGCGCCGCCGCGGCGCGTCGCCGCTACACGTAGTCCTCCAGCCGGGCCACCGCGTACCCGCGCGCCGTGATGGTGTCCATGGCCTGCCGGACCATGTCGGCCATCGACCCCTTCCAGTCGCCGCGGCCGCGGAAGTGGGTGAGGACGATGTCGCCCGGATGCAGGTCGCGGTCCCACTCGCGCCACTCCATGCGGTCGGGGAACGCCTCGGCGGTCCACAGCGGCACGGCCTTGATCCCGCAGTCCCGCGCGGCGCGCAGCGTGTCGGAGTCGTAGTTGCCGTACGGCGGGCGGAACAGCGTGGGCCGCTTGCCGTAGTGGCGCTCGATGACGTCCTGCTGGCCGCAGATCTCGTGCTTCTGCTCCGCGTACGACAGCGCGGGCATGTAGGGGTGGGTGAGGGTGTGGTTGTGCAGGGCGACGCCGAGGTCCCGCATGCGCCTGAAGTAGCCGTAGTCCTCCTTGACCAGGTAGTCGCTGAGGAAGGCGCTGTACGGGATGTCGAGTTCGGACATCATCCGCAGCAGCTCGGGGTCCTTCTCCGCGCCGTCGTCGATGGTCAGGAACACGACGCGGTCGCGGGTGGGGACGGTGGTGAAGACCGGCGGGAGGCTCGGGTCGCCGACCTCGAAGCCCTTGCGGAAGGTGATCTCCGGCTTCACCTTCGGCGGGTCCGGCGGGAGGAGCGGCGTCCGCCGCAGGCCCCACCGCCTGGCGGCGGCCGCGCGGGCCGCGTGCTCCCGCCGGAACCGCTCGACGTACGCGGCCAGTGCCCCGGACGCGGTCCGCGGCCGCGCCTGCGGGGCCTGCGGCCCCTGCCCGCCCCGCTCCTGCCCGCCCTGCTCCTGCCCGCCGTGGCGGCCCGCCGCGCCGGTGCCGGGCGGGCCGGCGCCCTCCGCCGCGCAGGCCGTCCCCAGGGCGGCGGCGAGCAGCACCGCGGCCACTCCCCGATTGATCCGATTTACCGATGATGGACGCTTTTGTCGTACTAGCTGCATGGCGCCGCATCCTGTCAGCGCGGCGCCCCCGCACCCGGCCGACACCGCCGCCGGGCCGGCGCCCGTCCCCCGGCCGGCCCACGCTGGACCAGAATGGGACGGGTGACCGATCTCGCCGCCTTCTCCTCGCTCCTCACCGACGAGGGCCGGGGCCTCCTCGCCGACCTGCGCCACTACGACCCCGCCCAGGAGCTGGCCGTCGCCTCCCGGCTGCGCCGCGACCACCCCGCGGAGCTGGTGTCGGCGGCGCTCGGGCAGGCGCGGCTGCGGCAGCGGGCGGTGGCGAAGTTCGGCGCCGACGACGCGTACCGGATGTTCTTCACCCCGAACGGCGTCGAGCAGTCCACGCGCGCCTCGGTCGCCCGCCACCGCGCGGCGTCCTTCGCCCGGCTCGGCGTGCGGCGCGTCGCGGACCTGTGCTGCGGCATCGGCGGCGACGCGGTGGCGCTGGCCCGCGCGGGCATCGCCGTCCTCGCCGTCGACCGCGACCCGCTCACGGCGGCCGTCGCCCGCGCCAACGTCGAGGCGCTGGGGATCGCCGACCTGGTCGAGGTGCGCTGCGCCGACGTCACGGAGGTCGACACCTCCGCGTATGACGCCGTGTTCGTCGACCCGGCGCGCAGGGGCGGGCGGGGCCGGATCTTCGACCCGGAGGCGTACTCGCCGCCCCTGTCGTGGGCGGTGGACGCGGCCCGCCGGGCCCCGTACGCGGCGCTGAAGGTCGCGCCGGGCATCCCGCACGAGGTGGTGCCGCCGGAGGCCGAGGCGGAGTGGATCTCGGACGGCGGGGACGTGAAGGAGGCCGTGCTGTGGTTCGGTACGGCTCCGGGGTCCGTGCGGGCGACGCTGCTGCCGTCCGGCGCCGCCCTGGCCACGTCCGCGCCGCTGCCCGCCCCGCCGGTCCGGGGGGTCGGGCGCTACCTGTACGAGCCGGACGGCGCCGTCATCCGGGCGCACCTGGTCGCGGAGGTCGCCGCGCGGCTGGACGGCGGGCTGGTCGACGAGACGATCGCGTACGTCACGGCGGACGAGCTGCGCCCGACGCCGTACGCCGCCGCGTACGAGATCACCGACGAGCTGCCGTTCAACCTGAAGCGGCTGAAGGCGCTGCTGCGGGAGCGCGAGGTGGGCACCCTGACGGTGAAGAAGCGCGGCTCGGCGGTGGAGCCGGAGGAGGTGCGCCGCCGGGTGAAGCCGAAGGGCCCGCACGCGGCGACGGTGTTCCTCACGCGGGTGGCGGGTGCTCCGACGATGCTGGTGGGGCGGCCGGCCGCGGCGCCGGCGGAGCGGGGCTGAGCAGCCGTACGGCCAGCCGGTAGTGGGCCACGGCCTTCGCCGCGCCCGCGAGGCCGCTGAGCCACAGCAGGAGCCCGGCGCCGACCCCGTACGCGACCTCGGCGTACGTGGTGGTGCCCGGCCGCGCCGACACGGGCACCGCGACGCAGAGCCCCAGCCCGGCCGCGCACAGCGCGAACGACACGAGCAGCCACGTCAGGCTCGGCCCGGGCGCCCGGTGGCGGGCGTCGTGCGCGGGGGCGCGGTCCAGGGCGGCCCACCGGGCGAACAGCCGGCGCGCCGTCAGGTCCCGGCGCACGCCCGCGACCTGGAAGTACGCGGCGGGGAGGAGCGCCCCGGCGCCCAGCCCGGCCAGGACGACGGACACGGCGGCGCCGAGCGGGTCCAGGGCCTCGTCGAACGTGACGAGCGCGGCGCCGACCAGCCCCCAGCCGACCTCCAGCAGCAGCAGCCACAGCAGGAACGCCGCCAGCCGGCCGCCGCCGAGCATCCGCCCGCCCAACTCGCCCATCGCCCGGTCCCGGTCGGCGAGCAGCGCCGCACGGTCGGGCCAGGTGCGCAGGTGCGGGGGCGGCGGGGGCGGCGGCAGGTCACGGAGGCTGGGGGACACGGGGAGAGGCTAGACGCCCGCCGCCCGGCCGCCCCCCGCCGGGGGTACCGGCCCGCCCGCCGCGAACGGAGCGGGCGGGCGGGGCCGTTCCCCGTCTCCCGTCCCTACGACGAACGGGCCGCCCCCGGATCGGGGCGGCCGGGGGCGTCCCCCAAAAGCTCCTCCCCGGCCCCGTCGGCGACGCCGTGCGAGACGAAGCTCCAGCGGTGGACCGGGCGGGTGAGCAGGTCGGCGGGCGGCTCCGGGAGCTCCGGGAGCGGCGCGCCTTCCGGGGCGTCCCACCAGGTCAGGACCAGGACCCGGTCCTGCGCCGCGGTGAACGTCTCGCGGCGCAGCGGCAGGGCGGGCAGCCGCTGGGCGCGGGCCCACTCCAGGAGGTCGGCGCCGCGGCCGGGGACGGCGCGGGCCTCCCACATCAGCGTGACCGTCACGAGTACAGGTTCTCCTTGCTGATCTCGTGCAGGTGGTCGTGGTCGTGGTCGTGGTCGTGGTTCCCCGGCACGTGGGGGTCCGTGACCGGCAGCGACGAGTCCGCGGACAGCTCCAGGTCGGAGGCGGGCCGGTTGCGGGCGACCATCTCGGCGCCGAGCGCGGCGACCATCGCGCCGTTGTCGGTGCACAGGCCGGGGCGGGGCACCCGCAGCCGGATGCCGGCGCGTTCGCAGCGCTCCTCCGCCAGGGCGCGCAGCCGGGAGTTGGCGGCGACGCCGCCGCCGATCATCAGGTGGTCGACGCCCTGGTCCTTGCAGGCCCGCACGGCCTTGCGGGTCAGCACGTCGACGACCGCCTCCTGGAACGACGCGGCCACGTCGCGTACGGGCACGTCCTCGCCGGCGTTCCGCTTGGCCTCGACCCAGCGGGCGACGGCGGTCTTGAGGCCGGAGAAGGAGAAGTCGTACGCGGGGTCGCGCGACCCGGTCAGTCCGCGCGGGAAGGCGATGGCGTTCGGGTCGCCCTCCTTGGCCAGCCGGTCGATGACCGGGCCGCCGGGGAAGCCCAGGTTCAGCACGCGCGCGATCTTGTCGAAGGCCTCGCCCGCCGCGTCGTCGATCGTGGCGCCCATGGGGCGGACGTCGGAGGTGATGTCGGGGGCGAGGAGCAGCGAGGAGTGGCCGCCGCTGACCAGCAGCGCCATCGTCGGCTCGGGCAGCGGGCCGTGCTCCAGCTGGTCGACGCAGATGTGCGACGCCAGGTGGTTCACCCCGTACAGCGGCTTGTCCAGGGCGTAGGCGTACGCCTTGGCGGCGGAGACGCCGACGAGCAGCGCGCCCGCGAGGCCGGGGCCGGCGGTGACCGCGATGCCGTCGAGGTCGCGCGCGGAGACCCCGGCGTCCTTCAGGGCGCGCTCGATGGTCGGGACCATGGCCTCCAGGTGGGCGCGGGAGGCGATCTCGGGGACGACGCCGCCGAACCGGGCGTGCGCGTCCACGCTCGACGCGACGGCGTTCGCGAGCAGGGTGGTGCCGCGGACGATGCCGACGCCGGTCTCGTCGCAGGAGGTCTCGATACCGAGGACGAGGGGTTCGTCAGCCATGGGTCTCAGCGCTCTCAGTGGTCTCGGTGGTCTCGGTTGGCTCGGTGGTCCCGGAAGGTCCGGGAAGCCCGGGAGCGGTCCCGGGGAGTGCGGAAGCGGTCCCGGGGGGCCCGGGAGCGGGCTCGGGGGTGTCGGCGGGGCCGGGCGGTTCGGGCGTCTCGGCCGTGTCCTGGACGGTCAGCCGCATCACGAGCGCGTCGACGTTCCCCGGCTGGTAGTAGCCGCGGCGGAAGCCGATCGGTTCGAAGCCGAAGCGCTCGTACAGCCTCTGGGCCCGGGTGTTGTCCACCCGCACCTCCAGGAGCACCTCCTCGCACTCGAAGGCGGTGGCGTGGTGGAGCAGCTCGGTCAGCAGGCGGGCGCCGAGCCCGGTGCCCCAGTGGTCGCGGGCGACGGCGATGGTCTGGACGTCGCCGAGCCCGCCGGCCGCCGCGAGCCCCGCGTACCCGACGATCCGCGCGGCGTGCCCGCCGGACCCGCCCTCCGCGCCCGTCGCGGGCTCCTCCGCGACGACGTACCGGCGGGTCGACCGCGGGCCGCGCGCGTGGGCCAGCTCGGACCAGAACATCCCCTCCGACCAGGCGTCCTCCGGGAACAGCTCCCGTTCGAGGTCCAGCACCGGCGCGATGTCCCACCAGCGCATCTCGCGCAGCACGGGCCCGGTCACTTCGGCGTGACCACCTTGTAGTTCTTCGGCACCTGCGCGTCGGGGCGGCGCAGGTACATCGGCAGCGGATCCAGCAGTTCCCCGCCGGCCGCGAGCCGTTCGGCGGCGAGGGCGGCGAGCGCGGCGGCCGACTGGTGCTCGGGGTCGCGGGCGTCCGCGAAGACCTCGCCGTACAGCCGCGCCCCGGCGCCGACGGCCGGGAGGCCGGCCACCCGGTCCGCGATGTCGGCGGGCCGGTCGACGGAAGGCTCGGTCGCGCGGGTGCGGTGGTCGTCGTACCGCGCCCAGTAGACCTCCTTGCGCCGCGCGTCGGTCGCGACGACGAACGGCTCGTCGATGCCGGAGGCGTACGCGAGGCCGTCCAGCGTGCACAGGCCGTGCACGGGGACGCCGAGCGCGGAGGCGAACGTGGCCGCCGTGACCAGGCCGACCCGCAGCCCGGTGTACGGGCCGGGGCCGACGCCCACGACCACGCCCGTGACGGCGTCGAGCTTCAGGCCCGCCTCGCCGAGGACGCGGTGGACGGCGGGCAGCAGCAGCTCCCCGTGCCGCCGGGCGTCGACCTGGCTCGACTGGGCGACGACGGACTGGCCGTCGTGGAGGGCGACGGTGACGGCGGGGGTGGCGGTATCCATGGCGAGCAACAGCACGCGAACAGCCTACGGCGCCCGCGGGGTGGGCACGGCGCCCCCGTACCGGCCGGGCGCTGGTGCTACGGTCACATCGATACGTCGTATGAGAGGTGGGGCAGCGTGGCAAGGAGCAGCTCGGGATTCGTGGCCGGGCTCACGGCGGCGGCGCTCGCGGCGGTCGGCTTCCTCGCCTACCAGGCGTCGGCCACCGCCCCCGCCGACCTCCGGTCCGGGGCGAAGGCCACCGGCTCCCCCTCGCCGTCCGCGTCGGCCGCCCCCTCCGCGCCGGGCGCGCCGGGCAAGCCCGCGGACGACGCCCTGGCCCTGCCGCCCGGGTCGGGTTCCGGTGAGCGGGTCGTGTACGCGCTGGCCGACCGGCGGGTCTGGCTGGTCGACGAGAGCGGCAAGGTCATCCGCACCTTCCCGGTCATGCCGAGCGCGGTCAGCCCGGCGCCCGGTACGTACGCGGTGACGTCCCGGTCGGGCACGGTCCGCGGCTCCGACGGGGTGCAGGTCGAGCACGTGGTGCGGTTCGCGACGGTGGAGGGGGTCACGGTCGGCTTCAGCGCGGCCGTCGACGGCTCCATGTCCAGCCCCGACCCGACCCGCCGTACGGGCGGGGTGCGGATGGCGCGGGCGGACGGCGACGCGCTGTGGACGTTCGCGACGGTCGACGCGAAGGTCGTCGTCGTCCCCTGACGGGCGCGGCGCCGCGCGCGTCACGCCCTTCCGGCGCTCCGGGTGCGCCCCGTGGCGGCGGTCACGCGGCCCGGGGCGCTTCGTGTTCCTCCGGGCGGCCCTCCGGGCGGTCGGCGTCGGCCGCCGTGTCGTCGGACTCGCCGTCGGCCCGGGCCGGCTCCCGGGCGAGGGCCGGGCGCGGCGGGGTGGACACGGCGTTCGCGGCCGCGCAGGACGCCAGCAGGTCACGCATGGACACCCCCGACGGCTGCGGCCGGTCCGGCTGCTGCTGCGGCATGGTTGCCTCCTGGCTCCGCTGGCGGGACGGGCGAGTTAGGTAGACCTAACCAGCGACTGGTATCCATGTGACCACGCCTCGGAGGTACGGCGCAACAATGTGCCGACAACTTGTCGGAAAGTACGGGCGTCCGCCGGTACGCGGGGCGTGTGATCAGCGCGGAACGAGGTCCACGCCCTGCCAGCGCGCCCCCACGCCCGTCAGCGTCACCTCGCGCCGGTCGTCGTCCGTGGCACCGACGACCCGGTCGATCACCACGTGCAGCCGGTCGTCGGTCAGCTCCTCGACCTTGCCCTCGCCCCACTCGACCACGACCACCGAGTCGGGCAGCGAGACGTCCAGGTCGAGGTCCTCCATCTCGTCGAGGCCGCCGCCCAGCCGGTACGCGTCGACGTGCACCAGCGCGGGGCCGCCGACCAGGGACGGGTGGACGCGGGCGATGACGAACGTCGGGGAGGTGACCGCGCCGCGCACGCCGAGGCCCTCGCCGAGGCCGCGCGTCAGGGTCGTCTTGCCGGCGCCCAGCTCGCCGGTGAGCATCACGAGGTCGCCGGGGCGCAGCAGCCCGGCGAGGGCGCGGCCGAGCTCCTGCATCTCCTCGGGCGAGTGGACGGTGAGGCGGGCGGTGGTGGTGGGGGTCCCGGTGGTCCCCGTGGTGTCGGTGTGCGCTGCTTCCATACCCGCCAACCTAACCGCTGCCGGTGGCCGCCCCCGCCGCGTCCGGGGCGAGCGCGCCGGCCCGCACCAGCAGTTCCCGCAGCCGCGCCGTGACCGCCTCCGGGTGCTCCAGCATCACCAGGTGCCCCCCGTCCGGCACGAGGACCAGTTCCGCGCCCGGCAGGAGCGCGGCGATGGCCTCGGTGTGCGACCGGGGCGTGACCACGTCCCTCTCGCCGGCCAGGGCCAGGACGGGGACGCCCGCCTCGGCGAGGACCGCCAGCGCGTCGGCCTTGTCGTGCTCGGCGAAGGCCGGGTAGAAGTCCGCGACCACGTCTATCGGCGTCGCCTCGATCATCCGCTCGGCGAACCGGGCGACGACCGGGTCCACGTCCCGCGACCCGAAGCTGTACCGCTTGACCAGCCCGGCGAACAGGTCGGCCGTGGCCCGCCGCCCCCGCTCCACCAGCTCCGCGCGCGTCCCGAGCGCCCGCAGGACGCCGGGCAGCACGCGCCGCACCGCCTGGGCGGGCACCGTGGGCAGGCCGTAGGTGAGCTCCGCGAGCCGCCCCGAGGAGGTGCCGACGAACGCGACGCCGGCGACGCGGTCCCGGACGAGCTCCGGGTACTGGTCCACCAGCGCCATGACGGTCATCCCGCCCATGGAGTGCCCGACCAGCACCAGGGGCCCCTCCGGCGCGGCCGCGTCGATGACGGCCTTCAGGTCGCGTCCGAGCCGGTCGATGGAGACGGGCCCGGCCCCCCGTCCGGACCGCCCGTGGCTGCGCTGGTCCCAGTACACGCCGCGCACCAGGCCCCGCAGGGCGGACCGCTGGAAGTGCCAGGAGTCCTGGCTGAGGCAGTAGCCGTGGCTGAAGACGACGGTGGGGCGCCCGGCGCGGGAGGCGCCCGCGGGGCCGTCGGGGTCCTCGGTCTCGTAGTGCAGGACGGTGCCGTCGTCGGCGCTCGCCGTGCCGGGGGTGCCGCGCAGGGCGCCGTAGGGGGCGGAGGCGTCCAGGGCGAGGCGGGCCTTCCGGCGGACGCCCCGGCCCACGGTGAGCCGCTCCAGGGCGACCCCCGCGGCCGCGCCCGCCGCGACCACGCCGATGGCCGCGCCCGCGACCCCGGCGCGCCGCCGCCAGATCCCGGCCGCCGCCACCTCGCCCGCCGCCGCGGCCGCCTCCACGACGGCCGCGCCGACCGCCGAGGCCGCCGCGCCCGCCCCCGTCCCCGTCCCGGTCTCCGTCACGACTCCCCCACTACCCCCGCTCGTGGAGGTGGACGCGCGGCACGCGCGCGCCGACGCGCGTGACGATCTCGTACGCGATGGTCCCGGCCGCCCGCGCCCAGTCCTCGGCCGTGGGCTCGCCGTCGTCGCCGGGCCCGAACAGCACCGCGCGGGCGCCCGGCTCCACCGTGTCGTCGCCCAGGTCCAGGACGAACTGGTCCATCGCGACCCGGCCGGCCACGGTCCGCACGGCGCCGCCCAGCAGCACGGGGCCGCGGCCCGAGGCGTGGCGGGGGACGCCGTCCGCGTAGCCGAGCGGGACGAGGGCGAGGGTCGTCTCGCGGTCGGTGACGTAGTGGTGGCCGTAGCTGATGCCGAGGCCCTGCGGCGCCTGCTTCACGGACGCCACGTCGGCGCTCAGCCGCATCACGGGCCGCAGCCCGAAGTCGGCGGGGGTGCCCAGCTCGGGGCTGGGCGAGATGCCGTACATCGCCACGCCGGTGCGGACGAGGTCGAAGTGCGTCTCGGGGAGGGTGAGGGTGGCGGGCGAGTTGGCCATGTGCCGCACCTCGGGCTCGACGCCGGCCTTCTCCGCGTACTCCAGCATCTCGTGGAAGCGCGTCAGCTGGGCGTCGATCGAGGGGTGGCCGGGCTCGTCGGCGCAGGCGAAGTGGGACCACAGGCCGGTGACCCGCACGTCGCCGTCGGCCTGGGCCTTCAGGGCCTCGCCGACGAGGCGGGGCCAGTCGCCGGCCAGGCAGCCGTTGCGGCCGAGGCCGGTGTCGGCCTTGAGCTGGATCCGGGCGGGGCGGCCGGCGGCGCGGGCGGCCGCGACGACCTCGTCGAGGGCCCACAGTCCGCTGACGGCGATGTCGACGTCCGCGTCGACGGCGGCGCGGAACGGCCCGCCGGGCGTCCACAGCCAGCACAGGACCGGGGCGTCGATCCCGGCGGCGCGCAGCGCGAGCGCCTCGTAGGGGGTGGCCGTGCCGAGCCAGGCGGCCCCCGCGTCGAGTGCGGCGCGGGCGCACGGCACGGCGCCGTGCCCGTACGCGTCGGCCTTCACGACCCCCATGACCCGGGCGCCGCTCGGCGCGACCCGGGCCCGTAGCGCGCGGACGTTGGCGCGGAGCGCGGCGAGGTCGATCTCGGCACGGGCGCGGTTGTCGGGGCGCTCGGGCTCGTGGGTGGCGCGGGAGCGCTGCGGTGTCTCACTCATCGCGCCCAGTGTCTCAGGTACGCCCCCGGTCCCCCGGCGCCCGGCCCTGTCACCCACCTCACTCCGGCGGACCCCGCCCCGCTCCGACGGACCCCGCCCCGCGACGGCGTCCGTCCCGCTCCGACCGCGCCCGCCCACCGGCCCCGGCACCGATCCGCCGGCCCCGGCACCCGGCCGCCGCGCCGGGTCAGGCGCCGCCCGGCCGGTCCGGGCGGGGCTGGGCGTACGGGTCGGGGTCGCCGGTGACCGGGTCGAGGCCCGCCAGGTAGCGGCGCTGCTCCTCCCGCCAGTGCACGAAGCGGACCGGCGCGCCGTCCCAGAAGACCAGGCTGACCGGCGGGTCGTCGTACTCGTCCGCCAGCAGCCGGTACAGGAACTCCGCCATGCCGCAGGGGTGGACGGTGAACGTCGGCGACGTGTGCCGCCCGCGCACGACGACCGGCCACCGGTCGGGGTCCGCGTCGGAGGTCAGCCAGCACAGGATGTCCGGCCCGGCCGTGACGCCCCAGGCGAGGAGGTGCTCCGGGTCGACGTCCAGCGCGTCGCGGCCGCCCTCCGCTCGCCAGGCGTGCCGGACGTTCGCGGTCTCCTCGGCGAGGTCGGCGGGCGGCCACCGCAGGCCCTCCCGCGGCAGCGGCAGCAGGACGACGGCCTCGCCGTTGATGGAGCCGCCGCCGTACCGGGCCATGAAGTCCCGGTAGTCGGTGGGGAACCCGACCCCCCACCGGGCCTCGGCGGCCGCCCAGTCGACCTGTTCGTCCGCCCCGTGGACCGGCGGCATGAGCCGCGTCAGCGCGGCGACGTGCGGGTTCTCCCCCACGATCTCTCCCACCCCCTGGAAAACGACCAAATCCTACGAGCCCGGCGGCCGCCGCCCGGCGCCGCCCTCGGTCCCCGCCGGCCCGCCGTCCAGGCCGGCCCGGGGCGCCCCCGCCGCGTCCCGCCAGGCGCCCGGCAGCGCCTCGGCCACCTCGTGGGCGGTCAGCGGGGCGCCCCGGGCCGCGCGGCGGGCCGCCAGGCCGTGCAGGTACGCCGCCGTCGACGCCGCGTCGCGCGGGGCCAGGCCCGCCGCCAGGAGCGAACCCGTCAGGCCCGACAGGACGTCGCCGCTGCCGGCCGTGGCCAGCCACGGCGTCCCCGTCGGGTTCACCCGCACCGGGACGTCCGGGTCCGGGTCGGCGACCAGCGTCGTGGAGCCCTTCAGCAGCACCGTCGCCCCGTACCGCCCCGCCAGTTCCCGCACCGCCTCCAGCCGCCGCGCCTCCACGTCCTCGCGGGCGGTGCCCAGCAGGGCCGCCGCCTCGCCCGCGTGCGGGGTGAGCACGGTCGGCGCCGGGCGGGCCCGTACCGCCGCCGGGTCCAGCGGCCGCAGCCCGTCCGCGTCGACCAGCACCGGCACGTCCGAGGCCAGGACGTCCTCCACGCCCGGCGTGTCCGCGAGCCCCGGCCCGATCACCCACGCCTGGACCCGCCCCGCCCGCCCCGGCGGCCCCGGGTGCACCAGCGTCTCCGGGTACCGGGCCAGCACGGCGTCACCGGCCGGCCCCACGTACCGCACGGCCCCCGCGCCGCCGCGCAGCGCGCCCGCGACGGCCAGCACGGCCGCGCCCGGGTAGCGCGCCGACCCGGCGACGACCCCGACGACCCCGCGCCGGTACTTGTCGCTCTCCGCCGCCGGCACCGGCAGCAGCCGCGCCACGTCGGCGTGCTGGAGTGCCTCCAGCTCCGGCGTCGGCAGCAGGTCCCCGAGGCCGATGTCGACGAGCCGCACGGCGCCCGCGTACTCCCGCGCCGGGTCGACGAGCAGCCCCGGCTTGTACGCCCCGAACGTCACCGTCGCGTCGGCCCGCACCGCCTCCCCGTCGACGGCTCCCGTGTCCGCGTCGACGCCGCTCGGCAGGTCCACGGCGACCACCACCGCCCCGGAGGCGCGCGACGCCCGGACGACCGGCACGGCGTCCGGGCGCAGGCCGCCGCGCCCGCCGATCCCGGTGATCCCGTCCAGGACCAGGTCGGCGCGCGCCAGCACGGCGAACGGGTCGTCCGCGACCCGCCCCCCGGCCCGCACCAGCGCGTCGAGGCCGCCCTGGTGGATCCGCGCGCCGAGCGGCACCGCCGACACCCCCGCCCCGCGCCGGGCGAGCCGCGCCCCGGCGTACAGGGCGTCACCGCCGTTGGCGCCGCCGCCGACGAGGAGGACGACCCGCGCCCCGTACACCCGCCCCAGCAACCCCGCGCAGGCGCCGGCCAGTCCGGCCGCCGCCCGCTGCATCAACGCCCCCTCCGGGAGCCCGGCCATCAGCGCGGCCTCGGCGGCCCGCACGCTCCGAACGCGATACGCAGTACGCATACGCTCAACCCTCGGCGATCACCACGGCGGACGCCACCCCCGCGTCGTGACTGAGCGACACGTGCCAGTGCCGCACGCCCAGTTCCGCGGCGCGTGCGGCGACCGTGCCGCGCACCCGCAGCCGCGGCTGCCCGCTCTCCTCCACGTACACCTCCGCGTCCGTCCAGTGCAGCCCGGACGGCGCGCCGAGCGCCTTGGCGACGGCCTCCTTCGCGGCGAACCGCGCGGCGAGCGAGGCGACCCCCCGCCGCTCGCCGCTCGGGAGGTACAGCTCCCGCTCCAGGAACAGCCGCCGCGCCAGCGGCGGAGTGCGTTCCAGCGCCTCGGCGAACCGGTCGATCTCGGCGACGTCGATCCCCACCCCGATGATCATTCGACGGTGACCGACTTGGCGAGGTTGCGCGGCTGGTCGACCTCGTTGCCGCGGGCGGTGGCGAGCTCGCAGGCGAAGACCTGCAGCGGCACGGTGGACACGAGCGGCTGCAGGAGCGTCGGCGTGACGGGGACGCGGATCAGGTGGTCCGCGTACGGGACGACGGCCTCGTCCCCCTCCTCCGCGATGACGATCGTCCTGGCTCCCCGCGCCCGGATCTCCTGGATGTTCGACACGATCTTGCCGTGCAGGACGGACCGCCCGCGCGGCGACGGCACGACCACGACGACCGGCAGGCCCTCCTCGACGAGCGCGATCGGCCCGTGCTTCAGCTCGCCGGCGGCGAACCCCTCGGCGTGCATGTACGCCAGCTCCTTGAGTTTCAGCGCGCCCTCCAGCGCCACGGGGTGGCCGACGTGCCGGCCGAGGAACAGCACCGTGTCGTGGCCGGCGAGGGACCGGGCCAGCTCCCGCACGGGCTCCATGGTCTCCAGGACCCGCTCCACGTCCTCCGCGATCCGCGCGAGGTCCCGGATGACGGCGCGGATCTCGTCGCCCCACTTGGTGCCGCGCACCTGCCCCAGGTACAGCGCGACGAGGTAGCAGGCGACGAGCTGGGTCAGGAACGCCTTGGTGGACGCGACGGCGACCTCGGGCCCGGCGTGCGTGTAGAGCACGGCGTCGGACTCGCGGGGGATGGTGGAGCCGTTGGTGTTGCAGATGGCCAGGACGCGGGCGCCCTGCTCGCGGGCGTGCCGCAGCGCCATGAGGGTGTCCATGGTCTCGCCGGACTGGGAGATCGCGACGACCAGCGTCCGCTGGTCGAGGATCGGGTCCCGGTAGCGGAACTCGCTGGCCAGCTCGACCTCGCAGGGGATGCGGGTCCAGTGCTCGATGGCGTACTTGGCGATGAGCCCCGCGTGGAAGGCGGTGCCGCACGCCACGATGACCACCTTGGTGGCCTCCCGCAGCACGGAGACGGGGATGCGCACCTCGTCGAGCGTCAGCGACCCCTCGGCGTCGATCCGGCCGAGCAGCGTGTCCGCGACGGCCTTGGGCTGCTCGGCGATCTCCTTGAGCATGAAGGAGGCGTAGCCGCCCTTCTCGGCGGCGGACGCGTCCCAGTCCACGTGGTACGCGTGCACCTCGGCGGGCGCGCCGTGGAAGTCGGTGACGACGGCGCCGTCCCTGCGCAGTTCGACGACCTGGTCCTGGCCCAGTTCGATCGCGGAACGGGTGTGGTCGATGAACGCGGCGACGTCGGACGCGAGGAACGCCTCGCCCTCCCCGACACCGACGACCAGCGGCGAGTTGCGGCGGGCGCCGACGACGACGTCCGGTTCGTCGGCGTGGACGGCGACCAGGGTGAACGCCCCCTCCAGGCGCCGGCACACCTGCCGCATCGCCTCGGCGAGGTCGGCGGTGGACGAGTGGGCCTCGGCGAGGAGGTGCGCGACGACCTCGGTGTCGGTGTCGGAGGCGAGGGCGTGGCCGCGGTCGGCGAGTTCGGCCCGCAGGGTGGCGAAGTTCTCGATGATGCCGTTGTGGACGACGGCGACGCGGCCCGCGTTGTCGAGGTGCGGGTGCGCGTTGGCGTCGGTCGGGCCGCCGTGGGTGGCCCACCGGGTGTGCCCGATCCCGGTGGAGCCGCTCGGCAGGGGCCGGGTGGCCAGCTCCTTGTCCAGGTTGACGAGCTTGCCCGCCCTCTTGGCGGCGGCGAGCCCGCCGTCGGCGAGCACGGCGACCCCGGCCGAGTCGTAGCCCCGGTACTCCAGCCGCTTCAGCCCCGCGATGACGACATCAAGCGCCGACCGTCCGCCGACGTATCCCACGATTCCGCACATGGACGGCAGCCTAGACCCGCACCCCGGCGGGATCGCCGCGCACCGGCCCGCCCGGCGCGACTCCGACCCGACCGGCGGGCACGGGCCGCCCCGCGCCGGTGCCCGGCGCCACCCACGTGACCGAGCACACCCCCCACGGCCGCCCCGTACGACCGACAATGGCCCTGTGATCACTTCGCCGCCACGAAGCAGCACACCCCCGTCCGGCACCTCCCCGGGCGCGTCCCGGCGTGCCGAGTCGACGCCGTACGTCGACCTGACCCGGGCCGAGTGGAGCGCGCTGCGGGACAAGACGCCGCTGCCGCTCACCGCCGACGAGGTGGAGCGGCTGCGCGGCCTCGGCGACGTCATCGACCTGGACGAGGTCCGCGACATCTACCTGCCGCTCTCCCGGCTCCTCAACCTCTACGTGGGCGCCTCCGCGAACCTGCGCGGGGCGCTCAACACGTTCCTCGGCGAGAAGGGCGCCCAGCGCGGCACCCCGTTCGTCATAGGCGTCGCCGGGTCCGTCGCCGTCGGCAAGTCGACCGTGGCCCGCCTCCTCCAGGCGCTCCTGGCCCGCTGGCCCGAGCACCCGCGCGTCGAGCTGGTCACGACGGACGGGTTCCTGCTGCCGATGAAGGAGCTCAAGGCGCGCGGCCTGATGTCCCGCAAGGGCTTCCCCGAGTCGTACGACCGGCGGGCGCTCACCCGGTTCGTCGCGGACATCAAGGCCGGCAAGGACGAGGTCACCGCGCCCGTCTACTCGCACCTGATCTACGACATCGTGCCCGGTCAGCGCCTCACGGTGCGCCGCCCGGACATCCTCATCGTCGAGGGCCTCAACGTCCTCCAGCCGGCCCTGCCCGGCAAGGACGGCCGCACCCGCGTGGGCCTCGCCGACTACTTCGACTTCTCCGTGTACGTGGACGCCCGGCCCGAGGACATCGAGCGCTGGTACCTGAGCCGCTTCCGCAAGCTGCGCGAGACCGCGTTCCAGGACCCCTCCTCGTACTTCCGCAAGTACACGCAGGTCAGCGAGGAGGAGGCGCTGGACTACGCCCGCACGATGTGGCGCACGATCAACAAGGTCAACCTCCTGGAGAACGTCGCCCCCACCCGCGGCCGCGCCAACCTCGTCGTCCGCAAGAGCGCCGACCACAAGGTCCAGCGGCTCTCCCTGCGCAAGCTCTGAGGCCGGTACGGCGAACGACGAGCGCCCCGCGCGGTCCGTGGACCGTGCGGGGCGCTCGTCGTGGACGGGGGGTCAGCCCAGCGTCGCCTTGACCACGTCCGCCAGCTGGCCCGCCACCGACCGGGCCTGCTCGATGTCCGCGGCCTCGACCATGACGCGGACGAGGGGCTCCGTGCCGGAGGGGCGCAGCAGGACGCGGCCGGTGGCGCCCAGCGCCCGCTCGGCGTCCGCGACGGCGATGCCCAGCTCGGCGGAGGTCTGCACGCGGCTCTTGTCGACGTCCTTGACGTTGATCAGGACCTGCGGGAGCCGCTCCATCACGCCGGCCAGGTCGGCCAGCCGCCGCCCGGTCGCCGCGACGCGCGCCGCCAGCAGCAGACCGGTCAGGGTGCCGTCGCCGGTCGTGGCGTGGTCCAGGACGATGACGTGCCCGGACTGCTCGCCGCCCAGCGCGTAGCCCTGCTCCTTCATCTCCTCCAGCACGTAGCGGTCGCCGACCGCGGTCTGGACGAGGCGCAGGCCCTCGCGCTCCATGGCGAGCTTGAAGCCCAGGTTGGACATGACCGTCGCGACGACGGCGTCGCCGCGCAGCGTGCCCGCCTCGCGCATGGCGAGGGCGAGGACGGCGAGGATCTGGTCGCCGTCGACCTCGGTACCGGTGTGGTCCACGGCCAGGCAGCGGTCGGCGTCGCCGTCGTGGGCGACGCCCAGGTCGGCCCCGTGTTCGAGGACGGCGGCCTTCAGCATGTCGAGGTGCGTGGAGCCGCAGCCGTCGTTGATGTTGAGGCCGTCCGGGGAGGCGCCGATGGTGACGACCTCGGCCCCGGCCCGCGTGAACGCGTCGGGTGAGACGTGGGACGCGGCGCCGTGCGCCTCGTCGAGGACGACCTTCAGGCCGTCGAGCCGGTTGGGGAGGACGGACAGCAGGTGGGCGACGTAGTCGTCGGCGCCCTGGTCGTAGTCCTTGACGCGGCCCACGCCGGCGCCGGTGGGCCGGTCCCACGGCTCGCCGGTGCGGTGCTGCCGGTACACCGACTCGATGCGGTCCTCCAGCTCGTCCGCGAGCTTGTGGCCGCCGCGCGCGAAGAACTTGATGCCGTTGTCCGGCATGGCGTTGTGGGAGGCGGACAGCATCACGCCGAGGTCGGCGCCGAGGGACCCGGTCAGGTACGCGACGGCGGGCGTCGGCAGGACGCCCACGCGGAGCACGTCGACACCGGCGCTGGCGAGGCCCGCCACGACGGCGGCCTCCAGGAACTCTCCCGACGCGCGCGGGTCCCGCCCGACCACCGCGGTGGGCCGGTGCCCCTCGAAGGTCCCCGCCTCGGCGAGCACGTGGGCCGCCGCCACGGACAGGCCGAGCGCGAGCTCCGCCGTCAGATCCGCATTGGCGACACCGCGCACGCCGTCCGTGCCGAAGAGTCGTCCCACAATCGTCCTCCGAAAGACTTACCGATAGACCAAGGAGAAACGTACGCCCCGGCGGCACGGGAGTGCCGCCGGGGCGTACGTACGAGCAGACCGAGCAGGCGCGGTGATTAGCGCTTGCTGTACTGCGGCGCCTTGCGGGCCTTCTTCAGACCGGCCTTCTTCCGCTCGACCGCGCGGTCGTCGCGGCTCAGGAAGCCGGCCTTCTTCAGCGGGGCGCGGTTGTTGTCCACGTCCGCCTCGTTCAGGGCGCGGGCCACGCCGAGGCGCAGGGCGCCGGCCTGGCCGGAGACGCCGCCACCCGCGATGCGGGCGATGACGTCGTAGCGGCCCTCGAGCTCGAGCACCTTGAAGGGCTCGTTGACTTCCTGCTGGTGCACCTTGTTCGGGAAGTAGTCCTCGAGGGTGCGACCGTTGATCTTCCACTTGCCGGTGCCCGGGACGATCCGGACGCGGGCGATGGCGTTCTTGCGGCGGCCCAGGCCGGCGGCCGGCTGCGGCTCGCCGAAGCGGGAGGCCAGGGACTCCGAGGTGTACTCGCCCTCGACGGGGACCTCGGACTCGAAGGTGGTGACCTCGGCGTAGGTCTCCTCGCCCTCGATGGGGTTCTCAACAGTGGTCTCGGCCACGATGCTCCTCAGATTCTTTTCGTCTTAGGGGGTGGCCGGACTTACTGCGCGACCTGGGTGATCTCGAACGGAACCGGCTGCTGGGCAGCGTGCGGGTGGTTCTCGCCCGCGTAGACCTTCAGCTTCGAGAGCATCTGACGGCCGAGGGAGTTCTTGGGGAGCATGCCCTTGACGGCCTTCTCCACGGCCTTCTCGGGGTTGTTCGCGAGAAGGTCGTCGTAGCGGACCGAACGCAGACCACCCGGGTAGCCGGAGTGGCGGTAGGCCATCTTCTGGGTCCGCTTGTTGCCGGACAGGTGCACCTTGTCGGCGTTGATGATGATGACGAAGTCACCAGCGTCGACGTGCGGCGCGTAGATCGGCTTGTGCTTGCCCCGGAGGAGCGTGGCGGCGGTGGTGGCCAGGCGACCCAGGACGACGTCCTGGGCGTCAATGACGTGCCACTGGCGAGTGACATCGCCGGGCTTGGGGCTGTACGTACGCACGGTCGTAGCCTTCGCTTCTTCAGTGAGTGGGTCCTGTCAAGGCCACCACGGACGATCACGACAGCCATGACCACACGTCGGTGACGCAAACCGAGTGCAGGTCGCTGGTCATCGGCCCGGTGGACCGGCGTAACGGCCTCTCACGTGAGATCGAGCAAGCCAGTACGCATAACAAACCAGAAGAATACGCGGCGTCCCCCACCCGGGTCAAAATGACTCCCCGCACCACCCCGCTCCCGAAGGACATACCCCCCGGAAACCACCCGCCGAACCACCGGCGCCGACCCGACCCGACCGGCCTTCTCGTGGATCCGGGAGGGCCGCGCTATGTGCGGGGTCGGGTCGATGGGAGGGGGGAGGGCGTCCCCCTGTAGCGCTCGTGGAGCCGAAGGGGCGCGCGGGTGTCGAGGCGGTGATCGCGCGCAGCGCCCCGAGGTACGAGGGGCCGAGCACGTTCACCGCCTCGACACCCGCTCACAGCGCCCCGGAGGCGGAACGAGCCCAAAAAACAGCCCCCCCCTACCTCCTCCGCTCCACCCGTCGCTCGTCCCACACCGGTTCCGCCGTCTCCCGTACGACGCCGTCCGACCCGAAGACCAGGTACCGGTCGAAGGACCGCGCGAACCACCGGTCGTGCGTCACGGCCAGCACCGTGCCCTCGTACGCCTCGAGACCGGTCTGGAGGGCTTCCGCGGACTCCAGGTCCAGGTTGTCCGTCGGCTCGTCCAGCAGCAGCGCCGTGGCTCCCGACAGTTCCAGGAGCAGGATCTGGAACCGTGCCTGCTGTCCGCCCGAGAGCCGCCCGAACGACTGGTCGCCCTGCTTCTCCAGCTCGTACCGCCGCAGTACCGACATCGCGCCGCCCCGGTCCTTGGCGTGCTCGGTCCACAGGATGTCGACGAGTGTCCGCCCCTCCAGTTCGGGGTGGGCGTGGGTCTGTGCGAAGTGGCCGGGCACGACCCGCGCGCCCAGTTTCCACGCGCCGGTGTGCGCGACCGACGGGTCGCCCGCCAGGAGCCGCAGGAAGTGCGACTTCCCGGACCCGTTCGACCCGAGGACGGCGACCCGTTCGCCGTAGAAGACCTCCAGGTCGAACGGGCTCATCAGCCCGGTCAGCTCCAGTCCCCGGCACTCGACCGCCCGCACTCCGGTCCGGCCGCCCCGCAGCCTCATCCGGATGTCCTGCTCGCGCGGTGGTTCCGGCGGCGGTCCGGCCTCCTCGAACTTCCGCAGCCGGGTCTGCGCGGCCTGGTAGCGGGAGGCCAGCCCGTCGTTGTACGCGGCCTTGTTCTTCAACGTGTTGACCAGTTGCTTGAGCTGGGCGTGCTTCTCCTCCCAGCGCCGCAGGAGCTCCTCGAACCGCGCGAACCGCTCCCGACGGGCCTGGTGGAAGGTCGCGAAGCCGTCTCCGTGCACCCACACGTCCGATCCGGCCGGGCCCGGCTCCACGGCGACGATCTTCTGCGCGGCCCGTGCCAGCAGCTCCCGGTCGTGCGACACGAACAGCACGGTCTTGCGGGTCTCGCCGAGCCGTTCCTCCAGCCACCGCTTGCCCGGTACGTCGAGGTAGTTGTCCGGCTCGTCGAGCAGCAGCACCTCCTCGGGGCCGCGCAGCAGCGCCTCCAGCACCAGCCGCTTCTGCTCCCCGCCGCTGAGGGTGCGCACCTGGCGGAACTGCGCCCGCTCGTAGGGGACGCCCAGCGCCGCCGTGGTGCACACGTCCCACAGCGTCTCCGCCTCGTAGCCGCGCGCCTCCGCCCAGTCGCTGAGCGCCTGCGCGTACCGCATCTGCGCGGCCTCGTCGTCGACCGTCATGATCAGGTGCTCGGCCTCGTCGACCGCGGCCGCGGCCTCCCTGATCCGCCTCGGCGCCACCGACACGAGCAGGTCGCGCACGGTGCGGTCGTCCCGTACGGACCCCACGAACTGCGGCATCACCCCGAGTCCGCCGCTCACCGTGACCGTCCCGCCGTGCGGCTGCGCCTCCCCCGCGATCAGTCTCAGCAGTGTCGTCTTGCCCGCGCCGTTCGGTCCGACGAGCGCGACCACGGCGCCTTCCCCGACCCGGAACGACACATCACCGAGCAGGGCCCGCCCGTCCGGCAGGAAGTACTCGAGATGCGCGACCTCCACATGTCCCATGGACCGCATTCTGGTCGCCGACCGGGCCCTGGCCCAACCGGATTAGGATGCGCGGCATGAGCTTTGGGGGACCGCAGTGGCCGCAGGAGCCGCACCAGCCGGGCAGCAGCTCCGGCCACGACCCGTACGGGGGGCAGCAGTACCCGGGGGGCGCGCCGCAGGGCACGCCGTACGACCAGGGCCGGACGCCCTACGGGCAGCAGCAGCCGTACGGGCAGCAGCCGGCCTCCCCGTTCGGCGACCGGGACGACGGCACTCCGGACTGGAGCGCGCTGGCGGAGGCGTCCGAGGCGCGGCAGCGCCGTAGGCGCTGGCTCGTCGCGGGCGGCGGCGTCCTCGCCACGGCCGTCGTGGCCACCCTCGTCGCCGTGGCGGTGGTCACCACCAACGGCGACGCCCCGAACGACCGGGCCGGCGGCGCCACCGGCGACTCCGCCACGGCCCTCCCCGACGGCGCCGAGCTGCCGACCGGCGGGACCGGCCCGCAGCCGTCGTTCTCCTCCGTCGCCCCGCCGCCCCCGCCGGACCCCATGGACTTCCTGGCCACCGCCGCCAAGGACAAGGCCCCGCTGAGCGCGGAGAGCCTGTTCCCCGGCAGGAAGCTCACCTTCGGCGACCGCGTCTACACCAAGGGCGCCACCAGCTCCACGACGGACTGCGCGTCCGTCGGCAAGGACGGTCTGGGTTCGGTCCTGCGGAAGCACGACTGCACCCGCGTCATCCGCGCCACGTACGTGCGGGACGGCGTCGCCGTCACGGTCGGCGTCGCCCTCTTCGCCGACCAGTCCCAGGCCCTCAAGGCGAAGCAGGACGCCCGCGGCGGCGTCACCCCGCTCGTCGGCGGCGGCGTCGGCGACTTCTGCCGCGCCACGGTCTGCCTGCGCCGCTCGAACGCGCTGGGCCGCTACGCGTACTTCACGCAGGCCGGCTTCACCAGCGGCAAGAAGGTCACCACGTCCGACACGGCCGTCTTCAAGACCAGCGACGACCTGGGCTCCTTCACCTTCAACCAGATCTACGCGCGCGGCCGCGCCCAGGCGTCAGCAGCAGCCACCGCGCCCGCCGGGGGGCAGTGACCGCTTGTTGCGGGCCTCCCGGCTGCGGGCGGCCAGCAGCTCGTCCGCCGGGTAGCCGACCTCCTCCAGGGTGAGCCCGTGGGGCCGTACGACGTGCACGGCGGAGTCCCGCACGCCGGCGGCCAGCACCTTCCCCGGCCAGTCCACGGGCCGGTGCCCGTCGCCGACGAAGAGCATCGCGCCGACGAGGGAGCGCACCATGTTGTGGCAGAACGCGTCGGCCCGCACGGTCGCCTCCAGCACGCCGCCGGGCAGCCGCTCCCAGCGCAGCTCCTGGAGGGTGCGGATGGTGGTGGCCCCGTCGCGCTTCTTGCAGTACGCGGCGAAGTCGTGCTCGCCCGTCAGCCGCTCGGCGGCGGCGTTCATGGCGTCCAGGTCGAGCGGCCAGTCGTGCCACAGGACGTGCCCGCGCAGCAGCGGGTCGACGCCGCCGGGGTTGTCGGTGACGCGGTACGCGTAGCGGCGCCAGATCGCGGAGAACCGCGCGTTGAAGCCGGCGGGCGCCTCCTCGACGCGCCAGATCCGCACGTCGTGCGCGAGCCGCCCGGCCAGCCGCCGCAGCAGCTTGTCGCGGTGCTCGGCCCACACCTCCTCGGGCAGGTCGACGTGGGCGACCTGGCCGCGGGCGTGCACCCCGGCGTCGGTGCGGCCGGCGACGGTCAGCTCGTACGTCCGCGTGGACCGCGTGACGGTACGCAGGGCGTCCTCGATCTCGCCCTGCACGGTGCGCCGCCCGCCGGCCTGCTTGGCCCACCCGTGGAAGTCCCTGCCGTCGTACGACAGGTCCAGCCTCACCCGTACGAACCCGGGCTCCACCTCATCGCTCACGCGAACGATCCTCTCAAACCTGGAACAACACGGGACGGGCCCGCCCCCCGTGGGGGGCGGACCCGTCCGTCAGCCGTGGCCGTCAGAACGCTCAGGCGTCCTTCGACTCCTCGGCCGGAGCCTCGGCGTCGTCGGCCTTCGTCTCCTCGGACTCCTTCACCGCGCGCTTGGTCGCGGCCTCGGCCTCGGCGACGGTCGCCTTCTTGGCGATCTCACCCTCGACCAGCTCGATGACCGCCATCGGGGCGTTGTCGCCACGACGGTTGCCGATCTTGGTGATGCGGGTGTAGCCACCCGGGCGCTCGGCGTAGCGCGGGGCGATCTCGGTGAAGAGCGTGTGGACGATGCCCTTGTCCGTGATCGTCTGCAGCACCAGGCGACGGTTGTGGATGTCGCCCTTCTTCGCCTTGGTGATCAGGCGCTCGGCGACCGGACGCAGGCGGCGGGCCTTGGCCTCGGTCGTGGTGATGCGGCCGTGCTCGAAGAGCGCCTTCGCGAGGTTCGCGAGGAGCAGCTTCTCGTGCGCGGCGCTGCCGCCCAGACGGGCACCCTTGGCGGGCTTCGGCATGGTGTTTCTCCTTGTGATCTGCACCGGCCGTACCAGGTACCGGTGTCAGGGCCCCGCGGGCGGATGCCCGCGGGCAGTTATCAGTACTGCTCGGTCTCGACGAAGCCCGCGTCCGCGTCGTCGTCGGCGCCGAAGGCGTCGGCGGCGGCGGTCGGGTCGAATCCGGGCGGGCTGTCCTTGAGGGCCAGGCCCATGCCGGCCAGCTTCGCCTTGACCTCGTCGATCGACTTCGCACCGAAGTTGCGGATGTCGAGCAGGTCGGCCTCGGAGCGGGCGACGAGCTCACCCACGGAGTGGATGCCCTCACGCTTGAGGCAGTTGTAGGAGCGGACCGTGAGCTCCAGCTCCTCGATCGGCAGCGCGAGGTCGGCGGCGAGGGCGGCGTCCGTCGGGGACGGGCCCATGTCGATGCCCTCGGCGTCGATGTTCAGCTCGCGGGCGAGGCCGAACAGCTCGACCAGGGTCTTGCCGGCGGACGCCATGGCGTCGCGCGGGCGCATGGCCTGCTTGGTCTCGACGTCGACGATGAGCTTGTCGAAGTCGGTGCGCTGCTCGACTCGGGTCGCCTCGACCTTGTAGGTGACCTTGAGGACCGGCGAGTAGATGGAGTCGACCGGGATGCGGCCGATCTCCTGGCCGACCTGCTTGTTCTGCACGGCGGAGACGTAGCCGCGACCGCGCTCGACGGTCAGCTCCATCTCCAGCTTGCCCTTGCCGTTGAGCGTGGCGAGCACCAGGTCGGGGTTGTGGACCTCGACACCGGCCGGCGGGGCGATGTCGGCGGCGGTCACGAGGCCCGGGCCCTGCTTGCGCAGGTACATGACGACGGGCTCGTCGTGCTCGCTGGACACGACCAGCTGCTTGATGTTGAGGATGAGGTCGGTGACGTCCTCCTTGACGCCCGGCACGGTGGTGAACTCGTGCAGGACACCGTCGATGCGGATGGACGTGACGGCCGCACCCGGGATCGAGGAGAGGAGCGTACGGCGGAGGCTGTTGCCGAGCGTGTAGCCGAAGCCCGGCTCCAGCGGCTCGATGACGAACCGCGAGCGGTACTCGTCGACAACTTCTTCGGTCAGCGAGGGACGCTGAGCGATCAGCATGGTCTTTGTCCTTCAGTCGTGGACGCCCGCTATTTGACGTCCTCGGATGGTGCAAGGGTACGGGCGGTACGCCCCCGAAGGGCCGTACCGCCCGGAAAACCTGCTACAGGCAGCAGCCGTGCGTCAGACGCGGCGGCGCTTGGGCGGGCGGCAGCCGTTGTGCGGGGTCGGCGTGACGTCCTGGATGGAGCCGACCTCGAGGCCGGTCGCCTGCAGGGAGCGGATCGCGGTCTCACGACCGGAGCCCGGGCCCTTGACGAAGACGTCGACCTTGCGCATGCCGTGCTCCTGCGCGCGGCGGGCGGCCGACTCGGCGGCCATCTGCGCGGCGAACGGAGTCGACTTGCGGGAGCCCTTGAAGCCGACGTGGCCGGCGGAGGCCCAGGAGATCACGTTGCCGGACGGGTCCGTGATCGAGACGATCGTGTTGTTGAACGTGCTCTTGATGTGCGCGTGGCCGTGAGCGACGTTCTTCTTTTCCTTGCGGCGCACCTTCTTGGCAGCGCCCTGACGTCCCTTGGGGGGCATCTCTTATCTCCTACGGGAGGTGGTCGGTCCTACAGCGAAGACCGTGGACAGTCGTCCGCTGCGGACTACTTCTTGCCCGGCTTCTTCTTACCGGCGATGGCGCGACGCGGGCCCTTGCGGGTGCGGGCGTTCGTGCTGGTGCGCTGACCGCGGACCGGCAGGCCA
Organism: Streptomyces roseolilacinus; assembly: GCF_014649335.1. Lineage (GTDB taxonomy): Bacteria > Actinomycetota > Actinomycetes > Streptomycetales > Streptomycetaceae > Streptomyces > Streptomyces roseolilacinus. The sequence continues at coordinate 708,474 of NZ_BMSV01000001.1, forward strand.
CGGCGGTGACGCAGACCCTGGTACGTGCCGATCTCGACCTTGCGGCGGATGTCGGCCTGGATCTCGCGACGGAGGTCACCCTCGGTCTTGATGTTGCCGTCCACGTACTCGCGGATCTTGACCAGGTCCTCCTCGGACAGGTCACGAACGCGGGCGTTCGGGTTCACACCGGTGGCGGCGAGGGTCTCCTTCGCCAGGGTGCGGCCGATGCCGAAGACGTAGGTGAGTGCGACCTCCACGCGCTTGTCGCGCGGGATGTCAACACCGGAAACGCGTGCCATTCACTGGCTCCTGTGTGTTCGGGGGTCTTCCGCAATGCCGTTTCCTGGCCGCCGTACGAGGTACGGACCAGGTCCCCGGCCCCCGCCGGAGGTGTCGCCAGCCGGAACGGCCCGACGGGCACTGCGTATGTACGAATTACTTGCGTCGCGCGTGAACTGCGAGGTGCAGGTAGGTGTAGGTCGGCGTGCGTCAGCCCTGGCGCTGCTTGTGGCGCAGGTTGTCGCAGATGACCATGACCCGGCCGTGACGGCGGATCACCTTGCACTTGTCGCAGATCTTCTTGACGCTCGGCTTGACCTTCATGGGATGTGAGGTTCTCCGGGTCAGTGCCAGCACCCCGGCGAAGGGGCGCGGACAAGATCTACTTGTAGCGGTAGACGATCCGGCCACGCGTCAGGTCGTACGGAGAGAGCTCCACGACGACCCGGTCATCCGGGAGGATACGGATGTAGTGCATCCGCATCTTGCCGCTGATGTGCGCGAGGACCTTGTGACCGTTCTGGAGCTCCACCTTGAACATGGCGTTCGGCAGGGACTCGATCACGGTGCCCTCAATCTCGATGGCACCTTGCTTCTTGGCCACGCTTCGCCCTTCGAATCGGCTACCTTGATCGACTTTCGCTGCCGCGTGCGGGCACGCTGGTACACGAGAGCCGACGCATCAGTCTACGCGAGGCCCTACGAAAAGACGAATCCCCCAGCCTCCCCACCCCCCAAGATCCCTAAGCCCCGGCCGCCCGAGCGGTCTCGGGACCGTGTCGGACGGGGCCCGGGCGGGCGGGTCGGGGGGCGTCGGGCCGGGGGGCCGGGGCGGCCGTCAGGCCAGCGGGTCCGGGGCGGCCGTGACGCCCAGCTCGGCGAGCTTCGCGCGGCCGCCGTCCGGGGCCGTCAGCACCAGGGGGCCGGCCTCCGTCAGCGCCACCGAGTGCTCCCAGTGGGAGGACCACGTGCCGTCCGTCGTGATGACGGTCCAGTCGTCCTCCAGGACCTCCGTGCGCGGCGTGCCGAGGGACACCATCGGCTCGATCGCCAGGCAGAAGCCGGGCACCAGCTTCGGGCCCTTGCCGCGCTTGCGCGACACGTAGTTCAGCAGGTGCGGGTCCATGTGCATCTCGCTGCCGATGCCGTGGCCGCCGTAGTCCTCGACGATGCCGTACTTGCCGCCGCCCGGCTTCGGCTGCCGGCGGATGTACGTCTCGATGGCGCGGGAGATGTCCACCAGCCGGTTGCCGTTCCTCATCGCGGCGATGCCGGCCCACATCGACTCCTCGGTCACCCGCGACAGCTCGATCAGCTCCGGCGCGTGCCCGGACCCGACGAACGCCGTGTACGCCGCGTCGCCGTGCCAGCCGTCGACGATGGCGCCCGCGTCGATCGAGATGATGTCGCCGTCCTTCAGGACGACGTCGTCGCTCGGGATGCCGTGGACCACGACCTCGTTCACCGAGGTGCAGATCGTCGCCGGGAACCCGCCGTACCCGAGGAAGTTCGACTTCGCCCCGTGCTCGGCGATCACCTTCCGCGCCGCCTCGTCCAGGTCCTTGGTGGTGGCGCCGGGCACGGCCACCTCGCGCGTGGCCGCGTGGATGGCCGCGACGACCAGCCCCGCCTCGCGCATCTTCGCGATCTGCTCCGGGGTCTTGATCTGCACCATGACGGCAAACGCCTTTCTCGGACTTCTCGACGGTCGGGGGGAAGCTCTCGGTACAACGATACGGGCGGGCCCGCGCCAACGGCTTCGGCCGCGGCGCCCGGGAAGGGCGCCGCGGCCGAAGCGCGGAACGTGCGTGGCGTCCTCCCGGTCGGGCGGGGCCCGGTCCCCGGGGGGGGTGTCGCAGGTCGGCGGTGACCTACGCGGCGTGCTCGCCGCGGAGCGCCGCCATGGCCCGGTCGGTCACCTCGTCGACCTTGCCAAGCGCGGAGATCGTGACCACCAGGCCCTGGGCCCGGTAGTGGTCGATGATCGGCTCGGTCTGCGTGTGGTAGACCTCCAGCCGCGTGCGGACCGTGCCCTCGGAGTCGTCGTCACGCTGGTACAGCTCGCCGCCGCAGACGTCGCAGACGCCCTCCTGCTTCGGCGGGGAGTACGTCACGTGGAAGACGTGTGCGCTGTCGTTGCGGCAGATGCGGCGGCCCGCGATCCGCTTCACGACCTCGTCCTCGGGGACCTCCAGGTCCAGGACGGCGTCCAGCTTCATGTCCGCGGCCTCGAGCGTGGCGTCGAGCGCCTTCGCCTGGGCGACGTTGCGCGGGAAGCCGTCGAGCAGGAAGCCGTTCTCGGCGTCCGGCTGGTCCATGCGGTCCTTGGCCATCCCGATCGTGACCTCGTCGGGCACCAGGTTGCCGGCGTCCATGTACGCCTTGGCCTGCTTGCCCAGCTCCGTGCCCTGACTGATGTTTGCCCGGAACAGGTCACCCGTGGAGATGTGCGGAATCGACAGATTCCTGGCGAGGAACGCGGCCTGCGTCCCCTTGCCTGCTCCGGGTGGTCCGACGAGGACGATTCGCATCAGCGGAGGAACCCTTCGTAATTGCGCTGCTGGAGCTGGCTCTCGATCTGCTTCACGGTCTCCAGCCCCACACCCACGATGATGAGGATGCTCGTCCCGCCGAACGGGAAGTTGGCGTTCGCACCGCCGAAGCCCGCCAACGCCATCGTCGGCACAAGAGCGATCAGACCCAGGTACAGCGAGCCGGGCCAAGTGATCCGGTTGAGCACGTAGCTCAAGTACTCAGCAGTAGGTCGACCAGCCCGGATGCCCGGGATGAAGCCACCATACTTCTTCATGTTGTCGGCCACTTCCTCGGGGTTGAAGGAGATGGCGACGTAGAAGAAGGCGAAGAACACGATGAGGAAGAAGTAGATCACCGTGTGGATGGGCTTGCCGTCCACCAAATGCTGCTGAATCCACGCAGACCAACCCGAGGTGCTGTTGCCCGCGAACTGGACGATCAGGATCGGGATGTAGAGCAGCGACGAGGCGAAGATGACGGGAATCACACCCGCCTGGTTCACCTTGAGAGGGATGTACGTCGAGGTGCCGCCGTACGAGCGGCGACCGATCATGCGCTTCGCGTACTGGACCGGGATGCGGCGCTGGGCCTGCTCGACGAAGACCACCAGGGCGACCATCACGAAGCCGATCAGGATGACCGTGCCGAACTCGATCCAGCCCTTGGCGAGCTTGCCGCTCTCCTTGATGGCCCACAGGGAGCCGGGGAAGCCGGCGGCGATCGAGATGAACATCAGGATCGACATGCCGTTGCCGACGCCGCGGTCGGTGACCAGCTCACCGAGCCACATGACGAGGGCGGTGCCGGCGGTCATGGTGATGACCATGACGATGATGGTGAAGATCGACTGGTCCGGGACGATCTGGCTGGCGACGCTGCAGCCGCTGAACAGCGCACCGCTCTTGGCGGTGGCGACCAGGCCGGTGCCCTGCAGGATGGCCAGGGCGACGGTCAGGTAACGCGTGTACTGCGTGATCTTCGCCTGCCCGGACTGGCCCTCCTTCTTCAGGGCCTCGAGCCGCGGGATGACCACGGTCAGCAGCTGAAGGATGATGCTCGCCGTGATGTACGGCATGATGCCGAGCGCGAAGATGGTGATCTGCAGCAGGGCACCACCGCTGAACATGTCCATCAGGCCGAGCAGGTTGTTGTTGCCCTGCTGGGCCTGCTTGACACATTGCTGGACGTTCTCGTAGTTCACACCGGGAACGGGGATGTGCGCACCGAGCCGGTAGAGCACGATGATGCCGAACGTGAAGAGCAGCTTCTTACGCAGGTCGGGCGTCTTGAACGCCCGGGCGAACGCGGTGAGCACGGTGCCTCCTGCGACCCCCGAGCTAGCGCGTCAGAGGCGACGGGTTTGAAGAATCAGCGGTTACTTGGCAGGGCGGCGCTGTGCTGGCACAGGCCGCCCGAAGATTAATGGCGCCACCCTACCCGGCCATGCGGCACACGGGAAACATCTGTGACCTCCCACGCCCCGAACCCGGCAGCCGGAACCCCCGCTCCCACCCCCACGTTCACCCGCAAGCGGGACGAGTCCCCCACCCGGCCTGACGGCCGGGACCACCCGCGCGGGCCCCCCGGAACGGGACGCTCCGGCTCCGCACCCCGGGCGCGACGGGCGACGCCCCTCCCCCTCCGCTTCCCCGGTCCGGTACGGCGCCGGCCGGGGCGGGGGCGATCGGGACGGGACGGCCGAAGACGGGGCGATCGGGGCGGGACGGCCGGCGCGGGGCGCCGGGGGCGGGACGGCCGCAGCGGGCACGGAAGCCCCGTACGGCCCGGTACGGGGCGTACGGGGCCTCTGGGGCCCCAACTCGGGCGCTGGGCCCGGAACATGGGAAAGGCCTGGTGAAGCGCCCTGAGGCGCCTCACCAGGCCTTCACGTCAAGCCGAGGCTCAGACGAGCTCGGTGACCGTTCCGCCGGCGGCGGTGATCTTCTCCTTGGCGGAGCCGGAGACGGCGTCGACCGTCACCTGCAGCGCCACGGAGACCTCGCCCTGACCCAGCACCTTGACGAGCTGGTTCTTGCGAACCGCGCCCTTGGCGACCAGGTCGGCGACCGTCACCTCGCCACCCTCGGGGTAGAGGGAGGCGAGCTTGTCCAGGTTCACGACCTGGTACTCGGTCTTGAACGGGTTCTTGAAGCCCTTCAGCTTCGGGAGACGCATGTGGAGGGGCATCTGGCCACCCTCGAAGCGCTCCGGAACCTGGTAACGGGCCTTCGTGCCCTTGGTACCACGACCGGCCGTCTTACCCTTCGACGCCTCACCGCGACCCACACGGGTCTTCGCGGTCTTGGCGCCCGGGGCGGGACGGAGGTTGTGGATCTTGAGCGGGTTGTTCTCCGCCATGATCAGTCGACCTCCTCGACCGTCACGAGGTGGCGGACGGTGTGCACCATGCCGCGGAACTCGGGGCGGTCCTCCTTGACGACCTGCGTGTTGATGCCCTTGAGACCAAGGGAACGCAGGGTGTCACGGTGGTTCTGCTTGCTGCCGATGTACGACTTCGTCTGCGTGATCTTGAGGCGAGCCATTACGCACCCACCCCGGCACGCGCACGCAGCAGGGCCGCGGGGGCGACGTCCTCGAGGGGCAGACCGCGGCGGGCCGCGATCTCCTCGGGACGCTGCAGGCCCTTCAGGGCCTCCACGGTCGCGTGCACGATGTTGATCGCGTTGGACGAGCCGAGCGACTTCGACAGGATGTCGTGGACGCCGGCGCACTCGAGCACGGCACGCACCGGGCCACCGGCGATGACGCCGGTACCGGGGGAAGCAGGCTTGAGCAGGACGACGCCCGCGGCCTTCTCGCCCGTGATCGGGTGCGGGATGGTGCCCTGGATGCGCGGGACCTTGAAGAAGTGCTTCTTGGCCTCCTCAACACCCTTGGCGATGGCGGCCGGCACCTCCTTGGCCTTGCCGTAACCGACACCCACGGTGCCGTCACCGTCGCCCACCACGACCAGCGCGGTGAAGCTGAAGCGACGACCACCCTTCACAACCTTGGCGACGCGGTTGATCGCGACGACGCGCTCAACGTACGCGGTCTTCTCGGCGGCAGCAGCGCCGCCGTCACGGCCCTTCCGGTCCCGCCGCTCGCCGCCACCGGCACCGCTTCCGCGGCGCTGGGGTCCAGCCATTGGAATTACCTCTCTTCGTTTTCCGCTGAGCTACGGAACCGGCTCAGAACTTCAGGCCGGCTTCGCGGGCGGCGTCCGCCAGGGCGGCGATGCGCCCGGCGTACCTGTTGCCGCCACGGTCGAACACGACAGCCTCGACGCCGGCGGCCTTGGCGCGCTCGGCGACGAGCTTGCCGACCTGCTGGGCCTTGGCCGACTTGTCGCCTTCGCCGCCGCGGATGGACGCGTCCAGGGTCGACGCCGACGCCACGGTGTGACCCGCGATGTCGTCGATGACCTGGGCGGTGATCCCACGGTTGGACCGGGTCACGACCAGGCGCGGACGCTCAGCGGTACCCGAGACCTTCTTGCGGATGCGGATGTGGCGACGCTTCAGAGCAGCGCCCTTGTAGGCCTTGCCCTTGGCAATCTTCACGCCGTATGCCATGGCTTACTTACCAGCCTTTCCGACCTTGCGGCGGATGACCTCGCCCGCGTACTTCACGCCCTTGGCCTTGTACGGGTCGGGCTTGCGCAGCTTGCGGATGTTCGCGGCGACCTCGCCGACCTTCTGCTTGTCGATGCCCTCGACCGAGAACTTGGTCGGCGAGTCGACCTTGAACGAGATGCCCTCGGGCGCCTCGACGAGGATCGGGTGGCTGTAGCCGAGCTGGAACTCCAGGTCGGAGCCCTTCGCGGCGACGCGGTAACCGACACCGCTGATCTCGAGCGCCTTCGTGTACCCCTGGGTCACACCGGTGATCATGTTGGCCACCAGCGTGCGGGACAGGCCGTGCAGGGCCTTGTTCTGACGCTCATCGTTGGGGCGGGTGACGTTCAGAACGCCGTCCTCACCCTTGACGATCTCGATCGGCGCGGCGACGGTGTGGCTGAGGGTGCCCTTGGGGCCCTTCACCTGGACCGTACGGCCATCGATGGTGACGTCCACGCCGGCGGGAACCGTGATGGGGAGCTTGCCGATACGCGACATTGGCTTTTCCTCCGTTCCCGACTACCAGACGTAGGCGAGGACTTCCCCACCCACGCCCTTCTTCTGCGCCTGCTGGCCGGTCAGGAGGCCGTGCGACGTGGAGATGATCGCCACGCCGAGACCACCGAGGACCTTCGGCAGATTGGTGGACTTCGCGTAGACCCGGAGACCGGGCTTCGAGATCCGCTTGATGCCCGCGATGGAGCGCTCACGGTTCGGGCCGAACTTCAGCTCGAGGACGAGGTTCTTGCCGACCTCGGCGTCCTCGACCTTCCAGCCCGTGATGAAGCCCTCCTGCTTGAGGATCTCCGCGATGTGGGACTTGATCTTGCTGTGCGGCATCGTCACGGTGTCGTGGTACGCCGAGTTCGCGTTCCGCAGACGCGTAAGCATGTCTGCGATCGGATCAGTCATGGTCATGAATTGGCCTTCGGCCTCTCTCGCCGGGGTTTCCTGTATGCGCCATCCCTCTCCCCGCTCATGGGCGGGACGGGTGCGGTGCGGGGACCTACGGCGTAGTAAGTCGTACGGGCGGCAGGCGCCCAACCCCACAAGCCTACGGCATGTGGAGAAGGGCCCCTGCCGACCAGATGCTTACCGAGAGCCTGGCATCAACCCAACTGGGTTGATTACCAGGAGCTCTTGGTCACGCCCGGCAGCTCGCCACGGTGAGCCATCTCACGAAGGCACACGCGGCACAGGCCGAACTTGCGGTAGACGGAGTGGGGCCGGCCGCAGCGCTGGCAGCGGGTGTACGCGCGCACACCGAACTTCGGCTTGCGGGCGGCCTTAGCGATCAGAGCCTTCTTCGCCACGGTCAGTTCTCCTTGAACGGGAAGCCGAGGTGACGGAGGAGGGCACGACCCTCGTCGTCGTTGGTCGCCGTGGTGACCACGGTGATGTCCATGCCCCGGACCCGGTCGATCTTGTCCTGGTCGATCTCGTGGAACATGACCTGCTCCGTGAGACCGAAGGTGTAGTTGCCACGGCCGTCGAACTGCTTCGGGGACAGACCGCGGAAGTCGCGGATGCGCGGCAGCGCGAGCGACAGGGTGCGGTCCAGGAACTCCCACATGCGGTCGCCACGGAGCGTGACGTGGGCACCGATCGGCTGGCCCTCACGCAGCTTGAACTGCGCGATGGACTTGCGGGCCTTGGTGACGGCCGGCTTCTGACCGGTGATCGTGGTGAGGTCGCGGATGGCGCCCTCGATCAGCTTGGAGTCGCGGGCGGCGTCGCCCACACCCATGTTGACCACGATCTTGACGAGGCCCGGAACCTGCATGACGTTCTCGTACTTGAACTCGTCACGCAGCTTGCCGAGGATCTCCTCGCGGTACTTCGTCTTCAGACGCGGGGTCGTGGTGGTAGCCATCAGATGTCCTCACCCGTCCGCTTGGCAACGCGGATCTTGTTGCCGTCCTCGTCGAAGCGGTAACCGACGCGGGTCACGACCTTGTTGCCGTCCTTCTCCACCACGAGCTGAACGTTGCTCACGTGGATGGGGGCTTCGACCGTGACGATGCCGCCGGCCTGCGAGGCGCGGCCCGGCTGGTTCGCCTTGGTGTGCTTCTTGACCCGGTTGACACCCTCGACCAGGACGCGGTCCTCGCGGGGGAAGGCCGCGATGACCTTGCCCTGCTTGCCCTTGTCCTTGCCGGTGATGACCTGGACCAGGTCACCCTTCTTGATCTTCATGCTTACAGCACCTCCGGCGCGAGCGAGATGATCTTCATGAACTTCTTCTCGCGCAGCTCACGGCCGACCGGGCCGAAGATACGGGTGCCGCGAGGGTCGCCGTCGTTCTTCAGAATGACGGCGGCGTTCTCGTCGAAGCGGATGTACGAGCCGTCCTGGCGGCGGCGCTCCTTGACGGTGCGAACGATGACCGCCTTGACGACGTCACCCTTCTTCACGTTGCCACCGGGGATCGCGTCCTTGACGGTGGCGACGATGACGTCACCGATGCCCGCGTAGCGGCGACCGGAGCCACCGAGCACACGGATGCAAAGGATCTCCTTCGCACCAGTGTTGTCGGCGACACGAAGTCGCGACTCCTGCTGGATCACGTCTATCTCCTGATTGTCTGCCGGTTCCCGGTGCCCGTGGGCGAACCCACGGGACACCGAGCCTGGCGGAACGAACCTGAAGGGTTACCCCTTCAAGTGATTACTTGGCCTTCTCGAGGATCTCGACGACGCGCCAGCGCTTCGTCGCGGACAGCGGCCGGGTCTCCATGAGGAGGACGCGGTCGCCGACACCCGCGGCGTTCTGCTCGTCGTGCGCCTTGAGCTTGTTCGTACGGCGGATGACCTTGCCGTACAGGGCGTGCTTGACGCGGTCCTCGACGGCGACGACGACGGTCTTGTCCATCTTGTCGCTGACGACGTAACCCTCGCGGGTCTTGCGGAAGCCGCGCGCTTCAGTCTTCTCAGTCACGTTGTTCTCGCTCATCAGGCGCTCTCCACCGTCTCGATGCCGAGCTCACGCTCACGCATGAGGGTGTAGATCCGGGCGATGTCCTTGCGGACGGCCTTCAGCCGGCCGTGGTTCTCGAGCTGCCCGGTCGCCGCCTGGAAACGGAGGTTGAACAGCTCTTCCTTGGCCTCGCGGAGCTTGCCGACAAGCTCCTCGTTGCCCAGCTCGCGCAGCTCGGACGCCTTGGTACCGGCCGACATCACGCCTCACCTGCCTCGCGCCGAACGATCCGGCACTTCATCGGAAGCTTGTGAGCAGCGCGGGTAAGCGCCTCACGCGCAATCTTCTCGTTCGGGTAGGACAGCTCGAACATCACCCGACCGGGCTTGACGTTCGCGACCCACCACTCAGGGGAACCCTTACCGGAACCCATGCGGGTCTCGGCGGGCTTCTTGGTCAGCGGGCGGTCCGGGTAGATGTTGATCCAGACCTTGCCGCCACGCTTGATGTGGCGGGTCATCGCGATACGAGCCGCCTCGATCTGGCGGTTGGTCACGTACGCCGGAGTCAGGGCCTGGATGCCGTACTCGCCGAACGCAACCTGCGTACCACCCTTGGACATACCGCTGCGCTTCGGGTGGTGCTGCTTGCGGTGCTTGACCCTACGGGGGATCAGCATTTCGGTCAGGCCTCCGTTCCGGTGCTCTCAGCCGGAGCAGCGGCAGCGGCCTCGGCCTTGGGGGCCTCGGCAGCGGCGTTCTGCTGCGGCTTGCGGCCGCGACCGCCACGCTCGCCACCACGGCCACCGCGGGCCGGGCGGTCGGCACCGCCGCGGGCCGGGCGGTTGCCGGCGCGGGCAGCGGCGTTCTCGGCGCGAACCTCGGCGATGTTCTTGACGTCGCCCTTGTAGATCCAGACCTTCACGCCGATGCGGCCGAAGGTGGTCTTGGCCTCGAAGAAGCCGTACTCGACGTTCGCGCGGAGCGTGTGCAGCGGCACACGGCCCTCGCGGTAGAACTCCGAGCGGGACATCTCGGCGCCGCCGAGACGGCCACCACACTGGATCTTGATGCCCTTGGCGCCGGCCTTCATCGCCGACTGCATGCTCTTGCGCATGGCACGGCGGAAGGAGACGCGGGAGGACAGCTGCTCGGCAACGGCCTGGGCCACGAGCTGAGCGTCGACCTCGGGGTTCTTGACCTCGAGGATGTTCAGCTGGACCTGCTTGCCGGTGAGCTTCTCGAGGTCGCCGCGGATGCGGTCGGCCTCGGCGCCGCGGCGGCCGATGACGATGCCCGGACGGGCGGTGTGGATGTCCACGCGGACGCGGTCACGGGTGCGCTCGATCTCCACCTTGGAGATGCCGGCGCGCTCCATGCCGGACGTCATCATCCGACGGATGGCGACGTCTTCCTTGACGTAGTCCTTGTACAGCTTGTCGGCGTACCAGCGCGACTTGAAGTCGGTGGTGATGCCGAGCCGGAACCCATGCGGGTTTACCTTCTGGCCCATTACCGGGTTCCTTCCTTGCTGCTGACGACCACGGTGATGTGGCTGGTCCGCTTACGGATCCGGTAGGCGCGGCCCTGGGCGCGCGGCCGGAACCGCTTCAGGGTCGGACCCTCATCCACGTACGCCTCGCTGATGTACAGCGCGGAGGCGTCCGTCTGGTCGTAGTTGTGCGCGGCGTTCGCGATGGCGCTGTCCAGCACCTTCTTGACCGGCACGCTCGCGGCCTGCGGGGCGAAACGCAGGACCGCCTGAGCCTCCGTGGCGTCCATGCCACGGATGAGGTCCACCACGCGGCGGGCCTTCATGGGCGTGACGCGGATGTACCGCGCCTGGGCCCTGGCTTCCATGGTTGTCCCTTCAGTGTCTGACACGTTCGTCATGGTCTGTCACCCCGCGTTAGCGGCGCTTCGACTTCCGGTCGTCCTTGACGTGGCCGCGGAAGGTGCGAGTCGGCGAGAACTCGCCGAGCTTGTGGCCGACCATCGACTCGGTGACGAACACCGGGATGTGGGTCTTGCCGTTGTGCACCGCGATCGTGTGGCCGAGCATGGCCGGGACGATCATCGAGCGACGGGACCAGGTCTTGATGACGTTCTTGGTGCCGGCTTCGTTCTGAGTGTCCACCTTCTTGATCAGGTGGTCGTCGACGAAGGGCCCCTTCTTGAGACTACGCGGCATCTAAACCCGCTCCTAGCGCTTCTTGTTCGTCTTGCGGCGGCGGACGATGTACTTGTTGCTCGCCTTCTTGGGAGAACGAGTACGACCCTCCTTCTGACCCCACGGGGAGACCGGGTGGCGACCACCGGAGGTCTTGCCCTCACCACCACCGTGCGGGTGGTCAACCGGGTTCATCGCCACACCGCGGACGGTCGGGCGGACGCCCAGCCAGCGCTTGCGGCCGGCCTTGCCCCAGTTGATGTTCGACTGCTCGGCGTTGCCGACCTCGCCGATCGTGGCGCGGCAGCGGACGTCGACCAGGCGGATCTCACCGGACGGCATGCGGAGGTGGGCCATCGAGCCCTCCTTCGCGAGCAGCTGCACGGAGGCACCCGCGGAGCGGGCGAACTTGGCGCCACCACCGGGACGGAGCTCGATCGCGTGGATCGTGGTACCGACCGGGATGTTGCGCAGCGCCAGGTTGTTGCCGGGCTTGATGTCAGCGCCGGGACCGTTCTCGATCCGGTCGCCCTGGTTCAGGCCACGGGGGGCGATGATGTAGCGCTTCTCGCCGTCCGCGTAGTGCAGGAGCGCGATGCGCGCGGTGCGGTTCGGGTCGTACTCGATGTGAGCGACCTTCGCCGGCACGCCGTCCTTGTCGTGACGACGGAAGTCGATCACTCGGTAGGCGCGCTTGTGGCCACCGCCCTGGTGGCGGACGGTCACACGACCGGTGTTGTTACGGCCGCCCTTGCTGTGCAGGGGGCGGACCAGCGACTTCTCCGGCGTGGACCGCGTGATCTCGACAAAGTCGGCGACGCTGGAGCCACGACGGCCCGGAGTCGTCGGCTTGTACTTGCGGATACCCATTTCTCAGTCCTCGTCCGATATTCGGACGATCCAGACCGCCCTTAGGCGGTCGGACCGCCGAAGATGTCGATACGGTTGCCCTCGGCAAGGGTCACGATGGCGCGCTTCGTGTTGGCGCGCTTGCCGTAACCGGTGCGGGTGCGCTTGCGCTTGCCCTGCCGGTTGATCGTGTTGACCCCGGTGACCTTGACCGAGAAGACCGCCTCGACGGCCTGCTTGATCTGGGTCTTGTTGGCGCGCGGGTCGACGACGAACGTGTACTTGTTCTCGTCCAGCAGCGCGTAGCTCTTCTCGGAGACAACCGGCTTGACGAGAATGTCGCGCGGGTCCGTGAAGGTCTTGCTGGTGACGACGGCCTCAGTCATCAGGCGTCGCTCCCTTCGGTCTCAACGGCCTTGGGGCCAGACACGAAGGACTCGAAGGCGGCCTTGGTGAAGACCACGTCGTCGGAGACGAGCACGTCGTACGTGTTCAGCTGGCCCGGCTCCAGGATGTGCACCTGGGGCAGGTTGCGGGCGGAGAGCCACGCGGCCTCGTCGGAGCGCTCGACGACCAGGAGCAGGTTCTTGCGCTCCGAGATCTTGCCGAACAGCGTCTTGGCGGCCTTGGTGGAGATCTCACCCTCGACCACGCCGGTGACGACGTGGATACGCGAGTGGCGGGCCCGGTCGGAGAGGGCACCGCGCAGGGCGGCGGCCTTCATCTTCTTCGGGGTCCGCTGGGAGTAGTCACGCGGCACGGGGCCGTGGACGACGCCACCACCGGCGAACTGCGGGGCGCGGGTCGAACCCTGACGGGCGCGGCCGGTGCCCTTCTGGCGGTAGGGCTTCTTGCCACCGCCGCGGACTTCGCCACGGGTCTTGGTCTTGTGCGTGCCCTGACGGGCAGCGGCCAGCTGGGCGACGACGACCTGGTGGATCAGCGGAACGCTGGTCTTCGCGTCGAAGATCTCCGCGGGGAGCTCGACGGTCCCGGCCTTGTCGCCTGCCGGCGAAAGGATGTCAATGGTGCTCATCGGTTACCTCAGGCCCCCTTGGCCGCGGTACGGACCAGGACGAGGCCGCCGTTCGGACCAGGAACCGCGCCCTTGATGAGCAGCAGACCCTTCTCCGCGTCAACGGCGTGGACGGTCAGGTTCTGGGTGGTGACCCGCTCGTTGCCCATGCGGCCCGCCATGCGGAGGCCCTTGAACACGCGGCCCGGGGTGGCGCAGCCACCGATGGAACCGGGCGAGCGGTGCTTGCGCTGGGTACCGTGACCGGCGCCCAGACCACGGAAGTTGTGGCGCTTCATGACACCGGCGAAGCCCTTGCCCTTGCTCTTGCCGGTGACGTCGACCTTGACGCCGGCCTCGAAGACCGCAGCGGTGATCTCCTGGCCGAGGGTGTACTCGGAGGCGTCAGCGGTGCGGATCTCCACCAGGTGGCGGCGCGGGGTGACGTCGGCCTTGGCGAAGTGGCCCTTGAGGGGCTTGTTCACCTTGCGCGGGTCGATCTCGCCGAAGGCGATCTGGACCGACTCGTAGCCGTCGTTGTCGTTCGTGCGGACCTGGGTGACGACGCAGGGACCGGCCTTGACGACGGTCACCGGGACGACCCGGTTGTTCTCGTCCCAGACCTGGGTCATGCCGAGCTTCTCGCCCAGGACGCCCTTAATGTTCTTAGCCATCTCGCGCGTCACCTCAGAGCTTGATCTCGATGTCGACGCCGGCCGGCAGGTCGAGGCGCATGAGCGAGTCAACCGTCTTCGGCGTGGGGTCGAGGATGTCGATGAGGCGCTTGTGCGTGCGCATCTCGAAGTGCTCGCGCGAGTCCTTGTACTTGTGCGGCGACTTGATGACGCAGTACACGTTCTTCTCAGTGGGCAGCGGCACCGGGCCCGCGACCGACGCACCAGTGCGGGTCACCGTCTCGACGATCTTCTTCGCCGAGGAGTCGATGACCTCGTGGTCGTAGGCCTTGAGCCGGATGCGGATCTTCTGTCCCGCCATGGCTACTCAGTAGTCCTGTCTCTCGTAACGCTCTGGAACCTGGTGAGCTTCTGTCTTCTCCGACCCACGCGGTCGGGCGTGTCGCACTCCCTCTACGAAGATCTCCCGAAGGATTTCCCAACCAAGGGGGTGCGGGCCTGGGACCGCGGTCCGGGGGAAGACACCCACCGGGTGCCTGGTAGGCGCCCCGCTGACACTTCCCGGAAGATTCCCGTACGTCCGCCCCACGCAGGGACGACGAGTACTGTGGGACTCGCTTCCGGTCCTCCCGGCGGGAGGCGCGCAGCATCGGCACGCAACCGAGCAACCCGGACAGTCTGCCACACGTGGCACTGCGTGCGCCAATCGAGCCGAAGAGAATACCCCGGCGGCGGTATCGATCAAACCGGCGCGCGCGGGCGGGCGCCCGCGAGGCGGGCCCGCGAGGCCCGTGCGGGAGGGGACACCCCGGGCTCGTACGGCAGCGTAGCGCCCGCTTCCGCCGGGGGGCCTGACCCCGGCGCCGTCGGCCCGACCGGTGCTCCGCGGCCGCTTCCGCCCCTGGCGGCCGGCCCCGCGCCGTACCCGGCACCGGGGGCGGGCCGGTGGGCCTGTATCGAACGCGTGTACCCGACGCCGGTGGGTGGGGTCGGGTGACCCTCCCCGACAGGGAAGCGGACACCCCGCGCGGTCGACCGGGCACGGGACATCCGCGGATACCGTCAGTGTCGCGACGCATACCCCACGAAGCCGACCCATGCGCGGAGCACGACGGCCAGCCGGGGGCCGTCGATGTCCTTGGAGTCACGGATGTGGACGGCGCCAGGGGCGATGGCGACCTCGACGCAGTCGGCGTCATTGCCACTGCTGCTGTAGCTGCTCTTGGTCCACTCCAGCGAGGAGCCGCACTCGGCAGAGGTGTCAATGCTCATGTTTCTCCCAGCACTCGCTTGATGAAGGCCAGCGTCTCCCGCGGGGTGAGAGCCTGCGCGCGGATCGTGCCATAGCGCAGTTCCAGGATCTGCATCTGCTTCGGATCCGACACCACGCGACCGTTGAACGCCCCGTCAGAGCGCCCGATCGCCGTACCGTCCACGAACTTCAGCACTTCGATCCCCCCGCCCAATCCAGGGTGGATCTCAACGTTCGTCAGCATCACCTGGAGCGATACGCTGCGCAACTGGCCGATCTCCAGCAGGCGTTCGAGCTGCCGATGCCACTCCATTCTGCCTCCGATCGGCCGTCGCAGCGCTGCCTCTTCCAAGACGAAGCTGAGAGAGGGAGACGGCGTCCGGTCGAAGACGGAGCGCCTGGCCATGCGGCCCGCCACCCCTCGCTCCACCTCGTCCCGCGAGTACGGCGGCTGTCGGGTTTCCAGCAGGACCCGCGCGTGCCCCTCCGTCTGCAGCAGGCCGTGGATCCCGTGGCTGGCGTACACGCCGATCTCGACCGCCCTGGCCTCCAGCTTCGCCAGCTCCCGCACCTTCTTTGGATACCGGACCTCCTCCACGTCCCTCTTCATCGCGGCGATCAGGCCCCCCGCCTTCAAGGCCCTGTCCGCCTTGTCCAGGTACTCGGGCCTGGGGATCCGCTTGCCCGCCTCCACCTTGTAGACCAGGTCCTCGCCGTACCCGATCAGACGGCCGAACTCCGCCGCCCTCAGGCCGGCGGCCTCCCGACGGAGCTTGAGCTGACGCCCCACCGTCGCGACCACCGCCGCGCCCGACTCGTCGTCCGGGTCCACCTCCCAGCCCGGCTCGTCCCCGTCCTCCGCGGGCCGCCGCACCCCGTTCACTTCCGTCGCCAACCGCTTCGCCTCCCCTGTGCCACTGCGACCGCGCGCCCTCACCCGTGTCCCGTGGACAGTTCCCTACAGGGGGCGGGGCGCCACGGAAAGTGACTGTACGCATGCGGGGAATCACTGGTCGCCACATGCGAGAGGGGGCCACGATCCGTGACATGGACCACAGCGATACTCAACCGCTTGCGGGAGTACGGGACTTCGGCATGCAGCTGCACCCCTCCCGGGCGGGGGCCCGGCTCGCGCGGGAGCTCGCCGCCCTGTGGTTGCGCGGTCACGACGCGACACGGGGCGTGGCCGGCGACACCCTCCAGGTCGTCGCGGAACTCGCCGCCAACGCGGCTCTGCACGGCCGGGTACCGGGGCGGGCCTTCCTGCTCGCCCTGCGCCTCACCGACGCGGACCGCGTCCTGCGCGTCGAGGTGACCGACACGCGTGCCGAGCGGGTGCCCGCCTCCTCGCCCCGGGTCCCTCCCGACGGCAGCGAGAGCGGACGCGGGCTGCTGATCGTCGACGCCCTGGCCGACCGGTGGGGCGTCGTGGAGGGGCCGGTGCCGCGCAAGACGGTGTGGGCCGAGCTGGACCTCGTGCCGGAACACGAGCGACCCCGTTCCGGTGGGCCCGGTGGTCCTTCCCAAGGAACGGACGAAGGGAAAGAACCCTTCCCAGCCCCGCCCCGCCCACCCCGCGGGCGGTCTCACCCTGTCGAGTGAACCTGGTCAAACCGGCTGGTCGAACGCAGGGGTGCGCGTTCTACGCTCACCGCGACACCACCGCGCATATGCGTCGGCCCCCGCCGGGATTCGCACTCCCAGGCGAGGGCCTGACCACGAGGAAGAAGAGACCTTCCTGATGGATGCTCAGCACCCTAGCGTGCCCTCGCACGCCTCGCTCCGGGTTGCCGGAAAGCGGCCCGCACACCACTCGTCCGGGGTCGTCCACGTCAACACCCGGCACACCAGCCGCTTCACCGTGATCGGCAACCACCTCGCCCAGCACGAGCAGTTATCGCTCCTCGCCATCGGGCTCGCCGTGCACATCCAGTCACTGCCGACCGGAGCCCGCGTCGACATCAAGACCCTCGCCGCCCGCTTCCCCGAGGGCGCCCAGCGGATCGCGGGCGCCCTGCGCGAACTGGAGGCCCACGGCTACCTGCGGCGCGTACGGGAGCGCGCCCCCGACGGACGGATCACCACCCGGACGCTCTCCTGCAACCAGCCCTCCCCCGGCGGCCGGGCGCCGCAGACCGACGCCCCCGTGGCACCATCGCCCGGCCCGCAGCGCGGCACGGTCCTGCGGGGCGGTGCGGGCCCGGAACACGGCACGGTCCCGGAGCGCTCCGCGGACCCGGAGCGCGGTACGGCTCCGCAGAGCGGCGCGGGCCCGCAGTGCGGCGGGAAGCCCGCCCGGCCGCCCCGCCGGACGCCCGCGCCGCTGCGCGTACCGCAGCCCGCCCACCCCGCCCCGGCCCTCCTCCGGGCCGCGACCGAGCTGCTCGCCGGGCTGCACCGCCACGACCCGCGCCTGCTGCTGTCCGCCCGCGACACCGAGCACCTCGCTCCCGGCGTCGCCGCCTGGCTGGAGCGGGACGCCGGCCCCGAGGGCGTACGGCACGCCCTGACCGCGCACCTGCCGCCGGAACCGCTGCGCCGCCCGGCCGCGTTCCTGGCCCACCGGCTCACCGCCGAGCTCCCACCGCCCGCCGCGTCCCCCGCCCGCACGGCGCACCCGCTCCGGAACTGCGACCGCTGCGACCGCGCGTTCCGCGCACCCGAACCGGGAGTGTGCGGCGGCTGCCGCGCCTCCGCCACATCCGAACAGGAGACCCGTGGTCAGCTCACCCCATGAGGCGATGCACCGCATCTTCCAGGAGTATCCGGAACTCTTCTCCCGGGTCTCCGAGGTGCTCGGCGTCGACCTCCCCCACCCCACCTCGGTGGAGGCCCTGCCCACCGACCTCACCGAGGCCCGGCCCGTCGAACGCCGCGTCGACACCCTGCTGCGCTTCGAGACCGCGGCGGACGGCGGCTTCCTCGTCGCCGTCGAGGCACAGGGCAGGAAGGACCCGGCGAAACCCGGCAGCTGGGCTTACTACTGCGCGTACCTGCACGAGAAGTACGGGCTGCCGCCCCTGCTGCTCGTCGTCTGCCAGGACCGGGCGACGGCCGAGTGGGCCTCACGGCCCGTACGGATCGGCCCGCGCGGGTGGCCCACCCTCACCCTGCGCCCCCTCGTGGCCGGACCGCACAACATGCCCGTGATCAGTGACGCGGTCGAGGCCCGGAAGGACCTCGCGCTCGCCACGTTGTCCGCGATCACGCACGCGTGCGACCCGGAGGTCGGTGTGATACTGAAAGCTCTGTCCACCGCGCTGCGGGACATGCCCGAAGACCTCGTCAACCCCGTCGTCGAATTCACCGCACAGGGCCTGGGCAACCGCCCGGCCGCGCACATCTGGAGGAACCTGGTGGCCGTGGATCTCTCCTTCTACACGTCGCCCCTTTCCGACGGCATCCGTGCCGAGAGCCGCGCTGAAGACATCCTGTTCGTCCTGGAGAAGCGCGGCGTCACGATCCCTGACGACGTCCGCGAGCGCGTGAACGGCTGCGAGGACCCGGAGATCATGCGCTCCTGGCTCGCGCGCGCCCTCACCGCCGCCACCGCCGAGGAGATCTTCGGCGACGCGTGACCACCGTCCCCCGGGCCCGGACCCGGCGCGGGGCGCGCGGCCGGGTCACCGGCGCGCGGCCCGCTCCATCCGGGGGGCCAGGCCGTCCAGGAGGGCGGTGAGGCCCAGGTCGAAGAGGGCGTCCAGGTCCAGGTCGTACTCGCCGTTCTCCAGGGCGCCCAGGGTGCGGGCGAAGGAGGGGTAGCGGCCCGACGCGGCCAGGGCGCCGAGGGCCGAGCGCTGGGTGTCCATCCACTCGTCGTCCGTCTTGCCGGTGGCCGCCTCCGCCTGGGCCTCGCGCTCCAGGGTGACCGCCACGCCCTGGACGTGGGTGAAGACCAGCAGCTGGACGTCCATCCGCGTCACCGCGTCCAGTCCCCGGTCCTCCAGGGCGGCGAGCAGCCACTCGCCGTGGACCAGCACGTTCGGGAGCACCAGGGGGCGGGTGAGCGGGCTGACGTGGGCGAGCCACGGGTGGCGGCGGTGGAGGCGCCAGAGCGTGCGGGCGCCGAGCTCCAGGCGGGCGCGCCAGCCGGGCGGGGGCGGGTCGGGGTAGCCGAGTTCCCCGTACGCGGCGTCGGCCATCAGGGACACGAGCCGGCCCTTCCCGCCGACGTGGCGGTACGGGGACATCGCCGCCACGCCCAGCCGGGCGGCGACCCCGCGCATGGACAGGGCGGCCAGGCCCTCGGTGTCGGCGATCTCGATGGCGGCGCGCACGACGCGCTCGCGGGTGAGGTCGGCCTCCCCGGCCCCGTCCGGCCGCCGGTGCGCGGCGGGGGGCTCGGGGGCGGCGCGGCGGCGCGGGGCGACCACCGTGCCCGCGCGGGGGCGGGTCTCCACGTACCCCTCCAGGCGGAGTTCCGTCAGCGCCTTCGTGGCCGTGGCCAGGGCGACCCCCCACTGCTCCGCCAGCTTGCGGGTCGAGGGGACGCGGTCGCCGGGGACCAGCTCCCCCTCGGCGATCCGGCGCCGGATGTCCGCCGCGATGCGCCGGTACGGCGGCTCGGTCGTCTCGTCGGGCACGGGCCCTCCCCTTCCCCCTCGGTTCCCCCCGCTGCCGGGCCGCCTCGGCCGGGCTTCCGGACCGAACGCGCCGCCACCAGCGGTCCCGCCGCCGGTGGGGTCGTCCTCGCGCCGCCCGGACCGGGTACGGGCCGCCAGGGGCCCACCGGCCGCTCGTACCCATCGTCCACGGTCCCCCGGGGCCGGTTCCCACCGCCCGGCACGGGCGGGCGCGTGCACCCGGGCGTGCGGTCGGGGCCGGGCGCGGCCCGAGTGGCGGGGTGCGCGGCTCGCGCCGATACTGGGGGCAGAGTCTGACGTCGGCCACCCGTGCACCGAGGTGGTCGGGTCCCCGCGCCCGCGGTGGTGGGTGGCGCGGAGGAAGCCGACCCTGCGGCCGGCCGGCGGCGACACCGCGGAGTACCACCGCTACCGGATCCCTCGAAGCGACGCCCCCACGGACGAGCGGGCCACGCCCCTCCCCGCAAGCCGCTCGATCACGGAGGTCCGTAGCGATGAACACCTCCCACACCGCACAGTCGCGTGTCGTGGCCACCATCCCGGTGGGGGTGAGGCCGGTCGGCGTGGCGGTCGACGTCCACGACCGCGTCTTCGTCACCAACAGCGGTACCCACACCGTGTCGGTGATCGACTCCCGGACCGACACGGTGAGCACCGCCATCGGCGTCGGACCGCGCCCGGAGGGCGTGGCGACCGACCCCCAGGTCGGCGTCTGCGTGGCCAACGGCGGCAACGGCACCATGACGGTGATCGACAAGTCCAACATCGTCATCGGCACCGTCGGCATCGGGGGCCCGCTCCTCCCCTCGTTCACCATGACGGGAGTGGCGGTCGACCACCAGCTGGGCCGCGCCTACGTGGCGAACCGCGGCGGCCGGCGGGTGTGGACGATCCGCATCAGCGGCGCGCTGCCCCCCTTCGCCCACGACTTCGTCGAAGTCCCCGACCCCCTCGACGTGGCGGTCGACCCGACGAGCCACCGCGTCTACGTGACGCAGCCCGGCCTCCACACGGTCTCGGTGATCGACCCCGCGGACGACGAGGTCGTCAGGGTCATCCCGGTATCGGAGCGGCCCGCCGGCATCGCGGTCGACGCCCCGCGGCACCGTGCCTACGTCGCCGGTTCGGGCTCCGCCACGGTGTGCGTGATCGACACCGTCACCGGTGGCGTCACCGGTACCGACGTCGCTCCGGGGCCCGTCGACGTGGCGGTCGACTCCCGGGGCGACGCCTACGTCACCCAGTCCGACGGCACGGTGACGGTGATCGACGCCGTGTCCCACGGCGTCAGCGCCACCGTCCCGGTGGGTTCCCACCCGAGGGGCCTGGCCTTCGAACCCCACAGCGGCCGCGTCTACGTCGCCAACAGCGGTGACGGCACCGTGTCGGTGATCGATCCGACCGGCGGTTAGACGTCGCCCCGCGGGTCGTTCCCACGAGGTGACCGCTCGGGCCGCCGGCGGCCGGCGGGGGCGGGATCACCGGTGCGCCGGGAGGGTCCCGGCCCGGACCCCGGCGGACGGGGAGGCCGGCGCGGGCGGTCGTCCCGGCGGGACTCCGCCCGCCGCGCCGCGGCGAGGCGGCCGGTCACACCGGCGCGGGCCCGTGTCGTGGCTCCGGCGCCGGTGCGGCCGTGTCCCCCTGGAGGCCGCCCGGGGGGACGTCATCCGTACGGGGGGCTCAGAAGTCGTCCGCGCCGTTACGGAGTTCGGGGGTCCAGTAGCCGGTGAGGGCCTTCGCCGGGTCGACGGCGATGCCCCCGCTGCCGGGCGCGGTGACGGCGATGACCGTGGAGTCGCCCTCCAGCATGACGGAGAACGCCGACACGGGTTCGTTGGCCTCGTCGACCCCGCCGTCCGACAGCTTCACCAGGGCGTAGGCCGGGGCGCCCGCCGCCAGCACGACCGGCGCGGCCGGCTTGCTCTTGGCGACGGCCGGGACGTCCTGCTTGTGGCTCTCCAGGAACTGGACGCGCGGGAAGCCCGCCAGCCGGCAGGAGTGGCGGCCGGTGTTCTTCGCGGTCAGGACGATGTGGGTGTAGGGCGGGCCGTCCTGCAGGGCGGCGGTGACGCGGACGTCCCGCGCGGTGCACGCCGGCGTGGAGACGGCCACCTGCTTGCCGGTCGCGCCGGTGGAGCCGGTGGATCCCTTCGAGCCCGTCGAGCCGTTCGAGCCCGTCGAGCGGGCCGAGTCGTTCGATCCCGTCCGTGCCGAGTCGGCCGCCTCCGCCGCGTCGGACGTGCCGGCGCCCTTGCCGGCCGTCGTCGCGGCGGCCGCCGGGGACGACGCCACCGTGACCGCGGGGGTCGGCGCGGACGAGGACGTGGTGTCCGCGCCGCCCTGGCAGGCGGTGAGGGACAGGGCGAGAGCCGTGCCCGCGACGGCGAGCAGCGTGGTGCGGTGGCGCGGAGCGTTCATGGTGAGTTCCCCCGTGGGCGGTGTGGGGCCGCGGCTCGGTGCCGTCGGCCGGTTTCGTCTGCTTGCTCTTCCCGGCGGTCGGCCGCCCCGGTCCGGCCGGTGGCCGGAGAGGGGTGGCGACGGCGGGTGGTCGGCGCCGTTCCCGCACCCGCGCCGGCTCCGCTTCCCGGCTGTCCGCCGAGGGCGTGCCGACCGGAGCGCGTGCACGGGGAGGGCGTCCCGCTTCTGCCTTCAGTCGACCACCTCAGACCCCCCTCGACCAGGCGGTTCTCCCGGCAGAAGTACCGCCGCCGCACTTCTGCCGGGGCCCGCGGCCGGGCGGGTGGGGGCGTCCCCGGTGCGGGCGACGCGTCCCGGCGCGGGGCGCGTGAGGGGCGGTGGGTGCCGGACCGGCGGGGACCGCCGGTGCCGGGTCCACCTGTCCTAGTACAGAAGTGAGGGATCAGCGTGTACGGCGTACGTTCAGGCGTGTTCACCGCGTCCACCAGGGGGTTCCTCATGCAGACCGTCCTCGTCTCCGGCGGCGGCGTCGCCGGTTCCGCGCTCGCCTTCTGGCTGCGCCGCCACGGCTTCGCGCCCACCGTCGTCGAGCGGGCCGCCGCCCCCCGGCGGGGCGGGCAGGCCGTCGACGTGCGGGGGGTGGCGCTCGACGTGCTGGACCGCATGGGGCTGCTGGAGCGGGCCCGCGCCGTGCGGACGCGGATGCGCGGCATGTCCGTACTGGACGCGGACGGCACCGAGGTGCACCGCAGCACCGAGTACGCCCTCAGCAGCGGGCGCCTGGACGGCGACGACGTCGAGCTGATGCGCGACGACCTGGTCGGACTGCTGCACGGCGCCGCGCGGGGCGGGGTCGAGTACCGCTTCGGGGACGCGATCGGCGCCCTGGAGGAGACGGACCGCGGCGTGCGCGTCGGCTTCGCGTCCGGGGAGGTGCGGGAGTACGACCTGGTCGTGGGCGCCGACGGGCTGCACTCGGGGGTGCGGCGGCTGGCCTTCGGGCCGGAGGAGGGGTTCCGCCTGCACCTGGGGCAGTACCTGTCGGTGTTCACCGCGGGGAACTTCCTGGACCTGGAGGACTGGCAGCTGTGGCTGCGCGACGGCGAGGCCGGCTTCGCCGCCATGTCGGTGCCCGGCAACCACGAGCTGCGCGTGGCGTTCGGGTTCGGCTCGGGGCCGCTGGACGGCGACCACCGGGACACCGGGTGGCTGCGCGGGCTCGTCGTCGAGCGGATCGGGGGGTTGCGCTGGCCGGGGGCACCCCGGCTCGCCGAGGCCGCGCGGCGGGCCCCGGACTTCTTCTGCGACGCGATGGCGCAGATCCGCGTGGACCGCTGGTCGCGGGGCCGCGTCACGCTGCTGGGCGACGCCGGGTACTGCGCCTCGCCGCTGTCCGGCCAGGGGACCAGCCTCGCCCTGGCCGGGGCGTACGTGCTGGCGGACGCCCTGCGCGCGGCGGACGGCGACCACGCGGCCGCCTTCGCCGCGTACGAGGCGCGCATGCGACCGTTCGCCGAGGTCAACCAGGCGCTGGCGACCGAGGTCCCGGGCGCCCCGGCGCCGGAGGAGTCCGTCGCGCGGGCCAAGAACGCCCTGTCGCTCGACGGCCCGCGTTAATCGCTCGATCGGCCCTCCCCCGGCTCCTACAGTGACCGGGCACGCCACAGCTCGACCGGGGGGCCGATCCACCATGCGCACGGAACAGGCGCGGACCCACTATCCGCGCACGCCGCACCTGCCCTGGTCGCCCGGTGTCGGGCGGGACGACGTCCGGGCCGCGGACCTGTCGGGGTTCGCCGGGCGGGAGGTCGTGGTGACCGAGAAGCTCGACGGCGAGAACACCACCCTGTACGCGGACGGACTGCACGCCCGGTCACCGGACTCGGCGCACCATCCGTCGCGGGCCTGGGTCAAGGCGCTCCAGGGCCGGATCGCGCACACCGTCCCGGAGGGCTGGCGGGTGTGCGGGGAGAACACGTACGCCCGGCACTCCCTCGGGTACGACCGGCTGGAGAGCCACTTCCACGGCTTCTCGGTGTGGGACGAGCTCGGGTGGTGCCTGGACTGGGACCGGACGGTGGCGTTCCTGCGGGAGCGGGGCGTGCCGGTGCCGCCCGTGCTGTGGCGCGGGACGTTCGACGAGCGGGCGCTGCGGCGGCTGCGGGTCGACCCCCAGCGCCAGGAGGGGTACGTCGTGCGGACCGCCGAGGGCTTCATGGCCGAGGAGTTCGGGCGGCGGGTGGCGAAGTGGGTGCGCCCCGGGCACGTACGGACCGGCACGCACTGGATGCACGCCGCCGTCACCCCGAACGGGCTGTCGGCGCGGGCCGCCCTGTGGGACGTGCGGTCCGGGGCGGCGCCCGACCCGGAGGCGCTGACGGCCGCGGTGGGCCTGGAGCCGGGTGGCCGCACCCCCGCCGACCACGCGGCCGCCCGTGACGCCGCCGCGCGGCTCGGGGTCCTCGGGGACACGCGGCTCGCCGGGGTGCTGGCCGCGCTGCTGCACCGCGAGCGCCGCGGCGTGCTGGCCGGGCGGCTCGCGCCCGCCCTGGGGCTGCCGCTCGCGCGGCGCGTCGCGGACCTGGTGGGGCTGCACGCCGGGCTGCACCGCCCGTACCCGGACGAGGAGCGCCGGGCCGGGCTCGTACGGATGTCGTACGCCGTCGACCTGGGCGCCCTGCACGCCGTCGCCGCCGCCGTGGCGCCCGACGCGGCGGCGCGCGAACAGGTGGAGTGGTCCGCCCTGCACGCCGAGGAACTGGCGGGCGCCGACCCGGTCGGCGGGGCGTTCGACGGGCTCGGCGCGGACGCCGCCGCCCGGTGCCGCGCCGAGGCGCGCGAGCTGTACGCGTCGGGGCGGATCACCACCGCCGAGGAGGCCGTCGCCGCCACCTGGCGCCTGCGCGACGGCGGCTTCCCCCGGCTGGTGCACATGGTCGGGCCCTCCGGGAGCGGCAAGAGCACCTTCGCGGGCACCCTGCCCGGCGTCGACGCGTACGTGTCCCTGGACGCCGTGCGCGAGGAGCGCGGCGACCGCGCCGACCAGCGGGCGGGCGGCGACGTCCTGCGCGCCGGCCTGGCGCGGCTCGACGCGGCGCTCGCGGCGGGCGGCACCGTCGTCTGGGACGCCACGTCGCTCAACCCGCACCAGCGGTCCCTGGTGCACGCCGTCGCCCGGCGCCGCGACGCGCTGGTCACGCACGCGGTGGTGCTGGTCGACGACGCCGAGCTGGTGCGGCGCAACGCCGTGCGCCGGCACCCCGTCCCGGCGGACGTGCTCGACGCGCAGCTGCGCCGGTTCGTGCCGCCGTACCCGGGCCAGGCGCACCGCACCTGGTACGTCGGCGCGGGTGGCACCGTGGAGGAGGAGGCGTAGGTGCGTACGAGCGACGAGATCTACCACCGGGTCCGGTGGGACTCCCGGTTCGACCCGGCGCGTTTCGTGGTCGGGATCATGCAGCGCGGGGCGGAGCCGAAGCGGGTGCCGCTGCCCGCGTTCGTGCCGGGCGGGGACATCCCCTGGCACCGGGTGCTGTTCTTCGAGGCCGACGGCGAGGTCGTGTGGGACCGGGCGGCCGGAGTCGACCGGATCGACGCGACCGGCGCCGGGCGGGTGCGGGACCCGAGGCTGCTGCGGGCGCCGTTCTTCACGGCGCGGCAGCCGTACGCCTGGGACGCGGCGGCGGGGCGGTGGGCGCCGGGCGGGACGCCGGACGGGGGCGGCCGGGCCCCGGTGGCCGCCGGGTTGCGCGTCCTGACGTGGAACACGCTGTGGGACCGGTACGACAGCGACCTCATCGACACCGCCCGGCGCCGCCCGCTGCTGCTGGACGCCCTGCGCGACGCCGACGCGGACGTGATCGCCCTCCAGGAGGCCGAGCCGGAGCTGCTGCGCGCGCTGCTGGCGGCGCGCTGGGTGCGGGACGCGTACGCGCTCGGCACCGACCCGGCCGGGCCGGACGTCGCCGAGTGCGGGCTGCTGCTGCTCAGCCGGGTGCCGGTCCGCGAGGCGGCGGCGCACGTGCTGGGCCCGCACAAGGCGGTGGCGGCGGTGGTCGTGGAGACCGGTACGGCCCGGCCGCTGGTCGTCGCGGCGACGCACCTCAGCAGCGACCACTCGCCGGACGGCGCCGGCCGGCGCGAGGCCGAGCTGGCCCGGCTCGCCGAGGGGTTCGCCGGGATCGACGGCGACGTGGTGCTGGCGGGCGACTTCAACGACGGCGGCGACCTGCCGGAGACCACGCTGGGCATGCGCGACGCGTGGACCGAGGTGCACGGACCGGCCGACCGGACACCGACCTTCGACCCGGGCGCGAACCCGCTGGCGGCGGTCTCCTCCCTGTCGGGGCGGGCGGCGCGGCTCGACCGGGTGCTGCTGCGCGCCGAGCGGGTGCGGGTGGACGCGGCGGAGCTGACCGGCCGCGAACCGGCACCGGACGGGCTGTACGTCTCCGACCACTACGGCGTGCTGGTGGACCTGGGCCTCGACGGGACGGGCGTGCGGGGCGCGCTCGACGTGCGGCCGACGCCCCGGACCGCGGTGGCGTGGCTGCCGCCCGACGAGCTGTGGCCTCCGCTGCAGGACGTCCGCCGGGACCACGACCCGCAGGTCGGGCGGTGGCCCCCGCACGTGAACCTGCTGTTCGGGTTCGTGCCGGAGGCGCACTTCGAGCGGGCCGCGGAACTGGTCGCGGCGGCCGTGCGGGACGTCGCCCCGTTCGAGGCCCGGCTCCGGGGCGTCCACGACTTCCGCCACCGCGGCGACGCGACGGTGTGGCTGGACCCGGCGGCGGGCGGCGGGGCGCCGTGGCAGGAGCTGCGGCACGCCCTGGAGCGGCGCTTCCCCCGCTGCCGGGGCCACCACCGGGGCTTCACCCCGCACCTGAGCCTGGGGCGGACGACGGACCCGCGGGCCCTGGTCCGCGAGGCGGAGGCCCGCCTGGGCGGTCCGCTCTCCGCCCGGGTGACCGAGGTGGCGCTGCTGTCCCGGCGCGGTGACGAACCGATGCGGGTACGGGCGACGGCGGACCTCGGCACGGGCGAGGTGCGCTGGCACGACGGGCCGCCGGCCCCGCCGCCCCCCGTGGACGGCACGGGCGGTGTGGCCGCCACCGGGGGCGCGGTCGCTGCCACCGACGCCGACGCCGACGCCGCGGGCACGGTGGCGGCGGACGGCACGGCCGCCGGGCGCGTCGTACGGCAGGTCGCCCGGGCGCTGCCCGGCGCCGAGGTGCACCTCGTCGGGTCGCGGCGGATGGGGTGCGCGCTGCCCGGCGCCGACCTGGACCTCGTGGCGGCCGTCCCCGGCGACGCGGACCTCGCGGACGTACGGGCCCGTGTCGTCGCCGCGCTGCCCGGGGCGGCGCGCGTCCGGGAGGTCGTCGGGGCGCGCGTGCCGGGCCTGCGGTTCGAGGCGTACGGGCTGGGCGTCGACCTGGTCGTCGTCCCGACCGGCGCGGTGCCGCCCGGCGACGCCGTGGCGCGCCGCGCCGAACTGGGCGAGGCGGCCGCCGTCGCGCTCAGCGCGGTCACCGACGCGGACGCCGTGCTGGCCCGGGTCGGCGACCGGGGGGCCGAGTTCACCCGGCTCGCCCGGGACGTGAAGGCGTGGGCGCGGGCGCGCGGCCTGGACGCGGCGCCGTTGGGCGGGCTCCCGGGCCTGGCGTGGGCGCTGCTGGCCGCCCGCACCGTGGGCGAGGACGACGAGGTCCGCCCCCGGCAGCTCCTGCGGCGGTTCTTCGCGACCTGGGCCGCCTGGGACTGGCGGGTCCCGGTGGGCGCGGACGTGCCCGGCGCGCTGCCGGTGACGGTGACCACCCCCACGTACCCGCGCCGCCCCTGCACCGACCAGGTCACCCCGGGCATGCGGGACCTGCTGGTCCAGGAGCTGTACCGGGCGTGGGAGCTCCTGGAGGCGGGCCCCGCCGAGGAGGGCCGGCTGCTCGACCCGCCGCCGCTGCACCGGCGGCACGCCGCGTGGGCGGTCGTGGCCGTCCCGCGGGGTCCGGAGGAGGGCCGGGTCCGGGGCCGTACGCGCGCCCTGCTCACCGCCCTCGCGGAGGCCGGCGCGCCGGACGCCCACGCCTGGCCGCGCCCGTTCGGGACGGCGCCGGACGTCCTGCGGTACGCCGTCGGCCTCGGCGCCGCGCCACCGGACCGCGCCGCCCTCGCGGCGGTGGCCGAGCACTGGCTGCGCGGACTGCCGGGTACGACGCTGACCTGGGCGGACGGCGGGGACGTACCGACACTGCGGTGAACGCCCCGGCGCCGGCGGCGGGCGTCCCGGCGGCGGACGGCGGAAGCCCCGGCCCGGCGGCGGAGGCCCCGGCGCCGCGTGGCGCGCCCCGCCCCACACGCCGGGCCCCCGCGCGGCCGGGCCGCCTCCGCCGTGGACGTCAGTGCGCCGCCGCCCCGCTCGCCTCGGCGTTGCGGGCGATCCGCCGCAGGACGCGCAGCGCCGCCGCGTACTCCTCGTCCGGTACGCCCTCGTGCAGCCGCGCCCGCACCTCGGCGACCAGCTGCTTCCCCCGCGCGTGGGCGGCGAGGCCGGCGTCGGTGACGCGCAGGACACCCGCCTCGTCCTCGGTGGCCCAGCCGCGCTGCAGGAACCGGGCCGGCACGCGCGGGATCTCGTCGGCGTCGTCGGCCAGCGGGGCCAGCCCGGCGGCGAGGGCCTCGCGGGTCACGCCGTCCCGTCCGGCGGCGACCAGGCGGTTGAGGGTCCACCACAGGGGCTGGGTGAGGTCGACGGACGCCATGGCGTCGCGCAGGTGCCGGAGGACGGCCCTGTTGACGACGCCGCTCCAGTAGCCGATGGGCTGCGCGGCGAGGTTCTCGTCGGTGACGTTCGGGTCGGCGGTGGCGGGAGCGAGGACGGGTGAGGAAGGGGTCATGGCGCGACGCTATGACCTCAAGTCGGCTTCAGGTCAAGGCCGGCCGTGCTTGAACACCCCGC
Organism: Streptomyces roseolilacinus; assembly: GCF_014649335.1. Taxonomy (GTDB): domain Bacteria; phylum Actinomycetota; class Actinomycetes; order Streptomycetales; family Streptomycetaceae; genus Streptomyces; species Streptomyces roseolilacinus. Next base: position 737,682 of record NZ_BMSV01000001.1, read on the forward strand.
CGCGTCCCGGGCAACCCGAGGTGTCGATAATCCGTCTAGACGACCGCGGGAACCGCGCCGACCAGCGCTTCCGCCGCAGGCAGGACCACTCACCGCAGCACCAGTACGGGGGCACACGTGAACGACATACCGGGGGGCCGGCCTCACGCTGCCGTTTTCCGTACCGGAGCGGGCGAGGGGACCCCGGCCCCCGGGGGCCGCGGCGGCCTGCGCCCCACCCGCCGCCGCACCCTCTCCGTCGCCCTCGCCCTCGCCGGGGCGACCGGCCTCGGCGGCCTCGCCGGCTGCTCTGTCCCCGCCCCGCGCCGCGGCGGCCCCACCGCCGACCCGGCGCCGGGCATGCCGATCACCAACTCGCGCCGCGCCCAGCTGATGCAGATCATGGCGCACCCGGACGACGACCTGTACTTCATGAACCCGGACTGCCAGCGCATGGTCGACGCCGGCGTCCCCCTGGTCTGCGTGTACGTCACCGCGGGCGAGCACACCGGGAAGAACCACGTCCCCGGCCGGACCGACGAGACCGTCGCCGACAAGGCCGCGTACTCCTCCGCCCGCCACCAGGGCCTGCGCCAGGCGTACGCGCAGATGATCGGCCTCGACCGGTTCACCCCCTGGCAGAAGGGCGTCGCCACCCTCCGCGGCGACCGCCAGGCCGAGATCGACACCCTCACCCACGGCAACCGCCGCGTCGAACTGGTCTTCCTCAACCTCCCCATGCACGCGCCCCGCCGCTGGATGGCGATCCCCAGCCTGTGGGAGGACCGCGCGCTCGGCCTGCGGACCGTGGTCGCGACCGACTCCCCCGTCCGCCGCGCCTCGGACTACGACTACGACGGCCTGATCGACGTCCTCGTGGGGCTGATGGAGCGCTACCGGCCCACCGTCGTCCACACCCTCGACCCCGACCCGGACATCCAGCACAGCGACGAGGCGACCCGCAGGAAGGACTCCGAGCAGCCCGGCTACTCGGACCACGGCGACCACACCGCCGTCGCCTCCTTCAGCTGGGCGGCGATGGTCCGCTGGGTCGCCGAGGCCACCGCGGACGGCGGTGCGATACCGGGCTTCGTCACCACCTCCTTCCGCGGCTACTACAACCGCCACTGGCCCAAGAACCTCCCCGAGCCGGTCCTGCGGGAGAAGGCCGCCCACCTCGTCCCGTACGGCGGCGACCCGTCCTGGCAGTGCGGCAACGACGCCGGCTGCGGCGACTACATGGTCGGCGGCAGCCGCCCCCTCACCAACAAGAAGGGCTGGGTCCGCGCCACCCACCACCGCTACCCCGGCCCCGGCCCGGTCGTCACGACCGGCCCCGACGGGCGGCTCTCCGTCCACGGGGTGCTGGGCCTGCGGGCGGTGCGCTGGCGGGAGACCGAGGCGGGCAGCGGCCAGTGGGGCGAACCGGACGACCTCGGCGGCGGCCCCCTCGCCCCCGGCCTGGGCGGGGCGACGCTGCTCGACGGGCGGCAGCTGCTGTTCGGGCTGCGGTTCGCGGCGCTCGGCGGGCACGGCGGCGCCAACAAGCGCGAGATCGCGGTACTGGAGCAGCGCTCCCCCGGCGGCCCGTTCCTGGCGTGGTCGGGCCTCGGGAACCCGGAGCGCGACGACGACCGGGGGCGCCGGATCGGCGTGCCCGTTGCGGTGACCGCCACGGACGGCCGCGTCCACCTCTTCGTGCGCAACGCCGACAAGGGCGTCAGCTCGCGCGTCCGGGAGGCCGACGGCACCTGGGGCCCCTGGCGGGACCTGGGCGGCGGCGAGGTGCAGGACGGGCTGTCGGCGGCGGTCGACGGGCGGGGGCGCGTGCACCTGTTCGCCGCGGGCCGGGAGCGCGTGCACCACTGGGCGCAAGGCGCCCCCGGCGAGCCGGTCGCCTTCCGTCCGGGCGGCGCGCTGCCGGCGCCGGGCGGGCCGGTCGGCGTGGCGGCCGCGCCCGACGGCGGCCTGGCGCTGTACTACCGGCGGCCGGCCGCGCCGGAGCTGGTCGCGGTACGGCCCGACGGCACCCGGCTGCCGGCCCCCGCCTTCGACGGGTACGGCACGGTCGACGCGGTCGGTACGCCCAAGGGCCCGGTCCTCCTCGGCCGCGACCTGCGCGGGCGCGTCCAGCTGCACGTCGGCGGGCGCCACGCGGTACGCGCCCGGGGCGTGGTGGCGCTGGGCCCGGCGACGCCGCACCTGGGGCCGCAGGGCGCGATGGCCGTGGGCGTCGGCGCGGACGCGTTCCCGTGGTCGTGGTCGTCCCACACGGGCACGGCCTGACGGCCCGGCCCCGGACACGCGGACACGCGGACATGACGAAGGGCCCCGCACCTCTCGGTGCGGGGCCCCTCTGTCGCTCCGGGTGGCCCCGGGAGCGACCAGATCAGCCGTTCAGGCCGTCAAGAAGCGGAACTTACTTGACGATCTTGGTGACCTGGCCGGCGCCGACGGTCCGGCCACCCTCACGGATGGCGAACTTCAGGCCCTCCTCCATGGCGACCGGCTGGATCAGCGAGACCGACATGGTGGTGTTGTCGCCCGGCATGACCATCTCGGTGCCCTCGGGGAGGGTCACGACGCCGGTCACGTCCGTGGTACGGAAGTAGAACTGCGGGCGGTAGTTGTTGAAGAACGGCGTGTGGCGGCCACCCTCGTCCTTGGAGAGGATGTAGGCCTGCGCCTCGAACTCGGTGTGCGGGGTGACCGAGCCCGGCTTGATGATGACCTGGCCGCGCTCGACGTCCTCGCGCTTGATGCCGCGGAGCAGCAGACCGACGTTCTCACCGGCCTGGCCCTCGTCGAGCAGCTTGCGGAACATCTCGATGCCGGTGACCGTGGTGGTGGTCTTCTCGGTCTTGATGCCGATGATGTCGACGGTCTCGTTGACCTTCAGGACACCGCGCTCGATACGACCGGTGACGACCGTGCCACGACCGGTGATCGTGAAGACGTCCTCGATCGGCATCAGGAACGGCTTGTCGACGTCGCGCTCCGGCTGCGGGATGGCCTCGTCGACGGCGTTCATGAGGTTCATGACCGACTCGGCCCACTCCGGGTCGCCCTCGAGCGCCTTCAGAGCGGAGACCTTGACGACCGGAACGTCGTCGCCCGGGAACTCGTACTCGGAGAGGAGCTCACGGACCTCGAGCTCGACGAGCTCCAGGATCTCCTCGTCGTCCACCATGTCGGCCTTGTTCAGGGCGACGACGATGTACGGAACGCCGACCTGGCGGGCCAGGAGCACGTGCTCCTTGGTCTGCGGCATCGGGCCGTCGGTGGCGGCGACCACGAGGATGGCGCCGTCCATCTGCGCGGCACCCGTGATCATGTTCTTGATGTAGTCCGCGTGACCCGGGCAGTCGACGTGCGCGTAGTGACGCGACTCCGTCTGGTACTCGACGTGCGCGATGGAGATCGTGATACCGCGCTGACGCTCCTCGGGAGCCTTGTCGATCTGGTCGAAGGCCGAGGCCTCGTTCAGGTCCGGGTACTTGTCGTGCAGCACCTTGGTAATGGCGGCCGTGAGGGTCGTCTTACCGTGGTCGATGTGACCGATGGTGCCGATGTTGACGTGCGGCTTAGTCCGCTCGAACTTCGCCTTCGCCACGGGGGTCCTCCTGGAGAGTGGTTCTGTACGCCTTGCTCATCGGCGCCAGGTGATCTTTGCTGGGGTGCCAGGCGCCGGGGCCCGATTCCTCGGGTTACGGGGATGGGAACCCCGGCGACTGGGTCAAGCCTAAAGCGTGAACTCGGGAGAGTTACTCGCCCTTGGCCTTCGCGATGATCTCCTCGGCGACGTTCCGCGGAACCTCGGCGTAGGAGTCGAACTGCATCGAGTAGCTTGCGCGACCCGAGGTCTTGCTGCGGAGGTCGCCGACGTAGCCGAACATCTCCGACAGCGGCACCAGGCCCTTGACGACACGGGCACCGGCACGCTCCTCCATGGCCTGGATCTGGCCACGGCGGGAGTTGATGTCACCGATGACATCGCCCATGTAGTCCTCGGGCGTGGTGACCTCAACGGCCATCATCGGCTCGAGGAGCACGGGGGACGCCTTGCGCGCGGCCTCCTTGAAGGCCTGCGAACCGGCGATCTTGAAGGCGAGCTCGGAGGAGTCCACCTCGTGGTAGGCACCGTCGAGCAGGGTGATGCGCACGCCCGTCATCTCGTAGCCCGCGAGGATGCCGAACTGCATGGCCTCCTGGCAGCCGGCGTCCACCGAAGGGATGTATTCCTTCGGGATGCGGCCACCGGTGACCTTGTTGACGAACTCGTACGAGGCGTCGCCGCCCTCGATCGGCTCGATCGCGATCTGCACCTTGGCGAACTGACCGGTACCACCGGTCTGCTTCTTGTGGGTGTAGTCCACGCGCTCGACGGCCTTGCGGATCGTCTCACGGTACGCGACCTGCGGCTTGCCGACGTTGGCCTCGACCTTGAACTCGCGCTTCATGCGGTCGACGAGGACCTCGAGGTGAAGCTCGCCCATACCGCCGATGACGGTCTGGCCGGTCTCCTCGTTGGTGTGCACCTGGAAGGAGGGGTCCTCCTCCGCGAGACGCTGGATGGCGACACCCAGCTTCTCCTGGTCACCCTTGGACTTCGGCTCGATGGCGACCTCGATGACCGGCGCCGGGAAGTCCATGGACTCCAGGATCACCGGGGCCTTCTCGTCGCACAGCGTCTCACCGGTCGTGGTCTGCTTCAGACCCATGACGGCGATGATGTCGCCGGCGCCCACCGAGTCGATCTCCTCACGCTTGTTCGCGTGCATGCGGTAGATCTTGCCGATGCGCTCCTTCTTGCCCTTGACGGAGTTCAGCACCGAGGTGCCGGACTCCAGGCGACCGGAGTAGATCCGGACGAAGGTGAGCTTGCCGAGGTGCGGGTCGCTCATGATCTTGAACGCCAGCGCCGACAGCGGCTCGTCGTCGGACGGCTTGCGCTTCACGACCGTCTCGGCGTCCTTGACGTCGTGGCCCTCGATGGCCTCGATGTCGACGGGCGACGGGAGGTAGCGGACGACCGCGTCGAGCAGGGGCTGGACGCCCTTGTTCTTGAAGGCGGTACCGCAGAACACTGGGGTCACCGTGGTGCCGGTGCCCTTGCCGGAGGCGATGGTGATACGACGGATCGCGGCGTACAGCTGCTCCTCGGAAGGCTCCTGGCCCTCCAGGTACAGCTCCATGATCTCTTCGTCGTTCTCCGCGACGGCCTCGACGAGCTTGTTGCGGTACTCCTCCGCGGCCTCGGCGTGGGTGTCCGGGATGTCGACGACGTCGTACATCTCGCCCTTGGCCGCCTCGGCGGACCAGACCAGCGCCTTCATGCGGACCAGGTCGATGACGCCCTTGAAGTCCGCCTCGGCACCGATCGGCAGCTGCATGACGAGCGGCTGCGCGCCCAGGCGGTCCGAGATCATGTCCACGCAGCGGTGGAACTCGGCGCCCGTACGGTCGAGCTTGTTGACGAAGCAGATGCGCGGAACGCCGTAGCGGTCCGCCTGACGCCACACGGTCTCGGACTGCGGCTCCACACCGGCCACACCGTCGAACACGGTCACGGCGCCGTCGAGGACGCGGAGTGAACGCTCCACCTCGACGGTGAAGTCGACGTGACCGGGGGTGTCGATGATGTTGATGGTGTGATCGACGTCCTCGAGCGACCAGTGACAGGTCGTCGCGGCGGACGTGATCGTGATGCCGCGCTCCTGCTCCTGCTCCATCCAGTCCATCGTGGCAGCGCCGTCGTGGACCTCACCGATCTTGTACGAGACACCGGTGTAGAAGAGGATGCGCTCGGTGGTGGTCGTCTTGCCCGCGTCGATGTGGGCCATGATCCCGATGTTGCGGACCTTGGCCAGGTCAAGCGAAGTGGTAGCCATAAGGCTTCAGTCTTCTCTCGGTCTCGATGTGGGTGCGACTACCAGCGGTAGTGCGCGAAGGCCTTGTTGGACTCGGCCATCTTGTGCGTGTCCTCGCGCTTCTTGACCGAGGCGCCGAGGCCGTTCGAGGCGTCCAGCAGCTCGTTCATCAGGCGCTCGGTCATGGTCTTCTCGCGACGGGCGCGCGAGTAGCCCACGAGCCAGCGGAGAGCGAGGGTGGAGGCGCGACCGGGCTTGACCTCGATCGGCACCTGGTAGGTGGCGCCACCGACACGGCGGGACTTCACCTCGAGGGCGGGCTTGACGTTCTCGAGGGCGCGCTTCAGCGTGATGACCGGGTCCTGGCCGGTCTTCTCGCGGAGGCCCTCCATCGCACCGTAGACGATGCGCTCGGCGGTGGAACGCTTGCCGTTGAGCAGAATCTTGTTGATGAGCGAGGTCACCAGAGGAGAACCGTAAACCGGGTCGATGATGACCGGGCGCTTCGGGGCGGGGCCCTTACGAGGCATTCTTACTTCTCCTTCTTGGCGCCGTAGCGGCTGCGGGCCTGCTTGCGGTTCTTGACACCCTGGGTGTCGAGCGAGCCGCGGATGATCTTGTAGCGAACACCCGGCAGGTCCTTCACACGGCCACCACGCACGAGCACGATGGAGTGCTCCTGCAGGTTGTGTCCCTCACCCGGAATGTAGGCCGTGACCTCGATCCCAGAGGTCAGACGCACACGCGCGACCTTGCGGAGGGCCGAGTTCGGCTTCTTCGGGGTGGTCGTGAACACGCGCGTGCAGACGCCGCGGCGCTGAGGGGAACCCTCGAGTGCGGGCGTCTTGTTCTTCTCGACCTTGTCCTGCCGGCCCTTCCGGACCAGCTGCTGGATCGTAGGCACTACTTCTCCGGTTTCTGTGTGCCGTGTAGTGAAGCTAACCTGAAACGTCACCGACCCACGCGGTCGGGTGTGTCGGATCCTGCGCACTTCCGCCGCAGGGCGGAAATGGGCGCGGATCACGGTGGCCGTCCACGGCTCGCCGTGCGGTTGAAGACACGCACAGGAGCCCAGGCACACCCCAGGCACAAGGTCTGAGCGTACCTACCGTACGGACCTGGGTCAAAACAAATGGCCTCGCCCGGACCGGCCCCCACGAGCCGCCCCCGGCCGCACCCGGGCCGGGGCGACGGGCGGGACCGCGGCGGCGGGGAGGGCGGGGCCGGGGCCGCGGGCCCGGGAGGACGGGACCGCGGCGGCGGAGGACCGGCGCGGCCACGGCTCAGGCGCCCTCGTCGCCGGGTACGGACGGCTGCCGGGGGCGTCCGCCGGTCTGGCCGCGCCGGGGGCGGCGCGGGGCGACGATCTTCGGGATGGTGGGGACCTTCGACGTGCGGCTCTTGGGGGCGAAGGCGTGGCGGGGCGCCGAGGAGGGCCCGGCGCCGCTCCCGTCGGGGGTGGGCGCTTCGGGGGCGGGCGCTTCGGGGGCGTCGACGTCGGGCCCCTCCGGGGCGTCGGCGTCGGGCGCTTCGGGGCCGTCGGCGCCCTGCGGGGCCTCCCCGGACGCGGCGGGTCCGGCGGTGGGCGGCGCGCCCGGGGCGCCGGAGGCCGGGCGGGTCCCGGGCGGGCCGTCGGATGCGGCGGAGCCGTCGGGTGCGGCGGGCGCGGCGGAACGTTTCGGCGCCGGGGCGTGCGGGAGGCCGGCGGGCGCGCCGGACCCGCCGGTACCGGTCGGCGTGGTGGCGCCGGGGGGATCGTCCGGCGCGGAGGAGGGCGTCCCGGCGGAGTGCGGCGCGGGCCCGGGCGCCGCGGTGTCGCCCCGTACGCCGGTCTCGCCGCCCGTGACCGGGTCGACCCCCCTTCCCCCGCCCTCCAGCCGGGGGTCGGGGTCCGCCGCGTAGGGCAGGTGGCGGTCGCGCGGGAAGGGGATGACGGAGCCGGGGCCGTGCGTCCGGTCGACCAGGCGCAACGGCCGGGACCGCCCGCCGCGGGCCTCCTCCACCAGCGGGGCGAAGTGGAGGGCGGCGTCGCGCCAGCCGTGGGCGTACGCCGTGAACTCGCGGCGCTCGACCTCCTCGCGGAGCAGTACGGCGATCTCCTCGGGCGCGTGGTCCTCCAGCAGCCGTCCCAGCAGGCCCAGCAGGCCCGGGAGGTCGTCGGGCGGGGAGGGGGGCTCGTCGGCGGCGGGGCGTCCGGCGGCCGGGTCGCGGGCCGGGTCTCCCGCCGGCGGGCCTTCGTGACCGGTGCGGCTGTCGCCCGCGCCGTCGCCCGCGGGCGGGGAACACTCTTCGCCCTCGACCATCAACGCGTCTCTTTCCGTGTCCCGTTGCCGCCGACCCATCCAGCGTCGCAGGCGTTCCCGAGCGGCGCATGCGTGTCGCCGGTGGCGCTCGACGCGCGGCTCGGACGGGCTTCGGCCTGCGTAAACAGGAGAGGACAGACCGTGACACCTTACCGGGGTGGAGGGAGGCGGCCACCTCGGAGGCCGGGCGGCGGCGGACCGCCCGGCCGGGTTCACTCCTTGGCGAGCGGCGCGCGGCGCGCCGGGGCGGCCGGCAGGAACTGACCGGCCACCTTCATGAACATCTCGCGCTGCTCCGGCGGCACGCCCAGCCCGGCGGCGGCCTCCTCCAGCGTCAGGCGGCGGCCCTCCCCCGCGTCCCGCGGCGGCGCTTCGGCGACCTGCGGCAGCGGGAGGTCGTCCTCCGTGAGCCGCCCGGATCTGATCAGCATGTCCCGCACGGGCACGTCCAGCACGTGGGCGAGACGGCGCGTCGTCTCCAGGTCCGGCATGCTCTGGCGCTGCAGCAGCCGGGTGATGGCCGCGCGGTGGACGCCGGCCTCGTCCGCGAGACGGGACTTACCCCCTCCGCGGGGACTGTCGATGTCGAAGCCGCGGCGGCGGATCAGTTCCTCGATCCAGGCGGCGAACTGTTCCAGGTCACTGGCGGTCATGTGTGGGGTCGCCTCCCTCCGAAGCGAGCCTCAGACTATCGCGCTTGCGCGCACGGAATTACGCGCTCCCCCGCCCGCACCGTGCAGATTCCGAGAAGATCAAAGCCCTCTTGAGTTGCGAGCGTGCACGCAACATGACAAGGTGCGTACTCGCAACATCTTCTCCGGTCGCCCCTTCCGCCACGCTCAGGAGTCCGCATGCCGTCCGCCCCACCCCCGCCCCTGTCCGAGGTCATGGAGTTCTTCGGCTGGCGCGCCGCGGCCGCGTGCTCGGGACTGCCCCCGCACGTCGTGTTCGCCCGCCGGGAGGCGGAGGCCGGGCCCGCGCTGACGGCCTGCGGGAGGTGCCCGGTCGTGGACCGCTGCCTGGAGGCCGTGGCGCCCGCCGAAAGCTGGTTCGACGGCGTCAGCGGGGGGCGGCTCTGGCGCAACGGCCGCCCCGTCGCGCTCCGCCACCGCCATGACGGGACGCGGGCCGACGCCGCCTGAGGACGTTGCGCGCTCGCACACCACCCCCGTCCCGTACGGAACACCGCCGCGGGCCGCCCGGACCCACCCCGGCGCCTCGCACCCCCTCACGTCACGCTGGGAGCACTCCATGGCCGAACCGACGCCCACCGCACGCACCCTCCAGGACGCGGCCCTCTGGATCGAGGCGCTGCTGCGGCAGTTCCCCGAACTGCTGACCGAGCTGGCCCCCGGCCGGCCCTCCCCCGGCACCGCTCCCGAACGGCGGCGGGACCCCTCCCCCGAGACGGCGCGGCGCGTACGCGAGGAGCGGCGGGACGCGCTGCTGGTCGAGCAGCGGCACGGGCTGACCGCGCCCGGGTACTCGGCCGCGCCCCTGCGCCTCCACGTCTCCGACGCCGTACGGGACATCACCGACGGGGTCGTCGAGCTGGACGAGGCCGTCCACGACAAGCTCGGGCTCGGCCGCCCGCGCCACGCGCGGGTGCCGCAGCGGCTGGTCCGGATCGCCGGCCTGCTGGACCGGGTGGCCGGCCACCCCGCGCTCGCCGCCCACGTGCGGGACGAGTGCCGTCGCATGGCGCGTCGTTGCGCGCGCGTCCTCGGCGACTCGGAGTCGATCGTCCGGGTGCGGGGCCGCTGCCCGTGGTGCGACTCGGTGTCGCTGCGCGCCTTCCCCGCCCGTCGCGCGGTGCTCTGCGTGAACCCGGCGTGCCGGTGCGAGGCCGCGGAGTGCGACTGCCGTACGGACCCGGCGTACCGGCACGTCTGGCACGAGGGCGAGTGGGAGGGCCTGGCGCGCACCGCCGGGACGGACCGGGCGGAGATCGACGCCTCCATGGACGAGACCGCGGACGCGCGGACCGGCCCGCGGGCCGGGTGACCGCACCGGCCCGCTTCCCGCACCCAACCACCCGCCCGCATCGAAGGGACCGCAGATGACCACCGACCACAGGAGCCCCCGGACGGCCCTCACCGCCGACACGTTGATCAACAGCGACCTCGCCGCGGCGGAGGCGGGCGTCGTGCCGGCCACGATCCGCAAGTGGGTCCAGCTCGGCCACCTGGTGCCCTCCGGGCGCCGGGGCCGGGCCCTCCTCTACCGGCTGGAGGACGTGTTCGCGGCCGAGCGGGCGGCCCGGCGCAAGAGCCCCGCCCGCTGACGGCGGCCCCTCCGGCCGGCCCCGGGCCGGCACGCCGGACGGGCCCACCGGCGCTCGGGTCCACACCGGCACACCGGCGCTCGCGGGCGCACGAACACACGGACGCACGGCCCACGAGAGAGGCGGCCACCCCCACACGGGGTGGCCGCCTCCGCCGTGTGCGCGGACCCGCGTCAGGGTCCGTCGTCCCCGTCCGGGCGCATGGGCAGCACCTGCGCGTCACCGGGGTCGGGGTGCGTTCTGCCCAGGTGGGCGACGGCCTCCTGCCAGCCTCCGGCGAATCCGTGCACCTCGGCCTCGACCGAGATCCGCGCGCCGATCTTCCCGACCACCGCGGTGAGCACTCTCGCCGTCTCATCCGTGTAGACCCCGGTCTCGCCCGCCTCGGCGGCGACCTCCAGGGCAGCGGCGACCACTTCGGTCAGCCGCTCATGAGCACTGCCGGCACTGCTGGCCACACGCACCTGCCGTTCCCCGTTCGCACAACGAGCTGCCATTCGCCCTCACCGAACGTGTTCGAATGTATGTTCGAAATCATGAGGGTACGCCTCCCGCGCACCCCCGCACCACCCGAAACGCGCCTTCCAGAGGCGACCGCGCACGAACAAGTTGCGCGCTCGCACGATCTCAATCACTATGGATGCAGCGGCGGAGCTGTGCCCGCATCCCTCCAGGGCACCGCTCCGCCGCCCGTGTGTCCGGGCGGTGCCCGTGGACCCGGCCCACGCCCGACGGCGGCCCCGGCCGCCGAGCGCGCCCCGGTCACCGCCCGGGCCCCTCCGGCCCCCGTACGAACAGGAGTGATTCCCCGTCATGAGCTCAGCCCCGAGCACCTTCCCCGACGTGGAGGCCATCGTCGTGGACCTCCTCTCCGACCGGCCGGAGCTGGCGGGGGCGGTCGTCGACGAGTCACCGCCGACCGGTTTCGACGGCACCCAGCGGGCCGTGATCGTCTCCCGCCGCGGCGGCGCCTGGATCGACGACCTCCACCTCGACCGGCCGCTGATCGAACTGGAGGTGTACGGCCCCGACAAGACGGCCGCGCACGCCCTGGCCAACGCGGCCCGCGCGGTGCTGCTGCGATGCGCCGGCACCGTGTTCGGCACCTCGGTCATCACCGACGTCGCCGAGGCCGACGGCCCGCGCTGGCTGCCCGACTACGTCTACACGGCCGCGAACCGCTACCTCTGCGTGATCCGGCTCTCCGTGCGTACGGGCTGACCCCGCCCGTACGCCGCCCCGTACGGACCGGCCCCGCCGCCCGTACCCCACCGACCAGGCCCCGCCAGTCCCGGCGGGGCCTTTGCCGTACCCACGGCAACCCCACCGCACCACCCGATCCCCTCCAAGGAGCACACCATGGCAGGCAACTCCGCTTCCGAGATCCGCGTCGCCGGTACCGGACGGGTCCTCGTCGCCCCCCTGGGCGCCGCCCTCCCGACCACCTTCTCCGCCAACCCGTCCACCGACTGGGACGGCAGCTGGGTGGACCTCGGGTACACGACGACCGACGGCGTGACCTTCTCCAAGAAGGACAAGCTGGACCCGGTCGAGACGTGGCAGTCCATCAGCCCGGCCCGGTTCGTCTACTCGGACCGCGACCTGACGCTGAAGTTCTCCATGCTCCAGTTCAACGAGGACACGCTGCCGTTCTTCATGGGCGGCAGCAAGACCGACATCGTCTCCGGCGGCACCGCCAACCCGGGCGTCTTCACCTTCGACGTGCCGGACGGTCCGACCTTCGACGAGCGGGCCCTCGGCCTGGAGTTCACCGACGGCACGAACGTGACCTACCGCTTCGTCATCCCGCGCGGCCAGGTCACGGCCACCGACGACATCAAGCTCGCCCGCAAGGCGGCCGCGTCGCTCGGTGTCACCTTCACCGCGCTGTCGGCCGGTGACGGGGAGCCGCTGGCCACCTTCGTCATGAAGGACCCGGCGTACGGCGCGGCCACCGCCCCCGCCACCGCCTGATCACCACCCCCGCGCCGGGCGGGAGCCGTCCGCTCCCGCCCGGCGCGCACTCCACCCCTTCACCACCGCAGAGCCCCAGAGACACGGAGACGCCCATCATGACCTCGTTCAACGTCAACGCCGCCCGCGCCCAGCGCCTGGAAGCGCTCGGCCAGACCTGGTCGTTCGAGCTGGATGGTGAGACCTTCGAGCTTCCGACCGAGCTCACCCGCGGCGTCGCCGGCGGGCTGAAGGACCTCGACGACAACGACGTCGACGGCCTGCTCCTCCTGCTGATGGGCAAGGAGCAGTTCGCACGCTTCGGGAAGCACGAGGTCACCATGCAGGACATCGCCGCCATCCTGGAGGCGTACGGCAAGGAGACCGGGCTCGGCCTGGGGGAAGACTGAGCCTCGACGAGTTCGTCACCGAACACGCCGAGGCCCTCGAAGCCGACCTCCTGAGGCACTACGGCGTGGACCTGCTGGACTGGCACCGCGGCCGGCTCTCCTCACGCCGGCTCACAGTGCTGATCAAGCACATGCCCCAGGACAGTGCCCTGTGCAGGGAACGGGACGGCGAGGCGGCGGAGTGGTCGGTCACCGACTACCTCCTGGCCGCCCTCGTCGACCACATGGCGGCGGCGAACTGGATGTTCGCCTCCGTCCACTCGGACGAGGACTCCGACCCGCCGGAGCAGCCTGTTCCGGTCCCGCGGCCGGGTGACCGCGAGCGCCGGGAGGAAGTGGAGCAGTCACCGCCGGAGGAGGCAGGGTTCCCGGACCCGGCGGAGCTGGGCCGCTTCTTCTCCTGAGCCGCGGCCGGCGCCACCGTCAGCCCAGCGCCTTCTTCCGCCAGCGGGAGAAGCGCCGGGCGACGGCGCGGTGACTCCAGTCGACACCGAAGTGCACGGCGAGGTTGGGCAGTACGCGCCCGCGGTACAGCCCCTCCTGGATCCAGAAGGAGTCACCCATGGAGTGTCTCCGGCCGAACAACTGCCAAAAGGCCGCGCCGGGGCCCGCGTCACGGATCGCGAGCACCATCTCCTCCTCCTGCAGCTGATTGTCGAGCTGGAAGAGCACCAGGGGCGGTGCCGGTGCCTCCCGCAGCGTCGCGACCACCTCACGCAGTGCCACGAGAGGGCGGCTGATCGAAGACCGACCCGCCGCGAACACCCCCTCCACGCGAGTGGCCGGACGCCTGTCCTCGAGGAACGAGAGGCCACCGGCGTCCGAAATCGTCGCCCATTCGCCGGCCCATTCCTCCAGCGTCTCCGGCTCCACACGCATGCGCACGGCGACGCCTCCGTCCGCAATCCGGTCGTCGGCCGGCTCCCCGTACAGGACGACATCGACTCCCGCGCCCGGAGAGATGCCGCCCGCGATGCGGAGAGCCTGCCGGACCTGCCACGTGATCGCGTACTCGTCGGGGCCAAAGTAAATCGATCTCCCGGTGGGAAGCACAAGAATCACCCGCGCGGCATCCGAATTCATGCGGGCACCATACCCCCAGTGATCTCACAGGAGAACCCGGATGACCACACCCAGGAGCCTGAAGCAAGTCGATGAAGCGCTCGCGAAGCTGGAGGAAGACGCAAAGGTAAAGTACAAAGAATTCCGGGAGTCGCTCAGTGGGGTGTCCCGGTCGGTCAACAGGCTGAGTTCCACTCAGAACGGCCTCAGCATGACCGTCAACGGCATCAGCACCACCCAGAACGGCCTCAGCAAGACCGTCAACGGCATCAGCATCACCCAGAACGGCCTGAGCAAGACCGTCAACGACGTCAGCATCACCCAGAACAACCAGAGCCTGACGGTCAGCAAGTACAGCAAGACGGTGAACGACATCAGCGTCACCGTCAACGGCATGAGCGCCACCCTGTCCAAACTCAGCGGGACCGCCGCATGGGCGTCCGGCACCCTCACCGCCCTCACCGCGAGCCTCGCCCTCGTGACAGTCGGGATCTCCGCGATAAAAATCGACGAAAAAGGGATCACGATATTCGGGGTGACCCGGGAGTTCGTGTGGACGAACAAGCTCCTGAAAAAGTGGGAGGACTACGCCCGGGAAAAGTGGACGTGGATGGAGAACAAGGAACAGAAGAGGGTCAGAGAGGAAAAGGAGAAGCTGGAGAGGGAGACCAAGGAGGAATTCCAGAAACTGAAGGACGAAGTCAAGGCGATAAAAGAGGCCTTCAGGAAGGCCGGCGAGTCCTTCAGGGGCCAGCGGGACACCGAGGCCGGACGTTTCCCCAGCGGCACCAACACCCGTGGCCTCGACACCACCCACGGGAACGGTCCCACGGTCCGGGGCGTCGCCTCCGACGTCCGTGTGCTGCGCGCCGCCGTCGACTCCCTCGCCACCGCCTTCGCCTAACCGCGCACATTCCAAGGAGTCGCCATGTCGCTCGCCTCGGCAGCAACACGGGCCTCGGGCTCACTGAAGCAGTTCAAGACCCAGGCGGACGCCTCGGCCCGGGCTGCCCAGAGCATCGGCCAGGGCGCCCGCAACGGTCAGGGCGGACTGGCCGGACTGCGGTCCGCCGCCCAGGGTTCCACACGTGAACTGAACAACCTCAAGTCCGCAGCCGACAAGGCGGACAAGTCCCTCGCGAAGGCCGGGAAGACCGGCACGACCAGCGGCAGCCGGATCGGCAACTTCAAGAAGGGTGCCGACAACGCTTCCAAGGGCATGAACGGCCTCAACAAGTCCATGAAGGGCAATTTCATCGCCCGGCTCATGGAACTGTTCATGCCGCTCATCGAGAAGGTGGTCGAGATGGCCACCCGCTCGAAGACCATGCAGAAGGTCCTCAAGACCGCCTTCGACGCCGTCAAGAAGGTCGTCACCGCCGTCATGAAGGCCATCGGCCCGATCATGAAGGCGGCCGGCAAGCTCATCAAGACGGTCTGGGACGGCATCAAGAAGTCCGTCACCGTCGTCGTCAACGCCGTATCCAAGGTCATCTCGACGACCTTCAACGCCATCAAGAAGGTCATCACCACGGTGATGAACGGCGTGAAGTCCGTCGTCTCCGGCGTCTGGAACGGCATCAAGCGCATCATCCTGCCGGTCGTGAACTGGATCAGGGACGTCGTCCCCAGGGCCTTCACCGCCGTCAAGGACAAGCTCTCCAGCGTCTGGGGCGGCCTGAAGGACATCGCGGGCCGGGCCTTCGACAAGATCAAGGGCGCGGTCAAGGGCCCGATCAACGCCGTCATCGGCCTGATCAACGGCGCGATCGGCAAGCTCAACGGCATCAAGGTCTCGATCCCCGGCTGGGTGCCCTTCGTCGGCGGCAAGACCTTCGGCGTCAGCCTGCCGAGGATCCCGATGCTCGCCCAGGGCGGCGTCGTCCAGCCGCGCCGCGGCGGCGTCCACGCCATCGTCGCCGAGGCCGGCGAGGCCGAGGCCGTCCTGCCGCTGTCCAAGCTGGACCGGCTGCTGCGCCACACCGCGCGGGCGGCCCGCACCCGGTCGACCGACGCGGGGGCCGGTGCGACGCACGGCTTCCGGATCGAGAACTACTACGAGGCGTCCTCCAGCGACCTGCGGGAGACCGCCTCGGCCCTGCTGTTCCTGTCCAAGGCGCGCGGATGAGCGCCGCGCTCGCCGCTCCGGCGAACGTCCTCCAGGTCGAGCTGCACAGCCTCACCCGTGCGCTCACGTCGTTTCGCGGCCAGATCCAGCCGATCGTCCGAGCCACCCGTGCCCTGCGTGGCGCCCCGGCCCGGATCGCCGGTGCACTCGACGGCGTCCGCTCCGGTGCCGCCTCCGCCACCACCCAGCTGCAGCAGGTCCGCAGCCGGGCCGGCGCCGCGGGCAGGTCCCTCACGGGTGCCGGCCGCGCGGCCGGCACCGCCGGGAGCGGCCTCCGAGGCGGCGGCTCGAAGACCAGGGGCGCCGCGGGAGGGCTCGCCGCTCTCGTGGCCGGTGCTGCGGGATTCGACAGCATCGCCGGCCTCCTCGGCCAGTTCGTCGGCCCGATGTCCCAGACCATGACCGTCCTCGGCATCGGCCTCGGTGCCGCCGCGGCCGCCATGACGGCCACCAACGTCGCCATGCGCGCCAACCCGCTCGGCTTTCTCGCCGGCATCATCGTCCCGGTCGTGGCCGCCCTCGTCGAGTACGCCATGAGCACCGAGACCGGCCAGAAGATCATGAAGCAGGTCTTCGACCACGTCCTGAAGACCTTCCAGGGGATCCTGAAGTTCCTCGGCCCGGTCGTCACCTTCTACGGCACCCTCGTCGGCTCGTACTTCAAGGCCGTGGGCGTCGTCGTCACGACCGTCGTCGGGGTCGTCGGCGCCGCCGTCTCCGGGGACCTCGGCAGGGCCAGGGGGTCGATCTCCCGGGCGACCGAGGCGCTCAGCGGCCTCGTCCGCCGCCCGTGGAACGCCTTCAAGTCCGTGATCCGGCCCGTCCTGGACTGGATCACCCGGAGGATCCCCGACATGTTCACCCGGGTGAGGGACGCCACCTCCGCGACCCTCGGCGGCATGGGCGACTTCGTCGCCACCGGCCTGCAGGCGCTCGCCGGGGTCATCACCGGCCCCATCAAGGGTCTGATCGCCTTCGCCAACTGGGTCATCGACGGACTCAACAGCCTCAGCGGCGAGTTCTTCGGCAAGAAGTTCGGCGTCGACCTCGACAAGATCCCGCAGCTCGCCGAGGGCGGCGTCGTCGACTCCGCGCGCGACGGCGCCTCCGCCGTCCGCCCGCTGTCCTCGCTCGACCGGCTGCGGCCGGCCGAGTCCGGCCACCGGACCGGCGGCCCCCGCTCCCCGCACCGCGGCCGGCTGCGCACCTACCGCGAACCGGAGGGCCGCAGCGCCCTCGCGATCGCCGAGGACCTGCTTTTCCTGCACCGGACCGCGGCCTGAGGGCGCGGCCTGACGAAAGTGAGGTGACGGCCCGTCATGGCCGAGACCACCACCGCGTACCCGGAAGAGACCCCACCCGGCTCACTGATCACCCGCGACGGGCAGATCCAGTGGGCCGGACTGCTGATGGGCCCCGGCACGCCGTACCAGATCGACCGCTCCGGCATCACCGGCTGGGACGACCTGCCCACCCTCGACACGGGTGACGTCGCCCGGCCCGACCAGCACGGCGCCTGGCCCGGCGCGGTCTGGGCGCAGCCGCGGCTGGTGACCGCCACCGTCTGGCTGGTCCCGCCCACCGCCGCGCAGGCCGCCGAGACCAACGCCGCGTTCCGCGCGGCCACCGGGCCCGAGGGCGGGGAGCGCTGGCTCGCGGTGCGCCTGCACGGCGAGACGCTCGCGGTACGCGCCCGGGTCAGCCGCCGGGTGATCCCCCAGGACCGCGCGTACGTACGGCAGGGGCTGGGCAAGGCCGGCCTCCAGTGGACGGCGACCGACCCCCGGCGCTTCAACACGGTCGCCCGTGAGGGCCAGGCCGTGCTGCCGGTGCCCGAGCCCGGCCTGGTGTGGGAGAACGAGGCGGGGAGCGGGCTGCGGTGGCCGCTGGAATGGGGCGGCGACGCCGAGGCGGGCAGCTTCACCGCCGTCAACGAGGGCGGCGCGGCCGCACACCCGGTGATCGAGTTCCGCGGCCCGGTGCGCCGCCCGGCCCTGAGCCGCCTCAGCGACGGCCGCCAGCTCCAGTACGACATCGTGCTCGGCGCCGGTGAGGTCCTCACCGTCGACACCGAGGCGGGCACGGTCCGGCTCAACGGCACGGCGTCCCGGCTCTACACGGCGACGCCCACGTCGACGCCCGAGCAGCTGTTCCGGCTGGAACCGGGCCGTACGTCGCTCGCCTTCCGCTCCGACGACGCGACCCCCGACCCGCGCGCCTCGGTCACGGTCCGCTGGCGCGACGCCCACTGGTGACCGCCCCCGCCCACCCCGGCCCCGCACACCCCGACCCCGCGGTCCCCGAGTTCCGCACCCCACCTTCCAGGAGGACGACATGCCCGTACGCAGCGCGTGGCTGATCAACCGCACCACGACCGACTCCGGCCAGACCCGCTCCGACACCCGGCTCGCCCCCACCGGCACCATGGCCCCCAGCGGTGCGCTGACCACGATGTCCGGCGTCATCCCCGGCTCCCAGGACGGCCGGTACATCATGGACGGCCTGTACGTCTACGGCGACACCGCCGGGATGACCGCGAACGTCGCACCGGGCCGGGCCGTCATCCAGGGCTCCCCGGCGGCCGGCGCCTACCCGGTCGTCGTCACCGACTACACCCAGGTCACCTTCGACGACGGCGACGCGAACAACCCGCGTGTCGACCTGGTCCTGCTGCGGGCGTACGACGCCCAGTTCGACCCGGCGTCCGGGCGCACCGAGGCCGTCCTGGAGATCCTCAAGGGCGCGCCCGCACCGGCCCCGGAGCCGCTGCCCGTGCCGGAGGGCGCCCTCGCCCTGGCCCGCGTCCACGTCCCGGCCGGGGCGTCCGTCGGCACCGGCGGCCTGGACTGGTCCAAGGCCGTGTACGACCTGCGCCACACCACGGTCGCGGCCGGCGGCATCCTCGCCGAGTCGTGGAACCGCGACAGCCGGGGCGGCTACGCGGGCCAGTACCGCGACAACGCCAGCCAGCTCCAGCGCTGGGACGGCACCCGCTGGGTCTCCTACCCGCGGCACCTCGGCGGGATCGCCCCGCAGGGCGCCCTGGCGGCCGGCGAGTACGCGGGCCAGTACCGCGACGAGGGCGGCAGGCTCCAGCGCTGGGACGGCGCCGTGTGGCGGCCGATCGTCCCGGTCACGGGGTGGGCGTTCAACAACGACGGCGGCTACTGCACCTCCACCACCTGGGTGGAGGCCATCACCGACACCGCCCACCCGTCCATCTCCGCCCAGTTCACCACGCCGGTGTCGGGCACGGTGCTCATCACCGTCGGTTACCTCGGCGACAACTCCGTGGACGGCGCCTGGTCGCAGATGAGCGCAGTCGTCCGGCTGGACGGCGCCGTCGTGCTCGCGGCCGACGACCAGCGGGCGGCACAGGCGACCGGCAAGGACGCCAACTCCGTGGTGCACACGTTCCGGCTCGCCGGCCTCAAGCCGCACACCGTCTACACGGCGACCGGCGCGTACCGCTCCTCGGCCACCAGCAACAACGCCTGGGTCGACAACCGGTTCCTCCGCGTCGACCCGGTGCTGTGAGCCGCCCCGTGAGCCGATCCGTCACCACGCCCGTCTACCGGGCGGTCTTCTGCGACCTGCGCACCGACCGGGTCCTCGACGTCCTGCCGCTCACGGAGGCCAGGTTCGACGACTACATCGGCAAACCGGGCTCCCTGTCGGCCACCGTCCCCCTGCCCGAGCCGGCCCTGGCGGCCCGGGCCAGGGAGGCCCTCCAGCCCGGCCGCACGGCGGTCTGGCTGGAGCGGGACGGGGACGTCTGGTGGGGCGGGGTGCTGTGGACCTGCACCCCGGCCACCGACGAACAGGGCCGGATGACCGTGCAGTTCCAGGCGGGCACCTTCGACTCGTACCTGGACCACCGCATCCTCTCGGCCGACGTGGTGCTCCTCCAGGCCGACCAGTTCGACATCGCCCGCGCCCTGGTGGCGCACGCCCAGGAACAGGACGGCGGCGACATCGGGATCAGCCTGGGCGCCGAGACGTCCGGCGTACGCCGCGACTTCGCGTCCGGCTACACGGCGCTGGCCCGGATCCGGGAGCTGCTCGACAAGCTGGCCCAGCTCGCGGACGGCTTCGAGTGGCGCGTCCACTGCTACCGCGACGGCCAGGGCCGCCGCGTCAAGCGCCTCCAGCTGGGGCATCCGCGGATCGAGTCGAGCCGGGCGGACATCGTCCTGGACCACCCCGGCTCCGTCCTGTCGTACAGCCTGCCCACGGACGCGACCGTGCAGGCGAACGTCTGGGTGGCCCGCGGCGAGTCCGACAACACCGACCAGGCCCAGGACTCCCTGCCCCTCACCGCCGTGGCGAGCGAGCCGGCCGACCTGGCCGGCGGGTGGCCGCGGCTGGAGCGCACGTCGGACCACAGCGGGGTCAAGGACGTGGCCACCCTCCGCTCCCTGGCCAGGGCCGAGCTGTCGCGGCAGCGGCGCCCGGAGCTCATCCCCGAGCTGACCGTCGTCCTCGACGACCGGATCACGCCCGCGCTGCTCGGCGCCCGGATCCGGCTGCGGATCCACGACCTGTGGCACCAGGACGGGCTCGACGCCCACTACCGGATCGTCGGCCTCGCCGTGAACCCGCCGCAGCGCACCAGGCCGGAAACGGCGACGCTCTACCTGGAAGGGGTGTGACCCGTGGCGATCATCCCCACCGACCTGCTGGACCGCATCCGCACCCTGGAACGGCAGATCCGGGAGCTGATGGGCAGCGCGAACACCACCCCCGCCCTGAACCAGATCAACGACGGCGAGGTCGTCATCGGCGACGGCGGCCGGCTGCGCGTCCGGACCGCCGCCGGCGAGGACCTGATCCACATGGGGCGGGTCCAGCCCGACCGCGGCCCGGACACCCCGCAGCAGGGCCTGATGGTCCGCCGGGACGACGGGTCGATGGCGCTGACCGTGCGGACGACCGCGCCGGACCGGCTGGAGACCCAGCCGGTGCAGATCTTCGACCGGCGCGGCAACGTCGTCGTCGCCGACGACGCCGCCCAGCGCGGCCTGGCCCGCCCGTACATCCCGTACCCGCTGCCCCGGCCGGTCGACACGGCCCGCTGGGAGACCACCGGGAACACGGCCTGGACCACCCTCTACAGCGGCCCGGGCATCGCCCAGCACCCGCGGCTGTACGCCCGGATCGCCGTCCAGGGCTCGGCGGGCGCCCAGGTCCGCCTCCTCGTCGACGGGTCCCCCGTGGGCCCCGTCGGCGGTCCCGGCGCGGACCTGGAGTTCCGGGAGTCGCTGGCGGTCGCGTTCAGCGCGACGGTCACCTTCGAGATCCAGGCGAAGGTCGCCGCGGCGGGCGACACCGTCCGCTGCCGTCCCCTCGCGCTGTACGGCGTCCAGTCCTGACCCGGGGCCCGGCCGCGCCACCGCCGGCCGGGCCCCGCACCCGACCCTGTGAAGGAGACCCCTCCGTGCTCCCCGCCTCCATCCCCACCGTCCGGGTCACCGCCCGGTACCTGACGCCGGACGGCACTCCGATGAGCGGATCCGTCGAGTTCCGCCCGCCGTCCCTGCTCACCCACTCCGCCGCCGACGTCTTCGTCGGCGGGCCGACCGTCGCCCGCCTCGACGGCGAGGGCCGGATCGACGTGGTGCTGCCCGCCACCGACGCCCCCGGCTGGAACCCGGTCGACTGGACCTACCAGGTGACCGAGAAGCTGGCCGGGCTCGGCCGCAACCGCGCCTACCAGATCGCCCTGCCCGCGGACCGGCCGACGGTCGACCTGGCCGACTCCGCCCCGGCCGACCCGAACACCCCGCACTACGTGGCCGTTCCCGGCCCGCCCGGACCGGCCGGCCAGATGGGCCCGGCAGGCCCGGCGGGCCCGGTCCGCTCCGTCAACGGGCGCACCACCCCGGACATCACCCTCACCGCGGAGGACGTCTCCGCCATCGCCGCCGGCAAGGCGGGCGCCGCCGGGGGCGTGGCGAGCCTCGGCCCCGACGGCAAGGTGCCGGCGGCGCAGCTGCCCGCCCTCACCGGCGCGGTCTCCTCGGTCAACGGGCGCACCGGCGCGGTCACCGTCACGGCCGCCGACCTGGGGGCGCTGACCCCGGCCTCGGGCGACACCCGCTACCTGGGCATCGACGCGGCCCCGGTGAAGACGGTGAACGGCCGGACGGGGGCGGTCCAGCTGACCGCCGTCGACGTCTCGGCGGTCGCCGCGGGCGACGCGGTGCTGACGGCCGGCGACCAGACGGTCAGCGGCGCCAAGACGTTCGCCGTCCCGCCCTCCACCAGCGTCAACCCGTCGGCCGCGAACCACCTGGTCCGGCGCGGCTACGTCGACGCGGTCTCCGCCGCGGGCACCTGGTCCCCCGCCTCGATGGGCTTCTCGTGCTGGTCGTTCGACCCGGCCGCGTCCTCGGGCAACACCGTGCAGTACTGCATCAACGGCTGGGTGTACCTGATCGGCGTACCGCTGCACGCGGCCACCACCGTGAAGAACGTGGTGTTCTACGTCCCCGGCTACGTGGGCGGCACCCTCGCGGCCACCTCCTTCGCCGGCCTGTACACCGGCGCCGGGGCGAAGGTCGGCCAGACGGCCGCGCTGAACGGCCTGCTCACCGCGACCGAGGGGAAGACCGTGGTCCTGCCGCTGACCACCGCGTACGCCGCGACCCCGGGCAACTACTGGGTGGCGCTGCTGGTCAACGGCCCGAACCCCAGCAACAGCGGGCCGGGCTTCATGCGCGGCGCCTCCATGGGCGAGGTCCCCGGCGGCAGCGCCCGGATGCCGGGCGCGTTCGTCCGCCACGGCCGGCTGCCCACCACGGGACAGACCTCGCTCCCGGCCTCGTTCACCCCGTCGACGGTGCTCGCCGACTCCAACGCGATCTGGGCGGCGCTCTCCTGACCCTCCCGCCCCACCCGCACCACGGGCCCCGTGCCGGCCTCCACCGGTACGGGGCCCTCCCGCATTCCGGAAGGACGCCCATGGCAGCCCCCCTCTCCCCCGACCGGCTCCTCGCCGCCCTGCGCGCCGAGGGCGTCAGCGTCGTCGAGCGCCCCGGCTGGCGCACCCACCACCGCAACCACGCCGGCGCCTGGGGCCCGGTCGGCGGCGTGATGATCCACCACACCGTCACCAGCGGCACCGCCGGCTCCGTCGACCTGTGCTTCCGCGGCTACGAGGGCCTGCCCGGCCCGCTGTGCCACGGCGTCATCGCCAAGGACGGCACCGTCCACCTCGTCGGCGGCGGCCGCGCCAACCACGCCGGCGGCGGTGACCCGTCCGTCCTCCGGGCCGTGGTCACCGAGACGTACCGGGACCGGCCGCCCCTCCCCCGCGCCCACCAGGGCAGCGCGAACGCCGTCGACGGCAACGCCCGCTTCTACGGCTTCGAGTGCGTCAACCTCGGCGACGGCACCGACCCGTGGCCCGCCGCCCAGCTCGACGCGATCGAACGGGTCGGCGCCGCGCTGTGCCGGGCACACGGCTGGGGCGCCCGCTCCGTCATCGGCCACCTGGAGTGGTCCGCCCACAAGGTCGACCCGCGCGGCTTCGCCATGCCCGGCATGCGCGAACGGATCCAGAAGCGGCTCGGTGCCGCCCCCTCCCCCCAGAAGCCCGCCCCGCCGAAGCCCGCCACGCCCCGCTACCAGCCGTTCCCGGGCGCCGCGTTCTTCCGGTCGAACCCCCGCTCGCCGATCATCACCGCGATGGGCCGCCGGCTCGTCGCCGAGGGCTGCGGCCGCTACCGGGTGGGCCCCGGCCCCCGCTGGTCGGAGGCCGACCGCCGGTCGTACGCGGCCTGGCAGCGCAAGCTCGGCCACACCGGCGCCGACGCCGACGGCTGGCCGGGCGCCACCTCGTGGAACGTGCTGAAGGTCCCGTACACCCCGTAAGGAGCACCACCATGTCCGAGGCCGCCAAGCGCACGGCCCGCACCGTCCTGCAGTCCGCCGTCGGCATCGCCGTCGTGCTGCCCGCGGTCGTCGACGCCGCCGGCGTCCCGCAGACTCTCCCCTGGGTCGCCGGGGCGCTGGCCGTCGCGGGCGCGCTCACCCGGATCATGGCCGTCGACGCCGTGCAGCGGCTCCTGCCGGCCTGGCTGCGCACCGCCCCGGGGGGTGTCGATGGGCGAGACTGACGCACCGCACGACCCCGTCACCGTCGCCGTGGAGCTGGAACGGATGCGCGGCACCCTGGAGGCGGGCCTGGCCCGCGTCGACGGCTCGCTCGCCCTGCTCGTCCAGCGCAGCGACCAGACCGACAAGCAGCTCGCCGACATGGAGTCCCGCCTCGAAGCCCTGGAACGGTCCCGCTGGCCGCTGGCCAGCGTCGCCGCGCTGACCACCAGCGCCGGCTTCCTCCTCGCCCTCTGGCAGCTGGCCGCCCACTGACGGCCGCCGCCCGGGCGCGGACACGCCGAAGGGCGGCCACCCCTCGCGGGGTGACCGCCCTTCGGTCAGGCGACTCGCTTACTGGTTGTACGGACCGTAGTCGTAGTCCTCCAGCGGAACGGCCTGGCCGGAGCCCGTGCCGAACGGCGAGTAGTCGATGTCGTCGTAGCCGACGGCCGAGTACATCGCGGCCTTGGCCTCCTCGGTCGGCTCGACCCGGATGTTGCGGTAGCGGGACAGGCCCGTACCGGCCGGGATGAGCTTACCGATGATGACGTTCTCCTTGAGGCCGATCAGGGAGTCGGACTTGGCGTTGATCGCCGCGTCCGTCAGGACCCTGGTCGTCTCCTGGAAGGAGGCCGCGGACAGCCACGACTCCGTCGCCAGCGACGCCTTGGTGATACCCATCAGCTGCGGACGGCCGGAGGCCGGGTGGCCGCCTTCCTGGACCACACGACGGTTCTCCTGCTCGAAGCGCGAGCGCTCCACGAGCTCGCCCGGCAGCAGCTCCGCGTCGCCGGACTCGATGATCGTCACGCGGCGCAGCATCTGCCGGATGATGATCTCGATGTGCTTGTCGTGGATCGACACGCCCTGCGAGTTGTAGACCTTCTGCACCTCGCCGACCAGGTGGACCTGGACGGCCCGCTGACCGAGGATGCGCAGCACGTCGTGCGGGTTCTCGGTACCCACGGTGAGCTTCTGGCCCACCTCGACGTGGTCGCCCTCGCCGACCAGGACACGGGCGCGCTTGGAGATCGGGTACGCCGTCTCGTCGCTGCCGTCGTCCGGCGTGATGACGATCTTCTTGGTCTTCTCGGTCTCCTCGATCCGCACGCGGCCGGAGGCCTCGGCGATCGGCGCCATGCCCTTGGGGGAACGGGCCTCGAAGAGCTCGACGACACGCGGCAGACCCTGCGTGATGTCGTCACCAGCCACACCACCGGTGTGGAAGGTACGCATCGTCAGCTGGGTACCGGGCTCACCGATGGACTGGGCGGCGATGATGCCGACCGCCTCACCGATGTCGACCAGCTTGCCGGTGGCGAGCGAACGGCCGTAGCAGTACGCACACGTGCCGACCGCGGACTCGCAGGTGAGGACCGAGCGGGTCTTGACCTGCTCGACACCCGCCGCGATGAGCTGGTCGATGAGCACGTCGCCCAGGTCGACGTTGGCCGGCGCGATGACCTTGCCGTCCACGACGACGTCCTCGGCGAGCATCCGCGCGTACACGGACGTCTCGACGTCGTCCGCCTTGCGCAGCACACCGGCCTCGTCGCGCGCGCCGATCCGCAGCTTCAGACCGCGGTCGGTGCCGCAGTCCTCCTCGCGGATGATCACGTCCTGCGAGACGTCCACCAGACGACGGGTCAGGTAACCCGAGTCGGCGGTACGCAGGGCGGTGTCGGCGAGACCCTTACGGGCACCGTGCGTGGAGATGAAGTACTCCAGCACGGACAGGCCCTCGCGGAAGGACGCCTTGATCGGACGCGGGATGGTCTCGTTCTTGGCGTTCGACACCAGACCACGCATACCGGCGATCTGACGCATCTGCATCATGTTTCCACGAGCACCCGAGTTCACCATCATGAAGATGGGGTTGGTCTTCGGGAAGTTCTCGTTCATGGCCTCGGCGACCTCGTTGGTCGCCTTGGTCCAGATCGCGATGAGCTCCTGCGTGCGCTCGTCCTTGGTGATCAGACCGCGCTCGTACTGCTTCTGGACCTTCTCGTCCTGCGCCTCGTAGCCGCGGACGATCTCCTTCTTCGCCTCCGGGACGACGACGTCCGAGATGGCGACGGTGACGCCGGAGCGGGTGGCCCAGTAGAAGCCCGCCGCCTTCAGGTTGTCGAGCGTCGCCGCCACGATGACCTTCGGGTAGCGCTCGGCGAGGTCGTTGACGATCTCGGAGAGCTGCTTCTTGCCGACCGTGTAGTCGACGAACGGGTAGTCCTCGGGCAGCAGCTCGTTGAAGAGCGCGCGGCCCAGGGTCGTACGCAGACGGAAGCTGTCGCCCGGCTGCCACGCGTCCGCACCGGCGGAGTCGTCGTCGCCCTCGGTGACCGGGGGCGTCCAGCCGCGGGGCGGGACGGAACCGATCGGGAAGCGGATGTCGACCTTCGCCTGGAGCGACAGCTCCCGGGCGTCGAAGGCCATGATCGCCTCGGCGGTGGAGTTGAAGGCGCGGCCCTCACCCCTGACCTCGCGCTCCTCCTCGTCCGTGGTGAGGAAGAAGAGGCCCAGCACCATGTCCTGGGTCGGCATGGTGACCGGACGGCCGTCGGCCGGCTTGAGGATGTTGTTCGAGGACAGCATCAGGATGCGGGCCTCGGCCTGCGCCTCCGCGGAGAGCGGCAGGTGGACGGCCATCTGGTCACCGTCGAAGTCCGCGTTGAACGCGGTGCAGACGAGCGGGTGGATCTGGATGGCCTTGCCCTCGACCAGCTGCGGCTCGAAGGCCTGGATGCCGAGGCGGTGCAGCGTGGGCGCACGGTTCAGCAGCACCGGGTGCTCGGCGATGACCTCTTCGAGCACGTCGTACACGACCGTGCGGCCGCGCTCGACCATGCGCTTGGCCGACTTGATGTTCTGCGCGTGGTTCAGGTCGACCAGGCGCTTCATCACGAACGGCTTGAAGAGCTCCAGCGCCATGGCCTTGGGCAGACCGCACTGGTGCAGCTTGAGCTGCGGGCCGACGACGATGACGGAACGCGCCGAGTAGTCGACTCGCTTGCCGAGCAGGTTCTGACGGAAGCGGCCCTGCTTGCCCTTGAGCATGTCGGACAGCGACTTCAGCGGACGGTTGCCGGGGCCCGTGACCGGGCGGCCGCGGCGGCCGTTGTCGAAGAGCGCGTCGACGGCCTCCTGGAGCATGCGCTTCTCGTTGTTCACGATGATCTCGGGCGCGCCGAGGTCGAGAAGCCGCTTCAGGCGGTTGTTGCGGTTGATGACGCGGCGGTACAGGTCGTTCAGGTCGGAGGTCGCGAAGCGGCCACCGTCCAGCTGCACCATCGGACGCAGGTCCGGCGGGATCACCGGGACGCAGTCCAGCACCATGCCCTTGGGGCTGTTGCTGGTCTGCAGGAAGGCGGAGACGACCTTGAGGCGCTTGAGCGCGCGGGTCTTCTTCTGGCCCTTGCCGGTACGGATGATCTCGCGGAGCTTCTCGGCCTCCTCCTCGAGGTCGAAGGACTCCAGGCGCTTCTGCAGCGCGGCGGCGCCCATCGAGCCGTCGAAGTAGGTGCCGAAGCGGTCGCGCAGCTCGCGGTAGAGCAGCTCGTCGCCCTCCAGGTCCTGGACCTTGAGGTTCTTGAAGCGGCTCCACACCTCGTCGAGGCGGTCGATCTCGCGCTGGGCGCGGTCGCGCAGCTGCTTCATCTCGCGCTCGGCGCCCTCGCGGACCTTGCGGCGCACGTCGGCCTTGGCGCCCTCGGTCTCCAGCTCGGCCAGGTCGGACTCGAGCTTCTTGGCCCGGCCCTCGAGGTCGGCGTCGCGGCGCTGCTCGATCTGCTGGCGCTCGACGGAGACGTGGGCCTCCAGCGACGGCAGGTCGCGCTGGCGGCGCTCCTCGTCGACGTACGTGATCATGTACGCCGCGAAGTAGATGACCTTCTCGAGGTCCTTCGGGGCGAGGTCCAGCAGGTAGCCCAGCCGGGACGGGACGCCCTTGAAGTACCAGATGTGGGTGACGGGGGCGGCGAGCTCGATGTGGCCCATCCGCTCGCGGCGCACCTTGGCGCGGGTGACCTCGACGCCACACCGCTCACAGATGATGCCCTTGAAGCGGACGCGCTTGTACTTGCCGCAGTAGCACTCCCAGTCCCGGGTCGGACCGAAGATCTTCTCGCAGAAGAGACCGTCCTTCTCGGGCTTCAGGGTGCGGTAGTTGATGGTCTCCGGCTTCTTGACTTCGCCGTGGGACCACTGCCGGATGTCGTCCGCGGTGGCCAGGCCGATCCGCAGCTCGTCGAAGAAGTTGACGTCGAGCACTATGCGTCAATCCCTCTCAGGGTTCGTGTCAATCAATGGTCTGTACGGGTCGCTGGGAGGCCGGCCGGACCTCGCGGGGTCCGGCCGGCCGACCCGTCAGACCTCTTCGACGCTGCTCGGCTCGCGCCGGGACAGGTCGATGCCGAGCTCCTCCGCCGCGCGGAAGACGTCCTCGTCGGTGTCGCGCATCTCGATGGACATGCCGTCCGAGGACAGCACCTCCACGTTGAGGCACAGGGACTGCATCTCCTTGATGAGCACCTTGAAGGACTCCGGGATGCCGGGCTCGGGGATGTTCTCGCCCTTGACGATGGCCTCGTAGACCTTCACGCGGCCGGTGACATCGTCGGACTTGATGGTCAGCAGCTCCTGGAGGGCGTACGCGGCGCCGTAAGCCTCCAGCGCCCACACCTCCATCTCACCGAAGCGCTGGCCACCGAACTGAGCCTTACCACCCAGCGGCTGCTGGGTGATCATCGAGTACGGGCCGGTCGAACGGGCGTGCAGCTTGTCGTCGACCAGGTGGTGCAGCTTGAGGATGTACATGTACCCGACCGAGATCGGGTCCGGGAACGGCTCGCCGGAGCGGCCGTCGAACAGGCGCGCCTTGCCGGACGGCAGCATCAGGCGGTCGCCGTCGCGGTTGGGGAGGGTGTGCTCCAGCAGACCGGCCAGCTCGTCCTCGCGGGCACCGTCGAAGACCGGGGTCGCGACGTTGGTGCGGGGCTCGACCTGGTCGGCGCCGATGGTCTGGAGCCGCTTGGCCCAGTCGTCGGCGAGTCCGGAGACGTCCCAGCCCTGGCTGGCGAGCCAGCCGAGGTGGATCTCCAGGACCTGTCCCGGGTTCATTCGGGACGGCACACCGAGCGGGTTGAGGATGATGTCGACCGGGGTGCCGTCCTCCAGGAACGGCATGTCCTCGATCGGCAGGATCTTGGAGATGACGCCCTTGTTGCCGTGGCGGCCGGCGAGCTTGTCACCGTCGGTGATCTTGCGCTTCTGCGCGACGTAGACGCGCACCAGCTGGTTCACACCGGGGGGAAGCTCGTCGCCCTCCTCGCGGTCGAAGACGCGCACGCCGATGACCTTGCCGGTCTCACCGTGCGGCACCTTCAGCGAGGTGTCACGGACCTCACGGGCCTTCTCACCGAAGATCGCGCGGAGCAGGCGCTCCTCCGGGGTCAGCTCGGTCTCACCCTTCGGGGTGACCTTGCCGACCAGGATGTCGCCGGCGACGACCTCGGCACCGATGCGGATGATGCCGCGCTCGTCGAGGTCGGCGAGGACCTCCTCGGAGACGTTCGGGATGTCCCGGGTGATCTCCTCGGGGCCCAGCTTGGTGTCACGGGCGTCGACCTCGTGCTCCTCGATGTGGATCGAGGAGAGGACGTCGTCCTGGACGAGGCGCTGCGACAGGATGATCGCGTCCTCGTAGTTGTGGCCCTCCCACGGCATGAACGCCACGAGGAGGTTCTTGCCGAGCGCCATCTCGCCGTTCTCGGTGGCCGGGCCGTCGGCCAGGACCTGGCCCTCGATGACCCGGTCGCCCTCGGCGACGATGACCTTCTGGTTGACCGAGGTGCCCTGGTTGGAGCGGGCGAACTTGGCCAGGCGGTACGTGATGTACGTGCCGTCGTCGTTGGCCACGGTGATGTAGTCCGCGGAGAGCTCCTGGACCACACCGTCCTTCTCCGCCTTGACCACGTCGCCGGCGTCGACGGCGGAGCGGTACTCCATGCCGGTGCCGACGAGCGGGGACTCGGACTTGATCAGCGGTACGGCCTGGCGCATCATGTTCGCGCCCATGAGGGCGCGGTTGGCGTCGTCGTGCTCGAGGAACGGGATCATGGCGGTCGCGACCGACACCATCTGGCGCGGCGAGACGTCCATGTAGTCCACGTCGTCACCGGCGACGTAGTCGACCTCACCGCCACGGCGGCGGACGAGCACGCGGTTCTCGGCGAAGCGCATGTCCTCGGTCAGGCCGGCGTTGGCCTGGGCGATGACGAAGCGGTCCTCCTCGTCGGCGGTCAGGTAGTCCACCTCGTCGGTGACCTGGCCGTCGACGACCTTGCGGTACGGCGTCTCGACGAAGCCGAACGCGTTGACGCGGCCGTACGAGGCGAGCGAACCGATCAGACCGATGTTCGGGCCTTCGGGGGTCTCGATCGGGCACATGCGTCCGTAGTGGGACGGGTGCACGTCTCGGACCTCGAAGCCGGCCCGCTCACGGGACAGACCACCCGGGCCGAGCGCGGACAGACGACGCTTGTGCGTCAGCCCGGACAGCGGGTTGTTCTGGTCCATGAACTGCGACAGCTGGCTGGTGCCGAAGAACTCCTTGATGGAGGCGACGACCGGCCGGATGTTGATCAGGGTCTGCGGCGTGATCGCCTCGACGTCCTGGGTGGTCATGCGCTCGCGCACGACGCGCTCCATCCGGGCCAGACCCGTGCGGACCTGGTTCTGGATGAGCTCGCCGACGTTGCGCAGGCGGCGGTTGCCGAAGTGGTCGATGTCGTCGGTCTCGACGACGATCGTCGAGCCGTTCTCGCCGACGGTCTCGGTCTCGCCCGCGTGGAGCTTGACCAGGTACTTGATCGTCGCGATGACGTCGTCGACGGTGAGGACACCGGCGTCGAGCGGCTCGTCGGCACCGAGCTTCTTGTTGACCTTGTAGCGGCCGACCTTGGCCAGGTCGTAGCGCTTCGGGTTGAAGTAGAGGTTCTCCAGCAGCGTCTGGGCGGCCTCACGCGTCGGGGGCTCGCCCGGACGGAGCTTGCGGTAGATGTCGAGCAGCGCGTCGTCCTGGCCCTGGGTGTGG
Source organism: Streptomyces roseolilacinus (assembly GCF_014649335.1). Taxonomy (GTDB): domain Bacteria; phylum Actinomycetota; class Actinomycetes; order Streptomycetales; family Streptomycetaceae; genus Streptomyces; species Streptomyces roseolilacinus. The sequence continues at coordinate 768,861 of NZ_BMSV01000001.1, forward strand.
TCCTTCTCCAGGGTGGCGCGCATGGACTCGTACTCGCCGAACTCCTGCAGGATCTGCTCGGTGGTCCAGCCGAGCGCCTTGAGGAGGACGGTCACGGACTGCTTGCGCTTGCGGTCGATGCGGACACCGACCATGTCGCGCTTGTCGATCTCCATCTCCAGCCAGGCACCCCGGGAGGGGATGATCTTGGCGGAGAAGATGTCCTTGTCGGACGTCTTGTCGATGGAGGAGTCGAAGTACACGCCCGGCGAGCGCACGAGCTGCGACACCACGACACGCTCGGTGCCGTTGATGACGAAGGTGCCCTTGTTCGTCATGAGCGGGAAGTCGCCCATGAAGACGGTCTGGGACTTGATCTCGCCGGTCTCGTTGTTGGTGAACTCGGCCGTGACGAAGAGCGGCGCGGCGTAGGTGAAGTCGCGCTCCTTGCACTCGTCGATGGAGTTCTTCGGGGGCTCGAAGCGGTGGTCGCGGAAGGTCAGCGACATCGACCCGGAGAAGTCCTCGATCGGCGAGATCTCCTCGAAGATCTCTTCCAGACCGGACTTGGTGGGGACGTCCTGTCCGTTCTCGAGAGCCGCCTCGACACGAGCCTTCCACGCGGCGTTGCCGAGCAGCCAGTCAAAACTCTCGGTCTGCAGCGCGAGGAGGTTCGGAACCTCGAGGGGCTCCTTGATCTTTGCAAAGGAGATGCGCAGCGGGGCGGTGCTTGCGCCGTTGTTCGTATTCGCGGTCGAGGCGTTGCGCGAGGCGGCCAAGAGGGGGTCCTTCCGAGGGCTCGGACTCACTACGCGCGTACCGGTCCCAAGCCGAGCAAGAAGTCCCGAAATCCCAGGTCAGGGTATTCGGTCCACGGTGCTCTTGCGAGGGTATGCCCCTGGTGACGGGCAGGGGGCAGCTAACAGGCAGCGCAAAGGGACAGTGTAGCCACTTGGCCCACTGATGTCCAGGGCGAGTAATTCGCAACCCTCGTTGTTCTCATCTCCGTGGTACCTCGCGCCTCGGCGCACATCGATACTGCCCGTTCGGTCGTCGATCCATGCCTCGGATCCGGATCGTTGTGACGACGCGTCCTGAGAATTGCGCGCGGCGTGCGGTTCGTCAAGGCCCCCGGCCCCGCGGACGCACGGCGAAGATCACCATACTCCGTCCGCGTCCGGGTGCACGACAGGTGCCGCGGGGACGCCGAAGGGCGACCACCCGGATGGGTGATCGCCCTTGGGAACGCCCCCAGGGGGCGTCAGCGCGAGTCAGGAGACCCGCAGGAGGTCACTTGACCTCGACGGACGCGCCGGCGCCCTTGAGGGCCTCGGCGGCCTTCTCCGCGGCCTCCTTGTTGACCTTCTCGAGGACCGGCTTCGGGGTGCCGTCGACGAGGTCCTTGGCCTCCTTCAGGCCCAGGGAGGTCAGCTCACGGACGACCTTGATGACCTGGATCTTCTTCTCGCCGGCACCGGTGAGGATGACGTCGAACTCGTCCTTCTCCTCCTCGGCCTCGGCGGCCGGGGCACCCGGGACGCCGGCGGCGACGGCCACCGGGGCGGCGGCGGTGACGTCGAACTTCTCCTCGAACGCCTTCACGAACTCGGAGAGCTCGATGAGGGTCATCTCCTCGAACTGCGCGAGCAGGTCTTCCTGAGACAGCTTCGCCATGATGGCGGTCCTTCCACTAATTCGGCAGGTGCCGGATGTACATGTGTGGCGGGCGTACGTTGGGCCCGCTGTGACCGTCGCCGGTCAGGCGGCGGTCAATGTGCGAGCCGAATTACTCGGCACCGCCCTGCTCGGCCTGCTTGGCGCGCAGCGCGTCCACGGTGCGGACGAGCTTCGACGGGAGCGCCTGGAAGAGCGCGGCAGCCTGGGACTGCTTGCCCTTCATGGCGCCCGCCAGCTTGGCGAGCAGAACCTCGCGGGACTCGAGGTCCGCAAGCTTCTTGATCTCATCGGCGGACAGCGCCTTGCCGTCAAGGACACCGCCCTTGATGATCAGGTTCGGGTTGTCCTTGGCGAAGTCACGAAGACCCTTCGCCGACTCCACCGGGTCACCGGTGATGAAGGCGACCGCCGTCGGACCAGTGAACTGGTCGTCCAGCGACGTGATCCCGGCCTCGTTGGCCGCAATCTTGGTCAGCGTGTTCTTCACCACGGCGTACTGGGCGTTCTCACCGAGCGAACGGCGCAGCTGCTTGAGCTGTGCCACGGTGAGACCGCGGTACTCGGTCAGCACGGCGGCGTTCGAGCTGCGGAACTTGTCCGTCAGCTCGGCAACCGCAGCAGACTTGTCGGGCCTCGCCATGAGCCTCGGCCTCCTTCCGGGTGATTCGGACCGCGATGGCTGAAGGAAGGAGACTGGGCAAAACGAAACGCCCCGGCGCAGGCGCACGGGGCGTGACTCGACCGGACGGCATGCCCGGGAGTACATCCACTGTCACCTGCGCAGGCCGTCCGTAGCTAGCGGATCCTTCGGCGGCTGCACCCTGCGGGCACAGCTACGACCAGCGGTCTTTGGCTTCTGTGGAAGACTACGTGACCGGGCTGCCGTCAAGCAAATCGGCCGGAAGGTCCGGATCAGGCGTCGGCCCCCTCGGCGCCCTCCAGCGCCTCGGAGAGCTTCTTCATCATCTCCATGAAGTCGAAGGTCTGCCCGGCCGGCGGGGCCTGGACGGCGGCCTTGGTGCCGTAGTCCGAGTACGCCACGGACATCTCGACCTCGCCCCCGGGGGTGGCCATGCCGACGTCCATCCTGACGGGGTAGCCGTCGCCGTTGACCCAGACCTCCGTGTCGTACGCCGTCAGGCCGCCCTCCTTCATCGTGGCGACCAGCTCCTCGCGCTCCTTCGCGGAGAGCACGGACAGCGACTTGTTGGAGGCGACCATCTCGTCGACCGTGAACGTGCCCTTGTAGTGCTGCGTGTCGACGCCGTCGACCTTCTCCGGGCCGACGTGCTTCAGGTTCGGCGAGTCGAGCAGCAGGGCGAGCTGCTTGGCCGGGTCCTGGTTCATGCTCTCCAGGCTGCCGGTGAGCTGCTTCCGGAGGGCCGCGTCACCGGTCTTCTCGCCGAGCGCCTTGAAGTCGAGCTTCATCCAGCGCTTGCCGTCCAGCTCCTCGGGAGCCTTGTCCCCCATGTCCATGTACATGACGTCGTCGACCATGACCATGCGGAAGCCGTCCGCGTCGCCCGCCCCCGCGCCGAGGCCCGGCACGCCACCGGTGACGGTGATGTCCATCACGCCGGGGTTCCAGCCCACGACGCCGGTCATCTCCATCTCGCCGCCGCCCGCCCCCGCGGCCGCGCCGGCACCGCCCGCCAGGCCCTCGGGCACGGTCATCGTCATCCGCACCCTGGCGGACTTCGCGGCGGCGGTCTTCTCGTACGCCGCCTGGATCACCTGGGCCGCCGAGGACCACTGCGGCTGGCCGGCCGGCGCGTCCGCGGCCTTCTTCCCGTCGCCGCCCTGGCAGCCCGTCACGCCGGCGAGCACCACCATCGCCGCCACCGCGACACCCGGACGGCCGAACACGGAGACCTTCATACCCCACCCCTACGTACGTGCGATCTTCTCTTCACGAGGACGCTAGCCCACCGCTCTGACAACCGCGTACGAAAAAACCGGCCCCCGCCCCTCCGGAGAGGTGCGGGGACCGGCCTTCGTCGACCGTGCGAGCCGTCAGGCTCAGACCGCGGCCGGGTCCTCCTCGACGAGGAGGTTCCGGGTGCGGTTGGCGTCCAGCGGGATGCCGGGGCCCATGGTGGTGGTCAGGGTCGCCTTCTTGATGTAGCGGCCCTTCGCGGCGGACGGCTTCAGACGGAGGATCTCCTCCAGCGCCGCGGCGTAGTTCTCGACCAGCTTGGTCTCGTCGAACGACACCTTGCCGATGATGAAGTGCAGGTTCGCGTGCTTGTCGACACGGAACTCGATCTTGCCGCCCTTGATGTCCGTCACGGCCTTGGCGACGTCCATCGTGACCGTGCCGGTCTTCGGGTTCGGCATCAGACCACGGGGGCCGAGGACGCGGCCGAGGCGGCCGACCTTGCCCATGAGGTCCGGGGTGGCGACGACGGCGTCGAAGTCCAGACGGCCCTTCGCGACCTCGTCGATCAGTTCGTCGGAGCCGACGATGTCGGCGCCCGCGGCCTCCGCGGCCGCAGCACGGTCACCGGTCGCGAAGACCAGGACCCGGGCGGTCTTACCGGTGCCGTGCGGAAGGTTCACGGTGCCACGGACCATCTGGTCGGCCTTGCGCGGGTCGACACCCAGGCGGAAGGCGACCTCGACGGTGCCGTCGAACTTGGTGGTGGCGGTGTCCTTGGCGAGACGGACGGCCTCGAGGGGGGCGTAGTTACGCTCCCGGTCGACCTTGGCGTCCGCGCCGCGGAGAGCCTTGCTGCGCTTCACTTCTTCTCCTGCTTTCAGGTATGGAGTCGTGGTCCGGGCCAGCGCGTGGCCCTTCCACAGGGGTCAGACGGGAGCTGTTCAGCCCTCGACCGTGATGCCCATGGAACGGGCGGTGCCGGCGATGATCTTCTCGGCGGCGTCCAGGTCGTTCGCGTTGAGGTCGGGCATCTTGGTCGTGGCGATCTCGCGGACCTGGGCGCTCGTCAGCTTGGCGACCTTGGTCTTGTGCGGCTCGCCGGAGCCCTTCTCCACACCCGCGGCCTTGAGGATCATCCTCGACGCCGGCGGGGTCTTGGTGATGAAGGTGAAGGAGCGGTCCTCGTAGACCGTGATCTCCACCGGGATGACCCAGCCGCGCTGCGACTCGGTCGCGGCGTTGTAGGCCTTGCAGAACTCCATGATGTTGACGCCGTGCTGACCCAGCGCGGGGCCGACCGGCGGAGCCGGGTTGGCGGCACCGGCCTGGATCTGGAGCTTGATAAGCCCCGTGACCTTCTTCTTCTTGGGAGGCATAGCTCTCTCCGGGTCCTAGTGAGAGTGTTCGGCCGCCATCCGATGTCGTCCGACATCATCCGGATGGAGGCATACCGCACAACGATAACGGGTATGGCTGCGCGTCCAAAAACCGAGCAGGTCAGAGGGCGGAAGACGCCACTCTGACCTGCCCGAGGACTGACCGAGAACCGACCGGGGTCAGTTCTTCTGGATCTGGTCGAAGCTGAGCTCGACCGGGGTCTCGCGACCGAAGATCTCGACGAGGCCCTTGACCTTCTTCGAGTCGGCGTTGATCTCGTTGATCGTGGCCTGCAGCGTCGCGAACGGGCCGTCGGTGACGGTGACGGAGTCCCCGACCTCGAAGTCCAGGACCTGCACCTCGACCTTGCGGGCGGGCGCCGGCTTGCCCTCGGCCTCGGCGGCCTCGCGGGCGGCCTTCTCCTCGGCCTCCGGGGCGAGCATCTTGACGATCTCGTCCAGCGTCAGCGGGTACGGGTCGTAGGCGTTGCCCACGAAGCCGGTCACGCCGGGCGTGTTGCGCACGACGCCCCAGGACTCGTTCGTCAGGTCCATGCGGACGAGCACGTAGCCGGGCAGCTTGTTCTGCCGGACGTTCTTGCGCTCGCCGTTCTTGATCTGGACGATCTCTTCCTCGGGGACCTCGGCCTGGTAGATGAAGTCCTCGACGTTCAGCGAGACGGCGCGCTGCTCCAGGTTGGCCTTCACGCGCTTCTCGTAGCCCGCGTAGGTGTGGATCACGTACCACTCGCCCGGGAGGCCGCGCAGCTCGTCGCGGAGCGCGGCGACCGGGTCGACGGGGGCGGCCGGCTCGGCCTCCTCGTCACCCTCGGCCTCGTCCTCGGCGTCCTCGACGGTCTCGGCGTCCGCCTCCTCGGCGGTCCCGGCGTCCGCGGCGTCCTCGTCCTCGACGGTCTCGTCCTCGACGGTCTCGACGTCCTCGGTCGTCTCACCGGCAGCGGCGTCCGCAGCTTCCGCCTGGTCCTCGTCGGCCGCCTCGACGACGTCGAGCTCGTCCTGGGCGGACTCGTTCAGGTTCGGGTCAGACACGGTGGCTGCTTCTTCCTGGATACAGATGGGGTGGAACATGCGAAAAGGGACGCCGGGGTGGGCGCCCTCCGCGGGAATCAGCCGAAGACGTACTTGACTGCTTCCTTGAAGCCGAAGTCGATGCCGGTCACCATGCCGATCATGATGACGACGAAGATGATCACGACCGTCGTGTAGGTGGTCAGCTGGCTGCGAGTGGGCCAGACGACCTTGCGCAGCTCGGCGACGATCTGACGGTAGAACAGCGCGAGACGGCCCAGGGGGCCCTTCTTGGCGCGCTTGCCGCCCTTGCGGCCCTTCTTCTTGGACTCCGGCGCTTCGTCCTCGGCATCAGGCATGTCGATGGAGCCTACGGCGTCCGTCACGTCTCTCACCTGATTCCGGGTCGGCCGTGCCGCGCCCGGGTGGAGCCGCACGGCGGTGCAATGGAGTACATACCTGCGCACACATCCTGGCGGTGTGTGTAGCAGGGCCGGAGGGACTTGAACCCCCAACCGCTGGTTTTGGAGACCAGTGCTCTACCAATTGAGCTACGACCCTTTGTCGTTCTCCCCCAACCTACCGCATCCAGAGCGGTGCTCACGGTGTGGTCGGTGAGGGCCAACGAGCAGAGAGTGTACGTGCTCAGCGCCCCTTCGTCGAACAGACAGCCCCGGCGGTCTTCGCGCCGCCCTTCCGGATCCGCCGCCTCCGCCCGTCCGCGCGACCTTCCGGGCCCCCTCGCGAACGGGTGGTCGACACCGTCGTCCACTGGGCGAAACCTGTGTGTCCGGCCCTCGCGGGGTCTGGGACGATGGGCCGTATGAGCGCTGCAACTCCTCCGACCGAGCGCCGGGTCTCCGCCCGCATCGGCGCGATCTCCGAGTCCGCGACCCTCGCCGTCGACGCCAAGGCCAAGGCCCTCAAGGCCGCCGGGCGCCCGGTGATCGGCTTCGGCGCGGGCGAGCCCGACTTCCCGACGCCCGACTACATCGTCGAGGCGGCCGTGGAGGCCTGCCGCAACCCGAAGTACCACCGCTACACGCCGGCCGGCGGCCTGCCCGAGCTGAAGGCCGCGATCGCCGCCAAGACGCTGCGGGACTCCGGGTACGAGGTGGACCCCTCCCAGATCCTGGTCACCAACGGCGGCAAGCAGGCGATCTACGAGGCGTTCGCCGCGATCCTGGACCCGGGCGACGAGGTCATCGTCCCGGCTCCCTACTGGACGACGTACCCGGAGTCGATCCGGCTGGCCGGCGGCGTTCCGGTGGAGGTCGTCGCCGACGAGACGACCGGTTACCGCGTCTCCGTGGAGCAGCTGGAGGCGGCCCGCACGGAGCGGACCAAGGTCGTCCTGTTCGTGTCCCCGTCCAACCCGACCGGCGCCGTCTACGCGCGCGAGGACGCCGAGGCGATCGGCCGCTGGGCCGTCGAGCACGGCCTGTGGGTCCTGACGGACGAGATCTACGAGCACCTCGTGTACGGCGACGCGACCTTCACCTCGCTGCCGGCGCTCGTCCCCGAGCTGCGCGAGAAGTGCATCGTGGTCAACGGCGTGGCCAAGACGTACGCCATGACGGGCTGGCGCGTCGGGTGGATCGTCGGCCCGAAGGACGTCGTGAAGGCCGCGACGAACCTCCAGTCGCACGCCACGTCGAACGTCTCGAACGTCGCCCAGGTGGCCGCGCTCGCCGCCGTCTCCGGCGACCTCGACGCGGTCGCGGAGATGCGCACGGCCTTCGACCGGCGCCGCCAGACGATCGTGCGGATGCTGAACGAGATCGACGGCGTGATCTGCCCGACGCCGGAGGGCGCCTTCTACGCGTACCCCTCGGTGAAGGGGCTCCTGGGCAAGGAGATCCGCGGGAAGCGCCCGCAGACGTCCGTCGAGCTGGCGGCGCTGATCCTGGACGAGGCCGAGGTCGCCGTGGTCCCGGGCGAGGCCTTCGGCACGCCGGGCTACCTGCGCCTGTCGTACGCGCTGGGCGACGAGGACCTGGTCGAGGGCGTGTCGCGGATCCAGAAGCTGCTGGCGGAGGCGCGCGACTAGGCGCGCGCCGACCGACGCGCGGGCCCCGGCCGGGCTTCCCGGCCGGGGCCCGCTTCTTCGTTCCCGCGGGTACCCGTTCGGAGAAAGGGGCTGTTTGGGGGCGCCGGTCTGCGGCAGGATCCCGGGATGGAGCACGTCCGCGATCTGAAACTGCTGCCGAAGGCCCACCTGCACCTGCACTTCACGGGCTCGATGCGGCCCTCCACCCTGCTGGAGCTGGCCGACAAGTACGGCGTCCACCTGCCCGAGGCCCTGACCGGCGGGGAGCCGCCGCGCCTGCGGGCCACCGACGAGCGCGGCTGGTTCCGGTTCCAGCGGCTGTACGACATCGCCCGGTCGTGCCTGCGGGAACCGGAGGACATCCGGCGGCTGGTGCTGGAGGCCGCCGAGGAGGACGTGCGGGACGGGTCGGGCTGGCTGGAGATCCAGGTGGACCCCACCTCGTACGCGCCGCGGCTGGGGGGTCTGATCCCGGCGCTGGAGATCATCCTGGACTCGGTGGAGGCGGCCTCGCGGGACACCGGCCTGGGGATCCGCGTCGTGGTGGCGGCGAACCGGATGAAGCACCCGCTGGACGCGCGCACGCTGGCCCGGCTGGCGGTGCGGTACGCGGACCGGGGCGTCGTCGGGTTCGGGCTGTCGAACGACGAGCGGCGCGGGTTGGCGCGGGACTTCGACCGGGCGTTCGCGATCGCCCGGGAGGGCGGGCTGCTGGCGGCGCCGCACGGCGGTGAGCTGACGGGCCCGGCGTCGGTCCGGGACTGCCTGGACGACCTGCGGGCGTCGCGCATCGGACACGGCGTGCGGGCCGTGGAGGACCCGCGGCTGCTGCGGCGGCTGGCCGAGAAGGGCGTGACGTGCGAGGTGTGCCCGGCGTCGAACGTGGCGCTGGGGGTGTACGAGAGGCCCGAGCACGTGCCGCTGCGGGCGTTCTTCGACGCGGGCGTGCCGATGGCGCTGGGCGCGGACGACCCGCTGCTGTTCGGGGCGCGGCTGGCCGACCAGTACGAGATCGCCCGGCGCCACCACGGCTTCACGGACGCCGAGCTGGCGGAGCTGGCGCGGCAGTCGGTGCGGGGGTCGGTGGCGCCGGAGGACACGCGCGCGAAGCTGCTGGCGGGGATCGACACCTGGCTGGCCGACGGGTGACCGGCCCCGCAGCGGGCCGGTCGCGGGCCGGCCGCCCGGTCAGGCGAGGCCGGTGAGCAGGGTGCGGGCGAGGGCGGCGGCGAAGGTGTCGACGTCCTGCGGGGGCCTCGCGCCGACGGTGGCGTCGTAGGCGAAGGCGCGCTGGGCGCAGGCGCCGAGGAGCAGGGAGGCGGCCGCGAAGGTGTCGGCGTCGGGGCGGACGCGGCCGGCGTCGCGCTCGGCGCGGAGGTAGGCGTCGAGCGCCTCGATGGGGGTGTGCGGGCCGGTGCCGAGGTCGCGCATGGCCCGGTCGTGGCGGGCCTTGAGCCGGGTCTCGGCGTACAGGGAGGCGGCGATCGGGAAGCTCTCGGCGTAGAAGAGGGTGGCGCGGCGGGCGATTTCGGTGAGGTTCTCCTCGACGCTGCGGTCGCCGGCGTCGGGCGCGGCGGCGAGCCGGTCGAGGAGGGGGCCGAGTGCGGGGAGGCGCTCGCGCAGGACCGCGGTGAACAGCTCCTCCTTGCTCGCGTAGTACTTGTAGAGCGCCGCCTCGGAGCACCCGGCCGCCTTGGCGATCTCCTTGGTGGTGGTGCGGGCGAGGCCGACGGTGAGCCACAGCTCGTGGGCGGCGTCGAGGATCCGTTCCCGCGCGGGTTTCATCGTCGGTCCTCCGGCTGCGCTTGACGGTGGGTGCGTGCTCGCCCACCCTAAGGGTGAGTGAATACTTACCCACCACGGTTCGGAGGCGTCATGAGGATCACCGTGTTCGGCGCGACGGGCGGCGTCGGCCGTGAGATCGTCCGCCAGGGGCTGGAAGCGGGCCACCACGTCACGGCGGTGGTGCGCGACCCCTCGCGGCTGCCCGTGCGGCACGGGGAGCGCCTGGAGGTGTTCACGGCCGCCCGCCTGGACGACCCGGAGGCGCTGCGGCCGGCGGTGGCGGGGCGGGACGCGGTGCTGTCGGGGCTGGGCCCGCGCGGCCGCGGCCAGGTGGGCGTCGCCTCGTCGCTGACCCGGTCGGTGCTGCGGGCGATGGAGGCCGAGGGGGTGCGGCGGTTCCTTGCGGTGAGCGCGGCGCCGCTGGGGCCCGTACCGCAGGACGAGACGCCGTGGCTGCGGCTGCTGACCCCGGTGGTCTCGTGGGTCCTGCGGGCCCACTACGACGACCTGCGGGCCATGGAGACCGCCCTGCGGGACAGTGCCGCGGACTGGACGTCGGTCCGGCCGCCGCGGCTGGTGGACGCCCCGCTGACCGGGCGGTACCGGACGGCGCTCGACGCCAACCCTCGCGGCGGCGCCAGGATCGCGCGGGCCGACGTGGCGCACGCGATGCTGGCGCTGACGACCGACCCGGCGGCGGTGCGGCGGGCGGTGGGGGTGGCGTACTGAGCCGGTGGCTCACGCGCAGGCGGGCGGTTCCTCACCGGGCGCGGCCGGTACGAAGTCGATCCGGGGCAGGCCCGGCGCCTCGAACCTGAGCGAGTCCCCCGTCATCCTCGCGAAGCCCCGCACGCCGAGGTGCCGGCCCGATCCGTCCATGCCGGTCTCCGCCTGGTAGTCGCGCGCGGTCCTCCACGTCCGCCCGTCGAAGACGGTGTGGCGGAGGCCGCAGTGGACGTACAGGCCGTGCGGGTACCAGACCCCGGCCCGCGCCTCCTCGGCCGCCGGCTTCCCCGGGTGCGGCGCCGGCAGGCCCGGGCAGGGGGCGCTGCCGCCGGGCGCGGGCCGGAAGGTCATCGGCGGCCTCGGGGACCCCTTCCCGAACTCGAACACGGCCGTGTCCTCCGAGACCAGCCTCATGTGGCCGGACAACCGGTCCGACACGACGCTGGTGCGCGTCCGGCTCATGCGCGTGCCGGAGTCCGGCACGGGGTCCCGCAGCCCCTCGCCGACCCACTCCCGGCCGCCGAACACGGCGTACCGGTACCGGCAGCTGCCGACCAGGTCGTACGCGTAGGCGGCGCCGATCTCGGGTTCGGCCGGCCCGAGCCTCAGCGGCAGGTCCGAAGGGTCGGCCGAGCCGCTGGTGGTGGCCGCCACGGAGTCCGGGGAGGGCGCGGGGCCGCCCGTCCAGCGCAGCCCCAGCACCGACCCCGTCGCCACCAGCACCGTGGCCGCCCCGGCCGCCAGCGCGCGCCGCCGGTGGCGGGTGCGGCGGCCGAGGGCCACCACCGCGCCGGTCGGCGGGGCCGCGCCGGCCGTTCCGTCCGCGCCGGCGAGCTCCCTCAGGCCCCGCCGCAGCTCGTCCTCGTCGATGTGGGTCATCACCTGCCCCTTCCCGCGTAGCCGGCGAGCGCGCCCGCGGCACGCAGCCGCTCCAAGGCCCTGTTGGTCCGGCTCTTGACCGTCCCGGGCGAACAGCCGAGCAGGTCGGCCGTCTCCTCCACCGACAGGTCCTCGTAGAAGCGGAGCACCACCACGGCCCGCTGGGCGCGGGGCAGGGCGCCGAGGGCGCGGGCCAGTTCCAGCCGCGCCTCGACACCGCCCGCCATGTCCCGGCCGTCCGCCGCGACGGCGCCCTCGCCGCCGGGGTGGGCGGTCTCGGTGTGCCAGCGGCGGCGGCGCCAGGTCGCGTACAGGTTGACGACGACCCTGCGCGCGTACGCCTGCGGGGACACCCAGCTCCCGGACCGGCCCCAGTGCAGGTACACCTTCACCAGCGCGGCCTGCACGAGGTCCTCGGCGGCGTGCCGGTCACCCGTCAGGAGGCGGGCGGTGCGCAGCAGCGACGCGTACGACGCCTCGGTGAACTCCGTGAAGTCCTGGTCGTGCGCCGTGGACGAACGCGTCCTCACCGGTGATCCCCCTGCCCAGCGGATGGTGGTCCCGGTGCGTGCTCCGAGGGACCCTGTCACCCACTCGACAACCTGGGGGACCCGGTGGGTTCCGTCCGGTTCCCGGGCCGCGTCAGAGGCTGACGCCGACCGTCACCGGCTCGTTGACCAGCGTGACGCCGAACGCGTCCCGGACGCCGTCGACGACCTCGCGCGCGAGGGCGAGGAGGTCCTCGGTGGTGGCGTCGCCGCGGTTGGTGAGGGCCAGGGTGTGCTTGGTGGAGATGCGGGCGGGCCCGGCGCCGTACCCCTTGGTGAAACCGGCCCGGTCGATCAGCCAGGCCGCCGACGTCTTGGTCCGGCCGTCGCCCGCGGGGTAGGCGGGCGGGGTCGTGTCGGGGCCGAGGCGGTCGTGCACGCGGGCGAGGAACGCGGCGTACGCGGCGTCGTCCAGGATCGGGTTGGTGAAGAACGACCCGGCGGACCAGGTGTCGTGGTCGTCGGGGTCGAGGACCATGCCCTTGCCGGCGCGCAGGGCGAGGACGGTCTCGCGGGCGGCGGCCACGGGGACGCGGTCGCCGGGTTCGACGCCCAGGGCGCGGGCGGTCTCCGCGTACCGCAGGGGGGCGCTCATCCCCCCGGCGTCCTCCAGCGCGAACCGGACGCGCAGGACGACGAACCGGTCGGGGTCGGCCTTGAAGCGGCTGTGCCGGTAGGAGAAGGCGCAGTCGGCGCCGGAGAGGGTGACGACCTCCTCGGCGCGGCGGTCGTACGCCACGACCTCGGTGAGGGTGGTGGCGACCTCCTGGCCGTACGCGCCGACGTTCTGGATCGGGGTGGCGCCGGCCGAGCCGGGGATGCCGGCCAGGCACTCGATGCCGGCGAGCCCGGCCTCGACGGTGCGGGTGACGGCGTCGGACCACACCTCGCCCGCGGCCAGCTCCAGCCGCGTGCCGTCGAGGGCGAGACCGCGGGTGGCGATGCGCAGGGCGGTGCCGTCGAAGCCCTTGTCGCCGATGACCAGGTTGGAGCCGCCGCCGATGACCAGCAGCGGCGTACCGGTCCGGTCGGCCTCGCGCACGGCGGTGACGACCTCGTCATCGGTACGGGCGGTGATCAGCCGCCGGGCGGGCCCCCCGAGCCGGAAGGTGGTCAGCGGGGCGAGCGGAGCGTCATGGGTAACCTGCACCCGCCCAGCCTACGGTGCGCCCGGCACGGGCCCCGGCCCACGGCGGCGGTGCGCGCTCCGGGGGCGGGTGCCCGGCGGCGGCGCGCTCGGGGAGCGGGTGCGCGGCGGGGGTGTCGCGTTCCGGGAGGGGCGTCCCGTGGTGGCGGCGCGCTCGGGAACGGGGGCCCCGCGGTGGCGCGTGCTCCGGGAGCGGGTGCGCGGCGGCCGGGCCGGCCCGTCGTCGTACCGGCGCGGGTACGGCGGGCCGGCGCGGCCGGCGGCGGGGGCTCAGGCGAGCCGGACCACCGCGCGGGACATGCCCAGGACCTTCTGGCCCTCGCTCGTGGCCGTCAGGTCGACGCGGACGCGGCGGTCGTCGAGCTTGGCCGCGACCTTGGCGGTGACCCGGATCAGCGCGCCGGTGTCGTCGTCCGGGACGACGACCGGCTTCGTGAAGCGGACGCCGTACTCGACGACCGCGCCCGGGTCGCCCGTCCAGTCGGTGACGACGCGCACGGCCTCGGCCATCGTGAACATGCCGTGCGCGATGACGTCCGGCAGGCCGACCTCGCGGGCGAACCTCTCGTTCCAGTGGATGGGGTTGAAGTCGCCGGACGCGCCCGCGTACTGCACCAGCGTGGCGCGCGTCACGGGGAATTCCTGCGGCGGCAGCTCCGTGCCGACCTCGACCTCGTCGAAAGAGACCTTCGCGGTCATGGTGTTCCTCACGCCTCCTCCGCCGCACGCGCCACGAGCTTCGTCCACGCCGTCACGACGTGCTCGCCCGCCTCGTCGTGGACCTCACCCCGGATGTCGAGGATGTCGTTCCCGGCGAGCGACTTGATCGCCTCGATGGTGGAGGTGACCGCCAGCCGGTCCCCCGCCCGTACGGGCCGGCTGTACGCGAACTTCTGGTCGCCGTGCACGACCCGGCTGTAGTCCAGTCCGAGCTGCGGATCGGCGATCACCTGGCCGGCGGCCTTGAACGTGATGGCGAACACGAAAGTCGGCGGGGCGATCACATCGGGGTAGCCGAGCGCTTTCGCCGCCTCCGTGTCGGTGAAGACCGGGTTCGCGTCTCCGATGGCCTCGGCGAACTCGCGGATCTTTTCCCTGCCGACCTCGTACGGCGCGGTGGGCGGATAGCTCCGCCCGACGAAGGACTGGTCGAGCGCCATGTAGCCGGTACCTCCTGCGGTCCTTGCTCTGGGGGCTTGCTGGGGAAACGACACGAGGCCGTCCCCGATGGGGACGGCCTCGTGTACGAGCCTGTTTCAGCGCGTTTCGCGGTGCGCAGTGTGCGCGTTGCAGCGCGGGCAGTGCTTCTTCATCTCAAGACGGTCCGGGTTGTTACGCCGGTTCTTCTTGGTGATGTAGTTCCGCTCCTTGCACTCCACGCAGGCCAGCGTGATCTTCGGGCGGACGTCGGTGGCAGCCACGTGAGTGCTCCTTGACGGACGGATGGACGGATGGAACGCATAAAAGAGTAGCCGATCGAAGGACCGACCCCACAATCGGCTACCAGGAGTAGCGGTGACCGGACTTGAACCGGTGACACAGCGATTATGAGCCGCTTGCTCTACCGACTGAGCTACACCGCTTTGATGTATGGATCCCCTCACCCGAAGGTGAGGGTCCCCTACACCAGAGCCCCAATACGGAATCGAACCGTAGACCTTCTCCTTACCATGGAGACGCTCTGCCGACTGAGCTATTGGGGCGAGCGATGAAGACATTACACGGTCTGCGGCCGTTCACCCAAATCCGTTTGGCCGGGCCCGCGGGCCGCCCCGGCAACGGCCCCCGGACGGCCCCGTGAGCGACCCTCCGAAGGCCCCGCGAGCGGTCACTCGAAGGTCCCCGGACGGCGCCCGGACGACCTCCGCGCGAGGTCGCCGCCCGCGCGCCCGACGCCCGGCCGCCGGCCTTCGGCCCCTCCCGCCCCACACCCGGTACGACTATTTCGCTCCTCCCCGAAGCCCGGACGGCGGCGCCCTAGGCTCGGCTCACGCCGCGCGCCCTCGCCCCGCACCCGCCCCGCACGGCCTCGTGACCTCCCCGGGAGCCCGATGTCCTCCGACAGCCAGCAGCCGCGGCCACCCGAGGGCGCGACCACCGACACCACCGCGCTGCTGCTGTGCGGCGCCCGCCTCACCGACGGGCGGACCGTCGACGTACGGCTCAGCGGCGGGCGGATCGAGGCCGTCGGCACACCCGGCAGCCTCGGCTCCCACGGCGCCCGCGTCGACCTCGCCGGGTACCTCCTGCTGCCGGCCCCCGCCGAGCCGCACGCCCACGCCGACACGGCGCTCGGCGGCGACGCGGCCGGCCCCGTCTCGTACGCCGCCGAGGACGTCCAGCGGCGCGCCACGGAGGCCGCGCTGCTCCAGCTGGGCCACGGGGCGACGGCGCTGCGCGCGCACGTGCGGATCGGGGACGTCCAGGGGCTGGCGCCGCTGGAGGCCGTCCTGCAGGCACGGCGCTCGCTGCGCGGGCTGGCCGACCTGACGACGGTGGCGGTGCCCCGGCTGCTGACGGGCGTGGCGGGGGCGGACGGGCTGGCGATGCTGCGGGACGCGGTGAAGATGGGCGCGTCGGTGGTGGGCGGCTGCCCGGACCTCGACCCGGACCCGGCGGGGTACGCGGAGGCGGTGCTGGAGGTGGCGGCGGAGCACGGCCGCCCCGTGGACCTGCACACGGACGGTGACGACCCGGCGCGGCTGGCGCGGCTGGCGGCGATGGCGGGCGGGCTGCGGCCGGGGGTGGCGATCGGCCCGTGCGGGGCGCTGGCGCGGCTGCCGGTGGACGCGCGGTCGCGGGTGGCGGACCGGCTGGCGGCGGCCGGGGTGACGGTGACCTGCCTGCCGCAGGGCGGGTGCGCGGGCACGGAGGTGCGGGGCGTGGCGCCGGTGCGGCTGCTGCGGTCGGCGGGTGTGCGGGTCGCGGCGGGCAGCGGCGCGCTGCGCGACCTGGCGAACCCGGTGGGGCGCGGCGACCCGCTGGAGGCGGCGTACCTGCTGGTCTCGCAGGGCGGGCTGCGGCCGGCGGAGGCGTACGGGGCGGTCAGCGAGGCCGCGCGGGAGGCGATGGGGCTGCCGCCGGTGCGGGTGGAGGCGGGGTTCCCGGCGGAGCTGCTGGCGGTGCGCGGGGAGCGGCTGGCGGGGGTGCTGTCGCTGGCGTACAGCCGGATCGTGGTGCACCGGGGGCGGGTGGTGGCGCGCACGAGTGCGGTGCGGGAGTACTGCGACTCGGCGGCGGCGCTGGAACTGCCGCGACAGGTCCGGCCGGACGCACGTCCGTGAGCGCTTCGCGCGCGCGGGCCGTACGGTCGTGAGCATGCGCATTGTCATCGCTGGAGGACACGGTCGGATCGCGCGGCGCCTGGAGCGCCTGCTGACGGCGGCCGGACACGAGGTCGGGGGCATCATCCGGAAGCTGGAGCAGGCGGACGCCCTGCGCGAGGCGGGCGCCGAACCGGTGGTCCTGGACATGGAGTCGGCGTCCCTGGAGATGGTCGCGGCGGTCCTGCAGGGGGCGGACGCGGCGGTCTTCGCGGCGGGCGCGGGGCCGGGCAGCGGAGCGGCACGCAAGGAGACGGTGGACCGGGACGCGGCGATCCTGTTCGCCGACGCGGCGGAGCGGGCGGGGGTGCGGCGGCACCTGGTGGTGTCCTCGATGGGCGCGGACCCGGCGCACGAGGGCGACGAGGTGTTCGACGCGTACCTGCGCGCGAAGGGCGCCGCGGACGCCCACGTACGCGGCAAGGACACCCTGGACTGGACGATCCTGCGCCCGGGCATGCTGACGGACGACGCGGGCACGGGCCTGGTCCGCCTGGAGGCGTCCACGGGCCGCGGCCCGATCCCCCGCGACGACGTGGCGGCGGTCCTGGCCGAGCTCCTGGAGACCCCGGCGACGGCGGGCCTGACCCTGGAACTCGTCTCGGGCCAGACCCCGATCCCGGTGGCGGTGAGAGCCGTGGCCGGCAACTGACCGACGCCTTCCCGGTCCCGGGCGGCGACCGCCGTTTGTGGCTCGAACGAGCGCCAAGAGCTCCGGCATAGTGAAGCGGCTGGGGCTCTGTCAGTGGCGTCTGATGAGATGGGTCTGCTCGCACTCGGGGAGGTAGCGCAGACCATGGACGGATGCGATGTGATCCGCAGGATCGGGGAGCTGAAGCCGGCTCAGCGGCGCACGGGCCAAGCGCTGCATCGCCCGATCCTGGCGCTGTGGGCCATCGGTCAGGCGGCGCAAGGCAAGCCCCGACAGCAGCGCTGGTCGGAAGTGAGGGAGGCCGTGGGGCCTCTGCTGGTCTCGTACGCGGGTGCGAGTGATGGTCAGCAGGCGGTGCTGTACCCCTTCTGGGCCTTGCAGCGTGATGCCCTTTGGGAGGTTGAGGGCTCTGAGGAGCTGACCATGACGAGTGAGGGACGCCGACCTCAGGCGTCGTCCCTCGACGCGACGAACCCCCTCGCGGGGCTACCGAAGCAGGTCTACGACGCTGTGGAGGGAGACCCCGCGCTGGCGGCTTGGGCCATAAGCGTCCTGTTGCTGAGGTTCTTCACCCCGGTGCCTGCCGGACTCTTGGAGGATCTAGGCGTGACGGAGTTGGTGGCGGGGCGCGAGGCGGCGGCACTGCGTCCGCTCGTGGGCGAGAAGTACCGGGACCGCAAGGCCATCGCCGATGCGTACGGCGGTAATCGCGTCCGTGGGATCACTCCCCTGGCGGACGGTCTCCTGACGGTCTTTTCGGACGACAAGGGGCCGTATGCGGACGGGCGCATACCCGAGACGAACTGGATCGCCTACACCGGTGACGGGCTATCGGGTGATCAGAAGTTGGTTGGGGGCAACCGCTCCATGTCCGTGTACCAGGAGGAGCAGAAGGCGCTGCGGTATTGGCACAGGCCGTACGGGGGCCTTTGGACGTTCGAGACGTGGGCAGTGATCGTCCAGCGGTGGCGGCGCTGGGGTCGTGGAGAGGACGGCCTGCAACGGCGCGAGTACGTGTGGGTGCTGGCCCCAGTCCCCTCTCCGCTCCGGGAGGACTGGCCGAGCGAGGTCATCGAGGCACTCGCAGAGGATGGGGGGCGGCTCCACGACAGCTCGGTCGACGACATTTCGTTCGCCGCGGGTATCGAGTCGGGAACCAAGCAGCTCGACGACCGCGAGAGGTACAAGCGCTTGACGAAGGCAGCCCAAAGGCTGGCGGCCGGCCGCAACCAGCGTTCGACCCTCACGAGGGTTGAACGCTTCCTGCGCTCACCCGCCGCTAGGGAAGCAGTGATTCTGCGCAGTGGCGGCCGGTGCGAGAACCCGTCCTGCCTGGGTCACCCGCTGGAGCGTACGGACACGGACGCGCCCCTCCTCGAAGTGGACCACGTAAAGGACCTCGCGCGCGGAGGGCCGGACACTCCGGAAGCAATGATCGCCCTCTGCCCGAATTGCCACGCGCTGAAGACCCGTGGCAGAGGACGTCACCAGCTCCAGCGGGCGCTGCTGGAGGAGGCCCGCCGCCGCCACAAGGCATTTGTGCAGTGACCCCTCGGGGCGGCGGCGCCTGCCCATGACGGGCTCCGTCGTTCCGCGCACCTCGAACGCCAGACCATCAGCCCCACGGCCAGAGATCCGTCAGCTCTCGATGACGCATTTCTCGGCCGTGACGCGGAAGAGAAGTTCCAGGTCAGCCGCCAAGCGTGGGCCTGGACTTACCTTTGCCGTCTAGTCGTTTCTGCCACTGAACGCTCGATCGGTGAGCACATGCCTGCTATCCCGCAGGCCGGAGCAAGAAGCGCAGGGACGGAAGAGCAAGTCGTTACAAGCCATCCATGTATGAACCTCTGGCCTCTCGATGACCAGAGAGCGCTCATCAGTCGAGCAAGTGCCCGTTGATCTGGCGAGCAGCCCCGGCTAGCTCGGGTAGCTCTATCACGGTCACGTCGTTGGCACGCAGAATTTCCACACCTACGCAGTCGCCGACAAAAAGAGCTGGCTCTCGCCAAGCGATGACAACCCGCCGGATACCGGAACGCAAGATCAATTCGGTACAGGTGACTGGGCTTGATTTGCGTTCCGAGCAGGGCTCCAAGGTGCTGTAGAGCGTGACGTCGGATAGTGACTCGACACGTCCTGAGAGCTTAGCCAGCGCTGATTCCTCAGCATGGGTGTGCAACCCAGTCTCGCGTGAATATCCGTTTGCAACCTCATTGCCGTCGGTATCAACAATCACCGCGCCCACTGAAAAAGCACTGTCGGCGGGCGGGCAGCGGCGGGACAGGTCGATGGCCTTCTGCATCCAGGCGTGGTCGTCCAGCTTGGTCATGCCTGGCTCTCCTGCTTCGGGAGGTAGCGGAGGAGGACGACGTCGCCGACGGTGGTCGCCTCCGCGAGGCGCATGCGGCGCGTCGAGCCGCCGGGGTACTCCGCGGGGTGCAGGAAGCGTGGGGCGTCGCCGTCGCCGACCACCAGCGGGGCGATGGCGAGGTGGATCTCGTCGGCGAGGCCCTGCGACAGGAAGGCCGTGTGGATCTGGCCGCCGCCCTCCACCATCAGGCGCTCGATTCCGCGCCGGCCGAGGTCGTCGAGCATCGCGCCGAAGTCGACCGTGGGCCCCAGGGACACGACGTCGGCCAGGCCGCGCAGGCGCTCGCTGAGCTTCTCGTAACCGTCGTCCGTCGTGTAGGCGACCTTGTCGCCGCCGTGGTGCCAGAACTTCAGGCCGCGGTCGAGGTCGCCGCTGCCGGACACCGTGACCTTGAGGGGGTAGGCGGGCTTGCCCGCCGCCACCCGGGCGGCACGGCGTTCCTCGCTGTTGACGAGGAGCCGCGGGTTGTCGGCGCGCATCGTGCCGGCGCCGATGAGGATGGCGTCGGATTCGGCGCGGACCTGGTCGACGCGGTCGAAGTCCTCGCTGTTGCTGAGGAGGAGCCGCTCGGTGCTGGTGTCGTCGATGTGTCCATCGATCGACGTCGCCACGCTCAGCAGCACGTACGGACGGGGCACGGGGAGTCTCCTTGCTCGCTGGTTGGGTACGACCGGCGTCAGGCTTGGCGGAGGACGGCTTCGGTCATGGCGTCCTTGAACTCGATCACGCTCGGGACCGTACGCCACTGGTCGAAGGATTCGTCGAGCCGCGCCAGCTCCCGGGAGATGCGCGCCGATCCGGTCTCTTCGCCGATGCTCAGGGCCTGGAGCCCCACGACGACGGCCTGCTCCACCTCCCTCGCTCCGGCGAGGGCGACCGCCTGGCGAGCCAGGTACACGCCCCGGTCCCGGTGGTAGCCGGCGGGCAGGCGGCTGATGGCCTGGTGGAACCCCTCGGCGGCGCCCTGGTGGTCCCCGAGGACGGCGAGGCTGTGCGCCCGCTGCACCTCGATGTACGCGCTGTCGAGCCATACGCCCCACGGGGAACCGGGGTCGGGGTCCATGTTCGCGTGGAGCTCCAGGGCGTGCTCGTACGCTCGCTGCGTCGTCGCGGCGTCCTTGCGGAGGGCATGACCGTGGGCTCCGTACGTCGCGGCGACGGCGGCCAGGCGGCTCCGGGGGGCGGCCAGGTCCTCCGCCGCCTCCGCGACGTCAACGGCCTCTATGGCGTCGCGCATGTCGCCGGCGAGCTGGCTGCGGCGGGCGAGGATGTACGTGGTGAGGTCCGAGTCCCCGCACATGTGGGACGCTTCGAGGGCTTCGTGCATCCAGTGCTGAGCGGCGCGGAAGTCGCCGAGGTCTTGGTACAGCCACCCGCACAGCTCCGCGTACTGCGTCTGCAATTGGAGGAGTTGGCGCCGGTCGGAGCCGCGGCGGTCCGCGCGGAGTTCCTTGATGGCGGCGATCTGCTGCTGAACCACCGGGATGACGCGGGCGGGGCCGAAGCGGTTGTCGTTGTCGATCAGCACTCTCCGCGTCGCCTGGAGGAGTTCGATGGGGTTCGCCCCCGAGGTGTGGGCGGCGGCGCGCCGGGGGGAGACGGAAGCAGCGACAGGCGACTCGGCAGCCGCGGTGAGGGCCGCACCGGCTCCGAGCGCACCGAGCAGGGACCTACGGGAGAGCGACACGAAGATGATCCTTCCGTCATCGGTACGTACGGGGACGGACAGTCCCTCCTCTGACGGTGCACGAACGCCGCTCTCACCAGCCATGGCAGCGGGCCGGTTGGCCACATGGGCCCCTTGGTTGGACACATGGGCTGCGGCCAGGGCCTCAAGGCTGGCGCCCTCCGCCATCCGCTTGTGCAGTCGGATCAGCGATCCGCCGGCTCCCAGCGCTTCGTCGTAGGCGCGGACGAGATCGGCCGAAGCGGCCTGGTCGCCACGCTCCACGCGCGCCATGTAGCTGCTGTTGAAGACGATGGTCCTGCCGAGCTTGCCGAGGGATAACCCGCGCTGGTTCCGCCATGCGCGCATCTCGGCGCCGAGGTAGTGCTGTGGGCTTGCGTGAGGCGTCAAGTCATTGGGCCGCTGTCCCACTCCGTCCTCCCCGATGAGTCCCATGTGGCTGCCACGTGGCGGCCACATGGGATGTCTGTCGCCCTGCCAACTCCGCACGCTACAAACGATGCAGAGGCGGTTCTCAACCTACCGACGCAGGTTGGGATACCGCAGCCCGTGCGAGCGAGGGAGGTGGACCGTGATGTGTGACCGATCGCGGAGGTCGACGCCGGTAGCGCGGCTACCGAGGGCCTCCGCCCCGGCGCCGGCTCGCGCCAGGTCCTGACCGGCCGCCAGCGCCACAACCCGTTCACGAAGTACGTCGGCCTCGCTCTTCGGGCGGCTGATCTCGTCTCGCAGCTCCGCGATGGCGCCTTCGGTCCCGCCTGTCGAGCGAGAGCGACGGAATCGGGGGTGAGAAGGGTTCCCCTGCTCTGATGCTGACGGTGAGGCCTTCGGTCTTGAGCCGGCGGATCGCGGCTCGGGCCACCGTGACGGTCACGCCGTAACGGTCTCGGATCTGCGTCGGGGTCGGGGTCGGCAACCACCCGCTGGTGGCGGACTCCCCCTCAGATGTCACCCTGTCCGGCCGTCGACGGCGGCCGTCTCTCCCGCACGGCGCGCGACGGCATGGCCCGGGAGGGCGCCTGCGGAGAGGTGTGGGCCCGCGCCCGGGAAGACGTCCCCTCCCCCGTCGAGCGGGAAACCGCGCCGGCCTGACAGCCGTATGACCTTCGTCACGCCCCATGTCCAAGCGGCTCGGCTCCGGCGCAGGATCCGGCTCGTGGCCCAGCGGGCTGGCCACAGCCCAGCCGTCCCTTTTGGGGCTCGCGCGCAATTCCCAAGGGCGACGACGAGGCAGCCAGCACGAAGACCTCTGCCCGGCTGAACCAGCGGTGGTCCTGGCACCTTCACCGGTCTCCGATCGCCCGCAGATCCCGTCCACGAGCCGTCCACGCATGCTGGTAGAGCCCGGGATTCGGCGAGACGAAGCGAGACAGTACGCCGCTCTGGTCCCCGCGCGACAAAACGGCCCCTGATCGCGTTTCCGCAGATCAGGGGCCGTTCACTTCCAGTGGCGGCGCCAGGATTCGAACCTGGGTAGGCTAAGCCGACGGATTTACAGTCCGCTCCCATTGGCCACTCGGGCACACCGCCATGGGATGTCACCCTGGAGCGTCCCCCTTTCGGCGGTGCTCCCTGGCAACGACGTAAACAATACCCGATCCCCGGGGGTGGTCCGCCACCGGATTTGATCAGCACTCGGGGCGGGTGGGGGTGGCTAGGCTTGGGGTGGCGGTCGGCGCTGGGCCGCCGCTCTCCACCACCCGATGCAAGGAGCCACAGGACATGGCCGACTCCAGTTTCGACATCGTCTCGAAGGTCGAGCGGCAGGAGGTCGACAACGCCCTCAACCAGGCGGCGAAGGAGATCTCCCAGCGCTACGACTTCAAGAACGTCGGGGCGTCGATCTCCTGGTCCGGCGACAAGATCCTGATGCAGGCGAACTCCGAGGACCGGGTCAAGGCGATCCTCGACGTGTTCGAGTCCAAGCTGGTGAAGCGGGGGATCTCGCTGAAGTCGCTGGAGACCGGCGAGCCGCAGCTGTCCGGCAAGGAGTACAAGATCTTCGCGACGATCCAGGAGGGCATCTCCCAGGACAACGCCAAGAAGGTCGCCAAGATCATCCGTGATGAGGGTCCCAAGGGCGTCAAGGCGCAGGTGCAGGGCGAGGAGCTGCGGGTCAGCTCCAAGAGCCGGGACGACCTGCAGGCCGTGATCGCACTGCTGAAGGGCAAGGACTTCGACTTCGCGCTGCAGTTCGTGAACTACCGCTGACCTGGTCGGTACACGGGCGGGGGCGGACGCGGCCTGGTGGCCGGTCCGCCCCCGCCCGTGTGTCCGGTGTCGGGATCCCGCCGGCCTCGGGCGGGCGGCGGGGTCAGACTGGGGGCATGACGGTGTACGCGCGGATCGACGGGCCCTTGGGCGGCATGCTGGTGGTGGGCGAGGAGGCCGCGGACGGGTTCGTGGCACTGGCCTCGCTGTCCCTGCCGGGGCAGAAGGGCGCCGTCGCCGTGCGGGAGGGGTGGCGGCACGCGCCGGAGGCGTTCGCGCGCGTCGCGGAGTGGTTGGGGGACTACTTCGCGGGGAGGGTCGGGGTCTTCGGTCTTCCGTTGGCCTCGGAGGGTGTGGGGACGCCGTTCCAGCGGCGGGTCTGGCGGGTGCTGGACGACATCCCGTACGGCGTGACCACCACGTACGGGGAGGTCGCGGCGCGCGTGGGTGTCTCCGGTGCCGGGGTGCGGGCCGTGGGGACGGCCGTCGGGCGCAATCCGCTGCTGGTCGTGCGGCCCTGTCACCGGGTGATCGGGGCGGACGGTTCGCTGCGGGGGTACGCGGCCGGGCCGGAGCGCAAGGAACTGCTGCTCGGCCTGGAGGGTGCGCTCGTACGGTGACGGATGCGCTGTTCCCGCTGGACCGCGGGCGGGTGGAGGTCGCGCCCGGTGCCGTGCACGTGCCGGGCTGGCTGTCCCCGGAGCGGCGGCGGGGGCTGGTCGAGGCGTGCCGGGCGTGGGCGCGCGGTCCGGTGCCGATCCGGCACACCGTGCTGCCGGGCGGCGGGGTGATGTCGGTGCGGACCGTGTGCCTGGGCTGGCACTGGCTGCCGTACCGGTACGCGCGGACCGCCGACGACGTGAACGGGGCGCCCGTCGCGGCCTTCCCCGGCTGGCTCGGCGACCTGGGGCGGGAGGCCGTCGCCGCGGCGTACGGGGAGGACGGCGGGTACCGGCCCGACGCGGCGCTGGTCAACTTCTACGACGGGGACGCGCGCATGGGCATGCACCAGGACCGTGAGGAGCGGTCGGCGGCTCCCGTGGTGTCGCTGAGCATCGGTGACGGCTGCCTCTTCCGGTTCGGCAACGCGCAGGGGCGGGGGCGGCCCTACACGGACGTGCGGCTGGAGTCGGGGGACCTGTTCGTCTTCGGCGGGCCGTCGCGGTTCGCGTACCACGGCGTGCCCCGGGTGTACCCGGGCACGGGCGACCCCGCGGCGGGGCTGCGTGCCGGGCGGTTGAACATCACCCTGCGGGAGACCGGGCTCTCCGGCGGCGGGTAGGCGGCTTGCGGGGGACGGTGCCCGCCCTCCCGCCGGTGCCGTGCGGCCGGCCGTCTCCGGAGGGGGCGGGGTGGATCGGGGCTCGGTGGGGAGGGCGGCGCGGGGCTCAGTAGGGTGCGGCCCATGGCAGAGGCGTTGCGGCGGTCGCTCGGGGTGTTCGACGCGGTCGTGATCGGGTTGGGGTCGATGGTGGGTGCCGGCGTCTTCGTGGCGCTCGGGCCCGCCGCCGCGGCCGCCGGGAGCTGGCTCCTCGTCGGTCTGGCGGTGGCGGGGGGCGTCGCCTACTGCAACGCGATGGCGTCGGCGCGGCTGGCCGCGCGCTACCCGGCGTCGGGCGGCACGTACGTGTACGGGCGTGAGCGGCTGGGTCCTTTCTGGGGGTACCTGGCGGGCTGGGCGTTCGTCGTCGGCAAGACGGCGTCGTGTGCGGCGATGGCCCTGACGGTGGGGGCGTACCTGTGGCCGGGGCAGGCGCACGCGGTGGCGGTGGCCGCCGTGGTGGTGCTGACGGCCGTGAACTACGGCGGTGTGCAGAAGTCGGCGCTGGTGACGCGGGTGATCGTGGCGGTGGTCCTGGCGGTGCTGGCGGCCGTGGTGGTCTCCTCCCTCGGGTCGGGCGCGGTGGACGCGGGACGGCTGGAGCTGGGCGGCGACGCCTCGCCGGGCGGCGTGTTGCAGGCGGCGGGGCTGCTGTTCTTCGCGTTCGCCGGGTACGCGCGGATCGCGACGCTCGGGGAGGAGGTCAGGGACCCGGAGCGGACGATCCCGCGGGCCGTCCCGGTGGCGCTGGGCATCGCGCTGGTGGTGTACGCGTGCGTGGCGGTCTCCGTCCTGTCGGTACTGGGTCCGGGTCGGCTGGGCGGGTCGGCGGCGCCGGTCGTGGACGCGATGCGGGCGGCGGGCGTCGACTGGATGGTGCCGGTGGTGCGGGTGGGGGCCGCGGTGGCGGCGCTCGGTTCGCTGCTGGCGCTGATCCTCGGGGTGTCCCGGACGACGCTGGCGATGGCGCGGGACGGTCACCTGCCCCGTACGCTTGCCGCCGTCCACCCGCGGTTCGGGGTGCCGCACCACGCCGAGCTGGTGGTGGGCCTGGTCGTCGCGGTGGTGGCGGCGACCGCGGACCTGCGGGGTGCGATCGGGTTCTCGTCGTTCGGCGTGCTGGTCTACTACGCGATCGCCAACGCCTCGGCGTGGACGCTCGTCACCCGGCTGTCGCCGGTCCGGCTCCTGGCGGCCTGCGGCCTGGCCGGCTGCCTGGCCCTGGCCTTCTCGCTGCCGCCGTCGTCGGTCCTGGCGGGCGCGGGCGTGCTGGCGGCGGGAGCGGTGCTGTACGCCGTGCGCGCCGGGACGGAGTCGGGGCGGGAGCGCTAGCGGGAGGGCGGGCCGCCGGTTGGAGCCCGGTGTGCGCGCCGCCGCCCGTGTGTGGCGGTCCGGCCCGGGGCAGCGGGGAGCCGGGGAGCGCCGGCGGCCTCGGTGCCCGCGACCGGCGGGTGCCGGTGATCGACCGGGGGACGGTGATCGGCCGGGGGACGGTGATCGGCCGGGGAACGGTGGACACCGACCGCGATGGTGACTGTGCGTGATTGCTCATGTGTCCATGGTGGACCATGCCACCGACACTCCGCTCGGCCTGTGGACAACCCGGCTGCCGGGGGCCCGCGAAGGGCCGGTCGCCGGGCACGGCCTCCTTGCCCGGCGGCAGCCGGGGCACCGGGACGAGCCGGGAGTCGGCGGTGCCGGGCGGGATGGCGACGGTCGTGGCGCACGGGGCGACGCCCGTGACGAGGCGGCCGGGGGCCGGCCACCGGCCGGCGAGCACCGGTCAGACGGCGTCGAGGACCGTCTTCACGGACGGGGCCCCGCCATCTGCTCGAGCCGGGCGATGCGCTCCGCCATCGGCGGGTGGGTGGAGAACATGCGGGCCATGCCCTGGCCCGGCCGGAACGGGTTGGCGATCATCATGTGGCTCGCGCTCTCGATGCGCGGCTCGGGCGGCAGCGGCAGCCGCCGCGTCCCGTTCTCCAGCTTGCGCAGGGCGCTCGCGAGGGCCAGGGGGTCGCCAGTGAGCCGGGCCCCGGAGGCGTCCGCCTCGTACTCGCGGGAGCGGCTGATCGCCAGTTGGATGACCGAGGCGGCGACCGGGCCCAGGATCATGACCAGGAGCATGCCGAGGAGACCCGGTCCCTCGTCGTCGTCGGAACGGCCGATCGGGATGAGCCAGGCGAAGTTCACCAGGAACATGATCACCGAGGCGAGGGCTCCGGCGACCGACGAGATCAGGATGTCCCGGTTGTAGACGTGGCTGAGTTCGTGCCCGAGGACGCCGCGCAGTTCGCGCTCGTCGAGGAGCCGCAGGATGCCCTCCGTGCAGCACACCGCGGCGTTGCGCGGGTTGCGTCCGGTCGCGAAGGCGTTGGGGGCCTGCGTCGGTGAGATGTACAGCCGCGGCATCGGCTGCCGGGCCTGCGTGGACAGCTCGCGGACCATCCGGTACAGCTGCGGTGCCTCGAACTCGCTGACCGGGCGGGCCCGCATCGCGCGCAGGGCCAGCTTGTCGCTGTTCCAGTACGCGTACGCGTTCGTCCCGAGGGCGACGAGAACGGCGACGACCAGGCCCGTGCGCCCGAAGAAACCACCGATCAGGATGATCAGCGCGGACAGTCCTCCGAGGAGTACGGCGGTCCTGAGCCCGTTGTTCCGGCGGTGCACGGTACGCCCTCCAAGCGGTGCGGCAGGGGAACCCTTCGCTGATGCTGCTCCACTCTTCAGTGGACCCTCCCGTACGGGTCAACGCCAGGCGGGAGTGGCGGGTTCCCTCCTGCGCGCCGGGTGAGCGCTGGGCCGTTCGGGCGAGGAGGTGGGCGGGCCGTCAGAAGAGGGCGGTCGCCGCGAAGCGGAGGACCCACTGCGGGTAGCCGGAGAGCAGCACGCCGGCGACGGCGGTCAGCGCGATCGCCGCGGTCACGGGGACGGGCGCGCGGTGCCGTGCGGGGGCCTCGCCGGGGGCGCCCTCCGGGGAGCGGAACAGGACGGCCGTCCAGCGCAGGTAGTAGTACAGGGCGATCACCACGTTCACGCCCATGACCACGGCCAGCCAGCCGAGGCCCGCGTCGACGGCGGCGGAGAAGACGACGACCTTGGCGAACAGGCCGATCACGCCGGGCGGCAGGCCGGCCAGGCACAGCAGGAAGAAGCCCATGGCGAGGGCGGTGACCGGCCGGGCGGCGTACAGGCCCCGGTAGTCGGCGATCCGGTTCGCCGGGTGCGTGCGGGCGACGAGGGCGGCGACCGCGAAGGCGCCCAGGTTCACGACGGCGTACATCAGCGCGTACGCGACGGTGGCGCCGATCTGGTCGTCGCTGGAGTACGCGGCGGCGGCGATCGGCACCAGGAGGTAGCCCGCCTGGCCCACGGACGACCAGGCGAGGAGGCGGACCGCGCTTCGCGCGCGCGTGGAGACCTGCCGCAGCGCGCCGACGTTGCCGACGGTCATGGTGAGCGCGGCGAGCACGGCGAGGGCCGGGCCCCACACGTCCGCGTACGACGGGAAGGCGACGACGGTCACGAGGACGAGGCCGGTGAAGCCGACGGCCTTGCCGACGACGGACAGGTACGCGGCGACGGGGAGCGGGGCGCCGACGTACGTGTCGGGCACCCAGAAGTGGAACGGCGCGGCGGCCGTCTTGAAGGCGAAGCCGACCAGGGTGAGGGCGACGCCGGCCTTGGCGAGGGTGCCGAGCTGCGCGGGGACGTCGTCGAGCTGCTGGGCGATCTCCGTGAGGTGGAGGGTGCCCGTCGAGGCGTACACGAAGCTGACGCCGAGGAGGGTGACGGCGGTCGCGGTGACCGAGGAGAGGAAGAACTTCAGCGCCGCCTCGCCGGACATGCGGTCGCCGCGCCGGAGCCCCACGAGCGCGAAGGCGGGGAGGGAGGCGACCTCCAGGGCGACGACGAGGGTGGCGAGGTCGCGGGAGGCGGGCAGCAGGGCGGCGCCGGCCGCGGAGGACAGCAGCAGGAACCAGAACTCGCCGGCGGGGAGCTCCCGCCTGGTGTCCGTGACGGACAGCAGGGCGGTGAGGAGGGCACCGCCGAGGACGAGGAGCTGGATGGCGAGGGTGAAGTGGTCGGCGGTGTAGCTGCACGCGCCGGGGTCCCCGGTGAGGCAGAACGTCGACCGGTCGCCGGCGCGGAGCGGTACGAGCGCCAGGAGCGCGGCGGCGAGGCCGGCCGTGGCGGCCCAGGCGAGGAGCGCCTTGCGGGCCTGCGGGAGGAACAGGTCGGCGACGAGGACGGCCAGGGCGACGACCGCGGCGATGGTCGGCGGGGCGATGGCGACCCAGTCGACGGCCTGGACGAGGTCGCCGTTCGCGGGCGCCGCGGCCAGGGCGGTGGGGGCGGCGGTCACGGCTGCGGCGGTCACGACTTGCCTCCTGCGAGAAGCTGCTGCACGGCCGGGTCGGTGAGGCCGAGGAGGACCGCGGGCCAGAGTCCGGCGAGGACGGTGAGGACGGCCAGCGGGGTCCAGGCGGCGAACTCGTACGCCTGGACGTCGGCGAGCGGCGGCTGGTCGGCGGCGGGAGCGGCGCCCATGCAGACGCGGCGCACGACGACGAGGAGGTACGCGGCGGTGAGCAGCGTGCCGAGGCCGGCGACGGCCGTGTAGGTGAGGAACGCGGGACGGCTGAGGCCCTCGGCGGGCTGGAACGCGCCGAACATGGCGAGCATCTCGCCCCAGAACCCGGCGAGACCGGGCAGGCCGAGGGAGGCGACGGCGCCGAAGGCGAGCAGGCCGCCGAGGCGGGGCGCGCGGCCGTACAGGGCGGCTCCGGTCGTGCCGGCGAGGGCGTCGAGGTCCGCCGTGCCGTGGCGGTCCTTGATCGCGCCGACGAGGAAGAAGAGGAGGCCGGTGATCAGGCCGTGGGCGACGTTGGCGAACAGCGCGCCGTTGACGCCGGTGGGCGTCATGGTGGCGATGCCGAGGAGGACGAAGCCCATGTGGCCGACGGAGGAGTAGGCGATGAGCCGCTTCAGGTCGCCCTTGGCGCCGGCCCGGGCGAGGGCGAGGCAGGCCAGCGACCCGTAGATGATCCCGACGACGGCGAAGGCGGCGAGGTACGGGGCGAGGACGTGCATGCCCTCGGGGGCGATCGGAAGGACGATCCGGACGAACCCGTACGTACCCATCTTGAGGAGCACGCCGGCGAGGAGGACCGAGCCGACGGTGGGGGCGGCGGTGTGCGCGTCGGGGAGCCAGCTGTGCAGCGGCCACATCGGGGTCTTCACCGCGAGCCCGACACCGATCGCCAGAACGGCGATGACCTGCAGTGACGTGCTGAGGTCACGGCCGTTGTCAGTGGCGAGTGCCAGCATGTCGAAGGTGCCGGCCTTCAGCCCGACGAGGAGCAGGCCGAGCAGCATGACGACCGAGCCGAGGAGGGTGAAGAGGATGAACTTCCAGGCGGCGCCCTGCCGCCCCTCGCCGCCCCAGCGGGCGATGAGGAAGTACATCGGGATGAGCACCATCTCGAAGGCGAGGAAGAACAGCAGCAGGTCGAGGACGGCGAAGGTCGCGAGCGTGCCGGACTCGAGGACCAGGAGCAGCGCGACGAAGGCCTTCGGGGAGGGGCCGGCGGGCGGCTTGAAGTAGCTGTACAGCGCGCAGAGGAAGGTCAGCAGCGCGGTCAGGACCAGGAGGGGGAGCGAGATGCCGTCGACACCGAGGTGGATCCGCACGTCGAGTGCGGGGATCCAGCTGACGTCCGTCGTGGCCTGCATCATCGACGACCGGCCGTGGTCGAAGCCGAGCGTGAGGACGAGGGCGGCGGCGAGGACCGCGCCGGTGACGGTCACGCCGTGGCGGAGCACGGCCTGGTCGGGCGACTTCCCCCTCAGTCCGGGCGGGGCCGGCAGGAGGGCCGCGGCGGCGCCGACGAGCGGGGCGGCGACGGTGAACGCGAGAAGGAACTGCATCACGGATTCGCTGATATCGATCACGGCTCACGCTCCGGCGGCGACGAGGACGGCGGCGACCGCCAGGACGACGGAACCGGCGAGCAGGACGCTGAGGTAGGTCTGCACGTTGCCGGTCTGGGCGCGGCGCACGGCCGCCCCGAGGAGGCCGGTCGTGGCGCCCGCCCCGCGGACGTACGTGTCGACGACCTCGCGGTCGAGGAAGCGGACCAGTGAGGCCGCCGCGCGGACGGGGCGTACGAACAGGGCGGTGTACACGGCGTCGAGGTGGAAGCCGGTCGCGGCGTGCCGGTGAAGCGGGCCGAGGAGGAGGCGTCCGGGGTCGGCCGGGTCGGGTGCGGAGGCGATCGACCCGTAGGCCGGGGCGTGGGTGGCGATGGCCTCGGCCTCGGAGACGGCGGGTTCGGCGTCGGGGTGGGCGGCGACGGCGCCGATCGGCACGTGCGCGGCGCGGGGGACGGCCCGGCGCCAGGCGGCGTAGGTGACCAGGCCGCCGGCGAGGGCGAGGCCCGTGCCCAGGA
The DNA here is from genome assembly GCF_014649335.1 of Streptomyces roseolilacinus. Taxonomy (GTDB): domain Bacteria; phylum Actinomycetota; class Actinomycetes; order Streptomycetales; family Streptomycetaceae; genus Streptomyces; species Streptomyces roseolilacinus. The sequence goes on from NZ_BMSV01000001.1 coordinate 799,953, forward strand.
CCGCGGTGGTGGTGGTCGGGGTGAGGGCGTTGCCGTCGAACCAGTCGTCGAGGGAGGTGACGGCCAGGCCGAAGGCGAGGGAGGGGAGGGCGAGCACCCACAGCACGGCGTTCATGGCGACGGGCTGCCGGCCGTGGTCGGGGGCTTCGGCGCCCTTCCCGTGGAAGGCGAGCAGCCACAGGCGGGCCGCGTAGGCGGCGGTGAGGAGGGCCGTGAGCAGTCCGGCGGCGAAGACGATCCAGCCGGCGCCGGCCGGGGCGACGTCCCGGTCGCCGAGGGCGGTGTGCTCGGCGGCGACGAGGACGGCCTCCTTGGAGAAGAAGCCGGCGAACGGCGGGACGGCGGCGAGCGCCAGGAGGGCGACCGTCATCGTCCAGTACGCGTCGGGGACGCGCCGGGCGAGGCCGCTCATGCGGGACATGGCGGCGAGCGAGTTGGTGCCCGCGGCGTGGATGACCACGCCGGCGGCGAGGAACAGCAGCGCCTTGAACGCGCCGTGCGACAGGAGGTGGAAGACGGCGGCGCCGCGGTCGCCGACGGCCAGGGCGCCCGACATGTAGCCGAGCTGGCCGATGGTCGAGTAGGCGAGGACGCGCTTGATGTCGTCCTGGGCGAGCGCGGCGAGGGCCGAGCCGACCATGGTGAGCGCGGCCATCACGGCGAGGACGGTCATGGCCGCGGCGGAGGCCGCGAAGACGGGGAGGAGACGCGCGACGAAGTAGACACCGGCGGCGACCATCGTCGCGGCGTGGATGAGCGCGGAGACCGGCGTGGGGCCGGCCATCGCGTCGGGGAGCCAGGTGTGCAGCGGGAACTGGGCGGACTTGCCCGCGACCCCGGCGAGGAGCAGCAGCGCCACGAGGGTGGGGTGGTCGATGCCGCCCGCGGTGACGGCGCCGAGGACGCCGGTGATCCGGAACGTGCCGGCGTCGGCGGCCAGGGCGAACAGGCCGATGAGGAAGGGGACGTCGCCGAGCTTGGTGACGAGGAACGCCTTGAGGGAGGCGGCCCGTGCCTCGGGGGTCTCCCAGTAGTGGCCGACGAGGAAGTACGAGCAGATGCCCATGACCTCCCAGCCGACCAGCAGCACCATCAGGTCGCCGGAGTAGACGACGAGCAGCATCGCGGAGGTGAAGAGGGAGACGAGCGCCGCGTAGGAGGGGTAGCGGGGGTCGTCGCGCAGGTAGCCGGTGGAGTAGATCTGCACGCAGGACGCGACGACGCCGACGAGGACGGCCGTGAGGGCGGCGAACCCGTCGAGGTGGAGGGCCAGCTCGATCGGGACGGAGCCGGTCGGGGTGAGCTGGGTGGCCGCGTCGACGGCCTTCCCGCCGCCCTGCCGTACGGCGACGAGGACGGCGAGGACGAGCGCGGCGACCGTCGGCAGGACGGCCAGGGGGCGTACGAAGCCGGGCGCGGTGCGGCCGAGAAGGAGGCCGGCGGCGGCGCCCAGGAAGGGGAGGAGGGGGACGAGGACGGCGAGGGTCGTGGTGGTCACGCGGTGGCCTCAGCCTTCTTGCCGGTCTGCTCGTGGTCGGCCTCGTCGCCGCCGGGGGTCTCGGCGTTGTCGCGGAGCCGGTCGATGTCGGCGGTGCCGCGGTTGCGGTAGACCATCAGCACGATCGCGAGGCCGATGCCGATCTCGGCGGCGGCGATGGCGATGGTGAACAGGGTCAGCGCCTGGCCGGCGTGCAGGGTGTCGCGGAGCCAGACGTCGAAGGCGACGAGGTTGAGGTTGACGGCGTTGAGCATCAGCTCGACGGACATCAGGACGAGGATCGCGTTGCGGCGGGCGAGGACGCCGTACAGGCCGGTGCAGAAGAGGAGCACGGCGAGGACGGCCGGGTAGGCGAGGTGCATCAGCGCTTCCCCTCCGCGTCCTCGTCGCCCTTGCGGGAGAGGACGATCGCGCCCACCAGCGCGGCGAGCAGCAGGACGGACAGCGCCTCGAAGGGGAGCACCCAGTTCCGGAACAGCATCTCGCCGGAGACGCGGGTGGTGCCCTGGGCGGGGCCGTCGAGGTCGATCCAGGTGGTGCGGAAGGCGTCGACGACGACCCAGACGAGGGCCGCCGCCGCGGCGGCGGCCACGACGAGGGCGGCGGGCCGGTTGCCCGAGTCGGCGTCCGGGGAGCGGCCGATGGGCGCCTTGGTGAGCATGAGGCCGAAGAGGAGGAGGACGACGACGGAACCGACGTAGATGAGGACCTGCACCCAGGCGATGAACTCGGCGGTGAGGAGCAGGTACTCGACGGCGATCCCGCCGAGGGCGACGACCAGCCACAGGGCGGCGTGCACCAGCTGGCGGGTGGTGACCGTGACGACCGCGGCGGCGAGGGTGACGACGCCGACGAGGAGGAACGCGATCTCCGTGCCGGTGGGCGAGAGGAAGCCGGGGCCGGCGGGGCCGGCGAGGGACAGGACGGACGTCATGCGGTGCCTCCCTCGGCGGTGCCGGGGGTGCCGTCGGCGCCGTTCCGGCCCGGGGCCTCGTCAGGGGCCTGGGCGGGGGGCTCACCGGAGGCCTGGGCGGCGGCCTGCTCGGTGGCCCGCTCGGCCTCCTGCTCGGCGGCCCGCTGGGCGGCGAGCTTGTCGGCCGTCTTGCGCGCGGCGGCCAGCTCCTTCGGCTCCTCCGCGCCCGGGTCCAGGGCGGGCGGCTCCGGGACGGTCCACATCCACTCGCGGAGCTTGTCCCGCTCGTGGGTGAGGTCGCGGATGTCCGTCTCCGCGTACTCGAACTCCGGCGACCAGAACAGCGCGTCGAAAGGACACACCTCGATGCAGATGCCGCAGTACATGCAGAGCGAGAAGTCGATGGCGAAGCGGTCGAGGACGTTGCGGCTGCGTTCGCGCCCGCCGGGCGCGGCGGGCGGCACCGTCTCCTTGTGGGAGTCGATGTAGATGCACCAGTCGGGGCACTCGCGGGCGCAGAGCATGCAGACCGTGCAGTTCTCCTCGAACAGGCCGATGACGCCGCGGGAGCGCGGCGGCAGTTCGGGCTGGACGTCGGGGTACTGCGCGGTGTGGCTCTTCCTCGTCATCGTCCGGAGGGTGACGGCCAGCCCCTTGGCGAGGCCGGATCCGGGGAACGGAGGCACTACTGGATCACCACCTTGACGACGCCGGTGAGGGCGATCTGGGCGAGGGCGAGCGGCACGAGCGTGGTCCAGGCGAGCTTCTGCAGCTGGTCCTCGCGCAACCGCGGGTAGCTCACGCGCAGCCAGATCACGACGAAGGCGAGCACGGCCGTCTTCAGGAGCGTCCACACCCAGCCCAGGCCGTCGGCGCCGAACGGGCCGTGCCAGCCCCCCAGGAAGAGGACGGTGGTCAGACCGCACAGGACGACGATGCCCGCGTACTCGGCGAGCAGGAACAGCGCGAAGCGGAGGCCGGTGTACTCGGTGTACGCGCCGAAGATGATCTCCGAGTCGGCGACCGGCATGTCGAACGGCGGGCGCTGGAGTTCGGCGAGGCCGGCGACGAAGAAGACCAGGGCGCCGACGATCTGCCAGGGCAGCCACCACCACTCGAACGCGTCGAGGATGCCCGGCAGCGACACCGTGCCGGCCGCCATGGCGACCGAGGCGGCGGCGAGCAGCATCGGCAGCTCGTACGCGAGGAGCTGTGCGGCGGTGCGCAGGCCGCCGAGGAGGGAGAACTTGTTGGCGGACGCCCATCCCGCCATGAGCGAGCCGAGCACGCCCACGCCCATGACGGCGAGGACGAAGAAGATTCCCGCGTTGACGACCACGCCGACCGCGCCCTCGCCGGGGCCGATCGGGATGGCGACGAGGACGAGGAGGTACGGGAGGAGCGCGACGGCGGGGGCGAGCTGGAAGATGCGGCGGTCGGCGTTGGCCGGGACCACGTCCTCCTTCTGCGCGAACTTCACGCCGTCCGCGACGAGCTGCGCCCAGCCGTGGAAGCCGCCCGCGTACATGGGGCCGAGGCGGCCCTGCATGTGCGCCATCACCTTGTGCTCGGTCTGCCCCACGACGAGGGGCAGGACGAGGAACACGGCGAAGACGACGACCAGGCGGAGGGCGACGTCGAGTGCGTCGTTCACGCGTCTCCTTCGGGGCGTCGTCGGTCGGGGGCGGAGCCGGACCCGGGTGCGGGGTCGGGATCCGGGGCGGAGGCCGGGTCGGGGTCCGGGGCGGGAGCCTGGGTGGCGTCCGGGGCGGGAGCCGGATCGGCGTCCGGGGCGGGTGTGGGGCCCGTGGCGGGGCGGGGTTCCGGGGTCGCCGGCGGCTCGGGACTCCCGGACGGCTCCGGGCCCGTGCCGGCCGGCGGGGCCTGGGGGGCCCGCGCGGGTTCGGCCGCTCCGTCGTCGAAGGCGGGGCGGGGGTTGTTCCAGGGGGCGTCCGCGCTGCGGGTGCGCGGGGGCGCCGCCGGGGCGGGTGCGGGTCGCTCGGGCGCCGAACCCTCGGTTCCGGATGCGGTGCCCTCGGTTCGGGGTGCGCTGTCCTCGCTCCGGGAGGGGACGTTTTCACCCCGGGGCGCGGTGTCCCCGCCCCGGGACGCGGTCTCCTCGCGCTGGCTTGCCGAGCCCTCGCCGGCCGTGCGGCTGCGGCGCTGCGTGGCGGAGCCCTCGCCGGCCGTACGGGTGCGACGGGGACGGGGAGCGGCCGTCTCCGGTGCCGGACCCGCGGCCGGGGCCCCGGTGGCCGCACTCGCGGCCGGGGCCTCCGTGGGCGGAGTGGCCGTCTGGCCGGCCGAGCCCTCGCCCGCCGTACGGGTGCGGCGCGGCGGGCGCTCGGCCGCCCCCGCGCGCGGGGTGCGGGCCGGGCGGGCCGGGGCCGGCGGGAGCTGGCCCTTCAGCGGCCCCCACTCGTTGGGGTCGGGGACGCCGGGCGGCAGCATCTGGCGCCGCTTGGGGCCGCCGTGCTCGGACTCGCCCGGCTCCTTGGCGCCCGGCCACGCCTTGGCGACGCGGGCGGCCAGGACGAAGTCCTTGCGGAGGGGGTGGCCCTCGAAGTTGTCGGGGAGCAGGAGGTGCGCCGGGTTCGGGTGGCCCTCGAAGGTCACGCCGAACATCTCGTGCGTCTCGCGCTCGTGCCAGGCGGCGCCCGCGTACACGTCCACGGCCGTGGGCAGGGCGGGGGCGCCGTGCGGGACCGTCGTCCGCAGGAGGAGGCGGCGCACCCGTCCGCCCTCCAGCGCGACGACGTGGGCGCAGACGCGGAAGCCCGTGCCGGGCTCGTCGACGGCGCTCAGCCAGTCGAAGTAGGTGCAGCCCAGCTCGTCGCGGGCGGTCTCCAGGGCGGCGATCCACGAGCCGGCGGGGACGTCGACCGTCAGCAGGTCGTACGCCCGTTCGGCGGTGGTCTCCGGGCCGAAGACGTCGGTGACGGCGTCGGGCAGCGTGTCGTACGCGTTCACTGCGCACCGCCCCCGGGGGCGGGCGGCGGGGTGACGAGGCCGCTGCGCAGGGCGGCGGTGGAGGGGCGGGAGGCCCCCCGGCCGTACCGCTCGTGGAGCGACTCGCGGGCGATCTTCTCCTGGAGCTTCAGGATGCCCTGGAGGAGCGCCTCGGGCCGCGGCGGGCAGCCCGGTACGTACACGTCGACCGGGATGATCTGGTCGACGCCCTTGGTGACGGAGTACGAGTCCCAGTAGGGCCCGCCGCAGTTGGAGCAGGCGCCGAAGGAGATCACGTACTTCGGCTCGGGCATCTGCTCGTACAGGCGCTTCACGGCGGGCGCCATCTTGTCGGTGACCGTGCCGGACACGACCATCAGGTCGGCCTGGCGCGGGCCGGGCGCGAAGGGGATCACGCCGAGCCGGATGAAGTCGTGGCGGGCCATCGACGCCGCGATGAACTCGATGGCGCAGCAGGCCAGCCCGAAGTTGAAGACCCACAGGCTGTAGCGGCGGCCCCAGTTCAGGACCACCTTCATCGGCTCGGGCGCCAGCCGCGACAGCACGCCCAGTCTCTGCGGCTCGGGCAGCGGCACCGGCTCGGACGGCACGCGGGTGGCGCCGGTGGCGCCGGGAGTCACGTCCATGTCAGGACGCCCTTCTTGTACGCGTAGAGAAGTCCCACGGCCAGGAAGCCGAGGAAGACGAACATCTCGACCAGCGTGGTGGCGCCGTACCCCGTCTCGGCGAAGACGGTCGCCCACGGGAAGAGGAAGATCGAGTCGACCGCGAAGATCACGTAGAGGAAGGCGTAGACGTAGTAGCGGACCTGGGTGTGGGCCCAGCCCTCCCCCACGGGGTCGACGCCGCACTCGTACGTCAGGAGCTTCTCCGGCGTCGGCACGACGGGGCGGAGCAACCGCCCGGCCGCGAACGCGACGGCCACGAAGAGCACGCCGATGGCGGCGAGGAGTCCGACGGCCGAGTAGCTCTGGAAGTAGTCGGCCGCGAGCCCGGTCTGTTCCGGCACGTCCGTCCCTCTCTCTTCCTGCCCCCGTGGGCGCCGATCCGGCGATCCGGCGATCTGTACGCACGGGAGTCTAGGCCCTGGCAAAGCCCGGGTAATCAGCCGTGTCGCACCCGAGGTGGGGTTATCCCCACCGGACGCCACCCACGTACCCCATGGCGCGGCCGGGTCACGGCCCGGCAGGCTGGGCGCCATGACCACGCGCAGCGACCGTCCGGCTCCGGCTCCCTCCTCCCGCACGGGACGCCTCGGGTTCGGGGCGGCCATGTGGAAGGAGGTCGTCCATCTGTTGTCGAACCTGCCAGTATCCCTCGTCGCGTTCGTCTATGTGACGGTGGCGGTGGCGGTGGGGGCGGCCCTGTCCGTGACGGTCGTCGGGTTGCCGCTGCTGGCGGCCGGGCTGGCCGGGGCGCGGCTGGTCGGGCGGGTGGAGCGGGCGCGGGCCCGGGGGCTGCTGGGCGTGCGGATCGAGGAGCCGAGCCGTCCGCCGCGCCGGCCGGGCGGGGGCGCGGCGGACGCGGTCTGGTCGGTGCTGGGGGACGCGGTGGCGTGGCGGACGGTGCTGTACGGGTTCGTGCGGCTGCCGTGGGGCGTGCTGACGTTCGCGGTGACCCTGGTGGCGCTGGTGGTGCTGTGGCCCGCGCTGCCCTATCTGGTACGGGCGATGACCAACGCCGACCGGGCGATGGTGCGGGGGCTGCTGGGGCCGTCGGACGAGTTGGAGCGGCGGGTCGCGGAGCTGGAGTCGGACCGGGGGGTGGTGGTGGACGTGGCGGCGGCGGACCTGCGCCGCATCGAGCGCGACCTGCACGACGGCGCGCAGGCCCGCCTCGTCGCCCTCGCCATGGGGCTCGGTCTGGCGAAGGAGAAGGCCGCCGAGGACCCGCGGGCGGCGGCCCGGATGGTGGAGGAAGCGCACGGCGAGGTGAAGCTCGCCCTCCAGGAGCTCCGCGACCTGGCCCGCGGCATCCACCCGGCCGTCCTCACCGACCGGGGCCTGGACGCCGCCCTGTCGTCCGTCGCGTCGCGCTGCACGGTGCCGGTGACCGTGACGGTCGACCTGCCGGAGCGTCCGGCGGAGGCGACGGAGGGCATCGCGTACTTCACGGTGTCGGAGCTGCTGCAGAACGTCTCCAAGCACGCCCGCGCCCACCACGCCACCGTCGACGTCTGGCGCACCGGCGACCGCCTCCTCATCCAGGTCACCGACGACGGACGCGGCGGAGCCGACCCCACCCGCGGCACCGGCCTCGCCGGCCTCGCCGAACGCCTCGACGCCGTCGACGGGCTGTTCGTCGTCCACTCCCCGCCCGGGGGGCCGACGACCGCGACCGCCGAGCTGCCCTGGCGGAGCCGTACGGCCGCACACCGCTGACCCCGCGACCGCACCCGCCGCCGACCCCGGCGGCGCCTCCCGCCGACCCCGGCGGCGCCTCCCGCCGACCCCGGCGAAGCACCCCGCGGACCTAGGCGGCGCGCGCCGCCGGGTGCGGCGGGCGCGCCCCGCCGCGTGCGCCTCCGAGCAGGGGGCGCGCGCTCCCCGACCGACATCCCACCCCGAACGAGCGGAGACGGACCCTTCCCATGGCCATGGCATACGGGCCGGACACCGGCCACCCGCGCGCACCGCGCCTCCCCGCCTGGCTGGGCGCCCCCCTGGCGGCCCGCACCTGGCGGGAGTTCTGCCACCTGCTGCTCGGCCTGCCGCTGAGCCTGTGCTACTTCGCCCTGTCGGTGACGGCCCTCGCGGTCGGCGCCGGGCTGGTCGTCACCTTCGTCGGCATCCCCGTACTGGCCCTGGGCCTGGCGATGTGCCGCGGCTTCGGCGTCGTCGAACGGGCCAGGGCGCGCGCCTTCCTGGGCTCGCGGGTCGGGGATCCGGAGCCGGCGCGGGCCGAGCCGGGCACCGGCCTCACGGGCGCGGTGTGGGCGGTGCTCAAGAGCGGCGCCTCGTGGCGGCACCTGCTGTACGCGGTGCTGCACATGCCCTGGGCGGTGGTGGCGTTCTCCCTCGCGGTGACCGTCTGGAGCACGGCGTGGGCGCTGTTCACGTACCCGCTGTGGCGGTGGTCGCTGCCCCTGCACGCGGGTACCGACGGCATCCAGGTGTACGGGGACGGGACGCGCGCCTACGTCCTGGACTCCGGTGCCGAGCTGGCGGTGACCAGCGGCGTCGGCCTGGTGCTCGTGTTGCTGGGGGCGTGGCTGGTCCGGGGCCTGGCGGCGGTCGACCGGGCGCTGGTGCGGGGGCTGCTCGGCCCGTCGCGGCTCGCCACGCGCGTCGTCGAGCTGGAGTCGGACCGGGGGGTGGTGGTGGACGTGGCGGCGGCGGACCTGCGCCGCATCGAGCGCGACCTGCACGACGGCGCGCAGGCCCGCCTCGTCGCCCTCGCCATGGACCTGGGCCTGGCGAAGGAGAAGGCGACCGAGGACCCGCGGGCGGCGGCCCGGATGGTGGAGGAGGCGCACGACGAGGTGAAGCTCGCCCTCCAGGAACTCCGCGACCTCGCCCGCGGCATCCACCCGGCGATCCTCACCGACCGGGGCCTGGACGCCGCCCTGTCCGCCGTCGCGTCGCGCTGCACGGTGCCCGTCACGGTCGGCGTGGACCTGCCCGAGCGGCCCGCCGCCGCGGTCGAGGGCATCGCGTACTTCACGGTGTCGGAGCTGCTGCAGAACGTCTCCAAGCACGCCCGCGCCCACCACGCCACCGTCGACGTCTGGCGCACCGGCGACCGCCTCCTCATCCAGGTCACCGACGACGGACGCGGCGGCGCCGACCCCACCCGCGGCACCGGCCTCGCCGGCCTCGCCGAACGCCTCGACGCCGTCGACGGGGTCCTCGCCGTCCACTCCCCCGAGGGCGGGCCGACGACCGTCACCGCCGAGCTGCCCTGGCGCGGTTGAACACAGTTGAACGGTGTTCGCCCACACGGCCGAAGTTGCTGCGATGCTGGTGGCGACGGTGGACATCGCCGTCGGGAGCCGATCGGGAGTGGGGGCTGCAAGACCGTGGACGACAGGGTGCGGGTGGTCATCGCGGAGGATTCCGTACTGCTCAGGGAGGGCCTGACCCGGCTGCTGACCGACCGCGGGCACGAGGTCGTCGCGGGGGTCGGGGACGCGGACGCCCTGCTCAAGACGGTGGACGCGCTGGCCGCCGACGGGGCGGCACCCGACGTGGTGGTCGCGGACGTGCGGATGCCGCCGTCCCACACCGACGAGGGGGTCAGGGCCGCCGTGCGGCTGCGCGGGGACCACCCCGGGGTCGGGGTGCTGGTGCTGTCGCAGTACGTCGAGGAGCGGTACGCGACGGAGCTGCTGGCCGGCAGCAGCCGGGGCGTGGGCTACCTGCTGAAGGACCGGGTCGCCGAGGTCCGCGAGTTCGTGGACGCGGTGGTGCGGGTCGCCCGGGGCGGCACGGCGCTCGACCCGGAGGTCGTGGCGCAGCTGCTGGGGCGGAGCCGCCGGCAGGACGTGCTGGCGGGGCTGACGCCGCGCGAGCGGGAGGTCCTCGGTCTGATGGCCGAGGGCCGGACCAACTCGGCGATCGCGCGACAGCTGGTGGTGAGTGACGGGGCGGTCGAGAAGCACGTCAGCAACATCTTCCTGAAGCTGGGGCTCTCACCGAGCGAGGGGGACCACCGCCGGGTGCTCGCGGTGCTGACCTACCTGAACTCCTGAACCGCCGGCGACTCCTGATCCAGCCCCGGCCCCTCGGAGGGCCTAGGACCAAAGACCGGGCCGGGAGTGCCGTTCCGGTGGAACACAGGGGGAGGCGAAGCATGATGTTCCAGGACAAACGGATGTCTCATCGGAGCGTCCACTATGCGAGCTGTCCAAGGAAGGGAACCCTTACCGACGTAGGGTGGGCCTTGGGACGGCCGGTCGTCCGGCTGTCTTCCGAGCGTTCTCCCGCCGACGGCGGGGAGACCCCTTGTCTCGAGGGAGGTCCAGTTCAGTGACCAGCCAGGTCAGTAGCCCGGCCGAGCGGACAGGCGAGGCGGCGCGCGAGGCCCGAGGGGCCGACGAGGCGGCCGCAGGGGAACAGTGCGCCGGGGAGCAGCGCGGCACGCCGGTGCAGCGCGTCCCCGAGAAGGAGATCCGCCGGCTGGACCGGGTGATCATCCGCTTCGCGGGTGACTCGGGTGACGGCATGCAGCTCACGGGTGACCGGTTCACGTCGGAGACGGCGACGTTCGGCAACGACCTGTCGACGCTGCCGAACTTCCCCGCCGAGATCCGGGCGCCCGCCGGGACGCTGCCGGGCGTGTCGTCCTTCCAGCTGCACTTCGCGGACCACGACATCCTCACGCCGGGCGACGCGCCCAACGTGCTGGTCGCGATGAACCCGGCCGCGCTGAAGGCGAACATCGCGGACGTGCCGCGCGGCGGCGAGGTCATCGTCAACACCGACGAGTTCGCGAAGCGGGCGATGGCGAAGGTCGGCTACGCGACCTCGCCGCTGGAGGACGGGTCGCTGGACGGCTACCGCGTCCACCCCGTGCCGCTGACGACCCTCACGGTCGAGGCGCTGAAGGACTTCGGCCTGTCCCGCAAGGAGGCGGAGCGGTCGAAGAACATGTTCGCGCTGGGCCTGCTGTCGTGGATGTACCACCGGCCGACCGAGGGCACCGAGCAGTTCCTGCGGCGGAAGTTCGCGAAGAAGCCGGAGATCGCGGAGGCGAACGTCGCCGCGTTCCGGGCGGGCTGGAACTTCGGCGAGACGACGGAGGACTTCGCCGTCTCGTACGAGGTCGCCCCCGCCACGTCGGCGTTCCCGGCGGGCACGTACCGGAACATCTCCGGGAACCTGGCCCTGTCGTACGGGCTGATCGCGGCCGCGCACCAGGCGGACCTGCCGCTGTTCCTCGGCTCGTACCCGATCACGCCGGCCTCGGACATCCTGCACGAGCTGAGCCGGCACAAGAACTTCGGCGTGCGGACCTTCCAGGCGGAGGACGAGATCGCCGGCATCGGCGCGGCGCTGGGCGCGGCGTTCGGCGGTTCGCTGGCGGTGACGACCACCTCCGGGCCGGGTGTGGCGCTGAAGTCCGAGACGATCGGCCTGGCGGTGTCGCTGGAGCTGCCGCTGCTGATCGTCGACATCCAGCGCGGCGGCCCCTCCACGGGCCTGCCGACCAAGACCGAGCAGGCGGACCTGCTCCAGGCGATGTACGGGCGGAACGGCGAGGCCCCGGTGCCGGTGGTGGCGCCGAGGACGCCGGCGGACTGCTTCGACGCGACCCTGGAGGCCGCGCGGATCGCGCTCACGTACCGGACGCCGGTGTTCCTCCTGTCGGACGGGTACCTGGCGAACGGCTCCGAGCCGTGGCGCGTCCCGGACCCGGAGGACCTCCCGGACCTGGGCGTCACCTTCGCGGCGGGCCCGAACCACACGCTGGAGGACGGCACCGAGGTCTTCTGGCCGTACAAGCGCGACCCGGAGACCCTGGCGCGGCCCTGGGCGCTGCCCGGCACGCCCGGCCTGGAGCACCGGATCGGCGGCATCGAGAAGCAGGACGGCACGGGCAACATCTCGTACGACCCGGCCAACCACGACTTCATGGTCCGCACCCGCCAGGCCAAGATCGACGGGATCGCGGTCCCGGAGCTGGAGGTCGACGACCCGGGCGGCGCCGCGCGGACGCTCGTCCTCGGCTGGGGTTCGACGTACGGGCCGATCACCGCCGCCGTACGCCGGCTCCGCACGGCCGGCGACGCCATCGCGCAGGCCCACCTGCGCCACCTCAACCCCTTCCCGGCGAACCTCGGCGAGGTCCTGAAGCGGTACGAGACCGTCGTCGTCCCCGAGATGAACCTCGGGCAGCTCGCCACGCTCGTGCGCGCGAGGTACCTGGTCGACGCGCGCAGCCACACGCAGGTCAACGGCATGCCGTTCAAGGCGGAGCAGCTCGCCGCGGCCCTCAAGGAGGCCATCGATGCCCAGTGAAGCCCTGACCCTGGTGCCCAAGGCCGAGGGCGAGCAGTCCATGAAGGACTTCAAGTCGGACCAGGAGGTCCGCTGGTGCCCGGGCTGCGGCGACTACGCGATCCTCGCCGCGGTGCAGGGCTTCATGCCCGAGCTGGGGCTGGCGAAGGAGAACATCGTCTTCGTCTCCGGCATCGGCTGCTCCTCCCGTTTCCCGTACTACATGAACACGTACGGGATGCACTCCATCCACGGCCGCGCCCCCGCCATCGCCACGGGCCTGTCCGCCTCGCGCCGCGACCTGTCCGTCTGGGTCGTCACCGGTGACGGCGACGCGCTGTCCATCGGCGGCAACCACCTGATCCACGCCCTGCGGCGGAACGTCAACCTCAAGATCCTGCTGTTCAACAACCGGATCTACGGCCTGACCAAGGGCCAGTACTCGCCCACCTCCGAGGTCGGCAAGATCACCAAGTCGACCCCGATGGGTTCGCTGGACGCGCCGTTCAACCCGGTGTCGCTGGCGCTGGGCGCGGAGGCGAGCTTCGTCGCCCGGACGGTCGACTCGGACCGCAAGCACCTCACCGAGGTCCTGCGGCAGGCCGCCGACCACCCCGGCACGGCCCTGGTGGAGATCTACCAGAACTGCAACATCTTCAACGACGGCGCCTTCGACGCGCTCAAGGACAAGGAGCGGGCCCAGGACGCGGTGATCCGGCTGGAGCACGGCCGGCCGATCCGCTTCGGCCCGGACGGGTCGAAGGGCGTCGTCCGCGATCCGGCGACGGGCGAGCTGGAGGTCGTCGCCGTCACGCCGGAGAACGAGGCGCGGGTGCTGGTCCACGACGCGCACGCCGCGTCCCCGACCACGGCCTTCGCGCTCTCCCGGCTGGCCGACCCGGACACCCTGCACCACACGCCGATCGGCGTCCTGCGCAGCGTCCGGCGGCCGGTCTACGACGCGCTGATGTCCGACCAGCTCGACACCGCCGTCGAGCAGCGCGGCAAGGGCGACCTGTCCGCCCTGCTCGCCGGCGGCGACACCTGGACGGTCATCGGCTGACGCCGTCCCGGCCGGCCGCAGGCCCGGTCCCGGACCCCGCGCGGGTTCGGGGCCGGGCCTCGTCGTAGGCCCGGCGGGCCCGCTCGACGGCGCCGACGGACCGCTCGGACCAGCGGGCCAGCGCCCACACCTGTTCGGCGGCCTCCCGGCCCAGGCCGGTCAGCGAGTAGTCGACGCGCGGCGGGATGACGGGGTGGGCGTCGCGGTGGACGAAGCCGTCGCGCTCCAGGGTCTGGAGGGTCTGGGCGAGCATCTTCTCGCTGACGCCGCCGACGGTCCGGCGCAGTTCGCCGAAGCGGTGGGGCCGCTCCAGCAGCGCGGCGAGGACCAGCACGCCCCAGCGGCTGGTGACGTGCTCCAGGACGAGCCGCGAGGGACACAGGGGGGCGTTGACGTCGGGCTTCGTGGCGCTCGCGCGCCCCTTCGCACTTACCTGCATGCCAGTAGCTTACTTCAAAGTGGGTACTTTCTAAGAGAAAGCGCTGTGCATAACGTGGGTGTCTCACCCGCTCGAAAGGGAGAAACACCATGAGCATCGTCGTCACCGGAGCCACCGGCCACCTGGGCCGTCTCGTCATCGGCGCCCTGCTGGAGCGCGGCGTGCCGGCCGCGTCCGTCGCCGCGGTCGTCCGCGACAAGGCGAAGGCCGCCGACCTGGCGGAGCGCGGCGTGGAACTGCGCGTCGCCGACTACGACCGCCCCGAGACCCTCGCCGGCGCCTTCGAGGCGGGCGACCGGGTGCTGCTGGTCTCCGGCAACGCGGTCGGGCAGCGGGTGCCGCAGCACACCGCCGTGATCACGGCGGCGAAGGCCGCCGGCGTCGCCCAGCTCGCGTACACCGGCCTGCTCGGCGGGCCGGACGCCGACTTCGTCCTGGCGGACGAGCACAAGGCCACCGAGCGGGCGATCCTCGACTCGGGGCTGCCGTACACGTTCCTGCGCAACGGCTGGTACACCGAGAACTACACGGAGAACCTCGCCCCGGTCCTCGCCCACGGCGCCGTCGTCGCCAACGCGGGCGAGGGCCGCGTGGCCTCGGCGGCCCGCGCCGACTACGCGGCCGCGGCCGCCGTGGTCCTGACGGAGGACGGCCACCTCGGCAAGGCGTACGAGCTGAGCGGGGACACGGCGTGGTCGCTCGCCGAGTACGCGGCGGAGGTCGCCCGGCAGACCGGCCGGGACATCGCGTACGACGACGTGCCCGCCGAGACCCACCACGGGATCCTGACCGGCGCGGGCGTCCCCGGGCCGTTCGCCTCGATCCTCGTCGACGTCGACGCGGCCATCGCCCGCGGCCGGCTGGCCGGGACCAGCGGCGACCTGTCGCGGCTCATCGGCCGGCCGACGACGCCGCTCGCCGAGACGGTGGCCGCCGCGCTGCGCTCCCGGTAGCGGGCGGGCCGCGGGGGCCCTCCCCCCGGCCGTCTCCCCGGGCGCCCCCCGCGGCGGACGCGTCATGACCGTATGGCGATACGGGCATGACATGCCGTCCCGTGCGGCGTTACCGTCGAGCGGACAGCGCGGCGCGGGACGATGACGTCCGGGACAGGAAGTGGGGCGAGGGGTGGCGGCGAGGAGCGGCGACGGCGACCAGAGGACGGGACTTCTCTACGGGATCGGGGCCTACGGCATCTGGGGGCTCTTCCCCCTGTACTGGCCCCTGCTGGAACCGGCGGGCGCGGTGGAGATCCTCGCCCACCGCATGGCCTGGTCCCTGGTGGCCGTGGTGCTCGCCCTGCTGGTCGCACGGCGCTGGGCGTGGATACCCGAGCTGCTGCGGCAGCCGAGGAAGCTGGGGCTCATCGCGGTCGCGGCGGCGGTGATCACCATGAACTGGGGCGTCTACATCTGGGCCGTGAACGCCGGCCACGTCGTCGAGTCGTCCCTCGGGTACTTCATCAACCCGCTGGTCACCATCGCCATGGGCGTCGTCCTGCTGAAGGAGCGGATGCGCCCGGCGCAGTGGGCGGCGGTCGGCATCGCCTTCGCGGCGGTGGTCGTGCTGGCGGTCGGGTACGGCAGGCCGCCGTGGATCTCCCTGGTGCTGGCGTTCTCCTTCGCGACGTACGGCCTGATGAAGAAGAAGGTCAACCTGGGCGGCCTGGAGTCGCTGGGCGCCGAGACGGCCGTCCTGTTCCTGCCGGCCGTCGGGTACCTGGTGTGGCTGGGCTTCCAGGGGTCCGCCTCGTTCGGCAGCGCGGGGGTGGGGCACATGGCGCTGCTCGCGTCGACGGGGCTGGTCACGGCGGTGCCGCTGGTGTTCTTCGGCGCGGCGGCGATCCGCGTGCCGCTGTCGATGCTGGGCCTGCTGCAGTACCTGGCGCCCGTGTTCCAGTTCCTGGTGGGGGTGCTGTACTTCCGGGAGGCCATGCCGCCGGAGCGGTGGGCCGGCTTCGGGCTGGTGTGGGTGGCGCTGACGCTGCTCACCTGGGACGCCCTGCGCAGTGCGCGGCGGACGCGGGGCGAGGCCGCGCGGCTGGCGGCCCGCGCGGCGGCGAAGACCCCCGCCCCGGCGCCCGCCCCGGTCGAGGCGCCCCGCCCCTGAAGGGCCCGGCGCCCGCCCGCGGCCTCCTTCGGGGCTCCCCCGGCACCGTACGGGGGGAAATCCGTTGCGGACGCGGTCACGCGGCGCATAGGAACGGTCGCATGACGACACTCCACTGGAAACTCGTGATCGACGCGGCCGACCCGCACGCCCAGGCCGACTTCTGGGCGCGGGCGCTGGGCTACGCGGTCGAGGACCACAGCGCGCTCGTCGAGCGGCTCCTCGGCCTGGGGCACGTACCGGCCGACGTGACGGTCGAGGCGCACGGCCGCCGGGCATGGCGGGATCTGGCCGCCGTCCGCCATCCGGACGACCCGTACGAGGAGGAGTCGGGCACCGGGCTGGGCAGGCGGCTGCTGTTCCAGCGCGTACCGGAGGCGAAGACGACCAAGAACCGCCTCCACATCGACGTGCACGCGGGACCGGGGCGGGACCGGGCCGCGGAGGTCGTCCGGCTGGAGGCGCTGGGCGCGTCCGTGCTGCGCGAGGTCGACGAACCGGGCGGCCGGTGGACCGTCATGGCGGACCCGGAGGGCAACGAGTTCTGCGTGCAGTAGCACCGATCCCTCCGATATGCGGACTCCGGTGACCGGAAACCGCCCTTGACGCGCGGATGAATTGTCGCTGTACATTCAACAGCGCACGATGAGCAGACCGGTCACGCACCACAGCTCCAACGCCCCGCGACACAGCCATCGCGGGGCGTCTCGCACGTTCCGTCCCCATCCCCGCACGGAATCCGGAGCCCCCACGATGACACCCTCCGTGTCCCGCATGCCCAGACGTACCGCCGCGGTCACCGCCCTCGCCCTCGCGGGCCTGCTCGCCACCGCCGCGCCCGCCGCCACCGCGCCCACCACGGCCCGCACGGCGCCCGCCGCCACGGCCGCCGCGCCGGACATCCCGCTGGCGAACGTCAAGGCGCACCTCACCCAGCTCCAGTCGATCGCCGGCGCCAACGGCGGCAACCGCGCCCACGGCCGCCCCGGCTACAAGGCGTCCATCGACTACGTGAAGGCCAAGCTGGACGCCGCCGGCTTCACCACCAGCGTCCAGCAGTTCACGTCCAACGGCGCCACCGGCTACAACCTGATCGCCGACTGGCCGGGCGGCGACGCCAACCAGGTCCTCATGGCCGGCGCCCACCTGGACTCGGTCTCCTCCGGACCCGGCATCAACGACAACGGCTCCGGTTCCGCCGGCGTCCTGGAGACCGCGCTCGCCGTGTCCCGCGCCGGGCTCAAGCCCGCCAAGCACCTGCGGTTCGCCTGGTGGGGCGCCGAGGAGCTGGGCCTCGTCGGCTCGAAGTACTACGTCGCCAACCTGCCGACCACCGAGCGCTCCAAGCTGAGCGGCTACATGAACTTCGACATGATCGGATCGCCCAACCCGGGCTACTTCGTCTACGACGACGACCCGGTCATCGAGAAGACCTTCAAGGACTACTTCGCCGGCATCGGCGTCGCCACGGAGATCGAGACCGAGGGCGACGGGCGCTCCGACCACGCCTCGTTCAAGAACGTCGGCATCCCGGTCGGCGGGCTGTTCACCGGCGCCAGCCGGACGAAGACCGCGGCGCAGGCGCAGAAGTGGGGCGGCACGGCGGGCCAGGCCTTCGACCGCTGCTACCACTCGTCGTGCGACACGACGGCCAACATCAGCGACACGGCGCTGGACCGCAACAGCGACGCCCTCGCGCACGCCGTGTGGACGCTGTCCGCCGGGACGACCGAGCCGCCGACCGGTGACACGTACGAGAACACCGCCGACGTGACGATCCCGGACAACGGCACCGCCGCGACCTCCTCCGTCACCGTCAGCGGCCGCACCGGCAACGCGCCCTCCGCGCTGAAGGTCGGCGTCGACATCGTCCACACCTGGCGCGGCGACCTCGTCGTCGACCTCGTCGCCCCGGACGGCACGGCGTACCGGCTGAAGAACTCCAGCGGCAACGACTCGGCCGACAACGTCCGCGAGACGTACACCGTCGACGCGTCGAGCGAGCCCGCGAACGGCACCTGGCGGCTGCGGGTCCAGGACGTGGCGCAGTACGACACCGGCTACATCAGCGGCTTCTCGCTGACCTTCTGACCCACCGGGCCCCGGGCCCCCGGACCCTGGAAGCCTGCGGGCCTCCGGGGCCTGCGGGGCCTGCGGGGCCTGCGGGGCCTGCGGGGCCTGCGGGGCCTGCGGGGCCTGCGGGGCTCCAGACCCTGAGAGTCTCCGGCCTTCCGGGCCGGAAGGCGGCGCGCGGACGACCCGGGGCCCACCGCGCCGATGCGGTGGGCCCCGGGCCGCGTCCCGCGGTGCGGCCTACTTCGCGGCGTCGTTCGCCGCCGCCACCAGCGCCTTCTCGGTCACGGCACCGGCGTACACCCGGCCGTCGTCCGTCATCAGGGCGTTGACCAGGCGGGTCTTGAAGACCATGCCCGAGCCGAACTCGCCGGTGACCCGGTCACCCAGGCCGTCCAGGAACTGCTGCGCCTCGGCGGGCAGTTCCTCCGGTCCGGCGCCGCCCTCGGGCGCCTTCGCCGGGGCGTCGCCGCCCGGTCCGGCCAGCTCGACGACCGTGGTCCAGCCCTCGCCGATGACGTTCGGGCCCAGCTCGCCGCCTCGGCCCTCCAGGTCCTTCAGGCCCTCCTCCAGGGCCTTGCGGTCCTTCTCCTTCAGCTCGGCGGCCGGCCCGCGCGCCCCGTCCGCCTCGGTGACCTTGGCGCCCTTCGGCGGCGTGAACGTGAACACCGACGCGTCCGGCTTCCCGAAGTCGACCTTGGTGAAGCCGACGTCGACCGCCGCCGCGCCGCCACTGCTCGGCGTGAGCGTGAACTTCAGCGGGACGCCGTTCTCCGCGTCGACCGCGACCTTCACCGAACCGATCGTGGACCCGCTCTGCTCGGGCCTCACGACCAGCTGGTACGCGTCGCGCCCGGCGACCCGCGCCGTGCCCTCGACGGTGACCGACGTCGTCTTGTCGACCGCCGCCAGCGCCTGGGCCGCGAGCTCCTTCGGCGTGACCGGGGGCCCGTCGGCGCCCTCGGCGTCCCGGCCGTCCGCGTCGCGGCCGGTGGCGTCGCCCTTCTCGTGGTGGACCTCGCCGGACGCGCTGTCGTACGCCCAGGTCTCCGCGCCGTTGCGCACGAGGGTGTACTCGTCGTCGCCGTCCTGGACGGTCAGCCGCTGCCGGTCCGGGCCGTCCGCGGCGACCTTCAGCGTGTGCGTGCCGGACGCGAGCCGCATCAGCTGCGCCTCGGCGGACTCGGCCGAGGCCCGGTCGCCCATCAGGTCGCCGAGGCCGGCTATGGACGGCAGGCCGAGGTCGGTGGTGACCTTCACCGTGCCGGACACGTGCTGCACGTCCGACGCGGCGATCCTCTCGACGAGCTGCTGCGCGGTGATCTTCGGCAGGTCGGGGTCGCCGGAAGCCGCGAGCGCGGGGACGAGCCCGATGGTCGCCGCCGCCACTCCCGCCACCGCGACCGGGACCGCGTACCGCGCCACTGTCCGGCGCGCGGGCCGCGGGGTCTGTGCGTCGCTGTCGTTCGGTGCCATGTCTGCGCTACCTCCGTGGTCTGGTGTGACCATTCCACCCGACCGGCACCGGGAAAGCGTCAGACCGCGGCATCAACCTGCCGTACCTCTCTGGGATGACCCGGCATCAGGGTCCTCCCCCATGCGGCCCCGGACCGCCCCGTACCCGCACGCGCGGCGGGCACCGGGTTCAGCCCGCCCGGTGCACCACCAGGTCGCACAGCTCGACGAGCGCGGCCTTCGCGTACCCGTCCGGCAGCGGGGCCAGCATCGCCCGCGCCTCCTGCGCGTAGCGCACCGTGTCGCGGCGGGCCAGCTCCAGCGCGGGGTGGACGCGCAGCCGGCGCAGCACCTCGGCGTGGCGGGCGTCGTCCGTCAGGTCGCCCTCGAGGAGCTCGACCAGCTCCACGTCCTCGGCCCGGCCGTGCTGCTCCGCCAGGGCGCGCAGGTGCAGGACCGGCAGGGTGGCGATGCCCTCGCGCAGGTCGGTGCCGGGCGTCTTGCCGGACTCGTGGGAGTCCGAGGCGATGTCCAGGACGTCGTCGGCCAGCTGGAACGCCACGCCCAGCCGCTCGCCGTACTGCGTGAGGATCTCCGTGAACCGCTCCTCGGCGCCCGCCGTCATCGCGCCGAACCGGCCGGAGACGGCGACCAGGGAGCCGGTCTTGCCGGCGATGACGTCCAGGTAGTGCTCGACCGGGTCGTTCCCGTCGCGGGGGCCCGCGGTCTCCAGGATCTGGCCCGTGACCAGTCGCTCGAACGCCTCCGCCTGGATGCGTACCGCCTCGGGGCCGAGGTCCGCCAGGATGTGCGACGCCCGCGCGAAGAGGAAGTCGCCCGTGAGGACGGCGACCGAGTTGCCCCAGCGCGTGTTGGCGCTCTCCACCCCGCGCCGTACGAGCGCCTCGTCCATCACGTCGTCGTGGTACAGCGTGGCCAGGTGGGTGAGCTCCACGACCACGGCCGCGGGGACGACGCCGGGCGCGTGCGGGTCGCCGAACTGCGCGGCGAGCATCACGAGGAGCGGACGGAACCGCTTGCCGCCCGCCCGCACCAGGTGCTGCGCCGCCTCCGTGATGAACGGGACGTCGCTCTTGGTGGCGTCGAGCAGTCCGGCCTCGACAGCCGCCAGCCCGGTCTGGACATCGGCTTCGAGAGCCTGGTCCCGCACGCTCAGCCCGAACGGCCCGACTGCGGTCACGAGGGGGTCTCCTGTCTGCGGACGATCACACGGATTGTCGACGTGTCGCTGGATTCACTCACGTCAGCGTATCCGGTCCCGTTTGGATCACCGTGGGCACCTTCCCGCCACCCCGGCGGGCTCCCGAGGGGCGTGTACGGCCGGAACCCGACCCCGGAAGGGGGCCTTCCAGGGCGTCCGCGCCCCCTTCCCGTATGAGACGGATCACACGGACGTCCCTCTTCCGTTCCCGGCCGGTTCCGGACCCCGCGCGCACACGGCGCCCGGGACGCCGCCGGCGCCCCCGCGCCACCCGGGCGGGCGCCGCCGCCGGGCACGGGCGCGCGCACCTCCACCGGGCGCCGCCGGGGCCCGGCGGCGCCCGCCCGGCGACACGCCCCGGCCCGGCGGGACCGGTGTGCCGCGGGGGTGACGAGGCCCTCTCCCCCCGCACCTGGGAGAAGCGTGCGCCCCAGCCGTAACGTGTCCCCCACACACGTGGAAAGCGAGGCAAGCACCGATGCCCGAGCAGCCCTCACCGAGCCCGCTCGACCTGGCCGAAGGCGACCCCTTCGGCCCGCACAACCTCCCGTACGGCGTGTTCTCGACCGCCGCCGAACCCGACCGCCGCAGGGTCGGCGTACGGATCGGCGGCCACGTCCTGGACGCCGGGGCCGCGGCGCACGCGCTCGGCTCCTCGTACGCCGGCCTGCTCGCCCAGCCGTCCCTCAACCCGCTGATGGCGGCGGGCCGCACGGTGTGGCGGGACGTGCGCCGAGCGCTGACGGCGTGGCTGACGTCGCCCGCGCACCGCGCGGACGTCGAACCGCTGCTGCACCCGCTGGACGCGGTGACGCTGCACCTGCCGTACGAGGTGGCCGACTACGTCGACTTCTACGCCAGCGAGCACCACGCGTCGAACGTGGGCCGCATGTTCCGCCCGGACGGCGAGCCCCTCACGCCCAACTGGAAGCACCTGCCCATCGGTTACCACGGCCGGTCCGGCACCGTCGTGGTCTCCGGCACCGACGTGGTGCGCCCCTCCGGGCAGCGCAAGGCCCCGGCCGACCCGGCGCCGGTCTTCGGGCCGTCCGTGAAGCTGGACATCGAGGCGGAGGTCGGCTTCGTCGTCGGCACGCCGTCCGAGCAGGGCCGCCCGGTCGCGCTCGGCGACTTCCGGGAGCACGTGTTCGGCCTGACGCTCCTCAACGACTGGTCGGCGCGCGACGTCCAGGCGTGGGAGTACGTGCCGCTGGGGCCGTTCCTCGGCAAGTCGTTCGCCACGTCGGTGTCGGCGTGGGTGACGCCGCTGGAGGCCCTGGACGCGGCCCGGGTGGCCCCGCCGGCCCGCGACGTCCCGCTGCTGCCCTACCTGGACGACTCGGACGAGGACGAGCCGGGCGGGTACGAGCTGCACATCACCGTGCGGATCAACGGCGAGGTCGTCGCCGAGCCGCCGTTCTCCACCATGTACTGGACGGCCGCGCAGCAGCTGGCGCACATGACCGTCAACGGCGCGTCGCTGCGCACCGGCGACCTGTACGGCTCGGGCACGGTCAGCGGGCCCGAGGTGCACCAGCGCGGCTCCCTGCTGGAGCTGACGTGGAACGGGCGGGACGCGCTCGACCTGTCCACCGGGAAGCGGACGTTCCTGGAGGACGGCGACGAGGTCACGCTCACCGCGTGGGCGCCCGGCCCGGACGGCACGCGGGTCGGCCTGGGCGAGGTCACCGGCCGGATCACGCCCGCCGTCTGACCCGCCGGACGGCGAAGGGCCCGGCACCCCGGCTCCGGGTGCCGGGCCCGTGCGGCCTCCCCCACCGGGTCAGCCGCACCCCGCAGTGGTCACTCGGCCCGCCACAGCGCGGGCGCGGTCGGCGGCTCCCAGCCGGGCTGGGCCGTGTGGGCCTGGAGGCAGACGTAGCCGCGGCCGCCGTACGTGGCCCGGTCGCCCGCCCGGTAGGCCGTGCCCACCGCCCAGGTGCCGCCGCCGGGGGGCGGGGTCGTCGGGGTGGGGCTCGGGCCCGGCGACTGCGGCACGTTCAGCACGAAGTCGAACGCCGCCTCCCTGCCGCCGCTCACGTCGTGCACGGTCATCAGCAGCCGCGGGTCGAACAGCGAGTCCGTCGCGTTGCGGGGCTCGTTCGGGAAGTACAGCTGCGTGGTCAGCACCGGACGGCCGGGCGCCTGCGCCTTGACGTGGATGTGGCGGGTGCGCCCCGGGTACAGCCCCGGCACGATCGTGGTGAGGCGGAACGCGCCCTGCGCGTCGGTGAACTGGTGGCCGCGGAAGCGGAACCCGGTGTTGTCGTAGGCGCCGTTGTTGTCGGCCTGCCAGAAGTCCAGCAGCACTCCGGACATCGGCTGGCAGCCGAGTCCGAAGACGTACCCGGTGACGGTGAGGCGCACGCCCGGGGTGCCCGACTCCAGCAGCGAGGTGCGGCGGGGGGAGTTGGGCTTGAAGTAGGGGCCCTCCATCTGCGGCGGGGTGGGGTCGTCGCCGTCGTCACAGGTGGGCGTCAGGGCCGGGCGGGCGCCGGGGGACGCGGCGCCGGCGCGGGCCAGCGCCGGTACGCCCATGAGCACCGCGGGTGCGGCGACGCCGGCCGCCAGGGCGGCGCGCAGCACGGTCTTGCGGGAGGGGTGCCCGGGACGGGGCTCGTCGTGGTCGTCCATGCCTGCTCCTCGTAGGGGAGGGGGGGTCAGGGGAACGGCACCGAACCTACGCACGCCGCCGCGGGCGGGCGATGGACTGGACGCGGTCGTCGTGGTGAATATCGCGGGCCCTCCCCCGGCCCTCCACCCGACCGCCCTCCGCACCACCGCCCTCCGTCCGGCCGTCCCCCGCGCCGCCGCCCTCCGTCCGGCCGTCCCCCGCGCCGCCGTCCTGCGGGGCCGCTCCCCCGCCGCGCACCTCGGCACCGCGCCGGAAGTCGCCGGGGCTGGCGCCGGTCTCGCGGCGGAAGAAGCGGCAGAAGTACGCGGCGTCGTCGAAGCCGACCCGGCCCGCCACCTGGCGGACGGTCAGTTCGGTGCGGGCGAGGAGCCGCTTCGCCTCGTGGGCGCGGGCTTCCCGGACCAGCTGTCCCGGAGTACGGCCGGTCGCGGCCTTGACGGCGTCGGCGAGGTGGCCGGGGGTGACGCCGATGCGCGCGGCGCAGGCCCCCACCGACCACAGGGCCGGGTCGCCGCCGCCGATCAGCCGCGTGAACTCCTCGGCGACGGCGCCCGGCCGGGTGCCGGGCCGGTCGTGGGCGGCGGACCCGACGCCGTACAGCCGCGACGCGCGGACGACGAGGACGTGCAGCAGGGCGCGCAGCACGGACGGGCAGCCGTCGGCGCCGCGGGCGTACTCGTCGTGGAGGTCGGCGAGCAGCCGCCCGGCCTGGCCGGCGGACCGCTCGTCGAGGGTGGGCCAGGGCCGCTCGGCGAGGAGGCGCAGCAGGGCGCGGTCGCCGGGGTGGTCGAGCAGGAAGTCCTCGGTGAACAGGACGACGGAGCCGTCCACCCCGGCCGCGTCCTCCCAGTGGTGGACCTGGCCGGGCACGAGGAAGCCCAGGTGGGGCGGGCGCAGCGGCCAGTGGGCGAGGTCGGTCACGTGGACGCCGCGCCCGTCGGTGACGTGCACGATCTCGTAGAAGGTGTGCCGGTGCGGGAAGGCCGCCCGGGCCATCGGGCCGATCGTGTCGAACGTGCCGATCGCGAACGGCACCGCGTCGGCCACGGGGACCTCCAGGCGGTGCATCGGCAGCGCCCCCGGCCGCCCGGCCACGTCGTCGTCCCCGGACAAGACCGTCGTGCCGCGCATCGCGTCCGCGCCCCTCCTCGTCGCCGCCGCGGCGGACCGTGGTGCCCCGCGGCCCGCCGACTGGTCTGAACCAGTCACCCAGGGCACCATGCCACGGCCGTGCCCCCCGGGACAGAGCGCTTTCCGCCCTATGGCCGTCTCCGGGTGCGGGCGGGGGCGGCGCGGCACATGCTGCTGGGGGCGGGACGAGGAGAGGGCCCGCCCGGACCCGCGGGTGCCCGAGAACGCCCGCCCTCCGTCCCCCGAGGAGCACCGCATGAACCCGAAAGGGCCCCTGTCCGCCGTCGCCGTCGCCGCCCTCGTCCCCCTGACGCTCCTGGCGGGTCCCGCCCCCGCGGCGGCCGCCCCCGACGACGACGCCGTGCGCGCCGACCTGAGGAAGGCGTACAGCGCGACGCAGAAGTACCACCGGGTCGAACGGGCCGTCGCCGACGGCTACCTGCCCCTGCGCGGCTGCATCGCCCGCGCCGGGGAGGGCGGCATGGGGTACCACTACGTCAACAAGGCGTACAACAACACCACCGACCCGACGAAGCCCGCCGCCCTCATGTACGAGAAGTCCGAGGACGGGATGCTGCGGCTGGTCGGGGTGGAGTGGTTCGTCGAGGACGCCGACCAGGACCTGACGACCGACGACGACCGGCCGACGATGTTCGGCCAGCCCTTCCTCGGGCCGTCGCCCGGGGTCGAGGCCGGCGTGCGGGCCCACTACGACCTGCACGTCTGGCTCCACAAGCCCAACCCGAAGGGGATGTTCCACGAGTGGAACCCCGACGTGCGCTGCCCCGCGGAGGGCTGAGCCGCGCGCGACGCGGCCGGGCGGGGTGCGCCACCGCACCCCGCCCGGCCGTGTCGTACGCGCGCCCGGTACGCCTCCGGCTACCGGACGAACACCCCCGCCTGGCCCGCGAGGTCCAGGAAGTACTGGGGGGCGAGGCCCAGCACCAGCGTCACCGCGACGCCCACGCCGATCGCCGTCGTCGTCAGCGGCGACGGCACGGCGACGGTCGGGCCCTCCGGGTGCGGCTCGCTGAAGAACATCAGCACGATGACTCGGATGTAGAAGAACGCGGCGATCGCCGACGCGATCACGCCGACCACCACCAGCACGCCCGCGCCGCCCTCGGCCGCCGCCTTGAAGACGGCGAACTTGCCGGAGAAGCCGGATGTCAGCGGGATGCCGGCGAAGGCCAGCAGGAACACCGCGAACACCGCCGCCACCAGCGGCGAGCGCCGTCCCAGGCCCGCCCACTTGGACAGGTGCGTCGCCTCGCCGCCCGCGTCCCGCACCAGCGTGACCACCGCGAACGCGCCGACCGTCACGAAGGAGTACGCCGCCAGGTAGAACAGCGTCGACGAGACCCCGTCCGGCGTCGCGGCGATGACGCCCGCCAGGATGAACCCGGCGTGGGCGATCGACGAGTAGGCGAGGAGCCGCTTGATGTCGGTCTGCGTGATCGCGACGATCGCGCCGGCCAGCATCGTGACGATGGCGACGCCCCACATGACGGGCCGCCAGTCCCAGCGCAGACCCGGCAGGACCACGTAGAGCAGGCGCAGCATCGCGCCGAACGCCGCGACCTTGGTGGCCGCCGCCATGAAGCCGGTGACGGGGGTCGGGGCGCCCTGATAGACGTCCGGCGTCCACATGTGGAACGGCACGGCGCCCACCTTGAACAGCAGACCCATCAGCACCATCGCGAAACCGATGAGCAGCAGCACGTCGTTGCTCATGGTCGCCGCGAGCGCCGGGTCGACCGTGCCGACCGCGCCGTCCACGACGTCCGCGATCCGGGCGTACGAGACGGAGCCCGCGTAGCCGTACAGCAGGGCGATGCCGAACAGCAGGAACGCGGAGGCGAACGCGCCGAGCAGGAAGTACTTGACCGCGGCCTCCTGCGACATCATCCGCTTGCGGCGGGCGACGGCGCACAGCAGGTACAGCGGCAGCGAGAAGACCTCCAGCGCGATGAAGAGCGTCAGCAGGTCGTTGGCGGCCGGGAAGACGAGCATGCCCGTGATGGCGAACAGCACCAGCGGGAACACCTCGGTGGTGGTGAACCCGGCCTTGACCGCGGCCTTCTCGTGGTCGCTGCCCGGCACGGCGGCGGCCTCGGCGGCGAACGAGTCGACGCGGTGGCCGTGGTGGGCCGGGTCGAGCCGCCGCTCGGCGAAGGTGAACACCGCGACGAGCGAGGTCAGCAGGATCGTGCCCTGCAGGAACAGCGCCGGCCCGTCGACGGCGATGGCGCCCATCGCGGAGATCTGCGCCTTCGTCGTGGCGTGCCCGCTGAGGGCGAGGCCGACGACCGCGGCGAACGCGCAGGCCAGCGCCACACCGCTGAGGAAGAGCTGCGTGTGGTACCGGGCGCGGCGCGGGACGACGGCCTCCACGAGGACGCCGAGCACCGCCGCGCCGACCACGATGAGGACCGGGGCCAGCTGGACGTACTCGATCTCCGGCGTGGGGATCTCACCGAGCGGCTCGGCGGCCGCCGTCCACAGGCTGTGGAAGTCCGTAGTGCTCACTTGGCCGCCTCCACATCGGGCCGGGGGTCCTTCTGCTGTACGTCGGACATGGTGTGCCGCACCGCCGGGTTGACGATGTCGGTGAGCGGCTTCGGGTAGACGCCGAGGAGGAGCAGCAGCGCGATCAGCGGGGCCACCACGGCCAGCTCGCGCGGCCGCAGGTCGGGCATGGCCCGGACCTCCTCCTTCACCGGGCCGGTCATCGTCCGCTGGTACAGCACCAGCGTGTAGAGCGCGGCCAGGACGATGCCGGTGGTGGCGACGACGCCCGCGACCGGGTACCGGGCGAACGTGCCGACCAGGACCAGGAACTCGCTGACGAACGGCGCGAGGCCGGGCAGCGAGAGCGTGGCCAGGCCGCCGACGAGGAACGTGCCCGCCAGGACCGGGGCGACCTTCTGCACGCCGCCGTAGTCCGCGATCAGGCGCGAGCCGCGCCGCGAGATCAGGAAGCCGGCGACCAGCATCAGCGCGGCCGTCGAGATGCCGTGGTTGACCATGTAGAGCGTGGCGCCGCTCTGCCCCTGGCTGGTCATCGCGAAGATCCCGAGGACGATGAAGCCGAAGTGGGAGATCGACGCGTACGCGATCAGGCGCTTGATGTCCCGCTGGCCGACCGCGAGCAGCGCCCCGTACACGATGCTGACCAGGGCGAGGACGATGATCACGGGCGTGGCCCACCGCGACGCCTCCGGGAACAGGCCGAGGCAGAAGCGGAGCATCGCGAACGTGCCGACCTTGTCGACGACGGCCGTGATGAGCACCGCGACCGGTGCCGTGGCCTCGCCCATCGCGTTGGGCAGCCAGGTGTGCAGCGGCCACAGCGGGGCCTTCACGGCGAACGCGAAGAAGAAGCCGAGGAACAGCAGCCGCTCCGTGTTCGTCGCCATGTCCAGCTCGCCGCTCGCCCGGGCGGCGGCGATCTCGGTGAGCGAGAAGTTCCCCGCGACGACGTACAGCCCGATCACCGCGGCGAGCATGACGAGCCCGCCGGCCAGGTTGTAGAGCAGGAACTTCACCGCGGCGTACGACCGCTGGGCGGCCGCCCTGTCGTCGCCGCCCGCGTGGGCGCGGTCCCCGAAGCCGCCGATGAGGAAGTACATCGGGATGAGCATGGCCTCGAAGAGGACGTAGAAGAGGAAGACGTCGGTGGCCTCGAAGGAGAGGATCACCATCGCCTCGACCATGAGGATCAGGGCGAAGAAGCCTTGGGTGGGCCGCCACCGCTTCGAGTGGGTCTCCAGGGGGTCGGCGTCGTGCCAACCGGCGAGGACGACGAACGGCACGAGCAGCGCGGTGAGCGCGATCAGCGCCACGCCGATGCCGTCCACGCCCAGCTCGTACCGCACCCCGAAGTCCTTGATCCAGGCGTGCGACTCGGTGAGCTGGTACCGGTCGCCGCCGGGGTCGAAGCGGACCATGACGGCCACCGCGAGCGCGAGCGTGCCGAGCGAGAACAGCAGCGCCAGCCACTTGGCGGTGGTGCGCCGGGCGGCCGGGACGGCGGCGGTGACGATCGCACCGGCCGCCGGCAGCGCCGCCGCCGCGGTCAGGAGGGGAAAGGACATCGCGGTCACACCGCCCTCATCAGCAGGGTCGCGGCGATCAGCACCGCAGCACCTCCGAACATCGAGACCGCATAGGAGCGGGCAAAGCCGTTCTGCAGCTTGCGCATCCGGCCGGAGAGACCGCCCATCGCCGCCGCCGTGCCGTTGACGACGCCGTCGACGAGGGAGTGGTCGACGTAGACCAGCGAGCGGGTGAGGTGCTCGCCGCCGCGCACGAGGACCACGTGGTTGAAGTCGTCCTGGAGGAGGTCGCGGCGGGCCGCCCGGGTGAGCAGCGAGCCGCGCGGCGCGACCACGGGCACGGGCCTGCGCCCGTACTGCGCGTACGCGATGCCGACGCCGATCAGCAGGACGACGACCGTCGCCGTGGTGACGACCGCGGCGCTGACCGGCGGGTGGCCGTGCTGGAAGTCCGTGACGGGCTCCAGCCAGTGCACGAACGCGCTGTTCAGCGAGAACAGCCCGCCCGCGAAGACCGACCCGAAGGCCAGCAGGATCATCGGGACGGTCATGGACTTCGGGGACTCGTGCGGGTGCGGCATCTCGCCGGGCGCCGCCTCGACGCCCGGTTCGACCCCGGCCGTCGTGTCCGGGTCGGGCGCGGGCTGCCAGCGCTTCTCACCGAAGAACGTCATGATCATCACGCGGGTCATGTAGTACGCGGTGATCCCGGCGCCGAGCAGGGTGACCGCGCCGAGGATCCAGCCCTCGGTGCCGCCCTTCGCGAACGCCGCCTCGATGATCTTGTCCTTGGACCAGAAGCCCGACAGGCCGGGGAAGCCGATGATCGCCAGGTAGCCGAGGCCGAACGTCACGAACGTGACGGGCATGTACGTCCGCAGGCCGCCGTACTTGCGCATGTCGACCTCGTCGTTCATGCCGTGCATGACTGATCCGGCCCCGAGGAACAGGCCGGCCTTGAAGAAGCCGTGCGTCACCAGGTGCATGATCGCGAAGGCGTAGCCGATCGGGCCGAGGCCGGCCGCGAGGATCATGTAGCCGATCTGCGACATCGTCGAACCGGCGAGGGCCTTCTTGATGTCGTCCTTCGCGCAACCGACGATCGCACCGAAGAGGAGCGTGACCGCGCCGACCACCACGACGGCGAGCTGCGCGTCCGGCGCCGCGTTGAAGATCGCGCCGGAACGGGTGATCAGGTACACGCCGGCCGTCACCATCGTCGCCGCGTGGATGAGCGCCGACACCGGGGTCGGGCCCTCCATCGCGTCGCCGAGCCAGGACTGCAGCGGCACCTGCGCGGACTTGCCGCACGCGGCGAGCAGCAGCATCAGCCCGATCGCCGTCAGCATGCCCTCGGACGCCTCCCCCGCCGAGCCGAGCACCGGCCCGAAGGCGAACGTCCCGAACGTGGTGAACATCAGCATGATCGCGACGGAGAGGCCGATGTCGCCGACGCGGTTGACCAGGAACGCCTTCTTCGCGGCCGTCGCCGCGCTCGGCTTGTGCTGCCAGAACCCGATCAGCAGGTACGAGGCGAGGCCCACGCCCTCCCAGCCGAAGTACAGCAGCAGGTAGTTGTCGGCGATGACGAGCAGCAGCATCGCCGCGAGGAACAGGTTCAGGTAGCCGAAGAAGCGGCGGCGGCGCTCGTCGTGCTCCATGTACCCGATGGAGTAGACGTGGATGAGCGTGCCGACACCGGTGATGAGCAGGACGAACGTCATCGACAGCTGGTCCAGCTGGAAGGCGACGTCCGCCTGGAAGCCCTCGACCGGCACCCAGCTGAACAACCGCTGGTGCACGGCCCGTTCCTCCGGGCCCTTCCCCAGCATGTCGGCGAAGAGGACCACGCCGACGACGAAGGAGGCGGCGGCCAGCAGCGTGCCGAGCCAGTGCCCGGCCTTGTCCAGCCGCCGGCCGCCGCACAGCAGGACGGCCGCTCCGAGCAGGGGCGCCGCGACGAGCAGCGCGATCAGGTTCTCCACGATTCAGCGACCCCTTACAGCTTCATCAGGCTGGCGTCGTCGACCGAGGCCGAATGGCGGGCACGGAACAGGGACACGATGATCGCCAGCCCGACCACGACCTCCGCGGCGGCGACGACCATCGTGAAGAAGGCGATGATCTGGCCGTCCAGGTTGCCGTGCATCCGGGAGAACGCGACCAGCGCCAGGTTGCAGGCGTTGAGCATCAGCTCCACGCACATGAACAAGATGATCGCGTTGCGCCTGATCAGCACCCCGGCCGCGCCGATGGTGAACAACAAGGCGGCGAGATACAGGTAGTTGACGGGATTCACTTGGCCGCCTCCTCTCCGTCCCGCCGGCGGCCCAGCCGCTCCTCGGAACGCTGCTCCAGCGCCCGCAGGTCCTCCAGCGCCTGCGTCGAGACGTCGCGGACCTGACCGCGCGCCCGCAGCGTGCGGTTCACGGTCAGCTCGGACGGGGTGCCGTCCGGCAGCAGGCCGGCGATGTCCACGGCGTTGTGCCGGGCGTACACGCCGGGTGCCGGCAGCGGCGGGAGCTGCTTGCCCTCGCGCACCCGCTGCTCCGACAGCTCCCGCTGCGTGCGGGCCCGCTCGGTGCGCTCCCGGTGCGTCAGCACCATCGCGCCGACCGCGGCCGTGATGAGCAGCGCGCCCGTGATCTCGAAGGCGAAGACGTACTTGGTGAACAGCAGCGCCGCCAGGCCCTCGACGTTGCCGCCGGCGTTCGCCGCGCCCAGTCCGTTGAAGGTGTCCAGCGAGGCGCGGCCGATGCCGGCGACCAGCAGCGCGCCGAAGCCCAGCCCGCACAGCAGGGCCAGCCAGCGCTGGCCCTTGATGGTCTCCTTCAGCGAGTCGGCGGCGGTCACGCCGACGAGCATCACGACGAAGAGGAACAGCATCATGATCGCGCCCGTGTAGACCACGACCTGCACGACGCCCAGGAAGTACGCGCCGTTGGCGAGGTAGAAGACCGCCAGGATGATCATGGTCCCGGCCAGGCACAGCGCGCTGTGCACGGCCTTGCGCATCAGTACGGTGCACAGCGCGCCGATCACCGCGACCGTGCCGAGCAGCCAGAACTGCACGGCCTCACCGGTCGAGGTGGTGGAGGCGGCGGCCAGCGTGCTCGCGGTCATGCCCCGACCACCTTCCCGGACGCGGGCTCGTTCCCGCCGAAGTCCGACGCGGCCTCCTGCGGGGGCTGCTCGCCCTTGCCGGCCGCGACCTGCCGGACCGTGCCCGGCGCCGCCTCGTGCACCAGGCCCCGGTAGTAGTCCTGCTCGTCCATCCCCGGGTGGATGGCGTGGGGCGTGTCGACCATGCCCTCCGTCAGGCCCGCGAGGAGCTGCTCCTTGGTGTAGATCAGGTTCTCGCGGGAGCTGTCGGCGAGCTCGAACTCGTTCGTCATCGTCAGCGCGCGCGTCGGGCACGCCTCGATGCACAGCCCGCACAGGATGCAGCGGGCGTAGTTGATCTGGTAGACGCGGCCGTACCGCTCGCCGGGCGAGTAGCGCTCCTCGTCGGTGTTGTCCGCGCCCTCCACGTAGATGGCGTCGGCGGGACACGCCCAGGCGCACAGCTCGCAGCCGACGCACTTCTCCAGCCCGTCCGGGTGGCGGTTGAGCTGGTGCCTGCCGTGGAAGCGGGGCGCCGTCGTCTTCCGCTGCTCCGGGTACTGCTCCGTCAGCCGCTTCTTGAACATGGCCTTGAAGGTCACGCCGAAGCCGGCCACCGGGTTCTGGAAGGGGGTCCGTGGGGTGTCCCCCCGGGATGACTCAGTAGACACCGTCCGTCTCCTTTCCGTCGCCCGCCGTGTCCGCCGGGCCGCTGGCAATCAACTCGCGCTCACCGCGCGGCCGTCGCCGGGGTACCGGCGGGAGGGTCTGCCCGGGCAGCGGCGGCACCGGGAACCCGCCGGCCATCGGGTCGAACCGGCCGGCCTCCGCGTCGTCCCCGGAGCCCTCCTCGGCCTCCGCCCGCCGCTCGCGGAACATGTCGGCGACGAAGGACAGCAGCAGCACCGCCAGGACCGCGGCGGCGACGTACAGCACGATCGACTGGAACGCGACGTTCTCGTTGCGCAGGGCCCGCACGGTCGCGACGAGCATCAGCCAGACGACCGAGACGGGGATGAGGACCTTCCAGCCGAGCTTCATCAGCTGGTCGTAGCGGACCCGGGGCAGCGTGCCGCGCAGCCACACGAAGAGGAACAGCAGGGCCACGACCTTGCCGACGAACCAGAGCATCGGCCACCAGCCGTGGTTGGCGCCCTCCCACAGCCCCGAGATCGGGTACGGGGCGCGCCAGCCGCCCAGGAAGAGGGTGACCGAGACGACCGAGACGGTGACCATGTTGATGTACTCGGCCAGCATGAACATCGCGAACTTGATCGAGCTGTACTCGGTGTTGAAGCCGCCGACCAGGTCGCCCTCGGACTCCGGCATGTCGAACGGGGCCCGGTTGGTCTCGCCGACCATCGTCACCATGTAGATCAGGAACGACACCGGCAGCAGCACCACGAACCAGCGGTCCGCCTGCGCGTCGACGATCGCCGAGGTCGACATGGACCCGGAGTAGAGGAAGACGGAGGCGAAGGCCGCGCCCATCGCGATCTCGTACGAGATCATCTGCGCGCACGCGCGGAGCCCGCCGAGCAGCGGGTACGTCGAGCCGGACGACCAGCCGGCGAGGACGATGCCGTAGATGCCGACGGAGGCGACCGCGAGGATGTACAGCATCGCGATCGGCAGGTCGGTCAGCTGCATCGTGGTGCGCTGGCCGAGGATCGAGACCTCGTTGCCCGCCGGCCCGAAGGGGATCACGGCGATCGCCATGAAGGCGGGGACGGCGGCGACGATCGGGGCGAGGACGTAGACGACCTTGTCCGCCCGCTTGACGACGACGTCCTCCTTCAGCATCAGCTTGACGCCGTCCGCGAGGGACTGGAGGAGGCCCCAGGGGCCGTGCCGGTTCGGGCCGATGCGCAGCTGCATCCACGCGACGACCTTGCGCTCCATCACGATGGAGACCAGCACGGTGACCATGAGGAAGGCGAAGCAGAAGACCGCCTTGAGCACCACGAGCCACCAGGGGTCGCGGCCGAACATGGAGAGGTCCTCGGCCGCGAGGAGGGCCGGGTTCATGCGCGCACCTCCGAGGGGTCCGTCGAGTCCGGTGAGTGGGGGGCGGCCGGCGCGGCCGGGGAGCCGGCCTCCGGGGCGATGCGGACCAGGCGGCCGGGGAGCGTGCCCAGGTCGGACAGGACGCCGCCGCCGGTCGAGTGGAGCGGCAGCCACACCACCCGGTCGGGCATCTCGGTCACCCGCAGCGGCAGCCGCACGGACCCGGCCGGGCCGGTGACCCTGAGCAGGTCGCCGTCCTTGACGCCGGTCTCCGCGGCCGTGGCGGGCGACAGCCGGGCGAGCGCGGCGTGCCGGGTGCCGGCGAGCGCCTCGTCGCCCTCCTGGAGGCGGCCCAGGTCGAGCAGCATCCGGTGGCCGGCCAGGACGGCCTCGCCCTCACCGGCGCGGGGCAGCGGCAGCCGGGCCTCGGCGGGGTCGGCGGCCCGCTCGCCGTCCCAGGCGCCGAGCCGGTCCATCTCGCGCCGCACGGTCCGCAGGTCGGGCAGGCCGAGGTGCACGTCCATGGCGTCCGCGAGCATGTGCAGGACGCGCGCGTCGGCCGGCGGCAGCGCCTTCGTCATGTGCTCGGGCTTCAGCGCCGCCTCGAACATCCGGACCCGCCCCTCCCAGTCGAGGAACGTGCCGGCCTTCTCCGCGACCGCCGCGACCGGGAGGACCACGTCGGCCCGCTCGGTGACCTCGCCGGGCCGCAGCTCCAGCGACACCACGAACGCCGCGTCGAGCGCCTCACGCGCGCGCTGCGGGTCCGGCAGGTCCGCCACGTCGACGCCGCCGACGAGCAGCGCGCCCAGCTCGCCGGTCGCGGCGGCCTCCACGATCTGGCCGGTGTCGCGCCCGTAGCGGTGCGGCAGTTCCCGCACGCCCCAGGCCGTCGCCGTCTCCTCGCGGGCCCGCGGGTCGGTGGCCGGGCGGCCGCCGGGCAGCAGCGACGGGAGGGCGCCCGCCCAGGCCGCGCCGCGCTCGCCGGCCCGGCGCGGGATCCACACCAGGTGGGCGCCGGTCGCGGTGGCGGCCCGTACGGCGGCGGTCAGCGCGCCCGGCACGCCCGCGAGGCGCTCGCCGACGAGGATGACGGCACCCTGCGCGCGCAGGGCCTGGGCCGCCGCCGCGCCCGGACCGTCGAGGTCGGTGCCGGCCGCGAGGGCGTCCAGCCACTCGGTCTCCGTGCCGGGCGCGGCGGGCAGCAGCGTGCCGCCCGCCTTCTCCAGGCCGCGGGTGGCGTACGGGGCGACGGCGTAGGTGCGCTGGCCGTGCTTGCGCCACGCCTTGCGCAGCCGCAGGAAGACGCCGGGCGCCTCCTCCTCGGCCTCGAACCCGACGAGCAGCACCGCGGGCGCCTTCTCCAGCGTGCCGTACGTGACGCCGCCGCCGTCCAGGTCGCGGCCGTGGCCGGCGACCCGGGCGGCCAGGAAGTCGGCCTCCTCGCCGCTGTGCACCCGCGCGCGGAAGTCGACGTCGTTGGTGTCGAGCGCCACGCGCGCGAACTTGGCGTACGCGTAGGCGTCCTCCACCGTGAGCCGGCCGCCGGTGAGGACGCCGGTGCGGCCCCGGACCAGGCCGCGCGCCGCCGCCTGGAGCGCCTCCGGCCACGACGCGGGCCGCAGGGCGCCGTCGCCGCCGCGCACGAGGGGCGTGGTGAGGCGGTCCCGCTGCTGCGCGTACCGGAACGCGAAGCGCCCCTTGTCGCACAGCCACTCCTCGTTGACCTCCGGGTCGTTGGCGGCGAGCCGCCGCATGACCTTGCCGCGCCGGTGGTCGGTGCGGGTGGCGCAGCCGCCGGCGCAGTGCTCGCACACGGACGGGCTGGAGACCAGGTCGAAGGGGCGGGAGCGGAACCGGTACGCGGCGGAGGTGAGCGCGCCGACCGGGCAGATCTGGATGGTGTTGCCGGAGAAGTACGACTCGAACGGGTCGCCCTCGCCGGTGCCGACCTGCTGGAGGGCGCCGCGCTCGACCAGCTCGATCATCGGGTCGCCGGCGATCTGCTGGGAGAAGCGGGTGCAGCGGGCGCACAGCACGCACCGCTCGCGGTCGAGGAGGACCTGCGTGGAGATCGGGACGGGCTTCTCGTAGGTGCGCTTGCGGCCCTCGAAGCGGGACTCGGCCCGGCCGTGCGAGACGGCCTGGTTCTGCAGCGGGCACTCGCCGCCCTTGTCGCAGACGGGGCAGTCCAGGGGGTGGTTGATGAGCAGCAGCTCCATCACCCCGACCTGGGCCTTCTCGGCGACCGGGGAGGTGAGCTGGGTCCTCACCACCATGCCGTCCGTGCACGTGATCGTGCACGAGGCCATCGGCTTGCGCTGGCCCTCGACCTCGACGATGCACTGGCGGCAGGCGCCGGCCGGGTCGAGGAGGGGGTGGTCGCAGAACCGGGGGATCTCGATGCCGAGCTGCTCGGCGGCCCGGATGACCAGCGTCCCCTTGGGGACGGAGACCTCGATGCCGTCGACGGTCAGCGTGACCAGGTCCTCCGGCGGCACCGGGGCGGCCCCGCCGCCGGCGGGGTTCGATGCCATGACGGTCATGCCGTCACCTCCACGTGGTTGTCCGCCCAGGCGGTCGACCTGGCCGGGTCGAAGGGGCAGCCCCTGCCGGTGATGTGCTCCTCGTACTCCTCGCGGAAGTACTTCAGGGAGGAGAAGATCGGCGAGGCGGCGCCGTCGCCGAGGGCGCAGAACGACTTGCCGTTGATGTTGTCGGCGATGTCGGCGAGCTTGTCGAGGTCGGAGGGCCTGCCCTTGCCCGCCTCGATGTCGCGCAGCAGCTGCACCAGCCAGTACGTGCCCTCGCGGCAGGGGGTGCACTTGCCGCAGGACTCGTGGGCGTAGAACTCGGTCCAGCGGGTCACGGCGCGCACCACGCAGGTCGTCTCGTCGAAGCACTGGAGCGCCTTGGTGCCGAGCATGGACCCGGCGGCGCCGACGCCCTCGTAGTCGAGGGGCACGTCGAGGTGCTCGTCGGTGAACATCGGCGTCGACGAGCCGCCCGGCGTCCAGAACTTGAGGCGGTGGCCGGGCCGCATGCCGCCGCTCATGTCGAGCAGCTGGCGCAGCGTGATGCCGAGGGGGGCCTCGTACTGGCCGGGGGCGGCGACGTGCCCGCTCAGCGAGTACAGCGTGAAGCCGGGGGACTTCTCGCTGCCCATCGAACGGAACCAGTCCTTGCCCCGGTGGAGGATGGCGGGGACCGACGCGATGGACTCGACGTTGTTCACCACGGTGGGGCAGGCGTACAGGCCGGCGACGGCGGGGAAGGGGGGCCGCAGCCGGGGCTGGCCGCGGCGGCCCTCCAGCGAGTCGAGCAGGGCGGTCTCCTCGCCGCAGATGTACGCGCCGGCTCCGGCGTGCACGGTCAGTTCGAGGTCCAGCCCGCTGCCGAGGACGTCCCGGCCGAGGTAGCCCGCCTCGTACGCCTCGCGGACGGCCTCGTGGAGGCGGCGCAGGACGGGGACGACCTCGCCGCGCAGGTAGACGAAGGCGTGCGAGGACCTGATCGCGTAGCAGGCGATCACGATGCCCTCGATGAGCGCGTGCGGGTTGGCGAAGAGGAGGGGGATGTCCTTGCAGGTGCCGGGCTCCGACTCGTCGGCGTTGACCACGAGGTAGTGCGGCTTGCCGTCGCCCTGCGGGATGAACTGCCACTTCATCCCGGTGGGGAAGCCCGCGCCGCCGCGGCCGCGCAGGCCGGACTCCTTGACGTACGCGATGACCTCGTCGGGCGTCATCGCGAGGGCCTTGCGCAGCCCTTCGTACCCCTCGTGGCGCCGGTAGGTGTCCAGGCTCCAGGGACGGGGGTCGTCCCAGAAGGCCGACAGGACCGGTGAGAGCAGCTTCTCGGGGCTGGTCTCCCCGATGGCGGGTGCCAAGGTCATCACTCCCCCTCCTCACTGACCGGGCCCGCTGGGTGCTTCGGGTCGGACGCGGAGGTCTGTTGTGGTGCGTCGTGCGAGCTGAGGTGGCCGGAGCCCGCGATGGGCCGGTCGTGGGGCGCCCGGTCCCGGGGGGGCTCCTCGGCCGTCTCGCCGCGCGGGTGGACGACGCGCGGCGGGAGGGCCTCGCCCTTGGCGAGCTTCAGGCCGATGAGGGAGGCCGGTCCCGCGCCGCCGCCGGCCTCGACCGCGCCGGGCCTCGTGTCGGGGAAGCCGGCGAGGATGCGGGCGGTCTCCCGGAACGTGCACAGGGGGGCGCCGCGGGTCGGGGTGACGGGGCGGCCGGCGCGCAGGTCGTCCACGAGGCGCTTGGCGCTCTCGGGCGTCTGGTTGTCGAAGAACTCCCAGTTGACCATCACGACGGGCGCGAAGTCGCAGGCGGCGTTGCACTCGATGTGTTCGAGGGTGACCTTGCCGTCCTCGGTGGTCTCCTTGTTCCCGACGCCGAGGTGCTGCTTGAGCTCCTCGAAGATGGCGTCGCCGCCCATGACGGCGCAGAGCGTGTTGGTGCAGACGCCGACCTGGTAGTCGCCGCTCGGCTTGCGCCGGTACATCGTGTAGAAGGTGGCGACGGCGGTGACCTCGGCGGTGGTCAGCCCCAGCACCTCGGCGCAGAAGCGCATGCCGGTGCGGGTGACGTGCCCCTCCTCGGACTGCACCAGGTGCAGCAGCGGCAGCAGCGCGGAGCGCGAGTCCGGGTAGCGGGCGATCACCTCCCGGGCGTCCGCTTCGAGCCGGGCGCGCACGTCGGCGGGGTAGTCGGGGGCGGGGAGCTCGGGCATCCCCAGCTGGACGTCGGTCACCGGTCGACGCCTCCCATCACGGGGTCGATGGACGCGACGGCGACGATGACGTCGGCGACCTGGCCGCCTTCGCACATCGCCGCCATGGCCTGGAGGTTGGTGAAGGACGGGTCGCGGAAGTGGACCCGGTACGGGCGGGTGCCGCCGTCGGAGACGACGTGTGCGCCCAGCTCGCCCTTGGGGGACTCGACCGCGGCGTACGCCTGGCCGGGCGGGACCCGGAAACCCTCGGTGACCAGCTTGAAGTGGTGGATCAGGGCCTCCATGGAGGTGCCCATGATCTTCTTGATGTGGTCGAGGGAGTTGCCGAGGCCGTCCGGGCCGAGGGCCAGCTGGGCGGGCCAGGCGATCTTCTTGTCGGCGACCATGACGGGGCCGGGGGCGAGCCGGTCGAGGCACTGCTCGACGATGCGCAGCGACTGGCGCATCTCCTCCAGCCGGATCAGGAACCGGCCGTAGGCGTCGCACGTGTCGGCGGTCGGCACGTCGAACTCGTACGTCTCGTAGCCGCAGTACGGCTCGGCCCGGCGCAGGTCGTGCGGGAGCCCGGCGGAGCGCAGGACGGGCCCGGTGGCGCCGAGGGCCATGCAGCCGGCGAGGTCCAGGTAGCCGATGTCCTGCATGCGGGCCTTGAAGATGGGGTTGCCGGTGGCGAGCTTGTCGTACTCCGGCAGGTTCTTCCGCATCGTCCTGACGAACTCGCGGATCTGCTCGACGGCCCCGGGCGGCAGGTCCTGGGCGAGGCCGCCGGGGCGGATGAACGCGTGGTTCATGCGCAGGCCGGTGATCAGCTCGTAGAGGTCCAGGATCATCTCGCGGTCCCGGAACCCGTAGATCATGATCGTGGTGGCGCCGAGCTCCATGCCGCCGGTGGCGATGCACACCAGGTGCGAGGAGAGCCGGTTGAGCTCCATGAGCAGGACCCGGATGACGGTGGCCCGGTCGGGGATCTGGTCCTCGACGCCGAGCAGCTTCTCCACGCCGAGGCAGTACGCCGTCTCGTTGAAGAACGGCGTCAGGTAGTCCATGCGCGTGACGAAGGTGGTGCCCTGCGTCCAGGTCCGGTACTCGAGGTTCTTCTCGATGCCGGTGTGGAGGTAGCCGATGCCGCAGCGGGCCTCGGTGACGGTCTCGCCGTCGATCTCCAGGATGAGCCGCAGCACGCCGTGGGTGGACGGGTGCTGGGGGCCCATGTTGACGACGATCCGCTCGTCGTCGGCCTTGGCCGCGGACTGGACGACCTCGTCCCAGTCGCCGCCGGTGACGGTGTAGACGGTGCCCTCGGTCGTCTCGCGGGCCTCGGCCTCGGCCGCGTCGGAGAGGGGTGCGTGGGGGGTGGTCACGAGTACGACCTCCGCTGGTCCGGAGCCGGGATCTGGGCGCCCTTGTACTCGACGGGGATGCCGCCGAGGGGGTAGTCCTTGCGCTGCGGGTGGCCCTGCCAGTCGTCCGGCATCATGATCCGGGTGAGGGCGGGGTGGCCGTCGAAGACCAGCCCGAAGAAGTCGTACGTCTCGCGCTCGTGCCAGTCGTTGGTCGGGTAGACGGCGACGAGCGACGGGACGTGCGGGTCGTCGTCGGGCGCGCCGACCTCCAGGCGCAGGCGCCGCCCGTGGGTGAGCGAGCGCAGGTGGTAGACCGCGTGCAGCTCGCGGCCCCGGTCGCCCGGGTAGTGGACGCCGCTGACGCCCGTGCACAGCTCGAAGCGCAGGGCCGGGTCGTCGCGCAGGGTGCGGGCGACGCGGACGAGGTGCTCGCGCGCGATGTGGAAGGTGAGTTCGCCCCGGTCGACGACCGTCTTCTCGATGGCGTTGCCGGGGACGACCCCCTGCTCCTCCAGGGCGCCCTCCAGCTCGTCGGCGACCTCGTCGAAGTAGCCCCCGTACGGCCGGGTGGACGGTCCGGGGAGGCGGACGGAGCGGACGAGGCCGCCGTAGCCGGTGGTGTCCCCGCCGTGCGCGGCGCCGAACATGCCGCGCTGGACGCGGATCTCCTCCCCGTGGTCGCCGCGCTGCCCGGGGAGGTTCTGCGCGCTGAGGTCCTTCTCGGGGTTCGGCTGGCTCGACTGGTCGGTCACCGGAGCAGCCCCTTCATCTCGATCGTCGGGAGGGCCTTGAGCGCCGCCTCCTCCGCCTCGCGGGCCGCTTCGCGCGCGTTGACGCCGAGCTTGGACGACTGGATCTTCTGGTGGAGCTTGAGGATCGCGTCCAGCAGCATCTCGGGGCGGGGCGGGCAGCCGGGCAGGTAGATGTCGACCGGTACGACGTGGTCGACGCCCTGCACGATCGCGTAGTTGTTGAACATGCCTCCGGAGGAGGCGCAGACGCCCATGGAGATCACCCACTTCGGGTTGGGCATCTGGTCGTAGACCTGGCGCAGCACCGGGGCCATCTTCTGGCTGACCCGGCCGGCCACGATCATCAGGTCGGCCTGGCGCGGCGAGCCGCGGAAGACCTCCATCCCGAACCGCGCCAGGTCGTACCGGCCGGCGCCGGTGGTCATCATCTCGATGGCGCAGCAGGCGAGGCCGAAGGTCGCGGGGAAGACGGACGACTTGCGCACCCATCCCGCGGCCTGTTCGACCGTCGTCAGCAGAAATCCGCTCGGCAGCTTCTCTTCGAGTCCCATGACTGTGCCCTTCAGCCCCTCAGTCCCATTCCAGGCCGCCGCGCCGCCACACGTACGCGTAGGCGACGAAGACCGTGAGCACGAAGAGGAGCATCTCCACGAGCCCGAAAAGCCCCAGCGCGTCGAACGTGACCGCCCAGGGGTAGAGGAAGACGATCTCGATGTCGAAGACGATGAAGAGCATCGCCGTCAGGTAGTACTTGATCGGGAAGCGGCCACCTCCGGCCGGCGTCGGGGTCGGCTCGATGCCGCACTCGTACGCCTCGAGCTTCGCCCGGTTGTACTTCCTCGGGCCGATGAGCGTGGCCATGACCACGGAGAAGATCGCAAACGCTGCCCCGAGGGCGCCGAGCACGAGGATGGGCGTGTACGCATTCACGCTCCTCGCTCCTTCCAGTCGTCCTTGACCGTTGGACCGCACCGGGCATTCGTCTCGCCGCCTCGAAGGAGTCCCGGGTGATCGGGGACCCCCGGAAGATCGCTTACATGTGAGGCAGTTCACAAGCCCGACTGCAACGCATCCTATGCCCGTCGATCTGTGATCTGCGACACGGGGTACGACAACGACTTTGTGATCTCCACCACCTGGCGAACGATCATGAACACGGATGAACGCCGATCTTCACACCAGACGTGATCGAGTAGCCACGATATGTGACATCAGTGCCGGTCATCGCTGGTCGGAGGGGTCTTGCACTATCAAATCCTGGCACGTACACGCAAATTCGAGTTGGACGCGTCCGGGTGATAAAGGAGCTCACCCCACCCGTGCGGGGGGTCCGGCGGGACGGAGGTGGACGCGTGCACCCGTTCACGAACGCGGACCGCAAGGCACGGGCGTCCCCGTGTGACCTGCACCACTCCCCACGGGCGGCCGGAAAAGCGGGGTTGGCCAACTGTGTCAACCAGTGGTAAGTGAACGGCAATTCGGACGTTTCGCGGAAAACCCATGATCACGGCGTGATCACCTGAGCCTGAAATGTCCGTTACGGCGTCAATAAGGGCCCTCAGGAACCGGATTCGGCGCTTCCGGGCGTAACTGTGGCGCAACACACGTTTCTTGAAGGGAACCGGCGAGCCCTGATAGCGGTTGTCCCATGTCCCACACCGCTCACATACCCAGCCACCGGAAGCCGCGCCGCAGCTCGTCGAAGCTCGCGCTGCGCGCCGGAGTTGCCGGTGGCGTCCTCAGCACCATCGCGGTGGCCGCGTCGCCGGCTCAGGCCGAGCCGGTGACCGAGACCATCGAGATGCCCACGCTCACCAACGTGGACCTGTCGGGCGCGCTGTCCACCGCCGTCGCCGCCTCCGCGGAGGCGACCGAGCAGGACGCCCTCGCCCAGGACCTGCGGGTGCAGGAGGACGCGGCGGCCGCCAAGGCGGCCAAGGACGCCAAGAAGGCCAAGGAAGAGGCGGAGCGCAAGGCCGAGGCCGAGCGCAAGGCCAAGGAGGCCGAGGAGAAGGCCCTCGCCGAGGCCCAGGAGCGCGCCTCCCGGTCCTCCGAGCGCACCTCCCTGTCCGCGTCGTCGTCGTCCCAGGACGGCGGCGGCTCCTCCGAGAGCTCCTACGGCGACTCCACGGCGACCGGTTCGGCCGCCGCCATCGTGGCCTTCGCCCGCGCCCAGGTCGGCGACGCGTACGTCAGGGGCGCCACCGGCCCCAACGCCTGGGACTGCTCCGGCCTCGTCCAGGCCGCCTACCGCCAGGCGGGCATCGACCTGCCGCGCGTCTCCAGCTCGCAGTCGAGCATGGGCACCTCCGTCTCGCTGGACAACCTCCAGCCGGGCGACATCCTCTACTGGGGCAGCCGCAGCGGCTCGTACCACGTCGCCATCTACGTCGGCGGCGGCAAGTTCGTCGGGGCGCAGAACCCCAGCAGCGGCGTCGTCGAGCAGTCCATGGACTGGGACGCGCCCTCCGGCGCCGTCCGCATCCTCTGACGCGGCCGACCCGTGCCTGAAGGGCCGCCGCTCCCCCCTCGGGGTGGGAGCGGCGGCCCTCGCCGTACGCCTGCGCCGGCCCTCGCCCTACACCCGGCCCGGCTCTCGTCCCACGCCTACGCCGGTCGGCCGGCGCCGCGGAAGACCTCGACGAGCCGCCCGTAGCTGTCCCCGCCGTGCCCGTCCGCGACCGCCTTCGCCATCAGCTCCCGGTGCAGCTCCGGGAGCCTGCCGTCGACGCCCCGCGCCCGGCCCGCGTGCAGCAGGTGCTCGACGGCCGCCACCTGCACGTCGATGGTGGCGTCGTCGCCCGGGTAGCGGCCCTCGTCGATCTGCCCCGCGTACCGCTCCATGAACAGCGCGACCGTCGACAGCCAGCGCACCGCGACCGGGGTGAACTCCCCCGCCGCCACCCCGTCCGCGCCGACCAGCGCCGTGGCGTGCAGCCAGCCCCCGAACACCGACCACATCAGCCCCAGCAGCCCCGTGTCGTACAGGGAGGCCAGCCCCGCGTCCGGGCCTAGGTCGATCGGGTCGCCCAGCACGGCGAGCGTCTCCCGGTGCGCCGCGAACGCCTCGGGCGAGCCGCTGTAGAGGAACATGCTGGCCGCGCTCCCGACCCCGGGCGGCGTCGTCATGATCCCGCCGTCCAGGTACCGCGCCCCGTGGCCGGCCGCCCACCCGGCCGTCTCCCGCGCCTGCTCCGGCGACCCGGACGTCACGTTGACCAGCGTCCGGCCCGCCAGCCGCCCGGCGACCGGGCCGAGCAGCTCCCGCACGGCCGCGTCGTCCAGGACGCACACCACGACCAGGTCGCTCGCCCCCACCGCCTCCGCGACCGT
Source organism: Streptomyces roseolilacinus (assembly GCF_014649335.1). Classification (GTDB taxonomy): domain Bacteria; phylum Actinomycetota; class Actinomycetes; order Streptomycetales; family Streptomycetaceae; genus Streptomyces; species Streptomyces roseolilacinus. The sequence continues at coordinate 843,725 of NZ_BMSV01000001.1, forward strand.
CCCGGCCCGGCGCGCGCCCCGGCCGACCAGGGCGTCCGCCCTGGCGGGGGTGCGGTTCCAGACGGTCGTCGGGTGACCGGCCGCCAGGAACGCCCCGGCCAGGGCCGATCCCATCTGTCCCAGTCCGAGCACGGTGACGCTTTCACGGCTCATCGCCTTGTTTCTCCCTCTGCGTACGGATTGCCTGTGCGTGATCAACCCTCGCAGCGGACGCCGGGCGCGGACAGGGGCGGGACTGCCCGCGTGCGCAAGGTTCCTGCCGTACGCTCCGGGGCATGGGAGCCGGAACCGTCGCCGTGGCCGTCCTCCAGGACGCCGGAATGTCCGCGTGGGAGATGTACGAACTGTCGATCGCGCTGGCGGTGTTCGGCATCCCGCACGAGGACCTCGCCGACCCCTGGTACCGGCTCCGCCTCTGCTCCGACGGGCCGCGGGACCCGGACGGCGGGGGCTCCGCGGCACCCGGCCCGTACGGGCCGGGCCTCTCCCTCCGCACCGAGCACGGCCTCGACGGGCTCGTCGGCGCCGACACGGTCATCGTGCCGTCCGTGCCCGAGGCGTGCGTCGACGACGGCCGGGACGTCCCCGCCGACCTGGTCGCGGCGCTGCGCGAGGCGGCCGCCTCGGGGGCCCGCATGGTGTCGCTGTGCACCGGCGCGTTCGCGCTCGCGGCGGCCGGGCTGCTCGACGGCAGGCGCGCCACCGCGCACTGGCAGCACACCGCCGAGCTGGCCGCCCGCCACCCGGACGTGATCGTCGACGACTCCGTCCTCTACACCGACGACGGCGACGTCCTCACCAGCGCCGGCGCCACCGCGGCCCTCGACCTGTGCCTCCACTTGGTCCGCCGCGACCTCGGCGCGCACGTCGCCAACCAGCTGGCGCGCCGGCTCGTCGTCCACGCGCACCGCGCCGGCGGGCAGGCGCAGTTCGTCGACGCGCCGCTCCCGCCGACCGGCGAGGAGGGCCTGGGCCCGGTCCTCCAGTGGGCGGTCGAGCACCTGGCGGAGCCGCTCACCGTCGACGACCTGGCCCGCCGCGCGCGGATGAGCCCGCGCACCTTCCACCGGCGGCTCCAGGAGGCCACCGGTACGACGCCGATGCGGTGGCTGCTCCAGCAGCGCATCGCGCGGGCCCAGAGCCTGCTGGAGTCCACCGACCTGCCGGTCGAGCAGGTCGGGGAGCGCAGCGGCCTGGGCACGGCGGCGAACCTGCGGCGCCACTTCACCCGGACCGTGGGGGTCTCCCCCACGGCCTACCGCAGGTCGTTCCCGCGGGCCGTGCCCGCCGGGCCGGCCCGCGGCGGGAGGGTGGCCGGCGCGATCAGGCCTTCGGGGCGACCTTCGACAGGCCGTTGATGATCCGGTCCATGGCGTCGCCGCCGGTCGGGTCCGTCAGGTTGGCGAGCATCTTCAGCGTGAAGCGCATCAGCACCGGGTGCGTCAGGCCGCGCTGCGCGGCGATCTTCATGACCTTCGGGTTGCCGATCAGCTTCACGAAGGCGCGGCCCAGCGTGTAGTAGCCGCCGTAGGTGTCCTTGAGGATCGCGGGGTAGGCGTGGAGGGCCCGCTCGCGCTGGTCCCGCGTGGAGCGGGCGTGCGCCTGGACGATCACGTCGGCGGCGATCTGCCCGGACTCCATGGCGTACGCGATGCCCTCGCCGTTGAACGGGTTGACCAGGCCGCCCGCGTCGCCGACGAGCAGCAGCCCGCGCGTGTAGTGCGGCTGCCGGTTGAACGCCATCGGCAGGGCCGCGCCCCGGATCGGCGTCGTCATGTTGTCCGGCGTGAAGCCCCAGTCCTCCGGCATGGACGCGCACCACGCCTTGAGGACCTCGCGCCAGTCCAGCTCGCGGAAGGCGGAGGAGGAGTTGAGGATGCCCAGGCCGACGTTGGACGTGCCGTCGCCCATCCCGAAGATCCAGCCGTAGCCGGGCAGCAGGCGGTCCGGGCCGGGGCCGCGGCGGTCCCACAGCTCCAGCCAGGACTCCAGGTAGTCGTCGTCGTGGCGGGGCGACGTGAAGTACGTGCGGACGGCGACGCCCATCGGCCGGTCCTCGCGCCGGTGCAGCCCCATCGCGAGGGACAGCCGGCTGGAGTTGCCGTCGGCGGCGACGACGAGCGGGGCGCGGAACGTGACCGGCGTCTTCTCCTCGCCCAGCTTGGCGTGGACGCCGGTGATCCGGCCCGTGCCGGGGTCGGTGATCGGCTCCCCGACGTTGCACCGCTCGTACAGCCGGGCGCCGGCCTTCTGTGCCTGCCGGGCGAGTTGCTCGTCGAAGTCGTCGCGCTTGCGGACCAGTCCGTAGTCCGGGTACGAGGCCAGCTCCGGCCAGTCGAGCTGGAGCCGGACGCCGCCGCCGATGATGCGCAGGCCCTTGTTGCGCAGCCAGCCCGCCTCCTCGGAGACGTCGATCCCCATCGCGACGAGCTGCTTGGTGGCGCGCGGGGTGAGCCCGTCGCCGCACACCTTCTCGCGCGGGAAGGCGGTCTTCTCCAGCAGCAGGACGTCGAGGCCCGCCTTCGCGAGGTAGTACGCGGTGGTGGAGCCCGCCGGGCCCGCCCCGACGACGATCACATCTGCGGTGTGTTCGGAGGGGGTCTCGGTCACGGCGAGTTCTCCCGGGGCTCGAAATGGCGTGCCGAAAGCACGGGACGTGGGCAGTCTATGGGGACCGCCGTCCACCGATCCGAAGGGCACCCCTGATGACCGAGCTGCTCCACGCCGCCGCGGACCGGCCCGCCGGCGGGCCGGCCTTCCGCCTGCGCGTGCCCACGGAGGAGGACGCGTACGCGTGGCACCGCGTCTTCGACGACCCCGAGGTGATGGAGTTCCACGGCGGCCGGTCCGCCGAGCTGTCCGTCTACCAGGAGTTCACCGCCCGGCAGCGGCGCCACGACGCCGAGCTCGGCTTCTGCCTGTGGACGCTGCTGGACGAGGCGGACGAGGTCGTCGGCTTCACCGGCGCCCAGCCGTGGCCGCACCCGTGGGGCCCCGTGGGCGAGGTCGAGATCGGCTGGCGCCTGGCCCGCCCGGCGTGGGGCAGGGGGTACGCGACGGCCGCCGCCCGCGAGACGCTGGAACGCGTGCGGGCGGCGGGCGTCGAGCGCGTCGTCGCCATGGTGAACGCGCGCAACGAGCGGTCCGTCGCGGTGACCCGCCGCCTGGGCATGGCGCTCCAGGGCACCCTGCCGATCCCCGGCCGGGAGGACGAACTGGGCCACCGCTTCGGCCTGGAGCTGCGGGGGGCCTAGGGAGTGCCTTCAAAGTGGCGTCGTTCGCCCGCCCGGCAGACGGGACTGTGAAGACACGACCTAGTCCACGTCGTTGAGCATCCAGGTGGAGAGCGCGACGTCGAAGGTCCTGCGGGCCTCGGACCAGTCACGCTCCCGCGCGGTGAAGTAGACGGCGTACTCCGTGCCGTCGTCGGCGACGTACGCCTGGTCGACGGCGTGGACCGTCTCGCCCGCCTCGTCCGTGTAGGTGTACTCCCAGATGGCGCCGGGCCGGCCCTGGAAGGTGTTGGCCTCCAGCCGCACCCGCCGGTAGTCGGCGTTCCGCTTGCGGGAGGCGGCCTCCAGGGTGGTGAGGTTCTCCAGGGAGGTGTACGGGGCGTCGCGGACGACGCCGACGAGGAAGTGGCTCATGCCGGTGGGTCCGGCGTAGGTGATCTGCCCCTGCTTCTCGGACACCCGGTCCCAGCCGGAGGGCACGGCGAAGGCGAACCCGGCGGTGTCGCTGACCAGTTCGTACCCGGCGGGCACGGAGGGCGGCCCGGCGGGTGCGGCCGTGCCGGTGGGCACCCCGGTGGGTGCGGGCGCCGGGGCGTCCGCCGTGCCGCTCGGGGCGGCCGTGGGCGCGGGCGTGGCCTTCGGCGCCGGTGTCGTGGGGTCGGTGCCGGCGACGGGCTCGGCGTCCGGGCGGGGGTGGACGGTCACTCCGGGCCCCTCGTCCCCCAGCATCAGCAGCCCGGTGGTGACCCCGCCGCCCACGGCGAACGCGACGACGAGCGCCCCGCCCCAGAGCAGCAGCCGCCGTCCCCGGGAGGCCCCGGTGGGCGCGGTGGCCGTGACGTACGCGCCGGTCCCGCCGGCGGGGTGGGTGCCGGGGCCCGCGGCGGGGCCGGGGTTCGGGCCCGGACCCGGGGCGGGCGCGGCCGGTGCGGGCGGGGCCGGCGGCTCGGGGCCGGTGGCGCCCGGTGCGGGTGCGGGGGTCGTCGGCGCGGCCGGGTGCGGCACGGGCGCCACCGGGTGGGCCGGGTGCGGTGGTGCCGGCGGGAGTGTGACCCCGCCACCGCCCCCGCCCGCGCCCCCGCCGGCCGACCGCAGGAGGTACGGCGCGACGAGGACCGCGCCCCCCACCCACAGCAGCCCGAACAGCAGCGCGTCCGGGACGCTCGGGGCCACCTCGAAGTACCCCTCGCCGCCGAAGTCGTCGTACTCGCCCGCCACGCGGACCCCGATCCCGCCGACCCCGGCGACGAACAGGTACAGCCCGAGGAACAGCCCGCCCGCCAGCGCCTGCCCGCCCCTGCCGGGCACGCGGCGCACCGCCCACAGCCCGACCGTGAGCGCGCAGACGACGCCCAGGGCGAGCAGCCCGGTCACCGCCCAGCCGCCCCACTCGTCGCCGATCTCGGGCAGTCCGAAGCCGCCGTGCTCCGCGCCGGAACCGAGCAGCCCGAACCGCCCCCGCAGGTCGTACTCGACCGGCGCGCCCCAGGCGACGCCCAGGACGGCGGCGCCGAGGTTCGGCAGGATCGTCAGGGCGAGCAGCAGCGCGGTGCCGTCCACCCCGTCGACGTTCGCGTACGTCACGAAGCCGACCAGCGCGCAGACCGCCAGGACGGTCCCCAGCGCACGCGTCGCGGCCCCCAGCGCGCGGACCGCCGCCAGGGTCCCCGGCCGCACGGACAGCCACCGCGCGAGGTCGTCGCGCTGGAGCACCCCGGCGGTGACCGCGAGGGTCAGCGCCAGCGCGACGAGCGCGGCCGTCAGGGGCGAACCGGACACGGCGATCCCGGCGACCTCCGGCTGGGCGAACAGCCCGAGCACCAGCACCGCCCCGGCGGCGGGGAGGGAGACCCGCACGGCCGCGTCGACCCCGGCTCCGCGCGCGCGAAGGGCGCGGGCGGCCAGGTACAGCGCGCCGGCCCACAGGAACGTCACCGTGAGCGGGACGACGGACAGTTCCGCGCCGCCCTGGGCGAGCGCGTCCCCGGAGCCGTACCGGTAGCCGCCGGAGCCGGAGTCGTACCCGTCGCCGAACCGGGACGGCACGGGCGCGGCGGCGGTGACCTCGAAGCCGCCGCCGAACGCCTGGAGGAGCAGGGTGAGCGCGATCCGCAGCCGGTCGCCCCAGCCGACGACGACCTCGTCGCCGGGCTCCTGGCCGTACGAGGGGACGGCGAGCGCGACCGCGAGGGCGAGGAGCAGGCCGGTCGGCCAGGCGGCGGCCCGCAGGGCGGGCGCCCAGGCACCCCGGAACGCCCGGCGGAGGAACACGGCGGCGGGCGAGGGCGCCACGGCCCCGGGCGCGTACCCGGGGGGCGCGTACCCGGGGCCGGGCGGGTGCACGGGCCCCGGCGGGTGGGCGGACGCCTGCCCCGGCACGTACGCGGGCGGCCCGGCGGGGGGCGGCCCCGCGGGCACGGCGGGCGGCCCGGGGGGCGCGGCGGGCGGTCCGGCGGGCACGGGGGGCGCGGCCGGTTCCGCGGGCCCGGTGGCGGCCACCGGCCGCTCCCGGCCGCAGTTCATGCAGAAGCGGGCCTCCTCGGGGGAGGGGGTCCCGCAGTGGGGGCAGTGCGACGCCATGGGCTGCTCCGGGTGCCGGGGACGGGTCGGGCCCCCATCCTCCCGGTTGGGCACGCGCCGTCAAACCCGTTACGCCTCCAGCGGTTTGACGCCCCGGTGCAGTGCCACGATCCCGCCCGACAGGTTCCGCCAGGCCACCTTCGACCAGCCGGCCTCCTGGAGCATCCCGGCCAGTTCCCGCTGCCCGGGCCAGGTCCGAATGGACTCGGCGAGGTACACGTACGCGTCCGGGTTGGACGACACGGCGCGGGCGACCGGCGGCAGGGCCCGCATCAGGTACTCCTCGTACACCTTCCGGAACGGCGCCCACGTGGCGTGCGAGAACTCGCAGATCACGACGCGTCCGCCCGGCCTGGTCACCCGGTACAGCTCACGCAGCGCCGCGTCCGTGTCCTGGACGTTGCGCAGCCCGAAGGAGATGGTCACCGCGTCGAAGGCGCCGTCGCGGAACGGCAGCCGCATCGCGTCGCCGGCGGTCAGCGGCATCCACGGGTGGCGCTTCTTGCCCTCGCGCAGCATGCCGAGGGAGAAGTCGCACGGCACGACGTACGCGCCGTCCTCCACGAACGGCATGGAGGACGTGCCGGTGCCCGCCGCCAGGTCGAGGACCCGCTGTCCCGGCCGGGCGTCGACGGCCCGCGCCACCTCCCGGCGCCAGCGCCGGTCCTGGAAGAGGGAGAGCACGTCGTTGGTGAGGTCGTAGTTCGCCGCGACGTGGTCGAACATCGAGGCGACTTCGTGCGGCTGCTTGTCCAGCGTTGCTCGGGTCACCGGCCCATTCAAGCAGGCGGCCCCGCCCCGTCCGCGCGCGGTCACGCCCGGCGGTGGACGAGTCGCCCGCCCAGGACCGTGGCGACGCACGCGGCGGCTCCCCGCTCGGGCAGTTCGGCCGCGTCCCGCACGTCGAAGACGGCGAACCGGGCGGGCCCGCCGGTCCGCAGGTCCGGCATCCACACCGCCGGGCCGCACCCCGGGGCGAACGGGTCCAGGGAGGGCCGCGTGTCCGCGGGCCCCCCGGGGCGGGGCACCGTCTCCAGTCCCGCGCGCCGCACCGCGTCCGCCACCGCGCGCACCCGGAGCTCGCCGGCCACGGCGACCGTGCCGTGGGCGAGCAGGCGCTGCGCGCCGCGCCGCGCGCCGGCGCCCCGGCGGGCGTCGGTCATGCCCGGGGAGGCCAGCACCGCCGGGTCGGTGATCGGCTCGGTGCCCAGCTCGCCGGCCTCGCGGGGGTCGGGGTGGTAGGTCCGCTCCAGCAGTTCGGGGCCGTGCGGGTTGAGCAGCCCGGGGGTGAGGACGCCGGGCCAGCGCCGCACGCGGGCGGCCGGGTGGGCGGCGGCCAGCTCCCCGTACGGCCCGAGGGCGGCGATCCGCGCCCCCTCGACCAGCACGGCGTCACCGGTGGCGGCGGCCACGTGAAGGGTCAGCACTCCGGTCCGCTCAGGTGGTGCTCAGCAGCTTCAGCTCGGGGTGCGCCGTGCCGCCCTCGATGGCCGTGGAGGAGATGTGCGAGACGACGCGGTCGTCGACCGGGTCGTTCGCCGGGTCGTCGTGGACGACGATGTGCTCGTAGGTCGTCGTGCGCTGCGCCGGGACGCGGCCCGCCTTCCGGATGAGGTCGATGATCTCCAGCCGGTTGGAGCGGTGCCGGGCGCCGGCCGACGACACGACGTTCTCCTCCAGCATGATCGAGCCGAGGTCGTCGGCGCCGTAGTGCAGCGACAGCTGGCCGACCTCCTTGCCCGTGGTGAGCCAGGAGCCCTGGATGTGGGCGACGTTGTCGAGGAACAGCCGCGCGATGGCGATCATGCGCAGGTACTCGAAGAGCGTGGCCTGCGTGCGGCCCTTCAGGTGGTTGTTCTCCGGCTGGTACGTGTACGGGATGAACGCGCGGAAGCCGCCCGTCCGGTCCTGGACGTCGCGGATCATCCGCAGGTGCTCGATGCGCTCGGCGTTCGTCTCGCCGGTGCCCATCAGCATCGTGGACGTCGACTCGACGCCCAGGTTGTGGGCGAGCTCCATGATCTCCAGCCAGCGCTCGCCGGACTCCTTGAGCGGGGCGATCGCCTTGCGCGGCCGCTCCGGCAGGAGTTCGGCGCCCGCGCCGGCGAACGAGTCGAGGCCGGCGGCGTGGATGCGGCGGATGGCCTCCTCGGCGGTCACGCCGGAGATCCGCGCCATGTGGTCGACCTCGGAGGCGCCCAGGGAGTGGATGACGAGCTGCGGGAACGCCTCCTTGATGGCGGCGAAGTGCTTCTCGTAGTACTCCACGCCGAAGTCCGGGTGGTGGCCGCCCTGGAACATGATCTGCGTGCCGCCCAGCTCGACGGTCTCGGCGCAGCGGCGCAGGATGTCGTCGAGGTCGCGGGTCCAGCCCTTGGCGGTGTCCTTCGGCGGGGCGTAGAAGGCGCAGAACTTGCAGGCCGTGACGCAGACGTTGGTGTAGTTGATGTTGCGCTCGATGATGTACGTCGCGATGTGCTCCGTACCGGCGTAGCGGCGGCGCCGGACGGCGTCGGCGGCGGCGCCCAGCGCGTGCAGGGGCGCGGAGCGGTAGAGCTCGAGCGCCTCCTCCGGGGTGATCCGCCCACCGGCGGCGGCGCGGTCGAGAACGGACTGGAGGTCGGCCTTCTCGGTCACCGGGTGCGTACCTTTCGCCAGCTTGCGGACGGACCGGACCAGCGTACGCCAGGGCCCCGACGGCTATTCCGCGCGGTCCAGGGTGGCGCGCGGGCGCCCGGCGGCGGCGTCGTCGGAGGCGTAGCGCAGCTTCCCGCCCGCCAGGCGCAGGGTCACGGTGTGGGTGCCGCCGGTGCACACGCCGGTGGAGCCGTCGCTCGCCGAGCCGTCGGTGACGAGGGTGTCGGCGGTGGCGGTGCGCAGGACCAGGGTGTCCTCGCAGATGCGGTTGCCGAGGAGGTCGTACTGGGTGACCGTGCCGACGTCCTGCCCGGCCCTGCCGCCCTCGACGACCACGGTGAACGTGCCCGCCGGGATGTCCACGCCGCCGCCGACCGCGGCCGTGACCCGGCCCTTCCACGTCCCGACGAACGCCTTGGGCACCGTCGCGCCGGAGCCGGGGACCGGCGCCGAGGCGGACGCCGACGGCTTGGCCCCGGTGCTCGGCGGGTTGGCGGTGTCGTTCGTGCCACCACCCGGCAGCAGGTCGAACAGGACGGCCGCGCCCACGGTCACGGCGGCGAGGGCGCCCGCGACGGCGAGGGCGAGGGTGCAGCTGACCCGCCGCCCGCCCGACGGCCCGGCCGGCTCCGAACCGGCGGTGACCGAGACGGAGACGGGGGTCCTGCGGGGCGGCGGGACGGCGTCCATGGTGGGCACGTACGCGAGGTCCGCCCCGTCCGCCACCGGCGCCGCGCCCGTCCCCCGCGGCACGGGCGGCGCGACCGCGGGGCTGCTGAACGGCACCGGGCCCGACGCCCCGGCGTCCGCCTCCGCCGGCTCCAGGTCCAGCAGCCGCACCGCCGCCCGGCTGGCCTCCTCGACCACCGCGGCCGGCAGCCACCCGCCCGCCGCCCCGGCCGCGCCGCCCGGCACGAGCGCGGCGGCCAGGTCGGCGGGCGCGGGCCGGGCGCCCGGGTCCTTGGCGAGGCACGCGGTGACGAGGTCCCGCAGCGGCCCGGTCAGCGCCGGGTCCAGCTCGGGCTCCTCGTGGACGACCTTGTACAGCAGCGCGGCCGACGAGTCGCCGGAGAACGGCGCGGCGCCGGTCGCCGCGTACGCGAGGACCGCGCCCAGCGAGAAGACGTCCGACGCCCCGGTCACCCCGGCCCCGCCGGCCTTGCCGAGGATCTGCTCGGGCGACATGTAGCCGGGCGAGCCGACGGACACCCCGGTGGAGGTGAGCGACGCGCTGCCGGCCGTGGCGCGGGCGATGCCGAAGTCGATCAGCCGGGGCCCGTCGAGGGCGAGCAGCACGTTCGACGGCTTCACGTCGCGGTGGACCAGCCCGAGCGCGTGGACCGCGTCGAGGGCCTCGGCCAGTCCGGCGCCCAGCACCCGCACGGACCGCTCGGGCAGCGGCCCGTGGGCGGTGACGGCCTGGGTGAGGGACGGCCCGGCGACGTACCCGGTGGCGACCCACGGCACCGGCGCGTCCGGGTCGGCGTCCAGGACGGGCGCGGTCCAGCGGGCGCCGACCCGCCGGGCGGACTCGACCTCCCGGCGGAACCGGGCGCGGAACTCCTCGTCCAGCGCGAAGTGCGGGTGCACGACCTTCACGGCCACGGTGCGGCCGCCCCCGCTGCGGGCCAGGTAGACGCGGCCCATGCCGCCCGACCCGAGCCTGCCCAGCAGCCGGTACGGGCCGATCGCCCGCGGTTCCCCCGTCTCCAGCGGATGCATCCGCCCCGCTCCCCCCGCTCCCGTGCCCGTACGACGCGCCGAGAGCAGCGTAGAGGGCCCGGCGGACCGGTTCACGGGGATCGCCCGTGCCGGCGGGGGCAACCGGTCCGCCCGTACCGCCATCTACCTGGCCGTCATCCGCAGACGCCCCCGCCCCTGCCGGAGACCCGCCGAGAACCGCCCCTTCCCGAACCGGAGTACCTCCCATGAAACGTCCGCTCACGTCGCTCGTGGCCGCCGCCGTCCTCGGCTCCCTCACCCTGGCCGCGGGCTGCTCGGGCGAACCGGTCTCGTTCGACACGCCGCCCGCGTCCGGCGCCGCCTCCGCCGCGCCCGGCGGCCGGGACCGGGCCCCGGACCCCGGCCGGGGCGGCGGGGACGCCCCGGCGGACGGCGGGGCCGCCGCGAGGACGCTCATGCCGACCGGCCCGAGGGCGGAGTTCACGACCGAGAACACCGTCGACGACGGGACGAAGATCGGCGTCACCACCCTGGAGGGCCGCAAGTCCGGCTTCACGGGCAAGGTGTGGGTCTGGGCGCCCCCGCAGTACTTCGAGCCCCGGTACGCGAACAGCGGCTTCCCGGTCCTGATCGCCCTGCCCGGGGGCAACGGCTACCCGAAGAATTACTGGATGGGCACCGACCTGAAACTGCAGAGCAGCATCAGCAGGTGGTCGAGGGAGGGAAAGAGCCTGCCGTTCATCGTCGTGATGCCCGTTCTCAACCCGGACGACGAGTACTACTACGACGGCAGCGACATCCCCGGCCGGGAGAAGATGGGCACCTGGATGACGGAGGACGTCCCCGATTTCGTCAGGGCGAATTTCCGTACGTTCGCCTCGCGTGACGGCTGGGCGTTCATGGGCTCGTCGTCGGGCGCGTTCGTCGGCCTGAAGTCGGTGCTGAAGCACCCCGACAAGTTCAAGGCGGTGATCGCGTCGGGCCCGGACACCGTGCCGGACTCGCCGCTGTGGGCGGGGCACGAGGCGGAGAAGGCCGCCAACGACCCCGAAAAACTGGCCAAGGCCCTCTCGGCCCGGCCGTCCGCCCCGGACAGGGACGTGTACCTCGCGTTCCAGATCGGCACGAGGGAGTCCGGTCTGGGCAACCTCCGCTCCTTCATCAGGAACTACGGCAAGGGCCCGGTGAAGACCCGCCTGGAGGTCATCCAGGACGGCGGCCACAACGCGCGGACGTACGTGCGGGGCATGGGGGACGGCTCGATCCAGTGGATCAGCGAGCACATGCTCGCCCCCGTCCCGTCCCCGTGACTCAGTCCTCCCCGCCGCCGAGCAGGTCGACCCGCACGTCGGCGGGGAACCCGGTCGTCGGGCCGGTCCTGCGGGCGAACTCCCGCACGCCGGCGAGCTGGTCGGGGCCGAAGCGGAAGTCGAGGGTGGTGAAGTACCGCTCCAGCAGCTCCGCGTCGAACGCCTCCCAGCGGGCGGCCTGCTCGGCGACCTTGGCGACCTCCTCCAGCGACAGGTCGCGCGACGCGAGGAACGCCTCGTGGACCTTCCGCACGACGGCGGGCTCCCGCTCCAGGTAGTCGCGCCGCACGGCCCACACGGCGAAGACGAACGGCAGCCCGGTCCACTCCTTCCACATCCGCCCCAGGTCGTGGACCTGAAGGCCGAGGCGCGGCGCGTCGTGCAGGGAGGCCCGCAGCGCGGCGTCGCCGATGAGGACGGCCGCCTCCGCCTCCTGCATCATCAGCCCCAGGTCGGGCGGGCAGGTGTAGTAGTCGGGGGCGACGCCGTACCGCTCGGCGAGCAGCAGCTGCGCGAGGCGCACGGAGGTGCGGGAGGTGGAGCCGAGCGCGACCCGGGCCCCGTCCAGCCGGTCCAGGGGCAGCTGGGAGACGATCACGCAGGACATGACGGGTCCGTCGCAGCCGACGGCCAGGTCGGGGAAGGCGACCAGCCGGTCGGTGTGGCGCAGGTACTCCACGAGGGTGACCGGCCCGATGTCGAGGGTGCCGTCCACGATCTGCTCGCTGAGCCGCTCCGGGGTGTCCTTGGTCAGCTCCAGGTCGAGCAGCGTGCCGGTGCGCGCGAGCCCCCAGTAGAGGGGCAGGCAGTTCAGGAACTGGATGTGCCCGACGCGCGGCCGGGTCCGCCGAGATGTGTCCACGTCGTGAGGCTAGACCCCGCCCCGCCAGGGACGTCTCACCGGGTGGACGGCCGCACCGCGCGGACCCCGTTCCCGCGCGTTCAAACCTCCGGGTGACCTCACAATGAGGTGATCTTCGCCTCTACCCATCCGCGGAGAACGCGTGCTACGCTCGACGCAAGTTGCAGTTTGGTTTCCCTTGCAGTACAGAGCCTGCGGAGCATGTGACCCGCAGGCTTTTGTAGTTTTCAGACTTGTTTGCAGGTTCTGGAGCAGGGCAACCCTTTGGCCCAAGGAGGGCTTATGGCTACCGGAACCGTCAAGTGGTTCAACGCTGAAAAGGGCTTTGGCTTCATCGCCCAGGACGGCGGCGGCCCGGATGTCTTCGTCCACTACTCCGCGATCAACGCGTCTGGCTTCCGCTCCCTCGAGGAGAACCAGGTCGTGAACTTCGACGTCACGCAGGGCCCGAAGGGTCCGCAGGCGGAGAACGTCACCCCGGCCTGATTGGGCAGGGTCGGCGATCGCGCACGACTTAGCAGTACCCAAGGGGTCCGCCTTCCGCATTTCGGTGCGGAAGGCGGACCTCTGCCTTTGTTTCCACGGAAATCCCGGTGCTCCCGGCCTACCCTGGACACATGACCGAACGCAAACCCCCCGGGATCACCTTCGAGTCATGGGTCGACAAGCAGATCCGCGAGGCGACCGAGCGGGGTGACTTCGCGCACCTCTCCGGCCTCGGCAAGCCCCTCCCCGACGACACGGCGCCGTACGACGAGCTGTGGTGGGTCAAGGGCAAGATGAACCGCGAGGGCCTGTCCGCCCTGCCCCCGACCCTCGCCCTGCGCAAGGAGGCCGAGGACGCCCTGGAGGCGGTGGGCCGCGCGGCCTCCGAGACCCAGGTGCGCCGCATCGTGGCGGAGATCAACGAGAAGATCGCCGCCGCCGTCCGCCGCCCGCCCCCGGGCCCCCCGCTGAACCTGACCCCCTTCGACGTGGAGGACCTCCTGCGCGACTGGCGCGCCTCACGCGACGAGCGGCCCTGACGGCCCCTACCGGTACCGGGGCAGGTCGCGGGTGGAGACGGTCCACTCCGCGATGGTGACGTCCTCGCCGTGGACGAAGTCCTTGTGTCGTGCACGATCCCTTCTCCGGTGATCCAGCTTGCCCGGAACGCTGTCCCGCGCCTGCTCGACGACGTCGCGCATCGCCTGGTGGGGGAACGCGTCACGTCGTGCGTCGTCCGGGGTGGTGGTCATGGCGCTCGCTCCTTGTCGGGGAGGGACGGAGGCGACGGGGGATCACCTCCCTCGTGCGGGGACGCCGGCGGGCGGCAGTCCCTGCAGCACCCTGGCTCCGGGGCCCGGAAGGCGCGGTCGCAGCGCTCACAGGTCTGCAGCGGATCGGGCCGCGGGCCCGCCGGAGCCTCCGGGAGGGGCGGCGGGAGCAGGGCGGTGAGGCGGTGGGCGACCAGCCCCGCCGGGTGGGTGAGCGGGTCGGGGAGTCCGGCGGTGAGGGCGGCGCGTACGGACGCGGGCCCGGCGTTCCGCTCCAGCCAGGCGGCCACGGCGGGGGCGAGGCGCCGGACCTCGGCCTCGGACAGGACGAGACGCGGGTCGTCGCGCCGCAGCCCGGCGAGGAGATCGGCGGCCGTCCGGAGGCGGTCGGGGTCACCGCCCCGCGGGACGGGGAGCGGCCGGGACTCGGCCCGGGGCTCGGGGATGACCGGACCCGGGGCTTCGACGGCCCGGGGCGCCGCGCCCCCGGGCCGGGGTTCCGTACCCCCGGGCCGGGACGGGGCGGCCGGCGACCGGGGTACCGAGGCCGGGGACGCGGCCTGAGCCGCAGCGGGCCGGGGCTGGACCCCGACGGCCGAGGGCACGGGCTCCGCGGCCGGTGGTGTGAACTGCTCCGCGACCGGCGGCGCGGGCTCTGCGACCGGCGGCGCGGGCTCGACGCCTCCGGACAGGGCCTCCGCGACCGGTGACGCGGGCCCGACACCCCCCGGCGTGGTCTCCGTGCCCCCGCGCACGGGCTGGATCTCCAGGGGCCGGGACCCGGCGGCCGGCGGCTCGCCCTTCGGCGCGGCCTGCGTCACCCGGGTCCTCGGGGCGGCGCCACCGCCCTTCGGCTGGTTGTGGAACACCGTGCGGGTGACGACCCTCCCGCAGTCGAGCCGTTCCCGTCGCCGCTCCAGGTACCCGGCGGCCTCCAGCTCCCGCAGGGCGTCGGCGATGCGCTTCTCGCTCTCGGGGAAGCGGGCCGCGAGGAACCGGATGCCGATGCGCGCCCCGTCGGGCAGCGACTGGATGTGGAGGGCGAGACCCATCGCGAGCAGGCTCAGCCGCCGGTGCTGGGCGAGGTGGTTGCCTACCACGGTGAAGTGGCTGGTGTGCCGTGTATTGACGTGAACGACACCGTATCGGGGGGTCGTTGCGGAAACGGCGCCATCGGTGCGCGAAGGAGCGCTAAAGTGCTGAGCACCCATCGGGAAGCCTTCTTCTTCCTGGTGGTCAGGCCCTCGATCGGGAACGCTACTCCCGGCCGGGGGCCGACGTCTGTCAGGCCATCGGTTGACGCGAGCATATGCCTGCCAACCCGCCCAAAAATCAACCCAGTTGCACATTCCACCCGTGTGAGTGACGGGTGACGAGGGTGGGGTGGGGAGGAGGGTTCCTCACTTCCCTGCGTCCTTTGAGACAACACCTCGCGGCCCACCACGACGCACCCCACCGAGTCACGGCCCACCGCGACCCGGTCACCGCGGCCGTCCCCACGCTCCCGCCCGGAGCCCCCACCCGACGCCCCACCACCCGCCCCTGCCCCACCCCGGAACGAGTCCGCCCGTACCGCCGCCGCACACGTCACGATGACGCAGACCAACCTGCACCCTCGGCCGCGCTCGCCGCATCCCCGCCGACTCCGTCAGTTCCTCGACACGGCCCGCGCCGACCGGCTCCACGCCCTGTACAAACTCGCCCTCCGCGCTGGTCTCCACACCGAACTCCGCAAGGGCGATCGCCTCGGCCTCCACTGGGAAGACCTCGACCTCACCACCGGCACCGCAACAATCCGCCGCTCACTCCAGCGCACCCGAACCGGCGACCTCACCCACCTGCCCGCCAAGACCCGGGCACCCGAAAGCCGCATCGCCCTCCCTACCGAGTGCCTCCACTCCCTCAAGGAGCACAGAGGACGGCAGGGCAGGGAGCGGGGACAGGCCAGGTCGGCTTGGAGCGACAGTGGCTCGTCTTCACCACGCCGACCGGTCGGCCTCTCGGCCCGACCAACCTCACACACGGCTTCCGCGGCTTCCTCCACCGGGCCGGGCTCCGCTGCATCCGCTTCCACGACCTCCGCCACCCTGCTCTTGGAACAAGGCGTCGAACTCATCATCAAGGAACTCTTCGGCCACGCCCACATCGGCGTCACCGCCACCGTCTACGCTCACGCCAGACTCCGCCTCCAGCGCGACGCCATCGACACCCTCAGCACCGCGCTCGGCGGCCAGGAGACCACCAAGACGGTCAGCTCCGACGGCGACGAGACCACCCTGCGCCGCCCTCGTCCGCTGACGTTGCCGTCAACTACTGTCGTCACCCCACGTAGAAGCCCCGCCAGGACGCACCTGGCGGGGCTTCATCTCTTCGCTGAGGCCAGCTGAATTGAGTGCGATGAAATCGATCTGCAGAACCACGTCTAGCGACGCAATATTCGCAGGGATTAACGCTCCCCAAATATCCTGCGGAGATTCCCTGTCAGGTGTTCGTGAATACGGAAACCCCCTTGACCAGAGTAAGGCAGATTTTCAACGAACGAAACCCTGATCAATTCCCTGACTGCACAATCGCCATGCACGTACGCATCCTCGATGAAGTTGATCAACCGAAGCCCGATGGCCTCCCCAGTCGAACCTTGGCCAGCCTCGCTGAACAAACTTACCGCCCATCGGACGACGTCTGCGAGGAAAACGTGGGAGAGGAACTCTTCATAGAACTCCACATGCTCGGCATGCAAGCCCTCAAGCTGCGGAAAGTCCTGGAGGAGGCCATGAAAGAACTGCTCTTCGTTCATCTCCATCAATTCCTGCGAGGGCCGACTTGAGGTCGGCAAGTAGGCTTCTCGCCACGATCAAGTCGTGCGGGTCGCCGTTTCTATGATTCCTTCCTATCCACTTATTCAGCGCCCTAGCGTACTGATTTCCCTTGGCTACGTGGTTACGACCGTGCACGAGTTGACCTGAGCTGAGCTCATCGCGAATCGCCGACATCGTCGTACCATCTCCAGTTCGGGCCGGATTGGTCGTCCCCTTATAAAGATCGTTAACCAAGTTCTGAAGCTTGGGATCAGAGACGCTTGGCGTTGGCAGGATGCAGCCATTGCTGTTGTGAACCAAGACCGACGTGGCGCCTGCCAGCACATAGTACGTATGGAGGTCGGCCACCGTCAGGTTGCAGGTGTCCTGATCCTTGCTGTAGACCCTCACCGACTTGACGGCGGCCTCAACACCATCGTCCGTGCGCAGAGTCGTTCCTGGACGGAGTTCACCTGCATCGACCCAGCTTCGGCCGGACTCGGACCAGAAGGGGTGGTGATCGGTCGCGGTCAGAACCTCGACGCCGGCGTTCGTGGCGACGGCTATGTCGACGTAGGTCTTGTCCGAAGTCGTGAAGATGGCCGCCGTTACGCGCTCGGCCCTCGTTGCGCCGGTCTGGGGATCCGTAGCAAGTACCAGGTCACCTACTTCGACTTCCTCGATGGGTTTCTGTGTGCCGTCAGCAAGCTGCACCATGGTTCCCGCGGGGAAACTGTCCCGCTTGGCAGAAGATATGAGGCACTGAACCGGGACACTGTCCCCCTTCTTCAGTGCGGTCTTGAGCACCTTGAAGGCAATTTTCCCCAGTTTCGCCGTTCCGCCTGTCGCCGCACCGAGTGCGGCATCCGTAGCAGCCCGCTTGCAGGCGGCTCCTGCACCGCCCGCACAGTCGATCACATCTCGGGCACCGATGATTTCGAGAAGGTCGACCTCAACGCTCGTGTCCCCCATCCAGCCCATCTTTGAAGCCGCACGGCAAAAGTCCTCATTGTGCGAACCAGCGCCACCCGTGCACTTGTCACGGGTCCACAATTTCAGGTCGTAGCTGTAAGAGTGACTGGACTTCGCCCACGAATACTGATCTACGAGCTCCTCGTGGGTCGGAACATAAGTACCTTCGACTGCGATGGTTTCACCGACCACCTGGACGGTAACCGTCGTGTCGCCTACCGCAATCGCAGATGGGGATGACCCTGGACCGGGATCTCTGGAGCCCAGCCCCACTACCTTCTTCCCTCCGTCGCGGCAGGAGAGTTCCTGCCTGCCGCATTCGGCGATGATCAGTCCAGTGGGGTCCGAGTACGTGATCGGGTTGCCGTTCGCATAGGTGTACCCGTTCATCTGGAGCGGGTCCGCGATGTCCATGATCGGGTCGACCGAGATGAAACGGCCCGTCACAGGGTCGTATTCGCGGGCGCCGATGTGGGTGAGCCCCGTGGTGGGGTCGTCGATGCCGACCCCCAGGAATGTGTGGCGGTCGACCCAAGAAGTCGGTTCGGTGCCGCGGGGGTTGCCGTACGGGTCGAAGCGGCGGTGGGTGACCGGCTGGGTGTCGGTCAGGTCCACTGCCGTCGTCGCCGTGCTGTGGTGGTCCGACAGCATGACGGTGAGCTTGTGGCCCGTCGTCTTGCCGCCGGTCGTGCGGACCGTGGTCGGGGCGCCGGGGCTGCTGTAGTAGCGGCGGGCGTCCACGGCCTGGCCGCCCCGCAGTGGCGGAGCCGAGAGCGGGCCGCCTTGAAGCCGTAGGGAAAGTTTGGGCGCATTCCGCTTCGGTGGTACGCCGTGACGGTGGCCGAGCGTTCGGCTGGGCTGCTGGCCGGGTGCGATGGCCTGCGGGTTGTGGGTCCTGTTCCGGCCGGCGGTGGTGGTTCTACTCGGCTCGGGTGACCTTGGCGTGGTCGGTGAAGACGCGCCTGAAGAGGTCGTGGCCGACACGTCCGGTGTGGCGGAGTGCCCAGTTCTGTGCGGCTTCCTGCTCTACGTGGGGGCCAAATTCGGCTCCGCAGCCGGGCGCGGCGCAGAACGCCTCGTAGGTGATTCCGCCTTCGGGTGCACGGCGGATGGTGTGGGTGACGTGCCGGTAGACGGCGCGGGGGCTCACTGGTGGCCCTCCGGGTGGCGTCGCATGTGGACGTTGCAGTCGCTGACGGTGGTCATGTCACCGACCATGCGGGCTCGATCGCGTACGTTGGCCAGCTCCGCGCACCCCGCACAGCCCTCAACGGGTGCCGGGTCCGGCTCCAAGCGCAACGGGAGTTCGACCGGCGGGGTCGAGTACCTGGTCGGCTCCGTCACTGCACATCGCCACCTCTCGAACGTCACATGACCGACCCCTTGACAGGCCGGTGCTCTAGTTCAGTATTCGAGTGGCCGAAGCACTCCCGCTACGGTTCGCAGTGCACTAGGGTGCCCCCGCTGACGATACG
This sequence comes from Streptomyces roseolilacinus, assembly GCF_014649335.1. Taxonomy (GTDB): domain Bacteria; phylum Actinomycetota; class Actinomycetes; order Streptomycetales; family Streptomycetaceae; genus Streptomyces; species Streptomyces roseolilacinus. The sequence continues at coordinate 862,531 of NZ_BMSV01000001.1, forward strand.
TCAACTCGATGGAGGGGCCTGCCCCATGCCCAGTCCCAAGACGTTCACGAAGATCGCGGACCACTTCCGGGAACGCATCCTGTCGGGAGAGCTCGAACCAGGCGCCAAGCTGCCGACCAACCGGGAGATCGCCGGGCAGTGGCAGGCCGCGGCCGCCACCGTCTCCCGCGCCTTGCAGGCCCTCCAGGTGGAGAACTTCATCCGCACCACGCCGCGCGGCACCTACGTCGCCGACGACCCTCGCTGGACGCTGTCGGCGCGGGACCGCTTGGCCCGGGTCCAACGGGTGAAGTCGTTCCTGGCCGAGGGCGAGACGAGCCGGGTCACGGCGGCCGAGTTGATCGTCCCGCCGCTGTACGTGGCGGAGATCTTCGACCTGGAAGCCGGGGACCAGGTGGTCCGGCGCGAGTGGCTGGCCGGACGGGGCAAGACCCGGACCGTGTTCGCGGTCACCTGGTACCCGGCCCCGTTCGCCGCCCTCGTACCGGACCTGCTGAACACCGCCCCCGGCCGCAACCACGGGCTGTCCGCCCGGGTCCTGGAAGCCACCGGGCGCACGATCACCCACGCCCGCGACGACATGCACGCCCGCCCCGCCGACGCCCGGGAGGCGAGCGCGCTGGGACTGCCGGTCGGCTCCCCGATCCTGGCCGGCGCCCACCGGTGGTCGGACGCGGAAGGGGTCATCGAGTACGGGGAGTGGTGCCTGCCGCCCCGGTTCACCATCGGCTACGAGTACCAGCCCTGACCGGTCGACGTGGAGCGCCCTCGAAAGCCACCCGCGGCCTCCGGGCACACCGCCGTCGGCTGACCCGCCGCGCGAACGCCCCCGTCCGCCGGGCGGGGGCGTTCGCGTGCCTGCGGTCAGTTCCGGTACAGCTCCTCGATCTCGGCCGCGAAGTCGCGGGTGATGGCCGCGCGGCGGAGCTTCAGGGACGGGGTCAGGTGGCCGGCCCGTTCCGTGAAGGAGGTGGCGAGGACGCGGAAGCGGCGGATCGACTCCGGGCGGGAGACCAGGAGGTTGGCGTCGTCCACGGCGCGCTGGAGGGCGGCCAGGAGGGCCTCGTCCCGGACCAGGGCCGGGAGGGGGACGTCCTGTTTCTTGTGGATGCGGCGCCAGTGCTCCAGGCCCTCCCCGTCGAGGGTGATCAGCGCCGTGACGTACGGGCGGCCGTCGCCGAGGACGAGGCACTGGTCGACCAGGGGGTGGGCGCGGAGGCAGTCCTCCAGGGGGGCCGGGGCGATGTTCTTGCCGCCCGTGGTGATGAGGAGGTCCTTCTTGCGGCCGGTGAGGGTGAGGTAGCCGTCCTCGTCCAGGGCGCCCAGGTCGCCGGTGGGGAACCAGCCGTCCGGGGAGGCGGGGACCGGGGCGGCGGCCTCGGCGTCCCAGTAGCCGGTGAAGACGTGGCCGCCGCGCAGCAGGACCTCGCCGTCCGCCGCGATGCGGACCGAGGTGCCGGGGAGGGGCCAGCCGACGGTGCCGAGGCGGGGGCGCTGCGGGGGCGTCACCGTGGACGCCGCGGTCGTCTCCGTCAGGCCGTACCCCTCGAACACCGAGACGCCCGCGCCCTCGTAGAACGCGGCCAGGCGGCGGCCCAGCGGTGATCCGCCGCAGATCGCGTACCGGACCCGGCCGCCGAGCGCGGCCCGGATGCGGCGGTAGACCAGCGGGTCGTAGAGGGAGCGGGCGGCGCGCAGGGCGTACGACGGGCCGCGCCCGGCGCCGTGTTCCGCGGCCTCCACCGCCTCCCCGTACCGCCGGGCGACCGCCGCCGCCCGGTCGAAGGAGGCGGCGCGGCCCATGCCCTCGGCGGTCGCCCGCGCCGTGTTGTAGACCTTCTCCAGGACGTACGGGATCGCCACCAGGAACGTCGGGCGGAAGGAGGCCAGGTCGGCCAGCAGGTCCTCCGTCGCGATCGACGGGGCGTGCGCCAGGCGGACCCGCGCCCGCAGGCAGCCGATCGCGACCATCCTGCCCAGGACGTGGGAGAGGGGGAGGAAGAGGAGCGTCGACGCCGGGTCCTTGCTGACGGACCTGAAGACGGGGTGCAGGAGCTCCACGGCGTTGTCGACCTCGGCGAAGAAGTTGCCGTGGGTCAGGGCGCAGCCCTTGGGGCGGCCCGTGGTGCCGGAGGTGTAGACGAGGGTGGCGAGCGAGTCGGGGGACCGGCCCGCCCGGCGGACGGTGACCACCTCGTCGGGGACGTCCGCCCCGGCCTGCCGCAGGGTGCCGAGGGCGCCCGTGTCGAGGGCCCAGAGGTGGGCGAGGCCGGGCAGTCCGCGGCGCTCCGTGCTGACGAGGCGGGCCTGGTCCTTGTCCTCGACGACGCACGCCGCCGCGCCCGAGTCGTGGAGGATCCAGCGGGTCTGGTAGGCGGAGGACGTCGGGTAGAGGGGGACGGTGACCAGGCCGGCGGCCCAGGCGGCGAAGTCGAGGAGGGTCCACTCGTACGTCGTGCGGGCCATGATGGCGAGCCGGTCGCCGGGCCGCAGCCCGTGGGCGACCAGGCCCTTGGCGACGGCCAGGACCTCGGCGGCGAAGGCGGCGGCCGTGACGTCCCGCCAGGCGCCGTCGCGGTCCTTGCGGGCGAGGACCGGGGCGGTGGGGTCCTCGCGGGCGTTGTCGAAGGGGATGTCGGCGAGCGAGCCGCTCGTCACGGGCGGGACGAGGGCGGGTACGGAGACCTCGCGGACCACGCCGCCGACGTGGACGCGCTGCGGGGGGACCGGTTCCACTGTCACGTGCGGCTCCTTGCGTGGGTGGGCCGTTGTGCTGTGGGTGGGGGCGGGGGCCTGCTGCTGACGCTCACGTCAACTTACTTGTGGGTAAATTAGCGGCGCCCCGCGGTCCCCGGCAATGCTCCGGTCACCGTCCCGTACCGCGCCGTTCAGCCCCGGGGCCGCCGGCCCTCACCCCGCACCAGGGCGCCGAGGCCCGACCAGGCGAAGCGCATCAGCGTCTCCGCCGCCTCGCGGGCGGTCACGTCGGGCGCGCCGCCGGCCCAGTCGGCGAGCGACTCCGCCGCGCCGACGAGGGCGTGCGCGAGGCCCGCCACGTCGCGTTCGGTGAGCTCCGGGTCCTGGTGGGCCTCGCGGGCCGTGGTGACGATCAGGGAGGTGACGAAGCCGACGATCTCCTCCCGCAGCGCCGCCACCTCCGCCGCGAACGGCTCGCCGTTGGTACGGGCCTGGCGGTGCAGCACCGCCCAGCCGTCCGGGTTGTCGGCGGTGTGCGCGAAGAACGCGGTGAGGCCCGCCCGCAGCCTGCGCTCGACGGGGGTACCGGGCGCCGGGGCGGCCGCCCCGGCCCGGACCGCTGCCGTCAGGGCGGCGGCCTCGCGGCGGACGCAGGCGGTGAAGAGGTCCTCCTTGGAGTTCAGGTAGAGGTACACCAGCGGCTTGGACACGCCCGCGAGTTCGGCGATCTCCTCCACGGACGCCGCCCGGTACCCGCGCCGCCCGAAGACCCGCACGGCGGCGTCGAGCATCTGCCGCTCCCGCGTCGCCCGCGGCAGCCGCCGCCCCCGCGTCACGGCGCCGGCGGGCGCGCCGGCCTCGACGACCGCGCCCGTACGGGCGGCCTCGTCTGTACAGGCGGCTCCGTCCGTACCGGCGGCCTCGTCCGTACCGGCGGCCTTGTCCGTACCGGCGGCCTTGTCCGTACCGGCGGCCTTGTCCGTACCGACGGTCTCGCCCGTACCGGAGCCCCCGCGTGCCGCGGGAACCCCGGCCGGCCCGCCGTGTGTGCCCCCCGTGCCGTCACCCGTGTCGTTCAAGCGCGCCCCGCCTCCCTCGTACTCGGCAGCCCGTAAGACTACGGGCCCGCGACCCGCCGTCGAACACCCGTGCCCCCCGCCGGAGTTCGGCGGGGGGCACGGAGGGGCTGCGGGGAGGGGCGGCGGGGCGTCAGGCCGCGACCGGGGACGCCTCACGCGTCTCGTACCCGTCGACCGGGGAGGCCGACGCCGAGTTGTACGCGTCGAGGTCGAGGATCTTCTCCCGCGCGGCGACGATCACCGGGACGAGCGCCTGCCCGGCGACGTTCGTGGCCGTGCGCATCATGTCGAGGACCGGGTCGATCGCCATGAGCAGGCCGACGCCCTCCAGGGGCAGGCCCAGCGTGGAGAGGGTCAGCGTCAGCATGACCGTCGCACCGGTCAGGCCGGCCGTGGCGGCCGAGCCGATCACCGAGACGAGCGCGATGAGCAGGTACTCCTTGACGCCCAGCTGCACGTCGAAGATCTGCGCGATGAAGATCGCGGCGAGGGCCGGGTAGATCGCGGCGCAGCCGTCCATCTTCGTGGTGGCGCCGAACGGGACGGCGAAGGAGGTGTACTCCTTCGGCACGCCGAGCCGCTCGGTGACCTTGACCGTGACGGGCATGGTGCCGACGGAGGAGCGGGAGACGAAGGCCAGCTGGATCGCGGGCCAGGCGCCCTTGAAGAACTGCAGCGGGTTGACCTTGGCGACCGTCGCCAGCAGCAGCGGGTACACGCCGAACATCACGAGCGCGCAGCCGATGTAGACGTCGGCGGTGAAGGTGGCGTACTTGCCGATCAGGTGCCAGCCGTACTCGGCGATCGCGTAGCCGATGAGGCCGACGGTGCCGATCGGGGCGAGGCGGATGACCCACCACAGGGCCTTCTGGAGCAGCTCCAGGACCGACTCGGCGAACGTGAGGATCGGCTGGGCCTTCTCGCCGAGCTGGAAGGCGGCGATGCCGGCGACGGCGGCCATGAAGACGATCTGCAGGACGTTCAGCTCGGTGAAGGGCGTGATCACGTCCGTCGGGACGATGCCGGTGAGGAAGTCCAGCCAGGACCCGGAGTTCTCCGGCTTCTGGCCGTCCTTCGGGGTCAGGCCGGTGCCCGCGCCGGGGTCGGTGAGCAGGCCGAGGACGAGGCCGATGACGACCGCGATCAGCGACGTGATCATGAACCAGAGGAGCGTGCGGGAGGCCAGCCGGGCGGCGTTGTTGACCTTCCGCAGGTTGGTGATGGACACCAGGATCGCGAAGAAGACCAGCGGGGCGACGGCCAGCTTCAGCAGCTGGACGAAGATGTGGCCCACCTTGTCGAGGGTGGTGTGGAGCCACTGGACGTCGTAGCTGCGGGTGATCCAGCCGAGGATCACGCCGAGGACGAGGCCGGCGACGATCTGGGCCCAGAAGGGGACCTTGGGTATGCGGCGCGGGGACGCGGGTGCGGGCGCGGATGCGGGCGCGGACACGGACACACTCCAGAGGGGCGTGAGGGAGTACGGAACGGAGGGGATGCGGCGAGGTGCGGCGCCCGCGCACGGGGGCGGCGCGGCCGCGTGGCCGGCGGGCGGAGCGAGCGGGTGGGCTCAGACCTCGCGGCGACAGGCCGCGGACGCGCAGAGGCACAGATCGACGTGCAGGCGCGCCACGAGCGGGACGCTCGCGGTCGTGTGGCGGTGGCGCACTGCGGTCTTCATGTGGGAAACGTTAACACCTGAACTTTGAGGACCCCAAAGCCATTCTTTGACAGGGAGGCTAGGCCCGGGGCCTGGGAATGACAACACCCCGGACAGGAACGTTCGTTCCGGCCCGGGGTGGCGGCGGTGGGTCGCGCGGTGTGACGAACCTTATACGCCGTCCTCCTGCGTGCGGTTGGCCTCCAGCCGCGCCTTGGCGCTGCCGACCTTCTCGACGATCTGCTCGGACATCGCGTCGCGCTGCCGGCGCAGCAGGACGAAGCTGAGCGGCGCGGACACGACGATGGAGAGCAGCAGCACCCACAGCGCGTTGGAGTCACCGAGACCGCGCGGGATGAGGCCGAAGTACACCAGCGCGTAGAGGACGACGAAGCAGCCGGCGAAGACGCCGAGGCGCATGAGCGTGTACTTGAGGGTGGCGCTGGACCTGGTGGTGGCGGTCACGATGGGCCTTCTTCCTTCTCCGTACTCCGTACCGCGGTTCTGCCCGACTAGTGAAGCACGGGCGGAATGGATCAGTTCAGGGGGAGGAGCATGAAGACGTCGTCCCGGTACTCTCCCTCGCCGACCCGGATGGCGTCCGGGACGCGGCCGACCTCCTTGTACCCGCACGAGGCGTAGAACCGTTCCAGGCCCAGGCCGCCGCGGCAGGTGAGGCGGATCGCCTCCATGCCCTCCATGCCGCGCACGGCGTCCTCGCAGGCCGCGAGCAGGGCGCGGCCCTGGCCCGTGCCGTGGAGGCGGGGGTGGACCATGACCGTGTAGAGCCACACCCAGTGGGACATGAGGCGGTGGGTGTTGAGGGTGACGAACGCGGTGGCGGCGACCGCGCCGTCCTCGTCGTACCCGGCGAGGAGCCGCATGCGGCCCTCGTCCATCGCGGCCAGGTGCTGGACCCACTGCGGGCGGACGTCCTCGGGGGTCACGGGCGGTACGAAGCCGACGGCGCCGCCGGCGTTGGTGACGTCCGTCCACAGGGCGAGGACGCCGTCGCGCAGGTGCCGGTCGACGGGCGGGTCCAGTACGAAGTTGAGCGCCATGCCCCCGACGATAGGCAACCGGGCCGGGGACGGGGGCGCCGACCCCGGGTCGGCGCCCGTCCCGGCCTGCGTCTTCTCGCCGCGCCCCCGGCGCGCGGGGGCCGCCGGGACGAGCCGCTCGGCGCGCTCCCGCACGGGGCGGGGGCGCCGCCCCGGTCAGAAGCGCATGGGCTGGGGGGCCTCCCGGCGGGAGGTGTCCGGGCCGGGGTACTCGCGGATGACCTCGTACCGGGTGTTGCGCTCCACCGGGCGGAAGCCGGCGTCGCGGATCAGCTCCAGCAGGTCGTCCCGCGTGAGCTTGTTCGGCGTGCCGTAGTTGTCGGCATCGTGGGTGATCTTGTACTCGACGACCGAGCCGTCCATGTCGTCGGCGCCGTGCTGGAGGGCGAGCTGCGCGGTCTGGAGGCCGTGCATCACCCAGAAGACCTTGACGTGCGGGACGTTGTCGAACAGCAGCCGCGAGACCGCGAAGGTCTTCAGGGCCTCCGCGCCCGTGGCCATCGTGGTCCGCGCCTGGAGGCGGTTGCGGACCTTGCCGTCCTTCATGTCGACGAAGTCGTGCTGGTAGCGCAGCGGGATGAAGACCTGGAAGCCGCCGGTCTCGTCCTGCAGTTCGCGCAGGCGCAGCACGTGGTCGACGCGGTGGCGGGGCTCCTCGACGTGCCCGTACAGCATGGTGCAGGGGGTCTTCAGGCCCTTCGCGTGCGCCAGCCGGTGGATGCGCGACCAGTCCTCCCAGTGGGTGTCGTGGTCGACGATGTGCCGGCGGACCTCCCAGTCGAAGATCTCCGCGCCGCCGCCGGTCAGCGACTCCAGTCCGGCGTCGATGAGCTCGTCGAGGATCTCGGAGGCGGGCATTCCGGAGATCTTCTCGAAGTGGTGGATCTCCGTCGCCGTGAACGCCTTCAGGGAGACGTTCGGCAGGGCCTTCTTCAGCTCGCTCAGCGAACGCGGGTAGTAGCGCCACGGCAGGTTGGGGTGGAGCCCGTTGACGATGTGGAGTTCCGTCAGGTTCTCCGACTCCATCGCCTTGGCGAGGCGGACGGCCTCCTCGATGCGCATGGTGTACGCGTCCTTCTCGCCCGGCTTCCGCTGGAACGAGCAGTACGCGCACGACGCCGTGCACACGTTGGTCATGTTGAGGTGCCGGTTGACGTTGAAGTGCACCACGTCGCCGTTCTTGCGCGTGCGCACCTCGTGGGCGAGGCCGCCGAGCCAGGCGAGGTCGTCCGACTCGTACAGGGCGATGCCGTCCTCGCGGGTCAGCCGTTCCCCGGACCGGACCTTCTCCTCCAGCTCGCGCTTGAGCCCCGTGTCCATACGGCTCCGCCTCCCACTGCCTCGACCCAACGTCACCTGCGCCCCGACGGGCCCACCCACCGTACTCCCCCGCCCCCGGGGCGCAGGCACCCACCGGCCGCTAAGGGGTCACGCCTGCTCCGGGAGCTCCCCGACGCGGTTCTCCCACTTGGTGGAGAGCACGATCGTGGTGCGGGTGCGGGACACGCCCTTGGTCCCGGACAGCCGGCGGATGATCTTCTCCAGGCCGTCCACGTCGCTGGCCCGCACCTTGAGCATGTACGAGTCGTCCCCGGCGATGAACCAGCAGTCCTCGATCTCCGGCAGATCCTTCAGCCGGCGCGCCACGTCCTCGTGGTCGACGGCGTCGGACAGGGAGATGCCGATCAGCGCCGTCACGCCGAGGCCCAGGGAGGCGGAGTCGACGGTGGCGCGGTAGCCGGTGATGACGCCGGCCGCCTCCAGGCGGTTGATGCGGTCGGTGACGGAGGGCCCGGAGAGGCCCACGAGGCGACCGAGCTCGGCGTACGAGGCCCTGCCGTTCTCCCGCAGAGCCTGGATGAGCTGCCTATCCACGGCGTCCATATACCTGAAGCCTTCCATTAATCAGCAATCCAGCAAGTACAGGTGTAGAATCTAAGGCACACAGGGGCGGTTTACCTGTGATTCACTCGAACGATCAACGACGATCCTCAGGAGATGACAGTCACCGTGTACACGATCGAGATGGCCTACGCCCACATGCGTTCCATGCAGGAGCAGGCCCATCGCTCGCGTGTCCGCAAGGCAGCCGCCGCGGCCCGCCGGGAGGCGGTCGGCGAGCGGCGCACCACGACGATCCGTACGAAGAAGCGCTGACCCCGGCGACGCCGGGCCGTCAGTCCTTCCGGGAGCCACCGAGCTCTCCCTTCCAGCGGCGGTACAGCCGGTGCGGCACCCCTGCCGCGTCCAGCACCCGCCCGGCGACGAAGTCCACCAGGTCCTGGATGTGCGTCGCCCCCGCGTAGAACGCCGGAGAGGCGGGCAGCACCACGGCGCCCGCCTCGTCCAGCGCCACCAGGTGCCGGAGCGTCTGCCCGTTCAGCGGGGTCTCCCGCACGGCCACGACCAGCGGGCGGCGCTCCTTCAGCACCACGCTCGCCGACCTCTGCAGCAGGTCCTTCGACAGGCCCAGCGCCACCCCGGCCACACAGGCCGTGGACGCGGGCACGATCAGCATCCCCTTCGCCGGGTACGACCCCGACGACGGCCCCGCGGCGAGGTCGCCCGCCGCCCAGTGGCGCAGGTCGGCCCGAGCCACGTCCACGTCGAACGTCCGCGGCTTGCCGTCCGCGCCGCGCGACAGCCACTCCTCCAGGTCCTCGCGCCAGTGCGCGTCCCGGAAGGAGATCCCGGTCTCGTCCAGCAGCGTCAGCCGCGACGCGCGGGACACCACCAGGTCGACGCTCTCCCCCGCCGCGAGCAGTCCGCGCAACACGGCTGCCGCGTACGGCGTCCCGGACGCCCCGGACACTCCGACGACCCACGGACGACGACGCTGCTCCTCTACCGGCTCCACGCCGCCGAGCCTATCCGCCCGCCCCCACCGGCCACCGCGCGCGGGCCCGCTCCGGCCCCCGGGACGGCCGGCGGGCGCGCCCGGACCGGGGCCGGACGGAGGGCGGAGGGGGAGGGACGGAGGCGGGGCGGGGCGCCGGGGGTCAGGCCGCCGGGTCGACGGGCAGGCCGCTGGTGTCGATCGTGAGGCGGCCGACGCCGGTGTCGACGACGGCCTTGCCGCCGTACGGGAGGACGTCCCGGCCCCGGTAGCCCTCGGGCCCGGGGTTCCAGCGGGTGGACAGCAGGCCCTTGCACGGGTCGAGGATCAGGTAGTGGGCGATGCCGCGGGCCGCGTACTGCCGGTCCTTCACCTCGTAGTCGTTGCGCACGCTGCTCGGCGAGACGACCTCGACGGCCAGCTCGATCAGGTCGGGCGAGTAGGCGCTGAGGTTGCGCGCCTCCTCCTCGGCGGGGATCACCGCGAGATCGGGACAGAACTCGAAGTCCGCGCTGAAGGGGAACGCCACGTCGCTGACGCACTGCCAGTGGGGTGCCAGCTGCGGCTCCAGGAGGTTCCACAGGAGGCGAATCGTCTTCGCGTGGAAGGCCCGAACAGGACTCATCATGATGTTGCCCTCGACGATCTCGGTCCGATAGCCGGGGAACATGTCCTCGAACCGGCTGAGCCGCGAGTGCAGGTGTTCGGTCTGCGAGGTGGTCACGTCAGCCTCCCTGTCCTGCCCCCGATGGTAGGCCAGACGGTACTCAGACGGTCAGACCGCGCACCGCGAGATCGATCAGGGCACACCCGAACAGGGCAATGCCGATGAAGCCGTTGACCGTGAAGAACGCCCGGTTCAGGCGGGACAGGTCGCCCGGCCGCACGATCGCGTGCTCGTACAGGAACGCGCCCGCGACGATCACCAGCCCGGCCCAGAACCACGGCCCCGCGCCGGTCAGCAGCGCGTACCAGATCAGGAGCCCCATCGTGACGACGTGCGAGCCCCGCGCCCCGTACAGCGCGGCCGGGATGCCGAAGCGGGCCGGTACGGACATGACGCCGTGCGCCCGGTCGGCGTTCACGTCCTGGCACGCGAAGATCAGGTCGAAGCCGCCGATCCACACGCCGACGGCGAGACCCAGCACCACGGCGTCCCACGACCACGCCCCGGTGACCGCGAGCCACGCGCCGACCGGGCCCATGGCCTGTGCCAGGCCGAGGATCGCGTGCGGGAAGTTCGTGAACCGCTTGCCGTACGGGTAGACCACCATCGGGACGACCGCGACGGGGGCGAGCGCCAGGCACAGCGGGTTCAGCAGCGCCGCCGCGCCCAGGAAGACGGCGAGGGCGGCGAGCGCGCCGGCCCACGCGGACCGCACGGACATCGCGCCGGTGACCAGCTCCCGGCCCGCGGTGCGCGGGTTGCGGGCGTCGATCTCCCGGTCGATGATCCGGTTGCACGCCATGGCGAAGGTGCGCAGCCCGACCATGGCGACGGTGACGAGGAGCAGCGTCCACCAGTCGACGCTCCCGCCGTGCAGGAACATCGCCGTGAGGGAGGCGATGTACGCGAAGGGCAGCGCGAAGACCGAGTGCTCGATCATCACCAGGCGCAGGAAGACCTTCACCCTCCCGGTCGGCCGCCGTGCGGGGACCGGGCCCGCGGCGCCGTCGGTGGCCGTCATGAGGCGAGGCTCCCCAGGAACGCGTCGAGGTCGGCCAGCAGCTCGGCGGTGGGCACCGGGCCCGTCTCCACCGTGCGCGGCTCCGAGGTGCCGTCGTCGGGCGGGGTGACGTGGGCCGTGAAGGCGTAAGCCCCCTCGCCGGCCGGACGGGCGTGCAGGCGCAGCACGGCGCCGCCGTCGACCGTGAACGGCCCGGGCGCGGCGCCGGGCGCGGACGCGGCGGCGAGCTCGGCGCGCAGCCGCTCGGCGAAGTCGGCCGGCTCGGCGTCCCGCACGCCGGGCAGCTCGAACCCGTCGCCCTCGCCGTCGTCCTCGACCATGACCGCCCAGACGTCACCGGCGCCCGCGAACTCCTCGGGGTCCACGCCCGCCTGCTCGGCGGCGTGCCGGACACCCGGGTCGGCCGGGTCGAGCTCGGGGCGCACGAGGGCCACGTAGGCGGTGTCGGTGCCGACGAAGAGGGCCGGGCCGCCCACGGGTACGGGGCTCACAGTCCGTACTCCTTCCAGCGCCGCGTCACCTTCGCGGCGACCGACGGGTCGGACTCGATCATCTCGGGCCAGCCGCCGTCCCGGACGTAGCCCTCCTCGGGCCACTTGCGGGTGGCGTCGATGCCGGCCTTGCCGCCCCAGAACTTCTGGTACGAGGAGTGGTCGAGGTGGTCGACGGGGCCCTCGACGACGGTGAGGTCGCGGGAGTAGTCGACGTTGCCCAGCGCCCGCCAGGAGACCTCGTGGAGGTCGTGGACGTCGCAGTCGGCGTCGACGATCACGACGAGCTTGGTCAGCGACATCATGTGCGCGCCCCAGACGGCGTGCATGACCTTCTGGGCGTGCTTCGGGTACTTCTTGTCGATCGAGATGATCGCGCAGTTGTGGAAGCCGCCCGACTCCGGCAGGTGGTAGTCGACGATGTCCGGGACGATGATCTTGAGCAGGGGCAGGAAGAAACGCTCCGTCGCACGGCCCAGCGGCCCGTCCTCGGTCGGCGGGCGGCCGACGACGATCGACTGGAGCAGCGGGCGGCGGCGCATCGTGACGCAGTCGATGGTGAGCGCCGGGAACTCCTCCTGCGGCGTGTAGAAGCCCGTGTGGTCGCCGAACGGGCCCTCCGGCAGCGTCCTGCCCGGCTCCAGCCAGCCCTCCAGGACCACCTCGGCGTGCGCCGGGACCTGGAGCGGGACCGTCTTGCAGTCGACCATCTCGATGCGCTTGCCCTGGAGGAAGCCGGCGAACAGGTACTCGTCGATGTCCTCCGGCAGCGGCGCCGTCGACGCGTACGTCACGGCGGGCGGGGTGCCGAACGCGATGGCGACGGGCAGGCGCTCGCCGCGGCGGGCGGCGACCTGGTAGTGGTTGCGGCTGTCCTTGTGGATCTGCCAGTGCATGCCGATGGTGCGGCGGTCGTGGCGCTGGAGGCGGTAGAGGCCGAGGTTGCGCACGCCGGTCTCGGGGTGCTTGGTGTGGGTGAGGCCCAGGTTGAAGAACGAGCCCCCGTCCTTGGGCCAGGTGAACAGCGCGGGCAGCAGGTCGAGGTCCACGTCCTCGCCCCGCAGGACGACCTCCTGGACGGGCGCCTCCTTGACCTTGCGCGGCGGCACGTGGGTCATCGCGCCGAGCTTCCCGAACGCCTCGCGGACACCGACGAACCCGCTCGGCAGCTCGGGCTTGAGCAGCCCGCCGATCTTGCCGCTGATCTCCTCGTACGAGGAGAGGCCGAGGGCCTTGAGGAGGCGGCGGTCGGTGCCGTAGACGTTCATCGCCAGGGGCATCGAGGAGCCCTTGACGTTCTCGAACAGCAGCGCGGGCCCGCCGGCCTTCTGGACCCGGTCGACGATCTCCCCGATCTCCAGGTGTGGGTCGACTTCGGCTTTGATGCGCTTGAGGTCGCCTTCTCGCTCCAGTGCCCGGAGCAGGGAGCGGAGATCGTCGTAAGCCATGGTCCCAGTATCCCGGAGCCCCTCCCGCTCCCCGCGCCCGGCCCGTGCGTTTCCCCGGCGGCCCGGCCCGCGGGGGCCGTGCGCCCGGCGGGCCCGGGGAGGAGGCGGGCCGGCGGAGCGCGCACGGGAGGGAAGCCGGGGCAACCGATACCCTGGGTACGTCATCGGGGCTTGCCGCGCGCGGCCCGCCAGCGGAATCAGGGGGCTGTCCCACATGCTCAGGGCGCTGATGTACATCCTGCCGATCGCACTGACGATCTACGCGTTCATCGACTGCCTGAACACCCCCGAGGACGAGGCCAGGCACCTGCCCAAGGTGGCGTGGGTCTTCATCATCCTGCTGTTCTGGATCGTCGGCCCCGTCGTCTGGCTCGCCGCGGGCAAGGCGCGGCGCGCCCCGGCCGGCGGCCGCACGCCCGGCGAGTGGCGCCGCAGCCACCGCACCGAGTGGGTGGCGCCCGACGACAACCCCGAGTTCCTGAAGTCCCTCCGCGAGGAGAACGAGAAGGACGAGTCCCTCCTCAAGGACTGGGAGGCCGACCTCCGCCGCCGCGAGGAGGAGCTGAAGCGCCGCGAGCGGGACGACGACGGCACCGGCAAGGGCGACGAGGGCCCCAAGCGGCCCTGACGGCCGCCGCCGCACCCCGACGCGGGTCGGCGAGGCACCAGTTCGAAAACTCTCCGCGACACTGCGGCCACCGAAGGCTATCCTGCGCGTGAAGGTGTGACAGGACGTGTCTTGTGGCGCTGACGCTGCGCGGGGGTGGCGGGTGTGGACAGGGAGCTGTACGGCCGTGAGGCGGTCCTGGAACCGTCCGGCCTCGCCGCGCGCCTGATCGGCCTGACGCCCCACGCCTTCGCCGGCGTCCGCTACGAGCACGGCGACGACCCGCCCGTCACCGTCTTCACCGGCGGCCGCGGCATGGGCAAGACCGCGCTGCTCAAGCAGATACGCAACGCCTACCGCCGCGGCACCCCGCTCGCCCTCCTCGACTGCGCGCACGTCGAGGAGCCCGCCGAGCACGGCCCCGGCTGGTCCCCGGTCACCGGCGCCCTCGCCGAGCTGGCCGTGCAGCTGTCGCCGCGCGTGCTGTCGGCGAAGCCCGTGGAGTTCCCGCGCCTCGCGCTGGGCCTCGCCGCCGTCGCGAGCATCAGCTGGTCGCAGGAGGACGACGAGCGGGCCCGCCGCGACCTCCAGCGCCTCGGCCCGGTCCTGTCGACGGTCGACGAGTCGCGCGGCGCGGCCTCCACCTGGGTCGGCAAGGTCCTCGCGAAGCTCGCCGCGACGGTCGCGGACGGCGCGGCGCCGCTGGCCGGGCTCCTCGCGGAGGCGACGGCGGAGACCCTCCTGGAGGACGTCTTCGGCCGGTACCAGCGCCGCTCGGAGGGCTGGTACGGCGACTACCGCAGCGCCGGCGGCAACGGCAAGCTCGGCCTGCGCCAGATCGCCGTGGACTTCTCGCAGGGCGGCGGCCGCCGCGCGGACGCGGAGGGCTTCCTCGTCGGCGCGCTCGTCGAGGACCTGCGCCGGGCGTACGTCGGCCTGACCCGGCTCGGCACGCGGCGCGGCCGCCCGGTGATCCTGCTGGACAACGCCCACCTGCCGCTGGGCCGCCGCCTCGTCGAGCCGGTCCTCAGGGACCGCGCGGGGGGCCGCCGCGACCAGGTCGTCGTCATCGCGTCGTCCCGCGACCGGGACCACGAGGGACTGCGCCGCGCGGCGCGGCTGAGGTTACCGGAGGTCGCGCACCGGGCGCCCTGCCCCCGCGGCACGGACGTCACGTCGGGCGTCCTCGCCGTGGAGCTGACGCCGCTGAGCGCCGCACAGACGCGGAGCCTGTTCGACCGGCACGACCCGGCCGGCCGCACGCCCCCCGAACTGCCCGGCGGCGTCCTGCGGCTGACCGGCGGGCGGCCGCTGGGCGTGGCGCTGCTGGCACAGGTCGTCGGCGGGACGCCGGAGAGGGACCGGGGCGCCCTCACCCCGGGCGCGCTGCTGGACCTGGCGGTCGAGGTGCGGGAGGACTCCCCCGCCGTGCCGGTCGCCGAGACGCTGCTGGACCTGCTGCTGCCGGCGCTGCGCCCCGAGGAGGCGGCCGCGCTGACCGTGCTGGCGGCGGCGCACGACGAGGAGTCGGCGCGGGCGCTGGCCCGCACCCGGCTGCGGGCCGCGTCCGTGGAGGGCGACGTGGCGCTGCGGCTGCGGGACGCGCTGCGGGCGGACGGCTGGGCGGCGGGGACGGCGCGGCCCGACGGGGCGGAGGCGGCCGGGGCCGGGGGGCGCGCGGGCGCCGCGCCCTCGTACTTCGTCACCGACCCGCTGCTGCGCGTCCTCCTCCTGCACCGGCTCCGCTTCCACGACGGCGACGCCCCCGCGTACGCGGCGTGGCGGGCCGTCCACGAGACGCTGCTCGCCCACTACGGCCCGCGCCCCGCCCCCTACCGGCTGCGCCAGGAGCTGGCGCTGGGCCGCACGGACGGCGCGGTGACCGCGCTGCGGGAGACGTTCGCCGGCCCGGACGTGAACGGCTGGCTGGACCGGCTGCTGTTCGTCACCTCCGCGCCGTTCCCGCGCGATCCGCACCGCTTCGGCGACGATCCGCGCCGCGCGGTGGCGCTCGGACGGGACCCGGGCGCCGTCGGGGAGCTGGCCGGGCTCGACGAGGGGACGACGGCCCTGCACCAGTCGGTACGGCGGCTGCTGCACGCGGTCTGGCTGCTCACCGACCCGCTGGCACTGCCCGACGACGACGTGGTCGCGCGGATGGCGCACGAGCTGCGCGAGCTGTCCGGCCGCCACCTCACCGGCAGCCTCCCGCTGTGGGACGCGGCCACCCACTGGCCGAGGGACATACGGGCCTGGCGTGCGCCGTCGTCGCCGCCGGGCAGCCAGGACGGAGCCTGACGACCATGCAGAACCCCTTCCGGTACCGCGTCTTCTACACCGTCCGCCAGAAGATCGTCACCAGTGCGGTGGCGCTCGCCCTGCTCGTCTGGGGGACCGTCACCGTCGTACAGCGCGTCACCACGCCCGAGGACCGGTCGTGCGCGCCGGGCGTGTCCCGCCCGGCGGGCAGCGACGAGTGCGTCGGCGTCGCCACCGCCGGGAACGGCTACGCCTTCGGCCGGGAACAGCTGAAGCAGGTCGCCGACGCCATCGGGCGGGAGAACGCCACGCTGGAGGACGGCCGGTACGCGACGGTCGCCCTGCTGCTGCCGCTGACGTCGACGAGCCCGGGGCTCCGCGAGAAGGTCCTCAACGAGCTGCAGGGCGCGTTCGCGCAGCAGTACCGGGCCAACCGGCAGAACAACGAGGTCCCGAAGATACGGCTGCTCCTCGCCAACACCGGCAAGGACAACGTCCACTGGAAGACGGCCGTCGACCAGCTGAAGACCATGACGGGCGCCCCGCACCGGCTGCGGGCCGTGTCCGGCATCGCGACCAGCAGCGGCCCCGTGAGCAGGGCGGTGGGGGAGCTGACCCGGGCGGGCATCGCCGTCGTGGGCACCACGATCACCGCCGACGACATCGCCAACGGACCCGGCGCCCTCCGCTTCCCCGGCCTCGCCCGGGTCTCCCCCACCAACGGCGACGAGGCGCGCGCCCTCGCCCACTTCGGCCGGGTGGACGCCGCGAAGGCACTGCTCGTGCACGACACGCGGACCGGCGACCACTACACGGACACCCTGAAGAACGCCTTCTCCCGCCTGCTGGCCCGCTCCCCGCACGAGTCGCAGCTGTTCACGTCCGACGCCGACCCCAACGCCGAGGGCACGACGGCCAACACCTTCCGGCGGATCACCCACCTGGTGTGCGACGCGGGCGCGAGGACGGTGTTCTTCGCCGGGCGGCACACGCAGCTGCGGCAGTTCATCAACGCGCTGGGCGCACGCGGCTGCCAGGACCTCCGGATCACGGTGCTGACCGGCGACGAGGCCTCGTACCTGGGCGGGGACCCGCAGCTGGACCGGTCGGCGCTCGACACGGGGCTGACGGTCCGCTACGCGGCGCTGGCGCACCCGGACGCGTGGCGGGCGCGGCCCGGGTACCGGCCGCCGGAGACGGGCGGCTCGACGGCGGCGTACGAGGAGTTCGTCCGGACGCTGGGCACGGTGGCGAAGGCGCCGGCGGGACCGATCGGGCGGACCGCGCTCGCGGACGGGCAGACGATCATCGCGTACGACGCGATGGCGACGGCCGTGCGGGCCGTCCGGGAGGCGACGCCCCCGGGCGACCACGTCCCGCCGCTCGCGGACGTGGCACGGCAGTGGCCGCAGGTGAAGGGGTCCCTGAAGGTGCCGGGGGCGAGCGGCTGGATCTGCCTGGACAACCACGGCAACCCGCACAACAAGGCGGTGCCGGTGGTGCAGCTGACGCGGGGCGCGCCCCGGTTCGTGGCCATGGCGTGGCCGGAGGGCGAGCCGCCCGCTGCGGACTGCCTGCCGCCGCGGCGCCCGTAGGCCGGGCACCCGTGGGTCGGGGCCCGTGGCCGGGCGCGGGGCTCCCGGCCGGGTGCGGTGCGGGCCGGTCGGGTGCGGTGCGGGCCGGTCGGGGCGGGTCTACAGCGCGGTGGCCAGGTGGTGGAAGCGGGCCGGCCAGGCGGCGAGACGGGCGCGGCGCAGGTGGTCGGGGCCCTCGAAGGTGTGCGTGACGCGCAGCACGGTGGCGTCCCGGTCCCCGTGCTCGCCGGGCTCCAGGTGGAAGCGGAGCCGCCCCGCGTCGCCCCGCAGGGAGTACTCGGCGACCCGCTCCACGTCCCACGCGGTGACCGTCCCGGACACGGCGGGCCCGCCGGGCTCGTCGAGGCCGCGCAGGACGACCGCCCCGCCGAGGCGGGGCTCCAGCACGTCGACGGCGGCCAGCCAGGAGGCCAGCCCGCCGCGGTCCGCGACGGCCGGCCACACGTCCTCCTCGGGGCGGCCGAGGGGGACCGTGAACCGCAGGACGTGCCGGTCACCGGGGGTCCCGGCGGCCGGGAGTGCGTCCCTGTCCATGCCTCCAGCGTCGCGCGGTGACGCGGCCCCCGCCACCGCTCCCACGGCCGCGACCACGGCCGGCGACCGTGGCCGGTGGCCGCGGCCGCTACCGCCGCGGAGGGGTCACTCGACGCCCGCGTACGAGTGCAGGCTGTTCACGAAGAGGTTCACGCCGTAGTAGTTGAACAGCCAGCAGGCGAAGGCGATGAGCGCGATGTACGACGCCTTGCGGCCCTTCCAGCCGACCGTCGCGCGGGCGTGCAGGTACGCGGCGTAGGCGACCCAGGTGATGAAGGACCAGACCTCCTTGGCGTCCCAGCCCCAGTAGCGGCCCCACGCGTCGCCGGCCCAGATGGCGCCCGCGATGATCGTGAACGTCCACAGCGGGAAGACGGCGGCGTTGACGCGGTACGCGAACTTGTCGAACGTCGCGGCGGCGGGCAGCCGCTCCATGACCGACCGGGTGAACGCGCCCGGCGTCTCGCCGCGCGCCACCTTGGCCTCGTACCCGTCGCGCAGCAGGTACAGCAGCGTGGTCACGGCGCCGATGTAGAAGACCGCGCCGCAGAAGATCGCGGTGGAGACGTGGATCCACAGCCAGTACGAGTCGAGGGCGGGGACGAGCTGGTCGCTCTCGGTGTAGAGCCAGGTCGTGGCGAGGCCCAGGTCGAGGAGGACGGTGGTGACCAGGGGCAGGCCGAGCCAGCGGACGTTCTTCCCGGCGAGGAGGAAGGCGAGATACGCGCCGGCCGCGACGGTGGAGAACGTCAGCGAGAACTCGTACATGTTGCCCCACGGCGCCCGCTGCACGGACAGGGCGCGGGAGACGACGCCGCCGGCCTCCAGCAGGAACGCCAGCGTGGTGAGCGACACGGCGACGCGCCCGTACAGGTCGCCCTTCTCGTCGCCGGCGGCCGCGCCGGGGCCGTCCGGGACGTTCCGCGCCCCGGCGGCGCCGCGCGTGACGATCGTGGGCTCGTCGAGCACGGCGGTGCCGGCGGCCTGCTTGCCGCGCACCTGGACGGCGGGCGCGGCGGCCGCGCCGCCGGCGGGGACGGTGAGGGCGGCGGCGGTGCGGCCGACCTTGCTGCGGCTGCCGAGCACCCACTCGGCGATGTGCGCGAGGAACGCCAGCGTGTACACGGCCATGGCCGAGTAGACGAGGACGTTGCTGATGTGCGCCAGGTTCTCGTTGGCGGCGGCGATGATCACTGCGATGCCCCTTCGGCGGGAACAGCCTCTTCGGCGGGTTCGGCGCCGTCGTCCACGGGGTCGTGGCCGGCGGCGTCACGGTTCTCGGCGTCGTTCGCCGGTGCGTCGTCCGCGGGCGCGGGCGGTGCGGTGGGCGCGACGGAGTGGAGGGCGGCCGCCAGCTCGGCCAGCTCCTCGGGGAGCTTCGCGGACTCGCTCCGCCCCAGCCCCGCCATCTCCAGGACGGTCACGCCGTCCTCACCCTCGACGGCCCGGACCCAGACGCGGCGCCGCTGGATGAACAGCGAGCCGACGAGGCCCAGGATCGCGGCGACGGCGCCGGCCAGCGCCCAGCCGTTGCCGGGCTGCTGGCTGATCTGGAAGCTGGCCCACTCCTTGACCTCCCTCTCGAAGGTGATCGAGCCGGCCCCGTCCGGCAGCGTGAAGGTCTCGCCGGGCTTGAGCTGCTTCTTCAGGATCTCGCCGTTCGCGTCCTTGAACGGCTTCATCTTGCTGGTGTCCAGCTGGTACACGTTCTGCGGCACGCCCGAGTCGGCGCGCAGGTCGCCGTGGTACGCGGAGACGCTCAGCCGCGGGTCCACGAGCGCGGGGAACACGGAGAACATCTGGCCCTGCCCCTCGCCGGCGAAGGTCGGCACGAAGAACAGCGGGATGCCCAGCTGGTCCCGCTTGCCGTTCTTGTCGCGGTAGCCGTCCTTCACCTTGACGACGCCCTGCGAGGTGACGTTGGCGTCGAGCGGCAGCAGCGGTACCGGGCTCCGCCGGACGATCTCGCCCTTGCCGTCCCGGACGGTGACGACGGGGGCGTACCCGTGCTCGATCAGGTAGACCTTGGCGCCGTCGACCTCCAGCGGCTCGTTGACCCGGACCACGGCCTCCTTGTCGGGGCCGCCGTCCTCGGAGTACGTGATGCCTGCCTCGAAGGTGCGGGGCGTGCCGCGCTGCGGGCCGGTCGCCTCGTACGTACCGGTGAACCGCTTCAGTTCGAAGCTGAAGTGGCTGAGGTCGTCCAGGGAGAACAGCGAGCCGGACCGGAAGTCGTCGTACTGGCTGAGCGTGTTGGCGAAGCCGTCGCCCTCGACGATCAGCTTGCCGCCCTCGGACCGGAACAGCTGCCCGGCGGCGAAGGCGACGAGCATCACGATCAGTGCGATGTGGAAGACGAGGTTGCCGGCCTCGCGGAGGTAGCCCTTCTCCGCGGCGACCGCGTCACCCGCCGCGTGCGCCCGGAAGCGGTTCTTCCGCAGCAGTCTCAGGGCCGCCTCGCGGGCCTGCTCGGGCGTGGCCCCGGTGCGCCAGGTCGTGTACGCGGGGAGGCGCGTGAGCCGCTTGGGCGCGGCCGGCGGGCGGCTGCGCAGCTGGCCGACGAACTGCCCGGTGCGCGGGACGATGCAGCCGATGAGGGAGACGAACAGCAGGATGTAGATCGCGGAGAACCACACCGAGCTGTAGACGTCGAACAGCTGGAGCTTCTCGTAGATCGGCGCGAGCGTCTCGTGGGACTTCTTGAAGGCGGCGACCTTCGTCTCGTCCACGCCGTTCTGCGGGATGAGGGAGCCGGGGATCGCGCCGAGGGAGAGCAGGAACAGCAGGATCAGCGCGACCCGCATGGAGGTCAGCTGCCGCCAGAACCAGCGGATCCAGCCGACGAAGCCGAGGGCGGGCAGTCCGGCGGACGCGGGCTCGGGGTCCTGGTCCGGGGCGGTCGAAAGCCGCTCGCCGGCGGCGCCGAGGGACTGCTCGTCCGCCGCGGCCCGCCCGGCTTCCTCGGACCGCCCGGCCTGCCCGGTCTGTTCGGTGTTGCTCATGGTGACCTCAGATCCCCACCTGGAAACTGCTGGACCAGCTCTGCATCTCCTGCACGAGCGCGTCCCACGCGCCGGTCAGCAGGAGCAGGCCGGTCAGAATCATCATGCCGCCACCGATCCGCATCACCCAGGCATAGTGCCGCTTGACCCAGCCGAACGCGCCGAGCGCCTTGCGGAAGGCCACGGCGGCGACGATGAACGGCACGCCGAGCCCGAGGCAGTACGCGAGGGTGAGCAGCGCGCCGCGCCCGGCGCTGGCCTCGCTGAGCGCGAGCGCGTTGACGGCGGTGAGCGTCGGGCCGACGCACGGCGTCCAGCCGATCCCGAAGAGCACGCCGATGACCGGCGCGCCGACGAGGCCGGCGGCCGGCCGCTTGTGGAACCGGAACTCGCGTTGGGTGAGCCACGGCATGAGCCCCATGAAGAAGAGGCCCATGAGGATCATGACCACGCCGAGGACCCTGCCCAGGACCTCGCGGTACTCCAGGAGCGTCTGGCCCGAGTAGCCGAACAGGGCGCCGCCGGAGACGAAGACGGCGGAGAAGCCGAGGACGAACAGGCCGGCGCCGAGCACCATCCGGCCGCGCCGCGCCTCGGCCAGGTCGGTGCCGGTGACCCCGGTCACGTACGAGAGGTAGCCGGGGACGAGGGGCAGCACGCAGGGGGAGAAGAAGGAGACCAGGCCGCCGAGGACGGCGACGGGCAGGGCCAGCAGGAGGGCCCCGCTGAAGACCGTCTCGTTCATGGGCTACTGCCCGCCGGCCTTCTCGGCGAGCACCGGCTCGATCATCGAGCGCAGCTCCTTCTCGGAGAGCGCCTTCAGGGCGCGCGCGGCGATCTTCCCGTCACGGTCGAGGACGAGGGTCGAGGGGATGGCCTGCGGCTGGACCGCCCCCTTGGGGAAGCCGTTGAGGACGAGCTTGCCGTACCGGTCGTAGAGGCTCGGGTACGGGACCTTGAAGTCCTTCTCGAACTTGATCGATTCGAGCTTGTCGCTGCGGGTGTTGATGCCGACGAACTCGACGCCCCGGGGCTTCAGCTCACCGGCGACCTTCACGAAGTGCGGCGCCTCGGCGCGGCAGGGGTTGCACCAGTCGCCCCACAGGTTGAGGACGACGACCTTGCCCTTGAGGTCGGCGACGTCGAGCCGGCCGCCGTCGAGCGTCTCGCCCGCGAGCTCGTTGAGCGCGGGGCGCTCGCCCTTGGCGATGGTCGCGATGCCGCCGATGTTGGTGACGAAGTTCGTGTTGCCGCCCCCGCCGGACGTGCCCTTGGGGCTGCCGCTGCACGCGGTCAGCGCGAGCGCGGCCGCCAGGGCGCCGGCGGTGAGCAGGAGGCCTCGGTGGGCACGGCTGTGGCTCATGTGAAAAGTTTCGCATGGCCGTTTTCCGGATCTTGCCCGGCCCCCTGGGTGCCCGTAAAGCCCCTTGTGAAGTCGGGTTAAGCCCGAAGGAAGGCGTTCCAGCCGCCGGTCGGGGATTCTCCCACCCCCAGGGAGCGGAGCTTCTCCAGGATCTTGGGGTCCTGCGCGTCGAGCCAGTCGACGAGCTGCCGGAAGGAGACGAGGCGCACGTCCTTCTTTCCGGCCATTCCTTTGAGCGCCTCTTCGACGGCGTCCATGTAGATTCCGCCGTTCCACTGCTCGAAGTGGTTGCCGATGAAGAAGGGCGCCCGATTCGTTTCGTACGCGCGTGTGAATCCGGCCAGATACGCCTCGGTGGCCTGCTTCCTCCAGCCGGGGTACCGCGAGGGAACGCCCTGGGTGGAGTTCTTCGACTGGTTGGCGAGGAGGTTGTAGTCCATCGACAGGACCTCGAAGGAGTGGCCGGGGAACGGTACGGCCTGGAGCGGCAGGTCCCACAGGCCCTCCCGCTTGTCGGGCCAGACCTGGAGGCCGCCGGGCGACGAGGCGTCGTAGCGCCAGCCGAGCCTGCCGGCGGTGGGCAGCAGGCCGTCGCGGCCCAGGAGGCAGGGGGTGCGGCCGCCGACCAGTTCCCTGCGGTAGTCGAAGGGGAGCGGGTCGAGGTCGGTCCAGCCGGTGTGGGTCTTCCATTCGGTGACGAATTTCACCGCCTGGTCGATTTCCTCGCGCCAGTCGTCGGGGGTCCAGTTCCCGACGGATCCGGGGCCGCCGCAGAAATGGCCGTTGAAGTGGGTGCCTATCTCGTGGCCGTCGAGCCAGGCCCGCCCGACGTTTTCCAGGGTCTCCCTGATGTGCGCGTCGGTGAGGTAACCGATGTCGGAGGCGCCGGGGCGGTTGCGCGGCGGGCGGTAGAGGGTCTTCTTCGATTCGGGGAGGAGGTAGATCCCGGAGAGGAAGAACGTCATCGCCGCGCCGTGGTCCCTGGCGAGGTCGAGAAAGCGGGGGAAGAGGCCGTTTCCGACCTCTCCGGCGCCGTCCCAGGAGAAGACCACGAACTGCGGCGGGGTCTGGCCCGGTTCCAGGGGGGCGGGGCGGGCGGGCTGGTGGGGCTGCTTCCCCGTGTCGGCGGTGGAGCCGTCGCCGAGGGGGCGCCCCTGCCGCGTACCGCCGCCCCCGCCGTCCCCGGGTCCACCGCCCGGCGGGTTCCCGTCGCCGGCCCCCGGGGGGCGGGCGCCGTCTCCGCGGTCGCCCCCGAGGGCGCCGCAGCCGCCCGTCCCGAGGGCGGCCGCGGCGCCGACTCCCGCTCCCAGCAAACCCCTTCGACTGACCGCGCGCATACCGCTCCCCCATTCCGCTCTCGGGTGCGCCGGGCGCGTTCCGGCCCGGCACTCCGGGAGATGCGGAAAGGGGAAGCGGGGTTCCGCCGATAATCACATGATCGTCTGAGTGACGAAACGGTTACTCCGACGCCGGGATCATCGACTCGGGAGCGTCAGGCGCCGAATGCCTTCGACTTTCCCTTCACCGGTTTGGCACCCGCGAGCAGGTGCGCCGGAACGAGATCGCGGGCCGGTTCGCTGTAGCCGACCGAGACGATCCTGTCGCCCTGGTACGTGAACGTCGTCAGCGACGCCAGCGTGCACTGCCGGCGCCGCGGGTCGTGCCACAGCCGGCGCTGCTCGACGAAGCTCCGCACTATCCAGATGGGCAGTTGGTGGCTGACGCACACCGCCTCGCGCCCGCGGGCCGCGTCGCGCGCCGCGCCGAGCGCGCCCATCATCCGCACCACCTGCTCGACGTAGGGCTCGCCCCACGACGGCCGGAACGGGTTGGTCAGGTGCCGCCAGTTGCCCGGCTTGCGGAGCGCGCCGTCGCCGACGCCGAAGGTCTTGCCCTCGAAGACGTTGGCCGCCTCGATCAGCCGCTCGTCCGTGGCGAGGCTCAGGTCGTGCGTCCTCGCGATCGGCTCCGCCGTCTCCTGCGCCCGCTCCAGCGGGGACGCCACGACGTACGCGACGTCCCGCCCGGCCAGGTGCTCGGCGACCCGGTCGGCCATCCGGCGGCCCAGCTCCGACAGGTGGTACCCGGCGCGGCGGCCGTACAGGATGCCGTCCGGGTTGTGCACCTCGCCGTGGCGCATCAGGTGGACGACGGTCACGTCCTCCGACCGCACGCCCGTCATGCCGCGCCCTCCGTGGCCTCCGCCGCGGCACGGGCGGCGGCGGGCAGCGCGGCGGCGATCCGCTCGACGGCGCGCTCGTCGTGGGCCGTCGACACGAACCACGACTCGAAGGCGGACGGCGGCAGGTAGACGCCCTGCGCCAGCATCGAGTGGAAGAACGCGGTGAAGCGGAAGGACTCCTGCCGCTTGGCGTCCTCGTAGTCGCGGACCTCGCGGTCGGTGAAGAAGACCGAGAACATGTTGGAGGCGTTCTGCAGCCGGTGCGCCACGCCCTCCTTGGCCAGCGCGTCCGTCACCAGGCCCTGGATCTCCCGCGAGACCGCGTCGACCTTCTCGTACGCGGCGTCGTCGAGCAGCCGCAGCTGCGCGAGGCCCGCGGCGGTGGCGACGGGATTGCCGGAGAGCGTGCCCGCCTGGTAGACGGGGCCGGCCGGCGCGAGGTGCGCCATGACGTCGGCGCGGCCGCCGAAGGCCGCGGCCGGGAAGCCGCCGCCCATGACCTTGCCGAAGGTCATCAGGTCGGGCGTGACGCCGTCCACGCCGTACCAGCCCGCCTTGGACGTGCGGAAACCGGTCATGACCTCGTCGGAGACGTACAGCGCGCCGTTCTTGGCGCAGGCGTCCTTGAGGCCCTGGTTGAAGCCGGGGCGGGGCGGGACGACGCCCATGTTGCCGGGGGACGCCTCGGTGATCACGCAGGCGATCTCGCCCGGGTGGCGGTGGAACGCCTCCTGGACGGCCTCCAGGTCGTTGTAGGGCAGCACGATCGTGTCGCCGGCCTGCGCGCCCGTGACACCGGGGGTGTCGGGCAGCCCGAAGGTGGCCACGCCGGACCCGGCGGCGGCCAGCAGCGCGTCCACGTGGCCGTGGTAGCAGCCCGCGAACTTGATCACCTTGCTGCGGCCGGTGAAGCCGCGGGCCAGGCGGATCGCCGACATGGTCGCCTCGGTGCCGCTGGAGACGAGCCGCACCTGCTCGACCGGGGCGACCCGCGCCACGATCTCCTCCGCGAGCGCGACCTCGCCCTCACCCGGCGTGCCGAAGGAGGTGCCGCGCGCGACGGCCGCCTGCACGGCGGCGATCACCTCGGGGTGGGAGTGGCCGAGGATCATCGGCCCCCAGGAGCAGACGAGGTCGACGTACTCGCGCCCGTCCGCGTCGGTGAGGTACGGCCCCGTACCGGACACCATGAAGCGGGGCGTGCCGCCCACGGCGCGGAAGGCCCGGACGGGGGAGTTCACGCCGCCGGGCGTCACCTGGGAGGCGCGGTCGAAGAGCGACTGTGAGACTGGGGCTTCGTATGAGTACGACACGTGGGTCCTGACCTGCGAGAACGAGTGGGCGGACGGCTGGTGCGGGCGCCACCGCCGAAGGAGCGGCGGGACGGTCCCGCAGAGGTGGGGCGAGCCGTGTTCCCTTTCACGGCATCCGGTTTCACGACAATCGGCCGGTCGGCCTTGCTTCGGCGCGATGCCTTCCCTCACGATCTTGTTTCACAAGGACGTTCCCCCGCTCGGGCGAAGCTGAGAGATCACGGAGTTTCCGGACCTTGTTTCCGGCAAGGCATCGGCCCTCCGCGTCTGCGAAACTGGGGCGTCATAGGGAGAGCTCACGGAAACCATGGTGTCAGAGGCCGGGACGTTCTTGCGGACAGGTGTTTCACCACTCGTCCGCGGGGGAGGTCACTGACACGATGATCGGGTTGCGCGGCGGGGGCCGTGTCGCCCTGCAAGCAGTCGGGTGGAGATATGCATCGCGGTGGCGGACTGGGCGAGGGGACCGGCGATCTGGGCCCCGAGCGTGCCCGGCGGGGGAGGCACCGGCGACAGCGGGACGATCCCGCCCCGCGGGAGCCCGTACGGCGGGATGATGGCCCTCAGCGGGAGGGCCCCGCGAGAAGCGAGCCCCTGGGGACCGATCCCCTGGGGAGCAGGGGTGGCCGCATGGGGGTGACCTACAAGTACTTCGGCGCGCCCAACGGCGCCACGGCCGCGCGCGTGCCGATCTCGATGCGGCCGGAGGAGCTCGGCGGTGACGAGCTGGGCATGGGCGGGATGTTCACCAAGATCAAGCCGGAGACCATAGCCGCCATGGTGCTGACCGGCCTCCAGGGCATGCCCCTGCACAAGGTGCCGCCGCTGGAACTGGTGGTGCTGCACCCCGACTACGCGGTGGTGAAGCTGCCGATGACGGTCGTCGACCCGCTGCGCGGCGTCGGCGAGGAGTCCGTGGGCGCCGCCGCCTTCATCTGGTCGACGGTCCCGGACCGGGGCGGGCCGCGCGACGCGTTCGACGTCTACCAGCTGCTGCACGAGTGGCAGGACTTCTCGGTACGGCTCCACGAGGCCGGCCACCAGCCGTACTGCCTCGTCTGGCCCTGACGGCCGCCGCGCCGCGGGCGCGGGGCGACGCGGCGGTGCCGTCGCGTGGGGTGTGGACGGGTCGGCGCCGACGTGTGACGGGCGGTGGCGACGGGTCGGCGTCGGCGTCGGCGTGCAGGGCCGACGGGTCGGCGTCGGCGTCGGCGTGCAGGGCCGACGGGTCGGCGCCCGCGCGTCCGTCGTTCCCCCACGCCTGCCGCCCGTGCCAGGCGGCGCCTCGGGGTGGGCTTCCCGCCGTGGGATGGCATGCCTCGGGTGGCATGCCCCGGGGTGGGCTTCGTGCCGTGAAGCGGGCCCTGATCGGGCGACGGGCCGCGAATCCGAGAGGTGGGTGACGAACCCGCGGGGAGCCGCGCATCCGCTGGACGGGCTTCGAACCGCAGGACGGCCGCCTCTCCGACCACTCCCCCGGACGCCTGGCGCCGAGCGTCGACCAGGGCGTCGGCCATGTCGGGTGACATCGGACCGCACGAGCCGGATCTAATGGTTTAGAGTCCTCTTACCATTAGGCACGTCCAAGGGGGATCCCGTGCTGCTGGCCCACATCAGCGATCTGCACCTCGACGGAACCGAGCGCGCGACGGAGCGCGCCGTCCGCGTCGTCCGGTACCTGGGCGGCTTGTCCCGGCAGCCCGACGCGGTGCTGGTCACCGGCGACATCGCGGACCACGGGGCGCCCGAGGAGTACGCGCTGGCCGCGGAGGTGCTGGCGGAGCTGCGGGCACCCGCGTACACCTGCCCCGGCAACCACGACGACCGGGCGGCCTACCGGAAGGTCCTGCTGGGTGAGGACGGGTCCGGCGACCCCGGCGCGGCGGTGAACCGGGTGCACCACGTGGCGGGCCACGCCCTGCTGATGTGCGACTCGACGATCCCGGGCGAGGACGCGGGCCGGTTCGACGCGGAGACGCTCGGCTGGCTGGAGCGGACCCTGGACGACCTGGGCGGTACGCCCGCCCTGCCGGCCTTCCACCATCCGCCGGCCGCGCTGCACCACCCGGTGGTGGACGGGATGAACCTCCTGAACGCCGACGACCTGGCCCGCCTGCTGACCGGCCGCCCGAACGTCCCGGCTCTCTTCACGGGCCACGCCCACACCCCGGCCGTCACCACGTTCGCCGGTCGTCCGCTGGTGGTGGCCCCGGGCGTCGTGTCGACGGTACGGATGCCGTGGGAGGCCGGCGAGGGGTTCACCGACCGCGCGGCGCCCCCGGGGGTGGCCTTCCACGTGGTGGACGAGGACGGCCGGGTGGCGTCCCACTTCAGGGCGGTGGCGTAGGAGCGGGGGCGCCGGAGGACGCGGGCCGGAGCCGTGCCGGTCCGGAGCGGGCCGGCGGCCGCGGCGGGCCGGACGACGGGGGCCGGCGGTCGTGGACGACACGGACCGGGACGACGGCCGTGGGCGGCACGGGTCCCGGCGGCACGGGTCCCGGCGGCACGGGCCGGCGACCGTGGACGGCACGGGCCTCGGCACCGGCACGGGCCTCGGTACCGGTCGGGAAATGACCTGGCTGGGGCGGGCCGCCCGATGGCATCCTGACCGCGTGAACGGACCGGAGATCCACATCAGCTTCGCGCCCGAACTCGACCTGTTCGTGCCGGCGCCCCGGCGCGCCGGCCGTACGGCCCTGGTGACGGACGGCGCGTCGACGCTCGGGCACGTCGTCGAGTCGCTCGGCGTGCCGCTCACCGAGGTGGGCGCCCTGCTGGTGTCCGGCGAACCGGTCCCCACCGCGCACGTGCCGACCGCCGGCGAGGAGGTCGAGGTGCGGGGTGTGCGGCGCCCGCAGGAGGTGCCGGGGGCGCCGCTCCGGTTCCTGCTCGACGTCCACCTGGGCACGCTCGCGCGGCGGCTGCGGCTGCTGGGCGTGGACGCGGCGTACGAGAGCGAGGACATCGGCGACGCCGCGCTGGCCGCGCAGTCGGCCCGGGAGCGGCGGGTGATGCTCTCGCGCGACCGGGGGCTGCTGCGCCGCCGGGAGCTGTGGGCGGGCGCGTACGTCTACAGCCACCAGCCGGACGAGCAGCTGCGCGACGTGCTGGAGCGCTTCGCCCCGCGCCTCGCCCCGTGGACCCGCTGCACGGCCTGCAACGGCGTGCTGACCGAGGCGGACAAGGACGAGGTGCGCGAGCGCCTGGAGCACGGCACCCGGCGCACGTACGACGTCTTCGCCCGCTGCACGGCCTGCGACCGCGTGTACTGGCGCGGCGCCCACCACTCCCGCCTGGACGACATCGTCCGCACGGCCCTGCGCGAGTTCGGCGGCGCGACGGCCTGACGCCCCGCCGTCACGGCCGGGCCGCTACGGCTGCTTCGCGGTCAGGTACCGCTGGATCGTCGGGGCGAGCCAGGCGATCAGCTCGTCGCGCGACATCGTGGCCGCCGGCGGGAACCGCAGCACGTACCGGGCGAGCGCCATGCCGAGGATCTGCGACGCGACGAGCGCGGCGCGGCGCGGGGCGTCCGCCGGATCGGGACAGACCCCCGCCACCACCGGCCCGAGCTGGGCCTTGAAGATCTCCCGCATCCGCTCGGCGCCCGCCTCGTTGGTGACGCCGACGCGGAGCATGCCCGTCAGGACGTCGTCGGCCTCCCAGCGGTCGAGGAAGTGCGTGACGAGGACGGCGCCGACGTGCCGGGCCGGCACGGCGCCCAGGCGCGGTATCCGCAGGTCTATCTCGGAGGCCGCGGTGAACAGGCCCTCCTTGTTGCCGTAGTAGCGCATGACCATCGACGGGTCGATGCCCGCGTCGCGGGCGATCGCCCGGATGGTGGCGCGCTCGTAGCCGTCCGCGGCGAACCGCTCCCGGGCCGCTTCGAGGATCGCGGCGCGGGTGGCGTCCGAGCGGCGCGGGGCGTGGGCGGGGTCCGCGGGGGTGTCGGCGACGGCTTCGTGCTTCATGCCAACGACTGTAGGCCAACAAGTGTTGACACGCCAGCCCCTTCGGTCCTACATTCGCCAACAAGCGTTGACCAACATTCGT
The DNA here is from genome assembly GCF_014649335.1 of Streptomyces roseolilacinus. Taxonomy (GTDB): domain Bacteria; phylum Actinomycetota; class Actinomycetes; order Streptomycetales; family Streptomycetaceae; genus Streptomyces; species Streptomyces roseolilacinus. The sequence continues at coordinate 892,399 of NZ_BMSV01000001.1, forward strand.
TGGCCCACGGCCGTTGGCCCTCACGGGTCGGCCAGAGGAGGCAGGCATGACCAGCATCGGCATGACCGGCGAACCGGGCACCGACACCCGCACGCACACCGACGCGGACGTCGTCGTCGTGGGCGCGGGCCCCACCGGGATGCTGCTCGCGGGCGACCTCGCGGCGGCCGGGCTCCGCGTCACGCTCGTCGAGCGCCGCTCCCACGCGACCGGCAACCTCACCCGCGCCTTCGGCGTCCACGCCCGGACCCTGGAGCTCCTCGACGCCCGCGGCCTGGCGGACGAGCTGGTGGGGACGGGCACGACCCTCACCCGGCTGCGCCTGTTCGGCAGGCTGTCGCTGGACCTCTCGCGACTGCGCTCCCGCTTCCCCTACCTGCTCGTCACCCCGCAGTACGAAGTGGAGCGCCTGCTGGAGCGCCGCGCCCGCGCCGCCGGCGTGGAGTTCCGCCACGACACGGTGCTGCGCGCCCTGCGACAGGACACCGAAGGCGTCACCGCCGAACTCGCCCCCTCGACAGGCGGCGGCGCGGCCGTCCGGCTCCGCGCCCGCTACCTGGTCGGCGCGGACGGCGTCCGCAGCACGGTCCGCGACCAGCTCGGCCTGCCGTTCCCCGGCCGCCCCGTGGTCCGCTCGCTCGTCCTGGCGGACGTCCGCCTGACGGATCCGCCCGAGGACGTGCTGGCCGCCGACGGCAAGGGCGACGCGTTCGCGTTCACCGCCCCGTTCGGTGACGGCTGGTACCGCGTCATGGGCTGGGACCGGCGCCGCCAGGTCCCGGACGGCGCCCCCGTCGACCTCGACGAGCTCCGCGGCATCGCCCGCCGCGCCCTCGGCTCGGACTTCGGGATGCACGACGCCCGCTGGATCTCCCGCTTCCACAGCGACGAACGACAGGTGCCCGCCTACCGCGCGGGCCGCGTCCTGCTCGCCGGCGACGCCGCGCACGTCCACTCCCCCGCCGGCGGCCAGGGCATGAACACCGGCCTCCAGGACGCCGCGAACCTCTCCTGGAAGCTCGCCGCCGTCCTGCGCGGCGACACCCGGGATCCCGAGGCGCTCCTCGACAGCTACCACGCCGAGCGGCACCCGGTCGGCACGGCCGTCCTCCGCGGCAGCGGGACGATCATCCGCCTCGCCATGGCCCGCACCCCGCTCCGGCGCGCCGCCCGCGCCGCCGCCGTCCGCCTCGTCACCACGGTGCGGCCGCTCTCCGCCAAGGTGACGGGGACGCTCAGCGGGATCGGCGTCTCCTACCCCGCCGGGCGCGGCGCGCACCGCCTCGCCGGACGGCGCGCCCCGGACCTCTCCCTCGCCGAGGGCCGTCTGTACGAGTTGTTGCGCGCGGGCTCCTTCGTCCTGGTCGCTCCCCGGGGCGCGCACCCGGCCGCCCTGGAGATCTCCACCGCGCCCGGCGGGGTCGTGCGGGCCACCTGGGCGAACCCCGCCCGTCGCGGCGCCCTGCTGGTCCGCCCCGACGGGTACATAGCCTGGGCCCGGGACTGAGCGCCGCCCCGGCCGGGGACCGGGCGCCCCCGGCCCGTGCCGCCCGTCACGAGCCCGGGGCCTCGGACCGGTCGAGGACGTGCCGCAGGTACGCCTGCGGATCGGCCAGGTACCGCCGCCAGTGGTCGACCAGCGCCAGTTCGCCCCAGGGGACCCGGCGCAGCCCGTGGTCGCCCACCTCGACGATGTCGGCTCCCGGCAGGGCGGTCAGCAGCGGCGAGTGCGTCGCGCACACCACCTGGCCGCCTTGCCGCACCAACCGGTCGATGTGCCCGAGCAGTTCGAGGCAGGAGGTGAACGACAGCGCGGCCTCGGGCTCGTCCATCACGTACAGCCCCGGCTGCAGGAACTTCCCGCGGAACGCCGCGAGGAAGCCCTCACCGTGGCTCACCGTCTCCGGGGCGAAACCCTCCCGGTCCAGTGCGTCGAGCGCCGTCTCGGCCCGCAGGAAGAAGCCCTTGCGGGCCGCCCGGCTCCTCATCATCCGCCGCCCGCGCGGTGACGCCGCGTCGAACCGGACCCGCTCCCCCAGCACCGACCGGCCCCGGTCGGTGGCGTACCGCCAGTCGTGCGAACCGCCCCAGGAATCCAGGCCGAACCCCTCCGCCAGCGCCTCCACCAGCGTCGACTTGCCCGACCCGTTCTCGCCCACGAGGAAGGTCACCGGCGCGGTGAAGCGCAGCCCGTCCCCCGTCAGGGCCCGCACACACGGCACCGACCAGGGCCACTCGCCGTCATCGCAGGAGGCCACATGAGCGTACGCACGTTCGATGATCACGAGCCGAGTCTCACCGTCCGGGGCTTCCCGGATCAACCGGGCGGGGGTGGGAATCGGCCAGAACACACAGGGGTCGCCGGTCTCCAGGACGAGCACGCGGTGCCCGCCGCCACCCGGGCTCCGGTCGGCCGCACCGCCGTTCCACGCCGTGTCCACCACCGTCGCGACGGGCACCGCCCCAGCACCCCCGCGCCTCGTCCTCATGTCCGGAAGGTGCCGCTTTCCCCTCCCTCGTCCGAGGCCGGCCACGCGGGACCCGCGCCACCGGCCCACGACCGCCCCGGCCAATGATCATGTACACCCCACACGGGCACCGGGGCGCGCCTATGCTGGCGGCGTACCGCTCACCGGCCCGAGGAGCACGCAGACCATGACCGCCGCCGCCCTGCCCGTCGCCGTCGTCACCGGAGCCAGCAGCGGCATCGGGGCCGCGACCGCGCGCCACCTGGCCGCGGCCGGCCACCGCGTCGTGCTCACCGCGCGCCGCAAGGACCGTATCGAGGCCCTCGCCGCCGAGCTGGCCGAAGCCGGCCACCAGGCCACGGCGTACGCCCTCGACGTCACCGACCGCCCGGCCGTCGACGCCTTCGCGGCCTCCCTGGACCGCTGCGACGTCCTGGTCAACAACGCCGGCGGCGCGCTCGGCGCCGACCCGGTGGCGAGCGGCGACCCCGAGGACTGGCGCCGCATGTACGAGGTGAACGTCATCGGCACGCTCCACATGACGCAGGCCCTGCTGCCCGCGCTCACCGGGAGCGGCGCCGGCACGGTCGTCGTGGTCTCCTCCACGGCCGGCCACGCCACGTACGAGGGCGGCGCGGGCTACGTCGCCGCCAAGCACGGCGCCCGGGTCCTCGCCGAGACGCTGCGCCTGGAGATCGTCGGCACCCCGGTCCGGGTCATCGAGGTGGCGCCCGGCATGGTGAAGACGGAGGAGTTCGCCACGACCCGGTTCCGCGGCGACACGGAGCGGGCGGCGAAGGTCTACGAGGGGGTGCCCGACCCGCTGTCGGCCGACGACGTGGCCGACACGATCACCTGGGCCGTGACGCGGCCGCCGCACGTCAACATCGACCTGCTGGTCGTCCGGCCCCGCGCCCAGGCGTCGAACCACAAGGTGCACCGGGAGGGCTGACGCGCGGGGCCGGGCCGGCGGGCCGGCTCAGCCCTTCACGCAGACGACCTGCTTCAGCTTCGCCACGACCTCCACCAGGTCCCGCTGCTGGTCAATGACCTTCTCGATCGGCTTGTACGCGCCGGGGATCTCGTCGACGACGCCGGAGTCCTTGCGGCACTCCACGCCCCGCGTCTGCTCCTCCAGGTCCCGCGTGGAGAACCGGCGCTTGGCGGCGTTCCGGCTCATCCGCCGACCGGCGCCGTGCGAGGCGGAGTTGAAGGACTTCTCGTTCCCGAGGCCCTTCACGATGTAGGAGCCGGTCCCCATGGAACCGGGGATGATGCCGTACTCGCCGCTCCCGGCACGGATCGCGCCCTTCCGGGTGACGAGCAGGTCCATGCCGTCGTACCGCTCCTCCGCCACGTAGTTGTGGTGGCAGGAGATCTCCCGCTCGAAGGTCACCCTGGCCTTCTTGAACTCCTTGCGGACCACGTCCTTCAGGAGCGCCATCATGACCGTGCGGTTGTGCTTGGCGTATTCCTGCGCCCAGAACAGGTCGTTGCGGTACGCGGCCATCTCCGGCGTGTCGGCGACGAACACCGCGAGGTCCCGGTCGATCAGGTCCTGGTTGTGCGGCAGCTTCCGGGCGACGCCGATGTGGTGCTCGGCCAGTTCCTTGCCGATGTTCCGCGACCCGGAGTGCAGCATCAGCCACACCGATCCGGTCGAATCCAGGCAGACCTCGACGAAGTGGTTACCGCTTCCGAGCGTTCCCATCTGCTTCGTGGCCCGTTCCTGACGGAACTTGACCGCTTCCGCGATGCCGTCGAACCGCGCCCACAGGTCGTCCCACCCGGTCGCCGCGAGGCCCTCGAGCCGCCCGGGGTCGACCATCTCGTCGTGCATCCCCCGGCCCACCGGGATGGCCTGCTCGATCCGCGACCGCAGCCCGGAGAGGTCGCCCGGCAGGTCGTTCGCGGTGAGCGACGTCCTGACGGCCGACATGCCGCAGCCGATGTCCACACCGACCGCCGCCGGGCAGACCGCGCCGTGCATGGCGATGACGGACCCGACCGTGGCGCCCTTGCCGTAGTGGACGTCCGGCATCACGGCGAGCCCCTTGATCCACGGCAGGGTCGCGGTGTTCCGCAGCTGCTGGAGGGCGACGTCCTCCACCGCGGCAGGGTCCGTCCACATCCGAATGGGCACCTTCGCACCCGGAACCTCGACGTACGACATACTTCCTCGATCCCCCTGAAAAGCCAGAAAGCGCAAAATCCGATGCCAGAACTGACATAAATGACAGCAGACCGGCAGTAACGGCGCGCGTGCGATACACATTGTGTTCACCGGCCGCCGACCACCGGCAAGCTGTTTTCACCGTGACCGCAGGGAAGGGAGCCCGGAACCGTGCAGCGAAGGGCGTACGCATCCGGTCTGGCCGCACTCCTCGCGGCGGTCAGTGCGACCGCCCTCGCCGGGTGCAGTTCCGACTCCGGAACAGACAGTTCCGGAACCGACGCCAAGACCGGCACCACCGCCGGCACCATCGCCCAGCCCGGCCGCTACCGCACCCTCTTCGAACCCTGCGGCTCCGTCCCCCTCGCCACCCTGCAGGACATGCTCCCCTCCGTCACCGCCCTGCCGGTCGAGCAGCGCGACCGCGTCCTGCGCGGCACCGCCGCCGTCACGTACGACACGGACCGCCGCGTCGGCTGCGCCTGGAAGGCGGACGGCCCGGACGCCACCCACCACCTCTCCCTCGACTTCGAGCGCGTGGTCTCCTACGACCCGTCCGTCAGCGACGAGACGCGGGCGCAGGAGGTGTACACGACCAAGGAGTCCGCCGCCGGCCTGGCCCCCGCCTCGCCCCCCACCACCGCGGCCCCGAGCACCGGCGCGCCCGCCGCTCCCCTGACCGGCGCGTCCAAGCCCGCCGCCCCCGCCGCTCCCCTGACCGGCGCATCCAAGCCCGCCGCCGCCCCCGGAACGGCCGGCACCGCCCTCGTCCCCGGCGGGCAGCAGGCGCAGACCGTCTCCCCCGGCACCCCCACCCCCACTCCCACGGCCTCCACACCGCCCGAGGGCCTGGAGTCCCGGACGCTGACCGACCTGGGGGACGTGGCGTTCCTCGACGACGTCCTCACCCCGGCCGGATCGGTCACCCAGCAGCGCGTCGTCAGCGTGGTGTTCCGCACATCGAACGTGATCGTGACCGTGCGGTACGCGGCCCAGCCCACGCGTGTCGGGGAGGTTCCGGACAGTGAGGAACTGCAGGAAAAGGCGCGCCGGCTGGCGGACCGTCTGGCCGAGCGGTTCGACGAGTAGCCGGGCCCCGGAGGCTCGCGCACCGCGCCCCGACGCGTGCCGGAGTACCCCGACGGCCCCCGTCCGGGCGCCCGGACGGGCTACCGTGGCCGGGCCGGATCGCCCGGACCCGTATGACAGGCCGGTACGAGCGACTCGTACGACAAGCGACAGAGCGACTGAAGGAACCATGCACCGATCAGCCCCGCGTCTCACCCGCATACTCGCCTGCGCCGCCGTCCCGGTGATGCTCGTCGCCGCCGGCTGCTCGTCGGACGACCCCGGCTCCGGCGCGTCCCCGTCGCCCTCCGCGTCGGCGGCGGGCGGGGCCTCGGCCGCGCCCGCCACGACGGCGGCGCCCGCGCCGAGCGTCGCCCCGGCGAAGTTCGCCAAGCTGCCGGACGCCTGCAAGGCCGTCACCGCGAAGACGGTCGAGGACCTCGTGCCGGAGGTGAAGACGAAGTCCGGTACGCCCGGCAAGTCCTCCGACATGACCAGCCGCGGCAGCTGCTCGTGGAACGGCCTGGAGGACAAGGGCGTCAAGGGCTCCGACTACCGCTGGCTGGACGTCTCGCTGCTGCGCTTCGACTCGGACCCGACGCTCGGCGGCGGCGAGAAGCGCGCGCAGGACAAGTACACGGACAAGGTCGCCGAGGCGAAGGCGGCCGAGGGCGCCATCGACGTGCGGACCTCGTCCGCGCCGGGCATCGGCAACGAGGCCCGCGCCGTCAGCTACTCCCTGAAGAAGACCGGCGAGACCTTCCGCTACGGCGTGATCGTGGTCCGCACGGAGAACGTGGTGATCACCGTCTCCTACAACGGCACCGGTTACGCGGGCGCCGAGGCCCCGGCCGCGGGCGAGTTGATGGAGGGCACGGTGAAGGCCGTCAAGGACGCCGTCGCCGCCGTGGCCGCCGCCAACAAGTAGCCCCCGGCAGCGACCGAACGACGGGATCCGGCCGCCCCCGGGCAGCCGGGTCCCGCACACGTGTGCCAGGCTGTGCCCGCGAAAGCGCATGCTGACCAGGGAGGGGACCGCGGGTGGCCGCGATGCAACTGACACGGATGCACCGCGTTTTGATCGGTGTCGTCGTCGCCGGTGCCGTGATCATCGCTGCGATCGGCTTCGCGGGCTCGTATGCGGCAGTGCGGGAACTGGCCGAGAAGAAAGGTTTCGGCGACTTTTCCCTGGTCTTCCCGATCGGCATCGACGCGGGCATCTGCGTACTGCTGGCCCTCGACCTCCTGCTGACCTGGCTCCGGATCCCCTTCCCGCTGCTGCGGCAGACGGCGTGGCTGCTGACCGCCGCGACGATCGCCTTCAACGGCGCCGCGGCATGGCCGGATCCGCTCGGTGTGGGGATGCACGCCGTCATCCCGATGCTGTTCGTCGTGGCCGTCGAGGCGGCCCGGCACGCGGTGGGCCGGATCGCGGACATCACCGCCGACAAGCACATGGAGGGCGTGCGGCTCACCCGGTGGCTGCTGTCGCCCGTGCCGACGTTCCGGCTGTGGCGGCGGATGAAGCTGTGGGAGCTGCGGTCGTACGAGCAGGTGATCAAGCTGGAGCAGGACCGGCTGATCTACCAGGCGCGCCTCCAGGCCCGGTTCGGACGCGGGTGGCGGCGCAAGGCACCGGTGGAGGCACTGATGCCGCTGCGCCTCGCGAAGTACGGCGTGCCGCTCGCGGAGACCGCCCCGGCGGGCCTGGCGGCGGCGGGCGTCGAACCGATGCTGCTGCCCCCGAACCCGGTGGCCCAGGAGACCCCCGCCCCGCTGGCGGCCGCCCCGGTGGCGGAACTGCCCCAGGCGGCGTCCGCCGAGCCCCGGCCCGCGGCGCCCGTACAGCAGGCACCGCAGCAGGCGGCCCCCGCGCCACAGCAGGCCCGGGCGGCGCAGCCCGCACCGGACGGGACCACCGCCCAGACCGCCGCCCCCGCCCCGGCCGAAGCCCAGGCCCCAACTCGGACCGCCGCCCCGACCGAGGCCCAGACCCCGGCACCGGGCGGACAGCAGGCCCAGCCGCAGCCGCACCCCGGCCCCACCCCCCACCCGCAGCCCGAGCCGGCACCGCGCCCCCAGCCCCACCCGCAGACGCAGGAGCACCTCCAGCCCCAGGAGTATCCGCAGCCCCAGGAGCACCTCCAGCCCCAGGAGTATCCGCAGACTCAGGAGCACCTCCAGCCGCAGGAGCAGCAGCCGGAGCCCGCGCCCCAGCCGCACGCCCCGCAGCCCGAGCCGCACCACACCGCCCCGGCCAACCACGTCAGCCCCTGGTTCTCCGCGCCCACGCTGCCCCAGGACACCGCCTACGCCGGCTCGTACGACCCGGCGGCACACGCCGAGGAAGCCGACCGCGTCCCGGAGGCGGAGGAGGACGAGTACGTCCGCGCGGCGTACGAGGCGTTCCAGGGGTACGTCGGGGAGAACGGCAACCCGCCGAGCGCCGACGCCCTGGCCCTCCACCTCACGAACGCCTACGGCCTCCAGCACCCCCGCGCCGTGCCCCTGCTCCGCCGGCTGCTCCCGGACTTCATCACCCGGTACCAGGCCGAGCTGGAAGCCGAGCACATCGCCTGACCCGGAGGCCGGGTGCCGCCCTCCGCCCCGGCGCCCGAAACCGGGCGTCCTCCGCCCGCGCCCCGCACCCGGACCGGTCATCCACCGCACCCACCGCGCCGGCCCCACCCCACCGCACCCACCCCGCCAGTCACACCCCGCCTCACCCGCCTCGTCGTCCCCGGGACGCGACCCCGCACCATCCGAACGGCGCGGCATCGACGAAGGGCCCCACCCGCGCGGGGTGGAGCCCTTCGTCCGTCACCCGGGGCGGCCCGCCCCGGGTGTCACGCGCCCAGCAGCTTGCGGACGCGGTCCGCGCCGACCGCCAGGAGCAGCGTCGGGAGGCGGGGACCCGTGTCCCGGCTGACGAGGAGGCGGTACAGGAGGACGAAGAAGTCGCGCTGGGCGACCTTCAGCTCCGGCGTCGGCTTCGCCTCCGGCTCCAAGCCGGCCATGACCTTCGGGACGCCGTAGACGAGCGTCGTCAGGCCGTCCAGCGACCAGTGGCTGTCCAGACCCTCCAGGAGGAGCCGCAACGACTCGCGGCCCTCCTCGTCGAGGGAGCCCAGCAGCTCCGTGTCCGGCTCGTCACGCACGATGGTGCGGGCCTCGGCCGGGACCTGCGTGGTGATCCAGTTCTCCGCGCGGTCCAGTCGCGGCCGCACCTCGTCGAGCGAGGACAGCGGGTTCGCCGGGTCCAGCTCGCTGAGGATGCGCAGGGTCTGCTCGTCGTGCCCGGCCGTGACGTCCACGACCGAGGCGAGCGTCCGGTACGGCATCGGGCGCGGCGTGCGCGGCAGCTCGCCGGCGGCCGTGCGCACGGCGCGCGAGTGCGCGGCGGCGTCGGCCGGCAGCACCGTGCCGTCCGCGACCTTGGCCTCCAGCTTGTCCCACTCGTCGTAGAGCCGCTGGATCTCCTGGTCGAACGCGATCTTGAAGGCCTGGTTCGGCTTGCGGCGCGCGTACAGCCAGCGCAGCAGCGGCGCCTCCATGATCTTCAGCGCGTCCGCCGGCGTGGGCACGCCGCCCTTGGAGGACGACATCTTCGCCATGCCGGAGATGCCGACGAAGGCGTACATCGGGCCGATCGGCTGGACGCCGTCGAAGACCTCGCGGACGATCTGCCCGCCGACCACGAAGGACGAGCCGGGCGACGAGTGGTCGACGCCGCTGGGCTCGAAGATCACGCCCTCGTACGCCCAGCGCATCGGCCAGTCGACCTTCCAGACCAGCTTGCCGCGGTCGAACTCCTCCAGCCGCACGGTCTCGGAGAAGCCGCACACGCAGCCGTACGCCATCTCGGTCGTCTCGTCGTCGTACGACGTGACGGTCGTGAGGTCGCGCTCGCAGCGGCCGCAGTACGGCTTGTACGGGTAGTACCCGCCGGCGCCGCCCGAGCCGTCGTCCTCGCTGGCCGCGCCGGAGCCCTCGGCGGCCTCCAGCTCGGCCTCGTCGACCGGCTTCTGCTGCTTCTGCTGCGCCTTGCCCTTGGGCTGGCCGGTGGCCTTGTCCTTCGTCCGGTACCGGTCGAGGATCGCGTCGATCCGGGCACGGTTCCGCATCGCGTGCAGGATCTGCGCGCGGTAGGCGCCGCCCGTGTACTGCTCCGTCTGGCTGATGCCGTCGAACTCGACGCCCAGCTCGGCGAGCGACGCGACCATGGCGGCCTTGAAGTGCTCCGCCCAGTTCGCGTGCGGGGAGCCCGCCGGGGCCGGGACGGACGTCAGGGGCTTGCCGATGTGCTCGGCCCAGGAGTCGTCGACCCCGGGGACGCCGGCCGGGACCTTGCGGTAGCGGTCGTAGTCGTCCCAGGAGATCAGGTGCCGGACCTCGTGCCCGCGGCGGCGGACCTCGTCGGCCACCAGGTGCGGGGTCATGACCTCGCGGAGGTTGCCGAGGTGGATGGGGCCGGACGGGGAGAGGCCGGAGGCGACGACGACCGGTTTGCCAGGCGCACGTCGCTCCGACTCGGCGATGACCTCGTCCGCGAAACGGGAGACCCAGTCGGTCTCGGTGCTGCTCTGAGCCACGATCGGCACGTCCTTGGTTTTCTCTGCGGGTTTCGGAGGGTCGGTCTCGGGGCGGCGTCGCCCCTCGGCCATTCTCCCAGACGGGACAACCGGACCGGAGGTTGTCCACAGGCGCGGGTCGTCCTCGGTCCGCCGTCGTCCACAGGGGGGGCAAGCCGTGGGAAAGAGGTTGCTCGGCCGTGGGACACTTGACAACCGGAATAGCACGACACCGACACGGCACAGAACCCCAAGCCCCCGAAACAGGAACGGAAGCTCATGGCCTCGGTCCCTTCTCTCGCTTCGACCGTGCAGCAGCGCCTCGCGGACGCCCTCTCGGCAGCCCTGCCGGAGGCCGGCTCCGCCGACCCGCTGCTGCGACGAAGCGACCGGGCCGACTTCCAGGCCAACGGCATCCTGGCGCTCGCGAAGAAGCTCAAGGGCAACCCGCGCGAGCTGGCGACGAAGGTCGTCGAGGCGCTCCCGGCGGACGACGTGCTGAAGGAGGTCGAGGTCTCCGGCCCCGGCTTCCTCAACATCACGGTCAGCGACCGGGCGATCGTCGACACGCTGGCGGCCCGCGCCGCCGACGACCGCCTCGGCGTGCCGTACGCGCAGGAGCCGGGCACGACGGTCGTCGACTACGCCCAGCCGAACGTGGCGAAGGAGATGCACGTCGGCCACCTGCGGTCCGCCGTCATCGGCGACGCGATGGTGCAGATCCTGGAGTTCGCGGGCGAGAAGGTGGTCCGCCGCCACCACATCGGCGACTGGGGCACCCAGTTCGGCATGCTCATCCAGTACCTCATCGAGCACCCGCACGAGCTGGACCACAAGGCGGACACGGGCGACACGCAGGCCTCCGGCGAGGAGGCCATGTCGAACCTGAACCGGCTGTACAAGGCGTCGCGCGCGCTGTTCGACTCCGACGAGGAGTTCAAGGCGCGGGCCCGCGACCGGGTCGTCCTGCTCCAGTCCGGCGACCCGGAGACGATCCGGCTGTGGCAGCGCTTCGTCGACGAGTCGAAGATCTACTTCTACTCGGTCTTCGACAAGCTGGACATGGAGGTCCGCGACCCGGACGTGGTCGGCGAGTCGGGTTACAACGACATGCTGGACGAGACGTGCCGCCTCCTGGAGGAGTCGGGCGTCGCGGTCCGCTCGGAGGGCGCGCTGTGCGTGTTCTTCGACGACGTGAAGGGCCCGGACGGCAAGCCGGTCCCGCTGATCGTCCGCAAGTCGAACGGCGGTTACGGGTACGCGGCGACGGACCTGTCCGCGATCCGCGACCGCGTGCAGAAGCTGGGCGCGGACACCCTGCTGTACGTGGTGGACGCGCGGCAGTCGCTGCACTTCAAGATGGTCTTCGAGACGGCGCGCCGGGCGGGCTGGCTGGGCGACGGTGTCAAGGCCGTCCAGCTGGCGTTCGGCACGGTCCTCGGCAAGGACGGCAAGCCGTTCAAGACCCGTGAGGGCGAGACGGTCCGGCTCGTGGACCTGCTGGACGAGGCGATCGAGCGCGCCTCCGCGGTCGTCCGGGAGAAGTCCGAGGGCCTGCCCGAGGCCGAGCGCCTCACCGAGGAGGAGATCGCCGAGCGCGGCACCCAGGTCGGCATCGGCGCGATCAAGTACGCGGACCTGTCGACGTCCGCGTCCCGCGACTACAAGTTCGACCTGGACCAGATGGTGTCGCTGAACGGCGACACGTCGGTGTACCTCCAGTACGCGTACGCGCGTATCCGGTCGATCGTCCGCAAGTCCGGCGACGCCGAGCCGGTCGCGCACCCGGAGCTGGAGCTGGCCCCGGCGGAGCGCGCGCTGGGCCTGCACCTGGACCGCTTCGGGGAGACGCTCACCGAGGTGGCCGCGTCGTACGAGCCGCACCGGCTGGCCGCGTACCTGTACCAGCTGGCGTCGCTGTACACGACGTTCTACGCGGAGTGCCCGGTCCTCAAGGCGCCCACGCCGGAGCAGGTGGAGAACCGCCTGTTCCTGTGCGACCTGACCGCGCGCACGCTGCGCCAGGGCATGGCGCTGCTGGGCATCCGGACGCCCGAGCGCCTCTGACGCCCGAGCGCCTCTGACGCTCGCCCCCGGTCGCCGCGCCCACGTGGCGCGGCGACCGGGCGGGCCGTTCGCCGGCCCTCACCCGCTGACGTGCGGGATCCACCCGCCGCTGCCCAGCGGGTAGTCGAAGGTGGGCCGCCCCGTGGTCGCGCTCGTCGCGAAGGGCCGGCCGCGATCGTCGAGGCGCAGCGTCCCCCGCCGCCCCTCGCTGCTCCACTCCAGCTCCAGGTACCAGCGCACGGAGTGCCCGGTGGTGTGCGCCGTGACCCGCAGCATCTGGGGGTCGTCCGCGGACACCTTGTACGGGAAGTCGCTCGCCGGGATCTCCCTGTCGCCCTGCAGCCCCGCGACGGGCACGGCGCGCGGCTGCGCCGCGTCCAGGTTGACGTCGAGGCCCATGGGCCTCATCTCACCGCCGCAGCCCACACCCATCGTGTACGCGTTCCAGGGCAGCGGCGCGTCCTTCTCCACCATCCGTACGTGCAGCGCGTGCAGCACCACCGTCTCGTCGCCCGTGGCCTGCACGGACAGCTCCATCAACACGTCCCCGCCGGGCACCCCGCCCAGGGGGGCGGCCCAGCCGCGCGCGCCCTGCTCCGAGGGCGGCGGGGGGACCCGGGTGGGCGGCCTGTCCACCATGTACACCTGGCTGCACGGGTCGCGCCAGACGTACGGGCGCACGTCGACGGTCAGCGGTACGCCGCTCCGGCGCCGCTCCGGCGCCGCGCTGCGCGGGCTCTCGGTCCCGGACGGCGCGGCGGTGGTGGTCGGGGACGCGGTGGCGGAGGGGCTGGGGGTGCCGGTCGGGGCGGAGGGCGTCGGCGTCGCGGAGGCGGTCGTGCTGCTGGGGCCGGCGGGGACGAGGGGCCGGGCCGGCGTGGTGTGCCACTCGCCGCTCGCGTCGACGGAGCTCTTGGGTGCGCGGGAGTCCATCGTCAGGGCGAGCGCGGCGGAGGCGGTCAGGGCGACGACGGCCGCCGCGGCGGCGGCGAGGCGGACGCGCCGCCGCCGGATCCGGGCGCCGGACGGCCGCACGGGCGGGGACGCGATGACGGCCACGGGGTCGGAGGCGGCGGCCGTGTCCGCGCCGGGCGCGGGCTCCGGTCCGGCCGGCGCCACCCCATCCGGCCGACCGATGGGACCGACGGGACCGGCGGAGCCGGCAGGCGCGGCCGACGCGGCCGGGTGGACCGCCCCGTCCGCCTCACCTTGCCCGGCCGACCCGACGTCATCGCCTTGCCCGGCCGACCCGACCGACTCACCCTGCCCGGCCGACCCGACGGACTCACCCTGCCCGGCCGACCCGACCGACTCACCCTGCCCGGCCGGTTCGGCAGAGGAGCCGCCCCCCGCGGACCCCATCACCGTCAGCCGCTCCCCCGCCGACGACCGCTCCCCCGCCGGCGGACGTCCCGAACCGACGGCGTCCTCCGGCCGGCCGGGTGCCGCCGCCTCCGGCGGGGCCGTCCGGGCACGGCGCCGGGCCTCGTCGGCGACGATCCAGCGCCGGTGCAGCGCCACCATCTCGTCGCGGGACGCCCCGCACAGCCGCGCGAGCCGCTCCACGGGGGCGAACTCCGTCGGCACGGCGTCACCGTTGCAGTAGCGGTGCAGCGTCGACGTACTCATGTGCGCCCGCTTGGCGAGCGCGCCGTAACTGAGTCCGGAGCGCTCCTTGAGCCCCCGCAACGCCTCCGCGAAGTCTTCCATCCCGGCCTCCACCCAGCCTCCCCCTTCACCGCACCGTTCCAGGCACGCGTTCCAGGCACCCAACGACGCTGCAGGTCAGAGCCGTTCCAGCGTTCCAGCGTTCCTCATTGTCCCGTGCCGATTGCCTGCGAATCACGCCGCCGGGCACGGTGTGTCCAGCACCACGGAGACAGGAGCACCGATGCGGTCCCACCACCGCCTCGATCTCGTCGACGCCTGCGCCGTCGGCGTCCTGATCGTCTGCACCGCGATCCTCATCGCACTGATCAACCGTCACTGAGCAACCACCAACGGGGAGTACGAACCGTCATGCGAACCTTCCGCACCCGCACCACCGCCGCCGCCGCGACCGCCCTCCTGGCCGCGCTCTCGCTCACCGCCTGCCAGAACGGCGACGGCTCCGACCTCGGCGCCGCCCCCTCCGCCCTGCCGTCCGCCGCGCCGAGCAGCCCGGCCGCCGACGCCCCCGCCCCCGCGAACTCCGCCTCCCCCGCAGGCGCGAAGGGCGGCAACGGCACGAGCACCGGCACCGGCACCGGCACCGGCAAGGACGGAAGCGGCACCGGCGACCAGGCCAAGCCCGCCGCCCCCGCCGGCAAGGGCGGCTCCGCGGACCCCGCTTCCTTCGCCCCCTGCACCGGCGACAACACCCGGGTGACCGCCGTCCAGCCGCCCCGCCCGATCAACCACCTGCTGATCACCGCCACCAACACCGGCTCCCGCACGTGCCTGGCGTACGCCGCCCCGCTGCTCCGCTTCGACGACGAGCAGGCGGCCGCGCAGATCATCGAGGGCAGCAAGCCGCAGGCCGTGGTCACCCTGGCCCCCGGCGAGTCCGCCTACGCCTCGGTCGTGCTGAGCGGCGAGCGCGCGCCGGAGGAGGCCAACGGCCGCGTCACCCAGCGGCTCGCCGTCCTGTTCGCCTCGCGCGACGCCTCCGGCTCGGTCGGCTCGCCCGCCGTGGTGAAGCTCCCGGCCGACACGTACAAGACGGACGACGCGGCCGTGTCGTACTGGCAGAGCACGAGGGAGGACGCCCTCACCTACTGAGCGGACCCGCGGACGCGGCACACCGCACGGTCAGCACCGTCCGAGGGGGCGGCGTCCCACGACGCCGCCCCCTCACACCCGCGCCCGGGCACCCGGCCCCGGCGCGGGCACCCGGCCCCGGAGTCAGGACCGGGGCCGGGACCGGGGTTCAGATCAACGGACGCGACGGCTTCCCCTTCGCCTCGTCGATCTCGACGTGGGCCTTCTGGAGCAGCTGCGTGCCGATGTCCATCAGCGCGCGCGCACCCGCGATCTCCTCACCGACCCGCAGCTGCCCGGAGTCGGTCGGGTGGCGCTGGGCCTGCCCGTGCCCCCGCACCTCGGTCCCGTCCCCGAGCCGCACGAGCGCGGCGGCCTTGGTCCGGTTGCCGTCCTCCTGGAACTCCATGTCGACGTGCCATCCGACTAGCGTGTGCATACGGAACACCTCCAGTACCTCCCTTCCAGGGTGCTCCGCCCGACCGCACCTCGCCCCTCCGGACCGCCCCCGCCCCGCAGCACGCCCCGCCCCGCCCACCACGCCCGTCCCCACACCCCCACGACCACCCCCGGGTGACCTCGGCCACCCCGGTCGTGAAGGCGGTATCCCGCTCGCCGGGCCGTCCTACGATCCCCCCATGCGCTACGCAGACGGCCCGACCGCGACCACCGAGACGCACATCGCCGCACCCCCGGCCCGTGTCTGGGAGCTGGTGACGGACATCGGCCTCCCCGCCCGCCTGAGCCCCGAACTCCAGCGCGCCACCTGGCTCGACGGCGCCACCGCGCCGGTCCCCGGCGCCCGTTTCGAGGGCCGCAACACCCACCCCCTCCTCGGTACCTGGCGCACCCACTCCCACGTCGTCGAGCTCGTCGAGCCGCGCGTCTTCGCCTGGGCCGTCACCGACCCGGACGACCGCTTCGGCGGCGGCGCCCCCGACCCCGGCCACCCCCTGGCGACCTGGCGTTTCGACCTGTCCCCCGCCCCCGGCGGCGCGACCCTCCTGCGCCACACCGTCCGCCTCGGCCCGGCCCGCTCCGGCGTCAGCCTCGCCATCGACCGCGCCCCCGACCACGAGGAGGCCGTCGTGGCGGCCCGCCTCGACGAGCTGCGCGCGAACATGAACGCCACGCTCCACGGCATCAGGTCCCTGGCCCAGCAGCCGGCCGCCTGATCCCGGGGACCTTTTTCCGCCGCGGTGTCATCCGGGTCCACCGCGCGCGGGGTTTGTACGGGTGGAGAGGCGCCCCTCCGTCGAGTCCACCCGCAGTTCCCGAGGAGATCCGCATCCATGACCCGGACGAAGAAGTACGCGGCGGTCGCCGCCGCGGCCGCCGTGCTGGTGAGCGTGCCGACGGGGGCGTACGCCGCCACCGAGCGGAGCACCACCGCGGCGGGCGCCACCACGACGGCCGTCACCGCCACCACGGCCCCCGCCACCGCCCCGCAGAAGCAGTCGCAGGCGTCGGGCATACGCGTCGTCGAGGCCGGTGAGCGCGTCGACGCCGGCCGCGGCTACGCGCTGTGGCTGACCCCCGACGGCAAGCACTGGTCGGACCCCGACGGGTTCGAGAACTTCCGCAGCGTCGTCGACGGCAACATCGACCGGTCCCGGCCCGGCGTCAGCCACCAGTCGGAGGGCGGCCCGGCCGGCGTGTTCCACTCCGGCGTGTACTACGGCACCAAGAAGGCCGCCCGCGTCGAGCTGGTCGCCGCCGACGGCACGCGGACCCCCGCGTCCCTCGTCGAGCTGCCCGGCAGGCCCGGCTGGGGCGCCTGGTACGTGCACACGCCCCCCTCGACGCACCCGGGCGGCCCGGGCGTGGCCCTGTACGACCGCGCGGGCCGGCTCCTCGCCGAGCTGCCCGCCTGGGACTTCTGACCCGTCCCCGACCTGTGGCAGGGCCCGGCACGGGGCGGGCCCTGCCGCAGCACCCCCACAGCACCCCGCGGCACCCACCGCCACCACCCCCGCCCCACCGCCGTACGAACGCGAGGTTCCGCACCGTGCCGCACGAGTCCGACTCCGAGGCCACCGACTTCGCCGCCTTCGCCACGGCGGCCTGGCCCCGTCTGGTGCGCACCGCCCGGCTCCTCACCGGCGACTACCACGAGGCGGAGGACCTGGTCCAGACCACCTTGGTGAAGGTGTACGCGCGCTGGCCGAAGGTCCCCCGCGACGAGGTCGACGTGTACGTGCGCCGGGCCCTGGTCAACAACAACCTCAGCCGCCTCCGCAGGAAACGCGTCGTGCACCTGCTGACGCCGTTACTGCCGGACTCCGCCCGCCACGCCCACGCGGGCCACGCGGACACGATCGACCAGCGCACCGCCCTCATGGCGGCGCTCGCCGACCTGTCCCCCCGCCAGCGCGCCGTGATGGTGCTGCGGTACTGGGAGGACCTGAACGAGCAGGACATCGCGGAGGTGCTGAACTGCTCGCTCGGCACGGTCAAGACCCACGCCCGGCGCGGACTGGAGGCGCTGCGCACCCATCCCGTACTCGCCCCCCGCCTCCACGCCTCCCCCGGAGCCCAGCGATGACCCCCGAATCCCCGACGGAAGCCGAGGCGACCGCTCGAGAGCTCCGCACGGCGTTCGCCGACGCGGCCCACGACGTCACACCCGCCCCGGTCCCCCTGGCGGCCATCGAGCGGGCGGGCCGCACCCGGCGCCGCCGCCGCACGACGGCCCTGGCGACGTGCTGCGCGCTCACGGTGACGGCGATGACGCTCGCCCTGGTCCACGCCCTGGCACCCGCCGGTCCCCCGTCCGTGGCGACGCCGCCGAGCCCGGTCCGGCCGCCGACCCCGTCGCCGTCCGCGTCCCCGTCCGCGAAGCCGCCGAGGATCGTCGCGCCGGGCGAGCGCGTGGACGTCGGGGGCGGCCGGAAGGTCTGGCTCACCGAGGACGGCAAGCGCTGGGCGGACTCCGAGGGGTTCGAGAACTTCCGCAGCGTCGTCGACGGCAACGTCGACCGGTCCCGGCCCGGCGTCAGCCACCAGTCGGAAGGCGACCGGAACGCCGTCTTCCACTCCGGCCTCTACTACGGCACCGAGGACGCCGCCCGCATCGAACTCACCGACGCCACCGGCCGGAAGACCACCGCGACGCTCCTGGAGCTCCCCGGCGAGCCCGACTGGGGCGTCTGGTACGCCACCACCCCGCCCGGCCGGTCCGACGGCGGCGGCGGCGGCGAGAGACTGGCCCTCTACGACGCGGCGGGCCGCCTCCTCGCCGAGCACCCGCCGCTCTAGGCCGTCTAGGCCGCCCGGAGGAACGCGCCGTCCCTCAGGGGCCGACCCTCCGGTGGACCGACCGGCAGGGCGGACCGCCGCCGCCCGGACCGTCGGCCCGGCGCGCCTTCCGCCCCGCCCCGGCTCACCTGCCGGACCAGCTCCGCCCCAGCCGCTGCGCGACCTCGGTGGCCCAGTACGTGAGGATCATCTGCGCGCCCGCCCGCTTGATGCCGGTCAGGGACTCCAGGATCGCCTTGTCCCGCTCGATCCAGCCCTTCTCCGCGGCGGCCTCGATCATCGCGTACTCGCCGCTGATCTGGTACGCCGCGACCGGCACGTCCACCGCGTCCGCGACCTTCGCCAGGATGTCCAGGTACGGGCCCGCGGGCTTCACCATGACCATGTCGGCGCCCTCGTCCAGGTCGAGCGCCAGCTCGCGCATCGACTCGCGGGCGTTCGCGGAGTCCTGCTGGTACGTCTTGCGGTCGCCGCGCAGGGAGGAGCCGACGGCCTCGCGGAAGGGGCCGTAGAAGGCGGAGGCGTACTTGGCGGTGTACGCCAGGATCGCCACGTCCTCCTTGCCGATCGTGTCCAGCGCGTCCCGGACGACGCCGACCTGGCCGTCCATCATGCCGCTGGGGCCCACCACGTGGACGCCCGCGTCGGCCTGGACCTGCGCCATCTCGGCGTACCGCTCCAGCGTGGCGTCGTTGTCGACGCGGCCCTCGGCGTCGAGGACGCCGCAGTGGCCGTGGTCGGTGTACTCGTCGAGGCATAGGTCGGACATGATCACCAGCTCGTCGCCGACCTCGGCGCGCACGTCGCGGATGGCGACCTGGAGGATGCCGTCCGGGTCGGTCCCGGCCGTACCGGCGGCGTCCTTCTTGGAGTCCTCCGGCACGCCGAACAGCATGATCCCCGAGACGCCCGCCTCGACGGCCTCCGCGGCGGCCTTCCGCAGCGTGTCGCGCGTGTGCTGCACGACCCCCGGCATGGCCTGGATCGGCACCGGCTCGCTGACGCCCTCGCGGACGAAGGCGGGGAGGATCAGGTCGGCGGGGTGCAGGCGGGTCTCCGCGACCATCCGCCGCATGGTGGGCGTGGTGCGCAGCCGCCGCGGCCGCGCCCCGGGGAAGGATCCGTACGCAGTCATGCCTTCACGCTACGCCCGCCCCACCCGTGCCTTTGCCGACGCGCAGTCGGCGCGCCACCGCGCCCCACCACCCACGATGCCCCACCGCCCGCACGCCCCGCCGCGCCCCCGCGCCGACCCCGGCCCCACCCCACCGGATACCGTGTCCCGGCCGTGACCACACCGCCGTCGGGGGGAGACAGACCGTGCGCAGCGCAGCCGTGACGGCCGCCGGGGACCGTGTCCGCTGGGTCGAGCTGCCGGGCCGGGACCCGGCGCGCGTCTACGTGCACGGCCTGGGCGCCACCTCCCCGGCGTACTTCGCCGCGACCGCGGCGCACCCCCTCCTGGCCGGCCGGCGTTCGCTCCTGGTCGACCTGCTCGGCCACGGCCACAGCGACCGCCCCACTTCGTTCGCCTACACCCTCGAAGACCACGCCGACGCCCTCGCCGAGGCCCTGCGCGCCGCGGACGTCACCGGGGCCGAACTCGTCGCGCACAGCATGGGCGGTTCGGTCGCCGTCGTGCTCGCCGCCCGCCACCCCGGGCTGGTCTCCCGGCTGGTCCTGGTCGACGCCAACCTCGACCCGCTGCCCCTCGCGCCCGGCACCGCCGGGAGCAGCGGCATCGCGGCGTACGCGGAGGAGGAGTTCGTCGCCGGCGGCTGGCGCGAGGTCCGCGACCGGGTGGGCCCGCACTGGTGGTCGACGATGCGCCTGGCGGGCCTGGAGGCCCTGCACCGCAGCGCCACCCACCTGGTGCGCGGCACCACCCCGACCATGCGGGAGCTGCTGCTGGGGCTTCCGGTGCCCCGCACGTACCTGTTCCCCGAGGCCGACGGCCCGCTGACCGGCGCGCGGGAGCTGACCGCGGCCGGGGTGAGGGTGGTGGCGGTCCCCGACTGCGGCCACAACATCATGCTGGACGCCCCCGAGGCGTTCGCCCGGGCCGTGGCCGAGGCACTGCCCGGGTGAGGCGGCCGTCGGTGCGGGTGGCCGGCCCGCGCGGGTGACGCAGACGCCCGGCGACGACCGCCGCCTCCCGCCCGCCCTCGCCGAACCGGCCCGACTGGGCTTCGACCACGACGGGGGCGACGGCATCGACTTCGACCGTACGACGCCTTCGACTCCGCCGAGGAGACCACCGACTGGTTCCGCCACTGGACGGGCGACCCCGAGCCGGACGACGTCCCCTGCCGCGTCTTCGGCCAGGACGGCTCGGGCGGTCCCGCGGCGGTCTGGTCCGCGTGCCCCGGTCGGCCCCTCCCCGAGCAGCCCGTGGTGTTCCTGGGCTCGGAGGGCGAGAGCGGCGTGGTCGCCGGGAACCTCTCCGACTTCCTGTGGGTGCTCGCCGACGGCGTCGGACCGCTGGAGTCCGTGCTGTACGGGCCCCCCGAGCCCCACTCGAGCGCGCCGCGCACCGAGCTCACCGCGCTCGCCGAGCACCACGCGACCACCCCGCGCCGCCCGGCCCGCGACATCGTCGCCGAGGCCCGCGCGGAGTTCCCCGCCTTCACCGAGGACCTCGACGCCCCGTGCCGCTGAGGCGCGGTCAGCGGGGCTGCGGAGGGCCGGGCGGCCCCGTTGTCAGAGGGGCGTGCCAGAGTCCGTACATGCTCGAGATCGCGGTGGAGAGGGAGAACGGCGAGCGGCACGTCCGCGTGTCCGCCAGGGAACTGGCCCGGCTGGTCCGCCGCGACGGCGACCGCTCCCTGCTGGTCCGGCGGATACCCGACCCGCCGGGCGTCTTCGTCCGGGTCTCGCGCCGGGCCGGCCGCCCCTACACGGTGGAGCGCCGCGACGACACCGCCGGCCGGCACTTCCGGGCGGTGACCGACAGCCCCTGGGCCGTCGTCGCGGCGATCGCCGGCTGGGCGCGCCGGGAGGCCGGCTGGGAGGCCGACCTGGCCTGGTCGCCGCTGGACACCGGCCCCGTAGGGGAGGTGCCGCCGCTCGAGCTTCCCGAGGGCGAGCGCGAGAGGCTGGAGGCGTACGTCCGCGAGGTGCTGGCCGGCGGCTACGTCTCCCGCGCCGAACTGGCCGATTTCGCCGAGGACCACCTGGCCACCGCGAAGCGGCGTCCCGTCTCGCCCGAGCAGGCGCGGGCGCTGGCCGACCGGCTGTGGCTGGAGCGCGTCGCGGAGCAGGCCGAATGGCAGGGCGAGACCGACCCCGAAAGGCTCACTCGCGCGTTCACCGCCCTGCGGGAGGCCGGCATCACCGCCCGGGAGAACTTCACCTGCTGCAGCACCTGCGGTCACGCCGAGATCGGCGACGCCGGCGAGCCCGGCGCCCGCGGCTTCGTCTACTTCCACTCCCAGTGCACGGATTCCGCCGTGGCCGGCCACGGGCTGACGCTCTTCTACGGCGGTTTCGACGACTCCCCCGAGACCGCCACCGCCGTCGGCCACGAGGTCGTGGCCGCCCTCGAAGCGGTCGGCCTCCGCGCCGAATGGGACGGCGACCCCCGCTGGGCCATCGTCATCACCCCCCTGGACTGGCGTCGCCGCCTGGCCGGTTAGCGATGCGCCCGAAGACGATCGCCGGGCCGGCGCCCACCGGGTGACGGGCGGTGCGCCACCGGGATCGGACGCTTCGCCACCGGCGGGCCGCGGCTCCGTGGACGATCGGCCGGGTACGGCCCGTCAGCGGACCGTGAAGGCGGGCGACGTCCCGGTGAACGGGGTGACGGTGCCGATGACGCTCCTCGCGTCGCCGCGGTACACGATGCGGTGGCTGCCCGGGGCGGTGCCCCGCGGGACGTCCCAGACGACGGTGACCCGGGAGGCGGCGATCCCGTCGCGCTTCCAGTGGAACCGGGTCGCCCAGTCGCCGTCGTCGGCCACGGTGCGCCAGGCCCCGCCGGGCTCCTGGCGCTGGACCTCCAGGTACGTCCCGCCCCGGTGCAGGTCGTTGCCCGGGTGGGCGCCCGCGAAGACGACCTCGACCCGTTCGCCGGCCCGGTAGGTCTCCCGCGGGGGCACCAGCACGTCCCCGAACCTCCGGAAGGCCGGCGGCGCGTCCAGCACCACGCCCGGCTGCAGGGAGAGCGCCCTGCCGGACAGGTCCGGCGCCCCGGGGCCGGCGGGCAGGTCGGTGCCGTCGCGCAGCGCGGTGGCCAGTCCGGCCGCGGTCTGCTGGAGCGCCGGGAGCTGCCAGCGGCCGAACAGCGTGCTCCCGCCCTCGTAGTGCTGGGCGTCGTACTCCTCGGGGGTCGTCACGTAGTGGAAGTACGCGTTGGCGTACCCGGCGACCAGCACGTCGTCGAGTTCCGCCCCCACGATCCCGGCGACCGTGCGGCGCAGCCGCAGGCCCGCGCAGATGGTGACCTCGCCCGGGATGCCGATGAGGTACAGCCGGCCGATGCGGACCAGCATCACGGGCACCCGCTCCTGCACCCAGGGGTAGACGCGGTTCATCTCCCCGAGGGGCACGACGACGTCCTTCGGCGCCTGCGCCTGGGCGAGTTCGGGCGAGACCGTGTAGACGATCGAGTCGGATATCGCGTCCCAGAAGGGGTTCTCGCCCTCCTCGAACCCGGGGAAGGCCGGGCCGTCCTCCATGCTGCCGGCCGCCATGGAGGCGCCGACGCAGGGCTTGGAGGTCCGGTGGGTCCGTCCGTCGCCGGTGAACTCGGGGCGCACCGTGACGTCGGAGAGGTCGACGTGTACCAGCCGGGAGTCCACCGGGCCGGACAGCCTGACGCCGGGCCGCTCCGTCTGGGCGGCGGCGGCCTCGTACTGGCGGAGTCCGCTGGCGCGGGCGCGGTCGAAGTCCTCCGGTGTGGTGGGCGGCCTCAGGTCGAGGTTGGGCGACATGTCGCCGCTGTTGGTCTGGGCGAACGCCGAGACGAACGCCGGGGAGCCGTCGGCGAGGTAGTCGACGTCGTGGACCTCGCGCTCCCAGTGGTAGGCCGCGTACCCCTTGTTGTCCGCGCTGATGAGGCGGTTGTCCCCGGACATGCTGGTGCTGTGCACCGGGAACCAGTTGACGGCGCCCACCACCCGTCCGGCCCGCTCCACCCGCAGCAGGGTGGTGAGGGGGTCGACGGCGTCCGGGAAGTGGTCGCGGTCGGCCTTCGGGTTGCGTGCGAAGGCGGCCCGGGAGCGGTTGACGCTCGCCCCGGTCAAGGTGCCGTGGCTGAGCACCAGTTCGGACGGGGCCAGGTCGTCGTGGGCCCGCTGGGCGGCTTCGAACAGGCCGTCCGCCACCGCCTCGAAGGTCTTGCGGTGGAAGCCGAACGTGGTCGTGTTGTACAGCAGGTGGTGCGCGTAGCCGCCGGGACCGGCGTGGGTGTGGGTGGCGGTGACGAGCACGTTCTGCTCGGTGTAGAGGTCGCCGTACCGCTCGGCGAGCCGCCGCAGCACCGCCTGGTGCACGCTCGAGAAGATCATCGGCGAGTCGGCGACGATCAGCATCACCCGCCGGCCGCTCGCCCTGTCGACCACGGCGAACGCGCGCGCCCGCAGACGGGTGTGCAGCCCGGCGGCCTGCTGGTCGAACCGGCCGTAGCCCATCATGCCGACCTCGGCCACCTCTCCGGTGGCGTCGGCGAGCCCCCGGCCGACGAGGTAGCCGGCGTCACCCGCGGGCGCGGCGGCGGCCCGGCCGGTCATCGGGGCGCCCACCAGCCCGAGGCCGGCGAGGGTTCCCGCCCGCAGGACCGTGCGCCGGTCGTGAACGGGACGTTCCGCGGACATCTGCTGCTCCTCCGGCTCGGCCGGCCCGGCGGCACGCGGGCCGGCCGCGGCGCGGGGGTGCCCGCTCCCGCGCGGCCCTGACGGGGGCCTGACGCTTCGTAAGGGGGATTCCGCGCGACCTGACGACCGTGCGGACACGAACAGCGTTCGGATTCTGCGTCGCCATTGGTACACCGATCGTCATGGCGCCACAAGAGGTGCGGCGGCACCGCGGGGGATGGTCCGTGTCGTGGCCGCCGGGGCCGTGGGCACGGGCGGTGGCAGCGGGGGCCGTCCGGACCGGCCGGGTGGTCAGTCCCTTGTCGCGCGGTCGAACCGGGCCGCCCAGTCGCGGAGTTGGTCGACCATCTCGGCCGGTTCGAGCACGCGGAACTCGGCGCCGAGGGAGCCCAGGGCCAGGGTCGGCCAGTCCAGCGAGTCGCTGGTCATGCGGACCCGGCAGTGCTCGGCGTCCACCTCCTCGACCGTGCTCCACCGTCCGATCCGCTGCCGTACGGTCGCGGCCGGCGCGTCCACCAGGGCCGTCACCCGGTAGGGGCGGGGCAGGCCGCCGATCCCGGCGCGGACGAACTCGGCGGCGTCGGCGGCGGGCAGGGCGCGCGGGCGGAACGGCGTGCCGGTGCCCTCCGGCGCGGTGAGCCGGTCGACCCGGAAGCTGCGCCAGTCCTGCCGGGTGAGGTCGTACGCGACCAGGTACCAGCGGCGCGCGAGGCGGACCAGCCGGTGGGGCTCGACCTCCCGGTCGGTGCGGCGGCCGTCGGCGGCGGTGTAGCCGAAGCGGAGCCGTTCGCCGTCCCGGCAGGCCAGCGCCAGCGTGGTGAGCACGCCCGGGTCGACGCCCGCCCGGTCCGGGTTGCCCCAGCCGGCGGGCACGGTCATCGCGCGCAGCGCCTCGACCCGGTGGCGCAGCCGGGCGGGCATCACCTGCGCCACCTTGGCCAGCACCCGGATCGACGATTCGGCGATGCCCTCCACCGCGCCCTCCGCGGCGGTGTGCAGCCCGACGGCCAGAGCGACCGCCTCGTCGTCGTCGATCACCAGGGGCGGCAGCGCCGCGCCCGCGGCGAGCTGGTAGCCGCCGTCGACGCCGCGCTGGGCCTCCACCGGGTAGCCGAGCTCGCGCAGCCGGTCGACGTCCCGGCGCAGGGTGCGGGCCGAGACGCCGAGCCGGTCGGCCAGTTCGGGGCCCGGCCAGTAGCGGTGGGTTTGCAGGAGGGACAGCAGTCGCAGTGTCCGGGAGCTGGTGTTCGCCATGCCTCCGATCCTCCCGGCAATTCAGGACGGAAAGTGGCCGCTATGGCTCCTACCGTGGTCGTGGAACGAGGAACACGGAACCCACCGGAGGCGGAAGACCATGACCGAGACCCCGAACCCGAACGAGACGGCCGCCCCCACCGGCGAGCGCGCCGACCTGCTGCAGACGCTGGGCATGCACCGGAACTTCCTGCGCTTCACCACCCAGGGCCTCACCGACGAGCAGGCCGGGCGGCGGACCACCGTCAGCGCCCTGTGCCTGGGCGGCCTGGTCAAGCACGTCGCCGAGATGGAGCGCCTCTGGGTGGACTTCATCCTGGAGGGCCCGTCGGCCATGCCCGACTTCAACGCCATGACCGAGGCCGACCAGGCCGCGCGGGCGGACGAGTTCCGGCTGCTGCCCGGCGAGACGCTGGCCGGCGTGCTGGCCGAGTACGAGGCGGTGGCCCGCCGGACCGACGAGCTGGTCGCCGCCCTGCCCAGCCTGGACATGGACCACCCGCTGCCGGAGGCGCCGTGGTTCGAGCCCGGCCTCCGGTGGTCGGCCCGCCGGGCGCTGCTGCACGTCATCGCCGAGACCGCGCAGCACGCCGGTCACGCCGACATCATCCGCGAGTCCCTGGACGGCGCCAAGACGATGGGCTGACCGGGCCACCCGGCCTCCCGGAAGCACCCGGACGGAAACCGGTGGCCGGCGGGCACGCCCGCCGGGTGCTCCACGGCGGCGGGGAGGCCGGCGGCCGGCGCGCGGGGGACGGCGGCCGGGCGGCCGCCCCTTCGCACCGCCCGCCCGGTCCGGCAGGGGACGGCCCCACGGACGCGGAGGCCTCCAGGTCCCCCACCCGCGTCCCCGGGACGTCCGCCGACGCCTCCGGGGCCCCTCCGCCGGAGGATCCCCGACGCGGCCTCACGCCGGGACGAGAGGTGACGCGACCTCAGATGGTCGGGGTGTCGTCGACGATCGGCTTGTGAATCTCCACGACCGGCTTCCACCCCGCGGAGAACTCGATGAATTCCGCACGGGTGGGGTAGGTGTCGATCGCGCGACGGTCCCGCTTGGGGCTGTCGCTCGCCTTGCGCCCCCGGGGGATCTGCTCCTCGAAGATGTCGACCTTCACGTCGGGGACCTCCTTGAGGCCCTGGCGCCAGATCTGCACGACGTCGGCGCCGAACGCCTGCCGGGCCGCGGCGTAGAGGGCCGTGAGGGAGCCCCTGTCCCCACCGGGGACGAAAAGCGCCAGGTCCAGCACGACGCCGGCCGACTGGAGGACCTCGATGGTCTCCGGGCCGTCCTCGTCGGCCACGTAGACCCCGGCTTCGTTCTCGTCGTCGGGAAGGCAGGAGACCTCTTCCTGGAATACGGTCCTCGCCGTGATCGAGCCGCCCTCGAAATCCTCACCGGACTTGGTCAGAAAAGCAGGGACGTAGCAGTCGGGAAGTTTGAGTTCTGCCGTGTCGGCGGAAACGAGGATCCTGTCCTTCACGCCGAGCTTCGTCACCTCTTCCAGCGAGAGGCGGCGAGCGGCGATCTTCTCCGTGTTCACGATTTCCCTTTCAGGTCGCACTGTCCCTCCGAGCGAGGACGCTACCACGAAACCGCGAGGTCAACTGCCTCGTAAACCCTGGGTATATGACCTCCTACGGCCTGCACGGGAGGGCAACGGAGCGAGTGCCGTTCGGCCGGGAGCACGCATTCGCCGGACAGTGGCCCTCGTCGTGGTGCCGGGGGTCAAATGGCTGTTGTATTGCGGTGCGCCGGGCGGCACGGAGGGACTGAAAGAGGGCTTACGGTAGATATCCCCCATACCACCTTCGGGAAGGTGGTGGCGGGGTAAGGCGAACCATTCGCCGTACGTCTCGAAGAGCGCGGGGGAAACCGACCGGATGGCCCGGCCACGCAACACCGGGGACCTCCACCGGCACCATCCGGACGGAACGCGAAGCCCTCGTGGAGCGTCAGCCCTGCGGCGGCACGGGGACGAGCGCCTCGCTCGGCCGGCTGGTCGGGGCGAAGCGGGTGGTTCCGGGCCCGGTCGGCACCAGGGCCTTGTGGATGGCCTGGGAGACGTTCTGGATGGTGGTCACGCCGTAGTTCATGGTGCTGTTGTCGTGCGTCAGCACGGTGATCGCGTAGTCGTGGCCGGCGCCCTGGAAGGTGCCCAGGCTGTGCACGCGCCAGCCGTGCGTGGAGCGCTGCACCCAGCCGTTCTTGACCCCCACGGAGACGGAGGACGGGGCGCCGGCCGGGGTGCCCCAGCGCTGCGAGGAGACGACCTGGCCCATCAGTTTCCGTATGTAGGCGCGGGCGTTGTCGCTCAGCACGCTGTTCCCGGTGGTGACGAGCGACAGCAGCCTCTGCTCGTCCCTGACGTTCACCTGGGTCAGGCCCCAGTAGCCGCCGCTGCCCGGCACGGTCCTGGTCATGCCGGCGGCGCTCAGGAAGCCCTTGATCTTTGTCGTGCCGAGCTGCTTCCAGAGCTTGCTGGTCGCGGCGTTGTCGGACTTGGTGATCATGGCTGTGGCGAGCGACTGCTCGGTGCCCGTCAGGTACCTGTTCTGCTTCTTGGCGTCCCACAGCAGCGCGGCGAGCACGGTGACCTTGACGGTGCTGGCCGAGTCGTAGGAGTGGGCGGCCCGCAGGGTGCAACTGGTCTTGGTGCCGCGGTCGTAGAGGCCGACGGCGACGGTGCTCTTGCGGCCCGCGAGGGCGGCCGTGATGTCCTTCTTCAGCTTGTCGGCGAGGCCCGCCTTGGCCGACGTGCAGCTCACGGTCGGAGTGGCGGCGACGGCGGTGGTCGGAGCGAGGGCGGGTACGAGCAGCGCGGCGCTGAGGGCGGCCGCGAGCGCGCCGCCCCGGCCTATGGTCCGGCGAGTCATGGAGAAGTCCCCTTCGAGGTCCTACGGGCGTCCCCCGAGCGCCGTCGAGCGCACGCGGGCATCGCCTCGTGGGACTCACCGGGACGATCGGAGGTTGTACGCGGGTTCAGGGAGCGGAGGGTTCCGGGGCCGGCCCTCCGGAGCGGGCACCCCGGCGAGCGGCCGGGGCGGCCCGGGGAGGGTCCGCACGCCACCGCTCACGGGCCGTCGCCGGGAGCGGTGTCCAGTTCGGCCCACACCGTCTTGCACGGCACCGGGCCGTGCCGCACGCCCCAGCGGTCCGCCAGCTCCTCGACCAGCACCAGCCCGTACCCGGACTCCCCCAGCACCTCGCCGGCGAGCCGCCCCCGTACCGGCGTCCGGTCGCCCCGCGTGTCGGTGACCTCGACGCACAGCGTGCCCGAACCGGTGAGGGCCAAGGTGAGGCGGAAGCTCCGTCCCGGCACCCGGCCGTGCAGCACGGCGTTGGCGGCGAGTTCTCCGACGACGAGCAGGGCGGCATCCGACTCGGCACCCCACTCCCGCAGCCGCTCGGCCGCGAGCAGCCGGGCGAGCCGGGCACCGCGCCGGGTGGCGGACAGCGGTACGGAGAACCGGTGCAGGGGTTCGAACGACGACTCGGCAAGCGTTTCGGTCTGGTTCACGCCGCCCAGCGTGGCCGCGCCCGGCCGCCGGTTGAAGGACGGCCGCCCGGGCGGACACCCGCTGTCCGCCCCCGTCCCGCCCGCGTCCGGGCTGTCCGGGGTTACCGGGACGCCGCCCGCGCCGTTGAGCAGGGAAGGGCCGACGCGGAGGGAGGGCGGCAGACGTGATCGACGGGGACACGGATCTGGACGACGAGGAGGCGGGCGCGGTGGTGCGCGCGGTGGCCCGCCAGCTGAAGCTGTGGCGCGAGGCGGCCGGCCTCACCCAGACCGAGTTCGGCCGGGCCATCGGTTACGGGGAGGAACTGGTCTCCTCCGTGGAACGGGGCCGCCGCATCCCCCGCCCCGAGTACCTGGACGCGGCGGACGAGGTCCTGGGCGCGGGCGGCAAGGTCGCGGCGATGAAGGAGGAACTGGCGGAGGTCAGGTACCCGAAGAAGGTCCGGGACGTGAAGCGCCTGGAGGCGGAAGCGGTCGAGATCTGCTCCTACAACAACTCGGTCGTCGACGGGCTGTTGCAGACGGAGGAGTACGCGCGGGCGGTGTTCGCTTCCCGCAGGCCGCCTTACACCGAAGATCAATTGGAACAGCATGTAGCCGCTCGGATAGCTCGCCAGGCGATCGTAAGGACCACAACCGCCAAGCCACTCTTCAGCTTTGTGCTGTGCGAGGCGACTCTACGTCGGCTCATCGGAGGCAAGGTGGTGATGCGCGGGCAACTTGAACGACTGTCGGAAGTAGCCCGGCTCCGGAACGTCGACCTGCAAGTCCTGCCCCTCCACCGAGAGGAGAACTCAGGACTCGACGGCTCGTTCCGACTCCTCAAGCTCAGGGACGGAGCAGCTGTGGGACTCAGCGAAGCACCACTCACTAGCCGCGTCTTCTCGGGCCCGAAAGAGACCACGGCTCTCGACATGCGCTATGGCATCATCCGGGCGCAAGCTCTCACACCACGAGAGTCCCTCGACCTCATCGAGAAACTGCGGGGAGAGACATGAGCCTCAAGTCATCTGACGGAGCTGGTCCCGAGCTGGAGTGGATAAAAAGCAGCCACAGCACAGCGGACGGCCCGTCCTGCGTCGAGGTGGCGACCGCCCCCGACCGCATCCTCGTCCGCGACTCCAAGAACCCCACCGGCCCCCGCCTCGCCCTCGCCCCCACCACCTGGGCGGCCTTCGTGCCGTACGCCTCCGGGCGCTGACGCAGCGAACGCACGCGGCCCGCACCCGACTTCACGGGTGCGGGCCACGCGCACGGCCCGGGCGCGCCTGGCCGTGTGCTTCCCGTCCGGCCGGCCGGACGGGTACGTCACAGCTCGGCCGGGGCCTGCCGCGTCCGGGGGACGAGGAGCGCCGTGGCGGCGCCCGCGGCGACGATCGCCGCGATCCAGCCGACCGCGGCGCGGGTGGTGTCGCCGGTGCCGGCGGTGAGGGTGACGAGGACCGCGAGGCCGACCGCGCCACCGAGTTGCTGCCCGGTCGTGGCGATGCCTCCGACGGTGCCCTGCTCGTCGTCGGCGGACCCCGTCGCCGCGGTGGCGAACATGCCGGTGAACACGATGCCCTGGCCGACGCTGAGGAGGAGCAGGGTGGAGAGGAGCACGGCCCAACTCGTCTCCGCCCCGATGGCGGCGGCGAGGACCACCAGCCCCGCTGCTCCGATCAGGTTTCCGCCGACGAGTGCGACGCGCAGGCCCCGCGTGGCCAGACGCCCGCCCACGTGGGTTCCGATCAGGACGCCCGCGCAGGGGACGACGAAGATGAGCCCCGTCGACAGCGCGGACAGCCCGCGGGTGTCCTGCAGGTAGATGGTGACGAAGTAGGCCAGCGCGCCGAACCCCGCCATGAAGAGGAACGTCGAAGCCGTACCGACCACCAGGTGGCGGTTCTCGACGTCCTTCTTGCGGAACAGCGGCTCTGCCGCACGTGACTCGACGATCACGAGTGCGGCCGCCACGAGGGCCGCGAGCCCCAGGCACGCCCACGTGGCCCGCGAGGACCACCCGTCCTCGGTGGCGAACGTGAACCCCGCCACGGTCAGTCCGGCCGCGGCGGTCGCGAGGACGCCACCCGTGAGGTCGAGGCGTCCGGAGGGCGCCTCGGGGCGGTCGGGGGGCACGCTGCCCCACGCGAGGACGACGACCGCCGCCACGAGGGGGACGTTGACGAAGAAGACGGCGCGCCACCCCAGCGCCTGCGTCAGCACGCCGCCCAGGATCGACCCGAGGACCATGCCGGCCGAGCCGGCGGCGCCCCAGATCCCCAACGCCCGGTTCCTCGCCGGTCCCTCCGGGAAGCCGGCGCCGAGCAGCGCCAGGATCGCCGGCGAGAGCGCCGCCCCGCCCGCGCCCTGGATTGCTCGCCCGATCACCAGCATCGCGGGCGAGGTGGCCGCGCCCCCGAGGACCGAACCGAGTGCGAAGAGCGCCACCCCGGCCATGAACAGGCGCCGTCTTCCGTACCGGTCGACCAGGCGCCCGCAGAGCAGCAGGAGCCCTCCGAAGGCGACCGCGTAGGCGCTGATCACCCAGGGGAGGCCGCCCGGCCCGAAGCCGAGCTCGGCGATCTGCGGTAAGGCGACGAAAACGATGTTGTAGTCGATGCCGACCAGCATCTGCGCGAGCGCCACGGCGGCGAGCAGCGTCGCGGCGCGACGAGTGGTCGAGCCCGTGGCGGGCCGGGTCTGTGGGGTGCCCTGGTATGCAGACGTCACGATACTCCAAACTCGGAAGGTCCGAGTTCGGACTTTAACAGTTCGGATGATCTGTTGGTAAGGTGGACCCCGTGAACGCACCGACCGAGCCACAGGCCGACTCAGCCGCACTGTGCGGGCTCGTCGCCCGGTTCAATCAGCGCCTCGACGCCCACGCGCGCAAGGTCGCCGACCGACTCGGCATCACCAGCTCGCAGGTGATCGCGCTGCGCGAGCTGTCCGAGCCGCTCACGCTGACCGACCTCGCGGGGCGGATGTGCTGCGAGGCGTCCAACGCCGGGTACGTGGTCGACCGGATGGCGCAGCAGGGGCTGATCACGCGCCGGCCCCACCCCACCGACCGCCGGGCCAAACTCATCACCCTGACCGACGCGGGGGCCTCCTGCCGGCGCAACGTCCTCGCCGCGCTCAGCGAGGAGACGCCCACGTCGGCGCTGACCGCGCGCGAGATCGCCGACCTCAGCGCCCTCCTGGCGAAAGCGATCACGACCCCCTGACCGCCGGGCCCCGCGCACACGCGAAAGACTCCCGCCGCCGCGCCGTGCGATCAGGCCGGGGACACCCGTGCCCGGCCGGGCGCCGGCGCCCTTCGAGGGCAACGGGCCACCGGACGGCGGGCACCGCGGGGGCCGGGCGGCGGCAACGGCGGTGGCGCCCCGAAGCGGCCCCGAGCCGCCCCGGAGGCCGCCTCCGCGCAACCGCCCTCGAAGCCCCCCGCACACGCCGACGGGGCGGAGGGGCACCCTTCGTGCCCCTCCGCCCCGCCACCGGTCACGAACCGGTCAGGTCGTCGTCCGCCGCCGCCGCGCCCCCGGGCGCCGCTCGGAGGGCCGGGTGACCGGGTCGCCCGCCTCCAGCGCCGCCGTCCGCCGCTTCGCGCCGAACTCCGCCAGCGCCTCCGCCAGCTTCGTCACCGACGGCTCCGGCGACAGCACGTCCACCCGCAGGCCGTGCTCCTCCGCCGTCTTCGCGGTCGCCGGGCCGATGCAGGCGATCACCGTCACGTTGTGCGGCTTGCCCGCGATGCCGACCAGGTTCCGCACGGTCGACGACGAGGTGAACAGCACCGCGTCGAAACCGCCGCCCTTGATCGCCTCGCGGGTCTCCGCCGGCGGCGGCGACGCGCGCACGGTCCGGTACGCCGTGACGTCGTCGACCTCCCAGCCCAGCTCGATCAGCCCGGCCACCAGCGTCTCGGTCGCGATGTCGGCGCGCGGCAGGAACACCCGGTCGATCGGGTCGAAGACCGGGTCGTACGGCGGCCAGTCCTCAAGCAGCCCCGCCGCGGACTGCTCCCCGCTGGGCACCAGGTCCGGCTTGACGCCGAAGTCGATCAGCGCCTTGGCGGTCTGCTCGCCCACCGCCGCGACCTTGATCCCGGCGAAGGCGCGGGCGTCGAGCCCGTACTCCTCGAACTTCTCGCGGACGGCCTTCACGGCGTTCACCGAGGTGAAGGCGATCCACTCGTACCGGCCCGTGACCAGGCCCTTGACCGCGCGCTCCATCTGCTGCGGGGTGCGCGGCGGCTCGACCGCGATGGTCGGGACCTCGCTGGGCACGGCGCCGTACGACCTGAGCTGGTCGGAGAGCGAAGCCGCCTGCTCCTTGGTGCGCGGGACGAGGACCTTCCAGCCGAACAGTGGCTTGGACTCGAACCACGCGAGCTGGTCGCGCTGGGCGGCGGCGCTGCGCTCACCGACCACGGCTATGACGGGCTGGTGGCCGTCCGGGGACGGCAGCACCTTCGCCTGCTTCAGCGTCTGCGCGATCGAGCCGAGCGTCGCCGTCCACGTCCGCTGCCGGGTGGTCGTCCCGGCGATGGTGACGGTCAGCGGGGTGTCCGGCTTGCGGCCGGCCGCGACGAGCTCGCCGGCGGCGGAGGCGACGGAGTCCAGCGTCGTGGACACCACCACCGTGCCGTCGGACGCGCCGACCTCGGTCCAGCAGCGGTCGCTCGCGGTGCGGGCGTCCACGAAGCGGACGTCCGCGCCCTGCGAGTCGCGCAGCGGCACACCCGCGTACGCGGGCACGCCGACCGCGGTGGCGACGCCGGGCACGACCTCGAAGGGGATGCCGGCGGCGGCGCAGGCGAGCATCTCGGCGCCCGCGTCACCGTCGAGCCCCGGGTCGCCGCTCAGCGCACGCACCACCCGCTTGCCGCCCCGCGCGGCCTCCATGACAAGATTGGCGGCGTCCCTCAACACCGGGACCCCGGCGGTCATTGACGCCTCGTCGACAACCGTCAGCTCGGGCGTGCTCACGCCCGCCCGCGCATGGCCGCGTACGACATCGAGCACATCGGGCTCGGCGATCAGTACGTCCGCGCCCGCCAGCGCCTCGACGGCGCGCAGAGTCAGCAGCCCCGGATCACCGGGTCCGGCGCCGAGGAAGGTGACGTGCCCGTACGCGGAGAACGCCGAGGAAGCCTTGGATGCAGTGATGGGGCTCAAAGTGCTCGCTCCCCCATAAGACCGGCCGCGCCCTTGGCGAGCATCTCGGACGCGAGTTCGCGACCGAGGGCCACCGCGTCGTCGTGCGACGTGGGTACGGGACCGGTGGTGGACAACTGCACCAGCGTGGAGCCGTCGGTCGTGCCGACGACGCCGCGCAGGCGCAACTCATGAACATCCTGATCGCCGGCCACCAGGTCGGCGAGCGCGCCCACGGGGGCGGAGCAGCCTGCCTCGAGGGCGGCGAGCAGGGACCGCTCGGCGGTCACGGCGGCGCGGGTGTGCGCGTCGTCGAGCTGGGCGAGTGCCGCCACCAGGTCGGTGTCGGCGGACAGGCACTCGATCGCCAGGGCGCCCTGGCCCGGCGCGGGCAGCACGGCGTCGACCGGCAGGAACTCGGTGACCTCGCCGATCCGGCCGAGCCGGTTCAGCCCGGCGGCGGCCAGGACGACCGCGTCGAGCTCGCCGCTGCGGACGTACCCGATGCGGGTGTCGACGTTGCCCCGGATGGCGACCGTCTCGATGCGCAGCCCGTGGTCGCGGGCGTACGCGTTGAGCTGCGCCATCCGGCGCGGGGCGCCGGTGCCGATCCGTACGACGCCGCCCGGCGCGGACGCGGCCAGCTCGGCCAGCGGCAGCCCGTCACGGGCGACGAGCACGTCGCGCGGATCCTCGCGGACCGGGATCGCGGCGAGCACGAGGTCGTCGTGCTGCGCGGTCGGCAGGTCCTTGAGGGAGTGGACGGCGAAGTCCACCTCGCCGGCGAACAGCGCGTCGCGCAGCGCGGTGACGAAGACGCCCGTGCCGCCGATCTGCGCGAGGTGCTCGCGGGAGGTGTCCCCGTACGTGGTGATCTCGACGAGCTCCACGGGGCGGCCGGTCAGCCGGCGGACGGTGTCCGCGACCTGCCCGGACTGGGCCATGGCGAGCTTGCTGCGCCTGGTTCCCAGCCTCAGTGCCCTCTGGGTGCTCTGGGCCCTCTCGGTCATACTCGCCCTCGGTTCACGTCGGCGTCATTCAGGTCGGCCCGCGAGACGGCGGCGACCGTCTCCGGGTCGAGGTCGAAGAGTGTGCGCAGCGCGTCGGCGTACCCGGCGCCACCGGGCTCGCTGGCGAGCTGCTTCACGCGCACGGTCGGCGCGTGCAGCAGCTTGTCCACGACGCGGCGCACCGTCTGGGTGATCTCGGCGCGCTGCTTCTCGTCGAGGCCGGGGAGCCGCCCTTCCAGGCGGGCCATCTCACCGGCGACGACGTCGGCGGCCATCGTGCGCAGGGCGACGACGGTCGGGGTGATGTGCGCGGCGCGCTGGGCCGCGCCGAAGGCGGCGACCTCGTCGGCGACGATGCCGCGCACCTGGTCGACGTCGGCGGCCATGGGCGCGTCGGCGGACGCCTCGGCGAGGGACTCGATGTCGACGAGCCGGACGTTCACCATGCGGTGCACGGCGGCGTCGATGTCGCGGGGCATGGCCAGGTCGAGCAGGGCCAGCGGCTCCCGGCGGCCGATCATGGCGGTCTCGACGGCCTGGCCGGTGAGGACGAGGCCGGTCGCCCCCGTGCAGGAGACGACCACGTCGGCGCGGGCCAGCTCGTCGCCGACCTCGGCCATGCGGACGGCGCGGGCCGCCACGCCGGTGCCCCCGGGCTCCGTCAGGATCCGCACCAGGCGCTCGGCCCGCTCGGCCGTGCGGTTGGCGACGACGATCTCGTCGACGCCGACGCGGGCGAGGGTCGCCGCGGCGAGCGACGACATCGAACCGGCGCCTATGACCAGGGCGCGCTTGCCCTTCGCCCAGGCCGGCACGTCCGCGCCGCCCACCGCGAGCTGCTCCAGGCCGAAGGTCACCAGGGACTGCCCGGCCCGGTCGATGCCGGTCTCGCTGTGGGCGCGCTTGCCGACCCGCAGGGCCTGCTGGAACAGGTCGTTCAGCAGCCGGCCCGCGGTGTGCAGCTCCTGGGCGCGCGCGAGGGCGTCCTTGATCTGGCCGAGGATCTGGCCCTCGCCGACGACCATCGAGTCCAGGCCGCAGGCCACGGAGAACAGGTGGTGGACGGCCCGGTCCTCGTAGTGCACGTAGAGGAAGGGCGTGAGCTCCTCCAGGCCGACGCCGCTGTGCTGGGCGAGCAGCGTGGACAGCTCGGCGACACCGGCGTGGAACTTGTCCACGTCGGCGTAGAGCTCGATGCGGTTGCAGGTGGCCAGGAGGGCGGCCTCGGCGGCCGGCTCGGCGGCGAGGGCGTCCTGGAGCAGCTTGTTCCGCGTGTCGGGGTCGAGGGAGGCCCGCTCCAGCACGCTGACGGGCGCGCTGCGGTGGCTGAGGCCGACGACGAGGAGGCTCATGCCGGCATCACGGCGGGAACGTCCCCGTCTGGTCCCTTGCGGCCCGCGGTCGACGCGGGGGAGGCGGCCACGGCCGCCGGGGCCGCCGCGCGGACGGCGGCGGCGGACGGCAGGTCGGCCCCGCCGACACCGCCGTCCTCGCCGGCCTTGCGCTGCTCGTGGAAGGCGAGGATCTGGAGCTCGATCGACAGGTCGACCTTGCGCACGTCGACGCCGTCCGGGACGGACAGGACGGTCGGCGCGAAGTTCAGGATGGAGGAGACCCCGGCGGCCACGAGCCGGTCGCAGACCTGCTGGGCGGCGCCGGCGGGCGTGGCGATGACGCCGATCGAGACGCCGTTCTCCTCGATGATCTTCTCGAGGTCGTCGATGTACTGGACGGGGATGCCGGCGACGGGCTTGCCCACCATCGACGGGTCGGCGTCGATCAGCGCGGCCACCCGGAAGCCGCGGGACGCGAACCCGCCGTAGTTGGCGAGGGCGGCGCCGAGGTTTCCGATGCCGACCATGACGATCGGCCAGTCCTGCGTCAGGCCCAGCTCGCGGGAGATCTGGTAGACGAGGTACTCGACGTCGTAGCCGACGCCGCGCGTGCCGTAGGAGCCCAGGTAGCTGAAGTCCTTGCGCAGCTTGGCGGAGTTGACGCCGGCGGCCGCGGCGAGCTCCTCGGAGGAGACCGT
The DNA here is from genome assembly GCF_014649335.1 of Streptomyces roseolilacinus. Lineage (GTDB taxonomy): Bacteria > Actinomycetota > Actinomycetes > Streptomycetales > Streptomycetaceae > Streptomyces > Streptomyces roseolilacinus. The sequence goes on from NZ_BMSV01000001.1 coordinate 929,514, forward strand.
GGGTACGGAGCGCTCCGACAGGGCGGTGAGCGCCCGCAGGTACAGCGGAAGCCGGGCGACGGTGGCCTCGGGGATGCCTCGGCTACGGGTCGCCGGTCGGTGAGTTCGGCCAGTTGCCACGGTGCTCCTGCGGGATGAGCGGGGCTGCGGGCGGCCCGTCCCGAGACCGCCCCGTCGACAGCAGGCTATGTCTTTGTGAACGCGTGCACAAAGATGATGTCCGCTTTGTCCGCGCAAAGTGACCGGGGTCACGCAAGTCCTTCGCGCCATCGTGGAACCATCGGGAACCTCAGCGCGTTCGATCTCCGGATAGGGCAAAGCCGTACACACTCCCTACGATGTCGCCCCCGAAACCGAACAAAACGCACCCGATGGTAACCGTCTTCGGCCATCGGCGGCGCCACCGTGCGCCGGCGGCGCCCCGACCCTCCCCGACCGGCCCCGGTCGGCCCGGTGGCCGCCCCCGGGCGAGCCCGGCCGCCGGCCCCCGGTCAGCCCAGCAGCGCCCGCCGCAGCCGCGCCTCGTCCACCCGCCAGAACGTGTGCTGCTCGCCGTCCACCAGCACCACGGGGATCTGCTCCCAGTAGGCCCGGTGCAGCTCCTCGTCCTGTGTGATGTCCCTCTCCTCCCACGCCGCGCCCGTCTCCGCGCAGACGCGCTCGACCACCTCGCGCGCGTCGTCGCACAGGTGGCACCCGGGCTTCCCGATGAGCGTCACGGTCCGCGGGCCGGCGGACCCCTTCTTCGTACGTCCGAACATGCGCCCATTGTCCGCGCCCGGGACGTGCCGTTTCACACCTTCGCCGCCCGGGGTTCACGCGTTGGCGTCCCACGAGTCGGGCGGTGGTGAACACACTGGTTATGCTCACGGCATGGCCGCACTCGGATGGCTCTCCCCTCGTAGGCGCCCCGCCACGGCGCGCAGCGTGCTGGCCGGCGAGGCCGCGGCGGAGGCGGCGCGCAAGACCTCCCGGCAGCTGGAGCTCCTCGACCGGGCGCTGGCGGAAGCGGAACCACGGATCGAGTTCCCGGTGCGCGGTGACGTCCGCGCGGCCGCCTTCTTCGACCTGGACAACACCGTCATGCAGGGCGCGGCCCTCTTCCACTTCGGCCGCGGGCTGTACAAGCGGAAGTTCTTCCAGCGCCGTGAGCTGGCCCGGTTCGCCTGGCAGCAGACCTGGTTCCGGCTGGCCGGCGTCGAGGACCCGGAGCACATGCAGGACGCCCGCGAGAGCGCCCTGTCGATCGTGAAGGGCCACCGCGTCTCCGAGCTGATGACCATCGGCGAGGAGATCTACGACGAGTACATGGCCGGCCGCATCTGGCCCGGCACCCGCGCGCTCGCGCAGGCGCACCTGGACGCCGGGCAGAAGGTGTGGCTCGTCACGGCGGCCCCCGTGGAGACGGCGACGATCATCGCCCGGCGGCTCGGGCTGACCGGCGCGCTGGGCACGGTCGCCGAGTCCGTCGACGGCGTGTACACCGGCCGCCTGGTCGGCGAGCCCCTGCACGGCCCCGCCAAGGCGGAGGCGGTACGGGCCCTGGCCGCCGCCGAGGGGCTGGACCTGGACCGCTGCGCGGCGTACAGCGACTCGCACAACGACATCCCCATGCTGTCCCTGGTCGGCCACCCGTACGCGATCAACCCGGACACGAAGCTGCGCCGGTACGCCAAGGAGCGGGAGTGGCGGCTGCGGGACTACCGGACGGGCCGCAAGGCGGCGAAGGTCGGCATCCCCGCCGCGGCGGGCGTGGGCGCGCTGGCGGGCGGCACGGCCGCCGCGGTGGCCCTGCACCGGCGCCGCCGCTGACCGCGGGGGCCGCCCGGCGGCGCGGGTGGCGCCATTCACGGGTCCTACCCAGCCGGCGCGGGGGCCAGTCACGCCCGTCGCACTCGGCCACAACACAGCAGCGGTCAAGCACAAACCGAACCGATTCGGTCAGGAAACGGTCACCAAGTGCGATCGGGTCCGCCTCCTCTTCGTAAGAGAAACGACTGAATCGATGATTTGAGCAACTCGGTGTAGCACTCCCTGCACGAAGCGTTATTCTCCTCAGACGCATACGGAACCCCCCACACGTCGTCACGACGGGTGAAAGGTCCCGCACTGCACGTGATGGAAGCTCTGCCTCTGGGAGTCCCGTGTACCCACACGTCGGGGTTGACGCCTCGGGCCTGGCTACGCTGCGCGCAACGGTCCTCGACCACTTGCGCGGCTTCGTCCCCACCGCGTACGCCGTCCCCGCATTCGCCGCACCGGCCCCCGCCGGTCCCTGCTACGCCCTGGCCGACGGTGGTGCCGCGGCCGTCGGAAGAAGGGCCGGACGGGGCGGCGCGGGCACCCCGACCACCGCCCGCCGCCCCACCGCCGACAGCGACAGCGGCCGCATGATGGACCTGGTCGAACGCGCCCAGGCAGGAGAGGCCGAGGCCTTCGGCCGCCTCTACGACCAGTACAGCGACACCGTCTACCGCTACATCTACTACCGCGTCGGCGGCAAGGCGACCGCCGAGGACCTGACCAGCGAGACCTTCCTGCGCGCCCTCCGCCGGATCTCGACCTTCACCTGGCAGGGCCGCGACTTCGGCGCCTGGCTGGTCACGATCGCGCGCAACCTGGTCGCCGACCACTTCAAGTCGAGCCGGTTCAGGCTCGAAGTGACCACGGGCGAAATGCTCGACGCCAACGAGGTCGAGCGCAGCCCCGAGGACTCCGTCCTGGAGTCCCTCTCCAACGCCGCCCTGCTCGAGGCCGTCCGCAAGCTCAACCCCCAGCAGCAGGAGTGCGTCACCCTCCGCTTCCTGCACGGCCTGTCCGTCGCCGAGACCGCCCGCGTGATGGGCAAGAACGAGGGCGCGATCAAGACCCTCCAGTACCGCGCCGTGCGCACCCTCGCCCGGCTGCTCCCCGAAGACGCCCGCTGACCCGCCGGGCCCCGTCCCGCGCCGCCGCCGTCCCAGCAGGCCCCCCTCCCCGCCAACTCACCCCCGGTGACCGCCTCATGACGTGCTGGTCCGATCATCTTCCGTCCGTAACCCAAGTGCCGCGACACTCGTTGTGCGGGATGCAGGCTCCCTCTGGTCGCGCCCTGTCCACAGCCGCTCACTCTTTCGTGTGGAAGTGTTCAGTACGCGCAACCTTCCGGACCCCCTGGGGAGTCGACCGTCATGACGAGAGGAGGTGCCGCCAGTGATCGCGAACGTATCGGCGCACCGGCGGGCGAACGCCTTCGCCCAGGCCCTGGAAGATCAGGCGGCCCAGCAGCCCGAGGCGTCGGCCGAACCGAGCCGGCAGGACCGGCTCCTGGCCCTGGCGAACGGCCTCGGCGACCTGCCGAAGCCCACCATGGACCCCGAAGTGAAGGTGGTGCAGCGAGCACAGCTCGTCGCCGCCATGGAAGCGATGCTCCAGGAGGGCACGGCCGCGGGCGGCGCGCCCGCGGACCCTACGGTTCCGGAGCAGCGGACGCCGAGCGGCCGCGGCGCGCACCGCGCCACCGCCCTCCGGAGATTGCGGCCCCGCACCAGATGGACGAAGGGCCTGGCCGCCGGCGGCCTCACCGTGGGCGTGGCGGCGGGCGCGTTCGGCGGAGTCGCCGCTGCCAGTTCCGACGCCCTCCCCGGTGACTCCCTGTACGGGCTGAAGCGGGGCATGGAGGACCTGAAGCTCGGCTTCGCCGACGACGACGCCGACCGGGGCGAGATCCACCTCGACCACGCCTCCACCCGGCTCGGCGAGGCCCGCCGCCTGCTGGAGCGCACCCGGTCCGGCGACCTGGACCACGAGACGCTGAACGAGATCCGCCGCACGCTCGACGGCATGCAGCACGACGTGTCCGAGGGCCACCGCCTGCTCCGCCTCGCCTACGAGCGGGACGGCCGCATCGGCCCCATGGCCACACTCGACTCGTTCGCCCGCAACCACCGCGGCACGTGGGACGGCCTGCGCGCCAAGCTCCCGCCCCAGCTGACCGACGTGCGCGACCAGGTGACGTCCGTCTTCGACGCCATAGACCAGCAGGTCGCCCCGCTCAAGTCGCAACTGGACGGCCCCCCGAAGGAGGACGGCGGTCGCCCCGGCGAACCCGGCGCCCCCGCCGGCCCGACCGGCCCCGGCCCGTCCCGCCAGGCCCCGCCCAACCCGCCCGTCCGGCCCTCGGGCGGCACGGTCGACACCCCCGGCCCGTCCGGCGGTTCGAGCAAGGACACGGACGAGGGCCTCCTCGGCGGCAGCACCGGCGGCCTCCTCGACCCGGACGGACCCAGCACGTCGGCACCGCCCTCCCAGGACGGCCCCCCGGAGTCCCCGGCACCCGGGCCCGACGTGACCCTCCCGCCGCTGCTCCCCGGCATCCTCCCGGGCCTCGGCATCGACGGCGAGGACGCCCCCTAGCGGCGGCACGCACGGTACGGCGTCGGGCGCCGCTCCCCACGGAGCGGCGCCCGACGCCGTACCCGTACGTCAGAAGAACACCGACCGCCGGCGCACCAGCAGCTTGTACAGCGTGTGCTGGATCTGCTCGCGCACCTGGTCCGTCAGGTTGAACATCAGCATCGGGTCCTCCGCCGCCTCCGGCGCGTACCCGTCCGTCGGGATCGGCTCACCGAACTGGATCGTCCACTTCGTGGGCAGCGGCAGCGCGCCCAGCGGCCCCAGCCACGGGAAGGTCGGCGTGATCGGGAAGTACGGGAAACCCAGCAGCCGCGCCAGCGTCTTGGCGTTGCCCACCATCGGGTAGATCTCCTCCGCGCCGACGATCGAGCACGGCACGATCGGCACGCCCGCGCGCAGCGCCGTCGACACGAAGCCGCCCCGCCCGAACCGCTGCAGCTTGTACCGCTCGCCGAACGGCTTCCCGATCCCCTTGAAGCCCTCCGGCATCACCCCGACGACCTCGCCGCGCTCCAGCAGCCGCTCCGCGTCCTCCGCGCACGCCAGCGTGTGCCCGGCCTTCCGGGCCAGCTCGCTGACGACGGGCAGCATGAACACCAGGTCCGCCGCGAGCAGCCGCAGGTGACGGCCCGCCGGGTGGTGGTCGTGGACGGCGACCTGCATCATCAGCCCGTCCAGCGGCAGCGTGCCCGAGTGGTTCGCCACGACCAGGGCGCCGCCCTCGGCCGGGATGTTCTCGACGCCCCGCACCTCCACCCGGAAGTACTTCTCGAACAGGGGCCGCAGCAGCGACATCAGGACCTGGTCGGTGAGCTCCTCGTCGAAGCCGAACTCGTCGACCTCGTACGCGCCGGTGACGCGGCGCCGCAGGAACGCCAACCCGCCCGCGATCCGCCGCTCCCAGCCCCCGTCCCCCGCCTCGGACGCCGGGCCCCGCCCGTCACCGGACCACCCGGCCTCCGGCGGGTCGGGGGCGCGTGTGCCGGGCCGCGGCCCGGAGGGCTCCGCGGCCGCCGGACCGGCCGGACCCGGCAGCGGGGTCACCGGACGGGCCGGGGCGCCCTGGGGGGCCTTCCTGCGGCCCGTACGGGGGGCACCACCGCGTGGCCGGTCCTCGTCGAAGGGGATGACCTTGGCGTCCGCCATCGTTAGCCCGCGCTCCTTGTCCCGGCGGTTCCACGCCGCTTCACCGTCCGCGCCGTCCGCGCGGCCACACCGTCGCCGAACCGGGCCGCCACGCCGTCGACGGCCGCCGCCAGCGCGGCCGGTGGCAGCAGACCGGGACCCCGGTGCCGTACGAAGTCCGCGAAGGTCTCCGCCGTCGTGTGGGTGGGGTCGAACCCGAGGGTCTCGCGCATCTGGACCGTGCTGACCACCCGGCCGTGCGTGAGGAGGCGGATCTGCTCGGGGGAGAAGTCGCTCACGCCGAGCGTCCGCAGGGCCGTACCGGCCCAGGTGACCGCCGGCGGCAGCAGCGGGAGCGTCGGCCGGCCGAGGCGCCGGGCGCACTGCGACAGGGTCAGCACCCCGTCCCCGGCGATGTTGAACGTGCCGCTGTTGAGCGTGCCCCGGCGCGGCTCCGACGAGGCGATGCCCAGCACGTCGAGGACGTCGTCCTCGTGGACGAACTGCAGCCGCGGGTCGTACCCGAGGACCGTGGGGAGCACCGGCAGCGAGAAGTACTGGGCCAGCGGGGAGTCCGCGTCGGGGCCGAGGATGTTCGCGAAGCGCAGCACGCACACGGCGACGTCGGGGCGGCGGCGGGCGAAGCCCCGCACGTACCCCTCGACCTCGGCGACGTCCTTCGCGAAGCCGCCGCTGGGCAGCGACTTGGGCGGGGTCGTCTCGGTGAAGACCGCCGGGTCGCGCGGAGCGGAGCCGTACACGCCGGTGCTGGAGCGGACGACGACGCGGCTGACGGTGGGGCACTTCTGGCAGGCGCCGAGCAGCTGCATCGTGCCGATGACGTTGGTCTCCTTGACCGCGGTCCGGCCGCCGCCGCCCGCCGGCGGGGTCGCGGAGACGTCCATGTGGACGACCGTGTCGACGCCGTGCTCGGCCAGGACCCGGCCGATGGCCGGCTGCCGGATGTCGGCGCGGACGAACGCGGCGCCGCCCAGTGGGTGCTCCGGGGTGACGGCGTCCACCGCGACGACCCGGTCCACGCCGGGGTCGCGCATGACGCGCCGTACGAAACGGCCGGCGAGCTGCCTGGCCACCCCGGTGACGAGCACGACCCTGCCCACGTTCAGCGCCTTCCGTTCGGTCCCCGCGACGCGTGTGGCTGCCACCGTAGCGGGTCGGTGCTGCTCCGCGACGTCAGCGGGCCCCGGAACGTCCGGAACCGGGGTCCCCGGAACCGGCCCGGACATGACCGCGGCCCTCCCACCGGAACCGGTGGGAGGGCCGCGAGGCGCACGTACAGCCGCCGCTTACTTCTTGTTACGGCGCTGAACACGGGTGCGCTTCAGAAGCTTGCGGTGCTTCTTCTTCGCCATCCGCTTGCGCCGCTTCTTGATAACAGAGCCCACGACTACCCTCGCTCACTTCTCGGAACACCCCCGCATCAGCGGGGATCTCGGTGCGGGGCGTCTGGGCCCACACGACCTACGTCGGCCTAGCCTACCCGCCAGAGCGCCGAGCTCGTAATCCGAGGGTGGTGAAGGGGCTCCGTACTACGCGGTCTCCACCCCCACGAAGGACTCGCGGAGGTACTCGTGAACCGCCTGCTCCGGCACCCGGAAGGACCTCCCCACCCGGATCGCCGGCAGATGACCGCTGTGCACCAACCGGTACACGGTCATCTTCGACACGCGCATCACCGAGGCAACTTCCGCCACGGTCAGGAATTTGACCTCGTTGAGAGGTGTCTCGCCAGCAGAAACCATGACCCACCTGTACCTTCCGCACATGACGCCACCGGCTTCCCCTCCGGTGACTCTTCGTCGCTGTGCGCTCACTGCCCAGACTAGGGGCGGTTGATACGGGTGGGGAAGAGGAGCAGCCATCCGCCGCCTACTGTGACAGACACGCCCGATTGAGTACATAGCGAGTAAGCGGGCGGTAGTAATCGGACCGCACGGCGTCGTCGAGCGGCACCACGACCGCCACCCGCCCCTCGGCCTCCCCGACGAACGGCGCGGGGTCGTCCGCGTCGGCCAGCCCGATGGTCTCGATGCCCAGCTGACCTGCCCCGCAGACCCATCCGTGGTCCCCCACCACCAACTCCGGAAGGGGCCCGCCGACCTCGGCCGCGGCCCCCAGCGCGACCCTGACCGGCAGGGGTGAGTGGGTGTGCACGCCGGGCTCACAACCAGCGCCTTCGTCCCGCGGTCCCCTCATGAGCGCGACCCCCCGTGCGTAGTCGAGAAGGAGGGTGCGTACGCCGAATCGGGTCGTCATGTCGACACATCTCCCCTGCGCGGGGGTGAGAACGAGACAGCCTGCCGACGACATGGCGTCTGCCAGGATGGCGTAGAACCCCAGCAGCGGGCGCGGGTGCCCGGTCCCGAACAGCACGGGGGCGCGGCGCCGGGCCGCGGCGGCGAGCCGTCCGGCGAACGCGTCCAGCGCGCCGAGGGTCCGCTCGGGGTCGATGACCTCGTGTCCGGTGCGGTGACCGGGGTCCCCGGACACCCCGCACCGGTCGGCCATCAGCCGCAGCAGGTCCCGCTCGTCCCACCGCCCTTCGGGATCGAGCCCCAGGGTGACGCGCGGATCGCGGGCGGCGAACAGCCGGTGGTTGCGCAGGCTCTTCTCGCGCGGGGTGGCGACGGGCCCGGCCAGTCCGGCCGCCAGCAGATGCGCGCGCAGCGCCCCGGTACTCAGCACCCCGCCGATGGTGCCGCACGGGCCCGGGGGCCGCTGCCGGGAACCACCGGCGCCGCACGGTCGGCGTAACGGCGCCCTGCCCGCCGTACGGCTAGACGAGGAGCCCGCGCAGCGGGAACACCGCCCTGCGGGTGGCCAGGACCGCCTGGTCGAGCCGGTCCTCGGGGTCGTAGCCGTCCTCCCAGGACCGCCAGGTGACGGGCCACCGCCCGTCGGTCATGCGCCGCGGCCCGGGCGTCCGGGTCCGCGCGTACACGACGTCCCGCCAGGACTGCGGGACGGCCGTCTCGGGCGGCACGTCGGCCCCGGCGACGATGCCCACGAGGTGCGTCCAGGACCGCGGCACGACGTCGACGACCGCGTACCCGCCGCCGCCGAGGGCCACCCAGCGGCCGCCCTCCACGTGTTCGTCGGCCAGGCCCCGGCAGGCCAGCTGCACGGCCCGCTGGGCGTCGAGGGAGACCGCGAGGTGGGCGAGCGGGTCCTCGAAGTGGGTGTCGGCGCCGTGCTGGGTGACGAGGACCTGCGGCCGGAAGTCGGCGAGCAGTTCGGGGACGACGGCGTGGAACGCCCTCAGCCAGCCGGCGTCACCGGTGCCGGGCGGCAGGGCGAGGTTGACGGCGCTGCCCTCGCCGGGGCCCTGCCCGCCGGTCTCCTCGGGCCATCCGGTGCCGGGGAAGAGGGTGCGGGGGTGTTCGTGGAGGGAGATGGTCAGGACCCGCGGGTCGTCCTGGAAGACGGCCTGCACGCCGTCGCCGTGGTGGACGTCCACGTCGAGGTAGGCGACGCGTTCGGCGCCGAGTTCGAGGAGCCGGGCGATGGCGAGGGCGGCGTCGTTGTAGACGCAGAACCCGGAGGCGGCGCCGGGCATGGCGTGGTGGAGGCCGCCGGTGAAGTTGACGGCGCGGGTGGCGTCGCCGCGCCACACGGCTTCGGCGGCGCCGACGGACAGCCCCGCGATGCGGGCGGACGCCTCGTGCATCCCGGCGAACGCCGGGTCGTCGGCGGTGCCCAGCCCGTACGCCTGGTCGGCGCGGGCGGGGTCGGCGGACGCGGCGCGCACGGCGGCGACGTAGTCCTCCCGGTGGACGAGCCGCAGCGTGGAGTCCCCGGCGGGCTTGGCGGGCCTGACGTCGACGGCCCGGTCGACGTCGAGGGCCCGCACCAACTCCATGGTCAGTGCGAGCCGTACGGGGTCCATGGGGTGCCCGGGCCCGAAGTCGTACCCGGTGACTGCGTCATCCCACATCAACAGTGCGCGACCGCTCATGACCGCCACCGTATCGGTCGGTGTGCCCGGCGAAGGACCCGGTGTACGGGAGCGCCGCCAGCAGGAGCGCCGGCGGCACCGCCATGGCCCAGCGCGGGCTCCACGCCTCGCCGAGGGCGCCGACGAGCGGGGACCCGACGAGGACGCCGGCGTAGGTGAAGACGTTGAGCCGCGCGACGGCCGCGTCGGCGGCCCGGCGGCCGTGTCCGGCGGCGTGCCGCCCGGCGGCGGCGAAGGTCTGCGGGACGACGACGCTCAGCCCGAGCCCGAGGACGGTGAACCCGGCGATGCCGGTCCACGGCCCGGGCGCCGCGGCGACGGCGGCGAACCCGCCGGACGCGAGCAGGACGCCGCCCCGCACGACGGCGACGGCCCCGTACCGCCGCACGGCGAGGTCGCCCACGGCCCGCCCGAGCAGGGTCGTGGCCGTGTACGCGCTGTACGGCAGGGTGGCGAGCGCCTCGGAGCCGCCGAGGACGTCCCGGAGGTAGGTGGCGCTCCAGTTGGAGACGGTGGCGTCCCCGAGGTACGCGAACGCCATGACGAGGCACAGCGGCAGCAGGACCCGCCCGGCCGCGCGCCGGCCTCCCGGGCCGTCCCGGTGGCCGGCGCCCTGGTGGCCGGTGTCCCGGTGGCCGGTGTCCCGCCCGGTCGCGCACCGCCGGCCCGCGAGGAGGGCGAGGGCCAGCAGCGGGAGCACCAGGGGCGGGTGGAAGTGGCCGAGCGGCAGCCCGAGGCGGGCGCCGCCCCAGGCGAGGGCCGCGCCGGCGACGCCGCCGAGGCTGTACGCGGCGTGGAAGCCGAGCATGATGCTCCGCCCGTACTCGCGTTGGAGGCTGACGCCGAGCATGTTCATGGACGCGTCGAGCACGCCGACGGCGAGCCCGAACACCGCGAGGGCGACGCCCAGGTGCCACGCCTGTCCCCCGGCGCCGATCCCGGCGAGCGCGAGGAGCACGACGGGCTGCGCCCACCTCAGGAGGGTGGGGGCGGGGACGCGGGCGACGAGGGCGCCGGTGGCGGCGCTGCCGAGCCCGGCGAGGACGGGCACGCCGGCGAGGTAGGCGGGCAGGAGGGCGTCGGGGATGCCGTACTGCTGCCGGACGGCGGGGATGCGGGTGACGAGCAGCGCGAAGGCGGCTCCCTGCACGAGGAAGGAGAGGGCCAGCGCACGCCGTTCGCGCCGCAGCCGCGCTTCGGTCATGGCCGGAAAGGGTACGGCGGGGGCCGGCCGCTGGACAGGGGTGTCACAGGAGGAGCGCGGGCAGCTGCGCCATCTCGCCGAAGTAGCCGTGGGCGCCGGGGAGTTCGCCGGGGGCGTTCATCGCGGTGAAGGCGTACACGTCCATGCCGGCGGCGCGGGCGGCCTCGACGCCGAGGGGGCTGTCCTCGACGACGGCGCACCGCTCGGGGGCGACGCCCATCCGTTCGGCCGCGTGGAGGAACAGGTCGGGGGCGGGCTTGCCGCGGCCGACGTCCTGGGCGCTGAACACGGTGTCGGGCGTGAACCACAGGTCGAGTCCGGTCTTGCGGTGGCCGACGCGGATCCGTTCGTGGCTGCCGGAGGAGGCGACGCAGTAGGGCACGCCGTCGGCGACGAGTTTGCCGAGGACGTCGGTCACTCCGGCGACGGCGGTGAGGTCGCGTTCGAAGGCGGCGAAGACACGGGTGTGGAAGGTCGCGTCGAAGTCGTCGGGCAGCCGCTGCCCGGTCCGTTCGAGGATGGTGTCGTGGATGCGGTGCACGGCGCCACCCATGTAGTCACGGAGGGATTCCTCGTACGTGGTGGGGTGCCCGAGTTCCGTCAGGTAGCCGGCCAGGATGGCGTTGGAAAGGGGCTCACTGTCCACGAGGACGCCGTCGTTGTCGAATATGACCAGGTCGTAGCGCATGAAGCCACCCTAGACGCAAAAAAGCCTCGGTCCCGGGAACGAGGTTCCCGGGACCGAGGCTGAAGAATTGTTCG
>NZ_BMSV01000002.1:0-682035 GCF_014649335.1 Streptomyces roseolilacinus
CGGCACCGTCTCCGGCGGCCCGATGCACTACCTGCCCAAGGGCCTCGCCGACCGCTTCGGCAAGAACGGAAAGACCCTCGGCAAGGTCCTCGCGATCCTGGCCTCCTTCTTCGTGCTGTTCTTCGGCCTCTTCGGCGGCAACCTCTTCCAGGTCAACCAGTCCTACGCCCAGCTGGTCTCCGTCACCGGCGGCGAGGACGGCCTGATGGGCTCCTCCGCCGGCGCGCTGTTCTTCGGCATCCTCATCGCCGCACTCGTCGGCATCGTGCTGCTCGGCGGCATCCGCTCCATCGCCAACGTCACCAGCAAGCTCGTCCCGGCCATGGCCGGCATCTACATCGTCGCCTGCCTGGTCGTCATCCTGGTCCACGTCTCCGCCGTGCCGGCCGCGATCGGCACCATCATCGAGGGCGCCTTCAACCCGCAGGGTGTCGCCGGCGGTGTGCTCGGCGCGCTGATCATCGGCTTCAAGCGCGCCGCGTTCTCCAACGAGGCCGGTCTCGGCTCCGCGCCGATCGCGCACTCCGCGGTCAAGACCAAGCACCCCGCCAGCGAGGGCTTGGTCGCCCTGCTGGAGCCGTTCATCGACACGGTCGTCATCTGCACGATGACCGCGCTGACCATCGTCATCGCCAACCCGGCCAGCTACGTCGAGGTCCGTGAGGGCGGCGAGTCCATCGGCGGCGTCACGATCACCTCCGACGCCTTCGCGACGGTGCTGCCCTGGTTCCCGTACATCCTCACCCTCGCGGTGATGCTGTTCGCCATCTCCACGGTGCTGACCTGGGGCTACTACTGCATGAAGGCGTGGACGCACCTCTTCGGGCGCAGCCGGGCCAGCGAGACGACCTTCAAGGTCTTCTACACGCTGTTCGCGGTCGCGGGCTCCCTGCTGACGCTGCAGACCCTGATCGACATGGCCGACGCGGTGCTGTTCATGCTCGCCGTCATCAACATCATCGGCCTGTACCTCCTCGCCCCGGTCGTCAAGCGCGAGCTGAACTCCTTCCTGGAGTTCGTCCGCGCCCGCAACGCCGGTGAGATCACCGAGGACGACGAAGACCGGGAGCCGGTGAAGACCACCGTCTGACCGCCCCCCGGCGGCCCGGCTCCTGAGCGGGCCCGTACACACCTCGCGCCTTGGTGTGGACGGGCCCGCTCGCCATGCCCGCGGTCCCGTTTCAGCAGGTAGAACGAGGTCTGGCGGCATTCATCCGAGACCGCTAGGGTGCAAGGAACGCGTCAGCGCCCCGCCCTGCGAGCGGCTGCATCCGACGCGCGGTGTGCCGGGAAGCCTGGTCGGCGTCCTGGGGCTCGTATGCCCTGAAGCCGAAAACCCCGGAGGTACCTCCTCATGGCTGCCGCGCCCCGCGAGCGTTCCCCTTTTCTCGGCATCCTGTCGTTGCCGGAGCGCAACGCGGTGGTTCAGGCACTGAGGACGGAAACCGTCGGTGGGCTGGTCCTGCTCGCGGCCGCCGTCATCGCGCTGACATGGGCCAACAGCCCGTGGAGCGGCGCCTACGAACGGATACGTGACTTCCACTTCGGCATACCGGCCCTCGGCCTGGACCTGTCCGTCGGACACTGGACCGCCGACGGACTGCTCGCCCTCTTCTTCCTCGTCGCCGGCATCGAGCTCAAGCGTGAGCTGGTGGTCGGCGAGCTGCGCACACCGGCCACGGCTGCCCTGCCGGTCATCGCCGCAGTCTGCGGCATGGCCGTACCGGCCGCCCTGTACGCCGCGACAGCCGCAGCGGGCGGAGGCAGCCCGAAGGGCTGGGCGGTGCCCATGGCCACCGACATCGCCTTCGCCCTCGCCGTCCTCGCGGTTCTCAGCACCCACCTTCCCGCCGCGCTGCGCGCCTTCCTGCTCACGCTCGCCGTCGTCGACGACCTGGGCGCCATCCTCATCATCGCGATCTTCTTCACCAGCGACCTGGACTTCACCACCCTCGGCGGGGCCGTCGCCTGCCTGGTGGTCTTCCACGTGCTCCAGAGATTCCGCGTACGCGGCTGGTGGTGGTACGTCCCGCTCGGCGTCGTCACCTGGGCGCTGATGTACGACAGCGGCATCCACGCCACCGTCGCCGGCGTCGCCATCGGCCTGATCCTGCGCACCACCCGCGACCAGGGCGAGACCGCCTCCCCGGCCGAGCGCACCTCCCACCTGATCCACCCGTTCTCCGCGGGAGTCGTGGTCCCTCTGTTCGCGCTCTTCGCCGCCGGCGTCGGAGTCTCGGGCGCGGCCCTGACGGAGGTCTTCACCCGGCCGGAGCCGCTCGGCGTGGTCCTGGGCCTGGTCGTCGGCAAGACCCTCGGCATCTTCGCCGGCACCTACCTGGCCGCCCGCTTCACCCGCGCCCGACTCAACCCCGACCTCGCCTGGGCCGACGTCCTGGCCCTCGCGGTCCTCGCCGGGATCGGCTTCACGGTGGCCCTGCTGATCGGTGAGCTGTCCTTCCCCGACCCGGCCATGACCGAGCGCGTCAAGGCCGCGGTCCTGATCGGCTCCGTCATCGCCGCCTTCCTTGCGGCCCTCCTCATCAAGCGCCGCAACGGCATCTACCGGCGCCTGTACGAGGAGGAGGAGCGCGACGAGGACCACGACGGCATCCCCGACATCTACCAGCGCACCGCTGAACGCTGACCGCCGGCCTGCCGAGCGGGCTTCTCCTGGCTGTCGTCGGCTGCCGGGTGGCCGGGGTACGACGCCGTGGCACGGGCGGCACCGGCCGGTGCTCCCGTGGCCTACACGGTTGACCGCGGAGCCTCCGCCGACCGACCTACGTCACCCGCGAGCGCGCGAGACGGCGAACACCTTGATCGCGTACCCGATGAGCAGCACGCCGTAGAGCGTGACCAGCACCATCGCGGCGTACTCGGGGAAATCGAAAACCCTGACAAGCGCACCCCGGGTCCGCTGCACAGAGCTACGTGTCACTTCGCCGTAGCTCAGGGAGAGCAGGGCCGTACCAGCGGCCGCACCGGTGCGCGGGGACCTGCGGGCGTCCCTTCACGACGCCGGTGCGGCAGCGGTCATGGGGCCGCGTTCCTCCTGCTGTACGCGCGTATGCGTTCGGGTGACTCCGCGACGGTCGCGGTCATGCCGTTCGTGGACGACCCGAACCCGTTCTGGAGGTACCCGCTCAGCCGGGCGTTCGGCTGGTCCGGGCTGCTGCGGCCCGCCCGGCGGTCCGAGCGGCTCGGGCGACCCGACAGGCGGGGCGCGCCGAGCCGGACCGTCCGGGCCGTCGGGAGGCTCACCGCCGCCCCGTGGTCGTCGGCGTCGTCACCGTGGCGGTGTCCGGTCACGACGGTGGGCGGTCCCGCCCGGCGGAGCCGCCCGCGGTGGCTCCGCCCGCTCCCGAGCCGGAGTGACCGGGCCGCTGGGGAGCGCCGGGGAGGAAGGTCACGTGGGGCGCGCCCGTGCGCGGGTGGACGGTGACCTCGGCCGTCACGCCGTACACCTCGGCCAGCAACTCCGGCGTGAGCACATCGGAAGGGCTGCCCGAGGCGGTGACCTCGCCGTCGCGGAGGACGTAGAGGCGGTCGCAGTAGTAGGCCGCGAGGTTCAGGTCGTGCAGGGCGACCAGGACCGTGGCGGGGAGTTCACGGAGGATGCCGAGGACGTCCAGCTGGTGGCGTATGTCCAGGTGGTTGGTCGGCTCGTCGAGCACCAGCAGCGCGGGCCGCTGGGCCAGGGCGCGCGCGATGAGCACGCGCTGGCGTTCGCCTCCGGAGAGGTGGTCGAAGCGCCGGTCCGCCAGGCCGGTCGCGTCCACGGATTCCAGGGCCGACTCGATGAGCAGGCGGTCCTCGGCCGTGTCGCCGTCGAGCAGCCGCTTGTGCGGGGTGCGGCCCATCGCGACGACGTCCCGTACGGTCAGGTCGAAGTCGGCAGCCGACTCCTGGACCACGGCGGCCAGCGTACGGGCCAGCCGGCGCACCGGCAGGGCCCAGGCGTCCGCTCCGTCCACGCGTACGCACCCGGCGTCGGGGCGCAGGACGCGGTAGACGGCGCGGAGCAGGCTGGACTTGCCGCTGCCGTTCGGCCCGACCAGACCGACCACCTCACCGGGCCGCGCGGTCAGGCAGACGTCCCGTACGAGGTGGTGGGCACCGGCCGTGAGGGTGACGCTCTCCACGGCGAGTTCGGCCGCGCCCATGGGCGGGGTCGTGGTGGAGGTCATCCCACTCCTCGGTCGGTGCTCCGCCGGGCGTCCCGGCGCATCAGCCACAGGAAGAACGGCCCGCCGCACAGCGCCGTGAGGACACCGACCGGGATCTCCATGGGCGCGGCGACCGTGCGGGCCGCGATGTCGGCCCAGACGAGGAACACCGCGCCGCCCAGTGCGGCCGCGGGCAGCACCCGGCGGTGGTCCCCGCCGACGAACAGGCGCACGATGTGGGGCAGCATCAGCCCGACGAAACCGATCGGCCCCGCCGCCGCCACCAGCACCCCGGTGACCAGCGACAGCAGGACGAACGTCCGGGCCCGGAAGCGGGCCACGTCCAGCCCCATGGTGGTGGCCGCCTCCTCACCCGCCAGCAGCAGGTTCAGCGACCGGGCCTGGACCAGCAGCACGCCGACGCCCAGCAGCAGCGCGGCTCCGGGCAGCCACAACGTGCCCCACTGCACACCGCCCAGCCCGCCGAGGGTCCAGGCGAGGACCGCCCGCGCCTCGTTGCCCCGGTCCGACGTCAGCAGCAGCACGTCCATCACCGCCGTCAGCACCGAGGCGAACGCCACCCCGGACAGCACCAGGCGCACCGAGGTGATGCGGCCGCCGGACCGGGCCGTGGTGTACACCAGCAGCAGGGTCAGCAGCGCCCCGGCGAACGCCGCGACCGACAGCGACACCGGCCCGAACAGGCTCACCCCGAAGACGATCACCACCACCGCGCCGAGCGATGCACCCGAGGACACCCCCAGGAGATACGGCTCCGCCAGCGGGTTGCGCACCAGGGCCTGCATCGCCGTGCCCACCACCGCGAGCCCGGCACCCGCCACCGCGCCCAGCAGCACGCGCGGAGCCCGCACGTCGAGCACGATGGTCTCGCGCGCCCGGGACCACGTGGGCTCCGACCAGTCGGCGCCGAGCGCGTGCGTCACGATGCCCCACACCTGGTCGGGCGGCACATGGACCGAGCCGATGGCCATGCCCGCGGTCATCGAGACCAGGAGCAGGACGCCCAGGACCGCGAGCGTCCCCGTGAACGCCGTCGCGGGGCGCCCGTCCTGGGAGGCCCGACGGCCGGGGGCACGGGACATGGAGGGAGTGGTCTTCGCGGGGGCCGTCACCGGAACCGCTCGGGGTGCAGTCCGCGCGCCAGGTCCTCGACGGCGTACGGCGGGCGTACGCCGACCAGGGTCGCGGTGAGCGGCAGCACCACGAACCGCTTGTTCCGCACGGCGGGGACGTCGGCGAGGGCGGGCTGGGAGAGCAGGAACTTCTTCTTCTGCTCGACGCCGCCCGCGCCCGCGTAGTCGTAGATCGCGATCACCTCGGGCCTGCGGTCCACGACCTGCTCCCAGGAGGCGTCACCGAAGACCTCGTCCAGGTCGGCGAAGACGTTGCGGCCGCCGGCGAGCCGGATGATCTCGGTGCCCAGGCTCTTCCCACCCGCCGTGAACGGCGCCTTGTCGCCGCTGTCGTACACGAAGACGGGGACGGCGGGCACGCCCTTGACGGCCTGGGTGGTCCGGGCGATGCGTCCCTGGAGGTCGGCCACGAGCCGGTCGGCGCGGTCCCGGACGCCGAAGATGGTGCCGATGGTGCGGATCTCGTCGTAGGTGTCCTGCATGGACACCTGCTTCTTGCCGCAGTACTCGCGGTTGAGGTAGGTGTCGATGCCCGCGTCGGCGAACGCCTCGCGCGAGCGGCCCTCGTTCTCGGCGAAGGCGCTGCCGTAGCCGCCGTAGACGAAGTCCGGGTCGGCCTCCAGCACGTTCTCGAAGGACGGTTCCTTCTTCGCCAGTTCCGGGATGGCCTCGAAGTCCTTGCGGAGCCGGGGGAGGACGGACGAGTCGGGGAAGGCCGTGCCGACCATCCGGTCCTTCAGCCCGAGGGCGAGCATCAGCTCGGCCGGGTGCTGGTGGATGGTGACGACGCGGGAGGGCGCCTTGTCGTACGTCGTGCGGGTGCCGCAGTTGTCGACGGTGACCGGGAAGCCCTCGGCCGATGACTCCGCGGCCTCGGGACCCTTGGTGGCGGAGCTCTCGGCGGCCGTGCCGGAGCAGCCGGTCAGGAGCACCGCGGACAGGGTGAGGACCGCCGCGGCGCCACGCAGGGCGCGGCGCCGGGACCGGACAGGGGGAAAGGACAGGGGACGGGGCGTGCCGTCGTACACGTGAAGCCTCCTGGGGAGTCCGCGCTCCTCGGAACGGGCCCGCGACAGACCAGTGTCCTGACTCCCGGATCGACGTTCCCCCCAGCCTTCCCGCGCGTCGTGCGCAGTGGCGTGTCAAAGGGTGCACTCCCCGGTCACAGTGGCGGGACCGTGCCGGATTCGCACCGGCTTCCTGTCTCCCGTCGCGGTGATGACCAGGTGATACTACGTACCTGCGAATGATGTGCAAAAGGGCGCACGGCCGAAACCGTGCGCTCCTGTGCCGAAGTCACCCGTGACGTGTGGCCCGCAGGATCAGCCGCTCGGCGTCCTGGTCGTACGGGCGGCCGTCGAATCCGCCGAAGACCTCGACCTCGACGAAGCCTGCCTCCTCTCTCTGGCCGCCTGCGCCTCGGCGCGCTCCTGCCGCTGCCGCTCCTGTTCCGCCGCCCGCGTCCGCCGTGACTCCTCCTGCTGCTGCCGCTTCTGTTCGGCTGCCTTCGCCTTCTGGCGCTGCTGGTACACGGACAGCAGTTGACCCGCCAGAGACTTCTTGCGCGCCACAGCCCCTCCCACAGGCCGATTCCGCCGTACAACGCTGCCCATCGGCGGAGACCTGCAACTCTTGTGGGACCTTCAGTCGGCGTTCGTTCGGGCGCTTCGCATTCGTCGGTGCGGATCCGCTGTGACGGCCACGGTGAGTTAGCCGGGACGTGGGTGAGGAACATGCGCCCCGGGACACGTTCGACACGCGTCTGGACGGGCGGCCCGGTGGCACCCCGGGGGGAGGCCCACCCCGGGACGACGGAGCGAAGAGGGCGAGCGGCGGGGCAGGGGCCCCGCCCTCCCGCTCGGCTTCGCCTCCCTCCCGGCGGGCTTCCCCGGTCGTCGGCGGCCCTCGCCCGGTCCGAAGGGTGGCGGCACGATGGGGCGAACTCCTGTCCGGGCCGTAACCCGTGGTCGTGCCGCGCACGCTCCCCGCCGGTGAGCGGTGCCCTCCCGTGCGACTCTGGTGGGCACGGGGACGGACCCGACCGCGGCGGTCCGACCGTCTTGACGGTGGGGAGCGCGGACGGCACCGTGCTCGTACTCGGGTGGACGAGGCGTGGTGGGGGAGGGGCCGGTGGTCTTGCACGCGGTCGTCGTCGGTGTCGATCGGTATCGGGACCCGCGCATCGCCGACCTGTCCTGGGCCCGGCGCGACGCCGAGGCCGTCGCGGAACTGGTCGAGCAGGTCCACCCGTCGCAACGCCGCGTCACGCTGCTGCTGGACGAGGAGGCGACCAGGCGCAACGTACACGTCGAGATCGGCGAGCGGCTGGCCGGCGAGGCCACCGAAGACGATCTCGTGCTCCTCTACTTCGCCTGCCACGGAAGCCCCGAGACCAGCCCCGGCCCGAACGGGGTCGACCGCTACCTGGTCCTGCACGACACCGAGTACGACCACGTGTACGCCACCGGGCTCAGCATGGAACGCGAACTGCCCTGGCTGTTCGAGCGGATCACCGGGCCACCGCTGGTGGTGCTGCTGGTCGACGCCTGCTTCAGCGGCAGGGCGGGAGGGCGCACCTTCGAAGGCCCCCGGCTGCGAGCCGCGCGGGCGTCGGACCGCGCCGGGGGGACGGTCTCGCTCAGCGAACTGGAACTGGGCGAGGGACGGCTGATGGTCGGCGCCTGCGACGACGACCAGGTCGCCCGGGAGAGCGCCGAGCTGGGGCACGGCGTCTTCACGCACTACCTGCTCAAGGGGCCCTCCGCCGCGGACGAGGGGTTCACCGTCGGCGTGCACCGGTTGTACGAGGAAGTCGCCGCGGCGGTCGCCGAGCACACGGGGGGACGTCAGGTACCAGTGATCAACGGCCGGTCCGCGCGGGCCCGGTTGCCCTACCTCTGGTGAGGGACGATGCACTTCTTCGGGGAGTACAACCACATCTATTTCCTGATGTCCGGCTGGACGATCAGTGGGCTGTGCGACCGGGCCCGCCGGGCCGAGACCATCGCGTTCACCGAAGCGGAACTGGTCGACCTCGCCGAGGAGCCGCGTCCGCTGCCCACCCTGGTCGTCGACAGCCAGGACCGGCCGCACATGATCATGCCGAACGGATTCGGCCGTACCCTCCGCTACGAGCGGGTCGAGCCCACCCGGAACGCGACGCTCGCCGCCCGGTTGCGGGTGGACCTCCCGGAACGGGCCCTGCACCGGGTCGGCTGGAGCTGCCTCGGCCAGGACGGCGACACGTTCGAACTCGCACCCGGTGTCGAGCTGACCGTCTCCACCTCGCTGCCGTGGGCCCACGACGGCACGACGTTCCA
Source organism: Streptomyces roseolilacinus (assembly GCF_014649335.1). Classification (GTDB taxonomy): domain Bacteria; phylum Actinomycetota; class Actinomycetes; order Streptomycetales; family Streptomycetaceae; genus Streptomyces; species Streptomyces roseolilacinus. The sequence goes on from NZ_BMSV01000002.1 coordinate 8,644, forward strand.
GACCGTCACCGGCGCGCAGCCGGGCACCGTGACGTTCACGGTGGAGATCCGCCCGCAGGTCCCGCGCGTGCACGACACCGTGGTGGTCGCCCGTGTCGGCCACGAACGCGAGGCCCTCGTGGTCCGGGCCGACCGCGGCCCCGGATTCGTGCCGTGTTTCGCGGTCACCCCCGAGCAGTGGGCCGACCCCGCGGCGATGGCCCGCCTCCTCGCCGGACTGACCATCGGCGTCCTCATCGGCGTCGGACTCGGGGCCGAGCCGTGGACGGCCGGGCTGGCCGCGACCTTCGTCCGCGACGACGGCACCCGGACCCACCGGGACGACCGCGTCACGCTGTTCGCCCCCGGCCGGGCGGACGTCCACGGCCCGGCGCTGGCACTCGCCGTGACCCACCGGGCCCGGCTCGCGTTCGCCGACGTCGACCGCCTGACGCTGAGCGACGGCACCGGTGACTGGGCACCGGCCGACGTGCTGGGCACCGCGCTGGACCTGTTCGGCGGCCCGGCCGACGAACTCGTGATCTGCGAGAGCACCGCCGCCGACCTGCTGGTGTGCCAAGCGGTGGGCTACGCGGCACTGAGGGGCAGCCGCATCGCCTTCCTGCCGCCCGTCACGGACCAGGGCGCCTTCACCGACGCGGCCGACCTGGCACGGCGGGCCCGTGCGGCCGTGCCGCGGAGCCTGCGGCGCCCGGACGCCGGGACACTGACCGTGTTCACGCGGAACCTCCCCCTGCACCTGACGCCGCTGGCAGAGGGCACACAGCGGTGGATGGACCGCTACGCCCTCGCGCACCTGCCCGCCCAGACGGCGAGCACGCTCGTGCCGCGCCTCCTCCACCACACCGGCGAACCGGCCCCGCCCGTCGCCCTGGGCGTGGTGTTCGACGCGCTGGGCGCGCTCACCGCCACCGAACGCCCGGCCTACGAGGACCAGCTGGCCGGCGGCCTGTCCGCGCCGCTGGTCCTGTCCGCCGAGTACGCGCGCCGGGCCGTGCTCGAGGAAGTGCTGCACAGAATCGACGTCGACCTGCTGCTGATCGTGGCGCACAGCCGGGACGACCACATCGAGGACGGGGTCAACGACCGGATCCCGGACGCCCTGATCCGAACGTGGCGCATGCGCGGACACCCCGTCGTGGTGAACAACTCCTGCGGCAGCTGGACGAGTACCGGCGCGGCGTTCGTCACCGCCGGCGCGCGGGCCGTGGTCAGCACGCTCTGGCCCGTCGCCAACGACCTCGCCGTACGGGTGGGCTCCCGCATCGCCGACCGGTTGCACCACCAGGACCTGGCACGGGCGGTGCAGGGCGCCGTCGGCGACGACCCCGACGCCGCCGCCTACCTCTACGTCGGGCTCCCGCAGACCCGCGTGTCCTCGCGCCCCGCGGTGGACGAGGTCGAGACCGTGACGGTGCTGACCGGCGTCCTCCTCGCGCTGTTCGCGTGCATGCGCACCCTGGCCGAGGAGAACAGGACCGAGGCGGCGGAGGCGCTGCACCAGGCGGCGCTGCCCGCACTGCGGGAACGGTTTCGCGCGTTGGCCGCCCCCGGGCCCGTACAGCTCCACCTGGCACCGCCCCTGCAGTACGCCGGTGTCCTGGACATCGACTACGTCCTGGCGGTGGAGAGTTTCCGACTCCTCGACACGATCCGGCTCACGGCGCCGCTGGACCGGCGTCGGGGCCTCGCCCACCGGCTCGACGCGACGCTCGACGTGGCACACCGGGAACTGGAGTCCTGGAGCGCGAGGAACGGCACGACGGAGGCCGAGGAGGGCCTGTCACGCCCGATACGGCAGTGGCTGTTCGTCGCCCGGTGCGTGCTGCCGGGGGTGTGCGCGCTCGCCGAAGTCGGCGAACCGGCGTGCACGGAGAGGGCACGCCGGTGGCTGGACACCGCCACCCGGCTCGTCGGCGACCCGGACGGCGCCGGCGCCGACGGGGAAGTGCCCGACGACGTGCTGGTCCGGCGGATCAGGACGGGGCTGGTCGTGCCGACCCGCCCGGTGTACCCCTCCGACGGCGCGCCGGGGCCCGAGGGGCCGGTGGAGGTCGACCTGCTCGCCGAGGTGCTCGACAGGTCCGGCCTGATCGCCTGGTTCGCCTCGGCCCGCGAGATGCTGGGAGACCACGAGTCGGCCGCCCGGCTCCGCCGGGCCGCGGAGGCCCCCCGTCCACGCGCCGACGCCCACGGCGAGTGCCACGAGGCGGCGCGGCGGCTGCGCGACGCCGCGAAGGACGGCACGGAGGTGCCGGAACACCTCGTGCGGCACGCGTTCACCCTGGCCGACGCGATGGAGCCCCTGCTCGACCGCGTCAACCACCGCTGCGACCTCCTCGCCGCCCTCGCCGTGTACCACGCCGCCCGCGGCGACCACGGGCGCGCCCGCGCCCGCAGGGACGAGATCGCCGGGTACCTGGGCGCGCCCGGCAGGCAGCCGTCGGCCCTGATCAACGAACTCGCCGTCTGGTACTACGAGCACGGCGACTTCGACCGGGCCCTGTCGTACGGCTCCGACAACGCCCGGGCCCTTGCCGAGGCCCGCCACTTCAACGCGTCGGCGCGCACCCACGTCTTCGTCGCCAGGGTGGCCGCGCGGGCCTACCGGGGGCGCCCCGCACCCCGGTACCTGCGAAGGTTCTTCGACAGCTCACACCGGCTCGGCGGGATCCTTCGCGCACGTCCCGACGTGCACGAGGAACTGGGCGGACAAGTGGCCGACGTCTGGGACAACACCGAGTCGATCCGGCGCCAACTGGCCGACCGCCGGCTCTGGCGGCTCGCACTGCTGGGGTACACGGCGCAGAAGGCGTGGCCCCAGGGCCGGGCGGTGCCGGACTACGAGCTCCTGTCGCACGCGGCGCACCCCCGCAACACGGCCGCCGTCGAACAGCTCGCCGCCGACGGCTCCCTCGGCCGGATCGGGAGCGTCACCGTCTCCGACGGCCTGCGGGTCCGCACCAGGCTGACCACCTACCGCGAAGACCGGGGCGGGGAGCGGACCGGACCTCCGGTCGTCTACAGCCTGTTCCCGCTCCGCGGCGGTGAGGAGGCCGACGGCATGGTCGTGGCCGGCGCCGCCGTCTGCGAGCTGGCCGACGGCGACGAGGCGTGCGTCAGCTGCGCCGAGGTCCCCCTGCGGCACACCGCAGGCGACACCGGCGGTTTCTACGTCGAGACCTGGGGCAGCACGACCATCCCCTACGACGTGTCGGTCGAGCTCGAACCCGGGCTGGTCCCGCTGCTCGTCACCTACACCGGAAAGGCGGGCGACGACCCCCGCACCCTCGTCACGTTCGACCGGTGGGGATGCCGGGTCGAGCTGAACGGGGCCGGGGGGCGGCCGTGGCTCGGGGAGCTGTCGATGTTCGTCGGCAGGGCACCGGAACTGTACGAACGGACCTTCCTGACGCTCCCGTACACCATGGGCCTGGACTTCGCCTCGTACAACCGGATCACCGCCCCGTTCCCGCACTGACCCGGCGGGGGCGGCGCTCGCGGCCGGGCTGCCGGACGGAAGGGGACCCGCCCGGATCACGAGCGTCGTCCCGGTCTCGGAGACGGCCGCCGCCGCCGGTTTCGACACCCTGGTGCGCCCGCTCGGCACGACCATCGGCCTTCCCGTCGCAGCGTTCCTGCGGATGAGGGCAGGACCCGGCGTGCCGCAGCCCGCCGTCCGCTGGTCACGACCGTGAGAGCGATCCCGTACGGGCCGCGCCCCGAGCGAGGAGTCCTACGAGGGGCCCGCGGCACCACCGGGCCGCCCGCCGCGGGGAGGCGATGCCGGAAAGCGGGCGGGATGCCTCGGCCCGCTCGGGGTATCCGCGTGACCGGCGACTCGGAGGCAGGGATGACGACGGCATGTCAGGAAGCCCGGCACCGGTCCGGCGAGGGCCACCGCGTCGCCGATGGGGACGTCGAGGGCCACCGCGCGCGTCCGAGCGGCATCGGCTCCGCCGGCTTCGTCGGGGCGGAGCCGTCACCGGCGATGCGGACGAGCGGACACGGCAGGCGTGAGAACCGCGAAAGGACGACCCCCGCACGGGGCGATCTCACAAGGAAGGCGGGTGAATGCCCATGAGTACCGTCGAACAGCCCGCGGGACCGAGCAGGAGGGAGGACTCCATCGGGGCGCTGGTGACGCAGGCGTCGCAGCAGCTGTCGCAGCTGGTGCGTGACGAGATGCGTTTGGCGCAGGCGGAGATGGTTCAGAAGGGAAAGCGGTTCGGTATCGGCGGTGGGCTGTTCGGCGGCGCGGGCATGGTGGCGTTCCTCGCGCTGCAGGCCCTGGTGGCCGCGGGGATCGCCGCACTGGCCCTGGTGCTGCCCGTGTGGGCGTCGGCGCTGATCGTCTGCGGTGCGCTGGCGGCCATCGCCGCGGCCCTGGCCCTGGCGGGCAGGAAGCAGGTCGCCGGCGCCGCCCCACCCGTGCCCGAGCGGGCCATCGAAGGTATCAAGGCCGACGTGGCCGAGATCAAGGAGAAAGCACACCGATGACGGACAAGACGCAGTCGCACGACTCGGTCCCCACGCCCGCGGAACTGCGGGAGAAGGCGGAGGCCACGCGTGAGCAACTCGGGCAGACCGTGGAGGCCCTGGCCGGTGAAGCGGACGTGAAGGCCCGGATGCGGCAGAAGACGGCCGAGACCAGGGAGCAGGCGCGGCAGCGGGCGGTGCAGGCCAAGGACAAGGCGGCCGAGGCCCTGCGGGCCGCGCAGGACAGGCTTCCCGCCCCGGTGACCGAGAGCACCACCCAGGCGAAGGAGCGGATCATCAGCGCCACCGCGACGGTGGCGGGCAAGTTCCGGGAGAAGGCGCCCGAGGGCTTCGGCGACAAGGCGGGACAGGTCGCGCAGGCCGCGCGCCGGCGGCGCGGGCCCCTGTCGGCGGTGGCCGTCGTCGTGCTCCTGGTGCTCGTCAGGAAGCGCCGTGGCAGGGGGCGTCGATGAAGGCGTCCAAGATCGCCTACAAGCCGGTGGGCCTGCTCCTCGGCGCCACGAGCGGCATGATCGCCGCGGCGGCGTTCAAGCAGGCGTGGAAGATGCTGGGCCACGACGACGACGCTCCCGACGCCACCGACCAGGACCGCACCTGGGGGGAGGTGCTGATCGCCGCCGCCGTACAGGGAGCGATCTTCGCCGTCGTCAAGGCCAGTGTCGACCGGGCCGGCGCCACCACCGTGCAACGGGTGACCGGCACCTGGCCCGGCTGAGGGAGACCGGCCCCGCGCGGGAGGACGGCGGCGGCCGGCGGAACGCGGGTGGGCCGGCGGGTCGTCGCCCGCCTCCCGGGTGACGGGTGGGCGGTTCCGGAGCCACGGCCCGGCGCCGCCCACCCCTCCCGCAGCGCCGGGCCCTGCCGTCCGGCCCCCACTCCCCGCCGGGATCAGACGGTCGAGGCGATCCAGCCGATCTCCTCCAGCGCGTGGGGCCCGTCGCTCATGATGTTCGCGCCGAACAGCTCGTTCATGCGGATGTGGAAACCGGTACGGGTGACGTTGGCGATGCGCACCCCGGGCGTGTGGGGTCCGTGGAACGTCTGCACCTGCGCGAAGACCACGACCTCGGTCCCCTGCGGGAACGGCGTGGGGAAGCTGACGTGCGTGAAGGTCGAGAGGTCGTCACCCTGGGTCTCGACCGGGTGCCGGGAGTCCAGGGAGACCTTTCCGGTCTGGATCATGCTCATGGCCGTTGTCACTCCTTCACTGTCCCGCCGCCCGCTCTTTTCGACGGCTGAACGGGATGTGCTCCCCGCAGGACCGGGACATGCGCGGGTAACGCGAGTGGGTGACGGCTTTCCGGCCGCGTCGGCCCGGCGGCGACGGCCGTGTCCTGCCGCCACCGTCCGGGACGGCGGCGATGGCCCCGAGGACCTGGTGATTCACGGGATCCGGCGCCCCCGAGGCCGCGATCGTCGGGTGGCGGGAAACCGGTCACGCCGGGGGCGGCGAAGCCCCGGCGGGGTGCCACCGGGGCGCGGGGGAACGCGCGGGGGACGTGAGGTCACGGGCCGTTGCCGAACATGGCGGATCAGGCCCGCCGGGTGGGCCCCGGGCGGAACGGGCACCGACCGGGGAAGCCGGGAGCACGCGCGACCTCCCCGGGGGAAGCGGGCCGCGGCGGGCTCCGCACGACGTGCGGACCGGTCAGCGGGCCTTCCACCGCGGCCACTGCTCCAGCGCGGTGTCCACGCGGTCCGTCAGGCGCGGAAGGGTGCCGCCCGCCTGCTCGTAGGCGTCGAAGAGCCGCTCCAGCATCCTCGTGTTGCGCGCCACGTCGTTCCTGTCCGAGTCGAGCGTGGACGTGCACGTGCGGGCCGCGTCCCGGCTCTTGGCCAGCAGGGCGGACCAGCTGCGGTCCAACTCCGGGTCGGGTACGCCCAGATGGCGCCGCGCGGTGGCCGTGTCGCGGGCGAGACCGGCGCAGACGGGGCGCAGGGCGTCACCGTCGAAGGCACCGGTGTCGGGGTTCGTCGACTCCTTGAACCACTTCTCGAACTCGGCGTACCGAGAGGCCAGGGCGACCATGTCGGCCTGGCCGCCCACCTTGAACCAGGCCAGCAACTGGAAGGCGCGCACCCGTGCGTCGGTGTCGGCGGCCGGGGGGCGCCGGGGCACCGCCAGGGCCGTACCGCCGCCCGACGCCGAACGCACCGCGACGACGGACGACACGACGGCCAGGGCCGCGGCGAGGCCCACGGCGATCCGGGGCGGCCAGGGCCGCCGTACGGCTTCGGCGGGCGCCGAGGGCCTTCCGGCACGGGGGAGACGGGCCAGGGGCGCGGCGACCAGGGCGGCGCCGAACATCGCCGGCACGGTCATCTGCACCAGCAGTTCGGTCAGCGGCCACGCCGCTTCGGGCAGCCAGTGGCAGGTGTCGCCCATGACCCGCAGCGGGCCCAGGCAGCCGTCGGCGGACTGGAGCACGAACTGCCCGGCCAGCGCGGTGACGTGGGCGATGCCCGCGGCGGTGAGGGCGCGGGGCAGCCGGTGGGTGCGGGTGGCCGCGGCGACGACGGCCGCCGTCACGGCCACCCCCGCCCACAGGGCGACGGTCCGCCACCACAGGTGGACGAGGCCGAAGGCCGTGCCCCGCTCTTCCAGCGGAGGGCGCCAGGAGTGGACGTACGCCATCACCACCGCCACCGCGGCGACGCCGAGCACGCCCCCGGCCAGCCCGGCGAGGACCGTGGACCGCAGCCCCGCCGCCCGCGGCCGCCGGAGCAGCAGCACCGCCGGATGGATCCACAGCACCGCCGCGGCCGCGACGACCAGGGGGGTCGAACCCGCGGCGCTCACGCTCACGAGGACCGCGGCGATCCAGGGCAGCACCGCCGCGTACTGCCCGTACCGGTCCCAGGGGCCGGGGAAGACCTCGCGGATGTGCTGCTCCAGGCCGCCCGTCCGGTACGGGGCCCCGGCCAGCCACAACTGGCCCTCGCCCATCCACCAGCCGAGACCGGCGGCCGCCACGACGCACCCCGCGACGGCCGCGACGAGCATCGCCCCGCGCAGCGCGGACGGCGTGCCCGGTGTGTCCCGCAGCCGCAGCCGGGTGCACTGGGCCAGCCAGCAGACGTAGGCCACGGCGCCGAGCAACGGGAAGAGCAGGGGCTCCGGGTGCGCGGGCCCCCAGCCGGGGCCGACGCTCGTCCCGGACAGCAACTCCCCGCAGACCAGGCCCAGTCCGAGCGCCAGGCCGGCCCGCACGCCCGAGGGGCCGGGGGTGCCCCGGTGCGCGGCGTACAGGGCCGCGCGCCAGACCGAGACCGTCAGGAGGGCCGCCGCCAGGCCCCCGGTGAGCCAGGCGGCCGGACCGGCCTCCCACAGGCCGCCCAGCGCGTTCCCGGTGACCACGGTGACCGCGCCGAGCAGGAACAGCGGCGTGCCCGTCAGCGTGAACAGGCCCGCCGGATCCCGGAGCACGCGGCAGCGCTCCTCCCAGGAGGGGTGGCTGCGCCACAGCGCCGAGACGTCCCGCGCCGCACGGCCCCGCGCCGCGGCCCCCTCGGCCCGTGCCCGCCAGACCCCGGGGTCGGCGCCCCGGGCCACGGCCCCCCGGTCGGCGTACAGCTCGCGGTGGCGCAGGGTGTCGGCGCGGGCCAGGACGACCAGCAGGAACAGGAACGCGGCGGTCGCGACCTCCTTGACCAGGTACGGCCGGGCGGCGGGCCAGAAGACGGCGTCGGCGCCCAGGAACCAGCCGAGGTGCGCCGCGACGAGGCTCCCGCCGACCACGAGGACGAACGGGACGGCGGCCAGGGCGAGGAAGGCCCGCCAGAGCGCCGTCACGGCGTAGGCGATGTCCACGTCCCGGTGGCGCAGATGGGCCAGTTCGTGCAGGACCACGGCCTGGAAGCGGGCCGGGTCGAGGCGGCGGACGTGCAGCAGGCCGTGGTGGAGGCACAGGGTCCGCCGGCCCGCCCGGCCGAAGACCACCGCGCCGGCGTCGAAGGCGGCCGGATCGACCACCAGGTCGGGCAGGACGCGCACCCCGGCGGTCCCGGCCAGCCGGGCGACCTCGGCCCGGACCTCGCCCCGCGGGTCCCGGCCGTGCAGCGGCACCAGGCCGCGCCGCCACCGCTTCCAGCGCGGCAGCAGCAGGTACACGGCCACGGCCGCCAGCAGGACGACGACGCCGCCGGCCGGGCCGTACCACTCCGGTGACACGGGGGCCGCCGCGGCGCACTCCTTGACCGCCGCCGCCTGGGCGTTGTACCGCGCCACGTTGTCGACGAGGGCCCCGGCCGGGTCGTGACCCGCCGCGAACTCGCAGAGGAACCGGGCGTTCCGGGCGGGGTACGGCCGCAGGACGGCGCTCAGCATCTCGAACGTGGCCACCGCCATCGCGACGACCAGGACGAGGAAGCGCAGGGCGGTCCCGGCGGGCAGCGCGCCCGGGTCGGGAGCCGGCGGCACCGGGTCCCGAGGGGGTGCGGCCGCCTCCGCGTGCCCGCTCACCGGCCCGGCCCGTCCTCCTGACGACCGCCGTCCCCCGAGCCGCCGGGGCCACCGGAATCCCTTCCGGGGCCACCGGAATTCCCCGACCCACCGGAGTCCCCGGAGCCACTGGCGCCGCCGGAATCCCCTGACCCACCCGAGCCCCCTGACCCACCCGAGGCACCGGACTCATCCGAACCACCCGGTGGCGCCTCGGGTCCGGTGTCCCGCGGGTCCTCCGCGCCCGCCAGGGCCAGCCGTGCGACCACGCTGTCCGCGAGGGCGTCGGCCTCGGTGCCGCCGATGCCGCGCCGGACCGCCTCCTCCCGCACCCGCCGCCGTACGGTCGCCAGTTGCCCCCGGTCGAGGGCCGGCACCTCGGGAGGGCCGGCCGCGCGCCGGGCGGACGGGCGCAGCCGTCCGAGGACGGCCGCGGCCCGGTTCATCAGCCGGCCGGTCCCGTCCGCGACGGCGGCGCGGCACGCCTCGTCGACCACCAGCAGGACCAGGGGCGTGAGCAGGGTCGCGACGTCACCGAAGCCGAAGCCCAGCGGGTCGGACCGTCCGCCGGAGGACGCCTGCCGCATCCGCCGTACCACCAGGTCGTAGTCCAGGCCCGCCAGGTCCTCGACCAGTTGCCTCTCCTGGGGTGCGTGCCGCTCGACGACGCTCCCCACCACGTCCAGCACGGTCGCACGCATGCGCCCGCCCCCCTCCGCGCCCGCCGTTCCCGTACGGCCCCTCCGGCCAGGATGCACCAGTGCGCACGGCCCTGGACAGACGACCCCCGGCCACCCGCGCGGCCACCCCGCTCCGCGCCCGCACGGGACCACCGGGCGCGCCGCTGAGGCGGTCCCGTGCGGACACGGCACGCGCCCGTGGACCTCACCGACCCGCAGCGGACGCGCGGCCCACACCCACGCCGACCACACCCGCTCACCCACTGCGACCCACCGGGCCGCTGTTCGCGGACTTCCCGAAGGATGCTTCAGGCCGTCGGATGCGGTGCCGGGCCGTTTGACGGCGTCCCGCTGGAGACGAGCCGGACGTGGGCGTGGGTACCGGCCGTGACACCGGTGGGTGCGTGGCCCGGCGGACCGGACGCCCTGTCCCGGAGCGGAGCCGCCGTCGGGACCGGAGGCGGGCCGTGGGCCGGCCCGCCGGGTGCCCCGCGGTCAGCAGACCTTCCGGTACGGGATGCCCGGGAGGTACGTCTCCCAGTCGTCCGGGGAGAGCCCGCCGCCCGCGCGCCCGCACACGGACGACACCAGGCGGTCGGGGGCCACCGGATGGGACCGGACGCCGCTGTGCTCGCCCACGCTGTGCACGCTGCGGCCGTCGGGGGCGAAGGCGACCGCGACGATGCCGTCGCCCGGTGTCGGCAGCGGCGACCCCAGTGGCTGGCCCGACGCCACGTCCCAGAGCTGGAGCGTGCCGCCGTCGCCCGCGACGGCCAGGGTCGTCCCGTCGGGTGAGAAGGCGAGTGCCTCGACGGCTTCGACCGTGCCCCGGCGGGCGGCGTCCCGGGTTCCGAGGAGGGCCCCGCGCCGCCGGGTGACGTCGCCGTCCCAGAGGGTCACCCCTCCCGCGCTGTCGCCGACCGCCAGGTGCGTGCCGTCCGGGCTGAAGGCGAGCACGCTGGTGGCGTCCATGCGGAGGCTGCGCGAGGTGATCCGGCCCGAGGGCAGGGCGAAGACGTGCCGGGGGGTGGCGACCAGACGGCCGTCGGGGCGCGCCAGGGGTGTGCTGGGGTGCGAGAGGCCGAGGTCGAAGACCCGGAAGTGGGCCTCGGACTGCGCGGCGGACCGGGTGCGCTGCCTGCGGGCCACGTCCCAGATGTCGATCGTGTCCATGCCGAAGCGGGTGACGAGCAGGGACCGTCCGTCCCCGGTGAAGGCGACCCCCGTCACGGGCAGCCGCGCCGAGTGGGGCGGGCGGGGGTCCGCCAGCGGACGGGCGGGCGCGTCGGCCGGCACGTCCCACAGGACCAGGTCCCGGTAGTCCTCCCGCTCCCGGTCCCCGAACAGGCTGGTCCTGCCGTGGACGAGGGTCCGGCCGTCGGGGCTGAGCGCGAGCAGGGGGTGGCACTCGTCGTCGGCGGGGGGAGGGCCGCCCGCCGGGCAGGGGAGGGCGGGGGTGCGGGCCGTCCGGTGCCCGTCCGCGACGCGGTACGCCTCGGAGTACGACGTGCCGCCCCGGCGGCGGTCGACCGCGAGGGTCCGGCCGTCCCGGCTGAACGTGCCCTGGGAGGCGGGCTCCCGGCTCCAGTCGGCGGTCGTCGCCGGGCCGTAGGAGACCGTGCGCACGACGCTGTCCGAGCGGTGGCGCTCGGTCACGTAGCGGATCACCCCGGCCGCCGTGTCGATCCTGAGCTGGGTGGCGGCCTCGTTGGCCAGCGGGAAGCGGAAGACCGGCTCCGCGGGCGACGACAGCCGCCACAGGAGGATCTCGCGGCGGTCCGCGGCCACGACGAACCGCCCGTCGGGGCTGGTCGTCGCGTCGGTCAGGTCCGCGTGGCGGATGGGGGCGCGCTCCCGCCCGGTGACCGGGTCCCAGAAGCGCAGCCCGTCGGCGGTCCGCGTCATCAGCGTCCCGCCGTCCCCGGTGAACCGGAGGGACTTCGCGGCGCAGGCACCGGGCCGTGTCGCGGGCAGCTCACGGCGCCGGGTGACGTCCCAGATCTCCAGCGGGACGGCCTCCCGCGCACCCTCCTCGGCCCCCTCGGCGCACAGCGCCAGGAGGCGGCCGTCGGGGCTCACCGCCCATCGCGGATCACGGCCCGCGGGGCGCTCGATCAGGAGCCGGCCGTGTCGCGCGTCCCGGAGCCCGAGGCCGCCCCGCCCCCTCTCGTCGAGCCGCAGGTCCACGACGGCGCGGCCGTCGGGCGCGTAGCCGTGGACGGTCCCGTCCGTTCGCCGGGGGGCGCCGACCGGCCTGCCCGACGTCAGGTCCCACCGCCGAACGCCGGGGTCCGCGCTCTGGATCCGGGACGTCACGAGGAGCGTCCGGCCATCGGGGGAGGTCCCGCTCACCCGGCTGTCGTGGGGGAGCGGGACCGGCGGTCCGACCGCCTCGCGCGTGGTGACGTCCCACGCCCGCACCTCGGACTCGCCGACGACGACGGCGGTGCGGCCGTCCGCGCTGAGGCGGACCGGCGGCGAGCCGGAGGACACCGCCGTACGGACCCCGTCCGGGACGTCGTACGTGTCCGACTCCGGCTGCGCGAACGCCCCGAGCAGCGCCGAACGCGTCTCCGTCGTCCGCTTGAGGGACCACGCGGCCAGGCTCAGCCGCATCGCCAGGGCCGGGTCGGACGCGCGCACGCCCTGGGCCAGCGAGGCCACGCGGCGGGCGGCCGCCTCCTCGCGCTGCTGCCTGCTCTCCTCGCGCTGCCGCAGGCTGTCGCGGCCCTGCTGCCAGGCCGTCACCCCGGCCACCGTGGCGAGGACGACGAGCAGCGCCACCGCGGAGGTCACCGCGCGGCGGGTCCACCGGGCCCGGGTGCGCGCCGCGGTACTGGCCCGCAGGAAGTCCCGCTCCCGCGCCGACAGTTCGCGCTGCTCCCGGGCGGTGGCGAAGGCGAGTTCGGTCTCGGTCAGCTCGCCGCCGCGCAGCAGCGCCCCGCTGTCGCGCTGCCGGGCCAGCCAGTTGTGGGCCGCCTGGGTCAGGCGCCGGTGGCGGCGCAGCCGTTCGCGGCCCTCGTCGATCCAGTCGCGCAGCCGGGGCCACGCGGTGATCAGCGCCTCGTGGGCCAGGTCCGCGGTGTCCCGGTCCAGGGTGACGAGCCGGGCGCGGGCCAGCCGGTCCAGGACCGCGCGCGAGTCCGACTCCGCGCCGGTGCCGGCGAGTTCGGAGAGGCCGACGGGGCGGCGGGTGTCCGGGGCGCCGTCGCCCGGGGTGATCAGGCTCAGCAGGACGCGGCGGGCCGCCTCCGCCTGGGCGGGGGTGAGGTCCGTGTACAGGTCCTCGGCGGTCTGCGCGATGGCGCCGTGCAGCCCGCCCGCGGCGTGGTAGCCCTCCAGGGTCAGGGTGCGGCCGCGGCGGCGGCGCCAGGTCTCCAGGAGGGCGTGGGACAGCAGGGGGAGGCCGCCGGGTTCACCGGCGACCTCCTCCACCAGGCGGGCGGTCAGGGCCCGTTCGACGATGAGACCGGAAGCGGCCGCCGGTCGCACGATCGCCCCGCGCAACTCCTCGGCGGTCAGCGGGCCGACCGGCAGGGCGGCCTCCTTGACGGCGGCCGCCAGGCCGGGATGGGCGAGGCACCGTGCGTAGAAGTCGGCGCGCACACCGAGCACCACCCGCAGCCCGCTGTCGGGCCGGCGGGCCGCCAGCAGGGCGGTGAGGAAGGCGTCGCGCTCCCGTGCGTCGGCGCAGAGCGTGAACAGCTCCTCGAACTGGTCCACGACCAGCCAGGTCTCGCCCTCCCCGCCGGCCGGGACGAGCAGCTTCCCGTGGGTCCGCATCGGGTGCTCGCCCGGCGTGAGGATCCGCAGGGCGGCGGCCCGGGGCAGCGGGGCCCGTGACCGGCGCAGCCGGGGGAGGAGACCGGCGCGCAGGAGGGACGACTTGCCGCTGCCGGACGGGCCGAAGACCACGGTGAAGCGGTGCGTGGCGACCAGGTCCGTCAGCTCGTCGGTGAGCTGCCCGCGGCCGAAGAAGACCGCCTCGTCCTCGGGTTCGAAGCGGGCGAGACCGCGGTAGGGCGGGAGGCTCCCGTCGTCCGGGCCGGAGGCGAGCCCGGCGAGGTGCTCCGCCTCGGCGGCGTTCCAGCGGTGCTCCCACTCCTCCGCGTCCCCGCCGCAGGCGGCGACGTACGCGAGGGCGACGGGCAGCGTCGGCAGCTTCTCCCCGGCGGCGGCCTGGGACAGCGCCGTCACCGAGTACCCGGCGCGCCGGGCCATCTCCCGGTACGAGGGCCCCCCGGCCTCCCGGCGCAGTCCGCGCAGTCCGTGGGCGAAACGCGGCACCGGCCCCGCTTCCGGATCGAGCTCCTTCTCCGGCCTTCCCACACCGCTCCCATTCAGTTGATCAAGGTGCTTCCCCTGCGAGGAACGTACCTCTCCACGCACCCGGAGCCCCACCTGCCACAGACGAAGGCAGTTGTTCAGAGGTACGGAACGGGGCTGCCGAACAACCCGCGAACCGGTGGACTGCTCGGGCAGACACCGCGGCGACGCGGAACACGCGTCGCGCCCGGCCTCCCCTCCGGCACGAGCGCCCACGGGAGCGGCATCCGCGCCCCGCGGGGCCCCGGAGGACCCGGAGGCACGGGCGGACGACCCCCCTTTCACCAGGAGAAGAGTTGTACAGATCCCCACGGAGGACCCGACGCCGAACGGGGGCCCTCGCCCTCGCCACGGCCGCCGCCACCCTCACCACGGGCCTCGGCGCCCCCGCCGGGGCGGTGCCCGCGGGCACCGAAGGCCCCGCCCGGGCGGTCGGGGCCGCCGCGCCCCTGACGAGCGTCACGCTGATCACCGGCGACCGGGTGAGCGTGGACGGCAGCGGCAGGCCCGTCCGCATCGAACACGGCGAGGGCCGCGAGAAGATCCCCGTCTGGACACGCGTCCTGGGCGGGCGCACCCTCGTGGTGCCCGCCGACGCGGAACGCCTGATCGCCACGGGCAAGCTCGACCGGCGGCTGTTCGACCTGACCGAGCTGACCCGCCCCGAGACCGCCGCCGCACAGCGCGGCGGCCTCAAGGTGATCGTCCAGTACAGCGGTTCCGCCCCGGCCGCCCGCTCCGAGGTACGCGAGGCAGGGGGCAGCGCGGTCCGCACGACGTTCAGGGCGCTGAACGCGGAAGCCGTCCAGACCCCCCTCACGGACGCCGGGGCGCTGTGGTCCGCGCTCACCGACACCCGCGGCGCCGCCCCCGCCGCGCCCGCACCCGGCGTCAACCGCGTCTGGCTCGACGGCGGCCGCCGGGCGAGCCTGGACAGGAGCGTGCCGCAGACCGGCGCGCCGAAGGCGTGGGCCGACGGGTACGACGGCACGGGCGTCCGGATCGCCGTCCTGGACACGGGCGTCGACGCCACGCACCCGGACCTCGCCGGCCAGGTGGTCGCCGAGCGCAACTTCTCGTCGGCGGCCGACGCCGAGGACCGGCAGGGGCACGGCACCCACGTCGCCTCCATCGCCGCCGGCACGGGCGCCACGTCCGGGGGCGCCCACCGGGGCGTGGCCCCCGGGGCCCGACTGCTCAGCGGCAAGGTGCTCGACGACGACGGCTTCGGCAGCGACTCCCAGATCCTGGCGGGCATCGAGTGGGCGGTCGCCCAGGGCGCCGACGTCGTCAACCTCAGCCTCGGCGGCACCGACACCCCCGAACTGGACCCGCTGGAAGCGGCCGTCGACCGGATCTCCGCCGACACCGGCGTCCTCTTCGCCGTCGCGGCCGGCAACTCGGGATCCGGCGCCTCCTCGGTGGAGTCGCCGGGCAGCGCCGAGGCCGCGCTCACCGTCGGCGCGGTCGACGACTCCGGCGCGCTGGCCGACTTCTCCAGCCGCGGCCCGCGCACCGGCGACGGGGGCGTCAAACCCGACGTCACCGCGCCCGGCGTGGACGTCACCGCGGCGGCCGCCCCCGGCAGCGTCCTGGCCGACCGGCACGGCCAGGGCCCCGACGGCTACCTGACGCTCTCCGGTACGTCGATGGCGACCCCCCACGTCGCCGGCGCCGCCGCGATCCTCAAGCAGCGGCACCCGCAGTGGACGTACGCCGAACTCAAGGGCGCCCTCACCGGATCCGCCGAGGAGGGCCCGTACGGCCTCCTCGACGGGGGGACCGGCCGCATCCGGGTCGACGCGGCGCTGCGGCAGACCGTGTTCGCCCAGCAGTCGGGCCTGAACTTCGGCGTCGCGCAGTGGCCCCACGCCGACGACCCGGTCCTGACCAGGAAGGTCACCTACCGCAACACGGGCGACGAACCCGTCACCCTCGCCCTCGCGCTCGACGCCCGCGACCCCCGGGGCGGGCCCGCCCCGGACGGGTTCTTCACCCTGGGCGCCGACGAGGTGACCGTCCCCGCGGGCGGCACCGCCTCCGTGGACCTGACCGCGGACACCCGGATCGGCGGCACGGCCGACGGCCTGTACTCCGTGCGGGTCCTGGCCGGCGACGGCGAGTGGAGCGTACGCACCCCGGCGGTGGTGGAGCGCGAGATCGAGTCCTACGACGTGACGTTCGACCACGTCGGCCGCGACGGGGGGACCGCCGCGAGCTACAGCACGGTCGTCAGGGGCTCCACCGAGGGCCTGTACCGCGAGGAGGCGTACCTCTCGGACACCTCGGGCACGACCACGGCCCGCCTGCCGAAGGGCACCTACTTCCTCGACTCCCACATCGACGACCCCGAGACGGGCACGAACTGGCTGGTCCAGCCGGTGCTGGAGGTCACGGGCGCGCAGACGGTCACCCTCGACGCGCGGACGACGAAGCCGGTGGACATCACCGTCCCGGACCCCGACGCGACACTGGAGAGCGCTTTCGTGGGCTTCTCCTACGAGCAGGGCGAGTTCGGCCAGACGACCTTCCTCGCGATGCGCTCGTTCGGGGGCCTGCGCACCGCGCACCTCGGCCCGCCGGTCACCTCCGGGCTCGCCCACCTGTGGTCGGGGACGTGGACCAACGGCGCGAAGGAGTACCACGTGTCGCTGGGCGGCCGGTCGGACCGGTTCGCCACCGGATACACCCGGCACCTCGGCGTGAACGACCTGGCCACCGTGCGGGTGGGCCTCGGCGCCTCCGTCCCGGGCAAGAGCGGCGCCCTCTTCCCCTCGGCCACCGTCCCCGGCGCGCCGCCGGCGTTCCTCGCGCCCTCCTCGCCCCTCCGGCAGCTTCCCGCCGCGTACACGCTGTACCTGTCGGCGCTCGACGGGGCGCGCTGGAACACGGGCTTCCAGCAGATGGGCCGCAGCGGGGACGGCTGGGTCACGGAGGCGAGCTTCGCACCGGAGGAACCCGAGGAGTACCGCGGCGGGCAGACCTACCGTGAGGTCTTCAACACCGCGGTCCTCGCCCCCCGGCTGGACTCCCGGTACGCGCTCTCCCGCAAGGGCAACGAGATCTCCGCTGACGTACCGCTCTTCTCCGACGGCCACGGGCACGCGGGCCGCACCCTCCACGCGTCGGCGCGGACCACGCTCCACCGCGACGGGGTGAAGATCGCGGAGAGCGACGGACCGGTCGACCGCGCCCCCTTCACCGTGCCCGCCGGCAGCGCCCGGTACTGGCTGGCCACGTCCGTCACACGCGACCCCGCCGTGGCGGCGACCTCCACGCGCATCGACGCGAGCTGGGAGTTCTCCTCCGGGGAGACGACGGCCGAGACCCGGCTGCCCGCCTCCACGGTGCGCTTCGGCGCCGCCGTCGGCCTCGACGGCACCGCCCCGGCCCGGCAGG
Organism: Streptomyces roseolilacinus; assembly: GCF_014649335.1. GTDB lineage: Bacteria > Actinomycetota > Actinomycetes > Streptomycetales > Streptomycetaceae > Streptomyces > Streptomyces roseolilacinus. The sequence continues at coordinate 25,990 of NZ_BMSV01000002.1, forward strand.
TCCAGCTCGTGCCGCTGACGGTGCAGGGCGCCGCGGCGGGCGGGAACCTCAAGTCCCTCGCCGTGTACGCCTCCTACGACGACGGCAAGAGCTGGAAAGCGCTCACCGTGGCGTACGGCAAGGCAGCGGTGCGCAACCCGGACCAGGGCAAGGGGATCTCCTTCCGCGCCCTGATCGTGGACAAGCAGGGCAACCGCTCCTCGTTGGACGTCCACGACGCGTACCGCGGGAAGTGACGCCCTGACGGCAGGGGGCGGCGTCCCGGGGCCACGTGCTCCGGGGCGCCGCCCCCCTCGCACGCCGGGAGCCGGGGCGCGTGCCGCCCGGGCTCGCGCGGCGGGAAGGGGCACGGTGCCACGGTCAACGTGCCTCCCGGGCTCGCGCGGCGGCGCGCACGGCGCGTGCGCGGCGGATCCCGTACGGGCCCCGGCACCGGGTTCCCGGACTCTGCCGCACAGACGTGCGCCCAGGCCCCCTACGATGACCGGCCATGAGCATGAGTGAGGGCGGCAGACCACTGGTCGACGCACGGTTCGAACTGGTCTCCCGCCTGGGCAGCGGCGGCATGGGCACGGTCTGGCGGGCACGGGACGTCGCCCTGGACCGGGAGGTCGCGCTCAAGGAGGTCCGCCCGCCCGACCCGGCCGTCGAGGAGGCCGACCCCGGCCTCGCCGCGCAGCTGCGCGAGCGGGCGATCCGCGAGGCCAGGGCACTGGCCCGGCTGTCGAACCCGCACGTCGTGACGATCCACCACATCGTCGACCCCGCCGACGGCTCCCACCCCTGGATCGTCATGGAGCTCGTCGAGGGACGCTCCGTGTACGACCGGCTCGCCCAGGGGCCCATGCCCGTGCCTGAGGTGATCAGGCTCGGCCTGGAGGTCCTGTCCGCGCTGCGCGCCGCGCACTCCGCGGGCATCCACCACCGCGACGTCAAGCCCGCGAACGTGCTGCTGCGCCCCGACGGCAGCGCCGTCCTGACCGACTTCGGCATCGCCGAACTGTCCGGGGCGACGTCCCGGCTCACCGCGACCGGCGACCTCATCGGCTCACCGGAGTTCATCGCGCCCGAGCGGGTGCGCGGCGAGGAGGGCAACCCGGCCTCCGACCTGTGGTCGCTCGGCATGCTGCTGTACGTGGCGGCCGAGGGCCACCACCCGTTCCGCCGGGCGACCAGCCTCGCGACCGTGGTCGCCGTCCTGGACGACCCCGTCCCGCCGCCGGTCAGGTCGGGGGCGCTCGGCCCCGTCCTGGACCGGCTGCTGGTCCGCGACCCCGCGCGGCGCCCCGACGGCGCGCAGCTGGAGCGGCTGCTGCGGGAGGCGTCGGCGCGCCAGTCGGGCACGGCACCGGCGGGCGACCCGCGGCAGGACGCGCGGCCGGGCCCGCGGCGGGACCAGCGGCAGGACGGCCGATCCGCCACCACCGCCCCCGGCCACGCCACCGCCCCCGGCCACGCCCCGCACGCCGCGACCGTGCCGTCCCACGGGCCGTCACACGGGCCGTCACACGGACCGGGCGCGGCGCCGTACGGGGCGCACCCCGCGTACGCGGGGCCGCAGGCCCACGCCTCGACCTGGACGCCGCACGCCACCGCGCCGAACGGGGCGTTCGGGCCGCCCGTGCCGCCCGCCCGCCGGCCGGCGGGCCGCCGTGCGGCCGTCCTCTCCCTCGCCTCGGCCGTGGCCGTCGCCGCCGTGGTCGTGACCGCCCTGAACTGGCCGTCCGGCGGAGGCGCGGCCGGCGGGGGCAAGGGGGCCGCCCCGTCGGCGAGTTCCACCCCGCGCTCCCCGGCGTCCGACACGCGCGGCACCGTGCCGGGCACCGGGGCGTCCCCGTCGGCCGGCGGCCCCCGCGCCGGGACCAGGGGCACCCTCCTCACCACGGCGAACATCCGCACCGTCCTCGGGGCGTTCCGCGAGGCGAGCGGCAACCCGCAGGTCAAGGAGGTGACGGTCTACGAGGACTACGCGCTGGCCGACATCCCCACCAAGCCGGGCGCGAAGACGTACGACGAGTACCAGTACCGCGACGGCGTCGCGAGGAGGACCGGTCCGGGCGGCACCATCGACTCCGACGCCCCCGACGAGCAGCCGTTCGACGCGGCGGCCCTGGCCTGGGACACCCTCCCCGCGCTCATGCGCCGCGGCGAGAAGGAACTGAACGTGGACGACCCGAACCTGCGGTACGTCATCGTCGACCGGTGGACGTTCAACGCCGACCAGCCGACCGTGCGCTTCTACCTCTCCAACGAGTACCGGGCGTCCGGCTACCTCGCCGCCGACGGCCGCGGCAAGATCGTGTCCTCCTACCCGGCGCCCTCCTAGCGGCGGTCGCCGGCCGCGTCCGGCCGGGGGGCGCCGGTCTCCCGGCTCCGTACGCCCACGATCCGGACACTTACGGATGACGAAGGCCGAACGCGGCTACAGGGCGCGGAACATGGGGTACCCGACCATTCCCCGTACAGCGGGAAGACGTGCCCTTGAGGGGTCGGAGGAGGCTGCCATGGCATTTCGGGCCCGTACGACATCCACGCAGGCCAGGTGGGCACGGACGGCGCCACTCGCCTCCGTGCTGGCCCTCGCGCTCACACTCCCGGCGTGCGCGGCGGGCGCCGGCGGGGCGACCGTGCCCGCGGGCGTGCCGCGCACCGGATCGTCCACGCCGGCGGACCCGGCCGCCACCGCCCCACCGCCGGCGTCCGGCGCGGCCTCCCCCGGCCGCGCCACCCCGCCCGCGCCCACCACCCCGGCCACGGCCCAGCCCACCACCCCGCCCGCCGGGGGCAAGCAGGTGCGGGTCGCCGTCTACTTCCTGCACGGCGAGCGGGTGTCGCCCGCCCCCCGCGCCGTCGCCACCCCCGCCACCGCGGCGGGCGCCCTGCGCGCCCTGCTGTCGGGGCCGAGCGGCTTCGAACGCGGACACGGCCGGGCCACGGCGATCCCGACGGGGACGGAGCTGAGGTCCCTCGCCGTACGCGGCGGCGTCGCCACCGTCGACCTGTCCGGCCGGTACGACGACGGGCGCGGCTCCCGGTCGATGCGGTCCCGGCTCGCGCAGGTCGTCTTCACGGTGACGCGCTTCCCCTCGGTGAGGTCGGTGCGGTTCGCGCTCGACGGCAAGCCGGTCACCCGCTTCGGCGGCGAGGGCGTCGACCTCACCCGGCCGGTCGGCCGGGCCGACTTCGAGGACCTGACGCCCGCCGTGCTCGTGGAGTCGCCGATGATCGGCGACACCGTCCGCAGCCCGGTCAGGGCGTGGGGGACCGCGAACACCTTCGAGGCGTCCTTCGGGCTGAGGCTCACCGACGCGGCCGGCCGGACCGCGGCGAAGGTGCACGGCATGGCCTCCTCGGGCAGCGGCACGCGCGGGACCTTCGACCTGACGGTCGCCTTCCAGCCCACGCGCGAGGGCGCCGGGGTCCTGACCGCCTTCTGGGACTCCCCGGAGGAGGGCCGCCTCGTGGACTCCGCCACCGTCCCGGTGACCGTGCGGCGCTGACGGCCGGCCGTGCGGCCCGGCCGAAGGCGGCGCCGCCCGGCACGGGAGGGTGCCGGGCGGCGCGGGAGGGTGCCGGGCGGCGCGGGGTCAGAACTGGAGCGACCAGGCGTTGACGTAGCCGGTGTCGTTGGTCCAGTTGTCGGTGACGCGCAGCTTCCAGGTGCCGTTGGCCACCTCGCTGGAGGCGTTGACGGTGTAGGTGGCCTGGACGTGGTCGGCGCTGTCGTTGGTGTTGTAGTCCTTCAACAGGTATGCGGAGCCGTCGGGGGCGACCAGTTCCACCTTCAGGTCGCCGCGGAAGGTGTGGCGGATGTCGACCGTGACGGACAGGCCGGAGGGGGCGTTGCCGCTGACGCCGGTCACCGTGAGCGGGGACTCGACGGTGGCGTTGTCGCGGACGGGGTGGTCGTCGGTGTTCTCGAAGCGTGCGCCGGTGGGCGGCGGGGTGGTGCCGCCGGCGCCGGTGTGGAGGAGGCGGTTCGGGGAGCCCGCGCGGGCGTCGGTGACCTTGTCCGCCGTGGCGTCGGCCACCAGCTTCTCGCGGACCTGGGCCGGGGACCACGTCGGGTTCGCGGAGAGGATCAGAGCCGCCGCGCCCGCCGTGTGCGGGGAGGCCATGGAGGTGCCGCTGTCGGGCCGGGAAGCGGTGTCGCCCGAGTGGGACGTGGAGACGATGGAGTCACCCGGGGCGAAGATGTCCAGGCAGGAGCCGTGGTTGGAGCCCTGGCCGTTGTTCCAGCCGGTGGCGCGGGCGTCCTTGCTGTTGGTGGCGCCGACCGTGATGGCCGACGGGGTGGAGGAGGGGGAGTACTGGCAGGAGTCGGCGTTGTTGTTGCCCGCCGCGACGACCCAGGTGACCCCGGTGGCGATGGAGGCCGCCACCGCGTCGTTGACGGACTGGTTCTTCCCGCCGCCGATGCTCATGTTGGCCACCGCCGGCTTGACCGCGTTCCTGGTGACCCAGTCGATGCCGGCGAGGACCGGAGCCCAGCTGCTGCCGGAGTTGCCCTGGCAGTTCAGCACGCGGACGCTGACTATCTTGACGCCCTTGGCGACGCCGAACGAACTGCCGCCGACCGTTCCGGCGACGTGGGTCCCGTGGCCCTGGCAGTCGGAGGCGTTGGAGTCGTCGTCGATGAAGTCGTAGCCGCTGACCGCCCGGCCGCCGAAGTCCCGGTGGCTCAGGCGGACGCCGGAGTCCACGACGTACGCGGTGACGTTGGACGCGGTGGTGCCGTAGGTGTAGCGGGAGTCCGTCGGCAGGGAGCGCTGGTCGATCCGGTCCAGGCCCCAGGACGGGGGGTTGGTCTGGGTGTCGGCCGCGTACGCGACGCCGTCTGCCTCCACCCGGGCGACGGACGGGTCGGCGGCCAGTTCCCTCGCCTCCTCCTCGGTCATCTCGACCGCGAAGCCGCGCAGGGCGGCGGTGTAGGTGTGGCGCAGGCTGCCCGCGTGCCGCTTGGCCAGGGCCTTCGCGGAGGCGGGTATGTCGGTGCGGGCGACCGAGTCCTTGAGGGTGACGATGTAGGAGCCTTCGATGGCCCCGGCGCGGTCCGCGCCGACGATCCGGCCCTCGCCTCCGGGCGGTACGGGGGCGGTCGCGGCGGCCCCGGCGGTGGTGGCGGCCCCGACGAGCAAGGCGGCACTGGCACCGACGGCGAGCAGTCGCCGGACGGTGCGAGCGTCGAACTCCATGGTTTCTCCCTTGAGAGCGGTCCGGACCGGCTTGGTCCGGCGGTGGTGCACGTCGCGGGGCCGACGGGCGGAACGCGGGGTCCCGACATTGTCGAGGTCATGACAAGGACGCGATCGGCGTCCGGTCTCCGTTCTCCGTGCCGGTGTCCGCGAGCGGTGGGGGGCGGGCGCCGCACGAAGGGGACTTCGCGCGGCACCGGGTCGGGCCGCGTCGTACGGCCGTGTGGGAACGGCCGCCGCCCGGCACCCGGTCCCGCCGGTCAGGGACCGCGGGTGTGAGGCGAGGACGTTGCCCGACGGCCCAGAGCTTCGGCCAGACGGCGGGAGCCGGGCAATCCGTAGCGCTACCCAAAGAGTGGGGCGGGGAGGGGAGCCGGGAACGGGGCGGCGCTCGGCGGAGGGGCCCGGCTTCTCCCGTGAACCGATAGGTGACGGACCCCTATTGCACCGGTGGGAACAAGCCGGTAGACCACCCACCACCCGTCCCGCGCGGTCACGGTCGCGGTCGCGGGCCGTGGCCGGCGGCCGGCGGCCGGTGGACGGACGGAGTGGAGGAGGAGCCAGTGGAAAGTCCTGTCGTTCCCGTCGGCCTTGACGGCCTTGACGGCCTTGACGGCCTTGACGGCCTCGTCGGGCGGGACGCCGAGACGGCTCTCCTCCGCGCGGTGCTCGCGCAGGGCCCGTGCGTGGTGGTCGTCCGGGGGGAGGCCGGGGCGGGCGCGTCCCGACTGGTGGACGAACTGCTGGCCGATCCGGTGTGCGCGGACTGGGCGCACCTGCGCGGGACGTGCCCCGAGCCGGCGGCCGGGGCCCCCCTCGCCGCGGTCGCCGACGCGCTGGCCGGGCTGCCGCACCGGCCGGGCGTCCTCCTGCCGCCGGTGACCGGCATCGTGGGGAGGGTGGTCCCCGAACTGGCGGACCGGCTGCCGCCGCCGCCCGAGGAGTCCGACCCGGCGCTGCGGCAGGGACTGCTGGCACGCGGGGTGCGGGCCCTGCTGGCGGCGCTGGGGCCGACGGTGCTGGTCGTGGAGGACGTACACGCGGCGGACGCCCGCACCCTCGACCTGCTGCACCGGCTCACGGAGGCGATGCCGCCGGCGCTCCGCCTGGTCGTCACCGAACGCGCCGCCCCGGGCCTGCCCGTCCTGGGCGTCCGCGCCCGGCACCGGGTGCGGGTGGAGGAGGTCACCCTGCGGCCGTGGAACCCGGAGGAGACGGGGGAGTTCGTCCGGCGGTGGTTCGGCGGGCGCGCGGCCGGGCCCGGTCTCGCCGAGCTGGTGCACGCGCGTACGGGCGGGCTGCCCGGCGCGGTCGAGGCCCTGCTGCGGGCGGTCGGACGAGGTGGGCCGGCCGCTTCCGGCGGCGGGCCGGTCGGGGTGGCGGACGTGCGGGCGGCCGGGGTCCCGCCGAGTCTCCGGCGGGACATGGCCCGGCGGCGCGGGCCCCTCACCGAGGAGGCGGACCGGATGGTGGAGGCGGCGGCGGTCCTCGACCGGCCGGTCACCGGGGACGTGCTGGCCGAGGTGGCGGGGGTGGCGGCCGGGGACGCCGAACGGGCCGTGTCGCTCGCGGTCCGGCGCTCGGTGCTGCGGGCCGACGGACGGCAGGTGGGGTTCCGGCACCCCCTGGACCGCCAGGCGGTCCACGAGGAGATCGCCGGGCCCCGGTCGGAACGGCTCGCCCTGCGTGCCGTACGTGCGCTGCACCGGCTGGGCGGTCCGCTGCCGCTGGCCGACCTGGCCCGTCTGCACCGCGCGGCCGGGCGGACGCGGGAGGCCCTGCGCTACCTGGTGGCGGCCGCCGACCGAGCCGCCGCCCAGGGCGACTACGCCGCCGCGACCGCCCTGTACACCCGGGCGGTCACCGAGCAACCCCGGGCCGGGGCCCGTGTCCGCACCGCCGTGAAACTCGCCCGCACCGCCCAACTCGCCCGGGCCGGCGACGATGTGGTGAACGCCGTCCGGCGGGTCCTGGACGAGGACGCCCCACCGCCCCGGCTGCGGGGGGAGATCCGCCTCCACCTGAGCGTCATCCTGCGCAACCAGAGCACCGCGCCGCTCGACAGCCTGACCGAGATCGCCCGTGCCATCCCCGACCTGGAGGCGTCCGATCCGCAGACCGCCGTTCGCGCCATGGCGGTGGCGGCCATCCCCTCCCTCAAGGGGTGGCCGGTCAGCCACCACCTGGCCTGGCTGGAGAGGATCGAGACGGCAGGCGGCACGGTGACGGAGCCCGCGACCCGTGCCGCGGTCGCCGCGAACCGCGCCACGGCCCTGATGCTCCTGGGCGACGAGCGGGCGTGGGCCGCCGCCGACGCCCTGCGCCGTCCGGCCGCCTCCGCCCTGGAGGCCGCCCAGTACGCCCGGGGGTGGGCCAACCTGGCGCACGCGACCACCGCCCTCGGGCACACCGCGCGGGCCCGGGAGTTCCTGGACCGTGCCGTCGTCGGGCTCGCCACCACCTCCAGCCCGTACCTGGAAGGGCTGACGCAGACCGCTCGCCTGGTCGTCGACTGGCACGAGGGGCGGTGGGAGGGCCTGCACGGGGAAGCCGACCGTGTCAGCCGGGCGTACCGGGAGATACCCGACCTGACCGCCGAGGCCATGCTCGTACGCGGGCTGACCGCGCTGCACGTCCTCGGTGACGTGCCCACCGCCCGGCGGGACCTCGCCGAGGCCGCCCGCACCACCCGCTACGACACCGGGGTCATCCTCACCGCCTCCGCCGCCGCCACCGCCCGGCTGCACCTGGAGGCGGGGCGGCCCGGGCAGGCCTGCGACGCGGTGGAGACGGCCCTGCACCACCTGGACCGGACGGGCGGCTGGGTGTGGGCCACCGAGGTCGTCCCCACCGCCGTCGAGGCCCTGCGCGGCAGCGGGCAGGGCGAGCGGGCGCACCGGCTCGTCGAGGACTTCGCGGCAGGGACCGCCGACCGCGACGCCCCCGCGGCCCGGGCCGCGCTGACGGTGTGCCGGGCCCTGCTGGCGGAGGCGGACGGCCGCACCGGCGAGGCCGCCGAGCTGCTGGCCCGGGCCGAGGCCGCGTGGCGGCGGCTCCGCCGTCCCTTCGACGCGGCCCGGGCGGCGGAGGCCCGGGGGCGGTGCATGCTCCACGACCGGCAGGAGGAGGCCGCGGCGACCGTCCGGGGCGTGGTCGCCGCCTACCAGGACCTCGGGGCGCGCTGGGACGTGGCCCGCTGCCACCGGCTGCTGCGCCGCCACGACATCGTCACCACGCACCGCCGCGGGCGCCTCGGTTACGGGGACCGGCTCTCCCCCCGGGAGGAGGAGGTGGCCAGGCTGGTCGCCCAGGGGCGGGCGAACCGCGAGATCGCCGAGAGCCTGGTCCTGTCCACCCGGACCGTGGAGCACCACGTGGCCCGGATCATGCGGAAGTTGGACGTCGCCTCCCGGACGGACATCGCCGCCGCGCACGAGCGGGCCGCCCTCCTCGCCGGGGGCGGGGAGGGCGGCCCGGAGGTGACCGCCGCACCCCCGCGGCCGGAGGGGCGCCGTGGGGGAGGTCACCCGGCCAGCCGTGCCTTCCAGATCTCCTCGCTGGGCCACTCGTGGGCCCAGTCCGCCGACACCTCCGCGTAGTCCCGGTGCGCGGGCCGGGGCGCCTGGACCTCGATCAGGTCCTCCACGACGAAGCCGTGGGACCGCAGCAGCCGCAGCATCTCGCCGTGCGGCAGGACGAACTCGGTGCGCTCCCCCCACTCCAGCCGGCCCAGGCCGAACTGCCCGCGCAGCAGGGTCGTGGACGCCCGGCCCCCGGGCGGCGCGCACAACGCGAACAGGGGGGAGTACCGCATGAACACGAGCAGGCCGCCGGGCACGAGGACCCGGGCGGCCTCCGGGATCCACCGGTGCGGATCGCACCACAGGGAGGCGCCGTACTCGCTGATCGCCAGCCCGAACGTGGCGTCCCCGCAGGGCACCTCCTCCGCCCTGCCGAGGAGGAGGGGGAAGCCGATGCCGAACTCCGCCTGCATCGCACGCGCGGTGGCGAGCTGCTTCTCCGAGAAGTCGACCCCGACCGGGCGGGCACCCGCCCGGGCGAGCCGCGCCGAGACGTAGGCGGTGCCGCAGCCCAGCTCGATCGTGCGCATCCCCGCCAGGTCGTCGGGCAGCACACGGACCCGCGCCTCCGGAGTGCCCCACAGACCCCAGCACGGCTCCGGCAGCGACCACTGGTCGCGGGCGAGCGGCCCGTGCCAGGCGGCCGCCCTGTCCTCCCAGTAACGCCGGTTCAGCTCCGTGTGGTCGGATTGATCGCCGTGAGCAGTCATGGAGGCATTCGACCGAAGGGCGGCACGGGTCGGCAACGGGATAACGACGGAGGCGCACGTGCCCCGGACGGGCCCGGGCCCGCCGGCGCCGGACGCGCCGGCGACCGGTCAGGGCGCGCCGGCGACCGGTCAGGGGGTGGCGGCGAGGACGGCGTCGGCCATCGCCCGCTCACCGGCCGCGTTGGGGTGGAAGGGCGCGGCGGCGTCGGTGACGAGCGGTTCCATCCACCGGGTCCCCGACGGCTTGCAGACGTCGTGGCCGATGGACCTGGTGTAGGTGTCGACGTACACGGCCCCGTGCTCGGCGGCCTGGGTGGCGATCATGGCGTTCAGGCGCTTGTGGGTGTCCCGCAGCCAGGGGGCGTCCTTCCGGGCTATCGAGACGACGGAGGGGCAGTTGGTGCCGTCGTCGGGCAGGATCGCGGGATAGCCGGTGACCAGGATCCTGGCGTGCGGCGCGCGCTGGCGGATGCCGTCGATGGTCGCGGCGATCTTGGGGGCCGTGGCGTCGATGGTGGCGGCGAGCCGATCGGTACCGGTCCAGGTGTAGCTGTTCTTGCACGGTGATCCGAAGGGGTTGAACAGGCCGAGGCTCACACACCGGACGATGATGTCGGCGAAGCCGATGTCGTTGCCGCCGATGGTGAGGGTGACCAGGTCCGTGTCGGTGCTCAGCGCGTCGAACTGCGGGGGCGCGGAGGCGTTCTGGGAGGAGGTCATGTGCACGGTGGTGGCCCCTCCGCAGGTGACGTCCCGGTGGGCGGCGGGGGTCAGCGAGGCGTTCACCAGGGCGGGGTAGTTGCGGCTGGAGCGCGCGCACGCGGAGTCGACCTGGTCCGGCACGCCGGCTGCCGAGGCGAACGAGTCGCCCAGGGCGACGTAGCGGTCGACCGGGGTCTCGGCGCCCGAGGCGGGACCGGCACCGAGGCCGGTCACGGTCAGGGCGGCCGCGGTGGCGGCGACGGCCGCGCGGACGCGGCGGCTCGACGGGGCGAAGCGCATGGCGGTGCCTCTCGTGACGGGGGGCGGGGGCGGGGGTGTCGCCCTCCGGTCGGCGGGAGGCCGGGGGCGGGCGGAGCTGCGGCAGGCGGTCCCGTCCGCCTGCCGTTGCCGCGGGGCACTGCGCGCAGTCACTGGTGCGTACTGACTGGTACGTAATATGTGGCTGGAGTGACGGTCCGTCAAGGTGTCGGACAGCGCGGGCTGGAGACCGCGCCCGCGCTCCGGGACCCACGTGTGAGGCCCGGCCGGTGGCACTCCGCCGTTCCGGCCGATGGCACGGCGGCGCGGCGGCGCGGGTGCGGTGAAGGGCACCCCGGCACCGGGGCGTGCCGTCCCCGCCTCGCGCCGTTCCTGCCCGTGCCCGCGCGCTACCTCGCCGGCACGCCCCCCTCGGCGCCGTCCGCTGCCCCCTCAGCACCGTCCTCCCTCAGCACCGTCCCCCGTCAGCACCGTCCGCCGTCGTGTCGTCTCCCGGTCGGAGGTGCGCCCCGGCGGGGCGGTCGTTCCGGCCGGACCTGCCCGCATCCCCCGCGTCCGTCCGTTTTGCAGACCATGCATTTTTGCATAGTATGCATTTTCGTGACCCCCTCCGACCCGTCCGTCAGCCTGCGCGAGCGCAAGAAGCGTGCGACCCGTGACGCCCTGGCCACCGCCGCGCTGCGGATGGCGGCGGAGCGCGGACTCGACCAGGTGACGGTGGAAGCGGTCACCGCGGAGGTCGGCGTCTCGGTACGGACGTTCTTCAACTACTTCGGCCACCTCGAGGACGCGATCCTCGTCGCCGCCCCCGACAGCACCGCGCGGACCTGCCGCGCGATCGTCGGAGCCCCGCCGGAGCGGTCCACCCTCAGCGTGTTGCGCGAGGCCATCGCCGAGGAGCTGACGCACATCGAGGACGGCCACGACCGGTGGGAGCTGCAGTGCACGGTGCTGGGGAACAGCCCGTCGCTCTTCCCGCGGTTCCTCGCGGCGCGCGGTGCCGACGAGCAGGCGCTGATCGCGGCGGTCGCCGAACGGCTGGACGTGGACGCCCGCACGGACCTGCGCCCGCGGCTGCTCGTCCACACCGCCCTCGCCGCCGTACGGTCCGCCGTCGAGCTCTGGACGGCGACCGGCCGCACCCGGCCGCTCAGGGCCCTCCACGACGAGGCGTTCGCCGAACTCGCCGCGGTCGCCGGAGCGCTGCGCGACTGACGCCGCGCCGGCCCCGCCCCCCTCACCTGCCCGGGGACCCCCGAAGGTCCCCGGTGAACACGTCCTTCCCTCCCGGGGAACCGACCCTCAGAGAACCGAGGTACGCCCACCGATGTCCGCCGCCGAGACGCCTGCCCCCCAGGCGTCCCCGTCCATGACGAAACGCCAGATAGTCCAGGCGATGTCCGGCCTGATGGCCGGAATGTTCGTGGCCATCCTCGCGTCCACCGTCGTCGCCAACGCCCTGCCCCGGATCATCACCGACCTGCGGGGCAGCCAGTCGTCGTACACCTGGGTGGTCACCTCGGAGCTGCTGGCCATGACGGCCACCGTGCCGATCTGGGGCAAGCTGTCCGACCTCTACGACAAGAAGCTGCTCATCCAGCTGTCGCTGGGAATGTTCATCGTCGGCTCGCTCGTCGCCGGCTTCTCGGACAGCGTCACGGTCCTCATCATCAGCCGCGTGGTCCAGGGCATCGGCGCCGGCGGTCTCACCGCGCTCGCCCAGGTCGTGATGGCCTCGATCATCCCGCCGCGTGAACTCGGGCGCTACTCGGGCCTGTTCGGCGCCGTGTTCGCCGTGGGCACCGTCGCCGGGCCGCTGATCGGCGGCGTGATGGTCGACACCTCGTGGCTGGGCTGGCGCTGGTGCTTCTTCATCGGGGTGCCGTTCGCGGTCCTCGCGATCGTGCTGCTCCAGCTCACGCTCGACCTGCCGGTCGTCCGCCGCAAGGCGAAGGTCGACTACCTCGGCGCGTTCCTCATCGTGTCCGGCGTGAGCGCCCTGCTGCTGTGGGTCACGCTCGGCGGCTCCCAGTTCGCCTGGATGTCGTGGCAGACGCTCGCCCTCGTGGCGGGCGGCGCGGTGCTGATCGGCCTGGCCGTCCTCGTCGAGTCGCGGGTCGAGGAACCGATGATCCCGCTGGACATCTTCCGCAACCGGACGGTCTCCCTGACCACCCTGGCCAGCTTCCTCGTCGGTGTGGCGCTGTTCGGCGGCACGGTCTTCCTCTCGCAGTACTTCCAGATCTCCCTCGGCAAGTCCCCGACCGTCGCGGGCCTGATGAGCCTGCCGATGATCCTCGGGATGATGGTGTCGACCACGGTGGCCGGCCAGATCATCACCAAGACCGGCAAGTGGAAGGCCTTCCTGGTCGCCGGCGGCGTGGTCATGACCGCGGGCATGGGCCTGCTGGCCACGATCGGCGCGGACAGCTCGTTCGGGCTCCTCGCCCTCTACATGGTCGTGCTCGGCGTCGGCGTCGGCATGCTGATGCAGAACCTCGTGCTCGCCGCGCAGAACGACGTGCCGGCGACCGAACTGGGCGCGGCCACCTCCGTCCTGTCCTTCTTCCGCAGCCTCGGCGGCGCCGTCGGCACCAGCGCGCTCGGCGCGGTCCTGAGCCACCGGGTGACCGGCGAGATCGAGAAGGGCCTCGGTGGCGCGGCGGCCGGGGACGGCGGCAGCCACGCCATCCCCGACCTCACGGTGCTCCCCGCGCAGGCACGCGAGGTCGTGGAGCAGGCCTACGGCAACGCGACCGCCGACGTCTTCCTCGCCGGCGCGCCCTTCGCGCTGCTGGCCCTGGTGGCCGTGCTGTTCGTCAAGGAGAAGCCGCTCAAGACGCAGAGCGGCCTGGAGCGCCTCGCCGCGGAGAGCGAGAAGCCGCTCACCGCGGCGCACTGAGCCCCCGTCGGAGCCGGAACACCGGCACGCCCCCCGAAGGCCGCCCGGGTACGCACCCGGGCGGCCTTCGCCCGTACCCGGTGAGCGCCCGGTACGCCCGCCCCGCCCCGGCCGCCACGCCCTCGCGGCCCCCGGCACGTCCCACCGGGCCGCCTGCCCGACCAGAGGCCGTCCTCCCGCCCCCCGGGCCGCCCCCACCCCCGCCGGGTTCCCCTAGCGGCCCGGGCCGGGGGCGCGCCGGTGGGGGACGGCGTCGTCCGGGGCCTCGCCGGTGGTCTCCGCCCGGACGGCGCAGCCGGAGTCGGCGATCACGTAGTGGCCGGGCGAGGTCTGCCTGAGCGTGTGCGTGACGAACGTGTTCCACAGCCCCATGGGCTGGTCGGAGCCCTTGGCGTAGGTGTGTCCGCCGCTCTCGCGGGCCCGTCCGGCGACGGTGTGGTCGTAGTTGCTCGCCGTGTGGCACGTGGGCGTGAACCCGGTGGTGGTCGCGGTGACCACCGGGGAGAGCGCTCCCGCGGCGCCCGCGGAGTCGACGGCGGCCACGGAGTAGCCGTACGTCGTGCCGGTGGCCAGACCGGTGTCGGTGTAGGCGGTGGACGTCGTGACGCCCACCTTCGCACCGCCGCGGAAGACGGCGTACGAGGTTGCTTCGGCAACCGCGTTCCAGCGCAGCGCGGCGGTGGTGTCGGTGGTTGCGGTGACCGTCAGCCCCGTGGGGGCGGGCAGTGCCCCGGTGCCCTGGTCGCCGTCGCCGTCACCGCCGTCCAGCCCCCAGAAGAGGGCGGTGTGGTGGCTGGAGCAGATGGCGTCGAGGTAGTAGGCGCCGGTGGTGCCGCACTGCCCGGTGCCGCCGCCGGGATCGACCGCGAGCCCGTGGCCCATCCCGGGGACCGAGTAGACCTCGACGGCGGGCCGGCCGGAGGCGTCGTCGTGGATGCTCAGCGTGGTGCCCCCGGCGAGGCTCCGGGTGCGGGAGGGGGTCTGGCCGACACCCCACACGTCGGTCCACTGGTCACGCAGCTCGGTGGCGTTGGCGGGCCGGACGGTGGTGTCGGCGGTGCCCTGCCAGATCGCCACCCGCGGCCAGGAGGTGGTGCCGGCGGGGGCGGCGGCGCGCACGAGGGCCCCCCACTGGGCCGGGGTCCTGTCCTGCGGGGCGTACATGCAGGAGTAGGCCGCGGCCACGCTGCCGGCGCAGTGCGCGGGCAGCCCGGAGGCGACGGCCCCGCCCGCGAAGACGTCGGGGTACGCGGCGAGCAGGTTCGCGGTCATGGCGCCGCCGGCCGACAGGCCCGTGACGTAGACGCGCCGGGTGTCGCTGCCGTACCGCGAGACCGCCGCGTCGACCATCTGCCTGATCGACAGCGCCTCGCCCCGGTCGCGCGCGCTGTCGCCCGGCTCGAACCAGTTGAAGCAGGAGTTGCCGTTGTTCGCGCTGCTCGTCTGCGGGAAGACCAGCGCGAAGCCGTAGAGGTCGGCGTACTTCGGCCACCCCGAGTGGGCGTGGTAGTCGCCGGCGCTCTGCGTGCAGCCGTGCAGGGCGACCACGAGCGGCGCGCCGGAGGGCAGGGCGTCGGGCGCGTACACGTACATGGACAGGTTGCCGGGGTTGGTGCCGAACCCGGTGACCTGGGTCAGGCCCGCGGCGGACGCCTGCGGGCCCGCCGCCACCGGGGCTACGGCGGACGCCTGCGGGCCCGCCGCCATCAGGCCCGCGGCGGACGCTTGCGGGTCCGCCGCCACCAGGCCGGTGGCGAGGGCGAGGGCGCCTGCCGCGGCGGCGACCCGGCGGCGGACGCCTTCGATGGCGCGGCGGCCCCTCGTGGAGCGGTGCGGTGGACGGTGCTGTCCCATGTCGGCTGCCTCCTGCGGTGGGGGACGCGTTCTCGGTCCGGTGGCGGGGCGGTGCCCGGCTGTCGGCGTGGGGTGCATCATCCGGGCGGCCCGGCCTTGTTGACATGGACGCGGCAAACAGGGCGGGGGGAGGCCCTGTGTGACGGCTGTCCATGGCCCCGCCCGCGACCGGGCGTGTAGGCCGGGAGCCCCGGAGCCCTCGGGCGGCTCCGGTACGCCCCCGGACCCGGGGTGCCGGGAAGGCCGCCGGACGTGCGGCCGGGGGAGACCCGTTCGCGTCGGGCGGGCTTCGATGTGGTGGCCCGCGCCACCGACCGCAGCCGGACGGTGGGTCGCGGACCCATGGGTCAGGGCGCACGCGGCGGCCTAACCTCCCGCGCATCCCCGCAATCGACCCCGGAGGCAGTTGATGCGTCTCTCCCGCGGCTCCACACCACGCTCCTGGAAACGGAGCGTCCCGGCCGCCCTCGCCCTGGCCGCCGTCGTCCTCGCCCCCTCCACGGCCACGGCCACGGCCTCAACCACGGCCACGGCCACGCCCGGTGGCGGCGGCCACTGCGCGCGCCTGGCGCAGGTGCGCGTGCCGGGCGCCGAGCACCAGCGGGCCGCCTGCCTGGACGAGCTGACCACGGCCGGGACGGTCGCCTCCGGCCACACCGACACGGCCGACTGGGCCGGGCTGACCCCGAAGGACCTGGCCGTCCCCAGCGGCGTCCCGGGAATCCAGATCGACGGCTACTTCCCCGACTCCTCCACCACCAACACCAACCACGGCTGGAACCACGACGCCCAGTTCGTCGTCCGCCTGCCGGACCGCTGGAACGGCGGCCTGGTCGTGGCCGGCACCCCCGGCAACCGCGAGCAGTACGCCAACGACCGCGCCATCGCCGACTGGGTCCTCGCCCGCGGCTACGCGTACGCCGCCACCGACAAGGGCAACACCGGCCTCGCCTTCCACCGGGACGGGAAGGCGCCGGGCGACGCCGTCGCCGAGTGGAACCACCGGTTCACCCAGCTCACCAGGGCCGCGCGCGCGGCGGTCGCCCAGCGCTACCTGCGCCCGCCGTCGCGCACCCTGGCGACCGGCATGTCCAACGGCGGCTACCTGGTGCGCTGGCAGTTGGAGAACCGTCCCGAGCTCTACGACGGGGGAGTCGACTGGGAGGGCACCCTGTGGCGCCCCGACGGCCCCACCCTGCTGCACTTCCTGCCCGGGGCGCTGCGCGACCACCCCGTGTACGCCGCGGGCGGCGCGGACGCCGAACGGGCGCGGAACTCCCTGCACGCCGCCGGGTTCCCGGCCGGTTCGGAGTTCCTCTGGCCGTTCCACCACCGGGTCTACTGGGATCTGACCCAGCGCGTCTACCGCGAGGAGTTCGACCCCGGCTACGACGGCGCGCTGGAGGCCGGCACGCCGTACTGCGCGCCGGGCACCCCGGCCTGCGACGCCGACTACGACTACGCGGCGCGCCCCGAGGAGGTCAGGCGGGCCGTGCGGAAGGTCGCGCTCACCGGCAGGATCGGCAAGCCGCTGGTCACCCTGCACGGCACCCTCGACGTCCTGCTCCCGATCAGCCGGGTCTCGGACGTCTACGCCCGCATGGTGGAGGACGCCGGCCGCGGTCACCTCCACCGCTACTACCGGATCGAGGGCGGCACCCACACCGACGCCCTCGTCGACGCCTTCCCGGACAAGCTGCGTCCGCTCACGCCCTGCCACCGCTCGGCGTTCACCGCG
The DNA here is from genome assembly GCF_014649335.1 of Streptomyces roseolilacinus. Lineage (GTDB taxonomy): Bacteria > Actinomycetota > Actinomycetes > Streptomycetales > Streptomycetaceae > Streptomyces > Streptomyces roseolilacinus. The sequence continues at coordinate 42,951 of NZ_BMSV01000002.1, forward strand.
CTGGAGGACTGGCTCGTCGCGGGACACCGGCCCCCCGCCTCCCGCACCGTCGTACCACCCGCCGGGGCGGACGCCGCGGACCTCCTGACCCGCTGTCCCCTCGGCGGGCGGACCTCCGGGCGCTCCTCGTCCTGACCCCTGCCCGGACGCGACGCGCGCCCCTGGTACGGGACGGCCGGCCGTCCCGTACCAGGAGCGCGGACCCGCCCGCCGGGGCGCGGGGCGGGCGGTGGTCTTCACGGGGTCCGGTCCAGACCAGGCCCTTGACAGGTCCAGAGTTCACTTCTTAAATCACGTAGTGAATTAAGCCCTGCCCCCAGCGAGTCACCCCCCACCCCGGTCGGCGCGGCGTCATCGGGCCCCGTGTGCCCCCATCTATGTCATGTCCATGTCGTACCGGGTCTTCCTCGTCACGCTCCCCGAAGGGAGAGTCATGGATTCCCCGCGCCTGACCCGACGCCTGCTGCTGCCCCTCACCCTGGTCCTCGCCCTCGCGTCGCTGACCACCGGACCGGCCCGGAGCGCCCCCGCGCACCCCGCGGAACCCTCCGCACGCGGCGCCGCGGTCTCACCGGCCGCCGTCACGTTCTCCGACGAGTTCGACGGGCCGGCGGGCTCCGCCGTCGACGGCGGGAAGTGGCAGACCGAAACCGGCGACAACGTCTCCAACCACGAGCGGCAGTACTACACCGCCGGCAACCGCAACGCCGCCCTCGACGGCCGGGGACACCTGGTCATCACCGCCCGCCGCGAGAACCCCGGCAACTACCAGTGCTGGTACGGGCGGTGCGAGTACACCTCCGCCCGGCTGAACACGGCCGGCAGGTTCACCACCACGTACGGCCGCGTCGAGGCCCGGATGAAGGTCCCGCGCGGGCAGGGCATGTGGCCCGCGTTCTGGATGCTCGGCAACGACATCGGCCAGGTCGGCTGGCCCGCCTCCGGCGAGATCGACGTCATGGAGAACGTGGGCTTCGAACCCTCCACTGTCCACGGCACCCTCCACGGCCCCGGCTACTCCGGCTCCGGCGGCATCGGCGCCGGGTACACCCTGCCCGGCGGCCAGGCGTTCGCCGACGCCTTCCACACCTTCGCCGTCGACTGGAGCCCGAACGCGATCACCTGGTCCGTCGACGGCACCGTCTACCAGCGACGCACCCCCGCCGACCTCGGCGGACGCCAGTGGGTCTTCGACAAGCCCTTCTTCCTGATCCTCAACCTCGCGGTCGGCGGCTACTGGCCCGGCGACCCCGACGGCAGCACGGTCTTCCCCCAGCAGCTCCTCGTCGACTACGTCCGGGTCAGCACGAACACCGGACAACCGGGCGGCGGCGGTCCCATCACCGGCGTCGGCGGCAAGTGCGTGGACGTGGCCGGCGGGAACACCGCCAACGGCACGGCCGTACAGCTCCACGACTGCAACGGCACCGCCGCGCAGCGGTGGACGGTCGGCGCCGACGGGACGATCCGCGCGCTCGGCAAGTGCCTGGACGTGGCGTCGGGCGGCACGGCCGACGGGACACCGGTGCAGCTGTGGGACTGCAACGGCACCGCCGCGCAGCAGTGGGCGGTCCCGGCCGCCCGCGACGTGGTCAACCCGCAGGCGGACAAGTGCCTGGACGCCACGGGCGGCAGCTCCGCCAACGGCACCCGGCTGCAGATCTGGACGTGCACCGGAGCCGTCCACCAGAAGTGGACCGTGACCCGGTGACCACGGGACTTCCGCACCACCCCCGGCCACACCCGGGGGCGCGCCCGGCCCGCCGCCCGGCCGGCCGCGCCCGGTCCCGCGCCGCCGCCCGCGCCGACCTCCGCCCGGGCGTCCCCCGGTGGCCGCGGGGCCCCGGCCGGCACCACGTCCCGCCCACCGGCTGACTCCCCTCCCGCCACCCCGCTCGCGCGGGCCCCGCCCGTGCGGCGCCTCCCCGCCGGCCGGCCCGGGAGGGAGGCGGACACCGGCGGCGGAGGGCTCCCGGGCCCCGCTGGTAAAATGGGACGCACGCTTCGACACCGCCGGGGCCCGTACCGAGAGGTACGGGCCCCGGCGCGTTCCGGGCGCCAGATCGAGGAAGGTTCCCCATGAACGCGAAGCCGCCCGCCCCCGGACTCCCCCGCCCCGACGAGCCGCGGGAGAGCGCGCCACACGACGGGCACTCGACGCCGCGGACGGCCGCGGACCTGCCGCCGGCCGGGTCCTTCGACGCACTCGGGCTGCCGCCGGAGCTGACGACGGCGATGGCCGACCTCGGGGTGAGGGAGCCCTTCCCGATCCAGGCGGCCACCCTGCCCGAGGCGCTCGCCGGGCGCGACGTCCTCGGCCGCGCGCGGACCGGCTCCGGCAAGACGCTCGCCTTCGGGCTGGCGCTGCTCGTCCGGACGGCAGGCCGACGGGCGGACGCGAAACGGCCGCTCGCCCTGGTCCTGGTCCCGACCCGGGAACTCGCCCAGCAGGTGGGCGACGCGTTGGCACCGTACGCGCAGGTGCTGGGCGTACGGCTGGCGACGGTGGTCGGCGGGCTGTCGATCAACCGGCAGTCGGCGCTGCTGCGGGCCGGCGCCGACGTGGTCATCGCGACACCGGGCCGGCTGGTCGACCTCGTGTCACGCCGGGACTGCCACCTGGACCGGGTGCGGATCACCGTGCTGGACGAGGCGGACCAGATGTGCGACCTGGGGTTCCTGCCGCAGGTCTCGGAGATCCTGGGCCAAGTCCGCCCCGACGGGCAGCGGCTGCTGTTCTCCGCCACGCTCGACCGCGCCGTCGACCAGTTGGTGCGGGACTGGCTGGACGACCCCCTGCTCGTCTCGGTCGACCGGGCGGAGGGCTCGGTCGCCACGATGGAGCACCACGTGCTGAACGTCCACCCCGCCGACAAGTACGCGACCGCCACCGAGATCGCCGCACGCGACGGCCGGGTGCTGATGTTCCTGGACACCAAGGCGGGCGTGGACCGGTTCACCCGGCACCTGCGGGCCAGCGGTGTGCGGGCCGCCGCCCTGCACAGCGGGAAGTCGCAGCCGCAGCGCACGCACACGCTCGCCCAGTTCAAAGAGGGCGAGATCACCGTACTGGTGGCCACCAACGTGGCGGCGCGGGGCATCCACGTCGAGGCGCTCGACCTCGTCGTCAACGTCGACCCGCCGGCCGACGCCAAGGACTACCTGCACCGCGGCGGGCGCACCGCGCGCGCCGGGCAGTCAGGGAACGTGGTCACCCTGGTCACCCCCGGCCAGCGGCGCGACGTGAACCGGATGATGTCCGACGCCGGGATCCGGCCGACCGTCACCCAGGTGCGCTCCGGCGAGGAGAGGCTGACCGCCCTCACCGGGGCGAAGCGCCCGCCCGCCGAGGCGAGGGCCACCGGCGGCAACGCCCCCTTCCGCGGCCTGGGCACCCGCCCCGGCCGCCCCGCGAAGGAGTCCCGCAAGGCCGCCGAGGCCCGCAGGACGGCGGAGGCCCGCGCGGCGGCCCGGGTGCGCAAGGGCCGCTGACCTCCTGCGCGCCCCCCGGCCGCCGACTCGGTGCGCCGTCCCCCTCCGGAACCGGGCCACGCCGGTGACCCTGCCGCCCCCGATCGCCGAAGGTGTCGAAGGACCCGGCGGTCACCGGGCCGTGTCCCGCTCCGGGACACGGCGCGATGGTGGCGGGGGAGCGGGCACCGTCGGCCCCGACGAGCCCCGGTACGCCGTCGGCCCCGACGAGCCCCGGTACGCCGTCGGCCCTGACGAGCCCCGGTACGCCGTCGGCATGGTGAGGGAGCGCTCTCCCGGCCGGGGCGGCTCCCCGGTACACCATCAGGGGACACGACGGCCGAATCCGCCTCCCGCGACCCCCCGCGGTGCCATCCTGGCCGGACGCCGTCCTCGCCCCGGGAGCCGCCTCCGGCCGGGCGTCGGGACGGGGGCCGATCAGGGAAGGGGACCATGAGGCTCTCTCGTTGTCTTTCCACCGCCGTCGCCTTCGTGGCGTGCGGTGTCCTCGCCGTCACGACGGCGTTGTCGTCCGCCGGGCCGGCCCGGGCGGACCAGACCGGCCTGCGGGCCGCGGACCCGAGCGTGCTCCGGGTCGGCGGTACGTACGTCTCGGTGCAGTCCACCGGTGACGGCATCGTCGTGCGGCAGGCCCCGTCGACGGCCGCGCTGGCCTCCGCGCCCGCCCGGCAGGTCTGGACGGGCACCCCCGACCTCGGTGGGGTGTGGGCCCCGGAGATCGTGCGGGACGGCGGCCGCTACCACATCTACTTCTCGGCCGGCGGCGGCCCGGACCGCCGGATGTACGTGATCAGCTCCACCGAACCGGACAGCGGCTACACGGCCGCGACGAAACTGGCCCTGCCCGACGACAAGTGGGCCATCGACGGAACGCTGTTCACCTTCGAGGGGCAGCGCTGGTTCGTCTGGTCCGGCTGGGCCGGGGACACCGACGTCGAGCAGAACCTCTACATCGCCCGGATGAGCAGCCCGACCACGCCGACCGGGGCGCGGTACGTCATCTCGCAACCGCGGGAGCCCTGGGAGCGGGTGGTCGGCAACCCCTACATCAACGAGGGCCCGCAGCCCATCAGGGACCCCGACGGGCAGCTGCACGTCGTGTACTCCGCCAACGGCAGCTGGAGCGACCAGTACTGCCTGGCGGATCTGCGGTTGCGGGCCGGGGGCGACCCGACGCACGTGTGGGACTGGTACAAGTCCAACGGCTGCCTGTTCGGCTCCCACCGGGCGACGATGATGGCCGGCTGGGACCCGACGCTGCACGTCGACGGGCCCGGCCACCACAGTTTCGTCCTGCTCGACGGTGACATCGGCACCAGCCCGCCCGCCGGTCCGAGGTTCCCGCTGATGTTCCACGCGGTGCCCAAGGGGACGCCGTACGCGTGGGAGAACCGGTACTGGTACACCGGCACGTTCTGCTGGTGGGGCGGGACCACCTACCGCCGCGCCAACGTGCCCGGCCCCCACACCGACACCGGCTGGAGCCTCAAGTTCTTCGAATGACGACGACGTGCGCCGCGGGCGGCCGCGTGAGCGGCGCCCGCGGCCGTTCCCGGGGCCGTGCCCCGGCCGGCCGGGACGGCCCGCGTGCGTTGACACGGCGAACCGCTTTGGCCATAGTTCCGGAGAGCGCTCTCCTCCACGGGTGCCCGGAGGGGAACGGGTGTCCCGGCAGAGCGCACACGGCCGCCGGACGAGGGGGATCCCGGACGGAAGGTGCGCATCCTCAACCGCGGGGCGACCTGGCGTACGGCCGCCGAACCCGCCGCCGGCCCGCGGGAGACGATGCCCGACGGGCCGGCGGGGGTGCGGACGAAGTCTGGGACGAGACGGGCCCCTCGGTCCCACCGCCCCGCAGCCGCCCGACCCCGCCGCGGCCCTCGCGGAGGCGGCCGGGGCCGCGCGCGCCGCACCGGGGGTATCGTCGGGGAGCCGTCCCCGAGCGCTTCCGCGCAGCTGCCGGTGGCCGGTCGCGTCCCGCCGGAGAGCGCTCGCCCTTTGGCTGACGGCGGCCCGCGCACCGCCGGTAGGGTACGGGCATGACCAGACGCGCCCCGACGCTCGAGGACGTCGCGCGGGAGGCGGGCGTCTCCCGCGCGACCGTGTCCAGAGTCGTCAACGGCATCCGCAACGTGGACCCCGCCATCCAGGAGGCCGTACGGGACGCGATCGAGCGGACCGGCTACGCCCCGAACCGGGCGGCCCGGGCACTGGTGACCCGGCGCGCCGAGACCATCGCCCTGGTCGTCTCGGGCGCGCGGGACGACTCCGAGGGCGAACAGGACGCCTTCGCCTCCCGGGTGCTGGCCGACCCGTTCTTCGGGCGGGTGGTCAGCGGGGTCATCAGGTTCCTGCGCCCCCGGTCGATGTACCCGGTGCTGATGTTCGCCGGGACGGACACGGCCCGGCAGGAGGTGGTCGCCTACCTGCGGCAGGGCAGGGCGGACGGCGCGTTGATCTTCTCCACCCACGCCGAGGACCCGCTGCCGGTCCTCCTGGCGTCCGAGGACCTGCCCTGCGTCCTGTTCGCGCGCCCGGCCACGCCGGTCCCCGTCACCTACGTGGACCTGGCGCACCGGGACGGCGCGCGCCTGGCCGCCGAGCACCTGCTCGCGCGCGGCTGCCGGCGCGTCGCCACCATCACCGGTCCCCTGGACCTGCCCGCCGCCCAGGACCGGCTGGCCGGGTTCCGGGAGACGATGGAACGCCACGGCCACCCGTACGTACCCGTGGCGGAGGGCGGGTTCACCGTCGAGAGCGGCGCGGCGGCGATGAACCGGCTGCTGTCGGAGCACCCGGCCATCGACGGGGTGTTCGCCGCCAACGACCTGATGGCGCAGGGAGTCTGCCAGGTCCTGCACGAGCGGGGCCGGCGGGTGCCGCAGGACGTGGCGGTGGTCGGCTTCGACGACTCCGGTGTCGCCGTCTCCTGCCGGCCGCCGCTCACCACGGTCCGCCAGCCGATGGAGGAGATGGCGGCGACGATGGCGCGGCTCCTCCAGGAGGAGATCGAGGGGGCGCGCGACGAGCCCACCGCGGTGATCTTCGACCCCGAACTGGTGGTGCGCGGGTCGGCGTGACCGGCCGGGAGGCACCCGGCGGACGGGCACGCCCGGTTGGTGGGGAACACCCGGCCGGATGAGGGAGCGCCCGGCCGGCGGGGGAGCGCCCGGTCGGCAAGGAGTGCCCGGCGCCGCCCGGTTCCGGGTACGCCGCGGGGCGGAGCCGCCCCCGTGGCTCCCCCCCCCCCCGCCGGCCGGGGACCGGCGGGTCGTCGTCAGGCGTGGGCGCCCGACCGGCCGGCGGCCCGGGAGACACCGGTCAGGGGTACGAGACCACGGTCGACGGGACGGTCGAGGTGCCGGAGGGCACCGTGGAGGCTCCGGTGTCGTTGATGACGTGGCGGTAGTGGCCCATGCCGCCGAGGGACACCACCAGCAGGCTGTGGAACCTGACCCCCGGCCTGACCGGGGCCTTGAAGCCGTGGTGCTGACGGATGGTCGGGTCCACGTTGTAGTTGCAGTAGCTGCCCATGCCCCAGCCCTCGTGGGTGGTGACCGAGTCGTCGACCCGGTAGGCGGCGTACCCCTGGGTGGAGCCGTTCTGGATGGCCGCCTGGTCGGGCGCGTCGTACGCCTTCTCGTTCTGGTAGAAGATCGTGCGGCCGCGTTCGCCGTACCACTCGACGTCGTACTTGTTGAAGTGCTCGACGAACAGGCCGGTCGCCAGCACGTCGTCGCCGTGGACGCGGACGCCGTAGTCGGCCCGGTTGGTCTCCCAGCCCACCCCGTCACCGTGGTCGGCCCGCCAGACCCAGGTGTGGTCGATGATCGTGTCGTCGCTGTTGACCACCATGCTGGTGGTGGCCCTGCCGGGCCCGGCGCCGCCGATGCGGATGTAGACGTCCTGGACGGTGGTGGGGTTGGCGGCGTGGTCGGCGGAGGCTCCCTGCGGCCCGACCTCCAGCAGCGTGGGGGAGTCGACCGGGCCGGCGTCGATGAGGAAACCGGCCAGCCGCACGCCGTCGACGTCGGCGACCCTCATCGCGGTCACCCCGTTGTCGGGGATGATCGTGGCCAGGCCGAGGCCCAGGACGATGGTGTTCGCCCGGTTGACGTCGATGGTCCGGTCGACGTGGTACACACCCGGGGTGAACAGCAGGTGCAGGCCCTGCTCCAGGGCGGCGTTCATGGTGGCGGCGGTCGCGCCCGGCTTGACGACGTAGAACCGGCTCAGCGGGATCGACTCGCCCTGCGGGGTGCCGTTCGCCCAGGTGGTGCCGCGCGCGTGGGTGCGCTTGGCCGGCGCGAAGACCTTGTACTCGTCGCCGTCCACGTAGAGGAACGGCTTCTCGCGGGAGACGGGAGTGGTGTCCAGGGTGGTGTAGCGGGGCTCGGGGAAGCCGGTCGCGGGGGCGCCCTCGACGCCGGAGAAGACCTGGTTCCACACGGAGTTGGACCAGCCGCCGATGGCGCTGTCGCGGGTGTACCACTGCTGCTGCGAGTAGTTGCCGACCTGGCCGTCGATCTTCGAGTCGGCGATGTAGCCGCCGCTGGCCCAGCCGTAGCCGTTCGGCGCGAGGTTCAGCCCGCCCTTGACGTGCATGCGGCGGAACGACGCCGCCTGGGAGACCGCCCACCGGTTGGTGCCGTTCACCGGGTTCAGCGCCAGGTTCTCCGCGGCCCGCCAGAAGTTCTGAGTGGCGTTGCCGTCGAACCAGCCGGCGTCGACGGTCACGTCGCCGTCGATGGTGGTGTCGTCGGGCCGCAGGCCGAGTCCCGCGATCTGGGTGTAGAAGCCGATCTGGGCGTTGATGCCGCGGTACGTGCCCGGCTTGAGCAGGAAGGCGTGGCGGTCGCTGCCGAACTGCGCCGACTCCTGCTTCCTGAACACCTCGTCCAGCTTGACCTGGAGGCCGGGCGTGGAGGGGTCGAAGACGTGCACGTGGGGTCCGAGGTCACCGCCGGGCGTGACCGGGCCGGGGCCGTCGCCGCCGGGGGTGCCGTACACCTGGAACTCCCACAGCGAGTAGCCGTAGCCGGTGGCGCGGGCGGTGCCGTGGACGCGTACGAAACGCGCGGTGCCGGAGACGGCGAGCGTCTCCGTCCCCCCGGAACCCGAGGCGGTCGTGTGCGCGGTCGTCCAGGTGGTGCCGTCGCCGGAGAACTCGACGCGGTACGACCTCGCGTACGCGCTCTCCCAGCGGAGCACGACCCGGCTCACGCTCGCCGGGGCTCCGAGGTCCACGCGGATCCACTGCGGGTCGGACCAGGCGCTGGACCAGCGGGTGCCGTTGTCGCCGTCCACCGCGGCGGACGCGGGGGTGCCGGAGTGCTCCTGGCTGGACGCCGTCACCGGCTTGTCCTGGGAGAGCAGCGCGGGCGCGGCCTGGGCCGCCGGGGCGGGGACGAACGCCGGCAGTGCGGCGAGGAGCGCGGCGACGACCGCCCCGACGAGCGCGTGACGGGGCAGGGCGGTGGGGGTACGGGGTGGTGGGGCGAGGGGGGTGCCGGCGGGTCTCATGGGATCTCCTTCGGAAAGAACGGCGGGAGAGCGCTCTCCGAACCGACAGGTTGGGGGCCGTGAGCCGGAAGGTCAAGGGGGTGCGCACCGCTTTCCTCACGGCACGGCCCGACCGTCGTGAAGGAGCGGCCCGACCGTCGTGACCGCCGTGTGCCGCCCCGCCGACTCGACGCCCGGCGGCGCGCGCTCCGGCTGCCCGAACAGGCGGTGGCGGAGGGCGCGGTGCCGCCGACCGGGCGTCAGGTCCCGCGCCGGAGCGCCCCGAAGCTCTCCAGCCGCACCAGCAGGTCGCGGACGTCGGCCCGCCGCGCGCCCGGCCCGACGGCGGACAGCAGGTCCGCCACCGCCACCGGCACCGGGGCCGCCCCGGACAGCACCCGGACCAGCCGGAGGACGTCGGGGTGGCCGAGCGGGGTGCGGGTGTCGTGCCCGTTCGCCGCGCAGAGGGTGCCGCCGTCGCCGTCCGGCGCCCACAGGACCCGGGAGCGGGGATCGCCCCGCAGGAGGTCCCCGTCGGCCAGGGGGCGCGGCGGCGCGGCGGCGGGTACGGGTTCGAAACCGCCGGCCGTCCAGCGGCGCAGCGACAGGACGGTGACGCGGCGGCGCATCCGGTCCGGGTCGCCGTACGCGCCGAGGGTCCGGACCGCGGCGGTCAGCGCCTCGGGCGGGGACGGCGCGAGGAGGCCGCCGGCGCCGGGGCCGGGCGCGGTGAGGGGGGCGTCCGGGGCGGGCAGCAGGCAGTCCACGCCGCCGCCGGCCAGCCGCGCCGGGTCGAGGTCGGCGAGCAGGTCCTCGAGCTCGTATCCGGCGTGGTGCTCGTCCCGGGGCACCCCGACGTTGACGCTCGTCGCGGGCCCGGCGCCGGCGCCCTCCCCGACGTGGTAGTAGTCGGCCGGCCAGTACAGCAGGTCGCCCGGACCGACCTCGGCGGTGAACGACGCGGCCGTGTGGCGGGCGTAGTCGACCTTGGTGGACACCGGCTCCTCCCACGGCCTGCGCGGCCAGAACCGCATGCGCTTGCGGCCCCGCAGCCCGAACACGAAGGTCGCGAAGCGGTCCTTGTGGACGCCGACCGGGCTGTGCTCGTACGTGCCGTGGAACAGGGTGGTGATCGCCCCGGTCAGCGGCAGGCCGACGGACTCCCACAGTCCGGCGAAGAAGGCGCGCTCCCGGTGCCACAGCGCCGTGTCGAAGGCGTGGAAGCCGTTGACGACCAGGGCGTAGCGGCGGCCGCCGAGGCGGGAGGCGAGCCGTGCGTCGTACGCGTCGAGGGAGCCGTCCCCGGCGGCGGGCAGCAGCCCGTCCGGGGCGTCGCGCTGCACGCGTCCGACGGTGAGCTGCACGTTCGGCGGCATACGGCCGCCCGGGTGCGCGGACCCCCCGGCCCGGACCGCCGCGCGGAACACGTCCGCCGCCTCGAACGGCGCGGGAGCCACGGACCGGAACAGCACCGGCCGCCGGTCCCAGTACCGCTCCGTGAACGTCCTCCAGGAGAACCCCGCCTCCACCGCCACCGGCCCGTTCACCTCGGCGCCTCCCGTCCGGCCACGTCCACGCCCCGCAGGGCGTACAGCTTCTCCAGCAGCGCCACGACGCCCTCCTCCCGGCCCGGACCGGCCAGGGCGCACAGCTCCCGCACGGTCGGCGCCCCGTCCCGCCGCAGCCGTTCCAGCACCCGCTCGCCGAGCGCGCCGCGCAGCGAGAAGGCGTGCCCGTCGACGGCCCACACCCACGACCGCCCGTCCTCCAGCGGCATCCGCACGACGGGTGAACCCGGCCGCACCCGGTCGTCCGGCGCGAGGCGGACGGGGGGCCTCGGGTCCGGTACGGGCTCCAGGGCGGCGGCGCTGGCCCTGCGCGCCCACAGGACGCCCAGGGCGCGGTCCAGCCGGTCCGCTCCGGTCACCTCGCGCAACGCCCTTCCCGCCTCGGCGAGGTGGGGCACGTCGGGCGCGGGGCCGTCTCCGGTGGCGGGCGGGTGCGGCAGGTAGGGCACGCGGTCGTCGCCGCGCCGCTCGTGCAGCATCCCCGCGACGACGTCCTTGACCGCCTCCGTGAGCAGGCGCGGGTCGCCGGGCACGAGCAGCCGCAGCGCCAGGGTGCGCGCCCCGTAGCGCAGGGCGTACGGCCGCCCGGCCGGCCAGTGCAGCAGGTCCCCGGCCCCGGCGGTGGGCGCGGGGCCGCCGGCCGGGCCGTGCGGTACGGCGGTCAGGGTGCCGCGCAGCACCCACACCAGGGTGGAGCGGACGGGTTCGCGGGCCAGGCCGTCGCCGTCGACGGCCCCGTCGCCGAGGGCGAGTTCCGAGACGACCGGCAGCACCGGGTGCCCGACCCGCTCCCACAGCGGCGCGACCAGCTCCCGCACCCCGGCCCACAGCCGGTGGTCGAGCATCAGGGGCTGCTCCACGGCCAGGAGCCGGCCGCGCCCCTCCATCCGGGTGTCGAGCCGGTCGGCGTACCGCGCGGCCGTGGTGTCGCCGGGGCCGGGCAGCAGGTCGCCCGGGGCGCGGATCCGGCCGCCGTCGACGAGGAACCGCACGTCGGGCAGGGCCCGGAACCGCGTCCCGGTGCGGAAGGGCCACGCGGCCTCCACCATCACCGCGTACGCCAGGCGCGGGTCCACGGCGCCCGTCCCGCCCGGCGCGGGCAGCACGACGGGCTCCCGCGCCCAGTGGCGGGCGGCGAAGCCGTCCCAGGCGGCGGCCGAAGCGGCGGCACCGGCCGGGGCGGGGTCCGGGCCGGTCACGGCGCCTGCGGCCGGTAGCGGCGGCGCAGGCGGGCGGCGTACCGCGCGAGCGGTTCCATCCCCAGGTCGCGCCGGCGTTCGTCCACCAGGTCGGGCTGTTCCATGGGACACGGCTCCAACTCCCCTTCCCGCATGCGGAACTTCGTCCCGTACAGCTGCGGCCGGCCCTCCCGGACGCGCAGCGCGTCGGTCACGTACGCCACCTGCCGCCAGGGCAGGTCGCCGTCACGGGCGGCCCGTTCGACGAGCCGGAGGCACTCGCGCGGGAAGGCGAGCGGTCCCTCGGCGTGCTGGACGAGCCGGCAGGCGGCGTCCGCCGCGGCCGGGCCGACGAGGGCGCGCCCCGGCCAGCCGTGCCGTTCCACCACGCCCCGCAGCCAGTGCATCGCGGCGGAGGTCAGGGTGCGCAGCCGCTCCTCGGTGTCCTCGTCGGTGAAGCCGGAGGCGACCCAGCGGGCGCGCAGCGCCGCGTCCACCCGGTCCACGCGCAGCAGCCGGCGCCGCACGTCCGGCGCGGGGGCGGGCCGGACGAGCGGTTCGGCGCGGACCCGGACGGCGTCCCGGTCCCACGCGTAGGTGATCCGGCGGCCCGCCTCCGGCCAGTCGAAGCGGACCTCGCCGGTGTGCCGGTCGGTGAGCCGGACCAGGACGCCCTCGCCGTGCAGGGTGCGCGGTCCCACGGTGTCGTACGCGTACTCGGCCGCGTCGCGCAGCGCCACGCCGAGGCCGGACAGGTCACGCCCCCGCTCGTCGCGCACGGCGGGGGAGGGCGGCCACCCCGGGTGCGGCCCGGCGGGCACGGGGGTGTGCGGGGGGCCGGCGCACAGCAGCGGGCCGCCGGAGGCGGGGCGGAGGAAGTAGGGGACGTCGAGGCCGTCGAGCTGCGCGGTCTCGGCCGGGCCGAAGGAGGCCCGCGCGCCGGACCCCGGGCCGGTCCCGGCGGCCGCCTCGGCGCCGTCCCCGGCGGCCGCCTCGGCGCCGTCCCCGGTGCCGGTGAGGCGGTCGGCGAGGACCTCGGTGTACGCCGCCGTCGGCTTGAGCAGCACGCGGACGTACCGGTCCCGCGCCGCGCGGTCGAGGAAGGCGCGGACGGTGTCGTGGTGGCGGGACATCAGCGTCCACGCGTCGAACATGCCGCGCAGGAAGGCGGGGAGGTAGGGCCCGTACCCGGTGCGCCCCCCGGTGTCGGCGACGACCGTGCGGGTCCCGGCGCGGGCGCAGGGCCGGCGCCGCCGCACCAGCCGCAGGCCGCCGCCGGGGCGTTCGGCGAAGTGGGCGACGGGCCCGTCCACGGTGCACCAGCGGGCCCGGTCCTCCAGGCCCGGGTGGTGGTGGTCGCCGGCGGCGGTGTCCGCGACGAGCCCGGTGTCGTACAGCCTCCGCAGCGGGGTGAGGAAGACCTCCAGGTCGACGGGGTGGAGCAGGGGCTCCCGTTCCCCGGGGCGGGTGCCCGCCAGGACGTTGCCCTCCCCGAGGTCGGCGAGGCCGAAGCGGAACGCGGCGGCGGCGAACGCCCCGGCCCGGTGCCAGAACCGCCGGGCCTGGCGGCGGCCGAGCCGGGTGCCGTACAGCCGCGACGCGGGCGAGCGGCGGATCACGCCCCACTGGGCGGGCGGCTCCAGCCACTCCTGCCAGGTGTACTCCCGCCCGTCCGGGCCGGAGCCGGGGGTGCAGCGCAGCACGGGCAGGCGCACGGCGCCGGACGCGGGCGGCAGGGCGTTGAGGAGGGCGAACACGGAGTCGTCCGGGGCGAGGAAGAGCGGTTCGCCGCCTGCCGGGCGTGGCTTGTACGCGACGCTCCCGCCCCCGCCCAGGCGCACCCGCAGCACCCTGCGCCGGCCGTTGTGGGTCTCCCCGTCCTGCGCTTCGACACCGGTCACGGGCAGGCGCAGGGACGGCCGGTCGAACCAGGGCCCGGCGGCGTCGCGGGCCAGGCGCCGGAGGAACAGGTCGAGGAAGGCCGTCCACCGGGCGCACTGCCCGGCGGCGTCGTAGGGGGCGCCCGCCGCGCAGGCGGTGAAGCACTCCGCCACGAGCGGGCCGAAGAGGGCGCCGTCGGTGACGTCGGGCAGGCCCGGCGCGAGCAGGCCGCCGTGCCGGGCGGCGGCCGCGCGGCACCAGGCGTCGAGGGAGTCCAGGAGCGCGGCGAGCGGGGCGAAGCGGGGCGTGGCGAGCGCCGCGGCGAGGACCGCCGCGTCCGTGTCGCCCGCCGGGAAGCGGTGGTGTGCGAGGGTGCCGTCCTCGCCCGGCCGCAGGACCGGGGGGAACAGCCGCCCGGCGGAGCCCGCCCGTACGGCCTCCACCACCTTCCGGGCGGCGGCCGGAAGGCGCGCGGACGCGTCCCCCGGGCCGGACGGCGGCACCGCGTCCCACAGCACCTCGGTCATGGTGCCTCCCGTGCGGGGTGCCGCCCCGCGGATCGCGGGGCGGCACCCGAGTACCGTGCCGTGGCCTGCGGCGGCCCCGGACGAGCCGTCAGATGCAGTAGACGCGGATGCAGGTCCCGGCCGCCGCCCCGGTGCGGGCGGGGATCTCCTGCTCCAGCTCGCCGATGACGAGGTCGAGCTCCTCCTCACCGGCGGGGCGGGCTTCGAGGCGGGACTGGCCCTCGTGGGTGGTGGCCTGGTTCACGATGGTCCTCCTGGGTCGACGAGAGGCGATCGGAAGTGCCGCGGCGGTCCGGTCGAGCCTAGGTGCCCGCAGGAGGGCGGGACAGGGGTGCGTACGGGCCAGTTTCGGTCAAGTGACGCCCCGTTCCGGGCGCCGGGGCGCGGGCCGGGAGCGGCCCCCGCCCGGGATCGGAGCCGTCGCACCGGGGCGCACGCCCGCGGTCCTCCGGCGGCCCGCCACGCCACGGGCAACGCCCGCCCGGGCGGCCCGCCGCGCCACGGGCGTCCGGCGCGCGCCCGCCGTCAGCCGGCCGCCAGCGAGTCCAGGAAGTCGACCACCTTCCGGAAGCCCGCCTCCGCGCCCTCGCCCGTCGTGTCGACGGCGACCACCCCCAGCTTGCCGAACCCGGGCAGCGCGCCCAGCATGTGGAACACCGCCCCGCGGCCCTCCTCGTGCCGGTACAGCACCCCGTTGCGCGCCGCCGCGTCCAGCAGGCGCCGCGGGGTGAGGGACCGGTAGGCGGGGGACTGCACGCGGTCCGAGGCGACGTAGCAGCGCGGCTCGCCCTCCGGGGTCAGGAACTCCCCGGTCCGCGGCTCGTACCGGCCGCCCGTCACGCCGTGCAGGAACATCAGCGGTGCCGTCCCGCCGCCCATCCGCAGGTTGACCTCCACCGCGTGGTGCCGGAACCCGGCCCCCTCGCGGACCGTCACGAAGTCGACGCTGGCGATGCCGACCACCCCCCGGTCCGCCAGGGCGCGCCCCGCCCGGCCGGCCAGTTCCTGGAGGGACTGCCGGTACTCCGCCCGCGCGGGGAACGCGCACCCGGCGTAGGTCTGGCCCGCCGCGCCCTCGAAGCGCTGGTCCTGCGTCGAGACGACGCGCACCGCGCCCCCCGGGGCGACGTGCACCTGCGCCGACGGCGACACGATCTCCCCGCCCTCCAGGAACTCCTCGACCACGCCGCCCATCGCGGCGAGCTTCTCCGCGTACTCCTCCCACGTGTCGGGCGGGGTCGCGAACTCCACCCGCTCCGGGAGGACCCGGCGGATCCAGTCCTCCGCGCCGCGCCCCTCCGGCACGCCCCGGAAGTCGAACATCGCGTTGCCGCCCGCCCCGAAGCTCTCGTTCAGTTTGATCATCGCGCGGCGCACCTCCGGGTGCGCCGCCCGCAGCGCGGCGAGCGCGCCCACCAGGTCGTCGCCGTCCCGCAGCCCCTCCACGCCCCGCGGCACCGGCACACCCGCCTCCTTGAACAGGGCCCGCGCCCCGCTCTTGCCGCCCAGGTGCGCCAGGTCCGGGTCGCACGCGTACAGCGGCACGCCGAGCCGCAGGGCGAGCTCCCGCTCGTGCGCCGAACCGTTGAAGGCGAGGACGCACGCGTCCAGCGGGTCCGGTACGAGGCCCCGGACGCGCTCCACCAGGGCGGGCCGCCGGAGGATCTTCCGCGTGAGCGGTACGGGCCGGTCGTCCCCGCAGTCGAGGAGGGTGAGCCGGGCGCGGGCCTCCCGCGCGGACACCGACCGGACCAGTCCCAGCGCGTAGTCGACGAGGGGCTCCGGCAGGGGCCGGCTCGTGACGTACACGATCCGCCGCCGCGGGTCCGCCAGGAGGTGCAGGAACGACAGCAGCCGCTCCTCGTAGTGGAGGATGCCGGGGATCTTGTCCATCCCGGCCTGGTCGAGGGTGAAGCTGGGCACGACGACGACCACCCCGGGCGGCCCCTCGCCCGCGCCCGCGCCGTCGGGCCCGAAGGGGGAGCGCAGCCGCAGCTGGAGCCGCTGGAAGGGCGTCGTCCCCTCGTCCGCGCCCGTCCCGCCCTGTCCGTCCCGTGTCACGAGGGCCGTCCTCCTGCCGTGTCGACGACGTCACCAACGGTGATCAGCATGGCAAACACCGGGCCGTGACGGTCCCTCACACGCCCCGTTCCCCGGTGGATTCGTAGATCAGCTCACGCATCAGCTCGCTGGCGCCACCCGCGATCGTCCCCGCCGCCGCGTCCCGGTACAGACGCGCCACCGCGGACCCCTCCAGCAGGCCGCGCGCGCCGTGGAACCGCACGCACGCCTGCGCCGCCGCCACCGCCAGCTCGGTCGACCGCAGCTTCAGCACGGACGCGGTGGCCGTGTCCAGCCGGCCCCCGCCGTGCAGCCACGCGGCCCGCAGCCCGTAGTGCCGTACGAGGTCCAGCTCGGCCGTCAGGTCGGCCACCCGGTGGCGCACGGCCTGCTGGGCGCCGAGCGGCGCGTCGCGCACCCGGTGCGTGCGGACGAACCGGTCCAGCAGGCCGACGCAGTACGCCGCGCCGCCGACCGCGAGGAGCCCGGCGGCCAGCCGCTCCAGGTCCAGCGCCCGCATCAGGTACACCAGCGCCCGGTCGGGCTTCCCGATCAGCCGGTCCGCCGGCACCGGCACGTCGTCGAACTCCACCTCGCACACGTCGGCCGCGTGCCAGCCGGCGAGCGGCCGCGGACGGCGGGTCACCCCGGGCAGGTCCGCGTCGACGACGAGGAGGCTCGCACCGGCCAGGCCGCGGCGCGGCGCGTCCTGCCGGGTCCGCGCCAGCGTCACGTAGAAGCCCGCGCGGGAGCCGTTGGCGACGTGGCACTTGCGGCCCGTGACGCGGTAGCCGCACGGGCCGTCCGCGACCGCCCGGGTGCTCAGCCCGCGCAGGTCCGACCCGGCGCCCTCCTCGCTGATCGCCAGGGCCGCCACCCGCTCCCCGCGGCGCACCGCGGGCAGGTACGCGGCCCGCTGCCGCGGCGTGCCGAACAGTTCGAGGTAGGAGGCCGCCATGTACGCGTGCACCCCGACCGCCGCGCGGACGCCCGCGTACCCGGTGCGCCCCAGCTCCTCCAGCAGGACCGCGCTGTCCAGGAAGCCCGGCCCCGTCAGCGGCAGGCCCAGCAGTCCCGCGTCGCCCAGGGTCCGCCACGCCTCCGCCGGGACGTGCCGCAGCTCCTCCCAGCGGTCCGCGTGGGGGAGGACCGCGCGGGCCAGGACACCGCGCACCCGTTCGCGCAGCCGGTCCTGCGCGGCGGTGAGGTACGGCGCGTCGGCACCCGGCACGGGGTCCGCGCCGGTCCCCGGGGCGGCGGCCTCCCCGGCCGTCACGAGCGGGCCCCGCCCCCGGCGGCCGGCAGCGCGCGCCGGTCCACCTTGCCGTGCGGCGTCAGCGGTAGCGCCGCCAGGAACCGGATGTCGGACGGCACCATGGAGGCGGGCAGCCGGGCCCGGAGGTGCTCCCGCAGCAGCGCGGCGGTGCACTCCGGCGAGCGCGGCACGACGAAGGCCACCAGCGCCCGGCCGCCCGTCGCGGTGGGGACGGTGGTGACGTGGCTCTGCCGGACCTGCGGGTGGTCGTTCAGGTGGTGGCCGACCTCGCCGAGTTCGACGCGGTGCCCGTCGATCTTCACCTGCCCGTCCTCGCGTCCCCGGAAGACCAGGGCGCCGTCCTCGCGCGCGTGGACCAGGTCGCCGGTGCGGTACAGCCGCCGCACCCGCCCGTCGACGTCCAGCTCGACGAACCGCTCCCGGGTGGCGTCGGGGAGCGACAGGTAGCCGGGGGACAGGCCGGGCCCTCCGACCAGCAGCTCGCCGGTCTCCCCGGGCCCGCACAGCCGGCCGTCCTCCCCCACCACGTACGCCCGCGTGTTCTGGACGGGCAGCCCGATCGGCAGGGGCGTGCCGTCGGCGGGCAGTTCCCGCACCGGGTGGTACGTGGCGAAGGTCGTGCACTCGGTGGGCCCGTACACGTGGACGACGCGCCCGGGGCCGTAGCGCCGCAGCGCCCGCGCCATGTGCGGCAGGGAGTGGGCCTCGCCGCCGGTCAGGACGGTCGGCACGCCGTCCAGGACGTCGGGGGCCTCGTCCACGACCGTGTTGAACAGCGCGGTCGTGAGGAACAGCACCGTGACGGAGCGCGCCCGCAGGACCTGCCCCAGTTCGGAGAGGCGGAGGAACGCGGAGGGGTACAGGACGCACGTCCCGCCGTGCAGCAGCGCGCCCCAGATCTCGAACGTCGTCGCGTCGAACGTCACCGGCGCCAGCTGGAGCAGCGTCGTGTGCTCGTCGAGCGGGGCGTACCGGGCGCCGAACACGAGCCGGGCGACCGCGCGGTGCCGGATCGGGACGCCCTTCGGCGTGCCGGTCGACCCGGAGGTGAAGTTGACGTACGCGATGTCGTCCGGGCCGACCGCCACGTCCGCGGCGCCGTCCTCCCCGCCGTCCGCGTCACCGTCCTCCCCGCCGGCCACCGGGGTGACCCGCCGCCCGGGGAAGCGCGCGGCGAGCGCGTCCGGCCGGTCGGTGACCAGCACCTCGCACCCCGCCACGTCGAACAGGTGCCGCAGCCGCGCGCCGGGCCACGCCGCGTCGAACGGCAGGTACGCCGCACCGCACTTGAGGACGGCGAGCAGCGCGGCCACCATGCCCACGGAGCGGTCCACGCACACCCCGGCGACCGCCCCCGGACGCACCCCGTCCGCGCGCAGCCGGCGGGCGAGGCGGTCGGCGAGCCGGTTCAGCTCCCCGTAGCGCACCTCCGTGTCGCCGTGCACCACCGCCACCGCGTCGGGGAACCGCCGCACGGCGTCCTCGAACAGGTCCTTGACGCTGCGGTCGTCGGGGTAGGGGACCGTGGTCAGGTGGTTGATGCGGCGGTGCAGCCCGATCGCCGCGGGCCCGCCCACCGGGGTGTCCATCAGTCGCCTCCCAGCCGTGCGCCGATGACGTCCAGCAGCCACGGGCGGTGGGCGTCGAGGAAGAAGTGCCCGCCGGGCACCTCCAGCACCTCCCCCGCCGCACGGCTGAATCGGGGCCAGCGTGCCGTCTCCGCCGCCCCGTCGACCGGGTCGTCCCGCCCGTACAGGGCGGTGACGGGCGCGGCGAGCCGTGTGCCGGGCCGCACCCCCCACAGTTCGGCGAGCCGCATCTCCGCGCGGACGACCGGCAGGAGCACGCCCATCATCCGGTCGTCCCGGAGCACCTCCTGCGGCACGCCGCCCATCGCGCCCATCGCGTCCCGCAGCCGCGCGTCGGTCAGCTCGTGCAGGTACGGCCTGGCCTGGGGGGTGTCGGGGGTGCGGCACGCGGCGACGAACAGGCGGCGGGTCCGGCCGGGGTGGCGCGCCCCGGCACGGCGCGCCACCTCGTACGCGAGCCGCCCGCCGAAGCTGTGGCCGAACAGCGCGTGCGGCTCGGCCAGGTACGGCCCGAGGACGCCGGTCACCTCGTCGACCAGGGGCTCCCAGTCGGTGTGCGGCCGCTCCCGGATCCGGCTGCCGTGGCCGGGCAGCCGGACGCCGAGCAGTTCGACGCCGTCGGGCACGTCCGGCGCCCAGGCGCGGAACGGGCCGAGGCCGCCCCCGGCGTACGAGAAGCAGATCAGCCGGATCCGTGGCGTGCCGTCGACGGGCCGGAGCCTCGTCACGTGCCGGTGGGCGAGCACCGCGGCCCCGGGGTCAGGCCCGGCCGGGCGCGGAACCCCGCCGGGCGTTGCGCCCGATGGCCGCCGCGATCGCCCGTACGCCGCTGTCGGCGAACAGGTCGTCCGGGGGCAGCGCGTCCTCCCCGTACCGTGCCTCCGCCCGGGCGATCAGCCGGGTCGCGGCGAGGGAGG
Organism: Streptomyces roseolilacinus; assembly: GCF_014649335.1. Lineage (GTDB taxonomy): Bacteria > Actinomycetota > Actinomycetes > Streptomycetales > Streptomycetaceae > Streptomyces > Streptomyces roseolilacinus. The sequence goes on from NZ_BMSV01000002.1 coordinate 62,942, forward strand.
TGCCGCCCGCCTCGAAGAAGTCGCCGTCCGCGCCGTCGAGGTCCACGCCGAGGTCCCGGCAGGTCGCGACGACCCAGCGCTCGATGTCGTCGGGGGTGAGGGAGAGGGGGGTGTCGCTCATGCGGACCGCCCCGCTTCCCCGCGCACCGGGAACGGGAAGCCCCCGACGGTCCGGTCCACGAACCGGTTGTGCCCGAACCGGTCCGTGCCGGACACCAGGACGTTGCCGAACTTCGCGAGGCTCGCCGAACCGCCGAACTCGTCCAGGGAGTCCGAGTACGGGTAGACCCGCACCGACGTCGGCAGGTACCGCGCGGCGAAGCCGAGGCGCATCTGCTCGGTGCGGCCGCTGTGCGGGAGGGAGGCGTGCATGAGCGTCGACCAGAAGATGACGAACTGCCCCTGCCGCATCACCTGCGGCACGGCCCGCGACTCGTCCGGCCGCCAGTCGGGGTCCTTCTGCAACTGGCGGTAGTCGTAGCCGAAGAAGCCGCGCCGCACACCGTCCTTGTCGACCTTGTTGATGGAGTCGGCGTCGTACTCCATCACCTTCGACTCGTCGTAGTGCATCGTGCGGTGGCTGCCGGGGATGAACTGCAGGCAGCCGGTCTCCTCGGTGGCCGGGGTGAACGCCGTCCAGACGGTGACGGTCCCCCCGAAGCCGGCGTCCTCGGGCCACACGATCTGGGGGTGCTTCGACCCGGCGACGTTGGAGAAGTTGTCCGCCTGGTGCCAGTCGGTGCCCTCGTCGCCCGGGTACTTGGGGAAGAACTCGCTGCGCCAGCACAGCACGTCCGGGCCCAGGACGCTCGCCACCCGGTCGACGATCTCCGGTCGCGTGATGTGCCGCGCCAGGAAGTCGACGTCGAGGTGGCGGTCGTAGTTGGCCAGGTCGGTGGCCCCGGCCACGGTGCGGTCACCGCCGTAGACGGCCTTCCGGGTGTCGAGGAGCTTCGGTCGCAGGGCCCGCAGGTTCCGCTCCATCTCGGACTCTTCGTAGAGGTCGAAGGGGCCCAGGTAGCCGTCGCGGTGGAACCGCTCCGACTCGGCGGGACTGAGCGCGAAGGTGGTGCGTCGCTGTTCCATGGAACCTCCCGTCGTCGCACGAGCAGACACGCGCGTCGCGGCGCGGCCGCGGCGGGTGCGGGTGACAGTGGGGATCTCGGCGGAGCAGCACCGGTCTACCCGAAACGTTCCGTCCACCACAAGGCCACTTCGGGCACCCCGGTTCGTCCCTGGCCGAAACGCGGGAGGCGCCGCCGGAGCGGCGTGCGGGGCGCCGGGGAGGTTTGCGGACGGGGCGCGCGGCCAGGCGGGGTGGTGGTGTGTGTCGGTGGAGGGGGGCGTACGTGGCGGTGGCGGAGCGGGTGAACGGGCGGGGCAGGCGCGCCGGGTGGCGGGACGTGGTACTGGCCGTGGGGCTGGTCGGGGCCGCCGTGGGCGGACTGGCGCTGCTGGCGCGGACGGTGTGGGGCGCGTCGTCCGGGGCCTTCGGCCCGGCGGTGCTGGTCCTCGCGGTCGTCGTCCTCGCCGCGGTGGCCCGCCGGGCGGCCGGCCGGGGCGCGCGGCCGCCGGCGCCCCCGGACGACGGTGTGTCCGTGCCCGCGGCACCGGCCGGGACCCCGGCCCCGGCCCCGGTGGAGGCGGCCGTGCCCGTGCTGGACGGTGACGCCGTCGACCACGAGCAGGTGGACCCGCAGGGCTTCGAGCACACGGTCGCCGCCCTCTGCGTGCGCGACGGCTGCACCCGCACCGAGGTCTCGGGCGGCCCCGGCGACCTCGGGGCCGACGTGGTGGCGACCACGCCGGACGGGCGGCGGCTGGTCGTGCAGTGCAAGCAGTACGCCGCCGACCACCCGGTGGGCTCGCGGGACCTGCAGTGCTTCGGCGGCACGTGCTTCGCCGTCCACGAGGCGGAGGTCGCCGTCGTGGTGACGACCAGCGGCTTCACCGCGCCGGCCGCCGAGTACGCCGCCGCGCTCGGCATCGTCTGCGTGGACGGCGAGGCGCTCGCGGCCTGGACGGACGGGCGCAGGCCCCCGCCCTGGGAGCCCGCCCCGCCTCCCGGTGACTGACGCGGGGACGGGGGAGCGCGGGGTGCCGGTCGGTCGGGCGGGCGTGGTGGGCGGTGGCCGGGGCCGGGCCGCCGGCATGGCAGGATCGGGACAATGACGGAACGGATCATCGCCGCGTGTGACGGGGCGTGCAAGGGGAATCCCGGGCCGGCGGCCTGGGCGTGGGTCGTCGCCGGTACGGACGGGGAGGTGGCCTCCTGGGAGGCCGGCCCGCTGGGCCGGGCCACGAACAACGTCGCCGAACTGACCGCGCTCCTGCGGCTGCTGGAGGCCACCGACCCGGCGACCCCGCTGGAGGTCCGCATGGACTCCCAGTACGCGATGAAGGCCGTCACGACCTGGCTGCCGGGCTGGCGCCGCAAGGGCTGGAAGACCGCGTCCGGCTCGCCCGTGGCCAACCGGGAGCTGGTCGTCGCCATCGACGGCCTGCTGACCGGCCGGGACGTGCGGTTCGTCCACACGCCGGCCCACCGGGTCGACGGCGACCGCCTGAACGCCGCCGCCGACGCGGCCGCCGGCCAGGCGGCCGTCACCCAGCAGCCCGCCGGTTCGGCCGCCGGTTCGGTCCTGCCGCCCCCCGACACCCGCGAACGCCCGGCGGCGCCCCGCCGCCCGCGCGCCGCGACCGCCTCCCGGGGCACGGTGCGGGCGAAGTTCGCCGGCCGCTGCCGCTGCGGCAACCCGTACGCGAAGGGCGAGACGATCGCCAGGAACGACGCCGGCTGGGGCCACCCGGCGTGCGCCGCGGCCTCCTGAGGCGCCGCGACCGGGGGCGGATCCGCGCGGGGGCGGGGCACGGCGGCGCCCCCGCGTCCGGCGGGGCCGCCCCGGACGGGCCGGGAAATCGTTTGCGGGGCGTGCCACCGGGGCCGAGAGTGGCCTGATGCACTCCGAGGACCCCTTCACCGTACGCCCGGCCACCGTCGGTGACGCGCCGCTGATATGCGCGCTGCTCAACGAGATCGACACGATCGAGACCGGCCGGCCCGACACCGAACTGCACGCCGTCGAGACCGACCTCGCCCACCCCGAGGTCGACCTGCGGGAGGACTCCTGGCTCGCCTTCGAAGGCGGCCGGCTCGTCGCGTACGCGCTGGTGTGGGACGACTCCGGCGCCGAGCGCGTCGACACCGACCACTACGTCCTGCCCGGCCACGAAGCCGCCGGCGAGCGGCTCCTCGCGCTGGTCGAGCGGCGGGCCGCCGAGCGGGCGCGGGCCAACGGCGCCTCCCGCGCCGTCCTCCACCTGCACCTCAACGCCCGGCCCACGACCGACCTCGCCATGATGGCGCGGCGCGGCTGGGACCGGGTGCGGCGGTACCACGTGATGACCCGCCCCCTGTCCGACGCCGATCGGGCGGTCCCCGAGCCGCCGGCCGGCCTGGTGCTGCGCGACTGCGCCGACGAGGCGGACCGGCGGCGCGCCCACGCCCTGATCCAGGAGACCTTCGCCGAGCACTTCGACCACCAGCCGCGCACGTACGAGCAGTGGCTCGACGACATCGGCGGCGGCCGCGTCGACTGGTCGCTGGTGTGGATCGCCTCGCTCGGCGCGGACGACGCGGCCGTGCTGTACTCGCGCAACGACCGGCAGAGCATGGCGTGGATCGGCAACATCGGCGTGCGCCGGGCGTACCGCGGCCGCGGTGTCGCCGGCCACCTGCTGCGGCACGCCTTCGGCGCGTACGCCGCGCTCGGCCGGGACACCGTCGGGCTCGGCGTCGACACGCTCAACGAGTCCGGCGCGCTGCGCCTGTACGAGGCGCACGGGATGCGCGCCCACTTCGCCGTGGACACCTGGGAAGTGGTGCTTCCCGCGGTGCCCGCCGGCGTGTGAGGCTCAGCGTCCCTGCAGCGCCCTGACGTTGTCGCCGAAGGTCCAGTTCCTCGAACCGTCCCAGTTGATCGACCACGTCATCAGGCCCTTGAGCCTGCCGCCGTACGCGTTCCACGCCTGGGCGACCGTGCCCGGCTGCATGTGGCCGCCGCCGGCGCCCGGCTGGGCGGGCAGGCCGGGGACCTGCTTGTCGTACGGGACCCGGACGGTGGTGCCCTGGACGACGAGTCCCCGGTCGAGGCAGTCGGTCTGCGCGGTGAAGCCCGCGACCGTGCCCGCCGCGTACGAGTCGCCGGAGCAGCCGTACATGCTGCCGTTGTAGTACTGCATGTTGAGCCACCACAGGCGGCCGTTGTCCGCGTACTTCTTCACGATCGGCAGGTAGGCGCCCCAGATGGAGCCGTAGACGACGCTGCCGCCGGTGACGTACGCGGTCTCGGGGGCCATGGTCAGGCCGAAGCCGGGCGGCATGCGCTCCAGGACGCCGTCGATGATGCGGATGAGGTTGGCCTGGGAGGTCGACGGCCGGCCGATGGTGCCGCTGCCGACCAGGCCGGTCTCGATGTCGATGTCGATCCCGTCGAAGTTGTACGTCTTCAGGATCGGCACGATCGTCTCGACGAACCGGTCGGCGACGGCGGTCGAGTTGAGGTCGATCCCGGCGGTGGCGCCGCCGATCGACAGCAGCACCGTCAGGCCGGCGGCCTTGGCCTCGCACATCTCGGCCGGCGTGGGCACCTTCACGGTGTTGTCCATGCCGTCCTCCCACAGGACGGTGCCGTCCGAACGGATCACCGGGAAGGCGGCGTTGACGACGTTGTAGCCGTGCTGGCGGATGCGGGGGTCGGTGATCGGGGTCCAGCCGAAGGGCGGGTGGACGCCGTTGGCGGCGCCGTCCCAGTTCTCCCAGTAGCCCTGGAGGACCTTGCCGGCGGGCTTCGGCTTGAGGGGGCAGGTGGCGACCGCGGTGGCGTCGCCGACGGGGGCGGGGGAGGGGCGGGCCGCGGCCGCCGGCACCGCCGCGCCGCCCAGTGCCTGCACGAGGCCCGCGATCGCGAGCCCCATGCCCAGAAGCCTTCTCCTTGCGCGAGGTGCCATCTCGGCGTCTCCTTCTTCGGCACGGCCGGGAACCTCAGAGTCTTCTGGTCCAGACCTTTCGTCAAGAGGTCTGGACCAGACTCCGGTCAGTGCGGGCCCGACGCCCCGGCACGCCCGCCGGGGCGTCAGAAGGACTGGGCGGCCTGGGACAGCTCCGCGACGGCCGCCGCCAGCGGCGCCACCGGTTCGGCGAAGGCCGCCAGCCGGTCCAGGGCGCGCCGCACCACCCCCGGTTCGGGCGCCTCCTCCTCCAGTTCCTCGCGCAGCCGGCGCAGCTCCACCCGCGGCGCCTCCTGGTCGGGCAGCTCCGCCCGGTGCTCCTCCAGCAGCCGCTCGACGAGCAGGACCAGCTCGTCGACCCGGGCGTGCTGCTCCGCGCGGGGGGCCTGGACGGCGACCCGGCCGGCGTCCGCCCGGGCGTTCGGGCCCACGGCCTGGTTGCCGACGCTGCTCTGGCCGCCGTACTGCTGCACACCGAAGTTGGACCCCGGGGGCGGCTCGTCGGCGGGCCGCTGGACCTGCTGGGACACGGTTCCCCTCCTCATCGTTCGGCCGTGCCGCCGGACGGCGGACCCGCGGCCTGGGCGGTGGCGGCCTGGGTGGTGGTGGCCTGGGCGGTGGCCGACCCGGCGGACGCCTGGGCGCCGGTGCCGACCGCCTGGTTCCCCACGACGCTCACCCCGCCCGTCTGCAGGACGCCGTGGTTCAGGATCGTCTGGGACTGGGTGCGGAAGTCGGCCGTGTCCACGCCGTGCTCGTCCAGGAAGTCGCGGACGGCGGCCAGGGCGTGCCGGTCGAGGGCGTTCAGCGTCCGCTGCGCGTCCACCCGCTGGAAGTGGTGGAAGTACTCGGGTCCCTGGGCGTCCTCGCGGATGCTCAGCCGCGCGCCCCGGTCGAAGGCGGGGTCCTCGCGGGCCGCCCGCAGTTCGCTGCGCAGCCGGCGCGGCCTGCGGTACTCGGCGAGGGCGTCGGCCAGGCACGACCGGGGCGCCCGCCACAGGGCCCCGCCGGTGCGCCGCAGCGCCGAGGGCAGCAGGGAGCGGCGGCTCCCCGCGGTGAGGGCGGCCGGGGGCAGCAGGTCGACCGCGTGCATCTCGCGCCGTACCGGCCCCAGGACGAACCGCTCGCACCGCAGGTGCAGCGTCCTGCCCGCCACCGCGACGTGCAGGAACTGGCTGGGCACCACTTCGCCGCCCCACAGCGGCAGGTGGCTGACCAGGAAGTGCCGGGCCACCCCGTCCGGGTGCAGCGCGATCTGCCGCACGGCCTCCTCGGGCAGGTGCGTGGCGGGGGCGCGCAGCGGATCGGGGAGCAGCCGGCCGTCACCGGCCAGTTCCCGGCCGCTGACGAACACCCGGTCCTCCACGACGAGGCCCGCCCGGCCGTGGCCGGCGGGCACGGGGATGTCGTCCGCCGTCCTCGCGAGCCGGTGGCGCAGCCGCTCCACCACGTCCCAGGCGTCGAAGTCGGTGACCGCCGCCGGTGCCCGCCGCGCGTCGCCGGCGGCCGGGTCGGCGGGCAGCAGCGGCAGCGACAGCGTCCACTCCGACTCCCGCCTGCCGTAGCCGGCGAACGGCGAGAAGCCGCTGTAGCAGGTGACGTTGCCCCGCTGGGCGTCGGCCACCGCCGCGATCCTGGCGGCCGCCCACGGCTCCACCGCGCCCGGCCTCGGCAGCCCGTTCGGGTCGAACGCGCCGCGCCGCAGCGCACCGCGCATCCGCGCCTCGACGTCCGCCTCCTCGTCGAGCACGGTGCGCAGCGCCAGGCCGGCGCCCGCGACCACCGCGAGCAGCGGCGGCACGCCGTACCCGTAGCCGCCGGTCAGCCAGCGCAGGAGGCCCGGCATCGGCAGCGCCGACAGCGCCGTCCCCATCAGCACGCCCGCGACGAGCAGGAGGCCGGCCGCGGCGGCCGGCCGCCACGGGGACGGGTGCGGCAGGTGCCGCCCCCGCTCGGCCGGGTACCTGCTGCGGGACGTGGCCGCGGCGCCCAGGTACCCCAGCGCCGGCCGGGCGAACAGCAGCCACAGCGGACCGGCCAGCGCGATGACGCCGAACGCCACCGCCAGCCGCCGGTCCCGCTCGCGGCGGAGGCGGCGGGCCGTCAGGCTGTGCCGGGCCACGGGCACCAGGTCGACGCCGGGCGACACGGCGATCGCCCCCAACCGGTCCCCGAGCACGCCCTCGACCACACGGCGGGCGAACGCCGGGTCGGTGTAGGCGGCGGCGCACAGGTAGCGGGTCGCGTCACCCGGCTCGGTGCCGGTCGCGACGGACCGCGGCGGGTCCCCCACGCCAGGGGAGGGGTCGGCCACGGGCGTTCTCCCTTCACGGGTGGGGGACGCCGCCCGGTCCGAGGTGCTTGCCGCCGTGCCCGCCCCGGCGTACACGGCGGCGACGAGGAGGCCGAACAGGACGCCGAAGACCAGGCCGTCCACGAGGAACAAGGCGAGCACCGCCTCCGCGTCCCGGCCGAAGAGGAGGACGGCGGGCGGCCCGTACGTGGCGACGGCCGCCCACGACAGCACCGAGCCGATGACCGAGACGAGCACCCCGGTCCCGAGGGCGGCCGCGAAGCGGACGCCGCGCCCGGCGGGCGCCCCTCCCACCAGCCGGGGCACCAGCAGGGCCGTCCCGGCCAGCAGGCCGACGAAGGCGATGTTGCCCCGCAGGTCCATGGCGCCCAGGTACGGGTCGGAGCTCGGCGACAGCTCCCAGCCGGGCGAGAGGAGCGCGCGCTGGAGCATGGGGAGGAAGCCGCCGTCCGGCCGGAGGCCGAGCAGCGCTTCACGTGCCCAGGGGCTCCCCAGCACCACCAGGAACACGCACAGTAAGACGATTCTGTCCTTGCCACCCGCCCGTTTCACGGCACCCCCCGGAGCTGTCAGTGGATCCGTACTCTAGGAAGCCGGCGGCGGCGTGTCAGCCGATTGGACGACACGGCCGGGGCGGGGCGCCCGGAGCGGCCGCCCCGCCGGTGCGGCGCGTCAGCCCGCCACCACGCCCGGCCGCAGGTCGGGGTGCTGGTCGGCCAGGTGGTCCGGCGCGGCCTGCCGCCAGGAGTCGACGAGGATGTCGCGCAGTTCGTCCGGGCCCTCCAGCGCGGCGAGCCGCACCCGGACCCACGCCGAACCCGCCTCGTGCGGCGGCACCCAGAACTTCTCCGGCTCGGCGGCGATCAGCTCGGTCCGCTCGTGCCGGGGGCAGCGCACGGCGAACGACGTCTGGTCGTCGGGGATCGTGACGTACATCTTCCCCGCCACGCGGAAGGTGGGCATGCTCCAGGCTTCCTTCTCCACCGTCTCGGGGAAGGACAGCGCGATACGGCGGACGTCCTCGGCATCGATCATGCCGCACACGGTAGCCAGCGCCACTGACAGCGTGCACCGCCCGCCGCCGGTTCCCCTGGCCGGGCACCCTTCGCGGGGGGTACGGTCCGGCCTATCGATCAGGGCCCGCCGTCCCGGCGAGGGCCCGTCCGCGACACGGAGGTGAGGGCGTGAACCAGGAGCCGCAGGCCCGCGGCAGGTCCGCCGCCGAGGTCTTCGACGAGGTGGGCGCGCGCTACGAGGAGGCCTTCGCCGACGTCCCGGGCCAACTCGCCGCCCTGGACTGGCTCGTCGGCTCCCTGCCGGCCGGGGCGCGCGTGCTGGACGTGGGCAGCGGCACCGGCCGCCCCACGGCCGAGAGGCTGGTGCGGGCCGGGTGCGAGGTCACCGGGATCGACGTGTCCGCCGAGATGGTGCGGATCGCGCGGGAGCGGGTGCCCGGCGCTCGCTTCGAACAGGCCGACGTACGGACCTTCGAGGCACCGGAGGGCGGGTACGACGCGGTGTGCGCGTTCTTCCCGCTGCTGGTCATGGACCAGCCCGAGGTGGCCCGGTCACTGACCCGGGCGGCCTCCTGGGTCGCCCCGGGCGGGGCGTTCGCGATGGCCACGGTGCCCGGTGACATCAGGGGGCTGGACATCGTGTGGATGGGCCACGAGGTCACCGTCAGCAGCCTCTCCGCGCAGGACCACCTGAGGCTGCTGGAGGAGGCGGGGCTGCGGGTCGTCCACCACCACACGGCCGTGTACCGCCCGCGCGGGCGCGACGCGGAGCCCGAGGAGCACCTCTACGTCCACGCCCGGCGCCCCGCCTGACGCACGCGCCGCCCCGCCGTCCGGTGAGCGGACGGCGGGGCGGCGGCGCACGGTGCCCGTCGGGGTCAGACGGCCGGAGCCGGGTACGTCGGGTACTCCACCCCGGAGACGTGCTGCACGACGCGGATGACCTGGCAGGAGTAGCCGAACTCGTTGTCGTACCACAGGTAGAGGATGGCGTTGTCGCCGTCCACCTTGGTGGCGCCGGCGTCCACGATCGACGCGTGGCGCGAGCCGATGAAGTCGCTCGACACCGCGTCGGGGGCGGTGATGAAGTCGATCTGGCGCTTCAGCGGCGAGGTCAGCGACACGTTGCGGAGGTAGTCGAGGACCTCCTCGCGGGTGGTCTCGCGGCCGAGGCGCAGGGAGAGGATGGCGATCGAGACGTCCGGGACGGGGACGCGGATCGAGCTGCCGGTGATGGGCGCCTTGAGGTCGGGCAGCGCCTTGGCGACGGCGGAGGCGGCGCCGGTCTCGGTGATGACCATGTTGAGCGGCGCGGAGCGGCCGCGGCGGTCGGCCTTGTGGTAGTTGTCCAGCAGGTTCTGGTCGTTGGTGAACGAGTGGACGGTCTCCACGTGGCCGCGCAGGACGCCGTACTCGTCCGCCATCGCCTTCAGCGGCGGGACGATCGCGTTGGTGGTGCACGACGCGCAGGACAGGACCGTCTCGTCCGGCTTGATCGTGTCGTGGTTGACGCCGTGGACGATGTTCGGGACGTCGCCCTTGCCCGGCGCGGTCAGGACGACCTTGGCGACGCCCGGCCGCAGGTGCTGCGACAGGCCGGCGCGGTCGCGCCACTTGCCCGTGTTGTCGATGAGGATGGCGTTCTTGATGCCGTACGCCGTGTAGTCGACCTCCGACGGGTCGTTGGCGTAGATCACCTTGATCTCGTTGCCGTTGGCGACGATGGTGCTGGTCGCCTCGTCGACGGTGATCGTGCCCTGGAACTGGCCGTGGATGGAGTCCCGGCGCAGCAGCGAGGCGCGCTTGACGATGTCCTGGTCACCGCCCCGGCGCACGACGATGGCCCGCAGCCGCAGCCCGTTGCCGGAGCCGGTCTTCTCGATGAGCAGGCGGGCGACGAGCCGGCCGATGCGGCCGAAGCCGTACAGGACGACGTCGCGGGGCTCACGGCGCTCGATCTTGTCGGCGCCGGTCGCGCCCGCCACGGACTCGGCGGTGAACTCCTCCACCGACAGGCCGCGGGTGTCGGCCCGGTACGTCGCGGCGAGCATGCCGATGTCGATCTGCGAGGGACCGAGGTCGAGCGTGGTGAGGGCCCGCAGGAACGGCAGCGTCTCGGTGACCGACAGCTCCTCGCCGGCGATCTGCCGGGCGAACCGGTGCGTCTTGAGGATGCTCACCACCGACTTGTTCACCAAGGACCGGCTGTGGAGCAGGACGGTGACGTCCCGCTCCCGGTGCAGCTTCCCGATCATCGGGATCATCGACTCCGCGATCTCCTCGCGGGTCTTCCAGTTGGTGAACGAGTCGTCTTTGACAGTCACAGGCTTATCTTTCGAGCTAGGCGGTGCTCATATGCTAACCACACGCCAGTTTGATCAATCAATCGGCCGGTCGAACGGGCCCCCGGGGGACCGGAGGGCGAGCGGAGCCGCCGCCGGCCCCGCGTCCCGGTCCGCGGCGGTCGACGAACCGCCTCCTGAACACGCATCCGAAATGCGTCTTTGCTAGCGTCCCGGGGCGTGAGGCTGACGAAGTTCACGGACCTGGCGCTGCGCGCCGTCATGCGGCTCGCCGTCCTCGAGGGGGACGGATCGCCGACCACCCGCGAGGTGGCCGAGGCCATGGGCGTACCCGCCGCCCACATGGCGAAGGCGGTCACCCGGCTCCGGCACCTCGGCGTGCTGGAGGCCCGCCGGGGGCGCGGCGGCGGCCTGGCGCTGACCCCGCTCGGGCGCGGGGCCTCGGTCGGCTGGCTGGTCAGGGAGCTGGAGGGGGACGGGGAGGTCGTCGCCTGCGAGGGCGAGGCGCCCTGCCCGCTGCGCGCCGCGTGCCGGCTGCGTTCCGCGTTGCGCGACGCGCAGGAGGCCTTCTACGCCGCGCTCGACCCGCTGACCGTGGCCGACCTGGTGTCCTCGCCCACCGGGCCGGTCCTCGTCGGCCTCCTCGGCCGCCGCCCCGGCTGACCCACCCCGGCGGCCCCGGCGCCGGGGCCGCCGGCCGTCTTCGTTAATGCGAAGATCACTTACCTGTTTGAGGAGTCCACCGTGCTGTCCGAGCAGTCCGCCCCGGTCATCCGCGCCACCCTGCCCGTCGTCGGCGCCGCCATCGGGGAGATCACCGAGCTGTTCTACGCGAAACTGTTCACCGACCGGCCCGAACTCCTGCGGGATCTGTTCAACCGCGGCAACCAGGCCAACGGCGACCAGCGCAAGGCGCTCGCCGGTTCCATCGCCGCCTTCGCCGGCCTGCTGCTCGAACACCCCGGCACCCGCCCGGACGCGATGCTCTCCCGCATCGCCCACAAGCACGCCTCGCTCGGCGTCACCTCCGAGCAGTACGAGCTCGTCCACCGGCACCTCTTCGCCGCCATCGCCGACGTCCTCGGCGACGCCGTGACCGAGGAGGTGGCCGCCGCCTGGGACGAGGTCTACTGGCTGATGGCCAACGCCCTGATCGCCGTCGAGACCCGGCTCCGGCAGGAGGCCGGCACCGCCGAGGGCGCCACGTGGCGGCCGATGGAGGTCGTCGAGCGGCGCGAGGAGACCGCCGACGCGGTGTCCCTCGTCCTGCGCCCCGCCGACGGCACGCCCGCCGGCGCGTTCCGCCCGGGGCAGTACGTCGGCGTCCGGGTCGAACTGCCCGACGGCGCCCGCCAGATACGCCAGTACAGCCTCTCCTCCGCTCCCGGCGACGCGCGGTGGCGGATCACCGTCAAGCGCGTCCGGGGCGGCGCCGGGCCGGAGGGGGAGGTGTCGTCGTGGCTGCACGGGCACGTCCGCGCCGGTGACGTCCTCGGCGTCTCCGCGCCGTTCGGCGACCTCGTCCTGCCGGACGGCGACGGGCCGCTGCTGCTGGCGTCCGCCGGGATCGGCTGCACGCCGATGCTGTCCATGCTCCACCACCTCGCCGCCGCGGGGGCCGACCGCCCGGTGACCGTGGTCCACGCCGACCGCACCCCCGCCGACCACGCCCACCGGGAGGAGCACCGCCGCCTCGTCCGGGCGCTCCCCGGCGCCCGGCTGCACCTGTGGTACGAGGAGCCGGGCGAGGACGCGGAGGCCTCCCGCGGCCTGGCCGACGTGGCCGCGCTCGACCTGCCGGAGGGCCTCACCGCGTACCTGTGCGGCCCGCTGCCGTTCCTGCGCGCGGTGCGCGGCGGACTGCTGCGCCGCGGCGTGCCCGCCCGGGCCGTCCACTACGAGGTGTTCGGCCCCGACCTGTGGCTCGGCCGCGCCTGAACCGCCTCGCCGGGCCGGCCGCGGCGCCCGGCCCGGCGGGGCGCCCCGCGGCGGCCCGCCGGGCGGGTGGTTCAGGCGCGGCCCGCCGTGCCGTCCTCGACCGGGTCGAGCATCTCCTCGCGCGGCGGCGTGGGCGCCGCGGCCGTCGCCGTGCGGCGGCGGAGCGAGCCCAGCCGGGTCGCGACCGGCTCGGTGTAACGGGCCGTCAGCGGGCCCAGGACGACCAGGATCAGCACGTACGCGGTGGCCAGCGGCCCGAGGGACGGCTCGATCCCGGCCGTCACGGCCAGCCCGGCGATGACGATGGAGAACTCCCCGCGCGCCACCAGCGTGCCGCCGGCCCGCCAGCGGCCCCTGACGGAGATGCCGGCGCGCCTCGCCGCCCAGTACCCGGTCGCGATCTTCGTGCCGGCGGTCACCACGGCCAGCGCGAGGGCCGGCAGGAGGACCGGGGGGATGCTCGCGGGGTCGGTGTGCAGGCCGAAGAAGACGAAGAACACCGCGGCGAACAGGTCCCGCAGCGGGCTCAGCAGGTTGTGGGCGCCCTCCGCGACCTCACCGGACAGGGCGATGCCGACCAGGAACGCGCCGACCGCGGCGGACACCTGGAGCTGCTGGGCGATGCCCGCCACCAGCAGCGTCAGCCCCAGTACGACCAGCAGGAGCTTCTCCGGATCGTCGCTGGACACGAAGCGGGAGATCAGCCGCCCGAAGCGCAGCGCGAGGAACAGGACCAGACCGGCCACCCCGAGCGCGACGGCGAGCGTGAGGCTCCCCGCGGCCAGCCCGACACCGGCCAGCAGGGCGGTGATGATCGGCAGGTACACGGCCATCGCCAGGTCCTCCAGGACCAGGATGCTCAGCACGACCGGGGTCTCCCGGTTGCCGAGCCGGCCCAGGTCGCCGAGGACCTTCGCGATGACGCCCGAGGAGGAGATCCAGGTGACCCCCGCCAGGACGACCGCCGCGACCGGGCCCCAGCCCAGCAGCAGGGCCATGGCGGCGCCCGGCAGCGCGTTCAGCGCGGCGTCCACCAGGCCGGCCGGGTACTGGGTCCTGAGGTTGGTGACCAGGTCGGTGGCGGTGTACTCCAGGCCCAGCATGAGGAGCAGGAGGATGACGCCGATCTCGGCGCCGATCGCCACGAACTCCTCGCTCGCGCCCAGCGGCAGCAGCCCGCCCGTGCCGAACGCCAGCCCCGCCAGCAGGTAGAGGGGGATGGGGGAGAACCTCAGTCGTCCGGCGAGGCGCCCCAGCAGGCCGAGGCCCAGGATGATCGCGCCGAACTCGATCAGGAAGACAGCGGACGAGTGCACGTATCACTCCCTTCCGAGGATCGCGGCGGCGGCGTCCACGCCTTCGCGGGTGCCGATGACGATGAGGGTGTCCCCGCCGGCGAGCCGGAAGTCCGGCCCCGGCGAGGGGATGGCGTCGGCCCGGCGCAGGACGGCGACGATCGACACGCCCGTCTCCGTCCGCATCCGCGTCTCCCCGAGGTGCCGCCCGCACCAGTGCGACGTCGAGGACAGCTCGATGCGCTCGGCCACCAGCCCGAGGTCCGTCGTCGACAGGAGGCTGGGGCTGTGGTGCGAGGGCATGAGGGCGTCGATCAGCGCCTCCGCCTCGGGGGCCGTCAGTTTCACGGACAGGGCGCACTCGTCCGGATCGTCCCGCCGGTACGCGCTCAGCACACGGGTCCCGTCGCGCCCGGCGACCACCGACAGGCGGCGGTCCTCGCGGGTCGTGAGGTCGTAGCGGACCCCGATGCCGGGCAACGGCGTACTGCTCATCCGTGGAGCGTGCACGGTGGATCTCTCCTTGGGCGTGGCTGGGTGGGGGCGTTTTGACGATTACTTTACCTGGGCAACTAATAGGGTGATTCCCGGGCGTGCGGGGAATTCCCGGCGTCTCAGGCGCCCGCCCCGCCGGGGGTGTGTGATCGCGTGCGATCCTGTGCGATTCCGTGACGGCCCCCTTGCCCGCCGTACACGTTCGGCGGTTACGATCCGAAGGGTCACGGCCACAGGCGCTCCGGCGCGGGGCCCGGTCGGAAGGTAGGGAACATGGGAACGTTCAGCGTGTGGCACCTCGCCATCGTGGTCGGAGTCGTCGTCCTCCTCTTCGGCAGCAAGAAGCTGCCCGAGGTGGCGCGCTCCCTCGGCAAGTCCGCCCGGATCCTCAAGAGCGAGGCCGCCGCGATGAAGGCCGAGAACGGCAAGCCGGAGGAGACGCCGCCGCCCCCGTCCCGCCCGGCCTCCTGAAGCCCGCCGCCCCCGGTCCGACCCCGGACCGGGGACGGCCCGTGCGCCGCCGGCCGGCGCACCCCCCCTCCCGTACGGGAGAACGGGGACGGCGCGGGTCGGGCGGCATCCGTACGGATGCCGCCCGACCCGCGCCGTCCCCGTGTTCGGCGCCCGCCCCCCCTGCGGGGCGCGGGCGCCGGCCGGGCCGCCGTGCCGGGGCTCAGGCCAGGGTGCGGCGGACGCACTCGGCCACCACGGACCGCAGACTGCCCGTGCGGTGCAGCAACTGCCGCTGGACGCGGGCGCCGTTGCCGTTCTCCAGGAGGTCGGCGAGGGCCTTCTGGGCGGCCACGGTGTCGCCGTTCTCGTCCAGCGCGTCCCGTACGTGGTCGAACAGGGCCCGCACCACCGCCTCCGCCGGGGCGGGGCGCATCGTCACCGGGTGGACCAGCTCCCCCTCCAGGCCCGACCGGGCCGCCCGCCAGCTCGCCAGCCGCAGCAGGGCCACGCCGTGCCGCGCCGGCGGCACCCCGTCGCGCCACTCCCGCGCGGCCGTCTCCACCAGGCCCCGGATCAGGGTGGCCAGCAGGACCGTCGTCGACGGGTCCAGGCACACGTCCGCCACCCGGATCTCGACGGTCGGGTACGCCTTCGACAGGCGGGCGTCGAAGTACACCATGCCCTCGTCGAGCAGCGCTCCACTGGCGATCATGTCGGCGACCTGCTCGTGGTACCGGTCCGCCGACCCGAACACCTCGACGGGCCCGGCCGACGGCCAGCGCCCCCACACCCGGTTGCGGTAGCTGCCGTAGCCGCTGTCCTCGCCCTGCCAGAACGGCGAGTTCGCGCTGAGCGCCAGCAGGACGGGCAGCCACGGGCGGATCCGGTCCAGGACGCCCACGCCCTCCTCGTCGGACTCCACCGACACGTGGACGTGGCAGCCGCACGTCAGCTGCTCCTGCGCGGTGAGACCGAAGTGCTCCTTCAGCCACTGGTGGCGCCGGTTGGTGCCGATGGTGGGGCTCACCTCCAGCGGCGACGTGGCCAGGGCCGCGACGGACGCGTCGACGCCCTCGGCGTGCCGGGCCGCCTCCGCCCGCCAGCGGCGGATCTCCTCCTCCAGGTCCCCCATGTCCGTCTGCGGACTGGTCGCGAACTCCAGCTGCTGGCGCTGCAGCTCGCTCTCGAACACCTCCTCGTTGCCCAACGGGTCGCGTGAGGCCGCCGCCAGGACCGCCGCAGACAGGGCGCGTGGCTCCCCGTTCTGACGGTCCACCAGCAACAACTCCTCCTCGACACCCACACTGCGCACGCGAATCACCTTTCTCAGCTTCGAACAGAGCGCCGCGCGAACCGCCGGGCGGATCGGCGGCGCAACCACAGGGGGAGGACGTACCAGCACAGCGCGAACCAGAGCATCACCCCGCCCACCAGCAGGTCGGCGAGGAGTCCGGGCACCACGACGTGGAGGATGAGCAGCAGGGTGCAGCCGATCGTCAGAGCGAGCAACACCATGCCGCACATCATCAGCTTGTGCGCGGTGCCGACCATCTCGTCCTTCATCCGCTGCCCCGACAGGAACCGGTGCAGGGACACCGGCGCGATGAGGGTGGCGGTGGCGGTCGCGCCCAGCACCACGGTGATCACGTAGATCACGCGGTCGGCCATGGCCAGGTCCCGGAACAGGGGCGTGAACGCGACGCTCAGCAGGAAGCCGAAGAGGATCTGCACGCCCGTCTGGGCCACCCGCGTCTCCTGCAGGATCTCGTTCCACCTGCGGTTGACCCGGTCGCGCGCGGTCTCCGGCGGATCGGGCTCCGCGGCGCACTCCGCCTCCGCGCCCACGGCCGCCGCGGCACGTTCCGCCTCCGCGGGCACGGCCGCCGCGGTGGCCGGGACGATCAGGGCGGCCGCCGTGGCGGGCCCGTCCGCGCAGGGCGCGCCCGCCGGGTCCGGCCCGAGGGGTATCGCGGCCCCGGCGGGGTGGGCTCCGGCGAGTCCGGCGCTCTTCGCACAGGAGGGGCACGTCCCTCTCGGGGGGCGGCGTCCCGCCGGCCATCCGAGAGGCTGCTCCGTCATGGTCATGGCGTCGTCCTCCGTACTAGGGGACGTCCGTGTGCCCACTCCGTACCGAAGCATGCCGACCGGCCGAACGGGTTGCGAATCCCCCCGAACAGGGTTAGTCGGACCGGATCTCGGGGGACCCGTGTTGCGTCAGAGACCCACCCGCCGGCCACGACGCCGGCGGGTCCGGGTGCAAGGGCGCAACACGGAGGAGGATCGTCACACCATGACGACGGCACGAGAGATCATGACCGAGGGCGCCGAGTGCATCGGCGAGGACGAGACCGTGCTCGAGGCCGCGAAGAAGATGACGGAACTCGGTGTGGGGGCCCTGCCCATCTGCGGGACCGACAACAGGCTCAAGGGCATGCTCACCGACCGCGACATCGTCGTGAAGGTCCTCGGAGCGGGCAAGGACCCGGCCGACTGCAAGGCCGGTGAACTGGCCCAGGGCGAGGCGGTGACCATCGGTGCCGACGACGACGCGGACGAGATCCTGCGCACGATGACGCAGCACAAGGTGCGCCGGCTCCCCGTCATCGACGGGCACGACCTCGTCGGCATGGTCGCCCAGGCCGACGTCGCCCGGGCGCTCCCCGAGCCGAAGGTGGGCGACCTGCTGGAGGCCCTGTCCACCGACTGACGACCCGGCGAACCCGCCGACCACGGGCCCCGGCCGCCCCGCTCACGCGGCCGGGGCCCCTCCTCGCCCGCGCGCGGGCGGGGACGACGACGCCCCGGGCAGGGGAGGAGGGCAGGCCATGGGCGACATCATGGTCGGAACGTGCTCGTGGACGGACCCGGCCCTGGTCTCCAGCGGCTGGTACCCGCCCGGGAGACGGGACGCGGAGGGACGGCTGCGGCACTACGCGGACCGGTTCCCGGTGGTGGAGGTGGACTCCGCCTACTACGGCCTGCCCAGCGTCCGCAACAGCCGGCTGTGGGCGGAGCGCACCCCCGACGGGTTCCGCTTCGACGTGAAGGCGTTCTCGCTGCTCACCGGCCACCCCACGCGTCCCGCCGCGGTGCCCGCCGACCTGCGGCCCGCGCTCGCGCGGCACGGCCGTGCGCGCGGCGCGACCGCCGACCCGGGCCTCCTCGACGAGGTCTGGCACCGCTTCGGCGCGGCGCTCGAACCGCTGCGCGAGGCGGGCCGCATGGGGGCGGTGCTGTTCCAGCTGCCCCCGTGGGCGGCCCCCGGCGCGCAGGTCCGCGCCTTCCTGGAGGAGTGCCGGGAGCGGACGGCCGGGTGGCGGGTGGCGGTCGAGTTCCGCCACCCCGGCTGGTGGGCGCAGGACGAACGGGCGCGCACGGCGGCGTTCCTCGGCGGCCTGGACCTGGCCGCCGTCGCCGTCGACACGGTCCGCGGCCTGGCGGGCTCGCTGACGCCCGACGTGCCGGTGACCGTCCCCGCCCTCTCCGTCGTACGGTTCCACGGCCGCAGTGCTGCCTGGGGGACCGGCAGCAAGGAGGACCGCTTCCGCCACGACTACACGGCGGCCGAACTGCGCGAGTGGGCACCCCGGATCCGCGCGCTCGCCGACCGCGCCGCCGAGGTGCACGTGCTGTTCAACAACTGCTGCGGGGACGCCGCCGTACGCGCCGCCGAGGCCATGCGCGGCATCCTCGACGACGAGGCGGCGGAGGAACCGTCCCGTACCGACGCACATGGGAACGGCCCCACGGGGCAGACGCGTTCACACACGATCGGCTCGGACCGGCGTGACACGCCGTCCCCGTCCGGAACCGGTACACAGGAGGTGTCATGTCGCAACTGATGAGGCGCATCAAGAGGTTCAGCCGCAGCCCGCAGGGCCGCAGGCTCATCCACACGGCCCGGCGCGCCGCCCTGGACCCCCGTCGGCGCACGCGCAGCCGCGGGCTCCTGGGCAGGCTGCGCCGTCACTGACGGCGCACCGCGCCGCGGCCCCCGACGGACGGCGACCCGTCGGGGGCCGCGGCGCGTCCGCGCCCGGACCGGGGCCGTCCGTCTGACAAATGTCACGGTCTTCTGTGCACGACTTCCTTCCGCGGGAGGAGGAGGGGGCCGGCGCGGCGACGTGAGGATGGGTGGGGGGCACGGATCCGTGCCCCCCACCGACCCTCGCAGGAGTGCCCATGGACCTCTCGTCGCGCCCCGCCCGCCGCGGGCTGCGCCTCGCCGCCGTCACGTCGAGCGCCGTCCTGCTGCCGCTGGCCGCCGGCACGCTGCCCGCCCAGGCCGCCCCCGCGACGATCACCGCGGCCGTCGCCGAGCGCCAGGGCCGCGGCCTCGACCGCGAGGCGCTGCGCGCCTCCCTCGACGCCCTCCACCAAGCCGGCATGTACGGCACGTACTCCGCCGTCCGTGACGGCTCGTCACACTGGCGCGGCGCCGCCGGCTACGCCGACGTCGACACGAAGCGCCCCGTGCGGCCCGGTTTCCAACACCGCGTCGGCAGCATCACCAAGACCTTCACCGCCGTCGCCGTCCTCCAGCAGGTCCACGAGGGCCGCGTCGACCTCGACGCGCCGATAGGCCGCTACCTGCCCGACCTCGTCCCCGGCGAGCGGGGCCGCCTCATCACGGTCCGGATGCTGCTCAACCACACCAGCGGCCTCGGCGACCACGTGCTCGGCGCCTTCCCCGGCCTGCAGGAGGACCCCGGCAAGGCCCTCGACGCCGGCCGCTTCCGCCACTTCGAACCCGAGGAGCTCGTCCGCCTCGGGCTCGCCGCCCCCTCGCCCGTGCCGCGCGGCACGTACGCCTACTCCAACACCAACTACGTCATCGCCGGGCTGCTGCTCCGCGAGGTCACCGGCCAGGAGCCGGAGGAGTACATCACCCGCAACGTCATCCGCAAGGCCGGGCTGCGCCACACGTACTTCCCCCGCACGCCCCGTCTGACCGGGCCGCACTCCAGGATGTACGAGTCGATGTACGGCTTCATCGACCCCGCCCGCGACTACAGCGTCTACGACATGTCCTGGGCCGGCGTGGCCGGGTCCCTCGTGTCCACCATGGACGACCTCGACTCCTTCTACCGGCAGCTCCTGACCGGCCGGATCCTCGGCCCCGCCGAGCTGCGCGCGATGAAGACCACCGTCCCCACGTACGAGGCGCCGCCCGGCCAGGAGGTCGGCATGCGCTACGGCCTCGGCCTGTACACGACGAAGCTGTCCGACGGCCGCTGGTACTGGGGCCACGACGGCGGGGTCTTCGGCGCCGGCACGTGGGCGCTGTCCACGGAGGACGGCCGCCGGCAGGTCGCGATCGGCATCAACCGGATGAAGTACCAGAGCATCGGCGACGACGGCTACCCGCAACCCCACGCGATCGACGCGGCGATGCTCCGCCACGTCGAGGGCGCCCTCGCGGACGCCCCGCGCGCGGCGGCCCCCGCCCGCACGGCGGAGCCCGCGCCCGCCCCGGCGCTCACGGCGCTGCCCACGGCGGCCGAGCCGCGGCCCTTCACCACGCCCGCCCCCGCGCGGCGGTGAGGCCGGTGCGGCCCCCGGGCACCCGCCCGGCGGTCCGCCCGCGCGGGCACGGGGAGACGGGGACCGCGCGGCCGGCGCCGCGGCGCCCCGTCGCCGGGTACGACGGCCCCGGCCCGATCCGCCCGGCGCCACCCCCGGGTCCTACGGGGCCCGGTGGAGGAGCAGGCGCCGGGCGCTGAGCGCCAGCGTCAGCTCCACCAGGTCGGCGGGGCGGCCCAGGGAGCGGCCGGTCAACTGCTCGCAGCGGCGCAACCGGTTGAGGACCGTGTTGCGGTGGCAGTACAGGAGGGCGCCGGCGCGGCGCGCCGAGCCGTCGCACTCCAGCCAGGCGGCCAGCGTGTCCAGCAGCAGGTCGCGGTCGGCCGGGGCGAGGCGCAGCAGCGGGCCGAGGACCCGCTCGGCGAGCGACGCGCCCAGTTCCGGCGCGGAGACGAGGAGGGCGGCGGGCAGGTGGTCGTCGAGCAGGACGGTCCCGCCGCCCTCGGGGCAGATGCGCAGCGCGGTGTCCGCCAGCCGCCGCGCCTCCCCCACCGAGGCGAGGCCCTCCACCACCGTCCCCACCCCGACGCGGGTGCCGGCGCCGCCCAGCCGCCGCGCGAGCGCGGCCGGGCCGCCGGGGAGGCCGCCCGCGCCGTCGCCCTCCTCGACGAGGACGATGCCGTACTCGGCGTCCGCCCCGACGTGCCAGTGCACCCGCGGGCCCGGCGCCGCGTCCGCCCCCGGCGGCCCACCCGCGGGGGCGCCCGCCCGCCCGCCGGCCGCGACGGCGACGACCGCGTACCGGCCCCGCTCCGGCAGCCCCAGCGCGGCCGCCGCCTCCGGCAGGTCCGCGATCCGGGTCGCGCCGTCGAGGAGCGCGCCGGCCACCAGCCGCAGCCGGTTCTCGCGCCGCCACGTCAGCTGCCGCTCCACCTGCCGGTAGGCCTCGGCGACCAGCGCGCAGTGCTCGTCGACGAAGTCCCACACGTCGCCGGCCACGTGCACCAGCAGCCGTACGTCCTCGGGCGCCTCGCGCGAGGTCTCCTCGACCAGCGCCTCCCACACGAGCGACCCGCCCAGCCGGAACGCGCGCAGCAGGGCGTCCGGCGGCATGCCCTGCTCGGCGCGCGCGGCCCCGACCCGCCACGAGGAGCGGCGCGCCGTCTCCCGCGCGGTCCGCGGGTCGAGCAGCGCGGCGACGCCGTGCCGCAGCGAGCGGTGCGCCTCCTGCCAGGTCTGGCCCGGGTCGGCCTCCAGGGCCGCCCGGTAGGCCGGTTCCCTCTCCCGCAGGAGGGCGACCAGGCGGTCGGTGAGGTCCGGCAGGTCGTCCAGGAGGGCGCGGGCCGCCCGGTGCACCACCGCGAGGGCCGCCCCGCGCCCCGTACCGGTCCTCGCGGCGGGGAACGGTACGGCGCGCGGCTCCCGCGGTGGTGCCGGAACGCGTGGTCGTACGGCGTTGCGCATGGTGTCCCTCCCCGAGGTCGGTCGGTTCGGGGGCCGGCGGGGCCCCTGCCGCCCAGGAAGAATGGCATACCGTCCAGTCGGTCCCTAGGGGTGTGCACGGGTCGGTTCCGCGGACCCGCCGGAATCCGCCGGGTGCGCCCGGTCGACGATCCGGGCCAGGTCCACCCGCGACCGGACGCCCAGCGCGGCGAAGACGTTGCGCAGGTGGTGGTCGACCGTGCGCGGGCTGAGCGACAGGCGCACCGCCACCTCGCGGTTGGTGGCCCCCTCGGCCACCAGGCGGGCGATGCGCAGCTGCTGGGCCGTCAGCCGCGACAGGCCGCCCTCGGGCCTGCTGCGCGGGGCGCTGCCCGCCGCCCGCAGTTCGCTGTCGGCCTGCTCCGCCCAGCCCCGGGCCCCGCACTGCTCGAAGGCGATCAGCGCCTCGCGCAGCCGGTCCCCGGCCTCACGCGGCCGGCGCTGCCGGCGCAGCCACTTCCCGTACAGCAGCAGCGTCCTGGCCCGCTCGAACTCCCCGCTCGCCACCTCGTGGCGGTACAGCGCCCGTTCGTACCAGTCACCCGCCTCCGCCGGGTCCAGCAGCGCCCGGCACCGCGCCAGCTGGGCGGGCGCCTGCGGGTCGGCCCCCAGCGACGCCCACACGGCGAACTCCTCGACGGCCGCGCGGGCCGCGCCGGGCTGGCCGGCGAACGCCGTCGCCTCCACGTAGCAGGGCAGCGCCAGGACGCGTACCGCGAAGTGCCCGCCCCTCGGCCCCGACCGCACGACCGGGCGGAGCCGCGCGGCGGCCTCCGGCACCCGGCCCCGGCTCAGGTCGGTGCGCGCCGACGCCCACTGCGCCAGTGCGGCCGCCTGCGCCAGCCCGTGCCGCCGCGCGGTGTCCAGGGCGCTCGCGGCGTGCGCGGCGACCCCCGGCTCGTCGCCCTCGACCGACAGGGCCAGCGCCAGCACGGCGTGGAGGTGCGCGGCCACGTTGTGCTGCCCGGACCGGTGCGCGGCCCGCAGCCCCTCCTCGGCGTGGGCGCGCGCCCGCGCGTGCCGGCCCGCCCTCAGCTCGGCGTACGCCAGGTACTCCAGCGCCCGCGGCACCGACGCGGCCGACCCCTCCGCCCGGGCCACCGCGAGCGCCCGCGCGCTCACCCGGCAGGACGCGGCCACGTCTCCGATCAGCAGCGCCGCGGCGCCGGCCCGCAGCAGGAGCGCCACATCGGCGTCGTCGGCCCCGGCCCGCTCGACGGTGCGCCGCAGGGGAGTCCGCGCCAGGTCCAGCCGCCCGCGGAGCGCGGCCCGCAGGCCGGCCAGGTACTCCTCCCCGCTTCCCGCCCCGTGCTCCGGCGGCGTCGCGTCGTCGTCGGACGCGCTCACCGCGACGGCGTCCAGGGACGCCAGGCACGCCGCCACGTCGCCGGCCGCCCAGGCCGCGTCCGCCGCGGCCAGGCGGGCCGCCGTGGCGTGCCCGGGGTCGTAGGGGGCGAGCAGCGCCGCGGCGGCGCGCAGGGCCTCGTGGGCGTCGGCCACCGGTCCGTCGTCCGACGCCAGGACCCCGTCGACCAGTTCGACCCGGCCCCGCACCGCGTCGTGCCCGCCCGCCGCCCGCGCCGAGGCCAGCAGCTCCCGCGCCCGCCCCGGCGCGCCCGCCAGCCGGGCCTGGTCGGCCGCGGCCGTCAGGCGCTCCACGCGCGCGCTCGTCCCGACCGTCAGCTCCGCCGCGCGCACCAGTGCCGAGGACCGCTCGCGGGGCGGGTGGCGGACGTCGCCCCGGGTCGCCTCGGCGGCGAGCGCCGCCGCCAGGTGGGGGTCGGGGCCCCGCACGGACAGCGCCGTGTGGGTCAGGCGGGCCAGCGGGTGGCGGCCCGCGTCCAGCGCCAGGGCGAGCGCCCCGTGCGCCGCCCGCCGCCGGGCGGGCGGCGCCTCCGCGTACACGGCCCTGCGCAGCGCCGGGGTGGCGCAGGCGATGCGGCCCCCCGCCCAGCCGACCAGCCCGGCCGCCTCCGCCGCGGCGAGCGCGGACCCCGGCAGCCCCGAGCGCCGCGCGGCGTCCTGGACGAGCGCGGCGTCGGCCGTGCCGCCGTCCGGGTCGCCTTGTGAGGCGGCCGCGACCAGCAGCAGCAGGTCGCCCAGTTCCTCGGGGAGTTCGGCGGGCCCGGGGCGCACCACCCGGGTCAGCGCCGCCGCGTCCACCAGCGGCCGCGGCAGCGGCGCGCGGCCGGCCAGCTGCGCCGCCGACAGGCGCTCCACGAGGAAGGCGAGGAGGGCGGGGTTCCCCTCCGCCTCGGTCACCAGCTCCTCCCGTACGGAGGCGTCGACGGGCCCGGCCGCCAGGTCGTCCACCACGGCCGCCGCCGCACCGCGCGACAGCGGCCCGAGGACGACGGACGGCAGCCCCGCGAAGTCCCGGCTCCCCGGGTGCCGCCGCACGGCCGTCACGAGCACCGCCACCGGGCCCGCCGGCCGGACGTCCCGCAGGAGGGCGGCGAGCGTGCGCCGGGACGGCTCGTCCCACAGGTGCGCGTCGTCGACGCAGAGCAGCAGCGGCCCGGAGGCGGACGCCGCCCGCAGCGCCGCCGCCAGGGGGCCGGCGGCCGGCGGACCGGCGGGGGCGGCGTCCCCGCCCGCCCCGTACGGCGATCCGCGCCGGGCCAGGGCGTCGTACAGGGCGCGCAGGCCGCTGCCCGGGGCGCCGCTGTCGCCCGGCGTCGCCGCCGTCCGCAGGACCGGGCCCGCGGTGAAGGACGCGGCGGCGTGGTCCAGGAGCGCCGTGCGGCCCAGGCCGGGGTCGGCGGTCACCAGCAGCAGCCCGCCTCCGCCGTGGCGCGGTGCGTCCAGCGCGGCGGCGACGGACCGCAGTTCCACGTCCCGGCCGTGCACGCGGGAAGGTCGTTCGAGGGTCGGTTCTACGGTCATCCCCGGGACGGTAGTGACCCGCGCCCCGGTCCGGAAGGCATCGGTCCGTTACCCGGTGTGCGGCCGCCGCCCGCCGCCCACCCCCTCCCGCCTGCGCCGACGCCGCCGGGTTGGGCCGGTGCCCAGGGCGCGGCCCGCGGGTTCTGTGCCGCTGCCCGGTCGCACGACCGGCGGCCGCGCGTGGAGGGCGCGGCCGCCGGAGGAGGCAGGGCCCTGCCGGGCCCGGGGGTCAGGAGGTGTGCGGGCAGTTGCCCCGGTACTCCTCGATGGTGAGGCTCGGCCGCGGCAGCGGGCACAGGAACTGCTCGTAGCGGGTGTCGTTGTCGATGAACCGCTTCAGCCACGAGATGCTGTACTTCGCGATCGTCGTGTTCGAGGTGTTCGGGGAGAAGTGCGAGGCCCCGTTCAGCTCCAGGTAGGCCCGGTCCAGCGACGACGGCAGGTTCTCGTAGAACGGCTCCGCGTGGCTGGACACCGGGGCGATGGTGTCCCCGTCGGCGCCCACGATCAGGGTCGGCGTCCGCAGCTCGGGCCAGGTCTTGTCCAGGTTCCACGGCGTCAGCGGGACGGCCGCCTGGAGGGACGGACGGCTCTTCGCCGCCTCCAGGCTGCCGCCGCCGCCCATGGAGTGGCCCATCACGCCGAGGCGGGTGGCGTCGACGCGGCCGCGGACGCTGCTGCGCTGCGTCAGGTAGTCCAGCGCGGCGAGCAGCTGGCGGCCCCGGCTGTCGGGCTGGTCGAGCGTGGTGTTGGTGTCGATGGTGAACACGACGAACCCCTGCGAGGCCAGTCGCGGGCCCAGCCAGGCGATCGACGACTGGGTGCCGGTGTAGCCCGGGGAGACGGCGATGGCGCCGAACGTCCCGTCGCTCGTGCTCGTCGGGTAGTAGATCGTCCCTCCGCCGAAGCCGGTCACCGACAGCGAGGAGACGGTGGTCTCCGAGACGGCGTACGGGCCGCGCACCGCCTCGATGCTGGCGTTGGTGGGCGCGGGGCCGCGCTCGTACGGGTTGTCCGCGGCGTGCGCGCCGGGCGTCGGTCCGAGACCGAGGCCGACGACGACCGCGACCGCCGCGAGGGCGCTGCTCAGCGAACGGGTCCTGCGCTTGGTGTGGGGGTTCTGGTGCACGACAAAGTCGTCCTCTCCGTCGTGGCGGGACCCCGGGGCGGAGGGCGCGCGGCCGGCCGGCCCCGGCGCACCGCCCCGGGGGTGGGTGACCCGCCGGTGTGTGGCGGTGTCACTGTGGCGGCGCGCCGGGGCGCGGGGCATCGGCTATATCACCGGTCTCGGCGCCGCGGCCCGCCCGGCGCGCACCGCGGCCCGTCCGGTGGTCGACTGGGAGGGGGGAGCGGCGAGAGGAGCCGACGATGTACGTCCTGCGCGTCGAGCACGCGGTCCCCGACTACGCCGCCTGGAAGCAGGCGTTCGACGGCGACCCGCTGGGCCGCGGCGCCGCCGGCGTCCGGGGCTACCGCGTGATGCGGCCGGTCGCGGACCCCGGCCGGGTCATGATCGACCTCGACTTCGACGACCTGGAGCGGGCCGAGGACATGCTGGCGCGGCTGCGGGAGCTGTGGACCCGCGTGACGGTGGCGGTCGGACCGGAGGCGGAGATCACGGAGGTCGTCGAGACCGGGCGGTACTGACCGCGCCCGCCCCTCTCCCGGCGTGCCCGCCGCCTTCCGGCGTGCCCGCCGCCCCCTCCCGGGGCACCCGCCGCCCCCTCCCGGTGCCCGGCTGCGCCGGACTACGCCCGCAGCCGCTCCCACACGAGCCGCTCCACCTCCTCGCGGTCCCGGCCCGGGTGCTCCGCGGCGATGAGGTGGCCGCCGATCCACACCGAGAAGGCGATCATGCTTCGCGCCTCCGCCTCCTCCTCGTCCGGGCAGAACTCCGAGAACAGCGCGCGCAGGTAGTCCATGCGTCGCGTGTCCACCCGCCGCAGCCGCCGTGCCACCGCCTCGTCGCGCCGCGCCCAGTCGCGGACCGCGAGGTCGGTGTGGATGTCGGTCGTCAGCCCCGGGACGACGTCGGCCAGCCGCAGCAGCCGGGTCCGCGCGTCCCCGCCGCCGCTCTCGACCCGCTCGATCACCTCGGCGGTGACCTCCTCCTCCCAGGTGTCGAGCATCTCGCGGAGCAGGGTGTCCCGATCGCCGAAGTGCCAGTAGAAGCCGCCCTTGGTGACCCCCAGGGCCTGCGCGAGCGCCTCCACGCGGACGGCCTGCGGGCCGCCCTCGGCGAGGGCCCGCAGCCCTTCTTCGATCCACTTGCCGCGAGGTGTGCGGGCCACGGCCACGGTGTCCTCATCCTTCTGTCGACCCGCCTATACGCAGGCGTATGGACGGGGGTAGTGTCATCCGTACACCAGCGTATGGAATGGGGGTTCCGACATGAAGCTGGCACCCGAGGCCCACACCTCCCGCCCCTGGCGCATCCACGGGATCGCGCACGACTTCACACTCGAGGACGTCTGGGAGCTTCCGGCCTCCGGCGGCCCGGACGACTTCCCGCGCCTGCTGGAGGCGATCTGGTCCGGCGGCTTCCCGGAGGACTCGTCCCTGCCGGTCCGCTTCCTCTGGGCGGTCAGGGAGAAGCTCGGCGCCCTGTTCGGCTGGGACGGGGAGGAGGACGGCGTCGGCGCGCGGGTCCCGTCGCTGGCGGAGCGCCTCCCGGACGACCTGCGGGGCCGGCCGACGGGTCCGCCGACCGGGAAGCCGTTCTCGGCGCTGTACCTGACGGACGACGAGTGGGCGGCCGAGATGGCCAACCGCACGGTCCACTCCGTCATGCACCTGAGCTGGGTGCCCGACGGCTCCGGTGGCCACCGCGGCCGGATGGCCGTCCTGGTGAAGACGAACGGGCGGCTCGGCACCGCCTACATGGCCGCCGTCGCACCCTTCCGGCACCTGATCGTCTATCCGCAGCTGATGCGCTCGTGGGAGCGCAGCTGGAAGGAGCTCACCGCCTCCGGGCGCTGACGAGGTGCCACCCCGGCGGACCGGTCCGGTCCGCCGGGGCGGGTCCGTCGGAGCGGCAGGCGGCGCGGACGGCTCCGGATGGAGCACCCCGACAGGGCCCCGGCCGCCGTCCCGACCGAAGGTGGAGGCAGCCACGCCGCCGCGCCCCGCCCGGCGTGCCGCCGACAGGAGGTACGACGTGCCCACGCGCACCGCACGCCCCCGCGCCGCCGCCCGGACGGCCGCCGCGGCGGCCCTGGTCCTCGTGGCGGGCATGGCGCCCGCGCTCCACCCCGCCCGGGCCGCCACCGCGCCCACGCCCGCGCCCGCACCCGACGCGGCGCTCCAGCGCCGGCTGGAACAGCTCGTCGCCACCCCCGGCGGCCCGCCCGGCGCCATCGTCGTCCTCCACCGCACCGGCACCCGCACCGCCGCCGGTACCGGCCCCCGCGCCGCGGGTGCCGCCGCCCGCACCGGCACCCGCGACGGCGGCGGAGCGGGCCGGGGAGGCCGCACCGAGGTGTACCGGGCCGGGACCGCCGACCTCCGCACCGGCCGCCCGCCCCGGATCCACGACCACATGCGGATCGCCAGCGTCGCCAAGGCGTTCAGCGGAGCCGTCGCCCTGCGCCTCGTCGACGAGGGGCGGCTGCGCCTCGACGACACCATCGGCCGCGTCCTGCCCGCCCTCCCCGCCGCCTGGCACCCCGTCACCCTGCGCCAGCTCCTCGCCCACACCAGCGGCCTGCCCGACTTCAGCGCCTCCCCGGAGTTCCTCGCGATCATCACCGAGGACCCCCGGCACCGCTTCGACTCGCGCCGCCTCCTCGACTTCGTCGCCGACCAGGGCCTGCGCTTCGCCCCCGGCAGCCGGTACGCCTACTCCAACTCCGACAACATCGCCGTCGCCCTCATGGCCGAGGCCGTGACCGGCCGCCGCTACGAGACCCTCCTCGAACAACTCGTGTACCGGCCCCTCGGCCTGCGCGACACCCACCTGCCGCAGGGGCACCGCCTCCCCGAGCCCTACCTGCACGGGTACGCCGTCGACCCGCCCGCACCGCCCGAGGACGTCAGCGAGGCCATCGGCGCGTCCGGCAGCTGGGCGTCGGGCGGCATCGTCTCCACCCCCGCCGACCTCGGCGCCTTCATCCGCGCCCACGCGTCCGGCGCCCTCCTGTCCGACGCGACCCGCCGCGCCCAGCGGACCTTCGTCCCCGGCGGCGCCTCCCAGCCCCCCGGCCCCGGCGCCAACGACGCCGGACTGGCGATCTTCCGCTACACCACCCGCTGCGGGGTCGTGTACGGCCACACCGGCAACACCCCCGGCTACACCCAGCTCGCCGCCGCCACCCCCGACGGCACCCGCTCCCTCACGTTCTCCGCCACCAGCCAGATCCCCCTGGACGCCGCGCTCCTGGCCCGCACGCGCGCACTGCAGGAGGACTTCGTCTGCGCCCTGCTCCGCGACTGACCGGGCCCCGGGCCCCGGCACGACGGAGTCCGGGGTGCCGCCCCGGCGGGCGGCACCCCGGACGGGCGGGAGGGGGTCAGGCGGCCCGGTACGCGGCCGTCAGCCGGCCCACCGCGGCCGACGGCTCGCCCCGGAGCAGCAGCCGGTCCGCCTCCGCGAACGGCTTCGCGGACGCCGCCGTGATGCCGCCGGCCATCTTCTGCTGGACGATCAGCCGCGCCGTGCCGACCAGTTTCCGCGCCGCCGGGGACGTGCCGCGCCCGGCCGCCTCCAGGGCCCGGGCGCCGGCGGCGAGGGCCTTCAGCGCGGACTCACCGCCCCGCACGGGCTTCGCCAGGGTGGTGAGCCCCCAGCCGTACGGGAACTGCGGGTCGTACACCGCGTCCCCGACGTTCAGCGGCAGCTGCGCCTCCGACTTCGGCCACGTCACGGGCAGCTGCCCGGTGAACGGCCGCCTGCCGTACAGGACGTCCGCGACGCCCTCGCCCTCCGTGCCCGGCAGCCACGACGCCACCAGCGCGTCGACGGCGCCGAGCCGGTCCCCGACGAGCTGCGGCCGCCCGGAGACGACGAGGACCGCGCACCGCATCGCCGCGCACACCTTGTCCACGGCCGCCTTGTCGGCGGGGGACAGCTCCAGGTCGTGGCCGTTGCCGACGTCACCGACGCCCTCCGCGTACGGGGTCTCACCGACGACGACCACCCCCACGTCGTGGCCCGCCGGGTCCGCCGACGCGTCCTCGGAGTACGTGACCTCCGCGTCCGGCGCCGCCCTGCGCATGCCCTCCAGGATCGTCGTGCCGGTGGTGATCCGGCCGGAGGAGCCCTGCCAGCTGATGGTCCAGCCACCGGCCTGGTTGCCCAGGTCGTCGGCGTTGGACCCCGCCACGTACACCTTCTGAGACGCCTTCAGCGGCAGCACGCCGCCGTCGTTCTTCAGCAGCACCTGCGACTTCGCGACCGCCTCCCGCGCGACCGCGCGGTGCGCCGGGGAGCCGACCTCCGCGAGGTGCGTCGTGTCGGCGTACGGCTTCTCGAACAGGCCGAGCCGGAACTTCTGCGTCAGGATCCGCGACACCGCGTCGTCGATCCGCGCCCCGCTGATCCGGCCCGCCGTCACCTCCTCCCGGAGGATGCGGGTGAAGTCCCGGTAGTTCGTCGGCACCATGATCATGTCGAGTCCGGCGTTGACCGACGTGCGCACGTCGCTCGGGTAGTCGCCGGGTATCTGGTCGATGGCCTGCCAGTCGCTGATCACGAAGCCCTCGAAGCCCATCCGGCCCTTCAGCACACCGTTGATCATCGCGGCGTCGGCGTGCATCTTCACCGGGCCCGCGTCGTCCCCGATGACGTCCAGCGACGAGTACGACGGCATCACCGTGCCCGTGCCCCGCCGCACCGCCTCCGCGAACGGCGCCAGGTGCACCGCCTCCAGCTCCTCGCGGGTGACCCGGGTGACGCCCTGGTCGGTCGTGTACGAGCCGGTGGACGACGAGCCGAAGGCCGTACCGCCGTCGCCGACGAAGTGCTTGGCGCTGGCCAGCACCTTGTCGTTGCGGTCCAGGTCCTCGCCCGAGGCCCGGCCCTGCATGCCGTCGATGACCGTCGCCATGGCGGTGACCAGCGCCGGGTCCTCGCCGAACGACTCGTACGAGCGCCCCCACCGCTCGTCGCGGGTCACGCACAGGCACGGCGCGAAGTCCCACGGGACACCGGTGGCGCGGACCTCCTTCGCGGTGACCGCCCCGGTGCGCCGCGCCAGCTCCGGGTCGCGCCCGGCGCCGATGCCGATGTTGTGCGGCATGATCGTCGCGCCGACGACGTTGTTGTGCCCGTGCACCGCGTCCACGCCGTAGATCAGCGGGATCTGGAAGCGGGTCGCCCGGGTGCGCAGCTGGTACGCGTCGACCATCCGCGCCCACGCCTCGGGCGTGTTCGGGGTGGGCACCGAACCGCCGCCGGAGAGCAGCGACCCGAGCGCGTGGGAGGCGATGTCGCCCTGCGACGCGAGCGCGTTGCGCTCGGCCTGCGTCATCTGCCCGGCCTTCTCGGCGAGCGTCATCCGCGACACCAGGTCCGCCACGCGCCTCTTCACCGGCAGGCGCGCGTCGAGGTACGGCAGGCCGTGCGCGTCCACGACCACCTGCGGGTCCTCGGCCGGCGGCTTGGCGCCGGCGACGGTCAGCCGCAGCGGGACCGTCTCGGCGGCCTCCGCCGCGCCGTCGCGCAGGGTCGGCACGGCCACCGTGCGGGACTCCCCGGACGGCGTGCCGGCGGGGAAGGTGAACGTGCCCGAGACCGGCGTGAAGTCCTCGCCGGGCCGGGCGGAGCCGCCGCCGGTGCTGTACGCGACGGTGACCGGCTCGGTGAGCGGCCCCGACCCGGTGGTGGCGACGGAGAGCCTCACGCGCGCGGTGCCGCCCTCGCCGACGGGGTGGACGGCGGCGTCGGCGACGACCCGGGCGGTGACGGCCGGGTCGGCCTTCCCGTACAGCTCCACGCCGTCGACGGCGAACGCGCCGGGCGACCCGGGCGGCAGCGTGAAGGCGTACCCCCACATCGCGTTCAGGCCGAGCACCTGGTCGATGCCGCCGACCGGCTGGTAGTCGGCGCGGTAGACGAAGTCGGAGAACGGGATCTCGACGAGGTGCCAGCCCTCCCAGTCGTCGGTGAACGACGTCGTCCACAGCTCGGACGTGGCGCCGCTGGTGCCGCCGTCCTTGATCTCGAAGTGGATCCGCCTGCCCGAACCGGGTGGCAGCGGCGCCTTGTTCTGCCCGTACCACCAGAACCGGACGCCCCGGTGGGCGGTCCAGTCGCGCGCGGGGCGGTCGGTGGCGAACTCGTGGCTGAAGCCGCCCCAGCCGCTGATGTCGTAGCGGCCCTCCAGGACCTTGGCCCCCTCGGGCGCGTCGGGGCGCTGCGCGAGGGACAGGGCGGGCCGGTCGTCGGTGTCGCTGCCCCAGGTGAATATCCCGTCGGCGGGCGGGTCGGCGAACGGCACCTCGCCCTCGAACCGGTCCACGGCGACGGGCGCGGGATCGTCGGCGGCGGTGCTGGGCGGCGCGCCGGCGAGGAGGCCGGCGAGCACGGCCGTGGCCGCGAGGACCGCCGTCCTCGTTCTCCCGCGGCGCGGGTGGGGCGGGTGGTGTCCGGGCATGGAGGCTCCTTCGGCGCTCGTCCGGCTCGGGTGGGGGAGGGGCGTTAGGCGGCGTCGAAGGTCCACTTCTGGTTGTCGCCGCCCGTGCAGGTCCAGATCTGTGTGCGGGTGCCGTCCGCCGGGGAGCGGTCCCGGACGTCCAGGCACTTGTCGGCCGCCGGGTTGACCAGGTCGCGGGTGGCGGCGTCGTACGCCCAGCGCTGCGCCCCGGTCCCGTTGCACGCGTACAACTGCGCCGGGGCGCCGTCCGCGGTGGAGCCGCCCGTCACGTCGAGGCACTTGCCGAGCGCCCGTACGCTGCCGTCCGCCGCGAACGTCCAGTGCTGCGCCGCCGTGCCGTTGCAGGTGTGCAGCTGCACGGGCGTGCCGTCCGCGGTCGCGCCGCCGGCGACGTCCAGGCACTTGCCGGCCAGGCCGGTGAGGGCGCCGCCGGTCCGGCCGCCGCCCTGGGCGCCGGTCCAGGTGAACGTGGCGGTGGTGCGGGCCGGGAGGGTGTACGTGAAGGACCGGTCGCCCCAGTCCACCCGCACCGACTGCGCGCCCGTGCCGCCGTTGTGGGCGATGAGCGCCTTCGAGCCGTCCGGGTTGCGCCAGGCGACGTTCCGGACGGTGCTGTCGGCGGTGGAGGCGATCCGGTGCGCGCCGGGGCGGACGAACTTCGTGAGGTGGCCGGTCGTGTAGTACTCGACGGTGTAGTCGACCTGGCCGGCCCGCGGGCCGCCCTCCTGCACGGTGATCAGGCCGGTGCAGGTGCCGCAGCCGCCGTTGTGCGGGCCCATGTGCTGGTTGAGCGCCAGGCTCCACTTGACGAGGCTGCTGCTCCAGTTGCGGGCGTAGGCGACGATGTCGGCGAGGTCCTCGTCGTGCTGGTCGGCGATCCAGGTGCCGCCGGAGTGCTCGGTGCTGAACTGCCGCACCGCCGGGTATCGGTCGTGGACCTGGCTGCCGACCGCCGGGTCGCCGAAGTAGCCGTGCCACGCGATGCCGCCGAACAGCGGGTCCTCGCGGACGCCCGGGTCGGCCAGGACCGCCGCGCCGAAGCCGGCGTAGTCGCCGTAGTTCCAGTCGTGCACCAGCACCTTGGTGGTGATGCCGGCCGCGCGGAACGCCGGGTACACGTGGTTCTTGGTGAACTCCACCAGGCCGGAGGGGTTCCAGCTCATGCCGGGGTAGTCCATCGCGGTCGGGTCGTCCGCCCGGCAGCAGTTCGGCTCGTTCTGCACCGACAGGTAGTCGACCTCCACCCCGGCGGCCCGATAGCTCTGGACGTACTTGACCAGGTACTGGGCGTACGTGGGGTAGTGCTCCCCCTTCAGCCGGCCCATCTGGTCCATGCGGCCGTTGTCCTTCATCCAGCCGGGCGCGCTCCACGGCACGCCCT
Source organism: Streptomyces roseolilacinus (assembly GCF_014649335.1). Lineage (GTDB taxonomy): Bacteria > Actinomycetota > Actinomycetes > Streptomycetales > Streptomycetaceae > Streptomyces > Streptomyces roseolilacinus. Next base: position 96,630 of record NZ_BMSV01000002.1, read on the forward strand.
TCACCCGGAGCGCCGGGTTGAGTCGCTTGGCCTGGGCGGTGAGCAGCCGGACGTCGGTGTCGTAGCCGTTGGCCCCGAAGTCGGCCAGGTCGCAGCAGGTGTCGTCGAGCGACACGTGGCCGGGCCGCGACAGGTCGGACGCGCCGATCGGATTGCGCACGAAGGACAGGCCGATGCCCTCCGTGGGGGAGAACAGCCTGCGCATCACCGTGTCGCGGGTGGCCGCGCTGACGGGGCCGCCGCGCAGCAGGTGGGCGGTGGTGTCCGTGAGGGACGCGCCGCCGCCCTCGAACCGCTGGTACGTGGTGCCCTCGTCGACGGTGATCGTACGGGCGGCCGTACCGCCGGCGGGGCCGAAGGCGAGGGGCGCCTGCTGGGCGAGACCTCGGGTGACGGTCCGGCCCGCGGCGTCCGAGGTGGTGGTCAGCCACACGTCGACCCGCTCGTTCGCGGCCTGCGCCGTGCCGGGTCCCGCGGCGACGAGGGCGCCGGCCGCGAGGACGCAGGCCACCAGTGAGGCCACGAGGCGGCGGGGCCTTCCGCGTCGGGTGCTGCGCATGGTGCTCCTTCCCAGGGGGGGGGCGCCGCCGGAGGGGGCGCGGCACGGGGCGAGGCGGACGAGGGGAGGTGCCGGAACGGAGGCGGGGAGGCGTCCGTGCGGTCCGTGCGCTCTTCCTTCACTGCCTGAATGCGACTCACTGCTTAACTTGAGGCTTGATTTAAGTGGCGTCACGCGGTGGCGTCAAGGCGTCGCACCGGAGTAACTCATGTGTCCCGCGGGTCTGGTGAGAGCCCGGCGGCCGGGCGGGGCGGCGCGGCCGCGTTCACCTTCTGGAACCCGCACGGCGTCCCGGGGGCGTCGGGTCCGGCCTCGAGGGCGGGTGCGGGGAGGCTCGGCCGGTGCCCGGCCATGGGGGGCGGCCCGCCTCCGCGCCGGTGGCCGGTCGGGGGCCGCGAGGACATCGGCGGCGCCGGTGCGCGCCCGCTCACCCGTGGTGGTCGGCGCGACGGCCGCCGCGGCGGGTCCGGCGGGACGCGCCCGCCGGAGCGGGCGGCCGGGGCCTGCCGCCACCGGGGAAGGGTGCCGGAGGGGGAGAAGCGGGGGGGGTCCGGAGGGGGTCAGGAACGGCGGCGCGGCCGGCCGCGGCGGGCGCCCTGTGTGGTGCCGGAGCCGCGCCGCGGGGTCTTCCCCGCCTGCTGCCCGCCGCCGCCCCGCCGCTGGGTGCCGCCCGCTCCCGAGCCGCCGGCGGCGCGCTTGGCCTTCGGTTCCTCCGCGCCGGCGGCCGGGCGGCGGCCGCGCGTGCTGTTCACCGTCCGCCCGCGGACGATCCCGATGAAGTCCTCCACCCGGTCCGTCGTCCGCTCCTCCGGCCACGACAGCGCCACCCGCGACTGCGGTACGCCCGTGACCGGCCGGTACGTGAGGTCCCTGCGGTGGTGCAGCCGGGCCAGCGACTGCGGGACGACCAGCAGCCCCACGTTCGCGGCGACCAGTTCCACGGCGTCCGCCGTCGTGGCGGGGCGCTCGAAGGCGGGCCGCCCCGGCGGGCGCTCCCAGTCGAGGGTGTCGTCGAGCGGGTGGAACACGATCTCGTCGGCGAGGTCGTCGGCGGACACCTCGTCGACGGCGCCGATGACGTGGTCCTTGGGGATCACGACCACCGTCGTCTCGGTGTACAGCGGGATGGCGCTGAGGTCCGTCCGGTCGACCGGGAGCCGGACGAGACCGGCGTCCGCGTCACCGCGGCGCAGCGCGTCCTGCGCCTCGGCGGCGGACACGGCGACGAGGTCCAGCGGCACCTCCGGCAGCCGCTCCCGCCAGATCCGCACCCACTTCGCGGGTGTCACACCCGGGACGTACGCGAGCCTGAACGAGGAGGGTGCTTCCGAGCCTGTCACCCGGCCAGGTTACCGGGCGTGGTCGGGAGCCGCGCACATGCTCGATATCCTGGGCGTATGACGTCGCACCGCACCACCCAGACGATGAAGCCCGCGACCGCGGCGAAGAAGCTGGGTGTCTACCTCGAGGCCACCCCCGCAGAGTTCCAGGAGGGTGTTGTCTCGCGCGACGAGCTGAACGCCCTGCAGACCGACCCGCCCGAGTGGCTGCGGGAGCTGCGGCGCAACGGCCCGCACCCCCGCCCCGTGGTCGCGGCCCGGCTCGGTGTCTCCATCTCGGGCCTCGCCCGCGGCGGGGTCACCGAGGCCCTCACCACCGACCAGATCGAGGCCCTGCGGGCGGAGAACCCCGAGTGGCTGCAGAAGGAGCGGGCCACGCAGGCGGAGGTCCGCAAGGAGGCCGCGCGGATCAAGGAGAAGCACGCCGAGAAGGGCGAGGCCCCGCAGGCCTGACGCCCGGCCCCGCCCGTACCGGGGCGGGGGAGTACGACCCCGGCCCGGCCGCCCCGCACAGGGGCGGCCGGGCCGCTTCACGTGCCGGGCCGCCTCACGTGCCGGGCGGGCGGTGCCGGGTCAGCACCAGCGGGTGTGCCGGCACGGGCTCCAGCCGTCGCCGCCCCCGGACGACCCGCCGGACGACCCGTCCGACCCGCCGGGGAAGCCGTTCGGCCAGTCCGACGTGCGGTTGCGGTCGCGCGGGTACGGGTCGAGGTAGTCCGGGTCGCCGTCCTCGTCCCGGTCGGGCAGGCGCGCGTCGCCGCCGGTCCCCCGGTCCGGCTCGGGGCAGGCGATGTCCGGCGAGGACAGGTACAGCGTCACCCACTCGTCCCGGGGGACCCTCGCGCCCTGCGCCGGGTCGTGCGCGCAGACCCGCCAGTGGTCGTACTCGCCCTCGTCGGGCAGCTTGTCGTTGCGGTACGCCGTCTCCGCGCGGAGCCTGTCCTCGTCCACGCCCAGCGCGAGGACCTCCTTGCGGGCGGTCACCCACGTCTTCCACACCAGTTCGGGCATCACCGGCCACGGCAGGGGCGCGCCGTCCGCCTCCGGGCACGGGTCGCCCGTGTGCACGGCGGCAAAGTCCACCGTCGGGCTCTCCCCCGTCCCGCCGACCTCCTGGAAGCACACCGTCCACAGGGAGCGGGCCATGATGTCCTTCCCCTCGTCGGACGCGTCGTGGTAGGCGACCGTGTAGCCCCGCTCGCCCGCCTTCGCGAACGCCACGTCGAGGGTCTGGCCCCGCAGGTCCGGCAGGGCCGGCCGCGGCGGCGGTGGCGACGGCGTCGGCAGTGACGGCGAGGACGGCGCGGGGGTGCTCGGCCGCACCGCCTCGGCGTCCGCCGCCTCCTGCCGGGCCGCGTCCTTCTCCGGTTCGGGCGTCACCGAGCCGAGCAGCGCCGCCGCGGCGACCGTCGCCACGACCTTGCCCGCCTTCGGCCACGGGCTGCCCCGCCACACCAGCACCAGCGCCGCGATCAGCGCGGCCGCGCCGAGGCCGGGCGCGATCAGGCCCAGCAGGGGGATCGCGGCGAGGGAGCCGACCCGGGCCCGGTTCGTCCGCCACCAGGGCCGGCGCGACGGGTCGGGCGGTGCGGGGCTCTCGGTGGCTCTCGGGCCGGACATGGTGGTGCCTCTCGGGTCGTACGGTCGTCCGGCCGCATCGTACTCAGAATCGGAATGCATCCTTCCGGGTGGTCGGTGTGCACCTCCCGGTGCGCGGCGAGCGGCTTCTGAAGGGCCGTGAGGACCCGGATCAGGCCGGGTGCCCGCCCCCACCCGTGCGGAACGGCGGCGCGGCGGGCGCCGGCCCCAGGGTCGTCGTGCCCGGCGCGGCCCGGTGGCCCAGCCCGGTGCGGTACGCGTCCAGGGCCGCCTCGACCCGGCCCGTACGGCGCAGCAGGTCGCCCAGCAGCCGGCACAGGTCCGCGAGGTCGCCCGACGCCCCGCTCCGCTCCAGCAGGCCGAGCGCCAGGACGTAGTGCTCCTCGGCGGCCTCGGCGTCGCCGCGCTCCTCGGCGATGAGCCCCAGCAGCCGGTGGGCGCCGCCCGCGTGCACGGCGCCGCGCCCGTCGTCCAGGTCCAGCACCGCCGACAGCAGCCCGGCGGCCTCGTCGTACCGGCCGAGCCGCCGCAGCACGTCCGCCAGCTCCACCTCCACCTGCGCGGTGTAGAGCGCCGCCCGGCGGGCCGCCAGCATCTCCCGTGCCGTACGCAACTCCCTCTCCGCGGCGTCCAGTTCGCCGCTCTGCGCCTTGACGTAGCCGCGCATCCAGTGGCAGTGCGCCAGGTCGGTCCCCAGCCGCAGCTGCCGGTACATCGCCTGGGCCTTCGCGAGCGACGCGTCGGCGTCGGCCGTACGCCCCTCCGCCAGGAACGTCCGCGCGACCTGCCGGTGCATCCCCGCCACCAGGGCCGGGTCGTCGACCCGCGGCGCCAGGGCGAGCGCCAGCTCCGCCGCGTGCGCCGCGCGGGCGTGCGCGCCCATGTCGATGTAGGGCCCGATGGCCGCCGCGTACAGCATCACCAGGGCCTCCGGGTCGGCGAGGCCGCTGCCGGTCAGCTCGTCGATGGCGGACTCCAGCAGGTAGCAGGCGTACCGCAGTTCCCCGGCAAGCAGGTGGGCGACGGCCCGCCCCCGGACCGCGCGGGCCCGGCGCGGGAGCGGTTCGCCGGCCAGCAGCCGCTCCGCCGCGGTGAAGTGCCGTCCGGCGTCCGCGAGGTCCCCGGTCTCCAGGGCGCAGTCGCCGAGCCCGAGCAGCGCCTCCGCCCGCTCGGCGGCCAGGCCGTGCCGCTCGGCGTCGGCGAGCAGCCGCCGGTACCGCTCGGCGGCCTCGTCGGCGGAGCCGGTGGCGAGCGCCCGCTGGGCGTCGGTCAGTGCGAGCCGCAGCTCGGTGGCGAGGCGGGCGGGGCGGCCGGTGGTCAGCTCCTCGTACGACGTGCCCAGCCGCCCGGCGAGGAAGCGCAGCGCCGTCTCCGAGGGGCGCACCCGCCCCGACTCCAGCGTCGAGACGTACGCCGCCGTGTAGGAGGGCTCCGCCAGCTGCCGCTGCGTCAGACCCCGTTCGGTACGCAGCCGCTGAACGCGGCGGCCGATCTCGGCCGGTTCGTCCATCGAAACCCCCTGGTCGCTCGAACTCCCCAGTATCCAGGGGCTCCTGGCCATTGCGCAGCCACCGTGCGCACCCCTACCTTAAGCGACCTGTTCATCGCATTTAATTCTCCGCTTAACCCCCGTCCCGACCCCTCGTCGCCAGGAGGCCCCGTGCGCCCCTCTCCCCTGCGCAGAACGCTGACGGCCGCCGGTGTGGCCGCGGCCGTCACCGCCGCCCTCGCCGCCGGACCCGGCACCGCCGCCGCCGGACCCGCGCAGCCGGCCGCGCCGGCCGAGCGGGTGGAGGTGGAGGTGCCCGGACCCGAGCACGGCACCGTCGCCGGCTCGGGCCACGTCCTGGTCCCCGCCGCCGGCCACGACCGGCCCGCGTCCCGGCTCTCCGAGGCCCAGGCCCGCGTCGACGGCACCGTCACCAAGGCCGTCGACAACGGCCCCACCGCCGACCGGCTGGACGTCGTCGTCATCGGCGACGGCTACACCGCCGGCGAACTGCCGCGCTTCCACGCCGACGCCCGTGCCAAGTGGGCCGAGATCGCCGCGGTCGAGCCCTACACGACGTACCAGGGCCTGTTCAACGTCTGGACCGTCGACGCCGTCTCCCGCGAGTCCGGCGTCACCGGCGACCCCGACCGGACCACCGTGCGCGACACCGCGCTCGGCTCCTTCTTCTGGTGCGGCGACATCGAGCGGCTCCTCTGCGTCGACCAGGACAAGGTCGACGCGTACGCGGCGCTCGCCCCGGAGGCGGACCTGGTCCTCGTCCTCGCCAACAGCGCCAAGTACGGCGGCGCCGGCTACAACGAGCCCAGCCAGACCCTCGGGTACGCGGGCATCTCCACGGCCTCCGCGGGCAACGAGAAGTCCGGCCAGGTCGCCGTCCACGAGACCGGCCACTCGCTCGGCGGCCTCGCCGACGAGTACTTCCACCCCGGCACGCCCGGCTACGAGCGGTACACCGGCAAGGAGCCCGCCGACCCCAACGTCTCGACCCTCGACGCCGCCCGCCTGGCCGAGCGGCGCGCCAAGTGGTACCGCTGGCTGGGCGAGGAGTCGCCGGACGGCGGCACGGTCGGCGCGTACGAGGGCGGCGGCTACTTCACCACCGGGCTGTACCGGCCCACGGACAACTCCCTCATGCGGGTCCTGGACAAGCCGTTCAACCTGCCCGGCGTCGAGGCGATGATCGCGGGCTTCTACCGCCACGCCAGGCCGGCCACCGCCCTCACCCCCGCCGGCACGACGCTGCGCGGCGACCGGGCGGCGAGGATCGCCGTCCCCCGCCTCACCGCCGCCGACGGCCACCGGCTCACCGTCCGCTGGTCCCTGGACGGCCGCGAACTGCCCCGCCTGGCGGGCCGCACCGAGGTGCGCGTCACGGAACTGGGCCTGCGCCCCGGCGACCTGCGCGCGCACAGGCTGTCCGTGACGGTCGAGGACCGCACGGACGCCGTCCGCGACCCGGCCGTCGCGGACACCCTGAGGATCTCCTTCGACTGGCGCGTCCGCCGCTGAGCCGGACGGCGGGGCCCCGCCCGCGCGGGCGGGCGGGGCCGGGGGCTACCGGGCCAGGAGGCGGTCCGACACCCCCGCCGGTACGGGGGCGAGGCCCGAGGGGCGGGCGGTGAAGGTGCCCCGCCCCTGCGTGCGGCCGCGCAGCCGGGTCGCGTAGCCGAACAGCTCGGCCAGCGGCACCGTCGCCGCCACCACCGTCGTACCGGCCCGCGCCGTGGAGCCGGTGACCCGGCCGCGCCGCGCCGCCAGGTCGCCGAGCACCCCGCCCACCGCGTCGTCGGGCACCGTCACCGTGACCTGGGCCACCGGTTCCAGCAGCGCCAGCCCGGCGGAGCGCAGCGCCTCGCGGAGCCCGAAGCGGCCGGCCGCGCGGAACGCCGTCTCCGAGGAGTCCTTGGAGTGCGTCGCCCCGTCCGTCAGCGTCACCCGCAGCCCGGTCACCGGATGGCCGCCGAGCGGGCCTTCGGCCAGCGCGTCCCGGCAGCCCGCCTCCACCGCGCGGACGAACTCCTGCGGCACCCGGCCCCCGGTGACCACCGACCGGAAGGCGAACCCCCCGGTCGACCCGGGCGGCACCTCCAGCGGCTCCACGTCCAGCACGACGTGCGCGAACTGGCCCGCGCCGCCGTCCTGCTTGACGTGCCGGTACACCAGCCCCGACACGCCCCGGACGACCGTCTCCCGGTACGACACGCGGGGCCGGCCCACGGCGACCTCCAGCCCGTGGGCGCGGCGGACCTTCTCCACCGCGACCTCCAGGTGCAGCTCGCCCATGCCCGACAGCAGGGTCTGCCCGGTCTCCGGATGGCTCCGCACGACCAGCGACGGATCCTCCTCGGCGAGCCGCGCCAGCGCCACCGCCAGCCGTTCCGCGTCCGGGGCGCGCCGGGCCTCGACCGCGACCGACACCACCGGCTCGGCTGCACCGGGCGGTTCGAGCACCAGGGGGGCCCGGGGCGCGCACAGCGTCGTCCCCGCGCGCGCCGACCTCAGCCCGACCACGGCGACGATGTCACCGGCGACCGCCTGTTCCGTCTCCGCGTGCCGGTCCGCCTGCACCCGCAGGATCCGGCCGATCCGCTCGGTGCGCCGCCCGCCCGCGTCCAGCACGGAGTCCCCCTTCCGCAACGTGCCCGAGTAGACGCGCAGGTACGTCAGCCGGCCCGTCGCCGTCGACTGCACCTTGAACGCCAGCGCGGCGAACGGCGCCGCCGGGTCGGCGGCCCGCTCCTCCACCGCGCCGCCCCACGCGCCCCGCACCGGCGGCACGTCCCGGGGCGACGGCAGGTACGCCACCACGGCCTCCAGCAGCGGCTCGACGCCCCGGTCCCGGTACGCCGCGCCGCACAGCACCACGACGCCCCCACCGTCGCGGGTCAGGTCGCGCAGCGCCGCCGCCAGCGTGTCCGCGCGGAGCGCCGAGCGCGCGCAGAACTCCTCCAGCGCGGCCGGGTGCAGCTCCGCCACGGCCTCCTCCAGCAGCGCGCGCCGCCGTGCCGCCTCGTCCCGCAACTCCTCGGGCACGGGCGCCTCCTCGTACCCGTCGCGGCCCTCGCCCCACACCAGGGCCCGCATCCGCAGCAGGTCGACGACGCCGGTGAAGCCGTCCTCGCGCCCGATCGGCAGCTGTACCACCAGCGGCACCACGGCGAGCCGCTCCCTGATCGACGCGACCGCCGCGTCGAGGTCCGCGCCCGCCCGGTCCATCTTGTTGACGAACGCGATGCGGGGCACCCCGTGCCGGTCGGCCTCCCGCCACACGGCCTCGCTCTGCGGCTCCACGCCGGCGACCGCGTCGAACACGGCGACCGCCCCGTCGAGGACGCGCAGGGAGCGCGTCACCTCGTCGGAGAAGTCGACGTGGCCCGGGGTGTCGATGAGGTTGACGCGGTGGCCGTCCCAGACGCAGCTCACGGCCGCCGCGAAGATGGTGATGCCCCGGTCGCGTTCCTGCGCGTCGAAGTCGGTGACGGTCGTCCCGTCGTGGACCTCGCCCCGTTTGTGGACGGCGCCCGTCAGGTACAGGATCCGCTCCGTCACGGTGGTCTTCCCGGCGTCCACGTGGGCGAGGACGCCGAGGTTCCGCACGGCGGTCAGGGGGGTGGGGGAGGGGTGTCGCGGGTCGGTACGCACGGCCCGTGGCCTTTCTGCCGGTGAAGCGTGTCGTGGGCGGCGCGATCACCCGTGGCGGACGCGCCCGGGCACGGCCGGGCGGCCCTCGCGCCCGCACGGCTCGCCGGCGGGCCGGAGCGGCCCCGGCGGAACGGCCGGGTGGGGCGGGGAGGGGTGGCGTCTCGTCACGGAACGGCCGGTGCCGGCCGCGCAGCGGGCACCGGGCCTACGAGGACACCGGGATCACGTCGTACCGCGACCAGGGGGCGACAGCGGTGCGGTCTCGCACGGTCGGGCCCCCTTCACTCGTCGTCCGGTCACACGCGGCGGCGCGTCGCGGCGGTGTGCCGGCGGCGCGCACCGCGAGTGTAGTGAGCGGCCCGGACGCGCGGCACCGGGTTTTCCGCGCCCCGGACCTCCTTGAATCTCCCCCAGGGGGAGCTCCTAGCGTGCGGTGCGAAGCGAGGACGAGGAGGACTCATGACGGCGTTCGTACTGGTGGGGGAAGTCTTCACCGGCGGGTGGATCTGGGACGAGGTGGCCGGCCGGCTCCGGGAGGCGGGCGCCGAGGTGCACGCGGCGGCCCTCCCGGCGGACCCCGGCACGGACCTGGACGCCCACGTCCGGCACGTGGTGCGGCTCGTCGACGGGGCCGCCGCGGAGCGGGTCGTGCTCGTCGGGCACGGATACGGCATCCACCCCGTGCTCGGCGCCGCCGACCTGCGCCCCGGAAGGACCGCCCGGGTCGTCCACCTGGACGCGGGCATGCCGCAGGACGGCGACCCGGCGCTGAAGCTGCTCCCCGACGGGGAGGTGCGCGAGCGGCTGCTGCGGCCGGACGCCGGGGACGAGCCGGTGGCGCCGCCCGCGACGCCCGACGCGTGGGGCCGCTGGGGCAGCACCGAGGGCGTCCCCGCGGCCGCCCTGGAGCGGCTCACCCGGCTGGCCGTGCCGCAGCCGCCGCGCACCCTCACCGCGCCGCTCCGGCTGACCGGCGCGGCCGCGCGGGTGCCGACGACCGGGGTGCTCTGCAGCGCCGGCGGAGCCGGCATCGAGACGGTCCAGGGACTCGTCGACCTCGGCGACCCCCGGCTCCAGGCGCTCGCCGACCCCCGGGTGACGTTCTTCGAACTCGCCACCGGCCACTGGCCGATGCTGTCGATGCCCGGGGAGCTCGCGGACGCCCTGCTCGGCGCGGCCGCCGGCGAGGGCCACCGGCTGACCCCCGCCGGGGCCGAACCGCCGCCGCACCTGCGGCCGTTCCTGCTGGACGTGCCCGAGCGGCACCGCGAACGGCACGGCGCCGTCGACCTGTACCTCCCCGACGGCGCCGGACCCGGGCGGCCCCTGCCGGCGGTGGTGTTCGTGCACGGCGGCCCCGTGCCCGCAGGAGTGCGCCCGACCCCGCGCGACTGGCCCGCCTTCACCGGCTACGCCGGGTACGTCGCCGGCCTCGGCGCCGTCGGGGTCACCCTCGACCACCGGTTGCACGACATCGCCGACTACGCGCGCGCCGCCGAGGACGTCGCCGACGCCGTCGCCCTCGTACGGGCCGACCCGCGCGTCGACGCCGGCCGGGTCGCGCTGTGGTTCTTCTCCGCCGGCGCGCTGCTGTCCGCGCAGTGGATCGCCGCGCCACCGCCGTGGCTGCGCTGCGTGGCCGCGACGTACCCGCTGTTCGCGCCGATGTCCGCCTGGGGGATGACCGGGTCGCGCTTCCGGCCCGCCGACGCGGTCCGCACGGCCGGCCGGCTGCCGCTCGTGGTGACCCGCGTGGAGCGCGAACGGCCCGAGATCGCGGCGACCGTCGAGGAGTTCCTCGCCACCGCGGCCGGTTGCGGGGCGGCCGTCGAGGTGGTCGACGTACCGGGCGCGCGCCACGGCTTCGAGACCGTCGACCACACGGACGAGACCCGCGGGGCCGTGGAGCAGGCCGTGCGCACGGTCCTCGGCCACCTGCGGGGCGCGTGAGCCGGAGGGGCACCCGGCTCCCGGAGGGGGCCGCGCCGGTGCCCCGCGCTCCGGTGGGCGGGGCGCCCCGCCCACCGGGCCCCGGTCAGGAGGGACCGAGGCGCGCCACGTACACGGTGTTCGCCGCCGTGCCGCCCCGCAGCGGGTGGGGGAAGGCCACCACATGGGCCTCCGCCCGCGCGAACACCCCGGCGAGCACGGCGGTGAACGCCTCGTCCGGCGGGTCGTCCGACCACAGGGCGAAGACCCCGCCGGGCCGCAGGTGCCCGGCGAGGGCCCGCAGCCCGGCGGGCCGGTAGAGCGCCGCGTGCCGCGGGTGCAGCACGCGGCGCGGCGAGTGGTCCACGTCCAGGAGCACGGCGTCGAAGCGGCGCCCCGGCCGCGGCGGGTCCAGGCCGTCCGGCCCCGCGGCCAGCGCGAAGAAGTCCCCGTGCACGAACCGGCACCGGGGGTCGCCGGTCAGGGCCGCACCGAGCGGGACGAGCCGCCGCTCGTGCCACTCGACGACCTCCGCCAGCGCCTCCACGACCACCAGGGAACCCACCCGCGCGTCGTCCAGCGCCGCCCGCGCGGTGTACCCGAGGCCCAGGCCGCCCACCGCGACGTCCAGCGGGCCGACGGCGCCGTCCAGCGCGGCGAGCCCGAGCCGGGCGAGCGCGACCTCGCCCTCGGTGAAGAGGCTCGACATCAGGTACGCGTCGTCGAGCTTCACCTCGTACACGTCCGCGCCCGACACCGGGTCGCGGCGGCGCCGCAGGCTGATCTCGCCGATCGGGGTCGGACGCCAGTCGAGCTCCTGGAATCGCACGCTCACCGGCCGGACGCTACCGGACGAAGGGCCCGGTCGCGGTCACGACGCCCGGTAAGGGGCCCGCCCGCCTCCGGTCGGCGGGCGGGCAGGCCCGGAGGCGGGCGGCGGCTCACAGGCCGCCGGTCTGGACGAGCCGGTTCGGGGAGCTCTTGGTCACGGTGAGGACGTCCTTCACGGACTGCTCGACGATCCACCCGGCGACCGCGCCGGACGACGCGGACGGGTTCTGCGCCTTGTACAGGGCGGCCACCCCGGCGACGTGCGGGCTGGCCATGGACGTGCCGCTCAGCTGGGTGCTGCCGCCGCCCAGCCTGGCCGACCTGATCTGCGTGCCGGGCGCGTAGATCGACAGGCAGGGCCCGAAGTTGGAGAACGACGCCTCCTGGTCCAGGTGGTTGGTGGCGCCGACGGTCATGACCCGGGCCGCGCCGGCGGGGGAGAAGCCGCACGCGTCGACGGAGCTGTTGCCGGCCGCGACGACCGGCAGGACGCCCCGGTCGGACAGGGCGGTGGCCGCCGCGTTGACCGCCTCGGAGCGCGGGCCGCCGAGCGAGGCGTTGAGCACCGCGGGCCGGGCCGAGCTCCCCGCCGCCCAGTCCAGGCCGGCGATGACGCCGGACAGGGAGCCGCTGCCCTGGCAGTTGAGGACCCGCACGCTGACCAGCCTCACCTCGCGGGCCACCCCGTAGGAGGCGCCGCCGACGGTGCCCGCGACGTGGGTGCCGTGGCCGTTGCAGTCCTGGCCGTTGCGCCCGTCGCCGATCGCGTCGTACCCGTAGTACGCCCGGCCGGCGAACTCCGGGTGGCCGTAGTCGATGCCGGTGTCGAGGATGAACGCCCACACGCCGGAACCGGTGGTGTTCACGTTGAACTGGCCGTTCAGCGGCAGGAACGGCTGGTCGATCCGGTCCAGGCCCCAGCTGTTCGCGACGGCCCGCGTCGCCGGGACCGGGGCGGCGGTGACCCGTGCGTCCTGCTCGACCGCCGTGACCTCCGGCATCGACCGCACGTCCGACAGCTGCGCCGGCGACAGCTTCGCGGCGAAGCCGCGCAGCGCCTTGTCGTACGAGAACAGCGGGGTGACCCCGGCGAGTCGGGCCACCTGGGCGGAGGCCGCGGTCGGTTCGAGGGTGACGATGTACTGGCCGTCGATCCCGCCCGCCGCCGCGGGACGCAGGGGGGCGGGCGCGGTGCGGCGCGGTGCGGTGTCGGAATCGGCCGCGGTGGCCGGGGCGGCCGCGAACGGCAGCAGCAGGAGGAGGGCGGCGGATGCGCAGCGCGCGGACAGTCTCACGGAGGACTCCGATCGGTCGGTGAGGGGCGAGCGACGTACGCGCTCCACCGGCGCGCCCGACCCGGGAGGGCGGGGTGGCGTCGTCAGTTATGTGGGCTCGCGGAGACCGCGCCACGCGATCTTGACGGGGCCACGCCATTAGTGGGATGAGATGCCGAACGGGTCGGCGGGGGCCGCTCCCGTCGGCCGGGCGCCGTCAGCGGCCGTCCGCGGCCGCCTCGCGGCGGGTGAGGTTGGCGCCGGACCGCGGATCGAAGACGTGCATGCCCGAGGTGTCGACGTACAGCTCCGCCCGGCCGCCCTCCCGCACCCGGGTCGTCGTGCCGAGCCGGGTGATGATCTGGTGCCCGCCGCCCCCGGCCTCCGCCGTCCCGGAGTCCGCCGCCAGCTCCGCGAGGTCCGCGCTCGTCGCCGGCTCCCAGCCCTCCTCCGTGAAGTGGGCGTACACGTCGGAGCCCAGGGACTCCACGACGTCCACCGTCGCCGTGAACCGGGCGCCCGGCAGGTCCGGGTCCACCAGCGCCGCGTCCTCGAACGCCTCCGGCCGCAGGCCCACGATCAGGTCCCGCGGCGCGTCCGCCCGCTCCAGCCGCCCGCGCAGCCCCGCGTCCACCGGCAGGTCCCCGACCGCGGTGCGCAGCAGGCCCTCCTCCAGCGTGGCGTGCAGGAAGTTCATCGCGGGCGACCCGATGAACCCGGCCACGAACAGGTTGCGCGGCTGGTCGTACAGGTGCTGGGGCGTGCCGACCTGCTGGACGACACCGCCGCGCATCACCACCACGCGGTCCCCGAGCGTCATCGCCTCGGTCTGGTCGTGCGTCACGTACACGGTCGTGGTGCCGAGCCGCTGCTGGAGCCGGGAGATCTGGGTGCGCATCTGCACGCGCAGCTTCGCGTCCAGGTTGGACAGCGGCTCGTCCATCAGGAACGCCTTGGGGGCGCGGACGAGGGCGCGGCCCATGGCGACGCGCTGCCGCTGGCCGCCCGACAGATTCGCCGGCCTGCGGTCCAGGTGCTCGGTGAGGTCGAGGATGCGGGCGGCCTCCTCCACCTTCTCCCGGATCACCGCCTTGTCGGTCTTCGCCAGGCGCAGCGCGAAGCCCATGTTCTCCCGCACGCTCATGTGCGGGTAGAGGGCGTAGCTCTGGAAGACCATGGCGATGTCGCGGTCCTTGGGCGCCTTGTCGTTGACGACCTGCCCGCCGATGCGGAGCGTGCCCTCGGAGATGTCCTCCAGCCCCGCGATCATGTTGAGGGTCGTGGACTTCCCGCAGCCGGAGGGGCCCACCAGGATGACGAACTCCCCGTCGGCGACGGTCAGGTCGACGTCCCGCACGGCCACGGCGCCGTCCGGGTACCGCTTGGTGATGCCCTCGAGCACGATCTCGGCCACGGTGGGAGCTCCTTGGAGGGGTGCCGTAGGGGTGGGGGTCGGGCGGGCCGCCGGTCAGCCCTTGACGGCCCCCGAGGTCAGTCCGGCGACGATGCGACGCTGGAACAGCAGCACGAAGACGATGATCGGCACGGTGATCACCATCGCGGCGGCGGCGATCGACCCGGCCGGCTGCTGGAACTGGCTGCTGCCGGTGAAGAACGCGATCGCCGCCGGGACCGTCCGCGCCGACTGCGTCGAGGTGAGGGAGATCGCGAAGAGGAAGTCGTTCCAGCAGAAGATGAAGACCAGGATCGCCGTCGTGAACACCCCGGGCGCCGCCAGCGGCGCGATCACCAGCCGGAACGCCTGCGCGGGCGTCGCCCCGTCCACCTTCGCCGCCTTCTCCAGGTCCCACGGGATCTCCCGGAAGAACGCCGACAGGGTGTAGATCGCCAGCGGCAGCGAGAAGGTCATGTACGGCAGGATCAGCCCCGGCCACGTGTCGAACAGCCCCAGCGCCCGCTCGATGTCGAACAGCGGCGACACCAGCGAGATCGGCGGGAACATCGCGATCAACAGCGACAGCCCGATCAGCAGCCGCTTGCCCGGGAAGCGCAGCCGGGCCACCGCGTACGCGGCCATCGTGCCCAGCGCCACGGCGATGACCGTGGCGATCAGCGCGATGCCGATCGAGTTGACCAGCGCCCGGGTGAACTCCGCGGTCTCGAAGATCCCCCGGTAGTTGTCCCACGTCCACTTCACGGGGACGAAGTTGCCGTCCGTCAGCGTCGTGGGGTCCTTGAAGGACAGCGCCGCGATCCACCACACCGGGAACAGCGCGTACGCCACGACGACGACGTTGGCGACGGCCCACCCGGCCGCATGCCGCTTCCCCGCACGCGCCATCAGCGACCACCCTCCCCGGATCCGGGGGCGGCCGCCCCGAACAGCCTGACGAAAGCGAAGGCGATCAGCGCCACACACAGGAAGATCAGCACGGAGACCGCCGACCCGATGCCGAGGTTGAGCGCGGTGAACAGGTTGTCGTAGCCGAGGATCGACACCGAGCCGGTGCCGTGCGCGCCCGCCGTCAGCACGAAGACGCTGTCGAAGACGCGGAACGCGTCCAGGGTGCGGAACAGCAGCGCCACCAGGACGGCCGGCTTCATCAGCGGCAGCGTCACCCGGACGAACCGCTGCCACCCGCCCGCCCCGTCCACCATCGCGGCGCGCAGCGTCTCCTCCGGCACCAGCGCCAGCCCGGCGAGCAGCAGCAGCGCCATGAACGGCGTCGTCTTCCACACCTCCGCCAGGATGATCAGTCCCAGCGCCGGCCACTGCTCCGTCAGCGGCGCCTCGCCGGCCGGCAGCAGCGCGGCGAGGTACCCCGTACCGGGCGTCCAGGCGTACTGCCAGGAGAACGCGGCGACGACGGTGACGATGCCGTACGGGACGAGGACCGCCGTGCGGACCGTGCCGCGCCCCAGGACGGTGCGGTGCATCACCATCGCCAGCGCCATCCCGAGCACCAGCTCGACCGTGACGGACACGACGGTGATGAACAGCGTCACCCCGAACGCCTCCCACCAGAACGGGGACGACAGCACCGCCGCGTAGTTGCCCAGCCCCACGAACTCCGCCCGGTCGGGGAAGCGCAGGTCGTAGCGTTGCAGCGACAGGTAGACCGCGTAGCCGATCGGATACGCCGTCACGGCCGCCATCACCAGCACGGCGGGCGCGCACAGCAGCCAGCCGAGCCGGCGCTCCTGCCGCGCGCCCGCGGAGAGCCGCGCGGCGGCCGCCGCTCCCGGCACCGGCGCGCCGCTCCCGGCCCGTTCCCTCGTCGCGGGTCTCACGGGATCAGCCCCTTCGACTGGAGGGCGTCGGCGATCTGGCCCTCGATGGTCTCCACGGACCGACGGGGGTCGATCGCCGAGGGAGGGGACAGCGTGTGGGCGATGACGATGGACACGTTCTGGTAGGCGGGGGTGCGGGGGCGGACGCTCGCGTTCTCCAGCGCCTGGCGGATGGCGTCGGCGAACGGGTAGTTCCGGACGAACTCCTCGTCCGAGTACAGCTCCCGCAGCGTCGGCGGCAGCCCGCCGTCCACGGCGGCCGCGATCTGGTTCTCCCGGTTGCGCAGGCACAGCACCGCCTCGAACGCCTGCCGGGGGTGGCGGGAGTACGCGCCGACCGCGAGGTTGATCCCGCCGATCGTCGGCCTGGCGGGCCGCGAGGCGTCCACCCTCGGGTACGGCGCCCAGCGGAAGTGCCGGAACAGCTCCGGGTTGTTGGCCTTCATCGACGGGTGGACGAACGGGTAGTTCAGCTGGAACGCCGCCCGCCCGGACTCCATCGCCAGCCGGTTCTGGTCCTCCATCTGGTTCGGCAGCGACGGGTCGGCCGCCGGGGACCTGGCGAGGTCCCGCATGATCGTGGCCGCCCGGACCGCCGGCCGCCCCAGCGACGGGGCGGTCGCCCCGGCGTCGAGGACGGAGCCGCCCGCGCTGGCCACGAGCGTGTTGAACCAGACCGTCAGTCCCTCGTACTGGGCGCCCTGGATCTCGACGAGGTGCGGTTTGCCCTCGGCGGCCAGCCGGCGGGCGGCGTCCAGCATCTGCGCCCAGGTGCGCGGCGGCTCGTCGACGAGGTCGGCGCGGTACCAGAGCAGCTGCGTGTTGGTGTTGTACGGGACCGCGTACAGCCGGTCCTTCCACGTGCCGGTCTGGAGCGGCACCCGGAGGGTGCCCTGCTCGGCGAGGCGGCGCGTCCGACCGGTCCACGGCAGGATCCAGCCCGCCTCGGCGAACTCGGCGGCCCACGTGACGTCCAGGCCCATGACGTCGATCGAGTCGTCCTCGGCCGCCAGCCGGCGCACCAGCTGCTGCCGCTGCCCGTCCGCGGTGCGGGGCAGCTTGTGGTACACGATCCGGTAGCGGCCCTTCGCCGCGCGGGTGCAGTTGCGCGCGGCGGAGTCCAGCGCCCCCGAGTCGTCGGGGAAGTTGTACCAGTTCAGCGTGGGGACCCCGGCGTGCTCACCGGAGCCGCAGGACGCCAGCGGCGAGGCCAGCAGCGGCAGCACGAGCAGCGCCCGCAGCCCGCGCGGCACGCGGCGCCCGCGCGCTTTGCCGCGCCCGCGGTCCCGGCCGGGCGCGCGGCGTCCGGCACCCGTCCCGGTGCCGCGCCCACCGGCCGGTACCGGCCGGTGGCGGACGGCGTCCTCCCGGACCTCTCCTGGCATGCGGCCGACGGTAGGTCCCGGCGGCGGCACCGGGCGCGCGGCACGGGCGGTCGCGGCACACGGCCACCCGAGTGGCCGACGCCTCCCCGGCCGGGCGGGGGAGGCGTCGGCCCGCGTGCGGGCCCCCGGCGGCGGGCCCGCGGTCAGCCCAGGGAGCGCCGGTCGTGGTCGCTGGCCCGGCGCAGCTCGTCCGTCCGCCGCGTCACGTCCTCGACCCGCGCGGCCAGTTCCGGGTGCCGGCCCCGCAGGTGCGGGCCGGTGTCGGCGAGCGGGCCGAGGAGACCGGCCGCGTCGTCCCCGGCGAGCGCCTCGGTGAGCCGGCCGATCGGCGACCGGGCCTGCCGGGCGAGGTCGCCGAGCGCCGTGATCTGCCCGGCGAGCTGCCGCAGGTCCGCGGCGTTGCGCCGGGCCCACGCGCTCACCGACCGGTCGGCGGCCCGCCGGTCGCGGGTCGCCTTGACCCGCTGGTCGCCCGTCACGTCGGGGCCGCCGCCCGGCCGCAGGCGCAGGTACCGGCGCTCGGCCGCCTGCCGGCTGGCCACGCCGAGCGGGCCGGCGAGGTCGGCCCAGCTGGCGCCGGCCGAGCGGGCCGTCTCGATGAGCGCGGGCTCCCAGTCCGCCAGCCGCCGCCGCACCTCCCTGAGCAGCAGCAGCGCCGCGAGGGCGTCCTCCGTGCCGGGCGAGGGGCTCCCCGGCCCGGGCGGCCCCCCGTCCGCCGGGGTCCCGCCCGCCGGGGTCCCGTGCGCCGTGCGGATCGCCTCGTCGATCGCGCTCAGCGCGGCCGCGGCGGCGACGAAGGAGCCGGGGGCCGGTGAGGGGGGCGTCGGCTGCTCGGCTTCGCTCACGGGTCCTCCTCCACGGGATCCTCCATCGTCGTCGTTCCGACGACGGGATGGCTTGTCATCGTTGCGATGACATGTTACAACGGGAGTCAGGTGACCGCATTGGCATGGAGCAAGCGAGCCAGTGGAGGTGTTTCACGATGTTGATGCGCACCGATCCGTTCCAGGAGTTCGACCGGATCGCCCAGCGGCTCCTCGGCACGTCCGGGACGTGGTCGCGTCCCACCGCGATGCCGATGGACGCGTACCGCGAAGGCGACGAGTACGTGATCGCCTTCGACCTGCCCGGCGTGGACCCCGACGCCATCGACGTCGACGTCGAGCGGAACATGCTGACGGTGAAGGCCGAGCGCCGGCCGCCGACGAGGGCCGAGGGCGTCCAGATGGAGCTGTCCGAGCGCCCTCTGGGGGTCTTCTCCCGCCAGGTGATGCTGGCCGATACCCTCGATGTGGAGAACATCAAGGGCGACTACGACGCGGGGGTGCTGACCCTGCGCATCCCGATCGCCGAACGCGCCAAGCCGCGCAAGATCAGCATCAGCGCCCTCGGTGACGGCTCGCGCAAGCAGCTCGGGAGCTGACCCGACCCCGCTCGCAGCGCACGCGGAGGACGGAGGAATCCGTCCTCCGCCGGCCGGAAGGGGCACATGATGCGGATGCGATGGGAGCCGTTCCTGGAGGCCGTCCGGGAGCGCGGCGAGTACACCTCCCCGCACGAGGCGGAGCGCGCCGCCAGGGTCGTCCTGGCCCTGCTCGGCGCGCACCTCGTCGGGGAGGTGCGCGCCGAGTTGGCGGCCCGGCTGCCGGAGACCTTCGAGCTGATCCTGCTCAACCCCCTCCAGGCCGCCGAACCCCTCTCCCCGGAGCGGTTCACCCGCGCCACCGCGGCGTGGATCGAGGGAGCCACCGAGGAGACCGCCCAGTGGGACGCCGGCGCCGTGCTGAGCGTCGTCGCCGACGCCGCGGGCGAGGACCTCGTACGGCGCGTCCTGCTCCAGCTCCCCCCGGGGTACGACCTTCTCTTCGGCCGCCCGCGGGCGGCCTGACCACCACAGACGACACACACGGTCGCCCCGCGCGGGCGACCGGGGAGGAAAGGCTTTCCGGCATGACGTGGCAGGAACTCGTGGACCGCATTCGCACCGCCGGCCGCTACGACTCCGACGCGGAGGCGGAGCGCGTCCTGCGGGCCGTGCTGACGGTGCTGGGCGGGCACGTC
Organism: Streptomyces roseolilacinus; assembly: GCF_014649335.1. Lineage (GTDB taxonomy): Bacteria > Actinomycetota > Actinomycetes > Streptomycetales > Streptomycetaceae > Streptomyces > Streptomyces roseolilacinus. Next base: position 116,015 of record NZ_BMSV01000002.1, read on the forward strand.
GTCGGCGACGAGCGCTGCGAACTGGTACGGGTCCTGCCCGCCGAGGCCGGCGCCCTCCTCGTCACCCAGGTCCCGGTCACGGAGCCCGTCACCGCGCCCGGCTTCGTCGAGCGCGTCGCCCGCGCCCTCGCGCCGCTCACCCCCGCCGAGGCCCGCTGGGCCACCTCCACCGTCCTGACCGTCGTCGGCGCGTACGCGGGCGGCGACCTCACCCGGCGGATCCTCGCCGGCCTGCCCCGCGGCTACGCCCTCCTGTTCGGGCTGGCCGACCTGGCCCCCGCCGCCTGACCGGGCGTCAGCCGGCCCCTCCCGCGCGGGTAGGGTGCGACGAGGCGTCGGTCGCGCCGGGCGCGCCGACGGCATCGGTCACGTCGTGCACGAGGTTCGGGGAGGGACCGCGGTATGCGGACGATTCTGCGTGAAGGACGGCGCCGGCTGGGCGTCGCGGGAGCGGCCGGGGCGCTGCTGGCCACGGGGCTGGCGGGGGCGGGCGGAACGGCGGCGCACGCCGCGGACGGCACCGCCGGCTCCGTGGCGCTCGCCACGCCCGGACTCGCCCGGGGCGGCCAGGCCGTCCACACGGTGACGGTCGACGCGGCGGAGGGCGGCGTGCTGACCCTCGGCTTCGCCACCGCCGACGACCAGCGGCCCTGGGGCCAGCGCGACGAGTGGACCATCGGCCTGACCGTCGGCGCCCCGGACGGCGCGGAGCAGCCGTGCACCTATCCGGCGCACGACCTGCTCGGCGGCGCGGTGCGCTGCGAACTGCCGGCGGGCCGGCACACCCTCGCCTACCGGGTCTCCGCGTCCGACACCGTGCCCTCCTGGCACGTCGTCGTGGACGCCCGCTTCGCCTCCGCGTCGGGGGCCTCCGACGCCACCGCCGCCGGGCGGTTCGACGTGGCCGGCGTCCAGCCCGTGCCGATGGACTGGGACGTCCTCGCCCGCGACCGGAACGGCGCCCTGCGCGCCTACAGCCACCACCACGGGGAGGGCGGGCCGCTGGACGTCGAGTGGGGCAAGGGCCTGGGCACGGGCTGGGGCCACTACGACCGCCTCACCAAGCTCGCGCCGATCGACGTCCGCGGCCGCGGCGGCGACGTGGTGGCGCGCGACGCGTCCGGCGTGCTCTGGTACCACGAGCTCGCCGGCGGGACGCACACCGCCCTCAGGCCGCCGGTGCGGGTCGGCTCCGGCTGGGGCGTCTACCGGTCGATCCGCGGCGCCGGCGACCTGACCGGCGACGGCCGCCACGACCTGCTGGCCGTGGACGGCTCGGGCGCGCTCTGGCTCTACCCGGGCACGGACGACCCGGCGCGGCCCTTCGAGGCCCGCCGCCAGGTCGGCACCGGCTGGGGCGTCTACTCCTCCCTGACCGGCGGTCTCGACGTCACCGGCGACCGGAAGGCCGACCTGCTCACCCGCGACGGCTCCGGCGTCCTGTGGCTCCACCGGGGCACCGGCGACCCGGGCGCCCCGTTCCAGGCCCGCAGGCAGATCGGCACCGGCTGGAACGTCTACGACGTGCTCGTGGCGTACGGCGACGTCACGGCGGACGGCCACCCGGAGCTGCTCGCCCGCGACGGGGCCGGTGTCATGTGGCGGTACGCGGGCACCGGGGACGCGGCGGCGCCGTTCCGGGCGCGCGTGCAGGTCGCCCGGTACTGGGACGCCTTCGACGCCGTCCTCTGACGGGCCGCCGGCGCCGCCCGCGGGTCAGCCGTCCAGCGGGCGGAAGTGGCGGGCGAGCGCCCAGGCGGCCACCTGCCGGCCCGCCCGCGTGCCGACCGTGTTCGCCGTACGGGTGTGGATGCCCGCCCAGGTACGGGCGTCCACGCAGTCCCGGTCGTAGGCGCGGGCGGAGGTGTAGTGGCGGGTCTCCTGCGCGGTGATCGACGTGATGCGCAGGTCGAGGTCCGGGCTGCCGGACAGCAGCGTCAGCGTCCGGGTCAGGGCGCCGGCGGTGGTGGTGTGCCCGCTGAGGTAGTCGGGGTGGGCGGGGGTCTCCAGGAGCGGTTCCCACGCGGGGTCGGGGCGGGTGCGCGGGTTGCCGTCCCGGTCGGCCTCGCGGATCGCGGTAATGGGGCGCCAGGTGCCGTAGTGCAGCTTGGCGTCCCAGGCGACGATCACGGCGTCGGTCTGGACGGTGTTCACGGCGGCGAACAGGCGGGCCGTGTCGACCAGGTCGAGGCCGTCCCGCGCGGCACGGTCCGCCAGGGCGCCCTGCAGGTCGAGGTTGGTGAAGAACCGCGCCGTGGCGGTCTGTTCCGGGGTGCGCACCGGGCTGTCCTTCGCGCCGTACGCCTTCACCTCGTTCAGGTCGGCGGCGTAGCGGGAGGACGTCAGCGGGGGCGGCGGACCGGGGCGGAAGCGCTCGGGCCGGTCGATGAGCAGCGGGCGCAGCCGCGCCAGCCACGCGGTGGCGAAGGGCCGGTAATCGGGCGGCGTGGGGCGCCACACGCCGGGGGCGGTGGAGGCTGGGAAGGGGACCGGGGCGCCGATGCCGTCGCCCCGGCGCGACGCGACGATGTGGGCGGCCGCGCGGCGGCCGAACGCCACCCCGGCCTCCTCCGCCGGCCCGTCCGGCACCGCGGCGAGCGAGGCGGCGTGGGCGGTCCTCAGCCGGGCCGTCGCCTGCGGGAAGTAGTGCAGCAGCACGTCGTGGGCGGCGGTCGCGGCGGCGGCCACGGGGGAGGCGGTGCGGGGCGCCCGCCCGTTCCAGCGGTACGGCTCGTAGCGGCCCTCGATCCCGACCACCGCGTTGTACATGCCCGCCGAGACGAAGGCGTGCCAGACCGCCTCCTCCGGCGGGGTCAGGCGGCCCCCGGAGTCGACGATCTGCGCCGTCAGCCGGGCCCAGTCGGCGATGACCGAGCCGGGGGCGGGCGCGGCGGGCACGGCCCGCGTCGCCCGCGCCACCGGCGCGGGGACCGTCGCCGCGACCGCGGCCAGTCCCAGCAGCGCGACCGCGGTCGCGAGAATCCGGCGCGGTGACGACCTCGTCGGTGCTTTCTGCACGTTTCGCCCCTTTTCGCTCGATTCCCCTTCCCCCACCCTCGGGGCTCGGGTGGGGGACGCAACCGCTCTCGCCCGCCCCGGACGCCGTTCGGGCGTTCCGGTCACCCGAACGGCGGCGGTTCAGGGCTTGTGTCCGTTTGATTCCATTTAGGCATTTACGGCAAATGGGGTGCATCTGGGGTCTTTTGGGGTGCGAGGAGGGAGTCCGCACGGAAGCCGTAATCCGTGATGTCGGTCACGGCGGGCGGACGGCGGAATTCCCCGGTCGCCGTGCGGGGCCGCGGAATTCACCCCCGAGCGGGCCTCCAATGGATCACCGGCCGGAATTCCGGGCCTTGTTCCGCCCGCTTGATTTCGTTTACGGTCACCGTCAATCCGGAGGGAACGCCGAATCCTGCCGCCTTCCGGACTCCGGCACTCACACATTCACGCTCGGCAGGAGCGGGGGAACCAGGTAAGTCGCCGTCCCGGAATCCGGGGCGGCTAGGGGTGAAGTCGCGGGCGACCGCGGCCGGACATCTCCCGTCCGAACCCGACAGCTCACCTCGCAGGCGTCGGAGAGGAACGCCCCATGCCCGCACAGGGTAAGCACCGTCGTCCCAAGAGCAGCCGCCTCAGCCGTGGGCTCGTCGTCGCGAGCACCGGCGGAGCCGTCCTCGCCCTGCCCCTGACCGGCGCCGCCACCGCCACCGCCGCGCCGAGCGCGGCGCCCGCCGTGGTCGCCGTCGCCGGGAAGCCCGCCGCCGCGCCGACCGCCGCCGACAAGGCCGCCAAGCCCGTGACGTACACCGTGGCCCTCGGCGACACCCTGTCCGGCATCGCCGACGACCATTCCGTGAGCGGCGGCTGGAAGAAGCTGTACGAGGACAACAAGAAGGCCATCGGTGACGACCCGTCACTCATTCGGCCCGGCCTGAAGCTCACCGTCGGCGCCAAGGCGCCGGCCGCGAAGAAGCCCACCGCGAAGGCGTCCACCGCGGAGCGCGCCGACCGTTCCGCGGCCCGCGCCGTGGTCACTCCCGTCGCGGTGAAGTCGTACGCCGACAACCTCGACGGCTGGATCAAGGAATCGCTGGACATCATGTCCCGCAACGGAATTCCGGGAACGTACGACGGAATTCACCGCAACGTCATGCGCGAGTCCTCCGGCAATCCGCTCGCGATCAACAACTGGGACTCGAACGCCGCCGCCGGGACGCCCTCCAAGGGCCTCCTCCAGGTCATCGACCCCACGTTCAGCGCCTACCACGTGCCGGGCACGTCCCTGGACCCGTTCGACCCGGTCGCCAACATCACCGCCGCGTGCAACTACGCCGCCGACCGGTACGGCTCCATCGACAACGTCAACGGCCCGTACTGACCCGGCCCCGGGCACCCGACGCGCCGGGCCCCCGGCCCGCCGGGTGCCCGGCCGCGTACGTCAGCGGTAGAGGGCCGGCCGCTCCACCAGCCCGACCTCCACCCGGCGGCCCTCCGCCCGCGCCCGGAGCCCCGCCTCGCAGACGGCCGCCGCCGCGTACCCGTCCCAGCAGCTCGGACCGGTGACCTCACCGCTCAGGGCGGCGTCCACCCAGGCCCGCACCTGCCGGTCGTACGCCTCCTCGAACCGCTCCACGAACCCCGGCGCGATCACCCCGCCCCACCGGCCGGCCGTGTTGACGAGCATCCCGTGCACGTCGCCGATCCGCGCGGTGCCGTTCTCGCACACCGCCTCGGCCTGCACCTGGTACCCGAAGCGGCAGTTGACGTAGACCTCCACGTCGGCGAGCGCGCCGCCGTCCGTCTCGAAGACCACGAACTGCGGGTCGTCGACGCCCTCGGGGGCGTTCCCCGACGGCCGCGGCCGCAGCACCGTCACCGCCGTGATCTCCTGCCCCAGCAGCCACCGCGTGACGTCCATCTCGTGGACCACCGAGTCGCCGAGGAGCATCTCGCCGGTGAACCAGGGCGGCGAGGAGGCGTTGCGGTGCCGGTGGTGCAGCATCAGCGGCCGCCCCAGCCCGCCGTCGTCCAGCAGCGCCTTCAGCCGCAGGTACTCGGCGTCGTACCGCCGCATGAAACCGACCTGGACCAGCCGCCTGCCCAGCCGCTCCTCCGCCCGCAGCACCCGCAGCGCGGACGCCGCGTCCGGGGTGAGCGGCTTCTCGCACAGCACCGGCAGCCCGCGCCGGAACGCCGCCGCCAGCGCCGCCTCGTGCGCCGGGCCGGGGGAGGCGACGAGCACGGCGTCCACGTCGGGCGAGGCGATCGCGGCGGCCGGGTCGGTGTACGCCGCGCAGCCGTCGACACCGTCCGCGACGGCCTTCGCCCGCTCGGCGTCCACGTCCGCGACGGCGGCCACCCGCGCCCCGCTGATCACCCGGTCGATGCGGCGCACGTGGTCGGCGCCCATCCGGCCGGCGCCGACGACGGCCACGCCGAGCGTTGCGCGCTGGGTCATGGTCGGGAGTCTCCTTCCCCGGGGTCCGGGAGGTCGGGGGGATCGGGGGTCGTGGCGGGTTTGCCGGTCAGGCACCGCAGGAGCGGAGGAACCGGCGGGTGCGCGCCGCGATCGGCAGCGGACGGTCCGGCGGGCACGGGTACATGTCCTGTTCCACGATGGCGAACAGGTCCACGCCGAGCCGCTGCGCCGCCGCGAGCACCGGTTCGAGCGCGGGGACGCCGGACGGCGGCTCGCACATCACCCCGCGCCGCACGGCCGGCCCGAACGGGAGGCCGTTCTCGACGACCTCCGCCAGGACGGCCGGGTCGACCTGCTTGAGGTGCAGGTAGCCGATGCGCTCCCCGTACGTCTCGATCAGCTTGACGCTGTCGCCGCCGCAGTACGCGTAGTGCCCCGTGTCCAGGCACAGCGAGACCAGGTCGGGGTCGGTCGCGTCGAGGAACCGCTCGACGTGCTCCTCGGTGTCGAGGTGCGTGTCGGCGTGGGGGTGGACGACGATGCCGAGGCCGTACCGCTCGCGCACCTCGCGGCCCAGCCGCTCCGTGCCGCGGGCGAGGTCCGCCCACTGCCCGGCGCTCAGCTCGGGCGGCTCGACGATCTCGGCGGTCCGGTCGTCCCGCCAGAACGACGGGATGACCACCAGGTGCCGCGCGCCCATGGCCCGGGCCAGCTCCGCGACCGGGCCCACCCGCGCCCAGGTGGCGTCCCAGACGGCCGGGCCGCGGTGCAGGGAGGTGAAGACCGTGCCGGCGGAGACCCTCAGGCCGCGCCGCGCGGTCTCGTCCGAGAGTCGGGCCGGGTCGGTCGGGAGGTAGCCGTACGGGCCGAGCTCGATCCACTCGTACCCGGCCTCGGCCACCTCGTCCAGGAACCTCTCCCAGGGCACCTGCAGGGGGTCGTCGGGGAACCACACCCCCCACGAGTCCGGCGCGGAACCGATCCTGATGCGGTCGAGGGACGGGGTGCCGGCGGTGTCCATGCGCGGTCCTTTCACCCGGGGCCCGGGCGGTGCCGGACGGTCTGGTGCGGGCGGTTCGGCGGTGGTCGCCGACGATATCGGCATGATGCCGGGCCGCGAGCGCTGTTTGGGCCATCTGTCCGGCACCCCGCCGTGCGACCGGGGGATGGGAGGGGCGGGCCCGGGGGAGGACACCTGGGGACACCCCGGCCCCGACCGCCCCGCCGGCACCAGGAGCGACACGCATGCCCGAACCCGCCGCCACCGGCCCCGATCCGGCCGCCGCCACCTCCGGCCCGGCCGCCGCCACCGGCCCCGGCCCGGCCGCCGCCTCCCGTCCCGGCCCGGACCCCGCTGCCGGCCCCGGGCCGGACCCCGGTACCGCGAGCCGGGACGCCGGCGGCCCCTTCGACCTGATCGCCCTGGGGCGCGTCGGCGTCGACCTCTACCCCCTCCAGACCGGCGTGCCCCTGGCGCGGGTCGAGACGTTCGGGAAGTTCCTCGGCGGGTCCGCCGCCAACGTCGCCGTCGCCGCCGCCCGCCTCGGCCGGTCCGCCGCCCTGGTCACCCGCACCGGCGACGACCCCTTCGGCGCGTACGTGCACCAGGCGCTCCGGGAGTTCGGCGTCGACGACCGCTGGGTCACCCCCGTCGACGCCCTCCCCACCCCTGTCACCTTCTGCGAGATCTTCCCGCCCGACCACTTCCCCCTCTACTTCTACCGCCGCCCCAAGGCCCCCGACCTGGAGATCCACCCCGGCGAACTGGACTACGACGCCCTGCGCGCCGCCCGCGTCCTGTGGACGACCGGCACGGGACTGAGCGCCGAACCCAGCCGCACCGCCACCCTCGCCGCCCTGCGCGCCCGGGCCGGCGCCGGCACCACCGTCCTCGACCTCGACTGGCGGCCCGCGTTCTGGGACGACCCCGCCGAGGCCCGCGCCCGCTACGCCGAGGCCCTGCGGCACGCCACGGTCGCCGTCGGCAACCTCGACGAGTGCGAGATCGCCACCGGCGTCCGCGAACCCCGCGCCTGCGCCCGCGCCCTCCTCGCCACCGGCGTCGAACTCGCCGTCGTCAAGCAGGGCCCCGCCGGCGTCCTCGCCGTCCACCGCGACGGCACCACCGCCGAGGTCCCGCCCGTCGAGGTCGAGGTGGTCAACGGACTCGGGGCGGGCGACGCGTTCGGCGGCGCCCTCTGCCACGGGCTGCTCGCCGGCTGGGACCTGGAACGGACCACCCGGTACGCCAACGCCGCCGGCGCCCTCGTCGCCTCCCGGCTCGCCTGCTCCTCCGCCATGCCGACCGCCGCCGAGGTGGACGCCCTGCTGGCCGCCGCCACACCACTGTGAGGGAGACCCCCGTGACCAGCCGCCACCACCTGCCCGCCGGTACGGCCGCGAACGGCCCGTACACCGTCGACGTCGGCCCCGCGTCCGCCGGCTGGGGCCACGCGGCGCTGCGCGTCCTGCGCCTGCCGCCCGGCGGCCGGCACGCGTACGACACCGGCGACGCCGAGTGGATCGTGCTGCCGCTCGCCGGCGGCTGCACCGTCACGGCCGACGGGCGGACCCTCCCCCTCGCCGGCCGCCCCGACGTGTTCAGCGCCGTCACCGACTTCGCGTACGTCCCCCGCGACACCCACGTCACGATCACGTCCCGCGGCGGCGGCCGCTTCGCCCTCGCCGGCGCCCGCTGCGAGCGCCGCCTGCCCGTCCGCCGCGGCCCCGCCTCCGCCGTCCCCGTCGAACTGCGCGGCACCGGCACCTGCTCCCGCCAGGTCAACAACTTCGCCGCGGCCGACACCTTCGACTGCGACCGGCTCATCGCCGTCGAGGTCCTCACCCCCGGCGGCAACTGGTCCTCCTACCCGCCGCACAAGCACGACGAGCACCGCCCCGGCGAGGAGTCGCGGCTGGAGGAGATCTACTACTTCGAGATCGCCGCCCGCGACGGCGGCGGCCCCGGCCTCGGCTACCACCGGATCTCCCCGTCCGGCCGCGGACGGGACACCGACCTCCTCGCCGAGGTCCGCGACGGCGACACCGTCCTCGTCCCGGACGGCTGGCACGGCCCGTCCATCGCCGCGCCCGGCCACCCCATGTACTACCTCAACGTCATGGCCGGCCCCGACGGCGAACGCGCCTGGCTGATCCGCGACCACCCCGACCACGCCTGGATCCGCGCCACCTGGCCCGGGCAGCCCGTCGACCCCCGCCTCCCCCTGTACACCGCCCCCGCGCAGTGAGGTACCGATGAGCCCCTCCACCCGCCGCCTCACCGTCGCCCAGGCGCTGGTGCGCTTCCTGACGGCCCAGTACACCGAACGCGACGGCGTGCGCCGCCGACTGGTCGCCGGCACCTGGGGCATCCTCGGCCACGGCAACGTCGCCGGCGTCGGCCAGGCGCTCCTGGAGGCCGGCGAGCAGGCCATGCCGTTCCACCAGGGCCGCAACGAACAGGCCATGGTGCACGCCGCGGTCGGCTACGCCCGGCAGCTGAACCGGCTCTCCGCCCAGGCCGTCACCACCTCCATCGGCCCCGGCGCCACCAACCTCGTCACGGGCGCCGCCCTCGCCACCGTCAACCGGCTGCCCGTCCTCCTCCTCCCCGGCGACTACTTCGCCACCCGCACCGCCGACCCGCTGCTCCAGCAGCTGGAGCACCCCGTCCACGCCGACGTGTCCGTCAACGACACGCTCCGCCCCGTCTCCCGCCACTTCGACCGCGTCACCCGCCCCGAGGCGCTCGTCCCGTCCGCGCTCCGCGCCGTGCGGGTCCTCGCCGACCCCGTCGAGACCGGCGCCGTCACCCTCGCCCTGCCGCAGGACGTGCAGGCCGAGGCGTACGACTGGCCCGAGGAGTTCTTCGCCGAGCGGGTCTGGACCGTGCGCCGCCCCGCCCCCGACCGCGGCGAACTGGCCGCGGCCGCCCGCGCCGTCCGCGCCGCGAAGCGCCCCCTCCTCGTCGCCGGCGGCGGCGTCCACCACAGCGAGGCCGAGGACGCCCTGAAGGCCCTCGTCGACGCCACCGGCATCCCCGTCGCCTCCACCCAGGCCGGCAAGGGCTCCCTGCGCCACGACCACCCCGCCGACCTCGGCGGCATCGGCCACACCGGCACCGCCGCCGCCGACGACATCGCCCGCACCGCCGACCTCGTGATCGGCGTCGGCACCCGCTACACCGACTTCACCACCGCGTCGGGCACCCTCTTCGCCCGGCCCGGCGTCCGGTTCGTCAACCTCAACATCACCGCGTCCGACGCCCACAAGATGGCCGCCCTCCCCCTCGTCGCCGACGCCCGCGCCGGCCTCGCGGCGCTCGCCGAGGCCCTCGCCGGGCACCGCGTCGCGCCCGCGTACGAGGCGGAGTACCGCACCGGCAGACAACGCTGGGAACGCGTCGTCACCGCCGCCCTGCGGGCCGGCGACGAGGGCGCCGTACCGACCCAGACGCAGCTCGTCGGCGCCCTCGACGCCGTCGTCGGGGACCGGGACGTCGTCGTCAACGCCGCCGGCTCCCTCCCCGGCGACCTGCACCGGCTGTGGCGCGCCCGCTCCCCGCGCCAGTACCACCTGGAGTACGGCTACTCCTGCATGGGCTACGAGATCCCCGGCGCCATCGGCGTGCAGCTCGCCGCGCCCGGCACGCCCGTCTGGGCGCTCGTCGGCGACGGCACGTACCTGATGATGCCCACCGAGATCGTCACCGCCGTGCAGGAGCGGCTCCCGATCAACCTGGTCCTCGTCCAGAACCACGGGTACGCCTCCATCGGCGGCCTCTCCGAGCAGACCGGCGGCGAACGGTTCGCCACCGCCTACCGCCACCGCGCCGCCGACGGCACCTTCACCGGCGAACCGCTCCCCGTCGACCTCGCCGCCAACGCCGCCAGCCTCGGCATGGACGTCCTGCGCCCCCGCACCGTCGGGGAGGTACGGGCGGCGCTGGCCGAGGCCCGCGCCTCCGACCGGCCCACCTGCGTGTACGTCGAGACGGCCGCGCCGGGACCGGAGGCGCCCGGCGCGGCCGCCTGGTGGGACGTGCCGGTCGCGGAGGTCGCCTCCCGCGAGGCCGCCGTGGAGGCCCGCAAGGCGTACGAGCGGGCGGCGTCCGCCGTCCGCCGCCACCTGTAGCCGGCGCCTCCCCGGTCGCCGGCCCGTCTCAGCCGCCGGTCCGCGGCAGGCGTCCTCCCGCCGGGCGCCGGCCCGTCTCAGCCGCCGTGCCGCCGTTCGAACCGCGCGAACGCCACCTCCTGGCGCCACTGCACGGCCGCCTTCGCGCCGGCCGCCAGCAGCCGACGGCAGGCGGCGCCCGGGGAGGCGTGGCCGGGGGGCGCGGCGGCGCACTCGGGGACCGGCCGGTAGCCGTGCGCCGTCGGGTTGCCCCGCCACAGGCTCCGGCCCGGCAGGAACGCGTACTCCAGGGAGGCGCGGGCCAGGTCCCTCAGCTCCCGGTAGCCGAGGCCGTGGACGGTCGCGGCCCGCGCGTACTCGTGGCCGGCGTCCGTCCTCGACACGCCCGGGTCGTCCGTGGCGAGCACCACCGGCACGCCGTGCGCCCGGTACACGGGGAAGGGGTGGTCGGCGCCGGTGACGCCCAGCACCTGGGCGTTGCTGGTGAGCGGCACCTCGACGGCCACCTCGCGGCGGGCCATCGTGCGGAGCAGCCCGCGCCACCCGTCCTCGTGGACCAGGTCCACGCCGTGGCCGATCCGCCCGGCACCCGCGACCTCCACCGCCTCCCCGATGTGGAACGCCAGGTCCGCGGGCTTCACCAGGCCGGGCCGCAGCTCTCCGGCGTGGAGCGTCACACGGGCGCGCGGGTAGGCGCGCCGCAGGTGGGCCACCATGCGCATGTGCAGCCGGTAGTCGCGGAGCGCGACGGCCCCGTCCTCCGGCTCGACCAGGTTCACGGCGACGAACCGCGGGTCCCGCGACGCCAGCCGCATCCCCAGCGCGAGCTGGGTGAAGACCACCTCGGGCGGGCTGTTGCGGTGCGCGTGGGAGATCCGGCGGACGACGAGCCGGCAGCCGGGCGCCGGGCGGGGCGTGCCGCAGCGGGAGGCCGTGCGGAACCCGGCGTCCGCGGCGTCGGCCTCCGCGCGGGCGGCGGCGACGAGCCGGTCCAGGCGGCCGCCGGCCAGCAGCGCCCGGTGCAGCCGCGCCGGGTCGGGGTCCCAGCCGGTGGCGGCGGCCAGGCCGCGCGCCGCGTCCTCGACCGGGGTGACCATCGTCTCCAGGTGGAACTGGTGCTGCCGGGCCACCGAGTCGGCCACCTCGGCGAGCTGCCGGCCCCGGTGGCGGCGGATGACCTCCGCGAACCGGCCGAAGGTGGCGAAGAAGTGGTCGTGGCCGGGCCGCCCGGGCGGGAAGCCCTCCATGGACCAGGCCCGCAGCAGCGCCGTACGGAACACCGCGTCGGTACGGGCGTCGGCGGCGGGCCGCGCGCCCGGCCCGCACGGCGGGCGGACGGCGGTCAGGGTCCGCGCCACGACGCACAGCCCGTCCTCGGCGGCGAGCCGGATCAGGGACTCGGTCGGGACGGCGCCGCCGAGGTGGTGGTGCAGGTCCCCGCCCTTGGGCAGGCGGCGGAGGAAGTCCCGCAGCCGGCCCGGGTCGCGGCGGACCTCCTCCAGCCGGGCGGCGGTCCGCGCCTCGGCGAGGGCGGCCCGCGCGCCGGGGTCCGCGCCGGTGCCCGTGGCGAGCACGGGGGCGGGGCCCGGACCCGACAGCAGGCCGAGCGCCCCGACCAGGGCGAGGGGGGGCGGGAGGAGGACGCGCCGGGTGCGGTGGGTCATCCCCGCATGATGGCGACGGCGGCCCGCCGGCGGGGCGTCACCACGCCGCGTCGTCGAAGAGCGCCGGCACCTCCAGCGGCGCCGGCCCGCCCGTCAGCGACTGCTCCGTCCACATCACCTTGCCGCTCGGCGTGTACCGGGTGCCCCACCGGCCCGCCAGCCGCGACACGAGGAACAGGCCGCGCCCGCCCTCGTCCGTGGTGGCCGCCCGCCGCAGGTGCGGGGAGGTGCTGCTGCCGTCCGACACCTCGCAGATCAGGTTCCGGTCGCGCAGCATCCGCACGTGGATCGGCGCGGAGCCGTACCGGATCGCGTTGGTGATCAGCTCGCTGAGCACCAGCTCCGTGGTGAAGCCGATCTCGTCGAGCCCCCACCGCTCCAGCTGCCGCACGCACGCCGCCCGCACCGGCGCCACCGCCGACGGGTCGGGCGGCACGTCCCAGTCCGCCACGCGGTCCGGCGGCAGCAGCCGGGTGCGGGCCACCAGCAGGGCGATGTCGTCACCGCGGTGCGGCGGCAGCATCGCGTCGAACACCGCCCGGCAGGTCTCCTCCGGCGTCCGCCCCGGCGCCTCGGCGAGCGTGTCGCGCAGCAGCCGCAGGCCCGCGTCGAGGTCCCGTTGCCGGTGCTCGACCAGCCCGTCCGTGTACAGCGCCAGACGGCTGCCCTCGGGGAGCCGCACCTCGTACGTCTCGAACGGCCCGCCCCCCAGGCCCAGCGGCGGGAACACGGGCACGTCGGGGAAGTCCACCGACCCGTCGGGGCGCACCACGGCCGGTGCGAAGTGGCCCGCCGTCGCCATGCAGCAGTCGCCCGTCACCGGGTCGTAGACGGCGTACAGGCAGGTCGCCCCGGTGATCCCGGCGCCGGTGTCCTCGGCCTCCTCCTCGTCGATCCGGGACACCAGCTCGTCGAGGTGGCCCAGCAGCTCGTCCGGAGGCAGGTCGAGCGCGGAGAAGTTGTGCACCGCCGTCCGCAGCCGGCCCATCGTCGCCGCCGCGTGCAGACCGTGCCCGACGACGTCCCCGACGACGAGCGCGACCCGCGCGCCGGGCAGCGGGATCACGTCGAACCAGTCGCCGCCCACCCCGGCCTGCGCCGGCAGGTAGCGGTAGGCGGTCTCCAGCGCGTCCTGCTCGGGCAGCACCCGGGGCAGCAGGCTCCGCTGGAGCGTCACCGCCATGGCGTGCTCCCGCGTGTACCGGCGCGCGTTGTCGACGGCCACCGCCGCCCGCGCCGCCAGTTCCTCCGCGAAGGCCACGTCCTCGTCCTCGAACCGCTCGGACGGCGCCGAACGCCAGAAGTTGGCCATGCCCAGGACGACCCCGCGCGCCTGGAGGGGCACGGACACCAGCGAGCGGATGCCGTACGCGAGGGCCACGTCGGCGCCCGCCGGGTCCTGCTCCCGCCAGCCGTGCGCCACGGTCAGGTCCGCCTCCAGCACCGCCTCCCCCCGCGCCAGCGCCGCGGCCATCGGCGTCGTCGGCACGTCGAACCGGATGAGGTCCCCGACCGGCTGGAGCGGGTGGTCGTCCCGCACGCCGCTGACGGCCGCGCGGCGCATCACGGTGTGGACCTCCGTCGGCTCCTCCCCCCGCAGCACCGGGTCCAGCAGCTCCACGGTCACGAAGTCCGCGAACCGGGGGACCGCCACCTCCGACAGCTCCCGCGCCGTCCGCGTGACGTCCAGCGTCGTCCCGATCCGCACGCCCGCCTCGTACAGCAGCGTCAGCCGCTCCCGCGCCACCGCCGCCACGCCCGTCACGGCCCGCAGCTCGGTGGTGTCGCGGAGCGTCGCGACGGTGCCGGACGGGCCGCCGAACGGGTCGGTCGGCCGGGTGTTGACCGCCAGCAGGCGGTCGCCCGCGAGGTGGACCTCGTCGGTGACCGGGCGGCCCGAGGCGAGCAGCTCGGCGGTGTCCCCGGCCAGGCCCAGGTCGGTGACGTGGCGGCCCTCGGCGTCGGCCGGCAGGTCCAGGAGGCGGCGGGCCTCGTCGTTGGCGAGGGTGAGCCGGCCGTCGTCCCCGACGATGAGCACCCCTTCCCGCACGGCGTGCAGGACCGCGTCGTGGTGCTCGTACATCCGGGTCATCTCGGCCGGGCCGAGGCCGCGCGTCTGGCGGCGCAGCCGCCTGCTCACCAGGGCCGCGCTGGCCGTCGCCAGGGCGAGCGCGACGGCGCCGGCGCCGAGGAACAGCGGCAGCTGCCGGGCGGCGGCGTCACCGACGTTCTCGATGGACACCCCGGCGCTCACCAGGCCGACGACCCTTCCCCGGTCGTCCATCACGGGGACGACGGCCCGCGCGGCGTCGTGCGGGGTGCCCGCGAAGATCTCCGTGACGGTCCGGCCCCGGGCCGCCTCCTGCACGCCCTGCGCGTGGGTGCCGACCAGGTTCGGGTCGCTGTCCGCGATCCGGGTGCCGTCCGTGGTCATGACGGCGACGAAGTCCACGCCCGAGCCGTGCCAGGCGTCCACCGTGTGCCGCTGGAGCGTCCTCGCCGGGTCGGCCGACCGGAGCGCGGCGAGGGTGCCGGGGGCGTCGGCGAAGGTCTCGGCCGCCGCGCGGGACCGGTTCTGCGCGTCGCGCTCGCTGTCGTACCGCGCCTGGAACGACAGGGCCAGCACCGCGGCGACGATCAGCACCAGGGCCACCACGACCTGGAGGAGGAGGACCTGCCCGGCGACGCTGCGCACGCCCAGGAGACGCCCCCGGCGCCCGGTCCGCCCGAGACGTCCGCTCTTGCCCCTCATGGACCATTTCTAACACCGGGCGTGTTCCCCCGGCGACCGCGCGCACACCGCCGTCCGGCGGCCCCGGCCGTACCGGCCCCGCGGCGGCCGCCCCGCAGCGGCCCCCGCCCTCCCGGCGCCCCGCGGCCGAAGGGGGGAGGCGCGTCCGGGGGCCGTCCCGGCGGGGTGCCCGACCGAGTGGTGACCGGGGGAGCGCGGGCTTAGCGTTGAACGGTGGACGACCCCGGTCCACCCCCCTCCTTCCGAGGGCCGTGTGCGCCATGACCCTGCCCCGCTCCCCGTCCGTGTCGCGGACCGCCGCCCCGAAGAGGGGCGACGGCGGCACGATCGCCCTGCTGGTCATCGCCGGCTGCCAGCTCATGGTGGTGCTCGACATCACCATCGTGAACATCGCGCTGCCGCAGATCCAGCGGTCACTGGACTTCTCCACCACCGGGCTGTCCTGGGTGGTGAACGCCTACACCCTCGCCTTCGGCGGGCTGCTGCTGCTCGGCGGCCGCACCGGCGACATCCTGGGGCGGCGGCGGATGTTCATGATCGGCGTCGCGCTGTTCGCCCTGGCGTCGCTGCTCGGCGGGCTGTCCCAGAACTCCTGGCAGCTGCTCGCCGCGCGCGCCCTCCAGGGGCTGGGCGGCGCCATCGCCTCACCGACCGCGCTCTCCCTCGTCAGCACGACGTTCCGGGAGGGCCCCGAGCGCAACCGCGCCTTCGGGGTGTTCGCCGCCGTCTCGGCCGGCGGCGGCGCGATCGGGCTCCTCGTGGGCGGCATGCTCGTCGAATGGCTCGACTGGCGCTGGGTGTTCTTCGTCAACGTGCCGATCGGGCTGCTCATCCTCCTCGTCGCCCCGCGCTGGATCGGGGAGTCGGAGCGGCGGCCCGGGCACTTCGACGTCGCCGGCGCCCTCACCTCCACGCTCGGCGTGGTCCTGCTGGTGTACGGGTTCATCCGCGCCGCGCAGGAGGGGTGGGGCGACGCCCTCACCCTGGCGTCGTTCGGCGCGGCCCTGGTCGTCCTCGCGGTGTTCGTCCTGGTGGAGCGGCGGTCGCGGCAGCCCGTCACCCCGCTGCGCATGTTCACCGACCGCAACCGGGCCGGGACGTACGGGATGATGCTGAGCCTCGCCGCGGCGATCTTCGGGATGTTCTTCTTCCTGACGCTGTTCGTGCAGAACGTGCTCGGCTTCGGCCCGCTCCGGGCGGGCCTGGCGTTCCTGCCGGTCAGCGCCGTCATCGCGGTCGGCGCGGGCGTCACCTCGCAGCTGCTGCCGCGGTTCGGCCCGAAGCCGTTCATGGTGCTCGGCGCGCTGCTGTCCGCGGCCGGACTGGGCTGGCTGACGCTGACGGACGCCCACTCGACGTACGCGGGCAGCGTCCTCGGCCCGATGCTGGTCCTCGGTCTCGGGATGGGCATGCAGTTCGTGTCGCTGACGCTGATGGCGCTGTCCGGCGTCGCCCCGCACGAGACGGGCGCCGCGTCGGGCCTGCTGAACACCACCCAGCAGGTGGGCGGTTCGCTCGGCCTGTCCCTCCTGGTCACGGTCTTCGGCACGGCCGGCCGCGACGAGGCGCGGCGCCAGACCGCCGACTTCCTGTCCCGGGCGAGCGTCCCGGAGCGGCTGCGCTTCCAGCGCACCGGGGAGCTGCCGCCGCCCTGGGCGCACGAGGTGCTGACGGCCGGCGTGTCGGCGGCGTTCGTCCTGGCGGCGGTCTTCGCCGTGGTCGGCGCGCTGGTCGCGCTGCTCGTCATCCGGGTCCGTCCCGGCGACCTGGAGCGGATCCAGGGCGGCCTCGGGCCGGGCGGGCCCGGGCACGGCTGACGCCCCGCCGGGAACGGCGGACCCGGAGCGGACGCGCGGACGTGAACGGTTTCTGCGGGGGAGGTTGACAGCTCCTTTCGGGGCTGGCTTCATGAACGCGCGATGGGAGCGCTCCCATTCCGAGCCGCTTTGACATGTACTCAACAGTAGGGACGTGACGCAGTGGGACAGTCACCCACCACCCTGCCCTCCGGACGCCACCGGCGGTTACGCGCGCTGGCCGCCGCCGTGCTCGCCGGAGCGCTGCTGTGGGCCGCGGGACCGGCCGCCGACGCGGTCGCCGCCCCCGAGACCCGCACCGCCGTGCCCGCGCAGGCGCGGACGGCCGCCGCGGCCCCCGGCGACGACTGGCTGCACACCCGCGGCAACCGGATCGTCGACGCCCAGGGCAACGAGGTCTGGCTCACCGGCGCCAACTGGTTCGGCTTCAACGCCACCGAGCGCGTCTTCCACGGCCTGTGGTCCGCCAACATCACCGAGATCACCCGTTCCATGGCGCAGCGCGGCATCAACATCGTCCGCGTGCCGATCTCCACCCAGCTGCTCCTGGAGTGGAAGGAGGGCCGGGCCTCCGTGCCGAGCGCCGTCAACGCGTACGCCAACCCGGAGATCGCGGGGAAGACGACCCTGGAGGTCTTCGACCACTGGCTGGCGCTGTGCAAGCAGTACGGCATCAAGGTCATGCTCGACGTGCACAGCGCCGAGGCCGACAACGCCGGCCACTTCCACCCGGTGTGGTGGAAGGGCGCCATCACCACCGAGCAGTTCCACGCGGCCTGGGAGTGGGTGACGGCCCGCTACCGGGGCGACGACACGCTCGTGGCGATGGACATCAAGAACGAGCCGCACGGCGGCGCCGGCGAGAGCCCGCGCGCCAAGTGGGACGGCTCCACCGACCAGGACAACTTCAAGTACGCCTGCGAGACGGCCGGCAAGCGCATCCTGGCGATCAACCCGAACCTGCTCATCCTCTGCGAGGGCATCCAGATCTACCCGAAGAACGGGAGCAACTGGTCCTCGACCAGCGCCGCCGACTACCACTCCACCTGGTGGGGCGGCAACCTCCGCGGCGTGCGCGACCACCCCGTCGACCTCGGCGCCGGCAACGACCAGGTCGTCTACTCGCCGCACGACTACGGCCCCCTCGTCGCGCCCCAGCCGTGGTTCACCGGCGACTGGAACCGCACCACCCTCGAACGGGACGTCTGGGACCCCAACTGGCTCTACCTGCACAAGGAGGACACCGCGCCCCTCCTGATCGGGGAGTGGGGCGGCTTCATGGACGGCGGACCCAACCAGAAGTGGATGACCGCCCTGCGCGACCTGATCACCGAGCAGCGCCTCCACCACACCTTCTGGTGCCTCAACCCCAACTCCGGTGACACGGGCGGCCTGCTCCTGAACGACTGGAAGAGCTGGGACGAGGAGAAGTACGCCCTGCTCAAGCCGGCCCTCTGGCAGCACGGCGGCAAGTTCGTCAGCCTCGACCACCAGGTCCCGCTCGGCGGCGCCGGGAGCACCACCGGCCTCAGCCTCACCGACGTGTACGGCGACGGGGGCGGCGACCCGGACGACACGACGCCCCCCACCGCCCCCTCCGGCCTGACGGCCACCGCGACCGGCTCCGCCTCCGTCACCCTCGGCTGGGCGCCGTCCACCGACGACGTGGCCGTCACCGGCTACGACGTGTACCGGGACGGGGCGAAGGTCACCACCGCGCCGGTCACCGGCACCGCGCACACCGACACGGGGCTCACCCCCTCCACCCGGTACACCTACGCCGTACGGGCGAGGGACGCCGCCGGCAACGTCTCCGCGCCCTCCGCCTCCCTCGCCGTCACCACCGCGTCCTCCGGCGGCGGCCCCGCGGGCGGGCTGAAGGTCCTCCACCGGACCACCGACGGCTCGCCGACCGACAACGCGATCCGCCCCGAGCTGCGGATCGCCAACACCTCCGCCGCCTCCGTCGACCTGTCCGCCGTGACCGCCCGCTACTACTTCACCCGGGACGGCGGCGCCCCCACCGTCAGCGCGTGGTGCGACCACGCGGTGGTGGGCTGCGCCCAGGTGAGGCTGCGGGTCGTCCCGCTGTCCGCCCCGGTCGCGGGTGCCGACGCCTACCTGGAGGTCGGCTTCGCCGGCGGCACCCTGGCGGCGGGCCGCGACACCGGCGACATCCAGCTCCGGATGAGCAAGGCGGACTGGTCGCCCTTCGACGAGCGCGACGACCACAGCCGCGCCCCGTCGTCCGCCTACACCGAGGCGAGGACCGTCCCCGCCTACACGGGCACCGCCCTCGCCTGGGGCGCCCCGCCCGCCTGACCGCTCCCGTCCGACCCCTCCCGGCGCCCCTCCCGGCCCGGCCCCGGCCGCCCCGCGCGGCCGGGGCCGGGCCCCCGCGCGTGACGGTCCGCCCGCCCGGCGGTTGATACGGGCGGAGGCGGAGATTCCGCTGTCCTGCCGGGAGTGAGGGAGACGTCGTGACGGATCGGGAAGAGACCCTGACGGTGGGCGTGGTCGTGGCGCGCACGGGGCGGCTGGCGAGCCTGGGCGACCCGCTCGCCTTCGTGCTGGACCTGCTGCGGCCGCGCCTGGACGCCGTGCGCAACGGGGGGCGCCGCCACCCGCTGCGGCTGGTGGCGCGCGACAGCCGCTCCACCGCCGAGGGGGCGCGGGAGGCGGTGCGGGAGCTGACCGCGGACGAGGACGCCCGGATCGTGCTGACGCTCGCCGGCACGCAGGTCCTGCCCGCCGTCGCCGACGCGTGCGAGGAGGCGGGGGTGCCGTGCCTGTCGTCGGCGTTCCCCTGGCAGGTCTACTACTTCGGGCGCGGCGCCGACGAGGAACGGCCGTTCGCGTGGACCTACCACTTCTGCTGGGGTCTCGACGACATCGCCGAGACCTTCGCCGACCTGTGGGAGCGCGCGGCCGGCCCCGGCCGGACGGTCGGCTGCCTGTGGAACGACGGCCCGCAGGGCTCCTGGTCGCGCCACGGCGAGCGGGGCTTCGCCCCGGTGGCCCGGGCGCGCGGGCACCGGCTGGTGGACCCGGGCGGCTACCGGGAGCCGGCGGAGACCCTCGACGGCCACGTCGCGGCGTTCGAGGAGGCCGGCGCCGACATCGTGACCAGCGCCGCCACCGCCCGCGACCTGGGGCTGTTCCGGGAGCTGGCGGCCGGGCGGGGACGCACACCCCGGCTGATCACCTGCTCCCGGTGGCTCGCCTACCCGCCGACCACGACGGGCGGCGGGGACCGGCCGGCCCAGGACCGGGTGGCGACCCTCGTCTACTGGACGCCCTCGCACCCGTACCGCTCCTCGCTCGACGGCACACGGGCGGCGGACCTGGCGGCGGCGTACGAGCGGGCCACGGGCCGCCAGTGGCTCCAGCCGCTGGGGCTCGCGTACGCCCTGTTCGAGGTCGCCCACCACGCGCTCGCCACGGCGGACGACCCCACCGAACCGGCGTCCCTCGCGGCCGCCGTGTCCCGCACCCGCCTGGAGACGGTCGCGGGACCCCTCGACTGGACGGCGGGCCCGGTGCCCAACGTCGCCACGATCCGCCTGGCGGGCGGCCAGTGGCAGCCGGGGGAGCGGCACCCCTACGAGCTGGCGGTCGTGACGGGGGGTCGGGTGGAGGGGTTGCGCCCGTCGGCGGACCTGCTGCCCCTGACCTCCGCGTAACGGCCGGTGAGGGCCCGGTGAGGGGTCCCGGCCGCGTGCCGGAACGCGCGGACCGGTGGCCCGCACGAGGCGGGCCACCGGCCGGGGTGGGGACGGATCAGATGATGCTGACGCCGTACGCGCTCAGCGCCTCGGTGACGGGCTGGAAGAACGTGGTGCCGCCCGAGGAGCAGTTGCCGCTGCCGCCGGAGGTCAGGCCGAGGGCGGTGGAGCCGGCGAACAGGGCGCCGCCGCTGTCGCCGGGCTCGGCGCAGACGTTGGTCTGGATCAGGCCGGAGACGATGTCGCCGCCGCCGTAGTTGACCGTGGCGTTGAGGCCGGTGACACGGCCGCTGTGCAGACCGGTGGTGGAGCCGCTGCGCTGGACGGTCTGGCCGACGGTCGCGTTGCCGGCGGAGGTGATGTCACGGTACGAGCCGTTGTACAGGTACACCCGGCCGTCCGCCGCCGACGCGTTGGAGTGGCGGATGAGGCCGTAGTCGTTGCCCGGGAAGCTCGTGCCGGCACGGGAGCCGAGGAGCGTGGTCTGGCCCGAGTTGGTGTACCAGGTGCTGCCGATCTCGGTGCAGTGGCCCGCCGTCAGGGCGTACGTCACGCCGCTGCTGTTGCGGACGTTGAAGCCGAGGGAGCAGCGGCCGCCGCCGGAGGCGTAGATGGCCTGGCCGCCCGCGATGAGCTTGTTGAACGTGCCCGGCGTCCGCTTGATCTCCACGGCGCCGGCGCGGTCGCCCGCGGCCTTCTTCAGCTCGGCCAGCTCGGCCGCCGAGACGGTGGAGTCGGCGGTGACGACCAGCTTGCCGGACTTGGCGTCGGTGTACCAGGCGGTGCCCGGCACGTCGGCGTCGAGCACGGCCTCGCTGACCTGGGTGAGTTCGGCGACGGTCGCCCGGGTGGCGTCGGCGGTCTCCGCCCCGGCGCTCGGGGCGGCAAGCGCGGTGGCGGTGACCAGAGCGGCGGCGATGGCGGTCAGCCGCGCGCCTCTCGCGAAACCGCCGCGGGGGGTGAAGCGCTTGAAGTTCACTGCGTCCTCCGGTGGGGGATTGTCGAGGGCCCGTTGGGTGGACGGGCCCGACAGGCCGCGCCGACGGACCGGTGGTTCCCGGGTGTCGGCATGTGCCTGACAACTTGTGACGCTGGGAATCCTCGCGTCCGGTTCACCTCTGCCACAAGGCTGTCTTTCGGTCGCTCTACGCGCGTTCGGAGGAAGGGGGTGCCGAATGGCCGGTTCCTCCGGGACACGCCGCGGGCCGCGGCGGCGCTGCAAAGCCGTGGAAGCGTTTGCTGCCGACGGGGCGCGCGTCCGCCCGGCCCTCCCGCCGCCGAGGGCCCGGGAGACGGGAGGGCGGGGAAACGGACCGACCGTTCGGGCTGTTCAGCGTTGAACGGACGGCCCGTCACCGTGGGGCTCCGGCGGCGCCCGCCGGCGTCCGCCGCCGGACGCCGGCCCCCGCCGGGGGAACGGTGGCGCTCGCAATCCGGGCCGCCGGGCCCTCGGGAGCGGTCTGGCGGGCCCGTCGCCCCCTTTATGCGTCAATCACTCCCCTTCGCCCCGCGCGGCACGTGTCCGAATCCCGCTCTTGCGCGTCCGGTGGGCGGAACCGAACGGCCGGACACGCCGTCACCACGTGACGGGCAGCGCCTCCGGGCCCCGGATGAGCGCGCTGCGCCGCCACGGCACCTCCTCGGCGGGCACCGCGAGCCGCAGCCGCGGCAAGCGGTCCAGGAACACCTCCACCAGCAGTTCGATCTCCATCCGCGCGAGCAGCGCGCCCGTGCAGAAGTGCGGCCCGTGCCCGAACGACACATGGGGGTTGGAGACGCGGTCGAAGTCGATCCTCTCCGGGTCGGGGAACACCTCCGGGTCGCGGTTGGCCGCCAGGTACGAGACGTACACCGCGTCGCCCGCCGCGATCCGCGCGCCGCCGATCTCCACGTCCTCCAGCGCGATCCGGGCCAGCCCCACCGACGAGCGGTGCGGGATGTACCGCAGCAGCTCGTCCAGGGCGCGCGGCCGCAGCTCCGGCTCCTCGCACAGCCGCTCCCGCAGCCGCTCCCGGGTGAGCAGCAGGTACAGCATGTTGCCGCAGTTGTTGGTGACGGCCTCCCCGCCGATCTGCACCGGCCCCACCAGCCCGACCGCCTCCTCGGCGCTGATGTCGCCCGCCGCGACGGCCGCGCCCAGCAGCGACAGGATGTCCTCGCCGTCGCCGGGGTCCGCCGTGCGCGCCGCGATCTCCCGCGCGAACCAGGCGTACATCTCGTCCTTGGCGCGGCCGGTCACCGCCGCTCCCTTCGCCGGGAACAGGATCTCGTGGACCCAGCCGCTCATCCGCTCCCGGTCGGCGTACGGGACACCCATCAGCTCGCAGATCACGGTGGTCGGGAACGGTCCCAGCACCCGTGCGACCAGGTCCGCCGGCGGCCCGTCCCGCAGCATCTTCGCCACCAGCCCGTCGAGCATCTCCCGCGCCCGCTCGCGCAGCCGTTCCACACCGCGCGCCGAGAACGCGGGCGCGATGGCGCGGCGCAGCCGGTTGTGGTCCGGCGGTTCGGCGAACGCCAGCGATCCGGGCTTCGGCTTGAAGTGCGGGGCGAGCCGGGTGACGGCCAGCCCGGGGACGGGGGCGCGGCTGAAGCGCGGGTCGTTCGTGACCGCCTTCACGTCCTCGTACCGGGTGACCAGCCAGGCCCAGCCCTCGCCGTGCGGCAGCTGGATGCGGGCCACCGGCCCCTCCCGCATCAACTCCTCGAGCACCGGGTCGAACTCGGTGGCCTTCAGGTCCAGCGCCGGCCAGAACCGTACGGGCGGCGGCCCCAGGGGCGGTCGTGCGACGGTGTCCTCGATCACGCGCGTGTCTCCGTTTCCTCGGCGGGGTGCGGGGCGGACTTCCCTCCTCACCATCCGCCCCGGGCGGGCGGTCCACCCGCTGGACTACTCCGGACGGCCCGCCGGTCCGCCGCCGGGAGGTGCCCGGCCGGCGGGCCCGCCCCGGAAGGGCACCCCCGCCGCCGTCCGCCGCCACCCGCCGCCGTCCCCCCGTCCCCGCTCGCTGCCGTCCCCGCTCGCTGCCGTCCGCCGTCCCGCGCGGAACCGCCGAGCGCCGGACGCCGTGATAGCAGCGGAGCAAGGAACCAGCCACCCGGGGCCGACCCGGGGAAGAGAGGGGAGCGCGATGGCCGCGGCAGCCGTACGGCTCGACGGGAACACCCTGCTGCTCGGCGGAGGGGTGCGGGTCCGGTTCATCAGGACGCTGCGCCTCCCGGAGAGCGGGACCTATCCGCTGCCGCCGGGGCTCGGGGAGTTCCCCGTCCGGCGCGTCGAGGACTTCGCCGCCACCGTGCCGCCCGCGTGGCGGGCGCGCGGCGGCGTCCTCGTCCCCATGTACCTGCGCGAGGCGCTGTGGCTGAGCTTCGCCGGCAGTGCGGAGCCCGCCGCGCTCCAGGTCGGCGTCGGCAAGGTGTGCGCGGTCTCCGGCCGCCCCTGGAGCGGCACCCTCGACCGCGATCCGCAGAACTACGTCGTCCTGCCCCGGCAGCCCTGGCTCGACGGCATCAACTCCGGGCGCGGCACCGTGCGCCAGTTCGTCGCCGTGCCCCTCGGGCTGGGTGCCACGGTGGAGGGGCAGGTGACGGGTGAGGAGACCTGGGGCGGCGTACAGCTCCAGGCGTTCCCGCTGGACGGCCCGGCCCGCGACGCGTGGCGCGCCGAGCAGGAGGAGTCGGCCCGGCGGGCCGCGGCCGCCCCGGCCTGGGACGGTTCCGCCCCCTACCCGCCGGGCGCGCCGCCGGCCCCGACGGCCGCGTTCGGCGGGTACGGCGGCGGTTTCGGGGCCGCGCCGGGCGCCCCCGCCCCGTACGCGGCCCCCGCCCCCGGAGCCCCCGCGCGCGCGGCCGCGCCGCGGCGCGCCGTCGCGATGGGACTGGGCGCGGGCGGCACGATGCGCCAGGAGGTGTACCGGGACGACCGGCCGCTCTCCGACTGGGCGCCCGAACCGGCGGGCCGCGTCTTCGTCCACCTCGTCACGCCGCCGGAGTGGCGCCGCATCACCGGGGAGGAACCCCCGCCGTCCCCCGTCGACCGCGACGCCTACACCCGCGCCGGACTGCCCTGGTACGACTACGACGACGCGTCCGCCACCGACCTGCCGCCGACCGGGCCGCTGTCCGGCGTCAAGCCGGTCGGGGACTGGCTCGGCGACGACCACGCGCCCTGGACGCCGCCGGGGCCGCACCAGGTCCAGCCGCTCGGCGACGCGGCGCCGCCCGGCAAGCCCGTCGGCGACGGCGACTGGTGAGGCGCCGCCCCTCCGCGCGGCCGTGACCCCCGCGCCGTACGGCGGCCCTTCCGGGCGGCCGTACGGCGCCACCGCCACCGCCACCGCCTCCGGCGGTCGGGCCCCGGCCATCCCGAGCACCGGCCGCGGGTCCCTCACCGGCCCGGGACGGCCCGGGACAACCGCGGTCCGGCGTCCCCGACGGCCGCTTCGGGCCGCCGGACCGGGAGGTTCACGGCGATCCCCGAGAACAGGACCGAGTCGCCGCGACCACCCCTGTCGTACGAGAAGCGGAAGCTTGCGCAAACATCAGGCCACGACATGACCCTGCGTCAAACCCCCTTGCTCAAAGGGACTATGCTCGGCGCTCGTTGTCATGTGATCTTTCTCGTTCGATGGGTTTGAGGGTGCTGATGGTCCGTGAGGAATCGTCGCCCGGAAGTGGAAGCCCGCGGTCCGCGGCATCTTTCGTGTGGCTGCTGCCCGCCGCTCTGATCGCCGTCGCCACCGGGGTCTCGGTGGCCATGGTGGAGGCTTCCGCACGGGGACCGGTCGCGGTCGCCGGAGGGGTGTCCGCTCTCGTCCTCGCCGCGCTGGGCAGCGAGGTCGCGCGCCGGGGACGGGTGATCGCCGAACTGCGCCGCACCGTCACCGCCCGTGACACCGCCCTGGCCCGCCGGCACGCGGAGACCGCCCACCTGGCGGGGACGCTGCTGCCGGACGCCGTCCAGCGGCTGCGGAAGGGCGAGTTCCCCGAGGACGTCCTCGGCTCGCTCACCGCCCCCGAGGAGCACCAGGCCGTCGTCCGCGTGGTCGTCGACGCGGTCGTCGCGGAGGAGGACCTGCGCGAGTCCGCGCAGCGGGCCTTCGTCAACATCGCCCGCCGCGTCCAGGCCATCGTCCACCAGCAGGCACAGGAGCTGCGCGCGATGGAGGACCGGCACGGCCACCGTCCCGAGGTCTTCGGCGACCTGCTCCGCATCGACCACGGCACGGCCCTGATCGGCCGTCTCGCCGACTCCATCGCCGTCCTCGGCGGTGCCCGCCCGGGCCGCCAGTGGAGCAGGGCCGTCCCGCTGTACAGCGTGCTGCGCGGCGCCATGTCGCGGATCATCGACTACCAGCGCGTGGAGCTGCACTCCGTCACCGAGGTCGCCGTCACCGGCCCCGCCGTCGAGCCGCTCATCCACGCGCTCGCCGAACTCCTCGACAACGCCACCCGCTACTCCCCGCCGCAGACGAAGGTCCACCTGACCGCCGTCGACGTGCAGTCCGGCATCGCCGTCGAGATCGAGGACGGCGGTGTGTCCATGAGCGAGGAGGCCCGCAAGCGGGCCGAGCGGATGCTCCGCCAGGCCCAGCAGGGCATCGACCTCAACGACCTGGGGGAGACCCCGCGCCTCGGTCTCGCCGTGGTCGGCCGACTCGCACAGGCGTACGGCTTCCAGGTCTCGCTGCGCTCCTCCGCGTACGGCGGTGTCCGCGCCGTCGTCGTCGTCCCGCAGGAGCTGATCACCACCGTCGCCGCCGCCTCCGGTCTCGCCCACGGCATCGGTGCCTCCTCCGTGCCCCGCGCCGCCGTCCCGGCGGCCTCCCCCGCCGCCCCCGTCCCCGCCCAGGTCCCGGCCCCGGCCCCGGCGGAGCGTCCCGCCACGGGCCCGGCGGTGGACGCCGGGGGCCTGCCGGTGGTCGAGCGGACCGCGAACGGCCTGCCGCAGCGACGCCGCAGGCAACCGCTCGCGGACCCGCCCCAGGCCGCAGCCGCCGCACCGGCCGCATCCTCGGGCCAGGCGTCGCCGACGCCCGCGGCCCCGGCTCCCGGCCAGGAGCCGACACCTCAGGTGCAGCCCGGAATGTGGCTGGCCGCCTTCCAGAGCGGCCTGTCCGGGGAGCCCAACGACGCAAGCAAGGGGAATTCTCAGCGATGATCAAGCAGCAGGCCGATATGGACTGGATGCTCAAGGACCTCGCGGAAGGCGTGCCGCAAACCCGACACGTGGTCGTGCTCTCCGCCGACGGTCTGCGCATGGCCCAGTACGGCACCGACCACGACACCGCCGACCGGCTCGCCGCGGCCTGCGCCGGACTCCAGTCGCTCGCCGGCGCCGTCGCCTCCGAACTCCCCTACAGCGACGGCCGGATGCGGCTCGTCGTGATCGAGATGGACGGCGGCTTCTTCTACCTGATGGCCGCGGGCGCCGGGGCGTACCTGGCCGTGCTCGCCGACGAGGGGGTCGACGCCGGACTGATGGGCCAGCGCATGCGCGACCTCGTGCTGCGGATCGGAGAACACCTGAGCAGTCCGCCGCGACAGGACGGGCAGGGCGCCAGGTGAGCGAAGCGGGCGGCGGTGACTGGGAGGAAAACAGTCCCGAGCGGCTCTATGTGATCACGGGGGGACGCAGTGGCGGGTCGGCGCCCGCCGAACTCGACCTCGTCACGCTGATCGTGGCGAGGTCCGGCGCGAAGCCCGGGATGCAGCCGGAGCACGCGGCGATCGTACAGCTGTGCCAGTCACCGCTGTCCGTGGCCGAGATCTCCGCGTACCTGCGCTTCCCGGTCAGCGTCGTCACGGTGCTGCTCGGCGACCTCCTCGCCGACAACCGCATCGTCGCCCGCGCACCCATTCCCCCCGCCAGACTCCCCGACCGCGCGTTGATTGAGGCAGTGATCGATGGACTTCAGAAGCTCTGAGCACGACGGCTCCGAGCAGCACGGCGGCGGCGCGGTTCGGGGGCCGCGCAGCGAGGACGTGCTGCCGGAGACGGCCACGACGGCCGTCAAGGTGGTGATCGTGGGCGGGTTCGGCGTCGGCAAGACCACCTTCGTCGGCTCCGTCAGCGAGATCCGCCCGCTCACCACCGAGGAGACGATGACCCAGGCCGGGGTCGGCGTCGACGACACCTCGGGCGTCGACGGCAAGACGTCGACCACCGTCGCCATGGACTTCGGCCGGATCAGCATCAACCAGGAGCTGGTCCTGTACCTCTTCGGCACGCCCGGCCAGGAGCGCTTCTGGTTCCTGTGGCGCGGCCTGTTCGAAGGCGCCCTCGGCGCCGTCGTCCTCGTCGACACCCGCCGCCTGGAGGTCAGCTTCGACGTGCTCGGCCGGCTGGAGGAGCGCCGCGTGCCGTTCGTCGTCGCCGTCAACACCTTCCCGGACGCGCCCGCCTACCCGGTCGAGGAGCTCCGTACCGCCCTCGACCTGCCGCCGTCCGTCCCGATCGTCCCCTGCGACGCCCGGAACCGCGGCTCCAGCCGGGACGTCCTGATGACGCTGATGCGCTACCTCCAGACCCTCGCCACGACCCAGGAGGCGTCATGACCGCCCCCCACGCCGAGTCCGCCCCCGGCCTCACCCCGCCTCCCGGCTGCCCCGCCCACGGCATCGGCGCCACCCCCCTGCGCCGCATCTACGGCGCCGAGGCCGAACGCGACCCGCAGGCCCTGTACGAGGAGCTGCGCCGGCAGCACGGCCCGGTGGCACCCGTCCTCCTGCACGGCGACCTGCCGGCGTGGATCGTCCTGGGCCACCGGGAGAACCTGGAGGCGATGCGGTCGCCGTCGCGGTTCTCCAACGACTCCCGGCTGTGGCGGATGTTCCGGGAGGGGCGCGTCCCCGCCGACTCGCCGCTGCGCCCGATGGTCGAGTGGCAGCCCATGTGCGTCTTCAGCGACGGCGCCGAACACGAGCGGCTCCGCTCGGCGGTGCGCGACGCCCTGGACCAGTTCGACCGGCGCGGCGTGCGCCGCTACGTCATCCGCTACACCGACCAGCTCGTGGACGCCTTCGCCGCCGAGGGCCGCGCGGACCTCATCGAGGAGTTCGCCGAGAAGCTGCCGATGCTGGTGATGACCCAGCTGCTCGGCATGCCGGAGGAGTACGGGCCCCACCTGGTCGACGCCGCCCTGGACCTGATGAAGGGCACCGAGACGACCGTCTCCAGTAACGAGTTCGTCGTCCGCACGCTGCGCACGCTCACCGAGCGCAAGAAGGCCCAACCGGGCCACGACCTGGCGAGCCGGCTCCTCGGGCACGAGGCGAACCTCAGCGACGACGAGGTGCTGGAGCACCTGCGCCTGGTGCTCATCTCCGCCAACGAGACCACGGTCAACCTGATCGCCAACACGCTGCGCCTGGTCCTCACCGACCGCCGCTTCCGCGCCAACCTCGCCGGGGGGCACATGACGCTGCCGGACGCGCTGGAGCAGGTGCTGTGGGACGACCCGCCGCTGTCGGCGATCACCGGCCGCTGGGCGACCGGCGACACCGTCCTGGGCGGCCAGCAGATCAGGGCGGGCGACATGCTGCTGCTGGGCGTCGCCGCCGGCAACGTCGACCCGGAGATCCGCCCCGACCTCGGCAAGCCGCTGCTCGGCAACCGGGCGCACCTGGCGTTCAGCAGCGGCCCCCACGAGTGCCCCGGCCAGGACATCGGCCGCGCCATCGCGGACACCGGCGTCGACACGCTGCTGGCCCGCCTCCCCGACATGCGGCTCGCCGTGCCCGAGGGCGAACTGCGCTGGTCCGCCGCGTGGTTGTCGAAGCGTCTGGAGGCGCTGCCCGTGGAGTTCACGCCGCCCGCCTCGGCGGCGCCGAGGGCCCCGAGCGCGCCGAAGGACTTCGCGTCGACCGCGCCCGGGCCGCTGCCCGAGCAGGTCCCGCCCCCCGCCCCGCGCACGGAGCCCCCGGCGGGCTCCCCGGCGCCCGCCCGCAGGACCTGGTGGAGCCTCTTCTTCCGTTCCGACCGCTGAAATTCATGGAATTGCCCCTTCCAGGGGGCAATCTCCCCGTTGGATCGAAGTTATCGGCTGGCTACTATGCGCCATAGTTGATCACTGCTGTGGCGCAAGTGGCGTTCGTTGACGCCTTCTCGCGTCACGCGAACACGTCGCGACGCGACGAGAGGAGGCCGTAGTGGGGCCCGGTCTGACAGTGCCGCCGATCTTCTCGCCCATTCCGCCGGCGATCCACCCCTGCCACGCGGAGGCGGACGTCCAGACGGCGGCGTGGGCCGAGACGTTCCGCATCGGATCGGAGGAGCTGCGCGGGCGGCTCGTCTCCCAGGCCATCGGGACCTTCTCCGCGCGCATCCTCCCCGAGGGCCGCGAGGAGGTCGTCTCGCTCCTCGCGGACTTCATCCTCTGGCTGTTCGGCGTCGACGACGGCCACTGCGAGGAGGGCGAGCTCGGCCGCCGCCCCGGCGACCTGGCCGCCGAACTCCACCGCCTGCTGAGGGTCGCGCAGAACCCCGAGGTGCCGATGCTGCTGGACGACCCGCTCGCCGCGGGCCTGCGCGACCTGCGGCTCCGGGTGGACCGGTACGGCACGCCGGGCCAGGCGGCCCGCTGGGTGGACGCGCTGCGCGAGTACTTCTTCTCCGTCGTGTGGGAGGCGTCCCACCGGCGCGCCGGCACCGTGCCGGACCTCAACGACTACACGCTGATGCGGCTCTACGACGGCGCCACGTCCGTCGTCCTGCCCATGCTGGAGATCGGCCACGGCTACGAGCTCCAGCCCCACGAGCGGGACCGCACGGCCGTGCGCGCCGCGGCCGAGATGGCGTCCTTCATCATCACCTGGGACAACGACATTTTCTCGTACCACAAGGAGAAGAAGGAGAAGAGCGCCACCGGCTACTACCTCAACGTGCTGCGCGTCCTGGAGTGGCACGAGGGGCTGACGCCGAAGCAGGCGCTCGACGTGGCCATCTCCCAGCGCGACCGCGTGATGTGCCTGTACGTGCGCCTCACCGAGGCCCTCGCCGAGCAGGGCAGCCCGCAGCTGCGCCAGTACCTGCGGACGCTCGGCAGCTTCATCCGCGGGGCCCAGGACTGGGGCGTCACTTCTGTCAGGTACACGACTCCCGATGACCCGGCGGACATGCCCGCGTACTTCCGCGACACCCCCGTCGACGGCAGCGGCGAACCGCTCGACATCCCCGCGGTCTCCTGGTGGTGGAACCTCCTCGCCCCCGGCGGCGACGCGCACCCCGCCCCCGGGCGTCCGGCGCACCGGACCGCGCAGAACTAGAGCAAAGGATTCTTCGGTGTCAGTGGTGTCAGTCGGTTCGGAAACCGTCCCCCGAGCCCCGGGGGCCGTACCGCTCCTCGGGCACGCCTGGAGGCTGTGGCGTGACCCGCTCGGCTTCCTCAAGTCCCTCCGGGAGGCCGGGGACGTCGTCCAGGTCCGCCTGGGGACCATGCCCGTCTACGTGGTCACGTCCGCGGAGCTCGTCCACGAGGTGACCGTCCGTCAGGCGCGCAGCTTCGAGAAGGGGCGCATGTTCGACCGGCTGCGCCCCCTCGCCGGCAACGGGCTGGCGACCGCCAACGGAGAGGTGCACCGCCGGCACCGCCGGCTGATCCAGCCGATGTTCCACCCGCAGCGGATCGAGATGTACGCGTCGGTGATGAGCGAGAACGCCCGCGAACTCGTCGACTCCTGGGAACCCGGGCAGGAGATCGAGCTGGAGCAGGCGATGGCGGGGTACGCCGTCGAGACCCTCGCCAAGAGCCTGTTCTCCACCGACATCGGCCTCCCGGCCGTCGAGGCGGTCCGCGAGAACCTCCCCGTGGTCCTGAAGAACATGCTGATACGGGCGGCCTCCCCGAAACTCCTTGACCGGCTGCCGATCCGCGCCAACCGCGACTTCGACGCCGCCTCGGCCCGGCTGCGGAAGGTCATCGACGAGGTCGTCGCCACTACCCGCCGCTCCGGGGAGACCGGCCACAACGACCTGCTGTCGGTCCTGCTGGCCGCCCGCGACGAGGAGACCGGCGAGTCGCTCACCGACACCGAGGTCCGCGACGAGCTGAGCACCATCCTCTTCGCCGGCGCCGAGACCACGGCCTCCTCGCTGGCGTGGACCTTCCACGAACTGGCCGGACGCCCCGACGTGGAGGCCGAACTGGTCGCCGAGATCGAGGAGGTCGTCGGCGACCGGCCCGTGGAGATCGGGGACGTGCCCAGGCTGGTCGCGGTCCGCCGCGTCCTCGACGAGGTGATCCGCCTCCACGGCGTCACCATGCTGATGCGCCGCGCCACCGCCCCCGTCGAACTGGGCGGCCACCACATCCCGGAGGGCGCGGAGGTCGCCTTCAGCCTGTACGCCATGCACCGGGACCCGCACCTGTACCCCGACCCGGACCGGTTCGACCCGGACCGCTGGCTGCCGGAGCGCCGCGCCTCCGTCGAACGGCACGCGTACATCCCGTTCGGCGCCGGCAACCGCAAGTGCATCGGCGACGCGTTCGTCTGGACGGAGGCGACGATCGCCCTGGCGACCATCCTCGCCAGGTGGCAGCTGCGGCCCGTGCCCGGGCACACCCCCCGCGAGGTCCCCTCCGCGGTGGCCCACCCCGACCGCGTCCCGATGGTCGTCGTGCCCCGCCGCGGCTGAACCCCCGCTCCCCGGCCCGAAACGCCCGGCCGGGCCCCTCGCCGCCGGGGCCCGGCCCCGGCGGCGGGCGCGGGGAGTCCGGAACGGGTCCGCCGGGCCCCGCGGACGCCCCCGGAGCCCGGCCCGCCGCGGCCCCCCGTACGGCCGGACGGCTTCCCCTCAGGCCCTGCGGGCGAGCAGGTGGACCTCCCGGAACTGCCGCAGGTCGGTGGGCTGGGGCTCGCGGACCATCCGGGCCACCTCGGCCAGTCCGGACCCGCGCAGCAGCGTGGCGAGGTGGTCGGGCCACCACCGGTGGGCCGGCGCGACCGCGTGGTCGAAGACCTGCGTCGGGCGGGACGGGCCGTCGCTCGCCGAGAAGCCGATCAGGAGGTGCCCGCCGGGTGCCAGCACGCGGTGGAACTCCGTCAGGACGGCGGGCAGTTCCCCCGGCGGGACGTGGATGACGGACCAGCGCGAGAGGACGCCGCCCAGCGCGCCGTCGGGGAGGTCCAGCGCGGCCATCGAACCCACCTCGAACCGCAGGCCCGGATGGGCCCGCCGGGCCTCCTCGACCATCGCGGGAGAGACGTCGACGCCGAAGGCCGCCAGCCCCAGTCCCTCCAGGTGGGCGGTGACGTGGCCGGGGCCGCACCCCAGGTCCGC
Source organism: Streptomyces roseolilacinus (assembly GCF_014649335.1). Classification (GTDB taxonomy): domain Bacteria; phylum Actinomycetota; class Actinomycetes; order Streptomycetales; family Streptomycetaceae; genus Streptomyces; species Streptomyces roseolilacinus. The sequence goes on from NZ_BMSV01000002.1 coordinate 148,805, forward strand.
GACCCTGCCGTCCCCGCCCGCACGGACGGCCTCGGCGAAGGCGCCCAGCATCGCGCGGTCCAGGGGCCTGTCGTCCAACGAGTCGCGGAACTGCCGCGCATAGACGGGGGCGGCGGCGTCGTAGGCCTCGCGGGTGGCTCTGAGGACATCGTGATCGACCATGCCCGCGACAGTAGTTCCCGGCGCCGGGGCGGGGCGGGGGAACCCGGGACTCCCTCCCGGGCGCCCACCGCCGCCGTGCCCCGACCGACCGGTCCCGGGACGGCGGACCGGTCGCCTCCGGCGGCGCCCCGGGCCCGTACACCGCCGGTTGTGTCCCTCGTCATCACCCCACCCGCACCCGTGGCCCCGAGGACCCGCACACCCTCTCCCGTCCGGGACCGACGGGGACGACGGGGCGGGAGCGGCGATGGACGGCAGGGGGGACGGAAAGATCGCGCGGTCCGTCCGCGCCCTCGCGGAGCCGGAGGAGCGGCGTGTGGAGCCGGCCGCCCGGGTCGGGAGCCGCGCGACGCCGCCACGCCGGACGACCCGGCCGAACGGACCGGCCCGGCACGGAGACGGCGGTGGTGACGGACGTGATCCTGCGGGAGTCCGTGACGACGGCGGGCCGCCCGGGCCTGACGACGGCCGCGCCGGCGGTCCGGCACGTGGGGGACGAGGAGGGACCCGCCGCCGACGGTGGCTGACGCGGCGTCAGGGAGCCTTGCCCGCGGGCTGCCCGGCGGGCCGGACGCCCAGGACCCACAGCCGGCCGCGCTCGACGGTGAACTCGACGGCGCGCACGTCACCGTAGTGATCGCCCAGCCGCCGCAGGTGCGCGCGCAGTTCCGCGTACGCGGCCGGGGCGAGCCGGTCCAGCTCCTCCAGCGGCAGCGGGTCCCGCACCCCGGCGGTGACGTCCTCGCCCTGCGCGTCCGGCAGGTAGACGCCGGACGCGCCGCCCGCGCCGGGCCCGCCGGGTGCCGGGCCGCGGGTGAGGGCGACGCCGCTGCCGGAGTCGGCGCCCCGGTTGCCGAACACCATCGTCTGGACGGTCACGGCCGTGCCGAGGTCGTCGGGGACGCCCGCACGCCTCCGCCGCTCCCGCGCCGGCCCGGAGTTCCACCGGGTGAACGCGGCCCGCACCGCCCGGCGCAGCTGCTCCGCCGGGTCCTGCGGGAAGTCCTCGCCGGTCCGCTCCCTGACGAGGTCCTTGTACGTCTCGACGACCCGGATCAGGTCGCAGGCGTCCAGCCGCTCGTCCTCCACGTGGTGCTGGTCCTCGACCCGGTGCCGGACCTCCCCGAACAGCTCCGGCTCCACGCCCATCACGGCGGTGCCGAACCGTTCGACGAGGCGGCGGTAGGAGTCCCACGCGAACCGCTCCCGCGCCGGGGTCCCGGCCAGCCCCAGGACCGCGTAGTCGTTCAGCCCCACGTCCAGGACCGCCTCTGGCGCCCCCGGTGCGGGCAGCCGCGCCCCGGAGCGGACCGACAGCAGCAGCGGGTCGTCCACCTGCCCCAGGCGCCGCCCCGCCGCGCGCTCCAGCCGGGCCAGGTGCTCCGACACCTCCCCGTCCAGCTCCGGCGGCGGGGCGCCGGTCGTGGCGTACACGCGGCACGCCTCGGTCGAGACCGTGAACCCCGCCGGTACGGGCAGGCCCATCCGCACCATCTCGGCCAGGTCGGCGCCCTTGCCGCCCAGCAGGCCGGCCCGGTCCCGGCCGCCCTCGGCGAAGTCGTACACGTAGCGGACCATGGCAGTGCGCCCTCCAGGATCGGCCGGACCGCGGTGCCACCACGACCAGCGTGCCACCCGCGCCCCCGGCCGGCGCCCGGGCGGGCCGGTGCGGCGGGGGAGCGGTCGGTGGAGCCCGGTGCCCGCGCCGTACGGTCCCGGCGCGGGCACCCCGGCTCACTCGTGCGGGACCACCGCCACCGGGGACGGCGCGTGGTGCAGGACCGCGTGCGCCACCGACCCGATCCGCGGTCCCAGCGGCCCCTGCCGCTCCCGGCGGCCGACCACCATCAGTCCCGCGTCCGAGGCCACCGACAGCAGCACCTGACCGCCGCTGCCCAGTTCCACGTGCTCGATCACCGGCACCTGCGGGTACCGCTCCCGCCACGGTGCCAGCGCGTCGGACAGCACCTTGCGCTCGAACGGCTCCAGACCGCCCGCCTCGTCCGCCAGCGCCAGCGAACCGGGGCTGTACGCGTACAGCGACGGCAGGCTCCAGGCCCGTACCGCGCGCACGCCGACGCCCCGGGCGGCCGCCTCGCCGAACGCGAACCCGAGCACCGCCGCGCTCTCCTCGCGCCCGCCCTGCTGGCCGACGACGACCTCACCCGCCTCCGCGCCCGCCGGCGGCCCGGCCCCGTCGTCCCGCCGGGCGCGCACCGCCACCACCGGGCAGGCCGAGGTGGCGATCACCTGCTGCCCGTAGGAGCCGAGCAGGAACCCGAGGAGCGCCCCGCGCCCGCGCGAGCCGAGCACCAGCATCTCCGCGGTCCCGCCGGCCTCCAGCAGGGCCGGCACCGGGGTGTCCGCCACCAGCCGGGAGGTCACCGGGACGTCCGGGTGCAGGCGGCGCACCTCCGTCTCCGCCTCGTCCAGGACGCCCTGCGCGCGCCGCGCCTCCGCCTGCCGATCCTGGTCCGGCGGTACGTCGAGGGGCTGCCCCAGCCAGGCGTGCACGAGCCGCAGGGGCAGCCCGCGCAGCGCGGCCTCCCGCGCCGCCCAGACGGCCGCGGCGAGGCTCTCGGGCGAGCCGTCCACCCCCGCGGTGATCGCTCGGGTCATCGGGACCTGCGCCATGGGTCGTCCTCCGTACGTCGCGGCGTCGGGACCTGCTCCCGCCCAGTGTGGACGGCTCCCGGCCCGCCCGCAGGGACCGGGTGGCCCGCCTGCCCCGTCCGTTCGGCCCCAAACCGGCGGCCCGGCCGGCGACGGCCGGCGTCCCCCGAACGCCGTCTCCCGGCTCCCGGCGCCCGGCGGCTCCGGCCGGCCACGCCCCTGGTCCCTCCGGTCGTCCCGGCGGCCCGGCCGGTGGATCCTGGAGGCAGGACCGGTGCCCCATCGGTCCACGGCCGTCTGACGCGTCGAGGAGGCACACCATGACCCGGACGCTGGAGTGGAAGATCAACATGGATCTGCTGGAGGAGGAGGGCACCACGGAGGCGCGTGCCGTCCTCGACACCGGCAAGTCGACGATCACCGGCCACGGATCCGCCCGGCGCAACCCGGAGGACGAGGACGTCCCGCTGATCGGCGACGAGCTGGCCGCCAGCCGCGCGATGAGCGACCTCGCCCGGCAGCTGATGCGCCTCGCGTACAAGGACATCGGCGAGGCGGGCGCGGGGATGGCCGGCGAGGCCGACCGGGACGCCCCGTACGGCTGGACGACACCGGCCCGCTGAGCCGCCGCGCCCCGCGCGGACCCACCGGACCGGACCCACCGCGGGAGCAGGCCGCCCGGCCGCGCCGCACGCCGCCGGACGGCCCACCCGCGCGCCCATGCCCGCACACATGCGCGTCCGTACCCGTGCGCGCCCGCGCCCCGCCCGTCAGGGGGTCGCGGCCTCCGTGTCGTCGGTCTCGTGGGCGAGCCGGTCGTCCACCGCCACGACCCCGTCGACCGTCTCGCACAGCCGCACCAGGATCGGGACGAGGCTCCGGTGCGCGAGGGTGCCGCTGAGCGTCACCGTCCCGTCGCTGACGTCGACCGTGACGGCGGACGGCGGCAGCCCCAGCGTGCGGGTCACCACGTCCTCCAGGATCTCCTCCTGGATCGCCCGGTCGCGCCGCAGGAACAGCTGGATCAGGTCGCTGCGGCTCAGCACCCCGATGAGCCGCCCCGAGGCGTCCACCACGGGCAGCCGCTTGATGTGGTGGCGCTCCATCACCCGGGCCGCCTCGACCGCGCTCCACTCCGGCCGCGCCACCACCGCCGGGCTGGTCATCAGCCCCTCGGCGGTGTTCGGCACCTGCGCCCCGGAGGTGTGGCGGCGCAGCAGGTCCGCCTCCGACACCACACCGACCGGCCGCTGGTCCCCGTCCACCACGGGCACGGCCGTGATGCCGTACTCGTCGAGCAGCCGCGCGATCTCCTTGAAGGAGGTGCCGGGCTGCACGGCCACGGCCTCCGGCGTCATCAGATCGGCCACGCTGCGGTGCCTCATCGCTCGCCTTCCCCTTCCGTAGGACCCCCATCCGAGCATGCGGGACGCCCCGCCCCGGCGCCCGGCACGCCGCGGCGCGCCCCGCGGCGGGGGAAGGGGCGGCTCCGGCCGGTCCCCGCCGCCCCGGGCCGCGTCCCCGTCCCGCCCCCGGGGAAGGGCGGTCCCGCGGGCGCCGCCGTCAGAACACGCCGCTGCCGTGCGGCGCGTACATGTCGAGCAGCCGCACCCGCGTCGCCTGCAGCCGGTGGGAGAGGACCTGCCCCACCCACTGCGTCAGGGCGTACCCGAAGGCGGTGTCCGCCTCGCACAGCGCCCGCACCACCGCCGCGTCGAACTCGGAGGCACGCACCAGGCTCATCGCCACCGCGCCCAGCTCCCACTCGTACGGCGGGAACATCCACGACAGGCCGACCAGCTCGCCGTGGCCGAGCATCTCGATCACGGCCGGGCGCGGACTGCCCGGCACCCGCGAGTCCAGGTTGACGGCGCCCGTCCGGACGATCCAGAACCGGTCCGCCGGCCGGCCCTCGTCGAAGAGCCGGTGCTCCGGCTCGAACACGGCCTCCCTGGAGAGGGACATCAGCCGCTCGCGGTGCGGAACCGGCAGGGCGTTGATCCTCGGAGCTCTGGTCATGTGAACCTCCTGGTGAGCCCGCGCACCGAGCGCCGTCCGCCGCACCGTCCGGCGGCGGGACCGGCCGGGAACCGGGGGAGGACCGGCCGGTCCCGCCCGCGCCCCACCCGGTACGACGGTGTCTTTCGAGCCTACTCACCACCGGCCCGGAGGGCTCCGCCATGCGGGCACCGGGCCCCGCGACTACCGTGATGCCATGTCCGGACCCGAGCACCACACGGGCGACATCGGCCGCCGCGTCGCCGCCCGCCGCGAACAGCTCGGCCTGTCCCGCGAGGACGTCGCCCTGCGCGCGGGGTCGGCCCCCGGCTACCTCCAGTACCTGGAGGAGCAGGCGGCCGTCCCCGGCATGGGCTTCCTGCTGCGGCTCGCCGACGCCCTGGAGACCACCGTGGGCGCCCTCACCGGAGGCGCCGCCGACCTGCCGCCCGGCGTGGGGCACGCGGCCTACCACCCCGAGCTGGTCGAGCTGGACCCCGGCGAGTGCCGGGAGCTGCTCGGCACCCACGGCGTGGGCCGCCTCGCCGTCACCACGCACGAGGGCCCCGCCATCCTGCCCGTCAACTACGTCGTCGCCGGCGACGACGTCGCGTTCCGCACCTCGCCCGAGTCGCTCCCCGGCAGGGCCGCGGGCGGCGAGGTCGCCTTCGAGGTGGACCACATCGACGAGGCGTTCAGCCAGGGCTGGAGCGTCCTCCTCGTCGGCACCGCCCGCACCGTCACCGAACCCGGCGCGGTCCGGGCGCTGGAGGAGCGGGCGTTCACCACGCCGTGGGCCGGCGCCGAACGGGACCTGTGGGTCGCCGTCACCCCGGCCCGCGTCTCCGGCCGGCGCATCCGCGTCCACCACACCCACCGGACGCCCGGCACGCCCGGTACCTGACCGCCCCCACGAGGGCGGCGCCGGATCCGGCCGCGGGCCGAAGGGGGGTTCCAGACCCGCGCGGACGAGGAACCCGGCCGGAGGACCGGTGCGCGGTCCGCGCGAGTCCCCCAGGAGGATCCATGAACCACGACACGACCAGGGCGCCGGTCATCGCCGGTGTCGACGGTTCCCCCCAGGCCGGGGCCGCCGTCCTGTGGGCGGCCGCGGAGGCGTACCGGCGCCGCCGGCCGCTGCACCTCGTGCACGCCACCGGCACGGAGGGCCGCGCGACCGACGAGGCCGCCGAGCGGGCCCGCGCGGCCGGCCACGACCTGCTCACGAAGACGGCGGGCACGGTCGCGGAACGGTTCCCGGACGTGACCGTCGTCCGCCGCCTCACCCCGGGCGACGCCGTGCGCGCCCTGCACGACGAGGCCGGTACGGAGGGCACCGTCGTCGTCGGCCACCGCGGCCTCGGCGGCTTCGGCGAACTGCTGCTGGGCTCCGTCGGCCTGGGCGTCGTCTCGCACGCGCAGGCGCCCGTCGTCGTGGTGCGCGGAGAGCGCGACCACGCCGCCACCGGGGTCGTCGTCGCCTGCGTGCGCGACGAACACGACCACGCGTGGGTGCGGCACGTGGCCCGCGAGGCCGAACTGCGCCGGGCGGCCCTGCGCCTGGTCACCGTCTGGAACCCGCTCGTCCACATGGGCGACGCGCTGACCATGCTCGACGACATCGACGGCATCGCCCGGCAGCGGCTGCGCGAGACGCACGACCTCGCCGACGCGGTCCGCGGCGAGTTCGACGGGCTGCCCGTCACCGTCGAGGTGGAGGGCGGCCATTCCACCGCCGGGCTGCTCGTCCAGGCCTCGCAGGAGGCCGACCTGGTCGCCGTCGGCGCGCACCGCCCCGCGTTCGGCGTCGGCCGGGGCGTCGGACACGTCGTCCACGCGCTGCTGCACCACGCGCACTGCCCCGTCCTGACCGTCCCGCGCGAACCCCGCACCCGGAGGGCACACTGACGCGCCGGCTGGGTACCCGGGGAAGGCGGCGGGTACCCGCCGGCACGTCGCACCGAAGGTGGAGGTGGTCCCCATGGCACCCGGGAGGGACGAGGACCGCCTCCTCGCCGAGATCGAGAGGCTCCTCGCCCGTGAGGACCCGGGCCTGGACGCCCGGATGTCCGCGCTCGCCCGGAAGCTCACCGAGGATCCGGCCGCCGGCGCCGCGCCGCACGGGCGGACGGCCCGCGAGGACGGGCGCGGGACCGGAGCCGAGGAGGGGGAGCACCGCGCGGGGCGCGACGAGCGCCGGGACTGGCGCAGGATCCTGGCCCTCGTCGCCGTCGCGGTCGCCGTCGTGGGCCTGGTCCTCACGGCGATCCTCACCCAGCCGTCCGGCTCCGGCGACGGCACCACCCCGGGCTCCCCGGCCGGCCTGTCCGCCGTGACGGTCCCGGGGGCCTGACGGCGCCGGCCCGGCCGGGTCACCCGGCGGCGGGCGCCCCTCCGCGCGCGCCGCCCCCCGGCGCGCGGCGGGCCTCCCCGGCCCCCAGGGCCTCCCCGGCCCCCGGGACCCGCGGCCCGTCCGGCAGGTCGGGCAGCAGCAGGAGCAGGTCCGGCAGCCCGCACACCCGCACGTGCGGGGAGAGCCCCGCCAGCAGCGCGAGGACCTCCGGCCGGGCGTCCGCCGCGCGCGCGGCCGCGCACAGGTCGTCCCTGCGCACCCAGCCCGAACCGAACGCCCCCCGGGTACAAGCGGTGATCTCCTGCCGCGTCACCGTCGACATGGCCCTCGTCCCTCCCGCCGCCTCCACGCATCGTCACTCACCGCGATCGTACCCTCACGCCGAGCGGACGGTCAGGGGTCTCGCCCGATGCCCGGGTTAACGCCCGGCGGCCGGCGTCCGACGGGCTCGGCAAGGGGCGGGGAATTCGGGCAACTCGCTTTCGCCAGAAGGGTCCTGACTTGCCGTCGGACTCCGCCGCTGCGTTAGATTGGTGCCGCTCGCCGACCCCGCCGCGTACGGCCAGGGGCGGCGCGGGAGCCGCCCGTCGCGGCCGCACCAGACCACCACGCACCACCACGCCGCCACCCTTCACGCGCGCTCACACTGGGGGAGCCATGGCTGACGACGTCACCCGCACCGAGATCGCCGACCACCTGGCAGCCGTCTTCGCCAACGGCGCGGTCAGCCGCAGCGATCTGCTGATCGCCGCCGCCGGCGCCCGCTCCGAGGTCCGCGAGGTCCTCGAGCGGCTGCCCGACCGCCGCTACACCGAACTGCGGCAGGTGTGGGAGGACCTGCCGTCCGTCCCCGTCGGAATCTGAACCCGGGCCGAAGGCCCCGACGACCCCGAGAGCACGGAGCGACAACGAACATGGCCGTCTTCAGACTGCGGCTGGCCCACGGCGAGGACACCGTCGTCGAGGCGGACGCCGCGGGACGCACCGCCGCGGGCGAGATCGTGCTGGAACGCACCGACCAGCACGGCAGGTCCGAACGGGTGCGGACCTACCGGGCCGACACGGTCACCGCCGTCTACCGGCGCGGCCCCGCCGACGGCGGCCTGTACGGCTGGATCCCGCAGCCCCCGGACGGCACCTGGTGGTGCTACTGACCCGCGCCCGCTAACCGCGGGCCCGGTGCGCGGCCTCCGCGACGTCCCGGGCCCGCGACGGGGCCAGCCGCAGCAGGTACACGGTCCCGCCGAGCACCGCGCGGACGACCCCCCGCGGCACGTACCAGGGCTCCACCACCCGCACCTCCGACAGCGGCGCGCTGTCGATCTCGCTGCCCCTGCTGTTCAGCAGGGTCAGCCGGCCCTCCGCCACCCGCACCCGGCCGGCCGTCGTCAACTGGCGCCACCCCCGCCGGATGAGCACGCCCCGCTCCTCGAACTCCCGTCTGGCCACGCTGCGCCCCCAGTCACCCACACGCCGGCCTTTGAGGGACCATACCCGCGCCAGGACGGCGAGAAATGCACCCTGCGCACCCCGTCCGCGCCGATCCCCGCACCGCCCCCCGCGTCGGCGCGCGCCCGGCCCCCGCGCCGGCCCGCTCCCCGAGGAGGGAGCCCGCCTCCCGGGCGCTCCGGAGGCGACGACCCGACTCCGCACTGGCGCCCGACATGGGCGTCGGTGTTACAAATGAACGTGGTCAACTTTTCCGACCGGCTCCGGGGCACCCCGGTCCGGTCGCTGGCCGAAAGGCGTCCACGCAGCGTCGCCGGACAGGTGTTCGTCCTGCAGGTGGCGTTGGTCGTGCTGCTGGTCCTCGGGGCGCTCCTCGCCCTGCTGCTCCAGTCGCGGTACGACGGCGACCGCGAGGCCCGTACCCGGTCCGTCGCCGTCGCGGAGACCTTCGCCCACGCGCCGGGCCTGCTGGAGGCCCTGGAGCGGCCCGATCCGTCGAAGGAGCTCCAGCCGGCCGCGGAGACCGCCCGCCGGAGGGCCGGCGTCGACTTCATCGTCGTCATGGACACCGACGGCATCCGCTACACCCACCCGCAGCCCGAGCGCATCGGGCAGCGGTTCGTCGGCACCATCGAGCCGTCCCTCGCCGGCGAGGTCCACACCGAGAGCGTCGACGGCCCCCTCGGCGACGAGGTGCAGGCCGTCGTGCCCGTCACCGACCCGGACGGCCGGGTCGTCGCCCTCGTCTCCGCCGGGCTCAAGGTGCAGAACGTCACCGGCGTCGTCAACCGCCAGCTGCCCGTCATCCTCGGCACCAGCGCCGCCGGGCTCGCCGTGGCGACGGCGGGGACGGCCCTCGTCACCCGCCGCCTGCGGCGCCAGACCCACGGCCTCGGCCCCGCCGAGATGACCCGCGTGTACGAGCACCACGACGCCGTCCTCCACGCCGTCCGCGAGGGCGTCGTCATCGTCGACGACGACGGCCGCCTCGTCCTCGCCAACGACGAGGCGGTACGGCTCCTCAGGCTGCCGCCCGACGCCGAGGGGCGGCACGTCTCCGAACTGCCGGGCCTCGACCCCCGCATGGCGGACCTGCTGTGCTCCGGCCGCCTCGCCACCGACGAGGTCGTCCCCGCGACCGGCCGGCTCCTCGCCGTCAACCAGCGCCCCACCGACCCCTACGGCGGCCACGGCGGCACCGTCGTCACCATCCGCGACACCACCGAGCTGCGCGCCCTGTCCGGCCGCGCCCAGGTCGCCCGCAAACGGCTCAACCTGCTGTACGACGCGGGCGTCGGCATCGGCACCACCCTCGACGTGGTCCGCACCGCCGAGGAGCTCGCGGAGGTGGCCGTGCCCCGCTTCGCCGACTTCGTCACCGTCGACCTCGCCGACCCGGTGCTGCGCGGCGAGGAGCCCACCGGCACCGGCAGCGACATGCGCCGCACCGCCTCCCGGGGCATCCGCGACGACCACCCGCTCTACCCGGCCGGCCGCATGATCACCTTCGTCGCGTCCACACCGCAGGCCCGCGGCTTCGGCTCCGGGCGCGCCGAACTCGTCCCCGACCTGTCCCGGGCCCCCGGCTGGCAGGCGCAGGACCCCGAGCGGGCCGGGCGGATCGTCGCGTACGGCATCCACTCCCTGATCACCGTGCCGCTCAAGGCGCGCGGGGCCGTCCTCGGCGTCGCCAACTTCTGGCGCTCCCAGAAGCCGGAGCCCTTCGAGGCGGAGGACGTGGCCCTCGCCGAGGAGCTGGTCGCCCGGGCCGCCGTCGCCATCGACAACGCCCGCCGCTACACCCGCGAGCACGCGCTGGCGGTGACCCTCCAGCGCAGCCTGCTGCCCCGCGCCCTGCCCGAGCAGAGCGCCGTCGAGGCGGCCCACCGGTACCTGCCCGCCCAGTCCGGGGTGGGCGGCGACTGGTTCGACGTCATCCCGCTCCCCGGCAGCCGCGTCGCGCTCGTCGTCGGCGACGTCGTCGGCCACGGACTGCACGCCGCCGCCACCATGGGCCGCCTGCGCACCGCCGTCCACAACTTCTCCACCCTGGACCTGCCGCCCGACGAGCTCCTCGGCCGCCTCGACGACCTCGTCGGCCGCGTCGACCAGGACGACGCCGAGGCGGACGGCGGCGCCGGCATGACCGGGGCGACCTGCCTGTACGCCGTCTACGACCCGGTGACGCGCCACTGCGCCCTGGCCAGGGCCGGGCACCCCATGCCCGCGCTGGTCCACCCCGACGGGACCGTCGAGTTCCCCGACCTGCCGGCCGGGCCCCCGCTGGGCCTCGGCGGCATCCCGTTCGAGACCGCCGAACTGGAGCTGGAGGAGGGCAGCCAGCTGGTCTTCTACACGGACGGGCTGATCGAGGAGCGCAGCCGGGACATCGACGTGGGCCTGGAGCTGCTGCGCGGGGCCCTCGCCCACCCGGACCGCACCCCCGAGGAGAGCTGCCGCGCCGTCCTGGACGCGCTGCTGCCCGCCCACCCCAAGGACGACGTGGCCCTGCTGATCGCCCGCACCCGGGTCCTCGGCCCGGACCGCGTCGCCGACTGGGACGTGCCGTTCCACCCCGAGGCCGTCGCCGGGCTGCGCGCCGCCGCCAGCGAGCAGCTCGACGCGTGGGGGCTGTCGGAGATGGCGTTCACGACGGAGCTGGTCCTCAGCGAGCTGATCACCAACGCGATCCGCTACGGCTCCGCCCCGGTGCGCGTCCGGCTCATCCACGACCGGGGCCTGACCTGCGAGGTGTCCGACGGCAGCAGCACCTCGCCGCACCTGCGGTACGCGGCGACCACCGACGAGGGCGGCCGGGGGCTGTTCCTCGTCGCCCAGCTCACCGAGCGGTGGGGCACCCGCTACACCGGGCAGGGCAAGGTCATCTGGGCCGAGCAGCCGCCCCCCGGCCCCGGCGCGTACGGCGCCGCGCGCGGCGCCGGGCTGTTCCTCGACGCGCTCGACGCGGACCCCCTGTGACCCGCGCCGGGAGGCACTAGGCTCGGCGGCCGTGTTCACTTCCGGCGGACCCACCTTCGGGGAGCTGGCCGTGCAGGCGCTCTCGTCCCTGGAGCGCGGCTACGACCTGCTCGCCCCGAAGTTCGACGACACCCCCTTCCGCACCCCCGACGCCGTCCTGGAGGCCGTGGCCGGGGCGCTGCGGCCGCTGGGGCCCTTCCGGGCCGGGCTCGACGTGTGCTGCGGCACCGGGGCCGGCACGGACCTCCTGCGGGAGCTGTGCCGGGAGCGGGTGACCGGCGTGGACCTGAGCGCCGGGATGCTCGCCCGGGCCCGCGCCCGGTACCCCGGGGGCGGGCCGGGCGGGACGTCCGCGCGGCCGGGCCCGCCCGTCCCGGAGTGGGTGCGCGCCGACGTGCGGGAGCTGCCGTTCCGCGCGGAGTTCGACCTCGCCGTCAGCTTCGGGGCGTTCGGGCACTTCCTGCCCGCCGAGCGGCCGGGGCTCTTCGCGCGCGTGCACGCCGCGCTGCGGCCGGGCGGGATCTTCGCGTTCCCGGTGGCCGCGCCGCCGCGGGTGGGGTCGCCGGCGTACTGGGCGCTGTGGGGCTTCGACGCGGCGATGCGGGTGCGCAACGCGCTGTGGCGGCCGCGGTTCGTGATGTACTACCGCACCTTCCGGCTCCCCGACGTGACCGCCGACCTGCGCCGGGCCGGCTTCGCCGTGGAACTGGCGGAGCTGCCCGCGCTCGGTGTGCGCGACGACGGCGCGCCGCGCTGCCGCCTGCTCACGGCGCGCCGCCCCGGCTGACGCGGGGGCGGCGCGGGCGGAGGGGGAGGCCCCCGGTGTCACGAATCCCTGCCGACCTCCTTGTTGATCGCCGCGGGGGAGTCGTACTCCTTGTCGGGCATGGACGCCAGCGCGTCCATGACCTCCTTGCCGGCGCCGTGCTCCTTCGCCTGCCGGACGATCTCGTCCTTGGAGGCGGGGTAGCTGACGCCGCCCAGGTTCTTCTGCATCTCGATCGGGTTCACAGCCATGGCCGACGAGTACCACCCGCACGTCCTGTCACACCGCTCGGCGCTCCGCAGGGCGAACCCATCACGGTTGCATCACAATGTCGTGTGAAGGTCGGTCAGTGCGGGCATATCCCGCGCGGGGCGATGTCCCGGTCCGGGACGCCGCCGTGTCACCCGACCTCTTCGCACCATCCCAAGGGAGACGCGCCTCGCCGTCCCCCCTCTCACCTCATGGCGTCGGAAAGGCAGGTACGCCCATGCTGTTGGCGCATCCGGCTGTGCTTCGAGAGCTCGTTGCCCGGTACGAATCCCTCTGCGCCGCCGCGCAGGAACATGCGATCGCGCCGGATCTGCAACGCCGCCTGGACGACGTGACGTACACGCTCTGCGTGACGACCGGGACCCGGAAGCTGGAGCACGCGCTCGCGGCCGCGCGGGCCAGGCTGGCCGCCACGGCGGCCGGCTGAGAGGGGGAGGCGGATGGTTCGGCGGCCCCGGCCCAGGGGTAGACCGGGGCCGCCACGGGTGCCCGCAGGGGAGAGCGGGACACCCGGCAACGAACACGCAGGGCGGCACGAGGAGGGAGCGCCGCCCACCCGTGTTCGGTCAGCGGGCACCGCGTCGCGCCTATCGGTGCGGCGGTGCCGTGCGAGCAGTAAATATATATACCGTTGAGTAGGCAAGGGCATGAAAAGTTTCATGCTCCCCGGTGGCCGAAAAAAATCGGTGCCGCCCGACCGTACCGGGCCCACCGAAACCCCGCCGCGGCACCGCCCGCGCCGGTCCGCCCTCAGTCGTCGACGAAGAAGTCGTGCTGCATCGCGACCTGCTCGTACCGTTCCAACCGCGCCTGCGTGCGCTCCGGTTCGGCGTCCGCCATCGCCTGGAGGACCGCCGCCGACAGCACCCCCGGCGCCGCGTACGAGTCGAACACCAGCCGCGAGCCGGCCGGGGCGGTCAGCGCCACGTCCGCCTCCTCCACCAGCGGCCCCATGGTCAGGTCGGTGATCAGCGCCACACGCAGCCCCGTGCTCCGCGCCGCCCGCACCGCCGCCAGCGTCTCGTTCGCGTGGCGCGGCATCGCGTACGCCAGCACCCACGAGCCGCCCGCCTCCCGCGCCTGGAGCAGCGTGTCGTACGCGACGCTCCCGCCCCGCGTCACCACCCGCACGTCGGGGTGGATGCGCCGCGCCGCGTACGCGAAGTACTCCGCCAGCGACACCGAGATCCGCAGCCCCACCACCGTCAGGGGAACGGAACGAGCCAGCTTCCGCCCCACCTCCAGTACCTGCCCCGGATCGGCCAGAACCCGCCGCAGGCTCTCCAGGTTCTCGATCTCCGCGTCGACCGCCGCCTGGAGCTCGTTGCGCCGGATCTCCTCCCGCGCGTCGGCCGCCCCCGCCACCGCGCTCAGCGCGAGCGGCTGCAGCGCCTCCCGCAGCGCCGGGAAGCCGGCGTACCCCAGCGACGTCGCGAACCGCGTCACCGACGGCTGGCTCACCCCGGCCCGCTCCGCGAGATCCGTGATCGACAGGAACGCGGCCTCCGTCAGGTGGTCCACCAGGTACTGCGCGATGCGCCGCTGCCCCGGGGACAGCCGGTGGCCGGTGAACAGGGCCCGCACCCGCTCGGCGGGCGTCGGCTCCGGCTCCGGGGCCTGCCGCCCCGGCGTGATCGCGGCCGCCTGCGCGCGTGCCTGCTGCCCGGATGGCACTGATGGCACGATCCGCCTCCTTCTCGTCCCAATTGCGCACAACATAGCTCACGCCGGGCCACCGCCAGACAGGACGGACGGCCCCCCACCGGAGTGCGCCGCGCCCCCCACCGGGCGCATCCTGACTGTGTGACCTGGTACGGCGCTCCCGGGCACGTCCCACCCCGGCTCCCCGGGACGGACGGGGAGGGGAGCAGGACGGACGACGGCCGTGTCCGCGACGCGCTCGTGGTCACCGACACGCTCGCCATGGCCCTCGCTCCCGCGGCCGCCGACGCGACCCGGTCCGTCGGCGGCTACGCCGGCGGCGTCTACCTGCGCTCCCGCACCAAGGGGCTGCTGCGCCTCGCCGTCCTGGCCGGACTGCCCGTGCGGCTGTTCCGGCCGTGGTGGCGGATGCACGTCAACCGGCCCTTCCCCGTCGCCGAGGCGTTCCGCTCCGGACGGGCCGTCCACCTCGCCGACGCGGAGGAGGCCATGCGCCGCTTCCCGCAGCTCATGGCCGGACTGCCGTACCCCTTCGGCTCCCTGTTCGCGCCCGTCTCGGCCGGCCGCGACCGGTACGGGGTGCTCGTCGTCCTGCGCACCGCCACCCCCGGCCGGCCCGTCGACGACACCGACCGGCGGCGCATGCACGCCACGGCCACCCGCCTCGGCGCCGTGCTCGCCGACCTCGACGCGGCCGGCACCCCGGTCGCCTGGGACCGCGAACCCGCCCCCGTCCAGCTCCCGGCGAGCGCCGCGCCCCCCGTCCGGACCGGACGCCTCGAATGGCGCGTCGACACCGGCGCCGTCACCGCCGACGCCGAGCTGTGCCGCATCCTCGGCACCGACCCCGGCGCCTTCCCCGGCACGGTCGCCGCCCTGGAGGCCCTCCTCGCCCCGGAGGACGTCTACGGCCTGTGGGCCGTGGCCCGGCAGGTCACCGAGGCCGGCGAGCCCGGGCCCGCCGCCCGCCACCTGTGGCTGGGCGGCCGGGACGGCCGCCCCCTCCTCCTCGAACTCACCCGCCGGCCCGAGCCGCCCGGCCCCGCCGGCGGTCCGCGCCCCCGCCCCGCGCACCTCGCCGGCACCCTCGTCGACCCCGGCGCCGGCCCCGCCCTCGCGACCGCCGCCGACCGGCTCCCCGCCGGCGTCCTCTCCGCCGACCGCCTCGGCCGCGTCACCTACGTCAGCGGCCGGGCCGAGACCCTCCTCGGCCTCGACCGGCCCGCCCTCCTCGGCCGCGTCCTGTGGGACGCGCTGCCCTGGACCGGGCGCCCCGCCTACGAGGACCACTTCCGCGCCGCCCTCATCTCCGACGACCCCGTCCACTTCCTCGCCCACCGCACCGCCTCGTCCTGGCTGTCGGTCTCCCTCCACCCGGGCCACGACGGGATGACCGTCCTCCTCTCCGCCGTCGACGAACCCCCCTACGCGCCCCGCTCCGTCGCCGCGCCCGGCGGCGGACTCGGCTCCCCGGCCGACCGCGCCGCCGTCCTGTACCGGCCCGTCGCCCTCGCCATCGCCCTCACCGAGGCCGTCACCGCCCGGCAGGTCTCCGAGGTCGTCACCGAGGAGCTGCTGCCCGCCTTCGGCGGCCGCCAGCTCGCGATCTACCTGCTCAGCGAGCGCCACCTCCACCTCGCCTGGGAGACCGGTTTCCCGCAGGGCTTCCTCGACCGGTTCGACGGCGTCGGCCTCGACGCCCGGCTGCCCGGCGTCGAGACCCTCACCTCCGGCCGGCCCCTCTTCTTCGAGTCCATGCAGCGCCTCGCCGCCGCCTACCCCGGCATCCCCCTCGACGCGCACGTCGGCGCCCGCGCCTTCCTCCCCCTCATCGCCTCCGGCCGCCCCGTCGGCTCGTGCATCCTCGGCTTCGACCAGCCCCGCGGCTTCAGCCCCGAGGAGCGCACCGTCCTGACCGCCCTCGCCGGACTCATCGCCCAGGCCCTCCAGCGGGCCCGGCGCTACGACTCCGAGGCCGCGCTCGCCCGCGGCCTGCAGGACGCCCTCCTGCCGCACCGGCTGCCCCGCCTCGCCCAGGTCGACACCGTGGGCCGCTACCTGCCCGGCACCCAGGGCATGGACGTCGGCGGCGACTGGTACGACGTCGTCGAGACGCCCCGCGGACTCGCCCTCGCCATCGGCGACGTCCAGGGCCACGGCGTGTCCGCCGCCGCCACCATGGGCCAGCTCCGCAGCGCCGTACGGGCCTTCGCCCTCGCCGGGCACGACCCGAGCGAGGTCATGAGCGGCACCAACCGGCTCCTCATCGACCTCGACCCCGGCCAGTTCGCCAGCTGCTGCTACGGCGTCCTCGACCCGGGCACCGGGCTCCTCCAGGCCGTCCGCGCGGGACACCTGCCGCCGCTGCTGCGCCACCCGGACGGCCGTACCGAGGTCGTCGACCTGTCCGGCGGCGTCGTCCTCGGCGTCGACGCGGACGCCACGTACCCCGTCACCGAACTGCGCCTGCCCCGCGGCGGGGTCCTCGCCCTGTTCACCGACGGCCTCGTCGAACAGCCCGGCACCGACATCGACCTCGGCGTCGAGCGGCTGCGCGGCGCCCTGTCCGCGCTCCGGCCCGCCTCGCTGTCCGCCGCCGCCGACCGGCTCATCGACGTGACCGCCCAGGACGGCGACCGGCCCGACGACATCGCCCTGCTCCTCGCCGCCCGCTGGCCGAGGCCCGGCCCGTCCGAAGGGGGTGACCGGCCGTGAGGGGAAACGACGGGACCCACCCCGCCGGCCCGGTGGACCCGCCCGGGGGCCCCGACCCCCGCGGCCCCCTCGACGCCGCCCGGGCCGCCACCGCCGTGCTCGACGACGACGGCACCGTCATCGGCTGGGGAGCGGCGGCCGAACGGCTCCTCGGCTACCCGCCCGGCGAGATCCTGGGCCGGCCCGTCGACGGCCTCGTCGTCGACCGCCCCGGCGTCCACCGGGCCGCCGCGGACCTGCCCGGCGCCGCCCGCGCCCGCCGCCAGGTCCTCCACCTGCGCCACCGCGACGGCCGGGTCGTCCGCGTCGTCACCGCCACCCTGCCGCTCTCCCACGCCGGCGCCGGCCCGGCCCGCCTCCTCGCCGTCGCCGACGCCGACGAGACCGAGCACTGGGAGGCCCTCCAGGCGATGCTCCGCGGCCTCGCCACCCAGTCCCCGGTCGGCCTCGCCATCTACGACACCGACCTGCGCGTCGTCTGGACCAACAGCGCCCTCTACGAGGAGATGGGCACCTCCCAGTACGTCGGCCTGGGCCCCGACGACATGGTCGCCGCCGGCGAGGTCCTGTCCGCCGGCCACCCGCCCACCCTGGAGGAGACGATGCGCCGGGTCCTCACCACCGGCGAGGCCGTCATCGAGCTGCACTACCGGGGCCGCCCGCCCGTCGACCCCGACCACGACCACGTCTGGTCCTGCTCGTACTACCGGCTCCAGGACGCCGGCGGCGCCGGCCTCGGCGTCTGCGAGGAGACCGTCGACATCACCGACCGCTACCTCGCCCAGCAGCGACTCGACCTGCTCGTCAGGGCCGGCGGGCTCGTCGGCACCACCCTCGACATGAGCCGCACCGCCCGCGAACTGTCCTCCGTCGCCGTCCCCCGGTTCGCCGACGGCGTCACCGTCGACCTCGTCGACGCCGTCCTGCGGGGCGACCCGCCCACCACCCGCACCGGGCGCCTCGTCCGCGTCTGGGCCGCGCCCCCCGACGGCCCGGCCGCCGGACCCGACGGCGCCCACCCCGCGCCCGAACCGGTCCCGTACCCGCCCGACGCGCCGCAACTGCGCTGCCTCGACTCCGGGCGCCCGATCCTCACCGGCGGCGCGGCCGCCTCCCTCGTCGTACCGCTGCGCACCGACGGCGCCCCCCTCGGCGTGGTCACCTTCCACCGCGCGGGCCGCCCCACCCCGTTCGACGCCGACGACCTGCCCGTCGCCGACGAACTCGTCGCCCGCACCGCCGTCTGCATCGACAACGCCCGCCGCTTCACCCGCGAGCACACCGCCGCCCTGACCCTCCAGCACAGCCTGCTGCCCCGCAACCTGCCCCGGATCACCGCCGTCGACTTCGCCCACCGCTACCTGCCCGCCGACGGCAAGTCCGGCGTCGGCGGCGACTGGTTCGACGTCATCACCCTCTCCGGCGCCCGGGTCGGCCTCGTCGTCGGCGACGTCGTCGGCCACGGCCTGGGCGCCGCCGCCACCATGGGCCGGCTGCGCACCAGCGTCCGCGTCCTCGCCCGCCAGGACCTCGCCCCCGACGAACTCCTCGCCCGCCTCGACGACCTCATCACGCAGGCCGCCGACGAGGAGGCCGCCACCCCCGGCTCCGTCACCGGCGCCGTCCCGCCCGGCCCCGCCCGCGGCCCCGACGACGTCCCCGACGACCAGGCCGTCGGCGCCACCTGCCTGTACGCCGTGTACGACCCGGTCACCGGCGTCTGCCGCATGGCCCGCGCCGGACACCCCGCCCCCGTCGTCCTCGACGCCGCGCACGGCACCGCCACCGTCCCCGCCGTCCCCGCCGGTCCACCCCTCGGCCTGGGCGGCCTGCCCTTCGAGAGCGCCGAACTCCACCTCCCGGAGGGCAGCCTCGTCGCCCTGTTCACCGACGGCCTCGTCCGCGACCGGGCCCGCGACCCCGAGGCCGGGCTGGACCGGCTGTCCGCCCTCCTCGCCCACCACCGCGACCGCCCCCTGCCCGAACTCTGCGACCGGGCCGTCACCGCCCTCCTCCCCGGCCCCTTCGAGGACGACGCCGCGCTCCTCCTCGTCCGCACCCGCCTGCTCGACGGCGACCGCATCGCCACCTGGGAGCTCGCCACCGGTCCCGAGGAGGTCGGCCGGGCCCGCGCCCTCGCCGCCCGCCAGACCGCCGCCTGGGGCCTGGAGGAGCTGGCCTTCACCACCGAGGTCGTCGTCAGCGAGCTCGTCACCAACGCCCTGCGCTACGCCTCCGGCCCCGTCCAGCTGCGGCTCGTCCACGACCGCACCCTGATCTGCGAGGTCTCCGACACCGGACACACCGCGCCCCACCTGCGCCGCGCCGCCACGGACGACGAGGGCGGCCGCGGACTGTTCCTCGTCGCCCAGATGACCCAGCACTGGGGCACCCGCTACACCGCCACCGGCAAGACCATCTGGGCCGAGCAGGCGCTGCCCACGCCGTGACGCGGGTTTGCCGTCCCGGGCGTCGGCAACTCGGGGGGACGGCGCCCGAGGGCACGGCACCCGAGGGCACGACGTCCGAAGAAGCCGCCGGAAACGCAGGGAGGCACGCCATGGCAGCGTCCGACCAGATCAGCGCCGAGCTGTGGGACGAGTTCCACACCGTCGTCAACATGACCTCGCGCGAACTCCAGGAGTGGCTGAGCACCGGGGCCGCCGGCGAGGAGACCGAGGAGCTCCCCGACCGCGCCGGGCCGCACACCGGACGCCGCGTCCTGGAGATCCTCGGCAAGCGGCGCACCGACCTCACCGAGGACGACGTCGCCGTCATGCGCCGCGTCTGCGACGTCGTCCGCTCCCAGCGCGACCCGGACCTGGAACCGAAGGCCGGCGGCACCGCCTGGCGCCACGGCCTGATGAACATCGGCCACGACCCGCTGAAGCCGGCCTGAGCGGCGCCGCCCGCACACCCCTCCCGCGCCGGGGCGCCCGCACCGGGGCCGCCTCGCTGGTCCGTCCGCGCGCCGGGCCCGCCGCGCGCCCGCCCGGCGGCCGGCTCCGCGTCCCGCTCAGGGCCAGGACGGCTCCCGGCGCGGTACGACCACGATCTCGCCCGCCACACTGCCCTCCGGCACCGACAGGGCGTACAGCACGGCGTCGGCGACGACGTCGGGGCTCTGCAGCATCGACACGTCCGTGTCCGGGAAGCGGTCCATGATGAACGGCGTCTCCATGCCGCCCGCCACGACGCCCGTCACCCCGATGCCCGGGCAGTCCCGCTGCGCCTCCTTGAACAGCGTGTGCGTGAACGCCCGCAGCCCCGACTTGCCCGCCGCGTACGGGCCGGCCTCCGTCCAGGTGCGGTTGGCCGCCGTCGACAGGATGTTCACGATGTGGCCGCCGCCCCGCGCCACCATCCGGCGGTAGCCCTCCAGGCACAGGTACACCGGGCCCAGCAGGTTCGTCTGGACCACGCGCGTCACCTCGTCGGCCGTCAGGTGCTCGATCGGCTTCGACACGTCCACGGCCGCGTTGTTGACCAGGACGTCCACGGCCCGGCCGGAGCCGTCCAGCTCCCGGAACACCCCGGCCACCGCCTCCGGGTCGCGCACGTCCAGCTCCACGAAGCGGGCCTCGCCGCCGACCCCGTTCAGCTCGTCGCACAGCTCCCGCGCCAGCTCCTTGCGCACGTCCGCCACCAGGACCGACGCGCCCGCCCCGGCCAGCCGCCGGACGATCGACGCGCCCAGGCCCCGCGCTCCGCCGGTCACCAGGGCCTGCCTGCCGCGCAGGTCGACCCGCACTCCACCGCTGCCCATGCCGCAGCCTCCGCCTTCCTCGGGTGTGGTGCACTGACCTCCTCACTGTGACCCGCGCGACGGCGTCCGGCACTCCGGACGGTCACTGTGAGCAAGCCCACGGGCCGGGCCCGAGCCCTTTCGCCGCAAGGGCGGCGCGGCCCTCGGCGGTGCCCGGCCGCGGCGGGGGAGGCGCAGGTCACGGTGGGCGCGGCCGCCGGCTGCCACGATGGTCGGCGCACCCGTCCCGGTGGAGCGGCCGCGCAGCGAAGCCGGCGTCGAGAACCCGCCGCGATCCGCCATTCGAGCCCCCCACCTCACCTGTGTCTTCTTCCTCCCCGGCCACCGCGCCCTCCCCGGCCACCGCGCCCTCCCCGGTCACCGCGCCCTCCCCGGTCACCGCGCCCGCCCCGGTCACCGCGCCCGCCCCGTCCTCCACCGCCTCGCCCTGGCGTTCGCTGAGGTACCGCAGCATGCGCTGGTGGTCCGTCGCGAACTTCGTCTCCAACGCCGGTACGTGGATGCAGCTGACCGTGCAGAACCTGCTGGTCCTGCAGATCACCGGCTCCGCCGCCGCGACCGGCCTCTCCCTGTCCGTGCAGGCCGCGCCCGGCCTGCTGATGGGCATGGCCGGCGGCGCCGCCGTCGACCGCTGGCCCCGCAAGCTGACCGCCGCCGTGAGCCAGGCGCTGCTCGGCCTGGTCGCCTTCACCACGGCCCTCCTCGTGGCGTTCGACCAGCTGAACCTCGGCGTGCTGATGGCGCTCGCCGCCGTCACCGGTCTCGTCGCCACCGTCGACGGGCCCGCCTGCGCGCTGCTCGGCAACGACCTGGTGCGCACCGAGGACGTGCCGTCGGCCATCGGGGTCGGCTCCCTCGTGCACAACGCGGGCCGTCTCGCGGGCGCCGGCCTGGCCGGCCTCACGGTCGCCTTCCTGGGCACGGGCGCGGCGTACGCGGCCAACGGGCTGTCCTTCCTGTTCGTGACGGCGGTGATCCCGTTCCTGCGGCCCGTGCGCGACGCCGCCCCGGCGGCGCCCGCCGCCCGGTCTGCCGGCGGGCCCGCCGAGGAGGCCGCCGCCCGGTCCGACGACGGCCGGATGACCGTGCGGGAGGGACTGGCGTTCTTCGCCCGCCGCCCCCGCCTGGTGGGCCTGGCCGTCGTCTCCGGCGTCAGCGCCGTGTTCGGCCGCAACTACGGGCTCACGCTCGCCGTGCTGGTCACCGGGCCGCTCGCCGGCGGCGCCGGGGCGTTCGGCACCGTGTCCACCGTCCTCGCGGCCGGCGGCATCGTCGGCGCCGTCCTGGGGGCCCGGCTGCGCAGGCCGTCCGTGCGGCTCGTCGGCGTCCTCGCGGCGGCCGGCGGCCTCCTGCAGGTGGCGGCGGGCCTGTCGCCGTCGCTGGCGGTGCTGCTGGTGCTCGTCCTGCCGATGGCCGTGGTCGAGTCGGTCTCCGACACCGCCGGGACGACCCTCCTGCAGACCGACCCGCCCCCGCACCTGCGGGGACGGGTGCTGGGCGTGTGGAGCAGCATCCGCACGGTCTGGAGCCTCGCCGGGCCGCCGGCGCTGGGCCTGCTCATGGAGCTGGCCGGGGCGCGCGGCGCGCTGGTGCTGGGCGGCCTGGTGATCACGGCCGTCGTCGCGGCGGGCCACTTCGCCCACCGCCGCCGCCTCCCCGTCCCGGTGCCGGTCCCCACCGGGCCGGCGACGCTCCCCACCCGCCCGTCCCTGGGCACGGCGGCCTAGGCGCGGCGGTCCGTGCGGCGGTCCGGGCGGCTCACTCCGTGGCCGGCCGGGTCGCCGCACGGGCCGCGCGGTGCGCCAGCAGGGTGGTGGAACGGCCGTCCAGGTACGGCAGGACCACCGCCTGGCCGCCCCAGCCGCGCAGCACCTCCGCCTCGGGCAGGTCCTCCGCCGAGTAGTCGCCGCCCTTCACCCACACGTCTGGCCGCAGCCGCGTCAGCAGCTCCGCCGGGGTGTCGCCGTCGAACACCGCGATCGCGTCGACGCTGCCCAGCCCGGCCAGCACCCGCGTCCGGTCCGCGATCGGGTTCAGCGGCCGTCCCGGTCCCTTGAGCCGCGCCACCGACGCGTCGGAGTTGACGCACACGATCAGGCAGTCGCCGATCCGCCGCGCGCTCTCCAGCAGGCCCACGTGCCCGGCGTGCAGCAGGTCGAAGCAGCCGCCCGTCGCCACCACCGTCCCGCCCCGCGCCCGTACCCGCTCGGCGAGCGCGAAGGGGTCGGTGACCGGCGGCTCGTGCCGCCGCGGCACCGAGGGCGTCCGCCACAGCGCCGGGTTGCCCGCGCCGCCCGCCGCGACGAACGCCGCCGCCTCCGCGACACCCCGCTCCACCGCCTCCTCCGGCAGCGCCCCGTCCGCCAGCGCGGCCGCCGTCGCCGCGGCGAAGCAGTCGCCCGCGCCGCACGGGTCGCCGGCCGCCCGGTACGGGACGGGCACCAGCATCGGCGTGCCGGCGCCGGGCCCCGGCCGGGTCAGCAGCACCCCGCGCTCGCCGAGGGTCACCGCGACGGCGGCCGCCCGCCACCGCTCCGCCAGGTCCGAGCCCCGTTGCGCGTACGCCCGCAGCGACTCGCCGCCCGTGCCGGGGCTGAGCGCCCGGGTCTCGGCGGCGTTCGGGGTGACGATCCGGACGCCGGGCACCGGAGCGCCGCCCCGGGGGTGCGGGTCCCACACCACCGGCACGCGCGGCGCGACGGCCGCCAGCAGGTCCCGCACCGCGCCCGCGGTGTGCCGCCCGTAGTCCGCGACCAGCACCGCGTGCGCGCCCGACAGCGCGTCGCGGACCGTGCCGCCGGGCTTGCCGGGGGCGCCGCCGCCGCGGTCGATCCGCACCAGCGGCCGGCCCGACGCCAGGACGCGGGTCTTCACCGGCAGGGTGCCCCGCAACGGCAGCTCGACCAGCCGCACCCGGCCCTCCAGGGACCGGCGCACCGCGTCGCTCGCCGGGTCGCCGCCCAGCGCCGTCACCAGCACCACCTCGCGCCCGCCCCGCGTGGCGAGCGCGGCGGCCAGCCCGGCGCCGCCGGGCCGCCGGTGGTCGCCCGTCACGTCGACGACCGGCGCGGGGGCGTCGGGCGCGAGCCGCGTCGACACGCCCTCGATGTCCTCGTCGAGCAGCGCGTCCCCGACGACCACCAGCGGCTGCCGGGCGCTCACGACATCCTCCGCCGCACCGCCGCGGGCTCGAACGCGCCGACCGCCCCGCCGGTCCGCCGCGCCGGGCCCGCCTCGACCGCCGCGTCGAAGCACTCGCACAGCACGTGCACCGCGACCAGGTGCGCCTCCTGCACCGTGGCCGTCGCCGGGGCGTCCACGCACAGCGCCTCGTGCGCCGCCTCGGCCAGCGGGTTCGGCGCGGGCCCGGTCAGCGCCCACACCCGCATCCCGCAGGAGCGGGCGGCCGCCGCCGCGGCGATCAGGTTCCCGCTCCGCCCCGACGTGGACAGCAGCAGCAGGACGTCGCCGGGGCGGCCGTGCGCGGCGACCTGCCGGGCGTACACCTGGTCGAAGCCGTAGTCGTTGCCGATCGCGGTCAGGCTGGACGTCTCGGCGTGCAGGGAGATCGCCGAGTACGCGGGCCGCTCGCGCCGGTAGCGGCCCACCAGCTCGGCCGTCAGGTGCTGCGCCTGCGCGGCGCTCCCGCCGTTCCCGGCGGCCAGCAGCCGGCCCCCGGCCGGCAGGACGACCGCCAGCCGGGCGCCCCAGCGGGCGATCCGGTCCAGGTGGTCCCGGCGGAACCGGCCCACGGCGTCCTCCAGGGACGTGCAGTGCCGCCGCGCGGCCTCGCGCGCGGCGAGGGGGAACCCCTCGGGGAGGGAGAGATCGCTCATGTGTGTTCGGGCGCCTGTTCCGGCGGGACGGCCGCGGCGGACCCGCACCTCCTTCGTCGTTCCGTTCGGCTGCCGGTCACTGCCGGTCGGTGGCTCAGACCGCGCCGGTCACGGCGGGCCGGGCGGCGCGCACCCCCGCGTACACGGCCTCGGTGGCCGCCCCGACGCGCTTCCAGTCGTACCGGCCGAGCACCCGCCGCCGGCCCGCCGCGCCGCACGCGGCGCGCAGCTCCGGGTCGGCCAGGAACTCCGCCACCGCCCGCGCCAGGGCGGCCGGGTCGCGCGGCGGCACCAGGCGGCCGCACTCCGGGTCGGCGACGGTGTCGAGCTGCCCGCCCACGGCGGTGGCGACCACCGGCCGCCCGCAGGCCATCGCCTCCAGCGGCACGATGCCGAACGGCTCGTAGTCCGCCG
Source organism: Streptomyces roseolilacinus (assembly GCF_014649335.1). Classification (GTDB taxonomy): domain Bacteria; phylum Actinomycetota; class Actinomycetes; order Streptomycetales; family Streptomycetaceae; genus Streptomyces; species Streptomyces roseolilacinus. Next base: position 173,788 of record NZ_BMSV01000002.1, read on the forward strand.
GGCACACCACCACGTCCGCGCTGCGCAGCAGCGGCGCCACCTCGTCGCGGGACACCGCGCCGGTGAACCGCACCCGGTCGGCGACCCCGGCGAGCCGGGCCACCTCGCGCAGCCTCCGCACCTCCGGATCCGCGTCGAGCCCGGCCGGAGGCGGCCCGCCGACGACGAGCAGCTCGGTGTCGGGCAGCCGGGACAGCGCCACGACGGTGACGGCCGCGCCCTTGCGGGGCACGAGGCGGCCCAGCTGGACCAGCCGGTGCCGGGCGGCGCCGCGCGGGGCGGCGGGGCCGGCGGGGGAGAACTGCCGGGGGTCGACGCCGCACGGCACGACGCTCACCCGCTCCGGCGGGATCCGCATCCGCCGCAGCTCCCGCACCTCGTCCCGGCAGGTGGCGATGACCCGGTCGCAGGCGAGGCCGACCTCGCACTCGGCGCCGATCCGCTCCGGCGGGCTGGTGTCGGCCGCCCTCTGGTGGCGCCGCTTCACCGTGCCCAGCGCGTGGTACGTGTGCAGCAGCGGCACCCGCAGCGTGCGGGCGGCCCGGACCGCGGCGACCCCCGACATCCAGAAGTGGGAGTGCACCACGTCCGGCGGCCGCGTCGCCAGCACCCGCGCCATGTACCGCCCGAACGCGTCCATGTACGGGAGCAGTTCGTCCTTCGGGACGGGTTCGGGCGGCCCCGCCGGCACGTGGTGCACGACGACACCGGGCCGCGCCACGACCTCCTCGGGCAGCCGGCGGTCGTCGCGGCGGGTGAACACCGTCACGTCGTGGCCGCGGTCGGCGAGCGCCCCGGCGAGACGCGCGACGTGGACGTTCTGCCCGCCCGCGTCGACGCCCCCCAGCGCCGCGAGGGGGCTCGCGTGCTCCGAGACGAGGACCACCGACAGGGGTTCCACGGGATCGCGGGCGGTCATGAGCGCACCTCCGTCAACACGCGCTCCCAGTCGTCCAGGAAGCGTTTGAGTCCGTACCGTCCCAGGGCGGCCTGCCGGGCCCGGGCGCCGTCCTCGGCGGCCGCCTCGGGCTCGGCCAGGTAGCGCCGGGCGGCCCGTGCCAGCACCTCCGGCCGGGTCGACAGGGTCCCGGCACCCGCCGGGACCGCCTCCACCGCCTCCGTGGTGGCCAGCGCCACCACGGGCATGCCCAGGTGCATCGCCTCCAGCAGGGACAGGCCGAGCGACGTCCACCGCACCGGGTGCAGGTACAGCCGCCGCTCGGCCATCGCCGCGTGCAGTTCCCGCTGCGGCAGGTCCCGGGCCCGGCACCGCTCCTCGGGCAGGCCCAGGTGCGCGGCCAGCCCCTCGGTGCGCATCCCGAACACGTCGAGGGGCGCGGCCTCGGCGAGCGCGGGCAGCAGGTCCGTACCGGTGTGGCGGCCGCGCCGTACCGGCTCGTTGACGACGACCGCGGCGCGCGGCAGCCGCCCCGTGTACAGGTGGCCGGGGTCGACGACGCCGTGCTCGATCACCTCGGTGCGGGCCCGGCCGCTGTCCCAGAAGAGCCGGTTGAAGTGGGTGACGTGGACGAGCGTCAGCCCGTCGCGGTCGGCGCACGGGTGGCGGGTGCGGGGCACGTCGCCGTCGGGGGCGTTGTGCTCCAGGTACACGGCGGGGACGTCGCGGCCGGGGCGGCGCCCGCCCAGCCAGTGCTCGGCGAGCCCGAACTCCTCGGGCCGCTGGAGCACCACCGCGTCCACCGGCTCGTTCCGGAGCTGTGCGGGCGTCACCTCCCGTACCGTGTCGGGCCAGTCGAAGGTGCGGGCCCGGCCCCGCCCGTCGGGCCCGCGGTCGGGCAGCACGGGGACCAGGTAGGTGTGCGGGCCCTGGACGAACGCCGTCGTCCAGGAGCCGTGGACGTGCCAGAGCAGGATGTTCACCGCGCCCACCTCCGCACCGACTGGGAGTCCTGCGAGTCCGCCGTGAAGAAGCCGCCGCGCCGCACCGCGTACGGGCCGATCGCCAGCAGGTCCACGGGTGTGGAGCCGAAGCACTCCAGGGCGTCGCGCGGGTCGTCCACCATCGGCCGGCCGGCCGTGTTGAGGCTGGTGTTGACCACCACCGGCAGGCCCGTGCGCCGCTCGAACTCCTCCAGCATCCGCGCGACCAGCGGCTCCGTGACGCGGTCGACGGTCTGGATGCGGGCCGTGCCGTCGACGTGGACGACGGCCGGGATGCGCTCGCGCCACTCGGGCGCCACCTCGTGCACGAACAGCATGTACGGGCTGGGGAGCCGGCCCGTGAAGATCTCCGCCGCCCGGTCGGCCGCCACCATCGGCGCCACCGGCCGGAACTGCTCGCGGCCCTTCACGTCGTTGAGCCGCTCCAGGTTCCCCGCGTGGCCGGGGTGGGCCAGCAGGGACCGGTGGCCGAGCGCCCGCGGGCCGAACTCCGAACGCCCCTGGAACCAGGCGACGACGGCGTTGTCGGCGAGTGCCTCCGCGACGGTCGCCGCGATGTCCGGCGGCCGCTCGAAGGGCACCGCCGCCGTCTTCAGCCAGGCGCCCAGCTCCGCGTCGGACCAGTCGCGGCCCAGGTCGGCGCCGCCCATGGGCTCCACCTCGTCCCCGCCGCCCGCGGCGAGCAGCAGGGCCCCGCCCAGCGCCGTGCCGGCGTCACCGGCGGCCGGCTGCACCCACACGCGGGAGAAGGGGCCCTCGCGCGCGATGCGGGCGTTGGCCACGCAGTTGAGGGCCACCCCGCCGGCGAGCGTCAGCAGCGGGTCGTGGGTCTGGCCGTGCAGCCAGCGCACCAGGTCCAGCAGGGTCTCCTCCAGCACCGCCTGGGCGCTGGCCGCGACGTCCGCGTGGGCCTGCGTCCACGCCTCCTCCGGGCCGCGCGGCGGGCACAGCCCGTGCCACGGCACGCCCGTCGCGTGGAAGCCGCCGTCGCCGGTCGGGTACACGTACCGGCGCAGCTCGTCCCGCATCCGCGGCCGGCCGTACGAGGCGAGCGCCATGACCTTGAACTCGTCGGAGGAGCGCAGGAACCCGAGGTGCTCGGTCAGCTCCTCGTAGACCAGGCCCAGGGAGTGCGGCAGGTCCTGGGCGGCCAGCGGTTCCAGCCGGTGGTGGACGCGGCGGGCGGCGAGGTGCGAGGCCCGCTCGCCGCGCCCGTCGAGGACGAGGACGGACGAGGTGTCGGCGCCGGCGTCGTCGGTCGCGAAGGCGCCGGAGGCGGCGTGCGCCATGTGGTGCGGCACGAATCTGACCGCCTCCGGGTCGAGGCCGGGCAGTGCCGTCCGCAGGAAGCCGGGCGCCTCGCGCGCGTAGGTCAGCCGCAGGTGGTCCCACGGGTCGTCGAGCCCCATCCGGTCGGCGGGCCGGGCGAGCGCCGGGTCGAAGGAGTACGCGACGGCGTCCAGGTCCTGCGGGCGCAGTCCGGCCCGTTCGAGGCACCAGGCGGCGGCCTTCTCCGGGAGTTCCCAGGCCGAGAAGGGCACCGGCCGCTTTCCGTGCTTGCGCCGCGAGAAGCGTTCCTCCTCCGCGGCGGCGACCACGCGTCCGTCGACGACCAGCGCGGCGGCGGGGTCGTGGAAGAGGGCGTTGATTCCGAGAATGCGCATGGGGTCCCTGTCTTTCGGCGCGTCGGGGAGCGACGTCGGGGGGAGAGGGGAGGGGGAGGAGGGGAGGGCCGGCGGTCGTCAGCCGCCGGGGGACGCCTCCGCCGCGGCGTCGGCGCGGAACCACTCGATGGTGCGCCGCAGTCCCTCCTCCGGGGGGATCAGCGGCTCCCACTGGAGCTTGTCGCGGGCGAGCGTGATGTCCGGGCAGCGCACGGCCGGGTCGTCGGTGGGCCGCTCGATGTAGCGGATCCCGGAGCGCGAGCCGGTCAGTCCGATGACCAGGCGGGCCAGTTCCAGCATGGTGGTCTCCGCCGGGTTGCCGATGTTCACCGGGCCGCGCAGCCCGTGCGCGGCGGCGGCGAGGACGCCCCGCACGGTGTCGTCGACGTAGCACAGCGACCGCGTCTGCCGCCCGTCGCCGGTGACCGTCAGCGGCTCGCCGGCCAGCGCCTGCCGGACGAACGTGGGCACGGCGCGCCCGTCGTGGCCGCGCATCCGCGGCCCGTACGTGTTGAACAGCCGGACGATCCCCACGTCCGTGCCGTACGTCTCGGCCTGGGCGGTCGACAGCGCCTCCGCGAACCGCTTCGCCTCGTCGTACACGCTGCGCGGGCCGACCGGGTTGACGTTCCCCCAGTACCGCTCGTTCTGCGGGTGCTGCTGCGGGTCGCCGTACACCTCCGACGTGGAGGCCAGCAGGAACCGCGCCCCCGCCCGGTGGGCCAGCGCCAGCGCGTGCCGGGTGCCGAGGCTGCCGGTCTCCAGCGTGTGCAGGGGGAGCCGCAGGTAGTCGGCGGGCGACGCGGGCGAGGCGAAGTGCAGCACCAGGTCCGGCGGGCGGTCCACCTCGAACGGCTCCGAGACGTTCGCCGCCACCAGGGTGAAGTCCGGGTGGTCCAGCAGCGGGGAGACGTTCTCCCGCCGTCCGGTGCTGAAGTCGTCCACGCACGTCACGGCCGTGCCGGCGGCCAGCAGCGCGGAGCACAGGTGGGACCCGACGAAGCCCGCGCCGCCCGTCACGACGGCGTGCTGCCACTTTCGGGGGAAGGCGTTCATACGGTCTCCTCGGTCGTCGGTCACGGGGCCACGGTCTCCGTGATCAGCAGGTCCGCCAGCGCGGGCAGCCCGCCCTCGGCGAGCGCCCGGCGCTGGAGGTCCGCCGGGGTGCCCTGCTGGAGCAGCCGGTGCACCAGCGAGGTCACCTCCCGGGTGTCCCCGGCCTCCTCCAGCGCCGGGGTCACGGAGTCGAGCAGCCGGCACAGCACGTCACCGGCCCGGCGGGCCCTGCCCTCCGGGTCCATCAGCAGATCGCTCAGTCCGTGCCGTGCCGCGTGCCAGTTCGCGGCCTGCAGCAGCTCCGGAGGGCAGTCGGGCAGCGGCGCCCCGGACTCCTCCGCCCGCAGGGCGGTGGTCACCAGGGCCCGGACGAGCCCCGCGAGCATCACCGCGGCGTCGACCCTCAGCTGCACGTCCGTGCAGCGCACCTCCAGGGTCGGGTAGCGCTCCGAGAGCCGCGCCTGCCAGTAGATCTGGCCGGTGTCGGAGATCACCCCGGAGTCCAGCAGGGTCCGTACCCGCCGGTCGTGGTCGGCGGCGTCGGCGAAGGGCGGCGGAGGGCCGCTCACCGCCCATCTGCCGAAGATCACGGTCCGCCAGCTGGCGAAGCCGGTGTCGTGCCCGTCCCACAGCGGGGAGTTCGATCCCATCGCCACCAGGACCGGCAGCCAGGGCCTGATCCGGTTGAGCGCGGCGACCCCGGCGGTCCGGCCGGGCACCGCGACGTGCACGTGCATGCCGTTGACCAGCTGCTCGTCGACCAGCTGGGGCGCCTGCGAGCGCATCGCCAGGTAGCGGGCGCTCTCGGTGACCGGCACGGGGCCCGGCTCCCGGTAGGGGGCGGTGCCCGTCGCCACGATCCGGCAGCCGTTCTTCTCCGCGGCCGTGCCCAGCGCGTGCCGCAGCCGCAGCAGGTGGCCACCGACCTCGTCGAGGTCGGAGCAGACCGGGGTGGCCACCTCGATCTGGGACTGCAGGAGCTCGGACTGGACCTCCTCGTTCTCCGCGATCGGGCCCAGCCCCGCCGCCCTGCGGACCTCGTCCGCGAGGGCGACCGGCAGGCAGGTGACCGGGTCGACGAGGAAGAACTCCTCCTCGACCCCAACGGTGATCATGTGGCGCCGAGTACCCGGAAAAAAATGGGCAAATCGGTACATGGAGCGCGAAGCGCTTCAGTCACCCGACTGGTCGACACGGCGTGCGGAACGCGCCCGCCGACACCTCACCGCCCCGCGGCCTCCCGGCGCGCCGCGCCCCGGCGTCCGCCGCGCGCCCGGCCGCCCTCCACGTGCCGCGCGGCGGCCTCCACCGCCGCCGGCAGCCGCCGCCGGGCCCGCAGCGCCGCCGGCAGCCGCTCCAGCACCCCGCGCAGCGCCTCCCGCGCCTCCGGGTCCCGCCGGGCGTCCGCGGCCAGCGCCCCGGTCCGCCGCACCGCCACCGACAGCGGACGCCGCAGCCACGCCGTCAGCGCCGCGTTCCGCCGCATCACCGCGCGCCGCCCCTCCCGCACGCCGCCGTCCGGGCTGTGCACGGCGACCACCTCCGGGCAGTGGCACACCGCCCAGCCGCACGCCTCCATGTCGTACGCCAGCAACTGCTCCTCGCCGGCGAAGAACACCACCGGGTGGTAGCCGCCCGCCTCCAGGAACGCCTCGCGCCGCGCGACGGCCGCGCAGGCGAGGAAGCCCAGCACCCGCGTCCCCGGCAGCCCGTGCCGCCGGCCCAGCGGCGAGGCGGCCAGTTCGGCGTCGAGCGGGTCGCTCCGCCCGCCCTCCCCGACCCGTACGGAGGCCGCCACCAGCCCCAGCCGGGGGTGCGCGTCCAGCAGACGCTCGGCCGTCGCCAGGGCCCCCGGCTCCCACCACGAGTCGTCGTCGCTGAACGCCACGTAGGGCGTACGGGCGTGCCGGGCGCCCAGGGTGCGGCCGACCGCCCCGAGGTTCCGGCCGGGGCGCAGCAGCGTCACCCCCGGATGGCGGGCGGCGACCGCCTCGGCGGTGCCGTCCGACGAGGCGTTGTCGACGACCACGACGGGGGGCCGCTCGGGGAGCCGGGCGAGCCGGTCCAGGGTGTGCAGCAACCGCTCGCGGCGGTCGCGGGTGATGACGACGACGGTCGTGCGGGCCTCGTGGGCGGTCACGTCCGGAGCACCTCCAGGTGGGGCAGCAGGGCGGCCAGGACCTCGTCCGGCCCGATCCGCAGCAGCCGCGGGTCCGGTTCCCCGCCGTGCGGGTCGCCCGGCGGGCCGGGGTGCCACAGCGCCACGTGCCGCGTACCCGGCGGCGGCCCCCACAAGCGCGGCGGCACGGGGCCGAACAGCGTCACCGACGGCGCCCCGTACGCCACGGCGACGTGCGCGATCCCGGTGTCCCCGCTGACCACGGCCGCCGCCCCGGCGCACAGGGCGGCCAGCCGCCCGTAGGGCAGCCCGCCCGCCAGCACGTCCCGCCCGCCGAGCCCGGCCGGCCCCGCCACACGCGCGAGGAGCCGGTCCTCGCCCGGCCCGCCGGTCAGCACCACCCGGTGGCCGCGCCGCCGCAGTTCCCGCACCACCTGCGCGTACCGCTCGGGCGGCCAGCGCCTGGCCGCGGCGTCCGCGCCCGGGTGGACCACCACCGCGCCGGGCGCCGGGGACCGGTCGCGGGGCGGGGGGAGCCGGAGGTCGCCCGGATCGGCGGGGACGCCGTACCACTCCAGCAGCCGGCACCAGCGCTCCCGCTCGTGCTCGTCCGCCGTCCACGCCGGGCCCTCGACGTGCGGGGTCCCCGGATGGGCGAACGCCAGCAGCCGGCCGGGCCGCGTCCGTTCCAGCAGCAGGTGGCTGGAGGGTCCCCTCCCGTGCAGGTCGACGGCCGCCTCCGGGGGCGGCCCCGGCCACGCCAGGCGCACCGGCACGGCCCGTCCCGGCGCCGAGGCGGGCAGCAGCGTGTCGACCGCGTCGACGGCCGCCACCACGTCCGCCAGGGAGCGCGGGGCCGCGAGCACCACCTCGTGCCCGGGGAAGCCGCGCCGCACCGCCCGCAGCGCGGGCACCCCGGCCAGCAGGTCGCCGAGGCCGAGCGCCCGCAGCACCAGGACCCGCGGCCTCACGCCCCGCCCCCCAGCAGCTTGCCGACGGCCGCCACCACGTCCTCGGCCGTCACCCCGTCCAGGCACGGGTGGCCCGGCACCGGGCACTGCCGGGCGCGCGATCCGGCGCACGGGGCGTCCTGGTCGCCGAGGAGGACGTGCGGGACGCCGTACGGGCCCCAGCGCCCGGCGGGCACGACCGGCGAGAACAGCGAGACGACCGGGGTGCCGACCGCCGCCGCCAGGTGGGCCGGGCCGGTGTTGCCGGTCACCACCGCGCCGGCCGCCGCGAGCACCGCCGCCAGCTCCGGCGGGCGGGTCCGCCCGCCGAGGTCCACGCCGTGCGCGCCCGCCACGTGCGCGGTGAGTTCCCGCTCGCCGGGGCCGCCCGTGACGACCACGCGGTGGCCCGCCCCGGCGAGCAGCCGCACCGCCTGGGCGCACCGGTCGGGGCTCCACCGGCGGGCCGGGACGCTCGCGCCGGGGTGCACGGCGACGTACGGGCCGGGGCCGGTCAGCTCCGGCGCGCCCGGCGCGTGCCGCACCCGCAGCCGCCCGTCGTCGCCCGGCGGGCGGGGGAAGCCGGCCGCCTCGGCCAGCGCGAGGGCGGCCTCCGCCTCGTGGGCGTGCGGGGGCCGCCGGTGGCGCACGTCCAGCAGGGAGCCGGGGGCGTCCACGCTGTCCGCCGCGACGCGCGCGACGCCCGCCATGCGCAGCAGCAGCGCCGCCGGCAGCGGGCTCTGGTGGAACGAGACCAGGACCAGGGCCGCGTCGAACCGGCCCGCCGCCACCCGGTCGACGATCCGCCCGACGTCCGTCCGGTCCACGGGGGGCGGGGAGAACCCCACCCACGGCGCCTCCCACACCAGCACCTCGTCCACGCCCGGCAGGAGCCGCGCCGCGGGCGCCCCCTGGGGGCCGCACAGCATCGCCACCCGGTCCGCGCGGTGCGCCACCGCCCGTACGGCGGGACCGGCGAGCAGGACGTCGCCGAAGCTGTCGAGGCGTACGACGAGCGCCCTCATACCGGTCTCCGCACCGTCGACGGGCGCCCCAGCACGTGCCGCACGGCGCCGAGCAGGTCCCGGCACACGGCCGGCGCGGCCGCCACCTCGGAGGGCAGCGTCCTCGTCGTCGGCACCAGCACGCCCCGGGCGCCCGCGGCCCGCGCCGCGTCCATGTCGGTGCCGATGTCGCCGACGACCACGCACCGGTCGGCCGGCACGCCGAGCCGCCGCGCGGCCTCCAGGACGAGCCCCGGCGCGGGCTTGCGGCAGGCGCAGCCGGCCTCCGGGACGTGCGGGCAGTGCACCCACACGTCCAGCGGCCCGCCCAGCAGGGCCTCGACGCGGGCGTTCACCTCCAGCACCTCCGCCTCGGTCAGCAGGCCGCGCCCGATGCCCGACTGGTTGGAGACGACCCCCACCGGTATCCCGCGCGCCCGCAGCAGCCGCACCGCCTCCCGCGCGCCCGGCATCAGCCGCACCCGCCCGGGGTCACCGTTGTAGGGCACGTCGACGACCAGGGTGTCGTCGCGGTCGAACAGCACCGCGGCGGGCGTCGCGCCCTCCTCCGCGGCCTCCCCGCCGAGCCGGTCGAGCCGGTCGCGACGGCCGGGTCCTCCGGGACCGCCGAGCGGGCCGAGACCGCCGGGTCCGCCCGGTCCATCGAGCGGGCCGGGTCTGCCGAGCGGACCGGGTCTGCCGAGCGGACCGGACCTGCCGAGCGGACCGGGCCCGTCGAGCGGACCGGGCCCGTCGAACCGGTCAGGTCCACCGGGACCGCCGGGTCCGCCGAGCGGGCCGGGACCGCCGGCCGCGGCGTCCGCCTCGACGCCGTCCCGGTGTCCGGCCGGCTCCCCGGGACCCTCGGCCCCTCGCGGCTCCCCGGCCTCCCGGGGTCCTCCGGCCTCCCGCCGCTCCCCGGCTCCCCACGGCTCCCGGGCCGGCCCGCCCGCGCCGCCCGCGCCGTCCGCCCGGCTCACGCGGCGCCGCCGTTCCAGGCCCCGGCGGAGCGGTGCCTGAGTTCCCCGGCGACGCGGTGCCAGGTGGCGAGGGCCGGGATGGCCGCGCTGGTCAGCACCATGGTGACCACCTCGTCGCGGGTGCGCGGCCCCGGCACGATCCGCGCCCGCGCGAACTCCGCCGTCCCCAGCAGCCAACCGCCCGCGGCGAGCGCCGCCGCCCGGCGCCGTCCGGCCGCCGCGAGGAGGAGGGCCAGCGCGCCGGCGCCCGTGATCGCCGCGTGCCGCCGGATCCGGCCGCGCGGCGCGGCGGCGCGCGCCCACCAGTCGGGGCCGTGCAGCCGCGCCATCAGCGCGTCGTCGGCGTTGCCCCGCTGCACCCGCAGCGACACCCACCGGTCCGCCGGCCGCACCGGGTGGTCCGTGCGCCGGGTGCCGCGCCGGATCAGCCAGCCCGCGTCGATCACCCGCAGCGCCAGGTCCGCGTCCTCGCGGAACGCGCGCCGGAACCGCTCGTCGAAACCGCCCACGGCGCGCAGCGCCTCCGTGCGGTACGCCATGTCGGCGGTCGCCCACAGGGCCCGCTCCAGTCCGGCCGTGTTCCGCTCCCAGTCCGTGGGGCACCGGCCGGCGGGCAGGGGCACGCGCAGCACGCCCTGGACGCCGCCGGTGTCGGGCGACGCGGCGGCGAGGTCGCGGACGAGTTCGGCCCGCCAGGAGGGTCCGACGCGCACGTCGTCGTCCAGGAGCACGGTCCACGGCTCCTCCACCTCGCGCAGCCCGGTGTTGCGGGCGGCGGCCGGCCCGCGCCCGCCGCTGCGGAGCACGACGGCCCGGTCGGCGAGCGGGCCCAGCGCGTCCAGCGGCAGGTCGCCGGGGGACTCCCCGGGCGGTGGCTCGTCCGGCCGGTCGTCGACGACGACGATCCGGCGCGGCTCGGGGCCCTCGCTGCCGGCGAGGGCCCCGAGGCAGTCGGCGAGGCAGGGCCGTCCGACGGTGGGGACGACCACGGCGTACGGGGCGGGCGGATGGCTCATGCGGCGGCGCCTCCCGATCCGGGACCGATCACAAGGGCGTAGGAAGTGCCCAGGTTCGATCACTTTACGCATGGATCGTTCCGCATCGCAGGGCGATCCGCCCGTTCCGTGGGCCGGGCGGGCCGGGTGGGCCGCCCGGGTGCGCGTCCCGGCGCCACCCCCTGTCCCGAGGGCCGCGCCGGGCGGCGCGGAGAGGGGCGCGGAGAGGGGCGCGGAGAGCGGCGCGAGGGGCCGGCCTGGGCGCTCACCTGCGCCGGGTCCGGCCCGATTGGCTCGAACGACCGAAGGTGGTTTATCGTTCATCTATGCGGTTGTGAAGGAGCCCTTCACAAACCGTGTGAGCTGCCCCGGCTGGTTCCCCCGTCCAGCCGGGGCTTTCCCTTTCCCGGATCCGCCGCGCCGGGCATGACCTCGCGCTGCCGAGGAACTGTGGAGGGATGACCGAATACGAACGCTCCCTGACGATGCCCGCCCCGCCCGAGCAGGTCTTCGACCAGGCCGCCGACGTCGGCCGCCTGCACGAGTGGATGCCGGGCGACCTCCACGTCCACGCGGGCGAGCTGCCCGCCGTGACCGTCCACGAGGACCGCACCGACGAGGACACCCCGGCGCTGCTGAGTCCCCGCAAGGAGCAGATGCGCCTGGAGTGGGGGACCCGCGAGCAGGGCTCCTACGCCGGCTGGCTCCAGGTCGCCGGCATCGACTCCGGCGCCAGCGAGGTCACCGTCCACCTGTCCTTCTTCGACGAGGCCCACGACCCCGGCGAGCAGCGCGTCACTGAAGCCCTCGACCGCAGCCTGCAACGGCTCCGGGAGCAGGTGCGCCTCCGCGTCGACACCCCGGGCGGCTGACGGAGGCGCACCCGCCCACGGATCACGTCTCCACCCCCGGCCGCGGCGGCTCGGAGCCCGACCCGCGCAGGCGGGCGGCGAGGGCCGCCAGCCGGGGGTAGCGCTCGTTGACCTCCGCCGCGCGCCGGTCCAGTTCCTGGGTCAGCCGCTCGGTGCGCTTGTCCACGTCCAGTTCGTCGAGGATCCGGTCGACCTCGCTGAGCAGCGCCCCGTGCAGCTGCCACTGCCGGGGGTGCTCCTGCACGTCCTCCAGCAGCAGGTCGGCCACCCGGTCGCGGACGGCGCGCCCGTCCGCGAGGGCCTCGGTGAGACGTTCCTCCGCCTCCTCGGCGTTCGCCGACACCTGCGTGGTGATCAGCCGGGCGAAGCTCTCCACGGCGCGCGCCATGTGCCCGAACAGCTCCTGCAGCAGCACCGCCACGTCCGCCGGGACCAGCCGCTCCTCGGTGCGGTGCTTCGCCAGGTCCGTCAGCGTCCGCGACAGGACGCGCAGCACCACGGCGCAGATCTCCAGGGTGTCCAGGCCGGTCCGCAGCACGATCCGGGCCAGCAGGCCGTCCCGGACGCGCGGGTTGAGCCGCAGGCTCTCCTCCGCCTGCCGCAGCGACGCGTCGACCTCCACGATCGCGTGGTCGAGCCGCCGCGCCTCGTGCAGCCGGGCCGCCGCGTGCGCCACCGGCACGTGGCCCAGGCCGGCGATGTCCTCGCCCATGGCCCGCAGCATGCGCCCTATCCCGGAGGCCAGGCCCTCGATGGACGCCCCGGCGGGCTGCACCCACACCGGCGGCGCGAGCAGCAGGTTGAACAGCAGCCCGACCCCGGCCCCGATCAGCGTCTCCAGGATCCGGTGCCAGGCGGCCGATCCCACCTGGGTCACGCCCAGCACCAGCATCGCGCTGATCGCCACCTCGGGGACGAACTCGCTGACCCGCACCAGGTGGCCCACGATCAGCGCCGCGAAGATCGTCAGTCCGAGGCTCCACCAGGTCAGGCCGACCAGCGCGCTGAACCCGATCGCCACCACCACGCCGGCGACCACCGAGTTGACCCGGCGCACGCCGGTCGTGAGCGTCGCGTAGAGCGTCACCTGCACCACCAGCAGCGCCGTCAGAGGCGCCGTCAGCGGCGCGGGCTGCGCGGGCAGCACCATCAGGGCGACCACGTACGCGATGACCGCGGCCGCCGTCGACCGCAGCGTCTGCGCGGCGACGGGTTCCCTCGTCCGTCGCACCAGTTTGAACACGGGGGCTGTCGTCACATCAGGCATCCCGTTCCCCTGCCCTCTCGTGTCGCGCTCACAACCAGCCAAGTGGCCGGTGTTTGCCGTCCGCCGGGCGTGGTACCGGCGGACCCATGAACCAAGGAACCCCTGTCGCCGTCGTCACCGGCTCCGACTCCGGCATCGGCCGCGCCACGGCCGTCCGCCTGGCCCGGCAGGGCATGGACGTGGGCATCACCTGGCACACCGACCACGACGGCGCGCTGCGCACCGCCGAGGAGGTGCGCTCCCATGGCCGCCGGGCGGCCGTCGCCCGGATGGACCTGACCGACCTGCCGGACGCCGCCCGCGTCGTCGACGACCTGGCGGGTGAACTCGGCAGGCTCGACGTCCTGGTCAACAACGCCGGGACCGGCACCGCCACGCCCTTCCTCGACCTGCCGTACGACACCGTGCGCGACGTCGTCGACGTGGACCTGATCGGACCGTTCCTGTGCACCCAGTTCGCCGCCCGCCGCATGATCGCGCAGGGGGACGGCGGACGCGTCGTCAACGTCACCTCGGTGCACGAGCACCAGCCCCGGGTCGGCGCCGCCCCCTACTGCGCAGCCAAGGGCGGGCTGGGGCTCCTGACGCAGGTGATGGCGCTGGAGCTCGCCGAGTACGGCATCACCGTCAACGCGGTCGCGCCCGGCGAGATCGCCACGCCCATGACCGGGCAGGAGGACCGGGACGTGCGCGAGGAGCGCCGCCCCGGCATCCCGCTCGGCCGTCCGGGTGACGCGCGCGAGGTCGCGGCCGTGATCGCCTTCCTGGCGGGCGAGGACGCCTCGTACGTCACCGGGGCGTCCTGGACCGTCGACGGCGGCATGCTGCGGATGGGGCCCCAGGCGGGCTCCCACCTGGAGAGCGACGCCTGGCGCCGCCCCTGACCCGGCCGCACCGTCCGAACGGCCCGCGGCGGCCCGGCACGACGGACCGGGCCACCGCGGGCTCGTCCGTGCGGGACGGCGCGGGCCGTGCGCGGCGTCAGCGCGAGACGACGAAACGCTCGTTCGGCACGCAGTGCGTCATCGTCAGGCCGGTCACGTCCCGCAGGGGGTTCCCGCCCAGGTTGGCGAGCCGCTTGCGGTCCTCGTCGGTGAGCGTCTGGTTCGGCAGCGGCTCCAGGCCCGCCACGTCCTCGGGACGGATGCCGACGCCCTCGCCGACGCGCAGGCCCAGGTCGTTGTCGACCAGCAGGAAGTGCCAGACCATCCGCTCCTGCACGGGCCGGTCGCACTGCCGGAGCGCGCCGGTGAGGTTCAGCACCAGGTCGTCGCGCTCCCACTGCTCCATCAGCTGGTAGCGCTGGCCGGCCTGGAGGTAGTCGTTGGTGCGCGGGATGCGCCGGCGGGTGAGGCGGCCGCGGATCTCCGGCCCCTGCTCGTCGTGGGCCGGGGGCGCGGCCTCCCGCAGCCCGCCCATGAGGGACGGCTCGTAGTTGGTGCTCGGGCTCTCCCCGGCGCCGTCCACGTGGTAGGTCATCTGGCCGTCGCGCTGGTTGGTGCGCACGTCCGCGTTCTTGGCGTGGTTGACCGGGAGCTGCAGGTAGTTGGGCCCGACCCGGTACCGCTGGGTGTCGCTGTAGGAGAAGGTCCGGCCCACCAGCATCTTGTCGTCCGAGAAGTCCAGGCCGTCCACGAGCACGCCCGTGCCGAAGGAGATCTGCTCGTTCTCCGCGAAGAAGTTCTCCGGCATCCGGTCGAGCACCATCCGCCCCACCGGCTTCGGCGGGAAGTCCTGCTCCGGCCAGGTCTTCGTGTCGTCCAGCGGGTCGAAGTCGAGCTCCGCGTGCTCGTCGTCCGACATCATCTGGACGAGCAGCTCCCACTCCGGGTGGTCGCCGCGGGCAACCGCCTCGTACAGGTCCTTCGTGGCGTGGCCGAGGCCCTGCGCCTGCATGTTCGCGGCGTCCTCCTCGGTCATGCTCCGCACGCCCTGCTTCGGCATCCAGTGGTACTTGACCAGCACCGTGTCGCCCTCGGAGTTCACCCACTTGTACGTGTTGACGCCGAAGCCCTGCATGTGGCGGTAGTCCGAGGGGATGCCGCGCGGGCTGAACAGGTTGACGAGCATGTGCATGCTCTCCGGCGTCTGCGACATGAAGTCGAAGATCCGCCGCGGCTGCTGCTCGAAGGTGACCGGGTCCGGCTTCAGCGCGTGGATCACGTCCGGGAACTTGATCGCGTCCCGGATGAAGAACACCCCCAGGTTGTTGCCGACCAGGTCCCAGTTGCCGTCCTCGGTGTAGAACTTCACGGCGAAGCCGCGCGGGTCGCGGGCCGACTCCGAGGAGTCCCGCCCGCCGATCACCGTGGAGAACCGCACGGCCAGGTCGGTGCGCTTGCCGCGCTCCTGGAACAGCTTCGCCCGGGTGTACCGGCTGATCGGTTCGTCGCCCCAGGAGCCGTACGCCTCGAAGTACCCGTACGCGGTGACGCCGCGGGCGTGGACGACGCGCTCGGGGATGCGTTCCCGGTCGAAGTGGCTGATCTTCTCCAGGAACTGGTAGTTCTCCAGCGTCGCCGGTCCGCGGGCGCCGACCGTGCGCTGGTTCTGGTTGTCGTGGACCGGGTGGCCCTGGCGGTTGGTGAGCACCTTCCGGCTGTCGTCCGTCACGATCTCCGGCTCCTCTCGGGATGCAAGGTCGCGCATGTCGGATTTATCCGATATGTCGCTGTATCCCCGCTACCCATCCGGAGGGTGCCCCTAACCGAACCGCCCCGACGGCCTCCCCCTAACCGACGCCCGCCGTCGCCGCGCCGCCCACCAGTGACGTGGGCCTCGTGTGCACCGGCAGGTGGTACACCGCGAACGCCCGCCCCAGCACCGGCTGCGCCACGTTGCGCACGCGCACCCCGCCGCCGGTCATCCCGTGCTCGCTGCCCATGTGCGCGTGGCCGTGCACCGCCAGGTCGGCGCCCGCGTCGTCCACCGCCTCGGCCAGCAGGTAGCTGCCGAGGAACGGGTAGATCTCCAGCGGCTCCCCGGCCAGCGTGTCCGGTACCGGCGAGTAGTGCGTCAGGGCGATCCGCACGGCGCAGTCCTCCTCGCGCAGCGACCGCAGCGAGGCGGCCAGCTCCTCCGCGCACCGCCGGGTGTAGCGGACGAACGCCTTCATCTCCGGCTCGCCGAACTCGCCCCCGCTGCGCCCGGCGAACCCGCCGCCGAACCCCTTCGTCCCGGCGACGCCCACCCGCGTCCCGTTGATCCGCAGCACCGTGCCCCGGCCCTCCAGGACGGTGACCCCCACCTCCTCCAGGACGGCCGTCACCTCGTCCTGCAGGTCGCTCTGGTAGTCGTGGTTGCCCAGCACGGCCACCACCGGCACCGGCAGCCCGGCCACCTCGCGGGCCACCACGCGGGCCTCCTCGACCGTGCCGTGCCGGGTCAGGTCCCCGGCGAGGAGCAGCAGGTCGGCGCATTCGCCCAGCGTGTCGAACGCCGGCCGCAGCGCGCCGGCGCTCTCGGGGGACAGGTGGATGTCACCGACGGCGGCTACCCGGATCATGACAGCTCCTCCCGGTGGGTCGGGGCGTCCGCGCAGGCCACCACCAGGTCCTCGTGGAGCGGCAGCCCGGTCAGCTCCTCGCGGGCGATGCGCAGGACCTCGCTGCGGCACGCGGCGCTGGACACCGTCCCGTACAGCATCACGCTCCCGCCGCGCTCCTCGATCCGCACGCCCAGTTCCGCCACGTCCTCGCTCGCCAGCCGGTCCCGCAGGTGCGCGATGCGGTACTCGGCCATGTCGGCACCGCTCATGGGGTCGCCTCCCTCGGCTCGATCACGTTCAGGCGCTCCAGCAGGAACAGGAACGCCTCGGGCATGGGGGAGCCCTCGCTCTCCCGCCGCAGCAGGTCCCAGTCGATCCGCTCCCGCAGCACCCGGGCGATCGGCAGCACGGAGCCGAAGTTGCAGTGGTGCTCCGAGAACGCCGCCAGCTGGCTGGCCATGAGGTCCGTCGGCGCCAGGACGGGCATGTGCACCGAGTCGACCGGCAGGACCTGCGCCCGCTCCAGCAGCTCCTGCGTGACCGGCCGGCGGGCCAGCTCGAAGATCAGGTCGATCTCCTCGCCCCGGCAGGTGGCCTTGATCAGCCAGTCCTCCGGAGGCTTGCGGACCCGGATGCCCGCGTTCTGCAGCTCACGGGTGACGGTCTCCTCGTCCTCGCGCAGCACGGCGAAGTCGGTGTCGTGCTGGAGGCTGGCCGGCACGCCGTGGGCGTACGCGGCCACGCTGCCCGCCAGCGCGAAGCGGTGCCCGCCGGCCTTCAGGATGCCGGCCACCTGCTTGGTGGCCTCCAGGATGGCCTGCGTGCGGTCCGGCGGCAGCGGCGGTCCGCCCGCCACCTCGCCGGGCTCCGAGGCCACGGCGAGGTGGGCGGCCTCGTCAACCTGGTTGTTCACGGTCTCGGCCCCCTTCATCGGACTGGAGGTCACCGGGTACCCCGGGGATCGGCGCTTTATCCTGCCCTCGGACGATCACGTACGGCCCGGGGGCGCGGGCCGCTGGCCGCACGCGCTCCCAAGCCGTACGCGCTCCCCGGGCCGTACATGTCGAGGCGGCCGCACCCGTCAGGGCGCCCGGTCCGCCCGGTCCGCCGCCGACTCGGGGCCGGGCGGGGCGGCGGCCGCCGGGTCCAGGACGCGGGTGAGGAAGTCCCGCGTACGGGCCTGGCGGGGCGCGCCCACCACCTGCTCCGCCGGGCCCTCCTCCACGATCCGGCCGCCGTCCATGAACACCACCCGGTCGGCGACCTCGCGGGCGAAGCTCATCTCGTGCGTGACCACCATCATCGTCATGCCGTCCCCCGCCAGCCCGCGCATCACCGCCAGCACGTCGCCCACCAGTTCGGGGTCGAGCGCCGACGTCGGCTCGTCGAACAGCATCACCTCCGGGTCCATCGCCAGCGCCCGGGCGATCGCCACCCGCTGCTGCTGCCCGCCCGACAGCTTCGCCGGGTACGCGGCGGCCTTCTCCAGGAGGCCGACCCGCTCCAGGTTCTCCCGCGCGACCCGTGCCGCCGCCTCCCCGTCGCGGCCCAGCACCCTGCGCTGCGGCAGCGTCAGGTTCTCCTCCACGGTCACGTGCGGGAAGAGGTTGAACTGCTGGAAGACCATGCCGATCCGGCGGCGCACCGCGTCGATGTCGACGTCGGGGTCGGTGACCTCGGTGCCGCCGACGAAGACCCGCCCCGCCGTCGGCTCCTCCAGCAGGTTCACGCAGCGCAGCAGCGTCGACTTGCCCGACCCGGACGGGCCGATGACGCACACCACCTCGCCCCGCGCCACCTCCAGGTCGATCCCGCGCAGCACCTCGTGGTCCCCGAACGCCTTGCGCAGCCCCCGGACCTCGATCTCCGCACGCCCGCCCGCGTCCATGCTCACCCCGCCCTCCCGGTACGGGCCTCCAGGCGGCGCACCAGGAAGCCCAGCGGAACCGTCACCAGCAGGTAGCACAGCCCGGCGACGAGGATCGGCGTCGAGTTGGCCGTCTGGCTGGCCAGGTCCCGGCCGAACTTGGTCAGCTCCCGCTCCTCCAGGGTGACCCCCAGGAACAGCACCAGCGAGGAGTCCTTGAACAGCAGCACCAGCTCGTTCGTCAGCGGCGGGATCACGATCCGCAACGCCTGCGGGATGACCACCGACACCATCGCCCGCGCGTGCGAGAACCCCAGCGACCGCGCCGCCTCCATCTGGCCCCTGGGCACCGCCTGGATGCCGGCGCGGATCGTCTCGGCCATGTACGCGGCGGCGACGAGCCCCAGGCCCAGCGCCACCTTCCCGTACGTACCGCCGGGGATCTCCGTCCCGGGGAACGCCAGCGGCACCGCGACACCCACGAAGATGAAGATCAGCAGCGCGGGCAGGCCCCGGAAGAACTCGATGTACACCCCGGCGACCCACCGGTACGGCGCGACCGACGACAGCCGCATCAGCGCGATCACCAGGCCCAGCGCCAGCCCGAAGGCGAAACCCGAGACGGTGTAGACGACGGTGTTGCGCAGCGCCGTGGTGATGATCTCCGGGAACAGCTCGCGGGCGAGGTCCCGCTGCGCGAACTGGTTGCGCAGCCGCTCCCAGTCGGCCAGGACGGCGACGGCGGCGACCGCGGCGGCGAACACCGCGTACTGGACCCCCTGGGAGACCCGCCGCCGCTGGCGCCTGGTCAGCCGCGAGGTCACGACCCGGCCTTGGGCAGCGGGCCGATCCACTCCTCGTACAGCTTCCGGTACGTCCCGTCGGCCCGGGCGTCCCGGATCGCCTTGTCGATCGCGGCGCGGAGCCTGTCGTTGCCCTTCTTCACCGAGAAGCCGTACCGCTCGCCGGTCTCGATGTTCTCGCCGAGCACGAACGCGGCGGCGTTGGCCTCGTCCTTGAGCCAGCCCCGCACGACGGGGTAGTCGATGACGACCGCGTCGACCTGCCCGGTCCGCAGCCCGTTGAGCACGGCGTCCGAACTCTCGAACGCCACCGGGTCGAAGCCCCGGCTCTTGGCGTGGCTCTCACCGGTCGTCTCGGCCTGCGCCCCCAGCTTCAGCCCGCGGGCCCTCACCTCCGCCAGGGTCCTCACCCCGCTCTTCCTCGACGCGAGCATCGCCTGCGTGGCGTCGAAGTAGGGCGCGGAGAAGTCGACGTTCTTCTTGCGCTCCTCGGTGATCGTCATCCCGGCGGCGGCCAGGTCGCACTCGCCGGAGTTGAGGAACGCGCCGGTCTTGAAGTTCTCGAACGGGGTGTCGAGGATCTTCTGCTGGACGCCCAGGTCCTTCGCCACCAGGTCGATCAGCGCCACGTCGAACCCGACGACCTTCCCGCCCCGCTCGAACTGGAACGGCGGGTACGGCAGGTGGGTGCACGTCGTCAGCTTGCCCTTCTCGACCACGGGCACCCCGCCCGCGGCCTCTCCCGGCCCCTCCTCGTCGGACGAACAGCCCGCCGCGAACAGCAGCGCCGCCGAGACGGCGGCGACGGCGGGGCGGATCCGGTTGCTCGTGCGGCCGGCAGGCGTCGTCACGGTTGACCTCCAGGGGCGCGGGGCGGCGGGACGGGGGAGCCGCCGGGCGCGATCGTATGCCACGAAGCCCACCATAAGGCGGAAAAAGCCGCATATCGCCACCCGATCCGTGTGCGGCGGCCCGCGCGGCGCCCCGCCGGCACCGACCCGATGGACCCGGCCCGGCGGGGCGGCGGCATGCTGGGGGCGTGCTTCCGATACCCCAACAGCCTTTCCCGGCAGCCGCGATGGGCCACATGGTCGTCTGCGGTGACGACGCGCTGGCCGACCGCCTCGCGCGCGAGCTGAACGACGTGTACCGGGAGCGGGTGACCCTCGTCGTCTCCGGCCGCCCCACCGCCGCCCCGCGGGACCCCGACCGCCGCGCCGGCGGCCTGGGCGGCGGCGCCCTCGCCCTGTTCGGCCGCCTCTCCGCCGCGATGACCCGCCCCGCCGCCGGGGACGGGCGCGCCGGTGCGGGGCCCGCGCGGGGCCCCGCCGTCCCCCGGAGCCCCGACCCGTACGACACGCTCGGCGGCCAGGGCCTGCGGTGGGCCGTCCGCGTCGTCGAGGTGGCGGAGGCGGACGAGGCGGCGCTCGTCGAGGCCGGCGTCGAGCAGGCGGCCGCGCTCGCCCTGGTCCACGGGGACGACGAGACCAACATCCGCACCGCCCTGCTCGCCCGCCGCCTCAACCCGCGGCTGCGCCTCGTCATCCGCATGTACAACCGCAAGCTCGGCCAGCACCTGGAGCAACTCCTCGACCAGGCCGCCGCCGTCGCCACGCCCGGCATCGACCCGGAGGCCCTGGACGCCTCCACCACCGTCCTGTCCGACGCCGACACCGCCGCGCCCGCGCTCGCCGCCACCGCCGTCGCCGGCACCAGCAAGATCGTCCACGCGGACGGGCTGCTGCTGCGCGCCGTCGAGCGCACCCCTCCGGGCCCCGGCGAGGTCGCCGACCCGGGGCTGTGCACCCTCGCCCTGCTGTCGTCCACGGCCACCGACCCGGCCGGCAGCGACGGCACCGACAGCAGCGGCGACCAGGGCCCCCGGCTGCTCCCCGACGACCGGGCCGTCGCCACCGCCACCGGACGCGGCACCGTCGCCCTGGAGGCCGTCAGCTACGCCGGTCCGACCCTCCCCGCGGCCCGGCTGTCCCCTCCGTGCGTGCCGTTCGCGTCGCTGTTCTCACGGCGGCTGCGCTGGTCGATCGCCGGCCTCGTCACCGCCGTCGCCGCCATCGCCGTGGCGTCCTGGCTCACCACGGACGACCACCCGCTGCACGCCGCGTACCTCACGCTGCTGGACATCTTCGCGATCGGCGAGCCCGCCCTGGAGTCCCCCGTCGAGCGGCAGGTCCTCCAGATGCTCTCCGGGTTCGTCGGGCTGCTCCTGCTGCCGATCCTCGTCGCCGCGCTCCTGGAGGCGCTGGGCACCTTCCGCAGCGCCACCTCCCTGCGCCGCCCGCCGCGCGGCCTGTCCGGCCACGTCGTGCTGCTCGGCCTCGGCAAGGTCGGCACCCGCGTCCTGACCCGGCTGCGGGAACTGGGCATCCCCGTCGTCTGCGTCGAGTCCGACCCCGACGCGCGGGGCGTCGCCACGGCGCGCCGCCTGCGCGTGCCCGTCGTCCTCGGCGACGTCACCGAGGAGGGCGTCCTGGAGGCCGCGCGCATCCACAAGGCGCGCTCCCTGCTCGCCCTGACGAGCCTCGACATCACCAACCTGGAGGCCGTCCTGCACGCCCGCTCCGTCCGCCCGGACCTGCGCGTGGTGCTGCGGCTGTACGACGACGACATCGCGACCGCCGTGTACCGGACCCTGCGCGCCGCGCACCCCGGGGCGCTCACCCGCAGCCGCAGCGTCTCCCACCTGGCCGCCCCCGCCTTCGCCGGCGCCATGATGGGCCGCCAGATCCTGGGCGCGATACCCGTGGAGCGGCGCGTCCTGCTGTTCGCCGCCGTCGTCGTCGCCGGCAACCCCGAGCTGGAGGGCCGCACCGTCGCCGAGGCGTTCCGGCCCGGCGCCTGGCGGGTGATCGCCCTGGACCCGAGCGCGCCCGGCGAGCGGCGCCCCGACCTGGCCGCCGTGCACCACGCCGCCGAGGACGGGCGCCCGGGCCTGGTCTGGGACCTCCACCCCGGCTACGTGCTGCGCCCCGAGGACCGCGTCGTGCTCGCCGCGACCCGCCGGGGCCTGGCCCAGCTGCTCGGCCGGGGCGGAGCGGCCACCCCCTGACGGCGGCCGCGCGGCAGGTCACTAGGGTGGCCGGGGCCCCGGGCCCGGTCCCGGCCCCCGGCGGCCGGCAGGAAGCGGCGAGGTGTGGAGGAACGGCTGTGCTGATGACGGGGAAGATCCTGCGGTTCGACGAGGTGCGGGGCTACGGCTTCATCGTGCCCCGCGAAGGCGGCGAGGACGTCTTCATGCACGCGAACGACCTGGTGGACGAGAAGTACCTCTACCAGTCGGGACGCGAGGTGGAGTTCTACCTGGAGAAGGGCGACAAGGGCCCCAAGGCGTCGGAGATCCGCCTCGTGGACCGCGCCGCCCGCCGCGCGCCCGCCCCGCGCGCGGACCGGGAGGGCGACCTCGACGACCTCGACGACGACACCCTGGACGTCCTCACCACCGCCGAGTTCCGGGCCGAGCTGACCGAGGCCCTCATCGAGGCGGACGGCACCCTGACCGCCGCCCAGCTCAAGCGGGTGCGCACCCGTGTCCTGGAGCTCGCCCGCGACCACGGCTGGGTCGAGGCGTAGGCGGTTTCCCACCGGGGGGCCGATCGCCCGCCCCCCGGCCCGGACCCGTGCCCTGACCTGCGGATGTTGCGTCGGCCGGAATCTGTGGAACACATGCCGCCGGAGGCGCGGCGCGCGAGGCGCCGGTGTGCGGACACGCGAAGGGACGAGGCGATGCGCGGCGGACGGAAGGGCGGGCCGGGGGGCCGGCGGCGGGTCGCGGTGGCCGTCGCCGCGCTGGCGCTGGCCGCCACCGCGGTGTCGGTGCCGCCCGCGTCCGGCTCCGGTACGGGTTCCGGCACCGCGTCCGGCCCGGGCACCGCGTCCGGCTCCGGCTCCGGGGGCGAGACGGTGCGCACCGAGTCGGGCCGGGTGCGGGGTGTCCGCGCGGGGGAGCACACGGTCTTCTACGGGATCCCCTACGCGGGACCGCCCACGGGGGCGCACCGCTGGGCCCCGCCCCGCCCGGCCGCCCGGTGGTCCGGGGTGCGGGACGCCACGAAACCGGGCCCGCTGTGCCCGCAGGTGCCGTCCTCGTACGCGCCGATCTCCAGCGAGGAGGAGGACTGCCTCGTCCTCAACGTGACCACCCCGCCCCGGGCCGCCCGCCGCCCGGCGCCCGTGCTCGTGTGGATCCACGGGGACGGGGCGGTGGGCGGCGGCGTGTTCTCCGACGGGCGCCGCCTCGCCGCCCGGGGCCTGGTCGTGGTGACCGTCAACTACCGCCTGGGCGTCTTCGGCGCGCTGGCGCTGCCGGGCCTGGAGGGCTCGGGGACGTTCGGCCTGCAGGACCAGCAGGCGGCGCTGGCCTGGGTCCGGCGCAACGCCGCCGCGTTCGGCGGCGACCCGGCGAACGTGACGGTGGCGGGTGTCTCGTTCGGTGCCGCCGCCATCGCCGGGCACCTGACGGCGCCCGGTTCGCGGGGCCTGTTCGACCGGGCCGTGATGGCGAGCGGCGAGGGGGTGATGGACATGCCGGCCGGGGCCATGGGCCCGGGCGTGCCGGGCTACCCGTGGTACGTCTGGCGCACCGGCCGCGAGATGGAGGACATCACCACCGAGATGACCGCCCCGCTCGGCTGCGGCGGCCGGGACCCCGACCGCGTCCTGCGGTGCCTGAGGGCCCTGCCGGTGAAACGGATCCTCCAGGTCCCGCACATCATGAACGCCTTCCAGGCGTTCGGGTACGGCAACGCGACCCTGCCGGAACCGCCGCCCGAGGCGCTGGAGGCCGGCCGGTTCCACCGGGTGCCCGTGCTGTCCGGCGCGACGCGCGACGAGCACCGCACCTTCGTCGGGATGCTCCACGACGCGGTGGGGAAGCCCTTCACCGAGGCGGACTACCGGGGGGCGCTGCGCACCGCGTTCGGCCCGCACGCGCCGCGCGTCCTGGCCGAGTACCCGACGGCGGACTTCCCCTCGCCGGGCCTCGCCTGGGCGACGGTGGTCACCGACCGCATGTGGGCGCGCGGCACCGAGGCGCAGCACCGCCTGCTCGGCCGCCACGTCCCCACGTACGCCTACGAGTTCGCCGACCGCGACGCCCCGATGTTCCTGCCGCTGCCGGGCCGGTTCGACTTCGGCGCGTACCACGCGGGCGACCTGCCCTACCTGTTCGAGGACGACCAGGCGGAGCCGCTGTTCACCCCGGCGCAGCGGAGGCTGGCCGCGACGATGACCGCGTACTGGGCGGCGTTCGCCGAGGCCGGCGACCCCAACGCGCCCGGCCTGCCCGAGTGGCACCGGTACCGGCCGTCCGGCCGCCCGGCGTACACCCAGTCGCTGGCACCCGACCGGATCGGCCCGGTCGACTACCACCGCGAGCACCGCCTGGACTTCTGGTCCCGCCTGCCCTGAACCGGGCGGACCGCCGCGCCGCCGCGGGCCGGGCGGGGCGGTGTCCTACGGGGCGCCGGGCGCCGTGTCGTCGCGCAGCCCGGCCGCCAGCCGGAGCAGCCGCGCCTCGTTCCCCGCGAAGCCCGCCCGGCGCAGCGCCTCGTCGGCCTCGGCCAGGGGCGACGCGAGGTACATCCCGGCCGCGGGGGCGAGGCCCGGATCGGCCAGGACGGCCCGAGCGGTCTCCACCAGGCGGAGGTAGGCCTGTGCCGCCGCGCGTTCGGACGCCGTGGGGGTGGTGGTCATCTCTCGCTCCCTGTCGACGGGTCGGTCCGTCCCACTCTCGCCCATGGCACTGACACTCAGGGCGCGCCCCGTCCGCGCAGGTGCTCCGCCAGCCGCTCCACGAACACCCGCTGGCCGGCCACCAGCCGCTCGGCGGCCTCCTCCGGCGTGCACCAGGCGACCCGGTCGACCTCCGGGAACGTCCGCGTCACGCCCGACCCGCGCGGCCACTCCATGGTGAACGTGCCCGGCACCACCAGCGCCGGATCGAGGTCGCCCTCCACGGCCCACGCCGCGACCACCTTGCCGCCGGCCTGCCGCGCCTCCCCGAGGGGCACCGGCTCACCGTCCGGCACGGGCAGGCCCAGCTCCTCGGTGAACTCGCGGCGGGCGGCCGCCAGCGCCGTCTCGTCGTCCGCGTACTCACCCTTCGGCACCGTCCAGGCCCCCGCGTCCCGCGCCGCCCAGTAGGGGCCGCCCATGTGCGCGACGAGCACCTCCAGCCGGCCGCCGGAGGTACGGAACACCAGCAGCCCCGCGCTGCGCCTCACCACCATGCGCGCCAGTCTGCCCGCCGCGCCCGGCGGCGCCGCGCTACCGTCGACGGGTATGGGACAGGACCACCCCGACAGCCCCGCCCACCCCGACAGCCCCGCCCCTCCCGGCGGCCCCGCTCACCCCGGCGGCCCCCGGGGCCCGGCCGCCCCCGGCCGGCGCGGCGGGCCGGACGATCCGGACTTCCCCGCCCGCACGGCACCGCGGGCCCCCTCGCTCGACCGCCTCGACGCGGCCGTGGTCCGCTGCCGGGCCTGCCCCCGCCTGGTCGAATGGCGCGAGCGGGTCGGCCGCGAGGGGCGCCGCGCGTACGCCGGCTGGGACTACTGGGCCCGCCCCGTCCCCGGCTTCGGCCCGGACGACGCGGCCCTGCTCGTCGTGGGCCTCGCCCCCGCGGCACACGGCGGCAACCGCACGGGCCGCATGTTCACCGGAGACCGCTCCGGCGACGTGCTGTACGCCGCGCTGCACCGCCTCGGCCTCGCCGGCCAGGCCGAGGCGACCTCCCGGGACGACGGGCTGCGCCTGCACGGGGTGCGGGTCACCGCCCCCGTCCACTGCGCGCCGCCCGACAACCGGCCCACGCCCGCGGAGCGCGACACCTGCCGCCCCTGGCTGGCCCGGGAGCTGGACCTGCTGCGGCCCACCGTCCGCGCCCTGGTCGTGCTGGGCGCCTTCGGCTGGCAGGCGGTACTCCCGGCGCTCGCCGCGGCGGGCTGGTCGGTGCCGCGCCCGAGGCCCCGGTTCGCGCACGGCGCCCGGGTGCGGCTCCCGGCGGCCGGTGGCGGGCCGGACCTGGAACTGTTCGGCTGCTACCACGTCAGCCAACGCAACACGTTCACCGGCCGGCTCACCCCGGACATGCTGACGGACGTCCTGGGCGCCGCCGCCCGCGCCGCCGGGCTCCCGGCGGCTACGCCGTGAACTCGTAGGTGAGCGGCGCGGACTGCGGGGCGAAGCGGATGTCGGTCACCTCCAGCACGTGGCCGTGCTGGTCCTGCACCTCGCGGTGCACCGTCAGGTACGCGGCGACCGCCGGCAGGCCCACCCCGATCGACTCGCGGCGCGTCAGCCGCAGCCCCGCCCGGTGCATCCACCGGTACGCCGGCCGCAGGTCCGGGCGGCGCCCCGGCCGCGCGTCCGCCCGTCGGTAGCGCCCCAGTTCGGGCACCTCGGCCAGCGCGTACCGGGAGAAGCGGGAGACCGCCCCGTGCTCCAGCGCGCCGTCCGGCCCCAGCACCCGGTGCCGGTGGACGAGCGTCGGCTCGCCGGGCAGCAGCCCCAGCGCCTCCGCCGTCCCCGCGGGCGCCGGCTCCCAGCCGAGCGCCGCCTCCACCACCCGGTCCGGTCCGCCCACGCCGACGGGGAACTCCAGCAGCCCGGGCGCCAGTGCCGGTCCCGGCCCGGCCGCCGCCGGCTCCGCCGGGGCGGCGTAGGTGCCGCGCCGCTCGGTGACCACCAGCCGCTCGTCGCGCAGCAGCCGCAGCGCGTTGCGCACGGTCTGCCGGTTCACCCCGAAGCGGTGGACCAGGGAGCGCTCGGACGGGAGCCGGGAGCCCGGCGCGATCCGCCCCCCGGTGAGGTCGTCGCGGAGCGCGGTCGCGACCTGGAGGTAGAGGGGGAGTGCGGGGGAGGTGTGGGGTCCAGTCATGTTTCAACCCTCAATTTTCGCTGAGCGTAGCCGAGTGAGCCGTGTCGGTGAGCACATCCCTATCATTGGTCTAAACCTGCTGGGAAGACGGACCCCGGCATTCCCGCCCACTCCCGGTGAACTCTGGCCGAAACGGATTCGCCGCGACGGCCCCCGGGTACCCGGCCACCGCCATGCACCGAGGGAAGGAGAAGGTCGCCATGAGGGCCGTCACCTGGCACGGGAAGCGCGACGTCCGCGTGGACGAGGTCCCGGACCCGCGCATCGAGCAGCCCACGGACGCGATCCTGCGCGTCACCTCCACCGGGCTGTGCGGGTCCGACCTCCACCTCTACGAGGTCCTCGCTCCCTTCATGAACCCCGGCGACATCCTGGGCCACGAACCCATCGGCATCGTCGAGGAGGTCGGCCCCGAGGTGCCGCACCTCCGCCCCGGCGACCGCGTGGTGGTCCCCTTCCAGATCGCCTGCGGCCACTGCTGGATGTGCGAGCGCGGCCTGCCCACCCAGTGCGAGACCACCCAGGTCTCCGAGGAGGGCTCGGGCGCCGCGCTGTTCGGGTACTCCCGGCTCTACGGCTCCGTGCCCGGCGCCCAGGCCGAGTACCTGCGCGTCCCGCAGGCGCAGTACGGCCCGATCAAGGTCCCCGAGGGCCCGTCCGACGACCGGTTCCTCTACCTCTCCGACGTGCTGCCGACCGCCTGGCAGGCCGTCCGGTACGCCGACGTGCCACCCGGGGGCTCCCTCGCCGTCCTCGGCCTCGGTCCGATCGGCGAGATGAGCTGCCGCATCGCCCTCCACCAGGGCGTGGAGCGGGTCATCGGCATCGACCTCGTGCCCGAGCGCCTCGGCCGCGCCCGCCTGCGCGGCGTGGAGGTCTTCGACCTCTCCGCCTACGACGGGCAGGACGACCTGATCGCCGCCGTCCGGGAGGCCACCGGCGGCCGCGGCCCGGACGCCGTCGTCGACGCCGTCGGCACCGAGGCCCACGGCAGCCCGGTCGCCAAGGCCCAGCAGCAGGCCGCCACGCTCCTCCCGCGCGCCTGGGCGGCCAAACTCCACCAGAAGGTCGGCACCGACCGGCTCGCCGCGCTGTACCTGGCCATCGACCTCGTGCGGCGCGGCGGCACCATCTCCCTCAGCGGCGTCTACGGCGGGGCCGCCGACCCGCTGCCGATGCTCACCCTCTTCGACAAGCAGATCCAGCTGCGCATGGGCCAGGCCAACGTCCGCCGCTGGGTCGACGACATCCTGCCGCTGCTGACCGACGAGGACCCCCTCGGCGTGGACACCTTCGCCACGCACCACCTGCCGCTCTCCGACGCGCCGCACGCCTACCGCATGTTCCAGCGCAAGGAGGACGGCGTCAGCAAGATCGTCATGCGGCCCTGAGCCGGCGCGCCGTCAGCCCCCGGCCGGCTCCCGCCACAGGGGCGGATGCCGCAGGGCCTCCGGCTCCGGACCGAACAGCACGGCCCGGGCCACGCGCGGCGCGAACAGCGCGGCCGGCGGCTTGATGAGGGACAGCACCGGCCGGAACGCCGAGCCGACCACCGGGTCGGACCCCACCCGGCGCTGGAGGCGGGCCAGGTACCAGTCGACGGGCCGTTCCAGGGGCGAGGTGCGGGCCGCGTCGCCGACCGCGCCCGGCATCTTCCTGTCCGCGCCCGCCGAGATGTCCCACGCCTGGCGCGAGGCCCGCAGCAGCGCGCGCTGCACGCGTGAGGTCGTCGGCGTGCGCCGGTCCGCGAGGGCGTCGCGCAGGACGACCGCGGCCATCGCCGCGACCGCCATGCCCTGCCCGTAGATCGGGTTGAAGGCGCACAGGGCGTCGCCCGTGACGAGGAAGCCCGCCGGCCGCCGGCCCGGCCGGTCGTAGCGGCGCCGTACGTTGGCGGTGTCCCGGAAGCCGTACACCGGCGAGACCGGTTCGGCCTTGGCCAGCCAGTCGCGCAGCACCGGGTGCGGCAGCCGCCCGGCGAACTCCTCGAACGCCGCCTCGTCGGCGGGCGGTTCCTCGCCGCGCAGCCCGGACAGGGTGACCAGGAACCGGCCGTCCTCCACGGGCAGCGCCACACCGCTGTACGTCTGGTGGGGGTTGGGGACGACGAAGTAGCCGCTCGCGTCGGTCTCCTCGCCGTGCCGGTCGTGCCGGTAGAGGCGCGACGCGTAGGCGAGGCCGGTGTCGATGGTCTCCTCGTGCGGCGGCTCCGCGCCGAGCGCGGCCAGCCACCGCGACGCCCGCGACCCCCGGCCCGAGGCGTCCACGACCAGGTCGGCGGCGATCGGACGCGGTTCCCCGCCCCGGCCGGAGCCGCGTTCGCGCACCAGGACGCCCCGTACGCGCGCGGCGTCCCCGACCAGGCCCACCGCCTCCGTCGCCTGGACGGCCGTCACGCGCGGGTCGGCCAGCACCCGGCGCCGGATCGCCTGTTCGACCAGCGGCCGGGACGCGGTCACCAGGTGCACCATGGCGGCCGTGCGGTGGTACCAGCCGCCGGCCTGCCACTGCACCACGTCCTCGGGCATCCCCACGCGCGGGGCGCCGTCCGCCAGCAACTCGTCCATGACGCCCGGCAGCAGCTGCTCCAGGGCCCGCTGGCCGCCCTCCAGCAGCACGTGCAGGTGGCGCCCCTGCGGCACGCCCGCGCGGGGCTCGGCCTCCTCGGGGAAGCGGTCCCGCTCCACGACGGTGACCCGCTCGGCGTGGTCCGCGAGCACCCTGGCCGCGAGGAGCCCGGCGACGCTGCCGCCGATCACCACCGCGTGGCGCCCCCCGCGCCCCGCCCCCGCGCCGCTGCCCAACTCGTCGGTCATGTCCGCCCCTTCGCGTCGACGTCCTGCGGCGTCCCAGTATCCACGCCGGGTCAGGGCAGGTCGCGGGCGCCGAGCCGGAGGTGCTCGATGTGGTACACGGCCTCGTCGAGGAGCTGGGCCACGTGGTTGTCGTAGAGGCTGTACTCGATACGGCGGCCCTGGCGCACCCCGTGCACCAGCCCCAACGCGCGCAGCAGCCGCAGCTGGTGGGAGACGGCGGACTGCTCCATGGCGACGGACTCCGCCAGCTCCGTCACCCCGCAGGGGCCTTCGCGCAGACGGGTGAGGATCATCAGCCGGGACGGCGTGGCCAGGGCCTGCAGCGTGGCGGCGATGGTGGCCGCGGCATCCGCGTCGAGGCGGCCCGTGGGGGTGGCCCCGGCGTTCGCTCCATGTCCCATGGGGGCCATCGTAGTCGCGTGCGGGGCCGTACAGATGAAGAGGTCTTCATGTGTTCCGCTATGGTGGGGAGCGGGCGCGGTCCCGTGCCCGCCGCCGCCCCCGCCCTGGAAGAGGTGTGCCCGATGGCCTCCCCGGTCTCCGCCGCAAGCCCGGCGCTCCCGTCCGCCGCGCCCCCGCCCCCGGCGCGCCGCACCCGCCTGTCCGCGCTGCCGGAGGTGCGCTGGGCCGCGCTCGCGACGGTCGCCTTCCTCGCCGCCTTCCCCCTCGACCTGGCCGGCGCCCCCGCCTGGGCGTGGGGCCCGCTGTACGCGGTGTGCTACGCCGCGGGTGGCTGGGAGCCGGGCCTGGCCGGTCTGCGGGCCCTGCGCGGGAAGGCCCTCGACGTCGACCTGCTGATGGTGGTCGCCGCGCTGGGGGCCGCCGCGATCGGCCAGTTCCTCGACGGCGGCCTGCTCATCGTCATCTTCGCGGTGTCCGGGGCGCTGGAGGCGCTCGCCACCCGGCGCACCGCCGACTCGGTGCGCGGCCTGCTCGACCTGGCACCCGCCCGGGCGGTGCGGCTGCGCGCCGACGGCGCGGAGGAGGCCGTGGACGCCGCCGCCCTGAGGGTCGGTGACGTCGTCCTCGTACGGCCCGGGGAGCGGCTCCCCGCCGACGGCACGGTCCTCGACGGCGCGAGCGACGTGGACCAGGCGACCATCACCGGCGAGCCGCTGCCCGTCGCCCGGTCCGCCGGCGACCGGGTCTTCGCCGGCACCCTCAACGGCACCGGCGCCCTGCGGGTCGTGGTCGGCGAGGACCCCGCCGACTCTGTCCTCGCCCGGATCGTCGCCCTGGTGGAGGAGGCGAGCGCCACCAAGGCGCCCACCCAGCTGTTCGTCGAGAGGATCGAGCAGCGCTACTCGGTGGGCGTCGTCGTCGCCACGCTCGCCCTGTTCGCCGTGCCCCTCGCCCTCGGCGCGCCCCTGGAGGAGACGCTGCTGCGGGCCATGACGTTCATGATCGTTGCGTCGCCGTGCGCGGTCGTCCTCGCCACCATGCCGCCGCTGCTGTCCGCGATCGCCAACGCCGGGCGGCACGGCGTCCTCGTCAAGTCCTGCGTGGTGATGGAGCGGCTGGGCGCGGTGGACCGCGTCGCCCTGGACAAGACCGGCACGCTCACGGAGGGCGCCCCGCGGGTGGCGGAGGTCCGCGTGCTGCCCGGCGGCGGACTGGCGGAGGACGAGGTGCTGGCGCTCGCGGCCGCCGCCGAGCTGCCCAGTGAACACCCGCTGGCCCGCGCCGTGGTGGCCGCCGCCCGCGACCGCGGACTGCCCCTCGCGGACGCCGGGGAGTTCTCGTCGTCCCCCGGCCGCGGCGTCCGCGCCCTGGTCGGCGGGCGGAAGGTGGAGGTCGGCCGCCCCGGGGAGGCGTCCGGCGCCGTGCGGGAGGCGCGGGCCGCGGGCCGTACGGCGGTGGAGGTCGCCGTCGACGGGGTGCCCGTCGCGCTCCTCGGCGTCACCGACCGGCTCCGCGAGGGCGCCCCCGCCGCGGTCGCCGCCCTCACCCGCCTCACCGGCACCGCTCCGGCCCTGCTGACCGGCGACGGGGAGCCGGCCGCGCGGGGCGTCGCCGCCGACACGGGCATCACCGACGTGCGGGCGGGCCTGCTCCCCGAGGACAAGGCGGCCGCCGTCCGCGCCTGGGAGCGCGAGGGCCGGCGCACCCTCGTCGTCGGCGACGGCGTCAACGACGCCCCCGCCCTCGCCGCCGCCCACGTCGGCATCGCCATGGGCCGGGCCGGGTCCGACCTGGCGCTGGAGACCGCCGACGCGGTCGTCGTGCGGGACGAACTGGCCGCCGTCCCGGCGGTGGTGGCCCTCTCCCGGCGCGCCCGCCGCCTCGTCGTCCAGAACCTCGTGATCGCCGGCGGCTGCATCGGCGCCCTGGTCGTCTGGGACCTGGCCGGCCACCTCCCGCTGCCGTTGGGCGTGGCCGGCCACGAGGGCTCCACGGTCCTGGTCGGCCTCAACGGGCTGCGCCTGCTGCGCGAGTCCGCCTGGCGCGGGGCCGCGGCCGCCTGAGCGCGCGGGTCGCCCCTACGGGCGGATCAGGCCGCGCTCGTACGCCTTGACCAGGCGCTGGGGGACCTGCTGGACCACCCCGTCGACCGTGACGGGCACGAGCTGCGGGGTGGTCGCCTTCCACTGGGCGCGGCGGTGACGGGTGTTGGAGCGGGACATCTTCCGCTTGGGCACGGCCATGGTCGAACGGACCTCCATCGGTGGTACGGATGGCGGCCACGCTACATGGAAACGATTCCCATTAACAGTCGGGGGCGTCCAGGCCCTCCAGCGCCTCCGTCAGCCACGCCACCCAGAACCGCTCCAGCTCGATCCCGCCCCGCAGCACCAGGTGCCGCAACCGGTCCGCCTCCGCGTCCCGCTCCGGCGGGAACTGCCGCCGCTCCATGCCCAGGTACTCCTCCAACTGCGCCCGGTGCAGCTCCAGATGGCGGCGCAGCTCGTCCGCCATGCCCTCCGTGCCCACCACGGCCGCGGCGCGCAGCCGCAGCAGCAACGCGCTGCGGATCGGCTTCGGGTCCTCGGCCCGCCGCGTCCAGTCGGCCAGTTCCGCCCGGCCGGCGGGCAGCACCTCGTACTCCTTCTTCTGCCCCCGCACCGGCGTCACCGGGGCCGGCAGGACCCGGATCAGCCCCGCCTGCTCCAGTTTCCCCAGCTCGCGGTAGATCTGCTGGTGGGTCGCCGACCAGAAGTAGCCGATCGACCGGTCGAAGCGCCGGGTCAGTTCCAGACCCGAGGACGGCTTCTCGAGCAGAGCGGTGAGGATCGCGTGCGGGAGTGACATGCCCGCATCCTAGGGAGTGTCGTCGAAGCGGCGTCGTTCGCCCGCGGACGGGACTTCGAAGCCCCTTCCCAGGGGCCCGGTGGGCCGCGGCGCCCCGGTCGGGCGCCGCCCCGCCCGGCCCGTGGGGGACCTACAGCGTCGCCGCCAGGCGGGTGCCCTGGTCGATCGCGCGCTTCGCGTCCAGCTCCGCCGCCACGTCCGCGCCGCCGATCAGATGGGCCCGGACGCCCGCCGCCGTCAGCTCCTCGTACAGGTCGCGGCGCGGCTCCTGGCCGGTGCACAGGACCACCGTGTCGACCGGCAGGGTGCGGGCCTCACCGTCGACCGTGATGTGCAGGCCCTCGTCGTCGACGCGCTCGTAGGACGCCCCGGCGACCATCGCCACGCCGCGGTGCTTCAGCTCCGTGCGGTGGATCCACCCGGTCGTCTTGCCCAGGCCGGCGCCGACCTTGGTCGTCTTGCGCTGGAGCAGCGTCACCCGGCGCGGCGGCCGGGGCCGCTCGGGGGCGCGCAGCCCGCCCCGCTCGCCGTACGACGTGTCGACGCCCCAGCGGCGGAAGTACGCCTCCGGGTCGAGGCTCGCGCCCTCGCCGCCGTCCGTGAGGTACTCGGCGACGTCGAAGCCGATGCCGCCCGCGCCCAGGATCGCGACCCGCTCGCCGACCGGCGCGCCGCCGCGCAGCACGTCCAGGTAGCCGACGACGCTGGGGTGGTCGACGCCTTCGAGGTCCGGGACGCGCGGGGTGACGCCGGTCGCGACGACCACCTCGTCGTAGCCGTCCAGCATGTCCGCCGAGACGTACGCGCCGAGCCGCACGTCCACGCCGTGCAGTTCCAGCTGCGTGCGGAAGTAGCGGAGGGTCTCGTCGAACTCCTCCTTGCCCGGCACCCGCTTCGCCACGTTCAGCTGGCCGCCGACCTCCTCCGCGGCGTCGTGGAGCGTGACCGCGTGGCCCCGCTCGGCCGCCGACACCGCGCAGGCGAGGCCGGCCGGGCCGGCGCCGACGACGGCGATCCGCTTGCGCAGGCGGGTGGGGGAGAGGACCAGTTCCGTCTCGTGGCAGGCGCGCGGGTTGACCAGGCAGGAGGTGATCCTGCCGCTGAAGGTGTGGTCCAGGCACGCCTGGTTGCAGCCGATGCAGGTGTTGATGGCCTCCGGCCGGCCCTCGCGCGCCTTCGCCACGAAGTCGGGGTCGGCGAGGAACGGCCGGGCCAGCGACACCATGTCGGCGCGGCCGTCGGCCAGGACCTCCTCGGCGACCTCGGGGGTGTTGACGCGGTTGCCGGTGACCAGCGGCACCGACACCGCGCCCATCAGCCGCTTCGTCACCCAGGTGTACGCGGCGCGGGGCACCGAGGTGGCGATGGTGGGGATCCGGGCCTCGTGCCAGCCGATGCCGGTGTTGATGATCGTCGCGCCGGCCGCCTCGATGTCCTTCGCCAGCGCGACCACCTCCTCCAGCGACGAGCCGCCGGGCACCAGGTCCAGCATGGAGAGCCGGTAGACCAGGATGAAGTCCTCGCCGACCCGCTCGCGGGTGCGGCGGACGATCTCCAGCGGGAAGCGCGTCCGGTTCTCGTACGAGCCGCCCCACCGGTCGTCGCGGTGGTTGGTCGCGGCGGCGATGAACTCGTTGATCAGGTAGCCCTCGGAGCCCATGATCTCGACGCCGTCGTACCCGGCGGACTTCGCCAGCTCCGCCGTCCGCACGTAGTCCTCGACCGTCTGCTCGACCTCGGCGTCCGTCAGGGCGTGCGGGACGAACGGGCTGATCGGCGCCTGGAGGGCGCTCGGCGCGACCAGCCGCGGGTGGTACGCGTAGCGGCCGAAGTGGAGGATCTGCAGGGCGATCCGCCCGCCCGCCGCGTGCACCGCGTCCGTCACGACGCGGTGCTGCGCCGCCTCGTCCTCGGTGGTGAGCTTGGCGCCGCCGTCGTACGGCCGCCCCGCCTCGTTCGGGGCGATGCCGCCCGTCACGATGAGGGCCGCCCCGCCCCGGGCGCGGGCCGCGTAGAAGGCGGCCATGCGGGCGAAGCCGTTCTCCGCCTCCTCCAGGCCGACGTGCATGGAGCCCATCAGCACCCGGTTGGGAAGGGTGGTGAAGCCCAGGTCGAGCGGGCTCAGCAGATGCGGGTACGGGGACGGGCTCGGGGTCGGGGTCATGCGGGGCGCCTCCTCGCGCGCGGTGTCATCGCCCCTGTTGTAGACGACCCCGACCCGGTTGTGCAACAAGTTGCATAACGAGCGGGGCGTGAGCTGCGGCACCCCGCCCCGCGGCCGTCACCCCCGCGGGGCCGACCGCGCCCCCCACGCGTCCAGCTCCTCCGGCGTGCACGGCACCGGCTCGCCGGCGCCCAGCAGCCCGTGCGCCCGCAGCAGCCGCGCCACCGCCGCCGCCCACGGCCGCCGCAGCCGCGCGGCGTCCAGCAGCTCCGCGTCCGCCAGCACCTCCTCCACCGGCCCCGTCCGCAGCCCGCCCGGGGTGAGCACCGCCGCGTCGTCCGCCCACCGCAGCGCCAGGTCCACGTCGTGCGTGGCCATCACCACCGTCGTCCCCGACGCCCGCAGCCCGTCCAGCACCGCCAGCAGCCGCTCCTGCCCGTGCGGGTCGAGCCCCGCCGTCGGCTCGTCCAGGATCAGCACCCGGGGGCGCATCGCCACGGCGCCCGCGATGGCCGCCCGCTTGCGCTGCCCGTACGACAACAGGTGCGTCGGCCGGTCCTCCAGGGCCACGATGTCCAGCGCCTCCAGCGCCGCCCGCACCCGGGACCGCACCTCCTCCTGCGGCAGCCCCAGGTTCATCGGCCCGAACGACACGTCCTGCCCCACCGACGCCGCGAACAGCTGGTCGTCCGGGTCCTGCACCACCAGCTGCACCGTCGTGCGCAGCCGCGTCAGGCCCTTCCGGTCGTACGCCACGTCCTCACCGGCGACCCGCAGCCGCCCGCTCCCGCACCGCAGCCCGCCGCTGAGCAGCCGCAGCAGCGTCGTCTTGCCGCTGCCGTTGCGGCCCAGCACGGCCAGCGACCGCCCCTCCGGCACGGCGAAGTCGACCCCGGACAGCACGGCGGGGCCGTCCTCGTAGGCGAATCCCGCACCGACCAGCTCGACCACGGGGGCTCCGGGCATCACAGCGACCTCTCCAGTACCAGAGTCAGGGCGACCACCGCCGCCAGCAGCGCCGCCGTCGCGGCGAGGAAACGGCGGTCCACCCGCGCGTCGGGCACCAGCACCCGCAGCGTGCCGTCGTAACCGCGCCCCGCGAGGCCCGTCTGCAACCGCGCCGCGCGGTCGAAGGCCCGCACGAACGCCGTCGCGCCCAGCCCCGCCACCGACCGCCACGCCGCCGCGCGGCTCGTCAGCCCGAGCCGCGCCGCCTGCGCCTGCCGGATCCGCGCGACCGCGTCCAGCAGCAGGAAACCGATCCGGTACATCACCAGCGCGACGTCCACCACCGGCGCCGGCACACCGGCCCGCACGAGCCGGGGCAGCACGTCCGACACGGGCGTGGTGAACGCGAACAGCAGCAGCCCCAGCGACGCCGCCGAGGTGCGCAGCAGCAGCCGGCCGGCGTGCGCCGGGCCCTCCGGCGCCAGCGCCGGCCACCCGTCCGGACCACCGACCTGGAACAGCAGCGGCACGGCGCCCGTCACGCAGAACCCGAGCGGCAGCCGCCACGCCCGCCACAGCTGGCGCGGCGCCACGCCCGCCGGGCCCAGCAGCACCGCCAGCGCCGCCACCGTGACCAGGACCGCGCCCGGCCAGGGCGGCAGGGACACCGCGCACACGGTCAGCCCGAACCCCAGCGCGGCCTTCTCGGCCGGATGGCGGCGGCGCCAGCGGCTGCCGTGCGCCGCCACGTCGATGGGCAGCACCCGCGCTACTCCCCGGACGCCGCGGGCCCGTCGGCCCGGACGTCGGCCGCGGCCGGGGTCGCCGTCGCGGCGCCGGCGTCGTCCGCCGCGCCGGCCCGGGCCCGCTCCTCGCCCTGCCGACGGCCGCGCCGCAGCCCGAAGTAGTACGTCAGCACACCCGCGCCGAGCGCCGCCTGCAGCGAGAACAGCGCCGACTCGACCTCCCCGGACGGCGGCTCGTACAGCGGCGTGAACCACGGCTCGTAGTCCGGGGCGTTCTCCGCGATCGCCGTCTCCGCCTGCGCGTCGGCGCCCGCGAACGGCTCCTCCCGGCCCTCGCCGAGCCCCAGCGCCAGCGGCAGCACGGCCAGCGCCACCACCACCAGCAGGAGCAGGGCGTTGATCCTCGTGTTGCGGCTCATCGGACCACCGCCCCCTTCGTCGCGTCCGCCGCCGGGAGCACCCCGAGCCGCGCCAGCTCACCCTTGCTGGACTGCCGCAGGAGCCGCATGACCAGCACCGTCAGCAGGCCCTCGCTGACCGCGAGCGGCACCTGCGTCACCGCGAAGATGCCGCCGAACTTCACGAGCGCCCCCGTGAGGCCGCTGGCCGGATCGGGGAACGCCAGCGCCAGCTGCACGCTCGTCACGCAGTACGTCGACAGGTCGGCGACGAACGCGCCGAAGAACACGGCCACCATCAGCGGCACCCCCGACCGGCGCAGCAGCCGGTACGTCCCGTACCCGGCCCACGGGCCGACGACCGCCATCGAGAAGACGTTCGCGCCGAGCGTGGTGAGCCCGCCGTGCGCCAGCAGCAGCGCCTGGAACAGCAGGGTGATCGTGCCGAGCACCGCCATGATCGGCGGCCGGAACAGGATGGCGCCCAGACCCGTACCGGTGGGGTGGGAGCAGCTGCCCGTCACGGACGGGATCTTCAGCGCCGACAGGACGAACGTGAACGCCCCGGACGCGCCGAGCAGCAGGGTCGACTCGGGATTGGCCCTGACCTCCCGGGTCAGGGCCCGGACACCGTGGACGACGAACGGAGCGGCCGCCAGCGTCCAGGCGACCGCGTGTTCCCGGGGGAGGAAACCCTCGGCTATATGCATGTGGGGAAGACCCTCTCCAGCACCTCGTGGATGGACAACGCGCCTTGGCCGGTCTCCTGGCTGACGGGTCGTACCGCCTCGGCTCCGCCTTCCCGGACGCCGCGGTCTCCCGCGGCGGTCCAGTGGCTTCCCCGTTCTCACGGGGGGTGGAGCCGGACTTCCCGATCACAGTGGCGAGGGCCGCACCGGTTTCGAACCGGTTTCCCGTACACCAAGGCCCTGCGACAGTAGTGCGTTGACCTGCTCCCTCACAACCGCGCACCCTTACGCCTTGCGGTACCGGTATGCTTCCGCGGCCGCGGCCTCCACCGCGTCCAGATCGCCGCCCGCCGACGCGGTGACCACCGCCGCGACCGCGCCCTCCACGAACGGCGCGTCCACCAGCCGTGCCCCCTCGGGCAGTTCGTCGCCCTCCGCGAGCAGCGCCTTCACCGTCAGGACGGCGCTGCCCAGGTCGACGAGCACCGCCACGCCGGCGCCCCGGTCCACGTCGTGCGCCGCCCGGGCGACCAGCTCCGCGCTGGTGCCGAGCCCGCCGTCCGGACCGCCGCCCGCCGCGGCCACCGGCACCCCGGCCGCCCCGCCGGCCAGCCCGCGCGCCAGCTCCGCGACGGCCGCGGCGACCTCGGCGCTGTGCGAGACGAGGACGACCCCGACCGGCGCGCCCGCCCCGGCCGTACCCGCCCCGGTCACGCGGCCGCCTCCACGAGCGCCTCGAACAGGAGTGCCGCCGAGGTGGCGCCCGGGTCCTGGTGGCCGATCGACCGCTCCCCGAGGTAGCTGGCCCGCCCCTTGCGGGCGAGCATCGGCACGGTCGCCGCCGCGCCCTCCGCGGCGGCCCGCGCGGCCCCCGCGAAGCCGCCGCCCCGCCCGAGCGCGTCGACGCCCGGCCCGAGCGCGTCCAGCATCGTCTTGTCCCCGGCCGTCGCCCCACCGAGCTGCGCCACCGCCGCGACGCCCGCGCCGAGCGCCTCGGCGAGCGCCTCGGGCGTCACCTCGGCGGCGTCGCCCAGCGCCTTGCCGGTACGGCGCAGCAGCGTCCCGTACAACG
Organism: Streptomyces roseolilacinus; assembly: GCF_014649335.1. GTDB lineage: Bacteria > Actinomycetota > Actinomycetes > Streptomycetales > Streptomycetaceae > Streptomyces > Streptomyces roseolilacinus. The sequence goes on from NZ_BMSV01000002.1 coordinate 212,730, forward strand.
GGCCGGACGCCCCGCCGACCGTCGAGATCAACCGCCGTCCCGCGAACACCAGCACCGCGCCGGGCGTGGGCTGCGGTTCCGCCTCCAGCGCCGCCGCCACCGCCGCGAAGCCGCGCCGCATGTTCGCCCCGTGGTCGGCGTCGCCGATCGCGGAGTCCAGGTCGGTGAGGCGGTCGGCCTCCCGGTCCACGGCCGCCGCGGCGGCGGTCATCCACCGCCGGAAGAACCCGGCGTCCAGCACGGCGCTCACCGTCCCCACCGCAGCGCCGGAGTCCGCACGGGGGCGTCCCACAGCCGCAGCAGCTCCTCGTCGGCCCGGCACACCGTCACCGACGCGCCCGCCATGTCCAGCGACGTCACGTAGTTCCCGACGAGGGTCCGCGCCACGGGCACCCCGCGTTCCCCCAGGACCCGGTGCACCTCGGCCCCGAACCCGTACAGCTCCAGCAGCGGGGTCCCGCCCATCCCGTTGACCAGCAGCAGCACCGGCCCGGACGGGTCCAGGTCGTCGAGTACGGCGTCCACGGCGACGTCGGCGATCTCCCGTGCCGTCATCATCGGCCGCCGCTCCCGCCCCGGCTCGCCGTGGATGCCGACGCCCAGCTCCAGCTCGCCGGGCGGCAGGTCGAACGTGGGGCCGCCCCTCGCGGGCGTGCTGCACGCGCTCAGCGCCACCCCGAAGCTCCGCGACGCGGCGTTCACCCGCCGGGCGATCGCCTCGACCCGCTCCAGCGGCGCGCCCTCCTCGGCCGCCGCGCCCGCGATCTTCTCCACGAACAGCGTCGCCCCGGTCCCGCGCCGCCCGGCCGTGTACAGGCTGTCCGACACGGCCACGTCGTCGTCGACGAGGACCTTGGCGACCTGGATCCCCTCGTCCTCGGCGAGTTCGGCCGCCATGTCGAAGTTCAGGACGTCACCGGTGTAGTTCTTCACGACGAACAGCACCCCCGCGCCGCTGTCCACCGCGGCCGCGGCCCGCACCATCTGGTCCGGGACGGGCGACGTGAACACCTCCCCCGGACAGGCCGCGGACAGCATCCCGGGCCCCACGAAACCGGCGTGCAGCGGCTCGTGCCCCGACCCGCCCCCCGAGACGAGCGCCACCTTCCCGGCCACGGGCGCGTCCCGCCGTACGACGACCCGGTTCTCCACGTCCACGGTGAGCTCCGGATGCGCGGCCGCGAAACCCCGCAGAGCGTCGGCGACCACCGTCTCGGGCACATTGATCAGCATTCTCAACGGTCTCTCCCAGCAAAGCTGTCGGACAGGGCTCTGAGCGGTGTCCTCACCGGTCAGGTGCTGTGGTGCGGGATGCGGGTCCCGGCGGTCCGCGGCGCCCGGCGGCGGCCCCGGACGGCTCGGCGCGGCGCCGGGCGGCCCGGCGGGCGCGCCGGCCCGTCCGGGGCTCGGCGCCGAAAGGGGGGAACATGCCGTGCGGGGGCCTCCTCGGTCACGGGCCCGCCGGGCGGTCGACGGGTGGTTGCCGGTCCTGCATGCCATTCTTCACACGCGACGCGGCGGATACGCGCGCGGCGAGCGGCCGGTGTCGCCGGCCCGGCGACCGGGCCGCGGCGGTGACGCGGCGGTCCTGGGGGCGCGGGGCGCACCCGGGGCGGGGCGCGTGCGGCGACGAGCCGGGGAGACGACGGGCCGCGCGCCGCGCCGCCGGGGCGGAGGGCGCGCGGGCGGAGCCGCGGCACGGGGACGCCGGCGCGGGCCCGTACGGGCCTTCGCGCCGGCGCCCCGGTACTCCGGCCTACTCGGTGATCTCGACGGTTCCGTCGCCGGACGGCGCCGCCGGGGCGGGAGCCGGTACGTGCTTCTTCCGGGTGATCCCTTCGAGGAGGGAGGCGAGGTCGACCCCGGTCGTGGAGCTGAGGAGCTCCATGCCCTGGGCGACGTTGTCGGTGACGGTACGGGACAGCCGGCTCGCGCCGTCCGTGGAGATGACGGTCATCTTGTCGATGGCCGACAGCGGCTCGGACGCCTTGGCCACCACCTGGGGGAGCACCTCGACGAGCATCTGGAGGACGGCGGCGTCGCCGTACCGGGCGAAGGCGTCGGCCTTCTTCCGCATCGCCTCGGCCTCGGCGGAGCCCCTGGCGGCGGTGGCGGCGGCCTGGGCCTCGCCCTCGATGCGCACGGCGTCCGCGAGCGCGGCACGGTGGGCCTTCTCGCCCTCACCGGTGAGGCGGGAGCGCTGGGCGTCCGCCTCGGCCTGCTTGACCAGCGCGATCCGCCGGGCCTCGGCCTCCTGCTCGGCCTGGTAGCGGGCGGCGTCGGCGGGCTTGCGGACCTGCGTGTCGAGCTGGCGGTCGGTCAGCGCCGCCTGCCGCTCGGCGACCTTCTCCTGCTCGGTGAGGACGTCCTGCTGCCGGGCGGCCTCGGCGAGCGGGCCGGCCGCGTTCGCCCGGGCCGCGGCCTCGTCGGTCTGGGCCTTGATCTCGGCCTGCTTGAGGTAGAGGGTCCGCTGCGCGATCGCGATCTCCTCCTCCGCCTTGAGCCGGGCCTCCTCGGCGGCGCGCCGGGCGACGGCCTCGGCGATGTCCGCCTCCTGCCTGGCCCGGGCGGCCTCCGGCCGGCCCAGGTCCTCCAGGTAGGAGCCCTCGGTGGTGATGTCCTGGATCTGGAAGGCGTCCAGGACCAGGCCCTGGCCCGACAGGCTGGCCTCGGCCTCCTCCGCGACCTGCCCGGCGAACGCGGCGCGGTCGCGGATGATGTCCTCGACCGACATGCGGCCCACGATGGAGCGCAGCGCGCCGGACAGCACCTCCTGCGTGAAGCCGACGATCCCGTCCTGCTGCATCAGGAACCGCTGCGCGGCGGCCCGGATCGAGTCCTCGGTGCCCCCGACCTTGACGATGGCGACCCCCTCCAGGTGCGCCTTGATGCCGCGCAGGGTGACCGCGCCGCGCACCGCGACCGGGATGTGGCGGCTGGACAGGTCGAGGGTGAACTTCTGCTGGACGAAGGGGACGACGAAGACGCCGCCGCCGACCACGACCTTCTGGCCGCTGTTGTCGGTGAACACCCGCCCGGTGGCCGGGTCGGTGGACTGCTTGCCGCGCCGGCCGGTGATGACGAACGCCTCGCTGGGCCCGGCGACCTTGTAGCGGGTGATGACGACGAGGGCGAGCAGGACGACGAGGACGACGATGCCCACCACAGCGGTGAGGACAGGACTCATGAAGCGTTTCCCCTTGATCGGAGCCGGGTCGGGCGGACGGGGGTCGGGCGGACGGGTGTCGGGTGGACGGGGGCGGCGGGGGGTCAGTACCGGACCGGGCGGACCGCGACGGACGTCGGCGACAGGACGGCCTCCACCCAGACCTCCGTGCCCCGGGCGAGGGGTACGGCGGACTTCGCCGCGTACTTGACCGGCTGGCCGGCGAGATGCAGCAGCACCTCGCCGTACGCGTCCGCCGGGATGTCCGTCACCACCGAACCCGACGTGCCCGTCAGGTCCTCACCCCGGGGCGCGGGGGCGGCGCCGTCGCGCATGAGGGCCCGGCAGGCCCTCCAGGTCAGCCACGCGGCGCCGGCCCCCGCGACCGCGCCCGCCGCGGTGGCGGCCCCCGCCCCCAGACCGGTGGTGCCGAGCGTGATCGCGCCGGTGAACCCCAGCATCGACACGAACCCGGCGAGCACCGGCAACGACAGGAACCCGTCCGGCCCCCCGCCGATGCCGTCGAGGACCCCCTCCAGCACCCCGTCGAGGACCAGGGACAGGACCAGCAGCACCAGACCCCCGATGCCGAGAGTGAGAAACCAGGCCACGTCCCGCTCCTTCGGCCGCCGGGCTGCTTCCGTCGTCCGCGGCATCGTCGCATCGGTCCGTACCGGGGTTCACTGCCGTTCCCCGGCAATCTTCACGCGCTCCTGATGCCGCTCTCGCGCCCGTCCCGCGCGGGGCGTCCGCTCCCGGCCCGCTCGACTCCCGGCGTGCGCGGGGACGGTGCGCTCCGCCACCGGCGCGCCGGGCCGCGGGCGCGTGCCCGGCGCGCCGTCAGATCTCCTGTTCGGGCCAGTCGAGCAGGCGGGCGCCGATGACCGCCGTCTGGAGGGTGTAGCGGTCGGCGGGATCGCCCGGGTCGGTGCCGGTCAGCCGGTGGATCCGTTCCATCCGGTAGGTCACCGCCCGCACGCTGAGGGACAGCCGCCGGGCGGCCTCGGCGGCCACGCAGCCGGTGTCGAAGTAGGCCGTGAGGGTCTCCAGGAGCGGCCGCGCGCCGCCGCGGGCCTGCCGGAGCGGCCCGAGGACCGTGCGCACGAGGTCGGCCATGGCCTGCCGGTCACGGGTGAGCACCGGGTACACCAGGAGGTCCGCGGCGTACAGCACCGGGTCCCTCACCTGCATGCGGGCGGCCAGGTCCAGGGCGTTGAGCGCTTCCTCGTAGGAGTGGGCGACCCCGCCGACGCCCGGGTGGGCGCGGCCGACGGCCACCCGGCCGCCGTCGGTCGCGGCGTGCGCCCGCTCGGCGAAGAAGGCCAGGACGTCGGTCTGGTCGCCGGGCGCGATGCAGATCAGGCGGCCGTTCTTCGTGGTCAGCAGGATCCGGCGGTCACCGAAGCGCCCCGCGAGGGACGACTCGACACCGCGGGTGACCCGATAGCCGTCGTCGTACGGCTCCGGGCCCTCGGCGACGGCGACCGCGTGGGCGTGGGACAGCAACAGCCCGAAGCGCCCCGCCCGTTCGGCCAGCCGCCCGGGGTCGCTGCGGCCGTGGAGCAGGTCGTCGACGAACTCGCGCCGCGCCGCCTCCTGCTGCCGGATCGCCAGCCGCTGCGCCCGTTCGTGGCCCTCCGCGAAGGCGTCCACGGCCTGTTCCACCGCGGCGAGCAGGTGGTCGGCGGCCGGGCCGCGCAGGCCCGCGCGTACGTCCTGCGCGGCGGCGAGGTGGGCGCGCACCATCAGGCGCAGCCCGACGCCGGCCTCCGCGGCCCGCTCGCCCTGGGCCCGCAGCGCCTCCAGCTCGTCCCGGGAGAGCCTCCTGCCGGTGGCGCAGGCACCGGCCAGTATCCGGGTGTACCCCTCCAGGTACTCCTCGGCTGCGCCCTGCTCCACCACGGTCCCTCCCCGCTCCCCACGCGTCGACCACGCCCTCCCGACGCGTGGGCCCAGCGTGCCACGGGCGCGCGGGGCGCGGTCCACCGGTACCGCCGGCACCCCGAGCGGACCGCCGGCGGTACCGCGCACCGGCCGCCCGTACGCGGCGAGGGGGGCGCGCCGGTGGGGCGCGCCCCCTCGCGAAAGGCCCGCCGCGACGCTACCGCCGGTGCCTCGTCGCGCACACCACGCGCTTCGGCACCGACGCGGAGACGGCCCGCAGCGCGCCCACGCCGGCGGCCGGGCCCGCCACGGCCCGCGCGGCGCGGTGCCCCGCGCGCGCCTCGCGCCGCAGGTCCCGGGCGGCGTGGCGGCTTCGCCACAGCAGGGACGGGGCGCCCGCGGTGTCGTCGGCGGCGATGAGCAGACCGCCGAGCATGGAGAGGTTCTTCAGGAAGTGGATGCGCTGCTGGGCGCGTTCGGCCGGGTCCTCCGCCTCCCAGAAGCGGTGCCCGGCCAGGGTCGTCGGCACCAGCGTGCCCGCGAGGGCCAGCGCGGCGAGCCGGGGCATCCGCCCGGTCGCGAGCATCAGCCCCGCCGCCACCTGCACGGCGCCGCTCAGCCGCACGACCTGGTCGGTGCGGTCCGGCAGCCCCGCCACCCGGTCGGTGAGGGGACGGACGACGGGCTCCGCGACGGGCGCGACCTGCTCGGGTTCACGCAGGGAACTCAGGCCCCCGGCGACGAACATCGACGCGAGCAGGGGGCGGCCGACCAAACGCAGCACACTCATGGTGACTCTCCGAAGGGTGTCGGGCGGACAGTGGTCGCCGGGTTCCCGGCGATGGTCGGGCCCATGCGCGGGGCCCTCACGAGGCGGCGTGCGCCGGGCGGCGCTCGCGGCCACCGGGGTGGCGGTGCCGCCAGGTCCAGAACACCGCGCACGACACGAGGGCCCACCCGGCCAGCACCAGGAACGGGAACGCGTGCTGGTGCCCGGGGAAGTACACGGCCGTGTGCTGGGCGCTGACGGAGGCACCGGGCGGAAGCCACCGGCCGATCACCCCCAGCGCGGACGGCAGCAGCGGCCAGGACACCGCGCCACCGGACGAGGGGTTGCCCAGCAGCACCATCAACCCCCACGTCGGCAGCATCGCCCAACGCCCCATCAGCGTGTTGAACATGGTGAAGACCATGCCGCTGGCGAACATCGTCAGCGCCAGGATCAGCCAGGACTCGACGAACGGCAGATCGAGCGCGCCGAGCAGCCAGTCCACGGCCGCCGCGATCGCGAAGCCGCCGAGCAGCGCGTACGCGGCGGTGAAGACGATGCGTTCCGGTGGGGTGAGCGCCCGCGCGTGCACGCTCAGCTGGATGGCGCCGACGAAACCGATGATCACGGCGGCCAGCGAGACGTAGAAGATGGCCAGCCCCCGCGGGTCGCCCGGCTGCAGGGGCCTGACGTCCCGGACGGTGACCGCGACGCCGGTCCTGCGGCCCACGGCCGAGGCGGCCTCGGCCAGCACCTGGGCCACCGAGACGCCCGAGGCCCCCGAGACGTCCAGCACCGCGCTGCGCCCGCCGTCGCGCAGGTCGAGGACCGCGAAGACCTCCTGCTCGGCGACCGCCCGCCGGGCCCGCGCGGCGCTGTCGTAGGCGCGCACCTTCACCGAGGCGTCCAGGGCCTCCTCCATGCCGTCCAGGAACGCCCGGCCCCGCTCCTGCCGGTACGCGCCGACCACGGCCGTCGGGATCGAGTGCGGGGTCGGGTTGGCCATGGAGTAGGTGTACGAGCCGGCGAACAGCCCGGCGGCGGCCGCGAGGATCAGCACCAGCACGACGGCCGGCAGCAGCGGCGACCGCCGGAACGCGGCCCAGCGCTGCCCGCGCGTGGGCGGCCTGCCGTGGCCGCCGTGGGGCGTATCGGCCATCCCGCACCCTCTCCCTCCAACCAGGCACGACCCTGGCACACCCGGACGGAACCGGCACCAGGTGGCGGTTCGTTCGAGGGGCGGCGCGGACGCCCCACGGCCGTGGCGGAGGGGGTGCGGCGATCGCATAGCCTCGTCGTATGCCGATCAGCATCCGCACGAGGGAAGGGACCGCCCCCGCCCCGGCCGGCCCCCGCGCGAGCGCGGGCCTCCCGCCGCGCGGGCGCCGGCCGGGCGGCGGGCGGGCGGCGGTCCGCCCCGCCGCCGGCCGCTCGGGGCCGGTGGGGCCGTACCGCGGGGACGCCGGCGTGCGGGCCCGCGCCGCCCGGCCGCGGGGCGTGGTCCGATGAGGGTGGCGCGGGTGCTGCGGGCGGCCGGCCGGGCGGCGGCGCCGTGGAGGAACGGCGGTGGCGTCACGCGCGAGATCGCCTCCGGTCCGGAGGGCGCCGGCACGGAGGGCTTCGACTGGCGGGTGAGCCTCGCGGACGTCCGCGGGGACGGGCCGTTCTCCGTGTTCCCCGGTACGGACCGGATCCTGACGGTCATCGACGGCGCGGGCATGGACCTCACCGTCGGCGGACGGCACCTGCTCGCGCAGCGGTACGTCCCCCGGCCCTTCCCCGGCGACGTCCCGACCGACGGGCGGCTCCTCGCCGGGCCGGTCGTCAACCTGAACGTGATGCACCGGCGCGGCGCGGTCCGGGCGGCGGTCGCGGTGGTGCGGGGCGCGCTGACCGTGGGGGCCCCGCCGGACGCGACGGTGCTCGTCGTCGCCCTGGACGGCCCGGCGGAGGTGGCGGGCGTGGCCCTGGGGCGGTACGACGCGGCGTTGTGCGACGCTCCCGGGGCGGTCGTGCGCACGGACGGGCACGCGGCGGTCGTCACGCTCGGCCGAACGGACTGAGCCGGCCGTGTGACCGTGCCCGGTCCTTCGTGACCGGCCGCGTCCGGCGGGTAGTGCTGCACCTCGGGGCCGACCACCGGACAGGAGACACTCACATGCGCCGTGCGGGTTTCGTCGCCGCCGTCACGACCGTGCTCGCCCTGGGGGCCGCCGGGCAGGGCCGGGCGGCCGCCTTCGTCAACGACATCACCGCCACCTGGGGGGACCGGACCCGGATCCGGGTGACCTGGGTCGACCGGAACTCCTTCCGCCACGAGGCGTTCAGCGTCACCGACCGGACGTGCGACGACAGGTCCGTCTACGCCGCCCTCACGATCCGGACGGGCTCCGGCGCGCTCCTGACGTCGGGGCCCAAGCGCAACACCGGCGGCTGCGGCACGACCGCCGACTTCCGCGACGTCCGCGCCACGGACCCGAGCGGCATCAGGAGTCTCACGATGGCCCTGTGCCACCAGGCGGCCGACCCCGCCACGGCCGACCACTGCGAGACGCAGTACATCTCCCTGAACCCCTACTACGGGTTGTGACCCCGCCGCCGTCCCGCCCTTCCGGCCCTCCCGCCTCCTCCGGCCGACGCCCGGTGCGGTCCTGACCCGGGACAGGACCGCACCGGGCCGCCCGCGTGTCGGCGTGCGCACCCCTCCGGGTGACGGAGCGCCTCGTCCACGTGGGGGCGGTGCGCTCCGGTACGCCACGGGCCCGTACCGCTCGGGGGCGAACGCCCAGGCGGCGGGGCCGGGTCCGACCGCGACGGGGTGAGGGGAACGGGCGGCTCCCACCGGGTGAGGCGTGGGCCGCCGGCGACGGTCCGGGTGCGCCGCAGGGGTGGTCGCCGCGCGGGGGAGCGGGCGGGAACCCGCGGGAGGGCTCCCCGGCGCGGCCGGTGTACGGGTCAGGCCGTGGCGGCGGGCAGCCCGGCGATCAGAGCCGTCAGCTCGTCGAGCTCCCGCGGGGCCAGGTCGGTCAGCGGGGGGCGGACCGGGCCCGCGCCGTGCCCGGTGACGGTCATGCCGGCCTTGACGATGCCGACCGCGTACCCGGCCTGCCGGTTGCGGATCTCGGTGTAGGGGAGCACGAAGTCCGTCAGCATCCGGGTCACCTCGGCGTGCCGGCGCTCGCGGACGGCGCCGTAGAAGTCGAGGGCGAACGCGGGCAGGAAGTTGAAGATGGCCGAGGAGTAGGTCGTCACGCCCAGTTGGAGGTAGGGCAGGGCGAACGTCTCGGCGGTGGGCAGGCCGCCGATGTGGGTGAGGCGTTCGCCGAGGCGGGCGTGGATGCGGGTCATGGTGTCGATGTCGCCGACGCCGTCCTTGTAGCCGATCAGGTTGGGGCAGGAGTCGGCGAGCCGGGCGAGGGTGTCCGCGGAGTAGACCGCGTTGGCACGGCCGTAGACGACGACGCCGAGGGAGGTGGCGCGGCAGACCGCTTCGACGTGCCGGGCCAGGCCCTCCTGGCAGGCTTCGGTGAGGTAGGGCGGGAAGAGCAGGACGCCGTCGGCCCCGGCGCGCTCGGCGGCGGCGGCGAGTTCGATCGCGGTGGCGGTTCCGTAGCCGGCCGGGGCCAGGACCGGGGTGCCGTCGGGGGCGCTGCCGGTGGCGGCGGCCACGACGCGCTCGACCTCCGCGGGGGTGAGGGAGAAGAACTCGCCCGTGCCGCCGGCGGCGAAAAGGCCCCCGACGTCGTACTCGGCCAGGCGGGCGACGTGTTCGCGGTAGGCGTCCTCGTCGAAGGACAGGTCGTCGCGGAAGTGGGTCACGGGGAAGGACAGCAGCCCGGAACCGATGCGGCGGCCGAGTTCCGCCGGGGCGAAGGACGTCATGGGAGGGCTCCTGAGGGTCGTGGCGACGCGGTGGGAATGGGGACGGGCACGGCGGAGGCGGGGCCGTCCGGCCGGAGGCCGGACGGACGGGCGGACGGTGCGGGGGAGCGGGTGATGCCGGCGCGGGCGGCGCGGCCGTCCGTCGGGCGCCGCCCGCGCCGGGGTTCGTACTCCGGGTGCCGGACGACCCCGACGCCCGCGGGGTGCGGCCGAGGCACGCGCGGGGTCGCCGTCCGTCCGCGTCCGACGCTACGGTCACGAATGATTCACGTCCAACATCGATGTTGGATGTCGCGATACCTGGAGAGCATCGATGTTCACCCTCGCCCAGCTGACGAGCTTCGTGGCCGTCGCCGAGGAACTGCACTTCACCCGCGCCGCGGAACGGCTGAACATGACGCAGCCGCCGCTGAGCCGGCAGATCCGGCTGCTGGAGGGCGAGTTGCGCGTGCGGTTGCTGGACCGTACGAACCGCACGGTACGGCTCACCCCGGCGGGCCGGGCCTTCCTGGCCGAGGCCCGCCGCATCCTGCGCCAGTCCGAGCACGCCGCCCTCGCCGTACGCCGGGTCTCCACCGGCGAGGCGGGGGCGATCGCCGTCGGCTTCACGGCCGCCGGCGCCCACTCCGCGCTCGGCGGCCTCCTGGAGACCGCGCGGGCGGTCCTGCCGGGGGTGGAGATCGTCCTGCAGGAGCTCGTCACCCGCGACCAGTTGGAGGCCCTCGGCGAGGGCTCGCTCGACCTCGGGCTGATCCGGCCCTCGGCCACCGGGGCCGACCTGACCTCCCGCACGGCGGTGCGGGAGGGGCTGCTGGCCGCCCTCCCCGCCCGGCACCCGATGGCCGCGGTGGACGGGCCGATGCGGATCGAGGAACTCGACGGCGAGGACTTCCTGATGTACTCGCCCACCGAGGCCCGCTACTTCCACGAACTGCTGGTCGGCATCTTCCGGGCCGCGGGCGTCCGGCCCGTCTTCACCCAGTACCTCACGCAGGTGCACAGCATCCTGGCCCTGGTCCACGCCGGTTGGGGCACCGCCCTCGTGCCCGAGGCCGCGGCCCGGATGCGCTACGGCGGGATCGTCTTCCGGCAGGTGGCCCTGCCGGACCCGCGACCGGTCGAACTGAACCTCGTGTGGCGCAGGAGCAACGACAACCCCGCTCTGGAGGCGCTGCTGCGGCACCTGTGACACGCGCCCGGGACACCCGCGCCACGAAGCGGTCATGCGGGAAAGGCATGGCAGCCGACAAAATTCGACATGGACGCGAACCGGAACCCTCTCTACGGTCGATTCGGCCACCGGTTCCGTGGCCGGACCGCACGCGGCGCCGGCCGTCGCCCCTCAGGTCCGGGAGACCGACCATGCCCGTTCCCGTCCGGCAGGACGGGCCGGCGGCCACCGGCCCCGTCCCTCCGCACCCGAGGAACCCGAGGACCGCATGAGCACGAGCCAGCCGACCGTCACCGCCTTCTCCGTCTACCCCGTGGCGGGCCGCGACTGCATGGCGCTGAACCTCTCCGGCGCGCACGGCCCCTACTTCACGCGCAACGTCGTCGTCCTGACGGACTCCGAGGGGCGCACGGGCCTCGGCGAGGTGCCCGGCGGGGAGAAGATCACACAGACCCTGCGGGACGCCGAGTCCCTCGTGGTCGGCGCGAGGATCGGCGACTACCAGCGCGTCCTGCGGGAGATCGGGTCGCGCTTCGCCGACCGCGACTCCGGCGGACGCGGTGCGCAGACCTTCGACCTGCGGACCACCGTCCACGCCGTCACCGCCGTCGAGTCCGCCCTCCTGGACCTCCTGGGCCGGCACCTCGACGTACCGGTCGCGGCGCTCCTCGGGGACGGCCGGCAGCGCGACTCCGTGAGGGTGCTGGGCTACCTCTTCCACGTCGGCGACCCCGACCGCACCGACCTGGAGTACGTCCGCGAGCCCGACGCGGACACCGACTGGTACCGGGTCCGGCACGAGGAGGCCCTGACGCCCGAGGCGATCGTCCGCCAGGCCGAGGCCGCCCACGACCTCTACGGCTTCCGCGACTTCAAGCTGAAGGGCGGTGTCCTGGAGGGAGCCGAGGAGGTCAGGGCCGTACGCGCCCTGAAGGACCGCTTCCCCGAGGCCCGGATCACCCTCGACCCCAACGGCGCCTGGTCGCTGCGCGAGGCGATCGAGCTCTGCGGCCCGCTGGTGGGGACCCTCGCCTACGCCGAGGACCCCTGCGGAGCCGAGGACGGCTACTCCGGGCGGGAGGTGCTCGCCGAGTTCCGCCGCGCGACCGGCCTGCCCACCGCGACCAACATGATCGCCACCGACTGGCGGCAGCTGACCCACGCCCTCGCCCTGCAGTCGGTCTCCATCCCGCTGGCCGACCCGCACTTCTGGACCATGCGGGGCTCCGTGCGCGTGGCGCAGCTGTGCAACGCGATGGGGCTGACCTGGGGTTGCCACTCCAACAACCACTTCGACATCTCGCTCGCCATGGTCACCCACTGCGGGGCCGCGGCGCCCGGCGCGTACAACGCCCTGGACACGCACTGGATCTGGCAGGAGGGCCTGGAGCGGCTCACCACGGCCCCGCCCCGCATCGTCGGCGGCGAGATCGCCGTCCCCGACGCCCCGGGTCTCGGCGTCAGCATCGACATGGACCGCCTCCTCGCCGCCCACGAGCTCTACCGGACGAAGGCCCTGGGGGCCCGGGACGACTCAGTCGGAATGCGGTACCTCGTCCCCGGCTGGGAGTTCGACGCCAAGCGCCCCTGCCTGGTGCGGTAGGCGGCGGCCGGCGGCCGGCGGCCGGCGGCCACGGACCCGCGGCCGCCGCACGCCCCCTCCGTGTCCGCCCCGCCCGGACGGGGGGGCTCCTGCGCCCGTCCGTCCCAGGGGCGCGGCGCCCCGGCGGGCGGGGCGCTCAGTAGTTCAGCCACTCGTGGCGGGTGTACTCCAGGACCGCCGGGTCCATGAGGGTGCTGGCGCGGACGTCCTGGGGTCGGCGGTCCACGGGGAAGACCGTGGCGGCCCTCAGGACCGCGTCGTCGAGGAAGCGGAGGCGGGGCGCGTCGGCGGCGAGGCGCAGGGCCGGGGGCGGGCCGCCGGAGCCGAGGGAGGCGAGGACGAAGCCCCAGTTGCCGAAGCTCGGCACGTCCACCTGGTAGGCGGTCGTCGCGTACCCGGCCTCCCGCACCGTCGCGGCGATCGACCAGTACGACTTGGGGGCGAAGAACGGGGACCCGGCCTGCACCACGACCCGGCTGTCGGGCTTCAGGACGTGGGCGAGGAGGTGGTAGAACTCGACGCTGTACAGCTTGGCCAGCGCCGCCGTGTCCGGGTCGGGGAAGTCGACGACGACCGCGTCGTACCGGTCGCCCGCGTCCCGCAGCCACGTGAACGCGTCCGCGTTGACGGCCGTGACGCGGGGATCGGCCAGGGCGTGCCCGTTGAGGTCGGTGAGCGGGCCGAAGGTCCGGGCCAGCCGGGTCATCGCCGGGTCCAGGTCGACGAGCGTGACCTCCTCGACGTCGTCGTAGCGCAGCACCTCCCGCAGCGCCAGCGCGTCGCCCCCGCCCAGGACCAGCACCGACGACCGCTTCCCCGCCAGGGCGGGGTGGACCAGCGACTCGTGGTACCGGTACTCGTCGACCGAGGAGAACTGCAGGTCCCCGTTGAGGAACAGCCGGGTGTCGGGCGCCCCGGTGAACGCGGTGGAGCGGGTGACGACGATGTCCTGGTACGGAGTGGTCTCGGCGTGGACGATCGGGTCCCGGTACAGCTGCTGCCGCGCCGTCACCTCGATGTCGTCGGCCAGCACGTACACCGTGCCCAGCGCCGCCAGGACGGCGGCCACGCCCCCCAGCAGGCACACGCGGACGATCCGCCGGGTCTCGCGGCGGAAGATCCACAGGACGACCCCGCCCCCGGCGACGGCGTTGACCGCGCCCACCACCAGCGCGCCCTTCAACTGCCCGAAGGCGGGCAGGAGCAGCAGCGGGAAGCACAGCCCGCCGATGAGGGCGCCGACGTAGTCCGCGGCGAACATGTCCGCGACGGCGCTGCCCGCCTCCTGCCGCCTGATCCGCTGGAGCATCGTCATCAGCAGCGGGATCTCCGCGCCGATCAGCAGCCCCACGACGAACGAGACGGCCACCATGGCGGGCATGTAGATCCGCAGCCAGGCGAACGCCACGTACAGCAGGAGCACCGACAGCCCGCCGACGAGCCCGAGCACCATCTCCAGCAGGGCGAACGCGCCGACCGCCCGCCGCTGGAGCGGTTTGGCGGCGAGGGATCCGATGCCCATCGCGAAGACCATGACGGAGATGACCACGGAGGTCTGCATCACGGAGTTGCCGATGAGGTAGCTGCCCAGCGCGGTCAGCGCCAGCTCGTAGACCAGGCCGCAGGCGGCGCAGACGAACACCGCGAGGAGCAGCAGCACCCGGGTCCCCCGCGGGTGGCGCGGACGCGGGCGCGCCGGGGTGGTGGCGGGCGGGGCGGTGGCCGGGGCGGTGGTGGTGCTCACGGCAGGGGTCTCAGGAGACCGCGGCACCGACCATGAAGGCCGTGCCGAGGTACATCGCCGCCTGCACCCAGGCGGCGGGGTGGGCGCGGGTGCCGTTGTCGTCGAGCACCGCGGCGCCGAGCCGGCCGGGCGTGAGGAGGCCGATGAGCAGCGAGATCAGGGTCATCACGACGACGCCGGCGAGCCCGTACAGCAGGGTGCTGAGCAGCCCGTAGCCGAGGCCGAGCTCCGACTCGCTGGCGCGGATGGACGCCTCGATGACCAGCCCGACGGCGACCATCTGGCCGGCGAGGAGCACCGCGGCGCCCCGGTTGCGCTCGGTCCACACGACGTGGAACAGCTTTCCGGGGGTCACCAGGTCGAGCGCGACGAAGCCGACCACCATCACGACGAAGCCGACCAGGCCGTAGAGGACGGCGACGCCGGCCGACTCGAAGATCTCTGCCACGGGGATGCCTTTCGGGGAGTCGTGGGTGGGGTGGGCGCGGGGCGCCCGGTCACTTGCCGGAGCCGGGGCCCCCGCCGCGGAAGCTCGCGCTGTCCGGGTCCGGCCACGTCGTGCGGATGTGGGACTTCCAGCGCCGGTACCCCGTACGGTAGTCCGCGACCTCGATGCGGCTGCCCGCCAGGTACGGGCTGACGGCGACGATGTCGTCGCGGTAGCGCAGGAAGACCCTGCCGTCGGAGTCGAGCCGGTCCACGGCCGTGGAGTGGCCGTGGATCTCGTCGGCGACCTTCGACGGTGCGTCCCGTTCGTCGACGTGGTCGACGCCGCTGGTCGTGTACTGCCTGCTGATCCAGGCGGACGGTACCGGGTTGCCGCCGTCGTCGTCCGGCTCGTCGGCGCAGCCGGCGAGGACGACCGCGGCGAGCAGCAGCGCGGTGATGCGTCGGGCGGTCTTCATCGGGCCTCCAGCCGGGTGTGGGTCGCCACGATCCGGCGGCTTCTCGGGTACGTGTGCCAGGTGCGCCAGGTCAGTCCTGTGCCGTCCCGCTCGACGGTCAGCGCGGTGACGGCGTCGGCGGAGCCGGGGAAGACGCCGTAGAGGGCCCTCGGGTGGGCGTCCGCCAGGTCGCGTATCCGCGCCACCTCGGCGCCGAACTCGGAGGCGGGGTGCGCGTCGACACGGGCGCCGAAGGAGTAGTGCCAGCCGTCGAAGTCGTGCGTCGCGGTGTCCGGCAGGCCGCCCCGGACGCCGGGCAGGCAGGCGACGGTCTCGCGGACCGGCCCCGCGCACACCTGGTGGGAGGCGCCGAGCAGCCGGAGCTGCACGTCGATCCCGTCGACCGTCAGGTCGCGCACGGCCAGGGCGTCGCGGACGGGGTGGCCCAGGGCGAAGGACAACTGGTCGGCGTCGGTGTCCAGGTACGGCGCGTCCAGGGTTATGCCGTTCAATGATCCCCCGAGAGCCGTACCTGCAAGTGAGCGCCGCCGAGTATGGCACAGGGCACGGTTCGCGCCGCAGCGGGGAAGGGGGGCGCGGCGCGTCCCCGCGGGCGCGGCGCGTGCCGGGGGGTGAGGCCGTGTCGCTCGTACGGTGCCGGCGCGCTCCCGCGGGCGCGGCGCGCCGCCGGCAAGACCGAAGTCGGCCACGTATCCGCACGCGTGCCCCGCACACGCGTCCCCGCGCGCGTGGTGTGCCGGATGCCGCCGCCGTCCCGGCCCGGGTCCACCCCCGGCCCCGACGCACCGTCCCGCCTCGTCCCGCCGTCCCGTCCCCGCGGTGGGCGTCCCCCCACGACGGGCCGACCGGTTCCGGCCGCCGGCCCGGCGCGGCGTACGGGCGGGACCGAGACGACCGGACCGCCGGCCCGGTCACCGGGCCCCCCCGAAGCCGCGCCTCTGGTCTGGACCTTAAAGTGGTCCGGGACGGCGTTCCTCCCGTGGACGACGGGCCGGGGCCCGACCGCCCGCCCGCCCGGCGCCGCCGCGCCGCCCCGGCGAGGGGACCCCCCGCCCCGGCGAGGGGACCCCCCGCCCCGACCAGGGGCCGCGCGGGCGGGACAAGGGTTTTCCCCGTATCGACGTCACGCGGCGTTTCCCTACTGTTCCCGCACCGGCGGTTCCTCCCCTCTGACTCATGACTGTCAGGTGCATGTAACCCCATGCATGCGACCCCAGGGAGGACCCCGGGGACGGCCTCGATGACGAGGCCGTCGCGCCGGCGGCGGCGCGGGGGCTCACCCGGCCCCGAGGGCTGTGGAGGTACCCCACAAACAGCCACAGCCCCGCGTCGCCGTCCGCGCTCCGCACCGTCAGCAGCTCCGGGAGTCGCCGGAGCCGCCCTTGAAAGGGAACAACTTGAACGGTTCCAGGCGGAGACTGATATCCGTCGTGGCGGCGAGCGCCACGATCCTCGGCGTCACGGCCACCTCCGCGGTGGCGCTCGCCCCGCAGGCCACCCCCTCCCCGAAGCCGGCCGTGCCGGCCTCGCAGGCCATGAACCCGGCCGCCCCCCTGCCGTCCGCGCCCGTCGAGAAGGTCATCGTGACCTACAAGACGAGCACGGCGGAGGCCACCTCCAACACCGCCGCCAAGAACGACACCGCCGAGAAGGCCGCCAAGACGGGCGAGAAGCTCGCCTTCGAGCGCCGCCTCGCCGGCGGCTCCGCGCTCGTCGACCTGGGCACCGCGACCACCAAGCAGGACATCGCCGAGGTCATGGCCGCCTTCCGCGCCGACCCGGCCGTCGCCGCCGTCGACGCCGACATCCGCGCCTACCCGATGGCCGTGACCCCCAACGACACGGACTACGCCAAGCAGTGGGACCTCTTCGAGCCCACCGGCGGCATGAACGTGCCCGGCGCCTGGGACAAGACCACCGGCAGCGGCGTCACCGTCGCCGTCATCGACACCGGCTACGCGGCCCACTCGGACCTCGCGGCCAACACGATCTCCGGCTACGACTTCATCTCCTCCTCCACGGACGCCCGCGACGGCGGTGGCCGCGACGGCGACCCGAAGGACGAGGGCGACTGGAACGCCACCGACGGCGAGTGCGGCACCGGCTCCCGCGCCGGCAACTCCTCCTGGCACGGCACCCACGTCGCCGGCACCATCGGCGCCGTGACCCACAACGCCAAGGGCGTCGCGGGCATCGCCTACGGCGCCAAGGTCCAGCACGTCCGCGTGCTCGGCAAGTGCGGCGGCTCCTCCTCGGACATCGCCGACGCCATCACCTGGGCCTCCGGCGGCACCGTCCCCGGCGTGCCGGTCAACCCCACCCCCGCCAAGGTCATCAACATGAGCCTCGGCGGCGCCAGCAGCACCTGCCCGACCGTCTACCAGAACGCCATCAACGGCGCCGTCTCCCGCGGCTCCACCGTGGTCGTCGCGGCCGGCAACAGCAACACCAACGCCTCCGGCTTCACCCCGGCCAACTGCAGCAACATCATCAACGTGGCCTCCACCAACCGCGCCGGCGGCCGTTCGTACTACTCGAACTACGGCACCATCGTCGACGTGGCCGCCCCCGGTGGCGAGACCCGCAACGGCACGGTCTCCACGCCCGAGAACGGCATCCACTCCACGCTGAACTCCGGCACCACGACCCAGTCGCTGGAGAACTACCAGCCGTACCAGGGCACCTCGATGGCCGCCCCGCACATCGCCGGTCTCGCCGCGCTGCTGAAGTCGGCCAAGTCCACGCTGACCCCGGCCGAGATCGAGTCCGCGATCAAGGCCAACGCGCGTCCGCTGCCCGGCACCTGCACCGGCGGTTGCGGCACCGGCATCGCCGACGCCGCCAAGACGGTCAACGCCGTCACCGGCGGCACCACCCCCGCCCCGGGCGGCACCTTCACCAACGCCAACAACGTGACCATCGCGGACAACGCGACCGTCACCTCCGCCGTCGCCGTCACCGGCGTCACCGGCTACGCCCCGGCCACCCTCAAGGTGGACGTGGACATCAAGCACACCTACCGCGGCGACCTGGTCGTCGACCTGGTCGCCCCGGACGGCAGCCTCTACCGGCTGAAGAACTCCAGCAGCAGCGACGCGGCGGACAACGTTCTGGCCACCTACACCGTCAACGCCTCCTCCGAGGTCGCCAACGGCACCTGGAAGCTCCAGGTCCGCGACATCGCCTCGGGTGACACCGGCTACATCGACTCCTGGGGCCTCACCTTCTGAGAACCCCGCGAGGACAGCATCATCGCAGGTCAGGGGCGTGCTCCCGGCACTTCGCCGGGGGCGCGCCCCGCCGCATGGCCAAAAGAAGCCGTCCATATGTCGGACAGGATGCCTGGACTCCCCGCCTCGGGTTCGTATCCTCACAGGGCGCGGGCAGGGGGCCCGTCACGTGCGGGCCGGACCCCCGCGCCGGAGGGTGGTGGCAGATGAGGACGACGCCGTACCCCTCCACGCCGGTCGGCCGGGCCCACCTCCTCGACCGCCTCGACCGGACCCTCCACGCCCGCGGCCGCGCCGTGCTCACCGGACCGGCCGGCGTCGGCAAGACCGAGGTCGCCCAGGCCGCCGCCGCCGAGGCCGCCGCCCGCGGGGAGACGGTCCTGTGGCTCGCCCCGCAGCCCGCCGACCGCGACATGCCCGGCGCCGCGGCGGCCGCCCTCGTCGCCTCCGTGCCGCCGTCCGCCCTCGACGGGCTGCCCGGCCCGCAGCGCGCCGCCGTCGCCGTCCTCTGCCGCGAGGCCACCGCGCCCGACACCGGCTGGGACCCCATCGCGCTGCGCCTGGGCCTCGCCCGGATGCTGCGCACCCTCGCCGAGAAGGGCCCCGTCCTCCTCGTCGTCGACGACACCCGCCACGTCGACCCCCACAGCGCGGACCTGCTCCGCTTCGCCCTCCACCTCGCCCCGCCCGAGCTGCGCGTCCTCGCCGTCGAGACGCCCGCCCCGTGCGGCCCCGACGCCCCGTACGGCGACGCGGGCCCCGGCCCGCGGAACACCCCGCCCGGCGCCACCGACCCGGACGGGGCCGCCGACGGCGCGCCCGCCGCCCTCTGGGTGCCCTCCGAGGCCGACGTGCTGCTCGTCCCGCCGCTCCAGGCCGACGAGATCGCCGAACTCCTCGTCCACCACCGGCTCGCCTCCCGCATGGCCGGCCGCATCCACCAGGCGAGCGGCGGCAACCCCCGCCTCGCCCTGGCCGTCGGCCGCTCCCTGGCCGACTCCCGCACCCCCGTGCACCACGCCGAGGCGCTGCCCCTGTCCGGCCGCGCCCGCGACCTCGCCCGCCGGATGCTCGCCCCCGCGCCGCCGCCCGTGCGCGCCGCGCTCCTCCTCGCCGCGCTCGCCCTGCGCCCCACGGCCGCCCTCGTGCGCCGCGCGGGCCGGCCCACCGCCGAGGCCGAGCTCGCCGCCGCCGAACGGGCCGGACTCGTCTCGCTCACCGAGGACGGCGCCGTCACCTTCACCGCCGGGCTGCTCCCCACGACCCTCGTCCACGACACCTGCTGGACCGAGCGGAGCGAGGCCCACACCGCGCTCGCCCGCGTCGTCGACGACCCCGTCGAGGCCGTACGGCACCGGGCGCTCGCCACCGACGTCCCCGACGAGCGCCTCGCCGCCGAGGTCGCCGCCACCGTGGAGACGGTACGCCGCCGCGGCAACAGCGCGCTCGCCGCCGAACTGGCCCTGCTCGCCGCCGAGTCGACGCCCGTCCACCTCGGCCGCCGCCGCATCGCCCGGCTCGCCGACGCCGCCGAGGAGGCCGCCCGCGCCGCCCGCGCCGACCTCGCCCTGCGCGCCGCCGCCGACCTCCTCGCCCGCGACGCCGACCCCGAGGACCGGGTACGGGCCCGCCTCGCCGTCCTCGACACCGCGGGCCAGGGCCTCACCGACCTCGACGAGCTGTACGTGCACGCCATGGAGGACTCCGAGGGCGCCCCCGCGCTGCGGGCCGCCGTCCAGCTGCGCCTCGCCGTCAAGCACCTCCTCGCCGACGGCGACCCGGTCCGCTCGCGCGCCGCCGCGGTCGAGTCCGCCGCCCTCGCCACCTCGGTCGGCGATCGGCACACCGCCGCGCAGGCGCTCACCCAGCAGGCCCGCCTGGACCGCGTCCTCGGCTGCCCCGACGCGGAGAGGACCCTCGCCGAGGCCCGTGCCCTGGAGCGGGCCGACCGGCCGCTCGGCGTCCGCAACGCCGCGCAGATCCTGACGATCCGCCACGCCCTCTTCGACGACCGGCTCACCGACGCCCGCGACGAGATCAACGCCCTGCTGCCGCTGGTGGAGCGGCGCGGTCCGGTCGAGGACACCATCGAGCTGCTCCACACCCTCGCCGCCGTCGAGGCCCGCCGCGGCCAGTGCGCCGCCGCCCTCCAGCACGCCCACCGCTCCCTCGCCCTCACCCTGGAGGCCGGCCTGTCGCCCGGCCCCGCCTGGTACACGCTGGCCCTCGCCGAGACGGCCGGCGGCTCCTTCGCCCGCGCCATGAGCTACGCCCGGCGCAGCGCCCAGGCGTCGGAGGAGGAGGGCGACCACGTCTTCCTCTCCCGTGCCCTGTACGCCCTGGGCAGGGTCCAGCTCGTCACCGGGGACGTGGCCGCCGCGCTGGACACGCTGCGCCGGGTCCAGGAGGGCGAGCGCGCCCTGCGGACCGTCGACCCGTCGACGCTGCGCTGGCACGAGGAGCTTGCGGAGGCCCTCCTCGCCCACGACGCGCGGGAGGAGGCCGAGGCCCTGCTCGCCGACGTGGGCCCGGTCGCCGCGCGCCTGGGCCGTACGACGGTGCTGCTCGGCTGCGACCGCGCCTACGCGCAGTGCCTGGCGGCAGGGGGCAAGCCGGAGGAGGCGGCTGGGCTGCTGGCGGGGACGGCCGAGCGGTTCGCCGAGCACGGCCTGGTCCTGGAGCAGGGGCGGTGCCTGATCGCCCTGGCGCGGGTGGAGCGGCGGCGGCGCAGGCGCTCGGCGGCCCAGCAGGCGCTGAACGCGGCGGCCGCCGTCTTCGAACGGGCCGGGGCGGTGCCCTGGCTGGACCTGGTGGCCGAGGGCCCGACCCGCGCCGAGGCGGCCCCGACGGGGACGGGTGCCCTGTCGAGGCTCACCGAGGCGGAGGTGCGCCTCGCGCGGATGGTGGGGCAGGGGGCCAGCAACCAGGAGGCGGCGGCCCGGCTCTACCTGAGCGTCAAGACCGTCGAGGCGCGGCTGACGCGCATCTACCAGAAGCTCGACGTGCGGTCCCGCGCCCAGCTGGCCACGGTCATCAACACGGGTCCTGCGGGCCGGTCCGGCACGGCGGCGGGCGACGACCCGGCCTGACCGGCGGTCCCGGCGGCGGTCCCGGCGGCCGGTCCCGGCGGCGGCCTCCGTGGGCCGTGGGACGCGGCGGTCTCCGCGGGGCGTGGCGCGCGGCGGGCGGACACGGCACCGCCGCGCGGCAGGAGCGCCGCGCGGCGGGTGCGTCGTGCGTGTGGGGGGTTCAGTGCTGTACGGTCTCGCCGCCCACGCGGGGGGCGGCGCCCGGCGCGGCCTTCCCGGAGACACCGTCGACCAGCGACGTGACGTCGTCCGTGCCGAGCAGGGTGCCCGGTTCGGGCAGGCCGCCGCCGCCGACGGCGTGCGAGGACGGGGTGAGCAGGGAGGTGACGACTCCGGCGGCGAGGGACGCCACGGCGAGCATGCTGCGCTTCTTCATGCCCGGAACAACTGCCGAGGCGCCCCCGGGTCACGGCCCGGCCCCGAGGAATTCCCGCCGGCCCCCGATCAGCGGTGGCCGAGCCAGGCCATCGCGGGCAGCGGCCGGTCGTCGTAGCCGAAGAGGGCCTGGTTCTCCCAGCCGTTGCCGGAGGACGGGTCGGCCGGGTCCCAGCCGTTGCCCTGGACGGCCGTCCACGTCGGCTCCCAGTAGACGACGCCCAGGCCGCGCCGGTTCGGGACGGCCTCCACGACGTTCATCACGTCGCGCAGCCAGGCCGCCTGGCCGGCCGGGCTCGCCGGGTAGCCGGGGACCAGCTCGGCGGTCGTGTCGATGATGTTCTCGTGGCCGTCCTCGCTGTCCAGCCGGAAGGCGTACGCGGTCTCCACGACGAGCACCGGCTTGCCGTAGCGGGCCGCGACGTCGTCGAGGTTGGCCTGCAGCGAGGAGAGCGGGCCGTGCCAGTAGCCGTAGAACGACAGGGCGATGACGTCGAAGGTCACCCCGCGCGCGGTGGCGTTGTCGAACCACTGCCGGTACAGGGCGTTGTCGCCGCCGTGCGCCAGGTGCAGCGCGACCCGCGTCGAGGAGGACACCGCCTTCGCGGCCGAGGCGCCCGAGTTCAGCAGCCCGGCCAGCCGCGACCAGTCGGCGGTGGACCCGTCGGGCCAGAGCATGCCGGTGTTGATCTCGTTGCCGATCTGCACCATGTCGGCCGTGGTGCCCTGCGCCTTGAGCGCGTTCAGCACGTCGTACGTGTGGGCGTACACGTCGGAGCGCAGCTGCTCGTACGTGTGGGAGGACCAGGCGGCGGGCTTCGCCTGGGCGCCCGGGTCGGCCCAGGTGTCCGAGTAGTGGAAGTCGACCAGGAGCCGCATGCCCTGCGCCTTGATGCGGCGGGCCGTCTGCAGGACGCGGGTCTTGTCGTTGTAGCCGTCGGCCGGGTTCACCCACACCTTGAGCCGTCCGTGGTCGGCGCCCGCCGAGCGCAGCACGCCCAGCGCGTCGGCGGGGGCACCGGAGGCGTCGCGGTAGACGCCGCCGCGGTCCTCGCTCTTCTTCAGGGACGACACGTCGACGCCCCGCACGGACAGGCCCGTCGCGCCCCGGGTGAAGGACACGTCGTCGACGTTGAGCCAGTTCCCGGCCTTCGCGTCGGAGTTGACGCTGACGGTGCACTGGCCGGAGGTCACCTGCACGGAGGTGACGAGCCGTATCCACTTCCCGTCCGGGGTGGGCGGCAGGTCGGTGCGCTGCTCGGCGGAGCCGCAGTTGCGCAGGGCGAGGTACGCGGCGTTCTGCCCGCCGCTGGACCGCACCCACGCGGTCATCGTGTACGAACCGTTCGTCAGTCCGGTCAGGTACTGGTACGTCTCCACCTTGTAGGCGGACGACGACCAGTGCGACAGCCGGGAGGCGCCGCTGCGCCCGCCGGCCTCGACGAAGGAGGCGGAGCCCTGGCCGGTCGGCGAGTAGGCGGACCAGCCGGTCGTGCCGGACTCGAAGCCGGTGTTGGTGAGCGTGGACGCGGCGTGCGCCGCCGGGGCGGGCAGGGCCGTCAGGGCCAGGCCCGCGGCCAGCGGGAGGAACAGGGCCCGCACGCGGCGGGTCAGGCGGCTCGCTTGGAACATCGTCGTCCCTTCGACGGAGGGGTGGGGGTGGGGACCGGCCGGACGCCCCTCGACACGTCCGGCCGGTGTCCGGGGGGCGGGCGCCGCCGGGGGAGCGGGCCCGCCCTTCGCGTCAGCCGTCGAGCCGTACGATCCGGACGGCTCCGGCGGGCACGGCCAGCGGTCCGTCGACCCGGCCGCCGCCGAGCAGCTCGGTGCCGGCCCCCTCCAGGGGGACCTCGGCGTCCGCCGCCGTGTGGTTGATCGCGAAGACGTAGCGGCCGGAGTCGCCGGCGCGGCGGACGACCTCGACGTCGCGGGGGAGGCCGGTGCGCCGCGCCACCCCGGCGTCCGCGCACGCCAGGTCCAGGACCGCGTCGAGGCCGGCCGCGTCGAGGCGGGTCGACACGTACCAGGCGGTGCCCCGGCCCAGCCGGTGGCGGGTCACGGCGGGCCGGCCGGCGACGAGCCCGTCGGCGTACTCCCACACCGCCTCGGCGCCGCGCGGCACGACGAACTCGGTCCACACGTCCCCGCCGAGCTCCGCCGCGGCCGCCGCCCCGGGCGCGGGGGCGAGCCGGACGGCCTGCCCGGGGAGCAGCGGCGAGAACTCCTCGACCGTCAGCCCCAGCACGTCGCGCAGCGCGCCCGGGTGGGGACCGTCGTGGACGGCGTCGTGCTCGTCGACGATCCCGGAGAAGTACGACACGACGAGCGTGCCGCCGTTCTCCACGTACGCGCGCAGGTTGTCGCCCGCCTCCCGGGTGGCCAGGTACAGCGCGGGCACGACGACCAGCGGGTACGCCGACAGGTCGGCCTCCGGCGCGGCGAAGTCCACGGTCAGGTGCCGGTCGTACAGCGCCTCGTACGCGGTGTCGGCGCGCTCGCGCGGATCGTGGTCCTCGCTGGGGCGCCACTCCAGGTTCTGCGCCCACCAGGACTGCCAGTCCCACACCACGGCGACGTCCGCCTCGGTGCGCGTCCCCCGGACGTCCGCCAGCGCGCCGATGTCCGCGCCGAGCTCGACGACCTCCCGCCACACCCGCGAGTCGGTGCCGGCGTGCGGGACCATCGCGGAGTGGAACTTCTCGGCGCCGCGCCGGGACTGGCGCCACTGGAAGAACATGGCGCCCTCGGAGCCGCGGGCGACGTGGGCGAGGGAGTTGCGGGCCATCTGGCCGGGCGCCTTGGCCGGGTTGCGGGGCTGCCAGTTCACGCCGCTGGTGGAGTGCTCCAGCAGCAGCCAGGGCCGGCCGCCCGCCACCGAGCGGGTCAGGTCGGCGGCCATGGCGAGGTTGACGTGGGTGCGGCGGCCGTCGGTGATCAGGTAGTGGTCGTTGGTGACCAGGTCGACCTCGCGGCCCCAGGCCCAGTAGTCGACGGAGTCGCACTGGCTGAGGGCGGTCATGAAGTTGGTGGTCACCGGGACGCCGGGGGCGAGGCGGTGCAGGATGTCGCGCTCGCGCACGAAGTTCCCGCGCATCGCGGCGTCGGCGAACCGCCGGTAGTCCAGCTGCTGGGCCGGGTTGCACGCGGTGGGGGTGAGGCGCGGCGGGTCGATCTGGTCGAGGCCGCCGTAGCGCTGGCCCCAGAAGGCGGTGCCCCACGCCTCGTTGACGGCGTCGACGGAGCCGTACCGCTCGCCCAGCCAGACGCGGAACGCGGCGGCGCAGGTGTCGCAGTAGCAGGCCGAGACGGGTACGCCGTACTCGTTGTGGACGTGCCACAGGGCGAGCGCCGGGTGGTCGGCGTAGCGGCGGGCGAGCCGCTCGGTGATGTCGGCGGCGGCGGCCCGGTAGGCCGGGGAGTTGTGGCAGATCGCGCCGCGCGATCCGAAGGAGAGGCGGACGCCCTCGCGGGTGACCGGCAGCGCCTCGGGGTGCTCGCGGTAGAACCAGGCGGGCGGGCAGACCGTCGGCGTGCCCAGGTCGGCGCGGACGCCGTTCTCGTGGAGCAGGTCGAGGAGCCGGTCCAGCCAGCCGAAGTCGTGGGCGCCCGGCTCGGGTTCGAGCAGGGCCCAGGAGAAGATCCCGACGCTGACCATCGTGACGCCGGCCTCGCGCATCAGCGCCATGTCCTCGCGCCAGACGTTTTCCGGCCACTGCTCGGGGTTGTAGTCCGCACCGAAGGCGAGCCGTGTCAGGCCCCGGGGTGTGTCCGGCATGGGGTTCTCTCCTGAAGCTGTTTGATTGGGAACGTTCACAGACCCTTGCACTAGGGCTAAGCCAACATAACCGCACAGCAACAACCATTGACAAGTGTCCTGAATGTTTCTCTACTGTGAACGCTCACAGAAGCATGGCAGGCCTCCGCGGCAGTCGGAGGCCCCAGGTCAGGGAGAAACATCCATGCCGTTCACGCTGCGCCGCCGCCTCGTGGCCACCACCGTCGCCGGCCTCCTCGGCACCACCGCCCTCACGGCCTGCGACTCGTCCGGCGACGAGTCCGCCGCCCCGGCGGAGGCGGGCCCCGCCGCCCTCACCTACTGGGCCTGGGCCCCCGGTATGGACAAGGTCGCGGACCTCTGGAACAAGGGCCCCGGCAAGGAGGCCGGGATCACCGTCACCGTGAAGAAGCAGGCCTCCGGCGACGACCTCGTCACCAAGATCCTCACCGCGGCGAAGGCCGGCCAGGCCCCCGACCTGGTCCAGGCCGAGTACCAGGCGCTGCCCACCCTGGTCAGCAACGACGTCCTGGCCGACATATCCAAGGAGGTCGAGGGCGTCGAGGCGAAGTTCGCCCCCGGCGTCTGGCAGCAGGCGACCCTCGGCACGGACGCCGTCTACGCGGTCCCGCAGGACTCCGGGCCGATGATGTTCTACTACCGGCAGGACCTCTTCCGGCAGTACGGCCTGACCGTCCCCACCACCTGGGACGAGTTCGCCGAGACCGCCCGCGCCCTGAAGAAGAAGGCCCCCGGCAAGGCCCTCACCACCTTCTCCGCCAACGACGCCGGCCTCTTCGCCGGCCTCGCCCAGCAGGCCGGCGCCCGCTGGTGGACCACCGAGGGCGACCAGTGGAAGGTCGGCATCGACGACGCCGCCACCCGCAAGGTCGCCGCCTTCTGGGGCGGCCTCGTCAAGGAGGGCGCCATCGACAACCAGCCGATGTACACCCCCGCCTGGAACAAGGCCCTCAACACCGGCGAGCAGATCGGCTGGGTCAGCGCCGTCTGGGCCGCCGGCACCCTGACCACCGCCGCCCCCGACACCAAGGGCAAGTGGGCCATGGCCCCGCTCCCGCAGTGGCCGGGCGGCGCCCGGGCCACCGGCAGCTGGGGCGGCTCCTCCACCGCCGTCACCAACGACAGCAAGCACAAGGGGGCCGCCGCCGAGTTCGTCACCTGGCTCAACACCGACCCGGCCGCCCTCGCCGCCCTGGTGAAGGAGAGCGGCATCTACCCGGCCGCCACGGCCGCGCAGAGCGGCGGCGCCCTCGCGAAGGCCCCCGACTTCTTCTCCAACCAGCCGACGTTCTACGAGGAGGCCGCCGCGATCGCCAAGACGACCGCCCCGTCCGCCTGGGGCCCCAACGTCAACGTCGCCTACACCACCTTCCGCGACGCCTTCGCCCGCGCCGCCAAGGACAGGTCGGACTTCGGCGCCGCGCTGCGCACCGTGCACGACTCCACCGTCGCCGACCTGAAGAAGCAGGGATTCGGAGTCGCCGAGTGACCGCCACCGCCCCCCGGGCGAACACCACGGCCGCCGCCGTCCGCCGCACGGGCGCACGGCGCGGCCGTGGCGCTCCGTACGCCTTCCTCGCCCCCGCCGCCGTCCTCTTCGCGCTCTTCTTCGCCCTGCCCATCGGCTACGCGATCTGGCTCAGCCTCCACAAGGTCGAGGTCAAGGGCCTCGGCCTCGGCAAGGGCGCCCGCAGCGAGGTGTGGGCCGGTCCCGCCAACTACACCGACGCGCTCACCGACCCCGAACTCCTCGACGGCGCCCTGCGCGTCCTCGGGTACGGCGCCATCGTCGTCCCCACCATGCTCGGCCTGGCCCTGCTGTTCGCGCTGATGCTCGACGCCGAACGGGTCCGCCTCGCCTCCGTCACCCGGCTGGCGATCTTCCTCCCGTACGCGGTGCCCGGCGTCATCGCCGCCCTGCTGTGGGGCTTCCTCTACCTGCCCGACGTCAGCCCCTTCTTCTACCTCCTCGACGCGCTCGGCCTGCCGCAGCCCGACCTGCTCGACGGCGGACCGCTGTTCCTCTCCCTGTCGAACATCGCCGTCTGGGGCGGCACCGGCTTCAACATGATCGTCATCTACACCTCCCTGCGGTCCATCCCCGCCGAGGTGTACGAGGCGGCCCGGCTCGACGGCTGCTCGCAGCTCCAGATCGCGCTCCGCGTCAAGATCCCGATGGTGGCGCCGTCGCTGGTCCTGACCTTCTTCTTCTCGATCATCGCGACGCTCCAGGTCTTCGCCGAACCGACCACCCTCAAGCCGCTCACCAACTCCGTCTCCACCACCTGGAGCCCGCTGATGAAGGTCTACCAGGACGCCTTCGGCAACGGCGACCTCCACGCCGCCGCCGCCACCGCCGTGATCATCGCCGTGGTCACGCTCGTCCTGTCCTTCGGCTTCCTGCGCGCCGCCGGCTCCCGCGACCAGCAGGGGGACCCCCGATGACCAGCGTCACCGCCCGCACGTCCGCGCCCGCCGCCGGCACCACCCCCGGCGCCGCCCAGGCCCCGCCGCCCACCGCCGGGCGCCCGCCGCTGCGCCGCCGGATCGCGCTGCTGCCCACCGCCGCCCTGCTGCTGGGCGCCGCCTACTGCCTCCTGCCGGTCGCCTGGGTCGTGGTCGCCGCGACCAAGTCGGGCCGCGAACTGTTCTCCACGTTCACCTTCCTGCCCGGCACCGGGTTCACCCGCAACATCGCCGACCTCCACGCGTACCGCGACGGCATCTACTGGCGCTGGATGGGCAACTCCGCCTTCTACGCGGGCTTCGGCGCCCTGCTGTCGACGGCCGTCTCCGCCGTCTCCGGCTACGCGCTCGCCCTCTACCGCTTCCCCGGCCGCGAAGCCGTCTTCAAGGTGCTCCTCGCCGGCGTCCTCATGCCGCCGGTGATCCTCGCCGTCCCGCAGTACCTGCTCCTCGCGAAGGCCGACCTCACCGACAGCTACCTGTCGGTCCTGCTGCCGCTGCTGCTCTCCCCGTACGGCGTGTACCTCGCCCGGATCTACGCCGCCGCGGCCGTCCCCGCCGACGTCGTCGAGGCGGCCCGCATGGACGGCGCGGGGGAGTGGAGGGTCTTCACCCGCATCGGCGTGCCGATGATGGTCCCCGGACTGGTGACGATCTTCCTCTTCCAGTTCGTCGCCGTCTGGAACAACTTCCTCCTGCCGTACATCATGCTCGGCGACGACGAGAAGTTCCCGATGACGCTCGGCCTGTACACGCTCCTCGCCCAGGGCTCCAACACCCCCGCCCTGTACACCCTGGTCATCACGGGCGCCCTGCTGGCGCTGCTCCCGCTGATCGCGCTGTTCCTGTTCATCCAGCGGTTCTGGAGCCTGGACCTGCTGTCGGGAGCCGTAAAGTCGTGACCATGCAGCACACGGCGGGCCGGCGCAAGCCGCCGACGATCCACGACGTGGCCCGCGAGGCCGGGGTGTCGCGCGGCACCGTCTCGCGGGTCCTCAACGGCGGCCACTACGTCAGCCCCGCCGCGCAGGAGGCCGTCAACGCGGCCATCCGCAGGACCGGGTACGTCGTCAACCGGCACGCCCGCTCCCTGATCACCGGACGCTCCGACTCGGTGGGCTTCCTCCTCACCGAGCCGCAGGAGAGGTTCTTCGAGGACCCCAACTTCAACGTCCTCCTGCGCGGCTGCACCCAGGCGCTCGCCGCGCACGACATCCCCCTCCTGCTGATGATCGCCGGGACGGAGGCCGAACGGCGGCGCATCACCCGCTACATCACCGCCGGCCACGTCGACGGGGTACTGCTGGTCTCCAGCCACTCCGGCGACCCCCTCGCCGAACGGCTGCGCGACGCCGGGGTGCCGCTGGTGGCGTGCGGCAAGCCCATCGGCCACACCTCCAAGGTCAGCTACGTCGCCGCCGACGACCGCGACGGCGCCCGCGACATGGTCCGCCACCTGCTGTCCCTGGGCCGCCGCCGCATCGGCACGATCACCGGCCCGCTCGACACCCCGGGCGGTGTCGAGCGGCTCGCCGGCTACCGCGAGGTCCTCGCCGAGGCGGGCGTCCCCTACGACGAGCGGCTCGTCGCCACCGGCGACTACAGCCGCGCCGGCGGCGAGGCCGGCGCGGCCGGACTCCTCGACCGGGTCCCCGACCTGGACGCCCTGTTCGTCGCGTCGGACCTGATGGCCCAGGGCGCGCTGACCGCCCTCCACCGGGCCGGGCGGCGCGTCCCGCAGGACGTCGCGGTCGGCGGCTTCGACGACTCGCCCGCCGCGACCTCCACCGACCCGGCGCTCACCACGATCCGCCAGCCCTGGGACCGCATCAGCGCCGAGATGGTCCGCGTCCTCCTCGCGCAGATCGGCGGGGAGGACCCGGCGGCGGTGATACTCCCCACCGAACTGGTCCGCCGCGCGTCCACCTGACCCCGCGCCGCCCCACCCGCCCGGCGGCGGTCCGTCCGCCCGCCCGCCCCGCGCCGTGCCGTGCCGTGCCGCCGCCGGGCGGGTGGCCGCCCGCCGGGACCGGCCCGCACCGCGTTGTCGGTGGCGTGTGCTGGGATGGCCCTCGGTGCCTGGACGACGCGAACGGGTGGGGGAGGGGCATGGACGCCGCGGAGGTACGCCGTGCGCTGGTGGACCTGGTGGGCCGGAGCGCGCCGGGGGAGGAGCCGGCGGGAGCGCCGACCCGCCCGCCCGCGCCCGGGGAGGCCGCCGCCGCCCTGCGCGCCGCCCTCGCCTCGCCGCGGGCGGGGGGCCTCGCGAAGCTCGTCGACGCGGCGCGCGCCGCGGGTGAGATGGACGACGCCCTCGCCGCCGAGCTGGTCCGCCGCGGCCGCCCCGCCCGCGCGGCGGCCGGGTACCTGGAGGGGCACGCACCGGACCCGGGAGGCGCCACCGCCGCCCTCCTCCGCGAGTTGACGGAGCGTCACCTCGGGGGCGCGCCGGAGCGGTGGCGCGGTCTCCACGACGCGCTCGCCACCGCCCGGGGCACCCTGCCGGAGCTGCTCGCCACCCGGCCCGCACCGGGCGGCGGGGACACGCTCCCGCCGCCGAGGTCCGTCGGGGACACCCTCGCGCTGCTGCTGGAGCACACGGCGCCGGAGCACGCCGCCGACGCGCTGACCGCCCTGCCGGACCGGACGGTGGAGGCGCTGCTGGGGCGCGGCACCCCGCCCGGCCCCGCGCTCACCGCCGCCGTCGCGGCACACGGCGACAGCCGTTCGCGGGCCGCCCTCGCCCGGCACGCGCGGATCGACGCCCGCGTCCTGAAGGCCCTCGTGGCCGCCGACGACCCCGCGGTCAACGCCGCCGTGTACCGCAACGCGCGCTGCACCCCGTCCCTCCGCCGGACCATCGCGCACGCGCTGCACCGCGTGCCGCTCGACGAGACGCTGCGCGCCGAACTGCTGTCGCCCGCCGCGGACGGGTCGCGCAGCCGGACGGCGCCCCTGCTGGGCAGCGGCGACCCCGTGCTCGCCGCGCGCGCCCTGGCGTGGGGCGTGCGCGGGGTGGCGCAGCGGTACGCCCTGCTGCGCGTGTGGGAGTGCCGGGGCGCCGGGGCCGTACGGACGATGCTGGCCGACCCGTCCGTCGCGCGGCACGTCCACGCGGAGGTGCGGGCGGAGGTCGCCGCCGCCCTCGACGCGCCGGACGGCGCGGCCCGGCTGCGCGCCCGGGGCGAGCCGTACGACGACCCGGCGGCGCTGCCGCGGCTGCTGGGCACCAGCCGCGGCACCAGCACCCTGCGGGACCTGTTCGACGAGCCGTACGCGCACGACGTGCGCGCCCTCGCCGCCGCCAACCGGCGCACCCCGTTCATGCCGAAGGCGGCCGGGGAACTGGCCCGCCACGAGGACGCCTCGGACGCCGAGCGCGCCGAGTTCCGGCTGACGCTCCTCAACGCCCCGTGGCGGGCGGGCGGCCGCATCGCCGGGAACCTCACGCCGCCGGCGCGGCGGCTGGCCGGCGAGCGGCTGGACGAGGCGGCGGGCGAGTGGGCGGTGGGGGTGGTGCGCGCCGGGCTCCTCGACCCCGCCGACCTGCCGACGACCGCCCGGCCCGCCGCCCACGCGGTGCGGGCCCTGCACGCCCTGGCCGCGCGGGGCCTGTGGCCGGAGACGGCCCGCAGTACCTTCACCGACCTGCTCCACGACACCGTCGGGAACCGGCCCGACGCCTGGGAGGCCCTCTTCCGGCTCCTGCCGACGCACCCCGGCACCCTGGCGGACGCCTTCCGCGAGGCCGGCGACAGTACCGGAACGGCAGGCGGCGGCCCCGCGACGGCGGTCGGCTGTGCTGGGACGGCAGGCGGCAGCACCGGGACGGCAGGCGGCGGCCCCGCGACGGCCGAGGCGGGGGCGGCCGCGGCGGCCGGTTCCGGCGGCGGTGCCCCGGTCGGGGAGGGTGGTTCCGGCGGCGGCGCCCCGGCCGCGGAGGGTGCCGTCCCGGCCGCCTCGGGGCCGCGCCGGGAGCCGTCGGCCGACGCGCCCCCGCCCCCGTCCTCGCCTTCGCCCTCGCCGGCTCCGGCGCCCGCGCCGCCGGCGAAGCCCGTGGGGGCGAGGTCGCGTTCCGCGCTCGGCGCGCTGGACCTGCTGTTCTCGCTCGCGCCCGGCGGGGCGGCCCCGCTGCCGGACGACCGCGGGGCGCTGCGCTACCTGGCCGCGCACGGCGAGGGGGACGCGCCGGGCTGGCGGCACCCGCGGTGGCTGTGGCGGGCCTGCGCGGCCCAGGGGCTGGACGACCTCGTCCACCCGTGCGAGACGCCGACGCGTGCCGAGGCGCTGACCTGGCTGGCGGAGGCCGAGGGGGCGGAGGCGGCCGCCCGCGTCGCCGAACGCGCCTTCCTGTACGGCGTCCTGGACGGCGACGACCTGTTGCACCACCTGCCCGCGGCCCGGCTGCTGCGCCTGCCGTACGGCTGGCACGACCTCGCCTTCACCACCGCCTGGCGCCGAGCCCTCGCCGCGTTCCTCGACCGGGAGCTCGGGACGGACGCCGACGCGTGGCTGCGGCTCGCCGCGGCCGCCCGGGCCGCCACCCCGGACGCCACCCCGGACGAGGGCACCGACGCCGCCTGGCCCGAGCTGCTCGACCGGTCGCGCCGTGCCGCCCCCCGCCCCGGCGGCGCACCGCGAAATCCGCTCCCCGACGACGACGGGGCGCCCGCCACCGCGCGGGCCGCGCTGCGGCGGCTCGCCCGCGGCGACCACCTGTGGGCCTGGCCCCTCGGCGCCCTGCTGTGCGAGGCCCGCCCGGAGGCCGTCGCCGCCGTCCTGCCGCGCCTCGGCCCCGACGGACCGTGGCTGCTCGCCGCGTACCTGCTGCGCCACCGGCCCACCCCGGCCGCCCCCTTCGCGCACCTGCTCCACCTGCGCGACCCGGCGGCGCTGCGGATCCTCTCCGCGCAGTGCCGTTGGCTGGACGACGGCGCGGTCCACCGCCTGCTCGACCTGGCCGACCCCGACGTCGACCTGGCCGTCCTGCACGCCACCACCGGCCCGGAGCCGCTGCGCCGCATCGCCGCCCGGCCCGGTCCGGCGGCCGCGCGGCTCGCGGCCGACCTGCGCGCCGACCCGCTCGCCGTGCCACCGGGCGGCACGGTGTGGCTGGAGTCCGCCGAACCGGACCTCATCGCGTACGTCTTCGAACGCTCCGGCAGGCACCTCGGCCTCGCACAGCAACTGGTCGGCTGCCTGAACCTGCTGCGCCACGGCGGGCGCGCGCGGCTGGCCGCGCTGGAGCAGAGCGGCGCCCTCGGCGCGACCGCGACGCGCCTGTGCCGCAAGGCCCTCGCGTCGGACGACCCGCAGGCCCCCCTCGCGGCCCGCCTGGAGCGCGAGTTGTCGGCGGACCGCCTGGTGGCGCGGCTGCGCCGGGCCGGGGGCGCCTGGCGGACCCGTGAGATCCTCGACGGCACGCCGTGCCCCCGGGACTGGGACTGGGACGCCCTGGACGCCGCGCACCGCGACGAGCCGATCCCCCACTGGGAGCAGCTCGTCCGGCACCCCGAGGCGCCCCGCGACTTCCGGCTCCGCAACGCCGCCCACCTGCACGCCCCGTCCCGCGACGCCGTCCCGCGGGGGCGGGAGCTGACCGTGGCGCGCGTCCGGCACGGCCTCGGCGTCCACCACCGCGAGCCCGTGGACGCCGTGCTCGACCACCTGCTGGAGACGGGGCAGCTCACCGGACGGGACCTGGTCCACGAAGCCGCGCCGGCCGCGGTCGTGCTGGCCTACCTCAACCGGGCGCGCCGCCGCCGCGACGCCCCCGGGGAGGTGCGCGCCGCCGTGGCCGAGACGGCGCGGCTGGTGCGCGACCGGCTCGGCGGCGACCCCGGGGCGTGGCGCCGCGTCACCGGCCGGCTCACCGAACGGGACGCGGACTGGGACCCGGTCGCCCCCCTGCCGTCGCTGCTGTCCGTCCGGTGAGCCCGGGACGCGGGCCCTGCCTGGTGCCCGGGTGGTACCCGACCTGCGGCGGCTGGTTGCGGCCGGTGTCCTGCCGGGCGACGCCCAGCCGGTGGACCGGGTGGTGCATCAGCGTCGGCAGGCGGAAGTCCGTCGGGTGCGGGGTGGTGTACAGGCGCAGCGTCGTCGAGTCGGCGTCGCGCCAGAACATCTCCTCCCGCCAGTCCCCGAGGACGTCGGCGGGCAGGGCCGGGTTGCCCTTGGCCCCATCGTCGGAGCGGGCGGCCGTGTCGTACCGGATGCGGGTCGGTTCGGTGGAGCCGGTGTACTCGAGCACCTGCCCGTAACCGCTGCCGGCCGTCCCGGACCAGCGGTGGTCGAGCAGTTCGCGGTGGGCGTCGCCGTCCCACCAGGTCGCGGAGTCGTACGAGGCGGCGCCGGCGAACGAGGGCACGGCGCCACTGGTCCGCGAGCCGTCCGCCGCCGCTGGACCGGCACTCGGCGCCCGCGCGGTCGCGGGTCAGGTCGGCGCAGAGGCCGCGGCCCACGTCCGTGCCGGTGTGCCGCCCCCACAGGACCCGACCGGTGCGGGCGTCGTGCATCTCGTACCCGTACGCGGCGCGGGCGATCCGCTCGTGCACGCCCCGGCTGAAGACCGTGCCGGGCCGTGCGCCGTCCAGGTAGGCGGTCGCCGAGAGCAGCCGTTGCACGAGCGGATCAGCGACCTCCCGGAGGACCGCGCGGACGGGGTCCGTCCCCGCGGGGACGGACCCCGGCTCCCGGGGGTGAGCTGCCGGGAACGAGCCCTCGGCGGCGGGCTTCCGGGAGCGGGCCCGGGAAGGCCGGCTCCTAGGAG
Organism: Streptomyces roseolilacinus; assembly: GCF_014649335.1. GTDB lineage: Bacteria > Actinomycetota > Actinomycetes > Streptomycetales > Streptomycetaceae > Streptomyces > Streptomyces roseolilacinus. Next base: position 247,579 of record NZ_BMSV01000002.1, read on the forward strand.
GTGACGCGGACCAGGGAACCGGCCCCCTGGTCCGTCTCCGGGGTGCTCTCGGTGCCGCCGGTCGGGGTGTCCGTGTCCGTGTTCGTGTCGGTGCCCGTGTCAGGGTCCGTGGGGGAGCCGTTCGGCGGTGGCGTGTCCGGGATCGTCTGGTCGGGGGTGTACCCCGGGGGCGTCCCGCCGTCCGTCGGGGTGTCCGTGTTCCGGTTCGTCGGCGTGTCGGTCGGGGTGTCGGTCGGCGTGTCCGTCGGGGTGTCGGTGGGCGTGTCGGTCGGCGTGTCCGTCGGGGTGTCGGTGGTGGTCCTGTCCGGCGACACGGGCGGTTTCGTGGTGGTCGGTGAGGTGGGCGGTTTCGTGGTGGTCGACGTCGTGGGGGCCGTGGGCGTCGCCGAGGGGGAGGTCAGCTTGGGAAGCGGGCGTTCGACGCGCTTGCCGGTCTCCACGTCGACGACGGTGAACGTGGGCACGGGCGTCGGCGCGGGCACCACGACCACGATCTCCTCCGCCTGGAACCCCGCCCAGGTCTGCCCGACCACCTTCTCCGGCCGCTCCACCCGGGGCCGGTCCAGCGGGTTGCCGCAGGCACAGCGCACCCGGGGTACGCCGTACTCGTCGACGAGCACGGCCGTACCGGTCTGGAGCACCGCCTGGTACGGGAGCGCCCTGCCGTCCTCGTAACCGTGGTTCGTCACCAGCGTGTCGAGGCGCAGCTGCACCGACGTCAGGCCGCGCAGGTACGCGGGCAGGTCCTCCGGGGTCGTGTGCAGCACCGAGGCGAACGCCTTCGCCTTGGCCCGGTCCGCCTCCAGGTAGGCGATCTGCTTCCCGACGTCGCACACGGCGCGGTTGCCGCTGCCCCCGTACAACTCGGGCGCCGACCCGGCGTACTCGTGGCGCTGCTGCGTGGGCAGCCGCTCCACGGGGCGGTTGTCCGGTGTGACCGTGCTGGGCGTGAAGCTGTTCGGGGGACGGTACGAGACGCTCTCCGCGTGCACCGCCTCCGCCTCGCCGGGGCGCGACAGCACCATGGCCAGCGCCACCGCGGCGACGAGGAGGCCCACCAGGGAGGCGAGCAGGGGGACGGACCTCCACCAGGGGCGCCCGCCCCCGCCGCCCGCGGGGTGCGCACCGCCGCCCCCGCCCCCGCCGCCGCCTCCGTCACCGCCCGGGGGAGGCGGGGGCGCGGGGGGCCGGCCGGGGTCGGTACGACCCGGTGTGGGGTGCGAGAGCGGGCCCGACGGGGGGCCGGTGGGGCGGTCGGACGCGGGGTCGGAAGTCACATTCGTACCTTTCTTCCGTTCCGCGCCCATTGTGTGCCCCATCCGGGTGTCGTCCGCAAGCCGGGAGACCCGGATCGCGCCTAGCGTGGCACCGTGAGCAGCCACGACGCCGCACAACGCGGCACCGCGCCGAAGGGGGCCCGCCATGCCGTGCGGGCCGGGCTGGAGGCCCTCGCCGCGGTGCTCGCCGCCCTCGCCGCGATGGCGGTGACCGCGGCCCTCGGGCTGTGGGCGGCGGGCGCGACCGACCTGCCCGGCGGGGCGTTCCCCCGGGTCGTCGCCGCCGTCGTCGTGATGGCGGCGGGCGGCGACGTCGAGCTGGCGGGCGGCGCGGGCGACCTCGCCCGTACGGACGCCGACCTGACCGCCATGCCGCTGTCCGTGTCCCTGGCCGGAGCCCTCACGCTCGCCGCCGGTTTCCTGCGGCCGCTGCGCCACCGTGCCGTCGTCCCGGCGGGCGAGCTCCTCGGACGCGTCGCCGGCACGGCCGCCCTCTGGCTCGCCGGGCTCGCCGGGCTCGCGGCCCTGGCCCGCCACACCTTCACCGACCTGCTGCCCGCCGACTCGCCCGCCGACCTGCTCGGGGAGCTGCTCGGGGACCTCCTGGACGCCCCGCCCAGCCTCGGCTTCCGCGCCGACCTCGGCAGCACGCTCCTGTACGGCCTGCTGTGGATGCTCGGCGTCCTCGTCCTGGCCCTGCTGGTCTCCCGCCGGGCCCCGCTCCCGGTCCGGCTGGTGCGCTACCAGGAACCCGTACGCCCGGCCGCGTCCGCCATGCTGCTCCTGCTGCTCGCGTACGTCGTCCTCGGCCTGGTCGTCGGCCTCGTCGTGGCCGCCACCCGCGGCCATGCGGCGGACACGTTCGCCGTGCTCCTCCTGGGCCTTCCCAACCTGGCCTGGCTCGCCCTGGGCCTCGGCATCGGCGCCTCCTGGGAGGGCCGGGTCGACGGCCCCTTCGGGCTGCCCATGCCGCGCGTCCTCGACCGGGTCCTGCGCGGACCCGACGACGCCACCCTCGACGTGCGCTCCCTCGCCGCCCACGACGACCGCGCCTGGTGGCTGATCCCCGTCGCGGCGGCGCTGCTGCTGGCCGCCGCCTTCGTGACGGCGGTCCGCTCGCCGGCGCGCACCCGTCCGTGGCAGCAGGCCCTCCACCTGGGCGTGGCGTTCGCCCTCACCCTGCTCGTCGTGGTGCCCCTGACCCGCCTCGACGCGCGCCTCGGCCTGTCGCTGCTGGGCATCTTCGAGGTCGACGCCCTCGGCGGGCGGGTCAGCCTCCGTCCCCACCTGTGGGCGGCCGTCGGCCTCGCCCTCCTGTGGGGTGCCGTCGCCGGGTTCCTCGGCGGCCTCCTCGCGCGCCGGGTGCGCCGCCGGGGCGAGGTCGGGGAGCGGGCGGACGGCTGAAGCGGTCCGGAGGAGCTCGGAGCGGGCCCCGGTACGACGGGCGCCGGCTGCGCCCTCCTCGCCGCAGCCGCAGCCGCCGCCACCACGGCGCCGCCTCGGCCCGGGGCTCCCGATCCGTCCCCGCCCCGTCCGGTGGGCGGGCCCCGGACGCGGGCCGCGAGGCCGCGGGCGCCACCCGCCGCCGTTGACCTTCGAGCTGGTCGAAGGCCGATGATGACCGCGTGCCGGATTTCGAGTTGATGCCGATCGGGGTCTTCGCCCGACGCAGTGGTCTGACCTCGAGCGCGTTGCGGTTCTACGCCGACTCCGGGCTGCTGCGTCCCGCCGAGGTCGACCCGGTCTCGGGCTACCGCTACTACAGCCCCGACCAGGTGGCGCGGGCGACCGCGCTGCGCCGGCTCCGGGAGATCGCCATGCCCCTCACCACCGTCGGGGCGGTCCTCGACGCCGGGCCCGACGAGGCGTCCCGGCTGATCGACGAGCACGTCGCGAAGGTCGTCGGGGACGCGGGGGCGGCGCGGCGGAGGGCCGCCGTCGTCACGTCCTCGCTCACCGGCGCGCCGAGCCTGCCGATCACCGTGCTGAAGGGGCCCGTGCTGGCCGACGCGGTCGAGCAGGTCCTGACCGCGACCGTGCGCGAACCGGAGGCGCCGGTCCTCGGCGGTCTGCGCGTGGAGGCGACCCACGACGCGGTCACGCTGACCGCGACCGACCGGTACCGGCTCTCCACCCGGACCCTGGTGCCCGCCGAGCCGCCGGCGGCGACGTGGTCCGCGACGATCGACGGCGACGAGCTGCGGGCCGCGGCCGCCGAGGTCCGCCGCAGCGCGCTGGTGCGGCTCGAAGCGGCACCGCACGGGCTGTGGCTCCGCGTGGCGGACCGGGAGGACCGGTACTGCCGGTCGCTGCCCGGGGAGTTCCCCGACCACCGGCCGGTGCTCGCGTCGCTGGGCGAGGCCACCACCCGCGTGACGGTCCCGAAGAACCGGCTCCTGCGCGCACTGGAGGAACACCCTGGCGAGCGGATCGCGCTGTGGGCGGCCGGCGGCGCCGCGCACCTCCTGCCGCCGGACGGCGAACCCCCCGGCGTCGTGCTGCCGGCCACCGTGACGGGGCGGGACCTGCGGATCCGGTTCGCGCTGACCACGCTCTACCCCGCCGTCAGCACCGCCGTCGGCCCCGAGGTGATGCTCGACCTGCGCGGACCCGACCGGCCCGTCACGATCCGCTCCGCCGACCGCGGCGACCTCACCACCCTGGCCATGCCCGTCTCCCCCGACCACCCCGCCCGAGCACGAGGACGAGGAACACCCCGATGACCACCACCCCCACCCGCCCCGACCCGGTCATGGAAGCCATCGGCCGGGCCGTCGCGGAGGGCCGGACCGGTGACGCCGCCTCCGCCCGCCGCGAGCTCCTGGACCTCTGGTCCGCGCTCGGCGTCACCGGTGACGCGCTGCACCGCTGCACCCTCGCCCACCACCTGGCGGACCTCCACGAGGACCCCGCCCAGGCCCTGGCCTGGGACGTCCGGGCCCTGGACGCCGCCGACGCCGTGACCGAGCAGCGCGTCCGGGGGCACCACCCCGGCCTCCGCGTCGCGGGCTTCCACCCGTCCCTCCACCTCAACCTCGCCGACGACTACCGCCGGCTCGGGTCCTTCGAAGCCGCCGCCGAGCACATCGACGCCGCCCGGGAGCGCCTCCCCGACCTGCCCCGGGACTCCTACGGCGACCTCCTGCGCGCCGCCGTCGAAGAGGTCGCCGGGGCCATCGCCGTACGGGACACCGCACGGCGGGCCTCCGCGCCCGGCTCCCCCGCATGACGCGCGGCGGGGCGCCCCGGGGCGGCCGCCCCGGGGCGTCGGCCGCCCCGATCCGCCGGGCGGCCACTGGGTAGGGTGGGGCGACACCACACCGCGAGCCGGAACAAGGAGCAGACGTGAGCGAGCCGGCGTCCATCGCCCTGCAGCAGGAGATCGCCCGGGAACTGCAGGTCGCCGAGACCTTCGACGCCGAGCAGGAGATCGAGCGCCGGGTGGCCTTCCTCACCGGGCACCTGACCTCCACCGGTCTGCGCTCCCTCGTGCTCGGCATCAGCGGCGGCGTCGACTCCACCACCGCCGGCCGGCTGTGCCAGCTCGCCGTCGAGCGGGCCAGGGCCGCCGGGCACGAGGCGCGGTTCCACGCGATGCGGCTGCCCTACGGGGTCCAGGCCGACGAGCGCGACGCCCAGCTCGCCCTCTCCTTCATCCGGGCCGACCACGTGCTGACCGTGGACGTCAAGCCCGCGAGCGACGCCGCGCTGGAGGCCGCGCTGGCCGCCGGGGTGAGCTTCCGCGACGCCGGCCACCAGGACTTCGTGCACGGCAACATCAAGGCCCGGCAGCGCATGATCGCCCAGTACGCGGTGGCCGGCGCGCACGGCGGCCTGGTCGTCGGCACCGACCACGCCGCCGAGGCGGTCTCCGGCTTCTTCACCAAGTTCGGCGACGGCGCCGCCGACCTGGTCCCGCTGACCGGCCTGACCAAGCGCCGGGTGCGCGCCGTCGCGGCCGCGCTGGGCGCGCCCGCCGAGCTGGTGTGGAAGACCCCGACGGCCGACCTGGAGTCCCTCGACCCGGGCAAGGCCGACGAGGACGCGCTCGGAGTCACCTACGACGACATCGACGACTTCCTGGAGGGCAAGCCGGTGGACGAGCGGGCCTTCAGGACGATCGTCGACCGCTACCGCCTCACCGACCACAAGCGCCGGCTGCCCATCGCCCCCTGAGGGAGCGGGACGGGACGGACGTCCGGCCCCGCGCCGGCGGTACGGTCACGGCCCGGGCGGTCCCCGGCGGGGCCCGCGCCCGGTCGCGGCGGCGTCACGGCGGAGGGCCGCCGCCCCGGAAGACGGGCAGCGCCCACAGCGGGGGAGCGGGCGGCGGGGGCGGCGGCCCGGTGGGCGGGGGAGGCACGTCCCCCCGGACGTCCCCCGGACCGTCCCCCCGCGCCTCCCCCCGCACGCCGTCGCCTCCGTGGTCCTCCGCCGTCGCCGCCCGCCGCAGTTCCGTCACGAACTCCATGCACGAGTCGAACCGGTACTCCGGGGCCTTCGCCAGCGCCTTCGCCAGCACCCCGTCCATCCCGGGCGGCAGCCCCGGCCGCGCGTCGCTCAACGGCGGCGGCGGGTCGTACTGGTGGGCCCACAGCAGGGCCATGTCGTCGTCCCGGCGGAACGGCGGCGCGCCGGTCAGCGTCTCGTACACGACGCACCCCAGGCTGTACACGTCGCACCGGCCGTCCACGGGCCGCCCCGAGATCTGCTCCGGTGCCACGTAGTCGAGGGTCCCCACGAACTGGCCGACGCTCGTGAAGCCGGTCAGGGACAGCGACTTCTTCGTCAGCCCGAAGTCCGTCAGGTAGACGTGCTCGGGCCGGTCGCTGTCCGTGCCCTCGGCGACGAGGACGTTGCCCGGCTTCACGTCCCGGTGCACCAGGTCGTGGGCGTGCGCCGCGTCCAGCGCCGACGCGACCTGCACGGCGATGCGCACCGCCGTGGCGACGGGCAGCGGACCGGTGCGGTCCAGCAGCGCCCGCAGGTCCTGCCCGGGCACGTACCGCATGGCGATGTACAGGAGCCCCTCGGTCTCCCCCGCCTCGAAGACCGGCACGATGTTCGGGTGGTCGATCGCGGCGGCGACCCGCGACTCGTGCGCGAACCGCTTGCGGAACGTGTCGTTGCGGGCCAGCTCCGGCGCCAGGAGCTTCAGCGCCACGGTGCGGCCGAGCCGCAGGTCCGTCGCCCGGTACACGACCGCCATGCCGCCGCGGCCCACCTCGGCGTCGATCCGGTAGTGCGCGACGTCCCGCCCCACCAGGCCCGACGGCCGCCCGGAGGGCAGGTCGGCACCCGAGCCCGTCACCCGTCACCCGCCCGGTCGTCCGCCGTGCCGCCGCGGCCGGTCCCCGGCACGTCGACCGGCCGGGTGGGCTCCGCGGCGGCCGGCCGCTCCCGGGAGCCGGCCGGGCGCGGACCGTCCTCGGTCCCGCCGTCGTCCTCCTCCGCCGGCACGACCCGGGTCGCCCCCGGGCCGGGACCGGTGGCGACGACGCGGGTGGGCTCGTGCCCGGTGGCGGACCCGTGGCCCCCGCCGGAGGCGTCCGGTGCCGGGCCGGGCTGCCGGCCGGTGCCGGCCGGAGGGGCCGGCTCGTGGCCGCCGCTCCCGCGGGACGGCTCGGACCCCGCGCCGCGTCCGGCGGGCGCCGCGTCCTGCGCCGCCCCCACCACCCGGGTCGGTTCGCGTCCGCCGCCGCCCTCCGGGAACGGGGCCTCCCGTTCCGGGGTGCGCACGGGCGGCGGGTTCGCCGACGGGGTCGACGACGTGGCGTACTCGGCCAGGCGGGTGCCGTCGCAGTAGAGCCAGCGCTCGTGCTCCGCGTCGTACAGCCACATCGCCTCGCCCTCGACGACGACGCCCAGCCGCAGCCCGCCCGTGCCGCGCCGGAACCCCTCGCCGTCCGTCCGGCCCGCCGCCAGGTCCTCCGCGGCCCGCCGGTACCGGCCCAGCGACGCCTCCGCGCGGGCCAGCAGCGGCCGGGGGTCGGCGGCCCGCGCCATGTCCCGCGCCGCGGCCGGCGGGTCCTCCGGCACCGACACCAGCAGCCGCCCGTCCACCCAGGCCGACCAGCCGTTCGAGCACAGGACCCGTGCCCAGTCGCCCATCCGCTCCAGCAGCTGCACCGGCAGGAAGGGGTCCAGCGGCACCGTCGGCCTGGACGTGCCCGGTGCCTCCCACGCGGGCATGCCGTGGCGCGGTACGACGTGGGTGGGCCGGAAGTCGTCGAGGACCGGGTCGTCGGCCGGGGCGGCGAAGGCCATGGAGCGCCTACTTTCGCATGATCACCGGCTCGTGACGGCGCAGCAGCCGCGCCACCACGAAGCCGAGGACGACGGCGAGCGCCAGCAGGGCGCCCATGTCGAGCAGCCACGTCGGCGGGTCGTGCGCGAACAGCGGGTCCGAGGACCGCTCGCCCGGGACCGTGGCGCCGAGGTCCACGGTCGCGGCCATCGCGGCGAATGCCCACCGGGACGGCACCAGCCACGCGAACTGCTCCAGCACCGGCGTCCCCCGCACGGACAGCAGCGCCCCGCAGAACACCACCTGCACGATCGCGAGGAGCACCAGCAGCGGCATGGTGACCTCCTCCTTGCGCACCAGCGCGGACACGAAGAGGCCCAGCATCATCGCCGTGAACGACAGCGCCGCCACCGCCAGCGCCACCTCCACGAGCGGAGGCAGCAGCACGCCCCGCCCCTCCGGCACGTCCATCGGCACCCCGACCAGCGCGACCAGGGTGAGCACGACCGCCTGCACGACCGTGACCGCGCCCAGGACGGCCACCTTCGACATCAGGTACGCCGACCGGGACAGGCCGACGGCCCGTTCCCTCCGGTAGATGGTCCGCTCCTTCACCAGCTCCCGCACCGCGTTGGCCGCGCCCGTCAGCACACCGCCCACGCAGAGGATCAGCAGCACGTTCAGCGTCGACTCCGGGCCCAGCCTCCCCTCCGACAGGGCCCGCGCCATCGCGCCCATCACGAACGGCAGCGCCACCATGATCGCCAGGAAGGTCCGGTCGGCGCTCAGCGCCGCCGCGTACCGCCGTACGAGGGTGCGCAGCTGGGAGCCCCACCTCTGCGCCTTCGGCGGCGGGGGCGGCGCCTCCGCCACCGTGCCCGGTCCGCCCTGGGCGGGGCGCCGCATCGCGGCTTCGACGTACCGCTCGTGGTACTCCGAGTCGCGGAACCGGCCCGCCCAGTCGCGCTCCCGGTCGGTCTCGAACGCCTCGAACGCCTCCGGCCACTGCGTGCAGCCGAAGTAGCCGAGCGCCTCGCCGGGCGGCCCGTAGTAGGCGATCCGGCCGCCCGGGGCGAGGACCAGGAGCCGGTCGCACACGTCGAGGCTGAGCACGCTGTGGGTGACGACGATGACGGTGCGCCCGTCGTCCGCGAGCCCGCGCAGCATGTGCATCACCGACCGGTCCATCCCCGGGTCCAGGCCGGACGTCGGCTCGTCGAGGAACAGCAGCGACGGCTTCGTCAGCAGCTCCAGGGCGACGCTGACGCGTTTGCGCTGCCCGCCCGACAGGCTGTGCACGGGCTGGTCGGCGCGCTGCTCCAGGCCCAGTTCCCGCATCACCTCGTCGACGCGCGCCCGGCGTTCCGCCTTCCCGGTGTCCTCGGGGAAGCGCAGCTCGGCGGCGTACCCGAGGGCGCGGCGCACCGTCAGCTGGAGGTGCAGGATGTCGTCCTGCGGCACCAGCCCGATGCGCTGGCGCAGCTCCGCGTACTGCCGGTACAGGTCGCGCCCGTCGTACAGGACGGTGCCGTGGTCGGCGGGCCGCAGCCCCGTCAGGGCGTTCAGCAGGGTCGACTTGCCGGCGCCGCTGGGGCCGACGACGCCGAGGAGCGTCTTCTCGCCGACGGGGAACGTCACCCCGTCGAGGAGGGTCCTGCGGCCGCCGTCCACCGTGACGGCGAGCTCCTGCACGTCGAGGGAGACCTCGCCGGTGTCGGTGTACTCGACGAGGCGCCCCGCGACGACGCAGTACGCGCGGTGGCCGATGCCGATGATGTCCTCGGGGGTCACGCGGGCCTCGTCGACCGGGCGGCCGTTGAGGAACGTGCCGTTGTGGCTGCCGAGGTCGTGTATCAGGTACGTGCCGTCGGGCTGGGACCGCAGTTCGGCGTGGTGCCGGGACACCACGAGGTCGTCGACGACCACGTCGTTGTCCGTGGCGCGGCCGATGCGGACGGTCCGGGTCGGCAGGGGGCGTACGGAGGTGGGGTGCCGGAAGGTGCCGCTCGCGCCGGGCAGGGACACGGACGACGGCCGCACCTCGGGCACCGGCGCGTCGCCGTGGCCCGGGAGGGCCCCGGGCCCGGACGGCCGCCCGTCCGCGGGCCCGGGGCCGGGCGCCGGGCCGGGCGGGGGACCGGGGAAGAGCCGGTCCGTGGGAGGTGGGGGCCCGGCGGCGTCCGCGACCGGCCCGGCGCCGCCCGCCCCGTCGGAGGGCTCCCCGCCCGGCCGGGCGCCGGCGGGCGGCGGGGGAGGGGCGGCGGGGGCGGCGTCCGACAGGACCGCGACCGGGCCGTCCTCCGGATGGCCGAAGCGCAGCACCGTGCCGGCGTGCACGTCCCGCGCGGCGACGCGCAGGCCGTCCGCGTAGGTGCCGTTCGTACTGCCCTCGTCCCGGACCGTCCACCGGCCGTCCTCCTCGCGGAACACCGCGTGGTGCCACGAGACCCGGGCGTCGGCGACCGGGATGTCGCTCGCGGGGTCGCGCCCGACGCGGTAGACGTGGCGCGGACGCAGCACCGTGGCGTGCCCGTCGACATCGACGACCAGCTCGGGTGCGGTAGGCACGACGGGCCGCTCTCCCATGAGGGAATTTTATCTTTTCGTACCGGAATCTGCCTGATAGGGGGTGTGTGTCCCCGGGGCGCAGGGGAACGTGAAGACGAACCGACCGACCGTCCGACAGGAGGACCCATGACGTCCGACCACGCCCCCGAGAACCCCACGACCGCCCACCCGCGGCCGGACTTCCCCGAGCAGGAGCAGCCGCACCCCGGCCGGACCGACGCCATGCGACCCCGCCCCGACCACGGCGAGGAGTCCTACCGGGGCAGCGGCCTGCTGCGGGACCGCGTCGCCGTCGTCACCGGCGGTGACTCCGGGATCGGCCGCGCGGTCTGCCTGGCCTACGCGCGCGAGGGCGCCGACGTGCTGTTCGCCCACCTCCCCGAGGAGGCCGACGACGCCCGCGAGACCGCGCGCCTCGTCGAGGACGCCGGCCGCAAGGCCGTCGCCGTGCCGTGCGACATCCGCGACGAGGAGGCGTGCCGGGCCCTCGTGGAGCGGGCCGTGACCGAGTTCGGCCGCATCGACGTGCTCGTGAACAACGCCGCGTACCAGATGGCCAGGACCGAGGGCATCGAGGGCATCACCACCGAGCAGTTCGACCGGGTGATGAGGACCAACCTGTACGGCATGTTCTGGATCACCAAGGCCGCCCTGCCGCACGTCCCGGAGGGCGGCTGCATCATCAACAGCACCTCCGTGCAGGCGTACAAGCCCAGCCCGCCGCTGCTCGACTACGCCATGACCAAGGGCGCCATCGTCACCTTCACCCACGCACTCGCCCAGGACCTCGCCCCGCGCGGCATCCGCGTCAACGCCGTGGCCCCCGGGCCGGTGTGGACGCCGCTGATCCCGGCGACCATGCCGGAGACGGCCGAGTTCGGCAAGCAGTCGCCGCTCGGACGGCCCGCCCAGCCGGCGGAGATGGCCCCCGCGTACGTCTTCCTCGCCTCGCCCGCCGCGAGCTACATCACCGGCGAGATCATGAACGCCACGGGCGGCACGCCGCTGCCCTGACGACGGCGCGCCGCCGCCCCGGCGGCGGCCTCCGTCACCGTCCGGGGCCGCCGTCACCGCGCCCGGTCCCGTCACCGCGCCACGCTCCGTCGTCCGTCCCGCGGGGGAGCCGGTGGGTGCGCCGGGAGACGCGGCCCCGGAGCGCGGCCGGCCACCTCCTGGTGTCCCGCGGCTCCACGTACGGCTCCTCCGACGGGGGCAGGCCCGCCCGGATCGCCCGCTGGCGGGCCAGTTCCGCGTTCAGCTCCAGGCCCAGCAGCACCGCCAGGTTGGACAGCCACAGCCACACCAGGAAGACCACGACACCGGCCAGCGTCCCGTACGTCTTGTTGTAGGAGTCGAAGTTCGCCACGTACAGCGCGAACCCGCCCGAGGTCAGCAGCCACAGCACCACCGCCACCGTGCTGCCCGGGCTCAGCCAGCGGAAGCCCGGCCCGCGCACGTTGGGCGCCCGCCAGTACAGCAGCGTCACCATCAGCGTCACCAGGAGCACCAGCACCGGCCACTTGGCGATGCCCCAGGCCGTCACGGCCGCGTCCCCGGCGCCGATCGCCTCCCCGGCGCGCCGCGCGAGCGGCCCCGTGAACACCACGATCACCGAGCTGACCGCCAGCAGCACCATCATCAGCAGCGTGAGCCCGATCCGCAGCGGCGTCACCTTCCACACCGGGCGGCCCTCCGGCAGGTCGTACACGGCGTTCGCCGCCCGGATGAACGCCGCGACGTAGCCGGACGCCGACCAGACGGCGGCGACCAGGCCCACCACCGCCATCAGGCCGCTCGTCGCGCCGGCCCCCTGCAACTGGCGCACCGCGTCGCTCAGCAGGTCCCGCACGGGACCGGGGGCGAGCTGCCCGAGGCTGTCCAGCAGGGAGCGGGTCGCCGACTCGCCGACCACGCCGAGCAGCGCCACCATGACCAGGAGGGCCGGGAAGACGGACAGGACCCCGTAGTAGGTGAGTGCGGCCGCCCGGTCCGGGAGCTCGTCGTCGAGGGCCTCCCCGGCCGTGCGCCGCACCACGGCCCACCAGGACCGGGCGGGCAGGTCCGTCGGCCCCTCGTCGTGATTCGCCATGCCCCCACGGGTTACCCGGTAGGGGCATCCCAACCCGGCCCGCGGCCGGTGCCGCCCCACCACTCCACGAGGAGGAACCGCCCATGCCCATCGCGACGGTGAACCCCGCGACCGGCGAGACGCTCAGGACGTTCCGGCCGTTCGGCCCGGACGAGGTCGAGGAACGCGTGGCCGCCGCCCACCGGGCGTTCCGCCGCTACCGCACGACCGGCTTCCCCGAGCGGACCGCGCTGCTGCTGCGCGCCGCCGACCTGCTGGAAGAGGACCTGCCGGAGATCGCCCGGACCGTCACCACCGAGATGGGCAAGCCCCTGACCGCGGCCCGCGCCGAGGCCGCCAAGTGCGTCAAGGCCATGCGCTGGTACGCCGGGAACGCCGAGGCGCTGCTCGCCGACGACGGTCCCTCCGACGCCGACGTGCGGGACTCCGGCGCCGCCACCGCCCGCGTCCACTACCGGCCGCTCGGCCCCGTCCTGGCGGTCATGCCGTGGAACTTCCCGCTGTGGCAGGTCGTGCGGTTCGCGGCGCCCGCGCTCATGGCCGGCAACACCGGCCTGCTCAAGCACGCCTCGAACGTCCCGCAGACCGCCCTCTACCTGGAGGACCTGTTCCGCCGGGCGGGCTATCCGGACGGCGTCTTCCAGACCCTCCTGACCGGCTCGGACGCCGTCGAGGGCGTCCTGCGCGACCCGCGCGTCGCCGCCGCCACCCTCACCGGCAGCGAGGCCGCCGGCCGGTCCGTCGCCGCGGTCGCGGGCGACGAGGTGAAGAAGACCGTCCTCGAACTGGGCGGCAGCGACCCCTACCTCGTGCTGCCCTCCGCCGACCTGGAGCGGGCCGCCGCGACCGCGGTGACCGCCCGCACCCAGAACAACGGCCAGTCCTGCATCGCCGCCAAGCGCTTCATCGTCCACGCGGACGTCCACGACGAGTTCGTGGACCGGTTCACCGCCGGGATGGCCGCGCTGCGGGTGGGCGACCCGATGGACGAGGCCACCGACGTGGGGCCGCTCGCCTCCGAACGGGGCCGCGCCGACCTGGAGGAACTCGTCGACGACGCGGTGGGGCACGGCGCCGGGGTCCGCTGCGGCGGCCGCCGGCCCGAGGGCCTCGACCGGGGCTGGTACTACGAGCCGACCGTCCTCACCGGGGTGACGCCCGCCATGCGCGTCCACCACGAGGAGACGTTCGGCCCGGTCGCCTCCGTCTACCGGGCGGGCAACCTGGACGAGGCGCTGGACATCGCCAACGACTCGCCGTTCGGGCTGAGCTCCAACGTCTGGACACGCGACGACGCGGAGGTGGAGCGCTGCGTGCGGGACCTGGAGGCGGGCGGCGTGTACGTCAACGGGATGACCGCCTCGCACCCGGCGCTGCCCTTCGGCGGCGTCAAGCGGTCCGGGTACGGGCGGGAGCTGTCGGGTCACGGGATCAAGGAGTTCTGCAACGCCACCACGGTCTGGCGGGCCGCCTGAGGCCCCCGCGGGGACCGTCGGAGCGTGGGAAGGGCCTGTCGGGGGACCTCGCCGGAGCCTCGGGAGGGGCCCGCCGAAGCGGAGGAGCGGCCCGGCGGAGGGGACCCCGTCAGAGGGGGACGACGACCTCGTCCCCGGGCGGCGGTCCGGGCGGCGTCCCGTCCCCGAAGGGGCGCCCGCCCAGCTCCTCGCGGTGGTGCGGCGACCGCCAGCCGCGCAGGTCCGGGCCGCGCGGCACGATCCGGGTCGGGTTGATGTGCCCGTGCACGACGTAGTAGTGGCGCTTGATGTGGTCGAAGTCCACCGTGTCGCCGAACCCGGGTGTCTGGAAGAGGTCCCGCGCGTACGCCCACAGCACCCGGTCCTCGGTGAGCTTGTTGCGGTTGCACTTGAAGTGGCCGTGGTACACGGCGTCGAACCGCACCAGGGTGGTGAACAGCCGCACGTCGGCCTCGGTGATCGTGTCGCCCACCAGGTAGCGCCGCCCCGCCAGGTGCTCCGACAGCTGGTCGAGCCGGGCGAACAGCCGCCCGTACGCCTCGTCGTACGCCCCCTGCGCGGTGGCGAAGCCGGCCGCGTAGACGCCGTTGTTGACGTCCCGGAAGATGCCGTCCATCCGCTCGTCGATCTCGTCGCGCAGGTGCTCCGGGTACAGGTCGGGGGCGCCGGGCCGGTGCAGCCGCGTCCACTCGGTCTCCAGGTCCAGGGTGATGCGCTGGTAGTCGTTGGTGACGAGCCGGCCGCTCGGCACGTCGACGACCGCCGGCACGCTCACCCCGCCCGGCTGCCCCGGTTCGCGGGCCTCGTACGCCTCGGACAGGAACCGGATGCCCAGCACCGGGTCGCGGCCGTCCGGGTCCAGGGTGAACCGCCAGCTCCGCTCGTCCTGCACGGGGTCCGCCACGGCCAGCGACAGCGCCTCCTCCAGCCCGAGCAGCCGCCGCACCACCAGGGAGCGGCTCGCCCACGGACAGGCCCTGCTCACCACCAGCCGGTACCGCCCGGCCTCCACCGGCCAGCCGTCCCGGCCGTCCTCGGTGATCCGGTCGGTGAACCGGCCGGGCGCACGCTGGAACCGTCCCTCGTCACTCATGCGCCCCCGGGTACCCGCCCCCGCCGGGCCGATGCGGGCCGTGGGGCCGTCGCGATCCGCCGGGCCGATGCGGTCCGCTCCGCTGCCGCGGTCCGCGGGGGCGCCGCGCCCGCCCGGCCGCCGCCGCCCGCCGGGTGGCCGCCGTCCCGCGGGGGCCCGCCTACCCGTACGCCCGCAGGGGCCGCGGCCGCCCCGCCGGGCGCCGTTCGCCCGGGTGGAACGGCAGGATCAGCAGCCGGGCCCGGGGAGCGGCCATCGGCTGCGCCGCGCACAGGCTGATCCAGCCGGGCCCGTGCTCCGCGTGGTGCACCGGGCGGTCGCCCCCGTCGGGGTGGACGTACGCGCTCGCCGACTCGTAGACGCGGGCCGCCACCGGGTCGTCCAGCACCTCCTTCTCGATGCCGCACAGCGTCGGGTCCTCCGGGTCCGCCGCGATGGCCGCCCGCAGCTGCGGCAGCACCAGCGGCGCCCACGCCGTCTCCCAGTGCCGCAGCACCGACCGGGCCTCCGGCTCCACCGCCATCCACCGCATCACGTTGGACGGCACCCTGCGGCCCGGGAACAGCGCGGCGAACGGCTCGTTGTGCGCCAGCAGGTTCCACGAGCGGTCGCTGACGTAGGCCATGTGGGAGATCCCGTCCAGCGCCAGCCGCCACGCCCCCGGCACCACCTCCCCGGCCCGCGCGTGCAGCGGGTGCGGCGGGTCCTGGCCCAGCGCGTACCGCCACAGCGCCACCCACTCCTGTTCGTTCATGCCCAGCAGCCGCGCCACGTCCTCCAGCAGGTCGACCGGCGGGTTCGGGTAGCGGCCCGACTCCAGCCGGCCGTACGTGTCGGGCGCCCGGTGCAGCAACTGGTCGATCTGCGCCTGCGAGAGGCCCGGTGCGCGCCTGCCCTGCCGGGTCGGGCGGGACAGCCCGTGGCTCTCCGGTGCGATCAGGGCACGGCGCTCCCTCAGCAGGTGGCGCAGGGCGACCTTGTCCATGAGTGTCCCTCCCCCAGAGGGACGGCCGCCGCGGGTGGTCGGCCCGCCGGTGGCCGTCGCGGTGAAACGGTGGCGCGGGCAGAGAGCGGCCACACCGGTACGCTGGCCCAGCGTGCGCCGGCGATCAAGTGCCCGCGTGGTGCGTACTTGCGCACGGCGCACACACGCAGTCGCGAACAGGGGCGGAGATGACCGAAAGGGACGGCTCGGCGCAGCCGGCGGCCCCGCTGTCGGGGGCGGCGAGGGAGCTGTACGCCCGGATCACCCGGGGTGAGCCCGTCGGGCCGGAGGACACCGGCGCGCTCGGCGAACTCGTCGGCTGGCGCCTGGTCATCGCCGACCCCGAGCGGCCCTCCCTGCCGATCGCCCTCGACCCGCAGGAGGCGGGCCGCCGCCGGCTCGACGACGAACTGCGCGACCTGGCCGCCCGCGCCGCCCGGATCGCCGCCATACCCGACCTCAGCGACGAGCTCGGACTCCACTTCGAACGTGCCAAGTGGCGCTCCGGCTCCGGCAGCGAGTTCCTCGCCGGCCGCGAACAGGTGACCGCCCGCATCGGGGAGGCCGTCGACCGCGCCGAGACCGAGGTCCTCACCGCGCTGCCCGCGGGGCCGGGCTGCGAGGAGCTCCTCGGCGAGACCACCGACCGGGACTCCCGCGCCCTCGCCCGGGGCGTACGGCTGCGCACCCTCTTCGGCGACGGCGTGCGCGACGACACCGCGGCCCGCGAGTGGGCGGCCGTCATGTCCGCCCGGGGCACCCGGTTCCGCACGCTCCTCGCCCCGTTCCAGCGGTGCGTCGTCGTCGACCGCCGCCAGGCGTTCATCTCCGACCACGTCGTCGGCGGCGACCCCGAGCAGACCGCGTGGCACGTCATGGACCGGGCCTTCGTCGCGTTCGTCGCCGAGGGGTTCGAGGACGCCTGGCGCCGCGCCGACGCCTGGTACGGCGACCCGCGCCGCGCCGTACCCGCGGGCGACGGAAGCCGACTGACGGACCGTCAGCGCGAGATCCTCATCGACACGGCCGCCGGTGTCGACCAGCGCATCACCGCCCGCCGCCTCAACATCGGGCTGCGCACCCTCACCAAGGAGCTCGCCCGGCTCCGCGCCCACTGGGGCGTGTCCACCCTCGCCGCCCTCGCCTACCAGTGGGCCCTCTCCCCGGAGCGGCAGCGGACCGCCGACCACCCGGGCGAAGGCCCCCGGCCCGAGCCGCCCGCTCCGGTTTTCCACTGAAAAAGCATCAGGGGAAAAACGTTGCGGGACTGTTGCATCCTGAAGGAGGTCGGGAGGTCATCCGGCCCTTCAAGGAGCGCCGACACTCCGCGAAGCCGCTATTACGGGGGTCGTTATCCGCGCCTCATGCCAGAACCGGGCAGCGCAGGGCACGGGCAGCGTGTCCTGCCGGGCATCGCGCGGATACCGCAAGGTCACTGCCAGGGCCTTCCGGACCCAAAGCCGATCCCTCGGTACGTCCCCCGTGATAGGGCACCTCCCGTCCCCGCCCCTCGTCTGACGACCCCTCCCGCCCGCGCGGCCGGGACCCGCCGGTCCGGCGCGCGGGCGTCCGCACCGGCCGCGAGCCTCCTGCCGCGGCCCGCGGCCCGCGGTCCGCGGCCCGCGGTCCGCGGCCCGTCGCCCGGTGTCCGCCCGCGCCGTCAGGGCCGCCCCGCCGGGCCGATCTCGCACCACACGGCCTTCCCCTCGCCGCGCGGCTCGACCCCCCACCGCACCGACAGGGCGTCCAGGAGCAGCAGCCCCCGCCCCGACGTCGCCGCCTCGCCCGGGGTGCGGCGCCGGGGCCACGCGCTCGACCGGTCCTGCACCGTGAGCCGCACCCGCCGCACCGGCTCCGGCAGCACCTCCAGCGTCAGCACCGCCCCGCCCTCCGTGTGCAGCAGCACGTTGCCCAGCAGCTCCCCGGTGAGCAGTTCGGCGTCGTCCGCGTGCTCCCGCATCCCCCAGTCGCGCAGCGCCCGCCGCACCACGGCCCGCGCCTCCGACAGGCCCTCCGGGTCCGCCTGGTGGATGTACTGGTGGATGCGCGGCGCCCGGGTGGTGCCCGGGTCCGGGCTGCGCCGCAGCACCAGCAGCGCCACGTCGTCCCCCGCGCCCCACCGCTCCCAGAACCGCTGCGACAGGTGGTCGGCGAGCGCCTCCGCGCCGGGCGGGCCCGCGCCGATCGCCTCGGCCAGCGCGTCCACGCCCTGCCCGATGTCCGTGCCCGGCTCCTCCACGAGGCCGTCCGTGCACATCACCAGCGTCTCGCCGGGCACCAGGTCCAGCCGCGTCTCCGGGTACTCCTCGTCCTCGAACACCGACGCGATGCCCAGCGGCAGCCCGCCCTGGAGCTTCGGCATCCCCACCCGCCCGTCCGTGTGCCGGATCAGCGGCCCCAGGTGCCCCGCCCGCACCGCCCGCGCGGTGCCCGTGCCCAGGTCGACCTGGGCGTACGTGCACGTCGCGAACCGCTCCGTGTCCAGCTCGGCCAGGAACCGCGACGCCCGGGCCAGCACCGTCGACGGCGCGTGGCCCTCGCCCGCGTACGCGCGCAGGGCGATGCGCAGCTGCCCCATGATCGCGGCGGCGTGCGTGTCGTGGCCCTGCACGTCGCCGACGACGATCCCGACGCGGCCCTTCGGCAGCGGGATCACGTCGTACCAGTCGCCGCCGACCTGCCGGCCGCTCCACGCCGAGTGGTAGCGCACGGCGATCTCGCCGCCCTCGATCCTCGGGATGCGGCGCGGCAGCATCGTCGCCTGGAGGCCCGTGGCCAGCTCCCGCTCCTCGTCGAAGAGGATCGCCCGCTGGAGGGACTGCGCGACGATCGCCGCGAGGCCCAGGGACAGGTTCCGCTCGTCCGCGCTGAACACGGTGCGGCGCCGGTAGAACAGCACCATGCCGCCCAGCGTGCGGGCCTGCGCGACCAGCGGCAGGTACGCCGCCGCCTGGAAGGGCAGCCGGCCCGCGAACGGGGCGAGCAGCGGGTAGCCCTTGATCAGCTCCTGGAACGAGCTGGTGAACAGCGGCCGCCCGCTCAGCACCGTCTCGTGCAGCGGGAGACCGCTCTCCAGCCGCCGCACCCGCAGGTCGTCCAGCATCTCCAGGGACTCGCCGCTCAGCGCGATGATGTTCAGCGAGCCGTTCTCCACCAGGCCCAGCGCCAGCCCGTCGGCCCCGAGCCGGGAGAGGCCGCCCGGCCCGGTCAGCGCCGCCGTCACGTCGTCCACGGTCACCGCCCGCGACATGGCCCGCGTCGACCGCTCCACCATGTCCGTCTGGCGCTGCCGGCGCCGCTCCAGCTCCATGACGAACTCCGAGTGTGTCACCTCGGAGGTCGCGTCGCGGACGATCCCGACGATCCGGTGCGCCCGGCCGTCGCGGTCCCGCAGGATGCGCGCCTGCACGTGCGTCCACTGCTCGGAGCCGTCGTCCCGCTCCAGCCGGAAGTGCGCCGCGTACGAGGACCGGCCGCTGGTCAGCGCCTCCTTGATCACCCCCTCCAGCCGCTCCCGCTCCGCCTGGTCGAGCCGCTCCACGAGCGTCGCGGGCCTCGTGTCGAAGGTGGCGGGGTCCTGCCCGAACACCAGCAGCCCGGCCACGTCGACGTCGATCGCGCCGGAGTCGAGGTCCCAGTCGAAGCTGCCGGTGCGGTTCATGGCGAGCCGCTCGGTCGGCCCGATCTCGCCGCCGTGCGCCCGCTCCGCGCCGGGCTCCCGGTTGTCCGTCATCCCCCTCATTGTCGAGCCCGCCGACCGGGAACGCCAAGGCGTCGGGGCCGTCGGCCCGCCCCATGACCCCGTCCGCCGGGCGTCGCCCGTCCGCCCGGTACCGCCCGGTGTCCCCGTCCGCCCGGCGCCGTCCGTCCGCCCGGCGCCCCTGCCGGGGCGGCGCGGCCGGAAGCGGACCGGAGGCGGCTCCCGGCGGCAGGACCGGGCCGGGTCGGGCCGAGGCCCGCGGGCCGCAGCCGCCCCGCTCCCGATGCCCTCACCGCCGCCGCGCCCACCACCTGCGGCACCGCGACCGTCGCCGCCCGCGGCGCCACCGCAGCCGCCTCCTCCGGCCGCACCCGTCCCCGGTGACCCTGTCGTAACCGTTGACGCGTCAACCCGCCCTGCCTATCTTCCTGTTCGAAGTCCTGGTCAATGTCCGATATATCGAACAACAGAGATCCCAGGAGCATCCACATGGCACCCATACGGCCGAGGCTCGTCCTCGCGCTGGCGGCCGCGCTCGTGGGGACGGTGCTCGCCGCCCCCACCCGGGCCGACGACACCCCCGTGGCCGAACCCGCCGACTACACCCTCGCCGTCCACCCGGAGCGCGAGGGCCCCGCGATCGACCCCACCATGTACGGCGTCTTCTTCGAGGACATCAACAACGCCGCCGACGGCGGCCTCTACGCCGAGCTGGTGCGGAACCGGTCCTTCGAGTTCTCGCCCGTCGACAACGCCGCCTACACCCCCCTCACCGGCTGGCGGACGACCGCGCACGGCGGCGCCACCGGCACCGTCCGCACCGTCGACGACGCCGACCGCCTCAACGAGCGCAACCGCACCTACCTGCGCCTCGACCTCTCCGGCCACGGGGCCCCCGGCTCCGGCTACGGCGTCGTCAACTCCGGTCACGGCTCCGGTGTCGCCGTGCGCGCCGGCGCCCGGTACGACTTCTCCGTCTGGGCCCGCACCGACCAGCGCCGCGGCACTCGGCTCACCGCCCGCCTCCGGGACGCGGACGGCGCCCCCCTGTCCGCCCCGCTCACCGCCACCGTCCGCGGCGACCGCTGGACCAGGTACAGCGGCACGCTCACCGCCGGCGCGACCACCTCCGGCGCGCGCCTCGCCGTCACCGCCGAGGGCGGCGGCGTGCTCCGCCTCGACATGGTCTCCCTCTTCCCCCGCGACACGTACAAGGGCCGGAGGAACGGCCTGCGCAAGGACCTCGCCGAGAAGATCGCCGCGCTCGAACCCGGCTTCCTCCGCTTCCCCGGCGGCTGCCTCGTCAACACCGGCTCCCACCAGGCGTACGAGGCGCCCACCTGGGAGCGGGAGCGCTCCTACCAGTGGAAGGACACCATCGGCCCGGTCGAGCAGCGCGCCGTCAACGCCAACTTCTGGGGCTACCACCAGAGCTACGGCCTCGGCTACTACGAGTACTTCCAGTTCGCCGAGGACATCGGCGCCATGCCGCTGCCCGTCGTCCCCGCCCTCGTCACCGGCTGCGGCCAGAACCAGGCCACCGACGACCCGGCCCTGCTGCGCCGCCACATCCAGGACACGCTCGACCTGATCGAGTTCGCCAACGGGCCCGTGACCTCGACGTGGGGGCGCAAGCGCGCCGAGATGGGCCACCCGAAGCCGTTCGGCCTCACCCACCTCGCCGTCGGCAACGAGGAGAACCTCCCCGACGCGTACTTCGAGCGCTTCCGGCAGTTCCGCGCCGCCATCGAGGCCGAGCACCCGGGCGTCACGGTCGTCGGCAACTCCGGCCCCGACGACACCGGCGCCACCTTCGACCGGCTCTGGGAGCTCAACCGCCAGGCGGGCGTCGCCCTGGTCGACGAGCACTACTACAACAGCCCCCAGTGGTTCCTGGAGAACAACGAGCGCTACGACTCCTACGACCGCCGGGGGCCGAAGGTCTTCCTCGGCGAGTACGCCTCCCGCGACAACCGCTTCGCCAACGCCCTGTCCGAGGCCGCGTTCATGACCGGCCTGGAGCGCAACGCCGACGTGGTCAAGCTCGCCTCGTACGCCCCGCTCCTCGCCGACACGCACGAGAACCAGTGGCGGCCCGACATGATCTGGTTCGACTCCACCCGCTCCTGGGGGTCGACCAGTTACGAGGTCCAGAAGCTGTTCATGAACAACACCGGCGACCGGGTCGTGCCCAGCCGGGCGTCCGGCACCCCGCAGCTGTCCGCCCCGATCACCGGCGCGGTCGGCCTGTCCACCTGGGCGACCGCCGCCGCGTACGACGACGTGCGAGTCACCGCCGAGGACGGCACCGTCCTGCTCGGCGACGACTTCTCGGCCGGTGACGGGCGGTGGACCCGCGCCGCGGGGCGCGGCACGTGGAGCGTCCGGGACGGGGCGTTCGTCCAGTCCGACCAGGCCGCCCAGGACACCCTCGTCACCGCGGGCGACCCGGCCTGGCGCGACTACGACCTGAGGGTCAAGGCCACCAAGCAGGCCGGCAGCGAGGGCTTCCTCGTCGCCTTCGGGGTCCGCGACACCGGCAACCACTACTGGTGGAACCTCGGCGGCTGGAACAACACCCGGTCCGCCGTGGAGAAGACCGTCGACGGCGGAAAGCAGACCCTGGTGGAGAACGCCACGACCGTCGAGACCGGCCGCACCTACGACCTCCACGTCCAGGTCCGCGGCCGCCAGGTCACCCTCTACCTCGACGGGGTCAGGTGGGGCGGCTTCACCGACGACAGCCGCGCCGAGCCGTTCCGCCAGGTCGTCACGCGCGACGCCGCCACCGGCGAGCTGATCGTCAAGGTCGTCAACGCCCAGGAGGCGCCCGCCCGCACCCGGATCGACCTCGGCGCCGAGCCGGCCTCGCGGACCGCCCGGGTGACCACGCTCCAGGGCGCCCCGGACGCCGTGAACACCGCGGAGGACCGACCGGTCAGGCCCGTGGAGTCCACCCTGACCGGGGTGGCGCGCACCTTCACCCACACCTTCCCGGCGCACTCCGTGACGTTCCTGCGCATCGCCACCCGATAGACACCCGCGCACGGCCCCCTCGCCGGGCCGGAATCTTCACTACGCTGGGCCGGGGAGGGCGCACGCCGCCCTCCCCGGCTCTTCCGGTGGCGGCCGTTCCGCCGTCCCGGCCTACCGTCCCGGTACTCTGTCGAAGCGCTTCGACAGTTTCTCTGGACAGCTGTCAGAGGGCCCTCTAATCTCGGAGCGGAGCGAATCGAAGCGCTTCACTTCATGTGTCCTACCGTCCGGGAGAGCCGATGGTCACCCTTGCCGATGTCGCTCAGCATGCCGGAGTCTCCGCCAGCACGGTGAGCTACGTCCTGAGCGGCAAGCGGTCCATCTCCGCCTCCACCCGCGCCCGCGTCGAGCGGAGCATCGCCCAGCTCGGCTACCACCCCAACGCGGGCGCCCGCGCGCTGGCCAGCAGCCGGTCGAACATCATCGCGCTGATGATCCCGCTGCGAACCGACATGTACCTGCCGGTGATGATGGAGATCGCCATCGCGGTCGCCACCACCGCCCGCGGCCACGGCTACGACGTCCTCCTCCTCACCGGCGAGGAGGGACCGGCGGCCGTCCGCCGCATCGAGGGCAGCGCCCTCGCCGACGCCATGATCCTCATGGACGTCGAGCTGGAGGACGACCGGCTGCCCCTGCTGCGCGAGGCGTCCCGCCCCGGCGTCCTCATCGGCCTGCCCGCCGACCCGGCCGGCCTCAGCTGCGTCGACCTCGACTTCGAGGCCGCCGGCGCGCTCTGCGCCGAGCACCTCGCCGGTCTCGGCCACCGCGAGATCGCCGTCATCGGGGAGGCCGCCGCCGTCTACGAACGCCACACCGGCTTCGCCGAGCGCACCCTGAACGGCCTGCGCGAACGCAGCGGCGAACTCGGCCTCCGCCTCCTGCACCGGCCCTGCGAGGGCAGCTACGCCGCGGTCGCCGCCACCCTCGCCCGCGTCTACGACGAGCGGCCCGGCACCACCGCGTTCGTCGTCCAGAACGAGGCCGCCACCGACCCGCTGCTCGCCCTCCTGCGCCAGCAGGGCCGCGCCGTGCCGGAGGACGTGTCGGTGATGGCCATCTGCCCCGACCAGCTCGCCGCGCACGCCTCCGTACCCCTCACCTCCGTCGCGGTGCCCGCGCAGAAGATGGGCCGCCACGCCGTCGAGCAGGTCGTCGCCAAGCTGGAGGGGCGCGCCGCGGACGGCGTGGTCCTGCTGGCGCCGGAGCTCACCGTCCGCGAGAGCACCGGCCCCCGCCCGGTCCCGGTGCCCCCCGTCAGCCCCCGCTGACGGCCGGGGCGGGCTCCAGGAGGGCGTGCCTCAGGGCGCCCACCAGGGCGTCGTCCACGCCGAGCCGCTCGGTCGCGTAGCCGGTCAGCGACCCGTACCGGTCCCCGATCCCGTCCAGGAAGAGGCGCATCACCTCGCCGGGCGCCCGCCCGAAGTGCGGCCAGACCAGCGCGCGGCCCGGGTCGTTCGCCAGCCAGTCGGCCACCAGCCGCTCCGTGGCCAGCTCCGTCAGCGCGAAGTCCGCCACGACGGTGTCCTCGTCCACCCCGAGCAGCCCCAGCACCAGCGCGGCCAGCAGCCCCGTGCGGTCCTTGCCGGAGGCGCAGTGGAAGACCAGCGGGCCGCTGTCGTCGTCGGCGACCAGCTCCAGCGCCCGGCGCAGCTCCTCGACCCCGTCCTCCGCCACCTCCAGGTACCGCTCGGCCAGGTACGGCCCGACCTCCACGTCGGGGGCGAGGCTCGCCTGGTCGTACGGCCGGTGCTCGACGCTCAGGTTGTGGTACGCGAACGAGGGGTGCTCCGGCACGCGGCCCCGCCTCTCGATCTCCCACGGGTAGCGCAGGTCGACGACCGTCCGCACGCCCAGGGCGAGGAACCGGTCCCAGTCGTCCCCGCCGCCCGGCCTGCCCAGCTTGCCCAGCGAGTCGGAGCGGTACAGCCGCCCCCACCGCACCGTGGACCCGTCACCGGTCGCGTACCCGCCCAAGTCGCGGAAGTTATGCAGCCGTTGGAACGCCACGTGTCTCTCCATGCGCCCGATCATGGCATTCCCGGCCTCCGGCCGCCGGGGCGGCGGTGACCGGGCTCCGTCCGGCGGGCCGACCCGGCCGTCCCGTGGAGTCCGGCCCCCGCGGGGCGGGTGCCGCGCCGTCGGGGGAGTCCTCGCGGCGGTCGGCGTCGATTGCCGTAGGACGACGCCCGCGACGCCCGCGCGCTTCGGGGCTCCGGCATCCGGTACCGGCGCTCCGAACGGTAACCTCCGCGTGGCGCGGTCGTACGGGGCGGCCGCCCGCAGGGCAGAGGGGGGAGAACGTGGTGGAGAGCTGGTCCCGCGTGATGGGTCTTCTTCGGAGGTACGCCCCGGCCGATCACGCGGACCTGCCCGGGCCCGCCACGGAAGAGATGCTCGCGGCCGCCGAGGAACGGATGGGTCTCTCCCTCCCCCGGGACCTGCGGGCGTGGCTGCTGCAGAACAACCTGGACCTTCCCGAGGAGGACGCGGACGACGACGTGGCCTGTCGCGGATTCGCCGGGTTCCCGGACGAGGGAAGCTTCTTCCTGGGCGTCCGGGCGATGGAGGGGCTCTACGCGAACCGCTTCGTACCCGGTGGATTCGACCCTCCGGACCGGCCGGACGACCCGTTCTGGCGCAATGAGTGGATCCCGTTCCTGTCGGACCAGGACGGCTGGGCGGGGAAGTTCGTCGACGTGAGGGACGGGCGCGTCGGCAGGTGGTCCGTGGGCGGGACCACGATCACGGGCGAGTACGCGTCACTGGCCCACTACTTCGACTCCGTGGCGCGGACGCTGACGAGGATCGCCGAGGGGGAGCACCCGGTCTGCGAGGTCGTCGAAGGGCGACTCGTCTGGTCGTGAGGCACAAGCGCCACAGGTGCCACAGCCGTCACCATCGTGCTCGCTGACCGGGCCCCGGGCCCGCCGAAGACGCCGCGCGCCGGACGGCGGCTCCGCCACCCCTCGTGGCGACGGCCCGGCTTGACGCCCCGCGACAGCGGCGGATCGAGCCGGGACCCCGGCCCGTTCGTCGGATTCCCGCGTCCCACGGGGTGCGGGCACCGGTGAACGAGGCCGACGCCCGAGGCGGGTCCCGGATCGTGTCCTCGAAGTGCCGACTGCCGGGCGACGCCCCTTCGAGGGCGCTCCCTAGCCCGCCGAGACCGTCAGGTTCTCCGTGACGAACTCCAGGCCGCCCGCCGACGAGGTGATCTCGAAGCCGAACTGCACGTCACCGATGGTCTCGTTGCCCCACCAGCCCTTGGTGTCCTTGATCCACTCAAGGATCGGCAGGACGTTCACCGTGCCGGACGTCGAGTCCGAGGTGCGCACGAACGAGAACACCTCGTGGTACGACCCGTCCGGGTTGGTGACCCTGCCCTTGTACACGTTCCAGCTGTGGCCGCCGAGGGTGGCGCCGCCCTGCGCGGTGCCCAGCGGGCCGACCGGGCCGTTGTGGTTCATCCAGAGCATGACCTCGTAGTCGTAGTCCGTGTCCCAGATGTCGTACGCCGTGTTGTAGGCGCCGGCCGCCGGCACCTTCACCCGGTAGCTGCTGTTCAGCGAGGACATGCCGGTGATCGTCTTGTTGACCACCTTCTTCGCGTTCGGGTACGACTTGATGCCGCCCGTGTTCGGGTGGTCGGCCCACACGCCCCAGTTCGTCCCGGAGTTCGCCCAGGTGCACTGGGCGCCCGCGCCCTGGCCCCAGATGTTGTTGTAGAGGGTGTAGCCGTTCAGCGAGGTGTTGCCCCACTGGTCGCAGTTGTGCCAGACGGCGGCCTGCGCGGGGGCGGCGGCCAGGCCGAGGGTCGCGCCGAACGCGAGCACGGGCGCGAGGAACGCCGTGCGGAGCCTGCCGAGGATACGTCGTGCCATGGGTCCCTTCCAGGGGTGTGTGGGGGGATCACCCGGTGCCCAGGGTGAGCACCAGGTCCTCGCCGGCGGTCAGTTCCAGCGGCTCGCCGCCGGCGGGGGTCCTGAGGTCGATCCGCGCCGTCCTCGACGGCCGGACCGTGGCGGTGCAGCGCCCGTCGCGCCACTCCAGGTCGACGCGCGCCCCGAACCGGGTCCGCACGCCGCGCAGCGCGCCGCGCGTCCACCCCGCCGGGAGCGCCGGCAGCAGTACGAGGCGGCCCGGCGCCGACTGCACCAGCAGCTCGATCAGCAGCGCCGGCAGGGTGTGCGCGGCGTCCGCGTTGTACACGTCGCGCCCCGGGTAGTGGGCGCTCATCAGCGACGCGTGGAAGAAGTCCCCCTCCAGCACCCGCCGCAGCGCGCCCGCCGCGCGTTCCCCGTCCCGCAGCCGCGCCGCGACCAGCGCGTGGTGCAGGTGGCCGTGGGCCGAGTCGTTCTCCGCGCCCCGCAGCTCCAGCGCCCGGTGCGCGGCCCGCGCCAGGTCGGGGGTGTCGTACGGGTTGATCTCGCCCAGCGGCCACACCGGGTACAGGTGGCTCAGGTGGCGGTGGTCGTAGGTGTCCTCCAGGCCCGGCCACGCCCACTCGGCGAGCGCCCCGTCGTCGTTGACCCGGTACGCGGGCAGCCGGGCGGCCAGCGCCAGCAGCCGCTCCGCGTCCCCGGGGAGGTGTGTCGCCGCCGTGGTCAGCGCGTGGCGGGCGGCCGCGATGTCCATCGTCGCGTTGAGGGTGCCCCAGCTCGCGCCCACGGGCCGGTTCTCCGGCGAGTACGACGGGACGATCACGATCCGCCCGTCGGGGCCCGTCCGGGTCAGGAAGTCCTCGTAGAACCGGGCGACCTCGGCGAGCGCCGGCACCAGCCGCGGATCGGTCCGCCCGGTCGTCTCGGCGTGCTCCACCAGCGGCAGCAGCAGCCAGTCCGCGCCCGCCGTCCACAGGTGCAGCGGGTAGGCGCGCTGGAAGTGGTACGTGTGCCCCGACACGCCGTCCGTGTGGGACGGCGCGACCACGCCGCGCGCCCCGAAGACGGCCCGCGCGTTGTCCCGCCAGTCCGGCAGCTGCCCGTACACGAGCGCCGCGTGGGCCTCCGCGACCTCCGGCAGCGCGGCGGCCGCGGCCGAGGCGGTCTGCAGGTTCAGGTTGGCGTTGGTGGTGAACGCCCCCGACCAGGCGGTGTCCCAGTCCCCGGTCCACAGCCCCACCAGCCGCGGCGGCAGCATCCCGCTCGCCGACAGCAGGTGGTACCGGCCGGCCGCGAACAGCCGCTCCACCAGCGCCGCGCTGTCCGGCCGGGCCAGCAGCGCGCTGCCCGGCAGCGCCCGCTCGGCCGGGTCCGCGCCGAGGTCCAGGGCCACCCGTTCGTAGGCGTCCCGGTGCCGGGCCTCGTGCCGGGCGAGCAGCCGCGCGTACACCCGCGCGGGCGCGTCCTCCCCGTCGAGCAGGCCGCGCAGCCCGGCCGCCTCCGCCCGGACGTCCAGCTCTCCGGTGTGCCGGCGCACCCGCGTCAGCAGCAGCACCTCGCGGGCGCCCGTCAGCCGCACCCCGTCACCCGTCACCTCGGCCGTGCCGCCCGCCGCGACGACGAGCGTCACCCCCGTGAAGGCCGCGTCGCCGTCCGGGTGGCGCGCCCGCAGCGTGAGCAGTGCCCCCGGGGGCGTCAGGACGGTGCCCCGGCCCACGGCCAGCGCGGCCGGCGCGCCGGGCAGCCGCGGGTCCAGGGCGATCCCCGCGTCGACCGGGCCGCCCGTGACGTACTGGACGACCACGTCGTCGGCGCGCGAGACGAACACCCGGCTCCCGTGGCCCGCGCACACCGCCCGGACCACCCCGGTCGCGAAGTCCACCTCCCGCCGGTACCCCGGCGCGGCCCCGTCGGGCCGTGATGCGCCGTCCCGGCGGAGGCGCACCGCGAACGCCGGGTGGAACGCGCCCACCCAGCGCAGCGCCCGCCCGTCGGTGAACCCCTCGGCCGCCGTCGTGTCCCCGGCCAGCAGCCGGTCCTGCAGCCCGGGGAGCTCCTCCGCCAGCCGGGGCGGCAGCGTGTCCGCGGCCGGCACGGGGCGGACCAGCGTGTGATGGGTGACGATGACCCGGTCATCGTCCGGGTCACCGAACACGAGAGTGCCGTGGCGGCCGTTGCCGCTCAGGAACGCGTCCTCCCACCGCGCCGCCGGCTCAGGCTCCCACGTCCCGTGCACCGGACCGGCCGACGGACCGGCCGACGGACCGGCCGACGGACCGGCCGACGGACCGGCGGCCGGGTCGGCGGGCACGGCGGCCGGACCCGCGGACACGGCGGCCGGCGGACCGGCGGGCAGGCCGGCGGGGGTCACGTCGGCCGTCACGGCGCCTCCTCCCGCAGCACCGCCACCCCGTACCGCTCCAGCGCCAGCGACCCGGCCACCGCCGCCCCCGACAGCACGTCCCGGTACGCCCCCGGCACGGCCACCCCGACCGGCGCGCGCCCGTGGTTCAGGACGAACAGCAGCCCACCGCGGCGCACCGCCTCCACGCCGGCCGGCAGCCCCTCCAGCACCGGCCGCACGCCCGCGCCGGCGGCGGCCCGCCCCAGCAGCCCCCGCAGCCCGGCCGGCTCCGGCAGGGTCGACACGTACCAGGCGCGGCCCCGGCGCAGCACCGCCGGCAGGCCCGCCAGCTCCCCGCCCCGGTACGCGGACACGACCTCGGCGTCCGCCACCTCCAGCTCCTCCGACCACAGCGTGCCCGCGAAGCCGTCGCACGCGACCGTCTCGCCCCGGTCCAGCGGCCACCACTCGTGGAGGACGCCGATCCCGAACAGGGCGCGCAGCCGCTCGTCCATG
The DNA here is from genome assembly GCF_014649335.1 of Streptomyces roseolilacinus. Taxonomy (GTDB): domain Bacteria; phylum Actinomycetota; class Actinomycetes; order Streptomycetales; family Streptomycetaceae; genus Streptomyces; species Streptomyces roseolilacinus. The sequence goes on from NZ_BMSV01000002.1 coordinate 276,793, forward strand.
CCGCCCGGCCGGATCCGGTCGTCCTCGTCGGCGACCCCGGTCAGGAACCCGGACACCAGCGTGCCGCCGCCCGCCACGTACGCCACGAGGTTGTCCACCGCCGCGTCCGACAGCAGGTACAGCTGCGGCACCACCACCATCCGGTAGCCGCCCAGGTCGTGCTCCGGGTGGGCGAACGCCGCGGTCAGGCCCTCCTCCCACAGCGCCCGGTGCCACGCCCTGAGCAGCTCCGGGTACTCGACCTCCCGGGAGAGCCGCCCCTCCTGCTGCGTGGCCCACCAGGTGTGCCAGTCGTGCAGCACCGCCACCTCCGCCGCCACCCGCGTGCCCGCCACCCGGGGGCCGAGCACGGCGAGTTCGGCGCCGATCCGCTTGACCTCCCGGAAGGTGCGGCCGTGCTCGCCGGCGTGGGGCACCATCCCGGAGTGGAACTTCTCCGCGCCCTGCCGGGACTGCCGCCACTGGAAGTAGCAGACGCCGTCCGCGCCGTGCGCCACGGCCTGCAGGGACAGCAGCCGGTTCAGCCCCTCCGGCTTGGGGTGGTTGACGTCCCGCCAGTTCACCGTGCCGGCGGCCTGCTCCATCACCATCCACGGCCCGCCGCCCGCCTGCGACCGGGTCATGTCCCCGACCAGGGCGTTGTACTGGCCGCCGAGCGGGTCCTTCGGGTCCGGGTAGACGTCGACGGAGACGACGTCCTCCCGCGCGGCCCACGCCCAGGCGTCCTGCCCCGACCACAGCGGCATGAAGTTCGTCGTGACCGGGACGTGCGGGGTGTGCCGGGCGACGATGTCCCGCTCCGCCGTGTAGCACTCCAGCAGCGCGTCCGAGGTGAACCGCCGGAAGTCCAGCAGGTGCGCCGGGTTGCGGAGGTACTGGGCGCGGCGCGGCGGGATGACCTCGTCCCACGTGTCGTACCGCTGCGACCAGAACGCCGTGCCCCACGCCTCGTTGAGCGCCTCGACCGTGCCGTACCGGGCGGCCAGCCAGCGGCGGAAGTGCCGGGCCGTCTCGTCGCACCAGCAGTGCGTGCAGTACTCGTTGTTGATGTGCCACATCGTCAGCGCCGGGTGCCCGGCGTAGCGGGCGGCGAGGTCCTCCGTGATCGCCGCCGCGTAGGCCCGGTAGGTGGGCGAGCTGGGGCAGAACTGCTGGCGGGAGCCCCACCACACGGTCTGCCCGCTCTCGTCGCGGGGCAGCGTCTCGGGGTGCCGGGCGCCCATCCACGGCGGTGGCGCCGCGGTCGGCGTGGCCAGCACCACGCCGATGCCGTGCGCGTGGGCCAGGTCCGCCAGCCGGTCCAGCCAGCCGAAGTCGCGCACGCCGGGGCGCGGTTCGATGCGCGCCCAGGAGAACACCCCGACCGTCACCGAGTTGACGCCGGCGTCCTTCATCAGCCGCATGTCCTCGGCCCAGGTCTCCTCGGGCCACTGCTCCGGGTTGTAGTCGCCGCCGAAGAGGATCCGGCCCCGGGTGACGTCGTCGAGGGCGGGCATCAGACCGGGTCCCCGTACTGGACGCCGCGGCCGTTCGTGCCGAGGTAGACCCGGCCGTGGATCCGCGGGTCGCCGGTGATCACCTCACCCGTCCAGCCCCACTGGTGGGCGTCGTCGTTGATCCGCACCCAGCTGCGCCCGGCGTCGTCCGACCGGTACACGCCGGTGAGGTCCTCCACGGACCCGGTCTGGAAGACCGCCGGGTAACCGTCCCCGCCGGGCGCCGCCTTGCCGAAGCCGAGCGCGTACGACGCCCGGCAGCTCGTCACCCGGGTGAAGGCGCGCCCCCCGTCCGTGGACCTGAACAGGCCCTCGCCCTTGGCGGAGAGCCACAGGTCGCCGCTGCGGCCCGGGGCCGCGGCGATCCTGAACTGGACGTCCCCCGAGGGCAGTCCGGTCGCGCCGGCGGTGAAGGTGGCGCCGCCGTCGGTGCTGGTGTACACGGTGCCGGCGGTGGTGTCGTACGCGTAGAAGCGCTTCGGGTCGACCGGGTCGGCGACCGGGGCGGCGCCCTCGGGGAAGGTGGCGACCTCCGTCCAGTGGGCGCCGCCGTCGGTGGAGCGGTGGGCGGCGTGGCGGGTGCCGTCCCAGTGGACGAACGACCACAGCAGCACGCCGCCGTCGGCGCCGGTGACGAGGGGGCCGGGGGCCTCCCCGGCGACGGCGGGCTGGGCGGCGAACGGCGTCCACGTCCGGCCGCCGTCCGTCGAGTACGCGCCGTTGCCGTGGTCGCCCCAGCCGGCGCGCACCACGTACTCCGGCCGCAGCGGCGCCAGCGACAGGCCGGTCGCCGTCCCGAACACCGGGTTCGCGGCCATGCCCCGCGACGGGGAGGCCGTGAGCCGCTCGTGGTACATCACCCCGATGTCGCCGAGCCCGCTCAGGAGGTGCGCCCGCCCGGCGGGGGGCGACACGAGCTGGCGGACGGAGCTCTCCTCCAGGCCGCGGATCTGCGGCGCCCAGCGGCGCAGGTCCCGCGTGGCGTACAGCGTCGCGCCCGTGCCGAACACGAGGTGCCGCGAGTCGAACGGGTCGAGCGCCAGCGCCTGGATCCACCAGCCGAACTTGGGCTCCTCCCCGCCCCACCTCAGGTACGGCGTCTCGGACACGTCGAGGACGGCGGAGTCCTTCAGGGACGTCCAGGTCGCGCCGCCGTCCGTCGACCGGAACAGCGTGTCGACCGGGCCCCAGCGGTTGTTGGTGGACACGACGACCGTGCCGGGGCGGCGCGGGTCGGTCGCCGCGCCGCCGTACCCGAAGGTGTCGCCGGGGCCCGGCCGGACCGGGGTGACGTCGGTCCACGCGCCGGTGACCGTGTCGAGCCGGTGCACGGAGCCGTCGGACTGGCCGTTGGGGCCCGGGGCGTCCGCGTAGGTGACGTACAGGGCGCGGGTCCCGGCGTCGTACGCGGCGCGGATCGGCACCTTCGCCGAGGCGCCGCCCGGCCGGCCCGGCACCGCCTCCCAGCCGCCGCCGGCCGTCGTGCGGTACAGGGCGCCGTCGCCGTCGCCCCAGCCCGCGTACACCGTCCGCCCCGCGGCGACCAGCAGCGTCACGCCCTGGCCCGTCCCGGAGGGCGTCGCGGGGAAGGGCGCCGCGGCCCAGGTGGCGCCCCGGTCGCGGGAGACCAGCAGGCCGTCGTGGCGGGTGCCCAGCCACAGGGTGGCGGGGTCGCGGGGGTCGACCAGCAGGCGCTCGCCGGTGCCCCGGCCGTCCTCGTTGGCGCCCAGCTTCACGTCCAGGTCGGTGCGGGCCCAGGTGGCGCCCCGGTCGTCGGAGCGCAGCACCGCGCCGTTGCCGGACCACGGCTGGGTGTACGTGCCGAGCGCCAGGTACAGCCGGTCCGGGTGGGCGGGGTCGACGGCCATCGCCTCGACGCCCAGCAGGTTCCAGTCGTCCCAGCCCAGGTGGTCGGTGAGCGGCGTCCAGCGGGCCGTGCGGTCGTCCCACCGGTAGGCGCCGCCGATGTCCGTACGGGCGTAGGCCAGGCCCCGCGCCCTCGGGTGGAACAGCACGCCCGTGACGAAGCCGGTGCCGCCGATGACGGCCGTCCGCCAGCGGTAGGGCGCCGCGCCGGCCGTCGTGCCCGCCGCGGGGGCGGCGTTCGGGGCCGCGGCCGGGGCCGGGGCGGCGTGGGCGGCGGCGGAGACGGCGGAGACGGCGGCGAGCGCCGCGGTGGCGCCGCCGCCGAGGACGGACCGCCGGCTCAGCGGGGAGGGACACATGACAGGCCTCGATCTCTGGAGGTCGACGGATGGGGGGGACCCGGGCGGGGTGACGCCTGCCGGGACGGGGGGTGGTCACGTCCCGGCGGGCGTCGGTACGGGGGGAGGGGCGGCGGGGCGGGCGCGGCTCAGCCCTTCACCGCGCCGGTCAGCATCCCCTTCTTGAAGTGCTTCTGGACGAACGGCGAGGCGATCGCGACCGGGACCAGCGCCATCACCATGACGGCCATCTGCACGGAGAGCGGCGACAGCTGGTTGGTCCTGATCATCTGGGCCAGACCGGTCGGGGGCTCCTGCTTCTGCACGATCTGGATCATGACGTTCTGCAGCGGCATCATGTCCTGGTCGGTGAGGTAGATGGAGGCGTTGAACCACGCGCTCCAGTACCCGACGGCGTAGAACAGCGCGATCACCGCGATCACCGCGCGGGACAGCGGCATGACGATCTGCCACAGGATCCGGAAGTCGCCGGCGCCGTCGATGCGCGCGCTGTCGATCAGCTCCTGCGAGATGTTCATGAAGAACGCCCGCAGCACCAGGATGTTGAAGACGCTCACCGCGCTCGGCAGGATCAGCGCCAGGTACGTGTCGGTCAGGCCCAGCGCCTGCACCAGCAGGTACGTCGGGATCAGCCCGGCGCCGAAGAACATCGTCGCCAGCAGCGTCATCAGGATCCAGCGGTGCCCCGTCGACCCGGACCGCGACAGCCCGTAGGCGCACAGCACCGACACGGCCATGCTGAACAGCGTGCCGACCACGGTCACGCCCACGCTGACCAGCGCGGCCCGCTGCACCTGGCCGCCGCCCAACAGCTCCTGGTACGCGACGAAGGTGATGTCCTTCGGGATGACGACGAGGCCGCCGGCCTCGGTGATCGCCTGACGGGACGACAGGCTGGTGACGATCACGATCCACAGCGGGAACAGGATCGCCAGGCACGCCCCGGCGAGCACGATCCCCTTGGCGGCGAGCCCCGCCCTGCGGGGCTCCTCCTCCCACACGGGGCGGGGCGGGGCCGCCCATCCCCTGCGCAGTGACGGCATCACTTCTTGTACACCCCCTGCTCGCCCATGAGATGGGCGACCTTGTTCGCCGCGAGGACCAGTCCCAGCCCGACGACACCCTTGACGAGGCCCGCGGCGGCGGCGTAGCCGAAGTCCTGGTTGCGGATGCCGTTCCACCACACGTACGTGTCCAGCACCTCCGCCGCGTCCGGGCCGACCGCGTCCCGTTGCAGCAGCAGCTGCTCGAAGCCCACCGTCAGCGCGTCGCCGACGCGCAGCACCAGCAGCAGGGCGATCACCGGGCGCAGCGCGGGCAGCGTCACGTGCCACATCCGCCGCCACCGCCCGGCGCCGTCCATCGCGGCCGCCTCGTACAGGTCCTGGCTGACCGCGGACAGCGCGGCGAGGAACACGATGATGCCCCAGCCGGCGTCCTTCCAGATGCCCTCGGAGGTCACCAGGAACTTGAAGATCCCCGGGTCGGTCATCAGGTCGAAGCCCTCGACGCCGTGCTCGCGCAGCGTCTGCGCGATGATGCCGGCGCCGCCGAAGATCTGCTGGAAGACGGTGATGACCAGGACCCAGGAGAAGAAGTGCGGCAGGTACATGATCGCCTGGGCGACCGCCCGCACCCGCGGCCGGACGATGCTGTTGATCAGCAGCGCCAGCACGATCGGCACCGGGAAGAACAGCACCAGCTGGAGGAGGAACAGCACCAGGGTGTTCTCCACCGCCCGCCAGAACGCCGAGTCGGAGAAGATCCGCTCGAAGTTCTCGAGCCCGATCCACGGGCTCTCCAGCATGGCGACGAAGCCGTTCTCGCTGAGGTACGGGTCGTAGTCCTGGAAGGCGACCACGTTGCCCAGCACGGGGACGTAGGTGAAGACCAGGACCAGCAGCAGGGCCGGGAGCGTCATCAGGACGAGCGTCCGGTCCCGCCGGAACCTGGTCCGCAGGCTCACCCTCCCCTCCTTGCCGGCCGCCTTCCCGGCGGCGCGGCGCCTCCCCGGCGGGGCCCCGGCTCCCGCCGTCCCGGCGGGGCCGCTCCCGGGGCCGCGGGACGGCGCCCCTGCCGGTGCGGCGCCGTCCCGGGTGGGCTGGGCGCCCGGGACCGTGCTGTGCTGCGACACGGTTCTCTCCTCGCGCGTCGGCGTGTCAGTTCGCGGCGGAGCCCGCGTCGTCCAGGAGCTTGCGGTACCAGTCGCGCAACTGGTCGCCGCCCTTGCTCCGCCACTCCGACACGGCCTGCTGGACGTCGCTCACCTTCTTGCGGCCGCGCACGACGTCGTCCTCCAACTGCTCGAAGTCGTCCGCGAGGTTGGTCCAGCGGTTGGGCTCGGTGACCGTCAGCCCGTAGAAGGCGGTCTTCTTCGTGAAGGCGCCCATCCGCTGCTGCCACTCGACCTGCGCCTTGACGATGTCGGGGCGGTCGGGGTGCGCGAGGTAGGAGGCCGGGTCGCCGAGCAGGTCGAACGCGCCCGTCACCTGGAGGTGGCCGGTGTCGTTCTTGACCGGCATGCCCTTCTGCACCGTGTGGTGGGTGCCCTCGACGCCGTAGTCGGTGAGCAGGCGCTCCTTCGTGCCGTACGGCGCCGCGCAGAAGTTGGCGACGGCCAGGAAGTCCCGGACGACCGCCTCGGACGCCTGCTTGCTGACGAAGGCGAAGATGTTCGCCGGCTGCTGGGCGTAGAGCCTCGGCGCCGACCCGTCGTGGCCGAAGACGTCCATGCCGGCCATCGCGAAGTCGGGGTTCTGCGTGGCCTGTTCGATGCTCTTCACGTACCAGTGAGACAGGTCGTTGTTGTAGACGAGGACCTGGCCGGCCGTGAACCGGTTGCCGGAGTCGCCCTGGTTCTGCGCCTTGGCGTCGGGGTGCACGACGTTCGCCGCGTACAGCTTCCGGACCCACTCCAGGGCCTCGAGGTACTCCTCGGTCTCGACCCGGTTGACGAGCTTGCCGTCGACCATGTCCCACCACAGCGCCTTGTCGCTTCCGGGGAAGACCCCGAAGGCGTTGAACGCGGTCCACTTCATGTCGTCGCAGGCCCACACCTTCGCCTTGGCGCTGGTGGCCTCCTTCGCCCAGCCCAGGAACTCGTCGGCGCTCCTGGGCACCTGGTAGCCGCGCTGCTCGAAGACGTCCCGCCGGTAGTACGGCACGATGTTGATGACGTAGGAGGCGGGCATCGGGACGCCGCGCAGCGCGCCGCCGAAGATGGACCGCTGCCAGGCGTCGGTGGGGACGGCCGCCAGGTTCGGGTACTCCTTGACCTTGTCGCCCGAGAGGTACGGGCCGAGGTCGGCGAACTTGGCGTTGACCGCGCTGGGGATCTTGCCGGTGAGGTTCCAGCCCGGCACGACCACGACGTCCGGTATCTCGCTGGAGGCCAGTACGGCGCCGAGCTTCTCGTCGTAGGTGTTGCCGTCCTGGTTCTGCCACTGCGTCCGCACGCCGATGGCCTCGTCCATCGCCCGGTACCAGGGGTTGTCGCTCTTCGGCGGTGAACCCCACAGCGGCGCCATGACCTTGACGGTGCCGCCCTTGCCGAGCTTCCGGGGCACGGAGGCCTTCAGCCGCGCCGTCGCGATGGCGGTGGTGAACCCGGCGGAGGACCCGTTCTTCGCCGGGATGTCGGGCTTGACGATGTCCTGCGGCACGTACGTCGGGAGGATCCTGGCGGCGTCCTTGCCCGAGGTGGCGCCGTCCTTCCGCTCGCTCTGCCCGTCCCCGCCGCAGGCGGCGAGCAGGGGCGCCCCGCCCGCCACCGCGGCGGCGACGACCGCCGTCGAGGACAGGAAGCTCCTCCGGCTGGGGCCGGAGGAGCGGGGGGAGGGGGAGTTCGGCGTCATTGCGTCAACCCTTCGTGGCGCGCCAGGACACCCGGCGGCGTCCGCCGGTCGGCTGCGGTGTCTGAGACGGAACGTACGGAACTGGCTGATCCGAAGCGTCCACCGACACAGCCGAAGCCGGTCGTGCCGTTCAGTCGAAGCGCTTCGATGTTGCTGCGAGGTTAAGTGAACGCAACCGGGCGCACAAGGGTGGTCGGCAAGATTCGTCGAAGCGGTGGTTTGTCTTGTCAACCCTGCGGTGGATGGACGCAATCCAGATGTTGCCGTGGTGTGTCTTGACACCCGTCGGGGAGGCAACCGAGCATCGAAGCGCTTCGAAAGATCGCTCCTGGACATCCGCAAGGGGAACCCCACGTGACCGCAGACCGGCTGCCTTTCCGCGACCCGCAGCTGCCGTTCGGCAAGCGCGTCGACGACCTGCTCGGGCGGCTCACGCTCGACGAGCGCATCGCGCTGCTCCACCAGTTCGCGCCCGCCGTGGACCGCCTGGGCGTGCCCGCGTTCCGCACCGGCCAGGAGGCCCTGCACGGCGTCGCCTGGATGGGCCCGGCCACCGTCTTCCCCCAGGCCGTCGGCCTCGGTGCCACCTGGAACGAGGACCTCGTCCGCCGCGTCGGCGAGGCCGTGTCCACCGAGGTGCGGGCGATGCGCGCCCGCGACGACCGCGTCGGCCTCAACGTCTGGGCGCCCACCGTCAACCTCCTGCGCCACCCCCTGTGGGGCCGCGGCGAGGAGGGCTACTCCGAGGACCCCGCCCTCACCTCCGCCATCGCCACCGCCTACACCCGCGGCCTGCGCGGCGACCACCCCGTGTACTGGCGCACCGCCCCGGTCCTCAAGCACTGGCTCGCCCACAACAACGAGACCGACCGCGACACCGCCTCCGCCTCCGTGCGCCCCCGCGTGCTGCACGAGTACGACCTGCGGGCCTTCCGCACCGCCGTCGAGGCGGGCGCCGTCGCCGGCGTCATGCCCGCCTACAACCTGGTCAACGGCCGCCCCAACCACGTCTCGCCCTACCTGCGCGAGCACCTGCGCACCTGGACCGACCGGGAGCTCCTCGTCTGCTCCGACGCGGGCGCGCCCAGCAACCTCGTCGACTCCGAGCACTACTTCGACACCCACGAGGAGGCCACCGCCGCCGCCCTGCGGGCCGGCGTCGACAGCTTCACCGACCACGGCACCGACGGCTCGAAGACCACCGCCCGGGTGCGCGGCGCCCTCGACCGCGGCCTCCTGGAGGAGTCCGACGTCGACACCGCCGTGCGCCGCCAGCTCCACGTCCGCCTCGCGCTCGGCGAGTTCGACCCGGACCTCGACCCGTACGCCGGCACGGACGCCTTCGACACCGCCGAGCACCGCGCCCTCGCCCTGGAGGCCGCCGAGCAGGCCGTCGTCCTCCTCGCCAACGACGGCCTCCTGCCCTTGGACCCGGACGCCGGACAACGCGTCGCCGTCGTCGGCCCGCTCGCCGACGAGTGCAAGCTTGACTGGTACAGCGGCACCCTCATCCACCGCTCCAGCCCCCTCGACGGGCTCCGCGACCGCTTCGGCGCCGACCGCGTCACCCACGCCGAGGGCGCCGACGTGGTGCGCCTGCGCTGCGCCGCCGGCCTCCTGCGCGTACCCGACGGCGGCGGCACCGCGGGGACGGCCGCGCGCGGCGCCGAGGGCGCCCTGGATCCGGCCCTGCTCGCCGGGCGCACCGACCTGCCGCCGCTCACCGTCGACGGGCGGGGCACCGAGTTCGCCCTCACCGACTGGGGCGGCGGCGTGCTCACGCTGCGGGCCCCCGACGGGCACTACCTCTCCGTCGCGGACGACCGCCGCGTACGGGCCTCCGCGGACCAGCCGGGCGGCTGGGTCGTGCAGGAGACGTTCCGGCTCGAACCGCACGACGGCGGACACCTCCTTCGGCACCTGGGAACGGGGGGTCACGTCTCCGTCGCCGCCGACGGCGTGAAGGTTGCCGCCGACGGCGAGGGGGCCCCGGCCGTCTTCGCCGTCGAGACCGTCCGCCGCGGCGCGGACGAGGTCGCGGCCGCCGCCGGGGCCGCCGACGTCGTCGTCGTCGTCGCCGGCAACGACCCGCACATCAACGGCCGCGAGACCGAGGACCGCACCACGCTCGCCCTGCCCGAGGCGCAGGACCGGCTCTGGCGCGCCGCCCGCGCCGCCAACCCCCGCACCGTCCTGGTCCTCGCCTCCTCCTACCCGTACGCGGTCCCGGACGCCGCCGCCGAACTGCCCGCCCTGCTGTGGACCGCCCACGGCGGGCAGGCCGCCGGCACCGCGCTGGCCCGCGTCCTCGCCGGCGACGTCTCCCCGGCCGGCCGGCTGCCCCAGACCTGGTACGCCGCCGACGCCGACCTGCCCGACCTGTTCGACTACGACGTCATCGGCGGGCGCCAGACCTACCTCTACTTCGACGGCCGTCCGCTGTTCCCGTTCGGGCACGGCCTGACGTACACGGCGTTCACCTACGCCGACCTCGCCGCGGAGCGCCGCGGCGACACGGTCCGCGTCGCGTTCACCGTCGCCAACACCGGTCCCGCCGCCTCCGACGAGGTCGCCCAGGTGTACGCCCGCGCCGTCGACCCGGCCGTCCCGCGGCCGCACCGCGAGCTCGTCGCCCACCGCCGCGTCCACCTCGCCTCCGGCGCCCGGGAGCGGCTGGAGTTCGAGGTGCCGCTCTGCGCGCTGGGCTTCTGGGACGTCGCCCACGGCCGCTGGACGGTGGCGCCGGGGACGTACGCCTTCGAGGCCGCCGCGTCCAGCGCCGACGTCCGGCTCACCGGCACGGTGGAGGTCACCGGGCCCGCGCCCGCCCCCCGGCCCGTCCTGGAGCGCGGCCTGGACGCCGCCGACTACGACGAGCAGCGGGGCACGCGGATCGCCGACCGGAGCCGGGTCTCGGGCGACTGCGTCACCCCGGCCGGCGAGGGGGCGGGCGAGCTGCTGTTCCGCGCGTGTGACCTCGGCGCCGGGGCCGCGTCCGCCGCCCTGGAGGTGTCCGGCACCGGCGCGGTCACCCTCGCCCTCGGCGACGGCACGCCCCTGGCGTCCGCCGACGTCGCGGTGCCGGGCGGCCCGTACGCCTACACGCGGGTCCACGTCCCGGTCGAGGCGGCCGGCGTGCGGGACCTGCGGATCGGCCTGACCGGCACGGTGCGGCTCGCCACCGTCGCCTTCACCCGCGCGGAGTCCTGACCGCCGGCCGGTCGCGCCGCGGACCGGTCCCGCCCGGCGCCGCCCACCCCGCCCCGCCTCCTGCCGCGGCCGCCGGACTGCGGCCCGGGGGCGGGCGGGGCAGGCTGGATGGGTGGAGCGCAGCGCGGGGCAGGAGACCGGTGAGCTGGGCGCCGCCCTGGCCGCCGTCATGGAGGACACCGGCGCTTCCGTCGGCATGCTCTACCTGCTGCCGCCCGGGGACCGCGCCCTGCGCCTCGCCGTGCTCAGCGGCGCCCCCCTGGGCGTGGCGGCGCACTGGACGCGGGTCGGGCCCGGCGACCCGCTCCCGGTCGCGGACGCCGTGGCCGAGCGGCGCGCGGTGTGGGTCGGCGACCAGGAGGAGATGGCCCGCCGCTACCCGCGCCCGGGCCTCGTCCTGCCCTACCGCTTCGCCCTGGGCGCCTTCCCGATCACCACCGGCACCACCGTCTGGGGCGGCCTCGTCGTCCTGTGGCCCGGCCACCACCCGCCCGCCCTGCCGGAGGCCGAGGAACGGGCGGTACGGGCCGGCACCGACCGGATGGCCGCCGTGCTGGAGCGCGCGGCGGCCGCCGGGACGCCCCTGCAGCCCCCGCGGCCGCCCCTGGTCGTCCACCCGCGGCCGCCCGCACCCGAACCGCACCAGGCGGCGGCCGCCGCCGCCTTCGCCGACCGCCTGCCCGGCGGCAGCTGCGCCCTGGACCTGGACGGCCGGATCACCTTCGTCACGCGGGGCGCCGCCGAGCTGCTCGGGGTCCCCGTGCCCCGCCTCCTGGGCACCCTGCCGTGGGAGGCGCTGCCCTGGATGGACGTCCCGACCGCCGAGGACCGCTACCGCGCGGCCGTCGTCAGCCGGGAGCCGACCGCGTTCACCGCCGTACGCCCGCCCGGCCGCCGGCTCCGCTTCCACCTCCACCCCGACACCACCGGCGTCAGCGTCCGCATCACCCCCGCCCCCGGCGACCCCGACGGCGGGCCGGGGACGGGGGAGGGGGCCGCCCCGGCCGACGCCGCGTACGACCCCGCCCCGGAGGCCGGAACCGTCCCGGAGGGCGGGATCGTCGGCCGCGCGGGCGCCCTCTACCACCTGGTGCACCTCGCGGCCACGCTCACCGAGGCCGTGAGCGTCCAGGACGTCGCCGAGCAGACGGCCGAGCAGATGACCCCGGCGCTCGGCGCCCGGTCCCTCGCCCTCCTCCTGGCCGAGGACGGCCGGCTGCGGCTGGTCGGCGAGAGCGGCTGCGACCCGGAACTCGCCGCGTGCCTCCACTCCGTCCCGCTGACCTCCGACTCCCCGGTCGTCCGGGTCCTCGTCGGCCGCACGCCCCTCTTCTTCAACGACGCGCGGGAGCTGCACCGCGTCTGCCCCGGAGCCGTGCCCCCGTCGGCCGGGGAGGCGTGGGCCTTCCTGCCGCTCGTCGCCTCCGGCCGCCCCGTCGGCTCCCTCGTCGTCGGCTACGCGCGCCCCCGCGCCCTCGGCTCCGCCGCGCGCGCCATCCTCACCTCGCTCGCCGGACTCGTCGCCCAGGCCATGGACCGCGCACGCCTGTACGACGTCAAGCACGACCTCGCCCACAGCCTCCAGGCGGCGCTGCTGCCGCACAGCCTGCCGCGCGTGCCGGGCCTCGACATCGCGGCCCGCTACCTGCCCGCGGGCGTCGGCGTGGGCATCGGAGGGGACTTCTACGACGTCATCCGGCTCGGCGAGACCACCGCGGCCGTGGCCATCGGCGACGTCCAGGGCCACAACGTCGACGCCGCCGCCCTCATGGGCCAGGTCCGCACCGCCGTCCACGCCACCGCGGGCGCGCCGCCCGGCGAGGTGCTCGCCCGCACCAACCGCCTGCTGATCGACCTCGACCCGGGCCTGTTCACCAGCTGCCTCTACGCCCACCTCGACCTGGCCCGGCACCGTGCCGTGATCGCCACCGCCGGGCACCCGCCGCCGCTGTGCCGCCGCCCCGACGGGACCACCGGCACTCTCGACGTGCCGCCCGGCCTCGTCCTCGGCATCGACCCGGCGGCCACCTACCCGGCCACCGAACTGCCCCTGGAACCCGGCACCCTCCTGGCCCTCTACACGGACGGGCTGGTCGAGGTCCCCGGCGTCGGGTTCGACGAGGCCGTCGACGAGCTCGCCCACCGGCTCGCCCGCGGTGACGCCCGCCACATGGACGCCCTCGCCGACGCCCTGGTGGGGCACGCCCAGCGCTCCGCGCCCCGCAACGACGACATCGCCCTCGTCGTCCTCCGCACCCACGACGCGGCCGACGCGGCGGCCGACGCGGCCGGCGCGCCCCGGGAGGGGTGAGGACGCCCGCCGCGGCCCGGCCGGCGGCTCCCCGCACCGCGGCACACGGCGCGGCACGGGCACCGGTGCGGCGCCCGTGCCGCGGCACGTCATCCGGTGAAGCGGCTCACCGGGCCGAGAAGCGGTGCACGGTCGTCGACCGGTACGTCTCGCCCGGCCGCAGCACCGTCGACGGGAAGTCCGGCTTGTTCGGCGAGTCCGGGAAGTGCTGGGTCTCCAGGCACAGCCCGTCGCCCTGCCGGTAGGTGCGCCCCGACGGCCCGGACAGCGTGCCGTCGAGGAAGTTCCCCGAGTAGAACTGCAGGCCCGGCTCGGTCGTCGTGATCCGCAGGGTCCGGCCCGACCCGGGGTCGCGCAGCGTCGCCGCGTACCCGGGGGCGCGGGTGGTGCCCTTGTCGAGGACCCAGTTGTGGTCGTACCCCTGCGCGCCGACCAGCTGCGGGTGGGCGGTGCGGATGTCGCGGCCGATCGGCTTGCCGTGCCGGAAGTCGAAGGGCGTGCCCGCCACCCCCGCCAGCTCCCCGGTCGGGATCAGCGTCGCGTCGGTCGGCGTGTAGCGGGACGCGGCGAGCCGCAGCTCGTGGCCGAGGACGTCGCCGGAGCCCTCGCCGGCGAGGTTGAAGTACGTGTGGTTGGTCAGGTTGACGACGGTGGGCCGGTCGGTGGTGGCCGCGTAGTCGATCCGCCAGTCGCCGTCCCCGGTCAGGGTGTACGTGACGGTCGTGGCGAGCCGGCCCGGGTGGCCCATCTCGCCGTCGGCGCTCACGTACCGCAGCACCAGGCCGACCCCGGCGGGGGAGCGGAACGGCTCCACGTCCCACACCCGCTTGTCGAAGCCGGCCGCCCCGCCGTGCAGGCTGTTCGGCCCGTCGTTCACCGACAGCCGGTACTCGCGCCCGTCCAGGGTGTAGCGGCCGCCGCCGATCCGGTTGCCGTACCGGCCGATGAGCGCCCCGAAGTACGGGCTGGACGCCACGTAGTCCTCGAGCCGGTCGAAGCCCAGCGACACGTTGGCGTACCGGCCGCGCCGGTCCGGTACCTCCAGCGACTGGACGATGCCGCCGTACGACAGCACCCGCATGCGCGTGCCGCCGTTCTCCAGCGTCCAGCGGTGGACCGGCGTGCCGTCGGCGAGGGTGCCGAAGAGTTCCTTCACGGGTGCTCCGCCTTCCTTCGCGTGGGCGGTGCCCGGGGCGGCGACCGCGGTGAGGCCCGCGGCGGCGGCCGCCGCCAGGACGGTGCGTCTGCTCGTTTCCATTGCGGCTCCTTGGGACGGGGGGATGGCCGGCGGCCGGGAGGTCACTTGCCGGCCTTGCGCTTGTTCCAGACGTCGAACCCGACCGCGGCCAGCAGCACCAGGCCCTTGATGACCTGCTGGTAGTCCGTGCCGATGCCGACCAGGGACATGCCGTTGTTGAGCACGCCCAGCACCAGGCCGCCGATGACGGCGCCCATCACCGTGCCGACGCCGCCGCTCATGGACGCGCCGCCGATGAACGCCGCGGCGATCGCCTCCAGTTCGAAGTTGAGGCCGGCCTGCGGGGTGCCCGCGTTGAGGCGCGCCGCGTACACGCAGCCCGCCAGGGCGGCGAGGACGCCCATGTTGACGAAGACGAGGAAGGTGACCCGCTTGTCCTTGACGCCGGACAGCTTCGCCGCGGCCTTGTTGCCGCCGAGCGCGTACACGTGGCGGCCGACGACGGCGTTGCGCATCACGTACCCGAGGCCGATGAGCAGCGCGCACATGATGAGCATCACGACCGGCACGCCGTGGAACGACGCCAGCGTCAGCGTGGACGCCACCACGGCGGCGGTGATCGCCACGCACTTCAGCGCCCACACGCCGGCCGGCACCACGTCCAGCTCGTAGGCGAGCTGCCGCCGGCGGTCCCGCCACTCCCGCAGCAGCAGGAACACGAGGGCGACCAGGCCGAGGAACAGCGTCGGGTTGTGGTACTGCGTGTACGGGCCCATCTCCGGGATGAACCCCTTGGCGAGGTTCTGGAAGCCCTCCGGGAACGGCGCGATCGACTGGCCCTCCAGCACGATCTGCGTCAGGCCGCGGAACAGCAGCATGCCGGCGAGCGTCACGATGAACGAGGGGATGCCGAGGTACGCGATGAAGTACCCCTGCCAGGCGCCCGCGAGCGCGCCGACGAGCAGCGAGAGGATCAGCGCCGGCACCCACGGCATGTCGTGTTTGACCATCATCACCGCCGACAGGGCGCCCACGAAGGCGACGAGCGAGCCGACGGACAGGTCGATGTGCCCGGCGATGATGACGATCATCATGCCCATGGCGAGGATGAGGATGTAGCTGTTCTGCTGGATCAGGTTGGAGACGTTGTTCGGCAGCAGCAGCGTGCCGTCGGTCCACACCTGGAACAGCACGACGATGAACGCGAGCGCGATCAGCATGCCGTACTGCCGCATGTTGCCGCGCAGCCCCCGCAGGAGCACCTCGCGCGTCGACGGCTGCGCGGACGACGGCCCGGGCGCCGCGTCCTTCGGGGAAGTGGTCGTGGTGGTCATGGCGGGGCCTCAGCTTCTGTTCATGGTCATCTGACGCATCAGGACTTCCTGGGTGGCGTCGGCGCGGTCGACCTCACCGGTCAGCCGGCCCTCGGCCATCGTGTAGATCCGGTCGCACATCCCGAGCAGCTCGGGCAGTTCGGAGGAGATGAACAGCACCGCCTTGCCCTGCGCCGCCAGCCGGTCGATGACGGTGTAGATCTCGTACTTGGCGCCGACGTCGATGCCGCGCGTCGGCTCGTCGAGGATCAGCACCTCGGGGTCGGCGTGGATCCACTTGCTGAGGACGACCTTCTGCTGGTTGCCGCCGGACAACCGCCCCACCTGCTCGAACACCGTCGGCGCCTTGATGTTCATGGTGGTGCGGTACCGCTCCGCGACCCGCCGCTCGTGGTGCTCGTCGACGACGCCGCGCCGCCGCATCCCGGGCAGCGACGCCAGGGAGATGTTGCGGTTGACGTTGTCGATGAGGTTGAGGCCGTACTGCTTGCGGTCCTCGGTGACGTACGCGATCCCGGCGGCGACCGCCGCGGGCACCGTCCGCGTCGCCACCTCCCGGCCGCCGACCTCCACGGTCCCCGAGACGTACCGGCCGTAGGAGCGGCCGAACACGGACATCGCCAGCTCCGTGCGGCCCGCGCCCATCAGCCCGGCGATGCCCACGATCTCCCCGCGGCGCACCGTCAGCGACACGTCGTCGACGACCGTCCGCTGCTGGTCCACCGGGTGCCGCACCGTCCACCCGCGCACCGCGAGCGCGACCTCCCCGGCGTCCTCGCCGGTGTACCGGCTCCGCTCGGGGAACCGCTGGTCGAGGTCGCGGCCCACCATGCCGCGGATGATCCGGTCCTCGGAGAGTTCCGGCTCGTCCCCCGGCGACTCGCGTACGGTCAGCGTCTCGATGGTGCGCCCGTCGCGCAGGATCGTCACCGCGTCCGCGATCCGCCGCACCTCGTTCAGCTTGTGCGAGATGATGATGCTCGCGATGCCCTGCTCCCGCAGCTCCAGGATGAGCTCCAGCAGCTTGGCGCTGTCCTCGTCGTTCAGCGCGGCCGTCGGCTCGTCCAGGATGAGCAGCCGCACCTCCTTCGACAGCGCCTTGGCGATCTCCACGAGCTGCTGCTTGCCGACGCCCAGCTCCGAGACCGGCGTCTGCGGGTTCTCGGCGAGGCCGACCCGCCGCAGCAGCCGGCCCGCCTCGCGCAGCGTCTCGTTCCAGTCGACGATGCCGCGCGAGGCGCGCTCGTTGCCGAGGAAGATGTTCTCGGCGATCGACAGGTACGGCACCAGCGCCAGCTCCTGGTGGATGATGACGACGCCGCGCCGCTCGCTGGCCCGGATGTCGCGGAACGCCACGGGCTCGCCCTCGAAGAGGACCTCCCCCTCGTACGAGCCGTGCGGGTGGACGCCGCTGAGGACCTTCATCAGCGTCGACTTGCCCGCCCCGTTCTCGCCGCAGACGGCGTGGATCTCCCCGGCCCGCACCGTCAGGTTCACCTCGGAGAGCGCGGTGACGCCGGGGAACGTCTTGGTGATCCCGCGCATCTCCAGGACCGGCCGGCCGGCGCTCACTTCAGCTGCCCGGCGGTGAAGTAGCCCTCGTCGACGAGGAGCCCGGTGTTGGTCCGGTCGATGCTGACCGGGTCCAGGAGGAAGGACGGCACGATCTTCTTGCCGTTGTGGTAGTCCTTCGTGTTGTTGACCTGGGGCTTGCGCCCGTTCAGCACCGCGTCGCCCATCTCCACGGCCTTCGCGGCGAGTTCGCGGGTGTCCTTGAACACCGTCTGCGTCTGCTCGCCCCGGATGACGGACTTCACCGACGCCAGCTCCGCGTCCTGCCCGGTGACCACGGGCAGCGGCTGGGCCGCCGTGCCGTACCCGGCGCTCTTGAGGGCGGAGATGATGCCGATCGAGATCCCGTCGTACGGGGAGAGCACCGCGTCGACCCGGGCGTCGCCGTAGTTCTTGCTGATCAGGTCGTCCATGCGCTTCTGCGCGGTGCCGCCGTCCCAGCGCAGCGTCGTCACCTGGTTCAGCCGCGTCTGCCCGCTGCGCACCACCAGCTGCCCGCTGTCCAGGTAGGGCTTCAGCACCTTGACGGCGCCGTTCCAGAAGTACTTGGTGTTGTTGTCGTCCGGGGAGCCGGCGAACAGCTCGATGTGGTGCGGGCGCCCCGCGCCCTTCGCCGGCTCGCCGAGTTTCAGCTTGTCGACGATGTAGCGGGCCTGGAGCTCGCCCACCCGCTCGTTGTCGAACGAGGCGTAGTAGTCGACGTGCTCGCTGCCCATGATCAGCCGGTCGTAGGAGATCACCGGGATGCCGGCGTCCTCCGCCCGCTGGAGCACCTCGGTGAGCGCCGAGCCGTCGATGGCGGCGACCACCAGCAGCCGCCGGCCCTTGGTGATCATGTTCTCGATCTGGGCGATCTGGTTCTCGACCTTGTCGTCGCCGTACTGCAGGTCGGTCTCGTAGCCGGCCTTCCGGAACTGCTTCGCCATGTTCTCGCCGTCGGCTATCCACCGCTCCGACGCCTTGGTCGGCATGGCCAGGCCGATGGTGCCGCCCTTGCCGGCCGGCGGCTTGTAGCGGCTGCCGCCCCGGGCCTCCTGGCCGCAGGCGGTGAGCGAGACGGTGAGCAGGGCCGCCGCGAGGGCGGCGCCCGCGACGCGGGCTGTGCGGGTGCGCATGGGTCAGTCACCTTCCGGGACGGAGAAACGCCTCAGGTCGCCCGGGAGCCGTGAACCGAGCGGCGACATGCCGCCGTCCGCGCCGTGCCGGGCCAGCAGGTCCAGGACCAGGCGCCCGCGCCGGACCCGTTCCCGCGCGGTGGCGAGGGTCGTGTCGCGGAGCTGGGCGCCGTACGGGTAGATGCCGGGGGACCGGCTCAGCCCGAACTTCAGGTACAGCGGCGCGCCGCGCCGGATCAGCTCGGCCGCCTCGTACATCCGGATGTAGCCGCCGAGGTCGTCGGGGGCCTCCACGTACATGTCCATGGGGGCGCGGCTGACACGGCGGATCTCGGTCAGGTGCGCGAGCGTCAGGTCCGAGGGGACGTTGAGGGAGTCGGCTCCCAGCCGCTCGTACACGGCGTACGAGGCCGGGTTGACCGGCCCGGTCAGCGCGGACAGCTTGAACGTGGTGTCCGCCGGCAGCGTGCCGGACGCGCGCAGCCGGTGCAGCGTCCACAGCACCCCCTCGTCGGCGACGAGCAGGCAGCGCACGCCCAGCGCGGTGGCGCGCAGCGCGTCCTCCACGCATCCGGCGAGCGCGTCGTGGCCGCGGGCGCGCAGCCCGGCGCCGCCCGAGTCGGTGCGGGTGGCCGCGCCGATGTCCCAGGTGCCGCGCGGCCCGGTGAACAGGCACAGTTCGACGTCCCGTTCCGCGCAGGACTCCACCATCTCGGTGATCTCGGCGTCGGTGAGCATCCACACGCCGCTGCCCTGGCTGATCCGGTGGACGGGGACGTCGAGCCGGGCGCTCTCCTTCATCACGACCGCGAGCGCCTCGGGGCCCTCGACGGACGGGATCTCGGTGCGCCACACCCCGCCGTCGGGGAAGGTGTGCGGGGACGCGTCGGCCGGGTCGGGGTCGGGGGAGGGATGGCCGATGCGGGCGAGGGCATCGGCGCCCGGGCGGCGGGGTGCGGACGGGGAGGTCACAGGACTCCTCGGGGATCGGTCGAATCCATAGCTGTTCGAAATTTCGTACGACATTCGGATCTTGGGGTGTGCGGCGGCGCGGGGGCCGTCGGGCGCGCCCCGCGCCGCCGCACGTGTCGGGGCCGGTCAGGGGCGCAGCAGCACCTTCCCGGCCTTCGGGTCGCCGCTGCCCACCAGCGCGACCGCTTCGGCGAACCGCTCCAGCGGGAACTCGTGGGTGACCAGCGGCGCCGGGTCCAGCAGGCCGAGCGCGAAGGCCCGTACCGCGTCCGCCCACGCCGCCGACGACGCGCCGAAGACGCTGCGGATCTCCAGCTGGCTCACCGACAGGTGCACCGGGTCGATCCCGGTCGCGCCCGCCGAGAACATCCCGGTCAGCACCACCCGGCCGCCCCGCCGCGCCAGCAGGCACGACGACGCCGCAGTGGAGGGTGCCCCGGCCGTCTCCACGACCAGGTCGAACCGCCCGTGCAGCGCCTCGGCGTCCTGGGGCGTCAGGGCGTCGGTGGCCCCGAACCGCAGCGCCGCGCCGGCGCGCGCCGCCCGCGGGTCGACCACCACCAGCTCCGCCGGCGAGGAGGCGGCCAGCAGCTGCACGGCCAGCAGCCCCAGGGTGCCCGCGCCCACCACGGCCACGCGCTCCGTGGGGCGCGGCCGGCCCGCGCGCACCGCGGCCGCGCTCACCGCGGCCGGCTCCAGCAGTGCCGCGGCCCGCAGGTCGGCGTCGTCGGGCAGCGGGTGCAGCAGCCGCGCGGGCACCGTCAGGTGGTCGGCGAACGCGCCTGGCTCGGTGAACCCCGTCTCGGCGTACCCGCCGGTGCACAGGCTCGTCTCCCCGCACCGGCACCGCTCGCACGTCCCGCACGACCGGAACCCCTCGGCGACCGTCCGCCGGCCCACCAGCGCGGGGTCCACCCCGGCGCCCACGGCCTCCACCGTCCCGGCCCACTCGTGACCGGGCGTCACCGGGTAGCGGACGTAGCCGGGGGCGCGGTGGCCGTCGAGCACCTCGCGGTCGCTCATGCAGATCCCGGCCGCCGCGACCCGGACCAGCACCTCGCCGGGCCCCGGCACCGGCACCTCCCGCTCGACCAGCCGGTGGACGCCCGGCCGGTCGATGACCACGGACCGGCCGACGGCGCCCGCCGGCCGGTCCGCGGCGTCGGGCGTCGGGCTCACCTGGCGCCCTTCGGGGCGCGCTTCTCCCAGCCCTCGGCCCACAGGTCGAACCGGGCCTGCTGCTGCGGGAACTCCGCCGCCGCGTCCACGTCCAGCTCCACGCCGAGGCCGGGTGCGTGCGACACCTCGAAGCAGCCGGTCTCGGGGTCCACCTGCGGCGCGCCCTTGACCACCTTCTTGATCTCCGCGTCCGCGAAGTCGTTGAAGTGCTCCAGGATCTTGAAGTTGGGCGTGCAGGCGGCCAGTTGGAGCGAGGCCGCGGTCAGCACGCTGCCGCCCACGTTGTGCGGGGCGACCAGCATGTAGTGGGTCTCGGCGGTCGCCGCCAGCTTGCGGGTCTCCAGGATGCCGCCGATGTGCCCGAGGTCCGGCTGGATGATGTCGACGGCCTGCGACTCGAACAGCTCGCGGAACTCGATCCGGTCGTGGATCCGCTCTCCCGTCGCCACCGGCAGGTCCACCTTGTCGGCGAACTTCTTCAGCGCCTTCAGGTTCTCCGGCGGCACCGGCTCCTCCAGCCACGCCGGCCGGTACGGCGCCAGCTCCCGGGCCAGGCGCACGGCGGTGGCGGGGCTGAACCGGCCGTGCATCTCCAGCATCAGCTCGGCGTCCGGCCCGATCGCGTCCCGCACCGCCTCGATCAGCGAGACCGCGTACCGGGTCTGCTCGGCGTCCAGTTCGAGGTGGCCGGTGCCGAACGGGTCGATCTTCAGCGCCCGGTAGCCGCGCGCCATGACCCCCTGGGCGGCCTTGTGGTAGGCCTCCGGGGTCCGCTCCGTCGTGTACCAGCCGTTCGCGTACGCCTTGACCCGGTCCGTGACCTTGCCGCCCAGCAGCTGCCAGACCGGGACGCCCAGCGCCTTGCCCTTGATGTCCCAGCAGGCCATCTCCACGACGGCGATGCCGGACATGACGATCTCGCCGGCCCGGCCGTAGTCACCGTACTTCATCCGCCGGACGAGGTCCTCGACGGCGAACGGGTCGGACCCCGCGATGTGGTTGGCCTCCGCCTCCCGCAGGTAGCCGACGAGGGCGTCGGTGTGGCCCAGCATGCGGGTCTCGCCGACGCCGGTCAGGCCCTCGTCGGTGTGGACGAGCACGTAGGTGAGATTGCGCCAGGGGGTCCCGACGACATGAGTGGTGATTCCCGTGATGCGCACGGTAGTTGCCCCTAGAGTCCGTTCGATACGTTGGGTGTGTTCGGTATTTCGTCACACGTTCGAAATCGTGGCGTGACCGTAATCAGCCCCCGCCCGGGGTGTCAATGGTTCACGCGTCCCCCGCTCGGCGGACCGCGTTCCGGCGGTCCCGTCCCGCCCATTGCCCGCGAAGGAACCGCTGAGTAGCCTGTGTTCGTCATACCGGCCACTGGCCGGGGTTTCGAACGAAGGGGTGGGTGGCCTCATGGGACGACTGGTTCCCGCGGTGACCAGGGCGCTCGACATTCTGGAGCTCTTCCTCGACGGAGACGGCACGCTCTCCGCACCGGAGATCACCCGCAGGCTGCAACTGCCCCGCACCACCGTGCACGAGCTCGTCACCACGCTCGCCGCCCGCTCCTACCTCGTGCCCCTCCCCGAGCAGCCCGGCCGCTACCGCCTCGGCGTCCGCGCGTACCAGCTCGGCAGCCGCTACGCCGAGCAGCTCGACCTCGCCGCCGAGGGCCAGCGCGTCGCCCGCGAGGTCGCCGAGACCTGCGACGAGACCGTCCACGTCGCCATCCTGGAGGACCTGGACGTCATCTACATCGCCAAGGTCGACTCCACGCACGCGGTGCGCATGGTGTCCGCCGCCGGCCGCCGGCTCCCCGCCCACTGCACCTCCGTCGGCAAGATGCTGCTCGCGTCGCTCTCCCAGGACGAGTTCGACGCCCGCGTCGAGGGGCACGACCTCGTCGCCATGACCCCCGACAGCCTCACCGACCCCGACGACCTGCGCGCCGCCCTCGACACCGTCCGGGAGCGCGGCATCGCCACCGAGCACCGCGAGTCCAACCCCGACGTCAGCTGCGTCGCCGCGCCCGTGCGCGACGGCGCCGGCCGGGTCGTCGCCGCCCTGTCCATCTCCGTCCCCATGATCCGCTGGAGCGAGGAGCGCGAGGCCGAACTCGCCGAACTGGCCGCCAAGGGCGCCGCCGACCTCTCCGCCCGCCTCGGCCACCGGGGCACCCGGTGAGCCGCCCCGTCCGCGTCGAGGTCGCCGTGCGGGAGACCGCGCGGCTCGGCGAGGGCCCCACCTGGGACCCGGCCGCCGACCGCCTCGTCTGGGTCGACGTCCTCGGCTCCCGCCTCCACACCTACGCCCCCGCCGACGGCCGCCGCACGGTCATGCTCACCGCCCAGCACGTCGGCGCCGCCAAGCCCCGCGCCGGCGGCGGACACGTCGTCAACCTCCGTGACGGCATAGGGCTGTACGACCCCGACGGCACGTTCCGCTGGCTCCTCCACGACCCCGTCGACGGCCGCCGCGGCAACGACGCCGCGGTCGCCCCCGACGGCAGCCTGTGGGCCGGCACCATGCGCTACGACGAGGCACCCGGCGGCGGCGCCCTCACCCGGATCGCCCCGGACGGCACGGCCACCACGCTCCTGCCCGAGGTGACCGTCAGCAACGGAACCGGCTGGAGCCCCGACGGCGGCCTCGTCTACTACGTCGACACCCCCACGCGCCGCATCGAAGTCCTGCGCACCGACGGCGGGCACGTCGTCGACCGCCGCCCGCTGGCCACCGTGGAAGCCGGCGCGGGCTTCCCCGACGGGCTCACCGTCGACGCGGACGGCTGCGTCTGGGTCGCCCTCTGGGACGGCGCCGCCCTCCGCCGCTACACCCCGGACGGCCGGCTCGACCGGACCGTCCCCCTGCCCGTACGCCGCCCCACCGCCTGCGCGTTCGGCGGTCCGGGCCTGCGGGACCTGTACGTCACGACCGCCCGCACCGGCCTCGACCGCCCGCACCCGCTGAGCGGTTCGCTGCTGGTCCTGCCGGACGCGGGACAGGGACGCGAGGGCCACGCGTTCGCGGGATGATCACGGCTTGCTAATATCGCCCGCCATCTCGACGCCACGATCAACGGGGGCAGTTCGAGCACACCAGCACCGACAGCACGACACCGAAGCAGCGCGACGACGCGCAGGGGAGAGGCCGCCCGTGGGAACATCCACCGAGGACGCCGCCACGGAGTTCCACGAGTTCTTCGAGCGCCACTACGCCGAGCTGGCACGCCTCGCCCACCTCCTCACGGGCGAGGCGGACGCCGCCGACGACCTCGCGGCCGACGCCCTCCTCGCCCTGTGGCACCGCTGGGACCGCGTACGCGCCGCCCAGCACCCCACCGCCTACGCCCGCGGCGTCGTCGCGAACCTCGCCCGCAGCCGCATCCGCAGCGCCGTACGGGAGCGCCGCCGCGTCGCCCTGTTCTGGTCGCAGCGCGCCGAGTACACCGAGGGCCCCGACGTGCCGGCCGTCGTCGACGTGCAGGGCGCCCTGCGCCGGCTGCCGTTCCGCAAGCGGGCGTGCGTCGTGCTGCGCCACGCCTTCGACCTGTCCGAGCGGGAAACCGCTCTCACCCTCGGCATATCCGTGGGTACGGTGAAGAGCCAGACATCCAAGGCCATGGCGCAGCTGGAACAGCTGCTCGGCACCCGCGCCGCCGCGTCGGAGCTGGTCGGAGGAAGGAAGTAGTGGACGAGCTGCAGCGAGCGCTCCGGGCCGCCGCCCGGTCGCACCAGCCCGACCGGGCGCGGATCCTCGCGCGCGTGGAGCGGGGCATGGCCGAGCCCGCCCCCGCCCCCCGGCGCCACCACCGGCCCGCCGCCCCGCGGTGGCCGCGCATCGCCCTGGCCACCGCCGCCGTCGCCGCCGTCCTGGCGGTCGGCGGCCTCGGTGTGCGGGCGGTCCTCCAGGAGGACGCCCCGGCCCCCTCCGGAGTCGCCGACCCGCCGCCGCCGGCCACCCCCACCACGCCGGCCCCGACGAGCGCCGTGGACGGGTTCCTGCGGGCCCAGGGCGGCGTCGACCCGCACAGCAACCGCTTCTGGGCGCAGTCGAACATCACCCTCGGCACCGGCACCGCCCTCACGGGGCTCACCGTCGAACTGCGGGTCGCCCAGACCGGCGGCGTCGCCGACACCGGGAACTGGCGCACCCTGCCCGCCGGGCACTTCACCGCGTCCGTGCGCGAGGAGGGGAACGCCGTCGTCTACACCTGGACCCTCCGCGAGGGCCGCACCGTCCCCGTCGGCCGGCACGTCTTCGCGGGCCAGTACAACCACGCCGAGGGCGGCCGGGACGCGGGCGGCGACCGCTTCACCGTCACCGCGATCGGCGCCGACGGCGAGCGGGCCACCGTCACCGGCGGCTTCGCCCCCGCGCCCGGGGCCGCCGGTCCCTCCTGAGGTCGCGTGAGCGCCGGCCGGCGACGACAATGGCGAGTGCCGGACGAACAAGGAGGCGGCATGACCGAAGAACCCGAGACGAGCTCCCGGCGGCGGGGTGGCGTCACCCCCGACGCCATCCTGCACAGCGGCGCCGAAGGCGAGTTCACCGCCGAGGACCTGGTCCTCGCCTCCGGGCGCGACGTCAATCCCAAGAACCTCGCCTGGGCCGAGCGCAGGATGGCCGAGAAGGGCAGGGCGGCCCTCGACGAGCTCCTGCCCTGACCGACCCCACCCCGAAGGGCCACGCCGCGCACCCCGCGCGGCGTGGCCCTTCCACGCTCCCGTCACACGCCCCCGGTCAGTCCGCGCCGTCCCGGGTGTCCTCCACGTCCTCCCGGTCCAGGGGCCGCGTCGCGGGCCCCTCCACGACCCGCCCCTCCACGTCGAACCGCGACCCGTGGCACGGGCACTCCCAGGCCGTCTCCGCGTCGTTGAAGTGCACCACGCACCCCAGGTGCGTACAGCGCGCGGACACCGCGTGCAGCGCCCCCGCCTCGTCCCGGTGCACCGCGAGCAGCCGCCCGCCGACCCGCACCACCGACCCCTGGCCGGGACCCACGTCCGCGACCGAATCGGCGTACGCGCCCGGCGTCCGGTCGCCCACGAAGTGCTTCGCCACCTGCGCCTGGAGCCGCAGCATCGCCGGCACCTCCCGCAGCGGGCGCAGCCGCACCGGGTCGTACAGCGACGTCCAGGCCGGGTCCCGGCCCCGGATCCGCGCCGCCAGCAGCGACCCCGCCATCACCCCGCCGCTCATGCCCCACCCGGCGAACCCGGTCGCCACGTACACGTGCCGCGCCCCGGCGTGCAGCCGCCCCACGTACGGCACCCGGTCCGTCGTCCAGTTGTCCTGCGTCGCCCACCGGTGGGTGATCTCCAGCGGCCCGAACCGCTCCCGCGCCCACTCCTCCAGCCGCGCGTACCGCTCGCCGACCTCGCCCTCCTCCGAGGTGCCCGGCGTGAACTTCTCCCCGGTCACGATCAGCATCCGCCGGCCCTCCTCCCCGGTGGGGGCCGTCCGGACCGACCGCGTACCGCCATCCGGCGTCAGGAACATCCCGCCCGGGTCGCGGTCCGCCGGGATCGGGCCCGCCACGACCAGCTCCCGCTTCGGCTCCAGCCGCGTGAACAGCAGCGCCCGGTCGAACACCGGGTAGTGCGTGGCCACGACCACGTGCCGCGCGACCACCGTGTCACCCCGCTCGGTGGTCACCTCGCACGGCGTGCCCTCCTTCAGCCGCGTCACCCGGGTCCGCTCGTAGATCCGCCCGCCGAGCCGCTCCAGGTCCGCGGCGAGCCCCAGCAGGTACTTCCTCGGGTGGAACTGCGCCTGCCCCTCCAGCCGCACCGCGCCCGCCACCGGGAAGGGCAGCGACGTCGTCGTCAGGTACGACGCGGGGAGCCCCGCCTCCAGCGCCGCGTCCGCCTCGGCCCGCAGCCCGTCCGTCTGCCCGGGGTCCTCCGTGTACGTGTACGCGGGGAGGCGCTCCAGGTCGCAGTCGATGCCCAGCTCCTCGCTCACCTCGGCCACGCGCTCGACGGCCAGCTGCTGCGAGTGCGCGTACAGCCGCGCCGCCCGCGCGCCGTGCACCGACTTCACGTCCGCGTACACCTGCCCGTGCAGCGCGGACAGCTTCGCCGTCGTGTGGCCGGTCACGCCGGTGGCGATCCGGTCCGCCTCCAGCAGCACCACGGGATGCCCGGCCCGCGCCAGCTCCCACGCCGTGCACAGCCCCGCGATGCCGCCGCCCACGACGGCGACCTCCGTCTCGACCGACCCCTCGAGGGCCGGACGGGCCGGCCCCGGCGCGTACTCCATCCACAGCGAACCGGACAGCGGGTCGAAGACCATGGACACACTCCTCCTCGACGGCCCTGACCGGACCGTCGACACGGTCCGGAGAGATCCGGGGTACCCGGAGAAAGCGCATGAAATCCCCGAAGCTGCGCACACGAACCCCCATGACCCACCACATCAATCCCCCCGACCCCGATCCCGACCGCACCCCGGGGCTGGACGCCGGCGGCTCGGTGCGCCCCGGCGAGACCCCGCCGGCCGAGGGCAGCACCCCCGGAGCGGGCCCCCGCGAGACCCACAACCCCACGACGGGCTGGGCGAAGGCCCCGCTGGCGATGATCCTGGTGGTGGTCGTCCTGGTGGCCGCCCTCTTCGCCGTCATGGCGGTGATCATCGCCGGCTGACCGCGACCGCGACCGCGACCGCGGCCGCGACCGCGGTCGCGCGCCGGGCCGCCCGCGGCCGAGGGGGGCCGGATCCCGCGCCCCCCCGCGCCGCGCCCCGGCGCCGACACCCGCACCGCCCCGTACAAACTCCGCAGACAGGGCTCCATACTGGACGGGCCGGGGAGGCGCAGCGAACGACGGGGGCGACGACACGCGATGGCGGAGACCAGGCTCATCCACGGCCGCTACCGGCTGCTGGAGGTGATCGGGCGCGGCGGCATGGGGGAGGTGTGGCGGGCCACCGACGAGTCGCTCGGCCGCCGGGTCGCCGTGAAGTGCCTCAAGCCCCTGGGGCCGCGGCAGGAACCGGACCTCCTGGGGGTGCTGCGCGAGCGGTTCCGGCGCGAGGCCCGCGTCGCCGCCTCCCTCCAGCACCGCGGCGTGACGGTGGTCCACGACTTCGGCGAGGCGGACGGCACGCCGTACCTGGTCATGGAGCTGCTGGAGGGCCGCAACCTCAGCCAGCTGCTGGGGGACAACGCGCACCACCCGCTGCCGGTGCACGACGTCGTCGACATCGCCGAGCAGATCGCCGACGCCCTCGCCTACACCCACCGCCAGGGCGTCGTCCACCGCGACCTCAAGCCCGCGAACATCATGCGGCTCGCGGACGGCACGGTGAAGATCTGCGACTTCGGGATAGCCCGCCTCGGCGACGGCGTCGGCGCCTCCTCCCGCCTCACCGGCACCGGCATCGCCATGGGCACACCGCACTACATGTCACCCGAGCAGATCAGCGGCGGCCAGGTCGACCACCGCAGCGACCTGTACTCGCTGGGCTGCGTCCTGTACGAGATCGCCACCGGCGTCCCGCCGTTCGACCAGGACGACGCCTGGGCGATCCTCGTCGGCCACCGCGACATCCCGCCCGAACCGCCGCGCAAGCGCCGCGCGGACCTGCCGCCGCTGTTCGAGCGGATCGTGCTGGACCTGCTGGCCAAGGCCCCCGAGGCCCGCCCCGCCGACGCGGGCGACCTGCGGCGCCGCATCACCGGCACCCGCCGTGCCGTCCTGTCCGCCGGCGCGCCCCACCACCCGGACGCGTACCACCCCGGCGCGCACCACCCGGACGCGCACCGGCTCGACCCGCCGTACCACCCGGGCGCGGGACCGTCCGGGTACGTGCCCCTCCGCACCGCGCCGGGGCCCGCCGCCCCCGCGTCGCGGCTCCCCGCCTGGACCCGGTCCATGACCACCGGCCGCAAGTCCGTCGGCGCGGCCCTGCCGCACGCCGCGCCCCCACCGGAGGACCCGGCCGCGGCGCTCACCGGCCAGTGGACCACCGGCACGGCGGCACCCCCGCGCCCGCACACCGCGCCCGCGCTCCCCGGCACGCCCCCACCGGGCGTCCCCGCCGCGCCCGCCACCCCTCCCGCCGTCCCGTTCCCGCCTCCCGCGCCGGAGCCCGACCTCCTCGCCGTCCTGGCCGGCCGCCACGGCGCGGGGCTCGGCCTGGGCCGCCTGGGCCACTGGGAGGAGGCTGGCGAGGTGCACCGCGCCGTCGCCGACGAGCGCGAACGGGTCCTCGGCCCCGACCACCCGGACACCCTGGCCAGCCGGTACGAGCACGCCCTCGCCCTCGGCCGCGCCGGCCACCTCGCCCACGCGCTGCGCGGGTTCGGCCGCGTCGCCGAGGGCCGCGCCCGCGTCCTCGGCCCGCAGCACCCCGACACGCTCACGGCCCGTCAGGAGACGGCGCACGTCCTGGGACGGCTCGGCCGCCACACCGAGGCCCACCGGGTGTACGCCGACGTCCTCACCGCCCGCGAGCGCGTCATGGGCGCCGACCACCCGGACACCCTGCGCTGCCGGCACGACCTCGCGTTCACGCTCGGCCGGCTCGGCCGCCTGGAGGAGGCGTACCGCGCGGGCCGCGAGGTGGCGGCCGCCCGCGCCCGGCTCCTGGGCCCCGGCCACCCCGACACGCTGGACACGCTCCACGAGGCGGCCCACGTCCTCGGCCGGCTCGACCGCTGGGCCGACGCGCTGGACGCCTACCGGGAGGTCGCCGGCGCCCGCGCCCGCGTCCTCGGCCCGGAGCACCCCGACACCCTCGCCGCCCGCTACGAGGCCGGCATCTGCCTGAGCCGCCTGGGCCGCGGCGAGGAGGCGCTGGAGCTGTACCGGGACCTGGTCGCGGCCCGCACCCGGGTGCAGGGCCCCGACCACCCGGAGACCCTGCGCGCCCGGCACGGCCTCGGGGTCGACCTGGGCCGCCTGGGCCGCTGGGAGGAGGCCCTCGCCGAGGCCCGCGAGGTCGCCGGGGCCCGCGGCCGGGTGCTGGGCCCGGACCACCCGGACACGCTGGTCAGCGGCCGGGAGGTCGCCGTGTGCCTGGGCTGGCTCGGGCGCTGGGGCGAGGCGCTCGCCGGGTACCGGCACGTCGCCGCGGCACGGGAGCGGGTCCTGGGCCCGGACCACCCGGACACCCTCGCCAGCCGCAACGACGAGGCGCAGTGCCTGGAGCAGCTGGGCCGGCACGCGGAGGCCGTCGAACTGCACCGGCGCGTCGCCGCGGCCCGCCGCCCGCCCGTGACCGGATGACGTCCGCCCGCCGCCCGTGACCGGATGACGTCCGGCCGCCGCCCGTGACCGGACGACGGGCACCCGGCGCCTCGCCGTCCCCGTCCGTCCCGGGCGGCGGTGCGGGCGGGGACGGCAAGCACCCGCGCCGGGCGCCCGCCCGGCGGTGCCGCCGACCCGGCCCCGGCCGGCCGACGCGCCGGCCGGCCCCGCGCGTGCGCCCCGCGACACGGCTCCGGGCCGGCCGCGCGACGCGGCCGGCCCGGGGACCCGTGCACGGGGGAGGTCAGGTCTGGGGCGGCGGTTCCCGGCGCTGCTCAGGGTCGCGGCCCAGCTGGTCCTTGAGCCGTTCCTGCGCGGTGTCGACGTGGCCGCCGTACCGGCCCTGCGTCCGCTTGTCGACGTAGTCGCCGGCCTTGTCGACGCCCTTGCCTGCGTGACCCTCGTGCCCCTTCAGCATGCTCTTGATCTTGTCCATCATGGACATGGGTCGTCCTCTCGCCGGGTGACCCCCCACCGCCAGTCTCCCCGCCCCGCCCCCCGCCCGCATCCGGGGGCGGGGCCCGCCGGGTCAGGCCCGTCCGGCCGTCTCCCGCCGGGATTCCAGCCACGCCTCGTGGGCGCGGCTCACCCGCTCCCACAGGGCCGCGCGGTCGGCCGCGTCCAGGTCGCCCAGGTCGCGGCGGAAGGCGTCCGCGAGCAGCCCGAACCACTCGTCCGGGGCGTCCACGACGCGCTGCTCCACGCCCGCCGCGCCGATCCGCAGGAGCACCCGGCCGCGCAGCACGTGCACGGTGTCCGGGTCGCGGCGCAGCGCCGTGAACGTCGTCACGAACGGGGAGTCCGCGGCCGTCGACAGCCGCCGGTGCTCGTCGGCGAAGTCCTCCGGCGCGGCCGCCCCGCCCCGGAACTCCATCACGGGGAACGAGCCGTGCCCGTCGTTGTGGAACGTCCACCCGTCCGGCTCGGTCGCCGAGGGCTCCATCCGGTACGTGAACGGGCCCTGCCGGTACGTCCCGGCGCGCAGCGGCAGCGGCTCGTGCGGCCCGTCGCCCAGGCCGACGTCCACGAACCAGTCCCCGCCGTCCACCCGCACGGTCAGCGCCATGTGGTCGCCGGTCGCGCCCCGTCCCGCCGGGTCCTGGTGGACGCCGCCGACGTGCCGCGCCACGTCGTACCCGAGGGACTCCAGCAGCGCGGCGAAGCCGCCGTTCAGGTGGAAGCAGTAGCCGCCCTGCCCGGCCGCGAACCGGCGTACCGACACCTCCGCCTCCATGCCGGGCGGCCGGCCCAGCTGGATGCCGATGTTCTCGTACGGGATCCGCTCCAGGTGCGCCCGCTGCAACGCGAAGAGTTCCTGCGTGGACGGGGTCCCGGAGGGGGCGATGCCGAGACGGTCCAGATATCCCGCAAATCCTTCTGAAATCATGGTCCTTGACCATAATCCGTCGGGCCGTCCCCTTGATCGTCGGGGGTGTTCAGTCGGCCGACGCCGTCCAGCCGTCCGCCTCGATCAGCGCCGCGTCCGACGGCCGCGCCTCGTCGAACAGCGTCCGCCCGCCGTCCAGGACGCGCAGCCCGTCCACGTACACGCCGCGCCCCACGTAGCGGGTGTCGGTCGTGTACCGCCAGCGCAGCCGGACGGGACCGGCGCCCGACCACGCCGACAGGTCCGCCTCCAGCCGGTGCCAGACCCGCCCCGACCAGCCCGCCACCGACCCGCCCGGGTGCTCCGCCGGCTCCCCGCCCGGCCGTACGGTGACGAACGGCACCGGCCGCCACCGCGCCGCGCCGTCCCCGGCCGGTTCCGCCGACGCCTCCAGGACCAGGGCGTCCGCCCCCGGCTCGGTGTCCCACCACAGGACGCACCGCAGCCGCGCCCGCGCCGTCGCGGGCCGCAGGGCGGGCAGGGCCAGCGTCGCGGTCGCGGCCGACGCCGTCCCGGCGAACCAGGCGGTGCGGCCGCGTGCCGGGCGCACCGGCACCGCGCGGGCCATGCGGTCGGCGACGGCGACCCGCGGCGCCGACCCCGAGCGCCAGCTCCGCACCGGGTGCACCGAGTTGCCCAGCAGCACCAGGAACGAGTCGGTCGTCGGGTCCAGGACCAGGCTCGTCCCGGTGAACCCGGTGTGCCCGGCCGTGCGCGGGGTGGCCATCGCGCCCATGTACCAGTGCTGGTACAGCTCGAAGCCCAGCCCGTGCTCGTCACCGGGGAACGCGGTGTTGAAGTCCGTGAACATCAGCTCCACCGACTCCGGCCGCAGGATCCGCGCGGCGCCGTAGGCACCGCCGTCCAGCAGCGTGCGGGCGAGGACCGCCAGGTCCCAGGCGCAGGAGAAGACGCCCGCGTGCCCGGCGACCCCGCCGAACCCGTACGCGTTCTCGTCGTGCACCTCGCCCCACACCATGCCCCGGTCGAGCCCCGACCACGGCCGGCGCGCGTCCTCCGTCGCGGCGATCCTCGGCCGCCAGGAGGCGGGCGGGTTGAACCGGGTGCGCCGCATCCCGAGCGGGCCCGTGATCCGCTCGCGCAGCAGCACGTCCAGCGGACGCCCGGTGACCTCCTCCAGCAGCAGCTGCAGCGCGATCAGGTTCAGGTCGGAGTACCGGTACACCGTGCCGGGCGGGTCCAAGGGCCGCTCCTGCCACAGCAGCCGCAGCTTCCCCTCCCGCGTGGGCTCCTGGTACAGCGGCAGCCAGGCGCGCAGCCCCGAGGTGTGCGTCAGCAGCTGACGCACCGTGATGCCGTCCTTCCCGCCCCCGCCGAAGTCCGGCAGGCGCTCGGCGACCCGGCCCTCCAGCTCCAGCGCGCCCCGCTCCAGCAGCTGCACCGCCAGGAGCGAGGTGAACAGCTTGGTCAGCGAGGCCAGGTCGAAGACGGTGTCCTCGCGCATCGCGATCCGCCGCTCCGGCGGCAGCTCCACGCCCCGCCCGGTCGTCTCGTCGTACGCCGCGTACCGCACCGCGTAGCCGATCGCCTGGTGCAGCGCCACGGTCCGGCCGCGTCCCGCGAGGAGCACCGCGCCCGCGTACCAGGGGTGCGTGGGGGAGGGGCCGAGGAACCGCTCGGCGTCGGCGACCAGCAGGTCGAGGTGGTGGGGCAGCAGCCCGGCCTGCTCGGCCGTGCCGTGCCGCAGCACCGCCCCGGCCGTCCGCCCCGAGGGCCCGTCAAAAGCGCCCGGCGGCGCCCCGGCGCCCTCCCGGTCCGCCGCGGCCGCCCCCGGAAGCGGGCCGATCACCAGCGCACCTCCCAGTGCCAGCACCCCGCCGCCGAACGTACGGCGCCCGAACCCGCCCGCAACCGGCTCCCGCACCATGCCCGCCCTCCCCGCCCACGGCACCGCCGTCTGAAGGAAACCTTCGCCGTCGCGTACATCAGGTGAAACTTTCTTACCGCCGCACCCACCCGTCAAGGAGGCGGGCAGCGGAACTGAGACCCCATCAGCCCCGTCGGCGTGCGGGCCGCCCCCCGCTCTGGCAGCGTGGCCGCATGGGTACGCAGACCGACGGGGACCGGAGCCCCGCCGCCGGACCGGGGCCCGGGGACGGGGCCGCCCCGCCGCGTCCGTGGCGGGAGCGCACCACCTGGGTCCCGCTCGCGGCACTGGTCGTCCTCGCCCTCGGCTGGGGCCGCGACCTGCCCGGAGCCGCCGTCGCCGTCGTCGGCCTCTGCCTGGCCGGGGCCGTCCTGTCCGCCGTCCACCACGCCGAAGTGGTCGCCCACCGCGTCGGCGAACCCTTCGGGTCGCTCGTCCTCGCCGTCGCCGTGACCGTCATCGAGGTCGGCCTGATCGTCATGCTGATGGCCTCGGGCGGCGACAAGGCGGCCACGTACGCCCGTGACACGGTGTTCGCCGCCGTCATGATCACCTGCAACGGCATCGTCGGGCTGTCCCTGCTCGTGGCGACCTTCCGGGGCGACCGGGTCGCCGTCTTCAACGCCGAGGGCTCCGGCGGCGCCCTCGCCACCGTCACCACCCTCGCCACGACGACCCTCGTGCTGCCCGCCTTCACCACCGGCACCCCGGGTCCCGAGTTCACCGGGGCGCAGCTCGCCTTCGCCGCCGTGGCCTCCCTCAGCCTGTACGGACTCTTCGTCACCGTGCAGACGGTCCGCCACCGGGAGTACTTCCTGCCCGTCACCGTCGACGGCGTGCCCGTCGACCGCGACGGGCACGCCCCGCGGCCCGGCCGCGCGGCCACCGGGTGGAGCCTCGGCCTGCTCATGGTCGCGCTCGTCGCCGTCGTCGGCCTGGCCAAGCTCGTCTCGCCGACGATCGAGTCGGGCGTGGAGACCGCCGGCCTGCCCACGGCGGTCGTCGGCGTCGTCATCGCCCTCATGGTCCTGCTGCCGGAGACCCTGGCCGCCCTGCGCGCCGCGCGCGGCGCACGCGTCCAGACCAGCCTCAACCTGGCCTACGGGTCCGCGATCGCCAGCATCGGGCTGACCGTGCCGACGATCGCGCTCGTCTCCGTGTGGCTGTCCGGGCCCCTGGTCCTGGGACTGGGCTCCGTCCACCTGGTGCTGCTGGCGCTCACCGCCGTGGTGAGCGCCCTGACCGTGGTGCCCGGACGCGCCACACTCCTGCAGAGCGGCGTCCACCTGCTGCTGTTCGCCGCCTTCGTGTTCCTCTCGTTCAGCCCCTGAGGGGCGGCACGCGGAGGGTCACTGCGCCACGCGCACCACCCGCAGCGACGGGTCGCGCAGGATGTCCCGCTCGCAGAACCGCGCGGTCACCCACCGCTCCTGCGAGTACAGCCGGGTCTGGTCGGCGTGGTGCGGCGATCCCGGGTCGGACGACTGGGAGTACGACAGCAGCGTCCGCGCGACCGGGCACCGGCCGCCGTCCCAGCCCACCGCCTGGACGTGGCTCGTGCCGTGCCGCACCTCCGTGTAGGCCCCGGCCGCCGCGTCCCACACGGGGACCGTCATGTTCCACACGCCCGTGCCCGTACCGCCGTGCACGGGGATGCGCTGGCCGCCCCGCACCACGAACTGGTGCTCGCCCAGCGGGGCGTCGAGCGGGATGCCGGCCGCGCGCAGCTCGGCCACCGCCCCGCGCAGCGCCGTGGCGAAGCCGGGCGCGCCGGTGTTCAGATCGCGCGGCGTGCCCACCGGGTCGGCCGCGGAGAACGGCACCTTCCACCGCTCGGCGTTCGTCGTCTCCCGCTGGAGCCGCAGCCAGAACCGGTCGAACAGCAGCGCGCCCCGGCTCGTGGTGTCCGTCCGGCGGTCCCACCGCGCGAGCGCCTCGCACGCCTCCGTGTCGCCCGGGAGCGCCGCCGGGCACGCCCGCAGCACGTCGTCGGCGGTCAGGTCGGCGGCGGGCACCCGGTTGGCGAACTGCTGCCGCTGGAGGTCGGCCACGGTCAGCCCGCCCCGCCCGGCCATCGCCGCCACGTCCTCGAGGGCGCCGCGCGTCCGCAGCGACCGCTCCGTCCCCACGTCGCCGAAGACCCGCTCGTACCGGGTCAGCGGCCGGTCGGCGTGGGACAGCCAGGCGCTGTCGTTGGAGTTCTCCACGTACGGGGTGTCCCGGAGCAGCGGCCAGCGCGCCGGGCCCATGATGCCGGGCTGCACCGCGTCCGGGTCCCTGCCCAGCGCGCAGTCGCCGCGCGACCCGTCGAGCACGGCCACGCCCGTCGCCGGGTACAGCGTGCGGCCCAGCGGCGTCGAGCAGCGCTCGGCCAGCTCGTCGGTGATCCTCGGCACGACCTGCGCCTGCGCGAGGAGCGTGCCGCCGTTCCGGTCGGAGGCCACCGTGTTCACCCACGGCAGGCCCTGCGTACGGCGCAGCGCGGCCACCATGTCCCGCGTGGAGCGGGCCTTGGCGAGGCCCAGCGAGGTGTCCGCCATGCGGAGGTTCCCCCCGTTGGGGTCGTGCAGCGCGTACGCGGTCGTCGCCGTCCACGGCAGCGGGTCGCCGCCGAAGGAGGTGACCACCGGCCCGTACCGGGTCCACCACTGGGTACGGGTCACCGGCTCGCCGCCCGCGACGGGCACGGTCACGGTCCGCCGCACCATCCGCTCGGCCCTGCCGTCCACCAGGTACGCGGTGGGGTCGGCCGGGTCGAGGGCCAGCTGGTGCAGGTTCATGGTCCGGCCGGTGGCGACGGTGTGGCTCCACGCCACCTTGTCGGTGAAGCCGATCTGCACGAGCGGCACGCCCAGCAGCGAGGCGCCCTGCACGTTCAGCTCGCCGGGGATCGTCTGCTGCGACTGCCAGAACCGGCGGCCCCCGTGCCACGGGTAGTGCGGGTTGCCGAGCAGCAGGCCCCTCCCGTTGGCGGAGGTGCCGCCGGCGAACGCCACGGCGTTGGAGCCCATCGTCGCGTTCCGCTCGTCGAACATCTCCCGGGCCGCCCCGGCCACCCCGCCCGGGTCGGCGCCGGCGGCGGGGGCGGAGCCGGGGGCGGGCGGGCGCGCGGCCGTGATGGCGTCCACGAAGGCGCCCTCGCCGCCGATGACCGCGAGCGCGTGCGCCCGCCGGGCCACGTCCAGGGCCTCCACCGGGCGCACCCACGCCTTGCCGGCGCACGCCGGGTCGGTCACCTCGTTCTGCTCCAGCCAGGCGTTGTACCCGGCCGCCCAGCCCCGCATCATCTCCTTCTGCTCGCGGCCGGGACCGGTGGGCGCCGGACGGGCGAGCAGCCGCTCCACGGTGCGCGCGTCGCGCACCCCGGCGAAGTACAGGTCGCTGGAGAGGTTCGTGCGGGCCGACGACAGCGAACCGTCCGTCGCGGCGTCCGGCCCGAAGTGCCGCGACCGCTCGCCCCGCACGGTCACGAACCCGTCGGCGAGCACGCACACCTGGTCGGCGGCCTGCGCCCAGCCGGTGCCGAAGCCCAGCGCGGCGTAGTCCTTCGCCAGGATGTGCGGGATGCCGTACTCGGTGTAGCGGATGGTCGCCGACAGGCCGCCCGCCGCCGGGCGGTGGTCGCCCGGCGCGGGCGGCGGGGCGGCGGTGGCCGGCAGGGTGGCCGCGGCCGTGGCGAACACGGCCGCGGCGACCGGCAACAGTCGTCTCAGGCTGGTGCGGAGGGGCAACGTTTCTCCCAACTCGGCTTCGTACAAGGTCGGTTGGTCCATGCATTCATCCGCGGGGGCACGCTGTCATCCTCCCTGGGTCGGATCCGCGATCACCCTCCGGGCCCCGGCCACCCGGAGTTCCGCCGGGGTTCACCGCAGGTCGACGATGCGCTTGACCTTCCCCACCGACCGCTCCAGCGTCCCGGGGTCCACCACCTCCACCGCGACCGTCACCCCGATGCCGTCCTTGACGGCCGCCCGGACCTCCGCCGCCGCCCCGTCCCGCCGCTCCCGCGCGGTGTCCGCGCGCGCCTCGACCCGCACGGTCAGCGCGTCCAGCCGCCCCTCGCGGGTCAGCCGCAGCTGGAAGTGCGGCGCCAGCCCCGGCGTGCGCAGCAGGACCTCCTCGACCTGCGTCGGGAAGAGGTTCACCCCCCGCAGGACCACCATGTCGTCGCTGCGGCCCGTCACCTTCTCCATCCGCCGGAACACCCGCGCCGTGCCCGGCAGCAGCCGCGACAGGTCCCGCGTCCGGTACCGGATCACCGGCATGGCCTCCTTGGTGAGCGAGGTGAACACCAGCTCGCCCCGCTCCCCGTCCGGCAGCACCCCGCCCGTCACCGGGTCGACGACCTCCGGGTAGAAGTGGTCCTCCCAGACGTGCAGCCCGTCCTTCGTCTCCACGCACTCCTGCGCCACGCCCGGCCCGATCACCTCCGACAGGCCGTATATGTCGACCGCGTCGATCGCGAAGCGCTCCTCGATCTCCCGCCGCATCTCCTCCGTCCACGGCTCCGCGCCGAAGACGCCCACCTTCAGCGACGTGGACCGCGGATCGACGCCCTGCCGCTCGAACTCGTCCAGCAGCGTCAGCATGTACGAGGGCGTGACCATGATCACTTCGGGCCGGAAGTCGAGGATCAGCCGCACCTGGCGCGCCGTCATCCCCCCGGACGCCGGGACCACCGTGCAGCCCAGCCGCTCCGCCCCGCCGTGCGCCCCGAGCCCGCCCGTGAACAGCCCGTACCCGTACGCCACGTGCACGACCTGTCCCGGCCGGCCCCCGGCCGCGCGGATCGACCGGGCCACCACGTCCGCCCACATGTCGAGGTCCCGCTCGGTGTAGCCGACCACCGTGGGCCGGCCCGTCGTCCCGCTCGACGCGTGCAGGCGCCGCACGCGCGACCGGTCCACCGCGAACATCCCGAAGGGGTACTCCCGGCGCAGGTCCTCCTTGGTGGTGAACGGGAACCGGCGCAGGTCCGCCGGCGACCCGCAGTCCTCCGGCCGCACCCCGGCCGCGTCGAACGACCGCCGGTAGAAGGGCACGTTGTCGTACGCGTGCCGCAGGGTCGAGCGCAGCCGCTCCAGCTGGAGCGCCGCCAGGCCCTCCCGGTCCAGCCGCTCCCCGGCGTCCCGCAGGTCCTCCGCCATGTGCCGTCCTCCGTCCGTCCCGCGCCGGCCGCCCTGTGTCGACCGACCATTCGGTCGCTCCGCTCCCGATCAGTTACCCCGCGCGACCCCTCCCCGGCAAGCCCCCCGACGCGGGCCGTCCGCCCCGCCCCGCCCCCCGGGCCCCCGGACGGGGCGCGCACGGCCGGGAAGCGCCGCCCGCTGCGGGCGGCCCCGCCGCCGCGGCGGGCCGGCCTCACCCGACCGGGTTACCGTTGCGGCCATGGCCGCGCACGACCCCTCGACCCGCCTCGCCCTCGCCCTCGCCGCCACCCTCCGCCACGACGGCAGGGGCGGCGTCGCCGACGACCTGACCACCCCCGACGCCCTCGCCGCCTGGGTGCGGGACCACGCGGACGACCTGCCCGCCTCGGCGCCCGGTCCCGCCGCGGACGCCGAGGCCCTCGCCGCCGCGCGGGAGGTCCGCGCGGCGGTGCGCGCCCTGTTCGCCCGCGCGGTTCCCGGCGAGCCGAGCCGGGCCGACGCCGGCCGCCTCATGCCGGTGCCGGACGCCCTCGACGTCCTCAACACCGCCGCGGCCGCCACCCCCGTCGTACCGCGGCTGACGTGGCGGCCCGGCGGGGAGCCGGCCGCCGGGCACGCCCCGGCCGCGACCCCCGCCGGCGCACCGCCCGGACGGGCCCTGGCGGCCGCCCTCGCCCACGCCGCCATCGCCTTCCTCGCCGGTCCCGACCGGCCCCTGCTGCGCGCCTGCCACGCCCCCCGCTGCGTCCGCTACTTCCTGAAGGGCCACCCCCGCCAGGAGTGGTGCACCCCCTCCTGCGGCAACCGCGCCCGCGTCGCCCGCCACCACACCCGCCACCACCCCTGACCCGCCGCCCCGACCCGGTCCGGGCCCCCGTCCGCGGTGTCGTCCGAACCGGTGAACCGCCTGGTGCGGCACGCCTTCCGGACCCCGCCGGCAACCCCGCCCCACCCGCCGCGCGACGCCCCCGGCCACGTACCATGGGCCCATGTCCTTCCTCCGCCGCCGCAGCCCCGCCACACCCGCGGGCCCGGACTTCGACGTCCTGGCCATGGACCCGGGCGACTGGCCCGGGAATCTCGGCGCCGGCCTGCTCCCCGCCCCCGACGGCACGTGCCAGGGCGTCTTCCTCCGCTACGACCTCTTCGGCGGCCGCGGCCCCGCGATGATCATCGGCAACCTCCCGGAGGGCTCCCCGGCCCGCGACCTCGCCGAGGGCCAGATCCCCTTCGAGGCGGCCCAGCTCCTCGCGGCGCTGGACATGGACGAGCACGTCGAGGTCGCCGAGACCGAGGACGTCCCGGTCATGCAGGGCGACAACCTCCTCATCGTGCGCCGCCTGAAGCTCACCGAGAGCCGGATCTCCTGCGTCCAGTTCGACCGCAGCGACGGCGTCCTGGTGACCATCGCCAGCTGGGACCGGCCCATCACCGACGACCTGTACGCCCTCCTCAAGCCGCTCCCCGCGGAACTCTTCCAGCAGGGCTGACCCCGAGGACCGCCATGGCAGCGACGGACGAGGCGAACCCGAACGCGACGGCACGCGTCGACAGCTGGATCTGGGCCGTACGCCTCACCAAGACCCGCTCCCAGGCCGCCACGGCCTGCCGCGCCGGACACGTCCGCGTCAACGGCGACCGCGCCAAGCCCGCCCAGGCCGTCAAGCCGGGCGACGAGGTGCGCGTCTTCCACGCCGGACACGAGCGGGTCGTCGAGGTGAAGCGGGTCCTCACCAAGCGCGTCGGCGCCCCCGTCGCGGCCGAGGCGTACACGGACCGGACCCCGGCCCCGCCGCCCCGCGAGCACGTCGCCCTCGCCGGCGTCCGCGACCGGGGCGCGGGCCGCCCCACCAAGCGCGAGCGCCGCGAACTGGACCAGCTCCGCGGCGCCCGCCGCGCGTAGGCGACCGCCGCTACGGGGCGAGCAGCGCCGCCAGGCGGGCCGCCGAGGTCCCCGGACCCGTCGGCCCGCCCGGCACGGGCACGCCCCCCGCGGCCTCGGCCCGGTCCCGGAGCAGGACGTCCTCCCGGTACCGCTCGCAGTCCCGGTGCCAGGTGTGGATGCCGGCCATCCAGTCCTCCAGCTGCCGCACGTATCCCTCCAGCACGGCGCGGGTCTCCCGGTCGAGGCCGAAGTCGTCGTACAGGACGGGCAGTTCGTGCGCGACGACGTGGCGGAACTGCCGCATCCGGGAGTTCATCAGGTCCCCGGTGATCGCCACCGCCGTCGGGTGGTCCACGTCGAAGAAGTTCTGCGTGACGAGCACGCAGTTGTGGACCTCGCCCTCGAACTCGATCTCCTTCTGGTACGAGTGGAGGTCGTTCAGCAGCGTCGCGTAGTCGATCGCCGCGTTCTCCAGCGACCGCACCGGCCCGCTGCGGTAGACCTCCGGCGGGACGCGGTTGCCGTGCCCGATCCGGCACAGGGCGATCGTCAGGTCGGAGCCGAACGTGGCCCGCCGCATCTCGATGTAGTCCACGGGCTCCGGGATCCGGTTCTGCGCCTGGTTCGCCAGCTCCCACAGCCAGCTGTCGACCATGACCTCCACGGCCCGCCGGAACGCCGCGCGGTCCCGGTCGTCCATCGGCCCCGCCGTCCGCGGCCACAGGTCCGCCAGGCCGCGTTCCAGCGCGTTCGCCGGGGCCGGCACCGGGGCGGGGGAGCCGTCCGGCGGCATGAACGACCTGAGCCGCTCGTTCTGGTCCCGCGCCCCCGCCAGGTCCCGCGTCCTGCTGTACACGACCGGGTACAGGTCGTCGCCGTACGTGCCCCAGGCCAGCCAGTGCGACGCCAGGTCCAGGTCCTCGGCGCTCGCCTCCGGGTGCAGCCCCGCCGCGCACAGCGGCAGGTCGTACCCGGTGAGCTTCCGCTCGTTCCACACGCCGGACCCCGGCCGGCCGGGCTGCTCGCCCAGCATCCCCATCTCCCGGCTCCACGCCACGCACCGCTTCCTGGCGCCCTCCAGGTGCGCGTTGTGCCGGACCCGGAACGGCATCTCGACGTGCGGCAGCACCGACGGGCCGACCCGCTGGAACGGCACGTGCGAGAAGCCGCGCCACCGCGCCGCCTCCGCGCGCCGCGTCAGCCGGACCGACGCGGCCGCCCTCCCGAACGCGCCGCCGCCCGGGGCGGCGTCCACCGCCCCCGCGTTCATGTACCGGCTGGAGCGCAGGTGCCACTCGTGGCCGCCCGACTGCCAGTCCTGCAGCCCCTTCGCGTACGCCAGGACCGCCGCCGTCTGCCGCGCGTCCAGGCCCCGCTCCGCGCACAGCGGCGCCACCTCGGTCAGCGCCGTGTGCTCGAACTGCTGGAGCCGCGAGGTCAGCAGGTCGTTGACGGCGTCCGCGGCCTCCTGCGTCGAACAGCCCAGGAACCGCTCCAGGACCAGCACGCCGTTGCTGTTCTCGCCTTCGTCCTCCACCTCCCGCTGGTACGAGAACAGGTCGTTGCGCAGGTGCACCGCGTCGGAGAAGGCGTCCCGCAGCACCCGCAGCGGCCGTGCGTCGGCCACCGGCTCCGGCACCTCCGCGCCCGCCGCGTACTCCACGAGCCCCGCCGACCAGGGCGCGCCGCCCACCTTGCGGCGCATCTCGACGTACTCGAGCGGGTTCGCCACCCGGCCCTCGTCGATGTTGGACAGCTCCCACAGGGACTCGTCCAGCAGGTTCCGGGTCGCCACCGCGAACCGCTCCCGCCAGGCGGGCGACATCGCGGGCACCGTCCGCCTCCACAGGTCCGCCAGGCCCGCCTCGACCGGGTTGACCGGCTCGGGCGGCGGCGCCGACGGGTCCGCCGGCATGAACGCCGGCAGCCGGTCCAGGTGGGCCTTGCCGCCCTCCCGGTCCTGCGTCCGCTTGAAGACCTCCAGGAAGTGGTCGTCGAAGAAGAAGACCCACACGTACCAGTCGGTGACGAGGGACAGGGCGTCGGCGTCGCAGTCCGGGTGGGTGTACGCGCACAGCAGCGCGTAGTCGTGGGAGTCGAGGTCGTGTTCCTCCCAGATCCCCGATCCCTCCAGCATCCCCATGCGCCGGGCCCACTGCCGGGCGTGGACGCGCGCCGCGTCCAGGTGCGGATTGAGCCGTGCGGGATACGGCACGTAGAACTCGGGGAGCGTGAACGGCTGTGCCATGCGTGTCCGTTGCCTTCCGGTGGGCGGGTCGGTCCGCGCGAGCCCTACCCGCGTCCCGGCGGGCACACGCGGACCGCGCACTGGTCATATGAACGCCGGACGGGGCGCGGGGTCACGGGCCCCCGGCGGGCGGGGAGGGCGCGGGTCCCCGGCCGGCGTACGGCGACGCGCCGTGCGCCCGGCATGGACACCGGGCGCACGGCGCGCCACCTCCCGTCGTACGGTCAGCGCGTGCCGACCGCCGCGCGCACGGCCCGCCGGGCCAGCGCGCAGTCGTCGTGCAGTCGCCGCAGCAGCAGCCGCTGCTCCTCCCCGGGCGAGACCGCGCCGGGCTGGACGGGGACCGAGCCCGCGGGCGGAGCCTCTCGTATCGTGCGCTGCACCGCCGTCTCGTACGTCCTGATCTCCCGTGTCAGGACGAGCATCAGGTTCACCAGGAACGCGTCGCGCGCCGCGGGTCCGCCGGCCTGCGCGTGCTGGCTGATCCGCCGCCGCGCGACGGGCGCGTCACCCAGCACGGTCCACAGCGTCGCCAGGTCGTAGCCGGGCAGGTACCAGCCGGCGTGCTCCCAGTCGACCAGCACCGGGCCGGCCGGTGACAGCAGCATGTTCGACAGCAGCGCGTCGCCGTGGCAGAACTGGCCCATGCCGTGCCGACCGCCGGCGTGCGCCAGCCCGTGCAGCAGCTTCTGCAGGTCGTCGCGGTCCCGGTCGGTGAACAGGCCCAGTTCGTGGTAGCGGGCGATCCGCGACGCGTAGTCCAGCGGCGCGTCGAACGTCCCGGCCGGCGGGCGCCACTCGTTGAGCCGCGCCACCGCCCCCAGGACGGCCTTGACGTCCGCGCGCGGCGGCGCCTCCGCGACGTGGCGGCTCAGCGCCGCGGCCCGGCCCGGCATCCGCTCGACGACCAGCGTGCCGTTGTCCGGGTCCGCCGCGACCAGCCGCGGCACCCGCACCGGGGGGCGGTGGCGGACGAACGTGCGGTAGGCGGCGATCTCGTGCCGGAACCGCTCCACCCACACGGGGGAGTGGTCCAGTAAACACTTCGCGACGGCGGTGGTCCGCCCCGTCGTGCCGACGAGCAGCACCGAGCGCCCGCTGCGCCGCATCACCTGCACCGGGTTGAACTCCGGGCAGATGCGGTGCACCGAGGCGATCGCCTTCCGCAGCTGGACGCCCTGGGGTCCCGACAGGTCGATCCTCCCGCTGAGCGGACCGGTCACCGCCCCCGCCCAGCGCCTGCTCCGGCCCGCCTGGGCCGGGCCCGGGTACGGACCGCTCCCGGCCGGCGCGGTACGGGGCCGGGGCGGGGCGGACACGGAGGACGATGCTGTGTACATGGGCGAGACAGATCCCTTCGTGTGCCGACGACTGCGTACGCTGCCCCGTCCCGCCTCCGGTCCGACACCCTGGGGAATGAGGGCCGTCGCCGGGACGGGGTGGCGCGTTCCTACCTGACACCCCGCCCCGGGTGGCTAACCATCTTGCGCACCCTGGCGAACCCTGGCGAATAGTCGCCAGCCCCATGACAGGGGGCTACTGTCAACTCAGCCGAGAACCTGGGGGCTTGACGTGGCAGGACAACCCAACACCCGCCTCTCCGACCTGTTCGGCCTCGCCGGCTGGTCGAAGGGCGAACTCGCGCGGCTGGTCAACCGGCAGGCGGCGGCCATGGGCCACCCCCAGCTGGCCACCGACACCTCGCGGGTGCGGCGCTGGATCGACATGGGGGAGACCCCGCGCGATCCCGTGCCGAGGGTGCTGGC
Organism: Streptomyces roseolilacinus; assembly: GCF_014649335.1. GTDB lineage: Bacteria > Actinomycetota > Actinomycetes > Streptomycetales > Streptomycetaceae > Streptomyces > Streptomyces roseolilacinus. Next base: position 320,828 of record NZ_BMSV01000002.1, read on the forward strand.
GGCCCTGTTCACCGAGCGACTCGGCCGTGTCGTGACCATCGAGGACCTCGGGTTCGTACGACACGGGCGCGCCGGGAAACGGCGGGACGTCAGGCACACCGACAACCCTGACGGGCTGCCCTGGGCGCCCGAACGCACGGCCACGGTCCTCACCGAATTCACGGGAATGGACCTCATGCTCAACCGACGCGGCTTGGTGGGCGCGGGTGCCGTGCTCACCGCGGGCTCCGCCATCACCAGCGCCATGAACGACTGGTTCCGCACCGACACCGGGAAACCCGGCACCCACGCCCCCTCCGACGCCCGCCACGCGGACCTCGTGGGACTGGACCGCTACGAGGCCGCCCCCATCGGGCTGCAGGAGGTCGAGGAACTGGAGACCTCCGTCGAGGTGTTCCGCGCCTGGGACGCCGCCAAGGGCGGCGGCCTCCAGCGCAAGGCGGTCGTCGGCCAGCTCAACGAGGTGGGCGGGATGCTCGCCTACCACCACCCCGAGACCATCCAGCGGCGCCTGTGGGGCGTCGCGGCCAACCTCGCCGTCCTCGCCGGCTGGATGTCCCACGACGTGGGCCTGGAGCCCACGGCGCAGAAGTACTTCATCATCGCCGCGCACGCGGCCCGCGAGGGCGGCGACCGGCCCCGCGCCGGCGAGGCACTGTCCCGCTGCGCCCGCCAGATGGTCCACCTCGGCCGGCCCGACGAGGCGCTGGACCTGATCCAGCTCGCCAAGTTCGGCTCGGGCGAGGAGGTCCTGCCGCGCACCCGTGCGATGCTCCACACGATCGAGGCGTGGGCACACGCCTCCATGGGCCGCGGCCAGGCGATGCGCCGCACCCTGGGCGAGGCGGAGGACCTGTTCGTCTCCGACAAGGGGGACGGCCCGCTGCCGGTGTGGATGCAGACCTTCAAGTCCGAGGACCTGTACGGCATGCAGGCCCTGGCCTACCGGACGCTCGCCGAGCACGAGCCGTCCGCCGCCAAGCAGGCGCAGTACTTCGCGCAGAAGGCCCTGGAACTGCGGATCGACGGCCGGGAGCGCTCCAAGATCTTCGACCACCTGTCCATGGCCTCGGCCTGCTTCATCGCCGACGACCCGGAGCAGGCGGACCGGTACGCCCGGCTCGCGCTGGCCGCGATGGGCGGCAACTCGTCCCAGCGCACCTGGGACCGGCTGCGGGAGATGTACCGGCTCACCGGCCGGTACGCCAGCTACTCCAGGATCAGGGACCTGCGGGAGCGGATCGAGTACGCGATGCCGAAGGGCCCGGCGAGGAGGCCGGGGCTCAAGCAGGCCTGACCGGGACGGGCCGGACACGGGCCCGCCGCACCCACACCGCACCCGCCGACGGACCGACGCACATGCGCACATCGACAGACCGACACACCGTCCCTCCCGGCACGCACCCGGGGAGCGGCCTTCCTAGGACGGGTCGCCCACCCTGACCGCCACGACACAGGCGTCGTCAGCGCGCACCGTGCCGCCGAACTCCTCGACCACCATCCGCACACAGTCCTGCGCGTCGCGCGCGCGGGCGAAACCCGGCGCGAGCGCCAGCAGCCGCCGCGTGCCCGACGTGTCCGCGTCGAGCCCGCCCTCGCCCCTGGTCAGCCCGTCCGTGTGGAGCAGCAGCAGATCACCGGGCCGCAGCCGGACCTCGGCCTGCTCGTAGGCGCCGCCCGACGCCGTGGCGCCCAGCAGGGCGCCCTCCGGCCGGTCCAGCGCGCGCCCCGTCCCGTCGCGGAACAGCAACGGGGCGGGGTGTGCCGCCTGCGCCCAGAGCAGTGTCCCCGCCACCGGGTCGTAGCGGCAGCACAGGGCGCTGCCGAGGGCGGGCTGCGCGGCGGCCTCCATCAGCTGGTCGAGGTGGCCCAGCAGCACCCCCGGCCGGACGCCCGCCACGGCCAGGCCCCGCAGGGCGCCGAGCAGCATCGCCGTCGACGACGTCGCGGACACGCCGTGATCCGTGAGGTCACCGACCGTGAGCAGCGCGTTCCCGTCGGGGAGCTCCAGCACGTCGTACCAGCCGCCGCCGGTCCGGCCGCCACCGGACGGCAGGTGGTGCCCGGCGACGTCCAGCGGGGTGCCGCCGCCGGCGGCGAGCCGCAGCGGTCCGCGCCAGGGCGGCAGGACCGCCTCCCGGAACTCCGCCACGAGCCGCCGCTCGGCCTGCTCCCGTTCCTGCCGCCGGCGCAGCGACTCGCGGGACTCGCGTACCGCGCGCTCGCTGCGGCGCAGCTCGCTGACGTCCCGGAACACCGCCCACATGGACGCCGTGCGGCCCTCGCCGTCGAGGACCGGCTCGCCCGCCACGTGCAGGGTGCGCACCCGGCCGTCGGCCCGTACGACCCGGAACTCCCCGTCGATCGGCTTGCCGTCGACGAGGCAGTCCGTCACCAGCCGGGTGAGGAGCGGCTGGTCCTCCACGAACACCAGGGACGGCAGCTCGTCCAGGGACATCGGCCCGGCCTCGGGGGGGCGGCCGATGATCCGGTACAGCTCCTCGGACCAGCCGACCTCGTCCGTCAGGAGGTTCCACTCGGCGCTCCCGACGCGGGTGAGCAGGGAGCCGGTGGCCCCCTCGCCGTCCGGGCGGCCGTCCCGCTCGCCCGGGCCGGGCTCCTCCTCCGCGGCCGTCCCCGGCCGCGCGGGCCGCTCCGGGACGCCCTCCCTGAGCTGCCCCAGGTGGGCGCCCAGGTCGTCGAGCTGGTGCACGGCCAGGTCGCACAGGGCGCGCTGCCAGCGGGCCCGCGGGTCGGTCTCGTCGGACGCGGCGTCCCGGCGCACGGCGTCCACCTCTCCGCGCAGCCGGCGGGTCTGCGAGATGAGGGCGTCCACCGGGCCGCGCTCCGGCGGCTGCTGGCTGGGACGGTCCGCGAACAGAGGGGACGGCATGGGGGACTCCGATACAGGTGCGCGGCCATGGCTTGAAAGCAAGGACCACCCAAGACTGTGACACAGGCGCGGAGCGGCCGTAAGGCGTTTGGCAACACTCGGATCGGCCATGTCTCCGGCATATGCCAAAGGCGGGGAGGGTTTTGGCCAGGGTGGCCGGAAGGCTTGGGAAACGTGTACGAAAACGATCTCCCGACGGCCCTCGGCCCCCTGCCGCCGCCGCGCCTCCCCGCACGTCACGGGCCCGGCACGACGCGGAAGGATCACCGCGCCCCCCTCCCGCGCAGAGGTGAACCGGCGCGAACCGGGTACCCGGCACGCTCCGGGGGCGCATCCGCGCGCCGCCCGGCGACGAACAGGGTCCCGCGGACCGGACGACCGACGGAGGGCAGCACCCGTGACCACGCAGCCAGGCAGGAGGGTCGTCGTCACCGGCGCCACCGGGAACGTCGGCACCAGCGTCGTCGCCGCACTCGCCGACGACCCGCGCGTCGGTTCCGTCCTCGGCGTGGCGCGCCGCCGCCCCCGCTGGTCCCCGCCGCGCACCGAGTGGGCGGAGGCGGACATCGAGAAGGACGGCGATCGCGAGCTGACCGCCCTCTTCGACGGCGCCGACGCCGTGGTCCACCTGGCCTGGGCGTTCCAGCCGACCCACGACCCGATCGCCACCTGGCGCACCAACGTCCTGGGCGGCATGCGCGTCTTCCGCGCGGTCGCCGAGGCCCGGGTCCCCGCCCTGGTGTACGCCTCGTCGGTCGGCGCGTACGCGCCGGGGCCGAAGGACCGGCGCGTCGACGAGTCCTGGCCCACCCACGGCTGGCCGGAGGCCGCGTACTGCCGCGAGAAGGCGTACCTCGAACGCGTCCTGGACGGCTTCGAACCCCGTCACCCCGACGTCCGCGTGGTCCGGATGCGCACCTCCTTCCTCTTCAAGGAGGCCTCCGCGAGCGAGCAGCTGCGCATCTTCGCCGGGAACCTCGTCCCCGGGCGGCTCGCCGACCCGCGCTTCGTGCCCGTCGTACCCGACATCGAGGGCCTCGTCTTCCAGGCGACGCACACCGACGACGCCGCGGACGGCTACCGCCGCGCGGTCCTCGACGACACCGCCCGCGGCGCGTACAACCTGGCGGCCGACCCGCCGCTGGGGCCCGGCGAACTCGCCGCGCTCCTCGACGCCAGGGTCGTCCGCCTGCCGCGCCCGGCGGTCCGCGCCGCGCTCGCCGCGGCCTGGGCGCTCCGCCTGGTGCCGTCCTCGCCGCAGCTGTTCGACGCGTTCCTGCGGCTGCCGCTGATGGACTGCTCCCGCGTCCGGGACGAGCTGGGGTGGCGGCCCCGGCACACCGCCCCGGAGGCCGTCGGGGCACTCCTGCGGGGGCTGCGGGAGGGGGCCGGCATGGACACGGCCCCCCTGCACCCCCGCAAGGCGGGCTGACCGCGCACGCCCGGGCGGGGGAGGGGCGGCCTCAGTCGGGCGGCTCCGCGACGGCCGCGTCCGCGTCCGCCAGGGCGGTGGCGATCCCCGTGCGGTCGGCGGTCCCCGCGTCCGTCAGGGTGAACAGTCCGCCGTCCGGGTCGCGCAGCGTCGCCTGCACCTCCGGCTCGTGGGCGATCACCGTCCCGCCGTGCTGCAGCGCGGCCGTCACCCGCTTCTCCACGTCCGACACCGGGAAGTGCACCTGCCAGCGCGGCCGGATCGCCGGGTCCGGGGCCTGCTCCAGCGCGCCCGACGACAGCCGCGCCACCGCCCGCCCGGCGCTGCGCAGCACGACCTCGTCGCCCTCGTACTCCACGTCGCAGCAGCCCGGCCGCCCGCACGCCCAGTCCAGGACCTCCCCGTAGAAGATCGCCGCCTCGAACGCGTCCCGGGTGTGCAGCCGCACCCACGCCGGCGCCGCCGACCGCCACCCCTCCCACCCGGTGGGCAGCTCGCCCTCCCAGATGCCGAACACCGCCCCGTCCCGGTCCGCCGCCAGCGCCCCGCGCCCCAGGGCGAACGCGACCGGCCCGACCGCCACCGTGCCGCTGCGCTCCCGGATGCGCCCCGCCGTCACGTCCGCGTCCTGCACGGCGAAGTACGGCGTCCAGGCCACCGCCACGTGGAACGCCGACGCCAGCGCGCCCATCCCGGCGATCACCTTGCCGCCGGACAGGGCGACGCTGAACTCCTCCCCGAGCCGCGCGGGCCGGAACTCCCACCCCATGACGGCCCCGTAGAAGTCGTGCGCGGCCCCCAGGTCGCGGGTCATCAGGCTGACCCAGCACGGCGCCCCGTAGACCCCGCCGCTCGATGTCGCTGCCGTTCCCGAAGCCGTGGCAGCCGTCGGTTCTCTGGTCATGTGCCAACCATCCCGGTGTCGCCTCGCGCGTCATCCGACCGCTGTCCATCCTGTCACTGTTTGCCCCTCGGGTGCCTTTTCTCCGTTCTCGTCGCGGCGGGACCCCGGGGCGTGCCGGGCCCCGGCGGAACGGCGCCGCGGAAAAACCCCTCTACGGTGTCGATCAGTGTTCCCCCCGAAAGGCAGTGGTGAGAATGGCCGTCGGCGCGCCCCGCGTCACCGACCCCGACGACGAGGACACGCGGCGGGGCGGCGGCCCGCGCCCCGCCCGGACCGCCGCCACGGCGGGGGTCCTCGCCCTCGCGGCCCTGCCGCTCGCCCTGCTGGCGGCGGCCTCGGGCCTGGGCCGGTACGTCCGCCCCTCGGCGGACGAGTGGTGCTTCCTGCCGCTGGTCCGCGACCACGGCGTCGCCGGGATCGTCGAGCAGTTCTACGCGACCGACAACGGCCGCCTCGCCAACGGCCTCCTCGTCGGCCTCTACGCGAAGGCCCCGGTCGCCGGACACCAGTGGTACGCCGCCGTCAGCGCGGTGGTCGTGCTCGGCCTGCTGTGGGCCCTCACCGCCCTGCTGCTGCGCCGCGCCGGGTTGCGGGCGCCGCGCGGCACGGCGCTCCTGGCGGCCGCCATGACGAGCGCGGTGTTCCTGTTCGCCACCCCGAACACGTACAAGACCTTCTACTGGCCCGCCGCCTCGGTCTCCCACACCCTCGCCCCGGTCCTGGCCGCCGGAGCCGCCCTGCCCCTGCTCGCGGCGCGCGGCCGGCGCGGCCGGGTCGCCGCCCTCGCCACCGTCCTCGTGGCCGGGGCGTTCCTGGGCACGCTCTCCGAGGAGGCGTCGGTCGTCGCCCTGGTCGTGCTGGGCGCCGCCGTCGTCCTCGCCCCGTGGGTCCTGGCCGCACGCGTCCGCCGCACCGTGCGGGTCTGGGCGCTCACCGGCGCGGCGGGCATCGCCGCCGGCACGCTCCTGCTGGTCACGTCCCCCGGCTCGCGCAACCGCCGCGAGCGCTACGACGCCGAGACCGTCTCCCTGCTCGCCCCGGACTCCCTCGTCACGTCCCTCAAGCTGTTCGTCCGCATCCTGGAGACGGTCCTCACCACCTGGCAGTACGCGGGCGCCGTCGCCGCGGGCGTCCTGCTGGGCCTCCTGGCCCGCCGCCGCCCGGACGCCGGGCCCGCCGTCCTCCTGCCGTACCGCCCGCTGCGGCTGCTGTCCCTCGGCGCGCTGGCGTTCCTCGTCTCCGGCTACCTGTGCACCGTCATCACCTACCCGGTGTTCGGCACCCGGGTCCTCACCACGGAGCGCACCTGGAACGACTACCTGCTGCTGTACGTCCTGCTGCTCGTCGCCGCCGGCGCCTTCCTCGGCCGGGCCCTGCGCCGCGCCGGGCGCCCCGCCGCCGTCCGGTACGCCGCCGCGGCCGTCTCCGCCGCCGTGTGCGCCGCGACCGTCCTGGGCCTGGCCGCCCCGCTGCACCGGCTGGGCGGTGACATGAGGGTCCGGGCCGAGCGGTGGGACCAGCAGGACCGGTTCCTGCGCGAGCGGGCCGCGAGCGGCGCCAGGACCGCCCCGTACACGCCGAACACCGTCGGCCGCATGCTGGAGCCGTTCGGCGGGGGCGGGAAGAACCAGTGGCCGGCGCGCTGCGTCGCCGACTACTACCACCTGGACCGCGTCACCGACGGCCGGCGCGCCCCGTAGGACCCCGGGCGGGCCGGCCCCGGGTCAGGGCCGGCCCGCCCGGAGGGGGGAGCGGTCGGCCGCGGGGTCCCCGGAGGCGTCCCGCTCGGTCTCCCGCACCACGTAGTGGGGGCGCCGCTTCGACTCGTGGTAGATCCGCCCCACGTACTCGCCGATCACCCCGAGCGTCGCCAGCTGCACCCCGCTCAGCCCGACGATCGCCGTGATCAGCGTCGCGTACCCCGGCGTGTCGACGCCGTCCAGCAGCGCGTTCGCCACGATCCACAGCGCGTAGGCGAGCGCCGACAGGAACAGCCACAGCCCGCTGTGCACGGCCAGCCGCAGCGGGCGGCTGTTGAACGACAGGAGCCCGTCGATGCCGTAGTTCAGCAGCCGCCTGCCGCCCCACTTCGACGCGCCCGCGGCCCGCGCCGCGTTCTCGTAGCGGAAGCTGACCGTGTCGAAGCCGATCCACGAGAACAGGCCCTTGGAGAACCGGTTGCTCTCCGGCAGCGACAGGACCGCCGCCACGGCGCGCCGCGACAGCAGCCTGAAGTCGCCGGCCCCGTCGACGACCTCCACCTCCATGAACCGCCGCACCAGCCGGTAGTAGGCACGGCTGAACGCCTTGCGGACCGCGCCCTCGCCGGACCGGTCCCGCTGCGCCACCACCTGGTCGTAGCCGTGCTGGTGCAGCTCCAGCATCCGCGGCAGCAGCTCCGGCGGGTGCTGGAGGTCGGCGTCCATCAGGACCACCGCCGCGCCCCGGGACATCCGCATCCCGGCGAGCATCGCCGACTCCTTGCCGAAGTTCCGGCTGAAGGACGTGTACCGCACCCGCGCGTCGGCGCGGGCCAGCTCCCGCAGCCGCTCCACGGTCCCGTCGCGGCTGCCGTCGTCCACGTAGCAGATCTCGAAGGCGGTCCCCGTGGGCTCCAGCGCGGCCACCACCGCCGCGTGGAAGGCGCCGATCACCTCGCTCTCGTCGAAACACGGGACGACGACCGAGACATCCACCATTGCTGACCCACTCCATGCACGCCGATGCGGGACGCCCCTCCGGTACCCGCCGCACCCGGAAGATGCCGAGCGGGTCGCCGGGGTTGCCTCCACTCCGCTACCAGCGCCGCACGGCCCCGCACCGTCCGCCACCCGGGTCGCCCGGACGGGTGCCGTGCCGTCCGCGCCGTCCGTGCGAACGGCCCCGGCCCCCCACCAGGGGGACCGGGGCCGGGTACCGGCGCCCACGGTGTCCGCGCGGGACGGCGACGGGTGGGTCACCCATCGCCGCCCGTGCGGCCCTCCTCACCGCGGCGCCCGCCGGAGGGCCCGCTCCCGCTTCCGTCGGACGGAAGCGGGCACGGGCGTGTTCGGTGCCGGTCTCGCCGTGGGACCGCGGGGGTCCGGCGGCACCGGCGGCCGCCGCGATCCCCTCGACCGCGGTCCGTCCTCCGTGATCGGGAACCCGGTCCCCGGGTCTCCCCTTGCACAACCGGAGACCGGGTTCCCCGTCACGCGCGGGACGCACGGCGCGCCCCGCATCCGTTCCGTCCGCCCCTACGGGAGGGTCACGAACGGCGCCAGGAACGCCCGCGCACCGGGCGCGTCCAGGCGGTAGGCCACATTGGTCGCGTAGCACGGGCCGTCACCGGTGATCGTCGTCGCCACCAGCGTCCGCTTCCCGTCCAGCAGGGCGAAGTTCGGCCCGCCCGAGTCGCCGTAGCAGGCTCCGCCGTTGCCCTGCGGCGCGGTCATCCCGAGCCGCACCCACGCGGTGTTGAGCGCGTTGAACGACACGGGCGCCTTCATCCGCACGCCGCCGCCCGGGTGGGTGTGGCCGCCCGGCCCGCGCCGCGCCTCCTGCGTGCCGTACCCGGCGACGGTGAACGACGCGTCCTCCAGGCCCCGCGGGCCGAGCGCGCCGAGCGCCCCCTCCCGGGGCAGCGCCGCCGGGGTGAACGACCAGCGGGCGGCGACCTGCGCGGCGGGCAGTTCGACCACCGAGATGTCGCGGGTGTCGGCGGCGGGCCCGGGGTAGCCCGGGTGGTTGTGCGCGGTGCCCTCGACGGCCACGTCACGGGCGACGGCCGCCGGGTCGCCGGGGTGGCGCCCGGCCGCCTCGTCGAGCGCCGCCCGCACGTCCTGGTCGAGGGAGACGAAGAACCGCACGTTCTCCGGCCAGTCGGTGGTGCAGTGCGCCGCGGTGAGGAACGTGTCACCGTCGATCATGGTGCCGGAGCACACCCAGTCGACCCGGTCCGCCGTCGCGGGGTCGCCGTCGTCGTCCCAGGTGGCCACCAGCGCGCCGACCTCGGTGCGCTCGGGGGCCGGTGTCGCGTGGTACGAGTTGATCGCGGAGGACGGCACGGCCGCGCCGACGACGACGGCGCAGGCGACCGCCAGGGCGGCGCTCATGCGGGCGGGGATGACGGTCAAGAGAAACCCTTCCGGACGGCGAGTGAACAGGTGCTTCTCCTGCGGGGTGACCGAAAGTGAAACGCGTGGCGCCCACCCGGGGAAAGAGGGAAACCCCTGGACCACCCCTACACCCCCCTCGCCGCCCCCTGGCCTGTCCCGGCGTCCGCCCGCCGATCGCCGTCGCCCGGCGCGGCCGGCGTGGGGGAGCGGCGTCAGCCGCCCAGCGGCAGCCCGCCGGTGGGCAGGCCGCCGAGCAGCTCGCCGGGCAGTCCGCCGCCGACGGGCAGGCCCGCCGGGTGGCCCTGCCCCCCGCCCCCGGTCCCGAGCGTCCCGGCGGTGTCGAGGTCGGAGGTCACCGACGCGTCGACCGACGTGGGCGGCGCCTCGGCGGCCGCGGCGGGGAGGACCGCGGCCGTCCCCGCGCCGGCGATGCCGGCGCAGACCGTGAGGAGGCGGGTGCCGGTACGGATGCTCATGTCTCACTCCTGGGGTCGGGCGGGGAGGGCTGACGTCCAGCCCGACTGGGGAACGACGGGGCCGGCGCGGCGTCACGGGGCGAAGTCGCCCCCACCCCTTGAACTTGGTCTAGTCCAATGCCAAGCTACTTGCGAGCCGCCCGACTTGAGTCCCCCACCGAGGAAGGGACCCCCCACGTGTCACTGCGAAAGACCACCCGAGCAGCGGCGGTAGTCGCCGCAGCACCCCTGCTCATCGTCCTGACCCCCACGCAGGCGACGGCGCACGGCACCATGTACGGCCCGGTCAGCCGCGTCGCCACCTGCTACGCCGAGGGCCCGGAGAACCCGGACACCCAGGTGTGCAAGGACCTCGTCGCGACGAGCGGCACGCAGCCGCTCTACGACTGGAACGAGGTCAACATCGCCAACGCCAACGGGCAGCACCGCCAGCTGATTCCCGACGGCAAGCTCTGCTCGGCCAACCGCGAGAAGTACAAGGCGCTCGACTGGGCCCGCACCGACTGGGCGGCCACGCCCGTCTCCTCGGGCGCGCTGCACTTCAAGTACCGCGTCACCGCCCCGCACCCCGGCACCATGACCGTCTACATCACCAAGGAGGGATACGACCCCACCAAGCCGCTGAAGTGGTCCGACCTCGACCAGACCCCGGTCGCCGTGGCGAACGTCGCGAGGACGGCGCCGAGCGGCTGGTACGAGTTCGACGGCAACCTGCCGCAGCGGTCCGGCCGGCACCTGCTGTACAAGGTCTGGCAGCGCACCGACAGCCCGGAGGCCTTCTACAGCTGCTCGGACGTCACGTTCTCCTCGGTGAGTGCCGCGTCCGCGCCGAAGGCGCCGACCGAGAAGCAGATTGAGGCGGGCCTGTCCAAGTCGACCGTCAGCCACCACGGCCACGGCGGTGACACGACGGCCCAGGAGCGCAACGTGCTGCCCCAGACGCTGGCCAGCGTGGCCGCGGTGGGCATCACGGCCGCCTGCTTCCTCACCACCCGTCGCCGCAGGACCTCCTGACGGCCCACCGGTCCGGCGCGGCGCCCCGGCCCCGCGCCGGACCACCGGTGCCCGGCGCGGCCTGCCGCGGACCCGCGGCGGCCCGCTCGCCCCGGGAGGCGCCCGGTGCCGCCGGTGAAGGGGGCCGGGCGGACGGACCGCCCGGCCCCCTTCACGGTTGGCCGGCGGCGGAAGCCGTCATGGGCGACGGAGGTGCCTGCCGGCGGGGTGACCGCGGTGCGGTTGCGCGGGGGCGCGCCACCACGCCGGGGCCCACGTCCCCCGGGCCGCCCCGCCGGCGGGCGCTACCCTCCCGGGACGCCGACCGTCCCGGCCGGACCCAGGGCGCCGGGCATGCCGCCCAGTGGCTGCTCCGTCCAGACCGTCTTGCCGTCACGGGTGTACCGGGCGCCCCAGCGCTCCGTCAGCTGCGCCACCAGGAACAGGCCGCGCCCGCCCTCGTCGGTGCTGCGGGCCCGCCGCAGGTGCGGAGCCGTCGTACTGCCGTCGGACACCTCGCAGATCAGCGAGGAGTCCCGGATCAGACGCAGCTGCACCGGCCCGGACGCGTACCGGTAGGCGTTGGTCACCAGTTCGCTGACGATCAGCTCCGTGGTGAACACCAGGTCCTCCAGCCCCCACCGCGTCAGCTGCGCCGCCGTCAGCCGCCGCGCCCGCTGCGCCGCGGTCGGCTCGGCCGGCAGCGTCCACGTCATCACCCTGTCGTCGGCCAGGACCCGCGTGCGGGCGAGGAGCACGGCCACGTCGTCGGTGGGGTGCTCGGGCATCACGGTCCGCGTCACCCTCGCGCACAGGGCCTCCAGGTCGTCCCCCGGATCGCTCAGCACCTCGTACAGCAGCCCGAGCCCCTCCTCGACGTCGTGCCGGCCCGACTCGACGAGCCCGTCCGTGTAGAGCGCGATCAGACTGCCCTCCGGCAGTTCGAACTCGGCGTTCTCGAACGGCAGGCCGCCCAGGCCCAGCGGCGGGCCGGCGGGCAGTTCGGCGAGGACGGCGCGCCCGTCCGGCGTGACCACCACCGGCGGCGGGTGCCCGGCCCGTGCCAGCGAACAGCGCCGCGAGATCGGGTCGTACACCGCGTACAGGCAGGTGGCGCCCACGATCTGCTCCCCGGTCACCGGGCCCGCCGCCTCCTGCTCCCCGGCGATCCGTCCGACCAGGTCGTCCAGCTGCGACAGCACCTCGTCGGGTTCCAGGTCGAGGCCGGCCAGCGTGTGCACGGCCGTGCGCAGCCGCCCCATCGTCGCCGCCGCCGGCACGCCGTGCCCGACCACGTCGCCCACCACGAGGGCGACCCGCGAACCGGACAGCGGGATCACGTCGAACCAGTCCCCGCCGACCTCCGTGGCGCCGCCCGCCGGCAGGTACCGGTGGGCGACCTCCACCGCCGGGTGCTCCGGCACGTCCACGGGCAGGAGGCTCCGCTGCAGCGACAGCGCCGCCGTGCGCTGCTGCGTGTAGCGGCGGGCGTTGTCGATGGAGACGGCGGCCCGCGCGGCGAACTCCGCGGCCAGCGTCAGGTCGTCCTCCTCGAACGAGTCCGGCCGGTACGCCCGCCACAGGCTCACCACGCCCAGCACGGCCCCGCGGGCGCTCAGCGGCACCACCATCAGCGAATGCGCGTCCGCCTCCCGCCCCGCCGCCCCCGCGGTGTCCTCGGCCCGCGCCGCCGTGTCCGTCTCCAGCACGGGCCGCCGCTCCCGCAGGCACCGCGCCTGGGCCGGCTCCGGGGCGAACACCACCTGGCCGTCGGGGCGGCGCGCGGCCGGCGGGGGCGGCTGGGTGACGCAGCCCAGCGCCGCCCGGTACAGGCGCCCCGAGGCCTCCGGTTCGGGCTCCCCGCCCCGTACGACCGGCTCCAGCAGGTCCACGGCCACGCAGTCGGCGAGACCGGGCACCGCCACCCGCGCCAGTTCCTCCGCCGTACGGGTGACGTCGAGGGTCGTGCCGATCCGCTCGCTGGCGTCGTTCAGCAGGGCGAGCCGCCGACGGGCCCGCTCCCGGTCGCTCACGTCCTCCACGAACTGGGTGACCCCCAGCACCTGCCCGGCCGGGTCCTGCATGCGGAAGGCCGACACGGCCACGAACCGCTCCCGGCCCGGAGGGTCGGTCAGCAGCCGGCACGGCTGCTCGGTGAAGATCAGGGGGCGGCCGGTGTCCAGGACCGACCGCAGGCCGCGCTCCGCGGTCTGCGCGTCCGGCGTGACGAGGAAGTCGCCCATCCGGGCCCCGCGCAGCGAATCGGCGGGCGCGTCCGCGAACATGGCGATGGCCCGGTTGACCCGCAGGATGCCCAGGTCCGGGCCGTGCACGCTGACCCCGATGGGGCAGCGGCGGAAGATCCCGTCGAGCAGCGAGCGGTCGGTCTCCCACTGGATCACCTCGTCCGCCGGCGCGCCGACCAGGAACCACTCCTCGCGGTGTCCGGCCCGCAGGACGAGCCGCGCGCGAAACCCCATCCGCAGCGGTTGCCCGTCCTTCCGCCGCACCGGCAGCACCCCGAACCAGCCGCCCGCCCCGACGCACGCCGTGACCACCTCCACGGCCGCCGCCCGGTCCGCCACGTCGATGAGCACGTCCAGCGCGCGGCGGCCGATGACGTCCTCTGGCCGGTAGCCGAGCAGGTCCTCGGCGAGCATGCTCCAGCCGACGACCGTGCCCCGCGCGTCGAGGACGGCCGTCGCCGCCCGGTGGAGGGAGAACGGGTCCTCCGGGCTCTCGGTGAACGTTCGCAGCGGCGTGTCCATCGCCCTCACCCTCGTACGGGAGGACGGCCCCGGCAAGCGCTGCCGGGGCCCCGGGGCCCGGGGGTCCCGGGCCCCGGGGGCGGGCCGGCCCGTCGCACCGGCCCGCCCCCGGCCTCAGCTCTGTGCCGGCGTGAGGACGACGAACTCCGCGCCGGCCGGATCGGCGCACACCGCCAGCCGTCCGACGCCCTCCGCGTCCTCGGGGCCCATCCGCACCGCGCCGCCGTCCGACGTGACCCGGGCGGCCGTGGCGTCGCAGTCGGCCGAACCGAACACCGGGTGCCAGTACGGCCTGCCGCCCGTCGACTCCAGCTGTCCGGCGGGCAGTTGCATCATGCCGCCGTGCATCCGCTCCTCCGGCAGGCCGGCCGGGGTGATCAGCGTGTACGTGCCGCCGCCCCCGGGAAGGTCCGTGTCCTGCGTCCGCCAGCCGAACAGGTTCCGGTAGAACTCCCCGGCACTGGCCGCGTCGGTCGTGTACAGCTCGGTCCACGACAGCGAGCCGGGCCCGTCCACCGCTTCGGCGCCCTTGGTCGAGCCCGGTTCCCACACCGCGAACTGGCCGCCCTGCGGGTCGGTGTACTGGGCCATCCGGCCCTCGCCCCCGGCGTCCATCGGGGGGACCCGCACCGTGCCGCCCGACTCGCGCACGGCCCGGGTGGTGGCGTCGGCGTCCGACGTGCAGAAGTAGATCATCCACGCCGAGCGGGCGCCCTCCTCGTCGAGCGGCCCGAGCCCGGCGACCGTCCTGCCGTCCAGCTGGAAGACGCCGTAGTCGCCCGCCTCCGAGCCCATGGACCGGTGCTCCCAGCCGAAGACGGACCGGTAGAACCCGGCGGCCGCCCCGACGTCGGGCGCGCCGAGGTCCAGCCAGCACGGGGAACCGGGGACGAAGTCAGTGGTGATCACGGTGGTTCCTTCTGTCGCGGGACGGGCCCGGGCGGCTGTGGGCCCGGGCGGGGCGGGGCCCCCACGGCTCAGCGTGGCACCCCCGCCCCCCGGCCGCGCGCCCGCGACGGACGAACCGGTGACGCGCGGCCCCTCAGAAGGAGTGCGGGTGGCGGAACAGCCGCCCCGGGTCGTAGGCCGCCTTCACCGCGGCCAGCCGACCGGCGTTCGCCCCGTAGTAGGCCCGCCGCCAGTCCCGCAGCGCGGGGTCCGTGTAGTTCTGGTAGGCCTGGCCGCTCGCCCACGGCCGCATCGCGTCGTACGTGCCGTCCAGCCAGGCCCGGTGCCGGGCCACCGTGCCCGCCGCGGCCCGGTCCGGCCAGGAGACGATGTACTGCGCCAGGAACAGCGCGCCGCGGTGGACGAACGCGGTGTCGCCGGGCCGCACCCGGTTGACCGCACCGCCCAGGGCGTCCAGCGCGACGCTGCCCGCGCCGCCCCCGGTGAGCTGCGCCAGCCGCTCCACCCGCGCGACGAGCGCCCGGACGCCGTCGGCCGGGACGGGCCGCGTGTAGAAGTCCGAGCGGGCCGCGTAGGACTCGCGCGCCACCCGCCCCCGCGGGTCGCGCCCGGGCAGCGTGCCCTTCTGGTGGGCCTGCGGGACCGTCAGGCCCGACACGCCGCCCATCACCTTCATGGCGTCCATGAACGGGCGGGTGCGCACCGACGCCGAGCGGGGCGCCGCGCCCACCGCGTCGGCGAGCCGGTCGATCCGGTTCTCCAGGTCCGCGCGGCCCGTCAGGGCCAGGCCGCCGACCCGCACCGCGCCGGGGCGGCCGCCCACCGGAGCCGCCAGGTGCAGGTTCGCCCACAGGCCGTCCGGCGCGGTGGGCGCCCAGCGCTGCCACTCCCGCACCACGGCGGCCGCCCGCTCCCACGGCCAGCTCAGGAAGAACGTCGTGCACGAGGGCGCCGCGTGGGTCCGCATCCGCAGTTCGGTCACCACCCCGAACTGGGCGTTGCCCCCGCCGCGCAGCGCCCAGAACAGGTCCGGGTCGTGCTTCGCGTCGACGTCGCGTATCCGCCCGTCCGCGGTGACGATCCGCGCGCCGGTCACGCTGTCGCTGGTCAGCCCGTACGCCCGGCTGACCACGCCGATGCCCCCGCCGAGTGCCAGCCCCGCCACCCCCACCGTGGGGCAGGACCCCGCCGGCACGGTCCGGCCACGGGCCGTCAACCGGTCGTACACGTCGATGAGTTTCGCCCCGGCGCCGATCCGCGCCGTGCCGCCGGACAGCGACACGGACGCCATCCGCTGCACGTCCACCACCAGTCCCGGCCCCGACGACCAGCCCGCGTACGAGTGCCCTCCGCTGCGCACCGCCACCGGCACGCCGTGGCGGACGGCGAACGCCAGGCAGGAGCGGACGTCCTCCGGCCGCGCGCAGTACGCGACCCCGGCCGGGCGCACGCCGTCGAACCGCGGGTTGAACAGGGTGCGCGCCGCGTCGTAGTCCCGGTCGCCCGGCCGCACCAGCGTCCCCTCCAGTCCGCGGGCCAGCGCCGCCCAGTCCCCGGCGCGCGGTGCGCCCGCACGGGCCCCGGTGCGGGGCGTCACCTCGCGGACCCCGGAGCGCGGCGCCGTCCCGCGCGCCCCGGCCGCGGCCGCTCCGCCCAGGCCCAGGGGTTTCGGCGGAGCGGCCGCCGCACCCGTCAGGAACGCCCCCGACACGGCGGCGACCCCCACTCCGAGCACCCGCCGCCGGCTCGCCCCGCCGCCGTTCCCGCCGTCCACCGGTCCGGCGCCCGCCGCCGTGCCGTCTCCCCGCATCCGCTCCATCGCCCGTTCCCCACCGTTCCGTCGGTCCGTCTCCAGCGGGGAGGATGAGCGTGGTGTCCGTCAGGTTCCGTCCGTACGGCGGCCATCGCGTGTCCAGTGCCTCCGACAGCTCTCCAGCGCCTCCGGCAACTGGCGCGCGCCCGCCCGTACGACGGGACCGGCGGACGCCTCCGCCGCGTCGAGCGCCGCCCGGAGCCCGTCCCAGCGCGGCGCGCGCCGCTCCCGCACGTCCGCCGCGCCCCCGCTCGGCCGCCCCGCGCAGCGCCTCCGCCGGCGCCGCGGCGTCCGGTGACGGGGCGGCCGAGCCCTCCGGCAGGTGCGCCTCCAGCACCATCGCGGCCCGCGTGAACCGGCCGACCGCCCCCCCGCCGCGTCGGCGGACGCCCGGACGGCCCCCGGTGCCGCACCGGCTCGTGCGCGGCCCGGTCCACGGCCTCCCGCCAGGCGGCCCGGGCGGCGCGGGCGTCCGGCAGCGCCTCCCGCACGGCGCCCGGGCGCCGTGCAGTTCACCGGGCCGGTGGCGGGCCTGCCGGGGGGTGACGGCGGCGGCGCTGCGGGCCGTCATCAGCGGGACCGGGTCGAACGACGCGTACGGGTCGTGGCGCAGCCGCCGCGCGTGGTCCGCCGCGGCCGCCGGCTGCGCCGGAACGTGGCCGTGGCCGCCTGGAAGGCGCCGAACGCCGAACCGGCCGCCGTCGCCGGCCCGCCCACGGCGGCGCTCACCAGCACCACCAGCACCACCAGCGCCGGTCCGGCGGCCGCGCGCAGCGCGACGAGGGGCTCCAGCCGCCCCTGCACCGCGAGACCCGAGCGGGCGGTCGCCTTCAGGTCGCGGAGCCGGGTCGTGGCGCCGAGCGTGGGCCGGGAGGGGGGCCGCCCCGTACCCGTCCGGCCGCCCGCTCCGGTGTGTCGTCCCCCTCCGGGCGGTACGCCCCGGGCCCGGCGGGTACCCGGGCGGTCCGGTACGCCGACGTGGGAGGCAGCATGAACCGCAGGACATCGCGCGACCGCGCCCGGGAACGGAGCCGCGGGGCGCCCGGGGCCGGCTCGGGCGCCGAGGACACGGCGCACCGCCGCGACGTGCCCGGTACGGCGAGCACCGCCGAGGGCTACCGCCCCGACGAGGGCACGGCGGCCGGCGAACAGCTCGCCGGAGTGGAGGAGGACCACCCGGACCGCACCGGCCGTTCCGGTGGCACCGGCCGCGGTGGCGGCGGCACGGACCGGTCGGGTGGCGACCGGGGGGCGTAGCGCCCCCGGCCCGGGCGGGGGCCCCGCGGGGGAGGGGCGGCCGAACCCCGTGGGCCGGACGAAGGGGCCCCTCCACGGGCCCGGACCTCGTCGAACCCCGCCGCGGGGCACGCCGCCGGGAACGCGTGAGGGGCTCCGCCACCGCGGTGGCGGAGCCCCTCACACGTTCCTTCAGCGGACGAGGACCCGGAAGGTCTCCATCGACCCGTCGGCCGCGTCGGGCAGCAGCATGCCCGCGGCGGCCCCGCTGCGCAGGTAGTCCACCACCTCCTGGGTGATGACCTCGCCCGGCGCGACCACCGGCACGCCCGGCGGGTAGGGGCTGATCATCTCCGCGGCGATCCGGCCCGCGGCCTTCTCCGCCGGCACGTGCTCCGCCTCGCCGAAGAACGCCGTGCGGGGCAGCACCGCCTGCTCCAGCTCCAGTACGCCCGGCTCCGGGAGCCGCACCGGCCGCGGCCGCTCGATGGAGTCCGCGCCCTCGACCAGCGCGCGCAGCGCGTCGCACAGCACGCCCTCGGTCCGGTCGTCGTCGGCGTGCGTGAGGATCGCGCTGATCCGGCAGGTGTCGGACGCGCCGATGTCGACGTGGCGCTCCGCGCGCAGCCACTCGGCGGCCTGCATGCCGCTGACACCCAGCTCCCGCACGTCGACGGTGATCTTCAGCGGGTCGATGCCCGCCGCGAACCCCTCCCGCACGACGGCGTCGTCCATGAGCCGCAGCCCCGGCAGGCCGGCGACCGCCTCCCGCACCCGGCCGGCCCGCCGCAGCGCCTCCTCCAGCAGGTCGTGGCCCTGCTCCACCATGTGCCGCCGCCACCCGTCGAGCGTGGCGTACACCAGCGACGAGGAGCTGGTCGTGCCCAGCAGGTCCTCCCGCTGCCGCAGCACCTCGGGTGACACCCGGTCACCCTGGAGGTGGAAGACGGAGCTCTGCTCGACCGCCCCGCCCATCTTGTGCACGCTGGTCACGACCAGGTCGGCGCCCGCGTCCATGCCCCACGCCGGCAGCGCCGGGTGGAACGGCAGGTGGGCGCCCCACGCCTCGTCGACGATGAGCGGCACGTCGTAGGCGTGGCACACCTCGGCGACGCCGCGGATGTCGGCGCACGACCCCCAGTCGGTGGGGGTGATCAGCAGCATGCCCTTCGCGTCCGGGTGGGCCTCCAGGGACCGGCGCACGTCGTCGGGCTCCGGAGGGTGCGCCAGGTGCCGTTCGGCGTCGAACTTCGGGTGGACCCACACCGGTTCCACCCCGTTGACGATCACCGCGGAGATCACCGACTTGTGGGCGTTGCGGGAGATCAGCAGCTTCTCACCGGGCCCGGCCACCGCCAGCATCGCGGTCTTCACCGACAGGGAGCTGCCGCACGTGGAGAAGAAGGCGTGCTCCGCCCCCACCGCGTCCGCCATCAGCTCCTGCGCCCGCGCGAGCACCCCCTGCGACTCGCGGCGGTCGTCCAGCCCGTTCAGGGACAGCACGTCGGCCCGGAACAGCCCCTCCCCGAGGATCTCCAGCACCCTGGGGTCGACCCCCGGTCCCTGCTTGTGTCCCGGAGGGCCGTACACGACGTCCCCGCGCCGCCTGAACTCCTCCAGCGCTTCGAGGACCGGTACCCGAGAGTGATCCATGAGCCGTCTCCTTCGTACGTTCCGCCCCCGCGCACCGGGCGCGGGGGCGGTCTTCTCCCGGGAGCTCCGGCCCGGCCCGCCGCCTCACAGCAGCGGACCGAGCGGCCCCAGGTCGATGTTCAGGTCCTCCGGTTCCAGCCCGAACCGGGTCCGCAGGACCTCCATGCGGTCCTCCAGCAGCATCAGCGTCAAGCCGATGCGCTCCTCCTGGTCCTCCGTCAGCTCCCCGTCCTCCACCCGGCGCAGCGCCTGCCGCTCCATCAGCTGCCGCAGCAGCTCGATGACGGTGAGGACGAGACGGGCCAGGTCCCGTTCGACGGTGTCGGGGTCGAGTTCGACCCGGCGGCGCGGCGCGCTCATACCGGCTGCCCCCAGGGGGCCGGGAGCTCGTCGCTGACCGAGCTGACCAGGGCCTTCAGGTCGACGCGTACGAGGTCCACGTCGGCGATGCTCAGGGTCAGGTCGCCGGTGATGACGACCCCGCCGGCGAGCAGCCGGTCCAGCAGGTCGACCAGGGCGATCCTGCGGTGCTCCACGCTCACGCCGCCTCCTCCTCCGCGATCCCGGCGAACGAGTACGGCGCCCACGGCCCGGTCAGTTCGACCCGTACGCCCTCCTCCTCGGACACCCGGCCCACCAGGGCGACGAAGCCCTCGGCCCGCTCGCGGGCGACGAGGTAGGCGGCGTTCAGGACGTTGACCCCGCCCGTGTCGCCGGTGAGCCGCGGGTCCTGCGGCGGATGGACGGCCGTCGCCTCCGCGTACGCGGACAGCCGGTCGTGCAGGACGCGGCTCGTCTCCTCGGCGCGCCGCCGGCCCTCCTCCCGGCCGTTGCGCTCCCGCAGCCGCCGGCGCAGGTAGTCCCGCCCGCCGACCTTGCCGGACGGCGCCTCCGAGGGCGTGGGGCGGGGGGCGGAAGCCGGTTCCGCGTACACCTTCACACCCCACTCGACCCGCCCGTCGAGCCGTTCCAGGGCCCGGGTGAACCGGTCGTGCCCCTCGTCCAGCAGCCGTCGCACCCCGCTGTCGTCGCGGCACACCGTGGCGAGCCGGAGCGGCAGGGGGGAGGTGACCGCGGTGAGCGCCGCGAGGACGGCGTCATGGCCGCGGGCGGTGGCGGCCAGCCAGTCGAGGTCCTCCAGCCGGGCGCGCAGCGGCCCCTCGTCGAAGTCCTCGGCGGGGACCGCGTCCACCACGGCGACCAGGTCGCCGTGGTGGAGCAGGCGGGGCGGTTCCCCGGTGATCCCGGCGGCGCCCTCCGGGAGGACGCCGTCGAAGGGCCGGCACACGGCGTACACGTACCGCAGCGGCGGGGTGGGGGTGCTCATGCCGTACGCTCCTCCAGCTCGGCGAGGCGGCGCCGCAGCTCCTCGTTCTCGTTCGCCAGCGTGTCGCGGCGGGCCTGCGAGGAGAGCGCCGGGTCGTGGCGCCACCAGTCGATGCCCATCTCCTGCGCGCGTTCCACCGAGGCGACGACGAGCCGCAGCTTGATGGTCAGCAGCTCGATGTCGAGCAGGTTGATGCGGATGTCGCCCGCGATGACGATGCCCTTGTCCAGGACGCGTTCCAGGATGTCCGCGAGGTTCGCGCCCCCGCCGTCGGACGCGTACGGGGCGGGCGGGCGGCCGGGTGTGGTCATGGGCCGTCGACCCCTTTCTCCAGTCGGTCGAGGAGCTCGTCCTCCAGTCGGTCGAACGTCTCCTCGTCGATCTCCCCGGCCTCCAGGCGCTCGGTGAGGCGGGCGAGTTCACGGCGGACCGCGGCCGGGTCGTAGTACTGCCGTTCCGCCTCCTCGACCACCCGCCGCAGGACCCACGCGGTGCCGCGCAGGGGTGCGGCGGGCAGCAGGAGCAGCTCGCCGAGCAGGCCCACGGCCTACTCCACGAAGCTGTACGGCGGGAGCGGCCCGTTCACCTGGAGCACGAGGTGCCCGTGCTCCCGGCGGAGCGCGTCGACCGCGTCCGAGAACGCGCCGGCGTGGTCCCGCTCGACGAGGAACGACAGGTTCACCAGCCGGCCGGTGCCCTCCGGTCCGGGGCGGCACTCCACCGCGGCCCCCTCCAGGGCCTCCTGCACGAGGACCGCGTCGCGCGCCTCCCGGTGCTTCACGGCCGCCGCGACGCGCTCGCCGAGGGCGAGCTTCTGCTCGTACGTGCCGCCGCCCGTCGCCCGGTGGTCCTGGCTCAGCGCCCGCAGATCCGGGTTGTCGACGAGGACCTGGTGCAGCACGGCCTCCTCGTCGTGGGCCGCCTTCACGTTGTACTCGACCTTGCCGTCGAGGCTCGTGAGCCGCTCCAGGTAGTGCGCCTCCCGCTCCCGCAGGACGGCCAGCACGGCGTCGTCGTCGGGGGAGACCCCGCCGAAGCGCAGCGGCAGGACGGTGCCGGCCTCGCCGGCCTCGCCGAGCACGTTCTGGTGAGCGAGCAGGTCCCGCCGCTTCGGTCGCAGGTTCTCGGGAGCGTCGCTCACCAGCGCGGCGACCCCGCCGTGGGTGATGACCCGCACGGGGCGGGGCGGGTCGCCCACGCCGTCCGCCTTCTCCGGGAGTGCGGGGTGCGAGCTGCGGGTGATGCCGTAGACGTACGTGCTCACTTCTCCTGCT
Source organism: Streptomyces roseolilacinus (assembly GCF_014649335.1). GTDB lineage: Bacteria > Actinomycetota > Actinomycetes > Streptomycetales > Streptomycetaceae > Streptomyces > Streptomyces roseolilacinus. The sequence continues at coordinate 342,603 of NZ_BMSV01000002.1, forward strand.
CCTCCTTCTTCTGCTGCCGGGACGAGGACCGGCCGAGGGTCTCGGACACCGTCTGCGCCGCGCCCTGCAGCGCGCCCCTGGTCTTGCCGCGGGCCCCGGACTCGGTCATGTCGTCGACGACGTCCGTGAGCTGCGCCGGCGCCTTGCGGCCGGTCTCCAGGTCGAGGCGGTTGCACGCCTCGGCGAAGCGCAGGTACGTGTCGACGCTGGCGACGACGACCCGTACGTCGACCTTGAGGATCTCGATGCCGACGAGCGAGACGCGCACGAACGCGTCGATCACGAGCCCGCGGTCGAGGACGAGCTCCAGGACGTCGTACAGACCACTGCTGCCGCCGGAGCCGCCGGGGGTGGATCGTGTGTCAACCGTCATGTCTTGCCGCCTTTCTGACGAAGGGTCAGCGATCGGATGTCGTTGTCGGTCCGTGGTCGGGAAGGGACTCGGGTTCCGGGGGCGGGCTTCGGACGGGGGTGGCGGGCGGCCGGTCGGGTCAGCGGTTCTTCTCGTCGGCGCGGCCGCGCTCGTAGCGGCGGACGCGCCGGTATCCGGTGAGCCCGCCGTCCTCGTCGAGCTCCACCTCGTACGAGGCGATCAGACTGGTCGTGTCGGGGATGCGGGACAGTTCGACGACCTCGACGGTCAACTGCCATCCGTCATCGGTGCGTCGGAAGGACGACACGGACTCGGGTTCCCGCCCGGTCAGTTGGGCGAGCTGCTCGCAGGCGAGCCGCAGGGTTTCGGGTGTGTTGGCCATGACCGCCTCCGGGTTGCCGCCTCTCGGGTACGCAAACATGGGGGAGCGGACGGCGGCGGCACCCCGGTGGGGTGCCGCCGCCGTCGCGCGGGTCAGGCGTGTCGGTGCGGCCGGTCGGCGCCGGTGAAGAGCCGGTACAGGGCGAGCAGGATCACCGAGCCGATGATGGCGGCGACCCAGGTGGAGAGGTCGAAGAAGCCGTCGATGGAGTCGACTCCGAAGACGACCTTGCCCAGCCAGCCACCGAGGAGCCCACCGGCGATACCGATGAGCATGGTGATGATGACGCCACCGGGGTCACGACCCGGCATCAGAGCCTTGGCGATCATGCCGGCGAGCAGACCGATGAGGATCCACGCGATGATGCCCATGGAGTCTCTCCTACCGTCGTATGCGGGTAATTGCCTCTTACGCCGCCTTTACCGTCCGGGCGCTTTCAAACCCTTGGCCAGAGGAATCGGCTCCTACCGCACAACTGGCTGTCATGTGCCTCTTTGCGTACTTTCGTCATGCGGAGTGCCCGAGACCGTTTCAATGCCGTGGTGACGGTCACGCGCATCAGGTACGCGGTTCGTGCGTACCGGAGGACCGCGTACTCACCGACGAGCTGAGGAGACTTCCGTGGAGGACTGGCGACAGGCGGCCGCCTGCCGAGACGAGGACCCGGACCTGTTCTTCCCCGTGGGCACCAGTGGCCCGGCCCTGATGCAGGCGGAGGAGGCGAAGCGGATCTGCGCCCGCTGCCCCGTGCGCGAGCAGTGCCTGCGGTGGGCCCTGGACACCGGGCAGGACTTCGGGGTGTGGGGTGGCGCCGGCGAGGACGAGCGCCGCTCGCTGCGCCGCCGCGAGGCCCGCGCCTCCCGCCGTACGACCGGTTGACCGTACGGCGGAACGCGTGGCGCACCGTACCGTTCAGCCGGCGGCGAGGGGCAGCGCGGCCGCGATCGCGTTGCGCTCCCTGCGGCACATCAGCGGGAAGATGATCCGCATGCCCTGGTCGCTGTCGGGCGAGGACACGACGAACGACGAGTTGAGGACCCGCTCCCTGATCTCGGACCGCACCAGGCCGGCGCGCGGGACCGTCGTCACGAGGCCCTTGGGCCGCGCGAACACCGGGTCGGCCTCGAAGACGAACAGGCGGTGGCTGGTCATCGCCAGGTACATGGGCACCCTGGCCGGGATCACCGCCATGGCCCCGCCGCTCACCAGCGCCGACGCCACCGCGAAGGCCGCCGTGCGGGGCACCGAGACGGGGTTCAGATTGACGATGGCCGTCACCTCGACCTGCTCCCCGGTCTCGAGCAGGGGCTCGATGGCGGCCAGCAGCAGCCGACGGCGCTTTGCGTTCACGGGGTGGTACTCCTGTACAGGCGGGGCCTTAGCGGCGCGAAGGGACGGCACACTGTGCCACACGCGCCCAGGGCCCGGCGCACCCGGGTGGCGCGCGACGGCCGGGTGCGCCGGGCCGCACGGCACCGTCCACCGCGTCCCGCCCGCGCGGCGTCCCCGCTCCGCCGCCCCGGTCCGGGCCGGCGGGACGGGCGGTCCGGACCGGCCGGTCAGGCCGCGCCGGGTGCCGGCCCGTCGGGGCGCCGGGCGACGAAGACGAACTCCCGGCCCGGCCGGTCGGGGGCGTCGCGGACGCCCTCCACCACGAACCCCCGCGCCACGAGGTCCGCCTCGACCTCCGCCCGTTCACGGAACCGCAGCGTCGACTCCGACGTCCGCACCTCCCCGTCCGCCGCGAACACCCAGGTCCCCCGGAACGTCACCAGCGGCAGGGCCACCTCGACCAGGTCGATCCAGCTCTCGACCGCCCCCACACCGGGGACCTCCGCCACGCCGTACGTGGCGTCGCGGTTCCACTCCTCCCAGGCGCGCCGGGCCGGGTCCCGCGTCTCGAAGACCAGGCGGCCGCCGGGCCGCAGCGCCTCGCGGGCGCCCCGCAGCGTCTCCTGCCAGTCCCACGGATCGGTGATCTCCTGGGCGACGTTCGCCGTCATGGTCGCCATGTCCACCTCCAGCGGGGGAAGCGCGCCCGCGTCCCCGAGGACCCACCGCACCCGCTCGCTGCCCGCCTTCCCCCGCGCCACGTCGAGGGAGGCCTCGGCGGGGTCCACCCCGACCACGTCGACGCCCCGGCCGGCCAGCAGCAGCGCGAACACCCCGGTCCCGCACCCGATGTCGAGCACCCGCCGCGCCCCGAACTCCTCGGCCATGCGGACGTACGCGTCGAGATCGCTCCGGTCGGGATCGAGCGGGTCGTAGAGCGAGGCGAGCCGCGGATCCCTGAACCCCTCGTCAGCCATGGCCCGAACGTAGGGGGCCCCAGCCTCCCGCGGAAGGGCGCGTCACCGCTTCACCGGCTCACCGCGTCACCGGCTCACCGCGCCGATGACACCGGCGACGCCGAGGGCTCCGAGGGCTCCGAGGGCTCCGAGGGCTCCGACGGCATCGACGGCACCGATGACCCCGACGGCCCCGAGGACTCCGACGCGCCCGGCACCGGCGCCGCCGCCCCCCAGGCGCCGGCGCACAGGGCGCGGTCGACCTCGTCGGTGTAGACGGCGGCGGCGAGCCACGCCCGGGCGAACACGTGCGGGTCCGCCGCCAGCAGCCGGCCGAACGGGTCGCGGGCGCGGGCCGCGGCGGAGGCGTGGAGGTGGTCGAGGAGTTCCGCCGCGGTGCCCAGCCCGTGGCGGCGCAACCGCCGGGTGTCGGCGCCCGCGTCGTGGGGGAGGGCCAGGGCCCGCCTTCCCGCGGACACGGCCTGGTGGACGCGTCGCCGCAGCAGGTGCACCGGGGCCTGGTCGGGGACCGGATCGTCCGTCACCTCCCCGCCCGCCACCTCCCCGTCCGCCGCGGCCGCCGGCAGGTCCGCCCGCTGCAGGCGGTCGAAGCCCAGGTCGACGCGCGCCCCGGCGTCCGTGGGGTGATCGACGGCCAGGAGCAGGGCGCGCGGGTGCGGAGCCGGGTCGAGGCGCGCGACGGCCCGCAACCGCGTGCCGGGCGCGGAGGCGAGGAGCCGCAGGTTGTCCCGGTACGGCAGGTCGGGGTGGTCGTGGGCGGCGGCCAGCCGGACCACCACCCCACCGCAGTCGGCGAGCAGGCACACGCCGGCGGCCTCACGAACCGTGCCGTGGAGGGTCAGGTCGAGGAAGAGCAGCCCGTGCCCGCCGTCCCGGCCGTCCAGCGCCCGCGCGGCCTGCTCGGCCACCGGTACGGCCCACAGCCGGTCGAGCGGTTCGCCGTCCCACCCGGCGCCCGGGGCCCGTACCGCCCGGACGCCCGCCCCGGCGCCGAGCCTGCCGTCCTCGGATACCGTGGCGCCCGACACGGCGAGTCCCGCCCGCGAGAGCTCCCGGTGGGTGAGGGCCGTGTCCCCCACGCGTACGGCGCGATCGGCCGCCCTGACGGCCCGTGCCGGCCCGCCCGGTGCCACGTCCGACACCGTGTGGAGACGGCCGCGGGCATCGGCCGTCCAGGTGACGGCGCCCGCGTAACCGCTCGCCGTGAGGACCGGTTCGGAGAACAGCCCGTACAGCCGCAGCGAGCCGTCCGGCGCGTACGGCCGGCGGGCCGTGCCCCGCAGCTCCGCCAGCTCCGGTCCCGCCGCGAGCGGAACGCGGTGGGCGACGCGCAGCAACTCCCGCAGCCGGTCGGACAGTTCGGCCAGCCGGTACGCGGGGTCGGCGGACCGGGCGGCGCGCAGCCGGGTCACGACGGAGACGGCCGTCGCGGAGGCACGGGGCAGACCCGCCAGCCGCGCCGTGTGGGCGGCCCGCAGGAGCTCCGCCTGGAGCACCGCGCCGGCACCGTCGGTGCCGGCCTCCAGTACGGCGGCGGCCGCCCGCCACACCGCCCCGGCCGCGGCGCGCTGGTCGGCCGTGGCGCACCCCGCGTCCCCCGGGGCGTCCGCCGGGGCGTCCCCAGGGGCGTCCCCAGGGGCGCCCGCCGGGGCGTCCGCCGGGGCGTCCATCGTGGTCGACCCGGCCGCGGACTCCCCGCCCCCGACGGCCCCGGCCGCCGCCCGCCCGTCCACGGGCGCGGAGGCCGCGGCCCCCGCCTCGGCGACCGGTGCGGCCGACGCTGCGGCCGCCCGGTGCAGGCAGGCGGGGGAGAGCAGGCAGCCGCAGCGGATGCCGTCCGCCCCGCTCACCACGCCGCCCGGCGCGTGCAGTTCCAGCTCGGTGTCGTCGTCGACGGCGATCCGCACGACGTCGCCGTCGACGACGACCGGGCGCCCCGCCAGCTTGGCGACCCCCGCGTCCAGCCGCTTGCGCAGCCGGGGCGGGAGCGCGTCGACGAGTTCGGCCGTCACGGACGGCGCGACCGGAGGGAGCAGCGGGCTCATGTGATCTTCTCCCCTACCCAGTGGGCGAGTTCGAGGGGGCTGAGGGCGGCGACCGGCATGCCCGCGGCGACGAGCTGCGCCGCGACGCCGGTGGAGTAGCGGGGCCGCCCGGAGTCGTCGAGGCTCGCGCAGCCCAGGACGTGGCAGCCCGCGCCGACCAGGGCGCGGACCTCGGTGAGGAGGCCGCCCAACGGGTGGCCCTCCTCGAAGTCGCTCACGACCACGACGAGCGTCCGCGACGGCACGGTGACGAGTTCGCGGGCGTGCCGCAGGCCGGCGGCGATGTGGGTGCCTCCGCCCACCCGGACCTCCAGGAGGAGGGACAGCGGGTCGTGGACGTGGTCGGTGAGGTCGAGGACCTCCGTGGAGAACGCCAGGAAGTGCGTGGACAGCGTCGGCACGCCCGCCAGGACGGACGCGGTCAGGGCCGTCCAGATCGTGGACGCCTCCATGGAGCCCGACACGTCGGTCACGAGGACGAGCCGCCAGTCGGCGCTCCGCCGGGCCCGCGTACGGAAGACGGGGCGCTCCGGCACGACCCTGACGGTGCCGTCGGGACCGGGGAACGCGGTCGCGAGGTTGGCCCGCAGCGTACGGGCCAGGTCGAGGCCGCCGCCCGGCCGCCGGGAGGGGCGGGGCAGCGTCGTCCCGTGCAGCGCCGGTCGCATCCGGGTCGCCAGCTGCCGGGTGAGGGCCTCCACGAGCCGCCGCACGAGCGGACGCAGCGCGGCCAGCCGCGCCTCGGGCAGCCCGCCCGCGTGCCGCAGCACGGTCCGCAGGAGGTCGACGGAGGGCCGCACCCGGTCCGGGTCGAGCTCCGCGACCACCTCCCGCCGGCCCGCGGCCGCGGCGGCCGCCAGCACCTCCTCCCGTACGCCCGGGCCGAACAGCGCCGCCAGTTCCTCCGACCACTCCCGCACCCCGGGGTACGGCGCCTCCCGGCCGCCGCCCGCGGCGTGACCGCTCCTGCTGCCCTCGCCCCGGCCGGCGCCGTACAACTCGTCCAGGGCGGTCGCCAGGGCGGCGGCCGACCGGGGCAACCGGTCGGTGCGGCGCCCCAGGACGAGCCGCCACCGGTCACCGGGGGAGAGGCGGCGCCCCCCACCCCCGCCGGCGGTGTGCCGCGGGCCCGCGCCACCCGCCGCCGCACCGGCGTCCCGGGCTCCCACGGCGGCGTCCCGGGGCTCCGTGGCGTCCCGAGGAGCGGCCGCCCCCGGCAGCAGCCCCAGCCGGTCCAGCGCGGTCCGGGCGGCCAGGTCCGCCCGGGTCCGGACGGCGAGCGCGGCCGGGTCGACGTCACCGGTGTCGCCCAACGCGCCGGTGCCCAGGCGTTCCTCGACCGCCGTCAGCAGGCGGTCCCGGGCGGCGGGGCTCAGCGTGTCGAAGCCGCCCCGCAGAGCGGGCAGCCGTTCCAGGAACGCCGCGTCGGGCAGGTCCGACACCCGGTCGAGGAGGGGCTCCAGCGTCGGGGCCGCCGTCTCCAGCAGGGGTCCGGCCGCCGTCAGCAGCCCGGTCAGGCGCGCGGTCAGCGCGGTCCGCGACGCGGGGTCGCCGGCCGCGTCGACCCACGAGGCGGCGCGTCCGCCGAGCTCCCCGGGCGCCTCGTGGCCGAGCAGGACGCGGACCGCCCCGGCGGCGCCGCGCATCAGGGGCGACCCCTCGGCGGCCAGGCGCGCGAGTGCGGCGGTGAGCCGCACCCCGCCCACGAGGTCGGCCCGGTGGGCCAGTTCGACGAGGGCCCGCGCGTCGGCGGTGTCCTCCGAACCGGTCAGGCCGTCCACCTGGCGCACCGCGGCGGCGGTCAGCGCCTCCGCCACGGCCCGGGCGCGTCGCGTCCGCTCCCCGTCGGCGCCGAGCCCGGGGACGTGCCCGGCCCGCACCCGGTCCACCAGCGCGAGCCCGGCGAGCAGTTCGGGCAGCGTGCCGACCGCGGGCAGCAGGTCGGCGACCCCGTCCAGCCACGCGTCGGCGAGCGCCGGCAGACCGCACTGCGCCGCCTGCTCCAACCCCAGCAGCGACTGCGCCGCCGTGGGCCCGCCCGCCTCCTCCTCACCGCGCCGGCGTTCCCGCAGCACGCCTTCGGCCGCCTGCGCGGCGGTGACCCCGCGCGCCCCGGCGGCCGTCAGCACGGCCGCGGTCGCGGGGGTCCAGCACACCTCCCAGCGCGAGGTGACGGCGTCCGCCCCGCCCGCCCCGACGACCTCCTTCGGCTCGGCGTACGGCACGCCGCACACGACCAGCCGGCGCAGCAGCAGCTCCCGCCGCCGGTCGAGGTCGGAACGCAGCGGGTCGAGCCGCAGGTCCCGCGCGGCGCCCCCCTCGGGTCCGGGCAGCCCCAGTCCGGCGAGTTCCGCCTCGACCGCCGGGGCGAGGCCGCTGCGCGGCGTGCCCGGCGCCGGGGCGCCGCCGCGGGAGCCGACGAGCACCCGCTCCATCGCCCGGGCGACGGCCCGCCCCCTCCCGTACGGCTCGCCCTGCGCGAGGACGGTCTGCACCGCCTCCACCAGCTCGCCGCGCCCCGCCGCGGGCAGTCCCCGCAGCCGCGCGAGGTCCCCGGCCAGCCGGCTGATCTCCCGCGCGTCGGCGGGCCCCGACGGGTGGCCGAGCCCGCGCAGCTCCGCGCACACCCGCACCGCCACCCGGGTCAGGGCGTCCTCCAGCGCGGCGGGATCCCCGGCCGCCTCCAGGACGAGGTGCTGCCACTCCGGGTCCCGGATGCCCGCCGGGTAGCCGGACCGCTCGTCCAGCAGCGCGTAGGTGTACGGGATGAGTGACGTCGTCCACCCGCGCCCCTCCGTCCCCTCCCCGGCCCCGGCACGGGCGTCCCCGCCCGGCCCGGCGGCGTCGCCGTCCCCTGCTCCCGCCCCGGGGAGGAGGGCCGCCGCGTGGAACGCGCCGACGACCACGGCGGCCCGCTCGCCGTTCGCCGTGGCGCCGGCCAGCACCGACCGCATCCACCGCTCCCGCCGCAGGTCCGTCTCCGGGACGCCGCCCGAGGCGGCCGCGTCCCGGCGCAGCGCCCACCCGGTGAGGAGGGCCGCCCGGCGCAGGGCCTGCGGGGTCGAGCCGGGCGCGGTCGCCTCGACGAGACGGTCCCAGAGGTCGTCGCCGGGGCGCCCCGTGAGGCGGGCCCGCAGGGCGTCGTGGATCCCCGGCCCCGACCGCCGCGCGGCCCGCTCGCGCCCGCCGCTCCACGCCCGGTCCGCGAGCGGCAGGTCGCACGCCACCACGGGGACGCCGTGCCGGGCGGCCCAGCGTACGGCGGCCAACTCGGGCGAGAAGTCGGCGAACGGGTAGAACGCCGGCCCCGCGCCCTCGTCGCCGGGGGCGGCGGCGAGGGCCACGGGGGCGCGCGTCTCCTCGTGCGCGAGCCACGGCAGCCACTCCTGCATCTCACCGGGCAGCTCGACGAGGAGCACGTCCGGCCGGGCCTCCGCCAGGAGGGCGGGGACGGCCGCGGCCAGGGACGGCGCGTGGTGCCGGACACCGACGAGGTACGGCGCGGCCGGGTCCGTGAGGGCGGCGACGGCCTCGTCCGGGGGGAGGGCGAGGACGGCGGGCGCCTCGGTGCGGGGCGGGGTCACGGGCGTCAGGCCTCCAGTACGGCGCGGAGGTCCCACAGGGTGCGCCACGTCGCGGAACCCTGCTCGGCGCGCCGCCGCACGGGTCCGTCCCAGTAGCCGAGGAGCCGGGCGGCGTCGGCCGGGTCGTCCTTGCGCACGACGCCGAGCAGATGGCCGGGCAGGAGCGACAGCACGTCCCGGTCGCCGGGGAAGTAGGCCGCGGCCAGGCCCAGCGCGCCGGCGACCGAGACGGCCTCCGCGGTGCTCATCACCGTGGAGGGCCGCTCCACCTCCCAGCCCTCCGCCGACCGGCCCTCCCGCAGGTCGCGGAAGGCGGTGACGAGGGCCTCCAGCACGGCGTCGTCGACCTGGAAGGGCGCCCCGGCCCGCTCGACGGCGGCCCGCGCCTGCCGGCGGACCAGCGCGGTCTCCGCTTCGAGGTCGCCGATCGGGCCGACCGTCTCGAAGTTGAAGCGGCGCTTGAGCGCGGCGGACATCTCCGAGACGCCCTTGTCGCGGAGGTTCGCCGTGGCGATCAGGGTGAAGCCCGGCGCGGCGTGCTCCAGCGCGTCGGCGCCGCCCGCCAGTTCGGGGACGGCGACGCGCCGCTCGGAGAGCAGCGACACCAGCGCGTCCTGCACCTCCGGCAGGCAGCGGGTGACCTCCTCGACCCGGGCGACGGCGCCGCGGGTCATGGCGGTGAGGACCGGCGAGGGCACGAGGGCCTGCCGGCTGGGCCCCTGGGCCAGCAGCAGCGCGTAGTTCCAGCCGTACTTCAGCTGGTCCTCGGTGGTGCCCGCGGTGCCCTGCACGACCAGGCCGCTGGTGCCGCAGACGGCGGCGGACAGCAGTTCGGACAGCATGGACTTGGCGGTGCCGGGCTCGCCGACGAGCAGCAGCCCGCGCTCCCCGGCGAGCGTGACGACGCACCGCTCGACCAGGGCGCGGTCACCGACGAACTTGCCCTCCACGACGAGCCGGCGCGGCACCCCGTCGGGCACCTCGGCGTCGTCCGGGAGGCGCAGCGGCCGGTCGCCGCTGCCCATGACGAACGTGACGACGGCGCGCGGGGTGAGCCGCCACGCGGGCGGGCGCGGCCCGGCGTCGTACGCGGCGAGGAACGCCAGCTCCGTGGCGTACCGCTCTTCGGGCGGCACGACCTGGCGGGTCGTGTCGGGGGTGAGGACGGCGGTCATCGGCGGCGCCCCTTCCGGGTGGCTCGGGTGGTGAGTTCTTCGAAGGCGGGCGCGTCGCCGTCGCGTACGCGGCCCCAGGCACGGGCGAACAGGTCGGGCACCGGCAGCAGCGGCACGGCGCGGGAACGGTCGTGGACGGGGTAGAGGCCCTCCTTCCAGGTCTCCAGCGGCAGGGCGGGCGACGCGAGGTCGCGCCAGCCGCAGGGCAGGAAGAGGGAGCGGCCGGCCCGGGACCGCTTCGCCTCGACGACCAGGTCGGTCGCGGCGAGTTCGGCGCGGGCCTTCCTGATCCGGGCGGGCCTCCACCCGGTCCAGTCGGCGCACGCGCGGTCCGTCGGGTCCGGGAGGGCGAGCAGTTGCAGGTACAGCACGGCCGCGTCCCCGCTCAGCCCGTGGACGGACGCCACTTCGGCGACCAGCCCGGGCACGCTCACCGACGGGTCGTGGGCGTGGCCGGCGGGCGCGTCCCCCGCGGTGCCGGCCGCGACGGTCCGGGCGAGGTCCTCGCCGAGGAGGGCCCGCAGCGCGTTCACCGCTTCGACCCGGCCGCCGCCGACCAGTCCCTCCAGCAGACCGAGCACCGGGTCGTCCGGCCCCGTCAGGGCCGCCGGGCGGAGCAGCACGGCCTCCGTGTCGCCGTACCAGGGGCGCAGGACGAGCGCCTCGCCCGCGGCCGTCAGCCCCTGGGCGTCGGCGCCGCCCGCCGGGGGCAGCCCGTACGCCTTGCGGATCCGGACGGCCGTCGGCGTGCCCTTCTCCGTCCACGACAGGTCCAGGTCGAGGAGCAGCCCCGGATCGGAGACGCGCCGCCGCAGCGCCGCCAGCCCCTCCGGCAGGGCGGCGCGCAGCGGGTGCCCGTAGGGCAGCCGGTAGGCGAGCGCGGCCAGCACGTACACGGCGCGCTGCAGTTCGTACCGGCCGGGCACGGCGGCCGGGTCGTCCGCGACGAGGTCGCCGTCCTTGCCGGGCCGCTGCACGGTCGTGCGGCTCAGCCACGGCGTCCGCCCGGGGTTGAGCATGGCCTCGGCGATGCCGGCGGGCACACCGGCGAGGTCGGGGGCGATGTCCTCCGGCAGGCGGACGAGGGAGCCCAGGCGCCGCTCCCACGTCCGGCCCGCCCCGTCCGTGTCGGGTCCGGACGTCCACAGGTCGGCGGGGTCCTCGGGCAGCAGGGCCCCGACGAGTGCCGCCTGGTCGGTCCAGGCGAGCGACTGCAGGAGGCCCCGGCCGAGGTCGTACCGGCGCGGCTTCAGCCCCATCAACGCCAGGGTCCCGGTGGGTGGGTCCTGCGGCAGCGCCCCGAGGAGGAGGGCGGCCTGTACGGGGCCGAGCCCCCCGCCGGTGGCGGCGGCGAGCGCGGCGGGCGCGTCCTCGTACCACGGCGCGGCCCCCTTGTCCCGGACCAGCCGGGCGACGGCGGCGAGCCGCTCCGCGGGGAAGCCGGGGGTGCGCAGCCGCTCCTCGTCCAGGGTGAAGTGGGCGATCGCGCCGAACCGCCCGGCCGGGTCGTGGTCGAGGGCGAGCCACTCGGTCTGCTCGTGCCGGTCGCCGGAGCGCCGGCCGGCGAGGACGACGACGGTGCGGCCCTCCCGGCGCAGCACCTGGCCGACGCGCCCCTGCCTGCCCCGCTCCTCGCGCAGCACGACCTCGCGGATCTCTCCCCGGGGCGCGGCGAGCGGCCCTTCGAGGAGCGCGTCGAACAGCAGGAGCAGCGCCTCCCGTTCGGCGTCGGGCACGGCCGGCGAGGCGGCGCGGTACGCCAACGGCCGCAGCGCGGACAGCAGGTGGACCCACTCCACGCCCGTGCCGGGGAGGGTGCGTCCGTCGCTGTGCCAACCGCCTTCCAGGGCGGTGCCGAGGGCGGGGTCGGGCAGCGGCCTGCCCTCCGCGGGCTTCCCTGACAGCACGTGGTTGACGGCGCGGACCTGCCGCAGCACGCTCCACCGGGTCCCCGGGCCCCACCACATGTACCGGGCCCCCGAGGTGAGGCCCGCCACGGCGCGGACCAGCGTCGTGTCGTCGCCGTGCTCCGGGCTGTAGTCGGCGAACATCTCCTCGGCGCGCTCGGCCCGGCCCCGCGCCCGCGCGTCCGCAGGCGTCACGAAGCCGGCGGTGTCCTGGGCGTGGCGCAGCGCCAGCTGCACGAGGGAGGCGACCCCGGTCAGCAGCCGCTCGTCCGTCAGCTCCGGCACCGCCTCGGACACGACGCGCCGGGCGACCTCGTGGGCGGACGGGCCGGTGTACTCGGCCACCGCCTCGACCTCCGCCTGGCGCTCCGCCAGGGCCCGCCCCACCGCGGCCAGCAGCTCGGCCGCCCGTTCGTCGGTGAGGCCCCGCAGCGCGGCCGAGCCCGCCTCGTCCCGGGGACGGAGGGCGTGCCAGAACGCGACGGGCGGCACGAACCGGGTGCCGGCGGCGAACTCGCCTCCCCGCTGGCCGGGCGTGCAGTGCCCCAGCTCCCCGGTGTCGGACGTGTCACCGGGCTCGGACAGGGTGACGACGCCGCGCCGGCGCGCCGCCACCGGCTCCGCGCCGCCGGGCATCCGCAGCGCGCCGAGCGGGGTGACGCCCCGGCGGTCCGACGCCGCCGGCAGCGTGACGGTCCGGCCGTCCGGCGTGCCGGCGCTGACCCGGGCACCGTCGCCCTCGCCCTCCCTGCGGACCCAGCGGCCCAGGACCGCGCCGTCCGTGCCGAAGGGGCTGTCCTCCAGGCCCGGTTGCACGGGCAGGACCTCGCACGCCTCCGGGACGAGCCGCGCGTCGTCCCGGATGCCGGACCGCAGGAACGCCGGCAGCGACGCGCGGCCGTGCGTGCCGGACACCGGGTCGTACTCCAGCCACACGTGCCGCCGGTCCTGCCGGCCCCGGCGCCAGTACGCCGTGCCGTCGCCGAGGACCGGCCGGGCGGCCGGCAGGTCCGTGTCACCGGCGTGCAGGGCCCGCCCGCCGGTCGCGCGGCCGCCGCCAGGCAGCGGGATCGACGGGGTGCCGATCTCGCCGTGCCATCCGGAGGGCTGGTCGCCGCCCACCGTGAACACCTCGGACGGCCGGGCCGACCAGTAGCCGAGCCACTTGCCCTCGTGCCACCACGTCACCAGCAGCTCCCCGTCGACGTACCGGAAGCTCGGGCGCCGCCACCGGTCGATGTCGCCGGGGACGCGCAGGTCGTGTTCGAGGAGCACCCCCTCGGGGCCGACGACGACGGCCTTGTCCCCGCGGGCGAGGACCAGTGCGGGCCAGGCCTCCGTGACGGTCGGCTGCTCCCCGCCCCGGCTGTTGCCGGTCTCCTCGGGAAGCAGCCGCAGGGCGTCGTCGAGCGCGGGCCAGCCGAGCTCGTCCAGGACGCCCGCGCGCAGCGTGCGGCCCAGGAGCGGCGCCACCTCGTGCGCGGCGATCCGTGCGAGGGCGGTGGGATTGACCCGTTCGACGACGGCCCGGAAGGGCCGGACGGTCCGCAGGGCCGCCCGCGCACCGGGCAGGCCCCGGGCGCGGCCGAGCGCCGCGGCCGCCTCGTCCAGCCAGGCGCGCAGGACGCCGCGGAGCACGGGGTGGCCGGCCACCTCCTCCAGCAGCCCGCTCGCCTCCCGCTGCTCGCCGAGGGCACCCACCGCCCGGTACAGCAGGGGGTGGAAGCGCGGGTCCGCCCCGAGGGAGGCGAGGTCGCGCCGGCCGTTCCCGCGGTCGCGCAACCAGGAGTGGAGGGGCAGGTGGGCGTCGTCGCCCGGCGCGGCGAGGGGGATGCCCTGCGCCACGCACAGGTCCAGCAGGTCGAGGTCGGCGCCGGAGCGGACGCGCCGGGAGAAGAGGTCCACCGGCCGTCCGTCGGCGCGCAGCCTCGGCGCCATCCGCTCCACGAGGGCGAGCGTCGCCGCGGAGCGGTCCGACGGCACCGAGCCGTGCTTGCGGTACGCGGCCCAGCGGCCGAGCCAGCCCGCGGCGTCGACGTCCGCGGCCCCGTCGGCGGCCCCGTCCGTCAGGAGCGTGTCCGCGCCGCTCTCCGCGAGCAGTCCCAGCCACCACTCGTCGTCCTCGACGGTGCGGCCCAGCTCGGTCGGCAGGATCTCCAGCAGCCGGGCCCGCACCTCGGGCCGGTCCTCGGCCAGGTCGGCCAGGACGGGGCGGTACGTCGTCCAGAACGAGCGGGGCGCCCGTACGACGGAGGGCGACGCGACCAGGTCGGCGACGAACGCGCGCTCCTCGGCGGCCCGGTCCAGGCCGGCGGCCTTGATCAGGCCCCGGGCGTCCTGCGGCAGCGACGCGTACGGCGGCATGCCCGCCGCGCAGCGCTCCACGGCCAGCTGCCGGAACTGCGCCCACGCCTCCGCCGGGTCGAGCCGGCGGGTGAGGTCCTTGACGTACTCCTTGAGGGCCTTGACCGTGAGCGCCCCGGCGAAGGCGAACTCCAGGAACACGGCCCGCTGCCGCTCCTCGTCGACGGCGAGGCCGTGCACGCGCTCGGCCTCCCGGGCCTTGCCGAAGAACGCCGCCGCGTAGGTGGTGTTCTCGTGCCCCAGGAAGACGCGGGCCGCCTGCTCGTGGAACGTCGGCAGGAAGTGCGGCACGGTCCGGCCGAGGCGTTCGCCGAGCGCTTCGAAGCCCTGCTTGGCGGCACCCGCGCGGGACTTCGCCTGGCGCGCGAGCCGTTCGACGTCCTTGACCAGGGCGAGCGCGTGGTGCCCGTTCGCCGGGTCGTTCACCAGGGCCCAGGCGGGGAAGCCCAGGGTCTCCCGGCGCACCTGGCCGACCTCGGGAGCGTCCTGCTCCCGGGTCAGTCCGAGGAAGTCCAGGGCGAGGTCCTCCGCCTCGCCGAGCGTTCCCGGCACGAGGCGGACGATCCGGCGGCCGTCCAGGGCGGGATGGCCGTACGTCCGGACGGTGAGGGTGTCGGCGTCCTCCCGGTCCGTCGTGCCCGGCGGCAGGATCGCGCCCGCCTCCAGCAGGTCGGCCGAAGGGGTCCGTCCGTGTGCGCTCATGCCGCGCGCTCCTCTTCCTCGATGTCCCGTCCCGCGTACAGCGCGGCAGCCATGCGCATGCCCTCCGACCAGGCCACCGGCCCGACCTGGCCGAGGCGCAGCGTCCTGCCGGACGCGTCGGCCCAGGCCAGGGGGCCGGTCTCGGCGTCCAGGTAGCCGTCGTAGTCGCCCACCCATATGCGGGCCTCGACCAGCCGGCCGTCCTCCAGCACGGGGCAGACGGCGTGCCCGCCGCGCACCCGGTACCCGAGCTGGGCGGCCCTGCCGTGCAGGAACCGCTGCTCCTTGAACACGCCGCCCGCGTAGTCGTCGACGCTGCTCCCGTCCGGGTCGAGCCCCGCGGGCCGGTACCACACCTCGCGGAACAGCTGCCGGGCGCGCTGCTCCACCCCGAGCTCGACGGCGAACTCCCGCAGCTCCTCCAGGTCGTCGACGAGCACCGGGTGGGGGACGCGCACCAGCGCGGGGCTGACGCGCACGGTGTCCCCGTCGAGGTCCACGAGGCCCAGGCCCCGCCCGGGCGCGGCGTCCCGCAGGAACCCGGCGGCCCCGCCGTCCGCGTCGGACACGACGAGGTCCCGCAGGACGGCCTGCCACGCCGGGTCCGCCCAGACCCGCTCGATCACCGCGAGGGGCACGGGCAGCGACCGCACCATCCACCGCTCCACGTCGCCCAGGCACTGCCGCTCGTGCCGCTCCAGCCACTCGACGAGCTGCCGCAGCCCCACCACCGCCGGATCGTCGGCGATCCTGCCGGGCACCGACTTCAGCCGCCGTCCGGCCGCGTTGCGGCACACGACCTTCCCACCGTCGAGAGCGACTTCGTAGTCGCCCGCGGCCACCCACCCCATGCACGCCTCCCAGCGCCGTGACGATCACGTGGGAGGAACGCTAGAGGAGGCCACTGACAACGCCCGCCCGGGGCTCGTACGGCCTGGGGAGAACCCGGGAAAGCGCCGGTCACCGCCGTGCCGTCGCCGATGCCGGCCGACGGTCGGGAGACCCTTCGCCGCCCGCCCGGAAGGCGGTCGTCGACGGCCGGGCCCCTACCGCGACGGCGGGGGCAGCGGGGGGACGAGACGGGTGTGCTCCGGGCCGGGGAGCGAGGCGAGGAGTTCCTCCCGGCGGCGGCGCGCCCACTGCGGGCGGAGGGCGTGCAGCAGGGCGAACTGCCGCCGCCACAGCGTCACCCGGAACGCCTCGCCCTCGCGGGGGTCGCGACGCGCCCAGGCGGCGGCCGCCTCGAACGCGCAGTCCCTGAACGCCCAGTACAGCAGCTCCTCGGGGTCGCGGGTGACGAGCTCCAGGACCTTGCGGCCGCGCTCGTACGCCAGGTAGCGCAGCTCCCCGTCCTCACCGACCTCGACGAACGGGTACGCGCCGTCGCAGGGCTCGAACCCCGGGAGCCGCCCACCGCGGAGCCCGGCGAGCCGCCCCGACTCCGCCAGCCGCCCCTCCAGGTACCGCCGCACCCGGGCCCGCTCGTCCTCGCACACGCCCGCCACCGCCCCGCTCCCGGCACACCGAACCCGTCGAGGGGACGATAACGGGCGGGTACGTTCGGGCACCCGCGGGGAAGGGGGAGGAGATGACCGCCAGCTACCCGCCGCCCCCCTGGCACCTGCGCGGGACCCTGCACGCCGCCCTGTGGCAGGTCCACGAGCACCGCCTCCCGCGCTGGCCCCTGCCGGCCGGCGTGCGGCCCCTGCGGTTCGGGCGGCGGTGCGGCGTGGTGACGTTCTGGGTGGACTACCGGCCCGGCGGCACGCTGGCCTACCGCGAGCTGCTGGTGGCCCTGGCCGTACGCCGCGGCGGGTCCGTCGGCGCCTGCGCGGTGGAGGCGTGGGTGGACGATTCCCGGTCGCTGGCGGGAGGGCGGGCCCTGTGGGACATCCCCAAGCGTCCGGCGGCCTTCCTCTTCGACCGGTCGGCCCCGTCCCTGCCGAGCACGGCGATGCTCGCCGGCCGGGCCCCGGAGCCCTCCCGGCAGGACCCGGCGGTCACGGCGCTGCACCGCCCGCTCGTGCGCCTCCCCGGCAGGCTCCCGCTCCGTGCCCGTCTGTTCCAGCCCGCCCTGGACCGGCGGCGCGGGCCGTGCGAGGTGCCGCTCCGCGTCTCGGGAACGGTCTGGCTCACCCGGACGCGCCTGCGCACCGCCCCGGGCGCCCCCCTCGACTACCTGGCGGGACTGAGGCCCCTGGCGGCGTGCTCGCTGCGGGACTTCGACTTCACCATCGGCCCGGCTGAGCGCCGGCACACGGCGTGACCCGCCGGGCGAGCCGCTCCCGCGCCCCGCGGACGCCCGTACGCAACCGCCCGGCGCCCCGCGCCGCCCACCGGCAGGGCCCGGCGCCGCGCCCACCGGGAGGCCCCGGTGTCCCGCGCCCCTCGCCGTCCGCGCGGCCGCCCTCCCGCAGGGGGGAACGCCCGGGGCCGAAGGCGCGTCGTCCCCCGTGGACGTCCGCGGCCCCGCGGCCCGTCCGCCCCGGGGCCGGCGACCGGCCCCGGACGACCGGGGGCGCGGATCGGGCCGTGGGGCGAAGGGCTTGAGTCTCCACCGGCTGGAGGGACGAGGGTGGACCCCATGAGCGACGACACGGAGCTGTTCACCATCGGTGAGCTGGCCCGCCGTACCGGACTCGCCGTGCGCACGATCCGTTTCTGGTCCGACTGCGGCGTCCTCGCCCCGACCGGGCGGTCCGCGGGCGGCTACCGGCTGTACGACGCCGAGGCCGCCGCCCGCCTGGACCTGGTGCGCACCCTGCGCGAACTGGGGCTGGACCTGGACACGGTGCGCCGGGTCCTGCGCGGCCAGGCCACGGTGCGGGACGTCGCCGAGGCCCATCTGCGCGCCCTGGAGGCGGAGATCCACACGCTGCGGGTCCGGCGTGCGGTGCTGCGGCGCGTCGCTCGACGTGGCAGCACGACCAAGGAGATGAGACTGATGCACGAACTGGCCCGCATGTCCGCCGACGAGCGGCAGCGCGTCGTCGACGCGTTCGTACGGGAGACCTTCGACGGGGCGGGGTCGGACGGTTCCGGAGCCCCCATCGCCCAGGCCATGCGGACGCTCCCGGCACGCCTGCCGGCCGACCCCACGCCCGAACAGGAGGACGCGTGGGTGGAGTTGGTGGAGCTCCTCGGCGACGAGGACTTCCGCAGGCGCACCCGCGAGATGGCCGTGGCCGGCGCCCGCCCGGCGCGGGAGCCCGAGGGCCCCGACCCGGCTCGGGTGGCGGAGCACGCCGGCCGGGCCGTCCGGGACGGGGTGGCACCGGAGTCGGACCGGGGCCGGGAGGTCCTGGACCGCGTCCTCGGCCGGGACGTCCCCCCGGCCGACCGCCTCCGCCTGGCCGACGTGCTGGCGACCTTCACCGACCGCCGGGTCGAGCGGTACTGGCAGCTGCTGGGGATCCTCAACGGCCGGCCCCCGGCCCCACCGCAGGTCCCGGCCTTCGAATGGGTGATCGCCGCCCTGAGGGCCCACGCCTAGGTCCTGCCGCGCCCGCACCCGTACCCGCGCCCCGCGCCGAGCGCCGCCCAGGGGGGAGGCACCCCGCCCCCGGAGCCCGGCGCGGGGCGCCGTACCGCGAGCCCGCCGCCGAAAGGGCGGGCCGTGTCCTGCCGCCCCACGCCACAGGAGAATGCTACTTTTCCCCGCAAAACGGACACGCCGTGAATGGTAGGGGAGTACGTACGTGAAGGTCGTCTGCGTCGGCGGCGGGCCCGCCGGGCTCTACCTGTCGATCCTGCTCAAGCGACAGGACCCGGGCCACGACATCACCGTCCACGAACGCAACCCGGCCGGATCGACGTACGGCTGGGGCGTCACGTACTGGGGCGGGCTGCTGGAGAAGCTCTACGCCTACGACCCCCCGACCGCCCAGGCCGTCAGCGGGGACTCCGTCCGCTGGAACGGCGGCACCGCGCACATCCACGGCACGACCACGACCCGCCCCGGCGACGAGGGCTTCGGCATCGGCCGCCACCGGCTGCTCGACATCCTCACCCGCCGCGCCGAGGAGCTGGGCGTACGCCTCGAGTTCGCCCACGAGGTCGACGGCGCCGGCGACCTGCCCGACGCGGACCTGGTCGTCGCCGGCGACGGCGTCCACAGCACGCTGCGCGACCGCCACTCCCACCACTTCGGCACCAAGGACACGGCCGGCCGCAACAAGTACGTATGGCTCGGCACGACCAAGGCCTTCGACACCTTCACCTTCGCCTTCACCGAGACCCCGCACGGCTGGATCTGGTGCTACGCCTACCCCTACGGCCACGACCGCAGCACCTGCGTCGTCGAGTGCTCCCCGCGGACGTGGCAGGCCCTCGACCTCGACCGGATGGGCCACGACGCGTGCCTGGCCAGGCTGCAGGACCTCTTCGCGGAACCGCTGGACGGCCACCGGCTGATCGGGCAGCCGCAGAAGGACGGCCGCGCCCCGTGGCTGTCGTTCCGCACCCTCACCAACCGCACGTGGTTCCGCGACAACCTCGTCCTGATCGGCGACGCCGCCCACACCACCCACTACTCCATCGGCGCCGGCACCACCCTCGCCCTGGAGGACGCCATGGCGCTCGCCGACTCGCTGCGCGCGACCCCCGTCCTGCACCACGCGCTCACCCGCTACGAACGCGAACGCACCACCGCCCTGCTCCCCTTGCAGAGCGCGGCCCGCTACAGCGCGCAGTGGTACGAGAACCTGCCCCGGTACGCCCGTCTGGCGCCGCCGCAGATGTTCGCCCTCCTGGGGCAGCGGCACTCCCCGCTGCTCCCGCACGTCCCGCCGCAGCTCTACTACCGGATCGACCAGGCCGCCCACCGACTGGAGCCGCTCCGCAGGTTCAAGCGCTGGCTGGGCCCCCGGGTCGCCCGCACCCTGGAGGCGGCCCGCCCCAGGTGAGACCCGGCCGCGCCGGGGAGCGCGGCGCCGAGGCCCGCGAGGGCGGGCGCCCCGTCCGCTCGGCCGGTCCCGTCGCGGCCGGGCGTCAACCGGCCCCACCCGGGCGGGCGTCGAGCCGGGCCCAGAGGGCGGCGAGGTGGGCGTGGAGGAGGTCCTCGGCCTCATCGGCGGTGAGGTGGCCGATCAGCACGTGGCCGGTGAGGCCGTCCACCAGGGCGAGCAGGGTGCGGGCCTCGCGGAGCGCGTCGGGCGCCGCGGTGCTCGTCCCGTCCGCCTCCCGCGTCTGCCGCGCGGCCTCGGCGACGAGGCGGGCGAACAGGCCCTGGAGGTCGGCGTAACTCGCCCGCAGGGCCTCGGCGAGCCGCTCGCTGACGGCGGCCTGGGCCACGAAGGCGAGCCAGACGCGCGCTTCGCCGTGGTGCTCCTCGCGCAGCAGCGCCACCTCGGCCGCCGAGTGGCCCAGGGCGGTGGCGGCCGACTGGGCGGGGCTGCCGACCAGGCGGGCCCGCGCGCGTTCGGTGACGCGCCGGCCGACGTGGCCGACGGCGAACAGGAGCATCTCCTCCTTGTCGCGGAAGCAGCGCTGGACGGCCCCCATGGAGACCTGGGCGCGGGAGGCGACGTCGCGCAGGGTCACGCCCTCCAGCCCGCGTTCGTCCGCGAGCCGGCAGACGGCCTCGGCGATCCGCTGGCGCCGCCCTTCGTGGTCCACCTGCTTGGGCATGCCCGCCGCCTCCTTTTTCGATGCGCTCGTATCGGTTCCAGGGTACTGTTGCGATGCAAGCGCATCGGAACGTGGTCGGGGAGGAGGGGCGGTGAACGACGCCCTGTGGAGGATGACGGCTTCGGCACAGGCCGCGGCGGTCCGTGGCGGCGACGTGTCGGCCGTCGAACTGGTCGACAGTCACCTGGAGCGCATCGCCGAGGTCAACCCGCGGGTCAACGCGGTCACGCAGCTCCTGGCCGCGCGCGCCCGCGAGGCCGCGGCGCGGACGGACCGGGACAGGGCGGCGGGGCGCGATCCGGGCCCCCTGGCGGGCGTGCCCTTCACCGTGAAGGAGTCCACGCCGATCGAAGGGGTGCCCACCACGTTCGGGGTCGAGCGGTTCCGCGACCTGGTGGCGTCCGCCGACGCGCCCCCGGTGGCGCGGCTGCGCGCGGCCGGCGCGATACCGATCGGCCACAGCAACATGCCCACCCTGGTCCTGGCCGGGATGCACACGCGCAGCGAACTGTTCGGCGACACCGTCAACCCGTGGGACCCGGGCCGGACCCCGGGCGGCACGAGCGGCGGGGACGGGGTGGCCGTCGCCACCGGCATGGCCGCGCTCGGGTTGGGCAACGACTCCGGCGGCTCGGTGCGGATCCCGGCCTCCTTCTGTGGCGTCGCCGGGTTGAAGCCGACCGCCGGGCGGTTCCCCGCCGACCACCGGGTCCTCGGACCGGACGATCCCGGGCCGGCCTCCCAGATGCTGGTGACCGACGGCCCGCTCGCCCGTACCGTCGCCGACCTGCGCCTGGCGTACGAGGCGCTGGCCGGCACCGACCCCCGCGACCCGCGGGCCGTGCCCGTACCCGCCTACGGGGAGCCGCTGCCCGGACCGGCGGCGGTCGCGGTCGTCGCCGACCCGGGCGGCCACGGCGTCCACCCCGCGGTCCGCGAGGCCGTCGAGACCGCGGCCGACGCCCTGCGGGACGCGGGACACGACGTACGGGAGGTGGCGGACGTGCCCAGGCTGGACGAGGCGGTCGAGGTGTACGGCCGGATCACCATGACCGAGTTCGCCCCCACCTGGCCGGCGGTGCGGGGGCTGCTCGGCGACGGGGGAGACCGCTACATCGGGATGGCCATGGAGAGGACGCGCCCGGCGACCGCCGCCGAACTCGTCCGGCTGATGGGCACCTGGCTGGGCATCCGCCGCTCCTGGGCCGAGTTCCTCGACCGGTACCCGCTGCTGCTCGGCCCGGTCTTCACCGAACCCCCCGTCGCACCGGGGCTGGAGTCGCGGGACCGGGCGGGACACGAGCGCGTCACCGCGGGCATGCGCCTGTGCACGGTGACCAGCTTCGTCGGTGTGCCGGCGGTGGCCGTTCCCACCGGACTGGCCGACGGCCTGCCCCTCGGCGTGCAGGTCGTCGGGCGCGCGTTCCGGGAGGACCTGTGCCTGGACGCCGCCCGGAAGATCGAGGAGCGCACGGGAGGAGTCCTCACCCCGGTCGACCCGCGCCGGCGGGCCGCCGCGGCCCCCCGGTAGACCGGGAGCCGGACGCGCGGCGGGGCGCCGGCGCGGAACGCGGGCCCTCCGGTGCGGTGCCGTCCGCCCTGCGCATAGGGTCGCCTTCGTGCCCGCGGACAAGGTCCGTTCCCGTCGAGCCCGGAAGGCGTCACGTGTACCGAGAACGACTCCCCAAGACCTGGACGATCGTCTGCGTCTGCGTCTACCTCGCCCTGGTCGTGAAGTTGGGCATCGACGCGGTTCCCGAGGACACGGGGCTGTGGCTGATCGTCTCCGCCGCCTTCCTCCTGGTCCTCCTGCCCTGCGTCGCCGTACCGATCTCGAAGGCCGTCTACCACCGCATCACCATCGACCCGGGCCAGGGCGTCCTGCGCGTCGGCCGTGAACGGCTCGCGCTCGCCGACATCGACCCCGCCTCCGTCCACGCCGCGCTGCAGGAGCCGGCCCCGGGCACGGTGGCCCGCTACGCGACCTCCGCCCAGACCGTCGACGCGCCCGTGCCCGGGCTGCGCGCGGCGGACCGGGGCGCGCCCCGCCTGGTCGGCGGCGGTTGGGGTGTCCCCATGGGGATGGGGGTCGTGGTCCTCACCACGCGGGGCGGCGAGGAGCTGTCCATCGCCACGCACGACCGGAACGCCTTCCTGGCCGCCCTGGCCGCCGCCGTGTAGCGCGGGTACGCCGCTCGCCCCATGTCGCCGCCGCCCGGCCCGTGTTCAGCCTCCGCCGGGCCGCGAAGCCGTGCCCGCGCGGAAGACGCGGTCCACGTGGTAGTCCAGTACCGCCCGTACCTCCGCCAGTGAGCGGCGCCCGTGCAGGACGTCCACGCCCAGCCCCGTGGCCCCGGCCACCAGCATGTCCGCCTCGTGCCGGTGGTCGAGCCCCGGCGCCGCGGCTCCCGGGGCCCCACCCGCCGCGATGATGTCGGCGACCAGCCGCTCCAGCGGCTGTTCGGCCGACAGGAAGACCGCCGCCAGCTCCGGGTCGGTCAGACTGCGGGCGTAGTACGCCGCGAACACCCGCAGGGCGAAGGCGCGTTGGTCGTCCAGCGGCAGGAACTCCTCCAGCAGCGCCCGCAGCAGTCCGCGGGGATCGGTCATGTCGTACCGGATCCGCTCCCTGGCCAGCCGCTCGTTCTCCTCGTGCAGCAGGCGCAGCGCGTCGACCAGGAGCGCGTGCTTGCTGTCGAAGTGGTACTGGACCACCCGCAGCGACACCCCGGCCTCGGCCGCGACGGCGCGCATGCTCGCCGCCTCCAGGCCCTGCCGCGCGGCGATGCGCCACACCGCCTCCGCGATCCCGAGCCTCCGGCGCGCCCGGGTGCCCACCGGCCCCGGCGCGGGGGCCGCGTCCGGGGGGCCCGGCGGGTCGGGGGAGGGCAGCGGCCGCTTGCGCCGGCGGTACGCCCTGGCCTGGCAGCTCCGGGAGCAGTAGACGGGCGGGCGGCCCCGCCCCGGGTGGGGCACGGGCGTACCGCACACCGGGCAGGAACCTCTTCTTTCGTCACGCACGCCCTCACTGTACTGCGAGAAATAGTGTGACGTAAAAGCCGATTCAGGCCGCCGGGGGCACGAAAAACGCCTCTTCGATTGATACGTTCGTAACGTAACTTCTCTCGGAAGGGCAGCACATGAAGTACGACGTCCTGCAGGTCCTCGCCATGATCGTGCTGGTGGTCTTCGGCCAGGGGCTCATCCGGCTCCTCGTCGACCACGACGACCTGGGGCTGCTCGGGTGGCTGCCGGGCGGCTTCGGCGTGGTGTCGGCCGTGTACGTCGCCCTCACGGTCGCCGGCGCCGTGGGCGCGGGGTGGGCCCACACCCGCGCGAAGGCCCTGGGCCGCCGCGGGGAGGCGTCGTAGCGGCTCGGCGGGGCCCCGGCGTCCCGGGCCGGGACGCGGCGGCGCGGTGGCGCCTCCACCGGCCGCCGCGCACCGCGTCGGCCACCGCGCGGGGACGCCCCCGTTCCGACCGGGCACGGACGGTTCCCGCGGGGCCCCGCCGACGGTCCGGGAGCCGGGCGGTGTGCGTTACCTCTCCTTCCGTGACCCGCTGTCACTGCTTCCCTCTAAGCTGCCGTGAGACATGTCATGGGCGGACCCGCCCGTGACAGCAGTAGAGGCGCTACAGAAAGCAGAGTCAGCCTGTGTTCCAGGAGACCCCGATATACAGCCGACTGGTCGCGGAGAGAGGTGACGTCCCGCAGGTGGTGCGCGGTGAGGCCGAACGCATACAGCGGGACCTCGGACGGCTCATCGCCATGAACCCGCAGGCCCCGCTCGGCGGCCAGCACTACCGTCCGCAGGCAGCCCACTAGGCAGCCGGTGCCACCCCGCAGGGAGTGGCGCCACCCCCATGCACGGCCGCGGCCTTCCGGGGAGGGCCCGCAGGCCCTCCCGGGCACGCGGCCCACCCACCGGCACGAGCGGCGGACGACGCCCGCGGCCGCCGTCAGCGTCCCGGGGCACGGCCCCCTGGAGACGACGAGCCGCCGAGGACACCGGCACGCCCGTGGAGCGTCCGGCAGCCACGACGCACGGCCGCGCCTCCCCCGACCCGTACGCCGGAGGGCGACGGCGGGAGACCCCGCCGGACGACGCCCGTGAGGACACCCGGGACGAGGCGCTCACCACGCCCCCGCCCGTCCGCCTCCGCGCGAGGACTCCCCGCGGCCACCACCGCACCCACCTGCTTCCCGCGGGACCCGGGAAGCGGCCTGCCGCCACCGCCGCCCCCCCCCGCCCGGCCACCCGCCGCGCCCCGCCCGGTCGACCACGGAGCACCGGACCGACGGGTCGCCCCCGCCCGGCCGCGCGCACGGGCGTGACCTTCCGAGGACGGGGGGAACCCGTTCCCGGCCGGGCCGCCGAGAGGCCGGTACGGGCCACGGGAAACGGCCGGGGCCTCCGGTTCCGGTCACCGGCATCTTCTGTGGAGAGACGGAGGGGATCCGGGGAAGGTGGGAAGTGTGAACGACAGCGAGGAAGACCAGGAGCGGTCGAAAGAGCTGCTCGACGGGCTGACCGTCGACAGCAGCAGGCCGGAACAGCCCATCCTGCTGGACAGGTCCGGCGCGGCCATCGAGACCTGGCGGGAGAACTACCCGTACGGGGCGAAGATCCGGCGCGGCACCTACGAGCGGCGCAAGCGCGTGCTGCAGATAGAGATGCTGAAGCTCCAGCGGTGGGTGAAGGACACCGGGCAGCGCGTGGTGATCCTCTGCGAGGGGCGTGACGCGGCCGGCAAGGGCGGGACCATCCAGCGGTTCATGGAGCGGCTCAACCCCCGGGGCGCCCGTGTGGTCGCGCTGGACAAACCCACCGAGAAGGAGGCCACCCAGTGGTACTTCCAGCGGTACGTGGCGCACCTGCCGGCGGCCGGTGAGATCGTCTTCTTCGACCGGTCCTGGTACAACCGGGCCGGTGTCGAACGCGTCATGGGCTTCTGCACCGATGAGCAGTACCACCTGTTCCTGAAGCAGTGCCCGGTCTTCGAGCGGATGCTCGTCGACGACGGCATCCTCCTCGTGAAGTTCTGGTTCTCCGTCTCCCGGGCCGAGCAGCGGACGCGGTTCGCGATCCGGCAGGTGGACCCGGTGCGGCAGTGGAAGCTCTCGCCCGTGGACCTGGAGTCGCTGGACCGGTGGGACGACTACACCACCGCCAAGGTCGAGATGTTCCGCGCCACCGACACGCCCCACGCGCCGTGGACGGTCGTCAAGAACAACGACAAGCGGCGCGGCCGCCTGGAGGCGATGCGCAGCCTGCTGTGGCGCTTCGACTACGACCGGAAGGACGAGGAGGTCCTGGGCGAACCGGACCCCCTGATCGTGGGTGCCGCGGACACCCTGCTGGAGGCGGGGGAGGAGAGCACCAACCTTTCCCCCACGCCGCTCGCGTACCCCGCCGGCCGTCCCGGGGTCCACCCGGTGACCCCCGCGGAGGAGGAGGCGGCGGACCGGCCGCCGGGCGGGACCCCGGGCGACTGACCGCGCGGGCCGCGACGCCGGGGCCGGTGGGTGTCCCCCGGCCCGGGCCGCCCCGGCCCGCGGTGGTAGGAAGGGGGAGTGGGGCCGCCGGACGCCGCCGGTCAGGTCGCGGGAGCCGGGACCACGCCGGCGGGGGGAGTCACCGTATGAGCACACCCGGAGCCGTCCGCGTCCCGGACGCGCTGGTCGCGTCGTATACCGGGGGCGGCGAGGCGGAGCGGGCCTGGATCGCCGCGCTGCCCGGCCTGGTCGCGGAAGCCCTCCGCCACTGGGACGCACGGCCGGACGGCGGGGCCCTGGCCGGTGAGGCGTCCCTCGTGCTGCCCGTGGTCCTGCGGGGCGACGGGACGCGGGCCGTGCTGAGGTTCCAGATGCCCAAGGAGGAGACCGCCGCGGCGCTGACCGGCCTGCGCGTCTGGAACGGCGACGGCGCGGTCCGCCTGCTCGGCCACGATCCCGCCACCGGCGCCCACCTCCTGGAGCGGCTGGACCACTCCCGCACCCTGGAGTCCGTCGAGGACGACGACACCGCCCTGGAGATCCTCGGCGGGCTCCTGGCGCGTCTGGTCTCCGTTCCCGCGCCGCCCGGGCTCCGCGGCCTCGGCGACGTCGCCGCCGACATGCTGGACCGGGTTCCCGCCGCCGAGAAGGCCCTCGCCACCGCGGCCGACCGGCGCCTGCTGCGGGTCTGGGCGTCGTCGGTGGCGGAGCTGGCCGGCGAGCCCGGCGACCGGCTGCTGCACTGGGACCTGCACTACGGCAACGTCCTGGCGGCCGACCGCGAACCGTGGCTCGCCATCGACCCCGAACCGCTGGCCGGCGACCCGGGGTTCGACCTCTGGCCCGCCCTCGACAGCCGCTGGGACAGGATGGCCGCGGCCGGTGACCCGCAGCGCGCGGTACGCCGGCGCTTCGACCTGCTGACCGACGCCCTCGGCCTGGACCGCGGGCGCGCGGCCGGCTGGACCCTGGGCCGCCTGCTGCAGAACGCCCTGTGGGACGTCGAGGACGGCGGGCGGGCACTGGCCCCCTCCGAGGTCGTCATCGCACAGGCCCTGCTGCCGCGCCGCGGCTGACAGACCACCACCCGCTCCCGCCCCTCGGCCCGTGCCGCCCCGCGGCCGTAACCGGCCCTCCCTCCGTCTCGTTCCAGCAGCGAGACCACCGGGGAGAGCAGGGAGGGGCGGTCCATGGCCCGTCGGGCACGCGGAATCCGTACGATCGTCGCCGTCGCGACGGCGGGCGTCATCGCCCTGACCGGCGGCGCGGCCCCCGCCTCCGCAGGGCCGCCCGCCCGGCCCGGGCACCCGGGCTGCCAGGGCCCGGTCCTGGAGTGCGTACAGGAGGCGCGCCGCACCCTGGAAGCCGTCCGCGACGAACTGCGCTGCGACCACCGCGCGCCCTTCCCGGCGATCTACGTGCACCTCCAGCGCTCGTTGGAGACGGCGGTCGCCGACGGCGGGCACTTCGAGGAACCGTCCTGGCTCGCGGGCCACCTCAACACCGGCTTCCTCGCCCTCTACCTCGACGCCTACGAGGCCGACCGGGCGGGCCGACCCGTCCCGCCGGCGTGGCGCGCCGCGTTCGACGCGGCGCGCACGGCCGACGTCAACGCCGGTCAGGACGTGCTCCTCGGGGCGAACGCGCACATCCAGCGGGACCTGCCCCACGTGATCGCCGCGCTGGGGCTCACCCGCCCCGACGGCGGTGCGCGCAAGCCCGACTACGACCGCTTCCAGGAGGTCCTGGACCGCGCCTACGGGCCCGCGGTCCAGGACGTCGCCCGCCGCTACGACCCGCTCGTCGCGCTGGCCGACGACCGCTGGAACCCCGTCGCGGGCCACACCGCCGCCCGGTTGTTCCGCATGTGGCGCGAGCAGGCGTGGGAACACGCCCGGCAGCTCGCCGAGGCCCCCGACGAGGAGGCCCGCGACCGCGTCGCGCGGCGGATCGAGGCGAACGCCGCGCAGTGGGCGCGGCTGCTGGGCGCCGTGCGCACGCCCGGCTACCGCGCCGTCCGCGACACGTACTGCCACACCCACGCCCCCCGGCGGGGCCTGCCGCAGCCACGCGCCGGGACCGGGGCCGGGACCGGAGCCGAGGAGGCCGGACGGGCCGGGCGCTGAGCCGCCCGGTCCGGTGACCGGCCCCGGCCCGCCGCCGCGGGGGCAGCCCGCGGCGGCGGGCCCCGACGGGCCGTCCGCTCAGCGGCCGCCGGCCGGGTACGGCAGCAACCCGGCGTCGATCCGCTCCCACCGGGCCCGCAGGTCGGCCAGGAGCGCCGGCCGCGCCGCCGCCCTGTCGGCCTGCTCCCGCTGGTCCGAGGCGAGGTGGAAGAGGCGCTCCCGGCCGTCCTGGCCCCGGTGGTACTTCCAGTCGCCCAGCCGCAGCGCCCGCTCCCCGCGCACCCGCCAGAACAAGGGGCGCTCGGGCAGCCGTTCACCGCGCAGCAGGTAGCCGGCGAGGCTGGTGCCGTCGAGGGGGTGGGCCGGGTCCGGCCGGGCGCCCGCGACCTCCAGGAGCGTGGCCGTCCAGTCCGGTGAGAAGACCGGCTCGTGGCTGACCTGGCCGCCGTCGACGCGGGCCGGCCAGCGCAGGATCGTCGGCACCCGGATCCCGCCCTCCAGGAGGGAGCCCTTGTTGCCGCTCAGCGGCCAGTTGTAGGAGAAGCGCTCCCCGCCGTTGTCGCTGGCGAAGACGACGAGGGTGTCCCGCTCCCGCCCGGAGCGCCTGAGCGCGGCGAGGACACGGCCGACGGAGCGGTCGAGGTCCTCCACCATCTGCGCGTACTTCCCGACCGAACCGCCGTCCCGGTGCCACAGCGCGCCCGGCTCGCCCGCCCGGACGCGGCGGACGATCTCCGCGCTCGCCTCGGTGTCGCCGTCGGCGATCCACGGCCAGTGCGGCGTCGTGAAGTTGAGGTTGAGCAGCCAGGGCCGGTCGTGCTCCCGTTGCACGTACTCCACGGCCCTCTCGGTGAGGATCCGGGTGTAGTACCGCAGGTCCTTGTACGGGGCGTCGCCCTCGTACAGGTCGTACTCGCCGCCCAGTCCGAGTTTGGAGTAGTACTCCAGGGCGCCCCCGAAGTTGCCGAAGAACTCCTCCCAGCCCGACCGGACGGGGCTGTAGTCGGGCAGGTGGCCGCAGTGCCACTTGCCGATCAGCGCGGTGCGGTAGCCGGCCTGCCGCAGCAGGGAGGCGAGCGTGGGGTGGGTGGGCTCCAGGCCGACCGACCTGTCCGCGATCGGTTCGGCGAGGCCGCCCTCGGTGCGCCCCGGGTAGCGGCCGGTGTAGAGGCTGAACCGGGTGGGCGAGCAGGTCGCCGAACCGGAGTACGCCTGGGTGAACCGCACCCCTCCGCGCGCCAGCCGGTCCAGGTGCGGTGTCCTGATGTGCGGCGAGCCGTACGACGACAGGTCGGCCCAGCCGAGGTCGTCGCCGAGGACGAACAGGATGTCGGGGCGCGGCGAACGCCGGTCCGGGGCGGCCCGGAAGGGCCGCTCCCGCCGCGTCGCCGGCGTCCGGGCGCGGGCCTGCCCGGCCGGCAGTCCGACGGCGGTCGCCGCCGCGGCGGGGACGGCCGCGGCACCGAAGGAGCGGCGGGACAAGGGCGGGGCGGAGCGGACGGGACGGTCGTACGGGGACGTCACGGGGTCTCCAGGGAGGTCGCGAGGGCGTGCCCGGGCGGCACCGGGCGCCGGCCCGGCGCGGGCCGCGCGGCGCCGCGCCGGGCCGGCAGGGGCCGGCCCGGGAGGAAGAGACCGTGGGGAGGGAGGGGGAGCGGAGCCGGCGGACTGCGGCACGTCGGCCCTCCGGTGACGGGGGCCGCGGCGTCGACGGCGGGTGGCCGTGCCGGACGGTCAGGCCGGCACCGCGTCACACACGCTCAGGCGCGGCGACAGATCGCGCTCGCCACCCGGACGAGGTCGACGTGGCGGCGCTCCACGAGGGTGACGGTCGGGTCACCGGAAGCCTGCATGGGGCCAGAGCATCACGGGACGCGGCGGACGTGTCAACAGCGGTCCGCATGGCGGACGTTCGGCGGTGCCCGCCCCGGAGGCCGGCCGGCCGCGTCGCACGGTCGGGCGTACGGCCGGGCCGGCCGGCGCCCGGGGCGGACCCCGGCGCCGGCCGGGACCGCGCGGGCCACCTCGTCCGGTTCGCTCGGGGGCACCCCGACCGCCGCCGCCTCCCGGGCGGCGGCGAGGGCCCGCGCCACCACCCGTCCCGCCTCCCGCATCGCTTCCAGCGCCGTGCCGGTCTTGATCTCCCCCCGTCCTGCGACTCCCCACCCGCCCACGCGTCCAATTCTTATACCGGTATTAGTATCGCAGGCATGGTGAGGACTCCTTTGACCCCGCGGGAACGGCAGCGCGGCGAGCGGTTCGGCGCGCTGCTCCGGCAGGCACGCGGCGAGCGCAGCATGGTGGACGTCGCGGCGGTGGCGGGCGTCTCGGTCGAGACGCTGCGCAAGATCGAGACCGGGAGGGCGCCGACCCCGGCGTTCTTCACCGTGGCCGCCCTCGCGGCCGCCCTCGACATCTCCCTGGACGAGCTGGCGTCGGCGTGCGCGGACGACCCGGCCCAGGAGGGTCCGGCGGCGCTCACCGCCTGAGCGGCCCCGTGCGGTCCGAGGACGTCCCCGGACCCGTGTTCAGCGCGCGAGCCGGTCGAGGGCCGTGAGGACGGGCGCGACGCCGTCCTCCTCGGCGAGGCGGGCGGCCAGCGCCCGGGCGCGGGCGCGGTGGGAGTCGTCGACCACCGCCCGGCGGAGGGCGCGGGCGAGCGCGTCGGAGGTGAGGCGGCGCAGCGGCACGGCCCCGGGCGCGACGCCCAGCGCGGTGAGCCGGGAGGCCCAGAAGAACGCGTCGAACTGCACGGGCACCGGCACGGTGGGCACCCCCGCCCGCAGTACGGCCGCGGTGGTGCCCGCCCCCGCGTGGTGGACGACGGCGGCCACCCGGGGGAAGAGCAGCGCGTGCGGCACCTCGCCGATGGTCAGCATGTCGTCGCCCTCGGCGGCGAGACCCGCCCAGCCCTGCTGGACGACGCCGCGCAGCCCGGCCGCGCGCAGCGCGTCCACGATCCGCCGGCTGACGCGCTCGGGGTCCGGCACGGTGGCGCTGCCCAGCCCCACGAACACCGGGGCGGGCCCGGCGTCGAGGAACGCCTCCAGCTCCCCGGGGAGCCGCCCGGTCTCGTGCGGCCACCAGTACCCGGCGACGTCCAGCCCGGCACGCCAGTCCCGCGGGCGGGGCACCACCAGTTCGCTGAACCCGTGCAGGACGGGCCACCTCCGGTGCTCGCGGGTCCGGCGGGCCACCGCGTCGTCGGGCACCCGCAGCCCGTGCCGCCGCTCCAGATCCCGTACGGAACCGGTGAGCATCCGGTCGGCGACGGCGGTGAGGAGCAGCCCGCTCAGCCGGTTGCCCACCGGGCCCATCGACCGCACCCCGAGCACCGGCGCCGGGAACTCCCGGGACGCGTGCAGCGGCTGGAGGTGGAGGCCCACGCTGGGCAGCGACAGGCCCTCGGCCAGGGCGTACCCGAGCGGCCCCAGCGCGCCGCCGACGAGCAGGACGTCGCCCTGCCGGGCCGCCTCCACCAGGGACCCGGTCATGTCGTCGGCCGCCGCCCTGGCCATGGACGCCAGCCGCAGCATCTTGCCGATCCCGGTCCTGCTGTCGTGCAGCCGCCGGCCGCGCTCGGAGTGCAGTTCGGCGCGCGGGTCGACCGGCAGCGCGTGGAACCGCACCCCCGAACCGGCCACGAGCGGCTCGAACACCGCGTGCGCGGCGAGCGTCACCTCGTGCCCGCCCCGTACGAGACCGGCACCCAGACCCGTGTAGGGGGCCACGTCGCCCCGCGACCCCGCTGTCATCATCACCACCCGCACGCCACGAGTGTGACGGCCCGCGCGGTGGCGGGACAGACGGCACACCGCCGGAAGGCCGGTATCCGCCCCGCCTCCCGCGCCGCCCCGCACCCCGCCCGCACCCCGCCCCGCGCGGCCCGGGACCGTCCGGGACCGGCGCAGGCCCAGGTCCGGGCGCTGCGGCGGGACGGCGGCGGGGGAGGGGGGAGGGCGGCGAAGCGGGTCGCGTACGGCGCCGGGGCCGGCGCGGCGCACCACCCGGTCGACGCGATCGGACCAGGTGGGACGGGCCGGCGGGCGGCCGCGGGAGACGGCGCCGCGGCGGCGCCCGGCTTCGGCTCCCGGGGCGGCCCCCGAGGGCCGGATCACCCTCCACGGGCCGCCGGCCGCGCCCCGGCCCGGTGGCCGCCGCCGAGGGGGCCGGTCACCGCCGGGCCGTGCGCGCGGGGCGGGCCCCCGGACGGGCCGCCGGGGACGCGCCCCCGCCGGCCGCCGCGGCGTCAGCCCACGTGGTCGTAGGTCTGCCAGGCCTCGTGGAGCGTGGCGAGCGGCACCCCGGCGCGGAACGGGGCGGTGGCGCCGCCCGTCGCGAAGTAGGCGTACGACCGGGCTTCGGGGCCGAACGCGTACACGTCGGCCCGGCCGTCCCGGTTGAGGTCGCCCGCGCCCACGAGGTGGGTGTACGCGTTCCAGCCGCCGCCGATCCTCACGCGCGCGGCGAACGTGCCGTCGCCGCGGCCCTGGTAGAGCCAGAGCACGCCCGTCCGGTCGCGTGCCACCAGGTCGCCCGCCGCCGTGCCGGCGATGTCGCCGGTCGCGGTGAGCCGGTCGTAGGCCTGCCAGCCCGTGCCGATCCTCACGCGCGCGGCGAACGGCGCGGTCGCGTTGCCCGTGCCCCGGTACAGCCACAGGACGCCGGCGCCGTCGACCGCCACGAGGTCGGCCCGGCCGTCCCCGGTGAGGTCGCCGCCGCCGGTGAGGCGCGGGTACGCCTGCCAGCCGCCGCCGACCTTCACGCGCGCGGCGAACGTGCCGTCGCCGCGGCCCTGGTAGAGCCAGAGCACGCCCGTCCGGTCGCGGGCGACGAGGTCGGCGGTCGGGGAGCCGCCGAGGTCACCGGCGGCCTCGATCCGGTCGTAGGCGCCCCAACCGGAGCCGACGAGGTTCCGGCGCGGACCGAAGACCGCCTGGTTCAGGTGGTTCCAGTGGGTGTCCTCCCGCCACAGCCTCCCGTCGGCGTCCCGGGCGAGCAGGTCGGGGGAGCCGTTGTCGGTGTAGTCGTGCGGGGCGGGCGCACGCGTCACCCGGAACGTTCCCGAGGCGGTCGCCACCGGGCCGACGCCGTTGCGCGGGCGGGCGCCGACCTGCCAGGTGTACTCCCCGTTGTACGCCGACACGTCCATCCCGAGGTCGCCGTCCCAGGTGTAGCCGGCCCGCTGCGGGCCCGGCGAGTCGCCGTTGTCCGGGTACAGGTACGCGGTGCTGCTCCGGCCCGTGCGGGTGTGGGTCAGCGTGACGGTCATCTCCACGTTGAGCCGGGAGAGCCGCCACTCCAGGGGAACCCGGCCCCCGTCGCGGTCGAGGTCGATCACGGCCGGCACGTTGTGGCCGAGGACGGTCACCTCGGTCGGCTCACCGGTGCTCGCGACCAGTTCGGAGACGGGCGCGCCGTCGGCGCCGGGGGAGATCCGGTAGACGCCCTCGTCCTTCTCCACCGTGCCGCCCATCGCGAGGAGGGCGCCGTCCGGGGCCGGGGTGACGCTGGTGACGTGGTCGAGCAGCGCACGGGCGGGGCCGCCCGAGAGCGGTACGGCGCGCAGCGCCACGGACGGGTTGCCCGCCTCGCCGTGGACGAGTTCGGTCTCGTCCCCGTACGCGGCCCAGTCGCCGACGAGCCCGAGGAGGGGGCGGTGCAGCTCGGGGAGCTTCGTCCGCGTGACCTTCCCGGATCCGCGCGGGGCGACGGCCAGTTCCGCCTCGCCGAAGCCGTTGAGCTTGTCGATCCAGACGACGTGGCTGCCGGACACGGCGGTCGCCTCCGCGACGCCCGCGCCGACCGTGTGGTCCTCCGTCACCGCGCCCGTGGCGAGGTCCACCAGGGCCAGGTGCCACAGCCGGTCGCCGTTGACGCCGGTGGAGTACTGCAGCAGGACGCTGCCGGGCTCGGCGGCGGACACCGTCACCCGGTGGGCTCCGGAGGGCAGCCCGGTCACCGTCGTGTCCGTCCGCCGCCCCTCCGCGTCCCGGGTGGTGAGGTGGACCCGCTGGGCGGTGGCCGGGTCGCCGGACGTCGTCACGATCGTGGACCCGACCAGGCCGGCGTAGCGGCGGTCCGCGCCCAGGTGGACCTGTTCCGGCGTCGACGCGTACGCCATGTCGCGGAGCGTCACCGTGCGGTACCCGACGGGGACGCCGGAGTCGCCCGTCGCCACGACGTCGGAGACGGCGCCGTGTCCGGGGGTCGGGGCGAACTGCGCCTGGTCCCGGCCGATCCGGGTCGACGAGCCGTCGGAGTAGCGCGTCCAGGACAGGCCGCCGTCGGCGTCCGTGGACAGGAAGCCGGTCGTGCCGGCGCTGACGACCTCGGAGTCCGGGGCGATCGCCGCGACCTCCCGTGCGCCGGCGGGCGCTTCGGCGGTGCCGGTGGCCGTCGTCACCCCGGCCGGCGCGGCGGCCGGGGTGACGGCCGAGGCCGGGACGACGGCGCCCGCCGTGACGGCGACGGCGACCGCCGCCGCGAGCCGGAGCCGGGACATGCGTGACCGGTACAAGGAACCCTCCCCAGGTGCGGCCGCGCGGCGCCCCGTGCGGGTGCGGCGCGGCCCGTTGCCGCGGGGGGCCGCCCCTGCCGGACCGTGCCGGCCGACCCCCTCGATGCGCGGAGCATAACAAGCGCCACCGACGGTTCCCGTGCAGGTGGGCGGGGTTCAGGGCGCCTGCCGGTCGAAGAAGTCGACGATCCGCGGAAGAGCCTGCCTCACCGTCGTGTTGTGGTCGTGGTTCCCCACGTCCGTCAACCGGAGATCGGCGCGGTTCTCCTCCAACTGCCCGGCGCAGTGCTGCGCGTGCGCGAAGACCACGTCCCTGTCCCCGGTGGCGTGGAAGAGGTGCACGGGTACCTCCGGCCGCCAGTCGCAGGTGCGGTCCAGCGCGCGCAGCCTGCGCCCCAGCGCGCCCTCGGGGTTCCTGATCCGCTCCAGGAACCGGGGAGTGAAGAGGTCCTTCGAGGTGGCGGGCAGCTCCTCCCTCAGCTCGCGCGCGGTGTGGTGACCGTCGAACAGCTCCTCGATCCGCTGGTCGTACGGGGCGCGGAACACCTCCCTGGGCGAGTCGTACAGGCCGTACATCCTGTCCCACGCGGTGGCGAAGTACGCGAGGTAGAGGGGGGAGTGGGCGATCGCGTCGTCGGCGGCCGCGGCCTCGAAGGCGCTCAGGTGGAAGGGCCCCGCCACGGGGGCCAGCGCCCCGGGCCGGAAGTACGGGTCACCGCCCTTCCGCTGCAGGGCCCGCCCCACCATCATCGTCGCGGGGCCGCCCTGGGAGAACCCGCTGATCTGCACCTTCGGCCGCAGGGTGCGGCCCGTGCCGTGGGCGAGGGCCCGTGCGGCGCGCAGGGCGTCCACGGTGGCGGAGACGGTGGCGGCCGGATCGCCGTAGGGGTGGAACCCCTCGCCCTTCCCGAGCCCGACGTAGTCCGGTGCCGACACCGCCCTTCCCGTGGAGGCGAAGAGGAGGGCCGCCCGCCGGTCGGTGGAGGAGGGGTTCACCGAGGCGACCTCGCCCCGGTGGACGGTGGTGCCGTGCAGCCACGAGACGACCGGCAGGGAGGACTCCCGGCTGTGCGGCAGGACGACGAGCTGGCTGGCCGTGGTGGCCGAACCGCCGCTGTCGGTGGTGCGGTAGAGCACGCGGTACCAGGTCGCGCCGTGGCGCACCCGCGAGGCGTCGATCCCCGCGTCCCGCAGGTTCTTCGCGATGTCCGCCGCGCTCACGCGCCCGGTCTCCTCGACGGCCACGATCGTCCCCGGCGCGGCGGGGCGGTCGTGTGCCCGGGCGGCCGCGGCGGGGGCGAGGAGGAGCGCGGTGACTCCCGCGGCGGTGGCCGCGGCGGTGAGGCGGAGCATCAGGGGCTTGGGTCGCTTGGGTCTCATGCGTCGATCCTGTCCCCGACTGCTGTGGCACGACAGGGAGTTGTCCCCCCGACCGTCCGGGGGGACGGCCGCTCGGGGACCCCCTAGGGGCCGGCGGAACGGGTCCGACGGCACCGTTCCGCGCCTCCGCGCCCGCGGGCCCCGCCACCCGGCCCGGGCGGCGGGCCCCCGCGCTGAGTACGGGAACTCATGCGCGCCACCAGGCCGGTCGGCAGGATCCGCGGTATGACGCGTGACAGAGGGGCGCTGACGGCCCTGCACCTTTTCCTGGTCTGGGCGACGATGACGGCCGCGGTGCCCACGTTCGGCTTCGGGCTGCTGATGGCGGCCTGGGGCGGTGGGGCCGGGGCGACGGTGCCGGTCCTCGCCCTGGGCGTGCCGGCGGCGGTGGGCCTGCTGGCCGCGGCGGGCACGCCGGCGCGGACCGTGGTGCCGCTGTGCGGCTCCGTGCCGCGGCGGCTCGGCTGGGCGGTCCTGGTCCTCCTCCTCGGCACGCTCGGCGTCCTGGCGGGCCTGGCCGCCCACGGCCGGGGCGTGGACCTGGGGAGCGCCGGTGCCCGGATCGCGCTGACGGGGGTGCCGTACGCCGTGGCCGCGGCGTTCTTCGTGCCGAGCCGGTGGGTGCGGCTGGGGGCGCTGGCGGTGCTGGCGGCCGCGGTGGCCCACGGGGGCCTCACCGGCCCGGCGCAGGCGGAGCAGCGCCGGCACGAGGCGGAGGTCGCGCGGTACCGGGAGAATCCGGAGCTGCTGTACCTGGGCACCGCGCCGCCCGGCATGGCCGTGTCCCGTGCCCGGGTCGGACCCGCCTCCTTCGGCGTCGAGTACCGCGCCGTCCGGCAGGACACGTTCGCGTACGCGGCCCTCACGGTGCGCCGGCCGGTCACGCCGGCGCTGCGCTGCCCCCGGTTCGCGGAGAAGGGCGTGACCTGCGCGGTGGACGCGCGCGGCGGGATGCGCACGGTCCGCGGCCTTCCCGGGGGCGGCCGCGCCGTCACCCTCGTCCGCCGCCACCGGGAGGCGGAGGTCGAGGTCACCAGCCAGACCCTCGGCGAACCCGGGCTGCGGCGCCTCCTCGCCACTCTGCACCCGCTGTCGGACGCGGAGCTGGAGGAACTGATGCGGGAGAAGAGGATCGACCACGGCTTCTGAGCCGTGTCCGCCCCCGGCCCGGGGCCGTCCGCCGGACGTGCCCGCCGGCACGCGGCCGGAGCCCGGGGGCTTCCCGCCCCGCCGCCCCACCGGCCCCGGCCCCGTCACGGGCCACGGGAGCGGCAGGCCCCCAGGGGAGCCGAACACGGTCGCAGCGGAATCTCTATTCCGGGATGTGGAATGAAATGGTCCAGGCGTGCTGCCCGATCTTCAGGGCATTCGGTGTAGTGCGAGCGCGGTCGAGCCGCGCACTGGCCTGAGGAGTGACGGTGACACTGGCTGTCGGAGTGGAGGAGGAGTTCCATGTCCTCGAAGTGGAGACCGGAATGCTGGTGCCCCGGGCCGGAGACGTGCTCCAGGGACTGCCGAAGCGGCGCTTCACCACGGAGCTCCTCCAGTCGATCGTCGAGTCGAACAGCGACGTCCACACCACGATGGACGCGCTCTGGGCCGACCTGATCCAGTCGAGGGCACGACTCGGCGGCAGCGCCGCGGGCAACGGCCTGGCGGTGGTGGCGGCGGGCACCGTGCCGTTCGCGGGCAGCGGCGCGGGCCGCGTGACACCGGACCGCCGCTACCGGCAGATGGTGTCGGAGTACCGCCGCATCGCCGACGAGCAGCTCATATGCGGCACCCACGTGCACGTCGACGTCCCCGACCGCGACACCGCGGTCCGGATGATGTGCATGATCTCGCCCTGGGCGCCCGTGCTGCTGGCGCTCTCCGCCAGCTCCCCCTTCTGGGCGGGCGCCGACACCGGCTACGCGAGCTGGCGCACCATGCTGTGGCAGCGCTGGCCCACCGCCGGCCCCGCGGCCTGCTTCCCCGACGCCGCCGCGTACGACGCCGCGGTCAGCGACCTGATCGCCTCCGGCGTGGTCACCGACCCGGGGATGATCTACTACGACCTCCGGCCCTCCGACCACCAGCCCACGCTGGAGCTCCGCGTCTGCGACTCCTCCCCGAGCGCCGAGACGGTCGTCCTCATCGCGGCGGTCTTCCGGGCCCTGGTGATGCGGGCGACCGCGCGCCTCGCCGCCGGCGGGTCACCGCGGTGCGACGGCCGGCACGAGTGGCTGCGCGCGGCCACCTGGCGGGCGGCGCGCTCGGGCCTGGAGGGCGACCTGATCGACCCGGTGTCCCACCGCCCGGCCCCCGCGGCCCGCGTCGTACGGACCATGCTGGCGCGCCTGCGCCCGGAGCTGGAGGAGTGCGGGGACTGGGCGACCGTGCGGGACCTGGCGGAGAAGGCGCTCGCCGACGGCAGCGCCGCGCACCGCCTGCGCCGCACCGCCGCCGGCGAGGACATGCTGGCCTGCGTCGACGAGCTGATCGCCCTGACCCGCGGCCCGGGCGGCCGGGCCGACCGCGTGCAGACGGCCGTGAGGACCGACCGGCCGGGCCTGCGCCGCGGTCCCGTGGAGCCCATCGGAGGCTGACCCGCGGCCGCGCACGGCACCGCCGTGCGCCCTGACGCGCCCATTCGGTACGCGACACACACGAGAAGGAGGAGAGACATGTGCGGTGACACGACACTCACCTGCCACATGGGCGCCCGGGCCTCACGGCCGCGCGGCGACGAGGAGGACGAGGCGCTCCGAACGGGAGGTGACCCGCGATGTGCGGCCTGAGCGGCGAGATACGGTTCGACGGCGGACGCCCCGACCTGGACGCGGTACGGCGCATGAACGACCGGCTGGCGCCGCGCGGTCCCGACGGCGAGGGCGTGTGGACACGGGGCCCCGTCGCCCTGGGACACCGCCGACTGAAGATCATCGACCTGTCCGACCGGGGCGCCCAGCC
This sequence comes from Streptomyces roseolilacinus, assembly GCF_014649335.1. Classification (GTDB taxonomy): domain Bacteria; phylum Actinomycetota; class Actinomycetes; order Streptomycetales; family Streptomycetaceae; genus Streptomyces; species Streptomyces roseolilacinus. The sequence goes on from NZ_BMSV01000002.1 coordinate 381,547, forward strand.
CATGACCGACGGCTCCGACGGCCAGGTGACCGGCGTCTTCAACGGGTGCCTGTACAACTACCAGGAGCTGCGGGGGGAACTGCGACGCCTGGGTCACCGCTTCGTGTCCACGTCGGACACGGAGGTGCTGATCAAGGCGTACGTCCAGTGGGGCACCGCGTGCGTCGACCGTTTCTACGGGATGTTCGCGTTCGCGCTCCACGACCACCGCACCGGGCAGCTCGTCCTCGGCCGTGACCGGCTCGGGATCAAGCCCCTGTACCTGGCGGCCGGTCCCGGACGCCTCCGGTTCGCTTCGTCGCTGCCCGCCCTCCTCGCCGCCGGCGAGGTGGACACCTCGATCGACCCGGTCGCCCTCCACCAGTACCTGAGCTGGCACGCGACCGTCGCCGCGCCCCGCACGATCCTCACCGGCGTGACCAAGCTCCCCCCGGCCACGGTCCGTGTGATCGAGCCGGACGGCACCCACCGCGACCACCGCTACTGGCAGCCGTCGTACACCCGCCGCCCGGAGCACCAGGGGATGACCACGGACGAGTGGCGCGACGCGGTGCTGGAGGCGCTGCGCGTCGCCGTGCGGCGCCGCATGGTCGCCGACGTCCCGGTGGGCGTGCTCCTCTCCGGTGGCCTGGACTCCAGCCTGATCGTGGCGCTCCTCGCCGACGAGGGGCAGCGCGACCTCGCGACGTTCAGCGTGGGCTTCGAGTCCGCCGGCGGCGAGGAGGGCGACGAGTTCCGCTACTCCCGGCTGATGGCCCGGCAGTTCGCCACCGACCACCACGAGCTGATGGTGCCGTCCACCGAGGTGTCGGACGCGCTGGACTCGGCCGTCGCGGCGATGGCCGAGCCGATGGTGAGCCACGACGTGATCGCCTTCCACCTGCTGTCGCAGCAGGTCGCCGAACACGTCAAGGTGGTGCAGAGCGGCCAGGGCGCCGACGAGGTCTTCGCCGGCTACCACTGGTACCCCCGCCTCGCGGTGCCCGAGCGGCAGAAGGCGCCGGAGGCGTACGCGGAGGCGTACTTCGACCGCACGCACGCCGATCTGGCCCGCATCGTCCAGCCCCACCTGCTGCCCGGCGAGGACGTGGCGCAGCGGTTCGTGCGCGAGCACATGGCCGCCCCCGGCGCGGAGACCGCCCTCGACGCGGCCCTGCGGCTGGACACCCACGTCATGCTCGTCGACGACCCCGTCAAGCGCGTCGACAACATGACCATGGACTGGGGCCTGGAGGCCCGGGTGCCGTTCCTCGACCACGAACTGGTCGAACTGGCCGCGGCCTGCCCGCCCGAGCTGAAGCTCGCCCACGGCGGCAAGGGCGTGCTCAAGGAGGCCGGCCGCAAGCTGCTGCCCGCCGAGGTCGTGGACCGGCCCAAGGGGTACTTCCCCGTCCCCGCGATCAAGCACATGGCCGGCCCGGTCCTCGACCGGGTGCGCGACGCGCTGGCCGCCCCCGAGGCCAAGGCCCGCGGCGTCTTCCGGGAGGAGTACGTGGCGCAACTCCTCGCCGCACCCGAAGAACACCGTACGAGGCGAGGGGCGAACGGACTGTGGCAGGTAGCGTTGCTGGAGCTGTGGCTGCAGAAGCACGGCATCAACTGACGGCCCCCCGGGGGGACGGCCGGGAGGCCCCCGTCGCGGCCCCCGCGACCGTCCCCCTGGCGCCGGCCGAAGGAGCCCGGGACGAACCGGTCCGGCTCACCGCCCACGGCTGCTGGTACCCGTCGGCCGACCCCTACGGGGGGCGGATCGCCTTCATCTGCGACCGCGGCGGCGTGCCGCAGCTGTGGACGGGACCGCCGGACGGCGGCGAGGCGCACCTCCTCGACGCCGGCCCCGACCCCGTGTCCGAGGTGTCCTGGTCACCGGACGGCCGGTGGATCGCCTACACCACCCGGCCGGGCGGCGGCGAGCACTCGCGCGTGCTGTGCGTGCGCCCCGACGGCACCGGGCGCCGCGTCCTCGCGGGCGCGGAGCCCGGCACCTCCGCCTACCTGGGGTGCTGGCTGCACGACGGGTCCGCCGTCGCGGTCACCGTCGCCGCGCCGGCCACGGCGGGCCCGGCGGTGGCCGCCCCGGCCACGGCCCCGACCGGGGAGCCGGCCGAGCCGGGGGAGCCGCACGCCGTGGGCCCGCCGACGGGCTGGAGCGAACGCGACGGCCACGCCGTCCTGCTGGGCGGCACGCACCGCGGTGACGTCGATCCCGCCTTCCGCGCCCTCGGCACCGCCGTCTTCGACGGGGTGCCGGGCGCGGGAAGCCCGCACGCCGCACCGCGCGCGCCGTTCCCCGAGGCGCCCACGGTGCGGGCCGGCAACGGACTCGCGGCGTACCTGATCGACCCCGACGGGGTGGCCGCGCCCGCGCTGGTCGCCGTCGAGCAGACGGCCGCCACGCTCCGCGTCTGCGACGTCAGCCGCGACGGCCGGCTGGCGGTCCTGCGGCGCGGACCCCGCAACCGGCGGGAGGCCGTCGTGGTCCGCCTGGCGGACCTCGCGGCGGCGGCCGCCGTACCGGTCGCCGACGGCGACCCGTGGATCGGCGCCTTCTCGCCGGACGCGCGCCGGCTCTGGCTGCGCAGCGACGCCGACCGGGAGTTCGCCGCGCTGCTGGGCGCGGACCTGGCGCCCGACGGGAGCATCACCGGCCTGTCGGTGGCCGCCGAGCGCGCCGGCGCCGACCTGGAACTCCTCGCGGTGGCCCACGAGGGCCGCGGCGCCTTCCTCGCGTGGAACGACGGAGGGGTGAGCGACCTGGAGTTCCGGCCCCTGACGGGCGCCGCCGCCCCGGACGCCGCGGCGCCCGTGACGGAGGCGGCGCGGGACGTACCGCTGCCCCACGAGGTCGCCACCCGGGTCGCGCCCGCCGGCGCGGGCGGGGCCGCGATCGCCCTGAGCGGTTCGCAGCGGCGCCCCGGGGTGTGGTGGCTGCCGGGCGCCGGGACCCCTTTCATGACGCCGTGGTCCTCCCGCGACGAGGACGCGGTGCCGCCCGGCCGCCGCCCCACCCGGCCGGTCCACCACCGGTTCACCGCGCGCGACGGGCTTCCGCTGAGCGGCTGGTACTACCGCGCGCCGGGCCGGGCACCCCACCGGCCGGCCCCGTGCGTCATCCACCTGCACGGCGGCCCCGAAGAGCAGGAACGCCCGGTGCTCGACCCGCTGTACCACGAGCTGCTGGGCCGCGGGTTCGACGTCTTCGCCCCGGACGTGCGCGGCTCCTCGGGCCACGGGCGGTCCTTCGTCGACGCCGACCTCGGCACGGGCCGGTTCGCCGCGATCGAGGACGTCGCCGACTGCGCCGCGCACGCCGTGCTCGCCGGTCCGGCGGACCCGTCGCGGCTGGCGGTGATGGGCCGCTCGTACGGCGGTTACCTCGTCATGGCCTCCCTGGTGTGGCACCCGGAGCTGTTCCGCACGGGCGTCGCCGTGTGCGGCATGTCCGACTTCCGGTCGTTCTTCGCCGGTACGGAGCCCTGGATCGCCGAGTCGGCCGCGCACAAGTACGGCCACCCGGAGCGGGACGGCGACCTGCTGAGGTCGCTGTCGCCGCTGCACCGGGTGGACGCCCTGCGCGTGCCGGTGCTGGCCGTCCACGGCGAGCACGACACGAACGTGCCGCCCGGCGAGTCGGAGCAGTTCGTCCGGGCGGCCCGGGACCGGGGCGTCGTCGCCGAACTGCTGACGCTCCGTGACGAGGGGCACGACTTCCAACGGGCCGACAACCGGCGCCTCTTCCGCCGCACCGCGGCCGACTGGCTGGAGCGCCACCTCATCGGCGGGGGCGGCGGCACGGCGCCCTTCGGCCACGGCGAGGACTGACCGGTGCGGGGGCCGGCCGGGGCGCGCCCCGGCCGGCCCCCGCACGAGGTCACGCGGCGTCGGTCCCGACCGGGCGGGCGGCGCCGGACCGGGCGACCGCCGCGACGGCGAGCGCCGTCGCGGCGAGGGCGGCGCTGACCCACGCGGCGTCGCGGTGGTCGCCCGTCGTCCCGGTCACGGCGCCGGCGAGCAGCGGGCCGAGGAACGCGCCGGCGTTCAACGCGACCGTGGCGAACGACCCGCCCATCGAAGGGGCGTCCGACGCGACGTGCATGACCCGGTTGACGAGGGTCGCGCCGACCCCGAAGGACAGCCCGCCCTGGACGACCACCAGCACGGCGAACAGCGCCGCGGACCGGGCACCGGCCGACGCCAGCGCCGCCCACCCGAGGGGCAGGACGCACAGCGACACGACCACGCCCCGCCGAAGCCGTCCGTCCCCGGTACGGCCGGCCACCGTCACGCCGGCGAACGCGCCCGCGCCGAACCCGGCGAGCAGCGCGGGGACCGCCCCCTCGGGCAGGCGGGCGACGTCCGTGGTGAGGACGGCCAGGTACGCGAACGTCGCGAAGGTCGCCCCGTTGACCGCGGCCGCGAGGACCAGTGCCACCCGCACCGGCCGCGTCCGCAGCGCCCGCACCTCCCGCCGCACCGAGACGTCCCGCCGGTGGGCGGCGTCGGCGGGGGCCGACCGGAAGACGAACGCCAGCGCGGGCAGGCACAGGACGGCCACCGCCCAGAAGGCCGCGCGCCACCCGGACCAGTGCCCGAGCCACGCGCCCGCCGGCACCCCGGCGACGCACGACAGGGTGACCCCGGACAGCAGGACGGCGGTGGCCCGGGCGCGCTTCGCCGGGGGGACGAGGGAGGCCGCCGCGGACATCGCGACGGCCAGGAAACCGGCGTTGGCGATGGCCGCGACGACACGGGTGGCGAACAGCACGGCGAAGTCCGCCGTGACCGCGCCTACGGCGTGCACGACGACGAAGGCGGTCAGGAAACCGGCCAGCGCGCGGCGCCGGGGCCACCGCGCGCTCAGCGCCGCCATCACCGGCGCGCCGGCCATCATCCCGATGGCGTACGCCGAGGTCAGGCTCGCGGCGGCGCCCACCGACACGCGCAGGTCACGAGCGATGCCCGGCACCAGACCGGACAGCATGAACTCCGAGGTTCCCTGCGCGAAGACGGCAAGGCCGAGGACGTGGACGAAGAGGGGCACGAGGCGGACTCCGGTGATGAGGCGAACGGTCGGGGAATCCGCGCGCCGGCCACGGCCTGCGTCACCCGCGAAGGGGGAGCCCGGACCGGAGCGGACACGCGGAACGCGCGTCCGGCCGCCGGGAAGCGTGATCGGCCGGGCAGCCGGTCGGGCTGCCGCTCAGTCGACGATCCGCCGCCGGACGACCGGCGGCTCAGCTCTGTCGGACTCGGGGCTCATCACCCGCCGTACGGTACACGCCGCCCTGCCCGCCTGCCACCGGATCGCGCCGCGCGGGCCGCGGCGCCGGCCCGCCCCGCCCCGCCCGGGAGGAGCGGAAGCCCCCTGCCGACCCACCATGATCGACTGTGTACGCTCACGTGGCCGAAATTCGGCCTCGGCAACGGGAGTTGCCGGTCGACGAAAGAGCGACATGTGAGACCAGGACTCTTCAATCGGAGCATCACGGGCAGGGCGTCCCGCGGACGCCGGCGCACGCTGGGCGTGGGGCTGCTGTCGGTGGTCCTCACCGCGGGCCTCCTCGGCCAGGCCCCGGCGGCCCTGGCCGCCGGGACCGCCGAAGCGGGCACCACCGCCGAGACTCCGACGGACAACCCGCTGGACACCCTCGGCGCGATACCCGACACGGAACGGGGCAAGGTCGTCGAGCGCTGGCGCACCGGCGGCCCCGGTGTGCGGGCCGCCGCCGAGGTGGCCCTCGCGGGAAGCGACGAGGACGTACGGACGTTCCTGCAGACCGTCGCCCCGGCGGCCGCCGTGGACGACGACCGGGTCGCCGTGGCACGGCACATCACCATCGGCGGACGCGCCCTCCAGGAAGCCGCGCGCACGGCCCTCGCCGGCACCCCGGCCGACCTGCGCACCTTCCTGGACACCGGTTGGAAGGCGCCGCTGGAGGAGGACATGCGCGTCCAGACGGCGCGCCTCATGGCCGCGGGCGGACGGGCCGTCAAGACGGCCGGCAACACCGCCCTCAGCGGGACGCCGCAGGACGTCAGCGCGTTCCTCAGCACGGGCCAGTACACGGCTCGCGAGGAGGACGAGCGCTTCCAGGTCCTCCAGATCATGAACGCGGGCGGGACCAACGTCCGGGAGGCCGCCGGCGTCGCGCTGAGCGGCACGCCCGACGACGTCCGCGAGTTCCTGGAGGTCGGCCAGCACGTGGCGCGTGCGCGCGACCAGGAGTACGCCACCGTCGCCCAGCTCGCCGAACAGGCCCGCGAGGCCGGGCGGATCGCCGCCGCGGAGACGGAGGCCGCCAAGGACGCCTCCGCGCGCGCCGTCGTCGCCGCCCAGCTCGCCAAGGAGGCCGCGGAGAAGGCCGCCAAGGAGACGGAGGCCGCGCGGAACGACGCGGTCCACGCCGCCGCCGCGGCGTCCCGCGCCGCGTCGGCCGCGCGCCAGGCCGCCACCGCCGCGCAGCAGGCCATCAGCGCCGCCCGCGCCGCCAACAACTCGGCCAGCGTCGCGGCCCGCGCCGCCGCCCAGGCCGCCGCGGCCGCCACCGGCGCCGCCAACGCCGCCGCCCGGGCGCGCGGCGCCGCCGCCGCGGCGGCGACCGACGCGAACAACGCGGACGCCGCCCGCCGGGCCGCCCAGGAGGCCCGCGACGCGGCGAAGGGCGCCGACATGGCGGCCCAGGCCGCCGACCAGGCCGGAATCGCCGCCGTCGCCGCCGGCAACGCCGCGAGGGCGGCGGTGAGCGCGGGCGCCAACGCCGACGCGGCCGCCGACGCCGCGACCGCCGCCAGCGGTTACGCCGACCAGGCGGGCGCCCACTCGTCCACCGCCGCGGCCGAGGCCGCCAACGCCCGCCGCCACGCCGCGGAGGCCACCCGTGCCGCCAACGCGGCCGAGTCGCTCGCCCGCAGGTCGGCGGCGGCCGCCACGGAGGCCCGGGACGCCGCCCGGTCGGCCGCCGCCCACGCCAGGGCCGCCGCCGCGGCCGCCGACGAGGCGGCCGAGCACGCGGGTGACGCGGCCACCGCGGCCACCCAGGCGACCGCCCACGCCACGGCCGCCAAGCAGGCGGCCGACACGGCCACCGCCGCCGTCGCCAAGGCGCGGCAGACGTACGAACTCGCCCGGGAGGTCGAGGCCGAGGGCCTCGCCACCCGTACCAACGCCGCCATCGAGCGCGCCCGGGACCTGGCGGCCGAGGAGACGCGCCGCAAGGCCGCCCAGACCCAGCTGAACCAGCGGGTCACCGACCTCGACGCGGACTTCCGGCGGCTCGCCGCCGAGGCCGCCCAGACCGGCCCGGCCACGCCCGCGCTGGCCGCCGAGGGCCGCGAGACCGCCGTCAAGGCGCTGCTGCTGCGCGGCCCGTGGGGCCGTACGGCCGCCGAGGTCGCCCTCGCCGGGACCGACCAGGACGTCGTCGCCTACCTGCGCTCCGGCTGGCAGGAGGCCGCCCGGCAGGACGAGCGCACCCAGGTCGCCCGGCTCGCCCTGGAGTCCCCGTCGGAGAAGCTGCGGACCGCCGCCGCCCAGGCCCTGGAGGGCGACCCCGCGCAGTACCGCGCGTTCCTGACCACCGGCCAGTTCCAGACCATGGCCGAGGAGCTGCGCGTCCACGTCCTGAGGACCATGAACACCGGCGGGCGGGCCGTACAGGAGGCCGGCCAGCAGGTCCTGAACTCCGAATCGATCGACGAGTACCGCGAGTTCATCTCCACCACCCAGTACACCGCCCGCAGCGAGGACGAGCGGGTCCTCGCCGCGCAGCTGCTGAACACCGGCGGCCCCGAGGTCAAGGCGGTCGCGCGCATCGCCCTGGAGGGCCCCACCTCCGGGCTGCACGCGTTCGTCGAGGTGGGCCGGTTCAAGGCCCAGCGCATGGACGAGCTGGCCGCCACGCACGTCTCCCGCGTCCAGGGGCTGATCGCCGAGGCCGCCAGGATCGCCGCCACCGCGCAGCGGAACGCCGCCGAGGCGGGCCGGGTCGCCGCCGTCGCGCGCAAGGCGGCCGCCGAGGCCGCCGCGTACGCCGCGCAGGCGGACGCGTCCGCGAAGGAGGCCCAGGGGTACGCCGACCAGGCCAAGGCGTCGGCCGACGAGGCCGCCGCGTCCGCCGCCAAGGCCGCCGCGTCCGCCCGGACCGCCCGCGCGGCGCAGGCCGACGCGGAGGCCGCCGCCAGCCGCGCCATCCGGTCGGCCACCGAGGCGCAGACCTCGGCCGCCCTGGCCCGCGGCTCCGCCAACTCGGCGTGGGCCGCCGCGGACCGCGCCCGGGTCTCGGCCGTCGAGGCCGGGAAGGACTCGGCGGCGGCTGACAAGGCCATGACCGAGGCGTTCCAGGCCGCCGTCCAGCTCAAGCTGGAGGAGGAGGCCGAGTGGCGCGCCACCGAGGCCGCCTGGCGCGCCTACCAGGAGCAGCAGGAGGAGCAGCAGAAGGAGGACGACAGCTGGGTTCCCGACTGGCTGCGGGAGGCCGGTGAGACGATCGGCGTCTACGGCGAGGCGATCCTCACCAACCCGGACGTCGTCATCGGCGCCGGCGAGACGGCGCTCGGCGTCTTCATGATGGCCGCCGGCGGCTCCGGTGACATAGCGGGCGGCGCGATCTGCCTCACCGGCGTGGGCTGCCTGGCCGGCGCCCCGGCCATCGCCGCGAGCACCACGCTGATCGTCGCCGGTGGGTACACCAGCGTCGACGGCGCCACCCGCATGGGCCAGGGCCTGAACCAGGCCATCGCCGACGCGCAGAGCCGGCTCTACGCGATGCGCACCGGCCCGCAGGCCTCCGGCCCGGTCCCGGCGCCGAACAAGCTGCCCGCGTTCCCCGGCGCCAGCCGCGCCAAGCCCAAGACGCCCGTCCAGGGCGGCGGCGGCATGCGCAAGCGCTGGAAGGACCCCAAGAGCGGTGACATCTACGAGTGGGACTCGCAGCACGGCACCGTGGAGAAGTACAACAAGCGGGGTAAGCACCAGGGCGAGTACGACCCGGAGACGGGCGCGCAGACCAAGCCCGCCGACCCGAGCCGGAAGGTGACCCCGTGAAGTACGTCGTCGTCTCGTACGACAAGGTCTCCGAGGCCGTCGAGGAGGAGACGGACGTCTCCTCGGTCGGCGCCGAGCGGCTCGCGGAGCTGATCGGCGTCCCCGTCGAGCGGCTGGTCGACGCCTACCCGCTGGAGGAACGGCACCGGGCCGCGCTCAGCGCGTGGGCGGGCCTGACGTTCGCCGCGGACGTGTACGACTACTTCCTGGAGGTCGAGGCGGACTGACGCCGGCACCGGCGCGGCCGTGCCGGTGCCGACGCCCGCGGGGCGCCGCCCGGGTCGCACGACCCGGGCGGCGCCCCGTTCGCATGGGCTCACCGCTCACCTCAGGGCACGTCCGCCTGGCCCCGGGGCCGTGGCGCCGGCGGCGACGTGCCGGGGCGTGCGCGCCCCGGTGGGGGCGGACGCCGGAAGGGCGGTGCGGCCGGTCCACGCTCCGGTGGCCGGCCGCACCGCCCCGCGCCGTCCCCTCCGCGCCGTCAGGGGCGGAGGGGACGGGGGTCGGTCACACGCCCGCGATGCTCTGGATCCAGGAGCGGTACGCGGTCACGTTCGTGTACGCGGTGGTGGTCTGGCGGTCGCTGGTCGAGGCGACGCCGACCTGGACGCCGTTGGCCATCATCGGGCCGCCGGAGTCGCCGCCCGCCGTGATGCCGTTGCCGCGGCGGGCGCAGATGGCCGAGCCGTTGTAGGCGTCGCGGCAGGCGCCGCTCACGATGACGTCGGCGACCTTCAGGTACTGCGACTGGCAGTTGGCCTCGGAGCCGCACTGGTAGGTCGCGCCCCAGCCGTAGACCTGGACGGTCTGGTTGACCGACACCGAGCCCGGCTGGCCGAGGCGGGCGTAGGTACCCGCGACCGAACGGTCCAGCCTGACCAGGGAGAGGTCCGAGGAGGCGTGGTTGTGGATGCTCACCCCGTTGGCCACCGTCCCGCCGCTGGTCTGGTCGAGGCTGCCGATGCGGAAGGACAGGCCGCCGCCGCTCACGCAGTGCTTGGCGGTCAGGATCCAGGTGGGGGCGATGATCGTGGCGCTGCAGGTCTGCCGGCCGTTGGAGAACAGCCGGGCGGCCCAGGGGGCGTTGCTGGCGTAGCCGCCGCCGATGATCGGCTGGACGGCGGTGGCCTCGGACACCGCGGCGGGCGCACTGGCGGCGGGCGCCGCCTGGGCCGTCGCCGTGGGGGCGAGCCCCAGCACCGCCATGGCGGCGGCTGCGAGCGCGGGGATCAGTCTGCTGGTTCGCACGTGGGTCTCCCTTGTGTGGGGGTGGAGGCGTCCTTCATGAGGACTTCGCTGCATACTTATGCAGCTTGCGGAAGCACGTGACGACCGGGTGAGCCTGTCGCGTGCATGCCATGTGCGGCTGTGGCGAATCTGGCAGACGAGCCGCCGATCACGCAAGGGGTGAGCGCCGGGAAGTGCGGCAGGAGTCGGGTGAGCAGGGGTGACACACAGTCAAATTGCTAGCTCACAAGGTCTTTTGTAGTGAACGGGTGAGGGCGGGGCGGGGTTTTCCTCGATGCGGTTCCGCTCGCCTCGCGCCACCGTCGAAGGTCGCCGGGTCGGCGGGCTCGACAGCGGAGGTCGTTCGATGAGCCTTCGTCATGCTCGGCGCCGATGCGCGTAGATATGCATTTTGCGGCATGGAAAAGAAAAAAGAATGGTCTGGACCACTATGCAGGAAAAGGCCGCATCCGGTGGGGTCTGCGTGCCCGTCCTCGGGGACGCGGCCGGAAAGGGGGTCCCGCCGCGGTCGGTGGGCGGAGGGGTTTCCCGGCCCCCCGCCGCCCGGACGGCGTGCCGCAGGGCCGCGGAAGGGGGTTCCCCGACCGGGCGGGCCGCCAGTTCCGCGCACATGCCGGCGCCGGCTGTCGCCCGCGGCGGCCGCCGGCGCCACCGGCCGCCGGCTGTGGGAGCCGTCAGAGCGCCTGAGCGCCTGAGCGGCGTGCGGTTCCCGCTGCCCGCCGCTTTCCGAGCCGCCGTCGGGGGCCTCGCGGGGCGGCCGGAGGCGGCCGGCGCGTCAGCCGGTCCCGCGCCTCCGGTGGCTCCCGGGGGTGTGCCCGAAGGTGCGGCGGAAGACGTCGATGAACGCGCTGGCGGACGACCAGCCGCACCGGTGCGCCACGGCGGTCACCGGGGTGCCCTCCGCCAGCAGGACCAGCGCGTGGTGCAGGCGCAGCTGCGTGCGCCACTGCGGGAAGGTCATCCCGAGTTCGTCCCGGAACGACCGGGACAGGGTGCGGTCGCTGGCGCCGACCGCCCTGCCCAGCACGGCCAGCGTCCGGTCGTCGGCGGGGTCGGCGCGCAGCAGGTCGCACAGGGCCCGGAGCCGGGGCGACACGGGGGTGGGGAGGTGGAGGGGCTGCTGGGGCGAGGCGCGCAACTGGTCCAGCAGGACGGCCCGCAGCCGGGAGCGTTCGGGGCTGTCATCGAGCGGTGGACGGGTGTACGCGAGGAGGAGCTCCCGCAGCAGCGGGCCGACGGACAGGACGGTCGGCTCGTCCAGCCCGAGCGGGTTGTCGCCCACGGGCAGGCCGACCAGGTGCAACTCCACCTCGCCGTGCGCCTGGTGGGCGTGCACCGTGCCGGCCGGCACCCAGATGGCCCGCGTGGCGGGAGCGACCCAGGTGCCCGTGCCGGTCGTCACGGTCAGCACCCCGCGCCCGGCGTAGACGATCTGGTGGTCGTCGTGCCGGTGGGCGTCGATCTCCGATCCGGTCGCCATGCCCTGCACGCGGGTGGGAGCGACGGGCTCGTGGCGGATCCGCGTCATCGCCTGGCAGTTTATTGGAAGTACGACACGGCGTGGGCGGCCGACGATGAGGACGTGCCGAGAAACACGTCGATCACCCTGCTGTCGGTCGGGCATGCCTGTGTGGACGTCTACCAGGGTGCCGTGGCCTCCCTCGTCCCGTTCTTCGTCGCCGAACGCGCCTACGGCTACGCCGCGGCGTCCGGCCTCGTCCTCGCCGCGTCCGCGCTGTCCTCGGTGGCGCAGCCGGTGTTCGGCGCGCTCACCGACCGGTGGGCGATGCCCTGGCTGCTGCCGGTGGCCACGCTCCTGAGCGGAGTGGGCATGGCCCTGTGCGGGGTGAGCGATTCGTACGCCGTGACGCTGGCGTGCGTGGCGCTGTCGGGACTGGGCGTGGCCGCGTACCACCCGGAGTCCGCCCGTGTCGCCCGCCTGGCCGGCGGCGGCCACCGCGCGATGGCCTGGTTCTCGCTCGGCGGCAACGTGGGCTTCGCGCTGGCCCCCCTCCTGGTCTCCGCCGTCGTCGCCGCCGGCGGCCTGCGCCTCTCCCCGCTGCTCGTGGTGCCGGCCCTCGTCGGCAGCGCGCTGTGCCTGCCCGTCCTGCGCGCCGTGCGCAGGACCGCCGGCGCCCGGGGCCGTACGGCGGGTGGGACCGGACGCGACGAGCCGGCCGCCTTCGTGCGGCTGTCGCTGGCGGTGGTCTGCCGGTCCGTCGTCTTCGTCGGCCTGAGCGCCTTCGTCTCGCTCCACGTCCAGCAGCGCACGGGGGGCGGGACCGCGGCGGGCACGGCGGCGCTCTTCGTCCTCTACCTCGGCGGCGCGGTGGGGTCCGTGCTGGGCGGCCGCCTGGCCGACCGCTGGGACCGGGTGACGGTCTGCCGCTGGTCGTACCTGGCGACGGCCGTCGCGGTCGCCGGGATCGTGATCGCCGGCGGCCCCGTGCTCTACCTGTTCGTGGCGCTGGCGTCCGCCGGGCTGTACGTGCCGTTCTCCCTCCAGGTGACCCTCGCCCAGGACTACCTGCCCTCGCGGGTCGGCACCGCCGCCGGTGTCACCCTCGGCCTCACCGTGAGCGTCGGCGGCCTGGCCGCCCCCCTCGTCGGGAGCCTCGCCGACGCGACCTCCCTGCGCACGGCGCTGGCCCCGCTGGTCCTGATGCCGGTCCTGAGCTGGCTGCTGCTGCGCACCCTGCCCGAACCGGCCGTGCCGCGGCCCCCGGAGGCGGTACGGGGGACCGGGGGCGCCGAGGACCCGCGGCCCCCGGCCGGCCGTGGCTGAAGGGGCCGTTCACCCGACGGCGTCGCCGGGCGCCACCCGGTGCGCCTCCAGCTCCGGGGCGGCCAGCAGTTCGGCGACCAGCGCCTCCGACCCGCCGACGTAGGTGCTCACCAGGTCCACGTCACCCCCCAGGCACCAGGCGCGGTCCTCCGGCCACCACAGGTCGGGGAGCTCGGCGAACTCGTCCAGGGACACCGGGGAGACGGCCTCGGCCAGGGTCCCGGCGAGCAGCACCTCCTCCCGGCCGGGCGTCCGGAAGGCCGGCACCGCCTCGAAGTCCCACCGTCCGTAGCCGTTCCACAGGCCGTACCAGCAGCGGTCGGGCGTCCGGGTGTGCCGGGCGAGGACGGGGATCAGGGCCCGGGCCACGTCGGGCGGAGTCGGCCCTTCCGCCGGGTGCTCGTCCCAGACGCCGGGCAGGCCGGGATCGGAGTCGTTCCGGTGGTCGCGGTCCGCCCCGATCAGCTGGTGCCAGTACGCGCCCGGTGCCACCCGGCGCCCGTACGCCGCCGCCACCGCCGCCCACCGCACCGGCCGGTCGCCCAGGGAGGCGGGATGCAGCACGCGGGCGTACGCGTCGAACCCGGCCGCGGCGACGCCCGCCACCGTCCCGAACTCGCCCACCCCCGGGCCGCCGGCGGCGAGCCAGCGGGCCGGACCGAGGTCGCCGGTCCGCACGCGCAGGCGTCCGTAGAGTTCGGGGGCGGGTTCGCGGTGCACCGGGGGGAAGTCGTCCACCCGCCCAGTGTGCCCGGCCGGCGGGCCGCGGCGGGAGGGACCCCCGCACACCGGCCCCCCGTCGCCCCCCGGCGGGGCGTCAGACCGAGCGGTGGTACTGGTCCGGCACGTGCACGTCGCCACCGAGCTCGCGCGCCGCGTGCCGCGCCCACGACGGGTCGCGCAGCAGCTCCCGGCCGAGCAGCACCGCGTCCGCCTCGCCGTTGGCGACGATCTTCTCCGCCTGCCCGGCCTCGGTGATCAGCCCGACCGCGGCGACCGGCAGCCCCGTCTCCGCCCTCACGCGCGCCGCGAACGGCACCTGGTAGCCGGGGCCGACCGGGATGCGCACGCGCGGCGCGTTCCCGCCGGTCGACACGTCGAGCAGGTCCACGCCGTGCTCCTTGAGCAGGGCGGCGAACCGCACCGTGTCGTCGGCCGTCCAGCCCGCCCGCTCCTCCAGCCAGTCGGTGGCCGAGATGCGGAAGAACACCGGCAGCTCCTCGGGCCACACCTCCCGCACCGCGTCGACGACCTCCAGGGCGAAGCGCACACGGTTCTCGAAGGAGCCGCCGTACGCGTCGGTGCGGTGGTTGCTGTGCGGGGAGAGGAACTCGCCGATCAGGTAGCCGTGCGCGCCGTGGATCTCGACGACCTCGAAGCCCGCGTCGAGGGCGCGCCGCGCCGCCGCCGCGAACTGCCCGACGATCGACCGGATCCCCTCCGGGGACAGCTCCTCGGGCACCGGGTGGCCCTCGTCGAAGGGCACCGGGCTCGGGGCGACCGGCTGCCACCCGTGCTCGTCCGCGCCGACCGGGGCGCCGCCCTTCCAGGGGCGGTCGGTGGACGCCTTGCGGCCCGCGTGGGCGATCTGGATGCCCGGGACCGTCCCCTGGCCCTTGAGGAATCCGGTGATCCGGCGCAGCGCCTCGACCTGGGTGTCGTTCCATATGCCGAGGTCGTACGGGCTGATCCGGCCCTCGGGGGACACCGCGGTCGCCTCCAGCAGGATCAGGCCGGTGCCGCCGGTGGCGCGGGCCGCGTAGTGGGCGAAGTGCCAGTCGTTCGCCACGCCCGCGTCCGGTCCGGTCGGCTCGGCGCTGTACTGGCACATCGGCGCCATCCAGACGCGGTTGGGGACGGTCAGCGACCGCAGGGTGCGGGGTTCGAACAGTGCGCTCACGACGGACTCCATTCGGGGCGGGGCCGGTGTACGACTCGTACGATAGACCTCGTAGTACGTCACCTGTCAAACTACGAGAGTCCTCGTACAATGAGGGCACCCGACGAGCCTGGAGCCCCCGTGACCCCCGTGCCCCGCGCGTCCGCCGCGACCAGCCCGCGCGAGCTCGCGCACCCCTCGTGTGACGAGATCCGCCTCGAAGGCGTGCTCCACGCGCTCTCCGACCCGATGCGGCTGCGCGTGGTGCGCGAACTGGCGGTGGCGGACGCGGAGGTCGCCTGCTCGTACATCGAGCTGCCCGTCACGAAGTCGACCACCACCCACCACTTCCGCGTGCTGCGCGAGGCCGGTGTCATCCGCCAGACCTACCGCGGCACGGCCAAGCTGAACGGCCTGCGCCGCGACGACCTGGACGCGCTCTTCCCGGGCCTCCTGGACGCCGTCCTCGCCGCCGCCGAGGTGCAGTCCGCCCGCCTCGCCGGCTCCTAGCCGGACGGGGGGCGCGGGCGGGCGGCCCTCACGCGCGCCGACCGCGAACCGCCGGGCCGGCGCCGACAGCGGCACGGCGGCGATCCAGCCGCGGATCGCGGCGATCGGGGAGAGCGCCGCGATGCCGACGGGGACCAGGGACACGAGGGCCCGCGCCGCGCGGCGGCGACCCGCCCGCACCGGCCGGTCCGGCCGGGGGCCGGTGCCCCGCGGGGACCTACAGTGGGGCCATGCCGAAGGAACAGCACCCCGTCGCCGTCGACGGCGGCGTCGGGATCCCCGTGCCCCGCGACGGCGAGGTGTGGGCGGTGGGGGCGGTGATCCTCGACGGGCACGGCCGTGCCTTCGCTCAGAGGCGCGGCCCGGACCGGAGGCTGTTCCCCGACTGCTGGGACGTCGTCGGCGGGCACGTGGAGCCGGGCGAGTCCCTGATGGAAGCCCTGGTCCGGGAAGTGGCGGAGGAGACCGGCTGGCGGGCCCGCCGGGTGCGGCGCCTGCTCGGCGCCACCACCTGGACCGGCGACGACGGGGTGACGCGGCACGAGGCCGACTACCTCGTCGAGGTCGACGGAGACCTGCGCCACCCCGCCCTGGAGTGGTCCAAGCACACCTCCTACGCCTGGTTCGGCCCCGAGGACCTGCCCCGCCTCAAGGAGAACCGCGGTCCGGGCGAACACCTGGTCCACGACCTGATCGCCCGGGCGCTGCAGGACCACCCGCCGGGCGCCTGACGCCCCGACACGGCCGCGCGGTCCGCCCGGCGGGTCCGGTGGGGGAGCGCCGTGGTGGGGCCGGGCCGGGGCGTCGCCTGATGGCGTCCGCGCCGGTACCGGAAGCCGGGGGCGACCCCGGAGGGGAGCCGCCCCCGGACCTCCGCCGTCTCCGGCGGCCGGTGCTCAGGCGGGGTCGCCGCCTCGGTTGAGCCAGGCACGCACCACCCCCGCGGCGTCGAGGGTCAGGTAGTCGTCCCGTCCGTCGCCGTCCATGTCGGCGAAGACGACCTCACCGCCCCCGGTACCCGCGGCGATCCGGCCGCGGGCGACCCAGCCGGCCGAGTCGCCGGAGTCACCGCCGCGGTTCAGCCACGCACGCACCGCGCCGGTCGAGCGATCGACCACCAGGTAGTCGGACAGACGGCCGCAGTCGGCCTGGCCGAACACGATCGAGTCGGCGGCCGAGAGCGGAACGCCCGCGGCGATCTGACCCCGGGCGACCCAGCCGGCCGAGTCGCCGGAGTCACCGCCGCGGTTCAGCCACGCGCGCACCGCGCCGGTCGACGCGTTGGTCACCAGGTAGTCGTCGCGGTGGTCGCCGTCGATGTCGGCGAAGGAGACGGAGTCGGCCGCCCCCAGGGGAACGCCCGCGGCGATCTGACCCCGGGCGACCCAGCCGGCCGAGTCGCCGGAGTCACCGCCGCGGTTCAGCCACGCGCGCACCGCGCCGGAGGCGCGGTCGACGGCCAGGTAGTCGTCACGCCTGTCGCCGTCGACGTCGGCGAACGCGATGTGCTCGGTCGCCGCCAGCGGGACGCCCGCGGCGATCCGTCCGCGTGCGACCCAGCCGCCGGGCGCGTCATTGCACGCGGGGCCGGGGCCGGCACCCTTGACCATCCCGGAGAGGATCGACTGGTCGATGGCGTGGTGGAAGACGTCCGCCATCTTCCGGTAGCCGCCGTCGTTCGGGTGCAGCCTGTCGACGAGGTCCGTGGCGGTGACCGGGCCCATACTGACGGCCCGTACCTTCTTGCCGGCTTTGGAGCGCTGCTCGGCCAGGTCTTCGACTTCCCGGTTGAACGCGTCGATCCGCTTCTGCACCACTGCGTCGCGGGAGGGGACCAGGGTGGCGACGAGGACGGTCACCTCCGGGGAGTCCGCGAGGATCTGGTCGATCATCGCGCCCAACCTGGCGGGTGCGCCAGCCGGGTCCACGTTGCGGTCCATGTCGTTGGTACCCGCGTGGATCGTCACCACGTTGGGCCGGTGAAGTCCGACCGCAGTACGCGAACGGGCGGCTATCTGCGAGATCAGGTCACCGGACACCCCTTCATGGTCGACGTCGGGAAGCCGGCCTGACTGCCGACTGCCGACGAAGTCCACGACGTGCTGATCGGCGGACAGGCCGTTCCACAGATCGGCCCGGTAACTGGATCCCGTCGAACTGCCCGCCCCCGCGGTGATCGAGTCCCCCAGCGGCATCACCCTGAGGGCGGTCGGCGCGCCCTTGATCCCCCTCCTGGCCATTACCGCGAGCAACTTCTCGTACAACTGTCCGCCGACCCTCACGAGGGTCCCGGCGGCGTAGCCGATCGCCTCGCCGAACTCCGTCGCGACGGTGGAGGCCAGCTCCCTGACCGACTTCCCGAGACTCACCATCAAGGGGTTGGAGTTGAGTTCGGCCCACGGCATGAACTTCCCCAGCAGGGCGCCGGCGAGGGCCCCGCAGATGCCCATGGCGAACGCTTCCGCCCAGACCTCGCTGTCGACCGCCCTGTCGTCGAACCAGGCGTTCATCAGCTCGCCGACCATGCCGGTGACGAAGCCACCGACCGCCGTACACACCGGTGAGGCCAGAGGGGCGCCCACGGTGAAGAAGGCGAGGCACACCACGGTCGACAGGACCCCCGCCGCGAAGCTCACCCCGAAGGCGATGACCTTCTGCCACCAGTTCGCCTGAGGGACGACCTCCTCGGCGGGAACCACGATGACCAGGCCGCCGTCCACGGCCCGGACGGTCCCGTCGAACCGGATGCCGTCGCCGACGAGCGGGTGCACCCCGAGTCTGTAGGTGTCCACGCGGGAGGTGAAGATGTCGCTCAGGCTCTGCCCGGCGGCTTGCGCCTGCTGTACTTTCCGGACCTCGGCCTCGAGTTCCGCCTGCCGGAACTCGTCGTCGACCTCCAAGGTCATCAGGAAGTCGTCGGGGGCGGCTGCTGCCCGGGCGAAGCGTTCCGGTGCGTCGGCCGCGCACCCCATGCCGAATGACGTCCTCACCCTGGCTCCCGGTGCCTGTACGGCGCGCTGAGCCTTGTCCTTCTCCCAGCCGGAGGGGTGGCAGGCCGTCATAGACCGCGCGTTCGCGGACCGGACGTGAGTCGGTGGCGTGAGCCCGGTCACGGCCAGGGCGAGCGTCAGGACGAAGGTGACGAGACGGAATTCCTTCCCGCCCGGTCTCCGGCGTGGTCGCCCGCGCGGGCGGCTGTGGGTGAACAAGGAGTCTTCCTTTCCCCGCCGTCGGCCGGCCGGCGGCGGAGAGGTCGTCTCTGCGGCCGCGCGCATCCGCCTGTGGCGTTGCGGTAGGTGTCTTACAAGCGTCACGTGCCGTGCTGTCGTGCCGTTGGCGGTCCGCGGCCTGCGGCCCGCGCCCGTCGAATCGCCCCCGCCTGTGAAGGGTTGGGGTTTTCCGCCCTCTCGGGCAAGGCCCCGTTCCGCGGCCGTGCCCGAGAGGGCGGGATGAACCGTGCCCGAGGGGGAGCCAACGGCCTCGCGAGCCGCCGTGGTTCGTCCGGGCGGTCTCCTTCGTGTACCCGGCCGGGCGTCCGCCTCGCCGGACAGGGCGCGGCCCTACCAGTCGAGTGCGTCCGCGCTGGTGCTCTGCCAGTGGGTGACGGCGAGGGTGTTGTCCACGTACACGCTCTTGCCCAGGGGCACGTGGACGGCGGGTCCGGTGGCGCCGGATTCGCCGTCGCGTCCCTGGAAGCTGACGTGCAGGTCCTTGGTGGAGTAGCCGTCCGTGCCGCTGCCGTCGGCCGACGAGGTGAGGACTCCGGCGTAGGCGGACCGGCCCGGTTCGATGGTGACCACGGTCTGGGGCTTGCTGTCCTCGACGACACGCGATACGGCCTGGGCCTGGCCGAACTGCAGGTACGGGTGGAGGCAGGCGTTGCAGGGCCTGCTGCCGGTGTTGGTCATGGTCAGGAGCATGTGGTTGAGGGGCCGCGGGACGGCCTTCACCGTGAGCTTGGTGTTCGCGCTGGTGCACGGGTGCGGGACGGGCCCGTCGCCCTGGTCTCCGGTGGCCGGCCCGCGCGCCGCGGGCCCGGTGGTGTGGGTGGTTCGGGCGGCGGGGACCTGGCCGGACTGCGGGTCGCCGGACTGCGCGGACCCCTTCCCGTTCCCGGCCGTGCGGTCGCCGACGGCGGCGGCGGGCGTGGAGGGGCCGACCGGTGCGGGGGTGGCTACGGGGCCCGTGTCGCGGGCCTCGTCACCGCCGCCGTCCTGGCAGGCGGAGAGGGCGCAGGCCGCGAGGAGGGCAAGGGCGCCCAGGGCGGTGGCACGGGACGGGCGGGGACGACGGGACATGGGGTTTCCTCCTGGCGTGGTGGGAATTTCGTGGTCCGGGGCCGCCGGTCGGCTTTCCGGGCGGTGAACAGGCGGTGTGCGGCGGCGCGTTCGCGGGGCACCGGGCCGGTGGGCGGCGGGCCCGCCCGGTGCGGGGCCCGGACGCGTTCCTCGCCGCGCCCCTCCGCGCGAAGCCGGCCCGGTCCCTGCGGGGGAGGGACGCCCGGATGGGGCCGGGCGCGGGGTCCCGGCGGGGCCGTGCGACGGGCCCGGCCCCCGCTCATCCGACGGCGGCGAGGACCTCCATCACCTCACGGTGCACGCTCGGCGCCGCGGCGACGAAACTGGACGAGTCCAGGCGCCAGGGAGCGCCGGCCGCGTCGGTGACCACCGCGCCCGCCTCCCGGGCTATCAGCGAACCGGGCAGAAGGTTGTTGACGTCCCGCCCGTACTCCCAGAACACGTCGACGTGCCCCGAGCCGACCTGCGCGACCTGCAACGAGGTCGGCCCCAGGTTGCGTACGACCAGGGCACGGCGCAGCATCCCGGTCAGCGATGCCCCGGCACGCTCCGGTTCGAGGTTGTGGGGCGGCTGGCTGGTGCAGGCGAGCGCCGCGGCCAGCGTCTTGGACGACGTGGTGACCGGACGCCCGTTCAGCCGGGCCCCCGCCCCCTCGGCCGCCGTGTACAGGATGTCCAGCTGCGGGGCGTACAACACGGCGAGCACGGGCCTCGCGTCGGCCACCAGGGTGATCGACACACCCCAGTGGGGCAGGCCCCGCAGGAACTGCACGGCGCCGTCGACCGCGTCGCACACCCACGTCTCCCCCCGGGCGCCGACCATGGTGCCGACCTCGTCCGGTGCCCACACCGCCCGGGGCCGTACGGCGCCCAGACGCTCACGCAGCAGGGCCACCGCGGGGCGGTCCACCTCGTCGAAGGCCTCGATCACCGAGGCCACGTCCGGGCCCGTCGCCGGGATGCCGCTCCGGCGCTCGCGCAGGCCCTCCCCCACTTCACGTGCGACATCCGTGACCTGCGGCAGCAGCCGCCGGAACTCGTTCATGCCATCCCTCCCTGGTCACGCCCGCCGTAGCGCCGGGCACGGCACAACAAGTACCTTCTCGGACGGGGAACCCCCTTTCCGGCGGCCCGCGTTGACGAATAATGGACAAGGTGACCAGCTCAGTGGCGAATACCGGCATCACGCTCGATCTCATGGACCGGCGGATCGTCAGCGCCCTGCAGATCGACGGCCGAGCCGAGATCACCCGGATCGCCACCGTGCTGGGCACTTCCCCCCGCACGGTCTCCCGCCGTCTGAAGCGCCTGTTCGACGCCCGCGCCCTCACCGTGGTGCGCATGGACCGGACCGAGGAGACCGTCGGAGCGACGGTGCTGCGCATCAAGGTGCTGCGCGGCAAAGTGGACACCATCGCCCTCGCCATGGCTCGGCGCACCGACGTCCTGTCCGTCGACATCGTGATGGGAGGGGAGGAGATCACCGCGGTCGTCGCAGCGGACTCCGGCGCCGACCGGGACCGCCTGCTCTACCGCCAACTGCCGGCCACCAGTGCCATCACCTCCACCACCTCCCACGCGGTCCTGCACCTGTTCGCCGACGCCGCGCACTGGCGCAGCAACCTCCTCAGCCCCGCCCAGACCGCGGCCCTCACCCCAACGCCCGGCCCGGTCCGGCCCGTGCTCCCCGACCGCGCGGACCGGCACCTGCTCAGCCTGCTGGAAGACGACGCGCGCCTGCCCCACACGACGCTCGCCGACCGCAGCGGCCTCTCGCCCTCCACCGTCCGGCGGCGCCTCGACCGGTTGACCGAAGCGGGCCTGCTCCGCACGCACGTCACCATCGACCCCGGCCTGCTCGGCCTGCACGTCGATGCCGGCCTCTGGCTCGAAGTCCCTCCCGCACACCTGCACACGGCGGGCCAGGCCCTGGCCGCGCACCCCTACACCCATGCCGTCGCCGCCACCACCGGCCCCGCGAACCTCATCGCGGCCGTCTACTGCCGCGACCTCGGCGACCTGTACACCTTCACCACCGAGGTGCTGGGCTCCCTCTGCATCACGCGCGCCGAGACCAGCATCATCGACAGACGGGTCCGCCCCGTCGGGGCGCCCCCGGTGTGAGCGGCCCCCATGCTCCCGGCCCGGTGGCGCGGTGCCGCCGCGGGCCCGGCGGGGAACGGGCACGGCCACCGCGGACTCGAAGGCGGCCTCGGACGGAACCCGGCGGGGTACTACCGGGGACCCGCCGCCCGGGGCAGGGACAGGACGAACCGCGCGCCCCCGCCCTTCTCCGCGCCGACGGTGATCGTGCCGCCGTGGCGACCGGCCACGTCCCGGGCGATGGCCAGGCCGAGTCCGGCGCCGCCGTCGTCGCGGCTGCGGGCGTCGTCCAGGCGTACGAACCGCTCGAAGATCCGCTCGCGGTCCTCCTCCGGGACGCCCGCCCCGTCGTCGGAGACGACGACCTCGACCCGGTCCGCCGTCCCCCGTACCGACGCGGTGACCGAAGTGGCGCCGTGCCGCTGGGCGTTGTCGAGGAGGTTGGCGAGGACCCTGCGCAGCTGGCCGGGCGACCCGGTCACCTCGCAAGCCTCCCCACGCGCCGTCACGGAGACGGGCAGGCGGTCGCCGTGGCGCTGCGCCACCTCCTCCCGCAGGAGCGCCGCCACGTCCACGCGCCTCGTCGCGGGCCGCTCGCCGGCGTCCAGCCGCGCCAGCAGCAGCAGGTCGGTGGCGAGCTGCTGGAGGCGTTCGGTGTCCTGGACCGCGCCGTCCAGGTCGAGCAGTTCGGGGTGGGCCGCGCCCACCTCCAGCTGGGTGCGCAACGACGCGATGGGGCTGCGCAGTTCGTGCGAGGCGTCCGCGACGAACCGGCGCTGCCGCTCCACGGAGGCCTCGAGCGCCGCGAGCGTCTCGTTCGTCGTACGGGCCAGCCGCGCCACCTCGTCCCGCGAACCGGGCTCGGGCACCCGGTGGGAGAGGTCCTCGGACGCGGTGATGGCGGCCATCTCCCTGCGGATCGCCTCGACGGGGCGCAGCGCCCGGCGCGTGACCAGCCACGTCACCGACCCGACCACGCCGAGCAGCACCGGCAGTCCGACGAGCATCGCGGTGCGCACCGTCCCCACCGCGTCCCGCTCGGTCGCCAGCGGCGCCCCCGCGTGGACGGTGTAGGTCCGCTGCTCGGCGCCGGAGGTGACCTCCACCGCGGCGAACCGGTACTCCGCCCGCCGACCGTCGACGGTGGCGCTGCCGGAGGTGAAACGGGGCGGGTCGTCGGAGACCTCGCCGCGGGCCGGTGTGCCGTCCCCGTCCCGGTCCCCGTCGTCCTCGCCGCCGTCCGGCGGCGAGGACGACGGGACGGGCGCGACGGCCCCGCTCGACGTCCCGGAGATCGCCTCCAGGCCCTCGCTGACCGCGGCCACGCGACCGCCCTCCGCGACGACCTGCACCGGACGCTCGCTGTCGTCGGGGAGTTCCAGCCGGTCCGGGGGCCGGTCGAGGGCGATCTGGGAGGCGACCTCGCGTGCGGCGATCTCGGCCTGCAACCCGGCCTGGCCGATCAGGTTCGAGCGGAGCACCTGGAGCAGCACCGCGCCGGCCGCCACCAGCGCGGCGGCGACGACGAGGGTGGCGCCGAGCGCCGCCCGGGCGCGGACCGACCTCACGGCGCCGCCACCAGCCGGTACCCGGCCCCGCGAGCGGTCTGGATGCGGTGCGCGCCGAGCTTGCGGCGCAGGGCGGAGACGTACACCTCGACGATGTTCGGGTCGCCCTCGTACGCGAAGTCCCACACGTGCGCCATGATCTCCGGCTTGCCGACCACCTCGCCCGCGCGGAGGGCCAGCTGTTCCAGCACGGCGAACTCCTTCGCGGCCAGCGCCACCTCGTCGTCGCCGAGGAACACCCGGCGGGCGGCCGTGTCGACGCGCAGGTCCCCGACGCTGAGCGCCGCCGGCGCCGTGCCCCGGCCGCGGCGCCGCAGCAGGGCCCTGATCCGGGCGACGAGCACCACGTAGGAGAAGGGCTTGGTCAGGTAGTCGTCGGCGCCGGTGTCCAGGCCCTCCGCCTCGTCGTACTCGCCGTCCTTGGCGGTGAGCATCAGGATCGGCACGTCGTTCCCGGCGGCGCGCAGGGCCGCGCAGACGCGGTAGCCGTTCATGCCGGGGAGCATGATGTCGAGCACCACGAGGTCGTACGCGGTCTCGGTGGCGCGGTGGAGCCCTTCGCGCCCGTCGTGGACGACGTCCACGGCGTACCCCTCCGCCCTCAGCCCCCCGGCGAGGGACGCCGCGAGCCGCTTCTCGTCCTCCACGATCAACAACCTCATGGGCCCAGGGTGGCAGACCGGACCTGAAGAACCCTTCAGGTGGCTTCAGGCTGCCTTCAGCGTCCGGAGGCCAGAGTGGACACCGTCATCGGCGGACGGCACGAACCGTGTCCGGTACGGAGGAGGAACACCATGAAGCGCAATCTCGTCATCGCCACGCTGGCGGCGGCCACCCTGGTCGGCGGCGGTGCGTACACGGCCGTGGCGGCGGTCTCCGGCGACGCGACCCCGTCGCTGCGGACGGCGGCGGAGGTGGTGGGGGACGGGGACGACGCCGGTGACCGGGACGGCGCCGACGACCGCGACGGCCGTGACGACGACCGGGCGGCCCCGGCGGGCTCGGTCACGGCCGCCCAGGCGATCGCCGCCGCGCTGAAGTCCGCCCCGGGCGTGGTGGCGTCGGCCGAACTGGACGACGACGCCACCCACTGGGAGGTCGAGGTCCTGGGCAAGGACGACCGGACGCGCGAGCTGCGGGTGGACGTCTCGAAGGCGACCGTGACCGCCGGGGACGACCGGGGCGCCGACGACGGCACGGACGACGACGGCCGTACGGGCGGCGACGGTACGGACGAGGACCGGTCGGAGCGCGCCGCGTTGCGCGCGGCCGGGGTGAACGCCGCGCAGGCGACGGCCGAGGCGCTCAGGTCCCACGCCGGTGCCACGGTGACCTCGGTCGACTTCGACGACGACGGCGGGTGGGAGGTGGAACTGCGGCGCGCGGACGGGTCGGAGACCGAGACGACGGTCGACGCCGGGGCGCCGGGGGCGTCCGGGTCGACACGTACCCCCGCGACCACGGACGACGCCGCGAACGGCGACGCGGACGACGCGGACGACGACGCGCACGAAGCGAACGCCGACGCGAACGGCTGACCGGCGCGCGCGGGGCCTTCACTCCCGGGTCCGCGGGGCGGGACGGGCCCGCCCCGCCCGGAGCGGTGCGCGGAGGCTTGGCGGCTCCCCGGCCGGGGCCGGGCCCGCCCCCTGGGTGCCGCTGCTCCCGGGGGAACGGGCCGCCCGCCTCACCGCCCCGGCGGTGAGGCGGGGTGGAGGCCGTCCTCCCTCGGCCGGGACGCGTAGGCCACCGGGAACAGGAGCAGCCCGCAGGCGGCGACCAGGAACCAGCCGGGGCGGGTCGCGTGGGCGAGCGCCGCCGGGCCGCTCCCCGCCACCAGGCCGCCGGCGAGGGCGACGCCGAGCGCGGAGCCGCACTGGCGCGCGGTGGACGTGATCGCTCCGGCCACGCCGGCGCGGGCCGGGGGCAGTCCGCTCACCGCGGTGTTGGTGATCGGGGCGTTGGCGAAACCGAACCCGATGCCGATCAGCAGGTACGCCGGCAGGAGCAGCAGCACGCTCGTGTCCTGGTCGAGCCGTACCAGGCAGAGGCCGCCCGCCGTGAGGAAGCCACCGGCCAGGAGGAGCGGCAGCCGCGGGCCGGTACGCCCCACCAGGCGGCCGGACCAGGGCGCGCAGACGGTCGCTCCGACGGCCATGGGCAGGGTCGCCATCCCGGTGGCCAGCGGTGTCCACCCCCGGGCGTGCTGCAGGTAGAAGGTGTGGAGCAGCAGCGTGACGTTCAGCGCGACGAAGACCGCCACGGCGCCCAGGACCGCGCCGCTGAACGCCGGCCGGCGGAAGAGGCGCAGGTCCACCAGCGGTTCGCGGCGGCGGGACTCGACCCGCACGAACCCGGCCGCCGCCACGACCACGGCCGCGTACGCGACGAGCGCCGGGGGCGACGTCCAGCCGAGGTGCGGGCCCTCGATGAGCACGCCCACCGAGGCCGCGACCACCACGGCCAGGAGGACCTGCCCCGGCAGGTCGAGCCGCGCCGCCCGCCGTGCCCGGGACTCCGGCACGAACACCGCGCTGAGCACGAGGGCCACCGCGATGACCGGCACGTTGATCCAGAACAGCGACCGCCAGCCGAGTCCGGCGACGAGGGCGCCGCCCGCGACGGGGCCGACGGCCATGCTCAGCCCGAAGACCGACGCCCAGACACCGATCGCCTGGGCCCGCTCCTTCGGGTCGGGCATCGCGTTCACCACGATCGCGAGGGCCACGGGGCTGAGCATCGAGGCGCCGACCCCCTGGGCGGCGCGGGCCGCGACGAGCATCCCCACCGAAGGGGCCACCGCGCAGGCCAGCGAGGCCACACCGAACACGACCAGCCCGAACTGGAACACCCGCCGGCGCCCCCACCGGTCCGCGAGCGCCCCGGAGGTGATCAGGAGGGTGGCCAGGACGAGGGTGTAGGCGTCCACGGTCCACTCGAGCTCGCGGGTCCCGGCCCCCAGGCCGCTCCCGATCGCCGGCAGGCCGACGTTGACGATGGTGGTGTCCAAGCCCACCAGGAACATGCTCAGGCAGCAGACGGCCAGCACCGTCCAGCGCCCGCGCGCGCTGAGAGGGGGTGGAGCGGAGTGAGTCGTTGCGGTCACGGCCTACCTCGTACGTCGGGAAGTGGGTGCCCGGCCATGCTCGGACCGGAGGGTGGCTGTCCCTCACGGTTTTTGCGGAGACCGCAAACTGGACGCCATGGACGCGGAGACCGAACGGATACTTGACGGCATCGGGCCACGGCTGCGCGCGTTGCGCGGGGACCGGGGGCTCACCCTGGAGGCGCTCGCGGCGGTGACCGGGATCTCGGTGAGCACGCTGTCCCGTCTGGAGACGGGCAGGCGGCGCCCGACCCTGGACCTGCTCATCCCGCTCGCGCGCGCCCACCGCGTCGCGCTCGACCACCTGGTCGCCGCGCCGGCCACCGGTGACCCCCGGGTGCACCTGCGGCCCTTCCGCAAGGGGCGCAGCGGCGTGGTCGTGCCCCTGACGCAGTACCCGGGCAGGGTGCAGGTGTTCAAGCAGGTGCTGGCGCCCCGCGAGCCGAAGCTGGTGACCCACGACGGCCACGCGTGGCTCTACGTCCTCGCGGGTCGGCTGCGCCTGGTCCTGGGGGAGGACGAACTCACCCTCCGGCCGGGGGAGGCGGCCGAGTTCGACGCCAGGGAACCGCACTGGTTCGGCCCGGCGGACGCGGGCGTGGTGGAGATCCTGCACCTGTTCGGGCCGCGGGGCGACCAGGCCGTCGTCCGCGCGCGCCCGTCCGCGACCGATGCCGGTGCCGATGCTGGTCCCGCTCCCGGGTCTGATCCGGCGGGGTCGTGACGCCCCTGCCGCCGGCCGCCCCCTGACGGACGCGCTCCCGCCCGGGGGCCCCGGGCGAGGGCGCTCCGCCCGCCTCCCCGCTCCCGCGCCGGCCGTGCGCACGGGGCCACGGGTCGGTACCGGGTTTCCCGCGGGCTCCTTGCCGAGCCTATCGAATTTCGATAGATTCCCATCGTTGTTCGATCGAAGGGGAGAAGATGGGAAACCTGCCAGTGCTGGCGCTGCGTGCCGTGCTCGTGGCGCTGCTCGCCGGGTCGGTGTTCGTCCAGGCGGTGATGGTGCCGCTGCTGGCCGTCGACCTGGAGGAGGCCGGCGGGGACCTGGGGCACCTGCGGGTCCCGTTCGTGGTGATCACGCTCCTGGGGATCGTGGCGGCCCAGGTCGTCCTGGTCTGCGTGTGGCGGCTGGTGACGATGGTGCGGCGCGGGACCGTGTTCTCCCACGCGGCCTTCCGGTACGTGCACATCGTGATCGGCGCGATGGTGGCGGCCGCCCTCCTGGTGTTCACGCTGGGGGTCGTCCTGGCGCCGGGCGAGGCCGTCGCCCCGGGCGTGGTCCTGCTCGTCGGCGGGGTGGGCGTGGCCGTCCTGGGGGTCGCGCTCGTCGTGCTGGTGCTGCGGATGCTGCTCGCCCAGGCCGTCGCGCGCGACGCCGAGGCGGCGCGGATGCAGGCCGAGCTGGACGAGGTGATCTGATGCCGATCGCCGTCGACATCGACGTGATGCTGGCCAGGCGGAAGATGTCCGTGGGGGAACTCGCGGAGCGCGTCGGCATCACGCCCGCCAACCTGGCGGTGCTCAAGAACGGCCGGGCCAAGGCGGTGCGCTTCGCGACGCTCGCCGCGCTCTGCGAGGCGCTCGACTGCCAGCCGGGGGACCTGCTGCGCTGGGAGGCCGAGGACGCCGTCGAGGGCTGACGCCGGCCGTCCGCCGGCCGTCCGCGGGGCACCGGCCGGCACGCCCGCGCCGACGGTCCGGACCCCACCCGCGCGGCCCGTGCGAGACGGCCCGCGCGGACGGCCGGGGCCCGCTTCCCGGCGGTGACCGCACACAGCGGCGGCCGCGCACCGGGGTGACCGCGCCCGGCCGTGGCCGCGCACGGGGGGCGCCGGCCGGCCCCCGTGCGGGAACCGGCCGGCGCCATGGGTCACGGGCGCGGTGTCCTCGCGCCCGTCCGCCTGTCAGTGGACGTGGTAGCGCCCCTGGGCGTGGACCTTCACCAGGGTGGTCTTCCCGGCGATGAGCTGCACGTGGTGCACCCGTCCCGTCCCGTTGCGCCACACCGTGGCGGTGTTCGCGCCCGGGTTCAGCCAGCCGGTGCACCCGAAGTCGATGCCGCCACCGAACGGCTCGACGCAGAAGCGCACCTGCTTGCCGCCGGAGGAGACCAGGTCCACGTCGACCCGCTGTCCCGGGTTGACGGTGAGCTTGCCCGAGCAGCCGGTGTAGACCGTGTTCCCGCTGATGAGGCAGTCGAGCGGGTAGGACGCCGCCTGGGCCGGGGCGGCGGAGGCGAAGCCGCCCGCCACCACCAGGGCGGTGAGCGCCGACAGCAGCCCCTTGCGCAGCCGTACCGCCGGCCGGGCGCGGTCACCCGCGGCGGGGGCGCGGTGTGCGGAGCCGGATGACGTCGTGTTCGTGTTCATTCCTCTTCCTCCAGGTTCTCCGGGTCGGCCCACTGGCGTCCGTACGCGGTCGCAGTGGGTACGGCGGGTACGTGCGTGCCCCGGGGCGGGGCCGCCGTGTCGCCGCGTGTGCTGACGTCCGTGCCGGCGCCGGAGGTGATCGGGCTCCGACGGCCGCGCGGGGCCTCCCCTCGTACGGGGAGGCCGGTGGACGGACGAACCGCCGTGAGGGCGCCGGGCCCGTCGGGACCGGCCGCCGCAGCGGTGATCACCATGTGAGCAGGCCGCCGGAGCACCGGCAAGCGAGTCCCGCACGCTTCCCGCAGGTCGGGATCCCGGAGCCGCTGACCTGCGGGGACGCTTCCGTCCCGGGACGGAAGCACACCGGGGGACAGCCGGTGGCGGCCCCGTGCCGCGGCGCTGCCGCCGCGAGGCGTCACCGTCGGCGGACCCGGTGGGGAACGGCGGGAGGGACCCCGGAGGAACGACGGACCGGGCGGGCCCCCGCACGGGGACCCGCCCGGCAGGAGGCGGCCGGACCTACCGCTGCCACCAGGCGGCGGAGGCGTCGCGCAGGGTGTTGGTGCCGCAGTGCACCTCACCCATGCCGAGGTGGTACGTCGCCCAGTCGTCGATGTACGAGACCTTCAGTCCGGCGCGGACGTACGCGGCGGTGACGGCGGCGGTGAAGACGTCCTCGCCCCCGATGACCGGCCCCCACTGCTTCGGGGCCAGGTAGCGGTCCTGGCCCAGCAGCACGCCGTTGACCGCGCCGGGCACGTACGCGCTCGTCATCACGGCCTGCCCCGGTCCCGTCGCGCGCCCGCCCTCGCGCGCGAGCCGCTTCTGCTGCCCGTACTCGCTGACCGACTCCGGCACGTTCCCCGCGCCCAGGCGCGTCAGCCGCGGCACGCGGTCACCGCGCTCGCCGTGCTCCGTGCCGCGGGTGTACAGCGCGGGGACGCGGACGACCTCGGCGTCCGTCACCCCCGTCTCGCGCTTGAGGACCTCCAGGTTGGCCCTGATGCGCTGCGCGGCCATCGTGTTGTCGGCCACCAGCCACTTAGAGGCGAGCGCCTGGTCGATGGTCTCCCGGGGCGCGGGCAGGTCCTTGGCGCCGGGCACGGAGAACATCCGCGTCCCGCCGTGCCCCGCCTTCTGCGCGTCCCGCAGCAGCCGCAGCCCCGCCTCCGGGTCGGCGACGCCGATCCTCCAGCCGCGCGGCGTGCCCGGCGCGGGCAGGAACTGCACGAACTCGTCGACGTGCCCCACGTGCAGCCAGGACGTGTCCAGGAGCAGCGGGTCCTGGAAGCCCTGGGCCTGCAGCAGCGTGCGCATCGCGCGCGCGGGCTTGGACCCGTCGTCCTTGCGCTCGCCCATGATGATGCGCCCGGCGGGGAAGGAACGCCCGGCGTGGGTGTACGGGGGGATGGTCTCCAGGTTGCCCATCGAGTTGAGGGTCCACTCCTCCGACTCGCGGACCCCCGAGACCTGGACCACGCCGATGCCCTTGCCGCGCAGCCTCTCGAACAGCTCCCGGCCGGACTCCCGGTCCGGCTGCGCCGAGCGCAGCATCACGCGGATCACCTGGCGGTGGCCGCCGGGGCCGGTCATGCTCACGTACCCGGGCTCGACGAAGTCCTGCGCCCAGATGTCCTGGTACCGGTCGAAGGTGAACAGCGGGGCGGTCACGCCGGCGGCCCTGGCCTCCGCCTCCAGCCCCCGTACGAACGCCTGCTGCCGGCGGGCGAAGTCGTCCGTGCCCGCGACCTTGGTGACGAGCATCTGCCGGGCGGACTGGAGGTGGTGGTGCGTGAGCAGCGGGGCCGCGCGGAGCGTGACGTCGTCCGAGGTGGTCCGGCCACCGGAGGTGACGGTGAGGCGCAGGACGGACCGGCCGCCCCAGAGGGCCGGGTCGCGTACGACGTCGGTGACCTCCACGCCGAACTCCGCACCGGCCCTGAGCTCCGCCGCCGTCAGGCGGGTGGTGGCGTTGACCCACGCCCATCCGCCGGCGCGCCTGACGAACACCCGGGTGTTCTTGGCGCCGCCGACGACCCGCAGCGTGCCGACGGCCGAGGAGGGCAGGCCCTTCATCGGCACGGAACGCACGCGGGCCAGGTCGGCGGCGTCGGGAGTGCCGTTCACCTGGGTGTCGGAGGCGTCGTTGCAGGCGGCGAGCCGCGCGTCCGGCAGCGGCCTGCCTCTCGGGTCCGTCGTCGGGCACCGCTTCGTGTCGTCGTCGACGTTGGGCAGGACGACCGCGCCGCGGGCCGGGGTCCAGGTGTCCTCTCCCGCGTCGTCCGTCGCCCCGGCGACGTCCACCCGTCCGTCCCGGTCCACGTCCGCCCGCAGGTCCGCCCGGGGCGGTGGTTCGGCGGCGAGAGCCGGTGTGGTCGGCGCGAGGATGGCCGAGATGACGGACAGGGCGAGTGTCGCGCGCCGTATGTGGCTCGTCGTGCGCACCGTGTGTCCCTTCGTGAGAGCCGGTGTTCCGAGCCGGTAGAGGGCTTCTGGGGCGCATGCGTTGCGTGGGGCGCGGGATGATCCGCGATTCGGCCGGATCTCATCCGGGGAAGCGGACCGGCGCCACCCCGTCGGGGCCACCGCCGTTTCGGCAGCCGTCGCAGATCCCGGTGAGTTCGAGGGTGTGCTCGACCTCCGTGAAGCCCGTCGACCGTACGACGGCGGCGACCCACTCCTCGACGACGCCCGTGTCGAGGGGCTCGTCGCGGCGGCAGCGGCGGCATATGAGGTAGTGGCGGTGCTCGGCCTCGGGGCGGCACCGGTAGAGCTTCTCCCCCACGGTGTCGCGTACGACGTCGGCGCGGCCGGCGCGCTCCAGGTCCTGCAGCGCGCGGTACACGGTGGTGAGGCCGACGCGGTTGCCCGACCGGCCCATCACCTCGTGGAGTTCCTGGGCGGAGACGAACTCGGCGTGGTCGACCAGCGCCTGCGCCACCGCGGCGCGCTGACGGGTCGTGCGCCTGTTCGTCTCGGTTGCTGTGACGGCCACGATTGCCCCCCTGCCGGACGCTGTTCCTGTCCACGGGGCCCGGGGTCGGGGAAAGCACGCGGGGACCCCGGGCCGTGAAGGCCACCGGGTGCTGTGCGCGACAGCACCCGGTGGGCGCCCGCTCAGGTTCCGGAGGGAACCGGGGAGCGGGCGACTACACGGGCGAGGACCAGTGCCACGAGGGTCAGCCCGCCGAGGACCGCCGCCGTGCCCGCGAAGCCCCCGAGGGCCAGGCCCACCCCGCCGAGTCCGGCGCCGACGAAGACGCCGAAGCTCATCCCGGCGGCGTTGACGCTCAGGGCCGTGCCGCGCAGGGAGCCGCAGCGCCGTACCAGCAGGGTGGTGACGCAGGCCGCGACCGTCGCGTGCCCGACGCCGACGAGCGCCGTCAGCGGCAGGGCCAGCCAGAGCGAGCGGGTGAGGAAGACGCCCACCAGGGCGGCCATCGCCACCACCAGCGCGAACGCCATCAGGCGTTCCGCGGGAATCACGGCCCGTTCGGCGCTCAGCAGCCGGCCCGCGAACAGGTTCCCGAGGAAGAAGGACGTGCCGCTGAGCGTCCACACCATCGCGAAGGGGCCCGGCGCGAGCCCGAACCGCTCGTCGTAGAACGCGGCGAGATAGGCGAGGTAACCCATGAACGCGGCCGTGCGCAGCATGGCGACCAGGATCAGCGGCACCACCCCGGGCAGGGCCCCCAGGAGCCGGAACGACTCCAGGTAGCCGGGCCGCCCCGCCCCGCCGGCCTCCTCCTCTTCCGCGCGGGGCCCGGTCTTCCGGCGGCCCCGCAGGAGGAAGTAGAGGGCGAGCACGGAGCAGAGCGCGGAGATCGCCCACAGGTCGCCCTGCCAGCCCCACACCAGCGCCGGCAGCGCCACGAGCGGCGCCGCGAGGAGCGCGGTCAGCGACTGGGTGGCCGTGATGAGGGTGGCGGCACGGCCCGCGGCGGCGTCGTTGTCGAACCGGTCGGCCGCGGCCGCGGTCAGCGCGGGGTTCAGTACGGCCGTGCCGGCGCCGACCAGCAGGCAGAAGGCCGCCAGCAGCAGGAAGTCGCCGCTCGCGCCCAGTGCCGCCGACACCGCGAGCACGGCCAGGCCGCCCGCGGCCGCCCACTCCCTGCGTACGCGGTCGATCAGCGGTGCCAGCGCGGTGCCCACCGCGAGGGCCGCCAGGCCGCCGAGGCCGCGCAGCTGGCCCAGCGCCGCGACGCCGCCGCCCGACTCGTCGGCGATGGGGACGAGGAAGGTGCTGTAGATGGTGAAGGGGACCAGGCCCACGGCGGAGGCCAGCATGAAGGGCCACAGGAGACGGCTCATCCGCAGGTCGCCGGGTACGGCCCCGGTGTCCGGGCCCGTGTCGTCCGCCGGCCCCGGGCCGCCCTCGGAGGGTTGCGGGGAGGTCACGGGACTCTGGGTGTCGCTGCTCATGCCCGCTCCGCCCGGTACCGGTACAAGGCGGTGGCGTCGGCGCTGAACTGGGAGAAGGGGAACGGCTCGGCGGACAGCGCGGTCACGCCGGCGCCGAGGAAGGCCCGCGCGACGGCGCTGCCGGTCTGCGCGTACACCACCAGCGGGATCCCCTGCTTGCGGCAGTGCTCCAGGATCTGGTCGAAGCTGCCGTTGCTGAGGGTCATGCCGGTGGCGACGACGGCGTCGGCCTTCGCCAGCACCTCGGCCATGTCGTCGGTGACGGGGTCGCCCCAGTTGGTCGTGCGCAGGTTGAAGTCGCAGGGCAGCGGGACGCCGCCCTGTTCGCGTATCGCGGCGACGAGCGGGTTGACGACGCCGATGAGGGCGACCTTCGCCCCCGGGGTGATGTCGAGGAGGCCGGCGACGGCCGCGTCCCTGGCCTGCGCCCGCGTCTCCGGCGTACCGGTCGGCAGGATGACGGTCTCGGCGGCCGCCGCGTCGCGGTGCGGCCGTACGCGTCCGAGGTAGGCGTCGAGCGCGGCGATGCGCACGGGCGCCGACTCGTGGCGGATCAGCGTGTCGAGAGTGTGCCCGGAGGCGTCGGCGCAGAAGTCCGGGACGATCTCGCCGGCTTCGAAGGAGCAGGCGCCGAAGGCGTCCCCGGAGCGGAGCAGCAGGTAGTGGTTGCGGTACGTGACCTGGCTGCCGGCCAGGCGCGTGGTGTGGTGGAGCCAGAAGGCGCTGGTGACGGCCAGCTCGCCGGGGAGCGGCCCGAAGTCACCCGCCAGGACGGCCTCCTGGAGTTCGGGTACGGACTGCGGCTGTGTGGAAGACATGGCGGTTCCTTCTCGGGTGGGTACGGACACGGGTGCGTGGGGCGGCGGAAGGCGCCGCGCGGGGCGCGGCGCCGGCGCTGCGACGCGGGAGGTGGTACGGGAGGGGGAGGAGGGGCAGGGCGGGCCGGCCGGTCGCCCGGCGCGGCGGGGGAGGCCGGCGGGCTCGGGGCGCCCGGCCGGAAGCACGGCGGCGGGGAACGCCTGCCCGACGCCGCCCGGGCGGGTCCGCGGCGGGACGCGACGGGGCCGCGGGAATCGGTACCGGACCGGTCGGGGAGGTGACGGTCACGGCGCCGCGCGCCGGGCCTCCGGTCGGGCGCGGGGGAGTGGGCGGCCCGCCCCGCGACGGGCTACGCCTTCTCGGGCACCAGGACGGGCGCGCCGCGCAGCAGCGCGCTGTCGGCCGGTGGCCAGTCCATCGCGGACCACGGGTGCCTGAGCTGGTCCTGCGTCGTCACCTCGTGGGGCCGCATGGCACCGAGGCCCGCGGCCTCGGAGTGGTGGGCGTAGGCGCTGTCGACGTAGCGGTGCCCGGTGTCGGCGGCGAGGAAGACGTACGTGCGGTCGGTGTCGCGCTCACGCTCCCAGAGCGTGGCCAGGTACGCGGCGCCCGCGGACAGGCCGGCGAAGATCCCGCTGACCCGCAGGAGTTCGACGGCGCCCGACATGGCGTAGTCGAAGTTGACCCAGTGGATGCGGTCGTACAGGTCGTGCCGGACGTTCTGGAACGGGATGGAGCTGCCGATGCCGGCGATGATCATGTCGGGGTCGGAGACGTGCTCGGCCCCGAAGGTGACGCTGCCGAACGGCTGCACCCCGACGAGCGTCACGTCGCGGCCCGCCTCGCGCAGGTAGGTGGCGATGGCGCCGGTGGACGCGCCGGTCCCCACGCCTCCGACGAGCGCCAGGGGACCGTCGGGGACCTCCTTGCGGATCAGGTCGGCGACATCGCGGTAACCGAGGTAGTGGATCGCGTCGTGGTACTGCCGCATCCAGTGGTAGTGCGGGTTCTCGCGCAGCAGTTCACCGATCCGCTCGACGCGGAGGTTCTGGTCCAGGCGCAGGTTCTTCGAGGAGCGGACCTGCTCCAGGGTGGCGCCGAGGATCTCCAGTTGCACGCGGAGCGTACGGTCCACCGTGGTGGAGCCCACGATGTGGCAGTTCAGGCCGTACCGGTGGCAGGCCAGGGCGAGCGCGTGGGCGTAGATGCCGCTGGAACTGTCGACGAGGGTGTCACCGGGCTCGACCTGCCCGGTCTCCAGCAGGTGACGCACCGCGCCGAGCGCCGAGTACAGCTTCATGGTCTCGAAGCGCAGACAGATCGCACCCGGCGGGACGGTCACCACGTCCGGTTCCTTGACGGCCTCGGCTATGTGCTCGTGCATGTCCTCGTCCTTCCGTCAGACGGCTTCGTGCCGGATGAGCTTGAACAGGTACGCCTGGCAGTTGTCGCCCTCCCACGTCTGCCGGTGCAGCACGACGGGGCGGAATCCGGCGTCGATGCCGTAGCCGACGATCCGCTTCAGCTCGGCGGTGTTGGACACGATCAGGTAGATCTCGCCGTCCGGCGCGAGCAGGTCGCGGGCGACGATCTGGTCGAAGAAGCGCAGGACGATCTCGGCGCCCACGCAGACGTTCCGCACCACCGTCGGGTCGTCGCTCGTCCTCGTGCTCACCGCGGGCGGGTTGAAGGTGACGACGTCCAGCCGGGCGGAGTCCGGGAACTCCTCGAAGAGGTTCGACACCAGGGGCCGGAAGGTGGTGCCCGGCCGGTCCCCGACGATGCGCGCGTAGTGCCCGGCCGCCGTGGCCACGCTGTCCGGGTGGACGTCGGCCGCGTAGACCTCCCGCGCCCCCAGGGTGCCGGCGATCACGGCCTCGACGCCGAGGCCGACGCCCATCGCCGCGTACGAGCGGCCCTTGACGGGAATCGTGCCGTCCAGCAGGCGGTCGTGGACGATGCGGCTGGTGTCGCCCGGTTTGAAGACCCCCGGCGGCAGCGTGAACGTCCAGCCGTTGTAGTCGTAGGTCCGCTCGGTGTGGATGTCGGACTTGGAGCCGCTGTTGATGGCGAGGATCTCGTCCCTGGGCAGCGTGTCGGGCAGCGATTGCAGCAGGGCGCGGGGGTCGTCCTGAGACGCCGCGGCGCCGGCTGCGGTCCGGTCGGTCATGGGTCCTCCGTGGTCGGGTGGGAAAAGGGGAGTCCGTGTGGTCAGGGGGCGGATGCGGTCGGCGCGGTCGGATCCGGGGCCGCCCGTCCGGTACCGGGGTCACGGCGCCGACCGGCTGCCGGGTGAGCGCGGCCCGGGGCGCGCGGCGCCTCGTCGGGCGTGCCGGTCCCGGCGACGCGCCCGCCGCCGACGACGACGCGGCGGTCTACGGGGGCGGGGAGTTGCGGGTCGCGGCCGACCCGGAGGGGCGCGCTGCCGTGTCCCTCGCGTGACCGCGCGGCCGGGCGCGTGCGGCGGGGGCGGCTCCGGCGCCCGCCCCGCCGCACGCGGCCGGGGCGAGGGGCTCTCGGAGGTCACGGAAGATCGGCATGTTGCTCCCAGGGCGCACGTGGTGGACCCCGGACCACGGCCATGGAACGGTGCGGAGGGGGCGTGAGCAGCATTCAACAACTGAAAACGATTGTCAATCTAATCTGATAAGCAGTCAGGGTGTGGGTGGCGGCCGGGTCCGTGATGGCCGGTGCGGACCGCCCGCGTTCCGCGCGCCCCCGTGCGCGCGGGGCGAAAGGTCCGCCGGAGGCCCGGGGGCGGCGTGCGGCCGTGGGGTGGGGCGGCGAGGCGCGCGAAGCCGATGGCGTCGCCACGCCCCGCGCCCCGCGTCCCGCGCCCCGCGTCCCGCGCGCCGTCGCGCGCCCGGCGTGCGGACGGGGCGACCCCGTCAGCCGGGTGCGGCGCCCTTGTCGGACTCTCCTCGCCGTACTCCACTCCGCCCGGGAGCTCCGTGTCTGTGACCGGAAGTGGGGGCGGAGGGGGGCCGGATGTGGAACCCGGCCCCGCTGTCACCTCATTCGCCTCCGCGCCCGGCGGGGGTGATGCGGCGTCACCCGCACCGTTCCCGGGCGGGTGGACCGGGGTGCGGGCGGGTGTGGAGGGGGTGTCCACCGGAAGGCTCGTATTGATTATCGTTTTCATATAAGCTGACGCCGCTGTCACCCTCGGACGGGAGTTTGCATGGAACCGCACGACGTGGCCGCCGGATCGGCAGAAGGAGCGGAGAGCTCCGACCCGCTGTTCGGCGCGCTGTGGTCGCCGATCGGTGCGGCCACCGTCAAGGCCGCGCGCCTGCGGCCCGGCGCGCACGTGCTCGACGCGTGTTGCGGCTCGGGGGCGTCCGCGATCCCGGCCGCCGAGCAGGTCGGCCCGCACGGCGTGGTCGACGCGGTCGACCTGGCGGAGTCCTCGCTCGTACGGGGCCGCGCCAAGGCCGCGTTCCACGGCCGCTCCAACGTGCGCTTCGTACACGGCGACGTCCTCGAACGGCCCGCACCCCCCGGTGGCTACGACGCCGTGGTGTGTGCGCTCGGGATCTGCGAGTTCCCCGACGCGGCGGCGGGAACGGAGCGACTGCTGGGGCTGGTGCGGCCTGGCGGCCGCCTCGCCGTGGCCATCTGGGCCCAGGGCGCGCTCGAACCGCTGCCCGAGGTGCTCCGCCGGGCCGTGGCGCCGGAACGGTCGCGCCCCGCCGACGTCCCCCCGCCCGCCGATCCGCTCCAACCCCTCGCCACACCCGGGCCGTTCCGGGAGTGGCTCACCGCCCGTTCGCTGTCCTTCGTCGACGTGCGGCACGTCCCGCTCGCCGTACCCGGCGACCCCGACCTGCTGTGGTCCCTGGTACCCGGCATCGGGTTCGGGGGCCTGCTCGACGGCCTGCCCGCCGCCGCGGTGGAGCGCGTCCGCCGGCGGTTCGCCGAGGGCCTGCGCGCCGAGGGCCGCGACACGGTCGACTTCTCCGTGCTCGTGGGTACGGGGACGCTCCGCCGCGTCGCCCCACCGCGCCGCCCCCGAGGCGCCCGTCCCTTGCCGACCGCCGGCCGGCCCGTCGTACCGCTGCCGCAGACCGGTTGACCTACAGGAGATCCATGTCCCGTCGTCTTTTCACCTCGGAGTCCGTGACCGAGGGGCATCCCGACAAGATCGCTGACCAGATCAGCGACACCATTCTCGATGCGCTGCTCCGGGAGGACCCCGCCTCCCGCGTCGCCGTCGAGACGCTGATCACCACCGGTCTCGTGCACGTCGCCGGCGAGGTGACCACCAAGGCGTGGGCGGACATCCCGACCCTCGTCCGGAGCAAGATCCTGGAGATCGGTTACGACTCTTCCAAGAAGGGCTTCGACGGAGCGTCCTGCGGCGTGTCGGTGTCCATCGGGTCGCAGTCCCCGGACATCGCCCGGGGTGTCGACACCGCGTACGAGAAGCGTGTCGAGGGGGGCTTTCAGAGGGACGAGGACGACGAGCTGGACAAGCAGGGCGCCGGTGACCAGGGC
Organism: Streptomyces roseolilacinus; assembly: GCF_014649335.1. Classification (GTDB taxonomy): domain Bacteria; phylum Actinomycetota; class Actinomycetes; order Streptomycetales; family Streptomycetaceae; genus Streptomyces; species Streptomyces roseolilacinus. The sequence goes on from NZ_BMSV01000002.1 coordinate 420,194, forward strand.
CTGATGTTCGGCTACGCGTCGGACGAGACCCCGGAGCTCATGCCGCTGCCCATCCACCTGGCGCACCGGCTCTCCCGCCGCCTGACCGAGGTCCGCAAGAACGGGACCGTCCCGTACCTGCGCCCCGACGGCAAGACCCAGGTCACCATCGAGTACGACGGTGACAAGGCCGTCCGCCTCGACACGGTCGTGGTCTCCTCGCAGCACGCCTCGGACATCGACCTCGAGTCGCTGCTCGCGCCCGACATCCGCGAACTCGTCGTCGAGCACGTCCTGGGTCAGCTCGTCGAGGACGGCATCAAGCTCGACACCGACGGCTACCGGCTCCTGGTGAATCCGACCGGCCGCTTCGAGGTCGGCGGTCCGATGGGCGACGCCGGCCTCACCGGCCGCAAGGTCATCATCGACACGTACGGAGGCATGGCCCGCCACGGCGGCGGCGCCTTCTCCGGCAAGGACCCGTCCAAGGTCGACCGCTCGGCCGCCTACGCCATGCGCTGGGTCGCCAAGAACGTCGTCGCCGCGGGCCTCGCCTCGCGCTGCGAGGTCCAGGTCGCCTACGCCATCGGCAAGGCCGAGCCCGTGGGTCTCTTCGTCGAGACCTTCGGCACCAACACCGTCGAGACCGAGAAGATCGGGAACGCCATCGCGGAGGTCTTCGATCTCCGGCCGGCCGCGATCATCCGTGACCTCGACCTGCTCCGTCCGATCTACTCCCAGACCGCCGCGTACGGCCACTTCGGCCGTGAGCTGCCGGACTTCACGTGGGAGCGTACCGACCGCGTGGACGCCCTGCGGGCGGTGACAGGGATATGAGGAGGGACAGCGAGACCGCGGCATCACCACGCCCGCGTCCGTCACTCGCCTGGGACGAGGGGTGCGTCCTGGCGGTGGATCAGCGGGCACTGCCGCATGACTACCGCCTGCTGCGGCTTGAGACGGTCGACCAACTGGTCGACACCATCACGTCGCTGGCCGTCCGCGGAGCGCCCGCCATAGGTCTGGCCGGTGCCCTGGGGGTGGCGCTCTCCGCCCACCGGCACACCTCCGACGGGAGGACCGACGAAGCGTCCGTGAAGGCCGATGCCGCGCGGCTGTCCGCAGCCCGGCCCACCGCCGTCAACCTGGCCTGGGCCGTCCGTCGGGCCGTCGGGCGGCTCGCAGACGGGCCCCAGGCCGTTCTCGCCGAGGCCATGACCATGCTGGAGGAGGACGCCGCGGTCAACCGGGCAGCCGTCGTACGGGCCGCCGACCTGGTGCAGTCGCTGGTCCCGGACCGGCCGGTCCGCATCCTCACCCACTGCAACACCGGCCGCCTGGCAACTGCCGCTGTCGGCACCGCACTCGGCGCGATCATCGAGTTGCACGGGCGAGGCCGGGTCGCTGAGGTGCTCGTGGACGAGACCCGGCCGCTGCTCCAGGGGGCCCGGCTCACCGCATGGGAGTTGGGTGAGGCGGGTGTGCCTCACCGGCTGTGCGTGGATTCCGCCGCCGCCGCTGCCATGGCCCGGGGGATGGTGGACTGCGTGCTGGTGGGGGCCGATCGCATCGCCGCGAACGGCGACGTGGCGAACAAGATCGGCACGTATGGTCTCGCGGTCGCCGCCGCACGGCACGGCCTCCCCTTCGTGGTCGTCGCTCCGGAGTCCTCCTGGGACCGCGAACTGGCCGACGGCTCGGGGATCGTGGTGGAGGAGCGCGATCCGGGTGAGGTGACGGGATTCGCGGGAGCCTCGGTCGCCCCCGCCGGTGCCGCTGTGTTCAACCCCGCTTTCGACGTCACCCCGGCCGACCTGGTCACCGCGATCGTCTCCGAGGCCCGGGTGTTCCGGCCCCAGGGTTCCCCGGGCACGAGTGACCTGCGCGAGGTGCCGGCATGACGCCCACGGTCGTCGACGACGCCGAACGGGAGCGCGTCGGAAGCGAGATCGCGGCGGTCTCGCGCGCTTTGTACGAGCGCGGCTGGATGCCGGGCACCGCGGGCAACGTCTCGGTGCGTCTGCCGGGCGGGACTGCCCTGATCACCGCCAGTGGCCGGGACAAAGGAGACATGACCGCACAGGACATGGTCGTCGTGCGGGCGGACACGGGAGAGGAGGCAGCCCCAGGGCCGCTGCGGGCGTCGGCCGAGACGACGATCCACTCCGCGATCTACCGGACCACGGACGCGGATGCGGTCATCCACGTCCACTCCCCTTACGCCACGGCCGTCGCGTGCCGCGCCGGCCGCCGTACGCACCTGGACTCCCTGCGCATCGAACGGTTCGAGCTGCTCAAGGGCCTGGGACTGGCCGACCCGACAGGGACCGAGGTACCCGTCTTCCCCAACTGGCCCGACGTTCCCCGGATCGCGGCGGACGTGGCCGGCCATCTGGCCGCCACACCGCAGGCGCCTCCCGCCCTTCTGATCACCGACCACGGCGTCACCACATGGGGACGCGACCTCGCCCAGGCCCGCAACCGGCTGGAGTGCCTGGAATCGATCTGCCGGCTGCTGCTCATGGTCGGCCCCGGGCTGCCCGCGGAAGCGAAGGAAGGCGTGAACCCATGACCCTGCTTCAGGTCATGCCGGACGACGATCCCGGAAGGGTGCTGCTGCGCACCCGGGACCACGACCGCATCACAGAGGTCCTGGGGGCCTGTTCGGTGGCTTTCGGCCGCTGGCCGCTGCGTGGCGCCATCACCCCGGACACCAGCCCGGAGGAGGTGCTGGCCCGCTACCGCGCCGAGGTCGACGAGCTGTGCGCGCGGGAAGGACTGAACCTGGTGGACGTCGCCCGGCTTCACCCGCAGGAGAGCCCGGAATGGGAGGAGCGGGCCGCCGAGGCGCGTTCCACCTTCCTGGAAGAGCACCGGCACACCGAGGACGAGGTGCGCTTCTTCGCCCACGGCACGGGATGCTTCTACCTCCGTCTCGACGGCAGGGTCCACGCGGTGGTGTGCGAGGCGGGCGACCTGCTCTCCGTGCCGGCGGGCACCCGCCACTGGTTCGACATGGGACCGCGTCCGGAGTTCGCCGCCATCCGCTTCTTCGAGAACGAGGACGGCTGGGTGGGCGACTTCACCGGCGATCCCATCGCCCGCCGATTCCCCCGCCTCGACGCGCTCCTGGCGCCGGAAGGGGCGACGTGATCCTGTCGACGGTGAGGGCGGTGGTTCTCGACATCGAGGGCACCACGGGCTCCGCCTCCCACGTGCACGACGTGCTCTTCCCGTACGCCCGGGAGCGCTTCGCCGACTGGCTCGCGGCCCACCGGGGGGAGGCTCCGTGGACGGAGCTGATGGAGGAGATACGGACCCACACCGGTGATGCCCGCCTCGACGAGGGCGGGGCCGTCGCGGCGCTGACCGCCTGGTCCGACCGGGACGTCAAGGCGCCGCCGCTGAAGAGGGTCCAGGGGCTCATCTGGGCCGAGGGGTACGCCCGCTCCACGCTGACCGGCCACGTCTACGACGACGTGCCCGAGGCCCTGAGCCGGTGGCGGCAGGCGGGGATCGACCGTTACGTCTACTCCTCGGGGTCGGTGGCGGCTCAGCGCGACTGGTTCACGCACAGCGACCACGGCGACCTCAGCGCGCTCCTGAACGGCTACTTCGACCTGTCCAGCGCGGGCGGCAAAAGGGAGCCGGAGTCCTACCGGGCCATCACACGTGCCATCGGCGTTCCGGCGGACGAGACGGTCTTCTTCAGCGACGTGGGAGAGGAACTGGACGCGGCCACCGCCGCCGGGTGGAGGGCCGTGGCCGTACGGCGCCCCGGAGACCCGCGCGGTGGGGCGGTGCCCGGACACCCGACCGTCCCCGCGCTGGACGACGTACAGCTGCACCGACGAACCAGACGGGAAGAGGAAACACGGACATGACCGTCAGCGGCAACACCCCGGCGGCCGGCATCGGCGTGATCGGTGGCAGTGGCTTCTACGAACTGCTGGACGACGCGGAAGAGGTCCGGATCGACACGCCTTACGGTCCACCGTCCGACGCCCTGATGCTGGGAACGGCCGGGGGGCGGCGGGTGGCGTTCCTGCCCCGGCACGGCCGTGGCCACCGCATCCCGCCGCACAAGATCAATTACCGGGCGAACCTCTGGGCGATGCGGTCCGTCGGCGTTCGCCGGATCCTGGCGCCCTGCGCGGTCGGATCCCTCCGCCCCGAGCTGGGCCCGGGCACCATCGTGGTCCCCGACCAGCTGGTGGACCGGACCAGCGGGCGGATCCAGACCTTCTACGACGAAGGTGCCGTCCACGTCTCGTTCGCCGACCCCTACTGCGAGCACGGTCGCGAAGCGCTCCTCAAAGCGGCAGCCGCCGCCGGGATCGAGGTGGTCGACGGCGGCACGATGGTCGTGGTCGAGGGCCCCCGGTTCTCCACCCGTGCCGAGTCCCGGTGGTTCGCGGCGGCCGGCTGGTCACTGGTGAACATGACCGGTCACCCCGAGGCGGTCCTGGCCCGGGAACTCGCCCTCGGCTACACCGCCGTGGCGCTCGTGACCGACCTGGACGCGGGAATCGACGCGACACAGAGCGTCGCGCAGGAAGACGTCTTCAAGGTCTTCGCCGAGAACACCCAGCGCCTGCGCCGCGTCGTGCTCGACGCCATCGGGCTGCTCCCCGAGAGCGACGACTCCCCGTCCGCCCGCGCACTCGACGGCATGACCCTGCCGATCGACCTGCCCTGAGCAGGCCCACACCCACGGGCGGATGCCACCCGTCCCACCAGCACGTTCTGTTCGATCCGGAAGGCCAGTCCTATGTCACCGCCAGCGATCTCCGCGCCCTCGGCGAGCAGCGGCGCCGATACCTCAGCCGACGCGGCGCCCCCCGACCCCCCGACGGAGGCGAAGGGCCGGCTCTCCTCCCCCAAGGGCCTGGTCCTCGCCTGCGCCGTCCTGTTCGCCGTCCTCCTCGCCTCGGCCGTGGTGGCCATCGGCCTGGGAGCCGCCGTGGTCACGCCGGGGGAGACCGCCCGGTACCTGTGGGCGGCCGTCAGCGGCGGCCGCATCGCCGCGGACGAGCTGACCACGTACCAGATCATCTGGCAGATCCGCACGCCGCGGGTGCTGCTCGCGGCGCTCGTGGGGGCCGGGCTGAGCGCGATCGGCGTGGCCATCCAGGCCATGGTGCGCAACGCGCTCGCCGACCCCTTCGTCCTGGGCGTCTCCTCGGGCGCGTCCGTCGGAGCCGTCGGCGTCACGGTCACCGGGGGACTGGCGGCGCTGGGCATCTACGCGGTGTCGGCCGGTGCCTTCATCGGGGCCCTGGTCGCGTCCCTCCTGGTGTACGTCGCCTCCTCCAGCCGGGGCGCACTGTCCCCGCTGCGCCTCGTCCTGACGGGCGTGGCCATGTCGCTGGGCTTCCAGGCGGTGATGAGCCTGATCATCTACTTCGCCCCGGACAGCGAGGCGACCAGCATGGTCCTGTACTGGACGATGGGCAGCTTCGGCGCCGCGAACTGGGGCGCGCTCCCCGTCGTGTCCGCGGTCGTCGTCCTCGGCCTGGCCGTGCTGTACCGGTACGGCCGGGCACTGGACGTGCTGGCCCTCGGGGACGAGACCGCCGCGAGCCTGGGCGTCGACCCCGACCGGCACCGCAAGGCCCTGCTCGTCCTGGCCTCGCTCGTGACGGGCGTGATGGTCGCCGTCAGCGGCGCCATCGCCTTCGTCGGACTGGTCATGCCCCACCTGGTGCGCATGGTCGTCGGTGCCACCCACGCCCGTGTCCTGGCCGTGGCACCACTGGCCGGAGCGATCTTCATGGTGTGGGTCGACCTGGTGTCCCGGACGCTGGTCGCACCGCGCGAACTCCCCCTGGGCGTCATCACCGCGCTCGTCGGGGTGCCGGTGTTCATCGTCCTGATGCGCCGCAAGAGCTACCTGTTCGGAGGTCGTTGAGATGGACCTCAGGCTTGACGGGCTGTCGGTGGTGACCGACGGCAAGAGCCTCGTACGCGACCTGTCCCTGGAGGTGGAGAGCGGCCGGGTCGTGGGCCTGGTCGGCCCGAACGGAAGCGGCAAGTCCACCGCCCTCCGGTGCGTGTACCGCGCGCTGCGCCCCAGCTCCGGCACCGTCTGGGTGGGCGAGCGGCAACTCACCGACCTGCCGATGCGCCGCTCCGCCCAGATCGTCGCGGCCATGACCCAGGACGGCGCCGTCGACCTCGACTTCACCGTCGAGGAGGTCATCGCGCTCGGCCGCACGCCGCACCTCCAGGGCAACCAGGCGCTCAGCCGCCGGGAGCGCGAGCTGTGCGAGCGCGTGATGGACCGGCTCGACATCCGCCACCTCGCCCGGCGCGGAGTCCTGACCCTCTCGGGCGGCGAACGCCAGCGCGTCCTGCTGGCCCGGGCACTCGTCCAGGAGCCGGAGATCCTGGTGCTCGACGAGCCGACCAACCACCTCGACGTGCGCCACCAGGTCGAACTGCTCTCGCTCCTGCGCGACTCGGGACTCACCGTCCTCGTCGTGCTGCACGACCTCAACCTCGCCGCGGCCGCCTGCGACCGCCTCGGTGTCCTGCGCGACGGTCGCCTCGTCGCCACCGGCACGCCCGAGGACGTCCTCACCACGGAACTCGTCGACGAGGTGTTCGGGGTCAAGGCCAGCGTCGTGTCCCACCCGCTGACGGGTGACCCGCAGTTGTTGTACTCGCTCCATTCCTCCCTGTGAAAGGCACTACCAGGTCATGACCATGACGCGATCTCCCCGCTCGGCGCGGCAGCGCACCGTCCTCGGCTCCGCGCTCGCGGCCACGCTGCTGCTCGGCGGCTGCGGCGCCGAGGTGGAACCGGACGCCAAGGCGTCCGAGAAGGTCACCGTCAAGAGGTGCGGTGAGCCGGTCGAATACACCGTCCCCCAGCGCGCCGTGGCGTACGAGGGCGGAAGCGCCGACAAGCTGTTCAGCCTCGGCCTGGCCGATCACGTGCACGGCTACGTGATGCCGCCGGCGAACCCGCCGGTGACGGAGTCACCGTGGGCGAGCGACTACGCCAAGGTGAAGATGCTCAGCGACGACCTCCTCAACAAGGAGATCGTCGTCGAGGCCAAGTCCGACTTCGTCGTGGCCGGATGGAACTCGGGCTTCAAGGACGAGCGGGGCATCACCCCGGAGATCCTGGACAAGCTCGGGATCCAGAGCTTCATGCACAGCGAGAGCTGCTTCAACTACCCCGAGTACCCCGAGAAGCTCACCCCGTTCGAGGCCCTGTACACCGACCTGGACCGGCTGGGCAAGATCTTCCGGGTCGAGGACAAGGCGAACGAGGTCGTCGCCGGGCTGAAGAAGCGGGTGGAGGCCGTCAAGGCGAAGGCGCCCAAGGGCGATCCGGTGCCGGTCTTCCTCTACGACTCCGGCACCGACCAGCCCTTCACCGCCGGCAACCAGGTCCCGCCCGACGACATCATCGAGAACGCCGGCGGCAAGAACGTCTTCGGCGGCCTCGACCAGCGGTGGACGCAGGTGAACTGGGAGGCCGTCGCCAAGGCGGAGCCGGAGGTCATCATGATCCTCGACTACGGGGACCTGCCCGCCCAGAAGAAGATCGACTTCCTGAAGAAGTCCCCCCACACGAAGGGGCTGCCCGCCGTCAGGAAGAACAACTTCTTCATCCTCGACTACAACGAGGGCATCAGCGGGCCGCGCAACATCGACGGCCTGGAGAAGTTCGCGAAGTACCTGGGCGAGCTCAAGCGCTGACCGGACCGCAGCACACCGGGGCCGTGCACGATCCGCACGGCCCCGGTGTCCCGGCCCGCGGGGTCCGGACGGCCGCCGCGCCGGGGCAGCGCCGCGGCGAGCCCCCGCGTCACGGTCACCCCCGCCGGCGGCACCGGCGCCTGCCGGCGGGTGGCGGAGGGCCGGTGGCCGGAACCCGCCGCCGCCTCGCCCCGCCTGCCACGGGGATGATGGCCCGCCGAGCAGCGCCGAGCGCCTCGCGGGGCTGCTCGGCGCGGCCGGCCGACGGGCCGGGCACCGCGTGGGGAACCGTTTCGCCCGCACCGAGAAAGGCCACGGATGACCAGGACCACCGCTCACGAGGCCGACCGCGCCGATCAGGGACTCGGCTACGCCGTCAACGGCCCCTACTACGACATGATCTTCCCCGAGCAGGAGCGGGCCTCCCTGGCGGACGCCCTGCGGCGGCTGGTGTCCGGGGCCGGCGTGGTCGCGGAGATCGGCCCCGGTACCGGGGTCTTCACCGAGACCCTGCTGGAACTGCTCGGGCCGGACGGGCAGATCTTCGCGATCGAGCCGACGCGCGTCATGCGCGCCGCCCTGGTGACGCGGCTGTCCCGCATACCGGCAGCCGCGGACACGGTGACCGTGCTGCCCGAGGACGCGCTGGAAGCCGAGGTGGACACACCGCTGGACGCCGTCGTGATGTTCAACATGATCATGCACTTCCCGCCGGAGCAGCGGGTCCGGCTCTGGCACAAGTGGGCCGGCGCGCTCCGCCCCGGCGGTGTGCTGGTCATGGAGTCGCAGCACCCCCAGACGGCGACCGCGGTCCCCCCGGCGGTGATCCCCGGCCGCACGCTGGGACGGCACCGCTACGACGTGCTCGCACGGGCCGAGGCGGCGGGCGAGGACCTCGTCCGCTGGGCGATGACCTACCGGACCTGGCGCGGCGACGCCCTGCTCCGGGAGGAGACCGCGGAATTCGACTGCCATGTCGTCTCCGACGGGACACTGGCCGCCGAACTGTCCGCGGCGGGCCTCGAACCCCACCCGGCCGCCCCCGAAGGCATCCAGGCCTGGCGCAGGGTGAAGGCGCCCTGACCCCTCTCCGCACCACCCCCTCCCGCGGACGCGGGACGCTCGTCCACGACGGCTCGGACCCACAACCGCCCCCACGGCCGTGCCGGGAGGGCAGGGGCCGAAAGTCAGGCCCCGCCGGCCGGGGGCCTGCCCGTCCCCCCCCGGGGCGGCCACGGGCGTCACAGGCCGTCGCGCGACCACTCCCTCACGTCCCAGACGCGAACCGTGCCCTCCTCGTCCCCGGTGACCAGGTGCCCGCCGTCGAGGCTGAAGTCCAGGCACAGGACGGGCGCCGCGTGACCGCGCAGGGTGGTCAGGCGCCGGGGGCTGCTCCACGCGTCCCTGCCGTAGCGGTAGAGGTGGACGTCGCCCTCCCCCGTGGTGTCGTCGCTCCGGTACGGGGAGACGGCCAGCAGCGGCGCCGTCGGGTGGAAGGCCCCGGCGCGCATGGCCGGCAGGTGCTGGGGCGGGGACTTCCGGCCTTCCCCGCCACCGCCCGGGGTCCGCCACAGTTCCGTCCCGCCCGGGCCGACCACGGCGATCCGCCCGTCGAAACGGCTCACGAGGAGCGAGTTCCCGAAGTCGCCGTACTCCGTGGCGAAGAACTGGTCGTCAGAGGTCAGGACGTACCGTGTGCCCGGCAGTGCCTTCTCCCCCCGATCGAAGCCGGCCGCCCCGCTGCGCCAGGCCCCACCGGGTCCCAGCACGAGCAGCGTGCCGTCGCCGAGGAACGCGAGACCGGTCGGTTCCTCCACGGGCACGTCGAGCCACGTGCCGGGAAGCCGGTGGGGACGGCCGTCGTCCCGGGGCTGCGCCGACACCTCGCCCAGCTCCCAGACGGCCACCTCCTCGTAGCCGTACAGGGCTGCCATGTACCGGTTGCCGGGGGCGATGGCGAGATGCGCCTCGTAGACGTCGTCCGCCATGGCTCTCGGCCGGTCCGGCACCAGCGTGCTGCCCACGGCGAGATCACTCAGTCGCAGGGCGGAGACGCCCTGACCGTCGGGGACGTAGAGGACGCCGCCGTCGGCCGAGAACTCGAGGTCGTGGGAGCCGAGGAGTTCGCCCCATACCTCGCGGAGCCCGCTGTTCCGTCCACCACCGGAAAAGCGTGTGACGGCGCGCGCCCAGTCGTCCCACAACAGCACCGGGCCTTCCTCGAGGGCCAGGGCGATCTGGGGGTCCGTTCCGGGCCGGAACCGTACCGCTCTCACCGCTCGCCCGGCGGGGTCGGTGAACTGGGCGACGCTCGAGTCCCAGTAGCGCCGGGCGAGCGCTCCGGTGGTGCCGGCGGCCGCGACGGCGATGCCGGCCGTCAGGAGCGTCCTGCGCCGGACGCCGGCGGGCGCGCCGGTGGTCTCGGCGGCCGGAGGCGCCGCCTCACCGGCCAGCGCTTCCTGCAGCCGGATGTGGCGGAACTGGTAGGCGCCGCCCGCCTGGCGGAGGATCCCGCGTCGCCGCGCGTCCGCGAGGAAGTCCATCAGCCGCCAGGGGAGTCTCCCGTTCGCCGCCAGCCAGACCCTGGCCACCACGAAACGGGGCCAGGCCCGGCTCATGAGCAGCAGGAGGGTGAAGGCCGCCCCGGGCAGCAGCAGGCCGAACCCGACCGGGTCACGCCAGTCCGCGACGCCTCCGGACACCTCGTCCCAACTGTCCGTGAGGAGCGTCGTCAGGTCGAATCGCGCGGGCCGCCCCGCCCAGTTCGTCAGGAGCCGCAGCAGCAGGTCTCCGCCGAACCACCCCGCGAACCAGGCGGGCAACCCCACCAGGGCCACCACCGCCCCCGCCGCCCCGGCACTGACGATCGACGAGCGCCGGTCCTGGGCCAGCAGGAGCGCCGGACTGACCTGGGCGGCGTGCGCCGGTGGCGCGTCGAGCCACTTGTGGACGGCGAAGCCCAGGCCGGCGACCACGATGAGCGCGACCACGACGCCGGCCAACTCCGCGAAACCCTCCACCCCTGACAGGGTCCGACTGTTCACCGGGTCCTCGAGGACGTTCATCCCGAAGAGCGTCGCGCTGAAGGGGAGCAGGACCAGCGCGGAGAGGCTCGCCCCGGTACGGAACCCGTCGTACAGCCGTCTCCGGGACTGTCTGACCGACCAGGCCAGCCGCCCCGGCGGTCGTGAGCGGGAGGCGTACCAGACGACGGAGTTGAGCAGCGCGAAGACGATACCGACGATCATGGCGAGGGCGAACGCCTCGGCGTGGCCGTCCGGCCCCGGATCCCCGCTGAACAGCGACCACACCATGACGCCGCCCACCAGCAGCCCTCCCAGGCCGAATCCGGGCCACACGCCCGCCCGGGGGGACAGGAGACGGCCGCTGAGCCGCCACCACTCCAGGTCCCGTTCGCGGTGCTCGTGGAGGTGGCGGGCGAGGAACGCCAGGTACCCGCGGGCCTGTTCCGGGGTCCAGGGGGCCTGCCGCGGGGTGCCCTCGGGAGCGGTGGGGTCGGGGGCGTAGGCGGCGTCGACCAGACCGTGCAGGAGGTGGTCCTCGACGGCGTACCGGGAGTCGAAGCGGTCGGTGTCGAGGAGTTCGGCGGGGTCACCGCCGCGGCGGTACACCAGGCGGGCGGCGGTGACCATCAGCGGGGTCGACAGCGCCCCGGCCAGCGGGCTGTCCGGCTGGGCGCGCAGGTGGGCGCGGACCGGTCCCCAGTCGACGCCGGGCGGCCGGTCCGCGTCCTGGAGGTAGGTGACGGCGTCGGCCGGCGTGACGGGCAGGACCTCGACGACCGCGGCCTGGCGCAGCGTGGGCGCGCCACCGCGGATCAGTTCCTCGTACTCGACGGCGCGGCAGGTGACGACCAGGGGCCGGTCGCCGCCGGTGGCCTGGTTGAGGGCGCGGACGGCGCTGCGGCGGGCGGACTCGGGGATCTCGTCGAGGCCGTCGAGGACGGGGATCAGGAGACCGTGGGAGAGGAGGGTGCGGGGGATGTCGGTGCGGCCGTTGTAGTAGGGCTGGGCCATGGCCCGGACGATCCAGTCGTCCAACCGCTCGCGGACCGGGTCCCAGGAGGAGACCGGCAGCAGGACGGGGACCGGTGCGCCCTGCTCCCGGGCGGCGAGCAGGCCGAGGGTGAGGAGGAGGGCGAGGACGGTCTTGCCGGAACCGGGCTCGCCGACGACGACCAGGCGGCGGTGGGGGACGCGGCCGTACCCCTCGGCGAGGCGGGCGATCACGTCGTCGAACGGTCCGTCCGACCGGCCGTCCAGCCTCAGCCGCAGGACGCGGGAGCCGGCGGGGCCGGTGCGGAGGGTGTCGGCGATGTCCCGTTCGGTCGTCGTCCACGCCAACGGCAGGACCCGCGGATCGCGCAGGCGGCGTGCCCGGGCCTCGTCGAGCCACTGCTCCCGCAGCCTGAGCGCGAGGTCGTCGGCGAGGGCGGCGGGATCCAGGGGTGTCTCCGCGGTGCGGAAGTACTCCAGCAGCGGGGGGACCAGCGCGGCGAGGCCGACGAACAGGCCGGCGATCGCGGCCACGGCGTCGCGGGCGCCGTCGCTGTCCGGGATCGTCATGCAGACGGCGAAGACGAGGCCGGCCAGGGCCAGAGCACCGAAGGCGAGGACGCGGGCGGCACGAAGACGTGAGTGCCGGGGAGTTCGCTGGAGCACGCCTCCCAGTCTGGTGGGGCCGGCAGACCACTGTCAGGCGGATGACGCAAGGCGGGAGCACCGACGAGGTGGCGACCGTGGTTCCGGATCCCTCCGGCCCCCGGAACCCGGGGTTCGGGGAGGGCGACGGCGGCGTGTCGGCGTTCACCCCCGGGCCACCGGGCGGTCGCCGATCCCCGGTGGTGTGCGGGAAGTCGTCGGGCAGGACGCGGCGGACGCGCGTCGGACGGATCGAGGGAAACCGCTCACCGCCACGGGGGATCACCCGGTGGGGTGAAGCACTACCGGGGGTCCGGTGTCATGCCGTGGTCGTCACCGCCGGTGCGCCGGTCGGCGGGGTGGGTGCCGTACCAGTCCAGGCACAGGACCGTGGCATCGTCTCTCAAGCGGCCTCCGCAGGCATCGTGGACGGCGGTGACGAGGGCCCGGACGGTCTCGCGCGGGTGGAAGAGACGGGTGTCGCGGATGAGAGCGGCCAGGTCCGCATCGGCCGCGGCGCGCTCCTGCATGCCGTCGGTGAGCAGCACCAGCCGGTCGTGCGGGCGCAGCTGGAACCGCTGGACCCGGTGGGCGTGGGGGGAGGGGATGCCGAAGGGGAGGTTGGCGTGCAGGGCGAGTTCCTCCACGACGCCGTCGCGCAGCAGCAGGGGCCGCGGGTGGCCGGCGTTGACCAGTTGGACGAGGCCCTCGTCGAGGGAGATGCGCAGGAGCTGGCCGGTGGCCAGGCCGCGGTCGTGGTCGAGGAGGGCCTGGTGGGCTCGGCGGGCCTGCTCCGCGATGTCGCAGCCGAGGCGCCGGGCGCCGCGCAGCGCGCCCAGCAGGAGGGTGGCCAGCAGCGCGGAGTCGGTGTCGTGCCCCATGGCGTCGGTGATGGACAGGTGCAGTGTGTCCTGGTCCAGGGCGTAGTCGTAGGTGTCGCCGCCGATGTCGTCGGCGGGCACGAGACCTCCGGCCACGGCGAACTGGGCGGCCTCGCAACACGAGGCGGAAGGCAGCAGCTGGTGTTGGATCTCGGCGGCCAGGCTCGTCGGTGTGGTGCGCCGGCCGTAGTGGTAGAGGTCGGTGAAGCGCCGGTCGGTGACGATGATGTACGCCAACGCGTGCGCCGCCTCACCGACCTGGCGCAACACTCTCTCGTCGGCGTGGGGCAGCGTCACCTCCAGCACGCCGATGCAGTCGCCGCGGTTGGTGACGGGCGCGACCGTCCGGCAGCCGCCCTCCCCGTCGGATTCCACGTGCAGGTGCTGGGACCTCAGGACCTTCTCGTACGTGCTGCCCCGCAGGGCGATGCGGGACGCCTTGCGGCCGTCCGCCGCTCCGTCGGCCGTGGTGAGCCGGACGAGCTCCTCCCCGACCAGGTCGGCGAACAGGAACGACACACACAACGCCCCGAACCGCTTCTGCAGGTTGCGTGCCACGACGCCGACGGAATCCACCGGGGAAGCGCTCTCCGCCTCCGCCAAGACGTCTTCCAACCCCAATGTGTCGCCGTTCACAGCAGCCTCCCTCGGTCGCTGGTCCTTGTGCCCGGGCTTCGCTTCCTCTCACCTGGCAACCGGTCACAGAGCGTTTCCCCCGGCGCGCGAGGAGTGCGGCCCGCCCCGCCGCGACGACCGCGCGGGGGGTCTATGCCCCGGCCGCCGCACGGTCTCCTCGCCGTTCCGGCGGCACGGGCGCCGCCCGGGCCCCGCACCGCGCACGGCGCTTTCGGCGCCACGACGGCTGGGGCCGTTCCTCCCGGCCGTACCCCCGCCCGCCCTGGCCGCCCCGGCCCGTGGCGGGCCTCGCCGCCTGCGACGGACAGTGGTCGCGCCAGCTCCGGGCCCCGTCCCGGGCCGGACATCCGCCCTCGCGTCGAGGGCGAGGCCGCCGGGGGCGCCGGTGCGGCAGGCGGTCCGCCGTCCCGGACGGCGGGCCGGGTACGGACGCGAGCCGCGGCATCCTGGGGCACCGCGGCTCCGGCGGTCGACGGGACACACGACGGGACACACGACGGGGCACACGAGACACACGACGGGGCACACGACAGGGGCCCGTCGTCTTGCGTGGTATCACGCCTCGATGGACCCGCTCGTCCGCGAACGCGTCCGAGGCGGCCGGCGCCGTCCGGGCGCCGTGCGGCGCCCACGTCCCTGTACGAGAGAGGAACACCACCCGTTCATGACCGACCACACCAGCCCCACCGCCGTCCCCGGCGGCGGGACGCCCGGCGTCATCGTCGTCACCGGCATCTCGGCCGCGGGCAAGTCCACCGTCGCCCAGGCGCTCGCCGAGCGCCTGCCACGCTCGGTGCACGTACGCGGTGACGCGTTCCGCCGCATGATCGTCAACGGTCAGGCGCACATGACGGCCGAGGCCCCGCCGGAGGCCGTCGCCCAGCTGCGGCTGCGTCACCGGCTGGCCGCCGCGTCCGCCGACGCCTACGTCGAGGCCGGCTTCACCGCCGTGCTCCAGGACATCCTGCTCGGCGAGCACCTGGCGGAGATCACCCGAATGGTCAGGAGCCGTCCGCTGGCCGTCGTCGTGCTGGCGCCCGACCCGGAGGTCGTGGCCCGGCGCGAGGAGCGGCGCTCCAAGACCGGCTACGGCCCCGACTGGCAGCCGCGGGACCTCGACAGGATCCTGCGGGACGACACGCCCCCGATCGGGCTGTGGCTCGACACCTCCCGCCAGACCGTCGACGAGACCGTCGACGAGATCCTGAAGCGGGCCTGGTCCGAGGGCGCCGTCTCCTGACCCCCGCGGTCAGTGGGGGTTCCTGCGCGGCTTCAGGGGCACGGAGGGCAGCGTCGGGGCGGGCAGCGGGGGGCCGTCGTAGCCGTGCACCGTGCCGAACCTGGAGGTGTTCGTCCAGTCCGACCGGGCCTGTGCGATGTCCTCGTGGGTGCGGCCGACGAAGTTCCACCACATGATGATCTCCTCCTGGAACGGCGGCCCGCCCAGGAGGATCAGCCGCGCGGCCGCAGGGCCCTCGTTCGTGAGGGTCAGCGTCGTGCGGCCGGGGGCGGCGTACCCCAGTTCGGTCGGCCGCAGGGGGGTTCCGTCGAGGCGGACGTCGCCGGTGTCGACGAGTACGCCGTGCTCGAACGCGGCATCGACGTCGAGGACGACCGCGGCACCCGGGGCCACCGACACCTCTGCGCCCAGCAGGGGGGTGAAGGTGCGCACCGGCGAGGTGTCGCCCGCGAGCGTGCCGAGGAAGACGCGGGCCTCGCCGCCGTCCAGCGGCACCGGGGCGGGGACGTGGTGCTGGAAGTCGCGTGCCGCGCCGCGGTGCCGTTCGGGCAGCGCCACCCACAGCTGCACGCCGTGCAGCAGCGTGGTGCGGGGCGTCGACACCTCCGAGTGGCTGATGCCGTGGCCACCCGTCATCAGGTTCAGTTCCCCGGGCCTGACGAAGGCATGGGTGCCGAGGCTGTCGCGGTGCTCGATCTCGCCGCTGAAGAGCCAGCTCACCGTCTGCAGTCCGGTGTGCGGGTGGGGGGCGACGTCCATGCCGCCGGTGCGCGCGACGTCGTCCGGGCCGTAGTGGTCGGCGAAGCACCACGCCCCGATGAGCGTGCGGGCGCGCTGGGGCAGGGTGCGCCGCACGGTCATCGCGCGCGGGCCGCCGAGCGGCACGCTGCGCGCCGACAGCACCTCCACGCCGGGCCGGGGCGGTTCGGCCGTCCGTGCTCCGCAGACCGTCTCGGCGGGGTGCGTTTCCGTGTTGCTCACCGTAGGGACCCTTCCTCGCCCAGAAATGTTCGATTTTCAACATCCATACGAGGATCATAGGACTCCTCACGGCCGCCCGCGCGGTGGAGGAGCGCACGGGACCCGGGGCTGGACCGGGTCCCGGCCGGGCTCGTCGACGCCGGGGTGCTGCGGCCCGACGCGTGCGCGTACGCCCCGGTCCGCGCGTCCGCGCAGACCCCGCGGGCCGGCGTGGTCCTGCGTCCGCGTGGCCCCGTCCGCGCGGGGTTTCGTCGGTGTGTCGCCGGGCCGGACGCCGTGACAGGCTGGATGTGACGCGCGCCGCGGACCGGGCCCGGCGGGCGCTCCGACCCGCGCGGAGGGGCGGGGAATCCATGGGGGAGTCGCGCCGTTGGGGTCGATGGTTGAATAGACAATCAAAGGGAGTGGTCCACCATGCAGTTCGGCATCTTCACGGTCGGGGACGTGACGACCGACCCGACCGACGGGCGCACCCCGACCGAACACGAGCGGATCAAGGCCACGATCGCCATCGCCCGCAAGGCCGAGGAAGTGGGGCTGGACGTGTTCGCCACCGGTGAGCACCACAACCCGCCCTTCGTGCCGTCCTCGCCGACCACGCTCCTCGGATACCTCGCCGCCGTCACCGACCGGATCACCCTGTCCACCTCGACGACGCTGATCACCACCAACGACCCCGTGAAGATCGCCGAGGACTACGCCTACCTGCAGCACATCGCCGACGGCCGCGTCGACCTGATGATGGGCCGCGGCAACACCGCCCCGGTCTACCCGTGGTTCGGCAAGGACATCCGGCAGGGCATCCCGCTGGCGATCGAGAACTACGCGCTCCTCCACCGGCTCTGGCGGGAGGACGTGGTGGACTGGGAGGGCAGGTTCCGTACGCCGCTGCAGGGCTTCACCGCCACCCCGCGCCCGCTGGACGGCGTGCCGCCGTTCGTGTGGCACGGATCGATCCGCTCCCCGGAGATCGCCGAGCAGGCCGCCTACTACGGCGACGGCTTCTTCCACAACAACATCTTCTGGCCCATGTCCCACACGCGGCAGATGGTCGAGCTGTACCGGCAGCGGTTCGCGCACCACGGCCACGGCACCCCCGAGCAGGCCATCGTGGGCCTCGGCGGCCAGGTCTACATGCGGCGCGACTCCCAGGACGCCGTACGGGAGTTCCGCCCGTACTTCGACAACGCGCCCGTCTACGGCCACGGCCCGTCACTCGAGGAGTTCACCGAGCAGACGCCGCTCACCGTCGGCTCCCCGCAGCAGGTCATCGAGCGCACCCTCGGCTTCCGCGACGCGGTCGGCGACTACCAGCGCCAGCTGTTCCTGATGGACCACGCGGGCCTGCCCCTGAAGACGGTGCTCGAACAGATCGACATCCTCGGCGAGGAGGTCGTCCCGGTGCTGCGCAAGGAGTTCGCGAGCATGCGCCCGCCCGGCGTACCGGAGACCGCGCCGGTCCACCCGGCCGTCGCCGCCCGCCGAACCGGCGCCGGGGAACACCGCCCGGGACGGTGAACCGCCGGCGGGGCCGCGTCCCCGGCCGGGGCGCCGGTCCGGGCAGGCGCGCCACCCCCGCCGCGGGGAGGGGAGGGTCAGGCGGGCGCGGGAGTGTAGACGATGACGGTCTCCTCGCAGGGGCCGTCGGCGAAGGTCTTCAGCGTCTCGAGTTCGGCCTTGTCCACCGTCAGGTCCCAGCGGAGCTTGGTGCCGATCCACTCCGACAGGTAGCGGCAGTACCGGTCCTGGGCGGGCGGCAGCCAGTGGGTCGGGTCCTGGTCGGCTCGGGTCCGGGCGCTCCGGGCGGTGACGGCGGCCAGGGAGGCTTCGGCGCCCTGGTCGTTGGCGTACGCCTCGTGGCGCGCCGCCGTCCAGGTCCGGGCGCCGGAGTCCCAGGCCTCGGCGGGCTGGACCGTGTGGACGACGTCGAGGCGGTCGGGGCCGTCGACCCTCTGCCCGTCGTAGTACGACACCCACGCCCCACCGGTGAGGGCGCACCCGGGGCCGACGCCGGGGGCTTCGACGGCCTCGGCGAGGAGGACCTCGGCGCGGGTGTCGCAGCCGTCGTCCGGGTCCAGGCCGGAGTTCCAGGGAGTGGGGTCGGCGGGGGTGTAGCCGTCGCGCACCTCGTCGGCGACGGTGAGCCGCCCGAGCGCGTCGGGCAGCAGGACCACCTCCGACGCCCGCACCCGTTCGGCCGCGTGGGCGGAGGCCGGGGCGAGGAAGGGAGCGGTGGCGAGGACGAGCGGCAGCAGGCCGCGCAGCAGTGAGGTGAGCATGTGCCCTACCTACGGCACCGCACCCGCCCTCCGGGCGGGAACACCCGCCGGACCACTCGTCGGCGTGACCGGCCGGGCCGGGGAAACGCCACGGGAGCGGGACGCCGTCACCCCCACCGGTGAACCCCCGGGCCGAGGACCGCACGCCGCACCGGCCGGGGCCCCCGCGGGGCCCGCGTCGCGGAAGCCGGGTGCGTGGGGGAGGGGAGTGCCATGGGGCGGGAGGGCGCTCCGGGGGGAGGAGGGGACCGTCCTTCCGGTGTCGGGCGGCCGGTGCGGGCCGCTCGTCCCGGAAGGGCGGTCGTCCCCGGGCGCCGCCGGAGGGTCAGCGCGGCCGTACCGGCCGGGTGCGGCCCACCGGTCGCCCGCCGCGCGCGTACGCGGCGGGCGGCACGCCTATCGTGGCGGTGAAGCCGCGGATCAGATGGGCTTGGTCGCTGAACCCCAACTCGGCGGCCAGTTCCGCCCAGTCCGGTGTCCGCCCGTCCGACTCGGCACGTTCCAGGGCCTCGTGGATGCGGTAGCGCAGGACGACCCACTTGGGGCTGACGCCCACGTACGCGGCGAACAGGCGCTGCAGCGACCGCGCCGACACGCCTTCCAGCGCGGCCAGCCGGTCCACGCGCCGGATCGTGCGGTCGCCGCGGACGCGTTCGACCAGGGCCGTGGCCCGCGCCGCCCCGGGGGAGGGCCGGGGGTCCAGGCCCAGCAGGAAGGCGTCCAGCGCGGCGACGACGTCGTCGTCCCCGTCCGGTGCGGTGACGGCCGCGGCGGTCGCCGGGTCCCCACCGCGCCCGGGTGTCCTGCCCGGGCCCAGGCACGCCTCGGCCAGCGGCACGTGGCGCCCGGTCCAGTACGAGACGGGCCGGTGCGGCGCGAACGGGCGGAAGCCCCCCGGCCGGAACTGCACCCCGCACACCCGACCCCGCCCCTCCAGCTTCCTCGTGAACAACTCCAGCCCGATCCCGGCGACCTCGCCCCACGCGGCCTTCCCGCCGTGGCGCTGGAAGACGAGGTTCACCGACGGGTGGGGCACCACGTGGGTGGTGTACGGCTCGTCCAGGTCCCAGTCGACCAGCCAGTAGTGCTCCAGGAAGGGGCGCAGCGGTGCGGCGGGCTCGCGGCGCCGGAAGCGGACCCGGGCGAGCAGCTCCCGGGCCTCGACGATGCCCCTGGTGTCGCGGCGCGGTCCGGTCATGCGCCCGATGCTAGTGCCGCTCCGCCGGGGCCCGGGGAGGGGTGCCGGAGCCCGCTTCGACGTCCCGGTCAGCGGAAGGAGAAGCGTGCGGCCGCTTCGGCGGGCGTGACCCCCTGCCGGCGGCCGGGGACGTCGTACACGGCCGTCGCGCCCTCGGAACGCAACCGGTCGGTGCCGGCCTCCCGCCTCATGACCGCGGCGTAGGAGCGGACGTCCGCGGCGGTGACGTCCGGGCGCCCCCGCCCGGCGTGCTGGTGCAGGAGGTCCGCGGTGTCGGAGGTGAACCGCAGCATGGTCACCGGGGCGTCGAAGCGCCTGGCGACGGCGAGGAGCCGTGCGCGCGCCCGCCGGGTCACGTTCGTCGATTCCGCGACCGCGACCCGTCCCGCGGCGAGCCTGGCGACGATCCTGCGGTCGCGTTCCTCGAAGACGAGCGCGTCCAGCGCGTCGGGGTCCGCCTCGGCGGCGGGGCCGGCGGAGAGCTCCGCGCGGATCTCGTCGCTGGACACCACGGCCCCGGGATCGATCCGCCGCAGCGCGACCAGCGCCCTGACGAAGCTGGTCTTGCCCGAAGCGGGCGGGCCGACGAGTACGACGAGGCCCACCGGCAGCCGGGCCGGCCCGGCGCCACCGGGCACGGGACCGCCGGTCCGGGGGTCGGACCCGTCGGGAGGGGGCGCGTCGGACGGTTTCTTCGGCACGGGGTCCATCATGCAGGCCGCCCGGCGCCCGGACGTGCCGAGGGCCCCGTTCCGCCCGGGCCGCCCGAAAGCCCCGGATCCCCGGGCCCCGGGGGCGGTCGCGGTCACCTCCACCGGTTCGCCCCCGCCCGAAGAACCTCGGCCGCACGGGGCGGTCGCCGCCGGGACTCGCCGTACACCTCCCGGCCGCCCCGGCACGCCTCCGCGGACCTCCCGGCGGGGCGGCACGCAGGTCCCGCCCGCCCGGCGGCCGGTGTCGCGTTTCTTCAAGATCCCCGCCGGCGCCCGCGGCTACGGTCCACCGCATGACGAACTCCCTCAGCGGGCGGCTCGGTACGGCGGTGGACGGCTTCCTCCCGGTCGTGCGCGCCCTCCCGGACGAGCGCCTCACCGACCCGACACCGTGCAGCGAGTACGACGTGCGCCGGCTCCTCGACCACCTGTTCCAGGTCGTGGTCCAGTTCCAGCTGCTCGCGGTGAAGAAGGACGCCGACTTCTCCGCCGAGCCGGAGGCCGTGACCGAACGCGCGGACTGGCGCGACGCCTTCGCCGCCGAGACCTCCGCGCTCGTGGAGGCGTGGGCGGCGCCCGGCGCCGAGGAGGGCACGGCCGGAGGGATGGGCCTGCCGGCGTCGGTGGTCGGGCACATGGTCCTCGGTGACCTCGTCGTGCACGCCTGGGACCTGGCGCGCGCCACCGGGCAGGACTACACGCCCGCCCCGGCCGTGGTCGACGACCTGCTGGTGGTGTTCGGGGAACTGGCGCCGGCCGGGCGGAAGATGGGGGTGTTCGGCGAGGAGCACCCGCTGCCCGCGGGCGGCGCCGGGGCGTCCGCCTGGGAGCGGCTGCTCGCCCTGACCGGGCGCGACCCGGCGTGGACGCGCCCGCGATGAGGCCGGCGACGGCCGCGGGCGGCGGCGGTACGGGCGAGCACACCGCCCGTACCGCCGCGGCCCGCGGCCGCCGGCCCCCGCCGCGCCGGGGTCAGTGCCGCAGTCCCGCCGGGTCGGCGGCCGGACCGACGCCCCCGGCCTCCCCGGCCTGCGACGGGTCCTGGGCGGAGAGCGGGGCGGCGATGTCCTCCAGGGACCTGCCCTCGGCGGACACCGCGCAGAAGACGGCGACCAGACCGCCCACCACCATCACGGCGGCCCCGAGGCAGAAGGCGAACACGGTGTCGGCGACCTCGCCGCTCTCGGTGAGGCTCGCGAAGATCAGCGGACCGGAGATGCCGCCGGCCGCCGTACCGACGGCGTAGAAGAACGCGATCGCCATGGCGCGGGTCTCCATGGGGAAGATCTCACTCACCGTCAGGTACGCGGAACTGGCGCCCGCCGACGCGAAGAAGAGGACCACGCACCAGCACGCCGTCAGCGTCGTCGCGGTGAGGTGGCCCTGGCCGAAGAGCCACGCGGTGACGAACAGCAGGCCCCCGGAGAGCAGGTAGGTGCCGGCGATCATCGGGCGCCTGCCCCAGGTGTCGAAGAGCCGCCCCAGCAGCAGCGGGCCGAGGAAGTTGCCCAGCGCGATCACCGCGAAGAAGTACCCCGTGGACTCGCTGGGGACGTCGTAGAAGGTCGCCAGGATGGCGCCGAAGCCGAAGGTGACGGCGTTGTAGAGGAACGCCTGCCCGACGAAGAGCGCCAGGCCCAGCACGGCGCGGCGCGGGTAGGTCCGCACCAGCGTCCGGGCGATCCGGCCGAAGCCGACGCTGTGCCGCTGCCTGATCGTGATCGAGCCCGCGGGCTCCGGCAGCGGCTTGCCGGTGTCCCGCTCCACCTGCCTCTCCACGTCGGCGACGATCCGCTCGGCGCCTTCGGCGCGGCCGTGGATGAACATCCAGCGCGGGCTCTCGGGGACGTGCCGCCGGACGAGCAGGACACCCAGGCCGAGGACCACGCCGAGGCCGAACGACACCCGCCAGCCGACGTCCTTGGGCAGGATGTCGGTGTCCAGCAGGACGACGGAGAGCAGCGAGCCCCCCATGGCGCCGAGCCAGAAGCTGCCGTTGATGATGAGGTCGACCCGGCCCCGGTACTTGCTGGGGATCAGCTCGTCGACGGCGGAGTTGATGGCCGCGTACTCCCCGCCGATGCCCATGCCGGTCAGGAAGCGGAAGAGGAAGAACCACCACGACGAGTACGACACGGCCGTCAGCGCGGTCGCGCCCAGGTAGACGGCCAGGGTGATCAGGAACAGCTTCTTGCGGCCGTAGCGGTCGGTGAGCCAGCCGAAGAGGAGGGCGCCGAGGCAGGCCCCCGCCACGTAGAGGGCCGCCGCGACGCCCGTCACCTGGGCGCTGCTGATGTCCAGGCCGCTGCCCTCCTCCGAGAGGCGGCCGGCCATGTTGCCCACGATCGTGACCTCGAGCCCGTCGAGGATCCACACGGTGCCCAGCCCGATCACGATCATCCAGTGCCACCGGGACCACGGCAGCCGGTCCAGACGGGCGGGCACCTGGGTCGTGACGGTCCCGTTCTGCGACTGGCCGTCTTGTGTCATGGGTCACCTCCGCTGAGTGAGAAGCCGCATCCGCTTACCCCTGGCCGCCTCCCGAAAACGGGCGGCGAAGGCCCAAGGGGCCCCACCGGGCGCCGGGTTGGGGGAGCCGGAAGCGAACCGAAACGAACAGAACTTACTCATGCGTTCCGCACGCCTCATTGCTGACACCTGCGACTGTCGGCCACCCCTCCCGGAGTGACAACGTCTTCCCCGTCGCCGAAACGAGGGAGCAGGTGTGATCAAGGGATACGCCACCTTCTGCGACGCGGACCGCCACTTCTACGACGCGCCCCACCGGCTGTCCGCCGCAGGCCAGGGATCCAGGGGAGCGCTGTACGAGGCCGCGCTGGCCCCGGTGCCGGAGGGCTGGCAGCGGCACCGCAGCGGCGACTGGCTGGCGCTGCGCCCCGTGGGGGCGGAACTCCCCGCGCAGGGCTGGAAGATCCACGTGTCGGCGTGCCTGGACAACGCGGAAACGGTTCTCTCCCGGGTGCGGGAGTACTGCCTCGCCCATGGCGTCGCCTTCAAGTTCGTCCCGAGCCGCTACCTGCTGCACACCCGCAACGCGAAGTACGCCGACCGCGCGGCGAGCGGCAAGTTCATCACCGTCTACCCCGCCGACGACGACCACTGCCACCGCGTCGCCGGCGACCTGGACGCCCTGCTCGCCGGCGAGGAGGGCCCGTACATCCTCAGCGACCTGCGCTGGGGCGACGGCCCGGTCCACGTCCGGTACGGCAGCTTCACCCAGCGCCACTGCTACGACGACGCCGGCGAGCTCCGCCCCGCCGTCGAGGACCCCGAGGGCCGGCTCGTACCGGACCTGCGCGGCCCGGTCTTCCGCACGCCGTCCTGGGTGACCGTGCCCGACTTCCTCCGGCCGCACCTGGCCGCCCGGCGCGCCGTCAGCGTCTCCGACATCCCGTACGAGATCGAGCGCGCCCTGCACTTCTCCAACGGCGGCGGCGTGTACGTCGCCCGCGACACCCGCACCGGTGAGCGCGTCGTGCTCAAGGAGGCCCGGCCGCACGCCGGCCTGGCGGCGGACGGCGCCGACGCGGTGACCCGGCTGCACCGCGAACGGGAGGCCCTGGAACGGCTCTCCGGGCTGGCCTGCACGCCCGAGGTGCGCGGCACCTTCGTCCTGGGCGACCACCACTTCCTGGCCATGGAGTACGTCGAGGGCAAGCCCCTCAACACGTTCTTCGCCCGCCGCCACCCCCTGATCGAGGCCGACCCCTCGCCGGAGGCGCTCGCCGACTACACCCGGTGGGCGCTGCGGATCCACCGGCTGGTCGAGGAGGCCGTCGAGCAGGTCCACGCGCGGGGAGTGGTCTTCAACGACCTGCACCTGTTCAACATCATGGTCTCCGAGGACGAGTCGTCCGTCGTCCTGCTCGACTTCGAGGCCGCCGCGCACATCGACGAGGGCCGCCGCCAGACCGTCGCCAACCCGGCCTTCGTCGCCCCCGCCGACCGGCGCGGCTTCGACGTCGACCGCTACGCCCTGGCCTGTCTGCGCATCGCCCTGTTCATGCCGCTCACCAGCCTCCTCCCGCTCGACCCCGCCAAGGCCCGGCACCTCGCCGACATCGCCGCCGCCCACTTCCCGGTGCCGCGCGACTTCCTCGACGAGGCCGTCGCCGAGATCCTCAAGGGACGCCAGGAGACCGGCGCCACGAGTGGCCCCTACCTGCCGGTCGAGCCGGGGGACTGGCCCCGCAGCCGCGACTCCCTGGTGCGCGCCGTCACCGCCTCGGCCACGCCCGACCGGGACGACCGGTTCTTTCCCGGTGACATCGCCCAGTTCGCCACGGCGGGCGGCGGCCTGACCCTGGGGTACGGCACGGCCGGCGTCCTGTACGCCCTGGCCGAGACGGGGGCGCCGGTCCACGGCGACGCCGAGGAGTGGCTCCTGGAACGCACCAAGGAGCCCCCCTCCGGAAGCCCCGCCGGCCTGTACGACGGCCTGGCCGGCATCGCCTGGACCCTCGACCGCCTCGGCCACCGGGCCCGCGCCCTCGAACTGGCCGAACTCACCCTGGCCCGCCCGTGGGAGAGCATCGCCCCCGACCTGCACGGCGGCCTCTCCGGACTCGGACTGGCCCTGGACGCCCTCGGCATGCCGGACGCCGCCCTGCGCTGCGCCGACCTCGTCGCCTCCGCGCTGCCCGGGATCTCCCGCGCCGGACTGCTGTACGGCGCGTCCGGACCGGCCCTGCTCTTCCTGCGCCTCCACGAACGTACCGGCGACACCGCGCTGCTGGACCTCGCCGCCGACGCCCTCCGCCGCGACCTGGACCGCTGCGTCCGCGGCGCCGGCGGCACCCTCCAGGTGGACGAGGGCTGGCGGACGATGCCCTACCTGGGCGCGGGCAGCGTCGGCATCGGCATGGTGCTCGACGACTACGCCGTCCACCGGACCGACGAGCGCTTCGAACAGGCGCGCGTCGAGATCGTCCGGGCGGCCCAGGCCACCTTCTACGCCCAGCCCGGCCTGTTCCGGGGCGCGGCGGGCATGGTGCTCCACCTGAGCCGCACCACGGTGCCGGGACCGGGCACCCGCGAATCCGACGTACGCCGCCAGATCGACGCCCTCGCCCGGCACGCCGTGCCGTACCAGGGGCATCTGGCCTTCCCCGGCGAGCAGATGATGCGGCTGTCCATGGACCTCGCCACGGGCACCGCCGGCTGTCTGCTGGCCCTCGGCAGCGCCGCGACCGAAGGCCGCGCGCACCTGCCGTTCCTCCCGCCGCCTCGGCGGCCCCAGAGCCGGTCCCGTCAGGGATCGTGAAAGAGCACATCGTCCCCATGAAGGAAAGGAACCGATCATGACGCTTCTCGACCTGCAGTCGATGGAGACCCCGAAGGAAGAGGCCGCGGGTGACGTCGCCACCGGCAGCCGTGCCAGCCTGCTGCTCTGCGGTGACAGCAGCCTGAGCGTCACCACCTGTAACTGACACGGCTCCGGCCCCGGGCGGATCTTCCGCCCGGGGCCGGACCCCGTCCCACCCACCCCACCCCGGCCCGTCCCGCTCCTCCCGCCCGGCGGGACCCTCCCGGCGGCCACCCGCAGGCGACCGCCCGCAGGCCCCGCCCGCCGGGGCACGGTCCACCGGCCGCCCCGGAGAGCCGCACCGTACGGCCCGAACCGGCGGAAGGCCCCCGGAGCGCCCCGGGAGCAGCGGAGGAAGGACCCGCCCAGCATGCCGGCCACGCGCACGGTGACCTCCGACCCGGCGCGGACCGCCGACCGGGTGCTCCTCGCGGCCACCCGGCACAGCGCGGGGCACGCCGCCGCGATCCTGGTCTGCTCCCTCGCCTCGGCCGCCGCCGCCCTCGCCGAGCCCGCCGTGCTCGGCCACACCCTGGACCTGCTGCTCGCCGGTGACGCCCGCGCACCGCGCTGGGCCGCCCTCTGCGCGGTGCTCATCACGGCGGACCTGCTCCTCGACGCGGCCGTCGCCCAGCTGACCGGCGTCGCCAACGCCCGGACGACCGCCTGGCTCCGCACGCGCAGCCTGGACCGGCTGCTGCGCGCCGCGCCGCACCACGCCGCCCGCTTCGCCCCCGGCGACCTGGCGACACGGCTGACCGCCAACGCCACGGAGGCCGGTACGGTGCCCGCCACCGCCGCGGCCGCCGTCGCGTCGGTCCTCCCGCCCCTGGGCGCGCTGGTCGCCCTGTTCCTCATCGACTGGCGTACCGCCGCCGCCTTCCTCGCCGGCGTCCCCCTCCTGTGGCTGCTGCTGCGGGCCTTCGCCGCGCACTCCTCCGACAGCGTCGCGCGCTACCAGGCCGCGCAGGCCCGGATCGCCGACCGCCTCGTCGAGGCCCTCACCGGGGCGGGGACCGTGGCCGCCGCCGGCACCGCCGCCCGGGAGCGCCGCCGCGTGCTCGCCCCGCTGCCCGAACTCGCCGAGGAGGGACGGCGGATGTGGCGGGTGTACGGCTCCGCCGTCGCCCGCTCCGGCGTGCTGCTGCCGACCCTGGTCTGCCTGGTGCTCGCGGTCGGCGGGCTGCGCCTCGCCGCCGGGGCCATCGGCGTCGGCGACCTGCTGGCGGTGTCCCGGTACGCGGCGCTCGCGGCGGGCGTGGGCGCGGTCGCCGGACTGCTGGGGGCACTGGTCCGCGGCCGGAGCGCCGCGCGCCGTACGGCGGAGCCGCTGACCCTGCCGCCGCTGGCCCACGGAGACGGCGGCCTCCCCCCGGACGGACCCGGCACGCTGGAACTCCGCGGCGTCACCGTCGTACGGGACGGTTCGCCCGTGCTGCGGGACGTCGACGTGGTGCTTCCGGGCGGCTCCCGCGTGGCCGTGGTGGGCCGCTCGGGAGCGGGAAAGTCGGTGTTCGCGGCCGTCGCGGGCCGCCTCACCGACCCCGACGAGGGCCGGGTGCTGCTGGACGGCGTACCGCTGGACGCCGTCGACGAGCGGACGCTGCGACGGGAGGTCGGCTACGCCTTCGCCCGGCCCGCGCTGTTCGGCGCGACCGTCGCGCAGGCCCTCGCCTTCGGCGCGTACGCGCCGGCCGGCCCGGCGGTGCGGGCGGCGGCGCGGGCGGCCGGCGCCGACGGCTTCGTCCAGCGGCTGCCCGGCGGGTACGACACCCCCCTCGCGCGGGCGCCGCTGTCCGGCGGCGAGCTGCAACGCCTGGGCCTGGCACGGGCCTTCGCCCACGCCGGGCGGCTGCTCGTCCTGGACGACGCCACGTCGAGCCTGGACACCGTCACGGAACGCGAGGTCGAGCGGGCGCTGGCCCGGGACGTACGGCCCGGCACCCGGCTCGTCGTCGCGCACCGGCTGTCCTCGGCGTCCCGCGCCGACCTGGTGGTGTGGCTGGACGGGGGCCGCGTACGGGCGGTGGGCCCGCACCCGGTGCTGTGGGAGGACCCGGCGTACCGCGCGGTGTTCGCCGCCGCGCCCCCGCCGGACGCACCGGCGCCCGGCGGGGGCGCGGCGCGCGGACCCGCGTCCGGCGGGAGCGCCCGGTGAGCGACCGCCGGACGACACACCGCGTCCTGCCCCAGGCCCGGCGCTTCCTGCGCGGCAGGAAGCGGGACCTCCTCGTCCTCGCGGGCTGGTCCCTGCTGGAGTCCGCGCACACCTTCCTCACCGGCTACGGCGTGGCCCGCGCCCTGGACGACGGCTTCCTCGCCGGCCGCATCGGCACCGGACTGCTGTGGCTCGCCGTCGCGGCCCTCTCGGCGCCGCTCGGGGGCGTCGCCGTGCGCGGCGTGTTCGGCGGGCTCGCCGGCCTGGTGGAACCGCTGCGGGACGGCCTGGTCCGCCGGGCCGTGTCCCAGGCCCTGGCCTCGGCGGTGTCGAGCCCGGCCCGGCCGGACGCGGCCGCCGCCGACAGCGCGGCGGTCTCCCGCCTCGTCCACCAGACGGAGATGGCCAGGGACAGCTTCGCCGGGCTGGTCCTCACCACCCGCTCCTTCCTCTTCACCGCGTTCGGCGCGCTCCTCGGCATGGCGACGCTCGCCCCCGCGCTGCTGCTCGTCGTCCTCCCCCCGCTGGTCCTCGGGCTCGGGCTGTTCCTCGCCACGCTCGCGCCGATGGCCACCGTCCAACGCGCCTTCCTGGACACGGACGAGGCGCTGTCGGGCCGGGTGGGCGAGGTCGGCGCGGGCCTCCGGGACGTGGTGGCGTGCGGCGCCGTGCGCACGGTCGCCGAGGACGTGGGACGGCTTGTCACCGCCGAGGAGCGCCTGGCGCGCCGGCTCGCCCGCTGGGCGGGCGTCCGCACGCTCGCCCTCGGCGCGGCGGGGCGGCTGCCGGTCGTCGCCCTCGTGGCCGCGACGCCGTGGCTGCTGGACGGAGGAGTGACCGCCGGTGCCCTGCTGGGCGCGCTCACCTACCTCGTCCAGTCGCTCCTGCCCGCCCTGCACGCGCTGATGAGCGCGCTGGGCGCCGCGGGGACGCGGCTGCTCGTCGTACTGGACCGGTTCGGCACCAGCACGCCGCCCCTGCCGGGCGACGACCCCGTGACGCCCCCCGCCGCCCCCGAGGACCCCGGCGCCGCGCCGCCGCCCACCCCCCGCCGCCCCGGCCCCGGGGCGGCGCCGGGGCGGGCCGCCGTCGAACTGCGGGGCCTCACCTTCTCCTACGGGCCCCGGGCCCGGCCGGTGGTCGACGCCCTGGACCTCGTGGTCGAGCCGGGGGAGCACCTCGCGGTGGTGGGCCCCAGCGGGATCGGGAAGTCCACGCTCCTCGCCCTCCTCGCCGGGCTGCTCACCCCGGTGGGCGGGACCGCCCTGGTGGACGGCGCCCCCGCCCGCCCCGCCGGGCGGCCGGGGCCGGACCCGCGCCGCGCCCTGCTGCCCCAGCGGGCGCACGTCTTCAGCGGCACGGTCCGCGAGAACCTCTGCTACCTGCGGCCCGACGCCACGCCCGCCGAGGTCGAGGAGACCGTCGAGGCCCTGCGGCTGGGGCCGTTGGTGCGGCGCCTCGGCGGCCCGGACGCCGCGGTGGACCCGCGGGGGCTCTCCCAGGGGGAGCGGCAGCACCTCGCCCTGGGCCGCGCCCACCTCTCGCACGCCCCGCTGCTCCTCCTCGACGAGGCCACCTGCCACCTGGACCCGGAGACGGAGGAGCGGGCGGAGCGCACGCTCGCGGCGCGCCCCGGCACACTGATCGTGGTCGCCCACCGGCTGTCGTCGGCCGTGCGGGCGGACCGCGTCCTGGTGCTGGACGGCACGCGCGCGGCGTGCGCCGCGCACGAAGCGCTCCTGGGCACGTCGGCCCTCTACCGCGACCTCGTGGGTGCCTCCCCCGCCTGAGCCGGCGGGGGCCCGCCCCCTACACCCAGCCCGCGCGCTGCGATATCCGTATCGCGTCGATCCGGTTGCGGGCGCCGACCTTGCGGGTGGCCGACGCCATGTAGTTCCGCACGGTCCCGTTCGACAGGTGCAGGCCCCGCGCTATCTCGGCGATCGACTCGCCCTCGGCCGCCCGCGCCAGCACGCTCATCTCGCGCGCCGTCAGCGGCACCCGGGACGCCTCCAGAAAGCAGAAGGCGAGCGATTCGTCGACGAACCGCTCGCCTTCCGCCGCCTGGCGGATGGCCCGTACGAGACGGCGTGGGGAGCCGTCCTTGTCGACGTACCCCAGCGCTCGCGCCTCGAAGGCCTTGCGCAGTGCCCCCGGTCTACCGGCGGTGGCGAGCACCACCAGCCGGGTCCGCGCCTCCGCGCCCGGCTCGTCCTGCTCTCTCTCCAGGAGCGTGGCGGCACCCGGACAGTCGAGGTCGACCACACAGACGTCCGGCCGTAAGCACTCGGCCTGCCGCCGCGCCGTGCACCAGCCCGAGGCGAAGACGTCGAACGACTCCTCCGCCTTGAGTAGCGCCATGAGCGCGGAGCGCAACAGGCCGACGCTGTGCAGGACCAAGACCCTGGTCATGTGGAAAATCCCTCCCGTTGATCGCCGGCACTCGCCGGACGTCCGCGTGCCGCGCACGCAACATGCCACCCCCGCGACTGCCCCGCAGGGAGGCGCAGGAACATCGCCGGGGGACATACGGAGGCACACGATGGGGCTTTCCCGGCGCACGCCCTCCTTTTTGTGCGCGGGCGTGCGCCCCCTGTGCCACCCACCGGAGCGCGTGGCATCACGCGGGCGGCGCGGTCGGATCGGGGCGCCGCCGCACCGGGCCCCGCCCCCGCCCGCGGCGGGACGCGCGAGCCCGCGCACGCCGTCGGAGGGGGTCCCGCGCCCGGTGGGGCCGACGCCTCGCACGGCGGTCACGGCGACGCGGTCGCCGTGCGCGGGGCCCACTCCGGCGCCGTGCGCGTACCGGTGCCCGACGGGCGTGGACCGGCGCTCCGCGCGCGTCCCGTACCGCCCCGGTGCCGCTCGCGGCCGACGCCGGGGGAGCCGGACGGCCGCTCGTACCGGATCGAGGGTGCCGCGTGGCCGTCGCCGGCGCCGTCGACGGCCTTCACCGACAGCGCCCCTCGGCCGGCCGGGGTGGCCCCGGTCGCGGCGGAGTCGACCTCGTCCGGTCCCTTCGACAGGCGCCCCTCGAGTTCGGGATCCCGATGGCCGACGCTCGGCGCCGTGTCCGGATGACCGTGTGCCGTGCCGCAGGGCATGGCACGGGGGCACGGAGCCGGGAGCGGCCGGCGGCCCGCCCGCGACCGGCCGGAACCCGCCCGCCCGGCGCGGTGGGCGGACGGATCCCGGCGCGATTCAGGCGGACTCCGCGTCCGGCAGTCCCGACGGGTGCAGGCGGACGGGCCGCACGCCCTCCAGGGAGGCGCGGAAGCCGTGCAGGCCCTCCAGCAGCGACGCGCGCGCGGACGGCTGCATGGCGGCGATGGTCGTGGTGAGCACCTTCTCGCGGCGGGCCCGCAGGTCATCGAGGTAGGCCCGCGCCGGCTTCGTCAGCCGGAGCTCCAGCTCCCGTCGGCTGACCGAGCTCGGGAACCGTTCGACGAAGCCCAGGGCCTCGAGCCGGTCGCACAGGCGGCTGACGGACGAGGGGGCGGAGCCCAGCAGCTCGCTGAGCGTGCGGAGGTTGATCCCGTCCTCCCGCTCCAGCGCGTAGAGCACTCTCAGCTGGGTCGCCGAGACGGGGGCGGGGGACACCATCTCGCGGCCGTGCTCCCAGAGGATCTCCAGCAACTCGATGAGCTCGCTCGCCGCCCGGACGGCGTTGCCACTGGGTGTGTGCGCGGATGAGGTGGGATTCGCGTCCATCAGTGCACTCCCGATCACACGTAGTCGGCTCAAGGCGCCGGCCCGCACCGCAATGCTCGGAAAGGGGAACGCACTGCGCACGGCGCATCATCGACGACGGGGCGCTTGCCCGCGGTGCAACCATATCTTTCCGCCATTTGACGGCCCAAGGACGCGGCCCCCGCTGGTGGGCGCGGCACCGGAAGGGGACGGTCCGGCGCGGGCGCGGTGCCGGGCCCCGGCCGCGTCCGGGAAGCGGGGACGCGCCCGGGGCGCGGAGTCCCGGGCGGGCGGACCGACGGGTTCCCAGGGGGGATGTCCGACACGGTAGGCTGACGACATTTGCCGCATGACAAAGGTTCGCGGGGGCATCCTGTCGGACCAGGCGAGCGCTGATGAGGATGGTCATGGCTGAGACAGTCGAGAACTCCCGCCCTGTGCCGCGGTCACGCACGCGCCGGGCCGGCGCGGTCGGGGAGCCGGAGCTGCGGGGTCTGCTGGCCGGTCTGACCGCGGTGCGGGACGGTGACTTCGGGACCCGGCTTCCGGAGGGGGCGGACGGCCTCCTCGGCGAGATCGCCACCGTCTTCAACGGCATGGTCGACCAGCTGGCGCTGTTCACGTCCGAGGTGACCCGGGTCGCCCGCGAGGTGGGCACGGAGGGGACGCTGGGCGGCCAGGCGGTGGTGCCGGGGGTGTCCGGCACCTGGGCCGACCTGACCGACTCCGTCAACGCCATGGCCGGCAACCTCACCTCCCAGGTGCGGGACATCGCGCAGGTGGCGACGGCGGTGGCCAAGGGCGACCTGTCGCAGAAGATCGACGTGGACGCCCGCGGCGAGATCCTGGAGCTGAAGAACACCATCAACACGATGGTCGACCAGCTGTCCGGCTTCGCGGACGAGGTGACGCGCGTCGCGCGCGAGGTGGGCACCGAGGGCAGACTGGGCGGCCAGGCCGACGTCAAGGGCGTCTCCGGCACCTGGCGCGACCTCACCGACTCGGTGAACTTCATGGCCGGCAACCTCACCTCCCAGGTGCGCTCCATCGCGCAGGTGGCGACGGCGGTGGCCAAGGGCGACCTGTCGCAGAAGATCGACGTGGACGCCCGGGGCGAGATCCTCGCCCTGAAGAACACCATCAACACGATGGTCGACCAGCTGTCCGCGTTCGCGGACGAGGTGACGCGCGTCGCGCGCGAGGTGGGCACCGAGGGCAGACTGGGCGGCCAGGCCGACGTCAAGGGCGTCTCCGGCACCTGGAAGGACCTCACCGAGTCCGTCAACGTCATGGCGGACAACCTCACCGCCCAGGTGCGGTCCATCGCCGAGGTCACCACCGCCGTGGCGCGGGGCGACCTGTCGCAGAAGATCCGGGTGGACGCGCGCGGCGAGATCCTCGCCCTGAAGGAGACCATCAACACGATGGTCGACCAGCTGTCCGCGTTCGCGGACGAGGTGACGCGCGTCGCGCGCGAGGTGGGCACCGAGGGCAACCTCGGCGGCCAGGCCACCGTCCGGGGCGTGTCGGGGACCTGGAAGGACCTCACCGACAACGTCAACGTGATGGCGTCCAACCTCACCGGGCAGGTGCGCTCCATCGCCCAGGTCGCGACGGCGGTGGCGCGGGGCGACCTGTCGCAGAAGATCACGGTCGAGGCCAAGGGCGAGGTCGCCGCGCTGGCGGGGGTCATCAACACGATGGTCGACACCCTCTCCGCGTTCGCGGACGAGGTGACGCGCGTCGCGCGCGAGGTCGGCACCGAGGGCATGCTCGGCGGCCAGGCGCGGGTGCCGAACGTCGCCGGCACCTGGAAGGACCTCACCGACAACGTCAACTCGATGGCGAACAACCTGACCGGCCAGGTCCGCAACATCGCCCTCGTCACGACCGCGGTCGCCAACGGCGACCTGTCGAAGAAGATCGACGTCGACGCGCGCGGCGAGATCCTCGAACTCAAGACGACCATCAACACGATGGTCGACCAGCTGTCCTCCTTCGCCGCCGAGGTGACCCGCGTCGCGCGGGAGGTCGGCAGCGAGGGCCGGCTGGGCGGCCAGGCCGAGGTGGAGGGCGTCTCCGGTACCTGGAAGCGCCTGACGGAGAACGTCAACGAGCTGGCCGGCAACCTCACCCGGCAGGTCCGGGCCATCGCCGAGGTCGCCAGCGCGGTCGCCGAGGGCGACCTGACGCGGTCCATCACCGTCGAGGCGTCCGGTGAGGTGGCCCAGCTCAAGGACAACATCAACGCGATGGTGGAGTCCCTGCGCGAGACGACGCGCACCAACGAGGAGCAGGACTGGCTCAAGACCAGCCTCGCCCACATCTCGGGCCTCATGCAGGGGCACCGCGACCTCGCCACCGTGGCCGGACTGGTCATGGAGGAGCTGACGCCGCTCGTGTCGGCCCAGTACGGCGCCTTCTACCTGGCGGACGACTCGGCCGAGGAGACGGAGCTGCGGCTCGTCGGCTCGTACGGCCGTCCGGTGGGCGACAAGAGCCCCGACCGCTTCCGCCTGGGCGAGGCCCTGGTGGGCCAGGCGGCCCTGAGCCGGCGCACCATCGTCGCCGAGGACGTGCCCGGTCAGTACATCAGCATCACCTGCGGCCTGGGGGAGATGGCGCCGGGCAGCGTGATCGTCCTGCCGATCCTGGTCGAGGACCAGGTCCTCGGCGTCATCGAGCTGGCGTCGTTCAGCCCCTTCACCACGGTCCACCGCGACTTCCTCGAGCAGCTGATGGAGATGCTCGGCGTCAACGTCAACACCATCGTCGCCAACGCGCGCACCGACGAGCTGCTGGAGGAGTCCCAGCGGCTGGCGTCGGAGCTCCAGTCGCGCTCCGAGGAACTCCAGGTCCAGCAGGAGGAGTTGCAGCGCTCCAACGCGGAGCTGGAGGAGAAGGCGGCGCTTCTCGCGGACCGCAACCACGACATCGAGCGCAAGAACCTGGAGATCGAGCAGGCGCGCCAGGAACTGGAGGCGCGGGCCCAGCAGTTGTCCCTCGCGTCGAAGTACAAGTCCGAGTTCCTGGCCAACATGAGCCACGAACTGCGCACCCCGCTCAACAGCCTCCTCATCCTCGCCCAGCTGCTCGCCCAGAACCCCACGCGCAACCTGACGCCGAAGCAGGTCGAGTACGCGGGCATCATCCACTCGGCCGGCTCCGACCTGCTCCAGCTGATCAACGACATCCTGGACCTGTCGAAGGTCGAGGCGGGCAAGATGGACCTCAACCCCGAGCGGGTCCCGCTGCGCGGGCTCCTCGACTACGTGGAGGCCACCTTCCGGCCCATGACCACGCAGAAGGGCCTCGACTTCGCCATCACCACCGCGCCCGGTGTGCCCGCCGACCTGCTGACCGACGACTCGCGGCTGCGCCAGATCCTGCGCAACCTGCTGTCCAACGCGGTGAAGTTCACCGAGCACGGCAGCGTCGAGCTGCTCATCGAGCCGGTCCCCCACAACGAGGTCCCCGCCTCCGTCTCCCGGAGCGACGGCCCCGTGGTGGCCTTCCGGGTCAGCGACACCGGCATCGGCATCGCGAAGGAGCAGCTGGAGAGCATCTTCGGCGCCTTCCAGCAGGCGGACGGCACCACCAGCCGCAAGTACGGCGGCACCGGCCTCGGCCTGTCCATCAGCCGGGAGATCGCCCACCTCCTCGGCGGCGCCGTCACCGCGGAGAGCGTCCCGGGCCAGGGCAGCGTCTTCACCCTCCACCTGCCGGTGGCGCGTACGGACTTCCACGCCGACTCCGAGACGGCCCCCGACCGTGCCGAGCTGGAGCAGGCCGAGCAGTCCGAGCAGTCCGAGCAGTCGCCCAGCGGGACCCGGCGCGGTCCCGTCGCCCCGACGCGCCCGACGCGCCGGCTGCTGGTGATCGAGGAGCGGCCGCGCGGCCTGATCTCCCTCGTCGCCGAGAGCGCCGTCGCCGAGGTCGGAGGCGGTGAGAAGCGGCCCGGCGACGGCGTGGACATAGAGGTGATCCCCGCCCTCGGCGCCCAGGAGGCCGCGGCGGTCCTCGCAGCCGAGCCGTTCCACTGCGTCGTGCTGGAGCTGGACATGGCCGACGGCGAGGCCCTGCGGTTCCTGGACGCCATGGACGGCGACGCGGCGCTGCGCACCGTGCCGGTCCTCGCCCACACCAGCCGCCGTCACGACCGCGCCCAGGAGCTGGACCTGCGGCAGCGGGCGGGGAACCGTCCGCTGGAGCTCCTGTCCAGCCTCGACGAACTCCGCGAACGCATCGCCCTGCACCTGTCCGCGGAGCAGCCCGGCGACGTGGTGGTGCCCCTGGTCCGGCCGGACGAGCTGCCCCAGCAGGAACCTCTCAAGGAGGTCGACGGCGAGCTGCGGGGCCGCACGGTCCTCGCCGTGGACGACGACGCCCGCAACCTCTACGCGCTGAGCGGCATCCTCGAACTCCAGGGCCTGCGGGTGCTGCACGCGGAGAACGGGCGCAAGAGCATCGAGACGCTGCGCGAGCACCCCGAGATCGACCTCGTCCTGATGGACGTGATGATGCCGGAGATGGACGGGTACGCGGCGACCGCCGAGATCCGCCGCATGCCGGAGTACGCCGATCTGCCCGTCATCGCGGTCACCGCGAAGGCGATGCCGGGGGACCGGGAGAAGAGCATCATGGCGGGGGCCAGCGACTACGTCACCAAGCCGGTCGACGCCCACGACCTCATCGCCCGCGTGCGCCACTGGATGCGTGCGCGGACCGGCGGGGCGGAGACGACGCGATGACCGCCTCCGACACGAGGAGCGCCTCCGACCCCACCGGTGCGGCGGACGCCTCCGACGCGGCGGCGGACCTCGTCGTGAGGGACGTCGCGGAGCACGCCGTGCCGTACTCCGGGGGCGCGCTCCCGACGGGGCGGCCGGAGCAGGACTCCGCGGTGGGGCGGCTGGCCGCCACCGTGGACCGCCTGCGGGAGGAGGTGCGCGCCGCCCAGGCGGCCGCCGACGGACGGGCGCTGATCGAGCTCGCCAAGGGCGTGCTGATCGAGCGGCTGGGGTGCGGGCCGACCCAGGCCGCCCGGCAGCTGTCCGAGCTCGCCGAGCAGGCCGGCGTGGCGCCGCTGGAACTGGCGGCCGACATCGTCAACCAGGCGGCCCGGGACCACGTCGCCGAGGTCGTCGACGACTTCGTCCGGCGCACCGTCGGCGAGGCGCTGCCCCAGGACGACGGCGACGTGTCCGTCGCCGTGCGGCTGCGCACGGCGGAGAGCGCCGCGCTGGCCGCCGGGGACACCCAGCGGATGGTCGAGTCCCTGCTGGAGCACGCGCTGGCGCCGCTCGGCGCGACGGGCGCCGCCGTCTGGACGGCCGGTCCGGACGGCTCCCTCACCCTCTCCGGCCACGCCGGCTTCAGCCTGGAGGAGGCGGGCCGCTGGTGGTACGTGCCGCCGGGCGTGGCGACCGTCGCCCGGCGGGCGCTCGACGGCCGGGAAACGGTCCGGATCACCTCCCTGTCCGACTCGGGGGTCCCGTCCATCGGCCGCGCCGAGTACCCGCAGGGCGGCCGCGTGGCCATGCCCGCCGGTACGGGCGGCCGTATCCACGGGGTGCTGGAGATCTGCTGGCCCGTCCCGGTCGGTCCGCAACCGCAGCCCGTGGTGCGGCAGTTGGAGGCCCTCGCCGACCTGTGCGCGCACACGCTGGAGACCCTTCCGGCCTCGTCGGCGTACCCGCCCGGGGTCTCGCGGGAGTTCGCCGACGTGTCGGAGCTGGTGGACCTGTCCGACGGGCTGTACGACGCGGCGCTGGTCCTCACCCCGCACCTGGACGCGGAGGGGCGGCTCGCCGACTTCCGCATCCGCCACGTCAACCAGCACTTCCAGGACCCGGCCGGCCGGCCGCGCAGCGCGGTGGCCGGCGCGCTGCTGCTGGAGGCCTACCCGATGGCCGCCGGGGAGAGCGAACTCTTCGGCAAGGTGGAACGCGTCTACGCCACCGGCGAGCCCTTCCGGGCACGGCGGACGACGCTGACCGCGCTCGTCGACCAGGTCCCCCTCCCGGTGTTCGCGGACATCAGCGTCAGCCGGCACGGCGGCGGTGTCCTGCTCATCTGGCGCATCGAGGACGAGACCGCCCGCCTCGCCCGCCTGCTGCAGCACGCCCAGCGCCTGGGCCGCGTCGGCGGTTTCGAGGAGGACCTGACGACCGGTGAGATCACCTGGAACGGCCAGCTGTTCTCGCTGTACGGCCGGCCGCACCCCGAGGGCCCCGTGCCGCTCCAGGAGCTGTCGTCGTACGCGCACCCGGACGACGAGGTGGCGATCGGCCGGTTCCTGCGGGCGGTCCTGCACCACGGCCGGCCCGACACCGTCGCGTTCCGGCTGCGGCGCCCCGACGGCGTCACCCGGCACATCCGGGTCATCGCCGAGCCCGTCCTCGACGCCGAGGGCCGCCTGATCGCGGTCCGCGGCGCGTACCAGGACATCTCGTCGCAGCACTGGACCGAGGTGGCGCTCGCCGCGACGCGCGACCAGCTCGCCCAGACCGAGCAGGAGGCGGCCGAGCGCAACCGGCTGGCGCTGCAGCTCCAGCACGCCATCATGCCCCCCACCCGCGTCCCGCTCGACATGCCGGGCCTCGACGTCGCCGTGCGCTACCGGCCCGCCGAATCGGAGTCGCTGGTCGGCGGCGACTGGTACGACACGGTCGTCCTGCCGTCGAAGCGCATCCTGTTCTGCGTCGGCGACGTCGCGGGCCACGGCATCGAGGCGGCCACGGGGATGGTGGTGCTGCGCAACGCCCTGCGCGGACTCGCGGTCACCGGGGCCGGCCCCGCCCAGCTGCTGTCCTGGCTCAACATGGTGGCCCACCACCTCACGGAGCAGGTCACGGCCACCGCGGTGTGCGGTCTGTACGACCCGTCGACGCGGGTGCTGCGCTGGGCGCGGGCCGGGCACCTCCCGCCCGTCCTGGTCCGCGCGGAGACGGCCGAGCCGCTGCCGATGCCCCAGGGGCTGCTCCTCGGGGCGCTCTCCGAGGCCGAGTACGAGGAGTGCGAGGTCACGCTCGAGTCGGGCGACTCCCTGCTCATGTACACCGACGGCCTCGTCGAGAGGCGGGACACCGCCGTGCAGGACTCGCTCAACCACCTGCTGACGACGGCACGGGGACCGGCGCCGTCGCTGGCGCACCGGCTGGACCGGCTGCTGACGCACAGTCGTTCCGACACGGACGACGACACGTGCCTGATCGGCATCCACATCGAGTGAGGGGGGGACCGGCCCCGCGGCGGACCGCGGGACCGGCGGGTCGTGGGAAGACCCCGTGCCGGTGCCTCCCCCCGGGTCCACAGGCCCGGGGGGAGGCATCGGCACGGGTGCGAGGAGCCCCGTCCTGCTCGAAACACCGGGCGGGGCGCTGCAAGATGGCCCCGGGGCGCGGGACCGGCCACGACGGTTGCCGCCCGGCAAATGTTTCCGCCTGGCTAGAATCAGGGCGGCCCCGATGCCGCACGGTCCCCCCGCGCGACAGCGGCGACGCCGTCGTGCGCCGGTACCCGGCCCCCTTGCCGACGGCGAGACGGCCTGCCGTTTCACAACGCACGAGAAGACGGACGACGTGGAAGAGATCGCTGCCCTGGAGCGGGCCCTGCGCCGTGCCGCGCCGCACACCCTGCTCGACGTCGTGAGGACCGCGCTCACCGAGCGGTACGGGGCCCGCGAAGTGAGGCTGTGGCTGGCGGACTACGGCATGCGGTCGCTGCAGGCCGTGGAGGGGCCCCCGTGGGCGACGGAACCGGTACCCGTCCACGACAGCCCCCAGGGCCGGGCGTTCGGCGCGCAGGAGCCGCACGTCCTGGGCGGCGGGGCGGCGGGACCCGCGGAGGTCCACCTGCCCGTCACGATCCGCGGCGACCGCCTGGGCGTGCTCTCCCTGGAACTGCCCGGACCCACGGACGCACGGGCCGTCCTGCCGGAGTTGCAGCACGTCTGCGACGCCCTGGGCCACGAGATCCTCGTCGCCGAACGCGACACCGACCTGTACGTCCTGGCGCGGCGGGCCACCCGGCTCACCCTCGCCGCGGAGATGCAGTGGCAGCTCCTGCCGGGCCGTTCGTGCGCCCGCCCCGAGTTCTCGATCGGCGCGCAACTGGAACCCGCGTACGCGGTCTTCGGGGACAACTACGACTGGTCCGTCTCCGCCGAGCACCTGACCCTGACGGTCACCAACGGCATGGGGGAGGGGACCGACGCCGCCCTGCTGACCAACCTCGCCGTGAACGCGCTGCGCAACGCCCGGCGCGCCGGCCTCGACCTCGTCGGGCAGGCGGCCCTGGCGGACCAGGCCGTCTACGCCCAGTACCGGGGCCGTGCGCACGTGTCGGTGCTGCTGCTGCGCTTCGCCCTCGCCACCGGGGAGGTCGAGGCGGTGGACGCGGGCTCGCCCCGGCTGTGGCGCCTGCGCGACGGCGCCGTCGACGCGTACCCCTTCGAAGCGCAGTTGCCGCTCGGGATGTTCGAGGACACGGTCTACACACCGGAGCACTTCACCGTCCTGCCCGGCGACCGGCTGCTGTTCGCCAGCGACGGGGTGTACGACGCCCTCTCGGAGGCCGGGGAGCGGTTCGGGGACCGGGCCCTGCCGCGCGCCCTCGCCTCCACGCGCCTCCTGCCGCCGACCCAGGTCCCGGGCGCCGTGCTGCGCCGCCTCGCGGAGCACCACGGCAGGCCGTCCCTGGTCGACGACGCCCTCGTGGTGTGCCTCGACTGGTACGGGCGGCAGGGCGGCGGGGGCACCGCCGGCTGACCGCGCCCCGCCCCGGCCCGCCGGGTGCCGCTTGACCTACGGGCCCTGCAATCGGGTGACATCCCGGAACCTCGGATCGATGCGGCGAGTTACGCAGTACGCCGAAGTGCACAGGGGCTGTGCGGGTCCGCCTGGACCACGGGCCGGGCCTTGGTTCGGCACCTTCAGAGGGGCACTCCTAGCCTCTGGAGTCGCGGTGTCAGCCTGCTGTTTCCGATCCTTCTCACGGACAGGCTGGCGCCGCTCCTTTTCGCTGCTGCCGCCCCCGCATTCCGCTGCGATGGTGATTTAGTCACCCTGATGGCGGCACGACTCGTTTCGTGCGCCGTTGTCCGGCCGGGTGTGCGGTTACGTTTCGGTTCCCGCTTACTCGCGGGCACGTCAACGACTCGACCTTGTGGAGGTCATCATGCGCAGAAAAGGTATGGCGCTGCTCTCTCTGACCGCTGCGGCTCTTCTGGTGGGCGGAAGCAGCGGCACGGCGCACGCGAACGAAGCTTCCAAGTTCGACAACGACACGCAGATCCTGTCCTGCCTCGTCCTGGAGGTCCTGGACATCCCGATCCTCTCCTCGGCGAACAATTCCATCGACTGCTCGGAGAACCACAGCTACGAGAAGAAGGAAAAGGTCACCATCAAGAAGTAAGAGGGCCGGGCTGACACCACTCGGTTGGAGCAATACCCCTGCAGGTCGAGCTTCGTTTTACTGATTGGTGATGGTCGAAGATGGCACTCATGCCTTGATGGATCAGTGCCGTGACGGCAGACATGACCATGTTCCGGCGTCGTGGCCGAGCCCGGCCGAACAATCCGGTCGACGGCTCGCCACTTCGCCGGAACAACGACATGAAACCTCTCAGACTCAGAAGGAAAAGAGAAGGATGAAGCTCAAGAGCGCCCTCGCCTGCACGTTCGCTGCTCTCGCCGTCGCTGGTGGTGCCGCCGGGACCGCGCAGGCGGCCGATGACGACACGACGAAGTTCGAGAACGACACGCAGGTCCTCAGCTGCGACGTCGTCGAGGTCATCGACATCCCGATCATCTCGGCCGCCAACAACAACATCGACTGCTCCGAGAACGTCAAGGAGGAGGAGAGCGAGTCGGTGCACATCGTGGACGAGGACAACGCCCACGCTGCCGCGGTTCTCCTCCCGCGCAACCGCTGACCGTGCGGCTCGCCCGCCTCACCCTTCGTTGAGGAGGCGCCGAGCCGTTCACGACGCCCAGCCGCCCCGTGACTCCGTCCGGGGCGGCTGGGCTGCTTGGGCGGGTACGACGACCGGCCGGCCGCCCGGCCCGCGGAGCCGGCCGGTGCCGGCCGGCCCTCCGCCGCGGCAGGGGTGCGGGGCCGGCGGCACCCGCCACCGGCCCCGCGGCGCGGGACTCCCGCCGGGCTACTTCAGGTAGGGGCCGGCGGCCCCGATCCTGCCGGTGCCGTTCAGGACGTGGACCCGCAGGTTGCCCTTGCCGGGCGCGGCCACGGTGAGCTTGCCGGCGGTGACCACCTGCGTGTCACCGGTCACCGCGTCGGTGTAGGTGCCGTCGGGGATCCCGGTGTAGGTGGCACCGTGGGTGACGGTGACCAGCGCGAAGCTGTCGGTGCCGCCGGCGGTGTAGCGCCGCTTGAAGGCCATCTCGCCGGTGACGCCCTCGGTGGAGTACTGGCCCATCTGCAGGGCGGGGATCGCCCGGCGGATCTCGTTGAGCCGCTGCACGTGCTTGACCAACGGCTTCTGGAGCGTGGTGGCGACGGCGCCGGTGGCGGAGTCGACCTTGGAGAAGCCGGACGCCTTCACGTCGCCCGCGACGTGGTCGCCGTAGTAGGCGCGGCCGGTCGTGGCGAGCGGGCAGGTGGGCCCGCAGTCGATCTTCTTGCCGGCCTGGAACTCGATCTCCGATCCGTAGAAGAGGGTGGGGATGCCGCGGAAGGTCCACATCAGGGACATGTTCTCGGCCCAGGCGTCGGTGCCGCCCGTGTAGCGCTCGCTGCTCTTGTTGGGACCGTAGTCGTG
Source organism: Streptomyces roseolilacinus (assembly GCF_014649335.1). Classification (GTDB taxonomy): domain Bacteria; phylum Actinomycetota; class Actinomycetes; order Streptomycetales; family Streptomycetaceae; genus Streptomyces; species Streptomyces roseolilacinus. The sequence continues at coordinate 462,432 of NZ_BMSV01000002.1, forward strand.
GCTGTCAACGTAGACGACGTTGTACGTGGCGTCGTGGTAACTGTCGTCGGAGTCCTTGCCGTTGTGGAAGGCGTTGCGGGCGTCACCGAAGTTCATGTGCATGCGCATGTCGATGACGTTCATCCCGGAGAACCTGCTGCGGTCCGGGGCGTGGTAGGCGTTGCCGTCGAGGAAGGCGTTGGTCGACGTGGGCTGGTTCGCCGGGCCGGCCTGCTGCTCGTGGTCGTACATCTCGAGCGCGGCCCTCCCGTCGTCGGCGCTGTACTCCTTGCGTTCCTTCCAGGTGTAGAACTGGGCGGAGTGGTTGACCGAGCCGCGGTTCCACTTGTCGTTGACGAAGGCGGCGACCTCGCCGAAGACGAAGAAGTTCCGCGCGGCCTCGGCCCCGTGCCGCTGGGTGACGCGCTCCTGGATGGCGGGCAGGAAGCGCCGGTTCCAGGTCGTGCGCGGGATGTGGACGGCCGTGTCGACGCGGAAGCCGTCGACGCCCATGTCGATGTACTTGTTGTAGGCGCCGATCAGGTGGTTCTGCACCTGCGGGTTCTCGGTGTTGAGGTCGGCGAGGTCGTCGTGGAGCCAGCAGGAACGCGAGTCCTCGCCCTCCCAGTTGCCGATCCAGCAGTTGTGGTAGAGCGACTTGGGGAACATGCCCGAAGTGGGGCTCGGCCACTGGCAGTTGCGGATGCGGTAGCCCTCCGGGGACGTCCCCTGGGGCTTGCCCCAGTCGACGCAGGTGTTCCCGGCCGGTTCCGCGGTGGACCACAGGTCGCCGTTGTAGTACGACTTGCCGCTCTTGGGGTCGACGGTCAGCCCGTCGTACTCGAAGCCGGGCTGCTTCTCGTCGTAGTACCAGCTCCACTGGCTGTCGCGCACGCCGTGGACGGTGGGGACGAACAGGCCCTTGGAGCCCCAGCGGGAGGAGTGGTTGTAGACGACGTCCTGGTAGATCTTCATGCCCTTGGCGTGGGCGGCGTTGATGAGGTCCTGGTAGGAGGCGCCGGCGGACTCCAGGCGCGGGTCGACCCGGTGGAAGTCCCAGCCGTGGTAGCCGTGGTAGTCGTAGTCCGAGCGGTTGAGGACCACGGGGGTGATCCACACGGCGGAGAAGCCGAGGCCCTTGATGTAGTCCAGTTTCCGGACCAGGCCCTTGAAGTCGCCGCGGAACATCGGGTCGTCGTGGGCGGCGTTGCCGGACTTCTCGTGCTGGCTGCCGCCGCGGTTGTTCGTCGTGTCGCCGTCGTTGAAGCGGGCGGTCAGGACGAAGTAGATCGGGTCCTTGCGCGGGTCGGTGCCCAGCGGTCTGCCGGGCGCGGAGGCCGGGGGCTCGTCCCCGGTGGCCGCCGTGGCGGCGGCGGAGGCCGCGGAGACGTTGCCGGCCGCGTCCAGGGCCCTGACCGTGTAGGTGTAGGCGGTCCTCTCCTCCAGGTTCGTGTCGGAGAGGACGGTGGAGCCGACGTCGGTCACGACGCTGCCCCTGGTCCCGCCGGTGCGGGTGACCTGGTACGAGGTGACGCCCCTGTCGTCGGTGGACGGCTCCCAGGTCAGCACGACGGACACCCCGTCGGGCTTCGCGGTGACCCGGGTCGGGGCGGTCGGCGCCCTCGTGTCGGGGGCCTCGGCGGCGCAGGGGTCGGCGGCGTTCGGGGTGACGGTGTTGTCCTGGACGGTGGTGAGGCCGGTGGTCAGGGCGTAGTCGGCGCCCTTGTTGTTGTCCCAGACGCCGTTGCCGTTGTTGAACGCCGCCTTCATCGAGACCGCCGTGCCGAGGTCGACCTCCTTCTTCCACCAGCCGGCGCACGCCGTCTGCATGCCGACGCCGGGCACGGCGGTCCAGGAGCCGCCGGCGGGCTGGTAGTGGAGGTTGGCGGTGGACCAGCCGAGGGTGCGGGTGGAGTAGTAGACCGTGGCCTTGCCGCCGCCCGGCGTGGGGGCGGGGGTCGGGTCCGGGCCGGTGCCGGCGCAGGGGTCGGAGTGGGCGACCGTGCCGTCCTTGACGGTGACGCTCCCCGTGCCGAGGTCGTAGTTCCTGCCCCCGTTGTTGTCCCAGGTGCCCGAACCGTCGGTGAAGGTGGCCCGCAGGCCCCCCGCGGCGCCCAGGGTGACGGTCTTCTTCACCCAGTCGGTGCAGGCGGCCTCCATCCGCACGCCCGGCGCCGTGGTCCAGGAGCCGCCGTCGGGGGCGTAGTGCAGGTGGTACTGGGCCCAGTTCTTCGTCTTCGTGTAGTAGAAGACGGTGGTCGTGTCGTCGACCGCGGCGACCGGCGCGGTCGGGGGCGAGGCCGTGCCGCCGCCCGCGGCGGCCACCAGCCCCAGGACGCCGCAGGCGGCCACCGCGGCGGCCAGGGGCCGTCCGGGCAGGTGTGTGGGGGTGCGTTTCATGCGTGTCTCCAGGGAAGGCCGCGGTGGCACCGCGGCGGCGGGCACTCCAGGCGCGCCGTGTCAGCGCCTGTCCGGCCGCCTTCTCCCTGACGCGCCTCAGGGCCCGCGTGCGGGGGGATCCGCACGGGAAGGGCGAACGGAAACTTTCTGAAATTCCTTTCAAGACCGGGAAGTTACTCGGGGCAGGGGAGGCCGTAAAGGGGTTGGACCGGGAATCGCGGGGCGGGGCGCCGCACCGTCCTCCCGGCGGACCGGCCCCTCCGCAGTCCGGACGGCCGGAGCCGTGGGCCGGTGGGAGCGCGCGGGAGTATTCCCGGCGGCCGCGGGCATCCGCAACGCGTGGAGACCTCCGACGACAAGCTCCCGCGCGCGGCGGCCGCGCGCCACAGGCCCTCGTGGTGGTTCACCGTCCCCGCCGCCCTGCTGACCCTGGTGGTCCTGTTCACCGTGGCGGGGCGGTTCGGCCTCGTGTCGGGGTGGGGCGACCTCTTCGGCGAGGAGACCCGGGACCGCTCCGGGCCCGCGCTGCTCCAGTCGATCCAGGACCTCAGCCGCTACGAGGGCGCCGCGGGCTCCTACCAGATCGTGGTGGACCTGGAGAAGGACGCGAAGTTCCTGCCGGACGCCCTGCGCGGCACCCGCACGCTGTACGTGGCGGCCGGCACCGTCGGCGCGTACGTGGACCTGGGGAAGGCCGGCCCCGAGGACGTCACCGTGAACGAGGAGCGGACGTCCGCCGTGATCCGGCTGCCGCACGCCGTGCTGGGCGCGCCGGCCCTGGACCCGCAGCGGTCCTACGCGGTGTCCAAGCAGCGCGGACTGCTGGACCGGCTCGGCGACCTGTTCTCCGACAACCCGAACGACGAGCGCGCGGTACAGCGGCTGGCGGCGCAGCGCATCGGGGAGGCCGCGGGCGAGAGCGGGCTCACCGGACGCGCCGAGCGCAACACCACCGCGATGCTGAAGGGCCTGCTGGGTTCCCTGGGGTTCCGGCAGGTGACGGTGACGTACGGCTGAGCCGGCGGCGCCGGAGGCGTCACTGCCCGCCGCCGTCCGCCGCCGGGCGTAGGCTGCGAACCGGTTCGGCACGACGGCCGGACCGGGCCGAACGAGGAGGAAGACCCATGTCCAGGCCCCCGCTGCCGGAAGAAGCCGTCGCCCTGCTGCGCAAGCCGAACCCGGCCGTGCTGGCGACCCTGCGGTCCGACGGCCAGCCGGTTTCGACGGCCACGTGGTACCTGTGGGAGGACGACGGACGGGTACTGGTCAACATGGACGAGGGCCGCAAGCGGCTGGGCCACCTCCGCAGGGACCCCCGGGTGACCCTCACCGTGCTGGACGAGAAGTCCTGGTACACCCATGTGAGCCTGATCGGCCGGGTGGTGGAGATGCGCGAGGACGAGGGCCTGGCCGACATCGACCGGCTGTCCCGCCACTACCTCGGCACGCAGTACCAGCAGCGGGACCGCGGCCGGGTCAGCGCGTGGATCGACGTGGAGCGCTGGCACGGCTGGGGCGCGCTGAAGGACCACCACCAGCCGGGCTGACCGCGCGGGAACGAAGGCGCGCGGCCCGCGCGCCCCGGGCAGGGGCCGCCGGAGTCGTACGCGCCCGACGCGCGAGGGCTCAGGCGGCGGGCGCGGCGGTGAGCACGGCCGCGTGGACGGCCCGGGCCAGACGGGCGCCCCACAGCGAGCGCGGCCCGGCGAAGGCGTGGGCCTCCTCGCCGGGCCGTACGGCGCGCGCGGCGACGCACACCGCGTCGGTGGGCGTACCGGAGCAGTCGTGGCCCGCGTCGAGCAGGGCCTGCACCTTCGCCTCGGTGGCCGTGGCCACGGCGTTGACCAGCGCGGCGTCGGTCAGCGCCACCGGGAGCGCGACGACGATGTTGACCGTGCCCGGCCCGGCCGGCACGGCCGCGCCCCGATCGGGGGAGGCGGCCCACCCCCGCACTCCGAGCCCCGCGGTGGCGACGGCGTCGACGCCGCCGTCGTGCCCGCGGCCGTACTCCGAGACGTCGGCGGCCGTCATCAGCCCGACCCCCGGCCCGTGCGCGCCGGCCTCACGGGCGAGCCGGGCCAGGTGGCGTTCCGGGTCGGTGCGCCGGTAGCCGTGGGACACCTGGGCGTTGAGGACCCAGGCGCGTTCCCCGATGCCTCCGCCCAGGACGGCGCTGCTGATCATCCGCCAGCCGGTCCCCGCCCGCCACAGCAGGGCGTGCAGCCCCTCGCCGTCCTCGACCCGGGTCGCCCGCTGCACGAGCAGCGGACCGGAGGCGCTTCGGGTCGGGGGGACGGCGGTGGGCACGGGGCACTCCTCGCGGGGGGACGGAACCGGCTGATCGTACGCGAGGTCCCGTACGCGCCCGTCCGCCGGCGTACGCCCGGCCCGGGTCGTCCCACCCCCCGACGGCGTCCGCCGCCCGCCGCCCCGGACCGGGGCGGCGGGGCCGCTCCGGAGTCAGGGGCGGGGGCCGACCGTCCTCGCACCGTCGCGGACGGCGATGGCCAGCGCGGGGCAGGAGTCCGCCGCGTCCAGGGCCCGTTCGTCCTCGGGGATCTCCGTCCGGACGGGTTCGGCGTACGTCCCCTCCAGCCGGAACAGGTCGGGGGCGAGGGCCGCGCACATGCCCGACCCCATGCACAGTCCGGGATCGACGCCGACCTTCCAGGCCATCGGCGTCACCACCCCACCGGCATCTCGCGCGGCCCGCGGACCAGCATCTGGTTCTTCCACACCACGTCGCCCGCGAGGTGCAGGCCCGGGAAGCGGGCCAGCAGCGCCAGCAGCGCCTCCTGCAGTTCGAGGCGGGCCAGGGGAGCGCCGAGGCAGTGGTGGACACCGTGACCGAACCCGAGGTGCTGCACCCCCGTGCGGGTGATGTCGAGCCGGCCGGGCGCGGTGAACTTCAGCGCGTCGCGGTTCGCCGCCCCGACGGCGACGAGGACCGGCTCCCCGGCGCGTACGAGGGTGCCGCCCACCTCGATGTCCTCCGTGGCGTACCGGGGGAAGGCGGCCCCGCTGCCCAGGGGCACGAACCGCATCAGCTCCTCCACCGCGCCCGCCACCAGCTCCGGCCGCTCCCTGAGCAGGGCGAGCTGGTCCGGGTGCTCCAGCAGCGCGTAGACGAAGTTGGGGATCTGGCTCGCCGTGGTCTCGTGTCCGGCGACCAGGAGGCCCACGCACAGGTCGACCAGTTCCCGCTCGGTGAGCCGGTCGCCCGTGTCACGGGCGTCGATCAGCCCGGTCATCAGGTCCGGACGGGGGTTCTCCCGGTGGTCCTGGATCAGCCCGGCCATGTAGGAGCGCAGTTCCTCGCGGTTGCGGACGGCCTCGTCCGCGGTCAGCGAGCTCGTCGACAGGGCCGCGTCGCTCCACACGCGGAACCTCGGGCGGTCCTCCTCCGGAACCCCCAGCATCCGGCAGATCACGGCGACGGGCAGGGGCAGGGCGTAGTGCTCGACGAGGTCCACGGGCGGGCCCGCGGCCTCCAGGTCGTCGAGGAGACCGTGCGTCAGCTCCCGCACCTGCGGGCGGAGCTTCTCGACCTGGTGCATGGTGAAGGCCTTCGCCACGAGGGTGCGCAGGCGGGTGTGCTCCGGCGGGTCCATGCCCAGGATGCCCGCCTCCTGCTGTGCCTCGGACTGGCGGGGTTCGTCGTGCCGGACGGCTTCGGCCCGGCTGAAGCGCCGGTCGCCGAGGACGAAGCGGGCGTCGGCGTACCGGGTGGCCAGCCAGGCGGGCTCGCCGTAGGCCATACGGACGCGTAACAGGCCCGGCTGTTCCAGCGCCTTCGCGTACGCGTGGGCGAGCTCCAGTCCTTCGGGCTCGTTGAACGGATAGGCCACTGGTGTCTGCTCGCGAGCGGTCGTCACGGGGAAACCTCCCTGGTGTAAGCAGCTGCTTACCAACCTAGAGTTGGCCTCGGCGGCGGTCAACGGCGCCTCCGCGCCCCCGTCTCGGGGAGTGGAGCGGCAGAAGAGGGGGCGGCTGGGTGGAGGCCGAGGGGACGGAGGCCGGGGCGGCGCGCCCCGGACGCGGCGGGGCGGCCCGGGACCGGGCGGGCGGTGGGTCGACGCGGGAGCGGCTGCTCGTCGCCGCGTCCGAGCTGTTCGCCGAACGCGGGTACGAGCGGGCGACCGTCCGGGACATCGCGGCCCGCGCGGGCGTCAACCAGGCCCTCCTCTTCCGCCACTTCGGCTCGAAGCGCGCCCTGTTCGGCGAGGCGGTGGCGCGCGACGGCCTGGAGCAGCTGCGCACCACCTCTCCCGACCGGCTCGTGGAGGTGATGCTGTCGAGCATGCTCACGCCCCCGCCGGATCGGGACGGGCACACGACCGGGGCCGCCAGGTACCTGGAGACGCTCCTGCGGTCGGTCGGCGCGCAGGACGAGGTGACCGCGGCGGTCACGTCCCTGGGCGCCGACTACGCCCGCGCGCTCGCCGCGCTGAGCGACACCGACGACAGGGCGCTGCGCGCCGACCTCGTCCTCTCCTGGCTGCTGGGCATCGGGCTGATGCGCGTCGTCCTGCGCAAGCACCCCCTGGCCGACGCGGACCCCGCCGAGGTCACCCGCCTCGTCACCGACGCCCTGACCCACCTCCTGGGCGGCTCCGCCGCCACCCGCCCCCCACCCGGCTGACCCGCCCCGCGGCGCGCGCCTCCGCCCTCGGGGCGCCCCGTACCCGAGGGCGGGTTCGGGCGGACACGCGGCGGGAGACGTCCCCGGGGCCGGGACGCCGGTCCCGCTCCGGCCGCCCGGTCCGCGCACGCCGCGGCCGGTGGGATCGCGGCGTGCGCGCCCAGCGGTCCGGGAGCACGGCCGGCGGGGGCGGGCCGGCGCCCCCGTGCGATGCTGGCGTGCATGATCCTGGAGGACCTGGTACGGCTGCGTCGGGCTCGGGACGTGATGGACCGCGACTACGCGCGGCCGCTGGACGTCCCGGCGCTGGCGAGCGTGGCCCTCATGTCGCCCGGGCACTTCTCCCGCAGCTTCCGCGCCGCGTTCGGGGAGACGCCCTACGGCTACCTGATGACCCGTCGCGTCGAGCGGGCGAAGGCGCTGCTGCGGCGGGGCGACATGAGCGTGACCGAGGTCTGCTTCGCGGTCGGCTGCACCTCGCTGGGGTCGTTCAGCTCGCGCTTCACCGAGCTGGTCGGCGAACCCCCGAGCGTCTACCGGGCCCGCCGCCACGAGGCCGGCGCCGCGATCCCGGCGTGCGTCGCCAAGGTCCTCACCCGGCCGGTCAGGAACGGCGGCCCGGTCGGGAGAGGCGACCCGGCGGGGAAGGGCGGCCCGGTCGGGAAGGGCGGCCCGGCGGGGACCGGGGAACCGGTCAGGATCGGAGAAGCGGGATCCGGCGCCGCCTCGTAGCGTCGGCGGCATGGACATCAACCTTTCCCAGTGCTTCGTCGCCGTCGACGACCACGACAAGGCGCTCGCCTTCTACCGCGACGCCCTCGGCCTGGAGGTACGCAACGACGTCGCGTTCGAGGGGATGCGCTGGGTGACCGTCGGCTCACCCGCGCAGCCGGACGTGGAGATCGTGCTCGAACCGCCGCTCGCCGACCCCAACGCATCGCCCGCCGACCGGCGGGCGATGGCGGAACTGCTGGCCAAGGGCATGCTGCGGGGCGTGATCTTCGCCACCGACGACTGCGACGCCGCCTACGAACGCGTCAGGGCCGCCGGCGGGGAGGTGCTGCAGGAACCGATCGACCAGCCCTACGGCGTCCGCGACTGCGCCTTCCGCGACCCGGCCGGCAACATGATCCGCCTCACCCAGTCCCGCAAGCGGTGAGGACCGCCCGCGAAGGCCCCGGCCGGCCGCCGCACGGGGTCAGCGGGACGCGACCACGACCGTGATCGTCTTGCCGCCGTCCTCCGCCGTGATGGTGATGGCGGTGCTGAGGCGCTGGATGAGGGGCCATCCGTAGCCGCCGGGGACGGCGGCGCCGTCGCGCGGGGTGGTGCGGGGCAAGACCGGCGAGCGGTCGGTGACGCTGATGCGGATGGCGTGCGCGTCGAGCGCGGCGTGGAAGCGGGTGACGCCGCCGCCGTGCCTGAGGGCGTTGGTGACGAGCTCGGAGGTCACCAGGAGGATGTCGTTGACCGCGGTCTCGGACGGCGGCGGGCCGACCCCGGTGGTGAGGAGGTGGCGTACGTGATCACGTGCCGCCGCCGCGGTGGTGGGACGGTGCGCGCGGTTCGTCGCGACGTCGGGGACCGCCATGCCCTCCTCCACTCCTGTCGTCTCCTCGTCGTGCCGGTCCGTATACCCGCTGCGGGCGGATCCCTCCGCCCGCAGCGGCGGGGCGGGCATCGCCTACCCCTCCCCGTGGCCGTCGGCGGGCATCGCCCGGGCGGCCGAGGCGGCCGCGGTCACCGAGTCGACGAGGGTGAAGGAGCGGACCGTGTCGGTGACCTCCAGCAGCCGGAGGACCGACGGGTTCGGCTGGGACAGGAACAGCGGGACCCCGGCGGCCCGGTGCTGGCTTTCGGCCCGGAGGAGGGCGTGCAGGAAGGACGAGTCGGCGAAGGTGACCTGGGACAGGTCGAGGACCGTCCCCGCGGGGGCGTCGTGGGGGAGGGGGGCGAGCGCGCGGGCGAGTTCCTCGGCCGTGTCGAAGTCGAACTCGCCGCTGACACGCACGATCCGCACACCGGCGGTCACCGCCGTCAGGACTTCGGGTTCGTCGCTCATCGCGGCATTATCCCACCGGTGCCCGCCGGGCCTCCCCGGCGGGGGAGCCGGGCGGTCGGGGTGTCCGTGCCGCCGGCCGCACCCGGGGACCCGCGTGTGGACATCGCGTGCCCGGGTCCTGTGGGGGGTGTGCAGATGTGACGTGGAGGCGGGAACGGCCGGTCCGGTCTCCGCACCGGCTTGATAGTCCGGCGGCACCTGCGGGATGGTGGGAAGCCTTGTCCTCCAGCGGAAGGTGGTGAGGCCCGTCTCCCGGGTCTCCACTCATGACGACTCACGAGGGCATCAAGCCCCTGCAACCAGGTCCCGCGCACGGCGTCGCCACTTCGTGGACGCACGCACCGTACCCCGCCCTCGTCGCGGACGAGGCCGGCGGGATCGTGCAGGTCAACGACGCCGCGGCAACCCTGTTCCCGGGAGCGGTCCCGGGCACCCTGCTCGACGACACCGTTCCCGGATGGCTCGCCGACGCGCACCGCGGTCTCGCCCGGCGCGGCGGCGGGGACGGGGTGCCGGGCCGCACGGTCAGCGGCCGGCACGGCCCCCTCGTGCTGGAGGCGCACCCCACGGTCGGTGTGGACGGGGGCGTGGTGTGGTGGCTGACCGACGACACCGACCGGCTCCTCGCCGAGCGGGCCCTGCGGCACGAGCAGGAACGGACCGCTTTCCTCGCCCAGGCGTCCACGCAGTTGCTGGCGTCGCTGAACGTACGGCGCTGCATGGAGGTGGCGGTGGAACTGGCGGCCGAGTACCTGGCGGACGCCGCGGTCCTGGTCGCCCCGCCCAACGGCCGGCACCACCCGCTGGCCGGCTGCGTCGCCGGGCAGGCGCCGGAGCACCGGATGATCCGTGTCGACCCCGCCGAGGTGCCCGGTCTGAGCGAGGCACTCCAGGGCTTCCCACCCGTCCCGTCGCGGTGGATCGACCCGGCGTCGCTGCCCCCGTGGGCGGTTCCGGACGGCTTCGAGGGCCGGGCGGGCTCCGTGGTCGTCACCCCCCTGCCCGGCCACGGGGTGCCGGCCGGGGCGCTGATCCTGCTGCGGCACGGTGACCGGGCGGCGTTCGACGCGGCCGAGGAGGTCTTCGCGGGCCTGTTCGCGGCACGCGCGGGAGCGGCGCTGTCCGCGGCCCGGCTCTACACCGAGCAGGCCAGGATCACCGCCACCCTGATGGCCGACCTGCTGCCGCCTACCCTCACGCAGATCCGCGGAGTGGAGTTCGCCGGGGGCTACCGGCCCTCCCAGGACACCGAGCGGATCGGCGGCGACTTCTACGACGTGCACCCCGCCGCCGAGGAGGGCCAGGAGACCCTCGCCGTCCTGGGGGACGTGTGCGGCAAGGGCCTGGAGGCGGCCGTCCTGACCGGGAAGATCCGCAACACCCTCCAGGCGCTGCTCCCCATGACCGGTGACCACGAGCACGTGCTGCGGCTGCTCAACCGGGCCCTGCTCAGCAGCCGCCACTCGCGCTTCGCGACCCTGGCCCTGGCCTCCGTCGTACGCCGCGGCGGCAAGGTCCGGCTCCGGCTGACCAGCGCGGGCCACCCGCCGCCGCTGATCGTCCGGCACACCGGCGAGGTCGAGCAGGCCGACACGAGCGGCACCCTCATCGGCGCGCTGCCCCACGTCCGGGCCACCACCGCCCACGTGGAGCTGGCGCCCGGCGAGACGTGCCTGCTGTACACCGACGGCATCACCGAGGGCAGGGGAGGCCCCCTCGGTGACGTCATGCTCGGCGAGCGGCGGTTGAGCGCGACGCTGGCCGAGTGCGCGGGGATGCCGGCCGAAGCGGTCGTCGAACGCGTCCAGATGCTCGCCACCGAGTGGGTCGGGGGCAATCCGCACGACGACATGGCGCTGCTGGCCATCACCGCCCCCAACCGGGCACAACTCACTGCCGTAGACGGACGAACTCCGGGCAGGTACACGGCATGACGCAGAGGGACACGGAAGCCGGAGCCGGCCGCGACCCGGACGGCCGCCTGGCGAGGGCGCGCACCGAGTTGTGGCGGGCGGTACAGGCACGGGACGAGCACGCCGCCCGGCTGGCGGTCTTCGGCCTCCTGGACGGCGGGGCCACGGCGGAGAGCGCGCTGCTCGACGTCATCGCCCCGGTGCAGGCGAAGGTGGGGGCCGAATGGGCCGCGGACCGCATCAGCGTCGCCCAGGAGCACGCGGCCACCGCCATCCACGACCGGATCATCGCGGCGATGGCGCACCGCGACCCGCCCCCGGCGGCGCGTGCGGCGCGGGCCGGGGCGGTGGCGGTGACGATCGCCTGCGTGGACGGCGAATGGCACGCCCTGCCCGCGAGGATCCTGGCCGAGGTGCTGCGGGGCCGCGGCCACCGGGTGGACTTCCTCGGTGCCCAGGTCCCCACCCCCCACCTGGTGGCGCACCTGCACCGGACCGCGCCGGGCGTCCTCGCCCTGTCCTCCTCGATCCCGACCCGGCTGCCCCAGGCGCACACCGCCGTCACCGCCGTCCAGGCCATAGGGATCCCGGTGCTCGCCGGCGGTGCCGCCTTCGGCCGCGACGGCCGCTACGCCCGCCTCCTCGGCGCCGACGCCTGGGCGCCCGACGCCCGCGCCGCCGCGGACCTCCTCGACCGGGGTGTGCCGCGGCCGTTCCCGGCGGGACCCCGGCAGGTCGGCGACGACCTGCCGCACCTGACCGACCAGGAGTACACCCTGGTCACCCGCAACAAGCGCCAACTGGTGAAGAACACCCTCGCCGGGCTGGAGGAGCGGCTGCCCGGGATGCAGGCGTACACCGACGCGCAGCGGGAGCGGACCGCCGAGGACATCGCCCACATCGTCGACTTCCTCGCCACCGCCCTCTACACCGACGCGGTGGAGGTGTTCACCGACTTCATCGGCTGGACCGGTGACGTCCTCGAAGCGCGACGCGTCCCCGCGACCGCCCTGCTGCCCGGGCTCGACGTCCTCGGTGAAGAGCTGAAGGACTTCCCCCGGGCCCTGGACTTCCTCGCCCGCGGCCGGGACGTCATCGACGCCCGCGACCCCCGTCCCCCGATCCCCCTCACTGGAACACCGGCATGACGACCCTGCCCGACGAATCCTTTCGGCTCACCGTCACCACCAGCGGCCGTGAGCTGCGCATCGCGTTGACCGGCGACCTCGACTACGACACCGCGGACGCCCTGATGCGCACCGCGCGAGAACGCCTCGCCGCGCGTCCCGCCCCGGACGCCCTGCACCTGGACTGCGAGAGGCTCACCTTCTGCGACTCCATGGGCCTCGCCACGCTGCTGATGATCCACCGCGTCTGCGCCGGCACGGGCACCGCCTTCCACCTCCACGACCGCCCGGGCTTCCTGGAGCAGTTGCTGCGGCAGACCGGCACCCTCGACTACCTGGCCTGCCCGGACCACGCCGCCGACCAGGACGCGGAGATGCACACCCACCCACCGCAGCAGCCCTGACCGGGGCGCGCCCCTGACCGGCCACCCGTGCCCCCCGTGCCGTCCTCTCCCACGGGGGGAACCGCCGCCGGCCCGCCCGGCGTGATCACCATCATGAGGCAGAGGGAAGAAGCGGGGCGCGTCCTGGCCCATCTGGCGGTCGTCTGGCTGGTCGGCTGCGCCCTGACGGGCCTGCAGACGCAGGTGGTGCTCGCCGCCCTCTTCGCGGGCGGACCGGCTCACCTCGCCGTGGCCCTCGCCGTCTCGGCGCCCCTGGGGGCGGCCGTGTTCGCGGGGCTGGGCACCGCCGCCCGCCCGGTCGTACCGTTCATCCGCCGGCCTCGCGGCCTGTGGGTGTGGGCGGTGGGCGTCCACGTGCTCGGCACGGTCGGCGCGCTCGGGGCCGCCGTGGCGCACTTCACGATCAACGAACCGGGGGACGGCCTCCTCTACCTGACCGGGGGCGCCTGCTACGTCCTCGCGGCCGCGCTCTTCCTCCCGGGCCTGCGGGTCAAACTGGGCGCGCTCGGGGCGGCGGCCGTCCTCGCCGCCGGCGGGGTGTACGCCGTCCGGGACGCCGCGCAGCCGCCCCCTCTCGACGAGTGGATCACCGCCAACGGCGTGGACCGCGCCCTGCTCCGGGTCGGCGATCCACCACCGGGCTACGCACTGCGGGTCCTGGGCGCGAGCGGGGACGGCTTCGGCGCCGACTACGAGCGGTCCCGCTCGGCAGGGCTGCACCTCGGCGTGGAACGCGCGGGACACGACACCCGTCGCGCCGACGCACGTGGCTGCCCCGTGCCCTTCGGCGAGCCGATCCGCTGCACGGACGACGGCGGGGGCCGCCAACTGGTCACGTACGAGGGCGACCACGAGCGCCGGGAACTGCGGCTGCGCCGGGACGGCCTGGTGTACACCGTGTCGATGGAGGGCTCCCACCCCGACCTGTCGGCAGCCCGGCACGTCCTGTCGACCCTCAGGCCGGCGACCGACGCCGAGCTGGCCGGCCTGCCGCAGCCGCGGGGGCGCCGCTGAAGGGACGCGGCAGGGGACGGGGAGGGGCGGGCGCGGGAGCCACGGGGTCCTCCGGACGGGTGCGTGAGGGGCACGGGTGCTCCGTGAACGGGACCGGTCCGGCCGCGTCACGGCCCCCGCGGGAGCAGTCGGTGAACACGCGTTCCCGCCGGGCCGGTGCCTCCTGTGGGGGAGCGCCAGGGCGCCGCCGTACGGGACCGCCGCCGCCCCGCCGGTCACCGGGCCCGCCCCGGTCAGGCGAAGGCGGGCATGATCTGTTCGTGGATGAGGCGCAGTTGGGTGTCGACGTCCGCCACCCCGTCCAGGTCCCGCCCGGTGAACGCCCGCACCAGCCGGCGGTCGGTGACGGCGCAGATGACGTGGTTCACGCCGCTGGGGGCGATCTGGGTGCGGATCTTCTCCGCGCACTCGTCCGGGGTGCCCGCGACCGACAGCCGTTCGGCGATCCGCGGCGTGGTGAGCTCGATGCCCCTGGCCAGGTCACCCGCGGCGATCGCCTGGACCACGGGCTTCAGTTCGAGGGGATCGACCCCGTTGCGGAGCAGCTGCTCCTCGGGCATGGAGGAGGCGTAGATGCCCACCATGCTGCGCGCCGCCTCCTTGGCCCGCGCGGAGTCGTGCCCGGTGGCGAACACCACCCAGGCGCCGATGTCCAGGGAGCGCCAGTCCTTGCCCGCCCGCTCGGCCCCCGCCCTGATGTGGCGGACGGCGTACTCGTAGGCCTCCGCGGTGTAGCTCAGCGCGTGGTGGCACCCGTCGGACAGCTCGCCGGCCGCCTCGAAGGACCTGGGGCCGCGCATCGCGCCCAACTTGAGGGGCACCCGCTGCTGGACGGGCCGGGCGAAGGTGAACAGCCCCTCGTAGGAGTAGAACTCGCCGCGGTGGGTGATGGCGCCCTCGTCCAGCATCGTCCGCACCACGTGCAGCGCCTCCTTGACCCGGGACAGGGGGCGGGTGCGCGCCCAGTCGATGCCGTACTGGGCGAGCAGCCCGAAGTTGCCGCTGGACAGCACGGCTTCCGCGCGGCCTCCCGAGAGCTCGTCGAGCGTGGCCAGCGCCTGCGCGATCAGCGTCGGCTCCCGCAGGGTCACCGGGGAGACGCTCGGGCCCAGACGGATGTTCCGGGTCTGCCCGGCGGCGACGGCGAACAGCAGCCACAGGTCCTTGTGCCAGGTCTCGTCGGCGGCGTAGCAGGCGTGGAAGCCGAGCTCGTCGGCGAGCCTGATGGACGCCAGCGAATCCTGCAGCGGGTAGTCGGGCAGCAGCGCGTAACTGAACTTCATGAGCGTCTCCGTTCGTCCTCAGCCGAGCGGTCAACGAGTCAGTGTCCAGTCAGTTTCGCAGCCCACCGGTGCCTGTCCAGGTGCCCGCCGGGCGGTGGGGGCCGTGGGCGCACCCGTTCGGCCCCGGGAGCGGACGGAGCCGGGTGGGCGCCGTCCGCTCCCGGGGGCGGAGCGGCGCGGACGGCGTGCCTCCGATGGTCCGGTGTCCGGCGGGGCGGGCCGCGGACGCGGCGGCCGCCGCCGGTCGCCGTGTCACCGGGCGACGGCCGCCACGGTCGCGGGGTCCTCGCCGGTCAGTTCCACGATGCGCTCCAGGGGTACGCCGGCCGCCACCGCCCGGCCGAGCAGGGCGTCGCGGCCGTCCGCGTACTCCCGGTAGGCCCGGAGCTGGTTCTCGATGTCGGCGCGTGCCTCCGGGGCGTTGTGGTGCCGCAGCCGGCTCAGCTCCTCGTCGCTCAGGGGGACCGGCAGCCGCTCCGCCCCGTCCGGGATGGCGGCCGTCTCCTCCGGCGGCACCAGCCGCAGCTGCGGGGAGGTCACCGTGACGCCGTACGCGTCGAGCCACGCCCGCACGGCGGGGGTCTCCAGGCACGCGAGGTCGCCGACGGAGGCCGGCGGCACACCGAGTGGTGTCGTCGTGTCGTCCAGCAGGAACAAGTAGGCGTCATCGGTCACCTGCGGCTCCTCGGGTAGGTGGTCGGGGTGGTCGCCGCTCTCTTACCCCGCCGGGGCCGGATCATCGTCGGTGGGGGCCGTCCGTCACACCGGTGGCCGCCGCCTCCCGGGTGCCCGCCCGCCGCGCCGGGGCGCGGGCCCGGTCGGGCCGGTCACGTGCCGATGACCGCCAGCGACGCCCACAGGGCGAGGGTCGAGGCGAGCAGGGCGGCGGGGACGGTGAGCAGGCCCAGGAGGGTGAACTCCTTCAACTCGACCGTATGGTCGTGGTGGTGGGCGATGCGCCGCCACAGCAGGGTGGCCAGGGAGCCCGCGTAGGTGAGGTTGGGGCCGATGTTGACGCCCAGGAGGACGGCCAGGACCGCGCCCGGCCCGGAGGGCGCGGCCAGTGGGACGAGGGCGAGGACGGCCGGCAGGTTGTTGATCAGGTTCGCGAGCAGGGCGGCCAACGCGGCGGTGCCCAGCAGCGCGGGCAGCGAGGCGCCGTCGGGCAGCACGGCGCCGAGGGCGTGGCCGAGCCCGTTGTCCACCACGGCCCGTACGACGACGCCGAGGGCGAGGACGAAGGCGAGGAACGGCAGGGCGGCGGAGCGCACGACCGCGGCCGGGGTGGTGCGGCGCCGGGCCAGGGCGCGGCCGGCCATCACCGCCGCGCCGGCCGCCGCGGCCCAGGCCGGGTCGACGTCGATCGCGGAGGCCACCGCGAACCCGCCCAGCGTCGCGGCCACGGTCACCAGCGCGAACAGCGGCAGCTCCGGCGGCTCGGGCTCCTCCACCGGCTCGGCGGGCGCGTCCAGGTCGGCGGCGAAGAAACGGCGGAAGACGGCGTACTCGACGGCGATGGCGGCCAGCCACGGCACCAGCATCAGCAGCGCGAAGCGGGTGAAGGTCAGCCCCGTGGCGGTGAAGGCGAGCAGGTTCGTCAGGTTCGACACCGGCAGCAGCAGGGAGGCGGTGTTGGACAGGTGGGCGCTCGCGTAGACGTGGGGACCCGGCCGGGCACCCATGCGGGCGGCGGTGGCGAAGACCACCGGGGTCAGCAGCACGACGGTGGCGTCCAGGCTGAGCGCGGCGGTGATCAGCGAGGCGAGGGCGAAGACCGCGCCGAGGAGCCGGCGCGGCCGGCGACGGGACCGGCGGGCCATCCAGGTGCCGCAGGCGTGGAAGAGCCCTTCGTCGTCGCAGAGCCTGGCGAGCACCAGGACCGCCGCCAGGAACCCGATCACCGGACCGAGCCGGGCGGCCTCCTCCCGTACGTCCTCCAGCCCGACCGCGCCGGTGGCGACCACCAGGGCGGCGGCGGGTACCGCGAAGGCCGCCTCCGGCCAGCGGAAGGGACGGACGACGGCGCACACCAGCACCACGGCCAGCGCGGCGACGGACGAAGACTCGAGCAGCATGACCCCGATCATCCGGGCCGCCCCGCCGTCCCCGCCCGCCGGGGGCCCGGGGACGGCGGTGGCCGGCCTCCGGGCCGCGTGGGCGCGCGTCCCGCGCGACGGGCGGGGCCGCCGCGAGCCGGCGCCCGCCGCACGGGACCGGAACCGTCACCGCGGGGCGATCCCGGCCGAACGCGCCGAAGAGGGATCTTCCGGGCGTCATGACATCGGGGGACGGGGGTACACGACCGTCTCCGGTAACGGAAGCCCACGGCTCCCCGACGGGGCCGCACCGACCCACAGGAGGACTTTCCGCATGTCGCAGGTCGAGGAATCCATCACCGTCAACGTCCCGGTCCGCACCGCCTACGACCAGTGGACCCAGTTCGAGACCTTCCCCCAGTTCATGGAGGGCGTGGAGCGGATCGAGCAGCGCACCGACACCCTCACCCACTGGACCACCAACGTGAACGGCACGGAGCGGTCGTTCGACGCCGAGATCACCGAGCAGATCCCCGACGAGCGGGTGGCCTGGACGACCGTGGGCGGTGACGTGAAGCAGGCCGGCGTCGTCACCTTCCACCGCATCGACGACGCCACCACCAAGGTCATGCTCCAGATGGACTTCGACCCCGACGGCTTCGTGGAGACCGTCGGCGACAAGCTCGGCTTCGTCAAGCGGCAGGTCACCGGCGACCTGGAGCGGTTCAAGTCCTTCATCGAGAGCCGCGGCACCGAGACCGGCGCGTGGCGCGGCGAGGTCTGACCGTCCCCGCACCGGCGGCGCCACCCCCCTCCGGCGCCGGACGGGCGCGGCGCGTGCGCGGGCGTCACCCGGTCGGCCGGGTGGCGCCGCCGCGCGTGGGGCCGTCCGGGGACGTGCTGCCGGGCTGCGAGATCCCGGTCATGGCGTCGCCCACCTGGCCGGGCCGCCCGTCCTCCGTCGCGCGACAGGTGCTCGAACGCATGGACGCGATGCTGTCGGAGACCGACGGCCAGGGGCAGCCCGTCGCCAACGACCGCGTCGCGGGCGTGGTCGCACCGGCGACGAGGACGGCGCCCACCACCTCATCAGCGAGCTCGCCGGGGCGCCGGGGACATCGGCCACACCGTCCCGGGCCAGGCGTGGACGTACCGGCACCCGGACCCCGACCACCCGGACGACGAACGCGGTCGCGACTGGTCGCACAAGACGGGGCGCGCCATGGCGGCCGACCCGCACGGCGTCGCCGCGGCCCTCCGGGCGAACCCACTGCGAACGCCCCGGGTTGACACCGCCCGGCGGGGGCGCCGTGACCGCGCCCGCCGACCGGACGGCGGATGCCCCGCCCGGCGGACGGGTCAGTCGACGTCGCCGTTGAGGTACTCGGTCAGCGCCTGCCCGGGCCGCAGGACCGCCGTCCCGTTCTCGAGGTGGAAACTGCCGAAGCCCATGAGGCTGACGGACTGGTCCCGCCGGAGCGCCTCGGCCAGGGCCCCGGCGTCCGCCACCGTGCCGAACAGGGCCTCCAGCACCCGCTCGACGTCCTCGGCCGAGACCTGGCCGCCGTGCTCCGCCGTCTTGCGGGCCGTTGCCTCCGCCAGCGCTGACCTGTCCACGAGCAGCTCCAAGTTCCGACACCGGATGCGGGTTGGCCGCGGCCGCCGGAGCGGTCACGACCCTTCGACGCTAACCGCAGGACCGCCCGGTCCGCACAGCCGGAGGCCACGCGGCGCGGCCGAACGGGGCACCCGGCCCCTCGGGCCCGCTCCGGCGCCACCCGTGTCCGGTGCGGTCGGGGGCGAGCGGTCCCACCCCGGCCGCCGGGAAGCAGTCGGCCGATCACGGCCCCGGCGCGCGGCGGGACCCGCCCGGCGGAGCGGCGCGGCGACCGTGTGGACGGGGTGATCCCGGGCAGGCGGCAAGCGACGCCGACCTTGAGGAGGTCACGTGTTCGACGAATTCACGCTGACGCGGCGCGAGGGGGACGGAGCCCGGTTACGGGTGCGGTACGGCGGCGGCGGCCCGGCGGTGCTGCTCCTGCACGGACACCCCCGCACGCACGCGACCTGGCACCGGGTCGCCCCGCTGCTGGTCGCCGCCGGGTACACGGTCGTCTGCCCCGACCTCCGCGGCTACGGAGGGTCCTCCAAGCCCCCGACCGACCCGGAGCACCGCCCGTACTCCAAGCGCGCCATGGCCGGGGACTGCCTGGCGCTGATGCGCGGCCTGGGACACGAGCGGTTCGCCGTCGTCGGCCACGACCGGGGGGCGTACGTGGCCACCCGCCTCGCCCTGGACCACCCGCAGGCCGTCTCCGCGCTGAGCGTGCTGGACGCCGTGCCCATCGGGGAGGCGCTGCGGCGCTGCGACGCGAGGTTCGCCGCGCGCTGGTGGCACTGGTTCTTCCTCGGACAGACCGCCAAGCCCGCCGAGCGGGTCATCAACGCCGACCCGGACGCCTGGTACGAGGCCGCGGAGCAGGCGGGGCGGATGGGCGCCGAGGCGTACGAGGACTACCGCCGCGCCATCCACGACCCGGCCACCGTGCACGCCATGTGCGAGGACTACCGGGCCGGCCTGGGCGTCGACCGGGAGCACGACGACGCCGACCGGGAGGCCGGACGGCGCGTCGCCTGCCCGGTGCAGGTGCTCTGGGCGACCGGTGACGACATGGTCGACCTCTACGGCGACGTCCTGGGCGTGTGGCGGGAGTGGGTGAGCGGCCGTCTGGAGGGCGGCCCGATCGAATCCGGCCACCACATCGCCGAAGAGGCACCCGAGGAACTCGTCCGGGAGCTGTGCGGGTTCTGGCGGCCCGGGGGAGGAGCCCCGGCCTGACCCGCCGTGAGCGGAGCCGGCGGGCCCCAGCCGCGGGGACCCCGTACGCCCCCGGAGCCGGCCCCCGGGCCGCGGCGCGAGCGCTGTCCGGGGCCGGGCGCCACCGCACGACGGATGCCCGAACCGGCCGCCCTCCCCGCCCCCGGACCTCCGGTCCTCCGGCCCCGTCCCCGCCCGGGACGGGGCCGGAGGGCTTCACGGGACGATCCGCCGGCGCGGGACCGCCGGTTGCGGGGCGGTCGGCCCTCCCCGGACAGCGCGGGACCGGCGGGCGGATCAGGGAAGCGGAGACCGAAGTCAGGAAGTCCGTCGTGGAGCGCGGTTCCGGGGACGCCCGGAACCTCCAGGACTTCGCCCACGGGCCGATCACCTACGCCGCCCTCTCCGGCGGGCAGGGCTGTCTGCGGCTCTCCGGCTTCGGCGGGCATGTGGGCGAGGACACCCCCCACGCCGGGCAGGACCTTCGACGGCGCGGGCATCCCGCCGCATTTCACTGAAGCGGTCTTCACCGAGGAGGAGTTCGACACGAGGAGGGACTCGGCCTTCGGCAAGGCGGCGAACGCGCTGCGCGACCACGGCGGCACACCGGGTCCAGGGGCGGGCTCACGGTTCCGGCGGGTCCCGGTCCTCCCCGGCGTGGGGGAGGGCCGTGTGCCCCTCCGCCCAGTTGTTCACCCAGCCGCACACCCCGCACGCGTACCGGCCGTTCAGCCCGGACACCTGCGACCCGCACGCCGAACACATCGTCGTCGTGATCTCCGGTGTCGTCTGCGTCGCCGTGGCCGGTTCGCGTTCCGGTTCCCATCTACTGGTCATCGCCGCAAGAACCTACCCGTGTCGGAGGGGGCGACACGCTCGACCAACCGCATGCCTGAGAGCACACCCAGCCGCCACCCTGCTGTAACGCGGGTGCACCGCAACGTTGGCAATTCACCAGCGATCCTCCATCCGGGCTACGCCGACCGTTCACCGGGCTCGGTGACCAGACTCCCGTGGATGGTGCGGCCCGGGGAAGGCGCATATGAGAAACACTTCCCGGCACCGGGCCGCTTCCGGCCGGTCACGCCGCCGGGCAGCCGTCCCCGGTCTCCCGGGACACCGGGCGGGGATCTCCCCGGCCCCCTCGCCCCTCTCCGGTGCGGTTGCGGGGGCGACAGCGCCCCCGACCCCCGCCCGTCGCCCGGGGACGGCCGTTCGGCCGGGCTCCCGGGGAGCCTCCCGGGGGGCGACCGCCCCCCGCGCGGCCCGGCCGGTCTCCCCGATCGGCCGGGCCCTCCCGCCGCGTGCTTCGGCGCGGTGCGGCCGGGTGCCCGGTTCACCCGTCGCCGGCCCCCGTGGAGGAGCGCCGGTACCGTGTGACGGCGAGAACGCCGCCCGCGAGGGCGAGCACGGCGAGGGCCAGGGCGATGCTGACCCAGCCCTCGGTGTCCCAGTACACGTCCTCCAGGCTGATCAGCAGTGCCGCCTCGTCCAGGACCAGGGCCAGACCCACCCCGTAGGCGAGGCCCATCCACGCGCGCGCCCGCGCGGAGCGCTGGACCAGGCCCGCCACGCCGACGGCCGCGAGCACCAGGATGCCCCACACGTAGTGGTGGATGTGCACCCCGCCCGCCTGGACGTCGCCCAGCCCCGCCACGTCGATGTGGATGAGCCAGGTGAGCAGGCGCATCCCGCCGAAGGCGAGGGCGAACCCCCACCAGGCCAGCACCAGGCCGCGGCGCTCCGGGGAGATGCCCGGCAGGACACGCGCCCAGGGCGAGGGCCGGCCGTCACGCTCGGGCCGCGTACGGGTGGAGGTCCTCGGCGGTCTCACCCGCGTCCTCCCGCGGCGAACGCCCTGACCAGCGCGGCCACGGCGTCCGGCGCGCTGTAGTGGGCCGCGTGCGCGGCGCCCCGGACCTCGGCGACGTGCCCGTCGGCGACCGTGCGCGCCACCTGCCGTACCCAGGAGCCGGAGGCGAGGGGATCGCCCGCCCCGCGTACGACGAGCGTCGGCGCCCGGACCCGGGCCAGGTTCACCTCGAACGACTCGGCCGCGTCCCGCAGGGCGTGACGGAAGGACGCGGCGAAGCGCAGGGGACCGGTCAGCAGGTAGTCGGCCGTCGCCATGGCGAGCAGGGAGAGCGGTTCGCGGGGCGCGTCCGCGAGGAGCTGCCCCGCTTGGCGCCAGCCGGACGCGCCCGGGTCGAGCGCCGGGCCGACCAGCACCGCCCTGCGCACCACACGGGGGTGGCGGGCGGCGAGGGCCGCGATGACCTGGCAGCCGACCGAGTTGCCCACGAGCAGGCACGGCCCCAGGGAGAGTTGCCGGTGCCAGTGGGCCATCGCGTCGGCGAGCGCCCCCACGTCGGGCATGCGGCGTACGGCGGCCCGCGACCGCGCGTTGCCCGGCAGGTCCGGGACGAACACGCTCGCCCCGCCCGCCGCCAGCCGCCGTGCGAGCGGCACGAAGTACCGCCCCGAGAGCCCCAGCCCGTGCACCAGCACCATGGCCGGAACCCCCTCGCGCGGCGAAGGCCCGAAGCGGCGGGTGAAGAGCCCGGCGTGCCTGGTCTGTTCCATGCGTCCACTATCGGGCCCGCCGGGGCCGACCGCGGGGAAGCGCCGTGTGTCGGTCCCGGACCCCGTCCGCTCCCGGCCGCCTTCCGGCCGCTTTCCCGGGCCCGCGCCGCTCCTCGCGCGCCCGTCGCGCGCCGACGCGCCACCCCGCCGACGCGCCGCCCGCCGCCGGTGAGCCGGGCACCGCCGACGGCCGAGCCGGTCGACGCGCCGGGGCGGCGTCCGGTGGAGCCCCCGCCCCTCCGGGGACGAGGGGCGTTCGCGGTGAGTGTTCCGCTCAGGCCGAGGCGTACCGCTGCAGACCCGCCCGCACGTCGTCGACGGTCATCACCGGGAACGCCTCGATCGTGGCGTTGAGCCGGGAGAAGAAGGGTTCGGAGATGCTCGGGAGCTGAGAGGGGTCCTCCAGGTCCATGACGATGAACCCGGTGCGCACCCCCTTGTGCGGGCCGAAGTACGCGGCTTCCGGCCGCAGTCGCTCCATCGCCGACTGCATGAACTGCTCCATCTCGTTGTCCCTGATCAGCTCGCTGGCCTTCTGCGTGTCCATGTGGATCACCAGCATCATCCTCATGAGGGCCTCGTTTCTCTCGGAGGTGGGCCGCTTCAGTCTGGGAGCGGTGCGACCGGTGTGCACTCGGACCGGGGCGTTCGGGGGAGAGCGCGCGTACGGGGACCCGTCGCCGGTCGGCGTCCGGTCCGGAGCACGCCCCCGGCCGGCCGCCGTGTCCGGGAGCCGGCCACCCGCATGGTTCCGGACGTCCGGGACCGGCGACACTGGGGCGGGACACGCCGGTTCTGCCCCTGGAGCTTCCGATGAGCGATCAGCCGTCCCCCGCCGCCGAGACCGCCGCCCAGCGCCGGGCCGTCGCCTGATGACCCCGCGGAACGGCCCCCGCCGCGCCCGCGTCGCCTTCTCCGACTCCGCGGCCGGGCAGTTGGAGGACATCACCACCGAGGCGGAGATCCACGCCCTGGACCGTGCCCTGGTCGTCATCTCCGTCGACCCGGGGATCGGCGAGCCGATCCCCGGCGGGGCCACCGGTCCGCAACTGCGCCAGTACACCGACGAAGTCGAGTCCGTGCGGGTCCTGTACTCCGTGACCGCGCTCAGGACCGTGGTGGTCGTCGCGTACATCGAGGTGTAGCCCGTACCGCCCGTCGCGGCGGCCCGGGTCCCCTCGCCCGTACCGCCGCGCGGGGGCGCCCCCGACGCCTCCGCCCTCCGGGCGCGGACCGGCAGGGCTCGGGGGACCGGTACGGAGAGGCGCCTCGAAGGAAAGTAGTTTCCGATTGGGAAAGTACATGCCATCATGGAACGCAAGAGGGACGAGAGGGGACGATCATGGCGATCGACGGTTCGGACGCGGCGCTTCCCGCGGTGAAGGCGCTCGCTCTGGCGGAGCGCGCCCGCGCCGCCGCCGAGGCTCCGCAGCCCACCCCGAAGTGGTACGGCCCGGTCTTCGCGCTGGCGTTCTCGGTCTACGGGATCGCGGTCGGCCAGGCCCTGGGAGCGGGATGGTCCTGGCTCGTCGGCGTCTTCGCGGGAGTCTTCGCGGCGTTCAGCGGGGGTGCCGCGGCGATCGCCGTGCGAAGCGGCGGCGTGGCCAGGCGCTGGGCGCCGGGACTCGGCCCCCACGTCCTGTCGGCGGTCCTGCAGGTCCTGGCCGCGGGCGCGTCGGCGGCCGGCGCGGCGTGGGCGGCCGGCGGTGACGTGCGGTGGGTGGCGGGCGCCGCGGGGACGGCGGCGGGCGCGGCGTTCTGGCGGGCGTGCGGCATGCTGGACGCCCGCGTCCGCCGCGGGCGGGAGGGCGCCGCGTGACCGCGCTGGAGCCGCTCCTCCAGCACCCGACGCGCCTGACGGTGCTGGCCTTCCTGAGCGGCTGCACCGAGGCCGAGTTCTCCGCCGTGCGCGACTACTGCCAGGTGTCGGACTCGGTGCTCAGCAAGACCGCGGGCGTTCTGGAGGAAGCCGGCTACGTCACCGTGAGGAAGGGGTACGTGGGCAAACGCCCCAAGACCTGGTTGGCGGCCACCCGCGCGGGCAACAAGGCCCTGGCCGGCCACCTTGCGTCGCTGCAGGCGATCGTCGCGGCCGCGGAGGCCGCCGGCGCGGCCCACGGGTAGCCCCGCGCCCGGACGGCGGCCGCTGCCCGTGTCCCGGGCGTCCGGGGGCCGGAGGAGTGGGAACGTGGGCACGCCGCACCCGAAGGGAGCTCAGCACGGCCACCGAGCGTTGCACCCTGGAACGGAGCGTTTCGCGTACGCGCACCACACGCCCATGCGAGGAGGACCCCATGAACGCCGCCGAAGAAGGACGGCAGCAGCTGGACGCGGTCAGCGTCCTCAACGCGAAGAGAACGCTCCTCCAACTCCTCGCCCGGGCGGGGGTCTCCTCCGGCGAGGCGGAGGAGCTGATCGGGCTCGTCGAGGCGGGCGCCCTCGCCCTCGCGCACCGGGAGGTCGGCGCGGGCGGGCGGAGCGCTCCGGGGGAGAAGGGCGAGCCCTACGAGTCCGGTTGGCTCGACGGCGCCCAGGCCGTCACCGACGAGCTCGGCGGCCTCGCCGAACGGGCGTTGCGGCACGCCGTCGCCTCCGGTCCGTCGTCCACCCCCGAGGACGCGCGTCCCCAGGTCAGGAGGATGGAGGTGGAGCGGGCGAAGGTGGCGGTCATGCCCCTCTACCTCTCGTTCACCGACGTCTCCGACCTGGATCCCGAGGTCTCCGAGCAGGTGCTCACCGCCGTGCTCGGCACCATGAACTCCCGGCAGCGGGCCGGCTACGCGGGACGGCTGGCGGAGTTCGCCTCGACCCGCCGCGGACGCCTGGAGCGCCTGTACGCGCAGTACGGGCCCGGCAGCGCCATCGCGATCCACGGCCGCTACTCGCTCATCCACTCCCCGACCAGCGTCGCCGTACTGGAACGGCTCGCCGCGGCGCCGACGGCGCTGCGGGAGGAGTGGGACGCCGCCGAACTGCCTCCCGCATGGCTGGAGGGGCTGACGACGGCCTGGGGTTCACCGGTCTGACCGGCGGCGGTCCGCGCGGCGTGCCCCCACCGCCGGCGCGCGGGCCTCCCGCCACGGCCGCCGGCGCCCCGGGGCGCGGGGGAGAGCGGCACCGGCACGGGGCCGGCCCCGATCGGGCGGGGACGAGACCGGCCCCGATCAGGCGGGGACGGCGGAGTGCGCGGGGGGAGCCGGTTCGTCAGGGGCGGTCCCGAGCCGGCCGCGGAGGGCGTCGGCGAACTCCTCGGCGCGCGCCAGCTGGATCCGCAGCTCCTCGATCTTCCGCACGGCGGACCGCTCGTAACGGCGCACCCGCTCCAGGAGCGCCTCCCGCTCCTCGCCGCCGGGCCGCTCGTCGGCGTCGAGGCGGTCGATGGCCTCCAGGAGGTCGCGCATCTCGTCCAGGGTGAACCCGAGCGGCTTCATGCGGCGGATGACCATGAGGCGCGCGACGTCGGTCTCGGTGTACAGGCGGAAGCCGCCCTGGGAGCGCGCGGAGGGCATGACCAGCCCGGTCTCCTCGTAGTGCCGGATCGTGCGCAGGGACAGCCCGGTTCGCGCGGCGACCTCGCCGATCTGCATGTGCTCGCTGTCCACGCCCGTGGCCCCCGGCCTTCCTCGTCCTGGCGGCCGGCGTCGGCCGTCCGATCTCTACTCTAACGTTAGGGTAGAGTTGCTGGTGTGGGGAGCCGAGCAGACCGTTCGGCTCCCGATCCATGAGGGACGGGCGCCGAAGCCCGTCCGCCTCCGGCCGGGACCGACGACGCCCCCGGCGCGCCCCCGGTTCCGCAGGAGAGAAGCGTGCGCGAGTCCATGACGCCCCGCACCGTCGCCTGCCCGCCGTAGAGGCCCCGCCGCTGACACGGCCCTTCCGGCCGCGCCCGTGCGCCCGGTCGTGCCGCTCCCGAAGACCTCCGGCCCCTTCGGGCCCGCCCGCGGAACGCCGACCGGGCCTTCCGCGCCCTCCCCGCACGCCCCGCCCGCCGTTCGGGGTGCGCCCGAGCACGACAGGTACGCATCCTCTTGTCTTCTGCTGCTGTGACTCCCGCCGCGCGGCTGCGCGGTCTCAAGCCGGACTGGCTGGCCGACCCCAAGGTCTGGCGCACCGAGGTGCTGGCCGGCCTGGTCGTGGCCCTCGCGCTGATCCCCGAGGCGATCTCGTTCTCGATCATCGCCGGCGTCGACCCGGCGACCGGCCTGTTCGCCTCCTTCACCATGGCCGTCGTCATCTCGGTCGTCGGCGGGCGCCGCGCGATGATCTCCGCCGCGACCGGCGCCGTCGCCCTCGTGATCGCGCCCCTGAACCGTGAGCACGGTCTGGGGCACCTGGTCGCCGCCGTCATCCTGGCCGGCGTCTTCCAGGTGGCCCTGGGCGTGCTGGGGGTGGCGAGGCTGATGCGGTTCATCCCGCGTTCGGTGATGGTCGGCTTCGTCAACGCCCTCGCCATCCTGATCTTCATGGCCCAGATCCCCGAGATGACCGACGTGCCGTGGGCCGTGTACCCGCTGATCGTCGGCGGCCTGGCCCTCATGGCGTTCTTCCCGAGGATCACCACCGTCGTACCGGCCCCGCTCGTCTCCATCGTCATCCTGACCGCCGTCACGATCGGCGCCGCCATCGCGGTCCCGACCGTGGGCGACAAGGGAGCCCTGCCGTCCTCGCTGCCCGTGCCGGGGCTGCCGGACGTGCCCTTCACCCCGGAGACCCTGACCACCATCGCCCCGTACGCCTTCGCCATGGCGCTGGTCGGCCTGATGGAGTCGCTGATGACCGCGAAGCTGGTCGACGACATCACCGACTCCCACTCCTCCAAGACCCGCGAGTCGATCGGCCAGGGCATCGCCAACATCGTCACCGGCTTCTTCGGCGGCATGGGCGGCTGCGCCATGATCGGCCAGACCATGATCAACGTGAAGGTCTCCGGCGCCCGCACCCGCCTGTCCACCTTCCTCGCCGGCGCCTTCCTCATGGTGCTGTGCGTCGTCTTCGGCCCGGTCGTCTCCGACATCCCCATGGCGGCCCTCGTCGCCGTCATGGTCATGGTGTCGTTCGCGACCTTCGACTGGCACTCCGTCGCACCCAGGACCCTCAAGCGGATGCCCCTCGGGGAGATCACCGTCATGGTGATCACCGTCGTCTGCGTGGTCGTCACCCACAACCTCGCCATCGGCGTCGTCGCCGGTTCGATCACCGCCATGGTCGTCTTCGCCCAGCGCGTCGCCCACCTCGCCGAGGTCACCGCCGTCACCGACCCCGACGGCACCGCGGTCGTCTACCGGGTCACCGGCGAGCTGTTCTTCGCGTCCTCCGACGACCTCGTCAGCCGGTTCGACTACGCGGGTGATCCGGAGAAGGTCGTCATCGACCTGTCCGCCGCCCACGTCTGGGACGCCTCCTCCGTCGCCGCCCTCGACGCCGTCGAGACCAAGTACCGCCGGCGCGGCAAGACCGTCGAGATCACCGGCCTCAACGACCCCAGCGCCGACCTCCACGGCAAGCTCACCGGCGAACTCGCGGCCGGGCACTAGATCCGTCCCGACCGCCCGACGGCCGCCCCCGCGCGCTTCCGGGGGCGGCCGTCGGCCGTTGCGGGGACCTGCCCCGCGCCACCGGACCGCGCGTGCCGTCACGGACGCCCGACGTCAGTCCTTGTGCTTCTTCGGCGGCTTCGCCTTGCCCGGCGGCAGCCCGTCCTTGTCGCGCCCCTGACTCCGTACGCCCTGGTCGTCCTGGTCGTCCTGGCCACCCTCGTCGCTTCGGACGCTTTGGTCGCTTCGGCCGCGCGGAGGGTCGTACTGCGCCGGGGAGGCGGGGGAGGCGGGGGCCGGACGCTCGACGGCGGCCGAACGGGCCTGCCGGGCCGACTCGGTGGTGGCCGAGGGCACCGTCCGCGGGGCGGGGTCGGGGGCGGGAGCGGCAGGCGAGGGGGAAGGGGAGGGGGAAGGGCCGGGGCGGTCCGCCGGGGGAGAGGCCGGTTCCACCGCAGTCTGGCGCGGCGGCCGGGAGGCCCTGTCCTCGCCGTCGGTGGCCAGGCCGCCGATCGAACCGGTCAGCGTCGCCGAGAGGACCGCCAGCGCCGCGCCGACCGTCAGCACGGCGCGCTCGGTACGCAGAGGGGAACGCGGCGGGGGAACGGGCCGGGAGGCGGTGGGCCCTTCGTCCGGCCGTGCCCCGGCCGCCGGGCCGGCACCGCCGGTCCGGGCAGCCGCCGGCGCCGAGCGCAGCGTGTCCCCTTCCGCCTCCTTCCCGCTCCCCACGGCCCCGTTCCCGTACCGGGACGGGACGCGGGCCGCGTCCTGCGCCGCGAGGGCCAGCGCCCGCGAGCAGTCGGAGGCGCTCGGACGGTTGTCCTCGTCCGACGCCGTCATGGCCGCCAGCAGCCCGCCGAGGTCACCGGGCAGGTGCGAGGGGATGACCGGGGGCCGGTGCAGCCGCGCGATGGCGGCCTCCAAGGGGGCGCCCAGGTACTCTACTTCGCCCTTCAGGCACTCCAGGAGCACCAGGCCCAGACCGTAGACGTCCGCGGCCGGGCCGGCCCCCCGGCCCAGCACCTGCTCGGGCGCCACGTACGCCGCGGTTCCCACCAGCGCGCCGGCGGCCGTGTGGGTGGTGGAGTCGAGCAGCCGGGAGATGCCGAAGTCGGTCAGGTACGGGGTGCCCGCCCCGTCCAGGAGGATGTTCGAGGGCTTGACGTCGCGGTGCACGACGTGGGCCGCGTGCACGTGTGCCAGCGCCGAGGCCAGCGCGGCCCCTATGCGGCAGACCTCGGCGGGATCCAGGGGCCCCGCGGCGACACGCCGGCGCAGCGTCGTTCCCTCGACGAGCTGCATCACCAGATAGGGCCGCCCGTCCTCCTGGCCCGAGTCGTACACGGTCACCAGACCGGGGTGCTGGAGCTGGGCCAGCAGACGCCCCTCGTCACCGAAGCGCTCCTCCGGCTGGTCGTCGCCGTCGGGACGGAAGACCTTGATCGCCACCGGCCGCCGCAGCCGCAGGTCCAACGCCTTGTACACCTCGGCCGTGCCCCCGCGCCCCAACAGGTCGTCAAGGCGGTAGCGGCCGGCGACCACGTGGGTCGTGAGCCGCCAGTCCGGTTGGGCCAACCACGGGCGGACCTTCATCTGTGCTCCCTGCGCTCTGCCGTCACCTGCCGCTGTCCGCCCGCCCACCTGCCGTCATGCCGGGCACGCCCGGTCCGTGTCCGGCCGCTGCCCGGCAGCCCGGCCGTGAGCCCTTCCGTGTGCGGGCACGGACTACGCGTGCCCCCTGAGTCCGAGGACATCCGTGGATCCGGCGGGCAATCCCGAACCGGCGGAGCCGGGCCCCGCCGCACGGCCGCCCGGACCC
The DNA here is from genome assembly GCF_014649335.1 of Streptomyces roseolilacinus. GTDB lineage: Bacteria > Actinomycetota > Actinomycetes > Streptomycetales > Streptomycetaceae > Streptomyces > Streptomyces roseolilacinus. Next base: position 492,046 of record NZ_BMSV01000002.1, read on the forward strand.
GGGCGATGGGGACACTCTGCCGGACGACGGGAAAACGTCATGATTCGGTGGAATGCAGCAGAAGGACTGTAACGGGTAAGGGAGGTGGCATGCCTGACATTCTGGAAGCCGGCGCATGGGGTCTGGTGGCCGGTTCCGCGCTGCTGCTGGGCGCGGCGATCGGATACGGACTGCGAGTGCCCCGGTGGCTCGTCGCGTCGGTGATGGCGTTCGGCGCGGGCGTACTGCTGTCGGCGGTGTCGTTCGAGCTGGTCGCCGAGGCGTACGACGAGGGCGGCCTGGCTCCCGCGGTGATCGGCACCGTGGGAGGAGCCGTCGCCTACACGGCGGGCAACGCCTGGCTGGCGCGGCGCGGGGCGCGCCACCGCAAGCGCAGCGGCCACCGCATACAGCCGTCGGAGGAGCAGCAGGCCGGTTCCGGGACGGCCCTGGCCCTGGGCGCGTTGCTGGACGGCGTACCGGAGTCCGCGGTCATCGGGATGAGCCTGCTCCAAGGGGGCGCGGTCAGCCTGGTGACGGTGGTCGCCGTGTTCCTCAGCAACGTGCCCGAAGGGCTGTCCAGTTCGGCGGGCATGAGGCGGGCGGGCCGCGGCAGGGCCTACGTGTTCGGCGTGTGGGGGACGATCGCGCTGGCCGGCACGGTGGCGGCGGTGCTCGGGTACGCGGTGGCGGGCGCCCTGCCGGTGGCGGCCGTGGCGGCGGTGACCGCGGTGGCGGCCGGGGCCATCCTGGCGATGATCGCCGACACCATGATCCCGGAGGCGTTCGAGGACACGCACCTCGCCATGGGCCTGATCACGGTGTGCGGCTTCCTCGTGTCGTTCTCCCTCTCCCACGCCTGAGCCCCCGCGGCCGCGAAGGGCCTCCCCCCGTCCGGGCGTCGCGCCGACCGGCCGCGGAAGCGCCCGCATATTCGATCGCCCGTGCGGATCTCCTCGGACACAATCGGCGCATGCCGACCACCGCGGAGCGGCTGCTCTCCGCACTCGAACCCCTGCTGTTCCCCGCCCGCCTCTCCCTCACCGCGACGTCCGCCCGCCGGCTGGCGGACGGCGGGCACCTCACGGCGCTGCTCACCGACCTGGACGCGCGCGGGCCGTACGAACGGCGGCTCGCGGCGCTGGCGGCCTCCGTCGGACGGGACGCCGGCTTCCTCGCGGAGCGGCTGGCCGACCCCGACCCGGTCGTCGCGGGGTACGCCCTGCGCGCCGCCCGGGTCCTGCCGGTACCGGACGAGGCGGTGGAGGTGGCGTACGACGACGCGCCGGAGGCCCTGCGGCGCCGGCTGGCACGCCTGCTCGCCTTCCGGCGGCCGTACCGCGCTCGCCGAACGCCTGGTGGTGCGGCTGCGCGCGGAGTGGGGCGACACCGAGGCCGCGCGGCTGCTGCCGGCCTGCTCCACCCCCTTCGTGTCCCGGTGGCTGCCCGGACTCGTGCACGCCGTCGACGACTGGAGGCGGCTCGCACGCCGGCATCCCGATCCGGTGCTGGACCACGCCGAAGCCGCCTTGGCCGACCGCGCCGACGGGCAGCAGCGGGAGGACTGGTGGCGCCTCCACGCCACGACGGTCGCGGCGCTCGCGCGGCCGCGCCCCGAGCGGGCGCGCGGACGGGGCCGGCCGGTACCCCGGGGGGACCGGCCGGCCGGGTGCACGGTGGCGCCGGGCGGGGGAGCGGCCCGCCGGGGGCGCCACCGCGCACCGGTCGGGTCAGGCCGTCAGGAGGCGGGTCGGTCCCACAGGTCGCACCGGTGGTCCCGGGGGAAGGTGACCCCCGAGGTGATCGCCTCGGGGGCGAGTGTCTGCACCTTCGGGAAGGGCTTCCAGCGCGGCGCGTTCACGGCGTGGGGGACGCCGGTCCTGGCGAAGCCGGTCCAGTAGTCGAGCATCCTGTCCGACAGGGCGCGCTGGGCGGGGGGCCCCGCGACGCCGCCGAAGACGTACCGGATCTCCGACCCGTGCGGGGCGCCGATCGGGAAGCCGATCGGCAGGTTCAGGTGGTCCATGGCGTGGCGGTCCGCGAACTCGTACTGGTAGGACGGGGTGTGTTCGGCCATCAGGCCCGCGGTGCGGGACTGGGGGCAGGCGAACTGGGAGTCCGTGAGGATCGCGCCCAGGGCCTCCGCGGGCGTCCCGTGGTCCGTCAGCGGGTAGCGGGTCAGGATCTCGTCGGCCCGTTCGCCGTGGAGCGCGCGGACCGCGACCGGGTAGTCCGCGGCGGTGAGCTGCCGGCCGGCCAGGTCGTAGGTGGTCGCCACGGTGAGCCGGCCCTCGTCGGCGGTGGTGCCCTGGAGGACGGGGACCCGGTGGAACCGCCCGCTCTCCAGCGCGTCCGGCACCTGCAGCGGGAGGACCCTGCCGTCGACGTTGGGGGTCCAGCGGGTGGTGGGGCCGGTCGAGGCGGTGAGCAGCTCGTCGGCGGTCTTCGCGCGCAGACAGGCGACGTCCGCGCAGCCCAGGGAGTCCGCCCAGGTCCGGCCGCGGTTCTGCTGCGAGGCGTGGGTGGGCAGGGGGAACCCGCAGCCGGACTGGGCGATGGCCCGGTCGAACAGGCCGGTCGTGCGGGGCGAGACCAGGTGGTGGCAGACGCTGCCGCCTCCCGCCGACTCGCCGAAGACCGTCACGTTGCCGGGGTCGCCGCCGAACGCCGCGATGTTGTCGTGCACCCAGCGCAGGGCGGCCTGCTGGTCGAGCAGCCCGTAGTTGCCGGAGAGCCCCTGCGGTGACTCCTGGGCCAGGTCCGGGTGGGCGAGGTAGCCGAACGCGCCGAGCCGGTAGTTGAGGGTGACGACGACCACGTCGCCCCGGGAGGCCAGGGTGCCGCCGTCGTAGAACGCGCCGGAGCCGACGGTGAAGCCGCCACCGTGGATCCACACCATCACCGGCCGCCTCTGGAGGGACCGCTGCGCGGGTGTGTGGACGTTCAGGTACAGGCAGTCCTCGCTCGGCGTGCCGGGTCCCGCGAGGTTGCCCCAGGGACTGGACCGGACGTGCTGCACGCAGGGGTTGCCCGGGGTGCCGGCGTCCCGGACGCCCGGCCGGCGCGCGGGCGGGGACGGCGGCTTCCACCGCAGGGTCCCGACCGGTGGTGCGGCGTACGGGAGGCCGAGGAAGGAGTGGGCGGTCCCACTCGTCTTCCCCCGTACCTGCCCGTACCGGGTCGTGACGGTCGGGCCCTCGGCCGCCGCGGCGGGAACGAAGGCCGTTGCGGCGACCGACAGCAGCAGGGCGCCCGTCAACACCCCTGCTTGTCGAGTCCGTGACATTAATCGACGGCTTTCCGCCGAGCACCTTCTGGGCGGACCGGACATCGGCACCTCCGTACGGAAGGACAACGGTCCACGAAGTCTGGTCCGCGGACGGACGCCCGGAATCGCGTAAACCACCGGCCTTGTCCGGCGCGGGCGCCCGCGCCCGCGCCGGGCGCGCACCTGCGGCGGTGAGTCCTTCGACCGGTTCACGGACGCAGGACGGGAAAGTCGACCCCGGCCCACAGGGCGCGGTCAGCGGTGGGCGGCCGTCCGTCGGTGGGGCTGTCGCCGGTGTCCCACGTCCTGACCGGGCCGGAGGAGCCGTCCAGTGGGGGCCAGCCCGGGTCCCCGGTGGCGGCGAAGTCGGCCCAGGCACGGACCATGCGGCGTGCCAGTGCGTGGTCCGCGGGGGTGGGCGCGCCGCCGATGAGGAAGGCCAGGCGCTCGTCGTCCAGGTTGCCGAAGGCGAAGGGGACGTCCGCGCAGTGCCAGGCCCGTACGAGCCCGTCCGGGCCGCTGCGCCGGCGGTCGAAGCGCGACAGGAAAGCCCGGCCGCCGGCTCGGGCGTGGCGCTCGGCGAGCCGGTTGCCGTACTCGCCGAACACCAGGTCGCCGAAGACGGCGAGGTAGACGTCGAGCACCGGGGCGTGGGGCATCGCGGCGCGGTAGCCGGCCACCAGGCCGTCGGGGAGGCCGAAGTCCTGCGCGAACAGGGCGAGTCGGCCCTCGGTGGTGATCTTCGCGCTGCTGCCGACGGCGTCGAGCAGCCAGTACTCCTCCGTGGTGTGGCAGACCAGCAGGTCCACTCCCCGGGTCGTACCGGCGTCCATTCCCGTGAGGGGGTCGGTGGGCAGGACGTCACCGTCGAGGACGGGGGCGTAGAGCGAGGGGTCGTAGTGGCGGGACCCGGAGGCGGGGTCACGCCGGTAGCCGTCGACCACGCGGTCGGAGGCGGCGACCAGCGCCTGGGGGGACGCGGAGGCCAGGCCCTCGGGCGTGGCGGGGCGGCCCGCCGCCGCGGCGACCTCGCGGGTGGTCGCCTCGGCGATGTCGCGCGTGTGGCAGGGACTGGCGGGGCTGTGGGCGATGGCGCGGTGGAACAGACCGCGGGCGCGGTCCATCACCATCAGGCAGGCGACCGAGGCGGCCCCGGAGGAGTGGCCGGCGACCGTGACGTTGTCGGGGTCGCCCCCGAAGGCGGCGATGTTCCCCCGTACCCAGCGCAGGGCCGCGACCAGGTCGAGCAGGCCCCGGTTGTCCGGGTGGGCCGTCCCTCCGCCGCCCGGGACACGGCCGAAGCCCTCGAAGCCGATCCGGTGGTTGAGGGTGACCACGACCAGACCGGCGTGGGCCAGCGCGGTGCCGTCGAAGTCGGGCTGGGCCGAGGAGCCGAAGGTGTAGGCGCCGCCGTGGATCCAGACCAGGACGGGCAGGCGGCCGCCGCCGGGGGACGGGGTCCAGACGTTGACGGTGAGGACGTCCTCGTCGCCGGGGGACCACACGGGCGCACCGGGCAGTCGCGCCGACTGGGGCGCGATCGGGCCGAAGGCCGTACCGTCCCGCACCCCGGTCCACGCCGCTGCGGGGAGGGGCGCGCGAAACCGGTTGGCGCCGAACGGCGGGGCGGCGTAGGGGATGCCGAGGACGGCGACGACGTCGGCGGAGGCCCGAAAGCCCCGAACCGAACCGTTGTCCGTCGTGAAGACGTCCATGGGAACTGCCTCTCGCTGTGCGCCGGATCGCCGGGGAAGGCGAGGCCTCAGCTTCGCACCACCCGGCTCGCCGGGACCAACGCCTGGATCACGGCGATTGACGCGCCGGTGATGTCAATTCCCGCCGTGGCGCGCAGCGGGGGCGGCCCTCCGCCCGCCGCACCCGCCCTGGTGACCACGAACCCCGGGCGGGCGCGCCCCCCGCAACCTCCCCGCCCACACCATCGCCCCCCACCGGCCCGCGCTCCTCACGTCCACCGCCCCGCCCCCACCGGCCTACGCTCTCCGTGCCCACCGGTCCATCTCGGCCGCGGCGCCTCCCGGCGGCCCACGGTCTGACCGTTGCCGGAGACGGCCCCTGGTCACCTCCGTCCGACGGCAGAGGGTGCGCCGGTCCGCTCGCCGCGGGGCGGCGCGCCCGGTCGTACCCCTTGACGGGCCCCTGCGGCCAGGCTTGAATCCTCCTGAAAGGTCCAGACCAATTTCTTGGCATGTGCACGCCAAAAATTGGTCTCGTCACCCCTGCCACCCCCACCCCACCCGGAGGCCACGTGCGTACCCGAAACCGGCTGCTCGCCGGCCTGAACGCGCTCTTACTCGCCGGCTTGGGCGCGCTGACCACGCCGAGCCCGGCGCACGCCGCCAACCTGCTGTCCAACCCCGGCTTCGAGTCCGGCACCCTGTCCGGCTGGTCCTGCTCCGGCGGCACCGGCTCGGTGGTCGGCAGCCCCGTGCGCAGCGGCACCAAGGCACTCGCGGGCGCCGCGACCGCCGGCGACACCGCCCGGTGTGCCCAGCGGGTCCCCGTCCAGCCGAACACCACCTACAGCCTGTCCGGCTGGGTGCGCGGCTCCTACGTCCACCTGGGGGTGACCGGTGGCGCGTCCACCTGGACGTCCTCCGCCTCCGACTACACCAGGCTGACCGTCTCGTTCACCACCGGCGCCACCCAGACCAGCGCCGAGGTCTACCTGCACGGCTGGTACGGCCAGGGCACCTACCACGCCGACGACATCAGCCTCGACGGCCCCGGTGGGGGCGACGACACCCAGGCCCCCACCGCCCCGGGCAACCTCCGGGTCACCGGCACCTCGGCGACCAGCGTCTCGCTCGCCTGGGACGCCGCCACCGACAACGTGGGTGTCACCGGCTACGACGTCTTCCGCGGCGGCACCCCGGTGGCCTCGGTGACCGGCACCCAGGCCACCGTCACCGGCCTGTCGCCGAACACCGCCTACAGCTTCACCGTGCACGCCGAGGACCGCGCGGGCAACACCTCCCCGGCCTCGGCGGCCGTCACCGCGACCACCGACGAGGGCGGCGGGGGCACCCCCGGCTTCGTCCAGGCCGCGCCCTACCTCTACCTCGGCTGGGGCAACCCGCCGAACGCCACCGAGGTGATGCGTGCCACCGGCATCAAGTGGTTCACCATGGCCTTCGTCCTCGCCCAGAACGGCTGCAACCCGGCATGGGACGGTCAGCGCCCGCTCACCGGCGGCGTGGACGAGAGCACCATCAAGGCGATCCGCGCGGCCGGCGGCGACATCGTGCCGTCCATCGGCGGCTGGAGCGGCAACAAGCTCGGCCCCAACTGCTCCACCCCCGAGGCCCTCGCGGGCGCGTACCAGAAGGTGATCGACGCCTACGACCTCAAGGCCATCGACGTCGACATCGAGAACACCGACGAGTTCGAGAACGCGGTGGTCCAGGACCGCATCCTCACCGCCCTGAAGATCGTCAAGCAGAACAACCCGGGCCTGAAGACGATCCTCACCTTCCCGACCCTCAACACCGGTCCCAACTCCTGGGGCAACCGCCTCATCGAGCGGGCCGCGGCCCTCCAGGCGGACATCGACAACTTCACCGTCATGCCGTTCAACTTCGGCGGCGGCGCCGACATGTACGGCAACACCGTCCGGGCCACCGAGGGCCTGAAGAACAAGCTCAAGTCCACCTTCGGCTGGTCGGACGCGGAGGCCTACGCCCACATCGGCATCTCGGGCATGAACGACAGCAGCGACACCGGGGAGATCACCACCCCGCAGATCTGGACCCAGATCCGCGACTGGGCCAACTCCCACCACATCGGCCGCCTCGCCTTCTGGTCGGTCAACCGCGACCGCCCCAGCTGGCAGTTCACCTCCATCACCGCGGGCTTCACCGGCTGACCGCCGGCCGGAGCACCGGGAAGGACGCAGGCGCCGCCGAGTCGTGGAACCCGGCGGCGCCTCCGCCGGAGCGGGGCCGCGCGCGTCGGGCCCCGCAGGGAGCCGCCGACGCGTCGCGGTCCGCCGGACCCCGGAAGCACGCGTACGACGCGACGGCCTCCCGGGCCCACCCGGTCCGAGGCGGCCGTTCAGGAGGGCCGGTAGACGCCCTCGGGATCGTCCTGGGCCCATGCCGCGTACTCCTCGAAGCCCAGGTTCCCCAGACCCAGGTTCGCGTGGACGTCGTGGACACCCGCGGGGACGGTGCGGAACCCGCGGCCGAACTCCGTCAGCTGCCGGTAGTCCTCCTCGTCCTCGCACTCCTCCCGCGTCGACGTGGTGACCGCCAGCAGCACGTGGTCCTCGGCCCGCATGGTCACCCGGTCGGCGAGGAAGACGACGGCCAGGTCCTCGTCGGCGCGGACCGCGGCCAGCACCTCGTCGGTGGTCGCCCCGTCCCAGGCCGGATCGTCGACGAAGTGGACGCGCGCCTCGAACCGCCCGTCCCCGTAGGGCTCCCTCAGCGCCGCCACCACGTTCCGCCACGCCCGGTCGTCGTGGTGGTCGGTCCTGACGACCAGGGCGTCGAACTCGTCGCGGCCGGTGACGGCGGGCAGCACTCTCATGGGTCCTTCTCCTTCACGGCCGCGGGTCCGGCCGGGAGCGACTGTCTCACGACCGGTCGCCCCTCACCCCGCCGGACCGGCGCTCACGGCCCGGTGGGGTGGGCGGCCGGGCCCCGCGGGGCGGCGGTACGGCGGGCCGCACCACTGCCGTGGACGCCGGGCGTCCGCGCCCGGCCGGGTCAGCCCCGCTCGCCCAGGTCCAGACGGTCGGCCAGACCCGCGGCGGTGAAGGCCGCGACGAGCTCGTCGCGGCCCTCGGTGAAGTGGGCCCAGCTGTCGTAGTGGACGGGGACGACCCGGCGCGCGCCGAGGATCCCGGCGGCTTCGACGGCCTGCTCGCTGCTCAGGACGATGAATGCGCCGCCGAAGAGGACGGGGAAGCGGGGGGCCCCGGCGAAGAGGACGGCGGTGTCCACCGGGGCGAAGCGCTCGGCGATCTCCCTGACCAGGTCGAGGGAGGCGTTGTCGCCGCTCACGTAGACGGTGGGCAGCCCTTCACCGGTCAGGACGAAACCGACGACCTGGCCGGTGATCGGCTCTATCTCCTCACGCGCCCCGGGGCCGTGGAGGGCGGGCACGGCGGTCACGGTGAGGGTGCCGCCGTCGGGCCGGTCCAGCTCGACGGACTCCCAGTCGGCGAGCCCCCTGGCCCCGTCCCCGAGGCGCGTGCCGCCGCCGGGGGTGGTGAGGGTGAGGGGGACGTCGGCGAGCAGGGCCCGGCCGGAGTGGTCGAGGTTGTCGGCGTGCTCGTCGTGGGAGAGCAGGACCACGTCGACGCGGCCCAGGTCGGCGGGGGCGGCGGAGGGACCGGCCGTCTTGGTCAGCACCGGTCCGCCCTCGTGGGGGTACTGGCCGGGGCCGTCGAAGGTGGGGTCGGTCAGGAACCGCAGACCGCCGTACTCGAAGAGGGCGGTCGGACCGCCGAAGACGCGGACGGGGAACTGCGCGGTCACTGCGGCGTGGAAAGACACGGGAAACGCACCTCACGGATGGTTGGTTGTGAAACGTGAGATCACCCTAACCGGATCTCACGTTTGAGAGCAACGAATAACGTGAGAATCATGGATGAGAACAGGCGGTAGCATGAGGGTCATGGAAGAGACCGCGATTCCCGATCCCGGGCTGCCGCCTGCGCCGGGCGCGGAGCAGTACCCCTCGCTCGCCCTCGCCAACAGCGCCGTCGCGCTGCCCGGCGGCCACCGCGTCGACCAGCTCGGTACCCCCGCCGGGGCGAACGAGTGGCTGACCGAACGCGGTCTCGCACCGGTCGAGATCGGTATGCGGGAGATGTGCGCGAAGCAGCTGCACTTCCTGCGCGAGCAGGTCAGGGCGCTGTTCGCCGCCCGGGTCGCCGGGCTGCCCGCTCTTCCCGCCGCCCTGAGCGCCGTCAACGACGCACTGGTCAGGGTCCCCACCGCCCCGCTGCTGCGGTGGGACGACAAGACGGGCCCCTACCGCGCCGCGCCGCACCCCACCAGCCAGATCGTCGACCACGCCCTCGCGACCCTCGCCGCCGACGCCGCCGACCTGCTCACCTCCTCCGACGCGGAACGCCTCACCGCCTGCGGTTCCCCGCCCTGCAACCGCTACCTGCTCCGGCACGGCCGCCGCCACTGGTGCTCCACCCGCTGCGGTGACCGCGCCCGTGCCGCCCGCGCCTACGCCCGGCGCGGCGGCGCCGCCTGACAGCGCGGACACCGGAACCGCCACGGTCTTCTCGGGGCACCCGCCGGCCCGGGCACGGTGCCGGCACCTCGGCCAAGGAGCCTCCCGGCGAGCACACCCGCCCCCGCCCCCCGGCTCCCGGCGAACGTGCGTACGCGCGAACGCGGTCGGCGGGGCGCGAAGGCCGCGTCCCCGCACCGAAGGAGGCCGGGCGCGGGGCGGAAGGGCCAGGACCGCCCGGCCCCGTCGACGGCCGCGTGCCTCCCGTCGGCGGCGCCACCCTCCCCACCCGGCCGGTCGGGCCGCGGCCACTTCGCCGCGTCCGTTCGGTCGGGGACGTACGGGGAGGCCGCCCGGTCAGCCCCGGGCGGGCGCCGGCTGCTCGACCCGGCCGCCCGTGTGCGGTGCGGGGAGGTGATGAGGGGCGCCCTCGGGCAGCGCGGCGACACACGCCGCCGAGCACGCGTTGACCAGCAGGGGCAACACGTCCGTGGCCACCCGCAGGGAGAGCCACGCCTGGTGGAGCCCGCCCCGTCCGATCGGGCGGTCGCAGACGCTGCAGCCGCGCACGGCGGTGGCGCCCCGGCGGCGGGGATCCAGGTCGGCCGGATCAGGACCCGCGACGGAACCCGGGGAGGGCCGGAGCCGCGGGAAGGGCGGCCTCAGCTTGCGATTGCCGAACAGCGCGCGTGTGCTCACCGTGCTGCGGGCCAACTTCCGGCACCGGGTGATCTCGTAGGGGAACCAGTGCAGCCGGTAGGAGGTATAAGGGGTGAACTCCTCCAGACTGGTCATGGCCCCGATCTCGGGCGGAACGCGCACCAGGTTGCTGCCGTAGAGCACGAGGTGCCTGACCGCCGTCAACCGGGCGATGTCCGCCGGCAGGGTGACGATCTGCCGCCGCTGTTCCGGGCTGAGCCCGACCAGGGGGCGGAACTCCTCGCGCCCGTCGGCGGCGGCCTCGTCGACCAGCTCCAGCAGGCGCCGCCAGCCCGGGGCGGAGGTGTCCTGGCGCTCGCCGTGGAACCCGACCCGGGCCCGCGGCCGCGGTCTGGACTGGTCGAAGCACGAGCAGCCGTCCTGGCGGGGCCCGTGCCGGCCCGGGGCCGGATCCGACGTGTCGCCCCAGCGGTTCACCTGGAGCCCCGGCTCCCCCTCGTCCGTCACGGTGCCAGGATACGGAGGCCGCCGCGGGCCGTCCCGGCGGTCGCACGGACGAGACCGCGCACGCGACGGCCCCCGCCGGGCGCCGACCCGGCCGGCATCGAGTCCCGTGCGATCGGGTCAGGACTCGGGGGTGTCCGGCTCCCGCTCCCGCCGCACATCGGTCACCTTCACGTCCTCCGTCTCCGGAGCCCCGAACGCTTCGACGATCACCCCGCGACCGGCGGTGGTGACCTCCAAGGCCAAGTGGCCGCCCATCACGCGCAGGTCGAGCCTCACCCGGGGCACGCCCGCGCGGTCCGGCATCCGGTGAATCCGCGACGCGGGGTAGCCCAGGTCCGTCAGCCTCTCGCGCATCGCCCGGTAGTCGGTCGTCCCCGTGTTCCCGAACGCCTCGCGGACCCGCTCCGCGTGCTCGCCGCCGTCGCACTCCTCGACACCGGTCAGCAGCACCTCCTCGACCGGCTCGACCGGCGTGGGCCCGGTGGACTCGCGGATCGGCCCCGGCGGAGCGGGGTCGTCCAGGGGAACCGGTATCTCCCCCTCGGCGTTCGGGACACCCGGCGGGGTCTCGCCCGGCCCGTACCGGGGCGCGGGCGCGCCCTCCCCACCCGGCAGGTCTTCGGGCGCGGGTGCGCTGCCGCCGCCCTCGGGGGCGTCCGGAGCGCAGCCCTGCGCGGTACGGGTCATCAGCGCGAGGAAGCGCAGCTCCGCGTCGTCGTCGCCCGGCAGAGCGTCCGACGGGGGCGCCGCCGAGACGGTGCCGCCCGCGGGGGACCGGCCGGCGCCGGCGTTCTGGGTGCCGCAGCCGGACAGGACCACGCAACCGAGTGCGACCATCAGTGCGGGCTTCAGGAAGGAAGTCGATCGCATGCCCCCACCCTGCGGGGCGCCGACCATTTCGCACATGGGTACCAGTACTCACCTTCACCGGGCTCTTTTCCCGCACCCCTGACCCCGCTGCCCGGGGGCCTGCGCCGGCGGGGCCCGCACCCGGCCCCGGGAGCGCGACGGCCCCCGTCCGCCCGTGCGCGCGGCGTGCCGGAAGCCGGTGACCTCCCGCTTCGGCGCGCCGTCCGGCCGCCGGACCGCGCGCCGGCCGCCCGGCGGCCGGACGAAACCGCCCCCTGCTCGCGTCGGAGGGCGGGAGCCCACGGCCGTGGGACACCTGCGCGCCTCGAGTACGACTTGTCGTCGCATATCGATAGTTTTGGCGTGTTGGACCTTGAGGGTGTCGTACCTGTGACACCTCGGTCCCGGCTGCCTCCACGTCACGGAGGGCCGCGACAGCGGCATTCACCGGCCCGACCACCAGTGAGGTGCAGGAGCGCCATGACGACGACGGCTGACGACGCGTCACACGCGAAGGACCCGGCCCCGGCACAGGACGCCGGCGTGAGGTTCCCCTTCCCCCCGTCCGACGAGACGGAGGAAGCGGCTCGGCACGCGGTGCTGCGCGCCACGGACCATCTGCTGGCCCTGCAGCACACCGAGGGGTGGTGGGAGAGCGTCTTCTCGACGGACGTCAGCTATGACGCCCACGACCTCTTCCTGCGCCGCCTGCTGGGCACCCTGGACGAGCGTGTGGCCACGGGGAGCGGCCGGTGGATCCGTTCCCTGCAGAGCGCGGACGGCTCCTGGCCCCTCGTCTTCGACGGCGCGGGCCACCTGGGGACCACCATCCAGGCGTACGTGGCGCTCCGGCTCGCCGGGGACCGCCCGGACGAGGAGCACATGCTCCGGTGCGCGGCCTGGGTGCGGGAGCAGGGCGGCGTCCCGGCGAGCCAGCTGACGGCCCGCGTGTGGCTCGCCATGTTCGGCCTGTGGAGCTGGGACGACCTCCCCGAGATCCCACCGGAGATCATCGCCCTGCCCAAGTGGGCACCCATGAACATCTACTCCTTCAGCGCCATCATGCGCCTGGCGCTCGTGTCCCTCGGCATCATCAGCGAGCACCGGCCCGTACGGCCGGTCCCCTTCGGCATCGACGAGCTCTTCGTCCCGTCCGACGGTCCCGTACGCGCACCGGCGCCGGCGCCGGCCGACGGCTGGGAACGCGCCTTCCGGCACCTGAACACCGCCGTACGTGCCTGCCGCAGGGGCAGCCCCCGTGCGGTGCGCAGGACCGCGACGAATGCGTGTGTCCGCTGGCTTCTCGAACACCAGGAGACGGACGGCAGTTGGGGGGCCTGCACCCCGATGACCACATGGGTGGTCCTCGCCCTGCACCTGCAGGGCTACCCGTCGGACCATCCCGCGCTCAAGGCCGCCTGGGACTTCCTGGAGGACGGCGCCGCCTGGACCGAGGACGGCGCGCGGAAGCTGCTGACCGTCCACAGCCCCGTCTGGGACACCTGCCTGACCACCACCGCGCTGCTCGACGCGGGACTGCCCGCCGGCCACCCCGCGCTGGTCAAGGCCGCCGACTGGCTGCTCACCCGGCAGACCGACCGGCCCGGCGACTGGTCCGTACGGCGGCCCCACCTCGCCCCCGGAGGCTGGTCCTTCCAGTTCCACAACCAGAACTACCCCGACAACGACGACACCGCCGAGGTGGTCCTCGCCCTGCGCCGCGTCGCCCACCCCGACCAGGCACGCGTCGACGACGCGGTGAGCAGGGGGGTCCGGTGGAGCCTCGGCATGCAGAGCGAGGACGGCGGGTGGGGGGCCTTCGACGCCGACAACACCAGCACTCTCCCCGGCAGGCTCCCGTTCTTCGACTTCGGTGAGTACTGCGTCGACCCGCCCACCGCCGACATCACCGCCCACGTGGTGGAGATGCTGGCCGCCATGGGGATGCAGCGCGACCCCCGCACCCGGCGCGCCGTCCGCTGGCTGCTCGACCGGCAGGAGGACAGCGGCGCGTGGTACGGGCGCTGGGGAGTGAACCACGTCTACGGCACCGGCTGCGTCCTCCCGGCCCTCGTCGCCGCCGGGGTGCCCCGCGACCACCCCGCCGTCCGGCGGGCCGTCACATGGCTGACGTCGGTACAGAACACGGACGGCGGCTGGGGGGAGGACTGGCGGTCGTACGCCGACCCGGCGTACCTCGGACGCGGCCCGTCCGTCCCCTCGCAGACCGCGTGGGCGCTGCTCGCCCTGCTCGCCGCGGGGGAGCACGACGGCGCCGCGGTCCGCTCCGGGGTGCGCTGGCTGACCGAGCGGCAGACGGACCAGGGCACCTGGGAGGAGCCGCAGTTCACCGGCACACTCGTCCCCCGGGCCGTGGCCGTGCACTACGGGCACTACCGGCACGTCTTCCCCCTCATGGCCCTGGGCCGCTACGTCCGGCGCGAACGCCCCGGGGCCGAGGCGGCGGGGCCGGAGGAGGCCGACGGGGCGTGACCGGGCGCGGCAAGCCCGCCCCGGCCCGGTCCTCGACCTGCCCGGCCGGTCGTGACGGCCTTCCCCCGGATTCCGTCACTCGCCCACGCCGCCGGCCGGCGGATTCCTCGGCGAGCCGTCGAAGAAGCCTCCAGGCGGGCATCCGGCAGGAATGCGCGGAGAGCCGCACACCCGGTGCGTGTTCCTGCCATCCTTCCGGGCGCACGACTATCCGCCGCCCTCCCGGGAAGTTTCGGGCTGCCCGCCGGATGAACGTATCGACGGAACCGAAGCAATCGACCCCTGGTTCTTCCTCTTCCCCGTCCGTTCACCCGGACATGACACGGTTGACCGAAGGAGACGCCTTGTCCGCCCTGCGCAAGATCCTGGTCACGGCCTCGGCCCTGGCCGGCGTACTCGTCACCGCCCACCCGTCGTCCGCCCAGCCCCCCGCCCCCTCGTCCCCCGACTCTCCCGCCGGCGCCGACCGTCAGCTGGCCGGCAGCTTCCACGCCTTCTCCTCCACGGGCTTCTCGGGCCCGGACGCGTGGTTCTCCGGAAACACGGGGGAGTGCAAGTACGTCGGCGCCACCTGGAACGACCGCATCCGATCCGCCCGCACCGAGAGCGCCACCAGGGTGGAGCTGTGGGACCACGCCAACTGCACCGGGGGCGCGATCGTCATCGACGGCTCCGGCTACGGCAGCATCGGCGCGTGGGTCAGCGCCTACCGCGTCATCAACTAGCGCTCCGGCAGCGGACCGCCGCCGACGGGCGGTGGCGGCAATCCGCCAGGAGCACGGCAGGCGGCGTGATCCGCCCGACCGAATCGGTGCGGATGTCGCCGGACGACGACGACCGGTCCTCGGCCGAACCCTTTTGCGGCAGGCCGACGCCGTGTGACGCGAAGTCCGAGAAGGGGAACTGTTCGGGGAACGGTCACCGTGACCGTTCCCCGAACGCTTTCCTCGTGCCTTTCTCCCCGACCTCCGCTGCCTGTAGGCGGCCGGCGGCGACCCGGGCGCATTCCAAAAACACGGAAGACCCGTACGGATATCCGCGCCACGTCCGAAAGCGAACGCCGAGGACGAGCCCGGGGCGGAACCCAGGGCGGGGCCTTTTCCGAAAACGGGCCGACGCCGCGGACGATCACGGCCGGGGCGTGGTGATCCGACGAACGGCCGACCGGCACGGCCCCCGCACCGGGGGGACGCCTCAGCCCTCGTCTGCGAGCACCTCCCGGATCACGTGCCGGGCGTGGCGCGCCATCGACGGGTTCCTCGTCCGGTAGAACGGCAGCGCGATCAGCGCCTGTGAGAGCGCCCGCCCCCGTCCGCGGACCCAGGTCGAGTCGTCCACGCCCAGCGCCTCGCGGAAGACCTCCCTCGAACCGGCCGGCAGCAGATTCCACGCCGGGAACAGGTCGCAGGCCGGATCGCCCACCCCCATGCACCCGAAGTCGATCACGGAGGCCAGTCTGCCGCCGCCGTCCACCAGCAGGTTGCCCGGCATGAGGTCGGCGTGCAGCCACACCGGCGGCCCGTCCTGGCCCGGGGCCCGCAGCGCCTCCTCCCACACGGCGACGGCGGCGTCGCAGTCGACGCCCTCCTGCGGGATCCCGCGCAGTTCCCCGATCGCCGCCCGGGTCTCCGCGTCCAGCGAGGTGACCGGCCCGCCGCGATGGGCCTGCGGCGCCCCCGGCAGGGTGATGCGGCGCATCGCCGCCACGAACCCGGCCAGGTCCTCGGCCAGCAGCTCCGGCTCGTCCAGCGCCCCCGCCTCCGGGTTCTCCCCGGGCAGCCACCGGTACACCGACCACGGCCACGCGTATCCCTCGGCGGGTTCCCCGACCCCGAGCACCTCGGGCACGAGGGTGGGCAGGTGGGGCGCGAGGCGGGGCAGCCACGTCCGCTCCCTCGACACGTCGTCGGCTCCGCCCCGCCCCAGCGGCAGCCGTACGAGCATGTCGTCGCCCAGCCGGTACACGGCGTTGACCGTGCCGCCCGACGGGAACCGCCGGACCGGCAGCCCCGCCCACTGCGGGAACCGGCCGGCGATCAGCCGCCGTACGAGGTCGTCGTCGACGGGGTGCGTGCCGGGGTGCGTCCGCCCTGTGCTCATGGCACGACATCCGACCGCCGGAGGCGGACGGGCGTCAAACACTTTTCCGACCGGCGCTTCCGCCGTACGCCCGGTCCCGCCGCACCCGTCATGCGGGAGGGCGCCGGGGCCGGTGACCCGTACCGGGGCCGGCCGAGCGGGAACCGCGCGTCCGCGCAGCCGTGGACCCTCCCGTCAGCGGGAGCGCCGGGGAGAGGACGGCGCGGCCGCCGGTGCGGGCGCGTCGGTGTCCGCGGCCGCGACGCACCCGCGGTGGGGGCGGGTACGGGCGTGGAAGACGAGCAGGGCCAGGGCGCTGGTCGCGGCGGACCAGGCGAGCGAGAGCAGCCCGTGGGACCAGGGGGTGAGCGACGTGAACGCCGAGGCCAGCGCCAACTGGTTCGCGCCGTACAGGGGGAACAAGGTCAGGCCGGTGAGGTCGACCACGTTGAAGACCGGGTTCTGCAGGCCGGTGTCGACCAGGCTGAGCATGATGACGAGGAAGAACCCCTCCAGCTCGCCGCGTACCAGCGAGCCGAGCAGGAGGCCGATGCCGCCGTAGGCGAGGCCGGCGCCGAGGAGGGCGAGGGCCAGGGGGCCCGGTTGGCTCACCGGCAGCGAACTCCACAGCACGGCCGTGGTGTACAGGGCGAGGAGGGCGGAGACGAGGGCGACGGCGGTGACCTTCGCCAGCAGCATCCACGTCCGGGGGTAGCCGGCCAGCAGGAGCCGGCGGTCCGTCTCACCGGCCTTGAACGTCTCCATGAACATCACGAACCCGGTGACCAGGGTGACCGCGGCGAGGGCGTTGACCACCTGGCTGACCTGGCTCGCCCGGGCCTGTGCGTCGACGCCCGCGGAGTCCAGGGAGAAACGCACCGCCTGGTCCGAAGCGCACAGGCGCGCCACGGCGATCCACACGGGGATGAACACGACCGCCAGGAGCACGGCCATGCGGTTGCGCAGGTGACCGAGGAGCGTGCAGCGCAGCATCTCGGTGAACGCCGCCCGGCGAAGCCTCATCGGGTGAGCTCCTCGATGTCGAGGCGGCCCTCGCGCAGATGGCCGACCGCGTCGAAGTGGCGCAGGTCGTGCAGCAGGTGCGAGACCACGACGATCGACCGCCCCTCGTCCCGCAACCGGTCGGCGAGCGCCCAGAAACGCTGGTGGGTGTCCCAGTCGAAGCCCTGGTACGGCTCGTCCAGCACCAGCAGGTGCGGGTCGTGCATCAGGGCGAGCAGCAGGTTCAGCTTCTGCCGTGTCCCTCCGCTGAGCTCCTCGGACCGCTGCCGCCCGCAGTCGGCGAACGCCAGGAGCTCCATCAGCTCGTGGGCCCGCGCCAGGGTCGGCAACCGGTAGGCCACCTGGAAGAGCCGCAGGTGCTGCATGACGGTGAACGAGTCGTTCAGCACGGCGTGCTGCGGGCAGTACCCGACCGCCCCGGTGCGTACCACCGTGCCCCGGTCGGGCGGCAGTTGCCCCACGGCGATCCGGAGCAGCGTGCTCTTGCCCGCGCCGTTCTCACCGACGACCCCGACCAGCGTCCCGGGGGGCACGTCGAGATCGGCGCCGCGCAGGACCTGCCTGCGGCCGTACGCCTTCCACACGCCGCTGATCCGCAACCGCGACTGGTGTCGCGGGCTCTCCGTCCGCACCCTGGTCCTCCCGATCAGCGAAGTGTGTAGATGGAAGCGGCCAGGGCGAGGGTGTACCACTGCTCCACCAGGCGGTAGCTGCGCTGGTCGTGCTCCCGTCCGCGCAGCAGCACGACCCGTACGGAGAGCAGCAGGCTCAGGCCCCCCAGCAGCACGTCCGTGGCGACGATCCACCAGTGCGGGCCGGCGGGCGCCATGAGGAAGTGGTGGATGGCCGCGGGGCCGACGGCGAAGCCGACGCACAGGAAGACCCGGGTCCGGGTCTCCCCGAAGACCAGGGGCATGGTGGAGCGGTGGATCGCACGGTCGCCGGTGATGTCGCGCAGGTCCTGGACGGACATGAGGAGGGTCACGGTGATCGTCAGGGTCACGATCCAGCGCCAGGCGTCCGGCGTGATCCCGGTGACGATCTCCCAGGCGGCCGCCAACTGGGCGATGACCCCGATCCCGGCGTAGAGGTTCCTGCCCAGCCAGTGGCGGCCCCAGCCGTACTCGTGCTGGAGGAGGGAGAGGACCTGCCACAGCAGGGCCCATTCCAGGACGCCCAGGAAGTACCCGTACACGGGGAAGGCGACCCGGACGGCGATCAGGCGCAGCCGGGCGCCCCGGACGGTGCTCTGGCCGGTGACCAGCGGCCGGAAGGGCTTGTTGATGCGGTCCTCTTCGACGCCGACGAGCTGGTTGGCCAGGGTGTGCTCGTAGACGAACAGCCAGAAGTACAGCGCTCCCAGGGCGACGGTGGCCACGGCCTCGGCCGGGGGCAGCCGGGCGTGGACGATGGCCGCCACGACGAAGCAGGTCGCAGGGAAGATGGTGGTCCAGCGGTCGGCGCTGATGAAGAGCCAGCTCAGGCGGATCTCGCGCCAGGCGGTCCGCAGCACCGCCGCGGGGGCAATCGTCGTCGTGGTCATCGCTGCGGGGTCCGTAACTCCGTGGTGGGGCGGGCGGCCGGCGGCCGGGTCATCTCTTCACGCCATGCGGTGCGCGCCGTCCGGCATCACGCCGTCCGGTGCACGACCGTCTCCACGACGTTCTCCAGGATCCGGGACGCGCCGTGCGGGAAGGGTGCCGAGGCCAGGGCGTCCAGGGCCTGCCGGTACCTCTCCTCGATCATCCGCTCGACCGCCGCCCGGGCCCCGGTGCTGGTGAGGATGTCGCGGACTTCCGCGGCCTCCTGCTCCCCGAGGTGGGGGTCGCCGATCAGCGCGCGCAGCCGACCGGCCTGGGCGGGGCCGGAGGCACGCAGGGCGTGGACGATGAGGCTGGTGCACTTGCCCTCGCGCAGGTCGTCCAGGCGGGACTTGCCCATCCGGTCCGGGTCCCCGAAGACCCCGAGCACGTCGTCCCGGAGTTGGAACGCCTCCCCGAGGGGCACACCGTAGGCGCTGCAGGCGTCCATGACCTGCCGTCCGGCACCGGCGAGAGCGGCCCCCACCTGGAGGGGGCGTTCGATGGTGTACTTGGCGGTCTTGTAGCGGACGACGCTCATCGTCGTCTCGATGCTCACGTGGAGGTCGCCGGTGGTGAGCAGGTCCAGGTGCTGGCCGCCGATCAGTTCGCTCCGCGCGAGGTCGACGCAGCGCATCACGGCGACCCGGTGGGCGTCGGGCATGGGCGTGGTGTGCAGCAACTCGTCGGACCAGACGAGAGCGAGGTCACCCAGGAGGATCGCCCCGCTGAGCCCGTACCGCTGAGCCGTCGACGGCACGTGGTGGTGGTCGGCCAGCACCCGGTGGACCGTGGGGCGTCCGCGACGGCTGTCGGAGGCGTCCATGATGTCGTCGTGGATGAGCGCGCAGGCGTGCGCGAGTTCGATGGAGGCGGCCAGTCTGACGGCCTGCGCGGGGTCGCCCCGCCCTCCCGCCGCGAGCCACCCGGTCACGCACAGCAGGGGGCGGACCCGTTTTCCCCCGGCGACGAAGTCACGCAGCAGGAGGGCGAGCGCCGCCTGGCCGGGCACGGAGGCGTTCTGCGCCTTCTCCGTCAGGAACTCGGACAGGAGGTCGTCGATGGCGGCGCGCGGAGCGAAGAAGTCGGACTCGATCGCCAGGGCTTCAGCGCTCATGGGAAGACTCCACCTCGAGGTGGGAGCCCACCGTTTCTTCCCGTCCCGTGAAGTGGAGGTCTCCGGTGGACGACACGGCAGGGGCACGACATGGTTCAGGCAAAGGTCTCTCCAGGTCGTCGGAAGGCGGCAGTCGCCGCGCACACGTCCGCTGCACCGAGCCACCGGTGCCAAGGGGGTCGAGCAGCCTCGTGTCCGGGGGAGACCGACGCGTCGCCCGGCAGCCCCGTGGGCCGCGGGCCGGTCGGCCCGGAGCGCTTTCGCCGCGCCGCAGGTCCCGAACACACCGAATTTCATAGCGGAATCCGGTTGTCGCCACAGACCCGTCGCAGCGGCTTTCACGCGAACGGCCCTACAACGTCACCGCAGAATCGTCACAGCGGCGCCCGGCCCGAACGGGCCCCCCACCGGTGGGTCGCCCGGCCCGTGGTGGACGCCCGAGGCCGGTCCCGCCGCCGGCGACTGCGCGGGCGCCCCGCCGGCGCCCGTCGCGCGGGGCGCGAAGAGACGGTACCCGCCCCGGGGTTCGGTAGCCCCCGGTCCGTACCGGGCGGCCGGCGGGCGACCGCGCACCGGGCCGGCGCCCGGGGGCGGGAACGGCTCGGCGCCGGGCGGGCCGGCGCCGGGGCGGGTCAGCTGCGGGCGCGCTGGGTGACCGCGACGCAGCCGAGGACGACCACCGCGGTGACGGGGGCGAGGGGAGGGAGGTGTTCCCCCAGGAGCAGGACCGACCACACGAGGGTGACGAGGGGCTGGGCGAGTTGGATCTGGCTCGCCCTGGGCACCCCGATGGCGGCCATGCCGCGGTACCACACGACGAACCCGCCGAACTGGGACACGGCGGCGAGGTAGGCCATGCCGGTGACCGCCTTCACGGTCGGGTGCACCGGCTCCCAGGTCAGGGCCAGGACGGTGACCAGGGCTGATACCGGGAGGGCGGCGACGACGCCCCAGGCGATGACCTGCCAGCCGGGCAGGTGGGAGGCGAGCCGGCCGCCCTGGGCGTACCCGGCGGCGCACACCAGCAGGGCGCCGAAGAGGTACCCGTCGCCCAGCGTCGGCAGGCCCCGGCTCTGCCAGAGGGTGAAGGCGACCACGGTCAGGGCGCCGACGCAGGCGGCCGTCCAGAACGCGCGTGAGGGGCGCCGGCCGGTGAGGGCGGTCGAGACGGCGGCGGTGGCCAGCGGCAGCACGCCGATGACGACGGCCGAGTGCGCGGTGGTGGAGGTCCGCAGGGCGAGCGTGGTCAGCAGCGGGAAGCCGACGACGCAGCCGCCGGCGACCGTGAGCAGTCCCGGCCAGTGCCGCCGCGCGGGTACCGCAACCCGGGCCGCGAACAGGCAGGCCGCGGCGAGCAGACCCGCCAGCACCCCCCGTACCCCGGTCGCCGTCCACGGGCCGAAGCCGTCCAGGGCCCACACGGTGGCCGGGAAGCTGAAGGAGAACGACACCACGCCGAGAGCGGCCAGGAGGGTGCCGCCGCGGACTGCTACTGCCGAAGATCCGATAGCGCTATCGTGTACTTTCATGAACGACGGTAGCAGTGTGGCTCGACTGGCAGCGGCCTTGCGGAATGAGCTGGCCCGCTACTCGGAAGGCGAGAAGCTCCCCTCCAGCAGGGAACTGGTGGCGCGCCACCGGGTCAGTCCGGTGACGGTCTCCCGGGCGATCGCCACCCTCACCGCCGAGGGCCTCGTCGCCTCCCGGCCCGGAGCCGGGGTGTTCAAGGCCACCGCCCGCCGTGCCGCGGGCGCGCTCGGCGACGTCTCCTGGCAGGAGGTGGCCCTGAGCGCGGACCCGCCGCACACCGCGCTCGACACGGGCCCCCGCCGCGTGGGCGCCGCCGGTGTTCTGGCCACCCTCACCACCCCGCCGCCCGAGGTCATCGACCTCAACGGCGGCTACCCGCACGCGGCGCTCCAGCCGGAGCGGGCCCTGGCCGCCGCCCTGGCCCGGGCCGGCCGCAGGCCCGGCACCTGGTCCCGTCCCCCGGTGGAGGGACTGGCCGAGCTGCGGGACTGGTTCGCCCGCGACATCGGCGGGCCGGGCGGTTCGCTCGACGCCTCGGACGTCCTGATCACCGCCGGCGGCCAGAGCGCGCTCACCACCGCCCTGCGGGCGCTGGCCGCCCCAGGTTCACCCGTCCTGGTGGAATCCCCCACCTATCCCGGCATGCTCGCCGTCGCCCGCGCCGCCGGGCTGCGGCCCGTCCCCGTCCCGGTCGACGCCGACGGCGTGCGCACCGACCTGCTGGCCGAGGCGTTCGAGGCCACCAGGGCGCGGGTGTTCGTCTGCCAGCCGCTGTTCCACAACCCCACCGGCACCGTCCTGTCCCCGCGGCGGCGCGGCGACGTGCTCGGCATCGCCAGGGCGGCGGGCGCCTTCGTCGTCGAGGACGACTTCGCCCGCCGCCTGGCGCACGCCGACTCCCCGCCCCTGCCCCTCCCGTTGGCCGCCGACGATCCGGACGGCGTCGTCGTCCACGTGCGCTCCCTGACCAAGGCGACCTCGCCCAGCCTGCGGATCGGCGCCCTGTCAGCCCGCGGCCCGGTCGGAGAGCGCCTGCGGGCGATCCAGGTCGTCGACAGCTTCTTCGTCCCCCGGCCCCTGCAGGAGACCGCCCTCGAACTGGTCGGATCCCCCGCCTGGGCCGGTCACCTGCGGGTGCTCGCCGGCGCTCTGCGCGACCGCCGGACCGCGCTGCTCGCCGCACTGGGCGGAACCCTGCCCGCCCTCCTCCCGCACCGACCGCCCCGCGGCGGATACCACCTGTGGCTGCGGCTGCCCGACGGCACCGACGAGCACGCCGTCGCCGCGTCCGCCCTGCGCCACGGGGTGGCGGTCACCGCCGGCGGCCCCTACTTCACCGCCGAGGCACCCGCCCCCCACCTGCGGTTGAGCTACGTCAGCACCTCCGGCACCGCACAGCTGGAGGAAGGCGTCCGCCGGCTCCACCAGGCCCTCTCCCGGGACTTCGCGCTCCCGGCGCAGAAGGAACCCGCCGGCGCGTAGAGCCGGTGGCCCGGCCCCGCGGCGCCCCCGGGGGGCGCCGCGACCGCGATCCCCACGGCGGCGCGCCGGGACCGGTCCCTCGCGCCTGGGGCGCCCAACGGCCTTACCCCACCGGGCGGATCGCGCCCCGGCGCGGTGAGGCGCGGTCGCAGCGGCGCCGGGCACGACCGCCGTCCGCCCGCCCGCCCGGCGCGGTGCAGCCGTCCTCGGAAAACGCCTCAGGGCCCGGCCGACGGCGACACGAGCACGCGGAAGTCCGGCCGGAGCGGCAGGTCGGGCAGCGGGTACGCGGGCCAGTCGCGCGCGTACGCGGGAGCCGGACGGCCGTGGGACAGCAGCACGGCGACCGGCTGCCGCGCGGCCGTCCGCGCGAGGCCCGCCGGGGTGATGCTCGCGTCGGGGCCGGTCGGCTGCCGGGAAGCGCAGCCCGCACGGTACGCCAGGCGGATGGCCTCCTCACCGGTCACGACACACGGCGGCCGCACCCCGCGTGCGCGCAGCTCGGCGGCGATCCGCACGTGCGTCGCCGTGTCGGACCGTACCCGCCGCGTCACCGAACCGAGCACCGTGTACTGGACGACGAGGTGCCCGACGAGCGCGAGCGCGCACAGGCCGACCAGGGCGGGCCGCCAGGCGGTGCGGGGGCGCACGAGCCGTACCAGGAGCACGGCGACCGGGAGGGCCAGCAGGGCGTAGGCGGGGAGCAGGAAGCGGGGCGCGGCGTAGTCGACGGTGAACAGGTACGGCACCGCGAGCACCAGGCCGGTGACGGCGACCAGGTTCACGGCCGTGCGGTGGGGTGTCCGGGCGGCCGCCCGGACACCGCCCGCGACCAGCAGGGGCAGCGCCAGGAACCACAGCGCGGTGACCGGGTGCCGCCACGGTACGTCGCACGGGCGGCACAGCGTACGGCCGCCCAGCGCCCGGACGTGGTCGTCCACCGCGACGTGCCAGCCCAGGCCGCCCTGGATCTCCCCGGCCCGCCGCAACCGCGCCGCGAGGCCGCCGTAGCGCACGTACGCCTCCACCAGCCACTCGGCGCCACCCGCGAGCGCGCCCGCGGCGAGCACGCACAGCAGCAGCGGCCGCCGCCACGCACGCACCAGCAGCGAAGCCGCGGCCAGCGGGAGGACGAGCCACACGGCGTCCGGCGGACGCATCAGCGCCACGAACCCCACGGCGAGGCCCAGGCCCACGAGCGCGCGGGAGTCACCCGGGTCGCGGGCCGCGCGCAGGAAGAAGCCCACCGCGGCCAGGGACCCGTACGCCACCCACAGGTTCGGCATCACCTGCGGCCCGTAGTACAGCGTGAACCACAGGGTCGCGAGCAGCGCTCCCGCCAGCGCGACCACCCGGGCCGGGAGCAGGGAGCGCCATGCCCGCAGGGCGAGGAACAGGCCGACGCCGGACAGCACGGCCAGCCACACCCGCAACGCGCCCGTCGAGGTGGTGAGGGCCGCGACGGGCGCGGCGAGGAAGGTGACACCGCGTGCGCGCGGCGCGCTGAAGAACGCCGCCGGCCCCTGGCGTCCGACCTGGCTGACGTACACCGTCTCGTCCCAGCCCAGGCCCAGCCCCGGAGCCACCAGCGTCAACTGCGCCACCACGAACACCGCCGCCACGGCGGCCGGCCACATCCGGGCTCCGGCGGGCCCGCCGCCCGGGGGCGGCGGGCCGTGCGGTCCGGTGCGCGGCGGACCGGACGGGCTCCGGTCGTGGGGGGAACCGGGCAGCAGACGGGGTTCCTGCATGGCGTGACCTCATCGGTACCGGGCCGGGACCGTCCCGGCCTTCCTGTCACCCCACCCTGGGCGCGGCGGGCGCGGCCCACCACACGGGAACGTCATCCAGCCCAACACCCCACCCCCGGCCGCCCGCCCCGGGCGGTTCGCGCCTGCGAACGGTCGGCCTCCTCCTGACCGGCCCTCCGCCGGCCGCGGGTCCTCCGTCTGGTGCGGTCCTTCACCGCGGCGGGTCCGCCGACGGCCGACCCGGCCGGTGTCCGGGGGCGTCCGAGCCGCCGGGCCGGGCCTCCTCGGCCCCGGCGCGCACACGAGGGCGACGGACCGGGGCGCGTCCACGTCCCGCCGGCGGCCCTGGGCGGACTCGGCCGGTCAGGGCCCCGCGGCCGGGGCCGTGGTGCGGGAATCGGACGGGCGCCGGGCGCCTGGCCCATGCCCCCCGCACACGCCGGTCGTTGAGGGGCCGGTGTCAGTGGGCCGGGATAAAGTCCCTTCTCACGATCTCGTCACCAGGAATCTCAGGGGGAACCTGCCATGAGCGACGTCGACAGCGGCACGTACGAGGGGTTCACGGCCGAGGAGCGGGCCGCGATGAAGGAGCACGCCCAGGAGCAGAAGGCGGCGGCGCGCCGCAGCTCGCGGGCGGACAAGGCGGCGCAGGCGGAGCGGGACGTGCTCGCGAAGATCGCCGAGATGCAGGACTCGGACCGGATCATGGCCGAGCGCGTCCACGCCGTCGTCACGGCCGCCGCCCCGGCCCTCGCGCCGAAGCTCTGGTACGGGATGCCCTCCTACGCGCTGGACGGCAAGGTCGTCTGCTTCTTCCAGAGCGCGGGGAAGTTCAAGACGCGCTACGCGACGCTCGGGTTCAGCGACCAGGCGAAGCTGGACGAGGGCACGATGTGGGCGTCCGCTTTCGCCCTGACCGAGGTGACGGCCGAGGTGGAGGAGCGGATCAGCGCGCTCGTGAAGCAGGCGGTGAGCTGAGGCACGAGCGCCCGGCGGGCGGGCCGGGCCCGGGGCTTTTGTGACACGCACGGCGGCCGGGCGCCCGTTTCGGCCGGGAGCACCGGGGGAGTGGGGGAGCCGGACTGGCGGGCCTGCCGCCGTGTGCCGTCCGCCGCCGCGTCCCCACCCGCGGACGACCCGGTTCGACACCTCGCGGGAGCAACCGCTTGAGCCGGGCCCCCGCCGATCCGCCGCCCCCCTGCGTCCCCGGCGCGTGGCCGTCGGCGAACGGGTTCCACCCTCGTCCCGCGACCCTAGCCCGCGGCTCCGAGCAGCAGCAGTGTGTGCGGCCACAGGTCGTCGAGGACCGCGGGGTCGTTCTTGAGCTTGGCGAACATGACCAGTCCTTCGAGGTGGGCGACCACGGCTCGCGCGGTGGCCGCCGTGGCTCGCTCGCGGGGGACGGCCCCCTCGTCGGCGGCGGCGTCGAGGGTGGCGGCGACGAGGGCGATCTGTTCGTCGAAGATCTCCTCCAGGCGGGTCCGCACGGCGGGCTCCTGGGTGGACAGCTCCAGCGCGAGGTTGCCGAGGAGGCAGCCGTCGACCGTCCCCGAGGCCTCCTTCATCCGGCGCTGGAGCTGCACCATGGCGTCCAGGAGCCGCCGCAGGCGGTCGAGGGCGGGGCCGGCGGCGGCCAGCTCGGTGTTCCAGTAGCCGCGCTCGGTCTTCCAGTAGGCGTTGACGGCCTCGACGGTCAACGCCTGCTTGGATTCGAAGAAGTGATAGAAGCTGCCCTTCTTCACCTCCGCCTTGGCGCAGATCTCCGCAACACCGAGGCTGCTGTAGCCGCGGCTCTGCATCAGTTCACCGGTGGCGTC
Source organism: Streptomyces roseolilacinus (assembly GCF_014649335.1). Lineage (GTDB taxonomy): Bacteria > Actinomycetota > Actinomycetes > Streptomycetales > Streptomycetaceae > Streptomyces > Streptomyces roseolilacinus. Next base: position 518,394 of record NZ_BMSV01000002.1, read on the forward strand.
GATGAGGCGCTCGCGTGCCGTGCTGGTGCGTCCCATGAGGGCGAGTATACGTCCGGTCAACTATCGGACAGATGGGGTGGTAAATAGTTGACCGGTCGTCTAGATTCGGGTTCGTTGATCCGCGCACCACACCACACAGAACCAGGGGACACCCATGTCCGCGCCACTTTCCGTCGTCATCGCCCATCACAGCGGCTACGGCCACACCAGACGCCAGGCCGCCGCCGTCGCGGCCGGCGTCGACTCGGTCCCCGGCGTGCGCGCCGACCTGCGGGACGTCACCACTCTGGACGACGGCCTCTGGACGGCCCTTGAGGACGCTGACGCGATCATCTTCGGCTCACCCACCTACATGGGGTCCACCTCCGCCGTCTTCCAGCGGTTCGCCGAGGCCAGCGGCAAGGTATGGGCCGAGCAGGGCTGGCAGGGCAAGCTCGCGGCCGGCTTCACCAACTCCGCGGGCGTCAACGGCAACAAGGACAACGTCCTGCTCTCCCTCGTCGTCCTCGCGGCGCAGCACGGCATGACCTGGGTCCCGCTCGGTCTGCTCCCCGGCTGGGCCTACACCTCCACCGGCAGCCCGGACGACCTCAACCGTCTCGGCGGCTTCGTCGGCGCCATGGCCCAGTCCTCCTCCGACCTGGGCCCCGACCAGGCCCCCACCGACTCGGACCTGCGCACCGCCCACCACCTCGGCGCCCGCGTCGCCCGCACCGCCCTCCGGTTCGCCCACGGCCACCAGGCCGCCGCCCCGGCGGTGACCGCGTGAGCGCCCCGGGCCGGCTCGGCGACCTGCTGGGCATCGACCACCCCATCGTCCAGGGCCCCTTCGGCGGCGGACTGTCCTCCGTCGCCCTGACCGCCGCGGTCAGTGAGGGCGGTGGCCTCGGCTCCTACGGCGCGCACGTCCTCACGCCCGACGCGATCACCGCGCTCGTCACCGAACTGAAGGCCGCCACGAGCCGGCCGTTCGCCGTGAACCTCTGGATACCGCTGGAGGGCGAGCGCTCCGCACTGCCGGACAACGCCGAGTTCACCGCCCACACCGAGCGGCTCCGCCCCTACTACGACGAACTCGGCGCCGCCGCCCCCGCCTACGAGGACGTCGAAGCCCTGCCTGACTTCGACGACCAGATCGACGCGCTCCTCGCCGCCGCGCCGCCCGTCATCAGCTTCGTCATGGGCGTCCCGCCTCGCCGTGTCGTCGACGAGGCGCGCCGCCGGGGCATCGCCCTGATCGGTACGGCGACGACCGTGGACGAGGCCGTCGCCCTCGACGAGGCGGGCCTCGACGCGATCGTGGCGTCGGGCAGCGACGCGGGCGGGCACCGCGGGGCGTTCCTCGCACCCCTGCGGGAGTCGCTGGTCGGCACCTTCTCCCTGGTACCGCAGATCGCCGACGCCGTGGCCGCGCCCGTCATCGCCGCGGGCGGCATCGCCGACGGCCGCGGCGTCCGGGCGGCCCTCGCCCTCGGCGCCGACGCCGTGCAGATCGGCACCGCGTTCCTCGCCACCCGGGAGTCCGGCGCGAGCGGGGCCCACAAGGACCGGCTCGGGACCCCGGCGGCCCGTACGACCGTCCTCACCCGGCTCTTCTCCGGCCGCACCGCCCGCGGCATACCCAACCGGTTCGTCCGCGACATGGCGGCGTACGAGGACGTCGTGCCCCCCTACCCCGTCCAGAACGCCCTGATGCAGCCCATCCGCCGGGCCGCCGCCGCCCAGGGGAGGCCGGAGTACGTGAACCTGTGGGCCGGACAGGCGGCGGCGCTGACCGGCGACGGCCTCGGTGCGGGGGAGTACCTGGCCCGCTTGGTCAGGGAACTCCCACGCCAGGACGCTCCCTTCGGGCCGCCTCGCGCCCGTTGAGGAAGTCCGCGTGGCGAAGCGCGGCCATGTGACGCCGTGACCGGGTGCCGGTGCCGTGCCACCGGCACCCGGTCACTGGCCCACTCGGCCGTCGATCCGTTCGCGCAGGAGGTCGGCGTGGCCGCAGTGCCGCGCGTACTCCGCGATCTCCGCCACCAGGACGTCGCGAAGCTGCTCGCTCCCACCGGGTTCGGGACCGAGGTCGGAGAAGCCGGCGTTCCGGGTGCCGAGGTCGGTGACGCCGGCCAGGTACCGGTCGGTGCGCTCCACCTCCGTCCGCCACTGCCGCCAGGCGTCTTCCACGACCGCGGGATCGGCGACCGCGCCGTTGAAGTCGCCGTCACGGTCCTCGGGGGTGCAGTACAGCTTCGGCGCGTCCTCGCCGGCCATCACCCGGCGGAAGTGCCGTTCCCCCTCGGTCAGGTGCCGCACCAGGCCGAGCAGGGACATCGTGGACGGTGGTACGGAGCGCCGGGCCATCTGCTCGGCGTCCAGGCCCGCGCACTTCATCTCCAGGGTGAGGCGGTGGTGGCGCAGGCTGTCGAGCAGGATGCCGCGCTCGTCGACCGGCTTGGCGGCGGCCTCGCGCGGGTCGTCCTCCGGATCAACCCACATGTCGGGATAGGTGGTTGCCTGCGTCCACCGGGTCTCTACCAGTTCATCGGTGTGATCGTCCTTCTGCATGCGGGCATCGTCGCGTGCACCGGCACCGCCCGCCACCGGATATCGCGGGCGGCCGCGTCACCGACCCGGGCTCACTGCCGCTCCCCGGCGGCAGACCGGCCCCGAGCGCAGGAGGCGGGGACCTTCGGGCCGCTGGAGCACTCGGCCACCGGACCGCATCGCCGGGAGCACCACGATTTGCCGCCGCGCGGGCGGAACCCGCCGCCGTGACCACGCCCGCCGACGGGGACGGGCGGGCACACGCAGGACCGCACCACCGGCGTCGAGTGCCGCGCCCGCCCCCGGCCGTGGCCCGGCTTCGGCTACCGCAGGCTGTAGAAGCGCAGGGGCGAGTTCGGTTCGAAGCCGATGCGCGGGTAGACGGGTGCCCCCGCGGCGGTCGCGTGCAAGGTCGCGCGGGTCAGCCCGGTGGCCCGGCCGCCTTCGTGCAGGGCCTTGCGCGTCACGGCTTCGCCGTAGCCCCTGCGCTCCCACCGGGGGTCCGTGGCGACGAGTACGACGAAGAGGCGCCCCTCGGCCTCCAGCGTTCCGGCGCACGTCACCGGAACGTCGCCCCGCATGCCCAGGTAAGCGTGCACTTCTTCCTTCCACAACACGGAACCGGCGAGCCCGTCACGACCGTGTTCCACGGGAAGGCCGTACGCGCGTGAGTTGAGGTCCGCGTAGGCGCGCAGCTGCTCGTCGGTCCTCACACGGACGAAGGTCAGGTCGGGGTGGGCCGGCTCGGGCACGGGCAGCAGGTCTCCGGCCATGCCGGTGCCGGGGAAGGCGTATGCGAGACCCGCCCGTTCGGCCGCCTCCGCGAGGGCCGCGCGCGCCCCGGCGTCCAGCAGCCCCTCGAAGACCCACAGGAAACCCGGGTGCTTCTTCGAACGCATGATGTCCGCGGCCTCGGCCAGCCGCCGCTCCACGAGCGCCGCGTCCGCCCCCACCTCGGTCAGCGTGACGCAGTTCCAGAAGGGGAACCGGCAGTCGGCCCAGCGGACGGCGATCCCCGGAAGGTCCCGCACGTCGGCTCCCGCGTCCCGGTCGAGTACCACGGACCGCCAGACCGTGGCGAGTTGCTCCATCGATTCGACCGAGTGCGCACGATGCGTCACCGTGACTCCTTTGATCATCGAGTGTTCTGCAAAGCCGTCGAGTGACAACGACCGGAGCCGGTCCGACGGTTCGGGTGCTCCGGCGCGGGGTGCCGCGAACCGCCCACGACCCGCGCCGCACACGGTCGTGCCGTCCCGCCCTGTTCGTACGCACTGCGTGGGGCTCCACCGCACGGAACCGAAGGGGATCCGGGCGTGAGAAGTCGATCCGGCTCCCTCCGCGCTCATGGCGCCGTGCGGGTCCCGGAGGCCGGGACAGGGTCCGGTGGGAGGTGCGGGAGGAATGAGTTTCCGGCCGGCGGCGTACGCCGTGCGCATCGAGGGCGGGCGGGTACTGCTCGCCCGTCACGTCCCGCCGAAGGGCGAGAGCACCCGGACCCTTCCGGGGGGCAGGGTCGAGCACGCGGAGGACCCGTTCGACGCGGTGACCCGGGAGGTCGCTGAGGAGACCGGCTGCGACGCGGTGGTCGAACGCCTGCTGGGCGTGGACTCCCGGGTGATCCCCGCGGCCGAACGGGCCGTCCCACAGGCGGCGCCGTTCGCCGGTGGACCGGCCGGCAGGTCTGCGACGTGCCCTCGGCGAAGTGAACGCACTGGTCCGCCCGCCCACCTGACCGTCCGGCGGCGGCAGGGTCTGTGCGTCGATCACGGTCGTGTCGGGGGCCGTGTTGCCTGACCACGGTCGTGTCGGGAGGCCGGGACGGGCTTGTCGGGGGCGGAGCTGTCCGCTGCGATCCGGAGGGACGAGCGTCTTGATCCGGAACCGTCGCAACGGACGCCGTGTGGTGCCGGGGCGGTGGACGGTGACGCCCGCCGCGCCGGGTCGCGGAGCGTGAAGCGTCGCCGTAGACAGAAGCCATGAACGAGGAGAAGACGTGGTGGCACCCCGGTGAGATCGGGCCCAGCAGCGGGATTCACGAGTGCGACTGCGGTGGGGAGCACCACTGGAGCACCGATGTGAAGGGCCACCGCTTTCCGCCGCTGCCCACCGGCTGCTCGGGCGAGTACTGGGTGCTGAAGACGCAGGCACACCCCGGAACGACCGCGGCTGACCTGACGGGGCGGACGGTGCCGGAGCCCCGTGGAGGTGATGCCGGCCCGGACCGGCGAGAGCGTCCCCGGGCCCGGCGTACGGTCCGGCCTTCGCGGCACGGTAGCTCTTCCGTCCCGCCGGCCACCCGGCCCGGTGCTGTTCCGGTCGCGGCGTGGCGGCCCGATACGCAGGAACCTCCCCGGGCTCGTCACCGCGGCCGGGCGACTGCCGCCCGGAGCGTCCCCGGCGGTGAGAGGGTGGCGGGACCGGGGGCCGGCTGCCGTCCGGGGTGCCCGAGGGACCCGTCCGGGTCAAAACCCGTGAGGTCCCGGATGTCGGGCGCGCCCCGGCCCGCCACCCTGAAGGCATGACCGTACGCACCCGTACGCGCCGCGGCCCCATCGCGCCGGTGGTGACCCTCCTGACGGCGCTCGTGCTGCTTCCCGTAGCGGCGGCCCCCGTCCAGGGCGACCCGGCGACCGTCTCGGAATCCCGGGAACGCCCGGGAGCCCGCTCGGGGCCCCCGGCCCGTGTCGTCGACGAGGAGCGGACCGGGCCCCGGCAGCTCGACCTGACCATCCGGTCCCCGGCCCTGGCGGGCTCCGGGAAGGTGCGGCTGCTCACACCGGACGGCTGGGACACACGGCGCCCCGGCGACCGCTGGCCGGTGCTCTACCTGCTGCCCGACGGCAGCGGGGACTACCGGACCTACACCGACGACCACCACGTCGAGGAATGGCCCGAGCTGCGCAAGACGCTCGTCGTCGTGCCCGGGATGCCGTTCTACGGCTTCTACACCAACTGGTGGAACGACGGGGCGGGCGGTGCCCCGGCCGTGGAGACCTTCCACCTCGACGAGGTGCGCACCCTCCTGGAACGTGACTACGGGGCCGGTCGGCGGCGGGCGATCGCCGGGCAGTCGCAAGGCGGGTACGGGGCCCTCATGTACGCGGCGCGCCGACCCGGGATGTTCCGTGCCGCCGCCAGTTTCGGCGGCTACCTCCACCCCCTCCAGTACCCCGAGGCGGTCAGCGGCGGCGCGGAGTACCTCGGAGTGCCGTGGCGGAGGATCTGGGGCGACCCGGTCCGCCAGCGCCACATCTGGCAGCGGAACGACCCCTACTACCTCGCCGAACGGCTCCGCGGTACGCGGGTCCACATCGCCGCCGGGGACGGCACCCCGGGCGCCCTCGATCCGCCGGGCACCGAGCCGGATCCCGAGATCCCCGGTCTGGAGGACCTCGCCCCGCTCTACCCGGACGAGGTGATCTCGCTGACCGAGGCCGTCATGGGGGACGAGTCCCGCACCGTGGCCCGCCGCCTCCAGGAATCCGGAGTCCACGTCACCACCCACTTCCACCGGGGCACCCACAGTCCGCCGTACTGGGGGCGTGAGCTGCGCCGGGTCCTGCCGATGCTGCTGAACCCGTGACCACCGGCGCGTACGCCCCCACCGGTCGCCCCGCACGTCGGCCGGAACGGATGCCCCGGCCGGTGTTCGCCTGCGGGCCCGACGGCCCCGGTGCCGGTCCGGGGCGTGTCCGGGCCGGCGCCGGACGGCGTGGTCCATCGCAGGAGCACGAACGTCCACCGCCGACCGGTGAACGCCGGGGCGATCCGTGCTCCGATCCGGACCTCGCGCACGATCCGGCCGTCGGCTGCGTCACCGCCCGCTGGGCCCGGTCGTTCCGCCGGAGATGCTGCCTTTCCACACGTCGGGCTCTCCCGTTCCGCTGCCCGAGACCTCCGTACGGGCGCGGAGAGTGCCGGCTCCGTCGCCCTTCGCGTGCCACCGCGCTCCGTGGATGGCCGACCTCACGCGCGAGACCCCTGTGAGGGAAACAATTGCTCGATTAGTGTGGTTCTGTCTGATAGGTGCGTTCCCGTCGTGGTGCGACCACCCGGCCATCAATCTGGAATGCCATGCTGAGACACCGAACCGTTCCCGCGGCGCTCGCCGCCGTCGTCGTTGCCGCGCTGGTCGGTTGCTCCGCCGGGGTCGACACGACGAGCGATGACGGCAGGCCTGTGGCCGTCCCCGCCGCCGCCTCCTCCGTGGGCACGGCGACCACCGTGTCCGCGTCCACCCCGGCTCCGGGTGCTGCCGTGGCTTCGGCCGCCGGGCCCTCGGTCGCCGTCGTGCCGTCGCCCGAGCCCTCGCCCTCGAAGAGCGAGGCACACACCCGGCCCGCCGTGCTCGCCATTCCCGAGATCGGCCTGAAGGGCCTGCGCGTCGTCCCGTACGAGGGCACCACCGACGACTGGCCCGGCACGCGGATCCAGAACAAGGGCGTCGCCGCCAGCCCGTACGGCGACAAGGGCGGCGTCGGCCCCGGCGAGGTCGGCAACTACCTGGTCACGGCGCACCGGCTCTCCGCCGGCGGGCCGCTGCGCGACCTTCCGTCCCTGGACACCGGCGACTTCGTCCGCGTCACGGCGGACGGCGTGGTGTACGAGTACCGGATCACGCAGACCCGGAAGACCTCCTTCCGATCGGAGCGTTCCCTGGCCGAGCAGCGGGCCGCGGTCCCGGGTGAGCCGGGAAAGAAGCCCACCCGGGCGATGATCACGATCTCCACCTGTGCGACGCCCGAGGACAACGCCGCCGGCAACTTCTGGCGCGACGACCGCGGCAACCCCGAGCACCGCATCGACAAGATCGGTGTCCTGGTCTCCTCCAAGCCCACGGCCGACGCACCCGACGCCTCCTAGCACCACAACCGCATCCGAGCGAGGCGCCCCGGCGGTCCTCGGTACCTCGTCACCCGGACGTTTCCCTTGACCCCCGGGGCTTCGAGCGCGGGAAGAGGGGCGTGTGGCCCCATGCCTCCCGGTGCTGCCGTATCCCGCGTTCCGGCCGTCCACCACCTCGTTCGTACCATCGGCCCCATGAGGAAGATCGTCACGCTCCCGGCCCTGCTGCTTGCCGCCCTGACGGCCACGGGCTGCTCGGTGCTGGAGCGCGAGTACCCTGCCGCCGACCCGGCGGTGCTCGTCCAGCGCCTGACGGGCCGCGCGCAGTGGGCGTACGACGGCATGGCCCTGCCGCCCCACGAGACGGTGAGACCCGTCCAGGTGACCCCCGGCCACAGCTGCCACGCAGGCGGCCTCAGCATCGAGAAGAGCTTGCCGGACGTCGTCACGTTCGACCTCAGCTGGACGGTCGAAGACATCCCGGCCGACGTCGCGCGTGCCGCGGAAGCGCGCCTGCGCCGGAAGTTCACCTCGGTGGGCTGGACCCTCACCCGCGACGGCAACCGCCAGGGCGAGGACTTCGTCGAGATCGGCTTCCGAGTCCAGGACCCTACGACGGGGGACCAGTTCGACCTGGCGTGGAACGACTCGACCACCTCCCTCTTCCTGTCGGGCTACACCCCCTGCGCGAAGGTTCCCCCCTCGGCGGCCGACACGCCGTCACCGAAGACCTGGGCCCCGCGGACCGCCTGACGCGGCACGGGGCCGACGGCTTGGACGGGTGGGTCGGGGGAAGGGGCGGTGTTCCGGAGGTCGTTGTGAGGGCGTTGGGTGGCGACTCGGTCTGGAGGGCACTCATCAGTGGTTACTCCTACGGTGCTGTTCGGTGGGGCGACAGGCGGGCGGCGCCAGAACCGCCCCTGAAGTCACGAACCGTCCTTTGAGGCTGTTCCCGCCGGCCTCCGGACGGTCGAGAGCCCGGCCCGTGCCAGGACCCCGGCGCCGGCGTGGCCGGGGTCCTGGCACGGGGGGATCGAGTGGCAACTGCCGGAGACGCTGACGTGTCCGAACGTCCGTGAGACCCCGGACCGGCGCTGGTGGCGGGCCGATACCGCGGCGTGTTTCCCCGTCACTCCGTACGGTCCGGTTGTCGCCGGCTGGGGGGCAACCGGTGACAGCCGGACCCGGGGCGCCACGCCTACCGAGAGGGCGGTGCACCCTCCTGGTGGGTCCTCGGTGAAGTACGGGAATGGTGAAGGGCGCCTCGATCAGAAGGACTTGAGGTAACCGGCATCGACCGCGTAGTCCGATCCCGTCGTGCTCGCCGAACGGGGCGAGGCCAGCACCAGGATCGCGTCGGCGACCTCCTGCGGATCGATGAGACGACCGGTGACCTGGCCCATCATCTGCGGAGCGATGCTCTGCACGACGCTTTCCCGGTCGGCGTCGGCTATGCCGGCGATGACATCGACCACGCCTCCCTCCTCGGTCCACCAGGCGGTCAGCACGGCGCCCGGCGAGACGGTGTTGACACGGATGCCCTGGGAGCCGAACTCCTCCGAAAGCGCCTTGGTCAGATTGGACAGGCCGGCCTTGGCGGCGCCGTACTCGATGTTGATGGGCGAGGGCTGACGAGCCAGGCCGGTGGAGACGTTGACGATGGAACCGCCACCGCGCTCGAGCATCCGGGGTATGGCCGAGCGGATGGCGCGGACGGCGGAGAAGAGGTTGAACTCGAAGACCGAGCGCCACTGTTCGTCACTGCTGTCGAAGAAGCCGGTGCGGGGCATGGAGACACCGGGGGGCGGGCCGCCCGCGTTGTTCACGAGGATGTCCAGGCCGCCGAAATGCTCGACCGCGCGAGCGATGACCTGATCGGGAGCCTCCGGGAGGGACAGGTCGGCCGACACGTGCAGCAGGCTCGGGCCCTGCAGCCGCTCCAGCTCCGGCGACATCTTGCGGGAGGCCGCGACCACCTTGGCTCCCTCCTCGAGGAGGGAGCGTGTGACGGCAAGGCCGATGCCCTTGGAGGCGCCCGTCACGACGGCCACACGGTCGGAAAGCTGAAGATCCATGACTGTCCTTCTCCAGAGGGAAGCCCCCGCCTAGAAGACGGAGGGAGAGCAGCGCATCGCGCTCTCGACAGGTAGAACACCGCTGGGCGTGAGGGGTTGCACCGGTTCCGACCGCAGCGGCCGACGGCCCTCCCGGGCACCTGCCGGCACCGCCCCCACCCACGCGCCGCCCCTACCACGCGGTGCCCTCCACGACGCCCGCCCGGCGCGCGCCCCGTGCGCACCCGCCGCCCCGGGTGCTCCTCCGCAGCCGGGAGGCGCCGGCGGCGGAGGAAGCCGGCCCCGCGCACCCACCGGGACCGCCGGGCGCCTGGTGGGGTGTCAGCCCGCGGCGAGGTCTGCGAGCAGCTCGGCGGCGGGCTTCGGGTGGACGAGCCAGCGCAGGTGGCTCCCCTCGAGTGTCCGGACGTCGAAGGGGTTGTCGGGCGTGAGCGCGTCGGCTTCGCGGATCATGCGGTCCTGCACGGCGAGCGGAAGGCTGGCGTCGGCGGCCAGGCGCACGTAGGTCCTGGGGATCCGGCCCCAGGTCGTGGCCTGCGCCCGGTCGGCGGACGTGCCGACGTCGAGGTTCTCGTCGGGCTGGAAGGTGTTCAGGAAGGTCCGGAACTCGTCATCGGTGAGGTCGGCGGCGAACGCTCGCTTGAACGCGGCGAGCGCCGCCGGGTCGGCGGTGCGGAAGTTGGTCCGGAGCAGACCGAGTTCGGCCGGGTTCCCGACGAGCGTGGCGGCGAAGGACTCCACGTCGACGTCCGCCATCTCCGGCTGGGCGTAGTAGTCGTTCACGTCGAGGTCGACGGGGCACCAGGCGGAGACGTAGACGATCCGGTCGATGAGCTCGGGGCGGGCGTTGGCGACGGCGGTGGCCGTGATGCCGCCCCTGCTGTGGGCGACGAGGACGGTGGGCCCGTTCCGCTTGGCCCGTTCGAGGACGTCGATCACGCGGGCGGCGTTGTCGGCGAGCGTGACTCCCTTGATGCTCCCCGGTTCCGCGGCGAGGGCGTCGAGCATCTGCGGAGCCTGGTAGGCCGCGGGGAAGGTCGCCTCGAACCCGTGCCCGGGAAGGTCGACCGCGGCCGAACGGTGCCCGAGCAGGGCGAGTTCGGCCTGGAGCGGTGCGAACGTGAACGAGTTCGCGAAGGCTCCGTGAACAAAAACGAACGTCGGTGGATTCTGCATGCCTCAGCCTCCAACAGAACGATCTTCTGGGCAAGATCAGGAGCTCAAGAGGCTTCGATCCGTGGGGCGGTGGCTTCGAGGGGGTGCTGAGCCGGGCGCGGCCGACGCCTCGCGGGGGCGCCTGCGCCGGGAAGCGGCCATGGACTTCGGTGAGGGCTCCGGGTGCGGCGCCGGCCGGCCCCTTCGACCGCGGAAGCGCCGTGCGCGTCGCGTCCGCACCCGGCCGGAACACCCCGGAACCCAGCCCCACACGACCGGGACCCGGCCCCGTGCGCCCGTGGAGGAGCGGGACCGCCCGCACGGCGTCGAGGCGGGACGCCGGCCTGCCCGCCCGGTGCCCTTCCGGCGTCGGCGAACCTCCTCGAAAATGCCCCGATCGAGCTAAAGGGATGGGCTAAAGATAAGGTTAAGCATTGGTAGGGTTCGGGGTGGAGGTGGGGCGTATGGCGTCCGAGGAAGAGCTGTTCGCGTCGGTCGAGGCCCTGCTGGCGGAGGAGCCGCAGTTGCCGCCGCCGGCGGAGCGGGCCCGGCTTCGCGAGGCGGCCGGGGTCACACAGGCGCGTCTGGCCCAGGCGTTGAGGTCGACGACGCAGACGGTGAAGAACTGGGAGAACGGCCGTTCCGAACCGAAGCCGCCCCGCCTGGAGGCGTACCAGCGGCTGCTGAAGGGCTGGGCCGCGAAGTACCCGCTCCCCGGCACCGTCCCGGCCCCCGCCGCCGAACCCGTCCCGGCCGCGCCGCGACCGGCCCCGGCGGAGCCCACCGGGCCGGCCGCGCCCGAGACGGAGGCGGCCCCACCGGCGACGCCCGCCGCACGGCGCCCTGCGGCCCGGCCCGCCGCGACGGTACGCCGTCCGGTCGGGAAGCGTGTCGTGCCCAACATCGCCGCCCCGCCGTACCAGCACGGCCCGCTCGCGGTCCTGGACGGCGACGGCTCCGCGTACGGGGTCCAGGGGATCGTGCTGGACTGCCCCGCGACCACGGTCCCCGAGCTGGTGGAGTGGACGCTGCGCGAGTCGGGACTGGGCGCGGCGCGTCTGCACCGCAACGGCAAGGACTCCGACCCGCTGATCGTGCTCACCACGGCCGCCGCCGTGAAGCTCGGGCTGCCCGAGCGCCTGGAGGACCGCCGGGACCTGCGCCTGGACGACGACCATCCGGTGGTCCGGCAGATCACGGGGGCGCGGTGGAAGCTCACCCGGCGCGGCTTCGGCCCGTGGGCGCGGATCTACCGTCCCACGCAGGCCGGACGGCGGCAGTGCGTGCAGCTCGCCGTCCTGCCGTGGGACGCGCTCGACTCCCGGTTCTGGCCGGGCGTCTCCGCCATGGAGCCGGCCGACATCGCCCGCGTCCTCGGCGTCTACGCCCAGCGCGTCATCACCCCGCGCGGCAGCACGGCCGTCTCCGGCCTGGAGCTGATGACGGCGCTGCGCCCGCCCACCCGCGCCGTGCAGGACCGTGCGACCGGCCAGTGGGTCCCCGCCCGCAACCCCGGCTCGCTGGGCACGGAGCCGGTCGACCCGGCCCCGCCGGAGGCCACGCCCGAGCACCCCGTGGCGCAGGGCTGGACGGGCGGGTTCCTGGACGAGGAGGCGTACCAGTGGGTGCGCGACGTCGACCTGCTCACCGGCGAAGAGGTCGCCCTGCCGTTCGCGGTGGGCCTGGACCTGAACACCGCGTTCCTCGCGGCCTCCTCCCGCCTGACGGTCGGCCTGTCCGGCCCCGAGCACGTCCGGCGCCCGGTGTTCGACAAGAAGGTCCCCGGCTCCTGGCTGGTGGACCTGTCCCACGTCGAGCTGGACCCGCGCCTGCCGTCGCCGTTCACACCGTCCGGCGAGCGTCCGACGGGCCCGGCCTGGTACCAGACGCACACCGTCGCCTACGCCCAGGAACTCGGCTGCAACGTCACCCCGATCGAGGCGTACCTGCGGCGGGAGACGGGCGCGTACCTGGACCCGTGGCACGACCGGCTCAGGGACGCCTACCTGGAGACGATGGCCGATCTGGGCGTCACCAAGGAGATGGGCGACGCCGAGTTCCTCGCGGCGATGGAGCGCCACAAGCAGGCCGACCCCGGTCTCGCCGCGGTGCTCGCGGCCGTCAAGGCGACCGTCAAGGGCGGTGTGGGCAAGCTCCGCGAACGCCCCCAGGGCCGCCGCTACCGGGACGGTGAGAGGTGGCCGGCCCTGGAGCGGCCGACCTGGCGCCCGGACATCCGGGCCGCGGTCATCTCCCGGGCCCGGGTCAACATGCACCGCAAGATGCTCAAGACGGCGGAGACCACCGGCCTGTACCCGCTGGCCGTGCTGTCCGACTGCGTCGTCTACCCCAGCCCCGGCCGCAGCCCGCTGGACTTCCTGCCCTACAGTGCCTCCGGCAAGCCGATCCCCGGCGCCTTCCGCCTCGGGCCCACCCCGGGACTGGCGAAGCTGGAGGGCGTGCAGGAGATGGCGTGGGCGGTCGACCTGATGGAGCAGGGCCACAACCCCGCCCGCCACATCAAGGGCGACGGCCACGACGCCAAGTTCGACGAGGGCGAGTAGGGCCGTGGCCGCCCACACCGGCGCCGACCCCGGCACGTCGCGGCCGGAAGCCGAGGCCGGACGGGAGCGGACCCCGGGGCGCGCGAAGGCCCCGCGGCCCTTCGCGCGCGCCCACCGCACCTCGCCGCGACCGCGGCCGTACGACCGGGGCGGGACCTGGTGCCGCCCCGCCGTCGCGGACGGCCGGAACCCCACCCCCGAAGGGAGTTGAACGAAGTCGTGGGAGACATCGAGGACGCCATCGAGCGCGCCGACCGGGAGGGCTTCACCCGCGAGCCGCCCAAGACGCTCAAGGGCCGGATCGGCTTCCTGCTCAGGCAGCTCAAGACGGCGAAGGCCGTCGCGGCGGAGCTCGGCGTCACCGCCGACTCCGTCAACCGCTACCGCCGCGGCGCCCGGAAGCACCCGCCCCAGGACATCGCCGACCGGATCGACGCGGCCGTACGGGCCCGCTGGCAGCCGCAGGTCCGCAGGCGCCGCCGCGAGCAGGCCGCCACCACCACCGGCATCACCATCGAGACCAGGGCCCGGTTCGGCTACACCGCGCCGATCGGCACCACCGACGACGGCCGGGTGCGGCGCCTGACCGTCCACCTGCCCCCGGCCTACGCCCAGCGCCTGTTCGACGCCCGCGACCAGGGCGCCGGCGACCAGCAGATGCGCCGGATCATCGCCGAGGGCCTCAGGGACGTCTACTTCCAGGACGGCGGAAGCCGCGCCACGGGGCTCTCGGACGTCACCTTCACCGACATCGACTACCTGGATCTGGACTTCTGAAGGCCGCGCACCCCCACGCCGCGCCCCGGATCGCCGCCGCCGCGGCCGGTCCGGGCCCCGGCCCCCGCGACGGTGGCCGGGGCGGAAGGCCACCGGCCCCTGATCGCGAGGCCCGCCAGCGGCGCAACACCGTGGAGCGGCGCGTCAACCGCCCCGAGCGGGGGCGCGGCAACACCACCCGCCGTTGGGAGGGCGCGCCCCCGTACCCGGCCGGACCGCGTGGGGCGGGCGTCTTCCCCGGTCCGCCCGCCGGCCCGGGCGGGGTGTGTCACCTTTCGGCGCGGTGGACGACGGACCGACCGGCGGCCGACACGGCGCCGGTGACCGCGTGAAGTCCGGCCCGCCGACGGCCACCACCGCCCCCCTGCGTACCCGCGGCGGCCCGACGTCCTCCACGCCCCCCGGTCGGGAGACCCCGGTGCCGTACGGGGCGATGGGAGACGCCCCGTACGGCCGGGCGTGCGCACCGGTTCACCGAGGGCGTCCCGGCGGGGTGCCCGGCCGGTGGCCCTCGTCGGGGCCCGGCACCACACGCGGCGACGGGTCCCGACGCCCCCTCAGGACAGGAGGGGGAGGACACGCCGCGGAGCCGGCCGACACCGTGTACGAACCGGCCCGCGCGGGCCCGCCCCCACCTGCTCCCAGTCGACCACCGCCACCGCCGTCGGCCCAGGCAGTCCTTCCGGCAGAAATGGCATCCGCCATACTTCTGCCGGGGGCTCGCATCCGGACGAGCCGGGTGATCGGGGACATCGGCTGTGGGTAGTGACACCCCCACCACAGGGGACTTCGGGCAGCGGCTGCGCGAACTGCGCACGCGAGCAGGCCTCAGCCAGGAGGCGCTCTCCCACGCCTCCGGAGTCAGCGTCCGCGCGCTGGCGGACCTGGAGCGCGGCCGCACCCGCGGACCGCAGCGCCGCACGGTGCGGGCCCTGGCCGAAGGGCTGGGACTGGACGCCGCCGCTGCCGCACGCCTGGAGGAGGCCGCCGCCCCGGGCCGCCCGCGCCCCCGTACGGCCACCGCACCGGCCGCCCCCACCACCCTCGCCCTGCCGCGCGACCTCCAGGACTTCACCGCCCGCGGCCCGGCCCTCGCCCACCTGCTGGACCTCGTGGAACACGCCGACCCCGCCCGTCCGGTGGTCACCGTCGTCGCGGGCCAGCCCGGCCTGGGCAAGACCACGTTCGCGGTGCACGCCGCCCACCGCCTCGCCCCGCACTTCCCGGACGGGCAGTTCGCCCTCGACCTGCACGGCATGGACCCCGAGCCGGTCACCCCGCGCGACGCGCTCGCCCGGCTGCTGCGCGCCCTCGGGGTCGCCGACGCGGCCATCCCGGCGGGCACGGACGACCGCTCCGGCCTGTGGCGGTCCCTGATCCGCGACCGCCGCGTCCTGCTGCTGCTGGACAACGCGGCCGACGAGTCCCAGGTCCGCCCCCTGCTGCCCGGCACCGGCCCCGCACTGACCATCGTCACCAGCCGGCACACCCTGGCGGGCCTGGAGTCGGTCCACCGCACCGACCTGACGCTGCTGCGGCGCGAGGAGGCGGTCGAACTCCTCACCCGCATCATCGGCCCGGAACGGGTCAGGGCGGAAGCGCAGGCCGCCCGCGACCTCGCCGACCTCTGCGGACACCTCCCGCTGGCCGTCCGGATCGCCGGCCAGCGGCTCCTCGGCCGGCCGCACGAACGCCTCGGCAAGCTCGTCACCCGGCTCGCCGAGGACGGCCGTCGGCTGGACGGCCTCCAGGCCGGCAACCTGCGGGTGCGGGCCGCCTTCGCCCTCTCGTACCGGCAACTGCCCGAGGAGAGCCGGGTCTTCCTGCGCCGCGCCTCACTGGCCGCCGGACCCCACTTCAGCCCGGAGACCGGCGCGCTGCTCGCCGGCCTCCCGTACGACGAGGCGGTCGCCTGCGCGGAGGAGCTGACCGACGCCGGACTGCTGCAGAGCGACCCCGCCACCGAGCGCTACCGGTTCCACGACCTCCTCAAGCTGTACGCCGCTGAGCAACTGGAGGCCGAGGACGGCCCCGAGGCCCGGAACGCCGCACTGGACCGGGCCGCGGAGTGGATGCTGCGCCGGGCCACCGCCGCCGCCCTCCGCTTCGACGCCGACCACCACCGGGACGCGCCGCACGGCGACCCCGACCCCGCCGGCGCGCCCGTCGGCCGGGAGGAGGCGCGGGCCTGGCTGGAGGCCGAACGAGCCCAGTGGCTCGCCGCGCTGCGCCGCGCCCACGACACCGGCCGCCACCGGCAGGTCGTGGACGCGGCGGAGGCGATGCACTGGTTCTCCGACCTCAACCAGCACTGGGAACTGTGGGTGGAGGTGTTCCGGCGCTCCGCCGACGCGGCCCGCGCCCTGGGCAGCAGGCGGGAGGAGGCGGTCCACCTCAACTACCTCGCCTGGGCCTACAACCTCTGCGTCCACGACCCCCACGCCGCCCTGACGGCCGCCGACGCCGCCCTGACGGCGGCCCGCGCGTGCGGGGACCGGCTCCAGGTGGGGTGGGCGCTGGGTTACGGCGCCGGGGCGCTGCACCGGCTGGGCCGGGCGGAGGAGGCCCACGAGCGCCTCCGCGAGGCGGCCCGCTGCCTGCGCGAGCAGGACTCCCCGCACGCCCGGCTGGGCGAGCTGACGGTCCTCAACACGCTCGGCGGCTACCTGCGCCAGGCCGGCCGGGCGGCGGAGGCGCTGGACATCCACCGCCGCAGCGCGGAGATCTGCCGCGCCGGGATCCCGGGGCAGCCGGACGAACTGGTGGAGCTGTACCACGCGGTCGCCCAGCAGCAGATCGGCAACGACCTGGCGACCCTCGGCCGCTGGAGCGAGGCCGAAGCACAACTCCGGCAGGCCCTCGGCTTCTTCGAGGCCGCGCAGATGCCGGCCTGGAGCGAACCGGCCCGGCTCGACCTGGGGCAGCTGCTCAGCGCGACGGGGCACCCGGAGGCCCGGGAGACGCTGCTCGCCGCCCGCGACGCGCTCGCCGCACTGAGGAGCCCGCGCCAGGACGAGGCCGCCGCCGCGTTCGACGGGCTCTCCGCCGGCGCCTGACCCCGCCGGCCCGCCCACGACGGGCCGAGCGCCCGTCCGCCACCTCGTCGCCCCGAATTCCTTCGAGAGAAGGAACGTTGGGGCCCGACCGGTCCTGTCGTCGGTGCGTGGCCCTGGAGTTCCGCGGTTCCGACGGCCTGACCGTCCGGTACTACGCGTGGGGGAGCGGCGACGCGCTGCCCCCGGTGTTCCTCCACCACGGGTTCACCGCCGACGCCCACCTGGACTGGGTGGACCCCGGCATCGTCGCGGCGCTCGTGGCGCGGGGCCGCCGGGTCCACGCCCTCGTCGGCGCGGCACTGCGCGTACTGCCCGGCGACCACCTGGCGGTCATGCGGCACCCCGACTCCGCCGCCGCGGTGGCGGACTTCCTGACGCCCGCCGGCTGAGCGGCACCGGACCGGCCCGGTCCACGTCAGCGGGGCGCCGGGCCGCGCAGCTCCGCCCGCCTGCGCCGCCACGCCAGCGCCGTGCCGAACGCGGCGATCACCGCGGGCACGGCCGACGCCGCCGTCAGGGTCCCGACCCAGCCCGGGTTCAGCATCGCCGTCTCCCCGCTGCGGTACACGCAGGTCGCCTGGGGCGGGAACAGGCTGTACTCCAGCGTCCGCGGCGGGTACGTCCCCCATTCCCCTCCGGCCGCACAGGCCGACGAGGGGCCGGTGACCAGGGGCCACGCCGCCAGTCCGTAGACGAGGAGGAACAGCGAGGCGGTGACGAAGAGGGCCGTCGCCGTACGGCGCAGCTTCTCGACGCGGGTGAGGGAGAGGGCGGCCCCGGCCCCGGCGGGCAGCTCGACGCACTCGGCCAGCAGCGCCGGCAGGACGGAGAGGACCAGAACCGCCAGGCTGAGCCAGAGCACCGCGCCGAGCAGGCCCGTGCCGCCCGCGGAGACCTCGCCGTTCTCGTACTCGCAGATGACGGCCGGGGGGAAGGCCTGGTGCCGGGTGTCCAGCAACCTGCCGGGGCCCTGGACCAGGCCGTGGGCGCACCGCTCGTCGAACTCCAGCGAGGTCAGCCAGGACCAGCCCGAGAAGACGAGGAGGAGGACGAACGACACACCGGCCGCCGCCCACAGGCGACCGGTGCGGAAAGCGCCATACGCAAGGGTGTTCGGCATTCGTGGAGGCTACCGGAGCGCGGGGTCTCCACCCTCAGTGGCCGAAGCCGCCTTCACCCCCCACGAGGAACCAGGGCCTCCCGGCCCGCCCGACGGGGAAACCGAGCGCGTTCCCCCGGTTCCTCGGCCGGCGGCCCCGCGGCGCGACCGGATCGACCGCGACGAGGCACCCGTCGGGAAACCGACTCCGCGGAGAGGGCCCCGGCCGGCCTGCCGTCCCACGCACCGCGGTACCGCTGTCACCGCGGCCGTCACGGCGGCCGTCACGGCGGCCGGCAAGGCGGCGGGGGAACAAGGCGGCGTGGCCACCGACCGGCGCGTTCGTACGGGGCGTGGCCGGAGGCGGGCCGGGCCGTGGGGTGGGGGCCGCGGCGGGCGGTTGCCGTATCGGCACGGGTGTTTCCCGTCCGGGGGCGGCATGGTGCAGCCTCCCCTCATGGGCGCCGCACCGGAGGGCGCCCGACCGAGCAGACGACCGCGCACAGCACCGGAGGCACGCCATGACCGACACGCCCGCGCCCGATCGGCCCACCGAGTTCTGGGAGGCCCGCTACCGCGACAGCGACCGGGTCTGGAGCGGCCGCCCGAACGAACTGCTCGTCAGGGAGGTGACCGGCCTGGCGCCCGGCACCGCCCTGGACCTGGGGTGCGGGGAGGGCGGCGACGCGGTCTGGCTGGCCTCGGCGGGCTGGCGGGTCACCGGGGTGGACATCTCGGCCACCGCGCTGGCGCGCGCCGCCCGGCACGCCGCCGAGGCCGGGGTCGGCGAGCGCACCTCCTGGGAGCGCCATGAACTGGGCCGGTCGTTCCCCGAGGGCTCCTTCGACCTGGTGAGCGCCCAGTACCTGCAGTCCCCGGTGGAGCTCGACCGGCAGGGCATCCTGCGCAGCGCCGCCGACGCCGTCGCGGACGGGGGCACCCTGCTGGTCGTCATGCACGCGGGCTGGCCCTCCTGGGTGACGGAGCCGCCCTTCGACGCCGTGTTCCCCACCCTGGACGGCGTCCTGGACGAACTCTCGCTGCCCGAGGAGGAGTGGACCGTCGAGACCCGGGAGACGGTCCGCAGGCCGGGCGTCTCCCCCGAAGGCCTCGACGGTTTCCGCGAGGACCACGTATGGCGTCTGCGACGGCACCGGGGCGTGGACCGGAAGCGGATCCCGACGGCGGGATGAACCCGGGGTGACACACGGGGCCCGGCGGGCGGGCCCGGGACCTCCGGCCCGGGGCGTCAGTCCGCCGCGCGGCGGCCGAGCGGCAGGAGGTACTGGAGGGGGTGGTCCAGGTCGTCCAGCCCGAACAGCTCCTGCGCCAGGTCGTCGTGGAAGCCGCCGAGCGGGGTGCCCGCCAGGCCCAGGGCGGTGGCGGTCAGCAGGAGGGTCTGGGTCAGGTGGCCGGCCTCCAGCAGGGCCAGCCGCAGGGCGCGCAGTCCGTACCGGCGGCGCAGCAGCCCCAGGTCGACGTAGACCCCCAGCAGGACCGGTGCCTCCTCGACGCCGATCCGGTCGGGGTCCTGCGGCGGGCGGGAGAAGTACGTCGACAGCGGCGTGACGTCCGCGACGGGCGGTACCGGGCCCACGGGCCGCAGGGTCCGGCGTTCGGGCACGCAGTCGTACGTGGCCGCCGGGACGCCCGCCACGTCGAGGGCGAGCAGCCGCACCCGGGCCGTGTAGAGGGCCCCCGCACTCGGGTAGGGGCGGTGGTCCAGCGTGCGTGTGGTGCCGTCGGCGAGGCGCTGTTCCGAAGTGCCGCTGTGCGCCAGCGCGTTCCACAGCAGCGTGCCGAGCCCTTCGGCGTCCAACGGCCCCCGGAGCGCACCGCGCAGGGAGGTCCGGCCGGCCAGCGCGGCGCGCAGCGACACCTCCGGCAGCGGGCCGGCCGGAAGGGGCACCTCCGGCGGGCCGGAGGTTTCCGCCGCGCCCAGGGGGAG
Source organism: Streptomyces roseolilacinus (assembly GCF_014649335.1). GTDB lineage: Bacteria > Actinomycetota > Actinomycetes > Streptomycetales > Streptomycetaceae > Streptomyces > Streptomyces roseolilacinus. Next base: position 538,448 of record NZ_BMSV01000002.1, read on the forward strand.
CGACGACGGGGGCAGGGGGCGCAGTGAGGAGTCCTCGTTGCGTCCGATCCGGAACTTGCTGCGTTCCAGGTACTGGAGGTCCACCGCGTGGTGCCCCTCGGGGAAGAACGACTGCGGGTCGTCGGTGTCCAGCAGCGTCCGGGCGGCGAGCAGGCACACCGCGCGTTCCTCGTCGGGGGTGACGCCGAGACGGTTGAACAGCATGTGCAGCTGCGACGCCCACACCCACGGCAGCACGGTGTCGGCCGCCCCCGCCCCGAGCTCGGTCCGCAGCCGTTCGTCGGCCTCCCGCACGCACCGGACCCACTCCAGCAGCCACGGTTCCCCGCTGCCGTCCCGCAGCGCCTCCTCCAGGCTGCGCGCCCGCCGCCGCAGCGCCGTGCGCTGGGCCGCGTACACGGTGTGGACGCGGGAGTGCACCGCCGCGCCGGGGAGCAGCGCCACCTCGGTGACCCACCGCCAGCCGGACGCGTGGCGCCGCAGCCACCTCGCCGCCGCGAGCCGGTCCATGCCCAGGGCGTACGCCGTGGCGTGGGCGAGGTCGGCCGCGATCGTGAGGCGCGCGGCGCCGCCGGACCCGCCCCGGAGCGTCCGCAGCGCCTCGACGGCCAGGCGGGAGGAGACGACGAACACCTCCTCGGCCGTGGGCAGGGCCCGCGGCCCGCCGTACCGGCCGGTCTCCGGTACGTACTCCACGGCGCGGACCTCCCCGTGATGGGAGGGCCAGGGGGCGTCCGCCACCGCGGGCTGCTCCTTGGCGGCCCGCGCCAGGGCGCCCGGCAGTTCGGCGGCGGCAGCGGGGCTCAGCCCCCGCACCCGCACCCGCAGGTGCGGTCCGTCCTCGCCGTACCGGATGAAGAACCACTGCGCGGCCTGGCCGGAGGCGACCAGTCCGTCCAGGTGGGGGGCCAGCCACCGGGTCAGGAAGGCGTCGGTGTCCTCGGTGCCGGAGTGCAGGAACAGGTGGTGGCTGTGCCAGGTGTCGGTCGTCACGTGCGGCCCTCGTTCGGCGGGAAGGTGGACGGGAGGGGGGTACGGGAGGGGCCGGACCGGCCGGTGGGCCGGGCGCGGCGCCGGGGCGGGTGGGCGGTCAGGGGAAGGGGTGCGGGTGGAGCGCCAGGTCGCGGTGGCGCAGGGGCCGGGAGGTGCGGCCGAGCCGGTGGGGGACGTGCAGGAGCCGGGGCAGCCCCCGCGTGCGGTGGTTGACGTGCCCGAAGGTCATCGGCAGGGACCCGGGCACGATGACCTTCGCCCCGTACAGGCCCAGGCGGTCGCGCAGTCCCGGCTCGGTCTGGTCGACGGCGATGACCTCGAGGTCCGCGTCCGCCAGCCGGGCGACGGCCGACGCGAGGAGGGCGCTCAGATCGGTGACCGGCTCCGGCGCGCCGGGCCAGACGGCGGCGACCGGCCGGGCGGGCGTGTCGCGGAACAGGAAGTCCAGGCGCGGCCCCGCCTCGGGAAGGGTGTTCACCCCCACGTGGTCGTCGAGGGTGACGACGAGGTCCGGCCGGTCCAGCATGGGCCGCAGCCGTTCGGGGTCGCGGGGCCGCCCGTCGGCGGTGGCACGGTGCGGGGACTCCAGGACGTTGGTGACGACTTCGGCGACCGCCGACCGGATCGCGATGCGGGGGTCGTGGTGCGCGCCGGCGGCCAGGAACATCCGCGGCGCCCGCGGATGGGCGCCTTCGTAGCGGCAGACGGCCACGACCGCCGGGATCCCGAAGTCGTTGGTGGCGTCGAGGAGGAGGAGCCGGTAGCCGTGGAGCGCCGCGCGGTCGGTGAGCAGCGCGGTGTCGGGGTCGTCGTCCGGCGGTTCGACCCGGGGGAGGGGCGTGGCCCCGTACCACGCCATCAGGAAGGCGTCGCGCTCGGCGACCTCGAACAGTCCGTAGAGCGTCGCCTCCTCCGGGCTGTTGCCGAGCCCGCAGCCGTTGGACGACTCGTAGACCACGCGCGTGCCGCCGCCCGGCACGTCCCAGTACGCGACGTGCTCCGGTACGGCGACGGGCCGGCCCCGCGTGAGCGACCAGCCGTGCACCCAGTCCAGTTCCAGCGCGGGGTCGTACGGCACCGTCCGTGACGCCGGGTGGCCGTGGAAGGCGGGGTCGGGCAGCCCCAGCCGCCGCGGGTCGACCGCCCGGTCGGGCCCCAGCGCGGCGAAGGGCGCGCGCAGGACGGTGCGGCGGCCGGTGGGGCGCATGCCCACGTACCGCTCGACGCTCTCGAAGAGGGCCACCCGCTCGCTGCCGGCGAAGTCGCCGGCACGGCCGTACCCGCCGTCGTCGAGCGGACGTCCGTCGGTCACGAACGCCGTCGTCAGGCAGAACGCCGAGTCCTCCGAGCGCAGCAGCCGGCGCACCGGTCCGAAGCGCTCGTCGTGCAGCGCCGCGCGCAGGTCCTCGGCGCCGGTGCGGTCGTTGGCGCCGCGCAGCACCGCCGGGTCGGCCACCGGCCGCGGACCGGCCGGGAGGGGCCGGACCGCGTCGGCCGAGTCCTCCGGCAGGGGGCGGCAGACCGCGCAGCCGCCGATCGGGCGGACCTGGTGGGTGGACCAGGTGGCGCGCCCGTGGTGCACGACGTGGACGGTCGCCGTCGTGGCGGGAGCGGCCGGTGTCGTCGGCGGTGTCTCCTCCAGCAGGTCGAGGACGAGGGCCCCGACCGCTTCGCCCAGGGCGGGCGCCGGCACCCCGCCGAGCGTCAGCGCCGGGCTCTGCCAGGGCACCCGGCCGCCCGTCGTGGCCAGGCGCTGGTGTTCCGAGCAGCACAGGCACGCGGCGGACGCCGGTCCGAGCACCGGTCCGACCACGGACAGCGCCCCGTCGAGGCGCACCGGGACCAGGGTCACCGGATGGGCGAGCGCGTGGCGGCTCAGCTCCTCGGCGAGTCCGAGCGTCCACCGGGTGAGCAGGACGACGGCCCGTCCCGCGGTGGTGGCCAGCGCGGTGCCGGGGTCGAGGACCGGCACGGGCAGCGGCCCCAGCGCCCCGTACGGGTCCGGCGTCTCGTGCGGCTCCAGGGTCTCGTGCGGGTCCGAGGTCATCGCCGGTCCCCTCCCACCGCGAGCACGGTGAAGCCGAACGCGCGCAGCAGCGCGGCGAACTCCCGCGCCTCGGGGGCCGCGGGGAGCGCGTCCAGGTCGTGCAGGCCGGTCAGTGTGCGCAGGGTGCCGCGCAGGGCCGCTTCGCGGGCGGCCACCCCGGTCAGCCAGCCGGTGGTCCACCGGTCGTCCTCCCAGGGCGCGGGCCGGGCTCCGACCGCCGCCGAGGGGGCCGCCGAACCGCCCGGCGCGCACGGGTCCGTGAGGGTGGCGCCCTGGCGGGCGGCGCTGACGGCGGCGGTGGCGGTGAGCGCGGCGAAGGCCGCCGCGTCGCCCGGGGTGGCCTCCACGGCCCAGCCGAGCCCCGCCCCCGGTTCCGCGGCCGGGTCCGGCACCCGCCCCGCGTCCGGCCGGCCGGTGCCGGCGAGCACCACGGCCCGGTACGCCTCCCGGTCCCGGTCCAGGCGGATCACCTCCATGCGGGCCCGGACGCCCAGGCGTCCCGTCAGCGTCGTCCACCAGTGGCGGGCCTGCGGATGGCCGCGCCAGACGGCCTCCGGCAGCGGACCGCTCACCGGACCGGGTGCGCCCGGGCCGGCGGCCCGGCGGAGGGCCCGCCCCCAGGCGTGGCCGGGGTTCGCCCCGACGGCGTACCGGACGGTGGGGTCCGCGCCCGCCAGGCCCTGTTCGGCCGCCCCGCAGAACGCCTCCAGGCGGGCGAGGTCCAGGCGCGGCGCCCCGGCGACGACCGTCTCGGAGCGCGGCGTCCGTACCGCGCCGGCCGGAAGGCCACAGGAGGCGAGCGGTACGGGCAGCTGCCGCAGCGCTCCGGGGGTGGGCGCGGGGCCCGCGCCGATGTGCTCCGCGCCGAGCGCGGCCACCCGTTCGAGCGCCTCCGCCAGGCTGTCGGCGGGTTCCAGGGGGGTGCGGCGGTCCGGATCGATCCGGTCGGGCCCGAGCCAGCTGCGGTACTCGGCGCGCGGCGGTCGCGCGTCGGCCACCAGCACGGCGGGCAGCCCGGGCAGCAGCCGGTGGTCGTCACCTTCGTCGGCGGGGTCGGGCAGTCCGCCCGCCGCGCACAGGAGCCGCTGGGCCGCCGCCGCGGCGAGCAGCGGGACGAAGGAGGCGGGGAGCGGCCCGGCCGCCGGGGCGCCGGCACCGGCGGCCAGCCGGGCCGACAGGGCGCGCGCGTCCGCCGCGGCCTGCTCCGGGCTGCCCGGGGCGGTGACGAACCCCAGGCCGCCGTGCACGCCCGCGGCCACCGCGCGCGGCGGACCGTCGCCGGCGGCGGCGCGCAGCAGGACCGGCCCGTCGGGCAGGGCGGGGTCGACGGTGTACGCCACCGCCACCCCGCCGCGGCGCAGCGCCCGCCCGGCGGCGCCGGCCAGGGCGCCCGGGGCGGGCGGGGGCGCGGCCGCCCCGAGGGGGGCGGCGGGGGCACCGGAGACGACCTCCACCCGCGTCGCCGCGAGGGCGGCCGCCGCCGCGGGCGGCCGCTCCGCCGTCGCCGCGAGCCAGTCCGCCGCGGGGCCGGCGGGCTCCGCCACGAGCAGGTCGTGTTCCAGGAGTCGGCCGACCACCGTGTCCACGGCCTCGCGCAGGGCGGTGCCCGGCTCCGCCTGCCGCAGGGGACCGGTCAGGCGGCCGGTGCGCAGCGGCTCTTCCAGCAGCTGCCACAGCCGGGGCAGCGCGGAACTGCCCTCCAGGGTCACGCTGCCGCGCCGCCCGCGCAGGTGCAGGCCGTTGCGCAGGGGGGTGACGGCGACCCCGGGGCGCAGCCGCCACGGCAGGGGCGGACCGTCTTGGGGCGCGTCCGTGCCCGAGGCGGCCGGTGCGGGCGTCCCGGCCGTCATGAGCGTCCCTCCACCGCGTCGATGACCGCCCCGACCCGCTCCCGCCAGTCGCAGCCCGTCAGGCCCGGGACCGTACGGATGACCAGGTACGCGGCGAGGTAGCGCTCCAGCGGCCGGACGTCGCAGATCGCGAAGAGCCGGTACAGGGCGTTGGTGCAGGCCCGGTAGACGAGGTAGTCGGGGCGGCTCCACATCGTCCCGTGCGGGTCCGAACGGCGCAGGAGCCGGTGGAACTCGCTGTAGCGGGTGCGTACGTCCTGGTTCCACCGCTCCATCGCGGCGGCGTCGCCCGTCGCCGCCGCGCGCACGCGGTACTCGAGCGGGGAGCCGTGCAGGTCCGCCCCCGCGTCGTGACGGCTCTGCGCGAGGTCCCAGGCCGCGGCCGACCACGCGGCCCACGCCCTCTCCCACCCCAGGGCGCCGCCCTCCGCGATCCGGCCGACGAGCGCGGTCACCACCTCGCCCGCGCTGTCCCAGCGACGGGCGAACCCGTCCCGCAGCCGCCCGTCCGGGTCGTCGTGGACCAGGAAGTCCTCCAGGTGGGACACGTACGAGTAGTGACCGCCGGCGAGCCCCTCCGGGTGGGCCGCCGCGTGGGCGGCGAGCGCCGCGACGGCGAGCTGGACGCGCGCCTGGGCGCTGTCCCCGTGCGCACCCAGGAAGGCGGTGCCGGCGCGCAGCGCGCCCAGCCCGCCGCGCAGCAGGTCGTCCCGGAGGGCCACCCCGTCGGCGCCGAGCAGACCGCGCAGGGAGGTGCGGTCGACCGGTTCGACGCGCACGGTGTTGTCCGCCACGATCGGGCCGTAGGGCGGGGCGACGAGCTCGGCACGGCCCGCTTCGGCGGCCTGCGCGAGGAGTTCGTCCTCCCCGAGGTCGCTGTGGGAGGGGTGGTCGCGGATCCAGTCGCGCAGGGCGCGGGCGGCGTCCCGCGCGGCCGGGCGGACGCTCTGCGCGGGGCCTTCGAGGCGCAGCCGCACGTGGGGGCCGTGCAGCCAGTGCCGTTCGACGTGCGCGGCGAGGCCCCGGTCCGCCTGGGCTTCGGCGAGCGGGAGCACCGCCTCGCGCAGCAGCGGCGCCTTGACGGGCTGGTGGTAGTAGGCGACGACGTCGAGGCAGGCGGTCGTCCGGGACGGTCCGGCGGGCACGGTGTTCTCCTCGGCTCTCCGGTTGCGGCGGGTCATGACGGGCGGCGGGGGCGGTAGGTCTCCAGGACGAGTTCCACCGCCCGGGTCGGCGCGGCCGATCCGCCGGGCGCGGGCAGCGCCTCCTCCAGGACCACGCCGTCGGGGTGGCGGGAGAGCCACTTGGCCAGGCAGCGCAGGTGCAGCGCGTTGCCCAGGTCGGCGAACTGCGGCTTCGGGCGGCTCAGCTGCGTCAGGAAGTCGTCGGCCGCACGGCCCGTAGGCGCCGTGACGACGGGGTGCAGAAAGACCTGGTCGGGCAGGGCGAGCAGGGCCCGCCACCGGGCGACGGCCTCCACCGGGACCGTGCCGGCGGCGGCCAGTTCCTCGCGCAGCGCGCCCGCGACGCCGGACGGCAGCACCCAGCGCCGGCGGAGCAGGACGACGTGCCGGTGGCGCAGCCGGGGGGTGCGCACCACGGTTCCGCCCGGGGCCCGCACCGTGTGGCGGGGCACGAGGGGGCGGAAGTCGACCATGCCGTGGGGGTGGTCGGACAGGTGGGCCGCGATGCGGCGCGGCAGCATGACCGGGGCGAGGAAGCCGGGGTACAGCACGTCCAGGACGTCACCGGTGCCCCGGATCCCGAACCGCACCTGGTCGGTGGCCTCGTCGTGGAAGAGTTCCAGTTCGTCCTCCGCGATCGACGCCGCCCCGCGGTAGGGGCCGATCTCGTCGGGGACGAGGAGGGGGTGGAGGTTGGCGTTGAAGCCGTTCACGGGACGGATCTGGGCGACACGCTCCCCGGCCCCGTGCCCCAGGCCGCGACGGATCTGCCGCGCCACGCCCTCGGCGGCCCGCGGGTCGAGGGCGTCCAGGAAGCGGCTGGTGAAACGCCCCCAGCCGCCGTAGACGTGGTTGACGCAGAGCAGCCCCCCGGCCGGGTCGCGCTGGAGGAAGTACGCGTAGCTGACGGGCCGTTCCGTCGCCCAGCGCGGCAACCGCGCCGCCAGGTCCCGGACGAGGCCGGACGGCAGGACGACGTCGTCGTCCGGCCCGGGTGACGGTGTCCTCGCGGCCGGCGCCCCCCGTACGGCGTCGGCGACGTCCTCGCGCAGGGCGGCGAGTTCGGCGCCGCCGGTGGGGAACGCGGCGCTGTCCTCCGGGCGCAGGGCGGCGATGCGCCCCGCCCGCTCCCACGCCGCGGCGACGTCGGCGCCGAACTCCCACGGGTGGGCGCAGCGTCCGCCACGGCCGTACCGCTCGACGAAGCGGTCCCGGGCGACGCGCCGCACGAGGTGGCCGAGGTCGAAGAGTTCGGCGAGGGCGGTGACCTCGCCGAGCGCCTCGTGGTCGGCGGCGCCGACGAAGCCGTCGAGCCGCAGCGGTTCCGGGGCGACGACGTCCTCGGACAGGAGGTTCAGCGGAGCCGACCCGGCCGGGACGGGGCGGCCGTTGTCCGCGAGCAGCCCGGTCCAGCGGTCCGCCAGCCCGGTGAGCACGCCGGGGCGCTCGTGAGGCGGGGCGGCGGCGAACCGGTCGACGAGCGCCGCCAGTTCGTCGATGCGGTCCGCCTGGGTGACGTCCTCGGCGCGGACGCTTCCCGCGGCGCCGGCGCCGTCCTCGCCGTGGGCGGTGTCCGCGGCGTCGGCCGTGCCGAGGGCGCGCAGCCACGCGGAGAGGCGTGCCAGGGGGGCGGCGTCCTGGGGCGGCACCGGATCGGTGGGGACGAGGAGACCGGCTTCGGCGAGGCGGTCCAGGAAGGCCGTGGCGGCGGCGAGGTTGCCCTCCCCGCGGTCCCCGCCTTCCGCGGGGCCCGCGTTCCCCGCACCGGGTGCGGGGGGCAGGGCGGAGGCGAGCGCCAGGGCCAGTTCGTGGAGCGGGGCGGGGGTCCGGGCGCGGTCGGTGAGCAGGCGCAGGGGGCCGCCGAAGGCCACCTCCACCTCGTCCTCGTCGGTGACGAGGTACCGGCCGCCGGCGAAGGCGGTCCGGCTGCGCGCATACGTGGCGCGGCCGTCGGTGACCCGGGCGGTGCTGGTGATGCGGTGGGGGCGCGCGGCACGGCGGTGCGGCCGGTCCAGGAGGGCGGCGGTGAGGGCGGCCGTGAGCGTGCGGTTGACCGTGACCACCGCGTGCAGCGGGCCGTCGAGGAGCGCCTCGTGCCCCCAGGACCGTACGTGCGGCAGCGGCGCCGGGGACTGCGGCAGGGGGCCCCAGCCGACGGCGGTGAACCAGGACAGAGGGCTGGTCTTGGTGCTGGCCCTCAGGGCGTAGCGCAGCACGTTGGGTTCTTCCTTGCGGGCCTTCCGATCGTCGGCGCCCGTGCCGGCACGTTCGAGGGCGCGGAGCAGGTCGGCGCTGGTGAGGGCGACGGCGCGGGCCAGGGCCGGCTCCCGGCACAGGGCGGCCAGGGCCGAGCGCTCGGCCGCGAGGGCGCGGGGGACGGCGAGGTCCAGCTCGGTGAGCAGGGCGGCGCGGCGTTCCCGCAGGGTGAGCCAGAGGGCGAGCCGGGGCAGCCGCCCGGGCAGGTCGCCGAGCCGGGCCAGGAGGGCGGGCCGCGGGGTGCGCCCGTTGTGCACGGTGCGCCGCAGCGGCAGGACGACGTCCCGGTGGAAGTCCTCGGGGTGGCCGTCCCGGCTGGCGTACAGGTCGTCGCAGAGGGGGTGGGAGAGGTCCGCGAGCCGCCCGTCCAGCTCCGTCAGGCGGCCGATCAGCGCGCGGAAGTCCGCCGCGGCCGGCGTCTGGGGCGGATGGGCGAGCACGGTGGCGCGGACGAGTGCGTACGGCGCCGAGTGCACGGGCCGGTCGACGGTGTGCGCGTCGGTGCCGGCGGCGGTCTCCGCGTCGGCCTTCTCGACGTACGGCATGCGGGTCCCCTCTCCCTTTCGTCGTACGAGCCCGCCGCGGGGCGCACACCGGTGTGCGCCCCGCGGCGGGGCGGTCGGTCCCGTGCGGCCGGGCCGCGGTCAGAGGACGCGGCCCGGGGACGGCACGGGTGCCGTCCCTAGAGCGAGAGGTCCGGCAGCTGCGGGGTGGCGCAGGAGGACGACCCGCAGGAGCAGGAACTGCCCCCGTTGGAGGCGCCGCCCTCGGGGAGCGCGACGGTGTCGCGCATCGAGGTCACGGTGAGTTCGCCCAGGTCCAGGTCCGCGAGGTCGAAGCCCGCGGTACCGGTGGTGTCGGACATGGATGTCTCCTTGGTCTGCCGTGGCGATGGACGGGGAAGGCGCGCCCGCGTCGGTCAGCCCGCGGCGAGCGGGATGGTCTCCAGCTGCGGCTGGGCGCAGGACGACGAGGCCTGGCAGGAGCAGGACCCCCAGGACGCGCCACCCTCGGGGAGGGCGGCGGTGTCGCGCATGGACGTGACGGTCAGGTCGCTGAGGTCCAGCTCCAGGTCCTGGAGGTCGAAGCCGGGGGTGGAGGTGACGTCGGACATGCGGAGCTCCTTCTGTGAGGGTGGGAACCGGAAGGCACCGAACGGGCGGTGCCGGATGGAGCCGTGCGGTCCACGGGAAGCACGCCCCTCCGGCGGGAACCGCAGGAGGGACGTCCGCGACCGCAAGTGATCAAGCATGTGCGGTCCGACTATATGGCCGCCGTCGGGCGCTCCGAGAACCTTCACAAGCCCCGTGATGATTTGGCCGGTTCGATGCCCTGGCTCATAAGCGGCGGGGGCGTATTCGAGCCATGCGGGGGAGTCGAAGTGACCGCTCCGGGCCTTGCAGGGCGAGGCGTTCATCCCCATGTCACCCCCTTCGGCGGCCATGGACGCGATGCCTCCGGATACCGCCACCGAGTGAGGGGTCTGTGAAGACTCCCCGTACGCCGGCGGGATGGTCAATTGAGCCGCAACGGGCCGGAATCCACCGATCCGCCACATCGGCCCCCGAACGGGCCCGGCACCCTGCCCGCCGACCGCCGCAGCCCTTCGGGAGCAGCGCTTCCCGGTGGTCCCGTGCCTCCGGGGGTTGCTCCGCACACGAGCCGCGGACAGGTGCCGGAGGCGATTTCGAGACAGCGCGGGAGCGGCCTCACGGGCGTCCGCGTCGGCCGACGGCACCCCGGGAGAGGACCGCCCCGTGAACGGACGGCGGGAAGCGGTACGCGGTGCCCGGCTCGGTGGGAGCCGCCGGGGCGCCGTGTGAACCCGCTCCCGTTCCCAACGGCCCGACGGAACTCCGCCCGCGACCGCCCCGCACCCGGTCCGGACCACCCCCGCCCGGCCGTGGGCACCGGGCGCCGCCCCACCTCCCGGCCGGAGGCGGGCCGCCCCGGGAGGACGTCGTGCGGAAGCGCCGCACCGACTCGCCCCGGCGGGACCTCCGCGACGGGCCCGGGCCTCCTGCGGACGGCGGATCGACGGGCCGTCGACGGCACTCGGGGGAGGGGCTCCGCTCCCCTCCCCGGCGGAGGCGGACACCGGCATCGGCGCCGACCGGACCGTGTCGGCGGGCCCGCCGGTCGTACGGGCCCGCCGGCCGTACGGGCCCACCGTCTCCCGCCGGATCGCGCGGCCGTCCGACCCCGTCTGCGGCGGGACGCCGCGGCGGCCGTCCCGCCCGGCTCCGGCCGCGAGAGCCGTGAGCGGCGCGGCGCCGTCGAACGACGCGTCGACCGCTCAGGCGGCGCGGCGGGCAAGGTGTCCGCGCGGGTCGGCGCGACCGGTACGGCGTCCCGTCGGCGTGGGCCGCGACCGTGCGTCCACGGCCGTCCCGCACCGGCCTCGGGGCAGCGGCGGGCATCGGTACGAGAGGGCGTGCGGGGATCCGCGGAGCCGTGCCTGCGCCGCCGGCGCACCCTGGGGCGGGGGCCCGGTCGCCGCAGCGGCCGGGCCGTGCGCGAGGGGGAGTGCCTACCGTGCCTCGGTCGCGATCTGGATCAGGTTGCCGCAGGTGTCGTCGAAGACCGCGGTGGTGACGGGGCCCATCTCCACGGGCTCCTGGGTGAACTGGACGCCGAGGCCGCGCAGGCGCCGGTACTCCGCCTTCACGTCGTCGACGGCGAACTGGGCGAGCGGGATGCCGTCCTCGACGAGCGCGTCGCGGTAGGCCGCGACGGCCGGGTGGCCGGCGGGCTCCAGGAGGAGTTCGGTGCCGTCGGGCTCCTCGGACGAGACGACGGTCAGCCACCGGTCCTTCCCGCCCACCGGGACGTCGTGCTTCTTCACGAAGCCGAGGACCTCGGTGTAGAAGCGCTCGGCCTTGGCCTGGTCGTCGACGAAGACGCTGGTCAGATGGATCTTCATGGGGTGCTCTTCTCCGGTTCGGGCGTGTCGGGCGTGTCGGGCGTGGGCCATCGCTCGGTGATCCGCCGCAGCGGGGCCGTGTTCAGGTCGTGGAACTTGCAGCGGCCCTCCCGTCTGGTCTCGACGAGCCCGGCGGCCTCCAGTACGGCGAGGTGCTGGGAGACCGCCTGGCGCGAGATGCCGAGCCGGTGCCTCGTACTCAGTCGGGAGCAGATCTCGAACAGCGTCTGCCCGGACTTCTCCGCGAGCTCGTCGAGGATGGTGCGGCGGGTGGGGTCGGCCAGGGCTTTGAAGAGGACGTCGGCCACGCCTCCAGGATAGGCAAGTGTTCACTTGCCTATCAAGAGGGGGGTGTCCCGCTCCGGGCGGCGAGCCCGCCGTCCGGCCCCCTTCGCCGGACCGGAGTGGAGCGCTCGGCCGTCGACGGCGCGGACGCACGCCCGTCGGGGACGTGGGGAACCACCCCGGTGCCACCGGCGGCACGCGTCCGTGGGGCGCAGTGGCCCGGCCCCTGCGCCGGCCCGGCCGCTCACGGGACCAGCCGCACGCACGCCCCTTGTTCGAATGCGAGTGCCCGGGGTGTTCGACCATTGATACGGTCCCGCCATGGCTGAAGCACGCAGACCACCGAGCGGTCCGATCACCGCGGCCGACGTCGAACACGCCGTCCGCTCGGCGCTCGCGACCCTGCGCGGGGCGGAGGCGTCGGACTGGAGCGTCAAGGCGGGTTCCCTGGAGTGGGACTGCTGGGAGACCGTCGAGCACCTCGCCGACGACTTGTTCGCCTACGCCGTCCAGTTGGGCCCGGCGAACCTGCCACCGGACACCCACGTCCCGTTCGCGTGGAGCCGCAGGAGGCCGGGAGGGCCGGCGAACGCCGTCTTCGCGGACCGCGAGGCCGGCCCGGCCGGTCTGCTGCACGTACTGGAAGCCAGTGGTGCCCTGCTGGCCGCGATGGTCCGCACCACGCCCCCCACGGTCCGGGCGCACCACATCTTCGGCGCGGCCGACCCCGAGGGATTCGCCGCGATGGGTGTCGTCGAGACCCTGGTGCACACCCACGACGTCGCCGAGGGCCTCGGCGTCGACTGGACGCCGCCCGCCGGCCTGTGCGACCGCGCACTGGCCCGCCTCTTCCCCGACGCCCCGACCGACACCGACCGGTGGCCGACCCTCCTGTGGGCCACCGGCCGCGCGGAGCTCCCCGGCCGGCCGCGCCTCGCCACGTGGCGCTGGTACGGCGCCCCCCGCGCCGACGACAGGCCGTAGAAGGCCGCCGGCCCGCACCCGCGGCGCGCCGGAGGCTCCGATCACGGTCCTGGGAACCCCGCAGGGTCAGCCGCGGTCGTCCCGGGCGCGCAGGATCTCGCGCGCTTCGTCGCGGACCGAGGCGTCGGCGTCCGACACCAGGACCCGGCACAGGGCTTCCAGCCGGGCCAGGCCCTCGTCGGACTGACGGCAGACGTTGTCGACGGCGGCGTCGAGGTGGTCGGCGGTGTCGTCGTCCGCACGGGCGAGCGCGGCCAGGACCATCCGCAGGCCGTGGGCGTCCCCCCGTTCGAGCAGGGCCTCCGCCGTGTCCTGGGTGACGGCGGTGTCCTGACCGTCGAGCAGCAGCCGGTGCAGTACCGCGGCGACCTCGGCGTCCTCCGCCGCGCCCGCCAGCCGCCGGCCGGCTGCCGCTCTGACGGACCACGATGCCGAGCGGGCGTCCCGAAGCGCCGAACCCAACGCGTCGCCGGGGTCGGAGAGAGTCATGGCCTCCATCCTGGCACGGCACCCCGGAACGCCCGGTCCCGGCCTCAGGGGCTCCCGTTCGGCGTCCGCCTCGCGGTGGTCGAACCGCGCATCGCGGCCGCCGGTGCCTTCGCCGGGAGCCGGCGCCCCGGAGCCGCCGGTGATGCGCCTCGGCGCCGCCGCGCCGTTCGTGACGGTGGTCGTGCCGATGGGCGGACGGCTTCACGGTCCGTGTCCGCTCGGCGGTGCCGACGGGTTGCCGCCCCATGCCGTCTTCCCCGGCCGTTCGGTGCTCTCCACGGGCACCGCCACGGCCGTCCTGCCGACCTCGGCGGTGCCCGGGCCCCGGACCCGGCCCCCGGTCCGCGCCGCTCCCGCCGGCCGGGAGCGCCCGCGCCGCCCTGCCCGTGGGAGACGCCGTACCCGCCGCTTCCGCAGTGACCGGTCACGGGTCTCGAAGCCGCTCGCGGGCAGGCGTCGCGCCCGTTCCACGTTCCAGGAAGTCGTTCCAGGTGGACCCCGTCGCCGCAGGTCAGAGGCCGTACGGCCATTCCGGCGTCCCCCGTTTCCCGGCTGGATGGCGCGAACGCCGGGACGTCCCGCAGAGTGAGTGCGGCGCAGCCCGGACCACCGGGCCGACCGACCGGAGGCGGACACCGCCCCGGGTCGTACCGGAACCGCGAAGCCCTCGGGGCGCCGCGAACCGGCGCGCTTCGACCGCTCCACCACTGCCGCACATCCACTCTCCGACGGGGGCTTGTCTCACCATGCGCATCTCCACCGGCACCACCCGCGCCCACCACGTCCGCCGCACCGCCCTCGCCGCCGCCGTGCTGGCGGCCGCGCTCTCGACCACCGCCTGCGGCATCACGGAGGTCTCCAAGGACCCGTCCGTGACCTCGACGACGAGCGCGAGCACCGCGCCGACGGCGAGCGCGGCCCCCTCGACCACCGGCCCGGCCGCGGGCGGTACTGCTCCTTCCGCTCCCTCCGCCTCCGGTACGACCGGCACCCCGACCTCCGCCCCCTCGGCGGCCGCGTACGCCACCGTCACCACCGCCGCCGCCCGGAAGCCGGCCGGCCAGGGCGCGGCCGTCGCCACCTGCACCGGTGCCCACACCCGCGTCGTCGTCAACCGGCCCGCCCGCCCCATCAACCACCTGCTGCTCACCGCCACCAACAAGGGCTCGGCGTCCTGCGACCTCCACGGCGCGCCGTACCTGCGTTTCGACCAGGACCAGGCAGCCACCGCCGTCGACGACTCGACCCGCCTGCAGAGCGTCATCCGGCTCGCCCCGGGCCGGTCGGCGTACGCCTCCGTCGTCCTGGTGGGCGAGCGGACCGGCGACGAGGTCAACGGCCGTACCGCCTCCCGGCTCGGCGTCCACTTCGCCGCCGCGGACGGGGCGGGCTCCGTCGGCCCGTCGGTACGGCTGAAGCTTCCCTCCGGCACGTACCTCACCGACGACGCGCGGGTCATGCACTGGACGGAGAGCCTCGAGGACGCCCTGGCCTACTGACCACCCGACCGACCCCACCGCACGGAGAACAGAGTGAAGAACATCCGCGAGCACCGCGCACGACGCACTGCGGCCGCCGCGCTGCTTTCCCTGGGTGTCGCCCTCGGCCTGGCCACCCCGCCCGCCCAGGCCGTCGAGGGCGGGACGACGATCGGGTCCACGTGGGGCACCGGCATGGCCCAGGTGTGGGAGATGACGCCCGGCGGCCCGGCGTACCGCTGCAGCGGCAGCGTCGTCGGCCCGATCAAGGTCCTCACCGCCGCCCACTGCTTCAAGCCGGGCGTGGACTACACGGATTTCTACGTCCTGGTCGGGCACACCGAGAAGGGCAAGGGCCACCGGATCCGCGTCGGCAACGTCAACAAGCACAAGGACCTCGCCGTCGCCAGCCTCACGGCCGACGTCAGGCGCCACTCCGAGGTCCACCACGTCGCGCTCAACACCAGGATCGAGCCCGCCCACGGCGAGTACGCCCACGTCCAGGGCTGGGGGCGGACCTGCCTCACGTGCCGTGGCTCGCTGCAGCTGAAGCAGGCCCGCGTCCGGGTCGTCGACTACGGCACCGACCTGGCCGGCGGCCCGGCCTACCGGGTCTTCGGCTCGCCGAAGAACGGAGCGCTGCGCGAGGGCGACTCGGGCGGTCCGATGCTGTGGAACGGCAGGCAGGTCGGCGTGGTCTCGGACGACAGCGGGCCCAACGACGCCCACCACGCCCACATCTCGCTCTTCGACGACAGCGCGGAGCGGTTCCTCACCGACATGCACGTACCGGTCAACACCGCCTGGTGACGCCCCGACCGCCCGTTCCCCACCCGGACAGCACCGACCCAGAGTCAGGAACCTCCCATGAACAGCACCGCACGGCGGGCGGCCCTCGCCCTCGGCACGTTCGGCGCCCTCGCGACCGCCCTCGTCTCCGCCCCGACCGCTCACGCCGCCGAGACGATGTGCGCGACGGCCGGGTACCAGGACGAGTCGACCGTCTGCGTCTACGACAAGCCCAACGGCTACCAGGGCGTCCTGTACCCGGGTGAGGACATGCACGGGCACCAGGTGGAGTTCTCCCTGATCTGCCGGAAGGACGACCGTCACTACGGCGGCACGTCGTACAAGGTCAACACCCGGGTCCTGAACTGGACGTTCAACGTCCCCCGCCAGGGCTACTGCTCCTTCCAGGTGAAGGACCTCACCCGGGGCAAGACCTGGCGCACCCCGTCCATCCACCGCTGATCCCCGCCGGCCCGGGCCGGTACCGCGCGTGCGCCCCCTGCGAGCTCCGGCCCCGCAGGGGGCGCACTCCTGCGAGCACCGGCCGTACCGGCGTCTCGCCCACCTCCCGTACGGCCGGTGCCGGTCCCAGCCGGCACCGGCTCCCCCGCCACCGGCCCGAGGCGACCGTCGGCGGCCCCCGCGTGACCTCCGCAAACCAGGCTCCGGGGAGGGGCCGGCCGCACCTCTCACCTGATCTACAATCTTCCATGGATTTATGGAGGAAGGCATGGTGGAAGGCTCGAAGGCCCGGACGAAGGCGCAGCTGTACGACGCCTTCGCGGCCGGCGGCAAGGCGCTGGCCAGCGGGAAGCGGCTGGAACTGCTCGACCTGCTCGCCCAGGGCGAGCGCACCGTGGACGCGCTGGCGAAAGCGGCCGGCCTGAACCTGACCACGGCCTCGGCCCATCTGCAGACCCTCAAGCAGGCCGGGTTCGTCGCCACCCGCCGTGAAGGCGTGCGCATTCACTACCGGCTCGCCGGTGACGACGTCGCCCGGCTCCTCGCGCTCCTGTGCAAGGTCGCCGAGGCCCACCAGGCGTCCGTTCCCGCCGCCCGCGCCGCCCACCTCGGCGAGGACGGCGCGCAGGAGATCACCCGCGAGGAACTGGCCGTCCGCGTCCGGGCCGGCCGGGCGGTGGTGCTGGACGTGCGGCCGGTGGAGGAGTACCTCGCCGGGCACATCCCCGGCGCCCGGTCCATCCCGGTGCAGGAACTGGCCGGGCGGATCGGCGAACTGCCCGAGGACGCGGAGATCGTCGTGTACTGCCGAGGCGAGCACTGCGTGCTCGCCTACGACGCGGTGCGGCTGCTGGCCGACCGCGGACGTCGCGCGATCCGCCTGAACGACGGCATGCTCGAGTGGCGGCTGTCCGAGATGCCCGTCGACGCCGGGAGCCCGGTGTGACCGGCCGGACGGCCGCCGCGCCCCCCGGCCCGGCGCACCCGGACCACGACGCCGGCACGCCCGTCGGTTCGCGTGCCGCGGAGGCCGCCGCCCACGAGACCGGAGCCCTCCGGTCGGCCGCCCCCCGACACCCCGTAGACGGCGCCCGTACCGCCCGCCTTGCCCCACCCCCCGCCCCGGCCCCCGGCCGTGGTCCGGGGCGGCCGTCCCATCCGCCTTGTGAAAGAGCCCCCGTGACCACTTCCGCTCCCGCCGGCACGACCGCAGGACCCGGCATACCCGACCCCGCCCCGGCGCAGCGCCGCATCCTGCGCGTCCTGGTCGCCTCGCAGGTCCTCAGCGGTGCCGGCCTCGC
Source organism: Streptomyces roseolilacinus (assembly GCF_014649335.1). Lineage (GTDB taxonomy): Bacteria > Actinomycetota > Actinomycetes > Streptomycetales > Streptomycetaceae > Streptomyces > Streptomyces roseolilacinus. The sequence continues at coordinate 555,489 of NZ_BMSV01000002.1, forward strand.
CGCCGGTGTCACCGTCGGCGCCCTGCTCGCCCAGGACATGCTCGGTTCCACCACGCTCGCCGGGCTGCCCAGCGCCCTGTTCACCGCCGGGTCCGCTCTCGCCGCCGTCACCGTCGGCCGCATCTCCCAGGCCCGCGGCCGCCGCCCCGGACTCGCCACCGGTTACCTCGCCGGCGCCCTGGGCAGCGCGGGTGTCATCACCGCCGCCGTCCTGGGCAGCCCCGTCCTGCTGTTCGCCGCCCTGTTCGTCTACGGTGCCGGAACCGCCACCAACCTCCAGGCCCGTTACGCGGGCGCCGACCTCTCCGCCCCCGACCGCCGGGGACGCGCCGTCTCCACCGTCCTGGTCGCCACCACCCTCGGCGGCGTCGTCGGCCCCAACCTCGCCTCGCCCACCGGCACCCTCGCCGAGGCCCTCGGCATTCCCCGCCTCGCCGGACTCTTCCTCCTCTCCGGCACCGCCTACGCCCTGGCCGCCCTCGTCCTCGCCCTCTGGCTGCGCCCCGACCCGCTGCTCCTGGCCCGCGCCCACGCCGCTGCCCGGCCGGCCGGCGCCCCCGACGGCGGCAGCGGCACGCCGCGGGCCCGGGACGAGGCCGCGTACGGGGCCCGCGGAGGCGTGGTCCCGGGTGCGCTGGTGATGGTCCTGACCCAGCTCGTCATGGTCGCGATCATGACGATGACGCCCGTCCACATGCACGACCACGGCCACTCCACCGCCGCCTCCGGCCTCGTCATCGGCATCCACATCGGCGCCATGTACCTGCCCTCCCCGCTGACCGGCTGGCTCGTCGACCGCTACGGCCGCATGAGGATCGCCGCCGCCTCCGGCGTCACGCTCCTGGCCGCCGGGGCCCTCGCCGCAGCGGCCCCCGCCGACTCCGTGGTCCTCCTCGCGCTCGCGCTGGCCCTGCTCGGACTGGGCTGGAACCTCGGCCTCGTGTCCGGTACCGCGATCATCACCGACGCCGTGCCGCCGGCCACCCGCGCCAAGACCCAGGGCCTGGTCGACGTGGCCGTCGCCATCGCCGGTGCCACCGGCGGCATGGTCTCCGGTGCCGTCGTCGCCGCCGCCGGCTTCCCCGTCCTCGCCCTCGCCGGCGGTGCCCTCGCCCTCGCCCTCCTGCCCGTCGTCGCCGCCCACCGCCGATGACCCACCCCGACGCTCCCGGCCCCGCGCCGGACCTCACGCTCGACGGCACCGGGCTGCTCTGCGTCACCCTCCTCCTGCGCCTGCGCGAGGAGATCGAGGGCGCCGCGCCCGGAACCGTCGTGCACGTCATCGCCACCGACCCGGCGGCCCCGCTCGACCTGCCCGCCTGGTGCCACATGACCGGACACGCCTACCTCGGCCCCGTACCCGGCGCCGAGCGACCCGTGTACGCGCTCCGGCTGGCTGCCGACGCGCTGCCCACCCGGGCCGACGCCCCGTGGCACCCGGCCACCCCGTAACCTCCGGCACCACCCGCTCCCCCCCGGGACGCCGTGCGCGCGTCCCGCGCCGGCGGAGCCCGCGGCCGTCGGCGCGGGACGACCCGTCGGGACGAGCGGCGGCGGTCACCCGAGGACGGCGCCGGGGGCCGTCACGGCGTGCGGAACCCCCGGAAGACCGTGTGCTTCCGGGTCTCGAAGCCGAGCCGCTCGTAGAGGGCGATCGCACCGCCGTTCGCTTCGGCCACGTGCAGGAAGGGGCATTCGCCGCGAGCGGTGATGCGCGCGACGAGCGCGCCGACGAGGCGGGCGGCGTGACCCCGCCCGCGGGCCTCGGGAGCGGTGCAGACAGCGCTGATCTCGGTCCAGCCCGGTGGCCGCAGTCGTTCGCCCGCCATCGCCACCAACGTGCCGTGGTGACGGACGCCGAGGTAGGTGCCGAGTTCGTGGGTGCGCGGCCGGAACGGCCCCGGCCGGGTCCGTGCGACGAGGTCGAGCATCTCGGGCACGCTGTCCGCGCCCAGCTCCACCACGTCGGTGGCGGCCTCGGCACGCGGACGACCGGGACGGCCGCCGGCCCAGACCATCTGGCGTCCTTCGAGGGCGAACACCGGCTCCCAGTCCGACGGCGGTGTCGCCGCGCAGCCGAACATGTCGGCGAGCACGCCTCCACCGAGCAGCCGAGCGAGATCGGCCCACTCCTGCGCCTCCGCCTCGGCGCTCACCGCGGAGAAGGTCGCGGCTCCCGGCAGGTAGGTGGCGGCCCGGCCGAGCCGACGGGCGAGGTGGGCGTGGTGACCGCGGAGCGATTCCCCCACCGGATCGTCGAGTGCGGCGAGGCGGTCCACCACGGTGCTGCACCTCTCGTGTCGTACGGGGTCGACTGGACGGGTTCCACCCGCGCCGACCATCGTACGGATCCCCCCTCCCGGAAAAACGACCAGGTGGGGGCGGCCTCCTCCCGATCGGCGCCGGGTCGTCGCGAAAGCCCGCCCCTTGGTTCGGGCAGCGGTCGACGGCCGGCGGTCTCGAGGCGGGAAGGCGCCCGTGGGACGCGAGAGCGGTTGTGGCAGCAGGCCCCGCCGTACCGACTCGGCCGAGCCCGCTGACGCGGCCGCGCGTCCTGGCGCCGGTCGCCCGCCTGTCCCGAGGCGGCCTCGTAGGCGCGCGGGGCGGTGACGGCCGTGGCGCGTTCGGCGGGGGCGGGACCGCGCATGACAGGAGTGTCGTTCCCGAACCGGCCGGTTCGGGAACGGCGTTCACCCGGGCGAAGACGGCGGCTCAGGGCCCGCTTCCGGTGTCGGCGATACCGGGGGAGGTCATGCGAGGTCCGTGGAAGCCTGCCGCCGGGAGAGGACCAGCCTGCGTCGCTCCGGGTCGATCTCCGTGACGACCACCATGATCCTGTCGCCGACCCGGACCGCCTCCTCCGGAGCCTCGACAGCCGTCCGGGTGAGTTCTCGCAGGTGGACGAATCCCTCGATGTCCTGGGTGACCTGGACGAAGACGCCGAACGGGACCAGCCTGGTGACCTGCCCCGGCAGCGTCCGCCCCACCGTGGTGTTCTCGGCGAAGGCCCGGAACGGGTCGGGCCGCGTCGCCCGCAGGGACAGTCTGGCCTCTCCGTTCATCGTGTCGAACCGGAGGAACTCGCACGAGACACGCTGCCCCACCCGGACGATGTCCGAAGCCGTCTCGAAGTGCCGCCAGGACAGTTCGGGAATCGTGATGAACCCGACGCCGGGGAAGACCGGGTGATCGGGGCCGTCGTCCAACGCCACGAACACACCGAACCGTTCGATCGACGCGATCCTGCCCGAGAGGACTTCGCCGACGCGTCGGGACTTCAGGAACGCCCAGAGTTCGGCGTTCTCCGTGGCGGCCATGGACAGCCGGGCCCGGCCCCGGTCCGGGTCGACGGCGGTCACCTCGGCGGTGATCCGCCGGCCGACCTCCACCGCCGTGGCCGAAAACGTGCGCCACGAGAGGTCCGACGATCCCACGAACCCCAACGGGCGCTGAGCGAAGCCGTCCAGGACCACTGAAACCCCTCGTGGCGATACCTCCGCGGCGATCCCGCCCCAGGTGTCACCGACCCGCAACGCGGCCAGGAACCTGCGGGAAGCCTCGTCGCCGGACGCTCCGCTCATGCCGCCAGCATCTCACGGAAGCGGTCCGGCGACGCGGCTCGGGGGTGCCCCGCGCCCGGCGGCCGAGACGGCGGCAGGGGGCGGGAACGCACGGGGGAGAGGGGCCCGTCAGGACGGTTCGGCGGGTGCGCCGGAGACGCCGTGGTCCCGCTCGGCCAGGGCCGTGATGCCCGCTGCGGCGGCGGTGACGAGGTCGGTGACCACCGCGTCGTCGACGGGCAGGCACAGGACGTACAGGGCGGACGCCAGGCAACCGAGCAGCAGCAGGTGGGCCATCGCGGGGTCGACGGTCCCGGCCAGTTCGCCTCGGGCCACGGCCCGTTCGATGATCTCGGCGAAGGTGGCCTGCTCGGCGGCCAGGAAGGTGTCCTGGAACCGGGCGTCCAGTACGGGGTTGACGGCGAGTTCGCTGATCAGGGCCGGCGCCAGCTGCCGGGCCGCCGGTGCGGCCATGCGGGCGTGGAACGTGCGGGCCAGCGCCAGCAGGTCCCCGTGCAGGGAGCCGGTGTCGACCGACGGAGGCGGCTGCCGGTCGTGCATGGTGGCGACGAACGCCATCTCGGCCTTGGAGGCGTAGCGGCGGTAGATCGCCGCCTTGCCCACTCCGGCGCGCGTCGCGACCTGGTCGACGGTCAGGGCCGGGTAGCCGACTTCCTCGATCAGCTCACGCGTGGTCTGCAGGATCCTGTGATCCACGCGACTGTCTCGGGGGCGCCCGCCCCGTTGCCCGCTCGCTGCCATGCCTCCATTATACGAAACGAGAGTATCGAAACGGCGGTACCGTAACTCTGGCCGCGGAGAGCACCACCCGCCGCCCGGGCACGACCGCGACGAAGTCGCACCGCGCGGCTTCCGACAGGAACGGAGAACTCAGGTGATCAAGTGGGCCGGTTGGATCATCACGTTATGCGGGACGGGGCACACGCTCGGCGCCCTGACGGTGGAGAGGGCCGCGCGCCACGCCGGGACGTGGTTCAGCGGCGGGCTGTGGAGCGAGGACTTCACCGACATGAGCCCGGCGGGCAGCGCGTACTGGCTGAGCCTGGCGAGCTTCGGCATACCGCTCATCCTCATCGGCCTGACGGTGCTGTGGCTGGACCGCCGCGGCCTCACCCCGCCGGCCTTCATCGCCTGGACGCTCGGGGGTTGGACCGTCGTCGACGCCGTGGTCCTCCCGTTCACGCCCTGGCCGCTCTTCGTGCTCGCGTGCGTCCTGCTGCTGATCGGGGCCCGTCGCGCGCACCGCGCCGGCCCCGAGGCCGGGTTCCCCCGGGGGTGAACACGCGCCGCGCCGGCGGTGGACGGCAGGCCGGTGCGAGGCGCTCCGGCAGCGGGCCCACCGGGGCGACCGCGCCGGAGGCGCTCGCGGGCCCACCCCGCGCCATGAGGCCCTGCCACCGCTCGTACACGGAGAAGGGCCGCGCGCCCTGGCCGTGGCGGAAGGCGATGACGAGGTCCCCGTACGTGAAGAGGCCCTCGGGGTGCCGTAGCCGGCGACCGGGTCGTCGTGGAAGGCACGCTCGTCCTCCTCCTCGCCCGTGGCGGCGTCCAAGACGTACGGCGTGTCCCCGTACGTGGGGGAGTCGGTCACGAACGTCGCCCGGCCGCCCTTCGCGCGCAGCCCCGTGGCGTCCGTCCCGCCGCGCAGGTCGACCGCCCGCACCACCGGGACGCCGCCGTCGAGGAACACGCCGAGCCCGCCGCCGACGGCGACGCGGTCGGCGGCAGGGCCTCTTCGGACGGGGCGGACGTTCCCGTCCGTTCGACGGCACCGGGCGGCGCGCGCCGGTGCGTCAGGCGGGCAGGGCGGCGAGCCAGCCGGTCAGGAGGCGGTTGACTTCGGCGGGGCGTTCCTGCTGGATCCAGTGGCCGCAGCCGTCGAGGAGGTGGGAGGAGACCAGGCCCGGCAGCGTGACCGGGTACGCGGCGATCGCGTCGGCCAGCCACGTCGTGGAAGCGTCCAGACCGCCGCCGACGAACAGGGACGGCTGGGTGACGGGGGCGTCGTCGAAGGCGGCGAGGTCCTCCCCGTCGCGGTCCATGTTCCGGTACCGGTTGAGAGCCCCGGTCACCCCGGTGCGTTCGAACTCCCCGGCGTAGACGTCGAGGTCCCGCTCGGAGAGCCAGGCGGGCAGCGGGCCGGTGGGGAACCGGTCGCGCAGCGTCCCCGACCCGCCGACGAAGTGCGGGTCGGGTGCGCCGGGCGCGTGCATCGTGTCGGCGGACAGGGCCGCGCAGAAGCCCGCGAGCCAGCCCCGCACACCGGGTTCGACCTCGGCCTCGGCGCGGCCCGGCTCCTGGAAGTACGAGACGTAGAACTCCTCCCCGCCCATCCGGGTGAAGAGGTCGCGGGGGCAGGGCCACTCCGCGGCCGTTCTTCCCCGTCCTCCCGGTCGGGAGCCGGCGTGCGCGGACGCCTCTTCGGGGCCCGGACCGCTGAGGCGGGCCGCTCCACCGCACCCTTGACCTCAACCTTGGTCGAGGTGTGATCGTTGACGCATGCAGACCACAGACGGCAACACCATTCTCTTCCACAACACCATGCGCATCATCGACGGCCACCTCGACGGCTTCCGGCACGCCATCGCGCAAGCGGTGGCATTCGCCCAGGAGTACGGCCCCCAACTCATGGTGGAGGTCTTCGTGGACGAGGAGCGGATGCTGGCGCGCAGTTTCCAGCTCTACCGCGACTCCGACGCCATCCGCACCCACTGGCGCCTATCGGACCCGTACATCCGCGGGGTGATGGAGCACTGCACCGTGCAGCACTTCGAGGTGTTCGGCGAACCGGACCACGACATCGTGGCGGCCCTCCAGACCCCCGACGGCGCGTCCTTCCCCTTCGTCGTCCTGCCCCGCCTCGCCGGCTTCAACTGTCTCGAGGCGTCCGGCCGGGGGAAGGCACCCTCTTCCTGAGGCCGCCCGGGACCGTGCCGGTCCGCGGCGTGCGATGCGGCGGCGGGCACCCGCGGGGACGAGGGCTTCATGCCCCATGAGGGGTCGCCGGTGGGGGCGCGCCCGCACCCCGTCGCGGTGCCGGCAGACCCCGCCGCGCCTGCGCGACGCGGCGATCGGCCCCCGGGACGCGGTAACCGGTCGCCGCCCGGCACGCGGGGGAGGTGCCGGCCGCCCGGGAGGGGCGAGGGCGGAGTCCGGCCGGGCGGTTCTCGCACCGCCGTGAGGAGCGGTGTCGGATCACCAGGAACGCGCACATTCATTCCCCGGGAAAGCACCCTTTCGGCGTACGGCCGCAGGACGGCGCAAAAAATGCCGGAAGGGCCTCCCTGTTCGGGAAGGCCCTTCCGGGAAAAGGGGAGGAGGCGACGTCAGTGCTTGAAAGCGTCCTTCGTCTTCTCCTTGGCTTCACGGACGTCGCCCGTGCTCTTTTCGGCCTGCCCCTCGGCGGCCATCCGGTCGTTGCCGGTGGCGCTTCCCAGGGCCTCCTTGGCCTTGCCCTTGGCCTGCTCGGTCTTCGCCTTGGCCTTCTCGCTGGCAGTCATGGAACACGCCTCCTCATAGGTCTTGTGCCGCTGTCGCGGTAATCGGCTCCTGCCCCGACCCTCCCTCCGTAAACGAGGTGTCCCCGGGGGAGTGGGGGTGCAATGGCGGGGCAGAAGGGGGTGCAGGAGGTTGATAATTATGGTTCCCCTGCTTCTTGTTCTGCTTCTCGCTGTGATCCTTTTCGGTGCCGGTTTCGCCGTGAAAATTCTGTGGTGGATCGCCCTCGCCGTCCTGGTGGTGTGGCTCCTCGGCTTCGTCATGCGCTCCACCCACGCCGGCGGTGGTCGAGGCCGCTGGTACCGATGGTGACCTGACCTCGAACTCCCGCCTTTTCGCAGGGGCCCGGCCGACGACGGCCGGGCCCCTGCGGGCATGCCCGCAGGGCACCTGCACGGACCGCACCGAACCGGACGAAGGCGTCCCGCAACGGGAACGGGCGCGGACGCGCGGCCGCAGCCGCTGTCAGTGGCCCCTGCCAGAATGCCCCGGCCAGACCACGACGCAGGAGAGACACATGGGCACCTGGGACATCGGGCCTTTCGACAACGACACCGCGGCGGACTTCTGCGGCGACCTCGACGAAGCGCCCGCGGGCCGACGCGAGGGCATCATCCGCGACGCCCTCACCCGCGTGATCGGCGCGGCGGGCTGCCTGGAAGCCCCCGAATCCGAGGAAGCCGTCGCCGCGGCCGCCCTCGTTGCCGCACAGTGCCCCGGCGGTGAGCCCGCCCACCCCGTCTACGGGCCGGAAGAGCCCCTTCCCGACCTCACCGGCCTGCGCGATCTCGCCCTCCGGGCCCTCGACCGCGTCGTGACCGATCCGTCCGAACTGATGGACCTCTGGACCGAATCGGACGGCGGTCCCTGGCAGGCGGCGATCGACCGGCTGCGGAACACGCTGCTGCCGCGACCTCCGGGCGAACGACTCCCCTTGGGCTGACCCCACTCCCACCGCCCCCCTCCTCGCCGCAGCACCGGACTGCGAAGCTCCGGACTGCTCAGGAGCGGGACTGCCCCCCCGGGGACGACCGTCCGGATGACGCGGCTCCCGGCAGTGCCGCGACCGCCTGACCGGCGCCCCGCACCGACGGAGCACCGAGCGAGACCGCCCCCACGTGGGCGGCGACCCGGGACCGCCGGCCGCGCCGAGACCCCGGATCGCCTTCCCGTACCGGCCGGTCGTGCCGTCCCGACGGTGACCGTCCGAGGCCGACCGTCCGGCCCCGGGCCTCGCACCGGCCACCGGCCCGGGGCCGGGACGGGAGGGGCCCGGCGTCGTGTCACGCTGTCCCGCAGCGACCGCGGAGGAGTTCCACACCGTCGCCTTCGAGGTCGTCGCAGTACGCCGCGCGCCCGGTCATGGCCATCACCAGGGCCAGGGTGGGGCCGGACACCACGGGACCGGAACCGGTCGTGAAGGGGCCGTCGTCCGCGACGAGTCTCAGCCCGCCGACGCGTCCCTTGGCGACGACCACGAGGTCCGAGCCCCGGTAGTACTCGGCCACCTGCGTGACCACGTCGATCGGGTAGTCGTGACGGATGCCCAGCGGGCGCCGGATGTCTTCTCCGTGGACGAGCGTCTCGCCCAGCACGGCGATGACGGGGAGGGCGGGTTTGGTCGTGCTCGGGACGATCCGCCGGAATCGTTCAAGGGTCTCGGCCGGAGTCGCGCCCACCTGCTCGGCCAGCCGCACGGCCACCTGCTTGTCGAAGTCGAAGCGGCAGCGGATCACCCCCGCCAGCCAGCGCACGGTGGTGAGGCTCGCCCCCGCCGTGAGATGCGCCAGCACCTCACGCACCGTCAGCCCGGTGCACAGCGAGGGCGTTGCCCACTGCTCGTCGGTCAGGTCCTCGAGTTCGGCCGCCAACGCCGCTCGCTCGGTGCGGATCGAGGACCATGTCCCGGTCCCGTGGCTGCGGTTCGCTGTCGGCTTCGGATCGGTCATGGGGGAGGGGCTCCTGTCACGGGTCGCGTTCCACGTCACACCCCGGGCCGGAACCCGTGGGCGTCCGGCAGGGGCGTTCCCGAAGGAGACTCCTGCTCCGGAGCGAAGTCATCGCCCGTGAGCGGCCTTTCCTCCGGCACCCGGACCCGGCGCCCGCGCCGGCGGCACCCGGGCCCGGCGTGCCCGCGCCGGCGGCACCCGGGCCCGGCGTGCCCGCGCCGGCGGCGGCCTCTCGGCGCCGGTCACGCCGAGCGGGGCCGCCGGATATTGCCGTGCGGTATCACCGGTGGAGGCGCAGACTTGCCCCATGGTGGAGACGCGGTCGTTCCGGGACGAGGTCATCGGCTGGGTGGCCGGCGGCCCCGGCGGGTCGGCGGGTGAGCCGGCCTCGCGACCGGGGGTGCGGACGGCGGTGCTGCTGGAGGGGTTGAGCGACCTCGCGGCCGTCGAGGCACTGGCTGCCCGGCGCGGCCGGGACCTGGCCGCCGAAGGGGTGTGCGTCGTACCGATGGGCGGGGCGATGAACGTGGGCCGCTACGCCGACCTCCTCGGGCAGCCCGGCCTCGGCCTGCGCCTGGTGGGGCTGTGTGACGAGGGCGAGCGGCGCTTCTACGACCGTGGCCTGCAGCGGGCGGGGGCACGGCACGGGGACGTCTTCGTGTGTGTGACGGACCTGGAGGACGAGCTCATCCGCGCGTTGGGCACGGCAAGGGTCGAGGAAGTCGTCCGGGCCGAGGACGACTTCCGCGCCTGGCGGACCTTCCTGCACCAGCCCGCGCACCGGGGCCGCCCACGGCAGCAGCAGTTGCGGCGCTTCCTCGGCACGAAGAAAGGCCGCAAGATCCGCTACGGCAGGATCCTCGTCGAGGCCCTCGACTCCGGACAGGTACCGGCCCCGCTCGACGACCTCCTCGCGAGCCTGTGACCCGGTGGTGTGCCCCCGATGCCGGTGGTCGGGGTGCCGGGACGGACGTGCCGGGGAAAGCACCCATCCGCCGCCGGGGCCGTCACCACGACGCGCATCGGCCGCCGTCCCGCCCCCGGAGTGTCCAAAGGGAAGAGCCGTCGTTGCTCAGGGCATGACGTCTACGCGAACCCTGTTTGCTTCCACCGCGCTCGCTCTCGGCGCCCTGGCCGCCGCTGCTCCCGCCCATGCGGCGGGCGTCCCCGACGGAACCGACCCGCTGAACACGCTCAGCCGGCCCAACCAGTTGGAGCAGGTCACCGAGGTCGTCGTCCCGGTGCTCGGCGCTCTCGTTCCGGCCTCGGGCATTCCGTCCCGGTGAAAGGCCCCCGCCACGCCTCGGAGCCCTGAGCGCCGTGGTCGGCCCCCCCCGGCCGGCCACGGCGCCCGGTCACCGGCGGGGGCGCCCCGGCGGGAAGCCGGCTCCGGTGCCCCGGCCGGGGCCCTTCCCGCGTCCGCGGGGGGAGCGCCTACACGGCCGCCGCGTCCCCGGCCGACGCCGGCCGCACGCTCCGGCCGGTCGGCTCGGGCCGCGCCGGCGGTACGGACCGGAGGTCCTGGGCGGCCTCGGCGGCGGTGTAGGAGGAGGTGAAGGTGAACGCGTGGGAGGACGGCCCGTGCGCCCGCAGGTACGCCAGCCGCTCCAGGGCCTCCTCGACGGTCGGGAGGTGCCCGGCGGGGACCCACCAGAGCGCCATGTGCGCCTCGACGTGCCGCTCGAACCATTCGCGCCGCCGCCGCATCACCTCCAGGTGCCCGCTGCGGTAGGTGAAGTCCCACAGGGCCTCCTGGGTCTCCCACAGCGACAGGTTGACGATGACGTTCTCGCCCGCCGGGCGCAGGCCGGTGGCGTCGGCCGTCCCCTCCTCCACGAGCCGCCACACGAAGCCGGGTGTGTCGTCGGCGGCGGCGTTGACCGGTTGGAGCATCTCGACGAACGGCGCGATGCGCGGGTCGTCGAGGGGATGACGGAGCGTGGCGACGTTGAGCTGGGCGAGGTGGGCGGCATGCGCGGATGCGGTCATGGCCACATCCCAGCACGGCCCGCTTTTCTATGTCAATCGTTGTTGTTTTTAGAATTCTCGACCACCACGCAACACTCCCCGGGGCGGGCGTCCATGCGGGCGCGGACGGGGCCGTCCGTGCCGAACAGCCCTTCCAGCAGGGCGAGGTTCATGCCGCAGACGAGCGGCGGGAAGCGCTCGGCGACGGCGTGGAAGGGGCAGTTGCGCATGCGGACGACGCGCGCGACCGCGTCGGTCGGCTCCTCGGGGTCCTCCAGGTACGGTTCGTAACCGCGGGCGGCCAGCACCTCCGCGGCCTCTTCGAGACCGCCGCAGGGCGCCGCCGAGCCGCGCAGGGCCTCGCCCCGGCGGCGCGCCGCCGCGCAGAGCCCGGCGTCCAGTCCGGCCTGCTCGGCGGCCTCGGCGAGCAGTTCGGCGGCGGTGCGGTAGTCGCGCGCCGGCAGTGACAGCGTCCGCTCGCCCCGTGCCCGCGTGTACACCTTGGCGGGGCGGCCCGCCCCCGGCCCCGAACGGCCCGTCAGCCGGCGGCTTCCGCTCTCCAGCAGCCCCACCTCGGCCAGTTTGTCCAGGTGGTGCGCGGCGAGCGTGCGCGCCACCCCCGTCGCCTCGGCGGCCTCGTTGCGGCCGACCTCGCGGCCCTGTGCCACGACGTACTCGTACAGACGGCGGCGCACCGGGTCCTGCAGCGCCGCGATCGCGTTGATGTCCTCCATCCGGTCATTCTAGGAACAATGCAGATTGGAGATAGAAGATCGGGGTGCGGCCCCACCGCCTGCGGCCGGCGGCGCGCCCCGGGCGGCCGGACCGCGGAGGCCCGACGATCACCGGTGAGCGGCCGCAGGGAGCCGAAGGCGCCGTACCCCGCGCCCTCGGCGGGGCGCCGCCTCCCGCCGGCACGACGGCCGACCCGGCGAACGTGCCCGGTCGCAGCGCCGGCGGGCAGGGGCGGGATCGCGCGGATGCCGGGCGTGTACGACGGGCCGTGCGGGCGGAAGGGACCGTACGGTGGGGTCCGGTGACCCGGTGCGCGTACACGGCTCCGCCGGGGGCACACGGCAGGCACCGCGTCGGAGGGGCGGCCGGACCACCCCTCCGCCCGTCGCGCGGCGGGCCGCCACCGTGCGGGACGCGGCGCGGGACCGCCGGGGCTTGGCCGAAGGGAAGACATGGGCACGGTCGTGCATGTGCCGCAGACGCGGGACATGGTGGGGGAGGAGCTCTCCGGAGACGAGGCGTTCACCGCGCTGCGGCGTTACGGGGGGCGCGATCTCGTCCTCGACTCCTTCGCCCGCTTCCGCTACGCGGACGGCTTCAGCTTCGCCCGCTCCCTCGGCTACCAGGTGGTGCTCGGCATCGTGCCGTTCACCATCGCCCTGGTCGGGGTGGCGACGACCATGCACACCGAGGGGCTCGGCCGGGTCATCGAGCTGACACTGGCCCGGATCGTGCCGGGCACCAGCGCGGACCTGGTGCGGCAGGCCCTGGCCGACACCCGGCGCAGTGCCGGGGCGGACGTCGCGGGGGCCGTGGCCATGTGGTCGGGCCTCGGTTTCGCCGTCCTCAACCTCGCCTCCGCCATGGGCCAGATCGAACGCGGCTGCAACCGGATCTACGGCATCGAACGTGACCGCCCCTTCCTCGCGAAGTACGGCCGGGGCGTGCTGCTCGCCGTGTGTGCGGGGCTTCCGCTGGGCGGCGGCTTCCTGGCCGTCGTCGTCGGCCGGGACATCGGGGTGTCGGTGGTCCGGGCCCTGCACTGGCCGCCGTCGCTGCTCGACTGGTGGCAGCCGCTGCACGTCCCGGTGGGGGTGCTGCTCGCGGCGCTGGCGTCGGCAGTGATCTTCCGCTGGGCGCCCCGCCGTGACCAGCCGGGTTACACGTGGCTGGTGTTCGGTTCGGGTGTCCACCTGCTGCTCTGGGTGGCCGCCACCTGGCTGCTCGCCCTCTACGTCGGCGGAAGCGGCTCCTTCGGCGCCGTGTATGGTCCGCTCACCGCTTTCGTCGCGCTGCTGCTGTGGGCCAACGTGACCGGCGTCGCCCTCTTCCTCGGGGTGGCCTTCGCCGCCCAACTCGAAGCCGCGCGGGCCGGCATCACCGAACCGGTCCACCCGGATCCCGGCCCCGGCGCCTGACGGCGCGCGGACGGCCCCCGGGTCACCGCTGCCTCCTCCCCGCGGAAGCACGGCCGTTCACCCCGCCACGGCTTCGTCCCGCCACGGCTTCCTCCCGTTCCTCGATCGGTCCGCCGGCACGTGCCGCGCGGGCAGCGACGCGATTCGGTCACTTCGGGTGGACGTTCGATGAACCCTGCGCCACGGACAGCAGGTCAACGGGCCGTCATAAGGCGATCACACGCAGTGTTCGGGGTGCGTCGGGCCGCGCGCAGAAGCGGGCATACCCGGTCTGAGCTGCCAGAACGGTCGTTCGGTCACCGATAATCGAACGTCGTGTCTGTAAATCGGTGATGGATGTGCGCGCCTCCTTCATATCCGACAGACTCGGTGGCGACCAGTCGGCATTACGCAGACAACTTCCGCTTATTTCCTTCAAATTGAAAGGACGTCTCTCATGCGTCACCGCATCGCCGCCGTCTTCGCCGCCACCCTCCTGACCCTGGCGGGCGCCACCGGCGTCGCACAGGCCCAGGCTTCCAGCCTGTACGCCCCCTCCGCGGTCGTCCTGGCCGTCGCCGACGGTGAGAACGCGGAGACCGTCGTACGGGCCGTCACCCTCAGCTGCGCGCCGGCTCCCCAGGGAACGCACCCCAACCCCCAGGCCGCCTGCGCCGAACTGAAGTCCACCCGTGGCGACTTCGGCCTGCTCCTGGCCTCCCCCGACTCGGACCGCGCCTGCCCGATGTACTACGACCCCATCACCGTCACCATGGACGGCGTCTGGCAGGGCAGCCGCGTTTCCTGGAAGCACACCTTCTCCAACGCGTGCGTCATGTCCACGACCCTGAACGGCAACTCCGTCTTCGCCTTCTGAGGCATCCGACCGGACCGCCCTCCCCGTGCGTCCGCCCCCGCCCCCCGGCGGGGGCGGACGTGCGTTCCCGTACCGAGGGCGCCGGAGCGGCGAGCACCCGGCGGTGCGGCGGGGAGCCCGGTCGTGACCCGCGGCCGGCGGCCACGACCCGGACCACCCCCACGGGCCGGCGGACCGGCCGGCCGAGCCGGGTCCTGACGGTCGGACAGGCTTACGCGAAGACCCGGACGGGCAGGCCGGTCGTGGTCGCCCCGCCCACCGGGGGCTTCGCTTCTCCCCGCACCCACCTCGCCCCCCTCGGCCCTCCTCGCGGCGGCATCGGGGAAGACGCGATGGCAAGAGGGCCACTTCGCGGTACATCCATGGAGCCGTCTCGTGCGTCTCATGACGCAGCGGCTTCCTCACGCGGCCGTACCGCAGCTGCAGTCGGAGAATCAAACGTGAAAAACGGTATGAAGAACACTCGTCGCATAAGCGTGTCCTGCGTCGTCGCAGGAGCGGTCCTGACCGGTGGGGCGTTCGTCGCCCCGGCGCAGGCCGCCACCGCACCGGCGGTGCCCACCATCGTCGCCAAGGGCGGCTTCGTGATGAACGACGGGACCGGGAAGGCCCTCTACACGAAGGCCGCGGACACCCGGCTCTCCACCGGTTCCACGGCCAAGATCATGACGGCCCAGGTGGTGCTCGCGCAGAAGAACCTCAATCTGGACGCCAAGGTCACGGTGCAGAAGGCGTACAGCGACTACATCGTCTCGAAGAACGCCTCGTCGGCCCGCCTGATCGTCGGGGACAAGGTGACCGTACGGCAGCTGCTGTACGGGTTGATGCTCCCGTCCGGCTGTGACGCCGCGTACGCCCTGGCCGACACCTACGGCAGCGGCTCCACGCGGTCGGCGCGCGTGAAGTCGTTCATCGGCAAGATGAACGACACCGCCAAGCGCCTCGGCCTGAAGAACACGCACTTCGACTCCTTCGACGGCATAGGCAACGGGGCGAACTACTCGACGCCGCGCGACCTGACGAAGCTCGCCAGCAGCGCGATGAAGAACTCGACCTTCCGCTCCATCGTGAAGACGAAGTCCACCACGCAGAAGGTCACCATGAAGAACGGTGGCTACCGCAACATGTCGTGGACCAACACCAACAAGCTGCTCGGCAGCTACGCGGGTGCCACCGGCGTGAAGACCGGATCCGGACCGCAGGCGAAGTACTGCCTGGTCTTCGCCGCGACCCGGAACGGCAAGACGGTCATCGGCACGGTCCTGGCCTCCTCCTCCGAGGCCAACCGCACCGCGGACGCCACCAAGCTGCTGGACTACGGCTTCAAGAAGTAACACGGCCGGGCCCTCACGGCGGGGGCCGTTCACGACCACAGGGTCGTGAACGGCCCCCGCCGTCGTCCTGCCCGGCCCTGCACCGACCCGAGGGGCCACTCCGGAGCGGGTGGCCGACCCACCCCGCACCGCAGAGTCAAGAGCGGGCGAACAGGCCGGCAGCCGTACCCGGTGGCGTGAACCACCGGACGGGAACCCGCGGGCCCGACGCCCCACGGCGGGAGGGCCGGTGGGTTCGCGGCGAAACCGCCGGCCACCCCTGCCGGCGCGGCCCGAACGGGTCCCCCGAGGCGCTACCGCCCGGGAAGGGACCCGGCGAAGGCCCGCCGGCTGTGCGCGAGCAGCTCGCGCACGGCCGGGTTGTGCGCGTTCCCCCAGACCAGGGCGAGCAGCGCCGGTGTCTCGACGTCGTCGAGGGTGCGGACGGTGAGCCGGTCCCGGTGGCCCGCGGCCATCGAGTCGCTGAGGACGGCGACGCCGAGCCCGCGGGCGGCGAGGTCGGCGATGGCGTCCCCGGCGCTGGCCTGCAGCGTGATCGTGGGGTGGAGGCCCCTCGCGGCGCAAGCCTGGTCGAACACCGCGCGCAGGCCGGTACCGGGGGGCATGCACACGATCGGGTGGGCGACCAGGTCGCGCAGGGTGACGCGGGGCCGCTCCGCCAGCGGGTGCCCGGGCGGAACGGCCGCGACGAGCCGTTCGCTGATGAGCGTCAGCGCGTCCAGGCCCTCGGGTGTGGCGGTCGCGGCCCCGATGAGCGCCAAGTCGACGGCGCCGGTACGCACTCCCTCGGTGAGCCGGTCGGAGCTGTCCTCCAGCAGGGAGATCCCGACACCGGGATGCGCCTCGTGGAACGCGGCGAGGGCGTCGAACAGCGGGGTGAGGGTGCAGCCGATGACCATCCCGACGGTCAGCCGGCCCCGGACCAGTCCGGTCACCTCGTCCACCGCCCGGCCGAGGGCCCCGGCCGCGGCGAGCGCGGCGCGGGCGTGTCCGAGCGCGGCCTTCCCCGCGACGGTGAGGGTGACGGTGCGGGCCGACCGGTCGAACAACTCGGCGCCGAGCTCACGTTCCAGCCGGCGGATCTGAGCGCTGACACCGGACTGGCTGATGTGCACCCGCTCGGCGGCACGGGTGAAGTTCTGCTCCTCGGCGACCGCGACGAAGTACTCCAGCTGCCTCAGTTCCATGAGTCTGGATTCTAGTTCCCAGAAAAACCATCTGTTGGACTTCTGATCCTGGGGCGGTCACGCTGAGAAGCACCGAAAACCGACACCGGGAGGAAAGCGTGCAGGAGTACGAGAAGGCCATGCGGCCCGAGGACATCACCCGCTTGTTCGTCGAGCGCTCCAACGCCGGTGACGCGGCCGGGGTCGCCGCGCTCTACGAGGAGGACGCGGTGATGGCCTACCCGCCCGGACAGCTGACGGTGGGGCGGGAGGCGATCCGTGCGCTGTGGGAGAAGGTGCTGGCCGGCGGTCCCCGCTTCGAGCCGGAACAGCCGCTGCCGACGCTGGTCAACGGCGACATCGCCCTCACCTCGACCCCACCGAAGGACGGGGCCGGCGCACGGGCGCAGGTCGTCCGCCGGCAGTCCGACGGGAGCTGGCTGCGCCTGCTCGACCAGCCCGAGTTCGCCCCGCCCGCCCGCTGACCCCCTCGCCCCGGGAGTCCGCGGGGACGGAGGCCGTCATGTGGGGGAGCGGGGGCCGGCGGGCGGCCCCTGGTGACCGCAGCGCCCCCCGAGCCCTCTTCGGAGAGCCCCGCGCCGGCCTCCACGAGACGAGGACGAACCCCTCGGCCGAGGGGCCGGGCCTCAGGCCCGCCGCCCGGTCGGTCCACGAGTGCCGCGTCAGCGCCGTACGGCGCGTGGGAGGGGCGGGGTCAGTGGTCGTCCCGGGGCGCGGTGGGCGGGCGGAAGCAGGCGATGACGGTCTTGCCGTCGGGGCAGGGGCGCGCTTCCCAGTCGTCGGCCAGGGCGTCGACGAGGAACATGCCCCGGCCGCCGGTGCGTTCGGTGCTCGGCGGACGCGGCGTGGGCAGGTCCGGCGAGGCGTCGTGCACGGCCACGTGCAGGCAGCTCTCGTCCCAGGTCATCACCAACTGGGCGCTGCTGTGGGCGTGGAGGTGGGCGTTGGTGACCAGTTCCGAGACGGTCAGCAGCACGGCGTCCGCCGTCTCCGGGGAGGTGGCGGCCCACTCCAGCTTCCGCAGGTGCTCCCGAGTCCAGTCCCGCGCCGTTTTCACATCGCTGTCCAGCGGCAGGGAGCGCGCCCAGCCCACCGCCCGTAGTGACGATCCGCTCACTGGAGTCCTCCTGACTGGGTTCCTGTCCTGCCGCGTCTACCCCGCACGGGCGGGTTGAGGCACGGCGGAACAGGAACCCGCCGGTCGGCCGGACGGGTGGGGGCGCTCGGGGCCGTCGGGGCAGGCGAAGACGTCGCGCCGGCCCCAGCGGCCCATGGCGGCCTCGGTGGGAGCGACGCACCGGTGGGCCCGGGTGCCGATCCGGGCGCACAGTTCCTCGGGCGGAGGACCGGCGAACGCGTGGGAGACCGCCTCTCCCGGATGCGGTGGGCGGGGCTCGGGTACGACACCGCCGGCCCCGTCGACCCGCGGCCGCGGCGACGCGACCGGCACCTCGCCGGCCTCCCGCGACCGCCGCCGGCGCACGTGCGGCTCAGGCCGTACCGGCCCGGGGCGCCGCCGCCCGCCACCGCCGCCGCGCGTCCGGCTCTGCTTCTCCGTGCCGGCCGTCCGGAAACAGGTCCTAGAGTGTGCGCGTGACAGAGGAGAACGCCGAACTCATCGCCGACCGGTACCGGCTGGTCGAACGCATCGGCCAAGGCGGCATGGGCCGGGTCTGGCGGGGCGTCGACCAGCAGCTCTTCGGACGCGAGGTCGCCATCAAGGAGATCCTCTTCCCACCGGGGCTGGACGACGGCGACCGCGCCACGCTGCTCAGGCGCTTCACCGGGGAGGCCCGCGCGGCCGTCACCCTCAGCCATCCCGGGATCATCACCATCCACGACGTCGTGGAACACCACGGCGCCCCCGTGATCGTCATGGAGTTCATCCGGGGGGAGTCCCTCGCCGCGGCCATCCGCCGGCAGGGCCGGCTGCCCGTGCGGAGGGTGGCGGAGATAGGCTCCGCCATGCTCGACGCGCTCACCGAGGCGCACGAGGCGCGGATCATCCACCGCGACATCAAGCCGGACAACGTGCTCCTGGCCAAGGACCGCGTCGTCCTCACCGACTTCGGCATCGCCCACCTCGCGGACGCCACGACCAAGCTCAGCCACAGCGGGACCGTCATCGGCACCCCGCAGTACATGCCGCCGGAGCAGCTGGAGGGCAAGCGTCCGACGCCCGCCAACGACCTGTGGGCGCTCGGCGCCACCCTCTACCACGCCGTCGAGGGGCGCCCGCCCTTCGACGCCGAGGGACTCCACGCCCTTGCCGTGGCCGTCTTCACCCGCCCCCACCGGCCGCCCACCCACGCCGGCCCGCTGACGCCGGTGCTGGACGCGCTCCTCACCAAGGACCCGGCACGGCGCGCCGGCGCCGCCGAGGCCGCCGAGATGCTGGCGTCGGTGCTGCGGCCCTCCCGGGCCCGGGCGGACGCGCCCGCGGAAACCGTCCGGTGGGAACCCGAGCCGGCATCCGTACCGGACGCGCCCCCCGCACCGGAGACGGCGGCCGAGCACGGCCCCGCCCCGACGGAGCGGGAGGCGGAACGACCGTCGTCGCCGACGCCCACGGCCAGGGACGCTTCCCCCACCCCCGGCACCCCCCGCCACCCCGAACCGGACCGGCCGACCACCCCGCTCGTGTCCGCGTCCTGCGCCGAGGACCTGATCGCGCTCGGCGGGAGGGAGCGGGAGGAGACGTCCGTCCGGCGGCGCGCCCTCACCCGGCGCTCCGCCGTCCTGGGAGTGGCCGTGGCCACGCTCACCGCCGGCTCCATCCTGACCTGGAACCTCACCCGTGACCACCCGCCGGGCGACGGGGCGGCCGGCAGCGGCCCCGCGGCCTCCCCCGTCACCGTGGTGATCGGGGTGGACGCACCGCTCAGCGGCGACCTGTCCTCCCTCGGTGTCGGCATCAGGAACTCCGCCGAACTGGCGGTGCGGACCTCCAACCGGACCCGGCACGTACCCGGCGTGAAGTTCGAGATCAAAGCCCTGGACGACGAGGCCACCCCCGCCAAGGGAGAGCCGAACGCCGCTCGGTTCATCGCCGACGGGAAAGTGCTGGGCGTCGTCGGACCGCTCAACTCCGCAGTCGCCCAGACCATGGTGAAACCGCTCGAACAGGCGGACCTGGTCAACGTGTCACCGGCCAACACCCACCCCGCGCTGACGCTCGGCCCCCACTGGGCGGCGGGCACCAAATCCCGCCCGCACAAGACCTACTTCCGCACCATCGCCACGGACGTCGACCAGGGACCGTTCGCCGCCCGGTACCTCCACGACGAGGCCGGGAAGAGGAAGCTGTACGTCATCGACGACGGCAGCGAGTACGGCACGAGCCTCACCTCCGGGTTCAGGGCGGAGTTCGCGAAGCTCGGCGGGACCGTCGTCGGCACGGACCGGGTCGGTACCGCGCGGAACGACTTCTCGGGCCTCGCCCGGAAGATCCGGGCCTCCGGCGCCGACGCCGTGTACTTCGGCGGCTACCACACCGCCGCCGGGCCGCTCTCCCAGCAGCTCGAGCACGCGGGCGCGGACATCCCCCTGATGGGCGGCGACGGCCTCTTCGACCAGCAGTACGTCGAGACCAACCCGAAGGCCGAGGGCGACCTCGCCACCAACATCGGCGTCCCCGCCGAGCACATGGCGGGAGGAGACACCTTCCTCGCGCAGTACCGGGAGGCGGGCTTCCCGGAGGAGGCCGGTGCGTACGGTCCCTACGCGTACGACGCGACCTGGGCCGTCATCGAGGCGGTGAAGGCCGTCGTGGCGGCCCACGGCGGCACCCTCCCGCCGGATGCCCGGGCGAGGATGCCGCAGGCCGTGGCGGGAGTGTCGTTCGACGGCGTCACGGGCCGGGTGGCCTTCGACGAGTACGGCGACGCGGTCGACCGCCGACTGACGGTGCACGCGGTGAAGGACGGCGGCTGGACGCCCGTGACGAGCGGGTCCTCCACCGGCTGACCCGGCCCGGCGGTCGCCCCGCACCCGCCGGACGGCCCGGCCGCGGGGCCGGGCGGCCGCTCCGCTGCCGGGCCGTCGCCGGTGGGCTTGCCGATCTCCCCCTCCGGGGACAACCCCTCCAGGGCAACGGGGGAACACGGGGGAACGGCCATGTCCTACGAAGGGTTCCATCTCGCCGCGCTGGTCCTCACGACCGGTGCGATCGGCTACCGGCTCACCGTCGCCGCGCGGATCAGGGCGGTGCTGAGGAGCGGCGGACCGGTCCGCGAGGACCTGTCCGCCGAGGAACTGGCCTTCCTCGCGGGCGGACCCCGCCGGGTCGTCGCGACGGTGCTGTTCCGGATGAAGGGGGAGGGCCGGCTGTCCGTCGCGGAGGACGGCACGGTCACCCTCCACGACGGTGCGTACGCGGCCGGCGTGAGGGACGGCATCGAGAAGGCGCTGGTCGAGGCGGCGGGCGTCTCCCGCACCGAGCGCCTCGGCAAACTGGTCGCCCGCGCCGCCACGAGCCGCGCGGTGCGGTCCGTCGACGACCGCCTGCAGGCGGAGGGCCTGCTGACCGCCGCCTCCCTGCGGCGCGGACAGCACCGCGCCGGGCGCCTGCTGTGGTGGGCGGCGGTGCTTCCGACGACGCTGACCCTGTACGAGCTCACCGTCGGTACGCCTCACCGCTGGTGGGCCGGTCTGGCCCTGTCCGCCGTCGCGGCCGTACCGGCCAAGCTCGTCAGGCCGACGGCGGCGCGGGTGCCGTACCGCGTCCAGCGGAAGCTCGACACGCTGCGCGCCGGACGCGTGCGCCCGGCTCCCTCCCGTCCGGCGGACGCCCTGACCGTCCTCGCCGGCACCCCCCTCGGTGCCGTCGCCCTCGACGGCCTGGCCGCTTCCCGGGACCCCGAACTGCGGGCGCTGGTCACCCCGGAGTCCTGGAAGGCCCGGCAGAGCCCCTACGGCGACGGCACCGGCGCCGCCCTGAGCGGCACCCTCGCCGACTGGCACTCCTCGGTCGACGGCGGCGCGTGCGGGGGAGACGCCGGCGGGTCCGGCGGGTGCGGGGGCGGAGGAGGCGGGTGCGGCGGGGGTTCGTGAGCGGCCGGACGGGGACGCGCGTCGACGCGGGGGAGCGGGACGGGGCTTCGCGGAGCCGGCTCCCGCGCGAAGACCGCGGGGCCGGTGACGACCCGCGTGCGATCGACCCGGCCGGCGTCCGCCTCCACCCCTGCCCGGCCGCCCCCACCGGCCCGGCTTCCGGCGGGACCCGGTCGCGTCGTCCCGCATCCCGGCGGAGCGCCTCCGAGGGGGGCTACGGTTCTCCTCCGGCGTCCGCGACGGCGGCCAACCGGTGGGCGATCCGCCGGCACGCGTGGGCGAGTTCGGGCGGCCGGAGGTCGGTGAGTTCGGCGTCGAAGGTGACGAGGATCCCGGCGACGCCCGCCCAGGACCAGGCGCCGAGGGTGAGCCGGCAGTGCCCGGCGTCGAGGTGTTCGACGACCGAGCCGCCCGGTGCCCAGCGGGCGACGACGCCGGCCGGCAGGTCGAGTCGGGCGCTGCCGGTGCACGGCCAGGCGGCGGGGGTGTCGCCGCGCTCGTGACTGCTCATGACGAAGCGGGCGAGGTCGTCGTGGGGGTGCTGGCGCGGGCCGAAGGGCCGTGTGGTGGGGCGCGGGCGGAGCCGGTCGACACGGTGCACGCGCCACTGGTCGTCCCCGAGGTCGTAGGCGACCAGGTACCAGCGGCCGGCCCAGACGACCAGGTGGTGGGGTTCGATGCGGCGGGCGGGCAGGAAGTCGTCGTCGCCGGGTCCGGGGCGTGAGCCGTCGGCGCGCAGCGTCTCGACGACGAGGACGTGGCGGTGGCGTACCGCGGTTCCCACGGCGGTGAGCGCGGCCGGGTCGACGGGGGGCGCCGGGAACTCCCAGTAGTTCTGCAGCCTGGTCAGCCGGAGGGACTCCATGGGTGCCCGCAGCGCCGCGGGTACGGCCTGCTCCAGGGCGGCCAGCGCCCGCGCCGCGTCGTCCTCCAGGCCGGACACCGTGCGGGGCGCGGTCTGCAGGGCCACCGCGACCGCGAGGGCCTGGTCACGGTCGAACACGAGGGCCGGGAGGGGGTGCCCCGCGCCGAGCCGGTACCCGCCGCCGGGGCCGTGAACCGTGGTGATGGGGTACCCGAGCCGGCGCAGGGTCTCGATGTCACGGCGGACGGTGCGCTCACTGGCTCCGAGCCCGGCGGCGAGGTCGCGCAGGGGCCACAGCCGGCGCGATGCGAAGAGGGACAGCAGCCGCAGTGCTCGCCGTGAGGTACTCGCCATCGTCCCATCATGACCGGTGGTGGCCACTCGGTGTCCACCACCGCTGCCAGGGTGGGGCCTCGTACCAGCAAGCGGTGACGGAACAGGACGGTTCGGCATGCGTGTTCTCGTGGTCGGTGGGGGAATCGGTGGGCTTGCTCTGGGGGCGGGTCTGCGCCGCCGGGGGTTCGAGGTGGCGGTGTTCGACCGCGACACCGACGTGGCGGCGACGGGTGGCTACCACATCACCCTGGACGGGCGGGCCCAGTCGGCGCTGCGGGAGATGGTGGCGCCGCAGATCATGCGGCGGCTGCTGGCCTCGGCGCTGCGGCTGCGCGACCGCGACGCGTTCTGGGACCGGCGCGGCCGGCTGCTCGGCCGCGGGCCGGACCTCAGTGGTGATGCCGGCGTCGATGTCGACCGCGTCACCCTGCGCGTGCTGCTGGCGGAGGCGGTCGGCGACGACCTCCGCCTGGGGCGGACCGTGTCCGGTGTCGACCGGGACGGCGACGGTGTGCCCCGCGTGCTGTTCGCCGACGCCGCACCCGCCTCGGCGGACCTGGTGGTGGGTGCGGACGGTACCCACTCCCTCGTCGCCCGGCACCTGGCGGGCGGCCCGACCAACAGCCCGGCGGGCATCATCGGCTTCTCCGGCCGCACCCTCCGCGAGGACCTGAGCCCCGGTGAACGGCAGCGGCTCGGAACACGATCAGGGCTGGCGGTCGGCCCGCGGGGCGCGGCGCTCTACGTCGGTTTCCTCGACCCGGTCGGCAACGCCGCGCTCGACGCCCCCGAACTGCGGATGTCCGTCACCACCGGCCCCACCTACATCTGGGGCGCCATGTTCCCCGAAAGCGCCGTGACCGACTCCCTGCGGGGTCTGCGCCAGGGTGCGTTGCGGGCCGCGCTGGTGGGACGGTTCCGCGAGCGGGGCTGGGCCGAGCACACCCTCGAACTCCTCGCCCGCGCCGACCCGCACAGCGTGGCCGCGTACCGCTTCAACGCCGCCTCGACCCGGGCCGCCGACCTCGCGCCGTGGCCCGCGGGCCGCATCACCGCGCTCGGTGACGCCGTCCACGCCACACCGCCCACCGCCGGAATGGGGGCCGGCGCGGCGATCCGTGACGCCGCCGCCCTGCTCCGGCACCTGGGCGACGTCGCTGACGGCGGTACCGCACCGGTCGAGGCCGTGGCCCGGTTCGAGGCGGGCATGCGCCGGCGCGGCGGCGAGATCCTCACCCTGGCCATGAGGACGGTCCGCCTGGTCCTGGCCACCGACACCGCGCTCGGCGCCGCCGCTACCGCCGCGACCACTCCGCTCCTGGCCGCGGCCGCCCGGCTGCGGCGCTGACGATCACGTCGGTGCGGCCCGCGTCCTGCCGGCCCGGGCGCGGGGGCGGCCCGACCGAGCACGGTGGGGCCGGGGAACCGGCCGGTGGTGCGGCGACTCTCCTGCGGGCCCCCGCGGAGGGGGCTGTCGTTCACCCCTGCTCGACGCGGGCGGCTCGGCGCGCATAGGCGGTGACCAGTGCGGTCTCCACCCGGTCGACACCGCCGAGGACACCGAGGCGGCCCGTGAGGTAGGTGTCGAGAGCATCGGTGTCGCGGCAGACGACGATGGCGAACAGGTTGTCCGGGCCGGTGGTGGTGCTGACGAAGGCCGCCTCCGGGTCCTCGGCGAGCGTACGCGCCACGTCGCCCAGACGGGCCGGTGTGACGGTGAGCCACAGGAGGCACTGCGCGGAGAACCCCAGCAAGCCGGCGTCGACCTCGACGTCGAAGGTGACGACCGCGGCACGCCGGAGTTCCGCCAGGCGGCGCCGTACCGCGGATTCGGACCAGCCGCTGCGCCGGGCCAGTGCCGGGTAGGTCGCCCTGCCGTCGGCGGCGAGGGCGGGGAGCAGGCTGCGGTCGAGACGGGTCAGGGGGACCGCCGCGCCGTCGGCCTCCGCAAGGGGGCCTGGGGCGGGGTCCACGGCGGCAGACGGTCGCAGCGCGGCGATCTGGTCCTCGTCGAGCGCCGAAGTCCGGCCCCGCCAGCGGCCGTTCATCGCCGGCCGCAGCAGCCGCTGGGCCCGGACCCCGGTGACCTGCGGCAGGCGGCCCAGGTCCGCGAGGGGAGCGGGCCCGCCCGCGGCGACGCGGAAGACGCAGACGATCTCGGTGCCGCTGGAAGCCAGGGTCACCCACGCCGTGTCGGGGCGTCGAGCCAGTGCCCGGGCCAGCGGGGCGGCGGAAAACGGCAGGGCGCCCAGGCGCACCAGCCAATCGGCGTGCCCCGTCAGGCGGCTGTCGGGCACCCCCGCCACTCGGACGGCGTCGCTGCTCCGCAGCCGGTCGTAGCGCCGGGCCACCGTCCGGTCCGACACCCCGAGCACCTCGGCGATCGCGCTGAAGGCGGCACGCCCGTCGAGTTGGAGCGCGTGCAGGAGCTGCCGATCGAGCAGGTCCAGGGTGACGGATCGCACCAGGAGATCATAGGTGGGCGTCGGATTGCGGCGTCACCGCCTCCGGCCCGGGACAAGCGCGCGCGGCGGACACACCATCGGTGCCATGACAGACAGCACGCGCGGCATCCACCACACCGCCGTCCTCACCAGCGACCTCGACGGCCTGGTACGGACCTTCACGGCCTTCGGCTTCACGCTCAGCCCCCGCTCGCGGCACCTCCTCGGCGCGCGGCCGGGACAGGCACCGGTCCTCGGCTGCACCGCCAACCGGTGCGCGCTGTTCGGCGACTCGTACATCGAGCTCCTCGGCATCGTCGACGAACACGCGCCGGACCCCTGGCACACGAGGGAGATGGCGAAGGAGTACGAGGGCTTCCGGATGCTGAACCTGGAGACCGACGACGCCGAGGCCACCGCCCGCCGGCTCGCCGATGCCGGCCTCGGCACCACGGGCGTGCTCGACCTGGAGCGGGAGGTCGACACGGAGGAAGGGCGACGCACGGTCCGGGCACGGGCGGTCCACCTGGACCCCGGCTCGACCCCCGAGGGGTACGTGGGGGTCGCCCAGCACCGGACCCGCCACTACGTGCACCAACCGCGCCACCTCACCCACCGCAACGGAGCCCGCGGGTTGGGAGGGGTCCTCCTCGTGGCCGACGACGCCGAGTTCGACGCGATCACCCGGCGGTACGCCCTGATCCTGCGGACGGCCGCCCGCCAGGAGGGGCCCATGGCGGTGTTCGACGCGGGGGCGGCGCGGCTGCGGGTCCTGCGCGCCTCGGACGCCGGGGAGGTACTGCCCGGAGAACCGGCTCCGGCCCCCTCGTACTTCGCCGCCATGACGATCGTGGTCGATGACCTCCGCGGCGCGCGGCGACTGGTCGAGGACAACGGCACGGCGACCCTGTCGACCCGTGAAGGCTTCCTCGTCTCCGCGCGCGACGCGTACGGCGCCGGACTCCTCTTCGCCGCGGCCTGAGCGCCCCGGGAAACACCTCACCGAAAGGACCCCGCCGTGTTCGGCACCCTCATGCTCCTCGTCGGCCCCACCCTCGTGTTCCGGCTGCTCGGCGCGTTCGGCGTCAGGCGGTTCGCCACCTGGCGGACCGCCGCCGCCGACGGCCTCGCCGTCATGCTGTTCTGCACCGCCGCCGCCCACTTCGCCCCGACGGCCGTCGGCCCCGTGCCCGGCCGCGACGAACTGGTGGCCATGGTGCCGCCCTACGTCCCCTTTCCCGCCCTCGCGGTCCACGCCACCGGGGTCCTGGAAATCCTCGGGGCCGTGGGCCTGCTCCGGGAGAGGACCCGCCGCGCCGCCGGAGCGGGCCTCGCCGTGCTCTTCGTCCTGATGATCCCCGCCAACGTCCACGCCGCCGTCGACGGCATCCCCCTCAACGGGGAGCCGGCCACCCCCCTCTGGTTCCGGATACCCGAGCAGCTGCTCTTCATCGCGGTCGCGGTGTGGGCGTACGCACCGAGGAGGGACGCCGTCCACCGGCCCGAGGAAGTACGCGCATGAGTCTGCCCGAGGCTCCGCGCGGCGGCCGCGGGGGCCACCCGGCGAAGCTCGCCCTGCCGGGTGGGGCGCGGACGCCGTCTCCGGTGGCGTGATTGTTCGTCGGGTCGTCTGTCCGGGCGGCCCGCGGGGGAGGGGCTCAGCCGGCGTCGGCGAAGAGCCGCTCCAGGTGCGCGTCCAGCCGCGCCAGGGCCTCCTCGCCCGTCTGGACGCCGAGCAGCGTGTACGTGGTCAGGCCGTCGACGAGGCTGATCAGCAGCATCGCCTCGGTGTACGGGTCGAGGGCCCGCCCCGCGGCCAGCTCGCCGCGCTCCTGGGCACCGCGCAGGAGCGCGGCGAAGAACTCCGCCAGTCTGGGGATCCCTTCCCTGGCCTCCTCGCACAGCCGCTCGTCGTGGACCGCGCGGGCGAAGTACGCCGCGCCGACCAGCGCGCCCACCCGGCTCTTCTCGTCCAGCGGCAGCATGCCCGCCAGACACGCGCGCAGGACGACCCGCGGCGACGGTCCCGGGCCCTGCTCCGGGTCCGGGTCCTGGTCTTCGCCCCGGTCCTGGTCTTCGCCCCGGTCCGGGCCGGCCGCCGGCGCGCCGAGGCGTTCGCGGATCCGCCGCTCCGCGAGGGAGTTGATGTGGCGCAGGGCGAAGAGCAGCATCTCGTCCTTCGTGCGGAAGTAGTGCTGGAGCCTTCCCAGCGAGATGTCCGCCTCCGCGGCCACCTCGCGCAGGCTCACGCCGTCGAGGCCCCGCGTCCCCGCGATGCGCCAGAGCGCCTCCGCGATCTCCGTGCGCCTGGCTTCGTGGTCCACCCTCTTGGGCACCGGACGACCTCATCTCCTCCGTGCGGCGGGCCGGGTCCCCCGGGCCATCGCTTTGGCAAGTCACTTGTACCGTTGTAACGTATCGCTATCCAATACAGTTGACTTGGAAAGTGGGCCGCCCCCATGTCCCTCCCTCCCGCGCCCCGTCTGAGGCCGCCCCGCCACCGGGTCGACCCCCTGGCCCGCCGCTGGTGGACGCTCCAGGCCCTGGTGACGGTCAGCGGCCCGATGCTGCTGACCGCCCTCGCGCTCGGCCTGCTCTGCACCCTCTTCTTCGCCGGCGCGCTGCCCTGGCTCGCCCCGCTGCTCCTGGCCGTCCTCGTGGTGCCCGCCCTCGGCTACCTGCTCCTCATGCCGCGCCGCCGGTACGCCACGCACGCCTGGGAACTCGGCGCGCACGCCGTCTACGGCGCCGGAGGCTGGATGTGGCAGTGGCGCCGTGTCGCGCCGCTCAGCCAGGTGCAGACCGTCGACACGGTCCGCGGCCCCATCCAACGGCGGTACGGACTGGCGACGCTCACCGTCACCACCGCCTCCACCGCGGGCGACATCAAGATCATGGGCCTGCCGGACGCGCTGGCCGAGGAACTCGCACGGACCATCGGCCGGGCCGCCCACACCACCCGCACCGCTCCCCCCGCCCCGGCCGGCGGCGCGGACGCGGGCGTACCGGGGGGCGCCGCGTGAACCACGCCGGACCCTGGCGGCGGCCCGCCGCCCGCACCCTGCTCGTCCACTGCGGCTGGCTCGCCCCACCGCTCGGACCGCTCGCCCTCACCGTGCTCGCCACGGGCGGCCGCATCCCCGCCGGCACCCGCATCACCCTGGCCGCCCTGTTCGCTTCGTTCGCCGCCGTCACCGCAGCCGGCCTGATCACCTGGTCACGCACCCGCTACCGGTTCACCGCCGACGCGTTCGTCCTGCACAGCGGCGTGTTCAGCCGGCAGCGCCGCACCATCCCGCTCGACCGGGTCCGCAACGTCGACCTGACCGCGACCCCGCTCCACCGGCTGCTCGGGCTGGTCGTCCTACGGGCCGCGACCACCGCCTCCGGCGGGGAGCACGGCGGGATCACCCTCAACGCGGTCACGGTCCGCGAGGCACACCGCCTCAGGGCCGCCCTCCTCGCCCGCCCCGACGACCGGGCCGTCGCCGGCGACGCCGTCCTCAGCCGCCTCGACTGGCGCTGGCTGCGCTACGCGCCCCTCACCTTCTGGGTGTTCGGCGGCGTGGGCATCGCCGTGGGCACCGCGTACCGGATCCTCGACGGAGCCGGCATCGACCCGTGGCGGGCGCGGTACGTCCAGGACGCCTTCGGCGCGCTCGGCGCCCACACGCCGTGGCTCGCCGTGCCGGTGCTCCTGGTCGCCGTGACCGCCCTGGGATCCCTCGGCGCCGTCGTCGTGTACGCGGAGAACTGGTGGGGGTACAACGCCGCCTGGACCGACGCCGACACCCTCACGGTACGGCGCGGTCTGCTGACCACCCGCGCGGTCGCGCTCGAACGCGGCCGGCTGCACGGCGTGCTGCTCCGTGAACCCCTGCTGCTGCGGGCGGCCGGAGGGGCGAGCGTGACGGCCGTGGCGGGCGGGCTCGGCGACAGGGAGGAGGCCCACGCGCGCGGCGCCCTGCTCCCGCCGGCGCCGCGTACCGAGGCCGCGCGCGTCGTCGCCGGAGCGCTCCGCGCGCCCGCTCCTCCGTGGGACTCCGTCGCGCTGACCCCCCATCCGCGGGCCGCGCTGCGCCGCCGGAGGACCCGCGGCCTGCTGTGCGCCGTCCTGCCCGCGACGGTCGTGTTCCTCGCCCTCGGACTGCTCGTGACGCCGGTCTTCCTCCACGCCGCCTGGGTCCACGCCCTGCTCGCGACGGCGGTGACCGAGCTGCTGGCCCGCGACGCGTACCGGAGCCTCGGCCACGCCCTGCACGGGCGCCATCTCCTGGTCCGTTCCGGCACGTTCAGCCGGGACACCCTGGCGCTGGAACGTTCGGAGATCGTCGCCTGGACGTTCTCCACCTCACCGTCCGGCCGCCGCGCGGGCCTCCTCACGCTCACGGCGGCGGTCGCCGCGGGACGACACGCCTACCGCGTACGCGACATGGCCGCCGCCGACGCCGTCCCCCTCGCGACCGCGACCCGGCCGGGCATCCTGGAGGAGTTCCTGGACCACCACGCCCCCACCATCCCTCCCGTACGACGTCCACGGTCTTGAACCGGGGCCTCCCGTCTCCGGCGGGGGAAGGGCGGGAGCAGGCGCGACGCGACCCCGTGCGCCGCGAGCCGGGCCGGGGACCGAGCCGGCGCGACCACGGCCGCGTTCGGGCCCCGAGTCCGGAACACCCCGACGCGCGGGACGGCCGGTGCGGCGCCCCCCCGCCCAGGCCGACACGGAAGGCCCGTGCCGCACACGCGTCGCCGACCGGCTCGGGAACGCCCCCGGCGGGCCGGCCCTCGGCCGTGTCCTTCGGCAGACGGCGAGCCGGGAGCTTCATCGTTCAGCGGTCAGGAGCCGCCTGGTCCCGCCCGGTGGACCGCTGGTGCCTGCGGCCCGTCCAGCCGACCGCGACCCAGAGGGCGAAGAGCCCTGCCGCGGTGGCGATGCCGGCGACGGTGTCGCTGAAGACGAGCATGAGCAGAACCGTGATCAGGATGATCGTCCCGGCCGAGGACGCGGCGAGGGAGTCGGCACGCAGGACGATGCGCAGGAAACCCGAGGGCGGGGTGTCGGTCATGGCGTTCCCTTCGCGGGTGCGGGGTGCGGGGTGCGGGGTGCGGGGTGCGGGGTGCGGGGTGAAAGGTGAGAGGTGTGGGGGGAGGGCCGCCGGTCAGGATCGACCGGCCGGTGAGAGGGGCCGGCTGCGGGGGTGGGTTCCGGCAGCGGCCGCCGGCTCGGAGGCGCCGCGTTGTTCCTGGAGGGCGACGGCACCGGTTCGGCGCATGCGCCTACGCGGCCGGGCCGGAGCCCGGGGAGGGGGACGGCAGGGCGCGGACGTGGTCGGGGGAGAGGTGCAGCTCGTACGGCAGGCAGCAGTCGGAGCAGAGGGTCGCGACGAGTGTCCCGCAGGCACAGAGCTGGTTCAGTCCCCCCTCGGGGGTCGCCCCGCAGCATGCGGCGGAGGCGTGCCGCGTCGTCAATCCGCGAGCGTCGTCCGGGTTCATGACGATGTTCCCTCGCGGGCCCCGGGAGACCAGCGGCTGCCCGTCGACGTTGTAGCGGGTCCCGTGGCGCGGCATCACCGGGCCGGGTGCCTCGGCGACGACGAGAGGCGGGCCGTACGGCTCCGTTTCGATCGCGTAGCAGCCCGACGGCACGGTGGCCGGTGACGGCCCCATTTCCTCGGCCTCCCACCACGCGCGGCAGGGGGCCTCGGGCACTGCCGGCAGACGCTTCAGCGGCCCCGTCAGCGCAGCGCCGCAGGCGGCGCACACGAACACGGTCAGCTGTGGCGCGGCCCCCTCGGTGAGGGTGGGGTCAGGCACGGCGGCCTGCTCGCCGCCCGGCCGGGCAGCGGCCCCCTCCTGATGACGCTGATCTTCCATGGGAGAACCGTACTGAGACTCCCCGGTGCCCCAGCAGCCCCTCCCCTCGAGGAACGCCCCCTGGCGGCAGGGCGGAGAACCCGGATGCCATCGAAGGGCGCCCTTCGGCTGGATGTCCGTGGTGTCGTACCACCCCGACGGGTCCTCGAGGTGTCAGTTCATCAGCAGCAGGCGCGTGTTCGGGACGAGCTTCCGGTTCACGCTGGTGCTCTGCACGAAGATCGTGAAGTCGTCGTTGTGGTCCGGCTTGATGCGGACCTCCACGTCCGGCAGGCCGAGCAGGGCTCGGGCCTCGGGCCCCGTGTACACCCGGTCCGTCTTCTTCTCCAGCACCGCGATCTGCTTCTTCGGCTGGATCTTCTCCGACTTGCTCAGCTGGTAGAACGCGCCCCCGGTACGGTAGGTGTGCCCGGACTCGACGACCCAGTCACGGATCGCCGCCGCGCGGGCCACCGGGAGCAGCTGGTACGCCGACGGGTTCACCGGGGCGAGGCCGGCGGCCTTGATGGTGTCCTTGTTGACCGTGTCCGCGCCCGTGGAGAACACCGCCCGCGACCCCCGGATGCCCTGGGTGCGGCCCACCATGAACTTCTCGGTGGCCTGCTGGATGACCTGCCCGGCCTCCTCCAGGCCCTGCGTGCTCGTGGCGTCCCAGATGGCGATGTTGTCCTTCGGGAAACCGCACTGCATGGCCTCGCGCTTGCCCATCTGGTCCGGCACGAGGACGGCCAGCGTCCAGTTGTCGCCCTGCGTCTCGATCATCTCGGCCACGGACCGCACCAGTTCACGCGGGTCCTTGGTGGGGGCGTCCGGGCAGCGGTGGCTTGCGTTCTCCTGCCCGTCGGTGAGCACGAACGTCAGGAAGCTGTGGTCACCGTAGAGCTGAGCCGTCTGCGCGAGCTCCCGCTGCGACTTGAGCGTCGCCGCCAGCAGCGCCGTCATCCCACCGACCCGGTACAGCTGCTTCAGCGACGGCATCCGCAACACGTCCTTGTCGTAGATGACGCACTGCACCTTGTCGGCGAAGACGTACACCGTGACACGGGTCTCCTGGTCCAACTCCTGTGACCGGCGCGCCAGATAGGCGATCTGCTGGTCGGCGACCTCGACGACCTTGCCACTCAGGCGCGCCATGGACGAGCTGGCGTCCAGCACGAGGGCAACGTGGTTGATGTAGTTCTGGGCTCCGGACATGGTAGTAACTCCCCGTTCTCTCCGGTTCGATGGTCCTACCGTCTCACCCACCACTGACAATCGACGTGAGCTCCCGGACCGGATGAAGACCCCCGGACCGTGGTGGTGCCCGGGGCACCGCACGAGACCTGGGGCACCACCACGGTCCGGGACCGCTCCGCGTGCCGGTGTGCCGGCAGGGTCGACCCTCCACCCGTGGCGGGGGCTTCGTGTCCGGCCCCGTCGGTGCGTCGTGTCGTCCGGGGGTGAGCCCGCCCCCTGATGTGGGTGCCGCAGACCCTCCGTGTCCGGCTTCACCGGCACGGGTTCCCCCTCGCCGTCGACCGCGCCCTGCTCACTGTGCCCCCGGGGGTACCGGCAGGGGCCGCTTCCTCTCACTCCACTCGGGGTGGCAGGCTGCCCAACTGGCCTGTTCCAGAGGGTACTTGGCGAACCAGCCGGCGGGCCGCTGGACACCCCGCCGCCCGGGCGCCATGGGGCGGAGCGGGGGCGAGGCCCGCACGGGGGTCGATCCCCCTGCCACACTCGGGCGGTACGGCGCGGGCGGACGCCGTACGACCCGCACCACGACGGCCGTGCCGGGCGGGACCGCCCGCCCGTACCCCCCGGACCATCGGCGCCATCGACTCCGCTGTGCGAATACGGGGATCTCGGGGTAGGCGGGCGCCATGTTCTTCTTCTTCAGCAATCGGATCGGCTGCCTGGGCTCCCTACTCCTCAGCGCGGCGGTGACGGCCATCCTGTTCATGATCTTCGCTCGCTGACCCGGCCGTCCGGCTCCGGCCCCTGCCGGAGGGAGGGGGCCGGCCGATCCGTTCGGGTGCTGGTGCCACGGCGACGCCGCCGGGCCCGGCCGCGCCACCGCGGACCGCACCCCGCCGCCCGTCTCGTCCGCCCGGCCGGTGATCGGCGGGGCTTTTCCACCCGGCGGCGACCGCTGCTGCCGCTCAGGCCGGGGCCCGGCCGTCGACGGGGACGTTCAGCCGGTCGGCCACGGCGGTGAGGGCCGCTCCGAGGGGGAGCGCGACGCGGGTGAGGGCGTGCTGGTCGCCCCGTGTCGGATCCCGGTTGACGATCAGCACCGGCTTGCCCGCCTGGGCCGCCTGGCGGACGAACCGAAGTCCGGACATCACCGTCAGCGATGAGCCGAGGACCAACAGTGAGGTGGCCTCGCGGACCAGCTCGCGGCAGTGCTCGACCCGCCGCGGCGGAACGGCTTCGCCGAAGAACACCACGTCCGGTTTGAGGATGCCGCCGCAGTGCGAGCAGGGCACCACGCGGAAGTCCCCGACCTGCTCGTCGGTGAGGTCGGCGTCACCGTCCGGGTTGATTCCGGCGGCCACCGGCTCGAAGCCCGCGTTGGCCTCCTCCAGCCGCCGGGCGAGTTCACGGCGCGGGCTGAAGACGCCGCAGGAAAGGCAGACGACCCGGTCCAGGCTTCCGTGCAGTTCGACGACGTCCTCACTGCCGGCGGCCTGGTGCAGGCCGTCGACGTTCTGGGTGATCACGCCCAGGAGCGAGCCGTGCCGCCCGAACGCGGCCACCACACGGTGCCCGGCGTTGGGTCGGGCACGGCCGAAGGTGCGCCACCCGAGGTGGCTGCGCGCCCAGTACCGGCGCCGGGCCCGGGCGCCGGAAACGAAGTCCTGGTAGGTCATCGGGGTGTGCCGGCTCAGGCTCCCGCCCTCGCCCCGGTAGTCGGGGATGCCCGACTCCGTGGAGAGGCCCGCCCCGCTGAGCACCAGCACACCGCCGGCGCTCAACGCCTCGGCGACCGGCTCCAGGTCCGTGGTGCCCGGCGGAAGGTCCTCGGTGGGGGTCCAGCTCAGAGTGGGGCGCATGCGCATACCGCCAGGGTACGGAACGGTCCCCCTCCCCGTTTCGCGGTGGACGACGCCACCGGCCCGGGACGTCGCCGTACGCGATCCGGGGCGGGGGAGCGGTGCTCACGTGCGGGGAAGCTGCCGACAGGCGTGGCGTGACTGCATCACCTATGGTGGAAGGCGGTGAGCCGACTGGGGCTCACCCTCTCGCGACCATCTGGTTCGCAGCACCGAAACACACCTCGTCTCGTGGGGCCGTGAGTACGCCGGCCACGTCACGTGTCCGCAGCATGCCCCGCCGGCCGGCACCGGCCTGACCGGTGCCGGAACCGATCGCGTCATCCGGCCGGTCACACCCGTCCGTCCGAGGCTCCCGACGGCTTCCGCCGGCGGGCGGCGCCCGGGGGCGGCCCGCGGGATCCCGGTTCGCGGGCGAACCGGGGAATCGAGGAACGGAGGGACCATGACAGTACTCCGCCTGACTCTGAAAGCCGCGTGGTGCTCGGTCGTCGCGTTGCTGATGACCGTGGTCTGGACGCAACCGGCGAACGCGTGGACCTGGGCGACCAGGGTGACCGTGTACAACGGTTCCGGTCTGTGCGTCCAGGGAGACGCGGGAATCGACCACCTGCGACCCGCAACGCTCTCCGGCAACATCGCCTACGCCAACACCTACGCACTGACCCCCGGGTGCGGGACCGGCCTGTCCAGGCCCGACGGCTGGGCCGCCGCGCGGGCCACCGTCTACCGGTGGAACGGCTCCGCCTGGGCGGTGTGCCGCACCAGCCCCTGGAAGTACGGCGCCACGGGCCAGTCGGGGGGCGAGTTCCCCGGCCCGTGGGGACCGAAGCAGGTGTACGACTGGGGTGGATGGCAGGCATGCGGGCAGGGCTACTACGGGACGATCGCCTCGGCCTTCGTCTGGGACGGATCCGCATGGCGTGGCGGTGACGTCTGGTCAGGTCACGAGTTCGCCTCGTCCGCCCGGTTCCAGGGCAGCCGACCGCCTGCGCCCGAGGTCACTCCCCAGCGGCACGCCACGCCGCCTCCCCTCCACCCGCTGAAGCGGACAGGGGCCCGGTGAGCCCGGGAGCGGAGCACCCCGCGTGCCCCGCACGTGTCCGGCGGATCCACGAGGACCCGCCGGACACGCACGAGGACGGCGAACCGACCGTAGGGGGGCGGCGAATGCGCGCCGGCCCCGGCGGTCCGGGGGCGGGCCCGTCCGGTGGTGCGTTGACCGGCGATCGAGCCTTTCCTACGGTGACGGCCATGGGACACGACATCGCCCGCCTCCACCACGTCGGCCACGTCGTGGAGGACCTGACGCAGGCGATCAGCCTGTACGAGCGGCTGGGCTTCGTCGTCC
Organism: Streptomyces roseolilacinus; assembly: GCF_014649335.1. Lineage (GTDB taxonomy): Bacteria > Actinomycetota > Actinomycetes > Streptomycetales > Streptomycetaceae > Streptomyces > Streptomyces roseolilacinus. The sequence goes on from NZ_BMSV01000002.1 coordinate 590,972, forward strand.
CACCGCCCAGCTGCCCGGCGATGCCCCGGCGTGAAGGCGGGGCGCCCGAACCCTTCGGCGCCGCCAACACCCACGCCGACTTCGCGGGTTCCTTCCTCGAACTCGCGACCCGCGTGGGGGACGGCGACGCCGGACGCCTGCCCGCCGGCACGCACCTCGTCCCCCTGGAAGCACCGGCCGAGGTACTGCCCGTGCTCGTGGAACGGATCGGTGAGACCAGCGCCAACCTGGTGCGGTGCCTGGACCGCTTCCAGGGACTGCACATCCTCATGTTCTCCTCGCCCGCCCTCGACGAGGCAGCCGCGCGGCTGACCGCCACCGGCGTCCGGCACGGCGGGGTCAACACGGTGCGGCGGCCCGCGCCCCGGGGCGCCGGGATCCCGGTGGAGACCGTCCGTTACCTGGAGATCGACGGCGACGAGCCCGCTGCCGGGCCGGGCGCGGTCGCCGAGGGGCGGGTGGGTGTCGTCGCCGACCTGGACCCGGACGTCCAGGGCGCCCGCCGCCTCGACCACCCCAACGGCGCCGTCGAGCTCGTCGGGGCGGTGCTCTGCGTCGCCGACCCGGAGACGACCGCGGTCCGGCAGCGGTACGAGGCGTACCTCGGCCGGTCGGCGCGGCAGGAGGGGCCCGCCCGGGTCTTCGACCTCGACGGCGCCGCCCTGACGCTCGTCCCCGACTCGCGTCTGGCGGCCTTCCTGCCGGGCGAGCGACCCCGCGCGCTCCCGGCGCTCGTCGGCTACACCGTCGTCGTACGCGACCTCGCCGCCACCTGCGACCTGCTGCGCCGCAACGGGCTCCCCGCGCGCGAGACGCCGTCCGGCGACGTGTTCGTACCGGCCGACGCCGCGCTGGGCACCGCCGTCGTCTTCCACCCCGCGGCCGGACCGGCAGCGGGCGGGTCATCCACCACCCGGCCCGTCCGGGGCGGGTGGGGTTCCGGCCCGGGCGCGTGATCGCCGTGGGGCGTTCGGTGCCGGACGAGTCGGGGGAGCTGTCGCAGCGGACGGTGCCGGGGGCGCCGTCGCGGCCGCAAGGCCGGCGCGCACGCGGCGGGGGAGCCGGACCGGCCGAACGGGCGGCCCCCTCGGACCATGGAAGGAGGACGCCCCGCCCCTGCCGGTCGACGGGTGCGACCGAGCACGTCAGGTGGCGGGCCGACCCCCGTGGCGGCGGGTCCGACCGCTTCGGCCGGCGGATCGTGGAGGCCGGCGGTGAGCGGTGTCGGCCAGTCCGCGAACCTCCGTGGTGACGCTCTCCCACGCGTGCTCGGGAAGCTCGTGACCGACTTCGGGCAGGAGGACCAGGCGCGAGCCGGGGATCCGGGAGGCGATCGCCCGTGCCGCCGCGGGCTTGATGAGAGGGTCGTCCGCCCCGTGGAGCACAAGGGTGGGCCGGGTCATGGCGTCGATCTTCCCGCCGTGCCACTGCGCGCCGATCTGACGGCTCTGCGCCTGCCGGTCGTGCACGCCGCCGTCGACGTTGCGGGCGGCGCTTTCCCGGGCCGCCGACTCGTCGAAGGGGCGGTTCGGCGAGGCGAGGAGACGGGACACGGCGACGCCGGCCGCGATGCTGCCCTCGGGTGTGTCGGGGAACCTCAGAGCGGCGAACTTCGCCAGGGTCCTCATCCGGATGTAGCGCGCGGCCCGCAGTCCCGAGGTGTCTGCGGGCACGGCCGCCACGCACGTGAGCGTCCGGACCCGGCCCGGGTGCCGCAGCGCGACGCGCTGCGTGACGGCGCCGCCGAGTGAGACACCCAGCAGGTGAGCCGACGGCCATCCCAGGGCGTCCATGACCGCGACGGCGTCGTCTGCCATGTCCTCCGCGGTGTACGCCTCCCCGCGCTTCCCGAAGAGCGCGGAGAGGGGACTTCGGGTGGCGGTGGGCGGGAGGCGGGTCGACTCCCCGCCGTCGCGCTGGTCGTAACGGGCGACCGCGAAACCACGCCCCGCCAGCATCCGGCACAGCCCGTCCGGGAACCAGTGGCGGTTCGCTCCCAGCCCGATGACCAGTAGGAGCGGCTCACCGTCGGCCGGTTCGAGCCACCGGTCGAAAGCGAGCCGGACCGTGCCGTTCTCGGCCCAGCGGGTCGCGCTCCACGGGCCGGCCGATGACGAGGACATGAGGGCCTCCATAACTGCGATCGGTGTTCGCAATTTAGTGTAGGGGGACGACACGAACACGACCAGGACGGTCGGGACGGGTGGACGACTTGGCACGGGAACACACGATGGTCTGGGCACGGCCCGAACGCGGCGCCCGCGGCCCCGCAGCCGTACACAGCCGAGCGGAGCTGACCGCCGCGGCCATCGGACTGGCCGACCGGAGCGGCTTGGCGGCGGCGTCCATGCGCCAGGTGGCCAAGGCCCTGGGCACGGGCCAGGCGTCGCTCTACCGCTACGTCTCCAGCCGCGACGACCTGATCGACCTGATGACGGACGCGGTCACGGGAGAAGTCGACCTCGATGTCCCCCTGACGGGCGACCCCGTCGAGGACGTGGTCGCCCTCGCGTCCCGTACCAAGGCGGTCCATCTGCGGCACCCGTGGCTGGTGGACGTCTCGCCGGAACCCCTCCGGCTGGGCCCTCGGGGCTTGGACTACCTGGAATACGCGTTGAGGGCGCTGGCGCCCGTGCCCCTGCCGGGACGGATCAAGCTGGAGACCGTCGCCCTCATGAACGCCCTCGTCACCCAGTTCGCCCGAACGGAACTCGGGTCGAGCCGCGAAGACGCGGACCGCAGGGCGGGACAGATCGCCTACCTGAGGGAGGCGGCCACCCGGCGAACCCACCCGCACGTCGCCGCCGCCATGGCCGAGGGCGTCGAAGCGGGCTCGCCCCAGGCGCCACAGGCGATGTTCGAGCGGACGATGCGTCGGGTACTCACCGGACTCATCAGGCCCGACTCTCCCTGACGGGTCCGGCGGGAGCCGGAGTCATCCGGTCCCGCGACGGTCATCGACCCGGTGGCCGGGCGGTCTCCGGCGGTGCGCGCCCGCGTCGTCCGCCGTGGCCGGCGTCCGCGGGGATCCGCCGGAACGGAACCCCTCCCCGATCACCCGGCGGACCGTCACCCGGGCCGTCGTCGTCTTCGTCGCACGGGCGACCGTGCAGGCGGTGCCGTCAGAGCCCGACTTCCCAGGGGAAGGGAGTGAGCGCGGCCGCGCGGCAGTAGACGTCCACCACCCACGGCATCAGGGCCGCCATGGGGTGCAGCCGGGACCCCTGGAGACTGGCGAGCTGCCGGGCGCTGTGATGCACGCAGCCCGTGATCTCCTTCCCGTCGCCGGTGATGACCGTCACCGCCATCAACTCCCCTTCGCAAGGCGTCGGATCGTTCCGATCCGCCACCAGGCAGCGCCGGCCCGCATCCGTGTTCCGATCGCCCATTCCCGCCCCCTGCCCGAGGCCGTCCTCGACGCGGAAGGGATGCCCGAATCAGCCATATTTACCGACGAGCCGGCGGTTTCCTGACCGGTTCTTTGCCTCGGATTACCTCCGCACGCCCCCACCGCCCCGGCGTGCGCCCCCGCCCCCTCCGGACGGAACCCCGGCTCCCTCCCCTGCACCTCACGTCGCGGCATCGCCACCCGGTACGGCAAGGCCACCCGGTCCCACCGGGCAACCCTTCCCCCGCGGTTCCTCCCCGCCCCCGCCCCCGATCTCTCGGCGTCTCGACAGCGCGCGCCGGGCACCTCGCGCGGGCAACCAGGGGGTGAGGAGCCCCCGGCCGGACGGTGACGCCGAACGACCGGCCGGAGGCTCGGCCTCACGTCTTCGGCCGGTACCCGTCGTAGTCGTTCCAGCCGGAGGGGTGGGTGACCAGCTGCTCCCAGGTGGGCCAGACCTCGTGGGTCTTCTGGCGGACGAGCTCACCGGGCGGGGTGAAGGGCGGCGCCTTCTGCGGCTTGTCGAGCGCCTGGCCCACGATCGTGTCGTGAACCACGGCGGCGGCGTGCAGCCGGGGCAGCACGGCGTGGACGTCGTCGGTGTAGTCGGCCGGAAGGGCGGGCCGGCCCTCGAAACCGAGGTCGAATCCGGCGCCGGTCGACACCAGGGCGATCTCGGGTCGCTTGCGTACGGCGATCTCGTGGTGCAGGTGCAGCGCGACGGCGTCCCAGACGACCTCGGCCCGCTCGGGCGACACTCCCTGCTCGGTGAGGAAGTCGACGGCCAGATCGGCTCCGTCGAGGTGGAAGCAGCAGTCGCGGTTGCCTTCGTGGGTGAGGCCGACGTCGTGCAGCAGGCAGCCCAGGAACAGCAGTTCGTCGTCGTAGTCGCGGTCGGGCAGCAGCCCCTGCCGTTCACCGAGGAGGCGTCCGTAGAGGTAGCTGCGCAGACTGTGGTTGAAGATCGCCTGGTCCTCGATGCCCTTCACGAAGTCCAGGGTGTTCAGCGCCACGACGGTGCGGGGGAACGGTAGTGCGTCGTATGCGTCCATCGGCTCACTCACAGGGGAGGCAGGTGGGGGGGTGAGGGGCTCGCCCGGAAGCGATCGTCGCGGGCCGGCCGCGGGGCGGCGGTCCGCAGGTCCTGTTGCTGAGGACAAGGAAAGCAAGACCGGTTCACGAAACCGCGGTCCAGCGCCCCTCCCCACGGCAACTCGACTCGATCGGGTGACCAGCCGCGTCCGGACACGGCGTCGGTGCGGACGCCGACGCCGCGCAGGGCCGCCGCATGGGGCCCACGGCGGACCGCGCGTCCGGGCGCGCCAGAAGGACGCCGACCGGATCGGGCACGCCGGGAGGTGCTCGGAGAGCGGGTGGGCCGTCACCCTGTCCGCGGGGCGGCGCGAACGGGGCTAACCGGCCCGCGCGGCGGGCGCACCGGACGCCGCGACCGCCTTCATGTCCTGGGCCACGGCCTCACCGAGCATCGCGGCGTCCCCCGCGCGCAGGTGGCTGACGACGGTGAGCGTGTAGGCGTCGGCGGTGTGGACGAGACAGAGGTTCGCCGTGCCCGGCGGGGAGAGCTGCGGCAGCGGGACGACGCGTGACAGGGGGCGGCCGAGGAAGCGGCTGGGGTTGTCCCGCCACTTGAAGGCGGTGCACAGGCTCGTGGTGACCTCGGGACGGGCCAGGCTCCTGGCCGTCACCCCGGCCAACCACGGCACGGTACGGGCGACGGCCCGAAGCGCGGGAAGGATCGCGCGGTGGGCGTCGCCGCGGTGGGGGAACGCCGCGACCAGGTCCTGGCACGCCTGCAGGCGGGCGACCGGGGACTCGACGTCGACGGGCAGCGGGACGCGCAGCGCGGTCACGGCGTTGCCGAGCCGCCGGGCGTCGGCGCGGGTGCGCAGGTCGACCGGCACGGTGGCGTAGAGGGGGGCCGGTCCCGCGGGCCAGGAGCGCAGGGGGCCGTAGCAGGCGCGGAGGGCGCCGGCGTACGTGCTCAGCAGCAGTTCGTTGAGCGTCGCCCCGCGCCCGCCGGCCGGCTGGCGGCGAGCGGCACGCATCACCTGCGGGTCGAGCTCGACCACGGCCACCGACGGCCGCGCTTCACCGGGGGGAACCGCCGGGAGGCGCCGGCCGGGGGCGGTGACGCGGCGCAACTCCCTGCCGACGCCGCCGGGACGGACGCGTGGACGCAGCCGCGCCGCCGCGGGCGGGTGCGCCGAAGCCGGCCCGGGAGGGCGCGGCGGTACGGCGTCGTCCATCAGCAGCCGGAAGAGGGTCTCCAGGGACCGGCCGTCCAGCAGCGCGTGATGGGCGAGCAGCACGAGGGCGTGCGGCGTGACCAACAGCCGCCACGGAGGCCGTCCGGGCGGCAGCGGGTGAGCCGTGCCGTCGGCGAGCAGGGCTTCCGGCTCCTGGTCCGTGGCGGTGACGTGGGCGGCGGGATCGAACGACCGGTCCGCCGCCCACCGGTGGCCGGACAGCGCCGCGGGCCCGGTGGGCGGCTCGATGAGCAGCCTCATCCGGTCCAGTGCGCCCCACCGGTCACGGACGCGGGACCGTACCCGCACCAGGTCGAACGGACCGCCGGAGAACACCGCGGCGATGCCGATCGTCCCCGGCAGCCCGTTGCGGAGGTGCCCCTCCTCGACGGCCGTCAGCCTCATGCTCCGCGGTCTCCTTCGGCGTTCAGGCGTGGGGTGAGTCGAACACGAGACAGGCGTTGTGTCCGCCGAAGGCGAAGCTGTTGCTGACCACCGGCCCGTCCGAGATCTTGCGTGGTCCAGCGGTGACCACGTCGATGGCGCACCGGGGGTCCAGCCGGGTGAGCGACGCGGTCGGCGGTGCGAGCCCTTCCCGTACGGACAGGGCCGTGATCACGGCTTCCAGGGCTCCCGCCGCCCCCAGCCCGTGCCCGGTCACCGACTTGGGGGCGGTGACCGGCACCGCGGCGGGCCCGAACAGGGCGGCGATGGCCCGTGCTTCCGCGAGGTCGTTCAGCTCGGTGCCGGTGCCGTGCGCGTTGACGTGGGTGACGGCGCCGGCCGTCGTACCGGCGTCCGCGAGCGCCTGCTCCATGCACGCCCGGGCACCTGCGCCGTCGGGATGCGGCGCGGTGAGGTGGTGGGCGTCGGAGTTGCGCCCGTATCCGGTCAGCACGGCGTGGATCCGGGCGCCCCGCGCCCGGGCGAGGTCCAGTCGCTCCAGCACCAGGAACGCGGCCCCTTCGGCGAGGACGAATCCGCGCCGCCCGACGTCGAACGGCCGTGACGCGGCGGCGGGATCCTCGCACTCGGTGACCATCGCGCCGGCCCGCCCGAAGGCCAGCGCCGTCGTGGGGGTCAGGGGACTTTCGTGTCCTCCCGCCACCACGACGTCGGCGCACCCCGCCCGGATCATCTGCATCGCCTCACCCACCGCGTGCGTGCCGGAGGCGCATGCGGTGGAGATCGTCAGACTGGGGCCGGTGACACGGAGCCCGGCGCTGATCCAGTACGCCCCCGCGTTGTGCATCAGCCGGGGAGCGTAGAGCACGTCGGGATGCCCGATGCCGTTCTCCTGGCTGGTCACCCCGCCGTAGCCGGTGCCGGTGACCACCGCCCGCCGCCCGGGCGGGACATGGATTCCTCCGGCGTCCTCCACGGCGTCCGCGGCGGCGCACACCGCCATCTGCACCGACCGGTCGGTGCGCCGTACCTCCTTGGGCGAGAGGTAGCCGGTCGGGTCGAAGCCGGTCATGGCGGACGCCGGGCCCACGACGGTGCCCTCGTCGTCGAAAGCGTGCAGCGAGGTCGCCGGACGGCACTCGACGAGGCTCTCCCACAGCGCCGCCGGAGTCGCCCCGGCGGCACAGCGGACGCCCAGCCCCGTGACGGCGACGGCGGGTCGGCGGCTCATCGGACGAGGGGGCCGCGGGCCTCGCGGGCGCACAGCCGCACGATGAGGTCGGCGACGTCACCCACGGTGGACACCCCGCCCTTGTCGGTGCCTCTGAGGGAGACCCCGAACAACTCCTCCGACGCCGCTTCCAGTTCGGTGATGTCCAGGCTGTCGGCTCCCAGGTCGGCGACCAGCCGGGCCCGCGGCACGACGGCCTCCGGCGGCACCGACATCACCCGCGCGCAGAGCGGGCGCAGCGCTTCCCATACGTCGCCGTGTTCCACATCCATGCAGCTGTCTCCATTTCCTGGTGCCGTCAGGTCCGGCTCACACGGACGGTGCCGCCGTCCGAGCCCATGTCTCGAACTCCGTGACGACCGCGTCGGCGAGCCGCCTCGCGTCGTCCGGGCGCACGTTTCCCACCACGGTGAGCGTGAACGCGTCCCCCGCCTGGGCCAGGGCGAAGCCGGCGGTACCCGGGTGCCGCAAGGGCGGCAGCCCCACCGTGCGCACGAGCCGGCCCTCCTCGAAGGTGCTCGCCCCGCCGGGCCACTTCATGGCGGTGGTCGTGGTCGCCGCGAAGCACGAGCGGCGACCGCGGCCGGTCAGGAGCCTGATCACCCACGGCCCCGTCCGCCGAGCCGCTTCCGCGGCGGGGAACAGCACACCGGCGTGGACGGCGGCCCGCTCGGGGACGGTGGCCATCGCGGCCTGGCACGCCCGCAGTCGCGCCACGGGGCCCTCCACGTCGACGGGCAGCGGGACCCGGACCGCCGTGAGCGTGTTGCCGAGGTCCCTCCGATCCGCCCGGGCGCGCAGGTCGCACGGCACGGCCGTGTACACGGGCTCCTCCCGCTGCCGCCACTCCCGCACCGGCCCGTACCCGGCCCGCAGCGCCCCGGCCACCGCACCCACCAGCAGCTCGTTCAGTGTGGCGCCGCGGCCGTCGGCGGGGTGCCGGCGGGCGGACCGGACCGTGTGCGCGGGCAGTTCACACACCACGACCGAGGGGCGTGCCTCCCCGGGCGAGTGCAGGGGAAGGGCCTGCCCGGCGGTCGTCATCGTCCTGAGCTCCCCGGCCACCGCGCGCAGCCCGGCACGCGCGAGCGGCGCCGACCGCGCGGACCCCCTCGCCGCCGGGGGCGTGTCCGTCAGCGAGCACATCAGCGTCGCCAGGGAACGTCCGTCGAGCAGCGCGTGCTGGGCCACGAGCGCCAGGGCGAAACCGCCGCCGCGTGCCGCGTCCGGAACCACGAGGAGCCGCCAGGGCGGGATCCCGCCGTCCAGCGGCCGGTCCACGCTCTCCGCCCACAGGTCGTCCAACTTGCTCCGGGCGACGGTGACATGCGCGGCGGGGTCGAACGGCCCCGGCACGACCCACCGCACGTCTCCGCGCCGCCCGAACAGCCCCCGACGCCCCGCCCCGGCGTCCCCCGACGCACGGTCGAGCACACAGCTCATCCGCTCCAGGCCGGCCCACCGCTCGGCGACGCGCGCCCGTACCCGCTCCACGTCGGGCTGCTCACCGGAGAAGACCGCCGCCAGGCCGATCACGCCCGGGCACCCGTTGAGCAACAGTATCTCGTCGGCACAGGACAGTCTCATGCGACAGGTCGCCCACCCTTCTTGGTAACGAGGACACCTTACACGCAGGGTCACGAATCACATTCGTAGAGTAAACACCCCCGGCCGGGTCGCGGTTGCACGATCGGCGTCGACGCCGACTCCCGGCTCTGCGGTGCGAGCGAGCCCTACCGGGGGTGGCCCCTCTCCCGGCTCCGGCCCGCCGCGGCGGGATGCGGCCCGCGGACCGGGCCCGCCCGCCGCACGCGCCGTCGGCCGGGGGCCCACCCGGGCCGCCGGCTTCGCGGTCGAGTACCCCTCCCGCACCGGCGACGGCGCCCTGGTGACGGTGACGGTGACGGTATGGCGTCGGCCGTGCCGGTCGTGCTCCCGGTTCCTATCCGGCTTCCGGTTCGGCGTACGCGAAGTCGTACGGGGCCCAGTCGGCGACCCGGCGGTACCCGAGGCGCTGGTAGAGGGCGTTGCTGGTGCGGTTGGACGCGTCCGTGTACAGCACGACCTCCGTGGCGCCCGCGGCGAGCGCGGCCCGGCTCACCTCGGCGGTCACCGCGGCGGCGTAGCCGCGGCCGCGGAGGGGGGCCGGGGTGTAGACGGGGTCCACCCGGACCATCCCGGCGACCTGCGGGTTCACGCCCGCCATGGAGACGGCGGTGCCGTCCGGGGTCTCCCAGAAGGTGTACCGCTTCTCGGCGAAGCGGGTGCCGGCCCAGGAGTCGGCGTCGATGGTGACGGTCTCCCCGAGGTCCGCGGCGAGTTCACGGCACCAGCGCATGAGGTGCTCGTGGTCCTGCTCGCCCACGGCCCGGCCGCGGCCCGCCGGGCGCGGCTCCGGCGGGGTGAGCGTGTCGAGGCGGTACAGGTGCATCCCGACGCGGAGGGTGGGTGCCGCGCCGGTGCGCCGCTGCCAGGCGTCGGCGAACGCGGTGGCGGTGTCGTGGTCCGCGGTGACGCCGGAGAGGACGTGACCCAGGCCGGTCAGGCGGGCGGCGAGGGCGTCGGCGCGTTCGGGGGAGAGCGGGGTGAGGGTCAGCCGGCGGGTCGGCGGACGGTAGAAGACCGCCTGGACGTCGCCTTCCGACTCCAGCAGGCCGAAGAGGACGGTTCCGGGGACGAACGCCCCCGGACGGGTCCGCCACTTCTCCGTCACGGTGAGCGGCGTGTTGTGCAGGACGGGGCGCGAGCGGAGGAAGTCTCCGGCCCGGGCGAGGAAGTCGTCGAGGTCTTCGGTGAGGTGCCAGGCATCCGGGCGCATGCTCCATGATCCCTCAGGCACTCGGTTCCGGGGGCCGGTACCCGAAGACGGTTCGTCGCCATGCCGCACACGCGGGCCCGAGCAGGGGTGATCACGCCGGGGTCGTCCGTGTCCGGTGGCGGGTGCGGGGGTCCTGCGGCCGGGCGCCGGCTCGTCATGGTGAGGCGTCCCCGGTTCGGGTGGGCTTCGTGGTGTCGCGGCAGGTGGGGCGAGACCGGCCGGTCCGGCGGTACGGACCGGGGTGAGTACGGGTCCTTCCCCTACAACTCCAGGATTAGCCAAGGTTGTTGCGTCATTCCCCGGGGGGAGGGGAGATGCAGCCCAGCGAGGGATCCGGACGGGTGGGCGGGTCCTGAAAGATCTTTCCTGTCCGAACACGCGACCGGAAGGATCGATATCGTGCGCAGACGACGTCTCGCGCCCCTGTTGGCCGTGAGTGTCACGGCAACGCTGGCACCCGCGCTCGCCATCCCCACGGCCACCGCCGCTCCGGCCGCCACCTCCGCCGCCTCCCCGTCCGCCGCCGAGGGCGTGCTGGACCGGTACGCGAAGCAGAGGCCGCAGTGGAAGCGGTGCGGCGCCGACACCCCGGCGGAGTTCGAGTGCGCCACGATCGAGGTCCCGCTGGACTACCGGGCTCCCGGGGGCGACCGGATCGAGTTGGCCATATCCCGGATCAAGAGCACCGCGCCCGACAAGCGGCGCGGTGTCCTGCTCTCCAACCCCGGCGGGCCCGGGGGTCAGGGGCTCTACATGCCGCTGGGGATGCAGGAGAACCTCCCCGAGTCCGCACGGCAGAAGTACGACCTCATCGGCTTCGACCCGCGCGGTGTGGGACGGAGCAGCCCGGTCACCTGCGGCCTGACGCCGGAGGAGGAGGACTGGCTGAGGCCGTACAAGAAGGACACCTTCGGCAAGGACGTCGCCTGGGCCCGCGGCGTCGCGGACAAGTGCAGGGAGAAGGCGGGCGACACGCTCCCGCACATCACCACGCGCAACACCGCGCGCGACATGGACCTGCTCCGGGCGATCCTCGGCGAGAAGAGGATCTCGTACGTGGGTTACTCGTACGGCACCTACCTGGGCGCCGTCTACACCCAGCTCTTCCCGGGCCGGGCCGACCGGTTCGTACTGGACAGCGCGGTCGACCCGGCGCGTGCCTGGCGAGGGATGATCCAGTGGTGGGCGGAGGGCGCCGAGCCCGCGTTCGACCGGTGGACCGAGTGGGCCGCCGGGCGTTCGGAGAAGTACGACCTCGGAGACACCCCGAAGGAGGTCGACCGGACCTTCTGGGACCTGGTCGCGCGGGCCGACGAGAGGCCCATCGAGTTCGAGGGGCAGCCGATCACCGGTGACGACATCCGGAGCGGTATGCGCCAGGCGGTCTTCAGCCCCGAGTTCGCCAGCGAGGGGATGGCGGAGCTGAAGAAGGCCGCGGCCGGTAAGCCCGCCTCCGCGAAGGGGCTCGAGGCGTTCACCGGATCCGGGGGGACCGGGGAGGCGGACGCCGCCGACGCCGCCGAAGTGCCGTCCGACAACATGACGGCGAGCTTCTGGGCCGTGGTGTGCGGCGACAACTCGGCCGCCTGGTCCCGCGACCCCGAGAGCTACCGGCGGGACGCCATCGCGGACAAGGCCCGGTACCCGCTCTACGGCGACTTCGCGTCCGGCATCAAGCCCTGCGCGTTCTGGGACAGGTCCGTGGAACCGGCCACCAAGGTGGACAACAAGGTCGGCTCCCTGGTCGTCCAGAACGAGTGGGACTCGCAGACGCCCCTGCCCAGCGCCCAGGCCCTGCACGCCGTCCTGAAGCGCTCGAGGATGGTCACCGTCCTCGGCGGCGAGGGCCACGGCGTCTACCCCAACGGCAACGCGTGCACGGACGGCGCGGTCACCGGCTACCTGCTCACCGGCAGGCTCCCGGTGAAGGACGTGATCTGCAAGGCGACGGCCGGTTCCAACGCGGAGGCGCGGAAGAACCGGAAGCGGGACGTGCTCCCCGGCTCCCCGCTCCCGGAGCGCGCCCCGGGCCGCTTCTGAGCCCGGCCGCACGGACCCGTGCCGCATGACGGGTCGACGAGGGGGCGGGACCTCCGGGAGGAAGGGGGCCCGCCCCCTCGTGCATCACCGGAGTCGGAGCCGGAGCCGGAGCCGGAGCCGGAGTCGGGGAAACGGTTCGTCAGGTCCCGCGGCGGCGTCCCGCGGCCGGCCGGAGGAGGCCGGGGCCGGCGGCCGGTGGCGCGGGCGCACGGGCCCCGGCACGGCCGGTCGACGTGCCGGGAGGGCGTCATGAGGAAGGATGCCGGCATGACGGTTCGAAGAGGGTCCGACCGGCGGCAGCGGTGGCTCAAGGTCGGGTCCTGGGAGACGATCCCCGACGGGGACCGGCGGGTCTGCGCGAGCTGCGGGACGCCCGTCCGCTCGTACCAGTACCGCTTCCACCCGCCCGAGTCCCCGATGTTCGAACGGTGCGTCGGGCTCGCCTGGTGTTCCGGTTGCCGGATCTACTCCGGTTCGATGGTGCACGTCCCCCGGGAGCGGGTCCTCGTCGACGCTCTGGCGTCGCTCCCCCGTGACCAGCGGGAACGTATGGAGCGCAGCGAGACCGGGTTGATCGACCACCTGGACGGGCAGTTCGGCGGCGACAGCGCGCCACCGGCTCGTCGACGGCCCGACGGCCCGGTCGGGTGACGGGCGGCGTGGGCGCGGGCACCGGACGGGGCGCCCGCGGCGGACGGCGCGGTTCCCCCCCGCGCCGGTCCGGGTGGCCGGCGGCGGTGGCCCCGGACAGGGGGGGCGAGGCGGCGACGGCTGCCGCGGTGCGCCCGAGGACCACTGCCCCGCGGCGTGCCGCGGGGCAGTGGGGCGGGGACGGCACGGTCAGGCGCCGGTGCTCCCGGACGCCGCGGTGGCCGGGGTGGCGGCCGGGCCGAGGACGACCGGCAGGTGCCGGTGGCCGTTGGAGATCAGGCTGGGCAGCGGCTGGAGCTGGTCGGGGTCGACCGCGAGCCGCATGGCGGGGAACCGGGCGAACAGGCCGGCGAGCGCGATGCGTGCCTCGATGCGGGCGAGTTCGGCCCCCAGGCACATGTGGGCGCCGTGGCCGAAGGCCAGGTGCTCGTGCGCGGTGGTGCGGCCGGTGTCGAAGCGGTCGGCGTCCGGCCCGTGCACGTGGGGGTCGCGGCCGGCGGCGGCGTAGTTGATGACGAGGGCGTCCCCCTTGGCGAAGGTGATGCCGGTGGGCTGGTCGGTGATGTCGCGCACCGCGAAGCGCATGATGATCGTCGCGATGGGCGCCTCCAGGCGCAGCGCCTCGTCGATGACCTGCTCCCAGGCGGTGTGGCCGTGGGTGGCCCGGTGGAGCTGGTCGGGGTGGGTGAGCAGGTTGGCCACGGCGTGGTCGAGGAGGTTGACGGTGGTCTCGTGCCCGGCGCCGATGAGGAGGACGAAGCTGTCGGCGAGCTCCTGGTCGCTGATCTCACCCAGCGCGTTCGCGGCGACGAGGGTGCTGGTCACGTCGTCACCGGGGGCCTCGCGCTTGCGGTCGACGAGCCGCCCGATCAGCTCGTAGACGCGCGCGGTGGCCGCGGCGGCCGCCTGGGGGGTGGCGTCGGTGACGAACAGCTGCCCGACCGCGTCGCGGAAGTCGTCGTGCAGATCGTCGGGCACGCCCAGGAGCACGTTGACCACCAGCAGCGGCAGCCGCCAGGCGAACCTCTCGCGCAGGTCCACCACCTCGTCGGGGCCGGCGGTCTGCAGCTCGTCCAGGAGGGCGCGGGTGATCTCCTCGATCCGCGGCTCCAGCGCCCGCACGCGGCGGGTGGCGAACGCGTTGGCCAGGGGGCGGCGCAGCCGGCGGTGCTCGGTGCCGTAGGCGGACAGGGCGTTGCGGACGTCGACCCAGATCCGCAGCGGCCAGGTCTCGGGGATCTCCTTGGCGACGTAGGCGGGCCAGTGCTGGTAGGCGTCCTTGGAGACGTCGGGGGAGGCCAGCAGGCGGCGGATGAGGCCGGGGTCGGTGACCGACCAGACGGGGATGTCGCCGGGGAGCAGGGCGCGGGTGGCGGGGCCGAGCGCGCGCAGCGCGGCGGCCTCGCCGTGGATGTCGGAGCCGGTGCCGTCCAGGCGGTAGGGGCAGCCGGGGGCGGTGGCGGAGGACTGCGCGTTCATGAAGTGGTCACCTTTTCGTGGGGGCGAGCCGGTTGTCGGGCTGGAAACGGACGGGAAGCGCGGTCAGACCGGCGTGGAACGTGCCGGGCCGGGGGGCGAGCTCGCGCGGGTCCACGGCGAGTTCGAGTCCGGCGAGCCGGTCGACGGCGCGTTCCAGGGCGGTCTCGGAGATGATCCGGGCCAGGTCGGGGGCGGGGCAGGCGTGCACCCCGGCGGAGAACGCCAGGTGACCGCGGTTGCCCGCCCGCGCACCCGGGGTGAGGGCGGGGTCGCCGTTGGCGGCGGCGAAGCTGACGAGGATCGGGTAGCCCGTCTGCAGCCGCACCCCCTCGTAGGTCTGCTCGCCGACCGCGTAGAGGGGGGAGTAGTTGGAGACGGGCGGGATGTCCCACAGGACTTCGTCGAGGGCGTCGGCCAGCGGCTTGACGCCGGCGTGGACGCTGCCGGCGAACCTCGGATCGGAGATGATCAACCGCAGCGCGTTCATGATCAGATTGCTGGACGGGGTGGACCCGGCGCCGATGAGCAGCACGATCGTCTGGATCATCTCCGCGTCGCTCAGCTCCGCGGCGATCAGGTCGCTGGTGACGTCCCGGCCCGGCCTCGCCCGCTTGAGGCGGGTCAGCTCCAGGCAGGCCGCCTCGAGCTCCGCGTTGGCCTGCAGGGCGTCGGAATCGGTGTCGAACAACCGCGTGACCGCGATGACGATCCGCTTCCCCAGCTCGGGCGGGCAGCCGAACATGCTGGTCATGGTCAGCATGGGCAGCGGGTCGGCGTACTGGGCCACCAGGTCGGCGTGCCCCGTCGCGGCGAAGGAGTCGACGAGTCCGTCGGCGATGCGGGCGACCGAGGCGGCCAGCGCGAAGGTGTCGACACGGCCCAGGGCGGAGGTGATCGCGCGCCGCAGCCGGGCGTGCTCCTCGCCGTCCTTCCACAAGGCGTTGTCGCGCGGCTGCATCATCATCCGCGCCGGGCTGTCGGCCGGTACCTGGCCCAGGCGCAGGGCCTCCCAGTGCTCCGTCGGGTTCTTCGCGAAGCGGGCCGGGGTGTTCAGCAGCAGGTGCAGCGCCGCGCGGTAGGTGACGGTCAGGTACCCGTACACGCCGGGCGAGATCTCCACCGGCGCGATCGGGCCCTGCTCGCGCAGCCGCCGGTAGGTGGCGTGCGGATCGGCGCTGAAGGCCGGACCGTGGATCGGCAGCGGCCCCGTGGGCGGAGGAACCGGTGCGTGGGCCGGGCACTGCTGGACGCCGGGGGAGGGGTGCGAGGTCATCGGGCGGGCTCCGGGGTACGGGTGAGCAGGTGGCGGACGAGGGCGATCAGCGCGTCGCGGGAACCGGCCCACTCGCGGGCGTCGCACTTGACCAGCGGCGTGTCGGGCGCGAGGTCCATGACCTCGCGCAGCCGCCCGTCGGGATGGTCGGGGGCGCCGTCGAAGGTGTTGATCGCGACGGTGTAGGCCAGATCGAGGTCCTCGACGAGCTGGAGGATCGGGTAGGTGTCGGCCAGGCGGCGGGTGTCGACCAGGACGAGCGCGCCCAGCGCACCGGTGGCGAGGTCC
Organism: Streptomyces roseolilacinus; assembly: GCF_014649335.1. Lineage (GTDB taxonomy): Bacteria > Actinomycetota > Actinomycetes > Streptomycetales > Streptomycetaceae > Streptomyces > Streptomyces roseolilacinus. The sequence continues at coordinate 606,812 of NZ_BMSV01000002.1, forward strand.
CGCAGGATGGGAAAGAAACGTTCCTGGCCGGGCGCGCCGAACAGGTACAGCACCAGGTCGTCGGTCAGGGACAGCCGGCCGAAGTCCATCGCCACCGTGGTCGTGCGCTTGTGGGGCAGGTCGAGCCGGTCCACGGCCGTCGAGGCGCTCGTCATGACCTCTTCGGTGCTGACCGGCGCGATCTGCGACAGCGTGTTGACCAGCGTGGTCTTGCCGGCGCCGAGGTGCCCGCAGATCAGGATCTTCACGGTGCGCTCGTCGCCGCGCAGCACCGGCGTGTCAGAGTTGTTGAAGCCCGGCAAGGACGGCCTCCAGCAGAGTTCGGTCGGGGGTGGCGGTCTGGGTGATGCGCTGCTGGGTGATGATGTGGCCGCTCTCCAGCAGGTCGGCCAGCAGGATGCGGGCCACGCTCACCGGGAGGCTCAGCAGCGCGGCGAGCTCGGCCACCGACTGCGCCCCGCCGGCCAGGGCGGCGAGGATCGACCGCTGTTCGGGGTTGAGGTGGGTGTGGCGGAGGTGGGCGGCGGAGGCGGTCAGGCTGATGAGGGTGATGTGGTCGAGGGTGTTGCGGCTCGGTGACCACCGGCCGGAGGTGACCACGTAGGCCCGCACCAGCCGGTCGTCGCCTGACGGTCGCGCCGCGCTCATCCGACGCCGGTCTGCGGCTCGCGCGGCGCGACACCGAGACCGGAGCCGAGGCGGTCGATGGTCTTGGCCATCTGGAACGACAGCCCCTCGACGTCCACGTCCTTGGCGGCGGACACCACCAGGTAGGAGCCGGCGCCGGCGGCGAGGACGAAGAGGAACCCGTCGTGGTAGCTGACCATCGTCTGCTCCCACGGCGTCGGGGTGTCGCTGACGAACTGCGCGCCGCTGCGGCTGAGGGACTGCATCCCCGAGGCGATGGCGGACACCGTGTCGGCCAGGTTGCGGTCGACGTCGGCGGAGGCGGCGACCGCCAGCCCGTCCGCGGACAGCAGCACCGCGTGACGGGCCCGGGAGGTGGTGACGAGCTCGTTGAGGATCCAGTCGAGGTTGGGCGAGGGGGTCATGAGGACGGCTCCTGGTCGGCGGAGAGGTGGCGGGCGGAGTGGGTGCCGCGCAGGAACGCGGCGAGGTCGCTGCCGGCGCCGGCGGCCGGCGGCACGGCGGGCGGTGGCGCGGAGAGGTCCGGTTTCGGCCCTCTTCTGCGGCGACGCACCGGCAGACCGTCCCCCGCCACCGGATACGGGTGCTCGGCGGGTACCGGCGGGACCACGGCGGGTTCGTCCGCCCTCGGAGCCGGGGCGGCCGCCGGCTGCTGCGGCTGCTGCTGCGCCGGGGGCCTGGCGAGCAGCGCACGCGGCAGGTGCAGGACCGCGCGGACGCCGCCGTGGACGGACTGCTGCTCGACCGAGACCTTGAAGCCGTACTGCGCCGCGAGCACACCGGTGGCCAGGAACCCGAAGCGCGGCGGGGTGCGCAGTTCGGTCAGCCGGACCGGGCCCGCCCCCGACAGCAGGTGCGCGGCCCGCTCGCGCTCCTCCGGACTCAACCCGATCCCCGCGTCGTCGATGACGATGCTGATGCCGTTGTGCGCCTCGACGAACCACACCTCCACCAGCGTGCCCGGCTCGCTGTGGCGGGCGGCGTTGTCCAGCAGCTCCGCCACCGCGAGGACCACCGGCTCGACGAACCGCCCGGCGACGTACTCGCCGCGCTCCCCGGTGATCCGCACCCGCCGGTAGTCACGGATCCGCGAGATCCCGCCGCGCACCGCCTCCAGGAGCAGGGCGTCGTCACGCTGCCGCCCCGGCCACATCCCCGTCAGGACACCCACGATCTGCGCCCGGCGCGCCAGTTGGCTGCCCGCGTGGTCGATGGGTATCGCGAACTCCAGCACCCGCTCGTCGTGCTGCGACTCCAGCAGCGCGGTGATGGCGGTCTGCTGCTCGTACACCAGGGCCTGGAAGGACCGCACGACCGCCTGCACCGCCGCCCGGGAAGCCCCCTCGGCCCTCTCCGACGCCCCCGTCGCCAGGGCCGACACCTGCTCCAACACCCCCGCGTATGCCTTCCCGACCGGAGTGCCGGCCAGGTGCGCGTGGAGCAGCCCCCCGTCGCGGTGGGTGCCGCCCCCGCCGCGGTTCAGCGCGTCGACGAGAGCGGGCAGCCGTATCCCGGCCAGGTGCCCGGCCTCGGCGTCCCGGGCCGCCACCTGCTGCTCGGCGGCACGCGCCCGGATCTCCAGCCCGCCGGCGCGCCGCTCGGCCCTGACCGCTTTGCGGCGGTAGTGGAAGGCGGCCACCCCCGCGGCCACCATGCCGCCGGACGGGGCCAGTAACAACGCGGCGTCTTGCGTCAGAAAGCTCATCAGGTCCTCGAACTTGCGGTGTCCAATGTGCCGTGCCGTCAACAGCCGTTCTCCGACCTGGTTCCGGCTCCGCGGGACGGTACCGGTGACAGGCGGCGTGGCCGCAGCGCGCACCCCCTTCGCCCTGCCGGTCACGGCGGGTGTCCGGGCGGTGACCAGTGAACAGCAATGATCGGATGGGAGGGAAGGAACCCGTGAGGAAATTGGCTTGTCAACGACTGGTTTCGGGCGGCCGGACACGCTGGGGTCCGACATGCTGTTCCCCATGACGACACTGAACGGACAGCCCGCGTCCCTTGAGGACGTGCTGCCCCTGGCGCTGACGTCCTACGGGCACTTCACGTCCGTGCGCGTCGAGGACGGCCGCATCCGGGGCCTGTCCCTCCACCTGGAGCGCCTCGTACGTGACAGCCGGGCCGTCTTCGGGAGCGACCTGGACACCGGCCGCGTACGTGACCTAGTGGCCAGGGCCCTGGACGGGCACAGCGGGCCGTGCGTCGTCCGGATCACGGTCCACGACCCCACCCTGGACATCGGACGCCCCGCGGACGCCGGCCGGCCCGGCGTCCTCGTCACCGTGCGGGCGGCCGGTGCGATACCGCTCCCGCCGCTGCGCGCCAAGAGCGTGCCGTACCAGCGCGACCTGCCGCAGGTCAAGCACTGTGGACTGTTCGGCGCTCTGCACGCCCGTCGCGTCGCGCAACTGGCTGGATATGACGATGCCCTGTTCGTCGGGCCGGACGGCCACGTCAGCGAGGGCACCACCTGGAACGTCGGCTTCATCAGCGACGAAGGGGTGGTATGGCCCGAGGCCCCGGTTTTGCCCGGAGTGACCATGGCCCTGCTCCGGCAGCACGTCGAGCACCGCGTCGTCCCGATCACGCTGTCCCGGGCCAAGACCGCGCAGGCCGCGTTCGCCACCAACACCGCCATCGGCGTCCGGGCCCTGACGGCCGTCGACGACACCCCCATGGCCGACGAGCACCCCCTCCTGGACAGGCTGCGCGAGGCCTACCTGTCCCTCCCCGGCGAGAGGTTGTAGGGGCGCAGGCGGCGAGGCCGTCCGTGCCGACGGCGGCCGCGAGCCCAGGGCCGGCCCCGCCCATTACGACCGCGGCCGTGGACGGCCGCTCGTCGCCGGCCCCGGCCCGGCCGGGCACCGGCAGGGCGAGCGCCCCGGGAACGCGCCGGTGCCGACACCGTTCCGCGCGCCGGCACCGGGGGCCGCACCGGCCGGCCGCTCCCCCCGGCGGACCGAACGCCCGCCGTCGAACCGCCGCGTCCGGCCGAAAACCGGGGGCCGTACGGCGCGCGCCCCTCTACGCTGTGGTTTTTCGCGTGCGGCGCACCGGTGCGCCGGGGAACCAGGGGGAGCGATGGGCGTCCGCAGTCTGACCCGTGCCGAGGCGGAGGAGCGAGCCGAGCTGCTGGAGGTCGAACGGTACGACGTGTCCGTCGACTTCACGGACCTGCCGGACGGCCCCGACGTACGGTGCGTGTCCACCATCACGTTCTCCTGTACGGAGCCGGGCGGCGAGACGTTCGTCGACTGCGCGGCGACGGTGCTCTCCGCCACGCTCAACGACGTCCCCCTGCCCCCGGCGGCCGAGGGGCGCATCGCCCTGCGCGGCCTGGCCGCGCACAACACGCTGCGCGTGGAGACCGTCCAGTCGGACACGACCCACGGCCCGGGCGTGCACCGGGCCGTCGACCCCTCCGACGGCGAGGTGTACGTCTGGACGTCCTTCGAACCGGACGAGGCGCGCTTCGTGTGGGCCTGCTTCGACCAGCCCGACCTCAAGGCCCCGCACGCCTTCACCGTCACGGCCCCGGCCGGGTGGACCGTCACCAGCAACGCGGGGACGGCCCGCACCGAGACGCTCGGCGGCGCCCGCCGCTGGACGTTCCCCGACACCCCGCCCCTCTCCCCGTACAACACGGTCGTCAACGCCGGCCCGTTCCACGAGATCCGCCGGAACGCCGGCGGATACGACCTCGGCCTGTACACCCGCCGGTCCCTGGCCGGCGCCCTGGAGCGCGACGCGGACGAGATCCTCACCCTCACGGCCCAGGGCCTGGCCTTCTTCGCGCGCGTCTTCGCCATGCCGTTCCCGCAGCACCGTTACGACCAGGTCTTCGTACCGGAGTTCGGCGGGGCCATGGAGAACTACGGCTGCGTCACCTGGTCCGACGACTTCCTGCGCCGCTCCGCGCCGACCCCGGCCGAACGGGAGCTGCTCGCCAAGGTGCTGCTGCACGAGATGGCGCACATGTGGTTCGGCAACATCGTCACCATGCGCTGGTGGGACGACCTGTGGCTCAACGAGGCGTTCGCGGAGTTCGCCTGCCACTGGGCCGCCACCAGCGCCACCGCCCACACGGACGCCTGGGCCGGGCACCTCGCCGGCGGCAAGCTCAAGGCGTACCTGGCCGACCAGGGGCCCGCCACGCACCCGATCCGCCAGCCCGTGCACGACGTCGACGAGGCCGCCGCCATCTTCGACGACATCACCTACCCCAAGGGCGCCTCCGTCCTCCAGCAGCTCATGACCTACCTGGGGGAGGAGGCCTTCAGCGCGGGCATGAGCGACTACTTCGCCAGGCACGCCTGGGGGACCACCACCCTGCAGGACCTCGTCGACGCGCTCGGCCGGGCCTCGGGGCGGGACCTCGACGCCTGGAAGACCGGATGGCTGGACACCGCGGGCACCGACCGGCTGACCCTCGACCACGGGCCCGGCGGTGCGGTGCTCCACGCCACCGGGCCGTCCGGCGCCCCGCCCCGCCCGCAGGTCCTGGCCGTGGGCGCCTACCGCCGTACGGCCACCGGCCTGGAACGCACCGCCCGCACCACCGTCGAGGTCCGCGGCCCCCGTACGCCGGTCGACCTGCCCGCCGGCGCGGACCTCTACCTGGTGAACGACGACGACCTGACCTTCGCCACCGTCCGGCCGGACGCCGCCTCCCGCGACGCCCTGCTCCGGTACGCCGCCGACCTGCCCACCGCCCTGTCGCGGGGCGTCGCCGTGGCGACCGTCTGGGACATGCTGGTCAACGGGGAGGCCACCGCGGCGGAGGCCGCCCGCGGCATCGGCGCCGTCCTGGAGGCCGAGACCTGCGACGCGGCCGTCGAGCCGTACCTCACGCTCGCCGGGGACATCGCCGAACTGTGGGCTCCGGAAGGCCGGCGAGTCGCCCTGGAAGCGGAGTTCGCCGCCACCTGCCGCCGGCTCGCCGACCGGGCCCGGCACCCCGCGGGACGCCGCGTCGCGCTGCGCTCCCTGGCCCGCGCCGCGTCGGGCGGCGCGCTGGAGCGCCTGCGCGCCGAGGCGGTCGAGGACGACGACTACGACCTGCGGTGGCGCGCCCTGGCCCGCGCCGCCGAGCTGGGGGAGGACACCGCGGCGGAGGCGGCGCGCCTGCTGGCGGCCGATCCCGACCCGGACGCCCACCTCCAGGAACTCCGCGTGCGCGCCGGCGTGCCGGACGCCCGCGTGAAGGCGGCGGTCTGGCAGGCGCTGGCGATCGAGCGGGCCGTGCCCGTCTCCTGGGTGGGCCGGGTGGCCGCGGCGTTCTGGCGTCCCGGTCAGGACGAGGTGCTCAGGCCGTTCACCCGCCGCTACCTCGACCTCGTGCCCGGCCTCGGCCGCGGAGGCATGATCCCCGCCATGGTCTACACGGGCCGGCTGCTGCCGAGGTTCGCGATCGACGGCGGCTTCCTCGACGAAGCACTGGCGGTGGCGGGGACGGCGGCCCCGGTCGTGCGCAAGACGCTGACCGAGCACGCCGACGTGACACGCCGCATGCTCCGCTCGCGCGGCACCGTGGAGCCCGACGCCGTGTGAGACCGGTCCCGCACCGGGTGTCGCCGGAGCCGTGCGAACGGCCTTGTCCGGCTCGTCCAGGACGCCGTCGGCATCCCCCGGCGCCCACCGTGCGGCGGGGGAGGGCGCCGCTTGCCCGGTGACCGGGCCGGCCCCACCCACCCGTCTCCCCATCCTCCGCCGCCGTTTTCACCGCCGACCCGGGCGGTGGCTTCCCCGCCGCAGACCCCGGCGCCCCCGCCGCCTCGCTGAGCCGGCACGGCGCTCTCCACCTGCTCGGCGGCATGATCGGCCACCTCGCCCTGTGCGCGGCCTTCCTCGTGCCGGCCCGCCACTTCGACGCCCACCGGCGTCGCGGGTGGGCGATCGGATCCCGCCTCGTCCCCCTCGGCGTCCTCGCCGGGTTCGCGGGCTCCTCCCCCACCGTCGCGGCCTTCACCATCGGCGCCGACCTCGGCCTGCCGTGGCCGGCCGCGATCACCGCACGTCTGCTCAAGGCGCAGACAACCCCCGCTGTTACCGTCACGACCACGAACCGGCAGAGAGGACAACGGAGATGACCACACCGGCCAAGGGCCCCGCGAGCTACTTCCCCTCCATCGAGAAGAAGTACGGCCGCCCGATCGCGGAGTGGAAGGACCTCATCCGCACCGCACCCCTGACCAAGCACATGGAGCTCGTCACCTGGCTCAAGACCGAGCACGGACTCGGCCACGGCCACGCCAACGCGCTCGTCGCCCACACCCTCGCCGAAGGCAGCGGCGCGTAGCCCGACCACCCGCGCCGGGGGACTCGGCCCCCGGCGCGGGTGGTCGAAGCGCGCGCCCCGCCCCCGTCGGCTCGCCGCCTTCCGAACCGGTGAGGGGCGACCGCCCACGCGCACCTCGGCGGCCGGCCCGCCGGCGCGGAAGGCCGGTTGCCGTGTCGGACGCCGACCCGACGCGCTTCCCCCGACGACGGGCCCGGGCGGTGACCCGCCGGCCCACCGGGCACCCGGGGGCGACCTGCCGGCGAGGCCCGGCCGCGGAGTCGCCCGTCACCGGACGCGGGGGCACGCCACCGGGCCCGGGCCCTCAGCCGATGGTGACGACGCGCGCCCAGGGGGGCGGGGTGTCGGGTACGTAGTCGGGGTCGGCCTCGTCGGCGGTACCACCGGGACGGGGGAAGAGGCCGACGACGACGCGGCAGGGCGGCGGCTCGGACGGCCACGGCGTCTGCCCGTCCGTGAGGGCGACGACCACGTCCGGACGGGGCCGGGAACGGAGCGCCCGGGCGAAGCCGGAGCGCAGGTCCGTCCCCCCGCCGCCGATCAGTTCGATGCTCTCGGCGCGGCAGAGCGGGACGGCGACTCCGGCCGCCGCGTCGCAGGAGATCACCGAGACCAGGTCGCGCCGCCCGCCCACCGCCCGTGAGATCGCCGCCACCTCCAGCAGCGCACTGCCCAGTTCGGCGTCGCTCACCGATCCGGAGGTGTCGATCACGACGCACACCCGGGGCGGTGTGCGGCGCAGACTCGGCAGCACCACCCCGGGCACACCGGCCGAGCGCCGGGACGGACGCCAGTAGCTGTGGTCCTCTCCCACCCCCGGCGCACCGGCCGCCGAGCGGACCGCCGCGCCGAGCAACTGCCGCCAGGGCTGCGGCGCGTGGAACGCCTCGTCCGCCCAGCGGCGCCACCCTTCCGGCGCGTCACCGGGGCGGCCCCTGATCCCCTCCGCGACCCGGAACCGGACGGCGTCCCGCTGCTGCCTGCTCAGGCCGTGCGCCCCCTCGGGGCCCAGCTCCCACGGCCGGTCCTGCCCGTCGGCGCCGCTGCCGCAGTCCAGCCAGGCGAACTCCGCGGCGAGCCCGGACATCGAGGCCCTCCGCAGGTACTCCTCCATCAGCAGGTCACCCGGCAGCCCCAGCAGCGACGGCAGCACCGCCCCCCGGGGCCGGGGCAGGCCGTCGCCGTAAACGTCGTCGTTGATCTCGAAGTCGGCGGCGATGTTCCGCCGCAGCCGCTCGCCCGGCCCGTACTCCTCGTACTGCCGCGCGTACCGCTCGCCCCGCCCGTGGTGGTCCCGGAGCAGGTGGGAGACCTCGTGCACCCAGACGCCCGCCAACTCCTCCACCGGGGTGCGCGCCACGAAGCCGGGGGAGACGTAGCAGCGCCAGTGCCGGTCCACCGCCATCGTCGGCACCGACCGGTCCTCGACCACGTGCAGGGCGAAGAGCGCGTCGGCCAGGTAGGGGCGGACCCTCACCGCGTGGAGCCGGGCGGCCAGCAGCTTCTCCCGGTCCAGGGGAAGCCCCGTCCGGCCGTTCGGCCGGCCGGGGCCGGGCGGGGCCTCCGGCACGGCGGCCCGTACCGGGCGCGGTGGCGCGGGCGGGGACATCGGGCGCGGCAGCGGGCGCGGCCGGGCGCCGGGGACCGGCGCTTCCGGGCGCCTCACGACCCCCGTCACCGCCGCGCCCCCGTCGCGCTCCCGACGCCGGCCGCCGCGGTGGCCCGGCCCACCGACCGGTCCGCCCGCCGGGCGAGGCCGATCACCCCGGTCAGCCGCTCCACCGCCTCCGGTACCTCCCAGTCATCGCGTCGCAGCCCGGCCAGCGCCGACGCCGGGGCGACCAGCAGGTCCGGGGCGCCGGTCTCCAGCGCCCGGACGAGCACGGCCCAGCCCGCCTCCCACCGCTCCCGCTCCGGTCGCGCCCCGACGGCGGCGACCACCGCCTCCAGGGCCGCCTGGCGCAGGTCGCCCCGCTCGGGCAGGTCGGCGGAGGCCGGGTCGGCCAGCAGCGACTCCGGGTCCGGCAGGTCCATCCGGTCCAGGTGGGCGAGGAGTTCCAGCCCCGGCCCGTCGCCCACGGCACCCCGCACGAGCAGCGCCAGGACGTCGCGGGAGACGCGGGCCGCCGTGCCGAAGGCCAGCAGGGTCAGCGCGGCCTCCCAGCTCCTGGGCGAGGGCCAGGCGCCGCCGCGCCGCGTCTCGCTGCTCGGCAACCGGTGGATCAACGTCGGCCGGGTCTTCAGGAAGCCGCAGACCGCCCGCCGGGCGAACGCGACCGCCGCCGGGAGGTCCTCCGCCGCCAGCCGGGGCAGCCGGGCCCGGGGCCAGACGCCGCCCAGCCCCCGCACCACCACCTCCCGGTCGTGCTGCCAGTGGAGGTGGACGAACCGGTTGGCCAGCGGCGGGCTCAGCTCCCACCCGTCCGCCGCCGACGCGCGCGGATTGGCGGCGGCCACGACCCGTACCCCCGCGGGGAGTCGCAGCGCGCCCACCTTCCGCTCCAGGACGACCCTGAGCAGCGCGGCCTGGACGGCGGGGGTGGCGGTGGAGAGTTCGTCCAGGAAGAGCAATCCCCGTCCGGCGCGCACCAGTTCCACGGCCCACCGCGGTGGCGCCATCGGCACCCCCTGGACGGCCGGGTCGTCGCCCACGACGGGCAGCCCCGAGAAGTCGGACGGTTCGTGGACGCTGGCGATCACGGTCGTCAGCGGCAGGTCGAGGGAGGTGGCGAGCTGGGTGAGGGCCGCGGTCTTGCCGATGCCCGGCTCGCCCCAGAGCAGGACGGGCAGGTCGGCGGCGACGGCCAGGGTGAGCGCTTCGAGCTGCTCGTCGGGGCGCGGCTCGGTGGTGGTGGTCCGGAGGAGGGCGAGCAGGTCGTCGGCGAGGGCGAGCTGGGCGTGGGAGGACATGGGCATCACCTGGTGTGTGGGAGGGGGGACGGGACGGCTCGTCCCCGGGGACGTGGAGGCGTACGGCGCCGCGCACGGCACGGAGGAGGCGCGGAAGCGGCCGGTCAGACGGTCAGCCCGGTGCGGGGCCGGGCGCGGTTTTCCCTCTTGCGCCGGACGGCGGGAGGCGTACGGCGGTCGATCCGGGGACGGCGGCCCGGCTGCGCGTCCCGGCCGGCGGGGGCGGGACGCGCGGAGACCAGCCCCGAGCGGAACAGTCCGTGGTCGACGCGGCGGAGCGCCGCCGACTCCAGTGCGTCCCGCAGCGGTCCGTCCCGCAGGACCGCACCGGGACCGAGCAGCCCCTCGACGACGTCCAGCGCCCCGGTGACGTCGCCGTGGCGGAGCCTCTCCCGGACCGCGGGCAGGGCCTGCGGATCGCGGTGCACCGCGTCGATGGCCCGCAGGCAGGGCAGCGGCGGCCCGCCGAGCGCCACCAGCAGGCCCTCCCGCCGCAACTGGGCCGGATCGTGGTCGACCGCCGTCAGCACCCCGTCCCTCAGGGCGATCCGGTGGACCTCGCCCCGGCACTCCACCCGGTGCGGATCGGCGGGCTCGGACCCGAGGGTGCCGGGATCCGGCGCGGGGCCGGCCGTCGCGCCGGGGCGGGCCGCCAGCGACGTGGCGACGAGCGGGTGCAACCGCTCGGGCGTGACCAGTCCGGCCCGCAGCAGCTCCAGGTCGGGCAGGACCCGGGCCGCCGCCTCCGGCAGTACCGGCAGCGCCGCGACCCCCCGCGGGGACCGCGGCCCGGGCAGCGCCCGGCACGCCGGAGCATGGCTGTCGTCGGGCGCGACCAGTTCGAGCACGGCGCGGCTTCGGGCACCGAGCCGCACGGCGAAGGCCCCCCGGGGGAGTCCTTCCGCACGCAGCAGGAGCTCCGCCTCGGCGGCCCAGCGGTCCACCGCCCACGGTCCGTCGTGGCCGGTGGGCCGGTCGGGCCGTGCCCCGGGCGGGGCCCCCGGCGTGCCGCACCGCAGGGCCAGTTCGCTGCTCCGGGAGGAGTCCCAGAGGTGCCGGTGCAGGTCGAGCCGGAAGCGCCGGTCGGGATGCGGGTGCGGGTGGTGCCGGGCGTCGCCGCCGCCGGAACCGTCCCACAGCGCGAGGGACATCCGCTGCCCGGCGTCCGCCCAGGCGGGCGGGGTACGCACCACCAGCTGCGCCGCCGGCGCGCCGTGACCCCGGTACCGGGCCAGCGACAGGGTGAGGCCGGGCCGGAGCCTCCCGTCGGGGGCGATGCGGGGCATGTGCCACCGCAGCAGATCCGGCGCGAGTCGGCGCAGGTCCGCGCGGAGGCGGTGGACGAGGTCGGTGCCGTGGCGGTCGCGCACGGCGCGCAGATCGAGGTCGACGTCGATCCGGGCGGCGGCGCAAGCCCCCGCCCAGTCACCGACCGCACGCCGTGCGGTCGCGGTCTCGATCATGGACGGTGGCACGGCGTACTCGCGTACGCGCTGCCACATCGAGAGGCGGGGCGGAATCGTCTTCGCGGGGTGATGTGCCATCAGCACTCACCTTGCGCGGACGATTCCCCCAATCCGTGAGAGGAGAAGTTCGTCATCGCCGGCATCATAGGCAGCCCGGGGACGGACTGTCAGTTCCCTTTTCCGTCCCGGGCCCCGGGGCGGCGCCGTCACGACGGGCGGTCCGGCCGCGCGCCGCCGCGCACCCGTCCCGCTCGCCGACCGGCCGGCGGACGGACCCCGGTCGCCCTCCGAGGCGGTGCGCGAGGCGGAGCAGATCCGGCAGGTGCAGCACCCGCCCGCCGAATCCCGGGAGGGGAACGTGGAGCGGCCGGGTCCAGCGGGCGGGGATCGCGTCCAGCCCGTAGTACGCCCCCGCCAGTCCTCCGGTCACCGCGGCGACGGTGTCCGTGTCACCACCGAGGTCGATCGCCGCGCGTATCGCCTGCTCGAAACCGGTGGTGGTGCGCAGGGCCCAGACCGCGGAGCCTAGGCAGGGCCAGACGGCACCGTTGAACTCGGTCGCCTGCCCGGGGTGCCAGTGGGGTGCGAGGACGGTCGCGTAGCGCCCGCGGTGGTCGGGGTGGACCAGGTCCAGGACGTCCGGGAGCGCGGTGAGGGGGTCGGCGCCTTCGAGCGCGACACGGACGAGTTCGTGGAAGACCGCGGTGCCTTCCCAGGCCGCGCGGTCGCCGTGGGTGAGGGCGGCGAGGCGGCGGGCCGCCTCCATGGTGGCCTCCCGGCCCGCGGGCGCGAAGTGGACCGCGGAGGTCGACGCGCGCATCAGGGAGCCGTTTCCCGCGGCGCGCCGGCTGACCTGGAAATGGATCGCGGCGGCGCGGTCCCAGGGCATGCCGCTGGTCAGGACCTCTTCGGTCTGCAGGCCGATGTCCTTGGGGTCGGACGCCGCCCATCGCTGGAAACGGGCGAAGACGTCCGGCAGGTCCAGCCCGCCCCGCTCCAGCAGCGACTCCGCGACCAGGACGGCCATCTGCGTGTCGTCGGTGGCCTCGCCCGGGTCCCAGCCGCCGCCCCCGGCCATCTCGCCGCCGGTACCGGGTACGGGGAACCGCGCGGAGAACGCACCCGGGGGACCGAATTCGAAGGGGCCGCCCAGCGCGTCCCCCACCGCCGCGCCGACGACCGCGCCGGCGACTCGCTGGATCCGCTTCATCCGCGCAGGCTACCCGCGCCCACGCGGCCCTGTTCCCTCTTCGGCTCCCCGGCCCCCGGCAGCGAGTACGACGCGCCCACGGGAAGCGGCGGCGCACCGCCGCGAGCCCGGCCGGCGCCGGCGCGCGGGGCCGGGGCGGGAAATCCGTTGTCGTGCCGTCGCCTCCGTCGGCATGCTCCGGGTCATGACCGCTGAAGCCGACCCCACCGCCGCCACCGTCGTCCTGCCGGTCGGCGTGCGCGACCTGTCCCCCCGGGACCTGCCGGCGTGCACCTGGTCCGGATCCGCCACCCACCTGCGCCACGTGGAGCGGGAACTGGCCCGGGCCGCGCGGGGCGAGGTGGACTACCTCGCGGTGTGCACCCCGGCGGACCTGCCGGTGGCGATCGGCGGCGTCGACTACCGGGTCTCCGAGGGAGCCGGAACCCTGTGGCAGCTCGCCGTGCTCCCCGCGCTGCGGTCCTGCGGCCTGGGGACGCTGCTCGTACGCGCAGCCGAACAGCGGATCCGAGGCCGCGGGCTGCGCAGGGCGGAACTCGCCGTCGAGGAGGACAACCCCCGGGCCCGCGCCCTGTACGAGCGCCTGGGCTACGTCGCGTACGGCCGTGCGCCGGACGCCTGGGACGAGGAGGGGCCCGACGGATCGATCCGCCGCCACGAGACGATGTGCGTGCTCATGCGAAGGGACCTCTGAGCCCCGCGCGACCGGCGAACGGCGGCCGCTGCCGACGACGCGCGTGCCGCCGCACGAGGGAGACACGTGGATGAGCGGCGTGGGAACGCCCCGGCGGCCGTTCCCGCCTCGCCCGGGTACGACGGGGGGGGACACCCCCACCCCCCGCGGACCCGCTGCCCGGGCCGCGTGTCCACCTGCTGCCACCGTGGTCCGGCGGATCCCCGGCGAGCAGGCTGGACGCGTACGGATCCTTCGAGCAAAGGGAAGTCCCCGTGTCCGTCCTGAAGCCGGTGCGCCGCGGTACGGCGCGCACTGCCGCCGTCAGCGTCCTCGTCGCCGCCTGCGCCACCCTCATGACCGGAAGCGCCGGAGCGATCGTCAACGGGAAGGACGCCACCGAGAGTTACCCGTTCATGGCGACGATCCCGGAGTCCGCTCCGCGGTACGGCCTGTTCGACGGCGTCTGCGGGGCGTCGCTGATCGATCCGCGGTGGGTGCTGACGGCGGCCCACTGCGTGACGGGCGACGGCCTCCGGCTGGAGGGCGCCGTCCGGATCGGCAGCGACCGCCGGAAGTCCGGGGGCACCGTCCGGAGGATCGACCGGACCTTCGTCCACCCCGGCTACGCGAACGGCGACACGAAGGCCGCCAACCGGGACGACATCGCGCTCGTCCGCCTCGACCGCCCGGTCCTCCAGAAGCCGGTCCGGATCGCGAAGGAGACGGGCCGGGCGGGTACCCCGACGCGGATCGTGGGCTTCGGCACCACCGTCGACGGCCGGATGGAGTTCTCGGACCGGCTGCGGGAGCTGGACACCCGCAGGGGCACCGAGTCCGAGTGCGCTCCCGGGTACGCGGACCGGACCCGGCTGTGCACGATCAGCACCGTTCCCCGGGCCATGGCGTGCTCCGGGGACTCCGGCGGCGCGCAGCTCCAGAAGGGCCGGGACGGACGGTGGGAGCTCATCGGCGTGACGTCGGGCCCCGGCGCCCCGAAGGTGCCGTGTTCGAAGGGACCGGGCCTCTACACCGACGCACCCGCCTACGCCGCCTGGATCCGGAAGACCATGAGGAGCGTCAGCGCCCGAACGCCCGCGGAAGGCGGCTCCGACCCCGCCGGGACCGGTGCGAACGACAGCGCGGCGGTGCTCGTCGGCGTGGCCTCGGCACTGGTCCTCGCCGGTGCCGGCACCACCGTCGCGCTGCGCCGCAAGAAGGCCGGCCGCTCCGCCTGACGCGCCGTACGGACAGGCGCCGGCGGGCACTTGACGCGCAACGCCGCCGCGGCCCCGCGCGCGGCCACGACGGTGAGCGGGGCCCGTGCCGTACCCCCGGGACCACGCACCCCGGCCCCGGGACGCGACCGGAAACGGCAGGGACCCCGGTCGAGGGGCCGTCGTGCCCCTGATGCGGACGGGTACCGGGGCGCGTCCGTCGCAGCGGTGAACCGCGTGCGGTCGTGGGTGTTCCCGCCCGTCAGAGCCACGGCGAGCGGGCGTCCGGCACCGTCGCGGGCCGGGGCGGCAACGAGCGAACGGGCTCCGTCTCGGCACCGAACGCTTCCTGGCGGTGCATCACCGTTCCCGCGATCCGCACCCCGGCGCCTTCACCGGTCTCCCCGGCGGTCAAGCGGGGCGTGGGACGTACGCCAGGCCGTGGGCGCCGGGTTCGCCGAGCCTGGCGATGTCCAGCCGGGCCAAGCGCTCCAGCGTCTCCAAGTCGACGATGTCGACGGTGGAGGAGACGACACAGGCCACGTAGCCGAGCCGGCCGTCGGGGGAGGAGGTGACGGTCAGCGGGAAGAGCCCGACCTCGACCTCACCGAGCCGCTTGCGGGTGTCGGCACCGAAGACGCTGAGGCGGCCCGGTGCGTGGCGCCCGA
The DNA here is from genome assembly GCF_014649335.1 of Streptomyces roseolilacinus. GTDB lineage: Bacteria > Actinomycetota > Actinomycetes > Streptomycetales > Streptomycetaceae > Streptomyces > Streptomyces roseolilacinus. Next base: position 621,902 of record NZ_BMSV01000002.1, read on the forward strand.
GCCGCGCCTCCGGGGCGGCGGTCATGCGCGACTCGCCCGCGAGCAGCTTGCCCGTCGACGTCAGGTGCACCGGCAGGATGACGTGCTCCGTGGGCAGGATGTCGACGACGGACGCCGTCCGGGGGTCGATGACGCGGATGCCGGTGGCCGGCCGGCCCTCGGCGCCGCCGGAGAAGTCGCCGTACGGCGCGGCGACGAAGACGTGCGTGCCGTCGGCGGAGACGGCGAGCCCCTCGCTGCCCGGGACCTCGACCTTCGCGGTGAGGACGCCCCGTTCGAGGTCCACGACGGACACGAACGGCGCTTCCTTGTTGGTGGCGTAACCCGTCCGCCCCGCCGGATCGATCGCGAACCAGTGCGGGCCGGGCGCGTCCGTGTCGATCCTGCCCAGGGGTCGGCGGGTCCCCGTGTCGATCACCACGACACCGCCGGGCCGGTCCTCCGCGCCCTCCACGCTGACGTAGAGCCGCCCGCGTGCCGTGTCCAGCGCCAGCCCGTGCGGCCCGTGTTCCGGGGCGAGGTCGACGACCTCGACGATGCGGCGGCTGTCGGGATCGATGACGACCAGCTCGGTGCGCCGGCCGCCGTTCGCGTGGTAGTAGCCCGAGCGGTACGTCAGCGTGCACCACAGCAGCCGCCGCGTCGGGTCGTAGCACAACTCGTGCGGCTCGGCGGAGACCCGCACGTCGCCGAGGCGCCGGTCGGAGGCGGCGTCGAAGAACGACACCGTCGGTCCGCTCTGACTGACGACGGCGAGGACATCGCCTTCCCGACCGGTACGGGGGGACTGCTGCACAGCGGCTCCTTAGAACGGGGAAGCGGGAACGCCCCGCGTCTTCGCGGGCGTCTCCACTCTCCGGCGCCGGCAGGTGCGACAGCAATGCAAAGATGGGCATCCCATCATTGCCGCAAGCGTAAAAACGCAGTTCGGGGGAGAGGAACCGGTGGATCTCAACCTGCTGCGCGTCCTGGACGCGCTGCTGCAGGAGAACAGCGTGACCCGCGCCGCGGAGCGCCTCGGCACCTCGCCCGCGGCGGTGAGCCGCGCCCTGGCCCGGCTCCGCCGTACCGTCGGCGACCCGCTGCTGGTCCGAGCCGGCCAGGGGCTGGTCCCGACCCCGCGCGCCGTGGAACTCCGGGAGGAGGTCGGGGCGTTGCTGCGCGGCTGCGACGACGTGCTGCGACCCGGCGCCGGATTCGACGCCGCGCACCTCCGGCGCACGTTCACGGTGCAGGCCGCCGATCTGCTCCTGGTGGGATTGGCCGGGAGCCTGACCGAGCGGATCCACGCGGAGGCCCCGCAGGTGGACATCGTCTTCCTGCCGGAGGCGCTGGAGGGCGGCCCCGGGCTGCGACAGGGCTGGGTGGACGTCGAACTCGGCGTCCTCGGACACCTGGACCCGGAGATCCGGACCCGGCAGCTCACCCGGATGACGCTGGTCGGCATCGCCCGCAGCGGCCACCCCCTCTTCGACGGGCGGATCGACGCCCGCCGTTTCGCCGCGGCCGACCACATCGGCATCTCCCGACTCGGCAAGCGCCTCGGACCCATCGACAGCGCCCTCGCGGAACTCGGGCTGCGCCGCCGGACCGCGGTGGTCGTGCCCAGCCACACGAGCGCGATGATGCTCGCCCGGGACACCGACCTCGTCGCGCTCAGCCTGGCCGACTGGCTCCCCGACACCATCGCGGCCATGGGCCTGCGGACGTTCCCCGTCCCCCTCGACCTGGAACCCCTGGACCTCGGGATGGCCTGGCACCCCCGCAACTCGGCGGACCCGGGACACCGCTGGTTCCGCGAACACCTGGCGTCCGCCGTCCTGGCCCCGGCCGGCGGTTCCTGACGACCGGCCACCCACGATCCGCGGACGCCCCGCGCCCGCGGGCCCCCGGGGCGGCAGCCTGACCGCGGTGGCGCGCTGTCCGCCTGGGGCCGCCGAGGCCTTCCGAAGGGCGCCCCCGCGGGTAGGGGGCGCGGCTCGGCTCTCCGGCACGGTCCGCCCCGGGGCGGTGCGCGGGGGCGCGTGGACCGGCCGGGCCGCCGCCGGGTCAGTCGCCGCGCAGGCGCGCGGTCTGTTCGGCGCCGACGTCGGTGGTGCGCCGCAGGTACCGCTCGATGACGGTGAGTTCGTCGTCGGTGAAGTCGTCCAGGGCCCGCTCGAAGGCCCTGCCGGGGGCGTCCCAGGCGGCCTCGACCTCGGGAGTGCGGCCGGCGGTGAGGGCGACCAGCGTCTTGCGCCGGTCGTGGGGGTCGGGGCGGCGTTCGGCGAGGCCGGCCTTCTGCAGGCGGTCGACCAGGCGGGTGGCCGATCCGGAGGTCAGCCCGGTCAGCTCCGCGATCTCCCCGGTGGTGCGGGGACCGGGCTCCAGGGCGAGCAGGCTGACGCATTGCAGGTCGGTGGGGTGCAGGCCGAGGTGTTCGGCCATGGCCTGGTTGAACAGCGTGTAGGCGGCATGGTGGCGCCGGGCCGCCGTGGTGACCGCCGAGACCAGCTCTTCACGTGTTCGGTTTGACATCGAACCACCCTCACGTCCTATTTTTTATCTGCGTCGCACAGATACTGTGTGGCGTAGATTCTTTGTAGCACACCACCCAGGGAGCACCCATGACCGCCCGCACCCCCGAGCAACTGCGCGCCCTCTACGGCCGCTGGAGCGACCTGTGGCGCGGCGACTTCGCCCACGCCGAGGAGATCCTCGCCCCCGGCTTCGTCGTCCACCAGGCCCGCCCCGACGGCAGCGACTCCGAGGCCGTCACCGGCCCCGAGCGCCTGCTGCCCGAGATCGAGCAGACCATGGCCGCCTTCGGCGACATCGCCCTCACCGTCGACCTCGGCCCGATCGTCGACGGCGACCTGATCGCCGCCCGCTGGACCATGCGCGCCACCTACACCGGTGGCATCCCGCAGGCCACCGCCCCCGTCGGCACGAAGGTCTCCTTCAGCGGCCACGACATCCTGCGCGTCCGGGACGGCCGGTTCGTCGAGTACTGGACCTGCACCGACATCCTCGACGGCCTGTCCCAGCTCGGCGCCGTCTCCGGCCCCAACGGCCCCGCCCGGCACTGAGCGGACGGCGCCCGGGCCGACCGGCCGCCGGCGACTCCACCGCCGGAGCGCGGGGCCGGGCCCCGCCTCCACCGCCACCCCGACGGCCCGCCCTCGGCGGCGGACGCGGCGGTCGCGGCGTCCTCGGACGCCGAGCAGGCCCGGCCCCACGCGCCCGCCGGCGCGGACCGGAACCCCGGAGGAACCGCTCAGTCCGCGTCGGCGGGCCGGCCCTCACCGGCCATGAACCTCCAGACCAGCCCGTGGCCCAGGACGACCAGCAGGATCAGCAGGACCGCCTCGGCCTGGATCGGCTTCAGATCGACGACACCCGCGAGTTCGGGCTTCGCGCCCACCACCGCGATCAGGGCGTAGAACAGGGCCGCCACCGCCTGCGCCAGGGTCAGGAACGCGGAGGAGCCCTCCCGGCGGCCGCGGCCGGTCAGGCGCAGCGTCGACACGCAGCCGATCACGGCGAGCACCACGAAGCTGAACCGCCAGATCCCCGGGGTCTCGGTGCCGCCGACCTGCGCGAACAACCCCATGAGCGCGGGGAGCAGGAACGAGAGGTAGACACCGCCGACGGTCCGGCGCAGCGCCGGATCGCGCAGCCAGTCCCGGTGCCCCTGCACCACGTTCCACCAGAGGCCGACCAGCGTGAAGCAGGTGGCCGAGAAGAGTGCGTAGAAGGTGCTGACGTCCACCGGGCCTCCCGTGTCAGGATCCGCACGGCGCGTCCCCGGAACCGGCTCGAAAGGTGACGGCCCCGGCGGCCGTGGACCCGTGCGGAAGTGGGGCGAGCATCGCACGGCGGCAGTGCCGTCCTGACGGAGCGACACTCCTCACGCACCCCGACGGACGCCGGACCGGCCGCCGGCCGGCGGCGAGCGGCCGGCGACGGCCACCGGGCCGCTGCGCGGCGAGGAGCGTTCCCCGAAGGGCCGCGCCGGCTCGCGCCCGTACCGGGGTGCGCGCCGGCTCCTTCGCGGCGGCGGGCACTTGAGCCGTGATCGGTGAGATCGTTAGGATCGGCGCGAAGTCGGGGGATTTCGGGGGGCGCACATCATGAAGGCACGTGGACCAGCAGCCGGCACCGCCGACGCGGGACGCTCGCATCCCACCGGACCGTTCAGGTACCGGCTCCCCTAGGTCGTGTCTTCAAAGTCCCGTCTGCCGGGCGACGCCTGGCACGCACGCTCGCCGCGTTGTCGTCGGTCGCCAATGCTCCGCAGTGGCTCCCTCCTCCGCCTTGCGATCGCACGCACCAGACGCCGCCCGGCCCGCCCTACGGGCGAACGACGCCACTTTGAAGACACCACCTAGCCGCCTCTCCGAGGCCGCGGCCCGCCGGGCCGGTACGCGCGGGCCGGCCGTCCCTCCGGGGCGGCGACCGCGTACGTACCCGCCCGCCCACCGCGGCCGCCGACCGCCGCCGCGCGGGCCGGCCGTCCCTCCGGAGCGCCGTCCCCCTGTTCGTCGTACGACCCGATCACCTCACCGCAGACCCGTGTCCGGCGCGCGACCGGCGACGTCCTCGCGCGCCGGACCCTTCCGAAGGATGACGCATGCACGTACCCCGTCCGCGCACGGCACGGACCACCGGTCTCCTGGCCGCCGCCGCCGCGATGACCGTAGGCCTGCTCCCGGCCACCCCCGCCGTGGCGGTGACCGGACCGCAGGCCGCCGCCGGTGCGCACCCGTACGCGACGCGGCTGACCATCGGGGAGGAGCCGACGACCCGCGGCTGCACGGGCACCCTGGTCGACCGCTTCTGGGTGATGACCGCCGCGAGTTGCTTCGCCACCACCCCCGGCACCCCGGTCCCGGCCGGCAAACTCTCCTTCAAGGCCACCGCGACGCTCGGCGACGGCAAGACCGTCACCCTCACCGAGATCGCCCCGCGCACCGACCGCGACATCGCCCTCGTGCGTCTGGCCGCCCCGGTCACCGGCACGCCCACCGCCTCGCTCGCCGGCGCGGCCCCGGCCGTCGGCGCCGACCTGACGGCGGCCGGGTTCGGGCGCACCAGGACGGTGTGGGTGCCGGACAGGCTCCACACCGGCGCCTTCACGGTCGACGCCTCCGACGCCACCACCCTGCGCATCACCGGCAAGGGCACCGACGCCGTCTGCAAGGGCGACACCGGCGGCCCGCTGGTCAACGCGGCCGGCGAGGTCGTGGGAGTGAACTCCCGGTCCTGGCAGGGCGGCTGCCTGGGGACGGACCCGGCCGAGACCCGCACCGGCGCCGTCTCCGCCCGCGCCGACGGCCTCGCGGCGTGGGTACGGCAGCAGAGCCTCACCACCGCCTCGATCCGCAACGCGCTCAGCGACCGCTGCCTGTACGTCCCCTGGCAGACGCCCGACAACGGCGCCGAGGCCCGGCAGGCCGACTGCGAGCCGCAGTACGCCGACCAGGTGTGGAAGCTGGAGCCGGTCACCGGCGGCGGCTACCAGGTCCGCAACACCTTCACCGACCGCTGCCTCGTGGTCTCGTGGCGCACGCCGGAGAACGGCGCGGTGGCGACGCAGTACGACTGCGAGCCGAAGTACACCGACCAGGTGTGGAAGCTGGAGCCGGTCACCGGCGGCGGTTACCAGATCCGCAACGTCTTCAGCGACCGCTGCCTGTACGTCCCCTGGCAGACGCCCGACAACGGCGCCCCGGCCCGGCAGGTCGAGTGCAACCCGCAGTACGCCGACCAGGTGTGGAAGCTCTGACGGCGGTCCGGGGACCGCACCCGGTCCGAGCGTCGACCACGGAAGGCCGCCCTGCCCGCGACGAGCGGGCAGGGCGGCCTTCCGCCGTGTACGCGGCGGCTTCCGAGGGCCCTCCCTCCGCCAACGTACCTGCCCGTGAACGGAGATGAAGGGCGGGAACCCTCCTGCTATGGTGCGCCGATGTCATCGATCAAGAAGTTCCAGGTCACCTTCGACTGCGCGGAACCCGAGCGCGTCGCTCGCTTCTGGTGCGAGGTGTTGGGGTACGTCGTACCGCCGCCGCCGGAGGGGTTCGCCACGTGGGACGACTTCGACCGCTCGCTGCCGCCTGAGCGTCAGGGCGCGGCGTTCGTCTGCGTGGACCCCTCGGGCGTGGGACCGCGCATGTACTTCCAGCGCGTCCCCGAAGGCAAGGTCGTCAAGAACCGGGTGCACCTCGACGTGCGGGTCGGCACCGGGCTCGTGGGGGAGGAGCGCCTCGCCGTGCTCGAAGCCGAGTGCGCACGGCTGGTCGCGCTCGGCGCGGTACGTGTGCAACTGCTGCGCGCCGACGGCGTCAACGAGTCGTGCCTGGTGATGCAGGACGTCGAGGGCAACGAGTTCTGCCTCGACTGAGCCGTCCGCCGGACGGCGGTGCGGGATGACCGGGCCGGCGCCCCGGCAGCCGCCGTCCGCGACGACCGCGGTCCGGCGGTCGGCGTCCTCCGTCCCGGACGGCTCCGACGCCGTGGTCACCCCGGCCGCCGCAGGACCACCTCCCGCGTGGCTGGCGGTCACGGGCCGCCCTCGGCCCGCGCCGCGGGTGCGGCGGGCACCACCGGGGGCACGGTCACCGGGGAGGACGGCTGGTGGTGTACGCCCGCGTCACCCACCGCTGGAGGTGGGGCGCCTGGGCCAGCAGGTTGCGGTGGACGTGGACGGCGTGGTGGTGCAGGGCCTCGACCACGGGCGCGTCGACGGCTCCCGTGCGCCATATCAGTACGTGCCGCTGCCAGAGGGGGGCACCCGCCAGCGGCTTGACCAGCACTCCGTCGATGGGGCGCAGGGTCGGCTGGACCGCCGTCACGCCGAGCCCCTTGGCGATCATCAGCTGCAGCTGGTCCAGTACGTGGAACTCGTGCACGTCGACGGGGTGGAAGCCCGCCGTCCGGCACGCGTCGTAGAACGCGCCGGGCCACCCGACCCCGTCGTCGGAGGCGACGAACCAGGTCTCCTCGGACAGCTCCTCCAGAGGGACCTCGACACGGTGCGCCAGCGGATGGCCGGCCGGCATGGCCACGAAGATCGGCACGGTGTTGATGGCCCGGTGCACCAGCGCGGGGGAGTGCCGCAGGGGCAGCCCGGGGTAGTCGACACCGAGCGCGGCGTCGAGCTCTCCCGCCTCCAGCTGCGCGAGGAGGTCACCGGTCGCGTAGACGCTGCTGACGGAGACCGGGAGGTCGGGACTCGCGGTGCGCAGCGCGTCCAGCAGGAACGGCAGGACCGGCGTGTTGGTGACACCGAGCCGGAGGGGACGGACCCCTTCGGCCGGGGGACCCGCGGGCCGGCGGACGAGGGCGTCCGCGCGGGCGAGGATCTCGCGGGCCTGGCTGACGACCCGGGCGCCGTACGCCGTCAGCTCCACACCGGTGTGGCTGCGCACGAACAGCCCGTCTCCGAGGAGCCGCTCGATCCGCCGCAACTGCGTGCTCAGCGCGGGCTGGGTGAACCCCAGCGCGGCGGCGGCCCGGCCGACGCTCCCGAAGTCCGCGATCGCGCACAGCACCCGCAAGTGGCGTAGCTCCAGATCCATTCGAACACCTCGCTGGGCGGCGGAAACGGAACCCATTATGCGGCTGGGCCCCGACGGCTGGCACGGGGGTGACGGCCGCACCCCGGACCGGACTCCGGGCACCCGGCGCCGTGCCGGGCCCGCAGGGCCGCCCCGCGTTATGCCCGGCGCCGTGGGGGTCCTATGCCCGATCCCGTTGTCCCGGGAGGGCTGCCGTGGAAGTGTCGCAGTGCGTCCTCGTCCCCGCGTGACGGATCCGGTGCACGGCCTCTTCCGGTTCCCCGCGCGCTCCGCAGTACGGCCGCCTCGGAAGGAGGATCAGTGCGCGATCTCCGCTCATGCGCGCCGCCCCGGCGGTGAGCCCTTCGGCGGGCCGGGGCCGCCGGGCGCTCGGACGTCCCCCGGCGCCGGGGAAGCCGTGGGGCGCCTCGCCGGACGACGGGCTGCCCTCCCCGGGGCCGGCGCACGGGGAGCCGCTCGCCGGTGACCCGCCGCACGCGCGGAGCGGTACGGCGAGGAAGGGCGCGGGCACGCGCCTGTCGGGACTCCCCGCCTGAAGGGGACGCCCACCTGGCGCCGTTCGGCAGGCGCGACCGGACGGGCCCCTTCCCGCCCCCGTACGCGGAGCCCTCGCACCCGCCGGAGAAGGGCCGCCGAGGCGGCCGCCCCGATGACGTGGGATGCGGGAGACGACGGGACGGCCCCCTCCCGTACGCCCCCGAAAAGCGCCGGAACGCACCGCGGCAGCGGCCGACGGGACCGCCGGGAGACCCGGGTACGACGCACGCCGGAGACCGGTGGGGCGGTGCCCCGGGGACCACGCGGTCCCCGGGCGGCCCGCTGCCCTCCCGCGCGTCGCGCGCGATCCCGGCGGTCGTCGACCGCCGGTACGAAAGCCCCCCGAGGGGGGAACACACGACGGAAAGGTGATGACCACCGTGCAGAGCGACGAGAACCGGGACCGGAAGAACGGCCTGTACCGGCGCGTGAGCGACGAACTCGCCGCCCACATGAGGCAGGGCTGGGCGGACACCGAACACAGCGACCTGCGGCCCGCCCCGCAGGCGGCGTACGCGGCACGCCGCCGGGCCGAGCTGTCCGCCCGGTTCCCCGGAGAGCTGCTGGTGATCCCGGCCGGCAACGCCAAGGTCCGCGCGAACGACACCCACTACCCCTTCCGCCCCTCCTCCGACTACGCCTACCTGACCGGCGACCAGTCCCAGGACGCCGTGCTCGTCATGGAGCCGGACGAGGACGGCGGCCATCGGGCGACCGCCTACCTGCGCCCGCGCTCCGACCGTGACAACGGCGAGTTCTGGCTCGACTACCACGGCGAGCTCTGGGACGGCCGCCGCAACAGCCTCACCGAGAACGAGCAGGTGCTCGGCCTTCCCTGCCGCGACGTGCGCACCCTGCCCGATCGGCTCGGCGGGGCCGCCGGCCGCGTCCGCCTCCTGCGGGGGTACGACGCGGGCGTCGAAGCCGCCCTCGACGGCAGGGCGACCACGGAGCACGACGACGAGTTCCGCGTGGCCCTGTCCGAGATGCGCCTGGTCAAGGACGAGTTCGAGATCGCCGACCTCCGGTTCGCCTGCGAGGCCACCGTGCGCGGCTTCGAAGACGTCGTCCGCGTGCTCGCCACCGGGGAGCCGACCCCCGAGCGCCTCATCGAGGGCACGTTCTTCACCCGCGCGCGCGTCGAGGGGAACGACGTGGGCTACGCGTCGATCTGCGCGGCGGGACCCCACGCCACGACCCTGCACTGGGTGCGCAACGACGGCGAGGCCCGCCCCGGTGAGCTGCTGCTGCTCGACGCGGGGGTGGAGACCCGCAACCTCTACACGGCGGACGTCACCCGCACCCTGCCGGTCGGCGGCCGCTTCAGCCCGCTCCAGCGCGAGGTCTACGAGGCGGTGTACGCGGCGCAGGAGGCCGGCATCGCCGCCGTGAGACCCGGCGCCGGCTACCGCGACTTCCACGAGGCCGCGCAGCGCGTCCTCGCGGAGCGGCTGGCCGCGTGGGGGTTCTTCGGCGACCGGCCGGTCGACGAGGCGTACGCGCTCGGCCTGCACCGCCGCTGGACGCTCGCCGGCACCGGCCACATGCTCGGCCTGGACGTCCACGACTGCTCCAAGGCGCGTACCGAGATGTACGTGGACGGCACGCTGAGGGCGGGAATGGTGCTCACCGTCGAACCGGGCCTCTACTTCCAGGCCGACGACCTGACCGTCCCCGAGGAGTACCGCGGCATCGGCGTACGCGTCGAGGACGACCTCCTGGTCACCGAGGAGGGCAACGAGAACCTCACCGCCGGCCTGCCCCGGCATCCGGACGAAGTGGAGGCGTGGATGGCGCGGCTGCGGGGCTGAACGGCGCCGCGCCCCGGCGCCCGGCCGGTCGGTACGCGACCGCGGACCGGGCCGCCGGAGTGCGGCCGCCGGCGGGGCTTCGGCCCCCGCGACCGGCGGATCGGGTGGCCCCGGCCCTCGATCCGCCCGCCCGCGCGTGCCGTCGCCCCGCAGCGCGTCGTCCGGTCCCGGTGCACCGTCCCGCCCCGACGGGCGCCTGCGGCTTCGGGGAAGCGGGCCGGGCCTGGGGCGCCGTCCCCGGGGGACCGTACGGCGGGGGACCCTGACGACCGGTGATCCAGGAGTGCCGAACCCGCCACTGCGCCGGGCCCGCCGAGCGGGGAGGACGCCACCCCGTCTCCTGCCGTGCTCCCGCCCATGAGGCCCTGGACGTCCGCGAGTTCGGTCAGATGTCTTCCCCACGTAACGTCACCTGTGAAATGTTACATGGCACAAAGGTCGTGAGCATGTCACGTGCAGCCGCGCGGCGCCCCGTCCCGCCGTGGACGCGGACAGGAGCGCCGCACCGCCCCGCGACCCCGACCCCCCACCAGGGCCACCCCATCCCCATGGCCCGTCCCCCGGAGGAGACGCATTGAGAAGGACACTCGTTCGGCGATGCCTGGGCGCGGCGCTGCCGCTGGCCCTGGCCTGTTCCATGGGCGCGGGACTGCTCGCGCCGCAGGCGCAGGCCCGTACCGGCACCTCCCCGTCCGCCGCGCGCACCGTGGCAGGGGACACGCGGCACGACGGCCCGGCCCCCGCCGGGCCGTCCGCCACCGGGCACGCCGACCACGTGGGCGAGGGCCGCCTGGAGGCGTCCCGGATACCGCCCCTGTCCGCGGACAGGGACGCGCTCAAGGAGCCCTACGGCAACCACACCGAGCCACCGGCCAGGCCCTCCGTGTCAGGGAGGACGACCGGCGGGGACACGGCCGGAGCCCGGTCGGCCGCCGGCTGCGACGTCGCGGACTTCACCGGCCGCACCGGCGGCGCACTGGTGCGCCAGATCCAGGCGTCCACCACCGACTGCGTCAACACCCTGTTCGGCCTGACCGGGAGCGACGCCCACCACGCCTTCCGCGAAGCGCAGATGGCCACCGTCGCCCACGCGGTGCGCGACGGCTCGGCCTCCTACCCCGGCAACGCCACCACCGGCATGCCGCAGCTGGTGCTCTACCTGCGCGCCGGCTACTACGTGCACTACTACCACCCCGACGCCGTGGGGCCCTACGGCAGCACCCTGGGGACCGCCCTCCGCGCCGGCCTCGACGCCTTCTTCGCCAGCCCGCGCTCCCGCGACGTCACCGACGCCAACGGCGAGACGCTCGCGGAGGCGGTCACCCTCATCGACAGCGCCGAGGAGAACGCCCGCTACCTCCACGTCCTCAAGCGGCTCCTGTCGGGCTACGACTCCTCCTGGAACGCCCACCGGTGGATGCTCGTCGCCGTCAACAACGTCTACACCGTGACGTTCCGCGGCCACCAGGTGCCCGCGTTCGTCAGCGCCGTCCAGGCCGACCCGAGCCTGATCGACTCCCTGTACGGCTTCGCGACCCGCCACCTCGCCCTGCTGGGCACCGACCGGTCGTACCTCACGTCCAACGCCGGGCGGGAACTCGGCCGCTTCCTGCAGCACGCGGCCCTGCGCTCCAAGGTGCGTCCGCTGGCGGCCGGCCTGCTGGACAGGAGCTCGATCACGGGGGCGACCGCGCCGCTGTGGGTCGGCGTGGCCGAGATGACGGACCACTACGACAAGGCCCACTGCTCCTCCTACGGCACCTGCGACCTGCAGTCCCAACTGGCCCGGGCGGTGCTGCCGGTGACCCACGCCTGCAGCCCCGGCATCACCGTCAGGGCCCAGCAGATGACGTCGGGCGAGCTGTCCGCCACCTGCGCCGGCCTGCGCGGCCAGGACGCCTACTTCCACGACACCGTCCGTGACAGCGGGCCCGTCGCCGACGACCACAACAGCACGGTCGAGGTCGTGGCCTTCGACTCCAGCCGCGACTACCAGACCTACGCCGGCGCCATGTACGGCATCGACACCAACAACGGCGGCATGTACCTCGAGGGCGACCCGGCGGCCGCCGGCAACCAGCCCCGCTTCATCGCCTACGAGGCCGAGTGGCTGCGCCCGGCGTTCCACATCTGGAACCTCAACCACGAGTACACCCATTACCTCGACGGCCGGTTCGACATGTACGGCGACTTCACCGCCAACATCGCCACCCCGACCGTCTGGTGGATCGAGGGCTTCGGGGAGTACGTCTCCTACTCCTACCGGGGCGTCCCCTACGACGCGGCCATGGCCGAGGCCGGACGCGGCACCTACGCCCTGAGCACCCTGTTCGACACCACGTACGACCACGACACCACACGTGTCTACCGCTGGGGCTACCTCGCCGTCCGGTACATGCTGGAAAACCACCGCGGCGACGTCGACACGGTGCTCTCCCACTACCGCGCCGGCAGGTGGGACGCCGCCCGCGCCCACCTGACCGGCACCATCGGCACCCGCTACGACAGCGACTGGCGGGCATGGTTGGCGCGCTGCGCGGCAGGCGCCTGCGGCGGCACCACCCCTCCGGGCAACCAGGCCCCCACCGCCGCGTTCACCGACTCCGTCCAGGGCCTGCGGGTCGCCTTCACCGACCGGTCCACGGATCCCGACGGCTCCGTCGCGTCCCGGTCGTGGGACTTCGGCGACGGCACCTCCTCGACGGCCGCCCACCCGACCAAGACCTACGCCACCGCCGGGACCTACACGGTCAAGCTGACCGTCACCGACGACAAGGGGGCGACCGCCACCGCCGGCAGGACCGTCACCGTCGGCGGCGGCACCGTCGTCGAGTGCACCGGAACCGACCCCCGGGAACTGGGCAGGAACTGCCGGCGGAGCGACCAGGCCGCTGCCACGGGCGACTACGCCTACCTCTACCTGTACGTCCCGCCCGGCACCACCCGGCTGACGGTCACCACCTCCGGCGGCACCGGCGACGCGGACCTGTACCACAGCGGCACCACCTGGCCCGGCACCACCGGCTACACGCAGCGTGCGACCGGGGCGGGCAACCACCACACCCTCACCGTCACGAACCCGCAGGCGGGCGCCCACTTCATCAGTCTGCACGCCGTCGAAGGCTTCGCCGGAGTGACCGTCAGCACCAGCTACTGAAAGCAGGAAGGCAGGAAGGCACACGGCACCGCACCGGCGGGGCCCGGGACGGCACGCACCTCCGTCCCGGGCCCCGCCGCGCGGCGTTTTGTCCGCCGCGCGGCGATCCGCCGCCGCACCGGCCGCCGGCAGTCCGTACGCGCACGTGCCACGGGCCCACCGCCCGCCGCCGGCACGGCCGTTGTCAGTGGTCACCACTAGCGTCAGGGGTGTTGAAGGGCCTTTACCCCGACGGGAGTGGACGATGACCGAGAACCGCGCGAAGCCCGGGCTCAGGGTGGTGCTGACCGACGTCAACCAGCGTGTGGTGGACGAGTGGCGGGCGGCGTTCGCCGACACCCCCGGGATCGAGATCCGCAGGGGCTCGATCCTCGACGCGGACGTCGACGCCTGGGTCACCCCGACCAACTCCCGGGGCCGGATGGACGGTGGCGTCGACGCCGCCATCAAGCGGCATCTCGGCGCCGGCATCCAGCTGCGCGTGCAGCGGGCGATCCGCGACGGGTTCGCCGGCGTCCTCCCGGTGGGAAGCGCCGTCTGCGTCCCGTCCGGGGCGACCGTCCCGCGGTACGTGATATCGACGCCGACCATGGTGGAGTCCGCGCAGAACGTGAGCGAGACGCTGAACGTGGCACTGGCGTGCGCCGCCGCGTTCCAGGCCGTCCACCGGCAGAACCGGCAGGTGCCGGGCGGCATCCGGTCGGTGGCGCTCGTGGGGATGGGCGCGCAGACCGGCCGGGTGCCGGCCCGGGTCTGCGCCAACCTCATGTGGACCGGCCACACCCTCTTCCACGACCACTGCTTCGAGGACGACGACGAGCTGCGCTCGGTGATCACCGCGCAGCTCGACGGCATCGAGGACGCGCCGGTCGCGCAGCGGGTGCGCATCGTGCCGCCCAAAGGGCGTTCCTTTCGCTCCTGAGCCGCTCCGTCCCGCCGGCCACCCGGCCGGGGGGCCCGCCTGCGACCCTCCCGCCTCGGACACGACCACCGAAAGCCCTTCCCCCATGAGCGACGCCACCACCGCCCCGTCCCCCTCCGACGCCGACGATCCCCTGGGCCTCACCGAACTCTTCAGCGGGGGTGAGACCTGGCTGCCGCTCCTGAAGCCCGTCATCGAGGCGCAGCCGGACGCCGCCGAGTTCATCGGACAGGGCCGCAGCCCGGAGGTCGTCCCGGTCCGGGAGCTGACCTTCCAGGCGCTCAAGCCCCATCCGCCGCACAAGTGGAAGGTCGTCGTCTTCGGCCAGAACCCGTACCCGCGGCCGGAGAGCGCCACCGGCATAGCCATGTTCGACAACGCCTTCAACGACTGGAAGGACAGCCAGTTCGGCAGGGTCGTCAGCATCCGCTGCATCATCAAGGCGGCGGCCATGTGGAAGTACGGCATCGCCAGGAAGACACCCGTCGCCGACGTCCGCGCCCTGCTGGAGGAGCGGGAGACGGTCCAGCCGCCCGAGTGGTTCCAGGCCATGCTCACGCAGGGCGTGTTGCTGCTGAACGCCTCGCTCACCGCCAGCGGCGACGGCGCGATGAGGGCCGACCGGCACACCGCGTTCTGGCGGCCCGTCGCCGAGCGGATCGTCGAGGAGATCCTCAAGGCCAAGCAGGGCGCCGACGAGGAGGACCGCGGCGTCGTCTTCGCCTGGTGGGGAGCCCATGCCCGCAACCTGAAGAAGGTCGTCCTGCGGCTCCAGGAGAAGTACCCGGACGTCGAGGTGCGGCACATCGACCACGCCAACCCGGCGGCCCAGGGCGACATCTTCTGCGAGGGCGACCACTTCACCACGGTGAACGCGGCCCTCGCGTCCCTGGGCGCCGAGGAGATCGACTGGCTGCCGAGCAAGGGGTGGAACGAGGGACCGGCGAGCACCGGCGGCGGGGACGGCGACGTCGCGGCGCGCATGGGCGCCTTCATCGCGTCGACCATGGAACTGCACCAGCTGTACCTGGAGCGGCTCACCGGCGTCAAGGACGAGGGACTCGTCCTCCCGGCGATCACCGGTGTGTTCGACACCCCGCTGATGGACCTCAGGGACGCCGTCGCACCGGTCGCCGAGGTCCTGTCCGGGCTCGGCCGGCACATCGACCGCTCCGGGGAGTTCGGCAAGCGGCGGGCGGACGAGACGGCCGGCGACCTGTCCGCCGACGCGATCGCGGCGCTCCACCTCTACACCTGCGAGTCCGCCTTCTACCGGGAGATCAACGCGGTCCTCCGCTCCCCGGACCGGACCAAGGTCGTGCCCTACCTCCCCTATCTGCGGCTGCTCTTCTCGGCGGTGTCGGCGCTGCCCGCCCACACCCGGCCGCTGTGGCGGGGCGTGTCCTTGGACCTGCGCAAGCAGTACCCGGCCGGGCGGACCGTGACGTGGTGGGGCGTGTCCTCGTGCACCTCCGAGCTGAGCGTGGCCCGGTCGTTCCTGGGAAGCCGCGGCAAGCGGACGCTCTTCGAGGTCACTCCCGCGCGCGCCGTGCCGATCCGCAGCTTCTCCGCGTTCACCGGAGAGGAGGAGTACATCCTCGCGCCGGGCACCCAGCTCAAGGTGACGGACGTGACGACCGAGCGCGGCGGCCTGTGCACGGTCAAGCTGTCCGAGGTGGACGCCGCCCCCCTCGTCTCCTGACCCCCGCCGCCCCGCTCCCGGCTTCGCCGTGACCCGGCGAAGCCGGGGGAGGCGGCCCCGGGCGAGCCGCGCGAGACCGAAGCCGCTCGTCCGGGTGGTGGCCCGCCGCCCACGTGCGGGGGAGGCCGCACACGCTCCGGGAGGGGCGGGCCCCCCGCCTTCCGGGCGCCCGGAGCCCGCACGGAGGAACCTCCGGACCCGACGGGACACGGCCGGTGGTGGCCGGGGCCGCACCGACCGGACAGTGGCCGCCGACCCGGTTCATTTCCCTTTCAAAAGTACGACGTTCCACCATCGTGAACGCCTTTCGTACGCGGCCGGAAATTCCGCCTCCCCGGCCATTCGTTCTTCCCCCCCAAGGCAATTGCCGGATTTATCGGCAGGGGGTGATGATGGAGGGGGGAAATCCCAGGAAAGGCGGAGGGGACCGAAGAGTAGGGGTGCGCCATGCCGCATCTTCAGCGCTACCGATATCACGTCGTCGACGACCCTCGGGCTCACGAGGAGGCGCTCGGACCGGAGACCGTCCGCGACACGCTGCGCGGTTTCGGCGAGCCGGGGGCGGATTCCGCGGAAGAAGCCCCGGAACCGGCCATCGAGTTCCACTCCCCGGCCTCGGCGGCGCGTTTCTACCTGTCCGAGATGCTGCAGGAGCAACCGCAGCCGGAACTCCGCAGCGTGGTCCGCGAGGACCGGCCCGACCGGGTGCCGGACCTCGCGCTCCTCGACGAACGCACACAGGAGGCCACCGCCACCACGATCGTCCGCTTCGAGCAGACCCATGACGAGATCCCGGTCTTCGGTACCGCGGCCATCGTGGAGGTCGACCGCGGGAACCGGCTCGTCTCGCTGGACTGCCGGCTCGGTGAGGTGGGCGGGGTCAGTCCGGTTCCGGAACTGGGCGGGACGGACGCGCTCGCCAGGGTGGCCGACCTCACGGGCACCCCGATCGACGCCGAGGAACTGCCACCGCCGGCACTGACCTACGTGAACCACCATGACGAGTGGCGCCTGGCCTGGCACTTGCGCGACGTCCCGGCGCAGCCCCCGGAAGCCCACCGCACGGACGACCAGCGCGGTCACGGACTCGACCCCTCCCCCCGGGACGACTTCCCGCTCACCGGGTACCTCGTCGACGCCTCCACCGGCGAGGTCCTGTGGTCGTACGGCATGACCCCGACGGCCACGGCCGTGGTGCCCGTCAGCCTGGAGGGCGATGACGAGAGGAGCGTCCACCACCGGTTCCACGGCAGCGAGCAAGCGGGCTTCTACCTCCTCGAGGACAGGAGGGGACAGATCACCACCTACGACCTGCAGTACGCCGACTGCGCCCAGGGGAACCTGCCCGGTACCGCGCTCGCGTCACGGAACGCGAACCTGGGGGGCGACCACCGGGCGGGCGTCTCGGCCCACGTCAACGCCGCCCGCGTCTCCAGGTTCTACCGGGAGGAGCTGCGCCGCAACGGGATCGACGACGCGAGCATGGGGCTGGTCTCCACCGTCAACTGCACCTACAGGCGCCGCGGCACCCCGCGTCAGGAGTGGCGCAACGCCATGTGGTGGCGTCGGCGCATGTGGTATGGGCAGATCTCCGACGGTGACCGGCTGGTCAGCCTGGCGCTCCACCTCGACATCGTGGCGCACGAGATCACGCACGGAGTGATCGAGACCTCCAGCGGCCTCGTCTACCAGGACGAGTCGGGAGCGCTCAACGAGTCGCTCGCCGACACCATGGGCGTGATCATCGCCAACTGGTACGAAGCCGCCGACCGCCACGACGTCGGCACGTGGACCTGGCACATCGGCGCCGGGCTCGGTCCGGGCGGCTCACCGCTGCGCGACATGAGGGACCCCACCACCACGGGCGACCCGGCGCACATGGACCAGTACGTGCGCACCCCCCACGACAACGGAGGCGTGCACCAGAACAGCAACATCCACAACAAGGCCGTGTACCACCTGCTGACGTCGACGGACGCTTCCGGGAACCCGCTCCTGGGCGTCGACCAGTGGGCACTGCTGGTGTACCTGGCCATGCTCCGGCTGCTGCCCCTGTCGGGCTTCCAGGACATGCGGAAGGCCCTGCACGCCGTGACCAAGACCTATCTGATGGGCAACGCGGCGCTGAGGGCCTCGGTGGCCTCGGCCGTCGACGACGCGTACGGCCGGGTGGGCGTCCGGGCGGACGCCCCCGGGTAGCGCTCCGCCGGGCCGGGCGCCCCGGGTTCGGCGTCGCCCTCCGCGAGCGGCGCCGCGTGAGGGGTCACCGGTCCGGCGCCACCGCCGTGCCGTCGTACCCCGAGGGCATGGGCGCGCTGCTCGGCCGGGCCGACGTCCCGTCCCCGGGCGTCCCCGACGGCGCTGCGCCGTCGGGGGACGGGCTGCTCGGCACGGCGGTCGGCGTCGACCTCGGTGCCGAGGACACGGAAGCCTCGGGCGCGGGCCCCTGCGAGGGCGTACCACGGGAAGGGGCGGGACTCGGCGAGGTCGCCGGGGCGGGGGCGACGGGGGCCGGGGCCAGCGGAGCCGTCGGGCGCGTGGGGTCGGTGGGGACCGCCCAGGGCAGCGACAGCGAGATCAGGGCGGCGGCGGCAGCGGTGGCGCCGGCGCCGGCCGCGGCGCGCAGCAGGCGCCGGCGGGACGCCGCCCGGCGGATCGCCTCGTAGCGGCCGGGGGGCGGCCCCAGGCGGTCGCCGCCCGGGCGCAGCACGACCAGCAGCGGATCGTCGTCGTCCCGCTCGAACCCCGGCTCGTCCTCAAGGTGTCTGGTCAACGCTTCTCCTCAGATGGACGCGGAGCAGTTCGCGGGCCGCGTGGAGGTCGGCCTTGACGGTTCCCTCCTTGCGTCCGGTCAGCACGGACACCTCCCGGATCGGCATGTCAGCGTAGTAGTGGAGGAGGATCGGCACGCGCAGTCGCTCCGGCAGGGACTGCACGAGCAGCCGTACCGAGGGGTCGGCCTGCTCGGGATGGGGGCGGACGGCGACCTCGGCGGTGACCCGGCGCACCGCCCGGCGCTCGCGCTCCAGCTTGCGCCAGTGGTCGCGGACGAGGTTGGCGGCGGTGACGTAGAGGAAGCCGCGGGGCTCCTCCACGGCCGTCCAGCGGGCCCAGAGCCGGGTGAACGCCTCCGAGGCGATCTCGTGGGCCGTCTCGTCGTCGTCGACGAGCCGGCGGCACCAGCCGGCCAGGCGCGGATACAGGGCGGCGAACAGCTCGGACGCCGCCCTGTCACGGGACCGTTTCAACGTTCTCCATGGTCGTGAGGGTATGCGGTACGCACGGTCGGTCAGGAGGTCGCGGGGCCCGTCGCGCTCAGCGCGGCGAAGGCGATCACGTTGTCCCGGTACTCCTCGCCGACCCGCGGGCCGCCGCAGGTGATGAGCCGCAGCTCCGGCCGGTCCACGTCCCCGTAGACGTCGTCCGTCGGGAAGTCGGCCTTCGCCACCGTCCGTACGGCGGTGACCGTGAACCGCGCCGTCGTGCCGTTCTCCAGGCGCGCCTCGATCCGGTCGCCCCGGTGCAGCCGCGCGAGGTGGCGGAAGACGCCGTCCCCGTGGGCGCCGACCGTGACGTGGCCGAGGACGACCGACGGTCCGACCTGGCCCGGCGTCGGGGAGTGCCGGTACCAGCCCGCGCGGTCGTCGTCCGTGACCGGCGGGACCTCGACCGTGCCGTCCGCCGCCAGCCCCAGCCGTATCACCGGGGTGTCGACCCCGATGGCCGGGATGCGCAGGCCGATGGGGACCGACCGTTCCAGGGGCCGCACCGGCTCCGCGGGGACGTGCGCGGACGAGGCCGTGGTCCCGGGGCGTACGGGCGCGTCCCCGCCGCCACCGCAGCCCGCGAGCAGCACGGCCGGCAGGGCGGCGGCGAAGGCGCGCCTGGAGAGCGGGGTCATGCCCCGGTCGCCGCCCGTCGGCGGCGTACGACGAACACGCCCGCGCCGCCCGCGAGGAGCACCGCCCCGGCGCCCGCGCCGACGAGCCCGGCGCCGCCCCCGGAGGACCGCGGTCCCGCCGCTCCGGTGTCGGGCGCGCCCTTGGGCACGGCGGACACCTGACCGGCCACCGGAGACGGCACGGCCGTCGGCGCCGGCGAGCTGACGGAGGGTGCCGGCGCGGGGGAGCTGACGGACGGCGCCGGCGCGGGGGAACTGACGGACGGCGTGGGCGCCTGGGACGGCTCGGTGCCGGGACCGGGCGTGCTCGCGGTCGGGGGAGCGGAGGGGACCGCGGTGGGGTCGTCGGCGAACGCGGGCGCCGCGCCCGCCAGTACGGCGGAGCAGGCCAGTGCCGCGGCGCTGAGGATGGTTCGGTGCATGGGTCGGTTCTCTCTCGTCGGTCCACGCGGATGCCGCGTGGGGTGTGGACGTGGATCGGACGGAGAGACGAGGCGGCGGTGGGGCGGGTTGTAAAGAGACGGCAAAGTCGCGTCGTCCCGTCCCGGCCCACTCCCCGGGCGGTCGTGACGACGTGTCCGTCGGGGCGCCCGCTCCGGCCCGCCCCGCGCGGCGTCAACCGCCCCGGCACGTACCGGAGGAACCGCGGACCTCGACGACCGGGTTCACGAGCCGGCCCGGCGCCGTCGGCGCGGCCGGGAAGCCGGCCCACCGGCGAAAGGCACGGCCCCGGGCCGTCGCCGAACGACCCCGGAGTCCCGCGCTGTCACGTTTCTGCGGTGAAACCCTGCCCCCGGGCGGGTGAGTACGCACGTCGGGGCCTGCCGCTCCGGCCGCCGGGGCGCTACAAACCGAGCGTGATCAGGAACCTGTCGCGGAGCTCGTCCATGCTCCTCCTCGCGCTCGCCCCCCTCCTCCCCGCCTCCTCCGCCGCCGCCGACGACCAGCACCGGGCCGCCCGCCCCGACCCGATCGTCTTCGTCCACGGCTGGAACTCCGACGGCTCCGCCTGGCAGACCATGGCCGACCGGTTCCGGGCCGACGGCTGGCCGGCCGACCACCTCGACCGGTGGAACTACGACTCCACACAGTCCAACGCCACGACCGCCGCACGACTCGCCGACGAGGTCGAACGCGTCCTGCGCCTCACCGGCGCCGCCAAGGTCGACGTCGTCACCCACTCCATGGGCGCCCTGTCCTCCCGCTACTACCTCAAGAACCTCGGCGGCACCGCCAAGGTCGACGCGTGGGTCTCCCTGGCGGGACCCAACCACGGAACCGAGACCGCACGTTGGTGCGGCGGCGCCCCCTGCGTCGAGATGCGACCGGGCTCCGACTTCCTGAACGCGCTCAACACCGGTGACGAGACCCCCGGCTCCCCCCGCTACGCCACCTGGCGCTCACCGTGCGACAACGTCGTCAGCCCCCAGAGCAGCGTCGCCCTCTCCGGCGCCCTCAACACCACCACCGGCTGCCTCGGCCACAGCGAGCTGCGCACCGAGAAGACGGTGTACGACCAGGTCAGGACGCACGTCCGCTGAGAACCGTCCCGCCACTCCTCCGGCCGCCCGCAGGTGCCCGGCCCGGCGCGTCAGGCGACACCGACCTCCACCACCGTCCCGGCCCCGGAGTCTCCCGGCCGTCCCACCCGCCGGCGGGAAACCGGGCCCGGGCCCACGGGCGGTGGAACAGCCGACGTCCCCCGGTGAACGGCCGGCGAAAACTCGCCGCACGGGGTTTCCTGTTCGGTACACGCACCCTAGCGTCCCCGCCATGTCCACCGTTTCCCGCCGTAAGGTCCTCGGCACTCTCGCAGGTGGGGCCGCGTTGTCCTTCCTGCCCCCGTCGTTGCACAAGGCGATGGCCGCGCCGATGCCGCACGGCGGTCTGCGTGCCATCGAGCATGTGATCGTCCTGATGCAGGAGAACCGTTCCTTCGACCACTACTTCGGAACCCTGAAGGGGGTGCGCGGCTTCGGCGACCGGACGCCGCTGCGCCTGCCCTCGGGGACCGACGTCTTCGCGCAGCCGCGGCCCGCGGGCGGCGCGGTCCTGCCCTTCTCGGCCCGCCGGGCGGCGGTCGACGCGGGCCGCCCGGAGAGCGACATCCAGTACCTGGGTGCGCTCGCACACGGCTTCCACGACGCCAACCAGGCCCGGGCGAACGGCTGGTGGAACGACTGGGTCGCGGCCAAGACCCAGAGCACCATGGCCTTCTACGACCGGCGTGACATCCCGCTCCAGTACGAACTGGCCGATCGCTTCACCCTGTGCGACGCCTACTTCTGCTCGGTCCACGGCTCGACGAACCCCAACCGCAACTATCTGTGGACCGGTACCACCGGCTACGAACCGGACGGCGTCGAGCGGGCCGTCACCAACGCCGCATACGACCACGACCACGCCGGCTACACCTGGACGACGTACCCCGAGCGCCTGGAGGCGGCCGGTGTCTCCTGGCAGATCTACCAGGAGTGGGACAACTTCACCGACAACGCGGTGGAGTACTTCCGGCCCTGGAAGGAGATCGGCCGGAAGATCCTCTCCAAGGTCAGCGGCTCCTACTCCACCACCGAGCAGTTCTACGACAGCCTGCTGCGCAAGGGCCCGGAACAGCGCGGGGCCGAGCTGGCCGAGTTCCAGCGGGGCGTCGACGCGCTGACGGAGGCCGAACGCCGGCTGTTCCTGCGGGGCGCCCACCGCTCCGAGCCGGACACGCTCGTGCGGCGGATCCGGTCCGACATCGACCGGGGCACCCTGCCCCGGGTCAGCTGGGTCGTCCCGACGGCGGCGCTCTCCGAGCACCCTGGCACCTCCACCCCGGTCGGCAGCGCCCACCTGGTCTACGACCTCCTCGACGCCCTCGCGAGCGACCCGGATACCTGGTCGAAGACGGTGCTGTTCATCAACTTCGACGAGAACGACGGCTACTTCGACCACGTGCCGGCCCCGGTCGCGCCCCGGCCGGCCTCCGGCAACGACGACGACTGGTTCGACGGCCGTCCGGTCGGCCCCGGCCCGCGCGTGCCGATGACGATCGTGTCGCCCTGGACGGTGGGCGGCTTCGTCAGCTCCCAGGCGTTCGACCACACGTCGGTCATCCGGTTCCTGGAGAGGTGGACCGGCGTCCGCGAACCCAACATCAGCGCCTGGCGCCGCAGTGTGTTCGGGGACCTCACCTCCGCCTTCGACTTCCACCGGCGCCACCGCCCGCCCGAGGTCGAGCAGCCCGGCCCGATCCCCGCGCCGGTCGGCCGCTGGAAGCCCGTACCGCCGAAGAACCAGACGCCGCCCGAGCAGGAACCCGGCACCCGCCGCACCCGTCCCTCGCCGTACCGGCTGTCCCTGCGTTCCGACGTCACCCGCACCGGCGTCCGCCTCCGCCTCGGTAACGACGGATCCACCGGCGCCTGGTTCACCGCCTACCCCGGCGACGGCACCGCCCCGCACACCTGGACCGTCCCCGCGCGCGAAGACGCCGACCACACGGTCGCGTACGACGGCAGCGGCTACGACCTGCAGGTGCACGCTCCCGGATGGTCCGTGTGGGAGCTGCGCGGCGCCGGCGCGGGTGCCGAGGCGCACCTCGCCGAGCAGCCGGCCGCCGGCCGGGTGCGGATCGTGTGCTCCAACCCGTCCGCCACCACCCGCAGGCTCCTCGTCGGTGAGTCGGTCCACTCCCGCGGGCACGGCGACCGCGTGCACACCGTCACCCTCAGGTCCGGAGCCTCGCACACGGTGCGGCTGCGCCCGGCGGACCACGGCTGGTACGACATCGTGGTCGTCGACCGTGACGACCCGGCTTTCCTGCGCCGCATGACCGGCCGCCTGGCCCACGACCGGCCCGGCGTCACCGACCCGGCCACCGGCACCCCTCCCGCGCTGGCCGCGACCGTCGGCCTGCCCGAGCCCTTGCCCTCCCTGGGCACGCCGTTCGTCCAGGGCAGCCCGACCGACGTCGTCGTCACCCTGCACAACCGGAGCCACGGCCGGCTCGACGACCTCTCCACCGCCCTGATCGCCCCGTCCGGCTGGGCGGTCGAACGGACCGGCCCGTCCCCCCGGACGCTGGCGGCCGGGGACACGGCCGACCTGCGCTTCACGGTCACCCCGTCCGGCGACGCCACCGCCGGCCGGCTGGCCGTCACCGCGCACGCCCGCGGCGACGGACTGCTCAGGCTCGCCGACACGCGCGTGCGCACCGAGGTCGCCCCCGCCCTGACTGTCACGCTCACCGGCCCGGCGAGCTCGCCCGGCACCGACGGCGCCGTCCTGTCCCCGGGCCGGCCGGCCACCGTCGAAGCCACCGTCACCCATGCCGGCGGTACGCCCCTGACCGGCCTGACCGTCACGCCGGTCCTCCCGGAGGGCTGGAAGGCCACCGCCCGGGGCACCGTGCCGACGTCGGTTCCCGCACGCTCGGACGTGACCCTGGCCTGGGACGTCGTCGCGCCCCTCACGGCCGCGCGCGCCTTCGCCACCCTCAGGGCGGTCGTCACGGCGAAGTGGGGCGCCGGCACCACGGAGGCGTCCGCGTCGCTGCCCGTCAGGACCGGTCCCGTCATGACGGGCCACCTCCTCGCGGAGGACTTCGAGTCCGTCGCCCCGGCGCTCGGCCCGGCCGCCGACCTCGACCGCCCCGGCCTGCTCGGCTGGACCCGGACCGTCCCCGGGGGCTGGACGGTCACCAACGCGCCCGGCATGCCGCAGGGCACGAGGGAACTGCAGGGCTGGACGCTCGTGTCCAAGCAGTTCTGGTTCCCCGCCGGGCAGAACCGCTCCCACTTCACCCGGGGCCTCGGTGTCGTCGCCGTCGCCGACCCCGACGACTGGGACGACACCGGCGGCCCGTCCGGCCGGGGCCGGTTCGACTCCACCCTGACCAGCCCGGCGGTGGACATCCCACCCGGCACCTCCACCCTGCACCTGGGCTTCGACTCCCACTACCGGCAGGAGAGCCCCCAGGAGGCGGAGGTCACCGTCGAGTTCGACTCCGGCGACAAGGTACGGCTGCTCCACTACGGCGGCGCCGCCTCCGGCGACACCGGCCAGGACCGGGACCAGGAGAACCGCCTGGTCCGGCTCTCCTGCCCGGTCCCGGCCGGGGCCGGCTCGGCAAAGGTGTCCTTCCGGCTCTTCAACGCGGGCAACAACTGGTACTGGGCGATCGACCACGTCCGCCTGGGCACCGCCCCGATCACCGACGCCTGACCACCGGGCCCCGCCCCGCCCGGCGGGACCCCCGTCGGGCGGGGCGGGCCCGCGCCTGCCGGGCGCCGTGGCGGCGGCCGGCCGGTCACCCCGGTACGTTCCGCCGGAGCCGTGGGGCCCTGCCGCCGGCCCCCCGGGCGGGGCCGGTCCCACGCCCCGCCGGTCACCCCATGCGCCCCACCGCCTCGCGCAGCCGCCGCAGCTCACGCAGCCGCCGCTCGTACGTCGCGCCCACCACCAGCAGCAGCAGCCCGGCCAGGGCCGGCGGCAGCCACCGCGGCAGCACGCCCACCACCTGCGCCACGTACGGAGCCAACTCGTGCAGCGCCACCAGCACCAGCACCCCGCCGCCCAGCACCAGCGGCGCCTGCAACCGCCACCGGGCCCCCGCCAGCGTGACCCCCAGCGCCACCACGCCCAGCAGGAGCGGCCGCAGCGGGCCCGCGTCGCCCCATGCCGCACAGAGGCTCGGCACCAGGCCCGCACCGAGTCCCGGCCCGTACGCGACCCACGACCCCGTACCGGCGTCACGCCGCCTGCGCAAGGCGCCCACCACCAGCGCCGGCACCGCCACCGGCAGCGCGTACGCCTCCGGAACCGTCACCTCCCACAGCGCGAGCCGCACCCACGCCGCCGCCACGAACAGCACCGCCGCCACCGGCCCCGCCACCCGGAGCCGCTCCGGCCGCGCGGCCGTACCCGCCGCGATCACACCCGACAGGCCCAGCACCAGGGCCAGCACCCCGGGCCGCCCCACCGAAAGGGCCACCGCCACGGCACCCACCGCCGCACCGGTCCACTCCACCGGCGCCCCCGCCGCGTCCCGCCGCAGCCGGGCCCCGAGACCGGCCGTCGCACCCGGCACCACCAGGAGCGCCACCGCCACCCAGTACGCCGGCCACCCCGCGGCCGCCCCCGCGGCCCCCACGAACCCGGCCGCCGCCACCACCGCCCCGCACGCCGACGACGCCCGCAGCCACCGCCGCGACCCGCCCGCCACGGAAGCCCCCGCGAACAGCGCCACCAGCGAGCCCAACACCACCAGCGTCGCCGCCTCCGTCACCAGCCCGGACACCGTCACCGCCGACGCCGCCACCACCGCGCACCCGAACCCGGCAGCCGCCGCGACGTCCGCGCCCGTCACCGCCTCCGGCAGCCCCGCGACGACGTACCGGGGACGTACCGCCACGCCCAGCAGCGCCGCCACCACCAGCAGGTGCACCGCCAACACCACCCCGTACGGCAGCCCCGCCGCCACCGGCACCACCAGCGCCACCAGCGCCCCCAGGCCCAGCGCCACGCACCGCGCGGCCACCCGCACGCCCGGCCCTCCGGACCCGGCGGGCACCACCGCCCCGGACGCCAGCACACCGCCCACCAGCAGCGCCGCCACCACCGCCGGCCACACCCCGACCGAACCCGCCGGCACCGCACCCGACCACACGTCGGGCACCCGCTCCACCGGCACCCGCAGCAGGTGCGGCACGGCCACCAGCAAGCCCACCCCCATCAGCCCGTCCGACGCCCACACCAGCCCGCGCCGCACCGCCTCCGGCACCACCCGCACCGCCGGGCCCGCGGCCACGGCGACCACCGGCAACGCCGCACACGCCACGTACCCCACCCCCACCCACGCCCCGGGCACCACCGCGCGCAGCAGCCCGCCCCCGGCCGCCGTCCACGCCGACGCCGCCACCACCGCGCACGCCACCGCCCAGGCGCCCTCGACCCGCCACGCGACGACGACCCCCAGCGCGGCGCCCGCCAGCAACAGCAGGACGGGCTCCACACCCCCGCCGCGCAGCGACGCCTCGAAGCCCGCCGGCAGCGCGTACCCCGTGGTCATCCCGGCCGCCGCCCACGCGGCCGCCCTCACCGCCACCGAACGCACCCGAAGCGCCAGCGACACGTCGCCCGTCCCGGTCGCCAGCAGCACCCACGCCACCGCCTGCCCGTCACCGTCGAAGGCCGACACCCCCAGCAGGAAAGGAAGCTGGCCCATCACCACCGCCGCGGGAAGCGGCGCGCGCAGTCCACGGAACGCGAGCCCGTACCCCGCCCACAGCGCACACAGCAGCGCCGCCGCCACCGCCGCGTACCCCGACGCGCCCCACGCCCACGGCCCGGACACCAGGTACAGCGCCCACGCGTCCAGCACCGTCAGCGCCAGCGCCAGCGCGGCCACCGTCTCCGCCGTCGCGGACAGGCCGCGCCGCAGCAGCGCCACCGGAACCCCGAGGGCCACCGCCGTCACCACGCCCAGCACCGCCGTGCGGCCGCCGATGCCCAGCGCCCCCCAACTCACCAGCGTGAACGCCAGCGCCGCGATCGCCAGCAGGGCCCCGCCCAACGCCAGCAGCACCGTCCGTACGCCCCACGCCGACGCCTCGCCCCCGGGCCTGCCCCACGCCGCGGCACCGCCCGCCACCGGGCCCGCCGCGCTCGCGGCGCCGGCCGGCTGTGCGGCCTCCCCCCGCAGCACGTGGAGCAGCCACGTCCGGCGCGTCAGCAGCATCGCCCGGCGGGCGTCCAGTTGGGCCAGTTCACGATCGACGAGCACCAGCTCCTGAGCCGGTGAAGGAAGGCTGTCCATGCCGGGCAGTGTGGTGCCCGGCACGCCTTCACGGCATGCGCGCGGCTACTCAGGTCGGGGTGAGTACCCGTTCCGCGCGCGGGCCCCTTCCGGGGGTGGAGCCACCGCCACTTCCGCGGCGTCCGGCCCCGCCCCGGCCGCCGCCGCGCCCGCGCCGTGCTCCTCGAGCCGCTCCAGGGGGAGGGGCGAGGACGGTGATGCCCCCAGGCCGTACCTTCCTCGCGGACCGATCGTCGGTCCGCTCCCGCGGTCCGGGGCCCGTGTGCCGGTCGGGCGTTCCCGGGTCGGCCGGCGCCCCGGGGTCACTCCTCCCCGGAGAACCGCTCCCAGGCCGACTGGCGGGTGATGCCGAGCGCCTCGCCGATCCTGGCCCAGGTCACGCCGCGCCGCCGCAACTCCATGACCCACATGCGCAGATCGGCCTCGACCTGATCGGCGACCGACGCGACCCGGGGCAGCCGCTCCAGCATCTCCGCATCGGTCAGCTCGCCCCACATCGGCATCCGCAGCTCGACCGGGCCCGGACGGTACTCGGCCACGATCGAGGCGGCCAGGTCCACGCACTCGTTGCAGATGTTCACCCCCGGGCCGGCGATCAGCTTGACCGACTCCGCCTCGGGCTTGCCGCAGAACGAGCAGGCCCGACCGCCGCGTTCCTCCATCCCCACCGGCACGACCTCCCCTTTTCCCACCACGGCCTGGCTGTCAGGCCGGTCCTGACGATCAGGGTACGGATGTCAGGACCGCCCTGACAAGCGGGGGCTGTCGCCCTCCGGCACCGGCGGGATCCGGCCCCTCCCGGGCCCGGCGGTCCCGGGGACGCCGGCGCCGACGCGTCAGCCGCAGGCCCCCTCGTCGCGCCACACGGCCCAGGAGCTCGGGGCGTTCGGTACGGCGCCGGTGGAGTAGTGGGTGGAGGCGTAGGCGCGGCCCGCGTACGAGACCCTGTCACCCGGGACGTACGACGTGGTGGCGCTCCACGCGGCGGGGCAGGACGAGCCGCTCCCGGGGCCGGTGGTGACGGTGACGGCGCCGGACGGTGCGGACACGTTGCCGGCCGCGTCCCGCGCCGCCACGGCGAACGTGTAGGCCGTGCTCGGGGAGAGCCCGCCGACGGTGGTGCCGGTGCCGGGCACGGTGGCGACCCGGGTCGATCCGCGGTACACGTCGTAGCCGGTCACGCCGGTGTCGTCGGTGGAGGGGGCCCAGACCAGCGAGACGCTGGAGGAGGTCGTGGCCGTGGACCGCAGGCCCGTGGGGGTGCTCGGCGCCCGCGTGTCCGAACCGCCCCCGTCCCCGCCGTTCGTGTACACGAACTTCCAGGTGATGCCGTGGACGACACCGAGGTCGGTGTCGGCCAGCTTCTGGAAGGCGGCCTTGCTCAGGTCGATGTGCTCCGCGGCGCACGACGGGCACTTGTCGCGGACCGGCACGGTGAGGGTCCTGCCGTTGTACGTGACCTGGACGGAGATGCCCCGGCACAGCTCGTCGTTGTTGGGGTTGGTCGAGGTCCACCACAGGTGGGAGACCGCGACCAGGTCCTCCGTGGCCGGATGGATGGGCGTGCCGCAGGCGCCGGTGCCCGCGTCGTCGTACCAGGTCATCCTGCCGGTTCTGGGCTCGCCGATGGGTAACGCGGCGAAGGCGGTGCCGATGCCGAGCACGGTGACGAGCACCGTGCCGAGCAGGGTGCCGGCCCACCGGCCCCACCGCTGCGGGAACGTGCGCTGCATGCGTCCTCCCGGGACGGAAACGAGAAGGCGGGCGCGCGTCGGAGGTGACGCGCGCCGTCGCGGCACCAGGAAAGACGCGTCCGGTCCCCTGGTCAACGGCGCCTGATGCGCCGGGTGTCGGCCGGAAGGGGCGTCCCGGGGCGCGTGGCGCCGCCCCCCGTCCGCACCGTTCGCCCGTGCGTCCGCCCGGTACGACGACCGCCCGCCGCCCGTGGTGGTGGCCACCGGCACGGTGGTCCGGCCGCCGCTCCCGACGGGCTTCGGTGCCGAGACGGGGCACCGAGGCCCCGTGCCGCCCCGCCGGACCGCCCTGTGTCACCGGTGGGTCGCATGTGGCCGTGGGGAAGGCTGATTCCCGCACTCTTCTTGACCTGATGACGACGTGCGGCCCCCGCGGTCCGGCGGGGCGTTCCACCCCGCCGGCAAAGGACGGAGACGGAGGCCGCTCCCGGCGGGCTTTCGACCAGTGGGCTGTCGACGTGGTGACGGTGCTTGCCGACCTCCGGCCGGCCCACCTGCCGCAACCGCCCCTCGGCCGGGTTCAGTCGAGGGGTTTCTCCCAGGTCAGCGAGTAACGACGAAGCACGTGCCGGCGGTAGCGCACACCGGGCAGCACCCGCCGTGCCGCGGCCCGCACCTGCCCGTAGCCCATCCGCGGGTCGGCGACCGGCATGCCCTCCGGTTCCCGCGCGCGACGCAGCACCTTCATGGTCCGTACGACCGGGGCGGCCGCGATCATCGCCGCCCGGTCCGCCACGCTCGCCTCCCGGGCCAGTCCGACGACCACCAGCGTGCCCCCGGGCCGCAGCAGCTCACGCATGCGGACGAGGGCCGTCTCGAAGTCCATGTGGTGGATCGTGGCCACCGAACAGACGAAGTCGTACCCGGCCGCGGGGAGGCCGGTGGTGAGGAAGTCGCCCTCGACGAAGGTGAGATCCGGGCAGTCGGCGGCGAGCCCGCGTGCGCGGGCGATCATCTCCGGCGACCTGTCGATCCCGGTGACGCGCTTCGCCCGCCCGGCGAGCTTCCGCGCCAGCAGCCCGTCCCCGCACCCGACGTCCAACGCGTCGCCGCACCCCTCGGGCACCACGCGGAGGATGCCCGGATGCCGGGCGACGTTGGTGTTCCAGTACGGCTTCGGGTCGGCCTGACGCATCGAGTCATCGTAAGGGCGTGGTCATATCCCCGGCGCGCTCCGGCGGACACGGCCCCGAACCGGCTGGCCGACCGGTCAGGCCGACCACCGTCGCGGTGTCGGCGGTTGCCCGGCGGCGGCAGCGGAATGATCAACGTCCATGAGTCATCCGTCAGTTCATGCCGAAGCAGGGCGAATCGAGCCACAGGCGATCGACTTTACGGACACGACTGGATCAAGCGGCCGAGCTGGTGGGCGTCGAGGGTGACGGAGGCGCGGGTCTTTCGCGGATCGGCTGAGAAAGGGGCCAGCCGACCTCTCCGGCCCTCGCCCAGCCTCTGGTGGCACGGGGTGGGTGAGGACCGGGCGGAGCGGCCGGGGAGGCCGTTGTACGTGGTGCCGGGTCGTGCGAATTCGCTGGTCGGCGAAGAGGCCGATACGGGATGCTGCATGCGTGATCGAGCGAGAAGCCGCCGTTCGGGCTGTCGAAGAGCAGTTGGAGCGCGACTACCAGCAGTGGCGAGCAGTGAGCACGGACGCGATGAGGATGGCTGTGGTCCATGTCAAGGAGCACGAGCTGGTGTGGATCGTCTCCTGGCAGTCCGAGGAGTTCGTATGCACCCGGAACGCGAAGTACGCGCTGATTGGCAATGGGCCGTACCTGGTCGACCGCGTCGACGGGGGACTACACCAGATCAGCGTCGTCTCCGCGAAAACAGGGGAGTGGGAGACCGACTACCGCGCCCGTATACGCGGGTTGCCGGTGCGCAGTGCGGTGGACGATCTGCACGATGCGCTCCGCGGAGTCGCCGCCACGCGCGGACGCGTGCACGCTGTGCGGACACTGCGCCAAAGACTGCCGATGCTCTTGCCCGCGGAGGCCATCGAGTACGTGAACGCGTTGTTGGAGGGAGATGTGCCCGCGCGCCTCGCGGCTGTCGCCACCGAGGAACTCGTGGCGCCTCTCAACCCCGTACTCGCGGTGAAGACCGTTCTGAACGGGGCGGCGACCCGAGCCGGTCAGAGCCCCAACGGATGACGGGAAAGCCAGTCGGCATGCCGATCGCGTAGCCGGTCCCGCTCGTCGGGTGTGGCGAGGAAGACGTCGGCGCCACCGTCATAGGGGTGGTGGACGCGCTGCATCCGGGTGTCGGTGACGAGGACGCCCGTCGTCTTGTCGTCGGCGATGTCCCGGAGCAACTCGTCGATGCAACCACGCTGCCAGGGCCGACGGGTGGTGAAGAGGTGACAGTAGGTGCGGAACTCAGGGTCGGGATCGTCCTGCACCAGCAGGCTTTGCCAGTACCCGGCGACGGCTTGATAGGACGGATCCTCCGCTTCGGTCGTCCAGAACGATGTGATCACATACACGTCCGCACCAGCGAACAACTCATCGAGAACGGTGTTGTAACGCTCCAGGACGACGGTGTACTCGTTCTCGTCCTCCGCATACCGCTTCGACTCCGGCAGGCTGTGAAAACGTACCCAGACATCCCGATACAGGTCACGGAGCCTGTGCCCGACCGGAGGGCAACCGGGCCAACGCTGCCGCCACAGTTCTGTCAGATCCGCCTGCCCGTCTCCAGACAACCTTCGCACTCGTCCTCTCACGTATGAACCTGCCGACGACCATGATGCCGGTGGTCACGAACGAGGGACCGACTTGTTCGCCGTTGCTTCGCCGACCGCTGATGCAGACGGTCCAGTCGCGCGTCTTCGCCAAGGGCGGCCGGGAACGCTACGGCATCACCTCGGACATCCGGGTCCGCCTCGACGCCTGGCCTGGTCCAGAGCGCCAAGGGCCACGGCGCGCCGCTTTCTCCGACCGCCCGTGCCGCGCGCGTCCACCTCGACGTGTGCCTCTTCACCCCTTCGAGGACGGCAACACCTGATCCGCGTTCCTCACCCTCGTCCTCGTCCTCTCCCGCGAAGGCGTCGCCCCCGACGTCGGTCTGCTGTACGGCTTCACCTTCCAGGCCGACAAGCCCCAGGACGGGCTGATCCTCGCCCGGTGGGTCGACCTCCACTTCACCGAGACCCGCCGCCGTGCCGCCTCCCCGAGGAGTACCCGATGAAGGCTGAGCACGCGCCGAACCGTCCCCGCGCCCGCGGGGAGCACCGCACGGGGACCGCCCGGGACCGCTCGGGGCCGTCCGGGGCCACCCAAGGAAGCCGGTGCGGCCGGACGGTGCGGAGTGCGGACCGCGGTCACCGGGGGATCACACGGGTCCGGAGCCGTGGGGGAGCGTCAGCGCCGAGTCCGCGTGGAGGGTGATGCGTACCGGCGCGAAGACGGTGGCGTCCAGCGGGGACTGCCCGGTGCCGGGGTTGCGGGCGTAGCGCGGATGGGCGCCGCCGCTGATCTGCCAGCGCATGCGGTGACCGGTGGCGAAGCGATGGGCGGTGGAACTCATCGGCACGGTGACCTGCGAGGGCGTCCCTTCCGTGGTCCGAAGCCGGGCCAGCCCGTCACAGACGTTGACCGAACGTCCCCGCGGGTCCACGTCGCACAGGCGGGTGAAGACGTCGGCGTGACCGGTGTCCGTGGAGATGCTCAGCCGTGCGGAGACGGGGCCCATGACGTCCACGGGTTCGGTCAGCGGAGGGCCGGTGAACGTCAGGACGTCGTCTCGGGCCTCCAGGGCGCTGTTGTCCCGGGGGCCGGCCGTGCGGGAGAGCAGGGGGCCGCCGAGGGACGGGGTGGGATCGGCCGGGTCGTAGCGGAACGTCGCCACGGGCGCGGAGTCCACCGGGGACCGCCGGGTGAGGTGCCCGCCCGGGGAGGGGTGCCACGCGGTGGTGCCGGAGGCCGGGGGCCAGGCGTCGAGGTCGCGCCAGGTGTCCGTACCGCCGACGTGCACGCGCACCGCGGTGGGGCGCAGCCCGGAGGGGTCGGCGCACAGGTGGGCGCGCAACCACGCGAGGCTTTCGGCGAACACCTGCGGCCATCCCCGCCGCAGGGCGGAGGCATGGGTCCAAGGGCCGGCGAGCAGGGCGGTCCGGCAGCCGGCCCGACGCAGCCGGTCGTACTGCTCGAAGGCCTGGTCGACCAGTACGTCGTGCCATCCGGTGATCAGGGTCGTGGGCACGCGGAGGCCCTTTGCCGACTCCGCCGGCGACGCGTCGCTCCAGTACGCGTCCCCGGGGTCCGGGTGCGCCATCACGTCGTCCACCCAGGGCACTTGGCCGCCGAGCGCGGACGCGTACGCTCCGCGCAGGGGGCGGGCGGTGGTGGCGGCGCGCAGGCGGCGCTGCAGGCGCAGCATCGCCTTCAGGAACGGCGCCGCGCCCTGGTGCTGGTAGGTCATCCCGGCGCCGACGGCGAGGACGTTCTCCAAGCGCAGCACGCCGTCCGCGTGGAACAGCGCGTACGGGTCGTGCAGTCCCACCTGCACCACCATGGCCTTCAGTTCCGGCGGGGGGTCCAGGGCGAGGGCCCATTGCACGTAGCCCAGGTAGCTGGGGCCGACGGTCCCCAGCGTTCCGTCGAACCAGGGCCGTCCGCGCAGCCACGACACCGTGGCCTGTCCGTCGGCGGCCTCGTTGCGCCACAGGTCGAACACCCCGCCCGACCCACCGGTACCGCGGCAGCTCTGCAGGACCACGTGGAAGCCCTGTTCGGCGAAGAGCAGGCCGTACATGGGGGACCACGGCACGCCCCGGCCGTAGGGGGAGCGCACCAGGAGCGTGGGGAAGGCCCCCTCCGCGCGGGGGAAGTAGTGATCGGTGACCAGGGGGCTGCCGTCGGCGGCCGGTACCACCAGCCCCGGTTCCCATCCGGCCTCGTACCGCCTGGCCGGAAGCCCCCGCCAGGTGGCCCTCGCCCAGCGCGAGGATAGCGGCGGCCTGCCGGCGGGTGGCACCCAGGCAGGACCGTCCGCGGTGCCGGGCGTGCGTGATGGCATCGTTCCCCTCCTATATTCCGTACGGTGTACGAGAATAGAGGATGCTTGGATGTCTCACGCAAGGACCTCCACGACGAACAGGAGAGGAGCGCGAGCCGTGTCCCGTGACGGAGGGCCCGGCGCCGCGGGCGTCGACCCCGAACAGCTCTGGCTGCGTGCCACCGGACCCCGCAGGGGCCGCAGACCCTCCTTCAGCCGCGAGGCGATCACGGCGGCAGCCGTGGCCCTGGCGGACGCGGAGGGACTCGATGCGGTCACCATGCGGCGGGTCGCCGCCGAGGTCGGGGCCGGCGTCATGTCGCTCTACAGCTACGCTCCGGACAAGGAGACGCTGCTGGAGCTGATGGTCGACCACGTCGGCGGCGAACTGCCGGCCACCCCCGCGGTCACCGGCGACTGGCGGGCCGACCTGAAGGCCATGGCCCACCACCAGCGCGCCCTCATGCTGCGACACCCCTGGCTGCCCGCCGCCCTGACGACCCACCGCACCCCCGGCCCCCGCACGCTGGCGTTCCTGGAACACGCCCTCGCCGCACTGCGGCCCACCGGACTGGACGGCGCCGCGAGACTGGAGGTCTTCGCCCAGCTCACCGCCTTCGTGGCCGGACACGTCGGCCACGAGATCGCCCAGGCCGCGGCCGCACGGTCCCCCGACCGGCGCGCAGCCGAAGCCCGCTACCTCGCCGCCGTCGCCGCCGACGGCCGCCACCCGGAACTCGCGGAAGCCCTCTCCGCCCCCGGACGCCCCCTCACCCCCGAAGCGACCTTCAGCCGGTTCCTCGACCGCCTGGTCGACGGCCTCGCCACCGACTGATCCCGCCCACGCGGGACGAGCGGTGCCCGCCGGCCCGTCCCCACCGGTTCCGCCCAGGGAGCCGGTCGAGGTGCCCCTCCACCGTGGACGCGTCGACGAGCGGGAGGGCGGGGGAGGGGAGGGGGCGAGTACGGGGTCGGGGCCGCGCCGGCGGAGGCCGTGGACGACCGGCCGGCCGACGGGCCGGTGGTCCGGGCTCCGGCAAGGGCCGGTCCCGCCGGCCCGCGCGCGGGGGAGACCGCCCCGGACGCCTTCGACGCCGCCTTCCACGCCCCCTCGGCGGCCTCCGGTCACCGCCCCGCCGGGCCGGCGTCCACGGCCCGTCCGGCACCGACCGTCCGGCACCGGCCGTTCCGCCGGAGCCGTCATGCACGGCCCGACCAGTGGCCACCGGGGGAACGGCGTCCCGCGGGATGCCGGTCAGCCGATGATGGCGACCGGGGCGTCCCAGGCGTTGCGGTCGACGTTGATGGTGTGGCCGCCGCGGGTCTCCTTGCTGTTGGCCTTGTACTGGTGGCCGCGGCTGTGGCCGGTGTACAGCTTCGGGTCCCAGGGCCAGTCCTTGGTGGTGGTCTCCTGGCCGTTCCACAGGGCGTACCAGAGGTTGCCCGGCAGGTCCGTGCGGTCCTTGGCGGTGGCGATCGCCTTGGCGCTGGAGCTGCTGAAGCCGTAGAGGCCGGCGCGGTAGGTCTTGGCGCGCAGGGTCTTGGTGAAGGACCGCACGTAGGCGAGGGTGGCGTCGTTGCACGCCTTGTCGGCGATGTCGTACGACTCCATGTTGAGGTAGATCGGGCTGCCGGCCTTCATGCCGAGCGCCGAGGCCTTGGCGATCGCGTCGTTGGCGTTGCTCACCCCGACCGAGGCCGCGGTGGCCGCGGTGAACCTCTCCTTGTTGCCGCTCTTCTGGCACGGCGGCTGGGCGCCGACGTACAGGGGGATGACCCGCCAGCCGAGCGTGTCGACCGACTTCACCCAGGACTTGGTCAGGTTGGGCTGGGCGCAGCCGCGGTTCTTGCCGCCGACGTAGACCGCGACGCCGCCGTAGTAGGCGTCCTTCTTCCACGCCTTCATCGCGGTGAGCGAGGGCGCCGTGCAGGCGTCGAACGCCCGGCCCGTGTAGGTCTTCTGCGCCGGCCACGCCGGGGCGGCCATCGAGGTCTGTGCCGCGACCCCGGCCCCGGCCACGACGGCGGCCCCCGTCACCGCCAAGGCGATGTAACGATTCTTCCTGGACAGCCGGTGCTTCGACATTCCCCACCCCATACGACGTGTCACAGCGGCCTCCGGTGCTCCGGAGCCCGCCCACCCTACCCAGTGGCGGCGGGACCGCGACGGCCGGGAGCGGCAGGGCCACCGCCGGTGCGGAGGGCGCCGCGCCGCCGGCCGTCCCGGACGGGCGCTCCCAGCCGTTCCAGGCGACGGACGGCGGGAGGGCGGGGGCGGAGCCGGACCCGTCGCCGCCGGAGGGGGGAGGCACGGCACGCGAAGTCTCCGGGGGAGACGGGTCCTTCGGCCGGGAGCCCGTCCACCAGGGGGCCTCACCTGTCTGACAGCCTGGACGGCACGCACACCCGCCAGGCCGGAGGGGCCGGCGAGCGGGCCACGGTGAGGAGTCGAGTTGTTACGGTGTGAGGCGGTCGGCAAACGCTACGGCGGGGGACGGTGGGTCCTCAGGGACGTGGACATGGAGGTCTCGGGCGGCGACGTCCTCGCGGTGGTGGGCGGCAACGGGTCGGGGAAGTCGACCCTGCTGAGGATCCTCGCCGGGCTGTCGCGGCCCACCACCGGGAGCGTGTCGGGCCGACCACCGCGCATCGGCTACGTACCGGACCGCTTCACCGCCCCCGACCGCATCTCGTCCCTTTCCTACCTCACGCACCTGGGGCGTATCCGCGGCATGTCGGCCTCCGCCGCCCGCACCCGGGGAGACCACCTGCTGGAGCGGCTGTCCCTGGTGGGCGGGCGGAACGCGGCGCTGCGCACCCTGTCGAAGGGCAACGCGCAGAAGGTGGCGCTCGCCCAGGCCCTGCTCGTCCCGCCCGACCTGCTGGTCCTCGACGAACCCTGGTCGGGCCTGGACGCCTCGGCCCACGGCGTCCTCGCCGAGTTCATCGGGGAGGTGGCGGCACAGGGCGGTGCGGTGGTCTTCACCGACCACCGCGAGGCGATCACCGAGACGCACGCCGGCGGCGCCTACGTCCTCGGCGACGGCCGGGTCACCCCGCACGGCGGCCGGCACACCGGTGGCCGCCTCCCGATGGTCGAACTGGTCCTGGCCGCGCCCCCCGCCGGTACCCCGCCGATCGAGGTGGACTGGTCCGGGACGCCGGGGGTGGTGGACAGCGCCCGACGCGGCGGGGAGATCGTCCTGCGGGTGGCGCGGGAGCACGCGGACGCCGTACTGCTGACGGCGCTGCGGCACCGGTGGTCGGTGGTGAGCCTGACCGGGGCGGCGGACGAAGCCGGCTTCCGGGGCGGCGCGGGGAGGGCCGTCCGGTGATCGCGCTGGTCCGCTACATGTCCACGGTGCTGCTGCTGTCCCAGCGCTACCTCGCGCCGCTGCTGCTGTTCCTCGGCCTGGTGGCCGTGCTGACCAGCAGCGACACCGGCCCGCTCACCGCGACCTACGCCTCGGTCGCCGGGGCCCTGCTGCCGTGTTCGGTCTGGCTGACCACGGCACTGGTCGGTCTCGAGGACCAGCCGCACCGCTCGATCGTCGTCGTCAGCGCCGGCAGCCGTCTGCGCGTCCTGCTCGCGACGGTCGGGACGGCCACCCTGTGGTGCCTGCTGCTGACGGCCGCCGGCCTGGTGCTGCCGCTGATGCTCGGAGCCCACTCCCCGGCCCCCGCCGACCTCGTGCTGGGGACCGCCGCCCAACTCACCTGCGCCTTCACCGGCATGGCCGTCGGGCTGGTCTGCTCACGGCTGGTGTTCCGACGGCAGGGCTACGCGCTCGTCCTCGCCCTGCTGCTTCTGCTGGCCGTACTGCTGGGCGACGGCGTCTCCCCGGTCCGCACCATGCTCACTCACCTGCAGGACGCGCCGGACTCGTCGGCCGCCCTGGTGCCCACGAGCCTCATGCTCGCCGCCGCCACGGGCTTGCTGGCGACCGCGGCGGCCGTCACCCAGGCGATCACCCGCAGAAAGGCATGACCCCCGCGGCGGTGTGCCCGCGCCCGCCCGGGCGGGCGGGCGCGGCGCGATCCACCGGCAGAAGTGGCGCGGACCGTACTTCCGCCGGTGGTTCCGCCTGGTGACGGCTCCGGCCCCGGTGGTGCACTCGACGGAGGCGTGCCCCTCGGCGGCCCGGGCGTGGCGAGGGCCACGGGCGCACCCTGCCGACCGACCCGACGAAAGGTAGTCCCTTGTCCTTTGTCGCAAGAGCCGAACGCGCGCGGCCGCCCTCGGTCCACGCGGGCCACCGGTGGACGGCACTGGGGTGCGTCCTGGCCCTGCTGGCCGGTCTCGCCGCCGTGATCGCCGTGCCCACCGACGCGGTGGCGCTGCAACGGCCGCAGGACATCCGGGTGGCGACCCAGAACATGCAGCAGAGGGCGCTCTGGAACGCGCGCATCGCGCTGCTGACGGGGCACCACGACGTGATCGCCCTGCAGGAAGTGCCCCACGGCATGGTGAACGGGGAACGGGTCCCCCTCCCGCCGAGCAGCGATGCCGGCAACCGGTTGCAGCTGCTCACGGACCGCGGCGGAGCGGGCCAGCTCCCCGCGCTGCCCCCGAGGGTCACGGAGTACCGCTGGAACGCGGGCACGGCCTACCGGCAGCGCGAGGTCTACCTCTACCTGCTGCAGACCTCCGGCACGCAGGAGCCCCACAACCTGCCGGTGGGGATGATCACCTCGCAGCGGGCCTGGAACGCCCTGGACGTGCACCACGCCAACAGCAGGCGCAACGCCCTGGTCGTCCTCGACGACTCCCACCGGATGGCGTACGCCTCCTTCCACGCGAACGCCACCCCGAACAACCTCGGCCACGAGATGGTCCAGCAGATAGCGAACGAGGTGGGCGCCCTGGGGCAGAACGGCGGGCAGCCCTGGAACTGGGCCGTCATCGGCGACTTCAACCGGCAGCCGGACACCATGGCGAACAGCACCACGATCCGGAACCTCGGCGCCACGGTCATCTTCCCGCGCGACGCGCACGGCAACCCGGCCCGCACGCACACGAGTCCCGGCGCGGGCACCCTGGACTACATGGTCACGTCCGCCCCGCAGGCGCACTGGCACCACGCCTACGCGATCGGCAGCACGGCGTGGGGCGACTCCGGCAGCGACCACTTCTCGGTGTCGTTCGGCGGGACGCTGCGGGCCCAGGCGGAGCCGGGCGAGGCCCTCCTCCTGGAGAACAACGCGGCGGGCGCCGCCGGGATCCTCACCGGAGACCCGGGAGGCACTCCCAACGGAGAGGTGTGGGGCAGCCGGCGGAACCAGACCTGGCGCCCGGTCGACCACACCCTGTTCGAGGACGGGCACGTCTACTTCAAGCTGCAGAACGTGGCCACCTCGACGTTCATGCTGTCCGGGAGCTACGGCGTGGTGGGGGACAAGCCCTACCTGGTGGACCCGGCCCTTCCCGCCCAGGCCTGGCTGTGGCGCTTCGACGGCGACACCATCCGCAACACCAGCAACCAGCGCCTCGCCATGTCGGGGAACGACCGCAACGTGGGGATGCACAAGCCCGTGCCGGTGGACCCCGACCCGTCCGCGTCCTGGTCGATCCACACGGTCGACCTGGACCACCTGGACACCGCGGGGTTCCCCGTGGACACGGACAAGCCCGTCTACCTCGTCAACCGCACCACCGAGCGGTCCGTGCGGGAGGACACCGCGGCGGTCGAGGTCGTCGAGGGACACCTGCGCGACCACATGGCGGGCGCGGACGACGAGAAGTGGGTCCTCCGCCCGTCCGCCCTCCCGGGCAGCGTGTACCTGATCAACCGCCGGTCCGGCCGCTGCCTCAGCGCCGAGACCACCCTGCCCCTGATGTTCCCCGTGCAGTCCCGGACCCGGCCCTGCCCGGCCGCCGGCAGCGGGCCGGACGCCGCGCTGACCCTGTCGTGGCACTACGTGGACGGGCAGGTCCAGAACGCCCACACGGGCGCGGTCCTGGGGCATGCCCCCACCGCCTCACCGACCCTGGGCACCGGCCTGACCGTCTTCCCCGAGCACACCACCCGGTTCCACCTGATGCCCACCGGGGACACCGTCCCGGGCCTGCCGGGGGAACCGCCGCCCCCGCACGACGAGTTGAAGAAGCTCGCCGTGATGCCGCTGGGTGACTCCATCACCCTGGGCGTGGGCAGCGGCACCCGCACCGGCTACCGGCCCGCGCTGGCGCAGATGCTCGCCCAGGACGCCCCGGACGTGCGGTTCGTCGGCTCGATGCAGGACGCCGACGGCACCCGCCACGAGGGGCACTCCGGCTGGCGCATCGACCAGATCTCCGCGAACGTCGAGCGCTGGATGGAACAGGCCAAGCCCAACCTGGTCCTGCTGCACATCGGCACCAACGACATGAACCGCGACCACCAGGTGGACACCGCCCCGCAGCGCCTGGCGGGTCTGATCGACCAGATCCACGGCTCCTCGCCGAACACGGCGATCGTCGTCGCCTCCCTCGTACCGGCGGCCGACCGGACCGTGCAGGCCCGGGTGAACGCGTACAACCGGGCCATCCCCGGCATCGTCGCCGACCGCGCCCGGCGCGGCTACCGCATCACCCAGGTCAGCATGAGCACGCTGACGGTGGCGGACCTCGACGACGACCTCCACCCCAACGACCGGGGCTACCTGAAGATGGCGGGCACCTTCCACGGCGGCGTCGTCACCGCCGCCCGCAACAAGTGGATCGACGAGAACGTCACCGTCAAGCCGGCCCCGCCCGGCACGGGGAGCCCGACGGTGACCGGCGACTACCGCGTCGACGTCGACGGCGACGGGCGCTCGGACTACCTCGTCGTCGAGGACAACGGCGCCGTCCGCGCCTGGACCGGCTCCACGGCCGCCGACGGCACGGTGAAGTGGGCCGCCCAGGGCGTCATCGCCACCGGCTCCGCCCAGTGGACCGGGGACCAGGTCCGCTTCGCCGACGTCGGCGGCGACGCCCGCGCCGACTACCTCGTCCTCGCCCCCAACGGCGCCGTGCGCGCGTTCGTCAACGAGGGCGGCGACGGGCGCGGCGGCTGGCGGGACCTCGGCACCATCGCCTCCGGCTCCACCGCCTGGAACAGTACGCAGGTCCGCTTCGCCGACATCGGCGGCGACGCCAAGGCCGACTACCTCGTCGTGTCCGACCGCGGCGCGGTCCGTGCCTTCCTCCACACCACCACGGTCACCGGCGCGGTCAAGTGGAGCGACCAGGGGACCGTGGCCACCGGTTCGGACCGGTGGACCGCCGAGGACGTCCGGTTCGCCGACGTCGGCGGCGACACCAAGGCCGACTACCTCATCGTCGCCGGCAACGGCGCGATCCAGGCGTACGTCAACACCACCACCGCGGACGGCACGGTCGCGTGGGACGGCCGGGGCTACGTCGCCTCCGGCTCCTCGCAGTGGACGGGCGACCAGGTCCGCTTCGGCGACGTCACCGGCGACGCCCGCGCCGACTACCTCGTCCTCGCCCCCGACGGCGCGCTGACCGCCTACGACAACATCACCGGGGCCGGTGCGACGGCGGACTGGAAGGGCCTCGGGGTCATCGCCACCGGCACCGGCAGCCCGGCCGCCCGCGTCCGCATCTGACGCCCGCCGGGCCC
The DNA here is from genome assembly GCF_014649335.1 of Streptomyces roseolilacinus. Lineage (GTDB taxonomy): Bacteria > Actinomycetota > Actinomycetes > Streptomycetales > Streptomycetaceae > Streptomyces > Streptomyces roseolilacinus. Next base: position 663,654 of record NZ_BMSV01000002.1, read on the forward strand.
ACCCGCAGGGACACCGGTCCGGTACCCGGACCTGACGGACCCCGGCATGCCGGGGTCCGTCAGGCCGTCGCCCTCCCGTTCACGCACGACCGCACGACCGCATGTCCGTACGGCCACGGGGACCCGCCGGGGCGGAGCCCATGACGTCCTCCGCGTGGGCGGGGCTCAGGGACGCCGCGCGCTCGCGGGCGCCGAGGGCGCCGGCCGGAGGCGGACGCAGCAGTGGCCGGGGCCGGGCTCCAGGCACGCCTGGAGGCCGTTCTCGCCGAGCCCTTCCAGCACGCCGCGGAGCAGGTGGAGGTTCATGCCGCACACGGTCTGTGTGTGGTCGCGCGCGAGCGCGTGGAAGGGGCAGTTGCCCAGGACGACGGTGTCGCCGTCGTGGCGGGGTTCGAACCCGTGGCCTTCCAGCAGGCCGAAGACGTCCGTCTGCTCCGGTCCGGTGAGCTGCGTCCCCAGCTCGTGGGCCTTTCGGTGCAGGACCGCCCGCACCGGTTCACCCGTGGCCTCGGATTCCTCCAGTACCTGGGCGAGGAGCCGCCCGGCCAGCTCGTAGCGCCGCTCGGGCAGGCTGACGGCGACCTCCGTGCCGGAGCGCTTGTAGAGCTTGGCGGGACGGCCGGCTCCCGGACCGGTACGGCCGCTGCGCCGTTCGTAGACGACGTCGAGCAGCGATTCGTCCGCCAGCCGGTCCAGGTGGAAGGCCGCGGTCTTCCGGGCGAGGCCCAGGGCCTCGGCGGCCTCGTCGCGACCGACCGGACCCGGCTGGCGCACGACGTGGTCGTACAGCCTCCTCCGGGTCGGCTCGTCCAGGGCGGCCACGGCGGAGACGCCGGGACGGGGTGCCTCTTTCGGGTGGTCCATGAACACCAGTGTAAAACCCAAAGTCATTGACCAAAGAAGGGGTGAGTGCTTCTATTGCCAGTAAGAGTTGCCGATAGAAGGAAGGGTGTCATGTCGTCCGCAACCACCACCCCCACGTCCGCCGTCCGCGGCCGGGCCGTCCTCGCCGACCCCGGCTACCAGGCGTTCCTCGTCCTGCGCACCGGTTTCGTCGTGGCGCCGGTCCTGTTCGGCCTGGACAAGTTCGCCAACCTGCTCGCGGACTGGCCGGTCTACCTCGCGCCGTGGATCGACGACCTCGTTCCGGGCAGCGCCCAGGCGGCCCTGTACGCCGTGGGCGTCATCGAGATCATCGCGGGCATCGCCGTCGCTCTCGCCCCCCGCTTCGGGGGCTGGCTGGTGGCCGGCTGGCTGGCCGGCATCATCGTCGACCTGCTGACCGTCCCCGGGTACTACGACATCGCGCTGCGTGACTTCGGGCTCCTGCTCGGCGCGGTCGCCCTCGCCCGGCTCGCCCGGCGCTACCACGGCGAGCAGCCGTCCCACTGACGGCGGGCACCGGCCGCGGAAGGCGACAAGGCGGGTGGGCCCCTCCGGCGCCCCACCCGCACGGCCCGCCGGCGCCACGGCCCCCCGCACCGCGGAAGGCAGCTCTCCCCGCGCGCCCGCACGCCGCGACGCCCCGCCCCGCGCCGGCGGGCCGTGCGGGTGAGCGGCCCGCGGGGGAAGGTGGTGTCATGGGAAGCGCCATCGGCCGGGCGGGAACAAAGACCGTCCCGGGCCCGCCGACCGGGAGCCCGCGCCCCGGCGGTTACGCCCCGCTGCTGGACTACGCGGTGATCGGCGACGGCCGCACCGCGGCCCTGGTCGCCCGGGACGGGTCGGTGGACTGGCTGGGCCTGCCGGACCTGGACTCGCCCGCGGTGTTCGGCGCCGTACTGGACGCCACCCGCGGGGGACGGTTCACGCTCGAACCGTCCGTCGCCTACCGGAGCGAGCGCCGCTACCTGCCCGGCACCAACGTCCTGGAGACCACTTTCCGCACCGCCCGGGGCACGGTGCGGGTCACCGACGCCCTCACCCTCCACGACGACACGGCCCTGACCCCGATGCGCGAGCTGCTGCGGCGCGTCGAGGGGGTGTCCGGCTCCGTGCCGCTGCGCTGGAGCGTCCGACCCCGTTTCGGCTACGGCACGATCCCCACGAGGCTCGGCCGACGCGCGGGCGTCCCGGTGGCGACGGCCGGAGGGGACGCGCTCGCGGTCTGCGCCTGGGACGCCGGGGAACCCGCGTACGACACGACGACGATCAGCGGCCGCCTCACCCTGGACCGGGGCCGCCGCGCGCTGATCGCGATGCCGTTCGCCCACCAGGAGCCGCTGGTCCTGCCGGCCCGCGCCGAGTGCGAGGAACGGCTGGACGCCACGTGCGCGGCCTGGCGGGCCTGGACGTACGACCGCCGGTACGCCGGGCGCTGGCACCAGGCGGTGATGCGCAGCCTGCTGACGCTGAAGCTGCTGGTCCATGCCCCTTCCGGCGCCGTCGCGGCGGCGGTGACGACCTCGCTGCCGGAGGAGATCGGCGGCGAGCGGAACTGGGACTACCGCTTCTCCTGGGTGCGCGACTCCGCCCTCGCGCTGGCCGCGTTCCTGCGCCTGGGGTGCCCGGCGGAGGCGCACGCCTACTTCTGGTGGCTGATGCACGCCTCCCAGCTGACCCACCCGTCCCTGAACGTGCTGTACCGGCTGGACGGCGGGCACCGCACCCCGGAGGAGACCCTGCCCTGGGAGGGCTACCGGGGCTCGGGGCCGGTCCGCGTCGGCAACGCCGCGGTCACGCAGCTCCAGCTCGACACCCACGGGGAGCTGATGCAGACGGCCTGGCAGTACGCGCGGGCCACCGGCCGCCTGGACGCCGACGTCGCCCGCCGCCTCGCCGAGCTGGCCGACCTGGTCTGCACGGCCTGGCAGGAGCCCGACGCGGGCATCTGGGAGGTCCGCAGCCCGCCCCGGCACTTCACCCAGTCGAAGATGATGTGCTGGGTCGCCCTCGACCGCGCCGCCGACCTCGCCGAACGCGGCCTGATCCCCGACCGGCACCTCGACCGCTGGCACGACGCGCGCGACGCGATCACCGCGTTCGTCGAGACCCGCTGCTTCTCGCACCGCCGCGGCAGCTACACACGCGCCGCCGACGGCGACGACCTGGACGCCGCCGTCCTGCTGGGCCACCTCTACGGATACGGCGGCGACGGCCACCGCGTGCGGGCCACCGTCAGCGCCCTGGAACGCCACCTGCGGCACGGCCCCTACGTCGACCGGTACACGGGGGAGGACGGTCTCGCCGGCGGCGAAGGGGCCTTCCTCGCCTGCTCCTTCTGGCTCGCCGAAGCCCTCGCCCGCACCGGCAGCCCGGCGCGGGCCGTCGAGCTGATGGACGAACTGGTCGGGCTGGCCAACGACGTCGGCCTCTACAGCGAGGAGATCGACCCCGCCACCGGCGAGTTCCTGGGGAACCTGCCCCAGGGCCTGAGCCACCTCGCGCTGATCAGCGCCGCCTGCGCCATCACCGCCGCGAGCAGGGACACCGTGCGGTGAACGCGTGGGGAACCGCCGCCGGGGCCCTCGTCGGCACCCTCGCCCTGACGACCGTGCTGCGCGCCGCCGGCGAGCTGCGGCTGACCCGCATGGACCTGCCGTTCCTCCTCGGTACGGCGGTCACCGTCGACCGCACCCGCGCCAAGGCCCTCGGCTACCTGATCCACTTCCTCGACGGGCAGGTCTTCGCGTTCGTCTACTTCGCCGTCTTCGTCGCCATCGACCGGGCGGGCTGGTGGCTGGGCGCCCTGTTCGGACTCGCGCACGGCCTGTTCGCCGGCACGGCGCTGGTCAACATCCTGCTGCCGCTCGTCCATCCGCGCATGGGCAGTCCCCTGACCAGTGCCCCGCAGACGGCGCTGCTGGAACCTCCGGGCTTCCTGATGCGCAACTACGGACCCGGGACTCCCGTGGTCACCGTCCTGGCCCACGTCGGGTACGGGGCGATCGTCGGCGGCTTCACGTCGATGCCCTGACGCCCTGCGCCCGGTCGGCCCCCGCGAGCGCCATGCGGTCGAGGGCGGGATCGACCACCTGGGGGACACCGCACCACCGCCACCCACTACGACACACTCGCGGCGACCGCCCTCACCGCGGTCGTCAACGCGTGGCCGTGACCGGCGCTCGTCGCTAGAGCTCGTCGTCCCGGGCCAGGTCCTCCCAGCGCACGCCGCGGAGCGCGGGATCGGCGTCTTCGCCAGATGGGACGTCCGGGGCGGACTGGAACCAGACCACGGTGAGGGCGGAACGGTGCAGCACCGGGTCGAGCTCGGGAGCGACCGCCGCCGAGCGGAAGACGCCGATGCAAGCCACGGAAGGCAGCACCTCGACGGGGCCGAAGGCGCCGGCGCTCTGGTCGGGGTACGCGCGGGAGGGCGCAACGAGGTGGACGGGCGCGGAGGGAAAAGCACGTTCGGCCTCCTGCAGGAGGCCCCTGACCTTCATGTCGTTGACGAACTTGCACGGGTAGCCCTCCAGCATCCCCCCGTAGGTCGAGGACATCCGCAACTCGGTGAGCTCGATCGGACGACCGGACAGGAGGACGATGCGACTCAGCGACATGCCGACACCCTACGCGCATGATCCACTTCCGGTACGCGCCCCGGTACCGGCGCCGAGGTGGTCCCGGGTCGCGCATCACGACGGGGACACACCGTCGTGGACAGCCCGGCGCCGAGCCGCGTCCCGATACGTCCGTCGCCGCCCCGCCCCGCCGGGTCGGGCGGTCGGGCGGTCGCAGGAGTGAAACACCGAGGGGTGGAGAGGCGTTCCGGGAAATCCGGTAGTGAGTGAGCGAAGTCGGAGGAGCGAACATGACGAATCTCGACCCCGAGCCGCTGGACCCCGTCAGCGCCGCGTGGAACACCGTCGCGAGCTACGACTCGTACGAGGAGGCACAAGCGGCCGTCGACCGCCTCTCCGACGAGGAGTTCCCCGTCGAGAACATCGACATCGTGGGGTCGGGTCTGCGCCTGGTGGAGCACGTCACCGGCCGGCTCACCAAGGGCATGGCGGCGGCCGGGGGCGCGGCCAGCGGCGCCTGGTTCGGCCTGTTCATCGGCCTCCTGGTGGGCCTGTTCACCCCGGGCCCGGCCTGGCTGGGCCTGCTGCTCGGCGGCGTCCTCATCGGCGCCGTGTGGGGCGCCGTGTTCGGCTACGTCGGGCACGCCGCGACGGGCGGCCGCCGGGACTTCTCCTCCGTCCGCAGCCTGGCGGCGACGAGGTACGACGTGATCGCGCGCGGCGGACAGGCCGAGCGGGCACGGGCGATCCTCCACGACTCCCGCCCGGCGGTCTCGGGCTGAGCGCCCGCCCCGTACGAGCCCCGAAGCCCCCGGAGGCGGGCGTCTCCACCCCCCGCCTCCGCATCACCGGACCTCTCATCGAGGACACGCGGTACTCGGGGAGAGGAGCGGCCCCGCCGTGTCCGTGCGTCCTGCCATGGGCCCGGTGAAGGAAGCGGGAGCAAAAGAGAAGAGGGGGAGCCGGTGGTGTACCGGCTCCCCCGGAGGGCGCGGCGGTCAGGCCGCCGCACCCGGCTGTCAGAAGGTCAGACGCACACGTTCTTGGCCTTGGCGCAGGTGTTGATGTTCGCGGCCGAGAGGTTGATGTTGAAGCTCTTGTACACGTTGACCACCGACACCTCCAGGTTCTTGAGGTAGAGCGTCAGGTCGACGACGTTGACTTCCACGTTGTTGAGCGACTTCTCCAGGACGGAGATCTGGTTGCCGCTCAGCACCTTGTCGTTGAAGATGACGACGTTGATGTCACCGATGTTGACGCCGCCGACGTCGATGAAGTCGGAGCAGTCCACCTTGTGGTCGGGACCGCCACCCCAGTTGACGCACTCGTAACTGCGCTGGTTGGTGGTTTCCGCCACGGCGCTGGGGGCCGTGACGCCCCCCGCCAGCGCGGCGACAAGACCTGCGGTTGCAGCAATGTGCGAGAGCTTGGACATGGTGCCTCTCCTTCTTCCCGCCGGCTTGCGGCGGGGAAACGGATTGATGGAAGCACTTCGGATGACTGGCCGCCGAGCGCCCCGGACAGGGCCCTCTTCGTTTCCCCCGCCTTGCGACGGGGGCGCTGACCGCTGGTCAGATTAGTCCGCCCTTTGGCGCAATCCCAACGCATGGAAGAGGGGAATATCCCTTCCCGTGGTCGCTGGAAAGCGTGAATAGAATTTATTAGTGATAATGCTATTATTGGGTGTTGGTGTGGGGGTTCACGCGCGGCGGGCCCTCTCCGCGCCGACGGCACGAGCTGGCTGCGCTCGCTCTCGTGCGGGGGATGTGGCCGGGGCCGCCGAACCTCCAAGACGACTGCCGGGCGTGCCACAGACTGGTCCTCATGCGTGGTGCTCATCTGGCCGACCGGGCCGAAGACGCTGCCACTGCGAAGGGTTCAGGGGCGCGAGTCACACCGGAGCCTGTCCGCCGGGCTTCGGGAAGGGCATGAACTCCCCCCCTGGACCGGACGATCCCAGGAGCCGGTTCGCCGGCCGCGGTCCCGTTGCCGATGTCCCCCATCGGGCGCAGGACGCCGCCACCGGGATCGGCGTCTGCCGCCGCGCTCCGGTGGCCGGGCGGACGGTGAGGTCGGTCCGGGAAGTCCCGTGACGGGTGTCGTAGCCGTGCCGACGGCGCCAGACCGCGCTCTTTTCCAGCCGCATCCGTTCGGTCGCGGTGGCCAGGGTTTCCCGGAAGCCGAGCGGGAGTGGATGAACGTCACCCGTTTCCTCCGGCGGCCCGAGGGCCGCCTCCCACTCATCGGGGGTGAGGCACTCCCGGACGTCGCTCACCGTGATGTCGTTCTCCGTGGCGATCGTCCCGGGAACCATCGGGGAAGCGGCTTCCAACGGCCCGGGGACGCCCGCGTGTTGATCGTGGTCCGCGGTCTCCCCGCGCCGGCGGGCAGTGCCCACCGGCCTCCCCCTCACCCGAGCAGCACGCGACACCGGCACCCTCCAGGGCGCTCGGCGGTACGGGGGAGACCTCCACCGAGAAGACCCCCGCCATCCGACCCCGGTGGAGGAGCCGGGCCGTGCGTCCAGGAACCGCCGGGCGGCCGGAGCGCGGGCACGTCCGGGACGTATGTGTCCGGCGCCGCCACTCACCGGCCCGGGCGGCCCGCTCCACGCCCGCCCCGGCCACCGGGCGGCCGGGGCGGGGCGTTCGGCGCCCGGGGGGGCGGGACGCGAACCGGACGCGGGCGCCGCGCCCGGCCGCGGCCGGCGTCGGGTCACCACGCGGCGACGAGCGGCGCGTCCGGTTCCCGCTGCCGCCAGGCCTCGGTGAGGCGGACGAGGCGGGCGGGGGCGGCGATGCCGCGCACGGTTGTGATCCCGTCGTCGGCGATGTCGAACGCCACGGTGCCGATGACCCGGTCGCCGAGTACGAAGAGGACGGCGGGAGCCCCGTTGACGAGCGCGTAGTGGACGGCGGGCGTGCCACCGGCGAGTCGCCGTTTCGCGGGGGTGGGCTTGAAGCCGGCCCGTGCGACGGCGGCGACACGCTGCGCGGTGTCGAACCGCAGCAGCCTCCCGGCCAGACCGGCGCCGTCGGAGATCGCGGTCGCGTCGTCGGTGAGCAACGCGACCAGCCGTTCGGTGCGCCCTGAGGAGGCGGCGGCGAGGAACTCCTCGACGATCCTCCGGGCGGACGCCCGGTCGACTTCGTCCTTGCCGCGGCGGCGCGCGGCGGAGATCCGCTCCCGGGCCCGGTGCAGGTGCTGCTGGCTCGCGGACTCGGTGATGCCGAGGATCTCGGCGATCTCGGCGTGACCGTGGGAGAACGCTTCCCGCAGGACGTAGACGGCCCGCTCGACGGGTGACAGGCGCTCCATGAGCGTCAGTACGGCCAGGGAGACCGATTCGCGCTGCTCGAACGTGTCCGCCGGGCCGAGCATCGGATCGCCGTCGAGGAGCGGTTCGGGCAGCCAGGCGCCGGCGGTGCGTTCGCGGCGGGCCTGCGCCGAGCGGAGCCGGTCCAGGCACAGGTTGGTGACGACCTTGGTCAGCCACGCCTCCGGCACCCTGATCCGCCGCCGGTCCGCGGCCTGCCAGTGCAGGAAGGCATCCTGCACGGCGTCCTCGGCGTCGGCGGCGGAGCCCAGCAACCGGTACGCCAGCGAGGCCAGCCGGTTGCGGCAGGCCTCGAACCGGCCGACGTCGAAACGATCCATGGCGGTGGTGTCCACGCGAAAAGTCCTCACGAGGCGGTCACGCGGCCGCCCTCTCGGCGGACGCCTCCTGCACGGCGGCCAGGCGATGCTTGCGCTTGGGCAGGCCGAAGGTCGGGTGCGAGGTGGTCCACAGCGACATCCTGAGGACGCCCGCCTTGATCCGCGCGGCCCTCCACCCGCCGACGTACTGCGGCTTCGCCCGCGCTTCGTCGTCGACCAGTTGGAGGATACCGTCCTGCCTCCCGAGGCTGATGTGGTTGCCCAGGTACCCCAGCCTGGTGCTCGGGACCGTGCGGCCGGTCAGGTGTCCCACGATCGTGGCCGTGGCCCGCATGCCGGTGTGGCCGGCCGAAGCGCAGGACATCGGCAGCGGCCGGCCGTTGTCGCCGATGGCGTAGGCGCTGTCGCCGGCGGCGTGGACGTTCGGGTGCGAGACCGACCGCATGGCGCGGTCGACGACGATCCGGCCCTCCCCGGTGACCTCCAGCCCGCCGGCGGCGGCGATGGGGCTGACCGCGAACCCGGCCGTCCACACGGTCGCGTCGGACGCCAGGGCGGTGCCGTCGGCGCACCGGACCCGCTTCGCCTCGACGGCTTCGACGGTGCTGTGCTCCAGGACGGTGATGCCCAGCCGGTCGCAGGCCCGGCGCAGGTGGTCGCGGGCCCCGGCGGAGAGCGAGGCGCCCAGCTCACCGCGGGCGATCAGCGTCACCGACAGGCCGGGCCGGGACTCGGCGATCTCGGTGGCGGTCTCGATGCCGGTCAGCCCGTCGCCGACGACCACCACGTTCCCGCCCCCGCCCCGCCTGCCCAGGCCGTCCAGGCGCGCGCACAGGCGCAGCGCCGAGGGTCGCCCGGCGACGTCGAAGGCGTGCTCGGCCACGCCGGGGACGCCGCGGTCGGCGCCGTGGCTGCCGAGCGCGTAGAGAAGCGTGTCGTAGCCGAGCTCACCACCACCGCCGTCGGTGTCGGCCACGGCGACGGCTCGGCGGTCGGGGTCGAGGGCGGTGACACGGGCCAGGCGCAGCCGTATCCCCGTGCCCGCGAAGACGTCGGCGAGCCGTGGAGCCTCGATCTCCTGACCGGCCGCGAGCTGGTGCAGCCTCAGCCGCTGGACGAAGTCCGGCTCGGCGTTGACCACGGTGATCTCGGTGTCCGCCGGGGACAGCCGGCGGGCCAGGTTCCCGGCCGCGTAGGCCCCGGCGTAGCCGGCGCCGAGGACGACGATGCGGTGCTTCATGTCTCGCTCCTGTCGGTTCGCTTGTTCCCGATGGCTTGAGCGGGACGGCGCCCCGATTGCTGACAGAACCCGCATGTGTCATGGGTCACACCCCGGTGGCGCCTCGCCCGGCGGTGTCCGCGACGCCGGGGCGCGGGCGCGGGCCGAGCCGAACGGGATGGTCCGAGGCCGGTCACCCCCGGCGCCGGCATCGCGCGCCGGGCGGAAGACGGCCGCGGGCGAGCCCGCCGAAGGCACGCCGACATCACCCCCGCCGCCCCGGCCCGCAGCCGGATCGGGAACCGTCGGCGCGCGGCCGACTCCGAGACGCCGAAGCAGGGCGCCGGCACCGGCCGGAAGCAGCCACCGACCGGCACGCGGGCGATCGCCGCGCATGATGCCCCGTCACGATCCGCCCTGCGCCCCCGCCGTCCCGCGACCGCGTCCTCGGCGAGGGCACCAGCGTCTTCGCGGCCTCCTCCGACGCCCTGGGGGCCATTCGATTCCGCATACCCCGCTCCGGGCACGGCCCAGCCATCCTTCACCCCTGAGGGGCACTCCCCGGCCTCGTCGTCCACAGGGGTGGGGGCGTGAAGGGAGAAAGCCGTCGACAGGAGTTATCCCACGCGCCCCGCCCGCACCTCCTCAAGCCCCAACCGAAGGCATTGCGGTAATGAGTTTTTCGCACTTGGCTTGAAAGTGGCGCAGATGCCCCGCTCGCGATTTCCTCCGGAAATCCGAGCAGGATTCACCGTACACGCGCCTGTCGGGTACAGCACCCTCGAAACCGAAGGAGAAGGATCATGACGTACGAGCGTCCCACCCTCACGAAGGCGGGCAGCTTCCGCAAGGTCACCGGCATCAAGAACACCGGTCCCAAGGACGTTCTCGGCGGCAAGCAATTCCTCTGACACAGGTCGCCCGCCCCACCCGGGCGGGCGCACCCACGGGCAGGCCGTCGAGCCGGCCCGGCCCCGCGGGTGGTGGCATCCGGCCACCACCCGCTCCGCTGCCCGAGCAACCGACCGAAGGCCGAGGTACATGGACCCCTCCTTGTCACTCCAGGCCGTGCCCGCTTGGTTCGTCGTCCTTCCCGACACCGACGCGGCGGCCCCCCTCGCCGCCAAGGCCCTCGCCCACGCGTCACGGCACCTGCGCCACGCCTCGGGAAGGCCCTGGATCGTGGGGCGTTGGGCGCTGCGGGCCATGGTGGTGGGGGAACACGAAGGCACCCGTGTCGCGGTGACCGGCGAGCACGCCGCCACTGCGCGGGACGCCGAACGGGCCGCCGCTGCGGTGACCCGCGCCCGCTCCCTGGAGGCACTGGACCACGCCGCCGACTGGGCCGGCAGCTTCCACCTGATCGCCAGCGGAGCCGGCCGGGTCCGGGTGCGGGGCTCCGTCGTCGAGCTGCGGCGCGTCTTCCACACCGAGACGGCACCGCCCGGCTCCGAAAGGGTGGGCGTGGCCTGCGACCGGGCCGACGTCCTCGCCGAACTGGTCGGTGTCGGACTCGACGAGCGCCGCATCGCCCTCGAACTGCTCACCCTGGGAGTGCCGTACCCCTGGGCGGGCGCCCCCCTGTGGCGGGGACTGCACGCACTGCCGGGCGGCCACCACCTGACCCTGCTCCCCGACGGGCGCACCCGCACCACGCGCTGGTGGTCGCCGCCCGACCCCGTCGTCCCTCTGGCCGAGGGCGCCGGGCGCCTGAGGGACGCGCTCGTCGAAGCGGTGGAGGTGCGCACCCGAGGCCGGGACCTGGTGACGTCGGACCTGGGCGGCCTGGACTCCACGGCGGTGTACTGCGCCGCGGTGCGCGGCGACGCCGAAGTCGTCGCCTACACCGCCGCCCTCCACGACGAGGCCGGCGACGACGTGCACTGGGCCGGCCGCACCGTCCAAGCCCTGGGCGGCGTGGAACACCACGTCGTACCGGCCGGCGACGTGGCCATGACGTTCGACGGGATCGACACGCTCGACGACGTCCTGGACACCCCCAGCATCCTCACCGTCGACCGCAACCGCCGCATGGGCATCGTGGAGCTGGCCGCGGCCCGAGGTTCCGGCCTGCACCTCACCGGCCTGGGCGGTGACGAACTCCTGGCCGGAGCACCCGCCCGGCTGCACGCGCTGGTGCTCACCCACCCCCTCGTCGCACTGCGCTCGGCCCGGGGGTACGCCGCCAAGTACCAGTGGACCCGACGGGCGGTGCTGCGCCAGCTCCTGGACCGGCGCCCCTACCGCGCCTGGACCGAGCGGACGGCCCGCGACCTGACGGAACCCCCGGTCGCCGCCGACGAGCCGCTGCTCGACTGGGCGGTACCGCCGCGGATGCCGCCCTGGGCCACGGCGGACGCCGTCGCGGCGGCCCGCGAACTCCTGCGCACCGGCCCGTCCGCCGTCGAACCCCGGGGCAGGGGGCACGGCGAACACCGCGAACTGGTCGCGATGGACGGCATCTCGCAGTGGACCCGGCACATCGGGCAGATGGCCGCCCCACTCGGGATCACCGTCTCCGCCCCCTACTACGACGCCCGCGTCATCGAGGCGGCCCTCGCCGTCCGGCCACAGGAGCGGATCACCCCCTGGCGCTACAAGCCCCTCATCGTCGAGGCCATGCGCGGCATCGTGCCCGAGGCGGTCCGCACCCGCGGCACCAAGGCGAACGCCACCCTTGAGGAGGAGGCCGGCCTGCGGGAGCACCGCCCGGCCCTGTTGGCGCTGTGCGAGGAGTCCCGACTGGCCCGGCTCGGCCTGGTCGACGAACGCGTCCTGCGCGAATGGTGCCGCCGCGCCCTTTCGGCGGAGACGGAGAGCTACCTGCTGCACCCCACCGTCGCCTGTGAGGTGTGGCTGCGCTCACGGGAGACGGCACCCCGCCCGGTCGGCGGCAAACACGAGGAGAGGTGAACCGATGCCCACGCTGAAGCACGGTGTCCTGCTGACCGAGACCGAGTACGGCCTGGCGCTCCTCGACCAGGAGAGCGCCGAGTACTGGACACTCAACCCGACGGCCGCCGTCGTCCTGCGGAACCTGCTGGACGGAGGCGGCCCCGAGCGGGCCGTCGAGATCCTGACCACCCGGTACGACGACGTCGACACGGACCTGGCCGCCGAAGACGTCAGGCGCATCACCGACGAACTGCGCGACGCGGGACTCGTCGTCCCCGATCCGTAGGGGCCCCGGGCGCTTCCGGCCCACCGGCCGGTGGAGCCCCCGCCCCGGGACACGAGGCGCCCGGCCCCCCCGGCCCACCGCCGGCCCTGCCCGCGCGGGACGAGCCTTCCCGCCCGGTGGCCTTCGCCCGGTGGTCCGCCCGCCCGTACGACCGCCCAACCCCTCTCCCCGGAACGAAGAGGTACGCATGACGACACCGGAAGCGATGCCCTACGACCCGCGCTCCGTTCCGGTCGCCCGCCGTCTCCTGGCACGGGCGGCGGTGGCCTGCGCCCACCTGCTGGCGACCCAGCCGCCCCACCGCATCCGAGCCGTCCTGAGCCGGATGCGCGGCGGTGCCAGGCCCGCCACCCTCGCCGAGGCGGCCGCGGTGAGGCAGACGGTGCTCGCCGTGAGCCTCGCCGCCGGAGGGCACAAAGGATGCCTGCCCCGGTCCCTGGCCACCGTGTTGCTGTGCCGCTGCTACGGCCTGTGGCCCGTCTGGTGCGTGGGGGTGCGCACCCGACCGCCGTTCGCCGCGCACGCCTGGGTGGAGGCCGAAGGCGTCCTCGTCGGCGAGGACGCGCCGGCCGACTACTTCCAGCGCTTCTTCACCGTGGAGTGAGCAGATGCCCTGTCACCGCGGAGCACGGCGATGACCGGGGCGTCCGCCGTCGAGGCCACCGGCGACGGCCCCGCCGCTCCGAAGGCGCACCCGGCGCCCGGGGGCACCGGCGCCGCCCGGTCGGGCCACCGGGCGCTGGTGGGGCATCTGCGCCCGCAACGCGCCCGCATCACCGCCGGTCTCGTCGCCGGGCTGGTGGGCAGCGTCCTGGGCCTGGCCCAGCCGCTGGCGGCCAAGCGCGTGATGGACGACATGGGACAGGGGCAGCCCGCGGCCGGCCCGGTCGTGGTCCTCAGCCTGCTGGTGGTCGCGGGGGCCCTCCTCGCCGGACTGGGCCACTACCTGCTGCAGTGCTCGGCTGAGTCCGTCGTCTGCGCCGCCCGCCGCCGGCTGGTCGACCGGATCCTACGGCTCCGCGTGCCCGTGGTGGAGGACACCGAACCCGGCGACCTGATCGCCCGGGTCACCTCCGACACGACGCTGCTGCGCCAGACCGCCCCGCAGGCGGTGTCCGCGGCGGTCACCGGCACGTTGGTCACCGTGGCGACGGTCGTCCTGATGGGACTGCTCGACGCCGTGCTGCTGTGCGTCACCCTCGCGGTCGTCGCCTTCGTCGGCGTCGTCGTCGCCCTCGTGGCGCCCCGGATCGGCCGGGCCACCCGCCGCACGCAGGAGGCGGTGGGCCGCATCGGGGTCGCCCTGGAGCGGGCCCTGGGAGCCTTCCGTACCGTCAAGGCGTTCGGGGCCGAGCACCGGGAGGCCGAAGCGCTGCACCGGGCGGCCGAGGAGGCGCGGCGCACCGGGGTGCACGCCGCCGGATGGGAGGCGGTGTCGGCGACGGCCTCGGCGGTCGTCGTCCAGGTCAGCTTCCTCGTGGTGCTCGGGGTGGGGGGCGCACGCGTCGCCTCCGGGGCCATCGGCGTCTCCACGCTCGTCGCCTTCCTGCTCTACCTGTTCGCCCTCGCCCCCCGGATCGGGCAGCTGGTCGAGGGCGTCGGCCAGCTACAGGTCGGTTCGGCGGCCGCGGTCCGCATCGAGCAGGTGGAGGAGCTCGACGTCGAGTACGCGGAACACGTCGAGCACACGAAGAACGCGGAACACACCGAACAGGGCGGGGGAGCCGAGCGGGCCGCGCACGGCGGGCGGCGGACGCCCACCACGAGGCGGGCCGCGCGGGGCGGGGAGACAGCCGGGCGCGCGCCCCTCGACGTGGCGTTCCACCGGGTGTCCTTCGCCTACCGGCCCGGAGCCCCCCGAGTCCACCACGAGGTCTCCTTCACCCTCCCCGCCCGCGGGCTGACCGCGTTCGTCGGCCCCTCGGGCGCGGGCAAGACCACGGTCTTCTCCCTGGTGGAGCGCTTCTACGACCCCGACTCCGGCCGCGTCCTGCTGGGCGGGAAGGACGTGAGGCAGTGGCCGCTGGACCGGCTGCGCGCCTCCATCGGCTACGTCGAACAGGACGTCCCCGTCCTCGCGGGCACCCTGCGGGACAACCTGACGCTCGGCGGTGCCGTCCCCTCCGGGGAGGAACTCGCGCGTGTTCTGCGCCTGACCCGGCTGGACGAGGTGATCGACCGCTCGCCCCGCGGGCTGGACACCGACGTCGGCCACCGGGGCGGCCGGCTCTCCGGGGGCGAACGCCAGCGCGTGGCGATCGCCCGGGCCCTGCTCCGCCGCCCGATGCTGTTGCTGCTGGACGAGGCCACCTCCCAGCTCGACGCGGTCAACGAAGCGGCGTTGCGCGACACGATCACCGAAACCGCCCGCGACACGACCGTGCTCGTGGTCGCTCACCGCCTGTCCACCGTGACCACGGCGGACCGGATCGTGGTCATGGAGGCGGGACGGGTACGGGCCGTGGGCACCCACACCGACCTCATGGCGCGGGACGCGCTCTACGGCGAACTGGCGAGCACCCAACTGCTCGACGGGTGAGCGAACCGGGGGCCGTGTCGAGGCGCTTTTGGGAGAGGCGAACCGCGTGACCACCCGTCACCCGCGCCGAGGACGCCGGCGGCCCCGGCGGCCGACCTTCCCATCCGGCCGCTTCACCTGCGTACGGGCCGGGTCGGGACGCCCGCGTCGTCCCCTCGGCTCAGCCGGCGGGCCGCACCGGCTCCGCCCCGGTTCGGGTCAGGAAGTCGGTGAGCGCTTCGGCGAGCCGTTCGGGCTGGTCTTCCGGCACGAGGGTGGACGAGTCGGCGATCTCGACCAGCCGACCCTGCGGGTACAGCTGCGCCAGCCGACGGCCGTGCTCACGGGGCATCAGCCGGTCCTCCGTCGCCCAGACGACCAGCACCGGGCGGTCGAAGTCGCGCAGCCGCTCGCTCCAGGCCAGCAGGACCTCACGTCTGGGCGCCGAAGTGGCGAACTTGGCGAAGTCCCTGCGGATGGCCCTGCTGCGGGTGGCGGGGGCGAACCAGTCGGCCATGATCTCGTCGGGGATCCCGCGCAAGCTCATCCCGCCGTATCCGTTGCGGCTCTTCCGGAAAGCGGGGACGCGCATGAGCCGGGTCAGGAGCCAGACGGCACCGGGAACCCTGCACACCGCGGCCGCCGCTTTGGCGGGCCCCGGCGGGAAGTTGTCGAACGCCTCGCAGGCCACCAGCACCAAGCGCGCGACGCGCTGGGCCTTGCCCTCCGACACCAGGAACTGGCCGCCGCCCCAGTCGTTGAGGACGAGGGTCACGTCATCGAGGCCGAGCCGTTCGAGGAACTCCCCCAGGAGCAGCGCGATTCCCCGCTGGGACAGGTCGGCTCCCGGGGCCATCGGCCTGCGGTGCCCCCCGAGGGGCAGCGTGGGCAGGACGCAGCGGTACCCGTCCAACAGCGGCACCACCTTGCGCCACTGCGTCTCGTTCATCGGCATGCCGTGGCAGAACACCAGCACCGGCCCGTCGCCGCCGGTGTCCTGGTAGTCGATGGTTCCGGCCGAAAGCTCGATCTGCGGCATCGCACTCCCTGGAGCAGGTCGTTCCCGATGTCGAAGGCGGCCCCCACGACCGCGTCGTCTCCGCCGCCGTATGGAGCGTTCCCCGCCTGGCCCGCCCAGCTTAAGCCGTGCCCTGTGGGGTGAGGCGGAGGAGTCGTTCGTGGCGGCGGACGGCTGCGGCGAGGCCGAGGAAGGCCAGGTGGTGGCGTGGACGGCGTTCGTGGGGCCGGCAGGCAGTCGACCGGCCCCGCTCGGGTCCGCGCCGGGGTGTCCTTCGCCGTCAACGGCCCGGGTCCGGGGCCCTGTTCCGGGTACGGGGCTTCGTCGGGCGGCGGAGTGCGGCGCCGGGAAGAGGCCGCCGGCCGCCCGATGAGAAGCAACCACTCTTTCGAGTTAATGCCCGGCAGATCACGAGATAGTACGTTAGGAACGGCTTCAGAGAAGCTGAACGGATGAGCTTTCGATATGCCTGCGTCCGGGCGGGCTTCCTCACCTTTCCCCTTCTCCCTCTTCCTGCCCGTCGCTCGGCAGGCTTCCGGTCCGCCGTGAGTTTCCGACAGGCCCGTTCCGGAGCGGTTCCCGTGCGCTCCGGCCGCGCGACACCTCATTCGCCCGTGCACCCGTGCACCCGTGCCCCGAGCGGCACGGCGGCACGCCGTCACTGCTGCCACCCCACCCCACACGAGGAGTTGTCCCATGAGTGGATGCGGCTGCGCACAGTCTCCGATCGCCGTCGGTGGCCGACAGCCAACCGAGCCGGCCCGCCTTCCCGTCCCCTGCCCCCCATCCAGGTGTGCCGACTCCGGGCGCTCCGGCTCCACTCGCTGCGGCTCCTCGTGCTGCGACCCCAGGCAGTGTGAGCACTGCGAGACGATCCCGCTGCGCGACTCCGCGCCGTACCGGGTCACGGCGACCGCCAGGAGCATCGACCCGACGCCGTACTACACCATCGCCCACACCCACGCCGCGCTGGACCCCGTGGTTGCCCAGACCATCCTGGACAGCGGCACCGGCACGTTCCCGGCCGACGACGGGACGCACAACGGGCAGCACACCTGGCTCGCCGGCGTCGTACGTGTCGACCCCGCGTCGCTGCGCGGCAAGCCCGCCGAGGTCACGGTCAGCGCCTCGGTCCACGTCCGCAACGACGGCAGCAGCACGGCGTGCCGGCTCTACGGCCGCTTCGCCCTGTGGAACGGCACGACCCCGGTCCGCACCGACCTCCTGGGCCCGCCCGATCTGCCGGCGGGCGGTGAGGACGACGGCGTCATCCCGCCGACTGCCGTGCCCCTCGCGGACGTCCTCGCCGGAAAGGTCGTCATAGAGCTCAACCTGGAGACCGGCAACGACGACGCCTGCCGGGTCGGCCCCAAGCAGTGGACGGTCGACAGCTTCGTCCTCACCGTGCGGGCGGCCACCCCGGGCTGCGGCAGGTCGTTCCTGCGTACGACGTGCCGCACCTGCGACGGAGCGGTCACCTGCACCACCGACACCCTCGACGGTTCGACCCCGTACGCCCCCGTCCCGCCGGTCGTCCCGGTCGTCTCCTGCCAGGACGGATGCGCCCCCGCCCGTCCGCCGTGCCTGTCCACCGACCGGGGCAACGCCATCGTCCGGGGCAGCGACGGATGCCTGTACGCGCCCGACACCCCCGCACTGGACCCGTCCCCGTGCAACGCCGCCCGGAACACGACCGGCGGGCTGCTCGTACCCCGGATCGACGTGACGGGCATCGCGCCCGGTGGCAACACCGGCACCGAACGGTCGGTGGACATCGACGTCACCGGGACGCGCGGCTGCCCCGAGAGGTGGCGGGTCGGCGCCCGTCTCACACCGGTGAGCGGGTTCCTCAACACCGAGCGGCAGCACGCCAACCTCCTGGCCAAGGCCGGTGCCGACGTACCGGTCCCGGAGTCCGACGTCGTACTCCCGGAGGCCGGGGTGTACCACATCGACAGCGACGTGCGGTACTCGCTCGGTTCCGCCACCGGCGGCAGCGGCTACATCATCGGCTGGCTGCGGGACGAGACCGCGGACACCCTCCTGACGAGCTTCACCCAGATCGCGGCGATCAACGCGGAACGCCAGGAGCAGCAGGGCGGAACGACGCACATCATGACCGAGTACACGGTCGCCTCCGGCCCCCGTACGGTCCGCCTGCACCTGATGTTCGTCCTCACCGGCGGCAAGATCTCCACCGCCGAGGCCGGGGGCACCGACAGCAACGGGGCGACGCGGATGCGGTTCCTCAAGATCAGGGATTAGTACGGCAACGGTTCTTGTCTCCTGCGGCCATCGACACCACCTCTGTCCCCCCCCCCCCCCC
>NZ_BMSV01000002.1:682073-760505 GCF_014649335.1 Streptomyces roseolilacinus
CCCCCCCCCCCCCCCCCCCCGCGCCCGGGTGGGCCGGAGAGGAGACCGCGGCGTCCGGCTCCTCGCCGGCCGATCCGGTCACCGCCTGAGAGGAGGGCGGCGGCCCGCTCCGGCGGCACCGGGGCGCGCACCGGGACGAACGGCTCCCGCCGCCGGTGGCCGTCGACGCACCCGGTCAGCCGTTCGAGGGAGTGCTCGAGCGTGGCGGGGTCCCGCCCGACGGAACGGTTCGGGCGATGGGCCCGGCCGCCCACGTGTACTCCATCTGGGTGGCGGTGCGGCGGGCGAGCCGTTCGCCGGCGAGCCGGCTCACGATGTGCAGGCTGGCGTCGATGCCGGCGCTGATCCCCGCCGAGGTGACGATGTCGCCGTCGTCGACCCACCGGACGTCGGTGCGCACCCGGACGGCCGGCCAGCGGCGGGCCAGTTCTTCCTGGTCCTCCCAGTGGGTGGTGGCCGGGCGGCCGTCCAGGGCCCCGGTGGAGGCCAGCAGGAAGGCCCCGGTGCAGATGGTGAACGTCAGCACGGAGGTCTGTCGGCGCCGGGCCAGCCAGTCGATGACGTTCGCGTCCGCCTCGACCGCCGCGGTGACGCCGCCGGGGATCACCAGCACGTCGAAGGGCGGATCCTCGTCGAGGGTGTGGTCCGCCACGACCCGCAGCCCTCCGCGGCAGCGGACCGGGCGATCGGCTGCCGCGACCGTCAGCACTCTCAGCAGGGGGCCGTCCTCGGTGCGGGCCAGGCGGCCGGCGGTGCTGAAGACCTCGAAGGGGCCTCCCATGTCGAGGACCTCGACCTCGTCGAAGACGAGCATCCCGAACGTCAGCGGAGCGGTGGTATCCACGTGCATAGGGCAAGGGTCAGGCCGCGTGGGCATCGTCCGGAAGTGTCGGAAACGACGTGCACCGCTAGGATTCCGTCATGGGTCCTCATCGGATCGCCTGCCTCGCCTTCGACGGGATGCCCCCCTTCGAGCTCGCCACGGTCGCCGAGGCGTTCGCGGTTCCCCGGCCGGAGCTGGACGTGGAATGGTGGTACCGGTTCGAGCTGTGCGCCGAGGTGCCCGGACCCCACCGGATCGTGGGCGGCTTCGACATCGTGGTCCACCACGGCCTGGACCGGCTCCGGTACGCCGACACCGTCGTCGTCCCGGCGGTCGCGGACGTGCGCCGCCCCGTCTCCCCGGCGGTCGTGCACGCGCTGCGTGAGGCGCACGGGCGAGGAGCGCGAGTGGTGTCCATATGCAGTGGTGCGTTCGCCCTGGCCGCCGCCGGCCTGCTGGACGGCAAGGAGGCGACCACGCACTGGCGGCACGCCCGCCTGCTGCGGGAACGCCACCCGCAGGTGAAGGTCAACGCGTCGGTGCTCTACGTCGACGACGGATCCGTCGTCACCGGCGCCGGCACCGCCGCCGGCATCGACGTCTGCCTGCACCTCATCCGCAGCGACCACGGCGCCGACGTCGCCACCCGCGTGGCCCGCCGCATGGTCGTGGCCTCACACCGCGAAGGCGGCCAGGCCCAGTTCGCGGAGCACCCGGTGGACGAGGCCCCGTCCGACGACCCGATCAGCAGCGCCATGCGGTACGCGCTGGACAACCTGCACCGGCGGCTCACCGTCGACGAACTGGCCGGTGTCGCCCACCTGTCGGTACGGCAGTTCGAGCGCCGCTTCGTCGACGCGGTCGGATCGCCGCCGGGACGCTGGCTCATCCGTCAACGGGTACGCGCCGGCGCCGGGCTGCTGGAGGCGGGGGACCAGCCGATCGACAAGGTGGCCGACCGCGTGGGCCTGACCGGCGCGGGCTTCCGCCACCACTTCCGGGACGTCATCGGCGTCAGCCCCTCGGCCTACCGGCGCCAGTTCCGGCACTGACACCGGCACCCCCCGTCCTCCAAAGCGGCCCCGTCGGCCCCGTCGGCGTGCTCGGCGGGCGGGTGTGCGCGAGGCGCGTCCTGTGACAGGGGGCCGAGAAGGCCGCCCGGTCAGGCGGACGGCGCCGGCCACAGGTCCCCGTCGACGACGGTGCGGACGATCGGCGGACGGCCCCACAGGGCCAGGATCTCGTTGGAGAGGTCGACGAGCCGCTCGTGGTCGCGCAGGCCGTGCGTGGTGATGCCGACCGCCGCCAGGCCGCGGGGGACGGCCTTCGCGTCCAACAGGGCCCGCCATTCCGCCGGTCCGACTTCGAGGTACTCCAGTCCGGTGAGCCGGCCGATCTGCCGCGGGTCGGCGAGGGTGCCCGGATAGGCGGTGAGGGTGCGCAGACGCGGCAGTCCGACCACGGGGGTGAGGTCGACCGGCGGGTCGTCCCACACCCCGACGCAGAGCACCTCCAGTCCGGGGTGCGCGGCGGCCTCGACGCTGCGCAGGTGCGCCACGTTGACGTGGGCCACGGCCGGCCCCCCGCCCCGCTCGGAGGACCGGAGCCGCCGCCGGCCCCGCGGTTCGACCCCCCTCACCAGGTCGGTGAGCGAGTCGGCGACCAGTTCGGCGCCGAGGAACGACTCGTGGCTCAGCAGCACGATCTGCCCGGTGTGTCCGGTGGGACCCGGGGTCAGGTCGACCGCCAGCCGGTCGCCCCCGCCGTTGTCGCCGAACACGATCCAGCCGGGCGAGCCGACGAGGTGCTGAACGGCGGCACCCGGCGGAGTGACGGCGGCCTCGCAGGCGGCGAACCTCCAGGGGGCCGGCCGGGACGCGGCGTCGGCGACGTACAGGTCGTCCAGGGGGAGGAGTTCGCAGCCCACGGCGTCGTACGCCGCGTCCCCCGCCCGGACGTCCTGCCCCCAGTCCTCCCGCCGGCCCCGCACGACCCGGTAGAGGGCCCTCAGTTCGTCGGGGAGCCTCAGGCCGAGCCGCTCCTCGGTGGCGGCGATCTCCTCCTCGCCGGCCCCGGCGGCGCCGGGCAGACGTTCACGCAGCCGCCGCTCCAGCGCCGCCGCGTCCCCTGACCGGGCCGGCCGCGCGTCGGGAACCGGGTCGGGCAGGCGCCGCCAGGGCTCGGGGACGGCCCCTTCGACCAGGAGCAGGGCGCCGCCCGCCGGTCCGGACTCCACGGCGGCGGCGGGGCCCGTCACCCGCAGCCGGGTCCTTCCCGAAGGGGCGATCCGGGCGGAGAACGTCACGGACTCGACGCCGGCCACCACGAGGGCGTCGCGCACGCGCTCGACGGCCTCGCGCTCCGCGGCCGAAGCCCGCCCGTGCGGCCGGGCCCCGGGCGACGACCTCCAGCCGTTCCGGCCGACGGCACCGGCCAGGCGCACGGGCTCCTCCCCGCCTTCGCCGGCCCACGCGCGCAGCAGGGGCGCCCACGTCGCGAAGGAGTTCAGGGGCAGCGGGGAGGGGGCGGAGGACGGCTCGCTCATGCGCCGACCCTAATCCGTGCCCTCCGCCCGGACGCCGGCACCCGGCGGCGGAGGACCGGCGGGGCCCGAGCGCGCCGCGGCCGGCCGCCTCCCCGGTCGGGGCGGACGCCCGGACGGCGGTTGCGCGGACTTCCGGGCCGGCCCGATCGCCCCGGGCCGCGGCGGGGCGGGGAAGGCTGAGGCCCGCCCCGACGGCGAGGACGCCTGGTTCCGGCCGACCGGCGTGACGGCGTTCCGGCCGGATCTTGGGGCGCGGACGTGCTTGTGGTAACTTCCGCAAGCCAGTCGCACTCCGTACGTCCCGCACGTACGTGGGTCAGGGAATCCGGTGGGAATCCGGAGCTGACGCGCAGCGGTGAGGGTGACGGGCGAGGCACACGAAGCCACTGGACCGCACCACCGGCCTGGGAAGGCGCCTCGTCCGGACGATCCCGAGTCCGAAGACCTGCTGGCGCATTCGTACGGGCGGGCCCCGCGGATGGGCCCACGACGTTGGGGACCATGCCGTGACCGTCACGCGTTCGACCGCTTCCTTCGCCGTGCTCCTGTGCGGGGCGCTCCTGCTCGCCGGGTGCGGTGCGCCCGCCCCCTCCGCGTCGCCCCCGGAGGCGACGCGGAGCCTCGACAACTGCGGGCGGAAGGTGGAGATCACGGGGGACGGCCCGCGCCGGGCCGTGTCCCTGAACCAGGGCACGACGGAGATCCTGCTGTCCCTGGGGCTCGCCGACCGCATGGTGGGGACGGCCACGTGGACCGACCCGGTCATGAAGGGCCTGGAGAAGGCAAACGCGGGGGTGCCGCGTCTGGCAAAGGACAACCCCTCCTTCGAGAAGGTCCTGGAGGCCGAACCCGACTTCGTCGCCGCCTCGTTCGCCTCCACCCTCGGCAGGGGCGGCGTGGCCTCGCGGGAGCAGTTCGAGAAGCTCGGCGTGCCCACCTACCTCTCCCCGTCCGACTGCGTCGGCAAGGACAACGCCGGCGGCGGCGACGGCGTCCGCACCGAGCCGCTCACGATGGACACCGTCTACGGAGAGATACGGGACCTCGCCCGCATCTTCGGCGTCGAGGAACGCGGCAAGGACCTCACCGCGCGGCTGAAGGCGAGAGTCGCCCAGGCGAAGGCGGGCGTCGACGCGTCGGACGTCACTCTGCTCTACTGGTTCTCCGACGCCCGGTCACCGTACATGGCGGGCTGCTGCGGGGCCCCCGGCGTCATCACGCGTGAGCTGGGCGCGAAGAACGTCTTCGACGACACCACGGAGGAATGGCCCCAGATCAACTGGGAGACGGTCGCGGACCGCAACCCGGACCTCCTCGTGATCGGAGACCTCACCCGCACCGCGCAGACCGCGGAGAGCGCGGCGAAGAAGATCGAGTTCCTGGAGTCGAACGCGGTCACCCGGAACATGGACGCCGTACGCGACAAGCGGTACGTGCTGCTGAGCGGCCAGGCCATGAACCCCACCATCCGTACGGTGGAGGGCCTCGAACAGGTCGCCGCCGCCCTGCGCGCGTTCGGCCCGAGCGCGTGACCACCTCCCTGCTGCGCGGAGCGGCCGGACTCGGCACGCTCCTCCTCTCCGTCGCCCTGGCGATCACCATCGGCCCCGCGGACATCGGCGTGACCGACGTCTGGTCCGTCGTCGCCGGCCACCTCGGCGGCGACGCCCACGGGCTCACCCCGATCCGCGACGGCATCGTGTGGAACCTGCGCCTCCCGCGCACCCTCCTGGCCGCGGTGTGCGGCGCGGGGCTGGCCGTGTGCGGTGCGGTGATGCAGTCGCTGCTGCGCAACCCCCTCGCCGACCCCTTCGTCCTCGGCGTCTCCTCGGGCGCCTCCACCGGCGCCGTCGCCGTGGTGGTCCTCGGGGTCGGCGGCGGCGCGCTGTCCGTGTCCGGCGGTGCCTTCGCCGGCGCGGTGTGCTCGTTCGCCGCCATGCTCCTGCTCAGCCACACCCTGGGCGGCACCACCGACCGGGTCGTGCTCTCCGGCGTCGCCGCGATGCAGCTGTTCTCCGCGCTGACCTCCTTCATCGTGGTCACGTCCGCCGACGCCGAGACCACCCGGGGCGTGCTGTTCTGGCTGCTCGGCTCGCTCGGCGGCGCGGGATGGAACGACGTGTGGATCTGCTCCGCCGTCCTGGTCCTCGCGCTCGCCGTCTGCCTCGGCCACGCCGGGACCCTCGACGCCTTCGCCTTCGGCCAGGACACGGCGTCGACCCTCGGCGTCGACACGACCCGCGCCCGGCTGGTCCTGCTCTGCGCCACCGCGCTGCTCACCGCCGCCCTGGTCGCCGCGGCGGGAGCCATCGGCTTCGTCGGCCTGGTGCTGCCCCACGCCGCCCGCGCCCTCGTCGGTCCCGGCCACCGCAGGCTGCTGCCCGCCGCGGCGCTCGGCGGGGCCGTCTTCCTGGTGTGGATCGACACCGTGGCCCGGACCGTCATCGAACCCCAGGAGGTCCCGGTCGGCGTGATGACCTCGCTGGTGGGCGTACCCGCTTTCGTGCTCGTGCTGTACCGGACCCGCAGGAGCCGTCGATGACCCTCGCCGCCGACCGCGTCTCCCGCGCCGCCGACGGGCGGCTCATCCTCGACGGCGTCGGCATCTGCCCGCCGCCGGGAGCCGTGACGGGGCTGCTGGGCCCCAACGGCTCCGGCAAGTCCACCCTGCTGCGCGTCCTGTGCGGAGTCCTGGCCCCCGCGTCCGGGGTCGTCACCCTGGACGGCAGGCCGCTGGCGGACCTGCGCCGCCGGGACGTCGCCCGGCGCGTCGCCGTCGTCGAACAGCAGGCCGACACCCTCGTCGAACTGACCGTCGCCGACGTCGTACGGCTCGGCCGCACCCCGCACCGGCGCGCCTGGGCACCCCTGTCGGGGGCGGACGAACGGGCCGTCCACGACGCCCTGGAGCGCACCGGCCTCGCCGACCGCGCCGACCGCACCTGGCACACCCTGTCCGGCGGCGAACGCCAGCGCGCCCAGATCGCCCGGGCACTCGCCCAGGAGCCGCGGGAACTCCTGCTGGACGAACCGACCAACCACCTCGACCTCCAGCACCAGCACGACCTGCTGCACCTCGTACGCGAACTGGGCGTCACGAGTGTCGTCGCCCTGCACGACCTCAACCTCGCCGCGATGTACTGCGACCACGTCGTGGTGCTGCGGCAGGGCCGCGTGGTCGTCGCCGGCACCCCCGGGGAGGTGCTGACCGAGGCCCTGATCGCCGACGTCTACGGCGTACGCGCCGCCGTCACCGACCCGGACGCCGACGGCCGCCCCCACATCCGGGTGCTCGGCACCCTGACGCGGGAGCGTGCCGCCCCGGCGCGGTAGGCGAAGGGCGGACGGGGGAGGCGTGTCGGCCCCCGGCCGGGACCGCGGTCCTGCCCTGCGGGGGTGGAGCGGGCCACCGGGCCGACTAGGGAAGGGAACTCCACGACACGTTCACCGTCGACGCGTCGGCCGTGCCGGCCGACGGCACGTGGAAGCTGCGCGTCACCGACAACACCCCCGGCATCTTCACCGTCGACCCCGGTTACCTCGACGGCTGGAGCCTGGCCTTCTGACGTTCCCGTCCACCCGGGCACGACGCCGCCGAGCCCGGTCGTTCCCGAACGACCGGGCACTGCCCCGCCCGCGGCCCGCCCCGACGGCGCCCGTCCGCCGGCGCCCGGACATCGCGCTCGCGCGGAACAAGCAGCCACCGACCAAGGACAGCACCCCCGCCACCCACCGGGAAACGACGCACGGCGAGTCCCGCAGGGTGCGCGCGGCATCTCCCGCCCCAGCGGCCTCCGGCCCGGAAAGCAGGGGAACGAGGCCCTTCCCACCGCCCTCGCACGACAGCCGGAAAACGACCGCCAGGAGACGGGGAGCCCTGTTACGGTGGTCGACATGAAGCGCGCTGCCATCACGACGACGCCGGAGAGTGTCCCGGCGCGCTGACAGACGACCTGATCCGAAGCCCCGGGGCAAGTGCCCCGGGGCTTCGTCATGGGCCCGGTCACCTGCCCCGCCACCAGCGAGGAGACCGCGATGACCACCGTGCACGACCACCGCAGGCTCGGCCGTGGACTGAACCTGTTCGACACCGACCCGCTGATCGGCGCCGGGCTGCCCTATTGGCTGCCCGACGGCGCGGCCGTGCGGCACGCCCTGGAGGAGTACATCCGCTCCGCCGAGCGGCGAGCGGGCTACCAGCACGTGTACTCGCCGGTGCTCGGCAAACGGGAGCTGTACGAGATCTCCGGGCACTGGGCGCACTACAGCGACGACATGTTCCCCCCGATGGACATCAGTGGCGAGCAGGTCGTCCTGCGGCCGAGCCTGTGCCCCCACCACGCGGTCATCTACCGCTCCCGCCCCCACAGCCACCGCGAACTGCCCCTGCGCATGGCCGAACTCGGCGGCATGTACCGCTCCGAACTCTCCGGCGTGCTCGGCGGACTGACCCGCGTCCGGGCCATCCAGCTCAACGACGCGCACATCTTCTGCACCCTGGACCAGGTCGCCGAGGAGGCGCAGGCGGCGCTGGAGATGATCCGCCGGGCGTACGAGGCGCTCGGCATCACCGCGACCCGCTACCGGCTCTCCCTCCCGGGCCCCGGTGGCAAGTACGTCGCCGCGCCCGACAAGTGGCAACGGTCCACCGCCCTGCTGACCGAGGTCCTCGATCGCTCCGGCCTGCCCTACGAGGAGGCCAGGGGAGAGGCCGCGTTCTACGGCCCCAAGATCGACGTCCAGGTCACCGACGGCGCCGGCCGGGAGTCCACCCTCTCCACCGTCCAAGTCGACTTCCACCAACCCGAGCGGTTCGACCTGCGCTACATCGGCGCGGACGGCGCCAGGCACCGCCCGGTCATGGTCCACCGCAGCATCATCGGCAGTGTGGAGCGAGCCGTCGCCCATCTCATCGAACGGCACGGCGGCGCCTTCCCCGCCTGGATCGCCCCCACCCAACTCGTGGTCCTCCCCGTCTCCGACGCCCAATCGCCCCACGCCGAAGCGCTCGCCGAACGGTGCGCCGACCTCGGGCTGCGCGTGGAGACCGCCGGGCCGGAACGCGGCAGTCTGGGCGCCCGCATCCGACAAGCCCGCCTGGTTCCCTACCAGGCCGTCATCGGCGCCGCGGAAGCCGCCGGCGACCTCGTCGCCCTGCGTCTGCGCGACGGTCGACGACTCGACCCGCAACCGGTCAGTGACGCCCTGGCCCACATCCGCGCCCTCATCGACGCCCACAGCACCGAACTGTGGGGCGGCGCGACCCGTTCGTAGCAGACGAAGCCGACCTCGACGCCTCCCGGAGGCGGAAGGAGGAAACCCGCACCCTTCCCGCTGCCACGCGGAGGACCGCCCACCACGCGACCGACCCGGTGAGCGCCTCTTCGACCGGGCACCACCCGCGGCCCGGTCCGGTTCTCCGCGGCCTGCCCGGCGAGGAGCGGACGGCCCGGGGCCGGTGGATCGCGACCCGTGCGGATCCACCCGCCCCGGCACCGCGACGGGCGCGCCGGCGGCGATGCCCCCACCCGACCGCACCCGGGCACCCGGCCCCCACCGTCCTCGCCGAGGCCGGCGCCGCCGTCCCGGCGTCTGCGCCAAGACGGCCACCGGGAGCGGGGACGGCGTGGACGGCGGGGCCACGCCGGACGCGCACCGTACGAGGCCCACCGCCCGAGAGGGGGGTGCGGGCCGCCGCCGAGGAGCGTCGTCCATGCGGTAGGCGAGTCGCCTTCCCGTGCATGAGATTCGGCCAGTACGTCGCTTTGCTGCCATTCGCCGGCAATCCGGCCCGTGCGCCCCCGCGCGCCCCCTACACAAGAACACCGGTTGGGCCTCCTCACCACGAGGGGGCCGGTGGATCGGGTGGGGGGTCCGGCGGTTGCTGACGATCAACGTGGCGGTGCTGCTCGCGGTCATCGTGGTGCTCCGGTTGCGGCGGCGCACCGAGGCCCGTAGCCGACGCGACGAGAAACTGACCGTGGTCATCGTCCTGGCGCTCGGCGTCCTGCTCGCCCCCACCCCGGTGGGCCAGGGGATCCTGAACATCCTGGGGGAGTTCGTGGGCGGCGTCGCGCAGGCGAGCCGGTGAGCCCCCGCGCGCGCAGGGGCCGGGCGGCGGCCGGGCGCCCGCCGGCGCGGCGGCCCCGTACGCCCGGCAGCCGACGCCGGCGCGGGGACGACCGGCTGGTGGGTTTCCTCGTCGCCACGGTCCTGGCCGTCGCCCTGGTGGCGGCCGTTGTCGACTGGCTGCTGACCCACTGGTGGGTCCTGGTCGTCATCGGCGCGCTCGCGCTGCCGGCCGGCAGCGCCTGGCTCCACCACAAGCGGCAGCAAGCACGGTGGGAAGCGGTCCGTGCGCAGGGCTTGCGCTACGCGTTGCCCCAGCTGGACGCCCTGCACCATGCCCGGTTCGAGGAGGCGGTGCGGGACCTGATGCGCCGCGACGGCTGCCGGGACGCGGTCCGCGTCGGGGGCGGCGGGGACCTGGGGGCCGACGTGAAGGCCACCGACCCCTACGGCAGGCGCTGGGTGATCCAGTGCAAACACCGCAGCAAGGGCTCGGCCGGCTCCGCGGTGGGAACCCCGGACCTGCAGGTCCTCAACGGCACCGCCCGCCAGGTCCACGGCGCCGACGTCGCGGTCATCGTGACGAACGGCCGGGTCACCAAGCCGGCCGTGACCTTCGCCCAGCAGCAGCGCCTCCACGTGGTCGACCGCCACACCCTCGGGGTGTGGGCGTCCGGCTCACGCCCTCTGTGGGAACTGCTCCGCGCCGTCCCGCCGCCCCGCAAGCCGACCGCCCTCTCCTGAAGCCGCCCGAGGCCGGTCCACCGGCGACACCGGCCCTGTTCCGTCACTCCGCCTCAGCGTCCTCTCCGCCCCCTCCCGCCCCGGCGGGAGGGACGTCGCCGTCGTCCGGCGGCGCTCCCGGCCTGCCACACCCGCGGCGGCGGGCCCGCGTGGTACGGGGCGCAGGCGGGGGCGACCCATCGGGTCAGCAGCCGCTGTCCTCGCCGACTCCGCCCCGGATCACTGGGGTGCGTCCGGTTCCCGTGGCGTGGTGGGGGCCTCGTCCGGCGGGTACTCCTCGACGATCTCGCGTACGTCGGGGTCCGTGGAGGCGAGCGCGGCGCGGCGCCACTGGTCCATGAGGCGGGTGTCGCCGATGTCGTCGAGGGTCATCACCAGGCCGCGCATCGCGAAGACGTCCGTGACCTCGTCCTCGTCCCGCAGGGTCGCGGCGACCAGCGGGGCGAGGTCGTCGTGCAGATCCGTGGTCCTGCTCAGGGTCCGCACGACCTCGCGGCCGAAGATCCCGGGTTTGCCGATGCTCAGGCAGCACCCGTACAGCTCGGGCAGCAGGGCCCGGACCAGATCCGGGTGGTCCGCTCCCACCTGCCGCAACAGGTTCAGGGCCCTCAGCGAGTGCCGTCCCGTGTCCAGTGCCTCCCTGAGCACCGGTACCGGATCAGTGGCGAGGAGCCGGCTCACCGCAGCCGCGTACCGCTCTTCCGCCTCGCGCAGTTCGCTCCGGGCCTGGTGACGTTCGTGTTCCGCCTCCTCGTGCTCTCTCCAGGCCCGTTGCGCCTCGGATCCTTCATCGTCACCGAACAAAC
Organism: Streptomyces roseolilacinus; assembly: GCF_014649335.1. GTDB lineage: Bacteria > Actinomycetota > Actinomycetes > Streptomycetales > Streptomycetaceae > Streptomyces > Streptomyces roseolilacinus. The sequence continues at coordinate 693,061 of NZ_BMSV01000002.1, forward strand.
CGTCGAGCAGAGTGTCGAACCAGCTCACGCTTCCCCCTCGCCGTCCACGATGTCGTCCGCCGCCCCCGCTTCGCACAGCACGACCCGGTAAGCAGACCGACACGGCCTCGCGAAGGTTGCCCCGTCCCTCGTCCACCGGCGGGTCACACAGGTGAACGGCGGTTCGCCGGGGTGCCTCCCGGTGCGGCTCGTCGTGGGTGGGACGCTGCCCCCGGAGGGCCCCGGCCGCCGCGCCGACCGGGTGGCGTTGAGCGCGGGGAGCCCGGACCGTCCCGCAGGGCGCGCACGCCCGGATCGCCACCGCCCCGAGCAAGGAACCGGCGAGCGCCCCACCGCCTGCGTCTTCACCGCCCGGGTGACCGTTGCGTACCTCGGGTCCACCTCGGACCCGGCCGCCTCCCGGGCCGTCCCGGTGACCTACCCGCGGCCCGCGTCCGCCCCCGGGAGCGCGGCTCGCGCAGGGGGCTCAGGTGCGTCTCCCGTGCCTCTCGCCGTCCGGTTCGGAGGTGATCTGGTAGGACAGCAGCCTCTGGAACAAGCCGGGCTGCCGGGCGAGCTGGGCGTAGGTGCCTTCCTGGACGATCCTGCCTTCGTCGAGGACCACGATCCGGTCGGCGACGGCGACATTGGTGATGCGGTGGGTCACCAGCAGTACCATCCGGTCCCGGGCCAGGCCCCGCAGCCGCTGGAAGATCCGGTACTCGGCACGGGGATCGAGGTTCGCAGTCGGCTCGTCGAGGACCAGCAGCCCGGCTTGACGGAAGAACGCCCGCGCCAGGGCGATGCGCTGCCACTGCCCGCCGCTGAGCTCCTCCCCGTTGAGCCACTCGCGGGCCAGGAGGGTGTCCAGACCGGCACCGAGCTGGTCGACGACCTCGTCCGCACCGGCCGCCTCGCACGCCTCACGCACCGCCGCGTCGCCCCGCGCGACGGGCTGCCCCTGGGTGACGTTCTCCCGCACGCTCAGCGGCCAGCGCGCGTAGTCCTGTGGCACCAGGGCGACCTGCTGCCACAAGGCCTGCGGGTCGGCGTCGCCGGTGGGGACGCCGTCCCACAGCACCTGCCCGCTGGTGGGCAGGTACAGGCCGCTGACCAGCTTCGACAGCGTGGACTTCCCCGACCCGTTGAAGCCGACCAGGGCGGTGACCTCGCCGCGCCGCAAGGTCAGCGAGACGTCGGACAGCGCGTCGCGGTCCTTGCCCGCATAGCGGTGGGTGACCGATGTGACCTCGATCGTCTTCGGCGGCCCGGGCCGGTGCGGGCCGCGGCGCATGCGAAACCCTCCGGCCTTGTCCAGGAAGCCGCTCCAGTTGTCCATGTACAGGCCCGTGCGCACGGCGCGCGCTCCGACGGCCACCAGCCCGCGGACCGACTGGCCCGTCGTCTGCAGGGCGAAGACGGCCGTCCCGGCGTGCCCGACGGTGATCCGGCCGGTGGCGAGCAGCCACACCACCGCCGCCCACACCACCGCCGAACCCAGCCCCCCGCACAGCGCCCCGGCCAGGGACATACGGGCGCCCTTGTCGGCGGCGACCCGGTCCTCGCGGTTGATCCGGGCGACCGTCTGCCGGTACCGGCCCGACAGGAAGCCGGCCATGGTGCCGGCGCGGATCTGGTCGGCGGCCTCCCTGGTGTAGATGTGCCAGCGCAGCACCGACAGCATCCGCTGGTCACCGTTGCTGCGCAGGTTCGCCAGGTAGCGCACGCGGGCGGCGCTGACCTGGGCCAGGGCCTGGGGCAGGCTGGCCGCCACCAGCAGCGGCAGGAGAACGGGGTGCACACCGGCCAGCACGATCGCCCCGGCGAGGAAACTGGCACTCGAGGCGATCAGGTCCTGGCCTTCGTCGATCAGGTCACCGGTGACCTGCGCCCCGCGGTCGGCGGCCTCGCGGTCCCGGTTGAAGTCGGGTTCGTCGTAGGCGCACAGCTCCACCTCGGCGCAGCCGGCGAGCAGCATCTGCTCGGCCTCGCGCGACATCAGCGGGCTCAGCCGGGAGGACAGCCAGCCGACGGTGATCCCGAGAAGGGCGCGGGCTGCGGAAGCACCGGCCAAAAGGGCCACCGACGGCCAGGCCTCCAGGAGCCGGTGGTAGATGTTTCCGCTGGTGAGGAGCGCGGTCAGGGTGCCGCTGATGGCGATCAGACCCAGGGCCTGCATCACACCGGCGGCAGCCTGGCACAGCAGCAGGCCGATGGTCGCCCGGCGGTCGACCCGCCAGGCCAGGGCCAGCGAGCGGCGCACCAGCCGGGGCAGACGCCGTGCCATGTCGCGCGTCCGGATGGACCGGCCGGCCGCTTCACGGCTGCCGGTCACATCGACGTAGCGCATCTGCGGCTCTGCGGCAGCCGCATCGGGGGCGCCCGGCTGGGCCTCGGGGCGGTCGTCGGGTCGGTTTCGCGGTTCGCCGGGCGGCGCCGCGGTCGGAAGTGCCGCGGGGGCGGTGCGCGGCCCGGGCACCTTGCCGGCTGACGCATCGGTGGGCTCGCTCATGCCGCCCGCCCCGTACTCGGCCGTGCCGAGCGGCGGACGGGGGAGCCGACCCGCTGCGCGGGGAGGGGGACAGGGCCCGCGGCAGGGTGCCGCTGCTCGCATCCGAAAGGCCGGTACACGAGGGCGAGTACAGGGTTCACGGTGTCCTCCATCGGGATGTGCGAGGGGGAGGGGGGTCTCAGAACGCCCCGCGCGGGAGTCAGCCGGCCGACCGGGCCGACGCGGCCCCCTTCGGTGGTCCTTTGACGTGGTCGTGAAGCCCAACGACCCAGCCGAGGTATCGAACGCGTGTGTTTCGGTCGCTCTCGAACCCCCGAAACCAAGCGGGTGGCGGAACGTGAGCGATGCATCGACCCGCTCTCCGCAACAGAGGCGTGAGGAACGAGGGGTGGCCGAAACGCCGATCCTGTTCCGAGGGGACCATCCGGGGGCCCCACGGCTGTGGGCCCGGGTGGGTGAACACGACTCCGGGGTCGCCGCGTTCGTGCCCCCGGGCTCCGGTGCGTGCGCCCTGTGGTCCGGGTGGTGCGGCTTCTACGCTGGAGCATCGGACAGGACGCACCCTGGTGAAGGAGGCCGCACGTGGAAAACGTGGTCGAAGGCAAGCACCGGTCACCGATCGGAGACGACGGGCACCAACCGAACCGGCCCGTACCACCGCCCCCTCCACCCGCGCCCGCACCCGAGCAGAAGTAGGACCGCCCGTGACCACCAGCGACTCCGCGCCGGAGCAGGCCGGGGCATCGCCGGTCGACGAACTCCTCGCCGCGGTGGCCGAGCACCTCGGCCGGCCGCTGCCCCCGCCGTACGAGGAGGCGGTGCGCGCGGTGCCGCGGCACCTGTTCCTGCCCTCCCTCCTGTGGCTGCGCGACGGCTCCGGCGGCTACGCCCCCCGCGACCGTACGACCGACCCCGAGGCGTGGATGCGTGCCGCGTACGCGGACGTCACGCTCGTCACCCGGTTCACCGACGGCCTGCCGTCCTGCGCCGCCTCGATGCCCTCCATGGTCCTGCGGACCCTGCTGCTCGCCGGCCCCGCGCCGCATCGACCGGTCCTGGAGTTGGGCACCGGCACCGGCTTCAGCGCCGGCCTGCTGACCGCCCTGGTCGGCGACGACCACGTCACCACCGTCGAAATCGACCCCGCCCTGGCGGCCCAGGCCGAGGTGAACCTCAAGTCCGCCCGACGCGGCCCGCTCGTCGTCACGGCGGACGCGGCCGGCGGGTGGGTGCCGGGCGCCCCGTACGACAGGGTGGTCGCGACCTTCTCCGTCGATCGTGTGCCGCCCGCCTGGATCGAGCAGACCCGACTCGGTGGGCGGATCGTCACCCCGTGGACCTCGGCCTGGTGCTCGTACGGCACCCTCGCCCTGAGCACCGGGCCCGGCGGCACGGCACGGGGCCGCTTCCACTCGTTCGCCTCGTTCATGCCCATGCGCGCTCCGCAGCTCCAGGGCCCCGGCGGCGCGCACGCGGCCGCCGTGTCGGACGGAGCTGGTGTGACGACGTCGACCGGCCTGTCACCCTGGGCGGTCGCCGGTGGTGACCTCGACGCGGAGTTCCACATCGGGCTCGGCGTCCCGGGCGCCTCGTTCGCCTGGGACACCAGCGGCGAACACGCGCACACCCGCCTCCACATCAGCGACACCACCGGCCTGTCCTGGGCCGGCGTCGACTACGACGGCCGGCGCTCCGACCGCTTCGCCGTCACCCAGGCGGGCCCCCGCGCCCTATGGGACGAGGTGGCGAGCGCGTACGGGCGGTGGGAGGAGCTCGGGCGACCGGGCGTCGACCGCTACCGGCTGAACGCCGATCCGGACGGAACCCAGACCGTGTCGGTTGCCGTCGACGGCCCCCGCGACGTCCTCGTGTGCACGCTGCCATCCGCCGCTTGAGCGGGCCGCGCCCGCACTCCCGACGGCCGGTGGCGCGCGAAGCGGTGGCCGCGGCCTGGCGGTGTTCCCCTCGCGAGGGGAACCACCGCGACCCGTGCGCGCGGCGGAGTACTGCCGTCCGGAGCATCGGCCGTGCTCGGTCCGTCCCGCGGGGTCGCCGTTCCTCACCCGCCCGTACGTGACCGGACCGGGGGAGAGCGATGACGCATCCCCTCCCCGGCACAGGGGCCGCGCGCCGTCTCGCCGGGGAGGCCCTCGTGCCCCACCGTCATGTCCGGCCGGCCGTTCACGGCGGGCGACTTCCGGGGCCCCTCGACGCCTCACCGATGCCGTCAACTCATGTTGACGAAAAGAAAGCGAGTCAACTAAAGTTGACGCATGGTTGAAGTTGACATCTCGTCGATCACCGGGAACACCGATCCCCTCGAAGCACTCCGTGAGACGGCCGCGCTGCGCCGCCGCCTGGAAGGGCAGGAGGAAGTCCTCGTGCACCGGGCGCGGGTGGCGGGGAGGACGTGGACGCAGATCGCCGAGGCGCTGGGGGTCTCCAAGCAGGCCGTGCACAAGAAGTACGGCGGACGGCGCCTGTTCGGCCGGGCGGAGGACTGACGATCATGACCTCGCTCCTCGACGATCCGGTACGGCGAACGGCGGAACGGCTCGGCGCCCGACAGCGTGGCGCCGTCGTTGTGGGCGCCGTCCGGGGCGGCCAGTCCGCACTGCACGGCGCAGACCCCGGCACCCTGTTCGAGATCGGCTCCGTCACCAAGACGTTCACCGCTCTGGCGCTGGCCCGGCTCGCCGCGCGTGGCGCCGTGGGGCTGGACCAACCGCTTCGCGACCTGCTGCCCCGCGACATCACAGCTCCGGAACGCGGCGGTGAGGTGATCAGGCTGGCTCACCTGGCCTGCCACACTTCCGGCCTGCCCCGGTTGCCCAAAGGCATCCTGCCGCGGGGCCTGTTCCGGTCGGACCCCTACGCCGGCTGCACGGGCGAGTTCCTGCTGGACGGATTGCGGCGCACCCGCCTGCGGTCGGTGCCCGGTACCCGTTTCCGCTACTCCAACCTGGGCGCCGGCCTGCTCGGGCTCGCCCTGGCGCGCCACACCGGCACCGACTACGACACGCTCGTCCAGACCGAGATCTGCCGGCCCCTCGGCATGACCGACACCCGCGTGGTCCTTGACCCCGGACGCACCGCGCGCCTGGCCGCCGGCCACTCCCGCACCGGCCGCCCCCGCCCGCCCTGGCACCTGGCCGCCCTCGCCGGCGCCGGTGGCCTGCACTCCACCGTGCCGGACCTGCTCGCGCTGGCCCGCGCCCAGATCGGCCCCGCACCCGAGGAACTCGCCGAGGCCGTCGCCCTCACCCGTACCACCGCCCACCGCATCAACGCCGAAACCGCCGTCCACCCCGGCTGGATCTCGGCCCGCCTGCCCCGCAGCCGGCACCGGATCCTGTTCCACACCGGTGGCACCGGCGGCTACCGCAGCCTGCTGGCCGTGGCTCCCGAACACCGAGCCGCAGTCGTCGTCCTCAACGCCACCACCCGACCCGTGGACCGTCCCGGCCTCGACCTGCTCGCGCAGATCATCGACTCCGCCCCCGGCCCGGACCCCGTCCCGGCCGCCGCCGGCACCTGACCGGAGACGGCCCGCACCGACAGGTCTGACGACCCTGCCGCTGCGCACGCTCGGCACCGCTCCCTCCGAGCCGCCGGGGGCGCCCCGTGACCGGTGACGGGACGGCCGGCCCCCGGGTGCCGCGGACGAGCCGGTTCCCGACGCCTCGTCCCGGCGGCAGGAGGGGAATGCGTCGGCTACAGCGAACCTGCCTACCGCACCAGGGCCGCCGTCGTACGGGAACCGCGCACGCCACCGTCACGGGGCCAGTCGGCCGGATTCCGGTTCGTCGTGGATGGTCAGTGCTCCGGCGAGGTCGAGGTCGGCGACGGTGCCGTGCGCGCCGGCGCGCACGAGCAGCACCGCGCCGAGCGCGGTGCTCCAGAACGTCCTGGCCTCCACGTCGAGTGGGCGACGGGCCTCCCAGCCGCGGGCGTCGATGAGCCGGCTCACGAAGCGCTCGGACTGCCGGAACAGTATCCGCAGGTGCTGGTCGACCACGGGGGCGAGTTCGGGTTTGGAGATCCCGGCCGCGAGTGCCCGCGCGACCGACGGCAGCGAGGGCATGGCCAGTACGGCGCGGGCGATGTTGCGCCGGAACGTCGCCGCGTCGGGGGCTTGGCGGCCAAGGCGTTCGATCCGCCGGGCGTCGTGCAGCAGGCCGAGGAAGGCGGCGTGCACGAGCAGCGAGTCCTTGGACCCGAAGTGGTAGGTGACCTGGTTGGGGAAGGCACCTGCCGCGTTCGCGATCTCCGCGACGCTCACCTCGGCGCCGGGCCGCTCCTTGCAGAGCCGGGCCGTGGCCTCGATGAGTCGGCGCTTCGTCGCGCGGCCGCGGTCGAGCGCCGGGGTCGGCGTGACCCGGGCTTCGGTTCGCTTCTTCTCCACCCCCGGATTGTATGTGATACAACATGGTTCGCCAGCTTGTATCGCATACAAAAAAGGTCGAAGCGCATGCAACGGACTGAAGTCGTCGTGACCGGACTCGGCGCGATCACCCCACTCGGTGGAGACGTGGCGTCCACCTGGGAGGCCCTGCTCGCCGGCGAGTCCGGCATCCGCGGCGGCGCCCTGCGCGGCCACGAGGACGCCGGCCTTCCCGACATCCCCGCGGGGACGATGGCCACCGACCCCGCCGAGTCGCTGCCGCCGGTGCGGGCCAGGCGGCTCGACCGCTCGCAGCAGGCGGCCCTCATCGCGGCGGCCGAGGCCTGGGCCGATGCCGGCGCCCCGGAGGTGGACCCGGACCGGCTCGCATCGGCGATCGGCACGGGCATCGGCGGCGTGGGGACGCTGCTGAAGGAAGACGACGTACTGGAGGGGGCCGGGGCCCGGCGCGTCTCACCGCGCACGGTCCCGATGCTCATGCCCAATGCCGCGGCGGCGCTGATCAGCATCGAGTACGGCGCACGGGCCGGCGTCTACACGCCCGTCTCGGCGTGCTCCTCCGGTGCCGAGGCGATCGCCCTGGGGGCCAGGCTCATCCGCGCCGGCGAAGCGGACGTGGTCATCGCGGGCGGCACCGAGGCCGCGATCACCCCGATCACCGTCGCCGGCTTCACCCAGGCGCAAGCACTGTCGCGGTACACCGCCGAACCCGCTTCGGCGTCACGGCCGTTCTCCGCGGACCGCAGCGGATTCGTCCTCGGTGAGGGCGCCGCCGTCCTGGTGCTCGAAAGCGCCGAACACGCCAACGCCCGGAACGCGCGCGTCCACGCGGTGCTCGCGGGCGCCGGCATCGCCGCCGACGCCCACCACATCACGGCGCCCGCCCCCGACGGCTCCGGTCAGATCTCGGCCATGCGGAAAGCCCTCACGCAAGCCGGCCTGGATCCCGAGCAGATCAGCCACGTCAACGCCCACGCCACCGGGACCCCGGTCGGCGACACCGCCGAGGCGCACGCGATCGGGGAGGTCTTCGGCCGCGCCGCCGTGACGGCCCCCAAGGCGGCGCTCGGCCACCTCTTCGGCGCGGCCGGCGCGATCGAAGCGCTCATCGCCGTCCTCAGCGTGGAGCACGGCGTCATCCCGCCGACCCGCAACCTCACCACGGCCGGCGTCGATCCCGACATCGACCTCGACGTCGTCGCGGAGCGGCGGGACGCCCCCCAGCAGGCCGTGCTCAGCAACTCCTTCGGCTTCGGCGGGCAGAACGTCTCCCTCATCGTCACCCGCCCACGGCGCCACGCCTCCCGTACCGCCTCGACCACCTCGTGACCCAGGCGAAGCCCCCTCGCCCGTGGAGGGGCACCGCCGACCGGTCGGGCGTCGCGGGACTCCTCCGACCGCGCGGGCACCGGGCGTCCTCGGAGTGACCGCCGGCCGGGTGACGGCGCCGACGACCGGCGCCCGGCCCAAGCACCGCGAGCCGGGCTGAAGCCTCGGGAACGCGACGCACGACACCCGCCGCCCGCCGCGACCGGGCGGACCGCTCCCGCGGCCGCTCGGAGGCCGGCCGTACCGCTACGCCGCATGCGGCCGGCATCGCCCCGGCGAAGGCCGGGGTCACCGCCCCGCGCGGGAGGCGGCCGCGCGCCGTCGCGAATCCTGGCGCCAGGCGCCGGCGACGTGGCGCCCACCGCCGAAGACGAGGCCGCACGGCCCGGCGAGGATGTCGACCGGCCATTTCCGTCAAGCGCGTCCAGGCTCCGTACGGTGCGTGGATCCGGGGGACACATGCCCAGGACCTCACCCATGCCGCAGACACGCGCGCTTCGCATCCGAAACGGCACGGGCGGGCGCGGCTTCACCAGGGCCCTCGTCACGGTTCTGGCACTGGCCTGCCCCCTCGCCTTCGGTGGCGCTCCCCAAGCGGCCGCCGTGTCCGAGCCCGTCGCCAACGGACCCGTCCTCGATGACCCGTTCGGCACCCGACCCGCTCATGGAGCACACCGCCCCGCGGGAAGGCACCGGGGACGGCGCCCCGGGGCGACGCGGGCCGAGCCCGTGACCGACGCGCGGTACGGCGGCTTCCCGTACCCGCGACGCCTGCGACGCGTCCCCTGGAGAAACACGAAAGGCAAGGAGAGCGCTCTCCTTGCCACACCCAACTTATAGCGCACCGGGGGGCTTGCCGCAAGGCCCCCACCGGAGCGGAGAATCGGCGGCCGATACCCGACGTTCCGTGGAACGAGGCGCACGGCGTGCGCGTGCGGTGGTCGACGTGTGGGGCAGCGGCAGTGCGACGGTCCTGGGAGGCGGCGCGATGAACGAGCAGTACGTGGTGGACCTGAGGGAGATCGCCGGGACCCGGCTCGCGGTCGTCGGCGGCAAGGCGGCGCACCTGGGCGAGCTGTCGCGGATCGAGGGAATCCGGGTGCCGGCCGGCTTCTGCGTGACGACGGACGCCTTCCGGCGGGCCGTGGCGCACGTGCCGTCGATCGACGAGCAGCTCGGCGAGCTGGCGCGAGTCGACCCGGACGACCGGGAGACGATCCGCACGCTCGGCGCGCGGCTCCGCCGTGCCGTCGAGGGAGCCGCCGTCCCGGACGACGTCGCGGAGGCGATCCTCCACGCCCTCGCCCGGTTCGGCGAGCGGGCCGCCTACGCCGTCCGCTCCAGCGCGACGGCGGAAGACCTGCCCACGGCCTCCTTCGCCGGCCAGCAGGACACCTACCTGAACGTCGTGGGGCCGGCGGCGGTCCTGGAGCACGTGAGCCGGTGCTGGGCCTCGCTGTTCACCGAACGCGCCGTCACCTACCGGCTCGGGAAGGGCATCGACCACCGCACCGTCCACATGGCCGTGATCGTGCAGCGGATGGTCTTCCCGGAGGCGTCCGGCACCCTGTTCACGGCCGACCCCCTCACGGGCCACCGGAAGACCGCCACCGTGGAGGCCGGGTTCGGCCTCGGCGAGGCCCTGGTCTCCGGACTGGTGAACCCGGACCTCTTCAAGGTGCGGCACGGCGAGATCGTCGACAGGACGATCGTCGCCAAGCAGCGCGCCGTCCAGGCCCTGCCGACCGGCGGCACGCGGGACGTCGCCGTCGACGCGCGGCGGCGGGAACAGCCGGCGCTGACGGACGACCAGGTGGTGCGGCTCGTCCGGCTCGGACGGCGGATCGAAGCGCACCTCGGCGGCCCCCAGGACATCGAATGGTGCCTGGACGGCGACGGCTTCCACATCGTGCAGAGCCGGCCCGTCACCACGCTGTTCCCCGTCCCCGAGGCCGACGACCAGGAGAACCACGTCTACGTCTCCGTCGGGCACCAGCAGATGATGACCGACGCCATGAAGCCCCTCGGCCTCTCACTGTGGCGGATGACGGCCATGGTCCCGATGCAGGAGGCCGGCGGGCGGCTGTTCGTGGACGTCACCCCGCGCCTGGCCGCACCCGCGAGCCGCGCCGCCCTCCTGGACATGATGGGGCGGAGCGACCCGCTGACCACGGACGCGCTGCGGACGCTCCTCGACCGCGGCGACTTCGTCCCGTCACTCCCCGACACGGGCCCCGGCGGGCCACCGGCCGGCGTCGCTCCCGCCCCGATCGACACCGATCCGGCGCTCGTCACCGAACTGGTCGAACGCAGCGAGGCGTCCGTCGCCGCGCTGGAGCGCGACATCCGCACGAAGACCGGACCGGAGCTGTTCGACTTCCTGCTGGAGGCCTTCGAGGACCACAAACGCGTCCTCGGTGATCCGTCGAGCATGCAGGTGATCATGGCGGGCATGGAGGCCACCTGGTGGCTCAACGATCACTTGCGGGACTGGCTGGGGGAGAAGAACGCCGCCGACACGCTCACGCTGTCCGCTCCCGGCAACGTCACCTCGGAGATGGGCCTGGCGCTGCTGGACGTCGCGGACGCCGTCCGCCCGCATCCGGAGGTGGTGGCGTTCCTGCAGGACGTGAAGGACGACGACTTCCTCGACGACCTGGCGGAACTCCCGGGCGGACGCGAAGCGCGCGACGCCGTCGAGGCCTATCTCGACCGCTACGGGATGCGCTGCGCGGGCGAGATCGACATCACCCGACCGCGGTGGCGGGAACGGCCCGCCACCCTCGTGCCCGCGATCCTCGACAACGTCCGGAACTTCCCGCCGGGCGCCGCCGCACGGCGTTTCGAGGCAGGCCGGCGGAAGGCGCTGCGGAAGGAACAGGACGTGCTGTCCCGTCTGCGGGCCCTGCCGGACGGGCAGCGGAAGGCCGATGAGACCAAGCGGATGATCGACCGGGTGCGCACCTTCATCGGGTACCGGGAGTACCCGAAGTACGGCATCGTCAGCCGTTACTTCGTCTACAGGCGGGCCCTGCTCGCCGAGGCCGAACGGCTCGTGCGGGCCGGCGTGCTCGCGGAGCAGGAGGACGCCTTCCACCTCACCTTCCAGGAACTGCACGAGGCCGCGCGCCTGCACCGGGCGGACGCCGAGCTGATCCGTCGGCGCAAGGACGCGTTCCGCGCGTACCGGACGCTGACCCCGCCCCGGGTGCTCACCTCGGACGGTGAAGCCCTCGACGGGGCGTACCGGCGCCACGACGCGCCGGCCGGCGCCCTGCTGGGCCTGCCGGTCTCCGCCGGGACCGTCGAGGGGCGGGCCCGTGTGGTCCTGGACATGGCGCAGGCCGATCTCGAACAGGGGGACATCCTGGTCACGGCCTACACGGACCCGAGCTGGTCGCCGCTGTTCGTCGGGATCGCGGGCCTGGTGACGGAGGTGGGCGGCCTGATGACCCACGGCGCGGTCGTCGCCCGGGAGTACGGCCTCCCGGCGGTCGTGGGCGTGGAACAGGCCACCCGCCTGATCCAGGACGGCCGGCGGATCCGCGTCCACGGTACCGACGGCTACGTCGAGTTGCTCTCCTGACCCGCGGCTCCCCGGGGCCGCCTCCTCCCCGGCCGGACTGCGGCGATCTCGACCGGGGCGTGCCGGTCCGGCCACCCGCACGCCGAGGGCGCCCGGTCGGCGGGGCCGGCGGTGCCCGCACCGCCGGGTCGCCCTCGGCCGAGCCGCCCGCGGGGGGAGCCGCACTGCGTACGGCACTTGGGGGAGGGGAGCGGCCGTGCCGCCGGCTGCCGTGGCGCACCTGGTCAGCGGTTGACGCCCGGGCGGTGGACGCTGAGGTCACCGTGGGCCGACAGGGCGCCGGCCAGGTCACCGGGTTCGTGCCGCAGGGTGCTGTCCAGGAAGGCGAGAGTGGCCGCGGCGACGGTGCGCGGGCCCTCGGTACGGCCGAGGGACCCGACCATGGAGGGCACCGGTGGCAGGTACAGGGGGCCGTCCATGAAGGTGAGGTGCGCGGTGCCGGGGAGGGTGAGCCGGTAACTCGTCGCGGTGCTGAACGCGAGGACCTCGGTGAGGCGAGGCAGGTAGCGCGGGTCGGTTTCGGGGGTGACGGCCTGGGTCAGCGCGAGCACGGGCTGGGGGAAGGGGCGCAGGTCGGGGTCGCGGGGGTAGCCGTCCAGGTTGATGACGGCGTCGAACCGGAGGTCCTGGCGGGCCGCCTGCAGGGCGGCACCGCCCCCCAGGGAGTGGCCGGTCACCGCGACTCGGCCGGTGTCCAGGCGTCCGGTCAGCGGGCCCGCCACCTCACCTCGGTCCAGGCGCTCCAGCTGGGTGAGGACGAAGCCGAGGTCGGCGGCCCGGATCCTCGTCGTTTCGACGGCCAGCTCGTCGTCCTTGCCGTCGTCGCCGGTGGAGGCGATCTTGGTGTCGATCGTTCGGCCGTCGGTGAGGACGACGGCGGCGGAGTCGTACGGGTGGTCGAGGGCGGCGACCACGTAGCCGTGGCTGGCCAGTTCCTCCGCCCAGGCGGTGTTCTGGGTGCGCACTCCCCCCAGCCCCGGGGAGAACAGTACGACCGGGAACCGTCCGCCCCCGCCGGCCACGGGGGCGTCGAAGACCGCATGGGTGTGGGCCCGCGGAACGCCGTCGACCAGGAAGCCGGGCAGGCCGGCGTAGCGCGCGAGGGCGTCGGAGACGGTGCGCGCCTCGTGCTCGGTGCGTCCGAGGTACCGGGCCCGCTGCGCGCCTGCGGGGTTCTTCCGGGCCGGGTACCAGAGCTGGACCACGACCGTGCGCCGGTCGCCGTGTTCGGCGGTGGCGGTCTCGGGGCGGTGCGGGTCCGTCCACTGCACCACGTGGGTGCCGACCGCGAAGTGGCCTGACGGCTCGGGGAACACCGGTACGGGAAAGGCCCAGGCGGCCGCAGGACCGGCGGCGATCAGGGCGACGCAGGCCACCGATCCCGGCAGCGCCCACCACCATCGGGCCCGCCTCACCGGCCGGCCGGCACGTCGTCGCAGCAGGGGGGAGACGGCGAACGGCAAAGCGAGGGCGGCGCCTGCCAGGACCGGCAGCATCTGCCAGCGGATCCCCGCCACGCCCAGCGCAACCGCGGACAGCGCGAAGACCGCTCCCGCCGCGAGCGTGACGCGGGGGCGGGCGGCGGGAGGGAACCAGCGCGCCCCCACCAGCGCGACGGCACCCAGCAAGGCAAGGCCTTCCAGGGGGGACAGGGGCGATCTCGTGATGATCTCGTTCACCCGGCCATCCTCGGTGCGGGGTACGCGCTGCCGCATCGTTCCCCGGTCGCCATCCGCGTACGACCGGAGTCGCAATCGGGAACACCGGTCGGCGGTTGCCTTGCGACCGCAGGAGGTGGCGGGGCTCCTCCTACGGTCGTACCCCGGCACGGTGCCGTCAGACGGTGGGTTCATGTGTTCCGCGGGACCGCGGCCTACCGTGGCGGGGCCGCGGCGCACGCCGGGACGGTTTGGGGCTTCGCTCCCCGTACCCGACCCGGCTTCGGCCGTACGCGGTGGCGGTCCCGGTGGGGCCCACCGTGGCGTCGGGTCGACAGGGACGTGTGATGACCGAGGCGGCCGCAGGGCCCGGCCAGGCCCCCCGGCGCGTCACCTGACGAGGTACGCCGCCCCGGTCCCCGCACGTGCGGCGCGCCTGGCGGGCGCCGTCCGGCACCGGGGCTCCCGGCTGCCGCCCATGGCGGTGGACGCGCTGCTGCCGACGTTGCTCCCCGTCGACGTCGTGACCACGCGTCCGCTCCCGGAACCGGCCGTGGTCGTGGCCCTCACCACCACCCTCGAACTGCCCGTGGTGTGGCGGCGTCGGGCCCCGCTCACCGTTCGGCCTTCTCGGGAGTGAGCGGCGACCCGACCATGGCGCGAATTTCTATACCGGTACAGTATGGCCGGTATAGTTATTGGTGCCGCGAGGAGAACGCCACATGATCGAGATCCTGAACCCCACGCTGCTGGCCCGGGCGAGAGACACCGGTGCCCTGGTCGCCGACATCCTGCAGACGGTGAAGAGCCGGAGCACGGTCGGCACCAACCTGTTGGACATCGACCGGTGGACCAAGGACATGATCATCGAGGCGGGGGCCACGTCCTGTTACGTCGACTACGCCCCGTCCTTCGGACGCGGCCCCTTCGGCCACTACATCTGCACCGCCGTCAACGACGCGGTCCTGCACGGGCGGCCGTACGACTACCCGCTCGCCGACGGCGACCTGCTGACCCTCGACCTCGCCGTCTCCCTGGGCGGAGTCGCCGCCGACGCCGCCATCAGTTTCCTCGTGGGCGACACGAGGCCCCCGGAGAGCGTCGCCCTGATCAGCGCGACCGAACGCGCGCTGGCCGCGGGAATCGCCGCCGCGGGGCCCGGGGCGCGGACCGGCGACATCGCCCACGCCATCGGCACGGTCCTCACCGAAGCGGGGTACTCGGTCAACACCGAGTTCGGCGGTCACGGCATCGGCTCGACGATGCACCAGGATCCGCACGTCCCGAACACCGGACGGCGCGGCCGCGGCTACACACTGCGCTCCGGACTGCTGCTGGCTCTGGAGCCGTGGGTGATGGCGGACACCGCCCGACTCGTCACCGACGCCGACGGCTGGACCCTCCGCAGCGCCACCGGCTGCAGGACGGCACACAGCGAGCACACGATCGCCATCACCGACGACGGAGCGGAGATCCTCACCCTGCCGCGGCAGGCACGGACGTAAGGCCGGGTACGGCGCGCTTGCCCCCGGTGGGCCTGGCCCTGCCGCGCCGGGAGGCTGCGCCGCTGCCGGCGGCTACGGCCTGGTCACGTACTGCCGGTCCCCGCGTTGACGTTCACGAGCAGTGCGGGGTGGCACCCGCATCGGGTGCCACCCCGCACTCCGTGTGTCCACGAGCCGGCGTGTCGACGGCACTGGCCGACCAGCCGGCCGGAGGTGCCGAGGGCGCTGACGGTGCGGTGGGGGTGGACCCGGTGGGGTCGACCCCCGCCCGTGGGGCGCGGCGGCCGGTCAGCCGGCCGGCCGTGTCGTTTTGGACAGGGGTTTGCCGAGGCGGTGGACGGTGGTGATGGTGTCGGTGTTGGTGCGGTTGCCGTTTTTGTCGATGCCGAAGTGACCGCTGGCGCCGGCGACGGCGTTGTTGCGCAGCGCGTACAGCTCGTTCCTGACGGCGTAGCGGTTGGGGAGACCGGACGGGTTGTGGGCGGCGGCATTGTGCAGGGCGGTCGCGGCGGTGATGACGGAGTCGTAGGCGACGATGCCCCAGTAGCTGCTGGTCAGGTGCTCCGCGAGGAACTGCTGGCCGTGGTGGGGCGAGGTGAAGGCCCCGGCGAAGGCTTCGTACAGGCCGCGGGCGGGGTTGCCGGGGGCGCGGAACTGCTCCGCCTTGGGGAAGGACGCGTACAGGACGGTGATCGGCGAGTGGGGGTCGTTGAGCGCCTCCGTCTTGGGGTCGAGGGCTGACGCGTCGGATCCGGTGATGACGGTGATGTGCTGGGCGTGGCAGCTGCGTTTGGTCAGGGCGTCGAGGAAGTCGGGCAGGTACTTGACGCGGGCGGCGTAGTAGACGGTGTCGATGGTCTTGTTGGTGTTGCAGAAGTTCTGGCTGATGGCGGGGAGGATGGCGCCGGGCCCGCCGCGGGGGTCGAAGACGAAGTCGGAGTGGTCGTCGAGGTGCTTCTTGAGGCCCTCGATGGTGCGAAAGCCCCGGCTGAGGGACTCGGTGTAGAGGTCCCTGGTGCCATTGGGTGTCACGGACGTGCTGACCAGGGCCGCGGTGCGGCGGCCGGATGGGAGCTGCTCGCTGATGGCGTCGAGCTGGTCGCTGTTGGACAGGGCGACGCGGGTGAGACCTTCGATCCTTCCCTTGCCGTCGACGGCGCCGGTGGCGTCGAAGCCGTCGGCGGTGATGAGGTCTCCGACCATGGGCAGATCGGCCTTGCTGAGCTTGCGGGCGGCGTCGACCGTCTCCTGCTGGCTCAGGCCCATGCCGGTCACCGCCACCAGGCGGTCGCTGTCCTTGCGGGCCACCAGCTGGTCGACGGCACGCTCCCAGTGCCGCTGCGCGCTGCCCATGCTGGCCACGAGCAGCCGGATCTTGGGCCTGCTGTTCTTCTTGTTCTCCTCCGCGACGGCGGTGTAGGCGCCCTCGAGTTCGGCGACGTACTGGCCCACCGTCAGGTTGTTCGCGTCCTTGGACGTCAGCGGCGTCAGGAACGCGAACGTCACGTAGTCACCGTCCTCGACCACGTTCTGGTTCTCCGCGCCGATGGCGGTCATGACCGGTTTCAGGTCATTGCCGAAGACGGCCGCGCCGTCGCTGCCGTCGGTGACGCCCGTGCACTCCCCGTCGGTCTCCGTCACCAGGCTGGGATTCATGGTGCCGCAGTGCCTCCTCTTGAAGGCGTCCTCCTCGCTGCGCTGATGCAGTTGCCACGCCACCAGGCCGATGGCGAGAGCGAGCGCGGTGCCGGCAGCCAGGCCCGCGCGCAGCCGCCCGGGGCCACCGCCCACGGGGAACGTCCAGCGCCTGCCGCCTCCGGTGGACGGCTGGGAGTCCAGGGTGTCCCAGCACTTCAGCCACACCTTGCGGTCCTCGTCGCCCAGCCCGCAGCCGCGCAGGTACTTGACCGTGAACTCACGGCTGGGCAGCTTGTCCTTGTCCAGCGTCTGGGAGATCGTGCTGACAGCCAGGTCACCGTCCTTGGCCACCGCGTTGTAGCTCTTCTTCCCCCGCAGCCTTTTCAGCGCTTCACGGAACTCCTTCTGCTCGCGAATGCGCCCGGGCTGCCTGCTCTGGCCGCTCTCCGCGTCTTCCTGCGCGTCCTCGAACTGCGCCATCACGCGCCTCCGGCAGAGCCGGCCGCCGTGCGCTGTCCGCTCAGCCAGGGCCCCATCTGCGCGGCGGCGGCTCCGGCCGCCGTGACCAGTGCGACGGCCTCACAGGCGGGCTGCCCGATGTACACGAGGACGATCACCACCAGCAGGACGATCGTGAAGACGGTGATCCGTTGGACCGGCGTCAAGGCCGCGCCGCAAAGCGCGTGATCCGGTGACGCGGCCCGCCGGCGTCGGGATCGCGCAACATGTACTGACATGGCTGTTTTCCCCTCCCTGAGTGCGGCGAAGACGACCGCACCAGCAGTTACCGGCTGTGGTGCGGTCATCATCCAGTCTGGCCCTGCCGGGGAGAGGCGGAAACCCTCTTTGCCGAATCGGATTCAGCCCGGTCAGGCGGCGCTCATTGTCGGAGCTTTCGGTGTTCTTTTCCGTTCGAATACCGCAGCGTGCGGAAGCGTCCCGGCGACTCGTCCGTCGCTCTCTGTCCCGCTCGGGTCGGACGCCCGCCGCGAGGAAGGGCACGGAGCCCCAGCGTGCTTGTCGCTGTACCTCTGACCTGCGCTTTTCTTGTTCGGAACGGTTCGGAACCCGTTCCGAACACGGAAGACCTTGCACGGTGGCCGCCAGGGTGGTGAGCTGAAAAGCGGAACCCCTGCCCTCGAAATGCACCGCCTCCCCTTCCTGGGTGCGGCAGTACGTCAGCAGGGGCGAGAGGGGGCTCCTGTTACCGGCTGGAGCCCCCTCGCCGCGTCCGCCTATTCCGGTCGAGGTATTGAAACGCATTCCTGTGGTGGATCTTCCGCGGAAAGCCGGGGCGGCCGTTCTGAACGCCGTTCGCAGGCTCCGGCCGGCCGGTGTGAGCCGGTCCTCCCTCTCGAACGGCGGCAGGTCGTCCGCCTCGCCCGCCTTCGACGCGATTCAGCACGCCGTCACCGCCTACCTCCAGGCCGAACAGCACGCCGGTCGGATCCCCGCCGGCAGCGACACCGGCACCATCGCGCTCGCGCTCGTCGGTACGACCCACCACCTGCTGATGACCCGCAGCCCCGGACAGGCCACCGACGCCGAAGCGACCACGCGGCGGCTGCCGGCCGTCCTCCTTGCCTGACGAGCCGGGCACCCGGCCGACTTCCACGCGGACAACGGCTCGTACACGCCCCAGGGGAATGCGGACGAGCTCCTCGAGCACTGGCGATCGCCCGGACGGTCCGCCCCTGAACGCGGGGCGCGCCTCCGCCCACGGTGAGCCCGTGACCGCCGCCCGGAGCACGTGGAGCCGCCGCCCGCCGCCCGCCGGGCGTGGCCCCGTGCCGCCGGCGCTGGCGGTCCTGGCCGGCGTCCTTGCCGCGCGCGGGCCGAAGCCTTCCTGCCGGACATCGGTAGGTGACAAGCGGAACCTGGAGGGTACGCGCGGCTGGGTACGACGCACGCACGACCTACGGGAGGTACCCATGGGCAAGCTGGGAGACATGGCGAACAAGGTCAAGGAGATGGCGAAGGACCACCCGGACCAGGCCGACAAGGGCGTTGCCGGTGCCGAACGGGCAATCGACGAGCGTACGGGTGACAAGTACGACGCCCAGACCGACAAGGGTGCCGACGCGGTGCGCCGTTCCTATGGAAGCGACGGCACGGTAGAGCGCTGACCTCGCACGGGCGCCGTCGGCTTCCCGGCAGCAGTGCCGGGAAGCCGACGGCGCCCGGATCCGCGGTCGCCCCAGGCCGCCTGCTCCGACCCGGGCCGGTGCGTCGGACCGCAGCGGCGGGCACCCGGTGCCCTCGCCCCTTGCGTCGGCCGGCCCACCCTCGACCAGGCCACCCCCGGCAACCTGCCCGCTGTGCTCCCCGTCCCTGTCGCGCGCTCTCCCGCTCGATGCCTCCGACTTTCGTCACCCGGCCTCACCTGTCACGCCATTGGTCCCTCCTCGTCCCCGGTGCCACTGCGGGCCGACCGGCCCGGTCTGCCGTCGTGTCGACGCCGCGGGGGCAGCGGGCCTACCCTGCTGCCCACAGCATCAAGCCGGGGGGCGGCGTGGCGGACAGCGGCCGGAAGAGCGACGGAAGTTACGAGGCGGCGCTCCGAGAGCTCGGAGAGGCGCTCGTCGACCTGAAACGGCGACGCGGAGCCCCCTCTTACGACAGGATCCGCGCCCGCGGGGAGAAGCATCTCGGCGCACACTCGGCAGTGTCGAAAGCGTCGATGAGCGAGATCTTCACCGGACGGCGCGGCCCTGCGTCGCTCGACCGGCTGCTGTGGCTGGTGCGTACGCTGCTGTCGTACGACGACGGCGAAGAGGTCGACCCGCCCGAGCGGCGAGACCCCCGGCTACAGCCGTGGCGGGAGCACTGGAACACCCTCGAAGCCCTGCGCGCGGCCGCCCGCCGCCGCCCCGCGCTTCCCCCTGCGGACACCCCCGAGCCGCAGGCACCTCAGCCCGCGGGAACGGGCGCTACCGCGGACCCGATCGCGCTGTACGCCGCCGCCGAAGCACCGGCCCGGGGTTCGATCGGCAACGACCACGACGACCGCGTACTGCCGCACGTCACGGGCGACTTCGCCGAGGAGAGGGACACCGGGGCCGATCCGGACGACCGGAAGGCTGCCGTTCACTCGCTGCCCGACCACTCGGAATCCATCATGGCCGCGGCCGATCGAGGTGACCACCAAAAGGCGCTGGAGCTGGCCGCCGCGGCCGTCGAAGAAGCGACTGACCACTTCGGCCCGGAGGACCCGCGCGCCCTCACCGAACGGGAGTACCTGGCCCACACGAAAAGGAGGATCGGGGACGCGGTCGGCGCGGCAGCCGAAATGGACGAGCTGCTCGCCGTACGCCGACGAGTGCTGGGGCCCGAGCACCCCGACACGCTCCGCACCCGGTACTTCATCGCCGTCTACCGTGGCGAGGCCGGGGACGCTACCGGCGCGGCAGCCGAACTCGCCGCGCTGCTTTCCGTGCGCCGGGAAGTACTGGGGCCGGAACATACCGACACGCTCCGCACCTGGGAGGAGATCGCTGCATGGCGCGGCAAGGCCGGGGACTTCGCCGGCGCGGCAGCCGCCCTTTCCGAGCTGGTCCACATCCTCGAGAGGCGGATGGGTCCGCAGGCCGACCGGACCGTGAAGGTCCGAAGGGAGCTGGCCCGCTGCTCGAAGCTCGCCAAGCGACATGCTTTCGTGGACCGGCTCTTGAACAAGATCACTTAGCAGGGCTTGGTCGAGCTTGGTGCCGCTCACTGAGGACGCCCGATCAAGGAGCGCAGCGCGGGCACGGAGGAACCCGACGCAGTCAGGCCCGCCAGCGCGGCGCCCGCCACGGGCACCTGGGTCAGGGCGGTCAGGCAACCCACCGTGATCCCGATGACGAACGCGGTGAGCAGGACGACGGCGGTGTGCAGGGACAGGAACGGAGGCTCCGGCGCGGAGTTCCCCTCTTCGGGGGCCGGTGGCGTCATCTGAGTCACGTCGGAACCATGGCCCCGCACGCGCCGGTGACCTGCACCGATCAAACAACGCCGACATCACCCGATCAGGCTGCGTACGGCCTCGAACACCGTCCGGTACGACACGAAGCGCCGACGGGAGGAAGCCGCCCCGGCCTCCGACCCTCGCCGTCTGCCGGCGGTCGTTCTCCGGGGTGGCCGAGGATCACCACGTCCACCGCCTCCCGGCCATGCCCGTCACCCGGACGCCGGCGGCCGTCCTTCGGGGCGGCCGGGATCGCGACGTACACGTCCCGCAGCCCCGTCACCCGCTCGGCACGGTCGTTCCCCTCATGGGCCTCGTGCTTCTTTCGTTCCCGTGTCGGCTCGAAAGGCGTCGAGCGCCCGAGCGGGGGGTCAGGCCGAGGTGCGCAGCCCCGCCAGGAGCCGGTCGAGCGCTTGCTCTGCGGCCTGTGGGTCCCCGCCCCGCGCGATCCACAGCGCGGTCTCGTTCAACGCCCCCGAGAGCAACCGGGCCAGCGGCTCCACCGGCTGATCGTCGATGACCCCCGCTTCGGCGAGCGCCGTCAGGGCCTCCGTGAGGTGCCGGGCGGAGGACTCCTCGTCCAGCGCCCGCCACTCGTCCCAGCCCAGCACCGCCGGCGCGTCGACCAGCAGGATCCGCCGCACCGCCGGGTCGGTTCCCGCGGCGAGGAAGGCCCGGCAGCCGGCCCGCAGTTGCTCCCAGAGGTCCTCGTGCCGTTCGGCCGCGGACGCGACCCGTTCGCCCAGCTCCTGCTGCACCTGGCGGACGGTGGCCCGAAAAAGCCCGGCCTTGCTGTCGAAGTGGTGGTATGCGGCCCCTTTGGTGACTCCGGCCGCCCGCGCCACCTCGGCCAACACCACCCGGTGGTAGCCGTCGGCGGCGAACCGTCGCCGCCCTTCGGCCAGCAGCGCCTGTCGCGTGACCGCCCGCTGCTCCGCCCGGCTGACCACCATCGAACCCACCGCCCTTTCCCTTTCACATACTGACGGTATGCTAACGCCACGATTCGCATACCCTCGGTATGTGAAAGGGAGTGGAGGGACCCCTGTCATGACGAACGAACCCGCGATCCTGCCCACGGCCGTGCTCGGCGGCTTCTATCCGGTGCTCGCCACCCGGGACGTGGCCGCCTCCCGCGACTTCTACACCCGCCACCTCGGGTTCGAAGCGACCTTCGAGGCGGACTGGTACGTCAGCCTGCGTCGCCCTGACGCCCCGCAGTACGAACTGGCCCTGCTCGACCACACCCACCCGACCGTCCCCGAAGGCCACCGGGCCGCGCTCCGAGGAGGCTTGCTGCTGAACTTCGAGGTGGACGACGTCGACGCCGAGCACCGGCGGCTGGTGGCCGGGGCCGGCCTGACCGAGGTACTGCCGCTGCGCACCGAGGAGTTCGGCCAGCGCCACTTCATCGTCGCCGCCCCGGACGGCGTACTGATCGACGTCATCACCGTCGTCCCGCCCACCGAGGAGTACGCCGCCCACTACACCCACCCCTGACACCCGGGCCGGGTGTCAGGGGCCGAAGCACCTCGCGGTCCCGGGATCTTTCCGCCCGGCGAGGGACGACGGTGAAGTCCACCACGACGGCCCAGTCGAGGTCGCCTTCCGCGTCGGCCCGGGCGCGCAGGGCGGTGAACACGCACTCCCGGGGGCCTTCCGCAGCCGGTTCCGAACACCCTTCCACGAGCCGGAGCGCTCGGACAGGCCCGTCCACGGAATGCCGGCGCGGTACTCGAACGCGATCGCGTCGATCACCTGCCGGTGATCACACCACCGCCCTCCCCGCTTCGGCCTCCGGTCCGGCGGCAACGGTTCGGTCCCCGCCCACCGGTCGTCAGTCGACGACACACATCGACCAGCGATCAGACGATCCGAAGGAGACGGCCTGGCCGGCGGGGTGGAACGGGTCACGTGGGCGAGGAGGGGAGTGGGGGATCCTTTCCCCCGGTACCGCCGTCGCCCGCGGGCTGCTCACGGCGCCCCGGGGATCTCACCGAGACCCCCGGGACGCCCGCCCGTTCGACGGCCGTGTGGGGTCAGGGAGCGTCGATGAGGATCCGGTGGGTGGGCGCGAGCGCGGCGGTCCCGCTCGCGTAGGTGGACTGTACGCGGGAGCGCTCCGTGGTGTTCGGCGTGGCGTTGGTGCAGGCTGTGCCGGCGCTCGACCCCGACATCAGCTGTGAGCAGGGGCCGGGCTTGGTGTCCGGCAGGCCGAGGCTGTGCCCCAGCTCGTGAGCGGCGATCCGCGTCTTGTTGTAGCCCTGGGCCACGGCCTGGCTGCCGAGTTCGACGCGGACCTGACGGCCCGGACGGACAGGGCCGAGCGTGGCCTGCGGCCAGCCCGTGGTGGCGACGATCACGATCTCGGCCGCAGTGCCGGGTGCCGCTTCCACCAGACGGACGTTGCTCACGTTCGCGTTCCATGAGGCGACCCCGGCCGCGATCGCGGTCTCCCAGCCCGCGGCGCGGCTGTCGTCGTAGCGAAGGGTCACCACTGCGGCCTGCGCGGTGGATGATTCACCCGCGGGAGCGGGGGCGGCGGTCGCGGCGCCCGCCATGGCGAGGACGAGCGCCGCGGCGGAAGTGCCCGCCTTGAGCCAGATACCGAGGGGCATTTGCTGCTCCTTCATCTGTGGGGGGGGATCCGGCCTCGGAGGGGCCGGGTGGTGCGCGAAGGAGTGGGACGGGTGGTCCGGTGAGGGCCGGACGCACCGTCGACCGCCCCTTCGGGGCGTTGCGATGGTATGCCCTTCCCTCCGTTTCCGTCATGTACCTGCCATGATGAATTCCCGTCAGAATCCTCTCCGCAGGGCCGTAGGAGCCCGAGCGCCGGCCTTGGAAAGAACGGTCGCGATGAGGCACCGCCTTCACCGCCGCCCGTCCCGAGCCGTTCGCCCCCGACATTCCTACCCAGTCGCCGTGTGACGCCCCGATCCGCTGCTGCTCGCAGCCTTGAATCACCGCCAGCTCCCGACCACGGTGCGCGTGAACGCGTATGGCGCGGCCGTCCGCGCCGCGTTCGCACTCCTGGAAGAGGGATCGAGGAAATGGCCGGCTGTGACCGGCCGGGATCGATGCTGCCTGGAGGACCGATTACGGCCCTCGTGCCCGCGGTCCGCCCGGATGAGCCGTCGGAAGGCGGCGCCGGGGCTGGGCGGTTGTGCTCGGCGGTCAGGCGGGAACGCCCGCCCTGTCCAGGACGGCGGCCATCTCGTCCTGGGGGAGCGCCGGGTTGGCGCCCGCGCTGGAGGCCAGTTCGGGGACGTGGAGCACTTCGCGGAGCCGGCGGGGCGGGAGGCGCGGGTCGCCGGCCGCCGCCTGACGCGTCCAGACCTCGGGGTCGTGGCTGAGACGTTCGATCAGCCCCGGTGTGGCGGCCGGGTCCCGTACGGCCAGCCGGCGGTAGTTCCCGTCCGGGTGGTTCGCGTAGCGCGCGGCGAGGCCCTCGCGAGGGAAACGGGGGTGCGTCTCCGCCATCCAGGCGGAGAACGTGCCACCGAGCCGCGCGTACACCCGCATCAGGACCTCCTCCGGGGTGTCGGGGTGGTGAATGCTCAGGAGGTTCTCCACCACCGGGTCCTCGGCGCGTGCGAGCAGACGCAGGAGGTCGGGCGGCAGATGGGGGCTCCGGGCGGCGGCGCGCTGAAGCAGCGGGTGGGCGGAAGCCGCGGCCCGACGCAACACCTCGGGGTCGGCGAGCCCCTCTCGTACCCACCGCACGCCGTCTCCCCTGTCCAGGTCCCCGACCGTGAAGTCGATCGCCATGCGCCGGGTCTCGTCCAGTTCCGGCCTGAGGGAGACCGCGAGCCGTACGGCCTCGTCAGGGTCGACGGCGAGCCGCTCCACGAGGTCGGCGGGCAACGACGGGTTCTCCGCGGGGGCGGCCGGATGCGTCCGTTCGGCGACGCACCGCTCGGCGTCGGCGCGGCGCAGGAGTCCATGTCGCAGCGCCTCGGCGGCGGACTTCGGGTCGCGGAGGAGTTCGGCGGTGACGCGTGCGTCCCGTCGGCACTCCCACAGCGCGGCGGCCCGCCGCACCACGGGGTCGGGGTCGGCCGGCAGAGCCGACCGTTCGTCCGGTGCCAGGATCCGCCATGCGCGCGCCGCGCTCCGGCGGGCCGCCGGATCGTGGTGGGCGGCCAGCGAGGCGAGGAACGACGGCACCAGGTGGGGCGAGTCCAGCAGGGCCGCCCGTACGGAAGGGTCGGGGTCGTCGAGCAGGCGGGCGCACACGCCGTCCGGCAGCGGCATGACCACCGTACGCGGGTCACGCCACTCGGGACCGTACGCGAGAGCGGCCCGCACCTTGGGGGAGGGGTCGTCGGCGAGCCGGGCCCGCTGCGCGGGTTCGGCCCTGGCGCTCGTCGCGAAGTCGATCCGGGCACCCGGGTTCGGATGAGTCACGATCATCGCGACGGCCTGCTCGGGAAGCCCGGCCCGCTGCAGGACGTGACGGGGCGGGCCACCGCCGCTGGAGGCGAGCAGACGCAGAAGCAGCGGTGTCGGCAGCGCCGGATTGCGGGCGACTCCGTCCAGTGCGGACGCGTGGAAGGCGACCATGATCCCCCCTGGTATCTCCGTCGGCCGGTCGGCCTTCGCACCTCGCCCGGAGGCTGCCGTCGCCGACGTCCCCACTCAAGGAAGTCCAGATCAAGGGAAAAAGACCGCGGCGCCCTCGTACGCAAGAGCCGGTGCCCCGCCCTGCCCCAGCCCTCGCGGTCCGACATCAATGGCAGGAACGTAGCGGTTGGCCGACTTCGCTGGCAATCGGTCCAGGTTGAGAGTCGGAGGACACACGGATTGATCACGATGCGGTCACGGCGGAGGGGTTCTTCGAGGTCGGTGTCACACGAGAGCCGAAGGCCGTACCTGTGGAAGGCGGACGGCGGGATGGTCCCGCCCCACCTTCCAGGAGCACCCTGGGGCGAGCACCGCAGACGAGCTCGAGCAGCCCCCTGACCGGATCGGAGAGGCCCCCTCCGCCCCCCGTCGCCAAGGGCCGGGAGTTTCCGCAGGTCAGCATCGGCGGAAAGGAGGTCGTCGCAGCTCCGACAACCCTCATGCCCCAAGGCGCCCCACGCACAGGAAGAACTCGACGGAGCCCCGGCGGAGGAAGCCGCTGCAAGCGCTGGGCATCTTCCAGAGGGCTACGCCCGATCGGTTGTGGATGTCGACCCGCCCGGACAACCGGCACGACAAGCTCACGTGGGACACCCTTCTGGATCACCGGCTGATGAGGATCGACTCGGTCCGGGAGGGCCGGCGACAGGTGCGGGTGCTGACCGCCCGAGGCCACCGCGAGGCGAAGAAGCCGCTGGAGCCGAAGGGCATACGCATCTCGGCGCTGCGCGAGGAGAAGTACGACCCCGACACCGGCCAGCTGCTCGGCGCCGGCTGCGACGACCACGTCGCGGCTGTGACCTCGACGGCCGCCGAACTGCACCGTGCCGGGACCGGCCACCGGCTCGGCTTCGCCGCCGAGATCCCGTACCGGCTCGCGGACGGGTACGCGCAGCGGGCGGGCCTGGTGATGCGGACACCGACGGCGGGGATGGCGATGTTACTGCTGGAGATCGACCGCCACACCGAGGACGCGCACGACCTGGTGACCAAGCTGCGCCGGTACGGGAAGTGGAGCCGGTTGCCGCCACGGGACACGGACAAGCACACCGTGGACCTGGTCCACTCCCGGCCGGACACGATCGACCAGTTGATCGGCCACGGGTATCGGCTGTGGCGGCGGGTCTGTCCGCCGACCGGCCGGGAGGGCCCGGTGCCCCTCGCGTTCGTGTTCGCGGACACCATGGAGGCGAAGGTCGACAAGACATCGCCACCCGCTTCGACGATCTCGCCACCCGCCACAAGGCCGGAGTCCACCTTGCCGCACCCATCCTCCGGCTCCGCGAACCCACCCAAGATCCTTTGTCGGACAGGGGCCGGCCGCTCCGCACGGGCGGCGGAAGAGACGGTCCGCTTGAACAGCGGGGGTTTGAAAACCCGACATGGGCGGAAACACGCGCGCGGTGGAGCAGAGACCCAGGGTGAGAGGGGCACCATCGAGCCGCCGCAGTCCCGCGCGAGGCACGCGGCCACGACGGCAGGGGGGAGTACCCCCTGCCGAGGGCGGTCTCAGGGTACGCGCGTTCAACGAGGGCGAGCGGCCGTGAGCCGAGCTCGGAGACGCTCGGCGTGGGGGTGTCCGAGGTCCTCCAGTATGGACAACTGCCGCTGCCACGCGCGGCGGGCTGCGTCCGTCTCACCCAGTGAATCGAGGGTCTGCCCCAGGGCTGCCATCGTCTGCGCCTCCGTCCAGGGGTACCCGTCTGCCTGGCAGATGGCGAGGGCCTGACGCAGACAAGCGAGGGCCTGGTCGAAGTGCCCCAGCATGCGGTGGGCCTGGCCGAGGCACTCGAGGGTGATGGCCTCGCTGTACCGGTCGTGGCCCTCCCGCAGGATGGCGAGCGAGTGCTGCAGGTGTTCGACGGACTCCTCCACCCGTTCGGACTCCTGAAGGCTGTGGCCGAGCTCCTTGAGTGCCCATGCCTCAAGCCGGCGGAAGCCAAATCGGCGGCACAGCTCAAGGCATTCCCGAAGGGCGCCGCACGCCTCGTCGAATCGCTTCAGGTGACGACGGGCCTCGGCCAGCGCGATGAGGGCCGTGCTCTGCTCCCAGGGGGCGTCGATGGTCCTGCTGATGTCCAGGGCGCACTCGAAGCGGGTCACGGCTCGGTCAAAGCGGTGCTGCGACTGCTGCTCGACGAAGCCGAGGCTGAGCAGGGCCCAGACCTGGGCCGGTCGGTGGCCCAGATGGCGTGCGGAGGCCAGCGCTGTCTCGTTGGCCGCGACGGCGTCGCCCCACGACTTGCGCATAGTGAAGTAGGGCACCAGCACGGTCGGCAACTGCCAGGCGGTGGTGTGGTCGCCCGCTGCGGCTGCCCACTTGACGGTGGCGGTCAGGTTGTCGTGTTCCGTTTCGCACCACGCCATCGCCTGCCCGCGTTCACGGAAGGCGAGCGGGAGGCAGCCAGCCGGTGGCGGCATGAGAGGGAACCGGGGGCACTCGAGGTCGAGGGCCTGATTGGCCGCATACGCGGTGTGCAGGTAGAAGGCAGCCACCCGGGCCAGTGCCGCGTCCTTGGTCGCAGCGGGCTGGAGACGCCCGCGCTCAGCGGCGTAGAGACGGATCAGGTCGTGCATGCGGTAGCGGCCCTGGGTACGCTGCTGCACCAAGTTCACCCGCTCCATGGTTTGCAGGAGCATCCGGGTGCGGGCGAGCGGCAGGGCGACGAGGCTGGCGGCGGCGGGCAGGCTGACGTCCGGCCCGGCTACGAGCCCGAGGAGATCGAACAGGCGGGCGGCCGCGTCGTCCAGTGTGTGATAGGACGCCTCGAAGACCGCACGTACGTCGGTGGTGAGATCGCCGCTGCTCAGCGCGTCGAGCCGGGTGCTCACGTCGTCGAGCTCCTCGGCCAGCAGCGAGAGGGTGAAGTCCGGCCGTGCGGCGGCACGAGCCGCCACAAGCCCCAGGGCCAGGGGAAGCCCGGCGCACTGCCGCAGCAGGGAGGTCACGGCCTCGGGCTCGGCCGTCACCCGGTCCTGGCCGAGAGCTCCGGTGAACACCTCGCGTGCCTCCTGGTCGGGAAGCGGCTCCAGGTTCAGGCAGCGGGCGCCATGGGTGGTGGCCAGACCGGTCATCTGGTGCCGGCTGGTGACCACGACAGCACAGGTGACGCTGCCCGGCAGCAGCGGGCGCACCTGGTCGGCGTCGCGGGCGTTGTCCAGAACGATCAGCATGCGGCGGTTGGCGACCAGCGACCGGTACAGCGCTGCCTGAGCTGCGGGGTCCGCGGGAGTCACCTCAGGAGTCGTGCCGAGTGCGGTGAGAAAGCCGGAAATCACCGTCACCGCGCTCACGGGCTCGGCGGAAGGGTCGAATCCGCGCAGGTCCGCGTACAACTGCCCGTCCGGGAACCCGTCGAGGTGGTCGTGTGCCCATTTCAGCGCCAGCCAGGTCTTGCCAATCCCGCCGGCGCCGCCGATGGCCGAGATGACCAGCACGGGGTTCCCGTCGGACGGTGCCTTCAGCATGTCGTCAAGAGCCGCCAGTTCATGGTTCCTGCCCGTGAAGGCCGCCGGCGCGGCGGGAAGCTGGCGGGGCACCGGTAAGGGAACGACATCAGGAGCCGTGCCGGCGGCCACGGGCGCCACCACGGCGGCGGAGGCGCCGAGCGCCGGGTCCCCCACGAGGATCCCGTGGTACAGCTTCCGCAGGGCGGGTCCCGGGTCAATGCCCAACTCCTCGGCGAGAGTCACCCGTGTGGTCTCGTACTGCGTCAGCGCGTCGGCTGACCGACCGCACCGGTGGAGCGCCAGCATGACCTGCGCGACCAGGCGTTCCTCGAACGGCTGGCGTGCCACCTGAGCCAACAGATCAGGGAGTGCCTCCGCGTGCCGGCCCAGGGCGAGCAAGGCGTCGTTGAGGTCCAAACGGGCCGCGTGCTGCTCCGCCAGTAACTGTTCGCGCAGGCCATCGAACCAGGGTGACTCGATGCCCGCGAACGGCTCACCGCGCCACAGACCGAGCGCCTCCGTCAGACGTGCTGCGGAGTGACTCGCGGGCCCTCTCCGTGCCTCGGCCACTGCGACACGGAAGCGGAGCAGATCGATGGCGGACTCCTCCGCCTCGAGGACGTACCCACCACTCCGCCGCAGGATCCGTGTGTGCTCGTCCTCGACCTTCTGCCGCAGCCGGGACAGGTAGCTGTGGAGCGTGGCACGCGCCCGCTGTGGCGCATCCTCGCCCCACACCCTGGCGATCAGTTCCGCCGGAGGGACGGTCCGGTTCGCCTCCGCGGCCAGTGCCGCCAGGACGCTCCGCTGCCGTACATGACCCAGGTCTGTTTCCCGACCGTCGAAGCGTGCTTCCACAGGCCCCAGAACGCTGATGAGCATCGTCATGCCCGGATCCGTAGCCCGTGTCGCGCCGGCGCATTCGCGCTGAGAGCAGGGATTTCAAGAACCGGCCATGAAATGCCCAAGCCCATGCGGGGACTGTGCTGACAGTGCCTGGCACTGAAACTCGATGGTGCGAGCCCCCGGGAAGCCGCCTGACGACGGACTGCTGGACGGTCACGGGGGTCGGTTGCAAGGGGGATCGGCGCCGGCATACAGCGTCCGCTCGAACGCATGACGATGCGGACGTCGCTTCAGGCACGGACCGAAGAACCAGCTGACGACACAAGATCGGAGTACTCATGACAACCGGAGCAACCACTACCACCCGGGCGCGCCTCGCCACTGCCCTCCTCGCCGTCACCCTCGTCGGCGGCCTCGCGACCGCCACCGCCCCACCGGCCCAGGCCGGGCCGGCCGCCGCGAGCCTCGCGGCCGTCACCGCCCCGTCGACCCAGGCCGGGTCAGCCGCCGCCACCTACTACCTCAAGTTCGACAAGGGATCCAACACCAACTCCTCGCTGGCGTTGATGAAGAGCGTCCCCGGGCCGGACAAGGTGATCAAGAAGTACCGGGCCGGCTCCGGCGTCACGAAGAACGAGTGCGCCAGAGAGAAGGGCTGGCTGCCGACCAAGTCGTACACGATCAAGAAGTGGCACAAGACGTACAACGGGAGCCTGATCAAGGGGTACGCCTTCCAGCTCAACGACACGAAGTGCAAGGACGGACGCACCCCGCGGACCGAGCTCTTCATCCACAGCGAGATGACCAGGAACGGCGGCCGTGGCAGCACCGAAGCCACCCGCTGGGACGGGAACGGGGACTACAAGTCCGCCGGCTGCATCAAGCTCAAGCCGGAGGACATCAAGGACCTCTACAAGCGCGGCAAGGCTGTCGGGTTCCCGACCAAGCTCGTGGTCACGAACTGACGGGAGGGTCGATACGGCCACCCCGGCTCGACCGGGCCGCCCGCCCCGCCAGAACTCGGCGGGGCGGGCGGCCCCGCATGCGTGCCGCGCCGCATGCCGACGGCATCCGTCGATGTGCTCCCGGAGCAGGCCGGCGTGGCCGGTGTGGCGGGCGTCCCCCTCGATCAGGTGAACAAGGACTCAGCACAGCGAGACCTTCCCGCCAGGAGTCGTCGCCCTCGACGTCGAGGGCGGGGGCGACGGCGGTGAACCGCGGTGGCAGGGTCCGGCCCGGCGGCGGCTTGACCTCCCCGCCGGGCATGCTGGGGCGGCACCTGCTGCCGGTTGCATCTCCCGGCCTGGGACATGGAAGAGGGCGATTGCTCCATCGGCCACGAAAACCGACGAACCCTGCCGGCACGGCGACCGCTTGGACCGAGAGGGGAGAGGAGCACCATGCGCGACTTTGCCGATAGCGAACCGTTCTCGTCGTGACGGATGAGCGGGCGAGCTGACGCGCTGAGCGTTCCAGCGGATGAGTGGTGGGCGTCGGTATGCAGGGCCGGCTTGACCCGTCCCCCAAGGGCCGGGTTTAGCGTTCTGTTGCGACGAGGAGGTGCACATGCGTGCAGGCGAGGCGGCCGCGGCCGCCGGCGTGACGATCAAGGCGTTGCGCTATTACGAGGACTGCGGTCTGCTCCACCCCGGCCGTGCGGCCAACGGCTACCGCGACTACACCGCGGAGGACGTCCGGCTGGCGGAGGAGATCCGCAGCCTCGGGGCGCTCGGCCTCACTCCCCTGGAGACCAGGCCGTTTCTCACGTGCCTGCGCGCGGGTCACGAGGAAGGCGACCACTGCGCGGAGTCCCTGGCCGCCTACCAGCGGAAGATCGAGGCGCTCGACCTCCTCGTCGCCCGGCTGGCCCACAGCCGGGAAGAGCTGATCCGCCGCCGGGACGCGGCGGCCCGGCGAGGTTTCCCCTCCATCACCGAGCCATTCGAGGAGCCCGACATGACGCTGCCCAAGGCCGACCCCCTGCCTTCCGGCCTGCCGGCCCCGGTGGACGACGGCGCCGCCGCCCACCTTCCGGGCCGTGTGCTCCCCGCTCTGTCGTTCACCGGCACGGACGGTGACGACATACGCCTGGACGCGGTCTCCGAGGGCCGCTGGGTGCTCTTCTTCTACCCGCTGACCGGAGACCCGGCCGCCGACATCCCGGAGGGCTGGAACGACATCCCGGGCGCCCGCGGGTGCAGCCAGGAGGCGTGCAGCTTCCGCGACAACCTGGACGCACTGCGAGCCGAAGGCGTCGCTCGCGTCCTTGCCCTGTCCTCGGACCGGGCCGACTACCAGCAGGCGCTCGTGGAGCGCCTGCATCTGCCCTACCCGATGCTCTCCGACCCCCGGCTCACGCTCGCAGACGCGCTGGAGCTCCCGACGTTCGAGGCCAACGGGCAGAGGATGTACCGCCGCCTGACCCTCGTACTGCGCGGCGCCACCATCGAGCACGTCTTCTACCCGGTCTTCCCACCGGACACCCACGCCGAGGAAGTGACGCAGTGGTTCCGCAACCATCGCGACGCATGACCGCATCGATCCAAGGCCGCGTCCTATGTGGTGAGGCGTCGTCGAGCTCGGTAGGGAGCGGGGTGCGTGGAATCGGATCGTTCCGGACGGGTCGTGGGAGATCGCGAAACCGCTGATCCCGCCGTCGAAGGTGCGGCCGCAGGGCGGCGGAACGCGGGACGCACCTGATGAGGCGCTGTTCGCCGTGATCATCCACGTGTCGGTGTCCAGGTGCGTCCGGCGCGCGCTGCCGCCGTGCTTCGGCATCTCGAAGCCGACCGCCCACCGGCGGTTCCCGATCTGGTCCGGAGCCGGTGCCTGGGGCCGTCCGCACGAGGCCGTTCTGCACCGTCTCGACGACGCCGGCCTCCTCGACGTGACCCGCGTCGTGCTCGACACCACCCACGTGAGGGCTGAAAAAGGGGGCTACCGCACCGGTCCGAGTCCCGTGGACCGGGGCAAGCCGGGTTCCGAGACGCACGTCCCGCCGGATGCGAACGGACTGCCCTTTCTCGTCGGCGTCACCGCGGCCGACACCCGCGACAGCGAAGGACTGAAGCCGATGGTGGAGGGTCACCACACGAGGCACGACCCCCACCGCGACCGGCACCCCAAGCCTCAGCGCCTGCATGCGGACAAAACTCACGATCGTGCTGACCTGGGCAGATGACTCCGGGGCAAGCGCATCGGCGTGCGCATCGCCGCAAGGGCATCGAGCCCGGCAAGCGATCGGGACGGCGCCGCCGGGTCGTCGAGCGGACGATGCCCTGGCTGTCCGGATACCGCCGCCTCAGCCCCCGCTACGAACGCGATCCCCGCAACTACCCGGCCTTCCTCGGACTCGCCGCGGCCCTGTGGCGCCATGAGCGGCTCGTCCGCCTCACCACGTAGGACACCGTCTCAGTTCTCGGGGAGTCGCGGGGGTGAGGCGATCGTGGCGGCGACCATCCGTCGGACGGTGTGCTCGTCGACGGTCTCCTCGAAGAACAGGCTGCGGAAGAGGATGGCTCCTGCCCACGAGTCGAGGACCAGGGAGATGTCCGTGTCCGGGGGGAGGGTTCCGCGTTCGACGGCGCGCGCGAGGACCTGCTGCGAGGAGGCCTTGCGGCCTTCGATCAGGTTGTGGGTGAGGAAGTTGCGCAGGCCCGAGTCGTCCGCGACATCCGCCATCAGGGCCGGCAGCGCCACTCGGATCTTCTGCGAGGAGTACAGGTCCGCCAGAGCGCGGGCCACGGCGACCAGTTCGGCTGCGCTGTCGCCCGTGTCCTCGTTCGGTATCGCGGGCAGCTCCTCACGCACGGCATCGAGTACCAGGGCCGGTTTGCTGGGCCAGGAACGGTAGATCGTCGCCTTGCCGACACGTGCCTCCACGGCGACTCCGCCGATGGTGAGCTTGGAATAGCCGACCTGAGCCAGTATCCGCAGGGTCGCGGAGAGGATTCGCTCACGCGCGTCCAAATCTCGCATGTGGGTGCCGGAGCGGTCCGACACCTGATGTAGGTTCCTGTTCTGTCCCATGGATTTCTCACGTCTTTCGGAGCCGAGGCCCAGCTGCTGCCGAAGATCGAGCCAGCTGAACGATCCGACTCGTTCTGTGCGGATGCGTCGTATTGAACCACTTCCCCGCCTTCGAATCCAAGGAGCGCCGGGGCGCCGGCGGTTGCCGCGGTCCCGCAATCGACCCGCCGGCCGTCCCCCGCCGGGCGGCCCATCGGCCGCCCGCCCGTACCGGCACGCCGCCGGGGCGCAGCCGGGCGGCCCGTGTTTGCCCGGCCTCCGCGAGGGCGGCCCGCACGGAGGCCAGGGCCCGCGGAACGCCCGCGGATTCCGTACACAGCACCAGCGCGCCCGCCGCCCGGTCCACTCCCCACCGTCCCCGGCGATCAGAGTCCGTCGACCCATGCGCGGATCCGCGCCGCCACCGGTGCCCCCTTGCGGGCCCAGCGTACGTGGTCGACCCGAACCCCCTCGTCCGGTTCGAAATGCCATCGCTCCACGACTGCCGAGGGCAGTGCGGCGCACAGGCGGTCCACTGCCGCCGGCGGAGCGAGGGAGTCCCCGGTGACGGAGACGGCGAGTACGGGAAGGCGCACCGACGCCAACCGCTCCGCGTACACGATGTCGGAGCCTGAGGGCTGGAACCGGCCGGTACGGGCGATCCTGGCCCAGTCCCTGATCAGCCGCGCCGGCTGCCGGCCCGCGAACCCGAGCCGGTGTCCCGGGAAGTAGCCCCACAACCGGGCGATCACGGAGGCGAGCTGCGTGCTCAGCAGTACGCGCAGCCCGCTCAGGCCCGGGAAGCCGCGGAAGTCCACCGACCCGGCAGCCACGAAGATCAGACCGTCGACGCCCTTCGGCTCCCGGGCCGCGTACAGGACGGAGACCTGGCCGCCGATGCTGTGCCCCAGGAGGTAGAGGGGAACGCCGCCGAAGCGCTCCCGTACCGCTGCCACGGTCCGAGGCCAGTCCCGTGCGGCGAGTTCGTCGTATCCGTAGCGGGACGTGCGGTCCGGCCGCGGCCCGCTCTCGCCCTGTCCGCGCAGGTCGGCTGCGACGGAGGCGATGCCCAGCTCCGCCAGCTCGGCGCAGAACGGGGCGTAGTACGAGGCGTCGACCGCCATGGCCGGCCAGATCAGCACCACCGCGCGGGGTGCCCCGGCCGGCTCGGTGACCCGGGTGACGATCCGCCGCGGGCCGTCGTCGCCGTAGGCCGGCAGCGGCACCTCCCAGCGGGCCCCGCTCATCGGGGGGAGTCCGACAGGAGCATGTACGCCAGGCGGGCCTCCTGAGTCTCCTGCGACCAACGCCCGGCCGCTTCCATCCGCTCCTCGATACCGGTGTCGATCAGCCGCCGGCCGGGCCAGATCTCGTAGTCGCCGATGAACTCGGCATGCTGGGCGAGGCCCTCCTGGAAGAACGACTCACGGCGGAACAGCACCTCCTCCATGGGGAGCTTCTCCCACAGGCGGCGGCCCTCCGCGACCAGATCGAGCAAACGGGGGCGCTGCTCCGGGTGCTCCGTCAGGTAGCGGCGTACGACCGAACTGCCGACCGCGAGATGCCGGATCTCGTCCATGTTCGCCCCGCGTTCCACCAGCGCCGCCGAGGGGTCGAGCGGGCGCCATTTGCGCTCGCTGAGCTCGGCGGCCGGCGCGAGGACGCCCTCCACGAGGACGGTCAGCACCAGGACGCCGCCGTGGAAGTCGCCCTGGTCGCGCAGGACCTGGAGGCCGAACTCCTCCAGCGGGTCCAGTACCGCGGCCGCGGTCGTCGAGGAAGTGCGGGCGACCTCGGCCTCGATCTGCGCGGCGGAGAGGCCCACGCGCAGCAGGTGCTCACGGAAGACACGGGCGTGCCGGGCCTCGTCGATCAGCTGCGTCGCGAAGAACTCCAAGTCATCGGTGCCGGAGGCGTGGAAGACCAGGAAGGACAGCGCACGGGCGGCCTTCTCCTCCGCCAGGTGGCGGAAGGTGAACTCGTCGACGAGGGCGTTGCGCAGCGGGCCCGGCTCGCGGACCGCCGCGGTCGGTCCCTCGTCGGGTACCGAGCCGTCGGAGAGCCGCCGCAGCATGGTGCCCGCGACATGGCGAAGCCAATACGGCAGGTTGCAGTCCTCGGTGGTCAGTTCCAGCGTCCGGGCGCCTTCGAGCACGCTCGGGGCGCGGTCCCAGTCGGCTTCGACCGGGGTGGGGGTGGCGGCGGGGGTCATGGGAGTGCCTCCTCTTTCTTCTGGATCCTCTGGTGGTTTGCTTCGCGGCGCTTCGCGGCCCTCGCGGACGTCAGACGGCACCGGCGGTTCTGAGCAGGTGCCAGACGCTGGACAGCCGCACCCCGGTCTGGAAGGCGATGTACTCCGGCTCGATCACGTGCGGCGCCCACTTGAGCTTGAACGCCTCCTGTGACCGCGCCGGATAGATCAGCCGCCCGTGCTCCCCGACCAGTCGCAACGCCCGCGCCAGCCCCCGGCTCGCGCACGCCGGCTCGTGCCGGTCCTCGAAGCCGGCGAAGGGGGTCAGCCCCAGGTGCAACCAGGGCGCGCCCTCCTCCCGGAAGCGGCCCAGGGCGGTCAGGTTGACCAGCTCCACGGTCCCGACCGGGGCCCGCGGCGAGCGGCGCGTCAGGTCGTACAACCATCCCGGCCGGCTACCCCACACAGGGGAGTAGGTGATGTAGCCGACGGTCCGGCCTTCGTGCCGGGCGAGGAACGTGCGGCGCAACGGGGCGCCGGGGCCGCCCCGTTCGCCGATCAGGAACGACAGCTCCTTCACGTGGCGGCCCTTCGCCGCAAGCCACTCGGAGTCGATGGCGTCGAGCTCGTGCCGGTCTCCGGGATCGCCGGGATCCGTCTCCACGACGGTCACACCGTCACGCCGGGCCCGGTTGACGTTCTGCCGGACCTTCGCCAGCTGCCGGCCCCGCAGGGTGAAGCGACCGAGATCGATCCCGTACGTGCTGCCCACCTGGTTCACGGTGAACCCGCGCTCCGCGTAGAGCTCCACGTCCGCCCGCCCGACCTGCGCCGCCGTCAGCCGGGGCGCGGGTCCGGGACCGGCCGCCAGGTGCAGCAGGAACTCGTCCAGCAGCCCGCCTCGCTCACCGGGCTCGGCGAACGGAGCCGCGAACTGCACCACGTCGCGACGCCCCCGCCGCGTGTAGGCGACGAGTCCGTCGGCGTTGCGGCCCGTGTACCGGCGGGTGTCCCGGTTGAGGGCGAGCATCGCGCTGGGGTGATCGGCGTGGGCGCGCAGCAGGTCCAGGGCCCGGGCCGCGTCCCGGTCGGC
Source organism: Streptomyces roseolilacinus (assembly GCF_014649335.1). GTDB lineage: Bacteria > Actinomycetota > Actinomycetes > Streptomycetales > Streptomycetaceae > Streptomyces > Streptomyces roseolilacinus. The sequence continues at coordinate 729,830 of NZ_BMSV01000002.1, forward strand.
CGCCGAGACGGGCCCCGCGCTCATCCGCGGCTCCCGGCAGGCTGCCGGGGCTGTCCGCCCCGTGCCGCCCGGACCGGGGACGAGGGGGCCTGTCCGTTCGGGTCCAGGGACGCCTCGAACGCGGTGAACGCCGGATGGGGTGCCGGTTCGAAGGGGACGGAGAACGGCTTGAGGAAGTTGCCCAGCAGGCCGCGGTCCCCGCACAGGTGCAGCGGAACGGCGAGCAGCGCCCATTCCCAGCCGAACAGCCATGCCCACAGACCCACGACCGCGCCGGCGGTGAGCCAGCTGTGCATCGTGTTGTACAAGACGTAGTACACACGCGGGACGGGACCGCCCCTCGCCCTGCGGTGGGCCAGAGCACCCGGTATGTACCCGATCAGGTCGATGTACAGGAACAGGCCGACGGCCACCGGCCAGCGCACCTCGTCCCAGTGGGCGATCAGCAGCCAGGCGCTGATGAGCAGGCCGGCCAGGTACTCGCCGCGCAGCAGCCGGTACGTCGTACGCGATTCGAAGCGGTTGGCGGCGTCCACTACGCGCCCTCCCTGCCCAGCAGGGCCTCCAGGATGGCCGCGATGGTCTCGCGCAGCACCCGTTCGGCCACCGGGTCGATGATCCCGGACAGGCTCGGCAGGCCGAAGTCGAACGTGGCCTGGAACCGCACCACGCATCCGGGGGCGTCCGGGCCCGCTGGCGCGACCTCCCACCGGCCCTCGAACACCTCGAAATCGCCGGAGGTCTGCCGGAAGGAGATGACCATGGCGCTGTCGTCGAAGGTGTCCTCCTCGGACCAGGACAGCACCCCGTTGCGGAAGTCCACCTCCCAGTCGCTGCCGATCACCGCACGGTCGGCCGCCGGGTGCACCTCCACCTTCCGCACGATGGCGACCAGTTCGGAGTAGCGCCCGAAGTCGCGCACCAGCTCGTACGCCGCCCGTGCGTCGACGGCGGCGCTGCGGTGGTCCAGTTCTACCGATCGCAACTCAGCTGCTCCTTGTTCGTGTCATCGGTCCGCGGGAAGCGCCCGCCGAGCGCGCGGGCGGCCCCGTCGACCGCCTCGGACAGCTCGTCCGCCTCCGCGTCACCGAGCACCGCGGGCGGGGTGAAGCGCACGACCGTGTGCGCGTTGAGCGAGTGATTGACGATGACGTGGCGGTCGAGCAGCTCCAGCAGGAACTCCCCGGCGGTGCCCGCGTCGTGGAACTCCACCCCGATGAGCAGCCCCACCCCGCGGACCTCGCGGACCAGGTGCCCGCAGTGCTCGGCCACGGAGCTCCGCAGCCGGCCGAGGAACACGCGGCCCAGCTCCGCCGCCCGCTCGGTCAACCCCTCGTCCCGGATCACGTCGATCGCCGCCTCGGCGGCGGCCATGGCGACCGGGGCGGCCGAGAACGTCGACGTGTGGATGAACGGATCACGGTCGAAGACCGCGAACGCCTTCTCCGTGGCGATCGCCGCCGCCACCGGGATCACGCCGCCGCTCAGCGACTTGCCGGCCAGCAGGATGTCGGGGGAGACGGCCTCGCGGTCCGCTCCCCACCAGGCCCCGAGTCGGCCCATCCCGGTCTGGATCTCGTCGAGCACGAACAGGGCCCCCGTGGCCCGGCAGACGTCCGCCACCTCCTTGAGATAGCCGTCCGGCGGGATGACGACACCCGCCTCGCCCTGCACCGGTTCCAGGATCACCACGGCGTCCGAGCCGTCCGGTCCGATCTCCGCGGCCAGTGCGGCCGGGTCGCCGTACGGAACGTGGGAGACCAGTGGCAGCAGGGGCCGGAACGGGTCCTGGTAGAGGGGTTTCCCGGTGACCGACAGCGCGCCGAGGGTCTTGCCGTGGTAGCCGCCGTGCGTGGCGATCACCCGGCGGTGGCCGAGGCTGCGGGCCATCTTCAGCGCCGCCTCCACCGCCTCCGCGCCCGAACCGGTGAAGTGCACCCGCTCGAGCCCCGCCGGGCAGACCGCGGCCAGTGCGGCCGCGGCCCGCGCCGCCGACGGCTCAAGCAGCAGCCGCGTGGCCAGCGGCAGCGTCCGGATCTGCCGCTCGACCGCGGCGACGACCCGGGGATGGCAGGCGCCGGTGAGGAAGACCCCGTACCCGCCGGCGTTGAGGAACTCCTGGCCGTCGGCCGTACGGACCCTGCAACCGGTCGAAGAGACCTCGACGTGGCCGCCGAACATCTCGCCGAGCTTGCCGCGCCCCCGGCTCAGGTGCGCCTTGTACCCGGCGACCACGTTCTGCCCTGCGCGGTGGGCCCGCGGAGCCGCGCTCACGCCGCTCACCGGACCCGCAGGGGAGCACCGTCGCCGTGGTCGAGCAGCGCCTGCGCGGAAGCCGTACGGGACGGAGGGTGGAAGGCCAGCGCGCGGCTGACGGCCAGCAGGCTCCCGATGTCAGGAGAGGAGGCGAACGCCATCCCGCCGAGCACCTCGGCGGCTCGGTCCGCGACGTCCACCAGCAGGTCCTGGACGGCGTACCGCGCCGTGAGGGACGCGGCCAGCTCGTCGTTGCCCACAGGGCCCGCGTCGACCTGCCGGGCGACGTTCTCGGCCAGGCCCGCGGCCGCCTCCACGCCGGTGACCAGGGCGGCCCGGTCGGTGGCACTGCCGCGCCCGGCGGCCACCGCCGCCTCCGCGAGCCGGGCCACGGCCCCGGTGTACGCCGAGGTGACCAGCAGCTCGAACCAGACGAAACCCACCGTCTGCAGCGTGTCCAGGCCCGAACCCAGTTCGACCTGGGGCCGCAGCATCAGCTCCTGCGGCACGTGGACGTCCTCCAGGCGGATCTCGTCGCTCTCCGCGCCGGCGAGGAAGGGGGCGCCCCAGAACTGCTTGCGGGTGATGCCGGGGGACGTGGCCGGAACCAGCGCCACCCCCAGCTCCGTGCCGCCCTGCCCGTCGGCGGCCGGCAGCGCCACCCCGGCGGTCAGCAGGTCCATCGAGTGGGTCAGACTGCACGGCTTCTTGACGCCGTTGACCAGGAAGCCGCCCTCCACCGGCACGGCCGTGACGGACGAGTCCAGGATGCCGGCGCCGGTGCGGCCCTCGGCGAACCCGGACGCGACCAGCAGCCGGTCGCGGGCGATGGCCTCGATCAGCATCCACTCCAGGCCGCTCGCGTCCTCCGAGGCGACCAGGGCGACCAGGCTGGCCACCGAGAAGTTGTGCATCGCGGCGGCGACCCCGAGCGAGGGGGAGACCGCTCCCAGCGCCCTCCCGACCCGCACGGCGTCCAGGGCGCTCGCGCCCCCGCCCCCGTACGTAGCCGGAATGAGCAGCCCGGGTCCGCCGGCGCGGCGGAAGGCGGCGAGACCCGGCCCGCCCGGCGCCTCGAGTGCCGCCAAGGGCACGTCCCGGAGCTCCCCGGCCAGCCCCGGGAGGTACTTCTCGCATGCCTCGCGTGCACGGTCCATCGTGCGCATCAGGCCGATGCCTTCCTCGTGAGATCGGCGAACACCGCGTCGGCGGGCCGCACTCCGCGCGCCACGCTGACGCCTTGCAGGTGGGAGGTGCGCAGTATCGGGTAGTTGGCCTCGCCGCCCGGGCCGCCGGTCAGGCCCGTGCCGCCGTGGGTGGGCAGGACCGGGAGGAACCCGATGTGCGAGTCGTTCACCTTGAGCAGCCCGCCACCCCGCACCCCGGCCAGGAAGCGGTCGATCACCTGCTGGTCGCCGGTCCACAGCGAGTTGCGCAGCCCGTATTCGTTGGTGTTGACGAACTCCACCACGGCTTCCAGCAGCCCCCGCGCCTCCTGCTGCTCCGGGACGACGACCGGCAGCAGCGGGAAGAAGGTCTCGTGGCGTACGGCTTCCAGGTCGCGGGCCCCCTTGAGGCCGTCGACACGGACGACGGTGGGCTCCAGGAACAGCCCGCCCACCTCGTCCTGCGCGCCGGTGACGTCCAGTCGGCGCCCGCCGCACACCAGGTGCGCGCCGCCCTCCAGGGCCTGGTCCAGCACGGCCTTGAAGAGGTCGGGCCGCAGCACGGGCGAGAGCAGCGTTCCCGGCTCCTCGGGGAATCCCGGCCGGATGGTGGCGGCCCGCGCGGCGAGCTTCTCCAGCAACTCGTCCGCGACCGCCGGGTGCACCACCGCCACATTGGGCACCATGCAGATCTGCCCGGAGCCGTAGAACGCCTCGGTGAGTGCCTCGGCGGCCAGGTCGAGGTCCGCGTCGTGCCAGACCACGCAGATGTCGTTGCCGGCGAGTTCGAGGACCGGCTTCTTGCCTGCGGCCACGCACCGGGCGCCGAATTCGATCCCCTGCCGGCTTCCGCCGAAGTACATGACGTCGGCGACGAGCGGGCTCTCCAGCCACGTCCGCATGGTGGAGGGCGCGTCGGAGCAGAGCACCGAGAGCGCCGCGGCGGGAGCGCCGACGGCCTCCAGGGCCGGCGCGATGAGCTCCCGCAGGATGTGCATCACCCCCAGCGGCGCACTGCGCGGGGCCCGGACGACCAGCGCGTTTCCGGCCGCCAGTGCCCACACGCCCAGTAGCACGTTGGCGACCGTCGCGTTCTGCGGCGGGTTCAGGCAGACCACCCCGTCGGCGACGCGGCGCACCGTCAGCTCGCGCTGCGCGGTGCCGACCCGGTGCTCCATCTGGGACGCGAGGAACTCACGTGTCTCCGGGGCGGTGTTGGCGAGGATTCCGGAAGCCTCCCAGCGGGCCAGTGCCGAGGGATGCCCCTCCGCGATCATCAGGTCGACGATCTCGTCGTACTTCTCGCGCACCAGGTCGTGGAAGACCTCGACCAGCCGCAGCCGGGTCGCGAGCGGGGCGGCCGACCACTCGGCGGCCGCCCGCGCGGCCGACTGCAGCGCTGCCCCCACCTCGTGCTCATCGGCGACCGCGCAGCGCCCGATCACGTCCTGGGGCGCGTCCTCGGGGGCGATCCGCCCCTGCTCCAGGCCGCGCTTGGTCCGCACGGACCCGAAGAAGTCACGCAGCATGGCCGAGGCGCGCACGGTGTACACCCACCGGGTGCCCGGCCGGTCCTGCCCGTCCACGTAGGAGCCGTAACTCAGCATCGTGGTCAGCCTTCCTGGTGGCAGCGGGCGAGGGCCGTGCCGAGCGCGGCCCCGAGCCGGGCGATCCGGTCACCCTCGTCGAACATGGAGAAGTGGTCGCCGGGGACCTTTTCGACCACCAGTCGCCCGGTGATGTGGGCGCTCCACAGGGACTTGTCGCGCGGGTTCATGCGCAGCGCGTCGAGCAGCGCCTCCCCTTCCGGCTCCTCCGCCTGAAGCAGCACGAGGTCCCCGTCGAAGCGGCCGTCCGGGTAGTAGCCCTTCAGCAGGGAGTGGTTGTGCTGCCACACGTCGAGGAAGCCCTGCTCGCGCAGCATCCGCGGGTCCACGCCGCGTACGGCGGCGGTCTCGAACAGTACGGGGAAGACCTCCTTGAACTCCTCCGCGTCCAGGTGCCCGCCCACGTAGGTCTCGGGCACGTGGGCGTCGAGCATGACCAGCAGCTCGACGCGTTCGCCGGCCCGCTGGAGCTGGAGCGCCATCTCGAAGGCCACGTTCCCGCCGAAGGAGTAGCCCCCCAGGCGGTACGGGCCCTGCGGCTGCTCCCGCCGGATCCACTCGACGTAGAGCGCCGCCAGCTCGCGCAGGGTGCCGGGGCGGGCCGCGCCGCCGGGGAAGGACAGCGCGCGCAGCGGCGCGCCCGGCGCGGTCCGGTCGGCCAGCCGGAAGTACAGGAAGTTGGTGCCGCCCGCCGGCGGGACGAGGTAGACGGGCGTGCCCGTACCCTCGCGGACGGCCGTGATTCCGCTGTGCGCGGCCGTCGTGCCGGAGAGCGCCGCGCGGACGTGGGCCGCCATCTCGTCGGGTGTGCGCAGGTGGGCGAAGTCGTCGACGCCCACTTCGATCCCGAACATGTCGCGCAGGGCGGTGACGATCTCCACGGCGAGCATGGAGTCCCCGCCCAGCTCGTAGAAGTCGTCGTCCGGGGCGATCTGGTCCATCCCCAGACCCTGTTCGAGCAGCGCGACCACACGCTCGAGCACCTGGTCGTCGGCCGCCTCCACGGCGCCGGTCCCGGCGGCCTCCGCCGCGGGGGTGCCGGCGGGGGCCGCGGCCACCGCACCGGCCCGGGTGTCGGGCTCGATCCAGTGGCGCTCCGGCCGGAGGGGGTAGCCCGGCAAGGAGACCTTGAGGGCCGTGCCGTGGGTCCAGCCGCCCTCGGGCAGTTCGGATCCGGGGTGCGCGCCGGCGAGGTACGCGTCGAGGCCTTCGCGCAGCTCGTCATGGGTGGCTGCTTCGAACACGTGCCGTACGGGCAGCAGGGCCCGGCCCGTCAGCAGCGTGTACGCGATGTCCCGGACGGCCGGCGGCTCGGTGCCGTCCAGGAGCGCGCGCAGACCGCGGACCTGGTCGGCCAGCGCCTCGGCGTCCCGGGCGGAAAGGACGACCGGGTAGCGGACCCCGGGCTGCCCGGCGGGCGGTTCCTCCCGGACGGGCGGGGCCGCGAGCACGGCGTGCGCGTTCGTGCCGCCCAGTCCGAAGGAGCTGACCGCCGCCGCACGCAGCGGAGCGGCCGGCGGGTACGCGAGGGATTCGGTGGGCACCTGGTAGGGCTGCTCGTCGAGCCGCAGATGCGGGTTGGGCGTGTCGTAGTTGATCTGCCGCGGCACCTTCTGGTGGTAGAGCGCGAGCGCGGCCTTGATCAGGCCCGTCACCCCGGCGGCCGCGTCGAGATGCCCGACGTTGGCCTTGAGGCTGCCGATGGCGCAGCCGGGAGCGGGGCCGCCGGCCTCGCGGTAGGCGGCGGTCAGCGCGTGGAGTTCGAGCGGATCTCCGACGGCCGTTCCCGTGCCGTGGGTCTCGACGTATCCGACGTGCGAGGCGGGGAGCCCCGAGGCCTCGAGGGCCGCGCGGATCACCGCACGCTGGCCCTGGGGGCCGGGCGCGGTGAAGCCGATCTTGTCCGAGCCGTCGTTGTTGACGGCCGTGCCCCGGATCACGGCGTAGACGCGGTCGCCGTCCTCCAAGGCGTCGGCGAGCCGCTTGAGGACGACGACACCGCAGCCGTTCCCCTTGATCGTGCCGGCCGACCGGGCGTCGAAGACGCGGCAGTGGCCGTCGCGGGAGAGGATCCCGCCCTCCTGGTACTCGTACCCCGAGGTCTGCGGGAAGGTGATGCTCACGCCGCCCACGAGCGCGGCACGCATCTCACCACGTGCCAGCGCCTGGCAGGCCAGGTGGACGGCGGTCAGCGAGCTGGAGCAGGCGGTCTGCACGGTCATGCTGGGGCCGCGCAGGTCGAGCTTGTACGAGACGCGGGTGGCCAGGAAGTCCTTGTCGTTGCCCAGCATCACCGGGTACGAGAGGGCGGCGTCCGCGTACTCCGCCGAGCGCAGCACGTTGGCGAGCAGATACGTGCTCAGGCTCGTGCTCGCGAAGACGCCCACCGGGCCACTGGTGTGGTGCGGGGCCAGGCCCGCGTCCTCCAGAGCCTGCCAGGCGCAGGTCAGGAAGACGCGGTGCTGGGGGTCCATCAGACGGGCGTCGCGCTGGGTGACGCCGAAGAAACCGGCGTCGAAGAGGTCCGCGTCGGCGAGGTCCGCGCCTCGCGGGACGCGGCTGGAAGAGGTGATCTGCTCGGGGGGCACGCCCGCCTCGGCCATCTCCTCGTCGGAGAACCGGCGGCTGGACTCGACACCGTCCAGCAGGCCCTGCCACAGCTCGTCCGTCGACGCGGCGCCGGGGAACCGGCCCGCCATGCCGACGACGGCCACGGCCTCACTCGTCGCTCCAGGCGTCGGTCGAGTGGTCTGGTCCATCAGTTGCCCCCTCGGACGGCGTCGATGTGCGCCGCGAGCCGGCGCACCGTGGTGTGGGTGTAGAGCTCGATCATTTCCAAGCCGGGCACGGCCAGTTGCTCCTGGAGCAGCCGGTGGACCTCGACGACGTGCATGGAGGAACCGCCGATGTCGAAGAAGTTGTCCTCCGGGCCGATCTCGATCCCGGGGAGCACCTGGCCCCACACGGCGCGGACCGCGGCCTCCGTGTCGCTGCCGGCCCCGGTGGGCACGGCGGGCGTGCCCCGCTCGGCCGGTCCGGGGAGCGCGGGCCACGGCAGCGCCGAGTCGTCGACCTTGCCGTTGATGGTGAGGGGGAGCGCCGTGACGCGGACGATCTGTGCGGGCACCATGTACGAGGGCAGCCGGTCCCGCAGCAGCTGCGTGATCGCGCGGGTCTCCGGCAGGCTGACGCCGGCCGCGAAGGCGAGCAGGCGGGGGTGGTCGGGGTCGCGTTCGTCGAGGCGGACGGCGCACTCGCGCACGCCGGGCACCGAGAGCAGCGCCGTCTCGATCTCGCCGAGTTCGATGCGGAAGCCGCGTAGCTGCACCTGCTTGTCGATCCGGCCGAGGTGGACGAGCGTGCCGTCGGGCCGGACCATGCCGAGGTCTCCGCTGCGGTAGACCGTCTTCCCGCCGAGGACGGGGAACCGTTCGGCGGTGAGCTCCGGCAGGCCGAGGTAGCCGAGCGAGACGCCCGCGCCGCCGACGACCATCTCACCCGGGACGCCCGGCGGGCAGACGTTGCCGTCCGGGTCGACGATCGTGACCGTCAGGTCCGGCAGCGGCCGGCCGATCGCCGACAGGGTCTCCGTACGGGCGCTCTCGGGGGTGATCGGGTGGTATGTGACGTGCACGGTCGTCTCGGTGATGCCGTACATGTTCACCAGCCGGGCCCGCTCGCCCATCACGTCGTACCAGGCGTTCAGCGAGGCGTACCGCAGGGCCTCGCCGCCGAAGACCACGTGGCGCACGGCGAGCCGTTCGCCGTCGCCCGGGGCGAGCACCTTCGTCAGCTGGCCGAAGGCGGAGGGGGTCTGGTTGAGGACCGTGACCCGCTCCCGGACGAGGAACTCCCGGAACTGGTCCGGAGACTTGGCGCAGTCCTCCGGGACGATGGCCAGTCGGCCTCCGTACAGCAGCGCGCCGAAGATCTCCCAGACGGAGAAGTCGAAGGCGTACGAATGGAACAGGCTCCAGGTGTCCTCGGGACCGAAGCCGAAGTGGCCCTCGCAGGAGCGCATCAGACGCATCACGTTGCGATGGGTCACCTGGACGCCCTTGGGGCGGCCCGTGGAACCGGAGGTGAAGATGACGTATGCGCAGGCGTCCGGGTCGTCCTGGGCCACCGGGCCGGCGGCGGTCTCACCGGCGGCGCCGGCGGCGGAGGCCGGCGCGAGCAGCTCGGCCGCGTCCAGGAAGCGGGCTGCGGGCGAGGGCCAGTACGCCTCGTCCACCACGATCGGCAGCCCGTCCGGGAAGCTCTCCAGGATCGAGGTGATCCGGGAGGCGGGGGAGTGCGGGTCGAGCGGGACGTAGACCTTGCGGGCCTTGAGCGTGCCCAGGATGACGGCGATCAGGCCGGCGCCGCGCCGCATCGCGATGCCGACGTGGGTGCCGTCGGTGGCGGCGGTGAGCCGCGCGGCCACGCGGGTCGCCCACTCGTCGAGTTCGGCGTACGTCAGCTCCGCGCCGCCGTCGCGGACGGCGACGCGCCGCGGGTGCGCTCGTGCCGTCCGCTCGAACCAGGCGGCCAGGGACGGCGGCACCTCGAACGGCTCGCCACCCGCGTCCGGGTGGACCAGGGCGTGCAGCTCGCGCTCGGCCTCGGCCGACAGGGCGGGGATCTCCTCGATCCGCCGCTTGGGGTCCTGCGCCACCAGGGTGAGGACGTGGTGCATCACGCCCATCGGATCGGTACGCCACTGCTCGTCGCTGCACTCGGCGTTGAGGACGAAGGCGGTCCCGAAGTCCTCGACGTTCATCGAGAGCGGGTACTTCACCAGCCGGCGCGCCAGGGGGAGGGTCTCCACCGTGCAGTGCGGCAGCCGGAGGTTCAGCGGCTCCTTGTAGTACGTGAAGGTGTTGTCGGGAGTGAGCAGGGTGCCGACCAGCTGGGGGCTGACCTGGCGGGCGTGGGCTGCCAGGTCGAAGCCCTGGTGGCGCAGCATGCCCACGCTGGCCGACTGCACGGCCCGGCACAGGTCTTCGAAGGTGCCGTGCTCGGTGAGGTCCACCGCCAGCGGGAGGGTGTTGACGAAGTAGCCGAAGGCCTGGCGCTGGCGCAGCCCGCGCCGGTTGGCCAGCGGGATGCCGGTGACCAGCTTGCGTCCGCCGGTGACCCGGGCGTAGGTGACGAGGTAGGCGGCGAGGAAGAAGGCGAAGGGGGTGCAGCCCAGCTCCCGCGTGCGGTCGCGGATCAACTCGCCGAGCTCCGCGTCGAGTTCCAGGGAGCGCTCCTCGCCCAGGATCACGCCGGTGGAGTCGCGGTGGCCCTGGAGGCGGTCGTCGCCGAGGGTGGTCAGGCCGGCGAGGCGGCCGGCGAAGAAGTCGAGGGCGTCGGCGCTGGGCGCGCCGGGCCGGACGAGGCCTGCCGGATCGTCCTGCGTGGACGGCGAGAGCTCCGCCTGCGGGTCGGCGTAGATCCGCTCCAGTTCGGCGTTGAAGTTGAAGAAGCTGTACCCGTCGTTGACCAGGTGGGAGAAGACGAGGCTGGCGTAGACCGCCTCGTCGTCCTGGAAGACGCGGAAGTCGTACTGGCGCTCGCCGGGCGGGATCGGGGTGTCGCTGCGCTCGGCGAGGTCCCGGAGGAGCGACTCTTCGGCGTTGCCTGTGAGGACGGTCAGCGGGACGAGGGAGTCGAGGTCCTCCACGGGCTCGCGGTGGACGGCGTACACGACTCCGTCGCGGGACTCGAAAACGGTGTTCAGGGCCCGGATGCCGCGGGCCACCCGGTCGAGGGCGGTGCGCAGCCGCTCCGCGTCGGCCTGGCCGGTGATGCGCAAGAGGCCGGTGAGGTTGAAGGAGGCGTCGGCCGGAAAGAGCCGGTGGTGGGTGAAGAGCTTGGCCTGTGCTGCAGTGGCGGGTGATATGGCAGGACCCGTCATGTGTTGTTCCCCCATGGAATTTCCTACGTGCGTGTTCAGTGGCTGGGTTTGCTGATGTCCCACGCGAACCGCCGCGACAGCGGCCGGGGCAGGTGGCGCAGCCCCCAGGCTGCGGTCTTGTACCGGAGGCTCGGGATGCTGAGCACCTTTCCCTTGCGCAGATCGCGCAGGGCCGAGCGGACGACGTCGTCGGAGTGGAGCCACAGCCAGGCCGGCGGGAAGGTGGTCGGGATACCGGCCCGCTGGTGGAACTCGGTCCTGGTGTAGCCGGGCAGGAGCGCCATCATCCGCACGCCCGCGCCGCGCACCTGCTGTGACACGGCCAGCGATTCGGTGAAACCGATGATCCAGGCCTTGCTGGCGGGGTACGTCGAGCTCAGCCAGGCGGGGCCGAGGCCGGCGACGCTGGCGACGTTGACGATCGACCCCGAGCGCCGCCTGGTCATCTCGCCCAGCGCCGCGTCGGTGAGCCGGAGTACGGCCCGTACATTGAGGTCGAGGAGGCGCTCCTCGGCCTGGATGCCGGTCTCGAGAAAGGCGTTGTCGTAGCCGATGCCGGCGTTGTTGACGAGCAGGTCGACGACCGGCTCGGCGGTGAGCCGGGCCGTGACCCGCGCACAGCCCTCGTCGGTGGTGAGGTCGGCGGGCAGGACCTCGGTCCGGACGCCGTGGCCGGCCCGCAGGAGTTCGGCGTGCTCCTTGAGGTCGCGTTCCGAGCGGGCGACGAGGACCAGGTCGTACCCCTGCTCCGCCAGAGCCCGGGTGAACGACTTTCCGAGGCCGGCCGTCGCTCCTGTGATCAGTGCAGTGGGCATGTGGTGTCAGCTCCGGTCGGATGGGCGGTCAGACGTGCGCGGGGACGCGGAGCACCTGGTCGCGGACCGCGCGGAAGCCGGCCACGGCCCGGTGCAGCTGCTCCTCGGTCTGGGCCGCGGTGTAGCTGGTGCGGAGTCTGGGCGAGGCGGCGGGCGGCAGTACGGCGTTGACGTACACGCCCTGCTCGATCAGAAGATTCCAGGCCAGCAGCGTGCTGACGCCGTCGCCGATCTCGACCGGGATGATCGGGGTCTGGCTGGCGCCCACCTCGTACCCCAGGGCGGTCAGCTCGCGCCGCATGAAGTCGGCGTTGTCGGAGACCGCGCCGCAGCGCCAGGGCTCGGCCTGCAGGATCCGCAGCGACTCCAGGGCGGCGGCGGTATTGGAGGGGCTGGCGCTCGCGGAGAACATCAGACTGCGCGCGTTGTGGCGCAGGTAGTCGATCACTTCCTCGTCACCGAGGATCGCGCCGCCGATCGAACCGAATGCCTTGGAGAAGGTCAGGGTGATCAGCGGGACGCTCGTGGTGAGCCCGAAGTGGGAACTCGTGCCCCGGCCCTTGTCGAGCACACCGCCGCCGTGAGCGTCGTCCACGAGCAAGGTCGCGCCGAACTCGTCCGATATCTCGACCAGTTCGGGAAGCGGGCAGAGATCTCCCTCCATGCTGTACACGCCGTCGACGACGACCATGCAATCGGCGGTACCGGCGACACGGGAGAGCTTGGCACGGAGATCGTCCGTGTCGTTGTGCGCGAACCACTGGATCTTGGCCCGGCTCAGCCGCGCGGCGTCGATGAGGGAGGCGTGTGCCTCCTTGTCCAGGAAGACGATGTCGCCGGGACCGCACAGGCCGGCGATCGCGCCCAGGTTGGCCTGGTAGCCGGTGGTCAGTACGAGGGCGGCGGGCTTGCCGAAGAACTCGGCCAGTTCGCGTTCCAGCTGGTCGTGCAGCTCCAGGTTCCCGTTGAGGAACCGGGATCCGGTGCAGCCCGCCCCGTAGCGTTCGGCCGCCCGGGCGGCGGCCTCGACCACCCGCGGATCGGTGGACAGCCCCAGGTAGTCGTTGGAGCCGCACATCACCACCTCGCGGCCGTCGGCCATGCGGGCGGTGCCTGCGTCGCGGCCGTCGAAATTGAGGAAGTACGGGTAGAGGCCGGCGGCCTTCGCCTCACGCGCTCGGGTGTAGGAGGCGCACTTGTCGATGACGCTCACAATTCATCCTTCTGGTGTCTTGGGAAGTGACATGGACGTGCTTACACGCGGAATTCGGAGTTCAACTTCCCGGATGACCATTCCGAGGATTCCGGACGCGGTAGTCATCTTCCATTCGCTCGACACCGGTGCGGTGGAGTCCTGGGAGGTGAGGGCGTTCGGATGCTGCGGCTCCGCGGGGTTTTCGCGGAGCGGCGTCACCGGCGTTCCCAGGAATGCCAGACGAGACGGAGAGTGGATGCGATGTCGCAGATTGCAGCAGCAATCGCGGAAGCGGCCTTGGCCATTTTTCCCCCATGGAAATCCTGCGCAGCCGTCGTCGGCCGGCGCGAGGGCGCCGACGGCCGGAAGGCAGGTGTTGTGTGCACTACGTTGAGACAGTTCCGCAGCTCGTAAGGGTTCCCCGCCCTCGCTCGGAACGATTCGACTCGTTCTAAGCTAGGCGTGTGGCGCAGAATCGTCAAGTGAATGACTGCCGACGGCCCTGTGCTTCATCGGGTGTTGACAATCACGTGGCTCCTTGGCCGGAACCCGTTGCTTCGGTTAGGTCGTGCCGCTATCTTCGCCACCGTGCCGCATACTCCTCGGTGTTCCGGACCCGGACGCAGGAGGAAATGATGCGACGACGGTTCAAGCTCGAAGAGGACATCTTCGTGAATGCCTCGCAAACGGAGCTGTACGAGGCCGTGGCCGATGTGCGTGCCATGGGGAAATACAGCCCCGAGTGCTGGGCGGTCCTGGGGCCTCGCGGCCCCGTCGCGGCCGGTCGGCGTTTCATCGGCCTCAACCGCAAGGGACCTTTCATCTGGTTCACTTGCTGCCGCGTCACATGCGCGGAGGCGCCCGAGCGCTTCACGTTCGATGTGAGCACCTTCGGTCTTCCCGTGGCCCGCTGGGGCTACCGCTTCACGCCCGAGGGCGGCGGCGTCAGGGTCACCGAGTCCTGGGAGGACCTCAGGACGGGGCGCGGCGCGCGCCTCACCGAGCTGCTCGGTCTCCTCTTCACCGGAACACCCGCGGGACGCCGTGCGGGCATCAACCGTGCCGGCATGCGCGCCACCCTCCTCCGGCTCAAACGCGCCGTGGAGCGATGATCCCTCTCCGAGGAAGGCGGCAGCCATGACCGCGGCCCCGGTCCAGGTCTCCTTCGCGCCTCCGCAAGCGGCGGTGCGCGAAGCGGGTCTGCCGCGTTCGCGCACCGGCTGCCACGCCGCGAAGTTCCTCTCCGGCGCCGTCCTCATGGCAGTGGCCCGGGGACTCTCCCGGTGGCTCGGCGACTCCTGAGGGCAGCCGGTGGCCGCCGTGCTGCCGGCCTTCGCGTACGGCCGGACCGGACTGCCCGGGCACGACGCGGGGTACACCCGGGTCACCCGGAGCCGGCGGGCGATGGCCGTACTCGCGCTCATCCACGGCAATCTCCTGCTGGGCTTCGGCTGCGCCCTCGTCTACGCGGTGCCGGCCTCCTCCCTGATCAGCACGCTTCTCGCGGCCGCGTTCACCGCCGTCCACCAGGGGCTGTCCGGGGTGTGTCCCGGCTGTGTCCTCACTCCGGACCACAAGGAGATGCCGGTACGCGACGGGGAGAGCGAGCCCGACCGGCTGAGCCGGCAGGTGCTCGCCCCCCGCAACATCCGCAGTTCGCTCGTCCACGACTTCCTCCATCGCGGGCTCGACTACCGGATCGAGCCCCACCTCTTCCCGACCGTGCCGCGGCCGAACCCGCGCGAGTGCCGGCCGCTGACGACGGCGCACTGCGCCGAGCAGGGCCTGCCGTACTGCGAGGTCTCGGCGACGCGCTCGTCCATCGAGGTCCGGGCGCGCCTGCGCCAGGTCACCGAGCAGGTCGGCCGGAGAGCGTCGCGCTCTTCTGGACCCCGTCCATGAGCATGTCGACCAGGTCGCGGGTGTAGGTGTCGGCCACGTCGCCCCGGCGGACCAGGACACGCATCCACAGCGCACCGGCCATGGCGTCGACCAGCAGGGCCGGATCGGCGTCGTGCGGCAGGTCGCCGCGTGCCATGGCCCGTTCGAAGACCGGCTGATGCCGTCCGAAGCGGTCGTCGAGGAACGAGACCACCAATTCCCGCATCGCCTGATGGCGCACCGCGCCGACGAGAGCCGCCTCCACGATGGTCCGCCGGTGCTCGTCGTCCAGCAGGGCCTGCACCCGTTCGGCGAGCTCGGTCAGGTCGCCGCGCAGGCTGCCGGTGTCGGGGAGTTCGAACCGCAGCATGTGCGAGTGCAGCAGCGCGTCGCGCAGCAGCTCCGACTTCGAGGACCACCACCGGTAGATGGTCGTCTTGTTCACCCCGGAATGCTGGGCGACCCCCTCGATGGTCAGGGAGTCGTAGCCCAGGCTGCCCAGCATGTCCAGCGTGGCCGTGAAGATCTCGGCCCTGCGCCGCGGCCCGCCGGCCTCGCCTTCGTGCTTCCGCGTCACCGGATGTCGCCCTTCGCTCGTGTGGGGTCAGCCTACTCCAACGCAACGTGGCGTTGTGTGAGGCCGTCCCCTGCCGTAGAGTGCAACGCGACGTTGCGTTTGCCGTGGGTGCTTTCGCGGGCACCACCGGATCCGCCAGGGGGGCGCATGGGTACAGAGGGACCGATGGTCCCGGGCACGGGGCTGGCCCCTGTGGCCGGCCGGCCGGGCATCTGGGCGGCCGGACCGGACGAGGGCGCCCCGCTCGTCCTCGTCCACGGCATCCGGGTCTCCGCCCGCATGTGGGACCCGCACACCCGCCGCCTGACCCCCCGCTTCCGGATCACGGCCCCCGACCTGGCCGGACACGGAACCCAGCGCGACCGCCCCTTCTCCCTGGAGGAGGCGGTCGCCCAGGTCGGCCTCGCCGTCGAGGAGGCAGCCCTGGCCACCGGCCGCCCGCCCCTGGTCGTCGGCGCGTCCCTGGGGGGATACGTGGCGCTCGCCTACGGCGCCGCCCACCCCGACCACGCCGCCGCCGTTCTGGTGCAGGGGTCGACCGCCCGGCCCGACAGCCTCACCGGTCGGGTCTACCGCACCGCCGCCCGCGCGATCTGGGGGCTGGGCCCCGCCCGTGCCGCCCGCCTCAACGACCGGGCGCTCAAGCGGCGCCTGCCCCGCGAGAGCTACGAGGCCGTCATGGGCGGCGGCCTCACCATGCACGCCTTCGTCGAGGTCGTCGAAGACCTCACCCGGCGTGACTTCCTCACCGTGGCGGGCCGCGCCAGACTGCCCGTCCTGTTCGTCAACGGCCGTGGCGACCGCCTCTTCCGCGCCCATGAAAGGGAGTTCGTCGACGCGGTCCGCTCCGGCGGCGGATACTCCCGGCTGTTCCACGTCAACGGCCCGCACGACATGTCGATCAGCGACCCGGCGGCCTTCACCCGCATCGTGGAACGCGGCCACGCACTCCTCTCCGAGGCCCGGCCCGAGGCTTTCTCCCCACGGGGGGAGCGGACATGACCGCCCGGCGGCAGCAGTGGACCCCGCGCCTGCCCGGCACCCGGGCCGGCGGCTACCGCACCCGGGTCGCCGCCATGCCGCCCGGCACCGGACTCCACGCGGTCGGACTTCCCGGCCGCGGCCGCCGGCTGCCCGAGCCTCCCGTCCCGGCCTCACCGTGATCAGCGGAGCGCTGACCCCGCTCGCGGCCCGCCCCGGACCGCCGGCCATCCCGTTCGGACACAGCACGGGCGCCCTGCTCGCCTACGAACTGCGCCGCGCCCTGGTCGCGGCCGCCGCCCCGCCCGCGGCACTCGTCCTGTCCGCCATGAGCCCCGCGCACCCGGTCGACCGCCCGGCTCGGCGGGCACTCGCCGAGGATCCGGACACGTCCCCGGCCCACGTACGGGACCTGGGCGCCGGTCCGCCCGAGATCCTGAGCACACCCGCGCTGCGCGCACTCGTCCTGCGCACCATGCGCGCCGGCCTCGGCCTCCTGGGCTCCTTCCCGGACCCGTCCACCGGCCTCCTCCCGGCCCGCATACCCGTCCCCGTGCCGAGCGGGCGCTCCGGCAGGCTCCGTCCGCCGCACACCGCGGCCGCCTGGAAGCCGTTCGCCGAAGGCCGGGAAGGGATTTGCGTCCTGCCCGACGGCCACTTCTCTCCCCGGCAGGACGAGACCGTCGCCCGCCTGGCCGCCTCTCTCGCACAGACCGCCGCATCCAGAGCCCGTCCGCTGACCCAGCGGCCGTGAAGGAGACCACCATGACCACGATCCGCACCCACGGGGCGCCACCGCGGTTCACCTCCTTGGCCCCGGCGACAGCGGAGCCGGTTGCCACCTTCCCCGTCGACGACGAGGCAGCCGTACGGGACAAGGCAGGGCGCGCCCGCGAGGCCGCCGTCTGGTGGGACGGGCTCGGACACGGCGGCCGCCGCACCCGGCTGCTGGCCTGGAAGCGTGCCATGACCCGCCGCCGGGCGGAGATCATCGACCTGCTCCAGCGCGAGAACGGCAAGGTACGGGCCGATGCCGTCATCGAGCTCTCCGTCACCCTCACCCACGTCGACTGGGCGGCCCGGCACGCTCGCCGGGTGCTCCGCCGCAGGGCGATGCCCTCCGGCCCGCTCATGTTCAACCAGGCCAGCACTCTGGAGTACAAGCCGTACGGAGTGATCGGTGTCATCGGGCCGTGGAACTACCCGGTGTTCACCCCCGTCGGCTCCATCGCCTACGCCCTGGCCGCCGGCAACGCCGTCGTGTTCAAGCCCAGCGAGTTCACCCCCGCCTGCGGGAAATGGCTCGTCGACACCTTCGCCGAAGCCGTCCCGGAGCACCCGGTCCTCCAGCTCGCCACCGGGGCCGGTCCCACCGGCGCGGCGCTGTGCGCCTCAGGCGTCGACAAGATCGCGTTCACGGGCTCCCGGGCGACCGGAGTCCGCATCCTCGCCGCCTGCGCCCCCACGCTCACTCCGGTGCTCCTCGAACTCGGCGGCAAGGACGCCCTCGTCGTCGCCGAGGACGCCGACGTCGAAGCCGCGGTCGAAGCCGCGGTGTGGGGCGGCTGCGCGAACGCCGGCCAGTCCTGCACCGGGATCGAACGGGTCTACGTCGCCGACGCCGTGTACGAGCGGTTCGAGGCCCGGCTGACCGAACGGGCACGGCAGATCCGCGCTCGTGAGGACTTCGGCCCCATCACGATGCCCGGGCAGCTCGACATCATCCGCCGCCATGTCGAGGACGCCCTCGCACGCGGCGGCCGCGCCCTCGTCGGCGGCCCCGAGTCCATCAGCCCGCCCTACGTGCTCGGCCCCATCGTGCTCGCCGACGTCCCGGAGGACTCCGCGGCCCTGCGTGAGGAGACCTTCGGCCCGGTCCTGGTCGTCAACCGGGTCCGCGACGCCGAGGACGGCGTACGACGCGCCAACGCATCGGAGTTCGGGCTGGGAGCGTCCCTCTTCGCACGCCGCGGCGCCACCGCCCTGGCCCGCTCCATCCGGTCCGGGATGGTCAGCGTCAATGACGTGATGGCCTTCCCCGGCGTGCCGTCACTGCCCTTCGGCGGGGTGGGCGCCTCGGGCTTCGGCCGCATCCACGGAGCCGACGGGCTCAAGGAGTTCGCCGTGCCCCACGCCGTGACGCGCCGCCGTTTCACCCCGCCGCTGGCCGTCTCGACGTACGCCCGCGGCGCCAAGGACATCGCGCGTCTGGAACGCGTGGTCCGTTTCCTCGGATCGCGCTGACCGGAGGCGCCGCGCACCCGACCACGGAACGAGGAAGGCGGAGGGGGAGAAGCACGTCCGGCGGAGCCGCCAGGCGACTGCCGCTCGGGATGAGGCTGAACGGAGAGGAAGAGAGAATCGGGACTGCCGCTCCCAGCCGCACCACCGGACCCGTACGGCTGTCCGTTCCACGGGTTCCTGGTGATGCCTCCACGACCCAGTGGCTGCCCGCGACGTGGACCAGCTCGTCCAGGGTCGTGTCGGTGGGAAGGTAGGCGATGCAGGAGGAGATCTCCTCCGGGCGGCTGACGCCGCGGCGGGCGAGGACCCAGTGCCGGCGGTCGGGCCGGTGCCACGGCCTGACCTCGACCCGCGCCCAGTCGCGGATCCACCGGCCGTGGGCGCCGTCCCCGCAGGAACTGCGCTTCCACTTCTGCCTCGGCAGGCCGGGAAACAGGTCGTGGACGGGGTGATCGATGGCTCAGCGGGTGGCGGCGGTGTCGTGGCGGGTGGCGGCCTGCTCGAGCTCGGACCGCCAGCCCTTGGAAAAGCCGTAAGCGGCGTCCGCGGTCACCCACCGAAACGGGACGCGATCGGCGATGGCCCGGCGGACCATCGCCTTGGCCGTCTCCACCGAGTGTCGCCCACCATCACGTCGGCCCCTGAACGCCGGAAGACGTCCCGGCGCTGAACGAGGACACCAGACAGCACTCCGCCCCTTCCCGGAAGCCGACATCAGTGGCGGGGCTCCGCCCCGCGCCCGCAGGGGCCCGTGCTCCCGGTGACGCCAGTAGGTCTCGCCGCCTCCCCCGCGTCCGTGTGGGTCACCGCCGCTCCGGCCGGGCGCTTGCCGTGGGGCGTTCGGGGTTGTGGTAGGTGTGGGTGAGGTGTCGTTGGAGCTGGTTGTGGCGGAACTGGTAGACGGCGCCGGCGTGGCGTAGTACGCCGAGGTGATAGGCGTTTTCGAGGAAGGCGACGGTATCCCAGGGCAGCCGGCGTGTGAGGGGTAGCCAGATGCGGGCCAGTGTCAGCCGTTGCCCCCAGGCGGTGAACGCGAGGATGTAGGTCGTGGAGGCTCCCAGGCCGCCGATGATCCCCGGGCAGTAGGTCAGTCCCGGTGTCCAGATCATGTTCCTGGGCAGGATCTGCGGGAGGAGCTGCACCGCGAGGTGGCCGGTGAGGGCGCGTCCGACGGCGATGGCGGGAATGAGTACCAGGAGTTGCCGGATCGATCCGCCGGCCCATCAGCGCCCCCGTCGGCCGGCGGGACGGCCGGACGCGACCCCGGCGCTCAGAAGCCTCACCCTCCATCGGCCTGCCCGACGACATCGCCACGCCGTGCAACCTTCTGGCGTGATCAGGAGTCCGACCGGGCGCGCGGCTTCCGGCGCGTGCCCGGTCAGCTTGAGAGGAACCCCCTTTGATCCACGTTCGTCCCGCCCGACACCAGCTCGTCGCGGCCGTCAGTACCGTTCTGGCCGTGACCGCCGGTGCGAGCCTCGCGGCGGCGCCCGCGATCGCCGCGACGCCCACCGCTGCCGTCGCCGCGGCCGCCGAGGCGACGGTCGACGGCGTCATCTCCATACCCCGCACCGACCAGATCCTCAGTGTCGGCCCGACGGGGTTCCTGTCGGTGGAGCGTCGCTGGGACCACACGTACTACCGCTGGACCAGCACCGTCGACGGCACCACCACGGGCCTCCCCGAGTGGTCCAGCGGGTATCGCGGCGGCGGCTCCGACACCGTCGTCGCCAAGGAGGACGGCACGACCCGGTACCTGCTGCATGACATGTCATCGCCGGGCAGCGACCCCGTGGTCGTCAACCAGACCGACACCCGGCTGTACTGGAAGGGCGTGGTCGGCAGGACTCTCGTCTTCTCGTCCTGGGACAGCCAGAGCAAGGTGGGCCAGCTCCGTCTGATCGGCGAGGGGAATCAGGCGGGCAGCGACCGGCAGGTGACCGGCCTCCCGCCGAACTCGAGGGTCCAGAGCGTCGAGGCCCTGTCGGACAGCTCGGCGCTCGTCCGCTACGTGACGGCGGATGCCGACACCGACCGCTCCCACCTCGCCGTCGTGGACGTCGCCACCGCCTCCGTCGTCGAGAAGCGTGAGGTGGGCGTGTCCGCGTACGACACCGACACGGCCCTGTCCGGGGATCGCTGGGTCTGGGTCGACGCCCCGACGTCCGCGCACGCCAGACTCATGCACGCCGCCCGCGACGGTTCGGGCAGCACGCCGGCCGTGGAAGCAGCCGACCTGGGCAACTCCGTCCGCCCGCACATCGGCGTCCTGGGCAACTGGGTCACGTACGCGGCTCCGGGCGGCGCCGCCGCGACCGAGGCGTCCCCGCGCTTCGCGCTCAGTGCCGTCAACCTCGTCGACAACTCCACGGTCAAGCTCCTCGACCACGCCTCGTCCACCGTCCCCACCGCCGACGGCGCGCTCCTGGTGCGCGGCGGTACGGTCGCCCACGGTGAGGGCGTCTACCGGATCTTCCTCGGGGCGGACGGCAAGCCCACCGCCACGCTCCTCGCGAGCACCGGCGAGCCGACCTCGCTCACGCTGTACACCGAGGCCACTCCTCCGGTCGTCGACCTCGACAGGAACAACGGTCAGCCCCTGCTCCGCTGGGTGCTGTCCCGGACCAACGCCAAGGGCTCCGTGACGGTCCGCCACCTCGCCACGGGCCGCAGCGTGCGGCACGACTTCGCGCAGGCGGCCGCCTTCGAGGGCCGGGGATCCGTCGACTTCCGCTGGGACGGGATGCTCCCCAACGCCGCGGGCCTGAAGGAGTTCGCGCCCAGCGGCGACTACGCCTGGGACTTCACCGCCTCCCCGCTCAACGGCATCGGCCCGGACGTCGCGCGGACCGGCACCTTCAAGGTCACCCGCACGGCCGGCCCGCACGACTACACGAACAACAGCACACCGGACCTGCTCTCCCGTGACGCCGCGGGCGTGCTGTGGCGCGACGACTCGACCAAGGTGGCGTCCGCGCCGCAGCCGTACTCGACGGGCCGGGTGAAGGTCGGCAGCGGCTGGCAGATCTACGACCAGCTGGAGGCCGTCGGGAACATCGCCGGCAGCCCGGCCGGCGACCTCGTCGCCCGCGACAAGGCCGGCGTGCTCTGGCTCTACCAGGGCAACGGAAACGGCACCTTCGCCGGCCGTACGAAGATCGGCAGCGGCTGGCAGATCTACGGCAGCATCACCGGCGGCAGCGACCTCGACGGCGACGGGAAGTCCGACGTCGTCGCCACCGACGCCGCCGGCGACGTGTGGTCCTACAAAGGCACGGGCAGCGCGACCGCGCCGTTCGCAGCCCGCAAGAAGATCGGCTCGGGCTGGGGGATCTACAACCAGCTCACCGCCACCGGCGACATCGCCGGGAGCCCGGCCGGCGATCTCGTCGCCCGCGACAAGGCCGGTGTCCTGTGGCTGCACGAGGGCAAGGGCGACGGCACCTACGCCCCGCGCACGCGGATCGGCGGGGGCTGGGGCGTCTTCACCCACCTCGTCGGCATCGGCGACGCCGACCGCGACGGGCGTGCCGACCTCTACGCGGTCGGAACCTCGGGCGCCAAGTTCTACGCGGGCACCGGCGACACGGCGGCCCCGTTCAAGCCCGCCGCCCCCGGCAGCCTGCTGTGGGACTCGGCGCCGGTCAACTCGGTGTTCTGACGCCGACGGCCCCCACACGGTGACCCTGTGCTGACGCTGACGCTGACGCCGGCGTCGGGACGGCCGCCCGGAAGGTCCCTTCGAGCGGCGGGCCTCGGCGCCCCGGGCGCCGGTGCTCGCCGTTCGTGGTCCCGGGGGGAGGAGGCGGGTACGACGGGTTTCCTGGTCGACGGTGAGGCGGCGTGAGCCTCGGGCCGGTCCCCGGGGTCCGACGTGCCGCATCCACCGAGCCCGAGTGCCAGTCCGACGAGGGAGAGCAGGGCGAGGGCGCCGGCGGTGCGGCGGGACGGCGTGGCCATGGAGGGTCTCCTTGACAGCGACAGCGACAGCGATGCGGCACGCGAGGTGACGGGTCCGGGGCCGCGCTCCGATCGAACAGCAGCGCGCGGCCGACGAACCGCTGCACCGCGAACACTGCCATGTGCTCCCTCCCTTTCGGAACGGCGCGAGACGGCCCGTGCCCCGGACCCACCGCACGGCGGCCGCGGCACCCTCAGACGCCGCGGTCATCGGCCCGCGCGGCAGCGGTCAGCTCCGCCGCGCGGGCCGCCCGTCCGGACCTCAGCAGTTGTCGCCGACCGCGTCGATCTTCTTCCCGAAACCGGTGTCGTAGCGGGCGGCGTAGTGGCCCTTGCTGACCGAACGGCAGGTCTTCTGCCCCCCGCTCCAGTCGATGAAGGCGCCGGACCGGTTCGCGATGAAGGAGTACGAGTGGTCGCGCCAGGCCGCGGGCAGGTCCTTGTACCCCCCGGTCCAGTTGTACTGGGCGCCGGAGTAGGAAACCCCCGTCCAGAGACAGATCGCGTTGGAGGGGCAGGTGGCGTTCGTGCTGCTCGGAGCCGCCTGTGCGGTCTGGGTGGTGGCCAGTGCGGCCAGCACCAGGACGCCGGCGAACAGGGCTGAGCGCATGGGCTCGCTGTGCTTCAACTCAGGACTCCTCGGTCGTGGTCTGCGGAACACCGGGAATGCTCCGCGCTGCCGGCGCCCACGGCCATCGCCTTAAGCCATGCCTTAAGGGCCCGCGGCCCCGCCGCGCGGGCTATCGGCCCCCGGCCAGCAGTTCCCGGCCCAGGGCAGTGGCCATGTGCAGTACGGAGCCACCGCGCCGGCTGGTGGTGATGAGGCGCGCCTCGCGCAACGCCTTGGTGTGCTGGCTGACGGCCGCCAGGGAGACACCGAGTCGCGCGGCCAGTTCCGTGGTGCTGCACCCGTCGGCGGCCGCGCGCAACGCGGCGGCCCGGGTGCGTCCGAGCAGGGCGCCCAGCGGATCGGCGGCCCGCGAGCCGTCGGGATGCCACAGCGCGGCACCCGTGGCCGGCTCGGTCACCGCCGGCACGGTCAGCCGCGGCACCGACGCGTCGTCGTACGGGTCGTACAGCAGGCTGAACGCGCGCCAGGAGAACAGGGTCGGCACCAGGACCAGCCCCCTGCCGCCCAGGTGGACCTCGACCGGGCGCGGGTAGCGCACCTCCAGCACGGGCGGGCGCCAGCGCACCAGCAGCGGGCTCAGCGCGGCCAGCAGAGCCTCGACTCCGCCTTCCAGGAACGTCCGGGCGTACTGCGCCCGGACGGTGTCCAGCAGTGACCGGGAAGCTGCCCAGTACGGTGCGACGGCCACGCGGTGGCACGCCACGAGACCGGCCGCCAGCGACCGCCGGGCATCGGCGTCCCCCGCCGCGAGGGCCCGCGCCCACGACATGTGCGCGGATCCGACCGCGACGGGCTCCAGCTCGCGGCGCACCCGGGTGCGCGGGGCTCGCAGCAGAGCCTCCACGGCGTGGTCGATGTCGGGCGAGTCACCGGCCAGCGCCAGCAGGTCCAGGCCCGGGCCTCTGCCCGGCAGCAGCGTGGTGAGCGGCCCGGTGTCCTCACCCAGCCGTCCGGCCACCGCGGCGCGCCACCGCTGGAAGGGCAACGGGACGGTACGCCGGTTCAGCATCTCCAGGCTGTAGTACGTCTCCGCGGCGGCCCCGATGGTGCCGGCCACCCGGGTGCGGGCGAGATCCTCCGCGGTGAAATGGATGCGCAGCACCACAGACCTCCGTCAGGGAACGGGAACACCTTGGGAGCGGGGTGCCGGTCCGACGCCGCCCCCCTCATGGCGGCCGTGGCATTGTCAGACGGGACGAGCACGCCCGGCAACGTCCTTTCCGGACTTTTCGCCATGAGGCGAGGAGAGGCGTCCGGCACGCGTGAGGGCGAGCACCCCGCCGTCCGAGGGACGCGTGCTCGTGTGCGGGTCCCGCTCTGCTCGGCGCCTTCACGGAAGCCGGGGCGGCGCCCGAGGCGGAGGATCTTCTCCCCGGGCGCTGCCCCGTACGGGCGGGGTGTCACACGCGGCGCACCCGGTCGGGGAGCGATGCGCCAGCCGACCCCGACGGTGGGCATCGGACGCGGCGCCCTCCCCGCTCCGACGCATGCGCTCCCGGCACGTGGTCGTGCGTCGGACGCGGCCTCGGTCCGAGGCCGCTGCGGGCCTCAGCGGCGCTCGGGCAGATCGGCCTCCGCCGGCAGGGTGGAGAGGGGCCGCCGCGTTGTGGCCGACGACGCCGCGGGCGCGGTCCCGTGGCACCAGATCTCCGAGTTCCGGATCACCGATGCGCTGGTGGCGCGGATCAACCTGTCCAACGGCAACCTGATGCTCGCGGCCACCGACTTCGAGGTGGCGGAGGTGGCACAGAAGCTGCGTCTCGCCCGCACCTACAACTCGTTCGACGCACCGTGGGGGAAGGCCTCCCAGCGGCGGTGGCAGGAGTACGAGCGCTACCTGCTGATCGAACCCCGGTCCTGGTCGCCGTCCGCACGTTGACGGCGACCAGGACCGCGTCCGGGCAACGGTCTCGGCGCATCAGGTCCCGCACCACCTCCTCGAACCGGGCGTGGTGCAGGGCGTCCAACTGCGACAGCCCGTAGCGCAGGCCCCGCGCACGGACCGCTTCCCACCGCGCCCGCTGCTGCTTGTGATGAAGCCAGGCACCGAACGCGAGCACGCCGAGGACGAGCAGGAACCACCAGTGGGTCAGCAGCCAGTCGACGATGGTCACCACCAGGGTGACGGCCGCGGCCGCAGCCACGAGGAAGACTGCAGCCGGTCGCCCCCGTACTGTGGCCGCCTGCCGGGCGTGCGGGCGCGCCGTCGTGCCGGCGGTCGCCTGGCCGCAGGCGTGCGGCCCCTGCGCACGCGGGGGCTCACCGGCTTGCCTGCGCAACGCCGCCCGCCGGTTCCCCCAGGACGTTCGCGACCCCCTGCCCCACCGGGGTCGGGGCGGGGAGAACGCCGAGCGCCAGGACGATGACCACGGTCAGCCTCTCGTCGCGCCGGCTGCGCGCCTCGGTACGCCGACGCAAACGCAGCGCCACGATGACCGCGAGCAGCACCGCCACGTTGATCGTTACCGGCCCCGGACCCCCACCCGGACCACGGCCGTCCCCGCCGTGAGGACGCTCTCGGACTCCTTGTGCAGCGGGCGCGTGGGGACACATGGAGCTGATCTTCGACGAACGGCGACAAAACGACGTACTGGCGAAAAACCGTAGGCGGGCGGCCGGGCCGGCGGCGCCCTACCCGCGAGATGAGCCGGACTCTCGTGTCCGGGGGCGTACCCGCCGGGTCAGACCGCGGCGAACTCGCGGCGGACGTCCGCCGGGCGCGGCCGCGGCCAGGCCTCGATGAGGAGGGAGCTGCTGCGCGCCGCTGCGGCGCGGTCCGTCCCCGCCTGGCTGATCAGCGGTCGCTCGCGCTGGTCCCCTGGCCGGGATTCGCCCCCGACCCGCTGGACGACCGGTGAGCCGGCGCTGCTCACGCCGAAGCAGACACCGGCTTTCCGCGCCCTGGCCGCGCGCCTAGAGGGTACGGACGGCGTGGAGCAGTCGTAGAAGGACAGCCGGGCGCATGTCCACCCCGGCCCGGTGCGCGCCCGCGGTCGGGCACTCCTCCAGGGCGTCGCGTAGGCGCGGGCCGGTGGCGACTCCTCGCCGTCGAGAACCGGGGCCGCCGATGGACCCCGGCAAGGCCGACGCGCTCGCCGCCGGCCCGGACCACGCCGTCGGCGACAACACGTGCGACTCGATCCGCGGGGCTGTGATCCGCCTGGCCCGTGCACGGGAGAGCCACTCCGACTCGCCCGCCCGTCCCGTCTGCTTCGTGCTGTCCGATGACGGGAGACGAAGGCCGCGCCCGCGAACCGGCCGCCGCGCTGTACGCCGCCCTGCACGGAGACCTCGCCCCTCACCTGCGCCGCCTCCGAGTCGTCGTGCCTGACCCCGGAGCTGCCGCCGACCCACACGGGTGAGGCGGCTGCCGGACCGGACAGCCGCCTCACGCCACGTTCTCTCCCGTCCGCTCAGCCTCGGACGATGTTCTGCGCCTGCGGACCCTTCTGGCCCTGGCCGATGTCGAAGGTGACGTGCTCACCCTCGGTCAGCTCCCGGTACCCGCTGCCCTTGATCTCGGAGTAGTGCGCGAAGACATCCGGGCCCCCGCCGTCCTGCTCGATGAAGCCGAAGCCCTTTTCGGCGTTGAACCACTTCACGGTGCCGCTGGCCATACTGGTCGATCCTTCGTTCATGCTCGGGAACAGCCCTTCATCCGGGCATGTTCCGGCTCGCGCGACCGCGCGAGCCAACAGCCGTTCTACCCCCTGCCGTCCCGCTTATCCGACCGCCGACACGCCCACCTGCGCCCGGCCGCCTGCCTTCACGGAGGCAGACGTCCCGTGGGGGTGCCGCCGTGGTGCCTGAGGCGGTCACCCGGCGCGCTGGGTCGTCTCCTCTGATGGGGCGGGTACGACGGGGAGGGGGGCGGTGCAGGAGGCGCAGCGCCGGGCCTGGGCGGGGACGGGGCTGAGGCATTCGGGGCAGTCCCGTTTGGGTGCCTGCACGTCGTGGTGCGGGGCGAGTCGCTCGTGCAGCTTGTTGATGGGCAGTACGACCAGGAAGTACAGCGCGCTGGCGAGGAGGATGAAGCTGATCGCCGCGTTGATGAAGGTGCCGTAGGGGAACACGGTGGCGCCCACGGTGAAGGTCTTGCGGCTCATGTCGCCGGTCACACCGGTGGCCAACCCGACGAGCGGTGTCAGGAAGGCGCCGACGAAGCCGTTCACCACTGCGGTGAACGCCGCCCCGATGACGATACCGACCGCCAAGTCGACCACGTTGCCGCGCAGGATGAAGCTGCGAAAGCCCTTCACCTTCCACTCCTTGAGGATCTCGGTTTCTACGGGCGGGATGTCGGCGGCGCTGTCAGCCGCTGACGGGCGTCGGGTCGGACGGCTGCCGACGCGTGGGGACAGTGCGGGTCACAGGTGACCGTGGGGATGCGCATCCGGCGCAGGAGATCACGTGTGGTGCGTTTGCTCAGTGTGCTCCGCCAAGTGAAGCCCGGGTGGCGGGAGCGAAGGTGCGAAAGTGCCCGGGTGCCGAGCCCGGTGCTGTGGAAGCGCTCGTCGATGGCGATACCCGTGATGACACCCTGCGCACAGTCGGAGCAGACCCGGTAGTGGACCTGGCCGACGACCTGGCGGGCGTGGACGAGGAGCAGACATTCCTCGCCCCGCCCGGAATCGTCTGGGACGTGTACGGAAAGAAACTCGATTGCCCGGTATGCGAGGATCCGGCGGCGCAGGCGGCCGGTGATGCGGCCTCGGCGGGAGTGCTTGGCGCCGGCCGGGGCGGGCGACGGCGTCGAGACCGCGAGGGTCGGGCCCAACGGGGTGCTCGCGGGAGGCGCGTGTTGTCCGTGCATGAGGTCTCATGTGCCCAAAGCAGCAAGCGGTACCCGCCCCGGATGTCCGTCCGTGACGCGTTGAGGGGTGCGGGCCAGTACTCGGTGGCGGCGCCGGCCCGGTCGACGGCGGCTTCGACGACGGCGAAGATCGTCTCCTGTGCGGCTGCGGCGATCATGACCTCCTGGCAGCTGCGGTTCTGATGGGTGGCGCCGGGGCATCGTCGTCCGCTCGGTCGCCACGACAAGTACGCAAAGGCGGCACGGACGGAAGACCCACCGGCTTCGACCCTGACCGCTACCGGCGCCGCAACGGGGTCGAGCGGACCATCGACCGCCTCAAGACCCCCCGTGCTGTCGCAACCCGTTACGACAAGCGAGCCTGCGTCTTCCACGGCACCGTCACCGCAGCAGCAGTCCGCCTCTGGCTCAAGCCGTGAACCACCGGGGCCGACCTCTCGGAATCCCGGGACGGGGATGAAGCTCGGCCACCACGAGGGCACACCGCCGGGGCACGGAGGAGTGGCGGCGCCCTCCCAGAAGATCGAGAGGACACACCAGACAACACCGAGGAGCACCACCACGAGGGCAAAGGCATGGAGAAGGGGACGGTTCCCAAGAAGGGCGCCCACCGCGACCCAGACCAGCAGCAGGACCGTCCAGAGGCCAGGGATGAACAGCCACAGCAGAAAACCGCTGTCGGCCGCGTTGTTCACTCCCACGTCGCAGGTGGTCCACGACCTGCCCAGAAGCATGGCAGCGGACACCGCGAGAAGCAGCGCCACCGCCGCCCCGAGCCACCCATGCAGCCGCCGACTCCCCACAGGCCCCCCGTTCGCCGTCCGCTGCGGGAAGCACCGGACCCGCACCGCTCATCACTGCCGCACCCCCCGGCACTGGCCAACAGGGACCAGACACCTCTGGATCCTGGTAATCACATGATCCGCCGGACAGTGCCTAGGACCTGTCTGACAATTCTTGTCGAATCAGCGAGCGCCCGTTGAGTAGGCGGTCCGGAGGCACGCCGACCAGCTCGCACCTTTTGCCGGGCAGAACCTATGGGCGGCGGGCCAGCAGGTGTGCGTCGAGAAAGCCCCGTTCGGAGGCCGGGTCGTGGAGCAGCCGAGCGAAAGGAACGAGCCCGGCATCGGTCAGCAGTTCGGCGAGGTGGTCCGCCGGCCAGCTGTAGGCAGGTGCGACCTTGTGGTCGAACTGGACCGGCTCCGGTCCGTCGGTCCCGAAGAAGGAGACCAGGAGCACGCCACCCGGCGCCAGGACGCGGACCTGCTCGGCGAGCAGCTCTGGCAGTTCGTCCGGTGGGGTGTGGATCATTGAGTAGTGGGCCAGTACGCCGCCGAGCACGCCGTCCTTGATCGGCAAGGACTCCATCCGCGCCTCCTGGAAGCGCAGCGCCGGGTTGGCCCGTCGAGCGTGGTCGACCATGCCGTGGGACAGGTCGAGTCCGAAGGCGTCCAGGCCCAATTCGTGCAGCATGGCCGTCAGATGTCCGGGCCCGCATCCAACGTCCGCTGCCCGCAGGTTGCCCGTCGCGCGCACCAGTTCGGCGAAAGTGCTGATCATGGCCCGGGCGAACGGCTGCGTCTCCAGCCGGTCTGCGAACAGCGATGCGTACAGCTCAACGACTCCGTCGTAGGCCGCCCTGGTCTCGTCCTGATGATTCGCCACAGGGAGGACCTTATAGCCGGTCCGATAATCAATCTTGTGGCAGCTCGAGGCGAGGTGACAGACGCGGCGTGGGAGCGGATAGAGCCCCTGCTGCCGCAGGCGGACGGACGTGGCCGTCCATGGCGTGATCACCGGCAGGTGGTCAATGGTGTGTTGTGGCGGCTGCGGACTGGGGCTCCTTGGCGCGACCTGCCCCAGCGGTACGGGCCGTGGCAGACCGTTTACGAGCGGTTCGCCCGCTGGGAGGCGGACGGCACCTGGGCAAGACTGTTGAAGCATGTCCAGGTCCGCGACGACGCGATGGACCGGGTGGAATGGACAGTCGCCGTCGATTCCACGATCAACCGGGCCCATCAGCACGCCGCCGGCGCACGCAAAAGGGGGCAGCAGGCCAGGACAATCTGGAAGATCCGGGCCGCTCACAGGCACGCCAGGCCCTTGGTCGCTCCCGAGGCGGGCTGACCACCGAGGTCCACCTCGCCGTCGACGGCCGGGGCCTGCCATTGTCGATCGTGCTCACGCCCGGCAATGTCAACGACGCCACCGCGTTCACCCAGGTCCTTAACGAGATCTGCATCCCACGCATCGTCACGGGCCGCCCGCGCACTACGCCGACACGGGTGCTGGGCGACAAGGCCTATTCCAGCCGGGCGATCCGCCACCTGCTGCGGCGTCGGGGCATCACTGCCACGATTCCCGAACGCCGCGACCAGATCGCCAACCGCCGTCGACGCGGCAACCTCGGCGGCCGCCCACCCGTCTTCGATAAAGAGGTCTACCGCGACCGCAACGTGGTCGAGCGATGCTTCTCCCGTCTCAAGCAGTTCCGTGCGATCGCCACCAGGTTCGACAAGCTCGCCACTCGCTACCGCGCCGGAGTCATCCTGGTCTCGCTGATTCTCTGGCTTCGTGAATCGACCAGGTGATCATTTGTCAGACACGCCCTAGGTGTATTGATCACGAGCGTTGTTAACAGGGCCGGGGTCTTGATCATGGCGAAG
>NZ_BMSV01000003.1 GCF_014649335.1 Streptomyces roseolilacinus
CGAACAATTCTTCAGCCTCGGTCCCGGGAACCTCGTTCCCGGGACCGAGGCTTTTTTGCGTTCCCAGGGCCGAGAGGCCGAGGCTTTCTGCCTCCGGGGCCGGACCGAGGCTTTTCGTGCACGGCGCTTTTCGTGTACGGCCGGCCCGTGCGAGTCGATTAGGCGTTCGGGTCTCCTCCGGGGTATAGTCTTCCTGTCGCCGCGAGGGAAATCCCGAAAAGCGACAGGCCCCTATAGCTCAGTCGGTAGAGCGTCTCCATGGTAAGGAGAAGGTCAACGGTTCGATTCCGTTTGGGGGCTCCGAACAGAAGGCCCCCCGCCTCACGGCGGGGGCCTTCGTCGTATCCGGGGTTCCTACAGCCGGTGAGGCTCCGGGACGCGCAACGTCAGGATCGCCATGTCGTCCGACGCCGGCTCGGCGGCGAACCGCTCCACCGCCCGCAGCACACGCGCCGCGACCGCGCCGGCCGTCAGGCCCGTACACGTCCGCAGCACCTCCGCCAGACCGTCGTCACCCAACATCCGCGTGCCCTCACGCCGCTCCGTGACCCCGTCCGTGACGCACAACAGCACATCCCCCGGATCCAGCGTCACCGTCTCCTCGTACAACTCCAGGTCGTCCATCACGCCCAGCAGCGGCTGGGGCTCCGCAGCCGGCTCCACCGTGCCGTCCTGGCGCAGGCGCAACGGCAGCGGATGCCCCGCGCACACCACCTTCAGCACCGCGCTACCGTCCTCCCGCGGC
Organism: Streptomyces roseolilacinus; assembly: GCF_014649335.1. GTDB lineage: Bacteria > Actinomycetota > Actinomycetes > Streptomycetales > Streptomycetaceae > Streptomyces > Streptomyces roseolilacinus. The sequence continues at coordinate 746 of NZ_BMSV01000003.1, forward strand.
CGCAGCTCCCCGTACAGCAGCGTCAGGAAACGGCTCCGGGCCCCCTCGTCGAGGATCGCCGCGTTCAGCCGCTCCAGCACCGCCGGGCCGCCGAGACCCTCACGGGCCAGCAACCGCAGCGCGTGACGGGCGAGCCCCGTCACCGCGGCCGCCTCCGGGCCCGTACCGCACACGTCGCCGATCGCGAAGCCGTACGCCCCGTCCCCGATCGGGAACAGGTCGTAGAAGTCGCCGCCCACCTCGTTGCCCTCGCCGGCCGCCCGGTAGATCACGTCCACCTCGACCCCCGCGATCTGCGGCAGCCCCGGCGGGAGCAGGCTGCGCTGCAACGACTGGCTGATCGCCGTCCGCTCGCTGTACAGCCGCGCGTTGTCCAGCGCCAGCGCCGCACGACGCGACAGGTCCTCCGCCAGCTCCAGGATCTCCTGGCGGAAGTGGTCGTCCGACGGCTTGCCCAGCGTCAGCATGCCGATCACCCGGTTACGCGCCACCAGCGGCAGCACCACCGTCTCACCGCCCACCGCGGCCGCCGTCGCCAGCGTCGTACCGATCCCCGACGACAGCGGTGACGACGCCTCACCCAGCTGCCGGCGCGACGCCTCCAACGCCGCCCGCTGGGCCGCCTCCGCCGGCACGCTCCACACCCGGGCGCCCGGCGTCGGCACCGGATCCGGCGGGGCGACGCCCGACAGCAGCTCCTTCAGCCCGTCGATGCGCTCCTCGTCCTCGTGCAGCACGTACGACAGGTACGGATCCGAGGACTGGTCGGCGATCGTGTACACGGCGCACCACGTGGCCAGCGTCGGAACCGTCATCTGGGCCATCAGCGCCAGCGTCTGGTCCCGGTCCAGGGTCCCCGCCAGCAGGTCCGACGCCTCCACCAGGAAACTCAGCGAGCCGCGGCGCAGCCGCTCCAGCTCGCCCAGCCGGGCCGACTCGACGGCCAGGGCGATCCGGTCGGCGGCGAACTGCAGCCGCAGGGCCTCCTCGTTCGCGTAGCGGCCGGCGGACTCCGCCGCCACCCCCAGGGAACCCGTCAGGCGCCCCTCCACCTTCAGGGGGACCGTCACGACCGAACGCATGCCCGTGCCGTTCAGCAGCGGTACCGCGCCCGGCACCGCCAGCAGGTCCTCGTGGACGGCCGGCATGCGGGCGGACGCGTACCGGCTCGTCCCCGCCTCCACCGGCACCCGCGCGAAGCGCTGGCGGGCGGACGGAAGGCCCGTCGTGGCGCGCACCTCCAGCTCCGTCTCGTCGTCCGTCGCCAGGAGCAGGAAGGCGGCGTCCCCGTCGAGCATGTCGCGGGCCCGCTCCACCGTGCGCTGGAGGAGGCCGTCCAGGTCGTCCGGGGCGGGGGAGCCGATGAACACCTCGAACGGGTCCGCCGTGCGGCTCTCGCCCGCCGAGTCGCCGCCCGCCGCGCGGGGCGGGGTCTGCAGGACGGCGCGCTCGTAGTCGCGCACCAGCAGGCACACCGTCGACGGCTCGCCGTGCGTGTCACGGACCCGCAGGTGGGAGGCGTACACGGGGATCACGCGGCCGTCCGTGCCGCGGATGCCGTAGCTGCCCTCCCAGCGGGACAGCCGCAGCGCCTCCGCCAGCCCCGTGCCCGTGCCCGGCGTGTGCGGCCAGGCGGCGAAGTCGCCGAGCTGCTTGCCGACGGCCTGGTCCGCGGAGTACCCGAAAAGGTGCTCCGCGTCGTCGTTCCAGGCCGCGATCGCGCCCGTGGGGTCGATCTGCACGACCGCGACCCGGATGCGCTCGTCCGCGGTGGGCAGCAGCTCGGTGGGCAGGGCGGGGCCCGCGTGGCGGGTGCCGACCGGGCGGTCCGGAAGGTCCAGCTGGAACCAGACGTGCTTGCGGGTGGGGGAGTACTCGACGCCCCAGCGGCTGGCCAGGGCGGCGCAGAGGAGCAACCCGCGGCCGTTCTCCCGGTCCGGGGCCGGAGCGGGCTGGGCGACGCCCTGGAGGGGCACCTCGCGCTCCGGGTAGCGGTCCGCGACCTCGACCCGTACGCCGTCCTCCGCGCGCAGGCACAGGACGTCCGCCGCCGTACCGGCGTGGATCACCGCGTTGGTGACGAGTTCGCTGGTCAGGACGACGGCGTCGTCGACGATGTCGGAATACCCCCAGCCTTGCAGGGTGTCTCGGACGAAGGCCCTGGCGGTCGCGACCGCCCGCCCCACAGGTTCGAAGGTGGCAGCCGCCCGCGCGGTGATCACAGAACTCCTCGTACGCGTCTCGACGCCCGGCTTCGCCATGATCGGCCCCGCCCCTCCCGGTACCCCGTGGTCGTACGGCCACACCGCCCCCGCCGGGCGGACCGGGGCGGTTGGACAGCCGCATGCCAGGTTACTTACCTTCACAGTCCGGGCGGGTGGTGGTCACGGCTGTTTCCGTCCCCAGTGGACGGGGACGTTATGCGAAGCTGCCGAACCGTTATGGCCCGGCCTGCTCGCAGTGGAAGACTGGGAAGGCTTCCGGTGGCAGTGCCGCGAGGGCCGCGGCCGGAGCGATACCCGAGGAATACGGTCGACCCCTGCGGGAGGGACACGGTGGAGTCTGGCGTGGCGGCGCGAGGCGGTAGCACGCGCGCGAAGGGCGGACGGTCCCGGAGCAGCGGAACCGTCGAGGTGGACGCCGCTGCACTGGAGCGGCTGCTGGGGGCCCTGGTCGCGATGCGCGACGGGAACTTCCGCAAGCGGCTCACCGTCACCGGTGAAGGGGCGATGGCGGAGATCGCCGCCGTCTTCAACGAGGTGGCCGACCGCAAGCTGCACCTCACCGGTGAGCTCGCGCGGGTCCGCCGGGTCGTCGGCCGTGAGGGCAAGCTGTCGGAGCGGCTGGAGGTCGGCGCCAGCGAAGGCGCCTGGGCCAGCGCGATCGAGGCGGCCAACGCGCTCGTCGACGACCTGACCAGGCCCGTCTCCGAGGTCGGGCGGGTACTGTCCGCGGTCGCGGACGGTGACCTGGAGCAGCGCATGGAGCTGCGCTCCGAGGGACCCGACGGGGCGGGGCGGCCGCTGCGGGGCGAGTTCCTGAAGGTCGCCCGTACCGTCAACAACCTCGTCGACCAGCTGTCGTCGTTCACCGACGAGGTGACGCGGGTCGCCCTCGAGGTCGGTACGGAGGGCAAGCTCGGCGGACAGGCGCAGGTGCGCGGGGTGTCCGGTTCGTGGAAGGACCTCACGGACTCGGTCAACACCATGGCGTACCGGCTGACCGCGCAGGTGAGGGACATCGCCCTGGTCACCACGGCGGTCGCCAAGGGCGACCTGTCCCGCAAGGTCACCGTGCACGTGGCCGGCGAGATGCTGGAGCTGAAGAACACCGTCAACACGATGGTGGACCAGCTGTCGTCGTTCTCCTCCGAGGTGACGCGCGTCGCGCGCGAGGTCGGTACGGAGGGCGAACTCGGCGGGCAGGCCGAGGTGCCCGGTGTCGCCGGCGTCTGGAAGGACCTCACCGACTCCGTCAACACGATGGCGGGCAACCTCACCTCCCAGGTGCGGGGCATCGCGGAGGTCACCACGGCGGTCGCCAACGGCGACCTGTCGCAGAAGGTCACGGTCAGCGCGCGCGGCGAGGTCGCGCAGCTCGCGGACACCATCAACCAGATGACCGAGACGCTGCGCACGTTCGCCGACGAGGTGACGCGGGTGGCGCGGGAGGTCGGTGTCGAGGGGCTGCTCGGCGGTCAGGCGCAGGTGCCCGGCGCGGCCGGGACGTGGAAGGACCTGACGGACTCGGTCAACACGGCGTTCCGGAACCTGACCGGTCAGGTGAGGGACATCGCCCAGGTGACGACGGCGGTCGCCAACGGCGACCTGTCGCAGAAGGTCACCGTCGACGTGGCCGGCGAGATGCTCGAGTTGAAGAACACCGTCAACACGATGGTGGACCAGCTCTCCGCGTTCGGTTCTGAGGTGACGCGGGTGGCGCGGGAGGTCGGCGTCGAGGGCCGGCTCGGCGGACAGGCCGAGGTGCCCGGCGCGGCCGGCACGTGGAAGGACCTGACGGACTCGGTCAACACGGCGTTCCGGAACCTGACCGGCCAGGTGAGGGACATCGCCCAGGTGACGACGGCGGTCGCCAACGGCGACCTGTCGCAGAAGGTCACCGTCGACGTGGCCGGCGAGATGCTGGAGCTGAAGAACACCGTCAACACGATGGTGGCGCAGCTCTCGTCGTTCGCCGACCAGGTGACGCGCATGGCGCGTGACGTGGGCACGGAGGGCCGGCTCGGCGGTCAGGCGCGCGTGCCGGGGGTGTCCGGCACGTGGAAGGAGCTCACCGACTCCGTCAACTTCATGGCCGGCAACCTCACCTCCCAGGTGCGGCAGATCGCCCAGGTGACGACGGCCGTGGCCCGCGGTGACCTGTCGCAGAAGATCGACGTGGACGCGCGCGGCGAGATCCTGGAACTCAAGAACACCATCAACACGATGGTCGACCAGCTGTCCGCGTTCGCCGAGCAGGTGACGCGGGTGGCCCGCGAGGTGGGTACCGAGGGGCGGCTCGGCGGCCAGGCGCAGGTGCCGGGCGTCGCCGGGGTGTGGCGCGACCTGACGGACTCCGTGAACAGCATGGCGGGGAACCTCACCGCCCAGGTCCGCAACATCGCCCAGGTGGCCACGGCCGTGGCCCGCGGTGACCTGTCGCAGAAGATCGACGTGGACGCCCGCGGCGAGATCCTGGAACTCAAGAACACCCTCAACACGATGGTGGACCAGCTGTCCGCGTTCGCCGAGCAGGTGACGCGGGTGGCCCGCGAGGTGGGTACCGAGGGGCGGCTCGGCGGCCAGGCGCAGGTGCCGGGCGTCGCCGGTACCTGGAAGGACCTGATGCAGTCGGTCAACTTCATGGCGAGCAACCTCACCTCCCAGGTGCGGCAGATCGCCCAGGTGACCACGGCGGTCGCCTGGGGCGACCTGTCGAAGAAGATCACCGTCGACGCGCGGGGCGAGATCCTCGACCTGGTGACCACCGTCAACACGATGGTCGACCAGCTGTCGAACTTCGCGGACGAGGTCACGCGCGTGGCGCGCGAGGTCGGTACGGAGGGCATCCTCGGCGGCCAGGCGCGGGTGCGCGGGGTGACCGGCATCTGGAAGGACCTCAGCGACAACGTCAACGTGATGGCCAACAACCTCACCTCGCAGGTGCGCAACATCGCGCGGGTGTCGTCGGCGGTCGCCAACGGCGACCTGACGAAGAAGGTGACGGTCGAGGCGCGCGGCGAGGTCGCGGAGCTGGCCGACACGGTCAACACGATGGTGACGACGCTGTCGTCGTTCGCCGACGAGGTGACGCGCGTGGCGCGCGAGGTGGGCACCGAGGGCGAACTGGGCGGCCAGGCGCGGGTGCCGGGGGTGTCCGGTACGTGGAAGGACCTCACCGAGTCGGTGAACTCGATGGCGTCCAACCTGACCGGTCAGGTGCGGCAGATCGCGGCCGTCACGACCGCCATCGCCAAGGGCGACCTGACCAAGAAGATCGACATCGACGCGCGCGGCGAGATCCAGGAGCTGAAGAACACCATCAACACGATGGTCGACCAGCTGTCGTCGTTCGCGGAGGAGGTCACGCGCGTCGCGCGCGAGGTGGGCACCGAGGGCATCCTGGGCGGCCAGGCCCGGGTGCGGGACGTCGACGGCACGTGGCGGGACCTCACCGAGTCGGTGAACGAGATGGCCGGGAACCTCACCCGGCAGGTGCGCGCCATCGCCGCGGTGGCGACGGCGGTGACCCGCGGCGATCTGAACCTGAAGATCGACGTGGACGCGTCCGGGGAGATCCAGGTCCTCCAGGACAACATCAACACCATGATCGCCAACCTGCGCGACACGACCCTGGCCAACGAGGAGCAGGACTGGCTGAAGGGCAACCTCGCCCGGATCTCCGGCCTGATGCAGGGCCGGCGGGACCTGGACGACGTCGCGTCGCTCATCATGAGCGAGCTGACGCCGGTCGTGTCGGCGCAGCACGGCGCGTTCTTCCTGGCCGTTCCGACCGGTGGCGGGTCCGCGGAGCCGGGCGGCGTGGACAGCGGTTCGTACGAGCTGCGGATGCGCGCCAGTTACGGCTACTCGGCCGGGTCGATGCCGACGTCGTTCCGGCCGGGCGAGACGCTGATCGGGACGGCCGCCGAGGAGAAGCGGACGATCCAGGTGAACGTCCCGCCGGGCTACCTGAAGATCTCGTCGGGTCTCGGGGAGGCCGCTCCGGCGCACGTGATCGTGCTTCCGGTGCTGTTCGAGGGGAAGGTCCTCGGGGTGATCGAGCTGGCGTCGTTCCAGCCGTTCACGCAGATCCAGCGGGACTTCCTCAACCAGATCGCCGAGATGATCGCGACGAGCGTCAACACCATCAGCGTCAACTCCAAGACGGAGGTGCTGCTGAAGCAGTCGCAGGAGCTGACCGAGCAGCTGCGGGAGCGGTCGGCGGAGCTGGAGAGCCGGCAGAAGGCGCTGCAGGACTCCAACGCCGAACTGGAGGAGAAGGCCGAGCTGCTGGCGCAGCAGAACCGCGACATCGAGGTGAAGAACACCGAGATCGAGGAGGCGCGGCAGGTGCTGGAGGAGCGGGCCGAGCAGCTCGCCGTCTCCATGCGCTACAAGTCCGAGTTCCTGGCGAACATGTCGCACGAGCTGCGCACCCCGCTCAACTCGCTGCTGATCCTCGCCAAGCTGCTCGCCGACAACGCGGACGGCAACCTGTCGCCGAAGCAGGTGGAGTTCGCCGAGACCATCCACGGCGCGGGCTCCGACCTGCTCCAGCTGATCAACGACATCCTGGACCTGTCGAAGGTCGAGGCGGGCAAGATGGACGTCAGCCCGACGCGGATCGCCCTGGTGCAGCTGGTGGACTACGTGGAGGCGACGTTCCGGCCGCTGACCGCGGAGAAGGGCCTCGACTTCTCCGTACGGGTCTCGCCGGAGCTGCCCGCGACGCTCCACACCGACGAACAGCGGCTGCTGCAGGTGCTGCGCAACCTGCTGTCCAACGCGGTGAAGTTCACCGACACCGGCGCGGTCGAGCTGGTCATCCGCCCGGCGAAGGCGGACGTGCCGGCGTCGATCCGGGAGCAGCTGCTGGAGGCGGGTTCGCTGCGCGACCCGGACGCCGACCTGATCGCGTTCTCGGTGACCGACACCGGCATCGGCATCGCCGCGAGCAAGATGCGGGTGATCTTCGAGGCGTTCAAGCAGGCGGACGGCACGACGAGCCGCAAGTACGGCGGTACGGGTCTGGGGCTGTCGATCAGCCGAGAGATCGCCCGGCTGCTGGGCGGCGAGATCCACGCGGCGAGCGAACCGGGACGCGGCTCGACGTTCACGTTGTACCTGCCGCTCCACGTCAACGAGCTGCCGCCGCACGGGTACGGCCCCGGAGCCGGTGCCCCGCAGGCCCCGAACGCCGACGAGGCGGTGCTCGACGGGCCGGGCACCGCGCCCCTGGCGCTGCCGGCCGGGCCCGTGGCGCCCGCCCCGGCGGCACCGGCCCACGGCGCACCCCCGGCGGACGGCCGGCAGGCCGGTACGGGCGCGTTGTTCCGGCACCGCCGCAAGGCGGTCGCGGCGGAGGCGGGCCAGGACGGTCGGCGGGCCGCGGGGGCGGGCCAGGAGGCGCCGGCCGGGCAGGAGGCGGGGGAGCGCCGGACGTTCCGGTTCGGCGGCGAGAAGGTGCTGATCGTCGACGACGACATCCGCAACGTCTTCGCGCTCACCAGCGTGCTGGAGCAGCACGGCCTGTCGGTGCTGTACGCGGAGAACGGCCGGGAGGGCATCGAGGTCCTGGAGCAGCACGACGACGTGACGGTCGTGCTGATGGACATCATGATGCCGGAGATGGACGGGTACGCCACGACGACGGCGATCCGCCGGATGCCGCAGTTCGCGGGGTTGCCGATCATCGCGCTGACCGCGAAGGCGATGAAGGGCGACCGGGAGAAGGCGATCGAATCCGGGGCCTCGGATTACGTCACCAAGCCGGTCGACCCGGATCACCTGCTCGGTGTGATGGATCAATGGATGCACGGAAAGTGATCGCATTTTGAACAATTTTCGATAACACGCCAATCGGCAGTTGCCAGTGGCGTGTGAGGGGGCCCTATTCGGGGAACCTTCTGGTCTCGTGCCGCGTTTCCGTTGCGTGCGCAGTGACATCACGGTGACAGGGTGTGGCGACGGGCGGGGTGCGGCTACCATGACCGGCACAAGGACGGACGGCACAAGGGAGTCGTCCCCTGGGGCGGCGCCCGGCCAACTGCCGGGGCGAGGAGGACGGGCCATGGTGCAGAAGGCCAAGATCCTCCTGGTCGATGACCGGCCGGAGAATCTGCTGGCGCTGGAGGCGATCCTCTCTGCGCTCGATCAGACCCTGGTGCGGGCATCGTCAGGGGAGGAAGCGCTCAAGGCGCTGCTGACGGACGACTTCGCGGTCATCCTTCTGGATGTCCAGATGCCGGGCATGGACGGTTTCGAGACCGCCGCGCACATCAAGCGGCGGGAGCGCACGCGCGACATTCCGATCATCTTCCTGACCGCCATCAACCACGGCCCCCACCACACGTTCCGGGGGTACGCCGCGGGCGCGGTCGACTACATCTCCAAGCCGTTCGACCCGTGGGTCCTGCGGGCCAAGGTCTCCGTGTTCGTCGAGCTGTACATGAAGAACTGCCAGCTGCGCGAACAGGCCGCGCTGCTCCGCCTCCAGCTCGAGGGGAGCAACGGCGGTCAGGGCGAGGCCGCGTCGAAGGAGCCCGCGGGCCTCCTCGCCGAGCTGTCGGCGCGGCTCGCCGCCGTCGAGGAGCAGGCCGAGGCGCTGTCCAAGCAGCTCGACGACGAGTCCGCCGACGCCGCGGCCGTCGCCACCGCCGCGCACCTGGAACGGAAGCTGACGGGGCTGCGGCGGGCGCTGGACGCGCTGGAGCCCGGCACTGCGGGCGGCGGTTCCGGCCTTCCCGCCTGACCGTCCCCGCCCCCGGCGCTCCCTGAGGGCGCGTCACCTTCCGCACACCGCGGAAGCGACACGAACGGGTGAAGGGGGCGGACACGTGTCCCACGCCCCCCACACCGGTAATCTCACCCCCATGGCCTCACGTACGTCCGGCAAGGGTCCCCACGGCACGGCGGGCACCGCGAAGCCGCGCGCCGCCGGCCGTACGGGGGGCGCCGCGCAGAAGGCGGCTCCCGGCAAGCCGCCCGTCAGGAAGACCGCCGCCAAGCAGCCCGCCCCCGCCAAGAAGGCCGCGGCGAGGAAGGCACCCGCCAAGAAGGCGGCGAAGAAGGCGGCCAGGCCGGTACCCAAGGCGGCGCCGTCCCCCACGGGGGGCGTCTACCGGATCGTCCGCGCCCTGTGGCTCGGGCTCGCCCACGCCGTCGGCTCCCTGTTCCGCAGCGTGGGGCGCGGCGCGAAGGGGCTCGACCCCGCGCACCGCAAGGACGGCCTGGCCCTGCTGCTGATCGGTCTCGCCCTCGTCGTCGCGGCCGGCACCTGGGCCAACCTCCGCGGTCCGGTCGGCGACCTCGTCGACATGCTCGTCACCGGCGCGTTCGGCCGGCTCGACCTGCTCGTGCCGCTGCTCATCGGCACCATGGCCGTCCGGCTGATCCTGCACCCGGAGAAGCCCGAGGCGAACGGACGCATCGTCATCGGCCTGTCCGCCCTGGTCGTCGGCGTCCTCGGCCAGGTCCACATCGCCTGCGGCTCACCCGGCCGCGACGAGGGGGCCCAGGCCATGCAGGACGCCGGCGGCCTCGTCGGCTGGGCCGCGTCCACCCCGCTGATCTTCATGACGGGCGAGGTCCTCACCGTCCCGCTGCTCGTCCTGCTGACGGTCTTCGGCCTGCTCGTCGTCACCGCCACCCCCGTCAACGCCATCCCGCGACGCCTGCGGGCGCTCGGCGAGCGGCTCGGCGTCATCGAGCCGTACGAGGAGTGGGGCGACGACGACCAGCGGTACGACGAGCAGTGGCGCGAGGCCCTGCCCGCCTCCTCCCGCCGCCGCGCCGGCCGCGCCCCGGAGGCCGACGGGTACGACTCCGAGCAGGCCGAGGAGGAGGCGCTCACGCGGCGCCGGCGGCCGCGCACCCGCAAGGCGCCGGACACCGCCGAGCCCGCGTTCGGGCGGCCGCTGGACCCCGTCGACATCGCCGCGGCCGCCGCGGCGGACCTCGACGGCGCCGTACTGAACGGCATGCCGCCCTCCCCCCTCGTGGCCGACCTGTCCCGGGAGGTCACCGGGGACCGCGACCAGGCCGGCGCCGGCGCGTCCGGCCGCGACGCGGGGCGTGCCCGGGGCCGGGGCGGGCCGGGCGGCGCCCCCGCCGCCGTGCCCCCGGCGCGCGAGGAGGCGGACGGCGGGCTCGTACCGGACCTGACCAAGCCCGCGCCCGTGCGGGAGGCGTCGGAGCCGATGCCCGCGCGGGCCGAGCAGCTGCGGCTCGCCGGGGACGTCACGTACGCCCTGCCCTCCCTCGACCTGCTGGAGCGGGGCGGTCCGGGCAAGACGCGCAGCGCCGCCAACGACGCCGTCGTCGCGTCCCTGCGCAACGTCTTCTCCGAGTTCAAGGTGGACGCCGACGTCACGGGCTTCACCCGCGGCCCGACGGTCACCCGGTACGAGGTGGAGCTCGGCCCGGCCGTGAAGGTCGAGCGGATCACGGCGCTGACGAAGAACATCGCGTACGCGGTCGCCAGCCCCGACGTGCGGATCATCTCGCCGATCCCCGGCAAGTCCGCCGTCGGCATCGAGATCCCCAACACCGACCGCGAGATGGTCAAGCTCGGCGACGTGCTGCGGCTCGCCGACGCCGCCGGGGACGAGCACCCGATGCTGGTCGCGCTGGGCAAGGACGTCGAGGGCGGCTACGTCATGGCCAACCTGGCGAAGATGCCGCACGTCCTGGTCGCCGGCGCCACCGGATCGGGCAAGTCCTCGTGCATCAACTGCCTGATCACGTCGGTGATGATAAGGGCCACCCCCGAGGACGTCCGGATGGTGCTCGTCGACCCCAAGCGGGTCGAGCTGACCGCGTACGAGGGCATCCCGCACCTGATCACGCCGATCATCACCAACCCCAAGCGGGCCGCCGAGGCGCTCCAGTGGGTCGTGCGGGAGATGGACCTGCGGTACGACGACCTGGCGGCGTTCGGGTACCGGCACATCGACGACTTCAACGCCGCCGTGCGCAGCGGCAAGCTGCAGACGCCCCCGGGCAGCGAGCGCGAGCTGCAGCCCTACCCGTACCTGCTGGTCATCGTGGACGAGCTGGCCGACCTGATGATGGTCGCGCCGCGTGACGTCGAGGACGCCATCGTCCGCATCACGCAGCTGGCCCGCGCCGCCGGCATCCACCTGGTGCTCGCCACGCAGCGGCCCTCCGTGGACGTCGTCACCGGCCTCATCAAGGCCAACGTCCCCTCCCGCCTCGCCTTCGCCACCTCCTCCCTCGCCGACAGCCGCGTCATCCTCGACCAGCCGGGAGCCGAGAAGCTCATCGGCAAGGGCGACGGGCTCTTCCTGCCGATGGGCGCGAACAAGCCGGTGCGGCTCCAGGGCGCCTTCGTCACGGAGGAGGAGGTCGCGGCCGTCGTGCGGCACTGCAAGGAGCAGATGGCGCCCGTCTTCCGCGACGACGTCACGACCGGGACGAAGCAGAAGAAGGAGATCGACGAGGAGATCGGCGACGACCTCGACCTGCTGTGCCAGGCGGCCGAACTGGTCGTGTCCACGCAGTTCGGCTCCACGTCGATGCTCCAGCGGAAGCTGCGTGTCGGCTTCGCCAAGGCGGGCAGGCTCATGGACCTGATGGAGTCGCGGAACATCGTCGGACCCAGCGAGGGCTCCAAGGCGCGGGACGTCCTGGTGAAACCGGACGAACTGGACGGTGTGCTCGCCGTGATCCGCGGCGAGGACGGCTCCTGACCCGACCGTGTCCCACCCGTAAGGGAACCGTGAGCAACCGTTGCCCCGGACCGCACGTCACGTTGGGGGAAGGGGCGGAGAATGATGGTCCCCGCACCGCGGGCGACGGCCATTCCGATGGCGTACAAACCACGTCCGCCCGGTTGCCCCACCCTTTCGCACCACCCATAGACTGAACCTCCAGCAGGTGGTTACACGCTCGAAAGGCGCCCTCGTGTCCATCGGCAACGCCCCCGACGGCAACTCCCCCGAAGACGACCGGCCTTCGCTCCCCGAGGACGACCGTCCCTCGATCGGCCGCACGCTCCGCGACGCGCGCGTCGCCGCGAACCTGACCGTCGAGGAGGTCAGCGACTCCACGCGCGTGCGCATCCCCATCGTGCTCGCGATCGAGGAGGACGACTTCTCGCGGTGCGGCGGCGACGTGTACGCCCGCGGGCACGTGCGGACGCTCGCACGGGCCGTGGGGCTCGACCCGGCCGCCTTGGTCGAGCAGTACGACGCGGAGCACGGCGGCCGTCCCGCCCCCACCTCCGCCGCACCCATGTTCGAGGCGGAGCGGATCCGCCCGGAGCGGCGCCGGCCCAACTGGACCGCCGCCATGGTCGCCGCGATCGTCGTGGTGATCGGCTTCGTCGGCTTCACCCTCTTCGGCCAGGGCGACACCGGCGCCGAGAACATGGCGGACGCGCCGGCCGCGGTCCGGTCCCCGAGCCAGGCGCCCAAGCCGGCGCCGTCCAAGCCCGCGCCGGTCCCCTCGGAGAGCGCGATCGCGGCCGTCCCGCAGGACAAGGTCACGGTCAAGCTCACCGCCGTCGACGACAAGAGCTGGATCTCGGCGAAGGCCCGCAACGGCAAGCTCCTCTTCGACGGCCTGCTCCAGAAGGGCGACTCCAAGACCTTCCAGGACGACGAGCGGCTCGACCTCATCCTCGGCAACGCCGGGGCGATCGAGCTGTTCGTGAACGGGAAGAAGGTCGAGGACGAGTTCGCCCCCGGCCAGGTCGAACGGCTGACGTACACCAAGGGCGACCCCCAGGTCGGCTGACCCCCGGTCCCCTGCTCCCAGGCACCACAGGCCCCACCCGCCGCAGGCCCCGCCCGCGCCCCCGGACCCGGGGGTACGGGCCGGGGCCTGCGGCGGGTGGGGCGGGGTGCCGGACCTGCGCGCCGGAGGGGCCCCGGGGACGAAGTAGTCTTGAGTCCATGCCCGAACGCCGTACCGTCGCCCTTGTCACTCTTGGCTGCGCCCGTAACGAGGTGGACTCGGAGGAGCTCGCAGGCCGCCTGGCAGCGGACGGCTGGGAGCTCGTCGAGGAAGCCGCCGACGCCGACGTCGCCGTCGTCAACACCTGCGGCTTCGTCGAGGCCGCCAAGAAGGACTCCGTCGACGCCCTCCTCGAAGCGAACGACCTGAAGGACCACGGCCGCACCCAGGCCGTCGTCGCCGTCGGCTGCATGGCCGAGCGGTACGGCAAGGAGCTCGCCGAAGCCCTGCCCGAGGCCGACGGCGTGCTCGGCTTCGACGACTACGCCGACATCTCCGACCGCCTGCGGACCATCCTCAGCGGCGGCGTCCACGCCTCGCACACCCCCCGCGACCGGCGCAAGCTCCTGCCCCTCAGCCCCGTCGAGCGGCAGGGCGCCGCCTCGGCCGTCGCCCTGCCGGGCCACGGCGCCCTGCAGGCCCCCGCGGAGCCCCCCCGGGCCCCCGCCGACCTGCCCGAGGGCGTCGCGCCCGCCTCCGGCCCGCGCGCCCCGCTGCGCCGCCGCCTGGACACCAGCCCGGTCGCCTCCGTGAAGCTGGCCTCCGGCTGCGACCGGCGCTGCTCGTTCTGCGCCATCCCGTCCTTCCGCGGCTCCTTCGTGTCGCGGCGCCCCGGTGACGTGCTGGGCGAGACGCGCTGGCTGGCCGAGCAGGGCGTCAAGGAGGTCATGCTGGTCTCCGAGAACAACACCTCGTACGGCAAGGACCTCGGCGACATCCGCCTGCTGGAGACGCTGCTGCCCGAGCTGGCCGCCGTCGACGGCATCGAGCGCGTCCGGGTCAGCTACCTCCAGCCCGCCGAGATGCGGCCCGGCCTGATCGACGTCCTGACGTCCACGGAGAAGGTCGCGCCCTACTTCGACCTGTCGTTCCAGCACTCCGCGCCCGCCGTGCTGCGCTCCATGCGCCGCTTCGGCGACACCGACCGGTTCCTGGAACTGCTGGACACCATCCGCGGCAAGGCGCCGCAGGCCGGCGTGCGGTCCAACTTCATCGTCGGCTTCCCCGGCGAGACCGAGGAGGACTTCGCCGAGCTGGAGCGCTTCCTCGTCCACGCCCGGCTCGACGCCATCGGCGTGTTCGGCTACTCCGACGAGGACGGCACCGAGGCCGCCACGTACGAGGGCAAGCTGGACCAGGAGGTCGTCGACGCGCGCCTCGCGCACCTGTCCAGGCTCGCGGAGGAGCTGACCGCCCAGCGTGCGGAGGAGCGCCTGGGAGAGACCCTGGAGGTACTGGTCGAGTCCGTGGAAAGCGACGACCTCGACGACGACGAGTACGCCGCGGCCGGCCGCGCGGAGCACCAGGCCCCGGAGACGGACGGGCAGGTGCTGTTCACGACGGGCGCCGGGCTGGCCGTGGGCCGTATGGTCACGGCGAAGGTCGTGGGCACGGAAGGCGTCGACCTGGTGGCCGAGGTACTCGAGGAGGCGGGCAGATGACCGGAGTCCCGGCGCCCGCTCAGGGCGGCACGGGGAGGGCGCCCGGCGGGAAGCTGGGAGCGGTGGCCGTGAACCAGGCCAGCCTGTGGAACATCGCCAACATCCTCACCATGGTGCGGCTGGTGCTCGTCCCGGCGTTCGTGGTGCTGCTGCTCCAGGACGGCGGGTACGACCCCGCCTGGCGTGCCTGGGCGTGGGCGGCGTTCGCCGTCGCCATGATCACGGACATCTTCGACGGGCACCTGGCGAGGACGTACAACCTCGTCACGGACTTCGGGAAGATCGCCGACCCCATCGCCGACAAGGCCATCATGGCCGCCGGCCTGATCTGCCTGTCCGCCCTCGACGACCTGCCGTGGTGGGTGACGGGCGTGATCCTCTTCCGCGAGCTGGGCATCACGCTCATGCGGTTCTGGGTGATCCGCCACGGAGTGATCCCGGCCAGCCGGGGCGGCAAGATGAAGACGCTCGCCCAGGGCACGGCGGTGGGCATGTACGTGCTGGCGCTGACCGGCCCGCTGGCCACCCTGCGCTGGTGGGTGATGGCCCTGGCGGTCGTCCTGACGGTGGCCACGGGGCTCGACTACGTACGGCAGGCCGTCGTGCTGCGCCGCCGGGGGCTCGCCGCCGAGCGGGCCGCCCGGGCGGCCCGGGCCGCCGCGGAGCCGCCCCGGTGAGACGGGCGGTACGGGAGGGGGACCCGGTGGCGGCCGCCGAGGAGCGGCCGGGCGCCGGGTCCGGTGCGGAACCGGTGGCGGTACGCGTCCTGCGCCTGCTCGCGGAGCGTGACCAGACGCTCGCCGTGGCGGAGTCCCTCACGGGTGGTCTCGTCGCCGCGGAGCTGACGGCAGTGCCGGGCGCCTCGCGCGCTTTCCGCGGGTCCGTCACGGCGTACGCCACGCCGCTCAAGCGAGACCTGCTGGGTGTCGACGGGGAGCTGCTGGAGCGCCGCGGGGCGGTCGACGCGGACGTCGCGCTGCAGATGGCGCGGGGTGTGCGGAGCCGGCTGGGTGCCGCGTGGGGCGTGGCGACGACGGGTGTCGCGGGCCCCGACCCGCAGGACGGACAGCCGGTGGGCACGGTGTACGTGGCCGTGTGCGGGCCGCCCGGCGGTGCCGCCGCGGAGGGGAAAACGGCCGCACTGCGGTTGAACGGTGACCGCGCGGAAATCCGTAGAGAGAGTGTACGGAGCGTGCTGGAGCTGCTCGCGGGCGAACTCTCGGGGAATGCGCGGGCAAAGGATACGGAACAGAACGGGGGGAATTGATGTTTGCAGCCCTGAGTGAACACGACATCGCTCCCCGCACGGCCGCAGCGCGAGGCGGTACGGTGGGGCGTGAAGGATGCGGCTACGCGGTCCGAGGAGGGAGCCACCGATGATTCTGCTCCGTCGCCTGCTGGGTGACGTGCTGCGTCGGCAGCGCCAGCGCCAGGGCCGTACTCTGCGCGAAGTCTCCTCGTCCGCCCGAGTATCACTCGGCTATCTCTCCGAGGTGGAGCGGGGGCAGAAGGAGGCTTCCTCCGAGCTGCTCTCCGCGATCTGCGACGCGCTGGACGTACGGATGTCCGAGCTCATGCGGGAAGTGAGCGACGAGCTGTCGCTGGCGGAGCTGGCGGAATCGGCAGCGGCGAGTGAGCCGGTGTCCGCGCCAGTACGTCCGATGCTCAATTCTGTGTCCGTGACGTCGGTGGCGGGTGTGCCGACGGAGCGGGTGACCATCAAGGCACCCGCGGAAGCGGTGGACGTCGTCGCCGCCTGATCCGTCCCGGTTCCGCGGCCCGTTCGCCGCGGACCCGCAGGATCGACGTTTTGGGCTGAGCCCCGGCCGGGTACCCGAGGTGCCGACCGGGGCTTTCGCTTTTAGTCGAATGCCCGTTTTGCGCGCTGTGTGTCATGGTGGAACGTGCGCACGGAATGGAGGATTCGCATGGCTGTCGTCAAGAGTTCGCTGCCCGAGGCCGACCTGAAGGTGGTCGGCGAGGCGTTGCAGGGCGCTCTCGTTGACCTGGTCGACCTGTCGCTGGTCGCCAAGCAGGTCCACTGGAACGTGATCGGACCGCGTTTCCGGTCCATCCACCTGCAGCTCGACGAGGTCGTGACCACCGCCCGGACGCACTCCGACGTGATGGCGGAGCGCGCCTCGGCCATCGGCGTCAATCCGGACGGGCGCGCCGCGACCGTGGCCTCCGGCAGCGCCATCGGCGAGGTGCCGACCGGGTGGATCCAGGACCAGGACGCCGTACGGATCATGGTGGACGCGCTCGGCGCCGTCATCCAGCGGATGCGGGAGCGGGTCACGGCGACCGACGAGCCGGACCCGATCACCCAGGACCTCCTCATCGGACTGACCGCCGAGCTCGAGAAGCACGCCTGGATGTTCCAGGCGGAGAACGTCTGATGCCTCCCGTCCCCGGGCCCGCGGCCCCCGGACCCACCGGGTCCGGGGGCCCCTCGGCGCCGGGGCCGGGTGCGGGGCGTGGGACGGCGGATGCGCCGGTGGCTGCTCCGGTGCGCCCTGCCGCCCGGTGATCGGGCCGGTCTAGCGTCGACCGGAGGAGGCGGCAATGGTACGGCGACGAGTCCCGCTGCCGGCGCTGGCGTCGGCGCTCGTACTGGGCGGACTGTGGTGGTGGGCGGTGCTGCGCCTGGCGCTCGTGCCCGACCGGGCCGGACTGGCCGAAGGGGTCGCGGCGGCGAGCGGCTGGGGGCTCAGCCTGCTCCCGGTGCACGTCGCGGCGGCACCGGGGCCGGGGCGGTCCACCGGCCGCCGCTCCCGGTGGCGGGCGGCGGTGCGCGACTCGTTCCCGGAGGCGCTGCGGGGCCTCGTGTGGGACGTCGTACGGGCTTTCGGCCGGGGGGTGCCGCGCAGGTCCGGTGACGGCGGTGGTCCGGGGGGTTGAGGGGGCGTCAGGGCGCCGGGGGCTCCCGCGGGCACCGGGAAGTGCGCGGGCGTCAGGGGGCGCCGGGCGCGGGGCCGGTCTGGCAGCCCGGGCACCAGTAGGAGACGCGGTCGCGGAGTTCGTCCCCGCCGCCGTCCCAGCGGATCGGGGTCCCGCAGCGGTAGCAGGGCTGCCGGGAGCGTCCGTACACGTACAGGCTGCGGTCGGTGCGGCCGCCGGGCACGGTGCGGCGCGTGGAACGGCCCTTGTTCTCCTCCAGCAGGCGCCGGGCCGTCGCGACCAGCCGCTCCGGCACCCCTGCGGGGAGGTCGCCGACCGGCAGCCACGGGGTGACGCGCGCCAGGAACGCCAGCTCGCACTTGTAGACGTTGCCGATGCCGGCCAGGTTCCGCTGGTCGAGGAGGACCTCGCCGAGCGGGCGGGCCGGGTCGGCGAGGACGCGGCGCACGGCCTCCTCGAAGTCCCAGTCCGGGCCGAGCAGATCCGGGCCCAGGTGACCCACGACGGTCGGTTCGTCGACCGTGCGGAGCAGGTCCAGGACGGGCAGCCGGTAGCCGACCGCGGTGAGTGCGGCGGTGCCGAGGATCGCGCGGATCTGGTGCCCCGGCCCGCCGCGCCAGCGCTCGTCCGCCGCGTAGACGTGCCAGGCGCCGTCCATCCGCAGGTGCGAGTGGAGGGTCAGGCCGCCCTCGATCCGTGTGAGCAGGTGCTTGCCGCGCGGAACGACGCCGACGACGGCCCGGCCGGTCAGGTCGACGGTGGCGAGCTTCGGGAGGCGCAGGTCCGACCGGGTCAGGAGCCGGCCGGCGAGGGCGCCGTGCAACTGGTGGGCGGTCCGCCAGACCGTGTCTCCTTCGGGCATGGCATCCATGATGCGCCGCGGCACCGGTCCTTCGGCGCGCCCACGCGCACGGGACCCCCCCGCCGGCCTCGGCGCGCCCACGCGCGGGGACCGGGGCCGTCACGCGCGCAGCCGCAGCCCCCTCGGTGTGGCGTGGAAGCCCGCGGCCTCCAGGGCGGGGGACAGGGGGGAGGTGAGGGCGGCCGTCCCGTTGACGCGCTCGACGGTGACCGTGCCCAGCGCGCCCTCGCCCGCGGCGGCCGCCAGGGCCTCCGCGGCGGCCCGGAGGGACGGGGCCTGCGGGTCGGAGGACCACGACAGCAGGGTCTTGCCGCCGCGTTCCACGTACAGCGTCAGCTCGCCGTCCACCAGGACCACCAGCGAGCCCGCCTTGCGGCCCGGCTTGTGGCCCGCGCCGGTCGGCGGCTCCGGCCAGGGGAGGGCCGCGCCGTACGCGTTGGCCGGGTCGGCGGCGGCCAGGACGACGGCCCGCGGGTCGGCGGACCCCTCGGCACGCTCCCGGGCCGACGCCGCGGCCCGCAGCCGGTCCACGGCCCCGTCCATCGCGAACTGGGCGGCGCCCAGGCCCTCCACGACGTAGCCGCGGCGGGCCTGGCCGCTGTCCTCGAACGCGGACAGGATCCGGTACGTGGCGGAGAAGCCGCCCTCGACGCCCTCGGCGGCCACCGCGCCGCGCGTGACCACGCCGTGCCGGTCCAGCAGCGTCCGGGCCAGGGCGTGGGCGCGGTGCGTGGGCTCGGGCTCGGCGGGCGGCAGCAGGGACCAGCGGCCGCTCACCGTGGGCGGCCCGGAGCGGGAGGCGGGGCGGGCGGTGGCGGTCAGCGTCCCGTACCGGCCGCGTGGCACGGGGCGCCTGGCCCGGTGGGCGGTGGAACCCGCCGTACGGCCGGAGCCGAGCACGGCGCGCAGCGGGGCGAGGGTGTCGTTGGTCAGCCGGCCGGACCAGGCGAGGTCCCACAGGGCGTCGGCGAGTTGGGGGTCGGTGACGTCCGGGTGCGTGGTCGCCCGGACCTGGTCGGCGATCTGACGGAAGAACAGCCCGTACCCGCCGGACAGGACGGTGAGCACGGACTCGTGGAGCGCCGTCGGCTCCAGCGGGTGCGGCGGGGGCAGGAGCAGCGGCGCGGCGTCGGCGAGGTACAGGGACACCCAGCCGTCCTTGCCGGGCAGGGCGCCCGCGCCCGCCCACACGACCTCGCCGGTGGTGGTCAGTTCGTCCAGCAGCCGGGGGGCGTAGTCGCGGACCCGGGAGGGCAGGACCAGCCTCTCCAGCGCCGACGCGGGTACGGGCGCGCCCTGCAACTGCTCGATCGCGCGGGCCAGGCCGTCGATGCCGCGCAGCCCGCCGCCCCCCACGTGCTGCCACTGCGGCAGGAACGTGGCGAGCGCGGCCGGCGGGACCGGCTCCAGCTCCTGGCGCAGCGCGGCCAGGGAGCGGCGCCGCAGCCGGCGCAGCACCGTGGCGTCGCACCACTCCTGGCCGACGCCCGACGGGTGGAACTCGCCCTGGACGACGCGGCCGCCCGCGGCGAGGCGGTGCAGCGCCCCGTCCGTGACGGCGGTGCCGAGCCCGAACCGGGCGGCGGCCTGCGCGGACGTGAACGGGCCGTGGGTGCGCGCGTAACGTGCCAGGAGGTCGCCGAGCGGGTCCTTCACCGGCTCCGTGAACGCCTCGGGGACACCGACCGGCAGGGCCGTGCCCAGCGCGTCGCGCAGGCGGCCGGCGTCCTCGACGGCCGCCCAGTGCTCGGCGCCCGCGATCCGGACCCGGATCGCCCGCCGGGCGGCCGCCAGCTCCTCGGGCCAGGCCGGGTCGGCGCCCCGCTCGGCCAACTCGGCCCCGGTGAGCGGGCCCAGCACGCGCAGCGCGTCGGCGACGCCCTCCGGGTCCTTCACCCGGCGCTCGTCCGTACGCCACTGCAGCTCGCGCTCCAGCTCGGCCAGCACCTCCGGGTCGAGCAGCTCGCGCAGCTCCGCCTGGCCCAGCAGCTCCGCGAGCAGCCGCGAGTCCAGGGACAGGGCGGCCGCCCGGCGCTCGGCGAGCGGCGAGTCCCCCTCGTACAGGAACTGGGCCACGTACCCGAACAGCAGCGAGCGGGCGAACGGCGAGGGCTCCGGCGTGGTGACCTCCACCAGGCGGACGCGACGCGACGCCACGTCCCCCATCAGCTCCTGGAGGCCCGGTACGTCGAACACGTCCTGGAGGCACTCGCGGACCGCCTCCAGGACGATCGGGAACGAACCGAACTCGCTCGCCACCTGCAGCAGTTGCGCCGCGCGCTGGCGCTGCTGCCACAGCGGGGTGCGCTTGCCGGGATCGCGCTTGGGCAGCAGCAGGGCCCGGGCGGCGCACTCCCGGAAGCGGGAGGCGAACAGCGCCGAACCGCCGACCTGTTCGGTGACGACCCGATCGACCTCGTCCTTGTCGAGGACGACGTCGGCGGCGCCGACCGGGGCCTGCTCGCCGTCGTACTCCGGGCCCGGGGCGGACGGCTCCTGGTCCAGCAGGTCGAGGCCCATCAGGTCGGCGTCCGGCAGGCGCAGGACGATGCCGTCGTCGGCGTGCATGACCTGGGCGTCCATGCCGTACCGCTCCGCGAGCCGGGCACCGAGCGCGAGCGCCCACGGGGCGTGCACCTGGGCGCCGAACGGCGAGTGCACCACCACGCGCCAGTCGCCCAGCTCGTCGCGGAACCGCTCCACGAGGATCGTCCGGTCGTCCGGCACGTGCCCGCAGGCGCGGCGCTGCTCGTCCAGGTACGCCAGGACGTTGTCGGCGGCCCACGCGTCGAGCCCCGCCGCGGTCAGCCGCAGCCGCGCGTCGTCCGGCGCCAGCGAGCCGACCTCCCGCAGGAACGCCCCCACCGCCCGGCCCAGTTCGAGCGGACGGCCCAGCTGGTCGCCCTTCCAGAACGGCAGCCGTCCGGGCACGCCGGGCGCGGGCGACACCAGCACCCGGTCGCGCGTGATGTCCTCGATCCGCCACGACGACGTACCGAGCGTGAACACGTCGCCGACGCGCGACTCGTACACCATCTCCTCGTCGAGCTCACCGACCCGGCCCCCGCCCCGCTTCGGGTCGGCGCCCGCGAGGAAGACACCGAACAGGCCCCGGTCGGGGATCGTGCCGCCCGAGGTGACGGCCAGGCGCTGGGCGCCGGGGCGCCCCGTGACCGCGCCGGTGACCCGGTCCCACACCACGCGCGGGCGCAGCTCCGCGAACGCGTCCGACGGATAGCGCCCGGCGAGCATGTCCAGCACGGCCGTGAACGCCGACTCCGGCAGCGACGCGAACGGGGCCGCCCGCCGCACCAGCGCCAACAGGTCGTCGTAGCTCCACGTGTCCAGCGCGACCATGGCGACGAGCTGCTGGGCCAGCACGTCCAGCGGGTTGGCCGGGACGCGCAGCGACTCGATGGCGCCCCGCCGCATCCGCTCCGTCACCACCGCCGCCTGCACCAGGTCGCCCCGGTACTTCGGGAACACCACGCCCCGCGACACGGCGCCCACCTGGTGCCCGGCGCGGCCCACGCGCTGGAGCCCGGACGCCACGGACGGCGGCGACTCGACCTGGACGACCAGGTCGACCGCGCCCATGTCGATGCCCAGCTCCAGACTGGACGTGGCCACCACGGCGGGCAGGCGGCCGGCCTTCAGGTCCTCCTCGACCAGCGCCCGCTGCTCCTTGGACACCGAGCCGTGGTGCGCCCGCGCCAGCAGCGGCGGCGCGCCCCTGGCGGCGCCGGACTGGGCCATCAGCTCGGCGGGGGAGGCGTCGTCGGGCAGCGCCTCGCCCGTGGCCCGCTCGTACGCGATCTCGTTGAGCCGGTTGCACAGCCGCTCGGCCAGACGCCGCGAGTTGGCGAACACGATCGTCGACCGGTGCTCCTGCACCAGGTCCGCGATCCGCTCCTCCACGCGCGGCCAGATCGACGGCTTCTCGCCGGGGCCGCCGCCCGCGTCGGCGGCCGGCGAGCCGCCCAGTTCGCCCAGGTCCTCGACGGGCACCACCACGGACAGGTCGAACTCCTTGCCGGACGGCGGCTGGACCACCTCGACCCTCCGCTGCGGCGACAGGAACCGCGCCACCTCGTCCACCGGCCGCACCGTCGCGGACAGGCCGATCCTGCGCGCGGGGCGGGGCAGCAGCCCGTCGAGCCGCTCCAGGGAGAGCGCCAGGTGGGCGCCCCGCTTCGTGCCCGCCACGGCGTGCACCTCGTCGAGGATCACCGTCTCCACGCCCGCCAGCGCGTCGCGCGCGGCGGACGTCAGCATCAGGAACAGCGACTCCGGCGTGGTGATGAGGATGTCCGGCGGGCGTGTCGCCAGCGAGCGCCGTTCCGCGGGCGGCGTGTCACCCGAGCGGATCCCGACCCGCACCTCCGGCTCCGGCAGCCCCCGCCGCACGGACTCCTGGCGGATGCCCGTCAGCGGGCTGCGCAGGTTCCGCTCCACGTCGACCGCCAGCGCCTTCAGCGGCGACACGTACAGCACCCGGCAGCGCTTCTTCGGGTCGGCGGGCGGCGGCGTCGACGCCAGCCGGTCCAGGGCGGCGAGGAACGCCGCCAGCGTCTTGCCGGACCCCGTCGGCGCCACGACCAGCACGTCCGACCCCGCGCCGATGGCCCGCCACGCCCCTTCCTGGGCGGCGGTGGGCGCGCTGAACGCCCCCGTGAACCAGCCGCGGGTCGCGGGGGAGAAGGAGTCGAGTGCGGTCCCGGCCATGCCCCCCATCGTGCACCCCGCCACCGACAACCGGCGTCCGAACCGTGGACCCGCAGGTCAGCGTGGGTGCCGTCGGGCGCAGAATGGAGGCATGGCGACCACCCCGGACGGCGGACGGCCCGACGAGTGGGCCCGGCACTGGCAGTACCCGGGGGTGCCCGGCCTCGACCTGCTGCGCGCCCGCTACGTCCGCCACTCCTTCTCCCGCCACAGCCACGAGGGCTACGTGCTGGGCGCCGTCCGCCGGGGCGTCGAGGACGTCGTCATGCCGGAGGGCACGATCAGGGCCCGCCCCGGCACCGTCGTCATGATCAACCCCGAGGTGCCGCACTCCGCGCACGCCGGGGTGCCCGAAGGCTGGTCGTACGCCACGCTCTACCCGTCGTCGCGGCTGGTCGCCGAGATCGCCGAGGAGGAGACCACCCTGCGCGGCACGGTCGCCTTCGGCGAGACCATCGTCGAGGACGAGAGCACCGCCCGGCTGATCCGCGCCGTGCACCGCGCGGCCGAGGAGGGCAACGCCCTCGCCGCCGACAGCGTCCTGCGCGTCGCCGTCGCCCGGCTGCTGGGCCGCCACGGCCGCACCCCCCTCCCGCAGCGGACCCCGCGCACCGCCGGCGCCCGCACGGCCGCCGCCGCGCGCGAGGTGCTCCTCGACCGCATGGCCGGGCCGCCCTCCCTGGAGCAGCTCGCCCGGGAGCTCGGCACCAGCCCGTTCACGCTGCTGCGCGCCTTCAAGGCGGCGTACGGGATGCCGCCCCACACCTGGCTCACCAACGCGCGCGTACGGGCCGCCCGCCGTCTCCTGGAGGCGGGCAGGGCCCCCGGCGAGGCGGCCGTGGAGGTCGGCTTCACCGACCAACCCCACCTCAACCGCCACTTCACCCGGATCGTCGGCGTCCCGCCCGGCGCCTACCAGCGGGAACGCGCAAGAACGTACAAGACCGGGGGAGCCGGGCGGCCGTAGCGTCCCGGGCGTGGCAGAACAGTCGACACCACCAGCAGCACCCGCGGCGGGGCACACCGCGCGCGCGGAGGCGGCGAAGCCCGCGGACGCGGCGAAGCCGGACCGGGCCGTCGTACGGGACTCCCTCGGCGTCGGCGTCGCCGTCGGCCTTTCCGGCTTCGCCTTCGGGGTCACCTCGGTCGGCGCCGGGCTCGGCCTCCTCCAGACCTGCGCGCTCAGCCTGCTCGTCTTCACCGGCGCCTCGCAGTTCGCGCTCGTCGGCGCGCTCGCCGCCGGAGGCAACCCGTTCACCGCCGCCGCGGGCGCCTTCTTCCTCGGCACCCGCAACGCCTTCTACGGGCTGCGCCTCTCCCAGCTCCTGGCCCTCCCGCGGGCGCTGCGTCCGCTCGGCGCCCACTGGGTCATCGACGAGACGACGGCGGTGGCCCTCGCCCAGCCCACGCGCCGCGCCGCCAGGATCGGCTTCACCGTCACCGGCCTGACCCTGTACGTGCTGTGGAACCTCACCACGCTCGTCGGCGCCCTGGGCGCGGAGGCCGTCGGCGACACCGACGCCTGGGGGCTCGACGCCGCCGGTCCGGCCGTCTTCCTCGCCCTGCTCGCCCCGATGCTCCGCTCCGCGACCGACCGGGCCGTCGCCGGCCTGGCCGTCGTCCTGGGGCTCGGGTTCCTGCCGGTGCTGCCCGCCGGCGTGCCGGTGCTCGTCGCCGCGCTGGCCGCCCCCGCCGTGCTGTGGCTGCGAGGGCGCCGGGAGGACCGGCGATGAACACCACCACCGTCTGGATCGCGATCGGCCTGACCACCGTCGGCTGCTACCTGCTGAAGCTCGGCGGCCTGCTGGTGCCGGCCGACACCCTGGAACGGCCCCTGGTGCGGCGCCTGGCGGCGCTGCTGCCGATCGCCCTGCTCGCCGCGCTCACCGCGCAGCAGACGTTCAGCGCGGACGGCGCGCTCGTCGTCGACGCCCGCGGAGCGGGCCTCGCCGCCGCGGCCCTCGCCCTGGTGCTCCGCGCGCCGTTCCTGGTGGTCGTCGCCGTGGCCGTGGTGGTCACGGCCGGGGTGCGGGCGCTGGGCGGCTGACCCGCGCCGGCCGGCCCGTGAGGACCGGCCCCGCCACGGGCCGGCCGGCACGGGGCCGCGCCCTCAGCCGACGGGGCGGCCGTGTGCCCGCAGCGTGCGCAGCGCCTCGATCGTGACGATCGGCCGCGACTCCAGGACGGCGCCGGGCGCCCACTGCCGCCGGCCGACCGGCCAGCCGCCGTCCTCGGCCTGCCGGGAGGCCAGGTGGTCCAGGGAGCGGGCCATCTCCCCGTCGGTGAACCACCGCCGGGCGAGCGAGTCCGGCACGCGCGCGTAGTCGTGCGGGAAGTGGTACTCGCCCGGCGCGTACCCGGGAGCGAGCGGGTACGCGCCGGCCCGCTCCGGCTCCAGCACCGCCAGCCGCCGCTCCCGCACCACCCGGCCCAGCCGGTCCGCCGCCTCCTCCGCCCGGTCCCGGTCCAGGACCCCGTCGAGGAACGCCACGGCGGCCTCGACCTCGTACGGGTGCGTCGGCCGGCCCCCCGCGATCGCCTCGACCGCCGCCCAGCAGAAGTCAGTGGCGCGGAACAGCCACGCGTGCCAGATCCGGTTGCGGTGGAGCAGCCCGACCACCGGGCCGGTGGCCGGCAGGTCGCTCGGCGGGTCGTCGACGACCGGGACGAACGGCGCCACGGGATAGCCGCGCACCGACGGGTGGACGGCCGGCAGCGCGCCGTCGTGGGTGGAGACGCCGGTCAGGTACCGGCAGACCCGTTCCGCGCGCGGTCCGCCGCACCGGCCGATCGCGTCGAGCACGCGCAGCGCGTGCGCCGTGTGCAGCGGCTGGCTGACCGGGCCCCGCACGTCCGGTTCCAGGGCGTGCCCGTAGCCGCCGTCCTCGTTGGCGTACGGGAGGAGGGCGGCCTCCACGGCGTCGGCGCTCCCGCCCAGGAAGTGGTGGGCGAAGCGGCGTTGTTCGAGGACGCGGGCAGTGAGCCAGACGAACTGCTCGGCGCACCGAAGGGGAGTTCCAGCCATGTCCCGACCGTAGGGCGGAAAGGGTTCCGGGCAAGCGGTCGGGGACGGTCTGCACTCTCAGGAGCGCGATACTGGACGCATGCGGTTGACGATTTTCTGGGAGCGCATGGCGGACCACTTCGGCGGGGCCTACGCCGAGTCCTTCGCACGCGACCACGTGATGTCCGAGCTGGGCGGCCGGACGGTGTACGAGGCGCTCGACGCCGGCTGGGAGGCCAAGGACGTGTGGCGCGCCGTGTGCGCGGCCGTCGGCGTGCCCGCCGACAAGCGCTGACCCACGGCCCGGACGCGGCCGGACGGGGGTTGTCCACAGGGCCGAGCACGGTGTCGCCGACGTGCGCGACACTTGCCCCGTGGCCCCGACTGACGAGACCCCGAACCCCGCCCCCGACCCCGATCCGACCGCCGCCCCCACCGCCGACCAGGCCGGTTCGACGACTGTTTCGCCGACCGGCCCGACGGTTCCGACGTCCGGTCCGACGGCCGCACCGACCGGCACCCCGGCGCCGGCCGGCGGACCTGCTCCGGCGACCGCGGGCGCCGCCCGGATGCCGCGCTGGCTGCCGAAGGCGATGGCTCTCGCACTGGCCCTCTACGCCTGCTTCCAACTGGGCAGCTGGGCGTTCCACCAGCTCATCGGGCTGCTGATCAACATCCTGATCGCGTTCTTCCTCGCTCTCGCCGTCGAGCCCGCGGTCGGTCGCATGGCCGCGCGGGGGATGCGCCGGGGTCTGGCGACGTTCCTGGTGTTCCTGGGCGTCGTCATCGTGAGCGTCGGCTTCGTCGTCCTCCTCGGGTCGATGCTCGCCGGTCAGATCGTCGACATGGTCGAGGACCTCCCCAAGTACCTCGACTCGCTGATCAACTGGATCAACCACACCTTCCACACGGAGCTGTCCCGGGTCGCGGTCCAGGACAGCCTCCTGCGCTCCGACTGGCTGCGGCAATACGTGGAGAACAGCGCGAGCGGCGTGCTCGACGTCTCCGCCACCGTGCTCGGCGGCCTCTTCAAGCTCCTGACGATCCTCCTGTTCTCGTTCTACTTCGCCGCGGACGGCCCCCGCCTGCGCCGCGCCCTGTGCTCCGTGCTGCCCCCGGCGAAGCAGGCGGAGGTGCTGCGGGCCTGGGAGATCGCGGTCGACAAGACCGGCGGCTACCTCTACTCGCGGGGCCTGATGGCCCTGTGCTCCGGCGTGGCGCACTTCGTCCTGCTGGAGTTCCTGGGCGTTCCCTACGCGCCCGCGCTGGCCGTGTGGGTCGGCCTCGTCTCCCAGTTCCTGCCCACCATCGGCACGTACCTGGCGGGCGCGCTGCCGATGCTGATCGCGTTCACCGTCGCCCCCTGGTACGCGCTGTGGGTGCTGGCGTTCGTCGTCGTGTACCAGCAGTTCGAGAACTACCTGCTCCAGCCCAAGCTCACCGCGCGGACCGTGGACATCCACCCGGCGGTGGCCTTCGGCTCCGTCGTCGCGGGCACCGCGCTGCTCGGCGCGGTCGGCGCGCTGATAGCGATCCCGGCGGTCGCCACGCTCCAGGCGTTCCTCGGCGCGTACGTGAAGCGGTACGCGGTGACGGAGGACCCGCGGATGCACGGCCACCGCCGGCACGGCGAGATGGTGCTGTCCCGGGTCCAGCGGGCGCTGCGCACCGGGCGGGACCAGGCGCCTCCCGAGGGCGGCGTCTGACCCGGGGCGCCCCCGGAGCCGTACGGGGCGGGCGCGGGCTTCGGCGGCGCCCCGGCCACCGGTGGGCCCTTGCGGGCGCCGGCGGCCGACCGGTGCCGTCGCCCGCCGGCGCGGCGCCCGTCGACACGGCGGCCGCGCGCAGGGCGAACGCGCGGCGGTGCTGCCGGAACGCGTGGGCGGGGCGCATGCGCGGCCCGCACCGGGCTCTGCGGCCCGCAGCGGGTTCGGCAACCCCGTCGGGCCGGAGCCCCGCGTGTGGATCGCCTCACACCCGCGGACGCCCGTCTTCGCCGCCCCCGCCGGGCGCGACACCCCACGGGACGGCCCTGTCCACAGCGGTGTGGCTCGCTTGACACTAAAATCGAACATCCATTCTCATGAGGGTGTGGCCTGGGACCCCGCGTGCTGAGGCGGGGGGTTTTCCACAGGCCGGGAGGTACGTCGGGGCGCGTTGTCAGTGGCAGGGGTTAGCGTCTTTGACGTGAAGCGATCGACTCAAGCAAACCGGGTGGAACCCATGGCAGGAACCGACCGCGAGAAGGCGCTCGACGCCGCGCTCGCACAGATTGAACGGCAATTCGGCAAGGGCGCTGTGATGCGCATGGGCGAGCGGTCGAACGACCCCATCGAGGTCATCCCGACCGGCTCCACCGCGCTCGACGTGGCGCTCGGCGTCGGCGGCCTGCCGCGCGGCCGTGTGGTGGAGATCTACGGCCCGGAGTCCTCCGGTAAGACGACCCTGACCCTGCACGCCGTGGCCAACGCGCAGAAGGCCGGCGGCCAGGTCGCCTTCATCGACGCGGAGCACGCCCTCGACCCCGAGTACGCCAAGAAGCTCGGCGTCGACATCGACAACCTGATCCTGTCCCAGCCCGACAACGGCGAGCAGGCGCTGGAGATCGTGGACATGCTGGTCCGCTCCGGCGCGCTCGACCTGATCGTCATCGACTCCGTCGCCGCGCTCGTGCCGCGTGCGGAGATCGAGGGTGAGATGGGTGACTCGCACGTGGGTCTGCAGGCCCGTCTGATGAGCCAGGCGCTCCGGAAGATCACCAGCGCGCTCAACCAGTCCAAGACCACGGCGATCTTCATCAACCAGCTCCGCGAGAAGATCGGCGTGATGTTCGGCTCGCCCGAGACCACGACCGGTGGCCGCGCGCTGAAGTTCTACGCGTCGGTGCGCATCGACATCCGCCGCATCGAGACGCTCAAGGACGGCACGGACGCGGTGGGCAACCGCACGCGCTGCAAGGTCGTCAAGAACAAGGTCGCCCCGCCGTTCAAGCAGGCCGAGTTCGACATCCTCTACGGCCAGGGCATCAGCCGCGAGGGCGGCCTGATCGACATGGGCGTCGAGCACGGCTTCGTGCGCAAGGCGGGCGCCTGGTACACGTACGAGGGCGACCAGCTCGGCCAGGGCAAGGAGAACGCCCGCAACTTCCTCAAGGACAACCCCGACCTCGCCAACGAGATCGAGAAGAAGATCAAGGAGAAGCTGGGCGTCGGTGTCCGGCCGGACACCACGGCGGCGGAGCCGGCCCCGGACGCCGCGGCCGCGGCGGACGCCACGACCGACCCCGCGAAGTCGGTCCCCGCACCGGCGGTGAAGGCCACCAAGGCGACCAAGGCCACAGCGGCCAAGGGGTAACCCATGGCCCGGCGCACCGAATGGCCGGGCGGTGGCACCGACTCGTCGAGGGCCGAGAAGGAGCTGCCGCCCCAGGATCCGGCTGAGCAGGCGCGGGCGATCTGCCTGCGCCTGCTCACCGGGACGCCGCGCACCCGCAAGCAACTCGCGGACGCGCTGCACAAGCGGGGCATCCCGGAGGAGATCGCCGACGATGTCCTCTCCCGCTTCGAGGACGTCGGACTGATCGACGACGCGGCGTTCGCCGGGGCGTGGGTGGAGTCCCGGCACCACGGCCGCGGCCTGGCCCGCCGCGCCCTCGCCCGGGAGCTGCGCACCAAGGGCGTCGACTCCTCCCTGATCGACGAGGCGGTCGGCCGTCTCGACGCCGAGCAGGAGGAGGAGACGGCCCGCGAGCTCGTCCAGCGCAAGCTGCGCTCCACGCGCGGCCTCGACCGCGACCGCCGTCTCCGCCGCCTCGCCGGCATGCTCGCCCGCAAGGGCTACCCCGAGGGCCTCGCCCTCCGCGTCGTCCGCCGTGCCCTGGAGGAGGAAGGCGAGGACACCGAGGACCTGGACTTCGACGGCACCTGACGGCCCGGTCCGGCACCCTGCCGGTGCCCCGTCGGTGCCCCGTCGGCGCCCCGGCCTCAACCACCGGGCCCCCGCTCCGGCCCCGTTCCCGGACCTCGGCCCTGCCCTCAGGTCCGGGCCCCGGCTCCGGCTTCAGCCCCTGCCTTCAGATCCGGGCCCTGGCTCCGGCTTCAGCTCCTGCCTTCAACCCAGGGCCCCGGCCTCGGCTTTCAATCCCGGCCCAGACTCGGGCCTCAGCCTTCAGCCCAGGCCCCCGGCCCAGACTCCGGCCTCGGCCTTCAGCCCCAGGCCTTGGCCCCAGCTTCGGCTCCGGGCCCGGCCCGGAGACCCCAGGCCGTCAGGGGGCGTGGGCGGCCTCCTCCTCGCGGGTCTCGGCCGCCGCCTGTTCCGGCGCGCCCCCGAGCAGGGCCTGCGTCGCCGCGTGGAGGGCAGCCGGGTGGACACCGGCGAAGGCCGCGGCCAGATGCCCGTCAGGGCGTACCAGCAGCACCGTGTGCGCCGCCGCGCCCGGATAGGCCTCCGTGACCAGCAGCTCACCTCGTACGGGCAGGGCCCCTACCGCCTCGGCCAGTCGCGGCATCACCCCCGCGGTGACCCAGTGGCGCCGGTCCCACACCCCGGTCCCCGGCGCGACGAGCACCACCAGCACACCCCGCCCCAGCCGGTCCCGGAGCCGCCCCGCCGTACCGTCGGGCGCGGTCACCGGCACGTCGGCGACCGGCGCACCCGGAGCCGTGCCGACCGCCACCTCGCCCTCCACGTCCACCGGGGCGAGCGGCGAATGCGGGTAGGCGGGCGGGGCCCCCAGCGGTCCGCGCCCCAGGTGCGCGTCGGCCAGCAGCGCGTCGTGTCCCCGCGCACCGCCCCGCAGGTACGTCCGCAGCCCGTTCCCGCCCCGCAGCACCGGCAGCGACTGGTCGGCCGCGCGCAGCCGCGCGGCCACCGCCGTGCGCCGCTCCGCCTGGTAGCTGTCGAGCAGCGTCTCCGGCGAACCACCGCCGTGCCACGCCTGCGCCAGCTTCCACGCCAGGTTCTCCACGTCGCGCAGCCCCTCGTCCAGGCCCTGCGTGCCCAGCGCGCCCAGCAGGTGCGCGGCGTCGCCGGCCAGGAACGCCCGGTCGACGCGCCAGCGCCGCGCGAGCCGGTGGTGCAGCGTGTACACACCGGTGTCGACCAGCTCGTACGGGGGCGTCTCGTCGCACCACCCCGACAGCGTCTCCCTGATCCGCGCCACCAGGGCCTCCGGCGTCACCAGGTCCCCGCGCGGCGGCAGCAGCCAGTCCAGCCGCCAGCCCCCGCCCCGGAGCGGGCGCGCCGCCACCTCGTCCCCGCCGCCCCGCCACGGCGGCCGGCGGTGCAGCACGGCCTCGCCGGGCCACGGCAGTTCGGTGCGGAGCATCGCCACCGCGTGGCGCTCCACCGCCGTACGCCCCGGGAAGCGGATGCCCAGCAGCTTGCGCACCGTGGACCGCGCACCGTCGCAGCCCACCAGGTGACTCCCGCGCCACCACGTCGAACGGTCCCCGCGGGTGTGCGCCGAGATCCCCGTCGCGTCCTGTTCCAGCGCGTCCAGGCGGCAGTCCGCGACGATCCGCACCAGCCCGGCCGCGGGCGGCGAGGCGAGGGCCGTGCGCAGCGCGCCCGTCAGCGCGTGCTGCGGGACGTGCAGCGGCGCCGCGACGCGCTCGCCGTCCTCCCCCTCGCCGTCCTCCTCGAACGCCCCGTCGTCCGGTGCGTCCACGAACGACAGGTGCCGTACGAGCTGCCTGCGCCGTATCGACCGCCACCCGGTCCACCGGACGCCCTCGCCCCGCAGCGCCTCGGCGCAGCCCAGCCGCTCCGCGAACGCGGCGGTGTCGGCCCGCAGGACCACGGTCCGGGCGGGCCGGTACTCGTCGTCACCCGTGCCCTCGTCCAGGACCACCGACGGCACGTCCTGCGCGGCCAGCGCGAGAGCCAGCGCGAGCCCGACCGGCCCCGCACCGACGACGATCACCGGGTCCACGGCGTGACTCCTGTGACTCCTGTGACCCGGATGGACCTACGGCGAGCAGGGGAAACGCGTGAATGTACGACTGGTACCCGGTGAGTGATCACAGACCGTATGCAACCCACTGCGCGTGCTTGCGTCAAGTGACGGTGAAACACGCGGGACGGCGGTGCCGCGCGTTGCGCGGGGGCCCGGGCACCCCGCTCCACGGCCGCCCGCCTTCCTCCCCCGGGACGGGGTGCGGACCGGCCGGGCCGTACCCGCGCGGCGATTCCCGCGGCGGCCGGTGCGAAGAAAACCCGGCGGACGGCCCGAAAGCCGTCCGCCGGGTACGTGCGGATGCCGGAGCCCCGCGGTCCCCCGCCGGCCCCGGGCGTCCCCGCTAGCTCCGGGTGTCCTTGGTGATGTGGGGGCCGAGGTCGTCGGCGGCCGTCCCCGTGTGGCCCAGGACGCCCGGCGCCTCCTCCGGCTCGGCCGCGGCGGCCGGGCCGATCCCGGTCTTCGCCCTGCGGCCGCGCTGCTCGATCCAGTTGGCCAGGGCGGAGAGCGCCAGGCACATCGCGACGTAGATCACACCGATCACGATGATGGTGGAGACGTACGGGTACTGCCCGTTGACCTGCGTGTTGCTCGCGATGAGCCGGGCCGCGTACAGCAGCTCCGGGTACAGGATGATGAAGCCGAGGGACGTGTCCTTCAGGGTCACCACGAGCTGGCTGATGATCGTCGGCATCATCGCCCGCACCGCCTGCGGCATGAGCACGCTGGTCATCACCTGCGTCTTGCGCAGGCCCAGCGCGTACGCCGCCTCACGCTGGCCGCGCGGCACCGAGTTGATGCCGGCGCGCAGCACCTCGGCCTGCACGCACCCGTTGTAGAGGGAGAGGCCCAGGGCGAGCGCCCACATCGAGTGGTCGGTGAGGAAGCCGACCCACACCGCGTAGATGGTGATGAGCAGGGGGATCGAGCGGAAGACCTCGATGAAGGTCGTCGCCAGCCACCGGACCGGACGGTGGTCGGACAGTCGCCCCACCGCCAGGACGACGCCCAGGACCAGGGACCCCACGGCGGCGATGCCGAAGGCCTTGAGCGTCGAGACCACGCCGTCGGCGATGTTCTGCCGGATGCCCGCGTAGTTGAAGATGTCCCACATCTCGGGGGCGAAGTGCCCCTTCTGGGCGAGGCGGGCGATGCTGACGCCGACCACTCCCAGGACGGCGAGCGTACCGATCACCGCGTAGACGCGGTTGCGGGCGATCGCCTTGGGGCCGGGGGCGTCGTACAGGACACTGGCGCTCATCGCGCGACCTCCAAACGTCGCTCCAGCAGCCGGAAGACGCCACTGAGGGTGAACGTGATGACCAGGTAGCCGAGCGCCACCCAGAAGAAGAGGGACACGATGTCGTAGCCCTGGTCGCTCAGCAGCTTCTGCCAGCCGAACAGCTCGGTGACGCTGAACGCGCCGGCGATCGCCGAGTTCTTCGTCAGGGCGATGAAGATGGAGCTGAGCGGCGGCAGCACCGTCCGGGTGGCCTGCGGGAGGACGACGAGCCGCAGGGTCTGGCTGAAGGACATGCCGAGCGAACGCGCCGCCTCCGCCTGGCCCAGCGGGACCGTGCTGACACCGGACCGGACCGCCTCGGCGACGAAGGCCGAGGTGTAGAGGCCGAGCGCGATCGCGCCGAGCACGAAGGTGCTCATGCCGGGGAAGAGGATCTCCGGCACGACGAAGAACGAGACGAGGAAGAGCAGCGTCAGCGGCGTGTTCCGCAGCAGGGTCACCCAGGCGGTGCCGAAGAACCGCAGGGGAGGTACCGGCGAAACGCGGAACCCGGCGATCAGGATGCCCAGCAGGAGAGCGATCACGCTGCTCACAACGGTGATCGACAGCGTTCCCAGGAAGCCGGCACGGAAATCCGAAAAGTGGTCGAGCAATACATTCATGAGGTCTCCGCGTCGGCGGCGGCAGGGGCGGGGGCAGCAGGACAGGGGGCGGCGCGCCCCGCACGTCTCACGTGCGGGGCGCTCGCCGGAGGCCGGTTCAGTAGCGCTGGACGGCCGGCGGCTCGACGAAGGGAGATCCCGACAGGCCCAGCGTGGCCTCGTAGATCTTCTTGTACGTGCCGTCCTTGACGTGCTTCTCGAGCGAGTCGTTGACGAAGTCGCGCAGAGCCTTGTCGCCCTTGTCCATGCCGATGCCGTACGGCTCCTCGGTGAACGGCTTGCCGATGACCTTCAGCTTGGTCGGGTTCGACGCGGCGTAGCCCTTGAGGATCGAGTCGTCCGTCGTGACGGCGTCCACCTGGCCGGTCAGCAGCTGCTGCACGCAGTCGGAGTACTTGGCCAGCTCGGTGGTCTGCGCGCCGTACTGGGGCTTCTTGATCTCCTGCAGCGGCGTGGAGCCCACGATGGAGCAGACCTTCTTGCCCTTCAGGGTCTCCGGGCCCGTGATGCCCTTCTCGTCCTTGCGCACCAGGAGGTCCGCGCCGGCCTTGTAGTACGGGCCCGCGAAGCCGACGAGCTGCTTGCGCTTGTCGTTGATCGTGTAGGTGCCGACGTAGTAGTCGACCTGCCCCTTGGAGATCGCCGTCTCACGGACGCCCGAGTCGACGGTCTTCCACTCGATCTGGTCCTCGCCGAACCCCAGGTCCGCGGCGACCATCTTGGCGATCTCGACGTCGAAGCCGGAGCGCTTCTTGGTGGCCTGGTCCTCGAAGCCGAGGTACGGCTGGTCCGCCTTCGAGCCGATGATCAGCTTGCCGCGCTTCTTGGCCTCCTGGAACGTCGGCGAGTCCAGCGTGACGTTCTGGGCGACGGTGTACTTCGGCAGTTCCGGCGCGCCGGACTGACCCGGCTTGACGGACTGCGGGTCACCGGCGGAGCCCTCCTTGCCGCCGCACGCCGTGGCGGTCAGCGCGAGGACGAGGGCCGCTGCAGCGGCGGCGGAGGCCTTGCGGAGCTTCATGTGAACATCCCTCAAGTCGTGGGTCGGTGCTCGTCAGTGGTGCAGGATCTTCGAGAGGAAGTCCTTCGCACGGTCGCTGCGCGGGTTGCTGAAGAACCGGTCGGGAGTGGCCTCCTCGACGATCCTCCCGTCCGCCATGAAGACCACCCGGTTGGCGGCCGACCGGGCGAAGCCCATCTCGTGGGTGACGACGACCATGGTCATCCCCTCGCGGGCGAGCTGCTGCATGACCTCCAGCACCTCGTTGATCATCTCCGGGTCGAGCGCCGAGGTCGGCTCGTCGAAGAGGATCACCTTGGGGTCCATCGCCAGGGCGCGGGCGATCGCCACGCGCTGCTGCTGCCCGCCGGAGAGCTGGGCCGGGTACTTGTCCGCCTGGACGGCGACACCCACCCGGTCGAGCAGCCGCCGGGCCTTCTCCTCCGCGGTCTTCTTGTCCGTCTTGCGGACCTTCACCTGGCCGAGCATGACGTTCTCCAGGACCGTCTTGTGCGCGAACAGGTTGAAGGACTGGAAGACCATGCCGACGTCGGCACGCAGCCGGGCGAGCTCGCGGCCCTCCGCCGGGAGCGGCTTGCCGTCGATCGTGATCGTGCCCGAGTCGATCGTCTCCAGGCGGTTGATCGTGCGGCACAGGGTGGACTTGCCGGACCCGGAGGGGCCGATGACGACCACCACCTCGCCCCGCGTGATGGTCAGGTCGATGTCCTGGAGCACATGCAACGCGCCGAAGTGCTTGTTGACGTTGCTCAGCACCACCAGGCTGTCTGCCGCCGCTACGGCGTCGTCACTGCCCTTGGCCACTGATACTCCGCTCATCATGCTCCGTCCTCGTCGGTTGGGGAGGACCTTAATCACGGCCCGAGAGCAGCGTCATCACATCTGAGCGGAAATTGAGCATAACGATACGGCCGCGGGCGGGTACGCTGCGTGAACGGGGTCGCCGGCCCGGGTACGGGTGCATAACAGAACCGCGATACCGGCCCCCACCCCCTTGACTGACATGCCCGCCATCGGCATGGATGCCGTGATACATGACGTCAGGATGTCGCCGGGATGAGCGGCACACCACCGGAGGGAGGCCATGAGACTGCTCCTCGTCGAGGACGACGACCACGTCGCCGCGGCCCTCTCCGCCGTGCTCAGGAAGCACGGGTTCGCCGTCACGCACGCCAGGAACGGCGAGGAGGCCCTCAAGGCGGTCCTGCCCTCCGGCGACGCCGGGAGGGCCCCCTTCGGCGTGGTCCTGCTCGACCTCGGCCTCCCCGACCAGGACGGCTACCAGGTCTGCGGAAAGCTCCGCAAGCTCACCAGCACCCCCGTGATCATGGTGACGGCCAGGTCGGACGTCCGCTCCCGCATACACGGGCTGAACCTCGGCGCCGACGACTACGTCGTCAAGCCGTACGACACCGGCGAGCTGCTCGCCCGCATCCACGCCGTCAGCCGGCGCGCCACCGGCGGCGACGCGGAGGACACCGGGTCCCTGCCGGTGGTCGGCTCGCCCGCGGAACCCCTGCGCCTCGGCTCCGTCGTCGTCGAGCTGTCCACCCGCCGGGTCAGCGTGGACGGCACGCCCGTGCAGCTCACCCGCAAGGAGTTCGACCTGCTCGCCCTGCTCGCCCAGCGGCCGGGCGTGGTCTTCCGCCGCGAGCAGATCATCAGCGAGGTGTGGCGCACGAGCTGGGAGGGGACCGGCCGCACGCTCGAGGTCCACGTCGCCTCGCTGCGCGCCAAGCTGCGGATGCCCTCCCTGATCGAGACCGTACGGGGCGTCGGGTACCGCCTCGTCGCCCCCGCCGCCCCGACGGCGGCCGGGTCGTAGGACCGACGCCCCACGAAACGGCCGGCGACCTGTGCGTACGCGTCTTCTCCCCCTGCTCATCATCCTCATGGCGGGTGTGCTCCTCGCGCTCGGCTTCCCGCTCGCGGGGAGCCTCGCCGCCGCGCACCAGCAGACGGTGGTCGTCGACCGGATCGACGACACCGCCCGCTTCGCCGCCATCGCCCAGTACGTCACCGAGTCCGGCCCCGGCATCGACGAGCGGCGCGCGACCCTCCAGGGCGAACTCGCCCGGTACCACGACGTGTACGGGATCAGGGCGGGCGTGTACTACCGCGACGGCACGGCCATGGCCGCCGCGCCCGACGGGTGGGTCGTACCGGAGGAGGGGGAGCTGCGCCGGGCGTTCGGCGAGGCCCTGCTCGGCCGCCGGTCGCACGACCCGCCGCAGGTCTGGCCCTGGCAGGGCGACCCCCGGCTGGCCGTCGCCTCACCCGTGGTGCGGGACGGGGACGTGGTCGCCGTGGTGGTCACCGACTCCCCGACCGGGCAGCTGCGCTCCCGCATCCTGCACGGCTGGCTGCTGATCGCGGCGGGGGAGTGCGCGGCGATGCTCCTGGCCGTCGGCGCCGCGTTCCGCCTCACCGGCTGGGTGCTGAAGCCGGTCCGCATCCTGGACGCCGCCACCCACGACATCGCGACGGGGAGGCTCACCGCGCGGGTCGCCGCGTCGGGTGGCCCGCCGGAGCTGAGGCGCCTGGCCCGGTCGTTCAACGAGATGGCGGACCACGTCGAGGAGGTGCTGGAGCAGCAGCGCGCGTTCGTCGCCGACGCCTCGCACCAGCTCCGCAACCCGCTCGCCGCGCTGCTGCTGCGGATCGAGCTCCTCGCGCTGGAACTCCCCGAGGGGAACGAGGAGATCGCCTCCGTCCGCACGGAGGGCAAGCGCCTCGCGCGGGTCCTCGACGACCTGCTGGACCTGGCCCTGGCCGAGCACGCCTCCGTGGACCTGCGGCTGACGGACATCGGGCTGCTGGCGGCCGAGCGCGTCGCGGCCTGGCGCCCGCTCGCCGAGGAGAAGGGCGTCCGCCTGACCGCCTGCGGGCCCGCGGCCGTCACCGCCTGGGCGGACCCGGTGGCGCTCTCCAGCGCCCTGGACGCCGTGATCGACAACGCCCTCAAGTTCACCCCGCCGGGCGAGGAGGTGACCGTCGAGGTGGCGGCGAGCGGCGACGCGTCGACGATCGTGGTGGCCGACCACGGGCCGGGGCTCACGGACGAGGAGCTCGCCCGGGTCGGCGACCGCTTCTGGCGCAGCGGCCGCCACCAGAACGTCAAGGGCTCGGGCCTCGGCCTGTCCATCTGCCGGTCCCTGCTCGCCGCGGGCGGGGGCTCGATCGCCTTCGCCCACAACGACCCCTGCGGCCTGCGCGTGACCCTCACGGTGCCGCGTACGGCGCCCGAGGAGGCGGAGCCGGCCCTGCCGTCCGCGTGAGGACCGCGGGCGGCCGGTGCTACGGCTTGACCGAGCGGTAGTAGCGGCGGGCGCCCTCGTGGAGGGGCAGCGGATCGGTGTAGATCGCCGTGCGCAGGTCCACCAGCTGCGCGGGGTGGACCACGCGGCCGATGCGGTCCCGGCTGCCGATCACGGTGCGGGTGATGGCCTCGGTGAGCGCGGCGTCCATCCGGTCCGTCGTCACCAGCAGGTTCGCCACGGCCATGGTCTGCACCGGCTCACGGCCGGGGACCCGGGCGTAGGCGTCCGGGGGGATCATGGCGGAGCGGTAGTAGCGGTTGGGGCCGCCCCCGCCGTGCACGGTGTCGAGCAGGTCCGTCTCCAGGGGGACCAGCCGGATCGGGAAGCGCTCCGAGAGCCGCAGGATGGCGTTGGTCGGCAGCCCCCCGGACCAGAAGAACGCGTCGAGCCGCCCCTTCTCCATCAGCCCCGGCATCTTGTCGATCCCGGCCGGCACCGCGCGCACGCCCGTGGCCGGATCCAGCCCCGCCGCGGACAGCAGCCGGTCCGCGAGCAACCGCACCCCCGACCCGTCCTGCCCGACCCCCACCCGCAGGCCGCCCAGGTCGCGCACCGACTGGACCGCCGACTCCTGCGGGACCACCAGCTGGACGTAGTCGTCGTACAGCCGGGTGCAGCCGCGCAGGCGCTTCCAGCCGGGGCGCTTCTCCTGGACGTACGTCGCGACGGCGTCGGCCGTGGCGATGGTGAAATCGGCCTCGCCGGACGCCAGGCGGGCGAGGTTCTGCTGGGAGCCCTCGCTGTCGCGCAGGTCCGCCCTCACCCCGGGCAGCTCCCGCCCGAGCGCCTCCCGCAGCAGTTCGCCGTACCGCTGGTAGACGCCGCTCGGCACCCCCGTGCTGAACGTGACCGCGCCCCGCGGCCCGCTCTCCCCGGCCGGCCGGAGCCACCAGGCCAGCACCGCCGACACCACCAGCAGCGCGACGCCGGCCCACACCGCCCGGCGGCGGGGGAGGCGGGACGGCGGGGACGGGGCGGAGGACATGGCGCGATCCTGCCAGTCCGCCCCCGCCGAGGGAAGCCGCGCGCCTCGCCGCCGCCCGGGGGCCGGCCGCCCGGGAGGGCGGGGTTCGCGGTCCGGGGCCGGGGCGCCTCCGGCACCGCCTACCCTTGTCCCATGACCAGCAGCGACCGGAGCCAGACAGTGGACGTCACGCGTACCTATGCAGTTCGCACCTACGGGTGCCAGATGAACGTCCACGACTCCGAGCGTCTCTCCGGCCTGCTGGAGGACGCCGGATACGTACGCGCCCCCGAGGGCGCCGACGAGGCCGACGTCGTGGTCTTCAACACGTGCGCGGTGCGCGAGAACGCCGACAACAAGCTCTACGGCAACCTCGGCCGCCTCGCCCCGGCGAAGGCCCGCAGGCCCGGCATGCAGATCGCGGTCGGCGGTTGCCTCGCCCAGAAGGACCGCGACACGATCGTGAAGAAGGCGCCGTGGGTCGACGTCGTCTTCGGCACCCACAACATCGGCAAGCTGCCCGTCCTGCTGGAGCGCGCCCGCGTCCAGGAGGAGGCGCAGGTCGAGATCGCCGAGTCGCTGGAGGCGTTCCCCTCCACGCTCCCGACCCGCCGCGAGTCCGCGTACG
Source organism: Streptomyces roseolilacinus (assembly GCF_014649335.1). Classification (GTDB taxonomy): domain Bacteria; phylum Actinomycetota; class Actinomycetes; order Streptomycetales; family Streptomycetaceae; genus Streptomyces; species Streptomyces roseolilacinus. The sequence goes on from NZ_BMSV01000003.1 coordinate 40,673, forward strand.
CCGCGTGGGTCTCGATCTCCGTCGGCTGCAACAACACCTGCACCTTCTGCATCGTCCCGGCGCTCCGGGGCAAGGAGAAGGACCGCCGCCCCGGCGACATCCTCGCCGAGATCGAGGCGCTCGTCGCCGAGGGCGTCTGCGAGATCACCCTCCTCGGCCAGAACGTCAACGCGTACGGCTCCGACATCGGCGACCGCGAGGCGTTCGGCAAGCTCCTGCGCGCCTGCGGGAAGATCGAGGGCCTGGAGCGCGTCCGCTTCACCTCGCCGCACCCCCGCGACTTCACCGACGACGTCATCGCGGCGATGGCCGAGACGCCGAACGTGATGCCGCAGCTGCACATGCCGCTGCAGTCCGGCTCCGACACCGTGCTGAAGGCGATGCGCCGCTCGTACCGCCAGGAGCGCTTCCTCGGCATCATCCACAAGGTCCGCGCCGCCATCCCGCACGCCGCGATCTCCACCGACATCATCGTGGGCTTCCCCGGCGAGACCGAGGAGGACTTCGAGCAGACGCTGCACACCGTCCGCGAGGCCCGCTTCGCCCAGGCGTTCACCTTCCAGTACTCCAAGCGCCCCGGCACGCCCGCGGCCGAGATGGAGGGCCAGGTCCCCAAGGAGGTCGTGCAGGCCCGCTACGAGCGGCTGGTCGCCCTCCAGGAGGAGATCTCCTGGGAGGAGAACAAGAAGCAGGTCGGCCGCACCCTGGAGGTCATGGTCGCGGAGGGCGAGGGCCGCAAGGACGACGCCACCCGCCGCCTCTCCGGCCGCGCCCCCGACAACCGCCTCGTCCACTTCACCAGGCCGGACGAGGACGTGCGCCCGGGTGACGTGGTGACCGTCGAGATCACGTACGCGGCTCCGCACCACCTGCTCGCGGAGGGCCCCGTCACCGCGGTCCGCCGTACGCGCGCGGGAGACGCCTGGGAGCGGCGCACCACCATCCGGGCGCCCAAGCCGGCGGGCGTCATGCTCGGCCTGCCCGGGATCGGCGCTCCCGCCCCGCTGCCCCCGGCCGCGGACGGCTGCGCGGTCGTCTGAGCCCACGGCCGCCGGGGCCGGGAGGGACGCCCCGTCCCGGGCCCGGCGGCCGGTCCCGCGTTACGCTGCGGATCATGCTTGTCGCCGCAGCCGTCTGCCCCTGCCCGCCGCTCCTCGTCCCCGCCGTCGCCGCCGGTGCCGCGCCCGAGCTGGACGACGCGCGCGCGGCCTGCCTCGACGCGCTCGGCGTGCTGGCCGCCGCGCGCCCCGACCGGCTCGTGGTCGTCGGCCCCGAGGCCGATCCCGGCGCGGGCGGCACCCTCACGTACCCGGAGGGCGCCGCGGGCGGTTTCCACGGGTTCGGCGTGGACCTCGACGTACGGCTCGGCGCCGGCGGGGCGGAGGACGGCGCCGCGGCCCGCGCCCTGCCGCCGTCGCTGGCCGTGGCCGCCTGGCTGCTCCAGCGCGCCGACTGGGCGGACGCGCCCGTGGAGGGCGTCGGCGTCGCCGAGCGGCTGGCGCCCGAGCGCTGCTCGGAGGTCGGCCGGGAGCTCGCCGCGCGGGCCCCGCGGGTCGCCCTGCTGGTGATGGGCGACGGCAGCGCCTGCCGCACCGTCAAGGCGCCCGGGTACCTCGACGAGCGCGCCGCCGGCTTCGACGAGCGCGCCGCCCGCGCCCTCGGCACCGCCGACACGACCGCCCTGGCGGCGCTGGACGCCGGCCTCGCCCACGAGCTGAAGGCGGCGGGCCGCGCCCCGTGGCAGGTCCTCGCGGGGGCCGCGCACTCCGCGTCGCCGGCGGGCCGGCTGCTTTACGAGGACGCCCCGTACGGCGTCGGCTACCTGGTCGCCGTCTGGTCCTGAACACGGCGGCGGGCGGCCGCGGGGCCCCGTGCCCCGCGGCCGCCCGCCGTGCCGTGCCGGGTCATGCCGGCGGTGGTGCCGGCGGCGCCGGCGGGGCACCGCTCCCGTCGTCCCGGTGGGCGAGCCGGTCCACGGCGTGCCGGGCCTTGACCGTGCCGGTCTCGATCTTGTCGGTGTACTTGCCCTTGGTCCGCTGGTCGACCATCCGGGCGGCCTTCTCGATGCCGTGGTCGATCCTGTCGCCGTGCTGCTGGGCGAGGTCCGAGACCTTTCCCCTGGCCGGGGCGAGCTTGGTCTTCAACGTGTCCAGGAAGCTCATGGCCCCTCCTCCCTCGAACCGGCCGGTCCGCGCCGGACCGACCGGACGGACCGGCTCCGCCGGCCGTGCCTACGTGCGGGCGCCTTCCCCCGCCTCGTTGTCCGCCGCCTTCCCGGCCGACTGCTGCTTCGGGATCTCCACGCCCTCGGCCGCCTCGTCCGGGGCGGCCTCGTCGGCGGCCGCCTCCGCGGCCGGTTCCCCGGAGCGCTCCGGGGCCTCCGTCCCGCCCTCCGCCGCGCCCTCTGCGGCCGGCTCCTCCGGGGCGGCCGTCGGCGCGGTGCCCGCCGCCGCGTCGGTGGCGGCTTCGGCGGTCCGTTCGCCCTTCTCACCCTTTCGGCGAAACCATGCAAAAACGCCCATATCAACTCCAAAGCGTACTCGTGTGGGCGAAATCCCGCGCTGTCCGGAGCGCCCCATTGCGTCGCCCGGCGGGGCCGGTCCGTGAACCGGCGGTCGGAACCTCGCAACTGGCAACGACGCCGATCGGGCCCCGTCACGTAACTCGTTCGGGGACCGGCCCGACGTTTGCGAGACTGGGGCGGTGAGCAGCACAGTCCCCGCCCCCCGCGTCATCGCCGTCGTCGGCCCCACCGCAGCCGGAAAGTCCGATCTGGGCGTCCATCTGGCGCGGGAGCTCGGCGGCGAGGTCGTCAACGCCGACTCCATGCAGCTGTACCGAGGGATGGACATCGGCACCGCCAAGTTGACCCCCGAGGAGCGCGGCGGGATCACCCACCACCTCCTCGACGTCTGGGACGTCACCGAGACCGCCAGCGTCGCCGAGTACCAGCGCCTGGCCCGCGCGGAGATCGACCGGCTGCTCGCCGAGGGCCGCACGCCCGTCCTCGTCGGCGGCTCCGGGCTGTACGTGCGCGGCGCCATCGACGCCCTGGAGTTCCCCGGCACCGACCCCGCCGTCCGCGCCCGCCTGGAGGCGGAGCTGGAGGAGCACGGCTCGGGCGCCCTGCACGCCCGGCTCGCCGAGGCCGACCCCGACGCCGCCCGCGCCATCCTCCCCGGCAACGGCCGCCGCGTCGTGCGGGCCCTGGAGGTCATCGAGATCACCGGCAAGCCCTTCACCGCCAACCTCCCGGGCCACGACTCGGTCTACGACACGATCCAGATCGGCGTCGACGTCGAGCGCCCCGAGCTCGACGCCCGCATCGCCGCGCGCGTGGACCGGATGTGGGAGGCCGGACTGGTCGACGAGGTGCGCGCACTGGAGGAGCGGGGCCTGCGCGAGGGCCGCACCGCCGCCCGCGCCCTCGGCTACCAGCAGGTCCTCGCCGCGCTCGCCGGGGAGTGCACCGAACGGGAGGCGCGCGACGAGACCGTGCGCGCCACCAAGCGCTTCGCACGCCGTCAGGACTCCTGGTTCCGCCGGGATCCGCGGGTCCGGTGGCTCAGTGGCGCCGCCGCCGACCGCGGGGAACTCCCGCGCCGGGCCCTGACGTTCGTCGAACGAGCGGTTACAGCCTGATCACGTGATGGCATCGGGACGCCCTGCCCGTCATTCCGGCGGCCGTGGCCGTGCCATCATCGAGCATCGATCGACCAGTGGATCCGAGTGGGGAGGGCGCGTGGCGATGGAGGCCGGCCCTCGCGACAGAGAACGGCGGGAGGCGCCGGACGGAGGAGACCCGCAGGCGCAGGACGCGCCGCGGCTCAGTCCGGACGGCCCCGAGCTGACCGAGGACGGGGAGCAGGACATCACCCCCGACGAGGTCGAGGTCGAACTGCGCCCCCAGCGGCGCCTGCGCATCTGGCAGCTCGCCCCCATCGTCGGCCTCGGCGCGCTCGGCTCCCTGATGTTCGCCTTCCCCCTGGCCTTCGGCTCGGGCGACGGCGGCGCCGTCCTCGCGATGCTCGGGCTGCTGCTCTGCGGCTGCACGGCCGGCTGGGGCATGATGGCCGCCCGCCGCGTCGGCTACACCTGGCCCGGCCTGCCCCCGCGCGGCTCCGGCGAGCGCCCCGACTGGCGCGTGGTCGCCCTGTACGCCGCCGGGGTCACCCTGCTGGTCGCCCTCGCCGTCTGGCGGGTTGCCCGCCTCCGCTGACGCGGCCCGCCGGCGCGGTCCACCGACCGGACGCCCCGGCCGCCGCCGTACCGGCCCCGTACGATTGATCGCGTGAGCACCGCACCCATCGCCTTTCTCAAGGGCCACGGCACCGAGAACGACTTCGTGATCGTGCCCGACCCGGACAACGCCCTCGACCTGCCCGCCGCCCTGGTGGCCAGGGTCTGCGACCGCCGTGCCGGGATCGGCGGCGACGGGGTGCTGCACGTCGTCCGCAGCGCCGCCCACCCCGAGGCCCGCCACCTGGCCGGCGAGGCCGAGTGGTTCATGGACTACCGCAACGCCGACGGCTCGGTCGCCGAGATGTGCGGCAACGGCGTCCGCGTCTTCGCCCGCTACCTGGAGCACGCCGGCCACGTCACGGCCGGCGACATCGCCGTGGCCACCCGCGCCGGCGTCAAGCAGGTCCACCTCGCGAAGAACGGCGACGTCACCGTCTCGATGGGCCGCGCCGCCCTCCCGGAGGCCGGCGTCACGGTCACCGTCGACGGCCGCAGCTGGCCCGCGCGCAACGTCAACATGGGCAACCCCCACGCGGTCGCCTTCGTCGACGACCTCGCCCACGCCGGCACCCTGTACACCGAGCCCCCGTACGCCCCGGCCGCCGTCTACCCCGACGGCGTCAACATCGAGTTCGTCGCCGACCGCGGCCCCCGGCACGTCGCGATGCGCGTCCACGAGCGCGGCGCCGCCGAGACCCGCTCCTGCGGTACGGGCGCGTGCGCCGTCGCCGTCGCCACGGCCCGCCGCGACGGCGTCGACCCGGCCGAGACCGGCACGCCCGTCACGTACACCGTCGACGTCCTGGGCGGCACGCTGGTGATCACCGAGCTGCCCGACGGGCGGATCGAGATGACCGGACCCGCCGTGATCGTCGCCGAAGGCCGCATCGACCCCGCCTGGCTCTCCGGGACGGCCGCCTGAGCCCCCGCGGCGGTCACGGAGCGAAACCGCGGGCGCGCGAACCTCGCTCGAATGGGTGATCCCGTTCACGCTGAGCGAGAGCGGGACTGCGCCACGTGGTGGGCTCGGTAGCATCAAGCACCGGCAGGGCGGTCACGCCGTCCCCGCCCACCGCCGGTCGACGCCGCCGGAGGTGCCCCATGAACGCAGAGGCCACCAACCCCAGTGCCACCGGCCGCAGGCGCGGCCGCCCCAGAATCGACCTGCGCAGACTCGGCCGCGCCGCGCTGCTCGGTCCCGCCGGCCGCGACCGGATCCCCGACGCCATCGGCCACGTCGCGGACGCCCACCGCGCCCACCACCCCGACGCCGACCTGGCCGTCCTGCGCCGCGCGTACGAACTGGCGGAGTCGTCCCACCGGGGCCAGTTCCGCAAGAGCGGCGAGCCGTACATCACCCATCCCCTCGCCGTCACCCTCATCCTCGCCGAACTCGGCGCGGAGACCACCACCCTCACCGCCTCCCTCCTCCACGACACCGTCGAGGACACCGAGCTGACGCTCGACCAGGTCCGCGAGCAGTTCGGCGACGAGGTCGCCTACCTCGTCGACGGCGTCACCAAGCTGGAGAAGGTCGACTACGGCGCCGCCGCCGAACCCGAGACGTTCCGCAAGATGCTCGTCGCCACCGGCAACGACGTCCGCGTCATGTCCATCAAACTCGCGGACCGACTGCACAACATGCGCACCCTCGGCGTCATGCGCCCCGAGAAGCAGGCGCGCATCGCGAAGGTCACCCGCGACGTCCTCATCCCCCTCGCGGAGCGGCTCGGCGTCCAGGCCCTCAAGACCGAGCTGGAGGACCTGGTCTTCGCCATCCTCCACCCCGCCGAGTACGAGCGGACCCGCGCCCTCATCGCGGAGAACGCCACCGCCGGCGACGCCCTGGAGACCGTCGCCGACGACCTGCGCGCCGTCCTGCGGGAAGCCGGGATCCAGGCAGAGGTCCTCGTGCGCCCCCGCCACTTCGTCTCCGTGCACCGGGTCAGCCTCAAACGCGGCGACCTGCGCGGCACCGACTTCGGACGGCTGCTCGTCCTGGTCGGGGAGGACGCCGACTGCTACGCCGTGCTCGGCGAGCTGCACACCTGCTTCACCCCGGTGATCTCCGAGTTCAAGGACTTCATCGCCGCCCCCAAGTTCAACCTGTACCAGTCGCTGCACACGGCCGTCGCCGCGCCCGACGGCGCCGTCGCGGAGGTCCTCATCCGCACCCACCAGATGCACAGGGTCGCGGAGGCCGGCGTCGTCGCCCTCGGCAACCCCTACGCCGCCGCCCCCGCCGACGGACCCGACGCGGCGGCCGACGACGGGGAGCGCGTCGACCCCACGCGCCCCGGCTGGCTCTCCCGCCTCCTGGACTGGCAGCAGTCCGCACCCGACCCCGACACGTTCTGGACCTCGCTGCGCGCCGACCTCGCCCAGGACGGCGAGATCACGGTCTTCCTGCCCGACGGGGGCACGCTCGCCCTCCCCGCCGGCGCCACCTGCGTGGACGCCGCGTACGAGCAGTACGGCGCGGTCGCCCACGCCTGCGTCGGCGCGCGCGTCAACGGCCGGCTCGCCACCCTCGGCACCGTCCTCCACGACGGCGACACCGTCCAGCCGCTGCTGGCCGAGGAGGCCGGCTCCGGACCGTCCCCCGACTGGCTGGAGCACGCCCGCACCCCCACCGCGCGCATCGCCATCGACCACTGGCTCACCACCCACCCCCACGACGCCGACGCGCCCGCCGCCGACCCGCGCCCGCCCGCCTCCGTCGTCACCGGCCGCCAGCCCACGGCCAACGCCGTCGTCGACGCGCCGCACACGGGCGTCCGCCTGGCCGGCTGCTGCACGCCCGTACCGCCCGACACCGTCACCGGGTTCGCCGTACGCGGCGGCGCCGTCACCGTCCACCGCGCGGAGTGCCCCGCCGTGCGCCGGATGGAGAGCCTCGGCCGGCAGCCCGTGACCGTGCGCTGGAGCGGCGCCGCACCCTGCCGCGTCACGCTCGTCGCCGAGTCGTTCGGCCGGCCGCGGCTGCTCGCCGACCTCACCGAGGCGATCGCCACGGCGGGCGCCGCGATCGTCTCGGCCACCGTCGAACCCCCCAGCGAACAGCGCGTCCGCCACACGTACACGCTGCAGCTCCCCGACGCGACCGGCCTGCCCGCCCTGATGCGCGCCATGCGCGACGTACCCGGCGTGTACGACGTGAGCCGCGCGCAGCACCCCGCCTCGGCGCACTAGGTCGTGTCTTCAAAGTCCCGCCTGCCGGGCGACGGGCGAACGACGCTACTTTGAAGACACTCCCTAGCCGCAGCACCCGCCGGACGGGCCACCGTGAGCCCGCGCGCGGCGCTCGTTCGGGTGCGCCGGGAGCGCGCCGCCCCGGGGCGCGCCGGGCGCGCTGGTAGCGGTGGTCCCATGTCCCTCACCTCCCCACGCCTGCGCGCCGTCCTCCTCGCCGCGACGTCCGCGGGGCTCATCGCGGCGGCCGTGCCCGCACCCGAGCCGCTCGGCATCGGCGACCCCCTCTTCCCGCACCTCGGCAACCCCGGCTACGACGTCCTCGCGTACGACATCGCCTTCACCTACACCGGCGACAACCGCAAGCCCCTGGACGCCCTCACGAAGATCGACGCCCGGGCCACCGACCGGCTGGAGCGCATCAACCTCGACTTCGCGTACGGCACCGTCAGGTCCGTGACCGTCGACGGCCGCCCCGCCGACTTCGCGGGCACGCAGGAGGACCTGGTCGTCCTCCCCGAGCGGCCCGTCGACGCCGGCAGCCGGCTCAGCATCGCCGTCACCCACACCAGCGACCCGGTCGCCGCCGGCGCGAAGAGCGGCTGGGTCCGCACCTCCGACGGCCTCGCCATGGCCAACCAGGCCGACGCCGCCCACCGCGTCTTCCCCTGCAACGACCACCCCGCCGACAAGGCGCACTTCACCTTCCGCCTCACCGCCCCCAAGGACCTCGTCGCCGTCGCCAACGGCCGGTCCGTCGCCCACACCGCCACCGGGCCCGCCGCGACCTGGACGTACCGCGGCGCCGAGCCCATGGCGACCGAGCTGGCCCAGGTCTCCATCGGCCGGTCCGCCGTCGTCCGCCGCACCGGCCCGCACGGCCTGCCCCTGCGCGACGTCGTCCCGGCCGCCGACCGGGAGCTGATGGAGCCCTGGCTGCGGAGGACCCCCGACCACCTGCGGTGGATGGAGGACAAGGTCGGCCGCTACCCCTTCGAGACGTACGGCCTGCTGGTCGCCGACGCGGCCACCGGCTTCGAACTGGAGACCCAGACCCTCTCCCTCTTCGAACGCGGGCTGTTCACCCGCCCCGACCTGCCCGGATGGCACGTCGAGTCGATCATGGTCCACGAGCTGGCCCACCACTGGTTCGGCAACAGCGTCACCCCCCGCACCTGGTCCGATCTGTGGATCAACGAGGGCCACGCCACCTGGTACGAGGCGCTGTACGCCGAGGAGACCGGCGGCGTCCCCCTGGAGCGCCGCATGCGCGACGCGTACGCCGCCTCCGACCGGTGGCGCGCCGCGGGCGGCCCGCCGGCCGCGCCCCGCCCGCCCGCGCCGGACGACCGGATGAGCCTCTTCCGGCCGGTCGTCTACGACGGCAGCGCCCTCGTCCTGTACGCCCTGCGCCAGGAGATCGGCGCCACCGCCTTCGGCGAGCTCCAGCGGCGCTGGGTGACCGACCACGCGCACGCCACCGCCGGCACCACCGACTTCGTGCGCCTCGCCTCCGCCGTCGCGGGCCGCGACCTCACCGGCTTCCTGCACGGATGGCTCCACGGCGAGAGGACCCCGCCCATGCCCGGCCACCCCGACTGGCGCAGCGGCGCCCCGTCGGACGGAAAACCCGCGTGACGGGCCGGACGGCACCGTGCGACCATCGTGACGTCGGGGACGCCGCCGGGGAGTGGCCCGGCCCCTTCCGGGAATCATCCGGGGAGAGCAGGCGTTGTGCCTGACGAATCGACTTTTCCATCGACGTAAGGATCCAATGACCTCCTCTTCTTCCCCTTCCCAGGACAAGCTGAGCTCCGCGGAGCCGAACCGCGCCGAGAGCCTTCGGGCCGATGCCCTGATGGAAGAGGACGTCGCCTGGAGCCACGAGATCGACGGAGAGCGGGACGGCGACCAGTTCGACCGCCAGGAGCGCGCCGCGCTCCGCCGGGTGGCCGGCCTTTCCACCGAGCTCGAGGACGTCACCGAGGTCGAGTACCGGCAGCTGCGCCTGGAGCGCGTCGTGCTGGTCGGCGTCTGGACCTCGGGGACCGTGCAGGACGCCGAGAACTCCCTGGCCGAGCTGGCCGCCCTCGCCGAGACGGCGGGCGCCCTCGTCCTGGACGGCGTCATCCAGCGCCGTGACAAGCCCGACCCGGCCACGTACATCGGCTCGGGCAAGGCGGACGAGCTACGGGACATCGTGCTGGAGACCGGTGCCGACACCGTCGTCTGCGACGGTGAGCTGAGCCCCGGCCAGCTGATCCACCTGGAGGACGTCGTCAAGGTCAAGGTGGTCGACCGGACCGCCCTGATCCTCGACATCTTCGCCCAGCACGCCAAGTCGCGCGAGGGCAAGGCGCAGGTCGCGCTCGCCCAGATGCAGTACATGCTGCCGCGGCTGCGCGGCTGGGGTCAGTCGCTGTCCCGGCAGATGGGCGGCGGCGGCGGTGGCGGCATGGCCACCCGAGGCCCCGGTGAGACCAAGATCGAGACGGACCGCCGGCGGATCCGCGAGAAGATGGCGAAGATGCGCCGGGAGATCGCGGAGATGAAGACGGGCCGCGACATCAAGCGGCAGGAGCGACGGCGCAACAAGGTGCCGTCGGTCGCCATCGCCGGCTACACCAACGCCGGCAAGTCGTCCCTGCTCAACCGCCTGACCGGCGCGGGCGTGCTGGTGGAGAACGCGCTGTTCGCCACCCTCGACCCGACGGTCCGCCGGGCGGAGACGCCCAGCGGCCGCCTGTACACCCTGGCCGACACCGTCGGCTTCGTCCGGCACCTGCCGCACCACCTCGTCGAGGCGTTCCGCTCCACCATGGAGGAGGTCGGCGACTCCGACCTGGTCCTCCACGTGGTGGACGGCGCGCACCCGGCGCCGGAGGAGCAGCTGGCCGCCGTGCGCGAGGTGATCCGCGACGTGGGCGCGACCGGCGTGCCCGAGATCGTCGTGATCAACAAGGCGGACGCGGCCGACCCGCTCGTCCTGCAGCGGCTGCTGCGCGTCGAGAAGCACTCGATCGCCGTCTCGGCGCGGACCGGCCAGGGCATCGCGGAACTGCTCGCGCTGATCGACGCCGAGCTGCCCCGCCCGGAGGTCGAGGTCGAGGCGCTCGTGCCGTACACGCAGGGCGGACTGGTCTCGCGGGTGCACGCCGAGGGCGAGGTGATCTCCGAGGAGCACACCCCGGAGGGCACGCTGCTCAAGGCGCGGGTGCACAGCGAGCTCGCCGCGCTGCTCGCCCCGTTCACCGCCGTCACGGCCTGACGCGCACGACGAAGCGGGGGTCCCCGGCACACCGGCCGGGGACCCCCGCTTCGTCGTCGCCGCGCGGCCTACCGGCCCGCGAACTTCTCGCTGACCGCCGTGAACACGCCCTTCGCCTCCGCACCGAGCCGGGGCCCGGCGAGCCAGCCCGCCTGGACCGGCCCGATCGAGGTGTTCGACACCAGCGCCGGCTTGCCGTCCGCGCCCGTGGCGACCCAGCCGCCACCCGACGAACCACCGGTCATGCTGCACCCGATGCGGTACATCGTCGGCTGGTCGGCCTTCACGGACAGCCGGCCCGGCTTGTCCTCGCACTGGAACAGCTTCTGGCCGTCGTACGGCGGCGCCGCCGGGTAGCCGGTCGCCTCCATGCTCGCGATCTTCGACGCGGCCGGAGCCCCGAAGTCGACCGGCAGCGCCGAACCGACCGTCTCCTCCAGCGACTTGCCGCCGCTGCCCTTCTCCGGCGTCACGTGGATGACCGCGAAGTCGTACGGGGCCCCCTGGCCGCCCACCGGCGCGCCCTGGTCGATCCACTGCTCGGAGGTCTGCGCCCAGTCGCCCCACCACACGCCGTACGGGGCGACGTCCTTGCGGGAGGCCTTCTCCAGCTCGGCGGTCGACAGGCCCTTGTCGTTGTACGACGGGACGAACGCGATGTTCCGGTACCAGCCGCCGTCCTTGCCGGCGTGGACGCAGTGCCCCGCCGTCCACACGAGGTTCGACTTGCCCGGGTTCGCGGGGTCCTTGACGACCGTCGCCGAGCACACCATCGAGCCCTTGGGGCCGTCGAAGAGGAGCTTGCCGGCCTCCGGCGCGTTGCCGTGGTACTCCGGCTTCACCTCCTCGGCCTCGACCCGCTGGGGCGTCGGGTCCGTCACGCCCCCGTCGTCGGGGAGGTTCCCCTCCTCGACGGGCCGGTCCGGCTCCTCCGCCTCCCGCATGCGGTCCGGGTCCCACAGGTCCTCGATGATCGGGTTGACGAAGTCCTGCGCCTCACGCAGCCACTTGTCCCTGTCCCAGTTCCTCCACTCACCGTTCCGCCACTTGTCCAGGTCGATCCCGCGCTCCTTGAGCCGGTTCTTCAGATCGTCCGGGATGGTGATCTTCCCGTTCCCGCCGGGGGTCTGGACCGCGGAGGCGCTGGGAGCGGCGGCCGGGTCCTCCTCGGGACCGCACCCCGTGGCGGTCAGCGCCAGGGCCGCCGCGACGGCGGTCGACGCGAGCAACGGACGAATCGTTCGCATGTGAGTGATCCCCCTGGGACTTCGTGAACCGAGCGCCTCCGTGGAAGCGCTCCTCGAACGCGGAACTTCGTACTCCGGCGGTCGCCGGGACGGCGCAGGGCGCCGGAGCACGGCCCCCACTATGCCGGTGCCCTTGGGGACGGCGTGCGGCAGGGCGGCGGTTCCCCGGCGCGCGGATCCCCGACATGCCCGTGATCTCCCGCAGGCGCCGTCGTTGGTACGGGCGGGACGCGCGGCCCCGGCGCCCGGTGGCGGACGCGGGGCGGTCGAGCGACGTACCGATGGACAACGCAACCGTTACCCACGGGAGGACCCGAGACGTGGCCGTGACCGAACCCGCCACGGCGGCACCGCCCGCCGGGCCCGGGGGCGTCCCGCGCCGCCGGCCCCGCCGCGAACCCGCCGCCCACCCCTACGCCCGTCCGCTGCCCGTCGTCCCCGTACGGGCCCGGGGCGTGACCGTCGAGGGGGCGGACGGGCGCCGCTACCTCGACTGCACCTCCGGCGCGGGCGCCCTCGGCCACAACCACCCGGTCGTCCTCGAAGCGGTCAGGAGGTTCGTCGACTCCGGGGCGCCGCTCCACGCCCTGGACCTCGCCACTCCCGTCCGGGACGCCTTCACCGCCGAGCTGCTCGCCACCCTGCCGCCCGCCTTCGCGCGCGGGGCCCGCGTCCGGTTCTGCGACCCGGCCGGTACGGACGCGGTCGACGCGGCGCTCGCCCTGGCCCGCGCGGCCACCGGCCGCACCGGGGTGCTCACCTTCACCGCGGACGCCCACCGGGACCCGGTGGCACCCGGCCCCCCGGGCGCGCCCGGCACCGTCCGGGTGGCGCGACCGCCCCACCCGGACGCGTACCGCTGCCCGTTCGGCGGCGCGGAGGCCGCCGCCCGCCGGACCGGGCTCCCACCCGGCGGGCCCGGGACCCGGGCGGAGCCACCCGCCGCCGTGGTCGTCGAACCGGTCCGGGGCGGCGGCGTGGTGCCCGCACCGGACGACTGGCTGCGCCGGGTGCGGGAGAGCACCGCCGCCCGGTCCGTCCCGCTGATCGCCGACGAGACCCTGACCGGCCTCGGGCGCACGGGGGCGTTCTGGGCGGTCGAGCACAGCGGGGTCGTCCCGGACGCGCTGGCCGTGTCCCGGGTCCTCGGGGGCTCCCTGCCGCTGTCCGTGATCGTCCACCGCTCCGCGCTGGACCCCGGCGGGCGGGGCGGACGCGCGGACGGGTTCCGGGGCAACCGGCCGGCGATGGCCGCCGGGACGGCGACCCTCGCGTACGTACGGGAGAACCGGCTCGCCGAGCGGGCCGCCGTCCTCGGGGCCCGGCTCCTGGCACGGCTCCGGGAGCTGGCCGCCGCGCACGCCTGTGTCGGTGACGTGCGCGGGCGGGGCCTCGTGATCGGTGTCGAGCTGGCCGACGCGGCGGCCGGCCCCGGCGGCGCGTCCCCGCCCGCCCCGGCCCTCGCGGAAGCCGTGCGGCGGGAGTGCCTGGACCGGGGCCTCATCGTCGGTACGGGAGGGCCGCACTCCGGGGTCGTACGGCTGCTGCCGCCGCTGACGCTCACCGACGAGCAGGCCGCCGCCGTCCTCGACCGCTTCGCCGACGCCCTCGCCGCCGTCGAACGGGCCTTCACCCGCTGAGGGTTAGCCGTTCCGTCAACCCGGCGTGACCGGGAGTCGCCCCGGGTCGCCCGTACGGGTGAGGGGCGACCGCTGTCCGGGGCGGCTTCGCCGGGGGAGTGGCCGGAAGGGAGTGGGGAAACCGTGCGCGGTGGTCCGGCTGTCAGTGCGGCGCCGTAGGGTGGACGGGCTATGACGAAGCCATCCCTCCCCGAGCTCCTCCATGCCGCCGTCGCCGCCGTCGGCGGCATGGAAAGGCCAGGCCAGGCCGCCATGGCCGAGGCCGTCGCCCAGGCCATCGACGACGGTACGCACCTGCTCGTCCAGGCCGGCACCGGCACCGGCAAGTCCCTCGGCTACCTGGTGCCCGCCCTGGCCCACGGGGACCGCGTCGTCGTGGCGACGGCCACGCTGGCCCTGCAGCGGCAGCTCGTCGAACGGGACCTGCCCCGGACGGTCGAGGCGCTGCACCCGCTGCTGCGCCGCCGCCCGGAGTTCGCGATGCTCAAGGGCCGCTCCAACTACCTGTGCCTGCACCGCCTCCACGAGGGCGTGCCGCAGGAAGAGGAGGACGGGCTGTTCGACCCGTTCGAGGCGGCCGCCCCGACCAGCAAGCTCGGGCAGGACCTGCTGCGCCTGCGGGACTGGTCGGACGAGACGGAGACGGGCGACCGGGACGACCTGACGCCGGGCGTGTCCGACCGCGCCTGGGGGCAGGTGTCCGTCTCGTCGCGCGAGTGCCTGGGGGCGAGCAAGTGCGCGTACGGCGCGGAGTGCTTCGCGGAGGCCGCGCGCGAGCGCGCCAAGCTCGCCGACGTCGTGGTGACCAACCACGCGCTCCTCGCGATCGACGCCATCGAGGGCGCCCCGGTCCTGCCGCAGCACGAGGTGCTGATCGTCGACGAGGCGCACGAGCTGGTGTCCCGCGTGACCGGTGTCGCCACCGGCGAGCTCACGCCCGGCCAGGTCAACCGGGCGGTGCGGCGGGCGGCCAAGCTCGTCGACGAGAAGGCCGCCGACCAGCTGCAGACCGCCGCGGAGGGGTTCGAGAAGCTGATGGAGCTGGCCCTGCCCGGCCGTCTCCAGGAGGTCCCCGAGGACCTCGCGTACGCGCTGATGGCCCTGCGGGACGCGGCGCGCGCGGTGATCACGGCGCTGGGCAACACGCGGGACCGGTCCGTCCAGGACGAGGACGCCGTCCGCAAGCAGGCCATGGCCTCCGTGGAGAACGTCCACGCGGTGGCGGAGCGCATCGCGAACGGCTCCGAGTACGACGTGGTCTGGTACGAGCGGCACGACCGCTTCGGGGCGTCCCTGCGGGTGGCGCCCCTGTCCGTGTCGGGTTTGCTGCGCGACAAGCTGTTCACGGACCGGTCGGTCGTCCTGACGTCCGCCACGCTGAAGCTGGGCGGGGACTTCAACGGCGTGGGGGCCTCGCTGGGGCTCGCCGCCGAGGGCGTCGAGGGCGAGGACCTCCCGGTGTGGAAGGGCATCGACGTCGGGTCGCCGTTCGACTACCCCAGGCAGGGCATCCTCTACGTGGCCCGCCACCTGGCGACGCCCGGGCGGGAGGGCAGCCGGACGGACATGATGGACGAGCTGGCGGAACTGATCGAGGCCGCCGGCGGCCGGACGCTGGGCCTGTTCTCCTCCATGCGGGCCGCGCAGGCCGCCGCCGAGGAGCTGCGGGGCCGCCTGGACAAGCCCGTGCTGCTGCAGGGCGAGAACACGCTGGGCGAGCTGATCAAGGCGTTCGCGGGCGATGCGGAGACCTGCCTGTTCGGGACGCTCTCCCTGTGGCAGGGCGTCGACGTGCCGGGGCCGAACTGCCAGCTGGTGGTCATGGACCGCATCCCGTTCCCGCGTCCGGACGACCCGCTGATGAGCGCCCGCCAGAAGGCCGTGGAGGAGGCGGGCGGCAACGGCTTCATGGCCGTCGCCGCGACCCACGCGGCGCTGCTCATGGCGCAGGGCGCGGGCCGCCTGGTGAGGGCGACGGGCGACCGCGGCGTGGTGGCGGTCCTGGACCCGCGCCTGGCGAACGCCCGGTACGGAAGCTTCCTGCGCGCCTCGATGCCGGACTTCTGGTACACGACGGACCGCAACCAGGTCCGCCGCTCCCTGGCGGCCATCGACCAGGCGGCCAGGGACCAGGCGGCGAAGGCCGCGGTGTAGCGGATACGGCAGGGCCCCGGAACCGGCGCAGGGGTTCCGGGGCCCGGTCGAGGGGCGGCGGGGGTCAGACCCGCCGCAGAACCGCCACCACCTTGCCGAGGATGGTCGCCTCGTCACCGGGGATGGGCTGGTAGGCGGAGTTGTGCGGGAGCAGCCAGACGTGGCCGTCCTCCCGCTTGAAGCGCTTGACCGTGGCCTCGCCGTCCAGCATGGCGGCCACGATGTCGCCGTTCTCCGCGACCGGCTGGCGGCGGACCGTGACCCAGTCGCCGTCGCAGATCGCGGCCTCGATCATGGAGTCCCCCACGACCTTCAGGACGAACAGCTCACCGTCGCCCACCAGCTGCCGGGGGAGGGGGAAGACGTCCTCGACCGACTCCTCGGCCAGGATCGGCCCGCCGGCGGCGATCCGGCCGACGAGCGGGACGTACGACGCGGCGGGCTTGCCGGTGGTGTCCGTGGGCTGCGTGCTCGGCTGGTCGGAGCCCCGCACCTCGTACGCGCGCGGCCGGTGGGGGTCCCGCCGCAGGAAGCCCTTCCGCTCCAGGGCCATCAGCTGGTGCGCCACCGAGGACGTGCTGGACAGGCCGACCGCCTGGCCGATCTCCCGCATCGACGGAGGGTACCCGCGACGCTGCACGGAGTCACGGATGACCTCGATGACCCTCCGCTGCCGATCCGTGAGGCCGGAGCTGTCGGCCCGGATGCCGGGAGGTCGGCCGGGGAGCGAGCGTGCGGGCTTGGCGGGCTCGGAGGCCGTGCCCGCCTCGTTCGCGCTCTTCGCGGTCATGGCGTGTACCGGCTCGAATCGGCCCTGGGAGCGGTCCTGGGCGGTGATGGTGGCACTGTCTGCGGTGGTGGTCACGTCGGCCCCTCTCGAATGGTCTCCCTGGCTGGCACAACGGTAGTTGCTTTCGAAAGGTTGCGCCAAACACACGTTCGAGTGAAAAAACGCGGAATGACTTACCTGTGCGTGTGCCTGGGTGTATGTGCGACCTTTCGCCACCGAGGCAATTCGATTTATCACGCTATCGCCCGCCGCCGCTCCGGTGGTGTCCGCCCCTCTCCGCGCGGCGCGCCGAGGACCCGGAAGGAGTCTCGCGCCCCCCGCCCCGGAGTTCCCGGAGGTCGGCCGTGCCGTAGGCTCGTCGCCGGCCCGGGAACCGGTGCGCGGCGCGACACGCGCCGCGCCGGGAATGAGGGCCAGGCCCTACATGTAGTGGTTGCATGGTCACAGCCACCTAGAAGTTGTGGTCCCCCGGTCCTTCGGGAGGGTGGGCATCGCCTATGCTTGTGGCTGCTTCGAGGGGCCCGGAAGGGCCTCCCGGGGCTGTTCAGTCGTGCGGTGAAGAAGGGATGGGACCATGCATTGCCCCTTCTGCAGGCACCCCGACAGTCGTGTCGTCGACAGTCGCACCACCGACGACGGGACGTCCATCCGGCGCCGTCGCCAGTGCCCCGACTGCTCCCGCCGCTTCACCACGGTGGAGACCTGTTCCCTCATGGTCGTGAAGCGGAGCGGGGTGACCGAGCCCTTCAGCAGGGCCAAGGTCATCAACGGTGTGCGCAAGGCCTGCCAGGGGCGGCCCGTCACCGAGGACGCCCTCGCGCAGCTGGGCCAGCGGGTCGAGGAGGCCGTCCGGGCCACCGGCAGCGCGGAGCTCACCACGCACGACGTCGGTCTCGCCATACTCGGTCCGCTGCAGGAGCTCGACCTCGTCGCGTACCTGCGCTTCGCGTCCGTGTACCGCGCGTTCGACACGCTGGAGGACTTCGAGGCCGCCATCGCGGAACTGCGCGAGCGGCGGCCCCCCGCGGAGGAGTGCGGCACCGGTGTGACCCCCGGGGTCCCGGTGCCCGCGGCCGCCACCGACTGAGCGGCCGGCCGGGCCCCCGGCCCGGCGACCGCCCGTCGAGGCGGCCAATCGACCTGCCATGAGCGCCGTGAGCGGCACCCATGGCAACAGACAAAGACCGTGCCTTGGGAAGTTTCAGGCACATAAGGGCGTTTTTGCCCATATATGGGAGGCGGCATGACAGAGACGACGAGCGGCCCGGCACGAGGCTCCCGCACCAAGGGACCCAAGGCGAGCAAGGGCCTGCGTATCGAGCGCATCCACACGACCCCCGGCGTGCACCCGTACGACGAGGTCGTCTGGGAGCGCCGTGACGTCGTCATGACCAATTGGCGCGACGGCTCGGTCAACTTCGAGCAGCGTGGCGTCGAGTTCCCCGACTTCTGGTCGGTGAACGCGGTCAACATCGTCACCAGCAAGTACTTCCGGGGCGCCGTCGGCACCCCGCAGCGCGAGACGAGCCTGAAGCAGCTCATCGACCGCATCGTGAAGACCTACCGCAAGGCCGGCGAGGAGCACGGCTACTTCTCGGCGCCCGCCGACGCGGAGATCTTCGAGCACGAGCTGGCCTACGCCCTCCTGCACCAGATCTTCAGCTTCAACTCCCCGGTGTGGTTCAACGTCGGCACGCCGCAGCCCCAGCAGGTCTCCGCCTGCTTCATCCTGTCCGTCGACGACTCCATGGAGTCGATCCTCGACTGGTACAAGGAAGAGGGCATGATCTTCAAGGGCGGCTCCGGCGCCGGCCTGAACCTCTCCCGCATCCGCTCCTCCAAGGAGCTGCTGTCCTCCGGCGGCAACGCCTCCGGCCCGGTCTCCTTCATGCGCGGCGCCGACGCCTCCGCGGGAACGATCAAGTCCGGCGGTGCCACGCGCCGCGCGGCCAAGATGGTCATCCTGGACGTCGACCACCCCGACATCGAGGACTTCATCGAGACCAAGGTCAAGGAGGAGGAGAAGATCCGCGCCCTGCGCGACGCGGGCTTCGACATGGACCTGGGCGGCGACGACATCACGTCCGTCCAGTACCAGAACGCCAACAACTCGGTCCGCGTGAACGACGCGTTCATGAAGGCCGTGGAGTCCGGCGGCAAGTTCGGCCTGCGCGCCCGCATGACCGGCGAGGTCATCGAGGAGGTCGACGCCAAGGCGCTGTTCCGCAAGATGGCCGAGGCCGCCTGGGCCTGCGCCGACCCGGGCATCCAGTACGACGACACCATCAACCACTGGCACACCTGCCCCGAGTCCGGCCGCATCAACGGCTCGAACCCGTGCAGCGAGTACATGCACCTGGACAACACGTCCTGCAACCTCGCCTCGCTGAACCTGATGAAGTTCCTGAAGGACGACGGCAAGGGCAACCAGTCCTTCGACGCCGAGCGCTTCGCGAAGGTCGTCGAGCTGGTCATCACCGCGATGGACGTCTCCATCTGCTTCGCGGACTTCCCGACCCAGAAGATCGGCGAGAACACCCGCGCCTTCCGCCAGCTGGGCATCGGCTACGCCAACCTCGGCGCCCTGCTCATGGCGACCGGCCACGCGTACGACTCCGACGGCGGCCGCGCCCTGGCCGGCGCGATCACCTCGCTGATGACCGGCACCTCCTACCGCCGCTCCGCCGAGCTGGCCGCGGTCGTCGGCCCGTACGACGGCTACGCCCTCAACGCCGAGCCGCACCAGCGCGTCATGCGCCAGCACGCCGACGCCAACGCCAAGGCCGTCCGCATGGACGACCTGGACACCCCGATCTGGGCCGCCGCCACGGAGGCCTGGCAGGACGTGATCCGCCTCGGCGAGAAGAACGGCTTCCGCAACGCCCAGGCGTCCGTCATCGCCCCGACCGGCACCATCGGCCTGGCTATGTCCTGCGACACCACGGGCCTGGAGCCGGACCTGGCGCTGGTCAAGTTCAAGAAGCTGGTCGGCGGCGGCTCGATGCAGATCGTCAACGGCACCGTGCCGCAGGCGCTGCGCCGCCTCGGCTACCACGAGGAGCAGATCGAGGCGATTGTCGCCCACATCGCCGAGCACGGCAACGTGATCGACGCCCCCGGCCTCAAGCAGGAGCACTACGAGGTCTTCGACTGCGCCATGGGCGAGCGCTCCATCTCCGCGATGGGCCACGTCCGCATGATGGCCGCGATCCAGCCGTGGATCTCCGGCGCGCTGTCCAAGACGGTCAACCTCCCCGAGACGGCCACCGTCGAGGACGTCGAGGAGGTCTACTTCGAGGCGTGGAAGATGGGCGTCAAGGCGCTCGCCATCTACCGCGACAACTGCAAGGTCGGCCAGCCGCTCTCCGCCAAGAAGAAGGAGGAGGAGAAGGCCGAGGTCGTGCCCGCGAAGGTCGAGAAGGTCGTCGAGTACCGTCCGGTCCGTAAGCGCCTCCCGAAGGGACGTCCGGGAATCACCACCTCCTTCACGGTCGGCGGCGCCGAGGGCTACATGACCGCCAACTCCTACCCGGACGACGGTCTCGGCGAGGTCTTCCTGAAGATGTCCAAGCAGGGCTCGACCCTCGCGGGCATGATGGACGCCTTCTCCATCGCCGTCTCGGTCGGCCTGCAGTACGGCGTGCCGCTGGAGACGTACGTCTCGAAGTTCACCAACATGCGCTTCGAGCCGGCCGGCATGACGGACGACCCGGACGTGCGGATGGCCCAGTCGATCGTCGACTACATCTTCCGCCGCCTGGCGCTGGACTTCCTGCCGTTCGAGACCCGCTCGGCGCTCGGCATCCACTCCGCCGAGGAGCGCCAGCGGCACCTGGAGACCGGTTCGTACGAGCCGTCCGACGACGAGGTGGACGTCGAGGGCCTCGCCCAGTCCGCCCCGCGCCAGCAGGAGGCCCCGAAGGCCGTCGCCCCCGCCCCGAAGGCGGAGACCCCGGCCCCCGCCCCGAAGCAGGCGCACACGTCCGCGGAGCTCGTCGAGATGCAGCTCGGCATCCAGGCCGACGCCCCGCTGTGCTTCTCCTGCGGCACCAAGATGCAGCGCGCCGGCTCCTGCTACATCTGCGAGGGCTGCGGCTCGACCAGCGGCTGCAGCTGACGACGGACGCGAGCGCATCCGACGTGTCACTGAGCGTCCCCTGCCCGGGTCGCTGACCTGCAGGTGAGAGAGGGAGCCGCCCCCGGGGCGGCTCCCTCTCCGCCGTTTTCGGCCTGTGCTGCCCGGTCGCTCCGGCTCCATCGGCTCGCTCCGGACGCGCCCCTCCCGTGCGAGGGGGAGCCGTATCCCGACGACGGGTCGCACCGCCGCCGGCAGGGGCCGAGGGCTCCCAGGGACCGGCGCTCGGCCGGCAGGGGCGTGGCGCTCGTCCTGGACGCGCATCTCGCGCAGGCGTCCGCGCACCCCGGCGAACTGGCCGATGCCTTCCACGACGTCCACGTCCCGATTCACCGGAACGAGCACATCGCCGCCGCCGCCGAGCGGGCGACAGGGAACGCGTTCGCCGAACGGGCCGCCGGCCGGCCCGCCACGGGACCGATCGATGCGCGGTCACCGTCGGGCTCGCTCAGCACCCGGCCGCGGCGCCTCCCGAGGTGGGGAGGCCACCGGGGAGCTCTCCCCACCTTCCCGTTCCCGGCCCCTACCGGGGGGCGCCCATCAGGCGGGTGAAGGACTCCGGGTCGGAGTCGAAGCCGCGGACGGCGGACTTGTACACCCAGGTGCTCGGGCCCTCGCGGGTGAACTCCACGACGGTCGCCGACGTGGCGTCCCGTACGCCGGTGAAGTCGTCGCGGAACAGCTCCTCGTAGCCCTCCTTGACGATCACGCCGGTGTTCGCCACGTCGCCGAAGGTGACCCGGCCGCCGCCCTGCTGGATGGCGATGCCCACGACGACGCGCGCGTAGGCGGGGGCGAGCCGGTTGAGTTCCAGCGTCATGGACTCGTCGATGCCCAGGCCCTGCCCCGTACGGCTGTCCCGGTTCAGCGTGATCGTGCCGTCCGGTGAACGGCTGTCGAAGTGGACCAGGTAGGCCGGTTCGCCGGCCGGGGCCTCGGCGCCGTAGACGGCGGCGATGATGTCGAGGTCGTGGACCGGGCCGCCGCCGGTGCTCGGGTCCCACTTGAGGGCCACCTCGACCTTCTCGACACCCTTGTTGAGACTGCTCACAGCTTCCCCCTCTCCGGGGTCCGGTACCGCGGAGGGGCAACTCCCCTTCGCGTCGGACCCGTTGTCCATGGTGTCACGGAGCGTCAGTGACGAATGCCGTATGGGTGGGTTCCCCGCGCCGTACGATGGCGCGGTGCTGGTCAAGTGGACTTGCTGCACCGTGGTGGACCGTCGGGGGTTCGAACGGGGGCAGCGGAAATGGGCGGGGCTGCCGGGGGAACCCGGCTTCCGGGGGCAGGGCGGCGGATGGAGCCGGCTGCGCCCCGGTGTGGCCCACGTCTTCTCCTTCTGGGAGAGCCGCCCCTTCTACGACTCCTTCATGGCGCGGTCGCACGACAGGCTGGCCGTCGCGCAGTCCGGCACCTTCAAGGACGTCCGGGTCAAGCTGTTCGACTACCGCTTCGACGTGAAGACCGGCTTCGAGCCGCGCTTCACCGACGCCGACGTCGTACGGGTCGCCCACAGCCGCATCCGTGAGGACCGGGTCGAGCACTACGCCCTGATGCAGGAGAAGGTGTGGAACCCCGCGATGGCCGGGTCCCCCGGCATGCTGCGCGGCCTGTTCGGGGAGGCCCCGGGCAACGAGTTCCTGGTCCTGTCGATGTGGCGGTCGGCGGCCGAGCACGGAAAGTACCGGGCCGAGCGGGTGGAGCGGCTCGCCCTGCGCGCCCAGTTGGCGACGGACGTCGTCGCCCTGACCGGGGACGTCGTGGACCTCGAGGCGGCCTGGACGGTCTGAGCGGGCCGGCGCCGTGGCGCGCCGCGGGCGTCAGCCGCCGGCGGGGGGCGCCGTGGCCGGGCCGGTGCCGGCCCCCGTCGTGAACGCCCCCGCCCGTACCGCCGCGACCGTCGCCGCGGCCGCCTGGTCGGCCAGCGCCGCGTCGACCGGCTCCCGCGTGACGAACAGGCGGAGGAACAGCGGCGCCGACACGGCGCGCACCACCGCGCCCGCGTCCGTGCCGGCCGGTGCCTCGCCGCGCGCCACCGCGCGTTCGACGACGGCCTCGCAGCGCGCGAACCGCTCCGCGTAGAAGGCCCGCAGCGCGTCGGCGGCGCGCTCCGACTGGAACGCCGCCGCGACGAAGGCCGTGGGCGCCGCGGCCGCCGCGGGGTCGGCGAACGAGTCGCGCACCTCGCGCGCGAGGGCCCGCAGATCGCCTTCCAGGTCCCCGGTGTCCGGTGGCGTCCAGCCGTCCTCGCCCGCGAGGTCCAGGGCGTCCGCGACCAGTCCCTCGATCCCGCCCCACCTGCGGTACAGCGTCGTCTTGTGCACGCCCGACCGCTCGGCCACGTACTCGACGGTGAGGCCCGGGTAGCCGTGCTCGCCCAGCCCCGTCAGCACGGCGTCGCGGACGGCCGCGCGGGTCCGTGCCGTACGGCCGCCGGGGCGGCGGGTGCCGGGCGCGGGGTTCTGCTGTTCCACTTCGCCAACCAATCGCTACGTCTGTTGCGTTAGACGGAACGAGTGTGCCACACTCTCGTTAAGGCAACTCGGGTTGCCTTAACCGCTGGCCCTTGTCCGTCCCGCCGATCCTGGAGGCGCCCTTGCCCACGCAGATCTCCCTTCACCACGTGACCAAGTCCCGCGGCGAGCGGCTGCTGCTCGACGACGTCTCCCTCACCGTGCGTCCCGGCGAGCGGATCGGCATCGTGGGGGAGAACGGCGCGGGCAAGTCGACGCTGCTGCGCCTCCTGGCGGGTACGGAGGCCCCCGACGGCGGCGAGGTGGTCACCGTCGCCGAGGGCGGCACCGGCCTGCTCGCCCAGACCCCGCAGCTCCCACCGGACCGCACGGTCGGGGACGCCGTCGACGCCGCCCTGCACGAACTGCGGGCCGTGGAGGCCCGCCTCCGCGACCTCGAAGCGGCCCTCGGCGACGCCGACGACACCACCCTCGCCGCGTACGGCGAGCTGCTCACCGCGTACGAGCTGCGCGGCGGGTACGAGGCGGACGCCCGGGTCGACAAGGCCCTGCACGGCCTCGGCCTGGCCGGCGTCGACCGGGACCGGCTCCTCGGCAGCCTCTCCGGTGGTGAGCAGGCCCGCCTCGGTCTCGCCTGCCTGCTCGCCGCCGCCCCCGAGGTGATGCTGCTCGACGAGCCCACCAACCACCTGGACGAGACGGCCCTCGACTGGTTGGAGGGCGCCCTCCTCGCGCACCGCGGCACGGTCGTCGCCGTGTCCCACGACCGGACCTTCCTGGAGCGCGTCACCACCACCGTGCTCGACGTGGACGCCGACCGCCGCACCGTCGTGCGCCACGGCAACGGCTACGCCGGCTACCGGGAGGAGCGTGCCGCCGCCCGCCGCCGCTGGGAACAGGCCCACGCCGACTGGTGCGACGAGACCGCCCGGCTGGAGGCGTACGCCGCCACCACCGCCCACGGCGTCGCCGCCGGCCGCACCATCAAGGACAACAACAAGATGGCCTACGACCGGGCGGCCGGACGCGTCCAGGCGTCGGTCTCCGGGCGCGTGCGCAGCGCGCGCGAACGGCTGCGGCGCCTCCACGAGGATCCCGTGCCGCCGCCTCCGCGCCCCCTCGCCTTCACCGCCCGGCCCCTCGCCGGCACGGCCGACGGCGACCTGGTGGCCCTCTCGGACGTGCGCGTGGGAGACCGGCTCGCCGTCGACCACCTCACCGTCGCGGCGGGGGAGAGGCTGCTGATCCACGGTGGCAACGGCGCAGGGAAGTCCACTCTGCTCCGCGTCATGGCCGGACGGCTCCCACCCGACACCGGCTCCGTCACCCGGCGCGGCGGCATCGGGTTCCTCGCCCAGGAGATACCCGTCGACCGCCCGGCGGAGCGGCTGCTCACCGCCTTCGGCCGCGGCCTGGCGGGGACCGAGGAGGAGAAGGAGGAACTCCTCCTGTCGTACGGACTGTTCCGTCCCAGGGACCTCGACACGCCCGTGGGCGCCCTCTCCGCCGGGCAGCGCCGCCGACTCGCCCTCGCCCGGCTCCTCGCCCGCCCCGCCGATCTGCTGCTCCTCGACGAACCCGCCAACCACCTCGCGCCCGGCCTGGTGGAAGAGCTGGAGGAGGCCCTCGACCGCTGGACCGGCGCCCTCGTCGTCGTCTCCCACGACCGGCTGCTCCGCCGCCGCTTCACCGGCCGCGTCCAGCGCCTGGAGGCCGGCCGCCTCGTCCGCTGAGCCCGGACCGGAGGGACGCCACCGGATAGAGTGGCGAGGCGATGACCGCTGACTTCTCTCCCGACCAGCGCTTCGAACGCGCTCTCGCCAGCCTCCGCGGGCTGGCCGTGGGGGACGCCCTGGGCTCCCAGTTCTTCGTTCCCGCCAACTACCCCCTGCTGAAGCGGCGCGAGCTGCCGCCCGACCCCTGGCAGTGGACCGACGACACGGAGATGGCCTGCTCCGTGCTGGCCGTCCTCGCCGGACACGGCCGCATCGACCAGGACGCGCTCGCCCGCTCCTTCGCCGTGCACCACGACTTCGACCGGGGCTACGGCCCCGCCGTCAACCGCATGCTCCGGCTGGTCAGGGAGGGCGGCGACTGGCGGGAACTCGCCGCCGCCCTC
This sequence comes from Streptomyces roseolilacinus, assembly GCF_014649335.1. GTDB lineage: Bacteria > Actinomycetota > Actinomycetes > Streptomycetales > Streptomycetaceae > Streptomyces > Streptomyces roseolilacinus. The sequence continues at coordinate 65,934 of NZ_BMSV01000003.1, forward strand.
TTCCAGGGCCAGGGCTCCTGGGGCAACGGCGCGGCCATGCGGATCGCGCCCCTCGGGGCCTGGTACGCCGACGACCCCGAGCAGGCCACCCACCAGGCGGAGATCTCCTCCTACACCACGCACCAGCACCGGGAGGCGGTCGTCGGCTGCATGGCCGTCGCGGCCGCCGCCGCACTCGCCGCGGCGCCGCAGGGACCGCCCCAGGCCACCGACTTCCTCGACGCCGTCATCGCCCTGGTGCCCCGCAGCGCCGTCGGAGCCGGACTGCGGCGCGCCCGCGACATGCTCGACTACGACGACACGCAGACGGTCGCCGCCGTCCTCGGCTGCGGGCGGCGGACCACCGCCCACGACACCGTGCCGTTCGCCCTGTGGTCCGCGGCCCGCTCCCTCGGCGACTACGAGCGGGCCTTCTGGACGACGGCGCAGGCCGGTGGTGACGTCGACACGACGTGCGCCATCGTCGGCGGTGTGGTCGCCGCCACATCGGCGGGCGCACCGCCCGCCGACTGGCTGGCCCGCACCGAGGGCCTCCCCGGCTGGATGCCGACCGGTCCCGGCCTCTGACGCCCTGCCCCCGCGTCCGCCCTGTCCCGTCCGCCCCGCCCCGGCCAGGCGGGCGCTCGGCAACTCCCTGGCGTACTTGGGAGGGTGTCGGGAAGGCGGCGGCGAGTTCCGTCCCGCCCTCGCCGGGGCCTCCGGCACCCCGGTTCGCCGAGCCGTGTCCGGGAGGAGGAGGGCATCGGATGCCAATCCGGTTGTCACGGGAGGGGACGGGCGGCGTAACCTGTCAGGCGCCATGCCGTACGAACCACCCACACACACCGTCGAGCGCTCGATCCGAGCGACAACCGGCGCCAAGGTCATCGCCGGAGTCGACGAAGTCGGACGCGGGGCGTGGGCAGGGCCCGTCACGGTCTGCGCCGCCGTCACCGGACTGCGCCGGCCTCCGGCCGGACTCACCGACTCCAAGCTCATCACTCCCAAGCGCCGGGCCGAACTGGCCGCGGAGCTGGAGCAGTGGGTCACGGCCCACGCCCTGGGACACGCCTCACCCGAGGAGATCGACGAGCTCGGAATGACGGCGGCGCTGCGGCTGGCCGCCGTACGCGCGCTGGACGCGCTTCCGGTGCGCCCGGACGCGGTCATCCTCGACGGCAAGCACGACTACCTCGGAGATCCCTGGCAGGTCCGTACGGTGATCAAGGGCGACCAGTCCTGTATCGCCGTGGCGGCGGCATCGGTGATCGCCAAGGTGCGGCGAGACGCGATGATGGCCGAACTGGAGTCGCAGGACGAAACGTATGAGCCGTTCGGGTTCGCGGCCAACGCGGGCTACCCGTCACCGGTGCACAAGGCTGCGCTCGCCGAGCTGGGCCCCACCCCGCACCACCGCATGACCTGGGCGTATCTGGACGCGCTGCCCCGATGGCGGCACCTGAAGAAGGTCCGTGTCTCCGCGGAGGCGGCCGAACTGGAAAGCGGGGGCCAGCTCGGCTTCGACTTCTGACCGGCCACCGGCCGAGCGGCCGTACCGACGGACCGCACATACCAGCCACCCGCCGATGCCACTCGCACCGGCGTTTGATAAACATCCCATCATGCCTCTCACCCCCGAGGAGCCTCAGATTCACGAGAGTGCCCAGGGTCCCCGCGCCATGCCGGCCGCAGGCCGCCCCGCGCCGACCCCCAGACCCGTACCCGGCCCGCGTACCGCGGCCTCACCCCGTCCCGGACGTCCGGGCCCCGGCCCGGCCAGGCCCACGCCGCCGGCGCCGCGCCCGCACACCGCGGGCGGGCAGCCGGCGCCCCGGCCGGAGAACCGTTCCGGGGAGTCCCGGAACACACCGCAGATCCAGCTGATCCCGGCCCCGCTGGACGGTGCCCTCGACGCCGCCGAGGAGGCGGTCGACCTCCTGCTGGAGAACGGCCGCACCCCCGGTGACATCCTGGTGCTCACCACCGGCGAGCAGCACCCGTGGGCGGCGCACGAGCTGTCGTTCGGCGAGACCTCCTACTGGGCCCAGCAGGACGCCCGCGACGACGTGTTCTTCGCCGACGCCTCCGCCGTGGACCGCGCTTCGGCCCGGCCCGTGGTCGTCGTCGCGGTCAACGGCGGCGACGACACCGCCACCGCCCGGGCCCTGCCCGCCGCGATGAGCCGCGCCGACACGCTGCTCATCGTCTGCGGCGACCCGAAGCGGATCAACGCCGTGCTCGGCACCTCCCTCTGACGGAGGCTCACCCCGCGGCCGGACGGCACCGCCGTCCGGCCCGGCGGGCCCCGTGAGGTCCGGGCGCGCGAACCGCCGGGCTCGGTGCGGGAGTCAGCGTGCCGCCGTCCGGCGCAGGGCCTCGGCGGCGCCGCTCGCCCTGCGCGGCGTGGACGGAGCATCGTCCGCGCCGGTGTCCGACAGGTCGGTCGGCGGCGAGGCCGCGTGCGGGCTCCGGCCCCCACGATCCTCGCCCAGCACCTGCCAGCCTTCGCCGGTCAGGGTGATGTACGCGCCGCAGCGGAGCCCGTGGAGCGTGCAGGCGTCCCGCAGGCCCCACATCCACGCCCCGTCCTCCTCCGTCCAGCGCGCGTCGCCCTCACGGCAGTAGAGCAGGACGGCCGTACGCACCGGTGTGCGGCGCCGCAGGTCGTGCGGGACCACCCGGCGCAGGTGCGCCAGCAGGGCGTTGCGGAAGTCCCATCCGTCCGCCGGCTCCGGTCTCGGTGTGAACGACGCACTGGCGACGAGCCGCTCCTCGTGGTCGAGGACGGCGACCACGGCGGTCGAGGGCCTCGGCCGGTGGCGGGCGTGCAATCCCGTCACGACGTCACGGGGGTTGCGCAACAAGGGAATTCCGGCCGCCGCCCACTCGGCGGGCTCGAGCATACGGGCGAGGCGGCTGACGGAACCGGCAGGCGAGGTCAACGGGCTTGCTGCGGACGGAGCGAATCCGAAGGTCACGGTCCTCCCTTCGCATACGCGCCCACGAGCGGGCAGGGATCGGGTGAGGGCCCACCGCGGCACGGCCTTACCGGACCGCGAACGGACCGTGCAGGGGCGGAATCCAATTCTTGCTGGCCACATGGGTGGGCGGCAACGAGCAATTGCGGCGCCTGACGGGAATGGGGCGTTATGACACCCAATTCCCGGCCGCGATCATCCCCCTTGCCGCCCCGGGTCAGCCCGCGACCGCGAGGACCAGCGGAAACACCCCCGCCGCTCCGGCCTGGCGGAGCAGCCGCGCCGCCATGGCCAACGTCCAGCCGCTGTCGGAGAAGTCGTCGGCCAGCAGCACGGGGCCGCCCACCGACGACAGCCGGTCGGCGAGGTCGACCGGAACCGTCAGCGCCCGGTGCAGACCGTGGACACGCTGGGCGCTGTTGGTCCGGGAGATCCGGATGTCCACCGCCTCCGGCGCGTAGCCGACCGAGCCGAGCAGCGGCATCCTGCCCACCTCGGCGATCCGCGCGCCCAGCGAGCCCACCAGCCGCGGCCTGCTGCGCGACTCCACCGTGACCACCCCGGCCGGCCGCGGCGGCGCGTCCGGTCCGCCCGACGCCCATCCGCCCGGGCCCTTCGCCCAGTCGGCCAGGACCCGTACGACCGCGTCCAGGACGTCGTCCGGCACCGGCCCGTCCGGCGCCCCGTCCGCCAGCATCGGCCGCAGCCGGTTGCCCCAGCCGATGTCCGACAGCCGCCCGAGCGCGCGGCCCGGGAACGACTGCTCCCCGACCGGGATGCGGCCCTTGAGGTCGACCCCGATCGCGGGCAGCCCCGTCGGCCACATCCTGCGCGACTCCACCTCCACGCCCGGCCTGCCCAGCTCACCGCGCGCGGCGTCCAGCGTGGTCTCGGACACCTTCGCCTCGAAGCGCGGCCCCGCGCAGTTGTCACACCGGCCGCACGGCGCCGCCTCCTCGTCGTCCAGCTGCCGCCGCAGGAACTCCATCCGGCAGCCGTCCGCCGCCACGTAGTCCCGCATCGCCTGCTGCTCCGCGGCACGCTGCCGCGCCACCCAGGCGTACCGCTCCGTGTCGTACGTCCACGGGCGGCCCGTGCTCGTCCAGCCGCCCTTCACCCGGCGCACCGCCCCGTCCACGTCGAGGACCTTGAGCATGGTCTCCAGCCGGGTGCGCCGCAGTTCGACCAGCGGCTCCAGCGCGGGCAGCGACAAGGGGCGCTCCGCCTGCGCCAGCACGTCCAGCGTGCGCCGCACCTGCTCCTCCGGGGGGAAGGCCACCGACGCGAAGTACTGCCAGATCGCCTCGTCCTCCTTCCCCGGCAGGAGCAGCACCTCCGCGCTCGCCACACCACGGCCGGCACGTCCCACCTGCTGGTAGTACGCGATGGGGGAGGACGGCGAGCCCAGGTGCACCACGAAGCCCAGGTCGGGCTTGTCGAAGCCCATGCCCAGCGCGGACGTCGCGACCAGCGCCTTGACCCGGTTGGCCAGCAGGTCCTCCTCCGCCTGCTGCCGGTCGGCGTTCTCCGTGCGACCGGTGTACGACGCGACGGCGTACCCGCACTGCCGCAGGTGCGCGGCGACCTCTTCGGCCGCGGCCACCGTGAGCGTGTAGACGATGCCCGAACCCGGAAGCTCGCCCAGGTGGTCCGCGAGCCAGGCGAGCCGGTGCGCCGCGTCCGGCAGCCGTACGACCCCGAGCCGCAGGCTCTCGCGGTCGAGCGGGCCCCGCAGCACCAGCGCGTCGGACTCCGCCCCCGTGCCGAGCTGCTCGGCGACGTCGGCCGTCACCCGGGCGTTCGCCGTCGCCGTGGTCGCCAGGACCGGCACGCCGGGCGCCAGCTCGGCGAGCATCGTGCGCAGACGCCGGTAGTCGGGGCGGAAGTCGTGGCCCCAGTCGGAGATGCAGTGCGCCTCGTCGACGACCAGCAGGCCCGTCGCCGCCGCCAGCGCGGGCAGCACCTGGTCGCGGAAGTCCGGGTTGTTCAGCCGCTCCGGCGACACCAGGAGCACGTCGACCTCGCCCGCGGCGATCTCCTCCTGGACGGTCTGCCACTCCTCCGTGTTCGACGAGTTGATCGTCCGGGCCCGGATGCCGGCCCGGGAGGCGGCCTCCACCTGGTTCCGCATGAGCGCGAGCAGCGGCGAGACGATCACCGTGGGGCCGCCGCCCCGCGCCCGCAGCAGCGCCGTGGCCACGAAGTACACGGCCGACTTTCCCCATCCCGTGCGCTGCACGACCAGCGCCCGTCTGCGGTGCGCGACCAGCGCCTCGATGGCCCGCCACTGGTCTTCGCGCAGCCGGGCCGTGCCGGTGGCGTCACCGACGAGGCGGGCCAGCACGGTGTCCGCGGCGGCACGCAGGTCTCGGTCGTTCGTGTGCTCCATGCCTCACATGGAACAGCACGGCACCGACAACCGGCGAACGGGCCGCCATGCCTGTGGACAACGGTTATCCACAGGGGTCGACGGATCGGCGGGTCGGGCGGGACCGTCGAGCCATGAACGCACACCACGACCACACCGGTCCCCACGGCGCCTCCCCGTCCGGCGACGCGCTGCCCACCGGCACCACCGGGTTCACCGACGAACCGCAGATCACCCTGCGCGGCCCCGCCGAACTGGCCGACGCGCTTCCCTACACGCTCGGCTTCCACCCCACCGACTCCGTCGTCCTCCTCGCCCTGCACGGCGAGCGCGGCCGCTTCGGCGGGCGGCTCAGGCTGGGCATTCCGCGCTCGCCCCGCGAATGGGCGCCCGTCGCCGAGCAGCTCGCCGAGTGCCTCGTCGAGGGGTGCGAGCGACGCGGCTCCCGCCCGGACGGCATCGTCGTCTTCCTCTGCCAGGACCCCGGCGAGGGCGAGAGCGGCCGGAGGGTGATGGAGCGGCTGCGGCCCTTCGCCCAGAAGCTGCGCACGGCGTGCGGGGCCCTCGACGTCCCCGTGTACGAGGCGCTGTGCCTCTCCGGCGGCAGGTTCTGGTCGTACTGCTGCCCCGACAGCGACTGCTGCCCGCCCGACGGCACCGCGCTCGCCCCGCCCGGCACCTCGGTCATGGCCGCGGCCGCCGCCTACGCCGGCATCCACGTGCGCGGCTCGCTGCGCGACATGGAGGCCAGGCTCAGGCCCCGCACGGCCCGCGCCACCGTGATCGGGCAGGAGCGTGCCCTGGACGCGGCCAGCGCCGCCCTCGTCCACCGCATCCTGGACACCAGGGCACGCAAGGACGTGCGGGACGACACGATCCGGCTGGCGCGGATGCTCGTCGACCGGCTCGCCGAGCATCCGCCGCTCGCCGACCAGGACACCTCCGACACCCGGGACGACGCGTTGATCACGCACGAGGAGGCCGCCGAACTGATCGTCGGACTGCAGGACCGCCGCACCCGGGACCGCGCCGCCGAGTGGATGGAGGGCCCCGAGGCGGACCACGCGCTGCGCCTCTGGCGCGCCCTGGCCCGCCGGTGCGTCGGCGCCTACGGTGAGCACGCCGCCGCGCCCCTCACCCTCGCAGGGTGGGTCGCCTGGTCCACCGCCGACGAGCCCAGCGCCCGTGTCGCCCTGGGCCTGGCGCTCGAGGCCGACCCCGAGTACGTCTTCGCCCGCCTGCTGCACCAGGCGTGCAACGAGCAGCTGGATCCGGAGACGCTCCGCGAGTGCCTGCGCGGCGAGCGCGAGGCCCGTGCGCAGGCCGGGACCCGGCACGCGCCCGGTACGCGGGCAACCGCGCGGGCGGCGGGCGCCCGCGGGGTGCGGCGCCGGCTGCGCGCCCGGGTCGGCCGGTCCCGGGGCACCGCCCAGGGCGCCCCGTCCACGGGCCCCGGCTCCGCCCGCCCCGCCGAGGCGTCGGGCCCCGGCGTCGGTGCGCACACGGGCCGACGCACCGGCCGCCAGGAGCCGTGCGGCACGCGCGACGGCGGACCGGGCGGCGACCCGTCCGGTGCGGGAGGAGCGGACGGAAGCGAGGAGGGGAGCGCCCGATGACGGCCGTGACCCCCGCCCCGGTGCGGCCGTTCACGTGGGTGGCGGAGTCGCCCGACCCGTGCCGCCGTACCTCCAGCGGCTGTCCGGAGCGCACAGAAGGCTCAGCAGACGACCCATGGACCTCACCGTCCCCACCCCCACCCCCCGCCCTGCCGCGTCCGCACCCGCCCGGCCTCCCCGGGGGCAGGCCCGGCAGCCCGCCACCATCGGTCACGGCCCGCTGCCCGGCGGCCGTCCCGGCGAGCTGCCGCCCGTGCACCACGCCCTCGTCTGCGTGGCCCTCCCCGGACTGGCCGTCTCGGCCGAGCACGGCCAGCTCACCGGACAGGGCCTGGAAGGCGTCTACCACTCCGGGCGACGCCTGCTCTCCCGCTGCCGGCTGCGGGTCTACGGCCGCGACCCGCTCACGGTCCAGGGCAGGCTCACCTCGGCAGGCCGGGCCCGGTTCGTGGCCGTCGTCCGCTCCCCGGCCGACCCCGGACCCGACCCCGGCGTCTTCGTCGAGCGCTCACGGGACGCCGACGGCTCGGAGCGGATCGCACTGCGCAACACGACGGGCCGCCCGGTGCGCCTCCCCGTGGAGCTGGCCCTCGGCACGGACCTCGCCGTGCTCGGTGCCGTCGTCTCCGGCCGCCCCGGACCCGAGCTGCCGGCCACCGTCCACGGCTCGGGACTCCGCTGGACGGCGCCCGACGGCGCCCAGGCCGTCGTCACGGCCGACCCCCCGCCCCAGGACGCCCTCGCCTCCGCCGGCCTGCTGCGCTGGGAGCTCGACGTCGCCCCCGGCGCCACCCGCGTCGTCGAACTGTCCGTCAACGCGGGACGCCCCCTCAGACCGGCCGGCCGCACCGGCGGCCCGCGCCTCCCGGACAGCGGTGCCGAGGCCGACGACCCGCGGGCCGCGAGGCTCCTCAAGGCCGCCCTCGACGATCTGCGCGGTCTGCTCGTCCGCGACCCCGCGCACCCGTCCGACCTCCACCTGGCGGCGGGTGTGCCATGGCGGACGGGTCCCGCGCCGGCCGAGGCCCTCTGGGCCGCCCGCATGCTCCTCCCCCTGGGGACCCGGCTCGCCGCCGACACCCTGCGCGGCGTCGCCCGCTCGCTGGACGCCGGGCCCGGGCCGTCCGGGCGCGTCCCCGGGCCGCTTCGCGACGCGGGCCCCCACCTGCCGCCCGTCTGCACCGGGGTGGAGGCCACCCTCGCCTTCCCGGTGGTACTCGCCGAGGCCCGCCTCTGGGGGCTCCCCGAGCAGGACCTCGCGGCACTGCTGCCCACCGCCGAGCGCTGCCTGGACTGGCTGCGCGCCGCCGTGGACGACGACGGGCTGGTGGCCGAACCAGGCCCCGCCGGCCCCGTCAGACGGGCCGAGACGCAGGCCCACGGCCACCGCGCCGCCCTGCTCGGCGCCGGACTCCTGGAGGCGTGCGACCGGCCCGGCGCCGACGAGTGGCGTGACCGGGCCCGGGCCATGCGCCGGCGGTTCCGGCGGGACTTCTGGCTGGACGACGGCGCGGGCGGCAGACCCGCGGCCGCCCTCACCGCGGCCGGCAGACCCGTGCCGCACCTGGGCGGCGCCATGGCCCACCTGCTCGACACCGGCCTGCTCGGAGCCGGCCGCCACGCCGACGGGCTGCTCGACGAGGTGCGGGCCGGGCGGGTGGCCCGGCTGCTCGGCAACCCCGTGCTGGACACCGGCTGGGGCCTGCGCAGCCTCGGCGCCAAGGAGCCCGGGTACAACCCTTTCGGGCACCGCGCCGGGGCGGTCCGCGTCCACGAGACGGCCCTCGCCGTGTCGGGGCTCGCCGCCGCGGGGCACGAGGAGGCGGCGTCCGGGCTGCTGCGCGGTCTGCTGGACGCCGCGGAGGCCTTCGCGTACCGGCTGCCCGAGATGTACGCGGGGGAACAGCGCACCGAGGACGGCGCCCCGGTACCGCACCCCTCGGCGTGCCGCCCCGCCGCCGTGGCCGCGGCCGCCGCCGTCCACGTCCTCACCGCTCTCGCGGGCGTCCGTCCCGACGCTCCGGCCCGCACGGTCGCGCTGCACCCGGTACGCTGCGCCCCTTTGGGGGCGATCCGGCTCTCCGGGCTCAGTGTCGCGGGGCGGCCGTTCACGGTGCGCGTGAGCAGGCTGGGCCTCGGCATGGTCGAGGAGGCCGCCGACGGACTTCAGTTGGGGGTGTGACCACATGCGGACCGCTGCCGGGGAACGGGCGGAGGGACGAGCGGGCGGACGGCCGGGCGGGAGCGCGCCGGACACCGTGACCGGAGACCCCGACGAGCGTGTTTATCGTCAGGAAGACGACTATGATCGCGGCATGTCCCCCTACGACCCCTCGGCCTATCCGCCCTTCGCCGTGACCGTCGACCTGGTCGTCCTCACCGTGCGCCGCCACGCCCTGTGCGCACTGGTCGTCCGGCGCGGAGAGCCGCCGTTCCAGGGCCGCTGGGCGCTGCCCGGGGGATTCGTGCGGGCCGACGAGGACCTGGGCGCCGCCGCGGCGCGGGAGCTGGCCGAGGAGACCGGCCTGTGCGTGCACGACCCGGGCGACCCGACCCCCGCGCCCGGCGCCGGTGCCCACCTGGAGCAGCTCGCCACCTACGGCGACCCGAAGCGGGACCCCCGCATGCGGGTCGTCAGCGTCGCGCACCTCGCCCTCGCGCCCGACCTGCCCGCGCCCCGGCCGGGCGGTGACGCCAACAGCGTCCGCTGGGCGCCCGTCGAGGAACTGCTCAGCCCCGAGGCGGGCTTCGGGGACGAGTCGCCCGCGCCGCTCGCGTTCGACCACGCGCGGATCCTCGCGGACGGCGTCGAGCGCGCCCGCTCCAAGATCGAGTACTCCTCGCTGGCCACGGCCTTCTGCCCGCCGGAGTTCACGGTCGGCGAGCTGCGGCGGGTGTACGAGGCGGTGTGGGGCGTGGCGCTCGACCCGCGCAACTTCCACCGCAAGGTGACCGGGACGCCGGGCTTCCTGGTGCCCGCCGGCGGCACCACCACCCGGCAGGGGGGCCGTCCGGCGCAGTTGTTCCGTGCGGGCGGCGCCACACTGCTCAACCCGCCGATGCTCCGCCCCGAAGTCTGAGGAACCCGCGGGAGGCGCCGGGAATCCGGCACCCCGCGGCCCCCACCCTGCGCAGAAAGTCCGAAATGCCGGGTTATCGTGCTGCGGTACCCGCCCTGCCGCCGAGCGGTCTCACCTACCGCGAGAGAAACGATGCTCCAGGCAATCGGACTCACCAGCACGCCGCGCCGGAACCGCCCACCCGCCGTGGACGACCTCACCTTCGAGGCAAGGCCCGGACAGGTCACCGCCCTCCTCGGCCCCGCCGGAGCGGGCAAGACCACCACTCTGCGGCTCATGCTCGGCCTCGAACGGGGCCGGGGCGTCACCTACTTCCGGGGCCGGCCGCTCCACCGCGTCGCCCACCCGCCGCGAGAGATCGGCGTCCTCCTCGGTGACGTCCCCGGGCATCCCGCGCGCACCGTGCGCGGCCAGCTCAGGATGGTCTGCGCCGTCGCGGGCGTCCCCACCTCCCGCGCCGACGACCTGATCGACGCCGTCGGCCTCGAAGGGCTCGCCGACCAGCGGCTCGGCGCCCTCTCCCGCGGCATGGACCGCCGACTCGGCATCGCCGCGGCCCTGTTGGGGGACCCGCACGCGCTGGTCCTGGACGAGCCGGCCGCCGGGCTCCCGCCCCAGGAGGCCGCCTGGCTGCACGGCGTGCTGCGCACCCACGCCGCCCGGGGCGGCACCGTCCTGTACACCACCGCCGACACCAAGGAGGCCGCCCGCACCGCCGACCACGTCGTGGCGATCCGGGCCGGGCGCCTCGTCGCCGACCAGGACGCCGCCGCCTTCGCCCGCACCCGGCTGCGCCCCCGCGTCGCCGTCCGCACCCCCCACGCCGCCCGCCTCGCCGCGCAGCTCACCCGCGAGGCCCGCGCCGCCCGCCGCTCCGTCGAGGCCGTCGCAGAGCGGGGCGGCCTGCTGTACGTGTACGGCAGCGACTGCGCCGAGGTCGGCGAGACCGCCTTCCGTCACGGCATCCTCCTCCACCGCCTCACCGAGGAGACGGGCCCCGCCCCCGAGCCGGCGTCCACCCCCGAGTCCCGGACCTGCGGTCCCGAGGCCGCCGCCCACGCCGCCCCGGTCCGCCCCGTCCCCCGCGCGGCGCGGCGGCGCGGCGGGAGGAGGCGCCGGGGACCGCTGCGCCCCCTGCGCTACGAGCTGCGGCGCCTGACGGGAGTGCCCTCGACGGCACTCGCGCTCGGCGGCACCGTCGCCGGCTCCGCCGTGCTCGCCGTCCTGCTGGGGCGCCTCGCCGCCACGCCCCCGCCCGTCGCCGTCGCCGCCTGGCCGGAACTGCTGCCGCTGCCGCCCGCCGCGCTCGGGGCCGGACTCGTCGGCGCCCTCTCGTTCGGTGACGAGTACCGCTACCCCGTGCTCCCCACGGCCCTGGGCGCCGCCCCCCGCCGCCTCGGCCTGCTGCTGGCCAAGCTCGCCGTCACGGGCGTCACCGCGCTGCTGCTCGCCGTCGTCGTCGCCGTCGTCGACCTGGAGGCGCTGCGGCTCGTCTACGGCGGCGCGTTGATCCCCGTACCGGCCGACTGGCCTTCCCTCTGCGCCGGTTGGCTCGCCCTCGTCGTCGGATGCGGCTGGGCCGGACTGCTGGCCGCCGGGGTGTTCCGGGCCACCGCCGCGGGAATCGTCGCCGTCCTGGCCGTGCCCGTGGTCGTCGCGCCGACCGTCGAGGGGGCGCTTCTCGGCCCGGCCGTCCGCGCCGTCGCCGGGCTCCCCGCCCGCCTGCGCGAACTGGCCTGGCCCCGCTGGCCCCACGAGGCCGACCGGTGGCTCGACGGAGCCCTCGGCGTCGTGGCCCAACCCGTCGGTGTGGCACTGGGCTTGTCCCTGACCGCGCTCCTCTGCGCGTTTCTGTTCACGGGGCTACGGCGCGACGCCCGTTGGTGACCGATTGCCGTCGGAAGGTGATCGTTGCGTGCCAATCCGTCGCGAGCCCTTGGAATTTGTCCGGTTCCTTACGATAAGGCGTCAATTGCGGCGTGGGCGCCGATCACCCTTTCGTGTGCTTTTCACCAAAGACCTCAAGAGGTCCGGAAGCGACGCCGACAAAGGATGCGTGAGTACCCTTGCGCACACCATGATGACCGCCGGCCGCCCCACCGAGGCCGGCCTCCCCAGTTCGGGCGGTCTCGACCGCTACTCCTACGGGGAGACGCCCGCGGTCGACCGCGTCGGCGCCCCCGCCTGGGACGTCGGCGAAACGGAGTTGGGCCGGGTGGGCCGCCGGTCGGCGAGCAACCGCGGCCGCGGACTCCACGGCCAACTCGTCCAGCAGCTCGGCCAGATGATCGTCTCCGGCGACCTCGGCGCCGACCGCCCGCTCGTCCCCGAGGAGATCGGCCAGCGCTTCGAGGTCTCCCGCACCGTCGTGCGCGAGTCCCTCCGCGTCCTGGAGGCCAAGGGCCTCGTCAGCGCGCGCCCCAACGTCGGGACCCGGGTCCGCCCGGTCAGCGACTGGAACCTCCTGGACCCCGACATCATCGAATGGCGCGCCTTCGGGCCGCAGCGCGACGACCAGCGCCGCGAGCTCGCCGAGCTCCGCTGGACCATCGAGCCCCTCGCCGCCCGCCTCGCCGCCGGCCACGGGCGGGAGGACGTCCAGCAGCGCCTCGCCGACATGGTCGAGATCATGGGCCACGCCCTGACCCAAGGTGACGCGCTCACGTTCTCCCGCGCCGACACCGAGTTCCACTCGCTCCTCATCCAGCTCGCCGGCAACCGCATGCTGGAGCACCTCTCCGGCATCGTCTCCGCCGCGCTCCAGGTCTCCGGTTCCCCGGCGATCAGCTGCGACCGCCCCGGCGAGTCCTGCCTGAGCCACCACGCCCACATCGTGGAGGCCCTCGCCGCCGGCGACGGGCCCGCCGCCGAGGCCGCCATGCGGCAGCTCCTCACCATCCAGCCCGACGTGGACCGAGTGGTCCCCGCCCCGCGCGAGCACTGAACGCGGACCGTGACCGAGGGCCGCACGCACGGTGGCGCGGGGCGTCCGATGCCGTGCGAACACGGAGGCGCCGTACACGGGGCGCCGCCCGCGCACGTGTCGCCGGGCCCCACCGGGGTACCCGGACCGGGCTCGGCCCCGGGGTCCGGCGGCGCGGCCCGGACGGCAGCGCCCGGTGGCGCGGTCCCGACGGCGCGGTGGCCGTGACGCAGCGACCGTGAATGCGGGGTGATGATCCCTTTTGCTCCTGTTCATCATGCTCTGCGGTGTGACTCGGGCCACGTGGATTGGGCGTAACGCTCCTCGAAGCACGGCGATGACCTAAGAGGTGACAGCCGAAGAGGGAATACAGCCGCCGTCCACGGCGCTGTGCACCTCCGAGGTCCAGCCCGCGTCGCCGGCTCATTCCCCGCCGGCGGTCGTCGGCTCCGGCCCGATCACGGGCGGGGCCGGAAGCCGTTTCCATCGTTCCGAGAGGTTGTTCGTGTCGGCCAGCACATCCCGTACGCTCCCGCCGGAGATCGCCGAGTCCGAGTCTGTGATGGCGCTCATCGAGCGGGGAAAGGCTGATGGGCAGATCGCGGGCGATGACGTGCGTCGGGCCTTCGAGGCTGACCAGATCCCGCCAACCCAGTGGAAGAATGTTCTGCGCAGCCTCAATCAGATCCTCGAGGAAGAGGGTGTGACGCTGATGGTCAGTGCAGCGGAGTCGCCGAAGCGCGCCCGCAAGAGCGTCGCAGCGAAGAGCCCGGCGAAGCGCACCGCCACCAAGACCGTCACCGCCAGGACGACCACGGCGAGGACGGCCGCGTCCTCCCCGGCGGCTCCGGCGGCCCAGAGCGCGGACACCCCGGCCGACGAGGCCGGTGCCCCCGCCAGGAAGACCGCCGCGAAGAAGGCGACCGCGGCGAAGAAGACGGCCGTGAAGAAGACCGCGGTCAAGAAGACCACGGCCAAGAAGACGGCGGGCAAGAAGGACGCCGACGAGCTCGTCGAGGGCGAGGAGCTGCTCGACGACGTCGCCGCCGTCAAGGGCGAGGACGAGGAGGCCGACGGCGAGGCCAAGGGCTTCGTCCTGTCCGACGAGGACGAGGACGACGCGCCGGCCCAGCAGGTCGCCGTCGCCGGTGCCACCGCGGACCCAGTCAAGGACTACCTGAAGCAGATCGGCAAGGTCCCCCTCCTCAACGCCGAGCAGGAGGTCGAGCTCGCCAAGCGCATCGAGGCCGGCCTGTTCGCCGAGGACAAGCTCGCGAACGCCGACAAGCTGGCCCCCAAGCTCAAGCGCGAGCTGGAGATCATCGCCGAGGACGGCCGCCGCGCCAAGAACCACCTGCTGGAGGCCAACCTCCGTCTGGTCGTCTCCCTCGCCAAGCGCTACACCGGCCGCGGCATGCTGTTCCTGGACCTGATCCAGGAGGGCAACCTCGGTCTGATCCGTGCCGTCGAGAAGTTCGACTACACCAAGGGCTACAAGTTCTCCACGTACGCCACGTGGTGGATCCGCCAGGCGATCACCCGTGCCATGGCCGACCAGGCCCGCACCATCCGCATCCCGGTGCACATGGTCGAGGTCATCAACAAGCTCGCGCGCGTCCAGCGCCAGATGCTCCAGGACCTGGGCCGCGAGCCCACCCCGGAGGAGCTGGCCAAGGAGCTCGACATGACCCCCGAGAAGGTCATCGAGGTCCAGAAGTACGGCCGTGAGCCGATCTCGCTGCACACCCCGCTCGGCGAGGACGGCGACAGCGAGTTCGGTGACCTGATCGAGGACTCCGAGGCGGTCGTCCCGGCCGACGCGGTGAGCTTCACGCTCCTCCAGGAGCAGCTGCACTCCGTGCTCGACACGCTCTCCGAGCGCGAGGCGGGCGTGGTCTCCATGCGCTTCGGCCTCACCGACGGACAGCCGAAGACGCTCGACGAGATCGGCAAGGTCTACGGCGTGACCCGCGAGCGGATCCGCCAGATCGAGTCCAAGACCATGTCGAAGCTGCGCCACCCGTCGCGTTCGCAGGTCCTGCGCGACTACCTCGACTGAGCGAAGCTCGAACACGCTCGCCCGTACACGGCGCCCCGAAGGGCCCGGTTCCGTGAAGGAATCGGGCCCTTTGGCGTTGCGGGGATGCGGCCGCTCCCCGCGTGACTGACGCTGAGTAAGCGATATGCATCTCTGAGTCAGGAGGTCGAATGCGCGGTACGCGTCATCCCATCAGCAGGAAGCGGGCGGTCCTCGGGGTCCTGGCCGCCGTGGCGGCCGTCGTGCCCCTCGCCGCGCCCTCGCCGGCGGCGGCCGACAGCGGGGTCGTGGGCGGCCGGACGGCGAACGCGCCCGACACCCCGTGGGTCGTGGCCCTCTCCAGTCGTGACCGGTTCGGGCGTACGAGAGCGGGCCAGTTCTGTGGGGGCGTCGTCATCGCCCCGACCAAGGTGGCGACCGCCGCGCACTGTCTGCGGGAGGACGTGCTGGGCGTACGGGTCGAGGAGCTGCGGGACCTCAAGGTCATCGCCGGCCGCAGCGACCTCGGCGGGAGCGGCGGGCACGAGGTGGCCGTCAAGGACATGTGGATCAACCCCGCGTACGACGCCGGGTCCAACGCCGGTGACGCCGCCGTGCTGACGCTGGCCAAGGCGCTGCCGCGCGACTACGTGATCCCCGTGGCGCCCGCCGGCGACCCCGCGTACGCCGCGGGCACGAACGCCACCGTGTACGGGTGGGGGGACACCACGGGCATGGGGACGTACGCGCACACGCTGCACGTCGCCGACGTGTCCGTCCTGCCGGACGCGGACTGCGCCCGCGCCTACCCGGCGGGGCGGGGCGAGGCCCGGTACCTCCCCGCCACGATGCTGTGCGCCGGTACGAGGGAGGGCGGCCGGGACGCCTGCCAGGGCGACAGCGGCGGCCCGCTGATCGCGCGGGGCAAGCTCATCGGCCTGGTGTCCTGGGGCAGCGGCTGCGGGCTGCCGGGGAGCCCCGGCGTCTACACCCGGGTCTCGGCGGTGCTTCCCCCGTCGTGATCACCGCACCGCCCGGGCGGCCGCCGGGGCGGTACGGCCGCCCGACGCGGCCGGCCGTACGGCGAAGGGCGACACCCCGCCGTCACACGGGGTGCCGCCCTCCGCCGTACGGCTACGGGAAACGGCGGGCGGCCGATCCCCGCGGTGACGGGGGGCGGCCGCCCGATATCCGGTCCTGGACCGGTCTCGCTCGTCGTGGATGCGCGTGTCAGCGGTCCTCGTCGGCTGCTCCGGCCGGCACCGTGGTGAGCCGGTCCGTCTCATCCTGTATCTCCGCGGCGATCTTCTTCAGTTCCGGCTCGAACTTGCGGCCGTGGTGGGCGCAGAAGAGCAGTTCGCCACCGCTGGTCAGCACGACGCGCAGATATGCCTGGGCGCCGCAGCGATCGCAGCGGTCGGCGGCCGTCAGCGGGCTCGCGGGGGTCAGAACAGTAGTCACGTCGCCTCTTCTCTAGCTCGACGAGCTGTCGTACCAGGGTCAACATCCAACCAGGCCGAAAACGTTCCCGCTCGCGGCTTTTCCCCGAAACTTTTTCCAGGTGGCTGTCTGCTGCCGGTTGGCGGCGAATGAGCCGTATTGCGGTGTCGCTGTGCGTTACGGGTTTCGCGTTGCTTGGGTCGTATGTCCCCCCGGCCGGGTTGCCGGTTGTTCATGAGGACGTGCCCGGAGCCTAAATGGTTCATGCCTGGAAGGGAACGTGATGTCCACGTCACCCGGCCGAGTGATCGAACATTCATGCGACGCTGGACTAGCATGACTCTTCACGAGGGTGGCGTGACAACCGCTCTACCAGGCCTCTGTACGCTCAGACCGACACAGACGCCGACCCCGTACCCCTGTGGGCAAGAACCCAAATTCAGCGAGGAGCGAACCGCGTGACCGCCGAGACGTCCGTTCCGTCCAGTGCGCTGCTGACCGCAGACCGTGACGGTTCCAACTACACCGCGCGGCACCTGCTCGTACTCGAGGGGCTCGAAGCGGTCCGCAAGCGCCCCGGCATGTACATCGGGTCCACCGACAGCCGCGGCCTGATGCACTGCATCTGGGAGATCATCGACAACTCCGTCGACGAGGCCCTGGGCGGCTACTGCGACCACATCGAGGTCGTCCTCCACGACGACGGCTCCGTGGAGGTCCGGGACAACGGCCGCGGCATCCCCGTCGACGTCGAGCCCAAGACCGGCCTGTCCGGCGTCGAGGTCGTCATGACCAAGCTCCACGCCGGCGGCAAGTTCGGCGGCGGCTCGTACGCGGCCTCCGGCGGCCTCCACGGCGTGGGCGCCTCCGTGGTGAACGCGCTGTCGGCCCGCCTCGACGTGGAGGTCGACCGGAACGGCGCCACGCACGCGATCAGCTTCCGCCGCGGCGTCCCCGGCGTCTTCACCGAGTCCGGGCCCGACTCCCCCTTCGCCCCGGCCAGCGGCCTGCGCAAGGCCAAGCGCGTCCCGAAGACCCGCACGGGCACGCGGGTGCGGTACTGGGCGGACCGGCAGATCTTCCTCAAGGACGCCAAGCTCTCCCTGGAGACGCTGCACCAGCGCGCCCGCCAGACCGCCTTCCTCGTCCCCGGCCTGACCATCGTCGTCCGCGACGACCGCGACCTGGACGGCGTGGGCAAGAGCCAGGAGATCTTCCGCTTCGACGGCGGCATCAGCGAGTTCTGCGAGTTCCTCGCCCCGGACAAGCCGGTCTGCGACGTGCTGCGCCTCACCGGCCAGGGCACCTTCAAGGAGACCGTCCCGGTCCTCGACGAGCGCGGCCACATGACGCCCACCGAGGTCACCCGCGAGCTCGGCGTCGACGTGGCGCTGCGCTGGGGCACGGGGTACGACACGACGGTCAGGTCGTTCGTCAACATCATCGCCACGCCCAAGGGCGGTACGCACGTCACCGGCTTCGAGCGGGCCGTCACCAAGACCGTCAACGAGGCCCTGCGCGCCGCCAAGCTGCTGCGCGTCGCCGAGGACGACGTCGTGAAGGACGACGCCCTGGAGGGCCTCACCGCCGTCGTGACCGTCCGGCTGGCCGAGCCGCAGTTCGAGGGCCAGACCAAGGAGGTCCTCGGCACGTCCGCCGCGAACCGGATCGTCGCCAACGTCGTCGCCAAGGAGCTGAAGGCGTTCCTGACCTCCACCAAGCGCGACGCCAAGGCCCAGGCCCGCGCCGTGCTGGAGAAGGCCGTCGCCGCCGCCCGCACCCGCATCGCGGCCCGGCAGCACAAGGAGGCCCAGCGCCGCAAGACCGCCCTGGAGACCTCGTCCCTGCCGGCCAAGCTCGCCGACTGTCGCAGCGACGACGTCGAGCGCAGCGAGCTGTTCATCGTCGAGGGCGACTCCGCGCTCGGTACGGCGAAGCTCGCCCGGAACAGCGAGTTCCAGGCGCTCCTGCCGATCCGCGGCAAGATCCTCAACGTCCAGAAGTCGTCCGTGTCGGACATGCTGAAGAACGCCGAGTGCGGCGCGATCATCCAGGTCATAGGGGCGGGATCCGGCCGGACCTTCGACATCGACGCCGCCCGGTACGGGAAGATCGTCCTCCTCGTCGACGCCGACGTGGACGGCGCGCACATCCGCTGCCTGCTGCTCACCCTCTTCCAGCGGTACATGCGCCCCATGGTCGAGGCCGGCCGCGTCTTCGCCGCGGTGCCGCCGCTGCACCGCATCGAGCTCGTCCAGCCGAAGCGGGGCCAGGACAAGTACGTGTACACGTACTCGGACAACGAGCTGCGCCAGACCCTGCTGGAGTTCCAGCGCAAGGGCGTCCGGTACAAGGACTCCATCCAGCGCTACAAGGGCCTCGGCGAGATGGACGCCGACCAGCTGGCGGAGACCACCATGGACCCGCGCCACCGCACGCTGCGCCGGATCAACATCGGCGACCTGGAGGCGTCGGAGCAGGTCTTCGACCTGCTGATGGGCAACGACGTGGCGCCCCGCAAGGAGTTCATCACCAGCTCGGCGGCGACGCTGGACCGCTCGCGCATCGACGCCTGAGGCCCGTCCCCCGCGGGGGCGCGCACCCCGACCCGTCGGCCGGACCATGTTCCGGCCGGCGGGTCTTCGGCTTCCGGGTCACCTGATGGGGTGAAGTAGCCGGGAGGAGAGTCCGAGATCTTCCCGTTCTGCCCATGCTTGGCCACGCGGCCGAAAAGGACCGCTGACAGGGAGAGTCACGGGTGGACGACTGGGAAGGTCGCGACGCCGCCGCGACGCGGGGGGAGGACCCCTGGCGCGACGTGCTCGCCTCGGAGTGGGGCGGACCGGACGCGGTGACGGCCCCGGGCGGCACGGCCGCCCCGGCGGGCAGGGAGCCCCCGGAGGCCGCGGCGATGGGCGTACCGGTCCCGCGCCCGCCCGGCACGGCCGCCGACGGCGAGCGGCGCCCCAGTGCGGCCGAGGTCTACCTGGAGGTGCAGCGCAGCCCGGCCTTCCAGGAGGTGCGCGGCCGCTACCGCCGGTTCGTCGGCCCGGCCACCCTCGCCTTCCTCACCTGGTACCTCGGCTACGTCGTCGCCGCGACCGCCGCGCCCGGCCTGATGTCCCGCCCCGTCCTGGGCGCGGTGAACGTCGCGATGGTCGCGGGCCTCGGCCAGTTCGCCACCACCTTCGCCCTCGCCTGGGCCTACGCCCGCCACGCCCGCGTGCACCGGGACCGCGCCGCCCTCGACCTGCGCTGGGAGACCCAGCAGATGACCCGGGAGGCCCGCGTTGACCGGTGACCACCAGACCCTGGCCCTGCTCCTGTTCAGCGCGTTCGTCGCGGTGACCCTCGCCATCACCACCCGGGCGGGCCGCCGGCGCCGCGGGTCGGCCGAGGAGTCCTCCACCGGGGGACGGCTGTTCTCCCCCATGGAGAACGGTTTCGCCCTCTCCGGCGACTACCTGTCCGCCGCCTCGTTCCTCGGCGTCTCCGGACTGATCGCGCTCAACGGCTACGACGGCATGCTGTACTCCGTCGGCTTCCTCGTCGCCTGGCTGGTCGTCCTCCTCCTCGTCGCCGAACTCGTCCGCAACTGCGGGCGCTTCACCCTCGCCGACGTGGTCGCCGCCCGCATGGGCGAGCGCCGGGTCCGCACGGCGGTGGGCGCGTCGTCCGTCACCGTGTCCGTCCTGTACCTGGTGGCGCAGATGGTCGGCGCCGGCAGCCTGGTCTCCCTGCTCCTGGGCGGTACGGGCGACGCCGCGCGCTCGTGGACGGTCCTCGGCGTGGGCGCGCTCATGGTCGTCCACGTGGCGCTGGGCGGGATGCGCGCCACGACCTGGATCCAGATCGTCAAGGCCGTGCTGCTCCTGGCGGGCGCGCTCGCCCTCACCGTGCTCGTCCTCCTGCGCTTCCACGGCGACTTCAGCGCCCTGCTGACCACCGCCGCCGAACGAAGCGGCCACGGTCGGGACTTCCTCGCGCCCGGCCTCGGCCACGGCGGGGACTGGACCGCCCGTGCGGACTTCATCAGCCTCGGCCTCGCCCTGGTGCTCGGCACGGCGGGGCTGCCGCACCTCCTCGCCCGGTTCTCCACCGTGCCCACCGCCGGCTCCGCCCGGCGCTCGGTCGTGTGGTCCATCGGCCTCATCGGCGGCTTCTACCTGATGACGATCGTGCTGGGCTTCGGCGCCGCCGCGATCGTCGGCAGCGACGCCGTACGCGCCTCCGACCCCGCCGGGAACACGGCCGTACCGCTGCTCGCGCTCGACCTCGGCGGGGGAGCGGGCTCCACCGGCGGCACGGTCCTCCTCGCGGTGGTCGCGGCCGTCGCCTTCGCGACGATCCTCGCCGTCGTCGCGGGCATCACCCTCGCCTCCTCCACCTCCGTCGCGCACGACCTGTACACCTCGTACACCCGCGGCCGGGACGGCGGCGCGGGGCGGCGGCGGTACGGCGAGGTCGCCGTGGCCCGGATTTCCACCGTCGTCGTCGGCGGCACGGCGGTCGGCCTCGCCCTGCTCGCCCGGGACCTGAACGTCGCGTTCCTCGTCGGCCTCGCCTTCGCGGTCGCCGCCTCGGCGAACCTCCCCGTCCTGCTGTACTCGCTGTTCTGGCGCCGCTTCACCACGCGCGGCGCGGTGTGGTCCGTGTACGGCGGCCTGGTCCCCGCCGTGCTGCTCGTCGCGCTGTCGCCGGTCGTGTCCGGCAGTCCCGACGCCCTGTTCCCCGGCGCGGACTTCCACGTCTTCCCGCTCCGGAACCCGGGGGTGGTCTCCATCCCGCTGGGCTTCCTCGCGGGCTGGCTCGGCACGGTCACCTCCCCGGAACCCCCGGACGAGGCCAAGCACGCGGAGACCGAGGTACGCGCCCTGACCGGCGCGGGCGCGGTCTGAGCCGGACGCGCGCCACCCGGTACGCGCCCGGACCCGGCACCGGACCCGGTGCCGGACTCAGTGCCGGACGCCGCCCGGGTCCGCCGGGTCCCCGTCGGGCACGCGGCCCGGCGGCGGTTCCGCCAGGGCCTCCGGGAGGACCACCGTGAACTCGGCGCCGCCGCCCGCCGCCGTACCCACCTCGACCCGGCCGCCGTGCCGTTCCGCGAGGCGGCGGACCAGGGGCAGGCCCAGGCCGCGCCCCGCGCCGTGGGACGGGCGGAGTTTGGTGGACCAACCCTCGGTGAACACCGCCTCCCGCTGCTCCGCCGGCACACCGGGCCCGCTGTCCGCGACCCGCAGCACCGCCGTGCGGCCCCGTGCGCCCAGCTCCACCTCGACGGCGGCGTCCGGTGAGCCGGCCGCCGCGTCCACGGCGTTGTCGACCAGGTTGCCCACCACCGTGACCAGCTCGCTGGGCGCGACCAGCCGGTCCGGCAGCAGCGAGCCGGCCGCGACCCGCAGCGCCACGCCCCGCTCCGCGGCCACCGTCGCCTTCCCCACCAGCAGCGCCGCCACCAGCGGGTCGTGCACCTTCTCGGTGACCTGCTCGGCGGTCGTCCGGTGCACCCCGGCCACCTCGGTGAGGTACTCCACCGCCTCCTCGTGCAGCTCCAGCTGCAGCAGCCCCAGGAGGGTGTGCATCCGGTTGGCGTGCTCGTGGTCCTGCGCCCGCAACGCGTCGATCAGCCCGCGCGTCGCGTCCAGTTCGCGCCCGAGCCGCTCCAGCTCCGTACGGTCCCGCAGGGTCACCACCGCGCCGCCGTCATCGGTCGGCATCCGGTTGGCGACCAGCACGCGCCGGCCGTGCACGGCCACCAGGTCCTCGCCCCGAACCCGCCCGGCCAGCACGTCCGCGGTGCGCCCGCCGCCCAGCACCTCGTCCAGCGGCCGCCCCGTGACCCGGGACCCCAGGTCCAGCAGCCGCTGCGCCTCGTCGTTGACCAGCCGGACGCGCCCCGCCCCGTCCAGCGCCACCACGCCCTCGCGGATGCCGTGCAGCATCGCCTCCCGCTCCGCCAGCAGGGCCGCGATGTCGGAGAACGCCAGGTCGCGGGTCTGCCGCTGGACGCGCCGGGCGATCAGCCACGCGGCCAGCGCGCCCGCCGCCAGCGCCCCGCCCGCGTACGCGAGGAGGCCGGGGATCTCCGCCAGGAACCGGGCGCGCACGCTGTCGTACGCGATGCCGACGGACACCGCGCCGACGATCCTCCCGTCGCCGTCGCGCAGCGGCACCTTGCCGCGCGCC
Organism: Streptomyces roseolilacinus; assembly: GCF_014649335.1. Lineage (GTDB taxonomy): Bacteria > Actinomycetota > Actinomycetes > Streptomycetales > Streptomycetaceae > Streptomyces > Streptomyces roseolilacinus. Next base: position 88,521 of record NZ_BMSV01000003.1, read on the forward strand.
GACCGCCCCAGCGTGCCGCTGTCGATCTCCAGCACGTCCCGGCCGGCGAGCGCGCCGCTCGGGTCGGTCGACACCACCCCGCCGATCCTGGCCGGGTTCGGGTGCGACCAGCGGACCCCGCGCGCGTCCATCACGACGACGTACTCGGAGCCCGTCGCCCGGCGGATGCGCTCCGCCTCCGCCTGCACGGGGCCGTCCGGCGCCGGACGGGAGGCGAGCAGGTCGCCGGCCAGCCGGGACGACGCCGTGGTCTGCGCGACGGCCAGCGCCCGCCGCATCGCCTGGTCGTCCAGCTGCCCGCTCAGCGGCGCCAGGAACAGGCCCGTGACCAGCACCGTCACCCCGGTCACCATCGCCACCTGGATCAGCAGCAGCTGCGAGAACATCCGCCTCGGCCACCCCAGGGACGGCCAGGGCCGCCGGGCGGCCGCGCGGCCACCGGGGGCGGAATCGGCGGAAGGGGCGGAAACCGGTCTCATGGCCGGAAACGGTAGACGGCCCCGCCTATCCTGAGGAACCCCGACCGTCGGCCGTCCAGCGAGAAAGGTGCCCCTTGAGCGCGCAGCAGATTCCCGTCGTCGTCCTCGCGGGATTCCTCGGTTCCGGCAAGACCACCCTGCTCAACCACCTCCTGCGCACCGCCCGGGGCACCCGCGTCGGCGTGATGGTCAACGACTTCGGATCCATCGAGATCGACGCCATGACCGTCGCCGGCCAGGTCGGCTCGACGGTCTCCCTCGGGAACGGCTGCCTGTGCTGCGCCGTCGACGCGAGCGAACTCGACACCTACCTGGAGGCCCTCACCCGCCCCTCGGCCCGGCTCGACGTCATCGTCATCGAGGCCAGCGGCCTGGCCGAGCCGCAGGAACTGGTGCGGATGGTCCTCGCCAGCGACAACGAGCGGGTCGTGTACGGCGGGCTCGTCGAGGTCGTCGACGCCGCCGAGTTCGACGCCACGCGCGTCCGCCACCCCGAGACCGACCGGCACCTCGCCCTCGCCGACCTCGTCGTCGTCAACAAGGCCGACCGCGTCCCGGAGGACGAGCTGCGCCGCGTACGGGACGCCGTCACGGGCCTCGCGGGCCGCGCCGCGGTGATCACGGCGGCGTACGGGCGCGTCGACCCGGAGCTGCTCTTCGACCGGGCCGCCCGCGTCGAGGACGCGGCCGGCGCCCGGCAGCTGTCCTTCGAGGACCTGTACGCCGACGCGTACGAGCGCGACCACCGCGACCACCCGCACGCCGCCTACGAGACGGTGTCGTTCACGGCCGGGGAGCCCCTGCACCCGCGCCGTCTCATGGACTTCCTCGACTCGCGGCCCGAAGGGCTGTACCGGATCAAGGGATTCGTCGACTTCGGCGCCGCCGACCCGGACAACCGGTACGCCGTGCACGCCGTGGGCCGCTTCCTGCGGTTCTACCCGGAGCCCTGGCCGCCCGGCGGGCAGCGGCTCACCCAGCTCGTCCTCATCGGCTCCGGCACGGACGGGGAGGCCCTGCTGCGGGCCCTCGACGGCTGCCGGGTGGCGGGTCCGCACGACACGCCGGAGGACCACGCCCTGTGGGGCGTCCTGCGGTACGTCCCCGACCCGCGGGAGGGGGCCGGACCGGTCACCGGTCCCGGCACCCCGGCGTACGACACCGACCTGTACGACACCGACCCGTACGGCACCGCGGCGTACGACGAGGCGGCCGACCGCGCCTGACCGGCCGCGGCGGCGCGCCCACCACCCGGTGGGCGCGCCCCCGCACGCGTCACGCCCCGCTACGCCAGCGGGCCCGCCAGCACCGCCACCGGCTTGACCAGCGGCACGCCCGACCCGTCCCGGCGCGGGTCCGGGTCCGGCAGCTCCACGGGCATGCCGTTCTTCTGGGCCGCCATGGCCGGAGCCCCGCCCGCCCAGGCCAGCACCAGCACGTCCTCGCCCTTCAGGAACCGGTGGCAGCGCACACCGCCCGTGGCCCGGCCCTTGCGGGGGTACTGGTCGAACGGCGTCAGCTTCGCCGACGTACCGACGGAGGCGTCCAGCTGGCCCGTGGCGCCCGCGACCGTGAACACGACCGCGTCGGACGCCGGGTCGACGGCGGTGAACGAGATCACCTCGGCGCCCGCCGACAGCTTGACGCCCGCCACGCCGCCCGCCGGGCGGCCCTGGGGGCGCACCTGGGACGCCGGGTAGCGCAGCAGCTGCGCGTCGGAGGTGATGAAGACCAGGTCCTCCTCGCCCGTCCGCAGCTCCACCGCGCCGACGATCCGGTCACCCTCCTTGAGCGTGATGACCTCCAGCTCGTCCTTGTTCGCCGGGTAGTCGGGCACCACCCGCTTCACGACGCCCTGCAGCGTGCCCAGCGCGAGGCCCGCAGACGACTCGTCGAGCGTCGTCAGGCAGACGACCCTCTCGTCCTTCTCCAGCGTCAGGAACTCCGACAGCGGCGCCCCGCCCGACAGGTTCGGCGCCGACGCCGTGTCCGGCAGCTGCGGCAGGTCGATCACCGGGACGCGCAGCAGCCGCCCCGCGGACGTCACCGCGCCGACCGTGCCGCGCTGCGTCGCCGCCACCGCCGACACGACCACGTCGTGCTTGACACGCTTGCCGCCGCTCTCCGGCAGCGGGTCGCCGCTCGCCGTACGGGCCAGCAGCCCCGTCGAGGACAGCAGCACCCGGCACGGGTCGTCGGCGACCTCCAGCGGCACCGCGGCGGCCGTGGAACCGGCCGACTCCAGCAGGACCGTGCGCCGCTCGGTGCCGAACTTCTTCGCCACCGTGGCCAGCTCGGACGACACGAGCTTGCGCAGCTCGGCGTCCGAGTCCAGGATCCTCGTCAGCTCCTCGATCTCGCCGGTCAGCCGGTCCCGCTCGCCCTCCAGCTCCAGCCGGTCGAACCTGGTGAGCCGCCGCAGCGGCGTGTCCAGGATGTACTGGGTCTGGACGTCGCTCAGGGAGAACCTCTCGATCAGCCGCTCCTTGGCCTGCGCGGAGTTCTCACTCGACCGGATCAGCCGGATCACCTCGTCGATGTCGACGAGGGCGACCAGCAGGCCCTCCACCAGGTGCAGCCGGTCCCGCCGCTTGCCGCGCCGGAACTCGCTGCGGCGCCGCACCACCTCGAAGCGGTGGTCGAGGTAGACCTCCAGCAGCTCCTTCAGGCCCAGCGTGACCGGCTGGCCGTCCACCAGCGCCACGTTGTTGATGCCGAAGGACTCCTCCATCGGCGTCAGCTTGTACAGCTGCTCCAGCACCGCCTCGGGCACGAAGCCGTTCTTGACCTCGATGACCAGGCGCAGCCCGTGCTCCCGGTCCGTGAGGTCCTTGACGTCCGCGATGCCCTGGAGCTTCTTCGCGTTGACCAGGTCCTTGATCTTGGCGATGACCTTCTCGGGGCCGACCGCGAACGGCAGCTCCGTGACGACCAGGCCCTTGCGGCGCGCCGTCACGTTCTCCACCGTCGCCGTCGCGCGGATCTTGAACGTGCCGCGGCCGGACTCGTACGCGTCCCTGATGCCGGACAGGCCGACGATCCTGCCGCCGGTCGGCAGGTCCGGGCCGGGCACGAACCGCATGAGCGTCTCGAGGTCGGCGCCCGGGTGCCTGATCAGGTGCCGGGCGGCCGCGATGACCTCGCCCAGGTTGTGCGGGGGCATGTTGGTGGCCATGCCGACCGCGATGCCCGACGCGCCGTTCACCAGCAGGTTCGGGAAGGCGGCCGGGAGGGCGGCCGGCTCACGCTCCTGCCCGTCGTAGTTCGGCACGAAGTCGACGGTGTCCTCGTCGATCGACTCCGTCATCAGGGACGTCGCGTCGGCCATCCGGCACTCCGTGTACCGCATGGCGGCCGGCGGGTCGTCGTTGCCGAGCGAGCCGAAGTTGCCGTGGCCGTCGACCAGGGGCAGGCGCATGGAGAAGGGCTGCGCCATGCGCACCAGCGCGTCGTAGATCGACGCGTCGCCGTGCGGGTGGAGCTTGCCCATCACCTCGCCGACGACGCGGGCGCACTTCACGAACCCGCGCTCGGGGCGCAGGCCCATCTCGTTCATCTGGTACACGATCCGGCGGTGCACCGGCTTCATGCCGTCCCGGGCGTCGGGCAGGGCGCGGGAGTAGATCACCGAGTACGCGTACTCGAGGAAGGAGCCCTGCATCTCGTCGACGACGTCGATGTCGAGGATCCGCTCCTCGAAGTCGTCGGGCGGCGGGGTCTTCGTGCTGCGGCGGGCCATCGCTGCTGCGGCTCCTTCACCAACAAGGTTGATCTGACGCCGACCATTGTGGACCGTCCCACTGACAGGACCGACCGCGACCCGGAAGAGGGACGCCGCAGGTTGCCGGGAACTTCGCAGGGCGCCGGTGCGCTTGCATACAGTGGCAGGACTTTCCATGACGCGATCGAAGGGACGTACATGCCCATGGGTCACACGGCCACAGCCCAGGCCGGCTCCGGCGGCCTGACAGCGACCGAGCACCGGCTGGCCAACGGCCTGCGCGTGGTGCTCTCGGAGGACCACCTGACCCCGGTCGCCGCGGTGTGCCTCTGGTACGACGTCGGCTCCCGCCACGAGGTCAAGGGCCGCACCGGCCTCGCCCACCTCTTCGAGCACCTGATGTTCCAGGGTTCCCGGCAGGTCCAGGGGAACGGCCACTTCGAACTGGTGCAGGGCGCCGGCGGCTCCCTCAACGGCACCACGAGCTTCGAGCGCACCAACTACTTCGAGACCATGCCCGCGCACCAGCTGGAGCTCGCCCTCTGGCTGGAGGCCGACCGCATGGGCTCCCTCCTCGCCGCCCTCGACGAGGAGTCGATGGAGAACCAGCGGGACGTCGTTAAGAACGAGCGCCGCCAGCGCTACGACAACGTGCCGTACGGCACGGCGTTCGAGAAGCTGACCGCCCTCGTCTTCCCGGACGGGCACCCCTACCACCACACGCCGATCGGCTCCATGGCGGACCTCGACGCGGCCACGCTGGAGGACGCCCGGAACTTCTTCCGCACGTACTACGCGCCGAACAACGCCGTCCTGTCCGTCGTCGGCGACATCGACCCCGAGCAGACGCTCGCCTGGATCGAGAAGTACTTCGGCTCCATCCCGCCCCACGACGGCAAGCCCGAGCCGCGCGACGGGACGCTCCCGGAGGTCATCGGCGAGCAGCTCCGCGAGGTCGTCGAGGAGGACGTCCCGGCGCGCGCCCTGATGGCCGCCTACCGCCTCCCGGCCGACGGCACGCGCGCGTGCGACGCCGCCGACCTCGCCCTCACCGTCCTCGGCGGCGGCGAGTCGTCCCGGCTGCACAACCGGCTGGTCCGGCGCGACCGCACCGCCGTCGCCGCCGGCTTCGGCCTGCTGCGGCTGGCCGGCGCGCCCTCGATGGGATGGCTGGACGTGAAGACCTCCGCCGGCGTCGAGGTGCCGGACATCGAGGCCGCCGTCGACGAGGAGCTGGCCCGGTTCGCCGCCGAGGGCCCCACGGCCGAGGAGATGGAGCGCGCCCAGGCCCAGCTGGAGCGCGAGTGGCTGGACCGGCTGGGCACGGTCGCGGGCCGCGCCGACGAGCTGTGCCGCTTCGCCGTCCTGTTCGGCGACCCGCAGCTCGCCCTCACCGCCGTCCAGCGGGTCCTGGACGTCACCGCCGACGAGGTGCGCGAGGTCGCCGCCCAGCAGCTGCGCCCGGACAACCGCGCGGTCCTCGTCTACGAACCCGCCAAGGCCGACGACGGCGACCAGACCGACAGCGACGAGGAAGAGGGGACGGACCAGTGAGCGACGCTGCCGTGTCTCTGACCACCATGGAGTTCCACCCGCAGCCGAAGCCGGGCACGCCCCGCGTGTGGGCCTTCCCCGCCCCCGAGCGCGGCCGGCTCGGCAACGGCCTGACGGTGCTGCGCTGCCACCGCCCCGGCCAGCAGGTCGTCGCCGTCGAGATCGTCCTCGACGCCCCGCTGGACGCCGAGCCCGAGGGGCTCGACGGCGTCGCCACCATCATGGCGCGCGCCCTGTCAGAGGGCACGGACAAGCACACCGCCGAGGAGTTCGCCGCCGAACTGGAGCGGTGCGGCGCCACCCTGGACGCGCACGCGGACCACCCGGCCGTGCGGGTCTCCCTGGAGGTGCCGGCCTCCCGGCTCCACAAGGCCCTCGGACTGCTCTCCGACGCGCTGCGGGCACCGGCCTTCGCGGACGACGAGGTCGACCGCCTCGTCCGCAACCGGCTCGACGAGATCCCGCACGAGACGGCCAACCCGGCCCGCCGCGCCGCCAAGCAGCTCTCCGCCGAGCTGTTCCCGGCCTCCTCGCGCATGTCCCGGCCCCGCCAGGGCACGGAGGAGACCGTCGCCCGGATCGACGCCGCGGCCGTACGGGCCTTCTACGAGGCCCACGTCCGTCCCGCGTCGGCCACCGCGGTCGTGGTCGGCGACCTGACCGGCATCGACCTGGACGCGCTCCTCGACGAGACGCTCGGCGCGTGGAAGGGCGACGCCCCCCGCCCGCGCACGGCGCCGCCCGTCACCGCCGACGACACCGGCCGCGTCGTCATCGTGGACCGGCCGGGCGCCGTGCAGACGCAGCTGCTCATCGGCCGCGTCGGCCCGGACCGGCACGACCGCGTGTGGCCCGCGCAGGTCGTCGGCACGTACTGCCTGGGCGGCACGCTCACCTCCCGCCTGGACCGCGTCCTGCGCGAGGAGAAGGGCTACACGTACGGCGTGCGGGCCTTCGGGCAGGTCCTGCGGTCGCTGCCGGACGGCACGGGCGCGGCGATGCTCGCCATCAGCGGCTCCGTCGACACGCCCAACACCGGCCCCGCGCTGGACGACCTGTGGAAGGTGCTGCGCACCCTCGCGGCGGAGGGCCTCACCGACGCCGAGCGCGACGCCGCCGTGCACAACCTGGTGGGCGTGGCCCCGCTCAAGTACGAGACGGCGGCGTCCGTCGCGGGCACGCTGGCCGACCAGGTCGAGCAGCACCTGCCGGACGACTTCCAGGCGCAGCTGTACCGGCGCCTGGACGCGACAGGCACGGTGGAGGCGACGGCGGCCGTCGTCAGCGCCTTCCCGCCGGACCGCCTGGTCACCGTCCTCGTCGGCGACGCGGCGCGGATCAAGGAGCCGGTGGAGGCGCTGGGCCTCGGTGAAGTGACCGTCGTCACCGGCTGATTGACGAAGCGGAACCCCGGCATCCCCCCGGATGTCGGGGTTCCGCTTTTGCGTGGGCTTATGTCCGTTTTATTGGAGAGGCGGAGCTTCTGTTCTGTGGCGTGCGCTACAAAAAAGCGTGTCCGTTTGGTGATTGAAAGATCAGCCGCATAGCGTCTTAGCCGCTGTCCGCCCCCGTACCCGCCGCACCCGCGGCACCGGGCAGCGATCGCCGAATCCCCGTCAGGCGCGAGCCTGGGGAACCGGGGACCCAAGTCCCCCTGGGGTGAATCGGGCGCCTTCGCCACCGTGCGGAGGGGTCCGTAGGAGACCTTCCTGCTCCGAACCCGTCAGCTAACCCGGTAGGCGAGAGGGAAGGAAAGGACACGTCCCCTTCATGGCGTTCACCCGTTCCACCGGGAAGCACCGTGCCCCGAGCCGCATGAGCCGCAGGAGCGCCCACGTCGCCGGCGCCGCCGCCCTCGCGACCTCCGGCGTCATCGGAACCCTCACCTCCCCGGCGTTCGCCGCGGACGCGGAGCGCGCCTCCCTGGAGGACACCGCCTCCATCCCGACCATCGCCGGCTACGAGCTGGCCGACGAGGTCGAGGACCAGGCCACCGCCCAGGAGCTGGCCGCCGAGGTGGTCGAGCGCCAGGCCGCGGCCGAGGCGGCCGCCGAGCGCCAGGCCGAGGCCCGCCTCCAGGCCGCCCGCCAGGCCGAGGCCCGCGCCGAGGCGGCCCGCGAGGCCCAGGAGCGCGCCGACCGCGAGGCCGAGCGCAAGCGCCTCGGCTCCTTCCAGCTGCCCGTGGCCGGCTCGTACGTCTCCACCGCCTACCGGGCCAGCAGCTCCCTGTGGTCCTCCGGCAGCCACTCGGGCGTCGACTTCCACGCCCCCTACGGCTCCTCCGTGGTCTCCGTGGGCCTCGGCACGGTCGTCGAGGCCGGCTGGGGCGGCGCGTACGGCAACAACGTGGTGATCCGGATGCACGACGGCACGTACACGCAGTACGGCCACCTCGCCTCGGTCGGCGTCTCGGTCGGCCAGACGGTCATGCCGGGCCAGCAGATCGGCGTCTCCGGCTCGACCGGCAACTCCACGGGCCCCCACCTCCACTTCGAGGCCCGCACCTCCGCCGAGTACGGCTCCGACGTCGACCCGGTCTCCTACCTCCGGGCGCGCGGCGTCAACGTCTGACCCGTCCCCGCTTCGCGAAGGCCCCGGCTCGGTCACCGAGCCGGGGCCTTCGCGTCGCCTCCGTCCCGCCCGCCGGGGTTCTCGGCCAAAAATTCACCATGGATTACGGCCCGGGATCGGAAAATGCGCTTCGTTGCAATAGAGTCACCGAACAGCGTCGGACTCCTGGGTGTCGCGCGGACAAAACGGTGGGCGGAGCGATTCGGAGGTTCGGTATGCGCATTCCCGCGCACTCGGTGTGCACGGCGATCCGGGCGGACATCGTCTCCGGGGTGCTGCCGTGCGGCGGCCGCCTCACCGAGGAGCAGCTCGCCCGCCGCTACGGCGTCTCCCGCGTCCCGGTCCGCGAGGCGCTGCGCACCCTGGAGTCGGAGGGCTTCGTCGTCTCGCGCCGCCACGTCGGCGCCTGCGTGGCGGAGCCGACCGAGCAGGACGCCGCCGACCTGCTGGAGATGCGCACGCTGCTGGAGCCGCTGGGCGCCGCCCGTGCCGCCCAGCGCCGCACCGAGGCCCATCTGAAGGTGCTGCGCGGCCTCGTCCGCCTCGGCCAGGAGCGGGCCCGCCGCGACCAGGGCGAGGATCTCCGGTCGCTGGGCGACTGGTTCCACGAGACGCTCGCCCGGGCGTCGGCCAGCCCCGGCCTGACCTCGCTGCTCACCCAGCTGCGCCACAAGATCGCCTGGATGTACGCCGTCGACGAGCCGGCCAGGCCGGCCGAGGCGTGGGCGGAGCGCGGCGCGATCGTCGACGCCGTCGCCCGCGGCGACGCGGAGCGGGCCCGGGCCCTCACCGCCCAGCACGTCGAGCGGTGGCGCGGCGCCCACCGGCTGCGCCGCACGGACCGGGTGAGGGGTTCGCAACACCACGTCAACACCGCCGGAGCGCGGAATTAACACCGGGGCCGTATACAAAGGGCGGAAGGAATGGCGCGGCCCTTTCCCGCTGCCCGGAACGAATGCCGCCGGGAAAAGCGAAGGGGCCGGCGGCCCGGCGTGCCCGGGGAATTCGATGTGCCCGGGGAAAACGACCCGCCCGAAGAAAGCGCCGCGTCCGCGGAATCCGACGCGCCCCGAAAAGCGGTGGAGCCGCACCCCCGGATTCCGGGCGGTGCGGCTCCGCGGTGCCGTCGGCTGCCGTCAGACGGTCTCGGGAAGCTCCTCGAGACCCTCGGCGACCAGCTTCGCCAGACGGTCCAGCGCCACTTCCGCGCCCTCGGCCTCGGAGGTGAGGACGATCTCCTCGCCGCCCTGCGCGCCCAGGCCGAGCACCGCGAGCATCGACGCGGCGTTGACCGGGGTGCCGCCGGCCTTGGCGATCGTCACGGGGACGCCGGAGGCCGTGGCGGCACGGACGAAGATGGAGGCGGGGCGGGCGTGCAGGCCCTCGGCCCAGCCGACGTTGACGCGGCGCTCAGCCATGGTGTTGCCCTTCAAGTGCTAGCGGTTGTCTAGACCAGTCTCTCATGTCCGGCGGGGTACCGGAGCGGCGCCGTACCCTTGGCCCATGCTGAACCCGTCCGATCAGTCGGCGCACGCGTACCCCGACCACTGGGAGGCCGACGTGGTGCTGCGCGACGGCGGCACCGCGCGGATCAGACCGATCACCACGGACGACGCCGAACGCCTGGTCAGCTTCTACGAGCAGGTCTCGGATGAGTCGAAGTACTACCGGTTCTTCGCACCCTACCCCCGGCTCTCCGCCAAGGACGTGCACCACTTCACCCACCACGACTACGTGGACCGGGTGGGCCTGGCCGCGACGATCGGCGGCGAGTTCATCGCGACGGTCCGCTACGACCGGATCGACGCCGCGGGCCGCCCCGCCCCCGCCCCCGCCGACGAGGCCGAGGTCGCCTTCCTCGTCCAGGACGCCCACCAGGGCCGCGGCGTCGCCTCCGCCCTGCTGGAGCACGTCGCCGCCGTCGCCCGCGAACGCGGCATCAGGCGGTTCGCCGCGGAGGTGCTGCCCGCCAACACCAAGATGATCAAGGTGTTCACGGACGCCGGCTACACCCAGAAGCGCAGCTTCGAGGACGGAGCCGTCCGCCTCCACCTCGACCTGGAGCCCACCGACCGCTCCCTCGCCGTCCAGCGCGCCCGCGAGCAGCGCGCCGAGGCCCGGTCCGTGCAGCGACTCCTCGCCCCCGGCTCCGTCGCCGTCGTCGGCGCGGGCCGCGCCCCCGGCGGCGTCGGCCGCACCGTCCTGCGCAACCTGGTCGGCGCCGGGTTCACCGGCCGCGTGCACGCCGTGAACCGCGCCCTCCCCGAAGGGCCGGCCACCCTGGAGGGCGTCCCCGCCCACCGCTCCGTCGGCGAGATCGGCGAGCCCGTCGACCTGGCCGTCGTCGCCGTGCCCGCCGAGCACGTCCCGGACGCCGTCGCGGACTGCGGCGAACACGGCGTGCGCGGGCTCGTCGTCCTGTCCGCCGGCTACGCCGAGAGCGGCCCGGCCGGGCGGGAGCGCCAGCGGGCGCTGGTGCGGCAGGCCCGCTCGTACGGGATGCGCGTCATCGGCCCCAACGCCTTCGGCGTGATCAACACCGCGGACGGGGCACGACTCAACGCCTCCCTCGCCCCGCAGCTGCCCGCCGCGGGGCGCATCGGCCTGTTCACCCAGTCCGGCGCGATCGGCGTCGCCCTGCTGTCCGGGCTGCACCGGCGCGGCGCGGGCGTGTCGTCGGCCGTCTCGGCCGGCAACCGGGCCGACGTCTCCGGCAACGACATCCTCCAGTACTGGTACGAGGACCCCGACACGGACGTGGCCCTGCTGTACCTGGAGTCGATCGGCAACCCCCGCAAGTTCACCCGACTCGCCCGCCGCACGGCCGCCGTCAAGCCGGTCGTCGTCGTCAAGGGCGCCCGGCACAGCGGCAGCGCGCCCCCCGGGCACGCTGTGCCCACCACCCGCATCCCGCACGCCACCGTGTCCGCGCTGCTCCGCCAGGCCGGGGTCATCCGCGTCGACACGGTCACCGAGCTCGTCGACGCGGGCCTGCTGCTCGCTGGGCAGCCCCTGCCCAGGGGGCCGCGCGTCGCGATCCTCGGCAACTCCGAGTCGCTGGGCCTCCTCACGTACGACGCCTGCCTCACCGAGGGCCTGCGGCCGCTGCCGCCCCGCGACCTGACGACCGCCGCCACGCCCGAGGACTTCCGGGCCGCGCTCGCCGGGGCCCTGCGCGACGACGCGTGCGACGCGGTGGTCGTCACCGCGATCCCGCGGATCGGCCCGCAGGGGACGGCGGAGCCGACCGGCGAGGGCGAGGTGCTGGCGGCCGCCCTGCGCGGGGCCCGCGCCGTCTCCCCGGCGAAGCCGGTCGTGGTCGTCCACGTCGAACTGGGCGCCCTGGCGGACGCCCTGGCGGCCGCGACCAGCACCGCCCCCGCCCCGGAGCACCCGGCCCCCGCCGGCACCGCCCCCGCCCCGGACGCGGCGGCGGCACCCCACGGAGGGACCGCGGCCGCCGCCCGGCCGCCCGCCGCGCCGCCGGAGCCGGGGCACGCGCCCGGCGCGGCCGCCGACGGCCCCCCGGCGCCCGCCGGCGCCGCCACCGGGAACATCCCCGCGTACCCCGCCGCCGAGCGGGCCGTGCGGGCGCTGGCCGAGGCCGTCAGGTACGCCGAGTGGCGGCGCGAGGCCGCCGAGCCGGGCCGGGTGCCCGAGTACGAGGGCATCGACGAGGCCGGGGCCGCCGCCCTGATCGAACGGCTCCTCGGCGCGGGCGGCGCGGGGGAGCGCGGCACCACCCTCGCGCCGGACGCCGTCCGGGAACTGCTCACCCACTACGGCATCGCCGTACGGCCCACCCTCCCCGCGCCCGACCCCGGCACCGCCGTGGACGCCGCGGCCCGCCTCGGCTACCCGGTCGCCCTCAAGACCACCGCGCCGCACCTGCGCCACCGCCCCGACCTCGGCGGCGTACGGCTGGACCTGGCCACCGAGGAGCAGCTGCGCACCGCGTACGCCGAGCTCACCGCGGCGCTCGGCCGGCCCGCCGAGCTCCAGCCGGTCGTCCAGGCCATGGTGCCGCGCGGCGTCGACACCGTCGTCCGCGCCGCGATCGACCCGGCGGTCGGCGCCGTCCTGTCCTTCGGTCTCGCCGGCGCCCCCTCCGAACTGCTCGGCGACATGGCGCACCGACTCGTCCCGGCCACCGACCGCGACGTCGCCGAGCAGATCCGCTCCGTGCGGACCGCCCCGCTCCTCTTCGGCTGGCGGGGCTCCGCGCCCGTCGACACGGCCGCCCTGGAGGAGCTGCTGCTGCGGGTGTCGCGGCTGGTCGACGACCACCCGGAGGTCGTCGCCGTCGCGCTGGAACCGGTCGTCGTGGCCCCGCGGGGCCTCGCCGTCCTGGGCGCGACCGTACGGCTCGCCCCGCCCCCCGCCCGCACCGACCTCGGCCCCCGCCGCCTGCCCAGCTACTGAGGGGGCGGTCCGGGGCGGCCTCCACGGCCGTCACCGGGGCTCCGGGCGCCCCGTAGGATGGAGTCCATGGCGAAGACCGGTACGACGACCCAGGGGCTGCGCGCGGCGATCGAGCGCAGCGGCTACTACCCGGCCCTCGTGGCCGAGGCGGTGGAGGCCGCCGTCGGCGGCGAGCCGATCGCGTCGTACCTCGTCCACCAGGAGACCACGTTCGACGCCAACGAGGTCCGGCGCCACGTCACGGTCCTCGTGCTCACGGCGACGCGCTTCATCGTCAGCCACACCGACGAGCAGAACGCCGACACGACCTCCCCGACGCCGTACGCGACCACGTCCACCGAGTCCGTGAAGCTCGGCCGGATCTCGTCGGTCGTCGTCAGCCGCGTCGTCGCGAACCCGGAGTCGTACAAGCCCGGCACGCTGCCCCGCGAGATCGTCCTCACGGTCGGCTGGGGCGCCGTCTCCCGGATCGACCTGGAGCCCGCCGCCTGCGGCGACCCGAACTGCGACGCCGACCACGGCTACACGGGCAACTCCACCGCCGACGACCTGAGCCTGCGCGTCAGCGAGGCCGGCGACGGCCCGGAGACGGTCCGCCAGGCCCTCCACTTCGCCCAGGCCCTCTCCGAGGCCACCGCGGCCACGCGCTGATGGCCCAGCCGACGACCACGGCCTCCGCCTGGCCCGACGAGCCGGTGCCGCTGTCCCTCGACACGGCGCCCGTACCGGCGTACGGCTCCGGTTCCCTCGCCGACCTGCTGCCGACGCTCGCGGCGGGACTGGGCGTACCGGGTTTCGAGCACCGCATCGCCGAGCTGGCGCCGGCCGACCGGGTGTGCGTCTTCCTGATCGACGGGCTCGGCTGGGAGCAGGTCAGGGCCCACCCCGCGGAGGCCCCGTTCCTCACCTCGCTCCTGGACTCCTCGCGCGGCGGCACCGGCCGCCCCCTCACGGCCGGTTTCCCGGCCACGACCGCGACCTCGCTCGCCTCGGTCGGCACGGGCCTGCCGCCCGGCGCCCACGGCCTCGTCGGGTACACGGTGCGCGACCCCGGCACGGGCGAGCTGATGAACCAGCTGCGCTGGCGCCCCTGGACCCCGCCGCACGTCTGGCAGCCGTACCCGACGGTCTTCACGCTGGCCGACGCCGCGGGCGTCCACACGGCCCAGGTGTCGTCCCCGGCGTTCCAGGACACCCCCCTCACGAAGGTCGCGCTCAGCGGCGGCACGTTCCACGGGCGGCTCTCCGGCGAGGAGCGCATGGACTTCACCGCCGACCGGCTGGCGGGCGCCGACCGCGCGCTCGTCTACACGTACTACAGCGAGGTCGACGGCGCGGGCCACCGCTTCGGCGTGGACTCCGACGCCTGGCGCGGCCAGCTGATGCACGCCGACCAGCTCGTCCAGCGCCTCGCCGAGCAGCTCCCGGCGCGCTCCGCGCTGTACGTCACGGCGGACCACGGCATGGTGGACATCCCGTTCGACGAGGAGTCCCGCATCGACTTCGACGAGGACTGGGAGCTGCGCGCCGGCGTCGCCCTGCTGGGCGGCGAGGGCCGCGCCCGCCACGTGTACGCCGTGCCGGGCGCCGCGAACGACGTGCTGGCCTGCTGGCGCGAGGTGCTCGGCGACCGCTTCTGGGTCGCGGGGCGCGAGGAGGCGATCGCCGCGGGCTGGTTCGGGCCGCACGTCGACGAGCGGGTCCACGGCCGGATCGGCGACGTGGTCGCCGCCGCGCACGACGACGTGGCCCTGACGGCGTCCCTCGCCGAGCCGCACGAGTCGGCGATGGCGGGGATGCACGGCTCGATGACCGCCGCCGAGCAGCTCGTCCCGCTGCTGGAAGTCCGCACGTAGCGCCCGTTCCGGCACCGCCCGCTCCCCGCCCCGACCCGCACCGCAGTCCCGAAAGGCCGTCACTTCCCCATGCCCGAGCTCGTGTTCTTCTCCGGAACGATGGACTGCGGAAAGAGCACCCTCGCTCTGCAGATCGAGCACAACCGGTCCGCGCGCGGCCTCCAGGGCATGATCTTCACCCGCAACGACCGGGCGGGCGCGGGGAAGCTCTCCTCCCGCCTGGGGCTCGTCACCGAGGCCGTCGAGGCGGCCGAGGAGTTCGACTTCTACGCGTACCTCGTCGACCACCTGTCGCGCGGCGGCCGCTGCGACTACGTGATCGCGGACGAGGCGCAGTTCCTCGCCCCGGAGCAGATCGACCAGCTGGCGCGGGTCGTCGACGACCTGGAGCTGGACGTGTTCGCGTTCGGCATCACCACCGACTTCCGCTCCAAGCTGTTCCCGGGCTCCCAGCGGCTGGTGGAGCTGGCGGACCGCGTGGAGGTGCTCCAGGTGGAGGCGCTGTGCTGGTGCGGCGCGCGGGCGACGCACAACGCGCGCACGGTCGGCGGCGTGATGGTCGTCGAGGGCGCCCAGGTCGTCGTCGGGGACGTCGACGGCGGCGACGAGGTGGGGTACGAGGTGCTGTGCAGGCGCCACCACCGGCGCAGGATGACCGCCGCGACCGCCCGCGCGGCGGCGCTGTCGCCGGACGTCCTGCCCGTCGAACCGTCCGAGCCGCCCACCGCCGGGCCGCCCGTCAGCGCCCCGCTGACCGCACGATCGTGAAGACGGCGCCCTCCGGGTCCGCCACCGTCGCCGTCCGTCCCTCCGCCCCGTCCTCCGGCGCCCGCAGCACCCGCCCGCCCAGCTCCTCCACCCGCCGCGCGGCCGCGTCCGGGTCGGCCACCTCGAACCACGTCATCCAGTGCGCGCCCCGGTCACGCGGCAGGGCGGTGCCCACCCCGCGCACCGACGCCACGGGCCGGCCCCCCACGAGGAGGGCCACGCGGTCCTGACCGGCCGGGGCCGCCGGCCCGGGCTCGTGGCCGAAGACCGTCCGGTAGAACTTCACGACCGACTCGGACTCGTGCGTCAGCAGTTCGTTCCACACCGGAGCGCCGGGCGTGCCCTCCGCCACCGGCGCGGTCCCCGGGAACGCGGCCGCCTGCCACACGCCGAAGACGGCGCCCGACGGGTCGGAGCAGATCACGAGCCGCCCGGCGTCGCCCGCGTCCAGCGGCCCCACGGCGACCGTCCCGCCGCCGCAGCGGACCGACTCGGCGGTGCGGTCGGCGTCGTCGGAGGCCAGGTACGCCGTCCAGGCGCCCGGCAGGCCGCGGTCGGCCGGCAGCCGGCCGATCCCCGCGACCTCCCGGCCGTCGAGCAGCGCCCGCACGTACGGGCCGAGCTGGGGCGGGCCGGGCTGGAACTCCCAGCCGAACAGCTCCCCGTAGAAATCCTTCGTCGCGTCAAGCCCGCGCACCATCAAGCTCACCCAGCAGGGTGTACCCGGCTCGCGCCGAGCGGCCTCGGTCATCGTCACCTTCTCCTCGGACCATCGTCGTGGCCGTGCGGGGGACCGGACGCGGACCGCGTCGGCGCAGCGGCTTCACGCCTCGTCAGATGCTGGCACCGCGGGCCGGGCGGTGTGCCCCGGCCGCGCCGTGCTTTGGCGTGATCCGGCAGGAGGATGCCCGAAATTCCGACTCCCATCCGCGCTTTCCGCCGTCAGTCCTCCCGGCAGGGACCGTTTCTGCGCGAGGATGGCACGTATGGAGCACAACGCAAGCACCGACTCGCACCCTCTGGTCTCCGCCGCGGACCTCGCGGCCGAGGTGGCGTCCCCGGCGCCCGGCCCCGTCCTGCTGGACGTCCGCTGGGAGCTGGGCGGCCCGCCCGGGCGCCCCGCGTACGAGGCGGGGCACCTCCCCGGCGCCGTGTACGTGGACCTCGACACCGAGCTGGCCGGCGCGCCCGGAGAGGGGGGCCGCCACCCGCTGCCGGACCTCGACGCGTTCGGTGCGGCGATGCGCGCGGCCGGGGTGTCCTCCGGGTCGCGGGTGGTCGTGTACGACGGCGGCCAGGGCTGGGCGGCGGCGCGGGCCTGGTGGCTGCTGCGCTGGGCGGGCCACGCCGACGTGCGGGTCCTGGACGGCGGGCTCGCCGCGTGGCGGGGCGGACTGTCGACGGCGGTGCCGGAGCCGGAGCCGGGCGACTTCGTCCCCGTACCGGGCGGGCTGCCGCTACTGGACGCGGACGGGGCGGCGGCGCTGGCCCGCACCGGGCTGCTGCTGGACGCGCGGGCGGGGGAGCGGTACCGGGGCGAGGTGGAGCCGATCGACCCGGTCGCCGGGCACATCCCGGGCGCCGTGTCGGCCCCGACGACGGAGAACGTCGCCGAGGACGGCCGCCTGCTGCCGCCGGAGGCGCTGGCGGCGCGGTTCGCGGAACTGGGCGCGGCGGACGCCCCCGAGGTGGGCGTCTACTGCGGCTCGGGCGTCTCGGCGGCCCACGAGGTCCTGGCCCTGGAGGCGGCGGGCCTGCGGGCGGCGCTGTACGCCGGCTCCTGGTCCGAGTGGAGCCGCGACCCGGACCGTCCCGTGGCCACCGGCCCCGACCGGGGCTGAGGTCCCCGCACGCGCCGCGTCCGCCCCGGGAGCCTCCCGGGGCGGACGCGGCACGTGGACCGGGGCCTACTCCTGCTTCTTGCGGCGCGTGCCGAAGACGATCTCGTCCCAGCTCGGGACCGCCGCCCGGCGGCCCGGCCGGACGCCGTCGGCCTCCGCCTGGCGGTCCGTCGTACCGATCAGGCGGTCGCGGTGGCCGCTCACCGAGCGGGGCATCAGGACGTCCGCGTACGCCGAGCCGGCGCCGGCCGACGCCGCGGGGGCCGGGGGCTCCTCGGCGTCCGGCTCGCTGTCGGGCTCGACCGCCGCCCCGTCCGTCCCGGTGGCCCGGTCGGGCACGACCATGTCGCCGCGGAAGCTGGGCACCGCCTCCAGGAGGCTGGTCAGCGAGTCCCGCTCGGACTCCTCCGCGGGCTCGGCGCTCGGCACGGGCGGCGCGGCCCGGTCGGCGGACCGCTCCCGCGGCAGCCGCGCGATGCGCGGGACGAACGGGAAGCTGGGCTCCGGGACGGCCACGGCGTCATCGGTCTCGCCGATCAGCGCGCGGGCCTCCGCGTCCACGGCCTGGACGAGCCGCCGCGGCGGGTCGTACGTCCAGCTCGCCGTGTGGACCTCGCCGGCGACCCGGTAGACGAGCAGCACCTCCCAGGTGCCGTCGTCGCGGCGCCAGGAGTCCCACGCCACGGTGTCCTTCTCGGCGCCGCGCAGCAGCAGCCGCTCCTGCACCGCCTCGCCGAGCTGCGGACCCGCGTTCTCACCGGGGCGGCGGACGGGGGTCTTCCGGGCCCGCTCCGCCATGAAGGCGCGCTCCGCGAGCACGGGCCCCTCGAAGCGGCGGACCCGCTCGACGGGGATGCCCGCGAGCTGCGCGACCTCCTCGGCGGAGGCACCGGCCCGTATCCGCGCCTGGATGTCCCGGGGCCGCAGGTGGCTCTCCACCTCGATCTCGATCTGGCCGAGGCGGGGGCGGTCGTTGCGGACGGCGGCGCGCAGCCGTTCGTCAATCGGAAGCGTGTACTCCGTGTTGTCCGCACCCTTCAGCACCAGTCGTGTGCCGTCGTTGGAGACGGCCACGACACGCAGTTCGGGCATGGGGACCTCCCGGGTGGTGCCTGCCGACGTCACGTGCGTCGCTGCTTCCGCTAGTCGAGTGTGGCCTGCCCGGGTGCAGCCTGCCACAACCTTGCCGAGTTGACCGGCGTGTCGGGCATGGGCCCTGGAACGCCGTCATGGCACGGTAACGTATTCCGCGACTCGGCGTGACTGGTCCGTCACGCTCCGTCGCGGGCCCCCGTGCGGTAGGGCGGCGCCGCCGGATCGAGTGCCATTTTCGGCCCCTCCCGTCGATCCCGGGCACCCGCAAGAGACCGATGCCCAGGGTTCGCCACAGTACTCCATTCGGGCCATGTCGGTAGACCGGCGCGCCGCCGAAGTTCTCGCGGTGTCCGGTAGTTGACGTCCCGACACGGCCCCGCCGAGGGGGCACGCCGGAGGAAAACAGGTGAAAAAGACCTAGTGGCGGCCCCCTCGGGGGGTGCCGTACGGCGTGTCAGTCACCCAGCACCCGCCGCAGGTAGGGGTTGGCGAAGAGACGGTCGGGATCCAGCCGGTCGCGCAGCGCCGTGAACTCCCCGAACCGGGGGTACGCCTCCGCCAGGTACGCGGCGTCGCGCGTGTGCATCTTGCCCCAGTGCGGCCGGCCCCCGTGCGCCGTCATGATCCGCTCCGCCGCCGTGAAGTACGCCCGATAGGGGGTGCCCCGGTACATGTGGACCGCGAGGTACGCGGTGTCCCGGCCCGACGCCGTCGACAGCGTGATGTCGTCGGCCGGCGCCGTCCGCACCTCCACCGGGAAGCTCACCCGCAGCGGTGAGCGGTCCACCATCGCCTTCAGCTCCCGCAGGGCGGCCACCGCCGCCTCCCTCGGCACGGCGTACTCCATCTCCACGAACCGCACCCGGCGCGGACTGGTGAAGACCTTGTACGGGATGTCGGTGTACGTCCGCGCCGACAGCGCCCGGCTGGATATCCGGGCGATCGCCGGGACGGCCGCCGACAGGGCCCGCCCGAAGGAGTTGGCCACCTGGAACACGCCGTTGGACAGGAACTCGTCCTCGAACCAGCCGCTCACCGCGCCCGGCGGGTCGACGGGGCCGTGACTGCGGTTGTTCCGCTTGGTGTTGCAGTTGCCCGTGTGCGGGAACCAGTAGAACTCGAAGTGCTCGTTCTCCGCGTGCAGCTGCTCGAACTCGGCCGTGACCCGGTCGAAGCCCATCGGCTCCTCGCGCGCCGTGAGCAGGAAGAGCGGCTCCACCGCGAAGGTGACCGCCGAGACGACGCCCAGCGCGCCCAGGCCGATCCGGGCGGCGGCGAAGACCTCCGGGGACTCCTGCGCGGAACAGGTCGTCACCCGCCCGTCCGCCGTCACCAGCTCCAGCTCCCGCACCTGCGCGGCGATCGACGCCGAGTCCCGGCCCGTCCCGTGCGTCCCGGTGCTGATCGCGCCCGCGACCGTCTGCTCCGTGATGTCGCCCATGTTGGTGAGCGACAGGCCCTCCCGGGCCAGCGCCGCGTTCAGCCGCCTCAGCGGCGTACCCGACTCCACGGTCACGGTCATCGCGGCGCGGTCGATCCGCCGGATCCCGGTGAGCAGGTCGGGACGGATCAGCAGCCCGTCCGTCGCGGTTATCGACGTGAACGAGTGCCCCGTCCCCACCGTCTTGACCCGCAGGCCGTCGGCGGCGGCGCTCCGCACCGCGTCCGCCAGCTCCTCCACGGACGCCGGGCGCACCTCCCGCGCCGGCCGGACGGAGACGTTCCCCGCCCAGTTACGCCAGGTGCCGCTCGCTCCGCTCCGGCCGTTCCTCCGGCCGAGACTGCCCAGACTGTTCAGGGTCCTGCTGCGCACGCTGCCCCTCCCGCGTCGGAGCCGGCCTGTTCAGCCGGCGGTACCCCAGGAACGCCACCAAGGCCGCCAGCACCCCCGCCACGCCGGGCACCGCGTACCCCACGTCCGCTCCGTGCACGGCGACCACCCATCCCGAGATCGACGTGCCGAGCGCCACACCGACCGCGAGCCCGGTCCCTGTCCAGGTCATGCCCTCGGTGAGCTTGCCGCGCGGTACGTGCGCCTCCACCAGGGCCATGGTGGTCACCATCGTCGGCGCGATGGCGAGGCCCGCGACAAAGAGCGCCACGGCCAGCAACGGAAGGTTCCCGGCCAGTTGGAGGGGGATCATACTCACGGCCATCGCGAGCACGCCCACGACCCAGCGGCGGGCGGGGGCGCCCTTCAGCCGCAGTGTCCCGAACACGGCGCCCGCCAGGCACGAACCGCCCGCGTACACCGCGAGCACCAGGCTCGACGCCGTCTTGTGGCCCTGCTCCTCGGCGAACGCCACCGTCACCACGTCGACCGCGCCGAAGATCGCGCCCGTCGCGACGAACGCCACCACCAGCACCTGGAGTCCGGGGGAGCGCAGCGCGCTCGTCCGCGCCCCCTCGTGCTTCTCGACCGGATGGGGCACCGGCTCGGTGGCCCGCAGCGCGGTCAGCCACCACGCGCCGACCAGCAGGAACAACCCGGACAGCAGCGGGCCCGCCGCCGGGAACCAGATCGTCGACAGGCCGATCGAGAGGGGCGGGCCCAGGATGAAGCACAGCTCGTCGACGATGGACTCCAGCGAGTACGCCGTGTGCAGCTCCTGCGGCCGGCCCCGGTAGATCTCCGCCCACCGCGCGCGGGTCATCGCGCCGATGCTCGGCACGCAGCCGGCGGCCAGCGCGCACACGAACAGCGTCCAGTCCGGCAGCCCCCACTGGGCGCACAGCACCAGCGCGCCGACGGCCACCACGGACACCAGCGTCGCCGGCCGCAGCACCCGGCGCTGCCCGTACCGGTCGACCAGCCGGGACACCTGCGGGCCCAGCACCGCCGCCGACAGCGCCAGCGTGCCGGTCAGCAGGCCCGCGAGGCCGTACCGGCCCGACAGCTCCGTGACCATCGTCAGGACGCCCACGCCCGTCATGGCCAGCGGCATCCGGCCGATGAGGCCGGCGGCGGAGAACCCCAGGGTGCCGGGGGCGGCGAAGATCGCACGGTAGGGACTGGGCACGGGGCGCTCCGGAACGGGGGTGGGGCACGGCCGGCGGGTACGGCCGCCGACGGGGTAAGGCGTAGGGACAGCCTTGACAGGTTACGGCCGAACGGGGGAGCGCGCACCGCGGTTTTCCCGCCGCCGGTGCCGGGTGGCAGGATCGGAGCCATGTCCGATCAGCATGTGTCCGACCCGCGCGACCCCTCCCCGTACGACGCCCTGCTGCTGCTCTCCTTCGGCGGCCCGGAGGGACCCGAGGACGTGGTGCCCTTCCTGGAGAACGTGACGCGGGGCCGGGGCATCCCCAAGGAGCGCCTCAAGGAGGTCGGGCAGCACTACTTCCTGTTCGGCGGCGTCAGCCCCATCAACGACCAGTGCCGGGAGCTGCTCACCGCGCTCCGCGAGGACTTCGCGGCCGCCGGGCTCGACCTGCCGGTCTACTGGGGCAACCGCAACTGGACGCCGTACCTGACGGACACGCTCCGCGAGATGGTCCGCGACGGGCGGCGCCGCATCGCCGTCCTCGCCACCAGCGCCTACGCCTCGTACTCCGGCTGCCGGCAGTACCGGGAGAACCTCGCCGACGCGCTCGCCGCGCTGGAGGCGGAGGGCCTGCCCCTGCCGAAGGTCGACAAGCTGCGCCACTACTTCAACCACCCCGGCTTCGTCGAACCCATGACCGAGGGCGTCCTGAGGTCGCTGGCCGAGCTGGACGAGCCGGTCCGCGCCGGGGCCCACCTCGCCTTCACCACGCACTCGATCCCCGACTCCGCCGCCGACACGTCCGGCCCGGTCGAGGACCACGGCCGGGGCGGCGCGTACGTCAAGCAGCACCTCGACGTGGCCCGCCTCGTCGCCGAGGCCGTCCGGGAGCGCACCGGCGTCGACCACCCCTGGCAGCTCGTGTACCAGTCCCGCAGCGGCGCCCCGCACGTCCCGTGGCTGGAGCCGGACATCTGCGACCACCTGGAGGAGCTGCACGAGGCGGGCGCCCCGGCCGTCGTCATGGTGCCCATCGGCTTCGTGTCGGACCACATGGAGGTCCTGTACGACCTCGACACGGAGGCCACCGCGAAGGCCGCCGAGCTGGGGCTGCCCGTGCGCCGCTCGGCGACCGTGGGCGCCGACCCGCGCTTCGCCGCCGCCGTCCGGGACCTGCTCCTGGAGCGGGCCGCCGCCGAGCGCGGCGCCGCCGTCGAGCGGTGCGCCCTGGGCGCCCTGGGCGCCTCGCACGACCTGTGCCCCGTCGGCTGCTGCCCCGCCCGCACGGAGCGGCCCGCCGCGGCCGGCGCCGACAGCCCCTACGCCTGAGGAGGCCCCGTGACCGTTCCGCCGCCGCCCGAGCCCGCCGACGCCCCTCTGCTGGACGAGCTCCTGGCCGTCGCCCTGGAGGCCGCGCGCCTCGCGGGCGCGCTGCTGCGCGACGGGCGCCCGGCCGACCTGGGCGTCGCCGCGACCAAGTCGAGCCCCATCGACGTGGTCACCGAGATGGACATCGCCGCCGAGAAGCTGATCACCGACCACCTCGCGGAGCACCGCCCGCACGACGGCCTGCTCGGCGAGGAGGGCGGCGCCACGGAGGGGACCAGCGGCATCCGCTGGGTCGTCGACCCGCTGGACGGCACGGTGAACTACCTCTACGGCCTGCCGACGTGGGCGGTGTCCGTCGCCGCCGAGCGGGACGGCGAGGCGCTCGTCGGCGTCGTGGAGGTCCCCCTGCGGGGAGAGACGTTCCAGGCCGTCCGGGGCCGGGGCGCCCGCCTGGGGGAGCGGCGGCTGAGCTGCCGGCCGGCCCCGCCGCTGGACCAGGCCCTCGTGTCCACCGGGTTCAACTACGTCACGACGGTCCGCGCCCACCAGGCGGAGGTGGCCCACCGGCTGCTCCCCCTGGTGCGGGACATCCGCCGCAGCGGCTCGGCCGCCGTCGACCTGGCCGACGTGGCCGCCGGCCGGCTGGACGGGTACTACGAGCGGGGGCTGCGCCCCTGGGACCGGGCGGCCGGGGCGCTCATCGCGCGCGAGGCGGGCGCCCTGACCGGCGGCCGCCCCGGCGGGCCCGCGACCGACGACCTCACGGTGGCGGCCGCGCCGGGCGTCTTCGAGCCGCTCCAGGCCCTCCTGGAGGACTTCGGCGCCTGGCACGACTGACCCGGGGCCCGGCGGCCCCGTCCGCCGCCGGACCGTGCGTACGCGTGCGAGGGCCCCGGGTCCCAGGGGGACGCCGGGGCCCTCGCGGTCGGGCCGTCAGGCGGGGACCGTGGAGACCTCCACGCCGTGCTCCGCCGCCAGGCGGCGGAGGTCGTCCAGCTCCGCCTGCTCGACGTCGGCCAGGAAGTCGTCTCCGGTCTCCCGCGCCCGTGTGAGGCCGGTTTCCGTCGCCCTTATGCGCTGCAGCAGTCCTGCGGTGAAAGCGTCCATGATGCGCCCCCTCGTCATGGGTCGGTGGCACGGGGGTGTGCCGGGGGTGGGTTCGGATCACGCACAGCGCCTCTGGGGGACAGAGCGGCCCGTGGCGTGCCACATACGGGGCGTGATCTCGGGTGTGCAGTCGTCCTCCCCAAGCGGGACCTCAGAGAAACCTCAAAAACCCGCGGGTGTCGAGAACATGCCCGTCCGGACCCGCCCCCGGGATCCGGCCGCCGCCCGTTTTACAGCCGGTTTACGTGTGTAAGGGGCAGGATGGCCAGGACACCGGCCATCCCGCCGGTGTCCGAGATCTGCCCGGATCCGGGCTCGGAGGAAGGAACAGCGCCGTGCGCGTACTCGTCGTCGAGGACGAGCAGCTGCTCGCCGATGCGGTGGCCACCGGACTGCGCCGGGAGGCCATGGCCGTCGACGTCGTGTACGACGGGGCCGCCGCCCTGGAGCGCATCGGCGTCAACGACTACGACGTCGTCGTCCTGGACCGCGACCTGCCCCTCGTGCACGGGGACGACGTCTGCCGCAAGGTCGTCGAGCTGGGCATGCCCACGCGCGTGCTGATGCTCACCGCGTCCGGCGACGTCAGCGACCGCGTCGAGGGGCTGGAGCTGGGGGCCGACGACTACCTGCCCAAGCCGTTCGCGTTCAGCGAGCTGATCGCCCGCGTCCGCGCGCTGGGCCGGCGGACGACCGTACCGCTGCCGCCGGTCCTGGAGCGGGCCGGGATCAAGCTCGACCCCAACCGCCGGGAGGTGTTCCGCGACGGCCGGGAGGTCCAGCTGGCCCCGAAGGAGTTCGCGGTGCTGGAGGTGCTGATGCGCAGCGAGGGCGCCGTCGTCTCCGCCGAGCAGCTCCTGGAGAAGGCGTGGGACGAGAACACCGACCCCTTCACCAACGTCGTCCGCGTCACGGTCATGACCCTCCGCCGCAAGCTCGGCGAGCCGCCGGTCATCATCACCGTGCCCGGCTCCGGCTACCGGATCTGACCCGTGACCGGCACACCCACGCCGCGCGCGGCGCCCCCCAAACCGACCTGGGACCCCCGGATCCCCGCCCGCCCCCTGCTGCGGCCGACGATCCGGATACGGCTCACCCTGCTGTACGGGGGCATGTTCCTGATCGCCGGGGTCCTGCTGCTGTCGATCATCTACCTGCTCACCCGGCAGGCCCTGTACATCAGCACCGACGACCTGCCCTTCAAGCTGCTGAAGGGCGAGGTCGAACCGAACTTCGACTGGTGCCGGCTGCCCTCGGAGGGGGTGACGGCCGACCAGTTCAACGACGCCATGGCCGCCTGCCTCCAGCACCAGCGCGACCTGGCCCTGGACGACCTGCTGCGGCGCTCGCTGTTCGCCCTGCTGGGGCTCAGTATCATCGCCTTCGCCTTCGGCTACGCCATGGCGGGCCGGGTGCTGTCCCCGCTGGGCCGGATCACCCGCACCGCCCGCCAGGTGGCCGGCTCCGACCTGAGCCGCCGCATCAAGCTGGCCGGCCCGGACGACGAGCTGAAGGAGCTGGCGGACACCTTCGACGAGATGCTGGACCGGCTGGAGCGGGCCTTCACCGCCCAGCAGCGGTTCGTCGCCAACGCCTCCCACGAGCTGCGCACCCCGCTGGCGATCAACCGCACCCTCCTGGAGGTGCACCTCTCCGACCCCGCGGCCCCCGTGGAGATGCGGGAGCTCGGCAAGGCGCTGCTGGCCACCAACGAGCGCAGCGAGCAGCTCGTGGAGGGGCTGCTGCTGCTGGCCCGCAGCGAGAACCAGATCGTGGAGCGCAAGCCCGTCGACGTCGCCGAGGTGGCGTCCCACGCCATCGACCAGGTGCGCGGGGAGGCCGAGGCGAAGGGCGTGGAGTTCCGCGGCGAGCGGGTCCCGGCCGTGGTCCAGGGCAACGGTGTGCTCCTGGAGCGCATCGCCCTGAACCTCGTCCAGAACGCCGTCCGCTACAACGTGCCCGAGGACGGCTGGGTGGAGGTCACGACGGCCGTGGAGGGCGGTCAGGCCGTCCTGGTGGTCGCGAACACGGGGCCGGTCGTCCCGGCGTACGAGATCGACAACCTCTTCGAGCCCTTCCGGCGGCTGCGGGAGGAGCGGACGGGCAGCGACCGGGGCGTCGGGCTCGGCCTGTCGATCGTCCGGTCGGTGGCGCGCGCCCACGGCGGACGGATCACGGCCGTGCCCCGCGAGGGCGGCGGACTGGTGATGCGCGTCACCCTGCCGCGCTGACCCGCCGCCCGGAGCACCTTCCGTGTTCGCTGTACGCGGAATTTCCCGAAGCGTGCGAACGTGGTGCACTGTGTGATCGATCACAGGGCCCCAGGTTCGGTGGATCACCCTGCGTGAGGGATTTTGGCCCGGGAAAACCATGAAAAGTCCTGGTTTCCCGGGGCCCTGATCACGGGAAGTACACGGGGTGGTGCCTGTGAAGGGTGCGATCCCGACCGTGTACGGTCCCGTTCGCCACCCAAACCCGATCACTCATGAGGGGTCCGGTTGGGTGTCGATTGAGTAACAGACCTTGATGTGAGGCAAAATCTCCGCCTCAGGTCGGGCACAAGTCCGGCCTCTCACGCGTTACGTGCGCTGGAGACACCGCAAACACCCAGAGGGGGAGAGTGACATGGCTACGGACTACGACACCCCACGCAAGACCGATGACGACGTCGACCAGGACAGTCTCGAAGAGCTGAAGGCCCGGCGGAACGACAAGTCGACCTCCGCGGTCGACGTCGACGAGTTCGAGGCCGCCGAGGGCCTGGAGCTCCCGGGTGCCGACCTTTCCAACGAGGAGCTGGCCGTCCGCGTCCTGCCGAAGCAGGCGGACGAGTTCACGTGCATGAGCTGCTTCCTCGTGCACCACCGCAGCCAGCTGGCCCGGGAGAAGAACGGTCAGCCGATCTGCCGAGACTGCGACTGAGGACCGGTCGGTCGTGGCAGGCGAAACCCCGTTCAGGAAGAGGCTCCGCTTCCCCGGGAAGCCCGAGGCCTCCAAGGGCGGCACGGGGTCGGCGGACGGCGCCCACGAGGCGCCGGCCGAGTCCTCCTCCCTCCTGCCCTCCCCCGACGCGCGTGACGACGAGCGGGGCCCCGCGGCCTCGCTCGAACCCGCGGGCGACGACGCCCGGCCGCGCCGGCCCCTGTCCGCGGCCGGTTCGCGCGGCGTGGACCTCGTCCGGCGGGGCGTGCGCAAGGGCGGTACGGGTGCCCGGGCCGGCCTGGCGTACCTGGCCGACCGGATCATCGAGACGGCCCCGCGCATTCCCGTACGGGACCTGGCCACCCTGCGCGGGCAGTTCCCGGGCCTGGGCCCCGAGCAACTCGCCGACAAGCTGGTCGCGGGCGCCGCGAAGGCCTCGGCCGCGGTGGGCGCCGGAGTCGGTGCCGCCGCCATGCTGCCCGTGCCCCCGGCGATGCCCGCCGAGCTGGCCGCCGAGGTCACCGGCGTCGCGGCCGTCGAGCTGAAGCTCATCGCCGAGCTCCACGAGGTCTACGGCCAGCGGCCGCCCGGCAACCTCAAGGAGCGCTCCACGGCCTACCTGACGGCCTGGACGGAGGAGCGCGGCATCGACATCACCAAGCCCACCACCGTGAACGCGGCGCTGGGCGGCGGGATGAAGCGCCAACTGCGCCAGCAGATCATGAAGCGCACCGTGCGGAACCTGCCGAACCTGCTGCCGTTCATGGTCGGCGCCACCGTCGGCGCCGTGATGAACCGCCGCGACACGAGGAAGCTCGCCGAGCAGGTCCGCGCCGACCTGCGCACCCGCCAGGTGCCCTGGGACGCCCTCCCCGAGCTGCCCCCGCTGGAGCAGCCGGAGAACCCCAAGGAGCTCGGCTCCTAGGTCGTGTCTTCGAAGTCTCGTCTGCCGGGCGACGCCTGGCACGCCCGCTCGCTGCGTTGTCGTCGGTCGCCAATGCTCCGCAGTGGCTCCCTCCTCCGCCTTGCGATCGCACGCACCAGACGCCGCCCGGCCCGCCCTGCGGGCGAACGACGCCACTTCGAAGACACTCCCCAGGCCCCCCGAAGGCCGCTAGCCGCCGACCACTGCCTCCCGCGCCTGCCGGATCGCCGCCGCCAACCCCTCGGGGTCGCGCGTCGACAGGTACACGTACGGCGTGGGGTCGGCCGGGTCGGTCACCTCGACGCGCACCGCGCCCGGGATGTAGCCGCGCAGCACCATGAACGCCCGCGGGTCCGCCTTGTACGTGCGCCAGGCCCGCGCCTCCTCGGCGTCCAGGACCTCCGGCTCGCCCAGCGCCTCCACCGGGATCCGCGCGTCCCCCGCGACCAGGGAGCCGGCCACCACCCGCACGCGCGCGGAGCCGTACGAGCTGACGCAGACCGCGGCGAGCGCCCCCGCGGTGATGACCCCGCCGAGCATCGGCACCACGCCCAGCGGCAGGGCCACCAGACCTCCGGACAGCCCCAGCAGCGCGGCGATCAGCCACCACGCGCCGGGAGCGGTGAGTCGTTCGTCGTACTGCGGAGCCGAAGGGCGGTCGGAAGGCTGCATACACCCAAGCTTGGCACGGTGACACCGCCGCCCCGCCGCGCGGGTAAGGTCTGCGGCTGTGAGCACTGCACTGACGCCTCCCGCCGAGGCCCTACCGCCGGTACGCCACCCCGACGCGCCCGCCCCGGGCGAGCTCCTGGGTGCCCACTACGCGTACTGCTTCGGCTGCGGCGACGGCCAGCCCCACGGACTGCACCTGGAGGCCAGGGCCGGCGAGGGCGTGTCCGTCACCGCCGAGTTCACCGTCACCCCCGACCACCAGGGCGCCCCCGGCCTCGCCCACGGCGGCCTCCTCGCGACCGCGCTCGACGAGACGCTGGGCTCCCTCAACTGGCTGCTGCGGGTGATCGCCGTGACCGGCCGCCTGGAGACCGACTTCGTCCTCCCCGTCCCCGTCGGCACCGTCCTCCACCTGGAGGCCGAGGTCACCGCGGTCCACGGCCGGAAGATCTACTCCACGGCCACCGGCCGGATCGGCGGACCCGAGGGACCCGTCGCCGTCCGCGCCGACGCCCTCTTCATCGAGGTCAAGGTCGACCACTTCGTCGACAACGGCCGCCCGGAGGAGATCCAGGCTGCCATGGCCGATCCCGACCAGGTCCGGCGCGCCCGCGCCTTCGAGGTGAACCCCTGATGCGCACCCCCGTCGACGTGCTGATCCGCCGCCTGGACCCCGAGGTCCCCCTCCCGTCGTACGGGCACCCCGGCGACGCCGGGGCCGACCTCGTCACCACCGAGGCCGCCGAACTCGCCCCCGGCGAGCGCGCGGTCCTCCCCACCGGGGTGTCGATCGCCCTCCCGGACGGGTACGCGGCCTTCGTACACCCGCGCTCCGGGCTGGCCGCCCGGCTGGGCGTCGGGATGGTGAATGCCCCGGGGACCGTCGATGCCGGGTACCGTGGAGAGATCAAGGTGATCGTGGTCAACCTGGATCCGCGCGAGAGCGTCCGGTTCGAACGGTTCGACCGGATCGCCCAACTGGTCGTTCAGCAGGTCGAGAAGGTCCGCTTCCACGAGGTGGCGGAGCTTCCCGGCTCGGCACGGGGCGAGGGGGGCTTCGGGTCCACGGGCGGGCACGCCGCCGTGGGCAGCTGGACGGGCGGGAATCCATACGCAGCGGTCGTAACCGACCGGGAAGGACAGTGACGTGTTCGGACGTCGCAAGAAGGTCAGTGCCGCCGAGAACGCGGCGAGCGAGGCCGAGCAGGTCGTCGACGAGGTCGACACCGACGAGGTGGCGGAGGAGGACGGCCCCCGCCGTGTGAACCTTCCGCCGGCGCCCCGGCCGGACGGGCCGTGGGACGTCTCCGAGGTCTCCAGGCCCGAGGAGGGGCGCGTCGACCTGGGCGGCCTCTTCGTCCCCGGCGTCGAGGGCATGGAGCTGCGCGTCGAGGTCGCGGGCGACGCGATCGTCGCGGCCACGGTCGTCCTGCGGGACAGCGCGATCCAGCTCCAGGGGTTCGCCGCTCCCAAGAAGGAGGGCATCTGGGGCGAGGTCCGCGAGGAGATCGCCTCCGGCATCACCCAGCAGGGCGGCGTCATCGACGAGGTCGAGGGCCCCCTCGGCTGGGAGCTGCGCGCCCAGGTCCCGGTGCAGCTGCCGGACGGCACCGGCGGTGTCCAGCTGGTGCGGTTCGTCGGCGTCGACGGCCCCCGCTGGTTCCTGCGCGGTGTCATCTCCGGGCAGGGCGCCGTGCAGCCGGAGGCCGCCGGGCTGCTGGAGCAGATCTTCCGGGACACGGTCGTCGTGCGCGGCGAGGGCCCGATGGCCCCGCGCGACCCGATCGTCCTGAAGCTGCCGAGCGACGCGCAGATGGTCCCCGAGAGCGTCCAGACCGAGGGGCAGCCCGCCGGTTCCCGCTTCTCCGGGGACATGGGACAGCTCCAGCGCGGTCCGGAGATCACCGAGATCCGCTGACCGCGCCGTGAGGGGGCGGGCCACCGGGCGCAGGGTGCCGCGACCCTGCCAGGACCTCCCGGAACCACCGCCCCCGTCCGGTTTCGCCTCACCCCCGGCCGTAAGGTCGACACCGTACGGGTGCACGGTGCCCGGAAGAGGATGAGGCGATGGGACGCGGCAAGCTACGGATCTACCTCGGCGCGGCGCCGGGCGTCGGCAAGACGTACGCGATGCTGTCCGAGGCCCACCGCCGCGTCGAACGCGGCACCGACTGCGTCGTCGCCTTCGTCGAGCACCACTCCCGGCCCCGCACCGAGGCCCTGCTGGCCGGCCTGGAGCAGGTCCCCCGCCGGACCGTCGAGCACCGGGGCGCGGTCCTCACCGAGATGGACGTCGACGCCGTCCTGGACCGGCGCCCCGCCGTCGCCCTCGTCGACGAACTGGCCCACACCAACGCCCCCGGCTCCCGCAACACCAAGCGCTGGCAGGACGTCGAGGACCTGCTTGCCGCCGGGATCGACGTCGTCTCGACCGTCAACATCCAGCACCTGGAGTCCCTCGGCGACGTCGTCGAGGCCATCACCGGCGTACCGCAGCAGGAGACCGTCCCCGACGAGACGGTCCGCCGCGCCGACCAGATCGAACTGGTCGACATGTCGCCCGAGGCGCTGCGCCGCCGCATGGCCCACGGCAACATCTACGCCCCGGACGAGGTCGACGCCGCCCTCTCCGACTACTTCCGCCCCGGCAACCTCACCGCCCTGCGCGAGCTGGCCCTGCTGTGGACCGCCGACCGCGTCGACGAGTACCTCCAGCAGTACCGCAGGGACCACAGCGTCTCGACGATCTGGGGCTCCCGCGAACGCATCGTCGTCGGCCTGACCGGCGGCTGCGAGGGCCGCACCCTCATCCGCCGCGCCGCCCGGCTCGCGGAGAAGGGCGCGGGCGGCGAGGTCCTCGCCGTGTACGTGGCCCGCGGCGACGGGCTGACCTCCGCCTCCCCGAAGGAACTGGCCCTCCAGCGGACCCTCGTCGAGGACCTCGGCGGCACCTTCCACCACGTCATCGGCGACGACGTGCCCGCCGCGCTGCTGGAGTTCGCCCGCGCCCACAACGCCACGCAGATAGTCCTCGGCGCCAGCCGCCGCAAGAGCTGGCAGTACGTCTTCGGGCCCGGCGTCAGCGGAACCGTCGCCCGGGACTCCGGCCCCGACCTCGACGTCCACATCGTCACCCACGACGCCGTCGGCCGCGGCCGCGGTCTGCCCACCGCCCGCCGGGCCCGCCTCGGACGCGCCCGCAGCGCCTGGGGCTGGGGCGTCGGCGTCCCCGGCCCGTGCCTGCTCACCTGGGTGGTCTCGGACCTCGGCGCGGGCGCCGGCCTCGGACCCGGCCTCGCCAACGACATGCTGTTCCTGACGCTCACCGTCGCGGCGGCCCTCCTCGGCGGCCTGTTCCCCGCCCTCGCCTCCGCCGCCGTGGGCTCCCTCCTGCTCAACTGGTACTTCACCCCGCCCACCCGCACCTGGACCATCGCCGACCCGGAGAACATGGCGGCCATCGCCGTGTTCTTCGCGGTCGCCGCGTCCGTCGCCTCCGTCGTGGACGTCGCCACCCGCCGCACCCACCAGGCGGCGCGGCTGCGTGCCGAGTCGGAGATCCTCTCCTTCCTCGCCGGGAGCGTCCTGCGCGGCGACACCACCCTCGACGGGCTCCTCCAAGGTGTCCGCGAGACCTTCGCCATGGAGTCCGTGGCGCTCCTGGAACGCCCCGACGACCGCGCCCCCTGGACCTGCGCCGCCCACGCCGGCCCCGGCCGGCCGCCGTCTCGCCCCGAGGACGCCGACGTCGACATGCCCGTCGGCGACCACCTCGCCCTCGCCCTGACCGGCCGCGTCCTGCCCGCCGAGGACCGCCGCGTCCTCGGCGCCTTCGCCGCGCAGGCCGCCGTCGTCCTCGACCGGCAGCGGCTCGTCGGCCAGGCGGAGGAGGCCCGCGGCCTCGCGGAGGGCAACAAGATCCGCACGGCGCTGCTGGCCGCCGTCTCCCACGACCTGCGCACCCCGCTCGCCGCGATCAAGGCGGCCGTCTCCTCCCTCCGCTCCGACGACGTCGAGTGGTCCGACGAGGACCGCGCCGACCTCCTCGAAGGCATCGAGGACGGCGCCGACCGCCTCGACCACCTCGTCGGCAACCTCCTCGACATGTCCCGCCTCCAGACCGGCACCGTCACCCCGCTGCTGCGCGTCACCGACCTCGACGAGGTCGTCCCGATGGCGCTCGGCGGCGTCCCCGAGGGCAGCGTCGACCTCGACGTCCCCGAGTCGCTGCCCATGGTCGACGTCGACCGCGGCCTGCTCGAACGGGCCGTCGCCAACCTCGTCGAGAACGCCGTGAAGTACGCCCCCGCCCGCAGCCGCGTCCTGGTCTCCGCCAGCGCCCACGCCGACCGCGTCGAACTGCGCGTCATCGACCGCGGCCCGGGCGTCCCCGACGAGGCGAAGGAACGGATCTTCGCCCCCTTCCAGCGGTACGGCGACGCCCCGCGCGGTGCCGGGGTCGGCCTCGGCCTCGCCGTCGCGCGCGGCTTCGCCGAGGCCATGCACGGCACCCTGACCGCCGAGGACACCCCCGGCGGCGGGCTCACCATGGTCCTCACCCTCCGCGCCGCGACAGCCCGTACCGCGGACGCCCGCACCGCCGGCCGCGATTCCGCAGGACCCCGCCCCCTACAGAAAGCAGGCCCCTCATGACGCGGGTGCTCGTGGTCGACGACGAGCCGCAGATCGTACGCGCCCTCGTGATCAGCCTGAAGGCACGCAAGTACGAGGTCGACTCCGCCCCCGACGGGGCGACCGCCCTCGCCCTCGCCGCCCGCAGCCACCCCGACGTGGTCGTCCTCGACCTCGGGCTGCCCGACATGGACGGCGTCGACGTCATCAGGGACCTGCGCGGCCGGACCCGCGCCCCCATCCTCGTGCTCTCCGCCCGCCACACCTCCGACGAGAAGGTCGAGGCCCTCGACGCCGGCGCCGACGACTACGTCACCAAGCCGTTCGGCATGGACGAGCTGCTGGCCCGGCTGCGGGCCGCCGTGCGCCGCGCCGAGCCGGTCGGCGGCGACGGGGACGCGGCCGTCGTGGAGACCGAGGGCTTCACCGTCGACCTCGCCGCGAAGAAGGTCAACCGGGGCGGCCGGGACGTCCGCCTCACCCCGACCGAGTGGCACCTGCTGGAGGTCCTGGTCCGCAACGGCGGCCGGCTCGTCGGGCAGAAGCAGCTCCTCCAGGAGGTCTGGGGCCCCTCGTACGGCACCGAGACGAACTACCTGCGGGTCTACATGGCGCAGCTGCGGCGCAAGCTGGAGGCCGACCCCTCGCACCCGAAGCACTTCATCACCGAGCCCGGCATGGGGTACCGGTTCGAGCGCTGACCTGCGGCGCACCGCACGGCGACGTGCCGGAACCGGGGCGCCGGCGGGACCTCCCGGTAGGCTTTCCGTATGAGTGCTGCACCGCATACGGGGAAGTCCGGCGGCCGCTTCCGCCGCATGCTGGACCGCCTGTCCAGCTCGCAGGGCGAGCTGGAGTCCGAGGAGCTCCAGGAGGACGCGGAGGCGACGGGCTGCACCCGTATCTCGGACTGCGGCGACCGCCAGATCGTCAAGGTGACTGGTACCTTGCGGACGGTCACCCTGCGTCCGCGGGCCGGAGTGCCGGCCCTGGAGGCCGAGCTCTTCGACGGCACGGCCCCGCTGGACGTGGTGTGGCTGGGACGGCGGTCCATCGTGGGCATCGAACCGGGGCGCCGGCTCATAGCCTCGGGGCGGATCTCCGTGAGCCAGGGGCGCAGAGTCCTCTTCAATCCGAAATACGAGCTCCGACCGCTCGGACAGGAGTAGCCGGTGACGTCACTCGACAAGCCGACCACCGACGAAGGCGGCCCCTGGGGGCCCGACGGCCACGGCACCGTCCCGGACGGCCCCGCCGGCCCCCGCGCCCAGGACGGCGCACCGGCCGGCCGGCACGCCCGGACCGACCAGGACGCCCAGGCCGTCAAGGCCGTGACCGAGGCCGCGCTGTTCGACGCGTTCGGCGGGGTCCGCGGGATGGTGGAGACCGTCCTGCCCGGCCTCCTCTTCGTCACGATCTTCACCCTCAACAAGGACCTGCACGTCTCCGCCCTCGCCGCGCTCGGGGTGTCCCTGCTGCTCGTCGTCGTCCGGCTGGTCCGCCGCGACACCGTCAAGCACGCCTTCAGCGGCGTCTTCGGCGTCGCCTTCGGCGTCGTCTTCGCGATGATGACCGGCGAGGCCAAGGACTTCTACCTGCCCGGCATGCTCTACACGCTGGGCCTCGGCCTGGCGTACATCGTCACGACGCTGGCGGGCGTCCCGCTGATCGGGCTGGTCCTCGGCCCGGTCTTCAAGGAGAACCTCTCCTGGCGCACCCGCAACCCCGGCCGCAAGAAGGCGTACGCCAAGGCCAGCTACGCCTGGGGCCTCATCCTGCTGGGCAAGTGCGCGATCCTCTTCCCCCTGTACTGGTGGGCCGACACCACCCAGCTCGGCTGGGTCCTCGTCGCGCTGAAGATCCCGCCGTTCCTGCTCGCCGTCTACCTGACGTGGGTGTTCCTCGCCAAGGCGCCGCCGCCGATCGACGTCTTCGCGGAGATGGAGGAGGCCGAGCGCGCCGAGAAGGAGCGCGAGGCCAGGGCCTGACACCCGGGCGCACACGACGGGGGCCGGGGACCGCGATCGGTCCCCGGCCCCGTGCGTACCCGGCACGAGCGCCCGCGCGGGCCACCCGCGCCGGGCCCGCGGCGGCGTCGCGTCAGCCCTCGGTGCCCTCGCGGCGGACCGACAGCAGGTCCTCCAGCTGCTCCTCGCGCGCCTGAGCGGCCACGAACAGCAGCTCGTCGCCGGCCTCCAGCGTCTCGTCCGCACCCGGCGTGAGGACCCGCGAACCACGGATGATCGTCACCAGCGACGTGTCCTGCGGCCACGCCACGTCCCCGACGCGCGTACCGGCGATCGCCGACTCCGGCGGCAGGGTCAGCTCGACCAGGTTCGCGTCGCCGTGGCTGAAGCGCAGCAGCCGGACCAGGTCGCCGACGCTCACCGCCTCCTCCACCAGCGCCGACATCAGCCGCGGCGTCGACACGGCGACGTCCACGCCCCACGCCTCGGTGAACAGCCACTCGTTCTTCGGGTTGTTGACCCGCGCGACGACCCGGGGAACCCCGTACTCGGTCTTCGCGAGCAGCGACACGACGAGGTTCACCTTGTCGTCACCCGTCGCAGCGATCACGACGTGGCACCGCTGCAGCGCCGCCTCGTCCAGGGACGTGATCTCACAGGCGTCGGCCAGCAGCCACTCCGCCTGCGGCACCCGCTCCACCGAGATGGCGGTCGGCGCCTTGTCGACGAGCAGCACCTCGTGCCCGTTCTCCAGCAGCTCGCCCGCGATGGAACGACCCACCGCGCCCGCGCCGGCGATGGCGACCCGCATCAGTGACCGCTCCCCTCGGGGCCGTGGGCGAAGGCCGCCTCGACCTGCTCGACCTCGTCCGTCCGCATCATCACGTGCACCAGATCACCGTCCTGCAGCACCGTCTGCGACGTCGGCAGGATCGCCTCGCCCAGCCGGGTCAGGAACGCCACGCGGACCCCCGTCTCCTCCTGGATCGTGCTCACCTTGTGGCCGATCCACGCCGGGGAGATGTACACCTCCGCGAGCTGCACCCCGCCGCTCGGATCCCGCCACAGCTCCTCGGCCCCGGACGGCAGCAGCCGCCGCAGCATCTGGTCGGCGGTCCACCGCACGGTGGCGACCGTGGGGATGCCGAGCCGCTGGTACACCTCGGCGCGCCGGGGGTCGTAGATCCGGGCGGCGACGTTCTCGATGCCGAACATCTCGCGCGCCACCCGTGCCGCGATGATGTTGGAGTTGTCACCGCTGCTGACCGCGGCGAACGCCCCGGCCTCCTCGATACCCGCCTCGCGCAGGGTGTCCTGGTCGAAGCCGACGCCGGTGACACGCCGTCCACCGAAGCCGGAGCCGAGGCGCCGGAAGGCCGTGGGGTCCTGGTCGACCACGGCGACCGTGTGACCCTGCCGCTCCAAGGTCTGCGCCAACTCGGCGCCGACACGGCCGCAGCCCATGATCACAATATGCACGTCCGCCTACCCCGCACTCCTGGTCAACCTGCTGACCTGCGAAAACACCCTGCTCACTCTTCTCTCTCAGCCTGCGTGCGGTGCTGTCTCGAAACGAGCTTATGCCCCGGCCGGTCGGTTACCCTCATCCGCGTCCGGGAGCCGGCGACGCGTCGAACACGCCACCCGCGGATGGGCGCCGCGCAGGCCGAACGCTTACGATCCTCTGCGTGTCCAAACTGACCGACGTGCCCAAACGGATCCTGATCGGCCGGGCCCTGCGCAGCGACAGGCTGGGCGAGACCCTCCTCCCCAAGCGCGTCGCACTCCCCGTCTTCGCCTCCGACCCCCTCTCCTCGGTGGCGTACGCGCCGGGCGAAGTCCTGCTGGTCCTGTCCATCGCGGGTGCCTCGGCGTACGCGTTCAGCCCGTGGATCGCGGCCGCCGTCGTGGTCCTCATGTTCACGGTCGTCGCCTCGTACCGGCAGAACGTCCACGCCTACCCCAGCGGCGGCGGCGACTACGAGGTCGCCCAGACCAACCTCGGCCCGCGCGCCGGACTCGGCGTCGCCAGCGCGCTCCTCGTGGACTACGTGCTCACCGTCGCCGTGTCCATCTCCTCCGGCGTGGAGAACCTCGGCTCCGCCGTCCCCTTCATCGTCGAGCACAAGGCGGCGTCCGCCATCGCGATCATCGTGCTCCTCACGCTGATGAACCTCCGCGGCGTCAAGGAGTCCGGCCGCCTCTTCGCCATCCCCACGTACGTCTTCGTCACCGGCGTCTTCGCCCTCATCGTCTGGGGCGCCTTCCGCGGCCTGGTCCTCGGCGACACCATGAGGGCGCCCACCGCCGACCTGGAGATCCAGGCCGAACACCAGGGCCTCGCCGGGTTCGCGCTGTTCTTCCTGCTGCTGCGCGCCTTCTCCTCCGGCTGCGCCGCGCTCACCGGCGTCGAGGCGATCAGCAACGGCGTCCCCGCCTTCCGCAAGCCCAAGAGCCGCAACGCCGCCACCACCCTCGCGCTCATGGGCGGCTTCGCCGTCACCATGTTCTGCGGCATCATCGCCCTCGCCCTCGCCACCGACGTCAAGATGGCCGAGAACCCGGCCCACGACCTGCTCCGCGACGGCACCCCGGTCGGCCCCGAGTACACCCAGGAACCGGTGATCTCCCAGGTCGCCGCCGCCGTCTTCGGCCACGGCAGCGTCTTCTTCCTCGTCCTCGCCGCCGCGACCGCGCTCGTGCTGTTCCTCGCCGCGAACACCGCGTACAACGGCTTCCCGCTCCTCGGCTCGATCCTCGCCCAGGACCGCTACCTGCCGCGCCAGCTCCACACCCGCGGCGACCGGCTCGCCTTCTCCAACGGCATCCTGCTGCTCGCCGCCGCCGCCGCGGTCCTCGTCTACCTCTACGACGCCGAGGTCACCCGGCTCATCCAGCTCTACATCGTCGGCGTCTTCGTCTCCTTCACGCTCAGCCAGACCGGCATGGTCCGCCACTGGAACCGGCTCCTGCGCACCGAGACCGCCCCCGCCGCACGCCGCCGCATGATCCGCTCCCGCGCGATCAACACGTTCGGCGCGTTCTTCACCGGGCTGGTCCTGATCGTCGTCCTCATCACCAAGTTCACCCACGGCGCCTGGGTGGCGCTGCTCGGCATGGCGATCTTCTACGTGACGATGACCGCCATCCGCAAGCACTACGACCGGGTCGCGGAGGAGCTCGCCGCCCCCGAGGGCCCCAGCGAGGACAGCGTCCGCCCGGCCCGCGTCCACTCCATCGTCCTCGTCTCCAAGATCCACCGCCCCACGCTCCGCGCCGTCGCCTACGCCGAGCTGATGCGCTCCGACAAGCTGGAGGCACTCAGCATCAACGTCGACCCGGCCGAGACCAAGGCCCTCGCCGAGGAGTGGGGGCGCCGCGGCATCAACGTCCCGCTCAAGATCCTCGACTCCCCGTACCGGGAGATCACCCGGCCCGTCGTCGAGTACGTCAAGAGCCTGCGCCGCGAGAGCCCCCGCGACGTCGTCAGCGTGATCATCCCCGAGTACGTCGTCGGCCACTGGTACGAGCACCTCCTCCACAACCAGAGCGCCCTGCGCCTCAAGGGCCGCCTGCTGTTCACGCCCGGCGTGATGGTGACCTCCGTCCCGTACCAGCTGCGCTCCTCCGAGGCGGCGAAGCAGCGGGCGAAGAAGAACCAGGAGTGGAACGCGCCCGGCTCGGTGCGCCGCGGCCTGGTCGAGACGGGGGCGAAGCGGCCCTCCCCGCCGAACGGCAAGGAGTGACGGCGCGGGGACGTAGACTGGACGGCTGGTCACCCGACCACCGCGAGCACCCCCCTTCCCTCCTTGGAGTCACCCCGCCATGCCGAAGAACGCACCCGAGTCCTCGCTGGTCGGCGAGGAGTACGAGGTCGAGGTCGGCCCCGTCGCGCATGGCGGCCACTGCATCGCCCGCACCGAGGAGGGCCGCGTCCTGTTCGTCCGGCACGCGCTGCCGGGGGAGCGGGTCGTCGCCCGCGTGACCGAGGGCGACGAGACGTCCCGCTTCCTGCGGGCCGACGCGGTCACCGTCCTCGACGCCTCCAAGGACCGCATCGAGGCACCCTGCCCGTACGCCGGCCCCGGCCGCTGCGGCGGCTGCGACTGGCAGCACGCCAAGCCGGGCGCCCAGCGCCGCCTCAAAGGCGAGGTCGTCGCGGAGCAGCTGCGCCGCCTCGCGGGCCTCACGCCCGAGGAGGCCGGCTGGGACGGCACGGTCGTCCCCGCCGAGGGCGACAAGCTGCCGGCCGGCGAGGTCCCGCAGTGGCGCACCCGCGTCCAGTACGCCGTCGACGCGTCCGGCCGCGCGGGCCTGCGCCGCCACCGCTCCCACGAGGTCGAGCCGATCGACCACTGCATGATCGCCGCCGAGGGCGTGAGCGAGCTGGGCGTCGAGAAGCGGCAGTGGCCGGGCATGGCGTCGGTCGAGGCGATCGCCGCGAGCGGCTCGCAGGACCGCCAGGTCGTCCTCACCCCGCGCCCCGGCGCCCGCCTGCCGCTCGTCGAGCTCGACAAGCCGGTGTCGGTGCTGCGCGTGGAGGAGAAGGACGGCGGCGTCCACCGCGTCCACGGCCGCCCCTTCGTCCGCGAGCGCGCCGACGACCGCACCTACCGCGTCGGCAACGGCGGCTTCTGGCAGGTCCACCCGAAGGCCGCCGACACCCTGGTCCGCGCCGTCATGCAGGGCCTCCTGCCCCGCAAGGGCGACACGGCCCTCGACCTGTACTGCGGCGCCGGCCTCTTCGCGGGCGCCCTCGCGGACCGCGTCGGCGACAAGGGGGCGGTCCTCGGCATCGAGTCGGGCAAGCGCGCGGTGGAGGACGCCCGCCACAACCTGCAGGGCTTCGACCGGGTCCGCATCGAGCAGGGCAAGGTGGACCAGGTCCTGCCGCGCACGGGCATCACGGAGGTCGACCTCATCGTCCTGGACCCGCCCCGCGCGGGCGCCGGCAAGCAGGTCGTCCGCCACCTCGCCGCCCTGGGCGCCCGCCGCATCGCCTACGTCGCCTGCGACCCGGCCGCCCTCGCCCGCGACCTGGCGTACTTCCGCGAGGCCGGCTACAAGCCCCGCACGCTGCGGGCGTTCGACCTGTTCCCGATGACCCACCACGTGGAGTGCGTCGCGGTCCTTGAGCCGGTCAAGAAGGACGCCTGACCTGTGGTTTTGCGGGTGCGCATGAGGTGCGGTGTGGGCGTTACGGGCGATGTCACGACGCTCGTTTGATGTCCGTTCCGATGGGGTGTCACCTGGCTGATCGTGCAGGTCGTGCTGGGTGGGAGGCGTGCTCCCGAGGGTCGGATGCGGGCTTCTTCCACGGCGGCTTCCCAGCGGATGCGCTTCTGGCGTGCCGCTTCGATCTCGTCGAGGCGTCCGCGTTCGGCGGCTCGGCCGCGGGGGTGACCTCTTGGGCGATTTCGGCGAGCTGGTCTCCGAGGGGGCGGCCGGGGGTGTCGGCCCGTTCGCCCCGCCCGCCCGGTGCGGTGGGCCGCCGCTGAGGACGAGGCGGAGGCGTTCGGACGGGGTGTGGTCGCACCCCCGCGGCCGCGAGGTCGTGGTCGGTGGCCATGACGGCATCCTCTTCGGCAGCGGATGCCGTCCGCCGGGACAGGGCCCCGCCTTCGGCGGACGGCACGGGACACCCGCCCACGATTCGTCGCGCCGCACCAATGCCGACGGGGGGACGCTCAGCCCTTCACCAGCAGGCCGCGGCGGCGCAGCACCGCGCGCTCCAGCGGACTGAAGAACAGGAGGTCGACGGCGACACCGACGAGCAGGATCAGGATGATCGCGAGGAAGATCCCCGGCATGTCGAAGTTGTTGCGGCCGTTCTCCAGGAGCTGGCCGAGGCCGAGGCCCAGGTCGGGGGACGACGCGATGATCTCGGCGGCCATCAGCGAGCGCCAGGAGAACGCCCAGCCCTGCTTCAGGCCCGCGAGGTAGCCGGGCAGCGCGGCCGGCATGACGATGTGCCAGGCGCCCCTGAGGCCGGTCGCGCCCAGCGTACGTCCGGCCCGCAGGAAGAGCGGCGGGACCTGGTCGACGCCGGCCACCAGACCGTTGGCGATCGAGGGAACCGCGCCGAGCAGGATCACCGCGTACATCATGCTGTCGTTGAGGCCGAGCCAGAGCACGGCCGGGGCCACCCAGGCGACCGAGGGCAGCGACTGCAGGCCGGACAGGATCGGACCGATCGCGGTGCGCACCACGCCCACCCGGGCGACGAACAGGCCGAGCGGTGTGCCGATCGCCAGGGCGAAGAGGAAGCCGAGCAGCGCTCGGGAGACGCTGGTCCACAGGATGCCGAGGAGCGTGCCCTCCATCCACATCGTGGCGAGGCTGTCCCAGACAGCGGACGGAGCCGGCAGCTTGCCCTCGTCGGCGACCTTCAGGGTCACGAGCAGCTGCCACGCCGCCACCACGAGCGTGACGGCGAGGACCGGCGGCAGGACCTTCTTCAGGAGGACCTCGCGCACCGGGGTGCGGCGGATCTGCACGGTGTCGAGGGCGTCGAGGCCGGCCTCCAGACCGGCCAGGTCGTCGGCCTTGACGGGGTTCGTCTCAGTGCTGGCCATGGCGGCGGATCTCCTTGCGCAGTTCTTCGGTGATCTCGACGGACAGCTCCGCCACGGCGGCGTCCTCGACGCGGCGCGGCTGCGGGATGTCGATGGTCCACTCGCGGGCGATCCGGCCGGGGCGGGACGAGAGCAGGACGACGCGCTCGGCGAGCCGCACGGCCTCGCGCACGTTGTGGGTGACGAACAGGACCGAGAGCCCGGTCTCGCGCCAGATCCGGGTGAGCTCGTCGTGCAGCACGTCCCGCGTGATCGCGTCGAGCGCCGCGAACGGCTCGTCCATCAGCAGC
Organism: Streptomyces roseolilacinus; assembly: GCF_014649335.1. GTDB lineage: Bacteria > Actinomycetota > Actinomycetes > Streptomycetales > Streptomycetaceae > Streptomyces > Streptomyces roseolilacinus. The sequence continues at coordinate 130,231 of NZ_BMSV01000003.1, forward strand.
AGATCGCTGTCCTGGGCGAGGGCCCGGGCGAGCGCCACACGCTGGCGCATGCCGCCGGACAGCTCGTGCACCCGCTTGCCGTACGAGCCGCCGAGCCGGACCAGTTCGAGCAGGCGCTCCGCCTCCGGGCGGCGCTCGGCCTTCGTGACCCCGCGCAGCCTGAGGGCGAGTTCGATGTTCTTGCCCGCGGTGAGCCACGGGAACAGGGCGTGCTCCTGGAACATCAGGGCGGGCCGGCCGGCCGTCGTGAGGGAACCGGCGGTGGGCGAGTCCAGCCCCGCGACCAGGTTGAGCAGCGTGGACTTGCCGCAGCCGGAGGCTCCCAGGAGGGTGACGAACTCGCCCGGGGCGACATCGAGTGAGATGTCGTCGAGCACGAGCTGTGCGTCGGCGGGTCCGCCGAAGGACTTCGAGACATGCTCGATCCGGGCGGCGTGCGCCACCGCCGTACGGCTCTCGTCCTCGTCGTCGGCCTTGGCGAGCGTCGGGGTCGTGGCCATGGTCTTCACCTCCTGGGAGTTCGGGCTGCCACGGGTTTACTTCGCGCCGAGACCGGCGTCGGAGACCTCCGGCTTGCCCGCGGCCTTGAGCACCTTGTTGAGCAGCGTGAGGTCGTAGATGCCCGCCAGCTCGGGCTGCTTCAGCAGGCCGGCGTCCACCGCGTGGTCCGCCTGTGCCCGGAGGGTGGCGGCGAGCGGGTCGTCGGTGACGGTGATGGACGGCCAGGCCGCGTCGATGACCTCGTCCGACAGCGGCTTGCCGGTCTCCTTCTTCAGCGCCGCGTTCACTGATTCCTTGGCCTTGTCCGGGTTGGCGGTGATCCAGGCGTTGGTCTTCACCGTGCCGCGCAGCACGGCTTCCACCACGTCGGGGTGCTCCTTGAGGAACGCCTGCCGCACGATGATGTTCGTGATCACGAACTTCTTCCCGGGCCACAGGTCGGACTCGTCGAGGAGGGCCTTCGCGCCCTCGCTGACCAGCTTGGACGCGGTCGGCTCCGGCACCCACGCCCCGTCGATGGAACCGGACTTGTAGGCGTCCGGGGTTACCTTGTTGTCCGTACGCACCACCGAGACGTCGCCCTTGCCGCTCTGCGAGTCGACCTTCCAGCCCTTCTCCGCGACCCAGTGCAGGAACGCGACGTCCTGCGTGTTGCCGAGCTGCGGGGTCGCGATCCGCTTGCCCTTGACGTCGTCCAGGGTCTTGATCTTCTCGGGGTTCACCACGAGCCTCACGCCGCCGGAGGCGGAACCGGAGATGATCCTCAGGTTCTGGCCCTTGGACTTGGTGTAGCCGTTGATGGCGGGGGAGGGGCCGATGAAGCCGATGTCGATCGAGCCGGCGTTCAGGGCCTCGATCTCGGACGGGCCGGCGTTGAAGGTCGAGGGCTTGATCGTGGTGCCGCCGAGTTCCTTCTGGAACAGGCCCTCCTGGACGCCCACGAGAGCGGTGGCGTGCGTCAGGTTCGGGAAGTAGCCGATCCTCACCTCGCCGGCGGAGAGCTTCTCGGCGCCGGCCGCCACCTTGGGCTGCTCGGCGTCCTCGGTCGCCTGGGAGCCGTAGCCGCAGGCGGTGAGCAGGAAGGGAAGCGCCGCCACGGCGGCGACGGTACGCAGGGCGGTGAGCGGTCTTGTGGCAGACACGGAGGTGTCCTTTCGAGGAAAGGGGCTCGGGAGGAGCGGAGATGCGCGACGAGATGCCCCGGCGGCCACTCGCGGCCGTCATCGCGGGCGAGTCGTGGGGAGGTGCCGGAGCCGAGGCAGAGGTGCCGGGAGCGCCGTGCACGGCCGGACCGCGCCTCAAACGGTTGACGCGGGTTCAGGCCGGGACGTGTACGGCGGCGGAGTTCCGCGGGTGGGGAGACGGACCGGCTGAACGGCCTCAGAAGGGTCGACAGATGGCGCTGGACACGCGGCCGAGGTCGATGTGCCGGCGGGAGGTGAGGAGGGGGAGGGAGTCGCCTGCCTGCTTCAGCGCGCGCACGGCTCCACCCCCTGGAATCCCTAGTTTTCCCACCTGGCTGATAGGCATAGTGGCAGAGGCGGGTTTCAGCCCCAAGGGGGATTTCGCATAATGGACGATCTCGTCTTGGTGTACGAGACGCCGCAGGTCACTGGTACAGGTGCGGCGGTGCCGTCGCCCGGCCGTGGCCATTGAGGTAGTGGTCGCCGATGGCGCGCAGGCGGTGGGCGGTCGGGTGGTGGGCCGTCAGGGTGCGGGCGTTGCGCCAGAAGCGGTCCAGGCCGACGGCGTCCACCAGCTCCAGGACTCGGGTCGTGATGTGAAGGGCCGCCCTCGTCGTGACGGTCTCGGCCGTGGCGACAAGGGCGTCCACGGCCGCCGGTTCCTCGGGACCGAGCTCCGCTCCGGCGCTCAGTGCGCGCGCCATCGCGCCCGTCGCCCTCTCGACCACGGCGGCGGCCGTCTGTGCGGCGGAGGCGAGTTCGCCGTACGTGAGGAGCAGGTCGGGGTCGTCGCCGAGCGGTCGGGGGACACGGGCGTTCCTGCCGAGGTCGCGGGCTTCGATGAGAGCGCCCTCGGCGATGCCCAGGCCGACGTGGCACAGGCCGAGGCGGAGCGCGGGCTCGGCGAGCGCGGTGAAGGGCGCGGTCGACTCCTCGTCCTGCGGCCGGTGCCCGAGTACCTGCCGGGAGGTGACGACGACGCCGTCCATGACGACCGCGCCCGCGCCGGCGACGCGCTGGCCGAGACGGTCGTCGGCCGGTTCGGCGATCACTCCCGGGTCGTCGGCCGGGACGCGTACGACGAGCACGTCTCCCGTCACGACGCACACGGCGTCCACCAGGAACTGGTCGGCGACGGTCACCGCGGTGTCCACGGTGCGGCGCCCGTTCAGCGCGTAGCCCGTGTCGAGCGGCATCAGGGCGAGGTCCGGTCCGCCGGTGTCGTGTGCCGAGCCCGGGGCGCGGACGGCCCCGGCCCACAGCCACTGCCCGCGCACCGCCTCCTCTTCGAGGTCGGACGCGCCGTGGTGCCCTGCGTAGAAGCGGCCGCTCCACGCGTGCGCGTAGTGACGGGCGAGGACTTCGCCGAGGGAGCTGTCCGCCGTGGCGACCTCCCGTATGACGGCGCACCCGGTGCGCCAGTCCGTCCCGGCGCCCCGCAGGGGTGGGGTGAGGGCCGCCGGCAGGCCGGCCTCGCGCAGCCGGGCCGTCTCGTCGACGGGCGGTTTGCCCGCCTGGTCTCGGGCGATCGCGTCCGTGGCGAGGTCGTCCGCCACGTCACGGGCGGTACGCAGGAGCTCGCGCCGCCGCTCGTCGGCGGACGGGGGGAGGGTCGTGGTCGGCGTCGACGGCATGGCGCTCACCGGCAGGCCGAGGTGCGGGAGTGCGGTCCGGGGACCAGTGGGGTGGCGGAGCCGTGGCGGTGCGCGGTGGTGGTCATGTGCCCTGCTCCCGAGGTGTGTCGAGGGCATCGGGGCACCTTGGCGCCGCGTCCCCCTCGTATCCCTAGTTTTCCCATCGAATTGATAGGGATATTGCGCTGGAGGCGCGTACCTGGCAAGAGGGTGACCGAAGGGCGGACGGCTGCGTCTCGGGTGCGGAGACGGGGGAGAGGCGGGGTCTCACGCGTCGTGTCAGGGATTGGTCCAGGCGGCCGGATCCTGCGCCAGGGAGTGCACGACCTCGGGGAGTTCGCCCGAGGCGATGTCCGCCAGCGAGACGCCTTCCAGGATCTGGCGGACGTTCGCGCGCAGGGCCACCCACAGCGGCAGCAGCGAATGCGCGGGGCCGTCGTACGAAAGCTCCGGGGGGCGCACGCCGCGCACGGAGACCAGCGGGCCCTCGACCGCCCGCACCACGTCGGCGACGGAGATGTCCTCGGCGGCCCTGGCCAGTCGGTAGCCGCCGCCGGCGCCGCGCTGGCTGACCGCCAGCCCGCCGCGGCGCATGTCGTTGAGGATGCCTTCGAGGAACTTGTGCGGGATCTCCTGCGCCTCGGCGATGGCCTCCGCCTTCAGAGGGCCGCCCTCGGGGGCGCCGGCGAGGAGGAGCGCGGCCCGTACCGCGTAGTCCACCTTGGCTGAGATGCGCATGAGGGCATTATCCCGCCCGACCCGTCGCTGATCGCGACGGGTCGGGCGAGGTGACGCCCGCCTGGATCGAGCGGTGGGGCTTTTCCTGTGCGACCAGTAGGGAAGTGTTGGCGGGGGCTCTCGGCGCGCGCAGCGGCATTGCGGCCGCTGGTCTTCTTCGCGTCCTTCTCTCCCTCTCTCTTCGCGACCCGATCAGGCACCGCGGGGCCGTGCGGAGCCGCCTGGCGTACGACGACGACGCCATCCGGCCGGATCCGTCACCAGCACCTCCCTGCCGCCGGACATCGACCCCGTCGTGCTGCCGACCGCGCCCAGCACCGGGCCCCGGCCGGGGTGCCCCCACCTCCCCGGCCGACAGGCACCGTCGTGCCCCCACGACATCGAGCGCGGCGGCCCGCCCCACACGGCGGGCCGCCGCATCCGTCGGGTCGAGCACCGGGACGACGGCCGGCAGCGGGGCCCCGGTCCGGGTCGCGGGCCGGGGCCCCGCTGCCGTGGGCGGGGCGGGTCAGGCAGCCACGGGCGTGTAGTGGGCGGCCTCGTCGCCTTCGACGACGTAGCTGTGCGCGCCGTCGACGGCGGTGGGGGCGTCTCCGGCGACCGTGACGCGGTGCAGCAGGCGCGGCAGGTCGCCGTAGTCGTCCGGGGCGTAGTGCTGGGTGATGCGGTTGTCGAACAGCACCAGGTCCCCGGCGTTCCAGGAGATCCGCACCAGGTTCTCGGGCCGGGTGACGTACGACTGGAGGAGCCCCAGCAGGACCCGCGACTCCGCCGGGCCGAACCCGATCAGGCTCTGCGCGAACCCGCCGATGAACAGGCCCCGTTCACCGCTCTCGGGATGGACGCGCACGACCGGGTGGGCGGTGCGGTAGCGCCGCGAGACGAACTGCCTGCGGTGCTCGGCGGCCTTCTCGTTCTTCGGCTCGGCGTAGTCGTACGCGTTGGTGTGCACCGCCCACAGCCGGTCGGCGAGCTCGCGCAGCGGCTCCGGCAGGTCCCGGTAGGCGGCGGCCGCGTTGGCGATCAGGGTGTTGCCGCCGTACGGCGGGACGACCAGGGCCCGTAGGGTGGACGCCTTGGGCGGGGTGCGGACGAAGGTGACGTCCGTGTGCCAGTGGTTGGCGCGGATGCCCTCGTCACCGTCCACCGGCAGGATCTGCGGCCGTCCGTCGACGGCCGGCACGGTGGGGTGGGCGTTCGTCAGCTCGCCGAAGAGGGAGGCGAAGCGGAGCTGCCCGTCGTCGTCGAGGTTCTGGTCGCGGAAGACGAGGGCCTTGTGTTCCAGCAGGGCGCCGTTGAGCGCCGTGACGGTATCCGGAGTGAGGCCGCCCGCCAGGTCCAGGCCGTGGATCTCGGCGCCGATGCGGCCGCCGATCCTTCGGATGTCGAATCCGGCCGACGTGGCGGGGGCGGCGGGTGCGAGGGGCGAAGTGGTCATGCGGGGCTGGTCCTTTCAGGGGATGAGGGGCCGGGAGGGCCCGTGGTCGCCGGGGGCGGCGAGCGGCCGCCCGACGGCGGGGACGTCGGTGGTGAGGTCGAGCGGACCGCCGGTCATGCCTTCCCTCCGGCGGGGGCGGCCGCTTCGGGCGCCGGGTCCGTGGCGGCCGCCGGCCGCGGCAGCCCGTAGTGCTCGCGCAGAGTGCGGCCGGTGTACTCCGTACGGAAAAGGCCGCGGGCCTGGAGGATCGGGACGACCTGGTCGACGAAGTGGTCCAGCCCGCCGGGCAGGTACGGCGGCATGATGTTGAACCCGTCGGCCGCACCCTGGGCGAACCACTCCTGGAGCTGGTCGGCGATCTGCTCGGCGGTGCCGGCGACGACCCGGTGACCGCGTCCGCCGCCGAGCCGGGCGATCAGCTCGCGCAGGGTGAGCCCGTCCCGCCGTGCGAGTTCGGCGACGAGTGCGAAACGGCTCCTGTTGCCGTTGATGTCGTGCTCGGCCGGCAGCTCGGGCAGCGGGCCGTCCAGCGGCAGGCCGGTCAGGTCGGTTCCGAGCATCCCGGAGAGCTGGGCGAGGCCGTACTCCGGCACCTGGAGGTCGGTGAGCTCCTGTTCCAGGGCGCGGGCCTCCGCCTCCGTCGAGCCGAGGACGGGGCAGATGCCGGGCAGGATCCTCAGGTCGTCCTCGGCCCGGCCGTGGCGGGCCGCCCTGCCCTTGAGGTCCTTGTAGAACGCCTGGGCGTCGGACAGGGTCTGCTGCGCGGTGAACACTGCCTCCGCGTACCGGGCCGCGAACTCCTTGCCGTCCTCCGACGATCCCGCCTGCACCAGCAACGGGTGCCCCTGCGGGGAGCGGGGCACGTTCAGGGGGCCGCGCACCCGGAAGCGCGTCCCGCGGTGGTCGATGGGCCGGACCTTGTCGGTGTCCGCGTAGACGCCGCCCGCGCGGTCGAGGACGATGGCGTCGTCGGCCCAGCTGTCCCACAGCTTGACGGTGACGTCGACGAACTCCCGGGCCCGCTCGTAGCGCAGGCCGTGCTCCAGGTGTTCGTCGCGGCCGAAGTTGCGGGCCTCGTCGACGGTTCCCGAGGTCACGATGTTCCATCCGGCCCGGCCGCCGCTGAGGTGGTCGAGGGAGGCGAAGGCCCGGGCCGTCGTGAACGGTTCGTTGAACGTGGTCGAGACGGTGGCGATGAGCCCGATGCGCTCGGTGGCGACGGCCAGCGCCGACAGGAGGGTGAGCGGCTCGAAGCCGCCCAGTGCGTTGTGGCGGGCGTTGCCCCACAGGGCGAGCCCGTCGGCGAGGAACACCGAGTCGAGCAGCCCGCGCTCGGCGGTCCGGGCCAGCTCCTGGAAGTACGTCAGATCGGTGACGCGCTCCGGCGTGGTGCGGGGGTGCCGCCAGGCGGCGTCGTGGTGGCCGGCGTTCATCAGGAAGGCGTTCAGATGCAGGTGACGGGGACGGGGCGGTGATCCGGGCATGGCGGTGTCCTGGGTGGGTGGGCGAGTACGGGGAGGCGGCTGGGCGTGGTTCAGCCGTTCGCGGGGACGCGCCAGGAGCTGAGGCGCCGCTCCAGAGCGACGAGGAGCTGGTTGAAGACCACGCCGATCGCGGAGATCGTGATGATCCCGGCGTACATCTGCGGGATGGCGAAGTTGTACTGCGAGGCATTGATCAGATAGCCGAGCCCCGCCTTGGCGCCGATCATCTCGGCGGCCACCAGGACCAGGATGGACACGGCTCCCGCCAGCCGGACGCCCGTGAACACCGCCGGCACCGACGCCGGGAGGATCACCTTCTGGAACAGCCGTGTCGCGGGAAGGTCGAGCGACCGCGCCAGCCGGAGCAGGGTCGGGTCCACGGACCGTACGGCGCTGATGGTGCTGAGCAGCACGGGCCAGGTGCAGGCGTACACGACGATCGAGATCTTGGACGTCTCGCCGATGCCGAGCAGCAGCACGAACACCGGCAGCAGGGCGAGGGCGGCGGTGTTGCGGAAGACTTCGAGCAGCGGCCCGAGCAGATCCGCCACCGGCCGGTACCAGCCGATCAGCAGACCGAGGGGTACGGCGAACGCCACCGCGATCCCGAAGCCGCTGAGGGAGCGGGTGAGGCTGGCCCGCGCGTTGTCGGCGAGCTGCCCGTCGGCGGCGAGCCGCCACCACGCCTGGGCGACCTCGCTGAACGGGGGAAGGAACGTCCGGTCGACGAGGCCGAGCCGGGGCGCGGCCTCCCACAGCAGGAGCAGGGCCACGACGGCCGCCGACCTGGTGCCGGTCCTGACGAGCCCGTACGCCAGTCGGCGCGGCGCCCACCAAGACCGCCTGGGGCGTACCGGGGGCCGGGCGGTGGTCTTCGGGGACGCCGCCCCGGGACGGACGGCGAGGCCGGTACCGGCCTCGGTGGTCACGGTACTCATACGGCGACTCCCTCCCTCTCCTCCTGCTGGGCCCTGGACACCTCGTCGCGGAGCAGGGACCAGATGTGGTGCCGGTGGCGGGAGAACCCGGGGCTGGAGCGCGGGTCGTCGCCGTCCCCCGGGGCAGACAGGTCGATCGGTACGACCTCCTTGATCCGGCCGGGCCTGGAGGTCATCACGGCCACCCGCTGCCCCAGGTGCACGGCCTCGTCGATGCCGTGCGTGATGAAGACGACCGTCTTGCCGGTGGCCTTCCAGATGCGCAGCAGTTCGTCCTGGAGCGACTCCCGTGTCTGGGCGTCCAGCGCCGCGAACGGCTCGTCCATCAGCAGCACGTCCGGGTCGTACGCGAGGCTTCGGGCGATGGCGACCCGCTGCCGCATCCCGCCCGACAGCTCGTGCGGATGCCGGCCCTCGAACCCGCTCAGCCCGACCAGGTCCAGGAACTCCCGGGCCCGGGTCGCCCGTTCGCGCCGGGGGACACCGATGGCCTCGAGCCCGAACTCGACGTTGCCCTGGGCGGTGCGCCAGGGCAGCAGCGCGTACTGCTGGAACACGATGCCCCGGTCGAGGTCCGGCCCGGTCACGGGGGAGCCGTCGAGCAGGATGCGGCCCGAGGTGGGCCGGGACAGGCCGCCGAGGAGGTCGAGCAGCGACGACTTGCCGCAGCCGCTGGGCCCCACCACGACGAGGAACTCACCGGCGCCGACGGTCAGGTCGACACCGTCGAGCGCGGTGACGACCGAGTGTGCGCCGTCCCTGCCTTTGACGGGGAACTCCTTGCGCACCCCGTCGAAGACGATCTTCGCTGTATGCGCGGCGGTCACGAGGTCACCTCCCGTTGCGGTTGAAGTCGTTGGTGTAGAGGTCGTCGAGCCGGACCCGGCCGCGGTCGACGTCTCCGCGCTGGGCCAGCCAGTCGATCCAGAGCTGGAGCTCCTTGCCCGTGATGCGCCCGCCGGACCCGGCCACGCCGTACGACCTCCAGTAGCGCAGGGCGTCGAGGTCCTCGTTCCGCTTCCGCTTCCGGACGATCTCCGTCATCCGGGCGACGACCTCGTCGCGCGGGGTGGCGCGCGACCAGTCGAGTGCCCGGCCCACCGCGGTGACGAAGGTCCGTACCGTGTCCGGGTTCTGCTTGATGAAGCGTTCGGTCAGCACGTACGTGCCGGCGCTGAAGGAGCCCAGGAGCCGGTGGTCGGTGAACAGCGGCCGCAGCCCTCCCTTCGCCAACGCCTTGTCGCGCAGGACCCCGCCGAGCACGGCGACGTCGATCTGCTTCTGGCGCAGGGACTGTTCGGTGTTCACGGGAGGCACGACGAGGGGCTCGACCTTGTCGGCGTCCGCCGGGGACAGCCCGCCGCGCTGGAGGTAGATGTCGAGCATGGCCTCGGAGTGCGCGCCGAGGGTGTTCATGCCGACCTTCCTGCCGATGAGGTCGCGGGCGGAGCGGACGGGGCTGTCGGCGAGGACGTAGTAACCGCTGTAGGAGTCCTTGTCGGAGCCGTAGTAGCTGATGACTGCCTTGATCGGGGCGCCGCTCGCGGCCAGCTTGACCACCGCTCCGTTGAACGCGCCGCCGAAGTCGGTCTGGCCGGTGGCCGCCGACTGGATGTCCTGAGGGCCGCTGATGGTGTTGCCGACCCACTCCAGTCTCACGTCCTCCAGGTAGCCGAGGTCCTGTGCGAGTTCGGCGGGGGTGACCTGGCCGGTCCAGCCCTGGTAGCGGAGCGTCTTGGTGCCACCCTTGGCGGAGCCGCCGCTACCCGCGGCCGTGCCGCAGCCGACCGCGACGGCCGAGAGGCCGAGCAGGGCGAGGAACTGGCGCCGGTTCGCCGGGGACAACGTGCTCATGGGTATGTCCTGTTCGGAGGGGGCCGATGGGGCGGGGGCCTCGAAGGCGGATCGGAGAGCGGTGAGGAGCGTGGACGAATCCGTCCACGGCGCCCTGGAGGAATGCGACGGAATCGCGGCGCAGGGGGTGCCGCCGAATTCCGGAGAGAGTCAGGAACCAGGGAAAGCGCGGGGAAGGAGAAGCGGTGAACACGCCGCACGCGTGCGGGGACGTCCGGGGCGGCGGCCTGTGACGTGCCCGCCGGCAGGTCGTCTAGCAGTCGCAGCAGAACACACAGAGAGCGCTGGCATGCCGCCGGAGATCGACGTGCAGCCGCGTGCTGAGGTTCGCTGACTGGCTCATGCCAACGAGGCTGGCAGCGGGAATGAGCCACGTCAATGCGAGAAACAGCGCCGTATCACATTCCGGATTTCACGACACGCGCCTGAAGCGTGCCGTTCATCATCCGCGTCGCGCGGTCGCCCTCTCCAGCCGGGCGCGCAGATCGGCCAGACGGATCCCGAGCCGCCGCAGGGGGGTGGGCGGCAGCGCACGGGCGGAGCCGCGTGCGTAGTGGCGCTCGACGTAGAACTGACCCGCGCCGAGCACGGTGGTGACGGCGATGTACCAGACGGTGGCCACCATCAGCAGCGGGATGACCTGGTACGTCTGGTTGTAGACCAGCTGCACCGAGTACAGCAGGTCGTGCACCGCGAGGACGCTGACGATGCTGGTGCCCTTCAGGGTGCCGATCAGCATGTTCCCCGCGGTCGGGACGATGGCGCGCATCGCCTGGGGGACGACGATCCGGCGCAGGGCGCGCGGCCTGCCGATGCCGAGAGCCTGGGCGGCTTCCGTCTGGCCGGCGTCGACCGAGAGGATGCCGCCGCGCACCACCTCTGCGGCATAGGCGGCTTCGTGCAGGGTCAGGCCGATGACGGCGGTGAGGGTGGGGCCGAGCAGGTTGACGGTCTTGACGGTGACGAACTCGGGCCCGAAGGGGATGCCGAGTCCCAGCGTGGGGTAGAGCGCGCCGATGTTGAACCAGAACAGCAGCTGCACCAGCAGCGGGGTGGACCGGAAGATCCACACGTAGCCCCAGCTCAGCGTGCGCAGAACCGGGTTGGCGGACAGGCGCATCACGGCCAGGGGAGTGCCGAGCAGGAAGCCGAGCACCATCACCACACCGGTCAGCCACAGGGTGAGGAGCAACCCCTCCAGCACGGCGGTGGTGGTGAAGTAGCGGCCGACCACGTCCCACTGGAAGGCGCGGTTGCGGACGACGGAGTTGACCACCATCGCGAAGACCAGCAGCGCGACGACGGCCGTCAGCCGGCGGCCGACGTGCCGGCGCGGCACGATCCGCGGGAGATCGACTTCGTGGCCCCGACCGTCGGAGGGGCTCGGGTGTCGTGGAGGTGGGAAGGACGCGGAGACGGGGGAGGGGCGGTGGACGTCGGACGGCGAAGCCATCAGAAGGCTCTCCAGGTGAGGGAGGCGCGGGCGGCGGTGGCCACCCGGCGGCGCACGTGCACGGACTCCGGACGGACCCGGCGCGGGGCACTGGGTTGGAGGCTGGTCTCCGACGTCGTCACACTCGCCGCGTCCCTCAACGCGGCCGGTACGGCCACCGCGCGCGGCGGAGCCGGTCCGGCCTCGATCGTACGGGCGCACCGCGCGCAGGTGTCAACCACACCGGCCCCCGGGAGCCGCCCGACGCCGGTCCGGCATCCGGGCCGTGGTTGACGGGAAGCACGATGTACTGCTCAATTGGTCGCATGAACGCCGAGCAGCGCCTGGTCACCCGTGACCACATCGACTTCGGTCGGGTGTGGTCCGCGGCGTGTTGCGCCTGACGCGGCAGCGGGCCGTCTGACCGGCCCTTCCCTCCCTCGGTGACCCCGTCGCGGGCCGAGTTCCTTCCCTCGTGGCACCGTCGTACGCAGGTGCTCGGCACACGTCGAGCCCGCGTACGGACCGTCCTGCGAGACCTGACCGCGCTGCCGCCGCCCTCCCTCGCCCGAGGTCCCCGCCCCGGCGTCGTCACACCCGTTCCGACCTGTTTCCCAGCACCCTGAAGCGCCGTCACACCGTCCGCGCCGAAGGCTGCCCTGCTCCGCCGTGCCCGGCCCGTGCCGCCGCACGACGGCACGGCCCGAGGACTTGAGGAAAGGCCATCTCCCATGCCCGTGGAGTTCCTTGGCATCGCCGCCACCAACGACGGCTCCGAAACCACCCCGCGCTCCGGCGCCGCCTTCGACAAGGAGTACACGCTCCGGCTCGCCCGGGCGCACGAGGACCACGGCTGGGACCGGGTGCTGTTCGCCTACGGCTCCGGATCGCCCGACCCCGCGCCGGCCGCCGCGTACGTCGCGAGCCGGCTGGACCGTCTCCAGCTCCTCCTCGCCCACCGGCCCAACGTCTCGTACCCCACCTTCGCCGCCAAGACCTTCGCCACCCTCGACCAGATCAGCGAGGGCAGGCTGACCGTGCACTTCATCACCGGCGGCAACGATCACGAGCAGGGCCGTGAGGGCGACACGCTCACCAAGGACGAGCGCTACGCCCGCACCCGCGAGTACATCCGGATCGTCAAGAAGATCTGGACCACCCACGAGCCCTTCGACCACGAAGGCGAGCACTACCGCTTCCACGACTTCGTCAGTGACGTCTTCCCGGCGCAACGTCCCCGTCCCGACGTGTCGTTCGGGGGATCGTCGCCGGCGGCGTACGAGGCCGGGGGCGCCGAGGCCGACGTCTACTGCCTGTGGGGCGAGCCCCTGGCCAGGACCGCCGAGCAGATCGAGGCCGTGAAGGCCGCCGCGAAGGCCGCGGGCCGGACCGATGTGCCCCGCATCCAGGTGGCGTTCCGGCCGATCATCGCCCCGACCGAGGAACTGGCCTGGGAGAAGGCCCACCGCACCCTCGACGCCATCCGGGACCGGGGCGCGGCAGGACCCAAGCGGCGGCACCGCACCGGCGCCCCGGAAAACGCCGGCTCGCAGCGGCTGATCGCCATCGCCGAGGCGGGGGAGCGCTACGACCGCGCCCTGTGGACCCCGACCGCCGCCGCGACCGGAGGGTCCGGCAACTCCAACGCCCTGGTCGGCACCCCGGAGACGGTCGCCCAGGCGCTCCTCGACTACTACGACCTCGGCGTCGACATCCTCTCCGCCCGCGGCTACGACCTTCTGGGCGACGCCGTCGACTTCGGCCGGTACGTGATCCCGATCGTCCGCGAGGAGGTCGCCAAGCGCGACGCCGAGCGGGCGGCGCGCGGCACCCTCGCGGTGGTGAGGTGATGACGTACACCCCGGAACCGTCGGTGATCCACGTCCCTGTCTCCGACCCCCGCGTCCGGCCCCTGCTGCGGGAACTGGGCGACGAGTACTCCCGGCGCTACGGCAAGGACGCGCACGCCGAGTTCTCCCGCTACCCCGACGAGGAGTTCACCGCCCCGCACGGCGGCATCCTGCTCCTGCTCCTCGAACACGGCGAGCCGGTCGCGGGCGGCGCCTTCCGCCGCTACGACGCGACCACGGCCGAGCTGAAACGGATCTGGACGCACTCCGCCCACCGCCGCAAGGGCCTCGCCAGACGTGTCGTCGCCGAACTGGAACGCGAGGCGAGCGCCCGTGACTACCGGCGGATCTACCTGACCACCGGCCCACGCCAGCCCGAGGCCCGCGGCCTGTACCTGGCCACCGGCTACGCCCCGCTGTTCGACACGGAGGCCGACCCGGAGGCCATCGGCCCGCTGCCCTTCGAAAAACACCTGCCGGCAACCGCGACCCACCCAGGAAAGGCGGCACGTCTGTGAGCGCCCGTGACATCGGAACACACCTGCGCTGTCTGCGCGTCGCCGCCGCCACCGCCGCGCTGGCGCCCCTCATCGCCCTGACCGCCTGCGGTTCCGGCGACCCCTCGGGCAGCACCCCGGTGGGCGCCCAGGCATCACCGGCGCCGACCGACGACCCGATCGCCGCCGTACGCAAGGTGGAATCCGCCGCCGCCCTCCTGCCCGCCGACGTACGCGAGGCGGGCACGCTGCGGATCGGCAGCTCGATCGGATCCCCGCCCGGCGCGTACTACCCGAACGGGCAGGACAAGCCGCCCGCCGGCCAGGACATCGACATGGCCGACGCGGTGGCCAAGGTCCTCGGTGTGAAGCTGGAGCGGCAGGACGCCTCCTTCGAGACGATCCTGCCCGCCCTCGGCAGCGGCAAGTACGACGTCGGCACCGGCAACTTCGGCGTCACCGCCGAACGCCTGAAGACCGTCGACTTCGTCACCTACATCAACGACGGCCAGGGCTTCGCGGTGAGGAAGGGCAACCCCACCCTCACGACGAAGGTCACCGACCTCACCCAGCTGTGCGGGCTGACCATCGGCACCGGTGCCGGCACCACCTTCGAGGCGACCCTGACCGCGAAGAAGGGCGTGTGCGCCGAGGCCGGCAAGAAGCCGTACGACGTCAAGGTCTACTCGGAGAACGGCGCGACGCTCACCGCGCTCCAGCAGGGCCGGATCGACGTCGTCATGTCGACCATCAACGGGCTGCGCCACCAGGCGGCGCAGCCCGCCGCGCAGACCGCCTTCCTCGGCGAGTACCACCGCCTCGACGTCGGCTTCGCCTTCAAGAAGGGCTCCCCGCTCACCAGGGCGTTCCAGGCCGCCGTCAACGAGCTGATCAAGGACGGCACGTACGCCCGGATCCTCGGGAAGTGGGGCACCGCTGCCTCCGCGATCGACACGTCCCAGATCAACCCGCCCGAGCACACATGAGAGTTGAGCAGGAACACCACGATGGCTCTCACCGCCGATCCCACCGCCGCGCCACCGGGCGCGGCCTCCCCTGGCGCCGACCGCGAAACACGGCCGGCCCCGGACGACCCGGCCGCCCTCGAGGTCGTCCCCGTCCGCCACTACGCCCGCTGGGCGGCGGCCGTCGCCGTGATCGTGCTGGTGTCCCAGTTCGTGCACGGGCTGGCCACCAACCCGGTCTGGGAGTGGGGCGTCTTCCGCGCCTACTTCCTGTCCGAGACGATCGTCCAGGCGGTGTGGGTGACCCTCCAGCTCACCGCGTACGCCACCGTCCTCGGCTTTCTCCTCGGCACCGTCCTGGCGTTCATGAGGCTGTCGGGCAGCCCGGTGCTGCAGACCGTCGCCTGGTCCTACATCTGGATCTTCCGGTCCGTCCCGATGATCGTCCAGCTGGTGTTCTGGTTCAACCTGAGCGCCCTGTACGAGGAGTTGGGCGTCGGCATCCCCTTCGGGCCGGTGCTCTGGTCCGTCGACAGCAACAGCCTCATCGGCACCATCGGCGCCGCCGTCATCGGGCTGACGCTCCATCAGGCGGCCTACGCCGCCGAGATCGTGCGCGGCGGCGTGATCGCCGTCGACCACGGGCAGTCGGAGGCCGCCGCCGCCCTCGGCATCCCCCGGCTGCGACAGATCCGCCGGATCGTACTGCCGCAGGCCATGCGCGCCATCCTGCCCACGGCAGGCAACGAGGTCATCGGCCTGCTCAAGGGCACCTCGGTGGTGTACGTGATGTCCATCGGCGAGCTCTTCTACCAGGTGCAGGTGATCTACGGCCGCAACGGCCGGGTGATCCCCCTGCTCCTTGTCGCCACCGCCTGGTACGTGGTCCTCACCACCCTGCTGTCGGTCGCGCAGTACTACGTGGAACGCCACTTCGCCCGAGGCGCCGACCGCACTCCGCCGCCCACCCCGCTCCGGCGCGCCCGGCGCTTCGTACGCGACCTGCGCGAGGCGGCCGCACGGCGCGACCAGCCCGTCGTACCCCCGAAGCCCCTGGGAGAGAACCGATGAGCGACGTGACCGAGGCCGTCGAGGACGCGAAGCCGACAGCCGACGGCGTCATGGTGGACGTCCACGGCGTCCACAAGAGCTTCGGCCCGCTGGAGGTGCTGCGCGGCGTCGACCTGAAGGTCCGCGCCGGCGAGATCACCGTGATCCTCGGCCCCTCCGGCTCCGGGAAATCCACCCTGCTGCGCACCATCAACCACCTGGAGAAGGTCAACCGCGGCTGGATCAGCATCGACGGCGAGCTCATCGGCTACCGCCGCTCCGGCGGCAAGCTGTACGAGCTGAAGGAGAAGGACGTCCTCAAACAGCGCACCCACATCGGGTTCGTCTTCCAGAACTTCAACCTCTTCCCGCACCTGACCGTGCTGGACAACCTGATCGAGGCCCCCGTCTCCGCACTGCGCCGCCCGCGCGAGGAAGCGGAGGAGACCGCCCGCCGGCTCCTCGACCGCGTCGGCCTCGCCGACAAGGCCGACGCCTATCCGAGGCAGCTCTCCGGCGGCCAGCAGCAGCGCGTGGCCATCGCCCGCGCACTCGCCCTCCAGCCCAAGGTGCTGCTCTTCGACGAGCCCACCTCGGCGCTCGACCCGGAACTCGTCGGCGAGGTCCTCGACGTCATCAAGGACCTGGCCCGCACCGGCACCACCATGATCGTCGTGACCCACGAGATCGGCTTCGCCCGCGAGGTCGCCGACACCGTGGTGTTCATGGACGGCGGTGTCGTCGTGGAGCAGGGTCCGCCGGCGGCCGTCCTGGACGACCCGCGGCACGAGCGCACTCGCGCCTTCCTCTCCAAGGTCCTCTGACCACCCCTACCGACCCCTCACGCCCGCCCCCCGACCTCCCCCGGCAAGGAGCACGACCATGTCCACCTCGATACGCCGCCGTACCACCACTGCCGCCTCGCTGGGACTGACCGCAGCCCTCGTCCTCGCCGCGTGCGGCAACCCTTCCGACGGCGGCACGACCGAGGTCGCGGCCGCGTCGGGCGGCACGGTGAAGATCAACCTGAGCCCCGACCAGAACCGCGTCACCACCGGCAGGGTCGACTCCATCGCCGCCGAGGTCCCGGAGGAGATCCGCAAGCGAGGCACCCTGGAGATCGTCGACTCCTCCGGCTCGGCCGCGCCGCTGACCTTCTTCGCCACCGACAACAAGACCGTCATCGGTGTCGAGCCCGACATCGCCCATCTGGTCGCCGACGTGCTCGGCCTCAAGCCGCACATCAACACGGTCTCCTGGGAGAACATCTTCGTCGGCCTCGACAGCTCCAAGTACGACGTCGGCTTCAGCAACATCACCGTCACCGAGGAGCGCAAGGAGAAGTACGACTTCGCCACCTACCGCGAGGACAACCTGGGCTTCGAGGCGAAGAAGGGCAGCGGCCTGAAGATCACCGGGCCCGAGGACGTGGCGGGCAGGACGGTCGCCGTGGGCAGCGGCACCAACCAGGAGAAGCTGCTCGTCGAATGGAGCAAGGCGAACGAGAAGGCCGGCCGCAAGCCGGTGGACATCAAGTACTACCAGGACGACAGCGACACCTACCTCGCCCTCCAGTCCGGCCGTATCGACCTCTACCTCGGTCCCCATCCGACCGCCGCCTACCACGCGGCCACCACCGGCAAGACCGAGGTCGTCGGCACGTACTCCGGAGCCGGCTCCACCCTCCAGGGCCTCATCGCCGCCACCACCAAGAAGGACAACGGCCTGGCCGAGCCGCTCGCCGACGCGCTCGACCACGTCATCGGGAACGGCACGTACGCCAAGGTGCTGCAGCGCTGGGGCCTGTCCGACGAGGCCGTGACCACGTCCACGATCAACCCGCCCGGTCTGCCCCAGACCGGCAAGTAGCCGTCACGGGAAGCGGGGCCGCGCACACCGCGGTCCGTCGCGTACGCGGCCCGGCCCCGCACCGTCCCACGCACATCCCCGTACTCGCTCCCGAAAGGTCCGCCATGGCCACCGTCCTCTCCGTCTCCGGAAGCCCCTCCGCCACCTCTCGTACCGCCCGGCTGCTGCGCCATCTGGACCGGCGGCTCACGGCCCGGGGACACGAGGTGATCCCGCTGGACGTCCGTACCATCCCCGCCGAGGCCCTCCTCGGCGCCGATTTCCGGCACCCGGCGATCGTCGAGGCGACCGAGCTGTTCGCCCGCGCCGATGGAGTCGTGATCGGCACGCCCGTCTACAAGGCGGCCTACTCGGGGCTGTTGAAGTCCCTGCTCGACCTGCTGCCGCAGTACGGCCTCGTCGGCAAGACGGTCCTTCCGCTGGCGACCGGTGGGACCACCGCGCACGTCCTGGCGATCGACTACGCCCTGCGCCCCGTGCTCAGCTCCATGGGCGCCGCGCACATCGTCCAGGGCTGGTTCACCCTCGACAAGGACATCCAGGTGGGCGACGACGGCGCCCTGACCGTCGCGCCGGGCGCCGCCGAGGCCCTCGCCCAGGTCGTCGACCAGTTCTCCGACGCCCTCGGCAGTCGTACGGCCCCGCCGGCTGCCGTCGGCCGAGCAGCCTGACCGTGAGCCGGAGCGGCGGCTCGATCCGCTCGGCGACCACCGGTCGCCGGAGGTCACCGGCCATGACCGGACCGTCGTGGTGGTGTGCGACGAGGGGTACGCGTCCGGCCTCGCAGCGGTGCCGCTGCGGCAGTCGGGGCCGTACCGGGCGACGGACCCGGACGGCGAGTCCCCGGCACGGCGGCGAGCCGGCCTGCCCGTGAGGCCGCCCACCCCGCCTTCGGCCGGCACCTCAGCCTCGACGGCATCGCCGGTGGGCACCACGCCCACTGCAGAGGACTGAAGGCCGCGGGGGCGGCCGTGCCGATCCTGGACTGGGCGGCTCACATCGCGGGCGGGACGGCCGCCCGGCCACGCCAAGGGCACCCGGACGGTTTCATGGAACCGAAACACGCCCTCCACCTTCGCCCGTCCGGCTCCTCCTAGGCTGCGAGGACAGGGGGACCTGCCGCGCCGGAGCGTGCGGCAGGCCCGGCCCGAGCAGGACGAGCAACCGGAAGAGCGGAGGTGACGGTGCCGTCCCCCGTCTTCCCCGCTTCCCGTGTGCTCGCCCCGGCTGCCGCGGTTCTCCTCGCGCACGGCTGCGTCCGCCCGCACTCCCGCCCCCACATCGATCTGCGACGGGTGGCCGGCGCCCTCTGTCGTTCCTGACCTGTTCCCCGCCTGTCGTCCCTGACCTGCTCCCCGCCGTCGAGCCCTCCGCACGAGGGCCGATGACCCCGTACGGTCGACCAGGAAGGCCCCCTTCTCGTGTCCGCACCTCCCTCTCTTCACCTTGCCGTGGCACTGGACGGCGCCGGCTGGCACCCGGCGGCGTGGCGCGAGCCGGACGCTCGGCCCCACGACCTGTTCACCGCCGGCTACTGGGCCGACCTCGTGACCGAGGCCGAACGCGGCCTGCTCGACTTCGTGACGTTCGAGGACGGGCTCGGACTCCAGTCCTCGCACCCCACGGAGACGGACGAGCGCACCGACCAGGTCCGGGGCCGACTGGACGCCGTGCTCGTCGCCGCCCGGGTCGCACCGCTGACCCGGCACATCGGGCTCGTGCCGACCGTGGTCGCGACCCACACCGAGCCGTTCCACGTCTCCAAGGCGATCGCCACGCTGGACCACGTCAGCGGCGGCCGCGCGGGCCTGCGCGTCCAGGTGACGGCGCGGCGGGACGAGGCGGCGCACTTCGGCCGCCGTACCTTCCCGCCCCTCCGCATCGAGGACCGGGACACCCCGGCCGGCCGGGACCTGATCGCCGAACTCCTCGAGGAGGCCGCCGACCACATCGAGGTGGTGCGCCGCCTGTGGGACAGCTGGGAGGACGACGCGGAGATCCGTGACGTCGCCACCGGACGCTTCATCGACCGCGACAAGCTGCACTACATCGACTTCGAGGGCAAGCACTTCAGCGTCAAGGGCCCCTCGATCACCCCCCGGCCCCCGCAAGGCCAACCCCTCGTCAGCGCGCTCGCGCACGACAGCGTGGCGTACCGGCTGGTGGGCCGCTCCGCCGACATCGGGTACGTCACCCCGCACGACACCGACCAGGCTCGCGTCATCGTCGCCGAGATCCGTGCCGCACAGGACGCCGCAGGGCGGGCGGGGGAACGACTGCACGTCTTCGGTGACTTGGTCGTCTTCCTGGACGACGACCCCGAGGCGGCGGAGTACCACAAGGCCCGCCTGGACGACCTCGCGGGCCCCGCCTACACCAGCGACGCCCGGGTGTTCACGGGCACGCCCGGCCGGCTGGCCGATCTGCTAGTGGAGTTGCGTCAGGCCGGCCTCAGCGGCTTCCGGCTCCGCCCCGGAGTGATCGGCCACGACCTGGAGCAGATCACACGGGGCCTGGTGCCCGAACTCCAACGCCGGGGCGCTTTCCGGCACGCCTACGAGGCAGACACCCTCCGGGGGCTGCTCGGACTCGCCCGTCCCGCGAACCGCTACGCCACCGCCGTCCGAGCGGCAGGAGCCGTACTGCCATGACGAACCCGACCACCGGCAAGCCCCTGAAGCAGATCCATCTTGCGGCCCACTTCCCCGGCGTCAACAACACCACCGTGTGGAGCGACCCCCGGGCCGGCAGCCACATCGACTTCAGCTCGTTCGCGCACTTCGCGCGCACCGCCGAACGCGCCAAGTTCGACTTCCTGTTCCTCGCCGAGGGACTGCGACTGCGCGAACAGGGCGGCCGGATATACGACCTCGACGTGGTGGGGCGGCCCGACACCTTCACGGTCCTGTCCGCGCTCGCCGCCGTCACCGAACGTCTCGGCCTGACCGGCACCATCAACTCCACCTTCAACGAGCCCTACGAGGTGGCCCGCCAGTTCGCCAGCCTGGACCACCTGTCCGGCGGACGCGCCGCCTGGAACGTCGTCACCTCCTGGGACGCCTTCACCGGCGAGAACTTCCGGCGCGGCGGCTTCCTGCCGGAGAGCCGGCGCTACTCCCGGGCCAGGGAGTTCCTGTCCACCGCAACCGAGCTGTTCGACTCCTGGCACGGCGACGAGATCGTCGCCGACCGGGAATCCGGCCTCTTCCTCAACGACGCGCAAGCCGGCGCCTTCGTCCACCAGGGGCAGCACTTCGACATCACCGGCCGGTTCAACGTCCCGCGCAGCCCGCAGGGCCGCCCGGTGATCTTCCAGGCGGGCGACTCCGAAGAGGGCCGCGAGTTCGCCGCCGCCGAGGCCGACGCCATCTTCAGCCGGCACAGCGCGCTGGAGGCCGGCCGGGCCTTCTACACCGACGTGAAGGGACGTCTGGCCCACCACGGCCGAAGCCACGACCAGCTCCTGATCCTGCCCGCGGCGACCTTCGTACTCGGCGACACCGACGCCGAGGCACAGGAGCTGGCCCGTGAGGTACGACGCCGGCAGGTCAGCGGCCAGACCGCGATCGCGTACCTCGAACACGTCTGGAACCGGGACCTCTCCGCGTACGACCCGGACGGCCCGCTCCCGGACATCGACCCGGACCCCGGCGAGCACACCATCGCGCGCGGCCGCGCCAGTGTCCGGATGTTCCGCGACCCGCTCGCCGTCGCCAGGCAGTGGCGCGAGCGCGCGGCCGCGGAGAACCTGTCGATCCGCGAACTGGTCATCGAGACCACCGGCCGCCAGTCGTTCGTCGGTTCCCCGGCCACCGTCGCCGACACCATCGACCACTTCGTCCAGACGGACGCCGCCGACGGCTTCATCCTGGTTCCGCACCTCACCCCCGGCGGCCTCGACGCGTTCGCCGACACCGTCGTCCCGCTGCTCCAGGAACGCGGAGTGTTCCGCCACGACTACGCGGGCACCACGCTCCGCGACCACCTCGGCCTGGCCCACCCCGACGCCCGCGCGTCACGCCCGAGGACCAGTGGGACCGCAACGCCGAGGGCTACGAGCTGTTCCGCCGCGTCCGGAGGCAGGGCGAGGTGAGCGCCTCCCCCAGGGCCTGGAGCCGGTGTTCACCACCCTGGAGGACTTCGTCGAACGCAGCTCGGCGCTGATCGGCAGCCCGCAGCAGACCATCGACAAGGTGCACCGCTACCACGAGCGGTTCGGACACGGCGTGCTCCACCTGCAGGCCGACGCGAGCGGTCTCACCCACGCCCGGCACCGGGCTTCGCTCGAACTCTTCCAGTCCGAGGTCGCGCCGGTACTGCGACGTGACATCCCCGACCCGCCCTTCCCCTGGGTTCCGGTCACCGCGGCACCCGAGCCCGAACTCGTATCCGTACCGGCGCCCGCGCCCACCGACCGCTGAGGAGCAGCACCCGACCATGTCCGGTATCCCGCTCGGAGTCCTCGACCTCGTTCCGATCCCGTCCGGCTCCAGCGCCGCCCAGGCGCTGCGCAACACCATCGACCTGGCCCGGCAGACCGAGCGGTTCGGCTACGCCCGCTACTGGTTCGCCGAGCACCACCTCAACCCGGGCGTGGCCGGAGCCTCTCCCGCCGTCGTGCTGGCCCTGACCGCCTCCGCCACTTCCACCATCAGGATCGGCTCCGGCGCCGTACAGCTCGGGCACCGCACCGCCCTGTCCACCGTCGAGGAGTTCGGACTGCTGGACGCCCTGCACCCCGGGAGGCTCGACCTGGGTCTCGGCCGGTCCGGCGGACGACCCTCCGGGCAGACGGCGGACCCCCGGCCGACCACGGCCCCCGTCGTCGACGGGCACGCCCCCAACGGCCTGAAGATCCCGCCCCGGTTCTCCTTCGAGCACCTGCTCGGCTCCCCCCGCTTCCGGCTCCAGCAGCAGCTCCTCCACCAGCCCGGCGCCCGCCCTCAGGACTACGGCGAGCAGGTCGACGACATCCTCGCGCTCCTGCGCGGCGACTACCGTGCCGCGGACGGGACCGAGGCGCACGCCGTCCCCGGCGAGGGCGCGGACGTGGAGGTCTGGATCCTCGGCAGCAGCGGCGGACAGAGCGCCGACGTCGCCGGCCGCAACGGCCTGCGCTTCACCGCCAACTACCACGTCAGCCCGGCCACCGTACTGGAGGCGGCCGAGGCCTACCGGGCCGCGTTCCAGCCCTCCGACCACCTCGACAAGCCCTACGTCAGCGTCTCCGCCGACGTCGTGGTCGCCGAGGACGACGAGACCGCACGCGAACTCGCCGCCGGCTACGGCCCGTGGGTCCGCAGCATCCGCACCGCCGAGGGCGCCATCCCCTTCCCGACCCCGGACGAGGCCCGCGCCCACGCCTGGACCGAAGCCGACCGGGCCCTGGTCGCCGACCGCGTCGACACCCAGTTCGTCGGCTCACCCGGACGGGTCGCGGACCAGCTCGAACAACTGCAGGAGGCCACCGGCGCCGACGAACTGATCATCACCACCATCACCCACGACCACTCCGACCGGGCCCGCTCCTACCGACTCCTGGCAGAGGAGTGGCAACGGCGATGAGCCGATCGCGGTCCGGTCCCTGATGCCGCGCGGCGGGAGCCAGACCTTCTCAGCGGTCACGCGGGGGTGCTCCGTGGTGAGCAGGGTGATGTCCTCGACGTCGGACGTCAGGACGGTGACGCGACCTTGCTGGGCGAGGGCCGTGGCGCAGAGCATCGCGTCGATGGCGTACGCGTGACCGTGCAGCCCGGCCGCCCGCAGCAGGGTGGCGGCGGTCAGGGAGACGGACGGCCGGGGCCGCGCGGACCGGTCTCATGGACGCGGGGCGGGGAACCCGGTAGCGGCGCACCGTTCCGCCTCCCCGGCGGCGGTGTGGGTCGCCATTTCGGCCTCACGCTTCTTGAAGCCGAGAGCAAGGCCGTACGGGCCACAGGGCGTGGCGAGGCGGTCCGGAGCCGAGCGGCTGGTATCACCTCGCCGGCTTGATACCAGGCCGGTATCATGGCTGCATGGCGATGACACTCCGACTCCCCGACGACCTTGACGCGAAGCTCACCGAGCGTGCTCGCCGGGAGGGTCGTAGCAAGCAGGAACTCGCCATCGAGGCCATTCGCGACGCCCAGGAGCGGGCTGAGCTGAAGGTCGAGGACGTTCTCGCGGAACTCATGGACAGTGATGCGGAGATCTTGGACTACCTGAAGTGACCAGCAGCGTGCGCTACGTCCAGATCGACGAGATCCTGGCCATCGCCCGCGCGGTCAACGGCACCGAGCACAGCGTGCGTGACATGGGCCTTCTGGTGTCGGCGATCGAGCGACCCCGGACGAACGTGTTCGGAGCCGAGTCGTATCCCACGCTGCACGAGAAGGCGGCGGCTCTGCTGCACTCCGTCGCCCGCAATCACGCGCTGATCGACGGCAACGAGCGCACCGCCTGGCTGGCCATGCGCGTCTTCCTGCGGTTCAACGGCGTCAGCGCCAGTACCGCCCCGCCACCCGTCTCCGTTGCCGGCCCGTTCGTCGAGGAAGTCGCGCAGGACACCGTCGACGTACCTGCCATCGCCAAGCACCTCTCGTCCTGGTTCCCCCTTTCCTGACGTTCGACGTCGTGCGGTGGGGGACGGAGGCCGTGGCCTGCTCCTCGTCGACGCCCTCGTCACTGACTGGGGCGTACGCACCGCCTCCGGCCTGACGCGACGGTCTGGGCGGAGAGTGCCCCGTTTCCTCGTACACGGTCTGGGTCTCGATGTCGAGCCGGACCTCGTGGGCGGGCGTCCGGCCGAGCGGACTGCATCGACGAACACGCGGTACGCGGCCTGCGGTTCGGTGAGGCCCTTCCCGCACGCCTGGCCGGCGCGTCGCCCGTGCCGCGAGATGGGTGCGGGGAGCCACCGCGCGGTGGCCCACATGTCGAGAGCCCCGCGAGGGGTGGGACAGGTCGCACCGAAAGGTGGTGGCGCCGTCCCGGGCCGTCCGCTGAAGCCGGCGACGGGCGGTGTGCTCGCTCGTCCCGGTCGCCGCTCGCGGTCGAGGGGGCCGAGACGTCCGTCAGCGCGAGGCCGGCGGATTCGAGGGGCCGCGCCGTGGCACCCCCGTACCTCGACGTAGGCGACGGTCGTGGATTCCGCCGCGTCCGCGTCGTACGCGGTGCCCGGGTCGGGCCGTTCGCGCGCAGTCGCTCCCGTGGGGGCCGTCGCCGTCACTTCCACGCTCGTACGAAAGTTTCGGAAGTTAAGCGCATGCTTGCGTTACGTCCTTTCCTCGACCCGTTCCACCCCTTGCAACGGCTCGCGTGAAAGGTGGCTCGACCAGCGAAGATATGCTCGCCAAGACTCCTTCCGGAGAGGGAAACATTTCCGAAAGGCTGTCGAAACTATTGACAGGGTCATGGCGCTTTTCGAAAACTGTGGCCACCGGACGACAGGAGAGCGTCGTTCCCCTCGCGTCATGTGACCGGGGATGGCGGTCGGTCGTTGCGGCACCGCGACGGGCGAACCCCGCCGTGTTCCCTGCAGGACCGCGGGCAGGAGAAGTCGCCCGCCCCCCACCAGCCTTCATCGGGAGGACGCATGCAGCAGGATCGGATTCAGCAGAGCCCCACTCCCCCCAGCGGCTTGAGCCGACGAGGCTTCCTCGGCGGCGCCGGCACCGTCGCGCTCGCCACCGCGTCCGGACTGCTGCTGCCCGGCACCGCCCACGCCGCCACCACCATCACCACCAACCAGACCGGCTACGACGGCATGTACTACTCGTTCTGGACCGACGGCGGCGGCTCCGTCTCCATGACGCTCAACGGCGGCGGCAGCTACAGCACCCGGTGGACCAACTGCGGCAACTTCGTCGCCGGCAAGGGCTGGAGCACCGGCGGGCGCAGGACGGTCCGCTACACCGGCTACTTCAACCCGTCGGGCAACGGCTACGGCTGCCTCTACGGCTGGACGTCGAACCCGCTGGTGGAGTACTACATCGTCGACAACTGGGGCAGCTACCGGCCCACCGGCCAGTACAGGGGCACCGTCCACAGCGACGGCGGCACGTACGACATCTACAAGACGACGCGGTACAACGCCCCCTCCGTCGAGGGCACCCGCACCTTCGACCAGTACTGGAGCGTCCGGCAGTCGAAGGTGACCAGCGGCTCCGGCACCATCACCACCGGCAACCACTTCGACGCCTGGGCGCGCGCGGGCATGAACATGGGCCAGTTCAGGTACTACATGATCATGGCCACCGAGGGTTACCAGAGCAGCGGAAGCTCGAACATCACAGTCAGCGGCTGACCTCCGTCCGGCGAACAACCGGCTGCGGGCTCCGTCCTCGTGGCGGGTCCCGCAGCCGTGACGAACTCCCCACCGCGGTGGGGGCACCCCTGATCCGCGACGCCCACACCACCACCGGACACGTCGACACCGCTTACCGGCTGCTGCTGGAAGGCTCCTGCCCTCATGGCTTCACCGGGTCGTCACGGGCGCCACCGTCCGGGGCGGAACCGGCCGGAGCCAAACAGTTGGTCCTCGGCCATCTGGTCCCCGCGACGAATCCGGCGCGCCGGTGGAAGGCCGCGCCGAGAAGAACCCCGCAACGCGGCACCGTCCGAACGTAGGTCGCCACCACCTGCCCCTGGGCGCCGGCGCCACCCGAGTGTCGCCGTCATGGCCCCGTAGGCGCCCGCGACTGCTGCTGGACACACCGCTGAGCCGCACTGCGCGCAAGTTCTTGCACCTTCGATGACGAGCTGACCGGCTGTTACCGTCCAGTTCCGGTGTGTGTCTGAAATTCCATGCAAGAACTTGCGCAAGCTTTGCAGGCCGTCTCATGATTCCCGGCATGGCAAACCTCATGACGCGCATATCGCGCCCCGTTGCCCTCGCCGGCGGAGCCGCGGCCGCCGGGCTCCTCATGGCTCTGACCGCCGCCCCGCCCGCCGTGGCGGCCACCGCCACGACCACGCCTCCGGAGTGCGTGCAGTACTACTCGAGCTGGCGCTACACCGATGTCCACAACGGCTGCGACGTCACCGTCGCCGTCACCGTCGAGTACACCGACGGTCAGGCGGCCCCGTGCCGCGTCATCGAGCCCGGCGCCTGGGCGACCTTCGCCGGGTACGGAACGCAGGCCAATTACGTCACCGGACTGAGGACCTGCGAACCGGCCACGGCGAGCGGCGCCTGACCCTTTGCCTCCCCGGTACCGGGCACGGCTCCGGGCGGCGGCCTCGCCGCCGCCCGGGCCGTACGACCGTGAGGCGGCGCGGCCGCCGCCCGCCGACGTGGTGCGGGTCAGTCGCGCCAGGTGTCCGCGAGGGTGACCTTGCCGTCCGCCGGAACGGTGGCCGTGCGATTGGCGCCGCTCTCCCAGGTGACGTTCCCGGCGGCGTCCTTGCGCACGTACTTGTACGCGAACGTCGTTCCGGCGGGCAGCTCCAGGTCGAGCTTCCAGACCGGGTAGGCCGCCGGGTCCAGCTTGCGGGCGGCAGCCGGCGACCAGGCGCCGAGGGCGGGCACGTCCCCGACCACGTGGATGTTCTGACCCGGCACGGTGGTCGCCGTGACCGCGAAGGAGGCGCCGGTCCGCGTCTGCTGGCCCGCGCAGGGGTTGCCCTGGCCGACGACGCCGCCCTTGACCGTCACGTCCCCCGTGCCGAGGGAGTAGTTCGCGGCGTTGTTGTTGTCCCAGGTGCCGGAACCGTCGTTGAAGGCGGCCTTGAGGCCGGTGGCCGAGCCCAGGGTGACGGACTTCCGCACCCAGCCGGTGCAGGCGGCCTCCATCGCGACGCCGGGAGCCGTGGTCCACGCGCCGCCGGTCGGGGCGTAGTGGAGGCGGTACGCGGACCAGTTCTTCTCGGTGCTGTAGTAGACGGTGGCCACGTTGTCCGAGGGCCTGTCCCCGTCGACCGCCCCGACGTGCAATGCGATCGCGTCGTTGCCCCCGACCGTGGCGGTGAACCTGCCGTCGGAGCCCACGGTGTACGTGGGGCCTGTGCAGCCGCCGCCCGGGACCGGGTCGCCGTGCTGGACGTCGCAGTACGTGCCGGCCGGAAGGGACGTCTGGAAGGTCCGGGTGATCGCGCCGCCCTCGCGGTTGACGACGGCGAACGCCTTGTCGCCGCGGCCGAAGGCGATGGCGTTGTTGCCGTTGTCCCACCAGCCGGTGATGCCGGTGCCCTCGGCGGCGTTGCGGAACGCGACCATGTTGGCGATCTGCCGCCAGGCGTGCTGGCAGGACCAGCCGTTGCTGTAGCAGGCCCTGACGTCGTGGCCGTTGGGAGCGCCGTCGTCGCGGCCGGCGAACTCGTACCCCGAGTGCACCGACGGCGTTCCGTACGGGTGGGCGAGCATGAAGACGTGGGCCAGGGTGTACGCGGCGCCGTCGCGGTAGTTCAGGCCGTTGCCGTTGCGCTCGGTGTCATGGTTGGTGACCATGCTGCCGCTCTGACCGGACGGCATGTATCCCCAGGCCTCGCCGAAGTTCTTGAGGTAGGAGAGCTTCTCGTTGGTGAAGATCCGCTTGAGGTCGCTGGTGTAGCGGAACTCCTGGACGTCACCGTTGCCGAGGTACTCCGTCGGTGAGACGGCCTCACCGGTGCCGAAGATCGCCTCCTGGATCCAGTAGGCGTCGGGATCGGTCAGCCGCGCACGGATGGCGGCGAGGTCGCGCGCGGGGACGTGCTTGACGGCGTCCACGCGGAAGCCGTCGACGCCGAGCGCCGTGAGGTCGTTCAGGTATCCGGCGATCCTGCCGCGGACGTACTCGCTGCCGGTGTCGAGGTCGGAGAGCGAGGGCTGTCCCGGGTCGCCGAGCTCGCACTCCTGGATGTTGTACCGGTCGGAGTAGTTGGTGCCGATCGGGCGGCGGCAGTCGTGGAAGTCGGCGTCGGAGTAGACACCGGGATAGTTGTACTTGCTGTACTGCGTGCCGGCGGTACCCGTGCCCGCCCCGGAGGTCATGTGGTTCAGGACGGTGTCGGCGATGACCTTGACTCCCGCGCCGTGGCAGGTGTCGACCATGTTCTTGAAGGCCGCGCGGTCCCCGAGCGGCCCCTGGATCTTGTAACTGACCGGCTGGTAGGCGGTCCACCAGGCGCTGCCCTGGATGCGTTCCTGCGGCGGCGACACCTGGACGAAGCCGTAGCCCTTGGGTCCGAGGGTCCGGGTGCACTCCCGGGCGATCGAGTCGAAGTTCCACTCGAACAGGACGGCGGTGACCTTCTTGGGCCCGTTGGCACTGGGCGCGGCAGCCGCGGGCTGGGCGGATAAGGCGAGCGTGGGCGCCAGTCCGAGCGTCAGGACGGCGCAGGCGAGTGCTGCGGTGGTCCGTCCGGACGCGGCTCTGCGAGCGAATTTCATGGGGGGAGAACTCCTCGTGCGGATACGGGTGCGGGTGCGGGTGCGCCGAAGCGGCGAGCCGGTACAAGACCCGCTCGCACCACGGCACTTGAAAGATGTTGCTGTAATTTGCTGCAAGCATCGAGCAAGCTAGGGGTGAACTCATTGAGGCGTCAAGGGTTTTGACAACCGTCCCGGCCTCTCGCCGGCCACGGACCGGACGCCCCCGTCGGCCGGGCCCCGAGACACGCCGGGCGCCGGGCACGGTGGGTGGGGTGAGTGCCGGAGCCGGTGTTCCGTGACGGAACTGACCGTCGATTTCAGGCCATGGGGCCGGGCCCACGGTTCCGCCCCGGCGGGACAGGGCCGGCGCCCGGTGCGGCACCGGGAGATCGGCCGGCCACCGTCCACATCGCCGCCACCGGCGTGTGCTCCACCTGCTCCGCGGCACGGCCCCCAGGGGGCACCGCCTCTTCGGAGCCCTGATGCCTTCGAAGAGGGCCGATTGCTCTGTCCTGACGGCCAAGAGGGTCGAGTCGGAACCGTGGTGGTCGACCTGGGAGGCAGGCCGATCGAGAGGCTCGATGACCTCTGGGGCGCCGTGGCTGAACCCCGCGGACCGCCGGAGTGGTTCGTGGCTCTGTCCGCGGGAACGGGCAGCGGATGTGCACCGGTTCGGGAGGCGGCCGCCACCCGAGAGAAAATCGAAATGTTCACGGGTTTCGACAGCAGTACCGGCACGGAGAGGTTGCTGCCGGGTGCGATGGCCGGCACGGTACTGCGGACTCACCGCCTGTCCGGCGTGTCTGGCGTCACCGCGGACGGACGTACGCGCCCTCGACCGTCCGGACAAACGGATGGTCGGGGGCGAGCGTGACCCGGCAGGATGCTCCGCATGACCTTGCCCACCCCCGAGCTGCACACCGCCCGCCTGCGACTGCGGCCGTTCACCGACGCCGACGCGGCGTCGCTGTACGCGCTGCACAGCAGCGCCCACGTGATGCGTTACTGGGACTCCCCGCCGTGGACCGAACCGGCCCGCGCCCAGCGCTTCATCGCGACCTGCCGGACGATCGAGGAGGAAGGCACGGGAGCGCGGGTGGCCGTCGACCGCGTCTCCGACGGCGCGTTCATCGGCTGGTGCGGCCTGACCAGATGGAACCCGGACTTCCGCAGCGCGTCCCTGGGTTACGTCTTCGACGCCGCCGCGTGGGGCTACGGTTACGCCACGGAGACCGCGCACGCCGTCCTGCGGTGGGCGTTCGACACCCTGGACCTGAACCGCGTCCAGGCCGAGACCGACACACGCAACGTGGCGTCCGCCCGGGTCTTGGAGAAGCTCGGCTTCGTCCGCGAAGGCACCCTCCGCGAGGACTGTGTCGTCAACGGCGACGTCTCCGACTCCTGGGTCTTCGGCCTCCTCCGCCGCGAGTGGCACCCGACGGCCGGCCGTTAGGACCGGGACCTGCCCGCCTTCCCGTCCGCGAGATGCTCTGATCCTTGCGCCGAGCGGCACCAGACCACTGCTTGTACGCCTCCGCTTCGAACCCCGGCGGCGCGCCTCCGCAGGCGGTGTCCGACCCGGCGACACGTGCGGTACGTGCACGCAACAGCCTCAACCGTGCGGCGGTGGTCGGCCCATCGCCGACCGCGGCCTGCGCCGGCCCGCATCCATGGCTTGATCCAGGCCCACGTCACGCCGGCGGTCACTGATCGGATGAACACGTCCGATCAACGACGAGCCCACCGAAGAGACGTGCTCTAACCGCGCTCGGGCCAGACGGGGCCCTGATCGGTCCAGGTGACACCTTTGTTGCGGCAGAGGCAGAAGGGGTGACCGATGGGGTCGGTGTAGACGCGGAAGCCGTAGCCGTCGGGACCGACGCAATCCCGCTGCAGGGTCGCGCCGAGGGCCAGGACGCGGCGCTGTTCGGCCTCGATGTCGTCGACTTCGAAGTCGAGGTGGAACTGCTTGGGATGCTCGCTGTCGGGCCACCGGGGGGCGCGATAGTCCTCCACCCGGATGAAGGCCAGCTCGATCTCGCCGAACCGGATACCGGCCCAGTCCTCGTTGCTGCCCTCCTTGACCGGGAGCCCCGTCACCTCGGAGTAGAAGGCTGCCAGCTTCATCGTGTCCGGGCAGTCGATGATGAAGTCGGTGAGTCGTAGCATCCCGCGATCCTGCCACACGATCCCGTGAGCCGGACTACGGGCAGGTCCGGTTCTCGACGCGCCGCAGTTCTCCGAAGTCGCCCTCCAGTCAGGGGGTTTGCCTACGAGGCCGGAGGTTGCTGCCGGCCGGTGTTCGGGGCTGCGGGTTCCCACGGCCGGAACCACGGGGTCGGCCAGGCCTCGGCTGCGGCGAGCAGCGGGTAGAGGGTGGCGCCGTCGATGCTCTCGCGGATGATGTCGGCGTGACCCCCGTGCCGTGCCGTCTCTTCGATCAGGTGGAGCAGGACCCAGCGGACCGACCAGTTCCCGACCTCTTCAGGGAACCACGGAAGGCCGCGCGGTACGGGGACGGCCTGCCCGAGGTCCGGTATGCCGGCGATCACCGCGTCGGTCCGCTCGGCTGCCTCGGCGTACGCGGCCAGGACCCCGGTCAGGCTTTCGTCAGGGGCGAGCCGGAACTCGTCGGCGTCCGACTCGTCCGCCTTCCGCTGCGGCCCGCCTCGTTGCTGAAGGATGAGGTCGGTCCAGAAGAGCTCGCACCGCCCGGCGTGCTTGATCAGCCCACCGATGCTCAGCTCGCCGGCGGTGGCCGCCATCCGGGCCTGCTCGGTGGTCAGGCCGTGCGCGGTGGCGCGCAGCGCGCGCCGCTGATGGGCGAGATACGCGGTCAACGCCGTGCGTTCATCGGTGACGGGTGGGGCGAATCCCGGCATGGCTGGACCCTCTCGATGCAAGAGCTTGCCGCAAGCTTTCAGCGGACTCTATCGCTCGACAGGGGCTGACCACAGGGGTCTTCGGCCGGCGGAACCGCATGCGGCTGGGCGGTGCACGGGTGGAGTGCGGCCCCGGCGGCGGTCGGCATGAAATTTTTTGCGTCATCTTGCAAAGGGGGCCGATGGCCTCTGCGGGGCCGGGACGTAACCGGAGGATGGCGTGACGATGTCGGCCCCAGGGCCTTTCGTCTCCTCCGCACCCGGTCACCCACTGCAAGGCGTTCGGTCTTCGACATTCGCCTTGTGTTCATGTCTTGAATGAACGGTCACGAGACGACCGGGTCAAGTGGCTGAATTGTGCGACCTTTTGAACGGAAGGGACATCTTCGGGCGCCTGGATTCTTCAAGTTGTGTTGAGATGCGGGTGGACGGCGGGTGATACCGGCCCTCCGTGACAGCGACCACCCACCACGTAAGGAATGACATGCTCTTGCTGCGTCATCGGGTTCCGTCCGCCTGGCAGTCGTTGCTGATGCTCGGCGTCCTCCTCGCCGGCCTGCTCGCCGTCACCGCTCCCCCCGCCCAGGCAGCCACGGCGGAAGACGTCTCCGTGACCTTCCGGGTGCAGGCCACGACCGAGGGCGAGACCCTCCTGCTCTCCGGCAACGCGCCGCAGCTGGGCTCCTGGGACCCGGCCAAGGCCGTCCCCCTGGGCACCACCGCAAGCAGTTACCCGCACTGGACGACCAGCGTCCGGCTGCCTGTCGGCCTCACGGTTCAGTACAAGTACCTCAAGCGTTCTCCCACCGGCGTCGTGACCTGGGAAAGCATTCCCAACCGCACCCTGACCGTGTCCCGGAACGAGCCGGCCAACGACGACCGTTGGAACGTCGCCCCCGTGACGGCCGCCTTCCGCGTCACCGCCACCACCACGTGGGGCCAGAACCTCTACGTCTCCGGCAACGTCGCCGACCTCGGCGCGTGGGACCCGGCCAAGGCGCTCCCCCTGACGACCGGTTCCGGCACCTACCCGCTGTGGGACGGCACCCACCAGCTGCCGCCCCACACCACCGTGGAGTACAAGTACCTGAAGAAGAACCCCGACGGCACCATCACCTGGGAGAACGGTGACAACCGCACCGTGTTCACCACGTCCTCCGGCACTGTGACACTCAACGACGTCTGGCGCTGACCCCCGGCACCGCGTCGCCCTTCCGGGCGCTCACCGAAAGCGACCGCGTGCAGGGCCATGGGCCGTGGGCGGGGCCACCCGGCCCCGCCCACGGCCCCGGTGGGTGCCGTACGAGTGGCCGGGGGGATCCGCCCTGCCGGTGGCCGAGGCGCGGGGCGAAGCGCGGCGGCTTCCCCGCTCCGCGTCTCACCTGGAGTCGAAGGTCTCCCGTGCCTTCTCGATCTGGGGCATGTACGTCCGTACCCAGTCCAGGAGGACATCGACGGGAGGGCGCATGGTTTTCCCCAGCGGGGCGATCCGGTACTCCACCGCGACAGGCCTGGAGCTCACGACCTCACGCTCGATGATGCCGTTGCGCTCCAGTCTGCGCAGGGTGGCGGTCAGCGACTTCTGTGTGACCGAGGGGATCGCACGGCGCAGCTCGTTGAACCGGCGCGGCCCCTCGCACAGCTCGCTGAGCACGCTCAAAGACCACTTGTCCAGCACTTGGTCGAGTAGCTCGCGGTGCGGCGCCGGGATGCTCAGTTCGTCGTCGTGGGGAAGGGCGGTATCGGTCATGAAACCTGGTCTCGTTGAAGTGTCCTGCGTCGCCTGGATATCAAAGTTATCCGAGGTCCGTCGCCGGAAGGAGACCACCATGCCCGTTCAACGTCTCACCCCCGAGGGCTTGCTGCAGCCCGCGCCTTACCATCACGTCGCCGTCGCCACCGGCAGCAGACACGTCCATGTGAGTGGGCAGATTTCCAGTCTCGCCGACGGGACACTCGTCGCGCCAGGAGATCTCTCGGGGCAGGTCGGACAGGCGCTGCGGAACACCGCACGCGGTCTCGCCGGGGCCGGCGCGACGTTCGACGACGTGGTGCGGCTGACCGTCTACGTCACCCAGTGGAAGCCGGAGAAGATGGGCGCCTTCATGGCGGGCGTCGAAAGCGTCGCGGACGAGATCGGGTTGCCGCAGCCCCTCCCCCCGGCGTCACTCATCGGCGTCGACTGCCTCTTCGACCCCGGTGTCCTCGTCGAGATCGAGGCCACCGCCCTCGTCGACTGACCGACCGCTCGCACGGGCTCGACCTCCCGGAGGGGGTGAGGAGCTCGCGTTTTCCGGGAGCGTGCGGCTGTGGGCGGACCGCATGCGTCCGGCCGGGCGGGGAGGCCCGGCCCGTTCTCCCCGGTTCGCCACCTGGGGCCCCGCCCGCCCGGCGGTTCCGCTGCCGGTGTGGCCTGCGCGGATCGGTGCGAAGCCCGTGGCGGAGTCGAAGAGCGCGGCCCCCGGCGGCCCGCCGAGCGTCTCCTGGGGGAGACCGCCGAGATCGCCGTCGCCCTCACCGTGGCCGTGACCGGTCCGAAGGCGTGGGAGTTCTCCGGAGGGCCTCTCCGTCCCTCGGTCCGGGGTGGACGCCGGCGGGGGGCCAGGATCGTCCTGGCCCCCCGCCGTGGTGCGGGGGTGTCACTGGAACTGGGCGAAGAACCTCCAGATCTCTGCTTTGGTCCAGGTGGCGACGCCGCTTTCGGCGGGGGAGCCGTCGACCGGACCGGGGATGTGGCCTCCGTCGAACGCGGCCCACTGGACCGGGTATCCGGCACGGCAGCCCGAGTAGACGGTGGTGACGTGCGTTCGGCTGCCCGGCGCCGGCTCGCGCGGGTTCTGGGCGGTGCAGCCGTTGTTGCCGACGAACCTGTCGCGCAGGGACCGTCCTTGCGCGATGGTGAGGACGGAGTCGCTGATGCCGTGGATCCCGAAGTAGGCGATGGGCTGGGTGCCGCCGCTGCATCCGCTGATCTGGGCGCCGGAGATGACCGCGACGGCCCTGAAGACGCCGGCCCGGCTGCACGCGAGCGCGTAGCTCATGCCGCCGCCCCAGCTGAATCCGGTGGCGAAACGCTGTGCGGGGTTGACGCAGAGCCCGCCCTCGATGCGCCGGATCATGTCGTCGACGAAGGTGACGTCCTCACCGCCGGAATTGGCCCAGCCGTTGCCGAGGCCCTGGGGGGCGACGAGGATGGCGCTGTTGTTCGACTGCTCCTGTTGGCCGTAGTAGGCCCAGGCGTTCCCGCTGGTGCCGCCCGAGGCGACGTCGCCGGCGGTTCCGCCCCGCCAGTGGAACGCGAAGATCAGCCGGTAGCGGTGGTTGCTGTCGTAGTCGGCGGGAACCCTGAGGATGAAGCTGCGGCTCTTGCCTCCGCTCTGGATCGTGTGCGTACCGCTCGTCAGGGTCGGGGCGGTGCCGCACCCGCCGCCGCCTCCGGACGACAGCTTGACCAGCTGCCACTGCTGGTTGGCGCCGCCCCAGTCGGTGTACTGGACGACGTTGCCGCCGTCGGTGGTGGAGGCGCCCTGCACCTCCACCGCCTTGCCGCTGGCGCGGTTGATCAGCCGGACGTGGCCCGCGTCGGAGTCGGCCAGGCGGAACTGCTGGTTGGCCCCGTTGTGGTCGGCCCACTGCTGGATCGCGGCGCCGTCCGCGGTCGAGGCGCCGGCCACGTCGAGGACCTTGCCCGAATGCCGGGCCTTGAGGCGGTGGAAGCCGCCGCCGGAGTCCACGAACTGCCACTGCTGGTGCGCTCCGTCGTTGCGCGTCCACTGACCGACCCGCGCGCCGTCGGCGGTGGACGCGCCGGAGACGTCCAGCGCCTTGCCGCTGTTGCGGTTGACCAGGACGTACCAGGCACTGGTGTCCACCGTCGCCGCCTCGGCGGGCGCCGGATCCACCGCGGTGAGCATGCCGATCGCGAGGGTCGCCGCCACCACGGCGGCGATCCGGGACCACCAGCGTTGTCTTCCGGGCGGGGCGGGAGAAGCCGCACCGTAGGCCGTCATCGATTCACCCTTTCGTCTGTGGCGGGGTCCCCTCAGGTGCGGGTCCAGCGCTGGTTGCCGCCGTTGGAGCAGGAGTAGAGCTGGATCAGGGTGCCGTTGGCGGTGCCGCTCGCGGCGGCGTCGAGGCAGAGGCCGGACTGGACGCCGACGATGGTTCCGTCGGAGCCGAGGCGCCACTTCTGGTTGTCGCCGCCCCAGCAGCCGTAGATCTGGACCTTGGCGCCGTTGGCGGTGCCGGCGGCGTCCAGGCACTTGTTGCCGTAGACCCTGAGCTCACCGGCGGCGGTGTACGTCCACTGCTGGTTGGTGCCGCTGTGGCAGTCCCACAGGTGGAGCTGGGTGCCGTCGGTGGTGCTGGTGCCGGGCACGTCCAGGCAGCGGCCCGAGGCGACGCCCTTGATCTGGCCGGACTCCGCGGGGGGCGTGGTGGAGCCGCCGTTGAGCGCGTTGAGGACGGCGGTGTAGGCGGGCTTCTTGCTGCCGTCGTTGTTGAACAGCAGCGGCGTGTGCTCCGGTCGCCAGGAGTCACCGTCGCGCACGCCCCAGACGGTGATGCCGAGGCAGCGCGGGACGGCCAGGCAGTCGTTGGTCACGGCGGCGTAGGTCGAGGCCGGGGCGCCCTGGATGTCGAGCTCGGTGATGGCCACGTCGACGCCGAGGGCGGCGAAGTTCTGCAGGGTGGTGCGGAAGTTGCTGTGGTAGGGGCTGCCGCTGTTGAAGTGCGACTGGAAGCCGACGCAGTCGATCGGCACGCCGCGCTGCTTGAAGTCCCGGACCATGGCGTACATGGCCTGGGTCTTGGCCCAGGTCCAGTTCTCGACGTTGTAGTCGTTGTAGCAGAGCTTGGCGGCCGGGTCCGCGGCGCGCGCGGTGCGGAAGGCGACCTCGATCCAGTCGTTGCCGGTGCGCTGCAGGTTGGAGTCGCGCCGGGCTCCCGTGCTGCCGTCGGCGAAGGCCTCGTTCACGACGTCCCACTGGGCGATCTTGCCCTTGTAGTGGCGCATCACGCCGTTGATGTGGTCGATCATCGCCTGGCGCAGCGTGCTGCCGCTGAGATTCTGCATCCAGCCGGGCTGCTGGGAGTGCCAGGCCAGGGTGTGGCCGCGCACCTGCTTGCCGTTCTGCACCGCCCAGTTGTAGACGCGGTCGCCGGCGGTGAAGTTGAACTGGCCCCGCTGCGGTTCGGTGGCGTCTATCTTCATCTCGTTCTCGGCCGTCACCGAGTTGAACTCGCGGTTCGCGATCCCCGTGTACGTCGGGTCGCTCAGCCTGCCCGAGGCGATGGCGGTGCCGAAGTAGCGGCCGCTCTGCGCCGCCGCGGCGCCGAGCGTGCTCTCGGCGGCGTGCGCGGCCGGCGGCGCGACCAGGGTGGCGGTCGCACCGAGGACGCCGACGAGCAGCGCCGGCAGCAGGCCGCGGATCTTCCGGCGGACCGTGGGTCCGCGAAGGGCGTACGAGCCCATGGTGGTGCCTCCAAGGTAGGGGTCACGGAAGGACTGAAGCGCGGGGGAGTGCGTCGTCCGCTGCTCCGCGGCAGACGGACGGGACGGGCCGGGGTCCGGGCGGCGCGGGATCACCGGGCACCGCGGTCACGGGACCGGGGCGATCGCAGCCGGCACGGGCCGCGCCCGGTCGGCCCTCGGGTGACGTACGGCGGACGGCGGCGGTGTTTCGGCACGGGCATGGGGGTACTCCCTCGCGGCTCAGCCGGGGGACCGCCGCGCGGCGTCGCGTACCTCTCCGACTGCGGGAGAGCCAGGACGCGCGGGTGCGGACCTCACCGGAACGAAACGGGGTGGCGCGGGTGCTGTGGTGCGCGGATCTGTCGTGCAAGGCGGAGAGTCCGAGCCGGTTCGACATTTCGAACCATGCCCGGTTCTCAGACAGCGATGATTGGGGTGGTGACGAAGGCCGTCAATACTCTCCACAGGAAAAGTTTCTGTTATATGGACGGTACTTTCGAAGTCGCGGTGCGCTGTCGCCGATGGCGCCGTAGGGCCTGAGATGAGAGCAGGAGGAGCGGGCGGAGGCCCTTGCGCGGCTTCTCTCCTTCGCGTTCACCCGTGGGTTGGCGGGCTGTGGCGCACATCTCCGGAGCCTCGTAGGACATCGGTTCCGAAAGAACGCCGGCACAGGAGTGCGTTCGGGGTACGGAATGCGAAATGTTTCGGCAGCGATAGCGATATACGCGAGAAGCATTGACGCCGCCCCCCGGATCCCTATCATTCAGGTTGCTCGACACTTCGACCCGTGTTCGATATCGCGAACGGGCCGAAGTGGCTCCCTCGCACAGTACGGCGACTCCCGGTCGCACCGCCCGAAGCAGGAGCCGCAAGGAGTCGTACCGCATGCGCGGCGGTTCTGACGACGCCCGGGACCGCGACGGCCCACTCGGCGCGGCCCACGCCTGCACCCGGGCACCCACGCCGCCCGGAAGCGCCGGGGCCACCGGTCTTTCGGAAGGCCGTGAAGGACCGGGAAGCCGCAAGCGGTCCGTCGTGGTGCTCACGGACCGCCGCACACCGCACCAGACCGACAGTCCGGTCGGCCTCGGACGAGACCGACCGGAACCGCCCACTCGAGGTTGAGGACATCCCCATGCACACAGGAAGTTCCAGCCGCAGGCATCCGTCTGCGGTGCTCGCCGCCGTGGTCGCGGCCCTGGCCGCGTTGGCGGCGATGCTCGTGGCCGCCCCGGCTCAGGCGGCTTCCAGCGGCGCCTTACGCGGTGTCGGTTCCGGCCGGTGCCTCGACGTGCTGGGCGCCGGCCAGACCAACGGCACGTACCTGCAGATCCACGACTGCTGGAATGGGACCAACCAGCAGTGGACGTTGACGGACGACAGTCGGCTCACCGTGTACGGCGACAAGTGCCTGGACGTCCCGGGCCACGCCACCACGGCCGGCACCCGGGTGCAGATCTGGAGCTGTTCCGGCGGCGCGAACCAGCAGTGGCGGGTGAACGCCGACGGCACGGTCGTCGGTGTGGAGTCCGGCCTGTGCCTGGAGACCGCGGGCGCCGGCACGGCCAACGGCACGGCGGTGCAGATCGGGACGTGCAACGGCGGCAGCAACCAGAAGTGGACCGGCCTGACGCCGAACGCGCCGGGCACGTGCTCCCTTCCGTCGACCTACCGGTGGAGTTCGACGGGCGTGCTGGCGCAGCCGGCGAACGGGTGGGCCGCGGTGAAGGACTTCACCACCGTGACGCACAACGGCAAGCACCTGGTCTACGCGTCCAACTTCTCGGGGACGTCGTACGGCTCGATGATGTTCAGTCCCTTCACGAACTGGTCGGACATGGCGTCGGCCGGCCAGATCGGCATGAACCAGGCCGCGGTGGCGCCCACCCTGTTCTACTTCGCGCCCAAGAAGATCTGGGTGCTGGCGTACCAGTGGGGTGCGTGGCCCTTCATCTACCGCACGTCGAGCGACCCGACCAACCCCAACGGCTGGTCCGCTCCGCAGCCGCTGTTCACCGGCAGCCTCCCCGACTCCGACACCGGCCCGATCGACCAGACCCTGATCGCCGACGACCGCAACATGTACCTGTTCTTCGCCGGTGACAACGGCAAGATCTACCGGGCGAGCATGCCGATCGGGAACTTCCCGGGCAACTTCGGCTCGTCGTACACGACGATCATGAGCGACACGAAGGCCAACCTCTTCGAGGCGCCGCAGGTCTACAAGGTCCAGGGCCAGAACCAGTACCTCATGATCGTCGAGGCGATGGGCGCGAACGGGCGCTACTTCCGCTCCTTCACGGCCTCCAGCCTGAACGGCTCGTGGACCCCGCAGGCCGCCACCGAGAGCAACCCCTTCGCGGGCAAGGCCAACAGCGGCGCCACCTGGACCAACGACATCAGCCACGGCGACCTGGTCCGCAACAACCCCGACCAGACCATGACCATCGACCCCTGCAACCTGCAGTTCCTCTACCAGGGCAAGTCCCCCACCGCGGGCGGCGAGTACAACCGGCTGCCGTGGCGGCCGGGCGTCCTCACCCTGCGGCGCTGACCCTCCCGGCCCGCAGCGGCCGTGGGGTGGCGCGGTCCGCGGGCGAGCGGTTCCCGATGCGGGCCGTTCCCCTGCCGGCCGGCACCCACCGGATCGAGGAATCCCGACCGTGCCGCGGTCGGGGTTCCTGCCGCCCCCGGCGCCGTCGTCGCGGCCCGTGCGCCCCGATGGCGACGGCATCGGCGCGCCGGCCATCGCCGGGCGCCCGCCGGCGCGACCGGATCGAATCCGCGCGGCCCCAGCGCGCCGCGCGGATTCGATCCGGTCCAGGGCGGTCCCGCCCTCCCGGCACACCCTTTCCGCGACCGCCGTGACACACGGGCGCCCGCCCGGCTCTCCGGCCGGGCGGGCGCCCGTGTGTGCGGTGAGCGGGCCGCGTCCTTCCGGCGGCGCGTCACACGGAGCGCGTGGCGGCGAGCGGGCCGGTGGCGGTGGGCGTTCGGCCCGCGGACGTGTGTCCCGCGTGGTCCGCTCGGCCGGTTTCCCGCCGTGGAGCGGGTGGAGCGGGCGGCCGCGGACCTCGTCGAGCCCTTGCGCCCCGCGGGCCGCCGCCCGCCCGCGGACCCGGACCCTCGCCGTACGGCCGCGCGGGCGCCGGTCAGGGGGAGAGCACGGCGGCGAGCATCCGCCGGACGATCGGGGTCAGCTCGGCCGCGTCGGGCACCGGGCGGGTCGCGGCCGTCGCGCCGGCGAGCCGGTCGTACAGCAGGCCGTCGGTCCAGGCGACGAGCAGGTCCGCCGCCGACGCCGGATCCGGGGCGCCGAGCGCCGCCAGCAGGGTGGCTGCCCTGGACCGCGCGGCGAGACCGGCGGTCTGCAGGTCGGCGCGCAGCTCCGGGCGGCGGGTCGCCTCCAGGCTGAGTTCGAAGCGGGCGAGCTGGCGGTCCCGCTCCGCCGTCAGCCAGTGGTGCAGCAGGGAGGCCAGAGCCTCCGCGGCGGAGTCCGGATCCGGGCGCCC
Source organism: Streptomyces roseolilacinus (assembly GCF_014649335.1). GTDB lineage: Bacteria > Actinomycetota > Actinomycetes > Streptomycetales > Streptomycetaceae > Streptomyces > Streptomyces roseolilacinus. The sequence continues at coordinate 170,864 of NZ_BMSV01000003.1, forward strand.
GTGCTCCGCTTCCCACCGGTCCACGTCGGCGACCGACAGTTCGGCCAGGCGGAGGTAGCAGGCGCTGATGAGGGCGCTGCGCGTGCGGAAGTAGTACGACGTGCTGCCGGCCGGCAGCCCCGCCGCGGCGTCGACCGCGCGATGGGTCAGGCCGCGCAACCCGGCGGCGACCACGGTGCTGATGGCGGCGTCGGCGATCAGGTCTCGGCGATCAGGGAGGGACACCCCCCGAACTCTACAGGTGTAGAGTGCGGAACGTCGGCCTCTACACCTGTAGAGGCGACGTGCCGGCGAGTGAGGAGGCGGTCCACATGGGTGTTCGTCATGCTGTCGTGGCCGGAGGTGGAATCGGAGGCCTGACGGCGGCGGTGGCCCTGACCCGCCGCGGATGGCGCGTGACCGTGTGCGAACGGGCTCCCGCCCTCACGGGCACCGGCGCCGGCATCATGCTCGCCCCCAACGCGCTGCGCGCCCTGGAGTCGATCGGCCTGGGCCCCGAGACCTGGGCGGGTGACGCCCTGTCCGATCAGGTCGGGCTGCGCACCCCCGACGGCGCGTGGCTGAGCCGCCCCGACGGCGGCGCCCCGTCCACCCGCCACGGGCTCCCCCCGCGCGCCGTGCACCGCGGCTTCCTCATCGAGACCCTCGCCGCCGCCCTGCCGCCGGACACCGTACGCCTCGGTGTGTCGGTGACCCGTGCGGACGACGCCGGGGACACGGTGGTCGCGCGTACGACGGCGGGCGACCTGCGTGCCGACGTCGTCGTGGCGGCCGACGGCATGCGCAGCGCGCTCCGCGGGCAGCTCTTCCCCCGGCACCCGGGGATCCGCCACGCCGGCGAGGCCGGATGGCGGGCGGTGTTGCCCGGCACCGGCCTGCCTCCCCAGCCGGCAGCCGAAACCTGGGGCGCGGGCGAGCGGTTCGGCGTCGTCCCCCTCGTCGACGGCAGGCTCTACGTCTATGCCACCGCCGTCACCGGCACCGGCCCCGCCGCGCGGCCGGCCGACCACCACGCGGAACTGACCCGGCGCTTCGGCGCCTGGCACGATCCGATACCCGCGCTGCTGGACCGGCTGAACCAGCAGAACCCCGACCCGGTCGCCATACTCCACCACGACTTCCATGAACTGGCCTCGCCGCTGCCCCGGTTGCACGCCGGCCGGGTGGCCCTGCTCGGTGACGCCGCCCACGCGATGACGCCCAACCTGGGCCAGGGCGGCTGCCAGGCCATCGAGGACGCGGTGGTCGTGGCGCATCTCCTCGCCGGCGACGCCGACGTACCGGCCGCGCTCGCCGCTTACACGAAGGCCAGGCGGCGGCGAACCACCCGTATCAGCCGCCGCTCCCGACGCATGGGTGAACTCGCCCGGCTCTCCCACCCCCTTGCCGTGTCCCTCCGCGACCTCGCCATCCGGGCCACGCCCCAGGCGGTCGCGTCGAGGGCCCTGGACACGGTCCTCGGCTGGCAGCCCCCGTCCGGCTCCGCCCCCGTACACGCCCCCGCCGACGTCAAGGAGCAACGATGAACACCACCGCCACCCCCCGCCCCCTCTCCCGGGCGGACTCCGTACGGCCCTTCACGATCGGCGCCTATGGCTTCGTCTTCCTGGGCACCGGCCACCTCGCCCTCTCCACCGTCGAGGCGCTGGCCACCCGGACCCCGGAGCGACGCGAACTCGACACGGCCATGCGGGAATCCACCTTCGCCCTGCTGGGTCTGGAACGCACGGTCCTCGACCTCTTCAACGGCATGAGCATCGCCATGGCGTTCTTCGCCGTCACCTGCGGCCTGCTGATCCTCGCCGCCGTCCGGCACGCCCCCGCGCTCGTCCAGCGCCGCACCGCCTTCGGATGGACGGCCCTCGCGGTCTCCCTCGCCGTCCTGACGGTATCCGTCCTCCTGCTGCCCCCTCCGCCGATCATCGTCCTCACCGTCACCAGCTGCGCCTTCGCCCTGTCGTTGCGCAGGGCGGCCGCCCCCTCCGCCCACGAGGCGGCGGTCGCGTGACGCGGGCCGCCGCTCGGTGCAGCGCGGGGCCGACCACCCAGGTGGCGGCCCGCCCCCGGTGCCACCGGCCGCCGTGCTCCGCCTCCCCCCACGAGCCGTCGAGGAAGGGGCCGGGCCTGCGGCGGTAACGGCAGGGCCTCGCGCCGGCGTCGCCGCGCACGCCATCGGCGGCACCGGACCGCGCCAGGCCCTGCGGTGCGCGGTCCACGGCGGTGAGGCCGGCGCGGATGCCCGACTCGGCCGGTGGCTCGGTACCGAGACATCACCGGGAAGCCGGAAGGGGCGCGTCCTGTTTCCCGCCTGGCCGTGGTCGGACGTGTCCCAGGCCGCGGCCCCAACGGGCCTGGACCCGGGGAGCGGAGCGCGCCGCCGGGCCGTGCGGCCGGGCGCGCCTTCCGGAGCGAGGCGCCGGTGGCGGCCTACCCGTTCGGGAGGCCGGTACGGTGCCGGTGTGCAGGGCGGGCGCGGGGCTGCGGGCGGGGGAGTGGGGCCGGTGGTCCCTGTGCCGACGGACGTGGTGGGGGTCGCGGCGGTGCGGCCGGGGCGGTGGCGGTGGACCACCGGGAAGGGGAGCGGGGGACCGATGGACGGGAAGTGCCTCGGAGTCGTGGAGATCGCGGCGGGAGCGGTCCTGTCCTGCCTGTACTTCTTCGAAGTCATCGCCACGGTTCCCTACTCGATCGCGGCGGTGATGGTGGGGGGAGGACTCATCGTCTCCGGCGCACGGCGCATGCGGGCCGGCTGACCTCGCCCCGCGCGGCGGCCGGCAGGCCCCGGTCCTGAAGTGGCGTGCTCCCGGGCCGGGTCGGTGCTCTCGCGCCGCGGGACGGGTCGGCCGGGCGGCGGGGTGCGCGGCGGCTTCGGAGCCGCTCGTGCGCGGCGGTCCGGCCCGCTGTCCTGCCGGACGGTCCGGTCCGGGGTGGGGGAAACGTCCGTCCCGGTGGCGCGTCGGTCGGGTGGTCCTGGTGTCGTGCGGCCCGGCGGTCGCGGGTCGTGCGGTGTGAGGGGGCCGCTCCGGGAGGCCCCCACCCGGGCGGGGCCATGACGCGTACCACGGGATCCCGGCGAGGGGCCGGGCCGGCCGGCGGCGGGGCCGGTCCCGGCGTCGTGGTTCCGGTCCGGGGAGGCGGCCGGCGCGATCCGGAATCCGGTGCGGGAGGTGCCGGCGCCCGGTCGGTGAAAGGCGCGTGGCCGGCGAAAAGGGCAGCGGACGATACCGGCCGCGAGCCGGGGGACCGGGGGCGGGAAGAAGATCGAATTCCATAAGCGGAACATCGTGGCGGACGCCTTCGCGCCGCCTCCGGTCGCCCCCCTCGAACGATCAAGGATGCTTTCCCGCGGCCGCGTCCCCGGCGGCCTCCGGACCCGATTCGCGGCGGGGTCGCGGCGGTGGTGTCAGCTTGATGACAAAGCATTGATCGCGGAGCGTGGTCATGTCTACCGTGACTGCGATGTTGAGACACGGCAGCTCGTGAAAGCGGATCGCGTGTAAGCGGGGGAAGCGTTTGCAGATTTTGCGTCGATGCCGGATGGCAGGCCAGCAGAAATAACAGATCTCCTTCTGTTTAGCTCTACGGACAGTTGAACGCGTGGCGAATAGCGCCCGTTCAAGCATGGCGAGTTGGAGAAGCGTGAACATCTATATTTCTGGGCGCGGCGCTTTTGCGGTACAGGTTGCGGAAGCTCTCGATGACGCCGGACACGTCATTCTGGGAGCCGCCTCTCCCTCGTTGCGCAAGGGGCGTACGGACGACAGTGACCCGATGTCGTGGGACCGCCTCCGGGCCTGGTCGTTCCCGCGGGACATCCCGTGGACGGAGGCGACCGAACTCCGGGAGCACCACATACCCGAGAAGGTCGACATCATCGTCGCCGCGCATTCCCACGCCTTCATCGGACGCAGGACCAGGGCGAGGGCCAAGGTCGCCGTCATCGGCTACCACCCGAGCCTGCTGCCGCTGCACCGCGGCCGGGACGCCATCCGCTGGACCATCCGGGACGGCGACCGGGTGACCGGCGGCAGCGTCTACCACCTGACCGAGCGCACGGACGGCGGCCCCATCGCGGCGCAGGAGCACGTGCTCGTACCGCCGGGGGCGACGGCCGAGAGCCTGTGGCGCGAGCAGCTCGCGCCGCTCGGCGTGCGGCTGCTGCTGCGCGTGGTGAACGACCTGGCCAACGACGTCCGCATCGAGGTGCCGCAGGACGAGAAGCTGGCCACGTGGGAGCCCTCCATGGACTCGGCCCCCCTGTACAAGCCCGAGCTGATCGCCCTGCCGGGCAACGTCGCCTCCACCGCCGACAAGTGGGCCCTCATCGAGCGGTGAGCGGCCGGCGCCACCGGGTGCCCCCGACGACAACACCCGACAGGAGGTCTCTTCGACATGTCACCGGACCACAAACTCGTAACCGTCGACGTCCTGGACGAGCAGGTACTCCGCGATCTCTTCGAGCTCAAGTGCGTCGCCGTCCGTGTCCCCGAGTTCTACGACGCCACGTACTCCAAGTCCCTCGCCGACCTGCTGTACCAGGAGATCGACAGCTCCGCCGGCGCCGGAATCTACGAAAGCAACATCGACTCCTTCTGGAACGTCACCAAGGACGCCGAACGGCGTGAGCGCTACTTCAACGTGGCCCTCCCCCTGCAGCGCCGGCTGCGCCGGCTGAGCGCGCCCCACCCGTCGCCCGTCGACCTGCTGCGGGTGGCCCTGGACGAGAATTGGCCCGGCGGTGCCACGCTCATGTCGATGGGCGGCCGCAAAATGCCGTTCGGCATCACCAGGCTGTGGCGCACCGGAAGTGAGGGACTGCCCCACCAGGATGTGCTGCACCGGGAATTCGACGACCCGATGGCGCACGCCATGGTCGGCCAGCTCGGTGTGAACATCTACCTCGACACGGCGGACGAGGGCGGCGAACTGGAGACCTGGGACCACACCATTTCCGACGAGGAATACGCGGGTATGGCGGACCGGTATCCCGGAAGTTACGGATATCCGCGCGACATCCTCCCGGACGAGGCCGTGCTGATCGCCCCCCAGCCCGGTGACCTCGTGCTCATCAACACCGCGTGCGTGCACGCCATCCGCAAGATAACCACCGGCCGCCGGATCACCGTGTCGGGCTTCGTCGGCAACCTCGGTCCGGACCTCCCCCTGCGCTGCTGGAGCTGAGCGTGACCCTCACTTCTTCCTCCCTCCCGAGCGAGATCGCCGACCGGCTGCGCGGCGTCGAGCTGCCCGAACCGCTGGGCTTCGGCCGCCTCATGGCACCGGTCATGTCCCTCGCCTACTACCGCGACGGCGCCTGGGAGACCCCCCGGCTCACCGGGCTCGACCCGCTCCAGCTGGCCCCGCACACCCAGGCGCTCCACTACGGCCAGGCCATCTTCGAGGGCATGAAGGCGTACCGGAACCTCGGAGACTCCCCCGCGGACGGCCCGTCGCTGCTGTTCCGCCCGTACGAGCACGCCCGCCGGTTCAACCGGTCGGCGGCGCGCCTGGGCATGCCCGAGCTCGACGAGCAGGTGTTCGTGCGGGCCCTGGAGGAGCTGGTCGCGGTCCTGGAGCCGCTGGTGCCCGGGCAGCAGGGCCAGTCCCTCTACCTGCGGCCGACCATGTTCGGCGCCACCGCCGACCTCTCGGTCGTCCCGTCCACCGAGTTCTGCTTCCTGGTGCTGGCCACCCCGTCGGACGCGTTCTTCACCGCGCCCATCTCGGCGTGGATCGAGCGCCACTACAGCCGGGCCGGGGCCGGCGGCACCGGCTGCGTCAAGGCGGCCGGGAACTACGCGGCGAGCTTCGCCGCGGCCGCCCCGCTCCGCGAGAACGGCTTCCAGCAGCTGCTCTGGCTGGACGCCGTGGAGCACACCTACCTCGAAGAGTTCACCGCGATGAACGTCTTCGTGCGGCGCGGCGAGACCCTGCTCACCCCGCCCCTCTCGGACACCATCCTGGCCGGCATCACCCGCGACAGCCTGCTCCGGCTCGGCCCGTCCTTCGGCCTGCGGATGGAGGAGCGGCAGATCGACGTCCACGAACTGACCGACGCCATCCAGGCCGGCGAGGACGTCGAGGTGTTCGGCTGCGGCACCGGCGCGGTCGTCGCGCCGGTCGAGCTGATCGGCGACGAGACCGGGCTGCGCCTGCCGCTGCCCGCCCAGTCCACCGCGCTGGAACTGCGCAAGCGGCTGCTCGACATCCAGCACGGCATCACCCCGGCGCCCGAGGGCTGGCAGTGGCCCGTCGGCGCCCTCCCCGACGGCCCACAGGCGTAAGGCGCGGATACCGATGAGTCAGACGACCAGCGAGCACACGAACGAGACCGGCGACGGTGTCCTGTACGTCGTCGTCACCAACCACGAGGAGCAGTACTCCGTCTGGCCGGCCTACCGCGAGGTCCCGCCGGGCTGGCAGGCCCGCACTCCGCCGACCGGCCACCAGACCTGCCTGGAGTACATCAGGGAGCACTGGGTCGACATGCGCCCCCTGAGCCTGCGGGAGCGGGAGCGCCGCTCGTGATCCTGTTCTGCGTCCCGTTCGCGGGAGGCGGTACCGAGGCGTTCGCCGGTTGGCGGGAGGAACTCGCGCCGGTGGCCGACGTGCGGGTCGCGGAGCTCCCGGGCCGCGGCACGCGGATGGGCCGGCCGCTGATCGAGGACATGCCGACGCTCGTCGCCGACCTGGAGGAGCAGTGCGAGGACCTGTCGCAGGGTCCCTTCGCCCTGCTCGGCTACAGCTTCGGCTCGTACGTGGCGTACGCGCTGACGCTGCGCCTGGCCGACCGCGGCCGGACCCCCCGCCGGCTCTTCGTCGGCGGGTCCCGGGCGCCCTTCCTGCCGCCGCGTGACCCGGCCCGTCACCTGATGACGGACGCGAGGCTCATCGCGGAGCTGCGGGAGATGAACGGCACCGCCCCGGAGGTGCTCGCCAGCGCGGAGCTGATGGCGATGTACCTGCCGATCCTCCGCGCCGACTTCAAGGTCGTCGAGACCTTCCCGCCCACCCGGGAGCCGGTGCCCTGCCCGCTGACCGTGTTCGGAGCGAGCCGCGACGCCTTCGTCCCGACCGGTGACCTGTCCGCCTGGTCCCGGCTCGGCGACGACGGCACCGAGGTGCGCGTCTACGACGGAGACCACTTCGTCATCCGCTCCGAGCGATCCCGAATCTGCCGTGCGGTGCGCGCGGACCTCACGCTCGACGCACTGAACGCGGCGTCCTGACCCTGACGAAGCCGGCCACCGAGGACGCCCAGCGATGAACCCTGACGTGACTGAACCCTTCCCCACCTCCAGCGCCCAGCAGCGGCTGTGGTTCCTCCAGCAGCGGCACCCCGAGAGCCGCGCCTACACCGTCACCGAGGCGGTGTGGCTGCGCGGCCGGGTCGACGCCGACGCCCTGGAGCGCGCGCTCGCCGCGGTGATCGAGCGCCACGACCAGCTGCGCGCCGTCTTCGAGTACCGCGACGACGGCCTGCTGCAACGCGTCGTGCCCGCCGCGCGGCAGCCGTTCCGGCTGGCCCGGCGCAGCGTGCCCCGCGACGGCCTGCGGCGCTGGTTCGCCGAGGAGACCGCCGTCGCCTTCGACCTCGCCCACGGGCCGGCGTATCGGGCCACGCTGCTCGAACTCGGCGGCGAGGAGCGGGTGCTGGCGTTCTGCGTCCACCACATCGTCACCGACGGGTGGTCCGCCGAGCTGTTCTTCTCCGACCTGGCGTCCGCCTACCGGCAGGTCTGCGACGGGACCGCCCCGCGGTGGGAGAGCGCGCCGGGAAGCTACCGGGAGGCCGTCGCCGAGGAACGGCGGTGGCTGGAGTCGCCCGAGGCCGCCGAGCGGATCGACGCGGCCGCCGCCGCCCTGGCCGGCGCGCCGTTCGCGCTCGACCTGCCCGTCGACGCCGCGGCGGCGACGGAGCCGCCGCCCGCCGCGGTGCACCGGACGCGGCTGCCCGACGAGCTGGTCAAGCGCGTCGAGGTGCACGCCGCCGAGTGCGGGGCGACCCCGTTCATGCTGTACGCGGCCGCGTACGCGGTGCTGCTGTCCCGCTGGACCGGCCAGGACGAGGTGGTGTTCGGGCTGCCCGCGGCCGGGCGGGAGCGCGCCGCGACGCACACCACGTACGGACTGTTCGTCAACACCCTGCCGCTGCGCGTCCGGACGGCGCCCCAGGACGACTGGGACACGCTCGTCGGCCGCGTCCGCGACGCGGCGCTGGAGGCGTACACCCACGCCGAGGTGCCCCTGGACCGGCTGGCCGCCCGCCTCGGCGGGCTGCCGCTCCAGGCGCTGCTCGTGGTGCAGCCGGACGACATGCCGGTACCGCAGCTGCCGGGCGTGGAGACGGCGCGCTGGCCCGTCGACCACCACCACACCAAGTTCGACCTGCTGCTCCAGATCGACCGGGGGCGCCTGGCCGCACCCGACGCCGCGGAACCCGAGGACGGCACCTTCGCCGCCCTGGAGTTCCGGGCCGACACGATCGGCGCGGACCTCGCCGCGCGGATGCTGGCGCACTGGCGGCAGATCCTGGAGACGATGGTCGCCACCCCGGCCGCGCCCGTCGCCGCCCTGGTGCCCGACACCCCCGCCGAACGGGAACTGCGGGCGCCCGCCCGGCAGCTGGAGGCCGCCGCCGCGCCCCTCGACCCGGTGGCCGCCTTCGAGCGACGGGCCGCCGAGCACCCGGCGGCGCCGGCCGTGTGGACCGGCCGGGACGCCGTCGACTACGCCGGGCTCGCCGCCCGGACCGGCGCGATCCAGGCCGCCCTCCGGGAGGCCGGCGTGGGCCCCGGCGACTTCGTCGGCGTGTGCCTGCGCCGCTCCCCGGACCTGGTGGCCGCGCTGATGGCGGTGCTCCGCTGCGGCGCCGCCTACGTGCCGCTCGACGCCGGGTACCCGCCGGAGCGCCTCCGCTTCATCGCCCGGGACGCCCACTGCCGGGTCGTCCTCACCCAGCCGGAGACCCGGGACGTCCTGCCCGCCGACGCGGGCCCGTTCCTGGACGTCACGTCGGTGCCCGCCGTCCCCGCGCTGCCCGCGGCGGAGCCGGCGCAGGACGAGCGGATCGCCTACCTCATCTACACCTCGGGCTCCACCGGCCGCCCCAAGGGCGTGGCGATCCCGCACCGCGCCCTGCGGTCCTTCCTCGGCTGGGCCCGCGACCACTTCGCCCCCGAGGACCTCTCCGTGGTCCTCGCCAGCACGTCGGTCAGCTTCGACCTGTCGGTCTTCGAGCTGTTCCTGCCGCTGTCCACGGGCGGGTCGCTGCGGCTCGTCGACAACGCGCTCCAGCTCGCCGAGCAGCCCGGCACGGAGCCCACGCTGGTCAACACCGTGCCGTCCGCGATGACCGAGCTGCTGCGCGCCGGCGCCCTCCCGGCCGGTGTCCGCGTCGTCAACCTCGCCGGGGAGCCGCTGCCGCGCACCCTGGTCGACGCCGTGTACGAACGGTCGGCCTCGGTACGGGTGTTCAACCTGTACGGGCCGTCGGAGGACACCACGTACTCCACCTGGCACGAGGTCCCCCGCGACGGCTCGGACGAGCCCGTCATCGGCCTGCCGATCGCCGGCACCAACGCCTACGTGCTCGACGGCCGGCTGACCCCGGTGCCCGCCGGCGCCGACGGCGAGCTGTACCTCGGCGGCCTGGGCGTCGCCCAGGGCTACCTGGACCGGCCCGATCTGACGGCGGAGCGCTTCCTGCCCGACCCCTTCTGCGGCCTGCCCGGAGCACGGATGTACCGCACCGGGGACCGGGTGCGGGTCACCGGGAACGGCGAGTTGCGCTACCTCGGCCGCTACGACCACCAGGTCAAGCTGCGCGGGTTCCGCATCGAGACGGGGGAGATCGAGAGCCGCGCCCGGTCCGTGGACGGGGTCGCGCAGGCCCTGGTCGTCCTGCGCGAGGTCGCGGGCACGCCCCACCTGGTCTGCTACTGGACGGGCGGCGCCGAGCCGGACGCGGTGCGGACCGCGCTGACCGCGGAGCTGCCCGCGTACATGATCCCCCGGTACTGGGTGCCGCTGGACGCCTTCCCGCTGAACGCCAACGGGAAGATCGACCGGGCCGCGCTGCCCGAACCCGCCCGGGACACCGGCGACGCCGCCGAGCCCGCCACGCCCGTCGAACGGGAGGTGGCCGAGCTGATGGCCGGGCTGACGAGCAGCGGCCCGCTGGGCCCCGGCGCCGACTTCTTCGCCCTGGGCGGGCACTCGCTGCTGGCGATGCAGCTGATGACGGCGGTCCGGGACCGGCTCGGCGCCGAGATCACGCTGGGCGACATCTTCCGGCACCGCACGGTGCGCGCCCTGGCGGCCCGGATCGACCAGGCGCTCGCCCGGGAGACGGTCCTGCCGCCGCTGCGCCGCCGGGACGGCGAGGGGCCCGCGCCGCTCGCCTTCGCGCAGGAGCGCATGTGGCTGGTGGAGCAGCTGCGGCCGGGCAGCCCGATGCTGAACATCGGCGTCGCGGTACGGCTCCGCGGCGACCTCGACCGGGCCGCGCTGGACCGCGCGCTGCGGGCGCTGACCGAACGGCACGAGGCCCTGCGGCTGCGGATCGGCCGGGGCCGGGACGGGCAGCTGCGCCAGCAGGCCGCGCCACACCGGCAGGTGCTGCTGCGCGACCTGGCCGCCGACGGCGAGGAGGCCACCGCGCGGCTGCTGCGCGAGGCCCTGGCCGACCCGTTCGACCTGGCCACCGAGGCCCCGGCGCGCTGGCTGCTGGTCGAGGAGGCGTCCGGCCGGGACGGCCGGCCCGACCACGTCCTGGCGCTCGTCATCCACCACGTGGTCGCCGACGCCTGGTCGATCCGGCTGCTGCTGGACGAACTGTTCTCGGACTACGCCGCCGCGGTCGCGGGGCGGGACCTGCCGTCGGAGCCCCGGCTCTCCACGCTGGACTACGGCGCGTGGCAGCGCCGGCACCTGGACCGCCCGGCGGTCACCCGGCGCGACCTGGCGTACTGGCGGGAGCGGCTGGCCGATCCCCCGGAGCGGCTGCGGCTCGCCTTCGACCACCCCCCGGCGCAGGCCGTGACCTACCGGGGCGCGCGACTGACCCGGCGGCTGTCCGGCGAGGCGGTCCAGGCGCTGCTCGCGGTCGGCCGGGAGGCGGGAGCCACCCCCTTCATGACGGTCCTCGCCCTCTACCAGGGCCTGATGTCCCGGCTGTCGGGGCAGGACGACGTCATCGTAGGCACGCCCATCGCCAACCGGGACCAGTCGGGCACCGAGGGCCTGGTCGGCTGCCTGCTCAACACCCTGGCGCTGCGCACGGACCACAGTGGCGACCCGTCGTTCCGCGAACTGCTGGAGCAGAGCCGGCAGGCGTGCCTGGACGCGTTTGCCCACCAGCAGACGCCGTTCGAGCTGGTGGTGTCGGAGCTGGGCGCGGAGCGGACCGTCGAGCACACCCCGGTGTTCCAGACGATGTTCGTCCTCGACGGGTCCGAGGTCGCCGCGCCGCGCGTGCCGGGCCTGGAGAGCACCCGGTTCGAGATTCCGCCCGTCGCCACGCAGTACGACGTCACGCTCATGGTGGGCCGGGACGCGGACGGCTGGCACGCCACCTGGGACTACCGCACCGACCTGTTCGAGAAGGACACCGTCGCCGGGTACGCCGACTGTTTCGAGACGCTGCTGGAGCAGGCCGGCCGCCACCACGACCGGCCCCTGGGCGGCCTGCCGCTGACCACGCCCGAGCGGGAGCGGACGGCACTGGGGTGGAGCCGCCCCGAGGCCACGCCCGTACCCGACACCCTTCCCGCCCTGTTCGCCGAGCGGGTCGCCGCCCACCCCGACGCGCCCGCCCTCCGCGACGACGAGGGCGTCCTGACCTACCGGGAACTCGACCTGGCCGCGGGCCGGCTGGCCGCGCGCATCGCCGCGCACGGCGTCCGCCCCGACGACCGGGTGGCGGTCGTGCTGCCCCGGTCGCGGGCGTCGGTGACCGCGCTGCTCGCGGTCGCCAAGGCCGGCGCGGCGTTCCTGTGCCTCGACCCGGGCCTGCCCGCCGAGCGCATGACGTGGATCGCCGAGGACGCCGGCGTGCGGCTGCAGGTGACCGACGCCTCGCTCGCCGGCCGGCTGCCGCAGGACGTGGTGCCCGCGGTACGGATCGACGAGGACCCGCAGGGCCCGGCCGCGCCGCTCGGCGGGCAGGTGCCCGCGACGACCCCCGGGCACCTGGCGTACGTGATCTACACGTCGGGCTCCACCGGGCGGCCCAAGGGCGTCCTGCTCACCCACCGGGGCCTGGCGCAGCTGCGCGACCTCCACCGCGACCGGCTCGGCGCGGGCCCGGGCGCCCACGTGCTCCAGTACGCCCCGTACTCGTTCGACGCGTCGGTGTGGGAATGCGTCATGGGCCTGCTGACCGGCGCGTGCCTCCACCTGACGCACCCGGACCGGCTGCTGCCGGGCGCGCCGCTGGAGGCGACGCTCGCCGACCGGGGGATCACGCACCTGACGATGCCCCCGTCCAACCTCGCGATGCTGCGGACCCTGCCGGACAGCCTGCGGCACCTGGTCCTCGCGGGCGAGGCGTGCCCGGCGGAGCTGGTGCAGCGGTGGGGCGGGAAGGTCCGCCTGTGGAACGCGTACGGCCCCAGCGAGGCCACGGTGTGCGGCACGATCCAGGACTGCGCCGGACTGCCGGCCGGCCGGTCGCCGAGCATCGGCACGGCCTTCCCCGGCGCGGAGGCGTACGTCCTGGACGCGGCGCTCAACGTGCTGCCGCCGGGCGTCCCCGGCGAGCTGTACCTCGGCGGCCAGGGACTGGCCCGCGGCTACCTCGACCGGCCCGAACTCACCGCTGAGAGGTTCGTGCCGCACCCGTACGCCGCGGCGCCGGGCGAACGGCTCTACCGCACCGGCGACCTGGCCCGGCTGACCGCCGACGGCGAGATCGAGTTCCTGGGGCGGGTCGACGACCAGGTCAAGCTGCGCGGCATCCGGGTGGAGCCGGGCGAGATCGAGCGCACCCTGGCCGGACTCGACCCGCGGATCGCGGACACGGCGGTCCTGGTGACGGGCAGCGGCGGCGACCAGCACCTCGTCGGGTTCGTCGCCGGGCCCGCCGGACTCGACCCGGCCGTGCTGCGCGACGGGCTGGCCGCCCGGCTGCCGGGCTACATGGTGCCCGCCTGGCTGGAACGGCTCGACGCCTTCCCGCTCACCGGCAACGGCAAGCTCGACCGCAGGGCGCTGGCCCGGACCGCGGAGGGCAGGCGGCGGCAGGCCTCGGCGACCGCGCCGCCGCGCGGACCGCTGGAGGAGGAGATCGCCGCGGTGTGGCGGGAGCTGCTGCCGCCGACGGACATCGGGCGCGAGGACAGCTTCTTCGCGGTCGGCGGCACCTCGCTGACCCTGACCCGGCTCCACGAGCGCATCGACTCCCGCTACCCCGGCGCGCTCAAGCTCGTCGACCTGTTCCGACTGAACACCGTCGCCGCGATCGCCGGCGCCCTGGAAGAGACCGGTGCGGCCGCGCCGGCAGCCGCCGACCTCAGCTTCCGACTGTGAGGCCCCTCATGGACCGTGCCCCCGCCCCGCCCATCGCCATCGTGGGCATCGCCGCCGCGCTCCCGGGCAGCGGCGATGACCTGGACCGGCTCGCCGACCTGCTGGAGTCCCGCGCCGACCTGGTGCGCCCCGTCCCGGACGACCGCCGGCGCGACGCCGGGTTCGGCCCCGACGCCGAACTGTCGGAAGCCGCCCTGCTGGACCGCGTCGACACCTTCGACCACGCCTTCTTCGGGCTGTCGCTGCGCGAGGCCCGGCAGATGGACCCCCAGCAGCGGATGCTGCTGGAGATGACGTGCCGGGCCATCTGGGACGCGGGCTACCCCCTGTCGGCGCTGCGGGGCAGCCGTACGGCGGTGGTGGTGGGCACCGGACGCGAGACGTACTCGGAGCTCATCGACCCGGCCTCGGCGCCCCTGGTGACCGGGCTGCTGCCGGCCGCGCAGGCGGGACGGGTGGCGCACCTGCTCGACCTGCGCGGCCCCGCCCTCTCCATCGACACGGCGTGCTCGTCCACGCTCCTCGCCGTGCACGAGGCCTGCCGCAAGCTGGCGTCGGGCGAGGCCGACTGGGCCGTGACCGGCGGCGTGCGGCTGCTGTGCAGCCCGCCCGAGACGACCGCGCCGGGCAGCGAGAGCATCGTGTCGCCCGGCGGCCGGTCCCGCAGCTTCGACGCCGCCGCCGACGGCACCGGGCTGGGCGAGGGCGGCGCGGTCTTCCTGCTGAAGACGCTGGCCCGTGCCGAGCAGGACGGCGACCGGGTCCACGCGGTGATCCTCGGCGGCGCCGCCAACCACGACGGCGCCCGCAGCAACGGGTTCGCCGCGCCCAGCACGGAGGCGCAGGAGGAGCTCCTCCTGGAGGCGTGGAACGCCGCGGGCGTCAACCCGGGCTCCCTGGGCCTGATCGAGGCGCACGGCACCGGCACCCGCCTCGGTGACCCCATCGAGTTCGAGGCCCTGACGGCGGCCTTCGGCCGGCGCACCGAACGCACGGGCTTCTGCGTGCTCAGCTCCCTCAAGTCCAACATCGGGCACCTCGACTCGGCGGCCGGCGCGGTGGGCCTGCTGAAGGCCGTGGTGGCGCTCCGCAACGGCCGCCGCTACGCCTCCGCCCACTTCACCGAGCCCAACCCGCTGCTGGAAACGGACCGTTCGGCCCTGCGCCTGTCGACGCGCACCGAACCGTGGGACGCCCCCGCGCAGCGCCGCGCCGGGGTGAGCTCCTTCGGCCTGACCGGCACCAACGTGCACCTGGTCGTGGAGCAGGCCCCACCGGTGCGGCGGGACGCCCCCGCCGCGGAGCCGCGCCCGGTGCTCATCCCCGTGGCGGCGCGCAGCGAGGGCGCCCTGCGGCGGCACGCGGCCCGGCTCGCCGCCCACCTGCGGGCCGACCCCGACCCGTCGGTCCTCGCGGACGTCGCGTACGTGCAGGCCACCGGGCGCGACCACGAGCGGTGGCGGTCCTGCGTGGTCGCGGCGACCGCGCCGGAGGCGGCCGAGGCCCTGGAGCGGCTGGCGGCGGGCGACACGGAGATCACCCGGGCGCCGGACGCCACGGCGCTGATCACGCTGCTGCCGCACGAGGACGGCGCCGCCCCGGACACGGCACGCGCCTGGGCCGACGCCTTCCCGGCGCTGGCCGCGTGGCAGGACGGGCAGCGGGCGGCGCTCGGCGACGCCACCGCGGGGGAGCGGGACGCCGCGGAGCGGCTGATCGCCCGGCAGACCGCGGTGCGGGCGCTGTTCGAGGCCGGCCTGTCCGACCGCATCGTCATCGGACACGGCAGCGGCAACCTCCTCGTCGACCTGCTGCGGGGCGAGTCCGACCTGCCGGCCGCGGCACGCGGCCTCACCGCGCTGGGCGCGGTGGCGGACCCCGACGCGCGGCGCACCGAGACCGCCTTCGCCACCATCGGCGCCCAGGGCGACCCGGTGTTCGTCGCGCCCTGGAAGGGACGCCTGTCGGAGCTGGCGGGCGAACTGGCGCCCCGCTACCGGGGCGTGCTGGTCGACGCCGAGGTCGCGCCGGGACAGGACCCGCGGGCCGGGCTGCTCGCCACCCTGGCGGCGCTGTACGAGGCGGGCGCCGAGCTGGACTGGGAGCGCTGCGTGCGCTTCCTGGGCGGGTACGGGCGGCGGACGTCGGTGCCGACCGCGCTGTTCGAGCCGACCCGCTGCTGGATCGAGCCCCGCCCCCGCGGGACGGCCGGCGCGGTGCGGGAGACGCCCGCGCCGGAGGCCCAGGCGGTCCCGGCGGGGGAGACCCCGGTACGGGAGGCGCCGGCGGAGCCCTCCCGGCTGGCCGAGCAGGACGGCACCGAGGCCGAGCGGAAACTGGCGGCGATCTGGTGCGCGCTGCTGGGCAACGACACCGTCAGCCGCGAGGACGACTTCTTCGACCTCGGCGGCGACTCCCTGATGCAGGTGCAGCTCGGCAACGCGGTCGAGCGGGACTTCGGCTTCGACCTGCCGTTCGACACGGTGTACGACCACCCGGTCCTGCGCGACCTGGCCGCGTACCTGGCCGAGCAGCAGGTGGAGGAGCGGCCGGCGGGCGACGCCCCGGCGGCGCGGGGGCCGGTCCACGACCCGGCGCGCGACCGCGCGCCCGCCACGCACTCCCAGCGCCGCATGTGGCTGCTCCAGCAGCTGGACGCGTCGTCCGGCGCCTACAACGTGTCCACCGCCTTCGACCTGGACGGCCCGGTCGA
The DNA here is from genome assembly GCF_014649335.1 of Streptomyces roseolilacinus. Classification (GTDB taxonomy): domain Bacteria; phylum Actinomycetota; class Actinomycetes; order Streptomycetales; family Streptomycetaceae; genus Streptomyces; species Streptomyces roseolilacinus. Next base: position 187,107 of record NZ_BMSV01000003.1, read on the forward strand.
CGCGGGGGCGCTGCGGCAGGCGCTGGACGGGCTGGTGGCCCGCCACGGCGTCCTGCGGACCCGCCTGGTGCTGGAGGACGGCGAACTGGTCCAGCGGGTGGAGCCGCACGGCACCTGGGACCTCGAGACGGCCGACTGGGACGCGGCGCGGCAGGACGCCGACGCGCTGCTGCGGGAGCACGCGGCCCGCCCGTTCGACCTGGCCGAGCCGGGCGCCGTACGGGCCCTGCTGCTGGTCGACCCCGCCGACCCGGCGCGCGGCCGGCTCCAGCTGGTCCTGCACCACGCGATCTGCGACGAGTGGTCGATGAACCTGCTGCTGGAGGAGCTGACCCGGGACTACGACACGCTGCGGCGCGGCGGCACCCCGCCCGGCCGGGGCGGGGAGCTGCAGTTCGCCGACTGGGCGGCCTGGGAGCGCGGGCCCGACACCGCGCCCGCCCAGGACGAGGCCGCGCGCTACTGGCGGGAGAGGCTGGCCGGCGCGCCCACCGAGCTGGACCTGCCGACCGACTTCCCGTACGGCGCGCAGCAGGACTACGCGGGCGCCTGGCTGCCCGTGCACGTCGAGGCGGACACGGTGGCGCGGATGCGGGAGGCGGCCCGGGCCTCGGGCGGCACCCTCTTCGCCTGGCTGATGACCGGGTACGCCGCCTGGCTCGCCCGGCTGACGCAGTCCGAGGACTTCCTCGTCGGCGTGCCCGTGGCCGGCCGCCACCGGGCGGAGGCCGAACGCCTCCTCGGGTGCTTCGTCAACACCCTGCCGGTACGGATCGACGCCAGTGGCGACCCCACCTTCGCCGAGCTGTTCCAGCGGGTGCGCGACGCGCTGTCCGGGGCCTTCACCCACCAGCGCCACCCGTTCGACGCGATGGTCGAGGAACTGGGGGCGCCGCGGGACGCGGCCCGGCCGCCGCTCGTGCAGACGGTGCTCTCGCTGCAGTCCGGCGGGGAGGCCGGCGACGGCGTCCGGCACCGGCTCGGCGACACGCCGCTGCGGCCCCGGGACCCCGACGGCACGGTCGCCTGGTTCGACGTGTCGGCGGTCCTGTGGGAGTCCGGCGGCGGGCTGTCGGGGATCCTCGCCTACCGCACCGCGCTGTTCGAGGAGGCCACGGCCAAGGGCTTCCGGCAGGACTGGCTGGCCCTGGCCGAGGCCGGTCTGACCCATCCGCACGCATCCGTCCACGCCCTGCTCGACGACGACGCATGGTGACGGGATCTGAGGAGACAGACATGCACGACAGTCACATCGGGCGCAATCTGGACCAGGGGATCGCGACGCTGCGGCGCGACGACCCGGAGCTGTTCGAACTGCTGGAGCAAGAGCACCTCCGGCAGACGGAGACGCTGTCCCTGGTCGCGTCGAGCGGCGGCACCGACGCGTCGGTGATGGCGGTCGTCGGTTCCAGCATCGTCAACGTCACGGCCGAGGGCTACCCGGGCAAGCGCTACCACGCGGGGTGCCGGTACGTCGACCAGGCCGAGGAGCTGGCCGTCGCCAGGGCCAAGAAGGTCTTCGGCGCCCGGTACGTCAACGTCCAGCCGCACTGCGCGAGCTTCGCCAACCACACGGTGATGCAGGCGCTGCTGAAGCCCGGCGACACGATCCTCGGCATGGCCCTGGACCAGGGCGGCCACCTCACCCACGGCTCGCCCGTCAACCTCAGCGGCAAGCTGTTCGACGTGCACAGCTACGGGCTCGACGCGAAGGGCCTGATCGACTACGGGCAGCTGCGCGAGCTGGCCCTGGAGCACCGGCCCCGGATGATCGTCTGCGGCACGACCTCGTACACCCGGGTCGTCGACTTCGACCGGATCCGCGCCGTCGCCGACGAGGTCGGCGCGTACGTCCTGGCCGACGTCACCCACATCGCCGGACTGGTCGCCGCCGGGCTGCACCCGAGCCCCATCGACGCCGCCCACTTCACCACCACCTGCACCTTCAAGCAGCTGTACGGGCCGCGAGGCGGCCTGATCATGATGGGGCGGGACGCCGACCGGACCGGCGACGACAGCCCCCGCACCCTGTCGCAGCGCATCCAGAGCGCGGTCTTCCCGCTGATGCAGGGCTCCCCCGAGGTGCACACCATCGCCGCCAAGGCCCGCGCCATGGGCCGGCTGCTGCAGCCGGAGTTCAAGGAGCTGGCCCGGCGCATCCGCGACGACGCCGACGCCCTGGCCGCGTCGATGTCGCGGCGGGGGTACGAGGTCATCGGCGGCGGCACCGACAACCACATCGTGCTGTTCCGGGTACCGCCGCACCTCGACGGCCTGTCCGCCGAACGCGCCCTGGAGTCCTGCCACATCCTCGTCAACAAGAACAAGATCCCCGGTGACACGCGCGGCGCGACCGTCGCCAGCGGGGTGCGGCTCGGCAGCAACACCGTCGCCCTGCGGCGCATGGGCCCCGAGCAGATGGAGCGCTGCGCCGACCTGATCGACACCGTGCTCACCGGCGCGCACGCCCTGCCGGGAGGCGGGGTCGAGGTGCCCGGCGAGGTGCGCGAACGGGTCGTCGCCTCCGTACGGGACCTCTGCCGGGACTTCCCGCTCCCGTACGCCACGGCCACCGAGAACCTCTAGGGACACCAGGACACATGGCGAAGAACGTCGAGGCGGCCTACCCGCTCTCCCCCCTCCAGCAGGGCCTGCTCTTCCACACCCTGAGCCGGCCCGGCGAGCCCACCTACTTCGAGCAGATCCGCTGCACCATCAAGGGCGGCCTGGACCGGGCGGCCTTCGAGGACGCCTGGAACTGGGTCGTGGCCCGCCACCCGGTCCTGCGGACCGCGTTCGCCTGGCAGCGGCTGAAGGAGCCGCTGCAGGTCGTGGGGCGGACCGTCCGCGTCCCCCTGGACTGGGCGGACTGGCGCGACCGCCCGGACGCCGAGGCCGACTGGCAGCGGCTGCTGGAGGAGGACCGGCAGCGCGGCTTCGACATGGCGAAGGCCCCGCTGATGCGGCTGATTGCCCGTCAGATCGACGACGAGACCCACCACTTCGTGTGGAGCCACCACCACATCCTGCTGGACGGCTGGAGCTTCGGCCTGGTCCTGCACGAGGCCCTGGAGTGCTACGCGTCGCTGGTCGGCGAGGGCCGCCCGCCGGCGGTCGAGCCCGCCCGGCCGTTCGGTGACTTCATCCGCTACCTGGGGGAGCGCGACGCCGAGGCCGACGAGGAGTTCTGGCGCGGGTACCTGCGCGGCTTCGACGCGCCGACCCGGCTCGCCGTCGACCGCGGCCAGGGCGTGCACGAGGGCGGCGGCGGCACCGAGATCACCCTCTCGGTGACCCTCGACCGCGAGACGAGCGCCACCGTGCAGCAGCAGTGCGCCCGGCTGGGCGTCTCGCTGAGCGCGCTGGCGCACGCCGCCTGGGCCCGCCTGCTGGGCGCCTACAGCGGCGAGGAGGAGGTGCTGTTCGGCTCCACCACGGCGGGACGCCCGCCGGAGCTGCCGGGCGTGGAGCAGATGGTCGGCCTGTTCATCAACGCCGTGCCGCTGCGGGTGCGCATCGACCCGGCGAAGCGGGTCGGCGACTGGCTGGAGGAGATCCAGCGGGACCTGTTCCGGCTCCAGGCGCACCAGTTCACCGGCCTGGCCCGGGTACAGGAGCTGTCCGAGGTCGAGCGCGGCAAGCCGCTGTTCGAGACGCTGCTCAGCTTCCAGAACTACCCGCTGGACGACGGCCACACCGAGGACTGGGGCGGCATCCGGCTGACCGACTACGGCTGGAGCGGCCCGACCAACTACCCCGTCGCCGTCCGGGCCTTCCCCGGCGACGAGGTCATGCTGGTGCTCACCTACTACCGCCACCGCCTGGACGACGACATCGCCCAGGCGATGCTCGACCAGCTGCGGCTGCTGGTGGAGCGCCTGGGCAGCGGACCCGACCGGTTCCTGTGGGAGATCGAGGCGGTGGCCGGCGAGCACGCCGACCGCGTGCTGCGCCAGTGGAACGACACCGGCGCCGACTTCGACCTGGACCGCACCCTCCACGGCCTGGCCGAGCGGCAGGCCGCGCTGCGGCCCGACGCGCCGGCGGTCGTCGCCGGGGACGGCCGGCTCACCTACGCCGAACTGGACGCCCGCGCCAACCAGGTCGCCCACCGGCTGGTCGACCTCGGCGTGCGGCCCGGCGACCGGGTCGGCCTGTGCACCGAGAAGTCCACCGCCACCGTCGTCGGCATCCTCGGCGTCATGAAGGCGGGCGCCGCCTACGTGCCGCTGGACCCGGCCTACCCCGCCGAGCGGATCGACTACATGGTCCGGGACGCCGGCCTGCGCGCGCTGCTGACGTGGGGGAGCGGGGCCGAGGTGGCCGCGCGGCTGGACATCCCGACCCTCTCGCTCGACGCCGACCGCGACGCCCTCTCCCGGCAGCCCACCACCCCGCTCGACCTGGTGGTGTCGCCGGACGACTTCGCGTACGTCATCTACACCTCCGGCTCCTCCGGGCGCCCGAAGGGCGTGATGCTCGACCACCGCGGCCGGATCAACAACGTCGAGGACTACTGCCGCCGCTTCGCCATGGGCCCCGAGGACCGCACCCTGTGCGTCTCCTCGCTCAGCTTCGACATCTCCGTGTGCGACCTGTTCTGCAGCCTCAACGCGGGAGGCGTCCTGGTGTTCCCGGACGCCGACCGCGCCAAGGACCCGGAGCACTGGCTGGACCTGATCGACCGCGAGGGCGTCACCCTGTGGCACTCGGCGCCCGCCCTCATGGACGCCCTGCTGGACGTCACCGAGGAGCGCGGCCGGCACACCGGGACGCTGCGGCTCACCGTCCTGGACGGCGACTGGATCCCGCTGACCCAGCCCGACCGGGTGCGCGCCTCCTTCCCGGCGGCGCAGGTGGTCAGCGCGGGCGGCGCGACCGAGCTGTCGGTGGACTCCGTCACGTACCCGGTCGGCGCGGTCGACCCGGCCTGGCGGAGCATCCCGTACGGCACGCCGATGGCGAACCAGACCGCGTACATCGTCGACGAGCGGATGGAGCCGGCGCCCGTCGGCGTGCCCGGCGAACTGTGCCTCGGCGGGATCGGCGTGGCGGCCGGCTACCTGGACCGGCCGGAGCTGACCGCCGAGAAGTTCGTGCCGAACCCGTGGTCCGACCGGCCCGGCGACCGCCTCTACCGCACCGGCGACCTGGCCCGGTTCGGGCAGGACGGGACGATCGAGCTGCTCGGCCGCATCGACTTCCAGGTGAAGATCCGCGGCGTCCGGATCGAGCTGGGCGAGATCGAGGCCGTGTTGCGCGAGCACTCCGGCGTGGAGACCTGCCTGGTGGCCGCCCCGCCGGACGCCGCCGGGGACCGGCGTCTAGTCGCCTACGTGGTGCCGGCCGGGAGCGGCGCCGGGGAGGCGGAGGAGGACTTCCACGCCGAGCTGCGGGCGTGGCTGCGCCGCCGGGTGCCCGACCACCTGGTCCCCGAGGCGTTCGTCCGGCTCGAACGGCTGCCGCTGACCGCCAACGGCAAGGTCAACCGGCGGGAGCTGCCCGTCCCCCGGTTCACCGTCGCCGCCGCGGACCGCGCGGAGCCGCGCACCCCGCTGGAGACGGCGCTCGCCGAGCACTGGGCCGGCGTCCTCGGCGTCGACCCGTCCGAACTGGACGTGGAGACCAGCTTCTTCGACATGGGCGGCAACTCCCTGAAGGCGCTGCGCGCCTGCCGGGTGCCCGGCCACACGATCCCCATCACCGCGCTCTACCAGTACCGCAGCGTGCGCGCCCTCGCCGAGCACCTCGGCCAGGGCCGCCGGGACACCGGCGCCCTGGTCCGGCTGAGCGGCGCGGAGCCGGCCCCGGCGGCGCCGGCCGTGATCTGCGTGCCCTACGGCGGCGGCCACGCCGGCGTGTACCAGCCGCTGGCCGACGCCCTGGCGGACCGGATCACGGTCTACGCGGTGCGGCTCCCGGGCCACGAGCACGACGGCACGGACGAGGAGCCGCAGGCCGTCGACACGGTCGCCCGGAGCGTGGTGGAGGCGGCCCGCGACCTGAAGGGCCGTCCGCTGCTCGTGTACGGGCACTGCGGGGGCGTGGCGCTGGCCACCGAGATCACCCGGCTGCTGGAGGAGGAGGGCCTCGACGTGCGGCGCCTGGTCGTGGCCGCGTCGTACCCGCCCGCGGCGGGCGAGGACCTCGCCGACGACCCCTTCGCGGACCAGACCGACCGCGAACTGGCGTACTCCTTCGCCGAACTGGGCGGCTTCACCGACCTGAGCGAGGACGAGGCCGAGGTGATCGGCCGGCTGCTGCGGCACGACGGCACCGAGGCGAGGCGCTACTTCCGGCAGGCCCTCGACCGCGTCGCCGACGCCCCCGACGGCCTGCTGCGCACCCCGCTGACCTGCCTGATCGGCGAGGAGGACCCGCTGACCGAGGGGTACGCCGAGGGCTGGCGCAGCTGGGGCCTGCTCGCCCCGCGGCACGAACTGGCGGTGCTCCCCGGCGACCACTACTTCGTCCGCGCCCACCCGGACCAGGTCGCCGGCCGGCTGCTCGCCGCCCTCACCACCGAACCGACCCCCGAGACGTACACCGAGGTGCCCCAGTGAACGCATCGCCGACCACCCCCGCCCCCGCCGAGGCGCCGGCACCCGCCCGCCGCCGCCTGGCCGTCATCAACCTGATGCCGCAGGCCGAGATCTACCTCGACTACATGGCGCAGGTCCTGCCCCCGGGCACCGACGTGCGGTGGATCCGGGTCCGCAACCACCCCTACCGCAGCAGCAACCAGGAGATCCTGGCGGCCACCCACCACTACTACGACGAGACGACCCTCGAGGACTGCGACGCGCTGCTGCTCACCGGCGCGGCGATGGACCTCAACCCGGACTTCACCGCGGCGACGTACTGGGACGAGATCGTCGAGACCCTGCGGGACGCGGACGGCCGGGTCGGCTCCATCGCGGGCGTCTGCTGGGGCGCCCAGGTCGTCGGCAAGGTCTTCTTCGGAATCGAGAAGCAGCATTTTCCGGCCAAGATCTCGGGTGTCATCGAGATGACCAACATCGCGCCGGAGCACCCGCTGACGCGCGGCCTCGACGACCGCTACTGGCTGCCGCAGAGCCGGTACGCGCAGATGGAGCCGGTGGCCTTCGAGAAGGCCGTCGCCGACGGCCTGCTGGTGCCGCTCGACTGGTCCGAGGAGTCCGGCCACACCACGGTCGTCTCCGCCGACGGCGCCTACCTGATGCTGCAGGGGCACCAGGACTACCCCACCGAGCGGCTGGCGGAGGAGTACCACAACGCGCTGAAGAAGGGGCAGTCCCCGCCCGTCCCGCTCAACTACGACCCCGAGCGGCCGGTGAACCGCTGGCGTGCCAACAACCGCGCGTTCTTCGCCGCGTGGCTGGAGCTCGCCGCCGAACGCAAGCGGGCGAACGGGCTCCCGGCGGCGCCGGACGCCGCGCCCTCCGCCGTCCCGTCGCAGCTTTGATCCGAGTCTGACCCGAGGAGTGTGCCCGCCGTGCCGACCCGCCCCTTCGAACACGCCACCGACGCCGCCGCACCGGCCGGAGAGGTACTCGCGGCACTGCGCGCCCGCGGCCGCGCCGCCGCGGCCGACACGCACGGCGGCGACGCCCTGGCCGACTGGGTCGACCGGCTCGCCAAGACCCTGACCGGGTACGCGGTCCGGCCCGGCGAACTGGTCCACGTGGCCGCGGCCGAACCCGTGGAGACGGTGGTCGGCTGCCTCGCCGTGTGGCTCTCCGGCGCCGTGCCGGGCGTCGGCCCGGGCACCGCGGACGGGCCCTCCCGCCTCGTCCTGGACGTCGCCGCGGAGACGGTGCGGACCCGGGCCGGGGAGCCCGCCGAGGTGGACGCGGCCCTGCTGGTGTCGGAGGACCTGGTCGGCTGCGTCGCCCACCCGGCGGCCACCCTCGGCCGCCTCCGGCTGCCCGCCGAGACGCCCGCGGCCGTCGTGGTGCTGGCGGACTGGCGCGCCGACGCGTGGCTCCCGCTGGTGCTGGAGGCGTGGCTGGCCGGGGTGGAGCGGCTGTCGCTGCGCCCCGACGGGCCGGTGGCCCCGGACGGGGACGCCGTGCTGGTGTGCCCGGCGGGGCGGCTCGCCGCGGACCCGGCGCTCGCGGCGGACGGCGCCTTCGCCGGGTGGGTGACCTGGGGAGCCGGTACGGCCGGCGCCCCTCCGGCGGACGACCTGCGGCTGCACGGCTTCGGCGACCACTTCGTCCTCGCGGCCACCCGCGCGCACACCCCCGGCGGCGGGCACGCGCAGCGCGGCGAGGTGTACGGACGGCACCGGGTGTGCAACGCGGAGGGCCGCCCGCTGCCGGTCAACGCCTGGGGGCTGCTCGCCCTGGCCGGGCGCCTGCCCGTCGTCGGCGACACCGCGGAGGAGACGCTCGCCGCGGTACGCGCCGAGCCGGCCGAGCGGACCTGGGTCACCGACCACCGGGCCCGCAAGCGCAACGACGGCACCATCGAGTTCGACCTGCGCGAGCTGAACGCGCTGCGGATCGCCGGCCGGCGGCTGTCCCCGGCCGCCACCGCCCGCGCCCTGGCCGCGGCCGGCCTGCCGGACGCCGCGCTCGTCGCCCGCGACCCGGACACCGACCGGGCCCGCCTGGTGCTGTGCGCGCCCGGCGACGGCCCCGACGCACAGGCCGCGGCGCGGCTCTCGGCCGCCCTGCCCGCGTGGGCGGCGCCGCTGAGCACGTGCCGGGTGCCGGCGCTGCCCCGGGACGGCGCGGGCCGGGTGGACGCGGCCCGGCTGGCGGCCGACGCGCCGCCGGACGACCTGCTGCTGGAGCTGGCCGGGCGGGAGCTGGCCGGGGACGGCGGCGAGCCGGTGCGGCTGCGCGCGGTGCCCGTACCGGCGCAGGGCGACGAGCTCCCGCTGCCCGAGGGGTTCGCGGCGGGGAGCGGGCACTACCCGGCGACCCGGCCCGCCGAGGCGAAGGGGCCCGAACTGGCGCCGCCCACCGACGACCTGGTGGACCGGCTGCGCAAGGCCGCCGCGACCGACCGCGGCATCCCGCTCGTCGACGGCGAGGGCCGCGAGCACCGGCTGACCTACGCCGAACTGCTCACCGAGGCGTCGCGGGTCGCCGCCCACCTGCGGGCCCGGGGCCTGGGCCACGGCGACGAGGTGATCGTCCACTCTGCGGCGGCCGGCGACATCTTCACCGGCGTGTGGGCGTGCATCCTGATCGGCGTGCTGCCCGTGCCGCTCACCCCGGCCACCCCGTACGACGCCGCGGGCAACCCGCTGTGGCACCTGCTCGGCCCGGACACCATGCTGACCGGCCGCACCGTCCTGACGACCGAGGCGCAGAAGGACGCCACGTCCCGGGTCCTGCGGCGGCGCGGCCTGACCGCCGAGCTGCTCACCCTGGAGGAGGCGCGGACGCACGACCCGCTGCCCGCCGAGGAGGCCGCCCCCCGCTCTCCCGCCCTCATGATCCTCACCTCCGGCAGCACGGGCGCGCCCAAGGGCGTCGCCCTGTCCCACCGCAACCTCGTGTCGCTCGCGGAGTCGATCCGCAACGAGTTCGACCTGCGCGACGAGGTCTCCCTCAACTGGCTGGGCGTCGACCACGTCGGCGGACTGGTCCAGCACCACGTCCGCGACCTGTGCCTGGCCAACGAGCAGGTGCACGCGGACACCGGGTGGGTGCTGGCCGACCCGACCCGCATCCTCGACCTCCTCGACCGGTACCGGGTGACCATCAGCTGGATGGCCAACTTCGGCTTCAACCTCGTCAACGAGCAGGCCGAGAAGATCGCCGAGGGCAGCTGGGACCTCAGCCCGGTCAAGGTCTGGGAGAACGGCGGCGAGCCGGTCACCCACGAGGGCAACCAGCGCTTCCTCGCCCTGCTCGCCCCGCACGGGCTGCGCCCCGACGTCATCAAGCCCGTGTTCGGCATGACGGAGACCAGCTCCGCCATCATCGGCGCGCACAACCTGGTCGCCGGGCGGCAGGACTACGTGCACTGGCTGAGCGACACCGCGCTGGACAGCCCGGTGCAGCGGGCGCTGCCCGGCGAGGGCAGCCCGTTCGCCGAGGTCGGCACCCCCATGGCGGGGATCTCGCTGCGGGTGGTCGACGCCGAGGGCCGGGTCTGCCCCGAGGGCGTGGGCGGACGCATCGAGGTCAGCGGCCCGCAGGTCATGAACGGCTACTACCGCAACCCGCAGGCCGACGCCGAGACGTTCACGCCCGACGGCTGGCTGCGCATGGGCGACTGCGGGTTCATGGTGAACGGCAGCCTCGTGGTCACCGGCCGCGAGAAGGACGTCCTCATCGTCAACGGGCTCAACTACGCGGCACGGGCCCTGGAGAACACCGTGGAGGCCGTGGCCGGGGTGCGGCAGGGCTGCTGCGCGGCCGTCCCGGTCCGCCGCCCCGACGCGTCCACCGACGACCTGGCCGTCTTCTACAGCTCCACCGACGCGGGCGGCGCCGACCCCACCGAGATCGAGGCGGCGCTGATCTCCGAGCACAGCCTGCGCCCGGTGGCCCTGGTCGAGATCGGCCCGGACGACTGGCCGCGCACCGCCATCGGCAAGATCCGCCGCCCGGTCCTGGCCCAGGGCTTCCACGCGGGTGAGTTCGCCGACCGGATCACCCTGCGCCGCGACAGCGGACTGGGCAACCGCACCACCCTGCCCGCCTGGCACTTCGTACCGGAGTGGCGGCCCGCCGCGGCGCCGGCCGCGACCCCCGCCGGCCGCGTGCTGTGGCTCGGCGGGCAGGCCCCCGCCGGCGCGTCCCTGTCGGCCGCGCCGGGCGCCCCGTTCGACGGGTTCGACACGGAGGGCCGCGCCCGCTTCCGGACCGGTCACGAACAGGACGCGAGCGCCCTGCTGGAGGCCGCGGCCCAGCGGCTCGGCGGCCTGGACGCGGTGGTCGACGCCCGCTGGGACACCCCGCCCGCCGGCGACGGCGCCGAGGAGGCGGCGCGCGCCCTGCGCGAGGCGCGCACCGCGTGGACGGCGCTGCTGCGGGCCGCGGCCCGGCTGCCCGAGCCGCCCGCCGTGGTCCTGGCCACCCGCGCCGCCGTCGCCGTCACCGGCGACGAGCCGAGCGTCGCGCACGCCGCGCTGCCGGGCGTCGCCGAGAGCCTCGCCCAGTCCCACCCCCGCCTGCGGGTCGCCCTCGTCGACGGCGCCCCCGGAGAGGCGCTGCTCGCCGAGTGCGCCCTGCGGGGCACCGGGCAGGTCGCCCACCGCGACGGCACCCGGCTGGTGCGCGGGCTGCGGGCGCTCACCGGGACCGCCGTCCCGCAGGTGCCCCGCCGGGTGCTGCGCGAGCACGGCGCGTACCTGGTCATCGGCGGCCTGGGCGGGGTCGGCGCCCACCTGACCCAGCACCTGCTGCGGCGCTTCGGCGCCCGGGTGCTGGTCGCGGGACGCGGCCCGGCCGGGCCCGGGGACATCCGCGGCGGGGTGCTGGCCCACCTCGCCGACCAGACGGCCTCCGGTGGGGGCGGCGAGATCCGGTACGTGCGGCTGGACGCCGCCGACGCGGACGCCCTGCGCACCGCGATCGACGCCGCCGAACGCGACTGGGGCGCCCTGGACGGGGTGTTCAACCTGGCCGGCGAGGGATCGGTGACCGAACAGCTCGACGCGCTGGCCGCCCCCGACGAGGCCACCGCGTCGCGGCTGCTCGCCCGCGCGGAGACACGGGTGCGGACCAGCCACGCCCTGGACGAGGCGCTGGCGGACCGCGCCACGCCGCTGGTGGTCTTCAGCTCCGTCAACGGCTTCTTCGGCGGCGCCGGCTTCACCGAGTACGCCGGGGCCTGCTCCTACCAGGCGGCGCACGCCCGGTGGAGCGCCCGGCGGACCGGCCGCACCCGGATCTGCCTCGACTGGAGCATGTGGAAGCAGGTCGGCATGGCCTCCGGCACGCCCTCCGCCGTGGTGGAGCTCGCCCAGCGGCGGGGCTTCGGCAGCCTGACGCCCGCCCAGGGCCTGGCCTCGCTGCACGCGGCCCTGGAGTCCGCCGAGGACCGGCTGCTGATCGGCCTGACGGCGTCGGGCGACGCGGTGGCCGGACTGCTCCCGTTCGGCGCGGTCGGCTACGAGCTGGAGGCCGAGGGCGCGGACGACCCGGCGCGGGTCGCGGCCGTGGTGGGCGTGGACCCCGCCCGGGTGCGCCGCACGCGCGCGGCCTCGGCCTCCGGGTCGGCCGCGGCCGTCGGACAGGGCCACGTCGAGGCGCTGCTGGGGGTGTTCCGCGACGTGCTGGGCACCTCCGAGGTGGGCGAGGACGACAACTTCTTCGCCGCGGGCGGCGACTCCATCCGCGCCATCCAGGTGGTCGCCCGCGCGGCCGAGCGCGGTTTCCGGTTCAGCCCGCTGGACCTGTTCGAGCACAAGACGGCCGCGGCCCTGCTCACCCACCTGGCCGGCCGGGACGGGCTGGCCGACGTCGCCCTGGACGACGAGGACGCCGGGGAGCCCGTCTCCGAGGCCGCCGTACCGCCGGTCTTCGGCTGGTGGCTGGAGAAGGCCGACCGCCGCGAGGTGCGCGACCACCTCACGATGAGCATGCGCTACCGCGTCGACGGCGGACTGGAGCCCGGCCAGGTGGAGGCGGCGCTCGTCGCGCTGGTCGAACGCCACGACGCCCTGCGGATGCGGCTGGCCGAGACGCCGGAGGGCTGGCGGCTGGTGTCCGGCGCGTCCGCCGCGGACAGCCTGCGCTTCGAGGTGGTCGAGGCGCCGGCCGGGCGGGACGCCGCCGCGGTGGCCGAGGAGGCCGAGCCCGCGCTGCACCGCGAGGTCAGCGCCGAGGCGGGGCCGCTGACCCGCGCCGTGCTGGTGCGCCCCGCCGACGGGTCGCCCGCCGCCCTGGTGCTGGTGATCCACCACGCGGCCGTCGACGGGGTGTCGTGGCGGATCGTCGAGGAGGAGCTGCGGCTGCTGCTGGACGCCCGGGCGCGCGGGACGGAGGCCGAGCTGCCGCCCGCCACGGTGGGCTTCCTGCCCTGGGCCCACCGGATGGAGCGCCGCGCGGCCCGCCTGGACGGCGGGGCGCTGGCCGACGACTGGGCGGGACGGCTGGAGGGCGGCTGGGGACGGCTGCCCGGCGAACCGGCCGAACCGCCGCTGGAGGGCGGCACGGAGATCCTCACCCGGAAGCTCCCGGCGCACCTGCTCGACCGGCTGGGGGAGACCAGCGTGTACGAGGTCCTGCTCACCGCGGTCGGCTGGAGCCTGGCCCGGTGGGCGGGCACCGAGGCCCTGGCAGTCGACGTCGAGGGGCACGGCCGCCTCGACGCCCAGGCGCCGGTCGACCTGTCGCGCACGGTGGGCTGGTTCACCGCCATCGCGCCCGTCCGCCTCGACCTGGCGGGCTGCGCGGCACCGGGGCGGGCGGTGCCCCGGGTGCGGCGCGCGCTCACCGCGCTGCGGGGCCGGGACCAGGAGTGGGGCCTGCTGCGGTACGGGAACGCCTGCCCGCCGGACCACCCGCTGCGCGACCTGCCGGAGCGTCAGGTCAGCTTCAACTACCTGGGGGTCTTCGACACCGCCGGGCAGCGCCCCGACCCGCTGTTCGCCGCCGTGCCGGGATCGCTCGGCGCCGAGCAGAGCCCCGAGTCGGAGCGCCACTACCTGATCGACGTCGCGGCCGCGGTCACCGACGGCGAACTGGAGCTGGCGGTGAAGTTCTCGCCGGCCGTCCACTCCGCCGACGAGATCGGGACGTGGCTGGACGGGTGCGAGACGGTGCTGCGCGACCTCCTGGCCGAAGGGGGCGGCGGGCCGGAGGCGGCCGAAATCGATCAGGACGAGTTGCTGCTCGCGCTGCAGGAGGTCAGCCTGGGGTCCGAGGACGACTGAATCCGGCGGCAGGGCCGTCCGCCCGGAGCGACGGTCCTGCCGCCGTACGGACCCTCTTGCGGACGCGCCGAATCAACTGACCTGCGAAGTCCGGCCTTTGGTCGATCAGGGGTCCGATTGCCCGTCTGCGCTAGAGTGCCTGGCCGTGTGCGGAGTGTGACAACGATTCGGCCACCGCAAGGAGTAGGGGAATGGAAGTCTCCGAATTGGAGAACATGGCGCGAAGTGCGGCGGAGGAGATCGCCGCACTGAGCGACGCCGGGGAACTGGAACAGCACCGGGTGAAATGGCTCGGCGGAAAGGGACTGGTGCGCCGGGCCCGCGCCTCCATCAAGCAGTACGAGGGTGACGAGCGCGTCGAGTTCGCCCGCCGGGTGAACCGCGTCGCGGAGGACGTCACCCGCGTCCTGGAGGCCGCCGCCGAGCGCATCGCCGCCGAGGCCACCGCCCGCCGGATCGCCGAGGACTGGATCGACCCGTCGCTGCCCTCCACCGCCCCCCGCCGCGGTGCGCTGCACCCGGTGCGCGTGGTCGAGCTGCGCTGCGTGGAGATCATGGGCCGGCTCGGCTTCGAGCAGGCCGAGGGGCCCGAGGTGGAGACCAGCTACTTCAACTTCGACGCCCTGAACATCCCGCGCGACCACCCGGCCCGGGACATGCAGGACACCTTCTGGGTCGACGAGCAGCGCCTGCTGCGCACCCACACCACCAGCGTCCAGGCCCGCGTCCTCGCCCGGGCCGGGGGGAAGCCCGTCAAGGTCGTGGTGGCCGGCCGCGTGTACCGCAACGAGGCGGTGGACGCCACCCACCTGGCGATGTTCCACCAGCTCGACGGTTTCTGGGTGGACCGGGGACTGACCTTCGCCCATTTCAAGGGGGTCGCCATTCACCTGGCCCGGGAACTCTACGGCGAACGCCGCGTGCGGTTGAAGCCGAAGTCCTATCCCTACACGGAGCCCTCCGTGGGAATCGACGTGGAATGCGGACTGTGCGGCGGCGGCGGATGCCCCGCCTGCCACGACTCCGGCTGGGTCACCATCATGGGCGCGGGAATGGTCCACCGTAACGTCCTGCAGGAGTTCGGATACGACCCGGACGAGTTCTCCGGATTCGCCTTCGGCTGGGGACTGTCGCGCATGACGACCCAGATGTACGGCCTTTCCAAGCTGCGCCCCATCTACCGCGGTGACCTGCGTCTGCTGCGCGCCCTGGACGGGAGGCCCGCGCTGTGCGTGTGAGTCTCTCCCTGCTGCGCCACTACCGCCCCCAGCTCCCGGCCTCCACGCGGTCCGCGTGCGAGGTGCTGGAGGACGTCGGCATCGAGGTCAAACGCCTCCAGGAGACCCCCCGGGGCGAGGTGCTCACCCTGGAGCTGCTCGCCAACCGGGGCGACCACCACTGCTACGCGGGCATCGCCCGGGAGCTCGGCGGCCGGTTCGAGGTCCCCACCCCCCTGCCCCCGCAGGCGACGCTGACCGCCGACGAGGCGCCCGCCCCGGTCGTCGACACCCCCACGTGCCTGGCGTTCGGCGTGGCCCGCTGCACCCTCGCCGACGGCGACGGCTCCCGCCTGCCGGAGGAGTGGGCGGAGGCCCTGCGGCTGAACGACGAGTACACCGGCCTCCTCGCCGTCGACGCCGGCAACACCGTCGGCCGCGAGATCGGCCAGCCGCTGCACGTGTACGACGCCGACCGGCTGGTCGGCCCCCTGCGGGTGCGCCTGTCCGAGGAGGGCGAGACGGCCCGGCTCCTCGACGGCGACGAACCGGTCCCGATCCCGGCCGGGCTGACCGTCGTGGCCGACGACGAGGGCATCGTGGCGGTCGCCGGCGTCATGGGGACCCGCCGCGCCGCCGTCACCGACTCCACCCGCCACCTCCTCGTCGAGTCCGCGCTGTTCGACCCGGTCGCCGTCCGCCGGGCCGCCCGCGCGCTGCAACGCCAGACGGCCGCCGCCACCCGCTTCGAGCGCGGCGCCGACCCGACCCTCGTCCGGGTGGGGGCCGCCCGTGCGGTGGCGCTCCTCGACGAGTGGGGCGCGCTCGCCCCGGACTCCCCCCGCACCTGGGCGGAGTCCGCGTGCCCGCCGGACGCCCGGCTCGCACCCCGGGAGATCAGGCTGGACCTCGACTCCCTCGACACGTACTACGCCGTCCCGTTCGACCCCGCCGCCGTCGAGCGGCGGCTGACCTGCCTCGGCTTCTCCGTGCGGAAGGACGACGAGGAGGACCGGGTGCTGCGGGCCGGGGTCCCGGGCCACCGCCTGTGGGACGTCTTCAACCCCGAGTGCCTGTACGAGGAGATCGGCCGGATGTGGAGCTTCGACAGCTTCCCCGCCGTCCTCCCGGAGGCGGGCGGCGGCAAGGCGCCGACGCCCCGCCAGCGGACGCGCGTCGCGCTGGAGCAGGTACTCGTCGGCTACGGCTTCTTCGAGGTGGTCACGGACGGCTTCTACAGCCGCACCGCGCACGAGCGGCTGGGCGTCCCCGCGGGGTCGTCGCTGACCCGTCACGTGGAGCTGCGCAACGCCATCGACCGCAACTTCTCCCTGCTGAAGAACAACGCCCTGCTCCAGGGGCTCGACATCGCCGACTACAACCAGCGGCGCAGCCTGACCTGCGGCAAGTACTTCGAGTTCACCCACCTCTTCGAGGCGGTCGACACCGACGACCACCGCGAGCGGCCCGTCCTGTGGGGCATGCTGTGGGGCGAGGAGACGTACGGGGCGTGGCAGGGCGGCGGCCAGGGCTTCGACTTCTGGTACCTGAAGGGCGTCCTGGAGGAGATGGCCCACGCCTGCGGCTCCCGGTTCGCCTTCGCCCGGACCGTCGACGAGCCGTCGCCCGTGGCGGAGCTGATGCACCCCACCCGCTCCGCCCACCTCCTCGTCGACGGCCGGGTGGCCGGCCTGTGCGGCGAGGTCCACCCGTCGGTGACCGCCAACTGGAAGCTGCGCACGGACCGGGTCCTGTACTTCGAACTGGACTGGACGGCCCTGATCGCGGCCTTCGGCACGGCCACCGCGGAGCCGGTCGACGACATGCCCGAGCACCCGCTGCTGCGGCGCGACGTCGCCTTCCACCTGCCGGTCGGCCTGACGGCCGACGAGGTGCGCGAGGAGATGGAGGCCGTCTCCCCGCTGGAGCTGGCCTGGTCCCGCGTCACCGACCTCTACGAGAACGGGGACGTCCGGGCCCACACCTTCGAGCTGGCCTTCGAGAACGACAACACGATCACTGCCGAGCAGGTCAACGGCGCCATGAGCGCCATCACCTCGCACGTCCTGGACGCCTTCCGGAAACGAGGCGTCTACCAGCGGTAATGCCATCCCCGGCGCGGCGGACCGCCACCACGGCGGCCGCCGCGCCGGCCTGGACCACGAGAACAGGAACCACGGTGAGCAAGACCAGCGACCACCCCGCCCCCGTTCGCCGGCTCGACTACCGGCCGCCCGCCTACCTGGTCGAGAGCGTCGACCTGACCTTCGAGCTCGACCCGGCCCGCACCCGCGTCACCGCGCGCACGGTGCTCCTGCCGCAGCGGACGGACGGTGAGGCGGAGCCCCTCCGCCTGGACGGTCGTGACCTCGCCCTGGAGTCGGTCCGCCTCAATGGGCGGGAGCTGGGCCCCGGCGACTACACCCTCGGCGCCGACGCGCTGGTCCTGCCGCCCCAGGCCGGGCGGACCGTCCTCGACGTGGTGACCGTGGTGGAGCCCAAGGCCAACACGGCCCTCACCGGTCTCTACGCCTCCGGCGGGACCCTGCTCACGCAGTGCGAGCCGGAGGGGTTCCGCCGCATCACCTACTACCCGGACCGGCCCGACGTCCTCGCCGTCTACACCTGCCGGCTGGTGGCCGACGAGGAGGAGTTCCCGGTCCTGCTGTCCAACGGCGACCGCCGGGACTCCGGACGCCTGCCGGACGGCCGCCACTGGGTCACCTGGGCCGACCCCCACCCCAAGCCGAGCTACCTGTTCGCCCTGGTCGCCGGCCGCCTGGGCCACATCGAGGACTCCTACCGCACGCGGTCCGGACGGGACGTCCAGGTGCGGGTCTACGCGCGGGAGGGCGCGCTGCCCCGCTGCGCCCACGCCCTCGGGGCGGCGAAGAGGGCCATGGCCTGGGACGAGGAGAGGTTCGGCCTCGAGTACGACCTCGACACGTACACGCTGGTCGGCGTGGACGACTTCAACATGGGCGCCATGGAGAACAAGGGGCTGAACATCTTCAACAGCCTCTACCTCGAGGCCGACCCCGAGACCGCGACCGACGACGACTTCGCCGCGGTCGACACCGTCGTCGCGCACGAGTACTTCCACAACTGGACGGGCAACCGGGTCACCTGCCGGGACATGTTCCAGCTCTCCCTCAAGGAGGGCCTGGCCGTCTACCGGGACGAGCGGTTCTCGGGGGACCTGCGCGGCCCGGGCGTCCAGCGGGTGCGCGACGTCCGCGCCCTGCGCGAGCGTCAGTTCGCCGAGGACGCCGGGCCGCAGGCCCACCCCGTGCGCCCCGACGAGTACCAGGAGATCAGCAACTTCTACACCTGGACCGTCTACAAGAAGGGCTCCGAGGTCATCCGGATGCTCCACACCCTCTTCGGCGAGGAGGGGTTCCGCCGGGGCCTGCGCCTCTACGTCAGCCGCCACGACGGGCAGGCGGCGACGTGCGACCAGTTCGTGGCGGCCATGGCCGAGGCCAACGGCGCGGACCTGACGCAGTTCATGCGCTGGTACGGCCAGGCCGGCACGCCCGTCCTCGACGTGGAACCGGTGTACGACGCCGCGGCCCGCACGTACACCCTGGTCGTGCGCCAGTCGTGTCCCCCCACGCCGAAGCAGCCGGCCAAGGAGCCGCTGCACGTCCCCCTGGCCGTCGCGCTGCTCGACCCGGACGGCCGCCGCGTGCCGCTCCGCCTCACGCACGAGGACGCCCCGTCGGGCACCGAGCGGGTCCTCGAGCTGCGGCAGCCGGTCACCACGTTCACGTTCGCCGACGTCCCCGCCCGGCCCGTGCCGTCCCTGCTGCGCGGCTTCTCCGCACCGGTGCGGATGCGGATGCCCCTGACCAGTGAGGAAAGGATTCTGCTCGCCGCGCACGACGACGACCCCTTCGTACGCTGGGAGTCCCTCCACGGATACCTCACCGAGCTGCTCCTCGGGCGCTACCGCGCCGGCGACGCGGAACCGGCCCCCCTGCCCCCCGCGTTGACGGACGCCCTGGCCCGGCTCCTGCGCCCCGAGGAACCGGAACCGGCCCTGGCCGCGCTGATGCTCGAACTCCCCGGGTTCGACACGCTGTTCGGCGCCCTCGACGAGGTGGACCCGGTCAGGCTGGCCGAGGTGCTGCGGGCGACCCGGGAGGAGCTGGCCCGGACGCTGTACGAGCCGCTGCTGGAGTGCCACCGCCGACTGGACGACGGCCGCCCCTACGTGTTCGACGCGGAGCGGTCCGGGCGGCGCGCGCTGAAGAACGGGTGTCTGTCCTACCTGGCCGAGCTGGACACCCCCGAGGTCGCCGCACTGCTGCACCGCCAGTACGAGCGGGCGGACAACATGACCGACCGGCTGGCGGCGCTCACGGCGCTGGCCGACCGCGGCGACGGCGACGGCGTGCTGGAGGAGTTCGGGCGGCGGTGGCGGGAGCACCCGCTGGTGCTGGACAAGTGGTTCACCGTCCACGCCAGGAGCCGCCGCCCCGACGCGCTGGCGCGCGTCCGGCGGCTGATGGACCACCCGGTGTTCTCCGAGACCAACCCGAACCGGGTCGGAGCGCTGATCATCGCCTTCTGCTTCGAGAACCCGCTGCGCTTCCACGCCGCCGACGGTTCCGGTTACGCCTTCGCCGCCGAGCAGATCCTCCGCCTCGACGCCGTCAACCCGGCCGTCGCGGCGCGTCTCGCGGGGTGCTTCAACTCGTGGCCGAGTCTCGACCCCTCCCGACGGGAGACAGTCCTGCGAACGCTGCAGGTCATCGAAGGATCTGAGGGTCTGTCCCCGGAGACCTCGGAAATCGTGGGCAACGCCTCGGTAGCTTGATTGCGTGTCCGAAACCTGCCCTTGAGTAACCGGATTTGGGTGATTTACCATCGGGTTCGCTTGCGTTGTCGGGGGAACTGCAGGCTGACCACTATCTGAGGTGAAGTCGTCACATCTACGGGGGATCAATGACTTCCTCACGGGCATGCCCCATTTCCGAGGATGACCTCAAGCTGCTGACCCTGTTGGTGACCTACCCGAGCGACGACCCCATAGCGCGACATCTCGATGTGAGTGTGCGGACGGTGCGGCGAAGAATAGCCCGCATCATGGAGATGCTGGGGGTCCAGAACCGCTTCGCCGCCGGCGTGGCCGCAGCTCAGCTCGGGTGGGTCTCCTGCGCCCCGACCGCTCGCCAGCCGGCGGGCGTCCGGGTGTTCTCGACCCTCCCCGCCCGTTCCGAGCGGACGGTGGTTTCCGTCGGAAGCCGGAACTGAGATTCATTTCGCGGTGCGCGCGCCGCGGGATTGCCGAGGGCGGACCGGCCGGACGGGTATCCGGCCGGGACCGCAGGTCCACACCACTGTCCCTTTACCGAACACCGATTCTCCGCGGCTTTCGGACCCCGATCCGACCGGATTACCGGTATTCGCGACCCGTGGTCCGGACCCCGTCCGCCCGGCCGCGTTCGCCGTGCGGCCCTGACCGGTTGTGTTCGGCGCCGGGTGTGCCGTCACCCGCCGCCTCTCCGCCACCGGTCCCGGCCGGCGCGGGGTCCGGGGCCCGTTCACCGCGCGCGCCCCGCGGGCCGGGGCGCGCGACGGGCGCCTCACCGGTCCTCGCGGAGAACGGCCACGTACCTGTCGTCGTAGGGGGCGCCCTCGTCCTCCGGCACCAGCAGGAACGACAGGGCGGCGCGTTCCCCGGCGAAGCGGATCTCGACGGAGGCGTCCTTCTCCCCGCGGCCGAAGTCCGCCGTGGCCGGGTGCTGGGCGGGACCGCCCCAGCGGGCCACCCAGCGCTTCGCGTCCTGTGCCGTCCCGCCGCCCTCTTCGGCGAGCTCGGCGAGGCCCTCGGCGTCACGCGCCCTGAGGCGGGCCAGGACGTGCTCGGTCAGGGCGAGACTGCCGGGCGTGGGGCGCCCGGTGACGGTCAGGTCCAGCGCGGAGGTGCCGTTCCTGACGCGCTCGGGAGTCCGGTCGGTGGAGAGGGCGTCGCAGCCCCCGAGGAGCAGCACGAGCGCTCCGACCGCCCCCACCGACCTGCTTGCTCGCCTCAACTGCGCCTCCTGGTACGGGCGGTGCCGAGGCATTCGGCACCGCTTCCGCGAAACCACCGGTCCGGTGTCGTGTGGCGGGCCGCACCCTGCCGTGTGGCGCCGTCCCTCCTGATGAGGGCGGTGGAGCCGGCACGGTTCCACTTTCCGGAGGAGGGGCGCGAGGACCACGCCCCCGCGCGTCCTCGCGCCCGGCGGCGAGGAGGTGGCGGAGCCGGTGCCCGCGGGGAGGGGGGCCGCGGGAAGGGTGACCGGGCCCCGCCGCCGGAGGGCGGGCCGACCCGGCCGGGAGAAGGGCGCGGCCACGGGGGAGACGGCCTGTCGGAGGGTGTCGTGACGGGGCGGGTGGGCAGGCGGGAAGCGGCCGCGCCGCCGACGGCACGAGGAGGGTGCTGTCGGCGGCGCGGTCGCATTCGGCCCGGGGGGTGGCGCCGGACGGGCACCGGACACGCCGTGCGGCGGGCGCCACCGCGAAGAGGGCCCCCTCCACCCGCACGGGGGGAGGGGGCCCGTGGGCGGCGCGTGCGGGTGTGTCGTGCGGGGCGGTGGCCCGGACCGCCGCGACGGGCCCGTCGGCGTGCGGGCGGCGGCGTCGCCCGGTGGCGACGGGCCGCGTCTACGCGGTGGTGGGGCGGCCGTGCTCGGCGACGGTGACGGCCGAGGCGGGGCAGACACCGGCGGCGAGGCGGACCGCCGCGTGCCGGTCCTCCGGCGGGTGGGGGTCCAGGAGGACGACGAGGCCCTGGTCCTGGTCCTGGTCGAAGACGCCGGGGGCGGTCAGGGCGCACATCCCGGCGCCGAGGCAGCGGTCGCGGTCGACGCGGACGTCCACGGGATCAGTCCTCGTCCCACGTGACGGGCAGCCGGTGGACGCCGTAGATGTTCATGCCGGTGCGCAGCGGGACCTCGTCGGCCGGTGTGTCCAGGCGCAGCGCGGGGAACCGGGTGAGCAGCGCGGGCAGGGCGACGGCGAGTTCGACGCGGGCGAGCTGCTGGCCGAGGCACTGGTGGATGCCGTGCCCGAAGCCGAGGTGCCCGGTGGCCCGGCGGTGCAGGTCGAGGACGTCCGGGTCGGGGAACCGCTCCGGGTCCCGGTTGGCGGCTTCGAGGGAGACGGTGACGCTCTCACCGGCCCTGACCACCTGTCCGCCGACCTCGACGTCCTCCAGGGCGGTCCGCACGCTGGTGTGGGCGACGGTCAGGTACCGCATCAGCTCCTCGACGGCCTGCGGCGCGAGTTCCGGGTCGTCGCGCAGGGCCTCGGCCTGGGCCGGGTTGCTCAGCAGGGCGAAGGTGCCGTGGGCGATCATGTTGGCGGTGGTGTCGAGGCCGGCGGCGAGGAGGAAGCCCCCGAGGCCGACCAGTTCCTCGTCGGTGAGGTCGGACTCCCGGGCGAGGTCGCCGAGCAGGTCGTCGCAGGGCGCGGCGCGCTTGGCGGCGACCAGTTCCGCCATGTACTCCAGGAGCCCGTTCATGGCCGCGTGCCGGTCCTCCGGCGCCGCCTCCATGGACATGAGCGTGTGGGCGTGGTCCTGGAAGCGCCCGCGGTCGGCGTACGGCACCCCGAGCAGCTCGCAGATCACCAGCGCGGGGATGGGCCGGGCGTACGCCTCGACCAGGTCGGTGCCCGGGCCCCGGCGCTCCAGCGCGTCCAGGTGCTCGGCGGTGATCTCCCTTACCCAGTCGGTCAGTTGACGCATCCGCCGTACGGTGAACCTGCCCATGAGCAGGCGCCGGAGGCGGGTGTGCTCGGGGGCGTCCATCCCGGTCATGTCCCCGACCGGGGCGGGCGGCAGCGGGCCCTCGGGGCCGCCGGGGAAGGGGTAGTGCATCAGCTCGTAGCGGGAGCTGAAGCGCGGGTCGCCCAGGACGAAGCGGACCGCGGCGTGGCCGGTGGCCAGCCAGCCGACGTGCCCGTCCGGGTACGTCATGCGGGCCAGCGGCCGCTCCTCGCGCAGCTGCGCGAGGCCGGCGGGCGGATCGAACGGGCAGCCGGCGGCGCGCCCGGTGGGAAGCGTGACGGGGGCGGCGTGCGTCGGTTCGTGCTGCATGGGGTCCTCCGTGGAGAGTGACGTGCGGTGAACGGGACCGTGCCGGGGGTGGGGCGGGGTGGGACTCACCGCTTGGCGGTGCGGTCGAAGGCGGAGCGCGCCCAGAGGCAGCCGACGAGGGTCAGGCCGACGCACCAGGCGACCGCGACGTATCCGCTGGTGCCGATGCCGGTGCCCATGAGCAGGCCGCGCAGGGTCTCGATGACGGGCGTGAAGGGCTGGTACTCGGCGAACCAGCGCAGCCCGGTCGGCATGGAGTCGGTCGGGACGATGGCGCTGCCGAGGAAGGGCAGGAAGGTCAGCGGCAGCGGCGTGTTGCTCGCCGACTCGGGGGTCCTGGCCACCAGGCCGATGCCGGCCGACAGCCAGGTCAGGGCCAGGACGAGCAGGGTCAGCAGGCCGATCGCGGCGATCCACTCGACGGGCGTGGCGTCGGGGCGGAAGCCGATCGCGAGGGCGACGACGATCACCAGGGCGATGGCGACCAGGGTCTGGACGACGCTGCCCACGACGTGCCCGGTCAGGAACGCGGCGCGGGAGATCGACATCGTGCGGAACCGGTTGACGATGCCCTCGGTCATGTCGACGCAGACACCGACCGCCGTGGCCACCGCCCCGGCGGTCGCGGCCATCAGGATGATGCCGGGCGCGACGTAGTCGACGTACTCCCCGCCGCCGCTCGGCGCCGCTTCGATGCCGGCGCCGAGGGCGCCGCCGAAGGCGTAGGTGAACAGGAGCAGCATCATCACCGGCATGGTGACGACCGACAGGGTCATGGCGGGGTAGCGCAGGGCGCGCTTGAGGTTGCGCCGCAGCATCGTCACCGAGTCGCGGACGGTGTACGCGAGGGTGCTCATCGGGAGGTCTCCTTCGGGGAGCCGGTCCGGCCGGTCAGGGTGAGGAACACGTCGTCGAGGTCGGGGGTGTGCACGGTCAGGGACTCGGCGTGGATCGACGCGCCGTCCAGGACGTCGAGCACGGCGCGCAGGGTCGGGATGCTCCCGTCGCCCGGGACGCGCAGGGTGAGTTCCTCGGGGTCGGCGGCGACCGCGCCGAAGTGCCGTACGGCGGCGCGCAGTTGATCCGGGTCGGGGAACCGGAGGCGGATGTGGCCGCCGGGGATGAGGCGCTTGAGCTCGTCGGCCGTCCCCTCGGCGACGATCCCGCCGCGGTCGAGGACGGCGATGCGGTCGGCGAGGTGGTCGGCCTCCTCCAGGTACTGCGTGGTGAGGAAGACGGTCACCCCCTGGTCGGCGACCAGGCCGCGGATGATCCCCCAGAGGGTGCGGCGGCTGCGCGGGTCGAGCCCCGTGGTCGGCTCGTCGAGGAAGATGATCCGGGGGTCCCCGACCAGCGTCATCGCCAGGTCGAGCTTGCGGCGCATCCCGCCGGAGAAGGCGGTCACCGGCTTCCCGGCGACCTCCGTCAGCTCGAACCGCTCCAGCAGCGCCGCGGCCCGGCGCCGGCCCTCGCGGCGGGGCAGGTGGCGCAGGTCCGCCATGAGGAGCAGGTTCTCCTCGGCGGTGAGGAGGCCGTCGACGGCGGCGAACTGGCCGGTGACCCCGATGGCGGAGCGCACACCGGCGGGTTCGCGCGCCAGGTCGTGCCCGGCGATCCGCGCGGTGCCGCCGTCCGCGGAGACGAGCGTGGAGAGGATCTCCACGGTCGTGGTCTTGCCGGCGCCGTTGGGGCCGAGCAGGGCGAAGACCGACCCCTGGGGGATGTCCAGGTCGATGCCGTCCAGGACGGTCTTGTCGCCGTACGACTTGCGCAGCCCGCGGGCGGAGATCGCCGGCGGGGCGAGGGTGGCGGTGGGTGTGGCGACCATGCGGTCACGTCTCCTCTGGCTGGGTGGTGGCGTTTCGCGCACGGCAGGCCACCCGCGGCGTGCCACGGGGGCCCTCGCTCGGGTGCTGCGGTTCGTGCGGCGTCACGCATGGGGCGGTGCTTTCCGGTAGTACGGGGAGGTCAGGCGCGGTGGATCTCGACGTCGCCGACGCCGGTGCGGGCGTGGATCTCGACGGTCTCGTCGGAGGTGCCGGGGCCCTCGGCGGCGCCGAGGGTGTTGCGGACCGTGCCGACGCGGGAGTTGACGTCCAGCCAGGCCGCGGTGGCCTCGCGGATGCCGATCTCGATGTCGCCGGCGCCGGTCTGGAGCCGGACCACGCCCCGGGCGACCTCCCCGAGGCGGATGGCGCCGTGGGCGGACCTCGCCTCGACCGAGGCGTGGGCGACGCCGACCGTGAGGTGGCCGTTGGAGGCGTTCGCCTTGAGGTCGCCGGTGACCTCGCCGATGACGGTCTCGCCGTTGCCGTTCCTGACGGTCGCCGCGCCGGTGATCGTCTTGATGTCGATCCGGCCCGCCCCGCGGACCTCCGCGTCGCCCGCCACGCGGTCGACGCGGATGTCGCCGTGGCCGGTCTGCAGGTGCGCGGCGCCGGTCCCGCCGAGCCGGATGTCGCCGAGCGAGGTCTTGATCCGGCACTCGCCGAGCGGTCCTTCGCCGGTGTAGTCGCCCAGGGGGGAGGTGCCGCGCAGGTGCGAGCCGGCGGGCAGTTCGACGGTCACGTCGATCGACCCGTGCTTGCCGAAGAGGGAGCGTTTCCTGGGGCCCTTGACCGTCAGGGTGCCGTTGGCGTACGTGACGTTCGTCTGCTGCACCGCCCGGACGTCGGCGTCGTCGGTGCCGTTGCTCGGCAGAACCTCGACGACCGTGTCGGTCCGCTCGCTCGCGCTGATCCGCACGTTGCCCGCCTCGAAGTCGAGGACCGCGGTGATGGGCTGGGGCGTGTCGTAAGAAGGCATGGCTGTCCCGTCCTCTTGGCTCTGGTGTGTTCCCGCGCGGGTGGCGCGGGTGGCGCGTGGTGCTGTGCGGCGTGGTGCCGGGGCCGGCTAGCGGACCCAGCCCCGGTAGCTCTGGCCGTGCCGCGGGGAGCGGCCGGCGGGCCGGGCCGCCCCACCCGGTTCCAGGGCGAGGGAGACCGCCCGTACGAGCCAGGCGTTGACCGACAGGCCCTCCTGGCCGGCGGCCTCCTCGACGCGGGCCTTGAGGTGCGCCGGGAGCCGGAAGTTGATGCGGGCGGTGCCCCCTTCGTCGCCCTCTCCGGCCGGTGGCACCACTGGTGCCACCGATGGCGCCGGTGGTGCCATCTCGGGCGCGCCCTCGCCGGGCGCCTCCGGGGCGGGCGGCGCCGTGACCACGAACTCGGGGTCGAGCCCCCGCAGCCGTACGTCCACCGAACCCGGCGCCAGCTCCCGGGTGATCTCGTCCGATGCGGCGGAGAGCGCGTTGAGCAGGGTCAGCCGGGCGGCGGACTCCAGGGGGGCGGTCAGCCGCTCGGCCAGGGCGCGGGCCTCCTCGCCGCCCGCGTTCGCGGCGACGGCGAGTTCCTGGCGGAGGTGGTCAACGTAGGGCGTCAGGTCCATGGCTCTATGGTGGCACCATCATGGCGCCATTGCAAGCCTTGATGGCGCCAAGTGGCACCGGTTGGCGTCACGTGGTGCCACTCGGTCCCTGAGTGGTGCCGTCGCGGCCCACTGGCGTCCGGACCCCCGCGCGTGCGAGTCGGAGCGCGCACGGGCCGGGCGGTGAAGCGGTGGACGCGGTCGCCGGGGATCGCCCACCGGCCGCCACGGGAGGCGCCGGCGGGTGGGGAAGCGCCGGCGCGCGGGCGGCCGGGGCCCTTTGCCCCGCCCTCAGTCCGCGTCGCCCCCGGCCGCCCCCGAGGCCTGGGCGAGCAGCCCGTCGACGAGCGCGCGGAGCCCCTGGGGGTAGGTGTCCCGTCCGGCCAGCGCGGGCCACCGGTCGCCGATGGCGGCCAGATGGGGCAGCCGGGAGGCGTCGAAGGAGCCGCGGAAGGCGGGGCGCCTGTCGTCGGCCCGCCGATGGGGCGAGCGGGCGCGGACGAGGACCTCGCCGACGGTGTAGTACCAGACGCTGCGGAAGACGTGGACGGACTGCTCGGGCGTGCATCCGTGGTCGTCGGCCCCGGCCACGATGGCTTCGACCATCCACAGCGCCGACTCGTCGAGCAGGCCCACGAAGCCGTCGGCGGTGAGGACCTCCGCGGCCCACGGCCAGGAGGCGAGGGCGTCGTGCATGGCGAGGGCGGCCGCGACGATGCGCTCCCTCGGTGCGCGGGGCAGCTCGGGGCGCTCGATCCGGTCGACGTGCTGGTTGAGGAGGAGGACCAGCAGGTCCTCCCTGTCGCGGATGTGGTGGTAGAGGGTCGTCGCCCCGATGCCGAGCTCGGCGGCCAGCCGGCGGATGGTGAGCTTCTCCCAGCCGTCCCGGTCGATGAGTCGGCGGGCCGCGGCCAGGATCTGCGCGCGGGAGGTCACGGGCGGCCGGCCGGTACGGCCGTGCGGTGCGGGCGGTCGCGACATCGCCCCATCATGCCGCCCCGCCGCCCCGCACCGCGCAACGGGGTGGGCACCCCCTCCCGTGTTCCCAACGGCCCTCTCGGATGCTACTTTCGGAACACGTTCCGAAAGTCGGTGCGGCAGCCGCGGGGGCGGCACGGGGGAAAGGCGGGGAGGGCGATGGGCACCACCGAGCTCGCCCGGGCGGCGGAGCGGTCCACGACACGACGGGACGCGGACCCCCCGGCGGGACCGTCCGTGGCGGGGCTGTTACGCCCGTACGGCCGGAGCCTCGCCGCCGTGGTCGTCCTGCAGGTCGTCGGTGCCCTCGCGGGCCTGGCACCGCTGCTGGCCGTCGTCGAACTGGGCCGCACGCTGCTGGCGCCGGGCCCGACCGACCACGCGCACGTCCGGAACGTCGTGGCCGCGGGCGCCGCCGGCCTGTTCGTACGCCTCCTGTTCACGGCCGCGTCCTCGGCCGTCGGGCACCTGCTCGACGGCCGGGTGCAACTGGCGCTGCGCCGGCAGCTGGCCGCGCGGCTCGGACGCGTCCCGATCGGCTGGCTCTCCCGCCGCCGGACCGGTGAACTGGCCAAGGTGGTGGGCGAGGACGTCGGCGCCGTGCACCCGTTCATCGCCCACACCCCCGGCGAGCTCGTCGCCGCGTTCGTGGTGCCGCTGACGTCGCTGGTCTACCTGCTCACCGTCGACTGGCGGCTCACGCTGGTCACGCTGCTGCCCGTCCTGCTGGCCGTGGCGCTGGTCCCCCTGCTGACGACCCCGGCCCGGCTGCGCGAACAGGAGGAGTTCGACACGGCCATGGGGCGGATCTCGGACTCCGTCGTCGAGTTCGTGCAGGGCATCTCGGTGGTCAAGGTGTTCGGCGGCTCCGGCCGTGCCCACCGGGCGTTCACCGAGGCCGCGGACGAGTTCGTCGGCACCTTCCGGCGGTGGGTCCACGGCGTCTCCGCGATCGCCGCGGGCATGCAGCTGGCGCTGTCGCCGCCGTTCGTGCTGCTGGTCGTCCTGGTCGGCGGCGCGGTCCTGCTCACCCGCGGCGACCTGGCGCCGGCCGACCTGCTGCCCTTCCTCCTGCTCGGACCGGGCCTGACCGCCCCGGTGGCCGCCCTGGGCCACGGCTTCGACGAGATGCAGGCCGCCCGGCGCGCGGTCGGGCGGGTCCGGGACGTGCTCGCCGTACCGCCGCTGCCGGAACCGGCGCGCCCCGCCGCGCCGCGGGGGCACCGGGTGGAGCTGCGTGGCGTCCGGTTCGGGTACGAGCCCGGCCGCGAGGTGCTGCGCGGGATCGACCTGGTGCTCGAACCGGGGACGGTCACCGCGGTCGTCGGGCCGTCCGGCGGCGGGAAGTCCACCCTGGTCCGGCTGCTGCCCCGGTTCTTCGACCCGACGCACGGTTCGGTCACCCTGGGCGGCGTCGACCTGCGCGACCTCGACGGCCGCGAGCTCTACCGGACGGTCTCCTTCGTCTTCCAGGACGTACGCCTGCTCCGCGCGTCGGTCGCGGACAACATCGCGCTGGCGGTACCGCACGCCGGCCTCGACGACGTGGTGCGCGCCGCCCGGCTCGCCCACATCCACGACCGCGTCCTGGAACTGCCCCGCGGGTACGACACGGTCATCGGCGAGGAGACCGGGCTGTCGGGCGGCGAGGCGCAGCGGATCTCGCTCGCCCGCGCCCTGCTCGCCGACACGCCCGTGCTGGTGCTCGACGAGGCGACCGCCTTCGCCGACCCCCGGACCGAACACGCCGTGCGCCGGGCGCTGACGGCGACCGGGGGCGACCGGACCGTCCTGGTCATCGCCCACCGCCTGGAGACGATCGCCGAGGCCGACACCGTCGTGGTGCTCGAGGACGGCGCGATCGTCGAACGCGGCCGCCCCGCCGAACTGCTGGCGCGCGGCGGCAGGTTCTCCGCGCTCTGGCAGGCCCACCACTCCGCGGTCACCGGGGTCGCCCGGCACACCGGGGACGCCTGGGGCACCGGAGCCACCGGAGACGCCGAACCCGCCGCCGACGCCGCGGTCGCCGAGGCCCGGTCCGGCGCCCCGCGAGGAGAGGACCCCCGATGATCCGCGTACTCCTGCGCGTACTGGGGCACGAGCACGCCAGCCCGCTGCGGCGCACCGTGACCCTGATGACGGCGGCCGCCGTGGCCGAAGGACTGTCCTACGCCCTGCTGGTGCCGCTCCTGCGGGCCCTGCTCGGGCCCGCCCCCGAGGACGCCTGGCCCTGGCTGGCCGCCTTCGGGGCCGCCGTCGCGGCCTGCGCGGTGCTGCGCTACCTCGGTGACCTGTCCGGGTTCCGCGTCGGGGCCGCCCTCCTGCACGGCATGTACCACCGCCTCGGCGACCACCTGGCCCGGCTGCCCGTCGGCTGGTACGACACGAACCGCCTCGGCGAGCTGTCCGTCCTGGCCGGGCGCGGCGTCCTGCAGGCGATGAGCGCCGTCGCCCACCTCCTGGCGCCGTTCGTCTCCGCCTGCGTGACGCCCCTGACGATCGTCGCCGTGATGCTCTGCTTCAGCTGGCAGGCGGGGTTGGCCGCGCTGGTCGCCGTACCGGTCGTGGCGGCGGTCGACGCCCGGGCGGGCCGCGCGACGGCCGCCGGCGACGCGGAGCGCGCCGAACGCGACCACGAGGCCACCGCGCGGGTCATCGAGTACCTCCAGGCCCAGCCGGTGCTGCGCGCCGGCGGCCGGACCACCGAACGCTTCCGGTCGCTGGACGACTCGCTGCGGGACCTCCGGCGCGCCTCCCGCCGCTCCGTCCTGTCGGCGCTCCCCGGAGTGGTGGGCCTGACGCTCACGGTGCAGGCCGTGTTCACCGCGCTGCTGGCCCTGGGCGCCCACCTCGCGCTCGCCGGGGAGCTCGGCGCGGCGGAGGCCCTGGCGATCCTGGTGCTGGCCGCCCGCTGCGCGGACCCCCTGCTGTCGCTGACCGACATCGGCGGCAAGCTCCGCGGCGCACGGCACGTCCTGGCGCGCCTCGACGCCGTCCTGGGCACCGAACCGCTGCCGGAACCCGCCCGGCCGGTCCGGCCGGTGCGCCACGACCTCGCGTTCGACTCCGTCGTCTTCCGGCGCGGCGACCGCACGGTGGTCCGGGACCTCTCGCTGTCCGTGCCGGAGGGGCAGCGGCTCGCCGTCGTCGGACCGTCCGGGGCGGGCAAGAGCACCCTCCTGCACCTGCTCGCGCGGTTCCACGACGTGGACGCGGGCGCGGTGCGCATGGGCGGCGTGGACGTGCGCGACATCGACACCGAGGGACTGATGGCCCGGATCGCCGTCGTCTTCCAGGACGTCCGCCTCTTCGACGGGACGATCGAGGAGAACGTGCGCCTCGGCCGCCCCGGAGCCTCCGAGGCCGAGGTGCGGGCGGCGGCGGCCGCGGCGCGCCTGGACGAGGTGATCGAACGGCTGCCCGGCGGCTGGGCCGCGCACGTCGGCGAGGGCGGCGCGCTGCTGTCGGGCGGCGAACGCCAACGCGTCTCGATCGCGCGGGCGCTGCTGAAGGACGCGCCCGTCGTGCTGCTCGACGAGGTGACCTCCGCGCTGGACCCGGTGAACGAGGCCGCCGTCCACGAGGGCGTCGAGCGGCTGATGGCGGGCCGGACGGTGGTGATGGTCGCGCACCGGTCGCGGACCGTCCGGCACGCCGACCGCGTCGTCCTCCTGGACGGCGGCCGGGTCGTGGAGGACGGCGGCCACGACGAGCTGCTGCGCCGCGGGGGCCGCTACGCCGACTTCTGGAAGACCTCCCTGACACCGACCACCCATCCGATCCTGAAAGGACCCGCCTCGTGAAGAACCGACCGGCCCCGTACGCGGAAACCGCCCCGCCCGGCACCCGCACGGGCGCGACGGCGCCACCCGACGGCACGAACCCCGCGCCACCCGACGGCACGAACCCCGCACTGTCCGACGGCACGCCCCCGCCGGCCGGTATCGACCCCGCGGGGCTGGACGCCGCCGCGGACGGCGTCCACCGCGCGGGCGTACCGGGGGTGTTCGCCGAAGTGCGCGACGGCGACCGGACGTGGCGCGGCGCCTTCGGGGTCGCCGACGTCACCACCGGCCGTCCCGTCACACCCGACATGCGGCACCGCGTCGGGAGCATCACGAAGACCTTCACCGCCGCCGCCGTCATGCGACAGGTCGAGCAGGGCCGGATCGGCCTCGACACGCCGATCGGCACCTACCTCCCGGACCTGGTGCCGGGGGAGCGGGGCAGGAGGATCACGGTACGGATGCTGCTCAACCACACCAGCGGCATCCCCGACCACATCCGCCACGCGTTCCCCTCCCTGCTGGAGAACCCGCCCCGGCCGGAGAGCCTGGACGACAACCGGTTCCGCCGGTTCCGCGCCGCCGACCTCATCCGGATGGGCCTCGAACTTCCTCCGGCCGGCGAGCCCGGAAGCCCGACGGGCGTGTACTCCAACGTCAACTACCTCCTCCTGGGCCGGCTCCTGGAGGAGGTGACGGGCACCACGGCCGAGCGGTGCATCACCCGCGACGTCATCGAGCCCGCCGGACTCCGGCACACCGGCTTCCCGGCCGGACCGCACGTCGAGGGACCCCACCCGCGGATGTACGAGGCCCTCTACGGCATCATCGACCCCCCGCGCGACTACAGCGTCTACGACATGTCCTGGGTGGGCACCGGGGCCGCCCTGACCTCGACCATGGCGGACCTCAACCGCTTCTACGGGGCGCTGCTCGCCGGCCGGATCGTCGGCGAGGCGTCGCTCGCGCAGATGCGGCGCACGCTCCCGGTGCGCGCCCTGGACGGATCGACGATCGAGTACGGCCTCGGCCTGCACAAGGTCGACGTCCCCGGCTGCGGCACCTTCTGGGGCCACGACGGCACGGTCTGGGGAGCCGGGACGATGTCCCTGACCCGGGCCGACGGCGGACGCCGGATGTCCGTCGCGATCAACCTCATCAGGTGGAGCCGGCCGGACTCCGGGGACGGCCCGCCACGCCACCCCATCGACGACGCGCTGAAGGAGCTGTACCGGCGGGCACTGGGCGGAACCCCCGAGACCTCCCACCAGCCGCCCGGCCACACCGGCTGAACCCCGCCGCGACGCCCCGCCCGGCCCCGGCCCCCGCGCCCCGGCGAGGGCTTCGGGGCCGGGCGGACACCGGCGCCAGGCGGGGCGGACCGCCGGGCGGGCGCGGGGCACCCGGCAGGCGGGCCGTCGTGCCGGCACGCGGGGACCCGGCCCGTCGCGGTCGACGGGCCCCACGGGCCGCACCCCGCGCACCGTCAGACCGCGCCCACCGTGTCGACCAGTTCCGCGAGCGCTCCGGCGAGTGCGTCCAGCCCGGGACCGGCCGGGCGCCCGGCTCGGTCAGGTGGACGCCGGCATGGCTGTCGGTACCGCCAGGTACCCTCGATGCGTCATCAACGCGGCCCGACGAGCTTCCGCTCCACCCCGGTGGGGCCCGAAGGACATGCTCCCACCCGCACGAGTCTCTTCGTGCTGCCTGGGGGAAGTCCTTGCTGTTCCGCGCGTCTGCGAAAACGGTCGCCGCGATGGCGTTCGACACTTCGCTGTTCCTGCACCTCACCGAGCAGTTCGTCCACCTGCACGGCCACCGGCCCAGCACCTCGGAGGTGCGCTCCTGGGAGCGCAGCATCCCCCTCCTGGCCGCCGCGCTCAACGACGCGGGCCTGGGCGACGTGGAGGTCATGCTGGAGTACGCGCTCCCGTTGAACAGCAAGCGCGCGGACGTCGTCCTGGCCGGAGTGCACCCGGCCACGGGGGAGCCGTCGTACGTCGTGGTGGAGCTCAAGCAGTGGAGCCAGGCGCTGCCCCACGAGGACGACCCCACCCTGTGCCACGTCGACGCCTACGCCCACCCGGTCCTCAACCCCGTCGAGCAGGTGCGCCGCTACTGCGAGTACCTCGTCAACTTCAACGGGGCGGTGGCCGACCACGGGCACCGGGTCAACGGGGTGGCGTTCCTGCACAACGCCACCGAGTTCGGAGTGGCCGGCCTGCGTGCGATCGAGCGCGACGGCCACGGGCTGCTCTTCACCGGGGAACGCCGCGGCGCCTTCCTCGACCACCTCCGTACGAGGCTGAGCGACAAGCACCCGGGAGCCCCGGCGGCGGACGAACTGCGCGCGGGCGCCACGGTCCCCTCGAAGCAGCTGATGTCCGTGGCCGCCGAAGAGGTACGGGAGCGCACGCAGTTCGTCCTCCTCGACGAGCAGCAGGTCGCGTACCGCATGGTGCTCAACGCGGTGGAGAAGGCGAAGCACGCCGACCGCAAGGAGGTCGTCATCGTCACGGGAGGCCCCGGCACCGGCAAGAGCGTGATCGCCCTCCAGTTGCTCGGAGAGCTGTACCGGCGCGGGGTCCCGGCACTGCATGCCACGGGCTCGCAGTCGTTCACGAAGACGATGCGGAAGGTCGCCGGGGCCCGCAGGCGCGAAGTACAGGACCTGTTCAAGTACTTCAACAGCTTCATGACCGCCGAGAAGAACAGCCTGGGCGCACTGATCTGCGACGAGGCCCACCGCATCCGGGAGACCTCGGCAAACCGCTACACCCGCGCGGAGAACCGGACCGGCAGGGCGCAGATCGACGAGCTCATCGACGTCGCCTACGTGCCCGTCTTCTTCCTCGACGAGCACCAGGTGGTGCGCCCGGGCGAGACGGGCACCGTGGCCGACATCGAGGAGGCGGCGGCGAAGCGGGGCATCCCCTGCCACGTCGTGCCCCTGGACAGCCAGTTCCGCTGCGGCGGCAGCGACGCCTACCTGCGCTGGGTGGTCCGGCTCCTCGGCTTGGAGGACGGCGGGCCGGTCGTCTGGGAGCCCGACGGCCGCATGCGGCTGCTGGTCGCCGACAGCCCGCAGGAGATGGAGGCGTTCCTGGAGGCCCGCCGCGCCCAGGGCTACGGCGCCCGCATGTCCGCCGGCTACTGCTGGCGCTGGTCCCCGGAGCCCAGGCCCGGCGAGCCGCTGCCACCCGACGTCGTCATCGGCGACTGGGCCCGCCCCTGGAACCTGCGCGGCGACCGCTCCGTCTCCGGCGCGCCCCCGGCCGCCCTGTGGGCCACCGACCCGGCGGGCTTCGGCCAGGTCGGCTGCGTCTACACCGCCCAGGGCTTCGAGTACGACTGGTCCGGCGTCATCATCGGCCCCGACCTGCTCTGGCGCGGCGACCGCTGGATCACGGACCGCACGGCCTCCAAGGACCCGGTCTTCAAGAAGGCCACCCCGGACGCCGACGTGGACCGCCTCATCCGCAACACCTACAAGGTGCTGTTGACCCGGGGCATGGTCGGCACGATCGTGTACTCGACCGACCCGGAGACGCGGGAGAAGCTGCGCCAACTGACGGGCGGAGTGGCGCGGGAGACCGTGCCGGCCTGACGGGCAGGCCGGCTCCCGTGTGCTCGGGTGCGGCTTGGGTCAAGCAGGGAGTGCCGGGGGCGGAGGCCGTACGCGAGCCGTCACTCCCCGGCCTGTCCGGCGAACTTGCACAGAGTCCGGTGGTACTGCAGGTATGCCTCGTCGATCCGGTGGTCGACGTGTTGGCGGAGGCGTCCCAAAGGGGCGTCCCCATGTGTCTGCCTCACGACACCGTCGACATCGATGTAGATCTCGAGCCCGTCGAAGAGGACGTGGTGGTTGGGGCACAGGCAGAGCAGGTTCGGCAGCTCGTCCGGACCGTCATGCGGGGAGCCGAGGCCACGGATGTGGGCTGCCTCGCTGTAGGGCCTGCGCTTGTACCAGAGGCGGGTTTCGCACACCTGGCAAGCGTGGCCGTGCAGTTTCTTGACCTGTTGCGCGATCGTGGCGTTGCGAACAGGCTGTGAGGAGGTGGACTCCCGTCGAGTGGTCGGGCCGACTGCCCGCTCCGTATCGGTGGTCTCCTGGCCGTGACGGTTCTCGTCTCCATCGAGCAGGCCGTCGGCCGTCGCATATCCGGCGAGACCCACCCGATTGAGCAACTCACGCTGATCGACACCGTCAAGGTAGGTGCTGCACAGCTTGGCCACTGCTTCCAGACGGGTGAGAGGGTTCCGCAGCAGTTCGGCGCTCTCATGGGTGAGGCCTGCGACGGGTTGAGCCTTGCTGAGGGCTCCCACCTGCGGCGTAGGGCCGAAGTCGGTTTGTGTCCCGTGGACCTCCCACAAACCGCTGCCCCGTAGGTGCCAGAAAGGGTACTCGGGGGTGACTTTGGAACCGGGAAGCCCGAATTCGGCCAGGAGCGGACTGACCTCAGTGCGGAAACACGACCATGGTGCCAGACGCGGCTTGCCCGCTGCGATCCGGGAGATCGCCCACAGCAGAGTCAGCGGTTGGTGTCGACTGGGAACTCCGCTCTCCGCATGGCGATGAGTCCGCAGGGAGCCGATCCGGTCCAGCAAGCCCCTTGAGGTCAGCTGTGAAGGCGCGGCGGGAAGCGGTGCCGGAGGTTGCGGGAAACCTGGGGGCGCCTCACCGGAAGGAGCCGGACGACGCGGAGGTAGTCGTCGGAGGAACGCAGGGTGAGGCTCCGCAGGGGCGCTGGAACGTCCAGGCTCCGCAGTATGGGTGCGGCGAGGACGGGAGTGGAGAACTCCTCGATTTCCCCGAGCGCCATGATGTGCTCCCACGTCGCGCTGTTCTCGTCGGTTCCCCAGACCATCCGCGCGACAGGCGGACTGTCGAACAGGTGGAGGATGCGGGCGCGAGCGATGAAGTGGTTCTTCGCATAGAAGAACACGTCGTCGCCGACGCGGCGGCCTCGCAGAGCTCTCGCTTTTTCGTTGTTGGAGCGCGCAGCGGGAGTGGAACCCCACAGGCGAGCGATTCCACTCGGGTACAGGGCGGCCAGCGCATCCGCCTGCTCACCGAGTGCGTTTCTGATGTCCGTGATCCGAATGCCCTGCCGTATCGACTTGGCGAAGTTCTGCGGGCCGCGATCCCGCGCCCCGCCGCGAGGCTGGAGAACCAGCTGGGGCGCCACCTGCTGCGTCCCGTCCGCGACGCTGATTCCGTCCTCCACCGTGAAGCCGAGGACACGCAGGCGGTGTGCCACGGTGCGCGCACCGCCGCTGAAGTCTTCAGCCGGCAGCAGGTTGCCGACCGAGTACAGGTGGGCCACGCCCGCTATGGCCTTCGAGTCATAGCGGTTTCCGTCCAGGACCAGCTCGTACGTCGTGGCCCGACCGAAGCCGTACCGGCGGAGAAACGTTTCACGACCCAGGTACTGACACTCCTTGACCGCGGCCAGCACCCCTGCACGCGTTACATCCCCCAGTCCCATGCCGGGGATTCTAGTAGGAAGATATGACAATTGCTGTTCCGTATCCGAACGCCGGCATCCGCCGAGGCGCTTCGCCTTTCCGGGAACCGGGCGTTGTTCCGTGGCGTACGGTGGGACGAGCCGCTTGGGCCGGTCGTCCGGGAAACCCCGGTGAGGTCCCGGAACGGCCTGCAGACCGCCTCGGTCCGACAGGAGGACGCGCGCCGATGCCCAGGACCACTCAGCTGCGTACGTACACCGTCCGTGACGGGCTGCTCGACGAATGGGTGGAACGGTGGCGCGGCGACATCGTGCCGTTGCGGCTGGAGCTGGGCTTCGAGATCGGCGGAGCGTGGGTCGATCGAGAACGCAGCCAGTTCGTCTGGCTGATCTCCTACGACGGCCCCGAGACCTTCGCGGAGCGCAACGCGGTGTACTGGGCGTCGCCCGAGCGCGAGGCGATGGGTCTCGATCCGGGCGACTACCTCGTGCACACCGACGAGCGCACGGTCGAGCAACGCTACTGACTCAGGCAGCGCTACTGACTCAGGCGGGGTCCGACGGCAGCAGGTGGTGCCGCCGCTCCTCCTCGTCCAGGGTGCGGAAGACCCGTCCGCGTGCCCGTGCCTCCAACCGGTCGTAGTCGGGGTCCGCCGGCCACACGCGTGCCGTCCCGTCGGCGGACGCGGTGAGGAGCCGCGTACCGTCCCGAGACCACGCCACCGAGGTCACCTTGTCCTGGTGGACACCGACGACGGCGATCTCCTCGAGCGTGGTGGCGGACCAGATCCGCACGGTCCGGTCGTCCGACCCGGTCGCGATGCGACGTCCGTCCGGAGACCAGGAGACGGCACGCACCCGCCCCTCGTGCCCCTTCAGTACGTCGATCCGGCGTCCCGTCACGGCGTCCCACACGGCGGCCGTCCAGTCACCGGAGGCCGTGGCCACGCGTGCTTCGTCCGGGGACC
The DNA here is from genome assembly GCF_014649335.1 of Streptomyces roseolilacinus. GTDB lineage: Bacteria > Actinomycetota > Actinomycetes > Streptomycetales > Streptomycetaceae > Streptomyces > Streptomyces roseolilacinus. The sequence goes on from NZ_BMSV01000003.1 coordinate 224,845, forward strand.
AGGCGGCGTCCTCCACGTAGTTGCCGTGCCCACGGAGCACGGTCGACTGGGTTCCGTCGGCGGTGTCCCACAGACGGCAGGTGCGGTCGTCGGAGCAACTGGCCAGCTTCCGGCCACTCGGGGACCACGCCACGCGCCCCACCCAGTCCTGGTGCCCCGTCAGCTTCCGCAGCTCCGTGCCGTCGACGGCGGACACGACGCGTACGGTGCCGTCGTGCCCGCCGGTCGCGAGCCGCCGGGCGTCCGGTGACCACGCGCTTCCCTCGACGGGCTCGCCGCGCAGTTCGAAGACCGTGCCTCCGGTGCCGTCCACGACACGGACCAGTCCGTCCGCGGTGCTGAGGGCGAGGCGGTCACCGTGCGAGGCCCACGCCACGCTCCACACCCGCTCGCCGAGCACCGTCACCGGACCGGCGGGCCTACCGGAACCGGCGTCCCAGACCCGTGCCGTCCCGTCGTCCGAGACGGTGGCGAGACGGCTGTCGTCGCCCGACCACGCGGCCTGGTTGACCGGCCCGTCGTGGCCATGGGCCAGGACGGCCTCGGCGCCTCGCGGTCTGAGGTCCCACAGGCGGCCGGTGCCGTCGGTCGACGCGGTGGCGAGCTGGTCGCCCGACGGCGACCACGCGACCGCCCACACCGTGTCGGTGTGCCCGCGGAGCACGGCCACCACCTTCGCGTCCTCGGTGCTGACGACGCGCACGGTCCGGTCGGACGACGGGGTGGCGAGCAGTCGGCCGTCGGGAGAGAAGGCCGGGTTCCAGACGTAGTCGGTGTGGCCGCGCAGCAGCAGCCGCAGGGCGCCCGTGCGGGCGTCCCAGATGCGGGCGGTGTGGTCACCGGACCCGGTGGCCAGCGACTGCCCGTCCGGTGACCAGGCGATGCCCTCGACGAACTCCGTGTGCCCGGCCAGGGTCGTCGCGGCCGTTCCCGTCGCGGCATCCCAGACGATCACCGTCCGGTCGTGGGAGGCGGTGGCGAGACGGGAACCGTCCGGGGCCCATGCGACACCCCAGACATCGCCCGTGTGGCCGTTCAGTTCGTGCACGGGCCGACCGGTGCCGGCCTCCCACACCCGCACGACCCGGTCCCTGAACGTGGCGGCGATCCACAGCCCGTCCGGTGACCACGCCACCCGCCGCCCGATGTCCCCGGCACCGGTGAGCCGCCGGACGGGTTCACCGGAGGCGGTGTCCCAGATCCGCACCACGTGGTCGCGGCCGACGGTGGCCACACGGGTCGAGTCCGGGGAGAAGGCCACCGACTCGACCATGGCCCCGTCGCACGGCAGGACGTACAGCGGACGCCCCGACCGGGCCTCGTACACCCGGGCGGTGCCGTCCCTGGAGGCCGAGGCCAGCAACCGCCCGTCGGGCGACCAGGCGATGTCCCGGACCGTGTCCGAGTGCCCGTCCAGTGTGGTCCGCAGGTGGCTGGCGGCCAGCGCCGTCATCAGCCCGCGCCGCGCGGCCGGTGTCGGCGCGCACTCACCGAGCGCGGCCAGGGAGAGGAGCAGGGCCCGTTCCGGCTCGGTCTCCGCGCTCGCCAGCACCTGGCGGCCGATGCTGTCGGAGACACGGCCGAGGAAGGCGAGGTCCCGCCGCTGCGAGGCGTCGACGAGCGCGCGGGCGGGAACCGACGCCTGACCGGCCTCCTCCAGCGCGACCAGCCACCGCTGGGCGGCGGCGAGCCGCTCGCCGGTGAGGAGGTAGTCGGCGCTGCGGCCGGACCGTTCCCAGTCCACGGCCCACCGCTCCAGTTCCGCTCTCTCCCGAAGCCGTTCGGCGCGAGCCTCCGCCTCCTGGCGCAGGGGCGCCCACTGGCGGAACAGGGCCTCGTGCGTCACCTCCGCATACGCCTCCTGGTGGCCGCCCGCGTCCCCCACCGTGCTCCCGGACGCGTCGGACCGGATGAGGCGCGCGTCGATGAACGCGTCCACCACGTACCGCTCCTGGTCGGTGAGTTCGGACAGCCGCACCGGGCGGCGGGCGAGGTCCCGTTCCTCCAGCGTGACGAACTTCAGCAGCACGCGCAGGGCGAACTCGATGCCGCCCGGGGCGTTCAGGGCCGCCACGGTGTTGTCGGCCTGCCGCGAGAGCGCCCCCGCCACGCCCCCGAGCTGCCGGTACGTCTCCTCGGTGACCGTGCCGCCCGGCCCGCAGGCGAAGTACAGCTCCTGGAGGAGGTAGGCGAGGAGGGGCAGGGCGTCGTCCGTGCCGGTGTCGTCCACGATGGTCTCGACGAGGCCGGGCGCGAACGAGATGCCCACCAGGGCGCCCGGACGCTCGACGACCTGGGTCAGCTGCGCCCTGCTCAAGGTGCCGATCGCGACCGGATGCTGCAGGAACGGGGCGTGGCCGGTGGCGAGGAGCCGTCCCAGGAGGTCCACCCGGCAGGTGGCCAGGACCCGGACGGAGGGCTCCTGCCGCAGGCACGCGTGCAGCGCGTCCAGGAACTGGGTCTGCTCCCGCTCGCCGGCGAGGGTGATCAGCTCCTCGAACTGGTCGATGACGAGCAGGACCCGCCGGAACTGCCCGCCGCGCAGCCGCGACAGCTCGGCCGTGAGGCCGTCCGGGCCCTGGCGCAGCCTCCGCAGCACCGCAGCGGCCGACTCCCTGCCGCCGCCCGCCGCGGCCAGGGAGGCGGCCAGGGAGCCGAGGGGGTTCGCGCCCGGCGAGAACGTCGGCACGATCGTCCACCGCCGTCTGTGCAGCCGGGGCATCACCCCGGCCCGTACGAGGGAGGACTTGCCGCTCCCCGACGCCCCGGTCAGCAGCAGGAACCGGTCCGCGGGGCGGGGCGCGGCGACGTGCAGCCTGCGGGTCAGCTCGGCGGCCTGCGCCTCCCTGCCGAAGTAGACCGCGGCCTCGTCCTCGTCGTAGGAGTCGAGTCCCGGGTAGGGAATCCGGTCACGCGGCCACTCCGCCTGCGCGGGCGCGGGGTTCTCCAGCCGGTACACGACGACCTGCCCGACCACCATGGCCACCACCAGCAGTCCGATGGCCGGTACGGAGCCCCGCCGGATGACCTCCAGCAGCCAGGGCGCGTCGTCGGTGCTGGTGGCGTAGTTGGTCACGATGCCCAGCAGGCACGCGACCAGCGCCAGCATGACCTGGAGCGCCACCTGGAGGCGATGTTTCATGCGGCCTCGGCCCCCTGCCGGTCGGCTCGACACCCGCGCAGCACCCCGTCACGCCCCCGTCCCGTTCGCCGCCGTCCCGTGCCCTTCGTGCGCCGTGGCCGCGATGGGCACGTGGCCCGCTGACGGTGACCGGTCGCGCACGAGGAGCCGGGTACATGGTCCGCCGGTGACGACGGGAGATCAACAGCGCCTGGCCGAAACCGGCCACACGATTGGCGGCCGGTGTTTCGGCGGGAGATCCGAATGTTTTACAGTCCCATCCTCCATGATCTCTTCTTCCGTTTGTATGCCCGGCAACCACTAGGATCGGTTCACTGGACCCGTGGGGTGGGGAGGGCGGGTCCTGAAAGAACGACGAGCGGGGAACAGGCATGCGGGAAGGCCGGTGGGTCACGGTCACCGATTCGGAGTTCGACCACGAACGCCGCGGCCTGGAGGCGATCCGCCGGAAGTTACCGGACTCCGACCCCTGGCGGGCCTGGTCGAACTTCACCTTCACCGCGAACACCGGCCACGTCCGCGAGGTCGACCTGCTGGTCGTCGCGCCCGGCGGCCTGTGCATGGTCGAGCTGAAGGACTGGCACGGCTCGGTCACCTCCGAGAACGGCACCTGGGTCCAGACCACCCCCGGCGGCCAGCGCCGCACCCACGGCAACCCGCTGCACCTGGTCAACCGCAAGGCCAAGGAACTGGCCGGTCTGCTCGCGCAGACCGGCGGCAAGCGGATCTGGGTCGCCGAGGCCGTCTGCTTCACGGACGACGGCCTGCGCGTCCGACTGCCCGCCCACGACCGGAACGGCGTCCACACCGTCGACGAGCTGGTCGAGATGCTCAAGGAGCCCCCGCGTGACGAGCGGCGCCGCATCACCGCGATCGGCTCCCGCGAGATCAAGGCCGCCCTGGACAAGATCGGCGTGCGGCCCAGCGACGCCCAGTACAAGGTCGGCCCCTACGAGCTGGAGCGGAAGTCCTTCGACTCCGGCCCCACCTGGGCGGACTACCTCGCCCGCCACAGCGACCTGCCCGAGGCCGTCCGCGTCCGCGTCTACCTCAGCGAACGCGGCTCCGACGCCTCCCTGCGCCGGTCCGTCGAGAGCGCCGCCCGGCGCGAGGCCGCCGTGCTGGGCCGCTTCAAGCACCCGGGCGCCGTCCAGCTCAAGCAGTACTTCCCCTCCGGCCACACCGCCGGCCCCGCGCTGATCTTCGACTACCACCCGCACACGCTGAAGCTGGACGAGTACCTGGTCCAGTACGGCGAGAAGCTGGACATCCTCGGCCGGATGGCGCTGGTGCGCCAGCTCGCCGAGACCGTCCGCTCCGCGCACGCCAGCCGCATCCACCATAGGGCGCTCGCCGCCCGCTCCGTGCTCGTCGTCCCCCGGCCGCGCGGCGGGAAGGGCCGGGCCGTCGGGGAGGAGGCCGCCTGGCTCACCCCGCAGCTGCAGATCTCCGACTGGCAGATCGCCACCCAGCGCAGCGGCGACTCCTCGCAGGGCCAGGGCATGACCCGGTTCGCGCCGACCGCGCTGTCCGCGATGCACCTGGCAGACGACGCCGACGCCTACCTCGCGCCCGAGCTGACCGCCCTCAACCCCGACCCGGTCTACCTCGACGTGTACGGGCTCGGCGTCCTCACCTACCTGCTGGTCACCGGCAAGGCCCCCGCCGCCAGCCAGGCCGAGCTGCTGGCCCGCCTGGAAGCCGGAGAGGGACTGCGCCCCAGCTCCCTGGTGGACGGGCTCTCCGAGGACGTGGACGAGCTGGTGCAGGCCGTCACCGCCTACCGGCCCGGACAGCGCCTGGCCAGCGTCGACGAGTTCCTTGAGCTGCTGGAGGTCGTCGAGGACTCCCTCACCGCCCCCGCCACTGCGACGGCCACCGGCCCCGACGGGCAGGGCGAGGACGTGGCCGCCGCCGACAAGGATCCGTTGGAGGCCGTCGCCGGTGACGTGCTCGCCGGCCGGTGGGAGGTCCGCCGACGCCTCGGCACCGGCTCCACCAGCCGCGCCTTCCTCGTCCGCGACCTTCAGGCGGAGACCCGCAGGACCCGCCCGCTGGCCGTGCTGAAGGTCGCGCTGTCCGACAGCCGCGGCGAGATACTCGTCCGCGAGGCCGAGGCCATGGGCCGCCTGCGCCCCCACTCCGGCATCATCCGCCTCGTCGAGCCCGAGCCGCTGCACATCGCCGGCCGCACCGTCCTGGCGCTGGAGTACGTCGGCGACGAACGCGACGACGACGGCCAGGGCACCGAGGGCGCGGCCCGCCGGCGCCGCCGCGAGGAGACCGTCGCCCGCCAGCTCCGCGAGCACGGCCGCCTCCCGGTCGACCAGCTGGAGGCGTACGGCGACTACCTCTTCGGCGCCGTCGACTTCCTGGAGGGCGAGGGCGTCTGGCACCGCGACATCAAGCCGGACAACATCGCCGTCCGCATCCGCCCCAACCGCACCCGCGAGCTCGTCCTCATCGACTTCTCGCTCGCCGGCTACCCGGCGAAGAGCACCGACGCGGGCACCGAGGGCTACCTCGACCCCTTCGTCGACGTCATCACCCGCGGATCGTACGACTCGCACGCCGAGCGGTACGCCGTCGCCGTCACCCTGCACCAGATGGCCTCCGGCGAGCTGCCCAAGTGGGGCGACGGCAGCGTCCTGCCCCGCATGACCGACCCGAAGGAGTGGCCACACCCGACCATCGCGGCCGAGGCGTTCGACCCGGCCGTACGGGACGGGCTCGTCGCCTTCTTCCAGAAGGCCCTGCACCGCGACGCGGGCAAGCGGTACCCCGAACTGAAGCCGATGCGGGACGCCTGGCGCAAGGTCTTCCTCGACGCCTCGCAGACCGTCCCCTCCAGCCACCGCTCCCGCCACCCCGCCACCCCCGCCGTCACATCGGCCGCCGACGGGACGCAGACCGCAGGTGCCGCCGGGGGAATCGCGGACGCCGAGCCGGAGACCGCCGAGCAGCAGCGCGACCGCCTCGCAGCCGAGGCCGCCCTCGACACCCCGCTGACCGTCTCCGGCCTCACCCCCGCCGCCCAGTCCTTCCTCTACGGCCTGGGCATCACGACGGTCGGCGAACTCCTCGACTACAGCCGCCGCAAACTCGTCAACGCCCCCGGCCTCGGCGCCAAGACCCGCAACGAGGTCCAGCGGCGGCAGCGCGAGTGGGGCGAGCGGCTGCGCGAGGCCCCCGTCTCGCCGCTCACCCCGCAGGGGAGGGCGGAGGCGAAGGAGGAGCTGGAGCAGCTCACCGCCGCCGAGTCGGCCCTCGTCGGCCGGCTCGCGACGGGAGAGTCGGCGGGTGCGCTGCCCGCCCGCACCCTGCGCTCGGTCAGCCTCGACACCCTCGCCACCGTCTTCGTGCCGGCCGTCAACAACAACGGCTCCAACCGCAACAAGGCGGAGATGGTGCGGCTGCTGCTGCGCCTGCCCGACGAGCACGGCGTCCTGCCGGGCATCGGCGTCTGGCCGAAGCAGAAGGACGTCGCCGACGCGCTCGGCCTCAGCCACGGCCGCATCCCGCAGATGCTCAAGGAGGAACGCAAGCGCTGGAAGGCCGAGCCCGCCGTCCGGGCGCTGCGCGAGGAGATCATCGACCTGCTGGCGGGCATGGGGCGCGTCGCCTCCGCCGTGGAGATCGCGGACGCCCTCGCCGTCCGGCGCGGCACCCACCTCGCCGGACGCGAGCAGCGGCGCGCGATGGCCCTGGCGGCGGTACGGGCCGTCGTCGAGGTCGAGCAACTGGTGCCGCAGGAAGCCGAGTTCCAGCACCAGGCGAACCGCAAGGCGACCGACGAGTCGCTGGGCGCCGGCCTGCTCACCCTCGACGTGCGGGACGGTGACGGCCCGGACACCCCGACCGCGCCCGGCCTGCTGGAGTACGCGACGAAGCTGGGACGCACGGCGGACCGCCTCGCCAGGCTGGACACCCTGCCGACGGCGGCCACCGTGCTGGCCGAGCTGGGCGCGCTGACCGTGCCGCCCGGCACGATCGACTGGGACGAGCGGCGCATGGTCGAACTGGCCGCCGCCGCGTCCGCCAACGCCGCCGCCACCCCGCGCCTGGAGATCTACCCGCGCGACCTGTCCCTCGTCCGGGCCCTGCGCCTGACCCAGGCCGGTCTCGTCCGCTGGATCCCGGGTGTCCCGGAGGGCCGGCAGCCCGGCCTGACCGGCGAGGACGTGCACGAGCGGGTCCGCGCCCGCTTCCCCGAACTCGTCGTCCCGGACGGGCGCGGCGGCACGACGCACGAACTGCCGACCGGCGGCCCCCTCACCAAGGCGCTGCGCGACGCGGGCTTCGAGCTGTCGCTCGGCATGCGCGAGGACACGGGCACCCTGCGCTACCTGCCGACACGGGTGGACGACGCCTCCAGCTACCTCACGACGGGCGCCTGGCGGCACTCGACCCGTACGGGTGCGGTGACGCGGTACGCCGACGACCCGCAGCTCGCGGGCGCGGTGCGCGCGGAGGAACGGCTCCTCGCCTCGGCCCGCCGGGACGGGTTCCGGGTGCTGACGGTGGGGCAGCGGTCGGTACGGGAGGCGGTGAACGGGCTGGCGAGCGAGCGTTTGGGAGCGGAGGCGGTCTCGGTGACCGAACTGTTCCTGCAGGCCCTGCGCGCGCAGGTCACGCCGGGCACCAAGCCCACCTGGGAGACCCTGCTCAAGGCGGACGCCGCCGAGCCGGGCTCGAAGGGCGCGGTGCGGTTCGCGGAGTACGCGCGGACGGCGTGGGGCTCGGTCGAGCCCCGGATCGTGGAGCTGCTGGGCAACGGTGGCCGCGGTCCCGTCCTGCTGACGGAGGCCGGGGTGTTCGCCCGGTACGACGCGATGGGCGTCCTGGACCGGCTGGCGTCGGCGGCCCGGCGGGGCGGGCGGGGGCTGTGGCTCCTGGTCCCGCAGAGCGACCCCTCGCGCGAGCCCCGGCTCGGTCAGGTGGCCGTGCCGTACCAGGCCGGCCTGGGGGAGTGGATCCAGCTTCCGGACACGTGGGCGGGCAACCGCCACCGCGGGTCCGGCGAGAACGTGACGAGTGGTGTCCAGGGAGACGCGAAGTGATCGACCGCAAGGCTCTGTTAGACGACCTGAAGCGACAGGTCAAGGCGGTCGAGGCCGACCTGGGCAAGCAGGTGAAAGCGTTGTCCGAGGTCGAGGTCCGATTAAGGACTGAGTACGACCGGGCCCGCAAGCTGGGGCGTACGGCGGCGACGTGGACCTCGTGGCTGGACGAGCGGGTCACGCAGGTCGCGGTGGCGTGGGTGCTGGGCACGGTCTTCGTGCGGTTCTGCGAGGACAACCGGCTGATCCCCGAGCCGTACCTGACTGGGCCGGACGGCGACCGGCGGGAGCTGGCGGAGGCCCGGTACGACGCGTACGTGGAGTCGGACGGCGACCCGACCTACCGCGGCTGGCTGGAGAAGGCGTTCGACGAGCTGGGCCGGGGCCAGGCCGGCCGCCTCCTCTTCGACAAGCGACACAACCCGCTGTATCAGGTTCCGCTGTCGCACGACGGTGCGCGCGAGCTGGTCGAGTTCTGGCGGCAGCGGGATGAGGCGGGCGTCCTCGTCCACGACTTCACCGACCCGCTGAACGAGGACGGCACGGAGGGCTGGGACACGCGGTTCCTGGGCGACCTGTACCAGGACCTGAGCGAGGCCGCGCGGAAGACGTACGCGCTTCTCCAGACGCCGGAGTTCGTGGAGGAGTTCATCCTCGACCGGACGATGAACCCGGCGGTGCGGGAGTTCGGGTACGAGGAACTGAAGATGATCGACCCCACGTGCGGGTCGGGGCACTTTGTGCTGGGGGCGTTTCGGCGGTTGGTGCGGTTGTGGGGGGAAGGGCAGCCGGGGCGGGACGTGCATGAGCGGGTGCGGGCTGCGCTGGACTCGGTGCATGGGGTGGACATCAACCCGTTCGCGGTGGCTATTGCGCGGTTCCGGTTGCTGGTTGCGGCGATGGCGGCCGGTGGGGTGCGGACACTGGCAGGGGCGGCTAAGCATGAATGGCCGATCCATCTGGCGGTGGGGGACTCGCTCATCAAGGCTCGACAATTGGAGCTGACACTGGGTGGGGAAGAGGATGGCATGGACGACCCGCTGGCCTCATTCGCGTACGCCACGGAGGACGTGCATGAACACCCAGGCATTCTCCAGCAGGGGCGCTATCACGTGGTGGTGGGGAATCCCCCATACATCACGGTGAAGGATAAGAAGCTGAATGTACTGTATCGGGAGTTGTACCACGCTTGCGGTGGTACATATGCGCTCTCGGTGCCGTTTGCTCAGCGTTTCTTCGAGCTGGCCAAGCGAGGCAGTGTCGAAGGTCACGGGTACGGCATAGTTGGACAGATCACCGCCAATTCTTTCATGAAGCGTGAATTCGGTACTAAGCTGATTGAGAGTTACTTCCGTGATCAAGTTGAGTTGACGGAGGTTATTGACACCTCGGGCGCCTATATTCCTGGCCATGGAACGCCTACTGTTATCCTTATAGGTAAGCGACGTGGGGGCAGCAGGCGATCGTCAACCATTCGTACGGTGCGAAGTGTTCAAGGTGAGCCATCGGCGCCTGAGAATGGTGAAGATGGTGTCGTATGGCGTGCCATCGTTGATCAAATGGAGAAACCTGGCTCTCTGAGCGCGTGGGTTTCCGTTGATGACTTGGATCGGGCGCGTTACTTCGCCAAGAAACCGTGGATCTTGACTGATGGTGGCCTTGAACTGGTCGAATCGCTGTCGGCGGCTGCTGTAGCACCACTAAAATCGCAAATCGCCCGAATCGGATTCTATGGTGACACTCACGCGGACGACGCGCTTACATTGCCGGAGCGGGCTTTGAAGGCGCGCAATGCTGAGAGCGCCTTTGTCAAACCGATCGGCGTCGGAGACGAGGTCCGCGACTTCGTCATCGCAGATGGTAACTCTGTGATTCATCCGTACGATGCCTCACGATCGGTTGCACCTCTCGCGGTGATGCCTAATATCGAACGTATCTTGTGGCCTAATCGGACAGAACTCGGCAATCGCTCAACATTCTCTGGACGTACCTACTTCACTGAAGGTCGTCCGTGGTGGGAGTGGCATCAACTTCCCAAGGATTCGGCTGCGCACCCGTGGTCGTTGAATTTCGCCTTCGTTGCGACTCATAACCATGTGGTTCTTGACCGCAGTGGACGTGCGTTCACTAGGACAACTCCGGTGATCAAACTGCGGGAGGGTGCGAGTGAGGAGGAGTACCTGCGATTGCTCGGACTGCTCAATAGCTCCACCGCTGGGTTCTGGCTGAAGCAGGTGAGTCAGTCAAAGGGAAATGGCGGTATTGGCGGTGGCATCTCGGACGAATTTTGGGAGCACCGGTTCGAATTCACCGGTACGAGGCTGGAGGAGTTCCCCCTCCCTGCCGTGTACCCCACTGCACTCGGCGTCGCGCTTGATGCTCTGGCTCAGCGACTCACCGCTGCTAGCCCTGCGGCCGTGGCCGTCGAGGCCACTCCGACTGTCGCGACTCTCCGGGACGCCGCGTCCCGCTGGAAGTCCACCCGCGCCCGCATGATCGCCCTCCAGGAGGAACTGGATTGGCAGGTCTACTCCCTCTACAACCTCCACTCCAAAGACCTCCGCGTCTCCGAGGACCCCGACGACCTCAACATTCCCGAACTTGCCCTCGGCGAGCGGGCCTTCGAAATTGTCCTCGCCCGCCGCGTGGCCGCAGGTGAGGCCAGCGACGAGTGGTTCAAGCGGCATGGCTCCACTCCCATCACGGAGATCCCTGCGCACTGGCCCGCGCCCTACCGGGAGATCGTCCAGAAGCGGATCGACACCATCGAGTCGAACCGGGCCATCGGCATGGTCGAGCGGCCCGAGTACAAGCGGCGCTGGGCCACCGAGGGCTGGGACGCGCTGCAGGAGAAGGCCCTGCGCTCCTGGCTGCTCGACCGGATGGAGAACCGCGACCTCTGGTTCGACGAGAACGGTCAGCCCGCCATCCTCACCCTGGCCCGTCTCACCGACGCACTCTCCCGCGACGAGGACTTCGTCTCCGTCGCCAAGCTCTACGCGCCCCGCAAGGACCTGGCGAAGGTCGTCGCCGAACTGATCACCGACGAGCACGTGCCGTTCCTCTCCGCCCTGCGCTACAAGCCGTCCGGGCTGAAGAAGCGGGCGGACTGGGAAGAGGTGTGGGACCTCCAGCGCCAGGAGGACGCCGCGCCCGACGAGCAGGTCAAGCGGAAGATCCGGGACTCCATCCCCGTGCCGCCGAAGTACACCTCGGCCGACTTCCTGCGCCCCTCCTACTGGAAGGCGCGCGGCAAGTTGGATGTGCCCAAGGAACGGTTCATCTCCTACGGGCAGACCAACGCCGCCACCCCCGAGCTGTACGGGTGGGCCGGCTGGGACCACCGGGAGCAGGCGCAGGCGCTGGCGACGTACTTCACCAACACCGCGCTGTCCACCGAGGAGATCACGCCGTTCCTCGCTGGCCTGCTGGAGCTCCAGCCATGGCTGTCCCAGTGGCACAACGAGTTCGACGTGCTCTACAGCGGCTCCCCGGCGGAATTCTTCGCCGGTTATCGCCAGCAGAAGCAGGGCGAGCACGGTCTCACGGACGACGACCTTCGTGCGTGGCGTCCTCCGGCCGCGACCCGAGGTCGTCGCCCAGCGGCGAAGCAGTAGCCAGGAGTAGATCGAGCTCTGTCGGTTCAGGGGCCACCCGGTGCGTGAGCGGGTGGCCCTTCGGCCGTACGGGCAGCTCCGCCCACACGGTCTTGCCCGGGGCGGTCCGGCGAGGGCTGACGCCCCAGTCGTCCGCGAGGGCGGCGACAAGGAGCAGACCCCGGCCGGACTCGGACAGCGAGTCGGGCGCCGGGGGAGTGATCGGGGGCTGTTTCTCGGTGCGGGTGTCGGTCACCTCGATACGGAAGGTGTCCTCAACCAGGGTGAGTTGGACGTGGAAGTCCCGGCCAGGGACGTGGCCGTGGCGTACGGCGTTGGCGGTCAGTTCTGCCGTGATGAGGGTGAGCGCCTCGTTGATCGGGCTTGTATAGGGGTGCCCCCAGTCGTCCAGGCGGTGCGAGACGAGCCGACGGGCGAGGCGGGCACCGCGCGGCGTCGAGGTGAACCGCATGGTGAACTCGCGTTCGGGTACGGGGTGCTGCGGCATGTGCCCGTTCGGGGGAGACGCTGACTTCATACGGCCAACGGTGTCGGACTCTGCGTAGCGTTGACCAGAAGTGATGGGCTGACGGACAGGGGCTGTACACGCGGTCGGTGCGCTTGTACGCGGTGTGGGGCGTGACCGGTTCCAGGGCTTCGAGTTGGCCGATCGGGCGGTTGTGCGAGAGGAGCTGTGGCGTGGACGACGAGGTTCAGCAGCCGGAGTACGAGGTCGGGACGGGCATGCTGTGCGTGTTCGGGCGGCAGTTGAAGCTCTTCCGGGAACGGGTGGGCCTGGACCGCGCGAAGCTTGGGTCGCTCACTGGGTACTCCGCCTCGACGATCGCGTCGTTCGAGCAGGCACGACGTATTCCGCCGCCGAAGTTCATCGACCGGGTGGATGAAGTGTTGCAAGCGGGCGGGGTGTTGAGCGTGAGCAAGGAGGAGGTGGCTCGAGCTCAGTATCCGGCGTTCTTCCGGGACGCGGCCAAGTTGGAGGCGGAGGCCGTCGAACTGCATGTGTACGCGAACCAGGCGGTGCCCGGCCTCTTGCAGACCGAAGAGTACGCGCGGGCCATCTTCATGATGATGCGGCCGCCCATGCACGATGAACTGATTGAACAGAGGGTGGGTGCCCGCTTGGTTCGGCAGGAGATCCTGTCTAGCCGTGATGCGCCACTCATCAGCTTTGTTATAGATGAGGCAGTGTTGAGGCGTCCTATCGGAGGCCGGGACATCCTGCGTGGCCAACTCGAGCACATCCTCCTGATGGGGCAGCGACGGAACGTCGAGATCCAGGTGATGCCGCTCGACCGTGAGGAGAACGCGGGTATGGCTGGTCCCTTCACCTTGATCGAGACGAAGGAAGGGCGGAGGATCGCGTACGCCGAGGTGCAGAACGTCAGCCGTCTGCAGACGGAGCGGGACCGCGTCCGTGCGCTGGAAGTCAAGTACGGAATCATCCGGGCGCAGGCCCTGACTTCTCGTGAATCATTGGCATACGTAGAGAAGTTGCTGGGAGAGCCATGAATGCGCACGTACATCAGCCGCACATAGACCAGTTGGTATGGCGCAAAAGCAGCTACAGCAGCGAGGAAGGCGGCGAGTGCGTCGAGGTTGCCGTCCGCCCCGCCACGGTCCACGTCCGCGACTCGAAGGACACCACCCGCGCCGCACTGGCCGTAGAGCCCACGGCGTGGACCGCCTTCGTGGAGTTCGCGGCACGCTGACAGAGGCGGCGCCGATCGCAGGGCCCCCGGCGGGCACACGCTCGCCGGGGGTCCGCGCATGTCCGCCCCGCAACGCCTTCTGCCGCCTTGGCGCCGTGCTCTCCGGGTGCCCGCGCCGACATGGGCTGGCGCGGCAGTCGACGTCCGCCTGCAGGTGCCTTCCCAGGCGGCGCCGGCACCATGGTGGATCCGGCTGACGCCCCCTCCGTCACGCCCATGACGAGGTCGCAGCGGAGCTGCCGCAGTCCGGCCCGGGGAACGCCTGAGCTGCTGTAGGTTCCTGCCATGACACAGGGCAAAGAGGTCGAGAACCCCGAGTCGCGCTTCTTCGCGGTGCTGTTGGCGGCGGCCAAGTTCCCCGGTGTGCGCATCGACCGGGAGGCGTACCTCCGGTCGGCGCTGGCGCGCCACTGCACCGAGGACGAGATCCGCAGGGCGATCGAGGAGACCCCCGCGGCGGCGGGCATCACCGTCGACGTGCTGGAGAAGGCGGCCAACGACTCCATCCGCTACGAGACGGCGAAGGTCAGCGCCCTGTCCGCCGCCGCCGGGATACCCGGCATCCTCGCCCTCCCCGCCACCGTGCCCGCCGACACGGCACAGTACGTCGGCCACATGCTGCGCATCGCGCAGAAGCTCGCCTACCTCTACAGCTGGCCCGATCTGTTCTCCGGCGAGGGCGAGGACGTCGACGATGCGACCAAGGCGGTGCTCACGCTGTTCTTCGGCGTGATGGTCGGCACCAAGTCGGCGAACACCGCCGTGGGCAAGGTCGCGGGGATGATGGCGAAGGAGGTCGCCAAGAAGCTGCCCAGGAAGGCACTCACCCATGGGGTCGTCTACCCCCTGGTGAAGAAGGTCGCGAGCCACCTCGGCATCAAGATGACGACGCAGTCCTTCGCGACGACCGTCTCGAAGGCCATCCCCCTCATCGGGGCCGCCGTCTCCGGCGGACTCACCTTCGCGACCTACCTTCCGATGGCCAAGAGGCTCAAGAAGCACCTCGCCGGCCTGCCCCTGGCGGACCCGTCGCACCGAGCGGCGGACGGGGACGTCGTGGACGGCGAAGTCGTGGAAGAGTACGAGACTTTCGCCCCGGCACACGCCGAACAGCACGGCGCCGACACCACCGCCCCCGAGCTGGAGGGCCCCAGGCCCTGACGCCGCGAGCCACCTCCTGGTATCGGGCGGGGCGGCCGATGCGGCGGGCGTTCTCGTCGCCGCAGGGGCGGTGGTCCGTCGGCATGAGGGCCGGCCCCTCCCCTGTCTTCCTGATCACCGCCACTCGCGCGGACCCGTCGGAGCACCGGGCCCCCGCGGCGGGGCCAGGGGGGACGATCCCCCGGTCGGAGACGTCGTGGCTTTCGGGTCGAGTACCCGGTCGTGCTCGCCGCCCGGCGGCTCCTCTCCGAGACCCGTGCCGCGCTCGGAGGCGTGGAGGAGAGGACCGCGTTGATGCCCGACGCGGTCGAGCGGAGGAACGCGGCCTGGGCCCCGAGCCCCCCTGCAGGGTCGCGAGCCGGCGCCTGCCGGACGCCCACCGGCCGGGGAGAACGGTGGCCGCAGTGCCCGGCGGGACCGGGGCGGCCCGCACGGACCGTGCGTGAGGGCGTACGGCACGGAGTCGACGGGACTGCCGATGTAGGGTGCTGTGCGCAGGCCGTACGGGTGACGTTCAGTACGAGGGGGACGAAGAGTGCAGACGCCGCGAACCCGCTCGACCTGAGCCGGCCGACGCCGTGAGCGCCGCCCCCGCCCGGTCACCGCACAGCCGGATCCGTCCCCGCCACCGGCCGGGACGGCCGGCCCGCCGCACCGGCCACCCGCACCTCTGAGCCCCACTTCTCGGACCGGCCCCGGGCCTCGGCGGCGAACCCCGCACGACACCGTGTACGAGCAGCAGCACCGACCACCGTCAGGGAGAGCGAGACCCGCAATGGCCCAGTCGCCCCTCCTCCGCGATGTCATCGACATCAAGGAGTCCATCTCCACCTCGGACTTCGTGCTGTCCCTCGCCGAGGCGACGACGCCCGAGGGCGCACAGCACGCGCTCAAGGACTACGTGGTCACCGAGCGGCTGCTGGAGAACTTCGACGAGGCGCTGGCCCTCATCAAGTCCGCACTGGACGGGCACCGGTCCAAGGCGGCGTACCTCCACGGCTCGTTCGGTTCCGGTAAGTCGCACTTCATGGCAGTGCTGTACGCGCTGCTCAGCGGCAACCCGGCGGCCCGCGCCCGTACCGAGTTCGACCCGGTGCTGACCAGGCACGACTGGCTGAGCACGGACGGCAAGAAGTTCCTGCTGGTGCCGTACCACATGCTCGGTGCGAAGGCCCTGGAGCAGCGGGTGCTCGGCGGGTACGTGCGCCACGTCAAGAAGCTGCACCCGGAGGCCCCGACCCCGCAGGTGTACCGGACCGACTCCCTCTTCGACAACATCCGCGCTCAACGTGCCACCTACGGCGACGAGGCCGTCATCCGGGGCCTGGGCGGCGGTGGCGACGCCGCCGACGGCGAGGAGGACGAGTGGGGCGAGGGCTTCGCCTGGACCCCGCAGCTCCTCGACACCGCGCTCGCCGCCGAGGAGAACCACGAGGCAGGCGTCCCGCTCAACCTCACCAACCCCTCCACCCCGGTCGAACTGCGCGCCAAGCTGGTCAACGACGCCGGCACCAACCTCCTGCCCGGTTTCGCCAAGAACGCCGCCGAGGACGAGCACGGCTTCGTCTCCCTGGACGCCGGTCTGTCCGTCATCGCCGAGCACGCCAAGTCGCTCGGCTACGACGGCCTGATCCTGTTCATGGACGAGCTGATCCTGTGGCTGGCCACCCTCATCCACGACCAGAAGTTCGTGGCGCGGGAGGCCAGCAAGATCACGAACTTCGTGGAGGGCGGCGACGCCCGCCGGGCCATCCCGGTCGTGTCGTTCATCGCCCGCCAGCGCGACCTGCGCGAGCTGGTCGGCGAGGAGGTGTCCGGCGCGGCCGAGTCGTCCATCCAGGACACCCTGAACCTGGCCTCCGGCCGGTTCGACAAGATCACCCTGGAGGACCGCAACCTCCCGCAGATCGCCCACGCACGCCTCCTCAAGCCGAAGGACGCCGAGGCGGACCGGCTCATCAGCGCGGCCTTCGAGCAGACCAAGCGGGTCGGCCCGCAGGTCTGGGACACCCTGCTCGGCTCGGAGAAGGG
Organism: Streptomyces roseolilacinus; assembly: GCF_014649335.1. Classification (GTDB taxonomy): domain Bacteria; phylum Actinomycetota; class Actinomycetes; order Streptomycetales; family Streptomycetaceae; genus Streptomyces; species Streptomyces roseolilacinus. The sequence goes on from NZ_BMSV01000003.1 coordinate 241,565, forward strand.
CACCACCGGCGCGGACGCCGAGTCGTTCCGGCTGACGTACCCGTTCTCACCGGCGTTCATGGACACCCTCGTCCACATCTCGTCCGCGCTGCAGCGCTCCCGTACCGGTCTGAAGCTGATGGGCCAGCTCCTCGCCGACCACCGCGACGAGATCCGCCTCGGACAGCTCGTCCCCGTCGGCGACCTCTACCCGGTGATCGCGCAGGGCGGCGACAAGCCGTTCACCGACAGCCTGAAGGTCGTCTTCGAGGCCGCCGACAAGCTGTACAAGACCAAGCTCCGGCCGTACCTGCTCAGCTCGTACGACATCACCGAGGACGACGTCGAGCAGTACCGCAACCGGCCCGAGTCCCTCACCGACCCGAAGAAGCTCAGCGGCTGCCGCATGTTCACCGGCGACAACCGGCTCGTGTGCACCCTGCTGCTGTCCGCGCTCGCCCCCAGCGTGCCCGCGCTGTCCGAGCTGACCATCCGGCGGCTCGGCGCGCTCAACCACGGCTCGGTCCTCGCGCCCATCCCGGGCGCCGAGGTCGGCATCATCAAGAACAAGGTCGCCGAGTGGGCCGCCCGGTTCCCGGAGATCAAGGAGACCGGCACCGACGCCAACCCCGGCGTACGGCTGGAGCTCTCCGGCGTCGACGTGGACTCCGTCATCGCCAACGCCCAGGTCAACGACAACCCCGGCAACCGCGTCGCGCTCGCCCGCCGCCTGCTCTCCGAGGAGTTGGGGGTCGAGCACGGCCAGTTGAGCGACCAGCTCGGCTTCACCTGGCGCGGCACCGCCCGCACCGCCGAGATCGTCTTCGGTAACGTCGCCGACGAGGACGAGCTGCCCGACCACGACCTGATGCCCCAGGAGGAGGGCCGCTGGCGCATCGCCATCGACCTCCCCTTCGACGAGGGCGAGTGGGGCCCGGTCGAGGACGTCAACCGCATCCGGCGGCTGCGCGAGCGCCAGCAGGGCGAGCGGTCCCGCACCGTCGCCTGGCTGCCCGCGCACCTGTCCGCGCAGCGCTTCGCCGACTTCCGGCGCCTCGTCGTCATCGACAAGGCCCTCGCCGACGAGCACCGCTTCGACACCCAGTACGCCGGCCACCTCAACGCCGACAACCGCAGCCGCGCCAAGGGCCTCCTGGAGACCCAGCGCGAGGCGCTGCTCAAGCAGGTCAAGGGCGCTTTCAAGCAGGCGTACGGCCTCGCCCAGAAGCAGGCCGCCGACGTCGTGCCCGACTTCGACGACCACCTAGTCGCGCTGCCCGACGTCGACGGTCTCACCCTGGCTTTCGGACAGAGCCTGCACGACGGCATCCGGCACGTCGCGGGCAAGCTGCTCGCCCACCAGTACCCGGCCCACCCCGACCTCGACCCCGACGCCACCGGTACGGCCGTCAAGCCCACCGACACCAGGAAGGTGTTCACCCACGTCCGGGCCGCCGCCGAGGCCCGCGACGGCCGGATCGAGGTCCCGGCCGCCGACCGCAAGCTGATGCAGCGCATCGCCGGACCCCTGCGCCTGGGGCAGCAGAAGGAGGCGTACTTCGAGCTGTCCCGCTACTGGGCCGACCACTTCCGCCAGCAGGCCAGCTCCCAGGGCGTCACCGGGGACCTGTCCCTGATCACGCTCACCGACTGGACCGACAAGCCGGACCCGCGCGGCCTGCCCGACTTCCTCGCCCGGCTCGTCGTCGCCTCCTTCGCCGAGATGGACGACCGGGTCTGGGTGCGCGGCGGCAGCGTCCTCGACCCCGCGCCCGAACTGTCCGCGATCAAGGACCACGACGCGCTGCGCAGCCAGCCGCTGCCCGCCGAGTCCGCCTGGGACACGGCACGTCAGCGCTTCGAGACGATCTTCGGGGCGAAGCCGCCCGCGCTGCGGCGCGGCCGCATGGTCAACCAGTTCGCCCGCCAGATCATCGAGGCCGCCCGCGACCACCGGGACCACGCCGCCGACCTGGTGCACCAGCTGGAGGCGCACGCCTCCTTCCTCGGCCTCGACCAGACCGCCGACACCGGGCGGCTGGCCCTCGCCCGCCGCTCCCTGGAACTGCTGGACGCGCTCACGGCGGAGGCCGGGAAGGGCGCGGCCGGGGCGAAGAAGACCGTGGAGGCCCTCGCCTCCTTCGACCTGGGCGAGACCAGCGCCGACCGGTACGGCACCTCCGTCAAGAAGGCCCGTGCCGTCGCGGAGGCCGTCGCCTCCGCGCCCTGGGGCACCCTGGAGCTCGCCGCCGGGCTCGGCCCCGAGGGTGAGGCGCTGCTCGACTCGCTGCGCAACGTCGCCCGCGACGACCAGCGCACCGCCGACCTGCGCGACGCCCTGGTCCGTACCCAGCGCGAGGTCGTCGCGCTGATCAAGCACAGCCAGGCGGCCGCCACCCCGCCGCCCGCCCCCGTCGTGCCCCAGCCCTCCTCGGCCGGCGACCTGTCCCTGGACACGCCGACCAGCGACCCGCGGATCCCGTACACCCAGCCGCAGGAGACGCCCCCGCCCTCCCCGGCGAGCGGCGGCACTGCGCGGAAGTCGGGGCGTCGCAGCACGACCGTGCGCCGGGCCGTCGCCGACCTCCAGGCGGAGCTGTCCGAACTGGCCGCCCGCCATCCCGACGCGACCATCGAGATCAGCTGGAAGGTCGTCGAATGACGGACACCGTCGCCGCCGTCCCGGGTGCGGTCCGGCTGAACACCGCGACCGTCACCCAGTACCTGTCCTCGCAGTCCTCCCTCGCTGCCTCCCTGACGGGGGACGACGGGAGCAGGCGCCGGGTCGTGCTGCTGCGGTCCGCACCCCAGTGGGACGGTCCCGCCGAACCCGTCTGGGGCGAGGGCCGCACGGCCGGCGTCGTGGTGGCCCCGTCCCCGCTCGCCGTGCACGAACTCGTCCTCGACCACCTGGCGGGGCGCCGCCCCGGCCCCGCCGTCCTGGTCGTCCTCACCGACCGGGAGCAGCACGAACTCGACCCGGCGATCCTCGCCCGCGTCCACAAACTGCGCATCGACGCGGTCGACAGCTGGGACGTCGTCCGTGAGGCGTTCGGCGCCCGGCAGATAGACCCGCGTCTCAAGGACGTCAACTGGGCCGCCGAGGCCCTGCTCGACGCCACCCCGCCGACCACCGGCGGCTGGCCACCCGTACCCGGCGGCTGGCTGTCCCGCCAGTACGCCCTCACCGCGCTCGCCCAGCGCCGCCTGCGCCTCGGCCGCTACGACACCGAGGGAGGCACGCGCCGCCCCGGTGACGACCGGCTCGACGCGCAGGCCCTGCTGCACTGGTCGACCCGGCCCGGCGCCCCCGAACGGCTCCTGGCCCTGCGCGGCCCCGAGCGCGCCGGTCTGACCGCCTTCCTCGGCGAGGAGGACCAGGCGGGACTCGCCGGACGCGCCCTGCTCGCCCTCGTCGACGCCGAGCGCGGCGCGGACGCCACCGCTTTCGGCCTCGTGTGCGCGGCCCTGTGGCAGCACGCCGAGCCCGCCCCCGAGACGTACCGGGCCCGGGGCCGCGCCGAACGCTACTTCGGCGACCAGCCCCCGGCGGCCGGTGAACAGCTCGACGCCCTGGTGACCGTCTTCGGCCGGGCCGCCGAGGAGTACGTCACCACGCTGCTCGCGGTCGGACACCGCGCCAGTGGCACCGACACCGACCAGGAACGCGAGGCGCGCCGCACCACCGGCATCGTGCTCGACCGGGCGTCCGTACTGGCCCGCCAGTTCGGCGCGGAGCAGGCCGCGGAGGCGAGCCCCGTCCTGCGCGGCGGGCTCGACGCCCGGTTCACCGCCGTCGGTCACGCCCTCACCGCCGGTGACCCGGCCGCGGTGGCGGACGCCGTACGGAAGGTGGAGGAGCACCGGCTCGCCACCGAGCCGGAGGAGGCCGCCCGCATCGAACGCGCCCGCATGGGACAGCGCCTCGCCCGCTGGCTGGCCACCGACCCGCCCACCGGCGCGCCCACCATCGCCGACGCCCTGCAGCGGCACGTCACCGAGACCGGCTGGGTCGACCTCGCCCTGGAGCACATCGAGGCCGGCGGCGACCCGGACCCCGCGCTCAAGACCGCCTACGACACCCTCGGCGCCCGCGTCAGGGACCGGCGCCGGCAGATCGACGCGTCCTTCGCCCGGTCCCTGGCCTCCTGGACACAGGCCGGCACCCAGCCCGGCAGCATGCTCACCGTCGAGACCTTCCTCGACCGCGTGGTCGGACCGGTCGTCCGGCACGGCGAGGAACGGCGGATACTGCTGCTCGTACTCGACGGCATGAGCGCCGCCATCGCGAACGAACTCGGCGAGGAACTGCGCCGCTCCTGGGCGGAGTTCGACCCGCTGCCCGAAGGCGGCGCCCCGCACCGGCGGGCGATGGCCGCGGCTCTGCCCACCGTGACGGCGGTGTCCCGCACCTCGCTCTTCGCGGGCACCCTGATGAAGGGCACCCAGGCCGACGAGAAGCGGCTCTTCCCCACGCTGAAGCTGTGGGGTGGGGCACCGGCCGCCGTGTTCCACAAGGACGATCTGCGCACCGAGACCGCGGGCGAGACCTTCGGCCCGGCGCTCACGGAGGCACTCACCGACGGCAGGACGCACGTCGCCGTCGTCCTCAACGCCATCGACGACCGGCTCGCCAAGGAGCAGAAGCTCGGCGACGGCGCCTGGCGGGTGGACGACGTCCCCGGCCTGCGCGACCTGCTGCAGGTCGCGGCCGCTCAGGGCATGGCCGTCCTCATCACCAGCGACCACGGTCACGTCGTCGACCGGCACGGCGCCAGGGTCGCCACCGCCGCCGACCCCGCCTCCGCCCGCCACCGACCGCCCGGTGACGGCCCGCTTGCCGAACGGGAGATCGCGCTGACCGGTCCGCGCGTGGTGTGGCCCGAGCCCGGCGCGTCGATCGTCGCCCTGTGGGACGCCGACTCCCGCTACACCGCCCTCAAGGCCGGCTACCACGGCGGGGCCTCACTCGCCGAGTTCACCATCCCGGTGCTCGCCTTCCTGCGCTTCGGTGCGCAACCTCCGAAGGGATGGCGGGAGCTGGAGGACCAGCGGCCGACCTGGTGGGCTCCGGAAGGGACGGGGAGAACGCCACTGCCTGGCGGGTACACCGCTCAACCGGCCGTCGACGCGGCAGCTGCTGCTCCGAAGAAGCCGAGCGGGAAGGTGCAGAAGAAGCAGGCGGAACTCGCGCGGACGCACGAGGCGCTGTTCGACGTGGAGCTGACCGCCGGGGGAGAGGACGCCCTGCTCACGCCGACGATCGTCTCGCGGACCGAGGCGCTCGTGAAGGCGCTGCTCGACTCGGAGACGTACCAGGGGCAGCTCGGCGGACTGGCCCGCAAGCCGCAGCAGGAGCAGGTCCACAAGGCACTCGCCGCCCTGCTCGACGCGGGCGGCACCCTGCCGGTCACCGCGCTCGCCCAGCGCGCGGGCATGCCCACCGGCCGAAGCGACGGCTTCGCCGCCGTCCTGCGGCAGCTCCTCAACTACGACGGCGTGCAGGTCCTGGAGACCCTGCCGGACGGTCGCACCCTACGGCTCCACGAGCCGCTGCTGTGTGAGCAGTTCGACCTCGGAGCGGGCTGACGAGACGGCCCGGGGCGCCTCCGGACCCTGTCCTGGAGGCGCCCGGGGTGCGGTCCGTCGCCGGGCGGCGGTCTCCCCCGCAGGAGGTGAACGCGGCCCACCGCTGCCAAGGGAGGGTCGACGCCGCTTCCTGGCGTCGGCGTACGCCGAGCACGGGGCCTGTGAGGCGCGGGAGACCCACACGAAGACGGTGTGGGCCGAGATCGCGTGCCCACACCCATGAGCCCGGCCCCACCGCCTCGCCCCACGTCACCTCACGGAGCGAACGCCCGCAGCACCTTCGCGAAGGTCGTCAGCTCGTCGAGCATCTCCTGCGGAAGCGGCTTCTCGTCGAAGTGGGCGATCCGGTTGCGGATGTCCTTCACCCGCTTCAGCAGGCCGATGAACTGCTCCCGGGGCATGTTGGGCCACTTCAGGGCCTCCCAGTTGCGGTCGGCCCGCTCGGCGAGGGACTGCTTCGTCTGGTCGCCGTCCAGGAGTTTCAGGTAGTCGCCGAACATCAGGTCCGACACCTGGCCGCTGCGCTGCTCCGCTTTCCTGTTCGTCTGGACCGCCTTGATGGCCTCCGCGTCCAGCGCCGCGCCCAGGCAGCGGCGCAGCAGCGACTCGATCTCGCCCACGATGAAGAAGGGCCGCGCAGCGCCCTCGAAGCGCTCCGTGACGTCCGCGGCGGTGACGATGCCCGACAGGCAGCCGTCGTCGCCGCGGACGAGCAGGTAACCGTGCTCGCGGATGACCGGGAGGGCGGTGAAGAACTCCTGGCGGGTGTCGGCGACGGGCAGGGAGTCCTTCTCCATGGCGTTGTCCAGTGTGGCCGGCTTACCCGCCTCGTACATCTTGGCCACGGATCCCCAGGTGACGACCCCGTGGACCTGCGCCATGCCGGTGGTCACCGGCACCTGGGAGAGCCCCTTCGTGCGCATCAGGAAGGTCGTCTGGGACAGGGGCGTGCCGGGACCCACGGACACCAGGCCGCGCCGCGCCGACGGGATGTCACCGAGCAGCAGCCGCTGCGGCAGGGCGTTCGAGGGCAGGGCCTCGTCCGTCGCGTCGGCCTCCTCGTCCGCGTCGGCGGCCGCGCGCTGCGGGGGGACGGAGGCCAGGGGCACCACGTCGACGGTGCTGCGCAGGCCGCAGACCGCGAAGTCCGGCAGCGTGGTCAGCCCGGCGTCCGTCAGCGCCTGCGAGATGCGGTGCACCGAGCGGTGGTCGCGGACCCTGACCTGGAACAGGTCGAGGATCTCCTGCACGGACACGGTCCTGCCCTTGAGCGAGGAGGCGTCCCGCTCGTGCGGCCTGGTCGTCATCGGACGTCACCCTCCGGCAGGTCGCGGAGCATCGTCCTCTTGCCCATGGCGGAGTGCACGAGGTCCTGCAACTGCTTGGAGCGGTCGCGGTAGAAGCGCTCGTAGTCGTTCTCGCGCAGCGCGTCCGGATCGATCAGGTGGGTGTTCAGGACGTCGTCGAACCACTCGGGGCGCATGTCGGACGCGGCGATCATCGTGGACAGGTACGACGACGGCGCCCCCGCCATGTCCATCGCGGCACGGTAGGACAAGGGAGTCTTGTTCACGATCGAACTCGTGGGCAGACCAGCGCTGTTGCCCCGCCGGAACCACGTCTTGGGGAAGATCTGCCGGACGTCCACGCCGTACTCGTCCAGCCTGCCGGGACTGAGCGGGGCGTCCGTGTAGTGCCAGTCCACCGCGCCCTGCTTGATCAGCAGGGCGTAGATCCCCTTGTAGGCGGCGCTGTTGCGAGTGGTGAGGGTGTCGAGGCGGTCAGTGAAGAAGAACGCCTCCGTGACCGTCTCGGGTGCCCTCTCGTCCTGCCCGATCCAGGGGACGAGCTGTTCGACGTCCTTGGTGAAGCGCGTCTCCGTGGAGCCGCCGTACATCTCACCGAGAACCCCGCACCAGTACCACTGCTCGATCTTCTCCTCCGCCCCCAGGCCGTCCATCCCCGTGTCGAGGATCGCGCGGACGGCCGCGAGCGGGACGAGCTGGGTCTTGTACGGCAGGTCGGCCGGGCGGACGATGCACTGCCGCTCCAGGAAGTCGCCCACCCACGCGAAGGCGTCGGCGAGCTTGGGCGCCAGGCGGACGAAGTCGGCCAGGGGGAGGTCCAGCAGGTCGCGGCGCTTGCAGGACACCGTGGCCCCGAGGCCCTCCTGCTTGCGCTCCCAGGTGCGCACCAGGGCGATGGCCTGCAGGAAGTCGATGCTGCTCAGCCCGTTCTCCAGGCCGCTGTCCAGGCGGCCGAAGACCGGGTACTTGCTCGCCAGCCCTTCCTTGATCTCCCGCCACACCTCGGGAAGCTGGTAGTAGTCCCCGGTCCGCTCCACGTAGTCGCGGTCCCCGGCGTAGGTCGCGGTGAGCAGTTCGAAGACGTTCAGGGGCACGCCGCCCGTGTTGACCCGCTCGAACACCGCGCAGACGGCGTCCATGGAGGTGGAGGCGGCCAGCCGGATCATCGGGACCTGGAAGGCGCGGACCTGCTGGAGGACCGCCTCGTCGAACTGGCCCCACAGGTCCCAGTTCCGATCCTCGTCCGCCTTGATGTACGCCTTCTTCCACTCGTTCACGCGCTGGGCGTCGAAGACGAAGTGGAGGGGGAAGAGACCGGCCGCGCACTCGGCCTCGGTGGTGCTCAGGTCCAGCACCACGGTGCGGTTGAAGTCCGTCCGGAGCACCTTGTCGGCCGGCACGGACACGATGGCCTCGTCGCGGTCCGCGGACGGCCCGACGGCCTTCGCGATGTCGACGTAGTACCACCGCTGGATGGGCTTGCCCCGAGCGTCCGCCGTCTCCACCGGGGCGTCCAGCCACAGGGCCTGGAAGAGGGAGGTGAGGCGCTGCTGCCCGTCCAACAGCAGGAGGTCGGCCGCCGGGTCACCGTCCGGCCGGGCGCCGGTGAGGGTCCGGGAACGGAACCGGGTGGCGCCGCCGGTCTGCAACGTCATCACGACGCCGAGCGGGTAGTCCAGCGTGACCGTCGCGATGATCGCCCGGATGCGGTCGTCGTCCCACTTCCAGTTCCGCTGGAAATCGGGCAACTGCAAGGAACCCGAGGCGACATCCGCCAGGACGTCCTTCAGCTTCACGTTGTCGAGCGCCGCCATGTGACTCCACTTCCCGCCTTGTTGCCTGTACGGAGAGTGATTCCAGCAGCGTCTTCCGGTGACCGTCAACCGGTTCGCCGAAGAACGAGACCAGCGCGAACACCGATCGGCCGGGCTTCGGGACCACGGACGCGAAGGGGACGACGGCGACTCGCCGCGGCCTGTGCCGAACATGGCAGACAGGGGCGGCCCACTTCCAGCAGGCCGCCCCTGAAGGCGCTACGCGTCGCGCTTCACGTGGTGGAGCACGTTCATCCCCGCACTGAGGACGGCGATGAACGCACCACCGCTGCTCGTGAGGGTCGCCAGCGGGCTGACGCCGAACGCCATCGTCGTGACGGCGGTGCCGAGAGAGACCACACCGGACACGAGGGCGACGATGGTGATGTCACGCGCCGGGTGGTGGCACGTCTGAGGGGTCGAGTTGGCCGACACCGTTCCTCCATTGACTTGTTGCTCGTTTGTGGAAAAGGGCATGGGTCACCGAGGTGAGAGCCCCTCCCCGCGACGCGCAGACGAGCTCTACGAAGCCCGTAACCAGCCGGTGGCTGATCGGAGTGCGCGTAACGAGTGAGTCAAAGAGTCCTCCGGGAACGCAGGTGTCGGCCTGTGAGCCCTATCTTGCCCTCAACTTCCTTGACGAGCATGCTGGTTGAGAGGGATGGCCGAATGCCGCTGGTACGTTGTCCCGACAGCGACCTTCGATCGGGTGGTGACCCGGTCGGTCTCTGTTTCAGGGTTCACACCCGACTGCGTCCCGGGTGAACTCTTCGAGTGGCTGGTGGACCAGGACGGGCCGACGAGCGGAGGAGCCCTGCCCGGTGGCCTCCAGGTGCATGCTGCGGCGCCTGGTGCCATGCTTCGTCCAGGTCTGGTGTGGTCCGGGCGGTGGCGCGGCGACCAGTCGGACCGTGGTGTATGCGCGCAGGGTGCGGCCGGTACGGTGCAGGCCGATCTGCCGGCGGCCTCGTCCTCCACGAAGATTGGTCCGGTACTCGCGATCCGTCGGGCGAACCCAGGCGTCCTTCAGAGCGGCGTGGACATGCCGTTCCCGGATGCTCCCGAAAAAGTCGCGGTGTCCAGACGGATCACGGGGTGGGCTCGCAGTCGGACGGCGGCGGAGCCGACGACCGAGCGGCCACGGCGGTAGGCAGTCGCCGCCGGGTGCAGCTGGAACCTGGTCGGAAGGTGCTGAAGGTGGGCCAGGTCTCTCCGTTGCACCCCCGGACCGGAGGGCCCATCGCAAGGTATGGCCCTTGAGCCCCGCCGGCTGCGGAGTGCTCACCGGCATCGCCCCCGATCCCGCTCGGCAGCGCTCCCCGAGATGGAACACTGGTAGACGTGAGCACCACCGGATCCAAGCGCCCCGCCCAGGTGAGCGCCGCACGCCGCCGCACCGTCATCGACGCCCTGCGCCGCGGGGCCGTACCCGAGAGCGGGCTCGACCTGCTGGCCACCGGGCTCGACCGGTTCGAGGCGGCCCTCGACGCGGAACTGGACGCGGTGGCGTCCGGCGGCTCCGTGTTCAAGGCCGTGCGCGGTGAGTACGGGTCCGGCAAGACGTTCTTCACCCGCTGGCTGGGGGAGCGGGCCAAGCGCCGCAACTTCGCCGTGGCCGAGATCCAGGTCTCGGAGAACGAGACCCCGCTGCACAAGCTGGAGACCGTCTACCGGCGGCTCACCGAGCGCCTCAGCACCTCCAGCTTCCCACCCAGCGCCCTGCGCCCGGTGGTGGACGCCTGGTTCTACGCCTTGGAGGAAGACGCCCTCGCAGCCGGCGCGACCGAGGACGAGCTGCCCGGCGAGGTGGAGAAGCTACTCGTCGCGCGCCTCGCCGAGGTGTCCCGGCACGCCCCGTCCTTCGCCACCGCCCTGCGTGGCTACCGCGCGGCCCTCGCCGACGGCGACGAGGCGACCGCCGCAGCCGTGCTGGCGTGGCTCGGTGGCCAGCCGCACGTCGCCGCCTCCGCCCGCCGGTCCGCCGGGGTGCGCGGCGACCTCGACCACTTCGGCGCCCTCGGCTTCCTGCAGGGCCTGCTGACCGTGCTCCGCGACTCCGGGCACACCGGGCTCTTCGTGGTCCTCGACGAGGTCGAGACACTGCAACGGGTCCGGTCCGACGCCCGTGACAAGGCGCTCAACGCGCTGCGGCAGCTCATCGACGAGGTTCACTCCGGCCGTTTTCCCGGCCTGTACCTCGTCGTCACCGGCACCCCCGCCTTCTACGAAGGCCAGCAGGGCGTGCAGCGGCTCGCCCCGCTCGCCCAGCGGCTCGCCACCGACTTCACCACCGACCCGCGCTTCGACAACCCCCGCGCGGTGCAGATTCGGCTGCCCGGTTTCACCCAGGAGTCCCTGATCGGCCTCGGTGGCACCATCCGGGACCTGTACGCGGACGCCGCCGTGTCGCCCGAGCGCGTACGGACGGTCGTCGACGACGCCTATGTCGCGGACCTCGCGCGGGCCGTCGGCGGGGCGCTGGGCGGGAAGGTCGGGGTGGCCCCCCGGCTGTTCCTGAAGAAGCTCGTCGGGGACGTCCTGGACCGGGTGGACCAGTTCGACGACTTCGACCCCCGGCAGCATTACAAGCTGACGGTGGCGAGCAGCGAACTCACCGATGTGGAGCGGAACCTGGCCGCCACGGTCGCCGGCGGTTCCGCGTCCGCCGACGACATCGACCTGGAGCTGTGATGGCGGACGCCGACGACCCGGCCGGGGCGGGGCCTGCCAAGGGAGGGGCCGACGTCCTCGACCGGCTCGACCCCGTCGTCCTGCACCACATCGTCAACACCCTCGGCTGGCCCGACCTGCGCCCCCTCCAGCGGGAGGCGATCGCACCGCTCATGGACGGCCAGGACGCCGTGCTGCTGGCCCCGACGGCGGGTGGCAAGACCGAGGCGGCCTGCTTCCCGCTGCTCTCGGCGATGGCGGAACAGAAGTGGACCGGTACCTCGGTGCTGTACCTGTGTCCGCTCAAGGCACTCCTCAACAACCTCGTCGGCCGCGTCGACGCCTACGCCCAGTGGCTGGGGCGGCGCGCCGTGCTCTGGCACGGCGACACCAAGGAGTCGCAGCGGCAGCGCGTCCGTACCGAGGCCCCCGACGTCCTGTTGACCACGCCCGAATCACTCGAGGCGATGCTGATCGGTGTCAAGACCGACCACGCCCGGTTGCTGGGCACCGTACGTGCCGTCGTCGTCGACGAGGTGCACGCCTTCGCGGGCGACGACCGGGGCTGGCACCTGCTCGCCGTACTCGAACGGCTGGAACGGATCACCGGGCGGTCCATCCAGCGCATCGGGCTCTCGGCGACCGTCGGCAACCCCGAGCAACTGCTGCGGTGGCTGCAAGGAGCCGGCGCCGGGAGCCGTCCAGGGCGCGTCATCGCCCCAGGGGTGCACCTGCCCGCGTCCGGGGACGCCGGCAAGACCGCCACCGACTCCTCCCGCAGGCCCGCCGGTGAGGTGGAACTCGACTACGTCGGCTCCCTGGACAACGCCGCGAAACTCATCGCCGCCCTCCACCGAGGGGAGAAGCGGCTCGTCTTCTGCGACTCGCGGGCCCAGGTCGAGCAACTGGGCGCCGCGCTCCGCGCCCGCGAGGTGACCGTCTTCCTGTCCCACGCCTCCCTCTCCGTCGACGAGCGCACCCGATCCGAGCAGGCCTTCGCCGAAGCGCGCGACTGTGTCATCGTCTCCACCTCCACCCTCGAACTCGGCATCGACGTCGGCGACCTGGACCGTGTCATCCAGATCGACTCACCGGCCTCCGTCGCCTCCTTCCTGCAGCGCATCGGCCGCACCGGTCGACGACCCGGCACCGTACGCAACTGCCTGTTCCTCACCACCCGCAAGGGCACGCTGCTGCAGGCGGCGGGCCTGCTGCTCCTGTGGTCGCGCGGCTGGGTCGAACCGGTCCTCCCCCCGCCCGAGCCGCGCCACCTGGTGGCCCAGCAGCTCCTCGCCGTCACCCTGCAGCAGCACAAGCTCGGCGACCGGATGTGGGACCGGCAGTGGAACGGCCTCGCCCCCTTCGACCGGTCCGCCGCCCCCATCCTGCGCCACCTCACCGAGGAGGGCTTCCTCGACAGCGACGGCGGCCTGCTGTTCGTCGGTCCCGAGGCGGAACGCCGCTTCGGCAGGCGGCACTTCATCGAACTCACCGCGTCCTTCACCGCGCCACCACAGTTCACCGTCCTGTCCGGGCGCACCGAGATCGGCCGCACCGATCCGACGGTCCTCACCGAGGAACGCCCCGGCCCTCGGCGGCTGCTGCTCGGCGGGCGCAGCTGGCAGGTCACCTACATCGACTGGACGCGCAAGCGCGTCTTCGTCGAGCCCGTGGACGGTGGCGGCATCGCCAAGTGGATGAACGGCGGTGTCGCGGGCCTCTCGTACTCCCTCACCCGCGCGATGCGCGAGGTGCTGCTGGGCACGGACCCGCCCGTCGCCCTCACCCGGCGTGCCGAGGCGTGTCTGACGGAACAGCGTGAGACCGACGCACCCGACACCGTGCACCCGGGCGGCACGCTGATCACACGCGTCGGCAGTGACGTGCGCTGGTGGACCTGGGCCGGCTACCGAGCCAACGCCACCCTCGCGGCCACCCTCCCGTCGGCCGCCGACCCCTTGCAACGCCCCACCGACTGCTGGCTGCGCCTGCGCGAGGACCTCACCCCGGCCGACTGGCGCGCGGCCCGGGAGGGTGTCGGCGAAAGCCTCGTCCTGCCCGACGTGGACCGCCGAGCCGTACGCGGACTGAAGTTCTCCGCCGCACTCCCCGAACGCCTCGCCGTCGCCACCGTCGCGGCACGACTGGCCGACTTCCCCGGGGCCCGATCCGTGCTGTCGGAACCCGTACGCCTCGTCGACGCGAGCGGTTCCGTGTGAGGCGTGTGTCCTGCGAAGGCGCGAAGCAGGTACTGAAGGCGACTTCCGGCCCGCGGCACTTCGGTCACCCGCCCCTGCCCGTGAAACGTCCCCGCGCCCGCCTGCTCCGGCGACATGCGCGAAAGCGGTGGAACCGTGGCGCCGGGCCGGTGCCGGGGTGTGGTCCCGGCGCCGGCCCCGCGGGTGGGTGGTGGTCGCGTCGGGGGGTCAGGTCGTCGGCGGTGTCCACCGCTGGTTGGCGTTGCCGGTGCGGTTCCAGACCTGCGACCGGGTGCGGTCCGCCGGGTCGTGGCCCGTCACGTCGGGGCACCTGCCGGACTGCGGGTCGCGCAGCGACCTGGTCGAGGTGTCGTACCGCCACTGCTGCGCGCCGCCGCCGTTGCAGCTCCACGGCCGGACGGGTGCGCCGTCGGCCGTGCCGCAGCCGGCGACGTCCGCGCACTTGCCGGCCGGGCCGGTGATCGGTCCGGTGCGGGGGGCCGGGGAGGTGCCGCCCGCGGCGGGGAGCCTCACCTCGCCCTGGTTGAGGACGCGCGGGTGGAAGTAGGCGGCCTGGATCTCGGCGTTGGTGTTGTTCCCCCGCAGCTGCTCCGACCAGATCATGAAGTACGCCCAGCGGGTCTGGCTGCCGAGCAGCGCGGAGTCGGGGACCTTGCCCATCTCGGCCAGGGCGATCGGCTTGCCGCGGGCGATGTCCTGCATCTGCCGGTAGTCGGACGCGCTGGGGTGGTTCTTGTACCAGACGTCGAGCGACACGACGTCGACGTAGGCGTCCCCCGGGTAGTAGTCCGCCCAGCGGCCCTCGGGGTTGTCCTGCACGTTCCACACCCAGACGAGGTTGTCCAGGCCCTTGGCCGCGAGGTGGTCGCGGGTGATCCGGTAGAGCCGCGCGCCGCCGTCGGGGCCCGGGCGGTGCCCCCACCAGTTCCACGTCTCGTTCATCTCGTGCAGCGGGCGGAACAGGACGGGCACGCCCGCCGCCTTCAGCTGCTGCAGGTAGGGGACGGCCTCGTCGAGGCGGCGCTTCCACGCGGTGTTCAGCGCCGTGCCGGCGGTGACGACCTGGGCGAACTGCGCGTCGGTGATGCGGGACTTGACGCCGCCGTCGAACTCGCAGGAGCTGCCCGTCGTCGGCGGGCAGACGTGCCAGGTCAGCGTCACCAGCGAGCCGTTGGCCCACTCCGTCTTCGCCTGGTCGACCACCCGCTGCCGGTTGGCGACGTCCTCGGCCCGGAACATCAGGTCGCCGCCCCACAGGCCCGGGTACTGCCCGGTGACGTCCTTGACCTGCTGGGTGTACTGGCCGGGGCCGGCGGCGGGTTCCTTGTTGTGCTGGCCGGACACGATGCCCGAACCCGTCAGGGCGCGCAGGTAGTCGAGCACCTGCTGCCGGGAACCGCCGGGGAAGGCGTGGGCGTTCGGCGTGGTGCCCCACACGAGGAGCGCGACCACGGCGAAGGCGAGGAGACGGGCGCCGAGCGCCGCGGGGGGTACGGCCGACGGGGAGGTTCGGTGACGTCGTCGGGGGGTGGACATGGGGCCTCCGTGACCGAGAGAGGGGGCGGTGGGGGTGGAACGACGTGCGATGGCCGCACACTCTGCAGGCTGAGGACATCGTTGTCCAGACGTTCCGTCGGTTGAGTGAGGTTTTAGTAATTTCGACTGTTGGTTTAGTGGAGATGCTGGTAGGAGAGCTGTACCGGTCTACGGACGACGGGGGAATTCGACGTCTACGGTGGGCGCCGGGCCCGGCGGACGCACGGGCCGACCCGGGGTGCGCGCGCCCCGCCGGATGCCCCCGGGGACGGCTCCGCGGGCGGCGCCCGTCACACCGGACGCGTCCGGTGGGTCCCGCCCGGAAGCCGGTGTGCGGGCCGCCGGACGGGGCTGACATCGTGGACGCATGCGTCTGTACGAAGAACGTCTCGGCGTGCCGCGAACGTGGCGCTGGCTCGCCGTCCTGCCGGGCGTGATGACCGCCGTCGCCCTGCTGCCCCTGGGACCCGCGGTCGCCGCCGCGGGGTTCACGGCGGTGGTGGCCCTCGCGGTCCTCGGGCTGTACGCCTACGGCGCCGCCGGCATCCAGGTGACGGGTAGTCACCTCACGGCGGGTTCGATGCGGTTCCCCCTCGCCTCCCTCGGCCTGGCGGAGATCCTGGACGCCGAGGAGGCGTTCCTCTGGCGCACCCGGCGGGCCGACGTACGCGCGGTGATGCTGCTGCGCAGCTACGTGCCGACGGCCCTGCGCATCGAGATCGACGATCCGGACCACCCCGCGCCCTACCTCCTCCTCTCCACCCGCCGGCCGACCACCCTGCTGGCGGTGCTGGCCTTCGCCCGCCGCTGACCGGTCGTCGATCGGACGCCGAGCGGTCCCGGACCACTCCGGGCCGCCCCCGGCCGTCGGCACCGGCGGCCGGGGGCGGCCCGGCCGTTAGAGTGCGGTGCACCCGCACGCCCCACGGACTTCGGAGGGATCCGCACCATGACCGTCGCCGTCTGGGACGCCGTGCGGCGGCGCCCGGGGCGTTTCGTGCTCTCCGCCTGGCCGTTGCGCTGCTGGGCGTTCCTGCTCAGCGGCACCGTCGTGGGGTACGCGGTCCTGGTCCTCTTCGCCGTCCTGGTCTTCGCCGGCCTGGCCCTGTCCGTGGTGGGCGTCGGCCTGGTCGTCCTGACGGCGGCCGCCGTCCTCGGCATCCCGGTCGCCGCCCTGGAACGGCGCCGCCTACGGCTGGTCGAACCGGAACCCCTCCCCGACCCGCACGCCCCCCTGCCCGGCGCGGGCGCCCTGCCGTGGCTGCGCACCCGGCTGCGGGAGCGGGCCACCTGGCGGGAACTCGCGTACACACTGGCCCTGGGGGTCGTCTTCACCACCACGGGGATCGGGTTCACCGCCCTGCTGGGCCTGTCGGCGATCCTGACCGCGACGCCCGTCATCGTGTGGGCCCTCGCCCCCGACACGGTGATGCTGGTGCCCGGCCGGGCGGTCTCCGGCCCCCTGGAGGCACTGGCGGGCAGCGCCGCGGGCCTGCTCGGGCTGCTGGTCTCGGCCTACGCGGGCGGGCTGCTGGCGGGCACGCACGTGTGGGTCGCGCGGTCGCTGCTGTCGGCCCGGGAGGAGGACCTGAGCAGCCGGGTCATCGAACTGACCCGCTCCCGCGCACGGTTGGTCGACGCCTTCGAGGCCGAGCGGCGCCGCATCGAACGCGACCTGCACGACGGCGCCCAGCAGCAGCTGGTGGCCCTCACCATGACGCTGGGCCTGGCCGAGCTGGAGCTGCGCGGCCAGGACTCACCCGCCGCCCCGCTCGTCAGCCGGGCCCGGGGTGAGGCCCGCCAGGCCCTGGACCAGCTGCGCTCCCTGGTGCGCGGCATCCACCCCCAGGTCCTCACCGACCACGGCCTGCCCGCGGCGGTCGCCGAACTCGCCCTGCGCAACCCGATCCCGGTGACCGTCGACATGGACCTGCCGCACCGGCTGCCGCCGGCGGTCGAGACGACGGCGTACTTCACCGTCACCGAGGCGCTGACGAACGCCTCCAAGCACAGCGGCGCCGACGAGGTGACCGTCGTCGGCCGCCTCAGGGACGGCAAGCTGGTTCTCCTCGTCACCGACGACGGGCACGGCGGCGCCGATCCGGCCGCCGGCGCCGGTCTGCAAGGATTGGCGGACCGGGTGGCCATTCTGAGGGGGAGGCTCATCGTGACCAGTCCCGCCGGCGGGCCCACGCAGCTGCGGGTGGAGGTGCCGTGCTCCGCGTAGTGCTCGCCGAGGACGCCGTCCTGCTGCGGGCCGGTCTGGTGGAGTTGCTGTCCCGCGTCGGGCACGAGGTGACCGCCGCCGTCGGCGACGCCGAGGAACTGGCGCACGCGGTGGACGCCGACCGGCCGGACGTGGTCATCACCGACGTGCGGATGCCGCCCGGCTTCCGCGACGAGGGGTTGAAGGCGGCGCTGGACCTGCGGGGCCGGCACCCGGGCCTCCCGGTGCTGGTGCTGTCGCAGTACGTCGCCACGGCGTACGCGACCCAGCTGTTCAGCGGCGGTCCGCCGACCGACGGGGGCCTGGGGTACCTGCTGAAGGACCGGGTCGGGGAGGTCACGGACTTCCTCGACGCGCTGGAACGGGTCGCCGCCGGGCAGACCGTGATCGACCCGGAGGTGATCCGGGTGCTGCTGCGGCAACGGACGGCGGACGAGCCGCTGCGGCGCCTCACCCCCCGGGAGCGGGAGGTGCTCGCCCTGATGGCGGAGGGGCTCAACAACCAGGCCGTCGCACAGCGGCTCACCATCACGGAGGCGTCGGTGGTCAAGCACGCCGGCAACATCTTCATGAAGCTGGAGCTGGACCCCGCCGAGGGCAACCGCCGGGTGCTGGCGGTCCTCGCCCACCTCCGCCGCGAGACCTCACCGATCTGACACCGGCGCTCTGACAGCGGTGGTCTGACAGCGGTGGTCTGACACCGGCGACCTGGCCGTGGTGGTCTGACACCGGTGGCGGGCGGACGCCGTCCGGACGCGTACGCCGTTCGCCCACCGGGTTCTGAAAAAGTGTCAGCCGCTGTCGTGCGCCAACCTCCAAGTGAGCTTGGGCGTGTGACGTTTCGTCAGTGATCTTGCTCCGGGGTGAGCAGCCGTGCCAGCCGCTTCGCCGAGGCGTCCCAGGACCACTGCTCCGCCACCCGCGCCCGGCCGGCCGCGCCCATCGCCGCGGCCCGCTCAGGGTCCCGCAGGATCGCCGACACGGCGCGGGCCACGTCCCGCACGTCCCTGCCGTCGACCACCGTGCCCGTCACCCCGTCGACGACCGTGTCCGGCGCACCCCCCGAGTCGCCGACGACCACGGGCAGGCCGCCGACGGCCGCCTCCAGGAACACGATGCCCAGCCCCTCCGCCTCCAGCCCCGCCTTCCGCGTCCGGCACGGCATCGCGAACACGTCGGCCGCCGCGTAGTACGGGGCGGTCGAGGCGTGGTCCAGGCCCCCGGTGAACACGACGTGCCCGTCGGCGTGCCGGCGTGCGAGCGTACGCAGCCGTGCCTCGTCCGGACCGCCGCCCACGATCACCAGCACCGCGTCCGGCACGGTCCGCCGGATGTACGGGAGCGCCCGTATCAGCGTGTCCTGGCCCTTGCGCGCCACCAGCCGCGAGACGCACAGGACGACCTTCCGGTCCGCGATGCCGTGCCGCTCGCGGACCTGCCGCGCCCGGTCGGGCGCGGGCCGGAACGCCGCCGCGTCCACGCCCGGCACCAGCCGCACCAGTTCGGCCCGCGGCCCCAGGGCGGGCGCGATGCGGCGCCGGGTGTACTCGCCCAGGTACGTGACGACGTCGACGTGGTCGCCGATGCGCCGCATCACCCGCCGGGCGCCCGGGGTGCGGGCCCACCAGATCTCGTGGCCGTGCGTGGTGGCGACCGTGCGCCGTACGCCGCCGCGCCGCAGCACCGGCGCCATCGCGGCCAGCGGCGCGGCGGCCCCGAACCAGACCCGGTCGCAGCCGTGGTGCCGGGCGATCTCCAGGGCGCGGCGGGACGCGCGGGGGGTGGGCAGCAGCATCCGGCCGGGGTCCCTGACCACCGGGAAGGGCAGGGTGGCGTCGTACGCGGCGGCGCCCGGCTCGCTCGACGTGTAGACGACCACGTCGTCGCCGGGGACGCGCGTCGCCATGGCGTGGACGAACGTCTCGATGCCGCCCTGACGGGGCGGGAAGTCGTTGGTGACGATCAGGGTGGTGCTCATGGGTGGTGGTTGCCTTCGTGGGAGGGGCGGACAGGTGGTTGCGGCAGTCGTCGGTGGCGAGGGGGGCGCTTCACCGGCGGCAGCGTCGGCCGGTCGAGGGCGCGGACGGGCGCATCCACGGTTCGGGCGGTGCGGCGGGTGCGCGCCCGGCACCCCGGGGAACCGGGACCGGGCGGGTCGTGAGGTCCGTACGGCACCACGACGGCCGGTGCTTCCACGGGGGTTCGCGTCGGCGGAGTAAGCACCCCTCCATCCCACCGGCCCCCTGCCGTCCGGTCATGACGGCCAGGTCGAGACCTGGGGGTCGGGTTTACCCGACCACGCCGGACCGCCCGGTCCGCCGCACCCGTCCCCCCGACCGGTCCGGGGAGCCGGGCGCGTGCCCGGCCGGACCCGTGGGCCCGGCTGGAGAGGACGGTGGTGAGCCTGTGCACGTACGAGTGCAGGTTGGTACCGGGGCTGTTGCAGTCGGGGGCGTACGTGCGGGCGGTGTTCCGGTACCGGATTCCACCGTTGTCCGATGAACAGCTGGAGGCCCAGGTGGCCGCCCGGCTGGAACGTCAGGAGATGTTGCGCGAACGGATCCACGTCCCGTTCGGTTTCATCGTGGAGGAGCCGGTGTTCCGGCGCTGCTTCGGTGACGCGGAGACGAGGCGCGGGATGCTCGACCACGTGTTGGCGCAGGGCGCGCGGCGCAACGTGACGCTGCAAGTCCTGCCGTTGGGGGCGGACTTGCACGCCTGCACGGATGGTCCGGTGCGGCTGCTGGGGACACCGGAAGGGCGGCGCGTGGCCTATTCCGAGGGCCAGGAGAACGGGCGGCTCATCACTGGCCCGAAACAGGTGAGCCTCCTCCACCAGCGCTGTGACACACTGCGCTCGCAGGCCCTCACCCCCAAGGACTCGCGGGACCTGTCGGAGCGACTGCGAGGAGCGCTGTGAGCACGACGGAACTCGCCTGGTTCCAGTCCAGTCACAGCGGCTCGGCGGGCGACGACTGCGTGGAGGTCGCCGTCACCGAACAGGCGGTCCACGTCCGCGACTCCAAGGACGCGGGCCGTGCCGCCCTCGCGGTCGGGCGCGAAGGCTGGGGCCGGTTCGTACGGTACGCCGCGGACCGCTGAGACGCGTCGTACCGGCCCGCCGCCCGCCCGGACCTGTGCGGGGCCGCCTTCGGCGGGCCCCGGCCCAGTGGCCGGACCGCAGCCGCCCCCACACAGCGGCCCTGACAGAGAAGAGCGACCCCATGCCGTCCCACCCGAGCAGCGCGCAGACCGTACGCGTCCGCGTGGCCACCCCCGCCGACGGCGAGGCGGTCACCGCCGTCTTCCTCGCCTCCCGGGCCGCCGCCCTGCCGTACCTGCCGAGGCTCCACAGCGCGGAGGAGACCCGCGCCTGGATCGACGGCGTGGTCCTGCCGGGCAGTTCCGTCTGGGTGGCCGAACTGGGCGATCCGGCCCGGGTCGTGGGGTTCGCCGCCCTCGACGGCACCGTCCTCGACCACCTGTACCTGCGGCCCGACGTACGGCGCCGGGGCATCGGGTCGGCCCTCCTGGAGGCCGTACGGGAAGCCTCCCCCGAGCAGTTGTCCCTCCACGTCTTCCAGCGCAACGCGGAAGCCCGCGCGTTCTACGAGCGCCACGGCTTCACCGCCGGCGTGTTCGACGACGGCAGCCGCAACGAGGAGAACGAACCGGACGTGACGTACCACTGGACCGCCGGCCGCGTCGGCTGAAAGCAGGCGGTCGGGGGGCGGGGGCGTCGTAGCGTCGGTGGCATGAACTCCGAGCACGCCTACGTCTTCCGTCCCGCCCGGCCCGAGGACGGCGCCGCCGTCGAGGCGATCGACGGGTCCTTCACCACCGACACCGTGTTCGAGGTCGCCGTGCGCGAGGACGGGTTCTCGGGACGGGGACGGGGACGGGGACGAGGACGGCGAGGACGACGGCGGGGGTGCCGGGCGGCGGGTGTTCGTCGCCGTCGCCGGGGACGGGACGGTCGCCGGGTTCGCGGCCGTCTCCCACTCCGCGTGGAACCGGCGGCTCGTCGTCGAGGACATCGAGGTCGCCCCCGCGCACCGGGGACGCGGGCTGGGGCGCGGACTGATGGAGTGCGCGGCGGAGTTCGCCCGGGAGTGCGGCGCCGTCCACCTGTGGCTGGAGGTCAGCAGCGTCAACGCCCCCGCCGTCCACGCCTACCGTCGCATGGGCTTCTCCCTCTGCGGCCTCGACGCCGCCCTGTACGACGGGACGCCGTCCCGGGGCGAGCGGGCCCTGTACATGGCCAGGCCCTGTCCCTGACCCGAAACCCCGGCCCGCCGCCCCGCCCCCGCCGCCCGCCCCCCGCGCCTGCTCCCGGCCGTGCGGCGGGGACGGGTGACGGGGCTGGCGCTACTTCGTGGCGCCCTGCGCGAACCCGTTGTAGATCCAGCGCTGGAGCAGCAGGAAGACGACGAGCGTCGGCACGATGACGAGGATCGCTCCCGCCGAGATGGCCTCCCAGTGCGCGCCGAAGGGGCCCTTGAAGCGGAACAGGGCGGTGGAGACGGTGCCGAGGTCCTCGGAGTGCAGGTAGAGGAAGGGGATGTAGAAGTCGTTGTAGGTGGTGATCCCCTTGATGATCACGACGGTGGCGATCGCCGGCTTCAGCAGCGGGAAGATGATCTTCCGGTAGATGGTGAAGGCGTTCGCGCCGTCCAGCCGGGCCGCCTCGTCCAGCGAGGTCGGGATGGAGCGGATGAACTGCAGGAAGACGTACACCGACACGATGTCCGTGCCCATGTAGAGCAGGATCGGCGCCCAGCGCGTGTCCACCAGGCCGAAACTGTTGACCACCTGGAAGGTCGCGACCTGCGTGGTGACGCCGGGCACCAGGGTGGCCACCAGGAACAGCGCCATGACCGGCCGTTTCGCCCGGAAGTCGAAGCGGTCGATCGCGTAGGCGGTCATCGAGCCGATGAGGACGGTCCCGCCGATGGAGAAGAACAGGATGAACGCCGTGTTGCCGAAGGCGGCCGGCATGCCGCCGTCGGTGAAGGCCGTGGCGTAGTTCTCGAAGTTGAGCCAGTTCCCCGGCAGGGAGAGCGCGCCGCCGTCCGCGACCTCCTCCGACGTCTTCAGGGACGTCAGGAACACCACGGCCAGCGGCAGCAGCACCACCACCGAGGCGGCGACCAGCGACAGGTAGGTCAACGCGGTCCCGACGGGAGGGCGGCGGCGCCGGGCGGGGGGTGCGGCGGCGGGGTCGGAGGTCATGTGAGGTCCACCTTGTCGTCGGGCACGAGCCGGCGCTGGATCCACGTGATCAGCAGGATGACCGCGAGCAGCACCACGGCGGCGGCGGAGGCCAGGCCGGTCTTGTTGAACTGGAAGGCGAGCTTGACCGTCTGGATGACGAAGGTCGAGGTGCCGGTCGCGCCGCCGGTCATGATGTACGGGATCTCGAAGACGGACAGGGAGCCCGAGATCGCCAGGATGACGCTGAGGCTGAGGACGGGCTTGATGCCGGGGGCGATGATGTGGCGGAACTGCTGCCACCTGCTCGCCCCGTCCAGCTGGGCGGCCTCGTAGAGCTCCCCGGGGACGGACTGGATCGCGCCGAGGAACAGGACGAAGTTCAGTCCCGTGTAGCGCCACACCGACACCCCCGCGAGGGAGGTGTTGGCGGAGGCGGGATCGCCGAGCCACGGATGGTCGGTGGTCACGCCCAGCCACGCCAGGACGGAGTCGAGCGTGCCGCCGTCCTGGAAGAAGTAGAGGAAGACGAAGCCGATCGCGACGCCGTTGATCAGGTAGGGGAAGAAGAGGATCCCCTTGAAGAGGTTGCGGAACCGCAGGTCGAAGCTGAGGACGGTGGCGAAGTAGAGCGCGACGGCGATCTGGAGGAAGGACGCCGCGAGGTAGTAGCCGCTGACGAGGAAGACGCGGAACAGCTCGGGGCGGGTGAAGATCTGCACGTAGTTGTCGAGGCCCGTGAAGTTCCGGTCCGGACTGATCCCGTCCCAGTCGGTGAAGCCGTAGAAGACCATGTTCGCCACGGGGACGTAGGTGAACGTGATCAGCAGGGCGAGCGGCAGCGCCAGGAACAGCCACGGGGTGGCCCGCCGCAGCGGGGCGTCGCGCCAGGAGCGCCGCCGGGGGCCCGTGGGCGTGCGGCCGGGACGGGCGGGGCGGCCCGTCGCTCGCGTCTTCCCCCCGGCGGCCCGCCCGGGGGCGGTGTCGGTTGTCTCGGTCATGTCGGCCTTTCGTGTCCGCGTCTGCGGGCGGAGGGGCCCCGGCCGGTGCCGTGCGGCCGGGGCCCGTCGCGTCGGGGTCAGGAACCGGCGGTCTTCGCGGCCTCGTCCCACCTCTTGTCGAGGTCGGCGAAGAAGCCCCGCAGGTCGCCCTTCTGCGCGCCGCGGGCGATGTCGACGAGCTGGCGGCGGTAGTCCGGCTTGGCCAGGCCGATCTCGGCGGCGTTGTCGATCGCGTTGACCTTCCCGGTCTCCGCCTCCGACCGCTCCACCAACTTGACATCGTTGTCACCGAAGTCCTCGAGCGTGTCCGGCATGGCGGCTGCCTTCACCGCGGAGATGGCGCCCTCCTTCGCGGAGTAGCCCGACTTCTCGGTGAACCAGTCGATCCAGGCGCGGGCGGCGGACTTGTGCGCGGAGTGGGCGTTGACCGCCTGCTGGTAGTCCGAGACGGCCGTCGCGCAGAACTTCCCGTCCTTCTGGACGGGGAACGGCATGAAGCCGATCTCGGCGGGGTCCGTGCCCGCCTTCCTCGCCGCGTCCCGCATCTGCGTGATCGCCCAGGACCCGAGGTGCATGGTGGCGACCTGCCCCTTGGCGATCATGCCCTTGGAGGCCTCCCAGTTGGTCGTGCCGGGGTCCTTCTCGGACAGGCCGCCCTTCACGACGTCGTGCAGCAGCGAGTCGATGACGTGCAGCTCGCTCCCCTCCTTCCAGGGGGAGACCGGGCCGGCCAGCCTGTCGTTGGCCTTCGCGTCGCAGGTGACCGAGCCGATGCTGTTGCTCCAGGCCGTCAGCGGCCAGCCGTCCTTGAAGTTCGTGTAGTACGGGACGGCGTCCGTCTTCGCCTCGATCGCCCGGAGGTCGGCGAGGAACTCCTGCGGGGTGGTCGGCCAGTCGGTGACGCCCGCCTTCCGCCAGACGGCCTTGTTGTAGAGGAAGCCGTTGGCGGTGCCGAACTGGGCGATGCCGTAGACCTTGCCGCCCACGTCGGTCTTGTCGCTGAAGCGGTACTTCGCGCCCAGCTCCTCGCTGGTGCCCAGCGGGGCGAAGAACTTCGGGTAGTCGTTCTTGGCGACGGCGCCCGGGATCATGAGGACGTCGCCGTAGTCCTCGGTGTTCATCCGGATCCTGACCTCGCCCTCGTAGTCGGTGAGCGCCTCGAAGGTCACCTTCACCTTGGGGTGGGTCTTGTTGAACTCGGCGGCGTACCGGTCCATCGTCCCGTCCTGGACGAGGTCGGTGCGGTGCGTGAGGACCTTGATCTCGCCGGAGACGTCGCCGGGGGAGGACGGCGCGGCCGCCGTCTCCCCGGAGGGGGCGCCCCCGCCCCCGCACCCCGCGGCCGTCAGCATCGCGGTGGCGAGGAGCGCCCCCGTGAGCGCCTTCTTCTTCCCCATGTGCCCAGCTCCTTCAGGATTGCGGCTCAGCTCTGCCGGTGGGATGTCGGCACTATGTCAGCCGGATGTGAACCGGTAAAGCTCCGGTTTCCAGCGTGATGCCCAATCGTTACCGTCACTGCGCTGATCGGCGGGCGTGCGCAGGTACTTGACGGCTTTTCTCGTCGACGAGAGAAGCTATACCGGTTTATGGACAGAGGGTGATCGGCGGGTTAGGTTGTGCGCCGTCGTACATCCGACCCGGCCTGTGCCAGGCGATAAGGAGCCGCACCCATGAAGGACACCACGCAGCTCACCGAGGGCTGGAGCCTGCGCCACGGCGACGCGCTGCTCGACGCCCGCGTCCCCGGCTGCGTCCACACCGACCTGCTGGCCGCCGGGGTCATCCCCGACCCGTTCGTCGGCCTCAACGAGACGGAGGTCGCCTGGGTCGGCCGGCAGGAGTGGACCTACACCGCGCGCCTCGCCCACGACAGCGCCCACGAGCGCACCGACCTCGTCTTCGACGGCCTCGACACCGCCGCGCACATCACCCTCGGCGGCGAACCGGTCGGCACCACCCGCAACATGCACCGCGGCCACCGCTTCGACGTCACCGGACGCACCGGCGAACTGGAGGTCCGCTTCGCCTCCGCCTACGACGAGGCGGCCGCCGTGCGCGCCGTGACGGGGGAGCGCCCCAACGTCTACCCGGAGCCCTCGCAGTACATCCGCAAGATGGCGTGCGGCTTCGGCTGGGACTGGGGGCCGACCCTGGTGACCGCCGGCATCTGGCGCCCCGTCCGGCTGGAGCACTGGTCGACCGCCCGCATCGCCCGCGTCCGCCCCCTCGTCACCGTGGCGGACGGCACCGGACGCGTCGAGGTCCGGCTCGACCTGGAACGCACCGCGCGGGGCGAGGGGCGGCCGCTGACCGCCTCCGCCCGCGTCGCCGGCACCACCGCGCGGGCCGAGACGACCGTGACCGGCGACGGCGCCGTCCTGCGGCTGGAGGTGCCCGACGCGCGCCTGTGGTGGCCCCGCGGCCACGGCGACCAGCCCCTGTACGACCTGGAGGTCGTCCTCACCGGCGACGACGGCCCGCTCGACACCTGGCGGCGCCGCATCGGCTTCCGCACCGTCGTACTGGACCGCTCCGCCGACGAGCACGGCACCGGCTTCACCCTCGTCGTCAACGGCGTCCGCCTCTTCGCCCGCGGCGTCAACTGGATCCCCGACGACGTCCTGCCCTCCCGCGTCACCCCCGAGCGGTACCGCACCCGCCTCACCCAGGCCGCCGAGGCCAACGTCGACCTCGTACGGGTGTGGGGCGGCGGCATCTACGAGGACGACGCCTTCTACGACACCTGCGACGAACTGGGCCTCATGGTCTGGCAGGACTTCCTCTTCGCCTGCTCCGCCTACCCCGAGGAGCAGCCGCTGCGCGGCGAGGTCGAGGCCGAGGCCCGGGACAACGTCGTCCGGCTCATGCCGCACCCCAGCCTGGTCCTGTGGAACGGCAACAACGAGAACCTGTGGGGCTTCCGTGACTGGGGATGGGAGCCCGCCCTCGCCGGCGACTCCTGGGGCGAGGGCTACTACCTGGGCCTGCTGCCCCGGATCGTCGCCGAACTGGACCCCACCCGCCCGTACACCGCCGGCAGCCCCTGGTCCGGCTCCTGGGACCACCACCCCAACGACCCGGCGCACGGCACCCACCACTCGTGGGAGGTGTGGAACCGCCAGGACTACGCCGAGTACCGGGCGAGCGTGCCGCGCTTCGTCGCCGAGTTCGGCTGGCAGGCGCCGCCCGCGCTGGCCACCCTCCGGCGCGCCCTGCCCGGCGAACGGCTCGCGCCCGACTCGCCCGGCATGCTCCACCACCAGAAGGCCGAGGACGGCAACGGCAAGCTGAACCGGGGCGTCGAGCGCCACTTCCCGCTCCCCGAGGACGACTTCGACCGCTGGCACTACCTCACCCAGATCGTCCAGGCCCGCGCCGTCGCCGCCGGCATCGAGCACTGGCGGGCCCACTGGCCCGTCTGCGCCGGCACCGTCGTCTGGCAGCTCAACGACTGCTGGCCCGTCAGCTCCTGGGCCGCCATCGACGGCGACGGCCGGCCGAAACCGCTCTACCACGAACTGCGCCGCGTCTACGCCGACCGGCTGCTCACCCTGCTGCCCGGCGCCGACGGCCCCGTCCTCGCCGTGGTCAACCAGTCCGCCGAGCCCTGGCACGCCTCGGTGACGCTGCGCCGCCAGGCGGCGGACGGCACCCCCCTGCACCGCGCCGTGCTCGACGTCGCCGTGGAACCGCGCTCCGTCGTCCGCCTCCCCGTGCCCGACGGCGCGGCGCCCGCCGCGGGTTCCGCGAAGGAGTTCCTGGTCGCCGACGCCGACGGGCTGCGCGCCCTGCACTTCCCGGTGCCCGACAAGGACTTCGCCTACCCCCGCCCCCGGTACGACGTCACGGTGGAGCCGGTGCCGGGCCGGGAGGATAGAGTCGACGTCGTGGTGAGCGCGCACACTCTCGTCCGAGACCTCCTGCTCCAGGCCGACCGGCTCGGCCCGGAGGCGACCGCCGACCGCGGCCCGCAGACCCTGCTGCCCGGCGAGCGGACCCGCATCCGGGTCTCCGGCTGCGGCGCCCGGGACGCCTCGGACGTCCGCTCCGCCCTGTTCTGCGTGGACACGGCGTGAGCGGCCCGCCGGAGCGCGTCACCATCAAGGACGTCGCCGCCAGGGCCGGGGTGTCCAAGGGCGCCGTGTCGCTCGCCTTCAACCACAAGCCGGGCGTGTCCGACGCCACCCGCGAGCGGATCTTCACCGCCGCCCGCGAGCTGGGCTGGGCGCCGAGCGCGACCGCGCGCAGCCTCTCCAACCAGCGGGTCGACACCGTCGGCCTGGCGCTGTGCAGGCCGGCCCGGCTGCTGGGCATAGAGCCGTTCTACATGGACTTCATCTCCGGCATCGAGAGCGTCCTCGCGGACCGCTCCTGCTCCCTGCTGCTGCGGCTGGTCCGCGACGTCGACGAGGAGATCGCGCTCTACCGGCACTGGTGGCGCGGCCGCATGATCGCCGGGGGCATCCTCGTCGACTTCCGGCAGGACGACCCCCGCGTCCCGTCCCTCCAGGCCCTCGGGCTGCCCGCCGTCGCCGTCGGCCACCCGTCCCTGACGGGGGCCTTCCCCGCCGTGTGGACGGACGACGCCACGGCGGTCGGCGAGGCCGTCCGCTACCTGGCGGCCCTCGGGCACCGCCGCATCGCCCGCGTCGGCGGCCCGGCGGAGCTCGGCCACAGCGCGATCCGCGCGGAGGCGTTCCGGTCGACGGTGCGCGGGCTGGGGCTGGAGGAGGGCCGGCAGATCGCGACGGGCTTCGACGAGAAGGAGGGCGCCCGGGCCACCCGGTCCCTGCTGCTCGCCGCCGACCGGCCCACGGCGATCGTGTACGACAACGACATCATGGCCGTCGCGGGCGCGGGCGTCGCCGCGGAGATGGGCCTCGTCGTACCGGACGACCTGTCGCTGCTGGCGTGGGACGACTCGCAGCTGTGCCGGATCACCCACCCCACGCTGTCCGCGATGAGCCACGACGTGCACCACTTCGGCGCGGAGGTGGCGCGCATCCTGTTCGACGTCGTCGACGGCACCCACACCGGCCCGCACCAGGTGCCGACGCCGACGCTGACCCCGCGCGGGTCCACCGCCCCGGCGCCCGCGCCCGGCCGGCCCGCCTGACGCACGCGGGAGGGCCGCGCCCCGGCCGGGGCGCGGCCCTCCGTCGTACCCGGCCGGGGTCACCCCCCGGCGCAGGGGGCGCCGTCGAGGGTGAAGGCGGTGGGCGCGCCGTTCACACCGGTGAACGAGGCGCTGATGCCGAAGCTCACGCTGCCGCCCGCCGGGATGGTGTCCGTCCACGGCTCGGGCGTGGCCCGCACCCGGGTGCCCTGCTGGACGACCTTGGCGTTCCAGGAGGAGCGCACCGTCTGGTCGCCGGGGAAGGCGAAGTCCAGCTGCCAGCCCCTCACCGCCGCCGTACCGGTGTTGCGGACGGTGACGTCGGCGTTGAAGCCGCCGCTCCACTCGTTCACGCGGTACGTGACCGCGCAGGCGCCCGCGGCCTGCCCGGGCGCGGTGGTGACGGCGAGCGGGGCGGAGCGCGCGGAGCGGTTGCCGGCGGCGTCGCGGGCGTAGACGGCGAAGGAGTACGCGGTGGACGGCGTCAGGCCGGTGACGGTCGCGCTGTTCGCGGTGGACGTCGCGACGCGGGTCTCGGCCGTGCCGTCGAGGCGCACCACGTCGTACGCGGTGACCGCCGTGTCGTCGGTGGAGGCCGCCCAGCCGAGCGTCACGCTGCCGGAGCGGACGTCCGAGGCGGTCGGGGTGCCCGGCGCGGTGGGGGCCGTGGTGTCGCCACCGCCGCCGGAGTAGACGCTCGCCTCGCGGGAGGTCGCCTTGATGCCGTTCGGGCCGTGGAAGATCCGCTCGCCCCACGGGGAGAGCCGGGAGGGGTCGAAGCCGACGGCCATGTCGAGGTACTCGACGCCGCCGCCGTTGCCGCTCCACGACCAGCCCAGGTAGCCCAGGCCGAGCTCCTCGGCCGCGGCCATGATCGCGTCCTCGTCGGGGTTCCCGTCGGAGTGGTCGTGCCCGAACTCGCCGACGACGAGGGGGAGACGGGCGGAGACAAACCGGTTCAGGTAGTCGCGCACCTCGGCCGCCGTGTCGAACACGCCGTACATGTGGATGGAGAACACCGTGTTCCGGGCCGGGTCGGCGGAGAACACCCGCTGCGCGTTGTCCCGCATGGTGAAGGACCAGTCCTGGCCCCAGTTCGGGGCGTCCACCATCAGGGTGTGGGTGAACCCGGCGGTGCGGAGCCGGCTGATCGCGGCGGACGTGTCCGAGGTCCACGCCGTGTATCCGGAATTGCCGTGCGGTTCGTTCCCGATGTTGAGGACGACGTACTTCTCCTGGCCCTTGAGGGCGCTCTGCACGCCGATCCAGTAGTCCACGGCGCGGTCCAGCGTCACGGCGCCGGCCTGCTCGCCGTACCCGGTCGTGTCGTGCGCCTCCAGGACGCACACGAGCCGGTTCTGCCTGCACCGGTCGACGACGGCCGCCACGTCGGCGGTGTCGTTCCTCGTCCAGCGGTCGCCGGTGGCGAGCACCACGCGGACCGTGTTGGCGCCGAGCGCCTTGACGTCCTTCAGCGCCTTCGGGGTCGTGGACGCGTACCAGGCGTGGGCGTGGTTCACGCCGCGCATGACGAAGTCGCCGCCGTTCGCGTCCAGCAGCCGGCCGTCCCTGACCTGGAACCCCGTCGCGGCCGCGGTCCCGGCGTCGGCCGCCCGGGCGGCCGACGGGGCGGTGAGCACCGAGGCCGCCACGGCCAGCAGCGCTCCCGCCGCGGTGGCCAGTCTCCTTCTCATTTCCTGCTCCCAACGTGGTCGCGCGCACACCGGGGGACGCGCGCGTCCCCCGGCGTACGGCCGGCGGTTTCCTTGCGGGCTGTGCTCCCGGCCGTTCCGGTCGTTCCCCGCGAAGTGTTCGGGGCGCGGGGCCCACCGGTGGCCGACGCGTATGCACGGAAAGGGCGCGTCGGGGTGCCGGGACGTGTTCCCGCCGACCGGTCCGTGATCGCGGCTCCGGGACCGGGCGGGGGAAGAGCGGGCGCCGGAGGGGAATGCCGTACGCGCTCCCGGTAAAAGGCGTGCGTACGGCGGCGGTTCACGGTCCGTCCGGCGACTGGAAAAGAGGCTAGGGCGAGAGCACGACCCAGACAACCGTTGGGGCGAAACCGGTTAAGTTTAGTTGTCGTTCATCTGGCGCAGGGGCTGCGGACGTCCGGTCGGAGCGCTTCGTCCCACCGCGGCGGTGGCCCGGAACACCGTTCCGCTTCCCGTGACCGCGACCTCCTCGCCGGCCGGGACGTAGGCCGAGGCGCCCGGCCCGAGGACCAGTTCGTCCTTCCGGCCGGCCAGCCGGACCCGGCCGTGGGTGCACACGAGGATCTGCGGACCGGCCCCGTCGAGGTGGTACGCGGCGCGGGCCGCGCCCGGCCGGAGCCGGGACAGCCGGAAGTCGTCGACCGGCGCCGGGTAGACCTCCTCCCCGTCGTCGAGGACCACCGGACGCACGACGCCGGCCGGGCCGGCGGCGAAGCGCACCACGCGCAGCAGCTCGTCCACGTCCACGTGCTTGGCCGTCAGCCCGCAGCGCAGCACGTTGTCCGAGCCGGCCATGACCTCCACGCCGAGCCCCCGCAGGTACGCGTGCGGGACGCCCGCCCCGAGGAACAGCGCCTCCCCGGGGGCGAGTCGGACCCACCGCACCATCAGGGCCGCGAGCAGCCCCGGGTCGCCGGGGTGGACGCGGGCCACGTCCTCGTACGCCGCGCACTCCCGCCACCACGGTCCGCCCGCCCGCGCCGCCCGCCCCAGCGCGCTGCCGACCTCGGCGAGCAGGGCCGGGTCGGGGGAGGTGAGGAACGCGGAGAACACCTCCCGCAGCGCCTCCTCCTCGGGCCCGGAACGCAGGGCCCTCACGTACGGGGCCAGGCCGTCCACGCCGAGGGAGTCGAGGAGTCCGGCGCACTCGCGGGCCGGGCGGAAGCCGCACAGGCCCTCGAACGGGCCGAGCGCGACGATCATCTCCGGCTTGTGGTGGGCGTCCCGGTAGGTGCGGTGCGGCGCGTCCAGGGGCACGCCGGCGGCGTTCTCGCGCGCGTGGCCGGCGGCGGCCCGCGCCGTGTCGGGGTGCACCTGGAGCGACAGGGGCGAGTCGGCCGCGAGCAGTTTGAGCAGGAACGGCAGCCGCGGCCCGAACCGGCGCACGACCGCGTCGCCCAACTCGGCGCCGGGGTCGGCGGCGACGACCTCGTCGAGCGGCACCGGGCGGCCTCCCCGCGTCACCAGGGAGGGGGCCGAGGGGTGGGCGCCCATCCACAGCTCCGCCCGGGGCGTGCCGTCGGGGACGGTCCCCATCAGTTCGGGCAGCGCGGTGGGGGAGCCCCAGTCGTAGGCGCGGATGGTGTTGTCGAGACGGTCCACGGGCGGATTCCTTTCGACCGGCCGGCCGAGGGGCGTGCCACCCGGGGCGGCGGGGCGGTGGAGCGGGGGCGGGCGGGGGCTTCGGATGCGGAGGGGGCGGTGTCGTGTGGGGAGGGGTCGGCCCGCCGGCACGCGCGTGGGGTGCGGAGGCCGACTCGCCGTGTGCGTGACCGGTGGAGGGGAGCGGCCTGTCGTGCGTGTGGCGTGCGGGGGTCGGCTCGTCGTACGCGTGGTGCGCGGGGCCGGGTGGTCGTACGCGGGGCGTGCGCGGGGTCAGCTCGCCGGTGCGTGCGGCACGGGCCGGGGTCCGGCGTGGGCCGCCGCGGCGGCCGCCCCGATGAGCCCCGCGTCGAGGGCGAGCTCCGCGGGCACGACCGGCACGTCGCGCGCGAAGCCCAGCACCGCGTACGCGCCCAGCCACCGCCGCAGGGGGGCGAACAGCGTGTCACCGGCCTGGGCCACGCCTCCGCCGACGACCACCACGTCCAGTTCGACGAGGGTGATGGTCGCCGCGATCCCGGCGGCCAGGGCCTGCGCGGCCCGGTCGTACGCGGCGCGGGCCGTGGCGTCGCCGGCGCGGGCGGCGTCCGCGACGGCGGCGGCGGTCGCCGCGGTGCCCGGGGGAGGCGTCCACCCGGCGGCCAGGGCGCGGGCGGCGATCGCCGTACCGCTCGCCAGGCCCTCCACGCACCCGCGCCCCCCGCACGGGCACGGCTCCCCGTCGAGGTCCACGGAGATGTGGCCGATGTGACCGGCGTTGCCCGAGGGGCCGGTGTGCAGCCGCCCGCCGAGGACGAGCCCGCCGCCGACGCCCGTGGACACCACCATGCACAGCGCGTTGTCCACGCCCCGCGCGGCGCCCAGCCAGTGTTCGGCGGCGGTCATGGCGACCGCGTCGCCGACCAGCGCCGGCCGTATGCCGGCGGGCATCCGCGGATGGGCCCGCACCCGCTCGACCAGGGGGAACGCGCGCCACCCGGCGATGTTGACCGGACTGACGGTCCCGGCGGCCGTGTCGACCGGGCCCGCGCAGGCGATGCCCACGCGGTCCAGGGACGCCCACGCCGGGTGCGCGGAGAGCTCGTCCAGGACGGCGGTGACGGCCCCCATCAGCGCCTCGGCCGGCTCGTGGGCGGGCGTCGGCCGCTGAGCCCGGGCCACGAGGCGGCCCTCCGGGTCGACGAGCGCCCCGGCGATCTTCGTACCGCCGATGTCCAGAGCCCCGTACACCATCGCCTCAGCCTTCCGTCGCGGGTAGCGCGGGCCGGTCGACCCGCGAGGGATCACTGTGCCCGGAAGGTGACAACGTTGTCTAGCCGAGCCGTGGAGTTAAGCCCGTGTTTAGTAAATCCTGCTCAGGTGAGGGGGAAGGGGCTTGGAGAGGAGGCTTGATCGGTTCAGTGGCGGAGGAGCGTGCCGCCACGGGGAGGGCGCCATCCGTGCGGCGGCGTACCCCGGGGCGGCCCCACCGGTGCCGGTGGCCGACCGCCGCGCGGGACGCCCCGGAGCGAGGGGTGGGGAAGCCGCCGGTCCGGGTACCCGTGTCCGCGCCCCCCCCGTGCCGGGGTGGGCGGAACAGGCGAATCCCGGAGGCGTGACATGAACGACCCCATGAGCGACGCGTGGGGCTACCCCACCCCGTCCCAGGCGGAGGGCGAACGGGAGCCGGACGTCGACGAGCACCCCGACGTGGCCCGGACGACCCCGTCCCAGGCGGAGGGCGAGCGGTCCGCCGAGGAGAGGGAGACGGAGCCGGGGCCGGAGGCCCGGGAGAAGGACGCCGGCTAGCGCCGTGACCGCGTAGGCGCACCGGTCGAAGGCCGGGGGCAGCGGCCCACGGCCACCGGTGCACCCGTGCCCCTGCCCTGTCCTGTCCGGTCCGTGCCCCTGTCCGGCCGCTGCGCCGAGGGGCGGGGGGACGGGAGCGCGTACTCGGGCAGAAGGGGGGGCGGACGGCCGCGCCTCACCGGGGCGATCACCGCGGGCACACCGTGGTGGTCGCCGCGGGCGGCCGGACCCCGTCGGCGATCACCACAGTGCGGGGCCGGCGCCAGGGTGCGGGCCGGCGGACGGGCGGGCGAGCGTCCGGGCGGGACGCCGGCGCGGCCGCGTCCGGGGCGCGTCGGGGCGCGCGGGGCGCGTCAGGTCTCGCAGGCGATCTCGGTGTCGGCGCCGGCCTCGCCGTCGCAGTCGTCCGTGCCGGCCTCGCCGTCCTGGCGGTCGTCGGCGGGGCCGCCGCGCAGCAGGTCGTCCCCCGCGCCGCCGTCGACGCGGTCGGCCGCGCCGCCCACGGGGGCCGAGGCGGCGGTGGCGCCGTCGACGTTGTCGCCGAACAACCGGTCGTCACCGCCGCGGCCCTGCACCAGGTCCTTCCCGCCCGTCGCGCCGGTGGGGTCGCCGACGGCGCTGTCCCCGACGAGGACGTACTCGGCGGCCGAGCCGCCCAGGATGCGGTCGTCGCCGGAGCCGACCGCCGTCCCGGTGGGCGCCTGGTGGTCACCCCACGCGCCGAAACCGCCGTCCTCGCCCAGGTCGATGAAGTCGTCGCCGCCCGCGCCCCGGGCGCTGCCCACCAGGGCGACACCGTCCCCGGTCGCGTCGCCGAACTCGCCCGGCCCCTCCCGCAGGACGTCGTCGCCGGCCCCCGACGCCTCGTACACGCCGAACGCGTCCCCGACGAGACCGTCATGGCCCTCCCCGCCCTCCAGCACGTCGTCGGCGCCGCCGGTGGCGTGGTCGCCGCGGCTGTCGCCGACCAGCGAGTCGTCGTCCGGTCCGCCGAAGAGCACGTCGGGGGCGGCGCCGGAGGCGGTGCCCTGCAGGGCGAAGGCGTCACCCACCATCGTGTCCAGGCCCGGTCCGCCGTCGAGCCGGTCGGCGCCGGCCGTACCGGTGGCGTCGCCGGTCCTCGCCCCGTGGTCGCCGACCAGGACGTCGTGGCCCGCGCCGCCGAACAGCCGGTCGTCGCCGTCGTCCCCGAACAGCCGGTCGTCGCCCGTACCGCCGGTGATCCGGTCACGGCCGCCCCCACCGCAGACCACGTCGTCGCCCCCGCCGCCGTCGATCACGTCCGCGCCCGGCGTACCGACGATCACGTCGTCGCCGGGCGTGCCCGTGGTGCCGGGGAGGGTGGCGGCCGCGCCGAAGCACGTCCGCGCGTCGGCCGCCCCGGCACCGGGGGCGGCGGAACCGATCAGGGCGGCCGCGGCGACGACCTGGAGGCAGACGGCGAGGACGCCCCGGCGGCCGGGTCTTCTTCCCTGCGCGCACAGCATGGTTCGCTCCCTGGAGGTGGTGGGGTCACTGCCGCGTGATCCCTTCCAGCAGCGGGGGACACCACCGCCAGGCGTCCGGCGTTTTCATCCGTTCAGATAATGATCTGACCGCACGCCGGTGTGGGAGGGTGTCCTCGCCGGGGTGTCATCGCTGTGCCATGGGGGGCGAACGTCCGTGATCGACCTGCTGCTGCCGTCCGCGGTGTCCGTCGCCGAGGCCTTCCACGACCCGCCCGACCTGCCGCTGCTCGGCGCCGAGGCCGAGGAGGTGAGCCGGGCGGTGGACAAGCGTCGCCGGGAGTTCACCACGGCCCGGTGGTGCGCGCGGCGGGCCCTCGCCGGACTGGGCTTCGGGCCCGTCCCGATACCGCGCGGCGAGCGCGGGGCGCCGGTGTGGCCGGACCGGGTCGTCGGCAGCATGACCCACTGCGCGGGCTACCGGGCGGCGGCCGTGGCGCGCGACACCGACCTGCGGTCCCTCGGGATCGACGCCGAGGACCACCTGCCGCTGCCGGACGGCGTCCTGCGCCTGGTCGCGTCGGAGGGCGAGCGGGCCCACCTCGCGGAGCTGGCCCGGACGCGGCCCGAAGTCCACTGGGACCGGCTGCTGTTCAGCGCGAAGGAGTCGGTGTACAAGGCGTGGTTCCCGCTGACCCGCCGCTGGCTGGGCCACGAGGGGGCCGAGCTGACCTTCGCGACCGACGGGACGTTCGCCGCCCGGCTCCTGGAGTACGACCCCCGGGTGCCGGCGGAGGGGTTCACCGGGCGGTGGGCCGTCGACGGGACCCTCGTGGTCACCGCCGTGACGGTACCGCCGGACCGGGCCCGCCTCCCGGATCCCGCCGGGGCGGGGGCCGGGAGGCCCGTCTAGGGTTTCCGGCATGCGACGCACGGACCTCGTCCGGGACGACGGCACCTGGACGGGCCTGTCCCTGGATGTGCGCTCCCGCCGCCGGCCCGGGTTGTGCCTGTTCAGTGCCGGGCGGCGGCTCCTCCTCACCCAGGGGGGCCGTCCCGTGCTCCTCGCCTCCGTCGACGACGACCTCGGCGGGGTCGGGTTCCGGCGCACCGACGCCTACCGCTCCGTCGTCCCCCCGCCGCGGGCCGTGGCCGGACGGGACCTGGCCGGGCGGCCGGACCGCTGGGCGCACCGCTTCGCGGAGCACCTGCTCGGCACGCCGGAGGGCCCGTTGCACGACGGGCGGTGGCTGCTGTCGCCCGAGAGCCCGCTCCTGCACGGGAACCACGGCAGCCGGCCGCTGACCGAGTACTGGGGCGAGATGATCGTCGAGGGGCATCCCGGCGGGTACGTCGACTGGTTCCTCCACTCCCACGCGTGGGAGATCCTCCCGCTGCGGCCGATGCCCGGCCACGGCGACGGAAGGGTCAAGGCGTACCGCAAGCAGGCCCGCGACGGCACCCTCCCGCCCGTCCTGCTGTGGTGGGTCAGCGGCCTGGACTGCCACGTGGTCCTGGACGGCCACGCCCGGCTCGCCGCCGCGATCGCCGAGTCGACCGCGCCCCCTCTGCTGCACCTGCACCGCACCGCGCCGGGCGACGAGGTGGCCGCCGGAACGGAGCGGGCGGTGGAGCGCTACGAGGCCGAACTGACCCGCTTCGCCGGGCTCCGCGCCCGCCACGGCGCCGCCGTCCCCGACGGCACCGCGACCGCGGGCGCCTCCCTGGCCCGCCACCTCGGGGAACTGCACACGGCGACCCGGCCCACCTGGGCCTGGCCGCTGCCCGGCGGGCCGGCCGAGTGGCGCCGCGTCGCCCGCGAGGCGACCGGCGGGGAGTGGGGCACGGACGACGGCCCACCGATGTGATCCCCCCCTGGGCCGGGCCGGCCGCCGGACGCCGTCCACGGGGGCGCCCAGCGGGCGCCGTCGGCCGGGTTCAGCGGTGGCGGACGGGGCGGAGGCGGTCCGGGGCGGACAGGTCGGCCAGCGCCCGGAGCACCTCGTCGTCCGACACCTGGTCGAAGTCCTCGTACCAGAGGCCCACCGCGCGGAAGTCCGCCGGCTCCGAGAGGCAGACCAGGTCCTCCACCTCCGCCCGCAGCTCCGCCGTGGCCCGGCGGTCGCCCACCGGGACGGCCAGTACCAGCCGCTCGGGCTTCTCGTCCCGCAGCAGCCGGACCGCCGCGCGGGCCGTGACGCCCGTCGCCAGGCCGTCGTCGACCAGGACGGCCGCCCGCTCCCGGAGGTCCGGTCCCGGGGTGCCGCGCCGGTACAGGGCCTCCTGCCGGTGCAGTTCGGCGCGTTCCCGCGCCACGGCGGCACCCAGCTCGTCCGGGGTGATGCCGAGCATCGCCAGGGCCCGCTCGTCGAAGAGGGGCGGCGCCTCCCCGGCGATCGCCCCGATCCCGACCTCCGGCTGCCCGGGCAGCCCGATCTTCCGTACGACCAGCACGTCCAGCGGCGCGCCGAGCGCCCGCGCCACCTCCGCCCCGACCGGGACACCGCCCCGCGGCAGGGCCAGCACGACCGGGTCGGGCCACCCCCGCTCGGCCGCCCGTGCCCGCACCCGCTCGCCGAGCAGGCGCCCGGCGTCCCGCCGGTCCTCGAACCGCAGCTCCATCACGCCCTCCTCACCACGGTGCCGCCCGGGTGGCCGGGGCCGCGGCCCCGGCCGGTCACGGCTGCCCGCCGAACGGGTCGAACGCGTCGTCGCCCGGCCGCCGGAACCACTCCCGCGCCACGCGGACCACGTGGTCCAGCGCGCCCGGCTCCTCGAAGAGGTGGCCGGCGCCGGGGACGACCTCCACCCGGTACGGCACCCTCAGCCGCTCGGCCGCCTCGCGGTTCAGCCGCAGTACCTCCGGGTCCTCCCCGCCGACGACCAGCAGGACCGGCGCCGCCACCCGCGCCAGCGCGTCCCCGGCCAGGTCCGGGCGCCCGCCGCGCGACACCACGGACCGCACGCGCACGGGACGCTCCGCCGCCGCGCGCAGGGCCGCCGCCGCGCCGGTGCTCGCCCCGAACAGTCCCACTCCCAGCGACCGCGTCGCGGGCTCGTCGGCGAGCCAGTCGACCGCGGCCACGACCCGCGACGACAGCAGGTCGACGTCGAACCGGTACTCGGCGGTCAGCAGGTCGTGGCGCTCCTCCCGCTCCGTGAGCAGGTCCATCAGCAGCGTGCCCATGCCCGCCTTCTGCAGCGCCCCGGCCACGGCCCGGTTGCGCGGGCTGTGCCGGGAGCTCCCGCTGCCGTGCGCGAACACCACCATCACCGGCAGCGACGTGGGCAGCGCCAGGTCGCCGCGGAGCGCGGAACCGTCCGCCGCGGGCAGGACGACCTCCTCCAGGATCACGACGGCCTCCCTCCTCCCTGCCGGGACGCGTGCTCCCCGTCGCGGGACGAGTGCTCCCCGCCCGCCGCGCCAAACGTGGGGGCCCGCCCCGGGGGGACGGCCGGGGCACGGCACGCGCGGGGGCGGCCCGGCGGGGCCCCGCCTCATTGACGGGGCCTGTCCGGCGTTCTAGTTTCGGGCCTGGTCACAAGTGGTCGACGGGAGGGGGCGGTGTGAGCGGGTACGCGTGGCTGCGGCCCACGGCGGAGGAGTACGTCGGCTGGGACGTCGACGTGCTGTACGGCCCCTGGCCCCGGCACCACCGCGACACCGACCTGGCCGAGGTGCGGGCCCGGCTCGCCGGCTCGCCCGTCGCCGGGGCGCTGGCGCTCTCCACGCG
Organism: Streptomyces roseolilacinus; assembly: GCF_014649335.1. Classification (GTDB taxonomy): domain Bacteria; phylum Actinomycetota; class Actinomycetes; order Streptomycetales; family Streptomycetaceae; genus Streptomyces; species Streptomyces roseolilacinus. The sequence continues at coordinate 280,515 of NZ_BMSV01000003.1, forward strand.
CGGTCCCCTCTTCGACGACGCGGGCGGCAACGCCGAGACGCTCCGCGACCTCGCGGGCTGCCCCGAGCTCCGGCCCGTCGGCACCGTCGACGTGCGCGACGCCCTCACCGCCGAGGCGCGCCTGGACGACCTCGCCGCCGCCGGCGTCCGGTTCCTGCGCCTGTTCACCGTCGACCAGGGCGCCGAACCCGACTTCCCCGGCTACCGCAGGGTCGTCCGGCTGGCCGTCGAACGCGGCATGGTCCTCCTCCACGACGGCGACCCGCGCCGCTTCGGCCCGCCGCTCACCGGCCGGGGCGCCGACGTCGTGTTCCTCGACCTCCACGCGTACGTCCTCGCCGACTTCCTCCTCCTCGCCCGCGACGAGCCCGGCTTCCGGGCCACCACCCGGATGCTCTCCGGGCCCGACTCCATCGAGCGGGTCGTCGGGTCCGTGGGCGCCCGCCACCTCGTCTTCGGCTCGCGCACGCCCTTCATGGACATCTCGCCCCAGACGCTGAAGCTGCGGTACGCCGACATCTCCGCCGACGACCGCGCCGCGATCGCCACGAGGAACGTCGAGGAGCTGCTCGCCTGATGCCGATCATCGATGTGCACGCCCACGTGGGCCACTGGCCGTTCCACCTGACGTCCGGCGACGCCGACGCCAACCTCCGCCAGATGGACCGGTACGGCATCGACCTGCAGCTCGTCTCCGCGTCCGAGGCCGTCGTGTACGACGCGGTCGCGGGCAACGCCGCCCTGTACAAGGCGCTGGCGACCCGGCCCCGCCTGCTCGGCTACGCCGTCGTCAACCCGAACCGCATCGAGGAGAGCGCCACCGACCTGCGGCGCTGCCTCGACACCGGGCGGTTCGTCGGCGCGAAGATCCACACCACCTACCCGGGCCGGCTGCCCGGCTCGCCCGAGATGGCCGCCGCCTTCGACGTGGTCGCCGAGGCGGGCGTACCGCTCCTCCTGCACACCTGGGGCACCGAGGTCACCCTCCTGCCGGAACTCGTCGAGGCCCGCCCCGGCCTGCGCGTCATCCTGGGCCACGCGGGCGGCGACGCCTGGCGCGAGGCGGCGCACGCCGCGGCCGCGTGCGACCGGCTGTACCTGGAGCACTGCCGTACCGCCACCGACGCGGGCCGCATCGCGTACGCCCGCGAGGCCGGGGTGCCCGTCGAACGCCTCCTGTTCGGGACGGACGCCACCCTCATCGACCCGTGCGTCTCGCTCGGGGTGATCCGCGACGCGCACTTCACCGAGGACGAACTGGAGCGGGTGCTGTGGCGCAACGCCGCCCGCCTCTTCGGTCTGGGCGTCTGAATTCTCCACGCGCCGTAGTCACGGCATTTCGACGGAGTGACACGTTCCGTTGACACGGTTTCAAATAGCGGCAGCGGATATCTCGATTCGGTGACGACATCCTTAAAAAGGACTGGACCACTTCCGTGCGACGCGCGTAACTCCCTTTCCCTGAAAGCGAATTGAGTGTTCGTCAAATAAGGCGTCACGGTCACGGAACGGACTCGTTCCGCTGGTCGCGTTTGCCGGAATTCTCCTCTGGCAGGCTTCCGCGCACCGTCCTCTGACCAAGGACCAAGGAAAGGTGCAACGAACGTGTCCGGACGTCGAAGAATGAAGAAGACGCCCCACCGGAAGCCACGCCGCCGCATACTCGCGGCCGCCGCCGTCGCCGTGATGGCGACCGTCGGAGCGGTGGCCTACCAGGGGGTGTACGGGGCCGAGGGGCCCGCCGCGGGTGGGAACGGCCCGCGGTCGCTCGCCCTGCCCGCGGCGGCAGCGGCGTCGCCGAGCGCGGCGCCCGAACCGGCGGCCGAGCCCGCCCGTGACGAGAAGACGGAGCCGATCACCGAGGTTCCCCGCAGCGACCCCGGCAAGGGCCTCGTCTACGAGGGACTCGCGCCGGCCCCCGAGAACGACGCCTGCGAGGGCGTCTTCCGCACCAGGAGCGGCCACTGCACCCACGGCCCCGACGCCCCGCCGCCCGGTGTCGACATCAAGAAGGACACCCCGCCGGCCGTGAGGGCCGCCGTCCCCGCCGAGGACCCCGCCACCGCGCCCGGCCGGGCCGCGGACGGCACCCGGCCCCCGCAGGCGCCCGCCTCCGCGCCCGCCCCCGACGCCGCGGCCGCGGCGAAGGACGGCCGGGCCGCCGCGGAGCCGCCCGCCGCCTCCGCGCCCGCCGCCACCCGCACGGCCGCGAACGGCCCCGCCGGGCAGACCGTGCAGTGCGACGGCGACGGCACCACCGGCAACCGCGTGCAGGTCGTGTACGTCCACGCCCCCGGCCAGGACCGGTACGCCCAGTACCTGCCGTCCTTCCGCAAGTGGGCGGCCGACGCCGACCTCATCTACTCCGAGAGCGCCAGGGACACCGGCGGCGTCCGCCACATCCGCTACGTGACGGCCGCCGACTGCACGCCCACCGTGCTGAACATCGAGGTCCCGGCCTCCGCCCTGGCCGAGTTCAGCGCCACCAACCGCGCGCTCGCCGCGAAGGGACTCGACCGCCGTGACCGCAAGTACATGATCTTCGCGGACGCGCAGGTCTACTGCGGCATCGGCACCTTCGCCGGCGACGAGCGGCCCGGCCAGAACAACCTCAGCAACTTCGGCCCCTCCTACGGCCGTACCGACTCCGGCTGCTGGGGCGGCCACACCGCCGCCCACGAACTGGGCCACAACCTCGGCGCGGTGAACAACAGCGCCCCCAACACCAGCCGCGGCGCCCACTGCACCGACGAGTGGGACGTCATGTGCTACTCGGACAGCCCGTACTACCCGAAGATGCGCACCGTGTGCGGTGACCGGGAGTACGAGAACCGGCTCGACTGCAACCACGACGACTACTTCCACACCAGCCCCAGGCCCGGCAGCTACCTCGCCACGCACTGGAACGTCGCCGACAACCAGTTCCTCATGGGTCACAAGGGCAACGGCCCCGGGCCCGGACCCACCCCCACGCCGACGCCCACCCCCACGGGCGGCACCGGCCCCGCCGCCGGCCCCGACGTCACCGTCGGCCGGATCGCCCAGGACTCCGCCGTCGCCAGTTGGCGCGCCGTCCCCGGTGCCGCCTGGTACCAGGTCCACCTCGACGGCCGTCCCGCCGGCTGGGTCGACGCGCCCAGCGCCCGCCTCCACAACCTGGCCCCCGGCACCGCCCACACGGTCGCCGTCTCCGTCCGCGACGCCTCCGGCCGCGACGGCCGGCCGGGCCGGGCCACCTCGTTCCGCACGACGGGCGGCGGTGGCGCCACGACCCCGGCGCCCGGCACCCGGTACGTGCTCGCCAACGGCGCCACCGGCAACGCCGCCGAGGTCTGGGGCGGCCGCACCGCCGACGGCACCGTCCTCGTCGGCTCGCAGCGCAACGGCTACGCCCAGCAGCAGTGGTACTTCGACGACGCGGGCGGCGGCCACACCCGGATCCGCTCCGCCGTCTCCGGCAAGTGCCTCCAGCCCGGCGGCACCCCGTCGGCCGGCATGTGGGTGGCGCAGCAGCCGTGCGGCGGCGCCGCGCACCAGCGGTGGCGGGTCACCCCCGCCGCCGGCGGCGGTGTGACGGTGACCGCGGGCGACAGCCGGTACGTGCTGGGCGTCAGCGACCGCCCGTACTACGGCTCCTGGCTGATCGAGCTGCAGCACCCGGCGGGCGGCGCCGCGCAGGTGTGGACGGTGCAGAAGCCGTGACCCGCCCCGTCCGATCCCTCCGCGCCGCCGCGGCGGCCGCCCTCGCCGGACCCGCCCTGTGGCTGGCCGCGCCGGGCGGCGCCCACGCCCACGGCGGCGGCCTGGAGGTCGACGTCACCGGCCAGTCGTTCGGGCACCTCGCGGCGACCGTCACCTGGGCGGGCGACGGCGACCCCGTCGACGAGCGGGTCGCCGCGACGGTGAACGCCGTCAGCGCCGACGGGCGGACGGCCCTCGGCCCGTGGCGGCTGGTCCGCGCGGCGGGCACGGCGACCGGCTACACGACGGCCGAGGCGCTGCCGCCGGGCCGCTGGGAGGTCACCGTCGAGGTGGGCCACCCGGGCCTGGGCCGCGCGCGGGAGCGGGTGACGGTCCCACCCGGCACCCCGGCGTCCCGCCCGCCCTCGGCCCCGGGACCGTCCGCCGGCCCCGCCACCGCGCCGGGCCCCGCCCCCGGCACCCGCCCCGGCCCGGGTACGGCGCCCGGCACGGCGTCCGGCTCGGCTGTCGCGCCCGCTTCCGGTACGGCGGCAGGCTCCGGTACGGCGTCCGGCTCCGGTACGGCGGGCCCCGGCGGGGGCTCGGCCACCGGCCTCGCGGCAGCCGTCGCGGCCGCCGTCGCCGCGGCCTGCGGGGCCAGGTTCGTCCTGGTCCGGCGACGGGCCGGGGCCGCACCGGGCGGTACGCCCACCCGGTGACCCCCGGGGGTCACCGCCCACCCCCCACCAGCGCCCCGGAGCCCCGCGCTCCGGGGCGCGCCCCCGCCGCCCCGCCTCAGACGAAGTTCAGCTCCGCGCTCCGCACCAGCGGGTCGTCCAGCATCGACCACAGGGGCACCGCGTAGTTGCCGAAGCCGTACCGCCCGCCGAAGTGGAGGCCCAGGACGCGGTGGTCGGCCAGGTCCAGGACGGGGGAGCCGCTGTTGCCGCCCAGCGTCGAGCAGTCGTGCGTCAGCACGTTGCGCTCCGCCAGCAGCTGGTTGGCCGTACCCGGCTGGAGCCGCTTCACGTTGTAGATGTCCATGAAGATCCGGCGCATCGCCTCGGGCTCGTTGCGCCGCCCGTCCCACGCCGGGTGCCCCACCACGTACACCGGGTGGCCCGGCACGTCGGCGGGGGCGTCCGCCGCCACGGCCAGCGGGGTCGGCAGGGCCTGCCCGCCCGGCGCGGGGGCCACCCGCAGCAGCGCCATGTCGACGTCCCGGTGGATGCCGATGACCTCCGTCACCGCGTACGCCGACCCGCCCGCGCCCGGCAGCGCGCCGTACTCGCGGGTCAGGTCCAGGGCCGCGCCGAGCCCCGGCTGGAACGCCCACCGCGCCGAGCCGCCGTCCCGCGCGAACTCCAGCGCGACATGGCGGTTCGTCATCACCACGTCCGCGCCGACCAGGAACGCCGTGCCCACCCAGTCGAGGCTGACGTGCCCGGACACGTCGACCCGGCCCACCCGGGCCAGGGTCTGCCGGATCGCGGCCCGCTGGGCGTTCAGCACCGCCCAGTCGCCCTCCTGCGGAGGGAAGTCGGCGTCCTGCACGAGGATCGCGGGCCGCCCCTCCAGCAGGACGATCGCCTCCATCCCGAACGACTCGTCGTCGCCGATCTCGTCGTCGCGGCCCGCCGCCAGCTTCTCCAGCCCGCGCGCCCCCGCCTCCACCACCCGGGCCCGCTCCCGCTCCGCGAACCGGGCGATCTCCTCGCCCGGCGCCTGGTCGGCGGGCGGTTCGTACGCCGACTCCGGGACCTCCCGGGTCAGCCCTTCCCGTACCCGGTCGGCGACGGCCCGCAGATCGGTGAAGATCTCCTCAGGGCCGGCCGCGACCGGCGACCTGCTCCGGCTGGCCATGTGCTCCTCCTCTCAGACGGGCGCCCCGGCCGCACCGCGCTGGGCCGCCTCGATCTCGGCGTGGACCCGCGGGGCGTGCTCCGCGAGGTGGGCCATGACGGCGGTGAACTGCGTACCGACGTTCACGAACGCCGTGTCACGGCCCTGGAACGACACGTCCTCGACGCGCCGCGTGCCCCGGTGCAGCGCCACCACGCGCCAGTCGTCCGTCAGGACCGGCGACCCCGACGAGCCGCTGCGCGTGTCCGTGAAGTAGTGCAGGTCGCGGTCGTCCGCCCGGAACACCAGGTTGTTGCGGAGCGCGACCCGCTTCGGGGCGCCGCCCGGGTGCTGGATGATGTTGACGGCCACCACGTCCCCCGCCGCGACCCGCAGCGTCCGCCCGGCCAGGCGCAGCACCGGCCGCGTGGACGGCTCCGCCAGGCGCAGCACCGCGTAGTCCAGCTCCGCGTCGTGGGCGGCCAGTTCCCGGACGGCGGCCTCCTCCGTCTCGGTGTCGTCGCTCTCGTAGTCGAACCGGGCCCGCGCGCCGCGCGCCTGGAGCAGCAGGTCCTCCGGGCCCGCCAGGGCGCGCCTGCCGCCCGAGGCGGTACGGGCGTTGACGACGTGGTGGTTGGTGACGAGCAGGTCCGGGGTGACCAGCCAGGCGGTGCCCGAGTGCGGGAAGCCGTTCGGCTGGAGCGGCTCCCCGCCCTCGTACGGCGGCACCTTGACCCGCGCGACCGCCGCGCCCGCCGCGTCGCCGCCGCGCAGGAACCCGAACGGCACCGTGTCGTCCCGGTGGACGATCTCCTCCTTGAGCTCCGGCACCGGCCGGTCCGCGAGCACGTCCGGCTCGCCGCTCGCGTCCCGCGCCACGTCGTCCAGGGCCCGCTGGAGCACGGCCGCCGGCGCCGCCGCGGTGGTCTGCGCGACCGCGTTGCGCAGCCACGTCTCCAGCGGCACCGACCCGTCGACGAGCCGCTCGACGCGGTTCATCTCCACCAGGTCCGACTGCACCTGGAGGCCCGGCGCCGGCAGCAGCGGCAGCGTCGCCCGGTACCGGGGCATGACCCCGTCGAACAGCAGCGGCCGCATCGCCGGGTCGGTGAGGCCCGCGTCGAGGGCCGCGTCCCGCACGGCGAGGATGTCCTCCCGCGACAGGTAGCCCGTCGCGCCCGTCCCGCCGGTCATGGCAGACCACCGCCTCCTCCACCGCGCAGGGCGGCGGCCACGCTCGCTGCGATCCGCCCGCTCCGGTCACGCAGCACCAGCAGCCGCCGCGCCAGCTCGTCGAGCGTCCCCCGGTCCCGTACGAGCCGCAGGATGTCCGTGACGTCCGACGGCGGCGGCGACGGCACGGGCGGCGCCCCGGCGCCCGGCGGCCCGGCCTGCCGGGCGGGGGCCTCCCGCGCGCCGGCCGCCGAGCGCAGGATGTCCATCAGCGGCCGCAGCAGCAGCGGGTCGGCCCGCACCGCCTGCCGCAGCCCCGTGCCCAGGATCTCCAGCACCTCGTCGCCCTCCGGCAGCCCGACCAGCTCCAGCGCGTGGTCCAGCGCCTGCGCGTCCAGCGTGTACACCTGGGACGCCGCGGCCCGCACCAGCGACGGCTGGTCGGCCAGCACCTCGTCCGGGACCTGCCGCAGCCGCCGCGCGAGCCGCGTGTCCGCGTCCCGGTCGGGCGCGTCCGAGCCCGCCGCGAGCCGCGTCCTGGCCAGCAGCGTGCCCATCGCCTCCAGGTGCTGGCCCAGGCAGATCGCCACGTCCTCCGCGAGCCGCAGGTCCCGGTCGGCGCTGTCGGTGTCGCCGTCCCCCTCCGCGAGCCGCGCCGACAGCAGCAGCAGCTCCAGCTGCCGCTCCCCGCAGCCCGCCTCCCGCGCGGTGTCGATCGCGTCGGACACCGCCCGCCGCGCCTGCGCCCGCCGCCCCGCCCGGTCCAGGGCCTCCGCCAGCAGCACGTGCAGGGAGCTGCACGGCGTCCACGGGCGCCGCTGGGCCAGCCGGGCCAGCGCCTCCTCGGTGAACCCCTGCGCCAGCAGGTCCTCCACCTCGCGGGCGGCGATCCGCTCCCAGTCCTCCTGGTCGGCCTCCGCCATCACCAGGTCCGACGCCCCGCCGCGCCGCCGGTGCGCGCCGAGCAGCGCCGCCGCCCGGGGGCTCATCTCGTTCTGCGCCCCCTCCAGCAGCCGCTCCACGCCGGGGAGCCACCGCTCCTCCACGGTGCGCGGGTCCTCGCCCAGCCGCAGCCGGTGGTAGATCTCCTCGGCGCGCGCCTCCAGGCCCTCCCGCGCCGCGTAGTACGCCACGGCCCGCCGCTCCACCTCCCGCGTCGGCGACTCCGGGTCCTCCGAGACCAGCCGCAGCATGATCGCCCGCACGTCGGCCCGCACCCGGACCGCCTGCGGGCCCCACGACTCGACCAGGTCCAGCCGGGACAGCGTGCCGAACAGCCGCCGCGCGTCCTCCGGCCCGGTCACGGCCACCCCGCACGGCTCGGCCAGCACCTCCCGGATGACGTCCGGCGTGATCAGCCGCAGCACCAGCCCGGCGCGGGCCAGGCGCCGCACGTCCGGGTCGGGGATGTGCTGGAGGATCCGCTGGTAGAGGACGCCCTGCACGAGCATCTGGTCGACGCGGCGGAAGAAGTCCCGGCGCCGCGCCGGCAGGCTGCCGATCAGCTCCCTCACGCCCGCCGCGCCCGACCCGGCCAGCGCCGCCGCCCGCGCCGCGAGCCGCAGGCTGAGGGGGTGCCCGCCAACCCGCTCGGCCAGCACCCGCGCCAGCTCCGGGTCCCGCACCCCGCACGCGCCGAGCAGCTCCACCGACGCCTCCGGGCCCAGGTCGTGCAACTCGACCTCCACCGCCCGCGCCCCGGCCGCCGGGTGCCCGACCGGCGACCGCCCCGACACGACGGCCCGCACCCGCGGGTACGCCTCCGTCAGCGCCAGGAACACCGCCCACATCCGCCCCAGCGCCGGAGATCCCCGGTACTGGGCCTCCTCGAACGAGTCGACGACCATCACGAACGGCACGTCGCCGGTCACCGCCCGCCGCAGCACCTCGCCGAGCCGCCGGGACAGCGCGCTCTCCCGCTCGCTCGCCCCGGCCAGGAACTGCTGCGACGTCTTCCGGCCGACCCCCGCCCGCGTGGTCGCCAGCCGGTTGAGCTCGGCGACCCGCTCCTCCTCCGCCCGCTGCGCGCGCGCCTCCTCCTGGCAGTCGGCGGCCAGCGCGTCCAGCTCGGCGCGGAACGCCGGGTACTGGATGCCCAGTTGCCGGGCCATCTCCGCGATCAGCGTCACCGGCTCGTACACCGACAGCGTGGCCCGCTCGAAGTCGATGTACGCGAAGGGGAACGGGAACCTCCGCACGCCGCCGCCCACGCCCCCGGTCTCCGCTCCCCTGCGCAGGCTGTCCAGCAGGAAGTTGGCGAGGAGCGTGCTCTTGCCCATGCCGCCCGGCCCGTGCACCACCAGCGGCGCCGGCACGGCCGGGCCCGCGCCGGGCGGGGGCCCCGGCGCGTGGACGTGGTCGCGCAGCTTCGCCAGCTCGGCCTCCCGGCCCACGAACGGCACCCGCACCAGGCGCTCCAGCGGCTGCAGCAGCCGGGTCAGTTCCAGCTCGGCCCGGACGACGCGGGCGTCCGGCAGCCCCGTCACCCCCGGCACCAGCGACAGCCACAGCACCGCCTGGAGCACGTCGGACAGCTCGTCCGGCCCCGCGCCCACGGTCCCGGGGGTCTGCCCGCGCAGCAGGGCGAGGCACGCCCGTTCGGGCCCCGGCTCCTCGGACACCGCGCCCAGGTTGGCCTCCAGCGCGCGCAGCGCCTCCTCGGGGCCGGACAGGGCGCGCAGCGCCGCCTCCCGCACCTCGGGCTTCAGCGTCCACTCCGTGCGGTCGGCCATGCCGGTCGCCGAGCAGTCCGCCGCCAGCTCCATCACGGCCCGCCCCGTCGGCGCGGACTCCTCCGGCAGCCGCAGCTTCCGCGGGTCGAACGAGGTGAGCAGGCAGGCCGCCCGGCGGTAGCCGTGCCGGGCGTCCGGCACGGCGGCGGGCGGTCCGGCGGCGGGCCGCAGCTCCTGCCGCAGCCGGGCCCGGAACCGTTCGCACAGCGCGGCGGCGCCGGAGGCGTCAGCCGAGGGCACGGTAGACACGGATCGCTCCCTCCACCGCGGTGCCCAGCCGCCGCATGTAGCTCTCCCCGCCGGGACCGCCGGGACCGCCCGGCGTGCCGCCCGGCGGGTTCCCGGCCGCACCGCCGTCCGCCTCGCCGGCCGCCGCGAGGACCTCCTCCACGGCCACGTCGACCAGCCCGGCGAGCGCCGCCTCCCGCTCCTCCGCCACCAGTGCGGCCAGCGAGGGGGGCGGCTGCTCGCGGACGTACCGGTCGAAGAAGGCCCGCACGTCGTCCGGTCCGGCGGTCCGCGCCCGGTCCCGGCACATGCTGTGCCGCAGCTCGTACGGCAGCTGACGCATCGACTCCCCGTACCCGAGGAGCACCAGGCGCGGCGCCTGGGCGCGGCGCACGGGCTCGTACTCGTAGATGGTGAGGGCGAGCTGGCCGATCAGGTCCCACACGTCGGAGCCCGGGTCGAGCCGGTCGCAGTCGTCCAGCACGAACCAGAACAGGTCGTCCGCGCCGGTCGCCTGGAGGACCAGCCAGTGCACCGCCTCGTCGAGCGCCGGCAGCGGGTCGTCGAGGTCCGCGGCGGCCTGCTGCGCGGCCCCCGTGCGCGGGTCGGAGACGAAGGCGGTGAGGCGCCGCACGACCTTGGTGGCCGTCACCGTCGGCCCCAGCAGCACCCGCGCCGGACGGAACCCCTGGTGCTGGGCGATGTGCCGGATGAACGTGTACGTGTACGAGCGGCCGCTGCACGGTTCGCCGTCGACCAGCAGCACCGACTTGTGGTCGTCCGCCACGAACGCGCGCAGCGTCTCGCGCAGGTCGTCCCGGTCGAGGAACACCTCCGCGCCGCCGCGCAGCAGGTGCGTGCGGAACACGTCCTGCGAGGTGTGCGCCTCGGCGTCCCGCTCCAGCTGGGCCAGGTACTCCTCGGCGTCCCGGACGCAGGGCAGGTTCCGCAGCCGGTCGTTGAGGACCAGCGCCCGCAGGAGCCGCACCTGCCCGTCGATGGTCCGGCGCGACGCCTGGACGAGCACGCGCGCGTTCTGGGAGCTGACGGCGGTCAGCGGCAGGCCGCCGATGAACTCGGGGGCGAAGTCGGCGTGCCGCAGCTGGGTGTACGGGTCGGTGGAGTCCAGCAGGTACTCCCGCACCCACTCGGTGACCTTGTCCCACTCAGGGGTCTCCAACGGCATTGAGCACCTGCCCGGTCGTCGCCGTCGTACCGGTCGCCCTCCCGGTCGTCCCGAGCCCCCTTCGGCCCTCTTCCGTCATGGTCACACCAGGGGTGCGGTCATGCAATACGGCTGAGCACCCGCCGCACCGGCTCCCGCACCAGCGGGTTCGACAGGTACTCGCCGATGCCGTGGTGGTTGGCGCTCGCGTTCGTGACGAGCAGGTCCGTGAGCTGGCCCGGAGGGGTGTAGTCGGGGCGCAGGGCGTGGTCGAGCGCCACGACGTCGCGTGCGTCGGAGGCGTTCAGCCACAGCGCCGTGCCGGGCGGCATCGCGGGCGGCGCGGCGAGGTGGTCCTGCACCTCGGTGATCCCCAGCGGCGAGCCGAGCGTGACGAACAGGTCGACCCGCCGGCCGCCCGCCGCCAGCACGTCGTACGCGACGACGCTGCCGAGGCTGTGGCCGACGACGACGAGCGGGCCGCCGTCCGCCCGCCCGGCCGCCCCGGCGGCGTCCAGCGCGTCCGCCACGACCTGCCGCGCCGCCGGCCCGGCGCCGCCGAAGAAGTACGCGTGGACGTCCTCGAAGGCACGCTTCACCAGCAGCCGGAACAGCGCCGTACGGGCGGGCCGGGGGAGCGGCAGGGCCTTCGGCAGCGGCTCCTCGCCGGGCCCCGGGCGGGGCTCCTCGGCCAGCGCGAGCGCCTCGGCGAAGTACGTCATGTCGCGCAGCCACCCGTCGAGCGGCCCGCCCCCGCCCCCGCCCTCCGCCCCGCCCCGGTCCCCGCCCGCCGCGCCGGGGCGGGCCCGCGCGGCCCCGGCGGCCGTCCGCGCCGCGAACCGCGCCGGGTCCTCCGGCAGCGGCGGCTCGGGGGCCCGTGCCGCCGCCTCCGGGCGTCCCCCCGCGGCCTCGGCCTCCGCGGCCGCGCCGGGCCACCCCTCCAGCGGGTCCGGCACGTGCTCGGGCAGCGGCTCCGGGTGGAGGAGCGGCGCCCAGTACGCCAGGTGCGACCGGTCGTCCGCCTCGTGCCCGAACAGCGCCCGGTCCCACTGCGCCTTGAGCAGCCCGGCGCGCGGTTTGGGGCCGCTGCCGTGGACGTACACGATCCTGGGTCGCATCGGCCCTCCCGTGCCTCAGATGTCCATGACGGTCTCGTCAGGCGCTTCCAGGCGCCGCCACCGGGCCTCCGGGGCGCGCGCCGGCGGCATCAGGTCGGCGGTCGGCAGCGGCCCCAGGTCCAGGCCGGTCAGCAGTGCCACGTCCTCCACCGGCACCTGGTACGTGCGGAACGCGCCCAGCGGCGGCGGGGCGCCCGGCACGGCCCCGGCGAGCGCCCGGTCGGCGTCGCGCGTCAGGTCGGGGCTCTGGTCGAGGACGTACGCCGTCGCCGCGAGCGCCCCGTCGTGGACGAACGCGGCGACCTTCCAGAACCGCAGCGGCACCTGCACGCCCCGGTACGGCGGGTCGGCGTCGTGCAGGACGGGGCCGGTGAGCACGGTCAGCCGGCGGTCGTGGCGGGCGGCGTGGTCCAGCAGGTAGTTCTCCAGGCCCTGCCAGACCTGCTTGCCCTGGTTGAACACGTCGGCCTGCGGGGCGGCGTTCGTGTAGTGGAACGTGTCGCCGTCCGCGCGCACCGCCACCGCCGCCGTGCCCCACACCGGGTCGAGGCGGCGCACCAGGTGGCCCCGGTCCAGGGAGTTGTCCCGGTACACCTCCGGCCCGGCCTGCCAGCTCTCCGCCACCCGCGGGTCGTAGCGCCAGGCGTCGGTGCGCGGCACGTCCTCGACCAGCCGCTCGCCGTCGATGCACACGGCGGTGGCGGCCGCGAGCCGCCGGTCGGGGCGCAGCACCACGCTGAAGTGCGTGTACGGCAGGACGACCGTCTCCACGCGGGGCTCGGTGAGGCGCGGCAGCGGGACGGCGGGGCCGAGGAAGCCCTCGTCGTAGCCGTCGCGGTCGGCCAGGGAACCGCCCGGGCCCTCCGAATCATCGGAAGAAATCATGGTCTGACTGGTACCGCGCGGTGGTGGGCCCCCAACGGCGCGGCGGCCCACGCCACCCCATCAGCGCAGGGGCGGGCGGTGGCGCGCGGGCCCGGCGGACGGTGGCGCGCGGACGCGGCGGACGGACCCGTTCAGGCGGATTTCCCCGCCCGGCCGCCCCCCGGCGGTTCGCCCGGGACCCGCGCACGGAAGGGATGGGACCGACCGACCCCGTACGCCCGCATCAGGAGATCCCATGGGTGCCACCGGCCTTTCCCTGCACATCGGACTCAACACGGTCGACCCCGACCGCTACGACGGCTGGGACGGCCGCCTCCTGGCCTGCGAGAACGACGCCCGGGACATGGCCGCCCTCGCCCGCGACGCCGGCTACTCCGACACCCTCCTGCTCACCGACGAGTGCACCGTCGAGGGCGTCACCGCGGCCCTGCGCGCCGCGGCGGCCCGCCTGCGCGAGGGGGACGCCTTCCTCCTCACCTACTCCGGACACGGCGGCCAGGTCCCGGACGAGACCGCCGGCGAGGACGAGCCGGACGCCCTCGACGAGACCCTCGTGCTGTACGACCGGCAGTACCTCGACGACGAGCTGAACCGCGAACTCGCCCGCTTCGCCGACGGCGTGCGCATCCTGGTCCTGCTCGACTGCTGCCACAGCGGCAGCGGCATCGAGGTCCGCGACCTGCTCACGCCGGAGGCGCTGCGCGAGCAGTTCGGCACGACGGACCCGGCCGGGGTGGAGGAGGCGTCCCGCCTCATGCCCGTCGCCCGGCAGGGCGCCCTGTACCAGCGCGACAGGGACTTCTTCCGCGAGCTCCAGCGGGAGTTGCGCGCGGACGGGCGCCCCGCGGACGCGCTGCTGATCTCCGCCTGCCAGGACAACCAGCTCGCCGCGGACGGGCAGGTGAACGGCAAGTTCACCGGGACGCTGCTGGGGGTCTGGGACAGGGGCGGCTACCGCGGCGGCCACCAGGCCTTCCACCGCGCGATCCTCCGCCGCATGCCGGCCAGCCAGAGCCCCAACCTGTACGTGTCGGGGCGGCCCGCCGCGTCCTTCCTCGCCCAGCGCCCGTTCACCGTCTGACCCGCACCGGGCGCGGCGTGCTCACCCGGGCCGGGCCCACCCGGGTCGTATGCGGCGGGCCCGTCCGGGCAGGCCGGGCGCCCGGGTCACCCGAACAGGCCGGGCACCCGGATCGTCCGTACGGGCCGGTCCCGCCACGCCGACCCCCGGCCGGGCCGCGCGGGCCCGTGGGCCGGCAGCCGCGCTCCGGGAGCGCCCCGCTCGTCGCCGTCCCGGCCCCGTCCGGCCGACCCGGGCGCACCGGCGTCCCCGCCGCGCCCGCGGTCCCGGTCGCGGCCCTGCTCGGACTTCCTGGCCACCGCGCCACCTCCTCCACACGTCACGTCACGGCACCCCGCGCCACGGCACGGCGTCCCGCGTCACGGCACCGGCGACATCCGGTCGTCGTCCCGCCGGGGCGGCAGGCCGGGCGTCACCGGGTACGGGTACGGAGGCCGCTCGCCCAGGCCGGGCAGCACCTCGGCCCCGCGGCCGGCCAGCGCCGCCACCACGTCGGCGGCCGTGAACAGCCCGGCCAGCGTCCCGCCGTCCCCGACGACCGGCAGCGCGTCGCAGCCGTTCGCGTCCATCACGGCCACCGCCCGGCCCACCGCGTCCCCGTGGTGCACCACCACGCACCTGCGGCAGCGCAGCAGGTCGCGCGCGTAGCGCCGGGACAGCGACACGGCGGGCGCCGCGCAGACGACCGCCACCTCGGCCCGGTCCAGCAGGCCGGCGCAGCGCCCGTCCGGCAGGACCACGGGCAGGTGCCGCGCGCCCGACCGCTCCAGCAGCTCCCAGGCGGCGAGCACCGTCTCACCGGCCGCGACCGTCACCAGCGACGTCCGCATCACGTCCCGGACGGCCCGTTCCAGCACCGGCACGTCGCGCGGGGCGGGGACGGGGGCGTCCGCCGGGGCCCGCACCTCCTCGTGGGCAGGGGCCTGCGGTGCGCCCTGCACCGGCGTGTGCTGCCTCATGACGGCCTCCCGGACGGTCGGCGCCGGAGCGTCGGCTCCACGGTGCTCTCCTTCCACTGTGGGCCCTGCGGCGGCCCGCGCAAAGGGGTGCGGCCCCTTCGTACGGCCCGGTGGTCACGCCGCGCCGGCGGCGGGGGAGGGCGGTGGCGGGACGTCGAGGACCCGTTCGCGGTCCCGGGACCCGGGCTGGGTGCGGAGGGCGGAAGGCAGGGTGCCCAGGCCGTGCCGGTTCAGCCGGTGCGCCGCGGCGCGGGCGGGGCGTCGGGCCGCGGCGCGGGCGGGGGGTGCCGGGCGAGCAGCTCCGCGACCTCCTCGTCCCCCGTCTGCGTGAAGTCGTCGTACCACTGCCCCACCGACCCGAACCACTCCGGCGACGACAGGCACACCACGTCGTCCGCCTCCCGGCGCAGCAGCGCCAGTGCCTGCGGCGGGGCCACCGGGACGGCCACCACGACCCGCGCCGCGCCGTGCGCCCGCGCGACCCGGCAGGCCGCCAGGGCCGTCGAGCCCGTCGCGATCCCGTCGTCGACCAGCACCGCGGTCCGCCCCCGCAGCGGCACCCCGGCCCGGTCGCGCCGGTACCGCCGCAGGCGCTCGTCCAGTACGGCCCGCTCGGCCCGCTCCACGCGCGCCCGGTCCCGCTCGTCGACCCGGGCGGCGCGGACGACCGCGTCGTTCACGATCCGCACGCCGTCCTCACCGATCGCGCCGAAGCCCAGCTCGGGTTGGGACGGCACGCCCAGCTTGCGGACGACCAGCACGTCCAGGGGGGCTCCCAGCGCCGTGGCCACCTCGTGGGCCACGGGGACCCCGCCGCGCGGCAGCCCGAGCACGACGGGGCGGTCCGGGCGCAGCCTCTCCACGGCCTCGGCCAGCTGCCGTCCGGCGGTCGCACGATCCGTGAACCGCATGCCCCCATCGTAGGAGCGCGCGCCGAGGGCCGCCCGTCCACCGGGAAGCGGCCCGGGACGGGGCGCCGCCCTTCCGCCGCGCGCGGGAACCGCCGGTCCGGGGCGCAGGGCGTACCGGGACGCCGGACCCGGTGCCGCCGATCGCGTTCCCCTCGTTCGCGTTCCCCTCGTTCGCGGGCACCGGGCCCCGACTGGCCGTGCCCGAACCGCCGTTCGGCGCCGCCCGGGTCGCCGGCCGGGACCCGGCGGCGCGGACGGGCGGGACACGACCCGTGTCGGAGTTGGGCCGAACGGGTGAGGGACGCCAGGATGGGTGCATGAGTAGGTACGAGAGGTACGACGTCACCGACGAGCAGTGGGAGGGACTGGCGCAGGTCGTCCCGCTGCGGGGGCGCGACGAGTGGCCGTCCAGGGTCGATCACCGGACGATCCCCCAGGACTCCGAGGCCGGGGCGCAGCGCCGCATGGTGGTGCTGCGGGTCCAGGTCTTCGCGGACGCGCGGGAGGTCGCCGAGTACCTCGTCGCGCAGGTTCCCGTGCTGCTGGACCTGACCAGCGCCGACACCGAGGTCGCCAAGCGCGTCCTGGACTTCAGCAGCGGGGTCGTCTTCGGCCTCGGCAGCTCCATGCACCGGGTCGACCGGAACGTGTTCCTCCTCACCCCCGCCGGTACGGAGGTCGAGGGCACGGCCGCCGCGGCCGTGCCCCACGCCTGACGGGCGCGGGGCGGGGAGCGGCGCCCGGCGGAACGGGCCTGCCGCCCGCCCGGGACGGTTCGACCCCGGGGTGCGGGCCTCGGCCGTGGGCCCCGCCGTGCGGACCCGGGCCGCGGGGGCGCGGGGACGGCGGTCGGCGGGCGGTGGCGCGTGGGTGGTGGTGCGCGGGTGGTGTGCGGGCGGCGGCGCGTGGACGGCGGTGTGCGGGCGGCGGTGTGCGGGCGGCGGGTCGTCGCGGGGCCCGCGGTCGAGGGTGGGCGGGGCGGTGGTGGTAGACCTGTCGCCGTGACCGAACTGGACGTGCAGGGACTGCAGCGCAGGCTGGCCGAGTTCGCCGCCTCGCGCGCCTGGCAGCCGTACCACACCCCGAAGAACCTGGCGGCGGCGCTCAGCGTCGAGGCGGCCGAACTGCTGGAGATCTTCCAGTGGTTGACCCCGGAGGAGGCCGACCGGGTCATGGACGACCCGGAGACGGCGCACCGCGTGGCCGACGAGGTCGCCGACGTGCTCGCCTACCTCCTCCAGTTCTGCCGGGTGCTGGGCGTCGACCCGTTGGAGGCGCTCTCCGCGAAGATCGACCGGAACGAACTGCGCTTCCCGGTGGGGCGGCCGCCGGGGCGGTCCGCACGGCAAGATCGTCACTCTTCGGAGTGATGGACTTATTCACACTGAGCTTCGTGTCCACAGATTTCCGAATTCCCCTGGTGTTTAGACTCGGACAGGTTCACTCTGGGTAGTGACTCTGTGAGTGGAAAGTCATACCAACGGGGGTGGCGGGCATGGACGCGGAACGGCTCATCTCCATCAGCCGGAGCGATCTCGCCGGGAGCCGGGCGGTGCCCGACATCATGGCGTCGGCCTGGCAGGCGCAGTGCCTCGCCCAGGCGATCGGGGACCATCTGGCCCTGTTCGGGCCGCGGGAGCTGAGAGGCGAGGCACGCGGCCTGGGCGAGACCGGCGGCCGGGGCGGCGCGGCCCCGGACCACCCGGTGCGGCGGACGGGGGTGACGGCGTCGCGCCTGTCCGAAGTGCTCGACCTGCGCGGCACGTTACTGGCGCTCGGTGTGCTGCTGGGGGAGGTGGGCATGGCCCTCGTCGCCGTGGCCTGCGCCACGGACGAGGAGAGCCTCTACTGGCAGTGCATCGAGGCGATCGACGCGGCCGACGAGGCCGGCGACCGGGTGCGCGTCATGCTGCGCCGCATGGCGGTGCACGATCGCGCCCGGCCTCCCGACGGCGCGAACGGGCGGTGGGGCCACGGCGGGACGGCGCTCGGCGGGGTGCCGGGCGCCCGCCCGGCCGGTGCGGAGGGGCCGCGGCCCGAGCGGGTCGAGGTGACGGACCCGGCGGACTCGGCGGCGGGGCCGTGACCGCCCGGTGCCGGCGGGGCACCGCCCACCGCGGTCCGGCCGGCGGCGCCCGCCGGTGCAGGATGGGGGCATGGATCTGCGCATCTTCACCGAACCGCAGCAGGGCGCCGACTACGACACCCTGCTCACCGTCGCCAAGGCCACCGAGGACCTCGGGTTCGACGCCTTCTTCCGCTCCGACCACTATCTGCACATGGGTTCCGTCACCGGGCTGCCGGGCCCGACGGACGCCTGGATCACGCTGGCCGGCCTGGCCCGCGAGACCCGGCGCATCCGGCTCGGCACGCTGATGACGGCCGCGACGTTCCGGCTCCCCGGGGTGCTCGCGATCCAGGTGGCGCAGGTCGACCGGATGTCGGGCGGCCGGGTCGAACTGGGCCTGGGCGCCGCCTGGTACGAGGCGGAGCACACGGCGTACGGCATCCCCTTCCCCAAGGAGAAGTTCGGCCGGCTGGAGGAACAGCTCGACATCGTCACCGGCCTGTGGCGCACGCAGCCGGGCGAGAAGTTCAGCTACGTCGGCAAGTACTACGAGCTGACCGACTCCCCGGCGCTCCCCAAGCCGGCGCAGCCGAAGGTGCCGGTCCTGATCGGCGGCCTCGGCGCGACCCGCACGCCGCGCCTGGCGGCCCGGTACGCCGACGAGTTCAACATCCCGTTCGCCTCCCTCGCCGACACGGAGCGCCAGTTCGGCCGGGTCCGCACGGCCGCCGAGGAGATCGGGCGGAGCGCCGACGACCTGGTGTACTCCAACGCCCTGGTGGTGTGCGTCGGCAAGGACGACGCGGAGGTGGCCCGCCGTGCGGCGGCCATCGGCCGGGACGTGGACGAGCTGAGGGAGAACGGCCTGGCGGGCTCGCCCGCCGAGGTCGTCGACAAGATCGGCCGGTACGCGGCCCTGGGCAGCTCCCGGATGTACCTCCAGTTCCTGGACCTCCAGGACCTGGACCACCTGGAGCTGATCTCCTCCCAGGTCCAGTCCCAGCTGGACTGACCGGCACGGGGGAGCGGCGCGCGGGGAAGCCGCCCGCACGGGCGCGCCACCCCTCCGGCGCGCCGCTCCCGGTGACGTATCGGGGAGGTGGCGCGCCGCTCCCCTCCGGCGTGCCGCTTCCCGCGGTACGCCACCTCCCCGAGGTCCCGTACCGCCCGCCGGACCCGTACCGCCCCCGCCGGACCCGGACCCGGATTCGCACCGCACCGCACCGGGCCGGGGCCCGTGGGCCCCGCCCCGGGGGCGGCTACAGGCGGGGGTCGACCGGTTCCGACTCCAGTGCCAGGACGGCGAAGACCGGTTCGTGGACGCGCCACAGGGGTTCGCCGGCGGCCAGCCGGTCCAGGGCCTCCAGGCCCAGGGCGTACTCGCGCAGGGCGAGGGAGCGCTTGTGGCCGAGGGAGCGGGAGCGCAGGCGCCGGAGGTTCTCCGGCCGGGTGTACTCGGGGCCGTAGACGATCCGCAGGTACTCGCGGCCGCGGCACTTGACGCCCGGCTGCACCAGCCGGCCCCGGCCGTCCCGGGCGAGGGCCTGCAGCGGCTTGACGACCATGCCCTCGCCGCCCCGGCCGGTCAGCTCCAGCCACCAGTCGACGCCCGCCCGCACGGACGCCTCGTCGCCCGTGTCGACGACGAGCCGGCGCGTCGTGCGCAGCAGGCCCGTCGTGTCGGCCGCGACGAGGCGGTCGACGAGGGCGAGCTGCTCGTCGTGCGGCAGCCCGGCCAGGCTGCGGCCGCGCGCGGCCAGGACCTGGAACGGCGCGAGCCGGACCCCGTCCAGCCCGTCCGTCGGCCAGCAGTACCGCCGGTAGGCGTCGGTGAACGCGGCCGTGTCGACGGCCCGTCCGCGGGTCCGCTCCAGCGGACCGGACACGTCCACGCCGCGTGCGGCGGCCGACTCCAGCGCGGCGATCGCGCCGGGCAGCGACGCGCCGGCCGCGGCGCCCACCGCGGCGTACTGCGACCGCAGCAGGCCGCCGGCCTTCAGCGACCACGGCATCAGCTCCGCGTCCAGGAGCAGCCAGTCCGTGTCCAGCGCGTCCCACAGCCCGGCGGCCGTGACCGCGGCGCGGACCCGGTCGAGGAGCGCCTCGGTCATCACCCCGTCCGTGAGGAAGGGGCGCCCGGTGCGGGTGTACAGGGAGCCGGTGGGGCCCTCCACGTCGAACCGCTCGCGCGCCGCGGCCGCGTCCCGGCACACCAGGACCACGGCCCGCGACCCCATGTGCTTCTCCTCGCACAGGACGCGGGCCACCCCGTCGGCGGCGTACCCGGCGAACGCCTCCGCCGGGTGCTCCAGGTACCCGTCGAGATCCGACGTGGCGGTCGGCGCCATCGTCGGCGGCAGGTACGGCACGAGGCGCGGGTCGACGGCGAAGCGGCTCATGACCTCCAGCGCGGCCGCGGCGTTCTCCTCGCGCACGCCGACGTTGCCCGCGTACCGGGTCTCCACGACCCGCCGGCCGTGCACGTCGGCCAGGTCCAGCGGCCGGCCCTGGTGCCCGCCGGGGACGTCCGTGACGAGCGGCCGGGCCGGCTCGTACCAGACCCGTTCGGCGGGCACGTCGACGAGCTCCCGCTCCGGCCAGCGCAGCGCGGTCAGCTTCCCGCCGAACACGACGCCGGTGTCCAGGCAGATCGTGTTGTTGACCCAGGAGGTGTCGGGGACGGGCGTGTGGCCGTACACGACGGCGGCGCGGCCCCGGTAGTCCTCGGCCCACGGGTAGCGCACGGGCAGCCCGAACTCGTCGGTCTCCCCGGTCGTGTCGCCGTACAGGGCGTGCGAGCGGACCCGGCCCGACGTGCGGCCGTGGTACTTCTCCGGCAGGCCGGCGTGGCACACCACCAGCCGGCCCCCGTCGAGCACGTAGTGGCTGACGAGCCCGTCGACGAACTCGCGCACCCGCTGCCGGAAGGCGTCGTCCTCCCGCTCCAGCTGCTCGATCGTCTCGGCGAGGCCGTGGGTGCGCCGGACGTCGCGGCCGGAGAGCCAGCGGCCCAGCTTGTTCTCGTGGTTGCCCGGCACGCACAGCGCGTCGCCGGACTCGACCATGCCCATGACGCGGCGCAGCACGCCGGGGCTGTCCGGGCCGCGGTCGACGAGGTCGCCCACGAACACGGCGGTGCGCCCCCCGGGGTGCCGGCCGTCGACGTAGCCGAGCCTGGCGAGCAGGGCCTCCAGTTCGGCGGCGCAGCCGTGGACGTCGCCGACGATGTCGAACGGGCCGGTCAGGTGCCGCAGGTCGTTGTACCGCTTCTCCAGGACGACCTCGGCGGCCTCGACCTCCTCGACGCCGCGCAGCACGTGCACCTTGCGGAAGCCCTCGCGCTCCAGGCCGCGCAGGGACCGCCGCAGTTCGCCGCGGTGGCGGCGGATGACGTGCCGGGGCATGTCCGCCCGGTCGGGGCGGGCGGCGTTGCGCGCCGCGCACACCTCCTCGGGCACGTCGAGGACGACGGCGATGGGCAGCACGTCGTGTTCGCGGGCCAGCCGCACCAGCCGGCGGCGCGCCTCGGGCTGCACGTTCGTCGCGTCGACGACGGTGAGCCGGCCGGCGGCGAGCCGCTTCCCGGCGATGTAGTGGAGCACGTCGAACGCGTCGCGGCTCGCGCCCTGGTCGTTCTCGTCGTCGGAGACCAGCCCGCGGCAGAAGTCCGAGGAGATGACCTCGGTGGGCTTGAAGTGCCGGCGGGCGAACGTCGACTTGCCGGAGCCGGTGGCGCCGACGAGGACCACGAGGGACAGGTCGGTGACGGGCAGCCGGCGGGTCCGCCCGGCGGCGGGCTCCGTGACGGCGGTGGTGGTCATGCGGCCTTCTCCTCCTTCGTGGTCGGTGCGGTGGCGGCGGCGGTGAACACGGCCATCTGCGTGGGCGGTCCCAGCTCCGGGTCCTCGGGCCCGACGGGCGCGAACGCCACGGTGTATCCGTGGCGCGCGGCGACGCCGCCGGCCCACGCGCGGAACTCGGCGCGGGTCCACTCGAACCGGTGGTCGCCGTGGCGGACGTGCCCGGCGGGCAGGGTCTCCCAGCGGACGTTGTACTCGACGTTGGGCGTCGTCACGAGCACCGTGCCGGGCCGGGCGGCGCCGAACACCGCGTACTCCAGGGCGGGCAGCCGCGGCGGGTCGACGTGTTCGACGACCTCGCTGAGCACCGCCGCGTCGTACCCCCGGAGCCGCTGGTCCGTGTACGTGAGGGAGCCCTGCACCAGCCGCACGCGTGCCGCCTGGCGCTCGCCCATCCGGTCCAGGCGCAGGCGGCGGGCGGCGAGGGCCAGCGCCCGCACGGACACGTCCACGCCGACGACCTCCGTGAAGCGCGGGTCCTTCAGCAGCTCGCGGACCAGCTGGCCCTGCCCGCAGCCCAGGTCGAGGACCCGGCTCGCGCCCGCGTCGCGCAGCGCGGCCAGGATCGCCTCGCGGCGCCGCACCGCCAGCGGCACCGGCCGCTCCTCGGTGTCGGTGTCCTCGTCGACGGCGTTGTCCAGCTCCGCGGCCTCGGTGTCGTCGGCCGCGGCCAGCCGCGCCAGCTCCAGGCGCTCCGTCGCCTCCTGCGTCAGGGAGCGGCGGCGCGACAGGTAGCGGTGGGTGATCAGCTGCTGTTCCGGGTGGCCCGGCAGCCAGCCCTCGCCGACCCGCAGCAGCTTGTCGACCTCGTCGGCCGACACCCAGTAGTGCTTGGCGTCGTCCAGCACCGGCAGCAGCACGTACAGGTGGCGCAGGGCGTCCGCGAGGCGCTGCTCGCCGTCGAGGGCGAGCCGGACGTACCGCGAGTCGCCCCACTCGGGGAACCGCTCGTCCAGCGGCACCGGTGCGGCGGTCACCGCCCAGCCCAGCGGTTCGAACAGCCGGCGCACCAGGTCGGCGCCGCCCTTCGCGGGCACCGCCGGCACCTCGACGCGCAGCGGCAGCGCGGCCGCCGCCAGCTCGGGGCGGGCGGCGCAACGGCCGGCCAGCGCGCTGGAGAACACGTGGCCCAGGGCGACGGCGAGCAGGGAGGACGCCGCGTACGGGCGGTCGTTGACGTACTGGGCGAGCGCCGTGTCGGGGCCACGGTCCTGGGGGCGTCCGCCCCTGCCGCGGCGCACCAGCGTGACCGGATCCACCTCCAGCAGCAGCGCGGCCGTGCAGCGCTCGGCCGTCGCCTCGGGGTAGAGGACGTGGGCCGTGCCGTAGGAGGTGGAGAACGCCTGTGCCTTGTCCGGATGCTTGTGCAGCAGGAAACCGAGGTCGGTCGCGGGGCGTTCCGGGGTGCCGGTCATGCTGATCGTCAGGAACACCCGCTCAGTATCGGGGCGGCGCCGCACCACCGGCCAGGGGTTTTACCGGTGGGGCGGACGGCGGGCCGGGGTGGGGGAGGGCCGGGGCGAGGTCCGCGCGTCCGGCCGGTGCGGGGGCGCACAGGCGGCGCAGGGGGGCGGATGCGGGGTGCGGCAGGTAGGCACGCGGAGCGCATGACGGGGTGAGGTGCGCCCGGTGCGCTTCCCTCTCGGTTGACGGGCTTGAACCAACCCCATAGCGTTCTTCACCCCAAAGGAGTGACGCAACGTCAACATCGTTGTTTTCAAGGTCACTTGAGCCACCGTGTCAATCGAACGGCGCACGAACCCCCATGCGAACCAACCGAACACGCGAAGGTCTGTTCGGGCGTGCGGCGCGTGGGGGAAGGGAGCGGAATGAGTCTTTTCGGCCAGGACCGCTCCTTCCTCGAAGCCCTCTCCGCCCAGGACCGCCGCGCCCTCCTCGCCGAGGGCGTCCCCCGCGACTACGAACCCGGCACCGTCATGATCCGGGAACGCGACGTCTCCGCCTACGTCCTGGTCCTGCTCTCCGGCTGGGCCGTCGTCTCCGTCGGCACCGAGCGCGGCACGCGCCTCATCCTCGCCCTGCGCGGCGCGGGCGAGGTCGTCGGCGACCTCGCCGCCGTGGACCAGGGCCCGCGCAGCGCCACCGTCACCGCGCTGGGCCGGGTCCGGGCCGTGTCCGTCTCCGGCGACCGGTTCCGCCGCTTCCTCGCCGCCCGCCCGCACGCCACCTCACTGATCATGCGGCAGCTCAGCGCCCGGCTGCGCAGCGCCGACGTCGAACGCCGCTCCCTCGCCTCCGAGACCGTCATCCAGCGCCTCGCGGCCCGCCTCGCGGAACTCGCCGAGCACGCCGGACGGCCCGGCCCGCAGGGCACGGTCCTGGAGATCCCCCTGCCCCAGCACGACCTGGCCGCCGCCATCGGCGCCACCCGCGAAGCCGTCGCCAAGGCCCTGCGCCAGCTGCGCGAACAGAACGTCGTCCGGACCGGTCCGCGCCAGGTCGTCGTCACCGACATGGAGGACCTCCTCCATCTCGCCCAGGGCCGCGGACCGCGCCCGGCGGGGCCCGCGGAGAAATCTCCGCCGGGTGTGTAAACGGCTACATCGCCCGTCGCGCCACGCGGCGAGGCTTGCCCTGTCACCACGAGCACCACGGCACATCACGGCACCCAGGGAGTCCGAGTGAGCAGTGCGGGAGCCATCCACAGACTGGTCGTCCACGGAGACGCCTGCGCCTCCGGGACGCTGGGCATCGAGGCGAAGAAGCAGATGCGCGCCGCGATGTACGCGTCCTTCGGCGAGGCCTACGCGTCCATCGGCGTCGAGCCCGGGGACGTCCACCAGGAGGACCGGGGCGACGGCATCCTCGCCGCCCTGCGCACCGAGGTACCGCCCACGCTCGTGGTCGGCCGGTGGGTCGACACGCTCTACGAGAGCCTGCGCGAGTACAACGCCGGCCGCGACCCGCGGCTGCGGCTGCGCGTCGGCATGAACGCCGGCCTCGTCCTCGACGACGGCAAGGGGCTCGTCGGCCGCGCCGTGGACCTCGCCTGCCGGCTCTGCGACAGCCCCACGGCCAAGGACGTGATGGCCCGCGCCGACGACGCCGACCTGCTCGTCGTCGTCTCCGGCTGGCTGTACGACAACGTCGTCTCCGAAGGCGGCCGGTACGTCGAGCCCGACCACTACCGGCCCGCCCGCGTCCGCGTGAAGGAGACGGACGAGACCGCCTGGTTCCACATCCCCAGGCGGCCCGCACCACCCCTGCCGGACGACTCCGGAGGGGAACCCGCCGGCACCCGGGACAGCGCGCCCGGTGCCGCACCGACCGGCGGTGGGCCGACGACGGGGGGCGGCCCACCGCCCCGCACCGCCGAGGCGCCCCCGCCCGGACGCAGCTACCGGGCGGGGGGCGACCTCCAGGTCTTCGAGCGCAACACGATCCGCGGCGGCTTCACCGGCATCCGCAAGGACCGCGACGGAGGCGAGCGCGCGTGACCGACCACGACGACGCCCCGCAGTCCGACCACCGGGCCGACGACACCAGGCCCGCCGACCCACCCCAGGACCAGGCCCGCGACCGGGACCAGGCCCGCGACCGGGACCAGGCCCGCGACCGGGACCAGGGCCGCGACCGGGACGGCGCCGGCAGG
Organism: Streptomyces roseolilacinus; assembly: GCF_014649335.1. Classification (GTDB taxonomy): domain Bacteria; phylum Actinomycetota; class Actinomycetes; order Streptomycetales; family Streptomycetaceae; genus Streptomyces; species Streptomyces roseolilacinus. The sequence goes on from NZ_BMSV01000003.1 coordinate 305,831, forward strand.
GACCAGCCCGGCAGGGACCCCGCCGACGCCGACCGCGCGCCCGAACCCCCGCCCAACCCCTTCGACCACGCCGGCCGCAACCCGCTCGGCGCCTCCGGCGGCACCGGCGGCGCCGGCACCGCCCACGCCGCCCGCACCACCTTCGAACACGGCCGCGCCGAACGCCGCTACGACATCCGCGGCGACGGCCAGGTCTTCGAGGACAACACCTTCATCAACCAGTTCTGGGTCGACTCCGGGCCGCCCGCCGTCCAGGGCGCCGTACCGGACGAGACCCTGGGCCGGCTCGCCGACGTCTACTGCGAGACCACCGGCTACCAGCGCATGAAGCGGCTCCTGCGCTCCTGCGGGCTGCTCGTCCTCACCGGCGAACCCGGCAGCGGCCGCACCGCCACCGCGCTCGCCCTCCTCTCCGAGCTCACCGACGATCACGTCACCCGCCTCGACCCCGCCACCGCCGTCCACACGATCGGCGACGACGCCCTCCAGCGCGGCCACGGCTACCTCCTGGAACTCCCGCCCGAGGACGGCGCCGTCGCCGACCCCGAACCCGGCGGAGGCGACCGCGCCCCCCGCCCCCGCCGCCTCACCGAACTCCACCTCGACCGCTTCAGCGGCCAGCTCCGCGCCAAGGAGTCGTACGGAGTGGTCCTCGTCGGGAGCGGCGACCTCGCCGACCGGCTCCTCCAGGGCCGGTACGGCGTGTACTGCCCGCCCCCGCCGCCCGGCGAGGTCCTCCACCGCCACCTGCGCACCCTGCTGCGTGGCGAACCCGACGGCGCCCTGGACGAGGCGCGCGCCCTCGCCGCCCACGACGACGTCGTCCGCGCCCTCGGCCTCGACGAGCTGCGCCCCCGCGAGGCCGCCCGGCTCGCCGACCACCTCGCCCGCCACCAGAAGGGCGAACTCACCCACGCCCAGCTCCTCGACGACTGCGGCGCCTTCGTCCGCGCCCAGGCCCGCGCCTGGTTCGCCGGCGCCGACCGGCCCGGCACGCTCCCCGAGGCGCTGCCCGCGCTGAACGCCGCCGCGTTCCGCATCGCCGTCGCCGTCTTCAACGGCTCCGCGTACAGCCTCACCGCCGAGGCCGCCGAGCTCCTCGCCTGGGAACTCGCCGTCACCCTCGACCCCGAGCACCCCACCGGCCGCCGCCTGTTCGGCACCCACGCCGACAACCGGCCCGTCGTCGCCCGCTCCGTCGTCGAGGACGGCGAACTCGACCTCGGCGCCGCCCGCGTCCCCGCCCGCGTCATCCGCTTCCAGGGCGACGCCCTCGCCACCGCCGTCCTCCACGAGGTGTGGCACGGCCACCACAACGTCCGCGGCCCCGTCGCCCGGTGGCTGCGCGGCCTGTGCGACGACCCCCGCCCCGAGGTGTGGGTCCGCGCCTCCGTCGCCGCCGGCGTCCTGTGCTCCTGGGACTGGGTGTACGGCTTCGGCGAGCTCGTCCGCCCCCTCGCCGCCCTCGACGCCCGCGTCCCCCGCATGGCCGCCGCCACCGCCCTCGCCGAGGCCGCCCGCGACCCGCGCGTCCAGCCGGCCGTCGCCGCCGTGGTGCGCGAGTGGGCCAGGAGCGGCGACCCCGCGCTCGTCGACACCGCCGTCCTCGCCCACGGCTACGCCCTGCCCGCCGGCTCCGTCCGCTCCTCGCTCGACGCGCTCGGCGCCGTCGTGCGCTCCGGCGACGGCGACGACACCGACGCCCTCGCCACCGCCTCCTTCAGCGTCATGCGCCTCCTGGCCTCCGCCGACCCCGAGACCGTCACCCAGCGCCTCGGCCACTGGCTCGACGACGGCCGGCGCGCCCTCGCCGACCTCGTGCTGCTCACCGCGATCGGCACGCTCACCATGCGCACCACCCACCTCTGGGGCCTCACCGAGGTGCCCCATCTCGAAGCCCAGGGGCCCCGGCCGCTGCTGCTCGCGCTGCTCGCCACCCGCCCCGGACTCACGCCCCGGCTGGCCGCGCTCGTCCGGGCGGCCCTCGGCACCCCCCGCGCCGGGGAACCCGCCCTGGTCGGCCTCGCCTCCCTGCTGCGGCGCGCCGCCCGGGACCCCGAGACCCTGCGGCTGGTCTGCGGCCTCCTGCCGCTGCTCGCCGCCACTCCCCGGGACCGCGACCGGTTGCGCGGCCTGCTCACGGGGCTCGTACGCGACCGGGACAAGCCCCTGGACAAGGCCGCGGCCGGCCGCATGTGGGACGCCGTGGCGGAAGGAGCCGAGCGATGACCCCCGGGCCCTCTCCCTACGACCCCCGAGACGACGCCGGGCACGGACCGTCCGACGGCAACCCGCCCGAGATCCGCCCCCGCGGTCCCCTCCTGCGCGAGTGCCCGCCGCCCTACCGGCGCACCAGCGGCCGGCTCGCCGCCGTCCTCCTCTACCGCAACGGCGGCCACCGCGTGATGTGGCCCGACCGCAAGGAGGACCACGGCACGCCCCTGTTCGGCAGCCCCTACACCGTCTTCGAGGTGCTCCTCGGCCGCAACGTCACCGAGTTCGACCTCGAACTGCCCGCCGCCGGCGACGGGGTGTCCTTCCGCGCCAAGGCCGGCGTCCAGTGGGAGGTCGACGACCCGCACCTCGTCGTCACCCGCCAGGTGTGGGACGTCGCGGAACTCCTCCGCGACGACCTCCTCGACGGGCTGCGCGCCGTCTCCCGCCGGTTCGGGATCACCGAGGCCCAGCGCGCCGACGAGGCCGTACGGGACGAACTGGCCGCCGGGCGGCTGCAGTTCGGCCGCGACCTCGGGCTGCGCACCCGCGTCCACGTCTTCTTCGACCTCGACAGCGACGTGAAGGGGCAGATCGCCAAGGCCGACCGCACCCTCGTCGACATGGGCGTCGACCGGCGCGTCGCCGAACGGGAGCGGCGCAGGGAGGCGTACGAGCGGCAGCTCCTCGCCGACCGGACGAGGGAGCTCCAGGCCGTGCTCCAGCAGGGCGAGGTCGCGCAGATCGCCCACCACATGGCGACCAACCCCGACAAGCAGTGGGAGATCCGCCGCCAGTTGCTCGCCGAGGAGCGGGAGGGCAAGGCCGACTTCCTCGCCGTCCTCCACCGGCTCATCGACACCGGCGTCATCGAGCGCCACGACCTGGACCAGATGACCTACCAGGTCCTGGAGCACCTGCGCAGCAGCAGCGGCGGCGTCCTCGGCGGCGTCGCGGACCGGGTCCTGGACCTGCCCCGCCCCCGGCCCCGCGCCCTCACCGACGGCGTACCGTCCGCCGAACCGACCCGCCCGCCCTGGGAGGACGAGCCCGCCGGCCCCCGCCCCGCGGACCCGGACGACGATCCGTACCGCGACCGCGACCGCGATCCTCACCGTGACCCGTACCGCGACCGCGATCCTCACCGTGACCGTGACCGCGACCCGCACCGCGACCGTGACCCGCACCGCGACCACGAGCCGCACCACGTCCACGAGCCGACCAACGTCCAGTCCGCCCGCGAACGGGAACGCGAGCAGGCCCGCGACCGCGACACCGGCGCGTCCTCCCGGCGAGGCGCCCCCCGCCGCACCGACGACCGCCACGACACCCCGCCGTACGCCCCGCCCGCGCGCCCCAGCGCCGACTTCGACGACTGGGACGACGAATGAGCGGGACGAGCGGCGCCCCGGCGCCGCCCGACGAGGTCCGCGCCCTCGCGGAGCGCCTGCTGAGCACCGTCCGCGAGGACATAGGCCGCGCCGACACCAAGGCGGCGATCCTCCTGTCCGGCGCGCTGGCCTTCCTCGCCGTCGTCTTCGCCCGCGACCCCGCGCCCCTCACCGCGCACGGGGCCGCCGCCGTCCTCGTCGCCCTGGCCGCCGCCCTGTGGGGCGCCGGGATGCTGATGCTCGTCGCGGTCGTCCTGCCCCGCACCCGCATCGGGGCCGACCGCACCCTCCTGCGCGACCTCGCCGCCGGCGCCCCCGCCGGCGCGCTGCTCGACCGGCTGGCCGAGGCCGGTACCGACACGACCTCCTGGCTCCTGGACCAGGCCAGCGTCCACGGACAGGTGCTGGCCGCCAAGTACCGCTGGCTGCGCGCGGGCGTCCTCTGCCTGGCCCTCGGCTCGGCGCTCGCCCTCCTGAGTGAACTGTGGTGACCGAAGACATGCGACTGACCAGCACCGCACGGGCCGCGGGAACCGCCGCCCTGGCCCTGGCCCTGGGCCTCGCGGCCCTGACCCCCGCCCCGCCGCCGGCACCCGCCGCCGCGGTGGGCACGACCGCGTCCCCCGCCGAGGGCGCCGACCCGGTCGACTTCGCCATCGTCGTCGACCAGTCCGACAGCCTGTCCGACGAGGACCTCGCCCGCGAGGTCGAGGCGGCCGCGCTCCTCGCCCAGGGCGAGATATCCGAACGCTCCCGCGCCACCGTCATCGGCTTCGGCAGCTCGGAGAAGCCCGGCCAGTCGCCCGTACGGGAGGTGTGCCCGCCCACCGTCGCCGACGCCGCGGGACGGCAGCGCCTCAGCGACTGCGTGCAGCAGCTGGCGCGGCGCGACCCGGCCCGGGTCGGCCCCGGCACGGACTTCCCGGCCGCGATCCGGCAGGCCGTCGGCCGCCTCACCGAGAAGAGCGCCCCCACCACCCCCAAGGTCGTCTTCCTCCTCACGGACGGCCGCCTCGACGTCGACGACAGCCCCGAGTACGGCGCCGACCCGGAGAGCCGGCGGGCCAACGGCGCGAAGCGCCTCGCCGACGAACTGGCCCGCGCCCGCCGCGAGCACGTCCAGATCTGGCCCCTCGGCTTCGGCACGGCCATCGACCGCGCCACGCTCACCGACATGGCCGAGGGCGGCTACCGGGGCGGCTGCGCCGACCTGCCCTCCGCCACGCCGCGGATGCGGGTCGTCGCCGACTCGACCGGCATCGACAAGGCGTTCCAGGAGACCTTCGCCGCCGCCCGCTGCGCCGGCATCACCCCCGGCGACTCCAAGCGGCCGCCCGCCGACCTGTACGTGACGATCCCGCCGATCGCCACCGACGGCGCCATCACCGTCAGCAAGCACGACCCGAAGGTCACCGTCACCTACTACGACCCGCGCGGCCGCAAGGTGCCCACCCGGGGCCGCTTCGACGACTCCGTCTTCGAACTCAGCGGCCAGGACGGCCCCGTGGAGGCGCTGCGCGTCAACAACCCGCTGCCCGGCCGCTGGCGCGCCCACGTCGAGGCGCCCGAGGGCCACCGGGACCGCGAGGTCGCCGTCCGCGCCATCTGGCAGGGCAGGCTCCGCTCCGCCGTCACCCTCGACCCCGCCTCCCCCCGCCCCGGCGAGAAGGCCGTCGTCGAGGTCCGCATGCAGACCCGCCGCGGCGTCGTCGTCACCGACCCGGCGCAGCTCGCCGGCATCAAGGTCGGCGCCCGGCTCGCCGGGGACGGCTTCGAGCCCGTCGACCTCACCCTCGCCGACGACGGCCGCGCCCCGGACCGCACGGCGTCCGACGTACGGTTCACCGGCACCGTCACCGTCCCGGCCGGCGCCACCGGCGCGCTGCGGCTCACCACCAGCATGGCCGCGCCCGGCGTCACCTCCGACCGGCGCCCCCTGCACGCCCGCGTCGGCGAGGGCACCCCCGCCGTGGTGGCCGGGCTCACCGTGGACCGGGTGACCGTCCACCCCGGCGGCACCGTCCACGGCACCCTGTCCGTCACCAACAACGACACCGCGCCCCGCACCCTGCGGCTCGCCCTCGCCGACCAGGCGGCCGGCACCGAACTCCGCGTCGACCCGGCCACCGTCACCGTCGCGCCGGGCAGCCGCCGCGACGCCCCCTTCACCCTCGCCGTCGGCCCCGGCACCCCGCTCGGCGACATCGGGGGACAGCTCACCGCCGTCGACGCCGCCGACCACGGCCGGGTCCTCGACAGCGTCTTCCTCGACGTCCGCGTCGAGGCCCCGCCCACCTGGCTGGAACGCTGGTGGCCGGCCCTCGCCGGCGGCGGCGCCGCCGTACTGCTCCTCGGGGCGTTCCTCGCCGTACGCCTGCGCGCCCGCCGCCTCCGGCAGGACCTGGCCGGGGTGGAGCTGGAACTCCTCCGCGAGGACCGCACCCTCGACCGGCTCACCGTACGGGCCGGGCAGGGCCAGGGCGGCACGTTCCGCTTCACCGTCGAGCAGACCCTCGGCGCCGCCCCCACCCTCCAGAGGGCCCGCCCCGGCGCCCACGGTGCCCACCAGCTGCACCGCACCGGCGGCGGCGAACTGCGGCTGCGCCCGCACGGAGGCCGGGAGCAGCCCGTACGGCCCGGTGAGGCCACCGCCCTCGACGAGGACCTCCGGCTCGCCGTCCACGACCGCAGGGCCACCGGCGCGCGCCCGTCCGGCGGCCGCAGCCCGTCCGGCGGCCGCGCCCCGTCCGGGGGCACCTGGCGCGACCGGTTCCGCTTCGGGGCCCGCCCCGCGCCCGGCCGGCGCGACGGCGACGGCACCGGCGACGCACCCGCCTGGTCCCGCCCCCGCCCGGACGGCGACCACGACGGCCGCAGGACCGAGGACACCTGGGACCCGCACTTCTGACGCACGACCGCACGACGGGGCGCCCGCGTCCCGAGGGGAGACGTAATGAAGATCTACCAGCCCATGCTCTTCGTAGGACTGGGCGGCACCGGCGGACGGATCGGCTCCGAACTCGAACGGAGCCTGCGCCGCGAACTGTGCGGACCCGACGGCACCCGGCTCGTCGACGACGGCCGCCGCGCCCCCTACCAGCTGCCCGACTGCCTCCAGTTCGTCTACGCGGACTTCAGCGAGGGCGAACTGCAGCGGCAGCCGCAGTTCAGCGCGAAGGGCGCCGAGGGCGCCGCCTACGCGCGCACCTCCCACATCGTCCACGACCTGCTGCCCGCCGAGTTCGAGGGCTCGACCGACGTGACCCGGATGCTCCGCGTCGCGGTGCCCGAGGAGACCCGCGACTGGCTGCCCCCCGACATCCGCCAGCCCCGCGTCGCCCCCCTCTACAACGGCGCCGGACAACTGCCCACCGTGGGCCGCTCCGCGCTGTTCGCCACCCTGCGCGGCGGCCTCGAACCCGTGCTGCGGCCGCTGCGCACCGCGATCAGCGCCATCGGCGCCTGCGCGGGCGACCTCCAGCGGCTGGGCGGCGGTCGCATCCGGGGCTGCGACGTCTTCGTCGCGTTCTCCGTCGCGGGCGGCACCGGAGCCGGCATCTACTACGACTTCCTCCACCTCGTCGGGCACGAGTTCCGCAACGCCAAGGTGCCCGGCGTGAAGATCTACCCGCTCGTCGTCATGCCGTCCGCGTTCCCGCCCGAGGCGGGCGGCGGCCGCGAGGCCGAACTCAACGGCGCCCGCGCCCTCGTCGACCTCTCCCGGCTCGTCGACGACCAGAACATGCCGGGCGCCGACGCCGACGTGGGGGACGTCGAGCGGCGCTCCCGGGTCAGCGTCCGCTACCCCGGCGACACCTCCGTACGGCTGCGCGCCTCCACCGTGCAGACGGCGTTCCTGTTCAGCAAGCCCGCCGTCCTGCGCAACGAGGACCTGCGCCGCTCCGTCACCGCCCTGGTGATGTCCCTCATCGGCACCGAGCTGCCCGACCAGAACGGCAACGGCCGCTCCCAGGACGACTACCAGTCCTTCGCCGAGAGCTTCATCAACAAGAGCGTCGAGCGGTCCAAGCCCTCCCGCTCCGGCATCGGCTACCGGGGCATGTCCACGACCCTCGCCGCCTCCCTCACCGTCCCCGTCGACGACCTCGCCGAGATCGTCGCCGCCCGCCTCCTCGCCCAGGCCGTGCGCGGCATGGAGGAACGCGCCCGGCAGCCCGCCAAGGAGGGCACCGCGCGCGTCCGGGAGATGTTCGAGCACGCCCGCGTCGACGCCCTGTGGACCCGGCGGGCCCCCGACGTCCCGGAGCCCGAGCTGCCGCCCCGCGGCAGCCGCGCCGTGACGCTGGCCCTCCACAACCGCCGCGGCGACATGGAGGACGCCCTCGTCCGCCTCGAACGCGACCTCACCCGCGACATGCCCCGGATCGTCGAGGACTTCCGGCCCGGCAGCGCCGTCCGCGCCCTCCTCGGCACCTACGGGCCCTTCGGGGTGAGGGTCGTCGCCGAGGGGCTGCGCGGCCACCCCGAGCGGGTCGCGGAGGCGGGCTTCACCGGCATGCTCGACAACCGCCGCAGCGAACCCCGCCGCCCCGCCCACGTCCAGCAGGCGGCACCGCAGGTCCCGAGGATCAAGGGCGGGGCCGGCGGCCTCGTACCGGCCCGCTGGAGCGACCCCGACGTCCGCCAGGCCGTCACCGACCAGGACGACTGGTACCGCTGGCGCGCCAACGTCCTGTGGCACCACGCCTGGCAGGAGGGCGAGGCGCAGTGGCGCCCGGTCCTGAGCCGCGCCGTCAAGGAGCTCGACGAACTCGTCCTCGCCCTGCGCGGGCACGCCGAGGACGAGGGCAAGTCGTTCGCCGACCGCCGCCGCGAGCTGTACCGGGACGACCGCAAGGGCGTCTCCTACCTGCTGCCGCCGCAGAACAGCCTGCGCGTGTTCTACGACGACGTCGTCCAGCGCCTCGGCCGCAGCCTGCGCCTCCCCGAGGAGAACACCGACGCGGCCGGGATCCTCGCCGCCCTCGTGGAGCCCGCGGACTGGCTGCGCGCCCTGGACGCCGTACGGCGCTCCCGCGGCGCCGCCGTCAAGGAGGTCAAGCAGGTCCTGGAGCGGCGCGTCAAGCAGCTCTTCGGCGAGAACGGGGAGGCGCTCGACGAACGCCCCCTCCTGCCGTCGATGGGGCTGCTCCTGCGCGCCGCCGCGGGCGACGAGGCGGCGGAGGCCACCGTCGACAGCCGCTGGCTGGAGCAGTTCCGCGCCCAGGTCGCCGGACTCCTCCCCGTCGGGTTCATCCCCGACGGCAACGGCCCCTTGAAGGTGCTCATCACCTACCCCAGGAGCGAGTGGGACACCCGCACCGCCGACTACCTGAAGAAGGCCCTCTACCTGCCCCCGCACGCCGACATCGACGCCCACCCCGTCGACTCCGAGTCCATCGGCGTCGTCCTGTTCCGCAGCGGCATGAGCCTCACCGACGTCTCCGAGGTCCGCGAACTGCTCAAGCTCTGGTCGGAGGCGCGGGAGGCGGGCCGGGCCGACGACTTCCTGGCCTGGCGGCAGCGGCTCGGCTACCGGGACGACTGGCTCGTCAGCACCGAGGAGGACCGGCGGCGCATCCTCCACCGCATCCTGTGCGCCATGTGGAACGGCCTCGTCGGCCACGAGGGCGACGCCGCCTCGCCGGAACTCGTGCGCATCCGCCTCCAGCGCGGCGAGTCCGCGACGATGACGCTCCGCGTGGAGCCGTTCGACGGGCAGCTGTCCAGCTGGGCGGGGCTGCTGCGGGCGTACGAACGCACCGCCCTCCTCGAGGAGGAGTCGATCATCGGGGTGTTCTGCGACCGGCTCATGGACATGCAGCCGGCCGGCCTCACCACCACGCCGGTGAAGCCGTCGCCGCTGTTCCTGACCTTCGTCGAGGAGATCGCGCCGCGCGAACTGGCCCGCATCGACGCGCTCACCGCCCGGTGGGGCGAGGAGGAGTGGCTGGCCCCCCTGCGGCACTTCTGGGCCGAGACGCTGCCCGGCGCGCTCGACCTGGCCTTCGAGACCCAGGGCCACGCCACCCGCTCCTCGCTGAGCGACCTCCACGAGCGCTACCGCCGCGACCTGGAGGAGGGACCGGCGGCCGCCGCGCCCGGCCACCCCGCGGCACCGGGCGGCCCGCACGCGGCCGGGCCGTCCTCCCACGAGGCCGAGCCCCGCCACGAGGCCGTCCCCGAGCCCCGCCGGGAGGCCGGGCCCCGGCCCGAAACCACCCCCGAGCCGGCGTACCCGTGGGACCGGGACGGTGAGGAGTGAACCTCCCCGGCACCCCCGACGCCTCCCCGGCCCACCGGCCGCCCGGCCACGCGGTCCCCCTCGACCTGCGCCGCACGCCCGACGCCGACGCCGTGCGCGCCGCGCTCGACACCTCGCAGCACGACGGCGAGCGGCGGTTCCTCGTCGTCGACGACGCCGCCCGGCTCGTCGCCCACCAACTCCTGTACGAGCAGCTCCACTCCTACGGCCCCGCCCGCGTCGTCTGCCTCGCCGTCGCCACCCCCGGCGAACGCGTCCTGCGCCGCCCCCTGTCCCTGCGGCCGCCCGCCGCGGGCGTCCTGTGGGTGCTCGACCCGCACACCGCCGGCGACCCGGACGGCCTGCGCCCGCTCCTCCAACTCCTCGCCCAGCCGGAGGTGTTCGACGCCGTCCTGCACACCCTGGCCGGGGTGGTCCACGGTGTCGCCGTCCCCTCCGTGCGCGTCGTGGAGCACGACCTGAGCGACGAGGCCCGCACCCGCGCCTGGAAGGAGGCCCTCGGCGCCCTCGCCGGGCAGGAGACGGCCGGCGGCGGCCCCGGCGAGTCCGTACCGCCCGAACTGGCCGTCCTCCTCGACGACTCCCTCCCCGAGGCCGTCGCCGGCCACCGGTGGCTGGAACCCTCGCGCCCCGCCGCGGCCCGCCGCCGCGCCTGCGACGACGCGCTGGACGCGGCCCGCGCCGGGCACCGGCACACGCGCGGCCCCGCCGGCATGTTCGGGGCCGGCGCGCGCCGCACCGACCTGCCCGGCCGGCTCGCCGGCCTCGGCGACGCCCTGGAGAAGTACCGGGACACCGTCGCCGGGGCGTTCGCCGACGCGGACGGCGTACGGCTCACCCAGGAGCAGCGGGCCCGCCTCCTGGAGCGCGGCATCGTCCTGCCCGACCTGCCCGCCGTGTCCCGCACCCGGGTCGTGCCCGCCCTGCGCGACCTCACCGAGCACCTGCTGGACCAGCCCCTGCCGCTGCGGTCCGCCGCCGCGCGGCTCGCCGCCCTGTCCGACCGCTCCGCCCCGTCGGGCAGCGCGGCGCGGCTGGCCCGCCTCGACGAGCTGTGCGACCCCGCGTACCTGCGCCACCTCGCCGCTCCTCCGCCGTTCCGGGCGGGCGGCACCCCCGCGACGGCGGCGCTGCTCGCGCTCGTACCGGCGTTCGTGGCCGGACTGTGGCCGGGGCCGGGCTGGTTCCTCGGCCCCGCGACCGGGGCCGCCGGGGCGGCGCTGGCCGCCCTGATGTGGCGCCACCGGCCGAACCGCTCCCCGGACGGCCGGCACGACGGCGGGGGCTCCACCCGCGTCACCGCCCGGCTCCTCGGCGGCCTCGCCGGCGGCGTCATCGGGGCCGTGGCGGGCTCGACGCTGCCGAGTCCGCCCTCCTGGGCGGGAGCCGCCGCCGCGGCCCTGGCCCTCGTCGCCGCCGTCGTCCTCGCCGTACGGGACTGGACGCGCTCCGTCGACGCGTGGTGGCGCGCCACCGACGCCGAGTACGCCGAGCGGGTCGTCGGGGACGTCGACCGGCTCCTCGCCGAGACCGCCGTGCACGACTGGCTGCTCGCCGACGCGCGGCGCCACTGCGCGGACGGCGCCCGGGCGGCCGCCCTGCTGCTGCGCTCGCTGGCCGCGACCGCCGACGGGTACGGGGAGGGCGACGGCCCCGCCGTCCCCGCGCCCGCCCCGCGCGGGGCGGGCGCGGAGCCCGCGCCCCGGCAGGCGCCCCCGGCCGAGGCGGAGGGCGGCGCCGAACTGTGGGAGTGGGACACCTGGAGCGACAGCTCCGCCGCCGACGGCTGGTACGACGCCGCCCCGTCCGGCCCGTCCGGGCACCCGGGGCCCGCGGGCTTCGGCGCGCCCGCCGACGCCCCGTACGGCCCCCACGACGACCGGGACGGCGGGTTCGGCGACCCGTACGCGCCGGACGGCGGCCCGTACGGAACGACCGGCCCCGACGCCCCGTACGACGTCCCGGCCCCTCCGTACGGCTCCGCCGGGCACCCCTACGGCTCCGCGGACCCCGGCGACCCGTCCGGCCCGCGGCACATCGGACCCGCCTACGAGGCCGTCCCCGACCCCTCGCGCGACCCGTTCGACGCGTTCGACGAGGACTGGCCCCCGCTCGGCGCCGTCGAGGACCCGCCGTGGCTGGAGCGGGAGCGCGGCGACGGCGGACCGGACCTGGTCGACACCCTCGTCGCCGACCTCGCCTCCGGCACCCGCCGCCTCCTCGCCCCCTGCTGGGCGCGGATCGAACGCGACCCGGCCCGCGCCGGACGCACCCCGCTCGACGGGCCCATGCGCGACCTGCTCGACGAGGTCCGCGGGCGCCTCCTGCGCGACGCGGCGACCTCCCCGCCCCCGCACGACCCCCACTCCGGGCGGCGACCCGACGCCACCCGGATGACCGGGGTCGCCCCCGACCGGGTCACCGAACTCCTCGCCCCCGGCGGCGACGCCGAGTCGACCGTCCCGCTGTGCGGACCGCAGCACCGGCGGCTGCTGTCGGCCGACCCGCTGGCCGTGCGCCGGGTCCGGTTCGCGCCCGAGGCCTTCCGGCGCGGCGCGGCGGAACCGGACGGCCCGCACCGCCCGGACCGGCCGTACGCCGTGCGCGCCGAGTACGCCGACGACGTCGTGTGGACGCCCACCGGCCGCCACGCCGGCGTGCTGGGCCTGGTACCGCTGCGCGGCGACGCCGTCCGGATGGTCCGCGAGGCGACGCCCGGAGAGGAGGGCGAACCGGCATGACACACCCCCGCCACCCCGGTGACGAGCTGTCGTTCCTCACCCACAAGGGCAACCTGGTGCGCTTCGCGGCCCGCTTCGGCCCCGACCACGAGCCGCCCGGCCGCCCCGGCCGCCTGGCCCGCACGGTCACCCTCGGCGTCGACTGGACCGTCCTGCAGTACCGCATCGCCCCCGGCGACCCGCACGCGCACGGCGCCCTCGAACGGGAGGCCGCCGCGGCCGTCGCCCTGGAACGCCGCTACGGGCACGAGCGGTTCGGGGAGGTCTTCACCCGCGTCGTCGGCTACGACCTCGACGCGCCCGAACCGTTCGTCCTGTACCGGATCGCGGACGGCGAACCGCTCTCCTCCCACGGCGGCGCCCTCGGCGTCGGGGAGCAGCAGCAGGTCACCGCCCAACTGACCCTCGCCGTACGGCTCCTGGAGGAGGCCGGCCTGGTGCACCGCGCGATCGGCCCGGACACCGTCCGCTGGGACGGGCGGCACGTGCGGCTGGCGGAGCCGTACGCCGCCCTGCGGGCCAGGGAGCCGCGCGAGGCGTTCGGCGCGGCCCCCTGGGCGTCGCCCGAGCAGCGGCGGGGCACCGGGGCCGCCGACCCGCGCGACGACCTGTGGTCCGTCGCGCAGCTCGTGTACTTCCTCGTCTCCGGCCGCCCCGACCAGGGCGCGGGCCCGCCCGCGGACCTGGCCGACTTCCGGGGGCTCGCCGCGCTGCACCGGGGCGGCGCCTTTGCCCCGCTGGCCGCCGGGCGCCCCGCCCCGGCCGACCTGATGCGCCTGCTGAACGTCCCCGACCCGCTCGCCCTGTCCGCCGGCGGCCCCGACCCGCTGGGCCGCGGCCGCGACGCGTACGACGCCCAGATCGCCCGCAAGCGCGCCGAACTGGGCCTGGACCGGCCCCCGCCGCCGGAGGACCCGCAGGACGAGGGGCGGCAGGCCCGCCGGCGCTGGTGGCCGGGCCGGGCCCCCGCCGCCCGGCGGCCCGCACCGGCCGACACGGCCCCGGTGGCGCTGTCGCCGCCCGCCGCGGACACCACGTCGGTGGAGCGGTTGTGCCCGCACTGCCTGCTGCCCGTCGCCTACGACGAGTCGCTGCTGGTCACCATCGACCCCAAGGGCGACCGCATCCCCCTCGACCTGAGCGGCGACCTGCCGCCCGCCCACCGCGAGGACGTCCTCAGGAGGGCGTACCAGCTGTGCCCGTACGCCGACGAGGAGTCCCTGCACGAGCTGCCCGTCCCGTACCTGACCAACGGCCGGCCCCTGACCATCGCCCTCGTCGGCAGCTCCGGAGCCGGCAAGACCCACCTCCTCGCCGCGATGCTCGGCGAGGTCGAGCAGGGCGGCCTTGAACCGTACGGCCTCAAGTGCCTGCCGCTGAACCCGGACACGCACCGCACGTTCCTGCGGGAGCGGGTGCAGCACCTGCTGCAGGGCAGGCAGCTGGGCCGCACCGGGCAGCAGGCGTTCGCCCGGTTCGCGGACGGGCTGCTGGTCACCGGGCGCGGCCCGACCCGCCCCGTCGTCTTCTTCGACCTGGCGGGCGAGGACCTCGCGCAGGACAACGAGGTGGCGCGGTTCCTGATGGGCGTCGACGCGTTCCTCTTCGTCCTCGACCCGCTGCGGGCCCTGCGCCTCCCCTCCCTGGAACCGGTACGGGCGCTGGACGGGGTGCGGCGGCAGGACCTGGGCGACGAGGCGTTCACCACCGTCCTCAACCGCATTCCGCGCACCTGGGGCCCCTACGTCGCGGCGCCCGCCGCGATCGCCGTCAACAAGAGCGACCTGGTACGCGTCGAACCGGCCGTCGACCAGTGGCTCGGCCGCGCCCTGCCCCCGGTGTACCGGGCGGACGAGGCGCGCGCCGAGAGCCGCGACGTCCACGCGTTCGTCGCCCGGCACGCGACGCCCGCGTGGCTGCGGCCGTTCGACGACTGCGCCCGCTGCACGCTGCACTTCGTGGCGGCGACCGGCGGGCAGGCGCGGGACGACCGCTTCCCGCACGGCGTCCGGCCCCGCCGGGTCCTGGCGCCCCTACTGTCGATCTTCGCCATGTGCGGACTCCTGCCGGGAGTGGACCACGGAGAGGCAGGGATCTGATGTCCCCCCACGACCGGCTGGTCGACCAGATCGTCTTCCGCTGGGACACCGACAACCTCTCCGGCACCACCGGGTTCGGCCCGGTCGCCTGGTCGTGCGCGCCCGAGCTGGCCGACGCGGTGTTCCGGAGGACGGCGCCGCTGCTGCGGGCCACCGGGCAGGCGACGGCGCCCGCGCTGCTGCGCCTGGAGAGCGCCGACCAGGTCCTGCTGGTGCACCGGGCGCCGTGGCGGGACCCGGGCGGCCGCGCCGGCGCCGTGTGCCACGCCCTGATGGGCCCGGCCGCCGTCCTGGACCCCGCGACCTGCCTGGGCCTGCACCCCTGGTCGTGGGAGGGCGGCGACCTGCCGCTGGCCGAGGTGCGGGGCGGGCTGCCGCCCGTCCCCGAGGCCGCGCTGCTGCCCGCCGCCGACGCCGGACAGCGGCTCCTCGCCGGCGGCCTGGCCGGGGTGCGGCGCGAACTGGTGGGCGCCGTGGCCGAGTTCCTGCGCCACCCGAAGGCCGGGTTCACCCTCCTCGACCCGTCCGGGCAGGCCGCGCACCGGGTGCTGTGGGGGCTGCACGGCATCTTCGGCGGCCAGGTCACGCGGCGGTGGACGTTCGCCACGCACGACACCGCCGAGTCGGACGGGCTGCGGTTCGTGTTCGTCAGCCGCTGGACCGGCGAGGCGTCCGGCAGCGGCACCCGGCGGCGCACCGACCCCGTCGAGCGGTGCGGCGACCGCGCCGAGTCCGCCGCGGAACGGCTGGTCCGCCACCAGCTGCGCGAGGAGTACGAGGTGGGGACGGCCCTGCAACGGGCGGCGGACCACCACCGGGCGACCCGGGGCGGCCCCACGACGCTGCTGGCCCTGGCCGAGGCGGCCCTGTCGGGCCTGCCGCCCCTCGACGAGCCCTCGCGCCGCCCCGCCGCCGCGCCGCCCCGGAAGGCCCCGGCGGCCGGGCACCGGCAGAGCCCGCCGGTCCCGGTGGTGGCGTCCGAGTGGCCGGTGCCGTCCGAGGACCGGCCGCGGGTGCGCAGGTGGCTGGGCGGCGGTTCGCCGCAGCGGCGCGGGCCCGCCGACGACGAACTGCTCCGCGACCTGCGGGCGTGCACCGGGTACGAGAGGCTGACGCACCTGATCACGGAGGCGGCCGACCGGTGGCCGTCCTGGGACCGGGAGCAGCGCGCGGCCCTGTGCAAGGTGCTCCTGGAACGGGAGCTGTTCGTCACGGACCGGGCGGGTGTCCGGGCCGCCGACGACGTGCGGGCGGCGAACGCCGCGTCGCTCTACCGCTGGGCGGTGCGCCCCCTGCTGGACGACCCGGCCCTGTCGGCGCGCGTGACGGAGCTCCTGCCGCGCCTGAGCGCGGGGCCGCACCGCGCGGCGCGCGCGGCGGTCCGGCAGATCACGCAGAGCCGGGCCCCGGGCCTCCCGGAACCCGCCTGGCAGGCCCTGCTGGCCGCGGCCCTCGCTTCCCACCCGGGGCCGGAGGGGGCACCCGGCCCGGTCGGGGAGCGGGGCGGCACCCCGGCCGCGCGCCCGCCGGGCACCAGGCCCGGCCGGTGGGAGGACGACGACGCGCCACAGCCCCGCCCCGGCCGGCGGCCCGGCACCGGCGGACCACGCGCGGCGGCCGAGGACCCGTGGGACGCGTCCGGCGGGCGGGCGGAGGGGGGCGGTTCGTCCGGTTCCGCCCCGCGCGGGGGCGGCGCCGGGTCCGTGGGGGGTGAGCGTGGATGGGAGGGGGCCGTGCCGCCGCGCGGGGGCGGCGACCGTTCCTGGGACGGTCCGTCGGGCCGGTCCGGCGGGCGGGCGGACGGGGGCGGCCCGTCCGGTTCCGCCTCGGGTGGGGGCGTCGGCCGTTCCTGGGACGGTTCGGTGGACGGGCCCGACGGGCGGGTGGACGCGGATCGCCCGCTCGGTTCCGCCCCGCGCGGGGACGCCGACCGCGAGTGGGACCCTCCGGCGGGAGGTCCCGGCGGCCCGCCCGACGCGGCCCCGCGCGGGGGCGCCCCCCGGTCCGCGGGCGCCCACCGCGGGTGGGGCGGGGACGGCCCGCCGGCGGAACGTCCCGGGCGGCCGGTCCCGCACGGGGACGCCGCCCCGCCCGCGCGGCCGGGTGGGGAGGACCGGTACCCGAGGCGGGAGGCGGACGGCGGGACCTCGGGCGCGGACCCCCGCGGGGGCGTCGACCGCGCCCGGGAGGACCGCCCGCGGGACGGCGGCCCGGGCCGCGCGCCGGACCCGTCCGGAGGCGGGGCCGCCGGCGGTTCCCCGCGGGACCGCGGCGCGGAACCGCCCGACGGGTGGCGCTCCCGTGACGCGGCGGCGCGCGGGGAGGCCGGCCGGGTGGCGCGCGCGGACGGCGACGGACGCGCGCCGGGCGGCCCCCGGCCCGTGCGGGACGACCGCTCCCGGGAGGGCCGGGGCCCCCGGTACCCCGACGGAACCGGAGGTCCGCCCGACACCGGGCCGCACCCCGGCGGCCCGGCCCGGCCCGCCGGGGGCGACCACCGGGACACCGGGGGCGACCACCGCCCCGCCGGGAGTGGCCACCGGGACACCGAAGGCGACCACCGGGACACCGGAGCCGGCCGCCGGGGCACCGAAGGCACCGGCGGTGGCACCGGCGCGCGCACCGGGCCGGCGGGCGGTGAACGCGCCGCCGAGGGCCGTGACCCCGGCCGGTTCGCGGGGGACGGCGGCCTCCGCGAGGGCGCGGGGCCCGGTGGCCCGGGACCCGAGCGGCGGCCCGTCGTGGGCGGCCGCGGCGCCGGGGAGGCCCCGTACGGGCACCGGGCGGAGCCCGGCGCGCCCCCCGCCCCGCCGCCGCCCGCGCACCCGCCCCGCCCGACGGGGGAGGGGCGCACGGGGGACGGCGGCGCCGAGCCCTCCCCGGCGGACCGGCGCCCCGCGGACCGGCACCCGGCGGACCGGCGCCCGCCGGACGCGGGGCCGGCCGCGCGCGGGGGCACCGACCCGCCGGGCGGCGCGGACAAGCGGCCGTTCGTCGTGGTCGGTGTCGGTACCGGGGCGATCCTCGTCCTCCTCGGCGTGATCCTCGTCCTGATGCTGCGGGCCTGCGCGTGACCATGACGGTGCGTCGGACGCCCGGCTCGGCCAGGATGGGGGAATGGGATTCCACGTCGATTCCGAGACCGGGCGCCTGCGGCGCGTCATCCTGCACCGCCCGGACCTGGAACTGAAGCGCCTCACCCCCAGCAACAAGGACGCCCTCCTCTTCGACGACGTGTTGTGGGTGCGCCGCGCGCGCCACGAGCACGACGGGTTCGTCGACGTCCTCACCGACCGCGGCGTGGAGGTGCACCTCTTCGGTGACCTCCTCCGCGAGACCCTCGAACTGCCCGCCGCCCGCAAGCTCGTCCTCGACCGGGTCTTCGACGAGAAGGAGTACGGCCCCCTCGCGACCGACCGGCTCCGTGCCGCCTTCGACGCGATGGAGACGCCCCGACTCGTCGAGGCGCTGGTCGGCGGCATGACGAAACGCGAGTACCTGGCCGGCCACGCCGAGCCGACGTCCGTCCGCCTCCACGTCATGGACCTGGACGACTTCCTCCTCCCGCCCCTCCCCAACCACCTCTTCACCCGCGACACGTCGACGTGGATCTACGACGGCGTGTCCATCAACCCGATGCGCTGGCCGGCCCGTCAGCGGGAGACGGTCCACTTCGAGGCGATCTACCACCACCACCCCCTCTTCACGGGCCCGGAAGCGGGGCCGTTCCACCACTGGTCGGAGGGGCAGGACGACTACCCGTCCACCATCGAGGGCGGCGACGTGCTGGTCCTCGGCAACGGCGCCGTCCTCATCGGCATGAGCGAGCGCACGACCCCGCAGGCCGTCGAGACGCTCGCGCGCGGGCTGTTCGCCGCCGGTTCGGCGCACACGATCGTGGCGCTGGACATGCCCAAGAGCCGGGCGTTCATGCACCTGGACACGGTCATGACGATGGTCGCGCCCGACACGTTCACCAAGTACGCGGGCCTCGGCATGCTCCGCTCGTACACGATCGAGCCGGGTGAGGGCGGGCAGGTCCTCAAGGTCACCGACCACCCGCCCGAGCACATGCACCGCGCCATAGCCGAGGCCCTGGGCCTGCCGTCGATCCGCGTCCTGACGGCCACGCAGGACGTGCACGCGGCGGAGCGGGAGCAGTGGGACGACGGCTGCAACGTCCTCGCCGTCGAACCGGGCGTCGTCGTCGCGTACGAGCGGAACGTCACCACCAACACCCATCTGCGGAGGGAGGGCATCGAGGTGATCGAGATCCCCGGCAGCGAACTCGGCCGGGGCCGCGGCGGTCCGCGCTGCATGAGCTGCCCCATCGAGCGCGACGCCGCCTGACCCCGTCCGTCGGCGACCCGTACCACGGCAGGCCCGCACCCAGTGGGCCGCCTCCGCCCACTCTGTATAAGAATTCTAAGGATCGTATATACTTCCACCCCCATTCGTCCCACGCCTGCCCGCAGACCCCAGGAGTACCCATGGCCCCCGACCTCACCGGCCGCCACTTCCTCAAGGAGCTGGACTTCACCGCCGAGGAGTTCCGCGGCCTCGTCGACCTCGCCGCCCGCCTCAAGGCGGCCAAGAAGGCCGGCGCCGAGGTCCAGGCGCTGCGCGGCAGGAACATCGCGCTGATCTTCGAGAAGACCTCCACCCGCACCCGCTGCGCCTTCGAGGTCGCCGCCGCCGACCAGGGCGCCTCCACCACGTACCTCGACCCGTCGGGCTCGCAGATCGGCCACAAGGAGTCCGTCAAGGACACCGCGCGCGTGCTGGGCCGGATGTTCGACGCCGTCGAGTACCGCGGCGACAGCCAGGCGACCGTCGAGGAGCTGGCCCGGTACGCGGGCGTCCCCGTCTACAACGGGCTCACCGACGACTGGCACCCCACGCAGATGCTCGCCGACGTGCTCACCGTCACCGAGCACACCGACAAGCCCCTGGAGCGGGTGGCCTTCGCCTACCTCGGCGACGCCCGCTACAACATGGGCAACTCCTACCTCGTCACCGGCGCCCTCCTCGGCATGGACGTCCGCGTCGCCGCCCCCCGCGCGTACTGGCCGGCCGAGGACGTCGTCGCCCACGCCCGCAAGCTCGCGGAGGAGAGCGGCGCCCGCGTCACGCTCACCGAGGACGTCGCGGAGGGCGTCGCGGGCGCCGACTTCGTCGCCACCGACGTGTGGGTGTCCATGGGCGAGCCCAAGGAGGTCTGGGACGAGCGGATCGCCGCCCTCCGCCCGTACGCCGTGACGATGGACGTCCTGCGCGCCACCGGCAACCCGCGGGTGAGGTTCCTGCACTGCCTGCCCGCCTTCCACGACCTGGGCACCGCCGTCGGCCGCGAGATCCACGCCCGGCACGGCCTGACGGAACTGGAGGTCACCGACGAGGTCTTCGAGTCGGCGCACTCGGTCGTCTTCGACGAGGCCGAGAACCGCCTCCACACCATCAAGGCCCTCATGGTCGCCACCCTCGCCGGCCCGGACCTCCCGGGGGCCTGACACCGCCCGCGCCGGCCCTTCCTCCGGGCCGACTCCACCCCGACTCGGCCGGCCCGGTCCGCGTCCGCCCCGCCCCGCCCGGCCGCCGGGAACCGCTCGTTGGGGGAGGTGGGCGCGCCGGGCCGGCCGCACGGCGGGCCGGCCCGGCCGCGGCCGCGAGGGCCCGCGGGGTGCCGAGTCGCCGGCGCCGTCGGGGTCTTGTGCGCACCAGTGCCATGTGAAATATTACTGACGTGCCCTTGAGACGTGCCGGATCCCCACCCGCCGCGCCCCTGGACGCCGTGATCGTCGGCGCCGGAGTGGTCGGAGCGGCCTGTGCCTACTACGCGGCGCGCGCCGGTCTCTCCGTCGCCGTCGTCGACCGCGGCCCCGTCGCCGGCGGGACCACCGGAGCCGGCGAGGGCAACCTCCTCGTCTCCGACAAGGAGGCGGGGGCCGAGCTCGACCTCGCGCTGCTCTCCACCCGGCTGTGGCGCGAACTCGCCGAAGCCCTCCCGCCCCGGGACGCCATCGAGTACGAGCCGAAGGGCGGCCTCGTCGTCGCGTCCGACGGGACCGCCCTCACCGCGCTCCGCGCCCTCGCCGCCGGCCAGCGCGCGGCCGGCGTCACCGCCCACGAGGTCGCCCCCGGCGAACTGGCCCGCCTGGAGCCGGGACTGGCGCCCGGCCTGGCCGGCGGCGTCCACTACCCGCAGGACGCCCAGGTCCAGCCCGCCCGCGCCGCCGCCGCCCTCCTGCGCGCCGCCCGCCGCATGGGCGCCGCCGTACGGCTCGGCGAGGAGGTGACCGCCGTCCTGACCGGCCCGGACGGCACCGTACGGGGCGTCCGCACTCCACGCGGCGACCTTCGCGCCCCCGCCGTCGTCAACGCCGCCGGCACCTGGGGCGGCCACGTCGCCGCCCTCGCCGGCACCCGGCTGCCGGTGATGCCCCGGCGCGGCTTCGTCCTCGTCACCGAACCGCTGCCACCGGGTTTCGTCCGGCACAAGGTGTACGCGGCGGACTACGTCGCGGACGTCGCCAGCGGCTCCGCGGACCTCCAGTCCTCCGCCGTCGTGGAGGGCACCCCGGCGGGGCCGGTGCTGATCGGGGCGACCCGGGAACGGGTCGGGTTCGACCGGACCCTGTCGACCGAGGCACTGCACCGGCTGGCGGCACGGGCCGTGGCGCTGTTCCCGGCACTGGAGCGGGTGCACGCGATCCGCGCGTACTGCGGGTTCCGGCCGTACCTACCCGACCACCTCCCGGCCATCGGGCCGGACCCCCGCGTGCCGGGCCTGCACCACGCGTGCGGCCACGAGGGCGCGGGCATCGGCCTGGCCCCGGCCACGGCCGTGCTGGTCACGGCCGCGCTGACGGGCGCCGAACCCCCCGTCCCCGCCGCCCCGTTCCGCCCGGACCGCTTCACCCCCTGACCGGCCCCGCCCCGGTCCGCCGCGCCCCTCGGCGCCCGCGGGCCCCGCACCCCAGGAGCCACCGTGACGCCCCACCGCTTCACCTTCGACGGCACGCCGCTCACCGCCGTACCCGGACAGACCCTCGCCGCCGCGCTCTGGGCGGCCGGGATCACGTCCTGGCGCACCACCCGCCACCGGCGCGCCCCCCGCGGCGCGTTCTGCTTCATCGGCACCTGCCACGACTGCCTCGCCACCGTCAACGGCCGCCCCAACCAACGCGCCTGCCTGCTGCCCGTACGCCCCGGCGACACCGTCACCACCCAGGAGGGCACCGGCCATGACCCCGTCCGCTGACCTCGCCGTCGTCGGCGCGGGCCCCGCCGGGCTCGCCGCCGCCGTCACCGCCGCCGACCGGGGCCTGAGGGTCGTGCTGCTCGACGCGGGGGAGCGCCCCGGCGGCCAGATCCACCGCCACGCCGCCGGGCAGGCCCACCCGCCCTCCCTCCACGGCCGGCGCCACTTCGCCCCCCGCGCCCGCCGGCTGGCGGCCCACCGCCGCGCCGGCCGCGTCACCCACCTGCCCGCCCACCACGTGTGGACGGTCGTCCCGCACGACGGGGCCGACGGGGCATGGGCGCTGCACGCCGTCGCCGGCCCCGACGAGGCGCCCGCCACCGTCCACGCCCGCACCGTCCTGCTCGCCACCGGCGCGTACGAACGCCACCTCCCCTTCCCCGGCTGGACCCTGCCGGGCGTCGTCGGCGCGGGCGGCGCGCAGGCCCTGCTGAAGTCCGGGCTCGTCCTGCCCGGCCGGCGCGTCGTCGTCGCCGGCAGCGGCCCCCTGCTGCTCGCCGTCGCCGGCTCGCTCGCCGCCGCCGGGGCGCGGGTGCCGGCCGTCGTGGAGGCCGCCGACTACACCGCGTACGCGAGCGGACTGCCCACCCTCCTGCGCAACCCGGGGAAGCTCGCCGAGGCCGCCCTCCACGGCGGCACGCTCCTGCGCCACGCCGCCCGGCTGCTCACCCGGCACGCCGTCACCGCCGCCCACGGCACCACCCGCGTCGAAGCGGTCACCGTCACCCGGCTCGACCGGGACTGGCGGCCCGTCCCCGGCACCTCCCGCCGCGTCCCGTGCGACGCCCTCGCGGTCGGGCACGGCCTCGTACCGCAGCTGGAGCTCGCCACCGGCCTCGGCTGCGCCACCCGCCGCACCCCGGACGACACCCCCGCGCTCGTCGTCGACGCCGACCAGGCGACGACCGTGCCCGGCGTGTGGGCCGCGGGGGAGACCGGCGGCGTCGGCGGCGCCGACCTGGCGCTCACCGAGGGGGAGATCGCCGCCGACGCCATCGCCCACGCCCTGCGCGGCACGCCCCGCGACCCGCGCCGCACCGCCGCCCTCACCCGCCGCCGCGCCAGGCTGCGCGCGTTCGCCGACACGATGGCCGCCGCGCACCGGCCCGGCCCCGGCTGGACCGGCTGGCTCGACGACACCACCGAGGTGTGCCGCTGCGAGGAGGTCACCGCCGGCCGCGTCCGCGAGGCCGTCGCCGACCTCGGCGCCCACGACGCCCGCACCGTCAAGCTGCTCACCCGCGCCGGGATGGGCTGGTGCCAGGGCCGCATGTGCGGGCAGGCCGTCGCCCGCCTCGCCGGCGAGCCCCCCGCCCCCGACCGCCGCCCCCTGTCCTGCCCCGTACCCCTCGGCCACCTGGCCGCCCCGCCCACCACCGACCCCACCGACCGAGGAGCCCGCGCATGACCCAGCCGGACAACCGCACCCGACCCTGGCACGGCATCATGGTCGCCACCGCCCTGCCCCTGCGCGACGACCTGTCCGTCGACTACGACGCCTACGCCGAGCACGTCGCCCGCCTCGTCGCCGACGGCTGCGACGGCGTCGTCCCCAACGGCTCCCTCGGCGAGTACCAGACCCTCGGCGACGACGAGCGGGACCGCGTCGTCCGGGTCGCCGTCGAGGCGGCCGGCGACGGCGCCCGCGTGATGCCCGGCGTCTCCGCGTACGGCAGCGCCGAGGCCCGCCGCTGGGCCGAGCGGGCCGCCGACGCCGGCTGCGGCTCCGTGCTCCTCCTGCCGCCCAACGCGTACCGCGCCGACGACGCGGCCGTCCGCGCCCACTACGCCGAGGTGGCCCGGGCCGGGCTGCCGGTCGTCGCGTACAACAACCCGCACGACACGAAGGTCGACCTGACGCCCTCCCTGCTCGCCCGGATGCACGGCGACGGGCACGTCGTCGCCGTCAAGGAGTTCAGCGGCGACGTCCGCCGCGCCTACGAGCTCGCCGAACTCGCCCCCGACCTGGACCTGCTCGTCGGCGCCGACGACGTCCTGCTCGAACTCGCCCTCGCCGGCGCGGTCGGCTGGATCGCCGGCTACCCCAACGCCCTGCCCGGTGCCTGCGCCGCCCTCTACCGGGCCGCCACCACCCACGACCTGGACCTCGCCCTGCCGCTGTACCGGGTCCTGCACCCGCTGCTGCGCTGGGACTCCAGGACCGAGTTCGTACAGGCCATCAAACTGTCCATGGACATCGCCGGCCGCCCCGGCGGCCCCACCCGCCCGCCGCGCTCCCCGCTCACCGGCGAGCAGGCCGCCGCCGTCCGCGCGGCCACCGAGAAGGCCCTCGCCGAGGGCCTGGACTGACCACCGGAGGCCCGCCGATGCGTACCCGCCACGTCTACCACGCCGTCGACTCGCACACCGAGGGCATGCCCACCCGGGTCGTCACCGGCGGCGTCGGCGTCCTGCCCGGCGCCACCATGGCCGAGCGCCGCCGCCACCTCGTCGACCGGCTCGACCACGTCCGCACCCTGCTGATGTACGAGCCGCGCGGCCACTCCGCGATGAGCGGCGCCATCCTCCAGCCGCCCACCCGCCCCGACGCCGACTACGGCGTGCTGTACGTCGAGGTGTCCGGCGCGCTGCCGATGTGCGGGCACGGCACGATCGGCGTCGCCACCGTCCTCGTCGAGACGGGCATGGTGGCCGTCACCGAACCGGTCACCACCGTCCGCCTCGACACCCCCGCCGGACTCGTCTGCGCGGACGTGCGGGTGGAGGACGGCGCGGCGAAGGCGGTCACCCTCACCAACGTGCCCGCGTTCGCCGTGGCCCTGGACCGCACGGTCGAGGTGCCCGGCTTCGGCACGGTCCCCTACGACCTGGCCTACGGCGGGAACTTCTACGCCTTCGTCCGGCTGGACGCGCTGGGCCTGCCCTTCGACCGGTCCCGCAAGGACGACCTCCTCGCCGCCGGCCTCGCGATCATGGAGGCCGTCAACGACGCGGACCGGCCGGTCCACCCGGAGGACCCGGGGATCGGCGGGCTCAAGCACGTCTACCTGGCCGCGCCCGGCTCGGACGCCGCGCACTCCCGGCACGCGATGGCCATCCACCCGGGCTGGTTCGACCGCTCCCCGTGCGGCACGGGCACCTCCGCGCGGATGGCGCAGCTCCACGCGCGCGGGCGGCTGCCGCTGGGCCGGGACTTCGTCAACGAGTCGTTCCTCGGGACCCGGTTCACCGGGCGGCTCGTCGCCGAGACGACGGTCGGCGGCCTGCCCGCCGTCGTCCCGACCGTCACGGGACGGGCGTGGATCACCGGCACGGCCCAGTACTTCCTGGACCCCGACGATCCGTTCCCGGCGGGTTTCCTACTCTGAGGTGACCGCGATCGCACGACGCACGACGGCAGCAGCCCGGAGGTAGGCCATGGGTGGCCACTTGAAACAGCCGCACCTCATCACCGCGCAGGAGCGCCTGCGCGACCAGGTCGCCCACGCCCTGCGCGCCGCCCTGATCTCCGGTGAGCTCCAGCCGGGCCGGGTCTACTCGGCCCCGGCGCTCGCCGCGGACTTCGGCATCTCCGCCACCCCGGTGCGGGAGGCGATGCTCGACCTGGCCCGCGAGGGCCTGGTCGAGCCGGTACGGAACAAGGGGTTCCGGGTGACCGAGGTCAGCGAACGCGACCTCGACCAGTACTCGGAGCTCCGCGCGCTGATCGAGGTGCCCACGGTCGGCGCCGTCACCCGCTCCGCGACCCGCGAGCAGCTGGAGGCGCTGCGGCCGGTCGCCGAGGAGATCGTCGTGTCGGCCCGCGGCCACGACCTCATCGGCTACCTCGACGCCGACCGCCGCTTCCACCTGTCGCTGCTCGGGCTGCACGGCAACGACCGGCTCGTCGAGACCGTCGGGGACCTGCGCAAGCGCTCCCGCCTGTACGGCCTGACCGCCCTCGACGAACGCGGCCTGCTGATCGCGTCCGCCCGCGAGCACCTGGAGCTGCTCGACCTGATGCTCGCGGGCGACGCGGCGGCGGCCGAGGCGTGCATGGCCCGGCACCTCGGCCACGTGCGGTCGCTGTGGGCCGCCGAGGACCGCTGACCCCCGGACCGCGCGGGGCGCCCCGCCCCCACGGCGGCGGCGCGGGACGCCCCTGCCGGTCACGCTCCCGCCGGGCCGGAAACCGGCGCGACCGGTACGCGACGGCTGCGGGCGGATCCGGTGGCCGGCGGGACCGGTCGCACGCGAACCCGCCTACCGGCCGAGTCCCCGCGCGACGACGGCGGCCCGCAGCCGCGCCAGGCGCCGGCGCGCGTCCTGTTCGGCTTCCGGCCGGCCGGCGGACGGGTCGAGGGGCACCGACATCGCCTCGAGCTCCGCTTCGGGGAACTCCGCTCGTGCCGATCGACGGACCGGGCCCCCGTACCCGTGAGGCGTGTCCCGAGGCCGCCCGCAACCGTGGTCGCCCCGCACCGCGGCCGGACCGGACGCGACCGGACCGACGCGGTCGACTCGCCCGTCCGTACCGGTGAGTTCCTCCACGGCCCTGAGGACGTGAAGAGGCCCCCTCCCCGCCGCACCGGGGAGGGGGCCTCTTCACACAGCCGTCGCTGCGGACTGATCTCAGCCGGTGGTGTCCGCCTTGCGGCGGCGCATCCACCACGTCAGCGCTCCGCCCGCCGCGACGGCGACGGCGGCGAGGGCGCCGATCAGGCCGACCGGGGTGTCCGACCCGGTGTCGGCGAGACCGCCGGCCGGGTCCTTCGCCGGGGGCCGGGTGGGCGTGCCGGTGTCACCGGGGCCCGGGGTGGTGGGGTCCGGCACCGGAGCCGACGGGGCGTCGGTCGGCGTCGGCTTCCCCGTGCCCGTGGGGGAGGGCGTGGGGGTCGGCGTGCCCGTGGGGGTCGGCGTCGGGCTGGGGACGGGCTTCCCGTCGTCGGTCCTCGCGGTGCCGCTCCCGCCGAGGAACGTCACATCGGCGTCCCGCGCGGAGGTCTGCGCCCGCACGCTGTCCTTCGTGGTCTGGGGAAGGTGCCGGTGCCGGAGCTGGAACTCCGCGGAGGTGATGTTGCGCTTGGGGGCCTCGGAGAAGTCGACGCCGCCCACGAAGAAGGTGTAGACGCGTCCGTCGCCCAGGGGCCACTCGTACGTGAAATCACCCTTGGTGAAGGACTCCACCATCTCCTTCCACACGGTGCGCTTGTCCCAGTCGGCGTTCTCGCCCCGCAGCGGCCAGCGCTTGAGGTCGTTGCTGTCGATGATGGGCCGGAAGTCGGTGGCCTTCCTGGCGTCCTGCTGCCGGATCCACTCGGCGGCCACCCGGGACTTGTAGACGCGGCGCAGGTCGGCGTACTTCTTCTCGGTGTTGATCTGCTTCTCGACGTGCGGCACGAGGTAGCGGTCGATCAGCTGGTGGCTGCGCTCCTTCTCCGCCGCGGTGAGCTTCTTGGAGCAGTCCTCGCCGTGCACGGGGGTGTCGAAGTCCATCGCCGCGTGGTTGACCTCGAGCGGGGCGTCGAGGATGTAGATGCCGCCGTCCTGCTCGCGGACCTTCGCCCGGCCGGGAACGATCCAGTTGCGGCCGGATCCCCAGCACGGCACCCCGTCGACCTTGGGGGCGGCGTCCATGAACTCCTTGCCGGGGGACTTCTTCGGGTCCATGGCGCGGGAGAAGTCCCGCTTCATCTCCATGTCGGCCACGAGGAGGACCCGTCCGGCCTCGGTCTCGCCGAACCCCTTGTCCATGATCGTGTCCGGCTGGTCCGGATTCAGGTTCACCCACTGCCTGTCGGGGGTGAGGGCCAGCCACGTGAACAGGGCGTCCGAGGCCAGTTCGAGCTTCGCCTGCCCGCCCCAGCCGGGGTTCTCGTCCTCGTCGGGCACGAAGTCGGCCTTCATGCTGTAGTCCAGCCCCCTGCCCTTCACGGGGGTGCCGACGTACTGGAGCTCCAGGGTGGAGAAGTCGACGCCGCCGGGGCCGCGGCCGAGGACACCGCGGGTGTTCAGCTGGTTGTGCTGGTTCTGGATCTGCCGCGCCTGCGCCGGGTCCTTGCCGGAGTCGTGGGCGAGGGAGTTGATCGGGCCCTGGGTGCCGGTGTTCGGCCGCGGATTGAACACCGGGTAGGACGCGGTGTACTTCGTCTGCGGCCACAGCCCCTTCGCCGTGGCCCGCCGCTCCGCGATCCGGATCGGGTTGCCCCCCGACCCTCGTTCGGCGCGGAGCTTGGCGTTCTCCGCCTTGTACTCCCTGGTGGTGGCCCCGTTGGGCCTCTCCCCGGCGTACATGGTGAACTTCGACTTCGTGAAGTCGTGCTTCGCGTCCTTGTGGCGCAGGATGACCTTGTCGTTCTTGAACTGGTCGGTCTTCCGCTTGCCGTCGGCCTTGAACTCGCCCAGGTCGCCGGTGCGCTGGTTGTAGGCGTCGTAACGCCGGGAGGCGATCTTGTTGCCGTCCTTGTCGAAGATCTCGACCTTCACTTCGCACAGCCAGTCCGGGCCGACGAGGTTGTAGTCCTGGACGGTCTTCCGCTCGAAGACGCCGCCCTTCTCCCGGGAGTGCTGGGCACCGACGAGGTTCTGGGGCACCCACTTCCTGAACGCCTTCGGGGACGGCTTGCCCTGGATGTAGCGGGCGTAGCGAGCCCAGATGGCGCGCTTCATGTCCTCGGGATCCTTCGACGCCCGGTAGGCGGCGTCCCACTTCCTGATGTCGGCGTCGGTGTTGCCGACGCCGTTCAGGTCGGTGCGAGTGGGCGTGGGGACGTTTTCGAAGCCCTTGAACTCGAGGTTGAAGTAGTACTCCTCGTCCGGGCCGCTCCTGGTCCAATGGTGCTGGCCGGTGGGGGTTCCGGAGTTGTTCGGGGTGCGGGGGAGCGTCTTGCCGAGGTGCATCTTGTCGCACCGTCCGCCGGACGTGACCTTGGCGTAGTCGCCGGGCGCCGCGTTCGCGGCGGCGGGGAGGCCGACGAGCATCATCCCGGCCGCCGAGGCGACCGCGAGGCAGGAAGCCAGGCGTCGCCGGAGCCGGGTACGGATGGGTATCTGTGTTCTCATGCGTGTCCCCCGTCCTGGGGGCCACGGGACCTGAGCGGTGCGGGCGAGCGGCTAGCTGGGCCCCCGTGTCAGCTTTTCGCCGCCCGTCGACCGACACACTAGAGGAGTCCAACGCCGAGCCGGCAAGGGTTTGTCGGGCGAGTCGGGCATCCGCCCGGCGACACCGGGACGGTGACGCCGACCGTGTCCACTACCGTCGACGGCATGACCGACCCCGACGAGACGTACGACCCGACCCGGCACCCCGACCTGCTCAGGTGGTTGGGCGAGCGCCAAGGCGCCCACGGAAGGTGGGCCGAACAGACCTCCCACGCGGACGTGCTGGACTTCACCCCGGCCTCCTTGGGGGTCCTGGACGGTCTGGTCCGGGAGACCGCGCACAGCATGGAGGAGATCACCGCCCGGCGCATGACGCCCTTCGTCCAGGGCGCGATCTGGTACGTGGGAGAGGTCTTCTGCCGCCACCAGGCGATGGCGTGGAAGTACATCCCCGACATCGTCAGCGGGGAGCTCGAACCGTTCTTCGGCGCGGCCGGGGAGACCTCCGCGCTCGATCACCCCTGCGTCGGCGTCCCCGACGACCCGGAAAGCTATCTGTACCCGCTGAACATGCTCCGCCGGATCCTCCTCACCGAGGACGAGGTCGGCGACCCGGTCGAGGAAACGTTGCTGTCGATCTTCGCCAATCCCTTCGACGAGGACTTCGACGAGGACGACGAAGACGACGACGAGGAACTGGACCCGGTCGACGGTCGGGGATGACCCCCGCCCGCACAGCGGTGCGGCCCGCCCGCGCCGGGGGCGCGGCCCCGGCGACACCCGCCCGCCTCGTCCTCGCCGTTCGCGGGTGCTTCGCACACGGACCGGCCACCGGGGCGGGGGCCCGACGGGCCGGACCCCCGCCCCGGTGCTTCCCGAGGCCGCACACATCACGCTCCGGCGGCCGGGGACGTGGCGGCGCTCCCTCCGAAGGCGGTCAGATGTCGCGGAAGATCTCGATCTGGGCGCCCACCGAGTTGAGGCGCTCCGCGAGGTCCTCGTAGCCGCGGTTGATGACGTACACGTTGCGCAGGACGGAGGTGCCCTCGGCGGCCATCATGGCGAGGAGCACCACCACCGCGGGGCGCAGGGCCGGCGGGCACATCATCTCGGCGGCGCGCCAGCGGGTGGGGCCCTCGACGAGGACGCGGTGCGGGTCGAGGAGCTGGAGGCGCCCGCCGAGCCGGTTGAGGTCGGTCAGGTAGATGGCGCGGTTGTCGTAGACCCAGTCGTGGATGAGGGTCTGGCCCTGCGCGGACGCGGCGATGGCCGCGAAGAACGGCACGTTGTCGATGTTCAGGCCGGGGAACGGCATGGGGTGGATCTTGTCGATGGGCGCCTCCAGCTTGGAGGGCCGCACGGTCAGGTCCGTCAGCCGCGTACGGCCGTTGTCCGCGGTGTACTCGGTGGACCGGTCGTGGTCGAGGCCCATCTCCTCCAGGACCGCCAGCTCGATCTCCAGGAACTCGATCGGCACGCGGCGGATCGTCAGCTCCGACTCGGTGACGACCGCGGCGGCCAGCAGGCTCATCGCCTCGACCGGGTCCTCGGACGGCGAGTAGTCGACGTCCACGTCGATGTGCGGGACGCCGTGCACGGTGAGCGTCGTCGTGCCGACGCCCTCCACGCGCACGCCGAGGGCCTCCAGGAAGAAGCACAGGTCCTGGACCATGTAGTTGGAGGAGGCGTTGCGGATGACGGTGGTGCCGTCGTGGCGCGCGGCCGCCAGGAGCGCGTTCTCGGTGACCGTGTCGCCGCGCTCGGTCAGGACGATCGGGCGGTCCGGGGAGACCGCCGGGTCGACCTCGGCGTGGTAGAGCCCCTCGGTGGCGGTGATGTCCAGACCGAAGCGGCGCAGGGCGATCATGTGCGGCTCGATGGTGCGCGTGCCGAGGTCGCAGCCGCCGGCGTAGGGCAGCTTGAAGGAGTGCACCCGGTGCAGCAGCGGCCCCAGGAACATGATGATCGAGCGGGTGCGGCGGGCCGCGTCCGCGTCGATGGCCTCCATGTTCAGCTCGGCGGGCGGCACGATCTCCAGGTCCCTGCCGTCGTTGATCCAGCGGGCGCGGACGCCGATGGAGCTGAGGACCTCCAGGAGCCGGTAGACCTCCTCGATCCGCGCGACCCGGCGCAGGACCGTGCGGCCCTTGTTCAGCAGCGAGGCGCAGAGCAGCGCCACGCACGCGTTCTTGCTCGTCTTCACGTCGATGGCGCCGGACAGGCGGCGGCCGCCGACCACCCGCAGGTGCATGGGCCCCGCGTAGCCCAGTGAGACGATCTCACTGTCGAGCGCCTCGCCGATACGGGCGATCATCTCAAGGCTGATGTTCTGGTTGCCGCGCTCGATGCGGTTCACCGCACTCTGACTGGTGGCCAGCGCCTCGGCGAGCTGCGTCTGAGTCCAGCCGCGGTGCTGCCGGGCGTCACGGATGAGCTTGCCGATACGTACGAGGTAGTCGTCTGCCATGGCGTCAGGCTATCTCAGATATGAGATGTGGTTCTCGTTGGGCTGCGCCGTACGGGTCATGCCTCGTGTGGCGTACGGTGGTTGGGGCCCGCAGAGGGTGAGCCATCGTCATCTCTCCATGGTTACCCGGCATTGCGGCTATCTCTCGATAATCGTCAGAATTGGCCTGAATCGGACCAGTGGGGCGATGTCGGCCCATCCCCGCCCGCGAGCCCCCGATGCGCGGTGGCCCGCTCACCGGGGCGCGGGGGAGGACGCCGGCATGGCGTCGTGACGGCGGGGTCGACACGGCACCGGCGGCGGGGCGGCCCGGGAGGAACGCGGTCCGGCGCCCGGGCGGGCTCGGCGAGGGCGCGGACCCCTTCCCGCACTCCTGCGCGGCCGGGTCAGGGGCGCCGCCAGACGAGGGTGTACCGCCAGAACAGCCGCCGCCGCAGCCGGGCGCCGGGCAGGATGCGCCGCGCCTCGCGGACGATGTCGCCGAAGTCCATGTCCGCCGGCCGGGTCCGGGCGCTCATGGAGACGGGCCGGGGCGCGGGGCGGCCCCCGTTGCGCAGCCAGCCGACGGCGGCGTTGAGGGGGACCGCGGCGGCGCCGAGCAGGTGGTCGGTGGGGGTCCGGGGCCGGAAGAGCCCGACGACGACGAGGGTCCCGCCGGGTGCGAGGCACCGGCGGAAGGCGGTGAGGGCGTCGGCGAACGGCAGGTGGTGGAGGACGGCGACGCAGGTGACGACGTCGTACCGGTCCCGCGGCGCCCCGGCGAGGACGTCGCCGACGCGGAAGGCCACCGGGGCGCCGGCGGGCGTCAGCGCCCGCGCGCGGGCCACGATCCCCGGATCGGCGTCGACCCCCTCCACGCGCCCGACGCGTCCGGCGAGCAGCCGGGCCAGGTCCCCGGTCCCGCACCCGGCGTCGAGCGCCACGCCGGCCCGCCGGGGCAACTGCCGCAGGATCCAGGGGTGGTAGTGGGCGTTGTGGTCCCACGGGTGGGCGTCGTTGAACCGCCGCAGCCCCCGCAGCACCCGCTCCGTCAGGGCGGTCATCCCCCCACCCCACCAGACCCCGGACGCCGTGGCAACGGACGCCGGCGGCAGGGGAGGGGGCGGCCCCCGGCACCCCGCCCGGCCGTCGCGGCGCCCGCCGTGCCCGGACGGGCACCAGGGTGCCCGGGGCCCCGGGGCGCGCTCAGTCCCCGACGTGGAACTCCGGGCGGGCCCAGAGGGTGAGGTCGCTGCTGGTGGCGACCGCCAGGGTGCGGCCGGACGGGGAGAAGCCGGCGGCGCGCAGCTCCGAGTACCGGGAGTGGAAGACGTGCCACCAGGTGCCTCCCGCCGGTCCTCGGTGCGCTCCGCCGTCGGCGGAGAGGACGACGCGGTCGTGGGGCCAGTCCGGGCTGACGACGTCCAGCGTCCACCCGTCCGGGGTGGTGGCGTGCAGACCGCCGCCGAAGAGGCCGGCGATGCGGACCGGGGAGCCCGCGAGGGGGCCGAGGCCGGGGCAGGCGAGGTCCGGGTGGGCGTCGGGGGTGCTGGTGGCGGGATCGGGATCCCGGTCGCGTGCGGTCCTCTCGCCGGTGACCGCGTCGAAGAGGCCGTGCCCGCCGCCGGACACGACCATGACGAGGTCGTGCCCGGTGTCCGGGTGGACGGCGAAGCCGATGCCGAGCAGGCCGCCGACGGCGATCCCGCCGTCCGGGACGGGGCGCCAGGGCGCCGGGGCCGGCATGACGGGGGCGGTGAGGTAGCGCTCCCGCAGCCGCTGCTGGTACTCCGTGATCAACTCGTCTCCTCGGTCCGGTTCGCGTCGAGGATCCCCCGCGCGGCGCCCCGGGTCGACCCGGATTCCCGCGGGCCGGTCCCGGCCGCGCGCCGGCCGCTCCCCGCCGGCCGCTCGAACCGCCCTGCGCGGGCACGCCGCCTCCGCCCGCGGCGACGCGGGACGGGGGCCGGGGCGCGCCGCCACCCCGCCACCCCGCCACCCCGGCGGCCCGGCGCACGGCCGCGCGGCCTCCGCGCCGGCCGGTGCGGGCCCCCGGCGGCCCCCTGGAGGGCCGGATCCACCGGCGGGGAAGCCCGGACGAACGGGCCCGCCGTCGAACGCCCGGACCGGATGCGGCGGACAGGGGGCGTGGGCACATGACCGCGGAGCGGGGATGTACTAGAGTTATCTCGACATCGAGATATCTGCTGACGACGCACCGCGGTCGCCCCGCATGGGTAAGGCTAGCCTAACTAAGCCTTACCTTAGCGAATCGGCGAGACGCCATGGCGGCAGGATGCGGTTGAACGCGCACATTGATGAAGGAGACTGTCGTGTCGGCGAACAGCTTCGACGCCCGCAGCACGCTGCGCGTGGGCGACGAGTCGTACGAGATCTTCCGGCTGGACAAGGTTGAGGGCTCGGCCCGCCTGCCGTACAGCCTCAAGGTCCTGCTGGAGAACCTGCTCCGCACCGAGGACGGCGCGAACATCACCGCCGACCACATCCGGGCCCTCGGCGGCTGGGACTCCCAGGCGCAGCCGAGCCAGGAGATCCAGTTCACCCCGGCCCGTGTGATCATGCAGGACTTCACCGGTGTGCCGTGTGTCGTGGACCTCGCCACCATGCGCGAGGCCGTCAAGGAGCTCGGCGGCGACCCGTCGAAGATCAACCCGCTGGCCCCGGCCGAGCTGGTCATCGACCACTCCGTCATCGCCGACAAGTTCGGCAGCCACGACTCCTTCGCGCAGAACGTGGAGCTCGAGTACGGCCGCAACAAGGAGCGCTACCAGTTCCTGCGCTGGGGCCAGACCGCCTTCGACGAGTTCAAGGTCGTCCCGCCCGGCACCGGCATCGTCCACCAGGTGAACATCGAGCACCTGGCCCGCACGGTCATGGTCCGCGGCGGCCAGGCGTACCCCGACACCCTCGTCGGCACCGACTCGCACACCACCATGGTCAACGGCCTCGGCGTCCTCGGCTGGGGCGTCGGCGGCATCGAGGCCGAGGCCGCGATGCTCGGCCAGCCGGTCTCCATGCTCATCCCGCGCGTCGTCGGCTTCAAGCTGACCGGCGAGCTGCCCACCGGCACCACCGCCACCGACCTGGTGCTCACCATCACCGAGATGCTGCGCAAGCACGGCGTCGTCGGCAAGTTCGTCGAGTTCTACGGCGAGGGCGTCGCCGCCACCTCGCTCGCCAACCGCGCCACCATCGGCAACATGTCGCCGGAGTTCGGCTCCACCGCCGCGATCTTCCCGATCGACGACGAGACGCTGAAGTACCTCAAGCTCACCGGCCGCTCCGAGCAGCAGGTCGCGCTCGTCGAGGCGTACGCCAAGGAGCAGGGCCTGTGGCTGGACCCGGCCGCCGAGCCGGACTTCTCCGAGAAGCTGGAGCTCGACCTCTCCACGGTCGTCCCCTCCATCGCCGGACCGAAGCGCCCGCAGGACCGCATCGTCCTCGCCGACGCCGCCGAGCAGTTCAAGGTCGACGTCCTCAACTACGTCGAGGCGGGCGTCACCGGCGGCGACGACCGCAAGCCAGGCGTCCCGCAGCAGGAGCAGCCGCACGGCGTGGCCTCCCCGGTCGACGAGGCGAGTGCCGAGTCGTTCCCCGCCTCCGACGCCCCCGCCTACGGCCACGACGACAACGGCGCCGGCGCCCCGCAGCACGACGAGGCCACGGACCGGGCGGTCCCGTCCCACCCGGTCACCGTCACCGCCGCCGACGGCTCGACGTACGAGATCGACCACGGCGCCGTCACCGTCGCCGCGATCACCTCGTGCACCAACACGTCCAACCCGTACGTGATGGTCGCCGCCGCGCTCGTCGCGAAGAAGGCCGTCGAGAAGGGCCTGACCCGCAAGCCGTGGGTCAAGACCACCCTCGCCCCGGGCTCCAAGGTCGTCACCGACTACTTCGACAAGGCGGGCCTGACCCCGTACCTCGACAAGGTCGGCTTCAACCTCGTCGGCTACGGCTGCACCACCTGCATCGGCAACTCCGGCCCGCTGCCGGAGGAGGTCTCCGAGGCCGTCAACGAGCACGACCTCGCCGTCGTGTCCGTCCTCTCCGGCAACCGCAACTTCGAGGGCCGGATCAACCCGGACGTCAAGATGAACTACCTGGCGTCCCCGCCGCTGGTCGTCGCGTACGCCATCGCGGGCTCCATGAAGGTGGACATCACCAAGGACGCCCTCGGCACGGACCAGGACGGCAACCCGGTCCACCTGAAGGACATCTGGCCGACCGAGGCCGAGGTCAACGAGGTCGTCGCGAGCGCCATCGGCGAGGACATGTTCTCCAAGTCCTACCAGGACGTCTTCGCGGGCGACGCCCAGTGGCAGGCCCTGCCGATCCCCACCGGCGACACCTTCGAGTGGGACCCGGAGTCCACCTACGTCCGCAAGCCCCCGTACTTCGAGGGCATGACGATGGAGACCACCCCGGTCGAGGACATCACGGGCGCCCGCGTCCTCGCCAAGCTGGGCGACTCGGTCACCACCGACCACATCTCCCCGGCCGGTGCCATCAAGGCCGACACCCCGGCCGGCAAGTACCTCACGGAGCACGGCGTCGAGCGCCGCGACTTCAACAGCTACGGCTCCCGCCGCGGCAACCACGAGGTCATGATCCGCGGTACGTTCGCCAACATCCGCCTGCGCAACCAGATCGCGCCGGGCACCGAGGGCGGCTACACGCGCGACTTCACGCAGGAGGGCGGCCCGGTCTCCTTCATCTACGACGCCTCGCAGAACTACCAGGCCGCCGGCGTCCCGCTGGTCATCCTGGCCGGCAAGGAGTACGGCTCCGGCTCGTCGCGCGACTGGGCCGCCAAGGGCACCGCGCTGCTCGGCGTCAAGGCCGTCATCGCCGAGTCCTACGAGCGCATCCACCGCTCGAACCTCATCGGCATGGGCGTCCTGCCGCTCCAGTTCCCGGAGGGCGCGTCCGCCCAGTCGCTGGGCCTGACGGGCGAGGAGGCCTTCTCCATCTCGGGCGTCACCGAGCTGAACGAGGGCACCACGCCGCGCACGGTCAAGGTCACCACCGACACGGGCGTCGAGTTCGACGCGGTCGTCCGCATCGACACCCCCGGTGAGGCCGACTACTACCGCAACGGCGGCATCATGCAGTACGTGCTGCGCAACCTGATCCGCGGCTGAGGCCCCGGCAGGTCAGCGGCGGAGGGCCGCACCCCGTTTCGCGCGGGGTGCGGCCCTCCCGCCGTTCCCGGCCGCTCAGCCGGCCGCCACCACTCGGTCCAGCAGCCCGTCCCCGTCCGGGTACGGCTCCTCCCGCGGCAGCAGCCGGCGCGCCCCGTCCAGGTCCCCGGCGCGCACCAGGGCGTGGACCTCGCGGGCGAGCGGGGTGACGTCCTCGACGGAGACCGTCCACTCGTCCGCGTACCGACGCGCCGCCCCACCCGCGAGCCCCAGCCGGAGCGAGCGGTACGGCAGCGGTCGCAGCCGCAGGTCGCGCTCGGGGTCCCACTGCACGCGCGCCGGCGCCTCCCGCAGCTCCCGCCGCCAGGCGTCCCGGTCGGCGTGCAGGCCGGGCGCGTAGTGCGACAGGCAGGCGTGCCGCAGCGCCCACTCGAAGCCCGCGCGGCTGATCGCGACCGCGAGCACGGTCTCCTGACCCTCCTTCGCCGCCCAGCCGCGGCGGTACGTCATCCACAGGAACGAAGGTTTGACCCAGGTCATCCGGTCCCGTTTCCAGGACGCCGGAAACCGCCCGTCACGGGCGGCGGGCAGACCGATGGCGGGGGAGTACGCCTGGTGGACGGTGACGGTCGAGTCGGTGTGAAGCGCGCGGACACGCTGGTGGGGTTCGTGCACGGGCGTCAGAATGCCCGGGCCCTACCCCAGGCGGCCACCGAATTCAAGAACGCTTTCACGACGGAGGAATCCGTCTTCGAATGCCACCGCGCGCCGGGGTTTTTTCCCCGAGGTCTCAACTAGGGAAAGACTCCTGCCGAATACTGTTATCGATCTTGCCCCGCTGACCTGGAGTGGACTATACCTGTCGGCGTCCGCACGACCGCTCGTTCGAGCGGTCACGCGGACGCGCGAACCCCTGCACGACCCGGCACGACCCAGCAGCGACCGACCGCGGTGGCGGGGCCCTTCGCCTGAGGCGAGCAGTACGGGCGACCGGCGCACCGCCTGAGTCCTGGAGAAGGCGAGGACTTGAGCATGGGATCCACCTCCGCCCGCAACGACGGCTCCACCCCCGGGGACACCGGGGGCCACGCGGGCCCCGGCCGCCGCGATCTGATCAAGCGGTCCGCCGCCCTCGGTCTGCTCACCGTTCCCGCGATGGGCCTCCTGTCCGCCTGCGCCACCGGCGGTGGTGGCGGTGGTGGCGGTGGCGACACGACGGCCGCCGCCGGCGAGAAGACCGCCAAGAACCCGCTCGGCGTGAAGGAGGGCGCCCCGCTGGAGGCGTTCATCTTCAAGGGCGGGCTCGGCGACCAGTACGCCAAGGACGCCGAGGCCGACTACAAGGCCACCTACAAGGCCGAGGTGAAGCACACCGGCACCCAGCAGGTCGGCCCCAAGCTCACCCCGCGCTTCGCCGGCGGCAACCCGCCCGACGTCATCGACAACTCCGGCGCCGACCACCTGGACATGAACAAGCTGTCCACCCAGGGCCAGCTCCAGGACCTCGCCGCGCTGCTCGACGCCCCCTCCCTGGACGACCCGGCGAAGAAGGTGCGGGACACCATCCACCCGAGCACCATCGAGAAGGGCATGCACGGCGACACGTTCGACGTGCTGTACTACGCCTTCACCGTCTACGGCACCTGGTACTCGCAGAAGCTCCTCGACGCCAGGGGCTGGGCGTACCCGAAGACCCTCGACGAGATGGTCGCGCTCTGCGGCGAGATCAAGAAGGCCGGCCTGGCGCCCTGGACGTACGCGGGCAAGTATCCGTACTACGTGCACTTCAACCTCTTCGCGCAGATCGCCAAGATCGGCGGCATGGAGAAGTGGATCGCCATCGACAACCTGGAGCCGAACGCCTGGACGTCGAACGACGGCGTCCGCCAGGTCGTCGAGCACTACGAGGAGCTGGCCGCGAAGAAGTACTTCCTGGAGGGCAGCCAGGGCCTGACCCACATCCAGTCGCAGACCGCCTGGAACAAGGGGAAGGCGGTCTTCCTCCCCAACGGCTCCTGGGTGGAGAACGAGTCCGCGCCGACCACCCCGGGCGACTTCGGCATGGCGGTGGGCGCCCTCTTCGACGGCGGCGGCGACAAGCTGCCGCACGGCACCCTGCGCGCCGAGCCGAGCGAGCCGTACCTCGTCTCCGCCAAGGGCGCGAACCCGATCGGCGGCATGGAACTGCTGCGCATCATGCTGTCGAAGAAGCACGCGCAGAACTTCGCGACGAAGGTGAAGTCGCTGACCTGCGTCGTGGACGCGACGGAGGGCATGACCCTCTCGCCCGGCCTCGCCTCCGCCAGCAAGGTCTTCAAGGAGGCGGGGGAGAACCTGATCAGCCTCCAGCTCCAGGAGTGGTACCCCGCGCTCACCGACGAGAAGATCGGCGGCCTCACCGGGCAGCTGCTCGCCGGCGAGCTGAAGGCCGCCGACTGGATCAGGAAGACCCAGGCGGAGGCCGACAAGGTGGCGAAGGACGGTTCCGTCACCAAGTTCAAGCGCACCGCCTGACCGGGCCGGCCGGACGACCGCCGCGGCACCGACGAAGAGGGGAAGGGCCGGGAGCTCCATGCAGCACGGCAAGTACCGATTCATCGTGGGCTTCCTGGCCCCGCCTCTGCTCATCTACGCCGTCTTCGTCGTCTCACCCTTCGTCCAGGCCTTCCAGATCTCGATGACGGACTGGTCGGGGCTGGTGGGCACGGCCCGGTTCGTCGGCCTCGACAACTTCGTCCGGCTGTGGGAGAGCGACGAGTTCTGGAACGCGCTGTGGCACAACGTCTCCATGCTGGCGTTCGTCCCGCTGGTGACCCTCGCCCTCGGGCTGTTCTTCGCGTTCATGCTGAACGTGGGCGGCAGGCGGCGGAAGAACGAGGTGGTCACCGGGGTCGCCGGATCGCGGTTCTACAAGTTCGTCTTCTTCTTCCCGCAGGTCGTCTCGGTCACAATCATCGCCGTCATCTGGTTCAACATCTACAACCCGGACCCCGCCGACGGCATGCTGAACTCCCTGCTCGGCGCGGTCGGCCTGGACGGGCTGCAGAACGCCTGGCTGGGGGAGAAGAGCCTGGCGCTGTGGTGCATCAGCGCGGTCATGGTCTGGGGGCACGTCGGCTTCTACGTCGTGCTGTTCTCCGCGGCCATGGCCTCCATCCCGCGCGACATCTACGAGGCGGCCCTGCTCGACGGCGCCGGCCGCTTCCCGACCTTCTTCCGGATCACGCTGCCCCTCCTGTGGGACACGGTCCAGACGGGCTGGGTGTACATGGGGATCATCGCCCTGGACGCCTTCGCGCTGGTCCAGATCATGTCCGTGAACATGGGCGGCCCGGACGGGGCGACCGACGTCATGCCGCTCAGGCTCTACCTGACGGCGTTCCGCGACAGCCAGTACGGCTACGCCGCGGCGATGGGCGTCGCGATGCTCGTCGTCACGATGGCCTTCGCCGTCCTCACGCTGCGCTTCGCGCGGCGTGAGCGGATCGAGTACTGAGGGGGAGGCGCATGGCCACCGACGAGATCGTGAAGACGGACGGACCGGCCGGCGGGGCGAGGGGTCCGCACGGGGGCGGGCGGGCGCCGCGGCGGACCGGCGCGCGCTCCTCCGAGGGCGGGGTCCTCAACGTCTTCTCGCACGGCATCCTCGTGCTGTGGGCGCTGATGGTCGGCGTGCCGCTGCTGTGGGTGCTGTGGAGCGCCTTCAAGGACAGCAACGGCATCCTCACCGACCCGTGGGGGCTGCCGACCGTCCTGCACTGGGAGAACTGGTCGAACGCCTGGGACGAGGCGAACATGGGCCGGTACTTCGTCAACACCGCGATCGTGGTGGGCGGTTCGGTCGTCGGGACGATGGTGCTGGGCTCGATGGCGGCGTACGTCCTGGCCCGCTTCACCTTCCCCGGGAACCGGCTCGTCT
Source organism: Streptomyces roseolilacinus (assembly GCF_014649335.1). GTDB lineage: Bacteria > Actinomycetota > Actinomycetes > Streptomycetales > Streptomycetaceae > Streptomyces > Streptomyces roseolilacinus. The sequence goes on from NZ_BMSV01000003.1 coordinate 346,376, forward strand.
ACTACCTGTTCGTCGCCGGCATGTCCTTCCCGGTGTTCATGCTGGTGATCCCGCTGTTCTTCGTCATGCGGGACTTCCCGGGTACGTCGCTCCTCGCCACGTACCACGGGCTGATCCTGGTCTACATCGCGTACTCGCTGCCGTTCACCGTCTTCTTCATGACGGCGTTCTTCCGGACCCTGCCGACCTCGGTGGCCGAGGCGGCGATGATCGACGGGGCCTCGCACACCCGGACGTTCTTCCAGGTCATGCTGCCGATGGCCAAGCCCGGACTGATCAGCATCGGGATCTTCAACTTCCTCGGGCAGTGGAACCAGTACCTGCTGCCGATGGTGCTGAACCAGCAGGAGGACAAGTACGTCCTCACCCAGGGCCTGGCGATGATCGCGCTCCAGCAGGGGTACGAGAACGACTGGGGCGCGCTGATGGCCGGGATGATGATCGCGATGCTGCCCGTGCTGGTGGTGTACGCGGTCTTCCAGCGGCAGGTGCAGGCGGGCCTGACGGCCGGTGCCTTGAAGTAGCGAAGGACCGCGGGCCGCCCACCGGGAGCACGGACCCCGGTGGGCGGTTTCTTTGTGTCTTATTTCCGACATATCGGATTTCCAGCGACATTAGCCGCTCATCGGAGCTTCGTAACGCTCAAGGTCTTGACGGGGACCAACGCGAAACGCTCAGCTTAGAGTTCACATGTTGGAGAAAACGGCAGGAGTGAGAGAGTCGATGGAGACTCCGGGGTCGCAGACATCTCTGCATCGCGCCAACCTCGAGCGGGTCGTGCGCGCCGTCCGCATGGCCGGTTCGCTCACCCAGGCGGAGATCGCCAGGGCCACCGGGCTGTCCGCCGCGACGGTCTCCAACATCGTGCGGGAGTTGAAGGACGGCGGCACGGTCGAGGTCACCCCGACCTCCGCGGGGGGTCGCCGGGCCCGCAGCGTCTCGCTCAGCGGCGACGCCGGGATCGTCATCGGCGTCGACTTCGGCCACACCCACCTGCGCGTCGCCGTCGGCAACCTCGCCCACCAGGTGCTCGCCGAGGAGTCCGAGCCGCTCGACGTCGACGCCTCCTCCGCCGAGGGCTTCGACCGGGCGGAACACCTGGTCAAGCGGCTGATCGAGACCACCGGGATCGGCCCCGACAAGGTGATCGGCGTCGGCCTCGGCGTCCCCGGCCCGATCGACGTCTCCTCCGGCACGCTCGGCTCCACGTCGATCCTGCCGGGCTGGACCGGCATCAACCCCAGTCAGGAGCTCTCCGCCCGTCTCGGCGTCCCCGTGTACGTCGACAACGACGCCAACCTCGGCGCCCTCGGCGAGCTGGTGTGGGGGGCCGGCCGGGGCGTGCGCGACCTCGCGTACATCAAGGTCGCCAGCGGTGTCGGCGCCGGCCTCGTCATCGACGGGCAGATCTACCGGGGCCCCGGCGGCACCGCCGGGGAGATCGGGCACATCACCCTCGACGAGTCGGGCCCCGTCTGCCGCTGCGGCAACCGCGGCTGCCTGGAGACCTTCACGGCCGCGCGGTACGTCCTGCCGCTGCTCCGGCCCGGCCACGGGCCCGACCTGACCATGGAGCGGGTCGTCCAGCTCGCCCGCGAGGGGGACCCCGGCTGCCGCCGCGTCGTCGCCGACGTGGGCCGCCACATCGGCAGCGGCGTCGCCAACCTCTGCAACCTCCTCAACCCCAGCCGGGTGGTCCTCGGCGGCGACCTCGCGGAGGCCGGCGAGCTGGTCCTGGCGCCCATCCGCGAGTCCGTGTCGCGGTACGCGATCCCCAGCGCGGCCCGCCACCTCTCCGTGGCGCCCGGGGCCCTCGGCGGGCGCGCCGAGGTGCTGGGCGCCCTGGCCCTCGTGCTGAGTGAAATGGGCGATTCAACCCTTCTGGACGGTGCCCATCAGGCCATCGGCCGGGCAACTACGCCTGCGTTCACTTAGATAACGCATGGCACCGTTGTCATCTCGTTAAGAATTTACTCCTTGACGACGGCGTGGCGGCCGAGTTGACTCACGTCCACCTCGGCCGCAGTGTCGCGGCCTCGTCAGGGAGGCAACCCCAATGAACGCAATGACGCGTCGCGTCGTCATAGGTACGGCCGCGGTGTCCATGGCCGTGTCCCTCGCGGCCTGTGGCAAGGCCGGCGACGGCGACTCCGCCGCCGGCGGTGGCGACAGCAAGACGATCGGCCTGCTCCTTCCGGAGAACAAGACCACGCGCTACGAGACCTTCGACCGCCCGATCATCGAGGCGAAGATCAAGGAGCTGTGCTCCGACTGCGAGGTCAAGTACAACAACGCCGCGCAGGACACGGAGACCCAGAAGAAGCAGTTCGACGCGCTCGTCACGCAGGGCGTCAAGGTGATCATCCTCGACGCGGTCGACTACAAGGCCACCAAGTCCTGGGTGCAGCAGGCGGACAAGAAGGGCGTCAAGGTCGTCGCGTACGACCGGCTCGCCGAGGGCCCGATCGCCGCGTACGTCAGCTACGACAACGAGAAGATCGGCCGCCTCCAGGGCGAGGGCCTCGTCAAGGCCCTGGGCGACAAGGCGAAGAACGCCAACGTCGTCATGATCAACGGTTCGCCGACCGACCCGAACGCCCCCCTCTTCAAGAAGGGCGCGCACAGCGTTCTCGACAAGCAGGTCGGGAAGATCGTCTACGAGCAGGACATCCCCGACTGGTCCCCGGACGAGGCGAACAAGAAGATGGGCGCCGCCGTCGACTCCCTCGGCAAGGACGGCTTCCAGGGCGTCTACTCCGCCAACGACGGCATGGCCGGCGGCATCATCACCGCCCTCAACAAGCAGGGCGTCAAGGTCCCGGTCGGCGGCCAGGACGCCGAGCTCGCCGGTCTGCAGCGCATCCTGAAGGGCGAGCAGGCCTTCACGATCTACAAGCAGATCAAGCCCGAGGCCGAGACCACCGCCGAGATCGCCGTGGCGCTCCTGAAGGGCGAGAAGTTCGAGCACCTCACGCCGACCAAGGTCACCAGCCTCACCGGCGAGTTCAAGAACATCCCGGCGAAGCTGTACGACGCGCAGATCGTGACCAAGGACAACATCGCCGACACGGTCATCATGGACAAGGTCTACAAGGCCGCCGACATCTGCACGGCCGAGTACAAGGCCGCGTGCGAGGCCGCCGGCATCAAGTAGCCGCCCCCTCCCCCCCACCGCGCGCAGGGCCCCCGCCCCGGGCCCTCCAGGCGAGGCCCGTTCGACCCGGGCCCCCGCAGCCGGTCCGGTGCCCGCCCCGCGTCACACGCCCCGCAGCGGCGGGAGGGCGCCGGACTTCCCTCGCACCCCTGTGCTCCACGCACCACCATCCCCGCCCACGGGCGGGTGAAGGAGATGATTCACGTGTCCGCTACGCCCGTGCTGGCGTTGCGCGGAGTCTCCAAGCGGTTCGGCGCCGTCCAGGCGCTCACCGACGTAGACCTGGAGATCCACGCCGGTGAGGTCGTCGCCCTCCTCGGCGACAACGGCGCCGGCAAGTCGACCCTCGTCAAGACGATCTCGGGCGTCCACCCGATCGACGAGGGCGCCATCGAGTGGCAGGGCCGCCCGGTCCGGGTCACCCGGCCGAACGACGCCCAGGAACTCGGCATCGCGACCGTCTACCAGGACCTCGCGCTCTGCGACAACCTCGACGTGGTCGCCAACCTCTTCCTCGGCACCGAGCTGCGCCGCGCCTCCGTCCTCGACGAGATCGCGATGGAGAAGCGCGCCAAGGAACTCCTCGACACCCTCTCCATCCGCATCCCCAGCGTCCGGATCCCGGTCGCCTCCCTCTCCGGAGGCCAGCGCCAGGTCGTGGCCATCGCCCGCGCCCTGATCGGCGACCCGAAGATCGTCATCCTGGACGAGCCGACCGCCGCCCTCGGCGTCGAGCAGACCGCGCAGGTCCTCGACCTCGTCGAGCGGCTCCGCGAGAACGGCCACGGCGTCATCCTCATCACCCACAACATGGCCGACGTCCGGGCCGTCGCCGACCGCGCCGCGATCCTGCGCCTCGGCCGCAACAACGGTGTCTTCGACGTCAAGGGCACCTCGCACGAAGAGATCATCGCCGCGATCACCGGCGCCACGGACAACGCCGTCACGCGCCGCCAGGCCCGCACGGCCTCGAAGGAGGACGCGAAGTGAGCGACCTCACCAAGACCCCCCAGCCCGGCACCCCCGAGGCCGGCGCCGACCGGTCGGCCGCGCCGGTCCCGGCCGTCGACCCGCGCCTCCTCGTCCGCGAGGAGGGGCTCAAGGGCTACTGGACCGAGTTCACCCGCAAGGTGCGCGGCGGCGAGCTGGGCTCCCTGCCGGTCCTCATCGGCCTGATCGTCATCGCGATCGTCTTCCAGTCGCAGAACGGCAACTTCCTGTCGGCCAGCTCCGTCGCGAACATCGCGGTCTACAGCTCCGGCCTCGGCATCATGGCCGTCGGCATCGTCTTCGTCCTCATCCTGGGCGAGATCGACCTGTCGGTCGGCTCCGTCGCGGGCGTCGGCGCGGCCGTGTGGGCCGTCCTGAGCGTCAGCAACGGCCTCGGCGACTGGCTCGCCGTGCTGATCGCCGTCGGCGCCGGCCTCGCCCTCGGCCTGCTGCACGGCTTCTTCTTCGCGAAGGTCGGCGTGCCCGCCTTCGTCGTCACCCTCGCCGGCTTCCTCGGCTGGAGCGGCCTGCAGATCTGGCTGATGGGCAAGGAAGGCTCCATCAACACGCCGACCGGCAGCGTCGTCGAGAACCTCACCGGCTACTACTTCGAGGACAAGGCCGCCGCCTACGGCCTCGCACTCTTCGCCGTCCTCCTCTACGCCGGTTCGCTCCTGCTGGACGTCAGGCGCCGCCGCGCCGCGAACCTGCCGTCCCGCCCGACCAGCGAGATCCTGCTGCGCACCGGCGCCGTCGCGGTCCTGTGCTTCGCCGTGGCGTACGTCCTGAACGAGCCCGCGGGCGCCCGCGGCCTGCCGCTCGCCCTGGTCCTCTTCCTGGCCGTCCTGGTCGTCGCCGACTTCGTCGCCCGCCGCACCACCTTCGGCCGCCAGGTCTTCGCGGTCGGCGGCAGCGCCGAGGCCGCCCGCCGCGCCGGCATCAACGTGGACCGCATCCGCATCACCGTGTTCGGCCTCTCCGGCCTGCTCGCCGCGTTCGGCGGCCTCTTCGTCGCCAGCCTCTCCGGCGGCGCCACCAAGAGCCTCGGCGGCGGCAACACCCTGATGCTCGTCATCGCGGCGGCCGTCATCGGCGGCACCAGCCTCTTCGGCGGCCGCGGCAAGGTGTGGTCCGCGCTGCTCGGCATGATCGTCATCCAGTCGATCCAGCAGGGCCTCAACATGCTCGGCATGGCCAGCGAGATCCAGTACATGATCACCGGCGCGGTGCTCCTCGCCGCCGTCGTGATCGACTCGGTCTCCCGCCGCACCCAGAAGGACGCGGGCCGCGCATAGCGGCGCACCTCACTCCCGCAGTGCCCGGCGCCGAGCAACCGGCGCCGGGCACCGCCGCGTCTGAAGAAGGGCGGCCGACGCCACCGTCCCGCGGCGCGTCCCACCGGCCCCGCCTGGGCACGGGGGTGTTCGCCCGCGCCGCCCGTGGATGTGATCATCGAAGTGCCCTCCGGGGGACGGCCCGATGTCCACAGTCCAAGACGGAACACTAGACTCGGCGGATCGGCACGCTCGACCGGCTCAACCTCGACCAGCCCAACACGCAAGGAGGCACGGGTGGCATTGCTGACCCGTATCAGGGGACCGCGCGACCTCGACCGGCTCTCCCCGGAGCAGCTTGACCGGCTGGCCTCGGAGATCCGCACCTTCCTCGTCGACGCGGTCTCCAAGACCGGCGGCCACCTCGGCCCGAACCTCGGCGTGGTCGAGCTGACCATCGCCCTGCACCGCGTCTTCGAATCCCCCAAGGACAAGATCCTCTGGGACACCGGCCACCAGTCGTACGTGCACAAGCTGCTCACCGGCCGCCAGGACTTCTCCCGGCTGAAGATGAAGGGCGGCCTCTCCGGCTACCCGGCGCGCGCCGAGTCCGAGCACGACTTCATCGAGAACTCGCACGCGTCCACCGTCCTGGGCTGGGCGGACGGCCTCGCCAAGGCGAACGAGCTCCTCGGCAGGGACGACCACGTGGTCGCCGTCATCGGCGACGGCGCCCTCACCGGCGGCATGGCCTGGGAGGCGCTCAACAACATCGCCGACGCCAAGGACCGCCCCCTCGTCATCGTCGTCAACGACAACGAGCGCTCCTACGCCCCCACCATCGGCGGCCTCGCCAACCACCTGGCGACCCTGCGCACCACCGACGGGTACGAGCGGTTCCTGGCCCGCACCAAGGACATCCTCGACCGCACCCCGGTCGTCGGGAAGCCGCTGTACGAGACGCTGCACGGGGCGAAGAAGGGCCTGAAGGACTTCATCGCACCGCAGGGCCTCTTCGAGGACCTCGGCCTGAAGTACGTCGGCCCCATCGACGGCCACGACCTCGCCGCCGTCGAGTCGGCCCTCCAGCGCGCCAAGCGGTTCAATGGCCCGGTCATCGTCCACTGCCTCACCGAGAAGGGCCGCGGCTACCAGCCCGCCCTCCAGGACGAGGCCGACCGCTTCCACGCCGTCGGCAAGATCCACCCGGACACGGGCCTGCCGATCGCCTCCTCCGGCGCCGACTGGACCTCCGTCTTCGCCGACGAGATGGTCGCCCTGGGCAAGGAGCGCGAGGACATCGTCGCGATCACCGCGGCCATGCTCCAGCCGGTCGGCCTCGACAAGTTCGCCAAGGCCTTCCCCGACCGCGTGTACGACGTCGGCATCGCCGAGCAGCACGCCGCCGTCTCCGCGGCCGGACTCGCCACCGGCGGCCTCCACCCGGTCGTCGCCGTCTACGCGACCTTCCTCAACCGCGCCTTCGACCAGGTCCTCATGGACGTCGCGCTCCACGACTGCGGTGTGACGTTCGTCCTGGACCGGGCCGGCGTCACCGGCACGGACGGCGCCTCCCACAACGGCATGTGGGACATGTCGATCCTCCAGGTCGTCCCCAACCTGCGGATCGCCGCGCCCCGCGACGCCGACCAGGTCCGCGCCCAGCTCCGCGAGGCCGTCGCCGTCGAGGACGCCCCGACCGTCGTGCGGTACTCCAAGGGCGCGGTCGGCCCCGCCGTCGAGGCCGTGGGCCGCGTCGGCGGCATGGACGTCCTGCGCGAGCCGGGCACCGACCGGCCGGACGTGCTGCTGGTGTCCATCGGCGCGCTCGCCCCGATGTGCCTGGAGATCGCCGACCTCCTCGACAAGCAGGGCATCTCCACCACCGTCGTCGACCCCCGCTGGGTCAAGCCGGTCGACGAGGCCATGGCGCCGCTGGCCGACCGGCACCGCGTCGTCGTCACCGTCGAGGACAACGGCCGCGCCGGCGGCGTCGGCAGCGCCGTCGCCCAGGCGCTGCGCGACGCGGGCGTCGACGTGCCGCTGCGCGACTTCGGCATCCCGCCGCGGTTCCTCGACCACGCCTCCCGCGCGCAGATCCTCACCGAGATCGGGCTGACCGCCCCGGACATCGCCCGCCAGGTGACCGGCCTGGTCTCGAAGCTCGACGGGCTGCACCAGTCGCGGGTCGACACGGCCGGGGAGACCCGCGCCGAGGCCGCGGCCCGCACCGGGAAGGCCACCGAACCGGTCCGCGACTGACCCTTCCGGCCGACCGCCGACGGGCCGGTGGGACCACCCTGTTCGAGTGGTCCCACCGGCCCGTTCGTGTGAAGAGCACCCCCTGCGGGCGCGCGCGGCCCGCGGGAGGTCCGGATCATGACGGGGTGACCTCACAGAGCGACCCGGCGGCACGCCGGGACAAGGGACTGTTCCGCACCAAGTCGGTCGAGCGGTCCATCCAGGACACCGAGGAGCCCGAGCACGGGCTGCGCAGAACGCTGTCCGCGCTCGACCTGACGGTCTTCGGCGTCGGCGTCATCATCGGCACCGGCATCTTCGTCCTCACCGGCAAGGTCGCCAAGGAGACGGCCGGCCCCGCCACGGCCTTCGCCTTCGTCGCCGCCGGCATCGTCTGCGCGCTGGCCGCGCTCTGCTACGCCGAGTTCGCCTCGACCGTCCCGGTCGCCGGGTCCGCGTACACCTTCGCGTACGCGTCGCTGGGCGAACTGCCCGCCTGGATCATCGGCTGGGACCTGGTGCTGGAGTTCGCGCTGGGCACGGCGGTCGTCGCGGTCGGCTGGTCCGGGTACGTACGGTCGCTGCTCGACAACCTCGGCTGGCACCTCCCGCAGGCCCTGTCCGGGACGGACGAGGTGCACGGCTTCGGCTTCGACCTGCTGGCGTTCCTGCTGGTGCTGCTGCTGACCGGCGTCCTGGTGCTGGGCATGAAGCTGTCCGCCCGGATCACCGCGCTGGTCGTCGTCATCAAGGTCGCGGTGGTCCTCGTCGTGATCGTCGCGGGCGCCTTCTTCATCAAGGCCGCGAACTACCGGCCGTTCATCCCGAAGGCCGAGCCGCAGTCCGGCGGCGGCGGCCTCGACGCGCCGCTCGTGCAGGTCCTCTTCGGGTACGAGCCGACGAACTTCGGCGTCATGGGCATCTTCACCGCCGCGTCCATCGTCTTCTTCGCCTTCATCGGCTTCGACGTGGTCGCGACCGCCGCCGAGGAGACCCGGCTCCCGCAGCGGGACATGCCGCGCGGCATCCTCGGGTCGCTGCTCATCTGCACCGCCCTGTACGTGGCCGTGTCGATCGTCGTCACCGGCATGCAGCACTACAGCCGGCTGTCCGTGGACGCGCCCCTCGCCGACGCCTTCAAGGCCACCGGGCACCCCTGGTACGCCGGGTTCATCAGCTTCGGCGCCGCCGTCGGCCTGATCACCGTCTGCATGATCCTGCTGCTCGGCCAGACGCGGGTCTTCTTCGCGATGAGCCGCGACGGGCTCCTGCCCAGGTTCTTCTCCCGCACCCACCCGGTGTTCTCCACGCCGTACCGGGCGACGGTGCTGCTGGGCGTGCTGATCGCGGTCATCGCCGGGCTGACCAGCATCGACGAGCTGGCGACCCTGGTGAACATCGGGACGCTGTTCGCGTTCGTCATCGTCGCCGTGGGCGTCGTCATCCTCCGCCGCACCCGCCCCGACCTGCCGCGCGCCTTCCGTACGCCGCTGGTGCCGTGGCTGCCGGCGGCGTCGGTGGCCGCCTCGCTGTGGCTGATGCTGAACCTGCCCGCCGAGACGTGGGTCCGGTTCGCGATCTGGATGGCCCTGGGCGTCGTCGTGTACTTCCTGTACGGCCGGAGCCACAGCCGCCTGGCCCCCGCCTCCGGGCGCCCGGACGCCGGCGTCCCCTGACCGCCCGCGGCTACGCGGGCCGCACCGTACGGGGCCCGGCGCACTCGGCGCCGTACGCGCCGACCCGGTGGCGCAGCCCGCGGTCGGCGGTGACGACCACGCAGCGCCGCCCCGCCGCCGACCGGGCGAGGTCGGCGATCGTGTCGTCGCCCTCGCCCGGCGCGGCCACGATCCGCACGCCGTCCACCGGCTCCACGCCGCGGGCCCGGCCCTCGACGACCAGGACGATGTCCAGCGGGCCGTCCAGCAGCCCGGGCACGCCGTCCGCCGCGTAGGGGACGAGGTGGTCCCGCAGCCGCTCGGCGGCGGCCCGGCGGTCGCGCCACCAGCCGTCCGGCACGGAGCCGACGACGTTCGCCGCGTCGACGATCAGGAGGGGCAGGGTCATGGGGTCCACGTTATCCACAGGCTCCGGCGGTCTTCTCCGGGCGGCGCGCGGCGCTCGTACTATTGCCGAATGACTTCCCCGCACGCATCCGACGCGGACGAGGCCCTCGCGGTCCTCGGCCGGGTCTTCGGCTACGACTCGTTCCGCGGACAGCAGCGGGAGGTCATCGAGCACGTCATAGGCGGTGGTGACGCGCTCGTCCTCATGCCGACCGGCGGCGGCAAGTCGCTCTGCTACCAGATCCCCGCGCTGGTCCGCCCCGGCGTCGGCGTGGTCGTCTCCCCGCTGATCGCGCTCATGCAGGACCAGGTCGACGCGCTGCGCGCGGTCGGGGTGCGCGCCGGGTTCCTCAACTCGACGCAGGACCTGGACGAGCGCCGGCTGGTGGAGGCCGAGTTCGCCGCGGGCGAGCTGGACCTGCTGTACCTGGCGCCCGAGCGGCTGCGCGTCGAGTCGACGCTGCGGCTGCTGGAGCGCGGCACGATCTCGCTGTTCGCCATCGACGAGGCGCACTGCGTCGCCCAGTGGGGCCACGACTTCCGGCCGGACTACCTCCAGCTGTCCCAGCTGCACGAGCGCTGGCCCGACGTGCCGCGCATCGCCCTGACCGCGACCGCGACGCGGGCGACGCACGCGGAGATCGCCGCCCGGCTGAACCTGCGGGACGCCCGGCACTTCGTCGCCAGCTTCGACCGCCCCAACATCCAGTACCGCATCGCCCCGAAGAACGAGCCCCGCAAGCAGCTCCTGGCCCTGCTCAGGGACGAGCACGAGGGCGACGCCGGCATCGTCTACTGCCTCTCCCGCGCGTCCGTCGAGAAGACCGCCGCGTTCCTCGTCGAGCACGGCGTCGACGCCGTCCCGTACCACGCGGGCCTCGACGCCCGCACCCGTGCCGAGAACCAGGCGCGGTTCCTCCGGGAGGACGGTCTGGTCGTCGTCGCGACCATCGCGTTCGGCATGGGCATCGACAAGCCGGACGTCCGGTTCGTCGCCCACCTCGACCTGCCGAAGTCCGTCGAGGGGTACTACCAGGAGACCGGCCGCGCCGGCCGCGACGGCCTGCCGTCCACGGCCTGGCTGGCGTACGGGCTGAACGACGTGGTGCAGCAGCGCCGCATGATCGACACCAGTGAGGGCGACGAGGAGCACCGCCGCCGGCTCGCGGCCCACCTCGACGCGATGCTGGCGCTGTGCGAGACCGTCGAGTGCCGCCGCGTCCAGCTGCTCGCCTACTTCGGGCAGGAGAGCGGCCCCTGCGGCAACTGCGACACGTGCCTGACGCCGCCCAAGTCGTGGGACGGCACCATCGCCGCCCAGAAGGTCCTGTCGACGGTCGTCCGGCTGAAGCGGGAGCGCAACCAGTCGTTCGGGGTCGGCCAGATCGTCGACATCCTCCTCGGCCGCAAGACCGACAAGGTCATCCGCTTCGACCACGACGCGCTCAGCGTCTTCGGGATCGGCACGGACCTGACGGAGGCCCAGTGGCGGGGCGTCGTGCGGCAGATGCTCGCCCAGCGGCTCCTCGCCGTGCAAGGCGAGTTCAACACGCTCGCCCTCACCGACGAGTCCGCCGACGTGCTGGCCGGCCGCCGCCAGGTGCTGCTGCGCACCGAGCCGGACAAGCCCGCCCGTACGTCCGCGAAGTCCGGCGGCGGCAAGAAGAAGGCCCCGCCGGCCGACCTGCCCGAGGAGGCGCTGCCGGTCTTCGAGCGGCTGCGCGCCTGGCGGGCGGCCACGGCCAAGGAGCAGGGCGTCCCGGCGTACGTCGTCTTCCACGACGCGACGCTGCGGGAGATCGCCGCCGCCCCGCCCACGACCCTCGCCGAGCTCGGCGGTGTCGGCGGCGTCGGCGAGAGCAAGCTCGCCAAGTACGGGCAGCAGCTCCTCGACGCCCTGGCCGAGGACCGAGCCGACGGCTGAAGCCGGGGCCCGGGCCGACCGGCTGAAGCCGAGGGCCGAAGCCGGGGTCCGGGCCGGGAAGGACGGACGGGCCGTACGGGAGGGATCCCGTACGGCCCGTCCGCAGTTCTTCCGGTCCGTTACGCCGGGACGCTCGCGACGCCCTGCGGCAGGAACCGCTTGCCGTTCACGCGCTCGGAGACGCCCTCGCGGTCCAGGTACGGCGTGATGCCGCCCAGGTGGAAGGGCCAGCCGGCGCCGGTGATCAGGCACAGGTCGATGTCCTGCGCCTCGGCGACGACACCCTCCTCCAGCATCAGGCCGATCTCCTGCGCCACCGCGTCCAGGACGCGGTCGCGGACCTGCTCCTCGGTGAGGACCACGTCGCCCTGCTTCAGCAGCGCGGCGACCTCCGGGTCCAGCTCCGGCTTGCCCGAGTCGTAGACGTAGAAGCCGCGCTTGCCCGCCTCCACGACCGCCTTCAGGTTCGGGGACACCGTGAAGCGGTCCGGGAAGGCGCCGTTCAGGGTCTCCGACACGTGCAGGCCGATCGCGGGGCCGACCAGCTCCAGCAGGACCAGCGGCGACATCGGCAGGCCGAGCGGCTCGACCGCCTTCTCCGCCGTCTCGACCGGGGTGCCCTCGTCGATGACGTTCTGGATCTCGCCCATGAAGCGGGTCAGGATGCGGTTGACGACGAACGCCGGGGCGTCCTTCACCAGCACCGCGGTCTTCTTCAGCTTCTTGGCGACGGCGAAGGCCGTGGCCAGCGACGGGTCGTCGGTGGCCTCGCCGCGGACGATCTCCAGCAGCGGGAGGATCGCGACCGGGTTGAAGAAGTGGAAGCCGACCACGCGCTCCGGGTGCCGGAGCTCGGACGCCATCTCGGAGACCGACAGCGACGAGGTGTTGGTCGCGAGGACCGCGTGCGCCGGGGCGACCGCCTCGACCTCCGCGAACACCTTCTGCTTGACGGACATCTCCTCGAACACGGCCTCGATGATGAAGTCCGCGTCCGCGAAGCCCTCGGCCTTGTCCAGGACACCGGTCACCAGCGCCTTGAGGCGGTTGGCCTTGTCCTGGTTGACGCGGCCCTTGCCGAGCAGCTTGTCGATCTCGGCGTGGACGTAGCCCACGCCCCGGTCGACGCGCTCCTGGTCGATGTCGGTGAGGACGACCGGGACCTCCAGGCGGCGCAGGAACAGCAGCGCCAGCTGCGAGGCCATCAGGCCGGCGCCGACGACGCCCACCTTGGTGACCGGGCGGGCCAGGCTCTTGTCCGGGGCGCCGACGGGGCGCTTGGCGCGCTTCTGGACCAGGTTGAAGGCGTAGATGCCGGAGCGCAGCTCGCCGCCCATGATCAGGTCGGCGAGGGCGGCGTCCTCGGCGTCGAAGCCCTTCTGCAGGTCGCCGTCCTTGGCCGCCTCGATGATGTCGAGGGCCCGGTAGGCGGCCGGGGCCGCGCCGTGCACCTTGCCGTCGGCGATGAACCGGCCGCGGGCCACGGCGGCGTCCCACGCCTCACCGCGGTCCACCTCGGGGCGCTCGACCACGATCTCGCCCTTGAGGACGGACGCGGTCCACAGCAGCGACTGCTCCAGGAAGTCCGCGCCCTCGAAGATCGCGTCGGCGATGCCCAGGTCGTAGACCTGCGCGCCCTTGAGCTGCCTGTTCTGGTTGAGCGAGTTCTCGATGATCACCGAGACCGCGCGGTCCGCGCCGATCAGGTTCGGCAGGATCGCGCAGCCGCCCCAGCCCGGGACCAGGCCCAGGAACACCTCGGGGAGGGAGAAGGCCGGCAGGGCCTTCGACACGGTGCGGTAGGTGCAGTGCAGGCCGACCTCGACGCCGCCGCCCATCGCCGCGCCGTTGTAGTACGCGAAGGTGGGGACGGCCAGGGCGGACAGCCGCTTGAAGACGTCGTGGCCGCCCTTGCCGATGGCCAGGGCGTCCTCGTGCCGCTTCAGCAGCTCGACGCCCTTGAGGTCGGCGCCGACCGCGAAGATGAACGGCTTGCCGGTGAGGCCGACACCGACGATCGCGCCGTCGGCGGCCTCCTTCTCGACCTGGTCGATCGCCGCGTTCAGGTTGGCGAGCGACTGCGGGCCGAAGGTGGTCGGCTTGGTGTGGTCGAAGCCGTTGTCCAGCGTGATCAGCGCGAACCGGCCGGCGCCCAGCGGCAGGTCGAAGTGGCGCACGTGCGCCGTGGTGACGACCTCGTCGGGGAACAGCTCGGCCGCACCCTTCAAAAGCTCAGCGGTGGTGCTCACTTGCTGCCTCCGGCGTCCTTGTGGTTCGGGTTCTCCCAGATGACCGTGGCGCCCATGCCGAAGCCGACGCACATGGTCGTGATGCCGTAGCGGACCTCCGGCTGCTCCTCGAACTGCCGGGCCAGCTGGGTCATCAGGCGGACGCCGGAGGAGGCCAGCGGGTGGCCGAAGGCGATGGCGCCGCCGTACTGGTTGACGCGGGAGTCGTCGTCGGCGATGCCGTAGTGGTCCAGGAACGCCAGGACCTGGACGGCGAACGCCTCGTTGATCTCGAACAGGCCGATGTCGCCGATGGACAGGCCCGCCTTGGCGAGGGCCTTCTCGGTCGCCGGGATCGGGCCGTAGCCCATGACCTCCGGCTCGACGCCCGCGAAGGCGTACGACACGAGGCGCATCTTGGCCGGCAGGCCGTTCTCGCGCGCGAAGTCCTCGGACGCGATGATCGACGCGGTGGCGCCGTCGTTGAGGCCCGCGGCGTTGCCGGCGGTGACCCGGCCGTGGACGCGGAACGGCGTCTTCAGGTTGGCCAGGCTCTCCAGCGTGGTGCCCGGGCGCATCGGCTCGTCGGCGGTGACCAGGCCCCAGCCGGTCTCGCCCGCCTCGGCGTTGGTGCGGCGCACGGAGATCGGCACCAGGTCCTGCTGGATCTTGCCGTTGGCGTACGCCTTGGCGGCCTTCTCCTGGGAGCGCACGGCGTACTCGTCGGCGCGCTGCTTGGTGAGGTGCGGGAACCGGTCGTGCAGGTTCTCCGCCGTCATGCCCATGAACAGGGCCGACTCGTCGACCAGCTTCTCCGAGACGAAGCGCGGGTTCGGGTCGGCGCCCTCACCCATCGGGTGGCGGCCCATGTGCTCGACACCGCCCGCGATGACGACGTCGTACGCGCCGAAGGCGATGGAGCCGGCGGTCGTCGTCACGGCGGTCAGGGCGCCCGCGCACATCCGGTCGATGGCGTAGCCGGGGACCGACTGCGGCAGACCGGCGAGGATGCCGGCCATGCGGCCGATGGTCAGGCCCTGGTCGCCGATCTGCGTGGTCGCCGCGACGGCGACCTCGTCGACCTGGTGGGGGTCGAGACCGGGGTTGCGGCGCAGCAGCTCCCGGATGGCCTTCACGACGAGATCGTCGGCGCGGGTCTCGTGGTAGATGCCCTTCGGGCCCGCCTTGCCGAACGGGGTGCGGACGCCGTCGACGAAGACGACGTCCCTGACGGTACGAGGCACGATGGCTCTCCTCCAGGGTGCGGGATGGCACTGCTGCGGCACACACGGCTAAGCGTGCGCTTGCTCCCCCCATGCTACTTACGGGTAACCGGGCTGCACAGTCCCCCCGTCCGGAGCGTCGAAGGTCACATCCCCGCCGATCACGGAAAGGTAACCGCCCGTGCGGGCGGTCGCCCCGGGAGCGACCGCGCCCGCCGGCCGAAACCGCGCACGCCGCCCACGGGCCGCCCGCGCCGCCCGCGGTCGCCGTGCGGGGGCCCACCCCCTGACGGGCGCTCCACCGTCGTCGCCGCCGCACGCACGGCGGCCGGAGCCGCCCGGGGCGCCTCCGCGCTCCCGCGTGATCCACGCGAACGTCCCGCGGCGGGGCGCGGGAGGCGGCAGGATGCCCCGTATGGCAGACGACACCGGCATACCGGACCCCGCTCGGGCGCGACGGCGGGGCGCGGCCCCGTTCCTCTTCGTCGTGGTGGAGAGCGCCGTCACGACGGCGCTGGCGCTGGGCTGGCTGATGTCGGCCCTCCAGGGGCCCGAGGGGCACACGGGGCTGGTCCGGGGCGCCTGCGGGGTCCTGGGCTCGGTGGTCGTCACCGGGTCGTTGCGGCTCGTGCCCGGGCACGTGCTGCGGCACGCCGTCGACGGGGTGATCGCGCTGCGCCTGGTCGCCGTCCTGGTCGTCACGGCGGTGCTCCTGCCGGTCCTGGTCGGTGGCTGACCCTCCCGTCCGGTCCGATCCGGAGGGGAACGGGCGGTTGGGAAGCGGGTGGGGCGGGCACCCGGCCGAACGCCGCGATCACGTGTGCCGTTGGGTGGACGTCCGGGTTCCGGACGTCAGCCCCGGCGCCCCGGTGGTCAAGGCTCAGGCGATCCCGCCCCGAACCAGGAGGCCCCATGACGACCCCCCCGACCCCCGGCGCCCCCGCTCCCGAGCCGTCGTCCGTGGACGAACCCACCGAGGCGCGCGCACCGCTGCCGCCCAAGCCGGACCAGACCGGCCCCGAGACGGTCAGCCCCACCGGGCAGCCCACCGGCGCGGACCAAGCGCGGGTCGCCCAGTCCGGCGCGTACCTGACCACCGCGCAGGGCACGCGCCTGTACGACACGGACCACTCCCTGAAGGCGGGCGCCCGCGGGCCGGTGCTGCTCCAGGACCACCACCTGCGCGAGAAGATCACCCACTTCGACCACGAGCGCATCCCGGAGCGGGTCGTCCACGCCCGCGGCGCCGCCGCCCACGGCGTCTTCCGCGGGTACGGCACGGCCGCCGGGGTGTGCCGGGCGGCCTTCCTCGGCAAGGACGTCGAGACGCCGGTCTTCGTCCGCTTCTCCACCGTCCTCGGCTCGCGCGGCTCGGCCGACACGGTGCGCGACACGCGCGGCTTCGCGACGAAGTTCTACACCAGCGAGGGCACCTTCGACCTGGTCGGCAACAACATCCCGGTCTTCTTCGTCCAGGACGCGATCAAGTTCCCCGACATCGTCCACGCGGGCAAGCCCCACCCCGACCGGGAGATCCCGCAGGCGCAGAGCGCCCACGACACGTTCTGGGACTTCGTCACCCTGCACACCGAGGCCACCCACCACACGCTGTGGAACATGTCGGACCGGGGCATCCCGCGCTCCTACCGGATGATGGAGGGCTTCGGCGTCCACACCTTCCGCCTCGTCGACGCCGACGGCGGCACCACCCTGGCGAAGTTCCACTGGAAGCCGAAGCTGGGCGTCCACTCGCTGGTGTGGGAGGAGGCCCAGATCATCAACGGCGTGGACCCCGACTTCCACCGCCGCGACCTCGCCGACGCCATCGAGGCCGGCGCGTACCCCCAGTGGGAGCTGGGCATCCAGACCTTCCCCGACACCCCCGAGCAGACCTTCGAGGGCATCGACCTGCTGGACCCCACCAACATCGTCCCGGAGGAGCTGGCGCCCGTGCAGCCCATCGGGCTGCTCACCCTCAACGCCAACCCCTCCAACTTCTTCGCCGAGACCGAGCAGGTCGCCTTCCACCCCGGCCACCTGGTCCCGGGCATCGACATCACCGACGACCCGCTGCTCAGCGGCCGCCTCTTCTCGTACCTCGACACCCAGATCAGCCGGCTCGGCGGCCCGAACTTCGCGCAGATCCCGATCAACCGCCCACACGCCCCCGTCAACGACATGCTCCGCGACGGCATGCACCAGACGGCGGTCCACCGGGGCGTCGCGCCCTACCGGCCCAACTCCCTCGACGGCGGCTGCCCCTTCCTGGCGGGCGCGGACACCGGCGCGTACGTCGAGACGCCCGTGCAGGTGCCGGCGGCGAAGAAGGTCCGCGAGGCGCCCGTCTCCTTCGCCGACCACTTCAGCCAGCCGCGCCTCTTCTGGCTGAGCATGTCGCCGGTCGAGCGGGAGCACATCATCGGCGCGTACACCTTCGAGCTCGGCAAGTGCTACGAGCAGGCGATCAAGGAACGCGGACTGAGGGTCCTCGCCAACATCGACTCCGAGCTGTGCCGCCGGGTCGCCGAGGGGCTGGGCCTGCCGGCGCCGGAGCCGACCGTCCCGCTCGCGGAGGTGGCGCCGAGCCCCGCGCTGTCGCAGGTCGGCCGGACGTGGCCGGCCCAGGGCCGGATCGTGGGCATCGTGGCCGTGCCGGGCGGCGACCTGGACGGCGTGCGCGCGGCCCGGAGCGCCGCGCTGGAGGCCGGCCTGGTGCCGCTGGTCGTCGCCCCGACGGGCGGGGTCCTGGACGCGGACGGCGAGCCGATCACCGTGCAGCGCACCTTCGTCACGGCGCGGTCGACCGAGTTCGACGCGCTGCTGCTGGCGGGCGTGCCGGAGCGGGGCGCCGACGCGTACGGGGCCCGCGACGCGAAGGCGGGCGACGCGGCGACCGCGGCGCGGGGCATCGACCCGCGGGTGCTGCTGATGGTCTCGGAGACGTTCCGCCACGCGAAGGCCATCGCCGCGTGGGCCGGGGCGGACGGGGTGCTCCAGGCGGCGGGGGTCCCGCTGGACGCACCGGGCGTGGCGGTGGCGGAGTCCGGCGAGCGGGCGCTCGCGGAGGTCCTGACGCTCCTGCCGGCCCACCGGGTCTGGGAGCGCTTCCCGGCGGCCCTCTGACGGGCCCCGGCACACGCCGCCCCTCCGGACCGGGCCCGGAGGGGCGGCGCCGCGTCAGGGCTGCGGGGTGCGCAGGGCGGCGACCAGGGCGGGGGTCACCTGCTCGATCTGCCAGGGGCGGGCGCCGTGGCCCGCCAGCACCTCCGCCACCGACTCCGCGGTCGGGTCCTTCGGGGGCTCCCAGCAGACCCGGCGGACCGTGTCCGGGGTGATCAGGTTCTCCTGCGGCAGGTTCAGCGACTCGGCCATCGCCGAGATCGCCGTACGCGCCGCCGACAGCCGGGCCGCGGCCGCCGGGTCCTTGTCCGCCCAGGCCCGCGGCGGGGGCGGCCCGGCGACGGACTGGCCGGGCTGCGGCAACTGCGTGTCGGGCAGCGCCCTGGCCCGGTCGACGGCGGCCTGCCACTGCTCCAGCTGCCGGCGCCCCATGCGCGACCCGAAGCCGGGCAGCGCGGTCAGGGCCTGCACGTCCGCCGGCAGGGCGAGCGCGGCCTCGACGATCGCCGCGTCGCTGAGCACCTTGCCGGGCGACACGTCGCGGCGCTGCGCAATCCGGTCCCGGGCGATCCACAGCTCCCGCACGACGGCCATCTGGCGGCGCCGGCGCACCTTGTGCATCCCGGACGTGCGGCGCCAGGGGTCCTTGCGGGGCGGCGGGGGAGGGGCGGCGGCGATCGCGGCGAACTCCTGGCGGGCCCACTCCAGCTTGCCCTGCCGGTCGAGCTCCTTCTCCAGCGCGTCCCGCAGGTCGACGAGCAGCTCCACGTCGAGCGCGGCGTACCGGAGCCACGGCTCGGGCAGCGGGCGGGTCGACCAGTCCACCGCGGAGTGGCCCTTCTCCAGCACGTACCCGAGGACGGACTCGACCATCGCGCCGAGCCCGACGCGGGGGAAGCCCGCGAGGCGGCCGGCCAGCTCCGTGTCGAACAGCTCGGACGGCAGCATGCCTATCTCGCGCAGGCACGGCAGGTCCTGCGTGGCGGCGTGGAGGATCCACTCCGTGCCGTCGAGGGCCTCGCCCAGGGCCGACAGGTCGGGGCAGCCGACCGGGTCGATCAACGCGGTGCCCGCGCCCTCGCGGCGCAGCTGCACCAGGTAGGCCCGCTGCCCGTAGCGGTAGCCGGACGCCCGTTCGGCGTCGACGGCCACCGGGCCGGTGCCGGCGGCGAACGCCTCGACGACCCGCGCCAGCGCCTCGGCGTCGGCCACGACGGGAGGAACCCCCTCGCGGGGCTCCAGCAGGGGGATCGGTTCCGCGGTCGCCGCCCCGTCGGCTGCGACGCCGTCGTCCGGAGGGCCGTCCCCGGTGGTTCGCAGTGGTGTCTCTGCTGCGGTGTCTTGGGCGTCGGTCACCTGTCAAGGGTATCGGTGAACGGGAGGCGCCCGCCGACGGAACGTTCCGTCGACGGGCGGGAAGGGGCGCGGGGAGGTCAGTGGATGATGCCGGTGCGCAGCGCGACCGCGACCATGCCCGCCCGGTCGCCGGTACCCAGCTTGCGGGCGATCCGGGCGAGGTGGGACTTGACGGTCAGGGCGGACAGCCCCATGGAGACGCCGATGGCCTTGTTCGACTGGCCCTCCGCAACCAGTCGGAGGACCTCGACCTCGCGGCCGGACAGCTCGCGGTAGCCGCCCGGGTGGCTCGGGGCACCCGGGGGGCGGCGGTGCAGGCGGGCCGCGGCGGCGCCGATCGGGGCGGCGCCCGGCCGGGTCGGGTGGCCGATGTTGGTACGGGTTCCGGTGACGACGTAGCCCTTGACGCCGCCGGCGAGCGCGTTGCGCACCGCGCCGATGTCGTCGGCGGCGGACAGGGCCAGGCCGTTGGGCCAGCCGGCGGCGCGGGTCTCCGACAGGAGGGTGAGGCCGGAGCCGTCGGGCAGGTGGACGTCGGCGACACAGATGTCGCGCGGGTTGCCGATACGGGGGCGGGCCTCCGCGATGGACGACGCCTCGATGACGTCACGCACTCCGAGCGCCCACAGGTGGCGGGTCACGGTGGAGCGGACGCGCGGGTCGGCCACGACGACCATGGCCGTCGGTTTGTTCGGGCGGTAGGCGACCAGGCTTGCGGGCTGCTCGAGGAGAACGGACACCAGGCCTCCTGGAAAGGTGCGGGACACTGCCGGCTCCGGGGAAGTAGCCGGGCGAACCGTGCAGATAGGGTCACAGACCTCTTCGGCAGCAATCGCGTCCTCCTTTAGGGGGAGATCACGGATTACCCGGTAACAATTGGGGCAATTCGGACGCTTGAGCGAGGGTGCTACGGGTGGTGCGGCCCGCGCCGCTGCGGCAGCGACACCACACCCGCCCCGCCCCCCTCCAGCGGCCCGGGCCCCGACGGCGGCAGCCCCGCCACCTGGCACAGCAGATCCCCCCACGCCGCCAGGTGCGCCGCGGCGTCCGGCACCCCGCCCCGGCCCTCCTCGGGCGTCCAGGACGCCCGGATCTCGATCTGCGTCGCGGGCCGGCGCTCCGCCAGCCCGCCGAAGTAGTACGACCCCGCCCGCGTCACCGTCCCGCTCGCCTCCCCGTACGCCAGGCCCCGCGCCTCCAGCGCCCCCGTCAGCCAGGACCAGCACACCTCGGGCAGCAGCGGGTCCGTCGCCATCTCCGGCTCCAGCTCCGCCCGCACCAGCGTGACCAGCCGGAACGCCCCCCGCCACGCCTCGTGGCCGGCCGGGTCGTGCAGCAGCACCAGCCGGCCGTCCGCGAGGTCCTCGCCGTTCTCCACGGCCGCCGCCTCCACCGCGTACGCCCACGGGGCGAGCCGCCGGGGCGGCCGCGTCGGCTCCAGCTCGATCTCCGGGCGGACGCGCGCCGCCCGCAGCGCGTCGACCGCGGCCCGGAAGCCGGGCGGGACGGGACCGTCCTCCCCGCCGCCCGCGCCCTCGATGCCGTCGGAGTGATCGGGAAACTGTTCCTGAGCCGCAGCCATGCGGGGAAGAGTAGGCGGAACGGGGGCCGCGCGCAGGGAGGGACACCCGCACCGCGCCGCCCGCACCGCGTGGCCGCCCACCCGCACGTGCGAAGATGCGGGACGTGAGTGCCAACACCCGCCCCTCGGGCTCCCCGACGCAGACGTACGACTCCGCCTTCCTCAAGGCGTGCCGCCGCGAACCGGTGCCGCACACGCCGGTCTGGTTCATGCGCCAGGCGGGGCGCTCACTCCCCGAGTACCTGAAGGTCCGCGAGGGCGTCCCCATGCTGGAGTCCTGCATGCGGCCCGACCTGGTCACCGAGATCACGCTGCAGCCCGTGCGGCGCCACAAGGTCGACGCGGCGATCTACTTCAGCGACATCGTCGTCCCCCTCAAGGCCATCGGCGTCGACCTCGACATCAAGCCGGGCGTCGGCCCCGTCGTCGCCGAGCCGATCCGCCGCCGCGAGGACCTCGCGCGGCTGCGCGACCTGACCCCCGACGACGTCGCGTACGTCACCGAGGCCATCGGCATGCTCACCGGTGAGCTCGGCGCCACCCCCCTGATCGGCTTCGCGGGCGCGCCCTTCACCCTCGCGAGCTACCTCGTCGAGGGCGGCCCGTCGCGCAACCACGAGAACACCAAGGCCCTCATGTACGGGGACCCCGAGCTCTGGGCCGACCTGCTGGACCGGCTCGCCGACATCACCGCGGCGTTCCTGAAGGTCCAGATCGAGGCCGGCGCGTCCGCCGTGCAGCTGTTCGACTCCTGGGTCGGCGCCCTCTCCCCGGCCGACTACCGCCGCTCCGTCATGCCCGCGTCGACGAAGGTCTTCGACGCCGTCGCCGGGTATGGAGTGCCGCGCATCCACTTCGGCGTCGGCACGGGCGAGCTGCTCGGCCTCATGGGCGAGGCGGGCGCGGACGTCGTCGGCGTCGACTGGCGCGTCCCGCTCGACGAGGCCGCCCGCCGCGTCGGCCCGGGCAAGGCGCTCCAGGGCAACCTCGACCCCGCCGTCCTGTTCGCCCCGCGCGAGGCCGTCGAGGAGCAGACCCGCCGCGTCCTGGACGCCGCCTCGGGGCTGGAGGGCCACGTCTTCAACCTCGGCCACGGCGTGCTGCCCACGACGGACCCCGACGCGCTGACGCGCCTCGTCGAGCACGTCCACACGCGGACCGCGCGCTAGACGCGGCCCCGCGACGGGCGCCGGGCGGCTCCGCGCCGCCCGGCGGAACGGCGTGCGGGCCCCGAAGGGAGCGCGGCGCCGCCCGTGTCGCCGACGGCCCGGCCCGCGGGAAGAGGCCGGGCGGGACCGGCGCGGACGGCGGCCCGGTCACGTACGCCGATGCCCCCGTCACCACCCCCGGGGACCGGCGCCGCGCCCCGGCCACGCCGCCCACCGCCGCCCCGGGGCGGCCGCGCCCGGTCAGCCCGCCTCCCGCACCGCGGCGACCGCCTTGCGGGCCGCGACCTGCACCGGGTCCCACACCGGGGAGAACGGCGGCGCGTACCCCAGGTCCAGCGCGGCGACCTGCTCCACGGTCATGCCCGCCGTCAGGGCGACCGCCGCGATGTCCACCCGCTTGCCCGCGCCCTCCCGGCCGACGATCTGCGTGCCCAGCAGCCGGCCCGTGCGCCGCTCGGCGATCATCTTCACCGTCATCGGCGCCGCCCCCGGGTAGTACCCGGCCCGGCTCGTCGACTCGGCCGTCACCGTCACGTACCGCAGGCCGACCGCGCGGGCGTCCCGCTCGCGCAGGCCGGTACGGGCGATCTCCAGCGAGCAGACCTTGCTCACGGCCGTGCCCACGACGCCGGGGAACGTGCCGTAGCCGCCCGCCACGTTCGCCCCGATGACCTGGCCGTGCTTGTTGGCGTGCGTGCCGAGCGGGACGTGCCGCTCCCGGCCGGACACCAGGTCCAGCACCTCCACGCAGTCGCCGCCCGCCCACACCTCCTCCCGGCCGCGCACGCGCATCGCCAGGTCGGTGAGCAGCCCGCCGTACGTGCCGAGGGGCAGGCCCGCCGCCCGGGCCAGCGTGGTCTCGGGCTCGACGCCGAGGCCGAGGACCACGACGTCGGCCGGGTACTCCGTACCGCCGGCGACCACGGCCCGCACGTCCCCGCCGGGGCCGGTCAGCACCTCGGTCACCTCGGCGCCGCCGACGGTGGTGATGCCCATCCCGTCCATCGCCGCGCGCACCAGCCTCCCCATGTCGGGGTCGAGGGTCGCCATCGGCTGTTCGCCCCGGTTCAGGACGGTCACCTCGTAACCCCGCCGGAGCAGCGCCTCGGCCATCTCCACGCCGATGTACCCGGCGCCCACGACCACGGCCCGCCGGCCCGGCGCCCCGTCCAGGCGGTCGAGGAGGGCCTGCCCGTCGTCGAGCGTCTGGACGCCGTGCACGCCCGGCGCGTCGATGCCCGGCAGCGGCGGGCGCACCGGCCGCGCCCCGGTCGCCAGGACCAGCCGGTCGTACCCGGTCCACGACTCGGTGCCCGACTCCGCGTCGCGGGTGCGCACCCGGCCGCGGTCGAGGTCGAGCTCGGTGACCTCCGTGCGCAGCCGCACGTCGATGTCCCGCGCCCGGTGCTGCTCGGGCGTCCGCGCGACGAGCCGGTCCCGGTCGGTGACCTCGCCGCCGACCCAGTACGGGATGCCGCACGCCGAGTACGACGTGAAGCGGCCCCGCTCGAACGCCACGATCTCCAGCTCGTCCGGCCCCTTCAGGCGGCGGGCCTGCGACGCGGCGGACATCCCCGCCGCGTCGCCGCCGACCACCACCAGCCGCTGCCGTCCCGTACCGCGTCCCGTGTCTCGTTCCATGGGGAACACGCTACGGGGCGGCGGCCGTTCAGCCGCGACCCTCCTCGGGTGCCTCGGGTGCCTCGGGTGCCTCGGGTGCCCGGCCCCGCGGCGGCGCCGGGGCGCCGGTCACCGGGGCGCCGGTCACCGGGGCGCCCGCCGCCGGCATCGGGGCCACGGGTTCGGCGCGGGCCGCGCCGGGCGCCGCGGCCCGCGCGCGCGGCGCCGGGCCCGCCACGGTCCCAGCACCCGCCGCCACACCGCGTACCCGGCGGCCAGCAGCACCAGCCACGGCGCCAGCGCCGCGAGGACGATCACGAACCAGGTCAGCGACGTCAGCAGCGCGTCCCAGCCGCCGCGCAGCGCGTCCAGCACGCCCGGCTCGTCGTCGTCCCGCGCCTCGACGGCCTCCGGCTCGCTCAGCTCCAGGGTGATCGTCGCCAGCGACGTGCGGTCCTTCAGCGACGCCTGCTGGGCCAGCAGCGACTCCAGGTCCGCCTGGCGGGAGCTCAGCTCCCGTTCCAGCTCGACCACGTCGGTCAGCCGCGTCGCCCGCTCCATCAGCTCCCGGACCCGCGCGACGCTCGCCCGCTGCGTGGCGATGCGGCTCTCCACGTCCACCACCTGGTCGGTGACGTCCTTCGCGTCCGCCCGCCGCTCCAGCAGCCTCCCCGTGCCCGCCAGCTCCTTGAGCACCCCCTCGTACGCGGCCTGCGGGACCCGCAGCGAGATCCGGGAGGTCAGGCCGCCGCCGGGGTGCCGCTTCGTCGACTCGTCCGCGACGTGGCCGCCCGCGGCCGCGGCGACGTCCCGGGCGCGGGCCAGCGCCTTGTCGGCGTCTTCCACCTCCACGGACAGCTCCGCGGTCCTGATGACGTGCTGCCGCACGGCCCCGGGCGCCGCCTTCGCGCCGCCCTGCCCGGCCTGCGGCGCGCCGCTGCTGTAGGCGGACGCGGGGCCCTCGGCCCCCCGCGCGGCCTCGGGGGCCGCCGCCCCCCGGTCGGCCGCGGCCTCCTTCGCCCCGGAGTCGCCCGTGCCGGCGCAGCCGGCGAGCGCCAGCGAGGCGCCGAGCAGGACGGCCGCGAGCGCGTGCCGCGGGCGTGTCGGGATCGGCATGAGTGGTTCCCCCCAAGGAATCGACGCCGTGACGTGGGTTCGACGCGGGAGGGGGGCGCGCCGGTTGCGCCTTGTGGTTGCGGATGGGTCACGTTCGGGGCCCGGTCCGGCGTTTGAGACAGTGGTCCCCATGAACACGGACAACGTGGACACGGCCCGCGGACGGGTCGTCGTCATCGGCGGCGGCATCGCCGGACTCGCCGCGGCGCACCGGGTGCTCCGCGCCGGCCGGAGCGTGACCCTGCTGGAGGCCGCCGGCCGGGTCGGCGGCAAGCTCCAGGCGGGGGAGATCGCCGGGGTCCCCGTCGACCTGGGCGCCGAGTCGATCCTCGCCCGCCGCCCCGAGGGCGTCGAGCTCGCCCGTGCCGTGGGCCTGGGCGACCGCCTCCAGCCGCCCGCCACGGCCACGGCCTTCGTGTGGACCCGCGACGCGCTGCGGCCGATGCCCAAGGGCCACGTCATGGGCGTCCCCGGCGACCCGGGCGCCCTGGCCGGCCTGTTGTCCGGCGAGGGCCTGAGCGCCGTCGCGCGGGACCGCGAACTGCCGCCCGCCGAGCTCGGCGACGACGTCGCCATCGGCGCGTACGTGGCCGAGCGCATGGGCCGCGAGATCGTCGACCGGCTCGTCGAACCCCTCCTCGGCGGGGTCTACGCGGGCGACTCGTACCGGATCTCGATGAAGGCCGCCGTGCCGAAGCTGTTCGAGGCCGCCCGGCGCCACACGACGCTCACCGACGCGGTGCGGGCCGTCCAGGCCGCCGCCGCCCAGGCGCCGGCCGGGCCCGCGTTCGCGGGCATCGCCGGCGGGATCGGGCGGCTCCCGCTCGCCGTCGCCGAGGCGATCACGGCGGCGGGCGGCGAGATCCGCACGAACACGCCCGTCCGCGGCCTGAGCCGCCGCCCCGACGGCTGGGAGGTCCGCACTGACCGCGGGGCCCTGCACGCCGCCGCGGTGATCCTCGCGACGCCCGCCCGGCCCACCGCGGAGCTCCTCGCCGCCGAGTCCCCGGCCGCCGCCGCCGAGCTCGCCGCCGTCGAGTACGCCTCGATGGCCCTCGTCACCCTCGCCTTCCGGCGCGCCGACGTCGCCTCGGTACCCGCCGGGTCCGGCTTCCTCGTGCCGCCCGTCGACGGCCGCACGATCAAGGCGTCCACGTTCTCCAGCCGCAAGTGGGGCTGGGTCGACGAGGGCGCCGGCGACCTGTTCGTGCTGCGCACCTCCATCGGCCGGTACGGCGAGGAGGAGTACCTGGACCGGGACGACGCCGACCTCGTGGCGGTCTCCCTGCGCGACCTCGGCGACGCCGTGGGGATCGCCGCGAAGCCCGTCGCCACCGAGGTGACCCGCTGGACCGGCGGCCTGCCGCAGTACCCGGTGGGCCACCCCGCGCGCGTCGCCCGCATCCGCCGGGCCGTCGCCGCGCTGCCCGGACTGCGGGTGTGCGGCGCGGCGTACGACGGCGTCGGCATCCCCGCGGTCGTCGCGGACGGATGGCGGGCGGCGGACGAGATCCTCGCCACGCCGACCCCGGCGCCGAGCACGGTGAGCGACGAGTGAGAATAGCCGTATGAGTGCGCCCGAAAAGATCCCGAACGCCGGTAAGAAGGCGAAGGACCTCAACGAGGTCATCCGCTACACCCTGTGGTCCGTCTTCAAGCTGCGCGACGCTCTGCCGGAGGACCGCGGCGGCTACGCCGAGGAGGTCCAGGAGCTGTTCGACCAGCTCGCGGCCAAGGACGTCACGATCCGCGGCACCTACGACCTGTCCGGGCTGCGCGCCGACGCCGACGTGATGATCTGGTGGCACGCCGAGACCTCGGACCAGCTCCAGGAGGCGTACAACCTCTTCCGCCGCACCCGGCTCGGCCGCGCGCTGGAGCCGGTGTGGTCGAACATGGCGCTGCACCGCCCCGCCGAGTTCAACAAGTCGCACATCCCGGCGTTCCTCGCGGACGAGACGCCGCGCGACTACGTGAGCGTCTACCCGTTCGTGCGCTCGTACGACTGGTACCTGCTGCCCGACGAGGACCGCCGCCGCATGCTCGCCGACCACGGCAAGATGGCCCGCGGCTTCCCCGACGTCCGCGCCAACACGGTCGCGTCGTTCTCGCTCGGCGACTACGAGTGGCTCCTCGCGTTCGAGGCGGACGAGCTCCACCGCATCGTGGACCTCATGCGCCACCTGCGGGGCAGCGAGGCCCGCCGGCACGTCCGCGAGGAGGTCCCGTTCTTCACGGGCCGCCGCAAGGACGTGGCGGACCTGGTGGCGGGGCTGGCCTGAGACCTGGTGGCGTCCGGCACGACCGGCCGCCACCCCTCGACCCGGAAGATCAGACGGCGGGCGCTTCCCGTCCGCCGCTCCAGCGACACCGGGTCCGGCTCCGGGTGCGGCGCGCAGTCTCCTGCGCGCCGCACCGGCGTCACCCCACCAGCGCGGCGCGCGCCGCGTGCACCAGCCGGGCCGCCCTCCCCGGTGGGCGCGGGCCCGAGCGCTCCGCCCACCACAGGTACAGCCGCCGCCGGGCGCGGCCGTCCCCGGGCCGGCCCGCGTCGAGCAGGTGCCGGGCGAAGGCCAGGGCGTCCTGCCGGTAGCCGCCCGGCATCGGACGGGCCCGGGCGTACGCCACGAACGCCTCCCGGTAGTCCTCCCCGAGCAGCTCCGGCAGCTCGGGTGCGAGCTTCGCGACGATCCCCGCCCGCTTCCGGGCCAGCGCCCGGCCCTGCAACCGCAGCCGCGCCCCGTCGAAGCCCTCGGGCGCGGGGGTCCCCGCGACGAGCGCCGACAGCAGCGCGGCCTGGGCGAGCCCCAGCCGCTCCCGCACCCGCTCCGGGGCCGCCGCGGCCGCCTTCCGCCGCGGGTCCTCCGCCGGTCCGTGCCGCGCGTCCCCGGCCGGTCCGTGCCGCGGGTCCCTCCGCGCCGTCGCGGTCACCTCCCGCCGCGTGCCCGCCGGGCGCCCCGGCGTCCCCGCCGCGGCCACCCGCTCCCGGATCGCGGCCAGCTCCGCCGCGAGCTCGTCCTCCGGCGGGAAGTCGTCGTCGCGCTCCAGCAGCACCCCGGGCGGCGCCGCCCGCGACACCAGCTCCGACAGCAGGTCGAGGACCTGCGGCGGCACGGGGTGGGCGTGCGTGTCGTGCCAGACGCCGTCGCGCTCCACGCCGCCCGCCACGTGCACGTACGCGAGCGCCTCGACGGGCAGCGCGGCGAGGGCCTCGGCCGGGTCGTCCCCGCGGTTGAGCCGGTTGGTGTGGAGGTTCGCCACGTCGATGAGGAGCCGTACGCCGGTGCGGTCGACCAGCTCCGCCAGGAACCGGCCCTCCGTCAGCTCGTCGCCCGGCCAGGAGAACAGCGCCGCCACGTTCTCCAGCGCCAGCGGCACGGGCAGCGCCTCCTGCGCGATGCGGACGTTCTCGCACAGCACGTCCAGCGCCTCCCGCGTGCGGGGCACCGGCAGCAGGTGCCCGGCCTCCATCGCGGGCGACGCGGTGAGCGGCCCCCCGGCCCGTACGAACGCGATGTGCTCGGTCACCAGCGGCGCGCCCAGCGCGGTCGCGGTGGCGGCGAGCCGGGCCAGCCGCGCCTCGTCGGGCCGGCCGGCGCCGCCGAGGCCGAGGGACACGCCGTGCGGGACGACGGTGACGCCCCGCTCGCGCAGCCGGAGGAGGGAGGCGGGGACGTGGTCGGCGCACACGTTCTCCGCGACGACCTCCACCCAGTCGACGCCGGGCAGCCGCTCCACCGCCTCCGCGATCTCCGGCCGCCAGCCGATGCCTGTGCCCAGCTCCGTCATGTGCCCCCTCCTCCGTGCCGCTGGAGGGGTCATGGCCCCGCCACCGGGCGCCGAACCCCCGGGTCCCGCTTTCAGAGCTTCATTTGAGCTTGGGGCCTCCCGATCCCGCTCACCGGGCCCGCGGACCGGCGCGGGGAGGCACGTACGGGGAGGACGGGGCGTTCAGGCGGCGGGGGAGAAGTCGGAGACCACCGTGGCGGATCCCGGGGCGATCTCGGTGAAGCCCGCGTCGCGCACCACCGGGCGGCCGCTCGCGGTCAGGCCGGCCCAGCGCGCGGGCTCCGCGGTGCGGACCGCGAGGGGGAAGCCCGCCTCCCGCCAGGAGGAGCGGGCGGCGTCGTCCATCGCCCACCACAGCAGCTGCGCCCCGTGGCCGACCTGGGCCATCTCCTTGCCGGTCGACATGCGCAGCCCGGGGTTGAGCCACAGCACGGCGCCGCCCGGCGCGGGGGGCGGGGGCCCGGACGGGTCGGCGAGTTCGGTGCCGGAGACCTGGAGGCGCGCCAGGTCCTTGGGCCAGCCGTCGAGCGGGACGGGCGGGAAGACCCGGACCTCGGCGCCCGCGCCGGTGACCGTGATGCCCGGCAGCCGCTCGGCGCGCCGCCACTCCGCGCCCCGGGCACGCCGGACGACCTTGCGGATGCGGGCGTCCTCCCAGTCGCGCACGGCCCGCGCCCACGCGCCGTCGCCCGTCGAGCGGTCGTCCGACAGCATCACCAGCACGGCTCGCGCGGCGGTCTCCAGCGCGTCGGTGCGGTCCGGCGGCGCGGCCTTCTCGATCCGCACGACGAGCGGCAGGACGAACTGCGGCGCGGCGTCCCGCTCGTCGGTCTCGATGACGTTCTCGCTGCTCACGGCCCCAGTCTGCCAGCCGGGCGGGGCCGCCCCGGCGCCGGGAGCCGGGTGCGGGCGCACAGGACTACAGTCGTGAGCATGGACGAGAGCCACGAGGGTGCCCACCGCGGAGCGCCGGACGACCCGACCCGTACCTCCCCGGCGGCCGGGACCGGAGCCGATGCCGCGGCCGGGACCGGTACCGCCGGGCCGTTCGCGGACTGCGTGCTCTGCGGGGAACCCACGGAGTACCCCGAGTCGACCAGGGGCGCCACGCTGTGCCCCGTGTGCGAGTGGCAGGAGGCCCAGCGCACCGCCTGCTCCGGCTGAGGGCCCGCCTCAGCCCGCGGCCATCAGCTCCGACACCTTCACGAAGCGGTAGCCGCGCGCCCGCAGCTCCGGGACGATGCGGCGGACCGCCTGCTCGGTGACCGGCGCCGCGCTCAGCGTGCAGTGCAGCACGACGACCGAGCCCGGCCGCACACCGTCCAGCACCTGCTCGGCCACGGCGTCGGCGTCCGTCGCGAAGGCGTCGCCGCTCACCACGTCCCACTGCACGGCGGTGACCCTCGCCGGCGCCAGCGCGCGCAGCGCCGCGTCGTCGTAGCAGCCGCCCGGGAAGCGGAAGTACGGCACGACGTTGCGGGCGCCCGTCGCGCGCAGCGCCGCGAACGCCCGGTCGACGTCCGCCGCCATCTCCTGGCGGGACAGCGTCGGCAGGCCGTAGCAGGGGGAGCGGAAGGCGTGGTGGCTGTAGGAGTGGTTGGCGATCTCGAAGCGCGGGTCCGTGCCGATGGACCGGGCCTGGTCGGGGTACTCCTCCGCCCACCGGCCCGTCATGAACACCGTCGCGTCGACCTCCAGACGGCGGAGCGTCGCGATGAGGGCGGGGTTGTCGAACCGCTCGCCGCGTGCCGCGCGCGGTCCCTGATCGGCCGTCATGTCGGCGTCGAAGGTGAGGGCGACGGTCTTCTCGGCGGCCGCCGCGCCCGTGTCGGCGACGCGGCGCTCGAAGACCGGGGTCAGGCCGTTCGGCCCCGGGGCCATCGTCGGCGGGGTGCGTCGGGAGGCCGCCGCCCCGGTCCGGGGCGACGCCTGGGCGGAGGGGGCGGCGCCGGGGTGCCGGTCCGTGGGGCCGGCCGCGGGGGGAGGGGCCCCGCAACCGGCCAGGACGGCCCACAGGGCGGCCAGAACCGACAGACGTCGTGCAGAAAATGTCACTATCGGAAAGTATCCGATCAGTTGCCCGACGCCGTCGCCGTGTCGTCTGTGTCGCCCGCGTAGCCCGTGTGGCCCCGCCCGGGGTCAGGACCCGCTCACCGCCAGGGCCCGGTCACCGCGAAGGTCGTGCCGGGCGCGTAGCAGTTCAGGTACATCGTCCGGCCGTCCGGCGAGAAGGTGACGCCCGCGAACTCGCCCCACTCGGTGGCGCCCCCGGAGCCGTCGGACGCCAGTGCCCGGGCGTTGCGGGCCATCGCGTACACCTCGCCGCGCCGCGTCAGCCCGTACACGTGCTGCGCCCCGCCCCCGTCCTCGCACACCATGAGCCCGCCGCCCGGGGCGAGGCAGATGTTGTCGGGCGCCTCGCCGGGCAACCGCGGGTCGGTGTCCGGGCCGAACACGACGACCAGCGTGAGCCGGCCCCGGTACGGGTCGTACCGCCACACCTGCCCGTGGTGGTCGGCGGCCGAGCCCTGGGAGGCGCGGGCGTAGCTGGAGACGAAGTACACCGACCGGCCGCCCCAGTAGCAGCCCTCCAGCTTCTGCGCGTGGGTGACGCCCCGGGGGCCGAAGTCCTGGAACCGGATCGGGGTGTGCCGCGCCCGGCCGTCCGGCACGGGCACCCACTCGACGCCGTCGAACGACGTGCCCGGCTCCCGTACGGCGGACAGGTCCGGCACGTCCGGTACGCGCATCGCCTCCAGGGCGCCGCCCGCGCTCAGCGACCCGGGGCCGCCGAGGGGCCGGTTCGGCAGGAACCGGTAGAACAGCCCGAACGGCCGGTCGAACGCGTCCTCCGTCTCGTAGACGACGCCCGTGCGCGGGTCGACGGCGACGGCCTCGTGCGGGAAGCGGCCCAGGGCGGTCAGCGGGACGGCCCCGGAGCGGCGGGGGTCGGCGGGGTCGACCTCGAAGACGAAGCCGTGGTCCTCGGCGTAGCCGTTGGTGCCGGCCCGGTCCTCGGTCTCCTCGCAGGTGAGCCAGGTGTTCCACGGGGTGGGGCCGCCCGCGCAGTTCACGGCCGTGCCGGCGAGGGCGACGCGCTCGTCGAGGACGCCGCCCGTCCGGTCGAGCGTGAGGGCCGTGCAGCCGCCCTTGGCCGCCGGGTCGTACGTCAGGCCGGGCACGGCCGGGACGCCGAGCGCGACCCGGGCGCCGTTCTCGTGGTTGCGGACCAGGTGGACGCGGCCGTGGCGACCGGCGAAGGCGCCCATGCCGTCGTACCGGCCCGGTACCGCGCCCTCCCCGGAGCGCAGCGGCGCGCCCTCGCGGGACAGCACCCGGTAGCGGAACCCGCGGGGGAGGTCGAGGAGGCCGTCCGGATCGGGGACGAGCGGTCCGTAGCCGGTGCTTCCGGTGTGGGCGGACGCGGCGGCCGTACCGGCGAACAGTTCGGTGAGCGCGCCGCTGAAGGCGATCCCGGCGAGTGCGGTGCCGGTGCGGGCGAGGATGTGACGTCGTGTTGCGGACATGGCATCTCCCTGCTGGCGGACAGGAACACGGACGTGACGGAACCGCACACGTGTATCACGCTGTGTGGCGGGAGGTGAACCGTGCGGACGGTGCGGCTTTCGCGCCCCTCGGGGCCGCCGGTACGGCCGCCCCCGCCCGACCCGGTGCACCCGCCGCCGGTGCGCCCCCCGCCCCGCTCCGGCACGCCCGCCCCCGGTCCGTCCACCCCGCCGCCCCCCGAAACGGGTCCGCCCCGGAAACGGGTCCGGCCGCCACCCCCTTCGGGGCGGCGGCCGGATCTCGGGGCGGTGGTGCCGCTCAGCCCGCGAGGCTCGCGGTCAGCGTGATCGTCGTGCCCGCCAGCGCCTGGCTGACCGGGCAACCCGCCTTGGCCTCCTCCGCGGCCTTGGCGAACGCGGCCTCGTCCATGCCGGGGACCTCGCCCTCGACCGTGAGGTGCACGCCCGTGATGCCCGTGCCGGGCTGGAAGGTGACGTCGGCCTTCGTGGTCAGCCGGGTCGGCGGCGTGCCGGCCTTGCCGAGGACGGCCGACAGGAACATGGAGAAGCAGCTGGAGTGGGCGGCCGCGATGAGCTCCTCCGGGCTCGTCTTGCCGCCCGGCTCCTCGGCGCGCGCGGGCCAGGAGACCGGGTAGGAGCCGATGCCGGAGGAGTCGAGGGTCACGGTGCCCGTGCCCTCGGTGAGGTTGCCCTCCCAGACGGTGTGCGCGTGACGCGTGGTGGCCATGCCGGGTTCCCTTCCGGCGCCGTGCGGCGCCAGGACGGTGGACGGTGGGGCTTACGGCCCCCCAACCTACTGCGTGACCAGCCCCTTGGCGTCCCGCGCCAGGGCGGTGAGCCGCGAGATCGCCCGGAAGTACTTCTTGCGGTACCCGCCGTTCAGCATCTCGTCCCCGAACAGCCGGTCGAAGGGCAACCCGGAGGCGAGCACGGGTATCTCCCGGTCGTACAGCCGGTCGGCCAGGACCACCAGGCGCAGCGCCGTCGACTGGTCGGGGACGGCCGTCACCCCCGTCAGGCAGACCGCCGCCACGTCCTCGGTGAGCGCCCCGTACCGGCTCGGGTGGACCCGCGCCAGGTGCTCCAGCAGCTGCGGGAAGTGGTCCAGGGAGGCGCCCGGCGTCGCGTGCGCGGCCCGCGTGACCTCCTCCTCCGCGTACGGGGCCGGGGCCTGGGGCAGCCCGCGGTGGCGGTAGTCCTCGCCGTCGATGCGCAGCGGCCGGAAGTGCGCGGACAGGCCCTGGATCTCGCGCAGGAAGTCGGCGGCGGCGAACCGGCCCTCGCCCAGCTTGCCCGGCAGCGTGTTCGACGTGGCGGCCAGGGCGACGCCCGACTCGACCAGCTTGCCGAGCAGCGTGGACACCAGCACCGTGTCGCCCGGGTCGTCCAGCTCGAACTCGTCGATGCACAGCAGCCGGTGCCCGCCGAGGGTCCGCACGGTCTGCTGGAAGCCGAGCGCGCCGACCAGGTTGGTCAGCTCCACGAAGGTGCCGAACGCCTTGAGCTCGGGCTCGGCCGGCGTGGCGTGCCAGAGCGACGCCAGCAGGTGCGTCTTGCCGACGCCGTACCCGCCGTCCAGGTACACCCCGCGCGGACCGGCGGGGGCGGCGGGCTTCCGGGAGAACCAGCGGCGCCGGCCCGCGCCGCCCGCGTGCGCCCCGTCGAGGCCGGCGGCGAAGGAGGCCAGCACCCGGACGGCCTCGGCCTGGCTGGGCTGGTTCGGGTCCGGGATGTACGTGTCGAAGCGCACGCCGTCGAAGCGCGGCGGGGGCACCATCTCGGCGACCAGGCGATCGGCGGGGACGTGCGGCTCGCGGGCGCACAGGGACAGCGGGACCGCTTCGGTCAGGGCACTCGTCGACACGCTCCCCACTGTAAGGGCCGTGCCAGACTGCACGACATGCGACGCCTGTTCCCTGTGACCGACCAGACACCCCCCGTCCCCGCCGGCCCCGCCGCGCCCGCCGCCGTGGGGGAGGGCCGCGAGTGGTCCCTCGACGAGCTGGCCGAGGCGTACGCCTACCCGGCCGCCGGGGCCCCGCACGGTGCGTGGCTGCGCGCCAACATGGTGTCGTCCCTGGACGGCGCCGCCCAGCACGACGGGCGCTCGGAGCCGATCTCCTCCGCCGCCGACATGCGGATCTTCGGCACGCTGCGGGCGCTCGCCGACGTGGTCGTCGTGGGCGCCGAGACCGTACGCCTGGAGGGCTACCGCCCGGCCCGCGCGCGGGAGGCCTTCGCCGCGCGCCGGGCGGCGG
The DNA here is from genome assembly GCF_014649335.1 of Streptomyces roseolilacinus. Classification (GTDB taxonomy): domain Bacteria; phylum Actinomycetota; class Actinomycetes; order Streptomycetales; family Streptomycetaceae; genus Streptomyces; species Streptomyces roseolilacinus. The sequence continues at coordinate 381,010 of NZ_BMSV01000003.1, forward strand.
CCGGGCAGGGGCCCGCGCCCGCCATCGCCGTGGTGAGCGCCTCGCTGGACCTGGACTTCTCGCTGCCGCTGTTCACCTCGCCGCTCGTGCCGACCCTGGTCCTCACGGGCGCCGCCGCGCCGCCCGACCGGGTGCGGGAGGCCGAGCGGGCCGGGGCGGAGGTGGTCGTCGCGGGCGACGGGCCGGGCGTGGAGCCGGGGCGCGCCGTGGAGGCGCTGGCCGGGCGCGGGCTGACCCGGCAGCTCACCGAGGGCGGACCGCGGCTGCTGGGCCAGTTCGTGGCCGCCGGGGTGCTGGACGAGCTGTGCCTGACCGTGTCCCCCACGCTCACCGCCGGGGACGCGCAGCGCATCGCGGGTGGGCCGGCCGTGGCGGTGCCGTCGCGGTTCGCGCTGGCGTCCGTGCTGGAGGAGGACGGCTTCCTCTTCACGCGGTACCGCCGGACCGCCCCGGTGTGAACCGGTCCGGGGCGGACAGACGGGGGAGACACTGATCGCGCAACAGATCGGAATTAACCGTTCCGCCTACCCTGTGCCGGGCAGACTTACCTTCGCAGACCCCGTCCGGGCACGGGGAAGGATGGTTTCCGCAGAAGGGCTTCCAAGGTGTTCACAAGCGTTCTGATGATCGAGAAACCGCTGTCGTCCGTGGACGTGGACTTCGTCACGACCCTGCACGGCGACGAGACCGTCTCCTTCATCGTGCTCATGCAGCCCCGGGGCGACCAGGCCGACGTACTGCTCCGGGCCATCGACGACGTCGCCGTCGGCGCGCTGAAGGACGCGGCCAAGGAGGGCGAGGAACCGTCCGGCACGGAGGCGAGACGCCCGGCGGAGGCGGCCCTGGAACGGTCGGTGCAGGCCCTGCGCGACGTCGGCTGCGAGGCGGTCGGCCAGGTCGTCGAGGACCACCCGCTGGACAAGATGAAGGCCGTCGTGGAGGAGGCGGACGCCGACGAGGTGATCGTGCTGACCGCCCCGCACTACGTGGAGGAGTTCTTCCACCGGGACTGGGCGTCCCGCGCCCGCCACAAGGTCGGCGTACCGGTGCTCAAGCTCTTCGCCCACAACGAATAGGCTGGGCCCCCGCACGTACGCCACACCCCGGGGAGAGATCCGCATGGCACCCGCCATCCCTGCCGCAATGGAACGGCCGCACTTCATCGGCATCGGCGGCGCCGGCATGTCGGGCATCGCGAAGATCCTCGCCCAGCGCGGGGCCAAGGTCGCCGGCAGCGACGCGCGCGAGTCCGAGACCGCCGCGTCGCTGCGCGCCCTCGGCGCGACCGTCCACATCGGCCACGCCGCGCACCACCTCGCCGACGACAGCAGCTGCGTCGTCGTCTCCAGCGCCATCCGCGACGACAACCCCGAGCTCGCCCGCGCGCGGCAGCTCGGCGTCCCCGTCGTGCACCGCTCCGACGCGCTGGCCGCGGTGATGAGGGGCCTGCGCGCCGTCGCCGTCGCCGGCACCCACGGCAAGACCACCACCACGTCGATGCTCGCCGTCGCCCTCACCGAGCTCGGCCTCGACCCGTCGTACGCCATCGGCGGCGACCTCGCGGGCCCCGGCACCAACGCCCGGCACGGCGCCGGCGACCTCTTCGTCGCCGAGGCCGACGAGAGCGACCGCAGCTTCCAGAAGTACGACCCCGAGGTCGCCGTCGTCCTCAACGTCGAACTGGACCACCACGCCAACTACGCCTCCCTCGAGGAGATCTACGAGTCCTTCGAGGCGTTCGTCGCCAAGGTCCCCCGCGGCGGCACCCTCGTCGTCGGCGAGCACCCGGGCGCCCGCGAGCTGGCCGCTCGGGTCTCCGGCCGGCCGGACCTGCACGTCCTGCGCGTCGGCGAGGCGGAGGGGTCCGACGTGTGGATCCGCCGGATCACCCCGAAGGGGATGACCAGCGAGGTCAGCGTCGTCCTCGACGGGCGCGAGCACACCTTCACGGTCTCCGTGCCCGGCCGCCACTACGCCCACAACGCCGCCGCCGCCCTCGCCGCCGGCACGCGCGCGGGCGTCGACCCGGCCGACCTGGCCCGGGCCCTCACCGCGTACACCGGCGTCGGGCGCCGCCTCCAGCTCAAGGGCGAGGCCGCCGGCGTCCAGGTCATCGACTCGTACGCGCACCACCCCACCGAGATGACCGCCGACCTGGAGGCGATGCGCGCCGCGGCCGGCACCGACCGCCGCCTCCTGGTGGTCTTCCAGCCGCACCTGTTCTCCCGCACGCAGGAGCTGGGCACGGAGATGGGCCAGGCCCTCGCCCTCGCCGACCGGTCGCTGGTCCTCGACATCTACCCGGCCCGCGAGGACCCGGTCCCGGGCGTCACCAGCGCCCTGATCACCGACGCGGCCACCGCGGCGGGCGCCGAGGTCACCCCGGCGCCCGACAAGGACGCCGTGCCCGGGCTGATCGCGGGAATGGCCCGGCCCGGCGATCTCGTTCTCACCATGGGCGCCGGCGACGTCACGGACCTCGGCCCGAGGATCCTCGACCGCCTGGCGGACTGACCCGAGCAGAGGGAGCTGAAGCAGACCATGCCGTACGAGGTCGAGAAGCCGGACGAGCAGTGGCGCGCCGAACTGACGCCGCAGGAGTACCACGTCCTGCGCGAGGCCGGCACGGAACCCCCCTTCACCGGCGAGTACACCGACACCGGGACCGAGGGCGTCTACTCCTGCCGGGCGTGCGGCGCGGAGCTGTTCACGTCCCGCACGAAGTTCGCGTCCCACTGCGGCTGGCCGTCCTTCTACGACCCGAAGGACAGCGACGCCGTCGAGCTCCTGGAGGACCGCTCCCACGGCATGGTCCGCGTCGAGGTCCGCTGCGCCCGCTGCGGCTCCCACCTGGGCCACGTCTTCGAGGGCGAGGGCTACCCGACCCCCACGGACCAGCGCTACTGCATCAACTCGGTCTCCCTGCGCCTGACCCCGGCCGAGGACTGAGCGACCGGCCGTCCACGCCGCCGACGGCCCCGGCCGGGGGAGCACCCTCCGGCCGGGGCTCCGTTCCGGCCGTCCTGCCCCCGCGGGCCCGCCGCTTCACGGCGGCCCCGGGACGCGGCGGGAACCGCACGGGTGCGGGTGAAGCGCCGCCACGCCCCGTACGGGTCCCTGCCCTCCGGGCCGCCGACGCCGCTCGCCGACCGGGTGGCCCGTACGCCGCGACCGCCGTCCCCGCACCGGGGACGGCGGTCGTCGTCTCGGCGGTGCGCCGGGGTCAGGACAGCTTGCCGTCGTAGTCCGGCAGCTTGAAGGTGCGCTCCGCGTGGCCGCCCGTCAGGTCGCTCGGGCGGTTGCCGATGTTGGCGATGATCTTGTAGCCCTTCGCCTCGATCTCGGCGCGCTTCTCCGTCTTGTACGCGGCGACCTCGTGGAACAGGTCGGGCAGGTCGCGGACGTACAGGCCGTCCACCGGGTAGCCCACGGACCTGAGGTTGTGCGCGGTGAGGTCGTGGATGATGCCGGGCCGGGCGGTGACGAAGAAGACGTCCACGCCGCGGGAGTCGGCGTAGCGGGCCAGGTCGAGGGACGGGCGGACGGCGGGGGTCGGGAACTCCCAGAAGTAGTGGAAGTCCGTCTCCAGGGACGTGTTGTCGATGTCCAGCACGATCGCCAGCTTCTCGCCGGAGGCGTTCGCCGTGCGCTGCTCGATGTAGGGGCGGGCCGTGGCGAGGGCCGCCGCCACGTCGCGCTGCCAGGCCGCGTAGTCCACGCCCTTGGCCTGGGCGGTGGCGCCGGCGGCCGCGACGGCGGCGGCCGGCCGCTCGGGGGCCGCGACCGGTGCCGCCGCACCCGCCTGGGCGGGCCAGGCCAGGGCCAGGGCCGCCGCGGCGGCGGCGACGGTGAGGGGGCGGCGCGGGGAGGTGCTGCGTCCGTGCATGGGTCACTCCTCTGTGGGGGGTGTGAGCGTGCTTCGCCATGCTCCTGTCACATAGTGGACGGAATGCGGCGCTCCGACTACTGGTCGGTAGCCACGAATTGAGAGACCGCTCGGACCTGGACAATCGAGACCGTGAACACACAGCAGCTCGACGCCCTCACCGCCCGCGCCCGCCGCCTCGCCACCCCCGGCACGCGGCGCCTCCTCGGCCTCGCCGGCGCGCCCGGCGCCGGCAAGTCCACCCTGGCCGCGCACCTCGTCGACCGGCTCGGGGGGCTCGCCGTCCTCGTCCCCATGGACGGCTTCCACCTCGCGCGGGCCGAGCTCGACCGCCTCGGCCGGGCCGGCCGCAAGGGCGCCCCCGACACCTTCGACGCCGCCGGGTACGTCGCCCTGCTGGCCCGCCTGCGGGCCGCCGAGCCCGGGGTCACCGTGTACGCGCCCGCCTTCGACCGCGCCCTGGAGGAGCCCGTCGCCGGCAGCGTGCCCGTCCCGCCCGAGGTGCCGCTCGTCGTCACCGAGGGCAACTACCTGCTGCACGACGACCCCGCGTGGGCCCCGGTCCGCGCCCTCCTCGACGAGACCTGGTACCTGGAGGCCGACGACGACCTGCGGATCCGGCGCCTCGTCGACCGGCACGTCCGGTACGGCAGGAGCCGCGCCGACGCCGAGCGCTGGGTCCGGGACTCCGACGAGCCCAACGCCCGCCTGATCGCCGCCGGCCGCGCCCGCGCCGACCGCGTCGTCCCCGTCGACTGACCGGCCGTCAGAACCGTAGGCCGCCGGTCACGGGGGTGCCGGACGGTCCAGACTGGACGCCATGGACCCCCATCTCCTGCGCACGTTCGTGACGGTGATCCGGCTCGCCTCCTTCCCGGCGGCCGCGCGCGAGCTCGGCTGCGCCAAGGCCACCGTGGCCCGGCACGTCGCCGCCCTGGAGAGGGAGTTCGGCCTGCCGCTGCTGACCCGGCGGCCCGTCGTCCCGACCGTGGCGGGCGCACGGCTCCTGGAACACGCCGTGCCGCTGCTGCTGCGCCTCGACGCGGCCCGCGCCGACCTCGCCCGCCTCGCCGCCGCGCCCGACGGTGAGCTGGTCGTCGCCGCCGCCCCGCTCGCCGTCGGCCCCCGGCTGCTCGCCGCCCTCCCGGTCACCACCACCCGCGTCACCCTGTGCGTCCGGCCCCGCGACGAGATACCCGCCGCGCTCGCCGACGGCACCGCCCACCTCGGCCTCGTCGACAGCCTGTCCGTCACCGGAGACCCGCTGCTCCCACCCGGGTCCGCCCTGCCGCCCGGCCCCCCGCACGACTCCGCCGGAGCCGCGTACGGCTTCACCGGCACCACGTACGACCCCGTCGGCACCACGTGCGACCCCGTCGGTAACGCGTACGACTTCGCCGCCCCGTACGGCTTCACCGGCATCGCCCAACCGCCCGGCGCCGCCCCGCTGACCACCCTCCCCGTCACCGAGGCACCGCTCGCCGTCCACCTGCCCGCCGGCCACCCGCTGGCCCACCGCCGCGGCCTGCGCCTCGACGAGCTCACCACCGCCCGCTGGGTGGACGCCCCCGCCGCCGGTCTCCCCCTCGACCAGCTGCGCGCCGCCCACGGCACGTACGGGTTCCGCCCCGCCCTGCGCTACGACAGCACCGACGTGCACACCCTGACCGCACTCGTCGCCGCGGGACGGGGCCTCGCCCTCCTCCCGGACACCGTCCCCGCCGCCCCCAGCGCCCTCGCCGTCCCCCTCGTCGAACCACGCCTCGTCCACCGCGTCGAACTGCTCCACCCCACCGAACCGACCACCCCGGCCGCGGAGTTGGCAGCCCTGCTGCGGACATGAGACCGCCCGCGCCCTGGACCGTGGAACTCGAAGCGAAGGACTCGCCCCGGCCGAGCAAGCCGGTGGCTCGCCCGACTGCAGGTTGGACCCCGGCGCCTGAGGCGAAGGGGCGCGCCCGCGCCCAAAGGAAGAGCGTCCACCCCACACCCGGCGAACAAACCGGCGGCTCGTCCGACTGTGGCCCTGCAGGCTCCCACCCTGTGCCCGGCGCCTGAGGCGAAGGGGCGCGCCTGCGCCGAAAGGGAGAGCGCGCGCAGCCCCCGACGAAGGAGGGGGCGAGCACGGTCGACCGTCGGCACAGGCTCCCAGCGCCCCGGAGCCGAAGGCGCCCCCAAAAAAGGGGAGTGAGCACGGTCGACCGTCGGCACAGGCTCCCAGCGCCCCGGAGCCGAAGGCGCTTCTAAAGGACAGCCAGCACCACGCACGACTCCGCCGGCACCACCAGTTCCCCGCCCTCCGGTCCCGGTGCCCGCACCGGTTCCCACGCGGCCAGCACCCGGCTCCCGTCGGGGCCCAGGGGGATCCGTGCCGGGCGGTCCGCCAGGTTCACCGCGACCCGTACGTCCCCGCGCCGGTAGGCGATCCAGCGGGCCTCCTCGTCGTAGGTGACGTGCACCGCCGCCAGGTCCGGGTCGGTCAGGTCCGGCTGCGCGGCCCGCAGTGCGATCAGCTGCCGGGACCAGTCCAGCAGCCGGGCGTGCGGTTCGCGTTCCGGTTCCGTCCAGTCCAGGCAGGAGCGGTCGCGGGTCGCGGGGTCCTGCGGGTCCGGGACGTCCTCCTCCTTCCAGCCGTGCGCCGCGAACTCCCGCCGCCGGCCACGCCGTACGGCCTCGGCCAGTTCGGGGTCGGTGTGGTCGGTGAAGAACTGCCACGGCGTGCGGGCGCCCCATTCCTCGCCCATGAACAGCATCGGCGTGAACGGTCCCGTCAGGACCAGCGTCGCCGCGCACGCCAGCAGGCCGGGGGAGAGGGACGCCGACAGCCGGTCGCCCTGTGCCCGGTTGCCGATCTGGTCGTGGGTCTGCGCGTACCCGAGGAAGCGGTGCGCCCGTGTGCGTTCCGGGTCCACCGGGCGGCCGTGGGTGCGGCCGCGGAACGTCGAGAAGGTGCCGTCGTGGAAGAAGACCCCGCCCAGCGTCTTCGCCAGCGCGGCCAGCGGGGCCCGTGCGAAGTCCGCGTAGTAGCCCTGCGTCTCGCCGGTCAGCGCCGTGTGCAGGGCGTGGTGGAAGTCGTCGTTCCACTGGGCGTGCAGTCCCAGCCCGCCCTCCTCGCGCGGGGTGGTCGTCCGCGGGTCGCACAGGTCCGACTCGGCGATCAGGAAGTGTTCCCGCCCCTGTTGCGCGGCGAGTTCGTCGACCGCCGCCGACAGTTCCTCCAGGAACGTCAGCGCCCGTGTGTCGGCGAGGGCGTGCACGGCGTCCAGCCGCAGCCCGTCGATCCGGTAGTCGCGCAGCCAGGCGAGCGCGCTGCCCAGGAGAAACGCCCGCACCTCGTCCGAGCCCGGCGCGTCCAGGTTCACCGCCGCCCCCCACGGCGTGTGGTGGGTGTCCGTGAAGTACGGGCCGAAGGGCGGCAGGTGGTTGCCGGACGGGCCCAGGTGGTTGTGGACGACGTCCAGCACCACGCCCAGGCCCAGCCCGTGCGCCGTGTCCACGAACCGCTTCAGTGCCGCGGGCCCGCCGTACGGCTCGTGCACCGCCCACAGCGACACTCCCTCGTACCCCCAGCCGTGCCGTCCCGGGAACGGGCACAGCGGCATCAGTTCCACGTGCGTCACCCCCAGCCGCACCAGGTGGTCCAGCCGCTCCGCCGCGGCGTCGAGGGTGCCCTCCGGCGTGTACGTCCCGACGTGGAGCTCGTACAGGACGGCTCCGCGCAGTCCGTGCCCGGGTGGTTCGTTCCGCCAGGCGTGCGCGGCGTGGTCCACCACCGCGCTGCGCCCGTCCGGCCCGTCGGGCTGGCGCCGCGAACGCGGGTCGGGCAGCACCGGGCCGCCGTCCAGGGAGAAGCCGTACCGTGCTCCGTCCGGTACGCCGTCACCGACCGTCGCCGTCCACCAGCCGTCGCGCAGCGGATCGCGCTCCATGGGGTGCCGGGCACCCTCCAGTTCCAGCTCCACCCGCTCGTGCGCGTGCGGCGCCCACACCTCGAACAGCACTGGCGATCCCCTCGTCGTCGGCCGGGTACCCGTTACCGCGCCCCATCCTGGCAAGAGCGGAACCGGGAAGCACGGGACTTCGCCGTGGGGGAGGGGGCGGGTCGTCCGGTGGCGGCCCGTCTGGACACCTCGGCCCCCGGCGACCGACAATCACCTGTGTGACGTCGCCTTTCGAGCCCCAGACGCATCCCGCCCGGCTGTCGGACGCCGAGCGGGACCGGGCGCTGGAGCTGATCCGCGAGGGCGCGGTGCAGGGAAAGCTGTCCCACGACACGTTCCTGCGGCGCATGGAACTCGCCCTGGTCGCCCGCCACTCCGACGAGCTGGCGGCGCTCACCGACGACCTCCGGGAGCGGGACCGGGGCTGGGCGCGGCGGTTGTTCGGCGCCGTCGAGCGGGTCTCCGCGTTCACGGTGCGGCTGGGCCACGCCTGGCAGGCCGAGCGGCTGCCGAAGCTGCTGCTGCCGGAGCCGGGCCCGTACCCGCTGCGGATAGGGCGCGACCCGGTGAACGGGCTGCGGCTCAGCCACGAGACGGTGTCCCGGCTGCACGCCGAGCTCGGCCTGCAGGGCGGGCTGTGGATCCTGCGCGACCTCAACTCCACCAACGGCACCACCGTCAACGGGCGGCGCGTGACCGGCACGGTCGTCGTCCAGCCGGGTGACATGGTCTCCTTCGGCCGGATGGCCTTCCGCCTCGCGGCCCGCTGAGCCCGACGGCACCGGCACCCAGGTCAGCACCATCACCGGCCCCTGAGCCTTCACCCGCCAGACCGTCACCGGCCCCCAGACCGTCACCGGCCCCCGGCCATCACCCCCCCAAGCCATCACCACCCCCAAGCCATCCCCCCGGGCCCACGCTCACTCCGTGCGCCCCAGCAGCGCCACCGGCCGCTCCCCGAGCAGTTCCGCCACCGAGACCGCCCGCCCCCCGTCGAGGACCCGCGTCCCGTCCAGGACGTCCAGCCACCGGCCCTCGGGCAGGGCGAGCGCCGTGTCGCCCCAGCCGCCCGCCTCGGCCAGCCGCAGCGACAGCCGCGTCACCGCCGTGACCACCCGGTCGGACCGGAGGAAGGCCACGCAGTGGTCCGCCGCCGGGCCCCGGGCCGTCAGCGGCGTGTACGTCCCGGAGGCGCCGAACACCTCCGGGTACCGGCGCCGCAGCCCCAGCGCCGCCCGGGTCACCGCCGTCTTCCGGTCCGGCCGGGCCTCCCGGAACGGCGCCCGGTTGTCCGGGTCCACCAGCGCCTCGTACACCGCCTCCGTGCCCTGGTACAGGTCCGGCACGCCCGGCATCGTCAGGTGCAGCAGCGCCGCGCCCAGCACGTTGGCCCACACGTGCGGGTCCAGTTCGCGGGCCAGCTCCGCGACCGGGTGCTGCGCCGGGCCGGCCGGGCCCTCGGCCACGAAGTCGGCGACGGCGCGCTCGTACGCCGCGTCCTGCTCCGTCCAGCCGGTGTGCAGGCCCGCCTCCCGCACCGCCTTCAGCAGCGCCCCGTCCAGCCGCTCCCGCGCCGGCCGGCCCAGCCCGAACGCCGTCTGCCACGCCGTCCACGCCAGCTGCCCGTCCGGCGCCGGCACCCGCGCCACGTCGCCCAGCAGCTTCGCCCACCGGCCGGGGCACTGGGACAGGACGGCGATCCGCGCCCGCACGTCCGCGCTGCGCTTCGTGTCGTGCGTCGACAGCACGGTCCCGGTCGTCGGCCAGTCCCGGGCGATCCGCGCGCAGTACGCGTGGAACTCCGCCGGGGACACCTCCGGCCTTCCCGGGTCGCCGCCCACCTCGTTCGCCGACAGCAGCGGCACGTACCGGTAGAACGCCGTGTCCTCCACCGACTTCGCCCGCAGCGCCGACGCCGTCTGCGCGAACCGCGTCCGGAACGCCGTCGGGTCGGGCCCGTCCCCGAGCCGGCCCAGCGCCAGGTCCCGCACGACGTCCACGGCCGCCGCCTCCTCCGGCACCGCGAACGTCGCCCGCGCCTCGGCGGCGGCCTCCTCCGTCAGCACGTCCTGCGCGCCGATCCGGTACGGCCGGTAGACCGGCACCCGGATCAGCAGTTCCCGCACCGCCGCCCGCAGCGCCCACGGCGCGTGGTCGCGCAGCCGCGGGTCCCCCGCGCAGACCCGCCCGGCGGTCCGGGTCAGGAACGCCACCTCCGCCGCCAGCTCGTGCGTCACCACCTTGTACGCGGCCCGGCGCGCCGTCGCCTCCCAGTGGCCGCCCCGGTCGGCGGACGGGGCCGCGAACCGCCGGTACCGCTCGCCCAGTTCCCCCGCGCCCGCCCCGTCGACGAACAGCCCGTCCACGTGGCGCAGGGCGTCGTACCCGGTGGTGCCCGCCACCGGCCAGCCCGCCGGGAGCCGCTCGTCACCGGTGAGGATCTTCTCGACGACCGTCCAGCACGCCCCGCCCGTCGCCCGGTCCAGCGCGTGCAGGTACGCCTCGGGGTCCGCGAGCCCGTCCGGGTGGTCGATCCGCAGTCCCTCGACGACCCCGTCCCGCACCAGTTCCACGATCTTGGCGTGGGTCGCCTCGAAGACCTCCGGGTCCTCGACCCGCACCCCGACGAGGTCCGAGATGGTGAAGAACCGCCGGTAGTTCAGCTCCGTGCGGGCCAGCCGCCACCACGCCGGCCGGTACCACTGGGCGTCCAGCAACTCGGTGAGCGGCAGCCCCGCCGTCCCGGCGCGCAGCGGGAACACCTGGGTGCCGTACCGCAGGACGCCGGCCTCCGCGTCGACCCGCAGCTCGTCCAGCACGTCCCCGAGGCGGGCCGGGAGCACCGGCAGCAGCACCTTGCCGCCGCCTGCCTCCCAGTCGACGTCGAACCAGCGGGCGTACGGCGACGCGGGCCCGTCGCGCAGCACCTCCCACAGCGCCCGGTTGTGCGGCAGGGCGGCCGCCATGTGGTTGGGCACCAGGTCGACGACGAGGCCGAGGCCGTGCGCCCGCGCGGTGCGGGCGAGGTCCCGCAGCCCCGCCTCGCCGCCGAGCTCCTCCCGCACCCGGCCGTGGTCGGTCACGTCGTAGCCGTGCGTCGAGCCGGGCACGGCCTCCAGGACCGGCGACAGGTGCAGGTGCGTGACGCCGAGGGAGGCGAGGTGGGGCACCGCCTCGGCGGCGGCCCCGAACGGGAAGTCCGGCTGGATCTGGAGCCGGTACGTGGCGAGCGGGGCGCTGGGCGCGTGGGACGTCATGCGAACGTACGTACCCGCCCGCGCGGCGCGTCTCCCCTCGCCCCGGTCCATCACTCCGTTCGATGGACACGGGGCCCGGCCGTTACGCCGGACGGCGCAGTACCGCCAGGCTCCGGCCGACCAGGGTGAGCCGTTCGCCGGCCGCCACCTTGGCGCCCTGGCCCGGCGGGATGCCCTCCGGCACGGCGGTGTCCACGACGACCTGCCACTGGCGGCCGTGGTCGACGGGGACGGCGAAGTCCAGGTCGTCGGCGCCGGCGTTGAACATCAGCAGGAACGAGTCGTCGGAGATCCGCTCGCCGCGCGGGCCCGGCTCGGAGATGGCGTGGCCGTTGAGGAACACCGACAGCGCCCTGGCGTGCGCGGCCTGCCAGTCCCGCGCGGTCATCTCCCGGCCGTCCGGGGTGAACCAGGCGATGTCCGACAGGTCGTCGTGGGTGCCCTCCACCGGCCGGCCGTGGAAGAAGCGGCGGCGCCGGAAGACCGGGTGGTCGCGGCGCAGCCACACCATCGACCGGGTGAACTCCAGCAGCGACCGGGCCTCCTCCGCGTCCGCGTCGGGCCAGTGCACCCACGACAGCTCGCCGTCCTGGCAGTAGGCGTTGTTGTTGCCGTGCTGGGTGCGGCCGAACTCGTCGCCGTGGCTGAGCATCGGCACGCCCTGGGAGAGCAGCAGCGTGGCGATGAAGTTGCGCATCTGGCGCGCCCGCAGCGCCCGGACGTCCGGGTCGTCGGTCTCGCCCTCGACGCCGCAGTTCCAGGAGCGGTTGTGGTTCTCGCCGTCGCGGTTGCCCTCGCCGTTGGCCTCGTTGTGCTTCTCGTCGTACGAGACGAGGTCCCGCAGGGTGAAGCCGTCGTGGCAGGTCACGAAGTTCACCGAGGCGAGCGGCCGCCGCCCGTCGTCCTGGTACAGGTCCGAGGAGCCGGTCAGCCGGGACGCGAACTCCGCGAGCGTCCTCGGCTCGCCCCGCCACAGGTCGCGGACCGTGTCGCGGTACATGCCGTTCCACTCGGTCCACAGCGGCGGGAAGTTCCCCACCTGGTAGCCGCCCTCGCCCACGTCCCACGGCTCGGCGATCAGCTTGACCTGGCTGACCACCGGGTCCTGCTGCACCAGGTCGAAGAACGACGACAGCCGGTCCACCTCGTGGAACTGGCGGGCCAGCGTCGCCGCCAGGTCGAAGCGGAAGCCGTCGACGTGCATCTCCGTCACCCAGTACCGCAGCGAGTCCATGATCAGCTGGAGGACGTGCGGGGACCGCATCAGCAGCGAGTTCCCGGTGCCGGTGGTGTCCATGTAGTACCGGGGGTTGTTCTCCACGAGCCGGTAGTACGAGAGGTTGTCCAGGCCCCGGAAGGAAAGGGTCGGGCCCAGGTGGTTGCCCTCCGCCGTGTGGTTGTACACCACGTCGAGGATGACCTCGATGCCCGCCTTGTGCAGGGCGCGCACCGCCGACTTGAACTCCAGCACCTGCTGGCCCCGGTCGCCCCAGGAGGCGTAGGCGTTGTGCGGGGCGAAGTAGCCGATCGTGTTGTAGCCCCAGTAGTTCGCCATCCCGGCGTCGACGAGCCGGTGGTCGTGGACGAACTGGTGGACGGGCATCAGCTCGATGGCCGTCACGCCCAGTTCGGTCAGGTGCTCGATGATCGCCGGGTGCGCGAGGCCCGCGTACGTGCCGCGCAGCTCCCTGGGCAGCGCCGGGTGGAGCATCGTCAGGCCCTTCACGTGGGCCTCGTAGATCACCGTGCGGTGGTAGTCGGTGCGCGGCGGCCGGTCGTCGCCCCAGTCGAAGTACGGGTTCACGACGACGGACGACACGGTGTGCGGCGCCGAGTCGAGGTCGTTGCGGGAGTCGGGCCTGCCGAAGTGGTAGCCGTACACCGCCTCGTCCCAGTCGATGGTCCCGGCGACCGCGCGCGCGTACGGGTCGAGGAGCAGCTTCGCGGAGTTGCAGCGCAGCCCGTGCTCCGGCACGTACGGCCCGTGCACCCGGAAGCCGTACCGCTGGCCGGGCATCACCCCGGGCAGGTACGCGTGCCGCACGAACGCGTCGGTCTCCCGCAGCTCCACCGCGGTCTCCGAGCCGTCGTCGTGCAGCAGGCACAGCTCGATGCGGTCGGCGGCCTCCGAGAAGACCGCGAAGTTGGTACCGGCGCCGTCGTAGGTGGCGCCGAGGGGATACGCCTGTCCCGGCCAGACCTGCATAGATGAGACTCTTCCATTCCGATCCGGCTGATGGGGGTCACTTGGTTCGATCCTCCACGAAAGTCACCCGCCCGCCTAGGACGCCGGACGGTCCTACCGGGTGACCGGGTGACCGGGAACGGGTCCGGTGCGGTGGTCTGGCCGGAAATCGCCCTTCTTGGCGTACCGCGATCGCGCGGCGGCACCGGGGTCGCGGGCCCGCGGGCCCGTGCGGGCACCGCGCCGCGCGGCCGGCCGGCGCGCGGGTCAACCCCGTGTCCCCCGGGTTCCCCGGAGCGGGCGGCACCGGCCCTCCGCCCGTCACCCGCACGGGTGATCCGCGCCGGGGCGGGTGACGGGCGGCTCACCACTATGAATCAGCTCACTCCGCCTGCGCCGGAGCGCGGAACCGCCGCCGGAATCAAGGGCCGTGGGGAAAGGAGCCTGTCCATCCGGCTGCACCGCATCGCTCTCCCGGAGTACCCTTCCTTGATCGTTGGAGACGGGCGTTCGGAAGCAGAAGGCGGTGCGCGGGTGAGCTCGGGAGGGCTGGAGCTGCCCCCAGGTGACTCGGGTCACGAGGGGGACTCCACTGACTCCGCAGATGTCCCGCCCGGCGCGGTCTCCCTCGCCCGGCCGATGGAGATCGGTGCGGAACTGGACTGGGACGCCCGGGACTGGAGCGAGGTGCGCACCCGCGCCCAGCGCGCCGGACGGGCCTATATCTGGCTGAATCTGGTCGAACAGCGTCTGCGGGCGGTGGTCGCCGCCGTGCTGCGGCCCATCTACGAGCCCATGCACGGCGACGACTGGGTCGTCGCGGCGGCCGGGCCCGCCGGTCAGGAGTGGGTGCAGCGCGCCGTCGCCGTCCGCGAGGTCTCCCGCCGCAAGGGCTACCTCCTCGACCCCGCCGACGACAACGTCCTCAGCTTCCTCACCCTGCCCCAGCTGCGCGAGCTGATGGTCCAGCACTGGCCGTGCTTCGAGCCGTACTTCGACGACCGCCGCGAGCTGGAGCTGGCCCTCGACGAGCTGGAGGTCACCCGCAACGTCGTCTCCCGCAACCGGGCCCTGTCCCGGACCGTCCTCGACCAGTCGGAGCGCGCCTCGGCCCGGCTGCTGGAGATCCTCGGCGGCGGCGCCGGCGTGCCGTCCGCGCACCGGCTGCCGGTCGACGCGGTCGAGGACCTCGTGGGGGACCGGTACGCCGACGTGGTCTCCGTCCACCCCGACCGGGTGCGGCTCCAGCGGCAGATGCCCGCCGAGGACCTCTTCGGCGGGGCCCGCCGCCTCGACGCCATCGGCATAGGCCTCAACCTGCTCGTCCAGAACTTCTCCGGCCGCCGGCTCGTCCGCCTCGCCGAGTCCGGCTGCCGGATACGGCTGCTGTTCCTCAACCCCGCCAGCAGCGCCGTCAAGCGGCGCGAGCGGGAGCTCGGCATCAAGAAGGGCGAGCTCAGCCGCTCAGTGGAGATGAACATCCTGCACATGCGGCGCGTCCGCTCCAAGCTGCGCGACCCCGGCGCCTTCGAGATCCAGGTGTTCGACGAGACGCCCCGCTTCACCGCCTACCTGGTGGACGGGGACGGCCCCGACGGCGTCGGCGTCGTCCAGTCCTACCTCCGGCGGGCCCGCGGCATGGAGGCGCCGGTCCTGGTCCTGCGCGGCGGGCGGCGGCCCGTCGTCACCTCCACGCCGGACGGCGACCACGGGCTGTTCGAGACGTACCGCGAGGAGTTCGAGTCGTTCTGGGCGGATTCACGCCCGGTTTCCTGAAGATCCCGGTAAGGGGCCCGGGGCGCGTTGTCAGTGCCGCGTGCGAGGGTGAAGGCCCACTGGGGGAGGGCGCCGCGCCGACCGCGACGCCGCGAAGGAGGTTCGGCATGCACTGGCACGGGGAGACCCTCGTCGGCTTCGACCTGGAGACGACGGGGACGGAGCCGTTCGAGGCGAGGATCGTCACGGCCGCGGTCGTGGAGGTACGGGACGGGCGCACCCTGGCGCGCCGCGAGTGGCTCGCCGACCCCGGCGTCCGCATCCCCGCCCAGGCGTCCGCGATCCACGGCATCAGCAACGAGCGCGCCGCCGCCGAGGGCCGCCCGGCCCGCGAGGTCGCCGACGAGGTGGCCGACGCCCTCGCCGGGTACTGGACCCGGGGCGTGCCCGTCGTCGCGTACAACGCCGCGTTCGACCTGACGCTGCTCACCGCCGAGCTGCGGCGGCACGGGCTGCCCTCGCTCACGGAGCGGCTGGGCGGCGCGCCGGTCGGGCCCGTCGTCGACCCGTACACCATCGACCGGGCCGTCGACCGCTACCGGCGTGGCAAGCGGAACCTGGAGGCGGTCTGCGCCGAGTACGGCGTGGTGCTCGACGGGGCGCACGAGGCGGCCGCCGACGCGCTGGCCGCCGTGCTCGTCGCCTGCGCGATAGCCGAGCGGCACGCGCTGGTGGCCCGGCTGGCGCCGCGCGAGCTGCACGCCCGCCAGGTGGAGTGGTACGCCGAGTGGGCGGCCGACTTCCAGGACTTCCTGCGGCGCAAGGGCAGCCCGGACGCCGTCGTGGATCCCAGGTGGCCGCTCCGGCAGCCGGAACCCGCACCGGCCCCCGCGTCCACGACGGCCACCGGCTGACCCGGACCGCTCAGGGGTGGTCGGCGAGGAAGCGCAGCAGCGACGCGTTCACCCGCTCGGGGGCCTCCAGCTGGAGCCAGTGGCCCACGCCCTCGACCCGCTCGTACCGCCAGGAGCCCGCCACGTACTTCTCCGTGCCCGTCATCGCCCGCTCGGTGAGGAACCGGTCGCCGGTGCTCCACAGGCCCAGCACGGGACCCGGCAGCGGCGGCAGCGGCACCTCGGGGCCGAACAGCGCCCGCGGCGGCAGCCCCGCCCGGTAGACGCCGAGCGCCGCGGTGAGCGCGCCCGGCTCCGACAGCCGCTCCACGATCCCGCCGGCGTCCGGGTGCTCGGCGAGGAACTCCCGGGCGTGCGCGGCGCCGTCCCGCAGCAGCCACTCCTCGGCGACGCCCTCGTGCTGGAACAGCAGCATGTACCAGGAGAGGGCGCGCTGCTCCCAGCCCGCGTCGACGAGCGCGCCCCGGTGGCCCACGGACAGGAGCGACAGGCTCGCCACCCGGTCCGGCGCGGCCATGGCCAGGCCCTGGGCGATCCCGGACCCCCAGTCGTGGCCGACGAGGTGGACCCGGCCCACGCCCAGCCGGTCGAGCAGCTCCAGCAGGTCCGCCGCGGAGCGGGCCGGGGCGTACGCCGCGGTGTCCGCCGGCCGGTCGGAGCCGCCGAAGCCGCGCAGGTCCGGGGCGATCGTCCGGTACCCGGCCGCGTTCAGCGCGGGCACCTGGTGGCGCCAGCAGTCGTGCGTGTCCGGGAAGCCGTGCACCAGCAGCACCGCGGGGCCGAGGCCACCGCTGTCCTCGACCTCCAGGGTCACCTCGGCGAGTTCGACGCGCATCCGCAAGTCTCCGATGTCCGGCGGGAACACACAGGTCCTGACGCGGTCATCATGACAGCCCGTCAGAACGGGTACCAGCGGACCTCCGGGTCGCCGTCCCGCAGCGACGCCACGCGGCGGCGGAACTCGGCCAGCGCCTTCGGGTTGGCCGGAGCGTGCTGGGCCACCCACGCGCAGCTCGCCGTCTCCCGCGCCCCGCGCAGCACGGCGCAGCCCTCCCACTCCCGTACGTCCCAGCCGTACGCGGCCGTGAACGCGTCGTACGCCGCCGGGTCCAGGCCGTAGCGGTCCCGCGACAGGGCCGGCACCACCAGGTCGTGCTCGCGCAGGTCCAGGGAGAAGGTCTCCAGGTCGACGAGGACCGGGCCGTCCGGGCCCACGTGGACGTTGCGCGGCAGCGCGTCGCCGTGGATCGGGCCCGGCTCCAGGTACGGGACGAGCGCCGCGGCCGCCTCGGCGAACCCGTCCCGCCGCTCCCGCAGGAACGCGGCGTCCGCCGGGTCGACGGCGTCCCCGGCGAGCCGCAGCCACCGCTCCACCCCGCCCAGCAGGTCCCGGCCGGGCAGCGGGAACGGCGGCGCGGGCAGCTCGTGCACCCGGCGCAGCAGCGGGGCCAGGTCGGGCGTCCCGGCCGGCCGTACGGCGTCGGGCAGCCGCCACCACACGGTCACCGGGTGCCCCTCCACCAGCCGCGCTTCGGGCTCGGCCGCCCGTACGGCCGGGACCCCCGCCCCGGCCAGCCAGCCGGCGACCGCCACCTCGCGCCGCGCCCGGTCCAGCAGCCCGGCGTCCCGGCCCACCTTCACCACCAGGTCCCCGGCGGCGAACACCGCGTTCTCGCCCAGGGCCAGCAGCGTCGCGTCCGTGCCGCCCGCCGCGTACCCGGCCGCGTCCAGGACCTCCCGCGCCTTCGCCTCGTCCATGCCGCCGTCTCGCCCTTCGCCCTCCGCGGCTCCGCCCTTCGCGTCACCGATCCCGTCGCCGGCCAGTCTCGCACCCGGCGCGGGCCGCCCCGCTGCCCGGGCCGGTCCGGCTGCCCGGGCCGGTCCGGCTCAGGGGCGGGGCTCCACCGGGTGTCGCGGGGCGGGTGGGCCGCCGGCCGCGACGGCCTAGGGTGGCGGTCATGATCACCACCCGATACGCGGCCCTGCTGCGCGGAGTCAACGTCGGCGGGTCCCGGAAGGTCCCCATGGCCGAACTGCGCACCGTCCTCGCCGGACTCGGCCACACCGACGTGCGGACCCACCTCCAGTCCGGCAACGCCTTCTTCACCACCGCGTCGGACGCGGGCGAGGACGCGCTCGCCGCCGCGATCGAACAGGCGCTGGAGGAGCACTTCGGGTTCCGGGTCGACTGCCTCGTCCGCGGCGGCCCGTACCTGCGGGCCGTCGTCGACGCCTGCCCGTTCCCCGCAGGCGACCTGGAGCCCCGGCAGCTCCACGTCACCTACTTCTCCGCGCCCGTCACCGCCGACCGGTTCGCCGCCGTCGACCGGGCCGCCCACCTCCCGGAGGAGTTCCGCCTCGGGGACCGGGAGTTGTACCTGTACGTCCCGGACGGCCTCGGGCGCTCCAAGCTGGCCGACGTCCTCGCCCGCCCGGCCGTCGTCAGGGGCCTCGTCGCCACCACCCGCAACTGGGCCACCGTCCGCAAGCTCGCCGAAATGGCCCATGATCCCACCCCGTGATTGGCCCGCTCGCCCAGGCCACCCGTCGACTAGCGTCACCGGCGTGACCACCCAACAGCCCACCACCGCCGTCGACTTCTGGTTCGACCCCGCCTGCCCCTTCGCCTGGATCACCTCCCGCTGGATCCTGGAGGTCGAACGCCACCGCGACCTCCGGGTGCGCTTCCACGTGATGAGCCTCCACCTCCACAACACCGGCAACGAGCTGCCCGACTGGTACCGGGACCTCGTCGACCGCTCGGTGGGCCCCGTCCGCGTCGCGGCGGCCGCCGCGACGCGCCACGGCGAGGACGTGCTCCGCGACCTGTACACGGCCCTCGGCACCCGCATCCACCGCGACGGCGCCGACGACTTCGACGCCGTCGTCGCCGAGGCCCTCGCCGAACTGGGCCTGCCCGCCGACCTCGCGAAGGCCGCGCACGACCCCGCGTACGACGAGGCGGTGCGCCGCAGCCACGAGGCGGGCCGGGACCCGGCCGCCGGCGGCTACGTCGGCACGCCGACCCTGCACGTCGACGGCGCCGTCTGGTTCGGCCCCGTCCTCAACGCGATCCCGCGCGGGGAGGAGGCCGCCCGCCTCTTCGACGCCTTCCGCACCCTCGCCGGGCACAGCGGGTTCTTCGAGCTGAAGCGCGCCCGCACCGGCGGCCTCGACCACACCTGACCGGCCCGCCCCTCACGTCTCCCGCAGCGGCGCGTACGCCTCGGCGTCCAGCCCGAACGTCCAGGCCACGCCCTGCCTGGCGGTCCTCGTGTCCGGCGGCACCCGCAGCCAGTACGTGCGGCTCGTGCCGTCCGGCTCCGGCGTGGAGTTGACGACCTCCACCATGACGACGTCCTCGTCGTCCGGCAGGGGGATCCGCCACAGCACGCCCGTCCCGTCCCGGTGCACCGGCTCGGCCCCCGACCCGCGCAGGTACCGGTCGTAGCCGTAGGACTCCAGCATCACCCGGCGCAGCTCCGCGTTCTCCTCCTCCCGGATCCGATCCGGCGTCAGGGTCCGCAGCTCGGCCAGGAAGGCGGCGGGGACGGGCATGCCGCGCCACGCGTGGAGCGCGAAGCCGTCCGGGTAGGCGAGCGCCGGTCCGTCACCGCGGTCCAGGCGGCCCGCCTCGTCCCGGTGCAGCTCGACGGGGCGCTCGCTCACCACGGCCAGCCGCTCGTACGGCCACCACCAGCCCGCCGACCGGGCCACCGCGGCGAGCCCGTCGAGGGGCGTGCCCTCCCGCACGTCGAACGCGCACAGCCACGCCGCGTCGTGCTGGCCCAGGACCGCGTCGAGCAGCAGCAGCCGGACCTCCGCCTCCTCGGCGCGGCCGTCCGCCAGCTCCTCGACCAGCCCGGTCCGGATCCGGTCCGCCAGCCGCTCCGTCGTCTCCCACAGCAGGGCGCCGGTCGAGCTCCACCGCCGGCTCCAGCCGCGCGGGCCGAGCCGCTCGTGCAGCCGGTTCCGCTCGGCCGCCCAGGGCGCGCTGCGCACCGCGTCCCGCACCCCGCGGCCGCGTGCCCGGGGCCCGCACGGGCCGTCCGGATCGTCCCGCAGCAGCCGCACCGCCGCCCGGGGCGAGCCCGCCCACACGATCCGCTCCGGTTCCCGCAGCCCCGCCCGGCGGTAGGCGAGGCGCACGCCCGCCTCCGCGGCCGCCCGGTCCGCCGGCCCCGTGGCCGCCGCGGCGGCCCTCCACACGCCGACGCCGTCCGTCGCCGTCGCTGCCGTCATCACCATCGTCATCCCTCTCGATCCCCCGGCCCCGGGCCCTCAGTCCGCCACGATCCGCACCGAGCCCGGCACGTACTCCCGCTGCCGCACCACCCGGTACCAGCCCTTCGGCAGCGGGATCGCGGCGTGCTCCTCGTGCACCACCCGCCCCCCGTCCGGCAGGTGCAGCAGCAGCGGCCCGAACGCGCCCGGCTCCCGCACCAGCCGGCCCGGGCCGACCACGGCGTGCGCGTGCCCCGTCACCTCGCCCAGCGCCAGCACCATCCGGCCCCGCCCGTCCCGCGGCTCGGCCGGCGCGTCCGCGACGTGCGCCGGTACGGCCGCCTCGTCGAGCGGCACGACGAGCACGTCCCCCTGCCGGTACATACGTGTCCCCTTCCCCCGCGCCGCCCGGTGCGCCGCGTCGTCCCGACCGTAGGGGCAGGCACTGACAACGCCTTCCGACCGGCCCCGCCCCGAGCGCTGTCAGTGGTGCTTGCTACAACTTGCAGGCACATCGACGGCGACAGGCGAGGGACGGCGGGGAACACATGGTGGCGCATCTGCGGGAGTCGTACGGGCTTCCGGTATTCGACTTCCCGGGCCCGGAGGACGACGGGAGGACGCCGCTGCCCGAGGCGGACACCGTCGCCTGGCGCGTCTCGTGCGACACGTACGACAGCGAGGAGAGCTGGCCCGAGGCGTTCGCCCGGTTCACCGCGGCCGTCGACCCCGGCCGGGTCCGCGCGCTGGTCGTCGGCGCCTGGCCCGACGCGTACGACTCCGGACCCGAACCGGTCATCACCGCGCTCCTGGACGCGCGGAGCGGACTGACCGCCCTGCGCGCCCTGTTCCTCGGCGACATGGAGTCCGAGGAGTGCGAGATCTCCTGGATCAACCAGGACGACGTCACCCCGCTCCTCGACGGCTTCCCCGAACTGGAGGAGTTCGGCGTCCGCGGCGGCACCGGCCTCGCCTTCCCCGCCGTCACGCACGGCCGGCTGCGCTCCCTCACCGTCCAGACCGGAGGCATGCCCGCCGCCGCCGTGCGGGGCGTCGCCGAGAGCGACCTGCCCGCGCTGGAGCACCTCGACCTGTGGCTGGGCACGGACAACTACGGCGGCGACTGCACCGTCGACGACGTGGCCCCGATCCTCGACGGGTCGCGCCTGCCGAGCCTGCGCCACCTGGCGCTGCGCAACAGCGACATCCAGGACGGGATCGCCGCGGCCCTGGCGTCCGCGCCCGTCGTCGCCCGGCTGGAGGTCCTCGACCTCTCCATGGGCGTCCTCACCGACGAGGGCGCGACCGCGCTCCTCGGCGGCCAGCCGCTCACCCACCTGAAGCGGCTCGACCTCCACCACAACTACCTCGGCGAGCCGCTGCGCCGGCGCCTGCGGGAGACGCTGGAGAGCGCCGGCGTCGCCCTCGACCTGGACCCCGGCCACGCCGACGAGGACGAGTGGGACGGACGCGTCTGGCGCTACGTCGCCGTCGGCGAGTGACGGACCGGCCGTGACGGAGGAAGCGCCGCCGCGCTGGGCGGTCGTCGGCAACCCCGGGAACCGCCGCGTCGCCCTGTTCGACCGGGCGGTCCGCGAGGCCGGGCTGCCCGCGCCGCGCGTCGTGCCGTGGACGGCGGTCCTGCGGGACGGCGGCGCGGACTTCGCCCCCGACGAGGTCGTACGGCTGGAGTCGCCCGGCGAGGACGCCGAGGTCGACCGGGCCCTGCGCGGAGTGGACGACCCGACCCGCGTCGAGGGCGGCGCCCGCTGGTACGCGCGGTTCACCGCCGCCGTACGGACCCTCACCGGCGGCGTGCGCCTCGACGACCCCGACGAGCTGGCCGTCCTCTTCGACAAACGGCGCTGCCACCACGTCCTGGACCGGGCCGGGGTGCCGGTGCCCGGGTCGCCGACGTCCGGCGGCGGCACCCCGGTGCGCGGCTGGGACGACGTACGGGCCCTGACGGACGCGCACCGCATGCCGCGCGTGTTCCTGAAGCCCGCCCACGGGTCCTCCGCGTCCGGCGTCGTCGCCGTGGAGACGGCCGGCCGCGGCCGGATCAGGGCGACCACCTCCGTGGAGACCACCGCCGACGGCCGCCTCCACAACTCGTTGCGCGTCCGCCGCACCACGAGCGAACGGGAGATCGCCGCCCTGGTCGACGCGCTCGCCCCGGACGGACTGCACATCGAGCGGTGGTGGCCCAAGGCGTCCCTGGACGGCGGGGCGGCGGACCTGCGCGTCGTCGTGGTCGCCGGCCGGGCCACCCACGCCGTGGTCCGCACCAGCCGCTCGCCCATGACCAACCTCCACCTCGGCGGCCGGCGCGGCGACCTGGCCGCCGCCACCGCCGCCGCCGGCCCCCGCTGGGCCGACGCCCTGGAGACGTGCGAGCGGGCGGCGGCCTGCTTCCCCGGCACGCTGTGCGTCGGCGTCGACCTGATGCCGTCGGTCGACTGGCGCCGGTTCGCCGTCGCCGAGGTCAACGCCTTCGGCGACCTCCTGCCCGGCCTCACCGGCCTGCCCGGCAGCGGCGCCGAGGGCCTGGACACCTACGCCGCCCAGGTCGCGGCCGTACCGCACCACACGAGGAACCACCGTGCACCCGCCTGACAGCGCCCGACTCCCCGACATGAACGAGGTCGTCGGCCGCGACGACCTGCTCCTGCTCACCCTGGACACCCTCCGCCACGACGTGGCCGCCGAGTTGGCCGCCGCCGGCCGCATCCCCCACCTGGCCCGCCACCTCCCCGGCGGCGCCTGGGAGGAGCGGCACGCGCCGGGCAGCTTCACCTACGCCTCCCACCAGGCGATGTTCGCCGGGTTCCTGCCCACGCCCGCCGCGCCGGGACCGCACCCGAGGCTGTTCGCCGCCCGCTTCGCCGGCAGCGAGACGACCGCCGGCCGCACGTACGTGTTCGACACGCCCGACCTGGTCTCCGGCCTCGCCGCCGCCGGGTACCGCACGGTGTGCGTCGGCGGAGTCGGCTTCTTCAACAAGCAGGGCGCGCTGGGCGGCGTCCTGCCCGGCCTGTTCCAGGAGAGCCATTGGGAACCGGAGTTCGGCGTGGCGTCCCCCGTCTCCTTCGAGGCGCAGGTCGAGCGGGCCGAGCGGATCGTCGCCGGACTGCCCGCCGCGCAACGGCTGTTCCTCTTCCTGAACGTGTCCGCGCTGCACCAGCCGAACTGGTTCCACCTGCCCGGCGCCACCCGCGAGGCCGGGGACACCCGCGCCACGCACGCCGCCGCCCTGGAGTACGTCGACCGGCACGTCGGCCGGCTGTTCGCCGCGATGAGCTCCCGCCGCCGCTGCTTCGCCATCGTCTGCTCGGACCACGGCACGACCTACGGCGACGACGGCTACACCGGCCACCGCCTCGGCCACGAGGCCGTGTGGACCGTGCCGTACGCCCACTTCTTCCTGGAGCCGTCCGCATGACCGCGCCCCCCGTCCGCCCCTACCAGGCGTACGTCTACGCCTACCCGCACAAGACCGCGTACCGGCCGCTGCCCGACCGGCCCGCCCTGCGCGACCTGTGGCGGGGCGAGGGCAAGGACGCGCTCTCCCTCTACCTCCACATCCCGTTCTGCGAGGTCCGCTGCGGCTTCTGCAACCTCTTCACCCGCATCGGCGCCCCCGACGGGCTCACCGGCCGCTACCTCGACGCCCTCGACCGCCAGGCCGGCGCCGTCCGCGACGCCCTCGACGCGTCGGGCGACGGGGGCGCGGACCCGGTGCGCTTCGCCAACGCCGCGTTCGGCGGCGGCACCCCGACCTTCCTGACCGCCGGCGAACTGGACCGCCTCTGCGACATCGCGGAGAAACGCATGGGCGCCGACCTGCGCGCCGTCCCGCTCTCCGTCGAGACGTCCCCCGCCACCGCGACCGCCGACCGGCTCGCCGTCCTCGCCGAGCGCGGCGCGACCCGCCTCAGCATCGGGGTGCAGAGCTTCGTCGACGAGGAGGCCAGGGCGGCGGTACGGCCCCAGCGCCGCGCCGACGTGGAAGCCGCGCTCGGCCGCATCCGCGAGGCCCGGATCCCCGTCCTCAACATCGACCTCATCTACGGCATCGACGGCCAGACCCCCGCCACCTGGCGCACCTCCCTGGACGCCGCCCTGGCCTGGCGGCCCGAGGAGCTGTACCTCTACCCGCTGTACGTCCGCCCCCTCACCGGCCTCGCCCGGCGCACCGCCCACACCGACCGCGACTGGGACGAGCAGCGCCTCGCCCTGTACCGGCAGGGCCGCGACCACCTCCTCGCGCACGGCTACGAGCAGGTGTCGATGCGCATGTTCCGCCGTGCCGGGGCCGCCCCGCAGGGCCCCGACGACCACGCCTGCCAGACCGACGGCATGATCGGCCTCGGCTGCGGCGCCCGCTCCTACACCTCCACGCTCCACTACTCCTTCGACTACGCCGTCGACATGGGGGAGATACGGGCGATCATCGACGACTACACCGCCACCGGGGACTTCGGCCACGCCGTCCACGGCCGGCGCGTCGACGGCGACGAGGCACGCCGCCGCCACCTCCTCCAGTCGCTCCTCCAGGCGCGGGGGATGCCCGTCGCCGACTACCGCGACCGGTTCGGCACCGACCCGCACGACGACTTCCCCGCCGAACTCACCGCCTTCGCGGAGCGCGGCTGGCTCCTCGACGGCGGCGCGGGCCCGCGGCTGCGGCTCTCCCCGGAGGGGCTCGCCCACTCCGACGCGCTGGGCCCCGAGCTGTTCTCACCCGCCGTACGGGCCGCGATGGCCGCGTACGAACCGAAGTAGCCCGCCGTGGACCTGACGATCCTGTACCGGGGGCCGCTCGCCTCCTGCGACTACGACTGCCCGTACTGCCCCTTCGCCAAGCGCCGCGACACGCCCGCCCAGCTGCGCGCCGACCGGGCCGCGCTCGAACGGTTCACCGGCTGGGCCGGCGAGCAGACCGGCGACCGGCTGTCCGTCCTGTTCACGCCCTGGGGCGAGGGCCTGGTCCGCTCGTGGTACCGGCGGGCCCTGGTCGAACTGTCGCACCGGCCGCACGTCCGGCGCGTCGCCATCCAGACCAACCTCAGCTGCCGCACCGACTGGCTCGCGGACGCCGACCCCCGGACCGTCGCCCTGTGGTGCACCTACCACCCCGGCCAGACGCCCTACGAACGGTTCCTCGCGAAGACCCGCGACCTCGCCGACCGGGGCGTGCGCCACAGCGTCGGCATCGTCGGCCTGCCCGAACACCTGGAGGAGGCCCGGCGGCTGCGGGCCGCCCTGCCCGCCCACGTCTACCTGTGGGTCAACGCCGCCGAGGGCCGCGCCTACACCGACGACGAGGCCGCCGCGTGGACGGCCGTCGACCCGCTGTTCCCCTACAGCCGGCACCCGCACCGCTCGGGCGGGCTGCCGTGCCGCACGGGCGAGTCGGTGATCTCCGTCGACGGTGACGGCACGGTCCGCCGCTGCCACTTCGTCCGCGCCGAGCTGGGCAACCTCTACGACGGCTCGTACCGCGCCGCGCTCGCCCCGCGCCCCTGCCCGCTGGCGGTCTGCGACTGCCACATCGGGTACGTGCACCTGGAGACGCTGCCGCTGTACGACGTGTTCGCGGGCGGCGTCCTGGAACGCGTCCCGGCGGCGCGTCCGGCGCCGGGGACCGGGGGCCGCTGAGCGGCGCCGCCCCGGACCGCCCCGGTCAGAGGGGCCGGAGCCGGGCGCGCAGGAGGCAGAACTCGTTGCCCTCCGGGTCGGCCAGGACGTGCCAGCTCTCGGCGCCGGTCTGGCCGACGTCGACGGGCCGGGCGCCGAGGGCGAGCAGCCGCTCCAGCTCGGCGTCCTGGTCGCGGTCGGTGGCGTTGACGTCGATGTGCAGCCGGAGCTTCCCGGTCCGCGGGTCGTCGCTGGGGCTGAGGACGAGGACGGGCTGCGGGCCGCCGAAACCGGTGCCGGGCGGCCCGATCGCGATGCTGCCGTCGTCCTCCCGGTCGAACTCGACGTAGCCGAGGACCTCGCTCCAGAACGCGGCGAGCCGCTCGGGATCGGCGCAGTCGACGACGAGCTCACTGATGCGGCATGCCATGGCCGCCAGTCTATGCCGACGGCCCCGGAACCGACCGGCGGTCGTGCGCGGGGCACCCGGCGACGCGCGGGCCGACCGGGCGGACGGCCCGCGGGAGGCACACCGCCCCGACGCGCCGTCAGGGCCCGGGGCGGGCGGCGGACCCCACCCCGGCCCGCCTCAGACGGCGGCGACCAGCGGGCGGGCCGCGCACGCCCCGTCGTACCGCTCCAGCAGCAGCCGGGCCAGCTCGGGGGCCGGGCCCAGCACGCCGGCCAGCACGTCGGCGCCGGCCGCGCCCGCGGCGATCCGGTCGGGCAGCCGGCCGGGGGCGATCACGTACGGCGCGACGGCCACCCGCCGGACGCCCTCGGCGCGCAGCGCCCGTACCGCGTCCTCGGTGCGGGGGAGGGATGCGGAGGCGAACGCGGGCCGCACGGCGCACCAACCGGCACGCCGCAGCTCCCGCGCCGTTTCAGCGAACACCGCGCTCGCCTCCGGGTCGGTGGAGCCCGCCGAGGCCAGGACGACCCCGGTCGCGGGCTTGTCGGCGGGGGTGAGCCCTGCCTCGTACAGGCGCCGCTCCACCGCGCGCAGCAGCAGCGGCGACGGGCCGAGGACCTCCGTCCGGCGGATCCGCAGCACCGGCGGCGCCTGCCGCAGCACGGCCGGGAGGTCCGCCTTGGCGTGGAACGCCCGGCTCAGCAGCAGCGGCAGGGCCACCACGTCCCGTACGCCGTACGCCGCGAGGGACGCCAGGGCGGCCGGCACGGACGGCACGTTGAAGTCGAGGAACGCGGTCTCCACCCGCACGCCGGGGCGCAGCGCGGCCACCGCCCGCACCAGGGCGTGGACGGTCGTGGCGTGCCGCGGATCGCGGCTGCCGTGGGCGACGACGAGCAGTGCGGGACCGGTCACGGCGCTCAGCCCCTGCCCAGCAGCCCGCGGCGGCGCAGCACCGCGCGCTCCAGCGGGCTGAACACCAGCAGGTCGACGGCGATGCCGACGAGCAGGATCAGCAGGATCGCCAGGAAGATCCCCGGCATGTCCGAGTTGTTGCGGCCGTTCTCCAGCAGCTGGCCCAGGCCGAGCCCCAGCTCGGGCGACGACGCGATGATCTCGGCGGCCATCAGGGACCGCCACGAGAACGCCCACCCCTGCTTCAGGCCCGCCAGGTAGCCCGGCAGCGCCGCCGGCATGACGACGTGCCAGGCACCCCGCAGCCCGGTCGCGCCGAGCGTGCGGCCCGCGCGCAGGAACAGCGGCGGCACCTGGTCGACGCCGGCGACCAGCCCGTTGGCGATGGACGGCACGGCGCCGAGCAGGATCACCGCGAACATCATCCGGTCGTTGAGGCCCAGCCACAGCACCGCCGGCGGCACCCACGCGACGGACGGCAGCGACTGCAGGCCCGAGAGGATCGGCCCGATCGCGGCCCGCACGACCTTCACCCGGGCGACGAGCAGCCCCAGCGGCGTACCGATCGCGAGCGCCAGCACGAAGCCGAGCAGCGCCCGGGACACGCTGGTCCACATGACGCCGAACAGCGTCCCCTGGAGCCACATCCGGGACAGGCTGTCCCACACCGCGGACGGCGCGGGCAGCTTGTACGCGTCGGTGACCTCCGCCCACACCAGCAGCTGCCACACCACCAGGACGAGGACCACCGCCACGACGGGCGGCAGGACCTTCCTCAGCAGCGTCTCGCGCAGCGGCGTCCGGCGCGTCTCGACGGCGTCGAGCGCGTCGAGCCCGGCCTCCAGGCCCTCCAGGTCGTCCGTCCTGCCGGCGCCGGCCTTCGTGTCAGTGCTGGCCATGTCGGCGGATCTCCCCCCGCAGTTGTTCCGTGATCTCCAGGGACAGCTCCGCCACCGCGGCGTCCTCGATGCGGCGCGGCTGCGGCATGCCGACCGTCCACTCGCGGGCGATCCGCCCCGGCCGGGACGACAGCAGCACCACGCGCTGCGCGAGGCGCACGGCCTCGCGCACGTTGTGGGTGACGAACAGCACCGACAGGCCCCCCGCGGCGGGGCCGCCGGAGTTGGCGGTCTCCCAGATCCGGGTCAGCTCGCCGTGCAGCACGTCGCGGGTGATCGCGTCGAGCGCCGCGAACGGCTCGTCCATCAGCAGCAGCCGGCTGTCCTGGGCGAGCGCCCGGGCCATGGCGACGCGCTGCCGCATGCCGCCGGACAGCTCGTGGACGCGCTTGCCGTACGCGCCGCCCAGCCGGACCAGTTCCAGGAGCCGCTCCGCCTCGTCGCGGCGGTCGGCCTTCGGCACGCCGCGCAGCCGCAGCGCCAGTTCGATGTTCTTGCCGGCCGTCAACCACGGGAACAGCGCGTGCTCCTGGAACATCAGGGCCGGACGCCCGTCCGTGGCGATCGCCCCCGAGGAGGGCCGGTCGAGCCCGGCGACCAGGTTGAGCAGGGTGGACTTGCCGCAGCCGGAGGCCCCGAGGAGGGTGACGAACTCGCCCGGCGCGACATCGAGGCTGATGTCGTCCAGGACGAGCTGCTGCCCGGCGGGGCCGGCGAAGGACTTCGAGACGCGCTCGATCCGCGCGGCGTACTCGACCGCCGTACGGTCCTCGGCGCGGGCCGACGTACCGATCGTGATGGCCATGGTCGTCACCTCCTGGGACTGGTCTGTCGGGGACTCAACGGACGCCGAGCCCGGCGTCGGGGACGGGCGCCCGGCCCTCGGCGGCGAGGATCCTGTTCAGCGGGCGCAGGTCGTAGATCCCGGCCAGCCGGGGCTTCTCCAGCAGTCCGGCGGACACGGCGTGGCCGGCCTGCTCGCGCAGCGTCCCGGCGAGCGGGTCGTCGAGGAACCGGAGCGTCGGCCACGCCGAGTCGAGGACCCGGCCGGGCAGCGCCTTGCCGGTGAGCACCTTCATCTGGGCGTTCGCGGCGGCCTTGGCCTCCCGCGGGTGGGTGTTGATCCACGCGTTGGCCCTCAGCGAGCCGCGCAGCACCGCCTCCACCACGTCCGGGTGCCGCTCCAGGAACGCCTGCGAGGCGACGATGTTGGTGATCACGAACCGGCCGCCGGGCCACAGCGACGCCTCGTCGAGGAGCGGCACGGCCCCCTCGGCGATCAGCTTCGACGCGGTCGGCTCGGGCACCCACGCGCCGTCGACCGACCCGGACCGGTAGGCGTCGGGGAGGATCTTGTTGTCGACGCGCAGGACCGACACGTCGCCCTTGCCGCTCTCCGGGTCGACCTTCCAGCCCTGCTCGGCGGCCCAGTGGAGGAACGCCACGTCCTGGGTGTTGCCGAGCTGCGGGGTGGCGATCCGCTTGCCCCGGACGTCCGCGAGGCCCTTCACCCGGTCCGGGTTCACGACGAGCCGGACGCCGCCGGACGCGGCGCCGCCGACGATCCGCAGGTTCTTCCCGCCGGCCCTCGTGTAGCCGTTGAGGGCGGGGGAGGGGCCGAGGAACGCGATGTCGACGGAACCGGCGTTGAGCGCCTCGACCGCGGACGGGCCCGCGTTGAACGTCGCGGTCCGCAGCCGCGTGCCGCGCAGCTCCTTCTGGAAGAAGCCCTCCCGGTCGCCGACGAGGGCCGTGCCGTGGGTGAGGTTCGCGAAGTACCCGACGCGCACCGTGTCCGCGGACAGCTTGGGCCCCTGGGCCACCACCTTCGCCCGGTCCTCCACCGCCTGCGAGCCGTAGCCGCACGAGACCAGCGCCACGAGCAGCAGCGGCAGGACCGCGGCGAGGACGGGGCCGCGGCGCGGCGCGGGCCGGGGGCGGGAGGTGGCAGGCACGGGAGGGGTTCCTCTCGTCGGCCCGGCCGCTACCTCCCGTACGGGACGGGCGGGGCGGCCGGGCGGGCGGCGGTGGGCGGTCGTCTGCGGCGGTGGCGGGGGAGCGGGCGGCGGGTCACCGGGCACATCGCGCGACACCCCCGCTGCCCGCGCCGACGCGTCCGCCGCCGACGCGGCCGCCCTCCTTCGCGAAGGTCGCGAAGGTGTCGCGGGCCATCAGAAGTCCCAGCCGTCGTCGTCGGCGGGGGCGGCCACGGGCTTCTCGCCGGCGAACGACTCGCCCGCCATGCCCGCCGCGAGGGTGGTGCCGTCCGCCGGGTCGATCAGCAGGAACGAGCCGGTGCGGCGCGAGTCGGCGTACGCGTCCAGCGCGATCGGCTCGGCCGTGCGGACCTTGACGGTGCCGATGTCGTTGGCGACGAGCCGCCCCGGGGCGGGGTGCTGGGACAGGTCGTCCAGGGTGAGCCGGGACGGGATGTCCTTGACGATCGCCTTGACCGTACGGGTCGTGTGCTTGAGCAGCACCCGCTGGCCCACCGTCAGCGGCTGGTCCGCCACGTGGCAGACCGTCGCCTCGACGTCCTGGCTGGTCGCCGGGGCGTCCCCGGACGGCACGATCAGGTCGCCGCGCGAGATGTCGATGTCGTCCTCCAGCCGGAGGGTGACGGACTGCGGCGTCCACGCGGCGTCGACGGGCGTGCCCAGCAGGTCGATGTCGGAGATCCGCGACGTACGGCCCGAGGGCAGCACCGTCACCTCCTGGCCGACGCGGAACGTACCGGCGGCGATCTGCCCCGCGTAGCCCCGGTAGTCCGGGAGCTCCGCGGTCTGCGGGCGGATCACGTACTGCACGGGCAGCCGGGCGTGGCAGCCGGTCAGGTCGTGGCTGACGGGCACGGTCTCCAGGTGCTCCAGCACCGTCGGGCCGCCGTACCAGTCCATCGTCGCGGACGGCTCCACCACGTTGTCGCCGGCGAGCGCGGAGATCGGGATCGCGGTGACCTCGGGGATGCCCAGCTCCGTCGCGTACGCCGTGAACTCCTCGGCGATCCGCGCGAAGACGTCCTCCGCGTACTCGACGAGGTCCATCTTGTTGACGGCCAGCACGACGTGCGGGACGCGCAGCAGCGCGGCGATCGCGGCGTGCCGGCGGGTCTGCTCGACCACGCCGTTGCGCGCGTCGACGAGGATCACGGTCAGCTCAGCGGTGGACGCGCCGGTCACCATGTTCCGCGTGTACTGCACGTGGCCGGGCGTGTCGGCGAGGATGAACCGGCGCCGGGCCGTGGCGAAGTAACGGTACGCCACGTCGATCGTGATGCCCTGCTCGCGCTCGGCCCGCAGGCCGTCGGTCAGCAGCGCCAGGTCGGGCGCCTCCTGACCGCGGGAGCGGGAGGCGTGCTCGACGGCCTCCAACTGGTCGGCGAGGACCGACTTGGAGTCGTGCAGCAGCCGGCCCACGAGGGTGGACTTGCCGTCGTCGACGGACCCGGCGGTCGCGAAACGCAGCAGGGTGGTGGCCGAGAGCTGCTCGGCGGCGGTGGTGCTGGACATCTCTAGAAGTACCCTTCGCGCTTGCGGTCTTCCATCGCGGCCTCGGACAGCTTGTCGTCGGCGCGGGTGGCGCCCCGCTCGGTCAGCCGGGACGCGGCGATCTCGGCGATCACGGCGTCGAGCGTGGTGGCGTCGGAGTCGACGGCGCCGGTGCAGGACATGTCACCGACCGTGCGGTAGCGGATGAGCCGCTTCTCGACGGTCTCGCCGTCCTTCGGGCCGCCCCACTCGCCGGCGGTCAGCCACATGCCGTTGCGGGAGAACACCTCCCGCTCGTGCGCGAAGTAGATCTCGGGCAGCTCGATGCCCTCGCGGGCGATGTACTGCCACACGTCCAGCTCGGTCCAGTTGGACAGCGGGAACACCCGCACGTGCTCGCCCGGGGCGTGCCGGCCGTTGTACAGCTGCCACAGCTCGGGCCGCTGGCGCCGCGGGTCCCACTGGGAGAACTCGTCGCGCAGCGAGAACACCCGCTCCTTGGCGCGGGCCTTCTCCTCGTCGCGCCGCCCGCCGCCGAACACCGCGTCGAAGCGGTGCTGCTGGATCGCCTCGGTCAGCGGCACGGTCTGCAGCGGGTTGCGGGTGCCGTCCGGGCGCTCCTTGAGGGCGCCGCGGTCGATGTACTCCTGGACGGACGCCACGTGCAGCCGCAGGTTGTGCCGGGCCACGGTCCGGTCGCGGTACTCGATGACCTCGGGGAAGTTGTGCCCGGTGTCCACGTGCAGCAGCGAGAACGGCACCGGCGCGGGCGCGAACGCCTTCAGCGCCAGGTGCAGCATGACGATGGAGTCCTTGCCGCCGGAGAACAGGACCACCGGCCGCTCGAACTCACCCGCCACCTCGCGGAAGATGTGGACGGCCTCGGACTCCAGGGCGTCGAGGTGCGACAGCGCGAACGGGCTGCCCTGCTGCTCCTCGGTCGCGTTGAGCGTCGTGGTCACGCCAGACCCCTCTCGGTCAGCAGCGCGTGCAGCGCCTGCGCGGACTCCTGCACGGTCTGGTGGTGGGACTCGATCCGCAGGTCGGGGCTCTCCGGCTCCTCGTACGGGTCGTCGACACCGGTCAGGCCGGTGATCTCGCCGGCCGCCTGCTTGGCGTACAGCCCCTTCACGTCGCGTACGGAGCACACCTCGACCGGCGTCGCCACGTGCACCTCCACGTACGGGGTGCCCTCCCGCTGGTGGCGCTTGCGCACGGCCTCGCGGCTGTCGGCGTACGGGGCGATGACGGGCACGAGGACCTTCACGCCGTTCGACGCGAGCAGTTCGGCGACGAAGCCGATGCGCTGCACGTTGGTGTGCCGGTCCTCACGGCCGAAGCCGAGGCCCGCCGACAGGAACTCGCGGATCTCGTCGCCGTCGAGCACCTCCACGCGGTGGCCCTCGGCGCGCAGCCGGCCCGCGAGCTCGTACGCGATGGTGGTCTTGCCGGCGCTCGGCAGACCGGTGAGCCAGATGGTGGCCCCAGTCACGTGCTTCTCCTGAGAAGAGTGGTCGTTCGTCATCCGTGCAGCCCGCACTCCGTCTTGGCGCGGCCCGCCCAGCGGCCGGCGCGCGCGTCCTCGCCCTCCAGCACGCGGCGCGTGCAGGGGGCGCAGCCGACGGAGGCGTAGCCGTCCATCAGCAGCGGGTTGGTCAGGACGCCGTGTTCGGCGACGTACGCGTCGACGTCGTCCTGGGTCCACCGGGCGATCGGGGACACCTTGACCTTCCGCCGCCTGGCGTCCCAGCCGACGACCGGGGTGTTCGCCCGGGTCGGGGACTCGTCGCGGCGCAGCCCGGTCGCCCACGCGGCGTACTTGGTCAGGCCCTCCTCGAGCGGCTTGACCTTGCGCAGCGCGCAGCACAGGTCCGGGTCGCGGTCGTGCAACCTCGGCCCGTACTCGGCATCCTGCTCGGCGACGGTCTGACGCGGCGTCAGCGTGATGACGTTGACGTCCATCACGGCGTCGACCGCGTCGCGCGTCCCGATGGTCTCGGGGAAGTGGTAGCCGGTGTCCAGGAACACCACGTCGACGCCGGGGAAGGCGCGCGAGGCGAGGTGGGCGACGACGGCGTCCTCCATGGAGGAGGTGACGCAGAAGCGCTCGCCGAAGGTGTCGGCGGCCCACTTCAGGATGTCGAGGGCCGGGGCGTCCTCCAGCTCGCGCCCGGCGCGCAGGGCGAGCGCCTCCAGCTCCTCGTCGGTCCGCGTGACGGTCATGCCGGGTCCCCTCCGCTGTCATGGCGCTGGAGGCCCCGGGCCAGCAGGCCCAGGAACTTCAGCTGGAAGGCTCGATTGCAGGCCGCGCACTCCCACGCGCCGTGGCCCTGCTCGGCGGGGCGCAGGTCCTCGTCGCCGCAGTACGGGCAGTAGAACGGTGCCGCGCGCTCGCTCACGACAGGGCCTCTCCTTCTTCGAGGGCTCGGTTCGCCTCCGGGGCGCCGGAGCCTCCGTCGACGGTCGGTCGTGCTCGGCCGCTCGTTCCTCGCGTCCTGCGCGCGGCCTCCGCTTCTTCGAGGGCTCGGTTCGCCTCCGGGGCGCCGGAGCCTCCGTCGACGGTCGGTCGTGCTCGGCCGCTCGTTCCTCGCGTCCTGCGCGCGGCCTCCCTTTCGACGGAGGCGCGCCCCTTCGGCTCACTCGCCCGGGTCACGACAGGGCCTCCTCGCTGGCGCGGGCCGCCCAGGTGGCGAAGCGCTCGCCGTCCTCGCGCTCCGCCCGGTAGCGGGTGAGGACGCGCTCGATGTAGTCGGGCAGCTCGGCGGAGCTGACCTTCAGGCCGCGCACCTTGCGGCCGAAGCCGGCCTCCAGGCCGAGGGCGCCGCCGAGGTGCACCTGGTAGCCCTCGACCTGGCGGCCCTCCTCGTCGAGGACCAGCTGGCCCTTGAGGCCGATGTCCGCGACCTGGATGCGGGCGCAGGCGTTGGGGCAGCCGTTGATGTTGATGGTGATCGGCTCGTCGAACTCGGGCATCCGGCGCTCCAGCTCGTCGATGAGGGAGGAGCCGCGCGCCTTCGTCTCGACGATGGCCAGCTTGCAGAACTCGATGCCGGTGCAGGCCATGGTGCCGCGCCGGAACGGCGACGGGTTGACCCGCAGGTCGAGCGCCTCCAGCGCGGCGACGAGCGAGGGGACCCGCGCCTCCTCGACGTCGAGGACGATCATTTTCTGCTCGACGGTGGTGCGGACGCGGCCGGAGCCGTGCGCCTCCGCCACCTCGGCGATCTTGGTGAGGGTGGCGCCGTCGACGCGGCCGACGCGCGGGGCGAAGCCCACGTAGAAGCGGCCGTCCTTCTGGCGGTGGACGCCGACGTGGTCGCGCCACTGCTGCACGGGCTGGGCGGGCGCGGGGCCGTCGACGAGCTTGCGCCCGAGGTAGTCCTCCTCCAGGACCCTGCGGAACTCCTCGGCGCCCCAGTCGGCGACGAGGAACTTCAGCCGGGCGCGGTTGCGCAGCCGCCGGTAGCCGTGGTCGCGGAAGATCGAGATGACGCCGGTGAAGACGTCCGGGACCTCGTCGAGGGGGACCCAGGCGCCGAGGCGGACACCGATCTTCGGGTTGGTGGACAGCCCGCCGCCGACCCACAGGTCGAAGCCGGGCCCGTGCTCGGGGTGCTCCACGCCCACGAACGCCACGTCGTTGATCTCGTGCGCCACGTCGAGCAGCGGCGAACCGGAGACCGCGGACTTGAACTTGCGGGGCAGGTTGGAGAACTCCTTGTTGCCGATGATGCGGCGGTGGATCTCCTCGATGGCGGGCGTGCCGTCGATGATCTCGTCCTCGGCGATCCCGGCGACGGGGGAGCCGATGATGACGCGCGGGGTGTCGCCGCACGCCTCGGTCGTGGACAGGCCGACCTCTTCGAGGCGGCGCCAGATCTCGGGGACGTCCTCGATGCGGATCCAGTGGTACTGGATGTTCTGCCGGTCGGTGACGTCGGCGGTTCCCCGGGCGAACTCCTCGGAGATCTCGCCGACGACCCGCAGCTGCCGGGTCGTCAGGCGGCCGCCGTCGATGCGGACGCGCAGCATGAAGTACTCGTCGTCCAGCTCCTCCGGCTCCAGGACGGCCGTCTTGCCGCCGTCGATCCCGGGCTTGCGCTGGGTGTAGAGGCCCCACCAGCGCATCCGGCCGCGCAGGTCGTTGGGGTCGATGGAGTCGAATCCGGCCTTCGAGTAGATCGTCTCAATACGTGTCCGAACATTGAGACCGTCATCGTCCTTCTTGAACTGCTCATTGCCGTTGAGGGGGGTGAAGTGCCCCCTGGCCCACTGGCCCTCGCCACGGTGGCGCCCCGCCTTGCGGCGGGGCGTGGCGGGTGTGGGCTTCTCCGGGGTGGCGGCCATGGCTATACGTCCTTCGGGACTGCAGGAGGGCGGCTCTGACCTGCGCAATGTCGCGCAGGGCAGAGCTCCTGCGCGACATTGCGCGGCGGGTTCAGAAGATCGGGGATCGCGGCGTTGCTGGTTCGCTCAGCTCGCCGGACACATGGCGCTGGACATGCGGCCGAGGTCGACGTGCCGCCGACTCACCAAGGCAATTCCAGCTCGAGACATGACGGAAGCGTGTCATGCGAGTTTGGACTCAGTCCACCTTCGTCCGTATCCCGGACGCGGATGTCTCGCATCGTGGACAAGTGTGGTGCGGGTCACGTCGCCCGGCCGCCCCGGGACGCGCCGCGGGCTCAGGCGAAGGCGCCCGGCCAGGGCCCCGGCGTCCCGACGGCCGGCTTGGCGGCCACGCGCGTGTCGTAGAGGCGGAAGCCGCGCCGCCGGTAGTTGGCGAGCGCGTGCTCGCCGTCCAGGGAGCAGGTGTTCAACCGGACCCGCTCGGTGGGCGCCCGGCCCGGCCAGCGGTCCGCCAGGTCCCAGGCGCGGGCCGCGCCGTACGACAGCAGGTGCCCGCCGATGCGCCGTCCCCGGAAGGCCGGGATCAGCCCGAAGTACATGATCTCGACGACGCCCTCGTCCTGCGGGTCCAACTCGACGTACCCGGCCGGCGTCCCCCTCTCGTACGCCACCCACGTCTCGGCGCCCGGCCGCTCCAGGATCTCCCGCCACTGCGCGTGCGTCAGCCCGAGCCGGTCCACCCAGGAGACGTCGCCGCCCACCGAGCAGTACAGGAACCGGCTGAACTCGGGCGAGGGCACCTCGGCGCGGACGATCTCCACGCCCCCCTCCGGCGCGGCGGCGGGCCGCAGGTCGTCCGGGGAGGTCTGCTCCAGGTACCAGGTCGTGACGTCGATGCTGCTCATGCCGGTCAGGGAACCACGGCGGGGGTGATTCCGGCCAGTGTGATCACCGTCCGTCGGGGGTGAGCGCCCGGGCGCGGGGGACGAGGGGGAGGGCGGCGCGGACCGCTTCGGCGGGATCCACGACGTCGATGCCCAGGGCGACGAGCCAGTGGTGGACCCGGGCGAGGGGGACGCCGAGGACGCGGGCGCCCCTGAGGAGCCCGTACAGGCTCACGGGGCTCCGGGTCAGCCGTCTCGTCTCACCGACCAGGTCGAGGGCCCGGGCGGGCGACAACCCCTCGGGCAGCTCCCGGCAGGAGAGGGGGAAGCCGTGCTCCGCCAGCCTGGCCGCGATCTCCACGGGCGGGATCATGAGCTCGGAGGCCGCCGCCAGGACCCGCGCGTACGGGACGGGTGCGTCCGCCCGCAGCCCCTGCCAGTCCATCGGGCCGGAGAACAGGTGGCCGTCCAGCTCCGACGCGGTCACCGGGCGCAGTTCGGGCACCGACAGGCCGTACGCCCGCATGCGGGAGGCGACCAGCGCCGGGGCGAGTCCCTTGCCTCGGATGACCGTGAGGAGGTGCGCGTAGAGGACGGGGCGCCCCGGTCGCAACGGTGAGTGGCTCAGCGTCTCGACATCCGGGGGCGGCGCCAGGATGTCCGGATCGTGGGACTGCGTCTCGGCCGGGAACGGCTCCGGGGGTGTGAAACCGAGCCGCCGGTACCAGCCGATCGCCTGAGCCGGGTCCACACCCAGTTCCCGCGCCGCCGTCAGGACGTGGGAGGGCGGCACGGGCGCTTCCGGGTCGAGGGGCCGGGCGGCGGCGGTGCCCACGTGCTCGCCCAGCGCCCGCCGCAGGTCTTCCGTGGGCGAGTCGGGGAGTACGGACCGCTCCGGCGCCAGCCCGCAGGACCGGAGCCGTGCGCACACGTCGGACACGGTGCGGTCCAGCGTGAGCGCGAGGTCGACCAGGACCTTGGGCGGGACCCGCTCACCCGGCGCGAACCAGGGGCACGACCGCTCGCGGAGGTACCGCCGCAGCACGTCGTCCGCCAGGCCCGCCCGCGCGGTGGCCAGTACGGCGTCCGGCACCTCCCTCCCGGCGTCGCGCAGGCGGAGCACCACCGTGTCCAGGGACTCGGCGCCTTCCACGCACGCCCTGACGAGCACCTCGGGGGTGACCGCGCCGGCGTGCCCGGCGACCCGGGGCGGCCGAGGCGAGCGGCCCTGCGGCACGGGCGCGTCGGGAAGCCCGTCCCACGGGCCGTCGTACAGGCCCAGCTCCGCGGCGCGCCGGGCCACCGCCCGGGGGGACCGGTGCAGGAGACCGGCCGTCTGGAACACCGGAACGTCACTCGTCACCCCGCCGCCGATCCCCTCCAGGAGAGCACCGTCGGACGGGAGCGCGGGAGCCACGGGGCCGACGGCCGCCAGGGCGGGACACAGACGGCTCAGCTCCTCCAGCGGAGGCTGCGGCCGGTGGGCGAGCAGACGCCACAGGAGGACGTGGTCCGGGACGCCGTCCCCGGCGGTCTCCAGTCTCGACGCGGTCCGGCTCGTCCGGTCCGGGAACAGCAGGCGGAGGTCGTCCGGCAGGAATCCGGCCCGGCTCGTCGCGGCGGCGCCGGGCGGAGTGCCGGGCACGTCCCGACCTTCGGCCAGGCAGCGTTCCACGATGAGGTCGGCCAGCGCCGCGCTCCTGGAAGCGACGTCGGTGAGCCAGTCGGAACGCAGGAGCGGACCGTCCAGCAGATGGCCGGACGCCTCCGCCAGCAACCCGCGAACCGTCTCCCGCACGTCGTCCAGGACCAGGGTCCGGTCCGCCGACAGCCTCTCCGGGGCCAGCGGCCCGGAGAGGTTCACCACCGCCCCGAACAGTCCCGCGCCCTGCTGGGACAGGACGCCCCCGCGCGTGTCCGGATGGACCACCAGCCCGTCCACGAGCAGCCCGCCGCCCCTCCGGCACCAGAAGACCTGCGCCCCCGGTGGGGCGTCCGGCCACGCCTCCATGGCGTCGCCCGCGTCCAGGTGGAACGTGTGGCCGCGCGACCGCCGCTCCTGCAGCACCCCCGGCCTCCACCGCACCACCTCCGTCCCGTGCCGCGCCACCGTCGCGAACTCCGCCACCCCCAGCAGCCTCGCCAGTACCTTCGGGCAGGACCATCGGTCGTCCACGTCCCGCAGGTACAGGCGCACCGTCGTGCCCGGCTGGTCACCCCGCTTCCTGGTGCGCACGATCCGGAACAGGTGCCCCGGCCCGAAGACCGACGCCTCCAGTACCGGGCCGGGCATGCCGTCCGGGCCCATCCGGCAGGTCGTGACGCGCAGTTCGTCGGCGAGCATGAAGTAGCTGAGCACGCCGATGCCGAAGCGGCTGTTGGGATGGAAGCGGACCGGCGGGTCGAGGCGGGCCCAGTCGGCCTGCTCCTCGCGGAAGTCGGGCTGCTCCGCGAACCGCGCGCCCGCCTGGGAGAACACCCCGCGCAGCTCGGCCTCGCCCATGCCGATGCCGTCGTCGCGGCACTCGACGTACGCGCGGCCGTCGCCGTCGACGCCCTGCTCGAACACGATGGAGCCCTCGTACGCGTACACGGCCGCCGGGTGCGTGCGGTCCAGGTACTCGGTGCGGGCCCGCCGGTACCGGCAGGCGTCCAGGGCGTTCTGGTACAGCTCCCGGATCGCCAGGTCCCGGTCCTTGTACAGCTGGACGCCCATCAGCAGGTCCCGCACCCGCCGCTCGTCCAGCCGGAACCGCGCCCACCCGGTGAACGCGCCCTCCACCGGGGTCACGCCGTCGGCGGAGAGCCGCACCGGCAGGCGCGGCACCGGCTGCGTCACCCGCTCCCGCACCGTACGGGTCACCGCGTGCAGCACCTCGTCCATGCGGCCCACCGCCGACCGCAGCCCCTCCACCACGGCCTCGTGGGAACACTCGGCCCGCAGCACCGGCAGGTCCGGCGACCCACCCCACGACGCCCCCTCCAGCGTGGTGCGCAGCGCGGCCGGGTCGACCGGGTGGGGGATGCCCAGGTGCTCGGCGACGACGTCCGGCAGCGTCGTCGTCCCGGGGGTCAGCGCGTACGCCAGCGAGGCGAGCAGCACCAGCCGCTGGTCGCGCACCCGTTGCAGGCCCGGCCCGCGCAGCGGGTCGTCGGACGGGAGGGTGGCGAGGAACTCCGGGTTGCAGACGTGGGGGCCGCGCCGCAGCCCGTGCAGGACCCGGCCCACCCGGACCGGCGCGAGCGCGTCGCCCAACACGGCGCCCGCCTCCCCGAGGGCGTCCAGCAGCCCCCGTACCGTCTCCGGCGCGGCGTACGCCTCGTGCCGGAGCAGCCAGCGGTGGAACAGCCACCAGCCGATCGGTCCCGCCGCGTCGGGCCGCAGCAGCGCCCGCTGCACCAGCACGCCGTGGCCGTCCGTGTACGCCTCGAACGCCGCCCGCTCCGGCGGCGTACGGTCCCCCGCCGGGCCGGGCCGCCACGGCTCGACGTGCAGGCGGTCGGCGGCCATCCGCAGGTCGTGCACCCGCGCCAGCAGCGGGACCAGCGCGAACAGCGCCGCCTCCGCCGGGTACAGGTCGAGGCCGGCGCCGTCGTCCGGTTCGCCCAGCAGCCACTCCAGGCGCTCCGCGAACCGCTCCGGACCCCGCGGGTCCTGCCACGGGTCGCCGGCCAGCCGCTCCTCCGCCTCGTCGCGCAGCCGGGCGAGGGCGGCGGCGGCCGAGGCGGCCGCCTCCCGGTACCGTGCCGGGTCCCGGGTGCCCGGCACGTGCCGCCACACCGACGCGTCGCGGACCAGGCCCACCCACGGGTCCCCGGCGGACGGCTCCGGCCGCGGCGGCACGACCTGCTGGATCGTCACCTGGCCGATGTGGCCCGCCTGGACGACGGACCCCGTCACCGTGCCGCCGTCCACCACGTTCCGGGTGCCCGGATCCCGCATCGCGCCCGCCCCTCCCCGCCCGCCCGACAAGGCGTCCAGCTTATGAGCCCCCCGCCCCGCCGCGGCACGCGCGCACCGCCGCGGGGGCGGACCCGCCCGAGGGATGGCGGCGCGCCTCTGGCAAGATCGTCCGCCGTGAATCGACCCGGCCGCGCCGACGCACGCCGTCCGCCGGCCGGGACAACGGGGAAAGCGAGGAACGGATGTCTGCGTGGACACGCGGAGCCGCGGCGGCGGGTGCCCTGGCGCTCGTCCTGACGCTGGCGGGCTGCGACGGCGGCACGGGAACGGGCGCGAAGGGCGGCAAGGGGTCCGGGGCCGGGGCGACGGCGACCGGTTCCGGTCCCGGCGCGGAGGACGAGAGGACGACGTACCGCCTGGGCGAGGAGAGCCCGGAGGCGGAGAGCGACATGCAGGCGTCGAGCGGCGCCAAGTACACCGTCACCCCGACCCGGGTGAAGACCGGCACCAAGGCCGACATGGACGCCTCCGGACTGAAGAAGGACGAGAAGGACGGACCGCGGGTGCCGGTCTACGTCTGGGCCGAGCTCACGCACAAGAGCGGCAAGCCCATGAAGGTCGGTGACATGGACGACGACCTGGTCGTCAGGACCGACCAGGGCACGCGCACCCGCGCGCTCCTGGTCCTCTTCGGCGAGGCGAAGTGGCCCGACTGCCCCGCCGCGGACACCGAGAAGCAGCTCGGCCCCGGACAGTCGGAGAAGATCTGCACCGCCTTCCTGATCCCCGAGGGCCAGAAGGCGGCCGCGGTGGAGCTGACCCGCGGCTTCTACAAGGAGCCGCTGGAATGGCCGGTCACCGGCTGACCCGGCTGGCCGCGCCGGACGGGGGCCACCTCATCCGGCGCGGTCGCCGGCCGTGCGCCGCGCGGCCACCACGGCGGGCGCCGTCGAGTACGGCAGCAGGTCGCCGGCGTCGGCCGGGGCGAGCACCTCCACCTCCACCTCGTCGCGGAACCGGTACGGCCGGTGCGCCAGCACGCCGCCCAGGGTGCGCCGTATCCGGGACATCTCCGCCCGCACGGTCACCGTCCGGGTCCGGTCGCCGAACACGTCGGCAGCCAACTGCGCCGCCGTACGGCCCTCCCGGCGCACGGCCAGCGCGTACAGCAGCTCCGCGTGACGCGGGCTCAACTCCCTGGTCCAGCAGCCGACCGCGCCCGACACCCGCACCGTCCACTCCCGCGGGCGGCTCACGTCGAGCACCAGCCGGGCCGCCGCGCCCCCGGCCCGCGCGTCCGCGGCGTCCAGCGGACGCACCAGCCAGCCGCCCGGCAGCGGCTCCACGTCGCACTCGCCCAGCGTCGCCAGCCGCACCCGGCCCGCCCCCAGCGACGGGGGCAGCGGCACCCGGTCCACCGGGGTGAGGCCCGTCACCGCCGCCGTCCAGCCGTACCGGTCCACCGCCACCGCCCGGCCGCCCACCCGGCACAGCAGCGGCGCCGCCACCGCCCGCAGCCGGGCGAGACCCGCCAGGTGCCGGTTGCGCAGCTCCGCCTCGGCGAGCCGCGCCACCGAACCGACCAGCAGCAGCGTCGCCGGGTGCATCGTCGTCACCGGGCCGCTCACGTCGACGACGCCCATCAGCCGCCCGTCGCGCGGGTCCGTGATCGGGGCGCCCGCGCACGTCCACGTGTGGTGCGTGGCGACGAAGTGCTCCGCCGAGTGGACCTGCACCGGGCGCCGCACCACCAGCGCCGTCCCCACGCCGTTCGTGCCGACCGTCGACTCGCGCCAGTCCGCGCCCGGTTCAAAGCCGTGCCCGTCCGCCATCCGCAGCACCGAGGGGTGGCCCTCCCGCCACAGCACCCGCCCGTCCGCGTCCGCGACGACCATGAGGTGCCGCGCGCCCGGCATCGACACGAGGCCCTCGCGGAGCAGCGGCAGCAGGACCGCGAGCGGCGAACCACCGCGCCGCTCCTCCAGCTCCGCGGGCGACAGCAGTCCCGAACGGCGGTCGCGGTCCGGGTCGACGCCCTCGCGGAGCATCCGCTGCCACGACGCCCCGATGTCGGCGCGCGGCGACAGCGGCGGCCGGCCGCCGCGCAGGGCGGCGTCCCTGATGTTCCTGAGCAGCAGCGTCGCCTCACGCGAGTCCATCGCGGCGAGCCGGGTGATGTCGACTGTGGCCTTCTGCACCGGGCCCTCCCGTTCCCGAACCGCCCCCATCATCTCCCGTCCGCGCGGCCGCCCGGACCGCCTCCGCACAGAACGCGCCACCGCTGCAACCTTCTGCAACTCTCGCGCGAGGCCCCCGTCCCGTACGACAGTGGCCGGGTACCGGTACTCCGGTACCCGACGGGATGGTGCCGTGTCGGCGCAGCACCATCCCGCCCGCGCTCCGGGCGCGGGACGCCGTCCGGTGTCCCGCGCCCGTCGGCGTTCCCTCGCGCGTCCCCTGCGCCCCGGGAGTCGTCGTCAAACGCCACGCTCACATCGGCGGGGACGCGAGAACGGCGGCTGCCCGGCGGGAACGGCCCCCGCCACGAACGTGATCCCTGCGACCACCCGGATCTCCCGGTCCCGTGGCGGCCCCGCGCCGCCGCGGGCGACTCGGCCGTCTCATCACGTGGGACACGGTGTCAGCGGCCGGCCAGGCGCTGGAACAGGGGCCGGGCCGGAGCCGCGCGTATCCGGGCCGCCCGGCGGGGTGCGGACGCCCCGACCACGGCGCACCGGCCGGGTGCCGTTCGGCGTAGGGTGAGTCGTGTTGTGTGACGAGGGCCGTCACTCCCCCGCGCAGGAGGGACGGCCCTTCGTCATGCCCGGGGGCAGCGTCGACGAGGGGGACCCATTGACCAGAACCGCCGAACCGGAGCACAAACTCGCGCAGAGCCTCTACGTGATCGCCGTCCAGGACGCCGCCTGGACACCGGCGGCCGTGTGCCGGCGGCTCGACTGGAGCAGCGAGGAGTACGCCGCGGCCATCCAGGTCCTGTCCCGCCTCGGCCTCCTGGTGCGGACCACCGCCACACCCAGCGGCTGGGCGTGCGTGTCGTCCGAGTCCGCACTCGACCACCTCCTCGCCGCCGACGCCCGCCGCGTCGACGAACTCATCGAGCAGACCACCCGCACCCGCGAGGCGATGGTGCGGATGCTCACCGACTTCCACCCCATCCACGCCCTGCGCATCTCCGGCACCCAGGCCCAGCTCGTGGAGGGCACGGCCAATATCGCGACCGCCCTGGAGGACGCCGCCCAGCAGGCGCGTGAAGAGGTCGTCTCGCTGCACCCGGGCCGCGGAGTGTCCGAGCACATGGCGGAGGAGGGCCTGGCGCGCGACCGGCGGGCGCTGCGGCGCGGTGTCGCGATGCGCACCGTCCACCTCGCCTCATCCGCGGCACTGCCCTACATGTCCGCCTACCTTCGGGAGTTGCGGAAGGCGGGCGGTCAGGTGCGTACCGCCGTGACGCTGCCGCATCGGCTCATCGTCGTCGACCAGCACCTGGCGATCGTGCCCGCGACCGGTGCGGACGGGCAGCAGGCGGCCGTCGTCGTGTACGACCCGTCCCTGGTCGAGGTGTTCCGCAGCCAGTTCGAGTACGCGTGGGCCCAGGCCACCGCCTTCGGCAC
Source organism: Streptomyces roseolilacinus (assembly GCF_014649335.1). Classification (GTDB taxonomy): domain Bacteria; phylum Actinomycetota; class Actinomycetes; order Streptomycetales; family Streptomycetaceae; genus Streptomyces; species Streptomyces roseolilacinus. The sequence continues at coordinate 425,257 of NZ_BMSV01000003.1, forward strand.
GGGGGTGCGCACCGAGGCGGACGAGGACCCGGGGGGCCAGCCCGACCGGCGGCAGCGGGCGGTCCTCCGGTTACTCGCGGAAGGGCTGACCGACGAGGCGGTCGGGCGGCGTCTCGGCGTCTCGGACCGCACGGTCCGCCGGATAGTCGGCGACCTGACGTCGGCGCTCGGCGCCACCAGCCGGTTCCAGGTCGCGGTCCTCGCCGAACGCGCGGGCTGGCTCGCCTCTGCGGACCTTGAGCAGGAGGTGTGCGAGGACACCGGCGAGCAGTCCCCAGAAGGGTGAGCCGATGCCGGCGACCGTCACTCCGGAGGCAGTCGCGAGGAAGGTGACGACGGAGGCCTCGCGGTGGCGTTCGTCGGCGACCGTACGGGCCAGACTGCCGGAGAACGCCCCGAGCAGCGCCACCCCCGCCAGGGTGGCCACGAGCGCCTCCGGCAACCCGGTGAACAGGGCCACGAGCGTCGAGCCGAAGCAGCCCACGACCAGATAGCCGATGCCGCAGCTCACCCCGGCGACCCACCGCCTGGCCGGATCGCGGTGCGCCTCGGGTCCGGTGCAGATCGCGGCGGTGATGGCCGCCGGATTGATCGCGTGCGAGCCGAAGGGCGCGAGCAGCGTCGACACCACGCCGGTCGTCCCGCACACCACGCGCTCGTCCGGCCGGTAGCCGTCCGCGCGCAGCACGGTCATCCCCGGCGCGTACTGCCCGGCGAGCGTGGCGACGAGCAGCGGCACGCCGATGCCGATGAGCGCCCCCACCGAGAAGTGCGGTGCCGTGAGGTGCGGCACGGCCAGGCCGGGGCCCGAGACGTCCAGGTGAAGGCCGCCGCCCGCCCAGGCGGTGACAAGCCCGACGGCGAGCGCGCACATCACCGCGTACGTCGGCCACAGACCCTTGGCGAGCAGGTAGCCGACCACCATGGCGCCCGCGAGCAGCGGGGCGGAGCGCAGCGAGGTGAAGATCGCGGTGCCGAACGAGAAGAGGATCCCGGCGAGCATCGCCGAGACGATTCCCTCCGGAATCCGGGCGAGGACCCGGGTGAACACACCCGTGACGGTCAGCGCCGTGGCCGCGACGCCGGCGCACAGGAAGGCGCCGACGGCCTCGGCGTAGTCGTGCTGCGCGAGGGCCGTGACCAGGATGGCCGCGCCCGGCGTGGAGAACGCCGTGATCACCGGGGTACGGCTCCACCAGCTGAGCCCCACACAGGTCAGGCCCGCGCCGATGGAGATCGCCCACACCCACGACGAGGTCTGTGCCGCGCTCAGGCCGGCGGCCCCGGCGGCGGCCAGGACGAGGGCGAGCGGCCCCGCGTACGAGACCGCCATCGCCACCACGCCCGCGTTGACCGCGGAGAAGGACACCGACCGCACCAGTCGCACCGATTCAGCCCCAGATGAAGGAGAACAAAGGAACCACGGACATCACGACACCTCCCCCCCCGAAGACGTTGCCGCGCCGCACATGCTGCCGCACCGCACGGAGCCGGGGCACGCCGGGGGGCGTCCGCTTCAGGCCGCGTCCCCTACCGGACAGGACCGAGGTGTGACCGGAGTGGGTCATGGACCTTTCCGGACGGTCGACTTCCCTGGTCACAGCGTTCGCCGGAGTCACAGGATCTCCGGCATGACGACTCATGCGGAACCCCGTGCGGACCTCGCCGCGCTCACCCTCGACCCGGCCGAAACCACCCGCCTCGAGGAACTGCTCCACGACACGGCGCAGTTGCCGGGGCCCCTGGAACAGACCCTGCAGACCGCGGCCTTCGCCGCGCTCGCCGGACGTCTGCCGGCCCGGCTGCGCGAGGGCATCGGGTCCTTCCGCGACACCCCGCCGGACCACGGCCTGCTCGTGGTGCGCGGACTGCCCGTCGGGGACATCCCGGCGACCCCGGCCGTGTACGGCTCCGACGTCCTCGGTGAAACGCACCCCTCCAGCCTGCTCGTCGCCCTGATCGCGCACCCGCTGGGCGGGCTGATCGGCTACGAGGACGAGAAGTCCGGGGCGCTCGTGCACGACGTGTATCCGGTCCCCACCGACGCGGCGAAGCCCCTGAACTCCGGCTCCACCCTCTTCGACTTCCACACCGAGAACGTCCACCACCCGGTGCGGCCCTCGCACCTGGGCCTGCTGTGCCTGCGCCCCGACCACGACCGGCGGGCGGCCACCATGGTCGCCTCGGTCCGCGAGGCCGAGCCGCTGCTCTCCGCCGCCGACCGTGAGCTGCTGCGCACCGACCGCTACCGGAGCCGCTTCCCGCTCTCCTTCACGCGGGGCCTCGCCGAGGACGAGCGGCCGGTGACCGATCCGCACCCGGTCCTCATGGACGGCCCTGCCGGTGCCCCCGGCACGAGGGTCCGGTTCAACATGCACAACACCTTCGGCACGGACGCCTCGGCGCAGGAAGCCCTGGAGCGCCTCAACCGGGCCATGCACACGGTGCACCGGGCGGTGCGGGCCGACCGGGGCGAGCTGCTCCTGGTGGACAACCGGATCGTGGTGCACGGCCGCAGCGACTTCACGCCGCGCTACGACGGCAACGACCGCTGGCTGCGCCGGTTCTACCCGTACCCCGGCGAACTGCGTGCCGACGTCCTGGTGCGGGCCGGCGGCCGGGTGCTCGGCAAGGACAGCTACGCCCGTGCATGACCTGACCCTCACCACGGCGGTGCTGCTCTGCGTCGCCGCCGCACTCGCGGGCTGGGTCGACGCGGTGGTCGGCGGTGGCGGGCTCCTCCAGGTGCCCGCCCTGCTGATCGCCTTCCCGCACCTGGCCCCCGCGTACGCCCTCGGCACCAACAAGGCCGTCGGCGTCGTCGGCACCTCGGCGGCGGCGGTGACGTACGCCCGCAGGGCCCCCGTCGACGTGCGGCTCGCGGCCCGGCTCGGCTCCGTCGCGGCCCTGGCGGCGATGGGCGGGGCGTTCTTCGCGGCCGGCGTGAAGAGCGAGGTGCTGCGCCCCGTGATCATGGTGCTGCTGCTCGCCGTCGCCGCCTTCGTCGTGTCGAAGCCGCAGTTCGGGCAGAGGCCCGGGGGCACCGTGACCCGGCAGCGGGTCCTCGCCGCCGTCGTGGTCGTCGGCGCGGGCATCGGCTTCTACGACGGCCTGCTCGGGCCCGGCACCGGGACCTTCCTGGTGATCGGCCTGGTCGCGGTTCTGTCCATGGACATGGTCACGGCGTCGGCGACCGCGAAAGTCGTCAACGTCGGGACGAACCTGGGCGCGCTCGCGATATTCGCCTACCAGGGGACGGTCCTGTGGGCGCTCGCTCCCCTCTTGGCGGTGTTCAACCTCGCGGGCGCCTCGGTGGGCGCGCGCATGGCGCTCAAGCGCGGCAGCGGTTTCGTACGTGCCGTGTTGCTCGTCGTCGTGACCGTGCTGGTCGGCAAGCTCGCACTCGATCAATGGGGGACATGAGATGTCCATCGGAATTCTGGGCGGAATGGGCCCGTTGGCCACGGTCGACTTCTACCGGAAGGTGATCGACGCGACCCCGGCCGGCATCGACCAGGAACACCTGCCGGTCGTGGTGTGGGCCGACCCGACGGTTCCGGACCGCTCGGCGGCGCTGAGTGGGCGCGGGCCCGACCCGACGCCGTGGCTGGTGCGCGGTGCGCACCGGCTCGAGGCGATGGGGGCGCGGCTCATCGCGACCCCGTGCAACACCGCGCACGCCTTCCTCGACGAGGTACGGACCAGCGTGCGCGTCCCGATGCTCGACATGATCGCGGAGACGGTCGCCGAGATCCGCTCCGACCACCCGGACGTGGTGTCGGTCGGGCTTCTGGCCACCACCGGCACGGTGCGCGCCGGTCTCTACCAAAGGGCTCTGGAGGCAGCGGGTCTGCGGGTCGTGGTACCGGGCGGGCTCACCCAGGGCGAAGCCGTGACGGGCGCCATCCGCCGGGTCAAGGCGGGCGACCTCGGCGCGGCCGGGGCCTGCCTGATCGAGCGCGCGAGCGAGGAGCTGGCGGCCCGGGGCGCGGGCCTGCTCGTGGCGGGCTGCACCGAACTGCCGCTGCTCCTCGGCGAGCGGAGCGCCGGCCTGCCGGTCGTCGATCCCACGGCCGCCCTGGCGCGGGCGACGGTACGGGAGGCCCTGGCCCGGCCGGCGCCGGTTTGATGCGAACCCCGTGGCGGGGGCGGGCCTCCCCACCGTGACGGCGGGAACGCGCCCGCCCGTCATGCGGACCGTGTGGGGTGGGCGCTCGTGGTCGCGGGCGCCCTGGAGGGTCTTGTTCTTCGGGGAGGAGCGGAAGCCCCGGCACGCCCCAGAGGCATCCGGCGGCGACGAGGAGGAGACGCTGATGACCGTGCTACGTTCCGTCCACGGCGCGACGTCCGGCGTCGCCTGAAGACACTCCCTAGGGGCGGGCCCGCTCCACGATCGCGCGGAGGTCCAGGGTGTGCGGCAGCGTCCCGAACGCCGCTCCCCGGTCCCCGCCCAGCCGGGAGGCGCAGAACGCGTCCGCGACCTCCGGCGGCGCCCACCGCACCAGCAGCGAGCCCTGCAGCACCAGCGCCATCCGCTCCACCAGCCGCCGCGCCCGCGCCTCGATCCCCTCCAGGTCCGCCAGTTCCGTCAGCAGGCCCTTGATCGCCGCGTCCAGCCGGTGGTCCGCGCCGCGCGCCCGGCCGACCTCCCGCAGGAACGCGTCGAGCGCGCCCGGTTCCCGCTGCATCGCCCGCAGCACGTCCAGCGCCTGGACGTTGCCGGAGCCCTCCCAGATGGAGTTGAGCGGCGACTCGCGCAGCAGCCGCGGCATGCCCGACTCCTCCACGTACCCGTTGCCGCCCAGGCACTCCAGGGCCTCCGCCACCATCGGCGTGCACCGCTTGGTCACCCAGTACTTCGCGGCCGGCACCGCCAGCCGCAGCAGCGCCCGCTCCGACTCCGCGCCGCCCTGCCCGCCGGCCGCGGGGGCGCCCGACTCCACCGCGTCGTACGCCGCCGCCAGCCGCATCCCCAGGACCGTCGCCGCCTCCGACTCCAGCGCCAGGTCGGCCAGGACGTTGCGCATCAGCGGCTTGTCGATCAGGAGCCCGCCGAACGCGCTGCGGTACGCCGTGTGGTGCACGGCCTGCGCGACCGCCTGCCGCATCAGCGCGGCCGAGCCGAGCACGCAGTCGAGGCGCGTCGCGGCGACCATCCCGATGATGGTGCGCACCCCCCGCCCCTCCTCGCCGACCAGGCGCGCCCACGTCCCGTCGAACTCGACCTCGGCGGACGCGTTCGACCGGTTGCCGAGCTTGTCCTTCAGCCGCTGGATCCGGAACACGTTGCGCGTGCCGTCCGCCAGGACCCGCGGCACCAGGAAGCAGGTGAGCCCGCCGGGGGCCTGCGCCAGCACCAGGAAGCCGTCCGACATGGGCGCCGAGCAGAACCACTTGTGGCCCGTCAGGACGTACTCGCCCGCCGCGGCCAGCGGCTCCGCCACCGTCGTGTTGGCGCGGACGTCGCTGCCGCCCTGCTTCTCCGTCATGCCCATCCCGAACAGCACGCCCGCCTTCTCGGCGGGCGGCAGCAGCTGCTCGCCCTCGTACACCTTCGAGGTCAGCCGCGGCTCCCACTCGGCCGCGAGGTCCGGGTCGGTGCGCAGCGCGGGGACCGCCGCGTGGGTCATCGACAGTGGGCAGCCGTGCCCCGCCTCCGTCTGCGACCACACCAGGAACCCGGCGGCGCGCCGCACGTGCCCGCCGGGCCGGCCCCAGGCGGAGGTCAGCCCCGACGTGACGGCGTGGCCCAGGAGCCGGTGCCACGCCGGGTGGAACTCGACCTCGTCGACGCGGTTGCCGTACCGGTCGTGGGTGCGCAGCCTCGGCGGGAACTCGTCGGCGAGGGCGCCCCAGGACTGGGCCTGCACCGATCCGGCGGTGGTGCCCAGTGACGACAGCTCCTCGCGGGCCTCCTCGCGCAGGTCGGGCGGAAGGTGTCGTTCCACCGCCTCGGTCAGGGCCCGGTCGGCGGTGAAGACGTCGTACCCGACCAGGGGCGGAGGCTGGTTGGTCACGGTGTGGGTGGTGGCTGCCATGCGGATACCGTAAAGACGTGCAGGCAGCGAAGGAAACACCCGAACCGGCCGGGGGGCCCGCCGGTTCCCCGGGCCCCGCAGGGCGGGGCGCGCCCCCCGGCGCCTCCCCGGGCCGGCTCCACCGGGCCAGGGCCCTCTACCGCAACGTGTCGAAGCGGAAGATGGCGTGGCTCCTCCTGAAGGACACCGTCAACTCGTGCATCGAGTACCGGATCCTCGGCCTCGCCGCCGAGGCCGCGTTCTTCACCCTCCTGTCCCTGCCGCCGCTGATGCTCGGCCTGCTCGGCCTGCTCGGCTACATCGACGACTGGACGGACACCACCACCGTCGCGTCCATCGAGAAGAACATCCTCGCCGCCGTCGGCACGGTCCTGTCCGACCGGGGCGTCAACGAGATCGCGAAGCCCCTGCTGGAGGACGTCACCCGGGGCGGCAGGCCCGACGTGATCTCGATCGGCTTCGCCATAGCGCTCTGGTCGGGCTCCCGCGCGGTGAACGTCTTCATCGACACGATCACCGTCATGTACGGCCTCGACGGGCGCCGCGGCATCGTCGCGACCCGGCTGCTCGCCTTCCTCCTCTACCTGATCGCCCTGGTGATCGGCGCGGTCGTCCTGCCGCTGGCCGTCGTCGGCCCTGACCGGGTCGTGGAGGTGGTGCCGTTCGGGACGGAGGTGGTGTCCGTCCTGTACTGGCCGGTCGTCATCCTGCTGTCCATCGCGTTCCTCACGACCCTGTACCACGTGTCCGTACCGGTCAGGTCGCCGTGGATCGAGGACGTGCCGGGCTCGCTGGTGGCGCTCGCCATGTGGGTCCTGGGCAGTTTCCTGCTGCGCATCTACCTGACGAACACCGTCGAGGGCCCCACCATCTACGGTTCCCTCGCGGCGCCCATCGCGGTGCTGCTGTGGATCGGCATCTCCGCCTTCGCGGTGCTCGTCGGCGCCGCCGTCAACGCGGCCGTCGACCGGGTCTGGCCGTCCGTCGCCACGGCCGCCGCCCGCGCCGAGACCGAACGCGCCCGCGCCGCCGAGGTCGCCGCCCTGCTGGCCCGCGCGCAGTCCGGCGACGGCGACCCGGACATGCCGTCGGAGTTCCCGGAGCGCTGGTCGCGCTTCCTCCCCCCGGACGACGTGCGGGCCCGCCTCCAGTGGGAGAAGGCGGAGAAGGACCGGCGGCCGAAGGAGCGGCCCGACCGGGAGGGGTCCGTCCCGCGCAACCGCGACGGGGAGGCGGGCTGACCCCCCGCTACCGGGAGCGGCCCTCCCGGCTGGACGGCGCGGTCGTCTGGGAGCTGACCGGTGCCCGCCCGGACGGGGCGGTCCACCCGGTCCTGCCGGACGGCTGCATGGACCTGCTGTGGACGGAGGGCCGGCTCCTCGTCGCCGGCCCCGACACCCGGGCGCACGTCCCCGAGGGCGCGGGCGCCGCCTGGGCCGGGGTCCGCTTCGCGCCCGGTGACGCGCCCGCCCTGCTCGGCGTACCGGCGCACGAACTGCGCGACCGGCGCGTCGACCTGGCCGACCTGTGGCCCGCCGCCCGGGCCCGCCGGCTGGCCGCCCGCGTGGCCGCCGCCCCCGCGGGCCCGGCCGCCGGCCTGGAGGAGGCGGCCCTGCGCGCGGCGGCCGCCGCGCCCCGACCCGACCCGCTGCTCCGCGCCGTCGCCGCCCGGCTGGACGCGGGCTGGAGCGTCGCCGCCACGGCCGACGCGGTGGGCCTGGGCGTGCGGCAGCTGCACCGGCGCTCCCTGGACGCCTTCGGGTACGGGCCGAAGACCCTCGCCCGCGTCCTGCGCCTCCAGCGGGCCCTCGCGCTGGTCCGCGCCGGGACCCCGTACGCGGCGGTCGCGGCCGCCGCGGGCTACACCGACCAGGCGCACCTGACCCGCGACGTGCGCGCCCTGACGGGCCGGACCCCGACGGCCTACGCGGCGGCGTCGGCGAACAGGTCCACGCCCCGCCCGTCCGGGTCGAGGACCACCGCGTAGCGCTGCCCCCACGGCGCGTCCCACGGCGCCAGGTGCCCCCGGTACCCGGCCGCCACCAGCTCCCCGTACAGCGCGTCGACCCCGGCCGGGCCGTCGCAGCGGAAGGCGAGCGCCGTCCGGTCGCCGCCGCCGGCGGCCGCCAGGCCGGGGTCGAAGGCGCGGACCGCCTCCTCGGTGTCCCACATGATCCGCAGTCCGCCGGGCAGCACGGCCTCCGCGTGCGGCGCGGAGTCGGCCCCGGGCGGGACGTCCAGGCCGAGGCGGCGGTAGAAGGCGAGGGAGGCGGCCATGTCGGAGACGACGAGGCCGATCGCGTCGAAACGAGGTGTCACGGTCATGCCCGCACCGTACGGGCCGCCGCCCGCACCGGTCTTGTACGGATCGGACGTGCGGGCCCCGTCGTCCGGTCCCCGCCCCGGCACGGGCCGGGACGTGCCGGGGACGGAAGCCGGGGGCCTCGATGGCGGGCACACGGCGGGCGGCGGCCCGGCCCGTGGTGATCGGCGCGCCGGTGCCCGCCGGGTCCGGCGTCCGGACGCGCACACCGGCGTGAGCGTCCGGAGCGGCCGCCCTGAAGAAGGCCCGATCCTCGTATAAAGGGTCATAAGGGACATGTGTTGGTAGGGTGAGGCTCCCGCTCCACCCGTTATCCGCCGTCCCGGAGGTGCGGTCATGGGTACGCGTCGCACCCCCCTGCCCGGCGTCGGCACGCAGTACGACTTCACCACCGAGGACGGACGGCACCTCTCCGTCGTCGTCCACCACGACGGCCGCCGCTTCCTCGGCTTCTACCGCCCCGACGACCCCGACACCTGCGAGGCGACGGTTCCCCTCACCCCCGAGGACGCCGCCGCCTTCGCCCACCTCATCGCCCCCGCCCCGGTCGACGGACTGCGCACCGACGGCCTGGACCTCGTCACCGAGCACCTCCCCGTCACCAGCCGCTCCCCGTACGGGGGGCGGCTGCTCGGCGACACGAAGGCCCGCTCCCGCACCGGCGCGTCCGTCGTCGCCGTCCTGCGGCGCACCAGCGCCCACCCCGCCCCCGGTCCCGACTTCCGCCTCGCCATCGGCGACGTCCTCGTCGTGGTCGGCACCCGCGAAGGCGTCGACGCGCTCGCCGCGATCATCAGCGGGGAGTGACCGTGCACGACACCACCGCGCTCCTCATCGAACTGGGGGCGGTCATCCTCGTCCTCGGGCTCGTCGGCCGGTTCGCGGAACGCGTCGGGCTCTCCCCGATCCCGCTCTACCTCCTCGCCGGCCTCGCCCTCGGCGAGGGCAGCGTCGTCCCGCTCGACGCCAGCGAGGACTTCGTCGCGGTCGGCGCCGAGATCGGAGTGATCCTGCTGCTGCTCCTCCTCGGCCTGGAGTACAGCGCCGGCGAACTCGTCAGCAGCCTGCGCACCCAGTACCCCGCCGGGGTCGTCGACTTCGTCCTCAACGCCCTGCCCGGCGCGGCCGCCGCCCTGCTCCTCGGCTGGGGGCCCCTGGCCGCCGTCGCCCTCGCCGGGGTCACCTGGGTCTCGTCGTCCGGCGTCATCGCCAAGGTCCTCACCGACCTCGGACGGCTCGGCAACCGCGAGACCCCCGTCATCCTGGGCATCCTCGTCATGGAGGACCTGTCGATGGCCGTCTACCTGCCGGTCCTCACCGTCCTCCTCGCGGGCGTCGGCCTCGCCGGCGGCAGCGTCACCCTGCTGATCTCCCTCGGCACCGTCTCCGTCGTCCTCTACCTGGCGCTGCGCCACGGCCGCCACATCAGCCGCGCCGTCTCCTCCGACAACCCCGAGATGCTGCTCCTCGTCGTCCTCGGCATGACGGTCCTCGTCGCCGGGGTCGCCCAGCGGCTCCAGGTGTCCGCCGCCGTCGGCGCGTTCCTCGTCGGCATCGCCCTGTCCGGGGAGGTGGCGGAGGGCGCCCGCAGGATCCTCACCCCGCTGCGCGACCTGTTCGCGGCGGTGTTCTTCCTCTTCTTCGGCCTGTCCACCGTCCCCGCGTCCATCCCGCCCGTCCTGCTGCCCGCGCTGCTCCTGGCCGCCGCCACCGCCCTCACCAAGATCGCCACCGGCTGGTACGCGGCCGGGCGTGCCCTCGTCGGCCGGCGCGGCCGGCTCCGGGCGGGCGGGGCGCTGATCGCCCGCGGCGAGTTCTCCGTCGTCATCGCCGGGCTCGCGGCCGCCGCGGAGCCGAGGATCGGCCCGCTCACCGCCGCGTACGTGCTGATCCTCGTCATGCTCGGCCCGTTCGGCGCCCGCTGGATGCAGCCCGCCGTGGACGGGGTGCGCGACCTGGTCGTCCACGCCGGGCGGCGCCGCCGCGGGGAGGCGCCGCCCGGACACGAGGAACTCACCGAGAGCAGCGAGACCCCGGCGACCGGCTGACCGCGACCCGCCGCGGGACCGGCCCCCGCGGCGGGTACCGGTCCCGCCGCGGAGGCCGTCCCGCCGCCGGGGCCACCCCGTCGCGCGGGGGCGCGCCTCACCCGCCGCGGACCGCCACCAGCACACAGCTCGGCCCGTACTGCCACACCGGGCCGGCCGCGTCGAAGCCCGCCTTGCGGAGCAGCTCCCCGTGGCGCTGGAGCGTCAGCCCGTTGTCGCCGCCCGCCCCCGGCCCGCGCCGGGCCCGCTCGGCCAGCGGCCCGGCCAGCTCGGGCGCCGCCGCCGCGGCCTCCCACCAGCCCCGCCAGTCCTCGTGGGCGTCCGCCTCGTGCCGCTCGGCGTGGCGGCGGCCCACCACCTCGGCCAGCGCCGCCACCGCCGGGTGCTCCTGGAACAGGTGGTCGCCGTTGACGAGCACGCCGCCCGGCCGCAGCGTCTCCCGCACCTGCTCGTACACCGACAGCAGTGCCGACTCCGGCAGGTAGTGCAGCGCCGTCGCCGACACCACCGCGTCCGCCGGCCGGCCCAGGTCCAGCCGGTCCAGCCAGCCGGGCGCGCCGATCGTCACGTCCGCGAACCGCACGTGCGCGCCGTGGTGCGCCCGGCCCAGCGCCAGGAGCAGCGGATCGGTGTCCACGCCGACCAGTTCGGCGTGCGGCAGCCGCTCGGCCAGCCGGGCCGCCAGCGAGCCGGGACCGCAGCCGAGGTCGGCGACGAGCGGGCGGGACACCCCCGCCACCGCCGCCTCCACGACATCGGCGATCACCGTGAAGCGGGCCTCCCGGTCGCAGGCGTACCGCTGCTGCTGGAGGTCCCACCGGCGGATCCACTCGCCCGCCCGCTCGGCCGTCAGCCGACGCGACATCAATCCTCGAGACATCGTCTCCCCGTGCTCCTTCGCTCTTTTCCTCGCTACCGCCGCCCGACGCCGGGCCGGTCGTCGGCCAGGTCGGACAGCACCCCGAGGAGCCGGTCGATCTCCTCGGGCGTGTTGTGGACGTGCAGGCTCACCCGCACCGAGGCGTCGCTCTCGCCCGCCCGGGCCTGGCACAGGCCGTCGGCCCGCACCAGCAGCCCGTGCGAGGCGAGGATGAACCCCAGGTCGTTGGCGCCTATCGCGCGGTGCCGGAACGTCACCAGGCCCTGGCGGCGCTGCACCGTCGAATCGGCCGTGAGGCTGAGCCCGCAGCCCAGCACCTCGTACGCGTCCAGGCGGCTCAGCCCGTCCGTGAGGCGCACGCCGAGCCCGACCGTCCACTCCTCTATCCGGGCCGTGCCGGCCGCGTCGAGCCAGTCCAGCGCGGCCCGCAGGCTGACGATCCCGGCCGTGTTGGGCGTGCCCTGCCAGCCGCCGGGCCGGAACGGGCCGCCCCGCAGCCCGCGCGCCCAGACGACGCCCGTGCCCGGCAGGGCCATCGCCTTGTGCCCGGAGAACACCGCGAAGTCGACGTCCAGGGCGCCCAGGTCCACCGGCAGGTGGCCCACGCTCTGCGCCGCGTCCAGGCAGATCGGCACGTCCGGCCCGACCGCCTCGCGCACCCGGTGGACGTTCATGTCGGCGCCGTACACGTGGTGGACGTGCGTCACCGCCACGAACCGCAGGCGCTCCCCGGCGGACGCGGCCAGCGCGGCCAGCGCCTCCAGGTCGTAGTCGTGCGAGTCCTGCTGGTACGGCACGGGGTGCACGGTGATCCGCACGCCCCGCTCGGCGAGCAGGTCCCGCGCCTCCAGCCACGGCAGGTGGTTGGCCTCGTGGTCGGCGAACGGCACCGCGATCTCGTCGCCGTCCGACAGCTCCCGCACCAGCCAGTCGCGGGCGACGGTCCGCAGCCCCTCCGTGGTCCCGCTGGTGAACCACACCGTCGACCGGCCCGGGGCCGGGTCGCCCAGGAACGCCTTGACGCGCTCCCGGGCCTCCTCGATCAGCGCCGTCGTCCGGTTGGCCCACGTGTACGTGCCGCGCCCGGCGTTGGCGTTGCACCCGGTCAGGTACGCCTGCACGGCGTCGAGGACGGCCTTCGGCTTCTGCGCCGTGGCCGCGCTGTCCAGGTAGGCCAGGCCGGGGTGCCCGGTGACGATCGGGAACTGCTCCCGCAGCGGCCGCTGCCACTCGCGCAGCCCGGCGGCCGGGACGGGGCCGGTCAGGGGGGTACGCATCGGCCTCCCCCCTCAGTCCCGCACCATCGGCGCGCCCGCGTCCCGCCAGGCGATCACCCCGCCGGCCAGGCTGCGCACGTTGCGGTGCCCCATGCGGGTGAGCAGCGCCGCGTACGTCACGGACTGCTCGCCGACCGGGCAGACCAGCAGCACCGGTTGCGACCGGCCGAACGGCAGCCCGCCGTGCAGCAGTTCCTCGAACAGCTCGTCGACGATGTTGACGGAGCCCTCGATGTGCAGCGCCGCGAACGCGAACGTCCCGCGCAGGTCGACGACGACGGGCCGCTCGGTCGCGATCCACGCCCGCGCCTCCTCGACCCCGATGACGTGCACGGCCGCCAGTTCCCGCGGGGTGAGCGTGGCGGGCGAGTTGGGGCGCGGCGGGCGGCGCAGCAGCTCGGGGCGGCGCTGCCGCACGTAGCTCATGTAGCTCTCGACGCGGTCGCAGACGATGAAGACGGCCGTCCCGCGCCGCCCGTCGCCGGCCGCGGCCAGCTCGGCGTCCCGCTCGCGCAGGTGGCGCACGGCGCCGAAGTACGCGGCCCCGCCGGTCGGCCCGCCGAGGATGCCGCAGCGGCGGACCAGCGTCAGCATGCCGTCGATGGCCTCGTCGGCGGAGACGGACTCCAGCGTGTCGTACGTCTCCGGGTCGAACAGGCCGACCTCGTGGACCTCGTCGGTGTCGCGGATGCCCGGCACGAAGTCGCCCTTCCGCGCGACGAGCCCGACCACGCGCGTGGCCGGGTCGTGGGCGCGCAGGGCGCGGGCGGTGCCGGTGGACGACCCGGCGGTGCCCACGCAGGCGACGAACCAGTCGGGGGCCGTCCCGCCCAGGTCCTTGATGATCTCCGGGCCGGTGCCGGAGGCGTGGGCCTCCGCGTTGGCCGGGTTGTAGTACTGGTCGGTGTGGAGGTACCGGCCGTCGTCCTCGGTGAGCATCCGGTGGATACGGGTGAGGGGGTCCTCGGTCGCGGTCGGGTCGAGGCACTCGGCCTGGCCGGGCAGTTCCTCGATCTCGGCGCCGAGGAGCAGCAGCAGGTCCTTGATCTCGGGGACCTTCATCCGGTTGGTGACGCTGCGGAACGGCAGCCCGTGCATGCCGGCGATGACGGCGAGGGCCTTGGCGGTGTTGCCGCTGGACAGCTCGACGACGGTGCGGCCGTGCCGCGCGGCGTCCGCCAGGTGCGGTTGCGCCATGCGCCAGGCGGCCCGGTCCTTCACCGAGCCGAACGGGTTGAGCATCTCCAGCTTCGCGTACAGGTCGATGTGGCGCAGCCCGTGGACCTCGGGGTCGACACGGACGAGGGGGGTGTCGCCGATGGCGTCGGTGATGTGCTCGTACCTCATTCGTCGTCCCCCGCGGTGAGGTGTGGCCAGTACTGTTCGTCGAGGCACCAGTTCCACGCGCCGCCGTCGCCGTCGCGGTACACGGCGACCTTCCGGGCGATCGGCTGGTGCAGGGCGTGGTCGGCGGTGAAGTCCATGAAGTAGCCGGCGGTGTTGGCGAAGGCCAGCAGGTCGCCGGGGTGCGGCTCGTGCTCCAGGAAGACCAGCCGACGGCTGATCAGGTCCGACTCCAGGCAGAGGTTGCCGAGGAGGTACGCCCCGACGGGCGGGCCGTCCCGCCCCGGCCCTCCGGGGGCGCCCGGCACGAGGACGGGGTCGAGGAGCAGCCCGTGGTCCTCCAGGCCGATGTCGCGGGCGTTCGCCGCGAGCCGCACCAGCCGCTCGCCGGCCTCCGTGACGCGCACCTCCAGCACCCGGGCCAGGGTGAGGCCGCACTGGTCGGTGAGGGCGCGGCCGGGTTCGGTGTGCAGGTCGTACAGGTTCTCCAGGAGCAGCGTGGCCAGCGGGCGGCCCAGCGACGGGGCGGTCTGCGCGAGCAGTTCGTCGAGGTAGCGGGCGCCGGAGACGGGGCGGTGGGCCGGGTAGACGCCGAGGGAGCCGCGCAGGGTGCCGTTCTCGGCGCGCAGCCCGTAGCCGTGGCCCTCCCAGGTGAGCGGGGCGCGCCGGCCGAGCAGGGCCCGGGTCAGCTCGGTGGTGTACCGCTCCCACTGGGCGCCGTCGGCGAGGTAGTCGACGCCGAACCCGCCGCCGACGTCGACGGCCCGGGGCCGCAGCCCGCGCCGGCGGGCCTCGTCGAGGACCCGCAGGCAGCCTTCGAGGGCGGCGGCCTTCTCGGCCAGGGCCATCGTGTCGAGGTGGTACGAGACGCCGGTGAACTCCACGCCGTCCCGGTGCTTCTCCACCAGGTCGAGCAGCGTGCCGGCGTCGTCGGCCGGGGTGCCGAAGCGGCTGCGCCGGGTGAGGACGCGGGTGCCCGGGGCGGTGAACCCGGAGAGCCGGGGCAGGACGGGGACGCGCGGCAGCCCGAACCGTTCCACCAGCGCGGCGAGGGCGGTCAGTTCGGCGGGGGAGTCGACGGCGACGGTGACCCCCGTGCGGGCCGCGAGCCACAGGTAGTCGGGGTCCTTGGGGCCGGTCGCGACGATCCGGTCCGGGGTGAGCCCGGCGCCCAGCGCGTGCCGGAGCTCGCCGAGCGAGGCCACGTCGATCCCGACGGCGGCGTCGGGGCCGGTGGCGGCCAGGCGGCGCACCAGGGCGCTCGAACGGTTCGCCTTGTGGGCGAAGAGGACCCGCCCGGTGAGCCGGTGCCGGGCGTACACGTCGCGGAACCCGCGGACGTTGTCGGCGATCTGGTCCGGCAGCACGAGGTTGAGGGGCGAGCCCAGGGCGGTCACCAGGGGATGGAGGAAGGCGGGGGAGTCCAGCAGCGCCGCGAGCCGCGGCTCCAGTCGTGGTGCGAGATGAAGCGGTTCACTCATGCGGGTCTGGTCCTGGTCCTCTCGAAGGGTCGGGAAGTCGTCTCGAAGGGACTGCTCGAGTGGACTGCTCGAAGGAACGGAGCAGGTGACGGGGCAGGACTGGGTGCTGGGCCCGAGTGTGACCGCGGGACGGACGGAGGACGAGCATGCCATCAATCGACAATGGTTGTCATAAGCGTTCTCGGGGTCCAGCACCGACCCCGCGCAAAGGGAACGTGTTGTTCCGCGATCCGGCTGAGGTGCGCCGTTGGGCGCGCCCCGGTGTGCGGGCCCGGCGCGCGGGCCTGCCGGGGGGCGGGGGCATCATGCGCCCGGCGTACGAGCACATCGACGTTCCACCGCCGATCGCTGCACCCGGATACGGCGAAATGGGGGCCCTCCCATACGTCGGACACCGTACGAACGCTGCGGTGGAAAAACCGGTGGCGCGTCCGGACGCGCCCCGGCTAACGTGAGCGCCGAAGACGTTCCGACGCGACGAACCAGGGAGGTGAGGACCTGATGACTGTCACTGCGCGGGTGCTGACCCGGCCTCAGAAGATCATCATTCCCGCTCCCGTGGTCTCCGGCTGACCCGAGTCGTTCCACGCCGCGCCCGTCGAGGCGCGCGCCGCCGGGGCCACCCTCGCGAAGGGCACCCCTTGTCTTCCTCGTTCACCACCACCACCTCCTCCTCCCCGCTGTCCTCCTACGGCTGGGACACCCACTGGGAGGCGGAGTTCGCCCCGTACGCCGAGCGCGGTCTGCTGCCCGGGCGGGTCGTCCGCGTCGACCGCGGCCAGTGCGACGTCGTCACCGCCGAGGGCACCGTCCGGGCCGACACCGCGTTCGTGACGCCCCACGACCCCCTGCGGGTCGTCTGCACCGGCGACTGGGCCGCCGTCGACCCGGTCGGCGGCACGCCCCGCTACGTCCGGGCGTACCTGCCGCGCCGCACCGCCTTCGTCCGCTCCACGTCGTCGAAGCGGTCCGACGGGCAGATCCTCGCGGCCAACGTCGACCACGTGATCGTCGCGGTCTCCCTCGCCGCCGAGCTCGACCTCGGCCGGATCGAGCGGTTCCTGGCGCTGGCCTGGGAGTCGGGCGCGCAGCCGCTCGTCGTCCTCACCAAGGTCGACCTCGTACCGGACGCGGCCGGGGTCTCGCACCTCGTCCACGACGTGGAGACCACCGCTCCCGGCGTGCCGGTGCTGCCCCTCAGCTCCACCACCGGGGAGGGCGTCGACGCGCTCCGCGAGGCCATCGCCGGGGGGACGAGCGTCCTGCTCGGCGTCTCCGGCACCGGCAAGTCGACCCTCGCCAACACCCTGCTCGGCGCGGACACCATGGCCGTCCAGGCGGTCAGGGACGTCGACGGCAAGGGCCGCCACACGACCACCACCCGCAACCTCTTCGCCCTGCCGGGCGGCGGCGTCCTCATCGACACGCCGGGGCTGCGGGGGGTGGGCCTGTGGGACGCCGGGACGGGCGTCGGGCAGGTCTTCTCCGAGATCGAGGAGCTGGCCTCCTCGTGCCGCTTCCACGACTGCGCCCACGGCGCCGAGCCCGGCTGCGCGGTCCTCGCCGCCGTCGAGGCCGGCACCCTGCCGGAACGGCGCCTGGACAGCTACCGCAAGCTGCTGCGGGAGAACCAGTACATCGTCGCCAAGACCGACGCCCGGGCCCGGGCGGAGATGCGGCGCGACTGGAAGCGCAAGGGCGCGGAGGGCCGCGCCGCCCTGCAGGCCAAGCGCGGCGGCCTGATCCGCTGACGCCGCGCCCGCACGGAACCGCCCGCCCCGGCGGGCGGTTCCCCCGGCACCCGGCTGGTCCCGGCACCCGGCTGGTCCCGGTGTCCGGTGGGTCCTGGTGTCCGGCGGGTTCCGACGCTCGGCGGGCGTCCGGTCATCCGGCGGGTCCCGGTGTCCGGCGGATTCCGATGCTCGGCGGGTCCCGGTGTCCGGGGGGGGGCTCCGGGGGCCGCCGGGTCCCGGAGCCCGCCGGGGCTCAGTGCCCGCCGGGGTCCGTGTCGTCCGGCCACACGCCGATGTGGTCCTGCTCCAGGCGGAGCACCACGCGGTCCCGCATGCCGAGGCCCTCCGTGTAGTCGGCGGGCAGCTGGAGCCGTCCGGCGCGGTCGAGCATCGCGTACTCGCGGGCCACCGTCTCCTCCTCGCCCGTGGCCGCGTCGACCTCCGTGCGGCGCAGGATTTCCGTGGACGTGCGGCCGTCGCGGATGGCGACCGTGCGGCGGACCTCGCGGGCGACCTCCTGGTCGTGGGTGACGATCACGACGGTCGTGCCCAGCTCGTCGTTGGCCCGGCGGAACGCGGCGAACACCTCCTCGGCGGTCCGCGAGTCCAGTTCGCCCGTGGGCTCGTCCGCCAGCAGCACCGACGGGTGGTTCGCCAGCGCCACCGCGATCGCCACGCGCTGCTGCTGCCCGCCGGACATCTCGTGCGGCCGCCGGTCGCGGCAGTCGGCGACGCCCGTCACCTCCAGCAGCGCCCCGACGTGCTCCGCCCGCTGCCGCGCGCGGCTCCGGCCGCGCAACTGCACGGGGAGCGCCACGTTCTGGGCGGCCGTCAGGTAGGGGAGGAGGTTGCGGGCGGTCTGCTGCCAGACGAAACCGACCACCTCCCGCCGGTAGCGCAGCCGCTCCCGCGCCGTCATCGTCAGCAGGTCCCGGCCCGCGACCCTCGCGACGCCGGCCGTGGGCGTGTCCAGGCCGGCCAGGATGTTCATCAACGTCGACTTGCCGCTGCCGGACGCGCCGACCAGCGCCATCAACTCCCCCTCCCGCACGAGCAGGTCCAGGCCCTGCAGCGCCTGCACCTCCACCCCGTCCGCGGAGAAGACCCGCACCAGCCGGTCGCAGGAGATCAGCGCGTCGTGCCCGTACGCGGGGCGGTCGCGCCGGGCCGCCGCGCGCCGTTCCAGCTCCTCCAGCGTCGCCGCGGCACCGGCACCGGCACCCGTACCGGCGCCCGTGCCCGTACCGGTTCCGGCCCCGGCTCCCGTCCCGGCGGAGGTCTCGGTCATCGCGCGTCTCCTGCCCTGAGTTCCGTCGTCGTACGGCGGGTGGCCGGCCACGCCTGCGCGGCCGCCACCCCCACCGCGAGCACCACCACCGCCACCGCGGGCAGCAGCAGGCTCCACGGGTCGGCGGCCGGCGGCACGGGCCCCGTCGCCGCGAAACCGCCCCGCCCGGCCAGCGCGGGCGCGGCCAGGTCGATGCCCGGCGCCAGCAGCCCGATCGCGACCCAGCCGGTCAGCACCCCGCCCCCGGCCGCCAGCAGCGCCTGCGGCAGGGACTCCAGCACCAGCAGCCGCCGCCCCTGGCGGCGCGTCAGCCCCATGGTGCGCAGCCGCGCGAGCAGCGCGGTGCGCTCCGGCGCCGCCTGGAGCAGGGCGAGCAGCAGCGCCAGCACCGCGTACCCGGCGCCCGCCGTGACCGCCCACGTGTAGATCCGTTCGGCGCCCCGCTGGGCCGGCGAGTCGGTGAACCCGGCCCGCACCTCTGCGCGCAGCGTCACCGCCGCGCCGGCCGCGCCCGCCGACCGGACCGCCGCCCCCAGGGCCGCACCGGACACCGAGGAGCCGCTGACCAGCAGCGTCGTCGGGGTGCGGCCACCCTCCACGGGCACCCCCGCCGCGTCGACGACCAGGAACTCGCCGCCGGACGCCGCACCCGGCGTCACCTCCAGCACCGCCCCCACCCGGACCGTGAACGGCCCCGCGGCCGGGCCGATCCGCACCGCGTCGCCGCCCAGCAGCGCCGCCACCCCCGGCGAGGCCAGCGCCGGCAGCACCGCGGAGTCCCCGGGCGCCCCGGACGGCGCGCGCAGGACGCCGGCGCGGAAGGAGCCCAGACCGGTCCGCGCCGCCAGCCGCGCGTACGACTCCGGGTCGACGGCCAGCAGCGTCACGCTCCCGATCCCGCCGGTGTCCCGCTCCCGCAGGTTCAGGTCGTACGACCGGTGCACCGCCGCCACGTCCGTCACCCCCACCGCCTTCCGCACCGCGTCGGCGGCCCCGGCGGGCAGCGGGTCGCCCTCCACGCGGGCGTCCGCGCCGACCGCGATCAGCGACGCCCGGTCCCGGGCGTCGGAGATCCCCGTGAGCACGGACCCGCCGAACGCCGCCGTCGAGAGCGCCACCAGCAGCGCCAGCAGCGGCAGCGTCGCCGCGCCCCCCGCCCGCCCGGCCCGCGCCAGCGCCAGGAACGCGACCGGCCCCCGCCGCCGGGCCACCGACCGCGCGGCGAGCCGCAGCGGCACCGGATGGAGCCGTACGAACAGCAGCGCGGCGATCAGGGCGACGAGCGCCGGCGCGGCGCTCGCCAGCAGGTCCGCGCCGCCCTCCGGCGCCGCCCCGCCCCGCCGTCGCAGCGCCGCGACCGCGGCCACCGCCAAGACCAGCACCGTCAGCTCCGCGACCGTCCGGCGCCGCGACGGCCTCGCCGGCGCGGCGTCCGCCCGCTCGCCGTGCGACCGCACCCGGCGGTGGGCGAACGCCGCCCGCGCCGGCAACGCCCCGCACGCCACCAGGGCGACCGCACCGGCCGCCAGCAGCGACGGCAGGGCCCGCCCCTCCGGTACGGCGGCGAACGCCGCCGCGCAGCCCGCGGCCGCCGCCGGCAGCACCGGCACGGCCGTCTCGCCCAGCAGCCGCCCCGCGATCCCGGCGGCCGAACCGCCCCGCGCCCGCAGCAGCGCCAGCTCGTCGTGGCGCCGCGCCGCCACCAGGCCGCCCGCCATCAGCAGGACCACCCCGGCGGCGCACGCCACGCCGAACGCGGCGACCGCGACCACCGGGTCCAGCGCCGCCAGCGCCCGGTCCGCGCCGAGCAGCACGTGGTCCAGGTCCGACTCGACGAACAGGTCCGGCGAGAACGCCTCGCCCAGCTTTGCCCGCGCGGGCCCGTCCTCGATCGACGCGACGGCCTTCCGCAGCGCCTTCGCGTCATCCGGCCCCAGCCCGGCCGGATCGGCGGCGATCCGCCAGTACGCCTCGCTGCCCGGGCCCGCCGGGAGCAGCACCGGCGCGGCACCCGGCGGCAGCAGCAGCGCCCCGTGCCAGTACGGCTCGGGAACCGGGCCGCTCGTGAACAGCCGTGCCGGGGTGCGCAGCACCGGCTCGAACGACCAGTAGCCCCCCTCCGGCCGCTTCGGCTCCACGACGCCCGTCACCCGTACGGCGAGCGGGCCGCCGCCCCCCGGCAGCGGCAGGTGCAGGGTGGCACCCGGCAGGATCGCCAGGGTCCGGGCGGTCGCGGTGGTGACGGCCGCCTCCACCGCGCGCGTGTCCGGGGCGACCGATCCGCCGGCGGACCGGGGCCACCGTCCCGAGCGCAGCACCGCGTGCCGGTCGATCCCGTGGTGCGTGCTGAGCGTGAACACCGTCTGCCCGCCGTCGAGCTGCGGCACCCACGGGTCGCTCGCCGCGAGCGGGGAGCCCGTGCGCACCCCGTACGCCGACTCGGCGTGGTCGGCGCGCAGCGGCTCGGGCAGCGCGGCGGTGATCCGCCGGTACCGCTCCGCCAGCGCGGCCGGGGTGATCGGACCGGTACCGTCCTGCCAGGGCGTGTCCGTCAGCTCGACGGCGCCCCGGTCCGCCGGGGCGGTCTCCAGCGCGTGGCGCAGGCCCTCCGCCGCGTAGGCGTCCATCGCCCGGGGCAGCGCCGCCGCCGGGAACGACGTGAGGAGCGTCAGCAGCAGCAGCGCCACGGCCGCGCCGGGCGCGGTGCGCAGCCGGACGCCGACCCACGGGACCAGGCCCCCCATGTCACTCGCCTCCCCGCGTCCGGAGCGCCCGCACCGGGTCGCCCCGGCGCAGCGCCACCGCCGCCACGATCAGCGCCGGCGCGGCGGCCACCCCGGCGAGCAGCGTCAGGACCTGCCCGGCCGGCAGCTCGACCAGGACGTCCGGCACGGGCCGCGTCGCCTGCCCGGTCAGTACGATCAGCGGGATCACCGCCCGTGCGAGCAGCGCCCCGAGCAGCGGCCCGATGACCAGCGCCACCCCGATCAGCAGGGTCTGCTCGACGGCCACCAGCCGGGCCGGCAGGCGGCGCCGCGCCCCCAGCGCCCGCAGTACGGCGAACTCCGCCGACCGCTCCCGCAGCGCGCCCGCGGTGCTCACCGCGAAACCGACGGCGGCCAGCAGCGCGGCGGCGACCGCCGCCCCGAGCAGCGCCGCCTGCGGGCCCGCGCCGATCGGGTCGTCGCGCAGCCGCTCCGCCAGCTCGTCGCGGACGGTGATCCCGGCGGGGTCCGTGTCGCCCCGCGCGCGCAGCGCCGCCGCCACCTGCGCGGCCCTGCCGCGCTCGGTGAACAGCCACCACTCGCTCGGCGGCAGGGACGCGTCGGGGCGGGCGGCCAGCACCCGGTTGACGGCGCGCAGGTCGACCAGGAGCGCCCCGCCGTCCTCGCGGGCCGCGCCGGCCGCCTCCTCGGCGGACCGGTCGTCGTCGGGGCCGGTCGTGGGGACGGCGCCCAGCACGCCGATGATCTTGACCTTGACGTCGCCGCCCGGCATCGGCACGGCCAGCAGGGAGCCGGGCACCGCGCCGCTGGACTCCAGGAAGCGGGGGGTGGCCAGGGCGGCGGGCACCGGCGGCGCGGGCCGGCGCACCGCGGCGCGGACGGTGACCGCCCGCTGGACGCCCCACGCGTCGGCGAAGGACGCCGTGCCCGTGTGGAACGCCACGTCGAGCGGCATCCGCGCGGCCGACGTGACCCCGGTGACCCGCGGCCGTTCCCCGCCCGTGCCGTCCGCCGCCCCGGAGCCCGTCGCCTCCGCGTCCCACGCCGGTCCCGGCTCCACGACCACGGGCACCGTCACCGGCCCGGCCGTGCCACCCCCGGTCACCGCCCGCAGCGCGCGCACCGTGAGCCGCTTGGGGGTGATCCGGTCGGGATGGCCGCGCTCCTCGATCTCGACGCCGGTCACCGTCAGCGGGCCCGCCGCCCGCCCGTCGGGGGCGTCGGCCGCGCGGGCGACGTCCGCCGTGACCGTACGGGGCCCGGCGGCGGGGTCCTCGGCGTACGGGACGGTGCCGAGCGGCAGCCGGTACGGCACGCCGTAGCGGTCCTCCACGGTCAGGGTGAGCGTCGCGGCGGACGCGTCGTGCGGGCCCGCGCCGCCCCGCCCGCGGGTGAGGCTCACGTCGAGGAGGAGCCGCACCGTGTCGGAGGGCAGCTCGATGCCCGCCCGCGGGACGCCCACCGGCGCCAGGGACGCGACGCTCACGGCGTGGCGGTCGTCCAGGAGGTCGGTGCGCAGCGGCAGCCGGCGTTCGGCCGGCAGGGTGTCGAGCGCCAGGACCGTGGCGCGGCGGCCACCCGACAGGCTCATGGCGGCGCGGGCGGCCGGCAGGGCGAGCCGGACGCCCGGCATCCCGTCGTACGCGCCGCCCTGTCCGAACCGGCTCGTCGCGCCGCCCGTGACGCGGATGTGGGCGCCGGCCCGGAAGTCCGCCTGGTCCTCCTGCGACCGCTGCCACGACGCGTCGTGCGCGATCGCCAGCATGCCCGTCGACACCGCGAGCACCAGCAACAGCACCGGCCCCGCCGCGCGGGCGGGCCGGCGGCTCAGCTGCCACCCGGCGAGCGGCGCCGTCAGCCCCCGCCCGGCCGCCGCGCGCCGCCCGGCGAGCCGCGCCACCGGCGGCAGCAGCCGCAGGGTCAGGACGGCGCCGGCCAGCAGCGCCAGGGCGGGCGCCACGACCAGCAGGGGGTCCACGGCGAGCGGCCCGTCCCCGCCGCCGAGTACGCCGCCGCCCGCGGTGCGCCGCTCCACCTGCCAGTACGCCACGGCCGCCACGACGACCAGCGCCAGGTCGGCACCCGCCCGCAGCGGCCCGGGCAGCGCCCGCGCCCGCCCCCGGTCGGCGGCCCGCGCCGCGGTCAGCGCCGGGGCCGCGACGGCCACCGCGCAGGCCAGCGCCACCGCCGGCCCGATCAGCCACACCAGGGGACCCGGCCGCGTCTCCAGGCGCAGGCCGATGCCGGCGAGCGGTCCCCACCCCGACACCAGCCGGGTCAGCGGCCCGGCCAGCAGCGGCGCGCACACCGCCGCGGGCAGCGCCGACAGCAGCGCCTCCAGCGCGGCGAGCCCCGCGATCCGGCGCCGGGACGCCCCCCGCGCCAGCAGCAGCCGGGTCTCGCCGGCCCGTTCCGCCGTCAGCAGCCGCGCCACCAGCAGCAGCGTGTACCCGGCGAGCAGCGCCGGCTGCGACGAGACGATCAGCAGCGTCGCCCGCGCCACCAGCAGCGACCGCTCCAGCCGGTCCAGCGCCTCCGGCAGGGACGTACGGGCCGTGGCGTCGCCCTTCAGCAGCGGCCGCGCGGCGACGAAGTCCCGGCTGTGCAGCGCCGCGTCGCGCAGGGCGCCGATCCGGTCGGCGCGCAGCGTCCCGAAGTCGGCCGTGGCCACCCAGCCCAGCTCCTGCCGGGCCAACCGCCCGGGGCCGAACACCGTCGCGTCGGCGACCAGGGGCCCGTACGAGGTGAACGCGCTGTCCGTGCGCAGCCCGCGGCCGCCGCCCAGCCGGTCCAGCCGCCAGTAGGGGCCGGTCGGGTCCACCGGCCGGTAGACGCCCGTGACGCGGATCCGCACCGGGGGCCCGCCGAGCCGGTCGGTGAGCGTCAGCACGCGCGGCCCGGGCCGCATGCCCAGCCGCCGCACGGCGGCCTCCGGCACGGCGACCTCGACCACCCCGCCCCGC
Source organism: Streptomyces roseolilacinus (assembly GCF_014649335.1). Classification (GTDB taxonomy): domain Bacteria; phylum Actinomycetota; class Actinomycetes; order Streptomycetales; family Streptomycetaceae; genus Streptomyces; species Streptomyces roseolilacinus. The sequence goes on from NZ_BMSV01000003.1 coordinate 449,358, forward strand.
GCGGACACGGCGCCGGGCCGGCGGCCCGCGGTGAACCGGACCTCCCCGGCGTGGACGGCGGCGAACTCGGTGAGGTCCGGCTCGCCCGCGCGGGCCGCCGCGCCGCCGGGCGGGCGGGGCAGGGCGTACGGGCCGGAGTGGTCGAACCGACGCAGGCTCACCGGCAGTCCGTCGAAGGACCGCTCGGCGCCCAGCCGGACGTCGCGGGTGGCGGCGTGCGGATCGACGCCGGCCCTCTGGGTGGTGACGAGCAGCGCGGCGTCGGCGGCGTCCCGGTGCCGGAGCGCGTGGCGCAGCCCGGCGTCGCCGACGGAGCCGGAGAAGGCGGCGATCCCGGCGAGGACGGTCGTACCGAGCAGGACGGCGAGCAGGGCCGCGGCGAGCAGCAGCCGGTGGGCGCGCGCCCGGAGGAACAGCAACCCCGCCACCGCTCTCCCCCCGCCCGGCCCCCCGCGGCCGTACTCGAAAGCCCTTTCGGAGAGGGATCGTCGCACAGGCCGTGTTCGCAACAGCAGCGAAGGACAACGGACTTGACGAGATCGTGACCGGTTTCCGGTGCGCCCGCACCGGAATCCGCGCCACCGCACCGCACCCGCCACCGCACCACGTCCGGCGTCACGTCACGCCTGCCACCGCGCCACGTCCGGCTCGCGTCATGCCCGGCTCGCGTCGTGTCCGCCACCGGGCGGGGAACGGTCCGCGGCGCCCGTGGGCGACCCGCGGCCGGCCGGCCGCCACGGAACCGGCACACCCGCTCACCGGGACCCGCTCACCGGATCAGCCCACCAGGACCCGCCCACCAGGACCCGCCCACCAGGATCGACCCGCCGGGATCAGCAGCCCACCAGGACCCGCCCGTCGGGATCAGCCCGTCGGCGCGGCCACGGCGGCGGTCGGCTCGGTGATCACCCCGTCGTTCAGCTCCAGCACCCGGTCCGCCAGGTCCAGCAGCTGCGCGTCGTGCGTGGCGACGAGCGCCGTCACCCCCTCGCCGCGGACGACGGCCCGCAGCAGCTCCATCATGGCGCGGCCGGTCTCCGCGTCCAGCTGCCCGGTCGGTTCGTCCGCGAGCAGCAGGGCGGGCCGGTTGGCGAGCGCCCGCGCGATGGCGACGCGCTGCTGCTGGCCGCCGGACAGCTCGGTCGGCCGCTGCTCGGCGTGGTCGGCGAGCCCCACCATGGACAGCAGCAGCCGGACGCGCTCCTCGCGCTCGGCCGGGTCGGCCCGGCGCAGCCGCATCGGCACGCCGACGTTCTCGGCCGCGGTGAGGATGGGGACCAGCGCGAAGGACTGGAAGACGAAGCCGATCCGGTTCCGGCGCAGCGCCAGGAGCCCCTCCTCGCCGAGGTCCGCGAGATCCGTGCCGTCCACGTGGATCCGGCCGCCGTCCGGGACGTCGAGGCCGCCGACGAGGTTCAACAGCGTCGTCTTGCCCGACCCGGACCGGCCCTTCAGCGCGACCAGCTCACCGCGCGCCACCTCGAAGGACACCCCGCGCAGGGCGTGCACGGCGGCGGGCCCGGTGCCGTACGAGCGGCGCAGGTCCTCCACCCGCACCATGGGGCGCCCCTCGCGCGCACCGCTGTCCCCGGCCATGATCCGCCCCCCTGCGTCATCGGACGCGCCCCAGTATGCGCAGCCCCGACCCCCCGGGCAACGCCCGCCCGGCCCCGGCGCCTCAGGTGCCGAGGACGACGCCCAGCCACCCCGCCACGATCAGCAGGCACCCGTACAGCTCCACCAGCACGCTCGTGCCGACCGCCCGCATCACCGCCCGGGTCGACGCGACCGCGGCCCCGTGCCCGGCCGGCCGTGACCGCTCCGCCAGGTAGATCCCGCCCACGTACCCGAGGACCCCGCCCACCACCGGCACCAGTACGAACCCGAGGAGGGCGCCCACGCCCGCGTACACCACCATCCGCCGGGTCACCCCCAGCCCGCGCAGCCGCCGCGCCGGGAGGCGCCCCACCTCGGCCTGCGCGAACAGCAGCACCGCCGTCGCGCCGGCCAGCAGCCACCACGCCGCCGCCGTCGTGTCCTGAAGCGACCACCACAGCACGCCGGCCCACACCAGCCACGGCCCCGGCACGCCCGGCACCAGCACCCCGAAGAGGCCCAGCACCAGCACCAGGGCGACCAGCAGCTGCTGCCACACACCCACCCGTCCAGCGTGCGGGACGGGCGCCGACCGTGCAGGTCAGCGGGTGACCCAGCCCCGCTCGTAGGCGTGCCAGCCCAGTTGGAGCCGGGTCGTCACGCCCGCCAGCTCCATCAGTCCCCGCACCCGCCGCTGCACGGTCCGCAGCCCCAGGTCGAGCTGTTTCGCCACGCTCGCGTCCGTCATGCCCGCCAGCAGCAGCGACAGGACCTCCAGGTCCGTCGTGTCCGGCCCCGGCGCCCGCTCCTCCACCGGGACGTCGCCCGCGGCGCCGAGCCGCAGCGGCACCGCGTCCCGCCACACCGCCTCGAACAGCCCCGCCAGCGACTCCAGCAGCCCGCTCGCGTGCACCACCAGCGCCGCCGGCTCCGCGCCCCGGCCCGTCAGCGGCACCATCCCCAGCGACCGGTCCGCGACGACCAGCTTCGTCGGCACCCGGTCCACCACCCGCACCCGCTCGCCCCGGTGCAGCGCCACCGCCAGCTCCGCCACCCCGTCCGGCCGCTCCAGCACCTCCCGCTCCACCACGACCCGGTACGCCACGCCCCGCTCCGCGGCGCGCTCCTCCGCGTCGTTCTCCGAGCCCGTCACCACCACCGGCCGACCCGTCACCAGGGCGCACACCTCCTCCGCCGCGCCCAGCTGGAGCTGCCGGAACCGGTGCGCCACCGCGCTCGCCCCGGTCACCACCTCCACCAAGTCGTGCACCGCGGGCTGGGCCGCGGCCTCCGCCCGGTACTCCTCCGCGAGCAGCGCCGCCGTCAGCTCGGCCTGCTCCAGCTCGTGCCGCTGCTGCGTCAGCAGCGCGCCCAGCGCCACCGCCGGAGGCGCCGCCACCCACCGGCCCGTACGGTACGAGGACTGCGCGGCCAGCCCCTGCGCCTCCAGCCGCCGCAGCGTCCGCTCCGTCTCCCGCTCCGGCAGCGCCAGCCGGTGCGCCAGGTCCGCGACCTCCGCCGCGCCCAGTGCCACCAGCGCCCGGTACGCGGACTCCTGACGCTCGTCGAGCCCAATCGCGCCCAGCACCCGGACCCACCCTCCCCTCGTGCCGTGGCGGGAAACGGCCACGGCGCAAACCCGCCGCGCCCATCATCCCCACACCACCCGCCACTCTGCCAAGGTGACGCCACCGCCGCACCAGCGGCCTCTCGGCCACCCGACCGTGGTCCGCGCCGTCGTGCCGCACGACTCTGCGCGCGACGTGGGCGACCACGCAGGCCCGCCGGGACGCCCTCCTTTATTGGGGGAGGAGGGTGCGCCCGGCGGGTCCCCCGGGGGAGGTTTTTCGCCGGAGTCCCGTTTCCGGGCCGCCCCCGCCGAGGACAATGAAGGGCATGAACCCACAGGGGGACAGGCCCGCCGCCGACGACGACTGGTGGGAGCGGCTGTACGACGACCCGGACCCGGACGCGGCCCCGGCCGCGACGGGCGACACCCTCGACGACCGCTACGCCTCCGCGTCCGGCGCCCTCGCCCCGCCCCCCGGGCCCCCGCCTTCCCCGCCTCCGCCCCCCGGGTCCCCGCCTTCCGCGCCCCCGTCCGCCGGGCCCCCACCCGGAGCCCCGCCTTCCGCGCCTCCGCCGGGAGCCCCGCCCGCCGCCGTCCCGCACCCCCGTGCCACCGGCGGCCGCCCCGCCGGGCCCCGCCCGCCGCTGACCGCGTCGTACGTCGGCGACGGACCGCCCACGTACGACCCCGAGCCGACCGCCCTGCCCCCCGCCGGCCCCGGCGGACCGGACGGCCCGGTCCCCGACACCGTGCTGGACGGCGCCCGCTACGGCACGTTCACGCTGCGCGCCGCCTCCACGCGCGGCGACTCGGCCCGGTTCCGCGGCGAGCCGCGCCGGGACGCCCTGCTCACCGCCCGGTTCGGCGCGGGGGAGAGCCTGCTGGTGGTGGTGGCCGTCGCCACCGGTGACCGGGCCGGCGGCGAGGCCGCGCGCCGCGCCGCCGGCGACGCCTGCGACTGGATCGGGCAGGCCGTGGGCCTCAGCCACGAGCGGCTCGCCCGGGACATCGCCGCGGGCCGCCGCGACGACCTCAAGGCGGGGCTGCGCCGGCTCACCGACCGCGCGTACAGCAGGCTCCGCGCCCGCGCCGCCGAACGGGGCGCCGACCCCGGCGCGTACACCACCGGCCTGCGCTGCCTGCTGCTGAGCGGCGCCCCCGGCTGCCGTACGCGGATCTCCTTCGGCGTCGGGGAGGGCGGCCTGTTCCGGCTCCGCGACGGCGTCTGGCAGGACCTGGAACCGCCGCTGCCCGAGCCCGCCCCCGCGCCGGCCGCCGGGCGGCCCGCCCCCGCCCCCGGGACGCCGCAGCCGCCGCACGACGGGGACGACGAGGACGACGGGGACGACGGGGCCGGCCCCGACCGGGCGACCCTGCGGCTCGGTGTGCCCCCGCACCCCGGCGCCCCGTTCGTCGAGGGGCCGCCGCCACCCGCGGTGCCGTTCCGCTTCCGGGCCTCCGTCGCCCGCCCGGGCGACACCCTGCTGCTCGCCGGCGGCGGTCTCGCCGAGCCCCTGCGCCGCGAACCCGCCCTCGCCCGGGAACTGGCCGCGCGCTGGACGTCCGGGGACGCGCCGCCCGGACTCGCCGCGTTCCTCGCCGACACCCGTCTGAGGGTGAAGGGGTACGCCGATGACCGTACGGCGGCGGCCGTCTGGGAGGCGTGAGGGCGCGGGCCGTGCGTGGATGGACCCATGGCCAGACAGAACGTGGCGGAGCAGTTCGTCGACACCCTCGTCCGCGCCGGCGTCCAGCGGCTGTACGGGGTCGTCGGCGACAGCCTCAACCCGGTCGTGGACGCCGTCCGGCGCACCCGCGGCATCGAGTGGATCCAGGTGCGGCACGAGGAGAGCGCCGCGTTCGCGGCCGGCGCCGAGGCCCAGGTGTCCGGGCGGCTCGCCGCCTGCGCCGGGTCCTGCGGCCCCGGCAACCTCCACCTCATCAACGGCCTGTACGACGCGCACCGCTCCATGGCCCCCGTCCTGGCGCTCGCCTCGCACATCCCGTCATCCGAGATCGGGCTCGGCTACTTCCAGGAGACCCATCCGGACCAGCTGTTCCAGCGGTGCAGCCACTACTGCGAACTGATCTCCAACCCGCAGCAGACGCCCCGGCTGCTGCGCACCGCCATCCAGCACGCCGTCGGGCGCGGCGGGGTCAGCGTGGTCGCCCTCCCCGGCGACGTCGCCGCCCAGCCCGCCCCCGCGAAGGCCACCGCCCACGACCTGGTCACCACCCGCCCCACCGTGCGCCCCGGCGACGCCGAGATCGACGAACTGGCCCGCATGGTCGACGCCGCCGACCGGGTCACCCTGTTCTGCGGCAGCGGCACGGCCGGCGCCCACACCGAGGTCATGCGGTTCGCCGAACGCGTCAAGGCCCCGGTCGGCCACGCCCTGCGCGGCAAGGAGTTCATCCAGTACGACAACCCCTTCGACGTCGGCATGAGCGGCCTGCTGGGGTACGGGGCCGCCTACGAGGCCACCCACGAGTGCGACCTGCTGATCCTGCTCGGCACGGACTTCCCGTACAGCGCCTTCCTCCCCGACGACGTGCGGATCGTCCAGGTCGACGTGCGCCCCGAGCGGCTCGGGCGGCGCTCCCGGCTGGACCTCGCCGTGTGGGGCGACGTGCGTGAGACCCTGCGCTGCCTCGTGCCCCGCGTGCGCCCCAAGTCGGACCGGCGGTTCCTCGACAAGATGCTGAGGAAGCACGCGGAGGCGCTGGAGGGCGTGGTCCGGGCGTACACCCGCAAGGTGGAGAAGCACACCCCGCTGCACCCCGAGTACGTGGCGTCCGTCCTCGACGAGATCGCCGACGACGACGCGGTGTTCACCGTCGACACCGGGATGTGCAACGTCTGGGCGGCCCGCTACCTCACCCCCAACGGGCGGCGCCGGATCATCGGCTCGTTCAGCCACGGCTCGATGGCGAACGCCCTGCCGCAGGCCATCGGGGCCCAGTTCACCGCCCCCGGCCGGCAGGTCGTGTCGATGTCGGGCGACGGCGGTTTCGCCATGCTGATGGGCGACTTCCTCACCCTCGTCCAGTACGACCTGCCGGTGAAGGTGGTCCTGTTCGACAATTCCTCGCTCGGCATGGTCGAGCTGGAGATGATGGTCTCCGGGCTGCCCTCGCACGGAACCACCAACCACAACCCGGACTTCGCCGCCGTCGCCCGCGCCGCCGGCGCGTACGGGGTGCGGGTGGAGAAGCCGAAGCACCTCGCGGGCGCCCTCAAGGACGCCTTCCGGCACCGCGGCCCTGCCCTGGTGGACGTGGTGACGGACCCGAACGCGCTGTCCATCCCGCCCAGGATCCGCGCCGAGATGGTCACCGGCTTCGCCCTGTCCGCCAGCAAGATCGTGCTGGACGGCGGGGTGGGGCGGATGCTCCAGCTGGCGCGTTCCAACGTGCGGAACATCCCGCGACCTTGACACCCCGCCGTGCCCCACTGCTCCCCTCTGTGCGCCCGCCCGGGGGTGCTTCGCACGCGTGACGGCGGTGACACGGGGGCATGGATCCCCGTGAGCCTGTTCGAAGTGAGGGCCGACGACGTGGGTGGGGGCTATGAGTGGGCGTCAGGCAGGGGTCGGACCCATGGTGGACGGGCGGGACCAGGACGTACCCGACGCGATACGGCTGCGCCGCCGAATCGGCGCGGGCGACCTGACCGCGGTCGCCGGGATCAGGAACGCGCTGCGGGAGTTATGGGGCCACCGGGTCGCCGAGGACCCGGCGCACACGGCGGAGCTGCTCACCAGCGAGCTGGTGACCAACGCGCTGATCCACACGGCGTACGGCGCGGTCGTCACCGCGACGCTCGCCGGTGACGTGCTGCGGGTGGAGGTGCGGGACTTCGCTCCCGAGCCCCCCGACCCGTACGTGCCCGTGTCGGACGACGGTACGCACGGCAGGGGCCTGCTCCTCGTGCAGGCGCTGGCCGACGCGTGGGGGGTGCGGGCGCAGGGCGTCGGCAAGGCCGTGTGGTTCGAGCTCTTCGGAGTGAAGCCGGCCGCCTGAGACGCCGGAGGGCCCGCCGCGCGGAGCGGACGGGCCCACCGGTGCGTCACGGGCGGCACCTCAGCCGAACTGCTGCTCGAGGCTCTTGAGCTTCTGCTCCAGGGAGTCCAGGCGGGGGAGTGCCTGGGTGTCGTCCTCCGCCGTCAGGTCGACCGTGTGCGCCTCAGTACCCTTCACGGCCTGCAGGGAGGGCCGGGAGCGATGCGGCAGCCGTCCCGGCTCTGCTATGGCAGGCTCCGCGACGGACGCGCCCACGGCGGCCGGCGCGGAGCCCGACGAGGCGCCCAGGCCCGGTACGTCGACCTGGCGCCCGCCACCCCGCCCGAGCCCCCAGGTCCGGTGCTGCCGGTTGAACGCGCGCAGCCGCGCCCGGTCCAGCCTCTGCTGCTCGCGCCGGTGGCGGCGGTTGCGCTCCTTCTCGCGCCGGTCCTCCCGTACCTCCTCGACCGCCTCGTCCAGGGTCCGTACGCCCTCCAGGAGCATCAGCGACCAGGCGGCGAAGGTCTCGCGGGGCGCCCGCAACCAGCGGACGATCCGGATCTGCGGGAGCGGGCGGGGCACCAGGCCCTGCTCGCGCAGGGCCGCCCGGCGGGTCTGCTTGAGCGCCCGGTCGAACAGCACGGCCGCCGACAGGGACATCCCCGCGAAGAACTGCGGGGCGCCGTCGTGGCCCAGGCCGCGCGGCGCGTGCACCCAGTTGAACCAGGCGGCCGCCCCGGCGAACAGCCACACCAGCAGCCGGGAGCCGAGCGCCGCGTCGCCGTGGCTGGCCTCGCGCACGGCGAGCACCGAGCAGAACATGGCGGCGCCGTCGAGGCCGAACGGCACCAGGTACTCCCAGCCGCCGGACAGGTTCAGGTTCTGCCGGCCGAAGCCGACCAGGCCGTGGAAGGAGAGCGCGGCGGCGACGGCCGCGCAGCAGAAGAGGAGCAGGTAGGAGGCGATGCCGTAGACGGCCTCCTTCCGCCGGCGGCGCTCCTCGCTGCGTTCCCAGGAGTCCTCGGCCGCGGCCTTCTCGCCGGCGGCGCGCTTGCCGCGCGCGAGCACCGCCACCGCCGCGGCGGCTCCGACGAGCATCACACCACCCGGGAGGAGCCAGTCCAGCGATATGTCGGTCAGTCTCATGCGGTGTCCCTCGCATCGCAGTGGGGCGTTCGGTGCGCCATCTTGGCCGACCGGCGGGGCGGGGCAGGGGGTTTCGGGGCAAGAGCACGCCATCGGGGCCGCGGGGGTCGTGAACAGGCGCCATATGACCGAACGGTGGTACGAAAGGCGGGTGCTGTGTTCGGATGAAGCCACTCGCGCGGGTGGCGTGGAACGCGTCGCGGGCGGGCGTCGGATCGGGCCGATCGGTGTGATGCTGTATCCGGAGCGGCCGGTTTCGGGGTCGCGGGGCGCCGAGGGCGGAGGACATGGGAAGTCAGCGGATCACCGTGCTCGGCGAGTGCGTCGCCGACGCCTTCACCGACCCCGGCCGCGTCGCCGGCCCCGACGGGCTGTCGCTGCGCGTCCTGCCCGGCGGCGGTCCCGCCAACACCGCCGTCGCCCTCGCCCGGCTCGGCACGCCCGCCCGGTTCCTCGGCCGGCTCTCCGGCGACGTGTTCGGCAGGCTGTTCCGGGAGCGCCTGCTGGACTCCGGCGTGGACCTGGCGGGCTGTGTGACCGCGCGCGAGCCGAGCACCCTGGCGGTCGCGGACGTGGACGTCCACGGCCACGCCTCGTACGCGTTCTTCGCGGAGGGCGCCGCGGACTGGCAGTGGACCGCCGCCGAACTGGCCGCCGCGCCCCTGGACGGCACGGTCTGCCTGCACACCGGCTCCCTCGCCCTGGTCCGGGAGCCGGGCGGCCGCCGCGTCGAGGAGTTCCTCGCCCCGGTGCGGGAGCGGGCCACCGTCTGCGTCGACCCCAACGTCCGCCCCCTGCTGGTGCCGCCGGCCGCGTACCGCGAGCGGATCGGCCACTGGTGCCGGCTCGCCGACGTCCTGCGCCTCAGCGAGGACGACCTCGACCGGCTGCTGCCGGGCGTCGCGCCGGAGGACGCCTGCGACCGGTGGCACGCCGCGGGCGCCCGGCTCGTCGTCGTCACGCTCGGCGCGCGCGGGGCGCTCGCGTCGCTGGACGGCGCCCGCGTCACCGTCCCGGCCCCGCCCACGGAGGTCGTCGACACGGTCGGCGCGGGCGACTCGTTCACGGCGGGCCTCCTGCACGCCCTGGCCGGCCTGGGCCGCCTGGGCGGCCGCCTCGACGGGCTGACCCTGGACGAGACCGCCGCGAGCTGCGCGTACGCCGCCCTGGTCGCCGCCCGCACCTGCGCGGTCCCCGGTGCCGACCCGCCCTGGGCGGCGGACCTGCCCCACCCGCCGGGCCCGCGGGCGTGACGGCCGGTCAGTTCGCCGCGGCCGTCAGCTTGCGGACCCGGTCCGCGTCGCAGGTGCGGGGGCAGGTGACACAGGTGTCCTCGGGGCGCAGGGTGTAGAAGAGGCAGCAGCTCGCCCGGTCGCGGGTGGGGAGCGTCCGGCCGTCGGGCGCCGTCAGCTCGCGGAACCCGGCCGGGCCCACGTACGGCTTCGCCGTGCCCGGCAGCAGCAGCTCCAGCTCGGCCATGGCGCGCGGCTCCTCGCCCAGCAGGCCGGCGATGTACCAGATGCCCTCGACGACCTCGTCCGTGGCCATGCCCCACAGCGCCCGCCCGCGGCGCCGCATCCGCGGGCCGAACCCCTCCAGCACGGGGCCGATGTGCTCGGCGACCGCCGCCCGCACCTCGGCCCGCAGCGCCTCCTCGTCCGCGACGACCCGGGCCCCGGGCAGGGCGGCGGCCGGATCGTCCGGCAGGCACGCGAACTCCCGCACCCGCACGGCCATCCGGCCCAGCGTCCGCTGGAACGCCACGTCGGCGGCCGGCACCCGCGGCACCCGGCGGTCCAGGAACCACGGCACCGTCACCAGCAGGCAGGCGGGCCAGGCGTACCGGTGGAGGCCGAAGCTCGCGACGACGTCCGGGCGGGCCGGCACGCCGTAGTCGCGCAGCGTCTGCGCCTCGTCCCAGGCGAGGAACGCGTCGAGCGCGGGGCCGCCGGCCGCCAACTCGTCCGCGCGGACCCAGCCGTCGCCGCGCGGAGCCGGTTCGTCCTCCGCCAGTTCGCGCACGCGCAGGCCGGGGAAGACCTCGGAGAGGCGGGCGTACGAGGCGGCGACGGGTGACGCGGGAGCGGGGGGCAGCAGTGCGGAGAGGGACATGCAGGACCACCGAATCGCGATCGTTTGCAGGTTAGCCTTACCTTACCCGATCTGATCGATGTGTGTCCCGCCGTCCCGTCCGCCTATCGTGCACACAGGGCCTCCGCACCAGCGAGCCGGGCCCTCACGCACAGCGGCAGGAGGACCCGAGTGGAGCAGGGCAGGGCCCGCGGGGCGGCGGAGCGGCCGGAGGGGCGCCCGCACGCCGCCGGACGCGTCCCCGAGCAGGCCCGCGGCCCGCACGACCACGGCGAGCCGCGGCCCGGCACGCCCCGGTCGGTCCAGCGGCACTCCGTGCGCGGCCAGGTCCTCGACGCGCTGCGCGCCGCGCTCGTCGGCGGCGACCTCGCCCCCGGCCAGGTGTACTCCGCCCCCGCCCTGGGCCTGCGCCTCGGTGTCTCCGCGACGCCCGTGCGGGAGGCGATGCAGCAGCTGGCCCTGGAGGGCGCCGTCGAGGTCGTCCCGAACCGCGGCTTCCGCGTCGTCGAGCGCACCCCGCGCGAGCTCGCCGAGCTGGCCGAGATCCGCGCCCTCATCGAGGTCCCGGTCATGCTGCGCCTCGCCCGTACCGTCCCCGCCGGGCGCTGGGCGGAGCTGCGGCCCCTCGCCGAGGCCACCGCGGCCGCCGCCGCGCACGGCGACCTCGCCACGTACGGGGAGGCCGACCGCGCCTTCCACCGCGCCCTGCTCGGCCTCGCCGGCAACGAGCAGCTGGTCGCCGTCGCCGACGACCTGCACCGCCGCTCGCAGTGGCCCCTCGTCAGCCCGCCCGTCACCCGCCGCGCCGACCTCGTCGCGGACGCGGCGGAGCACGGGGCGCTCCTCGACGCGCTCGCCGCCGGGGACCTGACGGTCGTTCAGTCCCTGGTCAGGGAACACTTCACGGGCGCCCGGGGCTGACGGGCGGAGGAGAGGAACGGCAGTGCGCGCCACGGTATGGACGGTCGCCAACGCGCTCGGCGTGGTCGCCGGCACCCCCGGTGAGCTGCTCACCGCCCTGCTGGACGCCCCGCGCCGCCCCGACCGCGTCGTACTGCCCGCCGGCCCGCCCGGCGTCCGCGAACTGGTGGACGACCTGCGCGCCCTGGGCCACGTCCGGGTCGCCCTCGAAGGGCCGGCGCCGGCCCGGCCCGCCCGGGAGGAACGCCCGCGCCTGTCCGACCCGTATGGGGTGTGCGCAGCCGACCCCGTGCGGGTGACCCGTGCCTACGAGGACGATCCCGCCGCGCACGGGGGACTGCGCGCCGCGTGGCTGCGGGCCGGCCAGGCGCTCGTACGGAACGGCCAGACCCCCGCCGACCGGGCCCTGGCCCTGCTGGCCGCCCTGCCCGGGGACGCCGCGGCGCACCTGCGCGGCGAGCTGGCCGCCCTCGCGGCGGACGCGCCCTGGACGGTGGCGGGCGTGCGGGAGGGCCGGGTGACGGCGCTGACCGTGTGCGGCGGGCGGCCGGTCGAGACCGACGATCCGCGCACCCGGGCGGTGGCCTGCCTGGACGACGGCACCCGGCTCGCCCTCGACGAGCGGGGGCGGCTGCGCACACCGGCGTCGCCCGCGCCGCGCCTGGTGGAGGCGGTGGCGGCGACCCTCGCGACACACCCGGCCACCGCGCTCGCGGCCGTCGGGGACACGGTGCTCAGCGGGGACCGGATGGGGTCCGTGCACGCCTTCAGCCTCTCCGGGCTGCACCAGGCGGCGCTCCACTCCGGCCGGGTCACCGCCCTCACGGCGACCGCGGGACCTCGCGTCTACAGCGGCGGCGCCGACGGCACGGTACGCGCCTGGCGGCCCGGCGGGGCCGCGGGCGCCGCCCCGGTGGTGGCCCGGCGCCCGCACCCGGTGGCGGCCCTGCACGCGCGGGGCCCGGTGCTGGCGGTCGCCTGGGCGGACGGACTGGTGGAGCTGCGCGACCCGCGGGCGCGCGCCGTGCGCCGGTTCCGGCCGGGCCCGGCCGTGCGGGCGGTCGCGGTGCTCCCCGACGGCTCGCTGGCGGTCGGCACGGACAGCGCCTGCGTACGGCTCCGCCCGGTGTGACGGGCGGCGGAGGTCGGGCCGGGGGAACAACTCGGCGGCGGAGGCGCGGCTTCCCCGCCCCGCGCTTCCTCCCCGTGCCCTCTCCCCGCGCTCCCGCGCGGTGCTCCGCTCAGCGCTCCCGCGCGCGGCGGGTCCGGGAACGGTTCTCCGCGCGCAGCGCCTCCGCCAGTTCGGCCTTCGACATGCGCGACCGGCCCTCGATGCCCAACCGCTTCGCCATGTCGTACAGGTGCTGCTTCGAGGCGTTCTCGTCGACGCCCTCGCCGCTGCGGGCCGGCTCGTCGCGCGGGGCCGCGGCACGCGGGTCGGAGGGTCCCTTGCGGCCCCGCTCCTTCCGCTCCCAGTGGTCGCCCACCTTCTCGTGCGTGTGCTTCAGCGCGCTGAAGGCGACCCGGTGGGCCCGCTCGCCCTCCCCGTACTGCTCGACGGCCGAGTCGTGGGCCTTGATCCAGGTCCGCTGGGCCTCTTCCGCGGACCGCTCCAGCGTCGAGGGCAGCTCCTCACGCCCTGGCATGCGGATCACCTCCGGGGATCACCTGCGACGGACGCCGGACGTGTGCCCCCACGGCCCTCCCCGAAACACGGCCGCGCCCCGGCCGACCGCCGGCCGGGGAAGCGGACGGCGCCCTCCACCGCCTCGCCGGGGGAACCACTACCGCGGCCGGTCGGTGAGCGAGGGGTGCGCGGCGTCCAGCCCGGCGTGCAGGTAGCGGACGAACAGGCCGTTGTGGAGCGCCCACGGGGAACGCCGCCACCGGATCAGGGCGATGATCTCGGACGCGGGCCTGCCGGTCAGGACGTACAGGGCGTGCGCGACGACGAGGCCCGAGCGGTTGTACCCGGCGAAGCAGCGGACGAGCGTGGGCCGGCCCGCGCGCACGGCGCGGACCGTCAGGGCCGCGGCGTCCAGCACCGCGTCGAGCTCGGCCGGGGCCAGGGGGCCGTCGGGGATCGGGGCCACCCGGTGCTCCACCCCGGTGCCGGGGCCGTGCCCCGGCACGCTGTACAGGCTCACCACGAGGGCGAACTCGTCCCCGACGACGGCCCGCCTGAGGCCGCCCGCCCCGTCGGTCCAGACGTGGCCGCCCATCCAGAGGCCGGGGACGATCTCGTCCCACGGGCTCCGCGGCACCGGCACCTCCGGGTCGAACTCCCTGGTCCTCCGCACGGCCGCCTCCCGCCTCCATCGTGCTCCCGCGGCGCCGGGGCGGCCACCGGCCGGGCGCCCGCCCCGGTCGGGGCGCGACCAGGCGGCCCGCACCCGGAGGACGGGTCGGCCGAGGAGCCGGCGGCCCGGGGGAAGCCGGCGTGTCCGGCCGGGGTCAGGCGGCCGGGTGCGGCACCAGGTGCGCGGCGAGCCACGTCGGTACGCCGCCGAGGAGGCGGAACAGCCGCTGCGCCTCGGCCCGCAGACGGCTCGCCTCCGGTTCCGGTTCGGCGTCCGCGAGCGCGGCCAGCGCCGGGGCCGTGCCCACCAGGTAGCCCAGTTCCTCGCGCAGCCGCAGCGATTCCGCGAACCCGTGCCGGGCCTCGGCGAGTTCGCCCTCGCGCAGCGCGAGCCCGGCCAGGTGCCGCCAGGTGAACGACATCAGGAGCGTGTCGCCCTGCGCGGTCGCCGCCGCGTGGGCCCTCCGGTAGGCGGCGCGGGCGGCCTGCGGGGTGTCCGCGAGGTACTGGGCGAGCAGCCCGCGCCGGAAGTCCAGCAGCGCGCGCCCCGGCGAGGACGGGCCGAGCAGCGCCGCCGCCCGGCCGAGCGCCGCCCGCGCCTCGTCCGCCCGGTCGCGTACGCCGTGCAGCGTCGCCGCGTACGCCAGGTAGCCGCGCTCGCAGGCGGCGGCGCCGCGGTCGTCGTCGGCCTGCGCGACGGCCTCCGCGGCGCGCAGGGCGTCCTCGGCCTCCGCCCACCCGGTCTCCGTGTACAGGCACCGCTCGATCAGCAGCGCGGCCCGCTGCACCGCGACGGGCGGGTCGCCGGCGGTGGGGGCGAGGAGGGCGGCCGCGTCGGTCCAGCAGGCGCGGGAGCGCAGCCGCCATACCGCGGTCTGGAGGGGATCGTCGCCTTCGGTCGTTCCGGCACCAGACATGGCGGTATGCGCCACATTGCCCTCCCCGAGCGCACCGTTGGGCTGTTGGGTTCGGACGCATCACAGCACGGAAACGCGCACCCGGCCAAGGGGTCGAGTGAAATGTTTCACAATCATCTGCCGGTGGCATCGCGGCGCGCCTCGCCGCCCGGGGCGGCGGTACCAGGCGTCCGCCGCCGTCGAGCGGCGTCGGGACCCACGGGGCGACGGCGGGTGACGTTCCGTCGAAAGGGTGAATCCCCCGGGGGGCGCCACGGCTGACGGCGGCCGATGGGGAACTCGGCGCGCTCCGTGGGGAGTCGGCCCGGCGCGGCACCGGCGATCGCGCTGCCGGGCGGGTGCGAGCACCCCGGGGGTCCGGCCACTTGACCGGCGGGGGTGGTGGCGGGCGGGGAGGGGTGGCTTCGTCGGATACGGCGGAGGCGCGTCCAGCTATTGGCAATGATTATCATGTAGGGCGTTGTCCCGACCACCCGCCATGGAAAGAGGGCCGATGTCGCACGGGATCCCGACGCCGCGCAGGATGCTGCGGATCACGCGCCGCTGGGCGGCCGCCGTCGTCCTCGGGGTGCCCCTCGCGGACCGCGGCACCCCCACCGCCGCCGGTACGGGGCGGGAGGTGGCGGGGGAGGGGTGAAGCTCGGCCTCTCCGTGGGCCCGTCCGGCCCGGGTGGCCGGGGTGCGGTCGGCGGGCGGCCGGGCGAGAGGGCCCCGCCGGGCCTGCTCGCCCGAGTCCCGCGCGCGGGAGGGCGGTTGGGGCGCGACCGGGAGGGCGGGCGGTCGGCGCGTCGCCCGGATCACCCCTCCGGGGGCTTGCGAGATGAAAATCATGTTCATTATTGTTCGGGGTGTGCCGCGGGAACGGCGGCGCGCGGCCCGTGTGCCACCGGCCCGGAAGCGGGGGCCCGAGCCAGGGGGCGGCGCGAGGCGCCCATGCCGCCCGCCCGCCTCTCCGTGACCCACCCCGACACCCCCGTCGAGACCTCCTTCCGCCGGCGCGGCCGAGGCGGGCGCGGTCGGACGGTCCGCGGCCCCCCTGCTGGGCCCGCCCGGATCGCCTTCCCGGGCGGGCCCGCCGTCTCCCGCGCCACCCCCGCACCCGGTGGTCCGGACGCCGGCCCCGCCCCGGCGGGCCGCCCGCCGGGGCGTCAGGACATGCGCAGCGCCAGGAAGAAGTCCAGCTTGTCCTCCAGGCGCGACAGGTCGCGGCCCGTCAGCTGCTCGATGCGGCCCACGCGGTACCGCAGCGTGTTGACGTGCAGGTGCAGCCGGGCCGCGCAGCGCGTCCAGGAGCCGTCGCAGTCGAGGAACGTCTCCAGGGTCGGGATCAGCTCCGCCCGGTGGCGCCGGTCGTAGTCGCGCAGCGGGTCCAGGAGCCGCGCCGTGAACGCGCGGCGCACGTCGTCCGGCACGAACGGCAGCAGCAGCACGTGCGACGCCAGCTCGTGGTGGCCCGCCGCGCAGACCCGGCCGGGGCGCGCCGCCGCGACCCGGCGGGCGTGCCGGGCCTCCTCCAGGGCGCCGCGCAGGCCCTCCGCGGAGTGCACGGGCGCGCTGACGCCCAGCGTGAGGCGCCCGTCGTCGTCGAGGCCCGCCGACAGCGGCGCCCGTACGGCGGCCAGCAGCCGGTCCGCGTGCAGCCCCGGTCCGGCACCGTCCGCCGCGGCGCCGGCGTCCGGCCGCTCCGCCCCGCCGTCCTCGCCGTCCGCCGGGGCGCCCGCCCCGCCGTCCTCGCCGGGCGCGGGCGCCGGGGCGACGGCCGGCAGCGGTACGAGGGCGATCGCCTCGTCCCCGCAGTGCGCCACGGCGATCCGGTCGACCGAGTCGACCCCCGTCGCCGCCGGGTCGACCAGTACCTCCTCCAGCAGCGACTGCGCCACCGGACCCGCCTCGACGGCGCCGTCCCCGCCCCACTCGACGCGGGCCACGACGATCTGCCAGTGCGGGGCCGTGCCCAGCCCGGGCAGCAGGACCGGCGCGGCCACCCGCAGCCGGGCCGCGACCTCCGCGGGCGCGGCGCCCGTCTGCACCAGCTCCAGCACCTCCTGGGCGAGCCGGCGCCGCACCGTGCGCGCGGCGTCCCGGCGGTCGCGCTCCACGGCGATCAGCTGCGTGACGCCCTGGAGCAGGTCCAGCCGCGCCGCCGGCCAGTCGCCGGCGTCCGCCTCGACGGCGAGCAGCCAGTCCGAGAGCACCGTCTCGCGCACGTCCCTGACCGCCGGGGCGGCGCCGCGGCCGGTGTTGCGGATCGGGAAGAGGGAGTACGTGACCCCCGCCACCTGCGCCCGGTGCGGGCCGCGCCGCCCGGTGCGGGTCGCGGCCAGGTGCTCGCCGGCGAGGGCGGCGGCGACCTCGGCGGGCAGCGGCGCGCCGGCGCCCGCGATGCGCCGCCCGGTCGGGGACAGGACCCAGGCGCGCAGGTCCAGGTCGGAGCCGAGCAGGTCGAGGACGACCTCCGGGCCGCCCCCGGCCGGGCCGGAGGTCATCAGCCGCCGGTGCCGGTCGACGACCGCGGCGAGGTCCCCGGCGCGCTCCCCGGACACCTGTCGAACGACATGCTCCGTGATCTTTGCGAAAGCGACGGATTCATGGACCGCGAAGAGGGGGAGCCGGTGGCGTGAACACGCCTGTGCGAGATCCTCCGGGATGGCACCCAGCTCCGCCTCCCCGGCCGCCAGACCCGCCACCCCGGCGGCCACCAGGATCCGCACGAACGGCTCGGAGTCCGCCGCGTCCCGCCGCCACGCCAGGCCGGTGAGGACCAGCTCGCCGCCCGAAAGGTAGCGGCTGGGGTCCCGGAGGTCCGTGGTCATGACGCCGCGCACGGTGCGGTCGAGCTCGTCCTCGCCGCCGAGCAGCCGCAGCCCCAGCGCGTCGGTCTCCAGCAGTGCGCGCAGCCGCATGTCGTTGCCGCCGATCCTTCTCGTGGGTGTCTCGTCGAGAGCGGTGACCCGCGTCACCGTTTCCGGGGGAAAACGAAGAGGTTACCGGTCCCCGTCTTTCGTTCGAATCTACAAGACGGTGGGTACTGCCAGCCAACTCCTTCATGGTTTCGGTGACTGCACCGGGTGGAGCACCGGTGGGTGTACTGGGCCCACCGAACGTGAACACCACAGGCACACCCCTGGGCCGGCCGTCCCCGAGCCCCGGCGGACATCCCGATCACACCGATCAAAGAGAGCCACTCATGGACTTCCTTCGCCCCGCCAGCTGGGAGGAGGCGCTCGCCGCCAAGGCGGAGCACCCCACGGCTGTGCCCATCGCGGGTGGCACCGATGTCATGGTCGAGATCAACTTCGACCACCGGCGGCCCGAGTACCTCCTGGACCTCAACCGCGTCGAGCTGCTCGGCGAGTGGGAGGTCGGCGAGGAGGACGTCCGGCTGGGCGCCTCGGTCCCGTACACCCGGATCATGGAGCACCTGCGGGCCGAGCTGCCCGGTCTCGCCCTGGCCTCCCACACCGTCGCCTCGCCGCAGATCCGCAACCGCGGCGGCGTCGGCGGCAACCTCGGCACCGCGTCCCCCGCCGGGGACGCCCACCCCGCGCTGCTCGCCGCCGGGGCCGAGGTCGAGGTCGAGTCGGTGCGCGGCACCCGCTTCATCCCCATCGACGCGTTCTTCACGGGCGTGAAGCGCAACGCCCTCCAGCCGGACGAGCTCATCAAGACCATCCACGTCAAGAAGGCCGACGGCCCCCAGCAGTACTCCAAGGTGGGTACCCGCAACGCCATGGTCATCGCGGTCTGCGCCTTCGGCATCGCCCTCCACCCGGAGACCCGCACGGTCCGCACGGGCATCGGCTCCGCCGCCCCGACCCCGGTCCGCGCGAGGGAGGCCGAGGAGTTCCTGAACGCCGCACTGGAGGAGGGCGGCTTCTGGGACAGCGGCAGGATCATCACCCCGTCGATCGCCAAGCAGTTCGCGGACCTGGCCTCCGCCGCCTGCAACCCGATCGACGACGTGCGCGGCACCGCCAGGTACCGGCGGCACGCCGTCGGCATCATGGCCCGCCGCACCCTCGGCTGGACCTGGGAGCAGTACCGCGGCGGCGCCCGCACGCTGGAAGGAGCAGCATGACCATGCGCGTCAACTTCACGGTCAACGGCCGTCCGCAGCAGGCCGACGACGTCTGGGAGGGCGAGTCCCTCCTCTACGTCCTGCGGGAGCGCCTCGGCCTCCCCGGCTCCAAGAACGCCTGCGAGCAGGGGGAGTGCGGCTCCTGCACGGTCCGCCTCGACGGCGTCCCCGTCTGCTCGTGCCTCGTCGCCGCGGGCCAGGTCGAGGGCCGCGAGGTCGTCACCGTCGAGGGCCTCGCCGAGTACGCGAGGCAGCGCGCCGAGGGCGGCTCCTGCGCCTCCGGCGCCTGCGGCACGACGCTGGACGAGGCCAAGGGCTGGTCCGCCCGGGGCGCCGGACCGCAGACCGGCGAGGGCGCCCCCTCCCCGCGCGCGGCGCTTTCCCCGGTCCAGCAGGCGTTCATCGACGCGGGCGCCGTCCAGTGCGGCTTCTGCACCCCGGGCCTGCTCGTCGCGGCCGACGAGATGCTGGAGCGCAACCCGTCCCCGACGGACGAGGACATCCGCGAGGCGCTCTCCGGCAACCTCTGCCGCTGCACCGGTTACGAGAAGATCCTGGACGCCGTCCGCCTCGCGGCCGCCCGCCAGGAACGTCAGGGAGAGGCGGTCTGACCCCATGACCACGGCGCAGAACACCCGGGCCACGGCCCCGGCCGGCACCCCCACCAAGGTCACCCAGGGCTCCCAGGGCACCAAGGGCGGCATCGGCGAGTCCACGCTCCGCCCCGACGGCATCCTCAAGGTCACCGGCGAGTTCGCCTACTCGTCGGACATGTGGCACGAGGACATGCTGTGGGGCCAGATCCTCCGGTCCCCCGTCGCCCACGCCGAGATCGTCTCCATCGACACCTCCGAGGCCCTCGCCCAGGCCGGCGTGTACGCCGTCCTCACCCACGACGACCTGCCGACCGAGGTGAGGAACTACGGCCTGGAGATCCAGGACACCCCCGTCCTCGCCCACCGCGTCGTACGCCACCACGGCGAGCCCGTCGCGGTGGTCGCCGCCGACCACCCCGAGACCGCGCGGCGCGCCGCCGCCAAGATCAGGGTCGAGTACCGGGAGCTGCCGGTCGTCACCGACGAGGCGTCCGCCCTCGCCCCCGACGCACCGGTCCTGCACCCCGGCCGCGACGACCGCCCCCAAGGACCTCCGGCAGGCTCCGGTCCGGGGGAGACCCCCATCGCCGGCCACGTCCCGCACCCGAACGTCGTCCACCGCCAGCCGATCCTCCGCGGCGACGTCGGGGCGGCCCGCGCGCGGGCCGACGTGATCGTCGAGGGCGAGTACACCTTCGGCATGCAGGACCAGGCGTTCCTCGGCCCGGAGTCCGGTCTCGCCGTGCCCGCCGAGGACGGCGGGGTCGACCTCTACGTCGCCACGCAGTGGCTGCACTCCGACCTCCGCCAGATCGCCCCCGTCCTCGGCCTGCCCGAGGAGAAGGTCCGCATGACGCTCTCCGGCGTCGGCGGCGCCTTCGGCGGCCGCGAGGACCTGTCGATGCAGATCCACGCCTGCCTGCTGGCGCTGCGCACCGGCAAGCCCGTCAAGATCGTCTACAACCGCTTCGAGTCGTTCTTCGGGCACGTCCACCGCCACCCGGCGAAGCTGTACTACGAGCACGGCGCCACCAGGGACGGCAAGCTCACCCACATGAAGTGCCGCATCGTGCTGGACGGCGGCGCCTACGCCTCCGCCTCCCCGTCCGTCGTCGGCAACGCGGCCTCCCTCTCCGCCGGCCCGTACGTCGTCGACGCCGTCGACATCGAGGCCGTCGGCCTCTACACCAACAACCCGCCCTGCGGCGCCATGCGCGGCTTCGGCGCCGTCCAGGCGTGCTTCGCGTACGAGGCGCAGATGGACAAGCTGGCCGCGAAGCTCGACATGGACCCGGTGGAGTTCCGCCGGCTCAACGCCATGGAGCAGGGCACGATCATGCCGACCGGGCAGCGGGTCGACTCCCCGGCCCCGGTCGCCGAACTGCTGCGCCGGGTCAAGGCCCGCCCGCTGCCGCCCGAGCGCCAGTGGGAGTCCACCGAGGGCGCCGACGTCCGCGCGCTGCCCGGCGGCCTGTCCAACACCACGCACGGCGAGGGCGTCGTCCGCGGCGTCGGCTACGCCGTCGGCATCAAGAACGTCGGCTTCTCCGAGGGCTTCGACGACTACTCCACCGCCCGGGTGCGCATGGAGGTCGTCAACGGCGAGGCCGTCGCCACCGTCCACACCGCGATGGCGGAGGTCGGCCAGGGCGGGGTCACCGTCCACGCCCAGATCGCCCGTACGGAACTGGGCGTCACGCAGGTGACCATCCACCCCGCCGACACCCGGGTCGGCTCCGCCGGCTCCACCTCCGCCTCCCGCCAGACGTACGTCACCGGCGGCGCCGTGAAGAACTCCTGCGAACTGGTCCGGGAGAAGGTCCTGGAGCTGGGCCGCCGCAGGTTCGGCACCCACCACCCGGCCTGGGCCCACGCCGAACTGCTCCTGGAGGGCGGCAAGGTCGTCACGGACGGCGGCGAGGTCCTCGCCGACCTGGTGGACGTCCTGGAGGACGAGACCGTCGAGGTCGAGGCCGAGTGGCGGCACCGCCCCACCGAGCCGTTCGACCCGCGCACCGGCCAGGGCAACGGACACGTCCAGTACTCGTTCGCCGCGCACCGCGCCGTCGTCGAGGTGGACACCGAGCTGGGCCTGGTCAAGGTCGTCGAACTGGCCTGCGCCCAGGACGTCGGCAAGGCCCTCAACCCGCTGTCCGTCATCGGCCAGATCCAGGGCGGCACCACCCAGGGCCTGGGCATGGCGGTCATGGAGGAGATCGTCGTCGACCCGAGGACCGCGAAGGTGAAGAACCCCTCCTTCACGGACTACCTCATCCCCACCATCCTCGACACGCCGACCATCCCCGTCGACGTGCTCGAACTCGCCGACGAGCACGCCCCCTACGGGCTGCGCGGCGTCGGCGAGGCCCCGACCCTGTCGTCCACCCCGGCCGTCCTCGCGGCGATCCGGAACGCGACGGGCCTGGCGCTGAACCGGACGCCGGTACGCCCCGAGCACCTCACCGGCACGGCGTAGGCACCGGCTCCCCACGATCCTCCGGGCGGTGCGTGTCCACCAGGAACGTCACAGGTCCGCGGTCCGCGCCGCCCGGAGCCCCCCCCCACGCGTCACCCCGTTCGTCTCGGGCCGTCCCCCGGGTCGTGCAGCCAGGCAGCATCCCAAACCCCGCATACGGGGTCCGGAACCGGAATCCCGCGGGTGCCCCTTTGAACCTTGGGAGTTAGGCATCATGACCCAGTCGTCAGTGGAGCCGAAGGCCGCCCCGGAGGACGCGGGCGACGGCTCACGCGTCCCCGCCGGGCGGTCGTGGCTCGACCGGTACTTCCACATCACCCACCGAGGGTCCACCGCCGCGCGCGAGGTGCGCGGCGGCGTCACGACCTTCATGGCCATGGCGTACATCCTCCTGCTCAACCCGCTGCTCCTCGGCGGCGCGGACGTGCTCGGGAACAGGCTGAGCCAGCCCGCCCTGATCACGGCCACCGCCCTCGCGGCCGCGGTCACCACCCTGGCGATGGGCCTCATCGGCAAGGTCCCGCTCGCGCTGGCGGCGGGCCTCAGCGTCGCGGGCGTCGTCTCCACCCAGGTCGCGCCCCACATGACCTGGCCGCAGGCCATGGGCATGTGCGTCGTCTACGGCGCGGTGATCTGCCTCCTGGTGGTCACCGGCGTCCGCGAAGTCATCATGAACGCGATACCCCTGGCTCTGAAGCACGGCATCACGATGGGCATCGGCCTCTTCATCGCGATGATCGGCTTCGTCAACGCCGGCTTCGTCGGCAAGGGCCAGGGCGGCGGCCCCGTCACCCTCGGCGTCGGCGGCTCGCTCACCGGCTGGCCGGTCGTCCTGTTCACCGTCACCCTGCTGCTGATCTTCATGCTGCAGGCCCGCAGGGTCCCCGGCGCCATCCTCCTCGGCATCGTCGCCGGCACGGTCATCTCCGTCGCCGCCACCGCCACCGGCCTGATCGAGGAGGCGGCGTGGGGCGGCAGACCGCCCGTCCTGCACGGCGGGATCCTCTCCGCGCCGGACTTCTCGCTGTTCGGGCAGGTCGAGTTCGGCGGCTGGGAGCGGCTCGGCCACGCCGCCGTCGGCATGATCGTCTTCACGTTGGTGCTGGCCGGCTTCTTCGACGCGATGGCCACCATCATCGCCGTCGGCCAGGAGGCCGGGCTCGCCGACGCCAGAGGGCGGATGCCCGGTCTCAACAAGGCGCTGTTCATCGACGGCGCGGGCGGGGCGATCGGCGGCGTCACCAGCGCCTCCGGCCAGACCGTGTTCATCGAGTCCGCGACCGGCGTCGGCGAGGGCGCCCGCACCGGCCTGTCCTCCGCGGTCACCGGCCTGCTCTTCGCCGCCTGCCTGTTCTTCACCCCGCTCACCCAGCTGGTCCCCGGCCAGGTCGCCTCCGCCGCCCTGGTCGTGATCGGCGCGATGATGCTGCAGAACGCCCGCCACGTCGACTGGGGCGACTGGTCGGTCGCCGTGCCGGTCTTCCTGACGGTCGTGCTGATGCCGTTCACGTACACCATCACCACGGGCGTCGGCGCCGGCGTCATCGCCTACTGCGCGATCAAGGCCGCGCAGGGCAGGTGGCGCGAGCCCAGCGCCCTGATGTGGATCCTCTCCGCAGTGTTCGTCTTCTACTTCGCCACCGGCACCGGACACTGACGACCCCGCCCGCCCCCTCCCCGCCACCGCTTCGCCACCAAGGAGGCCGCCATGCTGGACATCGCCGACGAGCTCGGCCAGTGGGTCGAGCAGGGACGCGAGTTCGCCGTCGCCACGGTCGTGGCGGTCACCGGCAGCGCGCCCCGGCTGCCCGGCGCCGCCCTCGCCGTGGACCGCGACGGCACCGCGATCGGCTCGGTCTCCGGCGGCTGTGTGGAGGGGGCCGTCTACGAACTGTGCCGGCAGGCGATCGAGGACGGCGAGACCGTCGTCGAACGCTTCGGCTACAGCGACGAGGACGCCTTCGCCGTGGGCCTGACCTGCGGCGGCGTCATCGACGTCCTGGTCACCCCGGTCCGCGGCGGGGTCTGCTCCGCCGCGCTGGCCGCCGCCGCCGGCGGCCGGGCCGCGGCCCTCGCCCGCGTCGTCGACGGCCCGCGCGAGCTGATGGGCACCGCCCTCCTCGTACGGCCCGACGGCACGTACGAGGGCGGCCTCGGCGGCCACCCCGAACTGGACCGCACGGCCGCCGCCGAGGCCCGCGCCCTGCTGGACGCCGGCCGCACCGGCACGCTCGCCATCGGCGCGGAGGGCGCCCGGTGCGGGCAGCCGCTCACCCTGCTCGTCGAGTCGAGCGTCCCGCCGCCCCGCATGATCGTGTTCGGCGCCGTCGACTTCGCCTCCGCGCTCGTCCGCGTCGGCAGGTTCCTCGGCTACCGCGTGACCGTCTGCGACGCCCGTCCGGTCTTCGCGACCGCCGCCCGCTTCCCCGACGCGGACGAGGTCGTCGTCGCCTGGCCGCACGAGTACCTGGAGGCCACCGAGGTCGACGCCCGCACGGTGCTGTGCGTCCTCACCCACGACGCCAGGTTCGACATCCCGCTCCTGCGGCGCGCCCTGCGCCTCCCCGTCGCGTACGTCGGCGCCATGGGCTCCCGCCGCACCCACGAGGACCGCAACCGGCGGCTGCGCGAGGTCGGCGTCACCGAGCCCGAACTGGCCCGGCTGCGCTCGCCGATCGGCCTCGACCTGGGCGCCCGCACCCCGGAGGAGACGGCCCTGTCGATCGGCGCCGAGATCGTCGCCGACCGCCGGGGCGGCAGCGGCGCCCCCCTGACGGGCGCCCGCACCCCGATCCACCACGACGGGGTCCACCACGGCGGGCCGGCCGCCCCCGCCGGACGGATGGGGCCGGTCGCCTGACCCGGACCGGCCCGAGGGGCCCGCGCGGACCGATCGCCGAGCGGGGCGCCCCGTGCCGCGCCGCCCGGGCGGGGCTCCCGTCGTTCCGGGGCCTTGACGGGCGCACGGGACGGGCGGGAGTCTCTGTGGGAGCGCTCCCAAGACTCCGCCGACCCGTGACGAAGGGCTGTCCATGAGCCTGCGCACCCGCCCCCGCGGCCGCCTCGGAGCGGCCGCCGCCCTGCTCGCCCTCCCGCTCGCCCTGACCGCCGGCCTCCTGACCGGCCCCGCCGCCGCGCAGGAGGGCGCCGCCGCGCGGGAGGGCGCCGCGGCACCCCCCTCCCGGGGCCCCGCCCTGCACACCCCCGCCCCCAACCCGGCCGCCCTCACCCAGGTGCGGGAGCTCAAGGGGGAGGGGCGGTTCGCCGAAGCGGCCGGGCTGCTGCGCATGGTCCGCACCCCGCAGGCCGTCTGGTACCACGGCGCGACGCCGGCCGAGGTGCACGACGAGGTCCGCGCCGTCGTGCGCGCGGCCGCCCGCCGGGGCACCGTCCCGGTGCTCGCGCTGTACAACGTCCCCGGCCGCGACTGCTCCCAGTACTCGGGCGGCGGCGCCTCCACCACCGCCGAGTACCAGGCGTGGGTCGACGCCGTCGCCCGCGCCGTCGGCGGCCACCGGGCGATCGTCGTCCTCGAACCCGACTCCCTCGCGCTGCTGCCCTCCGACTGCGGCCAGGACGACGCCCAGGGCACCCGCACCGCCGCCCGCTACACCGAGGTCCGGTACGCCGCCACCCTCCTCGCCGGGCTGCCCCGCACCAAGGTCTACCTCGACGCCGGGCACCCCGGCTGGCACAGCGTCCGCGCGATCGTGCCCCGCCTCGCCGGGGGCGGCGTCGACGCCGCCGACGGCTTCTACCTGAACGTCTCGAACTACCACACCGACGCGGCCAACGTCCGCTACGGCAAGCTGATCTCCGCCTGCCTGGCGTACGAGGCCGGCGGCGGCGACCCGGCCCACTGCCCCGACCAGTGGACGCCGCCCGCCGAGGCCGACGCCTGGGTCGCCGAGCACGCGCCCACCGACCCGTCGCGGATGAAGCACTTCGTCACCGACTCCAGCCGCAACGGCCGCGGCCCCTGGACCGCGCCCGCCGGCGCCTACCCCGACCCGCAGGAGTGGTGCAACCCGCCGGACCGCGGCCTCGGCGCCCGTCCGACGACCCGCACCGGCGAACCGCTCCACGACGCGCGCCTCTGGATCAAGATCCCCGGCGAGTCCGACGGCCTGTGCCTGCGCGGCACTCCGGGCCCCCAGGACCCCGCCCGCGGCATGGTCGACCCCAAGGCGGGCGCCTGGTTCCCGGAGCAGGCCCTGGAGCTCGTACGGCTGGCCCAGCCGCCGATCGTCTGAGGCGGCCCGGCCGGGACCGGTCGGCCGGCCTCCGCCGCGCCGCCGGCCGGTCGGGGTCAGTCCAGCGTCTGCGTCAGCTCGTGCCGGGTCGCCGTGTGGACGACCCGGCCGCGGGCCCCGTTGACGAGCGGCAGGTACGGCGGCACGTGACCGCACTCCACGTCCGCGATCAGCGGGACGCCCAGCGGTCCCAGCGCGTCCAGCACCGCCTCGTGGTGCGTCAGCGACGGCGCGCCGGGACCCGTCGCGCGGCCGATCAGAACGGCCTCGGCGGCGTCGAAGAACCCGGCGAGCCGCATCCCGTGCAGGGCGCGGCAGACGGTGAACGCGTCGTCGTCGGCGGCCTCCACGTACACGAGCAGCCCCTCCGGGGCGTGGGCGCGGGCGAACGCGGACACGTCCCCGTACGGCGTCCCGGCGAGGTGGCACAGCGTCTCGACGCAGCCGCCGATCAGGCGCCCCTCGACGTCCACGTCGCCGTTGCCGTCCAGCCGCGTCCACGTGCCGGTGCCGTCCAGCGTCAGCATGTCGACGTACGGGTCGGCCGCCCAGTCGTCCCAGCCGGACGTGCGGTGGCGGCCCGGCGGGGTCTGCGTGAAGCGGCCGCCCTCCGGCAGCGCCACCACGTCCAGCCAGGACAGCAGGCCCTCCGGGGTCCGGTAGGGGGTGTCCATGAGGTTGTTGCCGTGGAGCGTGGCCGTGCCGGTGAGCAGGGTGAACGGGGTGAGGAGGGTCGACATGTCGGAGAAGCCGACGAGCCAGGTCGGTTCGGCCGCCCGCAGCCGGCCCCAGTCGAGCAGCGGGAGGAGGTCGATCGCCGTCTCCCCGCCCCACGGCGGCACGACGGCCCGCACGTCCGGGTCGGTCAGCATCGCCGTCAGCTCGGCCGCGCGGTCGGCGGCCGGGGCGCTGACGTGCCCGGAGCCGTCCATGCACGCGCCCACCACGACCTCGTACCCGCGGGCCTCCACCGCGCGGACCGCCACGTCGAGCCGCGCGCGAAGCTCCTCGGGCACTCCGCTCGACGGGGACGTGACGGCGATCCGGTCGCCCGGGCGCAGGGGGCGGGGGTGGCGTATGGGCATGTGCGGGATTCTGGCACGCCGAACGCCCTTGCCGCGCGCGGGAATCGTCCGGGCCGGACACCCCGCCGCCGCGCGGGGAGGGGGCCGCGCGGCGCGCCGGGGGCGGCCGCGGGGCGGGCGGCACCGGCACTTCCGGCCGATGCGACGGGAACCCGCCAGATCCCCGGGACCGGCTTCCGGGGCCGTGCGCGCGCCCGCCGCACCGGGGATGATGGTGGGTCCGGCACGCGGGAGGCCCGGCACGTCGGGGGTCCGGTACGTCGGGGGGTCCGGCACGCCCGGGATCCGGTACGCCCGCGGCTCGGCACGTCCGCAGTCCGGCACGTCCCGCAGTCCAGCACGTCCGCAGTCCAGCACGTTCGGCAAGTCCGGCAGTTCCGTCAGTTGTCCCCCGAGGATGCGATCGGAAAGGCGGGTTCTTTTGCGCAGTGTCGGAGTGGAGGAGGAACTCCTCCTCGTGGACCCGCGATCGGGGGAGCCGCGCGCTCTCTCCGAAGAGGTGCTGGCCGTCGCCGCCAGGCACCACCAGGGGCGGGCCCACGCGTTCACCAAGGAATTGCACGGCCAGCAGCTCGAGTTCGGGACGGAGCCCCGGACCGCCATGGGCGAGGTGGCCGCCGAGATCGAGCGGTGCCGCGCCGACGCCGCGCGGATCGCCGCCGAGGCGGGCGTCGCCGTCGTGGCGCTGGCGACCTCGCCGCTGCCCGCGGGGCCCGCCGTCAGCGAGGGCAGGCGCTACCGGTGGATCCGGGAGCACTACGGGCTGACGGCCCTGGAGCAGATCACCTGCGGCTGCCACGTCCACGTCTCGATCGCGTCCGACGAGGAGGGCGTGGCCGTCCTCGACCGGATCAGGCCCTGGCTGCCGGTGCTGGTCGCGCTCAGCGCCAACTCCCCCTTCTGGCAGGGCAGGGACAGCGAGTACCACAGCTACCGCAGCCGGGTGTGGGGCCGCTGGCCGTCCGTGGGGCCCGCGGAGCTGTTCGGCTCCGCCGACCGCTACCACCGGCAGGTGCGCGAGCTGCTCGCCACGGGCGTCCTCCAGGACGAGGGGATGGTCTACTTCGACGCCCGGCTCTCCCGGCACTACCCGACCGTGGAGATCCGTGCCGCCGACGTCTGCCTGGACGCGTCGACGACCGTCCTCGTCGCGACGCTCGCCCGGGCCCTCGTCGACACGGCCGCCCGGCACTGGCGGGAGGGCCGGCCGCCCGGGGACCACGGGGTCGGGCTGCTGCGGGCCGCCTCCTGGCGGGCCGCCCGGTCCGGGCTGGACGGCGAGCTGGTCCACCCGGACACCATGCGGCCCGCCCCGGCCGGGCAGGTCGTCCAGGCGCTGTTCCGGCACGTCGAGGACGCCCTCGACGGGAACGGCGACCACGACCGCGCCCGCAAGGCCCTCGACGACCTGCTGGGCGGCGGCAACGGCGCCCGCGTCCAGCGCCGGCTGCTGCGGCGGCACGGCACGCTGCAGGCCGTCGTCGCGGAGTGCGTACGTCGTACGCAGGAGGAGGTGCGCTGACGGAGGGGGCGAGAGATACAAGATGAAACATCCTGGTTTGACCGCTTCGCGGCCGGGCAGACGCACCTGCGTGGGGGGAGCGACGACAGCCAGGGAGTAGGCACCATGTCCGCGAAGCGGAAGGCGTCCACCAAGACCCAGCAGGTCAAGGGGACGGTCAAGGAGAACGTGGGCCGCGCGGTCGGGAACGAGAGCATGACCGCCGAGGGCCGTACCGAACGCATGAAGGCCGACCTGCGCGAAGCGGGCAAGAAGGCCAAGGACGCCTTCAAGCGCTGAACCGGCCGCCGGCCCGCGCCGCCCCCGCACGCCGCCGTGCGGGGGCGGCGCGCGTTCCGGGCCCGGCGCCCGTTTGCACCGCGCGCGGGTGCCGGGAAGTGTGACCTGGGCCAGGCTGGATACGCGGAGCAGGCGAAACCGCAGCCGACCGGGAGCCAGCCATGGGAACCGAAGAGACGATGGGCGACGAGGTCTACCAGCCCGACCCCACCGACGATCGCGAGATCCGGGAGGACCACGGGGTCCTGGACGACGAGGACACCCTCTCGGACCGCGCCGCCAACCCGTACGACGAGGGCTACTCGCCCCCGGAGCGCCCCCTCGCCGCCGACGACGTCGGCACCACCGCCCGCGAGCAGCGCGAGGGCGAGTCCCTCGACGGGCGGCTGGCCCGGGAGGTCCCCGACCCCGCCCTGCGCACCGACGACGCCGAGGCGGCCCCCGACGGCATCGGCGACCTGCCCGGCGGCATGGGCGAGCCGTACGACGACCAGGTCGGCCGGGACCGGTCGGGCCGGCTGGTCGGCCCCGACGAGGGCGCCCGCACGGACACCGAGAAGGACGTCGTCGGCCGGGACGTGGGCATCGACGGCGGCGCCGCGTCCGCCGAGGAGGCCGCCGTCCACCTGGTGCCCGAGCCGAGCGAGGAAGGCGAGGGGGACCAGGGGTACGTGGGGGACACGGGGATCGGGGGAGACACCGGGGACGAGCGGAGCGGCTGACCGGCCCCCGGCACCCCACCCCACCGCACACCAGGAAGGGCCCCGCCCCCGTGCAGCCGACGACGCCCCCACC
Organism: Streptomyces roseolilacinus; assembly: GCF_014649335.1. GTDB lineage: Bacteria > Actinomycetota > Actinomycetes > Streptomycetales > Streptomycetaceae > Streptomyces > Streptomyces roseolilacinus. Next base: position 478,984 of record NZ_BMSV01000003.1, read on the forward strand.
CCCGCCCGACGCGTACCACTCCGAGGTCACCCTGCGGGTGAACGGAACGCCCCGCGCGCTCACCGTCGACCACCGCACCACCCTCCTCGACGCGCTGCGCGAGGGGCTGGGCCTCACCGGCGCCAAGAAGGGGTGCGACCACGGCCAGTGCGGCGCCTGCACCGTCCTCGTCGACGGGCGCCGCGCCAACGCCTGCCTGCTCCTCGCGGTCGCCCTCGACGGCTGCGACATCACCACCGTCGAGGGCGTCGCCAAGGACGGCGGCGACCGGCTCCACCCGCTCCAGCAGGCGTTCCTCGACCGCGACGCCTTCCAGTGCGGCTACTGCACCCCCGGCCAGCTCTGCTCCGCCCTCGGCATGCTCGCCGAGGCTGCCGCCGGCCACCCCTCCCTGGCGACCGACCCGGACGCGCCGCCCGCCCAGGGCGCCGTCCCCCTCACCCCGGACGAGATCCGCGAGCGGATGAGCGGCAACCTCTGCCGCTGCGGCGCCTACCCCCACATCGTCCAGGCCGTCGAGGACGTGATCCGGTGAGACCCTTCGCGTACGTCCGCGCCCGCACGGTCCAGGAGGCGACCGCCGCCCACGCCGCGCACCCCGGCGCCCGCTACCTCGCCGGCGGCACCAACCTCGTCGACCTCATGAAACTCGGCGTCGAGGCCCCCGAGACCCTCGTCGACGTCACGCGCCTGCCGCTCGACGCCGTCGAGGAACTCCCCGACGGCGGGCTGCGCGTCGGCGCCACCGTCCGCAACAGCGACCTCGCCGCGCACCCCCTCGTCCGCGACCGCTACGCCGCCGTGTCCCGCGCCCTCCTCTCCGGCGCCTCCGGCCAGCTCCGCAACACCGCCACCACCGGCGGCAACCTCCTCCAGCGCACCCGCTGCCCCTACTTCCAGGACCTCACCAAGCCCTGCAACAAGCGGGCCCCCGGCAGCGGCTGCGGCGCCCGCGACGGCGTCCACCGCGACCACGCGGTGCTCGGCCACTCGTACCTGTGCATCGCCACCCACCCCTCCGACCTGGCCGTCGCCCTCGCCGCCCTCGACGCCGAGGTGGAACTCCACGGCCCGGACGGCGAACGCACCGTGCCCGTCGCCGACTTCCACCGGCTGCCCGGCGACCACCCCGAACTGGACACCGTCATCCAGCCGGGGGAGCTGATCACCGCCGTCACCCTGCCCGCCGCCACCGCCGGGCTGCCCTCCGCGTACCGCAAGGCCCGCGACCGCGCCTCCTACGCCTTCGCCCTCGTCTCCGTCGCCGCCGTCCTCGACCTCGACGAGCACGGCGCCGTACGCCACCTGGGCCTGGCGTTCGGCGGGCTCGCGCACCGGCCCTGGCGGGCCCGCCGCGCCGAGGCCGCCCTCCTGGGTGCCACCCCCACCGCCGAGAACGTCGCCCGCGCCGTCGCCGCCGAACTGGACGCCGCCGAACCGCTCCGCGACAACGCCTACAAGGTCCCCCTCGCCCACCGGCTCGCCGGAGCCGTCATCGGCGGCCTCGCCGGCACCCACCGCACCTGACCGGAGAACCGGAGAACCGGAGCACCCATGGCCGCCACCCCGCACACCCTCGGCACCCCCGCCGAGCGCATCGAGGGCCGGGACAAGGTCACCGGCGCCGCCCGCTACGCCGCCGAGCACACCCCGCCCGGCTGCGCCCACGCCTGGCCCGTCCCCGCCGGTGTCACCTGCGGCCGCATCACCGGCGTCGACACCTCCGCCGCCCTGGCCCAGCCCGGCGCCCTCGCCGTCCTCACCCCGTTCGACGCGCCCCGCTTCGCCGCCCCGCCCGACGACCCCGAGCTCGACGTGCTCCAGTACGACTCCGTCCCCCACCGCGGCTGGTACGTCGCCCTCGCCGTCGCCGACACCCTGGAGAACGCCCGCGCGGCGGCCGCCGCCGTCCGCGTCACCTGCGCCGACCACGCCGACGAGCCCGAGCCGCACGACGTCGTCCTCGACGAGGACCACCCCGAGGCGTACACCCCGGAGAAGGCCAACGGCGGCTACCCCGCCCACCGCGAACGCGGCGACGCGGCCGCCGCGTTCGCCGCCGCCCCGGTGCGCGTCGACGTCTCCTACCGCGTGCCGCCGCTGCACAACCACCCCATGGAGCCGCACTCCGCGACCGCCCACTTCGCCGGCGGCCGGCTCACCGTGTACGACTCCTGCCAGGGCGGCAACGCCGTCCGCACCGTCCTCGCCTCCCTGTTCGACCTCCCCGAGGACCGCGTCACCGTCGTCGCCGAACACGTCGGCGGCGGCTTCGGCAGCAAGGGCACCCCCCGCCCGCACGTCGTCCTCGCCGCGATGGCCGCGATCCACACCGGCCGCCCCGTCAAACTGGCCCTGCCCCGCCGTCACCTGCCGTCCGTCACCGGGCACCGCGCCCCCACCCTGCACCGGCTGCGCCTCGGCGCCGAACCGGACGGCACCCTCGTCTCCGTCAGCCACGAGGTCACCACCCACACGTCCCGCATCACCGAGTTCGTCGAGCAGGCCGCCGTGCCGGCCCGCGTCATGTACGGGTCGCCGCACAGCCTCACCACCCACCGCGTCGTCCCCCTCGACGTGCCCAGCCCGTCCTGGATGCGCGCCCCCGGCGAGACCCCCGGCATGTACGCCCTGGAGTCCGCCGTGGACGAGCTCGCCGACGCCCTCGGCATGGACCCCGTCGACCTGCGCGTCCTCAACGACCCCGCCACGGAGCCGGACAGCGGCCGCCCCTTCAGCAGCCGCCACCTCGTCGAGTGCCTGCGCGAGGGCGCCCGCCGCTTCGGCTGGCACGACCGCGACCCGCGACCCGCCGCCCGCCGGGAGGGCCCCCTCCTGATCGGCTCCGGCGTCGCCGCCGCCACCTACCCCGCGTACGCGTCGCCGTGCGCCGCCGACGCCACCGCCCACCCCGACGGCACGTACACCGTCCGCGTCAACGCGACCGACATCGGCACCGGCGCCCGCACCGTCCTCGCCCAGATCGCCGCCGCCGCGCTCACCGCGCCCCTGGAGGCGGTGCGCATCCGGATCGGCAGCACCCGCCTCCCGCGCGCGCCGCTCGCCGGCGGCTCCTCCGGCACGGCCTCCTGGGGGTGGGCCGTCCACCGGGCGTGCACCGCCCTGGCCGCCGCCGTCGCCGGGCACGACGGGCCGCTGCCCGGCGGGGGGCTGACGGTCACCGCCGACACGACCGACGAGGTCCGCCGCACACCCCCGTACGCGCGGCACGCCTTCGGCGCCCAGTTCGCCGAGGTGCAGGTCGACACGGTCACCGGCGAGGTGCGCGTCCGGCGCATGCTGGGCGTCTTCGCCGCCGGGCGCATCCTCAACCCGCGCACCGCCCGCTCCCAGCTGATCGGCGGCATGATCATGGGCCTGGGGATGGCGCTGACCGAGCACAGCACCATGGACGCCGCGCACGGCGACTTCACCGAGAGCGACCTCGCCTCCTACCACGTCCCCGCCCACGCCGACGTGCGCGCCGTCGAGGCCCACTGGGTCGAGGAGGACGACGGCCTCCTCAACCCGATGGGCAGCAAGGGCATCGGCGAGATCGGCACCGTCGGCGCGGCCGCCGCCGTCGGCAACGCCGTCCACCACGCCACGGGCGTCCGCTTCCGCGAACTGCCCCTCACCCCCGACCGGGTGCTCCCCGCGCTCCGCCCCGAGGAGGAGCCCGCCCTCTGAACGCGCCCGCGCCGGGGCGGCCCCTCGCGGGACGCCGGGGAGCGCCCGGGCCGGTGCGGCCCCCCGCACGCCCGCGCCGGGGCGGGGGGCACAATGGGGCGCGTCGTCCCGCCCCCGCACCCGCCGAAGCGAGCACCGCCGTGGCCCTCACCTTCCAGCCCGTCCTCGACCGGATCGCGGCCGACATGGCCGCCCGACCGGGCCGGGGCCGGCCGGCGGACTACATCCCCGCGCTCGCCCAGGCCGACACCCGCCGCTTCGGCATGGCCGTCGCGGAGCTCGACGGCACGGTCTACGGGGTGGGGGACTGGCGGCAGCCGTTCTCCGCGCAGTCCATCACCAAGGCGTTCACCCTCGCCCTCGCCCTCTCCCTGGAGGGCGAGGCGCTGTGGGAGCACGTGGGGCGCGAGCCGTCCGGCAACCCGTTCAACTCGCTCGTCCAGCTGGAGTACGAGAACGGCATCCCCCGCAACCCGTTCGTCAACGCGGGCGCCCTCGTCGTCACCGACCGGCTGCACACCCTGACCGGCGACGCGTCCGGCGCGCTCCGCGCGTTCCTGCGCGCCGAGAGCGGCAACGCGGGGCTGGACTTCGACGGGGAGGTGGCCGCCTCCGAGGCCGCGCACGGCGACCGCAACGCCGCCCTGGCGTACTTCATGGCCTCCTACGGCAACGTCGGCAACCCCGTCCCGGACCTCCTGGAGCAGTACTTCCGCCAGTGCTCCCTGGAGGCGTCGTGCGCGGACCTCGCCCTCGCCGCCGGGTTCCTGGCCCGGCACGGCGTCCGCGCCGACGGCTCGTCGCTGCTCACCCGCAGCCAGGCCAAGCAGGTCAACGCCGTGATGCTGACCTGCGGCACGTACGACGCGGCCGGCGACTTCGCGTACCGGGTCGGGCTGCCCGGCAAGAGCGGCGTGGGGGGCGGCATCGTCGCCGTCGTCCCCGGCCGCTGCACGCTGTGCGTGTGGAGCCCGGGACTGGACGAGCGCGGCAACTCCGTCGCCGGGGTCGCCGCGCTCGACCGCTTCACGACCCTGACGGGCCTGTCCGTGTTCTGAGCGCGCCGGGCCACCAGGACACCGGCCCGATGTCCCGCACCAGCGCCGGCACGAGCAGCGACCGGACGACCAGGGTGTCGAGGAGCACGCCGAAGGCGACGATGAACGCGATCTGCAACAGGAACGCCAGCGGGATCACCGCGAGCGCGGCGAAGGTCGCCGCGAGCACCACGCCCGCCGACGTGATGACCCCGCCGGTCGCGGTGAGCCCGCGCAGCACGCCCTGCCGCGTGCCGTGGTGGAGCGTCTCCTCCCGGACCCGCGACATCAGGAAGATGTTGTAGTCGACGCCGAGCGCGACCAGGAACACGAACCCGTACAGCGGGACCGAGGCGTCCGTGCCGCTGAAGCCGAGCAGCTGCTCGAAGACCAGCGCCGAGACGCCCAGGGTGGCCAGGAAGTTCAGCCCGACCGTCGCCACCAGCAGCACCGGCAGGAGCAGCGAGCGCAGCAGCCCCACCAGGATCAGCAGGATGATCACGAGGACGACGGGGACGATGACGGCGCGGTCCCGCTCGGCGGTGCGCTGGGTGTCGTACTGCTGCGCCGTGTAGCCGCCCACCAGGGCGTGCGCGTCCGGTACGGCGTGGACGGCGGTCCGCAGCCGGGCCAGCGCCGCCTTCGCGGCGTCGCTGTCGGGCGCGGCCTCCAGGGTGGCGTTGAGCTGGACCCGTCCCCCGACGACCAGGGGCCGGCCGCCGGGCCGGCCGCCCGCGGCGACCGGTACGACCGAGTCGACGCCCTCGGTGCCCTCGGCCGCCTCGGTCACCGCGGGCAGCGCACCGGCGTCCGCCACGATGACGGCGGGGTTGCCCGAGCCGCCGGGGAAGTGCTCGGCGAGCACCTTCCCCGCGGTGACGGACGGCGCGTCGTCGACGAAGATCTCGTCCAGGGGCACGCCCTTCGCGGTGAGCGTCGGCGAGAACGCCGCGCACGCCAGCAGCACGGCGAGCGTCCCCGCCCACACCTTGCGCGGGGCGCGGTCGACGAGGGCGGCCACCCTCCTCCACACGCCGTGCCCGGCGCCCGAGGCGGACGGCTTCGGGGTGGCCGGCCAGTACGCCGACCGGCCCAGCAGCACCAGTACGGCGGGCAGGAAGGTCAGCGAGCCCAGGACGGCGCAGACGATGCCGATGGCCCCGACCGGTCCCAGCGCCCGGTTGTTGGTCAGGTCGCTGAGCAGCAGGGCGAGCAGCCCCAGGGCGACCGTGGCGGCGCTCGCCCCGATCGGCCCGTACGACTGGCGGACCGCCGCGCGCATCGCGGTGCGGCGGTCCTCGTGCAGGACCAGCTCCTCCCGGAACCGGGCGGCCAGCAGCAGCGCGTAGTCGGTGGCGGCCCCGATGACCAGGATGAACAGGATGCCCTGCACCTGGCCGTCGACCCGCACCACGTCCGCGTCGGCCAGGAAGTACACCACCGCGCACGCCAGGGCCAGGGCGAACACCGCGCACAGGATGACCACGAGCGGCAGCAGCACGCTCCGGTACACCAGCAGCAGGATCAGCAGCACGGCCGCGAGGGCGACGCCCAGCAGCAGCCCGTCGATCCCGGCGAACGCGTCACTCAGGTCCGCCTGGGTCGCCGCGGGGCCGGCCAGCAGGCTCCGGGTGCCGGGCACCTCGTCGGCGGCGGCCCGGACCCGGTCGAGGACGGCGGGCAGCTCGTCCTCCAGGTCGGGGGCGAGCCGGAGCGCGCCCTGCAGCGCCTCGCCGTCCTCGGACGGCAGCGCGGGGGAGGGGGTGCCGACCACGCCGGGCGCGCCGGCCAGGGAGGCGAGCGCCCGCGACGCGGCCTGCCGCCCGGCCGGGTCCAGGGGGCCGCCGCCGTCCGCGGTCCACACCACGATCAGGGGCAGCGACTCCTCCTGGCGGAAGGCCCGCTGGGCCTCCAGGACGCGGGTCGACTCGGCGTCCTCGGGGAGGAACGCCGCCTGGTCGTTGGTGGCGACCTCGCCCAGTTTGCCGGCGTACGGGCCGAGACCGCCTCCGACGGCCAGCCAGACGGCGATGAGCAGGGCGGGCAAGAGCCGCCGGGCGACGACCGGGAAGGCGGACATGGTTCTCCTGCGGAAAGGGGGCGGGGATCCGGCTACTGTCTCAACGGAAAACTATCTTAATGATTGAGATACAAGGGCGCCGGGGGGCCCGGTACCCCGAAAGCACCGTCTACCGCCGCGGCGGGCTCTCCAAACCCAGCTCCTCGTTCAGCGCCGTCAGGAACCGCAGCACCACCTGGAGCTCCTCCGGCGAGAACCGCGCGGTGGCGCCCTCGGCCGCCGCCGCCAGAGGACGGAAGAACGCGCGCGCGGCCGCCCGCGCCCCCGGCTCGTAGTGCAGGTGGACCACCCGCCGGTCGGTGCTCTCACGGGACCTGCGGATGTGCCCGGCGCGCTCCAGCCGGTCCACGCACGCGGTCACCGCCCCCGAGGTCAGCCCCAGGTGCTCGCGCAGCCGCCCCGGCGTCATGGGCCCCTCGGAGTCAAGGATCGCGGCCAGCGCCTGCACGTCCGTCGGGTGCAGGCCCTGGCTCGCCGCGAAGCCGTGCACCAGCCGGTTCACCTCGCCGTTCATCCGGCGCAGCTGCACGGCGAACGCCTGGAGGTCCGCCGGGGGCAACCGCTCACCCCCCGTCCCCTCGCCCGTTCCCGCGCCCGTCCCGTCGTCGTCCCTGGTCACCACCTGGTCAGCCTATAGAAACCCGCTCCCCCCGCATCCGAGGGCACCGGACGGGCGGAAACCCTCCGGGCGGTCCACGGTGGAGACAGCACCCCGAACGACGGAGGCACCCATGACGGAGCGCAGCGACCCGCCCCCGGCCCCGGACCGGTCCGGGCGGACCTCCCCGACCGCGCCGCTCTGCCTGGTCACCGGCGCCACCGGCTACATCGGCGGACGCCTCGTCCCCGCGCTCCTCGATGCCGGGTACCGCGTCCGCTGCTTCGCCCGCACCCCCGGCAAGCTCCGCGACCACCCCTGGGCGGACCGCGTCGACGTCGTCCGCGGCGACGTCACCGACGAGGCGTCGGTGCGCGACGCGATGCGCGGCGCCGACGTCGCGTACTACCTCGTGCACGCCCTCGGCACCGGGTCCGGCTTCGAGGACACCGACCGGCGGGCCGCCACCGTCTTCGCCCGGCAGGCGCGCGCCGCCGGCGTGCGCCGCCTCGTCTACCTCGGCGGCCTCACCCCCGCCGGCGTGCCCGAGCGGCGGCTCTCCCCGCACCTGCGGTCCCGCGCCGAGGTCGGGCACATCCTCCTGAAGTCCGGCGTCCCCACCACCGTGCTCCGCGCCGCCGTCATCCTCGGCTCCGGTTCCGCGTCCTTCGAGATGCTCCGCTACCTCACCGAGCGCCTGCCCCTCATGATCACCCCGCGGTGGCTGCGCACCCGCATCCAGCCGATCGCCGTCCGCGACGTGCTGCGCTACCTCGTCGGCAGCGCGGAGATGCCCCCCGACGTCAGCCGCGCCTTCGACATCGGCGGCCCCGACGTCCTCACCTACCGCGACCTGATGGCACGCTACGCCGTCGTGGCCGGGCTGCCCCGGCGGCTCATCCTGCCCGTGCCGCTGCTCACGCCGCGCCTGTCCGGCCTGTGGGTCGGGCTCGTCACCCCCGTACCGGCGTCCATCGCCCGGCCCCTCGCCGACTCGCTGCGCCACGAGGTGGTGTGCCGCGAGCACGACATCGCCCGCTACGTCCCCGACCCGCCCGGCGCCCCCCTCGGCTGCGACGAGGCCCTCGCGCTCGCCCTGCGCCGCGTCCGCGAGGCCCGCGTCACCACCCGCTGGTCCTCCGCCTCCGTGCCCGGCGCGCCCAGCGACCCCCTGCCGACCGACCCCGACTGGGCGGGCGGCAGCCTCTACACCGACGAGCGGGAGCAGCTCGTCGACACCACGCCCGAGCAGCTGTGGCGGGTCATCGAGGGCGTCGGCGGCGACAACGGCTGGTACTCCTTCCCCCTCGCCTGGGCGGTGCGCGGCTGGCTCGACCGGCTCGCCGGCGGGGTCGGGCTGCGCCGCGGCCGGCGCGACGCCGCCCGCCTGCGCGCCGGCGACTCCCTCGACTTCTGGCGCGTCGAGGAGATCCAGCACGGCCGGCTGCTGCGGCTGCGCGCGGAGATGCGCCTGCCCGGCCTGGCCTGGCTGGAGATGTACGCCGACCGCGACGAGCGGGGCCGCACCCGCTACCGGCAGCGCGCCCTGTTCCACCCGCGCGGGCTGCTCGGCCACGCGTACTGGTGGAGCGTCGCCCCCTTCCACGCCGTCGTGTTCGGCGGCATGGCCCGCAACATCACCAAGGCCGCCGAGAAGGACACCGCCGCCACCGCCCCGGAGGCGGCGCGGTGACCACGGCCGTCGTCCTGTTCACCGCCGACCTCCGGCTGCACGACCACCCCCCGCTGCGGGCCGCCCTGCGCGCGCACGAGGCGGTCGTCCCGCTCTTCGTCCGCGACGAGGCCGTCACCGCCGCCGGGTTCGCCGCGCCCAACCGCACCGCGTTCCTCGCCGACTGCCTCCGCGACCTCGACGCGGGCCTGCGCCGGCGCGGCGGACGGCTGGTCGTCCGCTCCGGGCGCGTCACCGACGCCGTGTGCGCCGTCGCCGCCGAGGCCGGCGCCGTCGAGGTCCACATGGCCGCCGACCACAGCGGCTACGCCCAGCGCCGCGAGGACCGGCTGCGCACCGCCCTGGAGGCCCAGCGGCGGGCGCTGCGCGTGCACGACGCGGTCGGCACCGTCGTGCCCCCGGGCGCGGTCGCCCCGCAGGGCTCCTCCCACTACGCCGTCTTCGGCGCGTACCACCGCAGGTGGTCCGCCGAGCGGACGCGGGAGCCGCTCGCCGCGCCCCGCGCCGTGACCGTGCCGGACGACGTGCGCTCCGAGGAGCCGCCCACCCGGCGCGGCGAGGCCGGGGTGTCGCCCGGTCTCGCCCCCGGCGGCGAGACCGAGGGCCGCCGCAGGCTCACGGCGTGGCTGCGGGGGCCCCTCGACGCGTACGCCGGGCTCCACGACGACCTGGCGGCCGACGCCACCTCCCGCCTCTCCCCGTACCTCCACTTCGGCGCGGTCTCCGCCACCGAGGTCGCCCACCGCGCCCGCGCGCGGGGCGGGCCCGGCGCCGAGGCGTTCGTACGGCAGCTGTGCTGGCGCGACTTCCACCGCCAGCTGCTCGCCGCCCGGCCCGCCGCCGCCCACGACGACTACCGCACCCGCCACGACCGCTGGCGCTCCGGCCCCGCGGCGGCCGCCGACGTGGAGGCGTGGAAGGACGGCCGCACCGGCTACCCGCTCGTCGACGCCGCGATGCGCCAGCTCGCCCACGAGGGGTGGATGCACAACCGGGGCCGGCTGGTCACCGCGAGTTTCCTCGCCAAGACCCTCTACGTCGACTGGCGCGTCGGGGCCCGGCACTTCCTGGAGCTCCTGGCCGACGGCGACCTCCCCAACAACCAGCTCAACTGGCAGTGGGTGGCCGGCACCGGCACCGACACCCGCCCCAACCGGGTCCTCAACCCGGTCCTGCAGGGCCGCCGCTACGACCCCCGCGGCGACTACGTCCGGCGCTGGGTCCCCGAACTCGCGGGCGTCGGGGGCCCGGCCGTGCACGAGCCGTGGAGGCCGGCCGTCCGCGACCGGATCGGCGACGGCTACCCGCCGCCGATCGTGGCGCTGCCCGAGGCCCTCGCCCGCTTCCGGGCGGCCCGCGGCCTGTGACGGACGCGCGGTGCCGCCCGGGCCCGCCGTCAGCCCGCGCGGTGGCCGCGCCGCAGCTGCCACACGAAGTACGGCGTGCCGATCAGCGCGGCCAGCAGCCCCGACGGGATCTCGGCGGGCGCGATGGCCGTACGGCCCACCGTGTCCGCGGCCGTCATCAGCGCCGCGCCCAGCAGCGCCGACACCGGCAACAGCCGGTGCGCCCGCGAACCGACCAGCATCCGCGCCGCGTGCGGCGCGACCAGGCCGACGAACGCCACCGTCCCCACGACGGCCACCGCGCACGCCGCCAGCGCCACCGCCAGGACCAGCACCGCCAGCCGGGTCCGCTCCAGCGGCAGCCCCAGCGTGCGCGGCGTGTCCTCACCCAGCGCCAGCAGGTCCAGCCGCCGGAACGACAGCACCAGCAGCGGAATCCCCACCGCCACCGCCACCGCCAGCACCGACAGGTCCGTCGCGTCCCGCGCGTACGTCGAGCCCGACAGCCACGTCAGCGCCTGCGCGACCTGGAAACGCGCCCCCACCACCAGGTAGTTGGTCGCCGCGGTGGTCAGCGCGAACGTGCCGATGCCCACCAGCACCAGCCGCTCCGGCGCCACCGACCCCTTGCGCAGCGACAGCCCGTACGTCAGCGCGAACGCCGCCGTGCCGCCCAGCAGCGCCGCGACCGGCAGCATCGCGTACGGCACCGAGGGCAGCGCCACCAGCACCAGCGCCGCACCGAACCCGGCGCCGCCGCTGACGCCCATCACCGTCAGGTCCGCCAGCGGGTTGCGCGACACGGTCTGCACGATGCCGCCCGCCACCGCCAGCAGCGCCCCCGCCAGGGCCGCCACCAGCAGCCGCGGCAGCCGGTACTCCAGCACCACGCCCCGCAGCAGCTCGTCCCCGCCGCCCGTCAGCAGCCGCGGCAGCTCGGCGAACGGCACGGCGATGTCCCCCAGCACCAGCCCGCCCGTCAGCAGCGCGGCCACCACGGCGACCCCGCCCGCCAGCAGCGGCGGGTACGGCAGCCGGCGCCCGCGCCGGCCCGGCATCACCGTGCCGGGCGCGGCGGGCTCCGACGGCAGCCGCCGGGCCAGCCACAGGAACAGCGGCGCGCCGAACAGCGCCGTCACCACACCGGCCGCGACCTCGTTGCCGGTCGGCGACGTCACCCGCGCCAGCAGGTCCGCCGCCAGCAGCAGGGTCGCGCCCCACACGGCCGCCGCCGGCAGCAGCGCCGCGTGCCGCCGCACCCCGGCGAGCCGCACCAGGTGCGGCGCGGCCAGGCCGACGAAGCCGATCGGGCCGGTCACCGCCACCGCGCACGCCGTGAGCAGCACCGACAGCAGCACCGCCGTCAGCCGCACCCGGCCCACCGACACCCCGAGGCCGCGCGCCGTCTCGTCCCCGGTGCCGAGGATGTCCAGCGTCCTCGCCAGCAGCAGCCCGCCCAGCAGCCCCGCCCCGAGCAGCGGCAGCACCGTCAGGGACCGGGTGCTGTCGGCCACGGCGAGCGAGCCGTGTCCCCAGAAGAACACCGCGCCGGTCTCCTCCTGGAACAGCACCACCAGCACCGCGGTGACGCTGGACAGCGCCAGCGTCACCGACACCCCGGCCAGCACCAGGTGGGCGGGCCGGCCCCGCGACCCGCCCGCCACGGTGTGCACGAGCGCCGCCGCGAGCAGCCCGCCGGCGAAGGCGACGCCGCCGCGCGGCAGGTCGCCCAGCGAGAACCCGGTGATCGCGCTGACCGCCACCGCGAGGTACGCGCCGGCCGTCACGCCCAGCGTGTCCGGCGACGCCAGCGGGTTGCGCACCGACGACTGCAGCAGGCAGCCCGCGACGGCCAGCGCCGCCCCGGCGACCAGCCCGGCCAGGGTGCGCGGCAGCCGCCCGCCGAGCAGCACCGACCTCGTGTCCGCGTCCCCGCCGCCCACCAGCAGCCCCAGCAGGTCCCCGAGCCCGACGTCGCTGCGCCCGTACCCCAGGTGCGCCGCGGTCACCAGCAGCAGCGCCAGCACCCCGCCGGCGACGATCGCGGCCGGGCCGGCCGGGAGGCGCGGCGCCCTCCCGGTCCGGCCCGGCACGGTGTCCGAGGGACGTGTCGCGATCCCGGTCATGAAGTGAGCGCGCTCGCGATCTCGTCGGCGACCTGCGCGGTCGAGAACGGCCCGCCGAAGAACCAGGTGCCCGGGTCGAGGGCGTGGACGCGCTTGCCCTTCGCGAAGTCCAGGTTCTGCCACAGGGCGTTCTTCGGCAGCGACGTGGTGAACACGTCGTCGTCCTTCGCGGCGACGTAGACGAGGCTGGACTTCTCGACGGGCTTGAGGCCCTCGATGTCGACCTTGCTCATGCCGTACGCGTCGGCCTTGCCCTTCCAGGCGTTCCGCAGGCCCAGCCGCGGCAGCAGCCCGCCGGGGATGGTCGAGTCGGTGAGGACCTCCACCACGGCGGCGCCGTCCGTGGTGTAGCCGCGGGCGACGGTCACCTCCGCGCCGTTCCTCTTCCCCGCCGCCAGTTTCCGCTTCGCCGCGTCGATCTTCGCGTCGAGGTCCTTCAGCGCCGCGTCGGCCGCCTCCGGCTTGCCGACGGCGGTGCCGATCGTCTTCAGCGTGGCCCGCATCTCCTCGTACTCGCCGTCCGTCGAGTACGGGTCGAACATCAGCGTCGGCGCGATCTTGTTCAGCTGCTCGTAGTTGGCCTCGGAACGCACCTTGGAGGTGACGATCAGGTCGGGCTTCAGCGCCTTGATGGTCTCCAGGCTGGGCGCCTGCCGGGTGCCGACGTCCTTGACGTCCGCGCCGAACCGCGGGCCGCCGGTGACCCACTGGCCGTACCCCTTGACGTCGGCGACCCCGGCCGGGGACACCCCGAGGGCCAGCAGGTCCTCGGCGTACGTCCACTCCAGGGCGACGACCTTCTTCGCGGGCTGCTTCAGCGTGGTGGAGCCCTTCAGGTGGGAGACGGTGACCCCGCCGCCCTCCCGGCCGGCTCCTGCGTCCCCCTCCTTCGTCGGGGATCCGCCGCCGGCCTCCTCGGCGGCGGAGCCGCAGCCGACGGCGGTGACGGCGAGCGCCGCGGCGGCGAGGAGGGCGGTGAGGGCGGTACGGGCCCGTGGTGGCGTGCGCATGGGCGAGGGTTCCTTTGCTCGATCGGGTGGTGCGAACGGTGGTGCGGTGGTGCTCAGCCGGCCGCGGCCGGCGACGGCTCGCGCCACGTCGGCAGACAGGTCGGCACACCTGTGTGGGGGTCGAGGGTGACGGTCGTGTCGATCCGGAAGGCGGTGCGGACGGTGTCCTCCGTCAGCGCCCGCGCGGGGATGCCGGACGCGACGATCCGGCCCCCGGCCAGCACGACCATCGCGTCGGAGAACGCGGCGGCCTGGTTCAGGTCGTGCAGCACCACCGCCACGGTGATGCCGTGCTCGTCCGCCAGCCGCCGCACGAGCCGCAGCACCTCGATCTGGTAGCGGATGTCGAGGTACGTCGTCGGCTCGTCGAGCAGCAGCAGCCTGGTCCGCTGGGCCAGCGCCATCGCGATCCACGCCCGCTGCCGCTCGCCCCCGGACAGCCGGTCCAGGGTGCGCTCGGCCAGCGGCCGCAGGTTCGTGGCGTCCAGCGCCCAGTCGATCGCCTCCCGGTCCTCCTCGCCGCCGCGCGCGAGCAGCCCCTGGTGGGGGTGGCGGCCGTAGGCGACCAGCTCCTCGACGGTCACCCCGGCGGGCACGATCGGCGACTGTGTCAGGAAGCTGAGCTTGCGGGCCAGTTCCTTCGGCCGGTACTCCGCCAGGTCGCGGCCGTCGAGCACGATCCGGCCCGCGTCCGGGGTGTGCAGCCGGGCCAGCGCCCGCAGCAGCGTGGACTTGCCGGAGCCGTTCGGGCCGACGAGCGCGGTGACCTCGCCGGGCGCCAGGGCGACGCCGATGCCGCGGGCGACGGGCTCACCCCCGTGGCCGAGGGTGAGCTCCTTCGCACTGATCTCGATGCTCATGACAGCGGGTTGGGGACGGTGCCGTTCGGGCGCAGCGCGTGCCGCAGCGCCCGGTCGACGTAGCGGGTGACGACGAGCCGGTCGGTGTTGAACGGGTAGCGCGGGAACTCGTCCGCGAGCATGTCGTACTCGGCGTACCGGTCCTCCCGGTCGGGGAACCGCTCCTGGTACGACACGACCGCCTGCCGCACCAGCCGCCAGAACCGCTCCTCCGGGACGCCCAGCTGCTCGGCGGCGAGCGGCGCCAGGTACCGGAAGTGCCCCAGCAGCAGCTGGTCGACGACGTGCTGGCGGATGACGAGCGGGTTCTTGCGGGGCAGCACGTGGTCGTAGCCGTCCGGCTCCGGGCCGCGCTCCGGGACGGGGGTGTGCGACACGGACACGTCGTCGACGAAGTCCTTCAGGAACAGCCGCCGCGGCACGTCGTCCCCGTCGTAGCCGATGAGCGTGTTCTGGCCGTGCGGGTTGAAGGTGATGCCGTACGTGTACATCACGTGCAGCACCGGGTGCATCACCGTCTCGAACAGCCGCGACAGCCACTCCTCGGCGGGCAGCCCCGAGGCGCGGGCCAGCTCGGCCGCGAACGACGTGCCGTGCTCGTCGACGTACAGCAGCGACGCGAACGTGCGGACCCGCTCGCCCTCGTCCCGCCGCGACGACACCGACTCCCGCCAGATGCAGCCCAGCGTCTCCAGGTGCTGGTACGGCATCTCCGGCACGCGGTCCAGGTACGGGTGGCGGACCGTCACCGAGGCGACCTCGCCGAGGAACACCGTCCGCAGCTCGTCGCGGAGCAGCGGGTCCCTGCCGAGCAGGCCCGTCAGCCACTGCGTGGTGAGCGGAGCGCCCTGCGTGCAGTGCGGCGGGATGCCGCGCCAGATCAGCGTGTTGACGATCTTCAGGGGGAGTTTGACGTCGTACCGGTCCCGCCGCGACACGTTGGTCATGGTCCGCACCGACTGCTGCGGCAGGTACACGTCGGCGCTCCGGCCGAGCGGGACGATCCGCCGCTGGGCGATCTCGCCGGCGAACAACACCTGGACGGCGTGGTCCCACTGCCACGGGTGGACGGGCATCCACACGTATGCGTCGGGGTCGCCGCCGACCGCCTCGACCCGGGTGCGGAACGCGGCGACGGTGTCCTCGCCCAGCTCGTGGGCGACGACGGCCGCCTCGCTCAGCCCGGGGGTGCCCCGGAACTCGGCGAGCCCCCGGTGCACGGCGATCCACTGCAGGGCGACCGTCCGCTGCGCCTCCGGCGCGTACGCCCGCACGTCACTGGCGGAGAAGCCGATGCGGCCCTTGTTGGCGACGAGCGTCGGGTGGCCCGTCATGGCGCACTCCAGCTCGGCGTGGTCCAGCCCGCGCAGTTCGGCCGCCGTCCGCCCGCCGTGCTCGATGCGCGCGGCGTCGACGGCGAGGGTCGCCGACAGCTCCGTGAGGTACATGCCGAGCGTCGGCGCGTCGGTGCCTATGGTGCCCGCGCAGTCGACGAGGAACTGCTGCGCGTCCCAGGCGGGGGTCTCGATCTCGTTGCCGAGGAGCCCCGCCGCGCCGCGCGTCACGGAGTCCTTGTCGGCCCGCCAGGAGCCGAGCGCGCCGCGCGTGGCGGAGAAGACGTACGAGACCCCGCTGTCCAGGTCGACCCGGTAGCGGCCCTCCGTCTCCAGCTCCAGGGGCTTGACCAGCTCCTCGAAGGCGAACTCGGAGAGGGTCTTGGCGAGGAGCCTGCGGTTCGCCTCCCGCCACGACTCGGGCGAGACGTCGGCGAGTTCGGGGACGGGGTGGCCGTCAGTCATACGGGCGATGCCTTTCTCGTGTGGACGCCGGCTGTGCTTCCGGCCCTTACGCTGCTCCGCTTCGCGGCGTTTCATGCGGCGCTCCCTTCCTCGACGGCCCGGCCGGCGCGGACGACCGCGTCGAGCAGGCCGTCCACGTCCGTGGTGCGGGTCTGCGGGTTCAGCAGGGTGAGCTTGAGGTGGACGGCCGGGCGGCCGTCGTCGCCGGGCGCGTCGGTCCGGCCCACCAGCGCGGCGCCGGCGCGCAGCAGGCGGCGGCGGAGCTCGCCGTTGACGTGGTCGGACGCGGACGGGTCCCCGGCGACGTACCGGAAGACGACCGTCGACAGCGTCACCCCGGCGGTCAGCGCCAGCCGCGGGTGCGCCGCTATGGCCCGCTCGGCGTGCCGCGCCAGGTCGTGGCAGGCGTCCAGCATCGCCCCGATCCCGTCGGTGCCCAGGGCCAGGAACGTCGCCGCGACCTTCAGCGCGTCGGCGCGGCGCGTCGTCTGCAGCGACAGGCCGAGCAGCCCGTCGTACCCGGCCTCGCCGTCGTCGTCCGGGTTGAGGTAGGCGACCCGCAGCCCCGTCGTCGGCGCGAAGTCCGCCGCGTCCCGGGCGAGCAGGACGCTCGCGGCGGCCGGCTGCCAGGCCGTCTTGTGCAGGTCCAGGGTGATCGTGTCGGCCTCCCCGATGCCGTCCAGCAGCGGCCGCAGCCGGTCCGAGAACAGCGCGCCGCACCCGTACGCCGCGTCGACGTGCAGCCGCACGCCGTGCTCCCGGGCGACCGCGGCGACCTCCGGCAGGGGGTCCACGGAGCCGTAGTCGGTGGTCCCGGCGGTCGCGACGACCGCGACGGGCAGCTGCGTGTCCGGGTCGACCCGCCGCAGCATCGCGTCCAGCGCCTCGGGCCGCATCCGGTGCCGCCCGTCGACGGGCACGGTCCGCACCGCGTCCTCGCCGAGCCCGAGGACGGCGCAGGCGCGGGCGACCGAGAAGTGCGCCAGCTCCGAGCAGAACACCAGCGGCTCCTGCCCGAACCCGGCCAGGCCGCCGCTGCGCACGTCCCGCAGTTTGGCCGCCGCCGCGTCGCGGGCGACGAGCAGCGCCTGGAGGTTGGACGCGCTCCCGCCGGAGGTGAGGACACCGCCCGACTCGGGCCCGTAGCCGGCGAGTCCGCAGATGCCCTTCACGAGCCGCCGCTCGATCTCGACGGCGTACGGGCCGGAGTCCCAGGTGTCGACGGACGCGTTGAAGATCCCCGCCAGCACGTCGGCCGCGGCGGCGACGGCCAGCGACGGCGGCTGGAGGTGCGCGGCGGCGCGCGGGTCGGCGAGGTCCACGGTGGTCTGCGCGCAGGCCCGGGCGAGCGCCAGCACGGCGCCCGTGCCGGCGCCGTTGCGCGGGACGACACCGTCGGGGAACTGGGCGTCGACCAGGCCGGTCAGGTCCTCCGGGCTGAGCGCGGGCAGCGGTCCGCCGCGTCCGCGCAACCCGTCGGCGCACTCCCGGGCGATCTCGTGCACGAGCCGCCCCAACTCGGCGAGCCCGGTGGGGGCGGCGGCCAGCAGGCCGGGGTCGAGCAGCGGCGAGGCGGGGGCGGACAGGGCACTACCGGGCATCGTCATGGCAGGTTTCCTTCTTTCGAGGCTCGTTCCGCCTCCGGGGCCGCCGCCGGGGCTCGTTCCGCCTCCGGGGCGCTGTGGGCGGGGGCCGGGAGGACCACCGTGCTCAGTGCTTCGCCCCGGTGCGCGGCCGTCCTCCCGGCACCCGCACGCCCCTTCGGCCCCACGAGCGGTGTGCGGGGGAGCCCTCTCGGCGCCGGTACGGCCCTCGGCCCCACGAACCGGCCCGGGGCGGGCGGGGCGGGCGGGGCGGGGACCGCGTCGCGGAGGGGGCCGGGGCGGACGGGCGACGCGGGGGACACGAGCGCCAGGGCGCACAGCAGCGCGCCGCCCACGAGGAGGGGGGCCCACAGGGCGGCGGTCGCCGCCCCGGTGGCGACGAGCGGCGCGAGCAGCAGGCCCGCCGTCTGCCCCACGGCGACGACGCTGTACGCCGCCCCCGAACCGCTGGCCGCGATCACCCGCTCGTCGAGGGCGACCTGGCCCAGCGCCAGCCCGGCCCCGAACACCAGCCGCGCGGCGGCCAGCCAGCCCGGGTCGGTGAGCGCCGCCTGCACGGCGAGCCCCGCCGCGGCGACGAGCATCCCGTGCCGCAGCAGCCGCCCGCCCAGCCGCGCCCGCAGCCGCTCGGCGGCGGGCAGCAGCGCGAGCACGGCGACGTGCGGCAGCAGGAACAGGGCCGTCGCCGTACCGGTCGAGGCGCCCGCGCCGGTCACGTACTCGGTGAAGTACGGCCGCGCCGCGTACACGGCGACGGCCGTCAGCAGCACGTACCCGGCCAGCCGCCACACCCCGCCGGCGGCCCGGCCGCCCCCGGGGGCGTCACCGGCGGCGCCGGCCGGCGCGTCGGCCCCGGGCCGCAGCACCCGCAGGCACGCCGCCAGCAGCACCGCCTCCAGCAGCGCCAGCAGCAGCAGCGCCGACCGGGGTTCGGGCACGGACACGACGACCCCGCCCAGCAGCGTCGCCGCGACCGACGCGGCGTGCAGCACGGCCACGTACTGCACGACGCCGGGCAGCACGCCGCGCGGATGGCTCCGGGCGAGTCCCGGATACGCCAGCAGGACGACCGCCTTCGCGGCCACGAGCAGCACGGACACCCCGGTGAACACCGCGTACGACGGCGCGAGGACCAGGGCGGCGGCCAGCAGCACCGCCGCCGACTGCCCGGCCGTCACCAGCCGGGCCAGCGGCACGCGGCGGCTCGCCCGGCCCCACAGGGGCAGGGCGGCGACCGCCGAGACCTGGCACAGCACCAGGAACAGCCCGGTCGCGGCCAGCGACCCCACCCCGTACACGGCGCGGAACAGCGCCGGGTAGAACGGGGCGAGGGCCGACTGCGTCACCATGTGCAGTCCGGCCGCCGCCAGCAGCACCGGGCGCCCGTGCGCCCCCGTCATGCCGTGCGCTCGCGGACCATGAACGCCGCCCGCTTCCCCGGCAGGTCGATCCGCCGGTCCAGCCGGAACCCGGCCCGCTCGAAGGCCCGCACGGACCGCTCGTTGCGGACGTCCGGCTCGGCGACGACGCGCCCGGCGTAGGGGTCGGTGCGCAGCAGCCAGTCGGAGACGGCCCGGAGTAACGCCGCGCCGAGCCCCCGCCCCCGGTACGCGGACGGGCCGAGCAGCAGGTGCACGCCGGCGTCGCGGAGCCGTACCGGGCCGTGGTGGCGCAGCGGGTCCAGGTCGGCCCGGTACACCTCCCAGTAGCTCATCGGGGTGCCGTCGACGCAGCCGATGTACGGCGTGGAGTGGGCGCTGCCGACCTGCTCCCGCAGGTAGGCGGTGATCCGCTCGCGCGGCTGGGCCATCTCCCAGTACTCGGCGACCTCCGGGTCGTTCATCCACGCGTGCACCAGCTCCGCGTCGGCGGCCGGGTCGACCGCGCGCAGCGCGAACGTGCCCTGCTCCAGTGCCGTCTCGGCGATGAGGAGGTCCTCTCCCGTCACTTGCGCACCTCCACCAGGGGGTTGGCGATGTCCACGTACACCGACTGGGCCTCCAGGGGGCCGGTCAGCTCGTCCATGCCGCGCACCCGCGTCAGCAGGTTCGCCTTGCAGCGCAGCGTCGGCTCGTCCCGCAGCAGCGAGGCCAGCCGCAGCCGGTCGCCGTGCTCGCCGGCGGCCCCGGCGAGGAACCGGTCGGCGAGGCGCAGCAGCCGCGTCTCGTCCGCGAGGCCCTGGGAGCCGAGCGCGCCGACCAGGCCGAGCAGGTTGTTGATGCCGACGTAGTAGGCGAGCCGCTCGTCGATGACCTCGTCCGCGACGTACGTGCCGAGGTCCCGGCCGATGTCCGGCACCCAGCCGTACAGGGCCTCGCTGCGGGCGGGGGAGAAGTAGTAGCCCTGGTTGTCGCGGTACCGGCCGCCGACGGGCCGGCCCTCGTCGTCGAGGACGACGAGGGTGTTCTGCTGGTGCGCCTCCAGGCCCAGCCCGTACGTGGCGTACAGCCACAGGACGGGGCCGACGACCCGCTCCGCGTAGCGGGTGAACCACTCCTCGCCGGCCTCCGCGACGGGCCGGCCGGTCCGTTCGGCGAGGGCGTGCACGAGCGTCGCCAGGTGGGAGCGGCCGCCGGGCAGGTCGGGGCGGGGGGAGACCAGCCCGGCGACGCACAGGCCCTGCGCCGCCGCGTCCGCGGGGAACGGGTTGGCGCGGACGACCACGTCGAGGCCGGTGCCGTCGCCGCCGCCGGGCGCGGTGTCGACCGCGAGCCACGCCGGGTCGCGGACGATCGCGAAGTCCGGGTGCGCGGCGTGCAGGGCCCGGCCGAGACCCGCGGTGAGGAGCCGGTCGACGGCGATGCCCCGGCGCAGTTCGGACCGCATGTTCTCGCGCCGCGAGTTGGTGATGCGCAGGCCGAGGGAGAACTTCAGCATCACGGCCGCGTCGGGCCGGTACAGCGTCCGGATGGACGAGGTGGGGTACCACGCGGGCCCGGCCGGGCCGAGGTCGTGCAGCAGGCCGGCGTCGAGGAGGGCCCGTACGGCGGGCCGGTGGACGACGTCCTGCGCCTGCCACGGGTGGGCGGGGACGAGGACCGTGCCGTCGGGCCGGGCGAGGCCGTCCCCGGCGAAGCCGGCGAGGAGGTCCTCGGCGCCGCGCTCCAGGGACGAGTCGGAGCTGACGACGGACGGGTCCGCGGCGAACCAGTGCAGCGGGAAGGAGCCGCGCGTCTCGGGGGAGTAGCGGGCGGCCTCCGTGTCGGTGAGCCCCTCGCGGCTCTTCGGCGTCGGGTGCAGCGGGTGCCCGGTGACGAGGGCCTGCTCGGCGGCGAGGAACGGCGTCGTGCCGGACGGGTCCTCGGGGACGGCGGCCCGGACCCGTACGAACTCGGTGACGCGGCGCACGGAGTCGCTGACGCGCCCGGTCAGGTCGGCGACGGACGCCGGGTCGCCGTCCGCGGCCTCGACGCCCAGGAGCGCGGCGAGCGCCGTGGCGGAGGCGGGGGTGCCGGACGGCAGCCGGGCGGGCCCGAAGCGGTGCCAGCCGACGGGCGACCAGTACAGGACGGGTGCCTCGACCGCCGTACCGGCCGCGGGCAGCTCCAGGCGCAGCACGTCGCCGGCGGGCCGTTCCACTCCGGTCTCCCGCACCCAGCAGCGCAGCAGGTTGTCGACGGCGGCCCGGTCGGCCTCCGCCGCGGGGTCCAGGGGCTGGATCTGGCTCATGCGCACTCTTTCTGCTCGTCGTTCGTGCGGTCCGGGTCGAGGCCGAAGGTGGTGAACGCGGTGCGGCGCGGCAGCGGGTAGGCGGGCCGGCCGGTCAGCGCGTTGAGGATGACGGCGGAGCGCCAGGCGGCGAGGCCCAGGTCGGGCGTGCCGACGCCGTGGGTGTGCCGCTCGGCGTTCTGGACGAACACGCTGCCGCCGACCTCGTCGTCGAGGACGAGCCGCTGGTCGTGGCCGACGAGGGGGCGCCCGGAGGCGTCGCGGGCGAGGTGCGGGCCGAGCGCTTCGAGGAGCCCGTCGACGGGCCGCTGCGCGTACCCGGTGGCGAGGACGACGGCGTCGGTGACCAGTGTGGCCCGGGACCCCTCCTCGCGGTGTTCGAGGGACAGTTCCACGCGGCCGTCGCGGCGGTCGGCGGCGGTGACGGCGACGCCGGGGGTGAGGGTGACGTCCGGCCAGCCGCCGGCCAGGGCGCGCCGGTACAGCTCGTCGTGGATGTCGCCGAGGGTGTCGGTGCTGATGCCCTTGTACAGCTGCCACTGCGCCGGCAGCAGCCGGTCGCGGGTGGCCTCGGGCAGCCCGTGGAAGTAGCGGGTGTAGTCGGGCGTGAAGTGCTCCAGCCCGATCTTGCTGTACTCCATGGGCGCGAACGCCGGGGTGCGGGCGAGCCACGTCAGCGCCTCCCGCCCGTGGGGCCGGGCCCGCAGCAGGTCGAGGAGCACCTCGGCGCCCGACTGGCCCGCGCCGACGACGGTGACGTGGCCGGCGGCGAGCAGCCGCTCCCGGTGGGCGAGGTAGTCGGCGGAGTGCAGCACCGGCACGTCACCGTCGTCGGCGAGGGCCCGCAGCGGTGCGGGCACCCGCGGGGCGGTGCCGACGCCGAGCGCCAGGTGCCGGGCGAGGAGGCGGCCGGTGGAGAGGGCGGCGCCGTCCTCGTCGACGCGGGTGAACTCCACCTCGTACGCCTGCCGGTCCTCGTCCCAGCGGACGCCGTCGGCCCGGTGGCCGAAGCGGCAGGAGCGCAGTTCCCCGCTGACCCAGCGGCAGTAGGCGTCGTACTCGGCCCGGGGTATGTGGAACCGCTCGGCGAAGTAGAACGGGAACAGCCGCTCCTGGGTGCGGATGTAGTTGAGGAACGACCAGCGGCTCGTCGGGTCGACGAGGCTCACCAGGTCGGCGAGGAACGGCACCTGGAGCGTGGCCCCCTCGATCAGCAGGCCGGGGTGCCAGTGGAACGCGGTGCGCTGCTCCAGGAAGACGGCGTCGAGTCCGGGCACCCCGTCGGCCAGGGCGGCCAGCGACAGGTTGAACGGGCCGACGCCCACGCCGAGCAGGTCGACGATCGGCGGTTCCTCGGCGGCTTGCTCGGTCGTCATCGGGGTCCTTCCGGTTCCTGTGCGTGCGTCGTGCGGATGCGGGCGGCCGTGGCGGTGACCAGGTCGAGCAGGCCGGCCAGGTCCTCGCCGGCGGCCCGCGGGTGGAGCAGGGTGGCCTTCAGCCACAGCCGCCGGGTGCCGTCGGCGTCCTCGGCGACGGCCCGCCCCACGACCGCCAGCCCCTCGGTGAGGAGCCGGCGGCGGACCTCCGCGACCAGCGCGTCGCCCTCGGCGGGCGGGAGCGCGTCGGCGGCGGTGGGCCGGAACAGCACGGTGCTGATGCCGGGTTCGCCGGGGCGGCGGCGCAGCGCCGGGTGCGCGTCGACGAACGCGGCGAACTCCCGCGCGGTGCGCACGCAGTGCTCGACGAGCGAGCCGAGCCCGGTGCGGCCGAGGGCGCGCAGCGTGGCGGCGATCTTCAGTACGTCGGGGCGGCGGGTCGTGCGGATGGAGCGGCCGAGCAGGTCCGGCAGGCCGGCCTCGCCGTCGTCGTCGGCGTTGAGGTAGTCGGCGCGCAGGGCCAGCGGGGCGAGCAGCCCGGTGTCGGAGACGGCGAGGACTCCGGCGGCGACCGGCTGCCAGCCCAGTTTGTGCAGGTCGAAGGTGACGGAGACGGCCGACTCCAGGCCGTCGAGGAGCGGCGCGAGCCGGTCGCTGAACAGCAGGGGCCCGCCGTACGCGGCGTCCACGTGCAGTTCCGCGCCGTGCCGTGCCGCCACGGCGGCGAGGTGCGGGAGCGGGTCGACGAGCCCTTCGTCGGTGGTGCCGGCGGTGGCCACGACCAGGGCGGGCCCGGTGAGCCCGGCGAGGACCCGGTCGACGGCCGCCGGGTCGACCCGTCCGCCCGGGCACTCCACGGTGACGGGCTCGGGCAGGCCCAGCAGCCAGGTGGCGCGCCGCACGCTGTGGTGGGCGTTGTCGCCGCACACCACCCGGACCGTGGCGGCCCCGGCGGCGCGGGCCCGCTCGCGGGCGAGCAGCAGGGCGACGAGGTTCGACTCGGTGCCGCCGCTGGTGATCAGCGCGTCGGGCGCGGTCCGCCGGGGGTAGACGAGGGCGGCGAGGGCGGCGGTGACCTCCTGTTCCAGGGCCGCGGCGGCGGGGGCCTGGTCCCAGGAGTCCATCGACGGGTTGAGGGCGGCGGCGGCCAGGTCGGCCGCGGCGGCCACCGCGAGGGGCGGGCAGTGGAGGTGGGCGGCGCACCAGGGGTCGGCCGGGTCGGCGGCGCCCTCCGCGACGGCCCGTACGACGGTGCGCAGGGCCTCCTCGGCGCCCGTGCCGTGCTCGGGGAGCACGGGGGCGCAGGCGGCCCGTAACCGCTCGGCGACCGCGTCGGGCCCCCCGCCGGGCAGCGGGCCGCCCCGGACGGTGGCGCCCTCGGCGAGCGCGTCGAGGACCACCGAGGTCAGCTTCCCCAGGGCGTAGGCCCCGTGGGTGTCCCCGGCGACGGCGACGTCGACCTCCCCGGGCGGCGCGGACGCGTCGGGGTGGCCGGCGCCGTCCGGGTCGCCGCCGGGTATGCGGGGGTGCCGGTCGTCGCGGCTCATCGGGTGGCCTCCAGGGCGGAGGCGAGGCGCTCCACGACGGAGTCGGCCTGTTCGTCGGTGAGGACCAGGGGCGGCAGGAGCCGTACGACGGTGTCGTCGCGGCCGCCGAGCTCCAGGATCAGCCCGCGCTCCAGGCACGCGGCGCGGACCGCCTGGGCGCGGACGGGGTCGCCGGGCGGGACGCCGTTGCGGTCGGGGGTGCCGTCCGGGTCGACCAGTTCGACGCCGATCATCAGGCCGCGTCCGCGGACCTCGCCGAGGGACGGGTCGGCGGCGGCGATCCCGTGCAGGCCGTGGCGGATCCGCTCGCCCAGTTTCATCGCCCGCTCGGCCAGTTGCTCCTCGGCGACCGTGCGGAGGGTGATCTCCCCGGCGACCATGGCGAGCGTGTTGCCGCGGAAGGTCCCCGTGTGGTGGCCGGGGCGCCAGGTGTCGAGGTCGGGGCGGTACGCGATGAGCGCGAGCGGCAGTCCGCCGCCGACGGCCTTGGAGGTGACGAGCACGTCGGGCGTGATCCCGGCGCGTTCGCAGGCCCAGTAGTGGCCGGTGCGGCCGATGCCGGTCTGCACCTCGTCGACGACGAGGACGATGCCGTGCTCCGCGGTGATCCGGCGGACCTCCCGCAGCCACCCGTCCGGGCCCTCGACGACGCCGCCCTCGCCCTGGACGACCTCCAGGATGACCGCGGCGGGGGTGCCGACCCCGCTGCTCGGGTCGGTGACCAGGCTCTCCAGCAGCCGCGTCGACAGCTTCCCGGACTCCTCGCCGTCGCCCGTCCCGAACGGGCAGCGCATCCCGTACGGGTAGGGGAGGCGGGTCACCGGGACGCCGTCCGCGCCGACCGCGCCGCTCATGCGGGGCGGCCCGGACACGGCGGACGCGCCGAGCGTCATCCCGTGGTAGGCGCCGGTGAAGGCGACGATCCCGCGCCGGCCCGTCGCGTGCCGGGCCAGTTTCAGCGCCGCCTCGACGGCGTCCGTACCGGCCGGGCTGCAGAAGTGCAGCCGCGCCGTGTCCCGCAGACCGCCGGGCAGCCGGCGCAGCAACTCGCCCGAGAACGCGTCCTTCTGAGGGGTGATCATGTCGAGGGTGTGCAGCGGTGCGCCGGATCCGAGGACCGACTGGAGGGCCGCGACGGTGGCGGGGTGGTTGTGCCCCAGCGCGAGGGTGCCCGCACCGGAGAGGCAGTCCAGGTACGTGCGCCCGTCGGCGCCGGTGACCACCGCGCCGGCGGCGTGCACGGGGGCGACTGGCAGGGTGCTTGCGTAGGTACGGGCGGAGGACTCGCGTCGCTCCTGGCGCTCGAGGAGCTCGGCGCGCAGCGCACCGTTCGGCATGGCGGATGCCCTTCGGTCGTGTTGCGGGGGTCGCGCACAAGGCGCACACGCGGCAGGCGCGGTGAGGGTGCCCACCGCCGCCCACGGGAAGTTAGGTTAGCCTAACCTGGGAAAAGATCAAGGGTCTGCGCCGGCGCGTTCCGCGCGCGGGGGGCGCCAATCGGCCAGTACGCGCCCCCAGTTGGGGCCGGTCCTCCCGCGTTCCCCCTGCGTGCGGCGGCGTGTCGCGACGGCCCGGCGCACCCCGCGCCGCCCGCCCGGAGGGCGCCGCGCCTAATCCGGCAGCGGCAGCCGCACCGACCGCCCCGGCTCGATGGACACCGCGGTCCCGGGCAGCTCGATGTCGATCGGGGCCACCCCCGACTCCGGCACCGCCACGTGCAGGCTCTCCGGCGTCATCCGCAGCCGCACCCCCCAGTGCCCGTGGAACCGCAGCGTGAACGCGTACTCCGACAGCTCCGGCAGCCGCACCGGGTCCAGCCGCAGCGCCCCGCCCCGCGTGTCCAGCCCCGTCAGCCCCCGCTGCACCAGGTCCAGCGTGCCCGCCATCGCGCCCAGGTGGATGCCCTCACCGGTCGTCCCGCCGTGCAGGTCCGCGATGTCCGCCTCCAGCGCCTCCTGGCAGAACTCCCACGCCCCCGCCCGCCGCACCCGCGCCAGCACCCACCCGTGCACCAGCACGCTCAGCGTCGAACCGTGGCTCGTGCGCCGCAGGTAGTAGTCGACGGTCCGCCACCACGTCTCGTCGTCCAGCGCGTGCCCCAGCCGCCGCAGCAGCCCCCGCAGCTCCGCCGGCGGGAACAGGTAGCCCAGCATCAGCACGTCCGCCTGCTTGGACGCCTGGTAGCGGTTGACCGTGTCGCCCTCCGCCTCCAGGATCCGGTCCAGCCGCCGGATGTCCCCGTACTTGTGCCGCAGCCCCTCCCAGTCCAGTTCGGCCAGCTCCCCGTACCCGTGGAACTGACTGATCACCCCGTCGTGGAACGGCACGTACAGCCGGCGCGACACGTCCTCCCAGAGGGCCAGCTCGCTGTGGTGCAGCCCGATGCGCTCCTCCAGCTCCCGCCGGCGCGGCTCCGGCAGCTCCGCCATCAGCTGCAGGGCCCGCAGCAGCACCCAGGCGGCCGTCACGTTCGTGTACGCGTTGTCATCGAGGCCCGGCCGCCGCGCCCCCGGATACGCGTCGTGGTACTCGTCGGGGCCCATCACCCCGCGGATGCGGTACCGGTCGACCGCCTCGTCGTACTCCGCCGAGTCCGCCCAGAACCGGGCGATCTCCAGCAGCGTCTCCGCGCCCTTGGTGTGCAGGAACTCGTCGTCCCCGGTCGCCTCCCAGTACCGCCACACGTTGTACGCGACGGCCGAGCCCACGTGGTGCTGGAGGTGCGAGTGGTCCGGAAGCCAGCGCCCCGAAAGCGGGTTCAGGTGCAGCCGCTGCGTCTCCTCCCGGCCGTCGCTGCCGCTCTGCCACGGGTACATCGCCCCCGCCCGGCCCGCGTCCCGCGCCGCGGACCTGGCCCGGCCCAGCCGCCGGTGCCGGTAGGTCAGCAGGGCCCGCGACACCTCCGGGAAGTGCAGGTTCAGGTACGGCAGCACGAACAGCTCGTCCCAGAACACGTGCCCCCGGTACGCCTCCCCGTGCAGCCCGCGCGCCGGCACGCCCACGTCCAAGTCCGCGGTGTGCGGCGACAGCGTCTGCAGCACGTGGAACAGGTGCAGCCGCAGGATGCGGCCCGCCTTGTCCGGCACCTCCAGCTCGGCCCGCCGCCACAGCTGCTGCCACGCCGTCCGGTGCGACGCCAGCAGCTCGCCGAAGCCGTCCGCCCGCCCCACCCGGTCCACCGCCGCGTGCAGCGGGTCGGAGATCGCCGGGTCGCGCGAGGTGTGCAGCGCCACCACCTTGTCGACCACGACCGTCGCGCCCGGCGACAGCGCCAGCCGGAACCGCTGCACCACCCCCTTCTCGACGTGCACCACCTCGGCGTCCTCGGGCGCCGTCGTCCGCGCGGCCATCCCGATCCGGACGTCGGACGTGGCCGTCCGGCAGCACAGCCACACCCGGCCGCCCTCCGCCTCGCCCGTCTCGACGTGCGCCAGGTGCCGCGACGACAGCTGCCGGTACCGCGCCACGCCCGTGTTGGCGACCGAGCCGTCCAGCGCGGCCTCCACCTCCAGCACCCCCGCCCAGTTCTCGGCGGTGAACTCCGTCCGCAGCGCCGCCACGTGCGGGTCGCCCATGTGGACCAGCCGCAGCTGGCGCACCGCCAGCCGCCGCCCGTCGTCGTCCTCGTACCGGCTGCGCCGCTCCAGGACGCCGCCGCGCAGGTCGAGGGAGAGCGCGTGGTCGGTGAGGAACTCGTGCGCCGGCGCCAGCCACGGCCCGGGCTCCGGGCCGTCGGCCACCCGGTAGCGCACGGGCAGCCAGTTCGGCAGGTTCACCGTGTCCTCGTTCTCCACGCTCCGCCCCGCCACCTCCGACACCAGCCGGTCGTAGCAGCCCGCCACGTACGTCCCCGGGTAGTGCGTCCCGTCCGCCGCGCACTCCGGGAGCGCGCCGCGCGTCGCGAAGTAGCCGTTGCCCAGGGTGCACAGCGCCTCCCGCAGCGACTCGCGCTCGGCGGCGTACCCCTCGAACTCCCACGTCCAGTCGCTCACGACGGCTGCCCCTCCCGTGCGGCGAGCAGGTCCACCGGATCCGGTACGACGAGGTCGGCACCGTGGCGGCGCAGCGCGTCCGCCGTGTCCGGGCCGGCCGCCCGGTCGACTCCCACGACCAGGCCGAACCCACCGCGCCGCCCCGCCTCCACCCCGGCCAGGGCGTCCTCCACCAGCGCGCACCGCCCGGGCGGCACGCCGAGCCGGCGCGCCGCCTCCAGGAACAGCGCCGGGTCCGGTTTGCCGGGCAGCCCCAGCCGGGCCGCCTCCACCCCGTCCACCAGCGCGTCGAACAGGTCCAGGAGCCCGGCCCGCTCCAGCAGCTCGCGGGCGTGCCGGGACGCGGACGCGGCGGCCATCGGCACCCCCGCCCCGCGCAGGACGCGCAGCAGCCGCACCGAGCCGGGGTAGGCGTCCACGGGGCGGGCGCGCAGCCGCCGCGTGAGGCGGCGCTCCTTGTCGGCGGCGACGGCCTCCACGGCGGCCGGGTCCGCGGGCAGCCCGCGCGCCGCGAGGAACGCCGCCGCCCCGTCCCGCCGGGAGCGCCCGTCCACGTACCGCCGGTACTCCTCCGCCGCGTCGAAGGGCCGCCGCGCCGAGGTGTCCGCCACGTCCGGCGGCAGGTCGCGCAGGTACGCGTCGAACGCCGCCTTCCAGGCTTCCGCGTGGACCCCCGCCGAGTCGGTGAGCACCCCGTCCGTGTCGAACACGACGGCCCGCGCGGACCGCAGCGCGGGCACCACCGGGCTGCGGTCCTGGCCTGGGCTCATGGCGGCGTCTCCTTGCTGGTCGACCGCCCGAGTGCCCGGAAACACCGGGGGCACACGGGGCGGGCGCGAAGAACGGGCTCCACCGCCCATCATGGCCCGGTCCCCGCCGCGAGGGTCGGCCGTACAGAGCCATGAGGGGCACGCCGCCCACCCCTCCGGCCCCGCGCGGGCTCAGCCCACGGCCTGCGCCAGCAGCCTCGCCGCCTCGGCGACGAGCTCGTCGTCGGCCTTCGCGTCCGGGGTGAACCGGGTCGTCAGGACGGCCAGCACGACCGGCGGCCGGCCGGGCGGCCAGGCGACGCCGGCGTCGTTGTTGCCGCCGTACCCGCCGCCGCCCGTCTTGTCCGCCAGGAGCCAGTCCGCGGGCAGGCCCTTGCGGAACCGCTCGCCGCTCGTCTGGTTGGCGAGCATCCACCGCGTCAGCCGCTCCCGGTCGTGCGCCGCGAGCGCGTCGCCGAGGAGCAGCCGCCCGTACGTGCGGCCGATGGCGCGCGGCGTGGTGGTGTCGGTGACCCGCCACGGCTCGGCCGAGTTCAGCTCCGGCTCCCACCGGTCCAGCCGGGTGACGCCGTCGCCCACCGAGCGGCAGAACCGGGTCACCGCGGTCGGCCCGCCCAGCTCGCGCAGCAGCAGGTTGCCCGCCGCGTTGTCGCTGCGGGTGAGGGTCGCCTCGCACAGCTCGGCGACGGTCATCCCGTTCGCCACGTTCTCCGGCCGCTCGGTGACGGGGGAGAAGCCCGAGTCCTTCACGTACTGCGCGGTGTAGTGGACGCGCCGGGCGAGCACCTCGCCGCCTTGGTCCAGGTCCCGCAGGACGGCGGCGACGGCGAGCGCCTTGAACAGCGACGCCATCGGGAAGCGCTCGTCGGCCCGGTACAGCACCGTCCGCCCGGTCCCCGTGTCGTACGCGAACGCGCCGAGCCGCGCTTCGTGCGTCCGTTCGAGTGCTCGCAGCCGTCCCTCGACGCGCGCCCCCGGCCCGCGCGGTCCCGGACCGGGCGCGGCGTGCGCGGGCGCGGCGGCCGCGACGGCGGCGGCCAGCGCGGCCCCCACCCCCGTGGCGAGGACGGCGCGGCGGTTCGGACGTGCACCGGCGGGATTCACGATGAGGGCCCCTTCACCTCGGACAGCAGGACGGTACCCCTCACGACGACCCCCTCCGCCCCTCTGGTTTCACCCGTCACGCCCTCGGCCGAAAATCGACCTCCGCCGGGGCGGGCGGGGCGTGACGGGGACACCCCGCCGTCCTCCGTGGCCCCGCCCCGCCGTGACACGCCCGCGACACGCCCGCGACACGCCCGCGGCGCGTCGCGACGATGGCGCCGGCCATCAGCAGTAACGTTTCTGCCAGTCATGTCGGATGTCGTGGCGCATCACGTGAATCCCGTCCGTGTCACGTCAGGATGCGCCTATGCACTTCTTCGTTCGGAGTGGGTCGTCGCCCCGATGAGCCAGAGCACCACACCGTCCCCTTCCACCTCCGCCCCGACCCCCGTCGAGGCCTTCGACGCCCTCTACGCCCGGGCCGCCCCGGCCCTGGTGCACCAGGCGTACCTGCTCACCGGAGGCCGCAGACACGCCTTCGACTCCGTCGAGCACGCCTTCCAGCGCGCCTGGGAGCACTGGCCGGAGGTCGCCTTCGACCCGGACCCGGTCGGCTGGGTGCGGGCGCGGGCGCACGAGTACGCGCTCGCCCCCTGGCACCGGTTCCGGCGCCCCGAGGCCCCGCCGGCCGACCCCGCGCACCGCGCCCTGCTCGAACTGCCGCCGCCGTACCGCCGTACCGTCCTGCTCTGCGACGGCCTCGGCCTGAGCGTGGAGGAAGCCGCCGCGGAGACCGCGGCCACCGTCCCGGCCACGACGAGCCGGCTGCGCCACGCGCGCACCGCCCTCGGCCGGGAGGTCCCCGCCCTCGCCGACCCCGACGCCCTGCGCGCGTGGCTGGGCGGGCTCGTCGCGGCGGTGTCGACCGCGACGCTCCCGCTCGCCCGGTCCGTCCGCACCGGCAGCGAGCGCCGCCTGCGCGCCCTGACCCGCACGGTGTACGGGGTGGCGGCCCTCCTCGTCGGCGCCGTCGTCCTCTCCGCGCTCACCCCTCCCTCCGACCGCCCCGAACCGCCCTCCCCCGACCGCGTCGAGCACGGCGTCCCGCACCGCGACGACCACGAGGCGCCCCGGCCTTAGGGAAGGCCCGGTCGGCCCGCGCCCCACGACGCGCATTCGCCCCCACGGACCCACCGGGGCGGAACGCGGACGTGCCCGCGCACCGGGAGGCGCGCGGGCACGTCGGGGGATCGCGGCGTCAGCCGATCGGGCCGCTCCAGCGGCTCGCCGGGGCGCCGAAGCCGGTGCCCGTGCTCAGCCAGGAGTACACGCCGTCGACCTTGCGGCCGTCGGCGGTGGTGCCGAGGTCGTAGAGGACCGCGGCGTCGTCCTTGCGGTCGCCGTTGTAATCGCCGGCCGTGAACTGGCTGTTGCTCCAGCGGAAGGCGCCGGTGCTCTCCCACTTCAGCGACGGGCCGCCGAACGCCGTGCCGGTGCTGGTGAAGGTGTACAGGTTCGAGCCGTACCTGCCGTCCGCGCCCAGGCCGCGGTCGTAGAACACGCCCACGTCCGCCTTGCCGTCGCCGTTGAAGTCACCGGACGCGACCTTGCCGGCGTTCCAGGTGAAACCGCCCGTCGAGGACCAGGTGCGCTGCGCGCCGCCGAAACCGGGGCCGGTGCTGTACCAGCTGTACAGCGCCGACAGGTTGCGGCCCTCGGGCGTCGTGCCGGCGTCGTAGAAGACCGACACGTCGTCCTTGCCGTCGCCGTTGTGGTCGCCCGCGACGAACTTCGACGCGGACCAGCGGAACGAGCCGGGGCTCTCCCACTCCAGGGTGGGCGAGCCGAAGGCCGCGCCGGTGCTGGTGAACGCGAACAGCGCGGAGCGGTACACGCCGTCGGCGTCCCGGCCGCGGTCGTAGAAGACGCCGATGTCGGCCTTGCGGTCGCCGTTGAAGTCACCGGAGGCGACCTTGCTGGCCCCCCACGTGAAGCCGCCCGGCGTCGTCCACGTGACCTTCGGCGCGGCGAAGCCCGTACCGGTGCTGTACCAGGTGTAGACCGACGAGATGTTCTTGCCGTCGGCGGACTGGCCGCCGTCGTAGAACACGGACACGTCGTCCTTGCCGTCGCCGTTGTAGTCGCCGGCGGTCAGCTTGGAGCGGCTCCAGGCGAAGCCGCCCGAGGAGGTCCACACGTTCTTCGGCGCCGCGAAGCCGGTGGCGTTGCCGAGGAAGGTGTGGAGCGAGGAGCGGTTCTTGCCGTCGTGGGTGACGCCGTTGTCGTAGAGGCCGACGAGGTCCGCCTTGCCGTCGCCGTCGAAGTCGCCGGACGCGACCTGCGACTGCTGGGGCAGGGCGCGGACCTGGCGGACCCAGTCACCCAGGTCGTCGACGCGGGCCTCGACGGCGTCCGTGCGCGTCTCGGTCTCGTCGGTGCCGAAGCAGCCGCCCTGCCAGGAGGCGCTGTTCAGCGCGACCAGCTCGACCTTGCCGTCCCGCTCGCGCAGGGCCGGGCCGCCCGCGTCGCCGCGGCAGATGGTGCCGCCGGCGCCGGCCACCCGGACGGTGCCGGCGTCCGGGGCGGCGCTGACGGTGAACGCGCCGCTGTGGAGCCGGTCCGGCACCCACGCCGTGCGGGTGCGGCCGTAGCCGAGGACGCGCAGCGTCTCGCCCTGCGCGGGCGCGGTGGAGGCAAGCAGCACCGGGTCGACGCCCGTGACGGGCTGGGCGAGCCGGGCCATCACCACGTCGCGGTCGGCGCGCGGCACGATCTCGACGACCTCGGTCCGGGTGCCGCCCGTGCCCGTGAGGTCGGCGAGGCCCACGACCACCGTGGTCTTCAGCCGGGGGGCGCCGGCCGGGACGGGGTACGCCCGCAGCGGGTCGTCCGAGAAGCAGCTGCTGGCGGTGAGGATCCACCGGGGGTCGACCAGGGCGCCGGTGCAGGCGCGCTCGCCGCCCACGTTCACGTAGGCGGTGAAGGCGTCCGTGCCGTCGGCGACCGCGTCACCGACGAGGGCCTGGGCCGGGCCGGTGGCGGTCAGCGCGCCTGCCGCGGCCACCGCGGCGAGAAGCGCCGTGCCCCGCACGGCGCGGGGCTTTCTGTCGGACACGAGGGGACTCCTAGCGGTCGGCTGCCGACCGTTCCGCGCCGTGTCCGGGGCGGCGCAACCCCGTGCGACGACCGCTGCACGGCGCCGGCCGCCCGTCGGCGGCCCGCACATCGCATCTCCCCCGGACACACGCGCGGTCGGCGCGTGTGGATGCCGCTCAAAAATAACTGATCATGGTCTGTTGTCAATCCGTCAGGAGCGCCGCCCCGGCGGCCCCTCGGCCCGGCCGCGCCCCCGCTCAGGGCCGGCCGGGGTGCCGCATCAGCTCCTGGAACATCGACATGCAGGACAGGCAGTGCCGGTCCGTCTCGTCGTCCTCCTCCCGGAGCGGCTGCCCGCAGAGGGCGGAGGACCGGTCCTGGCCGACGACGTGCCACACCAGGCCGGTACCGGTGGCGGCCGTACCGATGCGCATTTCGTACATGGCGGCTCTCCGTACGGTGGACGACGCTTGCCCCCAGCCCAGCACGCCCGCGGCCCGGCCGCCGCCGCTGCCGGGCCGTCCGGGTGAGTCACCAGGGCAGGAAGACGTGGACGTCCTTGCCCTCCGGCCGGGTCAGCACGGACACCTGCGTGGCGAGGGCGTTCACCAGGTGCCAGCCCACGGACCCGGTGTTGTCGGCGGGCGACCAGGGGCGGGGGACCGGCGGGCGCGGGTTGCTGTCCCGCACGACGACGTGGACGCCGTCGAAGGTGCGCCGCAGCCGCAGGGAGAACGGGCCGGGCGCGTACTGCACGGCGTTGCCCGTCAGCTCGGTGACGACGAGCAGCACGTCGTCGCGCCGGTCCGGTTCCGAGGGCGTCGCCGTGCGCTCCAGGGCGGCCAGGTAGCGGTCGGCGAGCAGCCTGGCCGCGGACACGTCCTCCAGCGCCCCGCCGAAACGAGCCTCCAGGTCGTCGGCGTCCCGCGGGTCGGCGCCGTCGTTCATGGGTGGGCCGGTGGCCACTGCGTCCTCCTCCTGTGGGTCGCCCGGTTGCGATCATCCGCCGGACGGGTGCCCCGCACGGCCGCCGCGATTCCTGCCCGTCGCGCGCCGGGCGGCGCGTACGGCGGACGCACTCGGCGGGGGCAGGCGCGGGGGCGGGACGTGGGGGGCCGGGGCGTGGACGTGGGGCCCCGCGGACGGCCCGTCCTGACGTGCGGGGCGCCCCGGCCGGTCCTACGGTGGCGGGGGCGGCCCTCCGAGGGCCGTACGGCAGGAGGTAGGGACGATGCGGCAGGACGAGTTCCTCGCCCGGGTGCGGGAACGCGGCGAGTACCGCGACCAGGACGAGGCCGCGCAGATCACCCGGGCGGTGCTGGGGGTGCTCGGTCACCACATCACGCCCGGCGAGGCCGCCGACCTGGCGGCGCAGCTGCCCGGCGACCTCGGGGACGTGCTCACCGCCGACACCGACGGCGGCCGTCCCGCCGAGCGCTTCGGCATCGAGGAGTTCTACCGGCGCGTCGGCGAACGCACCGGGGCGCGCCCCCGCACCGCCCAGTGGGACGCGAGCGCCGTCCTGTCGACCCTGGCCGACGCCGTCTCGGGCGGGGAGCTGAACCAGATCATCAGCCAGCTCCCCAGCAGCTACGCCGTCCTCTTCGGCAAGGCGGACCTGTCGGACTGACCACCCCGCCACGCGCCCCGCCCATCACCCCCGTGCCCGCCGCGCCCCGCGGCGGGCACCGCGGGGTCCACGCCGTGGCGGGACCCGTCCACCGGCCACGCGCCCGCCAAGGCCGGCGACGGCGGCCCCGGCACGGCGCGCCTCACCGCCGGGCAGGCCCGGTACGTCCGCCTCCCGGGGTGGGAACGCGGCACGGAGTCGGGGATACTCGCTCCGTGAGGTCGGCGTCCACGACGGGAGCGGATGACATGGCGGACGGCGGGACCCGGGCGGGCGTCCGGCGGGCGCGGTGGCGAACCCTCGGCGCACCGCCGTTCGCCGCCGCGGCGCTGACCGGCACCGTCGCCGTCTACATGGCGCTGGTCGCCTTCGGGAACATCACGGACTTCGGGACGAACCGGGAGTTCGTCCGCCACGTCCTCGCCATGGACACCACCTTCAAGGACCCCGACCTGATGTGGCGGGCCGTCGAGTCGCCCGCCCTCCAGGACGCCGCCTACGTGGCGATCATCGTCTGGGAGACCCTGGCCGCCTGCGTCCTCCTCCTCGCCACCGGCCTGTGGTGCGCCGCGCTGCGCCGGGGCTCCTCCGCGCGTGCCCGCGCGGCGAGCACGGCCGGGCTGGTCATGGTGCTGCTGCTGTTCGGGCTCGGGTTCATCGCCATAGGCGGCGAGTGGTTCGCCATGTGGCAGTCCTCCGACTGGAACGGCCTCGACGCGGCCGCCCGCAACGTCATGCTGGCCGCGTTCGCCCTCGTCGTGGTGCACCTGCCGCACCCGGCCGCGCGGGACGACGGCTGAGGCGGCCCGGCCCCGCACCGGGGCCGGGCCGCCGCGGCTCACACGCGCGTTGCCTCCCCCTCCCGGGCGGGCCGCCCGGCCGGCCGCCGGGCACCGCCCCGCGGCCGGGCCTCGCCGCGGGCGTGGAACTCCACCGCCAGCGGCGCCGCCGTCAGCATCGACGAGTACGTGCCCACGACGACGCCGATCAGCAGGGCCAGCGCGAAGTCCGTCAGCGACCCGGCGCCCAGCACCGCCAGCGCGGCCAGGATGAACACCGCGCCCATGCCCGTGTTCAGGGTGCGCGGCACGGTCTGGAGCAGCGCCGTGTTGGTCACCCGCGCGAAGGACCGCCCCCCGTGGGCCGCCCGCAGCTCGCGGATCCGGTCGAACACGACGACGGAGTCGTTCACCGAGTAGCCGATGACCGTCAGCAGTGCCGCCAGGAACACCCCGTCGACCGGTTTGCCCAGCCAGGCGAACACCCCGACGAGGATCACCGCGTCGTGGACCATCGCCACGACCGCCGCCGTCCCCAGCTGCCAGCGGAACCGCACCGCCAGGTACAGCAGTTGCGCGCCCACCGCCACGGCGAGGGCGACGAGGGCGCCCTGGCGCAGCTCCGCGCCGAGGCTCGGCCCGATCAGCTCGTCGCGGACCTTCTCCGCCTTCCCCCCGGCCAGCGCGCCGACCGCCTCCCCGATCCGCGCCTCCTCGTCGTTCGACATCCCGTCCGTGCGCACCGTCAGGCCGCCCTCGCCGGACGACTGCACCACGGCGCGCGGGAACCCGGCGTCGGCCAGCGCGTCCCGCGCCCGGTCGACGTCCACCGGTGACGACGTGGAGTACTCCACGAGCCGTCCGCCGGTGAACTCCACCCCGAAGTCCAGCCCCCGTACGAAGATCCCGGCGACCGCCAGCAGCAGGGCGGCCGCCGACACGGCGAGCCAGCGGCGACGGCGGCCCATCAGGTCCGGGTCGCGGCGCGTCAGCCACTTCCGCACGGTGCCCGTGCCGCCGATGCCGGACAGGTGCGGGCGCCGCCGCACCGCCGCGCGGGCCACCGCGAAGTCCGCCAGGGCCCGCGTCACGACCAGCGCGCTCACCATCGACGCCAGGACGCCGATGCCGAGCGTCACGCCGAAGCCCCGGACCGGGCCCGACGCCAGCAGGAACAGCAGGACCGCAGCGATGAGCGTGGTGATGTTGGAGTCCGCGATGGCGCTGAACGCCTGCCGGAACCCGGTCGCCAGCGCCGAGCGCAGACTCCTGCGGGCGGTCCCGCGCCGCGCGTACTCCTCCCGGGCCCGTTCGAAGACCAGGACGTTCGCGTCGACGGCCATGCCGATCGCCAGCACGAAGCCCGCCAGGCCCGGCAGGGTGAGCGTGGCGCCCAGCGCGGCCAGCGCGGCGTAGGAGATGGCGCCGTAGCAGGCCAGCGCCAGGACGGCCAGGGCGCCCAGGAGCCGGTACACGGCGATGACGAACAGGCCGGTGAGGACCGTGCCGATCACGGCGGCCTGCGCGCTGCTGCGGATCGCCTCCGCGCCCAGCGTCGGGCCGACGGTGCGCTGTTCGACGGTCTCCACCGGGACGGGCAGCGCGCCGCCGTTGACCAGCAGCGCCAGTTCGCGCGCCTCGTCGCCGCCGAAGCCGCCCGTGATCCGGGTCGAGCCGCCGACGATGCCGGTGCGGCAGCCGACCTCCCGGTCGACCTGCGGCGACGAGATCACCTTGTCGTCCAGGACGATCGCCACCCGCCGGGCCGGGTCGCCGAGGGCCGCGCACGCGGCCTGACCGGTCAGCCGGGCCCACTTCCCGCCGCCCCCGTCCTTGAACTCCACGTCGACGTACCAGCCCAGGCCGTTCTGCGGGTCGATCACGGCCTTCGCCTCGGCCACGTCGGCGCCGGTCAGCGACGGCGGTCCCAGCCGCAGGCGGCGGCCGTCCTCGTCGGCCAGGACCAGTTCCCCGGGCCGCTGGGGGAGCGGCTGGCCGGGGCCGGAGGGGGACGCGCCGGCGGCGCCGACGACGGGGTGGAAGGTGAGCTGGGCGGTGCGGCCCAGCACGTCGGCGGCCTCGCGCGGGTCCTGCACGCCGGGCAGTTCGACGATGATCCGGCGGTCGCCGGAGCGGGTCAGGACGGGCTCGGTGACGCCGAGCGCGTCGATGCGGCGGCGCAGGACCTCCACGGTGCGGTCGGTGGCGCGGGTGTCGGCGGTGGCGGTGGGGGAGTCGCGGGTCTCCAGCACGATCTGCGTGCCACCGCGCAGATCGAGGCCCAGGCGGGCGGGGACGGTCACGGCGATGTACACGGACAGGGCGACGACGGCGAGGGCGAGCAGCGCTCGCACCCGCATGGCGCGGGTCAAAGGGGCCTCCGGCAGGCAGGACCGCGGCCGCGCGCGGCGGCACACGGGGGAAGGGGGGAAGGGTCAGCCGACTGGAGGGAGGGGAGGGGCGCGCCCGTTGCGGCGCGTGGGCCGGTGGACGGGGGAGGCGTCCGGGGCCGGCGCGGGAGCGGCCGGGCCGGCCGCGGGCGGTTCGAGTACGGGCGGCGACGGGGGCGGGGCCGCGCCGGTGGGCGGCGGCACCGCCCGCGTGCCGGAGACGTCCGCGTACGGGCGCGGCGCGGTCGAGCAGACCGCCGCGCACGGGTCGCCGTCGGCGGCCGCGTGCCGCGTCCCGGCCGGGGACGGGGCGGAGGGGGACGGGGGAGCCGCGTGGGCGGCGGGGGCGAGGACGCCGAGCACGGCGAGGAGCACCGCGGCCACCGCCGCCGCGGCCGCGCCGAGGGCACCCGCCGCACGGCGTGCTTCCGCACGGCGTGCGGGCGGTGCGTCGTACCGCGGCATGCCCCCTCCTCCCCTCGTGTCGTGCCTACCCCGCCGAGCGCCCGGTCACGGCTCGATGAGGCCCGCCCGGATGGCGTACCGGGTCAGCTGGAGGCGGTCCCGCAGGCCGAGCTTCTGCAGCAGGTTCGCCCGGTGCCGCTGCACCGTCTTGACGCTGATGACCAGCATGTCCGCGATGTCCTTGGAGGAGTGGCCCTCCGCGACCAGCTTGAGGACCTCCTCCTCGCGCGCGGTGAGGACCCGGTCGGGCGGCTCCCCGCCGTGCCGGGCCCGCTCCAGGTAGTCGCGGACGAGGGCCGTCACGGCGCCCGGGTACAGGAACGGCTCGCCGCGCATCGCCGCCCGGCACGCCGCGACCAGGTCCCGGTCGGCGACGGACTTGAGCACGTACCCGCAGGCGCCCGCCTTCAGGGACTGGAAGAAGTACTGCTCGTTGTCGTACATGCTCAACATGAGGATCCGCAGCGCCGGGTGGCGCGCCGACAGCTCCCGCGCCGCCTGGAGGCCCGTCATGCGGGGCATGGCGACGTCCAGCACGGCCAGGTCGACGGGGTGCTCGCGGGCCATCGCGAGGGCCTCGGCGCCGTCCCCGGCCTCGGCGACGACCCGGAGGTCCGGCTCGCCGTCCAGGATGAGCCGGACGCCGCGCCGGACCAGCGCGTGGTCGTCGGCGAGCAGGATCCGGGTGGTGCCGTCCCCGGGCCGGTTCACGCGGGCCTCCCGGCGGACGGCACGGTCAGGGTCACCCGGGTGCCGCCGTCGCGGCCGCGGGTGATGTCGAGCGCGGCCCCGGAGAGCAGGGCGCGCTCCCGCATGCCCCGGATGCCGGCGCCCTCGCGGGCCACGCCGACGCCCCGCCCGTCGTCCTCCACGGACAGCGCCACCCCCTCCGGCACGCGGCGCAGCGCCAGGTCGACGCGGGTCGCCTCGGCGTGCCGGGCGGCGTTGGTGAGCCCCTCCTGCGCGACCCGGTACAGCACCAGCTCCGTCTGCCGGTCCAGCGCCGGCAGGTCGGCGTCGAGACGGCGCCGCACCGTGAGCCCGGTATGGGTGGCGAAGTCGTCGGACAGCGACGTCAGCGCGCTGACCAGGCCCAGGTCCTCCAGCACCCCCGGACGCAGCCGGCGGGCGAGCCGCCGCACCTCGTCCAGGCTCGACCGGGTGATCTCCTGCGCCTGCTGCAACTCGGCGCGCAGCGGCTCCGGGGCCCGGTCCGCGGCCCGCTTCAGCCCGAGCAGGACCGCCGTCATGCTCTGCCCGACCTCGTCGTGCAGTTCCTGCGCGACCCGCCGCCGCTCCGACTCCTGCGCGGACAGGGCGCGGGCGCTGCTGGTGGCGCGCTCCGCCTCCAGCCGGTCCAGCATGTCGTTGAACGTGCGGATCAGCTCCGCCACCCCGCCGCTCCCCGGCACGGGCAGCCGCTGGCCGGGCCGCAGCAGGTCCACGGTCGTCATCTCCCGCGTCAGCCGCTCCAGCGGCGCCAGCCCGACGCGCAGCAGCGCCGCGTTGGCGACCAGCATCACCGCCAGCCCGCCCACCAGGATCACCGCCTCCGTCAGCAGCACCGGCACGGAGACGGTCACCGGCGCCCACAGCAGCAACGCCGTGGCCGCACCGAGGACCAAGGCGTTGAGCCCGAAAATCCGCCAGAACAAGGACACGGCGCACGGAACCTTCCTGTAAACCCACAGATGCCACCACTATCCCCGGCGGCCCGGACCCGTGGCCACCGGGCGGGTACGAAGCGGCGGAACCCTGCCGTCCGCACCCGCCCAGCCTGCCCGGCCCCCGCCCCGCCGTCGATGGGTCGCCCCACCCATCCGCCCCGCCCCCCACCCCGCCGACCTGCGCGTTCCTGCACCCCGCGCACCACCGGAAATGGGTGCCGCGCCCCATGGACCCGCCGCGTCCGGCGGGTCAGGGTGGAAAGCCGGCCGCCCGGCTCACCGGGGCCCGCCGCGGCGGCCCTCGCGCCTTTCGCCCCGTCCGTCCCCCAGGAGGAGTACGCCATGACGCTCGGCAGCGCCGCTTCCCCAGCCGTCCCCGGACGGCTGACGGACCACGAGGCCCGGCAGCGCCTCGAACACGAGCGGGAGTCGCGGCTCACGCAACTGAAGGCGATCGAGGCGGCCGGCGCCGGACAGCAGGCCGCCGACGACCTCCTCGCCGCGCAGCGGGCCTCCACGCGACGCGTGCTGAAGGAGATCGACGCGGCGTTCGAGCGCCTGGCCGACGGCACGTACGGCAGGTGCCAGGACTGCGGCGAAGCCGTCCCGGCCGAGCGCCTGGAGATCCTGCCCTACACCCGCCACTGCGTCGGCTGCCGGCGCGGCACCGCCTGACCGGCGGGGCCGGCCGCCCGGCGCGACCGGCGGCCACCGGCCCCGCCCACCGGCCCCGGGCGGTCGGGCCGGCCGCGTGCCGACCCCGGTCCGGCACCTGCCGGGTCCTTCGTGTTCCCCGTCCCCCTGTGGAGTTCCCCGTGCCCCCGTGGAGTGGTGATCCGTGAGCAACCGGACCGCCCGCGCCGACGACGCGGGCCCGACCGCCGACGACGCGGGCCTGACCGCCGCCGACGTCGCGGCCCTGCGGCAGGACCTCCAGGAGCAGCGACGCTTCCGGCTGGAGCAGCTGGCCCGGATGGCGCGGCCCGCCCCCGGACCCGCGGCGGGTCCCGGCACCCGCGACGGGGCCGCGGCCCACCGGGAGGTCCGGGCCGAACTGACCGCCTCCGCCCGGATGGTCCTCCACGACGTGGAGGCGGCCCTGGAGCGGATGGACCGGGGCGGCTACGGCACCTGCCGGCTGTGCGGCGGCCCGATCGGCCTGCGCCGGCTGGTGATCGTCCCCCAGGCCCGCTACTGCGGGCGCTGCCACCGGGCCCGGGAGGTGCGCCGGTGAGCACCGGCCGGCCGGGGCCCGCGCGCCCCCGCCGCGCACCGGAGCCCGCGCGCCGGCCGTGCCCGGGGTTCGCCGTCGAACTCGGCAGCGCCCGCACCCGCGTGTGGGCGCCGGGCCGCGGCGCCGTCCTCGACGTGCCCACCGTCACCTTCCCGGCCACCGGCGGCGTCCTCCACCCGGTGCGGCGCGGCGCCATCGTCGACCCCGAGGAGGCCGGCCGGCTGCTGCACCGGCTGCTCGCCCCCCGCATCCCGCCCGGCGCCCGGCCGCTGATCGCGCTCACCACCCCCGTGCTGGGCGGCGTCGCCTACCGGGCCGCCGCGCTCGGGGCCCTCGGGGTGCTGCGGCCCCGCCGCGTCCTCACCGTCCCCGCCGCCCGGGCCGCCGCCCTGGGCGCCGCCGCCGACCTGGCCGGGCCGCTCCTCGTCGTCGACGTCGGCGCCCAGCTGACGGAGGTCGGCCTCCTCGCCGACGGTGCCGTCACCAACGCGTACCACGCGCTCCTCGGCACCGGTGACCTCGGCGGCGCCACCACCCCCGGCGACCTGGTCCGCGCCGCGGCCCGGATGGTCACCGACGTGTTCCGCGCGGACCGCACCCCCCTGAGCGCCGAGGCGCTGCGGCGCGGCGTCCTCCTCACCGGCGGCGGCGCCCTGCGCCCCGAGATCGTCCACGGCCTCGCCGCCCTGCTGCGCGCGCCGGTCCGCGCGGCCCCCTCGCCGCACACCGCCGCCGTGCGCGGCGCCGCCACCGTCCTCGTACCGCCGCACGGCGGGCCCGCGCCCGGCGTCCTCGCCGACGACACGGCGGGCTGAGCGTTTCGTGCGCGCCGCGGCGGAGTGCCTTCTTCAGATCGGGGCGCCGCTCCGCCATGATGAGCCCCCGTCAGCCACCGGCGGAGAGGACGGTTCATGGCCAGGCTCCGGATGGGACAGGGCGTACTGCGCAGGAAGCCGATCGAGCACATCGAGGAGGCGGAGGGGGCGCCCGGCGAGCAGCTCGCCCGCACGCTCGGCCTGTGGCAGCTCACCGCGATCGGCGTCGGCGGCATCATCGGCGCCGGCATCTTCACCCTCGCCGGGACGGTGGCCAACGGCAC
Source organism: Streptomyces roseolilacinus (assembly GCF_014649335.1). GTDB lineage: Bacteria > Actinomycetota > Actinomycetes > Streptomycetales > Streptomycetaceae > Streptomyces > Streptomyces roseolilacinus. The sequence continues at coordinate 521,585 of NZ_BMSV01000003.1, forward strand.
CGCCGGGCCCGCCGTGCTGGTGTCGTTCCTCATCGCCGGCGTCGCCAGCGCGGCCGCCGCCTTCTCGTACGCCGAGTTCGCCGGGCTCATCCCGAAGGCGGGCTCCGCCTACACGTACGGGTACGCGGTCCTCGGCGAGCTGGCGGGCTGGTTCATCGGCTGGGACCTGCTGCTGGAGTACACGGCGATCGTCGCGGTCGTCGCCATCGGCATCTCCGGCTACTTCAACTTCCTGCTGACGGAGACCGGCGCCGCCCTGCCGGCGTGGATGCTCGGCGCGCCCGGCACGGGCGAGGGGCACCGCGTGGACCTCTTCGCGGCGCTGCTCTGCCTGTTCATCGCCTACCTGCTCACCCTCGGCATCAGGAACGCGGCCCGCTTCGAGACCGTCGTCGTCGTGCTGAAGGTGCTGGTGGTGCTCCTGGTGATCGTCGTGGGCTTCTTCCACGTCAAGAGCGACAACTACGCCCCCTTCTTCCCGTACGGGGTCGGCGGCGCCTTCACCGGCGCGGCGACGGTCTTCTTCGCCGTCTTCGGGTACGACGCGATGAGCACCGCCGCCGAGGAGTCGAAGGACGCCCAGCGCCACATGCCCAAGGCGATCCTCTACTCGCTGGCCATCGCCATGGTGCTGTACGTCCTGGCCTGCCTGGCGCTGACGGGCATGCAGAAGTACACGGAGATCGACCCGGAGAGCGGGTTCTCGACGGCCTTCAAGTCGGTGGGGCTGGGCGCCGTGGCCGACATCGTCGCGGTGGGCGCCATCATCGGCATCCTCACCGTGATGTTCACCTTCATGCTGGGCGTCACCCGGGTCTGGTTCTCCATGAGCCGCGACGGGCTGCTGCCGCGCTGGTTCGCCAAGACCCACCCGACCCGGCACGTCCCGACCCGCGTCACCTGGATCGTCGGCGTGGCGTCCGCGGCCATCGCCGGGTTCGTGCCGATCGGCGAGGCCGCCGAGCTGACGAACATCGGCATCCTGCTCGCCTTCGCCGTCGTCTGCACCGCCGTCATCGTGCTCCACTACCGCCGCCCCGACCTGCCGCGCGCCTTCCGCACCCCGTTCATGCCCGTCACCCCCGCGATCGGGGTGGTCGCCTCCGTCTGGCTCATCACCTACCTGCGGGTGGAGACGTGGCTGCGGTTCGCGGTGTGGTTCCTGGTCGGACTCGTCGTCTACTTCGGCTACTCGTACCGGAGGTCGGCGCTCGCGGCGGAGGAGCGGCGCACGACCGGCGGGTGACCGCCCCGGCGCCCCGCCGGCGGCCGCCTACGACTCCAGGTACCTGAGGACCGCCAGGACGCGGCGGCTGTAGCCGGTGGCCCGGGACAGGTCGAGCTTGTCGAAGACGGTGTTGAGGTTCTTCTCCACCGCGCTCACCGAGATGTGCAGCTTCTCGGCGATGGCCGCGTTGGTGTGCCCCTGCGCCAGGGCCTCGAGGACGCTGCGCTCGCGGGGCGTGAGGCGGGCCAGCGGGTCGCCGTGCGTGGTGCGCAGGACCAGGTGCCGCACCACCTCGGGGTCGATGGCGGCGCCGCCCGCGTGGACGCGTTCCATGGCGTCGAGGAACTCCTCGACCTGGGCGACGCGGTCCTTGAGGAGGTAGCCCACCCCCTCCGCGGTGGAGGCCAGCAGCCGGGCCGCGTAGTGGCGCTCGACGTGCTGGGACAGCACCAGGACGCCGACCCGCGGCCACCGCTCACGGATCTCCACCGCCGCGCGCAGCCCCTCGTCGGTGTGGGTGGGCGGCATCCGGACGTCCAGGACGACGACGTCCGGCCGCCGCGCCGCCATCGCCTCCAGCAGCGCCTCCGCGTCGCCCACCGCGGCCAGGACCTCGTGCCCCTCCTCGGCGAGCAGCCGGACCAGGCCCTCCCGCAGCAGGGTCGAGTCCTCGGCGATCATCACGTGCACGGCAACTCCGCGGTCACGGTGGTGGGTCCCCCCGGGGGGCTGTCGATGCGCAGGGATCCGTCGAGCGCGGCCACCCGGCCGCGCAGCCCGCTCAGGCCGCTGCCCGCCGGGTCCGCGCCGCCCCCGCCGTCGTCCTCGACCCGTACCACCAGGACCCCGTCGCGGAGCGCCACCCGGACGGAGACGGCCGTGGCGCCGGAGTGCTTGGCCGCGTTGGTCACGGCCTCCGACACCACGAAGTACGCGGCGGTCTCCACGGGCCGCGGAAGCGGCCCGCCCACCTCGTACTCCGTGCGGAGGGGGAGGGCGCACCGCCCGGCCACCCCGCCCAGCGCCTCCTCCAGCCCCAGGCTGTCCAGTACCGAGGGGTAGACCCGCCAGGCCACCTCGCGCAGTTCGGTGAGGACGTCCCGGGACTCCTGGTGCGCCTGCCGGAGCAGGGCGTCCGCCCGCTCGGGGTCGCGCTGCCTGCGCGCCCTGCCGAGCAGCATGGCGAGCGCCACTAGGCGCTGCTGCACCCCGTCGTGGAGGTCCCGCTCGATGCGGCGGCGTTCCGCGTCCACCGCGTGCACGACCGCGGCCCGGCTCGCGGCCAGTTCGTCGACGCGTCGGCGCAGCAGCTCGGACTCGGAGGGGCCGAGGAACTCGCGGGCGATCCGCGCGTCCAGGGCGGCGAGCGAGTGGAGCCCCTGCAGGTCGAGGAAGAGCAGCACCCCGCCGAGCAACGCCTGCGTCAGCAGTTCGTCCCAGTGGAGCGTGCCCTGGACCGCCCCCCTCAGCAGCAGCCCCACCAGGACGGCGCCGAACCCCAGCAGTCCGGTCACGACACCGCAGAGGAGCCCCGCGTACGTGCGGGCCGCGAGGTAGCGCAGGACCTTCCGGTCGGACGCCGCGTAGTGCTCGGGGAAGCGGTCCCCGAAGAAGGCGGTCCGGCGGACCCGTTCCAGGGCGGTCAGCCGGCGGGCTCCCGCCATGAGGAGGCCGAGGGCGGCGGACCGGGTGAACGGCCAGAGCAGGAAGGCCCCGAGGGCGGAGCCGGCGAGCAGGAGGTACAGGAGGTGCAGCAGGGCCGTGGCGCAGCCGAGGAGCGCACCGAGGACCCTGCGCGGCCGGGAGGGGGCGCGGCGGACGTCCGCGGGGCGGACCGGGGCAGCCGGGGCCGCGGGGTGGTGGGTGGTGCCCGCGAAGTCCCCTTGCACGGGCGCCGAGCCTAGTGCGGGCCGCACGCCCGGAGCAAGATCGGCCGTGCCGCGCGGGCGGGTCACGAACCGCGGCGGTGCTGGGCCCGGTTCCGGCCGCGCAGCCGCTGGACCACGTACACCGCCAGGGCGACGACCACCAGGGCGAGGACGACCTTGGAGAGGACCCCGACGTACTTCTCCACGGTCGTCCACTGGTCCCCCAGCCAGTAACCGGCCATCACCAGAACGGAGTTCCAGATCAGGCTGCCGAGCGTGGTCAGCACCAGGAAGAGCGGCAGGGGCATGCGCTCCACTCCGGCGGGGACGGAGATGAGGCTGCGGAAGATCGGCACCATGCGGCCGAGGAAGACCGCCTTGGTGCCGTGCCGCGCGAACCACGCCTCGGTGCGCTCCAGGTCGGAGGACTTCACCAGCGGCAGCTTCGCCCAGATGGCGTGCATGCGGTCGCGGCCGAAGGCCCTGCCGATCCCGTAGAGGGCCACGGCCCCCACGGTCGATCCGAGCGTGGTCCAGAACAGCGCCGAGACCAGGCTGAGCACCCCCTGCGCGGCGGCGAACCCGGTCAGCGGGAGGATCACCTCGCTGGGCAGGGGCGGGAACAGGTTCTCCAGCGCGATGGCCAGCCCGGCTCCGGGACCGCCCAGGGTGTCGACGAGATCGGTGGCCCAGCCGGCGACACCGCCCGTGGGTGCCTGGGGTGAAGCCGAGGACGTGAGGTGCACGGAAGTCTCCAAACTGGCGGGTCGGTCGCCCGGGTGGGCGACCTGTTGTCCCTCCACGTTAGAAATCGCTGGTCAACGACGGTATGAGGAAGGCCGTCAGGCCCGGTGATGTTCTCCGCAGTACCCGCCCTGCGGAAAACCGCACCGCCCGGGCCGGTACGGGCGATCGGATCACGTCATCCGCGGGCCGCCGGGAGCGGGGTGGCGGCGCGGCCGGGCGGGGTGTCCGGCGGAATTACAGAGAGCGGGAACTCTGTTAAAAACCGGCCAACTTCCGAGGCTTGTCCGCCACCGCGCCGAGGGGGCACAGTCATGCCCGCGGCGCTTCCCCACCACGCGTCGCCGGGCCCGAGGGCGCGGAACGGCACCTCGCGTGCCGGGCAGCCGCCGCCCCGACGGACGTACTTGTCATGCATTCGTCAAGCCCATCGTCCCCTTCCGCAAAGGAACAACGATGTCCCTCACGCGCAACCGACTGCTCACCGCCGTGCTGGCGATCACGGCGCTGGCCGCCACCGGGACGCAGGGGGCCCACGCGGCCACCGCTCCCGTACCCGCCCCGCCCGCCGGCCACTACCAGCCGGAGATGGTGCACGCGCTGGCGCAGTCGCTCGGCGTCAGCGACGCGGCGGCGACCCGGAGACTCGACAGCCAGGCCGACCAGCAGAGGGTCCTCGACCGCCTGGAGCGCGACGGGGTCCGCACGGACGGCGCGTTCTTCGACGACGCGTGCTGCCTCGTGGTGAACGTCGCGGACGGGCGGGCCGCCGACGCGGTGCGGGAGGCCGGCCTCCGGGCCCGCATACCGGCGCGCGGCGAGGCCGCGCTCGACCGGGTCAAGGCCGCCCTCGACGCGCAGGCGGCCCGGCAGGTCCCCAAGGGCGTGACCTCCTGGAAGGTGGACGTCGAGACCGACACCGTCACCGTCACGGTCGCGGACCGGACCACGGCCGCGGCCCGCGCGTTCCTCGCGGCGGCCGCGCGCCACGGCGGCGCCGTCCGGGTCGTGGAGGACGAGGACGTCCTCGAAGCCCAGACCACCGTGTACCCCGGCAGCCGGATGAACATCAACAACGATCCGGGCAGCTGGTGCTCGGTCGGCTTCGGCGCACGCGACGGCCAGGGCCGCCAGCACCTCGTCTCCGCCGGCCACTGCGTGGCGGGCGGTCCGGGACTCTACTTCGACAACGACCGGTTCGCCGTCGGCGAGTACTCCCGCTACCGCGAGGGCTACAACAGCGTCGACATGGGCACCGCGCGGGTGGACGCCGGCGACGCGATCGCCACGGCGGTCGGCACCTGGGGCAACGGCAGCCCGATCGCCGTCAAGGGCAGCCAGCGGGCCGCGCGGGGCGCCACGGTCTGCAAGTCCGGCGCGACCACGGGCTGGACCTGCGGAGCCGTCGAGTCCTACAACGTCTCCGTCACCTACACCAACCCCCGCACCCGCGTGCAGACCCTCGTGACCGGCCTCGGCACCTCCTCGGTCTGCACGGAGGGCGGCGACAGCGGCGGCGCCTACATCTCCGGGAACCAGGGCCAGGGGATGACCTCCGGCGGCCCGACCGGCCAGCAGTGCAGCGGCGTGTACGGGGCGGGCTCGTCCTACTTCCAGCCGCTCGACGACGCCCTGCGGTACTACGGGCTCACGCTGAACACCAACTGAGCCCCCGGGGCGGCCCACCCACGGGCGGGCCGCCCCGTACAATCCCCCCACCTCATCCCCCCACCCCCTTTCCCCGCTCGTGAAGCCCCCCAGCTCGTGAAGCCCCCCAGCTCGTGAAGCCCCCCTCGCTCGTGAAGGCCCCATGCCGCACCCCTTCGCCGTCGATCCTCCGGGAACCCCGCCGCACGCGGCCGCCCCACGGCCGCACACCGAGCCCGCCGCCCCGCAGGCGGGGCCGCACCCCACCCCGGAGGAGCCGCGACGGACGGCTCCGGCCCCCGCCGGGGGGCGCGCCGCGCCCGAGCCCGCCGCGCACCCCCCGGCCACCTTCGCCGAAGCGCTCCGGCAGGCACTCCGCCTGCGGGGCCTCCCCCTGCAACGCGTGTGCGACCGGCTGGCCGCGCACGGCGTACGGATCAGCCCCGCCACGCTCAGCCACTGGCAGCGCGGCCGCAGCCTGCCGGAGCGCCCGCAGTCCCTGCGGGCGGTGCGGACGTTGGAGGAGATCCTGGCCGTGCCGCACGACCACCTCGTGGGACTCCTGCAACCCCACCGGCCGCGGGGCCGGGCGTGCGCCCAGGAGCAGGACGTCACCGCCTCGCGCCGCGTCTTCGCCCCCGGATCGGAGGTGGAACGGGCCCTCGGCGACGCGTTCGCGGACTTCAACCGGGACATCGCCCCGCTCTCCGTCCACGAGTCGGTCTTCCTGGGCGAGGACCGCTGCGTCCGCCACCTGTCCGTCACCCAGGTGCTCCGGGCGATCCGCGACGGACCCGACCGGCTGACCCTCGTGCACCAGGTCGACGAGGGCGTGTCGCCGGACGTCGACTTCACCGTCGGGTGCGGCACCCTCGGCGCGGTGCGCGTGGACGAACCCCTGCGCTGCGTCGTCGCCGACATCCTGCTGGGCCGGCGGCTGAGCCGCGGGGAGACCGCCGTGGTCCGCTACGACATCGACTTCCCCTCCGGGCCCCTCCCCAGCGCGTTCTACGAGCGCCGCACCCGGACGAACCTGCGCGAGTACCTGCTGCACGTCTCCTTCGCGCCGGCCGCGATGCCCGCGAGCTGCCACAGGTACTACCGGCGCCGGACCGACGCCCCGCGGGAGCAGGTCGCCCGCCTCGTGGTCGACGCCTCGCGCACGGCCCACCTCTATCCCGGCAAGTGCACCCCCGGCGTGCACGGCGTGTCCTGGGCCTGGCCGCCCCGCCCCGGCGACGCGGACTGAGGCGCCACGCGCCGGCCGCCCGGCGCGTGCGGCGCGCGGACGGCCCCGCCCCCGCCACCGGTCGGGGCGCGGCCGTCCGCGAGCGGGTCCAGAGGACGGCGTCGGGGACCCGGGGGCCGTGGATCGCGGCGGGGGAGGTGGACGGCACCCCCTGGCTGCCGAGGCCCCGGCCGTCGGGGGGCGACGTGCCGGACGAGGAACCGGCGGGGTGTCAGGGCCGGTGAACGGAGGGCTCGGAGGACTCGGCGGGGGCGGCCGGGCGGGCCTGCACGATGCGCCACCGGTTGTCGGCGGTGCCGTCGTCCGGGCCCTGGACCACGAACGCGCCGACGGCGGTGGAGCCGTTCTCGACGGCGAGCAGCCTGCCGCTGTGCGCGTTGCGGATCCCGTGGGTCCCGTCCCCCCGGTCGAGCAGGATCCACCGGTGGTCGGCGGTGCCGTTGTCCGACCACTGCAGGACGGCCGCGCCGTCGGCCGTGGACATGTCCCGGACGCCGAGCACCTTGCCGCTGTGGACGTTGCGGAAGCGGACCGCGTCCCCGTCGTCGATCATCTCCCAGTCGTGGTCGGCGGTGCCGGAGTCGTGCCACTGCAGGGCGCGGCCCCCGTCGGCCGTGGACATGTCCTGGATGCCCAGGACCAGGCCGCTGCCCGCGTTGACGAGGCGGACGGGGGCGGCGCCGCCGGTCCTCCAGTAGACGGTGTAGTTGTGGCCGTGCGCGTCGTGGAAGGGGCCCAGGGCGACGGGGGAGCCGTCGGCGGTGGCGGTGAAGGCGAGCGCGCCGCCGGTCCGTCTGATCGAGGAGGCGTCCAGGTACGGCAGGGAGCGGAGCGGGGTGTCGCCGTAGTCGCCGGACAGGACCACCGGGCCGTAGGTGATCGCGGCGACGTCCGGGTCGTCGCCGGTCGGGCGCAAGGCGATCCGCATGGGCAGGCGGACGGTGACCGTGTCGCCGGAGGTCCAGGAGCGGGACAGGGAGGCGTACGAGCCGGGGGTGGTGGCGACGTCCTGGACGGCCCCGTTGACGCTGACGGTGGCCCCGGCGGTCCAGCCCGGGATGCGGACGCGCATCGTCCAGGTCCCGCCGACGTCGCCGGTGACGCGCAGGGTCGTGGTGTCGCCGGCCGGGAACGACGTGGTCTGGGTGACCGTGATCCCGCGCTGCGTCCAGGTGAGCACCGACGGCACGAAGAGGTTCACGATCAGCGTGCTGTCGCGGTGGAAGTAGACGGAGTCCATCAGCCGGGTGTGCATCTCCAGGCCCGTGCCCTGGCAGCACCAGAAGGAGTCGTAGTCGGTGCTCCAGGTGCCGCCGCCCCACGCCGGGCCCACACCGCGCCGGCCTCCGGGGTTGAGCGGGGTGAAGTAGGTGACGTGGCCGTGGGCGTCCGCCGGGTTCTGCTGGCCGATCATGTGGTTCAGCCACGCCCGCTCGTAGTAGTCGAACAGCGCGGCCCGGTCCGGTTCCAGGGTGAACAGCTCCCGGGTGAGGGCGAGCATGTTGAAGGTGTTGCAGCTCTCGCACGTGTCCTGCGTCAGGTGGCCGGCGATGGCGTGCGGGGCGCGGAAGTGCTCTGCCCGGCTGTTGCCGCCGATGGCGTAGGTGTGCGCGCCGACGCAGATGTCCCAGGCGTTGGCCGCGATGTCCCGGTAGCGGGCGGTGCCGGTGGCCTTGTACTCCCGGGCGGCCCCGATCCACTTCGGCACCTGGGTGTTGGCGTGCAGCCCGTCGAGCCGGTCCTGGCCGGCCGCCAGCGGGTCGAACACCGCGGCGTGGTCGAACCGCCGGGCGACGGCGAGCCACCGCGCGTCACCGGTCTGCTGGTACAGGTCGGTCAGCACGGCGTTCATGCCGCCGAACTCGGTTCCCAGCATCGTCTGCGTCTGCTGGGCGCTCAGCCGGCCGGTGCGCCGGTCGACCCACCCCGCCAGCGCCAGCAGTACGTCGCGGGCCTGCGTGCTGCCGAGGTGGCGCCACACGTCCAGCAGGCCGGCGAGGGTCTTGTGGATGGTGTAGTACGGCACGTTGCCGTTGGTCAGGGTCCGCTGTTCGAGGGCGGTGAAGTCGGACTCGGGGTAGCCGGAGAGGTACCCGGGGCTGAACCCGGCGGCGCCGTTGTTGGCCTGGCACCGGGCCAGTTCCGCCACCATGTAAGTCGCCTTGTCCCGGCAGACGGTGTCCCCGATCACGGCGTACAGCTGCGCCCACGCCGTGAGGAAGTGCCCCTGGACGTGGGTGCGGAAGGGGAAGGCCGGCGCGTCCCAGCCGCCGTTGGCGGCCGCGCCGCGGGTGGACAGGCGGTGGTTGGCGCGGAAGTTGTACAGCAGCCGGTCGACGTCGACGAACCGCAGGTAGGCGCGCGTACGGTTCTGGTTGTCCAGCCACCGGCTCGCGGTCAGCCGGACCTGGCCGAGCGCGAAGGGATGGGCGCGGACCCCGAAGTCGGGCCGGACGGGGGGAACGGCCGCCCGGGCGGGGGAGCCACCGGCGAGCGGTCCGGCGGAGGCGGGGGCGAGCGGTCCGGCGGCGGTGGCGGCGGCGGTGGCCCCGGCGATCCGCAGGAGGCGCCGTCTGCTGACGGAGGAAGACATCGTGCGTCCTTTCCACGAGAGGAGAGCACTTGCTTTGTGGCGGTGCTTTCGTGCGGGCGCGCTTCCGAGGGGCGGGGCGGACGCGGGGGCGGCGCCCCCGCGTGACCGTGGTGCCGCCGCCCCGTCCACCGTCGGCGGGCGGAGGGGGAGCCGCCGGACGCCGGCACCGGAGCGGCCCGGAACGGCGGTGGCGAGGCGTCACAATGTTCGTTATTTCGAACGGTGTTCGTGATGTCGCCGGAACCCTAGTGGCCTCGCCCTGGGGCGTCAACGCCGCCGGCCCCCTCGAGCGGCACGCGGACACCGTGACCACCTCCGCCGCCGGGACGTCCGGCGAGGGCGCCTTCCCGGCGTGCCCCGGCGGCCCGCCCCGCCCCCGCGGCGTGACCGCGACGCCGGCCGCCCCGCGCCGGACCCCGCCCCCGGATCCGCCGGCGCCGACGGGCGGGCGGGGCCCGCGACGCGGTCGCCGACCACCGGAAGTCGCCTGACCGGCAGCGGTGGTGGGCCGCGAGGGGGCTGCCCATAAGGTGCTCCCATGCCTGCTTCGTTGAGTTCCACGAAAACCGCCGCCGCGCTGCGCACCTCGGCACGCGTCTCCGCCGAGTTGCTGCTGGTCCTCGTGGCGGCCTCGGCGGCCCTGTGGCTTCTGGGACGGATGTGGTCGGTCGTCTGGCCTCTCATAGTGGGCTTGTTCCTCACCACGCTGACCTGGCCCCTGGCCCGCTTCCTGCGCCGGCACGGCTGGCCGGCGGCCCTGGCCGCGTCGGTGGTCACCGTGCTGTTCCTGGCCGTGGCCGCGGGCATCGCGGCGCTGATCGCGGTCCCGGTGGCGTCGCAGTCCGGCGAGTTGGCCGACGGCGTGGTCCAAGGCATCCAGAGGGTGCGCGAGTGGGCCGCCGGGCCGCCGCTGAACATCGGCGACGACCAGATCACCGGCGCCTTCGACACGGCCGTCGCCCGCCTCCAGGACAGCATCGGCAGCATGCTCACGGCAGTGGTCACGGGGGTGAGCACCGTGGTCAACGGTGTGGTGACCGCCGTCCTGGCCCTCTTCCTGATGTTCTTCTTCCTCAAGGACGGCCCGAGGTTCCTGCCCTGGCTGGCCCGTCAGCTCCCCGGGCGGCTGGCCACGGACGTCCCGGTCGTGGCCGCGCGCAGTTGGGAGACCCTCGGCGCGTTCGTCCGCTCCCAGGCGTTCGTCGGCCTGCTCGACGCCGTCCTCATCGGCATCGGCCTGTGGTTCCTCGACGTCCCGCTGGTCCTCCCGCTCGCGGTGCTGACCTTCGTGTCCGCGTTCGTGCCGATCGTGGGCGCCCTCTTCGCCGGTCTGGTCGCGGTGCTCATCGCCCTGGTCTCGAACGGCCTGACGGACGCGCTGATCGTGCTGGTCATCATCGTCGTGGTGCAGCAGCTCGAGGGCAACGTGTTCCAGCCCATGATCCAGAGCCGCGGACTCGGCCTCCACGCGGCGGTGGTCCTCCTGGCGGTCACGCTGGGCGGCAGCCTGGCCGGCATCGTGGGCAGCCTGCTCGCGGTACCGGCGGCCGCGCTGATCGGGGTGGTCTGGAACTACCTGCGCGAGCAGCTCGGCGAGCCGGCGCGGGAACCGGAGACCGACGAGCCGCACCCTCCGGCGGCCGTTCCGTCGTAGCGCGCGGCGCCGCGCGGACGCCCGGCGGGCCGAACAGCCGCCGCGTCCCCGGCGGGTGGGCCCGACGGGTCTCCGGTCGGCCTCCGTGGCCGGGCCGGCCGCCGTCCGCCGGGAGGACGGGGCGACGTCAGGGAGCGGAAAGGGAACCGCGGCGTACGGGCGGATGTTTCGCGCAGGTCGGGGCGGGACCCGCCCTCGCCTTGAGTGCATGCGGGGGCGCTACCGTACGGGGGGTCCGTGATCAGCGCGCCACTGCTGACACCCACCGCGCGCGACAGCCTCTCCGGAGCCTCCCTCATGTCGATTCACCGCCCGTTACGCTTATCCCCTCGCCGTGCGAGATCCGGCGGGACGCCCGTAGCCCCTGGACCCGCCCCCCTGCGTCGCGGCACTCTCGTCTGGCTGGTTCCGATGGTGTGGACTTTCGCCCTCGGCCTGTGGGGGCTCTCGCGGCAGGACAGCGTGTGGCGGGACGAGGCCGCGACGTGGCAGGTAGCGCAACGCTCCACGGCCGAGATCTGCCACATGCTGGAGAACGTCGACGTCGTGCACGGGTTCTACTACCTGCTGATGCACGTGCTGTTCGAATGCTTCGGGCCCAGCACCACGGCCCTGCGGCTGCCCTCGGTGCTGGCCATGGGGGTGGCGGCCGCCTGCGTCGCGGTCATCGGGCACCGACTGGCCGGCAGGTGGGCGGGCTTGGGGGGAGGGGCGGCGTTCGGGCTGCTCCCGGCCGTGCAGTTCCACCTCCAGGAGGGCCGTCCGTACGCGCTGGTCGCAGCCGGGGCCGGGATCTCCACCCTGCTCGTCGTGTCCGCGCTCCAGCGGCGTGTCCGGGCGTCGTACTGGGTCGCCTACGGCGGCACCGTCGTGCTGATGGGGTTCCTGAACTGGCTCTCCCTCATGATCCTCCCGGCGCACGCGGTGACGCTGCTCTGGGTCCGGGCCGGGCGCGGGGTCCGGGCGCGCTGGGCCGCAGCCTCCGCGGCCGCTGCGGCATGTGTCCTGCCCCTGGTCCTCTTCAGTCGAAGCCAGTCGGCGCAGGTTTCGTGGATTCCGCCGCTCACCTGGCACATGATGATCGGCCCGGCGGTCCTGCTGGCGATCGGCGGCGTCGGCGCCCTGCTGGACCGGCCCCGGACGGGCCGCCTCCCGATCGCAGCCGTCGGGTTGCCGCTGCTGGTGGTGCCGCAGGTCGGCCTCATCGGCCTGTCCTTGGTCCAGCCGCTGTTCCTGGAGCGGTACGTCCTCTTCAGCCTGCTGGGTCTGGCACTGCTGATCGGCGCGATCCTCGGCTCGGTGGTACGGGCGGCCAGGCCCCGGTTCCCGAGGGCGTCCAGGTGGATGCTCCCCGCGGCGGTCGCCGTCGCGATGGTGGCGCTCCTGCCGCAGTCCCTGGCGAAGCGCTCTCCGGCAAGCAGGGTGGACGACGTCCTCGCGGTGGCATCGGACGTCCGGCGGCTGAAGGAGCCCGGGAACGCGGTGCTCTTCATCCCCTCCGCACGCCGGGACACCAAGTCCGTCTCACCGGACGCCTTCGCCGACCTGCGGGACATCGCCCTGGCGGAGAGCCCGGAGAGGTCCGGGACGCTGAAGGGCCTGGAGGCGGACCCGGCTCGCATACGTACCGCGATGCTGTCCCAGCAGCGGATACTGCTGGTGACGGATGCGGCGCAGGTGGCGAGACCGGTGACGGCCGAGCGGGACAAGACGAAGACCTCCGTGCTGGAGGAGTACTTCAGGGCCGTGGCCGACGAGCAGGTCCGGGGCCGGAGGGTGACGGTGTACGAACGGCGTGCGCCGGCCCGTTGACCGGTGGGTGCCGATCCGAAACGGCCGGGCCTCCCTCTCGCGGAAGCGCGGAGGGCCCGGTGGGGCGCCCGGCCCGTGGCCTGCGCGACCGGTGCCGCTCGTGGCCGTGTACCACCGCACGAACCCCCCATGGGGCAGCGTGCCCCCCTTCGGCCTCATCCGCGACGGTGTGCCGCGCCGTCCGGTGCCCCCGGCTGACGGCGGCCTCCTCGCCCGGGTGGGACGACAGCCCGCCGCCGTCGCGCCCGCGTCATGAAGCCGGGGCCGGGGCGGTGGGGGCGGGCGGATCGAGGGTGCCGGACCGGGCGGGTGCCGGAGAAGGCGCGGGCACGGGGGCGGGCGGGGAGGAGCAGGCGGCGGCCGCGAGGACGAGTGGAGCGGTGGCCGGGACGGCGTGGCGGGTACGGCTGCTCGCGGTGCGGGAGGCCTCGCCGCGCCTCCCTCCGGCGCGGAGGGAAAAGAAAAGCGGCGCACGTATCGCCGGCCTGCCCCTTCTTCGGGCGCAACCGCTTTACACGGACGCCGGATCGTACGTTATCGATTCGCGGTCCGGCAGACTCGCAAACGGAGCGTCCGGCGCGCATTCCTTGATGCGTTCATAACGGGTTTTTGATGCATCTTTAACGGCCGTCGCCCACGGCGACGGAAGTCGCACCCTGCGCGTCCGTACGAGGAAAACCCCTGGCGACATCCGTCATTCGTCCGGTATGTCCACCCGCTCGCCGCCCTGACGTGCAAGGCGGTACGGGGCCCGGCCGGTGTGGACGGCGGTATGGGGCGGCGTTCGGGAGCCGCTCGGCAGAGGAATATCCCCACCCGGTGGAATTCCGGGAAAAGCGCAACGCATAATCGGTGCTCGTCATATTTTGCGGGCGCGCGCGGCGCGACGCCCGGCATGCTGAACGGGAAGAAGGTCGATCGGGAAATGGCGGACGGCGACAGGACGGTCGTGCCGGAAGTGGTGGCCAGTCCCGCCCTGCGGGCCGAGCCGACGGGCAGAGTGGCGCGGTGGATGCTGCGCCACCAGGTGCAGCCGGTGGGGCCGGCGGCGGGCGAAGGGCACGCGGAGCCCCACGCGTGGTGGAAGGTGATGTGCCTGACCGGTGTGGACTACTTCTCCAGCCTGGCCTACGTGCCGGCGATCGCGGCGCTCGCGGCCGGGGCGGTCTCGCCGCTGGCCACGCTGCTGATCGTGGCGCTGACCCTGCTGGGGATGCTGCCCATGTACCGGAGGGTCGCCCGGGAGAGCCCGCACGGGGCGGGGTCGGTGGCGATGCTGGAGGACCTGCTGCCCTTCTGGTGGGGCAAGTTGTTCGTCCTGGTCCTGCTCGGCTTCGTGGCCACGTCGTGGATCATCACGATCACCCTGTCCACGGCGGACGCCTCCGTGCACGTGGTGGAGAACCCGTTCTTCCCCGCCGCGCTGCACGGGCACGAGGTCGCCCTCACCGTGGTCCTCCTCCTGGTGCTCGGCGGGGTGTTCCTCCTCGGGTTCAGCGAGGCGGTCAGTGTCGCCATCCCCCTGGTGGGGATCTTCCTGGCGCTCAACGCCGTCGTCATCGCCGTCGGCGTGGCCCACGTGTTCACCACCCCCGGCGCCCTGTCGGCGTGGACGGACGCCCTCCTCGGGGGCGGAGCGGGCTTCGGCGACCTGGTGACGCCCGCCCTGGTCGCCTTCCCCCTGCTGGTACTGGGCCTGTCCGGCTTCGAGACCGGCGTCAGCATGATGCCCCTGGTGGCCGCCGACGGCGCCGACGCGGCGCAGCGGCTGCGGGCCCGGATCCGCAACGCGCGCAAGCTCCTGACCACCGCCGCGCTCGTCATGAGCGTCTACCTGCTGTCCGCGAGCTTCGTGACCACCGTCCTGATCCCCGAGCGCGAGTTCCGGCCCGGCGGCGCGGCCAACGGCCGGGCCCTGGCCTGGCTGGCCCACGAGCACGTCGGCGAGGCCTTCGGGACCGTCTACGACATCAGCACCATCCTCATCCTCTGGTTCGCCGGGGCCTCCGCCATGGCGGGACTGATCAACATCGTCCCCCGCTACCTGCCCGCCTACGGCATGGCCCCCGAATGGGGACGCGCGGTCCGGCCCGTCGTGATCGTCTACACCGCCCTGTGCATCCTCATCACCCTCGCCTTCGAGGCCGACGTCGACGCCCAGGCCGGCGCCTACGCCACCGGCATCCTGGCCATGATGGTCTCCGGCGCCTTCGCCGTCACCGTCTCCATGGCCCGCCGCCGGCGGCGCGCGGCCACCGCCGGCTTCGCCCTGCTCGCCGCGGTCCTGCTGTACGCACTGCTGGCGAACATCGTCGACAAGCCGGACGGGATCACCATCTCCGGGTTCTTCATCGCCGGCATCATCGCCGTGTCGCTGGTCTCCCGGGTCTCGCGCACCACCGAACTGCGCGCCGACCGCATCGTCTTCGACGCCCCCGCCCGCCGGTTCCTCACCGACTCCCTCGCCCACAACGACTCCCTCGACATCATCGCCAACCGCCGCCAGGCGGGCGACGCGGCCGAGTACAGCGCCAAGGAACGCGAACAGCGCGGGACCAACCCGGTGCCCGGCCCCGCCGACGTGATCTTCCTGGAGATCGACGTGGTCGACCCCTCCGACTTCAGCGACACCCTCACCGTCCACGGCGTCGACGTCGACGGCCACCGCGTGCTGCGCGCCGAGGCCCCGGCCGCGCCCAACGCCATCGCCGCCATCCTCCTGGCCCTGCGCGACGCCACCGGGGTACGGCCGCACTGCTACTTCGCCTGGGCCGAGGGCAGCCCCCTGAAGCACATGTTCCGCTACTTCCTCCTCGGTCGCGGCGACACCGCCCCCGTCACCCGCGAGATCATCCGCAGCAACGAACCCGACCCCGACCGGCGCCCCGGGATCCACGTCGGCGGCTGACGGCGCCGGCCCACCCGGGACGACACGCCGAGCCCGGTCCAGCCGGAACGGCACGCCACCCCCGGCCCGCCCGGAACGGCCGCGTCCGGCCCGCCGCGTCGCCGACGAGCCCCGGCCCGCCCGCTCCGTGGGCGGGCCGGAAGGGCTCGCCGTGCGCCGCCGGCGCCCCGCCCGCCGGCGTACCGGGAGAAGTGCTCAGGCGTGCACGGACGAACGTGCTCGGTGGGGGCCGTCGGGCGCGGGCTGCGTGTGATCGGCACCGGGAGTACCGCCAAACGCGAGCACGCCGAGGCCATCGGGGTGCGGTTCGTCGACTACACCGCCGAGGACGTCGCCGCCGCGGCACGCGAGCTGGTTCCGGACGGCTTCGACGTGCTCGTCGACCTGGCCGGAGGCACCTCGCTGCGGACGGTCGCTCCGCTGGCCCGGGACCCCCGCGACGTCATCGCTGTGGGTGACATGTCCGTGTCCGATCTCGGTGGGCGTTTCGTCGAGCGTCGCGTCGACCGCGAGAACCTGGAGCGGTCGGCCCGGCTGGCCCTCGACGGACCCTCGCACCGGTCATCACCGCGGTCCACCCGCTCTCCGATGCCTCGGCCGCCCTCGCCACCGTCGAGAACGGTCACACCTCGGGCAAGGTCGTCATCAAGGTGGCATGAGGAGTGCCCGGCCGTCCGACGCTGTCGACCGTCCACCGCGGACCGACGAGAACCCGTGGTCAGCGCATCATCGACCGAGCACGTCACCCGTACGGGTCGAGCACGTCCAGACGTACGCCGACACCGCCCGACGCGCCCGACGCGCCCGCCCGACGCGCCCGCCCGGCCGGGGCCGGCCGGGGGGACGTACCGGGGCGATCCGCGGCCGCCACCCGCCCGGATCCCGGAGCGGATCCCGGAGCGGTGTCACCTGACCCCTTGTCAGCGCGTTCGCCCCTCCCTACCTTTTGTGCAGCGAGTCCCCGGCCCAGCGGGTCCACCGGCCCGCGCCGGCCTTGTCCGCTCCTCAGCGCACGACAGACCGTGGAGGCGTCCCATGCCCGTAGCCGTGCCGGACCTGCTGGAAACCGACGGATTCCGCGACGCGGGTCCACTGGAGATCGACGACGAGGCGATCGTGTTCGAGGACGACGACCGCGCCGACCGCGAGCACACGGCGTGCCTCGCCGACCCCTGGGTGACCGCCACCACCCGCTTCGCCTGTGACCTGAACTCGTAGCGGTGGCCGTTTCCCTCGCCGGCCGCAGCGGTTGGTCCGACGACACCTGGTCGTACCTGAACGATCCGCGGATGCCGGCGATGGAACACGGCTGGAAACTGCACGTCTCGGCGCGCCCCGGCGACCTCGACGCCGTGACCCGGCTCGTCCTGCCGGTGCTGTCCCGGCACGTCTGCCACGCGAAGTTCGCCCGCGACCCGGACGTGCTGCGCCGCCTCAACTCCGGGGCGGTGAGCGCCGGGGCCGTCGGCAAGGCGATCACCGTATACCCCCTGGCCGGCACCGTGGTCGAGGTCGCCCGGGAACTCGCCGCCGTACTGCGCGACCGGGAGGGCCCGCGGGTCGTCAGCGACCGGCGGGTCGACCCGAGGGCCCCGGTCTACTACCGCTACGGCCCCTTCACCGGCGACTACCGGACCGGCCGGAGCGGGCGGCTCGAATCCGTCATGACCGGGCCGGACGGCCGGCTCTTCGACGGCCTGGCCGTCGGCCGCTACCGGTGCCCACCCTGGGCCGAGGACCCCTTCGCGAGCGGCTCCGGACCCGCCGGCGAGCCGTCCGCGCCCGGCTTCGGCGGCGGGCGCTACACGGTCACCGCCGGCATCGCGCGCTCCCCCCGGGGCAACGTCTACCGCGCGGTCGACCGCGCCCTCGGGCGGCCGGTCGTGGTCAAACAGGCGAGGGCCTTCGTGGGCGAGGACGAATCCGGTACCGACGCCCGCCACCGGCTGCGCAACGAACACGCGGTCCTCACCGCGCTCGACGGCGTGCCCGGCGTGCCCCGCGTACTGGACTACTTCGCCCACCGGTCGGACGAGTACCTGGTGATGGACAGCTGCGGCGACCGGAACCTGCGCAGGGAGGTCCTGCGGAACGGCCCCTACCGGGACGACGACCCCCGGCCGGCACGCGCCCTGCCCGTCCTCGCCTCCCGCCTCCTGCGCGTCCTCGACGCGATCCACGGCCGGAACGTGGTCGTCCGCGACCTCAAGCCCGACAACGTCGTACTCGACGACTCCGGCCCCGGCCACTGCCACGTGGTCGACTTCGGGATCAGCGAGCGGGACGGCGCCGGGCCGGGAGGGGCGACCCCCGGATACAGCGAACCGGTCCTGCGCGCGACCGGCCCGGCCGCCCCCGCCGACGACCACTACGCCCTCGGCGCGACCCTCTTCTTCGCGGCCACCGGCATGGACCCGGTGATCGTCGACCCCGATCACGCGGTGAACCGGGACCGGACCCTGGCCTGCCTGGAGTGGGCGCTGCCCGGGCGCGCCCACCGGGGGATCCGGGCGTCGATCACCGGCCTCCTGAGCTTCGACCCGGCCGTACGGACCGCCGCCGCCGACCGCCTGCGCGCCGGCACGGCCGGAACCGCGCGCCGGCCCGCGCGCCCCCGGATCGACGGCGACCTGCTGGACGAGGTCATCGAGCACACGACCGCGTTCTGCGTCGGCGAGGCGCACGCGATCACGGACCCGGTACGGGCCGCGCGGCTGAACGTCCCCACCCCGATCGACGTCTACGGCGGCAGTTCGGGACTCGGGCTGGAACTCCTCCACCACGCGCACCGGCCCGACGTGCGCGCGGCCGTCACCGCGCTGGCGCGGTGGACGGCGGAACAGTCCAGGAACCTGCCGCCCGGCTTCTACACGGGGCGCACCGGCGTCGCGCTCTTCCTCGCGGAGGCGGGAGCGGGGACGGACGCGGACACGGACGCGTGGTCCGGGGGTCCCGCCCTGCCGGACCGCGCGCCGGACGGCGGACCGCCGGAGGCGGACCTGATCGCGGGCGCCGCCGGGATCGGCCTCGGCCGGCTGCTGCTCGCCCGGCACGCCCTCCGGTCCGGTCACCGGCACGCCGCGGACCGGCACCTCGCCGTCGCCGCCGACTGCGACCGGATGCTGGCGTCGGGAACCGCCCGGCTGTACCCGGCCGGTTCGGACACGGCCGGCGGCGCCGCACTCCGCGAGGGTGTCGCGCACGGCGAGGCGGGCGTCGCCTGCTTCCTGCTCGAACACGGCGGCGTGACCGGGGACCCGGACGCGATCAGCCGCTCCGAGAAGGCCGCCGCGTGCCTGGCCGCCGTCACCCCGGACATCATCGCGGCGGCCGCCGCGCCGGGGGCGACACGCCGCTACGGCTCGTGGTGCCGGGGCCTGGCCGGCATCGGGACCGTACTCGTCCGCGCCGCCGAACGCCTCGACGAGCCCGGGTACCTCGACCTCGCCCAGCGGGCCGCGCGCGCCTGCGCCGCGCTGGCGCCGCGGATGCCGCTGGTCACGCGGTGCTGCGGACTGGCCGGGGTGGGCGAGCTGATGGTGGACGTCGCGGAGGCGTCCGGGTCGGAGGAGTTCCGGGACGCGGCCGATACCGTCGCCCTGCTCATCCTGAGCCGCAGCGGCGGCACCTGGTCCCGGCCCGTGTTCCCGGACGCCGGTCTCGCCCGGCCGAGCGCCACCTGGGCGGGCGGATCCGCGGGCGTGCTGGCCTTCTTCAGGCGCCTGCGCGCCCGGGGCGGCCCACGGCTCGGCCTCGTCGCCTGACCACCGCCACCGCCACCGCCACCGCCACCGCCATAGCCGTCGCCGTCGCGGCCGCCCCGCCCCGCGCGGCCGCTTCGGTGTCAGCTCCTCGGTGCGAGGTCGCCGGAGCGGCCGGCCGCGAGCCGTGACCACTGGGGGATGGGGCGCCCGTCGCTCCGCAGGCGTACGTGGTCGGCGGGCGTGCCCTGGACGCGGGGCCGGCCGGAGGGCGAGTCCTCCCACAGCTCCTGACGTCCGTACACGGTGAGGTCCATGAGCGCGTAGCCGTAGTCCATGGCCTCCACGCCGCGCAGGGTCGTCCAGCAGGCGACGAGCTGCCGGCGCCCTTCGAACGCCTCGAGCAGCGTGACCGGCCCGTCGGGCCCGGTCAGGACGAGGTCGGCGGCCACCTCGGCCATGGGCAGGCGCCGCCGGGCCGCGGCGATCGCGTCGCCCTCCCGGGTGTGCGCCTTCTCCCGCTCCCGCAGCCGGTCCGGCTCCGCCTGGAAGGCGGCCCGGTCGGCCACCGCCGGCGACGCCGGCGCGCGGCCGGCGGTCCGGCTCTCCCGATCAGTCATGACTCCGTCCTCCCGTCCCTTCGCCGGCCGCCCCGGAGTCGGGGCGCTCCGCCAGTTCCTTGATCCGCAGCAGACGGGTCTCCCACGAACGGCCGATCCGGTCGAGCTCGCGGGCCAGCACGCCGAGCCGGGCGCCGACGGCGAGGTGGACGACCTCGCGCCCGCGCTGCTCGGACTCGACCAGTCCGACCGCACGCAGCACCTCCAGGTGCTTGCCGATCGCCTGCCGGCTCACCGGCAGGACCCTGGCCAGCGCGGACGCCGACATGGGTTCCTCGCCGAGCCGGGTGAGTATCTCCCAGCGCGTCGCGTCGCCGAGCGCGGCACACATGACGGGAAGGGCCGGGGCGGTCACGGGCGCCTCGTCGGGTCCGCCGCGTGCTCCTCGACGAACGCCTTCGCGGCCGCCAGCTCGGTGAGCCAGCCCTTGTCGTTGCCCTCGCGTTCCTTCAGCCACGCCGCCGGGTCGTCGGCGAGGCCGGAGAACCCGCTCTCCACCACGCGCAGGGTCACCCCGCCGCCGTCCCGCTCGTCGATCCAGAACTCGATCAGGGTCGAGGGCGACGCCTCGTCCCGGAACGGGGTTCCGATCCAGCGGAACGCCGCGTAGCGCGGCTTGTCCAGCTCCACCGTCCGGAACCGGAACTCGCCCAGCGACGCGTGGCGCACCACGGCCACGTCGCCCTCGTAGCGCAGGTCCGGCTCGGCCTCGACCACGCCGTCGTTGATGTACCAGCCGGGCCGTGTGACCAGCTCCCATACCCGTTCGGCCGGGGCGTCGATGTCGATCCGCCGCGCGATCCGGTCGAGCTCGGCCAGTTCCGCTTCGGTGTGGGTGATGTCGGTCATGACTTCCTCCTTCGCGAGTCGATGCAACTCAACGGTTGCACACCCGCCCCCGATGTGCAACCAGAGGGTTGCGATGTGTACGGCTCCGCTCGGGCGCCCTCACCGGGCGGCCGCGGCCACGGCGGGGCGGGCGCCGCGGTGGAGCGCTCTGCCCGGGCCGGGTTGCGGTCGGGTCGTGACGACCCGGTGCCGGGCCGTGCGCCGGTGCCGCGGTACGGGCTGCCGCGGGCAATGCGGATCGGGCGCCTCCGCTACTCCTTCTTGCTAAGTACCGGTAGTCAGCGTTACGGTGTACCAGTACTCAACGTCGCTAGCTACTGCGGAAAGGAGGTGCTCCGTGGCCAAGCTGCTCACCGAGATGCTCAAGGGGACGCTGGAAGGCGTCATCCTCGCGTCCCTGTCCGGCCGGCCCGCCTACGGCTATGAGATCACCGCGCGGTTGCGGGAACAGGGGTTCTCCGACCTCGCCGAAGGGACCATCTACGCGCTGCTGCTCCGGATGGAGAAGCGCGGTCTCGTCGACGTGGAGAAGGTCCCCTCGGAGAAGGGGCCGCCGCGCAAGGTGCACTCCCTCAATGCCGAGGGCCGCAAGTACCTCGAGGAGTTCTGGGAGACCTGGGACTTCCTCGCGCAACGCCTCGAACAACTACGCGAAGGAGACGCGTGACCATGTCCAACGCCGAGAAGAGCGGTTTCCTCGCGAAGGTGATCGGGCCCAAGAAGCGCTGGAGGGCGTACAAGGCGCGCGTCGCGGAACTCCCCGAGGACCACCGGGCCGCGGTCAAGGCGATCGAGCGGTACCTGATGCACTTCGTCCCCACCGACGGCGACGCCAACGCGTCGATGTTCGAAGACCTCGCCGACCTCTTCGAGCAGGCCGCGGCGGACGGGACGCCGATCCGCGAGATCGTCGGCGAGGACCCGGCGGAGTTCGTCGAGGAGTTCGCCCGGAACTACTCGGACGGCGGCTACGTCCCCGCCCGCGCGCGCAAGCGGCTGACCGACGACATCGCGTCCGCGACCGGCGGGAAGACCGGTGCGGAGGGAACCCCCTGACGGAAGCCCGGCGCGACGCGTCCGAGCCCCTGCCGGCGCCACCCGGCCACCGGGCCGCGCCCGGCCGGCCCCCGTCGCACGCCAACGACCGCACACGGGGCGGTGGTTGCCGTGGGCGGCTCGGAAGCCGCGGTCGTGCACCGGCCCTTCCCGCTACGCCCTCGCACGACCCGGGGGCGTCACGCCGTGACGCCCCCACCCGAACACACACACCTGCAGGAGGAGATCCATGAGGGGCAAAGGCACCGACGGCTTACCGGAAGCCGGACTGCGCAGACTCCGCGAGGTCCTGACACGGCACGTGGAGTCCGGGAAGATCCCCGGACTCGTCGCACTGGTCGGCCGGGGCGGGGAGACCCACGTCGAGGCGATCGGGACGATGCGCCCCGACGGCGGCCCCCCGATGCGCCGGGACACCGTCTTCCGCATGGCCTCGACGACCAAGCCGGTCGCGGTCGCCGCGACGATGGCCCTGCTGGACGACTGCCGGCTGCGCCTCGACGACCCGACGGACGCCTGGCTGCCGGAACTGGCCGACCGGCGGGTCCTCGAACGGCCCGACGGCCCGCTGGACGACACCGTCCCGGCGCGGCGCCCGATCACCGTACGGGACCTGCTCACCTCCACCTGCGGGCTCGGGCTGGACATGACGGCGCCGGGCTCCGCGATGATGAGCGCCTACTTCGAGCGCAAGGTCTACGGCGAGGGCGGATGGCTGCTCCCGGCGGTGGATCCCGACGAGTGGATGCGCCGCCTGGGCACCCTCCCGCTCACCCACCAGCCCGGAGAGCGGTGGCTGTACAACGTCAGCGACGACCTGCTCGGGGTGCTGGTGGCCAGGGTCACCGGACAGCCCTTCGAGACGTTCCTGCGGGAGCGGGTCCTCGACCCGCTGGGCATGAGGGACACCGCCTTCCACGTGCCCGCCGACAAGATCCACCGGCTGCCTCCCCTGTACGCCCCCGACCCGCGGACCGGCGAGTTCACCATCGAGGACCCGGCCGAGGGCGGGCGCCACAGCACGCCTCCGGCCTTCCCGTCCGGCGGCGGCGGACTCGACTCCACCGTCGACGACTACCACGCCTACTTCCGGATGCTGCTCGACCTCGGGAAGCACGGCACCGAGCGCGTCCTGTCCCGGCCCGCCGTCGAACTGATGACCACCAACCGCCTCACCCCCGCACAGCTGGCCGCCCGGGAAGCCTGGGGGCGCGAGGCCGTCCACCTGTCGTACGGCCAGGGCCAGCACGGCGGCTGGGGCTTCGGGATGGCGGTGCGCACCTACCGCGGCGACTACGCGCCCCTCGGCCAGTTCGGCTGGGACGGCGGAGCCGGCACGACCGCCTACGCCGACCCGGAGAACCGGCTCGTCGGCATCCTCCTCACCCAGACCGGGATGTCCACGCCGGACTCGGCACGGCTCATCCACGACTTCTGGACCACCCTCTACCAGGCCGTCGACGACTGATCCGCCTCCTTCGAGGGCATGTTCCGCGAGGTCTCCCCGGCCCCCGCACACACCGCTGTTCCTCCCACCGTCCTCACCGGAGGTGAATCGCCGCCGACCGGAGGGGCGCCGGCCGGCACGCCGGGGGCTTCACGGCGTACCCGTGGCGTCGGCAACCCGGCCGCAGCTCCTCCGGCGGTGTCCACGCTCGACGAGTCCGCCCGGGCCCGCCTACGCGCGGTCACCGGAATCCACCTCGTCGCCTTGGCCCGTACGACCGCCGAGTTCGAAAGCGGTGTCCTGGTCGAGCATGCAGAAGCCGCTGCCTGATCAAGCGTTCGCATGAGGATCCCCGCTGGGGCATTCGATCCACCGGACGTCCCGGCGGGGGCCGACGGGGGCCGACGGGGGCCGGAGGCTGGCGCGGGCACGGGCCGGCGCGTCGGTCAGCGGGAACTCCCGGTCAGGTTCGACTGCCTGACGGGGGTGAGGTGAGTGGACGGACCCCGGCATGCAGGGTGGGCCGGTAGACGAGCTCCTGGGTGCGGCCGTCGAGCGTCCGGCTCCCGATCAGCTCGAGGTCGAAGTCGGCCGTACCCCGGAAGACCGGCTCCACCCCCGTCCGGCCGGTGATCACGGGGAAGAGCGTCACCTGGACGCGGTCGACCAGACCGGCGGCCATCAGCGCCCGGTTCATCGACAGGCTGCCGTGCGAGCGCAACGGCACCTCGGACTCCTCCTTGAGCCGGGCGACGACGTCGACGGCGTCACCGCTCACGAGGGTCGCGTCCGGCCAGTCGAGGGGCCCTGCGAGCGTCGTCGACACCACCGTCGCCGGCAGGTCCCTCATCCGGGTGACCCAGGGGTCACGCACCTCGGACTCCTCGGTGCTCGAGGCCAGCATCCGGGCGAACGCCCGATACGTGTGGGCCCCGAACACCATCCGCTGCTCCTCCCGGTACAGGCCGAGGCGGTGGTCGAGCAGCTCGGGGCCCTGCTTGCCCCAGTAGCCGCCCCAGTCGCCGCCGCTGCCGTAGGAGCCGTAGCCGTCGAGGCTGCAGAAGACGTCGAAGGTGTAGGTAGCGGTCACGGTGCTCTCCTCGACTGCCGTTGTTCGCGTGTCGGAGAGGTGGACCGGCGACCACGGCGAGACTCATCGCCAACGACCCCGCCTCGCCCGGCAACGAGACCGTACGCAGGGGCCCACAAGCGGCGCGCGGGGAAGCGACCCGACGCAAACGCCGAGGTCGGAAGCGGTACGGACGGTGTCCGCGGGTCTTTTGGCGCCCTCGGCCGACAGCGGGCCGGCACCGCGTGCCGCGGCCGCCCGGCCCGGCGTGGGCACGCGGGCCCCACCGCCCTCGGGCGGCTACCGCCCCGCCTGCCCGCCCCGATCATCCGGACATGGCCGACAAGGAGACGTCAAGGGGACGTTTACGGCACGGGTGTCTCCTGGATCACAGACCCGTATCGACGGTGGTGCCCAGTACGCGACCGTAAGGGGGACTTGTGCTCCGGATCCATTTCACGGGGGCCGACCTCGGGCGCCTCAGGCTGGCAGCCCGGCCCGACGTCATGTGGGAGACGGCGCTCAGCCTGCACCAGCTCGCCCGCCCGGACGCCTTCTTCGGGCCCTGGCACCGTGTGGCCCGCAGGACCCTGGCCCAGGCGAACATGGGCCGGGCCGTCCACCTCCTGACGGCACTCGTCCCGATCAGCTCCTACTTCCCCGACTTCCTGACGCCCCCCGGGCACGTCACCTGCCTCGAAGAGGGCGTCGACGGCGTGCTCTCCACCGGCAGGAACCGCCTGCGGGCCGAGATCGCCAGGCTCGCGGACCCCCGCCCGCACCCGTCGGCCTGGCTCGACGACGTCGCCGCCGGACGCCCCCACGCCCTGCGCCGTCTCGGCGCCGCCCTGCTCCGCTACCACTTCCTCGCCCTGGCCCCGTACGCCCCCGCCGGGGCGGCGCTGGCGCAGCGCCACGCGACCCGCCACGCACGGGTGATCACCGAGCAGGGGAGCGAAGCCCTGCTGGGCGGGCTCGGGCCGCAACTGCGCTGGCGGCCCCCGGCCCTGGAAGTGGACTATCCGGTGTCCAAGAGCCTCGAACTGGGCGGCCGCGGCCTGCTTCTCGTCCCGAGCTTCTTCTGCCACAACCACCCGATCGCCCTCGCCGACCCCGCGCTGCCGCCGACCCTGGTCTTCCCGGTCGCACGCGGCCCGCTGTGGATCCCGCAACCGGAACCGTGTGCCGCGGAGTCCTCCCACGCACGTGGCCTCGACGAACTGGTCGGGCCGACCCGCGCCGCCACGCTGCGCCTCCTCGACACCGCGCACAGCACCACCGAACTCGCGGCGCGCCTGTGCACCTCCGCGTCCACGGCCAGCCGCCACGCCACCGCGCTGCGCCGGGCCGGCCTGGTGGTCACCGAGCGGACGGGGACCTCCGTCACGCACACGCGGACGGCCCTGGGGACCGGGCTGGTGCACGGCACCTGACCCCGAGGGGGTACGGGCCCCGCAGTGCGGCCCCTTTGCGCCGTCACGCAAAGGGTTCGTTCCCCTCCTCCGCCTCCGTAGCGTCGTCGCAGGACATCACCGGACCCGGAAAGGAACCGAACCCGATGGGAACGATCTCGCTTTCTTCCGTACGCAGGAGCGCGGCGGCGGCTGGCATGACCGCACTGGTGGCGGTCACGCCCCTGCTCGCCGCGACCGACGCCCAGGCGCTGGGCAACAACCGCACCGTCTCGCGCAGCTGCGGCAGCAACTACGTGGGCAGCGGCTTCAACGGAAGCCAGAACTGGGCGCAGACGAAGAAGGTGTCGGGCAGCTGCGCCGGCCGGCTGAGCGCGGCGCTCATTAGGAGCGACGGCTACTGGACCACCCGCGTGTACGGCACCAGCACCTCCGCGTACGCGAGCTACAACTCCGCGTACAAGGGCCGCAACGGTCTGCACTGGGGCTGCGACAACTGCAACGTCACCTACTCCTGACCCATGCGCAGGGCGACGCTCGTCGTCGCGGTGATCCTGGCCACCGTCTCGGGCTGCGCACAGGCCGGTCCGGGCGGCGGCCGGGAGGGCTCCGACGACATTCCGCTTCCGGGGCAGCAGTGGGCGCTGGGCGACGGGAAGGTCACCGCGGCCGAATACCGCACGGCGATGGGCCGGTTCGTCTCCTGCGTCAGGGGCGCCGGCTACCCGGTCACCGATCCCGTCCGCAGCCCCGCCGACAACCTCACGCTGATCTACACCATCACCCCCAGCGGCGACCCGGACACGTACAACAGCGCGGTCCAGAGCTGCAACCTCTCCCACCTGTCGCTCGTCGAGCCGACGTTCGTCGCGGCGCAGCCGCAGGTCATGGACGAACCACTGCGTACGGCGGTCGGGAACTGCCTGCGACGACAGGGCGCCGAGCTGACGGCCGGGGAACGGAACCTCGCGGACTTCGCCCACTCGGCCAAGGACGAGACGCGGGTGGTCGACTGCGTCACGGGGCAGTGGGCGCGTGTCTACCCGCGTCTGCCGGCGGAAGTGCCGCTCCGCTTCTGACCACCGCCCCGCCCGGCCGCGGGGCCGGTCCCCGTATGGCCGGCCCGGGCTCCGGGTCGAGCTCGGACGTGCCGGGACCACCCCCGCGTGCACGGGGAGCACGCGAGCAAGGGGGTGCCGCCGGTCCTGCGGCCGAGACCACCCCCGCGTACGCGGGGACCACTCGGCGCCTACATGGCGCCGGTGCCCGTGTTCGCCGGCTACGTCCTGTTCGGCTGGGGTCTGGCCCACGTGCCCGCCGGCACGGCCACCACGCTCTCCCTGCTCGAACCGGCCGTCGCGGCGGTGCTCGCCGTGCTCGTCGTCGGGGAGCGCCTCCCCGCCGTCGGCTGGGTCGGCATCGCGCTCGTCGTCGGCTGCCTCGCCGTCCTCACCGCCCCCATCCCCTCCGCCCGGCGGCCACGACGCCGGGAAGGCCGGACGGCCCCGGCACCCGGCGGGACGGCCCCGCCACACGAGGGGACGACCCCGGCCCCGGTCGGTAGGCGGCGCCGCACCGGGCGCCGCCTACCGGCGACCGCCACGGGCGGGAAGCGGCCCCCTACGGCATGAACAGGGCCAGGAGGACGATGACGACCGCCACCGCGCCCACGATGATCCAGATCGGCCTGGCGCCCTTGCCGCTGGAACCACCCGGGCCCGCTCCTCCCCTGGGCCGGTCCTCCGGCAGCTTGGCGTCGTCCGGACGGTCACGTGTGTAGAAGTCGTCGTCGGCCATCGTCGCAACCTCCTTCGTTCGCTTCCCGGGTTCCCCCTGTCCCGCGGATAGTCCTGGCGGACGGCCGCGCCCGGCACGGGACCCGCCCGCTCCGGGATCGAACCAGCGGGGCCGCCGGTGGCGTGTGCGTGGGGGCCTTCCCCGGGGGCCGTCCCATCCGGGTGCCGTCCGGGCCGGGGGAGGGTGACGGGCTTCACGTCGTTCCCGGAACAGGGGGAGGTGGTTCATCGTTCATCTGTATGTGGGTACGGAGGGACAGTGTCCCCGGGCCTCACTCATCGCCCGTGGAGAAGATCGTTCGGTCGAAGCCCACGGAGCCCCTCGCCGAGAGGCGACCGCCCTTCGTACCCGCCCTCATGCCGCCCCGGCTGGTTCCCCCCGACCAGCCGGGGTGTTTCGCGTGCCCGGGCGCCGGCCGCTCGTCGTCACCGGCCGCCGCCACCGCCGGCTCCGGCGAACCGGCCGCCGGAGCGCTAAGGAGTGTCTTCAAAGTGGCGTCGTTCGCCCGTAGGGCGGGCCGGGCGGTGTCTGGTGCGTGCGATCGCAAGGCGGAGGAGGGAGCCACTGCGGAGCATGGGCGACCGACGACAACGCGGCTGGGGGTCCCCCTGCTCGAGCGCAGCCGAGAGCTCGGGGGAGTGCGTGCCAGACGCCGGCAGGCAGACGAGACTTCGAAGACACGACCTAGCGGCCGAGGAGGGTGAAGGCCGCCAGGCCGGCGACCAGGGTCGCGGCCAGGGAGAGGGAGGCCACGACGATGCGGAGCAGGCGCTGGCGGAGCTCCTCGTACCGCGCGGTGTACTCCTCGCGGAGCTCCGCCGCACAGCGCACGATCGCCTGCAGGGTCCCCTTGGACTGTTCGAGGTGGTCCGCGGCGTACTGGCGGACGACTTCCTCGCGCTGCCCGGTGGTGAGCCAGAGCATCCGCCCGGCGAACGCCTCGGCCTGCTCACGGGCGCGCCGCATGGTGGCCTGGGCCATGAGGTAGCCCTCGATGGCGCTGATCCCGGCCGCCGTCTCCCGTACGTGCGGGGCCCGGCCCTGCCTCACCGCTCGCCTTTCGGGAGGAAGCCGCCGGACTCCTGCTCGGGGTCCACCACGTCCCGGCCCGCGTTCCAGGACCGGTCGATGCGGGAGATCTCGGGGTAGTGCAGGTCGAAGGCCGGGGCCTCGGAGCGGATCCGGGGCAGGGTGAGGAAGTTGTGGCGGGGCGGCGGGCACGACGTCGCCCATTCGAGGGAGCGGCCGTAGCCCCAGGGGTCGTCGACCTCGATCCGCTTGCCGATCTTGGAGGTCTTCCACACGTTGTAGAGGAACGGAAGGGTCGAGATGCCCAGGAGGAACGCGCCGATCGACGACACCATGTGCATGGTGGTGAAGCCGTCGGCGGCGAGGTAGTCGGCGTACCGGCGGGGCATGCCCGCGGCACCCAGCCAGTGCTGGATGAGGAAGGTGAGGTGGAAGCCGATGAAGAGGGACCAGAAGTGGATCTTCTCCAGTCGCGCGTCGAGCATCTTGCCGGTCATCTTCGGCCACCAGAAGCTGAAGCCGGCGAACATCGCGAACACCACGGTGCCGAAGACGACGTAGTGGAAGTGGGCGACGACGAAGTAGGTGTCGTGGACGTGCCAGTCCATGGGCGGTGAGCCGAGGATGATGCCGGTCAGCCCACCGAAGAGGAAGGTGACCAGGAAGCCCGCGGCCCACAGCATGGGCGGCTCGAAGCTGAGCGATCCGTTCCACATGGTGCCGATCCAGTTGAAGAACTTCACGCCCGTGGGCACGGCGATGAGGAAGGTCATGAAGGAGAAGAACGGCAGCAGTACCGCCCCGGTGGCGAACATGTGGTGCGCCCACACCGTCACCGACAGGCCGGCGATGGCGATCGTGGCGGACACCAGCCCGATGTAGCCGAACAGCGGCCTGCGGGAGAAGACCGGGATGACCTCGCTGATGACGCCGAAGAACGGCAGGGCGAGGACGTACACCTCCGGGTGGCCGAAGAACCAGAACAGGTGCTGCCACAGCAGCGCGCCGCCGTTCTCCGGATCGAAGACGTGCGCGCCCAGCTGGCGGTCGGCCTGCAGCACGAGCAGGGCGGCGGCCAGGACGGGGAAGGCGAGCAGGACCAGCACCGAGGTGAGCAGCACGTTCCAGGTG
Organism: Streptomyces roseolilacinus; assembly: GCF_014649335.1. Classification (GTDB taxonomy): domain Bacteria; phylum Actinomycetota; class Actinomycetes; order Streptomycetales; family Streptomycetaceae; genus Streptomyces; species Streptomyces roseolilacinus. Next base: position 551,399 of record NZ_BMSV01000003.1, read on the forward strand.
AAGATCGGCATGCGGAACATCGTCATGCCGGGGGCGCGCATGCAGATGATCGTGGTGATGAAGTTGACCGCGCCGAGGATCGTGCCGAACCCGGACAGCGCCAGCCCCATGACCCACATGTCGCCGCCGGTGTACGGGGTGCGCTCCCCGCCGCTGAGCGGGGTGTACGCCGTCCAGCCGAAGTCCGCGGTGCCCTGCGGGGTGAACAGGCCCATCATGACGATGAGGCCGCCGAAGAGGAACAGCCAGTACGACAGCATGTTCAGCCGTGGGAAGGCCACGTCCGGGGCGCCGATCTGCAACGGCATGATCGCGTTGGCGAACCCGGCGAACGTCGGGGTCGCGAACAGCAGCAGCATGATCGTGCCGTGCAGGGTGAACGCCTGGTTGTACTGCTCGTTGGAGATGAGCTGGAGGCCCGGCCGGGCGAGTTCCGCACGGATCACCAGGGCCAGGGCGCCGGCGAACGCGAAGAACGCGAACGACGTGATCAGGTAGAGGTGCCCGATCTTCTTGTGGTCCGTCGTGGTCAGCCAGTCCACGGCGATACGCCCCCAGCCACGACCGGGCGTGGGGACGAGGGTGGGCGGCTCCGTGGAAGTGACCATGAGGATTCCCCAGTAGTTTCGGCGCAGGACACAGCGGGCGAAAGTCCGAAATCCCGCCTTCTCGCACTATAAAGATCTCTAGTCGACGGTGCGCGACGACTGACCCGAAAGCACCTGAAGAAGGTCGTATGACTTATTCGGATGTCAAGGTGTCAAGAAGTCCTGTGTGGTCTGCCCGGGTGGGACGCGAGGCCCGCACGGGAGCGCCGAGCCCGTCCGCGCGGACCCGGTGGGCGCGCCGGCCGTCCGGTGACCGCCGCCGGGGCCGGCGCCCGTGTCGGACCCGGCGCGCGCACGGGTCGATCGAGGAGGAGGGACATGCCGCATTCGGACGAGGAGTTGCTGGACTTCGACACCGACACGCTGGAGGACTGGGACGAGGACCGCGCGCGAGCCGCCCTCGACGGTGAGGACGGCACGCTGTACCGCAACCACCTGCGCATGGCCCTGCACCTGGACCGGTGGGCGCGGGCGGAGAGCGGGCGCACCGACACCGACCCGCGCTACAGGGCCGGCTACGCCCAGGCGCTCGAAGACGTGGCCGCGTTCCTGAGGCAGACCTACTACCTGCCCGGCGACCGGGACTGAGGAGTCGCCGCGCCCGCGCGGGTGCGGCGGCCCCCCGCCGTGGTGGCCCCGCGGCGGACCTTCGCGACCACGGGAGACACACCGGGCCGGCGAAGGGCCGGCATCGGAGTGAGGGCGTAGGCTCGAATGCGAATATCCGGCATGATTCCGGACGGAAAACCCCCGACTCACGCGGCAGGCCCATTGGCTCGGTCACTGGTCTGCGTAAATGGGAGAAGACCATGAGCATCGCGGCCTTGACGAGCGACAAGCAGCCCCGCGGCGGTGGGTCGGAGTCCCCCTACATCACGGCCACCTTCCGCATCCGCCGCTTCAACCCGGAGATCTCGGACGAGGCGACCTGGCAGGACTTCCGGATCGAGATCGACCCGAAGGAGCGCGTGCTCGACGGTCTCCACAAGATCAAGTGGGACGTGGACGGCTCGCTGACCTTCCGCCGCTCCTGCGCGCACGGCATCTGCGGCTCCGACGCGATGCGGATCAACGGCAAGAACCGGCTGGCCTGCAAGGCGCTGATCAAGGACATCAACCCGGAGAAGCCGATCACGATCGAACCGCTCAAGGCCCTGACGGTGCTGAAGGACCTGGTCGTGGACATGGAGCCGTTCTTCCAGGCGTACCGGGACGTGATGCCCTTCCTGATCACGTCCGGGAACGAGCCGACGCGGGAGCGCCTGCAGTCCCCGGAGGACCGGGAGCGCTTCGACGACACGACGAAGTGCATCCTGTGCGCCGCCTGCACCTCCTCCTGCCCGGTGTTCTGGAACGACGGCCAGTACTTCGGCCCGGCCGCGATCGTCAACGCCCACCGCTTCATCTTCGACTCGCGTGACGAAGCGGCGGAGCAGCGGCTGGAGATCCTCAACGGCCAGGACGGCGTGTGGCGCTGCCGCACCATCTTCAACTGCACCGAGGTGTGCCCGCGCGGCATCGAAATCACCAACGCCATCAGGGAGGTCAAGCGGGCGCTGATCACGCGGCGGGTCTGACTCGTGCGGCGGGCGCGCCGACCGCGGTCCGCACCGCTCGCCCGGGGCGAGCGGTGCGGCCGGGTCAGCGGCCGCGCCGTACGGCCCTCCCGATCAGCCACGCGGCGGCGAGGCAGAACCCGGCCGCGGCGAGCGTCCGGCCGCGCGGCGCCCGGGTGCCGGCCGGAAGGAGGTCCCTCGCCCGGTCGAAGGCGCTCAGGGGCACGCCGAGGACGGCGTTGGCCGGCGGCCTGCGGGGCACCACCGGATGGGGGTGCGTGGGCGCGGTGCGGCGCACGGACTCCCACACCGAGCCCAGCCGGCGCAGGCGCGCGGCGTCGAGGGCGTCCCGCAGCCGGGGCAGCAGCAGGTCCTCCTCGTCCCGGATGTCCTGCCGGATCAGGGCGAACGCCTCGGCGGCCAGCTCGTCGTGACGCGGGTCGTCCGCCCCGATCCGCTCCATCTCGGTGACGAGGTCGTTGATTCGCTGGTGCTCGCTCTCCACCCGCGCGGTCAGCTCCTCACCGTCGGGAGCCAGGCGCCGCAGCGCGGGCCACAGGACGGTCTCCTCGGCGAAGGCGTGGCTGAAGGTGAGCTGCACGACGTCCTTGAGGGTCCGCCGCCGCTCCTCCCGCGTCCCCCGGCCCGACTCGTACAGCCCCATCAGGCATTCGAGTTCGGCGTGGTCCCGGCGCTGCCTCGCCAGGACGCTGCCCTCGCCGCCGAGTTCCTCGACGCTCTGCTCCGCGATCGACTGGGTCATGGTTGTCCTCCTCGGGTCACCGTGTCGCGGGTGGGCACGGCGCGTGAGCGGTACTCCCGGAGCGATCGCGCCGGGCCGGGCGGGGCCGGCCGCCGGCGACACGGCCCGCCGCGCCCCGGGCCGTGTCACGTGGGCCGTGCGGCGCGGCGCCGGTGCCATGATGAACCGTCTCCCTCCAGGAGCGGCGTGTGCCGCACGTCCGGCGGGCCACCCCGGCGGCTACCCCTCGCGGTCACCTTTAGACCCGGGCCCCGCCACCGGACGGGTCGGCGGCGGAACGGCTGCCGCCGGTGCCGGGTCACGCGCCGGGCGACGCGTCCGTCCCCGCGGCGCGCGCCGGGCCGTTCGGCGTCGCCAGGCGTGGCCCGGCGCGACCGGGGCGGACGGCGGACGGACGATTGCGAGGAACCCATGACGTTCTCCCTGCACTCGTGCGTCAGGCCCCGGCATTCCGCTCGTACCGCGGCGCGGAACCGGCGGGGGACCGTCACGCCCGCCGTCCGCGAGACGGCGTGGTGAACGGCACCCCCTGCCGGGACCGGCCGGTGCCACCGTCCACGCGCCGCGCCGCGGCGCCCGGCCGGGCCGGTCCCGCGCCGGCCGCTCCCCGGGAACGCGGCGTGACCGGTCACGAGGGCGCCCGGCCGGGAGCGGGCGGCCCCCGGCCGCGCCCCCGGCGGACGCCCCGCCGGCCGTGCGACGGCCCGGACTGACCGCGCGGTTCGGTTCGGCGGCACCGACCCCGGCGGCGGAACGGGGCCCGCCCGCCGCGCACCCTGCCCGCGGCATCCGGCGCACCGGCGGCCCCGCCCTTCCGCGCGCCGGACGACCGCGCCCATGGGGACCGGGTGCCCGGGCCCGCCGGCCGCGCGACCGGGAGCCCGGGGGAGCGCGCCGGTCCCACCCGCCCGCGCCGCCGCCCGGGCGGGTGAAGGCGGTGCTACCGGGTACCCGCCAAGGCATGATCAAGCGCGCACTGTGGCAGGGACTGCTCGCCGGCACCGTGGGAGGCGTCGTGATGACCCTCGGCGAGAAGATCGAACAGGCCGTCACCGGCCGGCCCGACTCCCATGTGCCGGCGCGGGTCCTGCAGCGGCTGACCGGTCTGCCCGAGCGCCCCGGAGTGCAGCCGCTGCCGGTCAACTGGGCCATGCACTACGGCCAGGCGGCCCTCCTGGGCGTGCTGCGGTCCGTCATGGCCCAGGCGGGACTGCGCGGGCCGCTGGCCTCCGCCAAGTTCACCGTCGTCCGCCTCACCAACGACCAGATCCTCGAGAACGCGACCGGCGTCGGCGCGCCGCCCTCCACCTGGCCCCGCGGGGAACTCGTCGTGGACCTCCTGCACAAGACCGTCTACGCCTTCGTCACCGGTGCCGTCGCCGACGCCCTCGCCGCCCGCGACGGCCTGGGCCCCGGGCAGCGCCACGCCGCCGTCCGCCCCGGCCGCCACGCCCACGTCGCGCCCCTTCCCCGGAAGGACGCCTACGGCCGGTGAACCGGGCGGCCCGCGTCCCGCCGGGCACCGCCGCCGGGCGAACGGTCACCGGAGGCGTGTCCGCCCACCGGCGCGGCGCGTCCGCGTGCCCGCGCCGGCGGGGAATCAGCGGGCCGTCGTGGTGAGGCGTGGTCAGCCGCCTGGGGGCCTTCCCCGGCGGCCCGCCCGCGAGCCGCGGTAGGCGGGGCGGCGGAGCGTCGCGAGGGTGCCGCCCGGGGAACCCGCGGGCGCTGTGCGGCGCAGATGTCGAAGCCCGGGCTCTCCGCCTGCCGCAGCGGCAGGGCGGTCCGTACCGTCAACACGGCGAACGCGCGCCACGACCCGTCGGCGGTGTCGGCGCACAGCTCGAAGACGAGCGGCCCGGCAGATCCTCACCACCCTCTCGAACGCCTTCGAGACGGCGATCGACGGCAAGCGCCTGGTGCGCAACCCGATGCGCGCGAGGTCGGCGCGCCGGCCCAAGGCGCCGGAGGAGCAGCGGGAGGCGTGGCCGCTGGAGACCGCACCGCCGGCGCGGGCCCGTAGGGGAGGGTGAGGTCGATCGAGTCGGCCGCGGGCGAGTCCAAGGAGTGGATCACGGTCAGGTGGCGGACTCCGCTGCGGACGGCCCGCACCACGACGATGACGCGGCTCTCCTCGATCCATCGGTGCTCGTTCACGCGCAGCGACTCGTGGACGACGAGCCGCCGGAGGCCGGCGTTGAAGTGGGAGAAGGTGTCCCCGAGGACCTGCTCGACGTCGGGGTTCTCACCGTGGACCCGCTGGACGACCGCAGGGTCGTGCGGCGGGGCGCCGCCGCGGGGCCGACGGGGCCCAGCGGCGAGCGCCCGCCGGCAGGTTGAGCAGGGGCCCCAGCGCGCCGACGGCGCGCGGGGACGCCGGCCTCTCGGGATGGCTGCGCCCCCGCTGCCGGTAACTGAGCGTGGTGAGGCTGACGTTGATCTGCTGACCGTGGAGGTAGTCGCGCCTCGCGGCGCGCCACGACCCCCGCGCCCATGGCGTCCGGGGGTCGGTTGAGGCGGGGAGGCGGGCCCAGGCCGAGAGGGTGTCGCATAAAGCCGGTCTCCGCCAGGAACCCTCGCTGCGGGGCCGGGCGGGTCGGGCCCGTAGGACGCGGGTGTGGTCGGACGGCGGATTCGGTCGCGGCGAGGATGCGCCGCACACGGCGGATTGATCGGGCGCGTATCGTGCGGAGGCTCCGCCTGCCACGGTCGGAGCCCTGGGCGAGACAGTCCGGCGTGTGGGCTGCCTTCAGCTCCGAGGCATGGGCGCGGTTCAGGCGCCGGCGACCACGGCACCCAGGATCATGCCGCCGACCAGGCCGGCGGCGCTGACCACCAGGGCGACCGTCGCGAGCCGCTCGTGCCGGACGGTCTTGGCGATGATTGCCAGTACCAGGCCGATGGCGCCGAACACGATCGGCAGGAAGACCAGGGCGACCACCCCGAGCACGATGGCGATGATGCTGAGCACGTTGTTGTTGGTCGACGCGTGCTGCTGGCCGGTGGGCTGGTTGCCGTACTGCGTGCTCATGTGCCACTCCTTCGAGACGATCACCGTGAGAGCTGACCGGGGAGGATTCCCGGCCGCCACCCGGATACCCCCAAGGGCCTTTCGCATACGGGGACTTGCGCTGTCGCGTACACACGCTCCGGTTCCCGGGGAAACCTGTCGGCGCGCCCGGCCCCGCCGACCGTGCCCGTGAGGCGTGCGGCGAGCCCCTTCTCCGGGCTCGGCGGCGCGAACGCCCCGGACTTCCGCCGCATACGTCGCGGCCGGTGATCCGGCCCGCGCTCTCCCGGTGTTCCGACGCGCCCTCGACGACGCGGTACGGCTGTTCGGAGCGGAGCACCCCGAGACGGCGGCGATCCGGGCCGCCTACGCCGTCGTCCGCCGCCACCACACGGGGTGGAAGTGGCATGTGCGCCCGATCGGTCGCCGCGGCACGCAAGGAGCGATGCTGCGCTCAAGGCGGCCGTGGTGTTGGGTGGTGCCGCGTGCCTGTTGTCCATGTGAGGGAGGAGCGGCGTCATGGGAATCCCCGCGTCGGGTCGTCGGGTGCTCGTGAGCGGGGCGTCGCGCGGTTTGGGCCGGGCGCTCGCCGAGGCGTTCGCCGCCCGTGGTGACCGGGTCGCCGTGCACTTCTCCACGCGGGAGGACGAGGCCCGCCGGACGTATGACGGCCTCGCCGGTGCGGGGCACGTGCTGATCGGCCAGGACCTCGCCGACCCGGCCGGCGCGGCCGGGCTCGCCGAGGCGGCTGCCGACGCGCTCGGCGGGATCGACGTCCTGGTCAACAACGCGGCGGTGAACAGCCCTCACCCGTTGCCGGAGACGTCCTATGAGGAGTGGGTGGCGGCCTGGCAGCGGCACGTGTCCGTGAACCTGCTGGCCACCGCCCATCTGAGCCACCTGGCGGCGCGTCGGATGATCGACCAGGGGAGCGGCGGCCGGATCATCAACATCGGGTCGCGCGGCGCGTTCCGCGGTGAGCCGGACCATCCGGCGTACGGGGCGACGAAGGCGGCCGTCCACGCTCTCGGTCAGTCCCTCGCGGTGTCGCTCGCGCCGTACGGCATCGCTGTCGCGTCGGTCGCGCCGGGCTTCTTCGCGACGGAACGGGTGGCGGCCCGCCTCCAGGGCGCGGAGGGCGACGCGATCCGCGCGCAGAGCCCCTTCGGGCGGGTCGCCGAACCCGCCGAGATCGCAGAGGCCGTGCTGTGGCTGGCGTCCCCCGCCGCCGAGTGGGCCTCCGGTACGGTCCTGGACCTGAACGGCGCCTCCTACCTCCGGACGTGACGGACGGCCGGGACGCCGGGGAACATCCCGGCGGCCCACGCCCGTGCTCGGGCGGCAGCGCGATGCGTCGGCCGCGGCGAGGCGTGCCTCCGACGACACGGGTCCGCGCCGCGGCCTGGCCGCCGCTCCTCGGCCTCCCGGGCCGCCACGTCGAGGTGGCCGCCGATCCGGGCCGCGGGCCGGGTGTGGGGCAGGCCGAAGTGGTCGTAGAGGGAGGCGAGAGCCACGGGGGCGTCGGCGGTGATGTCGAAGGCCATGATGACTCCTCGTCTCGAGGCGTGGTTCATGGCGGCCGGTTCGGCCTCGTCCGCCGACCCGGTGTCACCAGGGGCCTGTCCGGCGGATCATGCCTGCGCCGCGGCGTCCCGGCACGCATCAGACCACCGCTCACCGGCACGCACCAGGCACCGCCCCGCGAAGACGGTCTGATCCGTGGGGTGAAGCCACGGAACTTTCGTACAAGACAGGACTACCGAAGTCGGCGACGGTAGAGGCATGCGCAGACACGAAGCGGGAGCCGGCTCCACGGATCGCGATGCCGAGAACGGCTGGGAGGTCGCCCATCCCCTCGGCGGCACCTCCCTCGGCGGCGTTCGGATGGCCGGGTTCCGGGACCGCGCCGCCGCCGGGCTGGACCTGCGGGTGCTTCCCCAGCCCACCGTGGTCGTCGTCATCGGGCTGGGGGGCAACCCGGTCACGGTGGAGAGTGCCACGGGGCACCAGCCCATGAGGAGCCTCGTCGCCCCGTTGTCGCCCGGCCCGGCCCGCATCCGTGGCGAGCGCGTGGAGTGCGTCGAAGTGTGCTTGTCACCCCGGGCCGCCTATGCGCTGATGGGCGTTTCCCCGCGCGAACTGGACGGATCCGTCACCGCTCTTGAGGACCTGTGGGGGCGCCACGAGCGACGCCTCCATGAGCAGTTGACCGACGCCGAGACGTGGCAGGAACGCCTCGCGCTGACGGACGAGTTCCTCAGGAAGCGGGCTGCGGGGGCACCGTCGATGTCGCCCGAGGTCGCCGCGGCCTGGGCCACCATCGTGGCCCGTCGAGGCCGGATACGGGTCGGTGACCTCGCCGCGTCCTCCGGATGGAGCCGCAAGCGGCTGTGGTCCAGGTTCACCGCCCAGATCGGCCTCACCCCCAAGCGTGCCGCCATGCTGGTCCGCTTCGACCACGCCGCCCGAGCGCTCCGCGCGGGCGAGAGCGCCAGCAACGTCGCCCTGGCCTGCGGATACGCCGACCAGCCCCATCTCCATCGCGACGTGCTGGCCCTCGCCGGGTGCACGCCGGGCGTTCTGGCCGGCAGCACCACGTCCGCCGACTGACCCGTGCCCACACCGAAGGGACCGGCCACAGGCACGAGTGTCCAGGCCGGCTCATGCACGTACCACCACACGAAGATGGGAAAGCATCCATGGCGAACACCGATGTCCAAGCAGCAGGCGTGGCCGACCGCGATCTGATCGTCCGCCTCGCGTTCGGGAGCATGGCCGCGCAGACCCTGCGCGCCGCAGTCCGGTTGGGAGTGGTGGAGTTGATGGGCGATACGCCACGCCGGGCCGCCGACGTGGCCGGCGACGCCGGAGCCGAACCCCAGCCCATGACGCGGCTGCTGCGCGCCCTGACCGGGCTCGGCCTGCTGCGGGAGCACGCCCCCGGTACCTTCTCGGTGACCCCCGCGGGCGCACTCCTCGACCCCGGGCGCCCCGACTCGCTCACGTCGTTCGTGAGGATGTTCACCGAACCGGCGATCGTACGCGCCTGGGAGCACCTGGACGGCAGCATCCGCACCGGCGAGGTCGCGTTCGACGCCGTCTTCGGCACGGATTTCTTCAGCCACCTCGCCCAGCACCCCGAACTGTCCGCGGATTTCAATGCGGCGATGAGCCAAGCCGTCTCGGAGGCCGCCGCCGCGCTGCCGTACGCCTTCGACTTCGACCGGTTCACCACGGTCACCGACGTCGGCGGGGGCGACGGAACCCTCCTGGCCGGTGTACTCGCCGCGCATCCGGGCCTCACCGGTACGGTCTTCGACACGGCGCAGGGCCTGGCCGAGGCGCCGAAGACGATGGCGCGGCACGGTGTGGAGGAGCGCTGCTCCCTGATCGCCGGGGACTTCTTCCGTTCGGTCCCCGAGGGATCGGACCTCTACATGATGAAGAGCGTCCTCCACGATTGGACGGACGACCAGGCGGTCACGATCCTGAGCCACTGCCGCGAGGTGCTGCCGGCCGGCGGCCTCGTCCTGATCGTGGAGCCCGTTCTTCCCGAAGTCGTCGACACCAGCGCGGAAGCCGACGTCACCGACGGCGGAGTCACCTATCTGAGCGACCTCAACATGCTGGTGAACCTGGGCGGCAGGGAGCGCACCCGCAGGGACTTCGAGGAGGTGTGCCACCGCGCGGGCCTGTCCCTCACATCGGTCACCCCCCTCACGGACGCGGCACCGTTCTCCCTCATCGAGGCCGTGGCAGGGACACGGAAGGGCAGGTGAGGGACCGTGCCGCCCACTCCCCAGCGCCGCGCGTCCTCCCCAGGACCCCGAAAAGGCCCTTCCGGAACATTCGCTACCGCGAGATTGATCGGCGGGTCCGTGCCGCCGCCTACAGCCAGTCCCGCCGCTTGAAGACGAAGTACAGGCTGGTGCAGACCCCCGCCATCAGCAGGATCGCGAACGGGTACCCGCCCGCCCGGTGCAGCTCCGGCACGTGGTCGAAGTCCATGGCGTAGACCGTTCCCACCAGGGTGGGTGCGAAGAGGATGGCGGCCCAGGAGGAGATCTTCTTGAAGTCCTCCACTGGGTGGCGCTGACCTGCGGCGACGAGGTGGAAAACACCTCTGACTTGCAAAGATGTGTCTTTCTTCGGCTTTCGGGATTGCGCCGTGTTGCGCAGACGATTCTCCCCACGGACTCCCCGGGGCCGTTCGTTCTCCCCAGATTCCCCCCAGGGATGAACTGCGCCACAGGGGAGAGCCATGGGGGCGTCGCTCCTCTGAAGCGGTATGACAGACACGCTGCGTGACCGCTGTGGTCCCCAGGGTTCTGACGGCAGGTTCTCCGTCTGCTGCCGGCTTGGAGGCGGTCGGTAGACGGTCCGGAGCTACGGTCCCCGTCCTGGCGGCATCCTGCGGCTACGAAGCATTCTTGCCTACGGCGGGGTCACCTCGCGTCGGCGAGGAGGACTTTCGTCGGGTGGACCCGGCAGGGAGTCACGCCACCCTTCCGCCGACGCAGGGGTGCTCCCTTTCGGGCCTCCCGGCGGCAAGTGTCCCGGCGGTTGCCGTGGGGCTCCAGGGCGGCGTGTTTCTGGAGTGGACACCGAACACGGAGCCCGACTTCAAGTAGTACGAGGTCTTCACGTCCGAGAAGTACGGCGCCGAGGGCGGATTCGTCCGGCTCGCCCACCGCGTCGAGTACCTCGGCGAGGAGGCCACCTCGTTCCTCCACGGCAGTGCGGCAATCGGGGCGCCGGAGGCAGACTGAGCCCGGTCCGGCCCGCCCGGGCCCGGCGTTACACGGTACCGCGCAGGGGTGGAACGTGTCGGGCGCTGACGGGGCGCAGCTCGCCGCAAGGCCGTTGAGGGTGTACATGGGCTGGGCGATGAGTACTGACTTCGGCTCGTCAGGGTGAGGCTGGTTCGTCGAGGGTCAGGCCGGTGCCGACAATGAAGCCGTCGAGAGTGTCAGGCCGGTGCGGCAGGCGCCTGAGCCGGTTGGACAGGAGGACTTCGAGTCGGTCCCAGGCGACGACGGCAAGGTTGGCCAGTCTGCGCTTGACATGTGCCCATACGCACTCGACCGGATTGAGGTCGGGCGAGTGGACAGGCAGCAGGAACACCTGCCCGGGCCGAGACCGAGGTGCCTGTTCACGTCGAGTTCGGACGGGCCGCAGGGGCTCGCATGGGCGCGGAGCAGCAGAGGCGGCGCCGACGAGGGCGTCGTCCCGCTGCGGACCGGGAAGGACCTGCCGCATCAGTAGCGTGCCGAAATCCTTCCCGGCGCTCCCACCGTCACGACCCCGGCGAGAGCGCCGAGGACCGCGGAGGGGCTGAACACGAACACGGGGGATCGAACTGTGGTCGTGCCGTTCCGGCCGCGCCCCGCCCGGAGCGCGGCCGTCCGCCCGCGCTCTCACCGGTCGGCTGCGAGGTCGGTGCTCCGGTCGTCGTCCCGGTGACCGTGTTGCTGTGTGGCCGTCGCTTCGGTTCCGCGTCAGGGGGTGAGCGCGTCTTGGTGGCCGCCGCGCCATTCGGCGAGCAGGACGGTGGCGTCGTCGTCGAGCTCACCCGCATGGTGCTCCAGGACGGAGTGCATCAGCCGACGCAGGGTCTCGTGGACAGTGTGGCGCCCGGAGTGGTGGCGCAGGACGAATTCGACGAAGCGGTCCCTGCCGAACTGGTTGCCCCAGGCGCCGCGGGCTTCGACGACCCCATCGGTGTAGAGCAGGAGCCGGTCACCGGGTTCGAGTTGCTCGTGGCACGGGATGACGGGCAGGCCCAGGCCCGTGCCCATCGGACCGGCCGGTGTGCAGGCCAGTTCCGTGGTCCACCGGCCGTCGCGGAGCAGGAGCGGAAGGGGGTGGCCGCGGTTGACGAAGGTCAGCCGTCCGGTGACCAGGTCGAGTTCGGCGAGGATGCCGGTGACGTACCGGGTGGAGCCGAACTGCTGCGACAGGGTCTCCTCCACCGCCTGACTGGTGTCGGGCAGGGACATGCCTTGGCGACGGGCATTGCGGCAGGCCGCCACCGCCACGTTGGCCGTGATCCCGGCAGCGGTGTCGTGCCCCATGGCGTCGAAGACGCTCAGGTGCAGGATGGTGCCGGCCACGGCGTAGTCGAAGGCGTCGCCGCCCACTCCGTAGGCGGGTTCCAGTACTGCACCCACGGTGACGCCGTGTCCGGCGTACGCGGGAGGCGGCATCAGGTTCCACTGCATCTCCGCCGCCACGTTCATCGGCTCGGTGCGTACCAGCCGTGCGAAGGAGTCGCTGAAGGAACGCTTGCTGAGCAGCAGCAACGCCACCATGGAGGCGAGGTCCCGCAGCACGTCGCGGGTCTGCGCGTCGTCTGTGGCGGTGTCCGCCCGCAGGACGCCCAGACGCTCGACGCCGTCGGTGACAGGCACCCACCACCGCCGCAGATTTCGGTGTGTACCGGTGTCCGGTTCGGCCAGCAGATCCACGCGCTGGTACGCGCGGCCCGGCAGCGTACCGTCGATCGCCACCCGCGTCCCACCTTCGCCGGCATCGGCTCCTCGCCCGGTGACCTGCCGCAGCACCGTATCGCGCAGGTCCACCACGAAGATCACCACGTCGTGCAGGCCCGCGTCGGCGCCGTGCCGGGCGATGAGGTTCGGAAGCTGTTCGAAGGTGGCGGTGTGGCTGTCCTGCATGAGTCGGCCGAGCATGCGTTCCCCGCGGACGGAGCCCGTCACGGCACGCTCTCCGTCAGGCCGGCGGAAGGCTGCCGACCGCCGCCGTGCCGAGTCGTTCCCTGGCGGCGCTCAGAGCGGCGTCCACGTCCCGCGTGCCGGTCGAGACGCACAGGGTGTAGGTCACATCCGCCATACGCTGCCGGACCTCCTGGCCCCCGGCCTCCGCGTGCAGCGCGGCCAGGGTCTCGTACTGCTCGACGAGATCACGCAGAACCGCGGGGTGGGCCATCAGCATGACAGGTCTCCTCGTACACCGCACGGGCGCCGCTCGCCCGTTCGCGTCGGCGCCTACCCGGTCTTTCCCCGGACACTCCCATGGTCCACGACCGCGATGAATCGCGCTCACCAGCGCGCCGGAGGAAGCACACGAGACACCTCCGGCCTCGGTATACCACTGGGCTGTCTGGTCACTCGCCAGAGGTGGAAAGGGCGCGACATCAACGGCAGGCCGAGCCGCCCCCAGCCGCGGCGGACGGAGGCGGCCCGTCGAGCACGAAAGGATCCGATCATGGTGCGCAAGAAGAGGGAAGGCGACCAGGACCAGCGGCGCGAGGCGGCGCTGGAGGTCGAGCGGGCCGGCGAGCAGCCGAGCGGGCGCGGTACGACGACCGGCGTGTCGAAGCAGCGCATGCACAAGGCCGCCTCGGCGTCGCACGAAGAGAGGACGGCGACGCCGCACCGCGGCGAGCAGCGGTCCGCCTCCCGCGAGTAAGACGGCGCCCGGACGGCTGCCGGGTCCGCCGAGCGCTCGTTCACCGGGCGGGGGCGGCAGGACTACTCGGAGACGTACGAGCGGGTCTTCCGGGCTGTGGCCGAGGCGGAGTGGCAGCACCGGGGTGAGGGGGGTGTACCTGGCCGAAGTGTCCCGCCGCATCGGTCTGCCGTAGGACGAGACCCGCACCCTGCCCATGACCTGACCACCACCCATGGTCTGGTGAGCGAGCTGGGCGGCACGGACTCTCCCGACCTCGGGCCCCGTTACGAGACGAAGCCTGGCCGTTAGGCGGGGGCAGACGATGCGGGTGTCTCCCCGGCAAGCCGTGCTTCTGCCACCCTGCGGCCGTGAGCGGGAGGAACCGGTCCCGGGACCCGAAGGACGGCCGGCGGACTCCGTGCGCACTGCGACGAGATTCCGTCGCCGATCGCTGGCAGGGCGGCGTCTCGGAGCACGTCCCTCCCGGGACGTGGCGCCTTCTTCCTCGTCCGTACGGCGACCCGCACGCCGGTCGGTCCGCTGTCCGGCCTTCCTGCCCCTGTCGTGCGGGGAAAGCCGGCCGAAAGCGGTTCACCCACGGCATTCGTGCCTTGCGAATTCCGCCTATCCCTCTTCTTGAGGGAAACGCCACCGGTTCCTCGGGGGAAATGTCATCGGCTGAGCGGTTGTGTACTACACGAGCGTGAACGTCGCGTGAGCGGGTAGCCGCATTCCACTTGAACGACCGGGCGGAACCGCTTCTGCCCAGGCTGCCGGGGAGGCAGGGTGCGAGGACGGTGGCATGGACCGGGTGTCGGGATGCTGGTGGTCCTTGCCGCCGCGGTCAGTGCCTGCGGCACGCTTCCCGAGCGGCGTGACGAGGTCACCGCGGAAGTCACCCGGTTCGAGCAGGCGCTGGGCGCCGGACGACACGATCGTTTGTGCGCGGCTTTTGCGCCCGCCACCAGGGAGGAATTGGAACAGTCCGCCAAGAGCCGGTGTGAGCAGGCGATCGGCCAGGCGATCGAGGAGCGGGAGCTTCCTGCGGCAGGTGCCGTACGAGAGGTGGATGTGTACGGCGACCAGGCCCGGGTGGTGCTGGAACAGGACACCGTGTTCTTGGCGCGCTTCCCAGCCGGCTGGAAGGTGACGGCCGCCGGATGCGCGCCGCGCCCCCAGCGGCCGTACGAATGCGAGATCAAGGGTGGGTGAGAAACCATGAGGGCACTGTTCACCGGCACCCTGCTGGTGATCGTCGGTGGTCTGGCGTACTTCATGACGCTGGGGCTGACGCACCGATGAGCACCGTACCGGAGCCCGGCGAGGACACCGCACCGGAGCGGCACCGCGTACGGCGCTTTCTGCGGGACAACGGCCTCGGACTGTTCTTCCTGTCCACGTTCCTCCTCGCTCTCGTCGGCCAGGCCGTGGCGGGGCGCGCCCAGTTCAACAACCAGCTCGTCAGCGACGGTCTGCCGCCCGTGGGCTTCGGCGCCTACGTGACGTCGTCGGACTTCGCCGTCGACGTCACCGAGAACTGGCAGTCGGAGTACCTGCAGTTCTTCCTGTACATCTTCGCCACCGTCTGGCTGCTGCAGCGCGGGTCGCCGGAGTCCAAGGAGCTCGGCAAGGCCGGCACCGAATCGGACGAGGACCAGATGGTCGGTGAGCACGCCACGGAGGACTCACCCCGCTGGGCCAGGCACAAGGACTGGCGCGGGATCGTCTTCTCCCGGTCTCTGGGCCTTGTCATGGGCGCCGTCTTCCTCCTCTCCTGGCTCACGCAGTCGGTCACCGGTGTCGCGGCCTACAACGAGGAACAGTTGCGCCGGTTCCAGGCTCCCGTCACATGGGCCGAGTACCTCTCCTCGGCGGACTTCTGGAGCCGCAGCTTGCAGAACTGGCAGTCCGAGCTGCTGGCGGTCGCGTCCATGGCCATTCTCGCGATCTACCTGAGGCAGCGCGGGTCCCCGGAGTCCAAGCCCGTCGGTGCGTCCCATTCCGCCACCGGCGTCGAAGGCTGAGCCGCACGGGCGGCAACCGACGGGCCCCGCGTCACGGGCACGCCCGTGGACCCGCCGCGCGGCGACGAGCCGGCAGTCCGCCGCCATGGCGGGCGCCGCACGGCGGGTCCGGGCGCACGGGCGGCGGGGACACGCACCGTTCCACCTTCGGGGCCGTCTCCGCAGCCGACACCGATCGCCCCCGCGTCGGCAGCCGCCTCCGAAGCGCCTCGACCGCTGTCGGTCGACGCGGAGGACGCCTTCTGCCGGTCGGTCATCGGACGTCATGGGCCCAGCGGGACACGACTCGGACGTTAGGGGCCGGAGACGAGGGGTACCGATGACGGGCGGCGCTCCACGGGCCGCAGGGACGCTGGGAGGTGGACGTGGACGCGTCGGTGGACCGGATCGCGCAGCCATGGGGAAGCCGCACCCCGTACGGACGGCACGAGCCGTGGCCGGCGCGCGTCGACACGTACCTTGAGGCGGGCGTCGAACCGGACGACGTCCAGCAGTGGGTACAGGCCGCGTCGATCCTTCACTCCGACGGCGACGCCATGGACATCGCCGTCGCAGACGGGCGCATCGTGGGCGTGCGGGGCCGGGCGCAGGACCGCGTCAACCACGGCCGACTGGGGCCGAAGGACCTCTTCGGGTGGCAGGCCAACGCCTCAGCCGACCGGCTGACCAGGCCACTCGTCCGCCAGGACGGGCGCCTGGTCGAGTGCGACTGGGACACCGCCATGAACCGGGTCGTCGCCTGCTCCCGCGGGCTGCTGGACGAGCACGGACCGGGCGCGATCGGCTTCTACACCAGCGGACAGCTGTTCCTGGAGGAGTACTACACGCTGGCGGTGCTGGCCCGGGCCGGGATCGGCACCAACCACCTGGACGGCAACACCCGCCTGTGCACCTCCACCGCCGCCGAGGCGCTGAAGGAGTCCTTCGGCTGTGACGGACAACCCGGCAGCTACGACGACATCGACCACGCCGACGTCATCGCCCTGTTCGGGCACAACCTCGCCGAGACGCAGCCGGTGCAGTGGATGCGGATCCTCGACCGGTTGGAGGGCGCCGATCCTCCCCGCCTCGTGTGCGTCGATCCGCGTCCCACCCGGGTGGCCCGCGAGGCGACCGTCCACCTGGCGCCACGCCTCGGCACGAACGTGGCCCTCCTCAACGCGCTCCTGCACGAGATCATCCGTGCGGACCGCGTGGACCACGACTACGTCGCGGCGCACACCGTCGGCTTCGACGAGCTCGCCTTCCGCGTGAAGGAGTACCCCCCGAAGCGGGCGGCCGACATCTGTGACGTGCCGGCCGCCCGGATCGAGGAGGCCGCAGAGCTCCTCGGGACGGCCGACCGGCTGCTGTCCACGGTGCTGCAGGGCGTCTACCAGTCCCACCAGGCCACCGCCGCCGCCGTGCAGGTCAACAACCTGCACCTGATCCGCGGCATGCTCGGCCGCCCGGGGGCCGGCGTTCTGCAGATGAACGGCCAGCCCACCGCCCAGAACACCCGTGAATGCGGCGCCAACGGCGACCTGCCGGGCTTCCGCAACTGGCAGAACAGCGAGCACGTCGCCGATCTGGCGCGAGTGTGGAACGTCGACCCGAAGACCATCCCGCACTACGCCCCGCCCACGCACGCGATGCAGATGTTCCGCTACGCCGAGCAGGGCTCGATCCGCATGCTGTGGATCAGCGGCACCAACCCGGCGGTCTCGCTCCCGGAACTCGCCCGCATCCGCTCCATCCTGGCGCAGGACCGCCTCTTCGTGGTCGTCCAAGACCTGTTCCTCACCGAGACCGCCCAACTGGCGGACGTGGTCCTGCCTGCGGCGACGTGGGGAGAGAAGGCCGGCACGTTCACCAACGCCGACCGCACGGTGCACCTGTCCGACAAGGCGGTCGAGCCGCCCGGAGAGGCCAAACCCGACCTGGACATCTTCCTCGACTACGCGGCCCGCATGGACTTCCGCGACAAGGACGGCGGCCCGCTGGTCACCTGGCACGACCCGGAGTCCGCCTTCGAGGCGTGGAAACGCTGCAGCGCCGGACGTCCCTGCGACTACACCGGCCTCACCTACGACAAGCTGCGCGGCGGCAGCGGCATCCAGTGGCCGTGCAACGAACAGGCCCCGGACGGCACGGAACGCCTTTACACCGACGGCATCAGCTGGGCCCACCCCGACATCTGCGAGAACTACGGCAAGGACTTGGCGACCGGTGCGGCCGACAGCGTCGTCGAATACCGCTCCCTCAATCCCGACGGCAAGGCCATGATCAAGGCAGCCGACTACCTCCCGCCCCACGAGGAGCCCACCGACGCGTACCCCTTCCAATTGACCACGGGCCGCACCGTCTACCACTTCCACACCCGTACGAAGACGGCGCGGGCACCCCAGCTGAACGCCGCCGCCCCCGACGTGTGGGTGGAAGCGTCCGCCCCCGACGCCGCTGCGCTCGGACTCGGCGAAGGTGACTTGGTGGAGGTCACCACACCCCGCGGTGCCCTGCGGGGCCGGCTGCGGGTCACCGACATCCGGACCGGTCTGCTCTTCGTCCCCTTCCACTACGGCTACTGGGACACCGGGGCCGGGCACGCCCCCGGAGGCGACATCCCCGGGCGGGCCGCGAACGAGACGACCGTCACCGACTGGGACCCCGCCTCCAAGCAGCCGCTGTTCAAGACCGCCGCAGCCGCGCTGCGCCTGGTGGAGCGCGGCGACGGCCGTAGCGCCCCCGCGCCGACGACCGCTGCGTCCGCCCCCGCTTCCGGCGCCGTACCGGCCACGACCGGGGGCCCGTCCGCCCTCGTCACCCAGTCGGCCGACGGCACCTGGGACAGTCCCGAGGAGGAGAACCGGTGAACGGCGTCGCTTTCCTGTTGAGGGCCCTCCACCACGGCGAGAAGCACTTGACGAGGCACCTGACGGCCGTAGCCGAGCGCCACCGCACCGAGCACGAGGTTCACCACGTCGCCACGGACCTCGCCGGCTGGTCCCGCGAGCAGGTCCGGTGCCTGTCCGAAACCGCCGGTCACTACGGCTTGGACCTCGACGACTCCGCCGACACACGCCTCCCGGCCCTGGTGTCCACGTTCAGGCAGAAGGCGTCCGAGGCGGTGTCACACCGCTCCGAGCCCGGGCTGCTGCTCCTGCGCGACCTGCGGGAGCTCCACCTCGGCGCCACGGAGAACTCCTTGCACTGGGAGATGCTCGCCCAGGCCGCACAGGCCACCCGGGACGACCGACTTCTCGGCCTGGCCTCCGCGTGCCACCCGGCGACCCTGCGGCAGATGCGCTGGACCAACACCATGATCAAAAATCTCTCTCCGCAGATCCTGACCGGCCCGTGACCGAAGGAGCCGCACGCAGTACGCGCGCCCGGCCGGTGCCGGCGTCGTCCGCTGTTCCGCGGGACCAGTGAAGACCTCGGCGTTCCGGCCCTGTCGGGTGAGGGACGGGGGCGGACCCTTCATCGTCGGGGGAGGGGAAACGGGCCGGGAGGGCGATCGGGCCTGAGGTGTCGGGCCTGCCGGAATCCGGCCTCGGTCAGAAGCGGGTTCGCGTCCCTGGCCGAACCATGCGGTGAGCTGTTCCCAGCGGAGATGCCCCCGGTGGCATGCACCCTTGGTGAACGGGCGGCCGGACACACCGCCGCAGATCCGCCGTCGCGATCGCGATGCAGGCCCTGTACGTACGGTTCGGCTCGTAAGCGGCCCGGGAGCTGTGCCGGAAGGCCACCTGTGGGCCGAGCCTGCACGACATGGAGGCCGCGCAGGTCAGGCTCTGCGGTTTCCCCGGAGGGCCGGACTCCTCGTTGTGTCTCGCGCGGTCGGGAAGCTTCTCGTTCGGCAATGCGTGTTTCCGAGAGGTTCCGTGTTTCTGCCCCCGTGCCGCTGCTTCAGCGTCTGTGGGTCCTACCGGCTTCTGCTGGTGACAACCTCCTACCCGGAGCCGTAGCCCTTCTGCGGCCGCCGCCACGTCTCGCCACCACGTGTAGGGCTGGACCAGCGTGGCGGCCCGGAAGGGGGCGCGTAGAGAAAAGTGTCAGGTACGGGGGAGTTGACCCATAGGTCAGGCACTGGCGGGTCCGGCCCCGCCGCTTGCGGCGGCGCCGGACCGTATCGCCTGCCGCCGCTCGCTGAACGTACGGGCACGCCCGACTGCCTTGGGGGCTGGTCTGCTGATACGAGGAAAGCAGGCCGGTTGCCGGTGCTTTACACCAGGGTGGGGTTCACTGGATCGCTGCGCTCTACGGCCAAACCGGCGCAACACCGTCCCACCCTTGAACGTCGAAAGTGGTTGCGGCAAGGGCAACCGCCTCTGGTGCCTGCTGCGCCGATTGCTTTCGTCAGACACCGGCCTCACAGGTGCCGGAGCGGCAGTGTGTCCATAGGTTTTGGAAACGGGTTCCCTATGAACGACCCAGCGCCTTGGCCAGCTGCTCTTTGTTCATCGATGAGCGGCCTTCGATGCCCCGGCTTTTTGCCTCCTGGTAGAGCTCGTCCCGGGTCGGCTTCTTCGAGCGGTTCCCGGACTTTTCGCCGCCGCGCTGAGAGGGGGACTTCCCCTGCGTGGAGCTCCGGCTGGCGGACTTCGCCTCACCGGAGCGGGCACGTTCCTTGTTCACTGTACGGGCCGCCATCTCCTCGGCCCGGTCCTCGGACATGCCGCGCTTCTTGCCGCTGTCCTTGATGTGCTCGTACTGCCGTTCCCGCTTCGGGCTGGAACCTCGAGGCATGGCCTTTTCCTCTCGTTCGGCTCGGTGTCGCCATGCTGCCTTACTGGTGGCATATTCGCACGGCGGTTCTTTCGGTGCGATGCGCATTCCCTGTGAACCGGGGAAGTAACGAATGCTGCCTGAGAGCATGTGTGCCGAGTACCGCAGGAGAGCTCTTGTGGAAAGGTTCAGGGAGACGGGAGTCGTCAGCAGGGCAGTGGCTGCCGCTCCGGGTGCCACGGTGATGACGTGAACGGCGCCGTCGAGCGTGCCCAGCTCCGGATCAGGGGAATAAAATCAGATTGGGCAGGAATCCGGAGAGGAACTGCACGCCTGTTTGAGCGGTCCGCACCCCCTACGGAAGCTCGTTTCGGCGGCAATTGACCGATCACGCGCTACTTTCGGTGCCTCGGCGCCGGTTTCTGATTGTGGTTACCGCGGCGTGGCAAGGGAACCCTCCCCACCAGCACGGCCGGCCGTTCAGTCGTGGTCGTGCGTTCTCCCAGGGGGACCTGCTACCCCGCTCGGGCTCCTCCACGCGGGTACGATGCACAGGAAGGCAGGGACCGGCCCGGTTGAGGTGACGGAAGACGCCACGCACGAGCCATGGCCCCGCAACACGGCACAGGCTTCACCCCAGCGCGCGGCGTACCAGCACCTCGTAGGCCCCGGGGGTGTCGTTCTCGACCACGGGGGAGCCGGCACCGGGCTCGCCCTCCCAGCGCAGGTTGATGCCCGGGTTGTGGACGTCGGACCCGTCCGGGAGGAAGAAGTGCGGGCTGCCCTGCACCTTGTCGTGGTACTCACGGTAGTCGCGCATCATCGCGCCGCGGGCGCTGCCGGTGTCGAGGTCTTCGGCCAGCGCGTCGGCGTCCACCCGGTCGCAGACGGAGGCGATGTCCAGGACCTCGTGGTGCAGCGAGATGCACCGGCTGTCGCGGAAGAACGCCAGCCGCAGCGCCATGTCCGTCTGCTCGGCGGCCGCGTATGACTGGGCTTTCGCGGTGTGCACGCCTCGTTCACCGGGGTGACGGTCACCGGCCAGGCCGATGGTCCTGCTGCCACGGCTTGAATTCGAGTTCCGGGACCAGGTGTCCCACGACGGGGATCTCGGCGTCCAGGTAGTGCTTGGGGACCGGGAAGCGGTCGACGTCCTCCGGCAGGAAGAGGCGGTGGTCCACGCGCAGCCGATCCTGCGCCCGCTCGCGGGCGGCGTACAGCCGGGTCAGTCCCACCGTGGACCATGCGCACGCCACGTCCGTGTAGACGACCAGCGTGCCCGTTGCCACCTTGATCGTCATGGTGTCTCCTTCTCTTCCGGTGCCGTGCCGTCGACGGGCGCTGGGACGTGCCTCCGGGAGTACTCCTCGACCCGGGGCCGACGCACCGCTGTCCGGGTCGCCGGTCGGTCGGCACGGCGCGTGCGGTTCCACGGCGGCCGGCGATCGACGCCCGCTGAGGTCTGCCGACGTACCGGAGACCGCTGGCACGGCGAGGACCACTCCCGTCGCCGTACGTCCCTTCCCTTCCGTGCGGTGCGGCTCACCGACCCGTTTCGCCGGCGAGTGGTCGGGCACTCGCCAGCCGTCCGCCCGAACGCTTGAGGAGAGGGAGCGCCGATGAAGGCCGTCGTGTGGCATGCCGTAGGTGACATACGTCTGGACGACGTGCCCGAGCCGAAGATCCAGGATCCGTACGACGCGATCGTGCGGATCACCACGTCCGCGATCTGCGGCACGGATCTGCACTTCGTCCGGGGCACGATGCCGGGCATGCGGGAAGGCAGGATCCTCGGCCACGAAGCCGTGGGGATCGTGGAGGAGGTCGGGCAGGGCGTACGGAACTTCCGGGCCGGTGACCGGGTGGTCGTGCCCTCCACGGTCGCCTGCGGTACGTGCAGCTACTGCCGTGCCGGCTACTACGCCCAGTGCGACAACGCCAACCCCGGCGGCCCGCAGGCGGGTACCGTCTTCTTCGGCGGGCCCGAGGCGGCCGGCGGCCTGGACGGGCTGCAGGCAGAGTACGCCCGTATCCCCTACGCGCACGTCGGCCTGGTGCCGCTGCCGGACACGGTCGACGACGCCCAGGCGATCCTGCTGTCCGACATCTACCCGACCTCCTGGTTCGGTGCCAGGCTCGCGGAGGTCGGGAGCGGTGACACCGTGGCGATCGTGGGGGCCGGCCCCGTGGGCCAGGCCGCCGTCGCCTGTGCCCGTCTCCAGGGAGCCGGGAGGGTCATCGTGGTCGACGGTCTCGCGGACCGCCTGGAGCTCGCCCGGCGTCAGCACGCCGAGACCGTGGACTTCAACGCGGAGGACCCCGTCGAAGCGGTACGCGAACTCACCGGTGGGATCGGCGTCGACCGCGTCATCGACGCCGTGGGCGTCGACGCGCAGCGCCCGTCGCGCGGCCCCGCCGCCGACACGCTGGGCGAACAGAACGAGCAGTTCGACCACGAACGCGATCAGGTGGCGCCCGAGCGGAACCCGGACGGTGACACCTGGGTGCCCGGCGACGCGCCGTCCCTCGCGGCCCGCTGGTCGGTGCAGATGGTGGCCAAGGCCGGGACCGTCGGGACGATCGGGGTCTATCCGCCGCAGGTCCAGCACTACCCGTTCGGCGAGGCGTTCATGAAGAACCTGACGCTGAGGAACGGCAACTGCAACCACCGGCGCTACCTGCCCCGCCTGGTGTCGCTGGTGGCCTCCGGCGCGTTGGACCCGACACCACTGATCACCCAGTGGTCCGGGGCACAGGACGCGGTCGAGGCGTACCGGATGTTCGACCGGCGGGAGGCGGGCTGGACCAAGGTGGCACTCGGGCTGAGCGACCGGGGCGCGGTCGCCCCGGGCATGGGGGAGGCAGCCGGCACCGGCGCGTCCACCACCGCGGGCACCCAGGAGTGACACCCTCCCGGTCGGGGAAGACCGGCCCGTCGACGGAGCCCGCTACTTCGACAGTGACGGCGAACAGTAACCCGTCCCGCACTGTCCGCCGCACTCCATCCGCCAGACCTGCGCCTCGTGGGCGGCGCAGAAGGGAGTCTCGCTCTAGGCACTGTCTGACAAACGATCTTGGATGGGTTCACGGAGCCAGAGGATGAGTGCCGCGAGGTGGAGTCCGGCCTTGTAACGGGCGGCGAGTTTGTCGAAGCGGGTGGCGATCGCGTGGAACTGCTTGAGCCGGTCGAAGAATCGTGCGACCACGTTGCGGGCCTTGTGAAGCTCCCGGTCGAAGGCCGGTGGCCTGCCGCCGGTCTGATCGCGTCGCAGGCGGTTGGCCTTCCGATTCGCCCGCTGCGGGATCACCGCCCGGATACCCTTGCGCCGCAGGGACCGGCGGATCGCCCGGGACGAATGCGCCTTGTCCGCGATGACCGCGTCGGGTCTGCGGCAGGGCCGGCCGGCCCCGGTCCGGGGCACCCTCACGCCGTCCATGACCGTGTCGAAGACGGTGGAATCGTCGACGTTGCCGGGCGTGACGACGACGGCCACGGGCAGGCCACGGCCGTCGCAGGTGAGATGGACTTTGGTGGTCAGCCCACCGCAGGACCGGTCCGGCGCCTGGCCAGCCGATGTGCATGCCGGATCTTCCCATTCGCCCCCGCCACCGTTCCTTTTTGCGGGCTCCGGCCCCATGCTGATGGGCCCGGTTGATCGTGGAGTCGACCGACACGGTCCACTCCACGGCTCCGACCGAGTCGTCGCGGACCTGGACCTGCTCGAGCAGACGGGGCCCAGGTGCCGTCCGCCTCCCAGCGGGCGAACCGCTCATAGACCGTCTGCCACGGCCCATAGCGTTCCGGCAGGTCACGCCACGGCGCACCGGTCCGCAACCGCCACCACATCACGTTGATCACCTGCCGGTGATCCCGCCACGGCCGCCCACGACCGTCAACACCCGGCAGCAGCGGCGCTATCCGCTCCCACACCGCATCCGTCAACTCACCACGACCCACCACAAGATCAATTATCAGACAGGTCCTAGCCGCCTACGTCCTCCAATACCCAGCCGTCGAAGTCGAGCTGCCGTGGGGAGGCCCGGAACCGGAGAGAGGCAGGCGTTCCCGCTCGCCCTGACCACGACGTACGGCAACGCGATCCGTGCCAATCTCTTCAACGACGAGGTCTGGAAGCCTGCCCTCGCCAAGGCCGGCGTCATCCCCGTGCGGGAGAAGGGAAAGCGCTGGAAGGCATCCCGCAAGGACGGCTTCCACGTCCTCCGACACACCTACGCCTCGGTCGTCCTCGAAGCCGGTGAATCCGTGGTCACCCTCGCCCGATGGCTCGGCCACTCCAGTCCGACCATTACCCTCGACCACTACGCCCACTTCATGCCCGAAGCCGGCGGCAAGGGGCGCGCGGCCCTCGACGCACTCCTCGACGCGGTCCCCGAGTACGTCCCGGAGAATCTCACCTCCCTATGACGGACGGGTGGCACAGCACACGCTGTGCCACCCGTTCGCCATACGAGGGCTTTACGGGACCAGGCAGCGATCGGCGCTGCCTGGCCCTGCACCCTCAGTGACGGACACGGCGGCGACACGCCTGCCGCCACGCCGCAGCGGAGGCACGCAAGAGCATGTGAGGGACCGTGCCGCCCATTCCCCAGCGCCGCGCATTCTCCCCAGATTCTCCCCAGGGCCTCGAAATGCCCCTTCCGGGGTGTTCGCTACTGCGAAGTCGGTCGGGAGGCTCGCGTCGCTGTCTACAGCCAGTCCCGCCGCTTGAAGACGAAGTACAGGCTGGTGCAGACCCCCGCCATCAGCAGGATCGCGAACGGGTACCCGCCCGCCCAGTGCAGCTCCGGCATGTGGTCGAAGTTCATGCCGTAGACCGTTCCCACCAGGGTGGGGGCGAAGAGGATGGCGGCCCAGGAGGAGATCTTCTTGATCTCCTCGTTCTGTTCGAAGCCCGCTTCCGCCAGGGCGCGCATCTCCGCGTTCTGCTGCTGGGACACCAGGGTCGCGTTGACCGTGAGGATCTCCGTCAGGGCCTGGCGGAACCCGTCGACGCGTTCGCTGATGTGGGTGACGTGGTCGGCGACGTCGCGGAGGTGGCGCTGGAGTTCCTCGTCCGTGCCGTACTTGGTGAAGCCCGCCATCAGGTTGTGCAGCATGCCGACCAGGGGGCGGGTGGCGCGCTGGAACTCGACCGTCTCGCGGGAGAGTTCGTAGATGCGGCGGGAGACGGTCGGGTCGCCGCGGAATACCTCGGTCTCGATCTCGTCGATGTCGTTCTGCACGCCCGCCACGACCGGGGCGTACCCGTCGACGACCGCGTCCAGGATCGCGTACAGCACCGCCTCCGGGCCCAGGGCCAGCAGTTCCGGGGTGTCCTCCATGCGGTGGCGGACCGCCGAGAGGTCCGGGGCGGGGCCGTGCCGGACGGTGATGAGGAAGTCGGGGCCGACGAAGACGTGCAGTTCGCCGAAGTCGACCTCCTCCTGCGCGTCCATGTAGCGGGCGGCGCGCAGGACGACGAACAGCGTGTCGCCGTACCGCTCCAGCTTCGGCCGCTGGTGGGCCTCCAGCGCGTCCTCGACGGCCAGCTCGTGGAGGTCGAACTCCGCCGCGAGCGACAGCAGTTCCTCCTCGGAGGGCCGGTGCAGGCCGATCCACGCCATGCCGTCCGGCTCCTCGCGCAGCCGGCGGAACGTGTCGGAGAGCGACGCCGGGGACGACACCTTGCGGCCGTCCCGGTACAGGGACGCCTCGACGACGCTGCCCGCGGTCCCGCGGGCGGTCGCCGTCACGGCGGGGGGCGGCGCGGCCGGCTCCTGGCGGCGGCCGCGCTTCCTGGAGGGCAGGGTCATCTCCGGCGCTCACCTCCTGCGTGCGGGCCCGTGCGTCGGGCGGGGCGTGCCGTACGGGCCTCCGCGGACACCCCGTGCAGGATATACGCCCCCGTCGGCCCGGGCGCGGCCGTGCCGTTGCCGCATTGCGGACAGGAAGTGTCCGCAAGGTTCCGTAGCGTGCCGCCATGGCATCGACGTCACCGCCCGTGCTCTCCGTCCGCGCCCTGAACCGCGCCACCCTCGCCCGGCAACTCCTCCTCCGGCGTGTCCCGATGGGCGCGGCGGAGGCCGTGCGCCACCTCGTCGGCCTGCAGGCGCAGAACACCAGGCCCCCGTACCACGCCCTCGCCGCCCGGCTTGAGGGGTTCCGGCCCGGGGAGCTGTCCGGGCTGATGGAGCGGCGGGAGGTCGCCCGGACCGTCACGATGCGCTCCACGCTCCACACCCACACCGCCGACGACGTCCTGGCGCTGCTCCCGCTGATGCGGCCCGCCCGGGAGCGCGAGGTGCGGATGTTCGGCAGGCGCCTCCCGGGCGTCGACCCGGACGCCCTGGCCGCGCTCGTCCGCGGGCTCGTCGAGGAGCGGCCCCGCACCCCGAAGGAGATCCGCACGGCGCTGCTGGAGCGCTGGCCCGGCGCCGACCCCCTCGCGCTGACGATCATGGCCCGCTGCCTGCTGCCGCTGGTCCAGGTCACCCCGCGCGGCCTGTGGGACCGCGGCGGGCAGGTCGCGCTCACCACCGTCGACGTGTGGTTCGGCCGGGACCCGGGCACCGTGCCGCCCGCCCGGCCGGACGACGCCGTCCTGCGCTACCTGGGGGCCTTCGGGCCCGCCTCCGTGAAGGACATGCAGACCTGGTGCGGGCTGACGCGGTTGCGGGAGGCGTTCGAACGGCTGCGGCCGCGGCTCGTCACCTTCCGCGACCCGTACGGCACCGAGCTGTTCGACCTGCCCGACGCGCCGCGCCCCGATCCGGACACCCCGGCCCCGCCGCGCTTCCTGCCCGAGTTCGACAACGCGCTGCTCTCCCACGCCGACCGCTCCCGCCTCGTGCCGGCGGAGTACCGCAAGCGCACCTGGAAGGGCAACCAGGCGTACCGCACCTTCCTGGTCGACGGCTTCCTCGCCGGTGTCTGGCGGCTGGAGGAAGAGGGGAACGGCGCGCTCACCCTGACCGCGCAGCCGTTCGCTCCGCTCGGCCGCGAGGCGCGCGCCGCCGTGGTGGAGGAGGCCGGGCGCACGCTCGACGTCCTGGGCGGCGGCGCCCCGTACGACGTCCGGTTCGGCACCTTTGCCGAGTGACCCCGGCCTACGGGAGCAGCCCCGCCCGCCGGGCCGCCACCACCGCCTCCAGCCGGGTGTGCGCGCCCAGCTTGCGCATCGCCGACCGCAGGTACCCCTTCACGGTCTCCGGCCCGACCCCCAGCCGCCGGGCCGCGTCGGCGTTGGTCGCGCCCGTGGCCACCGCCGCCAGCACGTCCACCTCCCGCGGCGCCAGTCCCACCCGCGGCGCCCCCGCCGAGGCGCCCGTCGCGCCGGGGGCGCCCGCCGCCGCCGCGAGCCGCCCGCACGCCGCCAGCAGCTCGGCGCGCACCGCCGGGTCCGCGATGCGCGGCGCCAGCGCGCGCAGCTCCCCGTGCGCCTCCCGTACGGCCTCCCACGCCGCCGTGCCGCGGGGGGCGGGCCCGTCCGGGCCGGGCGCCGGGGCCGCGAGGCGCCGGGCCTCGTCCCGTACCGCCAGCGCCTGCTCCATGTCCCGGGCCGCCGCCACCGCCGCGTCCAGCACCCGGTCGCCCAGCGGCTGCGGGGTGCGCAGCGCCCCGTACAGCACCGCCCGCACCCGGCGGCGCACCACCACCGGCACGGCCAGCACCGACCGCAGGCCCTCGGCGGCGACCGGCTCGTCGTACTCGTGGCTGATGTGCCGCGCCACCGGGTAGTCCGTCACCGCGCACGGCCGGGCCAGCGCGATGGACCGGCCGCCCAGACCGCTCCCGGGGCTGATCGCCAGCCCGCGCAGCACGTCGGACGACGTGCCCGACAGCTCCCCGATCCGCAGCGGCGCCCGGGGCCGCTCGTCCAGCAGCCCGCCGAACGCCACCGGGAGCCCCGTGGCCCGGCGCATCCGGAGCAGCGCCGTCCGCAGCTCGGCCGTGTCACCCCGCCGTTCACCCACGTGCACCGCTCCCGCCGCTTCACCCCCGTACGGGGGTAGTGAGACCTGGGTCACTGATTACACGATGGCGCGGACGGGTCCCGCAACGAGGAGGACGCAGATGTCGGGTAGCGGCGCGACCGAGGAGTTCCGGGCCGCCCGGGACTTCCTGCTACGGCACCGGGAGGACTACGAGGCGGCGTACGAGGGGTTCACCTGGCCCCGCCCCGCCCGGTTCAACTGGGCGCTGGACTGGTTCGACGCCCTCGCGGACGGCAACGACCGGACGGCGCTGCACATCGTCGAGGAGGACGGCACCGAGACGCGGCTGTCGTTCGCCGAGATGTCCGCCCGCTCCGCCCGCGTCGCCAACTGGCTGCGCGACGCGCACGGCGTGCGGGCCGGGGACCGGATCATCGTGATGCTCGGCAACCAGGCGGAGCTGTGGGAGACCGCCCTCGCCGCGATGAAGCTGCGCGCCGTCGTCATCCCCGCCACGCCGCTCCTGGGCCCGGCCGACCTGCGGGACCGGGTCGAGCGCGGCCGGGCCCGTCACGTGATCGTCCGCGCCGCCGACACGGCGAAGTTCGACGACGTGCCGGGGGAGTACACCCGCATCGCCGTCGGCGCCGGGGGCGGCACGAGCGCCGGGGGCGGGGGGTCCTGGGCGGCGTACGAGGAGGCGTACGCGGCCGACGCCGCCTTCACCCCGGACGGCCCCACCGACGCCTCCGACCCCCTGATGCTGTACTTCACCTCCGGCACCACCGCCCGCCCCAAACTCGTCGAGCACACCCACACCTCGTACCCCGTGGGCCACCTGGCGACGATGTACTGGATCGGCCTGCGCCCCGGCGACGTGCACCTCAACATCTCCTCGCCCGGCTGGGCGAAGCACGCCTGGTCGAACCTCTTCGCCCCCTGGAACGCGGAGGCGACCGTCTTCATCCACAACTACACGCGCTTCGACGCCGCCCGGCTCATGGCCGAGATGGACCGGCACGGCGTCACGAGCTTCTGCGCGCCGCCGACCGTCTGGCGGATGCTCATCCAGGCCGACCTGACCGCGCTGCGCACCCCGCCCCGCGAGGTCGTCGCGGCCGGCGAACCGCTGAACCCGGAGGTCATCGCGGCCGTGCGGCGCGCCTGGGGCGTCACCGTCCGGGACGGCTTCGGGCAGACGGAGACGGCCGTGCAGATCGCCAACAGCCCCGGCCAGCCGCTGAAGCCGGGCTCCATGGGGCGGCCCAGCCCCGGCTTCCGCGTCGAGTTGCTCGACCCGGTGACGGGGGAGCCCGGCGCCGACGAGGGCGAGATCGCCCTGGACCTGTCGGCCGCCCCGGTCGGGGTGATGACCGGCTACCACGGCGACCCGGAGCGCACCGCCGATGCCATGGCGGGCGGGTACTACCGCACGGGCGACATCGGCGCCCGCGACGCCGACGGGTACCTCACCTACGTGGGCCGGCGCGACGACGTGTTCAAGAGCTCCGACTACAAGATCTCGCCCTTCGAGCTGGAGAGCGCGCTCCTGGAGCACGAGGCCGTCGCCGAGGCCGCCGTCGTCCCCGCGCCCGACCCGGTGCGGCTGACCGTCCCCAAGGCGTACGTCGTCCTCGCCGAGGGCTGGGAACCGGGGCCGGACACCGCGAAGGCGCTGTTCGCGCACGCCCGGGCGGTCCTCGCCCCGTACAAGCGGATCCGGCGCGTCGAGTTCGCCGACCTGCCCAAGACCGTGTCCGGCAAGATCCGCCGCATCGAGCTGCGCGAGCGCACGGAGCGGGGCTCGGTGGAGGAGTACCGCGAGGAGGACTTCCGGTGAGCCGCACCGCACAGCCGTCGTACGCGCACGGCACGGGCGGCACGCCCCTGCTCGGCGACACGATCGGCGGCAACCTGGCGCGCACCGTCGAACGGTTCCCCGACCGGGAGGCGCTCGTCGACGTGGAGTCCGGACGCCGCTGGACGTACGCCGAGTTCGGCGCCGCCGTCGACGAACTGGCGCGGGCGCTCCTCGCGTCGGGCGTGCGGCGGGGCGACCGGGTCGGCATCTGGGCGGTCAACTGCCCGGAGTGGGTCCTCGTCCAGTACGCCACCGCCCGCGTCGGCGCGGTCATGGTGAACATCAACCCCGCCTACCGCGCCCACGAACTCGCCTACGTCCTGAACCAGGCCGGTGTCAGCCTGCTCGTGGCGTCCCTCGCCCACAAGACGAGCGACTACCGGGCGCTGGTCGAGCAGGTGCGCGGGCAGTGCCCGGCGCTGCGCGAGACCGTGTACATCGGCGACGCGAGCTGGGACGCGCTGGTCGCCCGCGCCACCCCCCAGGGGGCGGCGGAACTCGCCGCCCGCGAGGCGCTGCTGTCGTGCGACGACCCGGTCAACATCCAGTACACCTCCGGCACGACCGGCTTCCCCAAGGGCGCCACCCTCTCCCACCACAACATCCTCAACAACGGGTTCTTCGTGGGGGAGATGATCGCCTACACCGAGCAGGACCGGGTCTGCCTGCCGGTTCCGCTTTATCACTGTTTCGGCATGGTGATGGGAAACCTGGCGGCCACCTCCCACGGGGCGTGCATCGTCCTCCCCGCGCCCTCCTTCGACCCGGCCGCCACCCTGCGCGCCGTCCAGCGGGAGCGCTGCACCTCCCTGTACGGCGTGCCCACGATGTTCATCGCCGAGCTGGGCCTGCCGGACTTCGCCGCGTACGACCTCTCCTCCCTGCGCACCGGGATCATGGCCGGGTCGCCGTGCCCAGTGGAGGTGATGAAGCGGGTCGTCGCCGAGATGAACATGGCGGAGGTGTCCATCTGCTACGGCATGACGGAGACCTCGCCCGTCTCCACGCAGACCCGCCGCGACGACGACCTGGAGCGCCGCACCGGCACGGTCGGCCGCGTCCTGCCGCACGTCGAGGTCAAGGTCGTCGACCCGGTGAGCGGGGTGACCCTGCCGCGCGGCGAGGCGGGCGAGCTGTGCACGCGCGGGTACGGGGTGATGCTCGGCTACTGGGACGAGCCGGAGCGGACCGCCGAGGCGATCGACGCGGGCCGCTGGATGCACACCGGCGACCTGGCGGTGATGCGCGAGGACGGGTACGTGCGGATCGTCGGCCGGATCAAGGACATGATCATTCGGGGTGGCGAGAACGTCTACCCGAGGGAGATCGAGGAGTTCCTGTACGGCCATCCCAAGGTCGCCGACGTGCAGGTGGTGGGCGTGCCCGACGAGCGGTACGGGGAGGAGGTCCTCGCGTGCGTGATCCCGCGCGACCCGGCCGACCCGCCCACGTACGAGGAGATCGCCGCGTACTGCCGCGACCGGCTGGCGCACTACAAGGTCCCGCGCCGCGTGGAGGTCCTGGACGCCTTCCCGATGACGGTCAGCGGCAAGGTGCGCAAGGTCGAGCTGCGGGAGCGGTACGGGAGGTGAGGGATCCCCGCGGGGCCGCCCGGCGGACCGTCGCGCACCGCGCCCGGCTCGTCCCGGCGGACGGCCGGCGGGGCCGGTGACGCCGCCGGGCCGCCGCGCGGGGCGGCCCCGCGGCGCGTCCGGCGAAGATCCGTGCATACCTGCGGCGACGCGGCGTGGCCCGCACGATCCCGGAGCGGATCGACCAGATCGGCGGGCGCCTCCGCCGCGGTGAAGCCCGGTGCCGGCTCGACCGGGGCGCCTACCGCAGGCGGAACGCCGTCGAGCGCTGCTTCAGCCGGCTCAGGCAGAACCGAGCCCTGGCCCCCCGCTACGACGAACGAGCCGTCCACTACCAGGCCATGGTCCCCCGCCTGCCTCCGGCGCCGGCTCCCGTGGCCTTCCCGACGCCCGCCACCCCGCACGGGGGGCAGTCCGTCACTGACGCGGGATCTCGATGCCCGCCGCGCGCAGGTGCCCTTCGACCAGCGTGTTCAGCCGTGCGACGGACGGTGCCTCGTCCTCCCGGTGGTGGTTGACCACGCCGTACCGGGAGGCCGCGTCGGGCCGGTGCCGTCGCACGGTCGGCATCGTCAGCAGCGCGCGGTCGGCCAGCAGGTTGGTGGCCACCGCGGAGGCCAGCTCCTCGATCCGCGGGTCGTCGGGATCCCAGGACCTCGCCTCCCAGCCGCGCTTGGTCAGCTCGACGAACTCGGGGTCGTCGAGCCGGTGTTCGAGGTTGGCCAGGAAGAGGTCGAAGACCTCGGGAGCCAGCGCCCGCAACAGCACCAGGGCCTCCCGCTGGGTGGTGACGTAGTCGGGGTCGAAGTCGAGCTCGGCGAGTCGGTCCAGGACCGCGCAGGCCCGGTCGGGCAGCAGGGCGCGATCGCCGTGGGCGAGCCGGTGCAGGGTGTCGCGACGGGCGGTCAGCTCCTCGATCTGTGCGGTGAGCCGGCGGCGGACGTCGTCCAGGGCGGTGGCGAACCGCTCGGGCTCGGCGTCGAGCAGTTCGCCGATCTCGGCCAGCGGCACGCCCGCCCCCGCCAGGGCCCTGACCTGGACAAGGCGCAGCAGATCGGCCGACCCGTAGCGCCGGTAGCCGGAATGGTCCCGTTCCGGTTCGGCGACCAGGCCGAGCCGGTGGTAGTGCCGCACCGTCTTGACGGTGATGTCGACGAAAGCCGCCGCCTGACCGATCGTGAGCCCGTCTGCCACGGGGCGAGCCTAGCGCCCATCTGTCGCCTTGACCTTGACCTTGGGTCAGGGTCCACGCTCCTCTCGCACCCGCCGACGCGAGATGAGGAATCACCATGAGTGAGCAGAACACCGCCGCCGCGCAGGACCGCCCCGAGCTGCGGAAGGCCATGCAGGAGATCGTCGACGCCGGTTTCGCCGGCGTGCAGCTGCGCGTGAACGACGAACTCGGCGAGTGGGTCGGCAGCGCCGGGGTGAGCGAGCTGGGCCGGACCGCGAAGCCGCCGACCGACGGGCACTTCCGGGTCGGCAGCGTCACCAAGACCTTCGTCGCGACCGTCGTCCTGCAGCTGGTGGCCGAGGGCCGGCTCGGCCTTGAGGACCTGGTGGCCGACCACTTGCCCGAGTTCGGGCTCGACCGGCGGATCACGGTACGGATGCTCCTGCAGCACACCAGCGGGCTGTTCAACTTCACCGGCGAGTTCTCCGAGGACGGCTCGGTCGAGACCGGTGTGGTCGCCGGATGGGGCAAGGAGTGGGCGGACCTGCGGCACGCGACCTACCGGCCGGAGGAGCTGGTGCGGGGGGCGCTGGCGAAGCCGGCACGGTTCGAGCCGGGGACGGCCTGGAGCTACTCCAACACCAACTACGTCCTGGCCAGGCTGCTGATCGAGCAGGTCACCGGTCGCTCGCTGCCCGAAGAGACGCACCGGCTCATCCTGGGCCCGCTCGGGCTGACGGGCACCGTGCTGCCGGAGACCGACGAGGAGATCCCCGAGCCGCACGCCCACGGCTACTACGGCTACGACGACGCCGGCCAGTGGAAGGTGGTCGACACCACCCGCTTCAACCCCACCTGGGTATCCGCCGCCGGCGACATGATCTCGACCAGCCGGGACCTCCACACGTTCTTCGCCGCACTGAACGGCGGCAAGCTCATCCCGTCCGAGCTGCTGGCCGAGATGCGAGTCCCGGACCCCACGATGGGTTACGGACTGGGCGTGTTCGTGGAGGAACTGGACGGCGGCGGCACCGTCCTCCACCACAACGGGGGGTTCTGGGGCTGGGGCGCGCTGATGTACGGCACGCCCGACGGCACCAAGACCCTGACCGGCTCGCTGACCTCCGGGGATGTCGAAATGGACCTGCCCACCATCGCCGGGACGTTCGAGAAGGTGAAGCAGACCCTGGTCAAGGCGGTGTTCGCCTAGGAAGCGTCCCCGGGTCGTGCCCGGAAGCTCCGGCCCGGCCCTGCGGGCGGCCCCCCGTGCTTTCCGGACACTCCCTGGCGGCCCGGGACGTCCCGGACGAACACGATCCCGTCGCTGTCCGCCAGATGGGCCGGGTCGAACGGGGCGTAGCCGAACCAGGGGGACACCCGTGGCGCGGGCCGTGTGTCGCCGAGGACGGCGGCCAGCCGCCGGGCGTCGACGACGAGGCGCTCCTCGGGGAACGCGTACAGGAGCCCTTCGAGGGTGTCCGGCGGCGGGGCGTCCACCCCCCGGTGCCGGATCGTGCCGAGGGCCGTGGCCACGAAGGCGTACTCCCCGCCGAGCCGGGAGTCCACCAGCGCCCCGGCGCTCCACCACTCCAGCGGCGCCCCGTCCATCCGCATCGAGCTCCTCTCCCGTTGGAGGTGGGAGTTGTGGGCGTGGACGAACACCGGGCCCCGGGCGGCGAGGGCGAGGAGGTTGCGGGCCATCATCTGGTCCCGAACCCCCACCAGCCGGGCCAGGCGGGCCGGCGAGGCGTCGGCCATCCAGCGGTGGTAGCGCAGCAGGCCGGTGGCGGTGCGCCCGTACAGGCGCGCCCGCTCCCAGTCGTCCGGGGAGGTCACCGCGACCAGGTGCGGCCTCTGCGCGTCGAGCAGTTCCACCAGGTCGTCGGCGAGCAGCCGCAGCTCCGCGGCTTCGGCCGACCGCCCCGCGGACCGCGACGGGTCCCTCATCGCGGCGGGTTCGGTCCACCGGTCGTCGGCGCCGAGCAGGCGGTCGAGCGTCCGTGCGGTGCAGGGGAGCAGGTCCGGGTCCACCCGCGCCGCGAGGTGGTCGTGGAGGGCGGTGAGGGCCTGCCGGGGGCTCGCGGCGGCGGCGATCTCCAGCGGGCCGTCGAAACCGGCGAAGCGGAGCCGCTCGGACCGGGGCCGGCCGTCGTTGTGGGCGCGCATCCAGCGCACGAGCTCGCGGTTGGCCGCGGAGGCGCCCCAGCCGTGGCTGAACCCGTGCTCCATGACCTCGTCGAGGGTGCCCGTGCCCGAGGTGACGTAGTCGTCCACGAGCAGGCCCCGCAGGCAGTCGCTCTCGATCGCGATCGTCCGGTAGCCCTCCTGTTCGGCCAGCTGCCGGAAGAGCTCGTTGCGCAGGTCGAGCAGGGTGTCCTCGCCGTGGGTGGGTTCGCCCAGCGCGAGCAGCCGGGGCCGGGCCGGAAGCAGCCCCAGGACGGCGGCGGCCTCGACGGGATGGGTGGTGCCCTTGATGTCGGTAACCATGCCTTCAACGCTATCGTTGAACCTTCGGTGGAAACTTTTCCTTGATATCGGCGGGCTCATGGGACGAAACCTTCAAAGCGGCAAGAGGCTCAGGCCGATCGACCTGGCGCGCCGGCACGGTCTGTCCACGCAGGCGGTCAGGAACTACGAGGAGGCCGGCATCCTTCCGGCCGCCGACCGCACGCCCCACGGCTACCGCGCCTACACCGCGCTGCACGCGGGGGCCCTGCGCGCGTTCCTCGCCCTGGTGCCCGGCCACGGCCACCAGGTGGCGGCGTCGATCATGCGGGCCGTGAACCGGGGCGCGGTCGACGAGGCGTTCCGCCTCGTCGACGAGAGCCACGCCCAGCTCCTCGACGACCGGCGGACCCTCCAGGCGGTGGAGGGCGCCCTGCGCGAGCTGGAGTCCACCGCCGCGCCGGAGCCCGGCGCGGTGTCCGGTGTGGTGTCCGGTGCGGCCGCGGTGTCCGGGGCCGGGGGAACGTTCATCGGGCCGCTGGCGGGCAGGCTCGGAGTCCGGCCCGCGACGCTGCGCAAGTGGGAGCGCGCTGGGCTGGTGCGTCCGCGCCGCGACCCGCGGACCGGGTACCGCGTCTACGACGAGGCGGACGTACGCGACGCCCGGCTGGCCCACCAGCTCAGGCGGGGCGGCTACCCGCCGGCGCAGATCGCCCCGGTGATCGCCCGGGTGCGGTCGGCCGGCGGGCTGGGGCCCTTGGAGGCCGCGCTCGGCGACTGGCGCGGTCGGCTGTCCGCCCGCGGCCGGGCGATGCTGACCGGGGCGTCGGAGCTGGAGGCGTACCTGCGCGAGCGCGAGTGAGGCCCCGGCCGCCGGCCGGGGAGGGCGGGAGCCGCCGGCGGTCGCATCCCCGGCCCCCTGGGTCCTCCCGGCCGTGCGGACGCCCCGTACCGTCCCGCCCGCCGCGCTCCTCCGGCGTGGAAGGGGCGGCGGCGCCCGGCGCGCGGCCTCCCGCCCCGGCGCCCGGCGCGTGGCGCGAACCGGTCCGACGCCCGACGCGGACCGGTCCGGGGGGCGCGCGCGTCAGCGCAGGGGGCGGCGCATGCAGAGGCGGGGCCAGCGGTCCAGGCCGTGGGCCGCCTCGGCGCGCCGTATCGCGCGCAGCCCGTCGGTCAGTTCCGCCTCGGGCAGGGCGCGGAAGCCGATCCTCGTGTAGTACGGGGCGTTCCACGGCACGTCCGCGAACGTCGTCAGCGTCAGCGCCGGTACGCCCCGGGCGGCCGCGGCCGCCGCCAGGTCCTCGATCAGCGCGCGGCCCACGCCCCGGCGGGCGGCGTCCGGGTGCACGGAGACCTGCTCGACGTGGGCGGCCCCGTCCACGAGGTCCCAGACCAGGTACGCGACGGGGCGCCCGTCCCGCTCCGCGACCCGGGCCCGGCCCGCCTCCCGGTACTCCTCCAGGACGTCCAGCGGCGGCGGGTCGTCGTCGGCGACGGCGTCCATGCCGAGCGCGCGGAACGGCTCGCCGGCCGCGCGCTCGATGTCCTGGAGGAGCGGCAGGTCCCCGGGGCGGGCGAGGCGGATGCGCATCGCTCACGCCCCGCGCGCGAGGAGGTCGTCGGCGGGGGTGTTCACGGGCTGCGGGGTGCCGGTGAGGTCCATGACGAACAGCGGCAGGCCCACCCCGTCGGCACGGGCGCGCGACCTGTCCTCGTACCCGGCGAGTGAGAAGTACACGGCGGCCGACGACGAGGCGAGCCCCTCCAGCCACAGGCACTCCACGGCGCGCAGCGGCACCGGCCGGGTCGTCGGGTCGACCTGGGCGACCAGTCCGGGGCCGCGCAGCTCGACGGCCGGGGTCACGGACGAGCGGCGCTCCTCGGGTTGCACGACCTCCCGGAAGCCCAGCCAGCGCAGGTAGAGCGCGGCGGCGGTCACCACGTCGCGGGCGGTGCGGATGGTGACGGGGTTGAAGGAGGGGCGCACGACGGCGGGCGGCTGCGGGTACGGGGCGGCGCCCACGGTGGACAGGCCCGTGGTGGAGGGGGCGGCGTCGGAGCCCAGGGGAGTGCCGGCGCCCGGGGCGCCCGCCGCACCGGCGGCTTCCGGGCCCCCCGCGCCCGCCGGACCCGCGCCCGGCGCGGTGCCCGGGGTCTCGGTCCTCCTCGTGGCGGCCGGATCCCTGCGCCCGGTGACCGTACCGGCCGGTCCGCCCGGCGCGGGTGAACGAGGCGGTGACGCGGCCGCCGTGACCGGGCGCACCGGCACGCGCAGCACCGTGCCGCACGGGCAGCCCAGCTCCGGCTGCGGCCACTGGTCCTGGCGCCCGCACTCCCCGCACCGCACCGTCACCCACTCGTCGGTCCAGGTGCGGTGCGTGATCGGCTCGGCGGGGGCGCCGCGCATCAGGGGCGGGGCGACGGGCGCCCCGCACACGCACGGGTAGACGGGCGGTGCGTACATGTGCGCGCGGCGGCAGGCCGGGCAGCGCACCGGCACGTTCTCTCCCACGGCGATCGCCCCCTTCGTTCCGCCGCCCATCGTCCACCACCGGTGGGCGGTTGGGGAGGGCATTCGGCCATCCCTTGACGGGTTCCGGGGGGCGCGCCTACATTGCTTCCGTATAACAGAAAAAGTATTCCGCATAGCGGAAAAAGAATGTGGACCGACGCTCTCAGGTGGCGCGACAGAGCCGGATCCGCCAGGCCGAAGCAGGAGCACCCATGCCTCGAATGACCGCCGCCCGAGCGGCAGTTGAGATCCTCAAGCGTGAAGGCGTCACCCACGCGTTCGGTGTGCCGGGCGCGGCGATCAACCCCTTCTACAAGGCCCTCAAGGAGGGGGGCGGCATCGACCACACCCTCGCCCGGCACGTCGAGGGCGCCTCGCACATGGCCGAGGGCTACACCCGTGCGCACCCGGGCAACATCGGCGTCTGCATCGGCACGTCGGGCCCGGCCGGCACCGACATGATCACCGGCTTGTACTCGGCCATCGGCGACTCGATCCCGATCCTCTGCATCACCGGCCAGGCGCCGACCCACGTGATCCACAAGGAGGACTTCCAGGCGGTCGACATCGCGTCGATCGCCCGGCCGGTCACCAAGGCGGCCACCACCGTCCTGGAGGCCGCGCAGGTCCCGGGCGTCTTCCAGCAGGCGTTCCACCTGATGCGCTCCGGCCGCCCCGGACCGGTCCTCATCGACCTGCCCGTCGACGTCCAGCTCACCGAGATCGACTTCGATCCGGAGACGTACGAGCCGCTGCCCGTCTACAAGCCGGCCGCGACCCGCGCCCAGATCGAGAAGGCGCTCTCCCTCCTGCTGGAGTCGCAGCGCCCGCTCCTCGTCGCCGGCGGCGGCGTCATCGGCGCCGACGCCGCCGACCTGCTGGTCGAGTTCGCCGAACTGACCGGCACCCCGGTCGTCCCGACCCTGATGGGCTGGGGCGCCATCCCCGACGACCACGAGCTGAACGCCGGCATGGTCGGCGTCCAGACCTCGCACCGCTACGGCAACGCGACCTTCCTGGAGTCCGACTTCGTCCTCGGCATCGGCAACCGCTGGGCCAACCGGCACACCGGCTACAAGCTGGACGTGTACACGAAGGGCCGGAAGTTCGTCCACGTCGACGTCGAGCCCACCCAGATCGGCAGGATCTTCGCCCCGGACTACGGCATCGCCTCCGACGCCAAGGCGGCCCTGGAGCTGTTCGTCGAGGTCGCGCGGGAGCTGAAGGCCGCCGGCCGGCTGCCCGACCGCTCCGCCTGGATCGCCTCCACGCGGGAGCGCCGGGCCACGCTGCTGCGCCGGACGCACTTCGACGACGTGCCCATGAAGCCGCAGCGCGTCTACGAGGAGATGAACCGGGCGTTCGGGCCCGAGACCCGGTACGTCACCACCATCGGCCTCTCCCAGATCGCGGGCGCGCAGATGCTGCACGTCTACCGGCCGCGCCACTGGATCAACTGCGGCCAGGCCGGCCCGCTCGGCTGGACCATCCCGGCCGCGCTCGGCGTCGCCAAGGCCGACCCCGAGGCGCAGGTCGTGGCGCTCTCCGGCGACTACGACTTCCAGTTCATGATCGAGGAACTGGCGGTCGGCGCGCAGCACCGCATCCCGTACGTCCACGTCCTGGTGAACAACTCCTACCTGGGCCTGATCCGCCAGGCGCAGGCCGGCCTGGACATCGACTTCCAGGTCAACCTGGAGTTCGAGAACATCAACTCCCCGGAGATCGGCGTCTACGGCGTCGACCACGTGAAGGTCGCCGAGGGACTCGGCTGCAAGGCCATCCGCGTCACCGAGCCCGACCGGCTGCTGCCGGCCTTCGAGGAGGCCAAGAAGCTGGCCGCCGAGCACCGGGTGCCGGTCGTCGTCGAGGCGATCCTGGAGCGGGTCACGAACATCTCGATGAGCCGCACCATGGACATCGGCGACGTCACGGAGTGGGAGGAGCTCGCCACCGAGCCCGCCCACGCCCCGACGGCCGTCCGCCCGCTGTCCTGACCCGCCCGCTGTCCTGACCCGCCCGCGGGGGGGAGCGGAAGGGCCCTCGTCCCGGAGAACTCCGGGACGGGGGCCCTTTCCCGTGCCATGGACGGGGCACAGGGGGGTAGTCGTCCCCCATGGCCGAAGTTGTGGACTCGGACGAACTGCTGCGCAGACTGAGGGCGGCCCGGGACTGGGCGCGGGCGGAGGAGGAGGGCGCCGCCGACGAGGCGACGGCGACGGCGTACCGGGCGGTGCGCGCCCTCCTCGACAGACTGGTGGACCCCGCCCGCGCCGGCCACTGACGGCCCGGCGGACGGCACCGCCCGGACCCACGGGCCCGGGCGGCGGTCGGCGCATGCGGAAGAACACCGGAAGAACACCGGAAGAACGAGGACGAACGCGCAAGGGGCGCGGAGTCGGGAGCGTGGCCCGACTCCGCGCCCCGGCTCTCGCGCTGGACGCGACGGGTGCGGCGGATGGTGGGACGGCGGATGGTGTGACGTGGAAGCCGTCCGACGGCGCGAGGCCGGCGCGAGGGGACGCTCGCGCCGCCGGACGGGGTTCCTCTGCGGGAGGTTCCGGGGGACCGCGGCGGTGACGCGGGACCTCCGGGGCCTTCCTTCAGGTCAAGAAGGCGTACCGGCGTTCCCTCACCACCGCACTGGCGCGCACACCGCCGCGGTCCTCACCGTCCGTACGCGCGGCCATCCCTCATCCGGGCCGCCGTCCGGACCGCGTACGGCGACGGACCTCCCGTCGGCCGCCGTACGCAGCTTCGTGCCGCTCAGTCCTCGCGCAGGGCGCGGACCGCCTCCTCGACGCGCCTGCCGTAGTCCGGGTCGGCGGCGTGGAAGTGGGCGAGGTTCCTCTCGACGACGTCCTCGCGGGAGACCTGCGACAGGCTGCCCGCGATGTTCGCGACGAGCCGTCCCCTCTCCTCCTGCGTCATCAGCCGGTACAGCTCGCCGGCCTGGAAGAAGTCGTCGTCCTTGACGTGGGCGGGCGCCGGGTGGGTGCCCGTGCGGCCGGAGACGGCGAGGGCGGCGGAGAGGGCCTGGCCGGTCTGGGACGGGCCCGCGTACGAGTTGGGCTCGTAGTTCCTGTCGTGGCGCGAGCCGTTGCGGGTGGCCATCAGGCCGTCCCGGCCGTAGTTGTCCGCCGCGGTCGCCCTGGGCGCGTTCACCGGCAGCTGCGTGTGGTTGACGCCGAGGCGGTAGCGCTGGGCGTCGGCGTAGGCGAAGAGGCGGCCCTGGAGCATCTTGTCCGGGGACGGGCCGATGCCGGGCACGAAGTTGTTCGGGGAGAACGCCGCCTGCTCGACCTCGGCGAAGACGTTCTCCGGGTTGCGGTCGAGGACCATCCGGCCGACCCGGCGCAGCGGGTAGTCGGCGTGCGGCCACACCTTCGTCAGGTCGAAGGGGTTGAAGCGGTAGTCCGCCGCCTCCGCCGCCGGCATGATCTGCACGTACAGCGTCCACGAGGGGTGGACCCCGCGCTCGATCGCCTGGAGCAGGTCGGTCTGGTGGGAGGTGGGGTCGGTGCCGGCGACCTCGGCGGCCTGCTCGGCGGACAGGCAGCGGACGCCCTGGTTGGTCTTGAAGTGGTACTTGACGAAGAAGGCCCCGCCCTCGGCGTTCGTCCACAGGTAGGTGTGCGAGCCGTAGCCGTTCATGTGGCGGTACGACGCGGGGATGCCGCGGTCGCCGAACAGCCAGGTGACCTGGTGCGTCGCCTCGGGGGAGTGGGCCCAGAAGTCCCAGACGTTGTCCGGCTCCTGCCTGCCCGTGAAGGGGTCGCGCTTCTGCGAGTGGATGAAGTCGGGGAACTTGACCGGGTCCTTGACGAAGAACACCGGGGTGTTGTTGCCGACGAGGTCGTAGTTGCCCTCCTCGGTGTAGAACTTCACCGCGAAGCCGCGGGGGTCGCGCACCGCGTCGGCGCCGCCGAGCGAGTCGGCCACCGTCGAGAAGCGCGTGAACAGCTCGGTCCGCTTGCCGACCTCGGAGAGGAAGGCCGCCTTCGTGTACGCGGTGACGTCGTCGGTCACCTCGAAGTGGCCGTACGCGCCGGAGCCGCGGGCGTGCACCACGCGCTCCGGGATGCGCTCCCGGTTGAAGCGGGCGAGCTTCTCGAGCAGGTGCTGGTCCTGGATGAGGAGCGGGCCGCCGATGCCGGCGGTGGCGGAGTTCTGGTTGTCGGCGACCGGGGCGCCGGACTCGGTCGTAAGCACGCGCTTCTCCATCGTGACCTGGTGACCTTTCGTACGGGAAGCTGCTGGCGAGTGCTCTGGAGCGTAGGGACGCCCCGAGATGGCGTCAACAGTTTGTTGAAATCAGAGAAGAGGATTCCGGACGGCGCCGGCGCCTGGGCGCGACAGGACAGGTTGTCGGCGCCGACGCCGTCCGGAAGTCGGGCCCGGCCCGGGCCGGTGAAGGGACACGGCTCCGGGCCGGGAGCGCGGGGGCGGTGCCGTCCGGTCAGACCTCCTGGCCGGAGAGCCGCTCCACGGCCCGCAGCAGCGCGGAGTGGTCCAGGCCGCCGTCGCCCTGGGCGCGCAGGGAGGCGACCAGCTGGGCGACCACGGCGCCGACGGGGAGGGCGGCGCCGACGTTGCGGGCCGCGTCGGTCACGATGCCCATGTCCTTGTGGTGCAGGTCGATCCGGAAGCCCGGGGCGAAGTCGCGGGTGAGGAAGTTGTCCTTCTTGCGGGTCAGCACGGTGGAGCCGGCCAGGCCGCCGTTGAGGACGTCCAGGGCCGCGCGCAGGTCCACGCCGGACTTCTCCAGGAAGACCACGGCCTCGGCGCACGCCTGGATGTTGACGGCGACGATCAGCTGGTTGGCGGCCTTCACCGTCTGGCCGGAGCCGTGCGGGCCGCACAGGACGATGGTCCTGCCGAGCGCCTGGAAGATCGGCAGCGCGGCGTCGAAGTCGGCCTGCTCGCCGCCGACCATGATGGACAGCACCGCCTCGACGGCGCCGGCCTCGCCGCCGGACACCGGGGCGTCCAGGACGCGGATGCCCTTGGCCGCGGCGGCCTTCGCGAGGTCGACCGAGGTCTGCGGGGTGATCGACGACATGTCGATCAGCAGCGCGCCCTCCCTCGCGTTCTCCAGGATGCCGTCGGGGCCGTACGCGATCGCCTCGACCTGCGGGGACGCCGGGACCATCGTAATGACGACGTCCGCGTCGCGGACCGCGTCGGCGAGGGACGCGGCGGCGGTGCCGCCGGCCCGGGCGAGCCGGTCCAGCTTCTCCTGCTCCAGCGTGTGGCCCGTGACCCGGTAGCCGGCCTTCAGCAGGTTCTCGGACATGGGGGAGCCCATGATGCCGAGCCCGATCCACGCGATCTTCGGGAGGGTGCTCATGTCGGTCCTCTTTCGGAAAGGTCGTGCGTGACGTCAGTGGGCGGCGCGCAGTTCCCGGGGGAGCCAGTCGAAGCCGTCCGCGCCGGGGCGGTCGCCGGCCTTGTACTCCAGGCCGACCCAGCCGTCGTAGCCGCGGTCGTTCAGGCGCAGCAGCAGCGCGGAGAGGTCGAGGTCGCCGGTGCCGGGCGCGCCGCGGCCCGGGTTGTCGGCGATCTGGACGTGACCGGTCTTCGCGGCGTACGCGTCGATCACCGCCTCCAGGTCCTCGCCGTTCATCGACAGGTGGTACAGGTCCAGCAGGAACGCGGCGTTGCCCAGTCCGGTGGCCTCGTTGACCCGGTCGACGACCTCGATCGCGGCCGGGGCGCTCACCAGCGGGTAGCGGGGCGACTCGGGCGCGTTGAGGGCCTCGATCAGCAGGGTCGCGCCGATCCGGTCGGCGGCGCGGGCGGCGAGGACCAGGTTCTCCAGGGCCAGTTCGTCCTGGGCGGCCGGGTCGACGCCGTCGACGCGGTTGCCGTACAGCGCGTTCAGCGCCGTGCAGCCGACGGAGGCGGCGAAGTCGGCGGCCACGTCGATGTTGGCGCGGAAGCGGTCCGACTCCTCACCGGGCACGGACAGGGCGCCGCGGTCCGGGCCGGGGAGGCGCCCGGCGTAGAAGTTCAGCCCCACCAGCCGCGTCCCGGCGTCCTCCAGCGCCTTCCTCAGCGCGTCGAGCTCGCCCCGCGGCGGCGTCGGCGTCTCGGGCCAGGGCCACCACAGCTCCACCGCGGTGAAGCCCGCCGCGGCGGCGGCCGCGGGGCGCTCCGGCAGCGGGAGCCCGGTGAAGAGGATCGACAGGTTCACATCGAAGCGCTGGGCCTTGCCTGCGTCTTCTGGGAAGCGGGCCATGAGGCGGCGCTCCTTCCGTATTGCGGAAGTTAATTTCTGCGTGATGGAAGATTGCAAGTGGAGCGTCCCTCTTGTCAAGAGCCACCCGACGGACGGGCATCCGCCGGGGCGGCGCTACGGTGGGCCCATGGAGCGATTGAGGGTCGAGTTCACGACCGAACCATTCGACCTCGACGAGGCGCCGGCCCACGCGGTCGTGGCCCGCGAGGTCATCCAGGGCGCCGAACTGGACGCCGTCGACGTGGGGCCGTTCGGCAACACCGCGGAGGGCCGCGCCGACGCGGTGCTCGCCGCGGTGGACGCCCTGCTGCGCCGCGCGCTGGAGGCCGGCGCGACCCGGGTCTCCCTCCAGGTGAACGTCGTCGGGGACGAGCGGTGACCGCGCCGGGCGACCACCCGTTGGTCACCGCGGTGAAGCCGCTCGTGGACGCGATGGGCGGGCGGATGCTCCCGCCCGGCGAGGCCGGGCCCGACGACGTGGTGCTCGCCTGGGAGGGCGAGGACGTGCTCGCCGTGCGGCTGCCCCAGCTCGCCGACTCCCTGGAGCACATCCTCGCCGCCCTGGAGAGGCGGCACGGAATGCCGCTGGCCGAACTCGACCGCAAGAGCAAGCAGGAGGTCGTCCGCGGCCTGGAGGCGCGCGGCGCCTTCTCCGTGCGGCACGGGGTGGAGACCGTGGCCGGCGCCCTCGGCGTCAGCCGGTTCACCGTGTACAACTACCTGAACAGGGAGAACGCCGCCAAGGGCAAGTAGAACCCCGGCCGTCGCCCGGATGTCCGGGCGGCGGCTTTCGCGTCACCGACTTTTCAACAAA
The DNA here is from genome assembly GCF_014649335.1 of Streptomyces roseolilacinus. GTDB lineage: Bacteria > Actinomycetota > Actinomycetes > Streptomycetales > Streptomycetaceae > Streptomyces > Streptomyces roseolilacinus. The sequence goes on from NZ_BMSV01000003.1 coordinate 596,051, forward strand.
GTGTTGACGGGGTGTCGTCGCAGGGCGTTAGCTATCCGCAGCCCGTCCGACGACAGCGAAAAACAGCCACGGAGGCTCCCCGTGACTTCGAGTACCTCGACACCGGGCCTCACCCGGTTCAACACCTCGGCGGACAGCGACGCGCTCGCCGCCCTGCACGAGGTGTGCGCCAGTTCGGCATGGGGGAGCAGGCTGCTCGCCCAACGCCCGTACGCCACCGCCGAAGACCTCCTCCTCGCCGGCGACGCCGCCACGGCCGAACTCTCCGCCGAGGACCTGGCCGAGGCCATGGCCGGGCACCCGCCGATCGGCCGCCCGAAGCCCGGGGACCCCACCTCCGCCCGCGAACAGCGGGGCATGGCGGGGGCCTCCGAGGAACTCAGGGCCGAGATGCTCGAACTGAACCTGGCCTACCAGGAGAGGTTCGGGCACGTCTTCCTCATCTGCGCCACCGGCCGTACCGGCGAGCAGATGCGCGACGCGCTCCGCGAGCGGATCACGCACACGCCCGAGCGCGAGCGGGAGATCGTCCGCGCCGAACTGGGCAGGATCAACCGGATCCGGCTGACCCGTCTCCTGGAGGAAGACCCCGCATGAGTACCGACACGACCGCATCGGTGTCCACGCACGTCCTGGACACCAGCGCCGGCCGCCCCGCCGGGGGCGTCGCCGTCCTCCTCGCGGCCCGCTCCGGCCGCGACGCGCAGTGGGCGGAGCTCGGCGGCTCCGCGACCGACGCGGACGGGCGCTGCAAGGACCTGCCGGCGCTGCCGGAAGGGACGACCCACGTACGCCTCGACTTCGAGACCGGGGCGTACTTCGCCAGCAAGCAAGCCGAGGCACAGCAGGACGCCCCCGCGACACGGGACAGCGGCGTGTTCTTCCCCGAGGTGGCGATCACCTTCGCCGTCGTACCGGGCGAGCATTACCACGTTCCGCTGCTGCTCAACCCGTTCGGCTACTCCGTTTACCGAGGGAGCTAGCAGCCACATGCCCACGATTCTCGGCCAGAACCAGTACGGGAAAGCAGAGAACCGCGTCGTGAAGATCACGCGGGACGGCGCGACCCACCACATCAAGGACCTCAACGTCTCCGTCGCCCTCTCCGGCGACATGGACGACGTGCACTACTCCGGCTCGAACGCCCACGTCCTGCCGACCGACACCACCAAGAACACGGTGTACGCGTTCGCCAAGAAGCACGGCATAGAGTCCGCCGAGCAGTTCGGCATCCACCTCGCCCGGCACTTCGTCACCAGCCAGGAGCCCATCCACCGGGCCCGCATCCGGATCGAGGAGTACGCCTGGGAGCGCATCGCCGCCTCCGACGCCAACTCGAGGTTCATCGGCGCCGACGAGGTCAAGCACTCCTTCGTCCGCAAGGGCCAGGAGACCCGCCTCACCGAGGTCACCTACGACGGCGACGGCTGGCAGGTCGTCTCCGGCCTCAAGGACCTCGTCGTCATGAACTCCACCAACTCGGAGTTCTGGGGCTACGTCAAGGACGAGTACACCACCCTCCGGGAGGCGTACGACCGCATCCTCGCCACCCAGGTCTCCGCCCGCTGGCGGTTCAACTGGACCGACGACGACCAGCGGATGCCCCACTGGGAGAAGTCCTACGAGCAGGTGCGCAAGCACATGCTCCAGGCCTTCGCCGAGACGTACTCCCTGTCGCTGCAGCAGACCCTGTACCAGATGGGCGCGCGGATCATCGACAACCGCGCGGAGATCGACGAAGTGCGCTTCAGCCTCCCCAACAAGCACCACTTCCTCGTCGACCTGGAGCCGTTCGGCCTCGAGAACGACAACGAGGTCTACTTCGCGGCGGACCGCCCGTACGGCCTGATCGAGGCCACCGTCCTGCGGGACGGCGTGGAGCCCCGCATCCCGGTCGACCTGACCAACCTCTGACCCGGGCCGGCCGTCCGCCCCGACCCGCCGGGGCGGACCGCCGGACGGCTCCCCACCCCACCCTCTCGGCACCCGCGGCCACCGGGCCGCGGCACTCAAATCCCCCAGGGTCCTGCCGTGCCCGCCCTCGCCATCCGAAACCGGAAGGACGCACCATGGCCCCTTCGGCAGCCCAGCGCACCGTGATCGAGAACTGCGCGATAGCGACCGTCGACGCCCAGGACACCGAGTACGCCTCGGGGCACGTCGTCATCGCGGACAACAGGATCGAGTCGGTCGGCGCGGGCCGGGCCCCCGAGGGCCTGACGGACGTGGTCCGCCGCATCGACGGCACCGGCCACCTGGCCACGCCGGGCCTCGTCAACACCCACCACCACTTCTACCAGTGGATCACCCGCGGCCTGGCCACCGACCACAACCTCTTCGACTGGCTCGTCGCCCTCTACCCCACCTGGGCGCGGATCGACGAGCAGATGGTGCACGCGGCCGCCCAGGGCTCCCTGGCGATGATGGCCCGCGGCGGCGTCACCACCGCCATGGACCACCACTACGTCTTCCCGCACGGCTCCGGCGACCTGTCCGGCGCGATCGTCGAGGCCGCCACCGACATGGGCGTGCGCTTCACCCTCGCCCGCGGCTCCATGGACCGCAGCGCCAAGGACGGCGGCCTGCCCCCGGACTTCGCGGTCGAGACCCTCGACGGCGCCCTCGCCGCCACCGAGGAGACCGTCCGCAGGCACCACGACCCCTCCTTCGACGCGATGACCCAGGTCGCCGTCGCCCCCTGCTCGCCCTTCTCCGTCTCCACCGAACTGCTCAGGCAGGGCGCGGAACTCGCCCGCCGGCTCGGCGTGCGCCTGCACACCCACGGCTCGGAGACCGTCGAGGAGGAGAAGTTCTGCCACGAACTGTTCGGCATGGGACCCACCGACTACTTCGAGTCGACCGGCTGGCTCGGCGAGGACGTGTGGATGGCGCACTGCGTCCACATGAACGACTCCGACATCGAGGCGTTCGCCCGCACCGGGACGGGCGTGGCCCACTGCCCCTCGTCCAACGCCCGCCTCGCCGCCGGCATCGCCCGCGTCCCCGACCTGCTGGCCGCCGGCGTCCCGGTCGGCCTCGGCGTCGACGGCACCGCGTCCAACGAGTCCGGCGAACTCCACACCGAACTGCGCAACGCGCTCCTCGTCAACCGGCTCGGCGCCCACCGCGAGGCCGCGCTGGGAGCCCGCCAGGCACTCCGGCTCGGCACGTACGGCGGCGCCCGGGTCCTCGGCCGCGCCGACCAGATCGGCTCCCTGGAAGCCGGCAAGCTCGCCGACCTCGTGCTGTGGAGGCTGGACACCCTCGCCCACTCCTCCATCGCCGACCCCGTCACCGCACTGGTCCTCGGCGCGGCGGCCCCGGTCACCGCGTCGTTCGTCAACGGCCGGCAGATCGTCGAGGACGACCGGCTGCTGACCGCCGACGAGGACGCCATCGCGCGTTCCACCAGGGACGAGGCCCGGCGCCTCGCCCGCATCGCCGCCCAGGGCTGAGCCCGGGCGCGCACCGTGAAGTCCGGCCGAGGGGGACGGCCCTCGGCCGGTCGCCGCGGACCCCGACGGGGCCCGCGGACGCCGGACCGGGGGGTGGCGTGCCGCAGAGGCACGCCACCCCCCGGGACGGTACTGGTCGCCCGCACGCGCAGGTACCGCCCCGCATCCCACCTCCGCACCCCCCCCACCGACCTCCCGCATCACCATCAGCACCTCCCCGAAACCCGTGTCACACCGCCGACGCGTTAACCGACCGGAGGAACCGCCGTGGCCGCCATGCCCAGGTCCCACAACGATGCAGGCAACCAGAACCCCGTCCCCGCCCCCGACACCCCTGCCGCCCCCGCGGGCGGGAAGCACCCGGTCGACGAGACGCTCCCGCCCGTACGCATGCTCACCAGCGGCCTCCAGCACGTGGCCGCCATGTACGCGGGCGTGGTCGCCCCGCCGCTGATCGTCGGAGCGGCCGTCGGCCTCTCCGCCGGCGAACTGACCTTCCTCACCGGCGCCAGCCTCTTCACCGCGGGCCTCGCCACCTTCCTCCAGACCCTCGGCGTCTGGAGGATCGGCGCCCAGCTGCCGTTCGTCAACGGCGTCACCTTCGCCGGCGTCGCCCCCATGCTCGCCATCGTCGACACGACGGACGACAAGGCCGACGCCCTCCCCGTCATCTTCGGCGCGATCATCGTCGCCGGCGCCCTCGGTTTCCTGGCGGCGCCCTGGTTCAGCAAGCTCGTCCGCTTCTTCCCGCCCGTCGTCACCGGCACGGTCATCACCCTGATCGGCGTCTCCCTGCTGCCCGTCGCCTTCGGCTGGGCGCAGGGACCGAACCCCGCCGCCGACGACTACGGCTCCGCGACGTACCTGACGCTGGCGGCCGTGACCCTGGTCGTCGTGCTGCTGCTACGCCGCTTCACCCGCGGGTTCGTCAAGCAGATCGCGGTCCTTATCGGCCTCGTCCTCGGCACCCTGATCGCCGTACCGTTCGGCGTCACGGACTTCAGCCCGGTCGTCGAGGCGGACCTCGTGGGCTTCCCCACGCCGTTCCACTTCGGCGCCCCGCAGTTCGCCGTCGCCGCGATCGTCTCCATGTGCGTGGTCATGCTCGTGTCGATGACCGAGTCCACCGCGGACATGCTGGCCCTCGGCGAGATCGTCGACAGGCCCGCCGACGAGCGGACCATCGCGGGCGGCCTGCGCGCCGACACCCTCGGCTCGGCGATCAGCCCCCTCTTCAACGGCTTCATGTGCAGCGCCTTCGCCCAGAACATCGGCCTCGTCGCGATGACCCGCATCCGCAGCCGCTTCGTCGTGGCCGTGGGCGGCGGCTTCCTGGTCCTCATGGGCCTGTGCCCCGTGGCGGCGTCGCTCATCGCGGTCGTGCCGCGCCCGGTCCTCGGCGGCGCGGGCGTCGTCCTCTTCGGGTCGGTCGCCGCGAGCGGCATCCAGACCCTCGTCCGGGCGGGCCTGGAGAAGGACAACAACGTCCTCATCGTCGCCGTGTCACTGGCCGTCGGGATCATCCCCATCACCGAGCCGGAGTTCTACCACGCCTTCCCGGAGACCGCGAAGATCATCCTGGACTCCGGCATCTCCACCGGCTGCGTCGCGGCCGTCCTCCTCAACCTCGTCTTCAACCACATCGGCGCCGCCTCCCGCCGCGACTCCGACGACGTGACGGCCCCGATGGAGCCGGGCGACGAGATCACCGAGGCCCGTACGGCGAAACCCGCGCCGGCGCACTGACCCGCGGGTCCGGTGACCGCCGCGGTCCCGCGCGACGACGGGCGCGCGGGGCCGAAGCCGCCGGCCTACCGGGCCCGGCCCAGCTGTTCCGCCAGCACCGCGACCTGCCGCCGCAGCGCCGCCGCCTCCTGCGACCGCTCGGCCGCGCCGGGCCCCTCCGGTCCCAGGGCCGCCACCAGGACGGCCAGCTCCGCCTCGGCCTCGGCGGGCCGCCCGGCATGGAGGAGGTTCAGCGCCAGACCGTACCGGACGTTCAGCACCGTCGGCGCGTCCGGCGGTACGACCGGGGCGAAATCGGCTATCAGCGCGCGCAGTTGGTCCACCGACTCGTCATGCCGGCACAGCCGGTGCAGAAGGTGGGCGCGGCGGTCGAGGAGCCGCAGCCGTTCGTTGTAGGCGCGTTCACGCGCCGGACTGACCGCACCGTACTGGCGCAGCAGGTCGTCCATCACCTCCAGCGCCTCCTCGTGGCGCTGCTGCGCGGCGAGATTGTCGGCGAGCATGCGCGCGGTGTGCAGGTGCAGGTGCGACCCGCGCGCGCCCGCACCCTCCAACTCGGCCAGCACCCGGCGGTGGAGCCGCTCGCCCTCGGCGAACAGGCCCGTCCGGTCCAGCGCGTGACCGAGGTGGTGCCGGGCGCTCAGGTCGTCGGCGTCGAGCCGCCCCTCCTCGACCAGGGACAGCAGGGTGCGCGCCTGCGCCACGGCCTCCTCACCCCTGCCGAGGTCGGTGAGGACCGCGATGAGCCCGGTCCGGTGGTGCAGGGCCTCCGTGCCCGGCCCGACGCCGTCCTCCAGGGCGACCAGGGCCCGGTACTCCCGCTCCGCCGCGGGCAGGTCGCCCCGCACGTACAGGGCGCGCGCCAGCGAGTGGCGGGTGGACACCGTGTTCGGGTGGTCGTCGCCGTGCTCCCGCCGGGCGGCCTCGTACAACGCGTACGCCGCGTCGATCCCCTCGCCGGAGTCGTCCGCGTGCCGCAGGGACAGCTGCTGCGCGTGGAGGGCGGCCGGGTGCTCCGGCGGCAGCGCCGCGGCCCTCTCGCGGAACAGCGCGGCGAACTCGTCCAGGAGGTCGTAGCTGTTGGAGACCACGGCGTAGCCGTGCGCCATGTTCGCCGCCGACAGGAACGCCACCAGCGTCGGCTCGTCGTGGTCGGGCACGGCCCGCAGACCGGCCCGCAGGTGGGGGACGAGCAGGTCCCACACCTTCCACATGCCCGGCTCGTCCGCGTCGACGGACGCCAGCCGCAGGGCCACCACCGATGCGGCGCGCCACAGCCGGTCGCGTTCCGCGGCGCGGGCCCGGCGGGCGTTCAGCCCACTGGCCTCCAGGACGAGGGGGTGCGCGGACAGACACGTCAGGACGAACGGCTCCTCGCCGTCCCCCTCGCCCAAGCGCAGGTCCTCCACCCGTACCAGACCCAGGTCGACCAGGGACTCCAGTGCCGCGTCACACCCCTCCACGCGGGCCGCGCCCGTGAACAGCCCGGACTCCTCCAGCGTGTCGAGGTCCAGCAACTGCGCGGGGAACGGAGAGGGGGCGAAGCACGACAGCAGCCGCAGCAGGAGGCGCGCCTCGGGCAGCGCCTGCGCCTCCAGCAGGTCCAGGCTCAGTTCCCATGTGCGGCCGATCAGCCGGCGCAGGCGCCGCTCGTCGCCGCCGGCCGCGCCGCCGAGCCGCTCGCCCCGGTCGAGCAGGTCGGGGCCGAGCCGGTCGAGCGCGGCGGCGTACCCGGCGAAGTCCCGCACGTGCGCACCGTCCCCGTCGCGGCGGTGCAGCAGGCCGGCACCGCGCGCGCTGCGGGCGAGGTACGCGCCGGCCAGCCGCAGTGCCAGCGGCAACCCGCCGAGCCGTTCGGCGAGCGCCCGGGCGTCCTGCGGTGAGCCAGCCTGGCCCGCCAGGTCGACGAGCACGCGTGCGCCGTCCTCCGGCGGGAGCACGTCCACCGGGTGGCACACCGCCTCCGCGCCCCAGACCATGGGGTTGCCGACCCGGCTCGTCACCACGGTGAGCCCCGCCGTGCCGGGCCGGACCCACTCGGTCAGCCCCTCCGGCTCGTCCATGTTGTCCAGCACCAGCAGCCAGGGCCGATCGGCTCCGTCCAGCGCGCGCCACACCAGGTCGGGGGCGCTGGTCAGGCCCTCCCAGGCTTCGTCCACCTCTGCCGCGGGGACGCCGAGTTCCCGGGCGACGCGGCGCATGCCGGTGTGCAGGGCGTCGCGGGTGGCGGCGGAGACCCACAGCACCTGGTGGCCGGAGCGCCGGGCGACGCGGGCGAGTTCGAGCGCGACGGTCGTCTTCCCGCTGCCGCCCAGGCCGCACAGCACGTGGACCCGTTCGCGGTCGGCCGCCAGCGCCGCCTCCAGCGTGCGCAGGAGCTCCGCACGGCCGCGCACGTGGTGCGGCAGTTCACCGTAGGGGGCCCGCAGCGAGGGTGCGCTCGGCGCCGCGGAGCCCGCCGTGCCCGCGCCCGGGTGCGGCACGGCGGGGGAAGGCGGCCGGGGTCCGGGTACGGCGCCGGCCGGGTGTCCGGGTACGGTCACGGGCAGGGGCGCGCTCCCGGGGGCCGGGTGGCCGGCGGGGTCGGCCCGCTCCTGCCGCCGGCCCTGCTCCTGACCGCGCCGGGCCGCCTCGTGCAGGCGCTTCCAGGAGGCGTCAGGCGCCACACCACAGTGCCGGAGCAGCGCGGTGACGGTCGGCCAGGTGGCGCGGTTGCCCCGCAGCGCGTCCGACACGGTGCTGCGGCTCAGCCCGGACGCCTCGGCGACCTCGCGGATGCCGCCGTACCCGGCCCTGCTCAGCACCGTCCGCAGACGCGTCGCCAACTCCCGCATCCCCGGCGGGGCGTCCGCATCGACCGATCCGGACACCGTGTCCGTGCCGCCCTCCACACGCCCCTCCGTTCGCCGACTCCGCGACACACCCTACGAGGTGTTCGCGCGCCCGGCCGCCCGGTGCCCACCGTTCGAGGAGACCGGCCGGGAGCGTGGCCCGGACGGGTCGGAGCAGGGCTCGGACAAGGCTCGGACACGTGCGGACACGGCCGGACGCCGTGGGGAGGACCGCAGGCCGGGACGGTGCCGTCCGCGTCCGTCCGGGCCCTGTCCGAACGGACTGCCGGACACCTGGCGCCGCGCCCTATCCAGGAGTCGTCACGGGCGCCCGGCCCGTGACGACGAGGAGGAACCGGCAGTGGAGACAGCCCAGTCGCTCATGGAGCACGGACCGGAGATCGTGGCGGTCGCCCGCCTGCTGTGGGGTCTGTGGCGAGTGTGCCGATCGAGGCGGATGGGTTCGGCGGCGCGCCGGACGGCCACCGCCCTGCGCCGGCGCCTCACCCCGCGCGGCCGCCGCGGGCACCGCGCCTGACCACCCGCCGGTCCGCCCCCGCAGCGAGGTGCGGGGGCGGACCGGCCTCAGCGGGGTGGTGCCCCCTCCCACGCCATGAGGTTGTTGAACAGCTCGGCCTGCTCGACTGCGTCGTCCAGCGCGTGATGGGTGTGCCGCCGGGTCGGCAGCAGCTCGCGCGGCATCGTCCGCTTGGCGACGGCGCGCAGCGGCATGCGCGCCTTCGTCGCGTACAGCGTCTTCATGTCCAGGCACCCCGAGTGCCCGAACGGGCTCTCGCCGGTGAACCGGATCAGGTACCAGTACAGGAACGTCCAGTCGTACGAGGCGGGGTAGCCGCACATCACCGGCTGGGCGTCCCCGCTCACCCTCCGCACCCACGCGGTGAACGCCCGCAGCGCCGCCCCCGGTTCGGCGCCCTCGGCGCGCAGCCGCTCCCGGTCCAGCCCGCTCACCGCGAGCGCCTCGGGGACGAAGTCCCCGCTGATCGGCCGCAGTTCGCGGTAGAACGTCGCCGCCTTCGGACCGGCCGGCACGTACCCGTCGGCGTCCTGCCGCCCGGCGACGGCGGCGCCGAGGCTCAGCATCGAGTACGGGCCCGGGATGGGCCCGTCGGCCTCGATGTCGACGGAGACGTACAGGCTGGGGCGGGGACGCTGGACCATGCGGCGGAGCATGCCACGGCGGACCCCCGGGCCCCCACCGAATATCGCCGTGCGTCCCGGACGGGCGGGGCGTTACCCGGTGCGGCCCCCCGCCGGGGAGGCGCCCGCCGGCCAGTCCGGCCGGCGCCCGCTGAGGCCGATGACCCGGTCCAGGAGCGGCGCGCCGTCCGGTACGGGCACGGGCGGGCCGAACGGCCCCTTCCCGTCCGCGCGTTCGGCGGCGGACGGTGCCAGGAACGCGTACGACACCCGCAGCTCGTCGTCGCCCGGCGCGTACGGCATGCCGGTCGCCCGCGCCAGGTCCCAGCCGTGGACCAGCAGCTCGTCGAAGGCGACCAGCCCCGCCACCGCCCCCGGCAGGTCGACGCCGCCCGCCCGTGTCATCCCCTCCCAGGCGCCCGGCTCCCCCCACGCCTCCGCCAGCTCCTCCAGCCGCCGGGGGAACACGGTCCGCCACCCGTCCGCGAGCACCGGCCGCGCGTCGCCGGGATCCGTGTCCGTGGTCGGCCCGAACTCCTTGCGCGCCGCGTCCCGGAAGGCGAGGGCGAGCCCGCCGACGTGGGCGAGCAGCTCCCGTACCGCGTAGTCGGGGCAGGGCGTGGGCAGGTCGAGCCACCCGTCCTCGACCCGGGACACCAGCCCGGCGACACGGCGGGCCACGGGCCCGAGGTCCACTCTCTCGATCGATGTCTCCATACACACACAGACCGCCGCCACCCCCGGAACTCATCGCCGCCCCCGAGCCCCCTCCGCCCGCCGCCGGCACCCCGGCACTCACCGCCCTCCCCGGCCTCCCTCCGTCCGCCGCCGGCACTCCCCGGCGAGCCACGGGTAGGCCTGCGCGATCGCCGCGTCCACCCGCTGCCGCAGCAGCCGCTCCGCCTCCGCCCGCCCCGAGGCGGCGAACAACCCGTCCAGCAGCGCGTCGTACGACCGCAACGCGCTCCGCAGGTACCCGACCTGCCACCGCGCCAGGTCCCCGGCCGCCCCGTCGTCCGCCCCGGCCCCGCCGATCTCCCGCCGGTACCGCACGGCGCGGCGCTCCAGCTCCGCGGGCGGCAGGATCGGCACCCGGATCGGCTCGGCCCGCAGCGTCGCCAGGACGGCCCGCCGCCTCCGCTCGGCCGCCACGCGCACTCCCGCCGCCCCGCCGGCCCGCGCGCACCCGAACTCCCGCGCCCGCTCCACGGCCTCCACCCGGGCCAGCAGGTACAGCCGCACGGGCGCCCCGGCACCCCGCCGCGGACTGCGCCCCTGCACGTCCGGCTGCCCCAGCAGGTCCCGCACCATCCCGTCGGTCCACCCCCGCGAACGCAGCCCCTCCAACGACACGAACGTCGTACGGTCCGTCACGTCTCCCCCTGGATTCGACTACTCTCAGTGACGAATCCAGTGAAGCACCCCCCACTGACAACGCCCCGCGCGGAAGCGGGACGGGGCCTGCCGCAGAGGACGTGCGGCCGGGCCACCCGTACACGCCCGTACAAGGGGGTGCCCCGCCACCGGATCGCGACCGGCGGCGGGGCACCGACGTGACCGGAGCGGTCAGGCGTCCTTGGCGTACGCGACGAACGACGCCCACTGATGGCCGTCGAACGCCAGGGACGGCCCCGCCGCGTGCTTGGAGTCCCGTACGCGCACGGCACCAGAAAGGGCCGCCACCTCGACGCACTGGCCGCCCTCGGCGCCGCTGTAGCTGCTCTTGAACCAGGCCGGCTCGGGTGCGGCAGGCGCTATGGTGTCGTTCCCGCTCATAGTTCTCCCAACAACCTCTCGATGGCATGCAGTGACTCACTCGGGGTGAGGGCTTGCGCCCGGATGATCCCATAGCGGGATGTGATCACACGGACCTCCTCGCGCCCTGTGACCAGCGTGCCTCGGCCCTGCACTTCCATATAGGCAACGGGCTCACTGCCTTTGCCGGTCAGCAACGTGAACGGGCCGTCCACACCGGCATTGTCCTCCCGGTCCGTCGGCATGACCTGAATCTCCACGTTGCGCTTCTGGCCGATGAGCAGAAGCTGTTCGAGTTGTCCGCGATGGACTGCCGCCCCACCAAGTCGTCGCCGCAGTACCGACTCCTCGATCACCGAACTCATCAACGGCGCGGGCCTCCGCGAGAAGATCTCCTGCCGGGCCAGTCGCGCGGCGACCCGCTGCTCGATCGTCTCCTCGTCCAGCAGGGGGCGGCGCATGCCGAACACCGCACGGGCGTACTCCTCGGTCTGGAACAGGCCGTTCACCACGTGCGTGTCGTAGAAGTGCAGCTCCACCGCCTGCGCCTCCACCCGCGCCGCGTCCCGGAAGAAGCTCGGGTACCGGACCCGCGCCACCTCCTCCTTCCGCGCCGCCAGGACGCCCTTCGCCCCCAGCGCCTCGTCCGCCTTCTCGAGGAAGGGCTCCTTGGGGATGCGGCGGCCCTGTTCGACGGACGCCACCAGGGCCTCGCTGTACCCGAGTCGTTCCCCGAGTTCCGCCTGAGACAGCCCGGCCAGCGTCCTTAAGATCTTCAACTGCTTCCCGAAGGACCTCAGGACCTCGGCCCCCGGGTCGTCCCCGTCGTGCTCGGCGCTGTCCGTCGGCCCCTCCGGCCGACGTTCCTCCGTCATGCTCCCCACCTCCGCTTGACCGTCGCAGGGGTAACGGATCGACGCTCCGACAGGCCACGCCCCGTACCCGTACAGCGGCCGTCCGTACCCGCGGCACCGCTGGTGGGCCCCCGTACCGGCCAAGATCCTCGTAGGCATGACGACCGAAACACCCCCTCCCGCCGCCGGCGCCGTCCGCGAGTTCGCGATGAGGTTCACCTCGACCCCGCGCGGCGCCCGCCTCGCCCGCCGGCTGGTCTCGCACCGGCTGCACGACTGGGGCCACCCGTACGGCGGTTCCGTCAACGAGACCGTGACGCTGTTCGCCGCCGAACTGACCGCGAACGCCGTGCGCCACGGCCACGTACCCGGCCGGGACTTCGCGGTGCGGCTCCTGGCCGCGGGGGTGGTCGTCCGCGTCGAGGTCGCCGATACGCGCACGGAGCGTCGGCCTTCACCGGAAAGGCCCTGCCCGCCGCGACCCGACGACGAGTCCGGCCGCGGCCTGCTCCTCGTCGCCGAACTCGCCGACCGGTGGGGCGTCGCGCCGCGCACCGGAGCGCCCGGCAAGAACGTCTGGGCGGAAGTCGGCCTCGTTTCGCGGTGAGGCCGGTTGCCCGGCCGGCGGCTCAAGGCGCACATCCCCTCGTGGAGGTGCGGTGTACAGGCGGGTTCCGTCGCCCTCAGACGCCGTCCTGTACGTAAGAGTCGTAGTAGTGCTCGCCGCCGACGAGGACCGAGGTGACGCAGAGGGGCAGGCCATCGCGGGTGCGGGGTACCTCCTGGGACGTCTGGCGGGTGAAGCCCAGCGAGACGCCGGGGATGAACGGATATTCGACCTCCGTCCGGTCGACGGTCCAGCCGCGTTCCTCCGCCTTGCGGAAGAGGTCCTCGGCCGGGGTCGTGAAGACGTCGTCACCGTCGAGCAGCACGCGCACGTCGGTCCGGCGGCCTTCTCCGGGCCACCACAGCTCGACCGCGGTGACGGCCTCGCCGGAGCCCTCCAGAAGCACGTTGATCCTGATCTCCTGGCACGCCGTGAGGATCTTCTTCGTCGGGTGGCCGGTGGGAGGCAGGACTTTGGGTGTCCCCCAGGGAGCGACGGCGGCGAGGGCTTCTTCGGGGGTCATCCCGAGGCGTACGGGGCCGACGCCGTGTGGCGGGTCAAGGATGAGGTCCATCAGGATTCGTATCTCCTCGTGTTGTGTCTACTTGAGAACGTCGTAGTCGATCGTCCAGCCCCGCTTCTGCAACATCTTCTGGAACTTCCTGTTGTGCTGAAGGCTTTCGATCATATCTTTGATGTGCTGGTCGTACTTGGTCCCGAAGTTGGCCCGGATTTCGTCGATGTCCATCTTCATCGCCAGGTCCCACCGTCCTGCGTCGATGAGGGCCCGCTGTTTCGCGCGCCAGGCTTTGGACTCGGCACCCGATCCGGTGCTGGTCACTCCGCGGTGGTCGTCGATTTCCATGCGGATGGACGGCCCCATCCCCGCGCCGCCACCACTGCTGTTCGTCCGGAATCCCGGCTCGTCCAGATGGGCGTACGAGTTCTTCGCGGGGATGTGGTTGATCTCCATGTCCACGTCGGTTCGCCGGGTACCGTCGTCGTTCTTCAGGTTGGCGGGCGTCAACCCGCTGTACCAGCCGCCGTCCTCCGTGCAGCCCTTGGCGATCAGCCCCTCGGGGTCCATCCACAGGTGCGGATTGACGACGTAGGCCACCGGGTTGGGGGCGGCGTCGAGGCCCAGCGGGTCCGGGCTGAGGTACCGGCCGATCGTGGGGTCGTAGTAGCGGAAGCAGTTGTAGTAGAGGCCGGTCTCCGGGTCGTCGTACTGGCCGGGGAACCGCAGAGGGGTGTAGGCGAGGGCGCCTCGGTTCCACGACGTCGTCCCCCACACTGTCGTACGGCTCTGCCAGGCGATCCCGCCGTTCTCGTCCACCAGTTCCGTCGGCGCGCCGATCAGGTCGGTGACGATGGCGAAGAACCGCGCGTCGACCTCCTGGTCCGTGATGGACGGTTGGAGGGCGCCGGTGCGGCGCTCCAGTTGGGTGAGCGGAACGCGGCCGTCGTAGTCCCAGGTCAGCGTGGTGCCCTGTGCTGTGTCGAACTGTTCGACGAGAGTGGTGCCGTCCCAGCTGAAGTAGACCGAGTGCACGACGGCGCCCTCGTCGTCCGTTCGGTGCTTGGCGCTCCGCCTGCCCAGCGGGTCGTAGGCGTAGCGCCAGAGCGTGCCGTCGGGTGTGCGGCAGGCGATCAGCCGGTCCTCGGCGTCCCAGGTGTAGTGCCATGTGTCGGGCTTGCGGGAGAGCCGGGTCTTCCGCCGTGCCACCGTACGGCCGGCGTCGTCGTAGGCGTACCGGACGTTCCCCGCCGCCAGCAGACGGGTTCCCTCGTAGGTGCGCACACCCTTCTCCTCGGCGCGCCGCGCATGGCCGGGCCAGTCGCCGAGAGTCTGGTTGCCGGCGTGGTCGTAGGCGTAGGTCTCGGACCAGTTCTCCGCCGTCACGCGCAGGGGGCGACCGACCGGGTCGAGATCGAAGTGCTTGGTGATGCCGGACGCCTCGTCGGTGATCCGGTCGAGGAAGCCGTCGGCGCGGTAGCCGTAGGAGCGGGCGTGCAGTGCCCGGTCCCCGAAGGCCACGGTGCGGGAGGACAGACGGCCCGCGTCGTCCCAGTGGGAGGTGAGGGTCAGTGGTGAGGGGCCGTCCCCGATGGTGCGGGTGCGTTCACGGCCCCGGGGGTCACGGGTGAAGGCCAGTGGGTGGCCGCCGCTGTCGAGCGTGGTGCGGTTGCCCGCCGCGTCGTACCCGGTCTCCGACACGACGCCGCTCGGGGTGGTGCGGCGGATGGTCCGCCCGGCGGCGTCGTAGGCGAAGCGCATGGTGCGCCCGTCGACCGTCTCGGCCGTCACCCGTCCGCACGCGTCGCGTTCCCAGGTGACCGTGGAGGTGGGGGATATCGCGGCGAGCAGTTCACCGGCCGCGTCGTACGTGTACCGGGTGACCTGCCCGGCCACGTCCTTGGATATCACCCTTCCGCAGTCGTCGTAGGTGAGGGATATTCGTTCGCCCGACGGTGTCGTCCGGCTGGTCAGGCGCCCCGCTGCGTCGTAGGCGTAGCGGAGGGTGCGGCCGTCGAAGTCGGTCTCCGATATGAGGTGGCCTGCGGCGTCGTAGGCGTACCGCCAGGTGAGGCCCTGGGGGTTGCGCACCTCGGTGAGTCGCAGCTCCGTGTCGTAGGAGAACTCGTAGCGCGCTCCGTCCGCACCGGTCCGCGCGGAGAGCAGCCCGAAGTGTGCGTACTCGAAGCGGGTGGTGTCGCCTCGAGGGTCGGTGCGGGACAGGCAGTTGCCCTCGTCGTCCCAGGTCCACGTCTCCTCGGTGCCGTCAGGGCGGACGCAGCGGGACAACCAGCCCTGTGGCGTCCACTCCATGGCGGTGACCGCTCCGGCGGGGTCCGTGACGCGCAACGGCCGGCCGAAGGCGTCGCGTTCGACCGTGTGCCGGTGACCGAGCGGGTCGGTGAGCGTGAGGGGGACGCCCACGCGGTCGTAGAGGAGGTGGGTGCTCGCGCCTGTGGGGTCCGTCTGCTCGACGACCTCGCCGTGGGGGCCGACGCGGTAGCGCGCGGTGCTGCCGTCGGGTGCGGTGAGGGCGATCCGGTTGCCGCGGTCGTCGTACTCCTGCCGCCAGGTCGTGCCGTCCGTACCCGTTGCTCGCACCGGTAGGTTGAGAGCGTTGTACGCGAGGGTGGAGGTGGACCCGTCGGGCTGCCGTACAGCTGTCAGGTTGCCGTGGTCGTCCCAGCCGAACTCGGCGGTGTTGCCGAGCTCGTCCGTGCGGGACAGCAGGTTGTCGTACCGGTCCCACTGGCGCAGCACCGTGTTGCCCAGGGGATCGGTCTCCGCGACGACCTGGCCGAGCTCGTTGAGGCGGGTGACGGTGACCGCGCCGGTGGAGTCGGTGAAGCGGGTGATCCGGTTCTCCGTGTCGTAGGAGAAGGCGGATGACAGGGCATCACTGGGCCCGTGTGTCTCCACGACCCGGCCGGCCGAGTCGTAGACGTACGCGTACGTGTGACCGTTGCGGTCGGTCCACGAGGTGACCCGGTGCTCGGCGTCGTAGGTGAACCGCAGCGGAGGACCACCGGCGTTGCTGATCGTCTCCAGGTTCCCGGCGGGGTCGTAGCCGAAGGACGCCACCCGGACAGGGCCGTCCGGCGTGTGCACGTCCAGCGCGGTCACGCGTCCGCTGTCCTGGTCCGAGGACACGGCTACCCGGTAGCCGCCCTCGTGGACGACCATCGTCGGCACCCCGTCCTCGTCGCGGCCCAGGCGGACGGTGTTGCCGTTGCGGTCCTCGATCTCCGTCAGCCAGTAGTGGCCGCCCGCCTGGTACGGGCTGCCGGTGAAGCGCCGGATCAGGCCCGAGTGAGGGTCCGTGGCCGCGTACGTGACGTCGCCGAGGGCACCGCGCATCTCGAGGCGGAGGGGGATCCGCTCCCCCTCCAACGGCAGCAGCTCCTGCCCTTCCTGGGAGGGCATGCCGGGATAGAGCAGGACGGAGCCGTCCTCCCGAGCCCACGCGACGCACGTTCCGGCCGGCTCCAGCCGCTCGTCGAGCGTGCACGCCCAACTGCGACCGAAGCTGTGGCCGTAGCGATAGCTGGAGATGTGAGTGCGCTTCAGCAGCAGCGGCAGTGTGCCCGGCAGCGCCAGATCCGTCTGGGCGAGCACCATCTCACCCGTCGCGACGTCGACCGGGTCGGTCTTGCACCGCCGGTTCAGCAGTGACGTGGCGATCTCGCGCGCACGGTCCCGTGCCCTGCTCAGCAAAGGGGGCCGTGCTCGCCCTTGGCCGCCACCCCCGCCGCGGCCGCCGGGCGCGTGCTTGCCGTCGTCCTTGCTGTTGATCTTCTTGATGCTGTCGCGGACGTCGAGGTCGGTGTTCTTGTGCGTCCTGGAGCTGCCCCGCAGGGCGTCGGGGAGTTTCTTGCCGATGTGGTCGCCCAGGTCGGCGAGTGCCTTGGTCAGCTTCTCCATGACGCCGTCGATGGTGGTGTCCAGGACGGCGGTCAGGGAGTCACGGCCCTTGGCGCGGCCGTGGTGGCCCTTGGCCTTGCCGAGCTTGCCGCCGGTCTTGTCGCGCATGGCGACCTGCACGCTGTTCAGGTGCGTGCCGGCGCGGCCGTGGGCGTCGTGATCGATCTTCGGACCGCCCCCTCCGCCCGCCCCACCGCCTCCGGCGGAGGCGAGCTGCAGACCTTCCTTGCCTGCCTGCGCGGTCTGCCCGGTGTTGTAGCCGTTCTGCACGCCGGTCATGTTCAGCGCGGTTTGTATCGCCAGGTCCGCGGCCACGTTCTCGAGGGCGGCGACGGCGGGTTCCGTCAGGGTCGCGACGATCTCGGCGACGGCGGCGTCCGCCATCTCCTTGAGGATCCTCTTGAACGCTATTCGGGTGGCGGCGATCTTCGCCGCGCCGAACAGCGTCGACAGGCCCGCCGTGACCGGGGCGAGGGCGAGGGTGATGCCGACGCTGGCGGCCAGGTCGGCGAGTTCGGCGACGGCGGCTATCTTACGGGCGACGATGATGTCCGCGACCCGGTCCAGCGCGCCCGCGATGGTACGGGCGGCCTTCCCCAGGTCCTTGTGCTTGCCCTGGACCTTCTTCCAGTGCGCGTCCAACGCTGTCAGCGACTCGCTGCCGCCCGTCGACAGCAGTGTCTGTATGTGCCCGTGTGCCACGCCGGCGTCATCGTCCGCGCCGTCCGCGAACTCCCGCAACGAGGTGGCCATGTCCCGGTACGCGTCCTCGTCGACGTTGGGCCATCCCACGCCGACGATGTCCAGCACTGCGTCGACACCTTCGGGAATCGTGTAACCCATGACGCACCATCCCCCCGATGCGGTAGACAAGCAAACAAGATCAGTCAGCATGCCATGAGGGACCGACAGCAGCCGAGGGGCTTCCAGGACTTCCGTGGCTCCCGCTTCCCGGTGCCTGGCCGATCAGCACGGTGGCACGTGACCTGCGGCGGACACGGGCCGTACACGAAATGGGCCGACCTGGACCGATGGCGCCAAGGCGGGACCGTGGGCCTGGGCCGCGTCCACCCCCGGTCCGCTCAACCTGGTGATCCGGGCGCGTCGACGTCTGTTCGTCGTGGGTGACCACGACGCCTGGCAACGGCATGCGTACGTCGACGTGCCGGCCACGCGGCTGCCCCGCCTGCCGGAGGACGAACACGACGCCGTGCGGGCGCTCACGCCGCCGGCCCTGCCGGGCGGACGGCGCTGCCGGTGACGTCGTCCGGACCGGTGGAGCGGAGCCGTGCGTGGTACCGCCCCCCGGCGCTGTGCGGCGCCGGGGGGCGGGGCGGCCCCGGGAGGGGCGGTCGGCTGCTGTGCGGGTCAGCCGACGAGCTGTTCGTACGCGGGGAGGGTGAGGAAGTCGGCGTAGTCCTCGTCCAGGGCGACCTTCAGGAGGAGGTCGTGGGCCTGCTGCCACCTGCCGGCCGCGAAGGCCTCCTCGCCGAGTTCGGCGCGGATCGCGGCCAGTTCCTCCGCGGCGACCCTGCGGGCCAGTTCGGGGGTGGCCTTCTCGCCGTTCTCGA
Organism: Streptomyces roseolilacinus; assembly: GCF_014649335.1. Lineage (GTDB taxonomy): Bacteria > Actinomycetota > Actinomycetes > Streptomycetales > Streptomycetaceae > Streptomyces > Streptomyces roseolilacinus. The sequence goes on from NZ_BMSV01000003.1 coordinate 614,469, forward strand.
AGACGACGCCGGCGTTGGTCCACTGCCAGATCTGGGAGCGGGAGATCTCCGCCGTCGCCGCGTCCTCCATCAGGTTGAAGATGGCGACCGCGCCGAGGCCGCGGAGCCACGCCTCGATGTAGCGGATGCCGACCTGCACCGCGTTGACCAGGCCGGCGTACGTCGGCCTGGCGTCCAGGGAGTCGACGGCGATCAGGTCGGCGGCGCTGACGTCGACGTCCTCGCGCAGGCGGTCCTTCTGGTTCGGCCGGTCGCCGAGGACCGCGTCGAAGGAGGCCATCGCGATCGGGACGAGGTCGGGGTGGGCCACCCACGAGCCGTCGAAGCCGTCCGCGGCCTCGCGGTCCTTGTCCGCCTTGACCTTCTCGAAGGCGACCTTGTTGACCTCGGGGTCCTTGCGGGACGGGATGAAGGCCGCCATGCCGCCGATCGCGTGCGCGCCCCGCTTGTGGCAGGTGCGGACGAGGAGTTCGGTGTACGCGCGCATGAACGGGGCCGTCATGGTGACCGCGTTGCGGTCGGGGAGGACGAACCGGGCGCCGCCGTCACGGAAGTTCTTGACGAGGGAGAACAGGTAGTCCCAGCGGCCCGCGTTCAGCCCGGAGGCGTGGTCGCGCAGCTCGTACAGGATCTCCTCCATCTCGTACGCGGCCGTGATCGTCTCGATGAGGACGGTCGCGCGGACGGTGCCCCGGTCGATGCCCAGGTGGTCCTGCGCGAAGACGAACACGTCGTTCCAGAGGCGGGCCTCCAGGTGCGACTCGGTCTTCGGGAGGTAGAAGTACGGGCCCTTGCCGAGGTCCTGCAACCGCCGCGCGTTGTGGAAGAAGTACAGGCCGAAGTCGACCAGGGCGCCGGGCACCGGGCGGCCGTCGCCGACCAGGTGGCGCTCCTCCAGGTGCCAGCCGCGGGGGCGCATGACGACGGTCGCCAGCTCCTCGGCGGGGCGCAGCGCGTACGACTTGCCGCTGCGCGGGTCGGTGAAGTCGATGCGCCGCTCGTAGGCGTCGATCAGGTTGAGCTGGCCGAGGACGACGTTCTCCCAGGTGGGGGCGGAGGCGTCCTCGAAGTCGGCGAGCCAGACGCGCGCGCCGGAGTTGAGCGCGTTGACGGTCATCTTGCGGTCGGTGGGACCGGTGATCTCCACCCGGCGGTCGTCGAGGGCGGCCGGTGCCGGGGCGACCCGCCAGCTGTCGTCCTCCCGGATGTGCGCGGTCTCCGGGAGGAAGTCGAGCGTGCTGGTGCGGGCGATCTCGGCGCGGCGCTCGGCGCGGCGGGCGAGGAGCTCGTCACGCCGGGGCGTGAACCGCCGGTGCAGCTCCGCCACGAAGGCCAGGGCGGCGTCGGTGAGGACCTCCTCCTGTCGGGGCAGGGGCTCGGCATCGACGATGGCCAGCGGAGACGGCGCTGGTGCGGACATGAGCTGTCACTTCCTTCAGCGGGCTTGGCGGGGCGGCGGGCGGCGCGGCCGCCGGGCCCATACGCGCGTGGCACGGAGTGCCGCATGAGCCGTGGTGCGGTCGCGGGCGCCTGTGAACTGGCTGGTCCTTCTGATCAGTGGATACTAGTTTCCTCATGGTGGAAGTTCAATGGATTGTTGACGTCGAGATTCTTCGGGTCGACACAACGTGGCGCTCGGTGCCGCACCGTGCACGGCCCGTTCACCCCGACCCTTCCAGGCGCGCCAGATCCGCCGCCGTGTCGATGTCGTACGGCTCCGCCACGTCCCCGCACGGCACCAGCGCGATCTCCGCCTCGTGCGCCCGCAGGTAGGCCCGCGCCCCCTGGTCGCCCTCCGCGCCCGCCGCGACCTCCGCCCACCGGTCCGCGCCCAGCAGCACCGGGTGCCCGCGCCGCGCGCCGTACGACGCCGAGGCCAGCGAACCGCGCCCCCGGTACGCCCCCGCCACCCGCGCCATCGCCTCCGCGCCGATCCCCGGCTGGTCCACCAGCACCACCAGCGCCGCGTCCGCCCCGCCGCCCGGCGCCCCCTCCAGCGACGCCAGGCCCACCCGTAGCGACGAGCCCATGCCCCGCTCCCACTCCGGGTTCTCCACCAGCACGCACCCCGCGAGGTCCGCCCGTTCCCGCACGGTCCGGGCCGCGGCGCCCAGCACCACGTGGACCTGCCCGCACCCGGCCGCCCGCAGCGCGGCCACCGCGTGCTCCACCAGCGGCCGTCCGCGGTGCTCCAGCAGGGCCTTCGGCCGTCCGCCGAGCCGCCGGCCGCCCCCCGCCGCGAGCAGCAGGCCGGCGACCGGCGCCGAGGGGGAGGGGGCCGTCGTGGTGTCGTTCGTTCTCGTGCCGTCCATGGGAAGTGCATACCGCACCCGTTCACGCATGGAGCCGAGGCGCCTCGCTTGGATAGGGTGCGGGTCCGGCACCGCAGTGCCGTTCACGTAGGCACCGCACGCGCGGTGAGTCCTTTTCAGGAGACATGGATCGATGAGTGGTGGTCAGCACCATGGGGGGACCGTCTTCCAGCCGCTGGAGGAGGACGACCCGCGTTCCGTCGCGGGATACCGGCTCGCGGCGCGTCTCGGCGCCGGCGGCATGGGCAAGGTCTATCTGTCGTACACACCGGGCGGCCGCCCCGTCGCCATCAAGGTGATCCGGCCCGACTTCGCGCAGGACGCCGAGTTCCGGCGCCGCTTCGCCCAGGAGGTCCAGGCCGCGCAGCGCGTCCAGGGCCTCTACACCGCGCCGGTCATCGACGCCGACACCGACGCCCGTGAACCGTGGCTCGCCACCGCGTACGTCCCCGGCCCCTCCCTCGCCGACGCCGTGCAGAAGCACGGCCCGATGCCGGTCGACACGGTGCTGCTGCTCGTCGCCGGCATCGCCGAGGCCCTCCAGGTCATCCACGGCGCGGGCATCGTCCACCGCGACCTGAAGCCCGGCAACGTCCTCCTCGCCTCCGACGGGCCGCGCGTCATCGACTTCGGCATCGCCCGGGCCGCCGACGCCACGTCGCTCACCAGCAGCGGCGTCACCATCGGCACCCCGTCGTTCATGGCGCCCGAGCAGGCCGCCGGCAGCAAGGTGACGCCCGCGACGGACGTCTTCGCGCTCGGGCAGGTCGCCGCGTACGCCGCGCTGGGCAGCCCCGCGTTCGGTGAGGGCACGTCGCACGGCGTGCTCTACCGCATCGTGCACGAGGAGCCCTCGCTGGACGGGCTCCCCGACCAGCTGCGCGAGCTGGTCACCCGCTGCCTGGCGAAGGACGCGGCCGAACGGCCCTCCATCGCCGAAGTGCTGACGATGTGTCATCAGGCCAGTGACCAGACGGCACTGCGGCGCCCCGAGGAGTGGCTGCCCGGCGCCGTCGCGGCCGACATCACCACCCGCGCCGCCGCCCCGGCCCCGGCCGCCGTCACGACGCCGCCCCCGCCGGCCGCACCGCCCGCCGGGCAGGCCGCGGCCGGGCCCGCCGCCCCGGCCACCGGCCTCGCGACCCCCGCCCCCACCCATCCGGCCACCGCCCACGCCGCGCCGTCCGCGCCGCCGCAGGGCTTCGGCCCGCCGCCCACCACGGGCCCCGGCCACGCCCCCACGCCCCCGCCGCACCCGGCCCCCGCGCCGCACCCCTACGCCCACCCGGTCGTCGGCGCCGCGCCGTACGGTCCCGGCGCGCCCGCCCCGGCACCGGCCCCCGCGCCGAAGCGCAGGTCCCGTGCCGCGCTCATCGCGATCGCCGCGGTCGTCGCCTTCGCCGTCGCGGGCGGCGCCACCGCGTACACCCTCCTGAAGGACAAGGGGAACGGCAAGCCCACCGACCAGGCGCGGGACACGACCTCCGGCGCGCCCGCCACCCCGGCCGCCGGCACGGACACCGCCGGTCAGGGCGACGGCGAGGGCGACCAGGCCGGCGACGGCACCGGTACGGGCGCCGACGCGGGCGCCGACGGCGGCACCCCGTCCCAGGACGCCGCCCCCGCCACCCCGCCGCAGCCGGTCGACTTCAAGGGCATCGACCTCACGGAGGGGTACGAACTGTCCCTCGCGGACGACCCGGTGAAGCCGAAGGACGACGGCGGCGACATCCGCTACGGCATCTCCGGCCTCTCCACGCCCAGCAGCGGCGGCCGCCTGGTGCTCCTGCGCAACGGGCAGGCCGGCTCGCTGGACACCTGCCTCAACGAGACGCGCTTCACCACCTCCATCGGGAGGTCGCAGATGTCCAAGGGCTCCCGCGTGTGCCTGCAGAACGGCGCCGGGGACGTGGCCCTGCTGACCGTCGTCGGCTTCTCGCCCGAGTCCGACCCCAGCGACTACCTCACCCTCGACGCGACGGTGTGGCGCGGGGCGATGGACGTGGAGCAGACCGGCTGAGCCGGCCGGGCGGCTCCCCGCCGGAGCCGCCCCGGCTCCGGCGGCCACCGGCGCGTCCGGCCCGCTCCCGCGCCGGCGGCCGGCGCCCCCGCGCTCAGCCCTGGGAGGCCGAGGTGGTGGTCAGGGCGGTGGCCAGGTCGCGGGCCACCTCCTGGAGGACGGGGACGATCCGGTCCGTCGCCGCCTCCGTCACCCGGCCCGCCGGGCCCGAGATGGAGATCGCCGCCGGGGTCGGCGCGTCGGGCACCGGCACCGCGAGGCACCGCACCCCCATCTCCTGCTCGTTGTCGTCCACGGCGTACCCCGCCGCCCGCACCTGCTCCAGCGCCGCGAGGAACCCCTCGGGCGTGGTGATGGTCTTCTCCGTCGCCGCCGGCATGCCCGTACGGGCGAGCAGCGCCCGCACCTCCTCCGGCGGGGTGTGCGCGAGCAGCGCCTTGCCGACGCCCGTGGAGTGCGGCAGCACCCGCCGGCCTACCTCGGTGAACATCCGCATCGAGTGCTTGGACGGCACCTGCGCGACGTACACGATCTCGTCCCCGTCGAGCAGGGCCATGTTCGCGGTCTCGCCGGTCTCCTCGACGAGCCGCGCCAGGTAGGGCCGCGCCCAGGTGCCGAGGAGGCGGGAGGCGGACTCGCCGAGGCGGATCAGGCGGGGGCCGAGCGCGTACCGCCGGTTGGCCTGCTGGCGCACGTACCCGCAGGCGACGAGGGTGCGCATCAGCCGGTGGATGGTGGGCAGCGGCAGGCCGCTGCTGGCGGAGAGCTCGCTCAGCCCCACCTCGCCCCCGGCGTCGGCCATCCGCTCCAGGAGGTCGAAGGCACGCTCAAGGGACTGCACGCCACCCGTGCCGGCGGTGGGCTTGGCGGCGGCGTCGGTGGTGCTGGCGCTGGACGACGGCACGTCAACGGTCCTTTCGAGGCGGATGGACAAGGCAGCAGCCTACCGGGCCCTCCCGCCGGGCACACCGCCCGCAGCGGGGCGTCCCGGCCGGTCAGGGCCCGTTTGTCCGTGTGTCCGCGGGGTTGCTCACGCGCTCCCGGACACCTCCCCTGTGCGGAGCTACGTTCTTCTCTGCGAAATCATATTTCCACTTTGTGGAATCCGCCAAGTGGACCTCCATGCTCCGGACTCCCCTTGACGCCGCTCGGCGGGCGGGTGAAGACTCCTTCAACAGAACGTTGAATTTCCGCTGAGGGGAGAGGCGTGGACGTGAGCATGGGCGTGAACGGCGAGGTGGACCTGGTGCTGCGCTCGACGCGCGTCGTCACCCTGGACGGCACGCGCCCCGCGTCCGTCGCCGTGGCCGGCGGCACCATCGCCGCGGTCCTGCCGCACGACGCCGAGGTGCCCGCCGGGGCGCGGCTGGAGGACGTCGGCGACCACGTCGTCCTGCCCGGCCTGGTCGACACCCACGTCCACGTGAACGACCCCGGCCGCACCGAGTGGGAGGGCTTCTGGACCGCCACCCGCGCCGCGGCCGCCGGCGGCATCACCACCCTCCTCGACATGCCGCTCAACTCCCTGCCCCCCACGACCACCGTGGAGCACCTGCGCGTCAAGCGGGACGTCGCCCGGCCCAAGGCCCACGTCGACGTGGGCTTCTGGGGCGGCGCCCTCCCGGACAACGTCAAGGACCTGCGGCCGCTGCACGAGGCCGGCGTCTTCGGCTTCAAGTGCTTCCTATCGCCCTCCGGCGTCGACGAGTTCCCCCGGCTCGACCAGGACCAGCTGGCCGCGTCCCTCGCCGAGATCACCGGCTTCGGCGGGCTGATGATCGTGCACGCCGAGGACCCGCACCACCTCGACGCCGCCCCCGGCGGGAGCTCGACCCGGTACGCCGACTTCCTCGCCTCCCGCCCCCGCGACGCGGAGAACACCGCCGTCGGGAACCTCATCGCCCAGGCCCGCCGCCTCGGCGCGCGCGTCCACGTCCTGCACCTGTCGTCCGCCGACGCCCTGCCGCTCATCGCCGCCGCCCGGAGCGAGGGCGTCCGGGTCACCGTCGAGACGTGCCCGCACTTCCTCACCCTGACCGCCGAGGAGGTGCCGGACGGGGCGACCGAGTTCAAGTGCTGCCCGCCCATCCGCGAGACCGCCAACCAGGACGCCCTGTGGCAGGGCCTCGCGGACGGCGTCATCGACTGCGTCGTCTCCGACCACTCCCCGTCCACCGCGGACCTCAAGACCCCCGACTTCTCCACCGCCTGGGGCGGCATCTCCTCCCTCCAACTGGGCCTGTCCGCCGTCTGGACCGAGGCCCGCCGGCGCGGCCACACCCTCGACGACGTGGCCCGCTGGATGTCCACCGCCCCCGCCGCCCTCGCCGGACTCGACCGCAAGGGCGCCGTCGAAGCCGGCCGCGACGCCGACTTCGCCGTCCTCGCCCCCGACGAGACCTTCACCGTCGACCCGGCCCTGCTGCACCACCGCAACCGGGTCACCGCCTACGCGGGCCGCACCCTGTACGGCGTCGTCACCTCCACCTGGCTGCGCGGCGTACGCATCGCCGACCGCGGCCGCCCCGCCGCACCCAGCGGGCGACTGCTCGAAAGGAACAAGTGAATCCCGTGACCGACACCGCGACCGGCTCCACCGACTCCACCGGCATACCGCGCTTCACCGGCGCCGCGGCCCCCTACGGCGGCGGCGACCCCTACGCCGACTACCGCACCGCCGACTTCCCCTTCACCGGCTTCGCCGACCTCGCCGACCGGCGCCTCGGCGCGGGCGTCGTCGCCGCCAACGACGAGTTCTTCGCCGAGCGGGAGAACCTCCTCACGCCGCGGCCCGCGGAGTTCGACCCCGAGCACTTCGGCCACAAGGGCAAGGTCATGGACGGCTGGGAGACCCGCCGCCGGCGCGGCGCCTCCGCCGACCGGCCGCACCCCACCGCCGACGACCACGACTGGGCGCTGGTACGGCTCGGCGCGCCCGGCGTGATCCGCGGCATCGTCGTCGACACCGCCCACTTCCGCGGCAACCACCCGCAGGCCGTCTCCGTCGAGGCCGCGTCCGTGCCCGGCTCCCCCTCGCCCGAGGAACTCCTCGGCCCCGGCACCGAGTGGACCACCCTCGTCCCCCGCACCGCCGTCGGCGGGCACGCGGCGAACGGCTTCGCCGTCGACGCGGAGCGCCGCTTCACCCACCTGCGCCTCAACCAGCACCCCGACGGCGGCGTCGCCCGCCTGCGCGTGTACGGCGAGGTCGCCCCCGACCCGACCTGGCTGGACGCGCTCGGCACCTTCGACCTGGTCGCCCTGGAGAACGGCGGCGGCGTCGAGGACGTCTCCGACCGCTTCTACTCGCCCCCCGCCCACACCATCCAGCCGGGCCGCTCCCGCAAGATGGACGACGGCTGGGAGACCCGCCGCCGCCGCGACCGGGGCAACGACTGGATCCGCTACCGGCTCGTCGAACAGGCCGAGATCCGCGCCGTCGAGATCGACACCGCGTACCTGAAGGGCAACAGCGCCGGCTGGGCCGCCCTGTCCGTACGCGACGGCGAGGACGGCGCGTGGACCGAGTTCCTGCCCCGGACCCGGCTCCAGCCCGACACCAACCACCGCTTCGTCCTGCCCGCCCCGGCCGTCGGCACCCACGTCCGGATCGACGTCTACCCCGACGGCGGCATCTCCCGGCTGCGCCTCTTCGGCCACCTGACGGAGGAGGGCACCAAGCGCCTCACCTCCCGCCACCAGGAGCTGGGCGGCTGACCGGACCGTCCCGGGCGGCACGGCACCCGCCCGGGCCGGCGGCACGGCCCCGGACGCCCCCGCCGGACGCCCCCGCCGGGCCGTACCGGCCGGACGTCCCGCCGGCGGACGCTGCTCCGCCGGTGGGACACCTCCGCCGCGTCCCCGCGCGGCGAGGGGTTCCACCGCGCACGAGGGCCTGAGCTGGTGGCGGAACACCGACGAAAGGCACGTGCCATGGCCCAGCTCACCCTCACCACCTTCCTCTCCCTCGACGGCGTCATGCAGGCCCCCGGCGGCCGCGACGAGGACCGCAGCGACGACTTCGACTACGGGGGCTGGCTCGTCCCCTTCGCGGACGAGGACATGGGCCGGTTCGTCGACGAGGTCTTCGACCGCGCCGACGGCTTCCTCCTCGGCCGCCGCACGTACGAGATCTTCGCCGCGTACTGGCCGCAGGTCACCGACCCGGACGACCCGATCGCGAGCCGCCTCAACACCCTGCCCAAGCACGTCGTGTCCCGGACGCTGGAGAGGGCCGAGTGGAACAACTCGCACCTCGTGGAGGGCGACCTCGCCGAGGTGGTCGCCCGGCTGAAGGAGGGCCCCGGCCGGGAGATCCAGGTCCACGGCAGCGCCCGGCTCGCCCAGGGACTCCTCGCCCACGGCCTGGTCGACGCGCTCAACCTGCTGGTCTTCCCCGTCTTCCTCGGCAAGGGCCGCAGGCTGTTCCCGGACGGCGGCACCCCGACCGCGTTCGAACTCACCGGCCACCGCGCCACGTCCGCCGGGGCGGTCATCCAGACGTACCGGCCGGCCGGCCCGGCCCGGTTCGGCACCTTCGCACCGGGGGAGTGACCGCCCCGCGCCCTACGCCCGGCCCCGCCGGTCGGCGGCCACCAGGACCGCGAGACCCGCCACGGCGAGGGCCGCGTGCGCCCACAGCTGGTGGTCCCGCAGCAGCGGCACACTCCCGACCACCGCACGGGTGAAGCCCATGAACACGAACCAGCCGCCGGTCAGTTCGCGCAGGATCCCGCAGCCGCCCACGACGAGCAGGGCCGTGCCGAGCAGTTCGAGGAACTTCTTCATGCCGCCGATCCTCGGACGCGCGCGGCGGACGGCGCTTCCGCCCTCGGGATGGGGTCCCGGTCCGGAAGTCCATCCGTCGCCGACTTCGGTAGCCGGCCGCGGGAACCGGGGGCCTCCCGGCCGCCCGGCTGCGTAGCGTGGAACGCGTGACCCACGCGGAGTACCCCTGGCTGCTGCCCTCCGACCTGGCCGAGGCCGCCGACCCGGACCAGGGCGGCGGCCGCCGCCGGCGCACGGTGCGGGACTGGGCCGTCGACACGGTCGGCTTCGTGTTCGCGGCGCTCGTCGCGATCGCCGTCGCCCGGACCAGCCGCCAGCTCAACGAGTCGGACGCGGTCGTCCTCGTCGACCGGATCCTCGGGGTCACCGCCGCCTTCGCCCTGTGGGCGCGCCGCAGCCGGCCCGCCGCGACCGCCATCGCCGTGGCGGTGCTCGGCGTCGTCACCCCGGCCACCGGCGGGGCGGTCATGGTCTGCGTGTTCGGCGCGGCCGTGCGGCTGCCGCCCCGGCGGCTGGCCGCCGTCGCGGGCGTCGCGCTGGCGTGCGGCACGCTCCAGGGGTTCACCCGCCCCGACCCGGAGATCGACCCGCTCCTCGCCCTGGTCGTCAACCTCGTCCTGCTCCTGCTCGTCACCGGCTGGGGCATGCTCGTCCGCGCCCGCCGCCAGCTCGTCGCCGCCCTGCGCGAGCGGGCCCGGCGCGCCGAGGCGGAGGCCGGGCTGCGCGCCGAACAGGCCCAGCGGGCGGCCCGCGAGGCCATCGCCCGCGAGATGCACGACGTGCTCGCCCACCGGCTGACCCTCCTCAGCGTCCACGCGGGCGCCCTGGAGTTCCGCCCCGACGCCCCGCCCGCCGAGGTCGCCCGCGCGGCCGGCGTGATCCGGGACAGCGCCCACGAGGCGCTCCAGGACCTGCGGCAGATCATCGGCGTGCTGCGCGCCCCCGAGGACCGGGAGGACGGCAGCGGCGACCGGCCGCAGCCCACCCTCGCCACCCTCGACACCCTGGTCGCCGAGTCGCGGGAGGCCGGGATGGCGGTCGTCCTCGACAACCGCGCCGGCGACCCCGCCACCGTCCCCGCCGCCACCGGCCGCACGGTCTACCGCATCGTCCAGGAGGCCCTCACCAACGCCCGCAAGCACGCACCGGGCGCCGAGGTCACCGTCTCCGTGCGCGGCCGCCCCGGCGACGGGCCCGGCGCCGGACTCACCGTCGACGTCAGCAACCCCCCGCCCGCCGGGCCGGTCCCGCACGTCCCCGGCTCCGGACAGGGCCTCATCGGGCTGACCGAACGGGCGACCCTCGCCGGCGGGCGGCTGTGCCACGGCCCGGGTCCCCGCGGGGGGTTCGCCGTACGCGCCTGGCTACCGTGGCCCCCATGACCATCCGGCTGCTCGTCGTCGACGACGACCCCCTCGTCCGCGCGGGACTCTCCCTGATGCTCGGCGGCGCCGAGGACATCGAGATCGTCGGCGAGGCCGCCGACGGCGCCGACGTGCCCCCGCTCGTGGACCGGCTCGCCCCCCACGTCGTGCTCATGGACATCCGCATGCCCGGCGTCGACGGGCTCACCGCCACCGAGCGGCTGCGCTCCCGGCCCGGCGCCCCCGAGGTGGTCGTCCTCACCACCTTCCACGCCGACGAGCAGGTGCTGCGCGCCCTGCGGGCCGGGGCCGCCGGGTTCGTCCTCAAGGACACCCCGCCCGCCCGGATCGTCGACGCCGTACGGAAGGTGGCCGCCGGCGAACCGGTGCTGTCCCCGGCCGTCACCCGCCGGCTGATGGCCCACGTCGCCGGCGCGTCCGGACCCGCCGCGCGCGAAGGCGACCGGCGCACGGCGGCCGCCGAGCGCCTCGCGGTGCTCGCGGACCGGGAGCGGGAGGTCGCCCTCGCGGTCGGCCGGGGCCGCTCCAACGCGGAGATCGCCGCCACCCTCTACATGAGCGTCCCCACGGTGAAGGCCCACGTCTCCCGCGTCCTCGCCAAGCTGGGCCTCAACAACCGCGTCCAGATCGCCCTGCTGGTGCACGACGCGGCCCTTCTGGACGCCGACGACGCACCCTGGGCTGCCGCCGTGACCGACGCCGCGCCCCGGCACGCCCCGGGGCCCGGCCGTCCACCCCCGCGTGGACCCCGGTCCACCCGGTGGCCACCCGCCGGAACCCCATGACCGATACTTGGGCGGTCGGGAAGGGACGAAACGCCCACCCCGGCGGCGTCAGGACCAGCGGACAGCAGGAGGGCACGGACTCGTGGCAACGGTTCGGACAGGAGCACGCGCGGTCGCCGCCGTGCTGGCGGTGGCACTCGGAGTGACCCTGACCGCCTGCAGCGCCACCGGCGGCAAGCGCGCCGAGGACGCCAGGAAGGCCGCCGCCGCGGCCGCCGAGGGCCGGGCCAACGTCACCACGCCCCGCTGGACCTTCGCCATGGTCACCCACTCGGGAGACGGCGACACGTTCTGGGACATCGTCCAGAAGGGCGCCCGCCAGGCCGCCGCCAAGGACAACATCGACTTCCTGTACGCCCACAGCGACGAGGGCCAGCAGCAGGCGCAGCTCGTCGACTCCTACGTCGACAAGAAGGTCGACGGGCTGATCGTCACCCTGGCCAAGCCCGACGCGCTCAAGGCGTCCGTCGCCCGCGCCGTCGCCGCCGGCATCCCCGTCATCACCGTCAACTCCGGATCCGCCCAGTCCAAGGCGTTCGGCGCCCTCACCCACATCGGCCAGGACGAGACCGTCGCCGGCCAGGCCGTCGGCGACGAGCTCGACAAGCGCGGCCGCAAGAAGGCCCTGTGCGTCCTGCACGAGCAGGGCAACGTCGGCCACGAGCAGCGCTGCGCCGGCGTACGCGAGACCTTCGACGGCACCCTGGAGAACCTGTACGTCGACGGCACCAACATGCCCGACGTCCAGGCGTCCATCGAGGCCAAACTGCAGAGCGACCCGGCCCTCGACGCCGTCGTCACCCTCGGCGCGCCCTTCGCCGACGCCGCCGCCCAGGCCAAGCGCACCGCCGGCGCCAAGGCCGAGATCGACACCTTCGACCTCAACGCCAAGGTCGCCGCCGGCCTGAAGAGCGGAACCCTCGGCTTCGCCGTCGACCAGCAGCCCTACCTCCAGGGCTACGAGGCCGTCGACCTGCTCTGGCTGTACCGCTACAACGCCGACGTCCTCGGCGGCGGCCGCCCCGTCCTCACCGGCCCGCAGATCATCACGCGCGAGGACGCGCCCGCCCTCGCCGAGTACGCCCAGCGGGGGACGCGATGACCGCGACCGCCCCGCCCGCCGACCACGGCACCGCCCCCGACGAGCGGCTGCTGCCCGCGTCCCCCCTGAAGAAGCTCCTCACCCGCCCGGAGCTCGGCTCGGTCGTCGGCGCCGCCGCCGTCTTCCTCTTCTTCGCGTTCGTCGCGGACGGCTTCCTGCGCGCCGCCAGCCTCGGCACCGTGCTCTACGCGGCGTCCACCATCGGCATCATGGCCGTGCCCGTCGCCCTCCTCATGATCGGCGGCGAGTTCGACCTGTCGGCCGGCGTCCTCGTGACCACGTCCGCGCTGGTCTCGTCGATGTTCAGCTACCAGATGACCGCCAACGCCTGGGTCGGCGTCACCGTGTCCCTGCTGGTCACCCTCGCCGTCGGGTTCTTCAACGGCTTCGTGCTCACCCGCACCCGGCTGCCCAGCTTCATCATCACGCTCGGCACGTTCCTGATGCTGACCGGCCTCAACCTCGGCCTGACCAAGCTCATCAGCGGCACCGTCTCCACCAGGACCATCGCCGACATGGAGGGCTTCGCCTCCGCCCGCGCCCTCTTCGCCTCCGAGGCCACCCTCGGCGGGGCCACGCTCAAGGTCACCATCCTGTGGTGGCTCGGCCTCGTCGCCGTCGCCACCTGGATCCTCCTGCGCACCCGCTTCGGCAACTGGGTCTTCGCCGTCGGCGGCAACGCCGAGGCCGCCCGCGCCGTCGGCGTCCCCGTACGCCGCACCAAGACGCTCCTCTACATGGGCGTTGGCTTCTGCGCCTGGGTCTCCGGACAGCACCTGCTGTTCTCCTTCGACGTCGTCCAGTCCGGCGAGGGCGTCGGCAACGAGCTGACCTACATCATCGCCGCGGTCATCGGCGGCTGCCTGATCACCGGCGGCTACGGCTCCGCGGTCGGCGCCGCCGTGGGCGCGGTCATCTTCGGCATGACCAGCAAGGGCATCGTCTACGCCGAGTGGAACCCCGACTGGTTCAAGTTCTTCCTCGGAGCGATGCTCCTCCTCGCGACCCTCCTCAACGCCTGGGTCCGCAAGCGGGCGGAGGCCACCTCATGACGACCCCCCTCGTCGAGCTCGACGGCGTCAGCAAGCACTACGGCACCGTCCGCGCCCTGCAGGACGTCTCCCTCCGCGTGCACGCCGGGCAGATCACCTGCGTCCTCGGCGACAACGGCGCCGGCAAGTCCACCCTCATCAAGATCATCGCAGGGCTGCACGCCCACGACGCCGGGACGCTGCGCGTCGAGGGGGAGGAGACGGCCCTGTCCTCCCCGCGCGAAGCCCTCGACCGGGGCATCGCCACCGTCTACCAGGACCTCGCCGTCGTCCCCCTCATGCCGGTCTGGCGGAACTTCTTCCTCGGTTCGGAGCCGACCACCGGCAAGGGCCCCTTCAAACGCCTCGACGTGGCCCGCATGCGCGCCACCACCCGCGCCGAACTCCTCCGCATGGGCATCGACCTGCGCGACGTCGACCAGCCCATCGGCACCCTCTCCGGCGGGGAGCGCCAGTGCGTCGCCATCGCCCGCGCGGTCCACTTCGGCGCCAAGGTCCTCGTCCTCGACGAGCCCACCGCCGCCCTCGGCGTCAAGCAGTCCGGCGTCGTCCTCAAGTACGTGGCCGCCGCCCGCGACGCCGGCCTCGGCGTGGTCCTCATCACCCACAACCCGCACCACGCCCACCTCGTCGGCGACCACTTCGTCCTGCTCAAGCGCGGCGCCATGGCCGGCAGCCACACCAAGGACTCCGTCACCCTCGACGAGCTCACCCGGCAGATGGCCGGCGGCAGCGAGCTGGACACCCTGCGCCACGAACTGGAACGGGCGCCCGCTCCTGGCAGAATCGACGACGGCGGGCACCGCCCGCCGCCGGACCCGCAGCGCGCCCGGCCCACCGACCGGCAGGGACGACAGGACCCGTGAGCACGCACCGCGAAACCCATCGCGTCACGGAACGCGGCACCGTCCTGCGCACCGTCGGCAGCCGCGAGCGGCGCTCCCACCTGACCGCCCCCCGCGTCCCCACGGTCGGCATCGACATCGGCGGCACGAAGGTCATGGCGGGCGTGGTCGACGCGGACGGCGCCATCCTGGAGAAGATCCGCGCCGAGACCCCCGACAAGTCCAAGAGCCCCAAGGTCGTCGAGGACACCATCGTCGAACTCGTCCTCGACCTGTCCGACCGGCACGACGTCCACGCCGTCGGCATCGGCGCCGCCGGCTGGGTCGACGCCGACCGCAGCCGCGTCCTGTTCGCCCCGCACCTCGCCTGGCGCAACGAACCCCTGCGCGACTCCCTCCAGGCCCGCCTCGCCGTCCCCGTCATGGTCGACAACGACGCCAACACCGCCGCCTGGGCCGAGTGGCGCTTCGGCGCCGGCCGCGGCGAGGACCACCTCGTCATGATCACGCTGGGCACCGGCATCGGCGGCGCCATCCTGGAGGACGGCCGCGTCAAGCGCGGCAAGTACGGCGTCGCCGGCGAGTTCGGCCACATGCAGGTCGTGCCCGGCGGCCACCGCTGCCCCTGCGGCAACCGCGGCTGCTGGGAGCAGTACAGCTCCGGCAACGCCCTCGTCCGCGAGGCCCGCGAGCTCGCCGCGGCCGACTCGCCGGTCGCGTACAACATCATCGAACGCGTCAAGGGGCACGTCCCCGACATCACCGGCCCCCTCATCACCGAGCTGGCCCGCGAGGGCGACGCCATGTGCGTCGAGCTGCTCCAGGACATCGGCCAGTGGCTCGGCGTCGGCCTCGCCGGCCTCGCCGCCGCCCTCGACCCGTCCTGCTTCGTCATCGGCGGCGGCGTCAGCGCCGCCGACGACCTGCTCATCGGCCCCGCCCGGGACGCCTTCCGCCGCAACCTCACCGGCCGCGGCTACCGCCCCGAGGCCCGCATCGCCAAGGCGGAGCTGGGCCCCGAGGCGGGTATGGTCGGGGCAGCCGACCTCGCCCGGCTGGTCGCCCGCCGCTTCCGCCGCGCCAACCGGCGCCGCGTCGAGCGGTACGAGCGCTACGAGCGGTACGCGCAGGCCTTCCGCGCCGGCGCCCGCCCCAGGAGCACCCCCGAGGAACCAGGAGCATGAGCCCCACCGACACCCGCACCGACACCACCCCGCCCGCCCCGGCCCGGACCGCCCCCGGCCCCGCGGGCGAGACCCGCGAGCAGACGGTCCGCCGCCGCTGGTTCACCGCCCTCGTCATCGTCCTGCTCATCGGCATCCCCGCCGGGTACCTGATGATCTCCGCCGAGCAGAGCCGCTCCAGCGGCCGCGACAAGGAGGCCGAGTCCTCCGTCAGCGGCCTCCAGGACAGCTGGCCGTCCAAGATGAAGCGCCGCGTCTTCGAGGTGCCGATCCCCGCCCGCTCCCGCGACGTGGCCTACTTCGAGACCAGCAACTGGAAGTCGAGCCGGCTGTACGTCCGGTTCACCACCACCGGCGCCGGACTCGACGCGTTCCTCGGCGACAGCGGCACCAGCCGCTCCGCGCTCGCGGCCGGCGACGTCACCGTCGGCGACCGCGACGCCGCCACCGTCGGCTGGACCTTCCCCCCCGACCGGCACTGGTCCGGCACCACCCACCGCCAGGACCGGCCCCGTCCCACGCGGGACATCACCGTCGACCTGACCGACCCGGCCGCGCCCCGCGTGTACGTCGTCTCCACCGCGACCCCCTGACCCCGCGCCCTCACGGCCCGGTCGTGCGTCGGCGGAATCCACGGCCACCCGCCGTCCAGCCGGGCGCGCCCGACGACCCGGTCGCCCGCGCCGGGGCCGAGGGGCCCCGCGCCGGTGGTGCCCCCGCGGCGCCGGGCGCCCGTCCGGTCCGCACCGCGCGTGAGCCGTTCGTGTGCCCGGACCCCCCCCCGTCGGACGCGGGCGTTCCACGGGCCGGGATCGCGCGGGCCCTGCGGCCCGGGTCCGGGCCGTGCCGGCCCCCGGTCGGTCAGCAGGGCCTGCGCCAGGCGTCCAGCTCCGGCTTCTTGAGCATCGACGACAGCCGCAGCTTCCGGGCCAGGGGGCAGAAGTCGGCGGTGGACCGCGCGTACTCCACGTGGAAGACCGCCTTGCCCGCCGCGACGAACGGTTCGAGCAGGGCGCACTCGCCGTACTGCGCGCACTCCTCGTTGACCGCGAAGTCGAAGTCGTCCACCAGCTCCGGGATCTGGGGCAGGTCGTTCTTGAGGCCCACGGCCAGGCCGCGCGCGTGCGCGATCTCCGCGATCATGCGGTTGTAGCGGATCTGGTCGCGGGCCGTGAGGGGAAAGCCGGTGTCGTGGGCGTAGCCCTCCATCAGGTCCGGTTCCACCGCGTCGAACCCCTTGTCCCGGCACATGTCGAACCGGCGTTCCATGACGGGGCGCAGTGCCCGTGTCCGGCGGATGTCCAGCCAGCGCTCGCCCCGCCAGCCGTTGGGCCCGCCCAGCACCGAGCGGGGAAAGGCGTCCCGGTCGGGGCGGAAGTCCTCCCAGGCGCCGACGTTGACGTAGCAGATCACCTTGCGTCCGTCCCGGTGCAGGCGGTCGACGTCCGAGGCGCTGCTCTCGAAGCCGTCGATGTCGTAGACGGGCACGTCGACGGACGGGTCGACCCTGCCGTCGAGCTGCCACTGCCAGGCCAGCCCGGGGCGCGGCCGCCACCAGGTGCCCCCGGCGCCGGACCCCTCGCCCCCGGAGCACGCGGCGAGGGCCGCCACCAGGGACAGGGCGACCACGGCCGCCGCGAGCCGCCTCACCGCTCCGCCTCGGCCAGCGCCGGGGTCAGCCGGGACCAGGGGTTGGGCGGTTCGCCCGTCACCGGACCGCACACGGCGGCGCCCCGCTCGCGCGCGGTGCGCACGGCGAGCGGCACGAGCGGTTCGGGCACCCCGTAGACCAGGTGGCACAGCCGCTCGGGCGGATGCCGGGCGGCCCACGCGGGGCGGCTGAACGTCGACGCGTACCGGGACCAGTGGCCCTCGAAGGTGACGGTCAGGTCGGCGAGCCGCGCGTAGCCGGGAGCGGGATGGACCCCCGGGTTGAGGACGACGGGCGAGGCACCGAGGCGGCGCACGGACCGCACCAGGCGGCGGCAGGCCGGCAGCCCGTCCGGCGCGGCGGTCACCTGGTCCAGGAAGCAGCCGTCCACGCCGTACCACTCCCGGTGCCTGCGCAGATCGGCGATGACCCCGGCCGGGTCCCGCGCGCCGTAGTCCGTGTCGACGTAACCGAGCAGCCGGGCCCCCGCCGCGCGCAGCGCTTCGGCGGCGGCGGCGAACGCCGGATCCGGGCTGTCGCCGGGCCCGCTGGCGGGGTTGAGCACGACGGCGAAGGTGCCCGCGGCCCGAGTGATCAGCCGGTGCCACGCGGCGGGGTCCTCGGCCGGGTGGACGTAGAGGGGAACCAGCAGGCTCACCGCGCCGCCACTCCTCCGGCGCTGCCGCGGGACCGCGCGCCCGAGGCCGCCCACAGCGCCTCCAGCGACGCCTCCAGGGAGCGCGACGGCCGCCAGCCGAGGGCGTCGCGGGCGGCGGTGGTGTCCGAGCACTGCCACGAGACGTCGGCGGACCGGGTGGAGCCGCCCGCGTCCTCCTCCACGATCCGGCCCCGGAACCCGGCCACGTCCGCCAGCTTGCGCACCAGTTCCCGCACCGGGACCGCGTCGCCGCCGCCGATGTTGAGGACCGGCGGCAGCGGCCCCGGAGCGGTGACCGCCAGCGCCACCGCCTCCGCCACGTCGCGCGCGTCCACGAAGTCGCGGTACGCGGACAGATCCCCGAGCCGCAGCGTCGCCCCCGGGTCGCGCCCGGCGTCCGCGAGCAGCGCGGCGACCCGGCCGGGCAGCCCCGTGGACGGGGCCCCGGGGCCCACCGGGTTGCCCACCCTCAGCACCACCGCGTCCAGTCCCGACGCGGTCACCGCCACCGTGCCCGCCAGCTTGGTCGCGCCGTACGGGCCGGCCGGACGGGTCGCCCCGGACTCGGCCACCGGCCGGCCGGGCGCGCCGGGCCCGTACTCGGCGGCCGAGCCCAGGTGCACCAGGCGGGCCCGGGGGGCGGCCTCCCGCAGCGCCGCGCACAGCACGGCGGGCCCGCGGGCGTTCACCTCCGCCAGGGTGAGGGCGTCGCCGCCGGTCGCGCCCGCGCAGTTGACGACGGCGTCGGGCGCGACCCGGGCCAGCGCGGCCGCGAGCTCACGGGGGCGGTCGGAGGCGAGGTCGCAGGTGACGTCGGCGGCGGGGGAGCGGCCGCCGAGGAGGACCCGCGCGCCCGGCAGGGCCCGCAGCCGTTCGACGACGTGGCCGCCCAGGTAACCGGTGGCCCCGAGGACGAGGATGTGCATGGAAGGTCAGGCTCCCTTGAGCAGAAGCGACTTGCGGCTGGTGAACTCCGCGTTGGCCCGGTCGTAGTCGTCGGGACGGCCGATGTCCAGCCAGTAGCCGTCGAAGTCGTAGGCGTGCGGCGGCCGCTGGGCGGCGAGCAGGTCGAGCACCAGCTCGTCGAAGCCCAGGGGCAGCCCGGGCGTGTAGCCGTCGAGGGTGGAGCGGGAGACGCCGTAGACCCCCATGGACACCCGGTAGTCGATGCTGGGCTTCTCGGTGAAGGCGACGACCCGGCTCTGGTCGGTGGTCAGCACCCCGAAGTCGATGCGCACCTTGCGGGCGTAGGTCGCGATGGTCAGCGGCGCGCCCGACGCCTCGTGCCGGCGCAGCACGTCGGCGTAGTCCAGGTCGGTGAGCACGTCGCCGTTCATCACGAGGAAGTTCTCCGGCAGGCGTTCGCGCAGGGTGAGCAGCGGGCCCATGGTGCCCAGCGGGTTCTCCTCGGTGGCGTAGTCGATGGCCATGCCCCACTGGGAGCCGTCGCCGACGTAGGCGCGAATGATCTCGCCGAGGTGGCCGATGGCGATGGTGCAGTGGGTGAAGCCGGCCGTGGACAGCTGCCGCAGCACGATCTCCAGGATGGCGTGCTGGTCGCCGATGGGCACCAGCGGCTTGGGCAGCGCGGTGGTGTACGGCCGCAGCCGGACGCCTTTTCCTCCGGCAAGGATGACTGCGTGCATGGCTTACCTCCTGCGGGTGCTGCCGGTCGGGTCAGATGTTGTAGATGCCGGTCTTGTAGCGGGCCAGGTTGGCCGGTTCGCCGAACCACTCCACGGTCCGCGCGAGCCCTTCCTCCAGCGTGTGGCCCGGCCGCCAGCCGGTCGCCGCGGTCAACCGGGTGGCGTCGGCGACGAGCCGCATCACCTCGGAGTTGGCGGGCCGCAGGCGCGCGGGGTCCTCGCGGACGTCGAGGGGCGCGTCCATCACCTTGCCGATCAGCGCGACGAGATCGCCGACGGAGATCTCCCCGCCCGTCCCGGCGTTGAAGGTGCGGCCCACCACCCGCTGAGCCGGCGCGGTGCCCACCGCCAGGAACGCCTGCGCGGTGTCCGCCACGAAGGTGAAGTCCCGGGTGGGGCGCAGATCGCCGAGGGTGAGGGTGCGCTGCCCGGCCGCCACCTGCCCGATGACGGTGGGGATCACCGCGCGCATCGACTGCCGCGGCCCGAAGGTGTTGAACGGCCGCAGCGTCACCACGGGCGTGTCGAAGCTGGCGTGGTAGCTGTCGGCCAGCCGGTCGCCGCCCGCCTTGGAGGCGGCGTACGGCGACTGGGTGTTGATGGGGTGGTCCTCGGTGATCGGCACGGTCCGCGCGGTGCCGTACGTCTCGCTGGTGGAGGTGTGCACCAGGCGCGGGGTGCCCAGCGCGCGCACCGCCTCCAGCACGTTGAGCGTGCCGGTGACGTTGGTGTCCACGTAGCTGTGCGGGGCCTGGTAGGAGTACGGGATCGCGATGAGCGCGGCGAGGTGGTAGGCGCAGTCGGCGCCGTCGAGCAGGCCGCGCACCGAGCCGGGGTCGCGGACGTCGCCGAGGACGATCTCCACCTGGTCCAGGACGTCGGCGGGCAGCGTCTCCAGCCAGCCGTAGGAGGAGAACGAGTTGTACTGGGCCATGGCCCGGACACGGTGGCCGGAGGCGACGAGCGCCTCGGTGAGGTGGGAGCCGATGAACCCTTCGGCTCCGGTGACGGCGGCGAGCGGTGCGGAGGTCACCTGTGGTCTTCCTTTCGTCGGGTGGTGGCGGGGAGGCCGCGGGGCTCCGGGAGCGGTACCGGGAGCGGCCGTCCGGTGGTCAGGAGTGGGGGGAGGGCCTGCCGAGCACACGGACCGCGCAGGCCGCGAGACAGACCGCGGCCGCCCCGCAGAGCGGTGGCAGCGCGGCCGGGCCGGGCGGCAGGTCCAGCCAGGTGACCGCCCCGGCACCGGCGGCGGCCAGGAGGCAGAGCACGGCCGGCGGCCAGGCCACCCCGAACGCCTGGAGCAGCAGCGCGGTCCACAAGGCGGCCGCCAGCGGCAGGAGCGCGGCCGGGCCGGAGCCGGTGAGCAGGGCCGGGGGCAGCAACAGCAGGAGGTACCCGGACAGGCACAGCCCGAGGACCGCGGTCGAGCGGAGCAGGAACCCCCGGGGCGTGGCGCTGACCCGCAGCGCGGCGACCGACCAGCCGCGGTAGCGGTACAGCAGCCACTCGGCCGGGCCCATACTCACGGTCAGGGCGATCACCGCGTACGGATCGCGCCGGCCCTCCAGCGTGACGAGGACCGCCGCGGCCAGCCCGAACAGGCCGTAGGGGAGCGAGGACAGCAGCCGCGGCCGGGGCCCGTCGGACGCGGCCGGGGCGGCAAGGCCCGTCCACAGGACCCGTCCGGCGGCGGCGAGCGTGGCCAGCAGCGCCAGCAGCGGCAGCCCCGTCCGCAGCGGGAGGCCGGGCTCCCACCACGGCAGCACCGCGGCACCGGCGATCAGCGGGCTGAGCGCGGCCAGCAGCAGCCGCTCCCGGCCCAGGACCAGCAGGACCCCCGCCGCCGCGAGGTACAGCGACTGAGCCGCCGCCACCGCGGTGACGGGACCGCCCCCGGCGGGCAGGGCGGCCAGGCCCGTCGCCACCGCCGCGCCGAGCAGGGCCCCGGTCAGCAGGGTGCGGGCCGCTTCCCGGCGCCCCGCCACCAGCCGCAGGTGCGCCCGGTGGCCGAGTGCCTGCCCCCACGCCCAGGAGGCGACGCCCGCGACGATCAGGACGGTGGCGTGCCGGTCGACCCGCCACAGCGGGGCGGTGAGCAGGTAGGCCAGGGCGGGCAGCGCGAACAGCACCCCGCGCAGCAGGCAGCGCGCCGTGTCGGGCCGCCAGGGGTCGGCCGCGGGCGGCGGCTCGGGGAACGTCCGGGGCACCCTCGCGTACAGCGCGGAGGCCAGCGAGAACAGGTTCGGGTGGCCGTAGCGGTCCTTGATCAGGGAGGCGGTCATGCCCTCCGACTCCAGCAGCGCGGCCACCTCGTACGGGTGGACGGCGGGGCCGATGCGGTCGGCCAGTTCGGCGGCGAGCGCGCTGACGGCCTCTTCGTCGGGCCCCTGGCGGGGCAGCCGTATCGCGAGCGTGGTGTCGTCCAGGGCCCAGTGGGGCCGGCGGCGGGGCCGCGGCGGCCGAGCCAGCCGCAGCGCCAGCGTCTCCTGGTCGGCGCCGACGGGCTCCAGGGGTATCGGCCCGCTCATCCGGTGAGACTCCCCAGGCCGGTGACCGCCGGAGCGGGCAGGACGATCCGGGCGGGCGTCTCCTCCGCGGCCGCGGACAGCTCGTGGTAGATGGAGCGGAAGGTGTCGATGGTCTGGCGCAGGGTGAACTGCTCGATGACCCGCAGCCGGGCCGCCTCGCCCATGGCCCGGCGCCGGGCCGGGTCGCGCAGCAGCTCCAGCGCGGCGGCGGCCATCGCGTCCGGGTCGCGCGGCGGCACCACCAGTCCCGCGTCGCCCACGGCCTCCCGCACCCCGCCCACGTCCGTGGAGACGGTGGCCCGCCCGCACGACATCGCCTCGATCAGCGTGAACGGGAAGCCCTCGCTGATGCTGGAGAGCATCACGACGTTCCCGGCGGCGTAGGCGTCCTTGATGTCGTCGACGCGTCCCTCGAACGTCACGGCGCCGGCGTGCCCCAGTTCGGCGGCCAGCGCCTCGCAGCCCTCCCGGTAGCCCTCCCCGCCCCGGGGCGTCCCGCCGAACAGCCGTAGCCGGACGTCGGGCAGTTGGGCCCGGACGAGGGCGAAGGCACGGATCAGGGTCTCCAGGTCCTTGATCGGGTCGACCCGCCCGGCCCAGCTCAGGGTGAGGTCCTCCGGCTCGGGCCCGGCCGGGGGGAACGCGGCGGGGTCGACGCCGTTGTAGACCGTGCGGATCGACGCCGGGTCGGCCCCGCCCTGCTCCTCCCACAGCCGGTTGTAGCGGTTGCCGGGGGTGATGAGCGCGGCCCGGCGGTAGGTCTCCTCCGCCAGCAGCCGGAAGAAGCCCAGGACCACCGCCTTGACCGGCCAGCGGTACGGAGCGGTCCGGTAGCCGAGGTAGCGCTCGCGCAGGTAGACGCCGTGCTCGGTGAGCAGCAGCGGAACCCCGTGCCGTTCGAGCGCCGCCAGCCCCGGCAGGGCGGCGACACCGCCGCTGACCGCGTGCGCCACGCCCTCCACGGGCGGCGACGCGGCCAGGGGGCGCAGGGCGTGTTCCAGCAGGGAGGTCGCGGTCAGCGCGTCGTGCAGCGTCGGCCTCGCCTCCCGAACCGCCAGCCCGGGCCGCGTCCACACCCCGGTCAGGATCGTGATCGCCGCGTCGTCCCGCAGGAAGGGGCCGAGCAGGCCGTCCCGCGCCGCCCCGGCCAGTGCGTACAGGGCGGGCGCGAAACCGTCCTCGGCGGACGGGTCGACCAGCGCGGTCAGGAACCGCTCGTAGGCGTCGGCGAGCAGGCGGCGGGCACGGCCGCGGGGCGGGCGACCGGGGGGAGCGGCGCCCCACATCGGCACGGTCACGACGCGCGACACGTGTCCGGGCAGGTCCCACACGATCGGCTCGCGCCCGGTGCCGGTGACGGCGATGACCTCGAAGTCGAGGTCGGGCATGCCGGTGACGAGCTGGTCGCACCAGACGCTCACACCGCCGTGGCTGTGCGGGTAGGTGCCTTCGGTGAGCAGAGTGACGCGTGGTGCGCCGGAGCGCCGCGCGCCGTGGTGAACGTGCATGGTTGTGCTCCACGGCCGAGGTGTGGGAGGGGTCGTGCGGGCCCCCGCCGCCGGTGGGCGGCCGGGGCCCGGTGCCGTACGCCGGTCAGTCCGCCGTGCCGGGGAGCACCGGCTCGGCCACGCCCTCGGGCACCCGGGTGTCCGGGGCGGGGGCCGTGGCCGGTGCGGCGCCGCCGGCGCCGGCCGTGGAGGGGGGCGCCGACGCCGGCAGGGTGAGGGTGAGCGGCGTGAGGACGGGGGTGGTCCAGCCGGACCGCTCGCCGGCGTACGCCTCGCCGAAGGCCGTGCCGGCGCGCGTGGTGCCCTGCGGCATGGTGGCGGGGACCGCCACGCCGTCCGGGCCGTCGACGGTGACGGTGTCGCCGACGCGGTAGGCCGTGACCCGCCCGTCCCGCACGGCGGCCCGCCACGCGGCACGCCGCTGGAGCTCCCTCCCGATGTCCCTCATCCGCGGGTTGACCACCGGGGTGTTGTCCGCGAACAGCGTGGCGTAGGCGTCCAGCACGCCGTCCAGGACCGGGTAGGCGATGCGGTCCTCGGCCAGGTTCGACTGGTGGATGAAATGCGGCTTCGGGTCGTTGGCGAGGACGTGGCCGAGGGCGATCCGCCGCTCCAGGGGCACGATGTGGCCGGTGTAGCCGGTGGCCGGGTCGAGCGGGGCGGGCAGGCAGGTGGTGGTGGCCGGGTTGTCCTCGCAGATGCCGCTGCCGCCCTGGGCGCGGCTGGTGTAGATCCAGTTGTACTCGTCGACCTGCTCGGCGGCCCGCCCGGCGTTGTAGAAGACGTTCATCGGGTAGCGGGGGACCGTGGTGGCGGGGCCGACCCGCCGCTGCTGCGGTTCGCGGGAGTTGTCCGAGGCCAGCCAGGTGATGCCGGTGTCGCCCAGGGCGAGCGCCAGGTTGGGGTTGTCGGAGGGCTGCTGGGGCAGCACCCGCAGGCCGGAGTGCTCGCCGGTGACCAGCTCGTCGTTGCTCAGGGGGAGTCCGGCGAGCTGTCCCCAGACGCGGTTGTGGGCGATCTCGTCGGCGACCTCGAACCGGCTGACCCACTTGGTGCTTCCGTCGGCGTTGGTGGCGCACCGCCAGGGCACCACCGTGGTGTCCTGCTCGCAGCCGAGGAAGGCGTGCGTGTACGTGTGGTTGATCCAGCGGAACTCGTTCCGCTGGGCGAGGAGCCTGTCGGCCAGCGGGTCGGCGCCGTTGTTGTCCTCGCGGTGGTCGGCGCTGCCGGCGCCGTTGTAGGCGAAGTCCAGGGTGAAGCCGCGCTCGCGCTGCCAGGCGACGGCGTGGTCGACGTCCGCGGGCGACATGCGGATCGGGTCCGGGACGGCGTTCGGGTCCGTGCAGTCCACGTCGCCGGGAGTGCAGTTGAGGGTGGTGTTCCAGCGGTCGTCCGCCGCGAACACGTCGTCGACGTGGACGGCGAAGTAGTTGCGGGAGGTGCCCAGGTGCACGCCGCCGGTCATCCACCGCACGATGCCGCGGGCCAGCAGCCGGAACTGCTGCTGGTGCCGGTTGTAGACGAAGGTGACGACCAGTTCGCGCCGCCCGTCGTGCCGGTACTCGCCGACCAGGGAGCCGCGCTTCGTCGTGCCCGGGATCGGCGCCTGGACGTACGGGGTGAAGTCGGCACCGGCCACCGGTGTCGACAGGTAGGCGTAACTCTCGCCGACGGTAGGGGAGTTGTCCTCGAACGGCACCGGGCCGTCGAGGTAGCCGAACGGGCCCGCGCGGCCGGCGGCCGTCACCTCGGCCCGCACCCCGTCGACGCTGCCGGAGTAGCCGCCGTGGACCGGGTACTGCAGCCCGGCCTCGGGGCGGGCGTACGTGTACGCGTCGACCTGCGGGATGCCGTAGGTCTTCTCGTAGGCCACGAGCGCGGCCATCTCCGCGGAGTTCGCGGGGAAGGGGTTGTCGTTGGGCAGGACGACGGCCTGGAACTTCGCGCGGTCCCGTCCGCCGACCGTGTCCGCGAGGTAGCCGGCGTCGATCACCGGCCGGTCGGACCGGGTGAGGTCGATCTCGGTGTACGGCGTTCCGGCGGTGTCCAGTTCGGCCGCGATGGCCTCGGTGGACGGGCCGCCGTCGCTCACGATCAGCACCCGCAGGTCGATGCGGGGCGCCGACGCGCCGGCGGGTGCCGCCGTGGCCGGTACGCCGAGGGTGGCTATGAGTGCGCCCGCGGTGAGCAGGGCGGTGCGTATGGTCCGCTTCATGCGGTGGTGTCCCCTCCCAGGGCAGGGGGGGACATCGCTCCGCGGAGCGGACGCACCCCCTCGCGTGACGCCGGCTTCCCCCTTCAGGGGTCGGTCGTCGACGCGTCCGTCGCGTCACATGGTGAGGTCTCTGTGTGCGTTTTGTGGTCGTGCTGCGAAACCTGGCGGAAAACCGCAGGGGGTGATCACGGGGCGGGGCGGGCCCGCCGCCCGGGCCCACCCCGCCCCGCGCCGGGAAGGTCGCGCAGGTGGAGGAAGTGTGCCTCACCGGCGGGCCGGGGGCCCGCCGGTGAGGAAGACGTGGGTGCGGTTCGCGCGGTGCCGGGAAGCGTTGGCCGGTTTTAGGCCAACGCCTCGTCCGGCGTGTGCGTCAGGCGCAGAGGACGCGGGTCTCGGGCGTGTAGACCGGGCCGCCGCTGTGGCTCGTGCTGTCGCTGAACTCGGCGTAGAAGTACGAGTAGAAGCCGATGTTCCCGTTGCAGCCGGAGTCGGCGGCGATCTGCAGCGTCAGGGTCACCGTCCGGCTCTGGCCGGGAGCGATGGGGGCGTTGTAGTTGCTGCCGAGGTCGGAGGGACCGGTGCCGGAGCAGGGGGTGCTGCCGTCGGCGGTGGCGAGGCTGCAGCCGGTGATCGCGTACTTCAGGTCGGGGCGCTGCGTGGTGAGCCAGGTGGGGTTGAGCGTCTGGTAGACGAACCAGAGGTCGTAGGTCTTGTTGTTGGTCAGGGTCATCGTCAGGTTCACCGTGCCGCCCGGAGTGGTGGTGGCGGCGCTGGTGGTGAACTTCAGGTCGGCGGGGCTCGGGTCGGCCGCGCTCGCGGAGGGGGCCAGGCCGAACACGGCGAGGGCGAGGGCGAGGACGGTGGCGAGACCGAAGCGTCTCATCGAGGGTGATCGCATGGCCCGGGAGGCTAGACACGGAGCGGGTGCACCGTCTGCCCCCATGCCGGCACTCAGGGTGAAGGCGACCGAAAGCGGGTGTTCCGTGAAGCAGATGTGAGGTAACTGTGCAGGCGGGGGGTGGAGCGCATACGCGCACGGTGGAGGCGGGGCGGCGGACGGCGCCGGTGACGGGGCCGGGCCCGGCACCCCGGAAGGACGAGGGCGGAGGTATTGGCCGGTACCCGTCGCACCGCCTCCGCCCGGCAGGACCGCGCCCGGGGCCGGCCGTGCGCTCCCCCCGGTGGGCCGCCGCCCGCCGGCCCGGCGTCCCGTGCCCCCTGCCCCGTGCCCCGTGCCGGGCGAAGGCGGTCGGCCGGAAGTCGCCGGTGGCCACTTCCTCCCCGTTGATGTGACGGCCCGCCACCGCTTCGATGGCCCCTGCCGGGGCGCTGCGCCGCCGGTACCGGCGACCAGTGGGGGTGTGGGGGGCCGTGCGTCACTTCGGAGGGACCAGGGGCCGCGGACGGCGGCTGGGCGGTATGGCGAGGGTGGCGGTGCTGACGGGTGTCGCCGCCCTCCTCGTTCCGGCGGTGCCCGCGGGCGCCGCGACCGGGGCGGGGGTGCCACCGCCCGGCCCGGGGCAGGTGGTTCCCGGGGAGGGGACCGGGACACCGGCCCTGGTCCGGGGCATCCGGGAGCACGCCCCCGACTCGGGGAGCGCGGCGGGCGCGGCCCGGGCGTACCTGGAGGCGCAGGAGGGGCGGTACCGCATCGCGCACGCCCGGCGCGACCTCGTGCCCGCCGGGACCACCGCCTCGGGGACCCGGGAGTCCGTACGGTTCCAGCAGCGGCACCGGGGCGTGCCCGTCCTGGGCGGCCAGTACGTCGTCCGCATGGAGAACCGGGGCGGCGAGCGGATCGTCACCGGCACCTCCGGCAGGTACTTCACCGGGCTGACCACCGGTACGACGGCCGAGGTCGGGGAGGAACTCGCCGTCGAACGGGCCGTGGACCGGGTCCTCGACGACCTGGGCGCCGAGAACTTCGCGACGGCGCCGCGCGAGGGCGAGGAGGAGTCGTCCCCGCTGCGGGGCACCGCCCGCGGCCTGGTCGTCCTGCCCAGGGGGACGGGCGTCCTCACCCGGCACGTCACCGTGCACGGCGTCGATCCCGCCGGCGGCGAGCCCGTACTGCGAGAGGTGTACGTCGACGCCCGCACCGGCTACCCGGTCCTCGGCTACAGCGGCATCAAGACGTTCCGGACACCGGTCCGGACCCCCGGGCCGCCCGCGCCGGAGGCGGCCGGGCCGCGCCCCACGACCGCGCGGGAGACGGGCGGCGGCGTCCGGCTCGACGGCACGGCCGTCGACCTGGACGTCTCCCGTGACGAGGAGCGCGGCCTGTACGTGCTACGGGACCGCACCCGGATACCGGACGACGGCCAGGGCGAACGCGCCCTGACGACCTGGGACGCCCGCGGCACCCATGTCGGTGACGTGAGCGGGAAATGGCCCGAAGGCGTCCGGGAGTTCTCCTCGCCCACCCCGGAGTTCGGCGGTGAGGCCACCGGGGCGGGCGCCGTCGACGCGCACTGGGCCGCCGCGCGGGTCCACGACTACTACCGTCACGAGCACGGCCGCAACAGCCTCGACGGCCGCGGCATGGACATCGACTCCCTGGTGGGGGTCACCGAGTTCGGCGAGCCGTACGTCAACGCCTTCTGGGACGGGCACAAGACCGTGTACGGCACCGGCGACGAGGAGTACCGGCCGCTGTCCGCGGCTCTGGACGTCGTCGGCCACGAGATGACGCACGGCGTGATCGAGCATTCGGCGAACCTCGTCTACGCGGGCCAGTCGGGCGCCCTGAGCGAGGCCGTCGCCGACTACTTCGGCAACGCCGTCGAGACGGACGTGCTGGGCATCCCGGCGACGGACCCCGACTCCGGCCTCCTCGGCGAGCGGCTCTGCCGCACCAGGACCCCCCGCGAGTGCGCCCTGCGCGACCTGGACGACGGGCGGACCACCACCGGATCCTTCCTCGGCCTGGACTTCCTCAACGACAACGGCGGGGTCCACCTGAACTCCACCATCTTCGGCGGCGCGCTGTGGGACGCCCGCGAGGAACTGGGCGCGGACCTCGCCGACAAGGTCGTCTACAGGGCCCTGACCGAATACCTCACCCCCCTGGACGGCTTCACCGAGGGCCGGAACGCCGTGCTCGCCGCCGCCCAGGACCTCTCGGTCGCGGGGGACGGGCTGAGGGCGCTGCGCCGCGCCTTCACCGCCCACGGCATCGTGCCCGGCTGGGAGTCGGCCCTCGGCATCGACTCCGACCCCCTCCTGGACCGGGTCAACACGACCGGTACGAGCCTGGGAGCGGGCGGCGGCTGGTGGGCGGCGTCGAAGTCGAACGAGGACGGCTCGGAGCCGTACTCCGTGTGGGCCGGCCGTGCCGACGGCAAGGGCTGGCCCAGGCTGATGAGCCCCAACGACGGCCGCCACCACGTCAACCCCGCCACCGACGGCACGACGGTGGTGTGGCAGGCGTACGGCCCCGGCGCCGTCGAGATCCTGGCCCGGCCGCTCGCGGGCGGCCCCGTGCGGAAGCTGTGGGCCGGCCGCGGCGGGGGAAGCGCGACGGGCGTCGACGGCGACCTCGTCGCCTTCGGCTACGCGAACGTCGGCGGGCGCTCGGGCGTGGCCTACCTGAGCCTGAAGGACCCGGCGGACGTCAGGACCGTCGGCGGGGGCACCTACCGCCGGGCCTACTCCCCCTCGGTCAGCGGCGGCAAGGTCGCCTACCAGGAGTGGCGGAGGGTGTCGCTGGCGACTCGTGCCGCGTACGAGTGGAGGACGCTCGTGGTCGACGCCGCCACCGGCGGGACCACGGTGGTCCATGAGGCCCCGAGCACCACGAGCCACGGTCCGACCGCCCTCAACGGCACCCACGTCCTCTGGCTCGCCGAGCGGGACACGGCCGGGAGCGGGACGGCCCTGTTCCGCGCCCCGCTCGACGGTTCCGGCGTGGTGGAACTCGCCCCGGAGGCCGGATGGGGCCCGCTGCGCGTCCACGACCTGACCGCGTCCGGGGACAGCGTGACGGTCGCCGCCTACGACCCCGACGCCCCCCTCGGCAACGAGGCGACCCCCAAGCTCCACCAGTTCACCGCCGCCGGCGCCCCCGGCGGGCAGGGCACCTACCGGGGCCGCGTCTCCTGCAACCGCGGCAGCCAGACGCACCCCGCGGCCGTCGGCGGCAGCCGGGTGGTGTGGCTGGACGCGACGACGGGCACCACCGGCGTGGTGACCCGCGCCCGGCCCACGGGCCGGTGCGGCTGACCCCACCCCGGGCGGGCGCCCCGGTCCCGCCGGCACGGCCCCGGGGCCGGTCGCACGGTCACCGGGGCGCTGTGCGTCCGGGCGAACGGGGGCGGGCCGGGTGCTCGGGGACGCGCCCGGCGCCGCGCCGGACGGCCGGCGCCTCCGCCCGGAGGCCGTACGGCGCGCCGCCGGGCGGGGCGGGGGCGGGCGCTACCGGAGCGGGAGGTCGGCCCCGTACTCCTCCGCCGGCCGGGGGCCGTGGATGCGCCGGTCGGCCTCGGCGATGGTGACGTCGTTGATGCTCGCCTCGCGGCGCCGCATGAGGCCGTGCCCGTCGAACTCCCACAGCTCGTTGCCGTGGCTGCGCCACCACCGGCCCTCCGCGTCGCGCCACTCGTACTGGAAGCGGACGGCGATGCGGTCCTCGTGGAACGCCCAGAGGCTCTTGCGCAGCGCGTAGTCCCGCTCGCGTTCCCACTTCCGCGTCAGGAAGGCGACGATCTCCTCGCGCCCGCTGACGAAGGTGTCCCTGTTCCGCCACACCGAGTCCGGCGTGTAGGCCAGGGCCACCCGCCGGGGGTCGCGGGTGTTCCACGCGTCCTCGGCGGCCTGGACCTTCAGCAGAGCCGTCTCCCGCGTGAACGGCGGGCAGGGCGGGCGGCCTTCCGGCACGATGACCTCCTCACGTGGAGAACGAGCGTTCTCCATCTGGTGGGCCTAAGGTAGGGAACGATCGTTCTCAACGTCAAGGAGCCGGGATGCCCGCCCCCCTCACCGAGGAACAGAACCGCCTGGACCGCGCCGCCCTGCTCGACGCGGCGGAGGGGCTCTTCTACGCGCGGGGCATCCAGGCGGTGGGGATGGACGAGGTCCGCGCGGCGTCCGGCCTGCCGCTGAAGCGGATCTACCGCTTCTTCCCGACGAAGGAGGACCTCGTGGTGGCGGTGCTCCGGCGCCGCGACCGACGCTGGAGGGGAGACCTGTCCGCCTGCGTCGAGCGGGTCCAGGACCCCCGCGAACGCGTGCTCGCAATCTTCGACTGGCTCGCCGCGTGGTTCGCGGAACCCGGTTTCCGGGGCTGCGCCTGGATCAACGCCCACGGCGAGCTCGGCCCGTCGTCCGAGGCCGTACTGGCCGAAGTCAGGTCGCACAAGCGGGCGTTCCGCGACCAGATCGCGACATGGGCGCACGCCGCCGGGCTGCCGGCGGCCGATCCGGTCTTCCTCCTCGCCGAAGGGGCCATCGTGACGGCCGGCATCACCGGCGACCCGACCCCGGCCCACCACGCGCGCACGGCCGCCGCGACGCTCCTCGGAACCCCCGGCCCGTGACGCGCGGCCCCGGCCTCCCCTCCTCCCGGGGCCCGGCGGATCACCCCGCTCCCTCCCGCGGGAGCCCCGGGCGGCACGGGAGCGTGAGCGGGCGGGTGACCGCCGTGGCGCGGGCGACCGCGATCCCCGCGCCCCCGGACCGGCGCCCCCGGCCGCGGCGGCGTGGGAGGAGTGTGCCCCTCCGTGCCGGCGGGCACCGCGCGCCCGGTCTGCCGTGCGGTGTGATCGTTTCCTGTGGTGACGCGACGTGTGGGCGTGTAACGTCTGTGTCAGCTGTCGTGGTTCGGAATTCCCTCTTGCCCACGCCTCCGGTGTGGGCGTTTTGCTGTGCTGTGCCGCAGGGACCAGGGCGATCACCTCTGCCTTCCACAGGAAGTGGGAGGCGTTCATCGACTGGAAGGCATCAGACATGGCAACGGGAACTGTGAAGTGGTTCAACGCGGAGAAGGGCTTCGGCTTCATCGCCCAGGACGGCGGCGGCCCGGACGTCTTCGCGCACTACTCCGCGATCAACTCCACGGGCTTCCGCGAGCTCCAGGAGGGCCAGGCCGTGACGTTCGACGTCACCCAGGGGCAGAAGGGCCCGCAGGCCGAGAACATCAACCTGGCCTGACCTCGCGGACCCGCCCGAGGGGCCGCGCACGCCGCGTCCGGGGAGCGCCGCCCGTGGGGCCTCGCCGCCCGGCGGGCGAAGGGTCTGCTTCCGGGCCGGGCGTACACGGATCAGGGACCGCGCAGCCGTGGCTGCGCGGTCCCTGATCCGTCGAGGCGGAGGCGGGTGCGACCTCGGCCGGACTCCCCGGCCCCGGTCGCTCCGAGCGTCGCCCGGTGAGGGCGCCTCCAGGCCGACGGGCAGCGGGTGCGCGGTGCCCGACGGCCTCCGCATCGAGCCGGCCGGCCCCGAGGTGCGAAGCCGGGTCCAGCCGGTGTTCCCCCTGGTCCGCGAGGGCGGTGGACACGTGGGAGCGGACCTCGGGAAGCATCGGCGGCCCTGGCGCGCGGGCAAGCGGAAACGCCCGTTCGGAACCCCTGGCCGTTCCCCCGGCCGGCCGTTCCACCCGGCTTCGGCGGGCCCGGTCGGCGGAAGGCCGACCGGGCCGGAGTCCACGCGGTGGCGAGCCGGCCCGGCCCCGGCGACGCGGCTGTGGACCGACCTCCCGTGAACGCCGCCGTCTAGCATTGCCGCGTTGCCGCCAGTGACGCCCCGCCGCCCGAGGGAGAACGAGAAGCTGTGTGCCGTGATGCCGCTGAAGTCGAACACGGTCACGTCGCCTCAGCACCTGGAGAGCGCCGTGAGGACGGACCGCCCGAGGGATCGCACGGCGGACACGCGGAGGGGAAGGACCACTCGGTTTCCGCCCTGGTGGAGCGGGCGGCCGACCTGGTCGAACCGATCAAGCCGAGACTGCGTGGCTGGCTCCATGCCGGAATGGTCCCCGCCACACTGATCGCGGGCGTCGTGCTCGTCTGCCAGGCCCGCACTCCGCAAGCGGTCCTGGCCTGCGCCGTGTACGCGGTCACCGCCTGGCTGCTGTTCGCGACGAGCGCCGTCTACCACCGCGGCACCTGGGGACCCCTGGGCGAGGCCCTTCTGCGACGGCTCGACCACGCCAACATCTTCCTGATCATCGCCGGCACCTGCGCCCCCCTGGCCGTGCTCCTCCTCCGGCCGGAACAGCGGTCCACGCTGCTGTGGATCGTATGGACCGGAGCCGTGGCCGGCGTCGTGTTCCGGGTCCTGTGGGTCGGAGCTCCGCGCTGGCTGTACACCCCGTGTTATCTGGCCCTGGGGTGGGCGCCGGTGCGCTACCTGCCCGACTTCCTGCACACCGGCGGGGCGGCCGTGGTCGCCCTGATCGTCGTCGGAGGCCTCCTCTACAGCGCGGGCGCGGTCGTCTACGCCCTGCAGCGGCCCGACCCCTCACCCCGCTGGTTCGGCTACCACGAGGTCTTCCACGCCCTGACCGTGGCGGCCTTCACCGCGCACTACACCGCCATCCTCCTGGCCACCACCCACTGACCCGCGACAGCGTCCGGGCCCGCGCCGCTGGTCACCCAGGGTGCGCGCGACCACGCCGGGCGACTCCACGGGCGCCGGGGTCTTTGCCGCCGGAGTCGCCGCCAAGGTCGTCGCCCCGGTCGCGCCCGTTCCGCGGAGTACGACCGGTCGTCGTCCCGGTCGTGCCCGCCGGTCCCGTCGCGGGTGCCGGCGTACGGGTGGACGGGACCCCCGCACGCCCCCCGCACGGCGTGACCGTGACGCCGGCTCGACGTCCCGGACACCTCGGAGGCCGTCCCCAAGGGTGGGGCGGCCGCCGACTCCCGTGCCCGGCCGTGACGCCGACGAGACCGCGGCCGGGGACCGTACGGCCGGGCCGCGGCTCAGGCGTCGATGATGACGGGGATGATGAGGGGCTTGCGGCGGTGGGTGCGGAACGCCCAGTTCGCCACGGCACGGGCGACCAGCTGTTCGAGTTGGCGCGCGTCCCCGACGCCTTCCTCGGCCGCGGCGGCCAGGGTCTTCTCGATGACGGGGATGACCGGCTCGAAGGTGGTGTCGTCGTGGACGAAGCCCCGGGCCAGGAAGTCGGGGGGCTCGGTGAGCGCGCCGGTGTCCGCGTCGACGATCGCCACCACCGTGACCACGCCTTCCTCCGCGAGGGTGAGGCGGTCCTTGAGGGACGCCTCGGTGGCGCCGCCGACTTCCATGCCGTCCACGTAGACGTTGCCGGCGGGGACCTTGCCGGTGATGGACGCGCGCCCGTCGACGAGGTCGACGACGACGCCGTCCTCGGCGATCACGACCCGGTCGGGGTCGACGCCGGTACGGATGGCGAGGTCGCCGTTGGCCCGCAGATGGCGCCATTCGCCGTGGACGGGCATCACGTTGCGGGGCTTGACGATGTTGTAGCAGTAGACGAGTTCCCCGGCGCTGGCGTGTCCGGAGACGTGCACCTTGGCGTTGCCCTTGTGGACGACGTGGGCGCCCCACCGGGTGAGTCCGTTGATCACCCGGTAGATGGCGTTCTCGTTGCCGGGGATGAGGGAGCTGGCGAGCAGGACGGTGTCGCCCTTGCCGATGCGGATGACGTGGTCGCGGTTGGCCATCCGTGACAGCGCGGCCATCGGTTCGCCCTGGGAGCCGGTGCACACCAGAGCGATCTTGTGGTCCGGGAGCTTCTCCAGCTCCTTGGTGCTCACGACCAGACCGGACGGGACCTTCAGATAGCCCAGGTCACGGGCGATGCCCATGTTGCGGACCATCGACCGGCCGACGAAGGCGACCTTGCGGCCGTGCTGGTGAGCGGCGTCCAGGACCTGCTGGATGCGGTGCACGTGGCTGGCGAAGCTGGAGACGATGACCCGGCGCGGCGCGGTGCGCATCACCTGTTCGATCGCCGGGTTCAGCTCACGCTCGGAGGTGGTGAAGCCGGGCACTTCGGCGTTGGTGGAGTCGGTGAGGAACAGGTCCACGCCCTCCTCGCCGAGCCGGGCGAAGGCGCGCAGATCGGTGATGCGGTCGTCGAGAGGGAACTGGTCCATCTTGAAGTCACCGGTGTGCAGCACCATGCCGGCGCCGGTGCGGATCGCGACCGCGAGGCTGTCCGGGATGGAGTGGTTGACCGCCACGAACTCGCAGTCGAAGGGCCCGAAGCCCCGCCGGTCTCCCTCCCGCACCCGCACCGTGCGCGGCCGGATTCCGTGTTCCTTGAGCTTGGCCTCCAGGAACGCCAGCGTCAGCTTGGAGCCGACGACGGGGATGTCGCGCCGCTCGCGCAGCAGGTACGGCACGGCACCGATGTGGTCCTCGTGACCGTGGGTGAGGACGACGGCCACGATGTCGTCCAGCCGGTCCCGGATCGAGGTGAAGTCCGGGAGGATGACGTCCACGCCGGGCTGGGTCTCCTCGGGGAACAGCACGCCACAGTCGACGATGAGCAGCTTGCCCGCGTGCTCGAAGACGGTCATGTTGCGGCCGATCTCCCCCAGACCGCCCAGGGCGATGACCCGCAGCCCTCCTCGGGGAAGGGGCGGGGCGGCTTTCAGTTCGGGGTGTGGATGACTCATACCCTGACGTTACCCGTGGTGCGGGGCGGCATGATCCGTTGCCTGGGGGATCTCCCTGCGGCAGCGGGTGGGACGGCGGGGCCCCGCCGGGGAACACCCCGACGGGATCCCGGTGCGACGGCCTCTCCCGATGCGCTCACGCGCTTTCCCGATCAGCCGGCCGGGCACGGGTGCGGAGGGCCGTCGCGCGGGACGCCGAACGGCTCACGCGGCTCGTGCCGGCCGGGACGGCGTCCACCCACCCCCGATCACGGGGGCGTCCGCGAGAGGTGAGAGGGTCTGACGGGTGAGCGAGACACCACCGAGCACCCTGCAGTACCGCTTCGACGGGCCGGAGGACGCCCCTGTCCTGGTCCTGGGCCCCTCCCTCGGCACCACCTGGCACATGTGGGACCGCCAGATACCGGAGCTGATCCCGCGCTACCGGGTGATCCGCTTCGACCTGCCCGGACACGGTGGCGCCCCCGCCGAACCCGTCCCGTCCGTGGCCGGGCTCACCGACCGGCTCCTCGCCACCCTCGACGGCCTCGGCGTCCAGCGCTTCGGGTACGCCGGGGCGGCGCTCGGCGCGGCGGTCGGCGCCGACCTCGCCCTGCGCGCCCCGCACCGGCTCGCCTCCCTCGCCCTGATCGCCGCGTCGCCCCGCTTCGGCACCGCCGACGAGCACCGGCAGCGCGGTGTCGTCGTCCGCGCCCACGGCCTCGAACCGATGGCCCGCCTCGCCCCCGACCAGTGGTTCACCCCGGCCTTCGCCGCCGCCCAGCCCGCGATCGTCGACTGGGCCGTCCAGATGGTCCGCACCACCGACCCCGGCTGCTACATCGCCGCCTGCGAGGCCCTCGCCACCTTCGACGTCCGGGCCGACCTCGGCCGCGTCGGCGTCCCCACCCTCGTCCTGGTCGGCTCCGACGACCGCGTCACCGGGCCCGCCGAGGCCCGCACCCTCGTCGCCGGCATCCCCGACGCCCGGCTCGCCGTCGTCCCCGGCGCGGCGCACCTGGCGCCCGTCGAGCAGCCGGCGGCCGTCACCGACCTGCTGGTACGGCACTTCGCCGGGTCCTGGCAGGACACCCTCGCGGGCGTCCCCGTACCGCCCCAGGCGCCCGCCGCCCTCACCCCCGCCCCGGCCGCGGCCCCCGCCCCCGCGGCCGCGCAGCCCGCCCAGGTCCCGGCGCCCGCGGCCCCGCAACAGCCCGCGCCGCACCGGCCCGACCCGTACGACGCGGGTCTCGGGCTCCGGCGGGAGGTCCTGGGCGACGCCCACGTGGACGCCGCCCTGGAGGCCGCCGACGACTTCACCCGCGACTTCCAGGAGCTGGTCACCCGGTACGCGTGGGGCGAGGTGTGGGCCCGCGACGGCCTCGACCGCCGCACCCGCAGCAGCGTCGCCCTCACCGCGCTCGCCGCCCGGGGCCACCTCGACGAGCTGGCCGTGCACACCCGTGCCGCCCTGCGCAACGGCCTGACCCCCACGGAGATCCGCGAGGTGCTCCTCCAGACGGCCGTGTACTGCGGT
This sequence comes from Streptomyces roseolilacinus, assembly GCF_014649335.1. Lineage (GTDB taxonomy): Bacteria > Actinomycetota > Actinomycetes > Streptomycetales > Streptomycetaceae > Streptomyces > Streptomyces roseolilacinus. Next base: position 651,266 of record NZ_BMSV01000003.1, read on the forward strand.
GTCCCCGCCGCGAACGCCGCCTTCCGGGTGGCCGCCCGCGTCATCCGCGAGGAGACCACCCTGGAGCCCTGAGCCCGGCGCGGCGCGGCGCGGGCGCAACGGGCAGGGCAGGATGGGGTCATGAAGCTGACCAAGAACGCGCACGCCTGCGTGCGGCTGGAGAAGGACGGACGCACCCTCGTCATCGACCCGGGCGGGTTCAGCGAGCAGGACGCGGCGCTCGGCGCCGACGCGATCCTCGTCACCCACGAACACGCGGACCACTTCGACGAGGGGCGTCTGCGCGCGGGGATGGAGGCCAACCCCGCCGCGGAGATCTGGACCCTGCGCAGCGTCGCCGACCAGCTCTCCGCCGCCTTCCCCGGCCGCGTCCACACCGTCGGCGACGGCGACACCTTCACCGCCGCCGGCTTCGAGGTGGAGGTCCACGGCGAGCTGCACGCCGTGATCCACCCGGACGTCCCCCGGATCACCAACGTCGGCTTCCTCGTCGACGGCGCCGTCTTCCACCCCGGCGACGCCCTGACCGTCCCCGGCCGGCCCGTGGAGACCCTGCTGCTGCCCGTCATGGCGCCCTGGAACAAGATCTCCGAGGTGATCGACTACGTCCGCGAGGTGAAGCCGCGACGGGCCATCGACGTCCACGACGCGCTGCTCGCCCCGCTCGCCCGGCCCCTGTACGACCTGCGGATCGGCGAGCTCGGCGGCGCCGACCACCGCCGGCTGGCCCCGGGGGCGTACACGGAGCTGTGAGCGCCCGTTGTCGGACCCCGCCGTTAGGCTGTCCGGCATGCGTATCGCCACCTGGAACGTCAACTCGATCACCGCTCGGCTGCCCCGTCTGCTGGCCTGGCTGGAGAGCAGCGGCACGGACGTGCTGTGCGTCCAGGAGACCAAGTGCGCCGCCGAGCAGTTCCCCGCCGCCGAGCTGCGGGAGCTCGGCTACGAGTCGGCGGTGAACGCCACGGGCCGGTGGAACGGCGTGGCCCTGGTCTCCCGGGTGGGCCTGGACGAGGTGGTGTCGGGACTGCCCGGGGGACCGGAGTACGAGGGCGTGCAGGAGCCGCGGGCGGTCTCCGCGACCTGCGGCCCCGTCCGCCTCTGGTCGGTGTACGTGCCGAACGGCCGCGAGGTCGCCCACGACCACTACGCGTACAAGCTGCGCTGGCTGGAGGCCCTCCGGGCCGCCGTCGCCGGGGACGCCGCGGGCCCGCGGCCCTTCGCCGTACTCGGCGACTTCAACATCGCGCCCACCGACGCCGACGTGTGGGACCGCTCCCTCTTCGAGGGCTCCACGCACGTCACGGCGCCCGAGCGGGCCGCGCTGGAGGCGCTGCGCGAGACGGGCCTCGACGACATCGTGCCGCGCCCCCTCAAGTACGACCACCCCTTCACGTACTGGGACTACCGCCAGCTCGGCTTCCCGAAGAACCGCGGCATGCGCATCGACCTGGTGTACGGCAACAAGCCGTTCGCCGACGCCGTCAAGGACGGCTACGTCGACCGCGAGGAGCGCAAGGGCAAGGGCGCGTCCGACCACGCCCCCGTCGTCGTCGACCTCGACCTGTAGCCCGGCCCCGCCCGTACCGGCCGCGCGCGTCCTGTAGTGCGGGGGCCCGCAGGGTGCCACGCTGGCCGTATGAATCTCCCCTTCCTGGACTCCTGGCGCAAGCGGCGCGGCGGCGGCCGGAGCGCGACACTCGCCTCCGTCTTCGAGAGGGATCCGGAGGGCGTCGCCGGCCTGCTCTCCGAGTGCGCCCTGCTGCGCTCCCGGGCCGAGGAGGCGGGGGTGCCGCTCGACGACACGCCGCGCTCCCTGGAGGCCCTCGACCAGCTGCCGCCGCACTGGCGGGAGGACCCCGAGGAGCTGCCTTGGCTGGGCAACGACGCGGGCCTGTACCTCGGCACGGTGATCGTGCGCACGGTGCCGGGCGCCGTGTGGGACGTGCTGCCCGGCGGCCGCGCCGTGGTCCGGCTGGCCTCCGGGCGGGAGATCGACGTCGTCGGCGCGGGCCTGGACTGGGCGATCACCGGGTCGCCCCAGCTGTCCCAGGTGTACGGCGAGGCGGCCGAGGGCCGTTAGCCCTGGCCGCCCCGCTTGTTCCGCTTCGTCGTGAAATACCGCTAATGCCCGATTTGCGTGTCGAGACGTGAGGTCTCTTCCGGCGCTGGATAGTTTGCGCTGGCCCCCCGGCGCCTGCGAAAGGGGGAGGGAGGTCTCCTGTACGGTCCGGCAGCGGCCGGAGATCACTCCGCGCGCAGCGGCACCGACAGGTACGAGGGGTCGGACGGCGGCGAGGAGAAGGTCAGCCGCGCGCCGGCCGGGTTGTGTTCCATGTACAGGGGGTCGACGGTGTCGACGACCAGGGCGAGCCGGTGCCCGGCCGGCACGTCGTACGCCGTCGAGAACAGCTCCAGGTCCACCGTGAACGGCTCGCCCGGCGTCTTCCCGTGGAAGGTGTGGGGGGCGTTGCTCACCAGCTTGCCGACGCCGAGGGGGCCCACGTCGTACAGGTACGCCACCAGGGTGCCGCTGCCCGCCGTGGCGGTGACGGTGGTGTGCAGCCTCGCCGTGCCGCGCACGCGCTGCGCCGTCGCGTACCGCTCCGACTGCCAGACGGCGGCGTGCGAGCGGGGGAGCAGCGGCACCGACACGACCGGGGGGATCCGGAGGAACTGGTCGAGGGCGTTGGAGAGCATGACGATGCCGCCGTTGGCGCCGGAGTCCACGCCGGTGCGCACCTCCTGCTCGCCGCCGAGGGCGAGGCGCTTCTCGTGCGCGCCGACCGACGTCCAGTCGGGGTAGCCCTCGTAGCCGCCGGAGGTGCGGGACTTGAGCCGGACGGGCTGCTCGCGGTCGACGCCGTTGTCGGCGCCCTTGAGGTGGTGGTCGAACCAGCGGTGGGCGCTGGTCCAGGTGTCGTTGGGCAGCCCGAACAGGCCGGTGAGCTCGGCGGTGGCGTGGTCGCCCGGGCGCAGCTCCAGGCGCTTGGGGCCGGTGAGCCGCTCGTAGAAGGAGGCGTACTGGTTGGGCGGGAAGATCGTGTCGCCCCAGGCGTTGCCGAGCATGACGGCGGTGCCGTTGGCGTTGATGCGGTCGAGGTGGGCGGCGGGGGAGCGCTTGCGGCCCCAGTCGATCATCTCCTGCTCGCGGCCCAGGTCCGAGGAGAGGAAGCCCGAGAGGATGCTCTGGAGCTCGGGGCCGGGGCGGCCGGTGAGGTGGCCGGAGCCGCCGAGCAGGGCGGCGGCCTGGAGGTGCTGCGTGCGGCCGCTGTAGATGGAGTCGATGAGGTCGGCCCAGCCGCTGAGCGCCACGACGGCCTTGATCCGCTTGTCGTGCGCGGCGGCGAGGAGGCTGATCCCGGCGCCGTACGAGACGCCGGCCATGCCGACGCGGTCGGGGTCGGCGGGGGTGTGGGCGAGGGCCCAGTCGACGACCTTGGAGGCGTCGGCGACGTCGCGCGGGCCGGCGACCTCGATGTGGCCGCCGGACTGCCAGAAGCCGCGCGAGTTGTAGCTGACCACGACGTACCCGGCGTCCGCGAGCTCGCGGGCCTGGGCGAGGTACTCCACCTGCGGCAGGGCCCAGCTGGTGGGGAGCACGATGAGCGGGTGGCGGCGGGTGCCGTCGGCGCCGGCGGGGAGGACGACGTTGGCCTTGAGGACGGTGCCGCCGTCGCCGGCGATGTCGACGAACCGGATGCCGGCGGTCTCGGCGGCCGCGGTCGTGGCGGCGGGCCGGGCCGTGGCGGAGGGGGCGAGCCCGAAGGCCGCCCCGGTCGCCAGGACGGCCGCGGCGGTGCCGACGGCCGCCGTCCGCATGGCCGTGCGTGCGTGTCCCACGGGTCACTCCTCACTCGCGTGTCTGCGGTGGTTGAAAGTGACCCGACGGTAACCGCCTGGGTTTACCCAAGGTAACACCTGGGTCGATCACGCGACGGTAACAATCGGCCCCTGCGCCGGCCGGCCCCCCGTGGGAGGGCCGGCCGGGCCGGTTCCGGGTCAGCGCAGGGCGCTCTTGGCCTGCCACTCGCTCCAGGACAGGTTCCACTCGCCGTAGCCGTTGTTCAGCGCCTGGGTGCCCTTGGCGTCGGCGCCCTCGATCTCGAACGGGTCGCCGACCTGCACCTGGTCGTACACCCACCGGGCGTTGTCGTCGGTCATGCCGATGCAGCCCGAGCTGCGGTTGGCGTTGCCCATGTACCGGGCGTTCCACGGCGCGGCGTGCGCGTACATCCCGGACCAGGTGAGCCGCATCGAGTAGTCGACCATCTTGTCGTACGCGTCGCCGAGACCGACCGTCTCGGAGCGCATGTTGATGGTGCCCTCCTTCGACATCAGCACCGTCCGGCCGCGCCAGGACGCCTTCTCGCCGCCGGGCGTGCCCGCCGACATGGGGACGTCCCGGACGAGCTGCCCGTCCCGCACGAGCTTCAGCCGGTGGCCGTCCAGGTCGACCTTGACCACCTGGTTCCTGCCGACGGTGAAGCCGGTCGCGTAGTCGCGGACGAACCAGCCGCCGTCCGGGCCGGAGTCGACGCCGTTCAGCCGGGCGTCGAGCGTCACCTTCGTGCCCGGCTCCCAGTACTCCTTGGGGCGCCAGTCGACGCGGTCCTTGCCGGACCAGTCCTGCATCCAGCCCCAGGAGCCCTCGGTGTTGTTCGAGGTGGTGACCTTCAGGGCCTTCTCGACGGCCGCCTTGTCCTTGACCGGGTGGTCGAAGACGATCGACAGCGGCTGCGCTATGCCGACCGTGCTGTTCTTGCCGGGGGCGAGGCTCAGCTTGTTGACCTTCTCCGGCGCGGCGGTCGCGAAGTCGGCCTTCGCCGTGCCGCCGCCCGCGTCACGCGCCTCGACGGTGTAGCCGGTGCCGGGGGCGGCGTTGCGGGTGGACGTCCAGGTCCGGCCGTCCGCCGACACCTTGCCGTCGAGGGTCGCGCCCTTGGAGTCGGTGACGGTGACCTGGGCCAGCCGGCCCTCCGCGAGGGTGACCTCGACGGGGCTGCCGGGCCTGGCCTGCTTGCCCGACAGGTTCACCGTGATGCGCGTCTCGGGCTTGGCCTTGCCGTCCCCGCCGGTCGAGGACCCGCCGCCACCGCCCGAGCACGCGGTCAGGGCCGCGGTCAGAACCGCGGTACCGGCGAGGACGGTGGTGCGGAGCGGGGTACGGACACGTGTGCGGCTCAACGGGACAACCTCCGATGCGTTCTCTGTCGCAGGGAGAGAGGGGGAACGGCGGCGCCGGGTTGCCGGGGATCCGAAGATTTCACGGGGGCGGGGTGTGAGGCGCCCGACAGGGGGTGCGCCGGCGCGCGCGGATGTCCTGAACCCGCTACGGCGAAGTCCGCCGCGTGTAACGGAGTTGAGGCGGGAAGCGGCCATGCGGTTGAGTGGACATGATCAATTTCATGGCCGAGGGAAGGAAGTCCGGTGGCCGGTGCTGTACGGGGAATCGCGGGGGTCGCGGCGCTGATGGTCGCCCTGACCGCGTGCGGGGGCGACGGGGGAGCGGACTGGACGGGGGAGGACGGCAGGCCGCTGACCCTCGACGAGGGCCGGATGCTGATGGCGCTGCCCGGCAAGCTCTCCGCGCCCGACGGGTGGAAGGCCCGCGACCCCGAGTCGGCGACGGGTGAGCGCGCCCTGGAGTCCTGCCAGGAGGAGACCGGGTCGAACTGCGCGGGGCTCGTCGCGGGCGGCGGCGGCCGCTACTACCGCAGCGGCGCGTCGGACGAGTCGGACGAGAAGATCAAGTACAGCGTCTACTCCTTCGACACGGCGGAGAACGCCTCCGTCGCGATGAAGGGCACGGTCGCGCAGGAGCGCGAGGACGCCGGGAGCGGCGCCCGGGACCTGAAGGTCGACACGGGCGCGCAGGCGGCGGAGGCGTTCGCCGACGGCGACGGCGACAGCGAGGTCCTCATGCGCGCCGGCGCGGTGCTCATCCGCATGCAGGGCAGCGGGGTGACCGACGAGAAGACCCTCGGGCAGTTCGCGCGGCTCCAGGTCGAACGCGTCCGCAAGGCCGCGACCGGACAGAACCCGGACGCCTGAGGGGCGGCCTTCCGTCCCCGCCCCCTCACGGGGCGACGGCCCCCGCGTCCGGCGTGCCGGCGGCGTCCGGCGTGTCCGGGGCGTCCCCGGTGTCCGCCGGGGCCGGGGCCGGGGTGGGGGACGGGGCCGGCCGGGTGGCGGCGCTCGTGACGTCGGCCACCAGTTCGACCACGTCGGGGCCGTACGCCTCCGAGTTCACCACCTTCAGCAGCAGGGCGAACGGCCCGCGGCCGTGGCGGCGGGCCAGCTCCTCGTGGTGGCGGACCAGGTAGCGGGTCGCCGCCTGGTTCGTTATCGCCTTCTGCCCGCAGAACAGGAACACCGGCCGCCGCCCCTCGCCCGCGGTGAGCCGCGCCAGGACGACGTACTCGCTCACGCCGTGCTCCGCCCGGTACGCCTCCTCGCCGATCCGGTACACGTCGGGGCTCCTGCCGGGGCCCTGCTCCACCACCAGCCCCGGCAGGAGGGTGCGCAGGTGCGCCCCCATCCGCTGGTTGGAGGTGGGCCCGCCGAGGCAGAACTCCGTACGGTCCCCGAAGCCCTGGACGGCCCGGTCGTGCCGGACGATCCGGGCGTGCGCGCCGCAGTCGCGGATCAGCGCGGACAGTTCCAGCAACGCGAACACGTCGTTGCGGTGCACGCCCTCGCCGCCCGCCTCCCGATTGACGACCAGCAGGCAGTCGGAGTCGTCCGGCAACCCGAAGAAGCCCTGCTTGCGGCGGAGACGGCGGCGGGACAGCGCCGCGCGGGCCAGCCATCCGAGTGACGCGCTGAGCCCACTGGCGGCCACGCCGAGCACGATGTTCCACAGGTCCTGGTCCATGGGCGCGCATGCTAGCGGTCCTGACGTGCCGTGCGGTGTGAAGTTACGCTGCGCGGACGGCCGTTGACTGGAGGAACCCGAATGCGTCGCTCCACCGTACGGAACGTCTCCCTCGCCGCCGTCGCCGCGACGGTGCTCGCGGTCGGCGCGGCGGCACCGCCACCCGGCCCCGCGCCGTCCGCCCCGGCACCCGCCGCCCCGGCACCCGTCAAGGAACCGGTCGCCGTCGGGTACGGCGGGGCCGTCGCGAGCGTCGACGCCGACGCGTCGGCGGCCGGGATCGAGGTGCTGCGCGCGGGCGGCAACGCCGTGGACGCCGCCGTCGCCGCCGCCGCCGCCCTCGGCGTCACGGAGCCGTACTCGGCGGGCATCGGCGGGGGCGGCTACTTCGTCTACTACGACGCCCGCACCCGCACCGTCCACACCGTCGACGGCCGCGAGACCGCGCCCCGTTCGGCGGACGCGTCCCTCTTCCTGGAGGGTGGGAAGCCCATCCCCTTCGCGGAGGGCATGACCAGCGGCCTCGGCGTCGGCACGCCCGGCACCCCCGCCACCTGGGACTCCGCACTCGACGCCTGGGGCACCAAGTCGCTGGGGGACCTGCTGAAGCCGGCCGTACGGCTGGCCAGGGGCGGCTTCGTCGTCGACGAGACGTTCCGCGCGCAGACCCGCGAGAACGAGGACCGGTTCCGGGACTTCCCGGCCAGCGCCGAGCTGTTCCTGCCGGGCGGCGAACTGCCCGTCGTCGGCTCGGTCCTGAAGAACCCCGACCTCGCCCGCACCTACGAGAAGCTCGCCCGCCAGGGCACCGGGGCGCTCTACCGGGGCGACCTGGCCCGCGACATCGTCCGCACGGTCCGCACCCCGCCCGTGCGGCCCGGCGCCACCCGGACCGTACGGCCCGGCGACCTGACGGTGCGGGACCTCGCGGGGTACGAGACGGTGTCCCGGCGCCCCACCAAGGTCTCCTACCGGGGCCTGGACGTGTACGGCATGGCACCCTCCTCGTCGGGCGGCACCACGGTCGGCGAGGCGCTCAACATCCTGGAGGGCACGGACCTGTCGCGCGCCTCCCAGGAGAGGTACCTGCACCGGCTCGTCGAGGCGAGCCGCGTCGCCTTCGCGGACCGCGGGAGGTGGGTCGGCGACCCGGCCTTCGAGAACGTCCCGGTGCGGGGGCTGCTGTCGCAGCGGTTCGCCGACGCGCGGGCCTGCCTCATCAGCGACGACAAGGCGCTGACCAGCCCGCTCGCCCCCGGTGACCCGCGCGACCCCGAGCCGTGCGCCACCGGCGGGAGGGCGGCGCCGACGACGTACGAGGGCGAGAACACCACGCACCTGACGGCCTCCGACCGCTGGGGGAACGTCGTCGCGTACACCCTCACCATCGAGTCGACCGGCGGCAGCGGCATCACCGTGCCGGGCCGCGGCTTCCTCCTCAACAACGAGCTGACCGACTTCTCCTTCGCTCCGGCCGACCCCGCGGTCCACGACCCGAACCTGCCCGGCCCCGGCAAGCGTCCCCGCTCCTCCATGTCCCCGACGATCGTCCTGGACCGGCACGCCCGGCCGGTCCTCGCCCTCGGCTCGCCCGGCGGCGCCACCATCATCACCACCGTCCTGCAGACCCTCACCGGCGTCGTCGACCGGGGCCTCCCCCTGGTCGACGCGATCGCCGCGCCGCGCGCCAGCCAGCGCAACCAGCCCGTCACGGATCTCGAACCCGGCCTGTACCGCAGCCCGCTGCGGGCCCGCCTCGCCGCACTGGGCCACGCCTTCCGCGAGAACCCGGAGATCGGTGCCGCCACCGGGATCCAGCGGCTCCCGGACGGGCGCTGGGTGGCGGCCGCCGAGACGGTCCGCCGGGGCGGCGGATCCGCGATGGTCGTCCGCCCGGCGGGCTGACGGGCGAGCCGGTCCCGGCCGGAAACCGGCTGTGGCCGCACCGTGACACGGCTGGGTTCGCATGCTCCGTACCAGGTTCCGGCCGTCGGAACCCCCCGGCGCCCGCCCCCCACCGGCCCGGGGCGCCCACCCCCGGCCCCGGCCCGGCCCGCGCACCCGGCGCTCGCTCGGTGCCGGCGCCCGGCCCCGGTCCGGCGCCCGTCGCCGCGCCGCGCGCCGCGCGGTTCGGGGGCGGGCGCGGGGCCGGGGGAGAGGCCGGGAGGAGGCTCCCGCCGCACCCCGGTCCCGGGTGGGGACGCGGCGGGACGCGCCGCGGTACGGGACGCCGTCGCCGCGCTGGTCGGGCCGCGGGCCCGGGGGCGGGGCGGGGAGGCGCACGGCCCCGTGTCCGAGGTGCCGGCCGCCGTCCGCGCCGCCGCCCCGGCGCGCGGGCCGGCGCTCGTCCACGCCCTGCGCGTCGCCGGCCTCGTCACCCGCTGATCCCGGGCCGCTCGGGAACCGCCCCGGAGCGGTACCGGAGCGGTATCGGAGCCGTTCGGCGGCACAGCGAGAAGCGATCGTTATGGACCACTTGGGTATGAAACGCGATCGAGTCCGGCGGGAGGCGGCGGCGGTCTTGCTCCGCGATGTGACGAGGCTTACGTTCTCCTCCTACGCACCGCTCTACGTGCGTAGAGGCTCTCTGACGCCGTGCCGAAGGAGCAGCTCATGTCCCCGACCGTGCGCGCCGCGCTCGTCCAGGCGACCTGGACCGGCGACACCGACTCGATGATCGCCAAACACGAGGAGCACGCCCGCGAGGCCGCCCGCCGGGGCGCGCGGATCATCGGATTCCAGGAGGTGTTCAACGCCCCGTACTTCTGCCAGGTGCAGGACACCGAGCACTACCGCTGGGCCGAACCCGTCCCCGACGGCCCGACCGTGAGCCGCATGCGGGACCTGGCCCGCGAGACCGGCATGGTCGTCGTCGCCCCGGTCTTCGAGACCGAGGGACCCGGCTTCCACTACAACACGGCCGCCGTCATCGACGCCGACGGCACCTACCTCGGCAAGTACCGCAAGCACCACATCCCCCAGCTGAAGGGCTTCTGGGAGAAGTTCTACTTCACCCCCGGCAACCTCGGCTGGCCCGTCTTCGACACCGCCGTCGGCCGCGTCGGCGTGTACATCTGCTACGACCGCCACTTCCCGGAGGGCTGGCGCCAACTCGGCCTGAACGGCGCCCAGCTGGTCTACAACCCGTCCGCCACGCACCGCAGCCTCTCCGCCCACCTCTGGCAGCTGGAGCAGCCCGCCGCCGCCGTCGCCAACGCCTACTACGTCGCCGCCGTCAACCGCGTCGGCCGGGAGGAGTACGGCGACGACGACTTCTACGGCACCAGCTACTTCGTCGACCCGAGCGGCCGCATCGTCGGGGACACCGCCTCCGACGAGGAGGAACTCCTCGTGCGCGACCTGGACTTCGGGCTCATCGAGGACGTACGGAAGCAGTGGGCCTTCTACCGGGACCGGCGCCCCGACGCGTACGAAGGACTGGTACGACCGTGAACGACCGCACCCTCCACGCCCACCGGCACCTCCACGACCGCCACCGGGCGGTCCTGCCCGAGTGGCTGTCCCTCTACTACGACGAGCCCATCGAGATCACCCACGGCGAGGGCCGGCACGTCTGGGACGCCGAGGGCAACCGCTACCTCGACTTCTTCGGCGGCATCCTCACCACCCTGACCGCCCACGCCCTCCCCGAGGTCACCAAGGCCGTCACCGAGCAGGCCGGGCGGATCCTCCACACCTCGACGCTCTACCTCGACCGCCCCATGGTGGAGCTCGCCGAACGCGTCGCCTCCCTCTCCGGCATCCCCGAGGCCCGGGTCTTCTTCACCACCTCCGGCACCGAGGCCAACGACACCGCGCTCCTCCTGGCCACCGCGTACCGCCGCACCCACCAGATCCTGGCGATGCGCAACAGCTACCACGGCCGTTCCTTCTCCGCCGTCTCCGTCACCGGCAACCGCACCTGGGCCACCACCGGCCACTCCGGGCTGCGCACGCTCTACGTACACGGCGCGGTGCGCGGCCGCGGCCCCTTCGCGCACCTGTCCGACGCCGACTTCACCGCCGCCTGCGTCGCCGACCTGGAAGACCTCATCGGCCAGACCGGGGACGTCGCCGCGCTGATCGCCGAGCCCATCCAGGGCGTCGGCGGCTTCACCTCCCCGCCCGACGGGCTGTACGCGGCCTTCCGCGAGGTCCTGAACCGGCACGGCATCCTGTGGATCAGCGACGAGGTGCAGACCGGCTGGGGCCGCACCGGCGAGCACTTCTGGGGCTGGCAGGCGCACGCCGCGAGCGGCCCGCCGGACATCCTGACCTTCGCCAAGGGCATCGGCAACGGCATGTCCATCGGCGGCGTCGTCGCCCGCGCCGAGGTGATGAACTGCCTCACCGCCCACTCCATCTCCACCTTCGGCGGCTCCCCGGTCACCATGGCCGCCGGCCTCGCCAACCTCTCGTACCTCCTCGAACACGACCTCCAGGGCAACGCACGGCGCGTCGGCGGCCTCCTCATCGAACGGCTCCGCGCCATCGGCGCAGGCATCGACCGCGTACGGGAGGTGCGCGGCCGCGGGCTGATGATCGGCGTGGAACTGGCCGACCCCGCCACCGGCGAAGCCGACCCGCAGGCCGCCGCCGCCGTCCTCGAAGCGGCCCGGGAACGCGGCCTGCTGATCGGCAAGGGCGGCGGCCACGACACGAGCGTCCTGCGCGTCGCCCCGCCGCTGTCCCTCACCGTCGCCGAGGCCGAGGAGGGCGCCGCCCTCCTCGAACAGGCCCTGCGCACCCTCCGGTAAGCCCACGAGCAAAGGGCCGACACACCATGAGCACCCGCACCCTCGTCCGGGGCGGCCTCGTCGTCACCGCCGCCGAGGAGACCCACGCCGACGTCCTCGTCGAGGACGGCCGGATCGCCGCGCTCGCCGCCCACGGCAGCGCCGCCGCCGCGGCGTGGACCGCCGACCGCACCATCGACGCCACCGGGAGGTACGTCATCCCGGGCGGCGTCGACGCCCACACCCACATGGAGTTCCCCTTCGGAGGCACGTTCGCGTCCGACGACTTCGAGAGCGGGACGCGCGCCGCCGCCTGGGGCGGCACCACCACCATCGTCGACTTCGCCGTCCAGGCCGTCGGCCACACCCTGCGCGAAGGGCTCGACGCCTGGCACGCCAAGGCCGACGGCAGGTGCGCCGTCGACTACGCCTTCCACATGATCCTCTCCGACGTCCACGACTCCTCGCTCAAGGAGATGGACCTGCTGGTGGAGGAGGGCGTCACCTCCTTCAAGCTCTTCATGGCCTACCCCGGCGTGTTCTACAGCGACGACGGCCGCGTCCTGCGCGCCATGCAGCGCTCCGCCCTCAACGGCGGGCTGGTCATGATGCACGCGGAGAACGGACCCGCCATCGACGTCCTGGTCGAACAGGCCCTCGCCCGGGGCGACACCGACCCCCGCCACCACGGCGAGACCCGCCACGTCCTGCTGGAGGCGGAGGCCACGCACCGCGCCGTCCAGCTCGCCCGGGTCGCGGGCGCGCCCCTCTACGTGGTGCACGTCTCCGCCCGGGAGGCCCTCGCCGAACTCGTCGCCGCCCGCGACCAGGGGCTGCCGGTCTTCGGCGAGACCTGCCCGCAGTACCTCTTCCTGTCCGCCGACGACCTCGCCGAGCCGGACTTCGAAGGCGCCAAGTACGTGTGCAGCACCCCGCTCAGGCCGCGGGAGCACCAGGCCGCGCTGTGGCGGGGGCTGCGCACCGACGACCTCCAGGTCGTCTCCACCGACCACTGCCCGTTCTGCTTCCGCGGCCAGAAGGAGCTGGGCCGCGGCGACTTCTCCAGGATCCCCAACGGGCTGCCGGGCGTCGAGAACCGCATGGACCTCCTCCACCAGGCCGTCGTCGACGGGCACATCAGCCGCCGCCGCTGGATCGAGATCGCCTGCGCCGCCCCGGCCCGCATGTTCGGCCTGTACCCGAAGAAGGGCACCGTCGCGCCCGGCTCCGACGCCGACCTCGTCGTCTACGACCCGTCGGCCACGCAGACCCTGTCCGCGCGCACCCACCACATGAACGTCGACTACTCGGCCTACGAGGGCCGCACCGTCACCGGCCGGGTCGAGACGGTCCTGTCGCGCGGCGAGTTCGTCATCGACCGCCGCACGTACACGGGCCGTGCCGGACACGGCGTGTACACGCCGCGCGCCACCTGCCAGTACCTCGGCTGAGGAGGCCCCGATGGACTTCGGACTCGTCCTGCAGACCGACCCGCCGGCCTCCCGGGTCGTCGAGCTGATGCGGCGCGCGGAACGCAACGGCTTCCGCTACGGCTGGACCTTCGACTCGGCCGTCCTGTGGCAGGAGCCGTTCGTCATCCACAGCCGCGTCCTCGAACACACGCGGCAGCTGACGGTGGGGCCGATGGTCACCAACCCGGGCACCCGCACCTGGGAGGTCACCGCCTCCACGTTCGCCACGCTGAACGACATGTACGGCAACCGGACCGTGTGCGGCATCGGGCGCGGCGACTCCGCGATGCGCGTCGCCGGCCGCGAGCCCGTCACCCTGGCGCGGCTCGGCGAGGCCGTCACCGCGATCCGCGACCTCGCCGAGGGCCGCGAGGCGGTCGTCGACGGGCAGCCGCTGCGGCTGCCCTGGGTCCGCGACGGGCGGCTCCCGGTGTGGATGGCGGCGTACGGGCCGAAGGCGCTGGCCCTGGCCGGGCGGAAGGCCGACGGGTTCATCCTCCAGCTCGCCGATCCGTACCTGACCGAGTGGATGGTCGGGGCGGTCCGGGAGACGGCGGCGGCCGCCGGGCGCGACCCCGCCGGCCTGGCGGTCTGCGTGGCCGCGCCCGCCTACGTCACCGCCGACGACTCGCCGGAGGCCCTCGCGCACGCCCGGGAGCAGTGCCGCTGGTTCGGCGGCATGGTCGGCAACCACGTCGCGGACCTGGTGGCACGCTACGGCGAGCACTCCGGCCTGGTGCCCGAGGCCCTCACCGCGTACGTCAAGGAGCGCCGGGGCTACGACTACCGCCATCACGGGCGGCCCGGGAACCCCTCCACGGCCTTCGTCCCCGACGAGATCGTCGACCGCTTCTGCCTGATCGGCCCGCCGGCCGCCCACGTCGCCAGACTGCGGGCGCTGCGGGCGCTGGGCGTCGACCAGTTCGCGCTCTACGGCATGCACGACGCGAAGGAGGCGGCGATCGACGCGTACGGCTCCGAGGTCATCCCGGCGCTCGGCACCTGAGGGCCGGCCGCGCCGGCACCCGGCGCGGCCGGCCCGCGCGTGCGCGCCGTCCGGAAGGCCGATGGCCGGGGCGGTCGGACACAGCGTCACTGTGTCCGACCGCCCCGGCCATCGACCGCGGGGTCAGGCGTGCCGTCGGGCCCAGAAGGGGGCGACGAGGGAGATGAGGACGGCCGCGATGCCGATCTGGAACAGGTGGCGGATCCAGTCGATGCCGCCGGTGTCACGCACCCCGAAGGCGGTGGCGAGCGCGTTGCCGCCGACGGCGCCGAGGATGCCGAGGAGCACCGTCAGCCACAGGGGGATGGGTTGACGTCCGGGAACGACCAGCTTCGCCAGCAAGCCGATGATCAACCCCGCGATGATGGCCCAGAGGAACGACACGACACTCCTTCCGTTCACTGCCCCGACCTTCGGGTGTCCTTCCTCGTGCCCGCCCGCGGTGGTCGTAAGCATCGCCCTTCGCGGGAATCCCCGGGTGGCCGCCGGACACCGCGCCGCGGCGTTAGAGGACCCGCGCCCTGGTTACCCGGGCCGGGCGGCGACGTTCAGGGAGGCGCCATGGGACGACCGGCGGCCGAAGGCACCGCGGAGATCCTCTTCGTGGGCAACGCGACCCTGCTGATCAGCTACGGCGAGTCGACACTGCTCACCGACCCCAACTTCCTGCACCGCGGGCAGCTCGCCCACCTGGGGTACGGGCTGGTGTCGCGGCGCCGGACCGAACCCGCCCTCGACGAGCTGGACCTCCCGGAGCGGGACCTCGACGCCGTGGTCCTGTCCCACCTGCACGGGGACCACTTCGACCGGGAGGCGCGCCGCCGCCTCGACCGCGGCCTGCCGTTCCTGACCACCCCGCACGCCTCGCGCGTCCTGCGGGGGCTGTTCGGCTTCCGCCGGGCGACCGGGCTGCGCACCTGGCAGAGCCACACCCTGCTCCACGGCGACACCTCGGTCCGCGTCACCTCCCTGCCGGGCCGGCACGCGCCGGGGCCGGCACGGGCGCTGCTGCCGCCGGTGATGGGCAGCCTGCTGGAGTTCGGCGACCGCTCCGGGGAGGTCCGCCTGGTCGTGTACGTGACGGGCGACACCCTCGTGTACGACGGCCTGCGCGAGATCACCCGGAGGTTCCCCGACATCCACCTGGCGGTCGTGCACCTCGGCGGCACGACCCTGCCCGGCGGCCTGGTGGTCACCATGGACGGCGAGCAGGGGGCGGACCTGCTCGACATGATCCGCCCCCGCCGGGCGCTGCCGGTGCACTACGACGACTACCCGGTGTTCCGCTCCCCGCTGTCCGCCTTCCTCGCGGAGGCCGAACGCCGCGGCCACGGCACCCGCCTCCTGAGGTGCGGGCGCGGCGAGCGCGTCACGGTCGGCCCCGATCCGGCCGGGTGACCGCCCCGGACCCCGCCGCGGGCCGTTTCGCACGTTTCGTAAGGAATCGTGCGGCTACCCGTGTGATCGGCAAGCCGTTTCGGCGAGCACCACGGGAAGGAGCAGTGCCGATGCCGAATCCACAACAGCCCGAGCTGCGGCGCAGCGACAAGGGCGGGGGCACCCCGGAGGACAGCCAGGCCCGCAAGGCGGCGGAACCCACCGGGGCCGGCGGTCGCGCCCACGGCACGGACCGCGGGAACAAGGGCGGCGGGAAGGGCGGCGGCACGCCCCCCGAACAGCAGCCCGACCACCCGGCCTGAGCCACCCCGCACACACGCGAGACACGCGAGGAGAAGTCGTGACCGTTCCCGAGGAGAACCGCCCCAAGACGACGTCCAC
Source organism: Streptomyces roseolilacinus (assembly GCF_014649335.1). GTDB lineage: Bacteria > Actinomycetota > Actinomycetes > Streptomycetales > Streptomycetaceae > Streptomyces > Streptomyces roseolilacinus. The sequence continues at coordinate 667,136 of NZ_BMSV01000003.1, forward strand.
CGACGACGTCGTCGAGACGCCTGCCGAAGGCACACGCACCGGGCAGGAGAACGGGGCCACCGGGCGCACCCTGAGCGAGGCGATGGAGGAAGCCGGGCTCAGCCCGGACGACGTGCGGGACGAGACCTGACACGACGCGCGGGACCGGACCCGGTGCGCGTACCGCCGCGGCGGCACGCGCACCGGCCGTCCGCTAGACCGCGGGCCGGGTGGCCCACGCCTCGGCGAACAGCTCGTGCGGCGGCACCGGCGGCAGCAGCCGGACCCCCACCGACGACACCTCCTTGCGGCTGACCGACGCCCGGTACGCCGCCAGCTTCGCGGTCTCCAACGGCAGGTCCGGGGCCTTCACCTCGGTCCACGGCCCCGGTACGAACGCCGTGCGCCCCGCCCGGGCCCGCCGGCCCGTCTCGACGGCGCCCGCGGCCACCAGCTCCGCTTGGGCGGCCTTGTGCCGGGCGGGCGACCAGCCGTTCCAGCGGCGGACGTTCCGGTCCGTGGGCCGGGCCAGCGCCAGCAGCTGGAGGTAGAGCGCCGCCGCGTCCGCGCCGACCCCGAGCGCACCGGCCGCCTCGGCGACCAGGGACGGGACGCTCAGCGCCGGGTTCAGCTCGTACCCGCCCGACCCCACCGGGGTCGCCGCCGCCCGCTCCACCATGCGGGCCACCCCGCCGTCGCGTATCTCCCGGAACCGGTCGATCCTCTCCAGCAGCACCGGCCGCTCCAGCTCGCCGCAGAGCCGCGCCGCCCGCTCCAGCCGCTCCGGATCGCCCAGCGCCGCCGTCCGCAGGAACGCGTCACCGCCGGGCAGGGCGACGACGAACGTCCCGTCGTCGTACACGCCGGTCACCGCCGTCGCCCCCTCGGCGCGCGGCCTCGGGCAGGGCAGCACCGGGCCCGCGTACGCGGGGACGTCCGGGTCGGCGGCCAGCGCCTTCGCCAGCCTCCACTCCCCGTACAGGGGGACGAGCGTCCGCGGATCGTCCAGCAGCTCCCGCAGCCGCCCGTGGAGCGCCGCGGCGGCGGCCGACGCGGGGTCGCCGGCCGGCCGCTCGGTGAGCGCCCACAGGACGAGGGAGACGAGCCGCCCGTCCACGACGCGCGGCCCCACGTACGCGCCGGCCGTGCCGTCCTCGGCCGCCTCGTACACGGTCAGCCCGCCCCTGCCGTCCTCGACCAGCACGAACCCGGCGCCGCCGGATCCCGGCACCTCCGCGGGCGGCTCCCCGGTGGCCAGGCTCCGCGCCCAGTCCGGGCCGAGCCCCAGCTCCTCCTCCACCGCGCCCGCCAGGTCCTCGTCGACGTACACCGCCGTACCGAGGAGCCTGGTCCACACCTCCGCCATCCGCTCGGCGGCCGCGGTCGTCCCGCCCCGCGCCCACAGCTCCGCCGGGTCCTCCGGCATGCCCGCGGCGAGGACCTCCGCACGCCCCCGCGCGCCCAGCCGGTGCCACAGCGACGCGTACGCGTCGGCGACGGCCCGCGTCGCGGCGTACGGCTTCGACCGCAGCATCTTCCGGTCGTCGTCGTACCGCTCGCGGCGCGGCAGCCCGCCCAGGACCAGCGCCGCGACGGGCCGCCGCACACCCGTCCGCCGCGCGAAGGCGTCCAGCGCCTCCGGCGCCGGCGACAGCGGGCCGTGCCGCTCCACCAGCTCCAGCAGCCGCGGCAGGCGCGCCGCGTCGTCCCGGTCGACGGTGACCGTCACCACGTCCTCGGCGCCGTCCGGCACGGGGTCGGCGGCCCGCTGCAGGAACCGCGCCGTGCCGCCCCGCTCCGCGCCGGTGACCAGCACGCTCCCGGCGGCCCGGCAGGCGTCCAGGCCCTCGTACGGCGCCCTGCCGGTACGCCACCGGCCGCCGCGCTCGGCGAACGGCTGCCCGCTCCACGTGCGCAGCAGCGCCGCCAGGGCCGCCCGCTCCCCGTCGGTCGTCGTCCCCACCGCCGCCCGCCAGCCGACCGCGTCGATCCGGCCCGTCAGCGCCGCCCACTCCCCGGGCGGCGCCGGCAGGGCCAGCAGGCGCGTCTCGTCGTCGATCTCCCCGCGCAGCCGGCGGCCGTCCGCCGCGACCGCCGTGAGCGTCGCCGGGAGCGGCCGGGCCGTGTGAGCCTCGTACGGCCGCAGCTCGGGCAGCAGCCCGTACAGCGCGGGCAGCAGCACCGTGTCGGGCACCTCGTCCGGCAGCGTCACCACCGGGCCCGACCGCATCACGGCCACGCGCCGCGACAGCTCCTCGCGCCGCCGCAGCACGTCCGCGGCGAGCAGCGCCACCCGCACCGCACCGGCCGCCACGCGCGGCTCGGCCACCTCGGGCAGGACGCGCGCCAGCTCGGCCCGCACGGCCCCCTCGCCGTCGCGGCCCGCGGCGAGGAGCGCGCGCACGGCGTCGTCGCCCACCGCGCGCAGCGCCTTGGAGGCCGCCTCGTCGCGCGGGGTGAGGAAGTGCCAGTACGCGGGCGGGGGCACCGGTCCGACGGCGTGCCCCGACGGCCTGCGCCACGTGTGCCGCTCGCCGCCGGGGAAGCCGTGCGCCTCCCACAGCAGCGAGCCGTCCTCCGCGGCGTGCACCCGTACGTTGTCCGGATCGACCAGCACCGCGTCCTCGCCGCCCGCCGGCATCCGCACGACGCCCCACGGGCGCCGTCCCGGCTCCGCGCCGCGGAACCGGGCCCGGCGGCCGTCGACGCCCTCCAGCAGGAAGTCCCGCGGCGACGGCCCCGCGTACGGCGTCCGGTACAGCACGCGGCAGCCGACCAGCCGCCCGTCCTGCCCCAGCGGCGACGGCGGCGCGCCCTCCGGCAGGGCCGCCAGCGTGAGCGAGTCGGAGAACACGGACCACCCCGGCGGAACCCCGCCGTCCCGGTGGAACGCGGGCAGCGTGCGGTCCCCCAGGAGCGCGCCGGTGACCGGGTCGACCCGCTCCCAGTCGCCGCGGAAGACCCTGGCGCTCCACCACCGCGTCCCGTCGCTCATCTGGAGCTCGCGGTGGTCGACGCCGTGCCGGTCGCCGGGCCGCAGCACCCGGTTCCCGTCGTGCCGGCCGCCGCCGTCCGAGGAGGCGAAGTGGAAGCCGAACGCGCCGTCGACAAGCCCGTCGAACGGCCGCAGGCCGATCCGGTGCTCCGGTTCGAACACCTCGTCCGGCCGGTCCGACCAGAAGGCGTGCGTCCCGCAGCCGCCCTCCTCCGCCGTCCAGCTCACCAGGAACCGGCCGCCCGCGAAGTGCGCCACGTGCGTCGTCGCGTCCTCGGGGACGGTGAACGCGCACGCGGCGCGCCGCCCCGCCTGGTCGACGGCGACGGCCCGGTCCCGCCCGTAGACGGTGAGCACGGGCCACGTGCAGGTCACCCCGCGCACCCCGCCGGGTCCGAACTCCTCGGTGACGGCCTCCAGCGCGGGCCAGCCCAGCTCCTCGGGCAGCCCGGCCCGCAGGGCGCGCGCCAGGGGACCGGTCAGGTCGAGCCCGGCCAGCGCCTCCTCGATGCCGTCCAGCGCCGTCGCGGTCGGCCGGTCCAGGAGCTTCGCCAGCGCGTCCACCGCCTCGTCGGCCGCCGCGATCCCGCCGCCGCGCACCTCCCCCAGCAGCGCCTCGACCCGGGCGCGCACCTCCGCGGCGATGCCCGCGTTCTCCGGCAACCGCGTGATCGCCGTGCCGCCCCCGCGCAGCCCGGCGTGGACCGTGCCCTCCAGCCGCCGCCCGAACACCGGGTCGGCGGCGAGGGCCTTCAGGTCGCGCCGGGACCGCTCGCCCCAGAACTCCAGCCGCACCGCGTCCCCGGGGTCCTCCACGGCGACGCCCTCGGCCAGGCAGGCGTCGAGCAGGTCCGCGTCGAGCCCCGGGTAGCGGTAGCGGTCCTCGTGCAGCCGCACCGGCACCTCCGCCGCGCGCAGCCGCGGCGCGAACCGGGCCACCAGGTCGAACAGCTCCTCCGGCATGCGCTGGCGGAACACGCCCCCGCCCCGCCGCCCGTGGGAGTACATCCGCGTGTACCGGCCCAGCCACCCGGCGACGCCGCCCTCCGGCGTCACCCGCCCCGCCACCACGGCGTCGGCCGCCCCGGACCGCAGCAGCAGCCGCAGCCAGGCCGCCGCGTCCCCCCGCGAGTCGGGGAACAGGTCCACCAGCGCGGCGTGCACCCCGTCGTCCTGCGGATGCTCCGCCAGGAGCGCCGTGACCGCGTCCAGCAGCACGTCCGGCAGGGCCTTGCCGCGCGCGCCGGCCACCACGCGCGCGAGGACCCGGGCGTCCTCCGCCGTGCCCAGCCCGGCGGCGCGGGCCGACGCCCGGACCCGGCGGGCCAGGTCGGCGGGCAGCTCGCCCGGGGACGCCGCCCACGCCGTCAGGACGCGCACGAACTCCTCGTGCGCCTCCCCGGCGTCCAGGGCCGACGCCAGCCGGCGCTGATGGTCGCTCAGCTCCTTCGCGGGCAGCGCCCCGGTCCCGGCGAGCAGCCGTACGTTCGCCGCGTGCCACGCGGTGTCCACCGGCAGCGTGTGCTCCCGCTCGGCCTTCCTCGCCAGGGCGAACGCCCGCCCCGCGTACCGGTCGTTCCAGCCGCACAGCCGGTGCGCCACCGTGTCCCAGAACCACGGCCGGTGCGCCGGGGGCAGCTCCCGCACCCGCCGCTCCAGGTCCTCCACGAACCGGCCCGGCTTCTCCCGCGCCCGGTGCACCCCCCGCCCCACCTCGTCGAGCAGCGCGAGCGCGGCGGGCTCCGCGCCCGGATCGTGGGCGCGCACCCAGTCGACGTAGACCTGCGACCTGTGGAGCTCCGAGGGGAGCGGGACGTGGACGTTCATGCCGACGATCCTGGCAGGCCCCACCGACAACGCCCCCGCCCGGGAGGGGAGTCGGGCGCCGGCGGCGAACCCCGGGGGAACGGCGGGTGTCGCCGCGGGCCGCCCGCGCCACCGGGCGTCGCCCTCCGGGAACCCCGGCCGTCAGTGGGGCGTGGTGTGATGGACGCATGATCGATGACCTTCTGGACGACACCGGTTTCCTGTCCGCCGTCGAGGACGCGGTCCGCGCGGCCGCCGCCGCCGAGGTCATGCCCCGCTGGCGGCAGCTGGCCGCGCACGAGGTCGACGAGAAGTCCGGCCCGCACGACCTGGTCACCATCGCCGACCGCGAGGCCGAGACGCGTCTGACGGCCTCCCTGACCGCGCTGCTGCCCGGCTCCGTCGTGGTGGGGGAGGAGGGCGTCCACGCCGACCCCGGCGTGTACGACGCGGTGCGCGGCGACGCGCCCGTGTGGATAGTCGACCCGGTCGACGGCACGCGCCAGTTCGTCCACGGCGAACCCGGCTTCTGCACGCTCGTCGCCCTCGCCCGGCACGGCAGGCTCCTGGCGTCCTGGACGTACGCGCCGGCGCTCGGCGAGATGGCCGTCGCCGTACGGGGCGGGGGCGCCCGGCTGAACGGCGAGGCGCTGCTGGCGGGCGCGCCCGAGCCGGACGCGGCGCTCCGGGTCGCCACGGCGCACCCCGACTACACCACGCCCGCCCAGAAGCACGCCCTCCAGGGGCTCGCCGTCGAGGGCGTCGCCCCCCGGCCGTGCGGCTCGGCGGGCCTGGAGTACCTGGCGGTGGCGCGCGGCGCCTCCGACGCGGTCGCCTTCACGTGGGAGTACGCCTGGGACCACGCGGCCGGGCTCCTCCTCGTCACCGAGGCGGGCGGCGCGCACCGCACGATCGACGGCGCCCCGTTCCGCATCACCGGCGGCAACGCCCTGCCGTTCACGGCGGCGCGGGACGAGGCGACGGCCGCGCGCGTCGCCTCCCTCCTCCGCCCCCAGTGACGCCCCGCCGGCCCCCCGCGACGGCGGCCGTCCGCCCGGTGACGGCCGCCCGCCGCCGGGCGGCGGGCCGCGGCGTCCTATCCTGGGCTGTCCTGGCCATCGGCTGACGAAGGAGTCCGAAGGTGCCGTCGATGCTCGATGCCGTCGTCGTGGGGGCGGGCCCCAACGGGCTGACCGCCGCCGTCGAACTCGCCCGCCGCGGCTTCTCCACGGCCGTGTTCGAGGCGAAGGGGACGATCGGGGGCGGAGCCCGCACCCAGGAGCTGACCCTCCCCGGCTTCCGCCACGACCCGTGCTCGGCCGTGCACCCGCTGGGCGTCGGCTCGCCCGCCTTCCGCGCCATGCCGCTCGAACGCTACGGCCTCGAATGGCTCCACGCGCCGCTGCCCATGGCGCACCCCTTCGACGACGGCACGGCCGCCGTCCTGTCCCGGTCGGTGTCCGAAACGGCCGCCTCGTTCGGGCCGCGCGACGCGGGCGCGTACCGCCGCCTCGTCGCCCCGTACACCGGCAAGTGGGACACGCTCGCCCGCGACTTCATGGCGCTGCCGCTGACCGCGCTGCCCCGCGACCCGGTCACCCTCGCCCGCTTCGGCCTCGACGGGCTGCCCCCGTCCACCTGGCTGATGCGCCGCTTCCGCGACGACCGCGCCCGCGCCCTGTTCGCCGGGCTCGTCGCCCACGTCATCGCCCCGCTCGGCGGCCTCGCGACCGGCGCCATCGGCCTCGTCTTCGCGCTCGCCGCGCACGCCAACGGCTGGCCCCTGCCGCGCGGCGGATCCCAGGCCATCCCGGACGCCCTCGCCGCGTACCTGAAGGATCTCGGCGGCGCCGTCCACACGGACTACGAGGTGAAGCGGCTCGACGACCTGCCGCCGGCCCGCGCCTACATCTTCGACACCTCCCCCACGGCGCTCGCCCGGATCGCCGGCCTCGGCGGCTTCTACGACGGCTACCGGTACGGCGCCTCCGTCTTCAAGATCGACTACGCGCTGGACGGCCCCGTCCCCTGGGCCGCCGAGGAGCCCCGCCGCGCCGGCACCGTCCAGGTCGGCCCGTCCAGCCGCGACATCGACACGGCCCTGCGCCAGGCGTCCGGCGGCACGGCCCCCGACACGCCGTTCCTGATCACCGCCCAGCCCAGCCTCGTCGACCCGGGCCGCGCCCCGGCCGGCAAGCACGTCTTCTGGGCGTACGGCCACGTCCCCCACGCCTGGGAGGGCGACCTCACCGAGGCGGTCGAGCGGCAGATCGAGCGCTTCGCCCCCGGCTTCCGCGACCTCGTCCTGGCCCGCGCCACCGCCGGCCCGCCCCAGATGGCCGCCCACAACGCCAACTACGTCGGCGGGGACATCGCCTGCGGCGCCGCCCGCGGCCTCCAGCTCCTCCTCCGCCCCCGCCTCACCCTCCGCCCCCACCACACCCCGCACCCCGCGGTCTTCCTCTGCTCCTCCGCCACCCCGCCCGGCCCCGGCGTCCACGGCATGTCCGGGCACAACGCGGCGAAGGCGGTCTGGCGCCACCTGCGCCGGCAGCCGCGCTGAGGTCACGCCGGACGGGGCAGGATCGGCCCATGACGAAACTGACCCTGGTCCGCGGGGACATCACCCGCCGGCGCGTCGACGCGATCGTCAACGCCGCCAACTCCTCCCTCCTGGGAGGCGGGGGCGTGGACGGAGCCATCCACCGCGCCGGAGGCCCGGAGATCCTCGCCGAGTGCCGCGCGCTGCGCGCCTCCCACCACGGCGGCGGCCTCCCCACCGGCCGGGCCGTCGCGACCACCGCCGGCCGCCTCCCCGCCCGCTGGGTCATCCACACCGTCGGCCCGGTGTACCGGGAGGACGGCGGCGACCCGGAGCTCCTGGCGTCCTGCTACCGCGAGTCGCTGCGGGTCGCCGACGGACTCGGCGCGCGCACCGTCGCCTTCCCCGCCATCTCGACCGGCGTGTACCGCTGGCCGATGGACGACGCCGCCCGGATCGCGGTGGAGACGGTGCGGGGCGCGAGGACCGCGGTCGAGGAGGTCGTCTTCGTGCTGTTCGACGAGCGGGCGTACGAGGCGTTCGCCCGGCAGGTCGGCTGAACGGCCCGCCGGGCGCCGGCGGGCGCGTATAGCGGGGGTATAGCCGGGCCGCGCAGGCTGGGGGACCGCCGTACCGGGGCGGTCGTGGCGGGACCCCGGCCCCTCCCCGCGCTCCCCCTCCTCCGCACGGAGCCGACCGTGGGCTCCCCGTCCCGTCAGGAACCGCCCGCCATGACCGACAGCAGCGGCCCTCCCGCCGCCACCGGCGCCGTCCGCCTCCGGCACGGCCACGCCGCGGACGGGACCGACCCGGACGCCCTGGCCGTGCTCGACGACGGGGGGCTCCGCCTCGTCCACGGCCGGCACGCCGCCGGGTCCCCCCACGCGACGGCGCACGCCGCCGTGCGCCGCGTCCTCGCCGACCACCGCCTCGGCGGCCCGCCCGGCGCGATCCGGCCCGGCGGGCACCCCTGCCCGCGCTGCGGCGACCCCGCGCACGGCCGCCCCCGCGTCGTCCCGCCCACGACCCGGCCGGAGCCCGGCCCCTCCCGCTCCGGCGCCCGCCCGGCGCCGGCCGTCACCGCCGGCGACGGGCGCGTGGGCCTCGGCGTCGGACACCGCGGCGCCCCCGGCGCGGAGCGCCTCCCCGCCCTCGTCCCGTCCGGCGCCGCACACGCCCGGCCGCGGGCACCGGAGCACGACGGCGGCCGGCGGGCCTCCTCCCGCGCCCGGACCCGGGAGGAGGCCGTCCCGAAGGCCGTCGGGGTCGGCGTCCCCGAGGCCGGGCACGAGGGCGCCCGGTGACCCCGGCGAGCCCGCTGCGGTGCTTCCTGCCGCGCCCGAACGCCTCCGTACGGCTCTACTGCTTCCCGCACGCCGGGGGCGCCGCCAGCGCCTTCCACGGGCTGGCGCACCGGCTGCCGGAGTGGGTCGAACTGCGGGCCGTCCAGTACCCCGGCAGGCAGGACAGGTACGCCGACCCCCTGCCGGAGTCGGTCGGCGCCCTCGCGGAGCAGGTCGTCCGGGCCGTCGAGGCCCCCTTCGACCGGCCCACCGCGTTCTTCGGGCACAGCATGGGCGCGCTGGTGGCCTTCGAGGCGGCGCGGCGGCTGCGACCCCGCTTCCCCTCGCCGCTGACCGCCCTGTTCGTCTCCGCCTGCAAGGCGCCCGCGGAGCGCGTCCCGCGCGGGATCGGCTTCGGGGAGGACGAGGTCCGCGCCTACCTCCGGGACCTCGGGGGCGAGGGCGCGCGGGCCCTGGAGGCGGACGAGGAGCTGTGGCGGCTCGCCTACCCGGTGCTCAGCGGCGACCTGCGGCTGATCGAGCGTTACCGGTACGCAGCCGGCGCGCCGTTGACCTGTCCGCTGGTCGCGATCGGCGGCGAGGACGACGCCTCGGTCCCGCCCGGGGACCTCGCGCCGTGGAGGGACTACGCCGTCGGCGGCGCCGAGCGGCACACCCTCGCGGGAGGGCACTTCTACTTCGACGAGGCGCTCGACCCCCTCGTCGCGGTCCTCACCGCCACCCTGGGCCAACACGCCCGGCAGCCGCGGTAGTCGGGCCGCCCGGCGGGGAACGGGGGAGGGACCCGGGGCGACCCCGAGCCCCTCCCGCCGCGACCCCTAGGGGTCAGCTCGCAGATTTCCCTGGGCCACCCCGCGGGCGGTTGCACCCGGGCGTTGCACCTGCCAGCGTTTGTATGCAGGTGAGGACGCGGGGACCAGAGGGAGTTGATCGGCGTGGACTGCTCGTACTGGTTCTACACGCTGCTCGTCCTCGCCACCGTGCCGCCGATGGTGCCGAACTCGGCCCTGCTCGCCGGGGCGGGCGCGCTCGCCGCGTCCGGCGGGCTGAGCCTGCCCCTGCTGGTGCTCGTCACCCTGACCAGCGCCGTCCTGGGCGACCTCGTCGTCTTCACGGTGGGGCGGCGGGCGCGGGGCCGGGCGCTGGGATGGCTGTCACGGGACGCCCGGCGCCGCTCGATGCTGGAGTGGGTGAGCGACCGGATACACCGGTACGGCATCCCGGCGGTCATCGCCGTGCGCTTCGTGCCCACCGGGCGCGGCGTGGGCGGGCTGACCGCGGGGATGGTGGGCTACCCGATGCGCCGCTACCTGATCGGCGCCGGCATAGCCGAGGCGCTCTTCGTGTCGTACACCGTCGGCCTGGGCTACCTCGGCGGGCGGTTCGTCACGGGGGGCGGTCCCGCTTCGCTGCTGGTCGGCCCGGCGGTCTCGCTGCTGGTCGCCGCGATCGCCCTGGGCGTGCAGCGACGGCCCGGCCGCCGACCGGAACGGGCGGCACGGTGAGGGGGCCGGCGGACGGGCCGGAGACGGACGGGGGGCGGGCGGCCGCTCGCGGCGCGTGGTCCGCGGGGTGCGCCGTGACGGAGCCCGCGCCGGACGGGGACACGCTGGTGCGCATGCTGGCCACGCTGGCCAACCCGCACCGCCTGCGGGTGGTGGCCGCGCTCTTCCGACGGCGTACCTACGTCAGCCAGTTGGCCCGGGAGCTGGGGATCAGCCGGGCGCTGCTGCAGGCCCACCTGAGAAAGCTGGAAGCCGCGGGCCTGGTCTCCGCGCACCTGGAGGTATCCAGCGACGGAAAGGCCATGAAGTTCTACGAAGTGACCCCCTTCGCACTCCACTTGACACCGCAGGACATCGCGGCTGTGGCGCCGACCCTCAGCCCGCACGAAACCGTCCGGCCGGACGGCGAGGGAGAAAGGACCCCTCTGTCATGACGTACCACGGCTGGCAGGAAGTCATAGGCGCCATCGGTATCTTCGGCATGGTCATCGTGGTGGTCACCATCGTCGTCTGGAACCTGGCCGCGACCTGGCGGGCCCGGGCGATCCTGGCGCGCGACTACGCCTACCGGCGACTCGCCGAGCAGACGGTGCACCACCAGGACGCGATCGACCGCCGGCTGGCCGGCATCGACGAGCGTCTGACGGACGTCCAGACCCGGATGCGGTCGGTCGAGCGCATCCTCAAGGAGGTCGAGTAGCCCCTGCGGATACCGGGCCGTCGAGCGGCAACTCGACGGCCCGGTGAGAAGAAGCAACACCCTCGCCGATGGCGAGTTTTCACCGGATCGCTCCTTCAGGGAAGGAACTTTAGTTCATGCTGCGCAAAAGCAGGCAGCGTCGTGAGCAAGGCAACCGGGCAGAGTCCGGTCCGACGGGGGCGGGCGCACCCCCGGGGCCCAAGATGGCCGAATCAGGTACCCACCGCAAGGGGCAGGGCGCGATCGTCGAGCGGATCGCCGGCTGGTCCGTCCGCCACCGCGCCCTCGCCGTCGGCGGCTGGCTGGCCCTCGTGGCCGTCGCCGTGCTCGCCGGCTCCCTGATGACGGGACCGGCGGCCCACACCGACGACCCGGGCGAGTCGGGCGTCGTCAAGCGCGTCGTCAACGCGCAGCGGAACTACGAGCCGATCCTGGAGAACGTCCTCATCCAGCCCCTCGACGGCGGCGGCGGGAAGTTCCTGGACGACCCGGCACTCGTCGCGGCGGCCGACGACCTCGTGGCCGAACTCGCCAAGACCCCCGGAGCGGTCACCGGACTGCGCTCCCCGAAGGACCCCGGCACGGAACGGCAGGTCTCCGCCGACGGCCGCTCGGGCCTGGTCACCTTCTTCGTCGCCGGCCCGAACGACAGGATGGACGCCCACTTCGACACCGTCGCGGAGGCCGTGCGGACCGTGGCCGACCGCCACCGGGACGTGCGCGTCGCCCAGGCCGGGGACGTCAGCCTGTCCCGCGCCGTCGACGACGCCGTCAAGGAGGACCTCGCCAGCGCGGAGACCACCTCCCTGCCCCTCACCCTGATCATCCTGCTCGTCGTCTTCGGCGCCCTCGTCGCCGCGTCGATCCCGCTGCTGCTGGCCGCCACCACCGTCGCCGGCACCTTCGGCCTGGTCGCCGTGCTCGAACAGTGGGTCGCCGTCAACAGCGCCGTCACCTCCATGATCCTGCTGGTGGGCGTCGCGGTCAGCGTCGACTACTCGCTGTTCTACCTACGGCGGGAACGCGAGGAGCGGGCCGCCGGACGCGGTGTCGCCGAATCCCTCCACATCGCCTCCCGCACCTCCGGACACGTCGTCGCCGTCTCCGGCCTGACCGTGATCGTCTGCGTCAGCGGCCTCCTCCTCACCGGCCTCGACGTCTTCCGCGGCCTCACCCTCGGCACGGCCCTGGTCGTCGGCCTGGCGATGCTCGCCTCCGTGACCGTGCTGCCCGCCCTGCTCGCCGCGCTCGGGCACCGCGTCGACAAGGGCCGCCTCCCGTGGCTCGGCAAGCGCCGCACGACCGTCGTCGAGTCCCGCGGCTGGCAGAGGCTGGCCGCCGCCGTGGTCCGCCGCCCCAAGGCGTGGGGCGGCGCCGCCGCCCTGGTGCTCCTCGTGATGGCGGTCCCCATGACGGACATGCGCCTCCAGGACGCCGCCGTCGTCAACAGCCTGCCCCGCAGCGCCCCCACCGTCGACACCGCCGTCCGCATGCAGGAGGCGTTCCCCGGGGCGCCGACCCCGGCGCGCGTCGCCGTCTGGAAGGAGGACGGCGGCCGGCCGGACACGCCCGAGGTGCTGTCCGCCGTCGACCGGCTGCGCGAGCGGATCGCCGCGGGCGACGGCCGGCTCTCCGGCCCCGTGTCGACGGTCCGGGTCGACGATGTCCTGATGGTGCGGGTGCCGCTGGCCGGGACCGGCACCGACGAGGCGTCCGTCGACGCCCTGGAGGCCCTGCGCGAGGTGGCGCTGCCCGCGACCCTCGGCACGGTCGACGGGGTCGGCTACGCCGTCGGCGGCCGCACCGCCTTCGCCCACGACTTCGAGGAGCAGCTCGGCGGGCGCACGGCCCTCGTCATCGGCTTCGTGCTCGTCCTCGCCTTCGGCCTGCTGCTGGTCGTGTTCCGCTCCCTCGCCGTCCCCCTGGTGTCGATCGCTCTCAACCTGCTGTCGATGGGCGCCGCGTACGGGGTGCTGACCTGGGTCTTCCAGGGCGGCGCGCTCAGCTCGCCGCTCGGCTTCACGCCCTACGGCGGCGTCGCCGCGTGGCTCCCGCTGTTCATGTTCGTCATCCTGTTCGGCCTGAGCATGGACTACCACATCTTCATCCTCAGCCGGATCAGGGAACGCCGGCTGGCGGGGGCCTCCACGCGGGACGCCGTCGTCGGCGGCATCGCCGCCAGCGCGGGCGTCGTGACCAGCGCGGCCGTCATCATGACCGCGGTGTTCACCGTCTTCATCACGCTGTCCGCCATCGAGAACAAGATGATGGGCGTGGGCATGGCGGTGGCGATCCTCATCGACGCGACGCTCGTCCGCGGGGTGCTGCTGCCCGCGGCCGTGGCCCTGCTCGGCGAACGGGCCTGGACGCTGCCCGGGTGGCTGGGGTGGGTTCCCGGCGGTGGCGGCGAACGGCGGCGGCCCGTCGCCGCGGCCGCCGCGGCGCCCGCCGACGCGTACGGGACCCTGGCCACCGAAACCGCGGGGCGGGCGCCCGCCGACCGGTCCGCCGACCCGCGCTGACCCGCACCCGCACCGCCGCCCCGCCCCACCGCACCACCGCATCGCCGTCCCACCGCACCACCGCACGACCCGGGCCCTTCCGCCCGGGCGCCCGGCTCCGGCCGGCCGCCCGGCGGGAGGGCCCCTTCGCCGAATAGCTCCGGTATAGACGGAGTATCGGGGCCGCGAGAAAACTGCACGAGCAGAGTGGGGAATACCAGGAATCCCGTTATCCGATGTCCACCGCGAAGGAATTCTCATGGCTGACGAGCAGGACGACGACCAGGTCTACCGCGTCGTGGTCAACGACGAGGAGCAGTATTCCCTCTGGTGGGCCGACCGGGACCTTCCCGCAGGATGGCGCGCGGAGGGCACCGAGGGAAAACGCGCCGAATGCCTCGCGCACATCGGTGAGGTGTGGACGGACATGCGCCCCCTGAGCCTGCGTCGCCGAATGGAGCAGGCGGCGGGCTGACCGCGCGCCGTCCCGGCACATCCGAGAGAGAACGCCCGGCCCGCGGCCGGGCGCCCGTGGGTCACTCAACAGCGGCGGCAGCAGGAGGACGGGAAAGAGATGAGCGTCGAGAAGAAGAAGCAGGCCGAAGTCGACGCCCTTCAGGAGAGGCTCCTCCGCCACCGGCTCGGCGGCGGACGTTCCCGCGGCCGCCGCCCGGCCATTCCCCCCGCCGACCGGAACGGAACCCTCCGGCTGTCGTTCGGGCAGCAGCAGATGTGGTTCCTCAACCGGCTCGACCCCGACAGCGCCGAATACCTGGTGCCGCTCGCCTTCCGGATCCGCGGCGCACTCGACGCACCGGCCCTGGAACGGGCCTGGGACGCGCTGCTCGCCCGCCACGAGGTCCTGCGCACCCGCTACACGACGACCGGGGGCGAGCCGGCCCAGATCATCGACCCGCCCGCACCCGCCGGCCTGCCCCTCGACCCGCAGACCGGCGTCCCGGCCGCCGAACGCGAGCGGCGGGCCGCCGACTTCGTCGCGCGGGCGTCCCGCACCCCCTTCGACCTGGAACACGACTGGCCGGTCCGCGCCCGGCTGCTGCGGATCGCGCAGGACGACCACCTCCTCAGCGTCGTCTTCCACCACATCGCCTTCGACGCCTGGTCCACCCGCGTCCTGCTCGCCGAACTGACCTCCCTGTACGAGGCGTTCGCCGGAGGCCGGGAGCCGTCACTGCCCGCCCTGCCGGTCCAGTACGCGGACTACGCCGCGTGGCAGCGCGCCGAGGAGGCCGGCGGCGCCCTCGCCCCGCACCTGGAGTACTGGCGCGAGCGGCTCGCCGGGATCGGCCCGCTCGACCTGCCGGCCGACAGGCCCCGGCCGGGGCACCGCGGCCACGAGGGCGCCGACGTGCCCTTCACCCTGCCCGACGGGCTGTCGGAGAAGGTCCACAAGCTGGCCCTCGCGCACAACGCCACCCCCTTCTCGGTGCTGCTCCCCGCCTTCCAGGCGCTGCTCGCCCGCTACACCGGCCGGCGCGACATCCCCGTCGGAACGGTCGCCTCCGGCCGTACGCGCCCCGAACTGCAGGGCCTCATCGGCTACGGCGTCAACAACCTCGTGATGCGCGCCCGCTGGCAGGGCGACCCGGCGTTCGCCGACCTGGTCGAGCAGGCCCGCGACGACCTGATCGGCGCCTACGACCACCAGGCCGTCCCCTTCGCCCGCCTCGTCGACGAACTCCAGCCCGAACGGGACATGTCCCGCACCCCGCTCTACCAGGTGGCGTTCACCCTCCACGAGCGCGGCGGCGAGCGCGTCACCCTGCCCGGCCTCACCATCGAGCCGTACGCGGCGACCGGCTCCGTCGCCAAGTGCGACCTGGAACTGCAGGTCAACTCCGCCGCCGACGGCACCTTCCACGGCCAGTTCGTGTACGCCACGGCGCTGTTCGAGCAGGACACCGTGCGCCGCATGAGCCGGCACTTCGTGCGGCTGCTCCAGCAGGCCGTCGACGACGAGACGCTCCCGCTGTCCCGCCTCGACCTCCTCGACGACGACGAGCGCGCCCTGGTCACCGCGGGCCCCCTCGGCGCCCGACCCGTCACGCGGACGGTGCACGGGTTGTTCGAGGAGCGGGTGGCGCGTGCTCCGGGGGCGGTGGCGGTGGTGGCCGGTGGGGAGGTGCTCACGTACGCGGAGGTGGACGCGCGGGCGAACCGGTTGGCGCGGCACCTGCGGGGTCTGGGGGTGGGGCCGGAGTCGCTGGTGGGCGTCTGCCTGGAGCGGGGCGTCGACCTGGTCCCCACCCTGCTCGGCGTCCTGAAGTCCGGCGCCGCGTACGTCCCCCTCGACACCGCCCACCCCGTCGAGCGGCTGGGGTACGTCCTCGCCGACGCGGGGGTGCGCACCGTCGTCACCACCGAGGCCCAGGTCGGCCTGCTCGCCGGGGTCTTCGACGGCGAGTCGGTGGTCCTGGACCGGGACGGCGCGGTGCTCGACGCGTACGAGGCGACCCCTCCGGAGTCCCTGTCGGGTCCGGACAGCGCCATCTACGTGATCTACACGTCCGGCTCCACGGGCCGTCCGAAGGGTGTGACGCTCACCCACGCCAACGTGGTGCGGCTGATGGCCACCGCGCAGGAGCACTACGCCTTCGACGAGACGGACGTCTGGTCGTTGTTCCACTCGTACGCCTTCGACGTCTCCGTCTTCGAGATGTGGGGCGCCCTGCTGCACGGCGGCACCCTCGTCGTCGTGCCGAGCGAGGTGACCCGCTCGCCCGACGAGTTCCTGGACCTGCTGGTGG
>NZ_BMSV01000004.1 GCF_014649335.1 Streptomyces roseolilacinus
CGGTGTTTCCAGCCTAGCAGATCCGATTTCCGTCTCCGCCACCCGCTGGACCGGGCCGCCGAGCCGTTCTCCGCTTCCGCGTTTCCCTTTCCGGCGATTCCGACTTTACCAGACCCTTTTCCGTTCCGTTTCCGGTGCGGATTTCGTTTCCGGTGGCCGTTGGAGGGCCTTTCGCCTTTCGGCTTGATTCAACTTTATCAGAGTCATCTCGACTGATTGAAATCAGCTTCGCGATCCGAATGGAGGAATCGATTGGCTCCGGCGAGAACCTGTCCGGTTCACCGCGGAGCGAGAGAGACTCTAACCGTTGCACCCGAGCTTGTCCAGCTCCCGGCAACCGTTTAAATCTACCTCCCCACCTCGCCCGTGTCAACAGGTCTGGCGGCGAAGAGGACACTAGCAGGTCAGCGGGGCCGTACGCACATCAGGCGGCGGTCGGCAGCTCCGCGCTGCGGTCGGCGGACGCCACGTCGCCCGCCTCGCCGGCCCGGACCGCCCGGCCGCCGAGCACGTACACGTACACGAGGAAGGCGGCCTCGGCTGCGACGCCGATGGCGATGCGGGCCCAGGTGGGGAGGCCGGACGGGGTCACGAAGCCCTCGATGACGCCGGACACGAAGAGGACCAGGGCCAGGCCGATGGCCATGCCGATCGCGGCGCGGCCCTGCCGGGCGAGGGCAGTGCGGCGCGAGTACGGGCCCGGGTCGATGAGGGTCCAGCCGAGGCGGAGGCCCGTGCCGGCGGCGACGAAGACGGCCGTCAGTTCCAGCAGGCCGTGCGGGAGGACCAGGCCGAGGAAGGTGTCGAGGCGTCCCGCTGAGGCCATGAGGCCGATGCCGATGCCGAGGTTGAGCATGTTGAGGAAGAGGACCCACAGCACCAGCACGCCGAAGAAGGCGCCGAGGACCAGGCACATGGCGGCGGCCTGCGCGTTGTTCGTCCAGACCTGGGCGGCGAAGGAGGCCGCCGGGTGGCTGGAGTAGTACGTCTCGTACTCGCCGCCGGGGCGGGTCATCTGGCGCAGTTCCTCGGGGGCGGCGATCGCCGCCTGGACCTCGGGGTGCGTGCCGATCCACCAGCCGATGACCGCGGCGAGGAGGGTGGAGAGGACCGCGGTGGGGATCCACCAGTGGCGTGAGCGGTAGACCGCGGCGGGGAACCCGGCGGTGAGGAAGCGGACGACGTCGCGCCAGGAGGCGCGGCGGGTGCCGGTGACGGCGGCGCGGGCCCGGGCGACGAGCTGGGTGAGGCGGGCGGTGAGCGCCGGGTCGGGCGCGCTGCTCTGGATGACGGAGAGGTGGGTCGCGGTGCGCTGGTACAGCGCCACGAGCTCGTCCGCCTCGGCGCCGGTCAGTCGGCGGCCGCGGCCCAGGAGGTGCTCCAGGCGCTCCCACTCGGCGCGGTGGGCGGTGACGTAGACGTCGAGGTCCATGATCGGCTGATGCTCCAGTGCACGGGGTGCGTACGGTTCGTACTACTGCGGCGCGCTGTCGGTCAGCTTGGCAGACTGGCGTGGGGAGCGGTCGGGCAAGGTCGGAGAAGGGTGGGCGGCGTGAGTGAGGTCGTGACGGGGGACGCGGTCGTCCTGGGGCTGCGGCCGGCCCGGTTGCCGAGCCGGGCGCTGGCGCTGCTGATCGATCTGGTCGTCGTGTGGACGGCGTACCTGCTGATATCCATCGGCCTCGCCTTCGCGACGGCGTCGCTCGACGAGGCGGCGCTGGCGGCGGTGTCGATCGCGTCGTTCCTGCTGGTGCTGGTGGGCGG
The DNA here is from genome assembly GCF_014649335.1 of Streptomyces roseolilacinus. Classification (GTDB taxonomy): domain Bacteria; phylum Actinomycetota; class Actinomycetes; order Streptomycetales; family Streptomycetaceae; genus Streptomyces; species Streptomyces roseolilacinus. The sequence goes on from NZ_BMSV01000004.1 coordinate 1,765, forward strand.
CCCGATCGCGGTGGAGACGCTCAGCCACGGGCGGTCGCTGGGGAAGCTGGCGTGCGGGCTGCGGGTGGTGCGGGACGACGGGGGGCCGATCCGGTTCCGGCACGCGCTGGTGCGGGGGTTGATCGGGATCGTGGAGATCCTGATGACCTTCGGGGTGATCGCGTGCGTCGCTTCGCTGGTGTCGGCGCGGGGGCGGCGGGTCGGCGACGTGTTCGCGGGGACGCTGGTGGTGCGGGAGCGGGTGCCGGTGGGACGTACGACGCCGGTGCCTCCGCCGCCGCCGTGGCTGGTGGGGCGGTTCGCGCAGCTGGACCTGTCGGCGGTGCCGGACGCGCTGTGGCTGGGGATCCGGCAGTGCCTGACGCGGATGCGGCAGCTGGATCCGGAGGCGGGCCGGGTGCTGGCGGAGCGTCTGGCGGACGAGGTGGTGGCGCGTACGGGGGCGCCCGCGCCTCCCGGGGTGCCCGCCGCGGTGTTCCTGGCCGCGGTGGTGCACGAGCGGCAGGCGCGGGACGCGCGCCGGGTGGCGCCCGCGGGTGTGGGTGTTGATGCGGGTGTGGGCGGGGCTGCCGGGGTTCGGGGGGCCGGGGTTTTCGGGGTGGGTGTCTTGGGCGGGGTCGGGGAGGCTTCGGTGCCGGCCGGTGCGGGTGGTGCGGGGGGTTCTGCCGGGGTGGCCGTGCCCGGTGCGGGGGCGCCTGCGGTGCGGGGTGCGGCGGAGGAGGGCGCGGGGCCGTCCCGGAAGGCCGCCACCGGGTTCGCTCCGCCCGCCTAGCCGCGCTGGCCGCCCCTGGCGGTCAGGGGAGGACGGACGGCGGGGTCTGGAGGTCCTCGAGCTCGACGCCCGGGGCCGCGAGGACGACGTCGCCGGCGATGTGGACGCTGTGCCGCTCACCCGTGTCGAGGGCGGTGACCTGGTATTCGTCCACGGTCAGGAGGCCGTTGTCAGTGGGGTGCGTTTCACTGTCCACCAGGGCCCAGGACTGGTCGACGGTGAGGGGGGCGAGGACCGGGTCCGTGAAGGCGACGAGGCGGACGCGGGTCGAGCCGGAACCGGGGGTGAGGCGCAGGAGCCGGGTGAGGGCCACGAGGAAGGCCGGGGAGCTGCCGGTGAAGGCGTGGGCGCGCACGTTGCCTTCCGTGGCGTGCGAACCGGTCGGGTCGGTGCGAACCCAGGTGACGCCGTCGAGGGCGGCGCCGCGTACCTGCCAGCCGCCGGCGTGGAGTTCGAGGCGGATGGGGCGGCCGAGGTCGTCGAGGGCGAGGTCGACGGAGCCGGCGTGGTCGCCGGAGGGGGTGGTGAGTTGCGAGACGTAGCGCCAGCCGGAGGGGCCGGGCGCGCAGTGGAAGTGTTCTTCGCCGAGGGGGGTGCGATCGTGCGGATCGTGGAGCGAATAGCGGCCTCGGGGCATGGGTCCTCGGGGTTCTGGTCGGGGTCTCGGCACCGCCGCTGAGCGGTGGTCGGGCCGGCCGGGTACGGGGCAGGCCCCCGACACGGGGGTGCGGGGGCCTGCCTGGGTACCTGCTGCCGGTGTGGCCGCGGGGCGGTCAGTAGCGGTAGTGGTCCGGCTTGTAGGGGCCTTCGACCTTGACGCCGATGTAGTCGGCCTGCTCCTGGCGGAGGGTGGTGAGCTTGACGCCGAGCGCGTCCAGGTGGAGGCGGGCGACCTTCTCGTCGAGGTGCTTGGGCAGGACGTACACGTCGGTCGGGTACTGCTCCGGCTTCGTGTAGAGCTCGATCTGGGCCAGGGTCTGGTCCGCGAACGAGTTGGACATCACGAAGGACGGGTGGCCGGTGGCGTTGCCCAGGTTCAGCAGGCGGCCCTCGGACAGGACGATGATCTTCTTGCCGTCGGGGAAGGTCCAGGTGTGGACCTGCGGCTTGACCTCGTCCTTGACGATGCCGGGGATCCTGGCGAGGCCGGCCATGTCGATCTCGTTGTCGAAGTGGCCGATGTTGCCGACGATGGCCTGGTGCTTCATCTTGGCCATGTCCGCGGCCATGATGATGTCGCGGTTGCCGGTGGTGGTGATGAAGATGTCGGCGGTCTCGACGACCTCGTCGAGGGTGGTGACCTGGTAGCCGTCCATCGCCGCCTGGAGGGCGCAGATGGGGTCGACCTCGGTGACGATGACGCGGGCGCCCTGGCCGCGGAGGGACTCGGCGCAGCCCTTGCCGACGTCGCCGTAGCCGCAGACGACGGCGACCTTGCCGCCGATTAGGACGTCGGTGGCGCGGTTGATGCCGTCGACCAGGGAGTGGCGGCAGCCGTACTTGTTGTCGAACTTCGACTTGGTGACCGCGTCGTTGACGTTGATCGCCGGGAAGAGCAGCGTGCCGTCGCGGTGCATCTCGTACAGGCGGTGGACGCCGGTGGTGGTCTCCTCGGTGACGCCGCGGATCTCGGACGCGAGGCGGGTCCACTTCTGCGGGTTCTCGGTGAGGGTGCGGTTGAGGAGGCGGAGGATGTGGCCGTACTCCTCGCTGTCCGCGGTGGACGGGTCCGGGGCCTGGCCGGCCTTCTCGAACTCGACGCCCTTGTGGACGAGGAGGGTGGCGTCACCACCGTCGTCGAGGATCATGTTGGGGCCGCCGGTGGGGCTGTCCGGCCAGGTCAGGGCCTGCTCGGTGCACCACCAGTACTCCTCCAGCGTCTCGCCCTTCCAGGCGAAGACGGGGACGCCCTTCGGGTCGTCCGGGGTGCCGTCGGGGCCGACGGCGATGGCGGCGGCGGCGTGGTCCTGCGTGGAGAAGATGTTGCAGGAGGCCCAGCGGACCCGGGCGCCGAGGGCGACGAGGGTCTCGATGAGGACGGCGGTCTGCACGGTCATGTGCAGGGAGCCGGTGATCCGGGCGCCGGCCAGGGGCTGGGTCTCGGCGTACTCCTTGCGGATCGCCATCAGGCCGGGCATCTCGTGCTCGGCGAGGGTGATCTCCTTGCGGCCGAACTCGGCCAGGGAGAGGTCGGCGACCTTGAAGTCCTGTCGGTGGTCGACAGTCGTCATTTCGAGCTGCTCCTCGTTGTCGGGTCGAGGTGGGTAGGGCTGGCTCCGCGCCGGCGGACACAAGGATGCCCGGGCACGCGCGGTGCAGTCGTCGGAGGCCCTCTCTCCCTCGGCCGATCCGTGGGGACCGCCCGACCGCCATCAGCAGCGACGTCTGTCTCGGTATTCGAATCTACACCGATCGGGTGCGCGGGCTTCAAGTCCGCCGGGAGCGGTGCGGGCCGGCGCGCGGGAGGGGCGCAGGCCGAAGGCCCCGGCGGGGGGCCGGGGCCTTCGGGTGCCGGGCGGGCCGGCGGGGTGGTGCGGTGGTGCTCAGCGGGTGGTGCGGAGGATGTCGGGTTCCAGGTAGATGACCCGGGCGATGGGGACGGCGGCGCGGATGCGCGTCTCCGCCGCGTCGATCGCGGCGGCGACCTGCGTGGCGGTGTCGTCGTGCTGGACGGCGATCTTGGCGGCGACGAGGAGCTCCTCGGGGCCGAGGTGGAGGGTGCGCATGTGGATGACGCCGGTGACGGTGGTGCCGTCGACGAGGGCTTCCTCGATCTTGCGGACCTCGTCGAGACCGGCGGACTCGCCCAGGAGGAGCGACTTGGTCTCGAGGGCGAGGACGATGGCGATCAGGATGAGCAGGACGCCGATGCACAGGGTGCCGATGCCGTCCCAGACGCCGTCGCCGGTGACGAGGGCGAGGCTGACGCCGACGAGGGCGAGGATCAGGCCGACGAGGGCGCCGAGGTCCTCCAGGAGGACGACGGGCAGCTCGGGTGCCTTGGCGGTGCGGACGAAGTCCTTCCAGGAGCGCTCGCCGCGGAGTTCGTTGGACTCCTTGATGGCGGTGCGGAAGGAGAACGACTCGGCGATGATCGCGAAGACGAGGACGCCGACGGGCCAGTACCAGGCCTCGATCTCGTGGGGGTGCTTGATCTTCTCGTAGCCCTCGTACAGGGCGAACATGCCGCCGACGGAGAAGAGGACGATGGATACGAGGAAGGCGTAGATGTACCGCTCTCGGCCGTAGCCGAAGGGGTGCTGGGGGGTCGCCTCGCGCTGGGCCTTCTTGCCGCCGAGGAGGAGCAGTCCCTGGTTGCCGGAGTCGGCCAGGGAGTGCACCGATTCGGCGAGCATCGACGACGAGCCGCTGAAGACGAACGCCACGAATTTGCTCACGGCGATCGCGAGGTTGGCGACGAGTGCCGCCACGATCGCCTTGGTTCCGCCTGACGCGCTCATGCGTGTCCTGTCCCTTCACTGGTCCCTGGGTGGGCTCGTGGGTTCGGCCGGTTCTGTACGGCGGGACATTGTTGCAGCACCGGACGGCGGCGGTGGTTCAGGCCACCGCTGTGGCTCTGAAGAGGGTGCCGCTGCCCGACAGGGCGACGTCCTCCCCGGCCGGTACGAAGACGGAGTGGCCGGGGGTGAGGGTGAGGTCGCCGAGGCGTGGGGCGCCGGCGGTGGCGAGGAGGATCTGCGGGGTGGGGGCGGTGAGGTCGACGGGGGCGGCGCCTTCGGGGCGTACGTACCGGGAGAGGCGGAACTCGTCGGCGGGGGTCTCGTACACCTCCTCGCCGGAGGGGGACGCCTCGGGGCGCAGGACGCCGGGGTCGCCGGCTTCGAAGCGGACGACGCGGAGGAGTTCGGGGACGTCGACGTGCTTGGGGGTGAGGCCGCAGCGCAGGACGTTGTCGGAGTTGGCCATGATCTCCACGCCGAGGCCGCCGAGGTAGGCGTGGGGGACGCCGGCGCCGAGGTACAGGGCTTCGCCGGGCTGGAGCCGTACGTGGTTGAGGAGGAGCGCGGCGAGGACGCCGCGGTCGCCGGGGTGGTGGTGGGCGAGGGTGGCGTACGGGGCGTGGGCGCCGCCGAGGCGGGCGCAGGCGGCGGCGGTGTCGTGGACGGTGGCGGCGATGCCCTCGGGGTCGGCGGTGAGGACCGCGGTGAGGACCTCGCGGAGGGCGGCGTCCTCGGGGTGGGCGTGGAGGAGGTCGACGTAGGGCTTGAGGGAGTCGACGTCGAGGGCGGCGAGGAGGTCGGCGGTCCGGACGGGGTCGCGGAAGCCGCAGAAGCCCTCGAAGGGGGTGAGGGCGCAGATGAGTTCGGGCTTGTGGTGGGGGTCCTTGTAGTTGCGGTGCGGGGCGTCGAGGGGGATGCCGGCGCGTTCCTCGGCGGCGTAGCCGGCCTCGGCCCGGGCGGGGTCGGGGTGGACCTGGAGGGAGAGGGGGGCCTCGGCGGCGAGGATCTTCAGGAGGAAGGGCAGGTGGGGGCCGAACCTGGCGACGGTGGCGGGGCCGAGTTCCCTTTCGGGGTCGGCGGCGATGACCTCGTTGAGGGGCTGCTCGCGGTCGCCCTCGGGGGTGGGGCGGGTGACGCGGGAGGGTGCGCCGGGGTGGGCGCCCATCCACATCTCGGCCTGGGGCTCGCCGGTGGGGGCGGTGCCGAGCAGTTCCGGGATGGCCGTCGTGGAGCCCCAGGCGTAGGGGCGGACGGTGGTGGAGAGGCGGTCCATGTGCGGTGGGCTTTCCGTGTGCGGGCGGGGCGTCGGTCCGGGGTCGGCGGGGCCGGTCCTCGGGGTCGCGGGTGCGGTGCCGGGAGGGGTGGGTCCGGTTCCGGGGCCGGCGCGCCCGGGGCCGATCGCGGGTCGGGGACGGCGGCCGGTCGTGGACCGGCTGACGGCGGCCGGCCGCGGTCGGAGCCGGCGGCCGGGGGTCAGAGGCGGCGGCCGGAGGCCAGGGCGAGGTAGCAGGCGGCGAAGTCGGTGACGGCGAGGAGTTCGGCGAGGGCTTCGAGGGGGTTGCCCTCCTCGGGCTCCAGCTCGCTGAAGGGCGTGTCGTGGCCGAGGGCGAGTTCGCGGGCGGTGGGGGCGGCGGTGAGGCCGCCGGCGTCGGCGGGGCGGTCGCGGAGGAGGACGACGCGGGCGTGCAGCGCCTGCGGGTCCTCGACGCGGTCGCGGAAGAAGTCGTCGGGGTCGGCTCCCCCGGCGAAGTCGCCGGCGAGGAGGCCGCCGTGGGCGTCGAGCGCCTCGGGGAGCTCCGCGGCGAGGGCGGGGCGGCCGGCGAGTTCGGCGAGGACGGCGGCGAAGCGGCGGCCCACGGGCGCGGCGGCGGTGCCCTCGGTCCAGATGAGGGGCAGGGCGTCGGAGAGCTCGGCGGCGAGGGTCTTGGCCGGGTTGCCGTACGTGGCGACGGCGGGGCCGCAGCGTTCGGCGGTGCGGTCGAGGCGGTCGGCGACCTTCTCCAGCGTGTCGGCGGGGGCCGTGAACAGGCCGACGCGGTCGAGGAGGGCCAGGAGCGGGGTGAACAGCGCCCAGAGCGCGCCGGGGCCGGCGGCCTGCGGCTCGTCGTACAGCTCGTGGGGTGCGGTCGCCATGGGGACGACGAGGCCGTGGGTGTTGCCGACGGCCTCCGTGATGAGCGAGCGCTGCGGGGCGACGGTGACGACGGTGACGCCCCGCCGGTAGGCCTGCTCGGCGAGGGTGACGAGGCCGGGTTCGGAGCCGTCGTTGGTCGGGATGAGCAGCAGGTCGACGGAGCCGGCCCAGCCCGGGAGGGTCCAGCGCAGCGCGCCCGCGGCCGCGGCGACGCCGGTGGGGCGCAGCCGGGTGACGGGCGCGGAGGCCCCGGCGAGGGCGGCGATCAGGTCGGCGGCTCCGGTGGCCGCCGTGCCGGTGCCGGCGACGAGGACGGTGCGGGGGCGCCCCTCCGGCTGGAGGGCGGTGACGCCGGCCTCGGCCGCGTGCCGGGCGGCGGTGCGTACCCGGGCGCCGGATTCGGCGGCGCCGCGCAGGAGTCCGCGGCGGTCCGCCTGGGCCAGGGCGTCGGGAGCGTCGAGCAGCGACTCGTCGAGCATGGGTGGGGCCTCCGATCGCCGGTGCGGGATGTCGCCGGGGCGGTGGGTCAGGCGGGGCGGCGGGCCTCGTCGACGAGGAGTACCGGGATGCCGTCCCGTACCGGGTAGGCGAGGCCGCAGTCGTCGCTCGTGCAGACCAGCTCGGGGGTCTCCTCGGCCGTGCGGTCGCCGAGGGGGGCGCGGCAGGCGGGGCAGGCGAGGATGTCGAGGAGGCCGGCTTCGAGCGGCATGGGGCGGTTCCCTTCGGGTGCGTTCGCGGCGCCGGGCGGGGACCGGGCGTGGTCCGGCCGGTCCGGTGCGGTGCCGCGGTGTGCGGCGGTTTCCTGGCGTCGTCAGCCTACCGCCGGGATGCGGGGGACGTCGGGTCGGCGGGACGCCGTGACGCGGGCGGGTGGGGCGCCGTGGTCCGGGGGCCGGGCGGGGCGCCCGGGGGCCGGGGCGGAGGTGGGCGCCGGCCGGGTCCGGTGCCCGTCCGCGCGGGGGCGGGACGGGCACCGGACCCGGGTGCCGTGCGGCGGCCGGTCAGGCGCGGACGAGGGCGAGGACCTCGTCGCGGACCTCGGCCATGGTGGCCTCGTCCCGGGCCTCGACGTTGAGGCGGAGGAGCGGCTCGGTGTTGGACGGCCGGAGGTTGAACCACCAGCCGTCGCCGCCGATGGTGAGGCCGTCGAGCTCGTCGGTGGTGACGCCGTCGCGGGACGCGAAGGCCGCGCGTACGGCGGCGGTGCTGGCGGCCTGGTCGGCGACGGTGGAGTTGATCTCGCCGGAGGCCGCGTAGCGGTCGTACTCGGCGACGAGCGCGGACAGCGTGCCCTCCTGGCCGCCGAGCGCGGCGAGGACGTGGAGCGCGGCGAGCATGCCGGTGTCGGCGTTCCAGAAGTCGCGGAAGTAGTAGTGCGCGGAGTGCTCGCCGCCGAAGATCGCGCCCGTGCGGGCCATCTCGGCCTTGATGAAGGAGTGGCCGACGCGGGTGCGGACGGGGACGCCGCCGTTCTCGCGGACGACCTCGGGGACGGACTGCGACGTGATCAGGTTGTGGATGACCGTTCCGCCGGGGTGCTTGGCCAGCTCGCGGGCGGCGACCAGCGCGGTGATCGCGGACGGGGGGACGGGCTCGCCCCGCTCGTCCACGACGAAGCAGCGGTCGGCGTCGCCGTCGAAGGCGAGGCCGATGTCGGCGCCCTCGGCGCGGACGCGCTGCTGGAGGTCGACGATGTTGGCGGGGTCGAGCGGGTTGGCCTCGTGGTGGGGGAATGTGCCGTCCAGCTCGAAGTAGAGGGGGACGAGCGTCAGGGGCAGGCCCTCGAAGACGGTGGGGACCGTGTGGCCGCCCATGCCGTTGCCCGCGTCGACGACGACCTTGAGGGGGCGGACGGAGGTGAGGTCGACCAGGGACCTCAGGTGCTCCGCGTAGGCGGTGAGGGTGTCCGTCTCGGTGATCCGGCCGGGGGTGGCGGCCGGGGCGGGGCCCTCGGAGTCCCGCCACGTCTCGACGAGGGCGCGGATGTCGGCGAGGCCGCTGTCCTGGCCGATGGGGGCGGCGCCGGCGCGGCACATCTTGATGCCGTTGTACTGGGCCGGGTTGTGCGACGCCGTGAACATGGCGCCCGGCAGGCCCAGGTGGCCGGAGGCGAAGTACAGCTGGTCGGTGGAGCACAGTCCGATGAGAGTGACGTCGGCGCCCCGGGCGGCGGCTCCGCGTGCGAAGGCGCCGGACAGGCCGGGGGACGACGGGCGCATGTCGTGGCCGACGACGATCGCGTCGGCGCCGGTCACCTGGACGAAGGCCGCGCCGAACAGCTCGGCGAGCGTCTCGTCCCACTGGTCCGGCACGACTCCGCGGACGTCGTACGCCTTGACGATCTGCGACAGATCAGCAGTCACTGATCAACCTCCTGCGAGCCTGTGTGGAGTACACAAACTACCCGCAGAGGTGACAAGTACGTGGGGAGGGATGCGCGGGGCGTCGCCGGGGCGGAGGCGCCGGGCTCGCCGGGCGTCAGGAGTCGGGGGAGCGCAGCACGCGCAGGTGGCCGCGGCGGCCAACCTCGACGGGGTCGCCGCTGCGGGCGCCGCCCTTGGCGTCGGCCTGGGCCGTGCGCTCCTGGGGGCGGGCCGCCTCGCGCACGGCGTTGGCGAGGGCTTCCAGGTCGTCGCCGCTGGGGCGGGTGGGACCGGAGGCGTCGGACAGGCGGACGACCTCCCAGCCGCGGGGCGCGGTGAGGCGCTCGCTGTGCTCGGCGCACAGGTCGTAGCAGTGGGGTTCCGCGTAGGTGGCGAGCGGGCCGAGGACCGCGGTCGAGTCGGCATAGACGTACGTCAGTGTCGCGACGGCAGGGCGGCCGCACGCGGTGCGCGAACAGCGACGTACAGGGCTCACGACGTTGGACGGTACCGCACTCTTGAGCGGGCCGCGACGACTCTCCACCGGGTCACTCGCCCGTGTCGCGGTGTGACGTCGGGCACAGGGGGGTTTGGGAGGGGTGTTCCGACCTGCGCGGGAAGGGCGCGGGGGGTGTCCGGCGGGGGGCGGGAGGGCCGTCCGGCCGGGCGGTTCGGCGAACGAATCCGGTCATTTCCCACGGGCGGGCCGACCCGGCAAGGGTGCCGAATCGCGCCCCCGCATGGCTGGAATGCCCATCCGGCGACATGCCGGGGCGCGGCGCGACGGGGGAACGCTGCGCGTCCGGGAGGGCTACGCTGCGTCAGGTGATGGACAGTCCAGGACCACCCCGCCCGACCGAGCCGCGACCGCGCCGCCGTGATCGCCACGGCCGAGGGATGCGCGGCCCCGTGGCGCCGCCCCAGGTTCCCCTGTCCGCCACGCGGGCGGACACCTTCCGCGACCTGGTGCAGGACTCCGTGGAGCGCCTGGAGCGGCGGTGGCCCCAGCTCGCCGAGGTCGACTTCCTGGTGCTGGAGGTGCCGGCGCCGCAGGACGACTCCGTGCCGCTGGGCAGTTCGGCCCCGGCGACGCGGGAGCGGCACGCGCGCGTGGTCGTGTACCGGCGGCCCGTGGAGCTGCGCGCCAAGAGCCGGGACGAGCGGGCGCTGCTGGTGCACGAGGTCGTGGTGGAGCAGGTCGCCGATCTGCTGGGTCTGGCGCCCGAGTCGGTCGACCCGCGGTACGGGCAGGACTGACCGGCGCGGGCCGGTCCGGGGAAGCCGGCGCGCCCGCACGGACGGGGTGTCCGTACGGGCGCGCGGGCCGGGTCCGGCTAGTCGTCCAGGACGGCGAGGTCCTGTTCCGCCTCCGGTACGGCCACCTTCGCGCGGTCGTCGGTGAGGGCCTGGAGGGTGAACATCGCGATGCCGTCCTCCGGCAGGGCCAGCATGCGCACCGCGTGGACGGGGCCGCCGGACAGGGTCTCCACGGTCAGGGCGTAGGAGCCCTTGAGCCCGGCGGGCACGGGCGGGGCGACCGCCAGGGTCGTGCCGGCCTTGACGGTGTACGTCTTGGTGGCGGGCGTGCCGCCCTCGGTGCCCGGGGAGGCGGTGACGCGGACCTCGGCGGCCTTGCCGGGCGCGGTCAGCGACAGGGTGGTGCCCTTGGCGCGGTTGTCGGCGACGGTCGCCCGCTCCCCCACCGGGCCGGTGGCCGGGATGAAGGCGACCTCCTGCTTCTCGCCGGAGCCGCGCACCACGCGCAGCGCGGCGACGACGGGGGTGGCCCGCCCCGCCTGGGCCGGGGTCAGCAGCAGGGCGCCGGCCTCGCCGCTGGTGAGGTCCCCCAGGTCGGCGGAGGCCGTCATCCCGGACTTCACGCGGATCGTCTGCTGGGCGGCGGGGGTGATGGTGCCCGTGGCGCCGGCGAGCTGGATCTTCAGCTCGGCGTCGTCCTCGCCGGGCGCGTACGCCATGAGCTGCACGGACGTGGCGTCCGCGGGGATGCCGGGGAGGACCAGTGAGGGGGCGGGGTCGACGGAGGCCGGCAGCCAGTCGCTGCCGAGCTGGTCGACGGCGGAGCGGATGACCGCGCCGACGCGGCCGCTGCGGGTGGTGACGTGGACGGTGACGTCGGAGGTGGCCGGGTCCGCGGTGAGCGTGGACAGCAGCACCGGGACGCTGGACCGGGCGGGGACCGGGATGCCGTCGGTGAGCTGCGACTTCAGGGCGCCTTCGGGCCCGTACAGCTCGATGTCGACGACGGCGGCGGTGTCGTCGGGGTTGGTGAGGTGGACGTAGTCGCGGCGGTTCTCGGCGGTGGAGGTGCCGGGGAACCAGAAGGCCGTGTCGGGGGGCGTGCAGGTGACGCCGAGGAGGCCGCGGGCGCCTCCGGCGGGGACGACGGTGGTCTGCTGGGTGGTCCAGCCGGGGGCGAGCCGGCCGGAGGCGACGCCGATGAGGGCGGGCACCTCGGCCCCGTTCTCCTCCGCCGCCACGGGTGTCCCGGGGGTGGTGGCGGTGAGGACGGCCTTGTCCGCGGCCGGCTTCCTCGCGGCCGTCCCGGTCTTCCCGCCGTCCTTCGCGGTCTTCTCGGCGTCCTTCTCCTCGGTCTCCTCGCCGTCCGTCTTCTCGCCGTCCTTCTTCTCGTCGTCCTTCTTCGGGGCGACGGTCGTCGTGTCCTGGGTGACGGCGGACGGCTTCAGCTCGGCCCTGTCCAGCAGGGCGTCCTTGCCGGCCGGGGCGCCGGAGCCGGGCTTGCCGGCGCCGCCGGTGGCGGGGGTGAACGAGACGTACGTCGTCTCGGCGACCTCGGAGGAGCTCGGTGCCGGGCACAGGACGCTGCTGCGTTCGACGGGCAGCCGGGCGGGCGCCGCGCCGGCCGCCCGGACCGGGTCGTCGTCCGCGCCGGGGGACGTCAGGGCGGCGAGGCCGGTGAGGGCGGCGAGGGCGGTCGCGGCGGCGAGGAGGGAGAGGGTGCTGCGGTTCACTGGTGGCTGCTCCCGTCGGGACGCTGCTCGTTGTCGTAGCCGTACGGGTCGTACGGGCCCTGCTGCTGGTAGGGGTACGGCTGCTGGTCGTACTGCTGCCCGGGGTACGCGGCCGGGTCGTAGGGGGCCTGCGGGTACGGGGCGCCGTCGTAGGGCTGGGCGTAGGGCTGCTCGTCGTACGCCGTCCGCTGTCCGTGGCCCTGGTCGCCGTAGGGCTGCTGCCCGTACGGCTGCTGCTCGCCGTACCCCTGGCCGGCGGGCGGGGTGCCGGGCCAGTCGGTGCCGGGTCCCGCCTGGGGCGGGACCTGCGGGGCGGGCATGGCGTACGGGTCGGCGTCGGTGCCGTCGGCCGGGTCCGGTACGGGGTCGGTGTCCGGGTCGGCGGCGGCGGCGCGCAGCCGGCGCGCGCGGCGCCCGTCGCCCGTGGCGTCCTGGGGCGGGAGCGCCGGGGCGGCCTCCTCGGGCAGGTCGTCGTCGATGTCGCGGCGGCGGCCGGGCAGGGCGAGGACGAGCAGGACGACGACGAGGGCGCACTGGGCCCAGATCCACGCGGTGCGGGTGAGCGGCGCCTCGTAGGTCAGGTCGAGGCGGCCGCCCTGGGCGGGCAGCTCGAAGCCCTGCGCCCAGCCGTCGACGGTGGTCTTCTCCAGGGGCTTGCCGTCGAGGGTGGCCTGCCAGCCGTCGTCGGCGCGGTCGGCGATGCGCAGGACGCGGCCCTCGCCGCCGGCGGGGATGTCGCTGTGCGCCTCGACGGGGCCGGAGCCGACGGGGAGGGGTTCGGTGCCGGCCTCGGCGCCCGCGGCGGCACCGGCCGCGGCGGGGACGATGACGGCGCGGGCGACCTGGCGGTCGACGCGCCACAGGGCGCTGCCGTCGCGCTGGCTGAGCCGGCTGAGGCCGGGGGTGGCGTCGAGGACGCGGCCCATCTCGCGGGGCGCGCCGTCGCGGACCAGTACGTAACGGATGGCGAAGCCGCTGAGTTCGGCGGTCTGGTCGGCGCCGGAGCCGGCGACGAGGTGGGCGACGACCTTGTCCAGGCGGGGGTCGCCGCCGCCCGTGGCGGTCAGCTCGGCGTCGCCGAGGCGGGCGCCGGAGCCGCGGACGAGGGCGTAGGTGACCTTGGCTGCCGACGGGCCGTCGAGGACCAGGGTGCGGGGCTGGTCGCGGGTGACGCTCTCCTCGGCGACGAACGCGGGGACCTGGGTCGGGTCGCGGCGCTCCAGGGGGCCGGCGGCGCCGCCGATCATCCAGTTGGCGGCGGACACCAGGGGGCCCACGGCCGCGGCGAGGGCGACGAGGGCGGCGACGGGCTGGCGCCAGCCGAAGCTCTGCGCGGCGACGCGGGTGCGGCCGCCTTCGGCGCCGAGGACGCCGGCGGCGAGGAGGGCGAGGCCGTAGACGAGGGTGGCGGGGCCGGCCCAGCCGGTGGCGTGGTCGCCGGAGCCGTTGGTGAGGACGGCGAAGAGGAGGCCGACGACGGCGGCGGCCCAGGCGCTGCGGATCGCGAACCCGCGCTCCGCGCGGAGCAGGGCGGCGAGGGCGGCCAGGACGAGGCCGAGGAGGACGAGGCCGCCGACCGTGCGGGGGCCGCCGGGGCTGGTGCCGAGCAGGTCGAGCGCGCTCGCCGGGCCGGTGCGGATCTCCGTGCCGGCTTCCCTGAGGAAGGCGGCCGGGTCGGTCAGCAGGGACAGCGACCAGGGGGCGAGGACGAGCAGCGGTGTGCCGGCGACGGCGAGGAAGCGCAGCCCGTACGCGGTGATGTCGTCGCGGCGCAGGACGAGGGCGGCGACGCCGAGGACGACGGCGATCGGCCAGACGACGGGCGTGAAGGCCGTCGTGAACGTCAGGAGGAGCGTGTACGCCCAGGTGGCGCGCCAACTGCCGCGCGGGGCGCCGGGTCCGCCGCCGCGCAGCCCGTACGCGGCGACGGCGGCGCGGGCCATGAGGGGCAGCAGGATCGCGAGGACGGCCGTGCCGAGGCGGCCGGTGGCGAGGGCGCCGGTCGCGGCGGGCAGGAAGGCGTAGGCGATGGCGGCCCACGCGCGCAGGAGCCGCGACTCGACGAGGGAGCGGGAGGCGAAGTACGCGGTGAAACCGGCGAGCGGGACGGAGCACACCAGCAGCAGGGTGAGCGCGAAGCCGGTGGAGCCGAGGAAGAGGCCGGACAGGGCGGCCAGCAGGGCGAGGTAGGGCGGGGCGCTCTGGGTGCCGCCGGTGCCGAGGGGGTGCCAGGCGTCGGCGTACCGGCCCCACAGGTCGCCGACGTCGTCGGGGACGGGCAGCAGGGCGCCGCCGGCGAGGGAGCCGCCGCCGAAGAGGCCGCGGCAGGCGATCAGGGAGACGAGCAGGAGCAGGGCGAAGAGGACGGGGCCCGGTTTGCGGGCGATCTTCTTCAGCCGGGCGAACTGCTCGATCTCCAGGTAGTCGGCGTCGTCGCCGCCGGGGCCGGACTCGACGGCGCCGTGCCGGGAGCCGCCGGCGTCGGCGTCCGTGCCGCCGACGTTGGAGGCGACCTGCTCGACCGTGGCGCGGACAGTGGCGCCGGGCGGCGGGAAGAGGGGGCGCAGTTCGGCGGGGTCGACGGCGCGGGAGGCGCGTCTGCGGCGGGCGGCGACGATCCGCTCGGGGCGGAGGAGGACGCCGCACAGGCCCATGACCTCGTCGACGGCCTGGACGGGGGCCTTGCCGAGGAGGTAGGCGAGGGTGCGCAGGAGGGTGCCGACGACGAGGCGGACCAGGACGTACGGGAGGGCGGCTCCGCGCGCGTTGGCGAGGAGGGTGTAGACGGCGCCGGCCTTGTCGACGCGGTGGGGGTTGGCGACGGAGCGGCCGGCGCAGTCGACGGTGCGGCGCTCGCGGGAGGCGGCCTCGGCGTGGCGCAGGACGGCGTCGGGGGCGACGAGGACGCGGTGGCCGGCGGCGTGGACGCGCCAGCACAGGTCGACGTCGTCGCGCATGAGGGGCAGGCGGCGGTCGAAGCCGCCGAGTTCCTCGAAGACGTCGCGGCGGACGAGCATGCCGGCGCTGGAGACGGACAGGACGGGGCGGATCTGGTCGTGCTGGCCCTGGTCCTGTTCGCGGCGGTCGAGGCCGGTCCAGCGGCGGCCGCTGTTGGCGATGCTGACGCCGACTTCGAGGAGCTGCTTGCGGTCGTACCAGCCGAGGAGCTTGGGGCCGACGACCGCGGCGTACTCGTCGGCGTCGGCGACGCGGAGCAGTTCGGCGAGGGCGTCGGGGGCGGGCGCGCAGTCGTCGTGGAGGAGCCACAGCCACTGGACCGGTTCGCCGTGCGGCAGGTCGGGCATCTCGTGGGCGTCGTCGCGCCAGGTCCTGGCGACGGGGTCCCAGCCGCTGGGCCGCTTCAGGTAGGGCAGGTCCTCCGGGCCGAGGACGGGCGCGGTGCGGACGGCCTCCTCGACGGCGGCGCCGAAGCCGGTGCGGCGGGCGAGGTGCAGCACCCGCTCGTCGCCGATGGCGTCGCCGACGAGCCGGGCGGACTCGTCGGAACTGCCGGTGTCGGCGGCGATGGCGTACTGCACGGGGCGTTCCTGGCCGAGGAGTCCGGCGAGGGCGTCCGGCAGCCAGCGCGCCCCGTCGTGGGAGACGAGCACGGCGGTGACGACGTGCCGCGGGAACTCGGGCTGCTGCGGCAAAGAAGCGGCGGAAAACGCGGCTGTGGTGGCGGACATCGAGGTACGGGCCCTCCGGCCAGGGGGTCGCCCGCGTCGCGGGGCGTCGGAGCGTCTTTGACGGGGCTCCACACTAATGGCTGGCACGGCAGCGGTCCGCCGCCCGTGGACGGAGCACGGATGGCGGACCGTTGGGCGGGTACGGGCCGGTGGCGTCCGCGGCCGGGCGGCGGTCACCGGCGGGGACGGCTGCGGGCCGCAGGGGGGCGGCCCCGGGGAGGGTCAGACGGCGGCCTTCTTCAGGCGGCGGCGCTCGCGCTCGGACAGTCCGCCCCAGATTCCGAATCTCTCGTCGTTGGCGAGTGCGTATTCGAGGCATTCCGAACGGACCTCACAGGCGAGGCAGACCTTCTTGGCCTCGCGGGTGGAACCGCCCTTCTCGGGGAAGAAGGACTCCGGATCGGTCTGGGCGCACAACGCGCGCTCCTGCCAGCCGAGTTCCTCGTCCGCGTCCTCGACCAGCAGTTCCTGGAACAACTCGGTCATCTGCGCCCCTCGTCTGTCTATATACGTCCCCGTGATGCCGCCGCTTCCCGTTTTCGGCCGAACGACACGAGCGAAATTACAAGTGTGTAGCTCCGGGGCAGTCAAGCTGGGATCTGCTATTGGGCCCGGTATTCACTCTGCGGAACCAAGGCGGTGCAGAAAGTGTTCAAATCAGTAAAAATGAGACACTGCCTGCAGCCTCCCCCGCAACCCGCCGCCGGAGGCCCCTCGCCAAGGAGGACGGCCGAGGCCGTGATCTTGTTGCGGCCGGGCCGGCGAAGCGACCCGGATCACAGTCGGATCACGACCCCTCGACGGTGTTTGCGCGGGCGGTTCCTGCGCCATGTGTCCCGGACCCGGCGAGCACAAACCTTTCTGCCGGCGGCCTGACCGGATGAGGTGAACCAATACCGCCAAACCGGTCACCGGTTTGACAGAACGAATCGGACCGGTCCACCGTTGGGGGCATGCCAGCGACCACAGCGCCCTTCGCGACCCACGTTGCCCGTGGGTTCCGCCGCGCTGTCCACGCGCGCTGTTGCTGTTCGTGCTGTTGACGCCCTAGCGCTCCGGCCCCACCCCCAGGCGAGTCCCCCGCCGCGCCCGCGCACGCCCGGTCCCCCGGGCACCGCCGCGCGGGCCCGTACCCGCCGCACCCGCTCCGCCTCCCGCCGAACAGCCCCGCCGAGGACACACCGCACCCATGAACAGCGACAGCGACCTCCAGATCGCCGGCGACATCCTCGCCGTCCAGCACCTCCTCCAGCCCGCCAGGGAACATCCGGGCACCGTGGCGGAGTTCGCCGGTCTCGCCCGCTCCATCGCCGCCGACCGCGCCCTGTGGGCGCCGCTCGTCGCGTACGACGCCACGACCCGCTGGTACCACCGGCTGCGCACCGGGCCCGGCTACGAGGTGTGGCTGCTGTCGTGGCTGCCCGGCCAGGGCACCGGACCGCACGACCACGGCCGCTCGTCAGGCTACTTCACCGTGCTGGAGGGCGAGCTGACGGAACGTACGGAAGGGGGCGTGCGGACGCTCACCGGGGGCGCTCAGGGCGCGTCGGGCCGGGTCGTCGCCCCCGGCCGGGTCCACGAGATCGTCAACGACTCGCTCGAACCGGCCGTCAGCCTGCACCTCTACTTCCCGGGCCTCACCGAGATGCCGATGCGCGAACCGGTCGGGGTCATCCACAGTTTCGCCCCGAGTGCCCGGAGTGTCGCCCCCGCCTGACAGACTGCCCGCATGCGCATGGTGGTTCTGGCCGGTGGCATCGGCGGTGCCCGCTTTCTGCGCGGCCTCAAGCGGGCCGCGCCCGACGCGGACATCACGGTCATCGGCAACACAGGTGACGACATCCATCTCTTCGGGCTGAAGGTCTGCCCCGACCTGGACACGGTGATGTACACCCTCGGCGGTGGCATCGACGAGGAGCAGGGCTGGGGCCGTGCGGACGAGTCCTTCACGGTCAAGAGCGAACTCGCGGCGTACGGGGTCGGCCCCGAGTGGTTCGGCCTCGGCGACCGCGACTTCGCCACGCACATCGTCCGTACGCAGATGCTGGGCGCCGGCTATCCGCTCAGCGCCGTCACCGAGGCGCTGTGCGACCGGTGGCGTCCCGGCGTGCGGCTGCTGCCGATGTCCGACGACCGGGTCGAGACGCACGTCGCGGTCGAGCTCGACGGCGAGCGGCGGGCGGTGCACTTCCAGGAGTACTGGGTGAAGCTGCGCGCCTCCGTCGACGCGCACGCGGTCGTGCCGGTCGGCGCCGAGCAGGCCAAGCCCGCGCCCGGCGTGCTGGAGGCGATCGCCGAGGCGGACGTCGTGCTGTTCCCCCCGTCCAACCCGGTGGTGAGCATCGGCACGATCCTCGCCGTGCCGGGCGTCCGGGAGGCCATCGCGGAGGCCGGCGTCCCCGTCGTGGGCCTGTCCCCGATCGTCGGGAACGCCCCGGTGCGCGGCATGGCCGACAAGGTCCTCGCGGCGGTGGGCGTGGAGGCGACGGCCGGCGCGGTCGCCCGGCACTACGGCTCGGGGCTGCTGGACGGCTGGCTCGTCGACACGGTCGACGCGGCCGCGGTCCCGGAGGTGGAGGCCGCGGGGATCCGCTGCCGGGCCGTGCCGCTGATGATGACCGACGTCGACGCGGCCGCGGCGATGGCCCGCGAGGCGCTGGCCCTCGCCGAGGAGGTACGCGGATGACCGCTTCGTACCGGGTGTGGGCGCCGGCCGGGATACCGGAGGTCGCGAAGGGCGACGACCTGGCCGCGCTGATCGCCACCGCCGAGCCGGACCTCGCGGACGGTGACGTCGTCCTCGTCACGTCGAAGATCGTGAGCAAGGCGGAGGGGCGGATCGTCGCCGCCGAGGACCGCGAGGCGGCCATCGACGCGGAGACCGTCCGCGTCGTCGCCCGGCGCGGCACGCTGCGGATCGTGGAGAACCGCAACGGGCTGGTGATGGCCGCGGCCGGCGTCGACGCGTCCAACACCCCCGCCGGGACGGTCCTGCTGCTGCCCGAGGACCCGGACGCGTCCGCCCGCGCCCTGCGCGCCGGGCTGCGCGACCTGCTCGGCGTCGACGTCGGCGTCGTCGTCACCGACACGTTCGGGCGGCCCTGGCGCAGCGGGCTCACGGACGTCGCGATCGGCGCGGCCGGGGTGCGCGTCCTGGACGACCTGCGGGGCGGCACCGACGCGTACGGCAACCCGCTCGTCGCGACCGTCGTGGCCAGCGCGGACGAGCTGGCCGCCGCCGGCGACCTGGTCAAGGGCAAGGCGGCCGGGCGGCCCGTCGCCGTCGTGCGCGGCCTGCCGCACCTGGTGACCGGGGACGGCGGGGACGACCCGGGCGCGCGGGCGCTGGTGCGCGGCGCGGACGGCGACATGTTCCGGCTCGGCACGTCGGAGGCGATACGCGAGGCGGTCGCACAGCGCCGCACCGTGCGGGCGTTCACCGACGACCCGGTCGACCCCGGCGCCGTACGGCGCGCGGTGGCCGCGGCGGTGACGGCGCCCGCGCCGCACCACACGACGCCCTGGCGGTTCGTGCTGCTGGAGAGCGCCGCGTCGCGGGTCCGGCTCCTGGACGCCATGCGGGAGGCGTGGATCGCGGACCTGCGGCGGGACGGGCGGGACGAGGAGGCCGTCGCCCGGCGCGTCCGCCGCGGCGACGTCCTGCGGAACGCCCCGTACCTGGTGGTGCCGTGCCTGGTGACGGACGGCGCCCACCACTACGGGGACGCGCGCCGGGACACCGCCGAGCGGGAGATGTTCGTGGTCGCGGCGGGCGCCGGGGTGCAGAACTTCCTGGTGGCGCTGGCGGGCGAGCGGCTCGGTTCGGCGTGGGTGTCGTCGACGATGTTCTGCCGTGAGGTGGTGCGGGAGGTGCTGGGCCTGCCGGACGACTGGGACCCGATGGGCGCGGTCGCGATCGGGCGGCCCGCCGAGCCGGCGAAGCCCCGGCCGGGACGGGACCCGGAGGACTTCCTCACCGTGCGGTGAGGGCCCGCGGACGTGCGGTGCGGATCGCGGACGTGCGGTGTGGGCCGCGGGTCGCGGGGCGCGCCGGGTGGTTCGCTGCGGGCCGGCCGTCGCGGGCGGTCGGCTCTCTTCGGTCCCTCTCGGCTCCTCTTGGGCCGTCCGTCGCCGGGCCGTCCGTCGCGGGTGGTGGGCGGAGGGGTCAGAGGGGGGCGATGTCGCGCGGTGTCATGCGCGGGGCGCGGCGGGCCGGGGTACGGCCGCTGAGCAGGATCAGCCGGGCGGCGCGGTGCCGCTGTCCGGCGTACGGCTCCAGCAGTTCCAGCATCTCCGCGTCGTCCGCGTCCCGGCGGTCGGCCAGGGCGTGGCCGACGATGCCGGGCAGGTGGTAGTCGCCGGTCGTCACCGCGTCGGGCGCGCCGTGGCTGCGCTGGACCGTCTCGGCGGACGTCCACGCGCCGATGCCGGGCACCAGCTCCAGCCGGCGCCGGGCGTCCTCGGGCGCCATGCCGGCCGCCTCCTCCAGGCGGGGCGCGACCCGCACGGCGCGGAGCACGGTCGCCGAGCGTTTGCCGTCGACCCCCGCGCGGTGCCACTCCCAGGACGGGACGCGCGCCCACGTACGGGGTTCCGGCACCACGTGGAGGCGGAGGCCGGCGGGGGCGCCGGGCGCGGGGTCGCCGTACGCGCGCACCAGCAGCCGCCACGCGCGGTACGCCTCGTCCGTCGTGACCTTCTGCTCCAGGATCGACGGGATCAGCGACTCCATCACCAGCCCGGTGCGCACGAGCCGCAGTCCGGGGCGGCGGCGCCGGGTCAGGGCGAGGAGGCGGTGGCGGGGCGTGAACGCGTCCGGGTCGTCCTGCTCGCCGAGCAGGATGGGGAGCCGGTCGAGGAGCCAGTCCGCGCCGCTCCCCCACGCCTCGGCCTCGACGGCACCGCCGCACGCGGTGATCCGCAGCGTGCCGGGGCCCTCGGGAGTGCGGCACGTCCGCCAGAACGCCCCGTCGGGCGTGGCCCGGAAGGTGGGGTCGCCGGGGCCGCGCCGCAGCGGGCCCAGGGTGAGTCCGAGGTCCAGTGGCCACGGCGGCACCCAGCCGCGCCGCCGGGACCCCGCCGCCGACGCGCCCGCCCGGACCGGTGCCGGGACACGCGGGGCGTGCCCGGCCGGTGCCGGTGCCGGTGCCGGTGCCGGGACGGACGTGGAGTGCCCGGCCGGAACCGGCCCCGGGACGTGCGCGGGGTGCCCGGCCGCCACGCCCGTGGCGTGTCCGGTCGCCGTGCGCGGCGGTCCGGGAGGGGCCGCGGGCACACCCGTCCCGCCGGGCGCGGGGGCGCGCCGGGGGCGGGGGGCGTAGCGGCCGGCCACGAGGGCTCCAGGGTGCGGTGCGGGACGTTCGGGTCCCGGCCAGGGTAGCCCCGGACGGGCTTCCGCTACTGGTCGGAGGAGAAGCGCACCGACGCGTCGGGCAGGCGGGCGCCGCACCAGACGCGGACGCCGTCGCGCAGTTCGTTGTCGGCGCCCACGTGCGCGCCGTCGCCGATCACCGCGCCGTGCAGCACGGTGCGGGCACCGATCCGGGCGCCCTCGCCGACGAGGGAGTCGGTCACCACCGCGCCGGGCTCGACGACCGCGCCCGCCATGACGGCGCTGCCGTCGATCCGGGCGCCCTCGCCGACCGTGGCGCCCGCGCCGACGACCGTGCCGCCGGTGAGCTTGGCGTCCGGGGCGACGGTCGCGCCGTCCACGACCAGGCGGTCGCCGCAGCGGCCCGGCACGGCCGGGGAGGGGGCGCGGCCCAGGACGAGGTCGGCGGAGCCGCGGACGAACGCCTGCGGGGTGCCGAGGTCGAGCCAGTACGTGGAGTCGACCATGCCCTGGAGGTGGGCGCCGTCCGCGAGGAGGCCGGGGAACGTCTCGCGCTCGACGGAGACGGGCCGGTCGGCGGGGATGGTGTCGATGACGGACCGGCGGAACACGTACGCGCCGGCGTTGATCTGGTCGGTGACGATCTCCTCCGGGGTCTGCGGCTTCTCCAGGAAGGCCGTGACGCGCCCGGTGGGGTCCGTGGGGACGAGCCCGAACGCCCGCGGGTCCTCGACCCGGGTCAGGTGCAGGGAGACGTCGGCGCCCGAGGTCTCGTGGGTGTCGACCAGGGCGCGGATGTCGAGGCCGGTGAGGATGTCCCCGTTGAAGATGAGGACGGGCTCGTCCGGCCCCGACGTGAGCCGCGAGGCGACGTTGCGTATCGCGCCGCCGGTGCCGAGCGGCTCCACCTCGGTGACGTACTCGAGGTGGAGCCCGAGTGCCGACCCGTCGCCGAAGTACGGTTCGAACACCTCGGCCAGGTACGAGGTCGCCAGCACGATGTGCTCGACGCCCGCCGCGCGGGCCCGGGCGAGCTGGTGCGTGAGGAACGGCACACCCGCTGCGGGGACCATCGGCTTCGGCGTGTTCACCGTCATCGGTCGCAGCCTGGTTCCCTTGCCGCCGACCAGGAGGATCGCTTCTGTCACCTGTCGTCTCTGCTTCCTGCTGGGCCGGTCGTGGGGTGGTGCCCGATCCGGTGCTCCGGCCCCGTCCGGAGGTCGCTCATATGATCGGCACGACCAGGCAGTGTAGGCAGATCCTAGGCAGACCTGGACAGACGGTTCGACACGGCGCCCGGGTCAGGGCCTGCCCTGGTACCCGGCGGCGGTGGAGCGGATCGTCCCCAACTTGCCGTACAGCTTGGCCCCGGGGCAGGCGGTGGAGTAGCCGTCGCGGTGCCCGGAGATGGTGTTGAGCTGGACCTTCGTGCCTTTCTTGTACAGGTTTCCGCCGCCCGACGTCAGCGTGCTCTTGCCGAGCGGGTTCTTCCCGTAGAGGCCCAGTTTCCACGCCGTCAGCTTCGACACGGCGGTGACGGCCTTGGCGGGCGGGGTGGCGGAGGAGAACGATCCGAGGACCGCGATGCCGGTGGTGTTGTTGTTGAACCCGAGGGTGTGGGCGCCCTGGACGGGCTTGGCCACGCCGCCCGCGCGGCCCTCGTAGATGGTGCCGCACTTGTCGACGGCGAAGTTGTAGCCGAGGTCGCGCCACCCCATGCTCTGGACGTGGTAGCGGTAGATGCCGCGCAGGACGGAGGGCGCCTGGGCGCAGGTGTAGTTGTTGCCGGTGGCGCTGTGGTGGACGAAGGCCGCCTGGACGGACTTGCTGTAGAGGAAGTTCGCTTCGCGTAGCTTCTCGTCGGCGCCCCAGCCCTTGCGGGTGACGATGCGCGGGCGCGGGCCGATGTACGGCTTCGCGGCGGTGGTGTTCGGCAGGTCCTCCTCGGTCTCGGTCTTGGACAGCTCCGGGATCTCCACGGCGCCGAGGGCGACGAGGTCGGCGTTGACGGCCGAGGCGGCGGACTCCTCCGGGCTGAGCAGGACGGCGCCCTGGCCGGCGTTCGTGGGATTGGCCGGGCCCTCGTCCACCGGGTCGGTGGTGCCGGTGCCCTCGCCGGTGTCCTCGTCGGCGCCGGTCTCCTCGTCCGCCGGGTCGGCGGTGCCGTCCTCCTCGCCGCCCGGGTCGGTGGTGCCGGTGTCCTCGTCGGCGGGCTCGTCCGCGTCCGGGTCCGGGTCGGCCTGCGGGGCGTCGTCGTGGGGCGCGTCGTCGTGCGGGGCGTCCCGCAGGTCCTGCGGGGGCCGTGCCCCGTCGGCCGGCCCGCCGCCCGGGTGGACCAGTTCGACGCGCAGGCCGCGCGGCAGGGCCGGCGCCGCGGCGCCGCGCTCGTCGGGCGCCTCGGGCCGTACGCGCACCTCGACGCCGTCCGAGTCGCCCACCCACAGCGGGGCGGTCCCGCCGCGCACCGCCCCCGAACGGGCCTCGGCCGTACCGGGGTCGGCGGCGTGGTCCCCCTGGTGGGTCTCCAGGTCCTGCCAGGCCGACCAGGCGCCGGTCGCGGTGGACCGCGTACGCACCTGGACGGTGCCGTGCAGTTCGGTGTCGGGCTCCTCCCAGACGACGCCGACCAGCGAGAAGGGTTCGACGTCCCGACGCGGGAGGCCCTGGGCCGCGGGGGTGCCGGGGGCCGCGCTGCGCTCGCCGTCGGGGAGCGGCACGAGGGGCAGGGAGCGGGTGGAACCGGGATCCGGCGCGTCGCCCGCCGCGGGTGCGGCGACGGCCGACGCGGACAGGGGCAGGGGCAGCGCGAGAGCGGAGCCGGAGGCGGTGGCGACCGCGACCGCTACGCCGATCAAGGGAACTCGAATGGAACGCATAGCCAGATACTGGACATTTCACCAGAGTTGCGCTTCTCGGATTCCCTGACGCCCCGTCGACCCGTCCGGAGGACGGGGTCACCCGCTCGGCCCCGCCGCGCCCACCCCGCCCGCGTACCCTTGCCCGCGTGAACGCCAGCGACCGCACCCCTGCCGACCTGCTGCGATCCGCGCTCGCCGCGGACCCGGCCCGCCCCTTGGTCACGTACTACGACGACGCCACCGGTGAGCGCGTCGAACTCTCGGTGGCCACCTTCGCCAACTGGGTGGCCAAGACGGCGAACCTGCTCCAGGACGGGCTCTCCGCCGAGCCCGGCGAGCGGGTCGCGCTGCTGCTGCCCGCGCACTGGCAGACCGCCGTCTGGCTGCTCGCCTGCGCGTCCGTGGGCGTGGTGGCCGACCTCGACGGCGATCCGGCCGCCGCGGACCACGTGGTGGCCGGCCCCGACCGGCTCGACGAGGGCCTGGCCTGCTCCGGTGGCCGCCTCGCCCTGTCGCTCGCCCCGCTGGGCCGCCGCTTCCCCGCGCCGCCCGCCGGCTACGACGACTACGCGGTCGAGGTGCCGAGCCAGGGCGACCGGTTCGCCCCCTACGTCCCCGTCGCCCCGGACGCCCCCGCCCTCGCCGTACGCGACCGCGCGGGCGGGCGTACGGAGCTGACGGGCGCCGAGCTCGTCGAGCGGGCGCGCGCGGAGGCGGCCCGGCGCGGCCTCGGGCCCGGTTCGCGCCTGCTGTCCGGGCTGGCCTGGGACTCCTGGGACGGCGTGGCCGCGGGGCTGTACGCGCCGCTGGCGGCGGGCGGCTCGGTCGTCCTGTGCCGCCACCTGGACCGGCTGGCGCCCGAGGCGCTGGCCGCGCGCGCCGAGAGCGAGCGCGTCACCGACCGGGCCGTCACCGCCTGACCCGGCCCGGGGCCGGCCGACCCGGAGCCACCCGGTCCGGGACCACCCGGCCCTGAGCCGGCCGGCCCGGGGCCACCCGGCACGCCGCCGTCCACCCGTCCGGCGGACGGCGTGCCGAGTCCGCCGGGTCCCGGGGACCTCTCCGGTACATCATCGGCGGTACGCCTCACCGGGCGCGCAACCCCGCGCGGGGTTCGGCCGTCTCACCACGCGACGGCCGCGCTGGGTGCCGCCGACGCCTCGAAGGACGGACTGACGACGTGACGGACACCGCCGGCACTCCCCCCGACCCGGACACCCCGGCCGGTCGCCGGCCGGTGTGGCTGCGCTGGGCGGCGCTCGGCTCGTCCCTCGTCGTCCTCGCGGCGGCCGGCGCCGGCTGGTGGCTGTACCGCAAGCTCGACGGCAACATCACCACCGACGCGACGGCGGTGGCCGAGCTGAAGCGCTACGAACGGGAGCGCCCCGCCCCCGTCCCGCGCGGCGGCCGGAACATCCTGCTCATCGGCTCCGACAGCCGGGCCGGGGAGAACGCCGAGTACGGGCAGGACCAGGGCACGCAGCGGTCCGACACCACGATCCTGCTGCACCTGTCGGCGCGCGGCCACGGCGTGACGGCCGTGTCGGTCCCGCGCGACCTGATGGTGGAGGTCCCGGACTGCCGCACGGGCGCGGGCAAGCGGTCCGCGCCGCGGTTCGCCCAGTTCAACCTGGCGTTCCAGCTGGGCGGGACGGCGTGCACGATCCGTACGGTCGAGAAGCTGACCGGCATCCGCGTCGACCACCACATGGTGATCGACTTCCGGGGCTTCAAGGACATGGTGAACGCGGTCGGCGGCGTACGGGTGTGCGTCCGCGAGCCGATCGACGACCCGGACGCCAGGCTGAGGCTGCCGGCCGGGCCGCAGACGCTCGACGGCGAGGAGGCCCTCGGCTACGTACGGGCCCGCAAGTCGCTCGGCGACGGCAGCGACACCGAGCGCATGAACCGGCAGCAGGAGTTCCTCGGGGCGCTGGTGACGAAGATGCAGAGCAACGGCGTCCTGCTCAACCCGGCGCGGCTGTACCCGGTCCTGGACGCGGCGACCCGGTCGCTCACCACGGATCCGGGGCTCGACTCGCTGAAGGACCTGTACGACCTGGCGCGGCGGCTGCGCAGCGTACCCACCGACAAGGTGCAGTTCCTGACGGTTCCCAGGAAGCCGTACCATGCCGATCCGAACCGTGACGAACTGGTACAGCCGGACGCGGGGCGGCTGTTCAAGCGGCTGCGCGCGGACGCGGCGGTGGCGGTCGTCCCGGCCGCCGAGCGGGACGGCGGCGGGGCGTCGCCCTCGACGCCGGCGACCGGGGGGCCGACCGGAGCGCCCAGCGCGAGCGCGTCGCCGGGCGGTTCCGCGTCCCCCGCGCCGGTGCCCACGTTCACCGGGACCAACGCGGCCGTGAACGCGTGCCCTTAGTGCGCGGGACCACAGGGGACCCACAGGGAGATGTGAGGAAAGTCGTGACGGGGGCGGCGGAGTATGACGATTGGGCGGAATGCCCGCTTGTAAGGGACGTGGAATTTGTCACGGACGTCGACCCGCGTTGAACTGGGCGGATAGTGTGACGCGATCCGGTGCGAGCGACCGAGCAGGACGCGCACCCGTGGATCGAAAGACCGAGCGCCCGATGGGGGAGGGGCGCCTCGCGTGGCACCGACGGAGGATTCAGGCGACCGTGGACGCGCACAGCCGTGGAGGGGCGGAGGGCATCGACCCCGCCGACCAGTGGGTGTTGAACCCGCAGACCGGCAACTACGAACTGCGACTGGAACACTCCGAAGGGCAGCCACCGACCCCCTCCCCCCACACCGGGACCACACCCCCCCGGGGGCGCCGTGCCGCCCGCAAGCCGTCCTCGCCCGCCCCCGCGCCGGCCTCCTCGGCCGAGGAGGCGCCGACGGGCTCCCGGCGCCGCGCGGCGGAGGTCCCCGGGCAGCGCAGGCGCCGGTCCGCCGAACCGCCCGCGCAGGGCGGCGGCGGTCGCCGCGGCGCGGCCCCGGCCGCAGCCGCGGCCGGCCGGCGCCGCGGGAAGGCGAAGGCGAAGGACAAGAAGACCCGCACGAAGAAGGCGCTCATGTGGACGGGCGGGGTCACCGCCTTCGTCCTCCTCGCCACCGGCGCCGTCGCCTACTACCTGTACGAGCGGCTCGACGGGAACCTCAGCACCATCGACATCGCGGGCGCGGGCGGTGGCAGCGGCTTCAAGAAGGACCAGGCCATCAACATCCTGGTCATCGGCACCGACAAGCGCACCGGCGACGGCAACTCCGGCTACGGCGACAAGAACAGCCCCGGCCACGCCGACACGACGATCCTGCTGCACGTCTCCAAGGACCGGACGAACGCCACGGCGCTGTCCATCCCGCGCGACCTGATCACCGACATCCCCGAGTGCACCGCGAAGGCCGAGGACGGCTCGGAGAAGAAGATCCCCGCCCAGAGCGGCGTGCGGTTCAACACCAGCCTCGGCCAGATGGACCGGAACCCGGGCTGCACCATGGCCACCGTCCACAAGCTCACCGGCGTCCCCGTCGACCACTTCATGATGGTCGACTTCAACGCCGTGAAGACGCTGTCGTCGGCCATCGGCGGGGTCGAGGTGTGCGTCGAGCAGCCCGTGAAGGACAAGAAGTCCGGACTGGACCTGCCCGCGGGCACGAGCACCATCGAGGGCGAGCAGGCGCTGGCGTTCGTCCGCACCCGGCAGGCGTTCGGCAACAAGAGCGACCTGAGCCGCATCCAGACCCAGCAGCAGTTCATGGGCTCGATGTTCCGCAAGATGAAGTCGAGCGACACGCTGACCAGCCCGTCGAAGCTGCTGGACCTCGCGGACGCGGCGACGAAGGCGCTCACCGTCGACAGCGGCATAGGCAGCGTCAAGAAGCTCCAGGAACTGGGCATGGAGATCGCCAAGGTCGACCCGAAGAACATCACCTTCGCCACGGTCCCGGTGCTCGACAACCCGGCCGAGAGGATCAAGGCGACGGTCGTCCTCGACGAGGCGAAGGCCCCGTCGCTCTTCTCGATCATCCAGAACGACATCTCGCTCAGCGAGGTGGAGCAGAAGGAGAAGGACGCCAAGAACGCCGAGAAGGAGGCGCAGGCCGCGCTCCTCAAGGGCCCCCGGGCCGAGCCCTCCGACGTGCGCGTCGACGTATACAACGGCAGCGGGATGCGCGGCGGGGCCCAGGCGACGATCGTCTGGCTGCAGAACTCGGCGGGCGTCCTCAAGTCGGCGAACAAGGCCAACGCCCCGGCGGAGGTCGAGAAGACGACGCTGGAGTACGCGCCGAACCAGGCGGACCAGGCCCGCGCGCTCGCGGACCTGATGGGGCTGCCCGCGACGGCACTGAAGCAGGGCACGGCGGACGCCGGGGAGCGCGAGCCGATGAAGCTGACCCTCGGCAGGGACTTCAAGGGCGCGGGCGTCCCCCTCACCGGTCCGGCGAAGGCGCCGGAGGGTGCGATGGCGGCGGACAAACAGGTGTGCGCGAAGTGACGCGGACCTGATCAACAGGGGAGACATGGGTGGGACACAGCAGCGTGCGTGGGGAGGGGACGCGAAACGGCGTCCCGCACGCCCGAAGCGCCCGTGACCGGGACCGAGGCGACGGTCCCGGCGAAACGGGTCCGGCGGACGACCGGACCGGCGGCGGCGCCGTCGCGACGGACGACGCCACGAGTACGGGTACCGGCGCGGCGCCCGGCACCGGGCGCCGCGCCCGGCGCGCGGGCGGCGGCGGCCCGGACGGGGGGAAGGGCGGCGGGGCCGCGCCCGGCACGCGGGGCGCGGGAGGCGGCCGGCGGCCGCGGCGGCGCGCCGACGGCGGCAAGCGGCGGGTGTTCCGCTGGATCGCCTCGGTGGTGTCGCTGCTGATACTCGCCACCGCGGGCGCCGGGTACCTCTACATCGAGCACCTCAACGGCAACATCCGCAGCGGCGGCCGCAGCGGCGGCGACAGCGGGGTGGAGAAGGCCGCGCCCGACGCGTCCGGCCACACCCCGCTCAACATCCTGCTGATCGGCGCGGACGGCCGTAACTCCAAGGAGAACCTGGCGCTCGGCGGCGCCAAGGACACCGTCGGCGACAAGCCGCGCGGCGACGTCCAGATGCTGCTGCACGTCTCCGCCGACCGCAGGAGCGCCGCCGTGGTGAGCATCCCGCGCGACACCCGCGTCGACATCCCCGCCTGCAGGGACGACGAGACCGGCGAGGAGTACCCGCCGACCAACCGGATCATCACCGAGTCGCTGCAGCGCGGCGGGCCCGGCTGCACCCTCACCACGTGGGAGAAGCTGACCGGGGTCTACGTCGACCACTGGATGATGGTCGACTTCGCCGGCGTGGTGCGGATGGCCGACGCGGTCGGCGGTGTCCCGGTGTGCGTCAAGCAGGGCGTGTGGGACCGGCCGACCCCGCAGGTCCCGGGCGGCTCCGGGCTGAAGCTGAGGAAGGGCGAGACGTACGTCAAGGGCGAGCAGGCCCTGCAGTGGCTGCGCACCCGGCACGCGTTCTTCAACGACCAGGGCCGCGCCCGCGCCCAGCACATGTACATGAACGCGATGCTGCGCCAGCTCAAGGCGCAGAACGCGTTCACGGACACCGGCCGGATCACCGACCTCGCGGAGGCCGGGACGAAGGCGATCAAGGTGTCCGAGGAGCTCGGGACGGTGAGCAAGCTCTTCGACCTCGCCATGGAGCTGAAGGACGTCCCCACCAACCGCATCACCATGACGACGCTGCCGACGGTCGAGGACCCGCAGAACCGCGCGCACCTGCTGCCCGTGAAGGACTCCGCGCAGCGGATCTGGCGGATGCTCCGCGAGGACGTCCCCTTCGACGCCAACGGCGGGCCGGCGGCGAAGCCGAAGCCGACCGCCGCGCCGAAGGAGACCGGTCCGGCCGCGGCCGCGCCGTCCTCCCTCGCCGTCACGGTCGTCAACGGCACCGGGGCGGAGGGGCGGTACGCGGTGAAGGGCCGCGCCGGCGGGATCGCCGAGGTGCTGCGCGGCAAGGGCTTCACCCGGGCCGACGCCTCCCGGGCCACGGAGCCCGCGGCGGAGACGGTCCTCGCCTACCCCACGTCGTCCGGCGCGCAGGGCAGGGCGGACGCGCTGTCCGTGGCGAAGGCGATCGGCCTGCCGGCCGGCGCGGTGCGGGCCGCCGGCGACGTGGACGGGCTGAGGCTGACCGTCGGTGCGGACTGGCGCGAGGGCGACGCGTTCCCGCGGCAGGAGGACCCCAAGGCCGGCGACCTGCCGCCGGACGCCGAGAACTCCAACGGCGCCAAGGCCGACTGCATGGACGTGTACAAGCCCTACCAGTACGACTGGTAGGGGCCCGTGCGGTGACGGGGCGGGGCCGGCCACCCCCGGGTGGCCGGCCCCGCCCCGTACCGGCGGAGGGTCAGTTCCCGGTGACGGTGACCTTCTCGTCGTTCTGGATCTGGCGCACCAGCTCCTTCACCTTCGTCCTGTCCCAGACGAGGTTGCCGCCGCGGCTGCCGGAGACGGGCATGTTCATCGACTTCCCGTCACCGCCGTTGACGCTCTTCATCGCGAAGAACATCTCGGCGAGGTCGAACAGCGACATGTCCTTGTCGACGATGAGCGTGTCGAGGCCGGCGCCGAGTGTCGGGTACAGCGCGAACGGGTTGAGGACCGTGCCCGGCGTCGCCGCCTGGTTGGCGAGCGCCGCGAGGAACTTCTGCTGGTTCTTCGTCCGCGCCAGGTCCGACTCGGCGAAGGCGTAGCGGGTCCGGACGAACGCGAGCGCCTGCTCGCCGTCGAGGGTCTGCTTGCCCGCCTTGAAGTCGGCGCCGGACTTCTTGTCCTTGAAGCCCTTGTCGATGGTCAGCTCGACACCGCCGAGCGCGTCGACGATGTTGGCGAAGCCGGCGAAACCGATCTCCGCGTAGTGGTCGATGCGCAGCCCGGTGTTGTGCTCGACGGTGCGGACGAGCAGTTCGGGGCCGTCCTCGGCGTACGCCGCGTTCAGCTTCACGCGGCGGCCGGTGCCCTTGAACGTCTTGCCGGACTCCGAGCCGACGAACGTGGGGATCTCCACGTCCGAGTCGCGCGGCAGGGAGATCATCGTGTTCCCGCTGCCGCAGGCGGCGAGGATCATCATCGAGTCGGTGCGCTTGCCGTCGGCGGAGCCGGTGTGCAGGCGCTTCTTGTCCTCGGCGGTCATGCCCTCGCGGCTGTCGGAGCCGACGATGAGGTACGTGGTGCAGTCGCCCTCCTGCGGGCGCTCGACGACCTTGGAGAGGTCCACCTCGCGGCGCATCTTGCCGTCGGCCCAGAAGTACGTGCCGATCGTCGTGGCCAGGACGACGACCGCGACCGTGATCGAGCCGACCTTGATGCGGCGGCCCCAGTTCGGCGCGGAGCGCGCGCCCGGGCCGTACGGCGGCGGGGGCGGCGTGCCGGGGCCGCGGCCGCCGCCCCCGCCCGGCGCCCCGCCGTGGCCGCCGTCGCGGGGGATGCCGTAGACCTGGCCCGTGTTGTAGCCGCTGTCGTACGGCGCGGTGTGGCCCGCCACGTCGTCGTACCCCTGCCGCTGCTGCGGCGGTACGGAGCCGGGCCGCACGTGGGGCATCACGCGGGCGCCCTCGGGCTGGGCGTCGGCGCTGCCGCGGCCGTGACGCGCGTCACGGCCGCCGGACCATCCTTCAGGCCAGTCATTCATGCGCAACAGTGTGCCGCGCGCCCGCGCGGTCCTTACAGGGCGGGTGGGAAATCGGGGCTCCGCTGTAGCCAAGCTGATGCAATGCGGACCTTCCCGACCTCGGGCATATGGTGGAGGGCATGACAGATCAGGCCATCCCCGAGGGCAAGCCGACCTCGGCGTCCCGCACCACGCTCAGCCACATCATGACGGGCAACGACACCAACCTGCTCGGCACCGTGCACGGCGGAGTGATCATGAAGCTGGTGGACGACGCGGCGGGCGCGGTCGCCGGCCGCCACTCCGGCGGGCCCGCCGTGACCGCTTCCATGGACGAGATGGTCTTCCTGGAGCCCGTCCGCGTCGGTGACCTCGTCCATGTGAAGGCGCAGGTCAACTGGACCGGCCGGTCCTCCATGGAGGTCGGCGTGCGGGTGCTGGCCGAGCGGTGGAACGAGTCCACGGCGGCCACCCAGGTCGGCTCGGCGTACCTGGTGTTCGCCGCCGTCGACGCGGACGGCAAGCCCCGTCCCGTACCGCCGGTGCTCCCGGAGACCGAGCGGGACAAGCGCCGCTACCAGGAGGCCCAGATCCGCCGCACCCACCGGCTGGCCCGCCGCCGCGCCATCAAGGAGCTGCGCGAGCGCCGGGCGGCGGAGGGCATCGACGACTGAGCGCCGCCCCGGGCCCTCTCAGGAGCAGACGACCTGGTCGCCGGTGAGGGCCTCGTACCCCCCGCCGGGCCGCGGCGCGGGGGCCGGGTCCTCCGCCCGCACCCGGCGCACCTCCGTGAAGTCCGCGCCGGCCGTGACCTTCATCAGCGGCCCCTGACCGGGCACGGCCATCAGCCGGGCGCCGGGCAGCGCCGCCGCGAGGGACTTCACCGAGCGGTCCCAGGCCGGGTCGTACGCGACGACGGTCCGCTTCGCGTCCTGCCGGTCGGCGTTGTACGGGGTGCGGGTCGTGTCGAAGCCCGTCGCCCGCAGCGCGGCGTCCACCCGGGCGCCCAGGCCGCGGACCCGGGTGCCGTTGTACACCTGGACCCGGACGTCCCGGGGCGGCACGTCGACGACCCCGCGGCGCGACGCCGGCCCGGCGGGGCGGGTGGTGAGGGGGCGGTCCCGGCGGATCGACTCGAACAGCTCCTGCGCCTGCACGGCGTCCCACTTCACCGTCGACCCGACGCCGTCGATCCGCACGCCCACCGCCCCGACCGGTACGGACGTGAACTCGGACGACGCCGTCGTGAAGCCGCGCATAGCCCTGGCCAGCGCCAGCATCTCCTCCGTGCCGAACCCCCGGTCCGCGCGGACCGAGCCGGCCATCGCGTCGAGGACGTCGCGCAGCCGCACCGGGTTGAACAGCGCGCCGCTGCTCGCCGCCCGGTCGATCAGCGCGGCGACGAACCGCTGCTGCCGCTGCATCCGCCCCAGGTCGGACGCCCCGTCGACGTGGCGGGACCGCACGTACTGCAGGGCCCTGCCGCCGTCGAGGGTGTGCGTCCCGGCGGGCAGGTCCAGGCCCGTGTAGGGGTCCTTCACGGGACGGTCGGTGCAGATCCGGACGCCGCCGAGGGCGTCGACGGTGCGCATGAAGCTGGTGAAGTCGACCTCCAGGTAATGGTCGATCTTCACGCCGGTCATCTGCTCCACGGTGCGGACGGTGAGGTTGGGGCCGCCCTCGGCGTAGGCGGCGTTCAGCTTGACCGGGTGGCCGGCGTGGCGCTCGCCGGTGGTCGCGTCGGTGTGCTCGGGCAGCTCGGCGTACGAGTCGCGGGGCAGGGACACCAGGCTGGCGCGCCGGCGGTCCTCCGAGATGTGCGCCAGCATGATCGTGTCCGTGCAGCGGCAGGGGGCGCCGCCGAGCCGGTAGCGGGCCTTGTCCGCGGGCGTGACCTCGTCGCGGCCGTCCGTGCCGACGAGCAGGATGTTCGTGCCGTGGCCGGGCGCGGGGCGGTTCTTCATGTCCTTGAACGCGTCGACCCGGCCGATGCCCGTGTCGAGGCTGGTGACGACGGCGTGGCCGACGCCGCCGGCGGCGAGGACCAGGACGGACAGGGCCGTCGCCAGCCGCGTCCCCCACCGGGCCCCCCGTCCGCGGGACCGCCGCTCCGACCGCCCCGCCCCGGGCGCCGCGGGCCGTCCGGCCCCGGGCGCCGCCGGCCGTCGCGCACCGCGGGCCGGCGGTCGGGGGACCGGTCGTGCGGGTCGGCGGGGCGGCGTGGGCACGAAGGACACCTCCGCGGGCGGATGGGGGGATCGCCACAGTAGGCCCATACGATCAGCGGCCGGCCGCACCACCCTGGGCGGCGCGCACCGGTGTCGCCCGTTCGCGGTAACGTGGCGGGCGTTACCGCTGTCCGCCCGCCGGGGGTCGCCCCCCGGGCCTCCGGGGCCGTCGCCGCCCCGGGACGTCCTTACGCACCTCCGAGGAGCCATGTCCCTGCCCCCGGTCTCCGTGATCATGCCGGTCCTCAACGAGGAGCGGCATCTTCGCAACGCGGTCCGTCACATCCTCGAGCAGGAGTACGACGGCGAGATGGAGGTGGTGATCGCGCTCGGCCCGTCCACGGACCGCACCGACGAGATCGCCGCCGAGCTGGTCCGCGAGGACCCGCGCGTGCACACCGTCCCCAACCCGTCGGGCCGCACGCCCGCCGCGCTGAACGCGGCGATCAGGGCGTCGCGCCACCCGGTCGTGGTGCGCGTCGACGGGCACGGCATGCTGTCGCCGAACTACATCGCGACGGCGGTGCGGCTGCTGGAGGAGACCGGCGCGCAGAACGTCGGCGGCATCATGCACGCCGAGGGCGAGAACGCCTGGGAGGACGCCGTCGCCGCCGCGATGACGTCCCGGATAGGCGTGGGCAACGCCGCGTTCCACACGGGCGGCGAGGCGGGCCCGGCGGAGACGGTGTACCTGGGCGTGTTCCGGCGCGAGGCGCTGGAGCAGCAGGGCGGGTACAACGAGGAGTTCATCCGCGCGCAGGACTGGGAGCTGAACTTCCGCATCCGCGAGGCCGGCGGGCTGATCTGGTTCTCCCCCGAACTGCGCGTGCAGTACCGGCCGCGGCCGTCCGTACGGGCGCTGGCCAAGCAGTACAAGGACTACGGCCGCTGGCGCCACGTCGTCGCCCGCTACCACCAGGGCTCCATCAACCTGCGCTACCTGGCCCCGCCGACGGCCGTCTGCGCCATCGCGGCCGGTCTCGTCGTGGGCGCCACGCTCACGCCGCTGGGCTTCGTCGTCCCGGGCGGCTACCTCGCGGCGATCGTCCTGGGCTCGGTGCCGGCGGGCAGGGGCCTGTCGCTGAAGGCCCGGCTGCAGATCCCGGTGGCGCTGGCGACGATGCACATGTCGTGGGGCTTCGGCTTCCTGACCAGCCCGCGCTCCCTGGCGAGGAAGGTCATCGCCAGCCGCCGCCCGTCGGTCCGCACGGCGGCCTGACACTGACGGCACGTACGAAGGCCCCGGCGTCCTCGGACGCCGGGGCCTTCGTACGTGCCGTCAGTTTGCGGGGCGCGCAAGCCGGTGGGCGAGTCAGCCCGTGGGTTCTCCGCCCTCGGGACCGCCGGGCTTCGCGATGACGAACACGCCCTTGCCCTGGACGCCCTGCACGATGCCCTCGGCCTGGAGCACCTCGATGGCGGACTTGATGGTCCGGCGACTGACCGTACCGCCCGTCTCCTGCTCCAGCTCGTAGTGGGAGGGGATGCGGCGGCCGACCGGGATGTCGCCGTTCCTGATGCGTTCCCGCAAGGCGGATGCCAGCTGCAGATACATCGGGGTGATGCTCTCGCGGTCGATCTCGATCATGACCTGGAGCCTAAGTGGTCATCCCAGGTCAACATAGGTCGCGCCATTACGTCCCTTCACGTACATGGACGTGCTATGACGTACCAAGTGGCGTACAGTCAGGAGCGACAGAAGACCCCCGCGACGGATGGAGCCGTCCGGGGGCGCGGCCACCAGCTTTCGAGGAGCTGACGACATGAGCATTATCCACGCGTTCACACGCCTGGTCCTGGACCTGT
Source organism: Streptomyces roseolilacinus (assembly GCF_014649335.1). Lineage (GTDB taxonomy): Bacteria > Actinomycetota > Actinomycetes > Streptomycetales > Streptomycetaceae > Streptomyces > Streptomyces roseolilacinus. Next base: position 37,032 of record NZ_BMSV01000004.1, read on the forward strand.
TCGCACCCGGCACCGGCAGGCGCCGGGCCGGGGCGCGCCCCGCGGGCCCGGTCGGCGCCGCACGGTCGCCCCGGCCGGGCCCGGGCGCCTGGCGACTTCCGGCGCCGCGCTCCCCGTACGGACTGGGCGGCCCGCTCGACGGGGAGGAGACGGCGCTGGTGCGCCCGTACCTGGCCGCCCACGAGGCGCGACACCGGCAGGCGTGGCGGCGCGTCGCCCTCGTCCTCGCGGCGGACTTCGGCGTCGACCTCGACGAGCGGGACCTGCACGGGCTGGGAGCCGCCCGGTGAGCGGGGCGGCGCCCCGGCGGCCGGTCCGCATGTGCGTGCGCTGCGACCGGATCACGGACTCCCCCGTGCTGGTCTCCGTGGTCCACCAGAACTCCGGGCCCGGCTGGAGCGTCTACGCCTGCCCCGGGTGCGCGCCCTGCCTCCCACCCGTCCCCGACGTTTTCGAGCTGTGGGAGCGGGGCCCCGGGGAGGAGTGAGGAACACCCCCGGCTCCCCCTCGGATACGGGAGGGCCCGGCGCGCGCCGCCCGCGGCCCGGTCCCTCCCACCTTCGCGGGTGACCGGGCCGTCGGCGGCGTCCGACCGTCGCGGCACCGCGCGGGTGAGTGCCGCCGGGGCCACGACCTGCCGCCGGTCAGTCGGCCGGCAGGCCGAACCAGCGCAGCAGGACGGGCCGCGCGTCGTCGGGGGCGTCCTCGGGGCCGCGGGCGTAGCGCGCGAGCAGGGCCAGGTAGTCGTCGTGGAACGCGTCCAGCTCGCCCTTCGTGAGGTGGGTGAGGCTGCGCGAACCCCGCATCCAGCCTTCGGACTCCGCCTGTCCGGCGGCGAACCGCCGGGCGAGCTCGACGTCCTCCTCCGCCCTCATCCGGTCGAGCTCGGCCGACACGGCGCGCTCGGCCTCCGTCAGCTCGTCCTGCGGGGGCCTGCGGATGTCGAGGCCGCGCACCCCGCGCCACCAGCGCTCCCGCCCGGTGGAGCGCTCGGGTATGTCCTCGATGAGGCCGCTGCGCTCCAGCATGCGCAGGTGGTAGCTGAGCGTCCCGGTGTTCTCGCCGAGGGCGGCGGCCAACGTGGTCGAGGTGGCCGGGCCCACCGCGCCGAGATGGCGCAGGACGCGCAGGCGCAAGGGGTGCGAGAGGGCCTTGAGCACCTCGGGGCTGTCCACCGTGCGCCGTGCCGCGTCGTGCGCTTTCCGCTCTTCCGTCATGGTGGCAGTCTACCCGACTTGCAGAGATTTCTCTGCAGACCTTGTTCTGCAGAGAAATCTCTGCAAAGCTGTTCCGCATGACGCCGAACCGAACGACCTCGAACCGCGCCCGCCGCTTCACGAGCGTTGCCGTGGGGGTGCTGCTCACCGGACTCACCCTGGGCGCCGCGCCCGCCCACGGGGCCGACCGGACCGCGACCCTGCCCGCGTTCGACTTCTCCGCCTGCCCGGCCGTCGACGAACTGCCCGTGGGAGCCGACCCCGGGACCTGGCGCTGCGAGGTCATGCACGCCACGGGACGTCTGCGCATGGGCACCGTCGACGAGCCGCTCGCCGAGCCCATGAGGATCGCTTTCGCGGAAGGCCGTGTGGGCGGCGAGTTCCGCCAGGTCTTCGGCGGGATGACCGCCGCGCCGATCCGTGTGGGCGGCACTCCGCTGACCCTGACCCCGCGGTACGGCGGCTTCTCGGACTTCCTGTCCGACGAGACCCGGCGCGGCGAGTTCGCCCTCACGTTCGCCATAGGCCGGGCGCACGGACTGCCCGCCGCGCCCTCACCGGGCTGCTCGGTGGGCGGGGACGGGGACGCGGTCCACCTGGTGCTCAAGGACACCGACCCCACCCGGGTGATATCCCAGGACCCCCTGGTCGTCGCCTTCGGTGCCCGGGACGCGCGGTTCGCCGCCCCGGGCACCAGTGGCTGCGGCCCCCTGGGCCGCGTACTCGACCGGGCCTTGGGCCTGCCGTCCGCAGCGGGGGTGAACGTCTTCGACATGAAAGTCGTGGTGGGCATCCGGCCCTACGCGTAGAGCGGGGGGCCTCCGGCCCGCACGGCCGGGACTTCCGTCGGACTGCCCGGCGGCCCGCACGCGAACGGCCCCCGGCGCGGTGCCGGAGGCCGTTGTGCTTCCGCAGGTCGGGCGCCCTTCCGCCCCCGTCGCCCGCCCGGGACTCCCCCGGGGTGATGTCCGGGAACGGGCCGGAACGGGCTCCGGCGGGCGGGCTCTGGCGGACGGGAGGCCGTGGCCGGCTCACCGGACCGCCGGAGCAGGGGCCGACGTGCGAGGTCCCCGTCAGGGGAGGTTGCGGGCCATGACGATGCGCTGGACCTGGTTGGTGCCCTCGTAGATCTGGGTGATCTTGGCGTCGCGCATCATGCGCTCCACCGGGTAGTCGCGGGTGTAGCCGTAGCCGCCGAGGAGCTGGACGGCGTCCGTGGTGACCTCCATGGCCACGTCGGAGGCGAAGCACTTGGCGGCCGCGCCGAAGAAGGTCAGGTCGGCGTCGACGCGCTCGGACTTGGCGGCGGCCGCGTAGGTGAGCTGGCGGGCCGCCTCCAGCTTCATCGCCATGTCGGCGAGCATGAACTGCACGCCCTGGAAGTCGGCGATCGGCTTGCCGAACTGCTTGCGCTCCTGGACGTAGCCCTGGGCGTAGTCGAGGGCGCCCTGGGCGATGCCGAGGGCCTGGGCGGCGATGGTGATGCGGGTGTGGTCCAGGGTCTTCATCGCCGTGGCGAAGCCGGTGCCCTCCTCACCGATCATGCGGTCGGCGGGGATGCGGACGTTGTCGAGGTAGACCTCGCGGGTCGGGGAGCCCTTGATGCCGAGCTTCTTCTCCGGGGCGCCGAAGGAGACGCCCTCGTCGGACTTCTCGACGACGAAGGCGGAGATGCCCTTGGAGCGCTTGGTCGGGTCGGTGACGGCCATCACCGTGTAGTACTCGGAGACGCCCGCGTTGGTGATCCAGCGCTTCACGCCGTTGAGGACCCAGAAGTCGCCGTCGCGGACCGCCTTCGTCTTCATGCCCGCCGCGTCGGAGCCGGCGTCCGGCTCGGACAGGCAGTACGAGAACATCGCGTCGCCCTTGGCGAGCGGGCCCAGGTACTTGCTCTTCAGCTCCTCGGAGCCGGAGAGGATCACCGGCAGCGAACCCAGCTTGTTCACGGCCGGGATCAGGGACGAGGAGGCGCAGACACGGGCCACCTCCTCGATGACGATCACGGTCGCGAGGGCGTCCGCGCCCGCGCCGCCGTACGTCTCGGGCACGTGCACCGCGTGCAGGTCGGAGGAGACCAGGGCGTCCAGCGCCTCCTGCGGGAAGCGGGCCTCCTCGTCCACCGCGGCGGCGTACGGCGCGATCTTGGCCTCGGCGAGCGAGCGGACGGTGTCCCGGAGCATGTCGTGCTCCTCGGACGGGCGGTACAGGTCGAAGTCAGGCGTTCCCGCCATGTCTGTCTCACTCCCCTGAGCTGCGGTGCTAACTACCGTTAAGTAACCAGAATTTTAGTGGGCGGCGGTCCGTCCGGCATATGTGGGGATCACGTGAGCTTGCCGACAGCCGACGCGCCGCCCGATCCCTGCCCTGCGCGGCGCCCGACTATGCTCGGGACGCATTCCCGGCACGTACAGCACTGGAGCAGCACACATGGCCCTGAAGATCACCGTGATCGGCACCGGCTACCTCGGCGCCACCCACGCAGCGGCCATGGCGGAGATGGGCTTCGAGGTGCTCGGGCTCGACATCGTCCCCGAGAAGATCGAGATGCTGTCGCGGGGCCGCGTCCCCATGTACGAGCCGGGGCTGGAGGAGCTGCTGCACCGGCACGTCGCCGGGATCGAGGGGTCCACGGGGCGGCTGCGCTTCACCACCTCCTGGGAGGAGGTCGGCGACTTCGGCGACGTGCACTTCGTCTGCGTGAACACACCGCAGAAGCACGGCGAGTACGGCTGCGACATGAGCTACGTCGACGCGGCGTTCGGCGCGCTCGCCCCGCACCTGAGGAAGCCGTCGCTGGTCGTCGGCAAGTCGACCGTGCCGGTCGGCAGCGCGGAGCGGCTGTCGCGGCTCCTGGCGGAGCGGGCCCCGGCGGGCGTCGACGTGGAGCTGGCGTGGAACCCGGAGTTCCTGCGCGAGGGCTTCGCCGTGCAGGACACGCTGCACCCGGACCGGATCGTCGCCGGCGTGGAGAGCGAGCGCGCGGAGAAGGTCCTGCGCGAGGTGTACGAGGTGCCGATCGGCGAGGGCTCGCCGTTCGTCGTGACGGACTTCCCGACCGCCGAGCTGGTGAAGACCGCCGCGAACTCCTTCCTCGCCACGAAGATCTCCTTCATCAACGCGATGGCGGAGGTCTGCGAGGCGGCCGGCGGCGACGTCGCCAAGCTGGCGGAGGCCATCGGCCACGACGACCGGATCGGCGCCAAGTTCCTGCGCGCCGGCATCGGCTTCGGCGGCGGCTGCCTGCCCAAGGACATCCGGGCGTTCATGGCCCGCGCGGGCGAGCTCGGCGCCGACCAGGCGCTGACGTTCCTGCGCGAGATCGACTCCATCAACATGCGGCGCCGCGGCCAGATGGTCGGCATGGCCCGCGAGGCGCTCGGCGGCGACACGTTCCTCGGCAAGCGGGTCGCGGTGCTCGGCGCCACCTTCAAGCCCGACTCGGACGACGTGCGGGACTCGCCGGCGCTGAACGTCGCCGGGCAGATCCACCTGCAGGGCGGCCAGGTCACCGTGTACGACCCGAAGGGCATGGACAACGCCCGCCGCGTCTTCCCCACGCTCGGCTACGCGGACAGCGCCCTGGAGGCCGCGCGCGGCGCGGACGTGGTGCTCCACCTCACCGAGTGGCGGGAGTTCCGCGAGGTCGACCCGAAGGAGCTGGGCGAGGTCGTGAACGCGAGGGTCATCCTGGACGGCCGCAACGCCCTGGACGCCGACCTGTGGCGCGCGGCGGGCTGGACGTTCCGCGCGATGGGCCGCCCGCGCGCGTAGGACGCCCCGGCCGCGGGCCGGGCGAAGCCCCTGGGGGCCGGGCCGCCCGCCGCGCGGAGGTCCGCGCGGCGAACGGCCCGGCCGGGTGGTCCGGCGGGGTCTAGGCGAGGGTGTTGAACCGGGTGCCCTCGCCCGCGTACAGGGTGGTCGTCTGCCGGCCGAACGGGGCCGTCGCCGAACCGGTCGAGCGGTAGACGTACGTGCCGTTCGCGCCGTAGGCGATCAGGTCGGGGCGGCCGTCGCCGGTGACGTCCCCGGCGCCGACGAGCTGGGAGAAGGCGTTCCAGCCGGAGCCGACCCTGACGCGGGCGGTGAAGTTGCCCGTGCCGTTGCCCTGGTAGAGCCACAGGACGCCGGAGGCGTCGGTGGCGACGAGGTCGCCGGCCGTGCCGCCCGCGATGTCGCCGACGGCGGTGATCTGGTGGTAGACCTGCCAGCCGGTGCCGAGCTTGACGCGGGTGGCGAAGGGGGCGGTCGCGCTGCCGGTGGCCCGGTAGAGCCACAGGACGCCGGAGGTGTCGGTGGCGACGAGGTCGGGGCGGCCGTCGCCGGTGAGGTCGCTGCCGCCGGTGATCCTGTCGTAGATCTGCCAGCCGGTGCCGACCTTGGCGCGGGCCGTGAAGGCGCCGTCGCCCCTGCCCAGGTACAGCCACAGGACGCCGGAGGCGTCGCGGGCCACGAGGTCGCCCGTCGGCGTGCCGGCGAGGTCCCCCGTCGCCTCGATCCGGTTGTAGACCTGCCAGCCGGTGCCGACCCGCGTCCGCTTGGCGGTGGTGACCTGGTCGCCCGACGGCCAGTCGAAGAGGTCGTCCCGCCACAGCACACCCGAGGCGTCCCGGGCGAGGACGTCCGTCGAGCCGTTGTCGTTGAAGTCGTGCGGGTTGGCCCGGCGCGAGACCGAGAAGCCCCCCGAGGCGGTCGCCGAGGCGCCGACGCCGTCGGCCGGGGTGGCGGTGATCTGCCAGGTGTAGGCGCCGTTCGGGGCGCTGGCGCCGTCCAGGACGCCGTCCCAGGCGAAGGCGAAGCGGCTGTCGGAGACCGGTTGGGGCAGGTTCCGGGTGAGCTTCGTGCCGGTGGCGGTGTGGGTGAGCACGAGGTCCACGGTGGCGTTCGGGCGGGACAGGGTCCACTCCATCGGGACCGCGGTGCCCGGCTTCTCCAGGTCCACCGCGGTGGGGACCTTCGACTCGGTCACCCGAACGGCCGTGACCCGGCCCGTGTCCGCCACGAGCGTGACGCTCGGGCGGGCGCCGACGGCCCCGTTCCGGATCCGGAACAGGCCGTCGGCCTCGGCGGTGGCGCCGCGCACGAGCAGGCTGCCGTCCGGGGCGTGGGCCACGCTGGAGAAGTGCTCCAGCAGCTTGTACGGCGCGGCGGTGGTGTGGGGGATGCTCCGCGCGTACAGCGGGCTCGGCGTCGCGCCGTCCGTCTGCCCGGGGACGCCGTAGAGCAGCGTGTCCCCGGCGATGCCGGCGATGACGGCGCCGCTCAGGGAGGCGTCCATGTCGAAGTTCCGGTAGCCCTCCCCGTCCACGGCGAACCGCGTGACCCCGCCGACGTACTCGGTCCACGCCTCGTAGTCGGCGGTGTGGGCGCCCGTGGACGTCTGCCGCCACGGGCCGATGCTCTCCACGCCGGTCCCGTCGACGGGCGCGCCGCTGCCGACGCGGGTGCGCGCCTTCCAGTAGTGGGTCCGGTAGCCGGCCCCGGAGAACACCCGGTTGGTGCCCAGGACGAGCACGTCGGTGCCGGTGAAGGCGACGACCTTGTAGTCCATCTGGTAGGAGCCGGACGTGAGCTTCGTCTTCTCGGTGGCCCCGTCGACCCGGGTGAGCTCCCACAGCTCGCGGTAGTCCCCGGTGGTCGGGACGCTCACGAAGAGGTGCGCGCCGGCCACGCCGACGAGCTTCGCCCCGGGCTTGAACTCGGCCGCGAGGTCGAAGGAAGCGGACCAGGCGGCGCCCGCCCGCATGTCCCGCAGGAAGACCGTGCTGCCGCCGTCGCCGGTCACGACGACGTCGGAGTTGCTGTCGTACCCCACGGTGCCCGCGTCGACGGGCAGCACCGAGCCGTCGGCGTACGTGCGCCACTCCAGGACCGTGCCGCCGGAGGCGTCCTTCCGGGAGGTGAGGTAGCCCGTGTCGCCGGTGCTGACGACCTCGGCGTCCAGGGGCAGCCCCACCTCGTCGGTGGCGGCGGTGGCGGCCCCGGTCACGGCGGCGGGAGCGGCCACCGCGCCGGGCGAGGCCAGGACGCCGGCGCCGAGCGTCACGGCGAGGACGGTGGCGACGGCGGCGCCGAGACGGCGACGGGTGGTGCGTGCGGAAGCCAAGGAAGTCCCTCCTGATGAACCGGGCGGCGCGCACGTCGGTGCGCACCGCTCGATAGACCCGCGACGGAGGGAGGTGGTTGTACGCGTCGCCCCTGTTTCCGGTGGGAGATCAGTGGCCGGGGAGGCGTACGGGGCGGTCAGCCGTCCAGTGCGGCCAGGGTGGCGGTGGACGGGCCCCGGCGCCCGGACGCGTCGCGGGCGACGGCCTCCGCGTCGCGCAGGACGCGGACCGCGTTGCGCCAGGTCAGCTTGGACAGGTCCGTCCGGGACCAGCCGCGGGCGAGGAGCTCCGCGATCAGGTTCGGGTAGCCGGCCACGTCCTCCAGGCCCTCCGGGGTGAAGGCCGTGCCGTCGAAGTCGCCGCCGATGCCGACGTGGTCGACGCCGGCGGCCTCCCGCATGTGGTCGAGGTGGTCGGCGACCGTGGCGACCGTGGCGGCCGGGCGGGGGTTCGCCTCCTCGAAGGCGGCGTGCAGGCGCATCGCCTCCGGGGTGGTGTCCAGGGGGTGGAAGCCGTGCGCCCGCAGGTTCTCGTCCGCGCGCGCCGTCCACTCCGCCGCCGCGGGCAGGATGAACTTCGGGACGAACGTGGCCATGGCGACGCCCCCGTTGGCGGGGAGCCGCTCCAGCACGTCGTCGGGGACGTTGCGCGGGTGGTCGCAGACGGCGCGGGACGACGAGTGGGAGAAGACCACCGGCGCCTCGCTCGTGTCCAGCGCGTCCCGCATCGTCGTCGCGGCCACGTGCGACAGGTCCACCAGCATGCCCAGGCGGTTCATCTCCCGGACCACCTCGCGGCCGAACGCCGACAGCCCGCCGACCCGGGGCACGTCCGTCGCCGAGTCCGCCCACGCGACGTTGTCGTTGTGGGTGAGCGTCATGTAGCGCACGCCCAGCGCGTACAGGGCGCGGAGCGTGGCGAGGGAGGCGTTGATGGAGTGCCCGCCCTCGGCGCCCTTCAGCGACGCGATGCGGCCCTGGGCGCGGGCGGCCTCCATGTCGTCGGCGGTCAGCGCGGGGGCCAGCTCCCCGGGATGGCGGGCCAGCAGCCGGTCGACGCAGTCGATCTGCTCCAGCGTCGCGCTGACCGCGTCGTCGCCGGCCATGTCGCTGCGCACGTACACCGACCAGAACTGGGCGCCCACACCGCCCGCGCGCAGCCGCGGCAGGTCGGTGTGGAGGCGGCCGGTCTGGTCGGCGGCCACGTCGAGGCGGTCCAGGTCGTACCCGGCCTGCTCGCGCAGCGCCCACGGCAGGTCGTTGTGCCCGTCGGCGACGGGGAACTCGGCGAGCAGCCCGCGGGCCGCACCGAGGTCCCGTCCGCCGGGCACCGGGCTACCGCCGGCGGTCACTTCGCGAAGCCGAAGGACGTGGAGCCCTCGACCTTCGCCCGCAGGCGCTTGCCCTTCTCCGTGGCCTGGTCGTTCAGCTCCTGCTGGAACTCCTTCATCCGCGCCAGCAGGTCCGCGTCGTGCGCGGCGAGCATCCGCACCGCGAGCAGCCCGGCGTTGCGGGCGCCGGCCACGGAGACCGTGGCGACGGGGACGCCGGCCGGCATCTGCACGATGGAGAGCAGCGAGTCCATGCCGTCGAGGTACTTCAGCGGCACCGGCACGCCGATGACCGGCAGCGGGGTGACCGAGGCGAGCATGCCGGGCAGGTGGGCGGCGCCGCCGGCCCCGGCGATGATCGCCTTCAGGCCGCGGTCGGCGGCCCGCTCGCCGTACGCGACCATCTCGCGCGGCATGCGGTGCGCGGAGACGACGTCGACCTCGTACGGGATCTCGAACTCGTCGAGTGCCTGCGCGGCCGCCTCCATGACGGGCCAGTCGGAGTCGGAGCCCATGACGATGCCCACGAGCGGCACGAGTGCATTACTCAACGATCGTTCCTCGCAGATAGTCGGCGGCGTGGCGGGCGCGCTCCAGCACGTCGTCCAGGTCGTCGCCGTAGGTGTTGACGTGGCCCACCTTGCGGCCGGGCTTCACGTCCTTGCCGTACATGTGGATCTTGAGCTGCGGGTCGCGGGCCATGCAGTGCAGGTACCCCTGGTACATGTCGGGGTAGTCGCCGCCGAGGACGTTCGCCATGACCGTCCACCGGGCGCGCGGACGCGGGTCGCCGAGCGGGAGGTCGAGGACGGCCCGGACGTGGTTGGCGAACTGCGAGGTGACCGCGCCGTCCTGGGTCCAGTGCCCGGAGTTGTGCGGGCGCATCGCCAGCTCGTTGACGAGGATGCGGCCGTCGCGGGTCTCGAACAGCTCGACCGCGAGGTGGCCGACGACACCGAGCTCCTCCGCGACGCGCAGGGCGAGGCCCTGGGCCTCCAGGGCGCGCTCCTCGGGCAGGCCGGGCGCCGGGGCGATGACCGTGTCGCACACGCCGTCGACCTGGCGCGACTCCACGACCGGGTAGGCGACGGCCTGGCCGTGCGGGGAGCGGACCACGTTCGCCGCGAGCTCGCGGACGAAGTCGACCTTCTCCTCGGCGAGGACCGGGACGCCGGCGAGGAACGGGTCGCGGGCGTCCTCCTCGGAGCGCACGAACCACACGCCCTTGCCGTCGTACCCGCCGCGCACCGTCTTCAGGATGATCGGGAACCCGTCGCCCTCCGCCGCGAACGCCGCGGCGTCGGCGGGGTCCGCCACGATGCGGTGGCGGGGGCAGGGCACGCCGATCGCGTCGAGCCTGGCGCGCATCACCCCCTTGTCCTGGGCGTGCACGAGCGCGTCGGGCCCGGGGCGGACGGGGACGCCGTCCGCCTCCAGGGCCCTGAGGTGCTCGGTCGGCACGTGCTCGTGATCGAAGGTGATCACGTCACAGCCGCGCGCGAAGTCACGCAGCGTGTCCAGGTCGCGGTAGTCGCCGATGACGACATCGCTCACCACCTGGGCCGCGGAGTCCTGGGGGGTGTCACTGAGAAGCCTGAATCTGATGCCGAGGGGGATGCCCGCCTCGTGGGTCATACGGGCGAGCTGTCCGCCGCCGACCATGCCGACTACCGGGAACGTCACCCTCCTAGGGTATCCGCCGCCCGTCGCGGCGCGTGACGGTGCCCGCCGGAAGGGTCTTCCCGGGCTCGCTTACCCGCGCGTCCCGACCGGGTGATGGTTAGCATGACGGGGTTGACGCACACGGCCGGCGGACGGGACTGAAACGATCATTATGACGGAACAGAGCGCCGTGCGGGTGCGGCTGGAGCGGCTCGTCCGGGAGATAGCGAAATTCGGTCTCGTCGGCGGAATCGGCCTGCTGGTGAACATGGCGGCCTTCAACGTGCTGCGCCAGACCACCGACCTGCCCGTCGTGCGGGCGAGCCTGCTGGCCACGGTCATCGCCATCGCCTGCAACTACGTCGGTTTCCGCTATTTCACCTACCGGGACCGGGACAAGACGCGGCGGACCCGTGAGGCGACGCTGTTCTTCGTCTTCAGCGCGGCCGGAATGGTGATCGAGAACGGAATCCTGTACGCGGCGACGTACGGCTTCGGCTGGGACAGTCCGCTGCAGAACAACTTCTTCAAGTTCTTCGGCATCGGCGTCGGCACGCTGTTCCGGTTCTGGTCCTACCGCACGTGGGTGTTCCGGACGCTCCCGGAGGCCCGGGCGGAGGAGGAGACGGAGGCCGACGCCGACGCGGACGCCGACGCCGACCCGGCGCCCGGGAAGCCGGCGATCCTGGGTCAGCGGCGGCCCGAGGACGCCCCCGCACCCGCGGGCCGGCGCTGACGGTCCACGGCCACGGCTGACGGCTGGCGGCTGGCGGCTAGCGGCTAGCGGCTGGCGGCTGGCGGCTGGCGGCTGGCCGGCTAGCGGATCGGGCGGGGCGGCGGGGGTTCGTCGTCGTGGCGGTCGCCGTCCCTGCGGACGGTCTCGCGGCTGAGGAAGAGCGCGAACACGGCGGGCTTCAGCTGGACGAGCTCCAGCCGGCCGCCGTCCGCCTCCGCGAGGTCGCGGGCCACCGCCAGGCCGATGCCCGTGGAGTTGCGCCCGCTGATGGTCCGCTCGAAGATCCGCGCGCCGAGGTCCTCGGGAACGCCCGGCCCCTCGTCGGTGACCTCGACGACGGCCTGGTTGCCGGTGACGCGGGTGCGCAGGGCCACCGTGCCGCCGCCGTGCATCAGCGAGTTCTCGATCAGGGCGGCCAGCACCTGGGCGACCGCGCCCGGCGTGCCGACGGCCCGCATGCCGGTCTTCCCGGATCGTACGACCGCCCGGCCCGCGCTGCGGTAGGCCGGCCGCCACTCCTCGATCTGCTGCTTGACGACCTCGTCGAGGTCGAAGGCGACCGCGGAGCCGGTACGGGGGTCGCGGGAGTTCGTGAGCAGCCGCTGGACGACGTCCGTGAGCCGTTCGACCTGCGCGAGCGCGATCGTCGCCTCCTCGCGGGCGGTGTCCAGGTCGTCGGTGACGGCGATCTCCTCCAGCCGCATCGACAGCGCGGTCAGCGGGGTCCGCAGCTGGTGGGAGGCGTCCGCGGCGAGCCTGCGCTCGGCGGTGAGCATCCGCCCGATCCGCTCGGCGGACGCGTCCAGCACGTCCGCGACCCGGTCCAGCTCGGGCACCCCGTAGCGCCGGTGGCGCGGCCGGGGGTCGCCGGAGCCCAGCCGCTCGGCGGTCTCGGCGAGGTCGGTGAGGGGGGAGGCGAGCCGGTTGGCCTGCCGTACGGCGAGGAGGACGGCCGCCACGACGGCGAGCAGCGCGACCGCGCCGATGATCAGCAGCGTGCGGCCGACCTCGCGGGTGACGGACGAGCGGGACTCCTCGACGGTGACCTTCTCGCCGTGCTCCCCCACGGCCGTGCCGCGGATGACGCTGCCCTCGGGGCGGGTGCCGACCTCGATGACGGGGCTGCCGGGGATCTCGATCCGGGCGTACCGCTCGGCGCCGCCGTGGTCGGAGAGGATGTCGGGGTCCACGCGCTCGCCGCCGACGAGGCGGCTGTCGACGATGCTGGCGAGCCGCAGCGCCTCCGACTCGACGCTCTCCTGGGCGCTGCTGGTGATCGTCCGGGTCTCGACGATGACGAGGGAGACCCCGAAGACGGAGATGACGACCAGCACCACGGCGAGCGTGGAGTTGATCAGGCGGCGGCGCACGGAGGAGTCGCCTCAGCTCTTCTCGAAGCGGAAGCCGACACCGCGCACGGTGGCGATGTAGCGGGGGTTCGCCGCGTCGTCGCCGAGCTTCTTGCGGAGCCAGGAGATGTGCATGTCGAGGGTCTTCGTGGACGACCACCACGTGGTGTCCCAGACCTCGCGCATCAGCTGGTCGCGGGTGACGACCCGGCCGGCGTCGCGGACCAGGACGCGCAGCAGGTCGAACTCCTTCGCGGTGAGCTGGAGCTCCTCGTCGCCCATCCAGGCCCGGTGCGACTCGACGTCGATGCGGACGCCGTGCGTGGCGGGCTGCGGGGCGGGCTCGGCGGCGCCGCGCCGCAGCAGGGCCCGGACGCGGGCGAGCAGCTCGGCGAGCCGGAACGGCTTGGTGACGTAGTCGTCGGCGCCGGCGTCGAGCCCGACGACGGTGTCGACCTCGTCGGCGCGGGCGGTCAGCACGAGGATCGGCACCGTGTGCCCCTCGGAGCGCAGCCGGCGGGCGACCTCCAGGCCGTCCATGCCCGGCAGGCCCAGGTCGAGGACGACGAGGTCGACGCCGCCCCGCAGTCCCGTGTCGAGCGCGCCGGGCCCGTCCTGCCGCACCTCGACCTCGTACCCCTCGCGCCGCAGGGCGCGGGCCAGCGGTTCCGAGATGGAGGCGTCGTCCTCGGCGAGCAGTACACGCGTCATGCAGTGATGGTAGTCCGCGCGGCGTGTGGGTCGTGGGGAGATCGAGTCATGATCATCCTGCCCTGGGGCTCACGGGTGTCATCCTGGTGATGACCTTCGATTGTGTGCGCGCGGTTCCTTCGGTGCCTGTGATCCATCTCTCAAGTCCTTCCATATGCCGTACTGTCGTGGCGTATGGTGGCGAGACGTTCGAAGTGGTAATCGGGGACCTTTGGTGGCATCACTCGTTGACGCACCAAAGGTCTCTTTTCTGCTCGGCGAAGGAAAGACCTGTGGGCCGGGCCCGCGGCGCGACGTTCGACTCGCGCGGCGGGTGTGGATCCCGGTGCGGCCCCCGCCGTACCGGTGCCGGCCGCCCGGAGCGGGCGCGGGCCGCCCATGAAGCGACACGCGTCCCGAACGAACAAGGATCGACCATGGCGTCCAGCCTGACGAAGGACTCGGCCAGTACCCCTGGTTACGAGAAGACCTTCCTCGGCCACCCCCGCGGCCTGGCCAACCTCTTCATGACCGAGATGTGGGAGCGCTACAGCTATTACGGCATGCGCGCCCTGCTCGTGCTGTACCTGTCGGCCGAGGTCGCCGACGGCGGTCTCGGGTTCGAGGACGCCACAGCCATCGCCATCTACTCGGTGTACAACGCGATGGTGTACCTGCTCGCCCTGCCGGGCGGGTGGTTCGGTGACCGCGTCTGGGGCGCCCGCAAGACGGTGGCGATCTCCGGCACGGTCATCATGATCGGCCACTTCCTGCTGGCGCTGCCGACCACCGTGTCGTTCTTCGTCGGCCTGGGCTTCATCGCCGCCGGTTCCGGCCTGCTGAAGGCCAACATCTCGACGATGGTCGGCCACCTCTACCGGGACAAGAACGACCCGCGCCGCGACGGTGGCTTCACGATCTTCTACATGGGCATCAACCTCGGTGCCTTCGTCGCCCCGCTGACCATCGGCTGGGTCGGCCAGAAGGTCAACTGGCACTACGGCTTCGCCCTGGCCGGCGTGGGCATGGCCGCCGGCCTGCTCTTCTACTTCCTGGGCTTCCGCAACCTGGCGCCCGAGTCGAGCCAGGTGCCGGCCCCGCTGTCCGAGACCGAGCGCGCGAGCATCATCAAGCGCGCCATGATCTGGCTGGCCGTCGCGGCCGTCGCGTACGCCCTGGTCGGCCTGAGCGGCCAGTTCACCATCGACTGGGTCCTGTGGCCGCTGACCGTCCTGGGCCTCGCGCTGCCGACGTACTACCTGGTGCGGGTGCGCCGCGACAGCGACCTGGAGCCGGTCGAGCGGTCCCGGATGTCGGCGTACGTCTGGTTCTTCGTGGCCGCCGCCGCGTTCTGGGCGATCTACGACCAGACCGGTTCGACGCTGACCCTGTTCGCGAAGGACAACACCGCCGGCTCCCTGTTCGGCTTCGAGTTCCCGTCGAGCTGGTTCCAGTCGCTCAACCCGCTGTACGTGATGGCGCTCGCGCCGGTCTTCGCCTGGCTCTGGGTGGCGCTCGCGCGCCGCGGCAAGGAGCCGAGCACGCTCAGCAAGTTCGCGACCGGCCTGGTGCTGATCGGCAGCTCCTTCTTCGTGATGATGCTGGCGCAGACCGCGTCGGCGGGCGGCGTCAAGGTCACCCCGCTGTGGCTGTGCTCGGTGTACCTGATCCAGACCGTGGGTGAGCTGACCCTCTCCCCCGTCGGCCTCTCCCTGACGACGAAGCTGGCCCCGGCCAAGTACGCGTCGCAGATGATGGGCGTCTGGTTCCTCGCCGTGACCGCCGGCTCGTCCGTGATCTCGCTGCTCCAGCTGGTCGGCGCGCCGACCGACACCGAGTGGTGGTTCGCCAGCCAGGGCGCCATCGCCGTGGCGGGCGGTATCGCGATCTTCATGTACCGCAAGCGGGTCCAGCCGCTGATGGGCGGCGTGCACTAGCCGCCGCGCGACCGCGAGGGGCGCCGCACCGGGTCTTCCCGGTGCGGCGCCCCTTTTTCGTCGTCCGGGGCCGCCGACGGCCTCCCCCGGCGCCGGGCGGACGTCTATAGTTCACCGACCGGTCGGGGGGCCGGGATCCGCGGGGAGGGGAAACCGTGACGGAGAGCACCAGGACGGACGGCGGGGACGGACGGGGGCCGGGAGGGCCGCGCGGACGGACCCGGCGGCGCGTGTGGCGGGGCGTCGGGATCGGGTGCGCCGCCGTGCTGGTCGCCACCGCCGCCGCCGGCTGGTGGGCGTACCGCAGCCTCGACGGGAACCTCACCGGCGTCGACATCGGCAGGGCCCTCGGCGACGACCGGCCGCGCAAGGCGCCCGGCGCGCTGGACGCGACGAACCTGCTCGTCCTCGGCTCCGACTCGCGGGCCGGGGAGAACGCGCGGCTCGACGGCGGCGCCGTGGCCGGCGCCCGGTCGGACACCGCCCTCGTGGTGCACGTGTCGGGGGACCGCGCGAAGGCCGTCGCCGTGAGCATCCCCCGCGACACCCTCGTCGACCGCCCGTCCTGCACGACGCCGGACGGCGGCGGGACCGGCCCGGCCGAGCGCGTGATGTTCAACTCCGTCTACGCGACGGGCGGCGCGCCCTGCGTGGTGAAGACGGTCGAGAAGATGTCCGGCGTCCGCATCGACCACTTCCTGGAGATCGACTTCGCCGGGTTCAAGGACCTCGTCGACGAGCTGGGCGGGGTGACCGTCGAGGTCCGCGAGCCGATCCGGGACACCAGGGGCGGCTTCTCCCTGGAGCCCGGCACGCACCGGCTGGACGGCACCGACTCGCTGAGGTTCGTCCGCACCCGGTACGGCTACCGGGACGGCAGCGACCTGGGGCGCATCGGCCTCCAGCAGCAGTTCCTCACGGCGCTCCTGCGCGAGGTGCAGCGGCAGGACCTGCTGGGCAGCCCGGCGAAGTCGTTCCGGATCGCGCGGTCCCTGACCGAGTCGCTGACCACGGACTCCGAGCTGGCCTCGCTGACCGCGCTCGTCGAGTTCGGCCGCGGCATGCGCGGGATCGACCCGGCCGCGATGGACACGGTCATGCTGCCCGTCGTGTACGACGGGGCCGACCCGAACCGGGTCGTGCCGGCCCGGCCGCAGGCGGACGCGGTGTGGAAGGCGATCCGGGAGGACACGCCCGTGCCGGCCTCGGCACGGAGGTCCCCGGCGTCGGCGGGCTGACCGGCACGGGTCGGGCCCGGGGCCGCGCCGGGGGCGGCCGGGGCGGGCCGAGGGCGGCGCGCGGACCGCGGACGGGGGACCGGACGGTGCCGTACGGGGGTGGCGCGGGGCCCCGGGCCGGTGCGCAGGGGACGGCCGACACGTGTGGGGCGGGCGGGGCGTGCGGGATGGGCCGATGCCGTACCGCGGGCCGGGGCCCCCTGCCATCATGAACGCTTCCACGGGGTGAGGACGCAGGGGGTGGCGATGGCCGGGGCGACGAGCGGCACGGCCGCGGGAGCGGCGCGGATGACCGGGGGCGAGGCCCTGCGGCGCCTGGGCGGGGCCCAGAAGACGGCCAAGGGGGTGTCGCTGTACTCCCGGTTCGTGAACCGGCCGGCGGGCCGGGTCCTCGCGGCCGGCTCGTACGTCGCCGGGCTCTCGCCCAACCAGGTCACCCTGGTCAGCGCGGCGTTCGGCTTCACCGGAATCGCGGTGCTCGCGCTGGCCGCGCCGTCGTGGTGGACCGGGGTGCTGGTGTGGCTGGCGCTGGCCGTGGGGTTCGCCTTCGACTCGGCGGACGGCCAGCTCGCGCGGCTGCGGGGCGGCGGCAGCCCGGCGGGCGAGTGGCTGGACCACGTGGTGGACTGCGCCAAGACGACCGCGCTGCACAGCGCCGTGCTGATCGCCTTCCACCGCCACCCCGAGCACTTCGGCACCGGGTCCGACGGGTGGCTGCTGGTGCCGCTGGTGTTCCTCCTCGCCTCGATCGTCACGTTCTTCGGCGGGCTGCTCACCGAGCAGCTCAAGCGGAGGGCCGCGCCGGGCGGTGCCCCGCCCGCGCCGTCGGTGCTGCGCGCGGTGGCGCTGCTGCCGGTGGACCACGGCGTCTTCTGCCTGGTGTTCCTGCTGCTGGGCGGCGGGCCGCTGTTCCGGTGGGGGTACGGGCTGCTGGGCGTCGCGGCCGTGCTGTACCTGCCCGTGTTCCTGGTGAAGTGGTTCCGCGAGCTCAGCCGTTGAGGTGCCCGCCCGGCGGGGCGGCCGCCGTCTGCTGAGTCAGGGCGTCCAGGGCGCGGCGCAGCTGCGTGCTGGAGGTGTGCACCGTGTACGGGAAGTAGACGATGTCGACGCCCACGGCCGCGAAGTCCCGCTCCAGCCGCTCGCCGCGCGGGGTGCCGCGCCAGTCGTCGCCCTTGAACAGCACGTCGAACCGGACCTGCTTCCAGGTCTCCAGCTTGTCGGGCACGGTCTCGACGAACGCGGCGTCCACGTACTTGACGTTGCGGACGATCTCCAGCCGCTCGATGAGCGGGATGACCGGGCGGTGGCCCTTGGCGCGCTCCGCCATCTCGTCCGAGACGACGCCCGCGACGAGGTAGTCGCAGTGCTGCCGGGCGTGCCGGAGGATGTTCAAGTGCCCTATGTGGAACAGGTCGTAGGCCCCCGGTGCATATCCCACCCGATATGGTGTGCGCTCCGACATGGCTCGCTTGCCCCCCTCTGGAACGGCCTGTCCCCCCGTGTCTGGGCTCGTCCCGGCCGACAGTACCGTGCACACTTCGCGCAGGACAGGTGAACGATTAGGGTGCGGCGAGCGATCGTTCGTCACGAGGGGGCTGCGGATGCGGGACGCGGACGGGACCGGACGGGACGACGGCGGACGGCGACGGCGCCTGCTGCTGGTGTCCACCAACTACGCCCCCGAGCACACCGGGATAGGCCCGTACGCGACGCAGGTGGCCGAGCACTGGGCGGCGCGCGGACACGAGACGCACGTCCTGGCCGGCATGCCGCACTACCCGTCCTGGTCGGTCGACCCGGCGTACCGGGGAGCGTGGCGGCGCACCGAGACACGCGGGGGCGTGACCGTGCACCGCAGGCGCCACACCGTGCCCGGCCGGCAGACGGCGGTGCGGCGCGCGCTGTTCGAGGGGTCCCTGCTGGCGCACCAGCTGGCCGCGCCGCCCCGGATGCCGCGGCCCGACGCGGTCGTGGCCCAACTGCCCAGTCTCGCCGGGGGCGTGGTGGCCGCCCGGCTCGCGGCGCGCTGGCGGGTGCCGTACATACCCGTGGTGCAGGACCTGATGGGCGCGGCCGCCGCGCAGAGCGGCATCGAGGGCGGGGACCGGGCGGCGGCGGCAGCGGCGCGCGTCGAGGCGTACGCGCTGCGCCGGGCCACGCTCGTCGGCGTCATCCACGAGACGTTCACCGCACGGGTGACCGCGCTGGGCGTGCCGCCGGAGCGCGTCCGCACGGTGCCGAACTGGTCGCACGTGGCGGCTCCGGCGCGGCCGCGCGAGGAGACGCGCCGCCGCCTGGGGTGGGCGCCGGCCGACACGGTGGTGCTGCACTCCGGGAACATGGGCCTCAAGCAGGGCCTGGAGGTGCTGGTCGGCGCGGCCCGCCTCGCCCCGGGCCTACGGGTGGTGCTGATGGGCGACGGCAGCCAGCGCGGGGCGCTGGAGCGGCTCGCCGCGGACGTGCCCAACCTGGAGTTCCTGCCGCCCGTCGACGACGCCGACTTCCCCGAGGTGCTGGCCGCCGCGGACGTGCTGGCGGTGACGCAGCGGGCCTCGGTGCTCGACATGAGCGTGCCCTCCAAGCTGACCTCGTACTTCGCCACCGGGCGGCCGGTCGTCGCGTCGGTCGCCGACGGCGGCGGCACGGCGCAGGAGGTGCGGCGCTCGGGCGCGGGCGTGCTGGTGCCGCCGGAGGACCCGGCCGCGCTGCTGGAGGCCGTACGGGGGCTGGCGGCCGATCCGGGGAGGGCGGCCGTGCTGGGCGCGGCGGGGCCCCGGCACGTCGAGGCGCACCTGGGCCGGGCGGCGGGGCTGGCCCGGTACGACGCGCTGCTCGACGAGGTGCTGGCGGGGGGCGCCGGGGGCGCCGGGGTGGAAGGAGCGGGCCGGTGACGCAGGCGCAGGGCGGGGCGGCGGGGGTGCCCCCGGTCCCGGTGGACGACGAACCGGACCTCCTGCGGGACCAGTTCCGGCAGTTGCTGCGGTACCCGCGGCTGATCGCGGGCGGCGTGCTGCTCGGGCTGCTGGGCGGCGCCTGGCTCGGGTACAGCACCTCGGACACGTACGTGGCGACGAGCGACGTGGTGCTGCGGGTGCCGACCGAGGACCCGTTCAACCCGTCGATCGCCGTCGAGAAGACCCTCGACATGAACACCGAGCGGCAGGCCGCCACCAGCCGCCGCACCGCCGAACGCGCCGCCGACGCGCTGGACTTCCCCGGCGACCCGGCGGGCCTGGTGTCCGGTCTGCAGGTCACCAACCCGCCCAAGTCGCAGGTGCTGCGCTTCAGTTACACCACCGCCGACCCGCAGGTGTCGGCGCGCCGGGCGAACGCGCTGGTCGCGGCGTACCTGGCGGACCGCAGGGAGCAGACCGAGCAGATCCGCGACACGATGATCAGGGGGCTCCAGGCGCAGCTCGACCCGGTCGCCCGGCAGCACGACGAGCTCGCGCGGGAACTCGACGGCAGGTCCGCCGTCGAGGCGGAGGCGGACTTCGCGGTCAAGGCCAACCTGCTCAACCGGATCACCGAGCTGAGCAACCGGATCAGCAAGCTGAAGGCGCTCGACGTGACGCCCGGCAAGGTGATCAGGACGGCGACGCCGCCCACCGCGTCGGACGGTCCGGGCTGGGCGCTGTCCCTGGGGCTCGGCGGGGCCGTCGGTGTGGCGCTCGGACTGCTGCTGGCCTGGGTGCGGCTGGTGTTCGACCCGGCGGCCCGCTCGGAGGGAGACGTGGCGCGGGCGCTGCGCGCGCCCGTCCTCGGCTCGCTGCCGCGCAGCCGCGACACCGACCCGCTGCTGACGGAGGACCGGGAGGACTCGCCGCTCGCCGAGGAGTACCGCTCCATCGCCTACCGGCTCGCCTACGACCAGCGGTTCGCCGACCGGCGGCGGCTGCTGGTGGCGGCGCCGCGCGGCTCCAGCCGTACGGCGGCGGCGGTGGCGGTCAACCTGGCGGCGTCGTTCGCGGAGACCGGCAAGCGGGTCCTGATCGTGGAGGCGGAGCTGCGGCGGCCGTCGCTGGAGGGCCAGTTGCGGGCGCGGGAGATCGGCCGCCCGCCGTGGACGCGGGACGGCGAGGGCGAGGGCTGGCCGAACGGGCGGCGGCTGGCCGTGGACGCCGGGGAGTCGGGCGGCTTCGAGCTGGTGCCGGGCGTCCGGGTGCGCAACGTGGCGCGGGCGCTGACGTCGCCGGAGACGTCCCGGCTGGTGGCGGAGGCCGACGACCCGAACGTCACGGTGATCGTGCTGACGCCGCCGGTCTTCGCGTACGCCGACGCGCTGGCGCTGGTGGACCGGGTGGACGGCGTGCTCGTGGTGTGCGACCCGCGCGGGGTGCACCGGTCGCAGCTGGCCCGGCTGCGGGACCTGATCACGGGTGCGGGCGGCACGGTGCTCGGCACCGTCATGCACCGCGGGCAGCGCGGCAAGGGCGGGCGGCGGGGCGGGAAGGGCGCGAAGGGCTCCGCGGGGGCGCACGGGCAGCCGCGCGGCGCGGCCCGGCCCCTGCCGGACGGCGGCCGCCCCGACCCCGCGGGCGGTCCGACCGGTCCCGCCGGCGGTCCGGGCCGGCCGGGCGGTCCGGGTGGTCCCGGTGGTCCCGGTGGGGGTCCGGGCCGGCCGGGGGGCCCGGGTCGGCCGACGGGGGCGGACGACGTGCCCGAGGACGGGTCCACGACGATGGCGCTGCGCGCCGTCACGCCTCCCGACCCGTCGTGAGCGGCGCGCGGGGCGGCGGTGGGAGCGGGGCGCTCGCCGGCCGCACCGCCGCCGTCGCCTCGGTCCTCGACCAGGGCGCGGCGGGGCTGACGAACATCCTGGTGCTGGTGCTGGCCGCGCGGCTGTCGACGGTGGCGGGGTTCGCCGAGTTCTCCATGGTGTACCTGGTGTTCACCGTGGCCCTGGGCCTGTTCATGGCGTACGTCGGGCAGGCACTGGTGCTGGTGCGCGGCGACGCGGGCGCCGCGGCGGCGGCCTGCCGCTCGGCGCTCGCCTTCACCGCGGCGGGCGCGTGCGCGACGGGCGCGGCACTGGCCGCGGCGGGCGCGGCGCTGCCGCCGGGCGGACGGGCCCTGGTGGCGCTCGGCGCGGTGCTGCCGGTGGTGCTGCTGCAGGACGCGGCCCGGTACTGCTTCTCACTGCTGGGGCGCCCGCACCACGCGCTGGCGGCGGACGGGCTGCGGCTCGCGTCGACGGTGGCGGTGCTGGCGGCGCAGCCGGCCGGGGCGTCGCCGGGGCGGCTGGTGCTGGCGTGGGGGCTGGCCGCGCTGCCGGGGCTCGCGGTGGCGGCGCTGCTGCTGCGGCGGCCGCTGGCGGGGGCGCGCACGGAACTGCGGCGGTACCTGCGGCGGGGGCACCTGGGGCGGCGGTTCGCCGTCGAGTTCGCCGTGGGCAACGGCTCCGGCCAGGTCGCGGTGCTCTGCCTCGGCCTGCTGGGCAGTCCCCTCGCGGTGGGCGCGCTGCGGGGCGCCTCGGCGCTCTTCGGGCCGCTGAACGTGTTCTTCGGCGCGGCGAACGGCTTCGGCCCGCCGCTGCTGAACCGTCTGGGCGGCGGGCGCTCCGTGGTCCGGGTGACGCTGCTGCTGGGCTGCGCGCTGGCCGCGGCGGGCGCGGCGTGGGGCGGGGTGTGGTGGCTGTTGCCGGACGGCTGGGGCCGCCGCGTGCTGGGCGGGACCTGGCCGGCCGTCGCGGCGCTGCTGCCCGCGTCGGCGGCCCAGTACACGCTGATGGGTCTCGGGGTGAGCGCGCTGCTCACGCTGCGGGTGCTGAGCCCGCGCGAGACGCTGCCGGTGCAGGTCGTGTTCTCGCTGCTGTCGGTGGCGCTGCTGTACGCGGGGTTCGCGGCGGGTGGCGCGGTGGGCGCGGCGTGGGGGCTGGCGGCCGGTTCGGGGGCGAAGGCGCTGGCCGCGTGGGCGCGGGTGGCGCGGGTGCGCCGCCGGGCGGACGCCCCGGGGGCCGCCGCCGTCGCCGGGCCCTGACGGGCGGCCGGTCAGTCGAGCCGGGCCCCCCGGTCGCGGCGGTGCGTGGCGACGAGCGCGAGGCACAGGACGGCGATCGCGACCTTGCCGGTGGCCTGGAGGAGCGGGCCGCGCACGAGGATGAAGGAGTACCCCGCCAGCAGCGGCGCCGCGATCAGCAGCAGGCCGCCCGACGGCGAGCCCCGTACGGCGCGGCGCGCCACGCGCCGGTCGACGCGGGCGGCGGCGTACCCGACGGTGGCCATGCCGGCGGTCATGCCGACGGGCCCGAAGTCGATCCACAGCTCCGCCCACACCGGGGACGACAGGTTGGTGTTGACGGCGCCCATCCACTCGCCGACCATCACCCCCGTGTCGGACGGCTTGCCCGCCCACACCGAGCGGGGCACGGCGAACAGCAGCGAGCCGGCGAACTGGCGGCCGTAGGTGTGGCCCTGCCCGGACTCCACGTACGTGATCGTGTTGGCGAACATGCCGACCTGGTCGTAGTCCTTGAGCGCCAGCGGCTCCAGGAACGACGTCGTCTCGATCTGCCGGGTGTTGTCCTCGTCGTACCGGAAGCGGTCGGCGAACGGGAAGACGAGCAGCGCGACGACCACGCCGAGGCTCAGCGACGCCCGGTACATGACGGCGCTCACCGGGAAGGCGGTGAACAGCAGCGCGAACAGCACCGTCAGGAACCAGTACCGCGGGTTGGAGACCGGGTTGTTCACGACGGCGTTGAGGACGACGAGGGCGCCGAACACCGTGACGACCGACCAGGCGCGGCGGGCCCGCCGGGAGGTGACCAGCCGGCGCGTGTACACGAGGAGGGCGATGAGCGGCGGCACGGTGCCGAAGCCGCGCAGGAACGCCTGGCCGGCCTGGGAGCCGTCGCCGGAGACGCCGGCGTCCTCGATGCCGGCGATGATCTCCTGCCGGCTGCTGAAGAAGACGGCGGGCCCGCCGAGCTTGACGACGAGCAGGCCGCCGCAGGCGAAGGCGGCCAGCACCAGCAGCGGCAGGCGCCGGCGGTGGACCAGCAGCGGCCGGGCCCCGGGGGCGCCACCCCGGTCCGCGGCGCGGCCCCGGCGGCGCCGGCGGGCGCGGTACCGGGCGAGCAGGGCGCCCACGTCGAAGGCGAAGCAGCCCAGCAGGATCAGCGCGACGGCCTGGACCAGGTCCTCGCGGGGGCCGACGACCGGGGTGGGGACGCGGCCGAGGACCGCCTGGGCGAGCGGGGCGACGCCCATCGCCATGTAGCAGAACATCCAGAACGTCGCCTGGAGCAGCTTGCGGCGGGCGGTGAGCACCATCGCGGACAGCCGCACGCCGCAGTAGACGGTCAGGACGCACTGGAGCCAGAACGCCGCGTCGCGGGGGCCCTCGCCCGGCTGGGAGACCACGACCAGCGGCAGGAAGCACGACAGGCCGAGGACGAGCGGTACGGAGAGCGCCCTGGACAGCAGCGTCCGCGGCCGGAAGGGCGGCGGCAGCAAGGCGGCGCGCGGCGCGGCGCGGGGCGTCGTGTCGACCGTCACTCCCCACCCCCCGCCGCCGTGTCCCGCGCAGTCTAACGAGACGGTCCGAACGCGCCCTGGGATCAAGGCAGTAGAGCCGTTAATCTGATGGTCATTCCGCAGTGGGGTCACAGGGGGGAGACCGGCACCATGCGCGACCTGTCCGCGTTCACGCTGGCCGGGTACGACAAGGGCCGGGGCCGGCTGACCCAGGCGCTGTGGTTCGCGGTGCTGAACCTGGTCTTCACGACCTGGTGGTGCCCGGCCCGGCTGCGGGTGGCCCTGCTGCGCGCGTTCGGCGCGACGGTCGGCGAGAACGTGCTGATACGGCACCGGGTGCGCGTCCTGTGGCCCTGGAAGCTGACCGTCGGCGACCACACCTGGATCGGCGAGGGCGCCTGGCTGCTCAACCTGGAGCCGGTCACGCTCGGCGCCCACGTGTGCGTCTCGCAGGAGGCGCTGCTGTGCACCGGCGGCCACGACCACCGCGCCGCCGACTTCCGGTACCGCAACGCGCCCATCACGGTCGAGGACGGCGCCTGGGTCGCCGCCCGCGCCACCGTCCTCGCCGGCACCCGGGTGGGCCGCCACGCCGTCGTCGGTGCCGGCGCCGTGCTCCACCGGGACCTGCCGGAGCTGACCCTGCACACCGCGGACGGTACGCGCCGCCCCGTCGAGGAGCCCAGGTGACCGCGCCCCTGCGCGTCCTGCACGCCGTCACCCTGCACTCCCCCACCGGTGCGTTCGGCGGTCCCGTCCGGGTCGCCCTGAACCTGGCGCACGGGTTGCGCGACCGGGGCCACGAGCCGCGCCTGCTGGCCCTGGCCGACGGTTTCGGTCCCGTGCCGCCCACCGACGTGGAGGGTGTGCCCGCCCGGCTGTACCCGGCGCGCCGGGTGCTGCCGCTCGGCTTCAGCGGCCTCACCTCGCCGGCGCTGCTGGCCCGGGCGGGGCGGCTGGTGCGCGGCGCGGACGTCGTCCACGTGCACCTGGCCCGTGACCTGGTGACGCTGCCCGTGGCGCTGGCGGCGCTGCGCGCGCGGGTACCGCTGGTGCTGCAGACGCACGGCATGGTCGATCTCAGCGGCAGGCTCCTCGCGAAGGTCCTCGACGCGCTGGCCGTGCGGCGGGCGCTGCGCGGCGCCGCCGCGGTGCTGTACCTGACCGGGCACGAGCGGCGCGACCTGGACGCGGTCGCCGGGGCGCCCCTGCCGCACGCGGTGCGCCTGGTCAACGGGGTCCCCCGGCAGGAGCCGCGCCCCGCGCCGGAGGGGCCGCCGAGGATCCTGTACGCGGCGCGGCTCCAGGCCCGCAAGCGGCCGCGCGACTTCGTGGCGGCCGTGCCGGAGGTGCTGCGCCACCACCCGGACGCGCGGTTCGTCGTCGCCGGTCCCGACGAGGGCGAGCTGCCGGCCGTGCGCGCGCTGGTCGACGGGCTGGGGCTGCGGGAGCGCGTCACCTTCGTGGGGGCGCTGGCCCCCGACCAGGTGCTGGACGAGCTGCGCCGGGCGCACGTGTACGTGCTGCCGTCGGTGGACGAGCCGTTCCCGATGTCGGTCCTGGAGTCGCTGTCCGTGGGCACCCCGGCCGTGGTGACCGTGTCGAACGGGCTGGCGTCGGCGGTCCGGGAGGCGGGTGCGGGCCGGGTCGTGGCGGACGCGTCGGGTCTCGCGGGCGCCGTGCTGGAGCTGCTGGAGCCGACGGCCGCCGGGGAGTCCTCGGCGGCGGCGCACGCGCTGGCCGGGTCGGCCTTCTCCCTGGACGCCGTGGTGGACGAGCTGCTGGCCGTGTACGGCCGGGCGGCGGGCGGTCAGGCGCGCAGCCAGGCGTAGCAGCCGGTGGAGACGAACCGGGCGGCGCCGGGCGGGACGGTCAGGGTGTGCCGGTCGCCGGCGGCGCCGGGTGCCGGGCCGCCGGCCAGCTGGGTGCCCTGGGCATCGGTGACCTGCCAGGAGCAGCCGGGGCGGGCGGACGCGGTCCGGTAGCGGCCGGCGGCCGGGGAGGCGTGGGTGCCGTCCGGGTAGCCGCCCGCGGCCGCGTCGAGGACGGGGCGCTGGTCGGGGCACAGGTGGGTGACGGCGTCGCCGGCGTCGCGGAGGTCCCCGGCGACGACGGCCGCGGCGGCGGCGTCCTTGTCGTGCTTGGCGGTGCGGGCGATCCGCTGGCAGGTCTCCTTGCCGACGTCGAGGACGGCGGCGGGGTCGACGGTCCGGGGCACCCGGCCGCTGAGGTACTCCTTCTCCCGCTGGGTGAAGGAGCCGGTGGCGGGGGTGAGCGCCGCGTCCGGCCGTACGGGCCCGACCGGGACGGACCCGCCGGGCGCGGGGGCGGCGGTGGGACCGGCGGTCGGGCCGGCGGTGGGGCCGTGGGTGGCCGTGCCGTCCTGCTCCCCCGCGAGGCGGTCGGCCGCGGAGAGGCCCGGCGCGGACGCCGAGGGGGCCGCCGCCTCCGTACGGCCGGGGTCGTCACCGGAGGAGCATCCGGCCACGACGACCACCCCCACCAGCAGCAACGAGACGGCGGCGGGACGACGGAGGTGGGTGCGCATGTGTCGCTCCTGGTCGATGAGTACGTGACGGTCACGGCGCCCCCCGTGGGCGAGGCCCACCTGCACCCGGGAGGGGGAGGACGCCCCATTGGGCCGCTCGTGGAGCCGAAGGGGCGCGCGGGTGTCGGGAAGACGAGCGCGCGGAGGCCCTGAGGAACGAAGGGCCGAGCACGGTCGACTTCCCGACACCCGCTGAAAGCGCCCCGGAGGCGGAACGAGCCTATTCAGAGGGGCGAAAAGGTGAGGATCAGTCGAGGCGTGCCCTCCGCCGCCGGTGCCTCGTGCGACCACAGCCACAGCGCGTCGGTGCCCTCGCCGGTCAGGGCCAGGCTGTAGTCGCCGCCCAGCGCGGCGCCGACGGCGGCCCGGTCCAGTTGGACGGAGGCGCTGCCGCTCGGGCCGGCCGGTGGGGTGAGGGTGCCCAGGAGCTGGGTGCCGACGGCCGGTCTGGACGCGTGGGTGACCTCGTTCTCCGACCAGGCCGCCGTGACCGGGCGGACCAGCACGGGGTCGGTGGATCCGGCCGTCGACGACGAGTCGGTGCGGACCTCCAGTGCCGCCCCGGTGAGCCGCGTACCGGCGGGGGCGGCGGGCAGCGGGAAGCGGAGGTACGTCTCGTAGGCGGCGCTGCCGCGCACGGCGAGGGAGGTCGCGGTGCCGTAGTTGGTGCCGGTGGAGCCGGCGTTGACGTACGTGTCGGCGGTCGGCTGCACGGTGGTGACCGTGTCGCCCTTCTGGGAGGCGCGCGCGTGGTGGCCGGCGATCTGGGTGGCGGTGAGCGCGGTGGGGTAGACGGCGGTCTCGTCGAGCTGGCCGGCGAAGTGGTTGCTGGTCGGGCGGGACGGCCAGTTGCCGACGGCGTCGCCGCCGATGTGCCAGTAGCCGGCGTACCGTTCGTGGCCGGAGTAGCCGTTGCTGCCGACGCGCTTGCCGTCGACGTACAGGCTCATGCCGCCGGGGCCCTGGGTGCCGACGACGTGGTGCCACTTGCCGTCGTTGTAGGCGGTCGGGGTGTTGAGGTAGCGGGTTCCGCCGTCGTAGGCGCCGAAGTACAGCTGGCCCCAGTTGTTCATGTAGATGTGCTTGTCGTAGCGGCCGCTGTTGCGGGTGGTGTTGTTGCCGAACCCGATCAGTTTGCCGCCGCGTGTCGTGGTGGTCTTGAACCACGTCTCGAGGGTGTACGCGTCGCCGACGGTGACGCGGCGGTCGCTGTGGATCTTGGCGTCGACGCCGTCGAAGGCGAACGACCTGCTGCCGTCGGCGATGACGCCGGGCTGTCCCTGGGTGGGCGCGCCGGCCTGGAGGCCGCTGGTGTTGCCGGTGGAGGAGTCCGCGACGTACGGGGTGACCGTGTCGTCGTACCGCCAGTACAGCTGGGCGCCGTCCGCGATGACCTGGGAGGCGTAGGGCTGTGCGGAGACCGCGACCGTGGCGGTGACCGTGGCGGACGGACCGCTGACGTTGCCCGCGCCGTCCGTGGCGGTGACCCGGTAGGTGTGGGTGGTGCCGGGGGTCAGGCCGGTGTCGGTGAACGACGCCTGCGGGCGGTGCCAGGGCAGCGAGTCGGCGTTGACGGTGGCGACCGGGGTGGCCGAGCCGTCCCGGTACACCTTGTACGTCAGGCGGCTGTCGTCCAGGTCGAGGCTGGTGCGCCAGCGGACGTGGATCTCGCCGGGTCTCACGCCGGCCGCGCTCGCGACGGGTGTGGTGGGCCGGCCGGTGTCGCCGGTGGAGGCGAAGCGGGTGAGGCCCTGGGCGGGGGCGCCGTTGACGGTGGTGAACTCGCCTCCGGACCAGAGGTACTCGACGCCGTTCTTGGCGGCGATCGTGATCACCCGCGGGCCGATGCCCTCGCCGATCCCGTCGTTGCTGTCCGGGAACCAGCCGAGCTTGCCGACCGAGGTCGTGGGCTGTGCCAGGAAGTGGTAGCGCCGCCCGTCGGGGAACTCCCCGACGAGGCCGCAGTCGTGTGCGTGCGACGCGCTGTACAGCACGCCCTTGTGGGATTCGACCGCCTGCGTCGCGCCCAGGCAGGTGTCCCGCCAGCGCTGCCCGAAGCCATTCAGCTCCAGGGCGATCCGGCCGTCGAAGCCGCCGGTGCCCTCGTGGGCGGTGTAGAAGCCGGTGGCGTCGGTGTCGATGTCCTTGACGACCGAGCTGTTCATGATGAAGCCCGGGTAGGTCTTGGCGTTGGCGCCGGTGGTGGCGTCGACGACGGCGAGGGCGTGCGAGTCGGCCCCGTTGACGGTGAAGAAGTCGCCGCCGAGCAGGGCGTGCCGCCCGTCGGGGGTGATCTCGATGGCGCGGCCCGGTTCGTCGGCGTCGGCGCGGAACGGCCGCAGGGCGCCCGTCGTGGCGTCGACCGCGGCGAACCGCTGCCGTGTCTGGCCGTTGACCTGCCCGAAGTCGCCGGCCGCGTACACGGTGTCCCCGGTGACGGCGAGGGCGCGGACGGTGGCGGGGAAGGCGGCGTTGAAGCCGTCCTTCGGAGTGCAGGTGGCGATGTCGATGGCGGCGGCGCTGGACACGGGCATGCCGTTGACCGCGCCGAAGTAGCCGCCCACGTACAGGGTGCGCTGGTCCGGTGACACGGTCAGGGCGCGCACGGTGGCGGTGCCGGAGGAGACCGTGAAGGACAGGGCGCAGTCGGTGGGGGCGCCGGTCGCGGCGTCCAGTGCCGCGAAGTTCAGCGCCCGCCGCTCGGTCCCGGCCGCTCCTTCGGGGGGCCGTACGGTGGAGAACGTGCCGCCGGCGAAGACCACGCCGCCCGCCTGGGCGAGGGCCCAGACGATGCCGTCGGTCTGCCAGGTGGGCAGGTCGTCCGCGGTGAAGGCCACCGGTTCGGTGACCGCGGCGGCCTGCGGGGCGGTGACCGCCCCCAGGCCGGCCGCCAGGGACAGGGCGAGGGCGGCGCGCAGCCCTCTGGATCTCTTCATGTACCCCCCAAGACCGGACGCCCGGACGCCGTGAGCGGTCGCGGGCGCGTTCCGGGCGCCCGGCTGATCGCCCAAAAGAGTGAATGAGCCGTAGAGTAGCGCTCCTTGGGCCATTTCTGGCCAACTCCCCGTAAATTCACGGGCGGTGACTCAGCGGTCGACGCGGACCGTGGCGCCGGCCAGTTCGTCGCGGACCTGGCGGATGTCGGCGTCGACCATGATCCGGGCGAGTTCGTCGACCCGCACCTCGGGCTTCCAGCCGAGGATCTCCTCCGCCTTGCCGGCGTCGCCGATCAGCGCGTCGACCTCGCTGGGGCGCTCGTACTTGGCGTCGTGGCGGACGTACTCCCGCCAGTCGAGGTCCGCGTGGCCGAAGGCCGTCTCCAGGAACTGGCGGACGGTGGCCGCGACGCCGGTCGCGACGACGTAGTCGGTCGGCTCGTCCTGCTGGAGCATCCGCCACATCGCGTCGACGTACTCGGGGGCGTACCCCCAGTCGCGGACGGCGTCGAGGTTGCCGAGGTACAGCTCGCCCTGTAGGCCCGCCTTGATCCGGGCGACCGCCCGCGTGATCTTGCGGGTCACGAAGGTCTCGCCGCGGCGCGGGGACTCGTGGTTGAAGAGGATGCCGTTGACCGCGTACATCCCGTACGCCTCGCGGTAGTTGACCGTGGCCCAGTAGCCGTAGACCTTGGCCACGCCGTACGGGCTGCGCGGGTGGAACGGCGTCCGCTCGTTCTGCGGGGGCGGGGTCGCGCCGAACATCTCCGACGACGACGCCTGGTAGACGCGGGTGTCGACGCCCGACGCCCGGATCGCCTCCAGCAGCCGCAGCGCGCCGAGGCCGGTGACGTCCCCGGTGTAGAGGGGCGCGTCGAAGGAGACGCGGACGTGGGACTGGGCGCCCAGGTTGTACACCTCGTCGGGGCGTATCTCGCGCAGCAGGTTCACCAGCGCCACCCCGTCGGACAGGTCGGCGTGGTGCAGCACGAACGACCGGCCGGACTCCTGCGGACCCTGGTAGATGTGGTCGATCCGCTCGGTGTTGAAGGTGGACGAGCGGCGCACCAGGCCGTGCACCGTGTACCCCTTCGACAGCAGCAGCTCGGACAGGTACGACCCGTCCTGGCCGGTGACCCCCGTGATCAGTGCGGTCCTGCTCATGTGTGGCTTCCCCTCCCGGAGGAGCCGCGCGTCGGCCCCGTCCCCGTCGTTCCGCTGCGTGGTGTGCGTGGATCAGGGCGAAGGGCGTGGGTCGCGCGGTCGCTCCTGGCATGATCCGGCCCATGACCGACTCGCCGGCGGCCCCGCCGCCCCCCGCCCCGTCGTCGCCGTACCTGCCGCGGCAGGCGCGGATATTCGTCGCGGGCCACCGCGGACTCGTGGGGTCCGCGATGGTCCGCCGGCTGGCCGCCGACGGGCACGAGGTGATCACCCGTGACCGCGCGGCGCTCGACCTCCGCGACGCCGACGGCACCGCCGCGTTCCTGGCGGACGTGCGGCCCGACGCGGTGGTCCTGGCCGCCGCCAAGGTCGGCGGCATCCTCGCGAACAGCACGCAGCCCGTGCCGTTCCTGGAGGACAACCTGCGCATCCAGCTCAGCGTGATCGCGGGCGCGCACGCGGCCCGGGTGCCACGGCTGCTGTTCCTCGGCTCGTCGTGCATCTACCCCAAGCACGCGCCGCAGCCCATCCGGGAGGACGCGCTGCTGACCGGCCCGCTGGAGCCCACCAACGAGCCGTACGCGCTGGCGAAGATCGCCGGCATCTGCCAGGTCCAGTCGTACCGACGGCAGTTCGGCGCCGCGTACATCTCGGCGATGCCGACGAACCTGTACGGCCCGGGCGACAACTTCGACCTGGAGACCTCGCACGTCCTGCCGGCCCTGGTGCGCCGCTTCCACGAGGCGCGCGAGGCCGGCCGCGAGGAGGTGACGCTGTGGGGTTCGGGCACCCCGCGCCGGGAGTTCCTGCACGTCGACGACCTGGCGGACGCCTGCGCGACGCTCCTGGCGGCGTACGACGGCGACGCGCCGGTCAACGTCGGCTGCGGGCAGGACCTGACGATCCGCGAGCTGGCGGAGACGATCGCCGGGGTGACCGGCTTCACCGGCCGGATCGCCTGGGACACCGGCAAGCCCGACGGCACGCCCCGCAAGCTGCTGGACGTCTCCCGGCTGACGGAGCTCGGCTGGCGGCCCCGCGTCCCGCTGCGGGAGGGCATCGCCGCGACGTACGCGTGGTGGCTGGCCCGGCGGGGCGGGGGCGGCGCGGTGGACGGGCGCCCCGCGGACGGCTGACCGCGCCATCCCGGCACCCTCAGTACGCTCCGCGGCCGTCGACGACGGCCCGGAGCGTGCGGCTCATCACGTCGAGGTCGCTGCTGAACGACCAGTTGTCGACGTAGTGCAGGTCGAGCTGAATCGTTTCGTCCCAGGACAGGTCGGAGCGGCCGCTGACCTGCCACAGCCCCGTCATGCCGGGCCTCACCCGCAGGCGGCGCAGCGCCGTCGCGTCGTAGTCCGCGACCTCCTCGGGCAGCGGCGGGCGCGGACCCACCAGGGACATGTCACCCCGGAGGACGTTGAACAGCTGCGGCAGCTCGTCCAGGGACGTGCGGCGCAGGAAGCGCCCCACGCGCGTGACGCGCGGGTCGCGGCGCATCTTGAACATCAGCCCGTCGCACTCGTTGCGCGGGGCGAGGTCGCCCTTGCGGCGGTCGGCGTCGGTGACCATGCTGCGGAACTTCCACATGGTGAAAATCTCCTGGTCCCGGCCCACCCGGCGCTGCCGGTAGAGCGCGGGCCCGGGCGAGTCCAGCCGTATGAGCAGGGCGAGCAGGAGCAGCAGCGGGGCCAGCAGCACCACGCCGAGGGCGGCGCCGCAGCGGTCGACGGCGGACTTCAGGGCGGCCTGCGCGCCCGGGCCGAGCGGCGGTTCGACGCGCAGGACGGCGAGTCCGGCGACGGAGGTGGCCGTCAGCCGCTTCACGGACGTCTCGACCAGGCCGGGGGTGAGCGCGACCTCCAGGCCGGCGTCGTGGAGCGCCCAGCACAGCTCGCGCAGCCGGTCCCCGGTGAGGCACGCGCCGGGGGCGAGCAGCACCAGCTCGGCGCGGTGGCGGCGGGCGGCTTCGACCAGCCGGTGCCCGGCCGTGCGGCCGTCCAGGTCGGGACCGAGCCGGTCGGCGGCGGCCGTCTCGCCGGTGGGGGCGCCGTCCCCGGCGAGGACGGTGCCGACCACGGCGTACGGGTGGTCCGTGCGCGACGCCAGGCGCTGGACGGCGCCCTCCAGGACGCCCGGCTCGCCGACGACGAGCACCCGGTCGACGGCCTCGGCGGCGCGCCGGGCCTCGGTGAGGTGGCGGTGGAGCCGCCGCCGGCACACCACCGCTCCCACCAGGCAGGGCACGAGCGCGACGAGCGCCGGGTACGGCTGCGGGGGGTGGGCGGTGGCGACGCCGAGGACGGCGAGCGCGGCCACCAGGATCAGCCAGTCGTGCAGGACGGGTAACGCCCCGCGCGACTCGCCGAGTTCGTCGATCCGGTAGCGGCGCCGGAGCGCCCGGACGGTGAGCCAGGTCGCGGTGGCGACGGCGGCGGTCCGCAGCGGGTACGGCTGCCCGGCCCGGCCGAGGACCAGGGCGACGGACGCGGCGGTGACGGCGGCGTCGGCGCCGAGGACGGCCGGCAGGTACCACCGCGGCTTGGCGCGGCGGCCCGTGGACGTGCGACGCCTGCTTTGCGCGACGTCACGGACGGATGTCAGGCGTGTGGTGCGGACTCCGTGGGTTCCGGTGTCTCCCAAGATTCGTACGCCCCCCCAGGCTCGGAAAACCGTGCTCCCCGCCCGGGTCGGTGTGGCGGTTCACACAATTCCTTCACGCGAGGGCACACTACGCCACGAGGACGCCCTACAGAACACGTCCTTTCGTAATCTTTCGTATACGTACCGTTTCCGGACAGTTGCTTACGCTGGCGCTGCCAACTCCGCCCAGACGGTCTTCCCGGGCGCTTCCGACGCCCTCGTGACGCCCCAGTCGAGGCAGAGGCGCTGCACGATGAACATGCCGTGCCCGCCGGGCCGGCCGGCGCGGTGGGGGGTGCGCGGCGCGGGCTGCCCGGCGCCGCGGTCCTCGACCTCCAGGCGCAGCACCTTGGCCCTCAGCGAGACCCGCAGCTCCTCGGGGCCGTCCGCGTGGAGGCAGGCGTTGGTGACGAGTTCGGAGACGACCAGCAGCACGTCCTCGGCGGCGGCACGGCGGTCGGCGGTGGCGGCGGGGAGCCAGCCCCAGTCGTAGAGCGCCTGACGGGTGAAGTCGCGGGCGAGCGGGACGATGCCGCTCGCTCCGTCCAGCGAGAGGCGGCGCGTCTCACGGTGCGTGTCTCGCTCGTCGGACGCGTCGTAAGGTGCCACGCGCTGTGCGGAGGGGGCGCCGGGGCGGCCCGGCTCGGGGCCGAGGCCGCTCGGCGGTTGCTGCTGGGTGGCACCCATCAGCGCTTCACCTCACCGATTCACCAGGTCGTCATTGCGTCGACATCGACATCGTTTACAAAGAGTGTGGCCCCCTCGGCAGCCCACCGCGGGGTCTTCTGGCTTCTTCTGCCCGTCCGTCCCCGGCCGACACCCGTCAGATCGACCGTGTCCGACCTGAGGCCCCGGCGTGCCGCCCTACTGCGTCAGCGCCGCTTCCAGGGAGTCGTGCACCTCGAAGACCACGGAGGCCCCGGTGATCTCGAACACACGGGCCACGGCGGGCCGCATCGCGGCCAGGTGGACCGCTCCGCCGGCCGCCTCGGCCTTCAGCCGCGCGCCGAGGAGCACGTTCAGTCCGGTCGAGTCGCAGAACTCCAGCTCCGAGCAGTCGACCACCAGGCGCACGAAGCCCTGGGCGATCGCCGCCTCCAGGGGTTCGCGCAGCAACTCCGCGGTGTGGTGATCGAGCTCACCCGCCGGCGTCAGGATCTCACTCGAACCTTCCGTCCGGACCCCTACACGAAGTCGGCCCTGATTTGCGCTGCCGACCGTCTCGCGGCCCATTCCGCCCCTCTTCGCCGATGCCGTTGGGTCGGGAGAACCCTACGCCGAATTCCTCTTCGCGGGTAGTCGGAGGCCCCCGCAAAGGGTATATACAGGATAAATGACGTTCGTCTCGGCCACTTGCACCGGCACGTGCGAACCGGGTAGGGCTAGTAGGGCAACCCCTCGACACGGCCGGCCTCGGAGGCGCCGCACACCGTAATCCGACGTATGGGCATCGGCGGCCATATGCCGAGAACGATGGAGGACAACCATGTCACCCCGGCTCGACGAAACGCGTA
Source organism: Streptomyces roseolilacinus (assembly GCF_014649335.1). Lineage (GTDB taxonomy): Bacteria > Actinomycetota > Actinomycetes > Streptomycetales > Streptomycetaceae > Streptomyces > Streptomyces roseolilacinus. The sequence goes on from NZ_BMSV01000004.1 coordinate 71,578, forward strand.
CCCAGAACGCGGCGTCGGCAACATCCCCCCACACGATCGATCCGTCCGATCTCTCGGACCTCCCCCCGATCCCTCCCTACGACGAGGTCGAACCCCTCGACGCGCGAGCGCTCTCCAAGACGCTCTTCGCCCGGCTCGAGGCCCTCGAGGAGGGGACCCGCGAACACGCGTACGTCCGCAACACCCTGGTCGAGCTGAACCTCGCCCTGGTCAAGTTCGCCGCCTCCCGCTTCCGGACGCGCAGCGAGCCGATGGAGGACATCATCCAGGTCGGCACCATCGGCCTGATCAAGGCGATCGACCGCTTCGAACTGAGCCGCGAGGTCGAGTTCCCGACCTTCGCGATGCCGACGATCATCGGCGAGATCAAGCGGTTCTTCCGCGACACGTCCTGGTCGGTGCGCGTCCCCCGGCGCCTCCAGGAGCTGCGGCTGGACCTGGCGAAGGCCGGCGACGAGCTGGCCCAGGAGCTGGACCGCTCCCCGACCGTCGGTGAGCTCGCCGAGCGGCTGGGCATCAGCAAGGACGAGGTCGTCGAGGGCATGACGGCGAGCAACGCCTACACCGCCAGCTCCCTGGACGCCCAGCCGGAGGAGGACGACTCCGAGGGCGCCCTGGCCGACCGGATCGGCTACGAGGACCACGGGCTGGAGGGCATCGAGTACATCGAGTCCCTGAAGCCGCTGATCGCGTCGCTGGCGCCGCGGGACCGCGAGATCCTCTCGCTGCGGTTCGTCGCCGGGCTCACCCAGTCGCAGATCGGCGAGGAGCTGAACATCTCGCAGATGCACGTGTCCCGGCTGCTCTCCCGCACCCTGGCGAAGCTCCGCAAGGGCCTGACCCTGGAGGAGTGACCCGCCTTTCCGGGGCCCGCTCCCGCCTTCCGGGGCCCGTCCCCGCCTTTCCGGGGCCCGTCCCCGCCGGGCGGGGCGGGCCCCGGGGTGTTTGCGCGCACGGCGGAAACGGGGGCGGCGCGGGCCGGGCGCCGGTGGGGTGGGGGCATGACGACGACCATGCGACAAGAGGCGTTCCTCCGGCGGTTCCACGCCGAGCGCCCCGGGGTCACCGGGGAGGCCATGGCGCGGGGGACGGGGCCGGACGGGCGGTCCAGCTACACGATGCTGCGGGACCTGGTCCACGGGGCCCGGGCGGTGCTCGACCTGGGCTGCGGGAACGGGGTGCTGCTGGAGTCCTTCGCCGGGGAACCGGAGGCCGCCGGGGGCGCCGGGGGCGCCGGGCGGGTCCTCGCGGGGGTGGACCTGTCCGCCGAGGCGCTGGCCGCGGCGCGCGGGCGGGCCGGCGTGCCCGCCGGGGCCGTGCTGGTACGGGGGCGGGGGCAGCGGCTGCCCTTCGCGGACGGGACGTTCGACGCGTGCGTGTCCCACATGGCGCTGATGCTGATGGGCGACGTGGAACAGGTGGCCGCGGAGGTCGCCCGCGTCCTCGCGCCGGGCGGCGTGTTCGCGTGCGTCGTGGGCGGCGGGGCGGTCGCCGGCGGCGGTGACGCGTACGAGCGGTTCCTGCGGCTGGTGCGGTCCGCCGTGGACGCCCTGCCCGCCGAGCGGCGCATCCCGAGGCTGGGCGACCCGCGCACCCGCACCCGCGAGGGCCTCGACGCGCTGCTGCGGGCCGCCGGCTTCGGGCCGGTCGCCTGGCGGACCGTGCCGCTGCGACTCGACGGGACCGTGGAGGACGTGTGGAGGACCGTGTCCTGCCTGTACGACCTGGAGCCGCTGCCCGCGCCGGACGCGGCGGCGCTGCGCGAGGCGTTCCTCGCGGAGGTCGCGCGGATCACCGGCCCGGACGGCCGCGTGCCGTGCGTGATGCGCCTCCACCTCTCCCGGGCGGTCCTCCCGCCGCGGTGACGGCGCGCGGGCGGCCCTCGTGCGCGCGCCGTCGAGGGGCGTCCGGGCCGCGCCGCCCCCGGGCTCCCCGGGGGCGGCGCGTGTCATGCGCCGCACGGGCGCCGGACGCCCTGCCGTCCTGCCGTCCTGCCGCCGCTCAGCCGACGACGGGGACGCCCGCGCGCCAGACCCGGGTGACCAGCGGGACGCCCGGCCGGTAGGCGAGGTGCACGTGGGAGGGGGCGTCCAGGACGACCAGGTCGGCGCGGGCGCCGGGGGTGAGGCGGCCGACGTCGGTGCGGCGGAGGGCCGCCGCGCCGCCCGCCGTCGCGGACCACACGGCCTCGTCGGGCGTCATGCCCATGTCCCGTACCGCCAGGGCGACGCAGAACGGCATCGACGAGGTGAACGACGAGCCGGGGTTGCAGTCCGTGGACAGCGCCACCGTCGCGCCCGCGTCCAGCAGGCGGCGCGCGTCGGGCCACCGCGCGCGCGTGGAGAACTCCGCGCCGGGCAGCAGCGTCGCGACGGTCGCGCTGTGGGCGAGGGCGTCCACGTCCTCGTCCGTCAGGTGCGTGCAGTGGTCGGCGCTCGCCGCGTCCAGCTCCACCGCGAGCCGGACGCCGGGCCCGTACGACAGCTGGTTGGCGTGGACGCGCGGGTGCAGGCCGCGGGCCTTGCCGGCGGTGAGGATCGCGCGGGCCTGGTCGCCGTCGAAGGCGCCCTCCTCGCAGAACACGTCGATCCAGCGGGCGTGCGGCGCGCACGCGTCGAGCATCTCCCCGGTGACCAGGGCCACGTACGCGGCCGGGTCGTCGGCGTGCTCCGCGGGGACGACGTGCGCGCCGAGGTAGGTGACCTCGTCGGTGTGGCGGGCCGCGACGCGCAGCGCCCGCGCCTCGTCCTCGACGGTCAGGCCGTAGCCGGACTTCGTCTCGAAGGTCGTCGTGCCCTGGCGGAGCGCCTCCCGCAGGTAGCGGGTGAGGTTCGCCTCCAGTTCGGCGTCGGTCGCGGCGCGGGTCGCGGCCACCGTCGTGCGGATGCCGCCCGCCTCGTAGGGGCGGCCGGACATGCGGGCGTTGAACTCGGCGGTGCGGTCGCCGGCGAAGACGAGGTGCGAGTGGGAGTCGACGAATCCGGGGATGACGGCCCGGCCGCCCACGTCGACGCGGTTGTCAGTGGCGGGTGCTTTGCTGGACTCACCGATCCAGACGACGCGGTCGCCCTCGATGACGACCGCCGCGTCCCGGATCAGTCCGAGGGGGGATCCGTCACCGAGAGGGGGGTCGTTGGTGACCAGGCCGGCGATGTTGGTGATGAGCGTGGCCGCGGTGGCCTCCGGTGCGACGGCGCTGTTCGTCGTGTCGGGGCCCGCGGTCGCGGGGGCGCTGTTCGTGGGCTCGTTGCCGCTGTTCATGGTGCGCGAGTTCTCCTTCGGCCGGGTCAGTCGTACAGGGCGGCGATCGCGTCCCGCAGCGCCCGCGGCACGTCCGGTACGAGGGCGTGGACCCCGTCCCGTACGACGTGGCGGCCGCCCACGACCGTGTGCCGCACGTCCGCGGCCGACGCGGCGAATACCGCCGTCTCGGCTGCCAGACGCGGTGGCGGCCCGGCCGTCCTGACGGAGTCCAGCGCGATCGTCGTGAAGTCGGCGAGCGCGCCCGCCTCCAGGCGGCCCGCGTCGGGCCGGCCCAGCGCGGCGTGCCCGTCGGCGCTCGCCGCGCGGAGCAGCGCGGCCGCGGTCCAGTTGCCGCGGACGCGGGTGCGCAGCCGCTCGTCCAGCTCCATCGCGCGCGCCTCCTCCAGGAGGTCGATCACGGCGTGGCTGTCGGACCCCAGTGACAGGGGGCTGCCGGCCTGCTGGAGGGCGACGGCCGGGCCGATGCCGTCGGCGAGGTCGCGTTCCGTGGTGGGGCACATGCACGTGCCGGTGGCGGAGCCGCCGAGGAGGGCGATGTCCTCGTCGGTGAGGTGGGTGGCGTGGACGGCGGTCGTCCGCTCGCCGAGGGCGCCCCGGTCGGCCAGCAGCCGGGTCGGGGTGCAGCCGTGCGCGGCGAGGCACGCCTCGTTCTCGGCGGGCTGCTCGGAGAGGTGGACGTGCAGGGGGGCCCGCCGGTCGCGCGCCCAGTCGGCGACGGTGGCCAGCTGGTCGGCGGGGACGGCGCGCACGGAGTGGATGGCGGCGCCGACGCGCACGCCGTCGTCGCCGGTGTCCTTCAGGGCGGACACGCGCTCGGCCCACGCGTCGGCGGTGCCGTCGGAGAAGCGCAGCTGGTGCTCGTTCGGGGGCGCCCCGAAGCCGGACGACAGGTAGGCGGTGTCGAGGAGGGTGATGCGGACGCCCGCGTCGGCGGCGGCGGCGATCAGCGCCTCCCCCATGGCGTTGGGGTCGGCGTACGGCGTGCCGCCGGGCGCGTGGTGCAGGTAGTGGAACTCGCCGACCGCGGTGACGCCCGCGAGGGCCATCTCCGCGTACACGGCCGTCGCCAGGGCGCGGTACGTGTCGGGCGTGAGCCGGGAGGCCGCCTGGTACATGGTGTCCCGCCACGTCCAGAACGTGCCGCGGCCGGCCTGGACCCGTCCGCGCAGGGCCCGGTGGAACGCGTGCGAGTGGGCGTTGGCCAGCCCCGGGAGCGTCAGCCCTCGCAGGGGCGCGGCGCCCGGGGGCGGGGTGGCCGCGCCGGTGCGGACGGCGGAGATCCGGCCGTCCGCCACGTCCAGGGTGACGCCGGGGGCGACGGTGTCGCCCAGCCAGGCGTGCTCCAGCCAGTACGTCGCCGTCATCGGCATGCCAGGCCCTCCAGTACGTCGGCCAGGGCGCGCACGCCGGCCACGCAGTCGTCCTCGGCGGCGAACTCGGCCGGGGAGTGCGAGACGCCCGTGGGGTTGCGGACGAACAGCATCGCGGTCGGGACGGAGGCGGACAGGATGCCCGCGTCGTGCCCGGCGCCCGTGCCCAGGACCGGCACCGGGCGGTCGCCGCCCCGGTCGAGGAGCTCGGCGAGCTCGTCGCGCAGGGCGTGCGCGAACTCGACGACCGGGGTGAACGACTCGCGTACGACGGCGAGGTCGACGCCCTGCCGGTCGGCGGCCTCCCGCGCGGCGGCCTCCACCGCGGCCGTGACGGTGTCGAGCGTCGCCTGGTCGGCGGCGCGCGAGTCGAGCCAGCCGCGGACCAGGGACGGGATGGCGTTGACGCCGTTCGGCTCGACGGCGATCTTGCCGAACGTGGCGACGGCGCCCGCCAGTTCCGCCTCGCGGCGGGCGGCCAGGACCGTCTCGGCGTACGACAGCATCGGGTCGCGGCGGTCGGCGAGGCGGGTCGTGCCGGCGTGGTTCGCCTCGCCCCGGAAGTCGTACCGCCAGCGGCCGTGCGGCCAGATCGCGGAGGCGATGCCGACCGGGTCGCCGGACAGGTCCAGGGCCCGCCCCTGCTCGACGTGCAGTTCGACGAACGCGCCGATGCGGGCGAGGCGCTCCGGGTCCGGGCCGATGGCCGACGGGTCGTACCCGGCGGCCTCCATCGCCTCGGGGAGGCTCGTCCCGTCGCCGTCGCGCAGCGCGTGGGCGGCCTCCCGGGTCAGCTGCCCGGCCGTGAGGCGGGAGCCGACGCAGGCGAGGCCGAAGCGGGCGCCCTCCTCGTCGCCGAAGTTCACGACGGCGAGGGGGCGGGTGGGGACGGCGCCCCGGCGGAGGAGCTCGTCGACGGCGGCGAACGACGAGACGACGCCGAGGGGGCCGTCGAACGCGCCGCCGTCCGGGACGGAGTCCAGGTGGGAACCGGTGACGACGGCGTCCGTGCCCCGGGGGTCGCCCAGCCAGGCCCACTGGTTGCCGTTGCGGTCGGTCTCGTAGGCGAGGCCCCGGGCCTCGGCCTGCTCCTGGAACCAGGTGCGGCAGTCGGCGTCGGCGCCGGTCCACGCGTAGCGGCGGTAGCCGCCGGAGGCGGCGTCGCGGCCGATCCCGCGCAGGTCGGCCCACATGTCGTGGAACGACGCGCCCGTGCGGGGCACCGCGCCGGCGGCGGCGCCCGACCACCCGGCGGGACGGCCGTCCACGGCGGGGTGACCGTCCACGGCGGGGTGACCGTCCGTGGCGGGACGCCCGTCCACGGCGGGGTGGCCGTCCCTCACGCCTCCTCCCGCATGGGGACGCGGACGCCGCGCTCGGCGGCGACCTCGTCGGCGCGGTCGTAGCCCGCGTCCACGTGGCGGATGACGCCCATGCCGGGGTCGTTGGTGAGGACGCGGCGGATCTTCTCGCCGGCCAGCTTCGTGCCGTCCGCGACCGTGACCTGGCCCGCGTGGAGGGAGCGGCCCATGCCGACGCCGCCGCCGTGGTGGAGGGAGACCCAGGACGCGCCGGAGGCGACGTTGACCATGGCGTTCAGCAGCGGCCAGTCCGCGATGGCGTCCGAGCCGTCGAGCATCGCCTCCGTCTCCCGGTACGGGGAGGCGACGGAGCCGCAGTCGAGGTGGTCGCGGCCGATGGCGAGCGGGGCGGCCAGTTCGCCGGAGGCCACCATGTCGTTGAAGCGCTCGCCGGCGCGGTCGCGCTCGCCGTAGCCGAGCCAGCAGATGCGGGCGGGCAGGCCCTGGAAGTGGACGCGCTCGCGGGCCATCGTGATCCAGCGGGACAGCGACTCGTTCTCCGGGAACAGGTCCAGCATCGCCTGGTCGGTCTTGGCGATGTCGGACGCCTCGCCCGACAGGGCCGCCCAGCGGAACGGGCCCTTGCCCTCGCAGAACAGCGGGCGGATGTACGCGGGGACGAAGCCGGGGAACGCGAACGCCCGGTCGTACCCGGCGAGCCGCGCCTCGCCGCGGATGGAGTTGCCGTAGTCGAAGACCTCCGCGCCGGCGTCCATGAAGCCGACCATCGCCTCGACGTGCCGGGCCATCGACTCCCGGGCCCGGTCGGTGAACCCGGCCGGGTCCTTCGCCGCGTACGTCGCCATGTCGTCGAAGGCGACGCCCACCGGCAGGTACGACAGCGGGTCGTGGGCCGAGGTCTGGTCGGTGACGATGTCGATGGGGGCGTTCATCGCCAGGAGCTGCGGCACCAGCTCGGCGGCGTTGCCGAGGACGCCGATCGACAGGGGGCGGCGCGCGTCGCGGGCCTCGACGGCCAGTCGGAGGGCGTGGTCGAGCGAGTCGGCCCGCACGTCCAGGTAGCGGTGCTCGATGCGGCGCTCGATGGCGCGCGGGTCGCAGTCGACGCAGATCGCGACGCCGTCGTTCATCGTCACGGCGAGCGGCTGGGCACCGCCCATGCCGCCGAGGCCGGCGGTCAGGGTGATCGTCCCGGCGAGGGTGCCGCCGAACTTCTTCGCGGCGACGGCGGCGAACGTCTCGTACGTGCCCTGGAGGATGCCCTGGGTGCCGATGTAGATCCACGAGCCGGCCGTCATCTGCCCGTACATGGTCAGGCCGAGGGCCTCCAGGCGGCGGAACTCCTCCCAGTTCGCCCAGTCGCCGACCAGGTTGGAGTTGGCGATCAGGACGCGGGGGGCCCACTCGTGGGTCTGCATGACGCCGACCGGGCGGCCGGACTGGACGAGCATCGTCTCGTCCTGCTTCAGGGTCCGCAGCGTGCGGACCATGGCGTCGAAGGAGCGCCAGTCGCGGGCCGCCTTGCCCGTGCCGCCGTAGACCACGAGCTTGTCGGGGTGCTCGGCGACCTCGGGGTCGAGGTTGTTCTGCAGCATCCGCAGGGCGGCCTCCTGCTGCCACCCCAGGGTGCTCAGTTCCGTACCGCGCGGGGCCCGTACGGGTCGGGGTCCTGACATGGGGGTGCCTCCTCGGATGCTCGGCCTTGCGGCCACTGGGACGACGGCCACTTCTGTGAGTGAGCTATTCACATCCTGCTCGACTGAATAGTTGTAGTCAACAGCGGCGGGGGCGCGCGGCGGGTGTTTGGCTGGGGAACATGGCTTCCGACCGTCGTGACCGGGCCGTCCGCGCGGCCGTCGGAGACGCGCTGCCGGTGAACTTCGCGTCGGACGAGGAGACCCCGACGTACGAGGCGTACGCGCGGCTGCTCGCCGCCGAGGTGCCGGGGCTGTTCGACGGGCGGTACGGGCTGGTCACCGAGTTCGGCCGGTCGCTGCCGGCCGAGCACGGCACGGTGCTCGCCCGCGTCGAGTACACCAAGACGTCCGGCGCGCGGCCCATCGCCGTCACGCACGCCGGCGTCCAGGTCGCCACCCGCACCATGTACGCCCCGGCCTCCTGGCCGCTGCGCATCGCCGCGTACGACGCCGGGGCGGCCCAAGGACGGGCCGGCCGTCGACCAGGACGTGGCCGGGCCGGCCTGCTTCGCCGGCGACCCGCTCGCCGCGGCCCGGGCGCTGCCGCGGCTCGCGCCGGGCGACGTGGTGGCGGCGCTGGACACCGGCGCGTACCGCTTCGCGCACCACTACGCGTACAACTCCCCGCCCAGGCCCGGGGTGTACGGGTGCACGGTCCGGCCGGACGGGACGGTGCGGTTCGCCACCGTACGGCCGCCGCAGCCGCTCGCGGAGATCGTCGCGGAGTCGGGCGGGGACCGGCGGGACGCGTTGGTACGGGAGTAGCGGCGGAGCCTACCGCGCCGGAAGCATGTTCCAAAGGAAAATGCCAGAAGTCCCACCTGCGGGTGGAACGTTGCGTAACCTCTCCGCTACCGAGGTCGCCGCGTCAGCGCCATGGGAGGGGAGCCCGCGTGCCCGGAATCGACGAGTGCCTGCTGGAAGCGATGACCCTGCCGGGCGCGCGCGGCGCGGCCCTCGTCGACTGGACCAGCGGGCTCGCCCTGGGCACGGCCGGCGAGTCCCCGGTCGGCGACCACGAGACCAGCGCCGCCGAGGCGGCCGAGCTGGCCCGCGCGGCCGCCGAGTACGAGTCCTTCGCCCCGGCCCCGGCCCCCGGCGGCGGCCCCGGCGGCGGTCCCGGTGACGACGGGGACGCCCCCGTCGAGGACCTCATCGTCACCACCCGCACCGGCTACCACGTGCTCCGCTTCGTCACCACGAACTTCGACAGCAGCCTCTTCCTGCACCTGTGGCTCGACCGCTCCACCGGCAACCTGGCCCTCGCCCGATTACGCCTGCGGGACCTCGCCGAACGGCTGGTGCTGTGATGACCGGCGGCGTCTCCCCCCTGCTGCGGCGCCTCGCGGCCGACCGGGCGACCGGTGCCCTCGTCCGCGACCACGGCACCCTCTACCTCGTCGACGGCCAGGTCGTGCACGCCGAGAGCCCCGTGGCCCCCGGCCTCGACGTCCTGCTGGCCGGCGGCAGCGACCGCCGCTCGGCCGCCCGGCCGCACGGCGCCCGCGCCCGGCGCATCGGCGCCGGCGAGCGCGAGATCTGCCGGCTGGGCGCCCTGTTCGACGCGGCGTTCTTCGCCCTCGCCCCCGGCCGCGGCCCGGCCCGCTTCCGCTACGGCGCCGAGCCCCGCCTCGCGGGCGCGGGCCGCCCCGTGCCGGCCGCCGCCGTGGAGCGGGAGACGCTGCGGCGCCGCGAACTGCTCGACGACGTCTGGCCGTACCCCGCCCTCGACGCCGCCCCCGTCGTCCCCCGCCCCGCCGCGCCCGGCCAGAGCGTCACCGCCCGCGGCCGCGCCCTGCTGTCCCGCGCCGACGGCGTCCGCACCCCGGCGCAGCTCGCCTGGGTCCTGGGCCGGCCGGCCTTCCACACCGTGCTGGAGATACGGCGCCTGGCCGCCGCCGGACTCGTCGAGACACCCGCCCCGGCCCCCGTCCCCGATCCCGCCCCCGTACCGCCGAGCGGCGCCGCACCCACGGCCGATCCCCCCGACATCGCCCTGCTCCGCCGAGTCCGCGACGCCCTGGAGGCACACCTGTGACCGCCCGCTTCGCCCCCCTGCCCTCATGAGGCCCGCGTCATGAGGCGCGCCCTGCGGCAGCGCGCCGAGAGGAGACAACTGATGACGGCCGAACCGTACGTGCTCGGGGAGCTGCGCCGGCTGCGCGCCCGCGTCCCCCAGCTGACCGGGGCGCTCGCCGCCAGCGTCGACGGGCTGGTCCTCGCCCAGGACACCGGGGAGGTCGAGCCGGAGGGCGTCGCCGCGCTGACGGCGGCCGCGCTCGGCGTCGCCGTACGGCTGTCCGACGCGACGGGACGCGGCGGGTTCCGCGAGCTGCTGGTGCGCGGCGAGCACGGCTACGTGGCGACGTACGCGGCGGGCGGCGCGGCGGTGCTGACGCTCCTCGCGGAGCCGCGCGTCAACGTCGGCCGGCTCCACCTGGAGGGGCGCCGCTCCGGCGCGCGCATCGCCGAACTCGTGGACGGCGCCCTGGAACGCCCCGACCTCACCCCCTGACCCACCACGGCGGCCCGGGACACCGCGGCCCGCAGGACACCCCGTACCCACATGGAAAGGAAGTGCGCGTTCATGGCCAACGCGGAGACAGCCCTCAAGGAAGCGACCACGGTGATCGACGGCGCCCTCGGCGCGGCGCTCGTCGACTACACGAGCGGCATGGCCCTCGGCGCGATCGGCGGCGGCAAGGACCTGGACCTCACGGTCGCCGCCGCCGGGAACACCGACGTGGTGCGGGCGAAGGTGCGCACCATGGAGATGCTCGGCCTGCAGGACGACATCGAGGACATCCTGATCACGCTGGGCACCCAGTACCACCTGATCCGGCTCCTCAAGGGGCGCGGCGCCAACGGCCTGTTCCTCTACCTCGCGCTCGACAAGAACCGGGCGAACCTGGCGATGGCCCGCCACCAGCTCAAGAAGATCGAGAGCGAACTGGAGGTCTGACCGGCGGCGCGCCCCGTCGCGCCGGCACCCCGCCGTCAGCGGCGCCGCGCCCCTCCGGGTGCGGCGTCGCCCGCGGCGATGCCCGTCGTCCGGTACGCGGTGACGTGCCGGCCGGCCGGGCCGCCCCGGGCGGGCCGGTCGGCACCGACCCACAGCAGCCGGTCGTCGGCGACCTCGCGGCGGCCGATCCACACCGCCTTCAGCCACAGCCCGGCGCCCAGCCCCGCGACGAGCAGCCCGACCGCGGCGGGCACCGCGAACGACGACGCGACGGCCACCGGGAACGCCGGGAGCAGCCACCAGCGGCGGGCGCGGCGGCGGTTGCGGATGGTCACGGCCCGGTCCTGCAGGATGTCCGCGCGGGCGGCCCGGACGGCCCCGGCGGCCAGGCCCGCGTACCGGCCGCGCCGGGCGAGGAACACCGCCGCGGCCGCGACCAGGAACAGGGCGGCTCCCGCGAGCAGTCCGACGCGCCGTCCCACCAGTCCGGGCGACAGCGTCCCCACGGCCGCCCCGAGGATCCCCGACCACCACAGGGGCGCCGCCGTGGCCCGTACCGCCACGGCCACCCTCGCCAGCGACTCTCCTCCGCGCGCCACGTCCCGTCCTCCTTCTGCCTCGGCTGTGCTGCGGGTGTGCGCCGGGCAGGGTACCGACGGTCCGTGAGAGTTCCCTGAGAGAGGCGGCCCGGCGCTACTCGACGAACAGCCCGCGCGCGGCGGCCCGCGCGTCGAACTCCTCCAGCCGCGCCTGCGCGTCCGGCAGCCCGTCGCACATCGCCTCCAGCAGCACCCGCCCCAGGAGCATCGGCCCGCACGCCGTGTCGAAGGCGAGGGCGGTGCCGACGGCGGCCGGGAGCAGCAGGTCGCTGTGGCGGGCGACCGGCGCGAACGCCGAGTCGGCGACGGTCACCACGGTCAGCCCGGCGGACCTGGCGTACTCCAGGGCGTCCACGACCTCGCGCGGGTGGCGGGGCAGCGCGAAGCAGAGCAGGGCGGTGGCCCCGGCCCGTACGGCGGTGTCGATCCGGTCCGTGAGCATCGAGCCGCCCTCGTCGAGCAGCCGGACGTCCGGGTGGACCTTGGCGGCGAAGTACGCGAAGCCGCGGGCCTGGGCGGCGGCGGCGCGCAGCCCGAGGACGGGCAGGGGGCGGGAGGCGGCGAGCAGCCGGCCGGCCCGCTCGGCGGGCGCGGGGTCGGCGAGCAGGCCCGCGAGGTGGCGGAGGTTCTCGATCTCGGCGTGGACGGCCTGCTGGTACTCGTTGGCCGGGGCGTCCCCGGCGGGCGCGCCGCCCGGGCCCGCGGGGGCCGGCTCGGCGGGGGCGACCTCGCGGAGGTACCTGCGCAGGGCGGGGTAGCCGTCGAAGCCGAGGGCGACGGCGAAGCGGGTGACGGACGGCTGGCTCACCCCGGCCAGTTCGGCCAGCTCCACGCTGGACAGGAACGGCACGTCGGCGGCGCGCCGCACCATCCAGTGGGCGATCCGCCGCTGCGTCGGCGTCAGCCGGTGGCCCTCGAAGAGCGCCTGGAGCCGTGCGCCGGGGGTGTCGTTCATGCCCTGCCCTGTCCTCCACCTCTGGTCTATTCAGTCACCGAGGTGACTGAATAGACCATATGCAAGGCCGGCTCCCCCGCGAAACCGGGGCGGACGGCGCCCGGGCGCCGCGTCGAGAACGCTCCCGGGCGCCGGTGGACGAACGACCGGAATCCCCCTTTTCCGGCCGCCCCTCCACCTTCTCCACCGGATCCCCACACTTCCCGGATCGCCGCCGCTCACCGTCCACTTGGGCACGGGAACCGGACCCCCGGGGCCCTGCGTGATGACTTCCGGCGCCTTATCGTTCCGGTCGTAGAATGCGGCGCAAAATCGTTTACCTGCATCGGGGGTCGCGCACATGGGATTCGACGAGGAATGGGCCCAGCTGCGAACGGAGGCGGCGGCACGGCTCGACACGTCGATGCGCCTGAACCAGCTGCCCGCGGACCAGGGCGGGGGCGGGGGCAAGCTGGTGTCGTCGGCGGCCGCGAAGAGCGCCGCCGCGAACACCATCCAGAACGAGATCATGACCAAGACCCAGACGGCGGGCAAGCACGCGGCCGAGGCCACCGAGAGCGCGGTGAGCACCTTCGGCGGCTGGGCCACGGGCTCCGCCCTCAAGAAGGTGCAGACCACCTGGGAGGGCCAGGTGAAGACCCTCATGGGCCGGCTCGGCAAGGAACGCGACGGCCTGCGCCAGACCAACACCATCCTCTCCGGTGTCGACACGGACCGCGGCGGCCAGATCCGCAAGGTCCCGTCGGGCCTGGACAAGATCTGAGCCGGGGCGCAGCATGCTGACGTATCACGAGGTCATGTCGACCGACTTCAAGAAGCTGTCCTCGGCCGCCGACAAGTGGCAGTCGATGGCCGAGGAGTTCGGGAAGGTCGAGAAGCGCTACCGGGACAGCATCGAGAAGATCACCCTCGACGACTCCTGGCAGGGCGAGAGCGCGACCGCGGCGGGCATGAACTTCGCCGCGACCCGCTACGAGTACCAGGCCGCGCAGACCCAGGCGAAGGCGACGGCCACGCTGCTGCGCAACGCGCACCAGCAGTTCACCGAGCTGAAGCAGAAGCTGGAGAACGCCCGCGCCGACGCCGTCAAGGAGGGCATGCGGGTCTCCGAGCAGGGCAACGTCTCCTACGACACGGAGCGCGCCACCCCCGCCGAGCGCGCCGCCCTGCGCAACGACCCGGAGTTCGCCAAGGGCGTCCGGGAGAGCGAGCAGTCCTGGGCCGAGTACATCAAGGGCTGCGTCAAGGCCTTCGACGACGCCGACAAGGACCTCCAGAAGGACCTCGAAGCGGTCGTCAAGGACTCCGGGGGCGGCAAGAACGACGGCACCACCGGCGGCTTCAACGGCGACGCGGCGGCGGTCGCCCAGGCGGACGACAAGCAGCGCCGGGACCGCATGGACCTCTCCTCGTTCGCGATGCGCGACGACGAGACGCTGGAGGACTGGCTCGCGCGCATCCAGCGCGACGGCGTCGAGAAGCTGACCGGCAACAAGCAGCTCGCGGACCTGCTCGCCGGCGTCCAGAAGGGGACGGTCACGGCCGGCGCCTTCGCGCTGGCCCTCGGCACGTCCGTCAAGAGCGGCTTCAAGCTGTTCCAGTACCTCAAGGACGGCAAGAGGGTCACCGCCCCGGGCACGTTCCTGACGAGCCGCATCAACGAGCGGATGATGCTCGCCGGGGCGAACAGCGTCTGGAACAAGCTGCCGCCCAGCCTCGTCTCCGCCCTCACCGGTTCGGAGGAGGCGGCGGCGTTCGGCGGGTACCTGACGAAGAACAACCGGTACTTCATCCCGACCGCGGCGGAGACCAACCTCGCGCGGGTCGCCCAGCAGGGCGGCCTCGCCAACGCCGCCAAGGCCGCGGGCTGGATCCGCGGCGCGGGCGTCGTCGGCAGCGCGGCGGCCACCGTGTACGGCGTGGCCAACCTCGCCACGTACAACACCGACATGATCAAGGCGGAGCCGCTCAAGTTCGCCACCGACCTCAGCGGCACGGCCTTCAACGGCTCGCTCACCGCCCTCGCCGTGGCCCCGAGCCCGATCACGGCCGGCGTGGCCATCGGCACGGGCCTCGTCTACGCCGGCTGCCTCGCCTGGGACAACCGGGAGGCCATCGGGGACGGCCTGGAGAAGGCGGGCGACTGGGTCGGCGACCGGGCGGAGGACCTCGGCAGCGGCCTGAAGAAGGTCGGCAGCGCCCTCAACCCCTTCGACTGACCAAGGGAAGCCATGCACACCACCCTCACCCCGTTCGCGCTCGTCCACTGGAAGTCGGAGAGGACACCGGGTGAACCGCGGCAGTCCGGCTGGATCGGCACCTCGCCGGAGTTCGGCGACGTGCGCGTGGTCTGGCCCGCGCTGCCGCACGCCTCCAACGCGGTCGTCGCGGAGGTGAGCGGTGGTGGCCTTCCCACCGCCAGGTTCGAGACGCGCGGCCTGCTCTCGGACCTGGTGAGCCAGCCCACCCTGAACCAGGCCACGTGCCGGGTCGACGGGCGGTTCGTCGCCATGGAGCGCAACCGGTGGGCCCTCACCCACCGGGGGCGCGCCCTGCGGATGCGGTACCTGGGCGACGACTACCGGCTGACGGCCCTCGGCAAGCGCGCCTACCGGCTGGAGCGGCTCCCCGACGACGAGGACCCCGGCGTCGTCGTCACGGCCCACCAGACGGGCATCGGGGGCGGCAGGCGGGTGACGCTGCGGGCGGCCGGGCGGGTGCTGCCCGCGGACCTCGCCCTGGCCGCCCTGTTCGCCGGGGTCGACCGGTCGGTCCTCACGCGGCGCGGCGCCGTGCGGGCCGGCTTCAAGAGGATGTTCAGCTTCTGGGCGGAGACGACGTACTGACGTGCCGGCACCGGCCCGCCGGGTGCCCGACGTTCCGAGCCCGACCTACCGAGTGAGTGGTGTATGCCTTCCATTGACGTTTCCCGGCCCCGTTTCCGGCTGTCCGACGAGCACCTGATCGTGCTCTCCGAACTGGGGGCCGGCCGGCAGCCGGCCGAGGAGTTCGCCGCCGCCCGCAAGGAGGTCGAGGACAGCGGCCTGGTCACCGCCGACGGGCGGCTCGCCCACGCGCTGCTGCCGCTCGTGCAGACCTTCCTCTCGCCCGGCGTGATCATCTCCCTGGAGGCGGGCAGCCGCCAGGGCATGCTCCGCCACGGCGTGTTCATCGGCGACGAGCACGTCGTCGCGCACGAGGCGTGGCCCGGCGAGACCGAGGAGGAGTACTCCCTCGTCGAGCCGAAGACGCTGATCTGGAAGCTCGCCTCGATGGTGAACCTCCGCCAGACCCCCGCCGCCCGGCAGACGGCCCTCACGACCGTCGAGACGACCGTCTCCGGGATCGAGGACGCGCTCGCCTCCCTGAAGGCCACGGCCGGCCCCGGCCGCACCGCCGACGACGAGCGGGCCGCCGTGCGGCAGGCCCTGGCGGCCGGCGGCACGCTCGGCGAGCCGGCCCTGTCCCTCCTCGCCGAGATGGTCACGGAGCTGCGGTGCAGCTGGCGGATGACCTCCGCCTGGCAGGGCCGCCAGGACGGGCAGGACGGCGTCGAGGGGCGCGGCCTCGCCGTCTGGGACTGCGGGCCGCTCGGCTACTGGCTGCGCGAGCTGCCCGAGGAGCCCCTGCCGGCCGAGCAGCTCACCCCGGCGAGCCCGTTCCGGCTCGTGCGCACGGACGCGAAGGCGATCTGGACGCTCATCACGGACCTGCTCCCGGACGCCGACGAGGTCCGCGCCGCGCGGGCCCGCTGAGGACCCGCCGGGGCGGGCGTCCGGCTCCCGGGCGTCCGCCCCCGCGCCCCGGGGCGGCGCGCGGGAACGCCGAGGGGGGCCGGTCCGTTCGGACCGGCCCCCCTCGGCGTTTGCGCGGGGACCGCCGCACCCCCGGATGTCCGGGGGGCGGGACGACGGCGGTCCCCGCGAGGGACACGGGCCCGGGTCAGGGCCGGTCGCCGCGTCCGCGACGTCCGTGGAGGTCCGGGAGCCGCTCCGGAGGTCCGTGACGCCGACGACCCCTACGGTGCCGGACGCGTGTTAAGCGGACGCTGCCTCCATGTGACGTCCCCGTACCGTTTGCGCGAACCCCGTCCGCCCGGTCGTCACCTGCCGTCGCGGGCCAGGAAGGCGAGCAGGTCCTGGCGGCTCACCACGCCGGTCGGCTTGCCCTCGACCAGCACGATCGCCGCGTCCGCCCGGCCCAGGACGGCCATCAGGTCCTCGACCGGCTCGCCCGAGCCGACCTGCGGGAGCGGGGCGCTCATGTGCTTCTCCAGCGGGTCGTTGAGGGAGGCGCGCTGGGCGAACAGCGCCTCCAGCAGCTCCCGCTCGACGACCGAGCCGACGATCTCGGCGGCCATCACGTCCGGGTGCCCGGCGCCCGGCTTGACGATGGGCATCTGCGACACGCCGTACTCGCGGAGCACCTCGATCGCCTCGCCGACCGTCTCCTCCGGGTGCATGTGCACCAGCTTCGGGATGTCGCCCTCCTTGTGGCGCAGGACGTCGCCGACGCGCGCGGACGGGCCGGTGTCCTCCAGGAAGCCGTAGTCCGCCATCCACTCGTCGTTGAAGATCTTGGAGAGGTAGCCGCGGCCGCTGTCCGGCAGCAGGACGACCACGACGTCGTCCGGGCCGAGGCCCTCCGCGACGCGCAGCGCCGCGACGACGGCCATGCCGCAGGAGCCGCCCACGAGGAGGCCCTCCTCCTTGGCGAGGCGGCGGGTCATCTGGAAGGAGTCCTTGTCGGAGACGGCGACGATCTCGTCCGTCACCTTCTGGTCGTAGGCGGACGGCCAGAAGTCCTCACCGACGCCCTCGACCAGGTACGGCCGGCCGGAACCGCCGGAGTAGACCGAGCCCTCCGGGTCCGCGCCGACGACCCTGACCTTGCCGTCGCTGACCTCCTTGAGGTAGCGGCCGGTGCCGGAGATGGTGCCGCCCGTGCCGACGCCCGCGACGAAGTGGGTGATCCTCCCGTCCGTCTGCTCCCACAGCTCGGGGCCGGTGGTCTCGTAGTGCGAGCGCGGGTTGTTCGGGTTCGAGTACTGGTCCGGCTTCCAGGCGCCGGGCGTCTCGCGGACGAGGCGGTCGGAGACGTTGTAGTACGAGTCCGGGTGCTCGGGGTCGACCGCCGTGGGGCAGACGACGACCTCGGCGCCGTACGCCCGCAGCACGTTGATCTTGTCGGTGGACACCTTGTCGGGGCAGACGAAGATGCACTTGTAGCCCTTCTGCTGGGCCACGATCGCCAGTCCCACGCCCGTGTTGCCGGACGTCGGCTCGACGATGGTGCCGCCGGGGCGCAGCTCGCCGCTCCTCTCGGCCGCCTCGATCATGCGCAGGGCGATGCGGTCCTTCACCGAACCGCCGGGGTTGAAGTACTCGACCTTGGCCAGGACCGTGGCCTGGATGCCCGCGGTCACACTGTTGAGCTTCACCAGCGGGGTGTTGCCGACGAGGCTGATCATCGAGTCGTGGATTTGCACCGTAAGTCTCCGGGGTCTCCGTAATGGTCCAGCCAGCGTAAGCCGAGTGGATGCGTAGGCGGGCACGGTTCCGGGGCAGTTAGCTCACAGACGGTACGGAGGAGGTGGCCGCGCCTATGTCGAGGGCGAGGGTGGCACGGCGGATCGCCGCGGGTGCGGCGTACGGGGGCGGCGGCATCGGGCTGCTGGGGGTGGCCGCGGCGGGGGTGCTGCTGGCCGAGATGCAGTTGGCGAAGCGGTCCGTGGGCGGCGGTGTCGCGCCCCTCCCCCCGGCGGCCGACGGACTGTACGGGCGCGGCTTCGACGGGGTGCCGCTGCGGCTCGCCATGCTGGGCGACTCCACGGCCGCGGGCCAGGGCGTGCGGCGCGCCGGCCAGACCCCGGGCGCGCTGCTCGCCTCCGGGCTCGCCGAGGTGGCCGAGCGGTCGGTGGAGCTGCGCAACGTCGCCCTGCCCGGCGCCCGCTCCGACGACCTGGACCGGCAGGTCGCCCTGCTGCTCACCCGGCCGGGGCGGATCCCGGACGCCTGCGTCATCATGATCGGCGCGAACGACGTCACGCACCGGATGCCGCCCACGCAGTCCGTGCGGTACCTGTCGGAGGCGGTGCGGCGGCTGCGCGCCGCGGGCACCGAGGTGGTCGTCGGCACCTGCCCCGACCTGGGCACCATCGAGCCGGTGTACCAGCCGCTGCGTTGGCTGGCGCGGCGGCTGTCGCGGCAGCTGGCGGCGGCGCAGACGATCGTGGCGGTGGAGCAGGGCGGCCGGACCGTGTCGCTGGGCGACCTGCTGGGGCCGGAGTTCGCGGCGAACCCGCGGGAGATGTTCGGCGCCGACAACTACCACCCGTCGGCGGAGGGGTACGCCACGGCGGCGATGGCGGTGCTGCCGACGGTGTGCGCGGTCCTGGGCGTGTGGCCGGAGCCCGAGCGGCTGGACGCGGACCGGCGGGAGGGGATGCTGCCGGTGGCCGTGGCGGCGGCGGAGGCGGCCGAGGAGGCGGGTACGGAGGTCACGGGCGCCCGCGGGCCGTGGGCCTTCCTCAAGCACCGCCGCCGCCGGCGCCTGACGGAGTCCGCCGCCCCCGAGCCCCCCACCGCCGGCGCCCCGGCGTGACGCGCCCGCCCGCCCCGCCCCGGGCCCCGTCCGGGAAGGCCCGGTCCGGAGGGGCCCCGTCCGGACGCGGCCCGGGAGGAGCGACTGAGCGGGCGCTTAGAAATGCGGTGGGGGTCACACCCCGCATGCGGTGACCCCGGCTCTACGTAGGGGTAACTTCCCTCTGAGTCGCACACCCGCCCACCCTGGAGCCGTGATGCCCGAAGCCGTGATCGTCTCAGCCGCCCGTTCCCCCATCGGCCGGGCCTTCAAAGGCTCGCTGAAGGACCTGCGGCCCGACGACCTGACCGCCACGATCATCCAGGCCGCCCTCGCCAAGGTCCCCGAGCTGGACCCGCGGGACATCGACGACCTCATGCTCGGCTGCGGCCTGCCGGGCGGCGAGCAGGGCTACAACCTGGGGCGCATCGTCGCCGTGCAGATGGGCATGGACCACCTGCCCGGCTGCACCCTGACCCGCTACTGCGCCTCGTCCCTGCAGACCACGCGCATGGCCCTGCACGCCATCAAGGCGGGCGAGGGCGACGTGTTCATCTCCGCGGGCGTCGAGACGGTCTCGCGGTACGTCAAGGGCAACTCCGACAGCCTGCCCGACACCCACAACCCGATCTTCGCCGAGGCGCAGGCCCGCACCGCGGCCGCCGCCGAGAACGGCGCCTCCGAGTGGCACGACCCGCGCGAGGACGGCACCGTGCCGGACGCGTACATCGCGATGGGCCAGACCGCCGAGAACCTCGCCCTCCTCAAGGGCGTCAGCCGCCAGGAGATGGACGAGTTCGGCGTGCGGTCGCAGAACCTCGCCGAGCAGGCCCTCAAGAACGGCTTCTGGGAGCGCGAGATCACCCCGGTGACGCTCCCGGACGGCACCGTGGTCAGCAAGGACGACGGCCCCCGCGCGGGCGTCACCCTGGAGGGCGTGCAGGGCCTCAAGCCGGTCTTCCGCCCCGACGGCCGCGTCACCGCCGCCAACTGCTGCCCGCTCAACGACGGCGCCGCCGCCCTCGTCGTCATGTCCGACACGAAGGCGCGCGAGCTGGGCCTGACCCCGCTCGCCCGGGTCGTCTCCACCGGCGTCTCCGGCCTCTCCCCCGAGATCATGGGGTACGGCCCGGTCGAGGCCAGCAAGCGGGCGCTCGCCCACGCCGGCCTCACCATCGACGACATCGACCTGGTCGAGATCAACGAGGCGTTCGCCGCCCAGGTGATCCCCTCCTACAAGGACCTGGGCATCCCGCTGGAGAAGCTGAACGTCAACGGCGGCGGCATCGCCGTCGGCCACCCCTTCGGCATGACCGGCGCGCGCATCACGACGACCCTGATCAACAGCCTCCAGTTCCACGACAAGCAGTTCGGCCTGGAGACCATGTGTGTCGGCGGCGGTCAGGGCATGGCCATGGTGATCGAGCGGCTCTCCTGATCCGACCCCCGTGAACCGCGTCGCGTCCCAGCCGTGACCGAATCTCCCCCAGGATGTGACCTATCTCCTGGGGGAGATTCGTTTGTGCAGGTCATCGTTGTGGGAGCGCGAAACATCAGCAGAAGAAAACTGTCCAATTCGTGACGTAATGCACTGACACCGGGTCCACAGCCGGGACAAGCTGATGTAGGAAGTGCGGGGGATCGATTGAAACCGGGAGTAAGTCAGTGAGCGCCATGTCTCTCGCCCTGCTGCTGACCACGGCCACCGCCACGGCCGTGGGCGCCGCTGCCCTGTACACCACTCACGGGCTGCGCCGGCAGATCACCGCCCTGCGCACCGACCTCGCGGCCGTCCTCGGCGCGGCGGGCCGGGCTCCGACCGTCCCGCACGCCCGCTCCGCGGACGCCACGATGGCGGAGGAGATACGCGCGGCCGTCACCGAGGCCCTCGCCGAGGAGCGCGAGCGCGAGCTGGCGGAGGCCCGCGCCTTCTGGGCCGCCCAGGAGGCCAGGGACGCCTCCGACTCCCCCGCCTCCCTGCTGGGCGGCGCCACGGGCCCGCTGGGCGGCGTCGGCGACGACGGCCCCTACTTCGTGCCGCGCCAGTCCGACTTCGCGGGCCTGGAGGCGCTGGACCTCGACGCCGAGTACGACACCGACCCGCTGGGCGACTTCACCGGCGCGGAGCTGCCCGACCTGCCCGGCCTGCTGGGCGGCGAGTTCCCGGAGCCGGCCGGGGCGGGCGACTGCCCCGAGTACGCCGAGGACTCCCCCGAGCTGGCCGCGGCCCGCCGCCGGCACCCCTCGCACCCCGACTTCGTGCCCGTCCAGACGCCGGTCGTCACCGACCACGAGCGGACCGTGGCGCGCCTGGAGGAGCTGGCCGCCGCGCGCACCGCGCTGACCGACGTGCGGCCCGGACCGCTCGGCACGCTCGACGTGTACGTCTTCGAGGACGGCACCACGCTGTGCATGACGCCCGGGCACCGCGAGACCGCCGAACGCCTCGCCGAGGCCCTGCGCGAGGGCGCCACGCCGTTCCTGCTGGGCGGGTCGGGCGTCTCCGGCGCGTACGCCCTGACGTTCTCCTGCGGCGACGAGGAGAACGTCTACATCCTCGCCGACCGCGTCATCGCCTCCCTGTAGGCGCCGCCCCTACAGGCCCGCCCGCGCCGCCGCCGCGCGGACCGACGCCACCGCGTCCGCCAGCTCCCCGCCCGGCGCCGCCCCGGACGCACCGTCCCGGCGCGCGGCGGCACGCAGCGCCTCGGCGAGGTCCGCGCCCGCCACCGCCAGCTGGTCCCCCACCGCGAAGACCCCCGCGTCGGGCATGACGCGCACCTCCGCCGCGCCCTCCAGCCGCTGCGCCCGCTCCGCCAGCTCCCTGGCCAGCGCGAGCCCCTCCGCCGCCGCGCCCTGCCTGAGCCGGCTCTGCGGGGCGGCCCGCAGCCGGTCGGCGAGCATGCCCACGGCCTCGTCCAGTTCCGTCGTATCGTGCACGCCGCGACCCTATGCGCCGGTACGGCACTGTTGCCAACGGGCGAACACTCGGGCACGGTGACGTGAAGGAGCACTCGCGCACAGCGTCCGGAGGCGCCGATGTCCCACGTCTTCTCCGAAGAGACCCATCGAAATCTGCTCTCCCGCATCCCCCACTGCACGGGCCGTGAAGTGTCCGACTGGCTTCGCACCGTCGAGGAAGGCCCTTCCCTCATCCGCTTCGAGGAGAAGGTGAGCTGGCTCCGGAGCGAGCACGACCTCGCGTACGGCCACGCCAAGGCGATCATCCACGAGTACGACCTGCGGCGTGCCGCGCGCAAGCTGCTGTAGGCGGCGGGTCCGCACGACGCCGAAGGGCCCGCCCGGACGAACCGGGCGGGCCCTTCACCGACTGCGGGGCGGTCAGTCCTCGCCGGCGAAGATCTGCACCAGCCGCAGGAACTCCAGGTAGATCCACACCAGGGTCATGGTGAGGCCGAACGCGGCCAGCCACGACTCCTCGCGCGGAGCGCCGTAGGCGATGCCGTCCTCGACCTGCTTGAAGTCCAGCGCAAGGAAGCAGGCGCCGAGGACGATGCCGATGAGGCCGAACACGATGCCGAGGCCGCCGCTGCGGAAGCCCAGGCCGTCACCGCCGCCGAAGACGGCGAACAGCGCGTTCACCGCCATCAGCAGGACGAAGCCGATCGCGGCCGCCATCACGAAGCCGTAGAAGCGGCGGGTGACGCGGATCCAGCGCATCTTGTACGCGATGAGCACGCCGGCGAAGACCGCCATCGTGCCGAGCACCGCCTGCGGGACGGCGCCCGCCGTGACGTACGTCGAGACGGCGCTGGAGATGACGCCGAGGAAGACGCCCTCGAACGCCGCGTACCCCAGGATCAGGGCGGGCGACGCCTTGCGCTTGAAGGACTGCACCATCGCGAGGACGAAGGCCACCAGGGCCGCGCCGATGCCGATGCCGTACGACTTGCCGAGGTTGGCCGGGTCGACCGGCAGCAGGAGCCAGGCGAGCGTCGCGGTGACGAACACCGTGCCGAGCGTGATGGCCGTGCGGGTCACCACGTCGTCGATGGTCATGGCACCGGTGTGCGCCGAAGCCTGCGGCGGGACACCCTGCTGGACGTCCTGCTGGGCGTAGGGGTTGGTCGCGTACGGGTTCGTCGCGTACGGGTTGGTTCCAGCGGCGGGGCCCCCGGCCTGCTGCTGCGCGTTGAAGCCCGCGTAGCCGTTGTCGCGGCTGAACCCCCGTCGCGAGAAGACCGGGTTGCTGCTCCTCATCTCACTCCTCCATGGCCGCCGTGCGCGGCCTTGGAACAAGAGTAATGGGGGAGCAAAGGAAACACCCTAGTGCTCGGGGAGGATCTTTCCGCTCCTGGGTCTCGATCACGCAACCCCCGTGTCGCGCCGGAACCTCCCCGAGCCGTCGGTGCCCGGAGCGGGACTCGAACCCGCACGGCCGTAGGCCAGCGAGGTTTAAGCTCGCCGTGTCTGCGTTCCACCATCCGGGCATGACGCGTGAGTGCCCCGCGTCAGCACACGAGCCTATCCGGGCGCTTCCCTCGAACAGCGGAAGAGTGGCCCGATGTTGTCTTATTTTATTGAGTTCTGAGGGTGCGTCAGGCCACATCGAGGGCGTTGCGCAGCAGCGGCGCGGGGTTCGCGGCCGCACATGCCGTCCCGGTGGAATGACGGAAAGTCGCCGTCCGTCCACGGCGAGTCCTCGCCATCGGGGCCGGCTCCCGCCCCCGTACGCCGTCCCGGTGGGGGTCTCAGGGGCGCCGTCATACCTCAGGAGGAGGGGCGGAGCGCGCCGTCAGACTCCAGAGGGCCCCCGGAACGGGCACGCGGACGGACGACCGGCGGGGGTGGCGGCGCGGACGATGGAACGGTCCTCGACGAACCCATGTGTGACAGGAGCCCTCCTCGTGATCCCCACCCCGACGACCGCACGCCGCGCCACCGCGGTGGCCGCCCGCGCCACGGATCTCTCCAAGGTCTACGGGCAGGGCGAGACCCGGGTGGTCGCCCTCGACCGGGTCACCGTGGAGTTCCCGCAGGGCGAGTTCACCGCGATCATGGGCCCGTCCGGGTCCGGCAAGTCCACCCTGATGCACTGCGTGGCCGGCCTGGACACCTTCTCCGGCGGCTCGGCCCGCATCGGCGACACGGAGCTGGGCTCCCTCAAGGACAAGCAGCTCACCCAGCTGCGCCGGGACAAGATCGGCTTCATCTTCCAGGCGTTCAACCTGCTGCCGACGCTCACCGCCCTGGAGAACATCACGCTCCCCATGGACATCGCGGGCCGCAAGCCGGACCGGCAGTGGATGGACCGGGTCATCGACATGGTCGGCCTGTCCGGGCGGCTCGGCCACCGGCCGGCGCAGCTCTCCGGCGGCCAGCAGCAGCGCGTCGCCGTCGCCCGCGCCCTGGCCTCCCGGCCCGAGATCATCTTCGGCGACGAGCCCACCGGCAACCTCGACTCGCGCTCCGGCGCCGAGGTGCTGGGCTTCCTGCGGAACTCGGTGCGGGAGCTGGGCCAGACGGTCGTGATGGTCACCCACGACCCGGTCGCCGCGTCCTACGCCGACCGGGTGATCTTCCTGGCGGACGGCCGGATCGTCGACGAGATGCTCGCGCCGACCGCCGACGGGGTGCTGGACCGCATGAAGGAGTTCGACACCAAGGGCCGGACCAGCTGACCGGGGCGCCGGACCCGCCCCGCGCCCCGCCCCTCCCGCCACCGGCCCCCTCCACCCCAGGACACACCTCATGTTCCGTACCGCCCTGCGCAATGTGCTCGCGCACAAGGCCAGGCTGCTGATGACCGTCCTCGCCGTCATGCTCGGCGTGGCCTTCGTCTCCGGCACCCTCGTCTTCACCGACACCCTCGACCAGGCCTTCACCAAGCAGTCCGCCAAGAGCTACGACGACGTCGCGGTCGCCGTCAGCTCCCACGCCGACCCCGACGACCCGAAGCAGGAGCCCGGGATCTCCCGCGCCACGCTCGACCGGATCGCCGGGGTGGACGGCGTCGCCACCGCCACCGGCCGCGTCGAGGGCTTCGCCGGCGTGCCCGACGAGGCCGGCAAGCTGATCGGCGTCGGGTGGTCCAACAAGGGCGCCAACTTCGCCCCCGGCAAGGACGGCAAGGACCCGCGGTACGACTTCGTCGAGGGCGGCGGCCCCGTCTCCGGCGGCCGGATCGCCCTCGACCGGGAGACCGCCGCCGAGGGCGGGTACGAGGTCGGCGACACCGTCCGCGTCGCCACCAACGGCCCGGTGGAGGAGTACCGCCTCCAGGGCGTCTTCACCACCGACGACGGCGGCGTCAGCGCCGGCGGCAGCCTGGTCCTGTTCGACACGCAGACCGCGCAGCGGCTGTTCCTCAAGCCGGGCTACTTCGCGGACGTCACCGTCACCGCGGCGCCCGGCGCCGACGACGCGAAGCTCCTCGGCGCGATCGAGCCGCTGCTGCCGGAGCACGCGGAGGCGCAGACGGGCAAGGTCCTCGCCGAGCAGCAGGCCAAGGAGATCGAGGCGGGCCTGAGCGCCTTCAACCAGATCTTCCTCGGCGCCGCCGGGATCGCCCTCTTCGTCGGTGTCTTCCTGATCGCCAACACGTTCACCATGCTCGTCGCGCAGCGCACCAAGGAGGTCGCGCTGATGCGGGCCGTCGGCGCGTCCCGCAAGCAGATCACCCGCTCGGTGCTGGCGGAGGCCGCGATCGTCGGCCTGGTCGCCTCCGCCGCCGGCTACCTCCTCGGCATCGGACTGGCCGCCGGCCTGCGCTCCGGCATGGCGTCGTTCGACCTGAAGGTGCCGGACGGCCCGCTCGTCCTCGGCGTCACGCCCGTGCTGTCCGCGCTCGGCGTCGGCCTCGTCGTCACGATGCTCGCCGCGTGGCTGCCCGGCCGCCGCGCCGCGAAGATCCCGCCGGTCGCCGCGATGAACAGCCTGCACGCGGCGCCCACCCAGAAGTCGCTGGTCGTGCGGAACAGCATCGGCGGCGGGCTGGCCCTGATCGGCGGCGGGCTGATCGTCTACGGCGCCCTGGAGGGCGGCGAGACGGGGCGCTTCCTCATCGCCGGCGGCGCGTTCCTCGCCCTGATCGGCGTGATCATGCTGATCCCGCTGCTGTCGCGGCCGCTCATCGCCGCCGTGCGGCCGCTGATGGTCGGGGTCTTCGGGATCTCCGGCAAGCTCGCCGGGCAGAACGCCGTCCGCAACCCGCGCCGCACGGGCGCGACCGCCTCCGCGCTGGCGATCGGCCTCACCCTGGTCACCGGCCTGTCGGTGCTCGGCGTCACGGTCGGCCAGTCCATCGACAGGATGACCACCGACCAGATCAAGGCGGACTACATGGTCCGCATGGCCGGCGGGGGCTTCCTCGACCAGTCCGCGCTGACCGCCCTGGAGAAGGCCCCCGGCGTCACCGCCGTGTCGCCGCAGCAGGCGGCGTACCTGGAGATCGGCGGCGAGTTCACCTCCGCGTCCGCCGTCACCCCCGGTGACGTCGAGCAGGTCCTGAACGTCGAGCGGACCGCCGGTTCGCTGGACTCGCTGGGCCGGGGGCAGATCGCCGTGGCCGAGAAGACCGCGAAGTCCCGCGGCTGGAAGGTCGGCAGCACCCTGCCCGTCACGTACAACGACGAGAAGAAGGGCACGCTGACCGTCGGCGCGGTCTACCGGGACAGCGAGTTCCTCTCGCCCGTCCTGATCGACCGGAAGGTCGTCGCCCCGCACGAGACCAAGCCGTACATCCCCTCCATCTTCATCACGATGGACGGCGGGGGGAGCGCCGCCAACGAGAAGGCGCTGGTCGACGCCCTCGGGAACAACCCGGCGATCACCGTCATGGACCATCAGGACATCCGCGACGAGTTCGGCGGCATGATCAACATGATGCTGAACATCATGTACGGCCTGCTGGCGATGGCCCTGATCATCGCCGTGCTCGGTGTGGTGAACACGCTCGCCATGTCGGTGTTCGAACGGCAGCAGGAGATCGGCATGCTCCGCGCGATCGGACTCGACCGGCGCCGGGTGAAGCGGATGGTCCGCCTGGAGGCCGTGGTGATCTCGCTGTACGGCGCGGTCGTCGGCATCGCCCTCGGCTCGTTCCTCGGCTGGGCGATCGGCGAGACCGTCAAGAACAGCCTGCCGGGGTACGCGCTGGTCCTGCCGTGGGACCGGATCGGGATCTTCCTGCTGCTCGCCGGACTGGTCGGCGTCCTGGCCGCGATGTGGCCGGCGCGCAGCGCGGCGAAGCTGAACATGCTCAACGCCATCAAGGCCGAGTAGCCGCACGCGCCGAAGGGCCGGACCCCCCGCGGGAGTCCGGCCCTTCGGCGTCCGCCGGGCCGCGTCAGGCGTCCGCGCAGTAGCGCATCAGGTGCTGGTGGTCGGCCTTGAACCGGTCGTACAGCGCCGCGTCGTCGATCTTCAGCAGCGTCTCGTCGTTGGCCCGCAGCGCGGGGTAGGTGTAGTTGTGGCTGCCCGTGAAGACGATCCTCCGGCCGGCCTGGCCGTTGTACGTGCCCTCGACGAGCAGGTACTTGGAGTGCAGCCGGACCGGTGCGCCGCCGGCGCGCGGCTCGTCGCAGGCGGCCTGCGCGGTGAGCCGGCCCGCCAGGACGCCCGCCACCGCCGAGCCCGTCGAGCCGGGCCCCCCGTCGCGGGCGAGGTGCACGGCGCAGCCGGCCCGGTGGAGTTCGACGAGCTTGGCGGCGACCTCGTCGCGGGTGAAGAGGTTGGCGGCCACCCGGACCTGCGTGGCGCCGCCGGCGCAGCCGACGTTGTCGAGGACCAGCTTCACGGTGTCCGTGGAGGCGTCGTCGTCGGGCGCCTTCGCGAACGACTCCTTCCGCGGGAAGAAGTACGCCTTGTACGGGCCGGTGGCGCTGGTGGGCGTGCGGTAGTAGTGGTCGGTCCCCCCGGACGTGCCGTGGGCCAGGAGGTCGGCGAAGTAGGCCTGGTAGACGTCGTACAGGCCGGCGTCGACGAGCGTCACGGCGTTGTTGAACAGGTCGGTGCGCTGGGTGTTCGTCAGGTTCGCGGAGGTCTGCACGACGACCTTGTCGGCGCCCCCGGTGGAGGAGAACAGCAGGAACTTGTTGTGGTTGATGGCCCCGTCGGCGTCGCCCGGCAGCGTGCGGGAGCCGATGCAGCCGCGCCCGGCGGGGCAGGCGTGGACCCAGGACGGCCGGGTGCGGTCGGTGCCGAGCGCGTCGGCGAGGCGACCGTACTCGCCGCCGGCCATGGTGACCGAGGTGTGGTCGAGGATCACGCGGACGCGGACGCCGCGGGCGTGGGCGGCGGCGAGGGCGTCGGCGACGGTGTCCTCGGTGAAGGTGTACATCGCGACGCTGATGGTGGAGCCGGCCGGGGCGCGGCCGATCAGGTCGGTGACGTGGTCACGGATGCGGCTCTGGGCGGCGGTGTCGCCGGCCGGGTCGTTGAAGGTGGCGGTCGTGGTGACGGGTACGGCCTCCGGCTCGGCGGCGGCCGGGACGGCGGTGGCCCCGGCGGTCAGAGCGGCGGCGGTCGGCAGGCCGAGCAGCCAGGTGGTGCGGCGACGCACGGAAGGAGATCCCCCTCTTGCCCTCGTGGCCGGGGCGAGGCCCGTCCCTCACGGACGGACCCCGCCCCGGCGCGGTCGGAAGGGGGGAACGTATCAACTGCCGTCGGCGCCGCTCCAGATGCGGCTGCGCAGCGGCATCCCCGAGGCGCCGCCCTCGGGTGTCCGCACCGCGAGGACCTGGTCGACGCCGATCCGGTTGCGCTCGAAGGCGAGCGCGGACGCGGCCGTGTAGAGGCGCCAGACGCGGGCCCGGCCCGGGGAGATGAGGCGTACGGCCTCGTCCCGGCGCTCCTCCAGGTTGGCGACCCACCGGCGCGGGGTGAGCGCGTGGTGCTCGCGGATCGCCTCGACGTCCCGCACCTCGAAGCCGGCCTCCTCCAGGGCGGCGGTGGTGCGGCCGATCGGGGCCGGCTCCCCGTCGGGGAAGACACAGGCGTCGATGAACGGGTCGATGCGGTACGCCTCCTCGCGGGGTTCGGGGCGGCGGGCGATCCGGTGGTCGAGGAGCCTGCCGCCGGGCTTGAGCAGGCCGTGCAGGACGTCGGCGTACTCGCGGTAGCGGACGGCGCCGACGTGCTCGGCCATGCCGACGGAGGAGATCGCGTCGTACGGCCCGTCGTGGACGTCCCGGTAGTCCTGGACGCGGATCTCGACGCGGCCGGTGAGCCCCTCGTCGGCGACGCGCTTGCGGGCGTACGCGGCCTGCTCGGAGCTGAGCGTGACGCCGACGACGGCGGCGCCGTGGTGGCGGGCGGCGTGCAGCGCCGTGGAGCCCCGGCCGCAGCCCACGTCGAGGAGCCGGTCGCCCTCCCTGACGGCCGGTTTGCGGCAGACCAGCTCCACCTTGTCGCGCTGGGCGTCCTCCAGGGTGGCGCCCTCGCTCCGGTAGGCGCACGAGTAGACCGTGGACGGGCCGAGGACCGGCTCGTGGAAGTCATTGCCCACGTCGTGGTGGTGGCTGACCGCCGCGCGGTCGCGGAGCCGGGTGTGGAGGGGGCCGCTGCGGCGCCCGACCTCCTCGGCGGGCGGGGCCGGCGGCCAGGGCCCGGCGAGCCGCAGCAGGTCGCGGGCGGCGGCGCGGACGCGCGGGTCACGGGCGGTGCGCAGGGCGCGGGCGGCCCGCGCCCGGCGGCTCCCGGGGGCGCCGCCGCCGGTGCCGCGCTCCCACAGGAGGCCGGCGAGGCGGTCGAGCACCCCGTACAGGTCGCCCTCCACGTCCACTTCCCCGGCGACCCAGCCGCGGGCGAGGCCCAGCTCCCCCGGCCACCGCGCCAGGCGGCGCAGCGCCCTGCGGTCCCGGATGACCAGCACGGGGGCGCCGGGGCCGGGCGGGCCGGCCCCGCTGCCGTCCCAGGCGCGGATCCGCACCGGGAGCGGGACGCCCCACAGGTCCTCGGCGAGTGCGGCCGGCCGCGAAGCGGCGTCGGACATGGTGCACACCTCCGTGACGTCGATCCCGGGAGTGCTCGGCACCACGTGAGCACCGGGGGCCGCGGAGAGCAGTCCCCCGGGCACGCCGGGTGGCCGGAGACCGACGCGACGGCGGCGCTCCGCCCCGCACCGGGCGCCCCCGGCGCGCTCCCCGGTACGACGCGACGAGGGGCCGCCCGCACCACGGATGGCGGGCGGCCCCTCGTCGGGACTGCGCGGGGACGGCCGGAGGTCCGGTCGTCGGAGCCGGGTCGACCCGGCCGGCGTCAGGAGGCCTTGGCCTTCTCCTGCTGGGCGGCGGGCGCCGGGGCCGGCTTGGCCGCCTCGTAGAACTCCTCGCGCGGCGACTCGATGGCGCCGAGCGAGACGACCTCGCGCTTGAGGAACATCGCGAGCGTCCAGTCCGCGAAGACGCGGATCTTCCGGTTCCAGGTCGGCATGGCCATGCCGTGGTAGCCGCGGTGCATGTACCAGGCGAGACGGCCCTTGAGCTTGATCTTCATCTTGCCCATGACGATCATCGCGACGCCCTTGTGCAGGCCGAGACCCGCGACCGCGCCCTTGTTGGCGTGGCTGTACTCCTTCTGCGGGAAGCCCCGCATGCCGGAGAGGACGTTGTCGCCGAGGACCTTGGCCTGGCGCAGCGCGTGCTGGGCGTTGGGCGGGCACCAGGCGTTCTCGTTGCCGGCCTTGCGGCCCACGAGGTCCGGGACCTGGGCGTTGTCGCCCGCGGCCCAGATGTAGTCCGTGCCCGACACCTGGAGGGTCGGCTGGCAGTCGACGTGGCCGCGGGGGCCGAGCGGCAGGCCGAAGCGGGCCAGCGCCGGGTTCGGCTTCACGCCGGCGGTCCACACGATCGTGTTGGAGTCGACCTCGAGGCCGTTCTTCAGCACCACGTGGCCGTCGACGCAGGAGTCCATGGAGGTGCTCAGGTAGACCTCGACGCCGCGGCCCTCGAGGTGCTCCTTGCCGTACGCGCCGAGCTTCGGACCGACCTCGGGGAGGATCTTGTCGGCGGCGTCGACCAGGATGAAGCGCATGTCCTCGCGGGACACGTTCTTGTAGTACTTGGCGGCGTCGCGGGCCATGTCCTCGACCTCGCCGATCGTCTCGGCACCGGCGAAGCCACCGCCGACGAAGACGAAGGTCAGGGCCTTGCGGCGGACCTCCTCGTCGGTGGTCGAGTCGGCCTTGTCCAGCTGCTCGAGCACGTGGTTGCGCAGGCCGATGGCCTCCTCGATGCCCTTCATGCCGATGCCCTGCTCGGCGAGGCCGGGGATCGGGAAGGTGCGGGAGACCGCGCCGAGCGCGATGACCAGGTAGTCGAACGGCAGCTCGTACGCCTCGCCGACGAGCGGCGCGATCGTGGCGACCTTGCGGTCCTGGTCGATGGTGGTGACCCGGCCGGTCAGGACCTCGGCCTTGGGCAGCACGCGTCGCAGCGGTACGACGACGTGCCGCGGCGAGATGCTGCCGGCGGCGGCTTCGGGGAGGAAGGGCTGGTACGTCATGTACGAGCGCGGGTCGACGACCGTGACGGTCGCCTCGCCGTAGCGCATCTTCTTCAGAATGCGACGAGCTGCGTACAGGCCTACGTACCCACCGCCTACTACGAGGATCCTGGGACGCTCCGTGGTGCTCATGCCATCGAGTATCCACCCCTCGGAGGGGGGTCGCTCGTGCGCCCCTTCACAAGGTTCGAGGGGGGCTCTGTTACACTGCGCCGCTCACGTGACCCAGGTCATGGTGCGGGCCGGGAACCAGGGTGCGGCGGGGGACGTTGTTCAGTGCTCCCTCACCCCTCGTGAACTGGACCGGAGAGCCTTCCGTAACGGTGGACCACCGCCTTGCTTCACATGGCCGAAACGCTTCTGCGGTTACGAAAGCCGGGACGGAGCAGAGCCCTGACGGGGCTCTGTAAGGGTCACACCCCCGTCAGAGACCCTCATCAGGGCTCTTTTCCTTGTGAAGAACTTCACGACCTTTTTCCGACGACCCGTCGGCCGGCCCCCTGGGACCGCCTCCGTCACACCAGGGACCAGGCGATCCCGTCGAGGATGTCGTGTTCGCTCACCACGACCTCGGAGGCGCCGACGTGCTCCATGATCTCGCGCAGGACCAGGGCGCCGGAGACGATGACGTCGACCCGGCCCGGGTGCATGACGGGGATCGCGGCGCGCTCGTCGTGGGTCATCGCCAGCAGCCGGGCGGTGACCTCGGCGACCTGCCCGTAGGGGATGCGGGAGCGGTGGATCGCCGCCGAGTCGTACTCCTCCAGGCCCAGGGCGATCGCGGCGACCGTGGTGACGGAGCCGGCGAGGCCGACGAGGGTGTGCGCCCCGCGGATCGGGACGGTCTCCTCGGCCAGGGCGAGCGCGGCGCGCACGTCGGCGCGGATCGCGGCCACCTCGTCCTCGCCGGGCGGGTCGTGGCGGACGTGGCGCTCCGTCAGGCGCACGCAGCCGACGTCCACCGACCGGGCCGCCTCGACGTGTCCGGCGCCGACGACGAACTCGGTGGAGCCGCCGCCGATGTCCACCACCAGGTACCGGTCGGTGCCCTCCAGTTCGCGGGTCGCCCCGGTGAAGGAGAACTCGGCTTCCTGGTCACCGGTGATGACCTCCGGCTCGACGCCCAGGATGTCCAGGACGCCCCGCACGAAGTCCTCGCGGTTCTCGGCGTCGCGGGACGCGGAGGTCGCCACGAAGCGGACCCTCTCGGCGCCCCGCTCCTCGATGACGGCGGCGTACTCGCGGCACGCCGCGAACGTCCGCTCCAGCGCCTCCGGGGCCAGCCGGCCCGTGCGGTCCACGCCCTGGCCGAGGCGGACGATGGTCATCCGCCGGTCCAGGTCGACGAGGGTGCCCGCGTCGGGGTCGGCGTCCGCCACGAGGAGGCGGATGGAGTTCGTACCGCAGTCGATGGCCGCCACCCGGGTCATCGGACGTCCTCCGCCCCGGCCCCGCCGTCGCGCTCGACGCTCACGCAGGGGCCCTTCGCCCACCACTCCGGGAGCATCGCCAGCGCCTCGTCGCCCAGCGGGTTCACGCCCGGACCGGCGACCAGGGAGTGGGCGACCAGGACGTGCAGGCACTTCACGCGGTCCGGCATGCCGCCGGCGCTGGGGAAGCCGGTCAGGACCTCGATGGCGTCGCGGCGGGCGATGTAGTCCTCGTGCGCGGCCCGGTAGGCGGCGGCCAGCTCGGGGTCCTCGCCGAGGCGCTCGGTCATCTCCTTCATGACGCCGTTCGCCTCCAGCGTGCCGATCGCGGAGTTCGCGCGGGGGCACGTGAGGTAGTACGTCGTCGGGAACGGCGTGCCGTCGGGGAGCCGGGGCGCGGTCTCGACGACGTCGGGCTCGCCGCACGGGCAGCGGTGCGCGATGGCCCGCAGGCCGCGCGGCGGGCGGCCGAGCTGTTCCTTGAAGGCCGCGACGTCGGCCTCGGTCGGCTCGGTGCGGTCGGTCTGCGGAGGGGGCGTTTCCATGCCTGCCTTGATCCTGCTCGGTCCTGGTGGGGCCACGGCTGCGCCGGTGGCTATCGGTCCTGCTGGTCGGCGCGGTCCACGCCGTCCCAGACGTTGGAGTACCAGGGCCGGCCGATGCCGCCCTGGTCGGTGCGGTGCCGGCGCGCCGCCTCGGGGTCGTTCATGGTGAAGGCGGTCTCGCCGGGCATCACGTAGTGGAGGTGCTGGCGGGCGAGCCGCTTGACGTAGGCGTCGTCCTGGAGGCGGGCCTTCTCGTCGCGGAGCCGTTCGACGCGGGCGGCGGCCTCCTCGGCCAGGCGCTCCTGCTCGGCGATCTCGCTGCGCTGCGACACGTACTGGCGCATCGGGTAGGCGAGGGCGACGACCATGGTGCAGACGACGAGGGCGAGGAAGGCGGCCCGGCCGGTGAGCCGGGAGCGGCGCGCCTGGCGGCGGCTCTGGGAGCGGTAGACGCGGGCGGCGGTCTGCTCGCCGAGCAGCCGCAGCCTCGTCGCGGTCGAGAACCGGTCCCGGTCCTGGCCCATCGGCTCGCCCCTCCTCACGTACGACGTCCCCGGACACGGTACGGGACCGTGGCCGGGGACGTACGCAACCGGGGGGCGACGAGACGCCGCTCCCCGCTCGTTCAGTCGTTCGCGGGGCGGAACCGCGGGAACGCGCTGCGGCCGGCGTACACGGCGGCGTCGTCGAGGATCTCCTCGATGCGCAGCAGCTGGTTGTACTTGGCGACGCGCTCGGAGCGGGCCGGGGCACCGGTCTTGATCTGGCCGCAGTTGGTGGCGACGGCCAGGTCGGCGATGGTGACGTCCTCGGTCTCGCCGGAGCGGTGGGACATCATGCACTTGAAGCCGTTGCGCTGGGCCAGCTCGACGGCGTCCAGGGTCTCCGTGAGGGAGCCGATCTGGTTGACCTTGACGAGCAGGGCGTTGGCGGCGCCCTCCTCGATGCCGCGGGCCAGGCGCTCGGGGTTGGTGACGAACAGGTCGTCGCCGACGAGCTGGACCTTCGTGCCGAGCTTCTCGGTGATGGTCTTCCAGCCGTCCCAGTCGTCCTCGAACAGCGGGTCCTCGATGGAGACGAGCGGGTACGAGGCGACGAGCTCCTCGTAGTACTCGGTCATCTCGGCGGCCGTGCGGGACTTGCCCTCGAACGCGTAGGCGCCGTCCTTGTAGAACTCGGACGCGGCGACGTCCAGGGCGAGCGCGATGTCCCGGCCCGGGGTGTAGCCGGCCTGCTTGATCGCCTCGAGGATGAGGTCGAGGGCGGCGCGGTTGGA
Source organism: Streptomyces roseolilacinus (assembly GCF_014649335.1). GTDB lineage: Bacteria > Actinomycetota > Actinomycetes > Streptomycetales > Streptomycetaceae > Streptomyces > Streptomyces roseolilacinus. The sequence continues at coordinate 106,045 of NZ_BMSV01000004.1, forward strand.
CTCCAGGTTCGGGGCGAAGCCGCCCTCGTCGCCCAGGCCGGTGGACAGGCCCTTGTCCTTCAGGACCTTCTTCAGGGTGTGGTAGACCTCGGTGCCCCAGCGCAGGGCCTCGGAGAAGGACTCCGCGCCGATCGGGGCGATCATGAACTCCTGGATGTCCACGTTGGAGTCGGCGTGCGAGCCGCCGTTCAGGATGTTCATCATCGGCACCGGCAGCAGGTGCGCGTTCGGGCCGCCCAGGTAGCGGAAGAGCGGCAGGTCGGACGCCTCGGAGGCGGCGTGCGCCACGGCGAGGGAGACGCCGAGGATGGCGTTGGCGCCGAGGGAGGACTTGTCCGGGGTGGCGTCCAGGTCGAACATCGCCTGGTCGATCAGCCGCTGCTCGGTGGCGTCGTAGCCGACGAGCTCCGGGCCGATCTGCTCGATGACGGCGAGCACGGCCTTCTCGACACCCTTGCCGAGGTAGCGGTCCTTGTCACCGTCGCGGAGCTCGAGGGCCTCGAACGCACCGGTGGAGGCACCGGACGGGACGGCAGCACGGCCGGTGCTGCCGTCGTCGAGGCCGACCTCGACCTCGACCGTGGGGTTGCCTCGGGAGTCCAGGATTTCCCGGGCTACGACGACGTCGATGGACGGCACGAGCATCTCCTTCTGGGATGTGACGCATGGAGTGCAGGATCTTTGGCCTTGCGGCAAGAGCCTAACCGCCCCGGGGGCCGGTGCCCGCGACCGCCCGCCCGCTGGGACGAAAAAGGGCACAAGGCAGTGCGTTCCGGGACGAACGACCACCGTCCCTACTGGTCGGTAATCGCCTTGAGCGCCTCTGTTCTCATCCGTCCTGGACCGTTTTGTCCGGGATGGGGAAGGCCCCGGCCCGCCGCGTACGGGGGCGCGCGGCGGGCCGGGGCCGGCTCGGGAGGGGGCCGGCCGGGCGGGCCCGGCCGGCCTGCCGCCGGGTCAGCTCAGGTGGAGCTGCTGGCCCGGGTAGATGAGGTCGGCGTCGTCGACGATGTCCTTGTTCAGGTCGAACAGCTTCTTCCAGCCGCCCTGGACGTCCTTGGCCGCGGCGATGGAGCCGAGGGTGTCGCCGGCCTTGACCTCGTACTCGCCGTCGCCCTTCTCGACCTTCCCGCCGGTCGGGGTGGTGACGGTCCCGGTCTCGGCCTTGGGGGCCGCCGCCTTGGGCTGGGCCGCCTCGGGGGCGGTGCGCGGCTCGCTGCGCGTGGTGGGCTGCTCGGTGGCGCGCTCGGCGGCGCCGCCGCCGTACGGCGTGCCGGACAGGCCGACGCCGCAGACCGGCCAGGCGCCCTTGCCCTGGCCCGCGAGGACCTTCTCGGCGATCTCTATCTGCTGGGCCTTGCCGGCCTGGTCGGCGGTGGAGGCGTACTTCGTGCCGCCGTACGCGGCCCAGGTGGAGGCCGAGAACTGCAGGCCGCCGTAGTAGCCGTTACCGGTGTTGATGGACCAGTCGCCGCCGGACTCGCACTGCGCGACGCGGTCCCACTCGGCGGCGGTCGCGGCGTTGGCGGACGTGGCGCCCATCAGCGGGGCGGCGACGGCCACACCGGTGATGCCGGCGAACGCGGCGAGACGGACGGCCTTGGACGGGCGACGGTGCTTTCCCTTGCCGGAATTCAGCATGGTGGATCTCCTCACCGACGCCTGCGAGGTGAGCTGTCGGGTTCGGGCCTGGTGAGTGCCCGGCCGCGCGCTGGGCGCGCGGCTTCACCCCGAGCCGGTTCCGGTCGTCTCGCAACGACCGGGTCCGGCACTTACCTTGGGTCCCCCGCTCCTGCCCACGGCGCTCGAAGCGTCGACTGTTCCCGTCGTCCGGCGGCAGGATTCGGCGTTACCGGTCGGACGGGGCCCGCGGTGGCGAGCGATGACGACGGTACGCACAGACCCGCCCCGAGTTCAAAGGGGGACATCCGGGTCAATCCGCCCCTACACGCCTGCCTCTTACGGGCGTTTGCGCAGGTAGGGGCGGAAACGGACGGACCGGGCGGCGCGGGGGCGCGAGTTGGGGCAAAGAGACTCTTGTCTCACTTCAAAGAAACGGACATTCAGCCCGTAACTACCCCTCGTTCGCGCCCAGGTCGAGGCTCTGGCCAGGGAGGATCAGGTCGGGGTCGGTACCCACGGTCTCGCGGTTCGCGTCGTAGAGCGCCGTCCAGCCGCCGGGCACCTCGTGGGCCTGCGCGATGGCCGACAGGTTGTCGCCGGGCCGGACGGTGTACGTGCCGTCCGCGGCGAGGCCCTCCGGCGTACGTACCGCTCCGTCACCGCGCGAGGTGTTCCTGTCGGTTTCGCGTCCGGTGACCGCATTGCCGGATTCGATGGTCTCGTCGGTGGCGCCCGGAGCGGTCGGGGCGGTCCCGGCCTCCTCCTTGGCCGGCTCGCCGCGGTGCTTGCCCGTGCCGGGCGCGGGGGCGTCCGTGCCGCCGTCGGTCGCGGGCGCGTCCTCGGGGGCCGCGGGATCGGCGGACGGCGCGGTCGGCGTGGCCGACGCGTCCGGGGTGGCGGGGGCGGTGGTCTCCGTGCCCTCCGGGGTCGTACCGGGGTCCGCGGTGCCCTCGGCGCCGGTGGCGGTCCCGTCCTGCGCGGCGGGCTCCTTCGCCGGCGCCTCGGTGTCCGTGCCGGTGCTCGCGCTCGGCTCCGGCAGGACCTCCGGGGTCGCCTCCGCCGGGGCGGAGTCGCCGCCGTCGGTCAGGCCCGCGATGGGCGCGCAGGTCTCCCACGCGGCGGCGCCCTGCGCGGCGAAGACCTTCTCCGCGACGGCGATCTGCTGGGAGCGGCTGGCGAGGTCGGCGCGCGGCGCGTACGCCGTGCCGCCGTGGGCCTGCCAGGTCTCCTGCGAGAGCTGGAGGCCGCCGTAGTAGCCGTTGCCGAGGTCGGCGCTCCACATGCCGCCGGTCTCGCATTCGGCGACCCGGTCCCAGGTGGTGGCGTCGGCGGCGGAGGCGGTGCCCGCGCCGAGCAGCGGCAGGGCGATCGCTGATCCGGTCACCCCCGCGGCGACGACGAGGGCCGGAGCTTGACGGGGTCGACGGTGTCGTCCGTTCCCGGAGCGCATGCGTTGGACCTTTCGCGTGACTGCTGAGGTGACGGTGAACGTAGCGGCATTCGAACGCCAGTCACAAGTCGGTGCAGGGGAGATTACGCGAACATCACAGAGGTGACGTAGCGTCAGCTTTTTCGGGGGTGAACTCCACCGGCAGGGTCCGCAGCCCGCGCATGATGAGCCCCCCGCGCCACCGCAGTTCGTCCGGATCGGCGGCGAGGCGCAGGTCGGGCAGCCGGGTCAGGAGCGTGGCCAGCGCCGTCTGGCCCTCCAGCCGGGCGAGCGGGGCGCCCAGGCAGTAGTGGATGCCGTGCCCGTACCCGAGGTGCTGGTTGTCGGACCGGCCGAGGTCCAGGGTGTCCGGGTCGTCGAACCGCTCCGGGTCCCGGTCGGCCGCGGCGAGGACGACGAGGACGGGGTCGCCGGGTTCGATCCGCTGCCCGCCGACGGTGAGCGGCTCCGTCGCGAAACGCCAGGTCGCCAGCTCCACCGGCCCGTCGTAGCGCAGGAGTTCCTCGACGCCCGTGGCGAGCAGCCCCGTCTCGCCGGCGGCCAGGGACGCCTGGAGGCGGGCCCGTTCGCCGGGGTTGCCGAGCAGGGCGTACACGCCGTTGCCGATGAGGTTGACGGTCGTCTCGAAGCCCGCGAACAGGAGGATGAACGCCATCGCGGCGGCCTCGTTCTCGGTGAGGTGCTCGCCGTGGTCGGAGGCGCGGATGAGGCCGGAGATCAGGTCGTCGCCGAGGTCCTCCCGCTTCCGGTGGATCAGGTCGACGAGGTACGCCCGCATCCGCTTCACGGCCCGCGCGACCCCGCCCCGCGGGCCCCCACCGTGCCGGATCATCTGCCCGGCCCAGTCCCGGAAGTCGTCCTGGTCCTCGGCGGGCACGCCGAGCATGTCGCAAATGGCGTAAATGGGGAGGGGGAAGGCGAACTCGTGGATGAGGTCGGCCTCTCCCTTTGTAGCGAAACCGTCGATCAGACGATCCGTCAGCTCCTGCACGCGGGGCGCGAACTCCGCGACCCGGCGCGGGGTGAACGCCTTCGACACGAGCCGGCGCAGCCGGGTGTGGTCCGGCGGGTCGATGTTGAGCAGGTGCGTCATCAGCTCGGCCTTGCGCTCCCCCGGGATGCCCGTCTTGCCCTTGGCGTGCGCGGGTTCGTCGTGGTGCGCGGGGTTCTTGCTGAGCCGCTGGTCGGCGAGGGCCTGCCGGGCGTCGGCGTACCGGGTGACCAGCCACGCCTCGACGCCGCTGGGCAACCGGGTCCGGTGCACGGGCGCGTGCTCCCGCAGCCAGGCGTACGCCGGGTACGGGTCGGTGGCGAACTCCCAGGTGAAGAGCTCGGGGGGCGCGGCGGGGTCGTGGGCGGCGTTCACCCCTCGACGGTATCCGCCCCGCCGTTCAGCGCCTGCACGGCACCGGGGTGACCGGCTTCGGCGGCTTGGCGCATCCAGAGGGCGGCTTCTTCCTCGTCGCCCTCCTTCGCCAGGAGCCGGGCCATCCGGAAGGCCCCGTAGGCGTCTCCCAGCTCGAAGCCCTTCTGGTACCAGGCGCGGGCCCAGACCAAGTCGCCGTGGCCCTCCAGCACGGCACCGAGGTGAGTGGCGTCCATCGCGTGGTCCCGCCGGGCATCACCTTCGAAGAAGCCGACCACCTCTTCGTAGGCCCCCGTGCGGCGCGTGCCGTCGCCCCACCGCTCGTCACCGGCATCGGCGGCGCGGCGCAGCAGGACATCCGACGCCTCTTCGGGTCCCATGAACCGCAGCGTCGCACCGTACAGCCCGGCGATCGGCGCGTACCGCTTCTCCGCGGCCCGGAGGCACAGGTCGAACGCCTCCCCGACCCGCCCGGCGCCGAAGTACTGCTCGGCCAGCAGACCCAGCCCGTCCAGGTCCCCTGCGTCCGCCGCCCTGCGCAGCCACCCCTCCGCCCGGTCCCGCAGCAGCCCACCCAGCAGGGTCGCGGCGGCGGCGTCGCCCGCCTCGGCCGCCCTCTCCAGGTACGGCTCCGCCTCCCGCGCCTCGCCCCGCTCGGCCAGCGCCCGTCCCAGGTCGGCGGCGGCGCCCGGGTGTCCCGCGTCGGCGGCCCTGCGCAGCCACTCCTCCTCGCCGGTGAGGCGGGCCAGGCGGTGCATGGCTTCGGGGTCGCCCGATCCGGCGCGCTTCCGGAAGTCCGCGGTCGCGAGTTCGGCGACGTGCTTCTGCCCCTGCGCGAGCGCCAGGTCCCACGTCTCGTACGGGACCGGCGACTGTCCGTCCTCGGCCCGCCTCTTCCCGACCAGGTGGCCGTAGACGTCCAGCTGCCCCGTGCCGGGCACCTCCGCCAGCAAACCGGCCACTCCGTGGCGGCGGCGCACCGCCCAGGCGAGGGCCGAGTCGAAGGCCTCCGCGCACTCGGGGGCGTACGCCTCGTACACGGCTCTCACGAGGTCGCGGGGCAGTGGCCCGTCCAGCCCGCACCCCGCCAGGTCGAGGGCGGCACGCACCAGCTGATGACCGGGCCGGTTCCCCGTCGGGCGTCCCGCCCTGCGCCACTCCTCCCACAGCTCGGGGCCCACCGCGAGACTCTCGGTGACACGTACGCCGCTGCACCAGGCCACCGAGGCTCGGAGGCGCGCGTCACCGGTCTCCTCTGCTCGGTCCAGCTCGTCCTCGCTCCACTCCGGCTCCAGTTCCACCACCCGCGCCCGGCTCAGGACACGAGCGGTCGCCGGGGAGCCGAAGCGGTGCTCGTCGTACGCGGCGTCGGACATCGTGGCGACGATCCGGACGTCCATGGCCATGAGGCGGGACACCAGGGCCGCGTCGAGGCCGTCCAGGTACCGCTCCAGGTCGTCCAGCCACACCACGCAGGCGGTGCCCCGGGCGCCGATGCGCTCGGGCAGGGTCCGCAGGTCCGTGCCGGGCGGCGGGACGCACACCCGGGTGCCGGGCGGCAGCCGGCGTACGTGGGCCCAGGCGGTGGTCGTCTTGCCGGACAGCGGCGCGCCGGTGATCAGCAGGAAGCCGTCCCGCCGCTCCGGGTCGAGGTCCGCGTCGCGGTCCCGGCGGACGTACGGCACCTCGTGCGGGGCGCCGAGCGCGTGCGGGTCCACCGTCGCCGCGTCCAGCCAGAGCGCCGGGTCGGGCGTGACCGCGCCGTACTGGAGGGTGCCGATGTACCCGGCCTGGACGATGTCCCGGGCGGCCCCGCCGGTGACGGTGTTGCGGACGAGGGCCGAAGGGGGAGCGGCGGCCGGGCCGGCCGTGAAGGCGCGCAGCAGGTCCAGCACGGGCTCGCGCGCGGCGACCGAGCGCAGCCACCGCCCGGCCTCGGCGCGGAACCCCGCGCCGTCGCCGTCCGGGCCGCCGGCGGCCCAGTACCCGGCCGCCAGCCTGAGGAAGCCCCTCGCGGCCGGTTCGTCCAGCTCGGCCAGCCGCTCGCGCAGCTCCCGGGTCCTGTGCGTCCGTATCGCGCGGAGCACGGTGGTGACGTCCGCGTCCCGCGTCTCCTCCCCGCCCACCGGTCCTCCCCGTCTCCCCCGCCCCGTGCCCGGAGGGCCACGTTACCCAGCCGGGTGGCCCTCCGCCGCGCGGATCGCGTCGCGGTACGCGCGGGCCGCCGCCCGCAGCGCGGCCTCCGGGTCCACGCCCTCCGCCTCCGCCCGGGCCGCCATCTCCAGCAGGGCGTAGCCGATCCCCTCGCCCCGCGGCGGCTCGACCTCCAGGCCGGCGTTGCGCACGCGGCTCGCCAGCTTCGCCGCCAGGGCGAGGCCCGGCTGGCCCAGGGGGATGCCGTCCGTGACGGAGGTCCGCCGCTTCTCGACGGCCTTGGTGCGCAGCCAGTGCTCCTTGACCTGCTCGGGCGTCTCGGCGGTCTCCTCGCCGAAGACGTGCGGGTGGCGGTGGACGAGCTTCTCGACCAGGCCGCCCGCCACGTCGTCGAGGGAGAACGGCTCCTCCTGCGCCTCCTCGGCGATCCGGGCGTGGAAGACGACCTGCAGGAGGACGTCGCCCAGCTCCTCGCGCAGCTCCTCGCGGTCGCCGTCCTCGATCGCCTCGACCAGCTCGTACGCCTCCTCGATGGCGTACTTGGCGAGGCCCCGGTGGGTCTGGCGGGACGACCAGGGGCACTCGCGGCGGATGCGGTCCATCACCTCGACGAGGTCGAGGAGGCGGGCGCCCGGCAGGTCGTACGAGCCGGGGAGCAGCTCCAGGTCGGGCATGGCGACGCGGCCGGAACCGGCGAGGCGGGCCAGCCCGTCGGTGAGGTCCCGGTCGCCCTCGCCCGTCGCGAGGACGACGACCGTGCGGTCCCCGGCGCACGCGTCGACCAGCTCCCGCGCCGTGGGGGCGGCGGCCTCGACGGTGACGCCCGCCTCACGGAAGTACGGCAGCTGCGGGTGCTCCGGGTCGGGGCACAGCACCGCGTCGGCGGCGCGCAGGGTCTGCCACGCCGGCCAGGACAGCACACCGGGGGCCACCCGGTGGCTGGTGGTGAGGAGGACGATGCGGCCGGTGCCGGGGGTGTCTGCGGCTTGAGCGTTCACCCCTCGAACCTACCGCCCCGCCCCTACGCCCCCGCCGGGGTGGCCCCCGGGTCCTCGGTGACCTGGCGCAGCCAGGGGGCCTGGTAGCGGCCGAGCTGGATCCGGTCGTGGTCCCAGGTGCCGTACCGGGGGTTCACGTCGATGCCGAGGTCCCGGGAGGCGGCGCCGAACAGGTCGGTGAGCTTCTTCTGGCCCTCGGGGCTGTTCGTCACCCCGTGCTTCTCGGCGATCTTGTTCATGAGGACGTTGCGCCGGATGACCCCGTCGATCTCGCCGGGTGCGGTGCCCTGCTGCTGGAGCAGCATCGCGGCGAGCTGCTCCTCCCCGCCGTACTGGCGGGCGGCGTCGCGCCGGGTCTGCCGGAGTTCCTTGCGGCTGACCGTGATCCCGGCGTCGGCGGCGACCTTCTCCACCACCCGGTCGAAGATCATCCCGTTGAGCTTCTCGCGGCTCAGGTCGCCGGTGGCGCGGATCAGCTGCTCGGCCTGCGGCGACGCCTCCTGCGCCGAGCGGACGTCCCGGACCTGCGCCTGGAGCGCGGCCGTCTCGATCCGGTTGCCGCCGACGACGGCCGCGGCGCCGGGGTGGGCGTCGCCGCCGCAGGCGGTGAGGAGGGGGGCCGCGACGAGGAGGGCGGCGGACACGGAGAGCGCGGTGCGACGGCGGCGGTGCAAAGGGGCCTCCCGGCGTGGGTCGTACGTCAGTGTCAACGACCTTGCGGTGATCGATGGTAGGCAGTGGCCGTGGCCCAGGCCACTACTTCGGAGCCACTTCTGCCAACGAGTCACGGTCCTTCGGGTTCTCGGGCCGCAGCATGATCGTCCGGGAGACGACGAACGTGACGGGGACGGCGGCCGCGGCGGCGAGCAGCGGCGCGTACCGGCTGGACAGGCCCGCCACGTCGACCAGCAGCCAGACGCCGGCGGTGGTGATCACGAAGTTCGCCGCGTTGGTGAGGGGGAACAGCAGGAACTTCCGCCAGGTCGGGCGGGTGCGGTAGGTGAAGCGGCTGGTGAGGAAGAACGAGCCGGTCATCGACAGCACGAACGCGGCGACGTGCGCGGCGACGTAGGGCAGGCCGCACGTCAGGAACAGCAGGTAGCAGCCGTAGTACGTGCCGGTGTTCACCACCCCCACCAGGGCGAACCTGACGATCTGGCCGCTGACGCCGGTCATCTTCGGCTGAACTCCCCCGGGGACGGTCGCGTGCTCGGTGTGCCGGTGTTCGACGCCTTCACCAGGAAGTGCGGGCGCCGCTTCACCTCGTAGTAGATACGGCCCACATACTCCCCGATCAGGCCGACCATCACCATCTGGACGCCGGCGAGCGCGGTGACGGCGACCAGGAGGGTGACGTAGCCGGGGGTGTCCACCCCGTTGAGGAGGGCGTCGCCGACGATCCACGCCGCGTAGAGGAAGGCCGTGGAGACGAGCAGGAATCCCAGGTAGAGGGCGGCGCGGAGCGGTTTGTCGTTGAAGGAGAGCAGACCGTCGAGACCGTAGTTGAGGAGTTTGCGGAACGTCCATTTCGAGCGGCCCTGCTCACGCGTCTCGTTCTGGTACTCGAACGTCGCGGTGGGGAATCCGACCCAGGCGAAGATCCCTTTCGAGAAGCGGTTGTACTCGGTGAGTTCCAGCACCGCGTCGACGGCCCGGCGGGACAGCAGCCGGAAGTCCCCGACGCCGTCGACGAGCTCCACGTCGACGAGCCGGTTGATCACCCGGTAGTAGCCGCGGGCGAGCAGGGTGCGCGTGACGCGGTCGCCCTCGCGGGTGCGGCGGGCGACGACCTGGTCGTGGCCGTCGGCGTGCAGGTCCAGCATGCGGCCGACGAGCCGCGGCGGGTGCTGGAGGTCGGCGTCCATGAGGACCACGGCGTCCCCGGCGGCGTGGCGGAGCCCGGCGAGCATGGCGGCCTCCTTGCCGAAGTTCCGGCTGAAGGAGACGTACCGGACGCGGGGGTCGGCGGCGGCCCGCTCCTGGAGGAGTTCCAGCGTGCGGTCGCGGCTTCCGTCGTCGACGTAGACGAGTTCGAAGTCCACCGCGAGGCGGCCCAATTCCGCGGTCACGTGCTCGTGGAATCGGGGGATGATCTCCTCTTCCTCGAAACAGGGCACCACTATCGAGATCAGCACGGCGCCCACGGAAACGGCCGCGCGTGTCGGGTGCGGACCCCTTCCGTGGCGGGCAGGCGGACATTCGGTGAACTCGCCCGCGAGGCACGGGCATTCGCTTTTCCCGGTGCCATATTCGGGGACGTGGCCGAGTCCCGTACCCCTCCGTCCGCTCCGCGCGCCTGCGGTGCGGCCGCGCTGTTCGCCGTGTTCGCCGTCTGCGCCGGCGACGCCGTCGCCCGGACCTTCCCCTTCGGGCCGCGCACGCGCGCCGTCAACGACCTGGGCAACCAGTTCGTGCCGTTCCACGCCCACCTGTGGGACCTGCTGCACGGGCGGACCGGGGGCGGGCTGCTGCTGAACTGGCGGTCGGGGTACGGGACCAGTCTGCTGCCGGACCTGGGCACCTATCTGACCGGCCCGTTCGCCCTGCTCGTCGGGGTGTTCCCGCGGGAGCGGATCGACCTGGCCGTGTACGTGGTGACGGTGCTGAAGCTCGGCGCGGCGGCGGCCTCCATGGCGCTGGTGCTGCTGCGGCAGCGGCGGGGCAGCCGGTGGGGGGCGGCCGTGCTGGGCGCCGCGTACGCGCTGTGCGGCTGGGCGGTGGTGGAGGCCTCGTACAACCCGATGTGGCTGGACGGGCTGATCGCCTTCCCGCTGCTGTGCCTGGTGGCCGAGTGGGTGCGGGAGGGGCGGCGCCCGGTGCTGGGGCCCGTGGTGGTCGCCGTGTGCTGGGTGGCCAACTTCTACACCGCGTACATGGCGACGCTCGGCGCGGCGCTGGTGCTGCTCGCGCGGGGCGGGGCGCGGCCGCGGGTGCTGGGGCGGGCGGCGGCGACGGTGCTGCTGGGGGTGGGGCTCGCCGCACCCGTGCTGGTCCCGGTGTTCCTGGGGTCGCGGCACGCGTACCCGGGGTGGACGCGGCACTTCGACGCGGCGTCGTGGCCGGACGTGGCGGCGCGAGTGCTGCCGGCGACGTACAGCTTCTTCACGCCGGCGCTGTTCCTGGGGGCGGGGGCGCTGCTGCTGGCCGCCGCGCTGCCGTTCCACCGGGGGGTGGCCCGGCGGGAGCGGCTGGTGTGGGGCGGGCTGGTGGCGGGGGTGCTGCTGTCCGCGCAGTGGGAGCCGACGCACCTGGTGTGGCACGTGTTCGCCACGCCGAACGGCAGCCCGTACCGGCAGACGTTCGTCCTGGCGGGCGTCGTGGTGATGGCCGCGTGGACGGGGGTGGCCGCCGGCTGGCCGGGGCCGCGGGCGCTGCTGGGCGGGGCGGGCGTGCTGGCCGCCGTGGCGGTGGCGGCGGCGGGCAGCGCGCTGGTGACGGGCGCGTCGTACGCGCTGTTCGCGGGCGGGGTGGCCGCCGCCGTGGGGGCGGTGGTGCTGCTGGGCCGTGCGGGGCGGGGGCGGCGGGTGGTCCGGGCCGCGGGGGGCGCGCTGCTGGCGGCCACCGTCGTCGTGCCGGCCGCGGCCACCACGGCGTACGCCGACCGGGAGCGGCCCGCGCGGCTCGACGACTACCCGGCGTGGGGCGGCGCGCACGAGGTGCGGGCGGCGGCCGTGCGCGGCGCCGACGGCTGGCCGGAGCACCGGACCGACCCGGGGCGGCCCCAGCTCACCGGCAACGACCCGCTGCTGGTGGGCGGGCAGGGCGCCGCGTACTACAGCAGCCACACGCCGGAGGTGTGGACGCGGACCCTGGCCGCGCTCGGCGGCGGCTGGACCTCGCACGGGCGCAGCCTGCAGAGCCTCGACAACCCGGTGACCGACGCCCTGTTCGCGGTGGGCGCGCGGTGGCGGGAGGGGGTGCTGACGCGGACCGGGGAGCGGCTGCCGCTGGTGACGGTGCGGCCGCGGGCCGCGGGGACCGGCCCCGGGGGGCGGGAACTCCGGTACGGGTCCTCCGCGTTCCGCAACCAGGAGCTGCTGCTCGGGTCACGCGTCTACGACCTCCCCGCGGACGGCGCGTGCCCGGTCGGCAGCGACGTCTTCGCCTGGGCGCCCGACTTCACCGGCACGGTGCGCCTCGGCGGTACGGGCCGGCCGGCCGAGCTGCGCGGCGGGCTGCCCAAGCGGCGGGCCGCCATGACCCCGCTCGGCACGCAGCGCGCGGCGGGCGTGCGCGTGGAGTGGCGGGGCCGGGGCGCCGTGCCCGAGGGCTCCGTCGGCTGCCTCGACCGGGGGCGGCTGAGCGAGGCGGTGGCCCGGCTGCGGGCCACCGCGGCGGTGGACGTGCGGGTGGACGGCGACACGGTGCGCGCCGCGCTCCCGCCGGGCACCCGCGGGGTGGCGGTCCTGGCGGCGCCCCGGATCGCCGGGTGGCGGTGCGGGGGCCGGCCGGCCGGGGAGCACCTGGGCCTGGTCGCCGTGGAGGTCTCGGGTGGGGCGTCGGTGAGCTGCGCGTTCCGCCCGCCGGGGCTGCGGGCCGGGGCCGCGGGCGGGACGGCGGCACTGCTGGTGCTGGTGGGGACGGGGGTGCGCCTCCGGCGTGCGCGTCGCCCGCACGCCACCAAGACTTCACCCGTGCACCACCGTGCCGTACCCCGGGAACGGGCCGGTGCGGCGTAGCTTGCCCCGCATGCCCTCTCTCCTGAGAAACCCGCTGACGAAGCGGCTGCTGCGGCCCGCCCTCTCCCTGATCGAGCAGCGCATGGAGCACGTCACGCACGCGTTCCAGAAGGACCTGGACGCCCTGCACCACGAGGTGGCCGACCTGCGCCGGCAGAGCTACGGGCTCGGGCTGCTGCTCGACCACGCCGGGCGCGGCGCGCACCGGATGCCGACGCCCACGCAGGTGGACCGGCTCGTCGACGAGGTCCGCGCGGTGACCGGCGCGGCGGACGAGCGGGCGCGGGGGGACGTCACCGTGGCGTACCGGCACCTGGTGGCGCTGGAGGCGCTGGGGGTCGGCGGGATCGGCGGGACGGTGTCCGACGTGTGCGGCCGGCTGGCGGCGGTGCCCCTCCTCGCGACGGGCTCCGGCGCGGAGCCTCGTGCGGACGTCGGCGCGGGCCCCGGTGTGGTGGAGGTGCTGGAGGTCGGCACCGGGCACGGGCTGTTCGCGGCGGCGCTGCGCAGGATGCTGCGGCGGCACGGGGTGGAGGCGCGGCTGACGCTCGTCGACCCGCTGGACGGCGCGCCCGCCCTGGAGGAGGTCGTGCGGGGCAACCTCGCGCTGGGCGGCGGGAGTCCGGACGCGTCGCGGCTGGTGCGCGGCCGGCTGGACGAGTCGCGGGTCCGCGAGCTGGTCGCGGACCGGCGCTACGGGGTGGTCCTCCTGGACGGCCCGCACGACGGCGTCCCCGCCCTGGCCGCGCCGGGCGCGGTGGTGGTGTCCCCGGCCGGGGTGCCGGGTCCGGGCCTGCGCCCCCTGGGCGCGGTGGCGGACTCCGCGTACTACGGCACGGCCGCCTGACCGGACGGCCGCCCGACCGCCCGGCCGGCGCGCCGGGTCAGCGGCCGCGTATCTGCTGCTGGTGGGTGAGCGCCCGGCGCAGTTCGCCCGCCAGCGGGTGGTACGGGCCGTAGGTGCGCTCCGTGTCGTACAGCAGGTTCTGGAGCTGCTGGTACGCCCCGGAGTGGTCGCCCATGGTCAGCAGCAGGTGCCCGATCCGGTGCCGGATGCCGAACGCCCGGCTCGGGTCGGCGCCGGGCTGCTGCCGGGCGCTCTCGTGGTACGGCAGGATCGCCCGGTACTCGGCGAGCGCCTCCGCCGCCTCGCCCAGCTGCTCCAGGCAGAGCGCCACGTCGTGCCGGTACTGGAGGGTCTGCGGGTCGGCCGGTCCCGCCTCGGCGGCCCGGTCGGCGGCGAGGCGGCGCAGCTCGGGCAGGGCGCGCCGGTACTGGCCGTCGTCCATGAGGGTCGTCGCGTACTGCTTGCGCAGGACGCGGACGACGTGCGAGTGCTCGCCGTGCTCGGCGGCGGCGGCCGGGAGGATCGCGCCGAGCAGGTCGACGGCCTGGGTGATGCGGCCCTCGCCGAGGAGCCGCTTCACCTCGTCGACGGCGGCGGCCACGCCGGGCCGCCCGGCGGCGGACGCGCCGGTGTCCGCCGCCACGGACGGCGGGACGGTCGGGGGCGGCGGGACGCGGACGGCCGCGGCGGGCGCGGACGCCCGCTCGGGCCAGGGGGCGAGGGGGCGCGTGAACGGCCGGGTGGGGTCCATGGGACCGGTCGGCCCGCCGCCGCGCGCCGGGAGCAGCGGGGCGAGCGCCTCGTAGACCTCCTGCGCGCCGGAGGGCCGGTGCTGGGGGTCCTTGGCGAGGAGCCGCAGCACCAGGGCCTCCAGCGCCTCGGGGATGTCGGGGCGGAGCCGCCTGATGGGCTGCGGGGGCTCGTACAGGTGGCGGTGGAGGACGCCGAGGGCGGTGGAGCCGGCGAACGGCACGTTCCCGCTCAGCAGTTCGTGCAGGACGACGCCGAGGGCGTACAGGTCGGTGTACGGGCCGACGGCGCCGCCCATGGCCTGCTCGGGCGCCATGTAGGCGGGGCTGCCGATGGGCGAGCCGGTGTGGGTGAGGCGCGTGGTGTCGGTGTCGAGGACGGACGCGACGCCCAGGTCGAGGACGGTGATCGTGCCGTCGGGCTTGACCATCACGTTGCGCGGCTTCAGGTCGCGGTGGACGATCGGCACCGCGTGGACGGCGGCCAGCACCGCGCACATCTGGGCGGCGACGGCGACGGCCCACTGCCACGGGTACGGCTCGTGCTCGGCGAGGTGGTCGGAGAGGTCGGCGCCCTCGACGTACTGCATGACGAGGTACAGGTCGTCGCCGTCGCTGCCCGCGTCGTGCACGGTGACCAGGCCGGGGTGGGCGACCTGGGCGGTGACCCGGCACTCGCGGACGAAGCGGCGGCGCATGTCCTCCGCGACGGTGGCGGCGGCCATGTGGTCGGGGCGCAGCAGCTTGACGGCGACGCGGCGGTCGAGCCGCCGGTCGTACGCCGTCCAGACCTGGCCCATGCCGCCCTGGCCGATGACCGTGGCCAGCTCGTACCGGTCGGTGATGACCCGCCCGTTCACCGGCCGCCGTCCTCCCTGCGGAGGAGGTCGCTGAGCTCGTCCAGCTCGGCGCGGACCTGGTCGATGCGGGGGGCCGCGGGCGCGCCGGCCTGCGGCGGGACCGACGGCCGGGGCTGCGGCTGGGGCTGGGGCTGCGGCGGGGCCGGGACCTGGACCTGGACCTGCGGCGGGACCTGGACCTGCGGCTGCGGCTGCCCGTACTGCGGCATCGCCGCGGGGGGTATCCCCGGGTGCGTCCGGGGCTGCGGGGCCGGGTACCCGTAGCCGGAGCCGAGGGGGAAGGTCGTCGCGTACGGCGAGCCGGCCGGGCGGGCGGCGCGCGTGTCGTGGTGGCGGATGTCGGCGTACAGGAAGTACCCGGTGAACAGGGCGGCGTTCAGCAGGATGCCCCCCACCGAGAGGTTGGCCTGCATGCTGTCCGTGTCCTCCGGGATGAAGATCATGCAGAGGAGCGTGACGATCACGGAGACGCCGAACAGCCCCCAGTCGCGGGGCCGTCGCGTCACCACCGCGAGCCGCAGGGTCGCCGCCCCCGTGAGGAAGCCCAGGCTCAGCAGCGGCAGCACGGCGAACAGGACGCGGAGCACGACGACGTGGGTCGGCGTACGACGCTGCGGTGGCACGGGGCCGGGGCCGTACATGGCTCCTCCAGGAGGCCGGGTGGGGGGAAGACGTCCGATACGGGGATGAGCGTATACAGCGACACGGACAACGGCCCCACGGTTGCACGGATCGGCGGTGCCGTTGCTCACGCCTCCAGCGTGCCGTCCGTCAGCCCGTCGTACATGCCGCGCACCAGCCGCTCCCCGAGCCGGCCCACCTGGCGCAGGGCCTGCTCGAAGTCGTCGAGCGCCCGGAACCGTTCGCCGTACCGGCGCTGCTCGGCGAGCGGCAGCCGGGGCAGCTGGAGGCGGCGCACGTCGAGGCGGGTCGCGGTGGAGGCGTAGCTGCTGGCCTGCCGCTGGTTGGCGGTGCCGCGCAGGAACCCGGCGAGGAACCAGGGGTCGAGGGCGGCCGGGTCGGGGCGCAGGAGGTGGAGGCCCCGTCCGAGGGCGGCGCCCGCGGTGGCCTCGTCGACGACGCGCGCGACGGGGCCGCCGCCGAGGACGGGGACGACGACGTCGCCGGTGCGCAGCAGGACGGGTTCCTCGCCGCCCGCGGGGCCTTCGGGCAGGGCGCCGCCGGGTCCCCGGCCGGCGAGGACGTCCTGTTCGGTCAGGACGCGGGGGCGGGAGGCGGCCGGGCCGTGGCCGGGGGCGGTGCCGGCGCCCCCGGCGTGGAGGCGGAGGGCGCCGGTGCGGGCGAGTTCGCCGACGGTGACGCCGGGCGGTCGGGCGGGCCCGGCGGGGGCGGGCGCCGGGACGGCGCGGGTGATGCGGCCGGGCGGCGGGGTCAGTTCGGCGGTGCGGCGCAGCTGGGCGGCGAGCCGGTCGGCCACGGTCGCCAGCTCGGCCGCGCCGCCGCTCGCCGCGGGGGGCGGCAGGTGGCGGGCGGGCGCGAGGTCCACGTCGTCGTCGAGCAGGTCGATGACGGGCAGGGAGCGGCTGGTGCCGGGCCGCTCGGGGGCGGTGCCGTGCCGGTCGAACGGCGTCCAGGCGTCGAGTACGGCGGTGTGGACGGCCTGCCAGTCGAGCCGGTCGCGGCCGGCCGCGCCGTGCGCGGAGGTGTCGACGAGCAGCAGCTCGGGTGACGGGGCGGCGGCGCCCGGCCTGCGCAGCACCCACAGGTGCAGCGGGATGCCGTAGGGGGGCGCGGCGCCGGCCGGGAGGGCGACGACCGCGCGGAGGGCACCGCGCCGCAGCAGGTCGGCGCGGATGCGGCGGCCGGAGCGGCGGGAGGCGGCGGCGGGCGGCATGAGCAGCACGGCGGTGCCGCCGGGGCGGAGGCGGGCCAGGGCGTGCTGCACCCAGGCGAGCTCGGACTCCGTGCGGGCGGGGAAGCCGTACTCCCAGCGGGGGTCGTAGGCGAGCTCCTCGTGGCCCCAGTTGCGCTCGTTGAACGGCGGGTGGCACAGGACCGCGTCGGCGGCCAGGTGCGGGTGGGCGTCGGCGCGCAGCGCGTCGCCCGCGCGGGCGTGGACCTCGGCGCCGGTGTGCAGGGCGAGGTGGAGCGCGCCGAGGGCGGCCAGGTCGGGGTCGGCCTCCTGGGCGTACAGGGCGGCGGGCGCCTCGACGGCGCGGAGCAGGGCGCCCGTGCCGCAGGCGGGGTCCAGGACCGTGGGGCGGCCGGCGCGGCCGGGCGGGACGGCGAGGGCGGCCATGAGGGCGGCCGGGCCGGGCGGGGTGAGGGTGAACTGGCGCGGGTTGGCGTCGAGGTGACGGGCCAGCAGGAAAGCGAAGGCGGCCGGGGCGCCGCCGCTCCCGGCGGCGAGTTCGACGGCCGCGCGCAGCAGCGGCACGGACGGGGCGAGGGCCTCGGCGGTGGGGGTGGCGACGGGCCGGCGGGAGCCCAGGCGGGCGGTGAGGACGCCGTCGAGGACGGGGGGCAGCAGCCCGGCGAGGTGGTCGTCGGGCACCCGGGTCCCGGCGGGCCAGAGGGCGGGCCGTTCGTGTACGAGGAGGAGGGCGCAGCCCGCGTGGACGAGGGCGGTGGCGGCGCCCTCGGGGTGGCCGGAGACCTGCTGCCAGACCCGTTCCCGCAGGGGCACCTCGGCGAGCTTGCCCTGGGCGCGCAGCCAACGTTCGACGTCGGCCAGCGCGAAGGACGGGCTGGTCTCGCTGCCCCCGACCGGCTTGGGGAAGTCGGCGTGGCGGCGGCGCCAGTTGCTGACGGCGGCCCGGCCGACCCCGGCGAGCCGGGCGATCTCCGCGGCGGTCACCTCTGCTGCGTTCGCGTTCTCCGGCACGTGGCCGCTCCCTCCGTCCGCGATGTGCCCCACATCCTAGGGCGGACACCTCTTCCACTGTTTCACAGCGTGAGCCGAGAGCGAGAGAAGAAAGCGTGTTGACTCGGTTCACAAGGTCTGGTGTGATTGACGCATCGCTTCACGGGGCTGCCTCAAGCTCCGCTCACACTCCATGTCTTCGTCCGGAGGGCACCCATGTCCCACCCCACGCAGCAGCCCCAGTACGGCGCGCCGCACCCCGCTCCGCCCGCCCCGGCCGCTCCGGCGCGCAACGGGCTGGGCACGGCGGCGCTGGTGCTCGGCATCGTCGGCACGGTCTCCGGGTTCATCCCGCTGTTCTTCTGGCTCGCGGGCATCCTCGGCCTGCTGGCCCTGGTCCTGGGCCTGGTCGGCCGGGGCCGCGCCAAGCGCGGCGAGGCCACCAACAAGGGCGTCACCACCACCGGCGCGATCCTCGGCCTGGTGGCGCTGGTCCTCTCCGTGGTCGGCGCGGTCCTCACGTACAAGGCCGTGGACGAGGCCGTCACCCAGATCGACAAGGAATTGAGCAACACCGCCCCGAAGGACACCACCGGCGGCGACAAGGGCACGGGTGACGCCGGCGGCACCGACGGCGGCGCGGAGGGCGGCACGGTGCCCGAGGTGCTGGCCGCCGACGAGACGATCATCTACGACGACGACCTGAAGATCACCGTCTCGGCGGCGAAGTCCTTCGAGCCGAGCGACGTGGCGGCCGGCCACAGCGTGGGCAACAAGGCGTACAAGTTCACCGTCGTCGTCGAGAACGGCGGCAAGGAGAAGTTCGACGCCGACATGGTCGTCCTGGAGGCCCGCGCCGGCAAGGACGGCGTGACGGCCGAGCAGGTCTACGACGACGGCCTGGACGGCGTCACCGGCACGGTCACGCCCGGCAAGAAGGCCACCGGCACCTACGCCTTCGACGTGCCCGCCGACGCGAAGACCCTGACCGTCGAGGTCACCCCCGGCTTCGAGCACGAGGCGCAGCAGTGGGAGCTGAAGTTCTGAGCGGACGCCCCGCACGGGGAAGCGGCGGGCGGGCGCACCGCGCGCCGCGCACCGCCGCCCACCGGGTGCGCCACCGGGGTCACACCCGGTGGCGCACCCACACGTTCGGTTCGACGTACACGGCGTACCCGTGCGACGCCTCGCAGCGGACCGGCGTCAGCGCGAACGGCACCTCCACCGGACCGTCCGTGTCGAAGGGCAGGCCGGTCCACTCCCGCCACCGCTCCACGGACTCGCTGATCGTCATGGACGCCGTGGCCACCGAGTCGACCACGCCGCCCGCGCGGACGTGGACCCGCAGCCACGGGTCCTGCGGCAGTCCGTCCTCCGGCCGGGTGCGCAGCGCGTACTCGGCCATCGGCGTGTGCGGCTCCAGGTGCTTGCCGTTGGGCCGCACCGGCGCCACGACCTCCGCGAAGCCGCGCTCCTTCGCCCGGTCGCGCATCGCGGTCAGCATGCGCCCCGACATCCCCCGGCCCAGCAGGTCCCGCGCGACCGATATCTCGATGGCGCTCACCGTGTCGGGCGTCCGGCCGTCCCGCCGGTCCTCCATCGCCCACATCAGCACCTGGTCCCAGCCGCGCGTCGGCAGCACCCCGCCGCGCCCCTCGGCGTGCAGCGCGAACGGCACGCTGAAGGACCGGGCCACGACCCGCCCGTCGCCGTCCAGCGCCACCGACACGTACTCGGGCGCCTCGGCGAGCATCCACGCGTAGCCCAGGTCCGACACCGGGTCCTGGCGCATGAACTCCGGCCACAGGTTGGGCATTCCCCACAGGGCGCCCACCAGGTCGGGCCGCTCGGCGATGCTGACGATCTCCACATCCATGCCCCGGAGGCTAGGCCCCGGACGCCCGGCCCGCCACGGGTTTACCGGCGGGCCGGCCGGGCGGGGGCGGGCCCGGGGCCGCGCGCGTCCGCCCGGCTCAGCCGCCGCACTGCCGGAGCATCACCCGGCGGTCGGCCTCGGTCACCGGCATCTCGTACTTGAGGGCGACCTGGGCGAAGCGGACCGCGTACGCGCACCGGATCCGGCCGTCCGGCGGGAGCCAGGACGCCGGCCCCGAGTCGCCCTTGGCCGAGTTGGTCCGGCCGTCGACCGGGATCAGGTTGAGCACGTCGTTCGCGAGCTGCTCGCGCTTGCCCTCCGGCCAGCGCGAGGAGCCCATCTGCCAGCTGTAGGACAGCGGCACGACGTGGTCCACCTGCACCTCGGCCGCCTTCGCCTTCTTCCAGGCGATGTCCTTGCCGGTGTAGGGGTCGTACAGGTCCATCGACACGACCACGCAGTCGGAACCGGACCGGAACCGGACGTTCCGGCCATGGAGCTTCAGCAGGTCGTTGCGGGTGTCGCAGCCGTTCCTCGCCAGCGGCACCCCGTCGGCCGTGTCCATCCAGGCGTAGCCGAACTCGTCGCGGTCGTACCCCGTCTTCGGCCCGCGGCCCTTCGTGGCCAGCCCCTTGATGAGGTCGCGGGCCTCGGCCTCGTCCGCGTCCGTCGTCACGGGCGCGAGCCCCGGCTTCGTCCCGTCCGGGTTGTCGAGCGGACTGACCACCCGGCCGTCCGGCGCGGCCGTCCCCCGCTCCGTCGGGGAGACGTCCCCGCCGAGCCCCCCGCACCCCGCGCAGAGCAGCGCGGTCACCGCCGCCGCCGCGGCACGGGCGACGTACGCGCTCCGGGCGCCCTCGCGCCCCGCGTCCCTCTCAGCAAGCACAGCCCACCACTCCCTGCCCGATCCGCGTGAACGTCCCCGCCGCCCGGCGGGCCGCGGGACGGCGCGGGGGCCGGGGCGGCGCCGGCCGGACTCCCCGCACGCCTACCCGGTCCCGCGCCCGGTACCGCCTACGACCCCAGGACCGTCGTCAGGAACTCGCCGGTCCACGCCAGCAGTTCCCGGCCCACCACCGGCTTGCCGCCGATCGTGCCCGTCGTCGGGCGGGGCACCAGGATCTGCTGGGCCGTCGCCTTGACGACCGTCCGCGGGTACAGCCGCTTCAGGCGCAGCTCCTGCGACTCGCGCAGCTCGACGGGCGCGAAGCGGATGTTGCCGCCCTGCAGCACGATCTCGCCGACCCCGCAGGCCCGCGCGAGCATCCGCAGGCCCGCCACGAGGAGCAGGTTCTCGACCGGCTCGGGCAGCTTGCCGTACCGGTCGGTCAGCTCCTCGCGCACGGCCCTGATGTCCTCCTCCGAGTTGGCGGAGGCGATCGCCCGGTACGCCTGGAGGCGCAGCCGCTCGCCCGGCGCGTAGTCGTGCGGGACGTGCGCGTCGACCGGCAGCTCGATCTTGACCTCCAGCGGCGGCTCCTCCTCCACGCCGCCCTCCAGGGACGCCCGGTAGTCCGCGACGGCCTCGCCCACCATGCGGACGTACAGGTCGAAGCCGACGCCCGCGATGTGACCGGACTGCTCCCCGCCCAGCAGGTTGCCCGCGCCGCGGATCTCCAGGTCCTTCATGGCGACGTACATGCCGGCGCCCATCTCGGTGTGCTGGGCGATCGTCGCGAGGCGCTCGTGGGCGGTCTCGGTGAGCGGCTTCTCCGGCGGGTACAGGAAGTACGCGTACCCGCGCTCGCGGCCCCGGCCGACGCGGCCGCGCAGCTGGTGCAGCTGCGACAGGCCGAAGTTGTCGCCGCGCTCCACGATCAGCGTGTTGGCGTTGGAGATGTCGATGCCGGACTCGACGATCGTCGTCGACACGAGCACGTCGGACTTCTTCTCCCAGAAGTCCACGACGACCTGCTCCAGCGCCTGCTCCGACATCTGGCCGTGCGCCGTCGCGATCCGCGCCTCGGGCACGATCTCGCGGAGGCGGGCGGCGGCCCGGTCGATGGACTCGACTCGGTTGTGGATGTAGAACACCTGGCCCTCGCGGAGCAGTTCGCGGCGGATCGCGGCGCCGATCTGCTTCTCCTCGTACGGGCCGACGAACGTGAGGACCGGGTGCCGCTCCTCGGGCGGCGTGGTGATCGTCGACATCTCGCGGATGCCGGTGACGGCCATCTCCAGGGTGCGCGGGATGGGCGTCGCGGACATCGTCAGCACGTCGACGTTGGCGCGGAGCTTCTTCAGCTGCTCCTTGTGCTCGACGCCGAAGCGCTGCTCCTCGTCGACGATGACCAGGCCCAGGTCCTTGAACTTCGTCTCGGACGAGAACAGCCGGTGCGTGCCGATGACCACGTCGACGGAGCCTTCCCGCAGCCCCTCCAGCGTCGCCTTGGCCTCCGTGTCCGACTGGAACCGCGACAGGGCCCGCACCGTGACGGGGAACTGCGCGTACCGCTCCGAGAACGTGCCGAAGTGCTGCTGCACCAGGAGCGTCGTCGGGACCAGGACGGCTACCTGCTTGCCGTCCTGGACCGCCTTGAACGCCGCGCGGACCGCGATCTCCGTCTTGCCGTAGCCGACGTCGCCGCAGATCAGCCGGTCCATCGGGATCGACTTCTCCATGTCCTCCTTCACCTCGGCGATCGTCGACAGCTGGTCGGGCGTCTCCGTGTACGGGAAGGCGTCCTCCAGCTCCCGCTGCCACGGGGTGTCGGGGCCGAAGGCGTGGCCGGGCGCCGCCATCCGCGCCGAGTACAGCTTGATCAGGTCGGCGGCGATCTCCTTGACGGCCTTCTTCGCGCGGGCCTTCGTCTTGGTCCAGTCGGCGCCGCCGAGCCGGTGCAGGGTCGGGGCCTCGCCGCCGACGTACTTGGTGACCTGCTCCAGCTGGTCGGTCGGGATGTACAGCCGGTCGCCGGGCTGGCCGCGCTTGGCGGGCGCGTACTCGACGAGCAGGTACTCGCGGGTGGCGCCCTGCACCGTGCGCTGCACCATCTCGATGTACCGGCCGACGCCGTGCTGCTCGTGGACGATGTAGTCGCCCGCCTCCAGGGTGAGCGGGTCGATCGTCTTGCGGCGGCGCGTCGGCATGCGGCGGCCGTCCTTGCCGGCGGCCTTCTGTCCCGTCAGGTCGGTCTCCGTCAGCACGGCCAGCCGCAGGCCCGCGTCGACGAAGCCGTGCTCGACGGACCCGCACGCCACGTGCACCACGGACGGGGTGATCTCCGTCAGGTCCCCGTCGAGGCGGGCCGCGATGCCCTCGCCGCCGAGCACCTCGACGGTGCGGGCCGCCGGGCCGTGCGCCTCCGTCACGAAGACGGTGCGCCAGCCGTCCGCGAGCCAGCCCTTCGTGTCGGCCAGCGCGCGCGCCGTGTCGCCCCGGTACGCCTCCGGGGCGTGCATGCCGAGCTGGAGCGTGTCGTGCTCCGGTTCGGCGTCGGGCGCGAACGGCGACACCGACCACCAGGGCATGCCCAGTTCGCGCGCCCGGTCCCGTACGTCCGCGATGGACCACAGGGACGCGGCGCCCACGTCGATCGGCGCCTCTCCCCCGCCCGCCGTGGCCGCCCACGACGCCTGGAGGAACTCCTGGGACGTGGCGACCAGGTCGGCGGCCCGGGTCCGTACCCGCTCCGGGTCGCAGACCACGGCCATGGAGCCCTGCGGCAGCACGTCCAGCAGCAGTTCCATGTCGTCGACGAGGACCGGGGCGAGGGACTCCATGCCCTCCACGGCGATCCCCTCGGCGATCTTCCCGAGCAGCTCGCCCAGCTCCGGGTGGGCCTCGGCGAGCGCGGCGGCCCGCTGCCTGACCTGCCCGGTCAGCAGCAGCTCCCGGCAGGGCGGCGCCCACAGCCCGTGCTCGGCGACCTCCAGGGACCGCTGGTCGGCGACCTTGAAGTAGCGGATCTCCTCGACGTCGTCGCCCCAGAACTCGACGCGCAGGGGGTGCTCCTCGGTCGGCGGGAACACGTCGAGGATGCCGCCGCGCACGGCGAACTCGCCGCGCTTCTCCACCAGCTCCACCCGCTGGTACGCGGCCGCCGCCAGGCCCTCGACGATCCGCTCCAGGTCGGCGTCCTCCCCGGTCCTCAGGCTGACCGGCTCCAGGTCGCCCAGGCCCTTGACCTGCGGCTGGAGCACGGAGCGGATCGGCGCGACGACCACCTGCACGGGGCCGGCCGCGGGGTCGTCCGGCGACGGGTGCGCGAGGCGGCGCAGCACGGCGAGGCGCCGCCCGACGGTGTCGCTGCGCGGGGACAGCCGCTCGTGCGGCAGGGTCTCCCAGGCCGGGTACTCCACGACGCGGTCGGGGTCGAGCAGGCTGCGCAGCGCGGCGGCCAGGTCCTCGGCCTCCCGGCCGGTCGCGGTCACCGCCAGCACGGTCCGGCCGGTGTCCCTGGCCAGCGCCGCCACCGCGAAGGGCCGCGCCGCCGGGGGGCCGACCAGGTCGACGTGGGGGCGGTGGCCGTCGGCTGCGGCCTTGACGGCTTCGGCGAGGGCGGGGTCCTTGACGACGGCATCGAGGAGACCGTGCAGGCTCATGGAGCTTTCCGTCCCGGGTTCGAAGGAGGCTGGGCAACGCGAAACACCCGACGCGAAGAACGGGCCGGGGTCCTCTCAGCCTACGCCCGCGGACCGGCGCCCGCGCTGGGAGAGCCGCGCCGCCACGGGCACGTGTGAGCCCCGTGGTGCTCGCGGGGAGCACCACGGGGCGGTTTCGCACCCCGGGCCGCACCCCGGGGCCGCCGGGGGTCAGCCCACGGCGCGCACCGCGGCGTAGTACTTGTCCGCGGTCTTGAGGCAGGCGGCCTTCGCCTTCTTCCGGCCGGCCGGGGTCAGCGGGTCGGCCCAGAAACGCGCTCCGCAGACCTGCTTCATGTCCTGCAGGAATACGTCGTCGATGCGCTTCTTGTGCTGGCTGCGGAATTTCGAGACGCCGACCAGGCTCTTGTAGTTCCGGTACCCGAAGTCATGCCGGTGGCACGGAAACGTGAAATCGTACCCGCCCGGAATCTTTTCCGGGGCCTTGGAGCACCCGTCGGTCGACCAGTTGAACTTGTAGGGGTTCTTCCCCTTCCGGTACTGGCCGAGGCCGGCGTACCAGGCATCGAGGGACTTCTGCCCCTTGACGGTCAACTGACCCAGCTTCTTGATGCGTTCGGTCTTGCTCGCCATGGGGGCCTTGCCCGCCGCCACGGCGGAGGTCCCGGTCGCGACCCCCTCGCCCGCGGGCGCCGCGACGGCCGGGGCCACCGAGGTGAGGCCGATCACGCCCGCGAGAACAGCGCCGCCGAGAGCGCTTCGCACTTTATTCACTTGAACTCTTCCCCGTGCACAATCGTGTGGTGGGCCGCATTCCCCTGCGGCCCGGAAGAACACTACGACAGCGGGGCGGGCCCGTAAAGGGAGATCGAGCGGCATCTCCTTTTCCGGGGAAAGCTCAGGAAAAGCTCAAAGGAATTCCGCATTCCGCGACCGGGCGGGGCGCGGGCGCGGGAGGAGCTCCCCGACGAGGTCCCCACCCCCGTGGAGGACCCCGCCGAGGAGCTCCCGCCTCCCTGGGTACCAGCCGGAGCCGGGTCCTTCCCACCTGTTTTCCGGGCCCGCCCGGTGAGAGGGTGTCGGGTGGGACTGCCGCAAGGGGAGGGGCGCACGTGGCGGAGGGCACGGACGGGACGGGCACGGGCCGGACGGGCACGGACGGGACGGGGACGGGCGGGGTGGGCGCGGACGGCTTGAGCGCGGACGGCGCGGGCACGGACGGCGCGGGCACCGGGGAGGACGCCCCGCGGACGCCGGCCGCCGACCGGACGGCGGCGCCCCCCGCGGAAAAGCCCCTGCGCCGGGGCCCGGTCGTGGCGGCGATGATGCTGTCGGTGGCGCTGGCCGCGCTGGACGGCACCGTCATCGCGACGGCGGTCCCGCAAATCGTGGGCGACCTGGGCGGCTTCTCGCTGTTCTCGTGGCTGTTCTCCGGCTACCTCCTCACCGTCACGGTCACCCTCCCCGTGTACGGGCGGCTCTCCGACACGTACGGCCGGAAACCGGTGCTCATCACGGGCATCGCGCTGTTCCTGGTCGGTTCGCTGCTGTGCGCGGCGGCCTGGGACATGGCGTCGCTGATCGCGTTCCGGGTGCTCCAGGGCCTGGGCGGCGGGGCGCTGCAGGGCACCGTGCAGACGATCGCCGGGGACCTCTACCCGCTGAAGGAACGGCCGCGGATCCAGGCCCGGCTGTCGGGGGTGTGGGCGGCGTCCGCGGTGGCGGGGCCGGCGGTGGGCGGGCTGCTCACGACGTACGCGGACTGGCGCTGGATCTTCCTGGTGAACCTCCCGGTGGGCGGCCTCGCCCTGTGGCTGGTGGCCCGCTACCTGGTGGAGCCGCGCCGCACCGGGCCGCGGGCGCGGGCGCGGGTGGACTGGCCGGGCGCCCTGCTGGTGTTCGCGGCCGGCGCGGTGGTGCTGACGGCACTGGTGCAGGGCGGCGTGGCGTGGCCGTGGCTGTCGGCGCCGTCGCTGGGGCTGCTGGGGGCGGGCGCGCTCCTGATCGCCCTGACGGTGCTGGTGGAGCGGCGGGCGGCGGAGCCGATCGTGCCGGGCTGGGTGTGGCGGCGGCGCACGATCGCCGCGGTGAACCTGGCGCTGGGCGCGCTGGGGCTGCTGATGGTGGCGCCGTCGGTGTTTCTCCCGACGTACGCGCAGGCGGTGCTGGGCCTCGGGCCGGTGGCGGCCGGGTTCGTGCTGTCGGTGATGATCCTGAGCTGGCCGGTGAGCGCGTCGCTGTCGCACCACGTGTACCGGCGGGTGGGGTTCCGGCAGTCGGCGGTGATCGGCATGTCGCTGGCGATGCTGGCGCTGCTGGTGTTCCCGTTCCTGCCGTACCCGGGCGAGCCGTGGCAGCCGGCGCTGCTGATGCTGCTGCTGGGCGCGGCCCTGGGCCTGTTCCAGCTGCCGCTGATCGTGGGCGTCCAGTCGACGGTCGGCTGGTCGGAGCGGGGCACGGCGACGGGATCGGTGCTGTTCTGCCGGCAGATCGGCCAGAGCGTGGGCGCGGCGTTGTTCGGCGCCGTCGCCAACGCGGTGCTCACCTCCCGCCTCGGCCCGTCGGGCGGCGACCTGGACACGGCGGCCCGCGCCCTGGACGACCCGGGCGCCCTGTCCCCGGCCGCGTCGGAGACCCTGCGCCGCGCCGTGGACACGGCGGTGGAGTACGTGTACCTGGGCGCGGCCGCCGCGGCGGGCCTGGCCGTCCTGGCCCTCCTGCTCGTGGCGCCGCGCCGCTTCCCGGTCCTCACGGAGCCGGACGGGGACTGACCCCCGCGCCGCGCGGCGCGGGCCCCTCGCCGCGCGGCGCGGGCAACGGGACCAGGGTGCACGCCCGGGCCCTCCACGACGCGTCGGTGTACGACCCGGCCAGGGTGCCGTCCGTAGACTCCGGGATCCGTGCGACGAGTTCGGCCCCCTGAGCCGAGACCACCGTGTGGCGGAGCTGCGGGCTCCGTCTACGAGCAGGTCCGCCGGTTCGTCGAGATCAGCGGCGGCAACACCGCACGGCTGTCCCGCGAGCAGAAGGGCCGCTTCGTCGCGATCTGCTGGACGGCCCAGATGTTCCGGCACTTCGAGGACCCGAAGCCCGGCTACGTGGCGGACTGGCAGGACCTGCCGGTCTGGCAGCAGGAGACCGACGCCGACGTCTTCGAGGCGATCGAGAAGGCACTGGACTGATCTTCGGCGGTCCCGGCGTCCAGGGCGGAGGAACAGCGATCGCGGCCGGAGCCGGGGCTCGTGGTGGAGGCTCTCGGGCGTACGAACAAGCCCGTCGTACCCGCCCAGCCGCCCGCCTCCGTGAAGTGAGGAGGGCCCCGGCGCGCGGGGTGCGCGCCGGGGCCCTTCGGGGTTACAGCAGGCCGTCCCACATCTGTTCCAGGAGGACCGACCACCAGCTCTCCGGGGAGGCCAGTGCCGCCGGGTCCAGCATCGCGAGCTGGGCCTGGAAGTCGACCGTCCAGCGGCCCGCCTGCTCCGGCGTCAGGCCGAAGCGCAGGCGCCACATGCGGCCCAGCAGGGCGAGGCAGCGGGTGAACTCCGGCAGGCCCGTGTTCACGAACTGCGGGGCCACCGGCCGGCCGCCCGGGCCGGCCTCGACCGGTACCGCGACGATGTGCGCCGTGCCGTACTGGACGCAGATCGCCCGGCCGAAGTCGGACCCGAGCACCAGGTAGGAGCCCGCGTCGGCGGCCGGCTGGATCTGGCGCTGCGCGGCCAGTTCGGCCAGCGTCGGGACGACCGGCTGCGCGGGCTGCGCCCAGAAGAACGGCCCGAAGTCCGCCGGCAGGCCCGCCCACACGAGGGTGCGCGCCACCAGCTCCGGTACGCCCTGCCGGGACACGGCCCGCTGGTCGAACCGGCAGATGCCGTGCGGCCCGAACGCGCCCGCCAGTTCCTGCGCGATGCCCTCCGGCGGGATCGGCGGGGCCGGCTGCACCGGCGGCAGCGGGGCGCGCACCGGCGCGGGGCGCGCGGGGCCGTCCGCCACCTGGTGCAGTTCGCCCTGGTGGGCGATGAGCTGCTGCATGCCCTGCTGGCGGCTCGCGTGGTCGTGCCCGTACGGGGCGATCGACGTGATCCGCGCCTGCGGCCAGGTCTCCCGGATCATCCGGGCGCAGTAGCCGCCGGGCAGCTCGCACGACGCGAGCTCCGTGTGCAGCTCCAGCACCTGCTGCGGCGGCACGTTCATGGCGTGCAGCTCGTGCAGGATCTGCCACTCCGGGTGCGGTGTGCCCGGCGCGGAACGGCGGATGACCTGGGCCTCCGAGCCGTCCGGCGCCCGGTAGCGCAGCACGACCTGGTAGCCGGGGCCGACCGTGGGCAGGCCGGACTGCTGCGGGTACCCGTACGCGGGCACGCCGGGGGGCGGCATCGCGCCGGGCGGCGGCGTGGCTCCGGGCGCGCCGGGTGCTCCCGGCGGGCCGGGCGGAGCCGGGGGGCCGCCCGGGCCGGGGTGGGCCAGCATCGTCGCGGCGTGGTGCACCCCGCCGGGAGGCGTCCCGCCGGGCGCTCCGGGCGGCGGGGGCGGCGCGGGCACGCCGGGGGCACCCGGCACACCGGGCGGGCCGGGCGGAGCCGGGGGGCCGCCGGGGCCCGGGTGCGCGAGCATCGTCTGCGCCATGTCCACGCTGCCGCCGGGCGGCGTCGAACCGGGCGGCGCGGGAGGCCCGGGGGGTCCGGGCGGGCCCGGGGGCGGCGGCGTACCGGGGGCACCGGGGCCCGGGTGGGCCAGCATCGTCTGCGCCATGTCCACGCTGCCGCCGGGCGGCGGGGTGGGCGCGCCGGGCGGCTTGGGCCCGTCCGGGCCGAGCTGCGCGACCAGCTGCGTCGGCAGGTACCCGCCGGCGGGCGCGCCGGGCGCGCCGGGGCCCGACGCCGGTGCGGGCGGCGGGGTCGGCGTGCCGGCGGGCGGGCGGGCGCCCGGCGTACCCGGCGCTCCGGGCGGCGGCGGGGTCGTCGGACCGCCCCCGCGCGTGCCGCCCCCGGGCGCGGGCGGCGACACCGCCGCCTTGCTGGTCGCCGCGTCCGCGATGTCGGCGGCGCCCAGGTCGAGGAGGGGCGCGACGGCCGTACGGGGAAGCCGGCTGCCGCCCTGCATCAGCGCGGTGGGCGCGTCGGCCGGTACGGCGGGGGGCGGCGTGTCGTCGTCGTCCGAGCCGGACAGCGGCGGCGCGAACACGGTCGCCGGGAGGGGGACGGAGACGTCGGCGACGGCGGCCGAGGCGCTGGTGTCGTTCCAGGCGGACGGCGGCGGGGTGGCCGAGGAGGAGGTGGGCGGGGTGGCGGGCACCCCGTCGCGGGCGGTCGGCTCGTGGTCCGGGCCTGCGTCCCGCGGGCCGGGGACGGTGCCGCCGGGCGGGGTGGCGCCCGACGCGTCCGCGCCGGACGGGGACGTACCGCCCGGAGGAGTGCTGCCCGGAGGGGTGCTGCCCGGAGGGTTGTCGCGCAGGTCTGTGCCGGACGGGTCGCCGTCGCGCGGGCCGGTGCCCGCGTCCTGCGGCCGGTGGGCGGACCGCCCGTCGGCCGACGGGCCGGCGGGCGGCGCGAACGGCGGCGGGGTCGCGCCCGGCGCGGGCGGCGCGAACGGCGGCGGGGTCGCGCCCGGCGCGGGCGTGCCGCCCGCCGGGGCCGGCCCCGCCCCCGAGGCGGCTCCCGGACCGGCAGCCGGATCGGCGCCGGGCGCGCCCGACGGCCCCTCGGCCCTCCGGTCCGGGATCCCCATGCGGTCCGCCGCGTCCTGGAGCCACTCCGGCGGGGTCAGCAGGAAGGACGTCTGGTTCAGGTCGACGCGCTCCGGCTGCCGGGGCGGCGGGGTCCCGGCCGCCGCCCCCGCGCCGTACTCCTCCTCGTACCGGCGGATCACCTCGCCCACCGGCAGCTCCGGCCACAGCGTGGCCTCGCCGCCGTCGCGGGCGATGACCAGCCGCTGCCTGCCGCCGTCCGAGGAGGGGCCGTCCGGGCGGTCCTCCGCCCAGGCCACGAAGCCCAGCTCGAACTCCCGCACCCGCACCTCGCGGTGCTGGTACGGCGGCACGTCGCCGTTGACCCACTCCTCGGCGCGCTCCTGCGCCTGCGCGAACGTCACCATCGGACCGTCACCCTTCACCCGTGACCGGGACGGCGCGTGCGAAGCCGCCGTCCACCATCAGGTTCGCCACCGTCTCCAGCTCCGGCGGATTGCCCGCCAGTCGCCGCAGGAACTCGTCGAAGTCCGCGCCGCACGGCAGCAGGAGCCGCTCCATGCGCTCCTGGATCGCCGACCCGTCGCCGTCCCGCGCGTCGTCGTACGGGCAGAACCACACCGAGCCCGCCCCGGCGCCCCGCACCCGCACCGCCAGCAGGCCGCCCTGGACGAAGGCGACGCCCAGGTAGTCCTTGGTCAGGTGGTCGCGCAGGCACTTGTTGACGTACACCAGGTCGTTGGCGCCGGCCTCGTCGCGGACCGTGAAGAACGGCTGGTCGACGAGGAGCCCCAGCTCCGCGTCGAGGGCGAGGCCGACCGGGGCGCAGCCGCCCGCGGCCTTGAGGAAGGAGCGGTACGCGCCGGGCAGCCGGTAGCCGAGGTCCTCCTCG
Organism: Streptomyces roseolilacinus; assembly: GCF_014649335.1. Taxonomy (GTDB): domain Bacteria; phylum Actinomycetota; class Actinomycetes; order Streptomycetales; family Streptomycetaceae; genus Streptomyces; species Streptomyces roseolilacinus. The sequence goes on from NZ_BMSV01000004.1 coordinate 136,594, forward strand.
ACGCCCTGCAGCTGCGTCTCCGTCACGGACACGGCGCTCCTGGGCAGCCCGAAGTGGGCGGGGCGGGTCTCCTGGAGGGGGCGGGTGCCGCGCTTGTCCTGGTCGACCGCCGCGGTGGCGAGTCCGCCGTGGTGCCGCAGCAGCGCCTTCACCTCCACGGGCACCAGCTCCATCCGGCGCGTGCGGGGGACGTGGTGCCAGGTCCAGCCGTGCGGGGTGGCGACCGCCGGGAGCCCGTCCCACAAGGGGTGGCCGTCGGCCTTGAGCGCGGCGTTCGCGGAGACGTAGTCGGTCAGCCGCAGCTCGTCCACGCCGAAGCCCTCCGGCGGTTCCGCGATCTCCGCGGCGGCGCGGGCGTACGGCGAGAAGTCCGGGAAGCCGTCGGCGTCGACCCGTACCCCCCTCGGGTGGCGGGCGGCCCGGACGGGGTCCGGGAAGTGCACGAGCTGTCCCGCGTAGGCCGCGTTCGGCGGCGCGGCTTGGTGCCCGAGCCGACCTGTCGTCATGGCGGTTGCCCCCTGGCTGCTGCTGGCTGGTTCCGCACAGCCTATGCGGTGGGTCCAGAGGGCGACCCGGGCCTCCGCGACGGTGACCATGCGTCACGTTCGGGTGACCGATCAGCGATCACGCGACACGCCTGTGGTCCGTTTCAGCGACCTCGTTTCCCATCTCCTCACCCATTTGGCAGGCTGTCCACGCAACTGGGGGGATTGCACAGAGGGGAAACAGTACGCACCATGCACGCAGCGCAATCAGGAACGACGCCCGCCGCCCGTGACGCGGGGCCCGGTGGCGGGGACCCGCGCCTCTCGTGGAGCGCCACCGCCCCCGACCGCGCGCCCCTACTGCGCCACCGCCGCGACGGCATCCTGCCGACGGTGGGCGCGGCGCTGTCGGTACGCGGCGAGACCCTCACGTGCACCGCGGCGCGGGGCAACCAGCCGCCGGTGCTGCACCCCCTCGTCCAGGACTTCCTCGACAGGCTCACCAGCGGGCAGCGGGAGCGCTTCACCGGGCGCTGCCCCGAGGCGATCCTGCTGTCGCGGCACCTGACCGCCGCGGAGGGCGCCCGGTCCAAACGGTCCCGGCGCAAGCCGCTGACGGCCGGCGAGGCCAAGCGCTCCCTGAGGAACGCCAAGATCACGGCCCGGCGGATCCGCGAGGACGGCGACCCGCTGCACGGCAGCTACGCCGCGCCGTGCCGCTCGTGCGCCGCCCTCCTCGCGTACTTCGGTGTACGTTCCGTCGATCCGACCTCGTCCCACCAGAACGGCTGACCGCACCTGCCATGCCCGACCTCAACACCACCCGTTTCTCCGTCGCCGTGGACGCCGCCCTGCGGGAGGCCGGCTGGCAGCCGGGCCGCTGGGACATCAAGCAGGCCGAACAGTGGGCCGACGCGCTGCGGGCCCACGTGTCCCCGGCCGGTCACCGGCACAGCGTCTTCCCGGCGGCGGTGGAGGTGTGGGCCGAGTTCGGGGGGCTGCGGATCACGCCCCCCGGACAGGGGCGCCAGGTCGCGCCGAGCCCCCTGCTGCTGGACCCGCTGGCGGGGCTGCACCTGGCGCGGAGCCTGTGGGACCTGGGGCGGGCGCTGGAGACCGAGCTGGCGCCGCTGGGGATCGAGGGGGACGACCGCGGTGTGCTGGCCGTCGACGTGGAGGGCCGGGTGTACGGACTGGATCACGCGGGTGACTGGTACCTGGGCCCGGACATCGACCACGCCCTGACCGCCCTCGTCACCGGCATCCACCCCACCCGCCTCACCAACCCCTGAGCGCCCGGCCGCGGGCCCGCTGACGGGGGGCGGCGCGCCGCCGGCCGTCAGCGGCCCGCCGGGAGGACGGCGGAGACCCGGAAGCCGCCCTCGTCCGTGGGGCCCGAGACGAACACGCCGCCCAGCGCCGTCACCCGCTCCCGCATGCCGAGCAGGCCGTTGCCCCCGCTGGGGAGGCGGGCGTCCGTGGCGGCGGCCGCGTCGCAGGGGCCGTTCTCCACCTGCATGGCGACCTCCTCGTCCCGGTGCGCGAGGCGTACGACGACCGTGGCGCCCGCCGCGTGCTTGTGGACGTTCGTCAGGGCCTCCTGCACCACCCGGTAGGCGGTCTGCTCGACGTCCGGGGCGTACGCGCGGGCCTCGCCCTGGACGAGCAGTTCGACGGCCGTCCCCGCCGCGCGGGACTGCTCGACGAGTTCCTCGACGCCGCCGAGCCCCGGTCCGGGCCCGTCCTCCGGGACGGGGGCGGCGGGGGAGGCGGCGGGCGTCTCCGCCGGCGGCCGGCCCGCGGGCGGGGCGGCCGGCGACCCGGCGGGCGGCCGGACGGCCGCCGGCGGCACCGGCTCCGCGCGCAGGACGCCCAGCATCTCCCGCAGCTCCGTCAGCGCCTGCCGTCCCATCTCCCCCACGAGCGCCGCGTTCCTGACCGCCTTCTGCGGGTCCTTCGGCGCCACCGCCTGGAGGGCCGCCGCGTGCACGACCATGAGGCTCACCCGGTGGGCGACCACGTCGTGCATCTCGCGCGCGATGCGGGTCCGCTCCTCCGTGCGGGCGAGCTGGGCGCGCTGCTCCGCCTGGTCGGCCAGCAGCGACAGCTCCTGCTCCAGGGAGTCGGCGCGCTCGCGCAGGCTCTCCATGAGCCGCCGCCGCGCGCCTATGTACAGGCCGAGCAGCACGGGCGGCGCGGTCAGCCCGACCGACATGAAGACCGACACGAGCGGCACGTACCAGGAGCCGGGGTCGAAGTCGGCGGCGGCGACGTCCTGGCGCAGCCGCACGAAGGTGACGAGGAGGACCGCGGCCAGCGACATGCCGGCGAGCACCGTGGTGATCCGCCGCGGCACGTCCGAGGCCGCGAGGGTGTACAGGCCGACGACGGCCATCAGGTAGCCCATCTCGGCGGGCGTGACGGCGATGGAGACGAGGACGACGGCGATAGGCCAGCGCCGCCGCAGGACCAGCGTCGATCCGGCGGCCAGCCCGAACAGCGCCCCCACCGCCCCCGGCGCGTGGGACGCCTCGGCGAAGCCGATGCCCTCGCCCGCGCATTCCAGGGCCGACAGGACCCCGAGTCCGATGTCCAGCGCGGCTCCGCGCCGCCTCCCCCACCACCCGAATCCCCGGGCGGTCATGCCCGTGGCGTCCTGGTGTGCCCCCGTTGTGGTCATGCATCCCAGCCTACGGGCGGCCTTCGGAGGACCGCCGGGCACCGTCGCACGGAGGCCGGTCTGTACGGCATAGTGTTGCGTGCCGGTCCGGCGACCCGACCTCGTGTCCGATTCGACCGGTTCAGTCCCCCATGGTGTAATCAGGCAGCACTGCGGGTTTTGGTCCCGTATGTTCAGGTTCGAATCCTGATGGGGGAGCCCTCCGCGGCACCCGCGCACGGGTCCTGGCCTCCCCGGCCGGGACCCGCCCTCGTTTCGCCTCCGCAACCCCCCGGTATCCTGCGGGTGTCCACCACCCGAAGCCGAAGGGCCACTCGTGAGCGCCAACCCCCCGGCCGCAGTCATCGTCCTCGCCGCGGGTGAGGGCACCCGCATGAAGTCCAAGACCCCGAAGGTCCTGCACGAGATCTGCGGACGCTCCCTCGTCGGACACGTCGTCTCCGCCGCGCGCGAGCTGGGCCCCGAGCACCTCTGCGTCGTCGTCGGCCACGCCCGCGAGCAGGTCGCCGCGCACCTGGAGGAGCACTACGCCGGGACGCGCACCGCCGTCCAGTACGAGCAGAACGGCACCGGGCACGCGGTCCGCATGGCCCTGGAGGAGCTGGGGCAGGTCGACGGCACCGTGGTCGTGGTGTGCGGCGACACCCCGCTGCTGTCCGGGCTGACGCTGGGCGCGCTGGCCGCGACGCACGCCGCGGACGGCAACGCGGTCACCGTGCTGACCGCCGAGGTGCCGGACGCGACCGGCTACGGCCGCATCGTCCGCGACCCGGCCACCGGCGCCGTCACCGCGATCGTGGAGCACAAGGACGCCACCGAGGAGCAGCGGGCCGTCCGGGAGATCAACTCCGGCGTGTTCGCGTTCGACGGGCGGCTCCTCGCGGACGCCCTGGGCAAGGTCCGCACGGACAACAGCCAGGGCGAGGAGTACCTCACCGACGTGCTGGGCATCCTGCGCGAGGCCGGGCACCGCGTGGGCGCGTCCGTCGCGGGCGACCACCGCGAGATCCTCGGCATCAACAACCGCGTGCAGCTCTCCGAGGCCCGCGCGCTGCTCAACCGGCGCCTCCTGGAGCGTGCCATGGCGGACGGCGTGACGGTGGTCGACCCCGCCTCCGTGCAGGTCGACGTCACCGTGACGTTCGAGCGGGACGCGGTGGTCCACCCGGGCACGCAGCTGCTGGGCGCCACCCACGTGGCGGAGGACGCCGAGGTCGGCCCGAACACGCGCCTGAAGGACACGAAGGTCGGCCGGGGCGCCCGCGTGGACAACACGGTCGCGGACTCCGCCGAGATCGGCGAGGGCGCCTCCGTGGGCCCCTACGCGTACCTCCGCCCGGGGACGCGGCTCGGCGTCAAGAGCAAGATCGGCACCTACGTCGAGACGAAGAACGCGACGATCGGCGAGGGCACGAAGGTGCCGCACCTGTCGTACGTCGGCGATGCCACCATCGGCGAGTTCACGAACATCGGCGCCGCGAGCGTCTTCGTGAACTACGACGGCGAGAAGAAGCACCACACGACGATCGGGTCCCACTGCAAGACCGGATCGGACAACATGTTTGTGGCTCCTGTCACGGTCGGGGACGGCGCCTACACGGCCGCCGGCTCCGTGATCACCAAGGACGTACCGGCCGGCGCGCTGGCCGTGGCCCGTGGTCAGCAGCGGAATATCGAGGGTTGGGTCGCCCGGAAGCGGCCCGGCAGCGCCGCCGCCCAGGCCGCGGCGACGGCCGCGGAAGAGCCCGGCGGCGAAGGCTGACCGAAAACACGTACGCCGTACTGGGCGTACCGTGATACGTGCACACAAATTCGGCTGGTTCGCGGCGCACGGGACACGCGACCAGGGAACACGTCTGAGGAGACAGTGCTGTGACCGGGATCAAGACGACCGGCGAGAAGAAGCTGATGCTCTTCTCCGGCCGCGCCCACCCCGAGCTGGCCGAGGAGGTCGCACACCGGCTGGGTGTCGGCCTGGTGCCGACGAAGGTCTTCGACTTCGCCAACGGTGAGATCTACGTCCGCTACCAGGAGTCGGCGCGCGGCGCGGACTGCTTCCTGATCCAGAGCCACACGGCTCCGATCAACAAGTGGATCATGGAACAGCTGATCATGATCGACGCCCTGAAGCGGGCCTCCGCCGCGAGCATCACCGTGATCATCCCGTCCTACGGCTACGCCCGCCAGGACAAGAAGCACAAGGGCCGCGAGCCGATCTCGGCCCGTCTCGTCGCGGACCTGCTGAAGTGCGCGGGCGCGGACCGCATCCTCACGGTCGACCTGCACACCGACCAGATCCAGGGCTTCTTCGACGGCCCGGTCGACCACCTGACCGCGCTGCCGGTCCTCGCCGACTACGTGGGCGCCAAGGTCGACCGCTCGAAGCTGACCGTCGTCTCCCCGGACGCCGGCCGCGTGCGCGTCGCCGACCGCTGGTGCGACCGGCTGGAGGCCCCGCTGGCGATCGTCCATAAGCGCCGCGACAAGGACGTCGCCAACCAGGTGACCGTCCACGAGGTCGTCGGCGAGGTCGAGGGCCGCGTGTGCGTCCTGGTCGACGACATGATCGACACCGGTGGCACGATCTGCGCCGCCGCCGACGCGCTGTTCGCGCACGGCGCCGAGGACGTCATCGTCACCGCGACGCACGGCATCCTCTCCGGCCCGGCCGCGGACCGCCTGAAGAACTCCAAGGTCAGCGAGGTCGTCCTGACCAACACGCTGCCGACCCCGGGCGAGCTGGAGCTCGACAAGATCACGGTGCTGTCGATCGCGCCGACGATCGCCCGCGCGGTGCACGAGGTCTTCGAGGACGGTTCGGTCACCAGCCTCTTCGAGGAGCAGCAGTAACCATCCCTCACGCCGCGGAAGGCCGCCTCCCCCTCGGGGGAGGCGGCCTTCCGCGTACCCGGGGGCCCGGCGGCCCCCGGTGATCCAGTTGGGAGCCCGGCGGGCCGCCGAGTAGACTGTCCGCGTTGCTCGGCGAGGGATGCCGTGGTCCAGGTGGTCACGGCGGTCCGTTATCGACGCGCTCTTCGTAGCAGGCCAGTCCAGTCGTGGCCGAGTGACCGCGACCAGATTCGTTCCCCCGCTTACGAGGAGTGCCCCATGTCCGAGGTGAAGATCTCCGCCGAGACCCGCAGCGAGTTCGGCAAGGGTGCCGCCCGCCGCATCCGCCGCGAGAACAAGGTTCCCGGCGTCCTGTACGGCCACGGCACCGACCCGGTCCACCTGACCCTCCCGGGCCACGACCTGATGATGGCCCTCAAGACCTCCAACGCCCTGCTGGCGCTGCAGCTCGACGGCAAGACCGAGCTGGCCATCCCGAAGGCCGTCCAGCGCGACCCGCTGAAGGGCTTCATCGAGCACGTCGACCTGCTGCTCGTGAACCGCGGCGAGCAGGTCAGCGTCGAGATCCCGGTCCACACCGAGGGCGAGCTGGCCGCCGGCGGCAACCTCCTCGAGCACGTGCTGAACGCGCTGCCCGTCGAGGCCGAGGCCACCCACATCCCCGAGTCCCTGACCGTCTCCGTCGAGGGCCTGGAGGCCGGCGCCTCCGTCCTGGCGAAGGACATCCCGCTGCCCAAGGGCGTCACCCTGGCCGTCGACGCCGACGCCGTCGTCCTGCAGGTCCTGGCCGCGCAGGCCGAGGAGCCCGCCGCCGAGGGCACCGAGGCGTCCGCCGAGGCCTGAGCATCGGCTACGGCCTGATGTCGTCGTGGGGGGTGCGCCCAGCACCCCCCACACCCCTATCCGGAGGCACACGCAGATGACGACGGACGCCAGCGCCCCCTGGCTGATCGCGGGGCTGGGGAACCCGGGCCCCGGCTACGCGGGGAACCGACACAATGTCGGCTTCATGGTGGTCGACCTCCTCGCCGAGCGGATCGGCGGTTCCTTCAAGCGGCACGGCAAGGCGCAGGCGCAGGTCCTGGAGGGGCGGCTGGGGCTCCCCGGCCCGTCCGGCCGGCGGGTCGTGCTCGCCCGGCCGATGTCGTACATGAACCTGTCCGGCGGGCCCGTGGTCGCCCTGCGGGACTTCTACAAGGTGCCCACCCACCAGATCGTGGCCGTCCACGACGAGTTGGACATCGACTACGGCACGCTGCGCCTCAAGCTGGGCGGCGGCGACAACGGCCACAACGGCCTGAAGTCGATGACGAAGGCGATGGGCCCGGACTACCACCGGGTGCGCTTCGGGATCGGCCGCCCGCCCGGCCGGATGCCGGTCGCGGACTTCGTCCTCAAGGACTTCTCCGCGGTCGAGCGCAAGGAGCTCGACTACTTCGTGGACCGCGCGGCCGACGCCGTCGAGGCGCTGGTCACCGAGGGCCTGGAGCGGGCGCAGACCACGTACAACTCCTGACGGGCCGACCGCCGGAATTGACCGGGCGTGGCCCCATGGCCAAGGATCGCGGCCCATGAGCCCGAAGAAGCGGACCCCCGTACTCCCGTACGCCCGTGTCACCGCCATGGCGCTGGTCGCCCTGGTCCTGGTGGTCGCGGGCGTCTGGGCGTCCTGGGACACCGCGCAGCACGTGCTGCTCTCCAAGGGCCGCGAGCACGGCACCATGACGGTCACCGGCTGCGGCGACGAGGTGTGCACGGGGCGCTTCGTCCCCGCGGAGCCCGCCGCGCCGTCCCGTACGGACATGACGATCGCCCGGTCCGTCGCCGTCGAGGAGGGCGGCCGGTACGAGGTCGTCGTGAAGCCCGACACCACCGAGGCCGTCCGCACCGGCTGGGCCGGCGGACTGCACGCGTGGCTGCCGCTGGGCGGCGCGCTGCTGCTCGCGTCCCTGGTCATCGGCGGCGGAACGCACTGGACGCGGGTCACCTGGGTGTCGGGGGCGGCCGGCGGGGCGCTGCTGGTGGCGTCGTTCCTGACGCTCTGACGGGGCGTCGGTTCCCTTCGCGGGGCCGGATTTTGACGGAACCGGTGCGGACTTCCGTACAACCAAACGCGAAGTGTCCCAACCGTTATGGAACGCGTCACGGACAAACGGAATGAACCGGTCCGAAGGCCACCGATCGTCCTTGACTGGTGTGCGGCGTCACAGGAAGCTGAGCCGCCCCCCACGGCCCAGTCACCTCTCACGTTGGACTGCCCATGCGCACCCTTTCCACGACCACCGGCGCTCTGGTGGCGGCCGCGGTCTGCGGCCTGACGCTCGTCCCCGCCGCCCACGCCACCAACGGCACCTACTCTCCCGTGCTGCGCCAGGAGCTGCCCCGCACCGCGACCGACGAGGGCGCTCCGCAGCAGGGGGCCGGCACCTGCGCCGACATCCCGGCCGACCAGGACGGCTGGCACTTCGTGCTGCCCGGCAACGACGCCCGCTTCGTGAAGCTGACGGTCACCTTCGAGCCCGGCGGCCGGCAGGTCGTCACCGACTTCGGCCCGCCGTCCGACAAGCACGCCTACGTCGCGTCGGCGCCGGGCGCCACGCTGACCTCGGTCGTGGCCGAGGTGAAGGGCGGCGACCTGAAGAAGTTCAACCTGTCGCACACCTGCCCGGCGAACACCACGCCGTCGCCGAGCGGCACCCCGAGCGGGAACCCCTCGGAGAACCCCTCCGGGAACCCGTCGGAGAACCCGTCGGAGAACCCGTCGGAGAACCCTTCCGAGAACCCCTCGGAGAACCCTTCCGAGAACCCCTCGGAGAACCCTTCCGAGAACCCCTCGGAGAACCCTTCCGGGAACCCCTCCGAGTCCCCCGCGACCTCGCCGGCCCCGTCCGCCACGCCGGGCACCCCGGTGCCGTCCGAGACGGCTCCGGGCGGGACCGCGCCGTCCGCCGCGCCGTCCCCGTCCGAGAGCTCCTCGACCGGTGACCTGGCCGAGACCGGCAGCAGCGCCCCCGTCGGCGCCCTCGGCGCCCTCGCCGCAGTGCTCGTCGCCGGTGGCGCCTTCCTGGTGGTGCGCCGCCGCAAGGCCCAGCAGCACTGACGACGCGCCCCGCGCGCGTGAACGGGCGGGCCCCCGCCGGAGAGACTCCGGCGGGGGCCCGTCCGCGTGCGGGGCGCGCGGTCAGCCGGTGTTGCGCAGACCGGCCGCCACGCCGTTCACGGTGAGCAGCAGCGCCCGGGCGAGCAGCGGGTCGGCCGGCTCGTCGGCGGCCGCCGCGTCGCGCTGCCGCTTCAGCAGGGCGACCTGGAGGTAGGAGATCGGGTCCAGGTAGGCGTCGCGGATGGCGAACGTCTGCCGCAGCGCGGGCTGCGCGTCCAGCAGTTCGCGCTCGCCGGTGGTCCGCAGGACCTGCTCCACGGTGAGGGCGTGCTCGGCCTCGATGGTGGCGAAGACGTGCTTCAGTCCGTCGGGCACGAGCGTGTCGACGTAGTGGCGGGCGATCCGCAGGTCCGTCTTGGCGAGGGTCATCTCGACGTTCGACAGGAAGTTGCGGAAGAAGTGCCACTTCTCGTACATCTCGCCGAGCACGTCGTCCAGGCCCGCGTCGCGCATCGCCTTCAGGCCGGAGCCCACGCCGTACCAGCCGGGCACGATCTGCCGCGACTGCGTCCAGCCGAACACCCACGGGATGGCCCGCAGCCCGTCGAGCCCGGCGCCCGAGTCGGGACGGCGGGACGGCCGGGAGCCGAGGTGCAGCTCCGCGAGCTGGTCGACCGGGGTGGAGGCGAAGAAGTACGCCGGGAGGTCCGGGTCCTCGACGAGCGCCCGGTACGCCGCGTGGGCGGCCTCGGAGGCGGTGTCCATGGCCGCGTCCCAGCGGGCCAGGGCCTCCTGCGGCTGGCGCGGCCCGGTGTGCAGGGCGGACGCCTGGAGCGTCGCGGCGACGGTCAGCTCCAGGTTCTCCCGGGCCAGGGACGGGATGAGGTACTTGTCGGAGATGACCTCGCCCTGCTCGGTGACCTTGATCTCGCCCTCCAGGGTGCCCCAGGGCTGGGCGAGGATCGCGTCGTGCGAGGGGCCGCCGCCGCGGCCGACGGTGCCCCCGCGGCCGTGGAACAGCCGCAGCCGGACGCCGTGGCGGTGGGCCACGTCGCGCAGCCTGCGCTGGGCGCGGTGGATCTCCCACTGGGAGGTGGTGATGCCGCCGAACTTCGACGAGTCGGAGTAGCCGAGCATGACCTCCTGCACGTCGCCGCGGAGCGAGACGAGCCGCCGGTACGACGGGTCGGCGAGCATGTCGTTGAGGATGACGTCGGCGGCCCGCAGCTCGTCGGTCGTCTCCAGCAGCGGCACGATGCCGATCTTCGCCCAGCCGGCGTGCAGGTCGACCAGCCCCGCCTCGCGCGCGAGGACGGCGGCGGCGAACACGTCGTCGGCGCCCTGGCACATCGAGATGATGTACGACTCGATGACCTCGGGCCCGAACCGTTCGAACGCCGCCTTCACCGTGTGGAAGACGCCGAGGGTCTTCTCCCCGGCCGCGTCGAGCGGCGCCGGCGTCGGGGCGAGCGGGCGCCGGGAGCGCAGCTCCTTGGCGAGCAGCTTCTGCCGGTACTCGCGGGGCATGTCCGCGTACCGCCACGACTCCTCGCCGAGCCGGTCGAAGAGCTGGCCGAGGGCGTGGTGGTGGGCGTCGGCGTGCTCGCGGACGTCCATCGTGGCCAGCTGGAGGCCGAACGCGGACAGGGTGCGGATGGTGCGGTCCAGGTGGCCGTCGGCGAGGAGGCCGCCCCGGTGCTCGCGCAGCGAGGACTGGACGAGGGCGAGGTCGCGGAGCAGCTCGGCCGTGCCCAGGTAGTCGCGGCCCTCCTCGTGGGGGGTGCCCTTGGCGAGGCGCTCGCGGGTGTTGACCAGCTTCTGCCGGATGCAGGTGGCCTTGAGCCGGTACGGCTCCTCGGCGTTCAGCCGCTTGTAGCGGGGGCTGATCTCGGGCAGGCGGTCGAGGTCCTGCTGGAGGGAGTCGAGGAGCTCCTGCGTGGCGCCGGCGTACCGGATGGAGTTCGACAGCAGGCCGCGCAGCTCGTCGACCATCTCGATGGCGTCGGTGAGGCCGTGCTCGTGCTGGAGGATCAGCACCTCCCAGGTGACGGCCGGGGTCACGTTGGGGTTGCCGTCGCGGTCGCCGCCGATCCAGGTGCCGAAGGTCAGCGGGCGGGTGCCGGGGGGCAGCTCGACGCCGACCCGCTCCAGCTCGGCGGCGAGGTCCTCCAGGACGTCGCCAACCGCGCCGGCGTGCAGCTCGTCCAGGTAGTAGATGGCGTTGCGGGCCTCGTCGGCCGGTTCGGGGCGGACGACGCGGAGCTCGTCGGTCTGCCAGATGAGGTCGATGTTCTCGGCGAGCCGCAGGTCGTGGCGGCGGCGGTCGGCGGCGGTGACCGGCTCGTCGAGGAGGGCGGCGATGCGGCGGAGCTTGTTCAGCACGGAGCGGCGCGCGGCCTCGGTCGGGTGCGCGGTGAAGACCGGGCGGACGTTGAGGTTGCGGACGGTCTCGCGGACGTGCTCCGGGTCGCCGTCCTTGAGCATGTCGGCCGTACGGGCGAGCAGGCCGCCCTCGGCGGCGCGGCGGGCGCGCATCTCGCGACCGCGGTGGACCTGCTCGGTGACGTTGGCGAGGTGGAAGTAGGTCGAGAAGGCGCGGACCAGCCGGGCGGCGGTCTCCAGGTCGGTGTCGCCGAGCAGTTCGGCGGCGGCCTCGCCGTCCTCGCGGGTCAGGTGGCGGACCTTCTCGACGAGCTCGAGGAGCTCGGGCCCTTCCTGCCGTACGAGCGTCTCGCCCAGCAGGTCACCCAGTCGGCGGATGTCGGCGCGCAGCTCGGTGCTGGCGGAAGGGGTCTGGTCGGCACTGCTCACAGGTGCGGCTCCTTGCAGTGATGAGCACGTCTGGAGGGGGTACTGCTGAGGTGTCCCCGGAATCGCCCTTCGAACTACCAGCCGGTCTTCGCGAGGCGGTCCCAGCGGGACGCTGCGGACCGCGCTGTCCGACGACACCCAGGATAGGTGTCCGTCCGGGCCGCGCCGCTCGCAGCCCTCTTGCCGCGAGCCCGCGCGCTGACATACTTACGGCTCCGTAGGTTACGGGACCGTAGAAAGGCCCGATCCGACCTCCGTCCACTTCACCCTCACCCTCACTCCTCACCCTCAAGGGGACGCGCATGACCATGACCCCCGAAGTGCTCGACCACACCGCGCGGGAACAGGACCTGCCCTCCGCCACGCTGGGCGGCGACAACAAGCGGTCCGTCGAGCAGATCACGCTGCTGCTCTTCATCGCCGTGCCGTTCCTCGCCCTGCTGGCGGCCGTGCCGCTGGCCTGGGGATGGGGGGTGAGCTGGCTCGACCTCGGACTGCTGACGGCGATGTACTTCATCGGCTGCCACGGCATCACGATCGGCTTCCACCGGTACTTCACCCACGGGTCGTTCAAGGCGAAGCGTCCGCTGCGGATCGCACTGGCGATCATGGGCTCGCTGGCGGTGGAGGGGCCGCTGGTGCGCTGGGTGGCGGACCACCGCAAGCACCACAGGTTCTCGGACGGGGAGGGCGACCCGCACTCGCCGTGGCGGTTCGGGGAGACGGTCCCGGCCCTGATGAAGGGCCTGTGGTGGGCGCACATCGGGTGGATGTTCGACGAGGAGCAGACGCCGCAGCACAAGTACGCCCCGGACCTGATCAAGGACCCGGCGCTGCGGCGGATCTCCCGCCAGTTCGTCCTGTGGACGGTCGTGTCGCTGGCGATCCCGCCACTGGTGGGTGGCCTGGTGACGATGTCGTGGTGGGGGGCCTTCACGGCGTTCTTCTGGGGGTCCCTGGTGCGGGTGGCCCTGCTGCACCACGTCACGTGGTCGATCAACTCGATCTGCCACGCGGTGGGCAAGCGCCCCTTCAAGTCGCGTGACCGCTCGGGCAACGTGTGGTGGCTGGCGGTCCTGTCGTGCGGCGAGTCCTGGCACAACCTGCACCACGCGGACCCGACGAGCGCCCGGCACGGCGTCATGCGGGGCCAGGTGGACTCCAGCGCGCGGCTGATCCGCTGGTTCGAGAAGCTGGGCTGGGCGTACGACGTGCGCTGGCCCTCCCGGGACCGGATCGACGCCCGGCGCCAGACACGCTCCGCGAACGCGGCATGATGGACGATGTGGCGATCGACGGCAGCAGTACCAGCAGTGACAAGCCCCGGCGCGGCCGCCGGGTCCGGATGACCGGCGCCGAACGGCGCCAGCAACTGCTCGACGTCGGCCGGACCCTGTTCGCCGAACGCGGTTTCGAAGGCACGTCGGTGGAGGAGATCGCGGCGAAGGCCGGGGTGTCGAAGCCGGTCGTGTACGAGCACTTCGGCGGCAAGGAGGGGCTGTACGCGGTCGTGGTCGACCGGGAGATGCGCCAGTTGCTGGACATGGTGACCGGCGCGCTCACGGCGGGGCACCCGCGCGAGCTCCTGGAGCAGGCGGCGTTCGCGCTGCTGGACTACATCGAGACGTACACCGACGGCTTCCGGATCCTGGTGCGGGACTCTCCGGTGGCGCAGTCGACGGGTACGTTCGCCTCGCTGATCTCCGACATCGCCACACAGGTCGAGGACATCCTGGGCCTGGAGTTCAAGGCGCGGGGCTTCGACCCGAAGCTGGCCCCGCTGTACGCGCAGGCCCTGGTGGGAATGGTCGCCCTGACGGGCCAGTGGTGGCTGGACGCCCGGAAGCCGAAGAAGGCCGAGGTGGCGGCGCACCTGGTGAACCTGGCCTGGCACGGGCTGGACGGCCTGGAGCAGAGGCCCCGCCTCATAGGCCACCGCAAGTCCTGACCCGCTCCCCCCGCACCGCCCCGCCGGGCCGGTTCGCCGCGGCCCCGCCGGGGCGTGCGGGGCGCCTCCCCGCGGGCGAACCGGCCCGTGGGGCGTCAGGCGCGGGGCTCCAGGAACTCGAGGCGGTTGCCCACGGGGTCCTCCGAGAAGAAGCGGCGGTGCCCGGGCAGCCGGTCGTCCCAGACGACCGGCGCCCCGTGCGCCGCCAGCCGCTCCGCGTACGCCTCTATGTCGTTCACCCGCAGCTCCGGGTGCGCCTTCCTCGCCGGCCGGAACCCCGCCTCGATCCCCAGGTGCAGCTGCACGGCGCCCGCTCGGAACCAGCATCCGCCGTTCGCGGCGAGCGCCGGCGGCTTGGGGATCTCCGTCATCCCGAGGGCGCCCGTGTAGTACGCGCGCAGCCGCTCCTCCGAGCCGGCCGGTGCCGCCGGCTGGACGTGGTCGACGGCGGTCAGCATCAGTACTCCCTGCGGGCGACGGCGAATATGCGGCGGTAGGGGAAGACCGTGCCGTGGGGGCCCGGCGGGTACGCCTTGCGGAGCAGGTCGCGGTACTGGGAGAGGAACTCCGACGTCGCCTCCCCGTCCTCCGCGAGCGCCGTGAGGACCGGGCGCAGGGCGGTGCCCTTGGTCCAGTCGAGGATCGGGTCCTCGCCCTGGAGGAGCTGGGCGTACACGGTCTCCCACACGTCGGCCGCGCAGCCGAGGTCCGCCAGCCGCTCCAGGTACTCCGTCGCGTCGAGGACGTGGACGTACCGCCGCCCGTGCTCGCCGAGCCGGTCGCGCCAACGGGGGGACTCGCACAGCTCGGCCAGCAGGGCGTGGCTGGGGGACGTGAAGTTGGCGGGCACCTGGAAGGCGAGGGTGCCGCCGGGGACGAGCCCGTCCAGCCAGCCCCCGAAGGACTCGGCGTGGCCGGGGACCCACTGCAGCGCCGCGTTGGAGACGATCAGGTCGTACGGCTCCCCGGGCGTCCAGCCGGCCGCGTCGGCGTGCCGGAAGTCGAGCCGCCCGCCGCCCGGGGTGGTGCCGGCGTGCTCCTTCTCGGCCTGGTCGAGCATCTCGCGGGAGAGGTCGAAGCCGGTGATGTGCGCGTCGGGCCAGCGGTCGGCGAGCAGCGCGGTGACGTTGCCGGGTCCGCAGCCGATGTCGGCGATACGGGGCGGCCGCCCCTCCGCGGCGGCGGGCAGCTCGGGGATCCGGGCGAGCAGGTCGAGGAAGGGCCGGGTGCGGTGACCGGAGTGGCGCAGATACTGCCGAGGATCCCAAATCGGTGCGGAATGCATGGTCAATTCCCCTTGCTGGTGCGAGATATCTCAGCCGAACGTTGCTCCGGTCGGTGCCCTCTCAATCGTACGGAAGCATATTTCTTGACATCAAGAGACTTCACGTCGACAGAGCGCCTACACTGATCGTCATGGAGGACGAGGTCGACCGTCTGGTCGCTGCATGGCGCCGCGAGCGCCCGGACCTCGACGTGGAGCCGCTCGAGGTGCTGAGCCGGGTCTCCCGGCTGGCCCGCCACCTGGACCGGGCGCGCCGCCTCGCCTTCGCGGAGCACCAGCTGGAGCCGTGGGAGTTCGACGTCCTGACGTCGCTGCGCCGCGCCGGCGCCCCGTACCAGCTCTCCCCCGGTCAGCTCCTCACGCAGACGCTGGTCACCTCGGGCACGATGACGAACCGCATCGACCGGCTCGCGAAGAAGGGCCTCGTCGAGCGGCTGCCCGACCCCACCGACCGGCGCGGCGTCCTCGTCCGCCTCACCGCCGAGGGGCGCGACCGCGCCGACCAGGCCCTCGCCGGGCTGCTGGACCAGGAGCGGGCCATCCTCGCCCAGCTGTCCCGCGCCCAGCGCGTCGACCTCGCGGCGCTGCTACGCCAGCTGACCGCCCCGTTCGACAACGTCCCCGGCTGACTCGGCGGGCCCGACCCCGGCCCTGCGGGCCAGCGCGACCGCCGCGAGCGTGGAGTGCACGCCCAGCTTCCCCAGGACGTTCTGCATGTGCGTGCGGACGGTGTGCGGGGACAGGAAGAGGCGCTCGGCGACGGCCTTGCGGCCCAGTCCGGCGACCATGCAGCGCAGCACCTCCCGCTCGCGCGGCGTGAGGGACTCGACGAGCCGCTCGCTCTCGGTGCGGTGCTTGCGCGCCGCCGTCAGCTCCCGCAGCACGCCCGTGAGCAGCGCGGGCGCCAGGTGGGTCTCGTCGCGCAGCACGCCCCGGATCACGCCGAGCAGCCGCTGGAGGGAGCAGTCCTTGGCGACCCAGCCGTTCGCCCCGGCCTGGAGGGCCAGCGCGGCGCGGCGCGGGTCGTCCTTCTCGGCGAGCACCACGGTCCGCGCGGAGGGCTGGGCCTCGCGCACCCCGGCGACCAGGGAGATGCCGTCGACGATGCCGTCCGCCGCCCCGCCGTCGGGGACGGCGCGCGCCACGGCCGACCCGGCGGCCACGCCGAGGTCGGCGTCGACGAGGAGGACGTCGAACCGGCGGCCCTCGGCGGCCGCGCGGTCGAGGCAGCGCATCGCGGCGGGGCCGCTGCCGGCCGCGGCGACGTCCACGTCGGGCTCGGCCGCCAGGGCCGCGGCGAGCGACTCGGCGAAGATGCGGTGGTCGTCCACCACCAGAACCCGGATACGGACCACTGGCACCCCCATGCGTCGAGGAAGCGGGCCGAAGCGGGGACGACGCCCGGAGCCGGGTCGCACACGTGGGGCGCACGGCCGCCGCCGTGCCCCGAGTGCTGTCCCGCCCCGGGCGTCGTACCCGGCTGTCTCGCCCCCTGATCGGCACCGGCCCCCACCGATGCTGTGCATCAGCGTACGGGCGGAGGCCCGGACCGGAAGCCGATTTGCAGAACTGACCGACCAGGGTGTTTCCCGTGTGTCAGCTGTGTCGTTACGGGGCGGAAATCGACAGTTCCCGACAGGGTCGACGCGGTGTCAGCCGTGGTTCACAGCACGCGGCGCGCTCCCGCCGACGGTACGGCCGGGAAGATCCGCGGAGCCGGGTGCCCCTGCGCCGCGAACGCCTCCTCCACCGCCGCGGCCACGGTGTCCGCCGCGTCCGCCTCGGTCAGGACGACCGCCGAGCCGCCGAAGCCGCCGCCGGTCATCCGGGCGCCCAGCGCGCCCGCCGCGACCGCCGCCGAGACGACGAGGTCCAGCTCCGGGCAGGAGACCCGCAGGTCGTCCCGGAGGGAGGCGTGACCCTCGGTCAGGACGGGGCCGACGGCCCGTACGTCACCGGCGTCGAGCAGCTCCATCGTCCGCTCGACGCGGTGGTTGTCGGACACGACGTGGCGGACGCAGGCGCGCACGGTCGGGTCGCCCAGCCGCCCCAGCGCCTCCGGGAGCAGCTCGTACGGGATCTCGCGCAGGGTGCGCACCCCGAGCTCCCGCGCGCCCGCCTCGCACCCGGCGCGCCGCTCGGCGTACGCCCCGTCGCCGAGCGCGTGCTTCACCCGGGTGTCGACGACGAGCAGCCGCAGCCCGTGCGCCGGCAGGTCGAACGGGACCTGCCGGCGGGTCAGGTCGCGGGTGTCCAGGTGCAGGACGTGCCCGTCCGTGCAGCAGGCGGACGCCATCTGGTCCATGACGCCGCAGGGCACGCCGACGAAGGCGTTCTCGGCGCGCTGGGCGAGGAGGGCCAGTTCGGGGGCGGGCAGTCCCAGCCCGTACAGCTCGTCGAGGGCGAGGGCGGTGACGACCTCCAGGGCGGCCGAGGAGGACAGCCCGGCGCCCGTGGGCACCGTCGAGGACAGGTGGACGTCCGCGCCGGTGACGGGGTGGCCGGCCTCGCGCAGCGCCCACACCACCCCGGCCGGGTAGGCGGCCCAGCCGGTGTCGGAGCCGGGCCGCAGCCCGGCCGTGTCGAGCTGGACGATCCCCTGGCCCGAGGCGGTGTCGGCTTCCGCGGAGTGGACCCTCAGCAGGCCGTCCGTGCGGCGCGCGACGGCGGCGACCGCGGTGTGCGGCAGCGCCAGCGGCATCACGAACCCGTCGTTGAAGTCGGTGTACTCGCCGATCAGGTTCACCCGGCCCGGTGCGGCCCACACGCCCTCCGGCGCGGTGCCGTACAGCTCCCGGAACTGCGCGGCGACCTTCTCCGCCGCGGACACGGTCTCCGTGCCGTTCACCGCTGCGTCCCCTCCTCCGTCTCGCGCCGCCGCGCGAAGTCCCACGCGTCGCGGACGATGCCCGCGAGGTCCGTGCGCGACGGCCGCCAGCCGAGCCGTTCCTGTGCGACGGCCGCCGACGCGACCAGGACGGCGGGGTCGCCGGGGCGGCGGGCGGCCGTGACCTCGGGCACCGGGTGGCCGGTGACCTTGCGGACGGTCTCGACGACCTCGCGGACCGAGAAGCCGTTGCCGTTGCCGAGGTTGCAGACGAGGTGCTCGCCGGGGGTGACGGCGTCCATGGCGAGGAGGTGGGCCTCGGCCAGGTCCGCGACGTGGATGTAGTCGCGGACGCAGGTGCCGTCGGGGGTCGGGTAGTCCTCCCCGTACACGGAGATGGACTCCCGCCGGCCGAGGGCGACCTGCAGGACGAGCGGGATGAGGTGCGACTCGGGGTCGTGGCGTTCGCCGTGGCCGCCGTACGCGCCGGCGACGTTGAAGTACCGCAGGGACGCGGCGGCCAGGCCGTGCGCGGCGGCCTCGCCGCTGATCATGTGGTCGACGGCGAGCTTCGAGGCGCCGTACGGGCTGGTGGGGGCGGTGGGGTCGGTCTCCGTGACGGGCGTGGAGACCGGTTCGCCGTACGTCGCGGCGGTCGAGGAGAACACCAGGCGGCGCACCCCGGCCCCGCGCATCGCGGCGAGCAGCGCCATCGTGCCGCCGACGTTGTTGTCCCAGTACTTCTCCGGCTTGGCGACGGATTCCCCGACCTGCGAGAACGCGGCGAAGTGCAGCACCCCGTCGTACGAGGCGTCGAGGAAGCGGGCGGCGTCCTGGACGCGCCCCTCGACGAAGGCGGCGCCGTCCGGGACGGCCTCGCGGAAGCCGGTCGACAGGTCGTCGAGGACCGTCACCTCGTGGCCGGCCTCCAGCAGGTGTGCGGCGACGACACCGCCGACGTAGCCGGCCCCGCCCGTTACCAGGTACTTCATGATGCGCTCGCTACCTCTCGCAGTCGGCGGGCCGCCGCCTCCGGCGGCACGTCGTTGATGAACACGCTCATGCCCGATTCGGAGCCCGCGAGGAACTTCAGCTTGCCGGATGTACGGCGGATGGTGAAAAGCTCGAGATGAAGTGCGAACGTGTCGCGCCGCGGGTCGCCGAACGGCGCCTGGTGCCAGGCGGCGATGTACGGCGTGGGCGGCTCGCCCTCCCCGAAGATCCGGTCGAAGCGCCTCAACAGTTCCAGGTACACCTGTGGGAACTCTGTGCGCGCCGCCTCGTCGAGCCCGCGCAGGTCGGGGACGCGGCGGTTGGGGTAGAGGTGCACCTCGTACGGCCAGTGGGCGGCGTACGGCACGAAGGCGGTCCAGTGGTCGGTGGCGAGGACCACCCGTTCGCCGTCGGCGCGCTCCCGCTCGACGAGGTCGTCGAAGAGGTTGCCGCCGCCGGTGCGGGCCGCGTGCTCCTGCGCGGAGCGCAGCATCAGCGCCGTGCGGGGGGTGGTGAAGGGGTAGCCGTAGATCTGGCCGTGCGGGTGGCCGAGGGTGACGCCGATCTCGGCGCCCCGGTTCTCGAAGCAGAACACCTGTTCCACGCCGGGGACCTCGGCCAGCTCGGCGGTGCGGTCGGTCCACGCCTCCAGGACGAGCCCGGCCCGCTCCTCGGTGAGGTCGGCGAAGGAGGCGTCGTGGTCGGAGGTGAAGCAGACGACCTCGCAGCGGCCCGAGTCGCCGGCGAGGGAGGGGAAGCGGTTCTCGAAGACGACGACGTCGTAGTCGGCGTCGGGGACCTCCGTGTGCCGCCCGTCCGCGGACGGGCAGAGCGGGCACTCGTCGGCCGGCGGGTGGTAGGTGCGGCCCTGCCGGTGGGAGGCGACGGCGACGCGGTCGCCGAGCAGCACGTCCTCGCGGATCTCGGAGGTGGTGGCGATCGGGTCGAGGGGCCGCCGGTCGACGGCGTCCCGCACCACGTCGTCCCGGGAGTCGTAGTACACCAGCTCGCGCCCGTCGGCGAGCCGGGTGGACGTCTTCTTCACGCAGGGCTCCTCGCACCACAACCAGATCAAACAGAACCACACACAAGGAACCACAAACCCACACACCCGTCAATGAGGCAGGACGAGGAGAGGGCCGCGCTTCCGGCAACACACCGGTGGCACGACCCCCTGGGACACACGACTGGGGAGAAATGTGCGGTTCTGAGGGGCGCCCACGCGGGTCACCTGGAGGGCGGAAGGGACGCGTGGGCGCCGGGGAGGGGGGCGGTGCCCCCGTCGGGCCACTCGTGGAGCCGAGGGGGCGCGGGTGCCCTGCCGAGGGGGGCGCGCTTCGTGCGAGGCCGCATCTGTGCCGGGGAGGGGGAGGGTGCCCTGTTGGGCCGCTCGTGGAGCCGAAGGGGCGCGCGGGTGTCGGGAAGACGAGCGCGCGCAGCGCCCCGAGGAACGAGGGGCCGAGCACGGTCGACTTCCCGACACCCGCCGAAAGCGCCCCGGAGGTGGAACGGGCCCAAAAAAAGGGGGGAGCCGAAGGGGCGCGCGGGTGTCGGGAAGACGAGCGCGCGCAGCGCCCCGAGGAACGAGGGGCCGAGCACGGTCGACTTCCCGACACCCGCCGAAAGCGCCCCGGAGGCGCAACGAGCCCAAAAAAACGAGCCAAAAAATTCAGCGCTGCCGCGGCACCCCCGCCGCCCGGTCGAGGAGGCCGGTGCGGGCGGCGAGGGCGGCGGCCTCCAGGCGGGAGCCGACGCCGAGTTTCATCAGGACGCGCTGCACGTGGGTGCGGGCGGTGCTCGGGGCGATGCCCATGCCGGCGGCGATCAGGCGGGTGTCCTCGCCTTCGGTGACCCGTACGAGGACCTCCACCTCGCGGGGGGTGAGCATCCGCAGCAGCCGCTGACCTTCGTCGTCGGGGGTCGCGGCCGGGTCGAGGAGTTCCGCGAAGGCGCCCTGCAGGAGTTGGGGGGCGACGGCGGCCTCGCCGGCGCGGGCCTTCACGATGGCGCGTTCGACGCCTTCGATGCGTTCGTCGTGGCGTACGTACCCGGAGGCGCCGGCCGCGAAGGCCGCCGCGATGCCGCGCGGGCTGGGGACCGGGCCGAGGACCAGTACCGCCACCTGCGGGCGGTCCCGTTTGATCCGTACGACCGGGTCGAAGGCGCCGGGTTCCGCCGGGGTCGCCGTGCCGAGGAGGCACACTTCGGGGGCGCGGCTCACCACCAGTTCGGCCGCGCCCGCGGCCGGCGCGGCGGCGGCGAGCACGCGGTGTCCGCGCAGTTTCAGGGCCGAGGCGAGTGCCTCGGCGAGCAGGCGGTGGTCGTCGACCACCATCAGGCGCACGCCCATCGAGAACCCCCAACCCCCTGGTGCGGCCCCCCGGCCGTCCATGACCCGGCAAGCTACACGCTTGTTCGACGTTGTGCGCCCCCTAGTGGCGATGAGCCCCCCACAATGTCGAATTCTTCGCCTATCAGGGCTACTTGGGGGGCGGCGGGGTGACGTGGGGGAAGCCGGCGGCCCGGCACGTCGGGGGAGACGTGCCGGGCCGCGGCGGGGCGTGCGGGGTCACTTGGTGGTGAACACCAGCGCCAGGTAACGCGTTTCCTTCACCACCGTCGACGGCTTGGAGACGAAGTAGTCGGCCAGGTACAGCCGTCCGTCGCGGTAGAGGATGTCCTCGCGTTCGGCGAGGCCGCGCTCGGCGGTGGCGATCGCCCGGTCCACCGGGGTCTTCAGCAGCACGGTCTCCTTGAACGACCCGCCGTGGACGCTGACGATCTGCCCGCCGCGCTCGTAGCCGGGCGTCCGGTAGGCGATGAGGTTGCCGCCGTCCATCCGCACCGGGAAGACCTGCGTGTTGGTTCCCGAGGCCAGCCACTGGCCGGTGAGCTTGCCGGTGGTCAGGTCGAAGGCGACGATCTCGTTGACGCGGTTGTAGTCCTCGCCGGCGTCCTCGTGGGGCTCGGTCGGGATGTACAGGCGACCGTTGCCGACGACGAGCTTCTCGCAGTTCTCCACGTCGGTGGAGCGGCACTTGCCCGCGTACCGCTCGGCGTCCGCGACGATCTTCGCCTTCAGCTTGCCGGTCTTCTCGTCGAGGGAGAAGAAGTCGGAGATGCCGGAGCCGTCGCCCGCCGTGTCGCCCACGTCGGCCGCGACGACCAGCGGCTTGGAGGAGACGACCGACGCGTACTCGACGCCCGCCGGCATCTTGTACGAGGAGATCGGGGCGCCCGTGACGGGGTCGAGGTTCTGGATCGTCACGTACTGGTTGTCGGTGTCGCCGCACTTGCGGGCGGCGACGAGGCCCTCGCCGCCGCCGTAGCCCATGTCGTAGCAGCCCTCGGTGTTCTCCTGGGGCCGCCAGTACTCCTTGCCGCTGGCCAGGTCCCAGGCCGCGCCGCCGTGCGTGCCGCCGGCGGCGACGGTGGCGGCGCCGATGGTGACCTCGTCCCAGGCGACCTTGCGGTCGCCGCGGGACGCGCCGGTGACGGACTTCGTCCACAGCATCTTGCCGGCGTCCAGGTCGATCACGCCGACCTCGGAGCACGCCGGGTACTTGACCTGCGGCGTCGGCTTGGACGGCTGGAAGACCAGGGCGGTCTTGTTGTCCTTGACGTGCCGGCTGGCGGCGCAGATCTCACCGGGCAGCGGCACGCTCCACAGCTTCGTGCCCTTCACCGGGTCGTAGCCGACGACCTCGTTGACGCCCGACTTCACGTACGTCTTGTCGGTCAGCCAGGAGCCCGCGGTGGTGACCGTGTCGGTGACCACCGGCGCCGGGACCTGGAAGGCCACCTTCGCCTCGACGTCGGCGGGCACCTTCTCGGTGCCGGCGCCGTCCGGGGCCGCGGGGCCGCCGTCGTCCTTCCCGCCGCTGCCGTCGGTGCCGGTGCTGCTGTTGGCGGTCGGCGTCGCCGGGTCGTCGCCCTTGGCGGAGGCGTACCAGACGCCGGCGCCGACGATCAGGGCGACCGCCACGGCCGCCGCGATGACGATCTGCATCTGCGCGGACAGCTTCTTGCGCCCGCCCGGTCCGGCCGGGGCGCCGGGCATGCCCGGCTGCGGGGGCATCGCCTGGTGCATGGGCGCGGTCGGGTAGCCGTACGCGGGCGGCCGGCCCGGGGCGCCGGGGGGCGGCTGGACGGGCAGCTGGCCCGGGTGGCCGTACGTCGGGGGCGTCCCCTGACCGGGCGACGGCGGGGTGGCCGGGGCCTGCGGGTAGCCGTAGGCGGGGTCGCCCTGCGGCGGGGTGGGCGCGCCGAAGCCGCCGGGCGGCGGGTCCTGCGGGGCGCCGAACCCGCCCTGCGGGGGCGGGCCGGGCGGCTGGTTCGGCGGGAAGGGCGGCTGGCCGGACGGGCCCGGGGGCTGGTTCGGCGGGCCCGGGGGCTGGTTCGGCGGCTGGGGCGGTTGGGTCATCGTGTGCGTACCTCTGGAAGAAAGGGAGCGGTCGGTTCCGTCGGCGCCGGTCGCGGTACGGTCCGGCGCGGGACCGGCCCTACCCGCCGAACGCGATCATGGTCTTGGTCTCCAGCTCGGCCTTGTCGTTCTGGGCGCTGACCCGGCCGCTGACGATGAGGAACCGGCCGTCGGCGTACTCGTACCGCGGCTGCCAGAAGTCCCGTTCGATCCGGGCGACGGACGCCGGGTGCTGGAGCAGCACGGTCGGCCGGCCGCCGGTGGGGGCCACGGTGGCGACGGCGCCGCCGCGGTCCCAGGAGCCCTCGATGTAGACGAGGAGCTTGCCGCCCTCCATGCGCAGCGGGAGCATCGTCTTGTCCGGGCCCGCCGTGGCGCGCCACTTGGGCTTGCCGGTGTTCAGGTCGAACGCGACGACCTCGTTGGTGCCGCGGGTGAGGCTCGTGGGCTCCGTCGACATGTAGAAGGTGCCGGCGTCGGCCGCGACGCCGGTGCAGCCCTGGAGGCGCTGGCCGAAGACGACGAGGCCGCCGCCGCCGCACTGGGCGCGGTACTTGTCCTTGCCGCCGGAGAGCTGGGAGCGCAGCCTGCCCGCGTCGGTGAGGGCGAGGACGGTGCGCTGCTTCTTCTCCTCCTGGACCGCGTTCACGACGAGGGGGCTGACCGAGTAGACCTTGTCGACCTCCCAGCCGCGCGCCAGCTGGTACTTCCACTTCGGCTTGCCGGTGGCCGGGTCGACGTCCCAGATCTCCTGCTGCGGGTTCTTGTAGTCGGAGACCCGGCAGCTGGCGGCGGCGATCAGGCGCGTCCCGGCGCCGGCGAAGGCGTAGGGCTGGCAGCCGTCGGAGGGCTTGCCGAAGATCTGCTTGCCGTCGGTGAGGGAGAAGCCGTACGAGTTGCCGGTGCCGGCGGCCGCGACGGTGTTGCCGGCGATGGCGAGCGTCGGGTCGGAGAGCGAGCTGAAGCCGGTGCTCTTGGGGATCTCCGTCTTCCAGCCCGCCTTGCCGGTCTTGAGGTCGACCTGCTGGAGGACGCGGCAGTCGGCGCGGTCGCCGGTGCCGTCCTTGAGGCCGAGGACGAGGACGCCGTTCGCGGTGGGCGCGTTCGCGGCCTCGCAGACGTCCGTGGTGAAGGGGACGCTCCACTTCTTCTTGCCGTCGGCGAGGGAGAAGCCCTCGATGCCGCGGTACATGGCCTTGACGACGGTGTCGCCGGCGACCCACGGGCCGTACACGTTGGCGCCGTTGCGCGGCAGGTCCACGTCGTTGGTGAGGAGCCACTCGACCTTGGCCTCGCCGGGCTGGCGGCCCGCGTTCAGGTCGTCCTCCACCTCGCGGCCACCGCCGGTGCCGTCGCCCTTGTCGACGGACGCGGACGCGGTCGGCTCCGACGGGGAGGCGGTCGGCTGGGCGTTGGTGGTCTTGTCCGGCTCGTCGCCGCTGAGCGCCCACCAGGTGCCGCCGCCGACGACGAGCAGCGCGGCCACCGCCCCGGCGATGACGACGCCGGTGCGGCCCTTGAAGGGGCCGCCGCCGGAGCCGCCGGGCGGCACGGGGCCGCCGGGGTACTGGGGCTGGGTCGGGTGGCCGCCGCCGTACGGGCCGAGCTGCTGGCCGTACGGACCGGGCTGGCCGGGCTGCTGGCCGTAGGGGCCGGGCTGGCCGTACGGGCCCGGCTGCTGCGCGTACGGGCCGGGCTGGCCGTACGGTCCGGGCTGGCCGTACGGGCCGGGCTGCTGGCCGGGCGCCTGCGGGTAGCCGTACCCGGGCGCCGGGGGCTGACCGGGCGCCTGCGGGAAGCCGTACCCGGGCGCCGGCTGGGCCGGCGGCTGGGCGGGGGGCCCGGGCGGGGCGGCCGGAGGCTGGGCCGGAGGTGCCGTCGGCGGCTGGGCCGGCGGCTGGGGGACCCCCTGCGGGTCCTGCGGAGACCCGAAGCCTCCCTGCGGCGGTTGCTGGCTGGGCGGCTGAGTCATCAGCGCTTCCCCCTTCGTGCGGTCCGCTGGCCGACCGGCCTCCCCCGCGATTCCGGCGCGAGCTCGTCGCCGGAATGGAGCGATTCGGACAGGGTTGTCGCACTGTTACGTGAGTCGAGCGGGGTTTCTTTCTACCACCCGCCCCCCGCGCGCAGACGGGCCGGACCTTCCCTGTTCCCAAGGGAGGACCGGCCCGTGACGCCCCTGTTATCCGCTCCACGCGGCTCCGGGGAGCGCTCCGCGCACCCTACCGGCTACGCGTCCTCGGCCAGTTCCAGCCAGCGCATCTCCAAGTCCTCACGCTCCGTGGCCAGTTCCCGCAGCTCCGCGTCGAGCTTCGCCACCTGCTCGAAGTCCGTGGCGTTCTCGGCGATCCGGGTGTGGAGGGCGGCCTCCCGGCCGGAGATCTTGTCGAGCTGCCGTTCGATCTTCTGGAGCTCCTTCTTCGCCGCGCGGGCGTCGGCCGCGGAGGCCGTCTTCGCGGCCTTCGCGGCGGCGGCCGGGGTGGCGGCGGCCGGGGCGGACGGCGCGGACGCCGCCTCGACCATCCTCTCCCGGCGCTCCAGGTACTCGTCGATCCCGCGCGGCAGCATCCGCAGCGTCGCGTCGCCGAGCAGCGCGAACGTCCGGTCCGTGGTCCGCTCCAGGAAGAACCGGTCGTGGGAGATGACGATCATCGAGCCGGGCCAGCCGTCGAGCAGGTCCTCCAACTGCGTCAGCGTCTCGATGTCCAGGTCGTTGGTCGGCTCGTCGAGGAAGAGGACGTTCGGCTCGTCCATCAGCAGCCGCAGCAGCTGGAGGCGGCGCCGCTCACCGCCGGACAGGTCCCCGACCGGCGTCCACTGCTTCTCCTTGGTGAACCCGAACTTCTCGCACAGCTGCCCCGCCGTCATCTCCCGGCCCTTGCCGAGGTCGACGCGGTCCCTGATCTGCTGCACGGCCTCCAGGACGCGCAGCGCCGGCGGCAGCTCCGCCACGTCCTGCGAGAGGTAGGCGAGGCGCACGGTCCGGCCGACGGTGACGCCGCCCGCGGCGGGCTGCTTCTCGCCCTGGGTGGCGGCCGCGTCCGCGAGCGCCCGCAGCAGCGAGGTCTTGCCCGCGCCGTTCACGCCGACGAGGCCGATCCGGTCGCCCGGGCCGAGCTGCCACGTCAGGTGCTTCAGCAGGACCTTCGGCCCGGCCTGGACCGTCACGTCCTCCAGGTCGAACACGGTCTTGCCGAGCCGCGCCGACGCGAACCGCATCAGCTCGCTGCTGTCGCGCGGCGGCGGCACGTCCGCGATCAGCTCGTTCGCCGCCTCGATGCGGTAGCGCGGCTTCGACGTGCGGGCCGGGGCGCCGCGCCGCAGCCACGCCAGCTCCTTGCGGACGAGGTTCTGCCGCTTGGTCTCCTCCGTCGCGGCGATCCGCTCCCGCTCGGCCCGCGCGAAGACATAGTCGGAGTAGCCGCCCTCGTACTCGTGGACGGCGCCGCGCTGGACGTCCCACATGCGCGTGCACACCTGGTCGAGGAACCAGCGGTCGTGGGTGACGCAGACCAGCGCCGAGCGGCGGGCCCGCAGGTGCCGGGCGAGCCAGGCGATGCCCTCCACGTCGAGGTGGTTGGTGGGCTCGTCGAGGACGATCAGGTCCTGCTCGGCGATCAGCAGCTTGGCGAGCGCGATGCGGCGCCGCTCGCCGCCGGACAGCGGCCCGATGACCGTGTCCAGGCCCTGCGGGAAACCGGGCAGGTCCAGGCCGCCGAAGAGGCCGGTGAGGACGTCGCGGATCTTGGCGCTGCCCGCCCACTCGTGGTCCGCGAGGTCGCCGATGACCTCGTGCCGCACGGTCGCGGCCGGGTCGAGCGAGTCGTGCTGCGTGAGCACCCCGAGGCGCAGGCCGCCGTTGTGGGTGACGCGGCCGCTGTCGGCCTCCTCCAGCTTGGCGAGGACGCGGATCAGCGTCGTCTTGCCGTCGCCGTTGCGCCCCACGACGCCGATCCGGTCGCCTTCGGAGACGCCGAGGGAGACGCCGTCCAGCAGGGCACGGGTGCCGTACACCTTGCTGACGGCCTCGACATTGACCAGGTTGGCGGCCATTTCACTCCTGATGTGGCGGGACGGATCGACCTTCCAGGGTAGTGGGCGCCGGGGGGTGCCCGGCGAGCCGTGCGGTAGCGTGCGGCGATCGTGCGAGGGAGGGACCGGAGGCATGGTGCGGGACATGGTGCGGGACATGGGGCGGGGCGCGGCGGTGGCGGCGGCCGCGGTGCTGCTGGCCGGGTGCGCCTCGCAGGCGGCGGAGCCGTCGGCGGGCGCGGGGGCCGGGTCGGGGGCCGCGAGCCCGTCGGCGAAGGCCGGCGCGGAGGCGTCCGCGTCGCCGTCGGTGGCCGCCGCGGCGAAGGGCGGCACGGTCGGCGCGGCCGGGTCGGCGTGCCCGCTGCCGGTGACGTTCGACGTGGCCGCCGACTGGAAGCCGAAGAAGGTCGAGCCGATCGGCGACCCGGACCTGGCGGAGCTGAACGACCTGCTGCAGCAGGGCACGGTCACCATGGCCTGCGAGATCGACGCCAAGCCCGCCGGGAACATCGGCTTCCTGCGCGTGTGGACCGACGACGCGAAGGGCGCCGCGCCGCGCGCGGTGCTGGAGTCCTTCGTCGCCGCCGACGACTCCCCCTCGTCGGCCGTCTACCGCGACGTCCGGGTGGGCCGGGGCGGCGCGCTCCCGGCGACCGAGGTGACGTACACCGTGGTCAGCGCGCTCCTCGACGAGCCGAAGAAGGCCCGCGCCCTGGCCCTGGTGACACCGCGCGGCCCGCTCGTGCTGGAGTTGGGCGGCATGGACAGCGAGGAGCACGACGCGATGCTCCCCGCGTACGAACTGGCGAAGGGCTCCCTGGCCGCGACGAGCGGCTGACGGGAGCACGGAAGAACCGGAGGGCGTCGTACCGCGTGTCCGTGTCCGTACGACGTCCACCTGCGAGAGGTACGACATGAGCGAGGACAGCAGAGACCAGGCCAACCCGGCGCCCCGACGACGCCGCGGGGCGCGGCTGACGGCCGTCGCGGCGGCGGCGGCCGTGGTCGTGGCCGGCGGGGCGTTCTGGCTGTCCGGCGGGTACGACGCCTGGAGCGGCACCGGCACCGCGTTGGAGGACGCCTGCGAGGGGGACCTCGCGGCCGGCCGCGTGCGGGCGCTCCTGCCGGACTCCGGGCTGACCGCGTCGAGCGAGCTGCGGCAGGACGGCTGGTACTGCTCCGTCTCGGTCCCGGACGGCGCGGGCGGCGACGCCGGGGTCGAGATGCGGATGCGCAACGCCGAGGAGCCGTTCGGGCCGGACGCCTCGATCGCCCCGGGTGAGGGCGCCGTGCCGCTGGGCGGCGGGTGGACGGGGTCCTTCTCGTACGGCGACGAGGACGCGGGCGGCTCGCGCGGGCGGGTCGTGCTGCTGCTGGACTGCGGCGCCGAGTCCGGTGACGGGCTGCTCGCGACGGCGGACGGGCGGCTCGTGGGCGGGCGGTCCTTCGAGGACGGGGCGGCCCGGGCGCGGCTGGTCTCCGCCCTGGCGGACACGGCCCTGTCGTACGCGCGGCGCACCGGCTGCGACGCGGCGGGCGGCACCGGCCGGGTGCCGGAGGTGGCCGCGCCGGTCGTGGACGCGCGGCGGCCGCTGGCGAAGGCGTCCGGTACGTGCCGGGGGGTCGTGGACGCGGCCACCGCGCGGCGGTGGGGCGCCGGGACGGTCGCCGAGACCGCGGCGCAGCCGGCGCCCGTGGAGCGGTGCGTGCTGGGGAGCGGGCTCGGGACGCCGCTGTACACCTTCACGGCGTCGTACGGGCCGTACGGGGAGGCGGCGCTGTCGGGCGGCGGCGCGCTGCCGGCGGGCGGCAAGGCGGTCTCGCCGAAGGGGCACTACCGGATGACGGCGACGTGCCCCGGCGCGGACGGGACGGGGGTGTACGAGATCACCCCGGACGACGGGCTGGCGCTGGACCACGCGTCGCTGCGCGAGGCGCTGGGCTCCTTCGCGGCGGCGTCCGCCGCCCTCCACGACTGCCGGCCGCCGGCCTGACCGCCGCCCCGCCGGGCGCCCGGCCGTCGGGCGCCCGGCCCCGGTGGGCCGGGGGCTGGGCCGGACGGCGGGCCGGGGGCTAGCGGCGGAGTTCGACCAGGAGCCAGCCCGCCAGGACCAGGGCCAGCGCCCCGGGGGCCGTGACGGGGACCGCCACCAGGACCGCGCTGCGTCCTTCCAGCAGTCCCCCGAAGCCCACCGTCGACAGGCCCAGGACGCCCAGCAGGCTCAGGGTGACGCCCAGCGCCGCCGGCGCCGCGGAGCGGGGCCCGGGGGCGGCGGCCCCGGCGGCCGGGCGGGCCGGGTGCTCCGCCGCGCGGAAGACCCGCACCAGCAGTCCCGTCACCGCCGCCGCCACCGCCACCCGCACCGGCAGCTGCGCCCACCACGCGCCGGACGCCGGCTCCGGCAGCGGTACGCCCAGCGCGAGCATCGCGCCGTACACGCCGAGCATCGCCGTCAGGTGCCACAGGAACGCGGTCATGGCGATCCCGTTCGCCGCGACGACCGCCCGCCAGACGCGGGCGCGGGCGGCGAGCCGGGTGCCGGGGCCGCGCAGCAGCTCCACCGCGCCGACCAGCCACACCCCGTGGCACAGCAGGGCCAGCGTCGGGGGCGCCATGTTGGACACCTCCTCGCCGGGCATGCCCACCATCGACAGCGGGTACGGCCCGAAGGCGACCAGGGCCACCGCGCCCGCCAGCCCCGCCGCGGCCAGCGCCCGCGGCACCGCCGGCGCCCCGAGGCGGCCGTCCGCGCGGAGGAAGCCCAGCTGGTGGACGGCGAGCCACACCAGCGCGAAGTTCAGGAACCCGACGTACGGCACGTCCCCGGCGAACCGCAGCGCATCCACCGCGGCCGCCCCGCCCGCCGGCGCGGCGAACGCGCCCCAGCCCCACCGTCGGTGCAGCCGCAGCAGCGGCGGGGTGAGGGCGACCATCGCCAGGTAGACGCCGACGAACCACAGCGGCTGCGCCACCAGCCGCAGCGCCGTGCCGGTCAGGCCGCCCCCGCCGCCGAGGAGGTGGACGGCGAGCGCCGCCGCGGCCCACACGGCGGCGAAGGCGACGGTCGGGCGGAGCAGCCGCCGCACCCGGCCCCGGACGAACGCGGCGTACCCGGGCCGGGACCGGTGGGACAGGGCGTGCGCGAAGCCGCCGACGAAGAAGAACACCGGCATCACCTGGAGGCCCCAGGTGGCGACCTGGAGGGCGGGCACGACGGCGAGGAGGTTGCCGACCCTCCCGTCGGCCGTCACCGCGGCCATCGTCCAGTGCCCGAGGACGACCGTCGCCAGGGACGCGACCCTCAGGAGGTCGACGTAGCGGTCCCTGCCGGCGGGCGTGTGGGCGGCGAGGTACCGCGCGCTGAGTCCCGTTCCCGTACGTGCCATGCGGGCCAGGGTGGCCTCCCGGCCGCGGGGGCCGGGAGGGTACGCGTACTCAGTTACGCGGTGAGTACCCGGGCGCCGGGCGCCGGCGAGGTGGCCGTGCGCGCCGTGCGGCACGTGCCGGACGCGACGAGCGCGGCGGCGACGGCCTCGGCGGCCTCGGCGTCCTTGACGAGGAACGCCGTGGTGGGGCCGGAGCCGGAGACGATCCCGGCGAGGGCGCCGGCGCCGGTGCCGGCGGCGAGGGTGTCGGCGAGGGACGGCCGCAGGGAGAGGGCGGCGGGCTGGAGGTCGTTGGCGAGGGCGCCGGCGAGGGCGGTGGTGTCGCCGGTGCGCAGCGCGTCGAGGAGGGCGGGCGACGCGACGGGCTCGGGGGCGTCCGGCGTCAGCCGGTCGAACTCGGCGTACACGGCGGGCGTGGACAGGCCGCCGTCGGCGACGGCGAACACCCAGTGGAAGGTGCCGCCGAGCGGGATCTCGGTGAGGCGCTCGCCGCGGCCGGTGCCCAGGGCCGCGCCTCCGACGAGGGAGAACGGCACGTCGCTGCCCAGTTCGGCGCAGATGTCGAGGAGTTCGGCGCGGCTCGCGCCCGTGCCCCACAGGGCGTCGCAGGCGAGGAGGGCGGCCGCGCCGTCCGCGCTGCCGCCGGCCATGCCGCCGGCGACGGGGATGTCCTTGGCGATGTGCAGGTGCACGTCGGGGGTGATGCCGTGGCGGGCGGCGAGGAGTTCCGCGGCGCGCGCGGCGAGGTTCGTGCGGTCCAGGGGGACCCGGTCCGCGTCGGGGCCCTCGCAGGTGACGCGGAGCGCGTCGGCGCGGGTGGCGGTCACCTCGTCGTGGAGGGAGACGGCGAGGAAGACGTTCGCCAGGTCGTGGAAGCCGTCGGGGCGGGCGGGGCCGACCGCCAGCTGGACGTTGACCTTGGCCGGGACTCGTACGGTGATGCTCACGCTCGGGCCTCCGCGATACGGGCGAACTCTTCGACGGTCAGGGACTCCCCCCGCGCCTGGGGGGACACCCCGGCCGCGAGGAGCGCGGCCTCGGCGGCGGCGGGCGATCCGGCCCAGCCGGCCAGTGCGGCGCGCAGGGTCTTGCGGCGCTGCGCGAAGGCGGCGTCGACGACGGCGAAGACCTCCCGCTTGGAGGCGGTGGTCCTCGGCGGGTCGCGGCGGACGAGGGAGACGAGGCCGGAGTCGACGTTCGGCGCGGGCCAGAAGACGTTGCGGCCGATGGCGCCCGCGCGCTTGACCTCCGCGTACCAGTTGGCCTTCACGGAGGGGACGCCGTACACCTTGTTGCCGGGGCGGGCGGCGAGCCGGTCGGCGACCTCGGCCTGGACCATGACGAGGGTGCGCTCGATGGTCGGGAAGCGGTCGAGCATGTGCAGCAGGACGGGCACCGCGACGTTGTACGGCAGGTTCGCGACGAGCGCGGTGGGCGGCGGGCCGGGCAGCTCCTGCACGTCCATGGCGTCGGAGTGGACCAGGGAGAAGCGGGTGGCCCGCTCGGGCGCGCGGGCGGTGATCGTGGCGGGCAGCGCCGCGGCGAGCGTGTCGTCGATCTCGACGGCCACGACGCGGTCGGCCGCCTCCAGCAGGGCGAGGGTGAGGGAGCCGAGTCCGGGGCCGACCTCCACGACGACGTCGTCGGGGCGCACCTCCGCGGTGCGGACGATGCGCCGGACGGTGTTGGCGTCGATGACGAAGTTCTGGCCGCGCTGCTTGGTGGGGCGTACCCCGAGGGCGGCGGCCAGTTCGCGGATGTCGGCGGGGCCGAGGAGGGCGTCGGGCTCAGTGGTGCTCACCGATACAGCCTACGGCCGCAGTGCGGCCACGGACTCGCCCCCCGTTGCACGTAGAGCTTCTTCGCCCGGTATGTCTGTTCGGCGGCGGAGGCGTCCTGGGGGCGCCCGGTGCCGCCGAGGGAGCGCCAGGTGCGGAGGTCGAACTGGTAGAGGCCGCCGTACGTGCCGGAGGGGTCGACGGCGTCGGGGCGGTTGCCGGACTCGCACCGGGCGAGGGCGTCCCAGTTCAGGCCGTCGGTGCCGGAGACGGAGGCGGGCCGCCGCCCGGTGCCGACGCGGACGATCCGGGCGACCGGCTCGCGGACCACGGTGGCGCCGGTCCTGCGGGTGTGCCGGCGGACGCCGTTGACGGTGCGGGTCTCGTACGTGATGCGGCGCAGGCCCGGCCGGCCCTGCCGGTCGACGACCTCGGTGCCCTGGTACAGGTCCGGGTCGTCGACGTGGCGCACGGCGTACGGGATGGTCTCCTCGCGGGTCTCCCGGCCGTCCCTGACGCGCAGGACGGTGACGGTCTGGCCGTCGCGGGGGAACGTGTCGGGCGGTACGGAGGTGGTGTCCTGGCCGCGGAGGGTGATCCCGGCGCGGGCGAGGGCCTCGGCGACGCTGGCGGCGTTGGTGCGGACGGTGCGCTGCCGGCCGTCCGCGAGGAAGGTCACGGCGCGTTCGGTGCGGACGGCCAGGGCGAGGCCGGTGCGGCCGATGGCGGCGGAGCGGGAGGCGGAGAGGTGGGCGCCCTCGGCGCGGACGCCGAGCTCGCGCAGGGCCTCGTCGACGGTGCGGGCGGTGGTCCACAGGTGGCGGGTGCGGCCGTCGACGTCCAGGTCGAGGGGGCGGGCCCAGCGGACGGCGACCTCGTCGCCGTCCGCCAGGGCGGTGCGGGGGGCGGGGGCGACGAGGTCGTGCGCGCCGACGGCGATGCCCTCGGCGGCGAGGAGTTCGCCGACGTCGTCGGCGAAGGTGTGCAGGGTGCGGGGGGCGCCGTCGACGCTGAGCCGGATCGCCTTGTCGTCGACGACGAAGGCGCTGGTGCCGCCGGCGAGCACGGCGACGACGAGGGCCTGCGGGACGAACCGCCGCAGCCCGTCGCCGGGGCGCGGCCCGGGGGCGGGGCGCGGTCCGGCGGCGGGGCGCGGTCCGGCGGCGGGTGCTTCGGCTGACGCTTCGACAGGCGCTTCAACAGGTGCTTCGGCGGGCGCTTCGGCGGTGGCCGCCTCCGCGGGTGCCTCGGCGGCGGACGCCCCGGCGGGGCGGTGGGGGTCGGCGGGGACGCGGTGACTGCCTCGTGAGGTCTTCACGAGGCCGGGACCCTAGCCCAGCTTTCGTCACTCTCCAAAGCCACTCGGCTACTCAGCGTCGTGTCGCCGTGTCGCGGCGCCTCCCCGCCACGGGTCAGTAGTCGAACGCCCGTGCGGTGTTCTCGGCGATCGCGGTCGCCATGGCCTCCTCCCCGACGCCCCGCACGGCCGCCATGGCGCGGACGGTGATCGGGACGAGGTACGGCGCGTTGGGCCGGCCCCGGTAGGGGGCGGGGGTGAGGAACGGCGCGTCCGTCTCGACGAGGACCAGCTCCAGGGGGGCCACGGCGAGGGCATCGCGCAGCGGCTGGGCGTTCTTGAAGGTGACGTTCCCGGCGAAGGACATGTAGTAGCCGCGCTCGGCGCAGATCCGGGCCATGTCGGCGTCGCCGGAGTAGCAGTGGAAGACGGTCCGCTCCGGGGCGCCCTCCTCGGCGAGGACGCGCAGCACGTCGTCGTGGGCCTCGCGGTCGTGGATGACGAGGGCCTTGCCGTGCCGCTTGGCGATCTCGATGTGGGCCCGGAACGAGCGCTCCTGCGCCTGCCGGCCCTCGGGTCCCGTGCGGAAGTGGTCGAGGCCCGTCTCGCCCACGGCCTTCACGTGGTCGAGGGCGGCGAGCCGGTCGATCTCCGCGAGCGCGTCGTCGAGCGCCGCGTCCCCGCCGGCCTCGCGCCCGCGTTGGCGCGGCCCCTCTCCCCCGGGGTCGCCCAGCACGATGCGCGGCGCCTCGTTGGGGTGCAGGGCGACGGCGGCGTGGACGTTCGCGTACCGGGCGGCCGTCTCCGCCGCCCAGTGCGAGCCCTTCAGGTCGCAGCCCACCTGGACGACGGTCTCCACGCCGACGAGCCCGGCCTTGGTCAGGGCCTCCTCGACCGTGCCGGACTGCATGTCGAGGTGGGTGTGGGAATCGGCCACCGCGACGGGCAGGGGCTCGGGCAGCGGCGGCGGGGCGTCCTTGGCACTCATGCCCCGATCGTACGAAAGCCCGCGCCCCGGCCCCCGCCGGCACCGGCGCCGCGGCGCCGCGGATGCCGGCGCCGCCCTCGGCGGCGTCACCCTGCCGGCGTCACCCCCGGCGGAACGGGTGCAGCAGGTGCGAGCGGTGGCGGTGGCCCGCCTCCGGCCCGTCCACCCGGGTCGCCCCGGACCGCCCGGCCTCCCGGACCGCCTCGGCGTCCACGCCCTCCGGTAGCGGCCTCCCCTCCAGCTCCTGGCCGATCGGCCCGGTCGTCGCCACCGGCACGGCCCTCCGGAAGGCCGCTCCGGGTGCGCCGGACCCCTCGGGCCGGGGCTCGCCGTGGTCGAGCACCACCGAGATCCGGCCGGAGCGCATGATCCGCACGACGTGCCGCCCGCAGTTGGGGCACGTCGGCTTCGACAGCGGCGACGGCACGCGCCGGCCCTCGCTGCGGTAGACGACGAAGTCCTGGCCGGTGACGTCGGTGTGGTGCTCGATGTCGTACGCCTGCTCCCAGCCGTAGCCACACCTCATGCAGGCGAAGGCGTACGCCTCGTGGCCGACCGGGATGCTGGAGGTCTCGCTCATGCCGGCTCCTTCCCACCGCCGCGGTGGACGCCTTCGCGGTCGGCGTGGCTCAACGGGTGAGAGCTGTGCTTTTCACGATAGCCCTTCGTCCGCTTTCGGGCGGTTCGCCCGGGAATTCTTCGCCTCGACGTTCTTCGCTCAGCTGCTCTTCGCCGCGGTGTTCTTCGCCGCGACGACGGCGTCGAACACCTCCCGCTTGGGCAGCCCCGCCTCGGCGGCGACGGCGGCGATCGCCTCCTTCCGCCGCTCCCCCGCCTCCTCCCGGACGCGGACCCGGCGCACCAGCTCGTCCGCGTCGAGGTCGGCGGGCCCCGGCTCGGGGGCGCCCTCGACGACGACGGTGATCTCGCCCCGTACGCCCTCGGCGGCCCACGCGGCCAGCTCCCCGAGGCCGCCGCGCCTGACCTCCTCGTACGTCTTGGTCAGCTCCCGGCACACGGCGGCGCGCCGGTCCGCGCCGAACACCTCGGCCATCGCGGCGAGCGTGTCGTCGAGGCGGTGCGGGGCCTCGAAGTAGACGAGCGTGCGCCGTTCCGCGGCGACCTCACGCAGCCGGGCGAGCCGCTCGCCGGCCTTGCGGGGCAGGAAGCCCTCGAAGCAGAACCGGTCGACGGGCAGGCCCGACAGGGCGAGCGCGGTGAGCACCGCGGACGGGCCGGGCACCGCGGTGACCTTGATGTCCCGCTCGACGGCGGCGGCCACCAGCCGGTAGCCGGGGTCGGAGACGGACGGCATGCCCGCGTCGGTGACCAGCAGCACCCGGGCGCCGCCCGCGAGGGCCTCGACCAGCTCCGGGGTCCGCGCGGCCTCGTTGCCCTCGAAGTACGACACGACCCGGCCGCGCGGCTGCACGCCGAGGGCCTGGGTGAGGCGGCGCAGCCGTCGGGTGTCCTCGGCGGCGACGACGTCGGCCTCCGCCAGCTCGGCGGCGAGGCGGGGCGGGGCGTCGGCGACGTCGCCGATCGGGGTACCTGCGAGTACGAGCGTTCCTGTCACGGGGCCATCCTCGCAGCCGCGCGGGCGGCACGGCCGGGCGAGTCGCGCGGACGCGTTCCCTACGATGGCGCGGTGACCAGTACTGCGCCAGAGGCCCTGCACGGACAGGACGGCCCGGGCGGGCCCGCCGCCGGCCCCCCCGGGGCACACGAGCCGCCCTCGTGGGAGCGGCGCCTGCGCCGGTTCGGGTACGTCCCGCCCGCGGTACCGGGCCTGCGGGAGCGGCTGGTACCGCCGTACGTCCGGGCGGCGCCCCGCTCGCGGGGCGGGCTCGGGCTGCCGCCGGGCCTGCTGCGCTTCCTGTCCTGGGGCGGACCGCTGCTGGTGGCGCTGGTCGCGGGCCTGCTGCGGTTCTGGGACCTGGGCTCGCCGCACGCGGTGATATTCGACGAGACGTACTACGCCAAGGACGCCTGGGCCCTGATCCACAACGGCTACGAGGGGGCGTGGCCGAAGGACGTCGACAAAACGATCCTGAAGGACCCCGGCGCGGTCCCGATCCCGGTGGACCCGGGCTACGTGGTGCACCCGCCGGTCGGCAAGTGGGTCATCGGGCTGGGCGAGTGGTGGTTCGGGTTCGACCCGTTCGGCTGGCGCTTCATGGTGGCGGTGTGCGGCACGCTGTCGGTGCTGATGCTGTGCCGGATCGGGCGGCGGCTGTTCCGGTCGACCTTCCTCGGCTGCCTGGCGGGCGGCCTGCTCGCCGTGGACGGGCTGCACTTCGTGATGAGCCGCACGGCCCTCCTCGACCAGGTGCTGATGCTCTTCGTGCTGGCCGCGTTCGGCTGCCTGCTGGCGGACCGGGACTGGGCGCGGCGGCGGCTCGCGGCGGCCCTGCCGGTCGACGCCGACGGGCTGCTGCGGCCGGACGCCCGCGTCGCGGAGACGCTGCGGCTGGGGTGGCGGCCGTGGCGGCTGGCCGCCGGTGTGGCGCTGGGCCTGGCGGCGGCGACCAAGTGGAACGGCCTGTACGTCATGGCCGCGTTCGGGCTGCTGACCGTGGCGTGGGACGTGGGCGCCCGGCGGGTCGCCGGCGCGCACCGCCCGTACGCGACGGTGCTGAAGCGGGACGTGCTGCCGGCGTTCGTGTCGACGGTGCCGGTGGCGCTGGCCGCGTACGTCGCCTCCTGGAGCGGGTGGATCCTGTCCGACAAGGGCTACTTCCGGACGTGGGCGTCGACCGGCGCGGGCCGGGACAGCTCGTGGTCGTGGCTGTTCCCCGACTGGTGGCGGAGCCTGTGGCACTACGAGTCGGAGGTGTACACGTTCCACGTCAACCTCACCTCGGGGCACACCTACGAGTCGAACCCGTGGAGCTGGATCGTCCTGGGCCGCCCCGTCTCGTACTTCTACGAGTCGCCCGCGCAGGGCCAGGACGGCTGCCCGGCGAACGCCGCGGAGAAGTGCGCGCGCGAGGTGCTGGCGATCGGGACGCCGCTGCTGTGGTGGGCGGCGTGCTTCGCGCTGTTGTACGTGCTGTGGCGCTGGTTCTTCCGCCGCGACTGGCGGGCCGGGGCGATCGCCTGCGCGGTCGCGGCCGGGTGGGCGCCGTGGTTCCTGTACCAGGAGCGGACGATCTTCCTCTTCTACGCGGTGGTGTTCGTCCCGTTCCTGTGCCTGGCGGTCACGATGATGATCGGCGCGATGCTGGGCCCGGCCGCGCCCCCGCCCGGCCCGGACGGCGCCCCGGACCCGGACGGGCGCGCCGAACGCCGGCGCACGGTCGGGGCGATCGGCGCGGGCGTCCTGGTCCTGCTCATCGTGTGGAACTTCATCTACTTCTGGCCCCTGTACACGGGCCAGACGATCCCGATGGACCAGTGGCGGGCGCGGATGTGGCTGGATACGTGGGTGTGAGGGCTCGCGGTTGATTCCGTTCGGGTAACGGGCGCCCGGGTGTTCGACCGTGCGGCATAGGGTTCCCCGGGGGATCTTGAACACGTTCAGCGGAACGTGCGAGCGGAGGGGGAACCGCGGGATGCGCAGCGGAGCGAAGGTGGCCGTCGTCGGTGGGGTGTTCGCCGTCGTCGCCGGGGGCGTCGGGTACGGGGCGTTCAACCTGTGGGAGGGGCTGACGGGCGGCACGGTCGCCACCACGTCGGCCGACGGCTCGGCGAGGAGGAGCGGCCCCGTCACGGCGGAGGAGACCGAGGCCACGGCGCGGGGCTTCCTCGCCGCGTGGGCGGAGGGCGACGTGGCCAAGGCGGCCGCGTTCACCAACGACCCGGCCGCGGCGCAGACCGCCCTGGACGTGTACCTGACGGGGACCCACGTCGGGGGCATGAAGGCGAAGGCGGGCGCGCCCAGCGGGACGACGGTGCCGTTCACGGTGAGCGCCGTCGTCTCGTACGACGGCGCCCGCGTCCCGTGGACGTACGCGTCGCGGCTCAGCGTCGTGCGGGGCCTGTCCACCGGGCAGCCGCGCGTCGACTGGTCGTCGGCCGTCCTGCACCCGGAGCTGGAGGACGGCCAGGCGCTGCGGGTGACCTCGTCCGGCGCGCCCGCCATCAAGGCCGTCGACCGCAACGGCGCCGAGCTGACGGCGGAGCGGTACCCGTCGCTCCGGCCGGTCCTGGACGAGCTGCGCAAGCGGTACGGCACCGAGGCGGGCGGCACGCCGGGCGTCGAGCTCGTCGTCACCAGTGAGGGCGACGCGGCGGACCGCACCCTGCTGACCCTGCGCAAGGGCAAGCCGGGCGAGGTCCGCACGACGCTGGACGCCGGGGTGCAGGCCGCCGCCGAGAAGGCGGTGAAGCGGTACGCCGAGTCGTCCGTGGTCGCGATCAAGCCGAGTACGGGCGAGGTACGGGCGGTCGCCAACAACCGGAAGGACGGCTGGAACGCGGCGTTCCTCGGCCGGCAGGCGCCGGGCTCCACGATGAAGATCGTCACGGCGGCGCTGCTGCTGGAGAAGGGCCTCGTGGCCGCGGACCGGGTGGCGGAGTGCCCGCCCGACGTCCGGTACTACAACCGCACGTTCCAGAACCTCGACGGCTTCTCCCTCGACGGCGCGACGTTCGAGAAGAGCTTCGCGCGCTCCTGCAACACCGCGTTCATCAAGCTCATCGACGACGTGGACGACGACGCCGCCCTCGGCAAGGAGGCGCGGGAGGTCTTCGGCATCGGCCTGGAGTGGCGGACGGGCGTGCCCTCCTCGGACGGCTCGGTGCCCGCCGAGACCCAGGAGGAGGCGGCCGCCCAGTACATCGGGCAGGGCACCGTCCAGATGAACGCCCTGAACATCGCCTCCGTCGCGGCGACCGCGAAGGCCGGCGTCTTCAAGCAGCCGATCGTCGTCCCGGCCTCCCTCGACGACCGGGAACTCGCCGAGGCGCCCCGCCGCATGGACGGCTCGACCGCCCGCCAGCTGCGCGACATGATGCGCGCGACCGCCCGCGGCCAGGGCACGGGCGCGGCGGCGATGGCCGGTGTGGGCGGCGACAAGGGCGCGAAGACCGGTTCGGCGGAGGTCGACGACCAGGGCCAGGCGAACAGCTGGTTCGCGGCGTTCGCCGACGACCTCGCCGCCGCGGCGGTGGTGCAGGCGGCCGGGCACGGCGGCGACGCGGCGGGCCCGCTGGTGGCGTCCGTGCTGAACGCCCGGTGAGCGCGGGGGCGGGCCGGGGCGGGCGGGCCGGATGCCGGTGAGCGCCGGGGCGGGGCGGGCCGGACGCCTGTGGGTGCCGGGGCGGGCTGGCCGGCTGCCGGTGACCGCCGGACCGGACGCCCGGTGACCGCCGGGCCGGGTGCTGCCCGGCGCGTCCCGGCCGTGGGGTGCCCGAGGGGCGAAAGCGCTCGCCCGCCCCGCGCGCGGGCCGCTAACGTGCGACGGCATGGACCGTACTGATTCCGTCATCCACCCCCGTTTCGCCGAAGCCCTGCGCGCGCTGGGCCTGGACGTGGAGGTCCGCCGCTACCCGGACGCCGTACGGACGGCCGCGCAGGCCGCGGCCGCGATCGGGTGCGAGCCCAGCGAGATCGTCAAGTCGCTGGTGTTCGCCGCGGACGGGGCCCCCGTCCTCGTCCTGATGGACGGGGCGTCCCGCGTGGACGTCGCCCGCGTACGGGACGAGCTGGGCGCCGCCGTCGTGGAGCGCGCCGACCCGGACCTGGTCCGCGAGACGACCGGCTACGCGATCGGCGGCGTACCGCCGTTCGGCCACCGCACCCGCACGACCGTCCTCGCCGACCGGGGGCTCCTCGACCACCCGGTCGTGTGGGCGGCGGCCGGCACCCCGCACACGGTGTTCCCGCTCGACCCGCGGAGCCTGATCGACCACGCGGGCGGCCGTCTCGTGGACGTGCGCGAGCGCACCGCGTGACCCCACTGGTCACGGCGGCGGTCCTGCTGGCCGCGCTGTGCCACGCGAGCTGGAACGCCCTCGCTCACCACCTGCGCGACCAGTTGCTGTCGTTCACGCTGATATCGGGCGGCGGGGCGCTGATCGGGGCGGCGGTGGCGCTGTTCGCGCCGGTGCCGGCGGCCGCCGCCTGGCCGTGGCTGCTGCTGTCGGCGGCGGTCCACCTCGCGTACATGGCGCTGCTGATGCTCTCGTTCCGGCTGGGCGACTTCGGGCAGGTGTACCCGGTCGCCCGGGGCACGGCGCCGCTGGTGGTGACGGGCCTGGCGGCGGTGTTCGTCGGCGAGGTCCCCGACGGGCGCCAGTCGGCGGGCGTCGCCGTGGCGAGCGCGGGCCTGCTGGGGCTCGCCCTGTGGGGGGTGCGCCGCGCCGGGCGCCGCCCCGCGTGGGGCGCCCTGTCGGCGGCGGGGGCGACGGGCCTGACGATCGCGGTGTACTCGGTGGTGGACGGCGTCGGCGTCCGCGCGTCGGGCACGCCGCTCGGGTACGTGGCGTGGCTGATGCTCGTGCAGGGCGTGGTGATCCCCGCCTACGCCGTCCACCGCCGCCGGGGCGCGCTCGCCGCCCAGCTGCGGCCGCACCTGCGGCTCGGCCTGCTGGGCGCGGTGCTGTCGGTGGGGGCGTACGGGCTGGTGCTGTGGGCGCAGACGCGGGCGCCGCTCGCCCCGATCGCGGCGCTGCGCGAGTCGTCGATCCTCGTGGGCGCGGCGATCGGGGCGGTGTTCTTCAAGGAGCGCTTCGGCGCGCCGCGCATCGCGGCGGCCGGGCTGATGGTGGTGGGCATCGGGTTGATGCTGCACGCGGGGTGAGCCGCCGGCCCCGCGGTGGCCGCCGCGCCGCCCGCACGGCGGCGCGGCGGCCCGGCCCTCACCCCTCGGCGGGGGCGCCCCGTTCGGTGACGGTGACCCAGGCGAACTCCTGGTCGGTGAGGGGGGCGCGGCTGTTGCCCCAGTCGTCGACGGCGACGACCGCGTACAGCACCGTCTCGCCGTCCGCCGTCGCCTCGTGCAGGTGGCTCGTGGCGGTCTCGTCCAGCCAGGCGATCTGGCGGATGGACCACACGCCGTCCTCGCCGCCGACGGGGCCCTCGCCCAGCCAGACGGCCCTGTAGACGTCGTACCGCTTGAGGTCCGGCTCCCGGTTGGGCTCCCACTCCAGCAGCACGCCGTCCTCCCGGGGCGTCGCGGTCAGGCCGGTGACGATTGCCGGGGGCATGCGGTCGCCCGCGGTGGTGATCGTCACGGGCACCGGGCGCGACTCGTTGCCCCCGCCGTCGACGGCGGCGACGGCGTACTCGTACGTCGTGCCGTGGCCGACGCCGACGTCCCGGAACTCGAAGGTGTACGGCTCTGTTCCGGTGTCCACGAACCAGGCGGTGCTGTCCACGAGCCGCTCCCCGTCGCGGTAGACGCGGTAGGTGGACGCGTCGCCGCTGGTGGAGCCGGTCCACCGCAGGGTGACGCTCCGGTGGGTCTCGGTGGCGGTCAGGCCGGTCGGCGGGGCGGGCGGGTGGTCGCCGCGCGTGACGGGCAGGCCGGCGGACCGGACGGAGGTGTTGCCGGACGCGTCGGTGGCGCTCACCCAGTACGTGTAACCGGCCCGTTCGGGGGCGGTCGTGTCCGTCCAGCCCGGGGACGTGACGGTGGCGACCTGGGTGACCGGCGGGGTCTCTCCGTCCTCGGGGCGCGTCTGCCGGAACACCGTGTACCTGGCCGCGCCCGCGCCGGCCGTCCACCCCAGTGTCACGCCGCCCGGTGCGTCGGTGCCGGTGAGGCCGGCCGGTGCGGGGGGCGGGGTGCGGTCGACGGTGGTGACGGTCTGGTCGGCGCTGCCCGCCGACTCGTTGCCCGCCTTGTCGACGGCGCGGACCTCGTACGCGTACGCCTCGCCGGTGGCGGGCGGGACGTTCGCGTACGAGCCGGTCGTGACGAGGGTGGTGCCGTTGACCCGCGCCCAGGTGGTGGAAGCGGAGGGGCGCCGGTACACGCGGTACCCGGCGATGTCCATCTCCTTGTTGGCGGCCCATCGCAGGGTGGCCCGGTTGGCGGTCCGGTCGTAGGTGACGGCCGTGCCCGTGGGGGCGAGCGGCCGGACCTTGTCGACGGTGGAGGTG
The DNA here is from genome assembly GCF_014649335.1 of Streptomyces roseolilacinus. GTDB lineage: Bacteria > Actinomycetota > Actinomycetes > Streptomycetales > Streptomycetaceae > Streptomyces > Streptomyces roseolilacinus. Next base: position 179,525 of record NZ_BMSV01000004.1, read on the forward strand.
GTGCGGGGCGCGTAGGCGAACGTGACGTTCGCCGCGCCGGTCCAGGCGACGAAGTCGACACGGATCGTGTGGCGGCCGGCCGGGATGGAGAGGTCGAGCCTGCTCCGCTGGGTGGCGGTGACGTTCCGCCAGGCGTCGATCCTGCGGACGCCGTCGACGTACACGCGGACGCCGTCCTGCGACTCGGCGGTGAAGGCGAAGGGGCCGCCGGAGCCGAAGTCGCGGGTGAGGGTCCAGCGGGCGGAGAAGTCGTCCTTGGGCAGCGTGACGCCGGCGGGGTCGCCGAGGCCGTAGTTCTCGCTGATCACGCTGTCGCAGACGGTCAGCTTCGGCGTGCCGCTCAGCGACGCGTTGGCGTAGAACTGCGCCGTCCAGGCGGGCGAGGCGCAGGAGACGGCCGCGGCGGCCGGAGTGGCGGTCGGCAGGCCGCCGGTGACGGCGAGCGCGGCCGCGGCGGCCAGCACTCCCGCCCTGGTGCGGGTGATCACAGAAGGGTCGACCTTTCAGCCCACGTCAGTAGGGGTGGCATGCGTGGGGGGCGGCGGTACGGGTGGGGCCGGTGCTTCCGCCAGAGCGCGAATGCTACCGCCGTGTCATGCACCCGCCCACGCCAGGAGGGCGTACCGCTCGTCGTCGACGGGCCGCCCCCACAGGGCGGCGTCCCCGTCGAGCGGTTCGACGCGCACCTCGCGGGCGAGCGGCGCGACGGCGCCGGCCAGCACGTCGGCGGGCACGCCCCCGCCCCAGGGCAGCGCCTCGCCGCCGGGGACGTAGGGCTCGGGCTCCCGCCCCGCCTCACCCCACCGTCCCTCGACCAGGACGAGCCGCCCGCCGCTCCGCAGCAGCCCGGCCCAGGCGCGGAGGGCGGCCTCGGGGTCGGGCAGGGTCCACACCAGGTGCCGGACCAGCACCACGTCGAACCGCCGCTCCCCCACGGGCGGCCGCGCGGCGTCCCCCACGAGGAACCGCCCCGGCAGCCCGGCCGCCACGAACTTGGCCTTCGCCCGCGCCACCATGCGGGGCGCGAGGTCGACCCCGGTGACGCGGTGGCCGTCCTCGGCGAGGAGCAGCGCGAGGGACCCCGTGCCGCACCCCGCGTCGAGCACGTCGCACGCCCCGCCCGGCGTCCACCGCCGCAGCCGCTCCCGCCAGGCGTCACGGGTGCGGGGGTCGAGGAGCCCGTGGTCGGGCTCCTCGTCGAAGGAGGCGGAGGCGGAGTCCCAGTAGGCGGTGACGGCGGTGTCGAGTCCGGTCATCGGGGCATCGTCGCACCGCCCACCGACAACGCCTCCGGCACGCGTCCCGGGCCCTCCCCCGCCGCCCGGCGGACCGGCCACCGCCGGGGAGCCGTACGGCCGTCGCGGCGCGTGCCGTGCGGTGCGGTGACGTGCGCGGGGTCGCGGAAGGGCGTACGGCCGGCCAGGCGCCGCGGCGCCCGGGACCGGGACGTACCGGGACCGGGGTGTCGGGGGCCGGGGTGTCGGGGACCGGGGCGTCGTGGGCCGGAGGCGGGGCGCCCGGCGCCGCGCTCAGCCGATCGCCTTGGCCACCGCCCGTACCAGGGCCTGGGCGCGGGGGTCGGCGGTGACGCCCTTGCGCATGCCGTTGGTGACGTAGCCCAGGGCGACGCCCGACTCCGGGTCGGCGAAGGCCAGGGAGCCGCCCCGGCCCGGGTGGCCGAAGGAGCCGGGGGCGAGGAGCGGGGAGGCCGGGCCGTGCAGCATGTAGCCGAGGCCGAAGCGGGTGCCGACCACCAGGACGCGGTCGGGGCCCGCCGACTCCTCCGTGCGGGCCAGGGCCAGGGTCGCCGGGGCGAACAGCCGGTGGCCGTCCACGGGGCCGAGGAGCGCCGCGTAGAAGCGGGCCAGGGCGCGGGCCGTGGCGATGCCGCCCGAGCCGGGCAGGCCCGCCGCGCGGTACTCGGGCGCGTTCTCGTCCGGCGCCGGGTCGATCACCGCGAAGGCCCGCCGCGTCAGCGACCCCGGGTCCTGGTACGCCTCCGCCACCGACCGCTTCGGGCGCAGCACGAGGCCGCCCGACGCCGCGGCGGGCGGCTCGTCGAGCCGGCCCACGCGGCCGACGCGGCGCGCCTCGTCGTCGGGCAGGCCCAGCCACAGGTCGAGGCCGAGCGGGCGGGCCACCTCCTCCGCGACCCACCGTCCGATGGACCGGCCCGTGACGCGCTGCACCAGGCCGGCGAGGAGCCAGCTGTAGGTGTGCGCGTGGTAGCCGTGGTCGGTGCCGGGCTCCCAGACCGGGGCCTGGGCCGCGACCGCCGCCGTCGCCCGCTCGAAGCGGCCCCCCGCGTCCAGCGCCTCGTCCGGCGTCAGGGGCGCGTCCAGCACCGGGACGCCCGCCCGGTGCGCCAGCAGGTGCCGTACGAGCGTGCGCTCCTTGCCCGCCGCCTTGTACTCCGGCCAGTACGTGCCGACCGGCGCGTCCAGGTCGAGTTGGCCGCGCTGGTGCAGCAGCAGCGGCACGGCGGCCGCGACGCCCTTCGTGACGGACCGCACCACCTGGGCGGTGTCCACCGCCCACGGCGCGTCGCCGTCGACGTCCCGCGTGCCGGCCCACAGGTCGACGACCTTCCGGCCGTCCCGGTACACGGCGACCGCCGCTCCCCGCTCCCCGCGCTGCTCGAAGTTGCGCGTGAACGCGTCCTTCACCGGCTCGAAGCCGGGGTCCACGGTGCCCTGGACGTCCACCTCTGCACGCACTTTCTCTCGGGGTCGCTCACCCCATGGTGCAACGGCTCAGTGGCCGCCCGGATTCCGGGTCGGCCTCGCGGTCGGGTCGAAGCCGAACGGCAGCTCCAGGCGGTGCCGGCGCATCAGCTCCTCGTCGGCGAGCAGTTCGCCGGTCGGGGCGTCCGCCGCGATGACGCCCTCGCTGAGGATCACCGAGCGGGGGCACAGCTCCATCGCGTACGGCAGGTCGTGCGTGACCATCAGGACGGTGACGTTCAACGAGCGCAGGACGTCGGCCAGTTCGCGGCGGGAGGCCGGGTCCAGGTTGGACGACGGCTCGTCGAGGACGAGGATCTCCGGTTCCATCGCGAGGACCGTGGCGACCGCGACCCTGCGCCGCTGCCCGAACGACAGGTGGTGCGGGGGCCGGTCCGCGTACGCGGCCATGCCGACCCGTTCCAGGGCCCGCCGCACCACGGCGTCCAGTTCGGCGCCGCGCAGGCCGGCCGCGGCCGGGCCGAACGCCACGTCCTCCCGGACGGTCGGCATGAACAACTGGTCGTCGGGGTCCTGGAAGACGATGCCGACCCGGCGGCGGATCTCCGCCAGGTTCGCCGGCCCGACCGGCAGGCCCGCCACCGCGACCGTGCCCGCCCCGGCCGTGAGGATGCCGTTCAGGTGGAGGACGAGGGTCGTCTTGCCGGCGCCGTTGGGTCCGAGCAGGGCGACCCGCTCGCCGCGCTCCACGGTCAGGTCCACGCCGAACAGCGCCTGGTGCCCGTCCGGGTAGGCGTAGGCCAGGCCCCGGACCTCCAGCGACGGGAGGAAGGACAGGGACGGGGGCGGTGGTGTCGTCATAGCGTCCATCCCAGCAGACACACGGCGAGCGCCGTCAGCGGGAGGGCCGCCGCCCGCCGCCACTGCGCACCCGTCGCCGTCACCTCGTCGATCACCGGCATGGTCCCGGTGTAGCCGCGGCTGACCATCGCCAGGTGGACGCGTTCGCCGCGCTCGTAGGAGCGGATGAACAGGGCGCCCGCCGACTTGGCGAGGACGCCCCAGTGGCGCACGCCCCGCGCCTCGAAGCCGCGTGAGCGGCGGGCGACGGACATGCGGCGCATCTCGTCGGTGATCACGTCCCCGTACCGGACCATGAAGGAGGCGATCTGGACGAGCGTCGGGGGCAGTCCCAGCCGCTGGAGGCCGAGCAGCAGTTCCCGCAGCTCCGTCGTCGCCGCGAGCAGCACGGACGCGCCGACGCCGAGCGTGCCCTTGGCCAGGACGTTCCACGCGTCCCACAGGCCGGGGACGGAGACGGTGACCCCCAGCAGGTCGGTGGTCTCCCCCGGCACGACGAACGGCATCAGGAACGCGAAGGCGACGAACGGGACCTCGACGGTGAGCCGCTTCAGCAGGTACGCCGCCGGTATCCGGGCGGTCAGCGCCACCGCCGCGAGCAGCAGCGCGTACGCGCCGAACGCCCACATCGCCTCGCGGGGCGTGGACACGACGGCCACGACGAAGCCGAGGACGGCGACGAGCTTGGTGTGCGCGGGCAGGGCGTGGACCGGCGAGTGCCCGTGCCGGTAGAGCTTGTGGGCGTGGCCGGCGCCCACCTCAGACGGTTTCCCTCGGGCGGGCGGTCCCGGTCGCGGTGGGGGTACGGCGTCGGCGCGTCACCCAGAACACGCCCGTGCCGAGCGCGAGCGTCGCGCCGACGCCGATGGTGCCCGCCAGCCCCCCGGACAGGCGGGCGTCCTGGACGTCCCTCACGCCGTAGTCGGCGAGCGGGGAGTCCGCCGCGGCGTGCTCCCGCACCTCCCGGTCGAGGCCGTGGTCGGCGGCGACCCGCTCCAGGCCGTCGGGGCTCGCGGAGGCGTAGAAGGACACGAATCCGGCCAGCAGGACGGACACGGCGAGGCCGGCCGCCCACACCCCGCGCGTGCCGGCGGAGGCCGGGGCGGGGCGCGGGGCGGGCGCCGCGTCGACCAGTTCGCCGCCGACCCGGAGCTTCAGCGGCACGGACAGGCCGCGCGCGCCGTACACGAGGTCGGGGCGCACGGCGAGGACCGCGCCGACCGTCGCCGTCGTGATGACGGCCTCGCCGAGGCCGATCAGCAGGTGCACGCCGAGCATGGCGGCGAGGACCTTGCCGACGGGCACGTCGGTGGTGCCGCCGACCGCGTGGACCAGCGTGAAGGCCGCCGCCGACGCCGGTACGGAGACGAACGCCGCCGCGAACGTGGCGGCGGTCACCGAGCGGCGGGTGCGCGGCAGCACCTTCACCAGGGCGCGGAACAGCCCGTACGCGACGAGGACCGTGACCCCGCCCATGACCGTGACGTTGACGCCGAGTGCGGTGAGCCCGCCGTCCGCGAACAGCACGCCCTGCATGAGCAGGACGACGGCGATGCACAGCATGCCCGTCCACGGACCGACGAGTATCGCGGCGAGCGCGCCGCCCAGCAGGTGGCCGCTGGTGCCGCCGGCGACCGGGAAGTTCAGCATCTGCACGGCGAAGACGAACGCGGCGACCAGGCCCGCCAGCGGTGCCGTGCGCTCCTCCCCCAGCTCGCGGCGGGCGCCGCGCAGGCCCGCCGCGACGGCGCCCGCGGCGACGAGGCCGGCGGCCGCGGACACGGGTGCGTTGATGAATCCGTCGGGCACATGCATGGAGGGACCGCTTTCGGACGTTCGACGGTATCCGGCCGTTCGATGATGACCGCTCCTGCAAACACCTTGCAAGAGCGAGTGGGGTACGAAAAGCGGTCCCGGGCGCGGCCGGCGGATGGGTGGGACATTGGGGGGTAGGCGAAACGAGCAGGTGACGGCGAGCAGAGGAGCCGGTGATGTGCCCCGCCGACGCACACCCCGAAGAGGCCCGCCCGGGCGGTGGGTCCCGTTCCGACGACTCCCGCGCGGCCGTGGGGGCCGCGGGCCCCGCGCGGTCCGGGCGCCTGGTGGAGGTGCGGGCCCGGGGCATGGTCGTGACGGACGGGCCGCTGTCCCGGCCGGTGCCGGTGGCGCTGCGCTACGACCCCGGGGCGGAGCCGGGGGCCGTGCGGTTCGTGCTGCCCGGCGGCAGCTGGACGTGTCCGCGCACGCTGCTGGAGACGGGGCTGCGGGCGCCCGCGCACGACGGGGACGTCGACGTGTGGCCGTGCGGGCGGGTGCAGACGGTGGTCGAGTTCCACTCGCCGGAGGGCACCTCCGTCGTCCAGTTCGACTCGTCGGCGCTGCGCGGCTTCCTGCGCCGTACGTACACCGCCGCCACCGCGCCGGTCACGCGCTGATCGCGCGCGCCGGCGGGATGGCGGCGGAGGGCCGGGCGGGGGCCGGGCGTCACCCGGGCGGCGTACCGGCGCGGTGCGCCTTCCGTCCGCCGCCCGAGGGACCCCGGACCGGGGGTGTCACACCCGTACGAGCTCCCGCTCCTGGTCGGCGTCCGGGTCGCCGGGGCGGCCGGTGTGGTCGGCGAGTTCCTTGCGCAGGCCCTCGCCCTCGACGTCGACGTTCGGCAGGACGCGGTCCAGCCAGCGCGGGAGCCACCAGGCCCGGTGGCCGAGCAGGGCGAGGACGGCCGGGACGACGGCCATGCGGACGACGAACGCGTCGAACAGGACGGCCGTGGCGAGGCCGAAGCCGATCATCTTCACCATCTGCTCGCTGGAGCCGATGAAGCCCGCGAAGACGGCGATCATGATGACGGCGGCGGCGGTGACGACGCGGGCGCCGTGGCGGAAGCCGGTGACGATCGCCTCGCCGGGCCGCTCGCCGTGGACGTACGCCTCACGCATGCGGGTGACGAGGAAGACCTCGTAGTCCATGGCGAGGCCGAAGACGACGCCCACCATGAAGATCGGCATCATGCTCATGATCGGGCCGGTCTGCTCCACGCCGAAGACCGAGCCGAGCCAGCCCCACTGGAAGACCGCGACGACGGCGCCGAGGGCGGCGACCACCGACAGGAGGAAGCCGAGGGCGGCCTTGAGCGGCACGAGCACGGACCGGAAGACGACCATCAGCAGCAGGAAGGCGAGGCCGACGACGAGCGCCAGGTAGGGCAGCAGCGCGTCGTTCATCTTCTGCGAGAAGTCGATGTTCATCGCGGTCTGGCCGGTGACGAGGACGTCGTCGCCGGTCGTGTCGCGGATGTCGTGGACGAGGTCCTCGGTGGCCTTGGAGGACGGACGGTCCTTCGGCACCACGGTGATCATGGCCGTGTCGCCGGCCTTGTTCGGGGTGGGCGGGGTGACGGCGGCGACGCCGTCGAGGCCCTTGATCGTGTCGGCGGCCCGGGCGGCGGCCTCCTTGTCGCCGTCCACGACGACCATCAGCGGGCCGTTGGAGCCGGGGCCGAAGCCGTCGGAGAGCAGGTCGTACGCGCGGCGCTGGGTGGTGGAGGTCGGCTGGGCGCCGTCGTCGGGCAGGCCCATCTCCAGGGAGGCGGCCGGCACGGCGAGCGCGCCGAGGCCGACGACGCCGACGAGCAGGACGGCGACGGGGCGGCGCAGGACGAAGCGGGCCCAGCGGGTTCCGGCGTTCGGCGCGGCCCCGTCGGCGTCGCCGTGCCCGGCGGCCTCGCGGGCGGCGAGTTCCTTGCGGGCCTTGCGGCCGAGGACGCGCCCGCCCGCGTAGCCGAGGAGCGCCGGGATGAGGGTGAGCGCGATCAGCACGGCGACGGCGACCGTGCCGGCGGCGGCGACGCCCATCTTCGTCAGCATCGGGATGTTGACGACGGCGAGGCCGACCAGGGCGATGACGACGGTCAGACCGGCGAAGACGACGGCCGAGCCGGCCGTGCCGACCGCGCGGCCGGCGGCTTCCTCGCGGTCGTGGCCCTCGGCCAGTTCGGCGCGGTAGCGGGAGACGATGAACAGGGCGTAGTCGATGCCGACGGCGAGGCCGATCATCGTGGCCAGGGTGCCGGTGGTGGAGCCGAGGTCCAGCGCGTCGGCGAGGGCGGTGATCGACGAGACTCCGATGCCGACGCCGATGATCGCGGTGAGCAGCGGCAGGCCGGCGGCTATGAGCGAGCCGAAGGTGATGACGAGGACGATGCCGGCGACGACGACGCCGATGATCTCGCCCGTGCCGGTCTCCGGCATCGCCTGGAGGGCGTCGCCGCCGATCTCGACGGTCAGTCCGCTCTTCTGCGCCTCGGTGCCGGTCTCCGTCAGCGCGTCGCGCGTGGCGTCGGTCAGCTCCATGCCGTTGGCCTCGTACGTGACATGGATGTACGCGGTGGTGCCGTCGCGTGAGACGGCCTGCGCGGCGTACGGGTCGGTGACGTCGGCGACCTGGTCGGAGCCCGCGCGGAGGTCCGCGACGGCCTTGTCGACGCGGGCCTTGTTCGCCGGGTCGGTCATCTTCTGCCCGTCGGGCGCCTTGAAGACGACGCGCGCGGTGGCGCCGTCGGCGCTACCGCCGGGGAATCGTTCCTCCAGCAGGTCGAAGGCCTTCTGGGCCTCCGTACCGGGCATGGAGAAGGAGCTGGAGGTGGCTGCCGGCGCGGACGCGGCGCCCACTCCGGCGAGGGCCAGCAGCGCGACCCACAGGAGGGTCACGACGTGGCGGCGCCGGAAGGCGAACCGGCCGAGTTTGTAGAGGAACGTGGCCACTGGGGCGTACTCCCGTGATGAGTGGACAGGGCAGGACGTTTGGGGAGTCGGCCCGACAGCGTGAGCGGTACGTGTCAGGTGCTGCGGTCCCGGGCGCGGCGCGCTTCCGGCATGGGGAGTGCCGGGGCCGGCCGGCCCGGGTGGTCCGCCCCGGCGGGGCGGGACGGGTCAGGGGGCGCCGAGGGCGGGGAGCACCACGGCGTCCACGTAGGTGGTGAGGTACGCCTGGTCGACCGGCCGGTCCTCGATGAGGGGGCGGGCGACGACGGCGCCGATCATCATGTGCGGGACCAGGCCGAGCGCCGGGTTGTCGGCGGCGATCTCGCCCCGCTCCACGGCGCGGCGCAGGACCTGGTCGAGCCCGGTCATCTCGGGTTCGAACAGCAGCTCGCGCAGCGCCTGGTGGAGTTCGGGGTTCTCGCTGACGGCATGGGCGAGGCCCCGCATCATCGCGGAGTCCTTCTCCATGCGGCAGTCGTCGGAACGCCCGATCATCTCGTGGAAGTCGCCCCGGAGCGAGCCGGTGTCGATCTCCGCGATCCGTACGGGCTTGTGGTGCCGCAGCGACTGGGCGACCAGCTCGGGCTTGCTCCCCCACTGGCGGTAGAGGGTCGCCTTGCTGGAGCGCGTGCGGGTGGCGACGGCGTCCATGGTGAGCCCGTCGTAGCCGACCTCCCCGAGGAGGTCGATGACGGTCTCGTACAGCTCCGACTCGCGTTCCGGGGTGAGTCTGCTGCGGGCCATGGGCGCTTCCATCCGAACGAAACGGTTTCGTACACCTCCACCCTAGGCCGCCCGGAGAGCGAAACGAAACCGTTTCGTACGTGTCCTGCGTCACGAACACCGGCCCGATCCGCCGGTCGAGTTGCCGTGCTCCCGCGGCGCGGAAAGCATGAACCTGTGAGCAGCGACGGCGCGTACCTCAGGTATCCCCACGTCCACGACGATCTGCTGTGCTTCGCGGCCGAGGACGATCTGTGGATCGCCCCGCTCGTCGCCGAGGGCGGGTCCCCCGGCCGCGCCTGGCGGCTCACCGTCGACCGGACGAGAGTCGGGCACCCCCGCTTCTCGCCGGACGGGCGGCACGTCGCGTACACGAGCTGGCGCAGCCTCGACCCGGAGATCCACCTCGTGCCGGTCGACGGCGGCCCGGCGCGGCGGTTGTCGTACTGGGGGTCGCTGGACACCCGCGTGTGCGGCTGGGACCCCGACGGCAACATCCTGGCCGTCGCGTCGCACGGGCAGCCGTTCTCGCACTTCTCGTGGGCGTACAAGGTGTCCGTCGACGGCAGTCCGGGCCGCCGCCTGCCGTGGGGGCCGTGCGCCGACATCCAGGTCGCCGACGTCGACGGGGAGCACCGCACGCTGCTGCTGACCGGGAAGCCGCCGCACGAGCCGGCCGCCTGGAAGCGGTACCGGGGCGGGGCGACCGGGCGGCTGTGGCTGCACGGCGAGCGGCTGCTGCCGGACCTCGGGGGCCACCTGGACTGCGCGATGTTCGTGGCCGGCCGGATCGCGTTCCTCTCCGACCACGAGGGCGTCGGCAACCTGTACTCGTGCCGGCCCGACGGCTCCGACCTGCGGCGCCACACCGACCACGACGCGTTCTACGCCCGGCACGCCTCCTCCGACGGGCGCCGGGTCGTCTACCAGTGCGCGGGCGACCTGTGGATGGTGGACTCCCTGGCCCCCGACGCGCGGCCGCGGAGGCTCGCGGTACGGCTCGGCGGGCCGCGCGCCGGACGGCGCACGTACCAGGTGCCGGCCGCCCAGCACCTGCAGTCGGTGTCCGTCGACGAGACCGGCCGGGCCAGCGCCGTCTGCGTGCGCGGCAGCCTGTACTGGCTCACGCACCGCGACGGGCCGGCCCGGTCGATCGCCGACACCCCGGGCGTGCGGGTCCGGCTGCCGGAGATGCTGGACGGCGGGCGCGTCGCGTACGTGACGGACGCGGAGGGCGAGGACGCCGTCGAGGTCGCGTACCTGCCGCGCGCCAGCGGCCAGCGGGAGCCGCGCCGGCTCGCCGCGGGGCGGCTGGGGCGCGTGCTGGAGATGGTCTCCGATCCGGACGGGGAACGGCTCGCCATCGCCTCGCACGACGGGCGGCTGCTGCTGCTGGACGTGTCGGAGGAGACGGTGGAGGCGGCGGGGACGGCGGAGCCGGCGGGGGGCGACGGGGACGGGGTGCGGACCGGGCGCCTGAGGCGGCTCACGGACCCGGCGGCACCGGAGGGCCCGGCGGGGGCCGCGGCGGACGCCTCGGCCCCGGCCGGTGCGGCGGGCACGGCGGCCCCGGCCGGTCCGGCGGACACCGCGGCCCCGGCCGGCCCGGCGGCCCCCGCCGGTGTGGTGACGGAGCTGATCCGCTCGGAGAACGGCCCCGTGCGCGACCTGGCGTTCTCGCCGGACGGGGCGTGGCTGACCTGGTCGCACCCGTTCATCGGCCGGTCGCTGCGGCAGATCAAGATGGCCCGCATCAAGGACCGGCTGGTCGTCGACGTGACGAACGGCCGCTTCGAGGACGAGAGCCCGGTGTTCACGCGGGACGGCCGCTACCTGGCCTTCCTGTCCTGGCGCGGCTTCGACCCGGTGTACGACGTGCACACCGGCGATCTGTCGTTCCCGCTGGGCTGCCGCCCGTACCTGGTACCGCTGGCGTCGACGACGCCGTCGCCGTTCGCGCTCTCCCCGGAGGGGCGCCCGGCGGCGGGCGGGCTGGACCCGGGCGAGGAGGAGCAGGCCGGCGACGGGACCGTGCTGGTCGAGGTGGAGGGGCTGGAGAGCCGGGTGACGCCGTTCCCGGTCGCCGCGTCGAAGTACTCGTCGCTGCACCCGGTGAGCGGCGGCGGACTGGTGTGGCTGCGCTGGCCCATCTCGGGCGCGCTGGGCGAGACGTTCGTCAACCCGTCGGACCCCTCGGAGCGGCCGACGCTGGAGCACTTCAACCTGACCAAGGCCCGCAAGACGGAACTGGTCGCGCACCTGGACTGGTTCGCGGTGAGCGGCGACGGGACGCGGCTGGTCGTGGTCGACGAGGGCGACCTGCGGGCCGTCCCCGCGAACGAGACGGGCGACCCCGACACGACCGTGTACGTGGACGCCCGGCGCATCCGGCACGAGGTGGACCCGGGCGCCGAGTGGCGGCAGGCGTACGACGAGGCGGGCCGCATCACGCGGGCCCTGTTCTGGGAGCCGGACATGGCCGGCATCGACTGGTCGGGCGTCCTGGACCAGTACCGGCCGCTCGTCGAACGGGTCGCGTCGCCCGACGAGTTCGCCGACCTGCTGCGGGAGGTCCTCGGCGAGCTGGGCACCTCCCACGCGTACGTCACGCCCTCGCGGCGCAACGAGGGCCCGCCGCACTACCAGCGCGCGATGGGGCTGCTCGGTGCGAACCTGGTGTGCAGGGACGGGAAGTGGGTCGTCAAGCGGATCCTGCCGGGCGACTCGTCGGACTCCAAGGCGCGTTCGCCACTGGCCGGCACGGGCATCCGGGAGGGCGCGGTCCTCACGCACGTGGACGGGCGGCCGGTGGATCCGGTGACGGGGCCGTACCCGCTGCTCTCGGCGGCGGGCGGGACGACGGTGGAACTGACGTTCGGCCCGGCGGACGGCGAGGCGGGCCGGCCGCGGCGCGTGGCGGTCGTGCCGCTGGTCGACGAGCGGCCGCTGCGGTACCAGGACTGGGTGGCCAAGCGCCGCGAGGTCGTACGGGAGTTGAGCGACGGCCGGTGCGGGTACCTGCACATCCCCGACATGGGCGGCTCCGGGTGGGCGCAGTTCAACCGGGACCTGCGGCTGGAGGTGTCGCGGCCGGCGCTCATCGTGGACGTGCGCGGCAACGCGGGCGGGCACATCAGCGAGCTGGTCGTCGAGAAGCTGACGCGCCGGATCCTGGGCTGGGACCTCACGCGGAACGCCCAGCCGGTGTCGTACGCGTCGAACTCGCCGCGCGGGCCGGTCGTCGCGCTGGCGGACGAGGCCACGTCGTCGGACGGCGACATGATCACGGCGGTGTTCAAGCTCCAGGGCCTCGGCCCGGTCGTCGGGCAGCGCACCTGGGGCGGCGTGGTCGGCATGACGGGCCGCCACCGGCTGGGCGACGGCACGGTGATCACCGTGCCGATGAACGCGGCCTGGTTCGAGGCGTACGGGTGGGGGGTGGAGAACCACGGCGTCGAGCCGGACATCGAGATCGAACGCACCCCGCTGGACTGGGCGGAGGGCCGCCACCGGCAGCTCGCGGACGCGGTGGACCTGGCGCTGGAGCTCCTGAAGAAGAACCCGCCGTCCAGCCCCCCGGACTACTCGGCCACCCCGAACCTCTCCCGTCCCCCGCTGCCGCCCCGCCCCTGAACGGGAGAGCGGCGGCGCGTCCGCCCGGGCCCGGCCGTGCCCGGCCGCGTCCGGGGTACGGCCCGGACCGGGTACGGGAGCCACGGCCCGGACCGGGTACGCCGGTGGTCCGGGCGCTCCCGGGCCGAACCGCCCCGTCGTGACGGGCGGCCCCCGCCGTGGCCCCTCGGCGGCGGCGACTTCGCCCTCCCCTCCCGCGGTCCGCGCGGCGGGGGCGCGCGGGCGCCGTCCGGCGAGGTGGGGGGCGCGCGGGCGCCGCCCGGCGGGAGGACGGGAGGAGTCCCCGGAGGTTCGCGTCGCGGCCTGCCGGAGAAGCCCCCGAAGACCCGCCGCACGGCGGCCGGAAACCCGAAGGCCCCGTCCGCGCGCCCCCGTCCCGCACCCCTTGTGACGTCCCGCGGGCGGCCGCGCGCCGCCCGCGCCCGGAAGGACGGCCCCGCCCCGCCCGGAAGGACGCCCCCGCCCGGCAGGGCGCCCGCACGCGCGTGCCCCGGGCAGCGGGGCTGCCCGGGGCACGGGGAAGGGGAGGCGGGGTCAGACCTCGTCGTACTCGTCGTCGAGGCGGTCCTGCCTGCCGCGCGCCGTCTCGTCCTGGTCGCGGTCCATCGGACGGCCGCGCTCGGGCTGGCCCTGCTGCTTGCCCTTGCGCTGCTGCATGCGCTGCTGCGCCTCGTCCTTCATGCCCTGCGCGCGCTGCTTGCCCTGCTGCTGCAGCTGCTCGGCCTTGTCCTTGAACTGGTCAGAGATGCCCATACCGGGTTTCACTCCTACACGGGTCGGGGGAACGCGGAGCCGTTACCGGCCCCGCGCCGACCAGCCTGGCATGAGCGGACATACCGCGCATTTCGATCAGTCACGCTCCGCACGCGCCCGCTCGTCGGCGGCGCCCCCCGCGCCCACCAGCCCCTTCGACATGCCCGCCAACCGGGGTTCGAAGCGCCGCATCTCGCGCCGGCCCACCGCCGTGATGATCCCCGGCAGGTAGCCCCGTACGGACTGCATGCCGCGCAGCCACCACTGGGCGTACACGTGCGCCGAGCGCCGCTCGACACCGTCGACGATCCGGTCGACGGCCGGACCCAGCGGGTAGGTGCGGTTCGCCGGCCACGGCAGCCGCTGCCGCAACTCCCGCATCACCTCGTCCTGGTCGGCGCCCCGCACCATGTCGGTGTCCGTCCACGACAGGTACCCGACCCCGACCCGCACGCCCCGGTGGGCGACCTCGGTGCGCAGGCAGTGCGCGAACGCCTCCACGCCCGACTTGGACGCGCAGTACGCCGTCATCATCGGCGCCGGCGTGATGGCGGCGAGCGAGGCGATCTGGAGGAAGTACCCGCGGCTCTCCAGCAGTACGGGCAGGAAGGCCCGCCCGGTGACGGCGCCGCCGACGAGGTTGACCTCGATGACGCGCCGCCAGGCGACCGGGTCGGAGTCCGCGAACGGGCCGCCCGTCGCCACACCGGCGTTGGCGACGACGACGTCCACCTTGCCGAAGCGTTCCTTCACCTCGTACGCGACCCGCCCCATCACCTCGTGGTCGGTGACGTCCGCGTGCCACCAGTCGCTCTCGGTGTGCAGCCGCTCCGACACCCGCTTCAGCTCGTCCGGTTCGAGTCCCACGAGCGCGATCTTCGCGCCGCGCGCGGAGAGCTTGCGGGCCAGCAGTTCGCCGACGCCGCGCGCGCCGCCGGTGACGACGACGACCTGTCCCTCCAGGCTGACCCTGCTCATACGGCTTCCTCTTCCCTCTCGTCGTCGCGGTCGGTGTCGTCGTCGCCCAGGTACGCCGCGGACAGCTCGCGCAGGCGCGCCGTGACGGCCTCGGGCGCCTCGACGGGCGTCATGTGCCCGACGCCGGGCAGCACGTCCAGGCCGACGCACCGCGGCAGGGCGGCGGCCAGCGCGCGGGCGTGGACCGGCGGGGTGAGCCGGTCGGCGGCGCCGGCGACGACCACGGCGGGCACGTCCAGGGCGCGGACACCGGCCTCCAGGTCGAGTCCGGCGAGCACGTGCGACCAGGCGACGCGCACGGCGCGCGGGCAGGCGTGCACGATGCGGGCGCACTCCGCGACCCGGTCGGGCGCCGAACCGGGGCCCATCGTGGCGTACTTGAGGATCGCCTTCGACACGGGCGTGACCGGCCCGAGCGGGGCGCGGGCGCCGAGGATCGCGCCGGTGATCCGGGTGCGCAGCGCGCCGGGGCGCAGCGGTATGACGAGGGACTCGGGGACCAGCCGGGACGCGCCCGTGCTGCACAGCAGGACGGCGGCGGCGCGGTCCCGCAGGGCGGGGCGCCCGGCGGCGGCCATCAGCGTCATGCCGCCCATGGAGTGCCCGGCCAGGACGGCCTTCTCGCCGGGGGCGAGGGCGGCGGCGAGGACCGCCTCCAGGTCGTCGGCGAGGGCGTCCGTGGAGTAGCCGGAGGACGCGGCGGCGGGCGGGGTGGCGCCGTGGCCGCGCTGGTCGTAGACGACGACGCGGTGGTCGGTGGCGAGGTCCCGCACCTGGGCGGCCCAGAAGTCGGTGGAGCAGGTCCAGCCGTGGACCAGGACGACGGCGGGGGCGCCCTCGGGGCCGTACACCTCGACGTGCAGGGACTGGCCGTCGGCGGAGACGGCGGTCAGCGTGCGGGGGGTGGCCGCCGCGTACGGGGTCGGGTTCACGCGGCGGCCTCCTCGCGGCCGCGGGAGGCGCCCAGCGGCGCCTTCCCGGAGCGGGGCGCACCGGCCTCCCCGGGCGCCCGCACCACCTCGTACTCGCCCATGTCCACGCTCCGCGTCGCCCGCCGGAACTCGGCCGTGGTGCCCGGCCACAGCGTGGTGTTGCGGCCGTTGGCGTCCAGGTACCAGCTGTCGCAGCCGCCGGACTTCCACACCGTGCGCTCCATCCGCGCCTGGACGCGCCGGTTCCACGCGGCGACGGCGGCGGGGCGGGGGGCGAGGGCCCGGCCCTCGCCGAGGAGGTCCAGTCGGCGCAGGAAGTCGGCCATGTAGTTCAGCTGGGACTCGATCATGAGGATCATCGAGGAGTTCCCGAGCCCGGTGTTGGGGCCGATGATCGTCATCCAGTTGGGGAACCCGGCGGCGGTCGCGCCGCGCAGCGCCTCCATGCCGTCCTTCCAGGCCTCCGCGAGGGTGACGCCCTCGGCGCCCACGACGCGGTCGGCGATCGGCATGTCCGTGACGTGGAAGCCGGTGCCGAAGACGATCGCGTCGACCTCGGCCTCGGAGCCGTCCGCGCCGACGGCGGTCCGGCCGCGCACCTCGCTCAGTCCGGCGGCGACGACGTCGACGTTCGGGCGGGCGAGGGCCGGATAGTAGTCGTTGGAGAGCAGGATGCGCTTGCAGCCGATCCGGTACGACGGGGTCAGCTTGGCGCGCAGGGCGGGGTCCTTCACGGCGCGGTGCATGTTGGCCTTGGCGAGCGCCTCGACCAGGCCCAGCGCCTCGGGCCGCTTGGTGAACGCGCCGACCTGGAGCTCGCGGATGCCCCACAGGACGCCCCGGCGGGCCCTGCCGGTGGCCGGCAGCTTCCGGTGGAGCCAGCGCTCGGCGCCGGTGACGGCGCGGTCCATGCGCGGCATGACCCACGGAGGGGTGCGCTGGAAGAGGGTGAGGCGGCCGACCTGCGGCTGGATGGCGGGGACGATCTGGATGGCGGAGGCGCCGGTGCCGATCATCGCGACGCGCTTGCCGGTCAGGTCGTAGTCGTGGTCCCAGCGGGCGGAGTGGAAGACCTTGCCGCCCGCCTCGCGGAAGCCGTCGAGGCCGGGCACGTCCGGGACCTTGGGGTCGGACAGCGGCCCGGTCGCGGAGACGACCACGTCGGCGGTGAGGGTGCCGCGCGAGGTCTCCACCTCCCAGCGCAGCGCCTCGGCGTCCCAGCGGGCCGTCAGCACCTCGTGCCCCAGGCGCAGGTGGGGCCGGAGCCCGAAGGTGTCGGTGACGCGCTCCAGGTACGCGCGGATGTGCGGCTGCCCGGAGAAGGTGCGGGGCCAGTCGGGGTGGGGCGCGAACGAGAACGAGTACAGGTGCGACGGGACGTCGCAGGCGCAGCCGGGGTAGCTGTTGTCCCGCCAGGTGCCGCCGACCGAGTCGGACCGCTCCAGGACGACGAAGTCGGTGACGCCCTCCCGGCGCAGCCGGACGGCGGCACCGAGGCCGCCGAAGCCGGATCCGATCACCGCCACTCGTACGTGTTCGCGCGCGTGGTCGCTCATGCCGCCTCCCAAGACTCTGCCACCAATCACTGGCACTGTCCGGAGGGTAGAGCAGCTCCCTACCCGGCGGTAGAGGGCGGGACGAGGAAAGTTACCGCTGGTACGTCATAGGGTGGCCGACGTGGCGAACGAGGGTGAGGACCGTGAATACCGCATGGAGGAGCTGGCCGAGGCGGCCGGCATCACCCCCCGGACACTCCGCTTCTACCGCGAGCGCGGGCTGATACCGCCTCCGCGCCGCGAGGGGCGCATCGCCTGGTACGGCCCCCACCACCTGGCCCGGCTGCGCACCATCGCGGCGCTGCTGGAGCGCGGCCACACCCTCAACGGCATCGCGGACCTGGCCGCCGCCTTCGAGAGCGGCCGGGACGTGGGCGAGGTGCTGGGCCTCGGCGAACCCACGGAGGAGGAGCCGGTACGGCTCACCCCGGAGCAGCTGGCCGACCACTTCGGCGACCAGGTCACCGCCGAGAACTTCGCCGCCGCCCTCGACCTGGGCTACCTCGCGACGGACGGCGAGGAGATCGTCCACGTCAGCCGCCGGCTGCTGGACGTGTCCTCCGCGCTGGTGCGGGAGGGCGTCCCGCTGGCGGCGGTGCTCGGCGCCGCCCGCGACGTGCGCACCCACGCGGACGCCCTCGCGAAGCTGTTCGCGGACCTGCTCCACGCCCACGCGCGCGACGAGGACCTGGGCCGGCTGCGCCCGCTCGCCAAGAGCGTGGTGGACGCGGAGCTGTCGATGGCGCTGGACCGCCGCCTGCGCGAGGTGCTCGGCAGCGAGGCCCGGGGCGCGTGACCGGCCGCCGTCACGGCGGCGGGGCGCCCCACCAGCGGGCCTTGTAGATGCCGCCGCCCGCCAGGCGGTACGCGCCCGCCGGGCGGTGCACGGCCGCGGTCGTCGTCCACCAGGACTCCGCCAGGCCCCGCTCCGGGACGGTCGACAGGATCCGGCCGGTGCGGGGCTCGTCGCCCACGGACTTCACGCGCGGGCGGCTCACGGCGGCGGCGCCCGGGTAGTCCCGCACGAAGGCGCGGCGGCTCTTGACGTACTGGTAGACGGCCCCGCCGGTGCTCACCCACAGCCGGTCCGGGCGCCGCGCCACCTGGCCCAGGTCGTGGCCGCCCGGGTCGGGCAGCGGCACCCGGTCCACCTGCCGCAGCACGGGCCGCCCGTCCTCGCGCCCCGCGCGCAGCGCCACGAGCCGGTCGCCGCCGAGCGCCCACAGCACGCCGAGGCGCTCGTCCCACTCCAGCCCGTGCGCGTCGTCCAGCGTGAACGCCGCGTACCGCCCGCCGGGCGGCGGCTCGTACAGCCGGACCACGTCCCCGGTGCTGCCCGCGACCGCGACGGAGCCGTCCGGGAGCAGTTCGGCGCTGTGCGGGTTGACCCGGATGGTGCCGGGCGCGAGGGCGGCGGCCCAGTGGCGGGCGCCCGACGGGTAGGCGACGACGGCGGCGAAGCCGTACGAGGCGGTGGTCAGCAGGTACGTGCGGCCCCGCCACCGGCGCAGCTTGGCCTCGTTCGGGTGCACCCAGCTGCGGCCGGGGTCCGCGTCGGCGTACCGGGGGTCCCCGACGGGCGAGAACGCCCACCGCTCGGCCGCCGGCCCCCACACCCGCCGCGCCCCGTCGAACACGACGACGCGCCGCGACGCCTGCTCGGTGACCACCACGTCGGTGGCGCCGGGCGGGGCGGCGGGGCCGGGCGGAAGGGCGGGAGCGGACGGGAGGGCGGGACCGGAGGCGAGGGCGGCGAGGGCGACGAGCGCGGCGAGGGACACGGGGAGCACCCGGTCACGCTGCCACCGGCCGCCGCGCGGTCGGGGGCGACGCGCGCGCCCGCACGGCCGTACCGGTCCCGCGTCAGCCCGTACGGCCCAGGGCGAAGGCCCCGGGGACGCCTACGCGGCGATGGCCAGGCGCCGCTGGATCGGGGCGACCTCCTCGTCCAGCGCCTCCGAGGTCTCCAGGGCGAACGCCGCCTGCGGGTTCTCCTGCACCAGGCGGAGCCACTCGCCCACCGTGGACTCCCGCGACACGGTGACGATCTCCGTGGGCCCGAGCCGGCCGCGCGTGGACAGCACCGTGGCCATGAACTGGTCGGTCGCCGTGATGAGGATGACGTCGTGCCCGAAGCTCGACACGTACTCCATCACGCCGCGGGCGGGTTCGCCCGGGTCCGCCACCACCACGACGTGCGCCCCCTTCTCGTCCGTCGTGTGGGCGACGCCCGCCAGGAACTCCATGAACCCCGGGATGTGCTTGTTCCGCAGCTCGTCGACCACCCTCTCGCGGGCGGCCTCGAAGCCGGGGGTCCCGGCGGCCGTGAAGCTGAGGGTGACGGACACCGAGGTGGCGAGCGCCACGTCGATCTCCGCCATCTCGGCGCGCGTGGGGTAGGCGGCCCCGTCGTCGAGGCCGTGGGCGGCGAGCCACTGGTTGACCTCGCTCCACAGCCAGGCCCGCGACCTGCCCACGGTCCCCTCGGGGGCCGGGAAGGGCTCGCCCTGCGCCTTGCGGTCGCCGGCGATCCACTGGCTGACGTTCTGCCGCGAACGCCCCGTCCGCTCGGCGATCTCGTGGACGCCGACCAGGTCGCGGTCCAGACGGCACACCCGCAGCTGCGGCACCGCGCCGCGGGCGGCGGACACGGCGGTCAGCGCCGCCTCGATGGCCGATTCACCGGAGCCGGTCACGCTCAGGAGATCCACGCCACCGGCTCGGGCCAACAGTGCGTCGCAACTCTCCAGCAAGGCGTCGACGGCAGCCTGGTCGTCCACATCCACGCCGGAGACGACAAAGGTGAAGTCGTAATCCATGTTGGCCCCCTAGTCCTTCACCACAGTCGCAGAGCTGTTGACATTCGTCAACAGCAA
Organism: Streptomyces roseolilacinus; assembly: GCF_014649335.1. Classification (GTDB taxonomy): domain Bacteria; phylum Actinomycetota; class Actinomycetes; order Streptomycetales; family Streptomycetaceae; genus Streptomyces; species Streptomyces roseolilacinus. Next base: position 199,284 of record NZ_BMSV01000004.1, read on the forward strand.
AATAGGGTCAAACATGGACAAACGTTCTCGTGACTAGTCGCGTGACCGACCGGTGAGACTGCGGTTCGGCGCATCCGGCGGGAGGGGGCAGCGGGACGCCAGCCGGTCCACCCGGCGCGCGTGGGCCCCGTCGTTCCGGGGCGACCCGGAGACCGGGATGGTGGTGCACTCCGCCCCGCACGGGCAGTACAGCTTGCCCCAGTGGCCCTCCTTGCGGAGCTTCCAGCCGCGCCCGGCCCACTTCTCCAGGACCCGGCGGACCTCCTTCCTCGGATGGTCGGAGGGGTTGAGGTCGCGACCTACCATCCGGCCACCGCCCCCGCCCGCGGGTGGCGGCCTCGCGACGTCCGCCGCCCCCGCGGGGAGACGGTCCTACAGCCCGCACCGGAGCGAAGCGGGGGGTGAACAAGTACCACGGGAGTTCGCGCTCCTCTGGTGCCGGCCGCGCGAGGAACGGCGCCCCGCGAGCAAGATCACTTTCGTGACCGAGTGGTAACACTCAGCCACCAGTACGATACTCCAGATGGCGGACGCCACGTCATCGGCGTGGACATCCGCGACCCGCCCCTCCACGACGGACCGCCTTGACGGCGGGGCCACTTGACGCCCGGTCGGGTCCGGTCCGGGGCGGCGGGACGTGCGGGCGCCGCCGGGAGCACGGGTCCGCCGGGGCCCTGCGCGGGCCGGGCCGCGCGCGTACTCTCGGCCTATGCCTGCCAACTTGGGTGACCGGCTCAGGGACGTCCGGAAGCGTCGCGGGATGACGCAGCGGGGGCTGGCGAGCGAGTCCGGGGTGTCCGTGTCGCTGATCCGGAAGCTGGAACAGGGCGAGCGGCAGGACGCCCGCCTGGAAACGGTCCGCCGGCTCGCCGCCGCGCTCGGAGTGTCCACCTCGCGCCTCGTGGCGGAACCGGCCGAGGAGGGCGCGAGCACTCTCGTCCTCGACGCCTGGGCCCCCGTCAGGGAGGCGCTCACCGCCCCGCCGGCGGACACGGCCGAACCCGACGAGCCGCCCACCGTGGAAGGCGTGCGCGCCGCGCTCGACGCCGTCACGCCCCTGTTCTCCGGCGACCGGTTCGCGGAACTCCGCACGGTCCTGCCCCCACTGCTCCGCGACGCCCACACCCTGGCGCGGCTCGGCCCGGAAGGGCGCGCCCTGCGCGTACGCCTCCTGCAGCTCACCGGCTGGCTCCTGACGCAGACCCGCCAGTTCGAAGCCGCCGAGTGGTCCCTCGACGCCGCCCTGGCGGGCTCAGCGGACCGACTGCAGGGCGCGTCGACGGTCAACACGATGTGCTGGCTCCTGCTGCGGCGAGGACGGCTCGGCGAGGCACGGGAGTTGGCCGTCCGGTGGGCGGACGAGACGGAACCCCGCCTCTCCCGGGCGACACCGGACGAGCTCGGCGCGTGGGGGTGGCTGCTGTTGCGCCTGTCCGCCGCCGCGGTGCGGGACAACAGGCCCGAGGAGGCCGAGGACGCGCTGCGGCTGGCCCACGCCTCCGCCGTGGCGCTGGGACGGGAGTTCGCCCCGGACGGGGACTTCCTCCGGGCGTTCGGCCCCGTCACGGTGACGCTCAAGCGGACGGAGAACGCCATGGTCATGGACCGTCCGGACGTGGTGCTGGCGCTGGCGGAGAGGATCCCGACGGGAGGGCTGCGCCCCACGTCGAACAACCGCAACCGCCACCTCCTCGACGTGGCCAACGCGTACACGATGACCCGGCAGTACGGACCGGCCGTCGACACCCTGGCGGGCATCCGCGCCGCCGCCCCGCAGTGGCTGCCGAACCAGCGCTACGCCCGTGACATCCTCGGCCGCATCATCGCCAGGCGGCGGACCCTGACCGGGACGATGCGCTCCCTCGCCGACACGGTGGGGCTGCCCGTGTGACGGTGCGTGGCACTACTCGCCGATCATGAGTGGAACTGCCATTGCCGCTGGTCAGAGCCGTCCCTAGCGTGGGCCGACATGACCACCGAACCGACACGCCACAGCACTCCCCCGGTCGAACTCCCGCTGCGGTGGGAGCGGGAGCCGGATCCGGCCGGGGCGTGCCCGGACTGCGCCGAGCTCGTCGCCGCGCGGTCCCGGGCGCGCGCCCGGGGCGACAGGTCGGCCGTCTCCGACTGCAACGTCCTCCTCCGCCGGCACCGGCAGGGCCACCGGTGACCCCCCGCGACACCACCGGAGGCCCCGCCGACGGCGGACGGCCGCTGCTGACCCTGCGGGTCTCCCGCGACGGCGGGCGCACCTGGAGCGAGCGCACCGCCGTGCACAGCCGGGAGAGGCTCACCCCCCTGCACTCCTCCGTCTGGCCGCCCTGCGCCTGCCCCCGGTGCGCACCGGGGAGGAGCGGGCGGGACGGCACGGGTCAGGGGCCGTAGACCGCCGTCACCGGGGCGTGGTCCGACCAGCGTTCCGCGTGGGTCGCGGCGCGCTCCACCCAGGCCTTCAGGGCGCGGGACGCCAGGCCGGGCGTGGCCATGTGGTAGTCGATGCGCCACCCCGAGTCATTATCGAAGGCGCGGCCCCGGTAGGACCACCACGAGTACGGGCCCTCCTGGTCGGGGTGGAGCGCGCGGACCACGTCGACGTACTCCGCCTCGTCGAGGACGCGGCCGAGCCAGGCCCGCTCCTCCGGGAGGAAGCCGGAGCTCTTGCGGTTGGCGCGCCAGTTCTTCAGGTCGGCCTCCCGGTGGGCGATGTTCCAGTCGCCGCACACCAGGACCTCGCGGCCGTCCGCCGCCGCGCGCTCCCTCAGCTCCTTCAGGTACGGCAGGAAGGCGTCCATGAAGCGGACCTTCTCGTCCTGGCGCTCCGTGCCCACCTCGCCGGACGGCAGGTAGAGGCTGGCGACCGTGAGACCCGGCAGGTCGGCCTCCAGGTAGCGGCCGGACGCGTCGAACTCGCTCACCCCGAAGCCGACCCGCACCGCGTCCGGCTCGCGCCGCGTGTAGAGGGAGACGCCCGCGCGGCCCTTGGCGGCGGCCGGGGCGTGCGCCGCGTACCAGCCCTCGGGTGCCCGGACCTCCTCGGGCAGCTGGGCCGCGTCGGCCCGGACCTCCTGGAGGCAGAGCACGTCGGCGGCCGTTCCGGCCAGCCACTCCACGAACCCCTTCTTGGCGGCGGCGCGGAGGCCGTTGACATTGGCGGTCGTCACAGTGAGCATCCCGGCACAATACGACAGTCCCGAGACGCGGCCCGCCGCCCCATTCCGCATAGAAGTACGATGCCTCGCATGATTATCCAGCCCATGCCGTTCGACCACCCCGACGCCGTCAAGCTCAACGACCAGGTGCAGCTCGAGTACGCCGAGCGGTACGACGGCGAGGGGGACGAGACCCCCCTCGATCCGGCCATGTTCCGGCCGCCCCACGGCCTCTACCTGATGGCGCACGACGAGCGCGGCCGCCCGGTCGCGACGGGCGGCTGGCGCGCCATGGACGAGAACGGCGAGGGCTACGCGGACGGCGACGCCGAGCTGAAGCGGATGTACGTGGTCCCCGAGGAGCGCGGCCGGGGTCTGGCCCGGCGCATCCTGGCCCTCCTGGAGGAGGACGCCCGCGCGGCGGGGCGGCGGCGGATGGTCCTGGAGACGGGGACCAAGCAGCCGGAGGCCATCGCGCTGTACCTGTCCAGCGGCTACGAGCCGTGCGAGAGGTTCGGCCTCTACCGGCACCACGAGGACAGCCGCTGTTTCGCGAAACTGTTGACGGGTCAGTAAAGAATCAGTGACGCGCCCCTGACAACCTCACGACGGCCGTGGCACTCTGCCTCACGCAGCCCGATCCGGTACCGCGATCCGCACCCCATCCCTTCGTCCCCCCACCCCCCCTGCCCGGGTGGTCCTCGGCGACCGCCCGGGCACGGCAGAAGGAGACACGTGTGAGACGCCATCGCTCGCCCGCGGCCGTCCTGCTCGCCACGGCGGCCCTCCTCACCGGCGCCCTGTCCGCCGCCGCCCCGGCGGCCGCCGCGCCCGCCCCCGAAGCCGGCCCGGCGGTCGCCGCCCGCGTCGTGCCCGCCGCCGAGCAGCGGGACGCGGCCGCGTTCTGGACCGCCGAGCGGATGCGCGGCGCCACCCCGCTCGACCTGCGTCCCACCCCGGCCCGGCCGGCCGCCCCCAAGGCCCCGGAGCCGGGCGGCGAGACGGTCACGGTCGCCCCGACCGCCGCGTCGGCGGACGCCGCGGGCCCCCTGGCGTTCCCGCAGGCCGGGGGCGCCTGGACCGGCGGCGGCGCGGTCGTGAAGACGTCCGGGCGGGTGTTCTTCACCTTCCAGGGCCGTACGGCGTCCTGCTCCGGCAACGCCGTGACCAGCCAGAACCAGTCCACCGTCATCACGGCCGGGCACTGCGTGAAGTACCAGGGCAGCTGGCACACCGACTGGGTCTTCGTCCCCGCGTACGACAACGGGCAGGCGCCGTACGGGCGGTGGACCGCGACCAGGACGCTCACCACGCCGCAGTGGGAGGCGAGCGAGGACATCAACCACGACGTCGGCGCCGCCGTCGTCGCCCCGCTGAACGGCCAGAGGCTGACGGCCGTCACCGGCGCGCAGGGCATCCAGTTCAACGGCGGCTACAACAAGCCGATGTACGCCTTCGGCTTCCCGGCGGCCTCCCCGTACGACGGGTCCAAGCTGGTCTACTGCAGCGGGAACTCCTCCAAGGACTTCCTGTTCTCGCAGGACCACGGCCTCGGCTGCAACATGACCGGCGGGTCCAGCGGCGGCCCCTGGTTCACCGGCTTCAGCGAGGCGACCGGGACCGGGCTCCAGGTCTCGGTGAACAGCTTCGGGTACACGTTCCTGCCGAACCGCATGTTCGGGCCGTACTTCGGCAACGAGGCGCAGGCGCTGTACGACACGGCGCAGACCTCCTGACGCGGCGCCCGCCCGCGGTCCGTGGCCCGCTCCCCGCCGGGGGGGCGGGCCACGCCCGCGCCACCGGCCCTCCGGCCGCCGCCCGGCGGGGCCGGGCCGGGGGTCAGGCCCGGGCGAGGTCCGCGGCCGGTACGGCGTCGCCGAGGACGTGCCGCAGGAGCCGTACGCGCTCGGCGGCGTCGGGGGTCGCGAGGAGGGCGGCGAGGACGGCGATGCGGGCCTGCCCGGCGCGCAGCGTCCCGGTGGGGACGGCGCCCGCCGCGACGAGGTCGACGGCGCCGCCGTGGGTGTAGATCTGGGAGACGGGCCCGGCGGGCACCCGCGTGGTGAGGGCGACGAGGACGCCCCGCGCGGTGGCCTCGGCGACGGCGGAGACGATCTCGGGCGTGGCGTTGCCGGCGCCGGTGGCGACCAGGACGAGGCCCTGCGCGCCGGCGTCGACGGCGGCGTTCAGCAGCAGCGGGTCGCCGTCGGCGTGGTGCATCACCATGTCGACGCGCGGCGGCGTGCCGGGCGCGGCGGGCAGGGGCAGCGCGGCGGGCCGCTCGGGGCGGCGCAGGACGGAGACCTTGCCGAAGCCGATGTTGCCGAGGCGCATGCCGGAGGGGTCCGCGAAGGCGTCGGCGTCGAGGGTGTGGGTCTTGACCGTGCCGCGTGCGGCGTGGACCTTGCCGTCGAAGGCGATCAGGACGCCCAGTCCGCGGCAGCGCGCGGCGGTGAGCAGCGCGTCGTGGAGGTTGCGCGGCCCGTCGCCGTCCTCGGAGTCGAGGGGGAGCTGGGCGCCGGTGAACACGACGGGGCGCGGGTCGTCGTGGTGGAGGTCGAGGAGGAACGCCGACTCCTCCAGCGTGTCGGTGCCGTGGGTGACGACGACGCCGTCGACGCCCGGGTCGGCGAGGACCTCGTGCACCGCGCGCAGCAGGGCGAGCTGGTGGGTGGTGGTGAGGCGGGGGCTGTTGACGCTGAACAGGTCGACGACCTCGACGGTGACGCCCTCGGGCACGGCGGCGGTCGCCATGACCTCGCGTCCGTGCGCCTCGGCGGCGAACCCGGAACCCTGCCAGCGGCTCGCTATCGTCCCGCCGGTGCTGACCACGACGATCCGTCCCACGCTGCCCTGACCTCTCCTCGCGCAAAGCGACAAAGCGTTCGAAAGAGCAATGATAGGGGAGTCAGTGCGCAACCAGATCGCGTATTTCTCCGTCCGGGCCCGGTTCGTTGGTGGATGATTGCGTCATGGACGCGATCGACCGCGCTATCTTGCGCGAGCTCCAGGCGGACGGCCGGCTGAGCAACCAGGAGCTGGCCGCGCGGGTCGGCCTGACCCCCTCCCCCTGCATGCGCCGGGTGCGCCAGCTGGAGCAGGACGGCGTGATCCAGGGCTACCGGGCGGTGATCGACCCGGAGGCGGTGGACCGGGGCTTCGAGGTGCTGGTCTCCATCGAGGTGAAGCGGGACCGCGAGGTGGTGGAGGCGTTCGAGGCGGCGCTCCAGGACATCCCGGACGTCGTCGAGGCGTACCGGTTGTTCGGCAGCCCCGGGTGCCTGCTGCGGATCGCGGTGGCGGACCTGCGCGCGTACGAACGGCTGTGGATCGAGAAGCTGACCGCCCTGACGGGGGTCACGGAGGTCAACTCCCAGATCATCATGAAGCGGGTGAAGGAGCCGACGGGCCTGCCGGTCGACCCCTAGCCGTCAGTGGCCGTTGCGGCTGCGGCGGGCCTCGCGGACGAAGTGCCGCACGAAGGCGCAGACCCCCCACGCCAGCAGGACGTTCACCAGCGCGCCGCCCGCGTACTGCGGCAGGAAGTCCAAGGGCCCCACGGTCTCGTCCGAGAGGTCCACCCCGCCGCCGACGAGCGCGGGCAGCAGGTAGAAGGCGGCGAGGGCGACCAGGACGGAGCCGGGGAAGGTCACCAGGCTCAGGAGCGCGCTCCATCCCTCGGGGGCCCCGGCGGCGCCGTGGGCGAGCGCGAGCGCGGCGACCACGCCGACGTAGCCGGCGGCCACGAGGGGGGCCTTCCCCCGGCGGCGTGCGCTGTCCGTCTGTGCCATCAGGGTTCTTCCGTCTCCGTGGAGGGCCGGTGGGAGGGTCCGGACACACGGCGGGCCCGCGCCCCCGTGAAGGGATCGCGGGCCCGCCGGGCCCCATTATTGAACATGTTCAACTCAGGGGCCGGTCCCCGAGGGGGGACGACCGGTCACGGCACGTCTCAGAACTTGTCCCGGACCACCTTGCGGAGGTTCTTGCCGAGCTTGTCCCAGTACGGCTTCGCCTTCGCCTCGCTGCAGGAGCGGCCGCAGAAGATCGCCGCCGCGCCGCCGAGCTTGCCGCGGACCTCCAGCTTCATCCGGCCCTTCTTCTTGTACAGGTCGAAGCCGATCCAGCCGCCCGGCCAGTCCGGGTGCCCTCGCCGGGCCCCGAGCTGGAGGTAGCTCTTGCCGATGCTGTTGACCTTCACCGGGAAGTCCATCCGGATGCCGTACACCTTCGGGTGCAGCGTGAACTTCTGCCCCTCGTGCGTGATCTTGTTGGGCCGGCCCGGGATCGGGAAGATCGCCTTGAAGTGCTTCTTCCAGTAGGAGAAGACCTTCGTGGCGGACGCGCCCGTCCTGCCCAGGTCGTAGTACCGGTAGTAGCTCGCCTCGCCGCTGAGGTCGCGGCAGCCGACCGGATCGCCGCCGCAGTACACGTACGCGTTGGCGCCGCCGTCGTACTGCGGGTCGACCTGCAGGAACCGGCCGGTGCCCGGCTCGTAGGCGCGCGCGTTGGTCAGCACGACGCCGCTGAGCGTGTCGCTGGAGACCTGCGAGCCGCCCTGCCAGCCGTACCGGGTCGCCCCGGTGCCCTCGGCCGGCGCGCCGAACTCGTCGTACCGCTGCACGGCCGACGCGGACGGGTCGGCCAGGTCCAGCCGCACCGCGACGTCACCGGCCAGGTTGGTCAGCTGCAGCACCACGCCGGTGCCCGTCGTCGTCGCGGTGAGCGAGCCCACCGCGTCGTTGACGAACCGCGTCACCGTGCCGTCGCCGCGCGCCTCCCAGTCGGGGCTGGTCGACTCGTCGCCGTAGTGCTGGGTGACCGTGCCGGCCACCGTCCACGCGCCGTCGGCGCCGCGGGTCTCCGTGGTCGCCACGGCCGGGCGGCCGGCGGCGTCCAGGTCCCAGGTGCGGCGCCGGTCGCCGACGGTCTCCGTGCGGAGCCCGTCACCGGCGTAGTACCCGTACTGAACGCCGTCCTTGGCCGTGGTCCGGCCGAAGGCGTCGTAGGCGCGGCCGGTGAGCCGGTCCGCCGAGTCGTACGCGTACGCCGTCTGGTCGACGACCGCGTCCTGCGTGGCCGGGTCGCAGTCGTCGCGGGTGACGGTGCGGGTCTTGCGGTTGCGGTTGCCGTCGAAGGCGTAGGCGCGGACCGCGCAGCCCTCCACGGCGCTGTCGGCGGCCCGGGAGAGCCGGCCGATCGCGTCGTACCCGTAGTCGGTCGACACGGTGGTGCCGTCCGTCTGGGTGTGGCCCACCAGGCGGCCCGTGATGTCGTACTCCGCCACGTCCGCGAGCACCGTGGCGCCCTCGGCGTCGGTGTAGACGCGCGCGGTGGACCGGCCCAGCGGGTCGGTGGTCACCCTCAGCGTGTGGCCGCCGGGCAGCGACTGCGACACGAGCGTGCCGCCGGCGCCGTAGTCGGCGGTGAACGCGCCCGCCACCGAGTCGGTGACGGTGCCCAGGTCGCCTTGGGCGTCGTAGCCGTAGACGGTGCTCGCGCCCGTGGAGTCCGAGGTCTTCACCGGACGGTCGAGCAGGTCGTACTCGGTCTTCGTCGTGTTGCCGGAGCCGTCCTGGTAGGAGATCTGCCGGCCCAGCGAGTCGTACGCGTAGGTGACCGTCTTCCCGCCGGACGACTGGGTCAGGAGCCTGGCGGTGTTCGGGTCGAACGTGTACGTCGTCGCCGCCGTCGCCGTGCCGGTGCCGCCGGTGAGCTCGCTCTTGGTCCGGCGGGCCGCGTCGTCGTAGGTGACGGTCAGGACGCGGGTGACGCCGTTGGCGGTCTCGGTCGTCTTGGTGACGCCGCCCCACCGGTTGTACTCGTGCCGGCTGGTGACCAGCTGCGCCGGGTTGTCGCCGCCGCCGGTGACCGCGCCCGCCGGGGCCGTCTTGCACAGCAGCCCCGCCCACTCGGGACGGCCGGCGCACTCGCCGGTGCCCGCCGCGGTCCAGTACGTGTACGTCAGGGTGCCCGCGTCGGCGCCGTTGGACATCGGCAGGCTGGTGGAGGCCAGCTTGCCGTCCGCGCGGAAGGCGGACCGGGTCGCGCTGAGCTGCGTGCCCTGGTCGTCCCTGGTGACCAGTTCCTCGCCGGTCGCCCAGTTGTAGGTGGTGGCGGTCCGCTTGACGTCGGCGTCCTGGGCGTAGCCCTCGACCGCCGCGCCCGTGGACGTGGAGGTGGACATCCCGGAGACGGCCGCGTCGGCGGGCCGCCCCTCGTCGTACCGGTACGCCGTGTGCTGGCGGGCCGGGACGGACGTGCCCGCGGCGAGCGCCGGGTTGCCCCCGGACGCGGCCAGCGGACCGGTGAGGGTGACCTGGTGCAGCGGGCCGTACGTGTCGGTGACCCGCTGGCCGTCCTCGGAGTACACCGTGGCCGACGACAGCCGCTCGGCGCGCTCGGCCGTGGTGAGGCCCGCCAGGTCCAGTGCGTCGAGCCGGGCCGCGGCGTCGGGGGCCGTGCCCATGGCGAGCGCGCGGTTGGCGGCGCTGAGCTGGCCGACCGTGTTGCCGTACCGGTCGAACTCGGTCACGTCCAGGTCACCGCCGGGCCGGGCGGTGTTGGTCTCGCGGCCGTTGGCGTCGACGTACGTGACGGCGGCCCGGCCGTAGCCGGTGGCCGTCAGGTCGGCGCCGGTGGAGGAGGCCGGGACGGAGTCGGCGGGGAACACCGCCGTCGCGTCGGTCGGCACCTCGTCCTGCGCCCACGCCCCGACCTCCGCGGCGCCCATCTGGTACGGCGCCTTGGTGCCGGTCAGCGGCACGTCGTAGACGACGGTGGTGGTGGCGGTGGACTCCACGGTGTCCACCGTGCCCTGCTTCAGGGTCGGGCGGGTCACCTTCAGGAGCATGCCGTCACCGGAGGTCAGCGACGAACCGGCCTTGCCGTAGTGGAAGTTCCACGCCTGCTCGGGGCCGGCCATCATCCAGAAGACCCGGCCGGCCGCGTCGTACGAGTACTGGACCTGCGTGCCCTGCGAGTAGTGCGGGTTCCACTGCTGGCGCAGGCGGCCGTACGCGTCGTAGCGGTACGACGCGAGGGTCTCGTCGCGGGTCGCGGCGGCACCCGGGTCGGCGGCCCACAGCTTGATCGCCTTGACCTGGCCGGCGAAGTCGCCGAAGTCGGCGGCGGTGGACCAGCCGGTGGCGGTGGTGGCCGTCGCGTACACGAACTCCAGGACCCGGCAGCCGCGCGTGGACGGCGCCGCCTGGCAGGTGGCGGCCGCCACGGACTCGGACGGGGATATCAGGTACTTCGGGCGGGCGACGGTCTGGCCGCCCTGGACGACCGTCTCGGAGACCACGGTGACCGTGGAGTCCTCCACGGCCGCCGCCGAGGTGGCCAGCGTCCACGTGGTGGCGCCGGCACCGACCTTGCGGAAGACGGAGACCGTCGCGTCGGTGTCCTTCAGGGTGAACGCGTCGCCGGTCAGCGACCCGGTCAGGGTGAGCGTCCCGGCACCCGTCTCCGGTTCCCAGCCGCCGTTCGCGGTGGCCGTGAACGCGGTGGAGTCGCCGTCCGCGTCCAGGATCTCCACGGACGTCGCGGAGGTCCTGCGCAGCTGCGTGTAGCCGCTGCCGGAGGTCTGGGCGCTGACGGAGGAGACCCAGCCGGGTCCGAAGACGGCCGCCTGGCCCTCGGTGTCGGAGGGGTTGGCGCGCGAGGAGAACGTCCGGTTGACGGACACCTCGAAGGCCTCGACGTCCTTGGCGCCGATCTTGAAGTCGCCGGTGAGGAGGTTCAGCGAGCCGGGGCCGACCTGCGCGGTCGGGGCCTCGCCCGCGTTGCGGTCGACGGTGACCTCGACCTCCGGGGAGGCGTCGGTGGTCGTGCCGGCCGTGAAGACGGCGCGGATCTCGACCGGGCCGTCGTTGGGCAGCGTGCTGGTGACGTTCCAGTACAGCGACGCCGGCTTGCCGCCGGTGACCGCGAACGGCCAGGCGGTGACGGCGCTGCCGTCGGCGCTGCGCCGCACGTCGGCGACGGGGACGTCCTTCCAGGCGTCGGCCTCGCCGTGGCGGTACTGGTAGCGCACCCCGGTGTACGTGCCGCGGCCCTCGGACGTCAGCACCACACGGCGGGCCGGCCGGTCGCCGTCCGCCGGGGAGGTGATCGCGGCGCCCTTGCCCGCGGAGAACGCGTACACGGTGTTCGCGGAGAGGTTGCCGGCCGCGTCGCGGGTGCGCGCGGTCAGCGTGTGCTCGCCCGCCTTGAACGTGAGGCTCCGGGTGACGGCCGCGCCGGTGGTCGACACGGTCGTCCAGGTCCCGCCGTCGAGCTGGTACTGGACGCTCTTGGTGTCGGTGGCGGGCGGCGTGAAGGTGAACGCGCCGGTGAAGTCGCCGTTCCCGTCCGCGGTGCCGGACCACTGCCCCGCCGGGAAGTCGGCGGAGGAGACGGCGGTGGCGGCCGGCTTGGTCGTGTCGACCGTGAAGGTCTGCCACGCCGACCAGGAGCCCGTCGCGGTGCCGTCCGAGGCGCGGGCGCGCCACTTGTAGGCGCCCTGCGCGAGGGCCGTGCCGGCCGTCCAGGACGCGGTCGCCCCGGAGTTGACCTTGGCGGCCGTGCCGGACTGGAGCGCGGCCGTGCCGTCGGACTTCCAGACCTCGAAGGCCAGCTGGACCATGTTGCCGTCGGCGTCCGTCGCCTTGCCCGACAGGGTCGGCGTCGTGTCGCGGGTCGCCGTGCCCGTCAGCGGGGACAGCGGGGTGACGGTGCCCGGCGTGGAGTTGTACTGCACGGTGAGCGACGGCTCGTGCGTCGCGTCGTGCGAGCCGTCGACGTGGTTGGCGGAGCGGTAGCGGCGCCAGGTCAGCGGGTCGGTCTCGCCGCCCGCGCCGGCCAGCCGCACCCCGTGGTTGGGCTGGCCGCCCGCCCACGCCTGGGCGATGGCGTCGATGTCCCACGTGCTGTACCCGGCGGGGCAGGCCGCCGAGTAGCCCTTGGCGTCCTTCACGACGACGGCGCCGCTGGTGGTGGTGGCCGGCTGGTCGGCCCAGCCGATCGCCGCGGAGTCCCAGCTCTCGGTGATCCGCCGCACCTCGACGCCCGCGTTGTCCGTGTCGCAGGTGGAGGAGTAGAACGAGTACAGCCGCAGCTTGGCGTCGAGGACCTGCTTGCCGGCGTACTTGGCGACGTTGAACTTCAGGAAGGAGCGGGCCTTCTCGGAGCCGTCGTACGTACCGGTCTTCAGCTCGGTCGAGCCGCGCTGCGTGGTCAGGTAGTCGTCGTACTGGATCCAGGTGTCGGTGACCGGCCCCATCAGGGAGTCCGTCGGGTCGATCGTGACGGGGTACGTCACCGACGGGTCGGCGAGGAACGCGGCGCTCGGCCTGAGCACCAGCACCTGGCCCTTGCCGTCCGCGTCCCGCTCGACCTCCACCTCGACGCCGGCGATCCGCTCGGGCTCGCCCGACGCCTTGTCGCGGGAGGAGTCCCACATGACGGGGGCGGGCGCGGCGGCCTTGGTGCGGCCCTTGGCGTCGTGCCACAGGAGCCGCTTGTCGCCGGCCTCCTTCAGGCTCAGCCCGGTGGCCGCGACGGGCAGCCGGTACTCCACGGGCCCGGTCGGCCGCTCCCGCAGGACGACGTTGTGCTGGAAGCCCTCGCGCAGCGCGGTGACGACGAGGTCGCCGCCCTCGACGGCGTTCGGGTACGTCGCGGTGGGGCCGTCCAGCCTCGGCGCGGGCAGCTTGCCCTCCCAGCCGACGCCCAGCGCCTGCCCGCCCCGGCCGACCCGCGCCAGGGGCTCCCCCGTGCCGCCGTCGGACAGGGTCACGTCGGCGGCGGCCCTGCGGGGCCGGACGCCCTCGCCGGCGTCGACGAGCGTCATGTCGACGGGCCGCCACACGCCTTGGGCGTCCTTGACCCGGACGGCCCCGGTGAACGCCTCCACCGTGGTCGTGCCGTCGGGGCCGGCCCAGGTGGTCGTCGACTCGGTGCGCTCACCGGTGATCTCGATGCGGCGCTGCTGGAGCCGTGCCAGCAGCATCGCGGTCGGCGCGTCGGCCGCCTCGGCGGGTCCGAGCGGCTTGGCCGCCTGCGCCGTGCCGGAGGCCGCCCTGGGTGCCGTGGCGACGGCCACCCCCGCGTCGACCGCCGACACCGACATCACCACCGCGGCGGCGAGGGCTGCGTACCTCAGCCGTGCCGCGGATAACACGTGGTACCGCCCGCGTGGAGCGGGATCCCACTCTCTCATGCGCCTCTGTCTCCTCATGGACAAGGAGGAATGACGTTCGGTCACTCCCCGTCAGTAGTGATCACTACTGATCACTGCGAACCTACTGAGAGGGGGCAAGAGGACAGATGCGATATACACAGACATCGTCGGGCCGTGTGGAGATCCCGTAATCAAAACGTGTCCGCCACGGGAAGAGTGGAAGTGGTGAAACGTGGGATTTCCCCCTGCCGCGCGGCAGGGGGCCGCCCACCTGCGCGGGTCGCCGCGCCTCCGCGCACCCGGCCGGCACCTTCGCGGTCCCGCCCGTGGTCCTGCCCGTGGCCCCCTCCGCGACGAGCCCTCCCGGCGCACGCGACCTGGGGAACGCCGGGCCACCGCGCCGCGCCGCCTCGCCCCGCACCGCGCCACCTCGCCGGGGCCGGGCGGGGTGGGTGGGGGGTGGGAAACGCGCCATGCCTCGCGCGGACGGTGACCACGTATCAACAAATCCCTACAGGCGTTCGGGATCCGGCTGTAGGCTCCATCCGCCGCCGAGCCGCGCGTGCGCCCCTTCCGGGTGCGCCGCCCGCCGCGCTCGCGGCCTCTTGATCACTCACCCCAGGGGGGGTTCCGCATGGCGTTCCACCGTACGGGCCGCGCGCACGCGCGCGCCCGCAGACTCGCTTCGTGCACCGCGCTCGTCCTCGCCTCCGGCCTGCTGCTGTCCGGCACGGCCGTCGCCGACGACCACGGCGGCGCCCCGGCCCCGGGCCGCGCGCCGGTCGAGCGCGCCACGCCCGGCATCGAGCTGCCCGAGGGCCAGCTGCCGAAGAAGCACCGCATGTCCACGGGGACGACCAAGGCCGCCACGGTGCCGTCCCGCCACGACTTCACCGGCGACGGCACCAGCGACCTGCTCTACCGCGGCCTCGACGACGCGTTCTACCTGATGCGCTCCGAGGACTCGGGCAACACCACCGAGTTCGGCCTGTACGGCGACCCGGGCGAGAAGTTCAAGGACGTCATCCCGGTCGGCGACTTCACCGGCAACGGCACGGCCGACGTGCTGACCCTGTCCCCGTACGGCACCCTGTCGTTCCGCGAGACGTACGACGGCGGCACCGGCACCTCCAGCCCGTACTGGTCCGGCGTCGGCTGGAACATCTACAACAAGGCCCTGTCACTCGGTGACGTCAGCGGCGACGGCAAGGTCGACGTGCTGGCCCGCACGCCCGAGGGCGAGCTGTTCCTGTACCGCGGCACCGGCGCCGGCAGCGCCCCGCTCCAGACCCGCCTGAAGGTCGGATCGGGCTGGCACATCTACGACCAGCTGGTCGGCGTGAACGACGCCAACGGCGACGGCCTGGGCGACCTGTACGCCCGCACCCCGAACGGCGACCTGTTCTTCTACGCGGGCACCGGCACCCCCCTCACCCCGTTCAAGGCCCGCGTCAAGGTCGGCACCGGCTGGAACGTCTACAACCAGCTGTCGATCGCCGACGACAGCTCCACCGACCCGACCGACGACGGCCACCCCGAGCTGCTCGCCCGTACCACGGGCGGCGCCATGTACTACTACGTCACGGACGACGCGGGCCGCCCCACCACCCGCGTCCTGTGGTCCGACGCCAGCTGGAACAACGCGAACCTCCTCGCCAACTTCGGCGGCAACCCGCAGACCGGCAAGTCCGAGATCCTGGGCCTGGACAAGAACGGCACGCTGTTCACGTACTCCTCGCGCAACAACGGCACCCTCACCGCCCGCTACCAGATCAGCGACGTCGGCGGCTGGGCCGGTGCCCGGGTGCACTTCCCCAGCTCCCTGGACAACAACGGGCACGCCGACCTCCTGGAGGTCTACCAGGGCTACCTGTACAACTACGACCGGTACTCCGACGGCCCCTACCCGCTGGGCCGCGGCTGGGGCGCGTTCAACACCCTCACCGGCGTCGGCGACCTGAGCGGTGACGGCAAGGGCGACCTGCTGGCCCGCACGTCGGGCGGCACCCTGTACCTCTACCGGGGCGACGGCCAGGGCTACGGCTTCGCCGGCCGCACCACCGTCGGCTCCGGCTGGAACGCCTACAACGCGCTGGTCGGCGCGGGTGACATCACCGGCGACGGCCGCGCCGACCTGCTGGCCCGCACCCCCGGCGGCACCCTGTACCTCTACCCCGGCAGCGGCGACGCCGCCGCCCCCTTCAAGGCCCGCGTGAAGGTCGGCACCGGCTGGAACACCTACGCCAAGCTGGTCGCCCCCGGCGACATCACCGGCGACGGCCGCGCCGACCTCCTCGCCGTCACCTCCGGCGGCACCCTCTACCGCTACATCACCACCCACACCGGCACGGCCAACCCCTTCACCACCCGCACCAACCTCGGCACCGGCTGGAACACCTACACCCAGCTCCACTGACCGAAGACCCACACCCGGAAGCCCCGCCCGGCACCAAGCCGAGCGGGGCTTCCGCCTTCCCGGGCCCCCGGGGGGGGCGGCGGTCGCCTCGCCCCACGGCGTCCCCGCCCCCCGGCCCGACTTCCGACGTACCGCCAAGGAAGCGTCGCAGCAAAGTTCCTGAGGCCGCCTCCACCGGACCGCGCCCGGACGAACCGTCACCGGCACCGCGGAAGTCCGTCCCGGCCCCGCGCCCGGAAGCGCCGGCGGTCGCCCCCGCCCGTCATCGGCCCGCGAGCTCCCCGGCCGTCGTGCGGGTCACCACGGAACCGATCCTTTGCCGATATCACCACAACCCTTCCCCCGTGTGGCGCACATCACGGCGAACACCCGGGGGTTGCCCGGTTCTTGCCGGTTTCCGCATTGGACGCACCCGCCGGGCCCCGGCTTCGATGGGGGAGGTGAATCCGCGGGGGGCGGCAGCGAAGGGCTTTCCCTGCCGACTTGCCGCGTCGAAGATCGCGACGAAGCCACGCGGCGTCGGCGCGCTTTTCCGGGCACCACGACCGCGACCGGTGCCCTGACACGGGCCGTGAGGGCGCGGAACTCCACCGGGAGGACCTCCCCGGCCCGGAACTCGACTCGGTGTACCGGCGTGCGGACCCACGACCACGACAGTTCGTCGACGGCCGGGAGCACGTCCTGGCCGAGATCAGTGGAGCAGAAGGGAGCCGTGATGTCACGGCCTTCAGAACGGGTCTTCAGCAGACGCCAGATGATGGGCATCCTCACCGCGGCGGGGGCCGGTTGCGCGCTGCCCGCCTGCGTCATCGGGGCCCGACCCGCGTACGCGGCGGGCGAGGCGGGCTCCACGGCGGTGCCCGAGGGAACGGGCCTTCCGGACACCGACCGCGGCAAGGTGGTCTGGGCGTACAAGTCGGGCGGCCGGGCCGTCCGCACCGCGGCGGCCGCGGCGCTGGCGGGCAGCGCGGCGGACGTGACGGCGTTCCTCGACCGGAAGCTGCCCCTCGCCCGGGCCGAGGACAACAGGTTCACGCTCATCAAGTCCCTGGGCACGGCCGGCAAAGCGACGCGCACGGGGATCAACAACGCGCTGTCCAGCGGGGACGCGGCGATCGAGTCCTTCCTGAAGGGCGGCTTCCGGACCGCGGTCCACGAGGACCTCAGGGTGGCCGTCACCACGGTCATGACCCACGGTGGCCGTGCCGTGAGGAGCAAGGCGTCCACGGCACTGGACACCGACTCGGACTTCGCGTTGCGCGCCTTCCTCAGCGGCGGGCAGTTCACCGCCCGCGAGGAGGACGAACGGGTGCAGGTGCTCTCCCTCCTCATGACGGCGTCACCCCAGGTGCGTGAGTACGCGCAGCGGGCACTGGACGACGGGTCGCCGAGGGCGATCCGCTGGTTCCTGAAGACGGGCCAGTACATCGCCCGGGCGCGTGACGAGGAAACGGCGACGATCGAGCAGCTGGTCAAGGTCGTCGAGGCGGAGGGTCGCCTCGCCGGCCAGAAGACCGACGAGGCCGTGGAGCTGTCCGCCCAGGCGGTCGAGGCCGCCGAGAAGGCGAAGAAGGCGGCGTTGGAGGCCAAGGCCGAGGCCGAGGCCGCCGAGCGGGACGTCCAGCGCTCGGCCGACGCGGCGAACAAGGCCGCGGAGGCGGCCAGGGGCGCCGCCGCGGCCGCGTCGACCGCCGTGTCGGCCTCACGGACCGCGCAGGCCGCCTCGCAGCGTGCGGTGGCGGCCGCGCAGGCGGCCGCCGCGGCCGCCGCGGAGGCGGGACGCGCCGCGGCACGCGCGTACCACGCCGCGATCGCCGCCTCCAAGGACGCGTCGATGGCGTCCGCGGCCAGGACGGCGGCGCAGGTCGCCCGGAGGATGGTCGGCTTCGTCCGTTCCGTGGCCCTGAAGGCCGACATCGCGGCGGTGGCCGCCATGGCGGCCGACCGGGCGGGCGCGGCTGCCGCCAGTTCGGCGGTCAACGCGGCCGCCGCCGCCCGCGCCTCGGCCGACGCGGCCGTCGCCTCCGGTGCCGCGAGGGCCGAGTCCGCCGCCGCGCAGCGGGCCGCCGCGGAGGCCGAGGTCGCCGCGAACAGGGCGACCCAGGCCGCGAGCAGGGCGCGGTCCCTGGCCGGGCAGTCGGCCGCCGCCGCCGCCACGGCGCGGGACGCCGCCAACAGCGCCGCCGACCACGCCGAGAAGGCGGCCGCAGCCGCCGAGGAAGCGGCCGACCACGCCGGCCAGGCGGTCGACTTCGCCAACCGGTCGACGGCCGCCGCCAACGCCGCGATCGCGGCGGCGAACAAGGCCGCCGACGCCGTCGCCAAGGCACGTGAGGTCGAGCAGGCGGCCCGTGCGGCCGAACTCGCCAGGCTGGCCGAGGAGACCGAGGAGGCGATCGAGCGGGCCCGGCTCGAAGCGGTCGCGGAGACGGACCTCCTCGCACGGTCCAACCGGCAGCGGACGCAGGAGACGCGCCTGTCCGAGGAGGTCCTCGGCCTCCTCGGCTCCGCGGAGTCGGCGCTGCGGAGCGGGAACGTCGCCGAGGCCGTGGCGGCCGGACGCAGGGCGGCGGTCCAGCTCATCGACCGGTCGGGCACCTGGACCCGGGAGGCCGCGGAGTTCGCGCTGGCCGGTTCGGACGAGGACGTCGTCCACTGGATCGAGGCCGACCGCGCCATCGCCCTGAACCAGGACAACGCCGAGAACGTCGCGGCGATCTCCGCGGTGTCCACGAAGAACGTGGCCACGGCGGCCCACGAGGCCCTGAAGACCGAGGACGCCGCCCGGATCAGGGGATTCCTGGAGAGCGGGGCGGTCGCGGCGGCCCGGGAGGACAACCAGGTCGAGATATTCAAGATCCTGGCCGACGCCTCCACCGGCAGGGCGGTGCGAAACGCGGCCCAGGCCGCGCTCGACGCGGGAACCGCCGAGGCCCTGCACACCTTCCTGCACGTCGAACGTGCCGTGGCCGTCCGCGAGGACGACCGGGTCGCGGCCGCGACCCTCCTGGCGAACGGGGGCCCCTACGTCAAGGCGGCGGCCCGCATCGCGCTCGAGGGCGACACGCACATGCTCCGCCAGTTCGTCGGGACGACGCAGTACGACTTCGCGCGGCTCGACCACGACCACGCGACGCACATCAGCGCGATCCGCGCGGCGATCGCGCGTGCGGCCAAGATCGCCTCGGACGCCCTCGAGGACGCGGCACGCGCCTCCGAGGCGGCGGCCCGCGCACGCAACGCCGCCGCCGAGGCGACCGAGTGGGCCAACCGCGCGCAGGGGTACGCCAACGACGCCAAGCTGTCCGCCGAGGAAGCGCGCAAGAACGCCGCGGCCGCCGAAGGGTCCGCGGCCGCCGCCGCGCGGTCCGCCGAGACCGCCCGCCAGGCGGCCGCCGCGGCCCGCCAGGCGAGCAGCGTGGCGCGGCACGCGGCGACGCGGGCCGTGCGGTCCGCCACCGTCGCCGCGTCCTACGCCGCGGACGCCGCGGTGTCGGCGACCGCTGCCCGGAAGGCGTCGATCGAGGCGGGCAAGGACGCCAACGCCGCCACCCGGGCCGCGTTCGAGGCCAAGGCCCTCGTCATCCAGGCCGCGATACGCGAGGCGATCCAGAACGCGCTGGACAACGCGACCGTTCCCATCGACCCCGCCAAGAACGGCCTCCCGGAAGGCGCCGAAAGCTGCCTGACGCCGTTCGGCCGCCCCATCGCCTCCGGCAACGCCACCAACCCGTGGGAACTGGGCTGGGACTGGCTCTCCGGGAGCGGCTCCGCGTCGCAGTGCTTCGGCCCGGACGACGAGTTCACCGGCATCTACCGCGGACACGACTACACGAAGGAGGCCATCGCCTTCTTCGCCGCCCGCACCCAGTCCGGGAACTACGAGCTGGGCCACACCTACATGTACGACTACCAGCTCGGCGGCTTCGACGGTGTCGGGAAGTACCTCACCGACTACGGGACGCTCGCCACGGGCGGGCTCACCGGGAACCTGGCGTACACGTTCCTGGGCTCGCACTACGTCAGGATGACCCCCATCCGCAAGAACGCGGACGGCTCCGTGGTGTGGCGGTACACCGCGTTCAACGAGTCGGACATCGAGTCCGCGACCCACCCCCCGGTCATCGGGTACACGGACTGGTGGAGCGACAACGTCGGCTCCTTCGTCGACAAGGTCGTCGGCGAGTCCGGGCCGATGTCGCCGAAGACCCAGGTCATCGAGTTCAACGTTACGCTGGGACCGTGACGCGCAAGAGGACCGGCGGGCGGTGGCTGGCCGCCGCCCTGACCGCCTCCGCGGCGCTCCTGTCGGGGTGTGCGGGCCTGGGCTCGGTCGACCCCGACGAACTGCCCGGGGTGTACCGCGACGACGCGACCGGCGGCGAGCTCGTGCTCGCGTCCGACGGGACGTTCTCCGCCACCGACGTGCCGGGGGACGCCGTGGGGGGCGGCGGTACCGATCCCGTCGACTTCGGCGGCCGGTGGGAGTGGGTCGCGAGCAGCGGGTCCGGCGGCTTCGTCTACCTGACGGTCGACGAGGGCGACCTCGGCACGGTCGGCGGCATGAAGCTCCATCCGAGCGGCCGGGCGGTGGAGTTCCACGCCGATCCGGACGGGCCGCCGTCCCTGGTGCTCACCAGGGCGGCCGCGGCGTAGCCCCCGCGAGCCGGTCCGGCACCACGCCTGACGGCGGCGGCCGGGCCGCGGGACGTCCGTTCCGCGGCCCGGCCGCCGCCGTCTCCGGCTCCCCGCCCCCTCGACGTGCCCCCGGGCGGGGCCCGCACGGGGAGTGACCAAGGGCGCCCCTCCCGGTGATCCGCGTCACGACACGGGGGCCCGCCCTCCCCTTGGGCGCGCGCCGGCACAGCGAGGGCGGCAGGGCTCGACGTGCTTGCCGTACGTCACTGCCGTACGACAAGGCAAAGCCCCCGCCCGGTTTCCCCGGCGGGGGCTTTGATGTCTGTGGACCTGAGGGGATTTGAACCCCTGACCCCCTCGATGCGAACGAGGTGCGCTACCAGTCTGCGCCACAGGCCCTTGCGACGTGTGAAACATTAGCATCCCGATCGGGGTGCTTGGAAATCCGTTGCCCGGCCGGGGCCGGGAGGCGGGTCACGGGGTCATTCGTTGGCCGCGCGGGGGCGGTCGTCGTCGGCGTACTGGTCGAACAGCGGGGTGCGGCCGTGGTCGCGGGGGCGGCGCGGGGGCGTGGCCGAGGGGTTCGGGTTCTTGCGGGTGGGCGGGGGCGGGGTGGGTTCCGCCGGGGAGGAGCGGGCGGCGCTCCACGTCTCCGGGTCGGTCACGTCGACCCCGCCCGTGGCGCGCGGGGCGACCGGGGCGGTGACGTAGGTGGGGAGCGGGACCGGGACGGGGTCCCAGCTGTCGCCGCGCGCCGGGCCGCGGTCGCGCTGCTGGTCGACCCACTCGGCGTGGTCGGTCTGCTCGACGAGGGCGCGGCGGTCCGCCTCCGCCGGGGACACCGGCGGCGTGGCCGGCTCCGGGTGCGCCGGGGCCTCCTCGTCCTGGAGCGCGGGTACCGGGCGGCCGCGGCGGGGGCGGTTCTCGCGGAGGCGCTGGGCCGCGGCCTCCGCGCGGCGCCGGTCCATCACGTACACGAAGCGGCGGCGCTCCTGGCGGCGCAGGTACACGATGTACGCGCTGAGCAGGACCGCCGGGACGCCCGGCGCCCACAGGAAGGCGAGGCCGCCCACGGCCGCGACGATCGCGCCCACGGTGAACGCGAGGAAGAGGAGCACCGTCGTACGGCGGCGGCGGGCCAGGACGCGGGAGCGGCGGGCGCGCTCGGCGGCCGCCCGCGACACGGCGGGCCGGGGGTGGCCGTCGGGGGCCGCCCTGCGCGCCGCGGGGGCGGCGAGGGCCTCCGGGAGTTCCAGGCGCGCCTCCGTGTGGGACGGGGGCGCGGCGAAGGCCCGGACGTCGACCGAGTCGATCTGCTCGGTCTCGGCGTCCGGGTCCACGTCGGGCACCCGCCAGTCCTCGTCGGCGCCGCGGGCGCGTAGCTCCTTGGCATACCGGCGCTCCATCCCCGCCCTTCCGGACAGGAGCCGGATGGCGGTGCTGAAGCGTTCGGTAGGTCGCGCTTCGTTCAGCTCGTCCTGCCTGCGGAGCCACATCGGCACCAGATAGGCGGCCCAGGCTCCGACGATGACTGCGTAGATGAGGCCGCTGCTGCTCACGCCTCACACGGTAGAGGTGTCGGCGTGAGCCCATCCGCCAATTGGGCCGGTGTGTCGCACGATCTGGCTGATATCACTGCCATTTTTGTGATTGGTCAGATCGATTGCGTTCATGCAAGCGCTTAATTCGAACACGTGAATTATTTTGTTTGGCGTTCCCGGTACGACCTGTGCCAGCGCCGCACCAGCCCCTCGGGGACCTCCTCCGCGGTCAGCGCGAAGACGAGGTGGTCCCGCCAGGCGCCGTCGATATGGAGGTACCGCGGACGCAGTCCCTCCTCGCGGAATCCCAATTTCTCCACGACGCGGCGGCTCGGCCCGTTCTCGGGGCGAATGCACACCTCGATCCGGTGCAGCCCGACCGCCCGGAAGCAGTGGTCGACGGCGAGCGCGACCGCCGTGGGCATGACGCCGCGGCCCGCGACGGCCTGGTCGACCCAGTAGCCCACGTGCCCGGAGCACATCGAGCCCCAGGTGATCCCGGCGACGGTGAGCTGGCCGACGAGCCGGCCCTGGTACTCGATGACGAAGGGCAGCATCCGGCCGGCGTTGGCCTCCGCGCGCAGGTGGCGGACCATCTGCCGGTACGTGGGGCGCTGGACGTGGGGCGCCCCGGGGGCGGGGGGCGGGACGGTGGCCTCCCAGGGGCGCAGCCAGTCGCGGTTGCGCCCGTTGACCTCCCGCCACGCCTTGTGGTCGCGCACCTTTATCGGGCGCAGCACCACGTCGCCGTCGGACAGCATCGCGGGCCAGGCGGGGTTCATGACGCCGGTCTCGGGTGGTCGCCGCCGCGCAGCTGGTCCACCGCGTGGACGAGGAGCGGCTCCAGGACGGCGAGGCCGTCGCGTACGCCGCCGGTGGAACCGGGCAGGTTGACGATCAGGGTGCGGCCCGCGACGCCGGCCAGGCCGCGGGAGAGGGCCGCCGTGGGGACCTTCTCCCGGCCGTACGCGCGGATGGCCTCCGGGATGCCGGGGACCTCGTGGTCGAGGACGCGGCGGGTGGCCTCGGGGGTGGCGTCGGTGGGCGAGACGCCCGTGCCGCCGGTCGTGAGGATCACGTCGTACCCGGCGCGCACCCCCGCGCGCAGGGCGGCCTCGACGGGATCGCCGTCCGGGACGACCCGCGGGCCGTCGACGGCGAAGCCGAGCGCCGCGAGGCCCTCGGCGAGGAGGGGGCCGCCCCGGTCCTCGTACACGCCGGCCGCGGCGCGGTTCGAGGCGGTGACCACCAGCGCGCGGTACGTCACGGCCGGCTCCAGTCCCCGGACTTGCCGCCCGTCTTCTCCTCCACCCGCACGTCGGTGATGACGGCGGCCTTGTCGACCGCCTTGACCATGTCGACGACGGTCAACGCGGCCACGGACACCGCCGTGAGGGCCTCCATCTCGACGCCCGTGCGGTCCGTGGTCCGCACGGTCGCGGTGATCTCGACCGCGTCGTCGGCGACGCTCAGGTCGACCTTCACGCCGGAGACGGCGAGGGGGTGGCACAGCGGGATCAGGTCGGGCGTGCGCTTGGCGCCCATGATCCCGGCGATGCGGGCGGTGGCGAGCGCGTCGCCCTTCGGGACGCCCTCGCCGCGCAGCAGCTCCACCACCCGCGGCGACACGAGGACCCGTCCGCTCGCACGCGCGGTACGGGTGGTGACGTCCTTCGCCGAGACGTCCACCATGCGGGCCGCCCCCGCCTCGTCGATGTGGGTCAGGCTGCCTTGCGTACTCAACTCACTCCGCCTCGCGATCCTGGCGCCGGTCGTCCTGTCCGGCGCGGCGGCAGCCACCGTACCGCCACGGCCACCCCGGGGGGCCCGCCGGTTCAGCCGATGAGAACCACCTCCAGCTCGGTCCCCGGCTCCACGCGCGTGGCGTCCTCCGGTACGACGATGAGCGCGTCGGCCTGGGCGAGGGCGGCGATCAGGTGCGACCCGGCACCGCCCACAGGAGCGACGGTACCCGCCCGGGCGTCGTACGTCCCGCGCAGGAACTGGCGCTTCCCGGCGGGCGAGGACAGCGGCCCGGCGGCGGACAGCACGGCACGCGCGCGGGGGCGGTGCAGGTCCCGCAGTCCCATGAGGGCGCGGATCGCGGGCCGCACGAACAGCTCGAAGGAGACGTACGAGGAGACGGGGTTGCCCGGCAGGGCGAGCAGCGGCGTGTGGTCGGGGCCGACGGAGCCGAAGCCCTGGGGCTTTCCGGGCTGCATGGCGAGCGTGCGGAACTCGACGCCGCCGCCCGGCTCGTCGGCGTCGGAAGCGGCCGACAGGGCCTCCTTGACCACGTCGTACGCGCCGACGCTGACGCCGCCCGTGGTCACCAGGAGGTCCGCGCGGACCAGCTGGTCCTCGATGGTGGCGCGCAGCGTGTCCGCGTCGTCCGTGACGGCGCCGACCCGGTAGGCGATGGCGCCGGCGTCGCGGGCGGCGGCGGCCAGGGCGAAGCTGTTGGAGTCGTAGATCTGGCCGGGGCCCAGCTCGGTGCCCGGCTGGACGAGCTCGCTGCCCGTGGACAGGACGACCACGCGGGGGCGGGGGCGGACCCGGACCGTGCCGCGGCCGATGGCGGCGAGGAGGCCGATCTGGGACGGCCCGAGGACCGTGCCCGCCGCGAGGGCCAGGTCGCCGGCGGCCACGTCGCTGCCGCGCGCGCGTACGTGGGCGCGGGCCTCGGCGGGGCGGTGGACGCGGACCTCGCCGCCCGCCCCCTCCGGGGCCGCGCTGGCCGCGCGCATGCCGGTGGCGGCGCCGCCGCCGGTGCCGCCGTCGGTCCACTCGACGGGGACGACCGCCTCGGCGCCGGGCGGGAGGGGCGCGCCGGTCATGATCCGCGCGGCCTGGCCGGGGCCGACCTCGGGCAGGCCGTCGCTGCCGGCCGCCACGTCCCCGACGACGGTGAGCACCGCGGGGAACTCCTCGCTCGCCCCGGCGACGTCGGCGACGCGCACCGCGTAGCCGTCCATGGAGCTGTTGTCGAAGGGCGGCAGGGCGACGGGCACCGTGACGTCCTCGACCAGCACGCAGCCCTGGGCGTCGGGCAGCTGCAGCTCGATGGGGTCCAGCGGGTGGACGGTCGCGAGGATGTCCTCGAGGTGCTCGTCCACCGTCCAGACGGTTCTCTCCGGGCTCACTGAGGTCACAGGGCCTCCATCTCCTCGGTGACGTAACGGCGGAGCCAGGATCGGAACTCCGGTCCCAGATCCTCACGTTCGCACGCGATTCTGACAATCGCCCGCAGGTAGTCGCCGCGGTCGCCGGTGTCGTAGCGGCGGCCCTTGAAGACGACGCCGTGGACGGGGCCGCCGGCCCCGTCGTCGACGGCGAGCTTGTGGAGGGCGTCGGTCAGCTGGATCTCGCCGCCCCGGCCGGGCGCGGTCTCGCGCAGTATCCCGAAGATCGACGGGTCCAGGACGTACCGGCCGATGACCGCGTAGTTGCTGGGGGCGTCGGCGGGGTCGGGCTTCTCCACGAGGTCGGTGACCCTGACCACGTCGGCCTCGCCGGACGGCTCGACGGCGGCGCAGCCGTAGAGGTGGATCTGGGCCGGGTCGACCTCCATGAGGGCCACGACGCTGCCGCCCTGCCGCTCCCGCACCTCCACCATGCGGGACAGCAGGGGGTCGCGGGGGTCGATCAGGTCGTCGCCGAGGAGCACGGCGAACGGCTGGTCGCCGACGTGCGGGGCGGCGCACAGGACGGCGTGGCCGAGGCCGCGCGGGTCGCCCTGGCGGACGTAGTGCATGGTCGCCAGCTCGTTCGACGCCCTGACGCGCTCCAGCCTCTCCCGGTCGCCCTTGCGGTAGAGCGCCTCCTCCAGCTCGTAGTTCCGGTCGAAGTGGTCCTCCAGGGGCCGCTTGTTCCGGCCGGTGATCATCAGTACGTCGTGCAGACCGGCACCCACCGCCTCCTCGACCACGTACTGGATGGCGGGTTTGTCGACGACCGGCAGCATCTCCTTGGGAGTGGCCTTCGTGGCGGGCAGGAACCGGGTGCCGAGTCCCGCGGCGGGGATGACAGCCTTGCTGATCCCGGGGTGCGACTGAGTCATGGCCAGTACCCTATCCGTTCGATATGGGAGGAAGATGAGCCCTTGGTTAACTTCCTCCTCATATAGGGGATTACGAGAGGTTGGCGAGTGTCGTGACGGAAGACGAGGCGGGGACGGGCGGCGGCGGCCGGGACGGCGCGGGCAGCGGACCGCGGGGGCGCGCGCCCGGTGAGCGGGCGCCGGACAAGGCGGGGCTGCGGGAGCGGCTGCTCGCCGCCCGCACCCTGCTGACCGGGGAGGACGTCCGGCGGGCCGCCGGGGCCCTCGCCGCCGCGGCGCTGGGGCTGCCGGAGCTGGCGGGGGCCGGCACGGTCGCCGCGTACGTCTCCGTGGGGCGCGAGCCGGGCACCCGGGAGCTGGTCGACGCGCTGCACGCGCGGGGCGTGCGGGTGCTGCTGCCCGTCCTGCTGGACGACAACGACCTGGACTGGGCTGCCTACGCGGGCGTCGAGGGCCTCGCCAAGGCGCGGCTGGGGCTGCTGGAGCCGTCGGGGCCCCGCCTCGGCCCGGACGCGGTCACGGAGGCGGACGCGGTGCTGCTGCCGGGGCTCGCGGTGGACGCGCGGGGCATGCGGCTGGGCCGGGGCGGCGGCTCGTACGACCGGGTGCTGGCCCGCCTGGCGCGCGCGGGGGCCGATCCGGCGCTCGTGGTGCTCCTCTACGCGCACGAGGTGGTCGCCCGGGTCCCGGAGGAACCGCACGACCACCCCGTGCACGCGGTGGTGACTCCCGACGGGGTGCGGCGCTTCAGCGCGCCCCGCCCGGTCTGATCAGGGCTTCAGGACGAGGTGGTCGGTCTTCGCCGCGTCGACCGCCTTGTCGCTGAACGGCCAGTCCAGCAGTTCGCCCCTGGCCCACGCCTCGGTCTGGTCCGTGTAGTGCGGGTGGTAGGCGTGGCCAGAGGCGCCGGTCAGGTTGATCCAGCGGGACTTGTCCCAGTCGCCGACGTTGACGACCATCCGCATGGACGGCACCCAGACGACGCCGTAGCCGCCCGCCGCGTTCCAGCCGGTGGCGTTGACGGCCGCCTCGCCGCCCGACAGGTTCCACGGGCCGCGGTTGAGCAGGAACTTCACGAGGTCCGGGCCGCCCGTGCCCAGCGTCTGGTTGCGCAGGGTCAGCTGGTGCAGCCGGCCCCAGCTCCAGGTGGAGACGTCCTTGCCGAGCTCCGCGGTCAGCTCCCAGCGGGCGTCCTTCATGGCGCGGGCGAACAGCTGGTCGCGGGTCTCGGTGGCCGCGTCGAGACGGTTCTCGGGCGTGTGCCACCAGGCGTTGTCCTCGTCCTGCAGGAGCGGGCGGACCACCTCGTACCAGCGGTCGCTGCCGTCCGGCTGCGCCTTGTCCGCGTCGCGCTGGCCGCACTCGCGGACGAGCCGGTCGCGCTGGTCGTCCGGGACGGTGGGGTCGGCGGCCGGGACGCGGAGGCACTCGCCCTTGACGCGCAGCTCCTTGGGCAGCTTGTCGCCGAACGCCAGCTTCAGGACGTTGCGCCAGACCGCGTTGAAGTACGCGGCGGCCGGGGAGTCGGCCTCCTGGGTGTAGTCCCAGCCCTCCAGCAGCCTCTGCGCCTCCCGGACGTACGGGTCCGAGATGTCGACCCTCAGCAGGAGCGGCGTCAGCAGCTTGGCGATCTCGCTCTGGTTGTCCGTCTGCATGGTGCGCATGTCGTCGGTCGAGATCTTGCCGCCGTCCTTGATCTTCGACTCGATGAGGTCGTTGATGCGCTGGCTGCGGGAGCCGTAGCCCCAGTCGGCGGTGAGGTGGTGCGGGTACTCCTCGCCGTTCACGACGGCCTGGTTGGCGGTGACGATGTAGCCGCGCGCGGGGTCCTCCTCGTACGGCAGCTCGTCGAAGGGGACGTACTTCTTCTTCCAGTCGTACGCCGGGTCCCAGCCGGGCGCCGGGAGCGTGCCGTCGTGGCCCTTGGCGCGGACGGGGATCTTGCCGGGGGCCTGGTAGCCGATGTGGCCCTCGGAGCCCTTGGCGTCGGCGTAGATCAGGTTCTGCGACGGCACCTCGAAGTCGCGGGCGGCGGCCCGGAACTCCTTGAAGTCGCGGGCGCGGTTCAGCTTGAACACGGCGTCCATGGACTTGCCCGGGTCGAGGGCGGTCCAGCGCAGGGAGACCGCGTAGCCCTCGCCACGGTCGGGGGCGAGGTCGGTGACGGGGGCCTTCTGGCCGACCTTCTCCAGCTCGCCGCTGCGGTCGGAGATCAGCGGGCCGTTGACGGTGGTGCGGACGGTGATGGTGCGGCTGGTGCCGCCGGCGACCTTGATGACCTCGTCGCGGGTCTCGAACGGCACCTCCTTGGTGCCGCGCAGGTAGCCGCGGTCGGTGACCTTCTGCAGGTACAGGTCGGTGACGTCGGCGCCGAGGTTGGTGAAGCCCCAGGCGATGTCCTGGTTGTGGCCGATGACGACGCCCGGCATCCCGGCGAAGGTGTAGCCGGCGACGTCGTAGCGGCACGTGTCGGAGACGGCGCGGCAGTGCAGGCCCATCTGGTACCAGACGGACGGCAGCTGCGGGGCGAGGTGCGGGTCGTTGGCCAGCAGCGGCTTGCCGGTGGTCGTGTGCTTGCCGGAGACGACCCAGGAGTTGGAGCCGATGCCGGAGCCGTTCGGGCCGAGCAGGGCGGGGACGGACTCGAGCGCCTCGGAGAGGGCCGCGAGCTGGGACTGGAGGCCGCTCTGGGCGCCGATGCCGGTGCCGGTGCCCGCGCCCTGGCCGGTGCCGGTGCCCTGGGTGCCGCCCTGCAGGCCGCCGCCCTCGCCGGTGCCCGTGCCGTCGCCGGCGCCCGTGCCGTCGCCGTCCTCGCCGTCACCGTCGCCGGAGACCTCGAAGCCGTCGACGACGGGGCGGTGCGCCTTGTACGGGTAGTCCGGGTACAGGTCCTCGATCTGGCGGGCGCTGAGCCGGCTCGTCATGAGCGAGCGGTCGATCTCGTCCCGCATGTTGCCGCGCAGGTCCCAGGCCATGGCCTTCAGCCAGGCGATCGAGTCGACCGGGGTCCAGGGCTCGATCGCGTAGTCGTGCGAGAAGGCGAGCGCGGAGTACTCGACGGAGACGTCGCGGGGCGCCCTGTCCTTCAGGTAGGCGTTGACGCCGTCCGCGTAGGCCCGGAGGTTCTTCTTCGTCTCCTCGGACAGGACCTTGTCGTACTCCTCCTGCGCCACCCGGTGCCAGCCGAGCGTGCGGAGGAACGCGTCCGTGTCGACCATGCGCTTGCCGAGCATCTCGGAGAGGCGGCCCGCGGTCATGTGGCGGCGGACGTCCATCTCCCAGAAGCGGTCCTGGGCCTGGACGTACCCCTGGGCACGGAACAGGTCCTCGTCGGTGGAGGCGTAGATCTGCGGGACGCCGCGGCCGTCGCGCTTGACGTCGACCGGCCCGGAGAGACCGTCGAGCCGGAGCGTGCCGGTGGTCTGCGGGAAGGGGGCGCGCACGGTGCTGACGCCCCAGTAGGCGCCGTAGCCGACGCCCGCGACGAGCGCCAGCACCAGGGCGATCACGAGCAAGCGGGCACGTCGCCCCTTCTTCTTGGGGGAAGAGACGGTGGTGTTGGCGGGCATCGCTGTCCTTCGAGGCGCAGGCTTGGTCCAGGAGTGCTGGGAGCAACCATAGGCGCAGCGCCCGGCGGGCCCGGACGCGGTGTCAGTAAGGAGCCCCTCCGCGGGCGGCGGTACCGGCGTCAGGAAAGCGTTAAAGATTAGGTAAGGTAACGAAGTACCGACCGTCGCGGGCCCCTCACCCGGCCGGACATACCCGACACACCCCCGTCTTTCCCTGCATACCGGCAACTACGGGAACCCCTCCGACCGGTGGGGACGGCGCCCACGCGCGCGGCCGGGCCGGAAGGCCGGGGTGCGGGCGCCCGCGCACGACTGAACGCGCACAACTGAAGAGGTCCGCCCACGCATCTCCCGGGAAGGTTCGGCCCCTGACTGTCCACCAGCTCAACGAACTCCTGTTCATCGGCTCGCTCGTGCTGCTCGTCGCCGTCGTCGCGGTGCGCCTGTCCTCGCGCAGCGGCCTGCCCAGCCTGCTCCTGTACCTCGGCATCGGCATCGCCATGGGGCAGGACGGCATCGGCAACGTCGCCTTCGACAACGCGGAACTCACCCAGGTCATCGGATACGGCGCGCTCGTCGTGATCCTCGCCGAGGGCGGTCTGGGCACCAAGTGGAAGGAGATCAGGCCCGCGCTGCCCGCCGCGACCGTCCTCGCGACCCTCGGCGTCGCGGTGAGCGTGGGCATCACGGCCGCCGCGGCGCACTACCTCGTCGGCCTGGAGTGGCGCCAGGCGCTGCTCATCGGCGCCGTCGTCTCCTCCACGGACGCCGCGGCCGTCTTCTCCGTGCTGCGCAAGGTGCCCCTGCCGTCACGGGTGACCGGCACCCTGGAGGCCGAGTCGGGGTTCAACGACGCGCCCGTCGTGATCCTGGTGGTCGCCTTCTCGACGACGGGCCCCGTGGACAGCTGGTACGTCCTGATCGGCACGATCGCGCTGGAGCTCGCCATCGGCACGGGCATCGGCCTGGCGGTCGGCCTCCTCGGCGCGTACGGCCTGAGGCGCGTCGCCCTGCCGGCCTCCGGCCTGTACCCGATCGCCGTGATGGCCATCGCCGTCACCGCGTACGCGGCGGGCGCCCTCGCGCACGGCAGCGGCTTCCTCGCGGTCTACCTGGCGTCCATGGTGCTCGGCAACGCGAAGCTGCCGCACCAGCCGGCCAACCGCGGCTTCGCCGAGGGTCTCGGCTGGATCGCCCAGATCGGGATGTTCGTCCTGCTCGGCCTGCTGGTGACCCCGCACGAGCTGCTGCGGGACTTCTGGCCGGCGGTGGCCATCGGGCTGGTCCTGACGGCCGTGGCGCGGCCGGTGTCGGTCCTGCTGAGCCTGACGCCGTTCCGCATCCCGTGGCAGGAGCAGGCCCTGATGTCGTGGGCCGGGCTGCGCGGCGCGGTGCCGATCATCCTGGCGACGATCCCGATGGTGTCGGGCATCGAGGGCAGCCGGAAGGTCTTCAACATCGTCTTCGTCCTGGTCGTCGTCTACACGCTGGTGCAGGGGCCGACGCTGCCCTGGCTGGCGAAGGCGCTGCGGCTGGGCGACGGGGAGGGGGCCAAGGACCTGGGGGTGGAGTCGGCGCCCCTGGAGCGGCTGCGCGGCCACCTGCTGTCGGTGTCCATCCCGGAGCGGTCGCGGATGCACGGCGTGGAGGTCGCGGAGCTGCGGCTGCCGCCCGGCGCGGCGGTCACCCTCGTCGTCCGGGACGGCGCGAGCTTCGTGCCGTCGCCCACGACGGTGCTGCGGCGCGGCGACGAGCTGCTGGTCGTGGCGACGGACCCGGTGCGGGACGCGGCGGAGCAGCGGCTGCGGGCCGTCGGCCGGGGCGGCAAGCTGGCGGGCTGGCTGGGGACGGGCGGCTGACCGCCCGGCGGCCGGCCCCCGGTGTGACCGCGGTTTCACAGGCGGTGAAGTGGCGCGTAGCACATTTCACAGGCGTCACACGACTGGCTCCCTGTACCATGAAGGCACCCTGATCGAACCAACTCTGCCTGATGCAGGGCTGGCGCGACCGTATGGCGGCCGAGTCCCCCCTCCGCGGGACTCCGGTATCTACCGCGCTTCCGCGCAAGAGGACAGCCCTCGGCGGTTCCCGGCACCCCGGCGAGCGCTACCAGGCGGCAGAAAGGCACGGGCCGTGGCATCCACGGTCACCTCCGACGCTGTGAAGCGTCCCGGATACGGGCAGCTCCTGCGCACCCCCGGCGCCTGGACGTTCCTGTTGCCCGGATTCGCGGCGCGACAGCCGTTCGCGATGCTCACCATCGGCATCGTCCTGCTGGTCCAGCACACCACGGGCTCGTACGGCAGCGCGGGCGCCGTCGCCGCGGTGACCGGCGTGTCCATGGCGCTGTTCGCCCCGCAGAGCGGCAAGCTCGCGGACCGCTTCGGGCAGCGCGCCGTCCTGGTCCCCGGCGTCCTGGTGCACGCCGCGTCGGTCTCCGTGCTGACGGCGCTCGCCCTGGCCGGCGCGCCCCTGTGGGCGCTGTTCGCGGCTGCGGTGCCCAGCGGTGCCTCCGTCCCGCAGGTGGGCCCCATGGTGCGGGCCCGCTGGGCGGCCCGGCTGGAGGGCTCGCCGCTCATGTCGACGGCGGCGGCCTTCGAGTCGGTGACGGACGAGTTCACGTTCGTCGTGGGCCCCGTCCTGGCGACCGCGCTGTGCACCGGCGTGCACCCGGCGGCCGGCCTGGTCGCCGAGGCCTCCCTGACCCTGGTCGGCGGTCTCCTGTTCGCCGCCAGCACGCGCACGCAGCCGGCCCACGGGGCGCACTCGGGCGCCGGGGCGCGGCCGCGCGTGTCGGCGCTGTCCGTGCCGGGCGTACGCGTGCTGGCGGTGGCGTTCCTGGGGATCGGCTCCGTCTTCGGCGGCATGCAGGTCTCGCTGACCGCGTTCACCGAGGAGATCGGCAACCCCGGCGCCAACGGCCTGCTGTACGGCCTCTTCGCCGCCGGCAACATGCTGGCCGGCGTCGCCGTCGGCGCCATCGCCTGGAAGTCCGGGCCGCGGCGCCGCCTGATCGCCGGGTACGCGGCGCTGACGGTGGCCGCCTCGCTGCTGTGGTCCGCGCAGTCGGTACCGCTGCTGGCCGCGCTCGGCCTGGTGGTCGGGCTGTGCATCGCGCCCGCGCTGATCAGCGGGTACACGCTCGTCGAGTCCCTGGTCCCGGCCACCGCGCGCACGGAGGCGTTCACCTGGCTGACCGGCGCCGTCGCGCTGGGCCAGGCGGCCGCCGTGACGGTCGCCGGACGCCTCGCGGACGCGTACGGCTCGGCCGCCGGTTTCCTGGTGCCGCTGGGCGGCACGGCGCTGGCGCTGGCCACCCTGCTCGCGCTCCGGTCGCGGCTGGCGCCGCGGGCGCCCGAGAGCCGCGCCGCCGCGCGTGGCATCGGTCACCGCGTGCCGGTGGCGGTGGACTGAAGCGGCGGAATGCGTCACTATGGTTCGTCGTTAGCACTCATCGAGTGAGAGTGCCAGGAGGAAGACAAGTGCCGACGTACCAGTACCAGTGCACCGAGTGCGGCGAGGGCCTCGAGGCGGTGCAGAAGTTCACCGATGACGCCCTGACCGAGTGCCCGAGCTGCAAGGGACGCCTGAAGAAGGTGTTCTCGGCGGTCGGCATCGTCTTCAAGGGCTCCGGCTTCTACCGCAACGACAGCCGCGGCGCCTCCTCGAGCAGCACCCCCGCGTCGAAGTCCGCCCCGTCCGCGTCGTCCTCTTCGACGTCCTCGACGGGCTCGTCGTCCTCGGACGCGAAGCCGGCCGCGTCGGGCACGAGCGGCGGCAGCGCCGGCTCCGCCGCCTGACCGGGGCACCGCCCGACCCGGGCACCGACACGTCCCAGGGCCCCGCCGTTCCGTACGGCGGGGCCTTCGGCGTGTCCGGGGCGGGGCGGGGTGGGGCGCACCCGGCGTCGGGGCTTGTGGGGTGGGGCGCCGCGGCTTGCGGGGCGGGGCGCCGGCGGGGGACGGGGTGCGTCCGGGGCCCGGACGGGCCGCGTCTAGGGTGAGGCGCATGGCGACGCATGCAGAGATCGGCGTGATCGGCGGTTCCGGCTTCTACTCCTTCCTGGAGGACGTCACCGAGGTCGAGGTCACCACCCCCTACGGCAGTCCCAGCGACTCCCTGTTCGTCGGGGAGGTGGC
The DNA here is from genome assembly GCF_014649335.1 of Streptomyces roseolilacinus. Classification (GTDB taxonomy): domain Bacteria; phylum Actinomycetota; class Actinomycetes; order Streptomycetales; family Streptomycetaceae; genus Streptomyces; species Streptomyces roseolilacinus. The sequence goes on from NZ_BMSV01000004.1 coordinate 232,958, forward strand.
CGGGCGCCGGGTCGCCTTCCTGCCCCGGCACGGCCGCGGCCACCGGCTGCCGCCGCACCGCATCAACTACCGGGCCAACCTGTGGGCGCTGCGCTCGGTCGGCGTCCGCCAGGTCCTGGGACCGTGCGCCGTGGGCGGGCTGCGCGCCGAGTACGGGCCGGGCACGCTCCTCGTGCCCGACCAGCTGGTGGACCGCACGAAGTCGCGCGTCCAGACCTTCTTCGACGGGGAGCCGCTGCCGGACGGCACGACGCCGAACGTCGTCCACACCACGTTCGCCGACCCGTACTGCCCGGACGGGCGGAAGGTGGCACTGAGGGCCGCGCAGGGCCGGAGGTGGGACGCCGTGGACGGCGGCACCATGGTCGTCGTCGAGGGGCCGCGCTTCTCGACGCGCGCCGAGTCGCGCTGGCACGCCGCGATGGGCTGGTCCGTCGTGGGCATGACCGGCCATCCCGAGGCGGTCCTCGCCCGCGAGCTGGGCCTCTGCTACACGTCGATGGCCCTGGTCACGGACCTGGACGCGGGCGCCGAGACGGGCGAGGGCGTCTCCCACACGGAGGTGCTGCGGGTGTTCGGGGAGAACGTCGAGCGGCTGCGGGCCGTGCTGTTCGACGCGGTGGGGGCGCTGCCGGCGACCGAGGACCGGTCGTGCCTGTGCACCCACGCCCACGACGGGTGGGACCTGGGGATCGAGCTGCCGTAGGGCCGTGGCTCACCCCTGGGGGTGAGCGCGTTCTCCACAGGCGGGAGGGCCGTCCACAGGCCCCGGCGGGGACGGGGGAAACACGGGAGGGTGGAGGGCGCCGGCGCTCCGCCGGCGACGGTCCTCCCACGACAGGCGGTGTGCCATGACGTCCCGCACGTACCGGTCCACGTCCTCCCCCGCGCCCTTCTCCGTGCCCCCTCCCGCCCCCTCCCCCGAGACCTTCTCCACGTCCTTCTCCGCGCTCCCGTCCGCCCCTCCCCCCGCGTCCCCCCTCCCGGCGCCGTCCGTACCGGAGACGTGCGCGGTGCCGCGGTTCGCGCCGCTGCGGGTGCGCGGCGGGCGGTGCGGGTCGCGGTGGGCCGCGCGGCGCGGGCGGCGGGCGGTGGCGGCGGGGCTGGCGGTGACGGCCGCCGCGCTGGCGGCGCCGCATCTCCGCGAGCCCGCGGCCGAGGCCGGCCCGCAGGCCCGGCGGGCGGCGCGCGCGGCCGCGGTGCAGGCCGGGCCGCCCGGCCCGGCGGCGGCACGGCGGGGAGCACGGGACCTGGTGTCCGCGCCGGTGCGGATCGCGGACGGGGCGACGGTGCGGCTGCTGCGGCCCGGCGACCGGGTGGACGTGATCGCCGCCCCGGAGACCCCGGCCGGCACGTCGGCGGAGGACGGCGGCCCGAAGGCGCGGACCGTGGCGTTCGGAGCCCGGGTGACGGCCGTGCCCCGGGCGGAAGAGGAGGGTGGTCGTCCGCATGGTCCGGACGGGTTGCCCGAGGTGGGGCGGAGTGGCGGCGCGCTGCTCGTGCTGACCGTTTCGCGTGCGGTCGCCGCGGACCTCGTCGCCGCGGCCGCCGCCTCGCGCCTGGCGGTGGTCCTGTGCTGACGCGCACGTGTGGGCAGCGCCGTCACCGGTCCGTGTGTACCGATTGGACGGCCCGGCGATCCGTACGACGTAATGGCTGCACCCACTGCACACGCGACGAAAGGCACCCGAGTGAGCCAGGAAAGCAGGACGAGCATCCTGGAAGGCTTCAAGGCGTTCCTGATGCGGGGGAACGTGGTGGACCTGGCGGTGGCCGTCGTCATCGGCGCCGCGTTCACCAACATCGTCAACGCGATCGTGAAGGGCGTCATCAGCCCGATCGTCGGAGCCTTCGGCACGAAGAGCCTGGACGGCTACCAGTCCTGCCTCAAGGGCCCCTGCGTGGTCAAGGGCGGCGAGGTCACCAGCGGGGTGGCCATCCTGTGGGGCTCGGTGCTCAGCGCCACGCTCACGTTCCTGATCACGGCCGCGGTGGTGTACTTCCTGATGGTGCTGCCGATGGCCAGGTACCTGGCGCGGAAGGCGGCCAGGGAGAAGGAACTGCACGGCCACCGGGACAGCGTGGAGGTCACCGAGCTGGACGTGCTGAAGGACATCCGCGACGCCCTCGTGCACCAGCGGGGGGACGAGACCGCCGGGCCGGGGGTCCGCACTCCGTAGCAGGGACCCCCGCGGCGGCTCAGAGGTGGTGCGGCGGCTTCTCGTCGAGGAAGCGGGCCAGATCGTCGGCCGCGCCGTCACCACCCGGAGCCCGCTCGCCCCACCCACGGTCCGTATCGTCCGCGGACTGCTGGTCCAGCGGATCGTCGAAGACCAGCGCGGGCTTCTTCTCGGCCTCGGGCCGGTTCTCCGCAGGGCGCGGTCCGGGAGTGGGGGCGGTACTCATACGTTCAGCGTACGCCGCGCGGCGGGAGCGCCGCCTTCCGCATCCCGACGCGTCCCGCCCCGTCCCCGCCCCGCCGTCCGGTGCCGTACCGCGCCGCGCCGCGGCCCCGTGGACCGGTGGCGGACCCGCCGTCCCCCCGCGGGGCGGCGGGATGCGGACTGACGACCTCAAGGGCCGGCGTGCTAGGCAGGAGGGATGGACACCTGGACGCCGGCGGGCGGGCTGACGGACGTGGCCGGGCTGCGCGTGGGGCACGCGCGGGTGCCCGGTGAGCGGGCACTGAGCGGGACGACGGTGGTCCTCGCGCCGGAGGGCGGCGCCGTCGCCGCGGTGGACGTGCGGGGCGGCGGCCCCGGGACGCGGGAGACGGACGCGCTGGACCCGCGCAATCTGGTCGACCGGATCGACGCCATAGTCCTCACGGGCGGCAGCGCGTACGGCCTGGAGGCGGCCGGGGGCGTCATGGCGTGGCTGGAGGACCGGGGCCGGGGGGTGCGGGTGGGGCCCTCGCCCGAGCAGGTCGTGCCGGTGGTGCCTGCCGCCTGCATCTTCGACCTGGGACGGGGCGGCGACTGGCGGGCCCGGCCCGGGGCGGCGACCGGCCGGGCCGCGGTGGAGGCCGCCGCGGCGGCGGCGCCGGGCGCGCCGGTGGAGTGCGGGTGCGTGGGCGCCGGCACGGGCGCGGTCGTCGGTGGGCTGCGCGGCGGGGTCGGCACGGCCGCGACGGTGCTGGAGGGTTCGGAGGTGACGGTGGCCGCGCTGGTCGTGGCGAACGCGGCGGGCTCGGCGGTCGACCCGTCCACGGGCGTCCTCTACGGGGCGTACGGCGATCCGGCCTTCGCGGCCCAGGGCACGCCGGGCCGGCCCGCGTACCCGGCGCCGGAGGTGCACGCGGCCGCGGCGCTGCGGCTGGCGGAGGCGCGGGAGCGCGGCACCACGCCGCCGATGAACACGACGCTCGCGGTGGTCGGCACGGACGCGGAGCTGACGCGCGCCCAGGCGCAGAAGGTCGCGGGGGCGGCGCACGACGGCATCGCGCGCGCCGTACGGCCCGCCCACCTGCTGAACGACGGGGACACCGTCTTCACCCTGGCGACCGGCGCGCGACCGCTCACTCGGGGGCGCGAACCGCTCGCGCCGAACGCTCTGCTGGCGGCGACCGCGGACGTCGTGACGCGGGCCATCGTACGGGCCGTGCTGGCCGCGCGGTCCCTGTCGGGGCCGGGTGGCGACTTCCCGTCATATCGCGGCCTGTACGGGACGCCGCCCGGACCGGGCGGCTCCTGGGGCGAAGACGGCCCCGAGGGCCCGGAGGGGCTGAACGGCCTTGACCGACCGGGTCGTTGACCGGTCGGGCGGGGGCGCGCGGGAACTCGCCTCGTGCGCCCTTCGTTTTGCGGAAGCCGGTCGCGTTGTCGTACCGAGGCACTACCTTGAGCAAGCATCGAGTAACTCGCGGCGACGGCCTGGAGACCCATCTTGAACGATCCGATCGATCGGAACGATCCGTATGAGACCACGGAGCTGCACGTCGAGCGGCTCCTGGGGCGGGCGCTCAACTCCTTCGATCTGCCCGATGCCCTGGTCGAGCGGCTGCGTTCGGCGCTGGCACACGCGAGTGCGCTGCACTCCTCGCACCACAGCGCGGCCCTGCACCGCGCGACGTACCGGCACACGTACCTGCTGGCGGACGGCGAGTCCCTGACGCTGTGGGAGCTGGTGCACCACACGGGCGAGGACGACCGGGACCACCACGAGTTGTACGGGGACGAGGCGGAGGTGCGGCTGGCCGCGGCGCGGCTGTCGGCGGCGTTCGGCCTCCCCGGCACCGTGCGGCGGGCCGATCCGCTCGACGACGACCTGGACGCGGACCTGGAGCTGCTGAGCGCGCTGCTGGTGCGCCCCCTGGCGCCCGCGCCGCGCCTGTACGTGCCGGACGACTCGGCGGACCACGCACGCCGGGTGCTGCGCCGGGCGGAGAACGCCGACCGGCCGGGCGAGGCGGTCGCCGCGCGGCTGCGCGGGGCGTACGCCCACCACATCCAGCAGGTGTTCGGCCGCCAGTGCGGGGTGGCGGGCGGCAGGGACGCCGGGTTCTCGCTGTACGAGCACGCGTTCCTGCTGCTGGACGGGACGGAGATGAGCGTCTGGGAGGTGGAGCACACGGCGACGCCGGACGGCCGCCACATGTGCGAGGTGTACGAGGACGAGCACACGGCGCGGGCGGCGATGGAGGTGCGCGCGGCGCGGGCGTGGTGAGCCCGGCGCGCGGCGCCGTGCGTGACGGTGCGCCCGGGGGCGGGGCCCCCCGGGGCGGGGGCCCGAGGACGGCAGGCCCCGGGGCGGGAGACCTGGCAGGCCGGGCCCGGCGGCGGGGTCCGGGAGCGGAGGCCCCGCGGCGGAGGTGCCTCGGCGGGGGCGCGAGGACGGAAGAAGGCCCGGCGGCGGGGTTTGGCGGTGGCCGTTCCCGCCGCCGGGCCGTGGTGGATCAGGCCGCGACGGTGACCGTCCGCTCCGCGTCCGGGGCCGGCTCGCCGCCGTCCGCGGGGGCCTTGCGGGCGCTCTTGAGGACGACGACGAGCGCCGCGCTGACGAGCGTGCCGGCGAGGACCGCCAGGAGGTAGGGGAACGGGTTGCCGATCAGCGGGACCACGAAGACGCCGCCGTGCGGCGCCCGCAGCGTCGACCCGAACGCCATCGACAGCGCACCCGTGACCGCGCCGCCCGCCATCGCCGACGGGATGACCCGCAGCGGGTCGGCCGCCGCGAACGGGATCGCGCCCTCCGAGACGAACGAAGCGCCCAGCACCCACGCCGCCTTGCCGTTCTCCCGCTCGGCCCTGGTGAACAGGCGGCCGCGCACGGTCGTGGCCAGCGCCATCGCGAGCGGCGGCACCATGCCGGCGGCCATCACGGCGGCCATGACCTTCATGGAGCCCTCGTTGGGGGTGGCGAGGCCGCCCACCGCGAAGGCGTACGCCACCTTGTTGACCGGGCCGCCGAGGTCGAAGCACATCATCAGGCCGAGGATCATGCCGAGGACGACGGCGTTCGCGCCGGTCAGTCCGGACAGCCAGTCGGTGAGCGCCTTCTGCAGCGAGGCGATCGGCTTGCCGACCACCAGGAACATCAGGAAGCCGACCACCGCCGACGCGACCAGCGGGATGACCACCACCGGCATGATCCCGCGCAGCACCGGCGGGATCCTCAGCCGCTGGACGGCCATCACCACCGCGCCCGCGAGCAGACCGGCTGCCAGGCCGCCGAGGAAGCCCGCGTCGATGGTGAGCGCCACCGCGCCGCCGACGAAGCCGGGGACGAGGCCGGGGCGGTCCGCCATGCCGTACGCGATGTAGCCCGCCAGCACGGGGACCAGGAACCCGAACGCCAGGCCGCCGGTCTGGAACAGGAGCGCGGCCCAGCTTTCCGCCTGGCCCCAGGCGAAGTGCTCCGCGACGGACGGCGCCTTGTTGATCTCCCAGCCGCCGATGGCGAAGCCCAGGGCGATGAGCAGGCCGCCCGCGGCGACGAACGGGACCATGTAACTGACGCCGGACATCAGCCACTTGCGGAGCCGGGTGCCGTAGCCCTCGCCGGACTCGCCCTCCCGGTCGACGGGGGCGACGGTGGCGGGGGCCGTCGTCTCGCCCCGCGCGGCCTTCGCGCGGACCTCGGTGATCAGCTCGGCGGCGCGGTTGATGCCGGCCTTCACCCCGACGTCGACGGTCGGCTTCCCGGCGAACCGCTCCTTGTCGCGCACGGCGACGTCATGGGCGAGGATCACGCCGTCGGCGGCGGCGACGACCGCCGGGTCGAGCCGGGTGAAACCGGCCGACCCCTGCGTCTCGACGGTCACCTCGACCCCGGCGTCCCGTCCGGCCTGCTCCAGCGCCTCGGCGGCCATGTAGGTGTGGGCGATGCCGGTGGGGCAGGAGGTGACGGCGACGATCCGGAAGGGCTCCTCCGAGGCCGGAAAGCCCGCCTCGGGAGCGCCCCCTGCCTCGGGGGCGGCACCCGTCTCGGCCGAGGTACCCGCCTTGGTCAAGGAGCCCGCCTTGACCGAGGAGGCCGTCTCGGGGGCGGCGTCCGCCTCTGAGGCGGTGCCCGTCCCGAGGGGGGTCTCCGCCTCGGGGGGCGTACCGGTACCGGCCTCGGGGGCCTCGCCGCCCGCCGGCGGCGGCTGCTCGCCGCGCAGCAGCGCGGCCGCCTCCGCCGAGGACGCCGTCGCCCGCAGCGCCGCCGTGAAGTCCGCGTCCATCAGGTTGCGGGCCAGGGACGACAGGATCGTGAGGTGGGCGTCGTCCGCGCCCGCCGGGGCGGCGATCAGGAAGACCAGGTCGGCCGGGCCGTCCGGGGCGCCGAAGTCGACGCCCCGCGCCGTCCGGCCGAACGCCAGCGTCGGCTCCGTGACGTGAGCGCTGCGGCAGTGCGGGATCCCTATGCCGCCCTCCAGCCCCGTCGGCATCTGGGCCTCGCGCGCCGCCACGTCGGCGAGGAAGCCGTCCAGGTCGGTGACGCGGCCCAGGGCCACCATGCGTTCGGCGAGCGAACGGGCCGCTTCCTGCTTCGTCTGCGCGGCCAGGTCGAGATCGACCAGGTCCGCGGTGATCATGTCGCTCATCGCGGCTTCCTAAGGGCTCGTCACTCGGTGAGTGCGCGGTCGAGGGGGACGTCGGTGGTCACGGTGACCGCCGCCGGGTTCAGGTGGGCGGGCGTCGGCATCTGGCTGCCGGGCAGCTGGACGGCGGCCGCGCCGTGCGCGACGGCGGCGGCCAGGGCGGCCGGCCCCTCGCCGCCCGCCGCGAGGAAGCCGGCGAGGGAGGCGTCCCCCGCGCCGACGTCGCTGCGTACGGAGGCGACGGAGGCGTTGCCGTACCAGACGCCGCTCGCCGACACGAGGAGCTGGCCGTCCGCGCCGAGGCTGGCCAGTACGGCTCCGGCGCCGGCGGCGCGCAGTTCCTCGGCGGCCTTCACGGCGTCGCCCACGGTCGCCAGGGGCCGGCCGACCGCCTCCGCGAGCTCCCGGACGTTGGGCTTCACCACGTCGGGCCTGCCGCGCAGGGCGACGAGCAGGGACGGCCCGGAGGTGTCGAGGGCGGTGCGGGAGCCGTGCCCGTGGGCGCGGGTGACGAGGTCGGCGTACCAGGTGGGGGCGAGGCCCCGCGGGAGGCTGCCGCAGCAGGCGACCCAGTCGGCGCCGGCGGCGTGCGTGCCGACGGCCGCGAGGAGCGCCTCGGACTCGCCGGGCGTGAGGTTCGGGCCCGGCGCGTTGATCTTGGTGAGGGTGCCGTCGGGTTCGGCGACGGCGATGTTGGAGCGGGTGTGCCCGCCGATCGGCACGGGGGCGACGTCGATGCCCTGCCCGGCGAGCAGTTCCGCGACGAGCGCGCCGGGCGCGCCGCCGAGGGGGGCGATGGCGAGGGTGCGGTGCCCGGCGGCCGCGACGGCCCGCGAGACGTTGACGCCCTTGCCGCCCGGGTCCATGCGCTCGCCGGTCGCGCGCAGCACCTCGCCCCGCTCCAGGGCCGGCACTTCGTAGGTCCGGTCCAGGGAGGGGTTGGGGGTGACGGTGAGGATCATGCGCGTACGACTTCCGTTCCCGCGGCCTCGATGGCGGCCGCGTCCTGGGGGCTGAGCCCCGTGTCGGTGATGAGCAGATCGACGTCGGTCAGGTCCCCGAAGCGGGCGAAGTGGTCCTGCCCGTGCTTGGCGGAGTCCGCGAGGAGGACGACGCGGCGCGCGGCGGCGACGACGGCCCGCTTCACGGCGGCCTCCGCGAGGTCGGGGGTGGTGAGCCCGTGGGTGAGGGAGAAGCCGTTGGCGCCGAGGAGGACGACGTCGGCGCGGATCTCCTCGTACGAGCGGAGCGCCCAGGCGTCGACGGCGGCGCGGGTGCGGTGCCGGACGCGGCCGCCGACGAGGTGGAGGGCGATGCCGGGGTGGTCGGCGAGCCGGGCGGCGGTGGTGAGGGCGTGGGTGACGACCGTGAGGGAGCAGTCCGGCGGGAGGGCGGCGGCGATCCGCCCGACCGTGGAGCCGGCGTCAAGGATGACGCTGCCCTCCTCGGGCAGTTCCGCGAGGGCGGCCCGCGCTATGCGGTCCTTCTCGTCGGCGGCGGTCGACTCGCGCTCCGCGAGGTCGGGCTCGAAGTCGAGGCGGCCCGCCGGGATGGCGCCGCCGTGCACCCGGCGCACGAGGCCGGCCCGGTCGAGGGCCTTCAGGTCGCGCCGGATGGTTTCGGCGGTCACCTGGAACTCGTCCGCGAGGGAGAGCACGTCGACACGGCCGCCCTCACGGGCGAGGCGGAGGATCGCCTGCTGGCGCTCCGGTGCGTACATGTCCGTTTACATCCGTTCGTGACCGAACCTGTGGTTCTCACCTCACAGTACGGACCGAATCTCGGGAAGTAAACACATCCGGGCATCGAAACGGGCACGTTCGGGCATGCCGGCGGGGAGGGGTGCCCAGGAGGATGCCGGAGCCCGGCCGGAGGGCCTCCCCCGGCCGGGCCGGGCAGGCGGGCCGGGCAGGCCGCAGCCCCTCGCCGGGGGGGGGAAGGCGAGGGGCTGCGGGTCCGGCCACCGTCCCGCCCCTGGGGGGATCCGGGCGGGACGGTGGGTCCGCGGGGTCACGCCGCCGCGTCGAACCCCGTGTCGCGGGCCATGCGCTTCAGCTCCAGCAGGGCGTGCTTCTCGATCTGGCGGATGCGCTCGCGGGTCAGGCCGTGCTCCTTGCCGACCTCGGTGAGCGTCCGCTCGCGGCCGTCCTCGATGCCGTACCGCATGCGGATGATGGACGCCGTGCGGCGGTCGAGGCGGCCGATCAGGTCCTCCAGCTCCTCGCTGCGCAGCAGCGTGAGCACCGACTGCTCGGGCGACACCGCCGAGGTGTCCTCCAGCAGGTCGCCGAACTGGGTCTCCCCGGCGTCGTCCACCGGCATGTTCAGCGACACCGGGTCGCGGGCCCAGTCCAGCACGTCGGAGACCCGCTCCGGGGTGGAGCCGAGCTCGGCGGCGACCTCGGTGGGCTCCGGCTCGCGGCCGTGCTCGCGGTTGAACTCGCGCTGCACGCGGCGGATGCGGCCCAGCTCCTCCACCAGGTGGACGGGGAGGCGGATCGTGCGCGACTGGTCCGCGATGGACCGCGTGATGGCCTGGCGGATCCACCACGTCGCGTACGTCGAGAACTTGAAGCCCTTCGTGTAGTCGAACTTCTCCACGGCGCGCACCAGGCCGGCGTTGCCCTCCTGGATCAGGTCCAGCAGGGGCAGCCCGCTGCGCGGGTAGCGCCGGGCCACGGCGACCACCAGACGCAGGTTGGAACGGATGAAGACGTCCTTCGCGCGCTCGCCCTCGGCGACCAGGCGCTCCAGCTCCTCGCGGGTCGCGCCCCCCGCCTCCGTCTCCACCTCGCCGTCCAGGATCTGCTGGGCGTACACGCCCGCTTCGATGATCTGGGACAGCTCGACCTCCTTGGCGGCGTCGAGCAGCGGCGTGCGCGCGATCTCGTCGAGGTACATGCCGACCAGGTCGCGGTCGGCGATCTCCCCGCCCACGGCGCGAACGCTGTTGGCCCGAGCGGTGCCGGTGGTGGCGGACTCCGGACGGGCGACGGCACGGGTTGCCATGCGAGCTCCCTTACTGAGTAGGTCGCGACACCCTTGCGGGTGCCCTGCATCCGACGGAAACAACGACTGGAATCCGGACAGAATTCCCATGCCGCCCATCGATTTCGCCGATCATGCAGTACCCTGTGCCGCCCGACGGATGGGGTGCCTGATGATCGATCAGGCAGAAGTGCAGGTCGGGACGGGAAAGGCGACCGGTCTCCCGGCCCCCCTGGGAGCCGCATGACCCCGCGTACGTGAGACGGCCGTCACATGTGATCCGGCATCCTCCCTCCGAACGGCGCCGCCCCCGCTCGCCCTTCGACCGGGAAGACGCCCCCTCTCGCCTCTCGGTTGCCCGGAAGAACGGGAGAGATGCCCGGAATGTTCCGACCCGGACCGTCGCGGGCGGGGACCAGGACCCCGGGGAGGGCCGCTCGGGCCCCGGGACTAGGTCCGCCGCCCGTTCCGCCGGGCGCGGCGCCCGGCCTAGGGTCCGGGCCATGGAGGACACCGACAGCAAGGACACCCCGACCACCCGCACCCCCCACACCACCGCCACCCGCACCCCCCACACCGCCGACGCCCTCGACGCCGGCACCACCCACGCCGCCCACCCCCTCGGCGCCCCCGAAGTGCCCGACACCACCGGGATCCTCGACGAGGCACTGGAGCGGCTGCACGCCTCCGGCCCCGAGCGGCAGGGATGGCTCAGCAACCACGCGCCGATGGCCGTCGAGGCGCTCGTACGGCGCGGCCGGGCACCGCGCGTGCACCGCTGGCTCGACGCGTACCGGGACAGGCTGGAGGACATGCCGGCCCCCCGGGCGCGCGTGACGCGGGACAACTGGCGCGAGGCCCTGGGCGACCCGGCCAGGATCGCGGACTGGGCCGGGTACTTCGAACGGGAGACCTCCGGGCGGCCCTGGCGCGAGGTCCTCGCCGAGTGGTGGCCGCGCCTGCTGCCCGGCATCGCGGGCGGGGCCACGCATCCGGTGATCCGCGTCGGGCACGCCGTACGGACCCTGCTCACCACCGAGGAGACCGCTCCCCGCGTCACCGAACTCGCGCACGCCCTCGGCTACTGGGCCGCCCGCCACCAGCCCCTGCCGCCGCTCGCCACCCTGGCCGCCGCGCCCACCGCGGCCGCCGCCCTGGACGCCGTACCGGCCGTACCGGACCAGACCGAGGGCATCCGGCACCGGCTGGCGCAGCTCACCGCCCTGCCGGGGTGGGGCGCCGCGCCCGGCGGCCCGGACGCCGCGCGCGGGCTCCTCGCCGAGCTCGTCACCGCCGCCACCCACCGCTACGCCACGCACGCGCACGGCGAGCCGGTCATGCTGGTCCACGCCGCGACCGCGCCCAACGCCGTGCTGCGCACCCTGCCGGCCCTGCCGCGGGACCTGTGGGCGCCCAGCGTCGGCGCGGCGTGGGCGGCGAGCGCGGCGGTCACGGCCGCGTACACGCCGGCGGCGGCCGTGCCATACCGGCCGGCGGCCGTCCCGACGGCGGAGGAGGTCTTCGAGCGGGCCGCCGCCCACGGCGACGACCACGTGATCAAGTTCGCCGACACCGCGCTCGACGTGGGCGACCCGGTCGCGCTGGCCGCCACCGTGCGGTCGGTCGGGCTGATCGACCCCTGGTTCGGCTGAGGGCTCAGCCGAACTGCACGGACCGCTTGGCCAGCCCCATCCAGAACCCGTCGACGACGCTGCGGCCCGTGTCCAGCTCGCCCGCCGCGTCCGCGGCGCCGAGGGTCACGAACAGCGGCGCGAAGTGCTCCGTGCGCGGATGGGCGAGCCGCCCGGCCGGGGACTTGTGCAGGAAGTCCAGCAGGGCGTCCACGTCCCGCTCGGCCAGGGCGCGGCGGCCCCAGTCGTCGAACTCGGCCGACCAGGCGGGGACTCCGCCCTGCCGCAGCGCGGCGAGGTTGTGGGTGAAGAAGCCGCTGCCGACGACGAGCACGCCCTCGTCGCGCAGCGGTGCCAGCCTGCGGCCCAGCTCCATCAGCCTGGCCGGGTCGAGGGTCGGGAGGGACATCTGGAGGACGGGCACGTCGGCGTCCGGGAACATCTCGACGAGCGGCACGTACGCGCCGTGGTCGAGGCCCCGGTCGGGGATGTCCTGCACGGGCGTGCCGGGGGCGCGCAGCAGCTTGCGGACCGACTCGGCGAGCGCCGGTGCGCCGGGGGCCGGGTACCGGACGCGGTAGTAGTGCTCGGGGAAGCCCCAGAAGTCGTACACGAGCGGCACGGTCTCGGTGGCGCCGAGGGCGAGCGGCGCCTCCTCCCAGTGGGCGGAGACCACGAGGATCGCGGTCGGCCGGGGCAGGTCGGCGGCCCACGCGGCGAGCTGGCCGGGCCACACGGGGTCGTCGGCGAGCGGCGGGGCGCCGTGGGAGAGGTAGAGGGCGGGCATCCGCTCGGCGGTGTCGGTCATGGCGGGTCCTCTTCGCATCACGGGGGCCACGAACTTGAAGTTTCAAGCTTGTGTACGTTCCACGGTAACGCGATCTAGTTGAACCTTCAAGGAGAAGTAGAGTGGATGCATGAATACCGCATCCATCAACGAGGATGGCGCGTCCGGGACGGCGTCGGGGTCCGGGGCGGAGCCGCGCTGGCTGACCGACCGCGAGCAGCGCGTCTGGCGGTCCTACGTCCACGCCACCATGCTCCTGGAGGACCACCTCGACCGGCAGCTCCAGCGCGACGCGGGCATGCCGCACATCTACTACGGACTGCTCGTCCAGCTCTCCCAGGCGCCCCGCCGCCGGATGCGGATGACGGAGCTGGCGAAGGGCGCGAAGATCACCCGCTCCCGGCTCTCCCACGCCGTCGCGCGCCTGGAGAAGAACGGCTGGGTGCGCCGCGAGGACTGCCCCTCCGACAAGCGCGGCCAGAACGCGTACCTGACGGACGAGGGCTTCGAGGTGCTGCGCCGCAGCGCGCCCGGCCACGTCGAGGCCGTGCGGCAGGCGATGTTCGACCGGCTCACGCCCGAGCAGGTCGACCAGCTCGGCTCGATCATGCGCGTGGTGGCCGACGCGCTGGAGCCGTCGGACCCGAACGCGGACCTGCCCTGGCTCCGCTGACGGGCGGAACCAGGGCAGGGGACGGCGCGGGGCGGCGGGCTCAGTGGGCCAGGACCGGCACCTGCACCTCGTCACCGGGTGCGCCGTCCTTCGCCGCGCCGCCCGGGGCGAGGTTCGGGCGGCCGGTGTTGACCAGCGTCAGCGCGATCGAGGCGGCGACGACGAGGATGCCGACCGCCCACCAGATGGCCGACGTGTAGCCCTCCACCATGGCCTCCAGCTGCACCAGCCGCTGCGCCTGCGGCGAGGTCGCCGACGCCGCGTGGGCGGTGAGGTACGCGGTGGTCGCGGAGGCGGCGATGGTGTTGAGCAGGGCCGTGCCGATGGCCCCGCCGACCTGCTGCGAGGTGTTGACCATCGCGGAGGCCACCCCCGCGTCCCGCGGCTGGACGCCGTGCGTCGACAGGGACATCGCCGGCATGAACGCCGTGCCCATGCCCAGGCCGAGCAGCAGCTGCGCGGGCAGGATCAGGCCCGCGTACGAGGTGTCGATCTCCAGCCGGGTCAGCAGCAGCATGCCGACGGCGGCCGTCAGGAAGCCGGGGCCCATCAGCAGCCGGGGCGGGACGCGGGTCATCAGCCGCGTGCCGATCTGGGTGGAGCCGGTGATCATGCCGACGACCATCGGCAGGAACGCGAAGCCGGTCCTCAGCGGCGAGTAGCCCTTCACCACCTGGAGGTAGTAGGTGAGGAAGAGGAACAGGCCGAACATCGCGATGACCGCGAGGCCGAGGGAGAGGTAGACGCCGCCGCGGTTGCGCTCGGTCATCACGCGCAGCGGGAGCAGCGGGCTCCTCACCGACGACTCGACGGCGACGAACGAGGCCAGCAGCACCACCGACGCGGCGAAGACGGCCAGCGTCCCGGCCTCGGTCCAGCCGTGCGACTCGGCGCGCGTGAAGCCGTACACGAGCGCCACCAGGCCCAGCGTCGACAGGACGACGCCCGGGACGTCGAGCGGCGAGCGGTTCCGGCCGCCGGCGGGCTCACGGATCACGAAGTACGCGCCGGCCGCGGCCACGATCGCGAACGGGATGTTGACGTAGAACGTCCAGCGCCAGTCCAGGTACTCGGTGAGGAAGCCGCCCAGGATCAGACCGACCGCCCCGCCGCCGCCCGCGATGGCGCCGTAGATGCCGAACGCCTTGGCCCGCTCGCGGGCCTCGGTGAACGTCACGGCGAGCAGGGACAGCGCGGCGGGCGCCAGGAGCGCGCCGAAGGCGCCCTGCAGGGCGCGGGATCCGAGCAGCATCGCCTCACCGGTCGCGGCACCGCCCAGCGCGGACGCGGCGGCGAAGCCGAGCAGGCCGACGACGAACGTCCGCTTGCGGCCCCACAGGTCGGCTATCCGGCCGCCGAACAGCAGCAGCCCGCCGAAGGCGAGGGCGTACGCGGTGATGACCCACTGGCGGTTGCCGTCCGAGATGCCCAGGTCCTGCTGGGCGGAGGGCAGCGCGATGTTCACGATGGTCGCGTCGAGGACCACCATCAGCTGGGCCAGGGCGATGAAGACGAGCGCTTTCCAGCGGTTCGGATCGGGCAGCACTCCGGCTGCTTCAGAGGTTTTCGACATGGATGAGGCCACCTGATAAGTCGTCAATGAGGTACGCGGGCATGGAAGGAGCGGCTCCGGGGAGCGGAACGAGGCCGTACGGCGGGGGTGGTGCGCGGTCGGCGGCACCGGCGCGCGGCCCCGGGCCCCGTGTCAGGGCCCGCCGTCGGGGCGGCGGCCGGCCGCGGTCAGGGGCGGCCGTGCTGCCGGAGGGCCTCCAGGGTCGCCGGGGCGCCGGGCAGCTCGGAGCGGGCGGGGGCCTCCAGGCCGTCGAGCAGCAGCTGGAGGTGGCGGTGGACGAACTGGTCGTTGACCGGGCACGCGGTGCCCGGCAGCGGCCGGGTCAGCTGGGACAGGGCGACCAGCAGGTCGCCCACGGCGACGTCGGGGCGCATCCGCCCCGCCGCCTGGGCACGCTCGAACAGCCCCTGCACCGCGCCCTCCAGCCGGTCGCGCGCGGCGGCGATGCCGGGCTCGTCGTGGTCGAAGGTGCCGGAGAGCATCGGGCACAGGGCGCCGATCCGCTCGTCGGCCGCCTCGTGGGTGAAGCGCCGCAGCGCGCCGAACGGGTCGGCCTCCTCGGCGGCGGCCCGCTCGGCGCTCCGCGTGATGCGCGCCATCACGCAGACGACGACCTCGTGGACCAGGGCCTCGCGGTCCGGGAAGTGCCGGTACAGGGTGGCGTTGCCGACGCCGGCGCGGCGGGCGATCTCGTCCAGCGCGACCTGCGCCCCGGACTCGACGAACATCTCCCGGGCGGCCGCGACGATCCGCTCCCGGTTGCGCAGCGCGTCCGCCCGGAGCCGGGGGGCGCGCCCCGCCTCGAAGCCGCCGCACCCGGCGGCCGCCTCGGGCGTGCCGGACGCCGCGCCCGCCGCCGGAACGGCGGTACCCGCGATGGTCGTGGCGGTCACGGCTGCACTCCTCGGCTCGGGTTCGGACAGGGCCGCCGTCAACCGGGGAGATCCTCCCCGCTTACCGGCGGCACCCTTGCAAACGGGGAGACCGTCCCCACTTATTTCGCCCCCTCTTGTGACCTGCGTCACTTCACCTGCGGATTCCCACGATCGGGCCACCCGGCGAGCGCCCCCGCACCACCCGGAACAGGCTGTGGGCATGCAGCAGCCGACCAGCCGGAGACGGCGAATACGCAGGACGGCCGCGATCGGAACCGTCACGGCGCTCGCCGTGGCCGCCCTCGCCACGGCGAGCGCCACCCTCCACGGGCCCGCCCCCGCCACCGCGGGGGCGGGGGCCGCCGACCCGGGCGCGCGGGCGCTCGCGGAGGCCGCCGACCCCGGGAGCCTCGCCGCGTGCCGCATCCGGGCGGAGCCCGGCGTGCAGATGTCCGAGGGCATCCCCACCCCGCCCGGCTACGCCCGCTCCACCGGCGTGGTCCGCGCCCTCAACCTGATGATCGACTTCCCGGACGCGCCCGGCGAGGAGCCGGCGATGCGCCGGTTCGCGGAGTTCTTCCCGCAGACCGCCGACTGGTTCCGCGTCAGCTCCTACGGGCGGCTGCGGTACGTCCCGTACGCGCCCGTCCCGGACTGGCTGCGGATGCCGCTGCCGTTCCCCGCGTACGGCATCGACCGCGGCGCGCCGTACGAGCCGGGGTACCGCAAACTGGTCGAGCACATCGTCGAGGCGGCCGACGAGCGCGTCGACTTCAGCACGTACGACCTGGTCAACGTCCTGGTCACACCGAACGCGGGCCCCTCGGCGCTGGACACGGTCCTGTCCGTCACGTTCTCCGGGAACGGCGAGGCGCCGGGCGCGGACGGGGTGACGCTGTCCAACACGTCGTTCGTGTACAGCCGCCAGGACGACGGCTCCGGCTCCTTCCACGAGACCGGCTACCGGGTGCTGCCGCACGAGAACGGCCACGTCTTCGGCCTGCCCGACCTGTACACCGCCGAGGGCGGGGCGGCGGTCGGCCACTGGGACATCATGTCCGAGGACTGGGGCGCCAACAACGATCTGCTGGGCTGGCACAAGTGGAAGCTGGGCTGGCTCGACGGCGACCAGGTGCGCTGCGCGTCCAGGCGCGGCACCCGCGAGTACACGCTGACGCCCCTGGCCCGGGCGGGCCGCGGCGTGAAGCTGGCGGTCGTCCCGCTGGGCGAGACGGCCGGGTACGCGCTGGAGGTCCGCTCCCGGGAGGGCAACGACGAGGCGGTGTGCGAGCCGGGCGTGCTGGTCTACCGGGTGCGGGCCGACGTGGACACCGGCCAGGGCCCCGTGACCGTCGAGGACGGCGACCGCGACAGCGGCGGCTGCACCCGCCGCCCGAACGTCCACGCCGAACTGTCCGACGCGCCGTACGGCCCCGGCGAGACGTTCCACGACGAGGCGGCCGGGGTGAGGGTGACGGTCCTGTCACGGGAACGGAACGGCGCGTACCGCGTGCGGGTGACTCGCGGCTGAGACGGGGGATCTTCGCTGCCACCGGGGGGGCGGCCGCACGGGACGGGCCCTCCCACCGGAGGCGGGCTGCCGTACGGGGCGGGGCCCTGCCACCGGAGGGCGTCACCGGCCCCGCCACCAGGCCCGTCACCGCCCCCGCCACCGGAGGACACCGCCGCACCCCCGGGTCATCCCCCGTCCGACACCTCACCCCTCACCCCGCCCGTCCCCCATCCGCGAAGGCCCGCCTCAGCTCGTCCTTCAGGACCTTGCCGCCCGCGTTGCGGGGCAGCGGCCCGTCCCGGACGACGACGTGCGCGGGCACCTTGTACGCGGCGAGGTCCCGCGCGACGTGCGCCCGCAGTTCCTCGGCCGTGACCGCGTGCGGCGCCTCCCGGAGCCGTACCACCGCGGCGACCTCCTCGCCCAGGACGGGGTGGGGCACGCCCAGCACCGCCGCCTCGGCGACGGCGGGGTGCCCGTGCAGGGCGGCCTCGACCTCGACGCAGTGGACGTTCTCGCCACCGCGGACGACGACGTCCTTGATCCGGTCGACGACACTGACCCGCCCGTCCTCGCGCACCACGGCCAGGTCGCCCGTCCGGAACCACCCGTCCGCGGTGAACGCCGCCGCCGTCGCCTCCGGGTCGCGCCAGTAGCCGCGGACCAGGCTCTGGCCGCGCAGCAGCAGCTCGCCGGTCTCCCCGTCCGGCACCGGCCGCCCGTCGGGCCCGGCGACGCGGACCTCGGTGACCGGGGTGGGGCGGCCGACGCGGTCGGGCCGGCGCCGGTACGCCTCGCCGTAGTGGGCGAGGACGCCGCCGCAGGTCTCGGTCAGCCCGTAGCCGTTGCGCGGCTCGACCCGGTCGCCGTACGCCTCGGTGAGGCGGCGGACCAGCGCGGGGGGCGCGGGGGCGCCGCCGGTGTTGAGGTGGGTGAGGCTCTCCAGCCGCTTCCCGCCGGCCGCGTCGAGGAGCTGGAGGGCGGTGGTGGGGACGCCCGCGTAGTGGGTGACGCGGTACCGGTCGACGAGGTCGAGGGCCCGCTCGGCATCCCACCGGCGCATCAGCACGAGCGTGCCGCCGGCGGCCATCACGGCGTACAGGGAGGTGAACGCGGCGGCGTGGAAGAAGGGGAAGGTCGTCAGCGAGACCGGCGGCCGCCCCGCACCCGGCACGGCACCCCGTTCCAGCGCGGCCGCCGCGGCCTGGTAGCGCGGGTTGATCGCGGCGGCGACCTGCGCGCGGTGGGTGGCGACGGCGCCCTTGGGACGGCCGGTGGTGCCGGAGGTGTAGAGGATGGTCGCGTCGTCGTCGGGCAGCACGTCCACGGCCGGCGGCGCGACGGCGGAGGTGTCCCGGGCGGCGTCGCGGAAGCCGAGGCACGGCACGCCGTTCCGCTCGGCCCAGCCCCGCAGCAGCACGGCCCGCTCGTCGTCGACGAGGAGCGCCTTCGGTGCGCAGTCGTCGAGGGCGTACGCGCACTCGCCCGCCGTCCACCAGGCGTTCAGCGGCACCGCGACCAGCCCGGCGAACTGCGCCGCCCAGAACGCGACCTGCCACTCGGGATGGTTCCGCCCCGCGATCACGACCCGGTCGCCGGGGCGCAGCCCGTACCCGTCGGCGAGGCGCCGCGCCAACCCGCAGGCGGCGCCGAGGAACTCGCGGTACGTGTACCCGGCCCCGTCCTCGCCCACGAGGAACGGCGCGTCCCCGAAGGCCCAGGTGGCCTCCACGAACTCCCGCAGCGTGCGCGGCCCGGACACGTACTCCAGCCGGCCGCCCTCCCCCCGCACCACGGCGAACGGCGCCCCGGGCGCGGTCAGCAGGGCCTCGACCCGCGACGAACTCTCCACGTACGACACCCGGGGACGGTACCGAACCCCCACCCGACCCCCGACGGCCGGTGCGCACATCGGGCACCCGGGGCTGGCGCTCACGGCGGGCCGGCGCCCGGCGGCCGGCATCCGCCAGGACCTCGCCGTACCGACGGAAGCCCGCCGGACCGGCAGGGCCCGCCGACCTGGGCGCCGCCCACCGGCCCCGACGCCCATGCAGGGCGCCACCACCCGACTGCCGGAGGCCCTCCACCACGGCACCCCCGACGCGGCGACCACCGCTCCGCCCCCACCCCCCACCTCACCGCCACCACCCGGCTCCGATCCGCTACCCTGTCTGGGACCACCCCGCCTCCGTAGCTCAGGGGATAGAGCACCGCTCTCCTAAAGCGGGTGTCGCAGGTTCGAATCCTGCCGGGGGCACCAGCGCAAAGGCCCCGGACCGATCACGGTCCGGGGCCTTTGACATCCGTATTTGACATCAACGGCGTCGGTCACTGACGACCGGGACGCCTCTTCCTGAGCAGCCGGTCCATGTGGCTCATGGCCTCGCGCTGCGTGTCCTGCACGACGTGCGTGTACACGTCCATGGCACTCGGAACCATCCGCCCTGTCTCCACCTTGGACACAGTCGGCTGTCCCACCCCGGCCCGTTGCGCCACCACGGCACCTGCCAGACCACCTTCAGTGCGCAGTCCCCGAAGACGCATCCCCAGCGCCTTCATCCCCTCCCGCCGCTCACTCCCCATACCCAGGGTTCTACACCACGGGACGGCAAGGTCCGGCTGCACGAGCCCTAGCGATCACCAAGGGGACCCGAGCGTGATTCAAACTTTCTCTACGGGTTCAAGGCGCCCGCCGCGCACAGCACGGCGGGCGCGGCCCGTCGTCCGGGCCGACGCTCCTGTCTCCGCCCCGCTCCGGCCCGGCCGCCGGCCGCACGCCTAGCAGCTCGGGTTGATGGTGGGAGAAACCCGCTGTGGCTGGGGCGGTCGGCTCCGCGGCTTTAGCCACCTCCCCGGTCCGGGTCCCGCGCCGAGCAAGACCGGGGGGCCACTCGTGCTCATTACGGGCAGGTCCAAAGCCTGCCCGAATTGCCAACCAGCGTACGGCCCCCTAATCATGCTCGGCCCCAAACCAGGCAGGACACCGGCCAAACCCGCTCCACCGACCTGACGGCAATGACGCACTCATCAAAACAAGAACTAGAGAGCCGAAAGCTCAGACAAGGCCTCTTCAATGCTCGCGTCCGCCTCTACGTCGATCCATCCCAGCGTCGCTAGATGGACAATCGATCGCAGAATGTCTTCGCTTCTAAGCGGCGGGCGTCGTCTGACCTTCCACGCTTCCACAGCACGAAGGATTTGGGAGGCAGTCGGCCGAGTCCCATACTTAAGGCTCAAAAACTTGCAGGTATAGTGAACTGTAGCTGCAATTTCGGCCTGTGTTGAGTCAAAGCGAGCCACGAGGTCCATTGTCTGCTCGATTGCATGATCCCACTTCTCGATATGCTCTCGATACTCTTCGCGCGCATCCTTGAAGGTGTGGCCAACTCGAACTTCGAACATATTTCCGCGCTGTTGCTCTAGAATCAAGCCGTTGTTTTGCAGTCGGGCAACGGTGGGTTTCACTTGACTAGAGAACGGACCATAGCTCGCGCGCTCATACTCGAGACCTGTAGGCACGCCCGCAGCTGTAGCAAAATACGCAATCTTCTGGAACATTACTCGCCCAACCGGCCAGCGATAAGGCTGCCTTTCTAGCCGATCCAGAATATCGACCAATGCAATTTGCCATGGCTCAACAAACTGGGCCGACCCGGCAACCTGTCCCGAACCCCAGAGATCTAGCTGTTCATGGCCATCGAGATTCACGTCGAAGGGCGCATAAAGCTCTACAGGAATGTCGAACCGCTCAAGGTGTTGCACTAGGGTGGGGCCGACTACAGACCATTCGAGCTGCCCATTACCGCATCCTAGGGGCGGAACAGCAAGGCTCCTGATCCCCCACTTCCGATAATTGGCATGCAAATATTCAAGGCCCGCCACGATATCGCTCAGGCGACTTACACTGCGCCAATGCCCCTTGGTCGGAAAGTTGATGACTACATGGTCGCCCGCGTCGAAGGGGTAAGGCTCACCCAATCTAACCAAACCAGAACGGCATCGCTGAACATAGTCTTCGTACATCGCCGGGTAACGCTTCTTGAATGCGAGAGCGATACCCTTTCCCATGACACCAACAGTGTTTACGGTATTAATCAGTCCGTACATTGGGGACTTCAACAGGTCCCCTTGGACAATCCGCACGTTACTAGCGGAAGTAGACATTCCTGTTCACCTCCACCTTCCAATGCGGGTCCGCGTCGACGCAAGTCGCCAAATGTTCCTGATTCAGAGTATAGCAACCCACGATGTGATCAGGCGACACGAACTCAGGAATTAGCATTTCAGCGCACCTTTGACGCTTTCGTTCCGCCTTCTCAAACGGGTCGGCATAGTTCCAAGACTCAGCATAGATACGGGATTCGTCCAGATATTTCAAACCGGTCGGAGAATCGAAGAAACGAGTGGTTCCAGCAGCCGCATTACCGTCAGTCAAAACTGCATCGGGCAGATCGAGGACCGCGTTTGAAATTCGGATGACGATCAGGTCTCGCCGAGCCTCCTGATTGAACAGCCTGTACATCATGGGATTCCGCGCATCAAAGTATAGATTCGCATACGAGTGGAGGAGCCCCCCGTTCGGGACGCGCTTACCCCTCCGCCGATCCTGCACCGACTCCATGGCTACCGACTTGTGCGGCAGTGATGCTGCCCTGATATGGCTGAGCAGCCCTCGCTCGACTATAGATGTCAAATTCGTGATCGACGTAATGTAATGCAACTCACCAACCCTACTTCTGTCCATGAAGCCCCTTTCATGCAGGAGACGCAGACCGGACTTGAACTGGCGCCACGACACCAGGTCTGCGCCAACGCAAACCCTTCTGTGACACTCTCAGCAGCATAGGCCTCGGCACTGACAACGGGCTGGTAGAGCCGTGTGACGGCTCAAGAGGGGCGCCTGGGGCGCGTCGCCGCTTCGGGCCAAGGTAGGTTGCGCCCCATGTCAGCAGCTCCGCCCACATGCCCCGAGTGCGCCCAGACGATGAGGGCCGGCGGCCTCGTCCTCTCCGGCCGGGAAGATGATGGCGCGCGAACCTGCCGCGTGCTGTGGCGCTGCCCCTCTCGCCACGTCTGGTGGAAGTGGGCGGACCGTCCCGAGGACCCGCTGGAGCCATGCCCGAACCCCCAGCTCTTCCGGTCCTGACATCCACGGCTGACATCAACGAGGGCGCACAGCCGCATCCACGAGCGACCCAGCGCGGCGGCCGGACGTCCCGGCGTGCGGGTTGCACAGCGCCCTCGATCGAACTTCTAAAGCTAGTATCGAGGGCCGACGTCACTCCTCGCGGTACTCAGCGAACACGGGCTGCTGCTCGTCCCACCAGTTCCAGTCAGCCGACCGTGAGAAGGGCAGGCTTCGGGCAAGGGTGGAGAACTGATCGGACGGCTCCCGGCTGGTCTTGTTCACCACGATCGCCGAGAGCATCGGTGCTCGTCCGTCCTCGTTGCGGTGGAGACAGACGTCCTTGAGCAGATAGGTCATGACTCCGCGGTGAGGCGGGATGGAGTCGAAGCCCTGGGCTGCCAACTCGGCACTCAGTTCCCCGTACGTGATGGTCAGTCCTTGGCCGGCCCGCTTCCGCAGGATCTCCACAGCCGCTTCGATCGCTGCCGGGTACTCCGGATCCTTGATCCTCATAGCCCCTCCCCCCATCGCGTGGACACTGCCCAGCCCGCGCATCGTACTGGCCGAACACCGACCAGCGCTGTCGAAGCGGCACAACAGCGAAGTACGACAACCTTCCTGACCCCAACTGATCATTGGAGGTCAACAGCCCTTCGATCAGCCCACCGCCCCCGATGACCCTTCAGTCGGAAGCTCGGGGCGGAGGCCATCCATGCCGGATGCGTGCCAGAACGAGCGGGGAGGAGCGGTCAGCAGCGGTCACTTCGAGCTCCACCACAGCGCGAACTGTGAGGGTATCCGCGCAGGTCAGGGGCATGACGCGTAGGTGATCGCACGGTGATTCCCAAGCTCAGAGCGCGGGTTCGATCCCCGTCACCCGCTCCACGCAGAAGGCCCAGGTCATCGACCCGGGCCTTGTTCGTTGTCCGGATCTCCCAGTCCTTCACGGCGATGGGCCGCGACAACGACGGCACGGTCGTCAGGCTCGGGCCGGCCTCACCGACGGACACCCGCCGGATCAGCCACTTCCCCGTCTGCCCGGGACGCGGCGCCTGAGCCGGGCCCGAATCCCCTGACGATCAGCCACCCGGCCAGTCCCAGCTCCCAGGCGAACACCGGGAGCGCGGCGGCTGCCCCCGCCACGGAGAGCTGCGCGTAGGCCCCGAACACCACGGCGACGGCCGAGGCGCAGATCAGTGGCCCGCCGACCAGGCCGAGCGCGGCGATGAAGCGCGGTACGAGCCGTGCGCGGTACGCCAGGTACGCGAGCAGGACAGTGTTCAGGCCGAGGGCGATGTTGGGCCCGAGCAGGAACGTCCAGTCGTGCACGGCCACCAGAGCGGCATCGGCGCCGTCCGCCGTCCCCGTGTCCCGCCGCAGGGTGACGAGCGCCAGGACGGCGACGATCCCGAGGGCGATGACGGCCGCCTCCAGCAGCCGCCCGAAGGCGTACCCGAGCGCGAGCCCCTCGCCGTGGCGCCGCAGGACGGGGAACAGTGCCGCCCCGGTACCGGCCACCGCCACCACCAGCACCATCTCGCAGAGCGCCCCGAGCAGTGCCTGCGTGTCGGCACCCTGCGCGAGCCGGCCGTCCGCGGCGCCCAACAAGGGGCGGTACAGGATCGCCCCGGCTATCGCGGCGGCCTCGGTCAACAGGAACAGCGACCCGGCGGTCACCGCGGTTCTCCGGTCCGGACTCATCTTCTCCAGCCCCCTCGCTCAATGGTGGTGTACGTCGTACACCTGACAGCGACCATAGGTGTACGGCGTACACTCGTCAAGGAGAAGGCTGTCGAGGAGGGAAGGGGCCGAACGGAAATGACCCCGCAGGAAGCCACGCGCACGCAACGAATCCCCCTGAACAGGGACCGCGTCCTGCGCGCCGCCGTCGCGCTCGCCGACGCCACCGGCATCGACGCGCTCAGCATGCGCAGGCTCGCGCAGGAGCTGGGCGTCGTACCGATGGCCCTCTACAAGCACGTGGCCAACAAGGAGGAGTTGCTCGACGGCATGGTCGACGCCGTCGTCGGCGAGATCGACCCGCCGGCCTCGGGCCCCGACTGGCAGCGCGTGGTCCGCGGGCGGATCCTCTCGGCCCGGCGGGTCCTGCTGCGCCACCCCTGGGCGGCCCGGGTCATCGAGTCGCGGACCGGCCCCACCCCGGCCGTGCTCGCGTACCTGGACTCGATGGCCGGGAGCTTCCGGGACGGCGGCCTCTCCGCCGACCTCACGCATCACGTCATGCACGCGATGGGCAGCCGCCTCCTCGGCTTCAGCCAGGAACTGTTCGACGCCTCGGGCCCCTCCGGCCCACCGGACCCCGGCCTGGCGGCGCGCTACCCGCACATCGCGGAACTGGCCGCGACGGCCGCGCACGACGGGGGCTCCACGGTGGGTGGCGGCTGCGACGACCAGTTCGAGTTCGAATTCACCCTGGACCTCCTCCTGGACGGCTTCGAAAACCTCCGTCGCCAGGGCTGGACGTCCGCGCGGAAGGCGTAGCGGGTGCGGGGACTGATCGAGCAGCGGGAGGAGTCCTCGAAGCCGACTTTCCGATCGAGTCCGGGACGGCGATCCGGAGGCGCACCCGCGCTGGTTCCGACTTCCCCCTCCCCGCAGGCACCTGCTCGATGTTCCGGCACCGTGCCCCGGTCGTGCCCTTCAGAGCGGTGAACAGCGGTGAACGGGGGTGTCGCCCGGCCGTCCACCAGTGCCGCCGCGGAGGACGTTTTGGCAGGACAGAAACCAGGTGGCCGAAACGGGTGGCGGTGATTCCCAAGCTGATGGCTCACACTCCGTCGTGACGGTGCCGGCCGTCGCGGGTTGCTCTGGTCGACGGCGCAAGCCAGCAGCGCGGCTGAGGCCGGTGGAGGGTGCAGCGAGGCACACGCGCGCCTCGTCGGTCGGCGCGCCCGCCGTCGTGGCTGACTGTCGTCGGCTGAGGTTCGTGCCACAACCGTGCCAGACGCAGGGGTCAGCCACGGTCAACGCCGGTGCCCCGCGGTCGAGTACCCACCTCTTTCCTCGGCCGGTGAAGCCGCAGCTCAGGCCTGGGATCACCCAGCCGCTCCCTTGAAGCGGGTGCCACGGGTTCGCATCCCGCATGCTGCGGCCGCGAGTTCTCCCACCGGTCCGCAAGGGGCGCGGAGGACTGGTGGCCGGTCAGCCGGTCGCGTCCGGATCCGGTTGTCGCTTCGTGGCCGGCTGCGCATCCTGCTGGTGTGCGCTTCTCTGTGAACATCCCGAACTTCGGTGACTTCGCCGACCCTCGTAATGTCGCGGCTGTTGCGGCCGCCGCCGAACAGGCGGGCTGGGACGGGCTCTTCGCCTGGGACCACGTACTGCACCGACGGCACCAAGGGCGTCCCTTCGGAGATCCCTGGATGCTCCTGACCGCGGCCGCGCTGGCCACTTCCCGGATCCGGCTGGGCACCTTGCTGACGCCGGTCCCTCGTTACCGTCCGCAGCAACTCGCCCGCCACGTGGCCACCCTGGACCATCTCAGCGGCGGCCGGGTGGTCTTCGCCGCCGGGCTGGGCGGTCCGGTCGAGGACGAGTACCGCAGCTTCGGTGACGCCGCCGAACCACGTGTCCTCGCCGAGCGCCTGGACGAGGGGCTGGAGCTGTTGAGGCGCTTCTGGTCCGGTGAGCCGGTGGACCACCGCGGTCGGCACTACGAGGTCCGGGACGTGACGCTGCTGCCCGCGACCGTGCAGCGGCCCGGTCCGCCGGTGTGGATCGGCGGGTTCTGGCCGCGTCGTGCGCCCATGCGGCGGGCAGCGCGGTGGGACGGCGCGGTGCCTCTCTTCGAGACGGCCCGGCACGGACACGTGCCGGACGTGACGGAGGTGCGCGAACTGGTCGCCTATGTGCGCAAGCACCGTACGGTCAGGGCCGAGCGCCCCTTCGAGTTGGTGCTCGGCGGTGCCACGTCCCCGGACGCGGCGAGGGCCAGGGACGTGATCGGTCCCCTGTACGAGGCCGGTGCCACCTGGTGGGACGAACGGCACGTCCAGACCGGCCCTGACGTGGACCGCTTCCTCCCGGTGCTGCGCCGTGTCGAAGCGGGGCCGCCGGTGATCTGATCAGGCGTTACGGGCCGGTGGCCAGGTCCGGTGTGCCGTCCGGGGCTTCGGCCGAGCGCCACGGCGGCAGTCGCCGCTCCCTCCGGGAGACCCGGGGTGGAGGCGGAGCGGAAGCGGCTCCGGTCGGGCGCGGGCCTCGGGTTCGGGGGCCGGCGACGGTCCGTGGCGGTTCGCCGGTCGGGTGGGCTCGCGGCGCCGCCGTCACGTCGGGCCGGTCGTCACGTCGGGTCGGTGTCGTCCCGCTCCAGTCGGCGCCGGATCTCGGCGAGGTCGCTCAGCCGTCGCGCGGTGTCGGGGTGGTCCGGTCCCAGGGCCGCCTCGGTGATCGCCAGCGCCCGTTCCGCCAGTGGTAGTGCTTCCGTGTGCCGGCCCAGCTCGGAGAGCGTCACGACGAGGTTGCCCAGCCGCAGCCCGGTGGTGGGGTGGTGGGGTCCCAGCGCCGCCTCGGTGATCGCCAGGGCCCGCTCCTCCAGCGGCAGCGCCTCGCCGCGCCGGTCCAGCTCGGAGAAGGTCCTGGCCAGGTTGCCCAGTCGCAACGCGGTGGTGGGGTGATCGGGGCCCAGCGCCCTCTCGGTGATGGTCAGCGCCCGTTCCTCCAGCGGCAGCGACTCGCCGTGCCGTCCCAGCTCGGAGAGGCTGGCGGCGAGGTTGCCCAAGCGCAGGGCGGTGTCGGGGTGGTGGGGGCCCAAGGCCGCCTCGGTGATCGCCAGGGCCCGCTCCTTCAGGGGCAGTGCCTCGTCGTGCCGTCCCAGCTCGGAGAGGGTGGCGGCGAGGTTGCCCAGCCGCAGGGCGGTGTCGGGGTGGTCCGGTCCCAGGGCCGCCTCGATGATCGCCAGCGCCCGCTCCTCCAGCGGCAGCGCCTCGCCGTGCCGCCCCAGTTCGGAAAAGGTCCTGGCCAGGTTGCCCAGGCACAGTCCGGTGGTGGGGTGGTCCGGTCCCAGGGCCGCCTCGGTGATCGCCAGGGCCCGCTCCTCCAGCGGGAGCGCCTCGCCGTGCCGTCCCAGCTCGGAGAGGGTGGCGGCGAGGTTGCCCAGCCGCAACGAGGTGGTGGGGTGGTCCGGCCCGAGCTCCCTCTCGGCGATGGCCAGCGCCCGTTCCTCCAGCGGCAGCGCCTCGCCGTGCCGCCCCCGCTCGGAGAGCGTCCTGGCCAGGTTGCCCAGCCGCAGGGCGGTGTCGGGGTGGTCCGGGCCCAGCGCCGCCTCGGCGATGGCCAGCGCCCGCTCCGCCAGCGGCAGCGCCTCGTCGTGCCGTCCCAGGTCGAAGTACGTCGTCCCCAGGTTGCCCAGCCGCAGGGCGGTGACGAGGTGGTCCGGGCCCAGCGCCGCCTCGGTGATCGCCAGGGCCCGCCTCTCCAGCGGCAGCGCCTCGGGCGCCTGGCCGCGGCTGCGGAGGTAGAACGCCGTCTCTCCCAGGATCGCGGCCAGCCGGAGGTCCCTGCTGTCGTCGGGGTGGTGGGCGATCACTGCCTGGAGGTGCGGCAGGAGGCTCTGCCAGACGGGCCAGCCGTCCACCTCCTCGGGGCTGCCCGGCGGTATGGCGTCCAGCAGGAGGATCAGGGCGGTGGTGTGCGGGGAGGGCGGGGCGGCCGGGGTGCGTCCGCGCAGCCGGCGGGCGAGGCGACGGAGGCGGGTGGGTGCCGCGGGGGGCGGGGGTGCGGTGGTGCGGATGACGCTTTGGACGAGGCGGTGGGTGGTGACGGTCCGGTCCGTCAGGGTGATCATGCTGTAGGCGGCGAGTGTGCCCAGGGCGTGGTCGACCGCCCGGCGCGTGGGCAGGGCGGTGTCCAGGACGTCGCGGGGCAGGGGGTCCGGGGCCGTGTGGGCCAGGATGCGCAGCAGGTGCACCGCGTACGGGTCGGCCTCCTCCACGGCCCTGAGGGTGACGCTCCACACCTGGGCCACGGTGCGCTGGTGGGCGTCACCGGGGGGCGTGGTGGCGAGGATGCCGGCCGGGTCCCGGCGGAGTTCGGCCAGGTAGTCCCGGGCCGGGGTGCGGGTCTGCGCCAGGTAGGCGCCCGCCTGCTGCAGTGCCAGGGGCAGGCAGCCCAGTTCGCCGGCCAGCTCGCCGAGCGCGGTGTCGTCGGTCCGGCTGCGGCCGGTGACGCCCTCCAGGACGGCCACGGCGGCGTCCGGGGTGAGGGTGTCCAGGCACAGGGGGGCGACGAGGTCGCGCCAGGGCAGGTCGCGTCGGGTGGTGATCACGACCTGGCCGGTGGTCAGCCGGCCGAGGTAGGGGGACAGGTCGGCCGGGTCCTCGGCGTTGTCCAGGACCACCAGCCAGCCCGAGCGGCCCTGCAGCCACACCAGCGCCCATTCCGCCGCCTCCTCCAGCGGCAGGGCCGCGTGCACCGGGTGCAGGGCGGTGGCCAGTCCCGCCAGCCCGGCCACGACGCCCGCTTCGGTCTCCGCGTCGATCCACCACACCGGGCCGCTCCCGGCGGTGAGGAACGCCCGCGCGTGGTGGAGCACCAGCGTGGACTTGCCGACTCCGCCCAGGCCGCGCACGCTCTGCGCCACCACGCCCGTCCCGGCCGACGGCACGGCGGCCAGGGCCCGCAGTTCCTCCTGGCGGCCCTCGAACACGGCGCTGTCGTAGGCGGGCAGGTTGTTCAGCCTGACGACGGCCTCGCCGTCGACCGCCGGGCCCACGGCGCCCGGTGGCAGTACGAGGGTGCGCTGGTCGATCCGGGCGTCGTTGCCGGTCGCGATCACCCCCGGGTTGCTGCCCGCGGCGGCGGCCCGGCCGCCGGAGGCGGAGGAGGGCGTCTGCTGTGCGCTCACCGCTGGATGGTGCCGTTGTCCCCGGTCACGATGATCCCCGTGTTGTCCCCCGTGGCCACCGACCGCTCGCCCGACGCCGTGATCCGGGTCGCCCCCGACGGCGGCGGGGGCGGGGACGGCGGCGGGGACGCGGGGTTGATCACGGACGACCCCCAGGCCACCAGTACCGCGACCAGCACCGCCCCGGCTCCCGCTCCGGCGCCGACCCGCTCCGGCCGGTCCCACGGGAGCAGCGCGTCCCCCAGCCACACGCACAGCCCGAACACCACCAGCGAACCGGCGGCCAGCAGCAGCCACCGCGTGGTCCGATTCATGTGACGCCCCCTCAGACGAATCGTCGGCTCCATCCTCCCACCGAAGCCCGTTCCCTGTCCGTCCCTCGGCGCACACCGCGTGAAACCGTTCGGCCGCCCCCGTGCGGGCGCGGGACCGGGAAGCCCCCCGGGTCCCGGGGGCGGTTCGGGGGTTCGGGCCTTGCCCGTGGGGTTTTGTTCCTACGCTGGACACTGGCGTGACCGCGAGTTCCGGGGGGTCGAGTGAGTACGGAGATCGTGCGGTTGGTGGAGCGGGCGGGGCCGTGCCTGACGACCGCGGTGGGCGCGTACGGGGTGACGGTGTTCACCCGGGCGGAGAGCGCCGCGGTGGACGCCACGGCGAACCTGGGGCGGCGGATCCTGCGGGCGGTGTGGGACCGCCGGGACGAGCGGGGGCGGGTGGAGCTGGAGGCCGCCGTCCGGGACGCGGCCGAGGCCCCGGAGGACGCGGACGCGGCGGCCGCCCTGCGGCAGCAGGTCAAGCGCGCGCTGCGCGAGGACGCCGGGTTGTCGGCCGAGCTGGCCCGGATGCTGCCCGCGGCCGGGGAGACGGTGAACGTGACGGCGTCGGGTGAGCGGTCCGTCGCGGCCAAGACCATCGGTACGGCCGTCACCGGCGACAACGCGACGATCAAGCCGTGACGGACGGACTCGTGCCCGGGGCCGGTGGCCCGCAGGCGACGGGGCAGCGGTCCGTGGCGGTGGGCGGCGACGTCGGGGTGGCGATCACCGGGGACGGCGCCCGGGTGGTGATGCTGCCGGCCGAGGCGGTGCGCTGGGCCAGGGAGGTGGAGGCCCCGCCGGGGGCCGGGAACCTGCCCGGGTCGGCGTCCGGGGTGTTCGTCGGGCGCGAGGACGAACTCGCCACGTTGCGCCGGCTCCTGACCGCCGAGGGGGAGGCCGCGGTCACCCAGGGGTCCGGGACGCGGGCGATCCACGGACTGGGCGGGATCGGCAAGAGCACGCTCGCCCTGCACTACGCCCATGCCCACCGGCACGCCTACACGCTGGTGTGGTGGATCAACGCCACGAGCACCGAGCAGGTCGTCGCCGGTCTGGCCGCCCTCGCCACCCGGCTGTGCCCGCAGTGGGCCGCGTCGGCCGGTACCCGGGAGCGGGCCGCGTGGGCGATCCTGTGGCTGCAGTGGCACCCCGGCTGGCTGCTCGTCTTCGACAACGTCGAGGACCCCGCCGACCTGCGCCACTACCTGGGCACCCTGCCGGACGGGCACCACCTGGCCACCAGCCGCATCGCGACCGGCTGGCACAGCATCGCCCCCACCATGCCCCTGGGCCTGCTCGACGACGACACGGCCGTGGCCCTGCTGTGCTCCCTCGCCTTCGGACCGGACCACGTCCTCACACCGGCGCAGCGCCGGGACGCCACGGCGCTCGCCACCGAACTGGGCCACCTGCCGCTGGCGTTGGAGCAGGCGGGCGCCTACCTCTTCGAGACCGGCATCACCCTGGCCGACTACCGGGTCATGCTGGGGCAGGTCATGAACGCGGCCGCGGGCGGCATCGACCCCGAACGCACCATCGCCCGCATCTGGCGCCACACCCTGACCGCCATCGAGCGCCGCGACCCGCAGGCCATCACGCTCCTCCACGCCATGGCCTGGCTCGCCCCCGGCGACATCCCCCGCACCCTGCTCGCCCCGCTCTGCCCCGACCCGCTCCGCCTCGGCGAGGCCCTGGGCGCCCTGCACGCGTACAACATGATCGCCTTCACCGGGCACCAGGGCGTCAGCGTGCACCGCCTGGTCCAGGCCGTCCTGCGCTCCCACCGCACCGGCGACTCCGCCGCGCCACGGGGCCGGTACGAGGCCGAACGGGCCGTCCACCAGGCGCTCCCGCCGGAGTCGGACACGGAAGCCGCTCACACCGGGCGGTGGCAGCGGCTGATACCCCACGTCATGGCCCTCCTGGAGACCACGCCGCCCGGGCACCCCACGTCGTCCGACACCAGCGCCACGTACAACGCCACCGCCCAGCACCTTTTCCTCCAGGGGCGTGACTACCAGACCCCCGGCCTGCGCAAGGCCGTCCTCGCCCACAACGCGCGGGCCCTGGGCGACACCCACCCCGAGACCCTGACCTCCCGCCACAACCTGGCCCACGCCTACCGGGAGGCCGGGGACCTGGAGCGGGCCATCCCCCTGTTCGAGACCACCCTCGCCCAACGGGTGGAGACCCAGGGCGACGCCCTCCCGGCCACCCTGGTCACCCGCAACCAGCTCGCCGTCTCCTACCTGGAGGCGGGGGACCTGGAACGGGCGATCCCCCTGTTCGAGACCACCCTGGCCCAGCAGGTGCAGATCCTGGGCGACACCCACCCCGACACCCTGACCACCCGCCACAGCCTCGCCCACGCCTACCGGGAGGCCGGGGACCTGGAGCGGGCGATCCCCCTGTTCGAGACCACCCTCACCCAAAGCGAACAGACCCAGGGCGACACCCACTCCCACACCCTGATCACCCGCAACCAGCTCGCCGCCTCCTACGTGGAGGCGGGGGACCTGGAACGGGCCATCCCCCTGTTCGAAACCACCCTGGCCCAGCAGGTGCGGACCCTGGGCGACACCCACCCCGACACCCTGACCACCCGCCACAACCTCGCCCACGCGCACCGGGAGGCCGGGGACCTGGAACGGGCCATCCCCCTGTTCGAGACCACCCTGGCCCAGCAGGTGCGGACCCTGGGCGACACCCACCGCCACACCCTGATCACCCGCAACCAGCTCGCCGCCTCCTACCAGAGGGCGGGGGACCTGGAGCGGGCGATCCCCCTGTTCGAGACCACCCTCGACCAACAGGTGCGGACCCTGGGCGACACCCACCCCGACACCCTGACCACCCGCCACAACCTCGCCCACGCCTACCGGGAGGCCGGGGACCTGGAACGGGCCATCCCCCTGTTCGAAACCACCCTCGCCCAAAGCGAACGGGTCCTAGGCAAGACCCACCCCCACACTGTGATCACCCGCAGTCAACTCGCCTTCTCGTACCGGGAGGCCGGAACCGCGCAGGGGTGAGGTGCGGCGTTCCAGGGGCACGGGCGGCCGCGTCGAGGGTGGCTCCCCCGACGCGGCCGGTTCCCGGTACGTCCCGCTACGGCGCCGCCGGGGCCGCGTCCGTGAACGTCTTGCTGCGCATGAGGAACTCGCCGAGGTAGCCGTCGTGCGGCAGTCCGGGCACCAGCACGTGGGTCGGGTGGTCGCCGACGTGGAGGTTGCGGACGGTGGGTTCGTCGAGCAGGCGCCCGACCAGGTCCCGGTCGGACGTGAGCGCGGTGAGCACGATCGTGTCGCGGAGCGGGGCCAGGCCGTCGGCCCGGCTCCACGGCGCGACCCACACACAGGGGAACGGCATCTCCAGGCGCGCCTGCGGCGCGTCGGCGCGGTCCAGCTGGAACACCGCCGGGCGCAGGGCCGCGGCGCCGTCACCGAGCTCGGCGACGATGGTGTCGCCGCCGAGCCACGCCCTGGCGCCGGCGGCCTCGGAGTGCACGAACTTCTCCAGGTTCCGCGCGGCGTCCAGCCCCCGGACCGGCAGCACGGCCCGGTCGTCCTCCGGCGGCAGCGCCGGGAGACCGGCCAGCCGGTCGGCGAGGGCCTCGGCCACCGGGGCCGGGTCCCCCTCGACGAAGACGGCCGTGGCGTTCACGCACGCGGCGCCGGCCTCCCGGCTGACCGAGTCGACGATCGTGTCGAGGTGCCGGGTGAAGTCGGTGTCCGCGGTGATCAGGATCTTGGCCCGGCCCGGCCCGTGCGGCAGCACGGCCGTACTGGACCGGTACTTGTCCACCACGTCGTCGCCGCCGTAGACCACGGCCAGGTCGGCGCCCCCCACCAGGTCGTCGGCGACGCCGTGGTCGGTGGGCAGGAGGACGACCCGGTCCGTGCCGAACCCGGCCTCGTGCAGGGCGGTGACCAGCCGGTGCGCGCTCAGCGGTTCGCGGCGCGAGGGCCGTACCGCGACGCGGTAGCCGAGGGCCAGCGCCTCCGCCCACTGCGCGTGGATCCCGGGGTGGTTGCCGGCGGCGAGCACCGCGAGCACGTCGCCGCGCCGGATCCACACCGCGGTGCCGGCGCCGTTCGACGTGTCCCGGCTGCCGCGCGGCCGGGCCTGGCCGGCGAAGCCGTACGCGCCGGCCAGGCCCGCCGCGATGCCGGCGGTGGACTCCCGCACCATCGTGATCGGCAGGCCGCTCACCCGGGCGACGGCGTGCTCGTACTGCCCGGCGGTCATGCCGTTCAGGGTGGCGGTGGCGAACAGCCGGCCCGCCTCCGCCAGTGCCGGCACCCGTTCGTCCGGCGGCAGCGTCTCCGCCCGCCGCAGCGCCGCCAGGCCGCGCTGCACGTACAGCCGCGGCACCATGCTCAGCTCCGCGACCGGCCGGCCGGTGACGTCGTGGACGACCTCCCTCGCCTGGGCCCGGTAGGGGCCGCTCGGACCGAGGGCGTCGAGGTGGAGCGGTGCCGGGGAACCGGGCATCGTCAGTACACCCCCTCGACGACGGCGGTGCCGCCGAACGTCGGGACCGGCCTGATGTCGGCGACCGCGTCGCCGCCGAGGCCCGGGGCGCCGGGCAGGCGGACCGCGGTGTCCCGTTCGAGGTTGTTCGGGATCAGCATGCTGCGGCTGATGTGGTTCATGACCACCTGGCCGCGCTCGCCGTAGGGCACGGTCTTCCCGGTGTCCGGGTCGACGACCCGCAGGCTGACGAACGGGTACGGCGGGTCGAAGGTGGGCGGCTCGTCGTCGGCGAGCCCCGCCCGCTCGTACATGCCGGCGCCGACCATGGTGCTCCCGTAGAAGCCGAGCAGCTGCGCCCCGGGGAACACCTCCTTGCGGAACAGGGTGCGGGTGTCGAGGTCCATCGAGGCGCCGCCCCAGATGAGGGTGCGGACCTTCCGGTTGACGAGTTCGGCCAGCTCCTCGTGGCCGGCCAGCGCCTCCAGCAGCGGCGGCGTGGTGAAGACGACGCCGACGTCCTGGCTGCGCAGGATCTCCCCCACCTGGTCGAGGACGTGCGCGAGGTACCTCCTGCTCTCCTCGGACCTGCCCTCCGCGGCGCACTTCTTGGCCCACCGCGGGTCGAGGTCCACGGTGAAGGGGATGCCGCCCCGGCGGTGCGCCAGCGTCCGGCCCATGGGGCCGAACATGTGCGGTCCGCTCGGGCCGATCGTCAGCCAGTTCGCCCCGTGGGGGACGCCCCGGTCGTCCAGGACCTGGGAGTGCCACGAGTTCAGCTGGTCGTGGAGGTCGGGAAGCCAGGCGATGCGCTTGGGCGCACCGGTCGTCCCGCCGCTCTCGTAGACGTCCAGCGCGATCCGCCGGTCCCCGTACCCGCGGGGGACGAGGTCTTCCACGCGGACGTCGCGCAGCTCGTCGACGACGTTCGGGAACAGCTCCAGGTCGGCTTCGGTGCGGACGTCCTTCCGCGGGTCGAAGTCCAGGCTCTTGGCGCGCTCCAGCCAGAACCGGGAGCCGGTCTTCGGGTCGAAGTGCCATTCCATGGCGGCGGCGAGCAGTTCCGGCATCGAGGGCGGCCGGTCCCACGGCGTGTCGAGCACCGGGAGGACCACCGCCGGCGCGGCCGGCCGCTTCCGCTTCCTGGTCGCGTACTCGGTGAGGACGTCGGTCACCGCCGCCGCCACCTGGTCCGCCTCGTCGTGGCTCATCACCAGCGGCGGGCTCACCAGGACGGTGTTGGGGTTGTTGCGGACGATGATCCCGCTGCGTTCCCGGACCAGCGGCGGGACCCACCCGGCCGACAGCGGTTCCCCGGTGTCCGGGTCCTGGGCCAGCTCGATGCCGATCATGAGGCCGATCTGCCGCACCTGGCCGACGATGGGCAGCTCCTCCAGCCGGCGCAGCTGGGCGCCGAGGTGGTCGCCGACGTCGACGGCGGCCGCGAGCAGGTTCTCCCGCTCCATGATCTCCAGGTTCGCCAGTGCCACCGCGCACCCGGTCGCGTGGCCGCCGTAGGTGTAGCCGCCGATGAACCCCTCGTCGCGGGCGACGACGTCGACCACGCGGTCGGCCACCAGCAGCGCGCCCATCGGGAAGTAGCCCGAGGTGAGCCCCTTGGCGGTGACGACGAAGTCGGGGGCGACACCGAGGCGTTCGGCGGCGAACCAGTGCCCGGTCCTGCCGAACGCGGTGATGACCTCGTCGAGGATGAGGAGGATGCCGTGGGACGCGAGCAGTTCGCGGACCCGCGGCCAGTAGTCGCTGGGCGGTTCGATCACGCCGGCCACGCCGAGGATCGGCTCGCCGATCATGACCGCGATGCGGTCCGCGCCGATCTCCTCGATCGTCTCGCGCAGTTCGCGCAGGCAGAATTCGGTGGGGTCCTCGCCGCCGTACATCTCGGGGTGGAAGGGCATCGGCGGCGTCAGGTGCCGGACGTTGGGCAGCATGGGGCCGAAGCCCTGGTGGAACATGGGCATGCCGGTCGCCGCGGCGCCGCCGTACGAGACCCCGTGGTAGCCGAAGTTGCGGGCGAGGATCCACGTGCGCTCCGGCTCGCCCCGGCGGTGGTGGTAGAGCCGGGCCATCCGCAGCGCGGCGTCGACCGCCTCGCCGCCGCCGCTCGTGAAGTACACCCGTTCCATCGGAGAGGGCGCCAGGTCGATGAGCTTCTCGGCGAGCCTGATCGAGGGTTCGTTGGTGAACTCGTGAAAGCTGCTGTAATACTCCAGTTTCGTCATCTGTCCGGCCGCGACCTCGGCCAGGTCGCGCCGCCCGTGCCCGACGTGCGCGAGTAAGAGCCCGCCGGTGGCGTCCAGGTACTCGCGGCCGTGCGCGTCGCGTAACCGACAGCCGGAACCCTCCACCATGACGATTCGGTCGGTGACATCACCGGGCAGGTGCGGGTGGATCAACCTGGAGCGGTCGGTTTTTACCAGGGCGTCTGCGTCTACTAGCGGTGCCGTCATCGCATCCTCACATCGAGAATCAGCCGAAATCTTCATTCCTGGTGTTCTTCGGGAGGATGCCAGTGTGCGGCAGGGGGAACACGGAGGTAACCGGTTCAAGTGGATAAGTTAACGGGTTCAAGTGAACGGGGAAGGGGCCGCGTACAAGGGGCATCGGCGTCACCGCCTCGGGCTTTGCCGGGATTTTCCACTTCCGGTTGCGGGCGGTCCCCCATTCGGTAATGAATGGCTCCGCTTCCGCTTCCGCGAAAACGCGGATCGGGCCACAGGGGGAACACCGGCCGGTTCGCGTACCGGGGCGGGGCCGGTTCGTCCGGCGGCCGGAAGGGCCCCCGGCGGCGCGCGTGCCGGGACCGCTCCGGGGCCACCGCCGCGCGCCGTGCCGGGACGTGTCACTCCACCTCGACCCCGTGGTCCCGGAGGAGCTGCTCCAGTCCGCCCGTGTACCCCCGGCCGCCGAGGACGAAGTCCCAGTCCCCGTTGGGCCTGCGCCGGAAGGAGCCGAGCACCAGGGCGGTCTCCCCCGGCCGGCCGTCGGAGACCTCCAGTCGCCCGATCTCCGTCATCGCCGGGTCGAGCAACCGGATGCGGGCGTCGGTGAATCCGGAGAGGTCGGCTTCCGGATCGGTCTCCGGGTCGACGGCGGCGACCAGGACGAAGCGGTCGGCCTCCTCCGGGAGCGCCTCGAAGGAGACGCGGATCGCCGCCCTGTCCGGTGGCGCGGCCGGCAGCGCGCCCACGGAACCGTCCGGGGTCTGCGGGTTGTTGTAGAAGACGAAGTGGTCGTCGCTGAGGACCCGGGTGCCGCGGCAGACGAGCGCGCACACGTCGAGCGCGACGTCACCGGACCAGGACATGCCCAGCACGTTGGAGTCGTCGGGCCGGGCGCCGGGGCCGGGCGGCGCCGGCCGCGCCGGGGCCGCCCGCCCGGCCCCGCCCAGCCGTCCGCGCAGTCCGTGCCGGTGCAGCAGGTCGACCAGTTCGCTGCCCGAGACGAGCTCCAGGGGCTTGCCGTGGGCGAAGGTGTGGGACCCGGGGCCGAACTTCGACGTCGTCACCAGTACGCCCTTGTTGGCGCCGACGTCCTGGACCGTCCCGTACAAATCGCGTACGGCGGTGGGCGGCACGGTGTTGCGGTAGCGCTTCACCTGCACGACGATCTTGCCGCCTCGGATGGGTGCCGGATCCAGCGCGTCGACGTCCACGCCCCCGTCGTTCGAGCGCTGCGTCGTCACGGCCTGCATCCCCATCGCCCGGAAGAGCTCGGCGACGAGGGACTCGAAGGCGAGGGGGTCCATCTCGTACAGGTCCGGTTCCTCGCCGCCGTCGCCGTGGGTGACGACCTGGTCGCCCACCTCCTGCGGGCGCCGGCCGGGGCGTACCGGGGAGAGCTGGTCGGGCCGGGCCGCGAGCTGTCCCCTGAGCGCGTCGGTCAGGCAGCTGACGGCGTCGACCTGCTCCAGGCGCAGTCCGGTGAAGGTGGACCGCGGGGCCATGACGGTCACCAGGTGGATGTGCGTCCGCCGGCCCGTCGCCGGGTCGGGGGCGTCCACGAACCCGTTCAGCGCCACGGCGTCGAGTGCGGCGGACTCGTCCGCCGCGAACAGCTCGTGCAGGACGAGCAGCGCGCACTGCGCGAGGACCTCCCGGTACAGCGCGCGCCGCTGCCCCACCGGGCGGGGGGTCTCCTTGTCCTGGTCGGTTCCCGGCATGTACCGGACCGACTTCGTCTCGGGGACGACCTCGGGACCGGGCATCTCCCAGTCCAGGACCAGCTGCCGCGCCGCCGCGTCGTACGCCGCCGAGACCTGCCGAGGGAACCCCTCCGGCCAGGCGGTCGAGGCGTAGAGGGCGGCGGAGAAGTACGCGACCACGGACTCGGGGTCCCGGCGCCTGACCCCCTCGGTCACCTCGGCGATGCCGGCGTTGTGCCGGCGCACCTCCGACCGTCGGGCTTCGGCCCACTGCTCGTACTCCCGCCGGTAGGCCTCCAGCTGGTGCAGGCGCTGCGCCTCCGCGGCCCGTGCCGCGTGCAGGTCGTGTTCGAACCGGGCCCGCGCCTCGGCCTCCGCCTGGGCGCGCCGGCTCGCGGTCCACCCGCCCTGGGCCTGGTAGTGGTGGGGGTTCGGCAGGGGTACGGGGTGGGCGAGCGGCCCCGGTGAGAACGGCTGGACCTCCTCGGCGCGCAGGAGCGAGGCCGCCCGGAAGGCCGGGGCCCGGCAGCCCGCGGCCAGGAGCCCCCGGAGGGACGCGACCCGCGCGTCCAGCTCCTCGGTACGCCGCCGGGCCTCCGCCTGCCGGTACTCCCGGTGGCTCTGCGCGACGCGCCGCTGGTAGGCCCGCTCCTGGCGTTCCTGCTCCCTGCGCCGTCGGGCGTCGGCCTCCAGCTGGCGCTGCTGCTGACGCTGCATCTCGGCCCAGACACCGACCAGACCGGTGGAGCGACGGCTCATCCCTACAGGCCCTCCCCAGGACATCGACGTCACCGGCCCGGCCGTCCCCACGACCGGTCGTGACGAGCCGACTCTATCCAGCGACGACGGTCTCGCCCATCCATGTGCCGAAGGGACCGTGCGGTGCCGGTCGCCACAGGTCACGGCCACCGGGGCGGAGGCGGCGCCGGGCCCCTCCCCGGTGGCCGGGACGCGGCTGCGGGCAGCCGCCCGCCGCAGGGGCGCGGGCGTCGGCGTGGGCGGGTGCGGGCACGGTCGTCGGCGTGTACGGGCGCGTCGGCGGTTCCGCCGGGGGCCCCGGGGCTCGTAGAGTCGCGATCATGGTGACTGCGACTGTTCGTGAGTGGCGCGAGGAGGAGGGGTGGGGGGTGCTCGACAGCCCGGAGACCCCCGGCGGTTGCTGGGCCCACTACTCCACCATCGAGGTGACCGGGTTCCGCACGCTGTCGCCCGGGCAGCGGGTGGACCTCGAGTGGCAGGCGCCCGGCTTCCAGCAGGACGGCTACGACTACCGCGCCCTGCGCGTCGTTCCCCGCAGGGGGCACGGTGGCTGAGCGGGCCGACGCCGACCGGACCCCGGCGGGCCGCGAGGACGCGGGCGGGGCCGGTGTCCCGGTGGGGATCAGGGACGTCATCGTCGACTGCGTCGACCCCGAACGGCTGGCGTCGTTCTGGTCCGAGCTCCTGGGGAGGCCGGTCACGGGAAGGACCGGGCCCTACGTGTGGCTCGCGCGGGGCGCGGGCCCGGGGGTGGGCTTCCAGAAGGTCTCCGAGCCGAAGTCCGGCAAGAACCGCGTCCACTTCGACGTCTCCTCCTCCGACCCGGCCTCCACCCGGGCGCGCGTCGAGGAACTGGGGGGCCGGCGGCTCGACCGGTACGCGGCCGGCGGCTTCCTGGTCATGGCCGACCCCGAGGGGAACGAGTTCTGCGTCATCCCGCCCGAGCCGTTCGAGGTCGACGACGACGGACGCGCCGACTACCTCGGCGAGGGCGGCGCCTGAGTCGGAGCCTTCGCCTCCTGGCGATGATCGCCGAAGGCCCCGGCACCGTCACGGCGCTTCCACGACCGGCGTCGTGGCGTGAACGGCGCGACGGAGTCGCCCGTCGTCCACGCGATCCGCCCGGAGGCCCCCGGCGTCCGGCACCGGTGCCGCGACCACCCGCGGCCCGGCCGGAGTGACCGTGCCCGCGGGCCGTCCTCCACCGCGCGTCCTCGGACGGGCCCGTCGGCAGGCCCTCCCGCTCCGCCACCGGTCGGCTCCGCTGCCTCGCTGCAACCTTTCCGTCCGGGGCGGTGTTCCTCTCACTGATGGACGAGAAGGCCGAGCAGCAGTTGACCGAGCTCCTGGCTGCGGACCTCGACGGTGGGTTCACCGAGCTGGTCCGGGTGCACGGGAGGTCGGTGTACACGTTCCTGCTCCGGGTCTCCGGCTCCCGGACCGAGGCCGACGACCTGGGACAGGACGCGTTCCTGCGCGCCTACACCGCCTTACAGGGATACGACCCCGAGCGACGGAGGGAGTTGAAGCCCCGTGCCTGGTTGCTGACCATCGCCGCGAACGTGTGGCGCAACCACGTGCGCACCTGCACGCGACGCCCCGCCCTGACGGGGGTGCCCGTGGAGGAAGCCGCCGGTTCCTGGACCGACCACCGGCCCGGACCGGAGGAGCGCGCGGCGCTGTCCGACGATCGCAGGCGCCTGGTCTCCGCACTGCTGAAGCTGCCCGAGCACCAGCGGATGGCGGTCGTGCTCCGCCATGTGATGGGGATGAGCTACGCGGAAGTGGCGGAGGTGCAGGGGTGCCCGGTCGGGACGGCCAAGGCACAGGTGTCCAGAGGGCTGAGAAGTCTCCGTCAGCTGCTGGATCCGGAGGTACCGGTGTTGGAGGAGGTGACGACGTGAGACAGAGTGACCACGAGGTGCCGACCCGTCTCGAACGGGCAGCGGGCGACCTGATCGGGCTCGCCGCGGACCCCCCGGAGGACTTCGCCCTGCGCGTGCTGCGGCGCGTCGGCATCCAGCGCGAGCAGTACGACACGTACGTCCGCCTCGAAACGCCTGCCGGCGGTCTGTTCGTGGCGGCGGGGCCGGACGCCGTGACGGGTGCCGCACTCGACTCGGCGGGACTGACGGCGACGGCCTTCGAGGAACGGCACCGCGTCCGTACGCACCGCTCGGCCATACCGGCGACCAAGCCGTTCCCGGGGGTCGTCACCGCCCTGCGCACCGGGCGGGCGAGGAGGCTGCCCATCGACCTGTCCGGCCTC
The DNA here is from genome assembly GCF_014649335.1 of Streptomyces roseolilacinus. Classification (GTDB taxonomy): domain Bacteria; phylum Actinomycetota; class Actinomycetes; order Streptomycetales; family Streptomycetaceae; genus Streptomyces; species Streptomyces roseolilacinus. The sequence goes on from NZ_BMSV01000004.1 coordinate 273,998, forward strand.
ACCACGGCCGAGCGGGCGGTGCTGGAGGCCGTGCGGACCATCCCGCCGGGGCAGTTGCGGCCCGTCGGCTGGATCGCGCGGGAGGCCGAGGTCCCGGCGACGGCGGTGGTCGGAGCCCTGGCGAGGAACCCGGTGGCGGTGCTGATCCCCTCCCACCGCGTGACACACGACGGCGGCGCCCCCTGCGACGCCGACCTCGTCCCCGGCGCGGGGGACGCGCTGCGCGCCGCGGAGGGCGTCGACCTGGACAGGGAGGTGGAGCTCCGCCGCGGAGGGGTGGTGTTCCTCGGCAGCGACACCACCCGCATCTACTGCCACCCGACCTGCGCCCACGCCCGCCGCATCGTCCCGCGCCACCAAGTCCCCTTCCGCACGGCGCGCGAGGCCGGCCGGGCCGGGTACCGCGCGTGCAAGAGCTGCCGGCCCGTCACCGTGTGACGGTAGCCCGACGGCAACGACGAACCCACGGAGTCACCATGCGAACCAGCACCAGGATCACCGGCGGCCGCCCCGTCGCCGTCACCGCCGCCGTGGCGGTGCACACCACCCCCCTCGGACCGCTCGTGCTGGCGGCCACCGACGAGGCACTCGTGCTGTGCTGCTTCGGCCCGCCCGAGGCGGCGGCGGAGCGCGCGAGGAGGGCCGGGACGCACACGGTGGACGAGGAGGAGGCCACGGCGGCGCAGCGCCGGGTGCTCGACGAGGCGCGGGCGCAGCTCGACACCTATCTGAGCGGTGGGCGCCGGGACTTCACCGTGCCGATGGACCTGCGGCTCGCGACACCGTTCAGCCGCCGGACCGTGTCGGCGCTCGGGGAGTTCGTCCCGTACGGGCGGACCGCGACGTACGCGCGGCTCGCCGAGGCGCTCGACCGGCCGCGGGCCGCTCGGGCGGTCGGGACGGCGCTGGGGGCCAACCCGCTGTGCGTGGTGCTCCCGTGCCACCGGATCGTCGGCTCCACGGGCGGCCTCAACGGATACGCGGGCGGCCTGGAGGCCAAGCGGTTCCTCCTCGACCTCGAAGCGGCCGCCCTCCCGGCGGGCCTTCCGTCCCGGTGACCGGCGGGCGCCGGCGCACTTCCCCACCGCCGGCATCCGCCGTCCCCTTCCGACCCGGAGCGTGGAGCACGTGAGCGCCTACGAAACACCCCACCTGCCCGGCCTGCCCCCCGCGGGCCCGACCGCCTCCCCGGCCGTTTTCCCGACCGGCTCCCCAGGCGCCTCCCCGGGCGCGTCCCCGGGCGGCTCCGCCCATCCGCCCAGCGCCGGTGGACTACCCGCCCTCCAGGACCTCGACTGGGTCGCGCTCGCCGCCGAGCTGGACGAGGAAGGGGTGGCCCTGACCCCACCGCTGCTGACCCGGGAGGAGTGCGCCGAGGTCCGGGCGCTGTTCGACGAACCCGCGCTGTTCCGCAGCACGGTGACGATGGCGCGGCACCGCTTCGGCGAGGGACGGTACCGCTACTTCACCCATCCCCTGCCGGACCTCGTCCGGACGCTGCGGCAGCGGCTCTACCCACCGCTCGCGCACATCGCCACCACCTGGGCGGAGAGGCTGGGGGAAGCCGGGTTCCCCCACGACCACGAGGGCCTCGTCGCGGCCTGCGCCGCCGCCGGCCAGCACCGCCCGACCCCCCTGCTGCTCCGGTACGGACCGGGCGGCTACAACTGCCTGCACCAGGACGTGTACGGCGAGCTGACGTTCCCCCTGCAGGTGGCGGTGATGCTGGACCGGCCGGACGAGGACTTCACCGGCGGCGAGAGCGTGTTCGTCGAGCAGCGGCCGCGTGCCCAGTCGCGCCCCGTCGTCAAACGGCCCCGGCAGGGCCAGGGCATGGTCTTCGCGGTCCGCCACCGCCCGGTCCGCTCGATACGCGGCTGGAGCCGGGTGACCCTGCGGCACGGGGTGAGCGCCGTGCACAGCGGACAGCGGCACGTGCTGGGCGTGATCTTCCACGACGCGCGGTAGCCGGACGGCCGGCGGCGCCACCCGGCGGGACGCGTCTCCCACCCGGCGGGGCACCTTTCCCGCCCGGCGGGGTGCCTCTCCGCCCGGCGGCGGGCGCGCGAGGACCTCAGCGGGACGCCGAGGGGCAGGGGGTGCCCCGCGGGAAGAGGGTGTACGGCGAGGCCAGGTGGTACGTCCCCGCCGAGGGCACCTGGAGTTCCGTCCACTCGTCGCCGTCCGCCGTGCGGGCGGCCCTGCGGAGGCAGGGCGCGCCCTCGGCGCTCCCCGCTGACGCCAGGCGCTCGCCCCGTTCGTCCACCAGTGACAGCCAGGGCGAGTACGCGACCCTGACGAGGACCCTGCCCGGTTTCTCCACGCGGAGCGTGACGCGGTCCGCCGCCGCCCGGTCGACCGACGCCGCCGGGCCCGCCAGGGGCTTCGCGTCGCGGACGGAGAAGAGACGCCAGTGGGCGTCGGACCACACCAGGTCCAGGTACGGCAGCCCGCCCTCGATCAGGGCGGTCTCCTCGCGGGCGCCCGTGTCGGGCGTGCCGGTCGGCAGGACGACGTACCGGACGGCCCACCGGTCCAGCCACGCCCGGTAGTTCGCGGCGGTCAGGGAGCCGTCGTAGAAGGCCGGGTTGCGTTCCAGGTCGGCCTGGCGGTTCCAGCCGCGCGCCAGCGTGACGTACGGGGCGAGCGCGCTGGACTCGCGGTGGCTGCGGGCCGGGACGACCTCCACGCGGGCCCGCTCGGCGCCGCGCCGCTCCAGTTCGTCGAGCAGCGGCCGCGTCGCGTGCCGGTCCCACGACGCGTGGGGCGCGGTCACCAGCACGTCGTCGACGCTCTTGAACCCGACCCACCCGTGGAACACCACCAGCGCGGCGAGCAGCCCGTAGCGGGCCCGCCGCGACGCCGCGTACGGCACGGCGGCCAGCAGCACCACGCCCGCGAACAGCATCGGCAGCCGTGTCACGTTCGACCCGACCTGCGAGTCGACGAGCCAGGTGAGGAGCGCGCCGGCCACGTACACGGCGGACGCCGTGCGGACCGTGCGCCACGTCCGGTCCGCCGCCAGCAGGCACAGCACGCCGAACGCCAGCGGCAGCAGCACGGTCCCGAACGCCATCGGCTGCGTGCCCGAGAAGGGGAACAGCAGCGCCGACGCGGCGACCACCAGGACCGGCGGCACACCCAGCGCGTACGCGGCGGGACGCCGGCCGCCCAGGAACAACGCCGCCGCGACGACGCCCAGGAACAGTCCCGCGACCGGGCTCGCCGCCGTCGCCGTGCCCGCCAGGAGCGCCGTGGCCGCGCCCCGTACCGCGCGGTTCGGGCGCGGGCCGCGCGGCCGGGGCCACCGGCCGCAGAACACGACGGCCACCGCGCCCAGCGCGAACATCAGGCCCAGCCCGAACGTCACCCGCCCCGACAGGGCGTTGCACAGCAGCGCGAAGACCGCGGCCAGCGAACAGGCGAGCGGGTTGCGGACGGTCCGCGTCCGCACCAGGAGCAGCGCGGTGAGCGCCGCCGAGACCGTCCCGGCGACCGCCATCGTCGTCCGCACGCCGAACAGCGCCATCACGTACGGCGAGAGCACGCTGTACGACACGGTGTGCATCCCGCCGTACCAGGCGAGGTTGTACGACGAGCCGGGGTGCCGGGCCGCGAAGTCGGCCCACGCGTCCTGCGCCGCCAGGTCGCCGCCGCTGTTCGCGACGAGCAGGAACCACCCGGCGTGCAGGGCCGCCGCGAGGACCGTCGCCGTGACGACGACACCGACCGGGCCCGGCCTGCGGACCGGACCGGCCGCCGGGAGGCCGCGGAGCGCGCTCCGGTGTGCGGCGCGGCGCTCCGCGGGCGGTTGCGCGGTCGTCACTCGTCGGCCCCCTGTCCGGTTGCGCGCGGGGGCGCCCCGGTGTCCGGGACGCCCCCGCGCCGTGTGGTGTGGTGCGCGTCAGCCGACGCGCGTCAGCTTCGCGCCGAAGCCCGGCTCCTCCAGGCCCCGCTGGAGCGCGACGGGCACGCTGACCCGGCCCGTGCCGGAGCCGACCGCCAGCTCGCCGACGACCGTGCCCGCGGCGGCCGTGCTCGGCAGCCCGCCCTTGCCGTCCTTGCCGGCGGTCAGCTTCAGCTCGACCTCCAGGCCCGCCCAGCCGACCGGCTTCAGGTCCTTCGTCGCGACGACCGGGGTGTGGCCGCCGAGGCCGTCGTCGACGTACCCGACGACGTCGCCCTTCTTCACCGCCGTCGCCGAGACGACGCCGCCCTGCGCGGCCTTGATGAGGCCGTAGCTGTACGTCTCGACGGCGAGCTTCGTCTTCTCGGAGAGCGTCGCACCGGACTTGACGTTCATCACGACGCCGATGACGCGCCGCACCTCGCCGTCGACGACCGTGTTCGCGGACCACAGGAGGTTGCCGCCCGCCGGGGTGGACGTGCCGGTCTTGATGCCGCTGACACCGTCCTTGAGGAGGATGGTGTTGCCGTTCTCCAGCTGCCGGCCGATCTGCGGCAGGTTCACGTTCGGCATGTCGACGATCTTGCGGAACACCTCGGACTTCATGGCCGCCTTCGCCAGCTTCAGCTGGTCCTTCGGCGTCGAGACGGTGCCCTTGTCGAAGCCGCTCGCGTCCGTGTACACCGTGTCGGTCATGCCGAGGTCCTTGGCGGTGGCGTTCATCTTCTTGATGAACGCCACCTCCGAACCCGCGTCCCAACGTGCCAGCAGGTGGGCGACGTTGTTCGCGGAGCGGACCATCAGCAGCTGGAGCAGCTGGCCCTGCGTGTACTTCTGGCCCTTCTCGACCGGCGCGGTGGACCAGTCGGGATTGCTCGCCTGGTCCTCCGTCTTCTGGTCGATCTCGATCGTCGGGCCGGCGTCCTTGTCCTTGATCGGATGGTCGCGGAGGATCACGTACGCCGTCATCGCCTTGGCGACGCTCGCGGTCGGCGCGGGCTTCTGCGGCCCGTACGTGCCGACGATCCCGACGCCCTCGACCTCGACGGCGCCCTGGCCCTCGGTGGGCCACGGCATCTTCAGCTCGCCGCCCTCGAAGGTGTACGCGGCGTCGGTGGACAGCGCCAGCGACGGGGCGGGCAGCGGGCGGAGCAACTGCACGGTCGCAAAGACGATCACCAGGAGGGCGACCAGCGGCGACCAGATCTTGACGCGGCGGACCAGCGTGCGGATCGGGGTTTCCGGCGGGGGCGGCGTGTTCGTCAGCTCCGCCAGCAGGTCGAGCGGCGGACGCGGCGGCATCGGCTGCTGCTTGGTCCGCTCCGCCTCGGTGAGGGACGGCGGGGTGACGGCGGCGGTCACCTCGGCGTCACCGCCGAGGGAGGCGCCGGCCCCCTTGGCGGGCGCGGTACGGGAGCCGGCGCCGGCCGCCGTGGCGCCGGCGCGCGCGGCGGGGGCGGAGTCCGCCCCGTCGGCCTCCGCGGTGCGCGTGGCCGTGGCGGGGCGGATGTCGTCGGAGCGCAGCGGCACGAGCCGGCCGGGACGCTTGCCGTCACCGTCCGCACCGGCGGCCGCCCACTTGGGCGCGGGCTTACCGTCGACCGGCTTCCCGTCGGTCGGCTGCGCGTCCGTCGACTTCCCGTCGACCGGCTTCCCGTCGACCGGCTTCCCGTCCGCTGGCTTCCCGCCGGTCGACTTCCCAGCCGCCGGCTTCCCGTCGGACGGCTTCGCCTCGGTCTGCTTCGCCCCGGTCTCGGCCGGGGGCATCTTGAGCGCGGTGGTGGGCTGGTCGACGGCGGGGGTGCGCTTCCCCGGGGCCTTGAACACGGCGGTGGGCTGGTCCACGGACCCGGCCCCGGAACCGGCCCGAGAGCCCGGCTCGGCGTCGCCCTCGGAGTCGGACCCGGACTCGCCCTCGGATCCGGAGTCGCCCTCGGAGTCGCTCTCGGAGTCAGAGTCGGAGTCAGGCTCGGGGGCCGAGGACTCGCCGGACTTCCGGGGCATCTCGGCGTCCCCGGCATCCCCGGCATCCTCGGCGTCCTCGGCCGCGTCCGCCTCGGCGTCACGGGCCGGCTCCGACACGTCGGAGGTCCCGGTCCCGGGCGCCTTCGACGTCCGGGTGGCGGCCGTGGGGCCCTCCGCGGCACGCGGCTCCTCGGACTCGGTGTCCGCGTCGGCCTCCGCGGGGGCGTCGGCGTCACCGGACGTGGCGGAGGCAGCGGGGGCCGCCCCGTCCCGTCCGCCCTCGGACGCCGTGTCCGTTTCGTCCTCGTCGGGCGTCTCAGCGGCGTCGGAGTCGTCCGGGGCCGTCTCGTCGGAGTCGGGGGCCGCGCCCGCCGCGGAACCGCCCGGGCGACGGGACGACCCGGAGGCCGCCGCCGTACCGGCGCCGTCCGCCGCACGCGACGCGCCGGACGCCCCGGCGGAGGCGGTCCCGCGGGACGGGGTGGCGGGCTCGGTGGGTTCGGCGGTCTCGGGGGTGGATTCCTCCGAGGTCTCCGCCGGCTCGACCGTCACGGCTTCCTGACGCTGGGCGACCAGTGCGGGCTTCGAGGACGTCGAGGGCCGCGGCTCCACCGTCTCCGTGGACGGCTTGGGGGCCTTGAAGACCGCCGTCGGCTGGTCCACCCCGGCCGGGGCCGCGCCACCGAAGGCGGTGAGCCGCGGATCGCGGCCGCCCGCAGCCGTCTCCCCCGGAGACCTACGCTGCTCCGACTTGTCGGGGGACTCGCCCGCCACCGTGCCTCCTCAACCAACGCGTTGTCCGAACCATGTACCAGTGTCCTGTGTGAGCCCTCGGCCCCCGTGCAAGACGAGAACGACATACCTACCGGTTCCCGCACGAAGCACCCAGGCGCTCTCGACAGATGAATGTGAGAGGGGTCACCCTGTCATTCATCCACGCGGGGAGGCATGGATGGGCAGGAGCCGCAGAACACTTCCGGAGGAGCTTCTGCTGCTCGCTCTGGACCCGGCCACGGGTACCACAGCGCAGCCGCAGTCGCTCGACCTCGGTCTCGCCGGAGCACAGCTAGTGGAGCTGGCTCTGGCAGGACGGATAGCCCCTGACGGGGATCGTATCGCCGTGGTGATGCCACGGCCGACAGGAGATCCGACGCTGGACTCCGCACTGGAACTGCTGCGCAGGCGCGGCAGTCCGGTACGGGCCGTCCACTGGATAGGCGGGCCCCGACTGGGGCTGCGTCAGACGTATCTCTCGCACCTGGAGCGGTGCGGCATGGTCCATGCCGTCGAGAGCCAGATGTGCGGGGTACTGCCGACGACCCGCTACCAGGCGACGGACACGGCCATCAGCCGGGAGATCAGGTCCCGGCTGGACAGCGCGATCCGCACCGGCGTGCCGCCGGACCCGCGGACCGCCGCACTGGCCGCGCTCGCGCACGCGGTGGGTCTCGGCAAGCACCTGTACCCCGGGAACGAGGGGCGCTCGTCGCGCTCCCGGCTCCGGGACCTGATCCGGCACGACCCCATGGGCGGCCTCGTGGCGCACGCCGTGATGGACGTCCAGAACGGCGTGGGCGCACAGCCGCGCCGTACCGCCGCACCGGGAGGCGCCGGCCGCCAGGCCGCCGCGGAACCGATGCGGTCCCCCTCGCGACCCGGGCCGGGTGCCATGGCCCGCGTCGCCGCCCGCTGAGCCTCGACACCCCCGAGCGCTCCGGCGGGCCCGCGGCGGCACCGCGCCGCACAGCACCACGAGCACCGCGGCGGCACCGCGCCGCACAGCACCACGAGCACCGCGGCGGCACCGCGCCGCACAGCACCACGAGCACCGCACGACACAGCACCGCACCTCGACACCGCCCGCAGGGGTGGCGCCACGCCCACGCGCGGCGCCTTCGTCCCACCGGGCCCCCACGGGCCGGGTCGGGTGTCGTATCGGGCGCGCGGGGCGGCCACCGGCCGTCCCGCGCGTTCGCGGTCGCTCACCCGTGTGGCAATTCTCCAGCGCGGCACGCCCTTTGGTGGCAGTCTGCTGAGCAGTAGACACGCAGTGCGATGCCAGCAGCCAGGCAGCCGGAGGTGCAGTTCCCGTGGCGTCCAATGTCAACCCCACCGTCAGGCGACGCAGACTGGGCATGGAGCTCCGCCGGCTGCGTGAACAGAAGGGCATGACGGCGGAGGAGGTGGCGGAGCGCCTGCTGGTCTCGCAGTCGAAGATCAGCCGCCTGGAGAACGGACGCCGTTCGATCAGCCAGCGCGACGTGCGCGACCTGTGCGGGGTCTACGAGGTCGAGGACCGGCGGATCGTCGACTCGCTCATGCAGATGGCGAAGGATTCGCGACAGCAAGGATGGTGGCACGCCTTCGGCGACATCCCGTACAGCGTGTACATCGGCCTGGAGACGGACGCCGCGTCGCTGCGCGTGTACGAGCCGCAGATCGTGCCCGGGCTGCTGCAGACCCGGTCGTACGCGCAGGCCGTCATCACCGGCGCGCTCCCGGAGGCGCCCGCCGCGGAGATCGACAAGCGGGTGAACGTCCGCACCCGCCGCCAGGACCGGATCAACGACGCGGAGAAGCCGCTGCGGCTCTGGGCGGTGATCGACGAGGGCGCGCTGCGCCGGGTCGTCGGCAGCCGCGAGCTGATGGTGGCGCAGTTGGAGGCGCTGATCGAGCACTCGCACCTGCCCCACGTCACCGTGCAGGTGATGCCGTTCGAGATGGGCGCGCACACGGGCATGAGCGGGCACTACGCGATCCTGGAGTTCCCCGAGGCGACCGACTCCTCCGTCGTCTACATCAAGGGCGTCACCAGCGACCTGTACCTGGAGAAGCCGAACGACGTGCAGCGGTACACGGTGATGTACGAGCACCTGCGCGCCCAGGCGCTGGGGGTGGAGCAGAGCCGGCGGTTCATGGCGCGGATCGCGAAGGACCACGCGGAGAGCGAACCGCCCGCCTTGCCGGGGTTCAACCGGGATTGACGGATACGTCACCGGGGGGACCGGCACCGTACACCTCGGCCACCGCCGAGCGGAAGAGCATCCCGGGACATGCCATCCGGTCGAGTGAACGGCGATGCCGGGCACGGAGGTTGGGCGGGTAGCGTCGATCACGCCAGCCTGAGGGGTTGGCGTGGCTGCCAGCCAGCCACCACCAGCCAGAACCGGAGCTAGATCATGGCCATTATTCAGGGCGCCACGGACACCTGGACGAAGTCCTCGTACTCCGGCGGGAACGGCGCGTGCGTCGAGGTCAAGTCCCCCGTCGTCGCGTCGATCGCGGTCCGCGACTCGAAGGTCCCTGCGGGCCCGTCGATCACGTTCGTTCCGGACGCGTGGAACGCGTTCGTCAGCGAGGTGAGCACCGGCTCCCTCTGAGCCCGGCGCCCCTCCCGCGCCACGCATGAGCCCTCTCGACTGGTCCGCCGTCCCGGCCGAGGGGGCTCGTCCCGTGGCCGGCCCCTCCACCGGGGTGCCGGCCCCGTCACCGGGCCCGCCGGCTCCGCCCTTGCCGGTTCCTTGCCGGTTCCTTTTCCGGACCTTTCCGTACGGGCGGTCGACATACCGGTGAGTACCCGGAAGGGTGGCCCGTGAGCGGCGCCGCCGGTCCCGCCTCCCCGCCCGGACCCCGGCGCCCGTTCCGCACCCCTCCCCCGCCCGTACCCCCGCTCCCGCTCCCCTCCTCTTCTCGGCCGCACGGGACCCGCATCCCGCGCGGCCGTCGTCGTGCGTGCACGGCCATGTGAGCCCTGACGAAGCGCCCGGACATCGTCCGCCGGGCCGCGCGCCGACGACAACGACCCCAATGGTCAAGAACGAGTAAAGTAGTTCCACTTGGTGACCTGCGTTCACATCCTTGATTTCGAAAGGGGTTGACCGACCCTTCGAACGGACGGTTCAATCCCGGGGAATCCCCCGCTCCCGCACGGGGGAAACCGCTTGCCTACACCGCACTGGCGAAGTGGCGTGGCGTTCACAAAGCGGACCCCTGGAGGGGGCACATGAACAGTCTCGACTGGGCCGTGCTCATCGGCTACTTCGGCGTCATGGTGGCGATCGGCCTCTGGTCGCACAAACGCATCGACGACGTCGGGGACTTCTTCACCGCGGGCGGCCGTATGCCGTGGTGGCTGTCCGGCATCTCCCACCACATGTCGGGCTACAGCGCCGTCATGTTCACCGGCTACGCCGGCATCGCCTACACCTACGGCATCACCTCGTACGTCACCTGGTCCTTCCCCATCGCCATCGGCATCGCCATCGGGGCGAAGCTGTTCGCGCCCCGGCTCAACCGGCTGCGCTCCCGGCTGCGCGTGGCCTCGCCCCTGGAGTACCTGAAGAACCGCTACGACCTGCGCACCCAGCAGGCCCTCGCCTGGTCCGGGGTGCTGCTGAAGATCGTCGACGTGGGCGCCAAGTGGGCGGCCATCGCGACCCTGCTCTCCGTCTTCACCGGGATCTCCCTCAACCAGGGCATCCTCATCACCGGCGTCGTCACCGGCGTCTACTGCACCGTCGGCGGGCTGTGGGCCGACGCGCTCACCGAACTCGGCCAGTTCGTCATCCAGTTCTTCGCCGGCATCGCCATGCTCGTCGCGGTCCTCGCCGAGCTCGGCGGGGTCAGCGCCCTGTGGACCGTCTGGGACCGGCCCGAGCTCCAGGGGCACGCCGAGCCGACCGCCGGCCCGTACACGATGACGTTCCTGCTCGCGTACCTCTTCATCAAGACCTTCGAGTACAACGGCGGCATGTGGAACCAGGCCCAGCGCTACATGGCCACGCCCGACGCCCGCGCGGCCACCCGGTCCGCGTGGCTGTCGTCCGTGCTGTGGCTGGTCTGGCCGCTCGTGCTGTTCTTCCCCATGTGGGTCGCGCCGCTGCTGATCACCCCGGAGAAGCCGGACGCCTCCGACTCGTACGCCCTGATGACCGAGCAGCTGCTGCCGCACGGGCTGCTCGGCCTGGTCATCGTCGGGTTCTTCTCCCACACGATGGCGATGTGCTCCTCCGACGCCAACGCCATCGCCGCCGTCTTCACCCGCGACATCGCGCCCGTCCTGTCGAAGTCCGCCCGCACCTGGACGCACCGGGCCGGGCTGCTCGCGGCGCGCTGGTCGACCGTCGCGTTCCTGGCGCTCTCCATGGCCATCGCCACCCAGGTCAACTCGCCCGCGTTCAAGGACATCATCACCGTCGTCATCAAGTGGGTGGCCGGGCTGATGGGGCCCATCGCGATCCCGTTCATGCTCGGCATGCTGCGCGCCTTCCGCCGGTCCGGGCCGACCGCCGCGCTCGTCTCCTGGGCCGCCGGGCTGTTCGCGTTCTGGCTCACCAACTACGGCCTGGACGGCGTGGAGCTGCAGATCCAGATCGTGTCGCCGGTCGCCACCTCGCTCGTCCTCTACGTCCTCGTCGGCTTCCTCAAGCCGGAGGACACCCCGGAGCGGGACGCCGTGCTCGACCGGATCAACACGGACGCGCCCGAGGACGCCCCCGCCCCCGCCGCTCAGCCGCGCGGGTAGCGGGCCAGCCAGCCCGGCGAGGCCGCCGACGGGCCGTGCAGCGCCGGGCCCTGCGTCATCTCCATCGCGAAGTCGTCGGCCAGCTCCAGCAGGGTGGACCGCCCCTCCAGTTCGGCCAGCCAGGCCGGCGGCAGGGCGGTCTCGCCGTGCAGGGCCCCCAGCAGGGCGCCCGTCAGCGCGCCCGTCACCTCCGACGGGCCGTCGTGGTTCACGGCCAGCCGCAGCCCGTGCCGTACGTCCTCGCCGACCAGGGCGCAGTACACGGCGATCGCCAGGGCGTCCTCCGCCGACTCCCCGTCCGTGTCGCCCAGCGACGCGATCCGGTCCGGGGAGGGCGCCCCCTGGCGCACGGCGGCCGCGGCCCGCTCCAGGGCGCCGGTGACCGGCTCGTGGCCGGGCCGGGAGGCCAGCTGCGCCGCCGCGGCCCGCACCGCCGACTCGATGTCCTGGCCGCGCGCCACCCCGTGCACCACCACCGCGTACGCGCCGGCCGACAGGTACGCGACGGGGTGGCCGTGGGTCTGCGTCGCGCCCTCCACGGCGAGCTGGCACACCAGGTGCGGCTCCCACCCGACCAGCAGCCCGAACGGCGCGGACCGGACGAGCGCGCCCGCGTCCCGCGCGCCCGGGTTCTTCGGCGCGGCCGGGGTGCCCGGCACCTCGTCGGCGAGACCCGTCAGGCAGGCGCGGGCCGGGTCGCGGCGGGCGTACAGCCACTCCTGGGCGGCGAGCCAGCCGTTGTCCTTGCGCCGCTCGTCGGGCCCCCAGTCCCGCTGGGTCGCCGCCCAGCGCAGGTACGCGCGGTGCAGGTCGGTCGGCGGGTGCCAGGCGCCCGTGTCGCGGCGCACCTGGGCGCGGATCAGCCCGTCCACGGTGAACAGGCCGAGCTGCGTCGCGTACGTGACGGCGCCGCGCCGCCCGTGGGCCGACGCCAGGTCGGTGATCCCGTCGGCGCCGTGGGCCTCGCGGATGGCCTCGACGGGCAGGCGGGCCACGCAGGCGCCGAGGGCGTCGCCGACGGCCCCGCCGAGCAGGCAGCCCCGCACCCGGGCGCGGTAGTCCTGCTGCTCGACCCGGCCCCAGACGGCTGCCGCTGTGGTACTCACCGAGAGGCCCTCCCCCACGACGTGGCTCCGGCGCAGCACTGTAATCGAACGGCCGCCCCGCGCAGGGGGCCGCGCGGGGAGAGTTTCCGCAGCCGGGCGAACCCGCCGGGAACTCCGGGGGAAGCCGCGCCGACTACTTGTCCGGGGTCGTTCTTCGGCCCGAACGGCAAGGAAGGGTCAGCAGTGGTGAGGCAACCTCGCGTGTGGTGCGGTGTCGCGGCCGTCCTGGCGTTCGCCGCGGTCGGCTGCGGAGCGGACGGCGGCGGCTCCTCGTCGTCCGCCGGCGCGTCCGGGGGCGGGGAGGCCGCCGCGGGATTCCCCGTGGAGGTGACGGACTGCGAGGGCGGCCGTACGACGGTCGGGGCCGCGCCCCGCGGGATCGTCACCAGCAACTCCTCCGCGCTGGAGCTGCTGCTGCGGCTCGGCGCGGGTGACAAGGTCGTCGGCACCGGCTTCCCGCCCGGCAAGGGCACCCTCCCGGGGGAGCTGGACGCGCGGGCGCAGGAGGTCCCGGTCCTGAGCGAGACCGTCATCCCGAAGGAGAAGCTGCTCGGCTCCGGCGCCGACCTGTACGTCGACACGTTCGCCACGGTGCGCGGCGGCGGGCACGGCATGGGCGACCAGCCGACCGCCGAGGAGCTCCGGGCGGCCGGCATCACGCGCATGTACCTGAAGTCGACGGCGTGCGCCGCCGGGGCGAAGGGCCCCGTGACCGACCTCACCGCGGTCACCGAGGACATCAGGACCCTCGGCGCCGTGACGGGTACGGCCGACAAGGCGGCGGAACTCGTCGCGGGGATGAACCGGAAGGTCGAGGCCGTCCGGAAGGCCGTCGGCCCGACGTCGGAGGAGGACCGGCCCACGTACTTCCTCTTCGACTACGACGCCGGCACCAAGCAGCCCGTCGCGGTGTGCAACCGGCAGGTCGCGAACGCGGTCATCACGCTGGCGGGCGCCCGGAACGTCTTCGCCGACTGCGACGACACGTTCAAGCAGGTCGGCTGGGAGGACGTGGTCGCCGCCGACCCGGACTGGATCCAGCTGGCCGTCCGCAACCGGGGCAGCGCCGCCGCCACCGAGAAGGCGTTCGACGAGGCCCGCGCCTGGCTGGAGGGCAACGCGGCGACGCGCGGCCTCAAGGCCGTCAAGGAGGGCAGGTACCTGCGGATCGGCTCCGAGGTGACGACCATCGCCGGGGTGCGCAACGCCGACACCGTGGAGAAGATCGCCGCGACGCTGTACCCGAGCAAGGTGAAGGCCGGACGGTAATGCCGATAGTGGAGGCCGACGCGCAGACCACCCCCGCCCGCACGGGACCGGACCACACGCCTGGCAGGGCGCCCGGGGTCCGGCACGTGCGGGCCGGGGTCCTCGCCGCGGTGTTGGGTGTGGCGCTGCTCGCCGCGCTCACGTTCGCCGTGGCGTGGGGGTCGACGGACGTACCTCCGCGCGAGGTGTGGTCGGTGGTGCTGCGGCGGCTGTCCGGGGAGGCGCCCCGGCCGGGCACGTCGGACCTGATCGTCTGGCAGCTGCGCCTCCCCCGCGCCCTGCTGGCCGCCGTCGTCGGCGCGGGACTCGGCCTCGTCGGCACGGCGGTGCAGGCCCTGGTCCGCAACCCGCTCGCCGACCCGTACCTGCTCGGCATCTCCTCCGGCGCGTCGCTCGGCGCGGTGGGCGCGCTGGTGCTGGGCCTGGGCACGGGCGGCGCGCTCGGGCTCGGGACGTCGGGCGCCGCGTTCGTCGGGGCGCTGGCCACGTTCGCCCTGGTGTGGCTGATCGCCCGGCGCGGGGGCGGTTTCTCGCCGCTGCGGCTGGTCCTGGCGGGGGTGGGCCTGGGGCAGTTCCTGACCGGTTTCACCAGCTACCTCGTCCTGCAGGCCGGGGACGAGCAGCAGACGCAGGGCGTGCTGTTCTGGCTGATGGGCAGCCTCGGCGGGGCCGGCTGGGAGACCCTCGCGGTGCCGGCCGCGGCCGTGCCGGTGGCGCTGCTGCTGCTCATGGCGCGGGCCCGGGCGCTGAACACGATGATGATGGGCGACGAGACGGCCGCGGGGCTCGGGGTGAGCCCGGCGCGGCTGCGGCGCGAACTGTTCGTGGTGACCAGCGTGCTGACCGGGGTGCTCGTCGCCGTGTCCGGCGCGATCGCCTTCGTCGGCCTGATGGTCCCGCACGCCTGCCGGCTCCTCGTCGGCGCGGACCACCGGCGGCTCCTTCCCGTGTCGGCGCTGTTCGGGGCGGTGCTGCTCGTCGTCGTCGACATCGTGTGCCGTACGGCGCTGGACACGCAGGAGCTGCCGGTCGGCGTCGTCACCTCCCTGATCGGCGCGCCCGCGCTGCTGTACCTGCTCGACCGGCGGCTCGGGAGGAACGCGTGAACATCGCCATCGAGGAGCTGAGCGTCGCCTACGCGGGGCGGGCCGTCGTGTCGGGGGTCCACCTGATCGCCGCGGACGGTGAGATCGCGGGACTCGTCGGGCCGAACGGCAGCGGCAAGTCGAGCGTGCTGCGCACCGTGTACCGGCACCTGCGGCCGGCGGCCGGCCGGGTGCTGGTCGACGGGCGCGACGTGTGGGAGCTGACGCCCGTGCAGGCGGCGCGGTGTGTGGCGGCGCTGCCGCAGGAGCGGACCAGCGACTTCGAACTGACGGTCGGTGACATCGTCATGATGGGCCGCACCCCGTACAAGAGGCCGTTCGCCGGGGAGGACGCGACCGACCGGGCCGTGGTGGCGGGGGCGCTGGAGCGGGTCGGGATGGGGGCGGCGCGGGGCCGGTCGTTCTCGACGCTGTCCGGGGGCGAGCGGCAGCGGGTGCTGCTGGCGCGCGCGCTGGCGCAGGACCCGGACGTGCTGGTGCTGGACGAGCCGACGAACCACCTGGACGTCCTGCACCAGGTGGAACTGCTGGCGCTGCTGCGGGAGCAGCGGCGGACGACGCTGGTGTCGCTGCACGACCTGAACGCGGCGGCTTCGGTGTGCGACCGGCTGCACGTGCTGCACCGGGGCCGGGTGGTGGCGTCGGGGACGCCGCGGGAGGTGCTGACCCCGGAGCTGCTGGCGGAGGTGTTCGGGGTGCGGGCCGCGGTGCTGGAGCACCCCCTGACGGGTGACCCGCTGATCGCCTTCGACCACCGCTCCCCCGCGGCGGTGGCCTCCCCCGTCACCACCGCGGTGGCCCCGTGACCTCCCGCCGTGCCGCGGCCGTCGCCCCGGCCGGGGCCGCCCTCCCCCGGGACCCCGGACCGGCTCGCCCCGGGGGGAGCCCCCGCGTCCCGGGGGGCGCGCCCCCGGCGGGGTCCTCGGGTGAGGGACGACCGCTCACCACCGGCCGGGACCCGCGGTGGGCGGTGGGCGACGGCCCGCGGGCAGGGAGGTCAGCGGGCTTCCTGGGGAGCGGCGGTCCGGGCGCGCATGGTGGCGAGGACGTCGTCGCGGTCGTAGTAGACCTGGCGGCCGTTCTTGCGGCGCCGCCAGCGGTGCGTGTTGGCCAGCCAGTACACCGTGCCGGAGGCGATGCGCCAGCCGGCGGCGATGTCCTGCGCGGTCAGCCCCGTCGTGCCGCGCCCCGCGCGCGGCGGCGCCTCGTGCAGGGTGTGCCACAGTTCCGGCGTCCAGGTGTGCCCGCGCTCGACGGTGCACGTGATCGCGGCCCGGCCGGACGGCGAGGGCGACGCGCCGGAGCCGAGGTGCGCGACGAGCGTGCCCCGGCAGCCGGGCCGTACGCACGGCCCGATCACCATGTGCCGGTCGGTGCGCCCGGACAGCACGCCCCAGGCGGACTTGACCAGTTCGTCGGTCTCGGCCACGAGGTCCTCCGCCGCCTCGTGACCGGCCAGCCATCCGGAGTGGTGGCTGAGGAAGGCCAGCAGGGCGACGGTGTTGCGGGTCGGGGCCTGGACGCCCCGCCCCTCCCGGACCACGGCGGCCCAGCTCGCCAGTACCCTGCGGATGCGATCCCTGGTGTCGACGGCCCTGCTGTTGAGCGGGATGCCGGGGGTGCCGCGTTCCCGGACCCGCTCGACCACCCCCCGTGAGGGTCGGGCCGAGGTCAGGGAGTGGGTGAGTTCGTTGTACAGCTCTCCAAGGGTCACCAGGTTCTTGGTGATCCGCCGGCGGGTCACCTGCGCGCTCGTGCTATAGGCAGGAATAGAGGCACATGGCATAGGGCATCCTCTGCAGGCGTATGACGACAGCATCAATGAGCCTGAGGGTCCGGGCTACCAGGTCGATACCAATCCGTTCCCGCCCGGTGGTGCCGGCGGACGACTCTTGACAAAAGCCCAGGATCACCAAGAGGATGGGCTTCAGGTTGGTGTTTCATGCCCAGTTCGGGCAGCACCACCCGAGGGGGCTCCACGTTTTACGGGTCGACAGATCGTAAAACGATGATGAACCACACCCCTTGACATTCCACTTGCACATCCGCCCAGCTCAGCTGGGTTGTTCAGCATGCACGCGGGACGCCTCGGCGTCCCTTTCGCTCTTCCCGGACACACCGCCGACACGCCCGGCGCGCCCCTTTGACATACGCCTGCCGGGCCGCTCCTCCGTCGTGGCCGGAAACAGACCTTCAGGCGGTATTGGCAATTCCGCCGGCTCCGCCCCCGCACCGAGGAATTGAGGCCGACATCACTACGCGCACGGAAACCACGGAAACCGGCTTCCGGACCGTGGACACAGTCCTTTTCGATCTCGACGGCACCCTGGTCGACACACTGGACGACATCGTCCGCGCGGTGAACACGGCACTGCGTGACCACGGCCTCCCGACCCTGTCCCGCGCTGAGGTCAGGGACCGGGTGGGCGAGGGGGGGACGGCGCTGGTCGACGCGTCCGTACGCAAGTCCGGGCGCGCCGTGGGCCCCGCCGTCGTGGCCCGCGCCCAGGAGGCGTACCTGACCGGCTACGCCGCCTCGCCCGCCGAGGACTCCCGGCCGTACCCGGGCGCCGCGGCGCTGCTGGAGCGGCTGCGCGCGGCGGGTGTCCGCACCGCGCTGTGCACCAACAAGGCCGGCGGCGTCACCGGCGAGCTGCTCAAGGCCCTGCACCTCGACGGCTGCTTCGACGCGGTCGTCACGGGGGACGGTCCGGCCGGGCGCAAGCCGTCGCCCGAACCCCTGCACCACGCGCTGAAACTGGCCGGCGGCACGGCCGGCCTCATGGTCGGCGACAGCCGCCACGACCTCGCCGCCGCCCGCGCCGCCAGCATGCCCGCGGCCTGGGTGAGCTTCGGATACGGCCGGCCGGGTCCCGCCCAGGCCCCGGATCTGGAGCTGTCCCGTCTCGACGCGCTGGAGTCCACCGCGCGCACCGTGCGCATCCAGTTCCACGCGATCCGATGACCGAACCCCACTTATCCCTCAAGGAGGGAACGATGTCCGGTTCACCCGCGGACGACATTCTCCGCCTGGTCTTCTCGTTCCGCCGCCTCGCCCACACCCCGGCCGACAGCAGTTGCGCCGCCGGGACGTGCGAGGAGTGCTTCGCGCTGCACCGGCCGAAGGTCGAGCACTTCATCGAACAGGGCGTTCCCATCCACTTCGTGATCCCGGCGTTCCCCGCCAAGTCGCCCAACCCGGAGAAGGTGCTCGGCACGCTCCCGGACATGGCGGAGCGGGTGTCCCTGGAGTTCCTCCAGGAGCTGTGCGACTACACCCGCCACTGCTACGAGCCGGGCGCGCGCATCACCATCTGCTCCGACGGCCACGTCTTCAGCGACCTCGTCGGCGTCCCCGACGAGACCGTCCACGCGTACGGGGCCGAACTGGACGTCCTGCTCGGGGCGATCGGCGCGGACGCGATCAACACCTACGGGCTGGAGGACGCGTTCCCCGGCTTCCCGTACGACGAGCAGCGGGCCATGCTCACCAGCCAGTACGCCGTCCCCGTCGAGGAGGTGCGCGCCCGCGCCCTGGAGGTCCCGGCCGCGCGGAGCATCTTCGGCGGCATCCACCGGTTCCTGTTCGAGGACCGGATGGCCCTGAGCACCGGCCGCAGCCGCAACAGCGTCCGCGAGGAGACCAAGTCCCTGGCGTACCAGGTGATCCAGCGCAGCGACGCGTGGAGCAGCCTCGTCGAGGACTTCTTCCCCGAGGCGCTGCGCCTCTCCATCCACCCCCAGGTCAGCCACTCCTCCAAGATCGGCATCCACATGATGCGGACGAAGGACAACTGGATGACCCCCTGGCACGGTGTGGCGCTCGACGACGGCGAGGGCGTGCGCCTCGTCAAGCGCCACGAGGCCGAGGAACTCGGCGCGACGCTCGTCATGCGCGGCGGCCGCGTCAGCCACTACATCGCCCCGAACGTCTCGTCATCCCTCAAGCCGCTGATCGAGGAGGTCGCGTCATGACCGCGTACACCGTCACCGCCCTCAAGCCGTTCGGCGCCGTCGTCGAAGCCCGTCAGGAAGGGACCGACCTCGGCTCGATCGACCTGGAGGCCGTCCGCGCGCTCGTCGGCGAGCACCGCGTCGTCGTCCTGCGCCGGTTCCGGTCCTGGACCCACAAGGACGAGCTCGTCGCGTACGCGCGGCGCTGGGGCGACCTGCTGTCCTGGAACTTCGGCGAGGTCCTCGACCTGGAGGTCCACGCCGACCCCAAGGACTACGTGTTCACCCCGGGTCCCGTGCCGTACCACTGGGACGGGGCGTTCGCGGAGAAGACGCCCACGCACCAGATCTTCCAGTGCGTGAAGGCGCCGGCCCGCGGCACCGGCGGCCGGACGACGTTCTGCGACACCACGATGGTCCTGGACGCGCTGCCCGCCGAGAAGCGCGCCCAGTGGGAGGCGCTGAGCGTCACCTACCGCAAGGAGAAGACGGCGCACTACGGCGGACACATCACCGCCCGGCTCGTGCAGCCGCACCCGCACACCGGCGTGCCGACTATCCGGTACGCCGAGCCGCTGGCGCCCGAGGAGTTCCTCAGCCCGCTCTTCCTCGACGTGGACGGGCTGCCGGAGGGCACCGACGCGGAGGCGTTCTTCGCCGACATCAAGGAGCGCCTGTACTCCCCGGACGTGATGTACGAGCACGCGTGGGAGGACGGTGACTTCGTCATCACCGACAACCACGCACTGGTGCACGGCCGTACCGCGTTCACCCAGGGCTCGCCGCGCCATCTGCGGCGCGTGCACGTCCTGTGAGCACCGCCAGTACCACCAGTACCACCAGCACCACTCGCACCATCCGAACCACCCCGGACAACGAGAGGCGAGACTTGATGCGACCGT
Organism: Streptomyces roseolilacinus; assembly: GCF_014649335.1. Taxonomy (GTDB): domain Bacteria; phylum Actinomycetota; class Actinomycetes; order Streptomycetales; family Streptomycetaceae; genus Streptomyces; species Streptomyces roseolilacinus. Next base: position 293,731 of record NZ_BMSV01000004.1, read on the forward strand.
ACTACGACGTGGTGATCATGGGTGGCGGCCCGGGCGGGTCGTCCCTCGCCGCACTGCTCATGCGGCAGGGCGGCCTCAGCGTGGCCGTGTTCGAGAAGGAGGACTTCCCGCGCGAGCACATCGGGGAGTCCTTCGCCCACCCGCTGATACCCGTCCTGGAGGAGACCGGGGCGCTGGAGAAGGTCCTGGCCAGCGACTGTTGGGTGAAGAAGTACGGAGGCATCTTCCAGTGGCGCGCGGAGGACCCGCACGTCGCCTTCTTCGACCACTCCAACACCGTCCGCGACGGCGCCTACCGCTGGGCGATCCACGTCAACCGCTCCGAATTCGACAAGATCCTGCTGGACCACGCCCGCGACCTGGGCGCCGACGTGTTCGAGGGCACGGCCGTCTCGGACTGCACGCTGCTGCCCGACGGCCAGGGCCAGGAGATCACCCTCAAGGACGGCCGCACGGTCCGCGCCGGGTTCTTCGTCGACGCCTCGGGCCGCCGCAACAGCATCGTCACCAAGAAGCGCCGCGAGTGGCTGTCCGGTTACCGGAACATCGCCATCTGGCAGCACTACCTCGGCGGCAAGTCGACGCAGACGCTGGAAGGCGACTGGAACATCTTCCGCGACGGGGACATGTCCCCGATCGGCTGCTTCGCCTTCCGCGACGGCTGGTGCTGGTACATCCCCGTCCGGAAGATCATCAACGGGGAGCGGGTGACCACCCACTCCATCGGCATCGTCACCGACCCCGGCATCCTCAAGCAGCCGGGCACCGACTTCACCGACCCGGAGGTCTTCCTCCGGACGGTCAAGGAGGTCCCGAGGCTCAAGGACCTGATCCAGGACGTCACCCCGGTCGACAACAAGATGCTGACCGCGACCAACTACTCGATGATCAATGACAAGTTCTCGGACTACGAGGGACGCTGGATCCTCCTCGGTGACGCCTCGTACTTCGTCGACCCGCTGTTCTCCTCCGGCGTCGCCTTCGCCACCAACCAGGCCCGCGCCGCCGCCGCGCTGATCCGCGAGACCCGCCGCGAGGGCCTCAGCGAGGACGAGGTGCGGGGCATGTGGCGGGACTACGACACCGAGTGGCACGGCATGGCGTCGTCGTTCGCGCTCTCCATCGACCAGTGGTACTACGCCATCGGCAAGGACAACCCGGAGAGCGTGTACTGGAACAGCCGCGGCACCGAGGGCCCGGCGGGCCCCAGCCACGAGGCGACGTTCCAGGCGCTGCTCAACACGGCCTTCACCCCCGACCTGCTCCAGGTGCTGACGCAGGGCGAGGGCCTGGCGGCGCTCGACGTGAACGGCCCGTTCATGACCGCCTACGCCGAGGCCAACGACCTGCGGCTGGACGCCGAGACGAAGGTGGCCCTCAAGGAGAACGTCACCGTCCTCCAGGGCCCGGCGCTGGACATCCCCGGCTTCAAGGCGGCCATCCCGCCGAACCCGGACCTCATGCCGGAGGAGGAGCAGAAGGCCATCGCCGACTACTGGGCCGACCCGGTCCGCAACGGCGACCTCGTCGAGTCGCCGCTCGACCGGACGCTCGCCGCACACCGGTTCGGCTTCACCGACGACCCGGAGGGGCCGCAGATCCGCGGCCTGGACGAGCGCGACGGAGCGGCCGGCCTGTGGGAGCGGCTGCGCGGAGGGCCGGTGCTCTGGCACGAACTGGTCCAGGAGCTCGACGAGGGCCAGCAGCGGCTCCTGAAGCGGCTGCTGCACGCCGGGATGCTGGACCTGGGCTCCCACGCCTGACGGCCGGGCGCACGACGACGGCGCCCGAGGCACCACCCGTACCACCGCACCGCCCGTACCACCGGTAAGAACCGCCCCGCCGTCCGTCCCGCCCCCCGTGGGCGGGGCGGGCGGCGGCGCGCGGTGCCATCCAGGACGTTCCAGCAGAATGGTGAGGGTCGCATGGGCCAGAAGAACAGGGAAGGCGACGAGAGAGCGGTCGCGCGATGGCGGGACATCGTCGGTCCCGACGCCATCGCGTACGACGAGGCCACCCTGGCGGAGGTCTCCCGCAACACCTCGGCGTTCCCGGCACGCCGCGTGGTGGCCGTCCTGCGGCCCTCCGACCCCGACCAGGTGGCCCGGATCGTCCAGGTCGCCCGCGAGGAGAAGGTGCCGCTCCACCCGTACAGCACGGGCCTCAACTGGGGCCTCGGCTCCCGCCTCCCAGTGGGGGACGGCTGCGCCCTGCTCGACCTGTCCGCCATGAACCGCATCCGGGAGGTCGACACGGCCGGCCGGTACGCGATCGTCGAACCCGGCGTCACCCAGCTCCAGCTCGCCGACCACCTGGCCGCCCACGCCCCGGACCTGGTCGCCAACGTGACCGGCTCGTCCCCGCACTCCTCCGTCCTCGGCAACCTCCTGGAACGCGGCACGGGCTTCCGCCGCCACCGCGCCGACGAGGTACGCGGCCTGGAGGTCGTCCTCGGCACCGGGCAGCAGCTGCGCACCGGCCTGTGGGCCGGTACGGGCACCCGGCAGCTGCACCACTACGCCCACGGCATCGGACCGCAGCTCGACGGGCTGTTCGTCCAGTCGAACCTGGGCATCGTGACGGCCGCCGTGGTGGACCTGCTGCCCCGCCAGGAACAGCTGCGCCTCCTGATGTTCACCCTCTCCGAGACGGCGCTGCCCGGCGTGGTCGACGCCGTGCGCGGACTGTTCCTGCGCGGCACCCTCCGGTCCATCGTGCACATCTTCAACGACAAGCGGATCCTCGCCATGTCGGACAGCGACCGCGTACCGACCTGGACCGGAGCCGTCGCCGTCGACGGTACGCAGGAGCAGGTCGCCCTCGCCGTCGCCGACGTGAAGCGCACCCTGGCCGCCGAGGGCGCGACCGTACGGGTGATCGACACGGAGGACGCCGGGCACCCCGACGCCGACCCGATCACCACCGCGATGTTCGACGTGCACACCGGCCGGCCCACCACGGCGTTCCTGCACGGCCTGTACCAGTCGGTACCCGGCAAGGAGACGCCCCCCGACCCCGACGTCCTCGACGGGACCACCGTCGGCTACCTGGCGTGCATGCCGGTCGCCGCGGTCGACGGGCGGACCGTCGCGGACCTGGTGGCCGTCATCGAGAAGACCTGCGCGGACCACGGCCTCGTCCCGGCCATCGCCGTGAACCCGACCGGCCCCGACTACCTCGAATCGGTCGTCAACCTGTACTTCGACCGCACCGACCCGGAACAGGAGGAAGCCGCGCGGGCCTGCAACACCGAACTGCACCGGCGGCTGTACGAGGACGGCTTCCGGTTCTACCGCGTCGGCGTCGAGACGATGGAGTCCCTCACCGGGTGGGACACCGCGCCGTGGGAGACGATCGGACTGCTCAAGGCGGCCCTGGACCCGGACGGCATCCTCTCCCCGGGGCGGTACGCGCCTTCTTAGGCTCGTTCCGCCTCCGGGGCGCTGTGAGCGGATGTCGGGAAGTCGACCGTGCTCGGCCCCTCGTACCTCGGGGCGCTGCGCGCGCTCGTCTTCCCGACACCCGCGCGCCCCTTCGGCTCCACGAGCGCTACAGGGGGGCACCCTCCCCCTCCCCGGCGATCCGGCCCCGCACGAAGCGTGCCCCCACCGGTCCGACACCCGCGCGCTCCTTCGGCTCCACGAGCGGCCCAACACGGCACCGTCCCCCTCCCGGGCCCTCAGGTGCGTCCCCGCCCACGGCACCGCGAGGCGCACGTCGACGGACTTCGGCCTCGTGGACGGCCGATGCGGTGCCCTGCCCCTCCCCCGTGCCGACCAGCCTCACGGGCGCGGGTTCTCACCGGCACTCGCGCCCTTCCGGCTTCACGGAGTGGCCCGAGTACCGACCAAGCCCCACGGGCGCGGGTTCTCCCGGCGCCCGTGGGGCTTTTCGGCTTTGTGGGGCGGGGGTTCAGCGGGTCGCCGGTTCCGGGGCCGGGGTCCCGGACGGGGTTCCCGACGGGGACCGGGGCGGGCGGGCGGACGGGGTGCGGCGCCGGGTGGCGAGGAGCAGGACGCACAGCCAGGCGGCGCCCGCGGAGATCAGCAGGCCGTACCGGGAGCCGTCCGCCCTGCCCGCCAGGCCCCACGCGGCGCCGGCCAGCGCGGGGCCCATCGCGAAGCCGAGGTTCCGGGAGAGCTGCACCAGCGATCCGGCGACGGCCACCGCCCGGGGCGGCGCGGCGGTCATCACGAGCGTCTGCGTCGGACCGCCGTACAGGCCCATGCCCGCGCCGGCGAGGGCGAGCCGCCAGGCCACGTCGGTCTGCGTCCAGTGGTCGCCGCTCAACGCGAGCAGGGTCAGGCCGAGCGCGGTCACACAGGCGCCGGTGACGGCGGTGGGCCGCGGCCCGTACCGGTCGGCGAGACGCCCGCCGACCGGCCCCATCAGGCCCATGGCCAGCGGGAACGCCAGGACGGTGAGCCCGGTCGCGGACGCGGAGAGGCCGCTGCCGTCCTGCAGCCGCAGCGCGACCACGTAGTGCATGGCCGCGAACCCGGCGGCCAGCGAGAACACCGCGCCGTACACGCCGGCCACCCCCGACGCGCGGACCACGTCGAGGACCGGGCGGGCGGCGGGACGGCGCGTCCACCACACGAGGAGCGGTACGGCCGCCAGGCCCAGCAGCAGCCAGGCGGGGACCTCGGGAGCCAGGGTGAGACCGAGGAGCAGCGCGGCGACGGCGCCACCGACGAGCGCCGCGTCCGTCAGGGGCTGCCGGCCGGGCGCGACGAGCCGGCCGCGCCGGGGCAGCACCCGGGCCACGACGAACAGGGCGACCAGGCACACGGGGAGCTTGACGAGCAGGACCGCCCGCCAGCCGAACGCGTCCAGCAGGAAACCGCCGACGGCCGGTCCGGTCACGGCGCCCAGCGGGCCGAGCGTCGCGGGCACGCTCATCGCGCGGCCGCGCAGCGACGGCGGCACGGCGCGCATCACCAGGACGGGCATGAGGACGAACAGGAGCGCGCCGAAGGAGCCCTGCGCGATCCGGGCGACGGCCAGCCAGGCCATCCACGGGGCGAGCGCGGCGAGCAGCCCGCACAGCGAGAAGCCGGATATCGCCAGCAGCAGCGCCGAACGCAGCCCCACGCCACCGCCGTCGTCGCCCCGCCCGCCGTCCAGCCAGCGGCCCGCGGGCAGCAGCAGGGACACGACGGCGAGCTGGTAGCCGAGCGCCGCCCACTGCGCCATCGACGGGGAGACGTCCAGGTCGGTGGATATGGTGGCCAGCGCGATATTGACGACGTTCATATCGAGCATTGCCGTGAACGACAGGGCGCCGGCGATGGCGACCAGGATCCACGGACTGCGTCCACCCGTTAACGGGTTCTCCGGCTCGCCCGTCTTCTCCCGGACCCGTGCGGCATCCTGTTCGTCGTGCGGCATTGCTCGTTCCTTTCACGTCCGCCGTACGGCGGGCTCCGTACTTCATAGTCGCAGGTGGGACGCGACGGGTTCCCCGGCCTTTCGGGACACCGCGGCCGGAAACAGACGGTCGGCGGCCGTGGTTGGCCGGAAAAACGGCGGAGACTTTCTCCAGGTAGTCGGCCCGCGGCACGCACGGGTTCCCGGCGCGGAACGGGAGAATACTCACGTGCGGTATCACCGCCGAGTCGGGTGGATTCCGCGGATTCTCGTGCCAGCATGAGTGTCCGGGCCGCGGGAAATGACCACCTTCCCCGTTCGGCCCGTCCCTTGTCGGCCCGTCAGCCGCGTGTCCGGGCCATCCCCCGTACCGGGATTCGTGGCTGGCGGGCGCTTGTTTCAGGAGCGGAACATCATGAAGGATGCCCGGCCCGAACAGGCCACGCCCGACCGCCCGGACGCCGCGACGCGCGGGCCGCTCCTGGGCCTGAGCGGGTTCCTGGCACTGCTCGTGGCCCTGCTCGCGGTGTCGTACGCCGTCGGAACGCTCGCCGGGCCCGTCGCCCCCGGCCTCCACCCCGGCAACAGCAGCCCCGCCGAGATGACCGGCGGTGGCGGCGGGACGGACATGGGCGGCATGGACATGGAGGAGATGAGCCGATGACCGCGCCCGGACCCGTGGCCCCCGCCACGACCACCACCGACCTCCTCATCGGCGGCATGACGTGCGGGGCGTGCGTCGCCCGCGTCGAGAAGGGGCTCGCGAAACTGGAGGGCGTGGTCGCGTCGGTCAACCTCGCCACGCACACCGCCCGGGTCACGCACCCGCCGACGTACACCGTCCCCGACCTCGTCGCCGCCGTCGAGCGCTCCGGCTTCACCGCCGAGCCGCCGGCCCCGCCGAAGGCCGAGGAGGAGTCGGAGGGCTCCCGGCAGGAGCGCCGCGACCAGGAGGCGGCCGCCGAGGAGGCGGCGCAGCGGCAGCGGATGTGGGTGACCGTCGCGCTCTCCGTGCCCGTCCTGGCCCTCTCCATGATCCCCGCCCTGCAGTTCAGCAACTGGCAGTGGCTGTGCTTCGCGCTGACCGCGCCCGTCGTCTTCTGGAGCACCTGGCCGTGCCACGTGAAGGCGGCGCGGGGCCTGCGGCACGCGGCGTCCACGATGGACACGCTGGTCTCCCTCGGCACGATCGCGGCGTTCGCCTGGTCGACGTACGCGCTGTTCCTCGGCGGAGCCGGCGTGCCGGGCATGACGATGCCGTTCAGCCTGCTGCCGTCCCCGTCGGCGGACGTCGCGCACGTCTACCTGGAAGCGGCCGTCGCCGTTCCCATGTTCGTGCTGACCGGGCGGTACCTGGAGGCGCGCGCCAAGCGCGGCACCGGTGCCGCGCTGCGGTCGCTGGCCCAGCTGGCCGCGAAGGACGTGGCGGTGCGCTGCGAGAAGTCGGGGCGCGAGCGGCGCATCCCGGTGGAGCAGCTGCGCGTCGGCCAGGTCTTCGTCGTACGGCCCGGGGAGAAGGTCGCCACGGACGGCGTGGTCGTCGAGGGCAGCTCGGCGCTCGACCTGTCGCTGGTGACCGGTGAGAGCGACCCCGTCGAGGTGGGCCCCGGCTCCCCCGCCGTCGGCGCCGCCGTCAACGCGGGCGGGATGCTGCTCGTCCGGGCGACCGCGGTCGGCGAGGACACGCAGCTGGCCCGCATCACCAAGCTGGTGACGAACGCGCTCGCCGGCAAGGCCCGGGCGCAGCGCGTCGCCGACCAGGTCGCCGGGGTGTTCGTGCCGGTCGTGCTGGCGCTGGCGGTGACCGTGCTGGGCTTCTGGCTGGGCGCCGGGGCCGACGCGCAGGTCGCCGTGACCGTCGCGGTGGCCGTGCTGGTCGTCGCCTGCCCGTGCGCGCTGGGCCTCGCCACGCCGACGGCGCTCCTCGCCGCCACCGGGCGCGGCGCCCAGCTGGGCATCCTCGTCAACGGGCCGCGCGCCCTGGAGACCCTGCGCAACGTCGACACGGTCGTCCTCGACAAGACCGGCACGCTCACGACGGGCAAGCTGAAGGTCACCGGCGTCACCCCGCTGGGCGGGGCGCACCGCGACGACGAGCGGCGCGAGGTGCTGCGGCTCGCCGGTGCCGTGGAGCAGGGCTCCGACCACCCGCTGGGCCGGGCCGTCGTCGCGTACGCGCGCCGGACCCTCGGTGAGGACGCGCTGCCGCAGGTCGCCGACTTCGTCTCCACGACCGGGGTCGGCGTCGCCGGCCGGGTCGAGGGGTGGCGCGTCGAGGTCTGCGCGCCCGGCGACGAGGTGCTGCCCGAGCCGCTGGCCGGGGCGCTCACCGCCGCCGAGGAGGCCGCGCACACGCCCGTCCTCGTCAAGGTGGACGGCACGACGCAGGCCGTGGTCGCGCTCGGCGACACGCTGCGGCCGGGCGCGTACCGGGCCGTGGAGCGGATGCGCAGGCTGGGCCTGCGGCCCGTCCTGGCCACCGGTGACCGGGAGGCCACCGCCCGCGCCGTCGCGGCGGAGCTCGGCATCCCGGAGGCGGACGTCCACGCCCGCTGCACGCCCGAGGACAAGGCGGCGCTGGTCGCCGGACTGAAGTCGGAGGGCCGCCGGGTCGCCGTCATCGGCGACGGCGTCAACGACACGGTCGCCCTGGCCGGCGCGGACCTGGGCGTCGCCATGGGCAGCGGTACGGACGCGGCGATCGGCGCGGCGGACGTGACGCTGGTCCGGGAGGACATCGAGGCCGTCGCGGACTCCGTGATGCTGGCCCGCCGCACGCTCGGCACGATCCGGATGAACCTCGTGTGGGCCTTCGGGTACAACGTCGTCACCATCCCGCTCGCGGCGACCGGCTGGCTCAACCCGATGGTGGCGTCGGCCGCCATGTCGGTGAGCTCCGTCATCGTCGTCACCAACAGCCTGCGGCTGCGCGGCTGGCAGCCCGGGCGCCCGGCGAGGACCGCGCGCCGCACCTCGGAGGCACACGCATGAGGACCCCGCGCGACCGGGTCGAGTCGGTCATGCCCGCCCTGTCCGCCGTCGTGGCGAGCGCGCTCGCGCTCGGCGGGCTCACCGCCTGGACGGCGGCGGGCGCGGCGGGCACCCCGGCGGAGCTGGAGGTCACCCACGCGCGGCTCCTCCAGCCCTTCCCCGGACGGGAGTCGACGGCGGTCGTCTTCACCGTGACGAACTCCGGCAACGCCGACGACCGGCTGGTGTCCGTGACGTCCCCGGCGGTCGACGCGGCGATGCTGTCCCAGGACGCGGACGCGGGCGAGTCCGCGGCCCGGATGCAGATGGTCGCCTCCGCGGAGGTGCCGGCGCGGGGAACGCTGGAGATGACGCCGTACGGCACGGACGTGATGGTCGAGCTGCGGAACCCGGTGAAGCTCGGCCAGCGGATCCCGTTCACCCTGTACTTCGCGCAGAGCGGCCCCGTCACCACGGAGGCCCTGGTCGTCCGCCACACGGAGTGGTCCTCCCGCTGACCCCCTACAGGGCGAGCCCCGCCCCGTGCGGGGCGGGCGCCCCCGCGGCCCCCGCCCGGGGGACGCGGCAGAGGAGGTCCTCGAAGAAGGCGAGCGCGCGGCGGTGGTAGGACGCCGCCGCCCACCCCAGGCTGATGTGGTGCCCGGCGGCCGGCTGCCGCACCACCTGGACGCGTTCCGCCGCGGTGAAGTGGGCGGACAACTGCGCCAGCGCCTCCGCGTCGTGGCGCCAGGACGCCTCGTGCTCGGCGAACGTCAGCCGCACCGGCACCGTCGTCCGCGCCGCCACCGCCGGGAAGTCGCGGGGCCAGCGGGCCGCCTGCGCCGCCTCCACGGCGGGCGGGTCGCACATCAGGTCGACGCCCGCGGCGAACGTACCGGGCGGGTAGAGGCTGGGCGGCCCCCACGGCGACCGCGGCTCCCCCGGGCCGGCCGGCCGGCAGCCCTCCGGGACCTGGTCGGAGGCGTGGCGGTGGCCGCACCCCGAGACGTCCAGGCCGACGAGCCGCTCGTGGAGGCCCCGGGCGGCCGCCGTCAGCGCGACCTGCCCGCCGAAGGAGTGCCCGAGGAGGAGGACGCCGTCGCCGAGCGCGTGCCGGGCGGCGAAGTCGGCGAACGCCGCCCGGATCAGGTCCGCCTGCTCGGTACGGTCCGCGCCGTCCGGCAGGTGGGGCGCGGACGCCCCGTAGCCGGGGCGGTCGAGGGCCAGGACGGTGAAGCCGAGGCGCGCCCCGAGGGCCAGCAGGGACACGCTCGGGTGCGCCCGGCCGTCGAAGTAGCCCGCGGTCGTCCCCCCGCCGTGCAGCGCGAGCACCGTTCCGCGCGGCTCTCCGGGCGGCTCGGCGAGCAGGCCGGAGAGGGCCAGGCCGCCGGCGTCCAGTGTGACGCGTGCGGCCGCGCGGGAGGGGGGTGTGAGCGGCATGGGTCCTCCTGTTCCGGATGGGGGGCTGGGGTGGGGTCCTCGGTCCTCACAGGCGCACGGCGCCCGAGGTGAGGCAGGCCAGGAGCGTGCGCGCCTGGACGTTGACGTAGTGGCCGTGCGCCGTCAGGGAGTTGAGCTGCCCGACGGACACCCACCGGTAGGCGGGCGGGGGTTCGAGGGGGGCCGTCTCCTCGTCCCCGGCGACGAAGAGGTAGCGGATGCGGGCCTCCAGGAAGCGGCCGCCCTCCTCGGAGTGCTCGACCGCGTAGTGCGCGTCGCCCCGCCCGGCGGCGGCGAGGACCAGGTCGAGGAAGGGCGGCCGCTGCTCGGCGCGTACGGGGTCCCAGTTGCCGGGCGTGCACTGGACGGTCGGGGCCAGCTCGATCGTGTCCAGGTACCCGGCCTCCACCTTGGCGTGGACGAGGACGTGGGGGACGCCGCCGATGCGCCGGTACACGAACGCGGCGACGCCCGTCCCGCACGGTTCGAGCAGCGGCTGCGACCAGCCGGTGACCTCGCGGTTGCCGGCCTCGACGGTGACGCCGGTGATCCGGAAGTACCGTCCGTCGGGCCGTCCGATGCCGTCCGCGTCGCGTTCCCAGCCGTCGACGCCGGCGAGCGGCACGAGCCGCACGTCCACGTCGTGGCGGGCCCGTTCGGCGGTGAACCAGGACAGCAGCTCGGTGTCGGAGTGCAGCGCCCCCGGCTCGGGCGCGGGCATGGGGAAGCAGGCCAGGACCGTGCGGGCGTCCATGTTGACGACGTGGTCGAGGCGCAGCAGCTCGCCGAGCTGGCCGAGGGTGAGCCAGCGGAAGTCGGCGTGGGGCTCCACGTCGGCGGTGGTCTCGACGAGCGTGTTCCGGTTCGACTTGCGGTAGAACCACGAGCCGTGCTCCGACTGGAGGGAGTCGGTGAGGACCCGGCCGCGGGCGGGGTCGGCGAAGTACTCCAGGTACCTCACGCCGGCGCCCCGGTGGACCCGCTGGTAGTTGCTGCGGGTGGCCTGCACGGTCGGGGACAGCTGGAGCAGGTTCGGGTTGCCGGGCTCCATCTTGGCCTGCATGAGGAAGTGCAGGACCCCGTCGAACTCCTTGGCGAGGATGCCGAGCACCCCCACCTCCGGCTGGTGGATGACGGGCTGCCGCCAGCTGGTGAACGGCCCCTCGTCGACCGTCGCGGCCAGGCCCCGCACGGAGAAGAACCGTCCGCTGTGGTGGACGAGGTCGCCGCCGTTCGGCTGGAAGGACCAGCCGTCGAGCCGGTCGAGGGGCGTGCGGCGCACCGCGAACCGGTGGGCGCGGGCCCGCCGGGCGAGCCAGCCGGGGACGTCCTCGGTACGGAGGTGGTGGCCGTGCCCGGTCGCGGCGGCCGACCGGGCGAGCCGCGCGGGCAGGTCCTGCGCGGCGCGGGGCCGCAACCGCGCGGCGGCGGTCACGCCACGCCTCCCGCGACCTGCTCCCCCCGGCCCCGGGCCGCGCGCTCCGCCTCGTCGGCCAGGTGGTCGACGGTGCGGCGCAGCGCCTCGGGGAACGGGGTGGCGGGCGCCCAGCCGGTGGCGGCGCGGAACGCGGAGGCGTCGATGGTGACGCTGGCGAAGTCGCCCGCCTCGGCGTGCGCGGGCGGCTCGACGGTCACGACCGGCACCGGTGGCCTGCCGGTGCGGTGCGAGACGAGGATGGCGACCTGCTGGAGGACCGGGCCCAGCCGGCGGCCCTCGCCGGTGCCCAGCAGCCAGTGCCGGCCGGCGAGCGCCTCGGCGTGGTCGATCCCGGCGACGACGGCGCGCGCCAGGTCGTCGATGTACAGCAGGTCGCGGCGGACGGAGCCGTCGTGCCACATGGTGATGGGGTCGCCGGCGAGGGCGCGGCGGGTCATCGCGGAGACGATGCCCCGGTCGCGGGCGGTGGAGCCGGGGCCGTACCCGAAGACGGTGGGCAGCCGCAGGGACGTGCCGCACAGGACGCCGCGGGCGGTCGCGTCGAGGAGGACGCGCTCGGCGGCGAGCTTCTGCCGGTCGTAGGCGCCGGCCGGGCGGTCGTCCTCGGTGCCGTCGAGGACGTCCTTGCCGGTGGGGCCGGCCTGGGAGGCGGCGCCGGTGAAGACGACCTTCGGCGGGGGGCCGCCGGTGCGGGCGGCGAGGGCGTCGACGAGGTCGCGGGCGAGGCCGGTGTTGACGCGTTCGGCGGCCGCGTCGCCGTCCTCGACGCGCCAGGTGGAGGTGGCGGCGCTGTAGAGGGTGGCGAGGACGACGACGTCCGCGCCGTCGACGGCGGCGGCCATCTCACCGGGCTCGGTGAGGTCGGCGGCGCGCACCTCGACGTCGGCGCGGGCGCCGGGGGGCACGGGGGCCGGGCGGCGGGACACGGCGCGTACGCGCACGGGCCGGGCGGCCAGTTCGCGCAGGACGGCGGAGCCGACGAAGCCGGTGGCGCCGAGGAGCGCGATCCGGGGCGGGTTCACTGCCACAGCGCGGCCTCCACCTTCCGGCAGGTGTCGTACTCGGGCAGCAGGCCCCGCTCGCGCGCCTCGGCGAGGGTCGGGGCGGCGGTGTCCCGCTCGGACCGGGTGAGGTCGTGGCCGTCGGGGACGGGCAGGCCCAGGGCCGGGTCGAGGGGGGAGACGGCCAGCTCGTTCTCCGGCACGTACCCCGACGACATCACGTACACGACCATCGAGTCGTCCTCCAGGGAGAGGAAGGCGTGGCCGACGCCGACGGGGACGTACAGCGCCCGGCAGGTGTCGCCGCCCAACTCGGCGGCCTCCCAGCGGCCGAACGTGGGGGAGCCGACGCGCAGGTCGACGAGGTAGTCGTGGACGCGGCCGTAGGGGCAGTAGACGTACTTGGCGCGGCCGGGCGGCGTGGTCGTGTAGTGGATGCCGCGCAGCACTCCGCGGGCGGAGAGGTTGTGGCTGATGTCGCGGACGGGGAACAGGCTCCTGCCGCGGGCGCCGGTGAACGGGGCGTCCTGGTACGGCGAGGTGAACAGCCCGCGGTCGTCGCGGTGGACGGGCGGCGTGAACGCGAGAGCGCCCTCGATGCCCAGGGTCCGTACCTGCACGGTGCTCACTCCCTTCCGGTGGAGGTGGCGGTCACAGCCCGGTGATCACGTCGCGCAGGGCGCCGATGACGCGGTCCTGGACGGCTTCGGGCAGCGACGGGTACATGGGCAGCGAGAAGATCTCGCCGGCGAGCCTCTCGGTGACGGGCAGCGATCCGGGCTTCCAGCCGAGGTGGGCGAAGCCGGACATGGTGTGCACGGGCCACGGGTAGCTGATGTTGAGCGCGATGTCGTGGGCCTTGAGGGCCTCCACGACGTCGTCGCGGCGCGGGTGGCGGACGACGTACACGTAGTACACGTGGGTGTTGCCGGGGTTGGTGGCGGGCAGCAGGAGGCCCCCGGGGCCGGTGAGGTCGGCGAGTCCCTCCTCGTAGCGCCGGGCGACGGCGCCCCGGGCCTCGACGTACGCGTCGAGGCGGGTGAGCTTGCGGCGCAGGATCTCGGCCTGGACCTCGTCGAGGCGGGCGTTGTGGCCGGGGGTGCGGACGACGTAGTACGTCTTGTCCATGCCGTAGTAGCGCAGCTGGCGGACGGCCCGGTCGGTCTCCTCGTCGGCGGTGAGGACGGCGCCGCCGTCGCCGTACGCGCCGAGGACCTTCGTCGGGTAGAAGGAGTACGCGGCGGCGTGGCCCATCGTGCCGGCGGGCCGGCCGTGGTGGCGGGCGCCGTGCGCCTGGGCGCAGTCCTCCAGGATCCTCAGGCCGTGCCGTTCGGCGAGGCGGCGCAGCGGCTCCATGTCGGCGCACTGCCCGTAGAGGTGGACCGGCAGGAGGACCTTGGTGCGGTCGGTGATCGCGGCCTCGACCTGGTCGGTGTCGATGAGGAAGTCCTCCTCGCGGACGTCGACGAAGACGGGCGTGGCGCCGGTGGAGACGATCGCGACGACCGTCGGGGCGGCCGTGTTGGAGACGGTGACCACCTCGTCGCCGGGGCCGACGCCGAGGGCCTCGAGGGCGAGCTTCAGGGCGTTGGTGCCGTTGTCGACGCCGGTGCACCGGTGGCCGGCGCCGTGGTAGGCGGCGAACTCCTCCTCGAACCCCCGGACGCTGTCGCCGAGCACGAGGCGGCCGGACGCGAAGACCTTCCCGACCGCTTCGAGGATGTCGTCCTTCTCCTTCGCGTACTCGGGCAGGTAGTCCCAGACGTACGTGGTCATGGTTCTCCTCGGGTGCGTGACGGCTGCGGTTCAGGGTCGGGACGTCGTGCGGGCGGCCTTCCACCAGTCGGGGTTGTCGCGGTACCAGGCGACGGTCGCGGCGAGCCCCTCGCCGAAGGGGTGGCGCGGGGCGTAGCCGAGTTCGTCGCGGATCTTGCGGTCGTCGAGGGCGTAGCGCAGGTCGTGGCCCTTGCGGTCGGGGACGCGGCGGACCATCGAGGGGCCGGCGCCGCAGAGGGCGAGGATCCGCTCGGTGAGGTCGCGGTTGGTGAGTTCGTCGCCGCCGCCGACGTTGTAGACCTCGCCGGCCCGGCCGCGGGTGAGGACGAGGTGGACGGCGCGGCAGTGGTCGTCGACGTGGAGCCACTCGCGGCGGTTGCGGCCGTCGCCGTACAGCGGGACGGGCTCGCCCCGCAGGAGGTGGGTCACGAAGCGCGGGACGAGCTTCTCGGGGTGCTGGCGGGGCCCGTAGTTGTTGGAGCAGCGGGTGACGGAGACGTGCAGCCCGTGGGTGCGCCAGTGGGCGCGGGCGACGAGGTCGGCTCCGGCCTTGGACGCGGCGTAGGGGGAGTTGGGCAGCAGCGGCGACTCCTCGGTCCACGAGCCGGTGTCGATGGAGCCGTACACCTCGTCGGTGGAGACGTGGACGACGCGTCCGACGCGGGCGGCGACGGCGGCCTCCAGGAGGGTCTGCGTGCCCAGGACGTTGGTGCGGACGAAGTCGGCGCCGCCGTCGATGGACCGGTCGACGTGCGACTCGGCGGCGAAGTGGACGACCGCGTCGTGGCCGGGCAGCAGCCCGGCGAGGAGCGGGGCGTCGCACACGTCGCCGCGGACGAAGGCGAGCCGGTCGTGGGCGGCGGGCAGGTTGGCCCGGTTGCCGGCGTAGGTCAGCTTGTCGAGGACGGTGACGGTGTGCGCGGCGCCGGGCTCGTACGCGTCGTCGAGCAGGGCCCGTACGTAGTGGGAGCCGATGAAGCCGGCGCCGCCGGTCACCAGGATCCTCATGCGCGCTCCTCGGGTCGCACGGCGCCCCCCTCGTGCCGGGCGTCGCTGGTGATGTCCATCAGGTAGCGGCCGTAGGGGGACTTGGACAGGGCGAGGCCGAGCCGGTGGCAGGCGTCGCGGTCGATGTACCCCATGCGCCAGGCGATCTCCTCGACGCAGCCGATGCGGACGCCCTGGCGGCGGGAGAGGATCTGCACGTACTGGCCGGCCTCGGTGAGGGCGTCGTGGGTGCCGGTGTCGAGCCACACGAAGCCGCGCCCCAGCTGCACGAACTCGACCTTGCCGCGTTCCAGGTAGACGCGGTTGACGTCGGTGATCTCCAGTTCGCCGCGTGCGGAGGGGCGCAGGGAGCGGGCGATGCGGACGACGTCGTTGTCGTAGAGGTACAGGCCGGTGACGGCCAGGTTGGAGCGGGGCCTGGCGGGTTTCTCCTCCAGGCGGACGAGGCGCCCCTCGGTGTCGATCTCCCCGACGCCGTACCGCTCGGGGTCGCCGACCGGGTAGCCGAACAGGACGCAGCCGTCGACGTCCCTGGCGCTGGTGCGCAGGATCTCGCCGAAGCCGGGCCCGTGGAAGAGGTTGTCGCCGAGGATGAGGGCGACGGAGTCGTCCCCGATGTGCTCGGCGCCCAGGACGAACGCGTCGGCGAGGCCGCGCGGCTTGTCCTGTTCGGCGTAGCTGAGGGTGAGGCCGAGGGTGGAGCCGTCGCCCAGGAGGCGCTGGAAGCCCGGCACCTCACCCGGCGCGGCGATGACCTGGATCTCGGTGACGCCGGCCAGCATCAGCACGGACAGCGGGTAGTAGATCATCGGCTTGTCGTAGACCGGCAGCAGCTGCTTGGAGACGCCCAGCGTGATGGGGTGCAGCCGGGTGCCGTTGCCGCCGGCCAGGATGATTCCCTTCATCCTCCGGTCCCTTCCGGTGTCGCAGCGGTCGCGGACCCGGCCCGGTCACGGGTCGGCGGTGGTGCGGGGGGCCGGGGACGTCTGGGCGGGCCGCGTCCGCGACAGGAAGCGGTGGCCGCGCAGCTCCTCCTCCGCGGTCAGCTCGACCCGGTTCATGGCCAGGCGCAGCAGCGGTGGCGCCATCAGGGAGGTGAGGACGGCCATGAGGACGACGATGGAGTACATCTCCACGGTGAGCAGGCCCAGCCGGACGCCGATCAGGGCGATGATCACCTCGATCACGCCGCGGGCGTTGATGCCGGCTCCCAGGGCGAGCGACTCCCAGCGGTTCATGCGGGTGGTGAGCCCGCCCAGGAAGGCGCCGAGGAACTTGCCGAGGACGGCGACGGCGAACACCGCCATCCCCCACAGGGCGACCTCGGGGTCGACGAGCGAGGTGAGGTCCATGCGCAGGCCGGCGGTCGCGAAGAACAGCGGCGCGAGGACGGACATGATCGTCGTGTTGAGGGGGGCGAGGGACGCCGTGTCGAACTCCTTGGTCCCGCCGATGAGGATGCCGCACAGGAAAGCGCCGAGGGCGGCCTCCAGGCCGAGGGCGTGGGTGCCCGCGGCGGACAGCATCATCAGGACGACGGCGGTGACGACGGGCAGTCCGGGCACGTCGGCGCGGGCGGAGGCGCGCATCGCGGCGCCGACGAGGTACCGGCCCACGGTCACGGTGGCGAGGATGAGCAGGCCGACCTCGCCGAGCGTGGTGAACACCTCGCCGGCGTAGAGGCCGGTGGTGGCCATGGCCGCGATCAGGGACAGCAGGACCCAGCCCACGGCGTCGTCGATGGTGACCGCCACCAGGATCATCTGGCCGACGTCCCGGTGGATGAGCTTCATGTCGATGAGCGTGCGGGCGATGACGGGGATGGCGCTGACGCACATCACGACGCCGACGAACAGCGCGAAGACGGTGGGGTCGGCGCCGGGGGCACGCAGCTGGGCGGGGAGGAGGAAGCCGAGTCCGGCGCCGAGGACGAGCGGGACGAGCAGCCCCGCGGCGCCCACCCCGGCCGCGCGGGCCCCCTGCCTGCGGACGAGCTTGAGGTCGAGGTGGATGCCGCTGAAGCCGACGAGGAGGATGACGCCGAACTGGCCGACCGCGTCGAGGAGGTGCATGTGCTCGGTGCTCTGCGGGAACAGCCAGTTCCCGACGCCGGGGGCGACGTGGAACAGCAGGGACGGGCCGAGGAGCACCCCGGCCGTGAGTTCCCCGACGACCGCGGGCATGCCGAGGCGCTCCGCGAGGCGCCCGAGGAGCAGGGCGAACAGCAGCAGTACGCCCACCTGGAGCAGCAGCACCATCAGGGCGTGGCTGGGGAGGGGCTCGACCACCGAGGCGGCCACGGACATGAGCGGTACTCCTTTCCGTACGACGACCCGGGTGCGCGGCCCGGCCGGCGTGACCCGCGGGTCACGCCGGCCGGGCCGCGGTGGTACGTCAGGCCGCCGCCGCGGAGCTCGTGGCGGTGCCCGTCCCGCTGTCGTCGCCGACCGCCTCGAAGTGGCTGGGCCGGCCGTCCTGGTAGACCTCGCGGCCGATCTTCTCGGCGTCGCGGCGGTGCATCAGCTCCCAGGTGCCGTCCGTGTGGTGCATCAGGACGGAGTGCCACGGCGTGGTCCACGCGTCGGCGGCGCCGAGGAGGCGGATGCCGAACTTGATCGAGCCGCGGTTCTGCGGGTGGATGGAGAGCCGGACGTTGTGCGGATACCGCTCGGCGATCAGCTCGCTCCAGGCGCGGCTGCGGAGGATGACCTCGTACGCGCGGCGGCGGCAGTCGCGCTGCAGGGCGGAGCGGGAGCCCTCCCAGCCGGCGGTGTCCTCGACGAGGAACCGGGTGATGCCGCGGTACATGCGCAGCGACGCCTCGTCCTCGCGGACCTCGGCGCGCAGCTCCTCCAGGGACGGGCCGAGGGTCTCGGCGGCCTTCTGGCGCTTCTCGTCGTACGTCAGGTCGGGGCCGTACACGTCGCGCAGGTCGAAGGTGTCGAGGTGGTCGGCGAGGCCCTCGGCGTGGATCATGTCGAGCACCGCGTCGTTGTACGCGTCGATGTGCTCGTCCGGCACGCGGATGACGTCGCCGAAGATGTGGCCGTCGGAGCAGATCAGGACCTTCGCGCCGGGCTCGTAGACCTTCTCGATCTCGGCGCACAGCGAGTCGAGGAAGCGCAGGGCCAGCCGCTCGCCCTGGTCCGGGAGGTGGCCGAAGACCTTGTCCGTGTTGGGCGACTTGCACGGGAAGCCCGGCAGGCTGAAGATCACCTGTTCGTTCTTGGCGACGAAGTCGGCTATCTGACTCAACTGCTCGGGAAAGTCGTCCGGGGTGTCGAGATGGGTGTCGGGCTCCACGGTGCGTCGGTGCGGGATGAGGAGCCGCACGATCTCCTGGCTGATGCGCTCGACCTCGGGCGTCAGGGCGGTGGTGGCGGACTCGGACATGGTTGATCGGCTCGCTTCCGTGAGTCGTGGTGCGGGGAGGAGTGGTCCGGGGGGCGGCCCGGCGGGTCGGTGCCGGGCGCGGTTCGTGCGGCGGGACCGCCGGGTCAGTGCCGCACGGGGCAGCCGCCGCTCGGGGCGGCGTCCGTCGGGCCGTAGGCGACGGGCAGCTCGTTGACGCCGCGGGCGAGGACGGCGCCGACCCAGACCAGGTCCTCGTCCGGGACGGCGAGGCGGATCTGGGGCAGCCGCAGGAGCAGCTGCCGTACGGCGATCTGGAGTTCGACCCGGGCGAGGGCCGCGCCGGGGCAGAAGTGGATGCCGTGCCCGAACGCCATGTGCGGGTTGGGCGAGCGGTCCAGGTCGAGGGTGTCGGCGTCGGGGAACCGCTCGGGGTCGCGGTTGGCGGCGCACAGCGACACGATGATCGAGTCACCGGCGGGGATGGTGGTGCCGAAGAGGTCGGAGTCCTCGGCGAAGAACCGCCACGTGGTCAGCTCGAAGGCGCTGTCGTAGCGCAGGAGTTCCTCGACGGCGCGGGCGAGCAGCGCCTGGTCGGCGTCGCTCATCTCGCCGCTGACGGCCTCCTGGAGCCGGCGCAGCTCGGCGGGGTGGCGCAGGAGGGCGATGAGGGCGGTGGTGATCTGGTTGGTGACCGGCTCCTGGCCGGCGACGAGGAGCTGGAAGACGATGGAGTCCTGCTCCTCCTTGGTGATCTCGCCGGCCTCGCAGGCGCGGACGAGCTTGGTGAGCAGGTCGTCGGCGGGGTGGGCGCGCTTGTGCTCCACCACCTCGGCGATGTAGTTCTGCAGGCCGCGCAGGCGCCCCTCGTACACCGGCCGCTGCGGGTCGCTGGGGCCGACGGGCTGGACGACCTTGCCCCAGTCGCGGTCGAAGCGGGCGGCGATCGCGTCGGGCAGGCCGATGACCTCGGCCAGGACGCGGAAGGGGAAGTGCGCGGCGAAGGCGGAGACCACGTCGACCACGCCGCCGGCGGCCTCCCCGCCGGCGTCGGGGGCGGCGAGGGCGGCGTCGAGGAGTTCGGTGGCGAGCTCCTCGAAGCGGGCGCGCTTCCGCTCGACGTTGCGGGGGGTGAAGGCCTCGGTGACCAGCTTCCGCATCACCGTGTGCTTCGGCGGGTCCTGGTGCAGCAGGTGCACCTGGAGCTGGGAGTGCTGCGGCTCGGGCATGATCGCCGCGCGCTCGCGCCAGGCGCTGTTGCCGAGGTCGTGGTTCTTGCCGAGCCGGTCGTCGGTGAGGGCGTCCTGCGCCGCCTCGTAACCCGTGACCAGCCACGCGTTGACCCCGCTGGGGAAGTTGACCGCGTGGACGGGGCCCTCTTCGCGCAGCTTCCGGTACAGCGGGTACGGGTCGGTCTTGTACTCCTTGCCGTAGAGGGGCAGCGGTTCGGAACGCGACATGGCGTGGTGCTTCCTTCCTGGTGGGTGGTCCGCTCCGGGGGCGGGAGCGGAAGCGGTGGTTCGCGGAACGCTGCACGCACGGTTCGGCCGGGCGCGGGCACGCGGACACGCGCCCGGACGTACGGGGGCGTCGGGCGGCGGGGGTGCGGATCGGTGGTGGAGAAGGGGGCGGTGGTACGCGGGGGGTGCGGGTGGGCCGACCTCTCGGGCGGGCCGCGGGAGCGTTTTCGGAGGACCAACCGCCTGGTGTGCGGGGTCAGATGCGAACCGTCAACGCGTACAAGTCACCAACGCTGAGCGAGTATTCTTGGCCACAGGTCAACATGTCAAGTTGGATCTGTTCAGCACTCAAATTGACGGACACTGACCGGAATTGATCAAAGAACTGTCCTAAATGACTGAGGCCACGGACGCGTTCATCCCATAGAGTGAGTTTCCATGATGGCCTCACGGGGGAGCGCTGTCCGGTTCAGCATTCTGGGCACGTTGATGGTTTCGGTCGGAGAGCAGCAGCTCCACCTGGGTGGACCGCGCGCCCGCGCGGTACTCGCCGCGCTGCTGCTGGAGGCCAATCGGCTGGTGCCGATTTCCCATCTGGTGGAAGCGGTGTGGGAACGCGTCCCGCCCGCCACGGCGGAACACCAGATCCGAAAGATCGTCGCCGATCTCCGTTCACGCATTCCTCACGCGCAGGAAATGATCGCCACCGACGGCCCCGGATACCGGATCATCGTCGACGAGGACCAACTCGACCTCATCCGCTTCGACAAGGCCCTCGACGAGGCCCGCCACTGCGCCACCGTCGACGGCGAGGTCGCCGCCCTGGAGACCGCCCTCGGCCTGTACCGCGGCCGGGTCCTCCCCGACGGCCGCAGCCCCGTCCTCACCTCCGCGGCCGCCGCCCTGGAGGACCGCTACCTCGGCGCCCGGGAACGGCTGCTGGAACTGCGCCTGGAGCAGGGCCGCGCCCACGATGTCGTCAGCGAACTGATGCCGCTCGTCGCCGAACACCCGCTGCGCGAGTCCCTCAGCGCCCTGCTGATGGTCGCCCTGTACCGGGTGGGCCGGCAGGCCGACGCCCTGCGCGTCTACCACGACCTGCGCAACCTGCTCGCCGAACAGCTGGGCATCGACCCGAGCAGCGCCGTCAACTACCGCTACCAGCAGATCCTGCGCAACGAACCGGGACTCGACGCGCCCCCGGCCGCCCGCCACGACCGGCCCGCCGGCCCGCCCGCCCCGGCGCCCCCGCCCCGCTCCCTCCCCCACGACCTGCCCGACTTCACCGGCCGCGAGACGGAACTGGCACGCCTCCTGGCGCACGTCCCACCCGCCCCCGCCGACCCCGCCGACACCCCCCGGGCGGTGCGGATCGTCACCGTCGACGGAATGGCCGGCAGCGGGAAGACCGCCCTCGCCGTACACGCCGCCCACCGCGTCGCCGACCGCTACCCGGACGGCCAGATCTTCCTCGACCTGCACGGCTTCAGCGCGCACTGCGAACCCGTCGAACCGCGCGACGCGCTCGGCACCCTGCTGCGGGCCGTCGGCGTACCCGCCGACCGCATCCCCGACGACCCGGCCGACCGCGAGATCTTATGGCGCGGGATGACCGCCGACCGCCGCATGCTGCTCCTCTTCGACAACGTCCTCGCCTCGGACCAGGTACGCCCCCTCATCCCCGCCGGACCGGGCTGCCTGGTCCTCGTCACGAGCCGCCCCCGCCTCGCCGGACTGGACGGCGCCGCACCGCTGCCCCTGCCGCTGCTCTCCGCCGCCGACGGGCTCGCCCTCCTCGGCCAGCTCCTCGGCCACCGGCGGGTCGCCGCCGAACAGGAGGCCGCCGCCGAACTGGTCGCCCTGTCCGGCCGCCTGCCGCTGGCCCTGCGCATCGTCGCGTCCCGCCTCACCAACCGGCCCCACTGGACCCTCGCCTACCTGGCCGGACGGCTCCGCGAGGAACACCTGCGCCTCGACGAGCTGACCGTCGAACACCGCAGCGTCCGCACCGCGCTCCACCTGTCGTACGCGGCCGTGCCACCCCGCCACCAGGAACTGTTCCGGCTGCTCGGCGCGGTCCCCGGCACCGACTTCGACCGGCACGCCGTCGCCGCCCTCGCCGGACTCACCCCGCACACGGCCGAGACCCTCCTGGAGGACCTGCTCGACGCGCGGCTCCTCGTCCAGCGGACCCCCGGCCGCTACACCTTCCACAGCCTGGTCCGCGCCCTCGCCCGAGAAGCCGCCGCCCACCAGCCGCACACCGCCCACGACGCCCGGCAGCGGCTCCTCGACTACTACCTGAAGATCACCGACGAGGCGGCCGACCTGCTCGGCCCCCGCCGCGAACGCCCCCGCCCGGCGGGCCGGCACCACACCCCCGCCGCCACCCCGCCCCTGCGGGACGCCACCGACGCGCTCGGCTGGTTCGGAGCCGAACGGGCCAACCTGCTCGCCGCCATCACCCACGCCGAGGAGACCGGATCCGACGTCCACGTCGCCCGCCTCCCCCTCGCCTTCGCCCCCTACCTGCACACCCGCGGCCACATCGAGGACGAACTCGGCGTCCTGCGCAAGGCGTCGGCCGCCGCACGCCGCCTCGGCGACCCCGCGCTGGAAGGCGCCGCGCTCACCGGCATGGCCGCCCCCTTCGGCCACCTGGGACGCGTCAAGGAGGGCCTGGCGTGCGCACGGGAGGCCCTCTCCCTCGCCGAACGCGCCGGAGACCGGGGCGGCGCGGCGTTCTGCCTCGGCCGGATCGGCATGTTCCACAACGCCCTCGGCCAGTACGAGAACGCCATCACCGCCCTGCACCGGGCCCTGGTACTGCTGAGCCGCGCCGACGCACACGACGAGGAGAGCACCGTCCTGGCCGCCCTCGGCGAGGCGCAGGCCGCCCTCGGCCGGCACGCCGAAGCACTCCAGACCAGCCGCCTGGTCGTCCTGCACAGCCGGCAGAGCGGCGACACGTACGGCGAACTCACCGGCCTGATGGGCGAAGCCGCCGCCTACGCCGGAGCCGGCCAACTGGACATCGCCCTCGACCGGCTCGCCGAGGCGTCCGAACTCGCCCGGCACACCACCACCCCGGACGGCCAGGCACCCATCCTCGCCCAGTACGCCGACATCTACCGCCGCCAAGGCCGCCACCGCGAAGCCCTGCACGCCGGACACACCGCGCTCCAACTCCTGCGCCGGGTCCGCCGCCCCGCCCTGTCGGCCGCCGTCCACAACGTCATCGGCAGCGTTCACCGCGACCGCGGCGACTACGAACGCGGCGAAGGCCACCACCAGAAGGCCCGCCGCCTCGCCCAACAAGCCGGCCTGCGGCGCGAACTGACCCTCGCCCTCGACGGCATCGCCCACGCCCGCGCCCACGGCGAGGGCCCGCACGAGGCCAAGGAGCACGAGCCGCGGGGGGAGTGTTCTCTGGTCTATTGAGCTCGTTCCGCCTCCGGGGCGCTTTGAGCGGGTGTCGACAGGCCGAACGTGCTCAACCCCTCGTTCCTCGGGGTCTGCGCGCGATCGGCCTGTCGACACCCGCGCGCCCCTTCGGCTCCACGAGCGGCCCCACACGGCACCCTCCCCCTCCCGGGCCCTCAGGTGCGCCCCGCCCACGGCACCGCGAGGCGCACGCCGACGCGCTTCGGTCCCGTGAGTGGCCCACCGGGTGGCCGCGCCCACGGCTCCGTAGGCCGTGCGCGGCCTTCGGCCGGCAACGCCGGAGGGGCACGCGGGTCACCGGGTCGGTGTCCGCGTGCCCCTCGGTGGCGCGTGGTTCACGGGGTGGGGCTCACCGCAGGGGGGCCAGTACCTCGCCCGTCGTCGCGTCGCGTACCGTGATCGCCTCCATGGGGCAGGTCTCCGCCGCGTCCGTCACCGCGTCGTCCGGGGTGATCACGTCCTCGACCGGGCGCGCCCGCCCCCCGTCCAACCGCATCCGGCCGTGCGCCGTGCCGAGGCACAGGCCCGTGCCCGCGCACACCAGCCGGTCGACCTCGATCCGCCACTTGCCGGCGTCACCCTGCACCTGGTCCTGCTCCTGGGACATCTTCCTGTCTTCCTTTCACGTCACGATGTGGACGCGGCACGGGCGGCCGCGCGCAGCGACCGCTCCACGGTCAGCGCGGCGTCGTAGCCGGGCAGGATCCCCCTGCGCTCCGCCTCGGCCATCGTCACCGCCCCCCGGTCGCGTTCCGAGATGATCAGATCCGAGTCGTCGGGGATCGGCAGGCCGAGATCCGGATCGAGTACCGAGACCGCCTCCTCGTCCTCCTCCACGTGCTCCGCGGACATGAGGTCGGTGATGACGGTGTCCTCCAGGGCCACGCACGCGTGGCCCACCCCGGCGGGCACGTACACCCCGCTCGGGTACTCGGCGTCCAGCACGAGGGACTCCCACGCGCCGAACGTCGGCGAGCCCACCCGCACGTCGACGACGACGTACAGCGCGCGGCCCCGCGAACAGTGCACGTACTTGGCGACGCCCGGCGGGGTGCGCGTGAAGTGCACCCCGCGCACCGTCCCCCGCCGCGACCGGCTGTGGTTCGCCTGCCGCACGGGGAACAGCGGACCCCCGGTCGCCGTCTCGAAGGCCTCCTCACGGTAGGGGGAGGCGACGTAGCCGCGCACGTCGTGAAGCGTCCGCGGCACGAACAGGAAAGCCCCCGCGGTCTTCAGCTCACGCACCTCCACGACGTCCCGCCCCTCCCGCCGGCCGCGTCGTCCCGCCGGTCACCACCGCGCGTCAGCGCGCCGCCAGCTCCTCCAGGCGGGTGACGACGTCGTGCGGCGTCGGCATGGCCCTGATCTCCGCGCGGACCTCCGCCGCGGCCTCGCGGATCGACGGGTCCGCCATGACCGACTCCAGCAGCTCCGGGCCGATGTCGTCCGGCTCGGCGACGCGGCCCACGCCGCGGTCGGCGATCGCCCGGGCGACGACCGGCCGGCCCAGACCCTTGAAGGCGGGCATGACCTGCGGCAGGCCGTGCACCATCGCGCCCAGCGCCGTGCCGGGACCGGCGTGGTGGACCACCGCCGAACAGGTCGCCAGGAGAGCGCTGTACGGCACCCAGTCGAAGGCCCGGACGTTGTCGGGCAGCGGCCCGAACGGCTCCAGGTCGACGCGCGGCAGGACGACCACGAACTCGGCGTCCGCCTTCGGCGCCGCCGCGATGATCCGCTCCAGGATGACCGCCGCCTCCCCCGGCACGGGCCCGCTGCCCAGCGTGACGGCGATGCGGGGCCGCTCGGGCCGGGTGTTCAGCAGGTCGTACAGCGGCTTCGGCAGCGGCCCGCTGCCGTTGTACGGGACGAAGCCCATCGACCACATGCCCGGCCCGGTCGGCACGACGCTGGGCGGCGTGATGTCGATGGTGGCCCGCGCCTCGGGCAGGGAGACGCCGTGCGCCTCGAAGAGGTCCCCGTGCAGCTCGCTCATCATCTCCGCGGACGGGTTGACGAAGCCGAAGCCGTGCTGCACCGCGGGCACGCCCAGCTTGGCTGCGGCGACGATGCCGGGCGTGAGCAGCGGCGAGTGGACGACCACGTCGGGCCGCCACTCCTCCGCCGTGCGGATCACCGCGTCGACCATGTCGGGCTGGAGCCGCAGCGCCGCCGCCACGGCCCCGCCGACGACCTCCAGGTACGGCACGCCCGACGCCTCCTGGAGGAGCTTCGCGGCGACCTCCGGGTGGTTCTGCGCCAGCTTGCCGACCATCCGGTCCAGGGACAGGCCGGGCGCCACGTCGACGGTGCGGGCGCCCGCCTCGCCGAGGGCCAGGCCGGGCCCGCAGGACGCAACCAGCACCTCGTGGCCGGCCATCTGCAGGGCCCAGGACAGCGGCACCATCGGATAGGTGTGGCCCGTGCCCGGGGTGATCGTCATCAGTACACGCATGGGTGGCGGTTCTCCGTTCGGAAGGCGGGCGGCGGTGCGCGGGACGGACGGGAGGGGACGGGAGGGACGGGGGCGGCGGGTCAGCGCAGTGGCGGGACGGGGTGCTCGGGGCGCAGCCCGATGGCCATCGCGCGGGCCGGCCCGCCCTGGAGCGCCGGCACCCGCTTCATCAGCCGCAGCACCGCGGGCGTGGACGACCTGCCCTCCCCCCGGATCCACGGCTCCAGGAACCGGGTCTGGAGGAACCGCTGGATCCGCTGCGTGGCGGCGGTGGGCGCCATCCGGCGCTTCTGCACCCGCGCCAGGTGCTCGTCGGTGAGGGTGCCCTCGCGCAGCGGTCCCGCCAGGACGTTGGCGGCGGCGACGGCGTCCTGGAGGGCGAGGTTGATGCCGACGCCCATGATCGGGGACATGGTGTGGGCGGCGTCGCCGATGCACAGCAGGCCGGGCCGCCACCAGCGGACGAGCCGGTCGATCTGCACGTCGAGGACCTTGACGTCGTCCCAGCTGCGCAGGTCGTCCTCCAGCCGGCCGGCGAGGAACGGGGTGAGCCCGGCGAGCAGTTCGCGGAACCGGTCCAGGCCCTGGGAGCGCAGCTCCTCGTACCCGCCCT
Organism: Streptomyces roseolilacinus; assembly: GCF_014649335.1. Taxonomy (GTDB): domain Bacteria; phylum Actinomycetota; class Actinomycetes; order Streptomycetales; family Streptomycetaceae; genus Streptomyces; species Streptomyces roseolilacinus. Next base: position 320,057 of record NZ_BMSV01000004.1, read on the forward strand.
TGCGGACGGCGATGGCCGACTGCCAGTGCCCGAGCCGCTCGATGCGGACGAACAGCTGCCCCTCGGAGAGCCGCCCGACCATGCCGCCCGGGTCGCCCTCCTCCTTGGTCAGCCTGAACCACAGGACGTCCATGCGGGAGCCGAAGACCCGCGGCCGCAGGCCGGCGGCGTCGCGGACCGCCGAGCGCCGGCCGTCCGCGCCGACCACCAGCTCGGCGGCCAGCTCGTGCCCCTGCCCGTCCGCGTCCTCGTAGCGCAGGCCGGTGACCCGGCCCCCGGCGGTGGTGACCCCGGTGACCTCGGCGTTCTGCACGAGCCTGAAGTTCGGGAACCGGTTGGCCTCCTCGAGGAGGAAGGTGAGGAAGTCCCACTGCGGGAGGAAGGTGATGTACGGGAACCTGCCCGGCAGCCGGCTGAAGTCCGCCAGGGTGTGCGGCCCGTCGTCGGTGACGACCTGCAGGCGTTCGATGCGCTGGTGGGCGAGCTTCCGGAAGGCCTCGCCCAGGCCCAGTTCGTCCATCAGCTGGTGGGTGGAGGCGTGGACGGTGTCGCCCCGGAAGTCACGGAGGAAGTCCCCGTGCTTCTCCAGGACCACGGTGTCGACTCCGGCGCGTGCCAGGAGCATGCCGAGCATCAGCCCGGCAGGCCCCGCACCGGCGATGGCGCACGTGGTGTGACCTGATGCCATGGTCTCCCTCAATCGGTTCTCGCGTCTCACCCCTCACGCGTCGAAGGAATTCACCAGGTGACGAGCAGGGATTCCGGGGCACGCGCGATGAGGCCCGGCTTCCACGGAACATCCTCCGCGGTACCGGCGAGGCGCAAGGAGGGGAATCTGGCCATCAGGCCCTCCAGCGCGACCCTGAGTTCGGCGCGCGCGAGACTCGCGCCGAGGCAGTAGTGCATTCCGTGGCCGAAGCCGAGGTGCGGGTTGCGCTCCCGGTCGAAGCGGATCGTGTCGGGGTCCTCGAAGACCCGCTCGTCCCGGTCGCCCTGGGCGCGCTGGAAGATGACCGTGTCGCCCTTGCGTATGGTCACCCCGCCGATCACGACGTCCTCCGACGCGCGGCGCGGGAAGCTGCCGACCGAGCGGAGCGGGATGATGCGCAGCATCTCCTCCAGGGCCGGGTCGATCAGCTCCGGGTCGTCGCACAGCCGCGCGTACAGCTCGCGCTGCGCGAGCAGCAGGAAGCAGACGTTCGAGATCATGCTGAGCGAGGTCTCGTGGCCGGCCATGAGCACGCCGATACCGGTGCGCACCGCCTCGACCTCGGACAGCTCGCCCGCGTCCAGCGCCTCGATCATGACCGATACGAGGTCGTCGGAGAGGCTGGAGCGGCGCTTGGCGATGAGCCTGCGGAGGAACTCCTCCAGGCCGTCGCGGGCCTCGTTGATCTCCTCCTTCGTGTGCGCGGAGGTCGCGACGAAGACGTCCGAGTACCGGCGGAACTCGGCGCGCTCCTCGTACGGGACGCCGAACAGCTCCACGATCATGCGGACCGGCAGCGGGATCGCCAGGCGCTGCACCAGGTCACCGGGCGGGCCCGCCTCCTCCATGGCGTCCAGCTCGGAGTCGACGAGGTCTCGCATGCGGTCGGCGAGCTGCGAGACGATGCGCGGCCGGAAGGCGTGGGCGACGACCTTGCGGATCCGGCCGTGGTCCGGCGGGTCCATGCTGAGCAGGTTGCCGGGGCGCAGCGGCAGCGGCGTCACCCGGGCCGTGTCGGGCTCCGTCGCGGCGTGGGAGCTGAACCGGGGATCGGCCAGGAACTCCTTGATCTCGTGGTACCCGGTGAGGAGCCAGGCCTCGCCGCCGTACGGCATCGTCACCCGGGACACCGGTTCGTTGCGGCACAGCTCCGCGTACCGGGGGTGCAGGTCGAGTCTGACGACGGGGCCGAAGGGGTACTTCGGCGGCCCGGCGGTCTCCGTGACGGTCATGGTTGCCACCTTCTGCGTGTCGTCCACCGTGCCGGGAGGGGGAGGAGCAGGGTGCTCAGGCCGTGGCGGACACACACGAAGCCGATGCCCTGCCCTCCGGAGGGATCCCGGCGGTTCGACGGTGGGGAAAAGACGTGAGGAAGAGCTTCTGCGGGCGGGGCGGTCGGTCTTCGGACGGCGGTTGCCTCATCGCGCGCCGAACCGGCCTCTCGTTTCCGGAATCCTCTCACAAGGACCCTTCGGAAAGCCGGTGTTCGATGTCCTGATCACGCCCCCGCACGAAGCGGGTGAACGGCGAAACCCGCCGGTCGGAGGGGGTGCCGAGGGTGTCGGCCCGGAAAGGCGGAAGCCCCACGCACGTGCACGGTGGCGAAATCGGCGCGGGGCTTCCCCGGACGGCCGGGGGGTGGATCCGGCCGTCAGGCGCTGGTGTGGGAGCGCTGCTCGCTCTGGCCGGCCCTGGCCTCCCGGTCGACCCGGTCGGCGAAGCGGAGCCACATGTCGGCGCACTCGCGGGCGAGTTTGCTGACGCCCTCGGCGCAGTGCGGCGGGACGGTCGTGGCGAGCCGCGCCCAGACGGAGGCGTCGACGTCGTGGACGGCGAAGCAGCGGAGCAGGAAGCGGCCGGACTGGGAGAGGCGCAGCGCGGGGTCCTTGCGCAGCCGCTCCAGCAGTTCGCCGGAGTCCCGCAGCGACGTGGCCTCGCGGCGCGGCCGGCGGGGCGCGGGGACGCGCGGCTCCGGCTGGTCGGCGCGGGGGCCGCGGCCCTCCGGCACCGGGTTGCGGCCGAGCAGGAGGCGCTTCTTCACGTCGTGCGCGGTGCCCAGGGAGATCCCGGCGGCGCGGGCGATCTCGCGGAGGCTCGCCCCCGGGCGCTCCAGCATCAGCTGGCCCGCCCGCTGCCGGCCGCTGGCGACGCCGGCCACGTCGGCCGGGCGCCGTTTGCCGTCCAGGCCGATGCGGGTGTTCAAGTGGGGGACCTCGTCGGTTGAACGCCGTACGCGCGACACGGTGCGCGGCGACAGCGCGGTGACGGAGGCGACGTACCGGTCGGAGAGCGCCGGGTTCTCCCGCAGGATGCGGGTGGCGGCGGCGAGCCGGTCGCTGTGGGTGAGCGGCTTGCCGTGCGAGATGTTGAGGCTCACCGCGACGGCGAAGAGGCTGTGCTCCGGCACGTCGAGGAGGTAGGCGCTGATGGTGCGGTCGCCGCGGGCGCGGGCGGCCGCGAGCCGGTGCATGCCGTCGACGACGCGCCCGGTGGGACGGTGGACGACGATGGGCGGCAGATCCTCGTCGAGCGCGACGAGCGAGTCGACGTACTCCTGGTCGAGGCCCTTGGTGCGCGGCGAATCCGCCGGAAGGAGCGTCTCGACCGGGATGTCGGCCCGGGCCGCCGTGCTCAGGGTGGGCGATAAAGGCCGTATGCCGTCGCCGTCAGCACTGCTCATCGAATCCCCCGCGTTCCCCCGCCATGATCGATGGTGCTACGCCTGCACGTTAGCAACCGGCTACAGGCCAAAGCAAGGAGTTCACGGAGTGTGCGCGGCGCCCGCCCGTTGGGCTGAAATCCCTTGTGCCAGAAGGGAAGTTGAAGGGGGGAGGCAGGGTCGCGAACCGGCCACGGGCACCGGTTCGCGCGGGCGGGTCACTTGCGGTTGTAGAGCCGGACGGTGAGGGATCCGAACACGGCCACCAGCGCCGCCGACCACCCCAGTGTCCACGCCACCTCGGCACCCGGCCAGTGGCCGTCCATGAGGCCGCGCACCGCCGAGGCGACGTGGGTGATGGGGTTGTGGTCGACCAGGGTCCGCAGCCAGCCCGGCATGGTGGCGGGGTCGACGAAGATGTCGCTGAGGAAGTTCGACGGGAAGATCACCGTCATCGAGGCGCCCATCACCGTCTTCTCGTCCCGTACGAGCAGGCCGAACATCGTCCCGATCCACGAGAAGGAGAAGGCGAAGACGATGAGGAGGAGGATGCCGGCGACGACGCCGACGGCGCCCCCGTCCGGCCGGAACCCGATGACCAGGCCGGCGGTGAGCATCACCACCGAGGCGATCGAGTAGCGCAGCACGTCGCCGAGCAGGTAGCCGACGACCGTCGCCGGCCGCCACACCGGCAGCGTGCGGAACCGGTCGAAGACCCCCTTGTCGATGTCGTTGTTGATCGCGATGCCCGTGTACATGGTGGTCATCACCACCGACATCACCATCACGCCGGGCAGCAGGTACTGGATGTACTCGCGGGGCGAGCCGGCCAGCGCCCCGCCGAAGAGGTGCGTGAACATCAGCACCAGCATCACCGGCAGCACGGTCACGTCGAACAGCTGCTCCGGCACGTGCTTGATCTTCAGCATGGCCCGCCAGCCGAACGCCATGGAGGCGGCGAACGGGCCGGGCCGCGCGGGCCGTTCGTCCGCGGCGAGCAGGTCGGCGAGGGACCGGGCCGAGACGGGCGTGAGCTCGTCGCCGCGCGGGGCGGTCTCGCCGGGCGTCACGGTGCTCATGCCGGGGCCCCCTCCTTCACGTCCGCGGGCGCGCCGCCGGCGCCCGCCCTCCGGTCGGTCAGGGCGAGGAACACCTCGTCCAGGCTCGGCTGGCCGAGCGAGAACGTGTCCACCGTGATCCCCCGCCGGGCCAGTTCGGCGAGCACCCGCGACGCCCTCTCCGCCGCGCCCCGGTCCCCGCCGGCGTCGCCGACGCGGGCCGTCAGCGCCACCGGGTCCACGTCGAGCTGCACCTCGGCGGCCAGGTGGAGGGCGAGCACCCGTTCGGCCTCCGCCCGCTGCCCGGGGTCGCGCAACCGGAGGTGGACGGAGCCGGAGCCGACGGACGCCTTCAGCTCGCCCTTGGTGCCCTCGGCGATGACCCGGCCCTTGTCGATGACGGCGATCCGGGACGCCAGCCGGTCGGCCTCGTCCAGGTACTGCGTGGTCAGCAGCACCGTCGTCCCCAGGTCGACGATCGCGCGGACGATGTCCCAGACCTGGTTGCGGGAGCGCGGGTCGAGGCCCGTGGTCGGCTCGTCGAGGAACAGCAGGGCGGGCGTGTTGAGGAGGGACGCGGCGATGTCGAGCCGCCGCCGCATGCCGCCCGAGTAGTTCTTCACCTGCCGGCCGGCGGCGTCGACCAGGGCGAACGCCTCCAGCATCCGGCCCGCGCGCTCCCGCGCCGACCGCTTCGACAGCCCGGTCAGCCGCCCCAGCAGGACCAGGTTCTCCAGTCCCGTCAGGTCCTCGTCGAGCGACGCGTACTGGCCGGTGAGGCTGACCAGGCCGCGGACCGTGTCGGCCTCCCGCACGACGTCGTGGCCGAAGATCCGGGCCTGGCCGCCGTCCGGGCGCAGCAGCGTCGCGAGCATCTTCACGGTCGTCGTCTTCCCCGCGCCGTTCGGGCCGAGGACGCCGTAGACGGTCCCCGCCTGCACGGTCAGGTCGACGCCGTCCACGGCGCGGTCGGCGCCGAACGTCTTCACCAGTCCCACGGCCTCGATGGCCGGGCCGGCCGGCGGGGCGCCGACGCCTGGGCGGTCAGCCACGGCCGGTCACCCCACCGGGTCCTTGGCGGGCGCCTTGACCGCTTCGGGGTGGCGCCGCAGCCACTGCAGGACGAGCATCCCGCCGATGCCGGGGACGAACGCCAGCGCCCGCGCCGCGCCCGCCACGCCGGCGACCGTCAGCGAGAACGTCGCCACGATGGTGATCAGGTACGCCGAGCCGTGCACCGGGCCGCCGAGGGAGGTGATCGGCTTGGCGTGGACGGTGAACAGGTTGACGAACAGGATGACGATGGAGGCGGCCTCGACCGCCGCGGCCGCGCGCAGGGCCTTCATGTTCATGTTGATCACACACCCGTCGTGGAGCCGGGACGGACGATCATCAGGACGACGACCACCGCCCACACCAGATTGAAGATCCCGGTGAGCATGCCCAGCCGCGTCGCGGCGGCGTCGAGCCCCTCGACGGCGGCGCCGTCCTGCCGGGCCATGGTCAGCATGCGCTCCTGGCCGGGGATGATCGCCATGGCGAGCAGGAACGCGGCGAGGGCGGTGAGGATCATCGACGAGATCAGCCAGGCGTCGCCCAGGACGCCGAGCTGCGCGCCCGTGGCGATCCCGAAGACCGGCACGACCAGCCCGGCGACGGCGTAGATCCGGCAGATGCGGTGCAGGAACGCGGCGATGCCGACGGCCTTCCCCTTCTCCTCACCCCCCTGCGGTGCCTCCGCCGCGGCCTGCTTGGCGAAGCGGGGGAAGAGCGAGGCCGCCACTGCGATCGACCCGACCGCGAGGATGGCGGCCAGTACGTGCACGGACAGGAGGAGCTTGGTCACGGTAGTGCCTCCAAGCGGGACCGGAGCAGACCCTCGATAGATTGGCTACCAATAGATAGCACGCCTACATCACGATTGGGTAGACTCCCTGGTCATGAGGACAGACGCGGTGCGCGGCCACTTGGACGGACTCCTCCTGGCCGTGCTCGAACCGGGCCCGCTGCACGGCTACGCGATCATCGCGGCCGTCCAGCAGCGCAGCGGGGGCGCGCTCGAACTGCGCACGGGCACGATCTATCCGGCGCTCCAGCGGCTGGAGCGGCTCGGCCTGCTCAAGAGCAGCTGGGACTCCGTCGGTGAACGACGTCGCCGCTGCTATGAGCTGACCGAGGCCGGCAGGCGTAGCCTGGCCCATGAGCGGAACGCCTGGCAGGAGTTCACGACGGCGATCGGCTCGGTCCTCAACCCGACGACACCCTCGACGGGACTGGCCACATGAGCACCGGGGTGGGCATGGAGACGAGCATCGGCGCCGCGGCGTCCGGCAAGCGGCGTCCCGCCGTTCCCTCCGATCCCATCGACGCGTACGTGGCGGCCCTCGCGGACTCCCTGCGGGGCCCCAGCCGCACCAAGTCCCGCCTCGTCGCGGAGATACGGGACGGCCTGGACGACGCGGTCTCGGCGCACACCCGCGCGGGCGTCCCCTACGAGCGGGCGGCCGAGCTGGCCGTGCGCGACTTCGGTTCGCCCGACCACCTGGCGCCGACGTTCCAGTACGAGCTGACCATCGCCCAGGCCCGGCGCACCGCCCGTGCCGCCGCGCTCACCGTGCCGCTCGCCGTCGCCTGCTGGCTGCTGATCTGGACGGCCAGCCACGACACCGCCACCTGGCAACTGCCGCGGACCACCTCGCTGCTGACGGTGCACCTGGTCGCCGTCGCCGCCGTGGCGTCGGTCCTCGCCGCGGCGACGCTCGCCGCGACGGGGCGGCTCGCCCGCTGGCTGCCCACGCCGCACCGGCTGCCCCTCGCGGTGGCCTGGACGGGCACCGCGGCGAGCATCGCCATGGCCATCGCCGCGCTCGTCCTGGTCACCCTCTCCGTCGTCGTCACCAACTGGCCGCTCGCGGTGGCCGCCGGGGCGCTCGCCGCGGCGTCGCACGCCGTGGTGGCCTCCTCGGCCCGCACGTGCCGGCAGTGCGCCCGCCTGCCGGTGAACTGACGCCGCGTGCCGTGCGCATCCGTTGAAGCAGGCCGTCCCCGGCAGCGCCGCCGAGGGCCGACAACCGAGGACAGTCCGCCGCCGCGCCCCCTGCGCCCGGAGCCACGCGGAGGACCGGACCCCAGTACTCCGAGGCGGGGTGACGTGCGTTGGTGAGACCCGCGGGCCCGGGGCCCGCCCTGAGGCTGGTGCGCGCCGCCGTCTTCGCCGCCGTGTGCGTCCTGACCGCCGCGCTGGGGCACTCCCTCGCCGCCGACTCCCCGTTACCCCTCGACTTCCTCACCGGGGCCCTGGCCGTCACCACCGCGGCCGCCTGGTGGCTGGCCCGCGTCGAGCGCGGCGCCCTCCAGATCACGGCGACGACGGTCGGCGCCCAACTGGCCCTGCACACCCTGTTCTCCTTCGCGCCGGTCCCCGGCGGCGGCGGGCACCACCAGCACCAGCAGGAGGCCGTCGCCCTCCCGCAGAGCGTGTGCATGGGCGGCGCCGTCGACCCCGTCGCCCAGGCCGTGTGGCAGGCCCACACCGGTGCGGTGCCCCCGGCGCCGCCCGGACCCGAGTCGCCCGTCGCGTACGTGGTGCAGCTCCTCACCCACGGCTCCTGGACCATGTTCCTCGCCCACGTCCTGGCCGCCCTCGTGTGCGGGCTGTGGATGTGGCGCGGCGAGGCCGGGTTCTTCGCGATCGCCCGCTCCCTCCACTGCGCCTTCTTCGAGCCGCTGCGGCTCGCCCTCGCCGGGCTCCCCCCGGCGCGGCTCCTGGCCGTCCCGCGCGTGGCCCCCGTCGCGGTGCACCCGCGCCGGCTGCGCGACCTGCTGCTGCGGCACGCCATGTCCCGGCGCGGCCCGCCACGGGGGCACCCGGTCCCCTGCTGACCCGGCCGCCACGACGGCGGCCCGGCGAGGGACCGGTGCGAGCGTCTCCCACCCCTCCCCCTCGCACGTGCCCCGCCGCGCCGGTCCACGCCGGGCGGCGGGCACGCGTGGCCGGACGCCCCCGCGTCCGGCTGCGGCGCGCAGCAACGAAGGACGTTTCCATGCCCACCCACCTCAGTGGCGTACGCGACCGTGCCGCCGTTCCCGACGACGAGCAGATCACCGACTGGGCCCTGGCCGCCGCCCGCGGCGACGCCACGGCGACGGAGGAGTTCATCGCCGCGACCCACCTGCACGTCTGGCGGTTCATCACCCGCGCCTGCGGCGACGCCCACAGCGCGGACGACCTCACCCAGGAGACCTACCTGCGGGCCCTGCGCAGCCTCCCCCGGTTCGCGGCGCGCTGCCACGCCCGGACCTGGCTGCTGTCGATCGCCCGCCGGGTCGTCGTCGACCGCTACCGGTCGAACGCCGCCCGCCCCCGCCTCGCCGACACGGCCGACTGGCAGGCGGCCGCCGAGCGCACCCAGCAGACGGGACTGCCCGGCTTCGACGAGGGCGTGGCCCTGCTCGACCTGCTGGAGTCGCTCGACCGGCCGCGCCGCGAGTCGTTCATCCTCACCCAGGTCAAGGGCCTCTCCTACGAGGAGGCCGCCTCGATCGCGGGCTGCCCGATCGGCACGGTGCGCTCCCGGGTCAACCGGGCCCGGCAGAACCTCACGCACCTGCTGAAGTCGGCGGAGTCCGCCGCCTGAACGGGGGCGGCCGGGGCCCCTGACGAACCCCGGCCGCCCCTCCCCCCTCGCGGGGTCACTCCGACAGGACGGGCAGCAGCTCCGGCAGGTGCCCGTCCGACGCCGCGGCCGCCGCCCGCCGCTCCTCGGGCACCTCGCCGTACAGCGTCGTGCGCGGCCGCGCCGGGCGGCCCGCCGCCTCCGCGATGGCGACGAGGTCCCGCACCGACTTGTAGGAGCCGTAACCGGACCCGGCCATGCGGGAGATCGTCTCCTCCATCAGCGTGCCGCCCAGGTCGTTCGCCCCGGACCGCAGCATCTCCGCCGCGCCGTCCGCGCCGAGCTTCACCCAGCTGGTCTGGATGTTCGGGATGTGCGGGTGCAGCAACAGCCGCGCCATCGCGGTGACCGCCCGGTTGTCGCGGACGGTCGGGCCGGGCCGGGCGATCCCCGCCAGGTACACGGGCGCGTTGGTGTGGACGAACGGCAGCGTCACGAACTCGGTGAACCCGCCGGTCTCCTGCTGGAGCCGGGCCAGCGTCCGCAGGTGGCCGAGCCAGTGCCGGGGCTGGTCCACGTGCCCGTACATCATCGTCGACGAGGACCGGATGCCCAGCTCGTGCGCCGTCCGGACGACCTCGATCCAGGTGGCGGCGGGCAGCTTGCCCTTGGTGAGGACCCACCGCACCTCGTCGTCGAGGATCTCCGCGGCCGTGCCGGGGATCGAGTCGAGCCCGGCCTCCCGCGCGGCGGACAGCCAGTCGCGGATCGACAGGCCCGTCCGGGTCGCGCCGTTGACGACCTCCATCGGTGAGAAGGCGTGCACGTGGATGCCCGGCACGCGTTCCTTCACGGCCCGCGCGATGTCGAAGTAGGCGGTGCCCGGCAGGTCCGGGTGGATGCCGCCCTGCATGCACACCTCGACCGCGCCCACGTCCCACGCCTGCGCGGCCCGGTCGGCGACCTGCTCCAGGGAGAGGGTGTACGCGTCGGCGTCCGTGCGCCGCTGGGCGAAGGCGCAGAAGCGGCAGCCGGTGTAGCAGACGTTCGTGAAGTTGATGTTGCGGGTGACGACGTACGTGACGTCGTCGCCGACGGCCGCCCTGCGCACGTCGTCGGCGATCCGGCACAGGGCGTCCAGCGCCGGGCCGTCGGCGTGCAGCAGCGCCAGCGCCTGCGCGTCGGTCAGCCGCGTCGGGTCGTCCGCCGCGGTGGCCAGCGCCTCCCGTACGTCGGTGTCGACGCGCTGCGGCACGAGGCCGGGCGCCGCGGCCTCCCGCAGGGCGTCCCAGTCGCCGTACACGGCGTCGAAGTCGTCGCGCCGGTCGTGCGTGCGGCCCTCGGTGTCGATGGTGCGGTGCAGGTCGGTGCGGCCGGCCGCGGTGAACGCCTCGTCGGGCTCCTGCCAGGGCAGCCCCCTCGGCACCGCGTCCGGCCGGGCGAGCCCGGTGTCCGGGTCGGCGAGCGCGGTGACGTGCGGCAGCAGCCGCGGGTCCAGCCACGGCTCGCCGCGCAGCACGAACTCCGGGTACACGCACAGCCGTTCGCGCAGCTCGAAGCCGGCGGCCGCGGACCGCTCGGCGAGCACCTCGATCTGCGGCCAGGGCCGCTCCGGGTTGACGTGGTCGATGGTGACGGGGGAGACCCCGCCCCAGTCGTCGATGCCCGCGCCGATGAGCCGCCCGTACGCCTCGTCGACGAGGTTCGGCGGGGCCTGGAGGCAGGCGGACGGGCCGAGCAGGTGCCGGGCCACGGCGACCGTCGCCACCAGGTCGTCCAGGTCCGCGTCGGGCGCGCCGCGCATCGCCGTGTCCGGCTTGGCGCGGAAGTTCTGGATGATCAGCTCCTGGATGCCGTGGTACGCGCGGGCCACGCGGCGCAGCGCGAACAGCGACTCGGCGCGCTCCTCGTACGTCTCGCCGATCCCGATGAGCAGCCCGCTGGTGAACGGCACGGACGAGCGGCCCGCGTCCTCCAGCACCCGCAGCCGCACCGCCGGCTCCTTGTCGGGCGAGCCGTGGTGGGGGCCGCCGGGCTCGGACCAGAGCCGTTCGGCGGTGGTCTCCAGCATCATGCCCATGGACGGCGCGACGGGCTTGAGCCGCTGGAAGTCCGTCCACGACAGGACGCCCGGGTTGAGGTGGGGCAGCAGCCCGGTCTCCTCCAGGATCCGGATGGAGACGGCCCGCACGTACGCGAGGGTGTCGTCGTAGCCGTGCGCGTCCAGCCACTCCCGCGCCTGGGGCCAGCGGTCCTCCGGCTTGTCGCCGAGCGTGATCAGCGCTTCCTTGCAGCCGAGCGCGGCGCCCTTGCGGGCGATGTCGAGGACCTCGTCCATCGACAGGAACATCCCGTGCCCGGCGCGGCGCAGCTTGCCCGGCGCGGTCGCGAACGTGCAGTAGTGGCAGGTGTCGCGGCACAGCCGGGTGAGGGGGACGAAGACGCTCCTCGAGTACGTGATGACACCGGGCCGGCCCGCCTCGGCGAGCCCCGCGTCGCGCACCCGGGCGGCCGAGGCGGCCAGTTGGTCGAGGTCGGCGCCGCGCGCCCGGAGCAGGACGGCGGCCTCGGTGACGTCGAGCGCGACCCCGTCCCTCGCCCGCCTCAGCGCGCGGCGCATGGCGTTGTCGGTCGGTCGGCTTCCGGTTCCCGTGGAGGTCATTCCCCGAGGATACGAGCGGTCCCGGAGGCGGCGCGCACAGCTGTCCGGAAGCGGCGGGGCCACCGCCCGGCGGCCCGGCGGCAGCCGCTCGGCGGCGGACCGGCGGGCGCGCGTTCAGGCCCCTGTGGACGGGGACCCCCGGGGAACGTACGGTCGTCACGTCGCCCCCCGGAGGGGGTGCGGGACGGGGGTTTCGCATCATGGCGCGCAGTGGTCCGACCAGTTCGCCCGGCGGGGACGACGCGCCCCGCGCGCGCCCCGCGGTCCGCTAGGGACCGAGCGACCGGTGCCCGCGGCCGTCCGGGCCGCCCCTCCCCCGCCCGTACGCGCTCTCCGCCGCTCCGCGCCCGCGCGGCCCGGAGCCGTCCCCCCACTCCCCCACCCCTCGTTTCCGGCACGCCCACGTCACCGGCACATCCACGTACCAGCGAACGAAAGGTTCAGACACGTGCGGGAGTACTACGACGTCGTGATCATGGGTGGTGGCCCGGCCGGGTCCACCCTCGGAGCCCTGCTGGCCCAGCGCACCGACCTGCGGATAGCGATCTTCGACCGGGAGGTCTTCCCCCGCGAGCACATCGGCGAGTCCTTCGCCCACCCCGTCGTCCCCGCGCTCCAGGAGAGCGGTGCGCTGGCGAAGGTCCTCGCCAGCCCCTGCTGGGTGAAGAAGTTCGGGGGCGTCTACGCCTGGGACCCCGAGCGGCCGAGCGTGGCCCTCTTCGACCAGGCGCCGTTCGAGAAGGACGGCGTGCACCGGTGGACCATGCACGTCAACCGCGCCGAGTTCGACCACATCCTGCTGGACCACGCCGCCGACGTGGGGGTGGAGGTCTTCCAGGGCGTCGCCGTCACCGCGTACGAACCGGGCGACCGGGGCGGCCTGGTGCGCCTCGGGGACGGCACGGCCGTGCGGGCCGGCTACTTCGTGGACGCGTCGGGCCGGCAGAGCAGCGTCTCCGCGGCCCGCAACAAGCGGGGCTGGCTGTCCCACTTCAAGAACATCGCCATCTGGCAGCACTTCACCGGCGGCCGGCAGACCCAGAACCTCGCGGCGGACTGGAACATCTTCACCGACGACAACCTGTCCCCGATCGGCTGCTTCGCCTTCCGCGACGGCTGGTGCTGGTACATCCCCGTCCCGAAGGTCGTCGACGGGAAGCGGGTCCTGACCCACTCGGTCGGCATCGTGACGAACCCGGCCGTCCTGAAGGAGCCGGGCCGGGACTTCACCGACCAGAGGACGTTCCTGGAGACGGTGCGCCGGGTCCCGTACCTCGAGGAGCTGATCCAGGACGCCGTACCGGTCGCGGAGGACATGCTGACGGCGACCAACTACTCGCGGGTGAGCGAGGAGTTCGCCGACTACGACGAGCGGCACCTGCTGGTGGGCGACGCGGCGTTCTTCGTGGACCCGCTGTTCTCGTCGGGCGTCGCGGTCGCGCTGACGCAGGCGTCGGCGGCGGCGCTGCTGATCGGCGAGACCGTCGGCGGCGGGCTCGACGAGGTGGACCGGCGGGCCCTGTGGCAGGACTACAACGACAAGTGGCACGGCACGGCCGAGACGTTCGCCCTGATGATCGACCAGTGGTACCACGCCATCGCGAAGAACAACCCGGGCAGCGTCTACTGGAACACCCGCGGGACGGGCGCCGACCTCGGCATCCGCGAGCAGACGTTCGACGCGCTGCTCAACACCTCGTTCCAGCCGACGCTGCTGGAGGTGCTGACGCACGGCTCCCGCAGGATCGAGGACCTGGACGCGGCGGGCCCCTACCTGGCGGCGACCGCGCTGGCCGACCCTGCGGGCCTGACCGGCGACGCGGTGGTGGCGCTGGCGCCGAACACGGCGATCCGCGACAGCGTGACGCTGGTGGTGCCCGGGTTCAAGGCGACCCACCCGCCGGCCACGGTCCAGCTGCCGCCCGCGGTCCTCGACGGCATGGCGGACTACTGGCGCAACCCCCTCACCAACGCCGCGTCGGCTCCGTCGCCGCTGCGCGGCACGGTCCCGTGCAGGCGGATCCACTCCACGGAGGACCCGCACGGCCCCACCGTCGACGCGGACCCGCGCCGCGACGGGGTGGACGAGCTGTGGGCCCTGCTGAGCGCCGGCCCGGTCAAGTACGGGGAGATCGCCCCGCGCCTGACCCCGCTCCAGACGCGCCTGGTCAAGCGCATGTGCGTGGCGGGCTTCCTCCGGATCACCCCGGCGTCGTGACGGCGGCCGGTGCCGGACCCCCGTCCGGGCGGGCCCGGCACCGGCACCGGCGTGTGCCCGTCCGCCCCCGCGGCCGCCGTCCCGCGGCGGACGGGCCCGCGGGGCGGGAGGGGTGGTCGTACGCCCTCAGACGCCGGTGCGTCCGTCGGTCAGTTCGCGGATCGCGTCGAGGTGGCCGTTGTGGCGGGCGGTCTCCTCGATCAGGTGCAGGAGGATCCACCGCAGCGTGACGCGGACGCCGTCCCGGACGGGCTGCTTCGCCTCGGTGTCGAGGTCGTGCCCGGCGACCAGCCGGCGGAGGCGGTCGCTCTGCCCGGTGTAGTCGGCGAGCAGTCGCGGCAGGGGGACGTCGAGGGCGATCCGCATCTCCCGGTCGGGGTCCTCGGCGGTCCACGGGGTGTGGTCCTCGCCGCCCAGGAAGACGACGTCCAGCCAGTAGTGCTCCACCCAGCGCAGATGGCTGATCAGTCCGGCGGCCGTCATGAGCGGGGAGTGCGGCAGCGGCGCCCCGCGCGCGTCCTCCTCGGAGAGGCCGTCGCACTTGGCGACGGCGGTGTCGCGGACGTAGTCGAGGAAGGTGAGCAGGTGGGCGCGCTCGTCCCGGGTGGGGGGCAGGTCGGTGCGTGTCATCCCCGCATGCTCGCCGCCGCCCGGCACCCGTGTCGAACGGATTGACGGTCCGGCGTGCGGGCCGCGCGGTCCCCGCCCCGCCCCCCGGGGTGGCGTCAGTCGTTGACCGCGGTCAGCAGGAACGCCGTGTCCGTCACCGCCACCAGGCTGTGCCGCTCCGGCGGGATCAGGAAGAGGTCGCCCATCGTGAGCTCCACCTCCTCCGACGCGGTCTTCAGCTTCACGACCCCGCGCAGCACCTGCAGGGACGCCGCGGGCGGCGCGTTGTGCTCGTCGAGCCTGGTGCCGGCCGTGAGCGCGATGACCGTCTGCCGCAGCGGCCGCTCCCGCAGCAGCAGGTTGGCGCTGCGCCCGTGCTCCGAGCGGTGGGCGGCGACCAGGTGTTCCTCGGCGATGGCGTAGAGGTCGTACATACGTCCACCCTGCACCCCCGGCGCCGGGGCCGCACGGGAAGCGCGTACGGACCGGCGATCCGGCCCGCCCGGCCGGGGGCGCGGGGCGGGAACGCCGCGCGGCCGGGGCCCCGGGGGGGCTCCGGCCGCGCGGTGGCTCAGGTGGGGGGTGGGAGGGGCGGGGTTCAGTCCTCGACGACCAGCGCGGGCGTCTCCTTGGTCAGCACCTCGCCGCGGAAGAACGCCGGGCTGCGGCGGTGCATGACCGCCATCAGGAGCACGCCGACGAGCAGCAGTCCGACGCCGATGACGAAGACCGAGCCGACGCCGAGGACCGACGACCCGCTGCCGTACGCCGGGTCCCACATGTCCGTGAGGGTCTGGGCGAAGACGGCCGTCAGCATCAGCCCGCCGAGGCCCGGCAGGACGCCCTTGACCAGCAGGTCGCGGGCCGAGCGGGTCAGCTCGCGGCGGAAGAACCAGACGCAGGCGAAGGCGGTGATCGCGTAGTAGAAGCAGATCATCAGGCCGAGCGCGTAGATCGTGTCGACCAGGACGTTCTCGCTGACGAGGGTCATCACCGAGTAGAAGACGCCCGTCGCGACACCGGCGACGACGGTCGCGCGGCCGGGGGTCTTGTGGACGGGGTGGACCTTGGAGAAGGCCGGCGGGAACGCCTCGTACGTGGACATCGCGAGCGCCGTGCGGGCGACGGGGATGAACGTCGTCTGGAGGCTGGCCGCGGCGGAGGCGAGGACGGCGACGAACAGCAGGATGCCGAGCCCGGAGCCCATGACCGGGGAGGCGAGCGCGGCGAAGACGTTGTCGGAGGTCTCCGGGTTGCCCAGGCCCAGGCCCTTCTCGCCGACGCCCGCGTACATCTGCACGGCGACGGCGACCACCAGGTACGAGGAGACGATCACGACGATGGCCAGCAGGGCGGCCCGGCCGGGCGTGCGGGCGCTGCCGACGCTCTCCTCGTTCACGGACAGGCAGGTGTCCCAGCCCCAGTAGATGAAGATCGACAGGGAGAGCCCGGCGGTGAAGGCGGCGAAGGAGTCCACCGCGAAGGGGTTCATCCAGGTCCAGGAGAAGGACAGGGAGCCGGCCACCTCGTCGGCCTTCGTCACGGCCGTCACGGCGAACAGGACGATCACGGCCAGCTGGAGGCCGACGAGGGCGTACTGGAGCCACTTCGTGGCGGTGATGCCCCGGTAGCTGACGACCGTCGCGGCGGCGACGAAGGCGAGGGTGGTGAGGATGTGGACGGTCTTGTTCCCGTCGAGGGCGGCGATCGACGGGTCGCCGGTGATCTCGCCGGCGGTCAGCCAGAAGAAGGATGTGGCGACACCGGCCAGGTTGGACAGGACGACCACGGTGGCGACCAGCAGGCCCCAGCCGCACATCCAGCCGACCTTCGGGCCGAACGCCTTCACCGACCAGGTGAAGGAGGTGCCGCAGTCGGGGACGGCCCTGTTCAGCTCGCGGTAGGCGAAGGCCACGAGCAGCATGGGGAGGAACCCGGCGAGGAAGATCGCGGGCATCTGGAGGCCGACCTCGCCGACCGTGGGGCCCAGCGTCGAGGTCAGGCAGTAGACCGGGGCGACGGTCGAGATGCCGATGACGGCACCGCCCGTCAGCCCGACGGAGTTGCCGCCGAGGCCCTTGGTGCGTACGCCGCCGCTCTCGCCCGTGGCGGCGACGTTCCTTACCGTGTCTCCGGCCGGGGGCCGTGCTTCCACCTGAGTCATGAGCAGGACGGTAGGTGCTGCGGTTTCCACATCCGGAGGCCCGAACTCCGCGATCTTCACCTTTGCTTGTGCGGGAGGAACCGGACCGGAAACAAGGAATTCATGGCCTGTTCACCGTTGAACCATGCTTCTCTCGGCCCTGACGGCCGACGTTCGATATGCGGGAACCGCAGCGGCGTCCGCTTTGCCCCTTTCAAAAATTTCCCGTGCTTGTTTTTCCGTTCCCCGCCGGGCTCCCCACCGGCTCCCCGCCCGGTCGCCGACCGCCCCCGCGCGGTCGCCGTCCGGCGTCAGGCGCCCGGCGTCAGGCGGGGCGCGTCAGGTCCCCCGGGTCCGTGTTCGCCCCGCACAGCACCACGGCGGTCCGCTCGCCCTCGGCGGGGCGGTAGGCGCGCAGCCCGGCCAGCGCGGCGGCGGCCGCGTGCTCCACGGCGATGCGGTGCTCCTCCCACAGGTCCTGCCGGGCGCGCACGATCTCGCCGTCCGGCACCAGGACCGAGCACACGTCGTAGCGCTGCGCCGCGTGGAGCGCCATCGGCGTCACCCGGCGGGCGCCGAGCGCGTCGGCGGCGACCGACGCGACGGGCACGTCCACGACCTCGCCCGCCGCGAGGGCCGCGTTCAGCGCGCGGCAGTCCTCCGGCTCGACGGCGACGACCCGTACGCCGTGCTCGTGCGCCGACGCGGCGACCCCGGCGAACAGCCCGCCGCCGCCCACGGAGACCACGACCGTGTCCAGACCCGGCAGGCGGGAGCGCAGCTCCTCCATGAGCGTGCCGGCGCCGGCGGCGATGAGCGGGTGGTCGTACGCGTGCGAGGCGAGCGCCCCGCTCCCGGCGGCGTACGCCCGGCACGACTCCAGCGCCTCGGCGTACTCGCCGCCCGAGAGCCGCACGTCGGCGCCGTACGCGCGCAGCCGCGCCACCTTCACGGCGGGCGCGTTCTCGGGCAGGAACACCGTCGCCCGCACGCCCTGGGCGCGGGCCGCCCACGCGCAGGCGAGCCCGGCGTTGCCGCCCGAGGCGATGGTGACGCCCGCCTCGGGCAGGGTGCCGGCCTCCTGGTGGGCGCGGATGAAGTTGATGGCACCGCGCGCCTTGAAGGTGCCCGTGTACTGGAGGAACTCCAGGGCGAACCACGTCCGCCCGTCCCCGCCGGGCGCCACCGCGAGGGGCCGGACCCGTCCGGCGACCCGCCCGGCCGCCGCCGTCACGTCCTCGTACGTGAGGTGATCCATGTCAGGACCATACGACGAGGCGGCCGCCGGTGGTGACGCCGAGGAAGAAGGCGAACGCGATCCGCCGCCCCGGGCCCCGGTTGGGCTCCACCGCGTGGAAGTGCGCCGGGTCGAACAGCAGCGCGTCGCCCGGGTGCGGCGGCAGCTCCACCCGCTGGCGGCCCTCGACGGCCGCGGGCCGGTAGCCGTACGCGTCGCGGTGCCCCTCGTCGGCGGGCTCCCAGCGGTGCCGCCACACGATCGTCGCCCCGCCGCCGGAGGCCACGCTCACGTACAGGTTGAAGGCCAGCTGGGCGACGACGTCCTGGTCGAACAGCCCAGCGGGGAACTCGCGGTTGATGTCGTCGTAGTGCATCAGCAGCCCGGCGTCGATCTCCCGCAGGGTGCCGCCGAAGGCCGCCCGGCCGCCGACGGTGGCGGGGACCACGGCGGAGCCCCACGCCGCGCCGAGCAGGGCCAGGGCGTGCGCGACCGGGTCGGGGCGGATCGCGGCGCGGCCCCACGTCGCGCGGGCGGCGTCGGCGTCGGGCCAGTACCGGGCGGTGTCGAGGCCACCGCCGGGCAGCCGGTAGTCGTTGAGCGCCGGCCCGAACCGCAGGACGGGCGTCGGCACCCGGCCCGGGTCGTAGGGCGCGGTCGGCAGCCGGTCCAGCGCCCCGGTCACGGCCCGGCACCCGGCGGGGTCGAGGAACCCGGGGACGCGGACGGCGGCGAGCGTGCCACCCGCCAGCCGGGCGAGGTGCCGGGCGGTGAACGCGGGGGCGTCCACGGCGGCGAACAGGGGGTCACGGGCGATGAGCGCGGTCGGCGCGGTCGGCGCAGAGGCCATGTCGCCTCCTCGGACGGAGGACATACGGCACGTTTCGACCATACGGCGGGCCCGGGGGCCCCGCACGTCCGCGGCCCCCGCCGGGGCGGGGCGGGCGGTTGCCGAAAACGGCCCCCCTGCCGGGGGACGGCCCCTAGATTCGGAGGCTCGCAACACCGCAGGGCATCGGACCGCAGGGAGGGAACATGGGCGTGTTACGGGGCAGGACCGCCGTCGTCACCGGAGGTTCGCGGGGGATCGGCCGGGGCATCGTGGAACGGCTCGCGGCGGACGGCGCGGAGGTCGTCTTCAACTACGCGCACGACCGGGAGGCCGCCGAGGACGTCGTGCGGGAGGTGAAGGCGGCGGGCGGCGCCGCCCGCGCGGTGCGCCTGGACCTGGCCGAGCCGGGCGCGGCGGAGGAGCTGATGCGCACGGCGGCGGAGGAGTCGGCGGCGGGCGAGGCGACCGTCCTGGTCAACAACGCGGCCGTCGGCTTCACCCCCACGCCGCTGGACGAGACGGGCGAGGAGCTGTTCGACCGGGCGCTCACGGTCAACGCGAAGGCGGCGTTCCTGACCGTCCGGCACGCGGCCCGGTTCATGCCGGAGGGCGGGCGGATCGTCAACGTCTCGACGCTCAACACGAGCCGCCCGGGACGCGGGATCGTGCCGTACATGATGAGCAAGGGCGCGCTGGAGCAGCTGACGGCGGCCGCCGCGGTGGAGCTGGGACCGCGGGGGATCACCGTCAACACGGTGTCGCCCGGCGCGACGGACACGGACCTCCTGCGCGGGACGAACCCGCCGGAGGCCCTGGACATGGCGGTCGGGCTCACCCCCCTGGGCCGCCTCGGCAAGCCGTCCGACGTGGCGGCCGTGGTGGCGTTCCTGGTGGGGCCGGACGGGGCCTGGGTCACCGGCCAGAACCTCCGGGCGACGGGCGGGCTCGGCTGACGGGGCGGGGCGCGCCGCTCAGCCGACCTCGTAGCCGAGGGCCGTCGCGAGGACCGCGGCCTGCTGCAGGTCGATGCGGGCGCCCGCCGCCTCCACCGTCCTCGGGTCGAGGGCGGACAGGTCGCTGCCGCGCAGGTCGGCGCGGCGCAGGAGGGCGCCCCGCAGCCGGGCGCCGGACAGGTCGCACCGGGTGACCACGGCCTCCTCCAGCCGCGCGCCCGCCAGGTCCGCCTCGCGGAGGCGGACGCCGTCCAGTTCGGCCCTGCGCAGGTCGGCGCCGGCCAGCCCGGCGTACGACCAGTCGCCGCCGTCCACCGCGAACAGGTTGAACGTCGACTCGTGGAACCGGCTGCCCAGCGCCTTGCACTGCTCGAAGCGCGCGTCGAAGAACACGCACCGGCGGAACGTGCAGTTCGTGAAGGCCGACCCGGTGTGCCGGGACGCGTTGAACCGCACGCCGGAGAAGGTGCAGCCGTCGAAGGACGCGCCCTCGCTGACGCCCTCCGTCCAGTCCGTGTCGTAGAAGGTGCACCCCGCGTACGCGTCGCCGGCGCCCAGCTCCCGCCCGTACCAGTCCTCGCCCCGTACGACGAGGTCGTGTGTGATCGGCATGCCCCGATCCAAGCGCACCCCACCGACATCCCCGCCGCCCGGCGCCTGCGGCCCGCCCCGGCCCGCGCGGCGGGGCACTCCCCCCCCCGCCCCCCACCACACCCCCACGGCGGCCGATATGGCGACACGTCACATGTGCCGGGGTCGTCTGATGTGTCACGGCCTCGTGCGGAGCGTCACCCGATGCTGACGCATCCGCCGTCGACAAGGCAGACTGTGAGCGGCGATACCAGCGGTACGGGCAGGGGGAGCTATGGACCGTGACAACGGGCCGCGAGTGCCGGAGCAGCGTGTTCCACGGCAGGCGCAGGTACCGGGCGGTCAGGCACCGGAAGACGGCCTGGCCCCCCGCGGGCACCGAACGGCCGCGGGAGGCGGGCCGGACGGCCGCGCCGACCTGCGCTTCGGGGTGCTCGGACCCGTGCGGGCCTGGCGGGACGGCGAGCCGCTCCCCTCGGGCTCACCGCAGCAGCGGGCCCTGCTCGCCGCGCTGCTGCTGCGCGAGGGCCGCACGGCGACGGCCGCCGAACTGATCGACGCCATCTGGGGCGAGGAGCCCCCGTCGCAGGCCCTCGCCGCGCTGCGCACGTACGCCTCCCGCCTCCGCAAGGTCCTCCCGCCGGACGTCCTGGTCAGCGAGTCGGGCGGGTACGCGATCCGGGGCGCGCCGGACGCCCTCGACCTGAACGTGGCGCAGGAGCTGGCCGCCGAGGCGGAGAAGGCCCGCGTGGCCGGGGACCGCGCGCAGGCCGTGGCGCTGATCAACAAGGCGCTGGGCCTGTGGGACGGCGAGCCCCTCGCCTCCGTGCCGGGGCCGTACGCGGAGACCCAGCGCGCCCGCCTGGAGGAGTGGCGGCTCCAGCTCATCGAGGGCCGCCTCGACCTGGACCTGGAGTGCGGCCACCACGCGGAGGCCGTGTCCGAGCTGACCGCGCTGACCGCCGCCCACCCGCTGCGCGAGCGGCTGCGGGAGCTGCTGATGCTCGCCCTGTACCGCAGCGGCCGCCAGGCCGAGGCCCTCGCCGTGTACGCCGACACGCGCCGCCTCCTCGCCGACGAACTGGGCGTCGACCCGCGCCCCGAGCTGTCCCGGCTCCAGCAGCGCATCCTGCGGGCCGACAGCGAACTGGCCCAGCCCGTCGAGCGGCCCGCCCCCGGCAAGGCGCCCGTCGCCCGGCCCGCCCAGCTGCCCGCCACGGTCCCCGACTTCACCGGCCGCGCCTCCTTCGTACGGGAGCTGGGCGACCTCCTCGTCACGGCCGAGGGCTCCGTCATGGCCGTGTCGGCGCTCGCGGGCATCGGCGGCGTCGGCAAGACGACGCTCGCCGTGCACGTGGCGCACCAGGCGCGCCCGCACTTCCCGGACGGCCAGCTGTACGTGGACCTGATGGGCGCCGGTTCCCGGGCCGTGGAGCCGGAGACCGTCCTGGGCTCCTTCCTGCGCGCGCTGGGCACGCCGGACGCGCAGGTCCCGGAGACCCTCGACGAGCGGGCCGCGCTGTACCGATCGACGCTCGCCGGGCGGCGCGTCCTGGTCCTGCTGGACAACGCCCGCGACGCCGCCCAGGTGCGGCCGCTGCTGCCGGGCACGGAGGGCTGCGCGGCGCTGGTCACCAGCCGCATCCGGATGCTCGACCTGGCCGGCGCGCACCTCGTCGACCTGGACGTGATGTCCCCGGACGAGGCGCTCCAGCTGTTCACCCGGATCGTGGGCGCCGAGCGGGTGCAGGCGGAGCGGGAGGCGGCGCTGGACGTGGTCGCGGCGTGCGGGTTCCTGCCGCTGGCGATCCGCATCGCCGCGTCCCGGCTGGCGGCGCGGCGCACCTG
The DNA here is from genome assembly GCF_014649335.1 of Streptomyces roseolilacinus. Taxonomy (GTDB): domain Bacteria; phylum Actinomycetota; class Actinomycetes; order Streptomycetales; family Streptomycetaceae; genus Streptomyces; species Streptomyces roseolilacinus. Next base: position 342,192 of record NZ_BMSV01000004.1, read on the forward strand.
GACGGTGTCCGTCCTGGCGGCGAAGCTCGCCGACGAGCGGCGCCGCCTGGACGAGCTCCAGGCGGGCGACCTCGCGGTGAAGGCCACGTTCGAGTTGGGGTACGGACAGCTGGAGCCCGCGCAGGCCCGTGCGTTCCGCCTGCTGGGCCTCGCGGACGGCCCCGACATCTCGCTGGCGGCGGCCGCGGCCGTCCTGGACCTGCCGCCCCAGGAGACGGAGGACCTCCTGGAGAACCTGGTCGACGCGTCCCTCGTCGAGTCCGCCGCACCGGGCCGCTACCGGTTCCACGACCTGGTCCGCCTCTACGCGCGTGCCTGCGCCGAGCGCGACGAGCAGCCCCCGGCGGAACGCGAGGCGGCGCTGTCCCGCCTGCTGGACTTCTACCTGGCGACGGCGGCCCACGTGTACGCCATCGAACGCCCCGGGGACCGCCTGGTCGACCACCTGGAGCCGACCACGTACGGCGGCCTGGCCTTCACCGACCGGCACGCGGCGCAGGACTGGCTGTACCGGGAGGCCAACTGCGTGCTGGCGTGCGTCCGCCAGGCCACGACCAACGACGCGCCGGGCAGCCGCCTGCGCCGCGCGGTGGACCTGCTGTGGGCGGCGAAGGACCTGACGGAGTCCGGCGCGAACTCCCGGCAGTACGAGTCGGCGGCCCTCGCGGTGTGCGAGGCCGCCCACGCGGCGGGCGACGCCCGCACGGAGGGCCGCGCCCGGACGACGCTCGGCAACGTCCACCTGGTGGCGGGCCGCTACGACGAGGCCGACCGGGAGGCCCGCAACGCCCGCGACCTGGCGGTGGCGGCGGGCGACCCGGCACCGGTGTACTGGGCGGACAACGACCGGGGGATCATCGCCATCGTGCAGGGCCGGCACGAGGACGCCGAGGAGCACCTCGTACGGGCGACCGAGGGGTCGCGCGAGGTGGGCAACCTGTCCAGCGTCGCCACCGCCCTGTGCAACCTCTCCCGTGTGCACCTGCTGACCGGCCGCCCGACCAGCGCCATAGACCTGGCGCGGCAGGGCATCGAGATCTACGACCGGCTGGGGCTGACCCTGCGCCTGGCGAACGGCCGCTACGCGCTGGGCGTGGCCCTCACCCACGCGGACCGGCACGCGGAGGCCCTGGAGGAGTTCGCGGAGGCGCTGCGGATCTTCGCCAGGAACCGGCAGCGTCTCTGGGAGGGCGTGACCCACTTCCGGATCGCGGAGGCCCAGTTGAGGTCCCGCCACCCCGCGCGCGCCGCACAGCACGCCGAGCAGGCCCTGGCGCTGGGCTGCATCGGCGGGGACCAGATGCGGGGCAACGTCCTGGTGCTGCTGGGGAAGGCGCTGCGCGTCCTCGGGCAGACCGACCGCGCCCGCGCCTGCCTGCGGGAGGCGCTGGCCCTGTACGAGCAGCTGGGCGCGCCGGAGGCGGACGGCGTACGGGCCATGCTGACCCCGTCGGCGGCGGCCTGAGCGGTCCGGTGCGCCGGAAGGGCGGGCGTTCAGCATTCGTTTATGCGGGTCCGGCATCGTTCTCGGTACACGGTCCGTCGCGTCGGGGGGCAGACGGGCCGGGGAAGTGCCCACCGCTAAGGTGAGCGCTCCCTAGACGCCCGTTCGGCGGCCCTCGGGGGAGTCGCCGAGCGGGCGTCGTCGAGTCGACCGTCACAGGGGAGATGACGCGCCATGAGCAACAAGAAGCCCGAAGAGATCATCACGACGATGGACAACCACGTGCCCGCTCCTCCGCGGGACGGCATCGTGACCATGGACAACCACGTCCCGGCCCCGCCGAAGGACGGCGTCACCGTCGAGGACGTCCTCACCACCATGGACAACCACGTGCCGGCGCCGCCGCTGGACGGCATCGTGACCATGGACAACCACGTGCCGGCGCCGCCGATCAAGTAAGCCAACCCGACGGGGTGCGGCCGCGGCGGCGCGGAGGGGGGGCCGTCGCGGCCGCTGCACGTGTGCGGCCGCGCACGACGGTGGGGGCCGACCCGGACGGGTCGGCCCCCACCGTCGTGCCGTCCGCTCAGCTCATCGTGCGCTGCGCCCTGGTGACGACGCACGTGGTGTACTCGGCGCCGTTCTGCGTGCCCGTGTAGGCCGTGGTGGCCTCGGTGGTCTTCGAGCCGCTCGCCGGGACGACGAGGTCGTCGACGCGCGCGACGGCGTACGGCACGCTCGTGCCGGTGGCGCCCTTGAACTGGACCGTCGCGTCGTACTGGTAATCCAGCGAGCCGCCGTTGGTGACGGTGAGGCGCGCGACGAGGTTCTTGCCGGACGCGTCGAGCTTGCACTCGTCGATGCGGATGTCCCGCATGGCGGACGCGTCGGATCCCGAGCCGCCGGGCACGGAGACCCCGCCGCCGGAACCGTTGCCGTCGGTGTCCTGGTGGCCGCCGGAGCCGGAGCCGCCGGAGCTGCTGCTGGAGCTGCCGCCGGAGCCGGAACCGCTGCAGCTGCCGCCGCCCGAGCCCCGCGCGCCGGTCAGGGCGACCAGGACGACGCCGAAGACGGCCACCGCGCGAACATGACGCATTTTCACGTTTCAACCCCCGTTGAAAATGGAAGAATAAAGGGCTCGTTCTGACGAGCGCACGTCACCCTAGCAGCGGAGGGGCCCGGCGTTCACCGCCGCCGCGGGATTTCCCCGGCCGGGGGCGGGTACCCGATCGGGGGACCGGACCCGGGCCTGACCGGTCCGGCTCCCGGAGCCGAGGGAGGCCGAGGATGATCCGCAACGTCATCGGCGCCGTCCTGGCCCTGGTGGGGTCGGTGGCCGCCGTCTGGAGCCCCTTCCGCGCCTGGTACGACGGGCGCCTGGGCCGGCACTACGAGATCGACGACCTGTTCGGCGGCATCACCTCCGGCCGGGCCGACCTGTGGACGTCGCTGCTCCTGCCGATGGCCTTCGCCGCGCTGCTCGCCCTGGTGGGGCTGGTGCTGCGGTCCCGGGCGGTGGTGGCGCTCGCGGGGGTGGCCGTGCTGGGGTTCACCGTGCTGTGGATGGTGCGGCAGGGCCAGGCCGAGGGAAGCCTCACGGTGAGCGGTGACGGCAGGGGCCTGGGGCCGGGCACCGGACTGGCGCTCGGCGGCGGGCTGCTGTTGCTGCTGGCCGCGGTGGTCATGGCGGGGCGGCGGCGCGGCCGCATGCTGGGAGGGCACGACACGGCGTACGCGGCCGGGGAGGGCCGGCGGCGAGGAGCGCGGCGGGACCCGGTCCCGGGGCCCGACGACCCCGCCTACCCGGGTCACCCGGACGACACGTCCGCGCACCGGCCCCCGGGGGCGCACCAGGAGCCCTCCTATCAGGACCCGTACCAGGAGCCCCACCACGGGCCGTACCAGGACCCGTACCAGGACCCCCACCAGGGGCCGTACCAGCAGCCCCACCAGGATCCGTACCAGGACCCGTACCAGGAGCCCCGCCGGGACCCGCACGCGCAGGACACCCGGACGCACCGGCACCCATACGGCCGGGGAGGCCACCCGGACGACCGCCCCTCCTAGCCCCGGGCGGCCGTGCGTCCGGGCCGCCCGGCGGCCGGGACCGGGTGGGCGGTCACGGGCGGGCGGTCACCGGGCCGGGGACGGGCGGGGGCCCGTCGCGGTGCCCTTCTGGGCGTCCAGGGCGTAGACGCAGCGGTCCTTGCTGCACGCGTACACGACGCCCGCGCGGGCCACGGGCGAGCCCGTGATCTCACCGCCCGTCGTCAGCTTCCACCGCAGCTGCCCGCCCGCCGCGTCCAGCGTGTACAGCACGTGGTCCGCCGAGCCGAAGTGCAGCCGCCCCTCCGCCACCGCGGGCGCGCCGACGATCTCGCCGCCCGCCGCGAACCGCCACTTCGGCGTCCCGGTGACCGCGTCCAGCGTGTACATGGCGCTCCCGCTGCCGACGTGGACGTTCCCGTCCACGACGAGGACCGGCTCGACCGACTGCCGGGCCTCCGTCGCGATGCGCCACCGGTCCTTGCCGGTCGTCGCGTCGAGGGCGTACACCGTGCCGAGGTAGTCGGCGAGGTACACCCCGCCGCCGGTCACCGAGGGCCCCGGCGCGAAGGCGGGCGGCGACAGGAAGACCGCGGGCGCCTCGAAGTGCCAGCGGACGTGGCCGGACAGGACGTCGACGGACAGGACCCGCGTCCCGGCGACGACGTACGCGTAGCCGTCCTCCGCGGGGGTGACCCGCACGGGCACGCCGCCGCAGGACGCCGCGTCGCCGATGGGGTACGACCAGCGCTCGGTGCCGGTGCGGGCGTCGAGGGCGCGGAGCCGGGCGTCCTGCCACACGTACACGGTGTCGCCGTGGACGGCGGGCCCCGCCTCGGGGGTCTCGAAGTCGGTCTGCGCGCCGGTCAGCTCCCACAGCTTGGCGCCGTTGGAGGCCTCCCAGCCCTGGACGCCGCCGCCGCGCGTGCCGGTGACGACGGTGCCCCGGTCGACCTTGAGCGAGTACACCCACGCGTCGGTCTGGAGCCGCCACAGCTCGCCCGCGTCGACGGCGTCCAGCGCGTACAGCGTGGGCCCGTCGGAGGCGTGGATGCGGCCGGCGGCGACGGCCATGGACCAGGCGACGTCGCGGGTCTTGAACTGGCGGCGGCCGGTCGCCACGTCGAGGGCGTGGACCTCGAAGGAGGTGACGTAGAGGAGGTCGCCGTCGACGACGGGCGTGCCCCACACGTCGTTCGACATGCGGAACCGCCAGGGGCGCCAGTGCCCGGGCGCGGGTGCGGACGCGGCGACGGTCGGGCCGCCGTCCGTGCCGTTCGGCTGGGAGGGCACGCCGGGGACGGGGCCGGGGAGGGGGCGGCCGGTGGGCGGCGGGGCGTCCGCGCCGGTCAGCCCGGCGGGCGGGCGGATCCAGCCGGTGGCGGGACCGGCGGGGTCGGGCGCGGCGGCGGAACGGCCGTCGACGCGGCGGGGGCCGGGGCCGATGGGCACCTTCGCGCCGGGGAGCCGGACGGGCGCGCCGCCGTGCGGGGCGGGGCCGTGCGGGGCCGGGCCGTGACCGGTGCGGGGGTCGCCGCCGCGCCAGGCGGCGTCCCAGTCCTGGCCGGGCGCGGGCGCGCCCGGGGCGGGGCCGCCGTGCGGCGGGCCGGGCGGGGGCCCGGGCGGGGCGGGCGGGGGCGGCGGCGGGGTGGAGGGGCGGCCGCCGCGCCGCCGCTCGATCATGGCGGTGGCCGGCCCGGGCAGCCACGCCGACGCCGTGCCGCTGTCGTCGCCGCCGGCGAAGAGGTGCGGGGCGAGCTGGGCCTGGAGGTCCGCCGGGGTGGGGCGGAGCGTCGGGTCCATCTGCATGCAGGAGTCGATCAGGGGGCGCAGCTCGTCGGGCAGCCCCTCCAGGTCGGGGCCCTCGCGCAGCAGCATGAAGACGGTCTCGACGGGGTTGGCGCCGTGGAACGGCGCGTGCCCGGTCGCGGCGAACACCAGCGTGGAGCCCAGCGAGAAGACGTCACTCGCACCGGTGACGCTGCGGGAGTCGCGCGCCTGCTCGGGCGACATGTACGCGGGCGTTCCGACGGCGACGTTGGTCATCGTCAGCCGGGTGTTGGAGACGCCGGACGCGATGCCGAAGTCGATGACGCGCGGTCCGTCCTCGACGACGAGGACGTTGGACGGCTTCAGGTCGCGGTGCACGAGGCCCGCGCCGTGGATGGACTGGAGGGCCTCGGCGACGCCGGCGGCCAGCCAGCGCACGGCGGGCGCGGGCAGCGGCCCGCACTCGTTCACTATCTCCTCGAGGGACGGCGCCGGGACGTACGCGGTGGCCAGCCACGGCACGGCGGCGCGCGGGTCGGCGTCGACGACGGCGGCCGTGTAGAAACCGGACACGGCCCGCGCGGCCTCGACCTCCCGCGTGAAGCGGACGCGGAACAGCTGGTCCTCGGCGAGCTCGGTCCGTACGGTCTTGATCGCCACGCGGCGGCCGGACGCCGACCGCGCGAGATAGACCAGGCCCATGCCGCCGGCGCCGAGCCGGCCCAGCACCTCGAACGGGCCGATCCGTCTCGGGTCGTGCTGCGTCAGCTGCTCCACTTGCCTGCCACCTCCCCGTCAGGGCCATGGGGGTACGACCCTGTGCACCCTGATTCTTCCTGTCCGGGGCGGTGGTTGCGAACCCGGGGGCGGATCGGGGTGTCTCACCCGTAAGGGGACACTCGTGTGAGGGACGCCGGAGTGGCGGGTCGACGGGATCCGACGATTTCCGGCCACCGTCGGTCACCACCCGTCACCCACCGGGGAGCCCGGACCGGCCGCCGGGGGCGGCTCGGGGCGGGGCCCGATGGGGCGGGGCCCGATGGGGCGGGGCCCGGCGGGGCGGGTGGGGGCTCAGGCGGCCTTGGGTTCGGCCAGCACGGCGAAGGCGGCGCCCTGGTCGTCGGCGAGGAGCGCGATCCGCCCGTACGGGGTGTCGAACGGGTCCTCGGTGACGCGGCCGCCGAGGCGGACGGCGGCGGCCACCGTCTCGTCGCAGTCGGCGACGGCGAAGTACACCAGGAAGTGGGCCGGCATCTCGGCGGGGAACGCCTCGCCGATCACGCTGCGCCCGCCGATCGCGTCGGCGTCGGTGGGCTCGCCGGCACCGGCCGGCGACCAGACGCGGAAGTCGGCGGACGGGTCGTCGAGGTCGCGGGTGCGGTAGCCGAAGACGGTCGCGTAGAAGGCGTCGACGGCCTCCTTGTCGCGGGCCCGGGTGTACACCTCGGTCCAGCAGTACGAGCCGGGCAGGCCCTCCTTCTCGAAGCCGGGGTGCTCCTCGGCCTGCCAGATCCCGAAGACGGCCCCGCCGGGGTCGGCGGCGAGCGCGGTGATGCCGGCGGCGCCGACCCGCATGGGCTCGGTGATGATCTGCCCGCCGGCCTCCCGGACCCGGGCGGCGAGGGCGACGGCGTCGGCGGTGGCCAGGTAGACGCCCCAGGCGGTGGGCATGCGGCCGTCCCGTTTGGGGGCCAGCCCGGCGACGCGCAGGCCGTCGCTGAACGCGGTGGCGTACGGGCCGTAGGTCTCGCCGCTGCCGGCGAAGGTCCAGCCGAACAGTCCGCCGTAGAAGCGCTTGCCCGCCTCCAGGTCCGGGAGCAGCACGTCCGCCCAGCACGGCGTGCCCTCCGGCCTCTCCTCCGGGGGGCCTCCCGGCGTGCGTTCCGCGGTCGCGGCCATGGGCGTGGTTCCTTCCCTGTGCACGGACGCGCACGGGCCGTGCGTGCCCGTCACGGTCACGCTAGTGCCGGTGCGGGCCCGCCGCAGGGGGAGCAGGGCCGGACGGGAAGTTGTCCACCGAAGTTTTCCACAGGCTGTTGATAATCATCCTGCACGAAAAGACGCGGAGACGGGCGGGGCGAAGGGGGGCGAAAGGCGCGGCCGGGAAGCCGGTGGCGGCCGGGGAACTGCCGCCGATTCCGCGGCGGGCGTTCCCGGAGCCCTTCTCCGTACACCTCGGAAAACCCGTCCGGAACAGCCCGCGCACGGCCTCGCACCCATTTGCAGTCGGCCGAATCGCGCGCCGAACACCCCTCGGTAAGCTGACGGCATGACAGGACAAGTACGCACCGTCGACGGCCGCGTGGCCGGTCGGCGCGGCCAGGCGACGCGGCAGAAGCTGCTCGACTGCCTCAGCGAGATGCTCAGCTCCTCGCCGTACCGGGACGTCAAAGTCATCGACGTGGCCCGGAAGGCGGGCACTTCACCTGCGACCTTCTATCAGTATTTCCCGGACGTCGAGGGCGCCGTTCTCGAGATCGCCGAGGAAATGGCCAAGGATGGCGCAGGATTGACCGAATTGGTGTCGGACCGCTCCTGGGTCGGCAAGGCCGCGAAGCAGGCGTCGGAGGAGCTCGTCGAGGGCTTCCTCGACTTCTGGCGGCGCCACGACGCGATCCTGCGCGTCGTCGACCTCGGGGCCGCCGAGGGCGACAAGCGGTTCTACAAGATCCGCATGAGGATCCTCGGCTCGGTCACCGGCTCCCTCACGGACGCGGTGAAGGAGCTCCAGGCCAAGGGCCGGGTCGACAAGGACGTGAACCCCGCCGCGATGGCCGGCGCGCTGGTGACGATGCTGGCGTCGGTGGCGTCGCACCAGAAGGGTTTCCAGACGTGGGGCGTCAAGCAGGCCGAACTCCGGCCCAACCTGGCGCTGTTGGTCCACCTCGGCATCACGGGCAAGAAGCCGGCGAAGTAGGGGCGCGCACCGAACGCCCCCGCACGGCCCCCTCCCCCGCGCTCCGGCGCACCCCGCCCGCCCCGGGCACGGCACGTCCTGTCACGCCGGTGGCGGCGCGTCCCGCGACGACCGCCGCCGGCACCCCCCGTGCCCGGGCCCGGACGCCCTCCCCGCCCGGCGGATGATGGCTTCATGACGCACGGCACCCACGGCACCCACGCCGCCTTCGAGTCGGCGCTCCACGCCCTGCGGGTGTGGGACGCCGACCTGCCCGTCTTCGACCCGTCGACCGCCCCGGACGACCCGCTGGACCTGTTCCGCACGTGGTTCCTCGACGCGGCCCGGGCGGGCCAGCCGGAGCCGCACACCACCCAGCTCGCCACGGCCGACGAGGACGGGCGCCCCGACGTGCGGACGGTGATGCTGCACGGCGCCGACGGGCGCGGCTGGCGGTTCGCCACGCACTCCACCAGCGCGAAGGGCCGGCAGCTGGCCGCCCGCCCGTACGCGGCGCTGCACTTCTACTGGCCGCTGCGGGGCCGCCAGGTCCGCCTGCGCGGCCCCGTCGCCCCGGGCACGCCCGAGGAGGCGTACGCCGACCTCCACGCCCGTTCGACGGGCGCCCTGGCGGCGGCGCTGACCGGCCGCCAGAGCGAACCGCTCGCGTCCACCGAGGCCCTGGCGGAGGCGAGCGAGAGGGCCTGGGCGCGCGCCGGGGCGGAGCCCACGGCGCACGCGCCGACCTGGACGGTGTACCACCTGGCGCCGGAGGAGGCGGAGTTCTTCCAGGGCGACGCCCACCGCCGCCACGTCCGCCTGCGCTACCACCGCGCGCCGGACGGCCCGTGGACCCGGGGCCTGCTCTGGCCCTGACCCGCCGGGAAGACCACGCCCGGGGCCTCCCGGAAAGACCGTGCCCGGGACCTCCCGGGAAGACCGTGCCCGAGGCCGCCGGGGAGGCCGCGGGCCGGCCCGGTGCACCGGCCGCGGACCGGCCCGGCGACCTCCCGCGGTTCCTCCCCCGGGGGCGTTCCCGCCGGTCAGCCTGCCGCGTTGAGGACGAGCTTCGCGGTGTCGTTCTTGCTGTCCGGGTCGTTCGGACGGGCCTCGCCCCACCCGTTGCGCAGCGTCAGCGTGCCGGTGGCGTCCGGCACGACCGTGTCGACGCGCAGGGTGAACGGGAGGGTCACCGTCTGCTTCTCACCGACCCAGACGGGCAGGTCGCACCGGTAGCGCGGGGCTCCGGACGTCCCCTCGTACCAGCTGCCGTCCAGCGTCAGCCCGAAGCAGTTCTCCGGCGCCCGCGTCACGGTCGCGCCCCGCGGGACGACGAAGTCGACCAGGCCGACGGGCTCGCCGGAACGCAGGTTCGCGACCCACGCCGGGCCCCTGTTGCGGAACGTCAGGTCGGCCCGGACGGTCTCGCCGGCGGCGGCGGTCAGGTCGGCGCCCCGCACGGAGAAGTCGCTGGTGTTGGCCACCTTGACCGCCCCGTACAGGCCGTTGTCGCCCGGGGCCAGGTCCTGGACGCCGCCGCCGGGCTCGACGGTGAGGTCGAGGCGCTCGTGGAACGCGTACGGGGCGGCGGTCGCCGTCAGCGTCCGGGGCAGCGTGAAGGTGCCGCCGGGCCGGACGACGTCGTCGAAGGCGCAGTCGACCCGGCTGATCGGGACGTACCCGTCGGTCTCGTCGAGCGGCGTGGTCGTGCAGTGCGGGTCCACGGTGCCGACGTCGAGGCCGCGCGTGACGTACAGGGTGACGCGCAGGCCGTGCGCCGCCTCGCCGCCCGTGTTGACGACGCTGAACGGCACGGACACGGTGCCGCCCGGCTGGATCTGCCCGTCCGGCACGGTGCCCCGCACGACGAGGTCCGGGCCGGAGCCGACCGTGACGGGGGTCTCGGCCTCGTGCGCGACGAGCTCGCCGACGCCGGGCTGATCGGTCGCGGCGCGCCCCGTGTACGTGATGCGGCCGGTCGCCCCGACCGCCGCGCCCGCCGCGGCGCGGACCTGCAGGCGCACCCGCTCGCCGACCTCGCCCGACAGGGCCACCTCGGGCACGGTGCACACGGCGGTCGTCCCACTGGGCGCGCAGTTCTCGGGCCAGGTCACCTCGGCGACACCGGCGAGGCCGGACACGTCGACGGTGATCCGGCCGTCGGTGACGGCGAAGTTGACGTTGTCGTGCGACAGGCCGACCGCCACCTCCCGCTCCTGCCCGGCCTCGCCGCCGGTCCCGACGGGCACGGCCGCCTCGTATGGCGCGGCGCTGATCCACAGCTGGTCGGTCTGGGGCTCGTCGGCGAACGCGGGCGCCGCGGTCCCGGCGCCCACCACACCGGCGACGACGGCGACGCACAGGCCGCGCGCGAGGGCACGCGCGGGGAAGGACTGGTTCATGGACGTGGGCCTTTCTGTTCATCGGGCAATGCGCCACTACCACGACCCACGACCCCGCGACGAGGTTGTACGGCCCGGTGATCAAGCCCGGTCGGCCCCGCCGTGCCCGTGATGACCTTCGCCGGGCGGACGTTGTCCGTGTCCGGGCTGTTCCTCGGAAGGCAACCCTTCGGTAACGTGACAAGCCGTCAGCTGGTCCGTGTCGCGGTCGGCGGGAGGCGCGCGTTGGCGGTTTCTGTGGCTGAACTGGGGGGCCTGTTCCGGCCCCGGGGCGTCGCCCTCGTCGGGTCCGGCGGGGAACGGGACGCCGTCGTGCGGTGGGCCCTGCGGGCCGGGGCGCGGGTGTACGCGGTGCGGGGCGAGCCGGAGGGCCCGCCCGGCGTCGTGCCCGTGCCGTCCGCGGGCGACCTGCCGGGCGACGTGGACCTCGCCGTGGTGCTCGGCGGCGACCCGCTGCCCGCGGTCCGCCAACTGGGCGACTCCAAGGTGCCGTTGGCCGTCGTCCTGGGCGGCGCCTCCCCCTCGGCCGACCGGCTGAGCGGCGCCGGGCCGCGGGTCCTCGGGCCCACCGGCCCGGCGCTCTTCGCCCCCCTGCGCGACGACCTCCCGGGGCCCGGCATCGCCGTGGTCGCCCGGACCGGTCCGCAGGGCCGCCCCCTGTACGCCCTCCAGGAGCTGGGCGTCCGGCTCTCCCACTGGGCGGTCACCGGCGACGAGGCCGACGTGACGGCCGCCGACCTCGTCGCGTACTACGCCGAGCAGCCCGGCGTCGGCGCCATCGCCTGCCACCTCGACCGCCTTCGCGACGCCCACGCCCTCCTGCGCGCCGCCGACCACGCCGCCCGCCGCCGCGTCCCCGTGGTCGCCCTCACCGCCGCCGCCCCCGCCACCCGCCCGGTGCTGGACGCCGCGCTGCGCCAGTACGGCGTCGTCCCGGTCGGCTCGCCCGACCAGCTCCAGGACACCGCCGTGCTCCTCGCCCGCGCCCGCCCGCCCCGCGCCGACGGCGTCGCGGTGTACGAGGAGGAGGCGACCGGCGCGGCCGCGCACTTCGCCGCCCTCGCCACCGCCCGCGGCCTCCGGGCCGAGGCCCGCCCCGGCGCCCCCCTCGACGCGCTCCTCGCCGACCCGGCCGTCGGCGTCCTGGTCTGCCCCGTCCCCGCCCCGCACCCCCCGCACACGGACCGCCTCGCGCGGGCCCTCGCCGACGCGGCGGAGGCCACCGACAAGGCGGTGTGCGTCATCTGGGGCTCCCCGGCCGGCACGGAGGCGGCCTACCGCGAGACCCTGCTCGGCTCGTCGCGCCTCGTCACCTTCCGCACGTTCGGCAACTGCGTCACGGCCGTCCGCGCGTACCTCGACCGCCACCGCCTCGCCGCGGCCCACCACTCCCCCTTCGACGAGACGCCCGCCGCCCCGTCACCGTCGGCGCGCAAGGCGCGGCCCCTGCTCCGGCCGGGGCAGCGGCTGAGCGAGCACGCGGCGAAGCAGCTGCTGCGGGCGTACGGCATCCGCGTGCCGCGCGAGCAGTTGGTGACCAGCGCGGCGGCGGCCGTCCGCGCGGCCGCCCAGATCGGGTACCCGGTGGTGCTGAAGGCGTCCGCCCCGCACCTGGCGCGCCGCCGCGAGCTGGGGCTCGTCCGGGTGGGGCTCACCTCCGCGAGCCAGGTCCGCGACACGTACCGGGACCTCACCGAGATCGCCCGCTACGACCGCGTCGACCTGGACGGCGTCCTGGTCTGCCAGATGGTGGAGCGGGGCGTCGAGATGGCGGTCCGCCTGGTGCACGACCCGCTGCTGGGGCCGACCGTGCGGGTGGGGACGGGCGGCGCCCTGGCGGAGGTGGAGGCGGGCACGGCCGTGCGCGTCCCGCCGTTCGGGGAGCGGGAGGCGCGGGCCGCGGTGGACGAGCTGCGCGGGCGGCCGCTGCTGGACGGCGCGGGGGGCGGTCCGCCGCTCGACGTGGACGCGCTCGTCGAGGCGGTCCTGCGCGTCCAGCGCATCGCCCTGGAACTGGGCGGCGACCTGGCGGAGTTGGACGTCGACCCCCTCGTCGTACGGGAGCGGGGCCAGGGTGCCGTCGCGCTCGGCGCCCAGGCGGTGTGCCGCCCCGAGGCCCCCTGACGGCGCCCGGCGGTCCGGCGCCCGGTGCCGTCGCCGCCGCCCGTACGGCCGTCGGAGCCGTGTGCGCAGGGGCTCGCGGGGTGCGGGGGTGCCGTCCCCGGCCGCCGTCGGCGTGGTCCTCCGAGCGACCTGACGCTTCCTCGGGTGGCGGCGCGCCCGTGCGCGCCCCGAGCACGGCACGGCGGCCGCCACCCCGTCCGGCACGGGCACCGCGCTCACGCGCGGCCGACTCGCCTCCGCGGCGCCCGGGGAGCGCGACGTGACGATCCTGCCGACGCCGGACCCGCGACCCGCACTCGCCGAGGACGGGTCGGGCCCTCGGCGTCCCCTCGCCACGGATCGCTGCTCCCAGGGTGTTCGGACCGTCCCCGAGCGTCAACAGGTATGCGCCGAAACAACCGTTACGCGGTATTCGTCACGGCGTGCGTCGGCCCGTACGCCCCCGGCTCGTGCATCACCGGGGCGAGTGCCGGCGCGCTCCGGTCCACCTCGCACCAGATGCGCTTGCCCCGCCCCTCCGGCTGCCACCCCCACCGGTCGGCGAGCCCGTCGACCAACTCCAGCCCCCGGCCGTGGGTGTCGGCGCCGTCGGCCCGGCGCTGCTGCGGCGGGCAGGCGCTGCCGTCCACCACCTCGACCCGGACGATGCCGGCGCCCGCGCCGCCCGGGCCGAACAGCAGCCGCAGCACGGCCGGGCAGCCGGTGTGCACGACGGCGTTGGTCACGAGCTCCGAGATGAGGAGCACGAGCGTGTCGGCGAGCGGCTCGTCGGCCGCTATCCCCGAGCCGGCCAGCCGCGTTCTCGCCCATCTGCGGGCCCGCCCCACCTCCGCGGGGTCCGGCCCGACCTCCAACTGAACCTGAAGCACCTGCACCGATCACACCATCCGAACCGGCGGACACATCGCCTCGCGCCTCACAGCGAACCTTGGGCGCTCAGCATGGTTGACGTACAGTCACCGGAACAAGCGCTTCGGGCATATTCCCGCGCGAAGGAGTACGGCTGGTGCATACTGTGCGACGCACTTTCCGTACAGTCGAACGCGAGCGTGCACCCGTCACGTTCGCCCCACTCGTACACAGGCGTGACGGGCCCGGCCGCCCCGCTCGCCGGGCGGCGGCGACCACCCGGCCGCGCCCCGTCCGGGGCGCCGCCCCCCGCGCGCCCCGCGTCCCTCACCGACCGTGACCTACGCGGACGCGGTACGGGGTGCCACCACGCCGTTCACCACGTCCTCGGCGGGCTCCCGCGCCGCGCCGTCCGCCGCTCCCGTCGCCCCCGGCACGTCCGGGTACACGTCGAACAGCCGGCGCACGCCCAGCGCCGCCAGCACCCGGTTGACGTGCGAGCCCTCCACCGCCCCGCGCGCCGGCAGGATCAGCCGCAGCCGCCCGCGGCAGGAGTGCAGCAGCCGGCGCGCCGCGATGAGCACGCCCACGCCGCTGGAGTCGCAGAACCGCACCCCCGACAGGTCGAGCACCACGTCGTGCCGGCCGTCGGCGACCACGTCGTGCACCCGGCGCCGGACCACCGGCGACGACACCAGGTCGAGCTCGCCGAAGACGCGGAGCACGGTCCAGGCGCCGTGCTCGGCTCGCTCCACCCTCAGCATCACGTGCTGCGACCTTTCCTCGCCGGGACCCGGACCATACGCAGGACGCTCTTCCCGTCGCAGCTGCCCCATGTGCCACCGCCGAAACGCCGGGCGGCGAGGATGGCGGCTTCCATACCACCACCCCGCCCAAGACGGCCGGCACTTGCCCAAAGGGCGGTGCGGCGCCGGGGGCGCGCACTACATTCGAGGAATGCCCAAGGACACCCCGCCCCGCTGGGACCGCAGGATGCAGCAGCGGCTGGCCCGAGGAGAGGCCGCCGCGCTCGGCGAGCTGTACGACCGCTTCGCCTCGCTCGTCCACAACACGGCCCGCCGCGTCCTGGAGGACCAGGAGGCCGCCGACCGGGTCACCCGGGAGGTGTTCGGGTACGTGTGGGAGAACCCGGACGCGTACGACCCCCGCGAGGAGGGCTCGTTGCGGGCCTGGATCGCCCGGCTGGCCCGCCGGCAGTCGGTGTACCGGCTGCGGCAGAGCGGCGTGCGGGCGATCGCCGAGGACGGGCGGGGCTCGGCGGAGGAGCTGGAGCAGCGGGTGCGGCGGGCGTCCGCGGCGGCCCGCGCCGACTACATCGTCACGGCGATGCCGGCCCCGCTGCGCACGGCGCTGGAGCTGGCGTACTTCCAGCGGCGGGACTACCGGCAGACCGCCGCGCAGCTCGGCGTGACCGAGGTCGAGGCGCGGCGCCGGCTGCGGCTGGGGCTCCAGCTGCTCGCCACGGCGCACACCCGGCCGCCGGACGGGTCGCCCCCGGGCCCGGGAGGGCCGCCGCTGTGACGGGGCCCCTGGACGGCGGGGACCTGGACGGCGGGGACCGGGGCGGCGCGGGGGACGGCGGGGCCGGGAGGCCGCCGCGCGTGCCGGGCCCCCGGCCTGCGGCGGACGACTCGGCGCACCGCGCGCCCGACCCTCCGCCCGGCCCGCCCCCGGAACCGCCCCGGAAGCAGCCGCCGGAACCGCCCCGTGAGCAGCCGTGGGAACGGCCCCGGGAGGCGTCCCCGCTGCCGCACGCGACGCTGCGGTCGCTCCTCGGGGCGTGGGCGCTGGCGGCCTGCTCCGCCGAGGAGACCGCCGCCGTCGAGGCGCACCTGACGGAGTGCGCGCCGTGCGCGGACGAGGCGCTGCGGCTGCGCGACGCGGTCGGGCTGCTGCACCACGAGCGCGACCTGGACCTGGACCCGCTGCTGCGGTCGCGGGTCCTGGAGAACTGCCTGGGCCGGCGACCCGCCCGCATCCCCGTGCCGGGCTGGGCGGCCCCCTACGACGCGGAGACCGCGCGGCTGGACGCGCTGCTCCGGGACATCGGCCGCTCGGAGTGGCGCGCGCCGGTACGGCTCAGATGGTTCGCGGGAGGGCGGCAGGTGGACCGGCCGACGAACGTCGCGGGCGTCATCAGCCACCTGCTCGCGGCGGACGGCCTGGTCGCGGCGGCCCTGGGACTCGACGACCCGGTGGGGCCGCCCCCGGACGCGCGGTCGCCGGGCACACGGCCGCCGTACGGGCCGACGGAGCGCACGGAGGCGTTCTGGCGCGTCCTGGAGGACGAGGACCGGGGGTGCCTGCGGGACCCGTGGCGTGACCAGGCCCACGCGCTGGTGCGGACGGTGTCGTTCGCGGGGCGCGGGGTGGCGGACCTGTCCGTGCCGTACGGGTCCTTCTCCCTGCCGCTGAGGGACGCCCTGCTGGACCGGGCGTTCGAGTGCTGGGTGCACGCGGAGGACATCGCGTCGGCCGTGCACTACCCGTACGACCCGCCCTCCGGGGCGCACCTGCACGACATGATCGACCTGGCGGTCCGCCTCCTGCCGGCCACACTGGCCGGCCGCCGCCGCGCCGGGCTCGCGGGGCCGGCCCGCACGCTCGTCGAGGCGGGCGCGCCGGGGCGGTCGCTGCGCCTGGAGGTGGAGGGGGCGGGCGGCGGCCACTGGTACGTCGCCCTGGACTCCCCGGCGGCGAGGGCCTGCCCGGACCGGGAGGTGGCCCTCGTGGCGCTGGACGGCGTGGAGTTCTGCCAGCTGGTGGCGGGGCACGTCACGCCGGAGGAGGCGGCGGTGGGGCAGGCGGGCGACCGGGAGGCCATCAGGGAGGTCCTGTACGCCGCGGCCTCCCTGAGCCGCATGTAGCCCGCCGCCCGCGGACCGCCTCAGTCGAAGACGACCGTGCGGCGGCCGTTCAGCAGGATGCGGTGCTCCGCGTGCCACTTGACCGCGCGGGCCAGCGCCTGGCACTCGACGTCGCGTCCCACGGCCACCAGCTGCTCGGGTGTCACCTCGTGCCCGACCCGCTCGATCTCCTGCTCGATGATCGGCCCCTCGTCGAGGTCCGCCGTCACGTAGTGGGCCGTCGCCCCGATCAGCTTCACACCGCGCGCGTGCGCCTGGTGGTACGGCTTCGCGCCCTTGAAGCTCGGCAGGAACGAGTGGTGGATGTTGATGATCCGCCCGCTGAGCGCCTGGCACAGGTCGTCCGACAGGACCTGCATGTACCGGGCCAGCACCACCAGTTCGACGTTCTCGCCGCGCACCAGCTCCAGCAGCCGGGCCTCGGCCTCCGCCTTGGTGTCCTTCGTGACCGGGATGTGGTGGAAGGGGACGTCGTACGAGGCCACGAGCTCCGCGAAGTCCGTGTGGTTGGACACCACCGCCACGATGTCCACGGGCAGCGCGCCGATCCGCGTGCGGAACAGCAGGTCGTTCAGGCAGTGGCCGAACTTCGACACCATCAGCACGACCCGCATCCGCTCGTCGGCGCGGTGTATCCGCCAGTCCATCCCGAAGGAGTCGCCGACCGCGGCGAAGCTCGCCCGGAGCTTCTCGACGGTCACGGGCGCCTCGGCGGAGAAGTGGACCCGCATGAAGAAGAGGCCCGAGTCGCGGTCTCCGAACTGCTGGCTGTCCTCGATGTTGCACCCCGTGATGAAGAGGTAGCTCGACACGGCGTGAACGATGCCCTGCTTGTCGGGGCAGGAGAGGGTGAGGACGTACTGGTCGGTCATGCTGGCAGGATGCCACACGGGGCGGGCGCGCCTTCCGCCCCGTCCGGCTTCCGGACCGGTCCGACCAGGGGGGCGGGCCCCGTCCCTACACCGCGCCGGTCAGCGCCCGCAGGGCGTGCAGCGGCCGCGGCGGCGCGTCCGGGTCCTCGCCGTCGTTCAGGCAGAGCCGCACGTGGGCCTCGCGGGTGGCGTGCACGGCCTCGGGCCAGCCGGGGTGGTTCAGGTACGCGGAGACGGGCGCGTCCGGGCCGACCTGGTGCAGGATCCGCAGGACCCGCAGCACGGCCAGGTCGACGAGCTGGGCCTCGACCGCGTCACGGAAGATCGTCCCGACGTACTTCTCGGCGGACCAGTTGTCCAGCCACGTGTCCTCGACCAGCCGGTAGACGGCGTCCGTGACGTCCCCGTACCCGTCGACGCCGGCCAGCCAGCACTCCTGGTGGAAGGCGGTGTCGGAGAGCATGTGCAGCGCCGAGCGGACGTTGGCGCGCCAGCGCCACCACGGCATGTCGTTGAGGGGCATGCCGCCCATGGTGAGGGAGTGACGGCCGCGACGGGAAGAGTTCATCTGCGTTCACCTTGCGGGGCCGGCCCTGGCGGACCGGGCCCGAACGAGCTGGGGACGTGCGCACCGCCGGGCAGCGGAACGTACGGATCGTACGTCCTCCACCGTACGCGCCCGGCGGCCCCCGCAATTCACCTCCACGTCACCGACCGTTGAACCACCCTCACACCCGCGTTACCCGTGGGCAGGAAGTGTGCGTGTTCATGACCGGTAACGGCAGGCGACGCTTTGCCACCTCTCTCACGTCCAGGGCCGCGGCGGCTCTCGTCGCGGCGTCCCTCCTCGCCGGCTGTGGTGCTCTCCCTGGAGCCACGGGGGGCTCCAGGGAGCCCATCACAGTGATGACCTGGGCACCCCAAGACACCAAGGCGACCAACATG
Source organism: Streptomyces roseolilacinus (assembly GCF_014649335.1). Taxonomy (GTDB): domain Bacteria; phylum Actinomycetota; class Actinomycetes; order Streptomycetales; family Streptomycetaceae; genus Streptomyces; species Streptomyces roseolilacinus. The sequence continues at coordinate 360,428 of NZ_BMSV01000004.1, forward strand.
CCCGGCATGCCCGCGATGGCCGAGGCCTACGCGCGCTGGGTCAACGGCCAGGGCGGCCTGGCCGGGCACGAACTGCGCGTGATCACGTGCAACGAGGGCAACACCGCGACGGGCGCCGCGACCTGCGCCCGCCAGGCCGTCAAGGAGGGCGTGGCCGCCGTCGTCGGCTCGTACAGCCAGCACGGCCGCGCCTTCATGGCCACCCTGGAGGCGGCGAACATCCCGTACATCGGCGGCTACGGCCTGTCCGACGAGGAGTTCACCAGCTACCTCTCCTATCCCGTCAACGGCGGCCAGGTCGCCCTGCTCGCGGGGAACGGCATGCAGCTCGCCGCCTCCTGCGAGCGGGTCTCCCTGGTCCGCCCCGACACGATCGCCGGCGACTACCTGCACGCGCTGCTCAACTCGGGCCTCACCCACGCCAAGCAGCGCGAGGCGTACGACTTCCCGGCCGCCGAGGACGCCGGGGAGTACGCGGCCGTCGCCGACCGCTCCCGGAAACGGGCCGGCAAGGAGCACGGCTGCGTCACCGCCGCGCTCGGCGAGCGGACCGCGCACTTCTTCGACTCGTTCCGCCGGCTGGCCTCCGACGGCCGCGACGTCCGGATCTCGTCCGTGCTGGGCAGCGTCGACCAGCTCCTCGTCGACCGCACGGGCGGGGCGGCCGGGCCGTTCGAGGGGGCGTACGTCACCGGCTGGTACCCGGCCCCGGGCGACCCCCGCTGGGAGCCGATGCGGCGGGTGATCCAGGAGCACGCCTTCGGCGACAACCGGATCGACCCGGCCGACGCGGGCGTGCAGACCACCTGGATCGCGTACACGACCCTCAAGCGGGTCGTGGAGGCGATCGGCGACGAGGAGGTGACCCCCGGCAAGATCGCGCTCACCCTGGACCGCGGCCTGCGGGTGGACACCGGGGGCCTCACGCCGGCGCTGCGCTGGCGGTACGAGGACATGCTCGGCACGCCCGGCTTCCCCCGGCTCGTCAACCACGAGGTGACCTTCCAGGTGGTGCGCAGGGGCCGCCTCGTCGCCCAGCGCGCCGGCTTCGTCGACGTCGGCGAGACCCTCCTGGAGGCCCGCTCCTCCTGAGCCCCGCGGCCCGCCCCTACAGCTGGGTGGGCTGCCGCTGGGTCAGGCCGTACGTCTCGGCTATGCCGTTCCAGAGACGTGCGGCCTGACGCTTCGCCTCGGTCGCCTCGCCGCTGGCCACGGCCGCCTGCGCGGTGCTGCCGGTGTTGCGCGCCCGGCCGTCCTTGCAGTTCTTGGGGTTCTTGACCTGCTGGGCCCAGGCCGCGTAGTGGTCGTCGGCGGTGGCGGACGCCTGCCACGCCCGGGTGAGCGACGAGGACAGCTCCGTGTGGTCCGGCAGCTTGTCGATCTCGATGCCGCGCAGCCGGTTCACCAGGTCGCGCCGCTGGCCGGCGGCCTCCCGCAGATCGGCGGCGGCCTTGTCCAGCGCCTGGCACTTCTTGATGTTCTCGACGGAGCGGATCACCGCGGCACGGCTGTCGTTGCTGTCCGCGAGCAGCTTGTCCAGCTCCTCCGCCTGCGCCTTCACCGGGTCCGGGGCCGGCTCGGACGACGTCTTCGGGGCGGGCGTCGGGGACGAGGCGGCGGCCACGCCGGCCTTGTCGCCCGTGTCGGGCGCCTCCTCGCCGCCGCTCATCAGGGCGCCCGCGCCGAGGCCGACGACGGCGCACCCGACGATCACCGCGGCGAGGAGCGGCAGCTTCGAGGAGCGGCGCCGCTCGGGCTCGTCGTAGTCGTCGTGGCCGTGCGGGTCCGCGTACGGCGGGGGCGGCTGCTGGCCGTACCCCTGGTGCGGCGGGGGCGGCTGGTGGCCGTACCCCTGGTGCGGGGCGGACGGCTCGACGCGCGGCATCTGCTGCGTGCCGCCCGCCGCGTCGTCGCGGAACAGGTTGTCGAACTCCGCCGGGGGCCCGCTGCGTCCCGGTACGGGCGCGATGTACTGCGTGGCCTCCGCGTCCGGGTCCGGCGGCCGCTGCTGGTGCTGCTGCTGGGGTGGGTACGGCGGCTGCTGCCCCTGCGGCGGCGGGTACGCCTGCGGGTGCTGGGGCGGGTACGCCTGCGGGTACTGCTGAGGCTGCTGGTGCGGCGGCTGCTGCTGGTACTGCTGCTGCGGCGGCTGCTGGTACTGCGGGGGCTGCGGCTGCTGCTGGTACGGCGGCTGCTGGTGCTGCTGCGGCGGCTGCTGGTGCTGCGGGGGCTGATGCTGCGGCGGCTGCGCGCCGAAGCCGGTGCCCAGGAACTGGGTCGACTCCGCCGGGTTCTCCGCCGGCGCCTGCCCCCGCTCCGGGGGCAGCGGCGCCGAGGCCGGCGGAACCGGCCGCAGGTACTGCGTGGCGGGGTCCTCACCCGGCGCGGCCTGCGGGGGCGGCGATCCCCAGGGTTGGCCAGGGGCCTGGCCCCACGACTGGCCCTCCTGGCCGTGTCCGCTCTGCGTCACCGGGACTCCTACGTGTGAACCTACGGAAGCGTCGGCTCACGCTACCGGGTGTACCGCCACCCCCGCACACGGGTGCGGTCGTTACGCCGCCTGGGGCTCCAGCCGCGCCGCGAACTCCCGCACCGCGGGCTCGTCCCGGAACGGCTCCAGCCGCGCCTGGAGGTCCTCCAGGTACTCCGCGCCGCGCGACGACCGCAGCGTGCCCAGGAGTTCGGCCGCCCGCGCCCCGGTGTGGCAGGCCTGCTCGACCTCCCGCTGCTGCACCTGGGCCGCCGCCAGCAGGACGAGGCCGATCGCCCGCCGCCGCGCCCGCGTCGCCGGGTGGCCGTCCAGCGCCTCGGCCGCCGTCCGCGCCGCCGCCTGGGCGTGGCCCAGGTCCCGGTGGCAGTGCGCCAGTTCGTCGGCGAGGTACGCGTGGTCGAAGTGGGCGATCCACGCCGGGTCGTCGCCCGAGTCCGGGTCGGACCGGTCCAGCGCGGCGACGGCCCGGCCCGCCACGTCCTGGCAGGTGCGCGCGTCCCCGAGCAGGGCGTGGCCCCGCGCCTCGGCCGCCAGGAACATCGCCTCCGCGCGCGGGGTGACGTGCCCGCGGGAGCCCTCCTGCGCGGCGCGCGCCAGCTGGGCGATCTCCCGGGGGTTGCCGAGCTGCGCCGCCAGGTGGCTCATCGACGCGGCCAGCACGTACCCGCCGTACGCCCGGTCGCCGGCGGCCTGCGCGAGCCGCAGCGCCTGGATGTAGTACCGCTGGGCGAGCCCCGGTTGGCCCGTGTCGACCGCCATGTACCCGGCCAGCTCCGTCAACCGCGCGGTCGCGGCGAAGAGTTGCCGCCCCACCGCGTCCCGGTACGAGCCGGAGAGCATCCCCGACACGACGCTGTTCAGGTAGTGGACCACCACGGGGCGCACGTGCCCGCTGCCGAACCGGTGGTCCAGGTCGACCAGTGCCTCCGTCATCGCCCGCACGGCGCGCACGTCCGCCAGGCCGACCCGGGCGCCCGCGCTCCGGGCCACCTGGGCGTCCGGCCCGGTGATCAGCCAGTCCCGGCTGGGCTCGACGAGCGCGGAGGCCGCGACGGTCGAGCCGGAGAGGAAGTCCCGCCGGCCCACGTCGCTGCGCCACAGCTCACAGACCTGCTCGACGGCGCCCGTCACGGTCGGCGAGAACTGCAGCCCCACCCCGCTCGCCAGGTTCTTGCCGCTCGCCATCCCGATCTCGTCGATCGTGACCGTCCGCCCCAGCTTGCGGCCCAGCGCCTCGGCGATGATGCCCGGGGCCCGGCCCCGCGGCTGCTGCCCGCGCAGCCAGCGCGCCACCGACGTCTTGTCGTACCGCAGGTCGAGCCCGCGCTCCGAGCCGACCATGTTGACGCGACGGGCGAGCCCGGCGTTGGAGCACCCTGCCTCCTGAATGAGAGCCTGCAGCCGTTCGTTCGGCTGACGGGCGACGAGCGGCCTCGCTGCCATGACTACCCCCTGTCGTGCCGGTGGCGATCAGTCGCCCCGATCACTGCCCAGCTGATGTCCGGAGAATGCAGAACCTGGCGCTGTCATACCAAATCACCGGCAATCGCCGCGTTGTTCAGTGATTGCCCGGGGAATACCGCAATGGCCCCCATTGATGCCCTTGAGGCCGCTCCCCCCGACCCTGCCTACCCGCCCGTGGCTTCCGCCGCCCGTGCGCGCCCCCGGACGTGCACCCATGCGCCCCGCGTGCCGAACCGATGCACCACCGCGTTCACTTCTGCGCCCCGTAACCACCCGTGGGGAGGACAGTTGTGCTGGTCGTGGAAGAGACCATGGGAGTCACGGAGGCCGCACCCATCCCCCGGCAGCACGGGGAACCGCTGCTGGACAGCGCCGTGCGGTACGCGGAGGAGCGGCACTGGGACGTGTTCCCCGGCACGTGGCTGGAGGCGGTCGACGGCCGGGAACACTGCTCGTGCGGGGACGCGGCCTGCGCGTCGCCGGGGGCGCACCCGTTTCGCGAGGACTGGGCGGCCCAGGCCACCGGCAGCCCCGCGGCGGCGCGCCGCCTGTGGGGCAAGCACCCCCGGGCGTCGGTCCTGCTGCCGACGGGCCGTACGTTCGACGCGCTGGACGTGCCGGAGTCGGCCGGCTTCCTGGCGCTGGCGCGCATGGAGCGGATGGACCTGGCGCTCGGCCCGGTGGCCTGCGGGCCGGACCGGCGGATGGTGTTCTTCGTGCTGCCCGGGGCCGCCGCGAAGGTCGCGGGCCTGGTCCGCAGGCTGGGCTGGTCGCCGTCGGGCATCGACCTGGTCGCGAAGGGCGAGGGCGGGTACGTGGCGGCGCCGCCGACGCGGGTCGGCGGGCAGGGCGCGGTGCAGTGGGTGCGCCGCCCGACCCACGCCAACCGGTGGCTGCCGGACGCGGAGGAGCTGATCAGCCCGCTGGCGTACGCGTGCGGCCGGGACGCGGCGGCGGCGAGGGGCCGCTGACGCCTCCCCTCCCCCTTTCCGGCAACGTCGGCCCGCGGAGACTGCCGGAACCGGCACCTGCGCTTCTGCCTGCGGGTTCCTAGGCTGTTCTCGTACAAGTGACCGACGGGGCAGCGAGAGGCGGCAGTGACCATGCCGGAGCAGGGCAGGGAAGTCGACGCGGTGGGCGGGACGCCGGAGGCGGCGCCGCCCGCCGTGCGCGTGGAGGGGCTGGGGAAGCGCTTCGGCGAGCAGGTCGCGGTCGCCGGGGTGGACCTGGTCCTGCCCGCGGGCCGGTTCGTCGGCCTGGTCGGCCCGAACGGCGCGGGCAAGACGACGACCCTGTCGATGGTGACCGGACTGCTCCGCCCCGACCAGGGGCGCGTCGAGGTCGCCGGGCACGACGTGTGGCGCGACCCGGCCGCGGTGAAGGCCCGCATCGGCGTGCTGCCGGAGGGACTGCGGCTGTTCGAACGGCTGTCGGGACGCGAACTCCTCGCGTACACCGGCCGGTTGCGGGGGCTGCCGGGCGCCGAGGTCGACAAGCGGGCGACGCAGCTGCTCGACGTCCTGGACCTGGCGGGCTCCCAGCACAAGCTGGTCATCGACTACTCGACCGGCATGCGCAAGAAGATCGGCCTCGCGGCGGCGCTGCTGCACAACCCCGAGGTGCTCTTCCTCGACGAGCCGTTCGAGGGCGTCGACCCGGTGTCGGCGCAGACGATCCGGGGCGTGCTGGAGCGGTACACGGCGTCCGGGGCGACGGTGGTGTTCTCCAGCCACGTGATGGAGCTGGTGGAGTCCCTGTGCGACTGGGTCGCGGTGATGGCCGCGGGGCGGATCCGCGCGCACGGCCCGCTGGCGGAGGTCCGCGGTGACGCGCCGACGCTCCAGCGGGCGTTCCTGGAACTGGTCGGCGCGCAGGGGCGCGACGCGGGCGAGTCCCTGGACTGGCTGGGGGGTGCCCGGTGACGTACGGGTCCGGTACGACGGGCGCCCCCGGCACGGGCACGGCGGGAGCTGCGGGTGCGGGGGCGGCGGGTACGGGGGCGCTGACGTCCGTCTTCGTGCGGATCAAGCTGTCGCTGCTGCGCAACGGGCTGCGGCAGTCCTCGGGCCGTACCGCCGTCTTCGTCGTGTCGATCGTCTTCGCCCTGCTGTTCGCGGCCGGCCAGCTGCTCGGCATGCTGCTGCTGCGGGGGCACGCGCAGGCGGCCACCCTGGCGGTGCTGCTGACCGCGGTGACGGCGCTCGGCTGGGCGGTGATGCCGCTGTTCTTCCCCAGCGGTGACGAGACGCTGGACCCGACGCGCCTGGTGATGCTGCCGCTGCGGGCGGGGCCGCTGGTGTGGGCGCTGCTGGTGGCGTCGCTGGTGGGCATCGGCCCGCTGTTCACCCTGTGCCTGGCGGTGGGTGCGGGGATCTCCGTGGCGCACGGGGCGTTCGCGGTGGCCGTGGCGGTGTTCGCGGTGCCTCTGGTGCTGCTGGTGTGCCTGGCGCTGGCCCGTGCGGTCGCGGCGGCGAACATCCGGCTGCTGACGTCCCGCAAGGGCCGGGACCTGGCGCTGCTGAGCGGCCTGGTCGTGGCGATCGGCATCCAGGTCGTGAACTTCGGCGCGCAGCGGCTCGGCCAGGCGGGCGGGCTCGCCCGGCTGGAGCCCGCCGCGGACGTCGCCCGGTGGGTGCCGCCCGCCTCGGCGGTCGGCGCGGTCGACTCGGCGAGCCGCGGCGCGTACGGGGCGGCCGTGGCGCAGCTGCTGCTGTCGGTGGTGGCGCTGGCGGCGCTGCTGTACTGGTGGCAGCGGAGCCTGACGAAGCTGATGACGGCGCCGGACGGTTCGACGGTCGCGGCGGCGGGCACGGACACGGGCCGGGGCGGCTCCGGTGCCGGCTGGGCGCGGCTGCTGCCGGAGGGGCGCACGGGCGCGGTGGTGCAGCGGGCGCTGCGCTACGCGTGGCGGGACCCGAAGGCCAAGTCCGGCTGGGTGACGGCGCTCGCGCTGGGCCTGATCGTCCCGGTGTTCAACGCCCTGCAGGGGCACGGCTCGGTGTACTGGGCGTGCTTCGCGGCGGGGCTGCTGGGGACGCTGATGTACAACCAGTTCGGCCAGGACACCTCGGCGTTCTGGATCGTCGCGATGACCGTGTCGTCGAAGCGGGACGCGTACGTGGAGCTGCGGGCGCGGGCGGTGGCGCTGCTGCTGGTGACGCTGCCGTACGCGACGCTGGTGACGGTGGTGACCGTCGCGGTCCTCGGCGACTGGGGGGTCCTGGCGGAGGGCCTGGGCCTCTCGTACGGGCTGCTGGGCGCGATGCTGGGGGTGGGCGCCTGGGCGTCGGCGTTCTTCCCGTACTCGATCCCGCAGGACAGCGCGTACAAGAACGCGGCGCCCGGGCAGGGCGGGCTGGCCTGGGCGTCGATGATGGGCGGGATGCTGCTGGCCGCGGTGCTGTGCGGCCCGCTGATCGCGGTGGCGGTGTGGACGCACGTGGCGTCCGCCGAACCGTGGGTGCTGCTGCCGCTGGGCGCGGTGTGGGGGGCGCTGCTGACGTGGGGCGGCCTGCACCTGGCGGCGGGCCGCACCGCCCGGAGGCTCCCGGAGATCCTGACGGCCGTGAGCAAGGCCTAGCGGCGGACAGGCCGGCCCCGCCCGCAGCCGGCCCGTCCGCCGCCGGTCCCGGGGCCGGCCCCGCCCGCCGCCGGTCCCGGTGCCGCCGGGAGGGGCCGGCGGGCGGGGCCGCGGCCTCCGCGCCGCGCCGGCCCCGCGGGCCCCGGGCCGGCTAGGTGGTCGCGGCGAGGAAGGGCCAGAGGGTTTCGCGCCAGCTTTCCGGCTGGTCGTAGTGGAGGTAGTGGCCCGCGTCGGGCACCTCGGCGTACTGGCCCCGCGGCAGGACGCGAACCATCTCCTGCGCCTCCGCGCGGCCCAGCTCGCCGTCGAGGCCGCGCACCACCAGCGTCGGGCAGCGGACCTGGGCCAGCGTGTCCCAGTGCGCGTCGTGCACCCAGGTCGAGCGGGCCTCGAGCATCTGGTGCGGCGAGAACACGGGCCGCCACCCGTCGGGCGACTCGCACATCACCTCCGCGAAGAACGCGCCCCGCGCGGGGTTCGGCCGCTCGACCCAGGGGTCGTCCTCCCCGAACCACTTCCGCACGTCGGCCAGCGTCGCGAAGGGCACCGGCCAGCTGCGGAACCACTCCTCCCACTCCCGCTGCGACGCCGCGCCCAGCGCGGAGGCCCGCATGTCGCCGATGACCAGGGCGTTGACCAGCTCCGGCCGCTCGGCGGCGAGCTGCCAGGCCGTCAGGGCGCCCATGGAGTGGCCGATGAGGGTGACCGGCGCGAGCCCCAGCTGCTCGATCGCGGCGGCCGCGTCCGCCACGTACGCCTCGCGCGTGTAGGGCCCGGCGGCCGGTTTGCCGCTGTGGCCGTGCCCGCGCTGGTCCAGGGCGACAGCCCGGTACCGGTCGGACAGCCAGCGCGCCGTGTCCGCCCAGTGGGCGGCGCGGCCCATCAGGCCGTGCAGGAGCAGCACGCCCCCCGCGGACTCGCTTCCGTCGGCGCCCGGTCCCTTGGGCGGATCGGCGAACTCCCAGGCGGCGAGACGCACGCCGTCGGCTCCGGCCAGATCGATGCGTCGCACCATGAGCCCTGGCACCCCCTTCATGTCGCGTCGGACAACCCGCTCAGAGTATCGAACTTATATTCGAAAACCGGGGCGTGGGCGGCAACATCGCTCGTTCGAGTGACCCCCCTCAAGGATTGACGGGCGTCGCCGAGGGGAGATCTTCAGCGGGAGGCGGACCACTCGGGGAAAAAGGTCCGACGGGATTGACCCTGAGAGCTCGGGGCTCCGGGTCAGCACAGGGGAGGCCGGGTCCCGGTGCCGCAAGGCACCGGGACCTTCCTCGTGTGTGGACGCGCGCCTCGGTGCGGACGGCGGACGACGCATCGCGCGACTCCCTCCCCAGGGCAGGTCCCGGCCTGAAGCCCAGACTGGCACGCGCGAAGCCGCACCGCTGCCGTTCCGCGCGAAAGCACTCCGTACGGTACGGGCGCCGGGCGCCGGACGGAACGGCGCCGTCCGGGCGGCCGGCGGGGCGGGGAGGGGCGGGTGGCCCTCAGCGCTTGGCGACGAAGACGTGCGACGCCACGTCGGCGTCCAGCTCGGCGGCCTCGCCGCTGCTGCCGACCAGCACGCCGCCGGGCGACTCGGTCACGCTCACCACGGAGCCGGGCTGCACACCGGCGCGCCGCAGCGTGTACATCAGCTGGGCGTCGGTCTGGATGGGCTCGCCAATCCGGCGCACCACCACGGTCTTGCCCTCCGCGCCCGCGTCCAGCTCGGACAGGGACACCATGTTGTCGTCGAGGAACGGGTCGGCCTCCGCCTGCTCGCCCAGCTCCTCCAGGCCCGGGATCGGGTTCCCGTACGGCGACTCCGTCGGGTGGCGCAGCAGCTCCAGGACGCGCCGCTCGACGGCCTCGCTCATCACGTGCTCCCAGCGGCACGCCTCGGCGTGGACCTGCTCCCACTCCAGGCCGATCACGTCCACGAGGAGGCACTCCGCGAGCCGGTGCTTGCGCATCACGCGCGTGGCCAGCCGGCGGCCCTCCTCGGTCAGCTCCAGGTGGCGGTCGCCGGCGACGGTCACCAGCCCGTCACGCTCCATCCGGGCGACCGTCTGGCTGACCGTGGGACCGCTCTGGTCGAGCCGTTCCGCGATACGGGCGCGCATGGGCACCACGCCTTCCTCTTCCAGCTCGAGGATGGTGCGGAGATACATCTCCGTGGTGTCGATCAGTCCGGACATACGTGCCCCTCGATGCGTGACTTCCAGTGTGCGCGGCCCTGGCTCAATTGTTGCGCATCCCCGGGGCCCCCGTGCCGCCCCGGACAGGGCCATGGCCGAACGCCGTATTGACAGGCGAAAGGTCCAGACCGCACGGTGATCCGCGACACAGACGAGAGGAAGGCCGTGCCGATGGGCGACAGCACGCTGGCCGATCAGTTCTTCGACGCCGCGATCGGCCTGCTCCGGCGGGTCCGGGACGAGGAGGCCGAGCACGTCGCCGCCGCGGGCGCCGCCGTCGCCGACACCGTCGCCGCGGGCGGCCGCCTCTTCGCGTTCGGCGCCGGCCACTCTTCGCTGCCCGCGCAGGACGTCGTCTACCGCGCCGGCGGGCTCGCGCTGATGAACCTGCTCGCCGTACCGGGCGTGGTCGGCGTGGACGTGATGCCCGCGCCCCTCGGCTCGGCCCTGGAGTGCGTGGAGGGCCTCGCCACCGCGGTCCTCGACGCGTCGCCCGCCCGCGCGGGCGACGTGCTGGTCGTCATCTCGCTGTCCGGCCGGAACCCCCTGCCCGTCGAGATGGCCGTCCACGCCCGCGCCCTGGGCATGAAGGTCATCGGTGTCACCTCCGTGGCCTACGCGAAGGAGACCCGCCCCCGCAACGCCTCGGGCACCTTCCTGAAGGACCACTGCGACATCGTCCTCGACTCCAAGATCGCCGTCGGGGACGCGGAGCTGACGCACGAGGGCGTCGAGGCGCCCTTCGCGCCCGCCTCCACCGTGGTCACCAGCGCCCTCATGCAGGCCGTCATGGCCGCGGCGGCCGAGGAGCTGGTCCGCCGCGGCGTCGAGCCCCCGCTGCTGCGCTCCGGCAACGTCGACGGGGGCCACGAGTGGAACCTCCGCGTGATGGAGGAGTACGCGGACCGGATCTTCTACCGCCGGTAGCTCACGCCCCGAGGCGGCCCGCCTTGAGCGCCGTGACGAACGGCGCCCAGGCGCGGGCCGCGAGGACGAGGGCGGGGCCGCCCGGGACCTTGGAGTCCCGCACGGGGACGACGCCGGGCAGGCCGTCGGCGACCTCGACGCACTCACCGCCGGTGCCGTTGCTGTGGCTGGACTTGCGCCACCGAGCGGCACCGGGGAAGCCTTCCGCGACCTCGACGCAGTCACCGCCGTCCCCGTTGCTGTAGCTGGACTTGCGCCACACGGCAGTGCGCAGATCAATGCGGTTACTTGCCATTTCGGTAGTCCTCAGCCGCTTGTTCGATCCTGACTAGGGACGCCCCTGGCGGCAGCGCAGCGGCCCTGAGCCGATCGTATGCCTTGCGGTAAAGCTTCACGAGACCCGGCTCGTCCACGGTCTGACCGTGATAAGGACCTTCCGTGTAGGCGATGGGCGGCTCGTCCTCGAACTCCATGAACTTGAGCGCCATCGTCATGAAGGGCTGCGTCTCCGAGTTCCACGGCAGGATCTGCGGCACGATCCTGCGGCGCCTCACCAAACCCGCGATGTGCTCAAGCTGTTCGGCCATCTCTGCGCCGGACAACACTGTGGGCCGCAGCAGCGACTCGTGCAGGATCACCCAGTATTCCGGCTTCTTCGGCGTCTCGAAGAGGCTTGCCCGCTTCATACGGGCCCGGACCTTCGCCTCGACCTCGTCGGGTAGATCCAGCCCGTGCGTGCAGTTGATGACCGCACGTGCGTACTCCGGTGTCTGGAGGAGTCCCGGAATCAGCGCGTTCCCCCACTCTTCGATCGCCCGCGCCCGGACTTCCGACTCCGCGATCGGCGCGAAGTAGGCTGCGTGGGCACCCTGCTTGGCCTTCCGTACGTCATGGCACCGTCGCTCGAAGAACCCGTCCGTGCCCAGCACCCGGTCCACGTGCCGGGCCAGATCGAGCGGCATGCGGCGCTGGCCCCGTTCGATCTCGCTCAGGTAGGTGGCCCCGTAGAAGCTCCCCTCCACCAGCTTCTCCAGTGTCAGTCCGGCCGCCTCCCGCTGGAACCTGAGTTCCGTGCCGTAGAAGCTGGGAACGTTCTCCGACCCGTCGATGTCCTTACGCTGCCCTCGCGCCACCGTCGACCGCCCTTCGCCGCGCCCACCTCGTTGTCAGCCCCCGGCCACGCTAGCCACGGCCATTCACCTCATGTGACGGGCTCATCACCATTCGCACGCACGGGTGGTGGGCCTCTCACGTCACGGGCCCCGCCAGGTCCAGGGACGCCGCGACCCGTACGGCGACGCTCTCCGCGTACGAGACGTCCGGGCGCTCGAAGGGCGGGCGGCTGGACGAGCGGAGGAACGTCACCACGCCCAGCGTCCGCCCCCGGCTGCGCAGGACCGCGCACAGGGCGTGCGCCGTGCCGTCCGGCCACTGCCGCTCCGCCGCCCACGCGTGCCCGGCCCCCGCCGACCAGGTGCTGGCCCGCACCGCGCCCGCCCGCTCCAGCGCGCGCAGCGCCGGGTGGCCCGGCCCGTAGGGCACCGGCAGCCCCGCGCCCGCGACGAGCGCCACCGGACCGGGCGCCCGGGCGGGCGTGGCGGCGATCCGCACCAGCCGCGTGCCGTCGTCGCGGGCCAGGTCCAGCAGCGCGTCGTCCGCGAACCCGGCGAGCGCGAAGTCCAGGTACGCGGTGGCCGCCTCCATCGGGTCCTCGCACTCCGCCGCGGCGGTGCCCGCCCGGTGCAGCTGGCTGGCCCGGAACCGCAGCCGGTCCGCGTCCTGCTCGGCGAGCCGCGCCTCCGTGACGTCCTCGAACAGCCACGCCACGCCCAGGGGCGCGGGCTCCCGCGACAGCGGTGACGCGAGCCGCAGGAAGCCGCCGCGCCAGCAGCGCCGCCGCTCCCCGTCCGGGGTGCGGACCGTCGCCCACAGCTCGGCCGGCGAGCGGGGGCCGCCCTCCGCCAGCACGTGCTCCAGGGCCGCCTCCAGCCGGTCGGCGCCCTGGGTCAGGAAGTCGCCGAGGGGCCGGCCGAGCAGGGCCGTGCGGGGGGCGCCGAACGCCCGGGCGGCCCGCGCGTTCACCACGGCGGGGCGCAGGTCGGCGTCCACCACGAGGAGGCCGTGCGGCGCCTCCCCGAACAGGGCCTCGCTGAGCGCGACCGAGCGCTCGAAGTCGAGCTGCGCGTGGACCTCGCCGAAGGCGCAGTACACCCCGGCCGGGCGCCCGTCCGCGCCCCGCACGCCGGACGCCTGGACGCGGACGAGGACGCGGCCGCCGTCCTTGCGCAGCAGCGCGCACTCGTGGAGGACGCGGCCGGGGCCGTCCAGGGCGGCCATCAGCCGGGCCTCGGTCGCGGCGGCGTCCGCGGGCCGGGCGGCCCAGCCGGCGAGGCCGCGGCGGCCGACGGCCTCGTCGGCGGGCCAGCCGAGGATCCGCTCGGCCTCGCGGTTCCAGTGGGTGACCGCGCCGTCCGCGTCGAACGCGCACAGCGCGGCGTCCATCCCGTCCAGCAGCGCGCTGAGCAGGTCCCCGTCCGCCCGCGCCGTTCCGCTCCTGGACGCACTCATCCCGGCACCCCCCACAGGACGTGTAGGCGCGCGCACCCGCAACGCTCCCGGCGCCATTCAACTGGAACGTGACCCAGGACACACGCGGTTCCGTAAATTCGGTTGAGCGGCGCGGGACGGGTTCCTAGGGTGGGGAGCACACGAGAGAGGAGGTGATCCGGAAGTGGTTTCTTTTCGGATGCGTGAGGTGACTGCGGGCTGAGGCCTGTCGTCACATGACGGCAGGCCTCCTGCCGTACACCAAGCAGTCACCGGCCCGCGGGCTCGTCGGCACATCCGGCCGACCTCTCCTTGCTAGCAGGAGAGAGCAGAGCCCGCGGGCTTCTGCGTGCCCGGCGCCCCACGGGGCGGGCGGGCCCGCGGAGCGGGTCGCGCCACCGGTGGACCGGCCCGCGGCGCGGGCCGGCCCGGCGAGGCGGGCCGCGCTACGGGGCGAGCCGCTCCACCCGCCAGTCCTCGCCGCCGCCCTCCCCGTGCGCCCGCCGCACGTACCGGAGCCGGTCGTGGAGCCGGTTCTCGTGCCCCTGCCAGAACTCGACCGTGTCGGGCACCACCAGGAACCCGCCCCAGTGCGGCGGTACGGGCACCTGCTCGCCCTCCGGGTGGCGGGCGGCCAGCTCCTCGTACCGGGCGAGCAGCTCGGCGCGGGAGCCGATGACGGACGACTGCGCGCTGGCCCAGGCGCCGAGCTGGGAGCCGTGCGGGCGGGTGCGGAAGTACGCGGCCGTCTCGTCGCGGCCGACGCGGGCGACCCGGCCGGTGACGATGACCTGGCGGGCGATCGGGTGCCAGGGGAAGAGGAGCGAGGCGTGCGGGTTGGCGGCCAGTTCGCCGCCCTTGCGGGAGTCGTAGTTGGTGAAGAAGACGAAGCCGCGCGCGTCGTAGTGCTTCAGCAGCACCGTCCGGGCCGAGGGGCGGCCGTCGGGGGTGGCCGTCGCGACGACCATGGCGTTCGGCTCGTGGACGTCGCCGCGGCGCGCCGCGTCCTCGAACCAGCGCGCGAACTGCTCCATGGGGTGCGCGGCCAGGTCGCGCTCGGTGAGCTCGGAGGTGTGGTACTGCTCGCGCATGGGGGCCGGGTCGAGGGCGGGGTCCAGGGCTGGATCGAGGGCGTCGGTCACGGCGTCCATCCTGCCTCAGGGCGGGGCGGCCGCTTCAGTCTGCCCGGCACGTCCCGGCCTTAACCCCACCTGCCCGGAACGGCGGAGTGTGCCTGATGTCACGCTTCCCCGCATCGGGGGAACCCGACAGACTCGACCGCTGGGTCCCTGTTCGTTCCCTCCACACACACGTCACCACGAGGAGCCGCCAGATGTCCGACTTCGTACCCGGGCTCGAGGGAGTCGTCGCGTTCGAGACGGAGATCGCCGAACCGGACAAGGAGGGCGGCGCCCTCCGGTACCGGGGCGTCGACATCGAGGACCTGGTGGGGCACGTGTCCTTCGGGAACGTGTGGGGCCTGCTCGTCGACGGCGCGTTCAACCCCGGCCTGCCCCCGGCCGAGCCCTTCCCCATCCCGGTCCACTCCGGTGACATCCGCGTGGACGTGCAGTCCGCGCTGGCGATGCTCGCGCCCGTCTGGGGGCTGCGGCCGCTCCTCGACATCGACGAGGAGCAGGCCCGCGACGACCTGGCGCGGGCGGCGGTCATGGCGCTGTCGTACGTGGCGCAGAGCGCGCGGGGGCAGGGGCTGCCGATGGTGCCGCAGAGCGAGATCGACAAGGCGCAGTCGGTGGTCGAGCGGTTCATGATCCGCTGGCGCGGCGAGCCGGACCCCAAGCACGTGAAGGCCGTCGACGCGTACTGGACGTCGGCCGCCGAGCACGGCATGAACGCCTCGACGTTCACCGCGCGCGTCATCGCGTCGACCGGCGCGGACGTGGCGGCGGCGCTGTCCGGCGCGGTCGGCGCCATGTCCGGCCCGCTGCACGGCGGCGCGCCCTCCCGCGTCCTCGGCATGATCGAGGAGATCGAGCGGACCGGCGACGCCGTCGCGTACGTGAAGCGCGCCCTGGACAAGGGCGAGCGGCTCATGGGCTTCGGCCACCGCGTGTACCGCGCCGAGGACCCGCGCGCCCGGGTGCTGCGCCGCACCGCCCGCGAGCTGGCCGCGCCGCGCTTCGAGGTGGCCGAGGCCCTGGAGAAGGCCGCCCTGGAGGAGCTGCACAACCGCCGCCCGGACCGCGTCCTGGCGACGAACGTGGAGTTCTGGGCGGCGATCGTCCTGGACTTCGCGGAGGTCCCGGCGCACATGTTCACGTCCATGTTCACCTGCGCGCGCACCGCCGGCTGGTCGGCCCACATCCTGGAGCAGAAGCGCACGGGCCGCCTGGTCCGCCCGTCGGCCCGCTACGTCGGCCCGGGCTCCCGCGACCCCCGCGAGATCGCCGGCTACGAGGACATCGCCTCCTGACGGCGGGCCGGCTCCCGCAGCCGCCCCGCCCCGCCCCGCCGCGCCCCGCGCACGGCGGGGCCTTCGTCTTCCCGGGGCCGGATTCCCCACCACTGAAAAAGCAAGCACGCTTGCTTGTTTTCGGGGGCGCTGGCATGCTCGCCGGGCACACCGCCTGTGGCCCGAGCCGAGGGAGCGCGTCGTGTACCACCCCGTACTGGACGACCTGCGGGACGAGGGCGAGGAGTTGGACCGGCTCGTGGCCGGGCTCGGCTCCGCCGGGTGGGCGCGCGCCACCCCGGCCGCCGGGTGGAGCGTCGCCCACCAGATCGCCCATCTCGCCTGGACCGACGAGGTGGCGCTGACGGCCGCCACCGCGCCGGACGACTTCGCCGCGCACGTGGCCGAGGCCGCCGCCGGGGGTCACGGCTTCGTGGACCGGGCCGCCGAGGAGGGGGCGCGGACGGGGCCGTCCGCCCTGCTGGAGCGGTGGTGCACGGGCCGCGCGCGGCTGCGGGAGGCGCTGCGGAGCCTGCCCGACGGCGCCCGCGTGCCCTGGTACGGGCCGCCCATGAGCGGGCCGTCCCTCGCGACCGCGCGGCTCATGGAGACCTGGGCGCACGGGCGGGACGTGGCCGACGCGCTGGGGGCGGCGCGGGAGCCCACCGCGCGGCTGCGGCACGTCGCGCGCATCGGCTGGCGGGCGAGGGACCACGCGTACGCCGTGCGGGGGCTCACCCCGCCGGACGGGGAGTTCCGCGTCCTCCTCGACGCCCCGGACGGCACCGTCTGGACGTACGGGCCCGAGGACGCCGCCCAGTGCGTCACCGGGCCCGCGCTCGACTTCTGCCTCCTCGTCACCCGGCGCGCCCACCGCGCCGACCTGGCCCTGCGCGCCCACGGGCCCGACGCCGACCGCTGGCTCGACATCGCCCAGGCGTTCGCCGGGCCGCCGGGGGCCGGGCGGCCCCCGAAGGGGGCGGGGTCGTGAGCGGCGGGGCCGCGAACGGCGGCGTCCTGCGCGTCGGGAACTGCTCCGGCTTCTACGGCGACCGCTTCTCCGCCGTCCGCGAGATGCTCACCGGCGGGCCGCTCGACGTCCTCACCGGCGACTACCTCGCCGAGCTGACCATGCTCGTCCTCGGCCGGGACCGCCTCAAGGACCCCTCCCTCGGGTACGCCAAGACCTTCCTGCGGCAGATGGAGGACACCCTCGGGCTCGCCCACGCGCGCGGCGTCCGGGTGGTCGCCAACGCCGGGGGCCTCGACCCCGCCGGGCTCGCCGGCGCCCTGCGGGACCTCGCCGGCCGGCTCGGCGTCCCCGTGCGCGTCGCCCACGTCGAGGGCGACCGGCTGCCGCTGCCGGCGGGGGCGCTCACCGCCAACGCGTACCTGGGCGGCGCCGGGATCGCCGCCTGCCTCGACGCGGGCGCCGACGTCGTCGTCACCGGGCGGGTCACCGACGCCGCCCTCGTCACCGGGCCGGCCGCCGCCCGCTTCGGCTGGGCGCCCGGTGACCACGACCCGCTCGCCGGGGCCGTCGTCGCCGGGCACGTCCTGGAGTGCGGCACCCAGGCGACCGGGGGCAACCACCCCTTCTTCCGCCGCTACGACGTGCGGCGCCCCGGCTTCCCGGTCGCCGAACTCCACCCCGACGGGTCCGCCGTCATCACCAAGCACCCCGGCACCGGCGGAGCCGTCGACGTCGCGACCGTCACCGCCCAGCTGCTGTACGAGACGTCCGGCGCCCGCTACGCCGGCCCCGACGTGACCGCCCGCCTCGACACCGTACGGCTCACCCAGGAGGGCCCCGACCGGGTGCGGATCGACGGCGTGCGCGGCGAGGCCCCGCCGCCCGCGCTCAAGGCCGGGATCACCCGCCTCGGCGGCTGGCGCAACGAGGTGGTGTTCGTCCTCACCGGCCTCGACGTCGACGCCAAGGCGCGGCTGGTGGAGGAGCAGGTCGAGGACGGGTTCGCGCGCGCCGGGACCCGCCCCGCGGACGTGCGGTGGGAGCTGGCCCGCACCGACCGGGCCGACGCCGCCACGGAGGAGACCGCCAGCGCCCTGCTGCGGCTCGTCGTGCGCGACCCCGACCCGGAGGCGGTGGGCCGCGCCGTGACGGGCGCCGCCGTCGAGCTGGCCCTCGGCAGCTACCCCGGCTTCCACGTCACCGCGCCGCCCGGCAGGGGCGCCCCGTACGGCGTGTTCGAGGCCGTGTACGTCGAGCCGGGCACCGTCACGCACACGGCGGTGCTGCCCGACGGGCGGCGCGTCCCCGTCCCGCACCCCGCCGCCACCCGCCCCCTCGCCCCCGTGCCCGAGCCGCCGCTCCCGCCGCCCCTGCCGCCCGGGCCCACCCGGCGGGCGCCGCTCGGGCTGGTCGCCGGGGCCCGCAGCGGCGACAAGGGCGGCGACGCCAACGTGGGCGTGTGGGCGGAGACGGACGAGGCGTGGCGGTGGCTCGCCCACACCCTGACCGCCGACCGCCTGCGCGACCTGCTGCCGGAGACCCGCCCCCTGCCCGTCGCCCGCCACGTCCTGCCCCGCCTGCGCGCCCTGAACTTCACCGTCGCCGGCCTCCTCGGCGAGGGCGCCGCCGCGCGGGCCCGGTTCGACCCGCAGGCCAAGGCGCTCGGCGAATGGCTGCGCGCCCGCCACCTCGACATCCCGGAGGTCCTGCTGTGACCGTCCTCGCCTCCGCCCTCGACCCGGCGTCCCCCGCGTACGGGGCCCACCGCCGCGCCATGCTCGCCAGACTGGCCGAGCTGGACGAGGAGCACGCCAAGGTCCTCGCGGGCGGCGGCGCCCGGTACGTCGCCCGGCACCGCGCGCGCGGCAAGCTCCTCGCCCGGGAGCGCGTCGAGCTGCTCCTCGACGAGGACACCCCCTTCCTGGAGCTGTCGCCGCTCGCCGCCTGGGGCTCCGACCACCCGGTCGGCGCGTCCCTGGTGACCGGCATCGGCACCGTCGAGGGCGTCGAGTGCCTGATCACCGCCAACGACCCGACCGTGCGCGGCGGCGCCTCCAACCCCTGGACGCTGAGGAAGGCGCTGCGCGCCAACGAGATCGCGTTCGCCAACCGGCTCCCCGTGATCTCCCTCGTCGAGTCGGGCGGCGCCGACCTGGCCTCCCAGAAGGAGGTCTTCGTCCCCGGCGGCGCCCTCTTCCGGGACCTCACCCGGCTCTCCGCCGCCGGCGTCCCCACGATCGCCGTCGTGTTCGGCAACTCCACCGCCGGGGGCGCCTACGTCCCCGGGATGTCCGACCACACCGTGATGATCAAGGAGCGGTCGAAGGTGTTCCTCGGCGGTCCGCCGCTGGTGAGGGTGGCCACCGGCGAGGAGAGCGACGACGAGTCGCTGGGCGGCGCCGAGATGCACGCCCGCACCTCCGGCCTCGCCGACCACTACGCCCTCGACGAGCCCGACGCGATCCGCCAGGCCCGCCGCGTCGTCGCCCGGCTCCACCACCGCAAGGCGCACCCCGACCCCGGCCCGGCCGAACCGCCGCGGTACGACCCGGAGGAGCTGCTGGGCATCGTCCCCGGCGACCTGCGCACGCCCTTCGACCCGCGCGAGGTGATCGCCCGCGTCGTCGACGGCTCCGACTTCGACGAGTTCAAGCCGCTGTACGGGACGAGCCTGGTCACCGGCTGGGCGCGGCTGCACGGCTACCCGCTCGGCGTCCTCGCCAACGCGCGGGGCGTGCTGTTCAGCGCCGAGTCGCAGAAGGCCGCCCAGTTCGTCCAGCTCGCCAACCAGCGCGACGTCCCCCTGCTGTTCCTCCACAACACCACCGGCTACATGGTCGGCAGCCGGTACGAGCAGGGCGGCATCATCAAGCACGGCGCCATGATGATCAACGCGGTGTCGAACAGCCGCGTCCCGCACCTGTCGGTCCTCCTGGGCGCCTCGTACGGCGCCGGGCACTACGGCATGTGCGGCCGGGCGTACGACCCGCGCTTCCTCTTCGCCTGGCCCGGCGCCAAGTCCGCCGTGATGGGCCCGCAGCAGCTCGCCGGCGTCCTGTCGATCGTCGCCCGCGCCGCCGCGCGGGTCGAGGGCCGGCCGTACGACGAGGACGGCGACGCCGCGCTGCGCGCCGCGGTGGAGCAGCAGATCGAAGCCGAGTCCCTGCCGATGTTCCTGTCCGGGCGGCTGTACGACGACGGGGTCATCGACCCGCGCGACACCCGTACCGTCCTCGGGCTGTGCCTGTCGGCGATCCACACCGCACCGGTCGAGGGCGCGCGCGGCGGCTTCGGCGTCTTCAGGATGTGAGGCCCCGTGATCGAGACCCTGCTCGTCGCCAACCGCGGCGAGATCGCCTGCCGCGTCCTCCGCACCTGCCGCGACCTGGGCGTCGCCACCGTCGCCGTCCACTCCGACCCGGACGCGCACGCCCTGCACGTGCGCCGGGCCGACGCGGCGGTGCGGCTGCCGGGCGCGGCGCCCGCCGACACGTACCTGCGCGGCGACCTGGTCGTGGCGGCGGCCCTCGCGGCGGGCGCGGACGCCGTGCACCCCGGCTACGGCTTCCTGTCCGAGAACGCCGGCTTCGCGCGCCGCGTCGAGGAGGCGGGGCTGACCTGGGTGGGGCCGCCGCCGGAGGCCATCGAGGCGATGGCCTCCAAGACGCGCGCGAAGCGGCTGATGGGCGCCGAACCGCTCGACCCGGACGCGCTCACCGCCGCCGACCTGCCCGTCCTGATCAAGGCGGCGGCGGGCGGCGGCGGGCGGGGCATGCGCGTCGTGCGGGACCTGGGGGCGCTGAGGGGGGAGCTGGCCGCCGCCCGCGCCGAGGCGCTGTCGGCGTTCGGGGACGGCGAGGTGTTCGCCGAGCCGTACCTGGCGCGCGGGCGCCACGTCGAGGTGCAGGTCCTCGCCGACGCCCACGGCACGGTGTGGCCGCTGGGCACCCGCGACTGCTCCCTCCAGCGCCGCCACCAGAAGGTCGTCGAGGAGGCCCCCGCGCCGGGCCTGCCGCCCGCGCTCGTCGACGAGCTGTACGGCACGGCCGTGCGCGCCGCCCGCGCGATCGGCTACCGGGGCGCGGGCACCGTCGAGTTCCTCGTCGCCGAGGACGGCACCGCGCACTTCCTGGAGATGAACACCCGCCTCCAGGTCGAGCACCCCGTCACCGAGGCCGTGTACGGCGTCGACCTGGTCGCCCTCCAGCTGCGCGTCGCGGAGGGCGCCGCCCTGCCGCCCGAACCGCCCGCCCCGCGCGGCCACGCCGTGGAGGCCCGCCTGTACGCGGAGGACCCGGCGCGCGGCTTCGCCCCGCAGACCGGCACGCTCCACGCCCTGGAGGTGCCGGGGGTGCGCCTGGACACCGGGTACGCCGCCGGGGACGGGATCGGCGTCCACTACGACGCCCTGCTCGCCAAGGCCGTCGCCCACGCCCCCACCCGCGCCGAGGCCGTGCGCCTCCTCGCCCGCGCCCTGGAACGGGCCCGCGTCCACGGCCCGGTCACCAACCGCGACCTCCTCGTCCGCTCCCTGCGCCACCCGGAGTTCACCGAGCCGGGCCGCGCCGACACCGGGTTCTACGAGCGGCACCTGGCCGCGCTGACCGCCCCGCCGCCCGGCGGCCGGCACGCGGCGATCGCCGCCGCCCTGGCCGAGGCGGCCGCCCGCCCGGGGCCCGGCGCGTGGCGCAACCTCCCCTCGCAGCCCCGGAGCAGGACCTACGGCGAGGAGCACGGCGGGACCCCGGTCGACCACGAGGTGCGCTACGTCCGCACCCGCGACGGCCACCTCCTGCCGGACGACCCGGACGTGCGGGTCGTGTCGGCCGGCGCGCGGGAGGTGCGCCTCGACGTGGCCGGCGTCGTCCGCCCGTACCGCGTCACCGCCCACCCCGGCACGGACACCGTCCACGTCGACACCCCGGCGGGCGCGTACCGGCTCACGCGCCGCCCCCGCTTCACCGACCCGGTCGAGCGCACCGCGCCCGGCTCGCTCCTCGCGCCCATGCCGGGCACCGTCGTCCGGCTCGCGGAGGGGCTGGCGGTGGGCGCCCGCGTCGAGGCGGGGGACACGCTGCTGTGGCTGGAGGCCATGAAGATGGAGCACCACGTCACCGCGCCCGCCTCCGGCGTCCTCACCGCGCTCCACGCCGAGCCGGGCCGCCAGGTCCCGGTCGGCGCGCTCCTCGCCGTCGTCGCACCGGAGTCCCCCGAGGGACCGCCCGTCCAGTCCGCACAGGAGGAACAGGCATGACCGCAGCCACCGGCACCCCCTTCGAGACCGACGAGCAGCGGGCCCTGCGCACCGCCGTCGCCGCCCTCGGCCGGCGCCACGCCGACACCCACGAGGACGACCCCGACGTGCTGTGGCGGGAGGCGGGGAAGCTCGGCTACCTCGGCGTGAGCCTGCCCGAGGAGTACGGCGGCGGGGGCGGCGGCATCGTCGAACTCGCCACCGTCCTGGAGGAGCTGGGCGCCGCGGGCTGCCCGCTGCTGCTGATGATCGTCTCCCCGGCGATCTGCGGCACGGTCATCGCCCGCTTCGGCACCGAGGAGCAGCGGCGGCGCTGGCTGCCGGGGCTCGCCGACGGCAGCCGCGTCATGGCGTTCGGGATCACGGAGCCGGACGCGGGCTCCAACACGCACCGCATCACCACCACCGCCCGCCGCACCCCGGACGGCTGGGTGCTGTCGGGCCGCAAGGTGTTCGTGTCCGGCGTCGACACGGCCGGGGACACGATGATCGTGGGACGTACCGAGGACGCCCGCACGGGCGCGCTGAAGCCGTGCCTGTTCGTCGTCCCGCGGGACGCGCCCGGCTTCCACCGCACCGCCATCGACATGGAACTGCGCGCCCGCGAGAAGCAGTTCGAGCTGGTGCTGGACGAGGTGCGGCTGCCCGCCGACGCGCTGGTCGGCGACGAGGACGCGGGGCTGCTCCAGCTGTTCGCGGGGCTGAACCCGGAGCGGGTGATGACGGCGGCGTTCGCGCTGGGCATGGGCCGGTACGCGGTCGCGAAGGCGGTGGCGTACGCCAAGGAGCGCCGGGTGTGGGAGGCCCCGATCGGCGCCCACCAGGCCGTCGCGCACCCGCTCGCGCAGGCCCACATCGAGCTGGAACTGGCCGGGTTGATGACCCGGAAGGCGGCCTTCCTGTGCGACGCGGGCGACGGGCCGGAGGCCGGGGAGGCCGCCAACATGGCGAAGTACGCGGCGGCCGAGGCGTGCGTGCGCGCCGTCGACCAGGCCGTGCACACCCTCGGCGGGAACGGCCTCACCCGCGCGTACGGGCTCGGCCGGCTCGTCACCGCGTCGCGGGTGGCCCGCATAGCGCCGGTGAGCCGGGAAATGATCCTCAACTACGTCTCGCACCAGTCCCTGGGACTTCCCAAGTCGTACTGACCCACTCCATCGGAGGCGAGAGCCATGCCCCTGGTCACCACCGCCCACGACCGCGCCGTCACCACGCTCACCCTGGACGCGCCGGACACCCGCAACGCCCTCTCCGCCCGGCTGGTCGCGGAGCTGGCGGACGCGTTGGAGGACTGCGCCAAGGACCCGGCGGTACGGGCGGTGGTGCTCACCCACGCCGGCCCCACGTTCAGCGCGGGCGCCGACCTGAAGGCCCCGCCGAGCCCGTACGCGTTCGTGGCGCTGCTGCGGCGGATCGTGGAGCTGCCCAAGCCGGTCGTGGCGCGGGTCGCGGGGCGGGTGCGGGCGGGCGGTGTGGGGCTGGTGTCGGCCTGCGACCTGGTGGTGGCGTCTGAGGGGTCGGACTTCGCGCTGACGGAGGTGCGGATCGGGGTGGCGCCCGCGCTGGTCTCGCTGACGCTGCTGCCCCGCCTCGACCAGCGGGCGGCGACCCGCTACTACCTGACCGGCGAGTGCTTCGACGCGGCGGAGGCGGCGCGGATCGGCCTGGTGACGGTCGCCGCGCCGGAGGCGGACGAGGCGCTCGTCCCCCTGCTCGACGCCTTGCGGAAGGGTTCGCCGCAGGGGCTGGCCGCGTCGAAGCGGCTGGTGACGGCTAGGGTGCTGGAGACCTTCGAGCGGGACGCGGAGGACCTCGTCCAGAGCTCGGCGTCGCTCTTCGCCTCGGCGGAGGCGCGCGAGGGAATGACGGCCTTCCTGGAACGACGGGACCCCGCATGGGCGATGTGACCCCCAAGCAGGACCGCAGCCGCGTCACCCGGCGGCGGCTGCTCGAAGCCGCCGTGGCGTGCCTGGCGGAACGCGGCTGGGCGGGCTCCACGGTGTCCGTCGTCGCCGAGCGGGCGGGCGTCTCGCGCGGGGCGGCGCAGCACCACTTCCCGACGCGGGAGGACCTGTTCCTGGCGGCGGTCGAGTACGTCGCCGAGGAGCGGTCGCAGGCGCTGCGGGCGCTGGACGGCAGGAGCCGCGCGGAGGTCGTCGAGGCGCTGGTCGCCCTGTACACCGGGCCGCTGTTCCGGGCGGCCCTGCACCTGTGGGTGGCCGCGTCCGACGAGGAGCAGCTGCGCCCGCGGGTCACGGAGCTGGAGGCCCGCGTCGGCCGGGAGGCGCACCGGATGGCGGTGGGGCTGCTGGGCGCGGACGAGTCGGTGCCGGGGGTGCGGGAGACGGTCCAGGGGCTGCTGGACATGGCGCGGGGGCTGGGGCTGGCGACGCTCCTGACCGACGACCGGGCCCGCCGGGACCGGGTGGTGGCGCAGTGGTCCCGCCTGCTGGACGGGGCCCTGGGCTGACGCCCCCCGCCCCCGCGGGCGGGTCAATACGCCTAGCCGCCGAAGGTGGCCACGATGAAGACCGGGTAGGCCAGGGCCAGACCGCCGGTGACCAGGCCGACGGCGCACTGGACGCGGTTGAGGCGCTTGGCCAGGCCGAGGGCCCCGAAGGTGACGGCGAGGGCGCCGCACAGCGCCGGCAGGGCGATCCCGACGTACCCGACGAAGACGGCGCCGGCCAGCCCGAAGAGGCCGAGGACGAGGGAGGCGACGCCGTAGAGGGAAGCGGGGCTGTCCGTGGTGCGGGTGGTCATGGCGGTCCCTAGCGGTTGGACGTCGGCGTCGTCGGGCGCGCGAAAAGCACCCCCGGTGCGGGAGTGCTCCTCCGCATGCCCAATGATGGCACTTCGCGTGTTCCCGGGACTGACCACCCCGCACCGGCAGTTGGCATAGCCCTGTCACACGCGGGGTGCTCCCGAGGGAGCGCACAACCAAAAAACGGGAGGAAACATGAATCGTCGCTCTGTTGCGAGGGCGGCTTCGCTGGCGATCGTTCCGCTGACGGTGCTGGCGACCGGGATGCCGTCGACCGCGGCCCCCGCCGCCGACCCGCGGCCGGACGCTCCGCGGTTCTCCATATCCGCGCTGACCGGCGGCGGCACGAAGGACGTGTCGGGGGTGAGCGCGCACAGCGCCGCCGGCAAGGCCATGGCGGCGCAGGGCCTCGGCGTGGTGCGGTCCGCCTCGGGCGAGACGGCGGTCGTCGACCGCTCCATGGCGCACCAGGGGATCACCGCGGCGTACGGCGCCTCGTTCGTCGACCTGTCGTGGAAGGCGTACGCGCCGCAGGCCCGCTACGTGGTCCTCCGGGACGGCGTGCAGGTGGCCGACCTGGCGGCGGGGGTCACCTCGTTCCGCGACACGCAGGTGACGTCGGGCGCCGACCACGACTACCGGGTGCTGCCGGTCCTGCCGGAGAAGGGCGAGCCGGACGCGCGCGTGTGGGGGATGAAGGTCTCCCTGCCGGCCTCCGACACGCCGGCGGACCTGCGCCGGGAGGCCCTGGCGCAGGCGACCGCCGCGGCGGCGGCCAAGACGACCACGCTGTCCTGGGTCACCTTCATCCCGCAGGCGAAGATCGACGCCCCCAAGGCGGGCTGCAACTACGGCAGCGGCTACCAGTTCGGCGGTGACAACCGCACGGCGTTCGACTGGAAGTCGAGCAGGTACCGCACCGCCCTGCACGCGACCGTCACCTGGAGCTCCAAGAAGGTCACGGGCAACTCGTCCATCGGGTCCACCAAGGTCTACAAGAAGAGCACCGGCAAGCTCGTCGCGACCAAGACCGCCAGCAACAAGGACATGGTCGCGAAGAAGCTGGGGTCGGGCGGCAACTACGTGGACCTGCGGATGGTCACGCACGCCACCAACCCGTTCTGCAAGGGGCTCGGAGGGGTCAAGGGGGCCATCAGCGGCGCCCTCACCATCCAGCTGACGCAGAACGGCAACTGGACCATCCGCTCCGGCAAGCACCGCCTGATGCCCAACCACCACATCTACATCTACAACGGGGGGAAGGTCACGAACGTCTACACGCGCAAGTACGCCAGCGCGGCCTGCCTCATCGGTTCGATCGCCTGCCAGGAGGCCGACCTGACCGGCTACCGCGGGAAGTTCTGATCCCCCGGTGACACGGCACGGATGAACGGGGCCTGCCGCGCGCCCGCGCGGCAGGCCCTCCGGTCAGCGGGCCGTCCGGGCCCGGACCGCGCCGACGCTCGCCGCGACGACCAGGGCGATCGCCGCCGCGTCCGTCACCGACAGCGCCTGGCGCAGCACCAGGAACCCGGCCAGCGCCGCCACCGCCGGCTCCAGGCTCATCAGCACCGCGAACGTCCCCGCCGGCAGCCGCCGCAGCGCGATCAGCTCCAGCGTGTACGGCAGCACGGACGACATGAGCGCCACCGCCAGGCCCAGCGCCAGCGTCGACGGCACGAGCAGCCTCGTCCCCGCCTCCACGACGCCCAGCGGCAGGCTGAGCACCGCGCCCACCGCCATCGCCAGCGCCAGGCCGTCGGCCTGCGGGAAGCGCCGGCCGGTGCGGGCGCTGAACACGATGTACGCCGCCCACATCGCCCCCGCCCCGAGCGCGAAGCCCGCGCCGACCGGGTCCAGCCGGTCGAAGCCGCCGCCGCTCAGCAGCACCACGCCCGCCAGGGCCAGCGCGGCCCACAGCAGGCTCACCACGCGCCGGGACGCGACGACCGACAGGGCGAGGGGGCCGAGGACCTCCAGGGTGACGGCCGCGCCCAGCGGGATGCGGTCGATGGCCTGGTAGAAGAGGAGGTTCATGCCGGCCATCGCGGCGCCGAACGCCACGACGGTCCCCCAGTCGGACCGGCTGTGGCCGCGCAGCCGGGGCCGGCACACGGCCAGCAGCACCAGCGCGGCGAGCGCCAGCCGCAGCGACACCACGCCGAGGGCGCCCGCGCGCGGGATCAGCAGGACGGCGAGGGCCGCGCCGAACTGCACCGACAGCGCCCCGCCCACCACCAGCGCGACCGGCCCGACCGCGCCGCCGCCCGCCGCACGGCGGCCCCGGGCGGGGCCGGGACCGGGGCCGTCGGGGTGGGCCGCGGCCGTCTCGGGGAGGGAGACCGCGGAGGCGTCTGCGGTACGGGCGTCGTTCACCGGGACCTCTTCTTCGTGCGCGTGCGTCGTGCGGGCGGACCACCCTCCGGAAGGAATCGTTCCGCCAGGGTGGTCGATCCTTCCACGGTAAGCAGCGAAACCGGTCCACGGCCATGGCGGGGCGCCCGGTCTCAGGGGACGGGACGGCCGGGCAGCGCCCCGGCCAGGACCTCCGCGAGGTGGCGGGCGCGGCGGCCCGCGAGCTGGGCGAGCTGGGTGCGGCACGAGAAGCCGTCGGCGAGCAGCTCCGTGCCGGGGGCGGCGGCGCGGACGGCGGGCAGCAGCCGGTCCTCGGCGCAGGCGACGGACACGTCGTGGTGGCCGCGTTCGAAGCCGAAGTTCCCGGCGAGGCCGCAGCAGCCGCCGCTCAGCTCGCCGACCAGCCCGGCGCGCTCGCGCAGGCGGCGCTCGGCGGCGTCGCCGAGGACGGCGTGCTGGTGGCAGTGGGTCTGCCCGGCGACGGGCCGGTCGAGGCGGGGCGGCCGCCAGTCGGGCGCCAGCTCCTCCAGGGCCCGGGCGAACGTACGGACCGACGCGGCCACCGCGCGGGCCCTCGGGTCGCCGGGCAGCAGCTCCGGCAGGTCCGTGCGCAGCGCCGCCGCGCAGCTCGGCTCCAGCACCACCAGCGGCGCGCCGGCGCCGAGGACCGGGCCGAGCGCGTCGAGGGTGCGGCGCATGACCGCGCGGGCCCGGTCGAGGCGGCCCGTCGACACGTACGTGAGCCCGCAGCACACCCTCCCGGGCGGCAGCGCGACGGGGACCCCGGCCGCCTCCAGGACGGTGACGGCGGCGCGGCCCACCGAGGGCGTGAAGTGGTCGGTGAACGTGTCGGGCCACACGTACGCGCGCGGGGCGCCGGGCGGGGCCGGACGGCGGGCCGCCCACGCCCGGAACGTCTCGCGGGCCAGCTCCGGCAGGTCCCGTTCGGCCGCGATCCCGCCGGCCCGCTTGGCGAGCGCCGCGAGGGGGCGCACCCGCGCGGCGGCGTTGAGCAGCGGCGCGACGGGCGCGGCCAGGGGCAGCAGGGCGGGCAGCGAGCCCATCGCGTAGTGGGCGGCGGGGCGCAGCCGGCCCGCGTAGTGGTGGTGCAGGAACTCCGCCTTGTACGTGGCCATGTCCACCCCGACCGGGCAGTCGCTGCGGCAGCCCTTGCACGACAGGCACAGGTCCAGCGCGTCCCGCACCTCCGGCGACCGCCAGCCGCCGGCGACGACCTCCCCGGCGAGCATCTCGTGCAGGAGGCGGGCCCTGCCGCGCGTGGAGTGCCGCTCCTCGCCGGTCGCCCGGAACGACGGGCACATCACGTCCGCCCCCGTGCCGGGCCCCTCCACCCGGCACCTGGCGACGCCGACGCAGCGGCGCACGGCCGCCCGGAAGTCGCCGCCGTCGTCCGGGTAGGCGAACTCCACGTCGACGGGGGTGCGCGGCAGCACGTCGAAGCGGAGGTTCTCGTCGAGGCGGGCGGGGCGGACGAGGACCCCCGG
The DNA here is from genome assembly GCF_014649335.1 of Streptomyces roseolilacinus. GTDB lineage: Bacteria > Actinomycetota > Actinomycetes > Streptomycetales > Streptomycetaceae > Streptomyces > Streptomyces roseolilacinus. Next base: position 388,884 of record NZ_BMSV01000004.1, read on the forward strand.
GTTCATCCCGCCGTCCGGGTCCCACAGGTCCTTGAACCGGCCGAACAGGCCGACCAGTTCCCCGCCGTACATCCTCGGCAGCAGCTCGGCGCGCGCCATCCCGTCGCCGTGCTCGCCCGACAGGGAGCCGCCGTGGGCGACGACCAGGTCGGCGAGCTCCTCCGAGAAGCGGCGGAAGCGGCGCACGCCGTCGGGGTCGGTGAGCCGGAAGTCGATCCGGACGTGGACACAGCCCTCCCCGAAGTGCCCGTAGGGCGTGCCGCGCAGCCCGTGCGCGGCGAGCAGGGCGCGGAAGTCCCGCAGGTACGGGCCGAGCCGCGCGGGCGGCACCGCGCAGTCCTCCCAGCCGGGCCACGCCTCGGCGCCCTCGGGGGTGCGGGTCGCGGTCCCGGCGGCGTCCTCGCGGACCCGCCACAGGGCGCGCTGCCCGGCCGGGTCGGTGACGACGGCGCCGTCCAGCGCGTCGGCGGCGCGCAGCAGGGCCCGCGCGGCCGCGGCGGCCTCGGCGGGGGTGGCCCCGCCGGTCTCGGCGAACAGCCAGGCCGCGCCCCTGGGCAGCCGGGCGCGGGCCGCCGGGTCGCGGACCAGGTCCAGGGCCATGCCCTCCACGGTGAGCGGGCCCAGCGGGAGGAGGCCGGGGGCGGCCTCGGCGGCGGCGCCCTCGTCGGCGTACCCGAGCACGGCGAGCGCCCGGGCGGCCGGTGCCTCGACGAGCCGTACGACCGCCTCGCTCACCACGCCGAGGGTGCCCTCGCTGCCGCAGAACGCGCGGGCGACGTCCGTGCCGCGCTCGGGGAGCAGCGCGTCGAGGGCGTAGCCGGAGATGCGGCGCGGCAGGCCGGGCGGGAAGCCGGTGCGGATCGCCGCGAGGTGGTTGCGGACCAGGTCGGTGACGCCGTCGGGGGCGCCCCGCCCGTCGCGGCCGAGGCGGAGGGTGGCGCCGCGGTAGGTGTGGACGGTCAGCTCGTGGACGTTGTCGGCGGTGGTGCCCCAGGCGACGGAGTGGGCGCCGCAGGCGTTGTTGCCGATCATGCCGCCGAGGGTGCAGCGGCTGTGCGTAGACGGGTCGGGGCCGAAGGTGAGCCCGTGGGGCCGCACGGCCTCGCGGAGCCGGTCCAGGACGACGCCGGGCTGGACGGTCGCCGTGCGGGCCTCGGGGTCCACGGCGAGGACGGCCCGCAGGTGGCGGGTGAGGTCGAGGACGACGCCGGTGCCGGTGGCCTGGCCGCCGACGGACGTCCCGGCGCCCCGCGCCACCACGGGCACGCCGTGCGCCCGGCACACCTCCAGGGCGGCGGCGACGTCGTCGGCGTCGCGGGGGGCGACGACGGCGACGGGGACGCGGCGGTGGTTGGAGGCGTCCATGGTGGTGAGGGCGCGCGCGGACGGCCCGAAGTCCACGCTCCCGCGCACCGCGGCGCGCAGTTCCGCCTCCAGGGGGTCCGCGCCCCCGTGTCCGCCCCCGCGCTTCCCGCGCCGGACGCCGTCGTGCTGCCCGTGATCGCCCATGTCCCCAGCATGCCGGTCGGGGGCGGGGCCGCGCGGGCCCGCGCAGCCCCGGGCCGTGTGCACCGGCCGCGTGCGTCAGGCCGTGCGCGCGTCGGGCCGTGTGCACCGGGCCGTACGCGGGCCGGGCCGTGTACGCGCCGGGCCGGGCGCGTCGGACCGGCCGCCGACCGGCGCGGTCGCGCCACGGGCCGGACGGGGCGTCTCAGACGGCGGACGGGGGGAGGGGGCGGCGCCCCGGAGCGGCTAGGCTCCCCACGTGGCTGAGATCCGGATTCCCGCTGACATCAAGCCCGCCGACGGCCGTTTCGGCGCGGGCCCCTCCAAGGTGCGCACGGAGGCGCTGGACGCCCTGGCCGCCACCGGCACCTCCCTCCTCGGAACGTCCCATCGCCAGGCCCCCGTCAAGAACCTGGTGGGCGAGGTCCGCGACGGCGTGCGCGCGCTGTTCTCCCTGCCCGAGGGGTACGAGGTCGTCCTCGGCAACGGCGGCTCCACCGCGTTCTGGGACGTCGCGACCCACGGCCTGATCGCGTCGAAGTCGCAGCACCTGTCGTTCGGCGAGTTCTCGTCCAAGTTCGCCAAGGCCGCCAAGCTGGCGCCGTGGCTGGAGGAGCCGACCGTCGTCTCCTCGGAGCCGGGCACCCACCCGGAGCCGCGGGCGGAGGCGGGCGTCGACGTGTACGCGCTGACGCACAACGAGACCTCCACCGGCGTCGCCGCGCCGATCCGGCGCGTCGAGGGCGCCGACGAGGGCGCGCTGGTCCTGGTGGACGCCACCTCCGGCGCGGGCGGCCTGCCGGTCGACATCGCCGAGACCGACGTGTACTACTTCGCGCCGCAGAAGTCCTTCGCCGCCGACGGCGGCCTGTGGATCGGCGTGTTCTCCCCGGCCGCCCTGGAGCGCGCCCGCGCCGTCCACGCCTCGGGCCGCCACGTGCCGGAGTTCTTCTCGCTGCCGACCGCGATCGACAACTCCCTCAAGAACCAGACGTACAACACCCCGGCGCTCGCCACGCTGTTCCTGCTGAACGAGCAGCTGAAGTGGATCAACGGCCAGGGCGGTCTGGACTGGGCGGTGGCCCGGACGAAGGAGTCCTCGCAGGCGCTGTACGGCTGGGCGGAGGAGTCCAAGCACGCCACGCCGTTCGTCACGGACCCGGCGAAGCGGTCGCAGGTCATCGGCACGATCGACTTCTCCGACGAGGTCGACGCCGCCGCGGTCGCCAAGGTGCTGCGCGCCAACGGCATCGTCGACACGGAGCCGTACCGGAAGCTGGGCCGCAACCAGCTGCGCATCGCGATGTTCCCGGCGGTCGACCCGGCGGACGTCCAGGCGCTGACGGCGTGCATCGACCACGTCATCGAGAAGCTGTAGGGCCGCGGGCCGGCCGTACGACCGTACGGAGGAAGGGCCCGGCACCCCGCGTCGACGGACGCGGCGGTGCCGGGCCCTTCGCCGTACCCGGCCGGTTCGCGCCCGGTGCCGCGCCGCCCCGGCCGGCCCCCGATCAGGGCCGCCCCCGTGGCCGGGCCGGCGTCAGGCCCCCTGCCGCGCGTCCCCGCCCGCGTCGCGGATCATGCGCTGGAGGACCTTCAGGGCGATCGGGTACTCCTCGTCGTCGATGCCCGCGTGCACCCGGTCCCGGCTCGCGCGCTGCGTCTCGGCGGCGCGCCGGTGCGGGTCCCGGCCCTCGTCGGTGATCCGCGTCAAGGACGTCCTACCTGCTCAGGGCCCGGAAGCGGCGCACGGCCAGCGGCAGGCAGACCACCGTGACGGCCAGTGGCCACACCACCGCCATCAGCAGGGCGTGCTCCTGGATCCAGCTGCCGTCCGACGCCACCTCGTTGCCGAACAGGCCGCGCGCCGCCGACGCGGTCGAGGACAGCGGGTTCCACGCGGCGATCGCGCCCAGCCAGCCGGGCATGGTCGAGGGCGGGACGAAGATGCCGGAGACCATCGTCAGCGGGAACGCCACGGCGAACAGCGAACCCGCCGCCTCCGCGCTCGGCAGCAGCAGCCCCAGCCAGACGCCGACCCACACCAGGGCGAACCGCAGCCACAGCAGGAGGGCGAACGCGCCGGCCGTCGCCGCCGCCCCGCCGTCCGCGCGCCAGCCCATGGCCAGCGCCGTCCCGGCCAGGATCGCCAACTCCGCGCAGGCGACCAGCAGATCGGTCACCCCGCGGCCGGTGACCACCGCGGACGGGGTCATCGGCATGGAGCGGAACCGGTCGGTGACGCCCTTGCCCGCGTCCGTCACCACGGTCGTCGCGGTGTTCATGAAGCCGAAGGCCATCGTCGACACGAACATGCCGGGCATCAGGTACTCCCGGTAGTCCGCGGCCGTGCCCCCGCCTCCGCCCGGCGGCCGCATCGCGCCGCCGAAGACGTAGCCGTAGAGCAGGACGGAGACGATCGGGAAGCCCAGCTGCCAGGCGACGTAGACGGGCTTGCGGCGGTAGTGGGTGAGGGAGCGGCGGACGATGTTCCAGCAGTCCGCGACCGCCCAGTAGGCGCGTCCCCGTCCGGCGAGGGGGCGCGGTGCGGCGGCGCTCACGCGGCGGCTCCTTCCGGGGCGCGGCCGGCGTCCGCCGCGCGCGCGTCCCCGCCCGTCAGGCGCAGGAACACGTCGTCCAGCGTCGGCCTGCGCAGCCCGATGTCCTCCACCCGCACCCGGTCGTCCCGCAGGGTCCGCGCCACCTCGGTGAGGGCCGCGACCCGGTCGCGCACCTGGGCGTGGACGCGCCGCTCGGCGTCCGCCACGCGCGGCTGCCCGTCGCTCACCCGGGCCACGGCCGCGGCGACCCGCGGCAGGTCGGCCGGGTCGGCGGCGACGACCTCGATGCGGTCGCCGCCGACGCGGTCCTTGAGTGCCTCGGGCGTGTCGTCGGCGATGGCCCGGCCCCGGTCGATGACCGTGACGCGCGAGGCGAGCCGGTCCGCCTCGTCGAGGTACTGGGTGGTGAGCAGCACCGTCGTGCCGCCGGTGACCAGGTCCCGCACGGCGTCCCACACCTCGCCCCGGCCGCGCGGGTCGAGGCCGGTCGTCGGCTCGTCGAGGAACAGCACGCGGGGCGCGAGGATCATCGACGCGGCCAGGTCGAGTCGGCGCCGCATGCCGCCGCTGTACTCCTCCACGCCCCGGTCGGCGGCCTCGGTCAGGCCGAACCGCTCCAGCAGCTCGACGGCGCGGTGCCGGGCGCCGCGGCCGCCGAGGTGGAGGAGGCGGCCGAACATCTCCAGGTTCTGACGGCCCGTCAGGATCTCGTCCACGGCGGCGTACTGGCCGGTGAGCCCGATCAGCGCGCGCACGCGGCCGGGATGGCGGGCCACGTCGACCCCGGCCACCTCGGCGCGCCCGCCGTCGTACCGCCGCAGGGTGGCGAGGACCCGCACGGCGGTGGTCTTCCCGGCGCCGTTGGGCCCGAGCAGGCCGTGGACCGTGCCGGGGCGCACCACGAGGTCGAAGCCGTCCAGGGCGGGTCTGCCGCCGTACCTCTTCCGCAGCCCCTCGGCCCTGATCGCACAGGTCGTGTCCATGCAGCCCCTCCGTCGCCAGGTGTCGCGCTGAAACTGAGTACAGCGTACCCAAGTGAGCGTACAGCGTACTCAGTTTTTCGGCGGGGAGGACCCTGAGCCGTACGCTGACGCCATGACCGGCAGCGCGGGCGACACGACGACGAGCGGCAGCGGCGACATCCGCCGCAGCCTGGAGCTCCTCTGGGGGGACGGCGAACCGCCCAGCCGCGGGCCGAGACGCGGGCTGACCCTGGACGCGATCGTCACCGCGGCCGTCGAACTCGCCGACGCGGAGGGGCTCGCCGCGGTGTCGATGCGCCGGCTGTCGACCGAGCTGGGCGTCGGCACGATGTCGCTGTACCGGTACGTCCCCGGCAAGGCCGAGCTGCTGGACCTGATGCTCGACCGCACGCAGGGCCTCCCGCCCGGCACGCCCGCGCGGACCCCGGCCGACTGGCGCGACGGCGTCGAGGGACTCGCGCGCGGCTTCCTCGCCCTGTACCGGCGCCACCCCTGGCTGCTGAAGATCAACCAGAGCCGCAGCGTCCTCGGTCCCGGCACGCTGCGCGCGCTGGAGGCGGCGCTGGCCGCGCTGCGGGGGATGGGCCTGAGCGACCCCGAGACCCTGTCCGTGATCATCGCCGTGCAGAGCTTCACCGTCGGGATCGCCCGGATGGAGATCGAGGCGGCGGAGGCGGCGAAGGAGACCGGCCTCAGCGACGAGGAGTTCTGGAGCAGCCAGGAGCCGATCCTGTCGCGGGTGATGCGGAGCGGGGAGTTCCCGCTGATGGCGCAGCTGTCACCGGACACCTTCTCGACGGAGTTCGACCACTTCGGGTTCGGACTGCGGTGCCTGGTGCAGGGCTTCGAGGCGAAGGTGGCGGCGGTGGCGGCGGCCCGGGAGCAGGGGTAGCCGGGCCCCGGGCCGCGTGCGCGGCGCGTGGAGGACACCGGCCGTGGCGGGCGTGGTGGCAACCTCTCGTGATCCTGGTCGGTCGAACAGCGTGCTCGCCGAAGGACGACGGAAGGATCCGGCCGTGCGGAGAAGACGATGGACATCGGTGCTGCTCGCCGTGTGCGCGGGTCTGCTCGCCGTGCCGGCGGGGAGCCGGTCCTCGGGCCCGCCCGGGGTGACGGACACCAGGGGATTCCGGCTGGACCCTCCTGTGGCGTTCGCCGACTTCCGCATGACCGACCGGCTCGAGGAGTCGTACGTCGGAGAGGTGGGGTGTGCCGGCGAACCCGCGGCCCCGGACTGCCTCCGGAGTACTCGGGCGGATGCGACGGGGCCCGGCATCACACCCGAGGACGCCGACAGGATCGTCAGGAACGCCACCGGGACCGGAGCCGACTACATACGGCGGAGCGAGGCCCCGGAGTCACAGAACATCCTCGTCTTCAGAGGTCTGCAGGGTGAGGTCCCGGACCCCGAGCGAGCGGCCCGGCGCATGATGCGGTTGATCGAGAAGGACGAGCAGGTCCCTTTCCGGCGGGGCCCGCACGTGCAACGGTCAGGCCCCTACCGTGACTTCCCCGTCGAGGGCGCCCCCGGTGCCGTCATGATCTGCCAGGACAGCGACTACAGCGAGGTCATCGGGACGGAGATCTCGTCATGGAGCGATGCGACCTGCATCTGGGCGGACCGGAGCACGGTGGCCGCGACCAGGGGCCACGGCATAAGGCTCGATGAGCTGGCGGCCCTCACCGCCGAGCTTCACGGCACGGCACGCGTACGCAGGTGAGGCACCGGGCCGGCCGCAGGGGACCCCGGCGTGCGGGACGTCGTCCCGTCCGGTGGTCCTCCGGTGGCGGACGCCTCGCATGCGGAGCCACCGGCGCAGGTCGTCGCAGTCGTGGCCTTCGCCGCCGCGGAGTCCGGCGGGCCGGCGCCCACGGACGGTGCCGCTCCGGGACGCGGCGACCCGGCGGCGTCACGGCACAGTGGCGCCGCGGTCCGGTGGCGCCGCGGCCCGGTGGCGCCGCGGCCCGGTGGCGCCGCGCCCTCCTGATGGACCAGCCGGCGCGCGGACGCCCGGCCCGTCGCGCAGCATCGGTGGGGTACAGCCGACGCAGCCGCACAGACCAGGAGGCACGCAGTGCGTCTCGGAACCCCCCTGCCGGCCGCCCTCGCGGTGGCGGCCCTGACCGTCCTCGCGGGCGCCGTCCCCGCCGCCGCGGCGCCCGGCGTACGGGCCGCCGCTCCCCCGCCCGTCTCCCACTGCGCCCCCGCCGCGCCCCTGACCCAGCGGGGCGCCGAGCGTCCCGCCGGACCGGCCGTCGGGCTGTGCGTCACGGTCGCCGGGGCCTCCATGACCGTGTCCGCCTCGGCCGACTGCGCCTGCGACGTCTCCGGCACGTGGACCGCCCGCCGGGGTGACGAGGACGGCGCCGCCTCCGGCACCCTGGGCACCCGCGCCGACTACCCGGGCCCCGGTACGTACGAGGTCACCGCGACCGTCCAGGTGGGCGGCACGCCCCGGGCCGCGGCCGCGCCGCCGGCGGGCACCGTCACCGGGACGTTCACGCTCACCGCGCCGAAGCCCGCGCCCTCGCACACCATCGAGGTCGGCTCCCCGGCCGCGCTCACCCCCGGGACGACCACGACCCTCACCTACACGGTGGCGCGGACCAGCGACGACGGCGACGGCAGCGCGCGCTTCGGGCTCATCGGCGAGCCGGGCACCGGGATCGAGCTGGCCTCGACGGACGTCCGCTGCGTCAACCCGCTGACCGGCCGCTACCCGGCGACGAAACGCAGCCCGCACGCGCTGGACTGCGCGCTCACCGACCTCCAGCCCGGCCGCCCGGCCACCGTGACCGTCCACGTCACCCTGCCGGCGGACACCTGCTCGACGATCGTCTCGAAGCTGGGCTACTGGACGCCGAAGGGCCAGCAGGTGGCCGGCGCGATGCTCAACGGGCCGACCGTGCGCTGCGGCTGACGGTCCGGACGGCCCGCCCCGGACCCGGCCGGACCGCGAACCGGCCGGGCGCCGCGGGGCGTCCCCCTCACGCCCCCGGCGCCCCGCCGCCACCGCCCCGGCCGCGCAGGCGCCTCAACCCCAGCAGCAACGCCGCGCCCAGGGCGACCAGGCCCAGGGTGTAGCCCGACCCGCCGCCGGACGGTTCGCCGCCGGACGCCGTCCCCGATCCGGACGCGGAGGGCGGGGACGGGCGGGCCGACGAATCCGGCGCCGGGGCCGCGCCCGTCCCCTCCACCGGGACCCGCACGACCCGGCCCCGCTCGCCCTCCGTGCCGAACAGCAGCGCCGAGCCGTCCGCCGTGTACGTCACCGACTCCGACTGGCCCTGGATCGGCGCCCGCACGCGGTCGTCGGCGCCGAGCCGCCCGTCCTTCCAGGCGTAGCCGCGGGCGCTGAAGTAGCTGCGCAGCACCAGCCGCGTGCCGTCCGGCGAGAACGCGCCGTCCGTCACCCACGGCACCTCCCCGATCCGCCGGAACACGTTGGTGCCCTTCGCGGACAGCTTCGCCGGGCCCTCGTACAGGCCGCCGCCCTCCTCGTTCTTCGACGCGACGTACACGCGCCCGGTGCGCGGGTGCACCATCAGCGCCTCCGCGTCGCGCGGGCCGTCCTCGTACCGCACCGTGTACTGCGTGGCGTCGACGGCCGTGTCGCGCAGCCGCTCCGGCTCGCGGAACCGGTAGATCCACACGTGGTCCCAGGAGCCGTTCAGGTTGTCGCCGATGTCGCCGACGTACACGTACCCGTCGGGGCCGACGGAGACGGCCTCCATGTCGCGGGGCCTGCCCACGCCCCGCAGGGTGACGGTGGCGACGGTCTCGCCGGTGCGCCCGTCGACGGCGAAGACCCGCGGCTCGTCCTGGTCGTTGTGCGTCCAGTACACGCCGGGGTGGGCGCGGCTGGCGGCGAGCCCGCTGGACTCGGTGATGCGGGGGTCGGTGAGCGTGAACCCGTCGTCGTCGGCCGCGGCGGCCGGCCCGGCGGGACCCGCCGCCACGAGGAGCGCCGCGGCGAGGGCGACGGCGGCGCGGCCCGACGGGGTGCGCGGCGCGCGGGCGGAGGCACGGAGGGAAGCCATGCCGTCCAGTGTCCATGGTCACGTGGCGTCCGGGGCCCGCCACCGGCCATGATGGCGGCCATGCGTCCCAGGTTCATGTTCGTCGGCGACTCCATGACCATCGGCAGCGCCGGCGAGCACACCTGGCGCTACCGCATGTGGCAGCACCTGGAGGCGTCACTGGGCCCCGGCGGGTACGCGATCGTGGGCCCGCGGACGACGCTGTACGACCCGGAGGCGGGCGCGGCGGTGTCGACGGCGTACGCGGACCCGGCGTTCCCCGAGGAGGCGCGGGCCCACCTGGCCGGCTGGGGCGAGGGCTGGCTGCACATGGCGCCCCTCGTCGGGGAGGCCGTGGCGGCGACCGGGGCGAACGTGCTGCTGGTCTCCCTGGGCCTGATCGACCTGGGCTTCTACACCAACAGCGACCAGACGGTGGAGAACGTCCGCGCGTTCCTCGCGGCGGCGCGGGCCGCCGACCCGGACGTGCGGGCGGTGCTGCTGCCGGTCATACCGAACATACGGGCCGAGGAGGAGCCGCCCTTCGCGGCGGAGTGCGCCCGCTTCAACCGTCTCCTCGCACAGACGGTCGCCGACCTGCACACCCGGCGCTCCCCCCTGGTCCTGGCCGCGCCCCCGGCCGACTACGACCTGCGCACGGACACCTACGACGGCACCCACCCGGGCCCGGCGGGCGAGCACAAACTGGCCGCGGCCTTCGTGGCGGCGCTCTTTTCTCGGCTCGTTCCGCCTCCGGGGCGCTGGGAGCGGGTGCCGAGGCGGTGAACGTGCTCGGCCCCTCGTACCTCGGGGCGCTGCGCGCGATCACCGCCTCGACACCCGCGCGCCCCTTCGGCTCCACGAGCGGCCCACGGGGGCACCCTCCCCCTCCCAGGTGCCACCCGGCCCCGGGGACGATCCCGGCCGACACCCGCGCGCCCCTTCGGCTCCACGAGCGGTACAGGGGGACGCCCTCCCCCTCCCAGGTGCCACCCGGCCCCGGAGCCGGTCCCGGCCGACACCCTCGCCCCTTTGGCTCCACGAGCGGGCCAGCGGGGCACCCTCCCCGTGCCGTGCGGAAGGTCGGCTACCCGGGGAACGCCGGCCTTCGGGCGGTCCGGCGCCGTTCCCACTCCTGACGGGTGAGGGCGTACTCGACCTCGCCGTGCTCCGAACCGTCGATCGCCTCCGGCCAGTCGCCGAAGTAGGTGCGGACGTACGTCAGGCCGCTCTTCTCCATCACCCGGCGCGAACCGGCGTTCACCGCCATCGTGTCGGCCGTGATCCGCTCGGCGCCCAGCTCCGTGAAGGCCCTGTCGACCAGGGCGCGCGAACCCTCCGTGGCGTACCCGCGGCCCCACGCCGCCCTGCGCAGGCGGTACCCGAGCTCCACCGCCTCCGCGCTGTCGTCCCGCAGCGGCCGCAGCTCGAACCAACCGACGAAGGCCCCCGTCGCCCGCTCCCGCGCCGCCCAGAAGCCGGGCTCGCCGGTGCACGGGTAGCGGTGCAGCAGCCGCGGCAGGACCCGCCCCCGCACGTCCGCGGGCGGGGTCGGCCGCCCCCCGGTGAGGTACCGCATCACCTCCGGGTCGCCGTCCAGCTCGACGAGGAGGCCCTCGTCGCGGTCGGTGAACGGGCGCAGTTCCAGGCGTTCGGTGACGAGGAAGGGCTCCACGGTGTCCATGGCCCGATCCTGGCCGACCGGCCGCTTCCCCTCCACCGGATAACGCCGCTGTCCTGTCGCGCCGTTGGCCCGGCGCCGCCGCGGACGGTGGCGCCGGGGGGCGGCGCGTTCCGGGGTGGAGGGCCCGGCCTCGGGGCCGCCGCCCGGGCGCGGGGCCGGTCCGGACGGGCGCGGAGCCGGTCCGGACGGGCCCCTCCCGGCTCAGCCCGCCATCTCCGGGCCGACGGCGTAGTCGCCGATGTCGGTCGTCCGCGCGGGGATCCTGGCGAGGGCCCGCCGGACCGGGCCCTCCAGGCGGGCGTTCTTCTCCGCGTCCCGCGCCGCCCTGCGGGCGGTGAACTCGGGCATGACCTCCTCCGCGAAGAGGCGCAGGGACTCGCAGACGTGGTCGTGCCGGTTCCTGCCGAGCTGCGCGGCGAAGATGATCTGGTCGACGCCCGCGGCCTCGTACCGGCGGACCAGGTCCGCCAGCTGGTCCGGCGTGCCGATGCCCTGCCGCAGGGACGCGATCTCCTCCAGCCGCGCCTGGGGGGTGCCCGGCGCGGGGGGCTCCTGGGCGGGGTCGCGGGACAGGCCGTGCCGCGCGCGGTTCTCCTGGAACTCCCGCCACATGTCGCTGCCGCCGGGGCGGTGCCTGCCGAGGAAGTAGTAGTACATGAGGCAGTACGACCAGAAGTGGGCACCGTCGATGCCCCGGTCGAACGCCGTGTCCGCGTCGTGGTGGCACATCAGCGGCAGGACGACCGCGAAGTTGGGGTTCACGGCGAGCCCGGCGGGCACGCAGTCGTCGGAGGTGATCACCTGGTAGTACAGGTCGACCCACTCCTTCGCCTCCTCCGGGGTGGAGAAGGACAGCGCCAGCGCGCCCAGCCCGGCGCGGGCGGCGGCCTCGATGGTCGGCCGGGCGGTACAGCCGACCCACAGCGGCGGGTGGGGCTTCTGCTTCGGCTTCGGCACGACGTTGCGCGGCGGCGTGTCGATCCAGCGGCCCTTGTGCCCGGTGAACGGCTCCTCCGCGAGCATCCGCGTGACCACGCCGACCGCCTCCCGCCACTGGTCCCGCTTGGTGGCGCGGTCGACGCCGAAGCCGTCCAGCTCCATCTGCGAACTGCCCTGCCCGGTACCGAAGTCGACGCGCCCGCCCGAGATCAGGTCGAGCGTGGCGATCCGCTCGGCGACGCGCGCCGGGTGGTTGACGGCCGGGGAGAGGGTGACGATGCCGTGGGAGAGGCGGATCCGCTCGGTGCGGGCGGCCGCCGCGGCGAGGAAGACCTCCGGCGCGGAGGAGTGGGAGTACTCCTCCAGGAAGTGGTGCTCCGTCGCCCAGGCGTGGTCGAAGCCGAGCCGGTCGGCCAGCTCGATCTGCTCCAGCGCCTCCCGGATGAGGCGCTCCTCGCTGTCACCGTCCCACGGTCGGGGCAACTGGAGCTGGTACAGCAGTCCGAAGCGCATGGTGGGGAACTCCTCGATCGTCATCCGTCACAGGGGCATCGGGCGCACCTGTGGCACCTTCGCCCAACGATCTTGAGCTGCCCTTCCGTACCTCTGCGCATACCGAATCGGCCACGCTTTGGCCGGTAGCCGACGGATGTTCGGCCGTCGATATCCCTCTGGCAAAGGCCAGTTGACGAGGTGGACACGATCGCGCCCGGCCGTGCCCCGGGCGGACCGGGGTCCGGCCCCGGTCTCGGGGCCGGCCCGGATCCCCGCCTTCCCGGACGGCCCGCCTCCCCGGAGGGCGGCGGCCGGAAAGGACCCCTTCCGAAGGGCCCGGCCCCGCGCCGCCCGGGTCCGGCCCCCCTCGCTCAGGCACGGTCCGGCACCCGGGCCAGGGTGCGGATCGGGCGGGCGGCCAGCAGGGCGGCGGCGGTGAGGAGGGCGAACAGGATGCCCACCTGGAGCACCCGATCGGTGCCGAACGCCCCGGCCGCGGGGCCGGCCAGCGCGCTGCCGACCGGGAACATGCCGACGGAACCCGCGACCTCGTAGGCGTGGACGCGGTTGAGCACCTCGCCCGGCACCTGGGTCTGCACGCTGGTGGCCCACATGACGCCCCAGAAGGTGATGCCGATCCCGACCGCGACCTGGGCGACGGCGAGCAGCCAGACCGGCCAGTCGAGGACGATGCCCAGCGGGTAGAGCGGGTAGGCCAGCATCGCCACGGCCCCGACGGCGAGCGGCCGTTCGGGTTTGTAGCGCAGGGCCAACAGGCCGCCGACCACGGTGCCCGCGCCGAAGGCGCAGTTGAGCAGGCCGAAGGCGGTGGCCCCGTGCTCGGGCACGATCACCCCGGCGGCGATCGACAGCTGCGGCCCCCAGGCGAAGACGGCGAAGAACATCCAGATCACCATCACGCCCCAGAGCCAGCTGCGGCTGCGGACCTCCCGCCACCCGGCCACCAGGTTGCGCCACAGGCTCTCGCCGGCCGGCGGGGCGGGCACCACCCCCAGCCGGAGCGCGCACAGGCAGACCGCGCTGGTCCCGTAGGCGACGGCGGAGATCACCATCACCCAGCCGGTGGCGCCCACTCCGACCAGCACACCGGCCAGCGCCGGGCCGCCCAGCGCGGTGAGCGCCTCGGAGATGCGCAGCACCCCGTTGGCGCCCTGCACGTCCCGGGCCACCAGCGGGACGGTCGAGGAGGCGCCCGGCTGGAACATCGCGTTGGCGACGCCGGCCACCACCAGCAGCGCGTACAGGTGCCACAGCTGGTCGATGCCGCGGAGGAAGAGGAGGGCGAGCAGCACGTGGGCGGTGAGGTTGGCCAGGTCCGCGGCGATCATCAGCCGGCGGGCGGTGAAGCGGTCCGCGAGCACCCCGCCGAACAGCACCAGCCCGGCGAACGGGCCGACCAGGAAGGCCATCGCGTTCCCCGCCGTGCTCAGGCCGTACCCGGCGCTGAGCAGCCCGGCCGAGACCGCGACCGGCAGCATCGCCCAGCCGAGCAGGCCCGCGCTGCGGGCGGTGAAGTAGTACTGGAAGTTGCGCGACCAGATCGCCGGTTCCCCCGTCGGCGGGCCCTCGGCGGGCCGGTCCTGGTCCTGCGGGGGCGCCACCGCCGCGGTGTGCTCTGCCGAGCGCTCTCTCATGACTCTTCCCTGCTCCAGCCGTGGTTCGTGGTCGTGGTGGTCGAGTGGCCGCCCGGCGTCCCGTCCAGCGCCGCGCGGTGGGCCGCCGCCGGGGCGCCGGGGCCCCGGCGGCCGGTCCGCGGGGCGGTCCGGGACAGGGCGGGTCAGGGGGGTCCGGCGGGGCCGGCCTGGACGGGCGGCGCGGGCAGCTCTCCCACGGGCACCAGTTCCAGGCCGCGCGCGAGCAGACCCTCGATGATCGCCGGGAGGGCCCGCACGGTCTGGTCGCGGTCGCCGCCGCCCTCGTGCATCAGCACCACCGAGCCCGGCCCGGCGGCCCCCAGGACGGTCGCGGCGATCCGCTCCGGCCCCGGCCTGGCCCAGTCGCGGGAGTCCACGTCCCACAGCGCCAGGGTGGTCGGGTGCTCCGCCAGGGTGGCCAGCACCTCCGGGTCCAGGCCGCCGTACGGCGGCCTGAACCACCTCGGGGCCCCGCCGGTCACCCGGGCCACCGCCTCCGCCGTCCGGTCGAGCTGCTCGCGCAGCTGCTCCGGCGTCAGGTCGGGCAGGAAGGGGTGCGACCAGGAGTGGTTGCCCAGTTCGTGGCCGGCCGCGGCGATCCGGCGCACCTCGTCGGGCAGCGCCGCGACGTGGTGGCCGACGCAGAAGAAGGTCGCCCGGACGCCGTAGCGGTCCAGGATCCCCAGGATCCGGCGGGTGTGCACCGGATCGGGGCCGTCGTCGAAGGTGAGCGCGGCCCGCGGGGTGTCCCGGCGGCCGTGCTCGAAGCAGCGTCCGGCCGCCGTCAGCGCCGCCAGCATCGGCTCGCCGCGCCGTACGCCCTCGTGGAACTCGTCGGCGCGGCCGGTCAGGCTGCCGCCCTCGGCGGTCACCCGGGCCAGCGTGCCGGGCGCGCTCCGCGCCTGCTCCGCCAGCCGGCCGGCCGGGACGGAACCGAACCGCGGCCGGGGCGGCAGCAGCCAGGGGTCGGCGCGGTAGACCTCCAGGCCCGCCGCCGTCATCGGCCCGTCGAGCAGGCCGTTGGTGCTGTCGACGACCACGGCCGGCGGCCGCTGCCCGTCCAGGTCCCGCAGCCAGGCGATGAGTTCGGCGACCCGGTCGGCACGCCAGTCGCCCGGCTCCGCCACCCGGCGCCCCGCGGCGTCGAGGACCTCGACCCGGTAGCCCGCGCCCGTCCAGGCGATTCCCGCGTACCGCGCGCTCATCCGTCCCCCCGGGCGACCGCCTCGGCGACCACCGACTCCTCGACCCCGCGCAGGAAGCGCTCCATCCCCTCGCGGGTGAGGACCGCCGGGTCGGCGGTCATGGCCAGCTCCAGGGCGCCCGGCGCGGTCAGCACGTCCACCGCCATCGAGACGTTCGCCCGGGGCAGGAACTCCGTCGGCCAGGTCAGTTCGGTCCGGCCGAGCAGCTCGCCCAGCGGGGACCGCGGCCGCTCGACGGTGTCGAACGGCCCGTCGGCCGGGTCCCGGGTGTCGTTCCACCAGTACGAGTGGTCGGCCGCCTCGCCGCGCCCGACCAGCCGCGCCACCTCCCGGTCCAGCGCCCACTTGTCGTATCCCGCGTGGCGGAACGCGCCGAACGAGACGGACCGCGTCCGCCGTACCGCGTCCTCGAAGTCCCGGTCCGCGTCGGTGAGGAGGAACACGGCCTCCTGCGCCATCGTGCTGACCGACTCGGCGGCGGCCGGCTGGAAGCGGTTGCTCACCACCACCTGGAACAGGACGTCGCGGCTCCCGGACATCCGGGCCAGCCGGTGGGAGGCCGCCCCCAGCAGCACCGCGGCGTCGCTCACCCCCAGCCGCCGGGCCACCCGCTCGACGGCGACCGCCAGCGCGGGCGAGCGCAGCAGCGCGTTGGGGAACCGCCGGTCCGGGTCGGCCGCCGCCCGGTCCGGCGCCGCGGGCCCGGGGAGGATCCGCCGGGGCCCGGCGGCCAGCCGCTCGCACCAGTAGCGCCGGGCCGCCTCGTCCCGGCGGCGGCCGAGCGGCGACGCCTGGAGCTCCGCGGCCTCCAGGGGCTGGAGGGCGGGGCGTGCCAGGAGCAGCGCGCCGGCGGACTCCCCCGACTCGATCAGCCGCAGGTCGCGGAGCATCCGGCCCTCCCCCCACAGGTCCATCGCGGTGTGCGACGCCGCCAGCACCAGCCGGTGGACCAGGCCCCCGCACTCCACGAGGCCGACCCGGAAGGGCCACTCCCGGGCGTGGTCGAAGGGGCGCCCCGCCAGTTCCTCCATG
Source organism: Streptomyces roseolilacinus (assembly GCF_014649335.1). Classification (GTDB taxonomy): domain Bacteria; phylum Actinomycetota; class Actinomycetes; order Streptomycetales; family Streptomycetaceae; genus Streptomyces; species Streptomyces roseolilacinus. Next base: position 404,964 of record NZ_BMSV01000004.1, read on the forward strand.
AGGGCCCCGCCGACCTTCGGGGCCTCGGCGGCGGAGCACGCGCGGACCTCCACCGGGAGTTCGCCGCCGCCGTCCACGACCTGCTCCAGGCCGTCCCCGCCGTCCGGCAGGAGCCTGGTGTGCAGGCTGTCGTGCATCCGCAGCAGCTCCGTGAGGTCCGCGAGCACGCGGGAGGCGGGGCGGGGCGGGGCGAGGGGGAGGTCGAGCCGCAGGTTGTACCTGGGCGCGTCGTCCCCGAGCCGGGTGACGACGCCCCAGATCGCCCGCTGCCCCCAGGTGGCCGGGCCCGTCCCCGCTCGCGCGCGGTCCAGTGCGAGGGTCCGCCTCTCGACCGTGGTCATCGTGTTCCCACACCTGCTTTCGGTTGTCTCGTACGACGCCGGCCGGAAGGGGGCCGGGACGGCTAGTCCAGGCCCTGCGAGATGACCAGGCGCTGGATCTGGTTGGTGCCCTCGACGATCTGCAGCAGCTTGGCCTCGCGCATCCAGCGCTCCACCGGATGGTCGGAGACGTAGCCGGCGCCGCCGAGGACCTGCACCGCGTCGGTGGTCACCCTCATCGCCGTGTCGGTGGCGAACAGCTTCGCCTTCGCCGCCTCCAGCGAGTACGGCAGACCGGCGTCCTTCAGGCGGGCGGCCGCCAGGGTGAGGGCCCGCGCCGCGGCGATCTGGGTGGCCATGTCGGCGAGCATGAAGCCGACGCCCTGGAAGGAGGCGATCCGCTGCCCGAACTGGCGGCGTTCCCTCGCGTACCGCACGGCGTAGTCGGCGGCGGCCTGGGCGATGCCGACCGCGCAGGCCGCGATGCCCAGCCGGCCGCAGTCCAGGGCGCCCATCGCGATCAGGAAGCCCTTGCCCTCGCGGCCGATCAGCCGCCCGGCCGGCACCCGGACGTCCTCGAACCCGACCTGGGCGGTGGGGTTGGACCAGACGCCCAGCTTCCGCTCGGCCGCGTGCACCACCATGCCCGGCGTGCCGCCGGGGACCACCAGGCAGGACAGCCCCCGGGCCCCCGGCCCGCCGGTGCGGCAGAAGACGTTGTAGAAGTCCGCGTGGCCGGCGTGGGTGACCCAGGCCTTGGTGCCGGTGACGCGGTAGCCGTCGTCCTCCCGCACCGCCCGGGTGGTGAGCGAGGCCGCGTCCGAGCCGGCCTCCGGCTCGGACAGGCAGTAGGCGCCCAGGAGTTCGCCGCCCAACATGTCGGGCAGCAGCTCCTCGCGCTGGGCCGGGGTGCCGTACGCGGCGGTGCCGAAGCAGGCGAGGTTGTGCACGTTGACGGCCTCGGCCACCGCGAACCAGTGGTAGGCGATCTCCTCCAGCGCCTGGAGGTAGACCTCGTACGGCTGTCCGCCGCCGCCGTACTCCTCGGGGTACGGCAGGCTCAGCAGCCCGGCCTTGCCCAGGGTGCGCACGACCTCCCGGGGGAACTCGTGGGCCGCCTCGAACGCGGCGACGCGGGGCGCGAGTTCACCGGTCGCGATCTCCCGGACCAGGCCGAGCAGCTCGGCCGCCTCCTCCGTGGGCAGGATGCGCTGGACCTTCATCGGACGACCTCCGTGGGTGTCGGGTGTGGTGGGCGGAGCGGGGCCGCGCGCCCCCGGCCCGCGAGGGCGCGGCGGCCCGCCTGCTCCGTGGCGGCGGATCCTCCACCGGTGGGGACCGTTCGGGCGGCGCGGTCAGGCGCGGCCCCAGCCGGTGGTCTCCGGCCAGTGCCGGCCGACCCGGCGGACGGCGTGGTCCCAGTACGAGCGGACGGAGAGGTCGGCGTAGATGAAGTCCTGCTTGGCGGCGACGTCCCGTTCGGTGGACCAGGTGTACGGGACGCCGGTGCCCTCGGCGGTCAGCTGGAGGCGGCAGGCCCGCTCCAGCACCTGGGCGAAGACGGCGGCGTGCCGCACGCTCTTGCCGACGACCACCCCACCGTGGTTGCGCAGCAGGACGGCCGGGTGGTCGTCGAGGTCCTTGGCGATGCGCTCACCGGTCCCGATGTCCAGGACGGTGTTGCTGGTCTCGGTGAACAGGCCGATCCGGTCGCGGAAGTAGGCGCCGTCGTGCGAGATCGGGCGCATCGGCAGGTCGGTGGCGCCGAACAGCAGGGTGTACGGGGCGTGGCTGTGGACGATGCCGTTGACGTCCGGGCGGGCGCGGTAGACGGCCTGGTGCAGGGGCAGCTCCGGCGGCGCCAGCGGCGGCGCGGGCAGGGCGGGGTCCACCGGGCAGCGGACCACGTCCGCCGGGGCGGCCTCGTCGAAGCCGACCAGCGCCCCCTTGATGAAGAACTCGTCCCCGCCGGGCATCCGGGCGGAGATCTGGCCCTGGTTGAAGTCGTCGTGCCCGTCGAGGGAGAGCATCCGGGCGCCGATCGCCACCTGGAGGACGAGCCGGCGTTCGGCCGGGCTCAGCGGCTGGGGTTCGTCGGTGGTCATGTCGTGCTCCTCGCTGTCAGGTCGCCGTAGACGGTCCGCATGGTGACCAGGCCGGGGGACGCGGCGCGGGCCCAGCCGGCGGCGGCCAGCGCGCCCCGGGCCGGTACCGTCCAACTGCCGACGTGGTGCCGTACGTGCAGCGACTCGCCGTCCCAGGTGTGGGTCAGCTCGTGTTCGCTGACCGGCAGCCCGGCCCGCTCGTCGGCGACGTCGGCCACCGCCCGGCCGCTCGCCCGGGCCCAGGTGTCGGCCAGCGCCAGGGCGGTGGCGCTCGGCCGGTGGGCCTTGCCGAGCGGGTGCCGCTCCCGGACGGTGGTGGTCGCGCCGGGCCCGCCGGCGGTGAGGGCGGCGGTGAACTCGGCGATGCGCACCTGGAGGTAGTGGGCGAAGGAGAGGTTGGTGGCCCGGACCACCGGCACCTTCTCGGCCAGGCCCTCCAGCGCCTTCCACTGGGTGTCCGCCAGGTTCGAGACGCAGGCGACGAGCGGGACCCGGTGGGTGGCGCAGTAGTCGAGGACCTCGGCGTGGGCCCCGGGCGCGCTGGCGTCGACGAGCACGTCGGGGACCTCCTCGACGGACCAGCCGCCGCGGCGGGAGGCGGTGAGGGTCACCCTCGTGCCGTGGTCCCGGCAGACCGACCGCAGGGCCGAGCCGAGCCGCCCGAGGCCGACGATCCCGATCGTGGGGCTCCCGCCCACGGGTCTCTCAGGCATCGGCGCCCGTCCCGCTGGCGATCACCAGGGCCGTGACGGAGTCGATGGTCTCGTAGTGCTCGATGTCGGCCTCCGGGTCCAGGTAGACGCCGATCTCGTTCTCGATGCTGTCGATCAGGCGCATGTAGGAGAGGGAGGAGTAGCCGACGTCGCGCAGCGAGTAGCCGGCGCCGGCGAGTTCGGCGGCGGTGACGCTGCCGTCCCCCGCGGCGACGGCGAGGTCGAGGATCTTGGTGCGGAGCGCGCTGCTGTCCATGGGGTTTCCTGTGTCTCGAGAGGGGGTTCAGTCGTTCCGGGGCTCGCCGAGCAGGCGCCGCAGGCGTTCGACGGACGGCTTTCCGATCGAGTTCGCCGGGATGCGGTCCACCAGGCGGAGGATGCCGGGCACCTTGAACGAGGGGAGCGTCGCCGCGCAGTGGGTGCGCAGGGACTGCGCGGTCACGCCGGCCCCGACGGCGACGACGGCGGCCAGGGCCGGTTCGCCGTGCTGGTTCTCGGCCTCGAAGGCGACCGCGTCCAGCACCCCGGGGGCCGCGCGCAGCACGTCGGCGATCTCGATCGGGTCGATCTTGCGTCCGCCCACGTTGACCAGCCGGCTCGTGCGCCCGGTCAGGTGGAGCACGCCGTCGACCAGGTGGCCCTGGTCGCCGGTGCGGTAGTAGCCCTCGCCGTCGAGGCGTTCCTCGAACACGCCGGGGGCGTTGAGGTAGCGCGAGCCCATCGACTCGCTGCGGACCCGGATGCCCTGCTCCTCCGCGAGCAGGCGCACGCCGGGCAGGGGGGGTCCGAGCCCGCTGCCGGACCCGTCGGGGGCGTACGTCAGCGGCCCCGCCTCGGCGACCCCGTAGTAGTTGTGGATCGGCACGCCGGTGAGCCGGGTGAACTCCTCGCGCACGGTCTCGCGCAGCGGGGCGCCGGAGGAGATCGCGGCCCGGACGGTGGCGAAGCCCTCCTTCGGGGCGCGCCGCACGATCGACTCGTACAGCGCGGGGAACGCCACCAGCCGGGTGGCGGCGGTGCCCTCCAGGAGCCGTACGACCCGGGAGGCGGTGGGCAGGCCCTGCGACAGGTGCAGGGAGGCGCCCGGGAGGAAGGCCGCCAGCAGCGAGGTGTTGAAGGCCAGGCCGTTGGAGAGCGCGGCGAAACAGGCGATCCGGTCCCCGGCCGTGAGTCCGGTGCCCTTCGCCCAGTTGGCGGCCGCCGCGGACACGGCCGCGCCGGAGAACTCGATGCAGTTGGGCCGGCCGGTGGAGCCGGAGGTGAAGCGGCACACCTCGGTGTCGTCCAGCAGCCGCGGGCGGGGGGCGTCGTACCGGCGGACCCGGCTGACGCCGAGGGCGCCGATCCCGCCGGCGTCCCCGGGGGCCCGGTCCACGACGGCCCGGACGTCGGCGCCCGGGGCGTGGACCAGCAGGTCCAGCCCGCAGTCCTCGGCGATCCGGGAGAGTTCGAACGGGCCGAAGGCCGAGTCGGCCAGGAAGGGCACCGCTCCGGCGAACAGCGCCGCCAGGTAACCGACGACGTAGTCGGTGGAGTTGGCGGCGTACAGGCCCACCCGCAGCCGCTCGCCGGGCACTTCGTGCCGGGCGAGCGTGTCCGCCGCGGCACGGGCCCGGTCGGCGAGTGCGGCGTAGCCGAGGGAGCCGTCGGCGTCGGTGACCGCGACGCGGTCGCCGTGGCGGGCGAGGACCTCGGTGAAGACGTCGGGAAGGACGGTGTTCATCGGGCTCACCGCTCGTTCTGGGCGTGCGCGGTGGCGAGCCGGTCGAACTTGATCCCCGAGTCGTCCGGGCAGCCGAGCAGCAGGGCGTAGAGGATCTCGTCGTCCTCCGGCAGTCCCGCCAGCGTGCGCCACAGCGGCGTGTCGAAGCCGCCGATGGCGGTCACCCCGACCGCCGCGCGGTTCGCGCCCAGGTAGAGCAGCTGGCCCAGGGCGCCGCAGCGGAAGGCGAGTTCGCGCAGGTTCTCGGCGTCGGCGGCCGATCCGGCCCCGGCGAGCGAGGTGCGCGGCACGTGCAGCAGCAGGACGGCGGCGGCGCCGGCGAGGGCGCGCTGCTGCATGCAGGCGCGGGCCACCTCGTCGGTGGACGGCAGCCGTCCCGGCCGCCGCTCGCCGGTGCGCAGCCGGTACACGGCGTCCTGCCCGGGTTCCGTCGTCGACCGCAGGACCAGGGTCGCGGACAGCGGCGAGGGGGCGGGCAGGTCGGTCTCCAGCGGCGTCGACAGGGCCGAGACCGCCTGCCAGACGGCGGCGGCGGAGACGGGTTCGCCGGTGAACGCCTTGCTGGAGACGCGCGTCCCGATCAGTTCCGGCCACTGGGACGGGTCGCCCAGGCCGCCGTCCCCGCCGTCCGGCCGCCGGTCGGCGGACAGGTGCGCGAGCGGGGCGGGGGCGGCCTTGAGGGCGGGGGCGCCGGAGGGCGCGGACCACCCGGTGAGGGAGTCCCAGCAGGTGCTCTCCAGCCACGACCGCCAGGTGGGCCCGCGCAGTTCCCGGTCGGTGTCGTCGTGCACCGTCCAGCGGGTCCACGACTCGTCGGCCGGGGCGGCCGGCACCAGGACCGCGGAGTGGATCTCCCGGCAGTTCTCGCCCGCCTCCAGCAGCGCGGAGAGGGCCTCCCTCGGGAAGCGCAGCCGCAGCGCCCCCGCGGCGCCGCGGCCGGCCGCGGCCAGGACGAGGTTCCCGGCCGCGTGCCCCGCGTCGAGCTGCGTGTACAGGTAGCCGCGGTCGCCGTACTTGCGCATCGAGAGCCAGGGGCGGGTGAGCGTGACCACCAGCGCGCCGCCGTCCGGGACGTCCAGCGCGGACGCGTCCAGCGCGGCGGTGACGGGGGCGCCGGCGGCCGTCCGGGCGCAGGTGCGGCGGTCGGCGTCGATCCGGAAGGCCGTCGGCACGCCGTTCTCCACGGCGAGGACGGCGAACTCGTACGGGTACACGGCTCCGGCCGACGGCACCGCCCGCGCCACGTACGACCCGCAGGAGCGGTTGGCGCGGCTGGTCAGCACGCCCTCCTCCAGCAGGGACAGGGCGAGGCGCAGGCCGGGGGCGGCGACGGGCTCGGCGGGGGGCTCGGGTGACGCCGCCGGCAGGGCCACCCGGGCCCACAGGTCGGCGGCGTCGCCCGGGGATTCCCGCTCGGACGCGCAGGCGACCGGTACGGCTTTCTGTGTGATCAGATTTCCTTGCACGGCTGACGCAGACCTCCTTTTCTCTGACAGTCCACGGAATGCACATGGGGCAGAAATCGTCCTCCGCGCAGATATTGCGGGCTTATTGCGTGGCGGAGGAATGTGAGGAGCACGCGGCCGGCGATTGCGAAAGCCCTTTCACAGGGCCTCTGACCGCTCTTTGACCAGGGGCGATGCATCATCGGATCGCGAGAAGGGTGGCACGGTTTTCTGACACCTGAGCCGCTGCGCCGGTCACGGCGAGCGCTTTCCTGTCCGGCCCCCTGTCTCAGAATGTGACACATATCCGATGGAGCGCCCGCATCACGCGAGCGCATGATCGGTTACGGCCATTGCCAGCATGCCAAGCACCGTGGGCATTGGTCAAGACCAATAAAATCAAAGCTAGTTGAATAAATAACGGCGGACCGGGCGGCCTCCGTGAACCGGGGCGCGCTTCCGGAGCGGCCGGGCCCCGGAGCGGTCCGCGGCGCCCGTCCGGCCGGGGGCGCCGTGAAGCGGCGGGGGGGCCGTAAGGCAACGGGGGGGCGTGAGGCGGTGGGGGCCGTGAGGCGGCGGGACACCGTGAGGCGGTGGGAGCTCACGCGGCGCCGGGGACCCGCTCGGCGTCAGCCCGCGCCGCAGGCGGGTGACCCAGGTCACCTCCCTGCGCCGTCACGACCTCCCTGCCCGGTCCGTCAACCCGGTGCAAGCAACCCACCGCAACGACCCAGGAGTTCCCCATGGACGCTCGTCTCGCCTTCTACGGCAACCCCGTCGGCGCCCGGTTCCTGCGCTCCCTCGCCTCGGCCGGCAAGGTCGTCACCGACTCGCCCCTGCCCGCCGCCGTCCAGGAGCTGGTGAAGATCCGCGCCAGCCAGATCAACGGCTGCGGCGCCTGCACCGACATGCACACCAAGGACGCCGCGCACGCCGGTGAGTCCCCGACCCGCCTCCACCTGGTCGCGGTGTGGCGCGAGGCCACCGTCTTCACGGAGGCCGAGCGGGCCGCCCTGGAACTGACCGAGCAGGGCACCCGCATCGCGGACGCGGCCGGCGGCGTCACCGACGAGGCGTGGGCGCGGGCCGCCCGGCACTTCGACGAGGAGCAGCTCGCCGCCCTCGTGTCGCTCATCGCCGTCATCAACGCCTACAACCGGGTCAACGTCCTCACCCGTCAGCCCGCCGGCGACTACCGGCCGGGCCAGTGGGGGTGATCCTCCTGCCCCGGCCCCTGCCCCGGCCCGGACGGCGGCCGTCCGGACCGGGGCGTTCCGCGCCGAAGGGGATGTGAAACGTTTCCCCGGCCCCACCGGGTCGTACGGGTGAGGGGGCACGCAGGCCCCGCCCGACGACAGCGACGAACGGTGAGGGCATGAAGAGGTCCCGTGCGGACGAGTTCATGGAGTTCGCGGCCGCCCGCACGGGGCATCTCCTCCGGTCCGCGTGCCTCCTCACCAGCGGCGACGTCCACCTCGCCGAGGACCTGGTGCAGGAGACGCTGCGGCGGATGTACGTCGCGTGGGGGCGCCGCCTGGGCCGCCGGATCGACAACCCCGCCGCGTACGCCCAGACCGTCCTGGTCCGGGCGTTCCTCACCCACCGGGGCCGCCGCTCCTCCGACGAGGTCGTCCTCTCGGAACTCCCGGACGGGCAGGCCTTACCGGCCTGCGACCCGGACACGCGGCTGGCACTCCTGCACGCCCTCGCGCAACTGCCGCCGAAGGACCGCGCGGTGGTGGTGCTGCGCTACTGGGAGGACCGCAGCGTCGAGGAGACCGCCCACGCCATGAACACCAGCGCCGCCGCCGTACGGACCCGGTCCACGCGGGCACTGGCGCGTCTGCGGGCCCTCCTGGGGCCCAGCCTGGCCGAGTTCGTGTCGGCCTGACCGCCGGCCCGCGGGCCCGCCCCTCCTCGACCCCCTACGCGAACTGGTGGATGTCCATGCCCTTTGAGGACGAACTCGGCGAGGCGCTGCGCCGCGTCGGCGACAGCTTCGACACCGACCGACAGGAGAAGTTGATCATGACAGCCACGGAGCGGGGACGTCACAGCGTGCGCCGCAGGCGGACATGGGCCGTCGCCGCGAGCGTGATCGCGCTCGGCGTGCTCGGCACGGGCGCCTACGCGAGCGGGATCCTGCCCGACCTCGACCGGGAGGCGTCGGTCGCCGACGAGACGCCGGTGGTGGGGGGCGAGCGGGTGCTCGCGACCTTCGAGAAGCTCCTGCCCGACGGCACGATCAGCCGGAGGAAGGACTTCCCGCGCAAGCCCGGCGAGTACGTGCACGTGTCGTTCGTGTACGACGACGGCAGGAGCGGCGCCGGACTCGTCGACTTCCGCATGGGCGTGGCGGACCCCCGCCGGGGGGACACGGGCCGCGACACCTCCCGCTCCGGCCGCACGGGGAAAGCCGGCGCGGCCGAGGTCTGGCACGACCGGAACCAGGAGGTCACGCCGGACGGGCACTTCATCGAGGTGACCGTGTGGAACGCGCCCGACCCGAAGAGCCCCAGGGGCAGCCGGCCGGAGCCGGTGCTGTGGGGGGACGTGACCCGGCTGATGCGCGCCGGTGAGTGGCGCAAGGAACTCGACCGGCTCCCGAAGCCCGATCCGCTGCTCGGCGAGAAGCCGATGGACCCGGCCTGGGTGAGGCCCCCGGTCACCGTGACCGGCCCGGGCATGGCCGCCACGCTCACCTCGCTGCTGCCCAAGGGGACGATCACCGCGCCGGACGGGCGGGACACCTCCCACCCGCTGGGCCCGGCCGGGTCCGTCCTGTACGACGACGGCGAGGGCGGGGCCCGGGTCGAGGTCGCGCTGTACCGCGTCGACCCGGACGGCCCCTCCACCCAGCAGTTCACGAGGTGCTACCCCCGCGCCTGCAAGCGGCAGGAGCTGCCGGGCGGATCCGCGGTGGACGCCTACGAGGCGCGCCCCGGGAAGGGGCTGGTGGAGCGGAAGGCCACGTACGTCTCGGCCGGCGGCGACATGGTGGAGGTCACCGCCTGGAACGCCCCGGGGGAGAAGCGGCGGCCCGTCCGGGACGAACCGCCGCTGACGCTGGAGCAGTTGAAGTCCGTCGCCATGTCACCCGCGTGGAAGAAGGCCCTCGGGGCCCTGCCCGCCGCGCCGGAAGAGGAGACCGGCGGCCCCACCCGGCCGACGGCGCCCTACCGCTACATGGACGAGCTCGGCATCGAGGGGAAGCGGATCGAGGACGAGGACGGCCTCGGGCCCGGCCTGATCGAACTGCGGCGGGACGAGTCCCGGCGGAACACGACGTCCGAGCCGCAGCTCGCCGTCCGCCAGGAACCGGTGGAGGGCGGCGGCAAGGGCGTCGTCCGCTGGGTCGTCACCGGCGCCCGACCGGGTGGCGTGTACGTGACCGTCACGGCGTACAACGCGCCCGCGCCGGACGCCGACGCGACCCGCACCACCCCGGCGGTCGGCCTGCCACTGCTGAAGGCGACGGTCCTGTCCGGGCTGTGGAACGACGAGACCTACCTCAGGTCCCTGGAGGCCAGGCGCTAGCGCCCCCTCATCCCGCCCGGCGGGCCGCCGTCTCGGAGCGGAAACCGTGGCCGAGCTCCGGGCCGAGGCCGTGGTAGTGGCGGAAGTTGTAGACGAGGGGGCTCCACGCGCCCGGGTCGACGTGCTGGGTGCCCGGGACGGTGATGTCCGGGTCGGCGTGGACGTGGAGGACCTCCGCCTCCACCGTCCAGAAGGAGCCGTCGGCGCTGGGGGTGCGCTGCCGCACGCGGGCCTCCAGCTGGAGCGGGCACTGCGCGACGCGCGGCGGGCCGACCCGTACCGACGCCTGCGGGGTCAGCCCGGCGGCGGCGAACTTGTCCGGCTCGTACCGGTAGACGGGCCGCTTGGCGGGCGGCACCGGGTCGGCGCCGGTCAGCGGGGCCAGGCGCTCCACCGCCTCCCACAGGTCCGGGGAGGGCAGGTTGACGACCAGGTCGGGGCGGTCCGCCAGGTTGTGCGCGGTGCGGCCGTCCACGCCCAGGCCGAGGACGACCGTCCGGCCGAGCGCCCACGCGGACGACACGGGCGCCAGGTTGGCGGTGCCGTCCGGGTTCTCGGTGGTGAGGAGGACCACCGGGGTGCCGAAGTACAGGATGCTCGGGGTGAGGGTGCGGTGGTGCCGGACGGGCGCGGTCGTGGGCGTGGCGTTCATGGTCCCGACCGTAGGCGGCGGACCCTTCGGCGGACGCCGAAGGGTGGACCGCCCGCGGCGGGCGGCAGGAGCGCCGCGCCGCCGTCACGGGGCGGGCGGGGTCACGTTCCGGAGGCCGAAGAAGTACGTCGCGACGAAGCCCGCCGCGTACCCGGCGAACAGGCCCGCCGCGTAGGCGCCGACCGTGGCGAGGGGGCCGCCCGGCCCGTCCAGCAGGGGGAACAGCGCCCAGCCGGACGGGCCGATCGCCGTCGAGCCGACCGTGTCGCCCCCCATCCCGAACAGGCCGACCACTCCCCCGCCGACCGCCCCGCCCACGCACGCCGTCACGAACGGGCGGCCCAGCGGCAGCGTCACGCCGTAGATGAGGGGCTCGCCCACGCCCAGCAGCCCGGCGGGCAGCGCGGAGCGGATCGTCCGGCGCAGCCCCTCGGCCCGGCGCAGCCGCACGTACACGGCGAGCGCCGCGCCCACCTGCCCGGCGCCCGCCATGGCGAGGACCGGCAGGAGGACCGTGTACCCCTGCTGCTCGATCAGCGTGGCGTGCAGGGGGATCAGCGCCTGGTGCAGGCCCAGCATGACGAGCGGCAGGAACAGCCCGCCGAGGACGAACCCGGCCGCCGCGCCGCCGTGGGCGAGGAGCCCGTCGGTGGCGGTGCCGATGGCCGACGCGACCTTCCCGGCCGCGTACATCAGCCCGTACACGGTGGCGAGGCCCGCGACGAGGACGGTCAGGGTGGGGGTGAGGAGGACGTCCAGGGCCTCGGGGACGCGGCGGCGGCACCACTTCTCGACGCGCGTCGCGAGGAACGCCGCCGCGAGCGCGCCCAGCACCCCGCCCTGGCCGGGTGACAGCTGCTGCCCGAACACCTCGATCCGGGCGACGCCCGCGTAGACGACGACCGCGGCGACGGCCCCGCCCAGGATCGGGGTGCCGCCGAACTCCTGCGCCGTGTTGTAGCCGACGAAGACGGCGATCAGCGCCATGAAGCCGGACGCGATCGCGGTGAGGGCGGGGGTGAGGGAGGGCAGGACGCCGAGGTTGACCAGCAGGCCGCCCAGTCCGGCGATGACGCCGCAGCCGATGAGGGCGGGGATGAGGGGGACGAAGACGTTCGCGACGCGGCGCAGGAGGCGGCGCACCGGCCGCGCGTCCCCCGCGGCGGCGGGCCGCGCCGCCGCACCGCCCGGCCCGCCCGGCCCTCCGGGGCCGCCCGGCTCGACAGGCTCACCCGGCTCACCCGGCCCGCCCGGTTCGGCGGGACCTGCCGGACCCGCGGTGTCCGGGGGCCCGGTGGCGTCCGGGGCCGCCGCCTCGGCGACCAGGGCCCGGAACTCCGGGGCGACCCGCGCCACCCTCCCCGGGCCCAGCACGATCTGGTACGTCCCCTCGTCCTCCACCACGCCCAGCACCGCCGGGTGGGCGCGCAGCTCCGCGTCCCGGACGAGGGCGCGGTCGCCGAGGGCGAGGCGCAGGCGGGTCATGCAGTGCGTGACGGACGTGACGTTGGCGGCGCCGCCGACGAGCGGCAGGAGCGCGGCGGCCGTGGAGCGGTGGTCCGACGGGCGGGGGTCTTCGGTCGTCGTCATGTGGGGGGCCTCGCGTGCGGGGAGTGCGTCAGGGGGCCGCCGCTGCCAGCGCGGCGCGCAGGTGACCGTGGTGCTCCGCGAGGAGGCGCGCGGCGGCCGGGGCGTCCACCCCGCCCAGCAGGACGAGGATGGCGTGCTTCACCTCGCCGCCCGTCGCCTCCAGGGCCCGCGCTATCTCCTCGTCGCCGGCGCCCGTGGCCTGCGCGACGATGCGGTGGGAGCGGGCGCGCAGCTTGGCGTTGGTGGCCCGCACGTCGACCATCAGGTTCCCGTACGTCTTGCCGAGGCGGATCATCGTGATCGTCGAGATCATGTTGAGGACGAGCTTCTGCGCCGTACCGGCCTTCAGCCGCGTCGAGCCGGTGACGAACTCGGGCCCGACGACCACCTCGATCGCGTGGTCGGACGCCGCCGCCAGGGCGCTGCCCGCGTTGCAGGCGAGGCCGACGGTGAGGGCGCCCGCCTCGCGCGCGCGGGTGACGGCGCCCACCGCGTACGGGGTGCGGCCGGACGCGGACACGCCGACGACCGTGTCGTCCGGGGTGAGGGCGAGGGCCCCGAGGTCGTCGTGGGCGAGGGCCGCCGAGTCCTCCGCGCCCTCCACGGACCGTACGAGCGCGTCGGGCCCGCCCGCGATGAGGCCGACGACCTGCGACGGGTCGGCGTTGAAGGTGGGCGGGCACTCGCTGGCGTCCAGCACGCCGAGCCGCCCGGCGGTGCCCGCGCCCGCGTAGACCAGGCGCCCGCCGCGCGCCATGCGGGGCGCGATGGCGTCGATCGCCGCGGCGATGCGGGGCAGCTGCGCGGCGACCGCGTCGGGGACGGTCCGGTCCCCGGCGTTCATGGCGCGGGCGATGTCGAGGGTGGAGCGCGTGTCGACGTCCGCGAGGTCGGGGCGGAACTCCTCGGTGGTGAGGGCGCCCAGCTGGGTGCGGAGTGCGGCGGGGTCGTTCATGGTGCGGCTCTCTCGGTGCTCGGCGGGCTCAGCGGGGGGTCGTGCGCTGGCGCGGCGTCCTGCGGTGGGCGAGCGCCTCGTACGACGCGGACAGGGCGGGCGCGGCCGTCGCGTACGTGCGCTGGGTGACGCCGGTGAACAGGCAGTCCACGACGAGGAGCTGGCTCGTGCGGGACGACATGGCGGCCGGGCGCAGCTCGGACTCGCGGGCGGTGGAGGTGGTCAGGACGTGGTCGGCGTACTGGGCGACCGGCCCGTCCGGGCGGCCGGTGACGGCGACGGTCGTGGCGCCCCGTTCGAAGGCGACGCGGAGCGGTTCGATGACGTCGGCGGTGGCGCCCGAGTGGGTGATGGCGACGGCGACGTCACCGGAGCGGAGCTGCACGGCGCCGGTGACGGCGACGTGCGGGTCGCTGTGGGCGTGCGCGACGAGCCCTATGCGCAGCAGCTTCTGCGCCAGGTCCTGGGCGACGAGGCCGGAGGCGCCGATGCCGTACACGTCGATGCGGCGGGCGTCGACGAGGGCGGTGACGGCCGCGGCGAGCTGCGCGGTGTCGAGCGCGGCGGCCGTGTCGGCGAGGGTCTGCTGCTCGTCGCGGGCGAGCTTGGCGACGACGGCCTCGATCGGGTCGTCGACGGCGATGTCGGAGGTGACCGACGGGGAGCGGCCGGAGGTGCGCTGGGCGGCCAGTCCGGCGAGGGCCAGCCGCAGGTCGCGGTAGCCGGGGTAGCCGAGGAGGCGGGCCGTGCGGACGACGGTCGCCTCGCTGGTGCCGGTCCGCTCGGCGAGGCCGGTGACCGTGAGGGCGGCGCAGGCCGCCGGGTCGGAGGCGACGGCCTCGGCGACGCGCTGCATGGACCGCGTCATGGACGGGGCGAGGGTGCGCACCTTCGCGGCGAGCGGGTCGGGGGCGGCCCCACCGCCCACCGCCACCGCACCACCGGTGAAAGTTTCCTTCAGTTCCTCGGTCACTCCTGAAACGTATTTTCAGTGATGGTGGGCGTCAACCCCGCGCGTCAGAATGGCCGTATGAGCAAGCCGGACCCCGTGGAGCAGGCACTGCACACCGCACGTGCGCTGGTCCTCGCCGACCTGTCCGCCCGGGACGTCGCCCAGGCGGAGATCGTGTCACTCGTCGAGGACGCCGTCGCGGACCGCCGGTGGTGGGTCGAGCAGTGGCCGGACGGCCTCGCGTACGTCGCCGGGCTGGTCGCGCAGGACGTGCAGGACGCGCTGCTGGAGCGGTACGGGCGCTGGCCGCTGTGCCCGGTCTGCGACTCCGGCGACCCGCACGCCCTGGACGTGGAACCGGAGCTCGGCCCGGACCCGCACTGGGTGTGCGGGCGGGCCGGCGTGGTGGTCGCCCCGGTCGGCGGTCTCACGTGACCCTGTACATCGACCCGCCGAACTGGCCGGGCCACGGCCGCATGTGGTCCCACCTGGTCAGCGACGAGTCGTTCGACGAACTGCACGCGGCGGCCGCCGCGATCGGCTGCCCGCCCCGCGCCTTCGACGGCGACCACTACGACATCCCGTCCGACCGGTACGCGGACGCCGTCGCGGCGGGCGCCGTGGAGATCGGGTCGAAGGAACTCGTGCGGCGCCTCACCGCGGCCGGGCTGCGCCGCCCTAAACGGCGTCCGGCGCCTTCCGCGTGAGCGCCCCGGCCTGCTCCGCCGACGCCCCCATGACGATGCGGCTGGGCGTACGGGCCTCCCGGCGGTGCAGCCGCAGCGCCACGGCGACCGCCGCGAACGCGACCAGCGTCATCGCGGCACCCGCCCACGCGGTCGCCGGGAAGCCGAGCCCCGCGTCGATGACCGTCCCGCCGAGCCACGGCCCGCCGGTGTTGCCCAGGTTGAACGCGGCCGTCGTCGTGGCGCCCGCGAGGGTCGGGGCGGCACCGGCGACGTTGAACATCCGGGCGTTCAGGGCGGGCGCCGTGTAGAACGCCGACACGCCCAGCAGGAACGACAGGGCGACCGCCGCGACCGGGCTGCCCGCGAACAGCGCCAGCGCCGCGAGCAGCACCGTCGACGCGGCGATGCCGCTGAGCAGCACGCCGAACAGGTGCGCGTCCGCGACCCGCCCGCCGATCGTCGTCCCCACCAGCGCGCCGACCCCGAACAGCCCGAGCACCGTCGGCACCCAGCCGGACGCCAGCCCGGCCACGTCGGTCAGCAGCGGCGCCAGGTACGAGAACGCGCAGAACACGCCGCCCGCCGCGAGCGCGGTGACGACGACGGCGAGCCACACCTGCCGGTCCCGGTAGATGGTCAGCTCGCTCCGCAGCGCCGGCTTCCGCTCGGGCAGCGGAATGCGCGGGATCCGCGTCACCACGCCGACCAGGGCCACCGCGGACGCGGCGCCGACCGCCCAGAACGCCGACCGCCAGCCCAGCTGCTCACCGAGGAACGCGCCCGCCGGGACGCCCAGCACGTTCGCGATGGACAGGCCGCCGATCATCACGGCCATCGCGCGGGCCCGCGCCCCCGGCTGCACCATCGCGATGGCGACGGCCGCGCCGACCGCCCAGAACCCGGCACACGCCAGGGCACTGACCACCCGGGACGCGAACAGCACCCCGTACGACGGCGCGAGGGCACCCGCGACCTGGCCGAGGCCGAACACGGTGATCAGCGCGACGAGCGTCGTCTTGCGGGGCAGCCGCAACGTCGCCACGGCGAGGAGCGGCGCACCGATGACCATGCCGATCGCGAAGGCCGATATCAGCAGCCCCGCCCGCGGGATCGACACGTCCATGTCGTCCGCGATGGGCGGCAGCAACCCGGACAGCATGAACTCGCTGGTACCGAGCGCGAAGACGGACAGGCCCAGGATGTACACGGCCGCCGGCATGCGGGCCGGGGCCGGGGCGGAGGAGGCGGGCAGGGGGGAACCGGAGATGGAGGGATGATCGTCGTTGGACGGCATGTCCGGTGAGAACACCGCCCGGACGATCTAGATTCCCAGCCGCTCCAGCTCGGCGGCGACGTTGCGGCGCGCCGCACCCTCCCACCGCCCGGCGCCGTAGGGGGTGCGGAACAGCCGCGGCAGGGCCAGCAGCTGCCCCAGCACGGCGGCACGGCCCCCGCGGAACGCGTCGTCCGGCACGAACCCGTACTCCTCGCGCACCGCCGCCGCGTACGCCTCGTACGCCTCCGGGGCGCCCGCCAGCACCGCCAGGTCCGCGTCGCACAGCACCTCCCCGTCCCGGTCGCCGGGCGCCGGGTCGTGGGTGGCGGTGAGCCGGACGAGCCGGGCGACCTCCGCCGTACGCGCCGCCCCCACCCCCAGCTCCGGCAGCGCCCGCTCGGCGAGCCGCGCGCTGCGCTCCTCGTTGGTGTCCCGGTCGGGCAGGTACACCGCGTCGTGGAACCAGGCCGCGAGCCGCACCGCGGCCGGGTCGTCGGCATGGCCGGCGAGGTCGTCGACGCGGCGCAGGACGGCGAGGAGGTGGTCGGTCGTGTGGTAGCGCCGCTGCGGCTCGGCCCAGCGGCGCAGGAGGTCGTCGGCGTACCGGCCGACATCCGGCCCGCCGTCCCCGACGGGACGCCCCTCCCGCGCCTCGTGGACGGTCTCCGCCCAACGGCGGCGCAGCTCGTCGTGGGCGGGGTGCGGGGGCGGGGTGAGAGGCATGGGCCTATGTTCTCCCCTTTTTTGGCTCGTTCCGCCTCCGGGGCGCCCCCCTTTTTGGGCTCGTTCCGCCTCCGGGGCGCTGTGAGCGGGTGTCGAGGCGGTGAACGTGCTCGGCCCCTCGTACCTCGGGGCGCTGCGCGCGATCACCGCCTCGACACCCGCGCGCCCCTTCGGCTCCACGAGCGCTACAGGGGGGCGCCGTCCCCCTCCCCGGCACAGAGTGTGGCCCCTCAACCTCCCGAGCGGCCCGCATGGGCGCCCTCCCTCAGCCCGGACACCTCGTACCTCGGGGCCTGCGCGCGCTCGTCTTCCCGACACCCGCGCGCCCCTTCGGCTCCACGAGCGGTACAGGGGGGCGCCGTCCCCCTCCCCGGCACAGAGTGCGGCCCCTCAACCCCCCGAGCGGCCCGCATGGGCGCCCTCCCCCAGCCCGGACACCTCGTACCTCGGGGCCTGCGCGCGCCCGTCTTCCCGACACCCGCGCGCCCCTTCGGCTCCACGAGCGGCCCAACACGGCACCCTCCCCCTCCCCGGCACGGGTGTGGCCCCTCTGCCCATAAGCCGCCCACGAGCGGCCCACGAGGGAACCCTCCCCCAGACCCGGGCACCCATACGCCCCCAGTCCCCGTAGGCGGCCCCGCGAGAGCAGCCCGCGTAGGCGCAGCCGTCCGGCCCGGTACGCCCGTGCGCCCCGTCGGCAGGGCCGGCGGGGCGCGCGGGGAGGGGGGCCGTGCTCAGGCGGCGGCCTTGAAGCCGCGCAGGCGCAGGCTGTTGCCGACGACGAACACCGACGAGAACGCCATGGCCGCGCCCGCGATCATCGGGTTCAGGAAGCCCGCGGCCGCCAGCGGCAGGGCCGCCACGTTGTAGGCGAACGCCCAGAACAGGTTCCCCCTGATCGTGGCGAGGGTCCGCCGCGACAGGCGGATCGCGTCGGCCGCGGCGCGCAGGTCGCCCCGTACGAGCGTCAGGTCGCCCGCCTCGATGGCCGCGTCCGTGCCGGTGCCCATCGCGAGCCCCAGGTCGGCCTGGGCGAGGGCGGCCGCGTCGTTGACGCCGTCCCCGACCATGGCGACGGTGCGGCCCTCGGCCTGGAGGCGCTTGACGACGTCGACCTTGTCCTCGGGCATGACCTCCGCGATGACGTGCCCGGCGTCGATGCCGACCTCGGCGGCCACGGCCCGCGCGACGGCCTGGTTGTCGCCGGTGAGCAGCACCGGCGTGAGGCCCAGGGCGCGCAGCCGGCGGACGGCCTCCGCGCTGGTCTCCTTCACCGCGTCCGCGACCTCCAGGACCGCGCGGGCCTCACCGTCCCAGGCGACGAGGACGGCGGTGCGGCCGGCCGCCTCGGCGGCGTCCCGCGCCGCGGCGAGCGGCGCGGGCAGGGCGACGGAGGCCTGCGCGAGCAGCTTCTCCCGCCCCACGAGGACGGTGCGCCCCTCGACGACGCCCCGGACGCCGAGGCCGGGGACGTTCGCGAAGTCCTCGGGTACGGCCAGGTCGCCCACCTTGTCGGCCGCTCCGGCCGCGACGGCGCGGGCCACGGGGTGCTCGGAGGCGTTCTCCAGGGCGCCGGCGAGGCGCAGCGCCTCCGCCTCGTCCGTCGCCCCGGTGGTGCGCACCGCGAGGAGGGTCATGCGGCCGGTGGTGACGGTGCCGGTCTTGTCGAGGACGACGGTGTCGGCCTTGCGGGTGTTCTCCAGGACCTCGGGGCCCTTGATGAGGACGCCGAGCTGGGCGCCCCGGCCCGTACCGACCATGAGGGCGGTGGGCGTGGCGAGGCCGAGGGCGCACGGGCAGGCGATGATCAGGACGGCGACGGCGGCGGTGAACGCGGCGGTCATCCCGGCACCCGACAGCAGCCAGCCGGCGAGCGTCGCCAGGGCCAGGACGATGACGACGGGGACGAAGACGGCGGAGATCCGGTCCGCGAGGCGCTGCGCCGCCGCCTTGCCGTTCTGGGCGTCCTCGACGAGCTTCGCCATGCGGGCGAGCTGGGTGTCGGCGCCGACGCGGGTGGCCTCGACGACGAGGCGGCCCCCGGCGTTGAGGGTGGCTCCGGTGACGGCGTCGCCCACCGCGACCTCGACGGGCACGGACTCGCCGGTCAGCATGGACGCGTCGACGGCGGAGGCACCCTCCACGACGGTGCCGTCCGTGGCGATCTTCTCGCCGGGCCGCACGAG
Source organism: Streptomyces roseolilacinus (assembly GCF_014649335.1). GTDB lineage: Bacteria > Actinomycetota > Actinomycetes > Streptomycetales > Streptomycetaceae > Streptomyces > Streptomyces roseolilacinus. Next base: position 423,830 of record NZ_BMSV01000004.1, read on the forward strand.
GAACCGGTCGCCCACCCGCAGCTCCGCCGTGGGCACGCGCACCTCGCGGCCGCCGCGCAGCACGGTGACCTCCTTGGCGCCCAGCTCCATGAGCGCCCTCAGCGCGGCGCCCGCCTTCCGCTTGGAGCGGGCCTCGAAGTACCGGCCGGCGAGGATGAAGGTGGTGACGCCTGCGGCGGCCTCCAGGTAGATGTTGGCGCTGCCGTCGCCGCGGGCGATGGTCAGCTCGAACGGGTGCCGCATGCCGTGCATGCCGGCCGTGCCGAAGAACAGCGCCCACAGGGACCACAGGAACGCGGCGGCCGTGCCGACCGAGATCAGCGTGTCCATGGTCGCGGCGCCGTGCCGGAGGTTCGTCCAAGCGGCGCGGTGGAAGGGCCAGCCCGCGTGGACGACCACGGGCGCGGCGAGGGTGAGGGAGAGCCACTGCCAGTTGTCGAACTGGAGCGGCGGGATCATCGCCATGGCGACGACGGGAACGGACAGGAAGAGGGCGATCAGGAGCCGCTGCCGCAGGTCGCGCAGCTCGTCGTGCTCCCCGGAGGACTCCGCCCCCGCCTCCGCATCCGCCTTCGCGGGGGGCGCGGGCGGCCGGGCGGTGTAGCCGGTGGCCTCGACGGTGGTGATGAGGTCCTGCACGGACACGTCGGCGTCCTTGTAGGTGACCTTCGCCCGCTCGGTGGCGTAGTTGACGGTGGCCTCGACGCCGTCCATGCGGTTGAGCTTCTTCTCGATGCGCGCGGCGCAGGAGGCGCAGGTCATGCCGCCGATGGCGAGTTCCACCTCGGCGGTGCCGGGTGTGGTCGCGGGACCCTTCATCTCACTCCTCCAATACCCAGGGGGGGTATACCAGGACCCCCAGTGTATACCCCCCTCGGGTAGACCGCGCCCTCCTGCGGACGCCGTCCACGCATTAGCATTGGACTAGACCTGTAGCCGTCTGTCGAGATTGGGGTCCGATGAACAACCGTGTACTCCTGGAGGTGATCGCCCTCGACGCGGAGGACGCGATCGCGGCCCAGGCCGGAGGAGCGGACCGCCTGGAGCTGGTCACCGACATGGCCGCCGACGGCCTGACCCCGTCCCGCGAGACGTACGCCCGCGTCCGCGCCGCCGTGGACGTCCCGCTGCGCGTGATGCTGCGCCTCGCGGACGGCTTCACGGCGGGCGACGTGGACGCGCTGGTGCGGGTCGCCGGGGAGCTGCGCTCCGAGGGCGCCGACGAGTTCGTGCTGGGCTTCCTCGACGCGGACGGCCACCCCGACCTCGTGACGCTGGAGCGGGTCGTCGCGGAGCTGGACGGCTGCCGGTGGACGTTCCACCGCGCCATCGACCACTGCGCCGACCGGGACGCCCTGCGCAGACGGCTCGCGGGCCTCCCCGGCCTCGACACCTACCTGACGGCCGGCTCGGCCGCCGGCGTCGACACGGGCCTGCCGGTCCTGGCGGCGGAGTCGGCGCGGCAGGGCGAGACCGGGTACGACTCCCGGCTCCTCGTCGGCGGCGGCCTGCGCCTCGACCACGTGCCGGCCCTGCTGGCGGTGGGCGTCGACGCCTTCCACATCGGCGGCGCGGCCCGCGCGGCGGGCTGGGCCTCCCCCGTCGCCCGCGGCGCGGTCGGCGCGTGGCGGCGCACCCTGGACGGCGAGACGGCCATGGTCGCCGCCGTCTGACCCCCTGGTCCTCCCCGCCTCCCCCGGCGTGCCGGGGGCTTCCGCGACGAACCGGCGGTCACCCGGCCCAGCCGCGCCACGCCCGGCCCGGCCGGGCGGCGCGCCCTGCCGGGGCCGCCGGGACCGGGCCGGGGCACGTACGACATCGACGTCACGGCAGCCACCGGTACGAGCTCCGGTACGCGTCCGCACCGGACCACGCCGACCACGCCCTCCGCGCTCGGCCGTGACCGCGCCGGGCGCCCCGCCGGCGCCCGGGACCGGCGGGTCCGGGCGGCCCCTCAGGCCCCCACGGACCCGTCGACGCCCTCGCGGAGGAAGTCCGCGTGCCCGTTGTGGCGGCCGTACTCCAGGAGCACGTGCACCATCACCATCCGCAGCGAGACCTCCCGGTCCCACCGGGGCTGGTACCCCGTCACGTCCAGGGAAGGGGCCCGCCGTTCGACGCGGCGGGAGTTCTCGACCTCCGCCTCCCAGGCGGTGAACGCCTCCGCCCGGGTCGACGCGCTCGCGTCGTACGCCGCCTGGAAGTCGATCTCGTCGGACCAGACCATGGGCGCGTCGTTGTCCTCGAACACCCGGCGGAACCAGGCCCGTTCCACCTCCGCCAGGTGGCGCACCAGGCCGAGCAGCGACAGCGTCGACGGAGGCATCGACCGCTGTCGCAGCTCCTCGTCGGTGAGCCCCTCGCACTTCATGGCGAGGGTCGCGCGGTGGTAGTCGAGGAAGGCCCGCAGGGTGTCGCGCTCGCCGCCCGCGACGGGCGGGGCGATCCGGTCGTCGGTGGCCACTGCCGCTCCCCTCGTCCGCGTCCGTCCTCCCACGGAACCTACCCGCTCCCGCCGTCCCGGCGGGAGCCGCCCGCCGGACCCAGCGGCGCCCCCCTACCGGCGGCGGGCCCTCCAGAGCAGGTACGCCGCCGTCACCAGGGCCGCCGCGCGCAGGGTCCACGGCCAGGTCTCGCGCAGGGCCTGCGTCAGCGCCGGGCCGCCCGGCTCGATCCGCTCCCCCCAGCGGCCGCCCATGCGCCCCCACAGCCAGACCGCGGCGCCCGCCGCCACCGCGCCGGGCAGGCCCAGCACCCCCCACTTCGCCTGGTTCCTGCTCAGCCGGCGCGTCGCGTACGCCAGGAGCCAGCCCGCCGCCAGCGCGATCCAGGAACCGGTGAGGGTGCCCGCCACCAGCAGCGCCGCCGCGAGCAGCAGGACCGGGTCGCCGAGCCGCCGCGCGGGCGCGGCGGCGACCGGGACGGCGACGACCGGCGCGGGGGCCGCCCTCCGCCCGCGCAGGAGGCGCCGCACGAGGCCGGGGCCCGCACCGGCCGCCGGGGCCGGCGCCTTCGCGGAGTCCGACGCGGACCGCGCCGCCGGCCGGTCCGCGCGCCCCCGGCCCAGGAACCGGCGCAGGCCCCGCCGGTCCGGCGGCGCGGCGGGCACCGGGGTCGGGTCCTGCGTCGGCTTCGGCGGCGCCAGCAGCTCCGGCACCTCCACCCCGCCCGTGAACCCGGGCACCACGCTCCACCAGTCCGGCTCCGGGCCCTCGTCCGGGCCCCGGGGCTCCGGCGGCTCCGGCGACTCCGCGGCGCGCTGGCCCGGCACCGTCATCCCGCCGCCCTCCAGCGCCGACACCACCGCGTCCGGCGTGCCCAGCCCGGCCAGGATGCGGCGGACCCCGGCCGGGCTGTCCGCACCGCCACCGCCGCCCTCCCGCTGCCGGGCGATCTCGTCCCGCAGCGACGCCACCAGGCTCATCCGCGCCTTCGACGGCAGCTGCCGTTGCTGCGCCAGGTCCCCGACCCGGCTCAGGTAGTCGAAGACCAGCTGGTCGCTCTCGATCCCCACCGCGTGCCCTCCATGCCGCCCGTCGCCTGGCCGACGTCCCGACGTTAGCGCCTGCGGCGGGCGGCATGGGGCTAACGTGGTGCGGATGGCGACCGGCGAGACCGAGCGGGAGGCGTACGTGCCCGAGGACCAAGGCGGCGCGGCGGCGCCCCGCACCCTCGCGGAGGCGCTGCGGGCCCGGGGCGACGAGGGGCTGGCGGCACTGCTGCGCGCCCGCCCCGACCTGCTGGCCCCCGTACCGAACGACCTGACGCAGCTCGCGACGCGGGCCGGCACGCGCGCGTCCGTCGTGCGCGCCCTGGAGCGGCTGGACCGGTTCACGCTCCAGACCGCCGAGGCGCTGGCCGTGGCACCCGACCCGGCGCCGTACCCGGTGCTGCTCCGGCTCATGGCCGGCGACGCCGGCGACCCGGGCGTCGAGGCCGCCCTGCCGGACGCCGTCGCCGTCCTGCGCGACCAGGCCCTGGTGTGGGGCGGCGACGACCGGCTGCGGCTGGTGCGCACCGCGCGCGAACTGCTCGTCCCGTCCCCGCAGCACCCCTCCCCCACCGGCCTCGGCCCGACCGTCGCGGAGGCCACCGCCGGGATGTCGCCGGGCCGGCTCCAGGAGATCCTCCAGGCCGTCGGGCTGCCCACCACCCACGACCCGGTGTCGGCCGTCGTCGCGCTGACCGGCCTGTTCACCGACCGCGCCCGGATGGACGCCCTCCTCGACCAGGCCCCGGCGGACGCCCTGGGCGTGCTGGACCGGCTCGTGTGGGGCCCGCCGTACGGCGAGGTGACCGCCAACCCCACCCCGCCGGTGCGCTGGCTCCGCGACCGCGGCCTGCTCCTGCCGACCACCGCCCGCACGGTGGCGCTGCCCCGAGAGGTGGCGCTGCACCTGCGGGCCGGGCGGGCGCACCGGACGCCGGAACCGGTGCCGCCGGCCGTCGGCCCGGCCCGCGAGTACCGCCCGCAGGTGGTGGACAGCACCGCGGCGGGCCAGGCGTACACGACGCTCGCCACCGCCGAGGAGCTGCTGAAGAAGTGGGACGAGGGCGGCCCCGCCGTCCTGCGCGCCGGCGGCCTGTCCGTCCGCGACCTGAAGCGGACCGCCGTCCTCCTCGACGTGGCCGAGCCGGTCGCCGCGTTCTGGCTGGAGCTGCTGTACGCGGCGGGGCTGCTCGCCTCGGACGGCGAGGCCGACGAGCGGTACGCGCCGACACCCGCGTACGACGAGTGGCTCGACCTGCCGGCCGCCCGCCGCTGGGCCCGCCTCGCCACCGCCTGGCTCACCGCGACCCGCACGTCCGGCCTGGTCGGCGGGCAGGACGCCAAGGGCCGCACCCTGTCCGCGCTCGGCCCCGACCTGGACCGGGGCGCCGCCCCCGAGGTACGCCGCCGGGTGCTGGAACTGCTCGCCGCGCTGCCGCCGGGCGCCGCCCCGGAACCGGAGGACGTACTGGCCCGGCTCCGCTGGGAACGGCCCCTGCGCGGCGGCGCCGGCGCCGGCGCGGACCTGCGCGCCCGCCTCGCCACGTGGACGCTGGACGAGGCCGAACTGCTCGGCCTCACCGGCCGGGGCGCCCTCTCCGGCCACGGCCGCGCCCTGCTGACCGGCCCCGGCGAGGACGCGGCCGTCGCGCTGCTGGCGCCGCTGCTGCCCGAGCCGGTCGACCACGTCCTGCTCCAGGCCGACCTGACCGCCGTCGCCCCCGGCCCGCTGCGCCGCCCGCTCGCCGACGCCCTGGCGGTCCTCGCGGACGTCGAGTCCAAGGGCGGCGCGACCGTGTACCGCTTCACGCCCGCCTCCGTCCGCCGCGCCCTCGACTCCGGGCGGTCCGCCGCCGACCTGCACGCCTTCCTCGCGGCGCACTCCCGCACGCCCGTGCCGCAGCCGCTGGCCTACCTGATCGACGACGTGGCCCGCCGCCACGGCCACCTGCGGGTCGGCGGCGCCTCCTCGTACGTCCGCTGCGACGACGACGCCGTCCTCGGGGAGATCCTCGCCGACAAGCGGTCCGCTCCCCTGGGCCTGCGCCGCCTCGCCCCGACCGTCCTGGCCGCCCAGGCCGACCCGGCGGCCCTGCTGGAGGGGCTGCGGTCCCTGGGGTTCGCGCCGGCCGCCGAGTCCGCCGAGGGCGACGTGCTGATCACCCGCGCCCACGCGCGCCGCACCCCGCCGCGGACCCCGCCCGCCCCCGTCCCGGACGGCCCGCCGGCGCCCGACGACACCCTGCTCAAAGCGGCCGTCCACGCCATCCGCGCCGGGGACCTCGCCTCCACCGTGGCCCGCAAGGAACCGGAGGCGGCGGTCGCCCGCGCCGACGGTTCCCTGCCGCGCACCTCCGCCGCCGAGACCCTGGCCACCCTCCAGGCCGCCGTGCTCACCAACTCGGCGGTCTGGATCGGGTACGTCAACGCCGACGGCGCCGCCAGCCAGCGCGTCATCGCGCCGGTGCGCGTCGAGGGCGGGTACGTCACCGCCTACGACCACACGGCCGACGAGGTCCGCACCTACCCGCTGCACCGCGTCACCGGCGTCGCGGAGCTGGCGGAGGAGTGAGCCGGCCGCGCCCGCCCCACCCCTTTCCCGGCCCCGTCCCCGGGGCGGCTCCCGTTCCGGGGGCGATGCGGCAGACTGGAGAGCTGGCCGCGTCCCGGGGCCGTACGGAAAGGGTGAGGCGTGAACGGACCGCTGATCGTCCAGAGTGACAAGACGCTCCTGCTCGAAGTCGACCACGAGCGGGCCGACGCCTGCCGCCGCGCCATCGCCCCGTTCGCCGAGCTGGAGCGGGCGCCCGAGCACATCCACACGTACCGCGTGACCCCGCTCGGCCTGTGGAACGCGCGGGCCGCCGGGCACGACGCGGAGCAGGTCGTCGACGCGCTGGTGGAGTTCTCCCGGTACCCCGTGCCGCACGCGCTGCTCGTCGACGTCGCCGAGACGATGGCCCGGTACGGGCGGCTCACCCTCCACAAGCACCCCGTGCACGGGCTCGTCCTCGCCACCACCGACCGGCCCGTCCTGGAGGAGGTGCTCCGGTCGAAGCGGATCAAGCCGCTCGTCGGGGAGCGCATAGACCCGGACACGGTCGCCGTCCACCCCTCCGAGCGCGGCCAGATCAAGCAGACCCTCCTCAAGCTGGGCTGGCCCGCGGAGGACCTCGCCGGGTACGTCGACGGCGAGGCGCACCGCATCGACCTGGACGAGTCGGGCTGGGCGCTCCGCCCGTACCAGCAGCAGGCCGTCGAGGGGTTCTGGCACGGCGGCTCGGGCGTCGTGGTGCTGCCCTGCGGCGCGGGCAAGACCCTCGTCGGCGCCGGGGCCATGGCGAAGGCGAAGGCGACGACGTTGATCCTCGTCACCAACACCGTCTCCGCCCGGCAGTGGAAGCACGAACTGGTCAAGCGGACCTCGCTCACCGAGGACGAGATCGGCGAGTACAGCGGCGCGCGCAAGGAGATCCGCCCGGTCACCATCGCCACGTACCAGGTGCTGACGACCCGGCGGAAGGGCGTCTACCCGCACCTGGAGCTGTTCGACTCCCGCGACTGGGGCCTCATCGTCTACGACGAGGTGCACCTGCTGCCCGCGCCGGTCTTCAAGTTCACCGCCGACCTCCAGGCGCGGCGGCGGCTCGGCCTGACCGCGACGCTGGTGCGGGAGGACGGCCGCGAGTCGGACGTCTTCTCCCTGATCGGGCCGAAGCGGTTCGACGCGCCGTGGAAGGAGATCGAGGCGCAGGGGTACATCGCGCCGGCCGACTGCGTCGAGGTCCGCGTCGACCTGACCGAGTCGGAGCGGCTGGCGTACGCCACGGCGGAGGCCGAGGAGAAGTACCGGTTCTGCGCGACGACGGACACCAAGCGGCGGGTCACCGAGGCGATCGTCCGGAAGTTCGCGGGGCAGCAGATCCTCGTCATCGGGCAGTACATCGACCAGCTGGACGAGCTGGGCGAGCACCTCGGGGCGCCCGTCATCAAGGGCGAGACGCCGAACGCGCAGCGCGAGAAGCTGTTCGAGTCGTTCCGGAACGGGGAGATCAGCGTGCTGGTCGTCTCGAAGGTCGCGAACTTCTCCATCGACCTGCCGGAGGCGACGGTCGCGATCCAGGTGTCGGGCACGTTCGGTTCGCGGCAGGAGGAGGCGCAGCGGCTGGGGCGGGTGCTGCGCCCCAAGTCGGACGGCCACCAGGCGCACTTCTACTCGGTGGTCGCGCGGGACACGATCGACCAGGACTTCGCCGCGCACCGGCAGCGGTTCCTGGCGGAGCAGGGCTACGCGTACCGGATCATGGACGCGAGCGAACTGCTGAGCGAGGCCTGAGCCCTCCGGCGCCGGCACGGGCGGCAGGGACGCCCGGCGTCCACCCGCCCCGTCGGCGTCCGGTACGGGCCCCGGGGGCGTCCGGTACGAACCGTGGAGGCGTCCGGCGTCCGGTCGCGCCAGCGGCGTCCGGCGCCCGCCGCGTCAGTGGCGCCTGACGCCCGCCGCGTCGGCGTCGTAGTCGCCGAGGACCGCGACGCCGAACGCCGCGGTCGCGAAGACCCGTACCGCGCGCAGCGCGCCGCCGAGCCGGGTCGAGGGCCGCTTCGCGGCGCCGGGCGCCTGCGGGGCGCGGGCCGTGGAGGTGAAGGTCGCTGTACTCATGTCCCCATGGTGGGTTCCGGACCCCCCGTTTCCATCACCCCCCGGACTGAACCCGCACCCCGCCCGCGTACGACTCCAGGCATACGGGGTCCCCTACGGGTCGTACGCGGCGCACTTCCGGAAGGACCACGTACGGGTGGGCCGGACGATTCGGGCGCGCCGGGCGGTTCGGGCGTCGTCGAGGAGCCGGGTCGGCGGGGGTGCCGCTCCCGGCGATCGAGGCATCTCCCTCATCCAGGGCCCGGGACGTCCGCATCCCCGCGCGGGCGCCGGGGCGAGCGACGGGGAACGTGCCGTGGTGGGACGTGAGAGGGAGGTCCGGGAAGGACTCGGCTTCCACCGATTCGCGTCACCATGACGAATACCGTGTGCCTCCAGGAGTGGCACCCCGATGCGACCAGGGGCGCACGTTCTCCGGCCCCAGGGCCCCGGGGCGGAGGAGGGGCGCACTCCGTCCGCATGCGGGAGCCTCCCCCAGCACCCTCCGGAAAACCGTTCGCACCCGCCCCGCCTTCCTCACTACAATCTCCCGCTTGCCCGCCTCCCCGTCGGGAGCGCCGCCCTCCGGTCGGAAACCGGACGGCCCTCAGCGACCACCGTTCCAGCGCCGGAGGCACAGCCATGTCCAGGACCGAAACCGACCCCCTCGGCCGCGAGCGCGCGCACCTCGCCGCGTCCCGTGCGGCGCTGCGCGCCATGCGGGAGGACGTGGAGGCGCTGGACATCCGCGACGTCACCGCGAACTGGGTCAACGCCGCCGTCCTGGAGCGGCAGATCGAGGAGCGCGTCAAGGCGCTCGCCGACCTCGCCCACACCCCCCTGTTCTTCGGGCGGCTCGACTACCTGCCCACCACGCAGGAGGGCCAGCGGTTCTACATCGGGCGGCGGCACGTCCACGACGCGCACGGCGACCCGATGGTGATCGACTGGCGCGCGCCCGTGTCGCAGCCCTTCTACCGGGCGTCGAAGCGGGACCCGCAGGACGTGCGGCTGCGGCGCCGGTTCGGTTACACGGGCGGTGACCTCACCGCGTACGAGGACGAGCACCTCACCGACCCGGCCGAGGCGGAGACGACGAGCCGGCTGCTCCAGGCGGAGATCGAGCGGCCGCGCGTCGGGCCGATGCGGGACATCGTGGCGACGATCCAGCCCGAGCAGGACGAGATCGTCCGCAGCGGCCTGTCGGGGACGGTGTGCGTGCAGGGAGGCCCGGGGACCGGCAAGACGGCGGTGGGCCTGCACCGGGTGGCGTACCTGCTGTACGCGCACCGGGAGCGGCTGGCCCGCACCGGCACCCTCGTCATCGGGCCGAACCGGTCGTTCCTCCGGTACATCGAGCAGGTGCTGCCCGCCCTGGGCGAGCTGGAGGTGCGGCAGGCGACCGTGGACGACCTGGTCGGCACCCATGTCGAGGTGCGCGGCTCCGACGACGCGACGGCCGCCGTCGTGAAGGGCGACGCCCGGATGGCCGAGGTGCTGCGCCGGGCGGTGCGGTCGCACGTGACGCTGCCGACCGAGCCGGTGGTGGTGGTGCGCGGGTCGCGGCGGTGGCGGATCCCCGCGTACGAGGTGGAGGAGATCGTCCGGGAGCTGCTGGCGCGCGACATGCGGTACGGCGCGGCCCGTGAGGCCCTGCCGCAGCGCATCGCCCACGCGGTGCTGGTGCGGATGGAGGCCGCCGGGGAAGCGCCGGACGACCGGGTGCAGGACCAGGTGGCGCGCAACGCCGCCGTGAAGGCCGCCGTGAAGGCGATCTGGCCGCCCGTCGACCCGGCGAAGCTGGTCCTGCGGCTGCTGTCCGACCCGGGGTTCCTCGCCGAGCACGCGCACGGCGTCCTGGACGAGGACGAGCAGAAGGCGATCCTGTGGGCGAAGCCCCCCAGGAGCGTCAAGTCCGCGAAGTGGTCGCCCGCCGACGCCGTCCTGGTCGACGAGGCCGCCGACCTGGTGGCCCGCACCCATTCGCTGGGCCACGTCGTGCTGGACGAGGCGCAGGACCTGTCCCCGATGCAGTACCGCGCGGTGGGGCGCCGCTGCTCGACCGGTTCGGCGACCGTGCTGGGCGACCTCGCGCAGGGCACCACCCCGTGGGCGACGCGCAGCTGGGCCGAGGCGCTGCGGCACCTGGGCAAGCCGGACGCGCTGGTGGAGGAGCTGACGGCCGGTTTCCGCGTGCCGCGCGACGTGATCGCGTACGCCTCCCGGCTGCTGCCGCACATCGCGCCGGACCTGGCGGAGGTCCGCTCGGTCCGGGAGAACCCCGGTTCGCTGGAGGTGCGGGAGGTGGACCTGGAGCGGCGGGACGCGGAGGTCGTCGCGGCGTGCGCGCGGTTCCTGGACCGGGAGGGCTCCATCGGCCTGATCGCCGCCGATCCGCGCCTGCCCGCCCTGGAGGAGGCGCTGCGGGAGGCCGGCGTGCCGTTCCTGTCGCCGGGCGAGGAGACGACCCCGGACGTACGGCTCACCCTGGTCCCGGCGTCGCTCGCGAAGGGCCTGGAGTACGACTACGTGGTCCTCGACGAGCCCGCCGCGGTGGTGGCCGCCGAGCCCGACGACCGCACGGGCCTGCGCCGCCTGTACGTGGCTCTGACCAGGGCGGTCTCCGGCCTGAAGGTCCTCCACGCGACCCCCTTGCCGGAACAGCTGGCCTCCGCCTGACGTCCCGTGCGGCGGGGTGGGCGAGGCGGGAGGACGCACACCTGTGGACATCGGGGCCCCGGCGGGCAAAGCGGTGGCTCGCCCGACTGAGGCCCCCGTACGCCCGCCCCTCGGACCCCGGCGTCCGAGGCGACGGGGCGGGCGCCGACCGCGAGGCTCAGCAGGACGGCGACGGCGAGGGCGGCGACGGCCGCGGCGGTCGCGAGGACACGTCGGGAACGCACAGCGGCAGCCAATCGGAAAGGTGCAGGCGGGGGGCCGGGCCGGGGGGCCGGGCGAGGTGAGGCCCAGTGGAGGCAGCGGCCGGAAACGCTCCCCGGGCAGAATGCCCCCCATGCCTCTCACCGTCGGGTTCGACCTCGATATGACCCTCATCGACTCCCGTCCCGGTATTCACGCGACATACCGGGAGCTTTCGGCGCGTACGGGGGTGTGGATCGACGCCGACCTGGCGGTGACCCGCCTCGGACCGCCGCTCGAACACGAGCTGGCGTACTGGTTCCCCCCGGAGCGCGTGACGGAGATGGTCGCCGCGTACCGTGAGATCTATCCCACACACGCCATCGAACCGTCCCTGGCGCTGCCCGGCGCGGGGGATGCGATTCAAGCCGTTCGCGCGGCCGGCGGGCGGAGCGTCGTCGTCACGGCGAAGAACGAGCCGCACGCCCGGCTGCACGTCTCCCACCTCGGCCTGGAGCCCGACGCGGTGGTCGGGTGGCTGTGGGCGGAGGCGAAGGCGGAGGCGCTGCGCGAGCACGGCGCGACGGTGTACGTCGGTGACCACCTGGGCGACATACGCGGTGCCCGCGCGGCGGGCGCCCTCGCCGTGTCGGTGGCCACCGGGCCGTACGACGAGGCGGCCCTGCGCGCGGCCGGCGCGGACGTCGTCCTGCCTGATCTGACGGCGTTTCCGGCGTGGTGGGCGGCCTACGCGGAGGGCGCGGTCTCCCGGGCCTGACGCCGCTGGGCGGCGATGGAGCGGAGCACTCCGGCGGCGGCGACGAGGAAGCCGACGCCCATCAGCATCGCCACGAGGTACACGATCGTGGGAAACGGGTCCGTCCCCAGGAAGAGTGGCGCGACCGTGACGAGCGTGGCGATCGCCCCGATGATGAAGAGGACCGCTCCGACACGAATGAGCCCGTCCCCGGGGAGGGCGCCGCTCGCGGTGGTTTCACTACGCATTCGGCCAGGGTAGTTCCCTGGCCGGGGGAACGGGCCGGCGGCGTCTTGTCACGAGGGCCGGGACCATTAGCCTGGACGCCCTGAGCCGCTCATCGCGGACCCATCGAGTACGAGGACGAGGACAGGACGTGCCTACCGGCAAGGTCAAGTGGTTCAACAGCGAGAAGGGCTTCGGCTTTCTCTCCCGCGACGACGGCGGCGACGTCTTCGTGCACTCGTCGGTGCTCCCTGCCGGGATCGACGGCCTGAAGCCGGGCCAGCGCGTGGAGTTCGGCGTGGTCGCCGGGCAGCGCGGCGACCAGGCGCTGTCGGTGACGGTCCTCGACCCGACCCCCTCGGTGGCGGCGGCGCAGCGGCGCAAGCCGGACGAGCTGGCGTCGATCGTGCAGGACCTGACGACGCTGCTGGAGAACATCACGCCGATGCTGGAGCGGGGCCGGTACCCCGACAAGGTGCACGGCAAGAAGATCGCCGGCCTGCTGCGCGCGGTGGCCGACCAGCTGGACGTCTGACCCTCCGCGGGCTCCCCCCTCGCGGGGCGCCCGCCGACGCGCCGTGCCGCCCGTCCCGTCCCGCGGGGCGGGCGGCCCCGCGACGGGGCGCCCGCACGCCGCGGGGCCGGGCCTACGGGAAGGCCAGGGCCTCCGGGGGGACGCCGGGGACCAGGTCGTGGGCGGCCGCGCGGGCCAGCAGCGTGTGCACCGCCTCGTACCCCGCGGGGCCCAGGTCCTCGGTGTACTCGTTCACGTACAGCCCGATGTGCCGCTCGGCCACCTCGGGGTCCATCTCCTGCGCGTGCGCCCGCACGTACGGCTGCGCGGCCGCCGGCGACGCCCACGCCCGCCGCACCGACTCCCGTGCCGCGTCCGCCAGCCCGCGCAGCGCCCGCGCGCCCAGCGACCGCTTCGCGATGATCGCGCCCAGCGGGATCGGGTGCCCGGTCGTGGCCTCCCAGTGCTCGCCCATGTCGGCGAGGCGGTGCAGCCCGTACCTCTGGTACGTGAACCGCGCCTCGTGGATGACCAGCCCCGCGTCGACCTTCCCGTCCCGCACCGCGGGCATGATCTCGTGGAAGGGCATCACGACGACCTCCCCGACCCCGCCCGGCACGGCCTGCGCGGCCCACAGCCGGAACAGCAGGTACGCCGTCGACCGCTCGCTCGGTACGGCGACGGTCCGGCCGGACAGGTCGGTGCCGGGCTCGCGGGTGAGGACCAGCGGCCCGCAGCCGCGCCCGAGCGCGCCGCCGCACGGCAGCAGGGCGTACTCGTCCAGGACCCACGGCAGGACGGCGTACGAGACCTTCAGGACGTCCAGCTCGCCCCGCTCGGCCATGCCGTTGGTGACGTCGATGTCGGCGAAGGTGACGTCCAGCTCGGGCGCCCCGGGCACCAGCCCGTGCGCCCACGCGTGGAAGACGAACGTGTCGTTCGGGCAGGGGGAGTATGCGATGCGCATCACCACTGGCCCTCACTCCTCCCTGAAGATGCGGGTACTCAGAGGCTCGAACGCCGCCCGCAGCGCGCCCAGCGCCTCGCCGATCCGCCAGGCGGCCCGGTCGCGGGGGCCGACGGTGTTGGAGACGGCGCGGACCTCGACGGCCGGCACGCCGTGCGCGGCGGCGGCCTCGGCGACGCCGAAGCCCTCCATGGCCTCCGCCCCGGCCCGCGGGTGCCGGGCGGTCAGCTCGGCGGCGCGGGCGGCGGTGCCGGTGACGGTGGAGACGGTCAGGACGGGCGCGAGCAGGCACGGCAGGCCGGTGTCGCGCACCGCCTCCGCCAGGCGGGCGGTCAGCGCGGCCGGCGGGGTGTGGACGGAGCGGCCGAAGCCCAGCTCCTCCACCGGCAGGTAGCCGCCGGGGGTGTCGGCGCCCAGGTCGGCGGCGACGATGCTGTCCGAGACGACGAGGGACCCGATCGGGGCGCGCGGCGCGAACCCGCCGCCGATCCCGGCGGTGATCACCAGGTCGTACGGGTAGGGGGCGGTGGCCAGCGCGGTCGCCGCGCCGACCGCCGCCGCGGCGGGCCCGACACCGGCCGCGAGGACGTCCACGACGGGCGCGGCGGGCCCGGCCGGCCGGGCGAGGGCGTGTCCGGTGAGCAGGTGGCCCGTCACGGTGTGGCCGCTCGGCAGCGGCCGGGAGGAGCGCGCGGCGCAGCCGACGAGTCCGCCGGCGACGGAGTGCGCCTCCGCCGCCACGGCGGTCACGACCAGGACGCGCAGGGTCACACCTTCTTGAGGACGAAGCGGTAGACGCCGATGGCCTTCTTCGTCTTCGCGTCCGTCTCCAGGATCGACACGCGGACGCTGCCGGCGGACTGGCCGCCCATCGCCGGGCCGGCGAAGAACGAGCTCGCGGTGATCGACCGGTACGTCTTGGTGTACGGCTCCTGCTCGGCGCGCTCGCCGTCCAGGAAGATCGTCCAGCCGTTCTCGGCGATCTCCGGGTCGACGCCGAAGCGGATCCGGTCGTCCACGGAGACGTCGACGGCCTTGCCGCCCTTGGCGCTGAGGCACTCCTGGACGCGGGACTCCTTCAGGCCGCCCTCGTCGTAGCAGTTTTCCGCGGCCTCGGTGTTGTACGAGTCGGATCCGACCGTCACGGTCGCGATCGGCGTCGGCTTGGTCCAGCCGCAGGCGGAGAGGACGAGCAGGCCGGCGGAGACGGCACCCAGAGCGACGCCGGCCCGGCGGGCCTTTCCGGAGAAGAACGCAACGGTCATGGGCCGAAGGCTATCGGTCCCGGCCGCCGCAGGCGCATGGGGGGCTCTCGCGACGCGCGCACGCTCACCCCGCGCGGCGGGAGTCCCGCACGGCGCGCGGGCCGCGGGGGGCCTCCCCGCCGTGCCGCGCCGCGCCGAGCAGGCCGCGGCCGGCGACCGCCGCCCCGGCGGCGAGGATGGCCGCCGCCACGGCCATCCCGAGCGTGCCGTTCAGCGGCAGGACGATGCCGACGGCACCGCCGACCACCCACGCCATCTGCAGCAACGTCTCGGAGCGGGCGAACGCGGACGTGCGCACGGACTCCGGCACGTCCCGCTGGATCAGGGCGTCGAGGGACAGCTTCGCCAGGGCCTGCGCCAGCCCCGCGACGGAACCCAGCAGGGCGACGAGCGGCCCGCCGAAGAAGACCGCCGCCGTGATCGTCGCGGCCAGCGCCAGGACCAGCATCGTGGCGATGATCGCCTCGGGGGCGCGGTCCCTGAGCCAGGCGCCGACCGCCGTGCCGCAGGCGTTGCCCGCGCCGGCCGCCACGCCGACGACGGCGAGGGAGACGGCGGCGCTCTGCCCGCCGATCGGGTGGACCCGCAGCAGGAACGCCAGGAAGAAGATCAGGAACCCGGACAGGCCGCGCAGCGCCGCGTTGGCCTGGAGGGCGTGCAGGACGGCCGGGCCGACCGTGCGCAGGCTGGGCTTGCGCTCGCCGTGGGTGAGCATGTGCGCCTTGCCCTCGCCCTTCGCGGAGTCCACCGCGTGGGGCAGGCGGAACGCCAGGAAGGTGCCCGCCGCGAACAGCGCGCACGCCCCGTACAGCGGCCACTCCGGCCCGATCCGGTGCAGGCCGACCGCGACGGGCGCGGCCGCGCCGGTGGCGAGGAGCCCCGCGAGGGTGACCCGCGAGTTCGCCTTCACCAGGGAGAAGCGGGGCGGCAGCAGCCGCGGGACGACGGCGGAGCGGACCACGCCGTACGCCTTGGAGGCGACGAGCACGCCGAGCGCCTCCGGGTACAGCTCCAGGCCACCCGTGGCGACCGCGCCCGACAGGGCGACCGCGAGGAACGCGCGGACGAGCATGGCCCCCGCCATCGCCGCGCGCCGGCCGTGCGGCACGTGGTCGAGGAGCGGGCCGATGACGGGGGCGAGGAGCACGAACGGGGCGAGCGTGATGGCGAGGTACAGGGCGACGCGGCCGCGCGCCTCGTCGGTCGGCACGGAGAAGAACACCGTCGACGCGAGCGCCACGGTGATCATCACGTCGCCCGCGCCGTTCACGGCGTGCAGCTCGATCAGCTTGCCGAGGCCGGACTCCCCGGCGCCCTGCGCGTGGGTGGCGCGGCGGATGCCGCGGGCGGTGGACGTGAACGGCAGGTGGGCGGCGCGGCCCAGGCCCCGGCCCGCCGCGCGGAGCCGCCCAGCGCGTCCGTACCGGCCGGCGCGCTGCGACGGTTTCCGGGACCACCGCGCGGATGCCACGTCGTCATAGTGCCCCACCGTTCCTGTCCGTGGAGGGTTACTTGGGGCGGCCGTGTGGGCGGCGGGCTGCGAAGGGGGTAGCGTGCGTAGCGCGCCACCGGCGGGAAAGGTCTCGGCCGCGCGCCTCTTCGGCATCCCGCAGAATGGATGACATGAGGTGTGCCCGAGCACGTCGGGCGCGGACGTCGATGCGGTCCCCGGGTCCGCTCCGTTCGCCGCCCGTGCAGTCGCGCATCGGCCGGCGCACCTGTGAGACGGCGTAGGAGAGAAGCGAACCTGTGAGTGCTGCGACGACGCGAAGCCGTGCCCGGCGTGCCCCCGCCCTGGACAGCCTGTGCGCCGAGGCGGTGGACCTCGCCCGGGAGGCCGCCGAAGAGGCGGCGGCGCCCGGCGTCGTCGGCGCGTACGTGGAGGCGGTGGCCGAGGGCGACCGGGTCGTCACGCACCTCTTCGAATGCTCCGAGCCCGGGTACCGGGGCTGGCGCTGGGCGGTGACGGTGGCCCGCGCGTCGCGCGCGAGGAACGTCACGCTCGACGAGGCGGTCCTGCTGCCGGGGCCGGACGCCCTCCTCGCGCCCGAGTGGGTGCCGTGGAGCGAGCGGCTGCGCCCCGGCGACATGGGGCCGGGCGACCTGCTGCCGACCGAGGCGGACGACCTGCGGCTGGAACCGGGCTACTCCGGGGAGGACGAGCCGCCGCCGAACTCCGCGGTGTCGGAGGAGATGACCGACCGGGCCGACGCGGAGGACGCCGAGTTCGTGTCGCGCACCCCGTCGCGGGGCGCGATCGCGGCCGTCGCGGACGAGCTGGGCATGCGGCGCGCGCGGGTGCTGTCCCGGTACGGGCTGCACGCGGCGGCGGACCGCTGGGAGGAGGCGTTCGGGGCGAAGACCCCGATGGCCCAGGCGGCGCCGGCGTCGTGCGTGTCCTGCGGGTTCCTGACGGCGATCGGCGGGTCGCTGGGGCAGGCGTTCGGGGTGTGCGCGAACGAGTTCTCGCCCGCGGACGGGCGGGTCGTGTCGCTGGACTACGGGTGCGGCGGGCACTCGGAGGCGGCGGTCATGCCGAAGCCCCCGCGCCCCGCGGAGCCCGTGCTGGACTCGATGGCGGCGGACGTGTTCCCCCTGCACCCCACCCCGGCCGCGGGTTCCGTCCCGACGGTCCCGGACCCGGCGTCCGAGGACCTGGGCCACTCGTAGGCACCTCCCCCGGCCCGCGCCCCCGCGGGCCGGGCCGTGTGGACCGCGTACGCCGGAGGGCCGCGCCGTGACGTACGGCGCGGCCCTTCCGCGTACGCGGGGTGCGGCGGGCGGTCAGCCCTTGAGGTCGAGCGTCTCGCTGCCGGCGTCGCTGAAGACGTTGATCCGCAGCCGGGTGACGCCCTGCGGGAAGGACGTCCCGAGCGAGACGCGCACCTCGTGGACGCGCTGCCGCTCGGCACCGAGCGTCTCGCCGCCGGGTGCGGTGAGCCGGGCCTCGACGCCGGACGAGCCGGTCGCGCCCACGGCCCGCCAGTCGCCGCCGTCGCGCAGCGACACGCTGACGTCCCCCGGCCGGAGCGTGCCGGACCCGCCGTCGACGGTGACGGTGAGCATGTCGGTCGTGTTCTCGGCGGGCCGCCCGAGCGTGTTGTGGACGGTCGCGAGGAACGCCGTCCCGTCACCGCCGGTGCGCAGGGTGGTGGTCTTCTCCATGGCCCCGTAGACGATCGTGACCGTGCGCGACGGGGGCGTGGACTCCCGTTCGACCGGTGGCGGGGCCGCTCCGCCGCCGGACGCCGACGGCGACTCGGCCGTGGTGCCGGGCTCCGCGGACGGACCCGTGGGGGAGGCGGTGCCGGGCCGGGTGCTCGGGGTGGCGCTGGGCGACGGGGTGAGCGACGGCGGGGCGGACACCCGGGCGGGCGGGGTGTCGGCGACGCCCGCCCGGTCGGGGCCCCGGAGCAGCGACACGGCGGCCGTCCCCACCAGGGCCACGGAGGCCACCGAGGCGGCGAGGGCCAGCACGAGCGGCCCCCGGCCGCGCGCCGCCCAGTTCGGGGCGGGCGGGCGGGCCGGCCGCAGCGAGTGGTGGGTGAGCTGCCCGGCGCGGGCCGCGAGGGCACGGACGAGCAGGTCCTCCGTCGGGGTGAGGCCGCGGCGGTCACCGGCGCCGTGCGGATCGTCGGTGCCGTGCGCGTCGGTGCCGTGCGCGTCGGCGTCGTGCGGATCGTCGGTGCCGTGCGCGTCGGCGGCGT
Organism: Streptomyces roseolilacinus; assembly: GCF_014649335.1. GTDB lineage: Bacteria > Actinomycetota > Actinomycetes > Streptomycetales > Streptomycetaceae > Streptomyces > Streptomyces roseolilacinus. The sequence continues at coordinate 442,253 of NZ_BMSV01000004.1, forward strand.
CGTCGTACGCGTCGGCGGGGCGGAAGGCGCCGTACGGGCCGGCCGGGGGCCGATCCGGATCCGGCGAGTCGCCCGGAGGCCGATCCGGATCCTGCGGGCCGTGGTCACGTGGGCCGTTCATCGTGCGGTCCTCCTCTCCTCGGCTCGGTCAGCCGTTGTCCTGGGCCTTCATGGCCCGTTCCAGCGCGTCCAGGGCGCGGCTGGCGGTGGACTTCACCGCCCCGCGCGACAGCCCGAGCGTCTCGGCTATCCGCGCCTCGCTCAGGTCGGACCAGTAGCGCAGGACGAGCACCTCGCGCTGGCGGGGGGTGAGGCCCCGGAGCGCGTCGAGCACCCGGCGGTGTTCGTCGCCGAGCAGGGCCTGGTCCTCGGCCGACGCGGCGTCCGCCTCGTGCGGCGGCACGTAGGCGCGGGCGGTCCTGCGGCGGCGCAGGACGGAACGGGCCGCGTTCACCACGGACGTGCGCAGGTAGCCCAGCGCGTTGTCCACGTCGTCCAGCCGTTCGCCGTGCCGCTTGTACAGCGCGACGAACGCGTCCTGGACCACGTCCTCCGCGGTCGACTGGTCGTCGACCAGGAGGACCGCCATCCGCACCAGCGACAGCCGGTGCGCGTGGTAGAGCTCGGTGACCGTGGGCCGGGCCCGCTCCGGTGCCCCGGCCGGCCCGGCGGCCGGGTCCTGCCGCCGGGCGGTCCGCTCGCGCCCGCCGCCCAGCAGCCGGAAGCGGGGGCGTGCGGGCCGTGCCGCGCCGTCCTCCGCCTCCGGGCCCGCGGACAGGGAGCGGAGCAGTCGCCGCCAGAGCTCGGACAGGGGCGGCACAGGGGCGGCAAGGGCCGTGTTCATGGTGTCGGGTCCTCCGGAGCCACACAGGATTCGTGCTGCAGCGTCCGGTGATCCCCACCCCCGTGACCTTCAGCCCCCGCAGGCTACTCGACATGATCATTTGGTGGGACGGGACGGGTCAGGCGGCCCGGCGGCGGGCGACGAACAGGGCGGCGGCGCCGCCCGCCACCAGCAGGCCGGTGGCCCCGACCAGCAGGGGGGTGGTGTCGGTGCTGCCCGTCCTGGCCATCTCGCCGGCCGGGGCGGCGGCGGGCGAGGTGCCCGTGCCGGCCGGGACGACCGCGCCGGTGCCGGCGCCCGGGCCCGTGCCGGGCGCGGCGGAGGGCGACGCGGTGCCCGTGCCGGCCGGGGTGCCCGTGCCGGTGCCCGTGCCCGGGCCCGTGCCGGTGGAGCCGTTGAGCGTGAACGGCAGGCGCTTGCGGGTGGAGGTGAGCTCCGCGCGGGCCTCGATGTCGACGAAGAAGGACTTCGCCTTCGTCTGGGGCGTGGCGGTGATCCGCAGCCGGTAGGTGGCGCTCTCGCCGGGGGCGAGCTTCGGCTGGGTCGGGATGATCTTCGCCATCAGGTGGCCGCCCTCGCGGGAGGTGCTCAGCTCGGTGGGGAACCAGGTCCGCGGGGTGATCGCGTACTGCTCGACGCGGATCTCGCCGGCCGTCATGCGGCGCTTGACGTCCTGGTCGGTGATCTCCATCAGGACGTTCGTGCGCTGGGAGATGTTGCCCTTGTTGGTGACGGTGGCGGTGAACTCCCGGGCGACGCCCTTGTCGATCCGGGTGACGCCGTCGGCGCCCTTGACGGCGATGGCCAGCTGGCGGCTGACGTCCGGGTCGCTGGTGTCCGGGGTGCCGTGCTCGACGCCGTACGTGAAGGAGGCCGAGCCGTTGCCCGCGAGGAACGTGAAGGTGCCCGTGCGGGCCTTGCCCGGGTAGTACTTCGTCGCCGCGAGGCGGAGCTGGTACGTGCGGGACCGGCCGTTCTTGAGCAGGCCCTGGTCCAGGTTGCCGGTCACGGCCTGGTCCTGCTTGCCGAGCCGGACGGGGACCCAGGCGCCGGCGGGGGTGCGGCGCTCCAGCGTGACGTACTCGGGGTCGAGGTCGACGCCCTCGCCGTCGATGAAGAAGTAGTCGTTCGGGCTGATGTCCCGGCCGGTCCGGTTGGTGACCGTGGCGGTGAACGGGACGGCCTTGCCGCCGGTGTCCAGGACGGGGCGGCCGGCCAGTCCGCCGAAGGTGACCTCCGCCTCGTGGGCGGTGATGTGGCGGGGGATGCCGAAGCCGACCGTCCTCGCGCCGGTGCCGTCCGCGTACCCGGCGACGGAGACCTCGCCCATGGTGACGGACTCCGGGACGGACCGGTCGACGGTGACCTGGAACTGGCCCCACACCGTGGCGCCCGGCTTGACGTCGCCCATCGGGAAGGTGGCCTGGAGGGCGCCGCCGGCCCCCCGGGTGAGGGCCAGCGTCTGCCAGGAGCCGGTGGTGCGGTAGCGGACGGTCACCTTGGAGGGGTCGGCGGGCACGGCTTCCAGGGCGGCGTCGACGTGCTTGCCGTAGGCGACCGTGAAGCGGCCGGTGGCGTTCTCGACCGTCTCGGCGGAGCGGTTGGTGACGTGGCCGCGGAAGTCGTTCCTCTCGCCGAGGACGAACGGGGCGTCCGCCTTGTCGACGTCGGTGACCACCAGGGCCTGCGCGGTGGTGCCCGCGGTGGTGGCGGCCGGCAGGGCGACGGCCGGGGCGGCGACGGCGACCGGCGTGACGACGGTCAGCAGCACGGCGGCGGCGGACACGACCGAGCGGAGGGAGACCGCGGAACGGCGGGCAATACGGGACGAAAGGTGCTTCTGCATGACGGAGTTCCCCCCAGGGAGTACATGGCCTCGGTTGACGGTCGGCTTTGCTCGGCCCTGTCCCGGTCCCCCCGGTCCTGTCGGCCGTGTCGCTGCCTTCACTGGGATAGACGTGCGGCCCCCCCGGGGGTTGCAGGTGACTTCAGAAGTTTTTCGGGAACTTTCCCGTGACCCCTGCGCACCCCCGTTGACCTGGGCGTTCAGGGGGACGGGGGAGTGCGCGGTACCTTCGGCCGCAGACCGGTTCGTACGTCGAGGAGAGCGGAGCACATCGTGAGCGTGAGGGCGACGGCGGCGGGCGAGGGCACCGACCCGTTCGGGACCGCGCGGCTGCGGCGCGGAGTGCTCGACGCGTGGGGCGCCGGCCCCGCGCGGTTCCGGGAGGACGCCAACGCCGAGGAGGAGCTGAGCCTCGGCGGCTACCGCGACCGGCTGGTCGTCGAGCTGGCGCAGAACGCCGCCGACGCCGCCGCCCGCGCCGGCGTCCCGGGCCGCCTGCGGCTCACCCTGCACCCGGCCGACGCGGACGGCCCGGCCGTGCTCGCCGCGGCCAACACGGGCGCCCCGCTGGACGCGACGGGCGTGGAGTCGCTGTCCACGCTCCGCGCGTCCGCGAAGCGCGAGGGGCACGAGGGCGCGGTCGGCCGGTTCGGCGTCGGCTTCGCCGCGGTCCTCGCGGTGAGCGACGAGCCGGCGGTCATCGGCCGGCACGGCGGGGTGCGCTGGTCCCTCGCGGAGGCCCGCGAGCTGGCCGCCGAGGCCGCGAAGGCCAGCCCCGGCCTGGGTGACGAACTGCGCCGCCGCGACGGGCACGTACCGCTGCTGCGGCTGCCGCTGCCCGCCGAGGGCGCGCCGCCCACCGGGTACGACACGGTGGTCGTCCTCCCGCTGCGCGACGCCGCGGCCGTGGACCTGGTGGAGCGGCTCCTCGCCGGGATCGGGGACGCGCTGCTGCTGACCCTGCGGGGGCTCGCGGAGATCGTCGTGGAGACCCCGTCCGGCACCCGCACCCTCACGCGCGGCCGGGACGAGCAGTACACGGTCGTCGACGACTCCGCGCGCGGCACGACCCGCTGGCGGACCGTCACCCGCACCGGGCCGACCCCGCCGGAGCTGCTGAAGGACCGCCCCGTCGAGGAGCGGCTGCGCCCGCACTGGTCGGTCACCTGGGCCGTCCCGGTCGACGGGGAGGGCGCGCCCGCGCGCCCGGACACGGCGCCCGTCGTCCACGCGCCGACGCCGACCGACGAGCCGCTGACCGTACCGGCGCTGCTCATCGCGTCGTTCCCGCTGGACTCCACGCGCCGCCACCCGGCGCCCGGCCCGCTCACCGACTTCGTGGTGGCCCGCGCGGCCGAGGCGTACGCCGAACTGCTCGCCGCCTGGAGGCCCGTGTCGACCGGCACGATCGACCTGGTGCCGGGCCCGCTCGGCAAGGGCGTCCTGGACGGCGCGATCCGCGGGGCGGTCCTGGAGCTCCTGCCCCGGGTGCCGTTCCTCGCCCCGGCGGCGCCGTCCGAGGAGCTGACGGCGCTGCGCCCGTTCGAGGCGGAGGTCGTCGAGGGCGCCGGCGACCGGACCGTGCGGGTGCTGGCGGAGGTGCTGCCGACGCTGCTGCCCGCCGGCCTGGAGCGCCGCACGGAACTGCGGGCGCTGGGCGTGGCGCGGCTGCCGCTCGGGGACGCGATCGACCGGCTGGCCGGGGCGGAGCGGGCGCCCGAGTGGTGGCACCGGCTGTACGACTCGCTGGCGGGCGTCGACCCGGACCGGCTGACCGGCCTGCCGGTGCCGCTCGCGGACAACCGCACCACGATCGGCCCCCGCCAGGTCCTCCTGCCGCTGCCGGACACCCCCGTGGACCTGGCCCGGCTCGGGCTGAAGGTCGCCCACCCGGACGCGGCGCACCCGATCCTGGAGAAGCTGGGCGCCCTCCCGGCGACCCCCCGCGCCGTGCTGACGACCCCGCAGGTGCGGGCGGCGGTCGCGGCGTCGCTGGACGCGGACGAGGTGTGGGACGAGGACGGCCTGGACGCCGAGGAGCTGGCGGAGACCGTCCTGGCGCTGGTGCGGGACGCGGGCCTGGAGCCGGGCGACGAGCCGTGGCTGGGCGCGCTGGCGCTGCCCGACGAGGACGGGGAGCCGGCCCCGGCCGGTGAGCTGGTGATGCCGGGCAGCCCGTTCGCGTCGGTGATGCGGGAGGGCGAGCTGGCGCTGTGCGACGCGGAGCTGGCGGCCCGCTGGGGCGAGCAGCCGCTCGCGGCGTGCGGGGTGCTGGCCGACTTCGCTCTCGTACGGGCGGCGGACGTGGTGCTGGACCCGGACGAACTGGAGCCGCGCGACTCCGACTACGCCGAGCCCGACGACGTGGGCCTGCTGGACGCGGTGGACGTGTGGTGCGAGGACGTGCTGGACCGGCTGCCGGAGACCCCGGTGCCGCCGGTCGCCACGGAGGTCGTCGCCGTGCGGGACCTGGACCTGGTCGACGACGAGGCGTGGCCGCGGGCGCTGGCGCTGCTGTCCCGGCCGCCGCTGCGGGACGCGCTGACGCAGCCGGTGCGGGTGCTGCTGCCGGACGGGACGACGGAGACGGTCCGCTCGTACACGGCGTGGTGGCTGCGCGACCACCCGGTCCTGGACGGCCGCCGCCCGGCGGGCCTGCGCGCGGCGGGCGCCGACCCGTTGCTGGAGGGCCTGTACGAGCCGGTGGACACGACCGGCTTCGACGACGCGCAGGTGCTGCGCGCGCTGGGCGTGCGCACGTCGGTGGCGTCCCTGCTGGACGAGCCGGGCGGCGCGGCGGAGCTGCTGGGGCGGCTCGCGGACCCGGACCGGGAGGTGACGGGCGCGCAGCTGCACGGGCTGTACTCGGCGCTCGCGGAGCTGGACCCCGAGCAGGTGACGCTGCCGGACGAGCTGCGGGCCGTGGTGGACGGCGAGGTGCGGGTGGTGGACGCGGCGGACGCGGTGGTGGCGGACGCGCCGGACCTGCTGCCGTCGGCGGGCGGGCTGCCGCTGCTGCCGGTGGCGCCGTCGCGGGCGGCGGACCTGGCGGAGCTGCTCCAGGTGCGGCGGCTGAGCGAGGTCGTGGTCGCGGAGGTGACGACGCAGGGCGAGGAGCACGAGGTGCCGGCGGCGGTGCGCGTGCTGCTGGGCCCGGCGGCCCCGACGACGTACGTGGAGCACGAGGAGCTGGTGGCCGGCGGGGTGGAGCTGGACTGGCGGATCACGCCGGACGGGACGCTGCACGCGGCGACGCTGGAGGGCGTGGCGGCGGGGCTGGCCTGGGCGGCGGGGCAGTGGCCGCGCCGGTTCGAGGTGGCGGCGCTGCTGGAGGATCCGTCGCGGACGGAGGAACTGGCGCGGGACCGCTGGTTCGACTGACGGGCACGGGCCGCCGGCACCCGGCGGCCCGGTCCTCGCGGCCTCCGGTGCGCGGGGCCTCGCCGCCCGGACCTGCCGGGCGCGAGCCGGGTCGGGTCGGGCGCGGGCCGGGACGGGCGCGGGCCGGGACGGGCGCGGGCCGGGACGGGCGCGGGCCGCGCGACGGCACCCGCCGCGGGGCACGGTGGGCCGCGTGGAGCCGGTGTACCGCGCCGCCGGGCACCGCGAGCCGGAGCCGCCCGGCGGTGACGCCGGCCCCGGACGGCGCACCGGCCGAGGCCCCGCCGCTCAGGTCGAGGCCCTGCCGCTCAGGCCGGGACCCGCCGTTCCACCCACCGCCACGCGCCCTCCAGCAGCGCGGCGGCGGCCGCGGCGATGCCGACCGCCGCCCACGGCATCGTCGTGCCCACCAGTCGCAGCGCGAAGAAGTGCTGGAGCCAGGGCACGACGAGGACCAGCAGGAACGCCCCGCCCATCGCCGCGACCAGCGCCAGCCGCCACCACGTGTACGGGCGGGCGATGATCGCCAGCACCCACAGCGACACGAGGAACAGGGTGAGCGTGGCCGCGCTGGTCTCGGCGTCGAGGGCGCCCGGCCCGTCGTAGTACCGGCCGGCGAGCAGGTACGAGGTGAAGGTGGCCGCCGCCGCGATGACCCCGGCCGGGAGGGCGTACCGCATGACGCGCCGTACGAAGTGCGGCTGCGCGCGCTCCTTGTTGGGGGCGAGCGCCAGGAAGAACGCGGGCACGCCGATGGTGAGCGTGGACAGCAGCGTCAGGTGCCGGGGCAGGAACGGGTACTCGACCTGGGCGGCGACGACGAGGACGGCGAGCAGCACCGAGTACACGGTCTTGGTCAGGAACAGCGTGGCGACGCGCGTGATGTTGCCGATGACGCGCCGCCCCTCGGCGACGACGGCGGGGAGGGTGGCGAAGCTGTTGTCGAGGAGGACGATCTGGGCGACGGCGCGGGTGGCCTCGGAGCCGGTGCCCATGCTGACCCCGATGTCGGCGTCCTTGAGGGCGAGCACGTCGTTGACGCCGTCGCCGGTCATCGCGACGGTGTGGCCGCGGGACTGGAGGGCGCCGACCATGTCGCGCTTCTGCCGCGGGGTGACCCGCCCGAAGACGACGCCGTCCTCCAGGGAGCGCGCCATGGCGTCGGGCTCCTCGGGGAGGCGCCGGGCGTCGACGGGGTGCTCGGCGCCGGGCAGGCCGAGCTTCGCGGCGACGGCGCCGACGGAGACGGCGTTGTCCCCGGAGATGACCTTGGCGGCGACGTCCTGGTCGGCGAAGTAGGCGAGGGTGTCGGCGGCGTCGGGGCGCAGCCGCTGTTCGAGGACGACGAGGGCGGTGGCCCGGGCCTTGCGGGCGATCTGCGGGTCGTCGAGTTCGCCGCTGACCCGGGCGAGGAGGAGGACCCGCAGGCCCCGCCGGTTGAGCGCGTCGGTCTCGTCGAGGGCGGGGTCGCCGTCGGGGAGGAGGACGTCGGGGGCGCCGAGGAGCCAGGAGCTGGTCTGGCCGTCCCCCTCGCTGAAGGTGGCGCCGCTGTACTTGCGGGCGGAGGAGAAGGGGAGGGCCTCGGTGCAGCGCCAGTCGTCGTTGTCAGGGTAGGCGTCGATGACGGCCCGGAGGGAGGCGTTGGGGCGGGGGTCGGAGTCCCCGACGGCGCCGAGGACCCGCCGTACGTACGCCTCGTCGGCCCCGTCGAGGAGGTGCAGCGCGGTGACGTCCATGCCGCCCTCGGTGAGCGTGCCGGTCTTGTCGAGGCAGACGACGTCGACGCGGGCGAGCCCCTCGATGGCGGGCAGCTCCTGGACGAGGCACTGCTTGCGCCCGAGCCGGATGACGCCGATGGCGAAGGCGACGGAGGTGAGCAGGACGAGCCCCTCGGGGATCATCGGCACGATCCCGCCGACCGTCCGGGCCACGGAGTTCCTGACGTCGGTCTCCTTGACGACGAGCTGGCTGACGACGAGGGCGATCGCGGTGGGGACCATCATCCACGTGACGTACTTGAGGATGGTGGAGATCCCCGAGCGCAGCTCGGAGTGGACGAGGGTGAAGCGGGACGCCTCCTCCGCGAGCTGGGCGGCGTAGGCCTCGCGGCCGACCTTGGTGGTGGTGAAGGCGCCGCCGCCGGCGACGACGAAGCTGCCGGACATGACGGGGTCCCCAGGGCGCTTCGGCACGGGGTCGGCCTCGCCGGTCAGCAGCGACTCGTCGACCTCCAGGCCGTCGGCCTCGGCGACGACGCCGTCGACGACGACCTTGTCCCCGGGACCGAGTTCGACGAGGTCGCCGAGGACGATCCCGGAGGTGGGCACCTCGACGGGCTCCCCGTCCCGGCGGACGGTCGGCCTGGCCTCCCCGATGACGGCGAGGGAGTCGAGGGTCTTCTTGGCGCGGAGCTCCTGGATGATGCCGATGCCGGTGTTGGCGACGATGACGAAGCCGAAGAGGCTGTCCTGGATGGGCGCGACGAACAGCATGACCGCCCACAGGACGCCGATGAGGGCGTTGAAGCGGGTGAGGACGTTGCCCCGGACGATGTCGGCCGCGGACCGCGACGACCGCACGGGCACGTCGTTCACCTCGCCCCGCTCGACCCGCCGCGCCACCTCGTCGGCCGTCAGCCCGCCGGGCCGGTACGGCGCGTCCGCTTCCTCGCCGGCTTCCACGATCGCGTCCTCGGTCCTGGCCCGCTGCGTCATGCCTCCGACGGTACGGCCGGAGCCGGGCCGCCACCCCCCGAACGGCCGGGAGATCCGACCCCGGTAGGACGAGGACCCTCCCACGGCACCACGGGGGCGCGGGCACGGGCGGACGCGGGCGCGGGCTCCGAGCCGGGGCCGGGCGCCGGACCGGGCTCCGGGGTCGGGCGGCGCGGCCCGGGGTCAGCCCTCGGCGGCGGGGCGGCCGGCGGCGGCGCGCCGGATCGCGGCGTCGCGCCGGCGCACGTACCAGATGCCGATCAGGCCCAGCCCCGCGCCGGCGAGGCAGGTCCACACCCACCAGCCGAGGTCGCGGTCGGCGAACCAGCCGTAGAAGGGGACCTGCACCAGGAAGAGGACGAACCAAAGGATCGTGCCGCCGGTCACGGTGGCGACGACCGGCCCCTCCAGGGGTTCGGGCGCCTCGTACTTGGGGGTCCACTTGGCCATGCCCCACATCGTAAGCGGCCCTCCGGTCTACGCGCGGAGATAGCGATCTTCGACTTATATCTTCATACTGAAAACGTTTGCCGTTGGCTGGTTTTCTTGGTGCGAACGCACGAACCGGTCCCCCGTACGGCCGACATCACCCCCCGCCGTCCCGCACCATGAGGTTCCGCATGCCCTCCACGGTCACCGCTTCCCAGGCTTCGCCCGGGCAGCAGCCGGCCGGTTCCAGCAACGCGCTGGACCGGTTCTTCAAGATCTCGGAGCGTGGCTCCACCATCGGCCGTGAGGTACGCGGCGGCTTCGCGACGTTCTTCGCGATGGCCTACATCATCGTGCTGAACCCGATCATCCTCGGCAGCGCCAAGGACATGTACGGCCACCAGCTGGACGGCGGCGAGCTGGTCACGGCGACCGTGCTCAGCGCGGCGCTCTCCACGCTGCTCATGGGCGTCATCGGCAACGTCCCGATCGCCCTCGCCGCCGGCCTGGGCGTCAACACCGTCGTCGCCCTCCAGCTCGCGCCCCGCATGGCGTGGGCGGACGCGATGGGCATGGTGGTCCTCGCCGGCATCGTCGTGATGCTCCTCGTCGCGACCGGCCTGCGCGAACGCGTCATGAGCGCCGTCCCCGCGGGCCTGCGCAAGGGCATCGCGATCGGCATCGGCCTGTTCATCATGCTGATCGGCCTGGTCGACTCCGGCTTCGTCTCCCGCATGCCGGACGCCGCCCACACCACCGTCCCGATCCAGCTGGGCGCGGACGGCCACCTCGGCGGCTGGCCGGTCCTGATCTTCGCGATCGGCACCCTGCTCACCCTGGCGCTGATCATCCGCAGGGTGCCGGGCGCGATCCTCGTCTCGATCGTCGTCATGACGGTCGTCGCGGTGATCGTGAACGCCGTCGCCGAGGTCCCGTCCTGGGGCCTGACCACCCCGACCTGGCCGGGCAACCCCGTCGCGACCCCGGACTTCGGGCTGTTCGGCCAGGTCAGCCTGTTCGGCGGCTTCGAGAAGGTCGGCCTGCTCACCGGCTGCCTCTTCGTCTTCACCGTCCTGCTGTCCTGCTTCTTCGACGCCATGGGCACGATCCTGGGCGTCGGCGACGAGGCCAAGCTGATGGACCGGGACGGCAACTTCCCCGGCATCAACAAGGTCCTCCTCGTGGACGGCTTCGCCGTCGCCACGGGCGGCGCGACCTCGTCCTCCGCCACGACCTGCTTCGTGGAGTCCACGGCGGGCGTCGGCGAGGGCGCCCGGACGGGCCTCGCCTCCGTGGTGACCGGCGGCCTGTTCGGCGTGGCGCTGTTCCTCACGCCACTCGCCACGATGGTCCCCTCGCAGGCGGCGACGCCCGCCCTGCTCGCGGTCGGGTTCCTGATCCTCGCCGGGTCGGTCAAGGACATCGACTGGGGCGACTTCACCATCGGCGTGCCGGCGTTCCTCGCCATGACGATGATGCCGTTCACGTACTCGATCACGAACGGCATCGGCATCGGCTTCATCGCGTTCAGCGTGCTGCGCCTCGCCGCCGGCCGCGGCCGCGAGGTGCCGGTCGCGATGTACGTGGTCTCGGCGGTGTTCGTCTTCTACTACGCCATGCCGGCCCTGGGCCTCACGTAGGCCCCCGCCTCCTCGCCGACGGGCGGGAACCCGGGACGCCCGGGCTCCCGCCCGTCCGTCGTCCGCGCGGACAGCAGGCGCAGCGCGTCCGCCGAGGCGGCGCCGACGGGGGTGTAGACCTCCAGCCGGTGGTCGGGGCTGTCCGGCTGGAGCCACACCTGGTAGTCCACGTCGACCTCCCCGGCGGTGGGGTGCCGCAGGCGCATGGTGCCCACGGTGCAGTCCGCGACGTCGCCCCTGGCCCACAGCGCGGCGAAGTCGCCGCTGCGCATGGCCAGCTCGCCGATCAGTTCGGCCAGCCTCGCGTCGGTGGGGTACCGGCCCGCCGTGAGCCGCAGGTAGGCGACGTGGATCCGGGCGAGTTCGTCCCAGTTGCGGTGCAGGTCGCGGGCGTGGGGGTCGAGGAAGAACATCCGGGGGACGGACGGCCGGCGCGCGGGGTCGCGGGGCGCGTCGAAGTCGACGTGCTCCGCGACGAGGGCGTGCCCGGTGCGGTTCCAGGCCAGCACGTCCCCGCGGCGGCCGAGCACGACGGCCGGCGCGGCCTCCCCCAGGGACACCAGGAGCGCCAGCACGCGGGGGTGCGGCCGCTCGGGCCGGGGGCGGGCCAGGCGGGGGGCGGCGGGCTGCCGGGCCAGGTTGTGCAGGTGGGCCGTCTCGGCCGGGTCGAGCCGCAGCACGCGGGCGAGCGCGCCGAGGACCTGCGGGGAGGCGGTGCCGGCCTGGTCCTGCTCCAGCCGGGTGTAGTAGCCGACGCTCACGCCGGCGAGCTGGGCGAGCTCCTCGCGGCGCAGGCCCGGCACGCGGCGGGCGGTGCCGTAGGTGCGCAGTCCGACGTCGGCGGGCGTGACCCGGTCGCGGCGGGTCCTGAGGTACGCCCCGAGGCTCTCCAGTTCCATGGCCCCGAGCGTAGGCGGCGCGGCCCGCCCCAGGGTGCCCCTGCGAGGTGTACCCACGGCACGGGCCTGGTTGCCGGGCGGAGGGGCGGCGCACCGTCGGGGCATGAACGAACAGCGTGTTCCCCCCTCCTCCGACCTGCGCGCGTGGCTCGGCCTGCTGGTGGTGCTCGGCCCGGTGCTGCTGGTGGCGATGGACGGCTCGGTCCTGTTCCTGGCGATGCCCCGGGTGACCGAGGCCCTCGCGCCGACCGCCGACCAGGCCCTGTGGATCATGGACGTGTACGGGTTCGCGGTCGGGTCCCTGCTCGTCGCGTTCGGCGCCGTCGGCGACCGGTACGGCAGGCTGAGGCTGCTGATGGCCGGGACGGCCGTGTTCGGCGCCGCCTCGGCGGGGGCGGCGTTCGCGCCCGGCCCGGAGTCGCTGATCGCCTTCCGGGCGCTGATGGGCGTGGCCGGGGCCACCCTGCTGCCGTCGGCGCTGGCGGTGCTCGGCGAGCTGTTCCCCGACCCGCGCCGGCGGGCGAGGGCGATCGGGGTCTTCGCGGCCGCCTTCGCGGCCGGGTTCGCGATCGGCCCGGTCGTCGGCGGGCAGCTGTTGGGCAGGTTCTGGTGGGGGTCGGTCTTCCTGGTCAACCTCCCCGTCGCCGTGCTGTTCCTGCTCCTGGCCCCGGTCCTGCTCCGCGAGGTGCGGGCCGCCCGGCCCGGCCGGATCGACGCCCCGAGCGTGCTGCTCTCCGCCGCGGGCCTCCTGTCGGCCGCCTACGCGGTCAAGCACACCGCCGCGCAGGGGCCGACGGCGGCCGCGGCCGTCACGGGGGCCGCCGGCGTCGCCGCCCTGGCGTGGTTCGTCCGGCGGCAACGCCGGCTGGAGCACCCGCTGATCGATTTCCGCCTCTTCCGCGACCGGGTGTTCACGATCGCGGTCGTCACCGGGCTCCTGCCCCTGGCGGCGTGGTCGGCGGCCGCCTACCTCACCGGCGTCCACCTCCAGTCCGTCCTCGGGCTGGAGGTGGACCGGGCGGCCCTCCTCGCGCTGCCGGGCGCCGCCGTGCTCACCGCCACCTGCGTCCTCACCCCGGCGCTGGTGGAGCGCTTCGGCAGGCGGGCCGCGCTCGTCACCTGCCACTTCTGCGTCGCCGCCGGCCTGCTGCTGCTCCTGGCGACCGGCGTCTCCGGCGGGATCGGCTGGTACGTCGCGTCCACCGTCGTCGCCGGCGTCGGCTACGGCGTCTCCTTCAGCGTCGTCGCCGACACCGCCGTCGCCGCGGTCCCCGCGGAACGCGCCGGGTCGGCGGCGGCGATCGCCGAGACCTCCAACGAGATCGGCAACGCCCTCGGCATCGCGCTCCTCGGCTCGCTCGCCGCCCTGGTCTTCCGGCTCCGGGGGCCGGACCTCGCCGGCACGCTCGACGAGACGCTCCGCATCCCCGGCCTGGCGCCCGCGGTGATCGGTGAGGCGAAGGCCGCCTTCGTCGCCGGCCTGCACGCCGTCGCCGCCACCGCCGCCGTCCTCCACGCCGCGCTCGGCGTCCTCGCCCTGCGCTGGATCCCGAAACCCGCCCGCGGCGCGGCCGTCCCCGGCGCCGAGCCCCCGGCCCCGGACCCCGACGGGGCCTACGCCAGGCCGTAGAACCGCTCCGTCTCGTCGACGGCCGCGCTGAAGCGCTCGTCGAAGTCCTCGCGGACGAGCGTCCGGACGACGTAGTCCTGGACGCTCATCCCGCTCCGCGCCGCGTGCTGCCGGACCCGGTCGAGCAACTCCCCGTCCATCCGCAGGCTGAGCACTGTCGATCCCATGTCCGACAGGGTCGCGGCAGCCTCGGCGCCCCCGCGCCGCTTTTCGTCGGATTATCACTCCTACGAGTGACGCGCCCCCACGGGCGCCCGCACCGGGCTCCCGCCGCCCCGCGAGCGGGCTGCGGGCCTTGCACCCGGGCCCCGGCGGGTGACGGGTGACGGGTTGCAGGAGTGACAGGGGTGACGTCCCTCACCACGGGGCGACACGGGGCCACCCGAGTGGTCTTTAGACAGGGTAATGAGTTATGCTAAGGAACATGCCTGACCTGTCCCGCGGCGGACCCGGCGACGACGCCGACGCGGCCGCCGTGAACGCGCTCCGTTCCGCCGTCATCCGGCTGTCCCGGCGCCTGAAGCACCAGCGCGTCGACGAGTCGCTGAGCCCGACCGAGATGTCGGTGCTCGGCACCCTCGCCCGCTGCGGCTCGGCCACCCCCGGTGAGCTGGCCCGCAAGGAGCACGTGCAGCCGCCGTCGATGACCCGCATCGTCGCCCTGCTGGAGGCCAAGGGACTGGTCAGGCTGGAGCCGCATCCGGACGACCGCCGCCAGAAGGTGGTCAGCCAGACCGAGCGGGCCGAGGCCATGCTCGAGGAGTCCCGCCGCCGGCGGAACGCCTGGCTGGCCTCCCTGGCCGAAGGTCTCGACGAGGACGAGTGGGCCAAGCTGCGCGCCGCCGCCCCCGTACTGGAGAAGCTCGCGCACCTGTAGGACGACCGAGACGAGGAGGCGACCGCTTTTGAGTACGGGAACCGGAGAACTCTCCGCCCCCGGACACAACCCCCATCCCCCGAACCCCACCACCCGCGCCCCGCACCGCGCCGCAGGCGGCACGTTCGCCTCGCTGAAGGTGCGGAACTACCGCCTCTTCTTCACCGGGGCCATCGTCTCCAACACGGGGACGTGGATGGCCCGCATCACCCAGGACTGGCTGGTCCTGAGCCTCACCGGGTCCGCCGCCGCCGTCGGCGTCACCACGGCGCTCCAGTTCCTCCCGATGCTGCTGTTCGGCCTGTACGGCGGGGTGATCGCGGACCGGTGCCCCAAGCGGCGCCTCCTCGTCCTCAGCCAGGCCGCCCTCGGCCTGTGCGGGATCGCCCTCGCCGCGCTCACCCTGTCCGGGCACGTCCAGGTGTGGCACGTGTACCTGGTGGCGTTCCTGCTCGGCATGGTCACCGTCGTCGACAACCCGGCCCGCCAGTCGTTCGTCTCCGAGATGGTCGGCCCCGCGCAGCTGCGCAACGCGGTCAGCCTGAACTCGGCGAACTTCCAGTCCGCCCGCCTCGTCGGCCCCGCCGTCGCCGGTCTGCTGATCGCCTCGGTGGGCAGCGGCTGGGCGTTCCTGGTCAACGGCCTGTCGTTCCTGGCGCCGCTGGCGGCGCTGCTGATGATGCGCCCCGCCGAGCTGTACCCGTCCGCGCGCGCCCCGCGCGGCAAGGGCCAGCTGCGCGAGGGCCTGCGGTACGTCGCGGGGCGGCCCGACCTGATCTGGCCGATCGCGCTGGTCGGCTTCGTCGGCACGTTCGGGTTCAACTTCCCGATCTGGCTGACGGCCTTCGCGGACGGCGTCTTCCACGTCGGCCCCGGCGCGTACGGCCTCCTCAACACCCTCATGGCGGTCGGCTCCCTCGCGGGCGCCCTGCTGTCGGCCCGGCGCGGCACCTCCCGGCTGCGGCTGCTGGTCGGGGCCGCCGCGGTCTTCGGCGTGCTGGAGGTCGTCGCGGCGGTGACGCCGAGCTTCTGGCTGTTCACGCTGCTGCTCGTGCCGATCGGGATGTTCGGCCTGACCGTGAACGTGACGGCCAACTCGCTCGTGCAGCTCGCGACGGACCCGGTGATGCGGGGCCGGGTGATGAGCCTGTACATGATGGTCTTCGCCGGTGGCACGCCGCTGGGCGCGCCGCTGCTGGGCTGGGTCACCGACACGTACGGCGCGCGCGTCGGCTTCGCGACGGGCGGGGTCGTGTCGCTGGCCGCCGCGGTGGTGATCGGCCTGCTGCTGTCCCGGGCGGTCGGCGTGCGGCTGCGCGTGGAGCTGCGGCCGGGGCGCCGCGTCCGGCACCCGCAGGTGCGCTTCGTCCCCCGGGAGGGGCGGCGGGAACGCGCCCGTCTCGCCGCGACGGCGTGACAGACTCGCCGCATGAGGCTTTTCGCTGCCGTGCTGCCGCCTCCCGCGGCGGTCGAGGAACTGGCCGTTCTCGTCGAGGGGTTGCGGACACTGCCGGGCGCGGACGAGCTGCGCTGGACGGGCCGCCCCGGCTGGCACTACACGCTGGCGTTCATGGGCGAGGTGGACGAGGCCCTGCTGCCGGAGCTGTCGGAGCGGCTCGCCCGGGCCGCGCACCGCACGCTGCCGTTCCCGCTGCGCGTCCACGGGGGCGGGCGGTTCGGCCGCCGCGCCCTGTGGGCGGGCGCCGCGGGCGGCCTCGACGACCTGCGGCTGCTCGCCGAGCGCTCCGACGCGGCGGCCCGGCGCGCGGGCGTCGCGATGGAGGAGCACCGCCGGTACCAGGCGCACCTCACGCTCGCCCGGAGCCGCGTCGACACGGACCTGCGGCCGTTCGTGGCGGAGCTGGAGCGCTTCAAGGGCGGCCGCTGGGAGGTGGCGGAGCTGGCCCTGGTCCGCAGCAACCTCCCCACGTCGGGCCTCCCCGGTGAGGCGCCCCGCTACGAGACGGTCGCCACATGGCCCCTGGGCGGGACGCGTCCGGCCGCCGGTTAACCTCGAAGGGTGGACCCGAAGACCCGAAACCGCGTCATGGCCGCCATCCTCGTCCTGATGTTCGCCGTCGTCGCCGTCGCGGCGGCGACCGGTCGGTAGACCCGACCGGCCGCCGCCCGCGCGCGTACGCCCGCCGCGCCCCGGAACGCCCGGCTCGCGGCGTGCGGCTCGCGGCACCGGGCTCGCCGGCGCCCGGCTCGCGCCGTGGGGCCGCCTACCAGGCGAAGGCCTCCGGGGACGGGCCCGGACCCGGGAAGATGCCGTCCAGTTCGGTGAGCAGCTCCTCCGCGAGGTCCAGCTCCGAGGCGCGGACCGCCGACGCCATCTGGTCCGCCGTGCGGGGCCCCACGATCGGGCCCGTGACACCCGGGCGGGTGAGGAGCCAGGCCAGGGCCACCTCGCCGGGCTCCAGGCCGTGCTTCTCCAGCAGCGTCTCGTACGCCTGGATCCGCTCCCGCACGTCGGTGTTCTTCAGCGCGTCGGCGGACCGGCCCGCCTGGGCGCGCGGCGACGCGCCGCCCTCGCGCTCCTTGCGCAGGACCCCGCCCAGCAGCCCGCCGTGCAGCGGCGACCACGGGATCACGCCGAGCCCGTAGTCCTGCGCCGCCGGGATGACCTCCATCTCGGCGCGCCGCTCCACCAGGTTGTACAGGCACTGCTCGCTGACCAGGCCGACCATGCCGCGCCGCGCGGCCGCCTCGTTCGCCTGGGCGATCTTGTAGCCGGGGAAGTTGCTCGACCCCGCGTACAGCACCTTGCCCTGCTGGACCAGCACGTCGATCGCCTGCCAGATCTCCTCGAAGGGGGTCCGGCGGTCGATGTGGTGGAACTGGTACAGGTCGATGTGGTCGGTGTTCAGCCGCTTCAGGCTCGCCTCGACCGCCCGCCGGATGTTCACCGCGGACAGCCGGTCGTGGTTGGGCCACACCTCCCCGTCCGCGGCCATCGACCCGTACACCTTCGTCGCGAGGACGACCTTGTCGCGGCGGCCGGGGTCGCCCGCGAACCACGAGCCGATGATCTCCTCGGTGCGGCCCTTGTTCTCGCCCCACCCGTAGACGTTGGCGATGTCCAAAGGTCAATTTTGAAGCCATGACCCGAATCACACACCGTCACCCCTCGTGCGCTATGCGTGCCACAGGGGAGAGGGAGAACGAGCATGGCGAGAGTTCTGGGTGTAGTCCGTCTGTCGAGGGTGTCGGACGAGACCACATCGCCGGAGCGTCAACGTCGGTCCATCCAGCGATGGGCCGACCAGGAGGGGCACGTCGTCGTGGGATGGGTCGAGGACATCGACGTGTCCGGCGGGCTAGAGCCTTGGAAGCGCCCAGAGTTCGGCAAGTGGTTGCCTTCTACGATCGGAAAGGAGGTCAGCGCGATCGAGCACCGGATCGCGGTGGAGGAGTCGCGCGCCGACGAGTACGACATCCTCTGCGCGCTGAAGATCGACCGTCTCTCGCGACGCGTGCTCCACGTGCACACCCTCCTGGAGTGGTGCGAGAAGAACGGCAAGGAGGTCGCCACCGTCGAGGACGGGATCAACCTCAACACGCAGATGGGAAAGCTCCTCCTCAGCCTGATCGCGTCCTTCGCGGAAGGGGAGCTCGAAGCCATCAAGGCGCGGGCCAAGTCCTCGTACAACCATCTGGTGAAGGAGGGGCGCTGGCGCGGCGGCCGCACTCCGTACGGTTACCGCGAGGAGAAGCAGGAGACCGGCGAGGGGTGGAAGCTCGTCCCTGACGACTACGGGACCGACACGGCCGGGACCCTCCGTGAGATCGTTCGCCGTCTCATCGCGGGCGAGTCGGCGAACAGCATCGCGCAGTGGCTCAACGAGGACGTGT
The DNA here is from genome assembly GCF_014649335.1 of Streptomyces roseolilacinus. Lineage (GTDB taxonomy): Bacteria > Actinomycetota > Actinomycetes > Streptomycetales > Streptomycetaceae > Streptomyces > Streptomyces roseolilacinus. Next base: position 460,368 of record NZ_BMSV01000004.1, read on the forward strand.
CGAAGACCCCGACATCACTCGACGCTCAGATGATCCGCAGCGGCAAAACCCCGAAGGGAAGCCGCTGGACCGCCGCGAACACGGCCAAGGTCGTGCGCTCCCGCTGCATCCTGGGGCAGATGGAGGTATCTGAGGAAGTGATGGTCGACGGGAAGAAGACGACACGACGCCGGGTCGTCCGGGACGCTGACGGCCAGCCCCTCCAGCGCGCGGAGCCGCTGATCACGTACGAGGAGTGGGAGCTGGCCAACAAGAAGCTGGACGAGAACACCAGCAAGCGCAACGGCAACCGCAAAGGTGGGTCGCCCTTGCTCCGGGTCGCGTTCTGCACATGTGGGGAACCGGCATACCTCAGCCCTGGTCGCAACTGGCCCTACTACCGCTGCGCCTCCCGTACCACGCACAAGCCGTGTCCGACCGGAAACAAGGGCATCGCGGCGCACACGCTGGAAGACGCCGTGGAAAAGGCGTTCCTCCTCGCTGCCGGAGACGTCGAGATCGTCCGGAAGGTCTTCCGGCCGGGCGTGGACTACACGTGCGACATCGAGGAAGTGAACCGCGCCCTGTCGGACCTGAGGGAGGACCGCGAGGCGGGCCTCTACTCCAGTGAGCTGGGCAAGCAGGAGTACCGGGAGGCGTACAAACGGTTGGACGCGCGACGTGAACAGCTCATCGCGCAGCCCACGCGCCCGGACACCTGGGAGGAGATCCCGACAGGAGAGACCTACCGGGAACGGTGGAGCACGTTGTCGACCCAGCACGAAAAGGGCAGGGAGCTACGCGCCGCAGGAGTCAGGGCCGTCATCCATGCCGAGCCGATTCCCGGGATGACCGCCGCGCAGCTCATGGCTCCCGATGGCCATGATGGGATGTGGCAACACCCCGTCGGGAGGGTTCAGGTTCTGATCCCGATGGACTTCAAGCAGCGTCTGCGCAACATGGCGGCGGTCCACAGCGAAGGCTGACCGACAGCTGCAGGTGACGAGGAGGGTCCTGTGGTCAGGGCTCTTCCACCCGTTTGCAAGATGCCCGGCCGGTCGCCGCCGTCGCTCCCGACCGCACGAGACCGAGTCCAGGCCCGAAGGTTTGGACGTCCACCTATGAAGAGAGACCGCGCCATCCGTGCACGGCCCACCCCCGCGAAGAAAGGCAGGCACATGTCCCGCCATCCGGCGGGGGACTGGCGCACGCGGGTGCGCCTCACAGGAAGGAGCCGCACCCGGTGGCCATCGGCTTCGGCCATGACCGCCCGTGGGGCGGTGTCCCTCAGCACGAATACCGGCGCATGGCGCAGAACCCTGCGCACCGGCTCGCCTACCGCGTCCACTTCGCCGCCATCGGATGGGCAGACCGGCACGGACACGCGGGCTTCGCCCCCGGCCAGCCGGCCGCACTGCTGGGCAAGGAAGGTAAGCCACTGTCCGAGCAGGGCACCCGCGAGGCGGTGGCCCGCGCCAAGGAGCTGGACCTCGTGTCGCCCCGTTCCGGGGCCGCCTGCCTCGTGCTCCCCTCCCCACCTGTTCCAGGAGGTCAAGGGCACACCAGTTCCCTGCCGTCTCCACCAGGACCGGCAAGTACACGCTGTCCGTGTAGTCAGAGCACGCCTGGCGTGTACCCAGACAGCATCCGAACTGCGGGAACGCTCGCGTCCTCTCTTATCTATGTGGCCCAAGTGCAGTCGAGCCTATGTCGGGGTCGGCTGAAGGAAGCAGCCTGCTTCAAGGCGAGGGTGAGCAGGGGCGCGGCAGCGTCCCCCTGGGCCGTGTATCGAAGGTGGGACCGTGGCCCGCGCGAGGAAGGCGAAAGGAGAGAGTGTCAGCGCCGTCGCCAAGGCTCTGGGCGTCCCCCGGGCCACGCTGTACCGGCTCCTCGGAGACGACTCCTGACGGCGGCACCTGACGCCCTTGCCTGGAGTGGGCTCGAAGCAGTTGGCTTGTGGTCCATGAAGTACACGCAGCTCGGACGCACCGGACTCAAGGTCAGCCGACTCGTCCTCGGTACGATGAACTTCGGCCCGCAGACAGACGAATCAACCAGCCACGACATCATGGACGCCGCCCTCGACGCGGGTCTGAACTTTGTAGACACGGCCAACGTCTATGGGTGGGGTGAGAACAAGGGTCGCACCGAGGAGATCATCGGTGCTTGGTTCGCCCAGGGTGGCGGGCGGCGCGACAGGACGGTCCTCGCCACCAAGGTGTACGGGAACATGGCCCCGGACGACTCCTCCGTCTGGCCCAACCACGACAAGCTCTCCGCGGTGAACATCCGCCGGGCCGTCGACGCCTCCCTCAAGCGGCTGCAGACCGACTACATCGACATCTACCAGTTCCATCACATCGACCGGTCGACGCCGTTCGAGGAGATCTGGCAGGCGATCGACGTCCTGGTCCAGCAGGGCAAGATCCTCTACGCCGGATCGTCCAACTTTCCCGGCTACAAGATCGCCCAGGCCAACGAGCTGGCTGCCCGGCACGGCCGCATGGGCCTGGTCAGCGAGCAGTGCCTGTACAACCTCGCCGAGCGCCGCACCGAGATGGAGGTCATCCCTGCGGCGCAGGACTACGGGCTCGGCGTCATCCCCTGGTCACCGCTGCACGGCGGACTGCTGGGCGGAGTCCTCAAGAAGGAGGCCACGGAGGGGCGCCGGGCGAGCGGCCGCGCTGCCGACGCGCTCAAGGACATCAAGACACGCGAGCAGATCCAGGCATACGAGGACCTCCTCGACAAGCACGGCCTGGAGCCCGGTGAAGCGGCGCTCGCCTGGCTGCTGACCCGCCCCGGCGTCACCGGCCCGATCGTCGGCCCCCGCACGCAGGAGCAGCTGGACTCGGCGCTGCGCGCCCTGGAGCTGGAGCTGAGCGAGGAACTGCTGACGTCTCTGGACGAGATCTTCCCCGGTCCCGGACCGTCTCCCGAGGCCTTCGCATGGTGAGGTAGCGGGTCTGTGTGAGGGGCCGTCGCCTTCTGCTTGCGTTCGAAGCGAGTGGGAGGCGGCGGCTTCGTCGTTATCCACTCGGGGTCCGCAGGAGCGGTGAGCATCAGCGATGCGCTCCTGCGCAACCCGGTCTCAAAGTCGCCTGTCTACCATGTCGAAAAAATTTATGCCGGCGTCGAGCGCCGCGTCCATGATGGCGTGGCTGCCGGCCTCGTCCGTCTGCGGTCCGAAGTTCATCGTGCCGAGGACGAGTCGGCTGACCTTGAGTCCGGTGCGTCCGAGCTGCGTGTACTTCATGGGAGACAAGCCAACGCCTTGGAGCGCACTCCAGGCAAGGGCCCCCCGGGCGCGCCGCCCCGCGGTGAGCGTGCGTGCCGGGCGCCGACCGGCGGACGGGACTCCGGGGACGCGGCCTAGCGCAGGCTCGCCCGGTTCAGCTCCCGCACCCGGGCGCGCAGGACCACGTCCGGCGCGGCGAGGGCCACCGCGTCGGGCGGGCAGTCCCACTCCCGGCCGCCCCCCGGTGGCCGCAGCTGCACGTACCCGCCGACATGGCCCATCACCTGGCCCACCCGCCCGTCGCGCGCGTCGATCACGTACGCGCCGGCGTCCGCCGCACGGGTCGTGTCCGCCGCCGCGCCCGCCGCCATGTCCCCCGCCGCCCCGTTCCCCGCCGTACCGGCCCTGCCGCCGTCCGCCGAACTCACTTCCGCGCCCCCTCCAGCGCGGCCGCCAGCCGGACCGCCGTGTCCAGGTTGCACCGCCCCAGCTCCACCAGCGGGTACGGCGCCTCGCTCGCCACCGTCACCGGGTCCACCCGCAGCGACGGCAGGACCACACCGATCTTGAGCAGCTCGCCCCGCAACCTGGCCACCGCCTCCTCCGTCGCCCGCAGCCGCTCCTTCATGACACGCACCTCCATACGCAGCGTATTGGTATTCCATACACAGCGTGGTCAAAGAGTCGGTACCCTGAACGGAGTCGGCACCCTGACAACCCCATCTGGCTAACGGGAGTTGCGCCGCGCCCGGTCCACCGTCCCTGATCGGGGCGGCGGCGGAGGGCCACGCCCGCACGGCCGCAGGCCCCGGGCGGCGGGCCGCCGCATGCCCGGAGCCGGGTGCGGACGCCCGACAGGCCGGTACGGGGGGCACCCGTACCGGCCTGTCGGACGTCGTTCGCGGTCAGCCGCTGTAGGGGCGGACGAACTTCGTCTGCTCGTACAGGAAGCTGCCGGGCGCGGACTCCCAGCCGAGCAGGGCGCCGTTGAACCCGGCGTCCGGCTTCGTCGTCCACGTCCACATCCTCACGACGCCGGTGGCGGCGTAGTGGTACATGGCGCCGAGGTCGTCGCGTCCGTCGCCGTTGTAGTCGCCGACGACGAGCTGGAGGGAAGCGGTGTCCAGGTCGCCGCCGAGGGTCAGCTTCGGCGCGGCGAACGCCGTGCCGGTGGACAGCAGGGTGTGGCCGGTGGTCTTGCCGTTGTCGTACCAGAACATCACGTCGTCGCGGCGGTCGCCGTTGAAGTCCCCGGCGTGCGGCTGGGCCTTGTTCCAGTCGTAGGTGGTGGCGGCGGGGCCGGTCCACCAGACCTGCGGGGCGGTGAAGACGCCGGCGGCGGTGGTCGGGAAGACGTACTGCTTGACGGTGTTGTCGCCCTGGCCGTAGAAGGCGCCGAGCTCGTCGCGGCCGTCGCCGTTGAAGTCGCCGGTCAGGAACTTGGCGCGGTCGCGGGCCCAGGTGCCGGACGGGCCGGACCACTCGGACGCGACCATGCGGTCGAAGCCGCCCGAGGCGTTCGCGGTGAACGTCCAGATCCGGGTGACGCCGGTCGTCCTGTCGACGTTCCACAGGGCCACGTCGTCGCGGCCGTCGCCGTTGAAGTCACCGGCCTGCGGGGTCATGTAGGTGTAGTGGAAGGTGGTGTGGTTCGGCGCCACGGCCCACACCTGGACCGGCTCGGCGAACGTGCCGTCCGCCTTGCCCGCGGCCAGGAACATCTTGACGCTGGTGTCGCCGTAGCCCTGGACGAGGACCAGGTCGCCGCGGCCGTCGCCGGTGAAGTCGCCGGTGACGCGCTTCATGTACTCGGCGCGCCACTGGCCCAGGGCGGCCGTGTACGTCTTGGTGTGGCCGCTGAGGCTGCCGTCCGCCCGGCCCTTGAAGGTGTACGTCGCGTCGGTGCCCTCCGCGAAGTCGTACCAGGCCGTCATGTCGCTGCGGCCGTCGTGGTCCTGGTCGTGGTCGACGACCGTGTTGCTGGACCACACCGTGGCGCCGGCGGCGTCGCGGACGACGACGTTGCCGCGGTCCTGGACGACGAGGGTGCCGCCCGCCGCGCTGGTGCCGGACGCCCACCGGGTGGTGCCGGCGGCGTCGCGGACGACGAGGTTGCCGTCCGTGCCGAACACGGCGGTCGCGCCCGGGTACCCGGCGGTGCCGGTGGACCACAGGACGTTGCCGGCGCGGGAGGTGACGACGAGGTCGCCGTCCGCGCGCAGGGTGAGGCGGGCCGACGCCGAGACGAGCGTGTCGCCCGCCCGGAGGCGGCCGCCCGCGGCGAGGCGGGAGCCGAAGGTGAACGTGTCCGTGCGGGTGGCGACGGCGCCGGTCCGGGTCTCGTCGGTGCCGAAGCAGCCGCCCTGCCAGGAACGGGTGCTGACGCCGACGAGCTCGAAGCCACCTCCGGTCCTCTCCCGCAGGACCGGGCCGCCGGTGTCGCCGGCGCAGATCGCGTCGTTCGCCGTGGCGCCCGACACGTTCAGCGTGCCGCCCGTGACGGAGTCCACGCCGAACGACGCGGCGTGGAGCCGGTCCGGGCGCCACTCGGTCTTCGTACGGCCGAATCCGGCCGCCTTCAGGGCCTGGCCCTGGGCCACCGGCGTCGACGCCAGCGGTACGGGCGCGATCCCGGCCGCCGGGGTGGCGAGGCGCGCCAGGACCAGGTCGGTGCCGTCGCGCGGTACGAGCTCGACGACCTCGGAGACGTGGCCGCCGGTGCCGGCCAGGTCGTTGCGGCCGAGCGTGGCGACGGTCTTCAGCTCGGGCTTGCCTGGCTTGGCCTCGCCGCCGAGGACCGGGTCGGACGCGAAGCAGGCGGACGCGGTCAGGACCCACGAGGAGTCGATCAGCGCGCCGGAGCAGGCGCGCGTCCGCTCGCCCTCGCCGATCCGCAGGTTCGCGGTGAACGCGTACGAGGCGTCCGCGACGGCGGCGCCGACGACCGCGTTCGCGGGTATCGCCGTGCCGAGGAGGCCGGTGGCGACACCGGCCGTGAAGACGCCCGTCATCCAGACGGATCTACCGAACACAGGGGTTCCTCTCACTGGTGGTGGGTGGTCAGCGGCCCGAAGGGGTCCTCCAGGCCGTGCAGCTCCTCGACGGCCGAGGCCAGGAACCGCAGGGCGCCGTCCAGGTCGACGCCGTCGGCACGGCGCTCCCAGAGGACCGAGGGGCCCTCCGGGAGCGCCGCGACGGGCGCGTCGAGGTGGACGTCGACGGCGACGCGTGCCGTGCAGGAGCCTTCGGCGACGGTGACGGCCGCGGTGAAGTCGACCTCGTGGGTCTCCTCGCCGCCGGGTGCGAGCGGCACCACGAAGCGGTGCAGCAGGGTCACCCGGACCGCGTCGTCGTCCCGGCGGTCCGTGCGGAGCTCGTGGAGCAGCTCCCGGTCGTCGCCGAGGCCGTCGGTGTGGAGCAGCAGCTCACTGGTGTGGCGGCCCAGCCGGTCGTGCAGCCGGTCCAGTTCCCGGAGGAACGTCAGAACGTCGTCGTGTGCCATGCGGTCCCGTCTCTCGTGCGCCGGGGAGGACCCCTGCTAGCTGGCCATCAGGGTGTGGACGACCCAGGTTCCCTTGTGGCCGTCCTCCCCCTTGTCGACCCGCCGGATGAGCAGTTCCAGGGTGTACGCGTCCTTCACGTTGCCCTGGCTGTCGGCGACGCGGCCGATCGGGGCGGCGAACTTCTTCTTGAGGATCCGCTCGGCGCCGCGCGAGTTCTTCGCCGCCCACTTGGTGAGGTCGACGCCGTCGAGGACGGCGTCGATGCTCTGCTGCGCCGTGGCCGGGTCCAGGCTGGAGGCCTTGCCGCCCCGCAGGCTGGGGGCGCGGGCGATGATGTCGTCGTCGGTGAGGCCCACGTGGTCCTTCGCGTGACCGCCGGCGATGTTGTAGTCCTTGTTCAGGTTGCCGCAGTTGTGGACCAGCAGCGGCGCGTCGCCGGCCAGCGCGTAGTACGTGTGGAGGCCCTTCACGGACAGGTTGTAGACCCGCTCCGTCTCGGTCCACGTGCGCGTGCCGGTCACCTCGACGGTCGTGCCGTCCGGGGTGCGCAGGCCGGTGCCGGGGCGGAGGTCCCCGGCGTCGACCCAGGCCGCCTCGTCCACCGCCCAGAACGGGTGGTTGGCGGTGGCGGTGACGGTGCCGGTGGCGTCGCCGCGGTCGCCGTCGGTGTCGACGGTCAGCCGGACGAGGGTCTTCACGCCGTACCCGACGATGACGTCCTCGACGGGGCGGGCGGCCGTGCGGCCGCTCGCCGGGTCGGTCGCCAGGACCTCGTCACCGACGCGGACGCCGCTGATGGGGGTGCTGGTGCCGTCCGCCTTGGCGACGCGCGTGGTGCCGGTGAAGCTGTTGGGGACCTTGCACGGCGGGGTGCCCCCCTTGCCGAAGAGGTCCTTGAAGAAGCCGACCGCCTTGTCGCCCCACTTGCCGAACTTGACGCCGGAGGCGGCGTATCCGGCGATGGGGACGGCCGAGCCGCAGGACAGGCCGGCGTTCAGGGCGTCGCCCTCGGCGCCGTACCAGGCGCAGTTCGCGCCGTCCGCCGCCTCGCCGAAGCCGGGGACCAGGCCGCCGACGTCGAGCAGGAAGTGGCCCGTCTCGGACAGGATGCCCCAGCCGTCGGTCTCGTTCGCCTCGGCGTTGGCCGCCTCGATGATGGCGGCGTTCTGCTTCAGCTCGTCGATCCGCTTCTGCTCCTCGCGGGCGGCCGCCTCGCGGCGCTTCGCGGCCTCCTCGGCCTTCCGCTTGACGAGGAACGCGGCGTACGCCTCCTTCGACGCCTTGTCGGCGGCCTCCGCGTCCTTGCCGGCGGCGGTCGCGGAGGCGCGGGCCTCGTTGGCCGCGGCCCAGGCGTCGTCGGCGGAGTAGCGGGCGGCCGCGGCCGAGTCGGCGGCGCGGGCCGCGGACACGGTCGCCTCGCGGGCGGCCTCCTTGGCGTCGGCCTCGGCGGCGCGCGCGGCCTTGGCGGACGCGGCCGCCTGGTCGGCGGACTTCTGCGCCTCGTCGGCGGACTTGCGGGCGTCGTCGGCGTACTTCTTCGCCTGGTCGGCGGAGGCCTTCGCCTTGTTCGCCCAGTCGGCGGCCTCGGCGGCGGCCTTGCGGGCGAGGGCGGCGACGCGGGCGGCCTCGGCGGCCTGCTGCTGCGCGGTCGCCGCGGACACGGCGGCCTGGGCGATCAGCTGCTGGACCGCCGCCTGGTGGGTGGCGGCGAGCTGGTCCTTGCGCTTGGCCTTGAACTGGCCGACCTCGACGAAGTGGTGCAGCAGCTGCGGCGGGCCCTCCAGGGCGATCCGCGCGGCGGCCTTCACCTCGGGGCCGCCCGTGTTCAGCAGCTGCGCCGCCTGGACGCGCTCGTCCTCCGTGCGGGCCGCGTACTGGCCGGTCGTGATGAACTCGCGGAGCTTGCCCGTCGAGCCGTCGTTCAGCGCGGCCTGCGCGGCGGCGTTGAGGCCCTTCCCGGAGTCGTCGCTGATCTGGATGACGCGGACCCGGTAGTCGTCGGCGGCCGCGTCGTGCTGGCCGGTGGCCAGGAACGCCCGTACCGCCGCGGCGTCGCCGCCCAGGGTGGCGACGGCCGCGTCCCGCACGACCGGCGACTCGGCCTCGTCGGCGAGGCGTTCGACGCGCACCAGCTCGTCCTGTTCGGCGGCCTCGGCGCGGCCGGTGCGGACGTAGTGCACGACGTCCGCGTCGGATCCGGCGAGGGCGGCCTGCGCGGCGGCGGCGGCCCACGGGCCGCTGTACCGCATGGTGGCGACGGCGACCTCGCGGCCCTTGTCGGCCACGACGGCCGGGTCCGTGCCCGGCTGGGCCGCCTCGGCGGCGAGCCGGTCGGCCTCCGCGACGAGCTTCGCCGCCTCGGCGTTCTTCCCGGCCTGCGCCTTGCGGCGCTCGTCGTCCTCGGCCCTGAGGTCACGGGCCCGTTCGACGGCGGCCGTCGTACGGGTCTCGAGGTCCTCCTGCTCGGAGCGGCGGGCCAGGTCGTAGATCTTGCGGGCCTTGGCCACGGCGGCGGTCGCCGCGTCGGCGGCCTTCTTCGCCTCGGCGGCGTGCGCCGTGGACTCCTTGGCGGCCTTCGCCGAGTCGCCCGCGTGCTTCGCGGCCTCGTCGGCCGCCGCGGCGGCGCGTTCGGCGTGCGCCGCGGCGTCGTTCGCCGCGTCCCGCGCCTCGAACGCCGCGGCGGCGGACTCGCGGGCCAGGGACTCCGCGGCGTTCGCCGCGCGCGTCGCCTCGGCGGCGTGGCGGCGGGCCGTGGCGGCCGCGGAGGCGGCCTGCGCGGAGTGCGCCCCGGCGGCGTCGGCGTGGCCGCTGGCCTCCGTCGCGGCGTTGGCCGCGGCGGCCGCGTTGGCGCCCGCGCCGGCGGCGGCCTTCGCCGCGTCACCGGCGGCGAGCGCGGCGACACCGGCCTGGAACGCCGCCTCGGACGCGAGCTTCGCGCCCTTCGCGGCCGTACGGGCCTCCTCGGCGGCCTTGCGGGCGGCGGACGCCTCACCGGCGTTGGTCGCGGCGGCCGCGGCGGCGCCCCGGGCGCGCGAGGCGGCCTGGGCCGCGGCGGCGGCGGCGGACGCGGCCTGCGACGCGGCGGCGGCGGCCACGCGGGCGGAGGCGTTCGCGGCGCGGGCCGCGCTGATCGCCTGCTGCGCGGCGGAGGCGGCCCCGCGCGCGGCGGAGGCGGCGCGGCCGGCCGCGTTGGCGGCGCGCTGGGAGTCCTTGCGGGCCTCCTCCGTCTCCTTCGCCGCCTTCAGCGCGGCTTCCTTCGCCAGCTGCGACGCGGCGATGGCGCGGGCGGACGCCTCCTTCGCGGCCTCCGTCTCCCGCTTCGCCCGCTCACCGGCGGCCTTGGCCTGCGCGGCCAGCTCGGCGACCGACGCCCGCTCCTGGTCACGGGCGCGCGCGACGTGCTGCCCGACCTCCAGGAACTCCCGTACGTCGTGGACGGAGCCCTCCATCGCCAGCGAGGCGGCCGCCTTCGTGGCGGGCCCGCCCGTGGCCATGATCTGCATGAGCTGCACCCGGTCGTCCGACTCGCGGGCGCTGTGCTGGGTGTAGTCCAGGAACTGCCGTACGTCCTCGATGGTGCCGCCCAGCGCGGCCTGGCCGGCCTCGCGGACCCCGCGGCCGCCCTCGTTCATGATCCGGGCGACCTCGACGCGCTGGTCGTCCTCCAGCGGCTTCTGCCAGCCGGTGCGCAGGAACGCGTCCAGGTCGGCCTGCGTCCCGCTCAGCGCCCGCTGCGCCGCCTCGCGGACGCCCTTGCCGCCCAGCGAGATCATCTGGAGCGCCGTCACCCGGTCGTCGTGCAGCTCGGTGACGGCCCGTTCACTGTCGAGGAACCGGCGCACGTCCGCGTCGGTCCCCATGAGCGCGGCCTCGGCGGCGGCCTTCACGCCGGGCCCGCCGGTCTTCCACAGTTCGACGACCCGCGCCCGGTCGGTGTCCGGCAGCGGACTGCCGTCGACGTTCGCGGTCCCCGCCACATTCGTCTCGTCGGCCACCGCGGGGCTCACGCCCACGACTCCGGCGGCCAGGGCCATGGAGAGCGTGCTCACGCACAGCGCACGCAGCGCACGCCCCCGCCTTCCCCCTGATCCATACAATTTTTCATCCCCTCTGAGGGCGGACCGACTCGGTCATGGGTCGGCCCACCGCGCCGTGAAGCGCGTGCAGAGCATAGTCGCGAAGATCAACTGGAGGTCGGGGGAATCCGCTCCGAGAACCCCTCGCGGCGAGGACGTCCACCCCGAACATCCCGCAGGTCAGCCCGTCCGAACAGACCAGCGGCCCGCCCGGTGAACAAGCCGGCGGCCCACCCGACTGAGGCCCCGTACGCCCGCCCCGTGGACCCCGGTACCTGAGGTGAAGGGGCGCGCCTGCGCCGAAAGAGAGAGCGCCCAGCCCACACCCGGCCGAACAGACCAGTGGCTCGCCCGACTGCGGCCCTGCAGGCCCCCACCCTGTACCCGGCCGCCTGAGGCGAAGGGGCGCGCCTGTGCCGAAAGGGAGAGCGCGCGCAGCCCCCGACGAAGGAGGGGGCGAGCACGGTCGACCGTCGGCGCAGGCTCCGGCGCCCCGGAGCCGAAGGCGCCCCAAAAAAACAAGAACGGCACCCCCGCAAGCAGGGGTGCCGTTCTCTTTGTCCGTACTACTGGACGGTTCCGATCCGTGACGGATCAGAAGTCCATGTCACCGCCCGGCATGCCGCCGCCGGCCGGCGCGGCGGCCTTCTCCGGCTTGTCGGCGATGACGGCCTCGGTGGTGAGGAACAGCGCGGCGATCGACGCGGCGTTCTGGAGCGCGGAGCGCGTCACCTTGGCCGGGTCGATGATGCCCTCGGCGACCAGGTCGACGTACTCGCCGGTCGCGGCGTTGAGGCCGTGGCCCGGGGTGAGGTTGCGCACCTTCTCCACCACGACGCCGCCCTCGAGGCCGGCGTTGACGGCGATCTGCTTGAGCGGGGCCTCCAGGGCGGCCTTGACGGCGGCGGCACCGGTGGCCTCGTCGCCGTCCAGCTCCAGCTTCTCGAAGACGCTGGACGCCTGGAGCAGGGCCACGCCACCACCGGCGACGATGCCCTCCTCGACGGCGGCCTTGGCGTTGCGCACCGCGTCCTCGATGCGGTGCTTGCGCTCCTTCAGCTCGACCTCGGTGGCGGCACCGGCCTTGATGACGGCCACGCCGCCGGCCAGCTTCGCCAGGCGCTCCTGGAGCTTCTCGCGGTCGTAGTCCGAGTCGGAGTTCTCGATCTCGGCGCGGATCTGGTTGACGCGGCCCTGGACCTGCTCGCTGTCGCCGGCACCGTCGACGATCGTCGTCTCGTCCTTGGTGATGACGACCTTGCGGGCGCGGCCCAGGAGGTCCAGACCGGCGTTCTCCAGCTTGAGGCCGACCTCCTCGGAGATGACCTGGCCGCCCGTGAGGATGGCGATGTCGCCGAGCATGGCCTTGCGGCGGTCGCCGAAGCCCGGGGCCTTGACGGCGACGGACTTGAACGTGCCGCGGATCTTGTTGACGACCAGCGTGGAGAGGGCCTCGCCCTCGACGTCCTCGGCGATGATCAGCAGCGGCTTGCCGGACTGCATGACCTTCTCCAGCAGCGGGAGGAGGTCCTTCACCGCGGAGACCTTGGAGTTGACGATGAGGATGTACGGGTCCTCGAGGACGGCCTCCATGCGCTCCATGTCGGTCGCGAAGTACGCCGAGATGTAGCCCTTGTCGAAGCGCATGCCCTCGGTGAGCTCCAGCTCCAGACCGAAGGTGTTGGACTCCTCGACGGTGATGACGCCTTCCTTGCCGACCTTGTCCATGGCCTCGGCGATCAGCTCGCCGATCTGGGTGTCGGCGGCGGAGATGGAGGCGGTGGAGGCGATCTGCTCCTTGGTCTCCACGTCCTTCGCCTGCTCCAGCAGCGCGCCGGAGACGGCCTCGACGGCCTTCTCGATGCCGCGCTTCAGGGCCATCGGGTTGGCGCCGGCGGCGACGTTGCGCAGGCCCTCGCGGACCAGCGCCTGGGCGAGCACGGTCGCGGTGGTCGTACCGTCGCCGGCGACGTCGTCCGTCTTCTTGGCGACTTCCTTGACCAGCTCGGCGCCGATCTTCTCGTACGGGTCCTCGAGCTCGATCTCCTTGGCGATGGAAACACCATCGTTGGTGATCGTGGGGGCGCCCCACTTCTTCTCGAGGACGACGTTGCGACCCTTGGGACCAAGGGTGACCTTGACGGCGTCGGCGAGCTGGTTCATCCCGCGCTCGAGACCGCGCCGTGCCTCCTCGTCGAACGCGATGATCTTGGCCATGTGAAGTGGTCCTCCCGGACTGGGGTGGATTGCTCCGGACCGCGCTGGCGCCCGCGACGGACGGCCCGCGTGCCGCGTGGTTCCTTGCCCCACGCGCCCTGCGGACCTCACCGACGAGGTCCTTCCGTTGTCACTCTCACTCGCAGAGTGCTAACGCCAATGATTAGCACTCGCCCTATGAGAGTGCAAGCGCCCCGGGGTGGCGGCGGGGCTCCGGAGGCGTTCACGGCAGGGTCCCGGAGGCGTCCGCGGAGGGGGTGGGCGGACGTGCGGAGGGCCCGCACCCCTGGTGGGGTGCGGGCCCTCCGCCGAATGCCGTCGGCCGGACGCGTCGCGCCTAGACGGCGATCTTGACCATGTCCGCCTGCGGACCCTTCTGGCCCTGCGAGATCTCGAACTCGACCCGCTGGCCCTCCTCAAGGGTGCGGTAGCCGTCCATCTGGATCGCGCTGTAGTGCACGAAAACATCCGCACCACCGTCGACCGCGATGAAGCCGTACCCCTTCTCCGCGTTGAACCACTTGACGGTGCCCTGAGCCATGCCTAACTCCCCTATTACTGGCCCTTGCACAGGACCGCACTTCGCGGACCCGGGTCAGACCTCGCCCACTGACAGGGGTGGGCGTGCGCCGGAACGCGTCGACCGCGGCTGAATGTATCTGCCCAACTGCCCTCTGCAACAGGTCAATCGGACGAGAAATCCAAGCACGGATGAAGGGAAATGGCGGCCGGAAAGGCGATAATCCCGGGCAACTCGGGCCGGGCAAAGGGCGCAAAGCGCGCATCGGACGGCGGCACTTTGGCTACTTCTTGTCGGGCCCCGGCGCGTTCTCATATGCGCCCGGTACGGGCGGCGGCGGGGACTTCCCCAACTCTATCGCGCTCAACCATGCAGAATGACCGCCTCCGTTTTCCCGCCGTCCCGTGCGAATGGAACAAGCCGCCTGCTTTACCGGCAGCCCCCCCTTTCCCACCGCGCGCACGGCGGGCGGCCGTGCGGGGCCGGGAAAGCGGAACGGCCCCCGCCGGTGACGGCGGGGGCCGGGTGCCGGGGCCGGCGCGCGCCCGCGGGGCGGGCCGGCGCCGGCGGGTCAGCAGCCGCCGGCGACCGCCGGGATGATCGAGACGCCCGCGCCCTCCGGCGTGGCCGTCTCCAGGCCCTGCTCGAAGCGGACGTCGTCGTCGTTGACGTAGACGTTCACGAAGCGGCGCAGCCGGCCCTGGTCGTCAAGGACCCGGGCGGCGATGCCCGGGTGGTTCTCCTCCAGGGACCCGATGACCTCCGCGAGGGTCGCGCCCTCCGCCGGGACCTCGGCCCGGCCGCCGGTGTAGGTGCGCAGGATGGTGGGGATGCGGACGTTGACGCTCATGGTGGGTGTCTCCCGGGGGTTCAGTGGGCGAGGCCGGCGTCGCGGAACGCGTCCAGGCTCGGGCGGATCGTCGCGGTGGGACCGGTCGTCGGGGCGACCGCGTCCAGGGTCTTCAGGCCGTCGCCCGTGTTGAGGACGACGGTGGTCAGGGACGGGTCCAGCAGGCCGTTCTCGATCAGCTTGCGCGTCACGCCCACGGTCACCCCGCCCGCCGTCTCGGCGAAGACGCCCTCCGTGCGGGCCAGCAGCTTGATCGCGTCGACGATCTGCTCGTCGTCGACGTCCTCCACCGCGCCGCCGGTGCGGCGGGCGATGTCCAGGACGTACGGGCCGTCCGCCGGGTTGCCGATGGCGAGGGACTTGGCGATGGTGTTCGGCTTCTGGGGCCGTACGACGTCGTGGCCCGCCTTGAAGGCCGCCGACACCGGGGAGCACCCCTGCGCCTGCGCGCCGAAGATCCGGTACGGCCGGTCCTCGACGAGGCCCAGCCTGATCAGCTCCTGCAGCCCCTTGTCGATCTTCGTCAGCTGGGAGCCCGACGCGATCGGGACGACCAGCTGGTCCGGCAGCCGCCAGCCGAGCTGCTCGCAGATCTCGTACGCGAGGGTCTTGGAGCCCTCCGCGTAGTACGGCCGCAGGTTGACGTTCACGAAGCCCCAGCCCTCGCCGAGCGGGTCACCGATGAGCTCCGAGCAGAAGCGGTTGACGTCGTCGTACGTGCCCTCGATGCCGACCAGGTCGCCGCCGTACACCGCGGCCATGACGACCTTGCCCTGCTCCAGGTCGTGCGGGATGAACACGCAGGAGCGGAAGCCCGCCCGGGCGGCGGCCGCGCCGACCGCGCCCGCCAGGTTGCCGGTGGAGGAGCACGACAGGGTGGTGAAGCCGAAGGCGCGCGCCGCCTCCAGGGCCTGGGCGACCACCCGGTCCTTGAAGGAGTGCGTGGGGTTGCCCGAGTCGTCCTTGACGTACAGGCCGCCGGTCACGCCCAGTTCGCGCGCGAGGTTGTCGGCCTTGACGAGGGGGGTCCAGCCGGGGTTGAGGTTCGGCTTGTCCGCGACGTCCGCGGGGACGGGGAGCAGCGGCGCGTACCGCCAGATGTTGGCGGGGCCGGCCTCGATGCGCTTGCGCAGTTCCTCCGGGTCGCCGGCCGGCAGGTCGTACGCGACTTCGAGGGGGCCGAAACAGTGCTCGCAGGCGAAGACGGGACCGAGCGGGAAGCGCTCACCGCACTCGCGGCAGGAGAGACCGGCGGCGGGGCCGAGGTCGACGGAGGGGGTGGTGGGTGCGGCGGTCTGCACAGCCATGGATGGCGAGGCCCTTTCTCCTCATCTTTCTCACTGGCGCGTGTCGCCGTGAGACGGATTTGGCACCTTCCCTAGCCGGGGACCTCGCGTGAACGCTGCGAGACCGACTGGAGGGTTGCCGGGGCTTCATCGGGCCGTATCCCTCTGCCCCTCTGGATGAGCGGTATGTGGTTGTCGGCGCGGGACCCCGGCATGCGGTGGTCTCGCGCGTTGTTCAAGACTGTAACCGAAGGGGTGGAGGTCTGAGATAGACGTCCGAACCGCGAGATGGATCACATACGGCCCCGTAACGACCCGAGGAGTGGCGCGCGTGCTGGAAGAGGTGGAGCGCTGGCTGGGCCGGCGGTCCTGGTCCGTGGCCGACCGGCCGATCGACCGGCTGCTCGCCGCGAAGCGGGAGCACGGCACGACCGTGAGCGTCGTCCTGCCCGCGCTGAACGAGGAGGCGACGGTCGGCGAGATCGTCGCCGTGATCCGCCGGGACCTGATGTCGGAGGCGGTGCCGCTCGTCGACGAGCTGGTCGTCCTCGACTCGGGGTCGACGGACCGTACGGCGGAGGTGGCCGCGCGGGCCGGGGCGCGGGTGGTGGCGCGGGACGACGTGCTGCCGCGCATACCCGCCCTGCCCGGCAAGGGGGAGGTGCTGTGGCGCTCCCTGCTGGTGACGGGTGGTGACGTGGTCTGCTTCGTCGACGCGGACCTGCGGGAGTTCGACGCGGACTTCGTGACGGGGATCGTGGGGCCGCTGCTCACGGACCCGGACGTGGAGTTCGTGAAGGCGATGTACGACCGCCCGTTCGCGGCCGGGCAGGGCGGCGGGCAGGGCGGCGGCCAGGGCGGGCGGGTGACGGAGCTGGTCGCGCGGCCGCTGCTGAACCTGCACTGGCCGCAGCTGGCCGGGTTCGTCCAGCCGCTGGGCGGGGAGTACGCGGCCCGGCGCACGCTGCTGGAGCGGCTGCCGTTCCCGGTGGGGTACGGGGTGGAGCTGGGGCTGCTGGTGGACGCGCTGCACCTGGTGGGCCTGGACGCGCTGGCGCAGGTCGACGTGGGCGTGCGGCTGCACCGGCACCAGGACGACCGGGCGCTGGGGCGGATGGCCGCGGCGATCTACCGGACGGCGCAGCTGCGGCTGTCGCGCGGGCACCTGGTACGGCCGCGGCTGACCCAGTTCGACCGCACGGAGACGGGTTTCGCGCCGCGCACCCACCCGGTGGACACGGAGGAGCGGCCGCCGATGCGGGAGGTCGCGGAGTACCTGCACAAGCGCCGGGTGGCTTGATTTCCGCACGTTTGAGCGTTTCCCGCTCGGGCTAGGTTGGGCTCATGGTCTCGGACATCCTGGTGGCATCGAATCGCGGTCCGGTCAGCTACGCGCTGCGCGAGGCGGACGGCGGGCTGGAGGCGCGGCGCGGCGGCGGGGGCCTGGTCTCGGGGCTCTCCGCGATCGGGCCCGACGCGGGCGCGGTGTGGGTGTGCGCGGCGCTGGGCGACGGGGACCGGGAGGCGGTGCGGCGCGGCGTCAGCGAGACGGGCGTCCGGATGCTGGACATCGACGCGGTGGCGGGCGACGGGACGCACGCAGCCGCGTACAACGGCGTCGCGAACTCGGTGCTGTGGTTCGTCCACCACATGCTGTACCAGACGCCGCTGGAGCCGGTCTTCGACGCGGGGTTCCGCCGCCAGTGGGAGGCGTACCGGGCGTACAACGACGCCTTCGCCCGGGCGCTCGCCGCGGAGGCGGCGCCGGGCGCGGCGGTCCTGATCCAGGACTACCACCTGGCGCTGGCGCCGGGCATGCTGCGCGCGCTGCGGCCCGACCTGCGCATCGGGCACTTCTCGCACACGCCGTGGGCGCCGCCGGACTACTTCGGGATGCTGCCCGACGACATCGCGCGCGAACTGCTGCACGGCATGCTGGGAGCGGACCGGCTCGGCTTCCTGACGCACCGCTGGGCGGAGGCGTTCACGGCGTGCTGCGACCGCGTGGTGGGCGGCACGGGCACGACCGAGGTGGGGGTGCACGGGCTGGGCGCGGACGCCGGGTTCCTGCGGGCGCGCTCGCGGGAGGCGGACGTCGAGGAGCGGATGGCGGCGCTGCGGGAGCAGATCGGCGGGGCCGACCGCAAGACGGTCATCCGGGTGGACCGCACGGAGCTGTCGAAGAACATCGTGCGCGGGCTGCTGGCGTACCGGGAGCTGCTGGCCGAGTGGCCGCAGTGGCGCGAGCGGGTCGTCCACATCGCCTTCGCGTACCCGTCCCGGCAGGACCTGGAGGTGTACCGGCGGTACACGGCGGAGGTCTCGCGGGTCGCGGAGGAGATCAACGCCGAGTACGGCACGGAGACGTGGACGCCGGTGCTGCTCCACGTGAAGGACGACTTCGCCCGGTCGCTGGCGGCGTACCGCCTGGCGGACGTGGCGCTGGTGAACCCCGTCCGGGACGGGATGAACCTGGTCGCGAAGGAGGTCCCGGTCGTCTCCGACGAGGGCTGCGCCCTGGTGCTGTCCCGTGAGGCGGGCGCGCACGAGGAGCTGGGCGCCGACGCGGTGACGGTGAACCCGTACGACGTGACCGGCACGGCCCGGGCCCTGCACGAGGCGCTGTCGATGCCGCCCGCGGACCGCGCGGACCGCACGAAGCGCCTGGCGGCCGCGGCGACGGCCCTCCCGCCCCAGCGCTGGTTCCTGGACCAGCTGGAGGCGCTGCGGGGCGGGACGGCGGGCTGACACCCGCGGCCGGGCACGGGCGCCCGCCCGGTACGGCCGGCCGCCTGGTACGGGCGCCCGCCCGGCGCGGTCGGGCCTGGTACGACCCCGCCGGGCCCGGAGTCCGGCCCGGTACGCCCCCGCCGGGTCAGGGGCCGTGCCGGACTGACCCGCGCCGGCTGCGGGGGCCGGTCCGCCGCCCGCCCCGCCCGCGGGTCAGTCCGGCACGGCCTCCGCGAGGGCCGCGAGGAAGGCGGCCACCTCCGCCGGGCCCCGGAGGGTCAGGTCCGCCCGGGCGGACAGGGCCTGGACCTCGTCGCTGCCGCTGCAGACCAGCAGGCCCGGCACGCCGTCCGCGCGGAGCTTCTCGACCGCCGCGAAGGCCGGGAGGTCGCCCAGGTCGTCACCCGCGTAGACGACGGCCTTCGCGCCCGTCTCCCGTACGTGTTCGAGGAGGGCCCGGCCCTTGTCCATGCCCGGGGGGCGCAGTTCGAGGACCATGCGGCCCGGTTCGACGACGAGGCCGTGGCGGGTGGCCAGGTCGGTGAGCGGGCCGGTCAGGGCGTCGAACGCGGCCTGCGGGTCGGTGGCGCGGCGGGTGTGGACGGCGACCGCGCGGCCCTTCTCCTCGATCCAGGTGCCGGGCCAGGCCCCGGCCCGCTCCAGCACGCCGGGGAGTTCGGCGCGTACGGCGGTGACGCCCGGGTGCTCGGGGGCGGCGCGCACCTCGCCGGTGGCGGCGTCCCAGCGCTCGGCGCCGTAGTGGCCGAGGACGACGAGGTGGTCGAGGCCGGGGACGCCGGCGAAGCCGCCGTACCGGACGGCGACGCCGGCGGGGCGGCCGGTGATCACCGCGACGGAGGCGACGCGCGGGGCGAGGGCGGCGAGCGCGGGGACGGCGCCGGGGTGGGCGCGGGCCTGCTCGGGGTCGGCGACGATGGGGGCGAGGGTGCCGTCGAAGTCGACGGCGACGGTGGTGGTGGAGGGGTGCGCGAGGATCGTGGCCAGGGCGTCGCGGCCGGCGGGGGTGGTGGGGCGGGGGAGCGAGTTGCTGGACATGTGTGCGTACCTATCCACAAGCCGTCCGCACCACACCTGGCCCCCGCCGTCCCCCCGGCCGGCCGCCCGGGGGCGCGGGCGCGGCGTCAGCGGCGGGTGTCCCGGGCGGCGCGCAGGCGCCGGAGGCGGTTGACGGTGACGGGGTCGTGGGCCAGCGCCCGCTCGTCGTCCAGCAGGGCGTTGAGCAGCTGGTAGTACCGCACCGGCGACAGGTCCAGCTGCTCCCGGATCGCCCGCTCCTTCGCCCCCGGCCCCGGCCACGCGCGCCGCTCCATGGCCAGGACCGCGCGTTCGCGGTCGCTGAGTGCGGGGCGGCGTTCGGTCATATCAGCAACTTAAGCTATCGGGCCGACGTCGACGCCTCCGCCGACCTGGCGTCCCGCGCGATCTCCTCCAGCACGGCCCGCGGGTTCCCGTCCGGCGCCACGGCCCTGCCGATGTTCTTCTTCACGCTCTCGCTGACCTTCGCCCAGGACGTCTCGCCCACCGGGTACAGCTCCGAACCCGCCAGCTCCTCCAGGAACGGGCGGAGCGCCGCGTGCTGGGCGTCCGCCTCCATGGCGTCGCTGGCGGTGACGGTGACGGGCAGCAGGTCGTACCGGTCGGAGAACTCCAGCACGTTCTTGTCCGTGTACACGAAGTCGAGGAACTCCCCGATCTCCTTGCGGTGCCCGTTCTGCTTGAAGGCCATCATCCAGTCGGCCACGCCCAGCGTCGCCTTCGCCTTGCCGTCCACACCGGGCAGCGGGACCGTGCCGACCTTCACGCCCGCCTTCTCGGCGGTCTCCATCAGCGTCGGGTGCCCGTTCAGCATGCCGACCTCGCCGCGCACGAACGCGTCGAACGCCTGCTGGCGGTCGAGGTCGCCGGGGGCGACGGGCCCGGTGAGGCCCTTGCCGACCAGCTCCTCCTTCAGCCAGGTCATCGTCTCGACGTTCGCGGGCGAGTCGATCTGGTAGGACGTGCCGGTCGTGTCGCGGTAGCCGCCGCCCCCGCCGAGCAGCCACATCATGGTCTCCGCCTGGGACTCCTCGGAGCCGAGCGGCAGCGCGAAGGGGAACTTCACGTCCTTCGCCTTCAGCTTCGCCGCGGCCTTCTGCAGCGCGTCCCAGTCGGCCGGCGGCTCGGCCCCGGCCTTCTCGAACAGCTTCTCGTTGAAGAACAGCATCCGGGTGCTCGCGCCGAACGGCAGGCCGTACTGGACGCGGTCCACCTCGCCGGCCTGCCGCAGCATGGGCAGGAAGTTGGCCTGGGTGGGGACGGAGACGAGGTTGTCTATCGGGTACAGCTTCCCGTCGCGCGCGTAGTCCGCGTACGCGCCGATCTGGGCCATGTCGGGGGCCTCGCCGCGCTCGACCATCTCGGCGACCTCGCGGTCGACGTCCTTCCAGGACAGGACGGTGACCTGGACCTTCACTCCGGGCGTCTTCTTCTCGTACGCGCGGGCGAGGTCGTTCCAGTACTTCTCCGACGTGTTGGCGTCGGTGCTGCCGTAGTCGGCGGCGACGAGCTTGAGGGTGACGCCGTCGGCGGCGCCCGTTCCGCATCCCGACAGCGTCGTCGTGATCGTCAGTGCGGCCAGCACCGCGGTCGTTCCTTTGTAGCGGCGCACTGCCTTACCACCCTTGCTCCACGTCGAGCTGCGTTTTTCCTCCGGAAGGATAAGAGGTCTACACCTAGGTCTAAACCACGGGGCTCGGTGCCCGCGCCACCGGGTACGTTCCGTGCGTCCGCAGACGACGACCGTGGGAGTCCTCGCATGTCCCGAACAGCCGCCGAGATCACCACCCAGCCGCACTGCTGGCGCCGCGCGGCCGAGGCCGCGACCGAGGCGGGGGCCGGTGCGGGGGTGCTGCCCCGCACCGGTGAGCGCGTCGCCGTGACCGGCTGCGGCACGTCCTGGTTCATGGCCCTGGCCTACGCGGCGCTGCGCGAGGCGGCCGGCCAGGGCGAGACGGACGCGTTCGCGGCGTCGGAGTTCCCGGTCGGGCGGGCCGCGGCGTACGACCGGGTGGTGGCGATCACCCGGTCGGGCACCACGACGGAGGTGCTGGACCTGCTGGCCCGGCTGCGCGGGACGACCCGCACGGCGGCGCTGACGGCCGACGCGGGGACCCCGGTGGTGGACGCGGCGGACGCGGTCGCGGTGCTGGACTGGGCGGACGAGGAGTCGGTGGTGCAGACCCGGTTCGCGACGACCGCGCTGGCCTTCCTGCGCGCCGGCCTCGGGGACGTGCCGGGCGTGAAGCCGGTCGGGGAGGCCGCGCTGGACGCGGAGCTGGCGGTGACGGAGCCGCTGCCGGAGGCGGTGCTGGCGGCCGAGCAGTGGACGTTCCTGGGGCGCGGCTGGGCGTACGGGCTGGCGCTGGAGGCGGCGCTGAAGATGCGGGAGGCGGCGGGGGCCTGGACGGAGGCGTACCCGTCGATGGAGTACCGCCACGGTCCGATCGCGGTCACCGGGCCGGGCCGGGTGGCGTGGGTCTTCGGGGCGCTGCCGGAGGGCCTGGCGGCGGACGTGGCGCGGGTCGGCGGGACGCTGCACGCCCACGCGTCGGCGGACCCGATGGCCGATCTCGTGCGCGTCCAGCGGCTGGCGGTGGCGCTGGCGGAGGCGCACGGCCTGGACCCGGACCGGCCCCGCAACCTCACGCGGAGCGTGATCCTCTCCTGATCCGGGGAGGCCCGCACCGGCGCGGCCCCGCCCGCCGGTGCGGCGGATCGTCCGTTGATCGCATTTGTATGTCGCGGCAACAATCCTCCGAAGTGGACTAGACCTTTCACGTCGCTCGGGCGACACTGTCTCCCGTGAGACACGTCATCGCCCTCGATGTGGGCGGCACCGGCATGAAGGCCGCCCTGGTCGGGGCCGACGGGGCCCTGCTGTACGAGGCCCGGCGCGCGACCGGCCGCGAGCGCGGCCCCGACGCCGTCGTGGCGTCGATCCTCGGTTTCGCCGCCGACCTGCTCGCCCGGGGCGAGGAGCGGTACGGCGTACGGGCGGAGGCCGCCGGTGTCGCCGTACCCGGCATCGTCGACCCCGACGGCGGCGTCGCCGTGTACGCCGCGAACCTCGGCTGGCGGGACGTGCCGCTGCGCGCCCTGCTGGGCGAGCGGCTCGGCGGGCTGCCCGTCGCCCTCGGCCACGACGTGCGCACCGGCGGGCTCGCCGAGGGGCGCGTCGGCGCGGGCCGGGGCGCGGACCGGTTCCTGTTCGTCCCCCTGGGCACCGGCATCGCGGGCGCCATCGGCATCGACGGGGCCATCGAGGCCGGCGCGCACGGCTGCGCCGGCGAGATCGGCCACGTCGTCGTGCGGCCCGGCGGCCCCGCCTGCGGCTGCGGGCAGCGCGGCTGCCTGGAGACCCTGGCGTCGGCCGCCGCCGTGACCCGCGCCTGGGCAGAGGCGAGCGGCGACCCCGACGCGGACGCCGCCGACTGCGCCAAGGCCGTCGACTCGGGTGACGCGCGCGCCGTACGCGTCTGGCAGGACGCCGTCGACGCGCTCGCCGACGGGCTGGTCACCGCGCTCACCCTGCTGGACCCCCGCACCCTGATCATCGGTGGCGGTCTCGCCGAGGCGGGGGAAACCTTGTTCACACCCCTCAGGGCCGCCGTCGAGGAGCGCGTCACGTTCCAGCAGCCGCCCACCATCGTGCCCGCGGCCCTCGGGGACACCGCCGGCTGCCTGGGCGCGGGGCTCCTCGCCTGGGACCTGCTCGCCACCGACCTGGAGGTATCCGCCTGATGGCCGTTCACGCCGACCGCAAGGTCCTCGCCGGGGCCCGCGTGGTGCTGCCGACCGGCGTCGTCGAGGGCGGGCGGGTCACCGTCGAGGGTGCCCGGATCACCGACGTCTCCGCCGTGCCCGCCGACGCGCCCGCCGACGCGCCCGCGCCGGACCTGACGGGGCACTGGCTGGTGCCCGGCTTCGTCGACCTCCACAACCACGGCGGCGGCGGCGCGTCCTTCACCTCGGGCACGCTCGACGAGGTGCTGCGGGGCATCCGCACCCACCGCGCGCACGGCACGACGACCCTCGTCGCCTCGACCGTCACCGGCGACATGGACTTCCTCGCCCACCGCGCCGGCGAGCTGTCCGAACTGGCCGAGCAGGGCGACATCGCCGGCATCCACTTCGAGGGCCCGTTCATCTCCCCGTGCCGCAAGGGCGCCCACAGCGAGGCCCTGCTGCGCGACCCCGACCCGGCCGAGGTCCGCAAGCTGGTCGACGCCGCGCGCGGCCACGCCCGCATGGTGACCCTCGCGACCGAACTGCCCGGCGGCGTCGACTCCGTACGCCTCCTCGCCGAGCACGGCGTCATCGCCGCCATCGGCCACACGGACGCCACCTACGAGCAGACCGTCGAGGCCATCGAGGCGGGCGCCACCGTCGCCACGCACCTGTTCAACGCGATGCCCGCGCTGGGCCACCGCGCGCCCGGCCCCATCGCCGCCCTCCTGGAGGACGAGCGGGTCACCGTCGAGCTGATCAACGACGGCACGCACCTCCACCCCGCCGCCTTGGAGCTGGCGTTCCGTCACGCCGGCCCGGGCCGGGTCGCCTTCATCACGGACGCGATGGACGCGGCCGGGTTCGGGGACGGGGTCTACCACCTCGGCCCGTTGGAGGTCGAGGTCAGGGAGGGGGTGGCCCGGCTCGTCGAGGGTGGCTCCATCGCCGGGTCCACCCTCACCCTCGACACCGCCTTCCGGCGCGCCGCCACCGTCGACGGGCTGCCCGTCGAGGCGATCGTCCAGGCCCTCTCCGCCAACCCGGCGAAGCTGCTGGGCCTGGACGACCGGATCGGTTCGATCGCGCCCGGCAAGGACGCCGACCTGGTCGTCCTCGACGAGGAGTTCGTCCTCAAGGGCGTGATGCGCAGGGGAGAATGGGTGATTGAGCCCCAAGTGGGCTGATTTCCCGGCGCATTGCGGCAGGACGGCCCACCCGGGGACTGGGCGGGCCGTCTTCCGTTTGGCATGATCGTGCACCGTGATTTTTCCGGGCCGGACACCCAGACGTAACCGGTCCACGACTTACGGGGGTGTGGGAACCGGTGATCCTGACGGTCACGCTCAACACCGCGCTCGACCTCACCTACACGGTGCCCGCGCTCACCCCGCACACCGCGCACCGCGTCACCGACGCGACCGAACGCCCCGGCGGCAAGGGCGTCAACGTGGCCCGCGTCCTGGCCGCCCTCGGCCACGAGGCGGTCGTCACGGGCTTCGCGGGCGGCCCGACCGGGGACGTCCTGCGCGACCTGCTCGCCCCGCTGCCGGTACGGGACGCCCTGGTGCCCACCTCCGGCGCCACGCGCCGCACCGTCGCCGTCGTCGACACCGCCTCGGGCGACGCGACGCAGTTCAGCGAACCCGGCCCGGTGATCACCCCCGCGGAGTGGGCGGCGCTCGTCTCCTCGTACGAGGAGCTGCTCGACGGGGCCCGGGCGGTCGCCCTGTGCGGCAGCCTGCCGCGCGGCGTCCACGTCGGCGCGTACGGGGAGCTGGTGCGCCGCGCCCGCCGCGCCGGCGTCCCCGTCCTCCTCGACACGAGTGGCGAGCCGCTGCGCCGGGGCATCGCCGCCCGCCCCGACCTGGTCAAACCGAACGCCGACGAACTGGCCGCCCTGACCGGCTCCCGCGAACCGCTGCGCGCCGCCCGCGACGCCCGCCGCCGCGGCGCCCACGCGGTCGTCGCGTCCCTCGGCCCGGAAGGGCTCCTCGCGGTCACCCCGGACGGCACGTGGGCCGCCGCCCCGCCCGCCCGCGTCGCCGGGAACCCGACGGGCGCGGGCGACTCGGCGGTCGCCGGACTGCTGTCCGCCCTGGTCGAGGGGGCGCCGTGGCCGCTGCGGCTGGCCCGCGCGACCGCGCTGGCGACGGCCACCGTGCACGCGCCGGCCGCCGGTGAGTTCGACGCGGCCCGGTACGGGGAACTGCTGGAGCGGGTGACGGTCACGGAGCACGCCACCGCGGCCTGACCCGCCGCCACCCGACGCGGAAGGGACCCGCGCATGCCCCTCGTCAGCACCGCCGGCCTCGTCGTCCCGGCCCGCGCGGCGCGCCGCGCGGTCGTCGCGTTCAACGTCATCACCCTCGAACACGCCGAGGCCGTCGCGGCGGGCGCCGAGCGCACCGGGCTCCCGGCGATCCTCCAGATCTCGGAGAACGCGGTCCGCTTCCACGGCGGCGACCTGTCCGCCGTCGCCGCCGCCACGACGGCCGTGGCCCGCGCCTCCACCGCGCCGCTGGCCCTCCACCTCGACCACGTGGTCACCCCCGGCCTGGTGCACGCCGCGCACGCGGCGGGCTTCGACTCGGTGATGGTCGACGCCTCCCGGCTCGACCACGGCGACAACGTGAAGGCCACCGCGGAGGCGGTCCGCTGGGGCCACGCGCGCGGCATGTGGGTGGAGGCGGAGCTGGGCCGCGTCGGTGGCAAGGACGGCGAGCCGCCGCTCGACGCCCACGCCCCGGGCGCCCGCACGGACCCGGCGGAGGCGGCGGCGTACGTGGCGGAGACCGGCGTGGACGCCCTGGCCGTCGCGGTCGGCTCGGTCCACGCCATGACGGAGCGCACGGCCGCCCTGGACCACGACCTGATCGCCGCCCTCCGCGAGGCCCTCCCGGTCCCCCTGGTCCTCCACGGCTCGTCGGGCGTCCCCGACGAGGAGCTCCGCGCGGCGGTCCGCGCCGGCATGACCAAGATCAACGTGGGTACGGCGCTGAACACGGCCTACACCGCCGCGATCCGCGCCTTCCTGGCGGCGCACCCGGAGACGGTGGACCCCCGCCGCTATCTGGCGGGGGCCCGGGAGGCGATGGCGGAGACGGCCGCCCGGTTCCTGACGGTGGTCGCCGGGGAGGGGCACCCCGCCCGTCCGCGCACCGGCGGCGCGTGAGTCCGACTCGGCCCGGGCGGTCCCCCACCGGCTCGGTGAGCGGCCGGTGGGGCCCGCCTCCGCGCGTCGTCGGCGCTCCGCCGCTAGCCGTCCCTGCGGAGCTGGCCGGGCTTCAGCCAGACCTGGTCGAGGTACGCCTCGCACTGGTTGCCCTGCTCGCAGGACATCTTCAGGGTGTTCTCGCCCTTGCGCAGCTGCATCCAGGCGTACGTCTCGGTCCAGCCCTTCTGCCAGTCGCCCTCGGGGGCGTGGGCGAAGTTGGACATGTTGAGCTTGCGCGGCTGGCCGTCGTTGACGGTGAGGGAGGTCTCCGCGTCCTTGCCGGGCACGCTGTAGGTGAGGAACAGCGTGTACTGGCCGTCCTCCGGCACGTCGACCTTCCAGCTCGCCGCGCCGCCGACGCCGTTGAACATCACGTACGCGCCGCCCACGCCCTTGGCGCCCTTCACCTGCGTGCCGAGCACGGCCGGCGGGGTGAGCTGCAGCGTGGCCGCGTCGCGCTTGGGGTACTCGGCGTCGTTCCCGTCGGTCGGCGACGGGTCCGGGTCCGTGCTGGGGCCGTCGGTCGCCGGAGCGGAGGCGGTGGGGCCGGGGGCCGCCTTGCCCTCGTCGTCGGAGTTGGTGGTGAGGAACGCCACCGTGATTCCGGCCACCACGACCAGGACCACCGCGACCGCGGCGATCAGGAGGCCCTTCGTGTTGGGGCCGCCGCCCCGGCCGCGGCCGCCGCCCTGGACCGGGACCGGCCGGGTGGGGGCGCCGCCCGGGTACGTCTCGGGCGCGGCGTACTGCGGGTGCGGCTGGCCGTAGGGCGCGCCGGGCTGCTGCCCGTACTGGGGCTGCGGCGGGATCTGCGCGCGCGGGCGCTCGCCGACCGCCCTGACCTGGTTGTACGAGGTGCGGGGGCGCCCCGGCTGGGCACCGGCGGGGCCGGGGTAGCCGTAGCCGCCCTGGGTGCCGGAGGCCTGGCCGTCCGCGTACAGGTAGCCGAACGGATCGTCGTCCTCGGGCGTGCCCTCACCGTTGCCGTGGTTTCCGGCAGCCATCCCTGGTCACTCCTCATCCGTGCTCGCCAGCCGTCACCGACCCCGGCGAGCCTACCCCGAACGGGTTACCCCGCCCGGCGGTGCACCTTGGCCCGGGACCGCTTTTCCATGTACATCCGCTGGTCGGCGGAGTTCAGCACCTCTTCGACGGACATCCCGCACTCCGCCCAGCCGATGCCGAAACTGGCGCCCACCCGCACCGCGCGCCCGTCCACCCGGATCGGCGGGACGATGCCGTTGCGGAGGCGCGCGGCCAGGTCGGCGGCGTCGGCCGCGCCGAGCCCGTCGGCGAGGACGACGAACTCGTCGCCGCCGAGCCGGGCGACCGTGTCGCCGTCGCGGACCCCGGCAGTCAGCCGGTGGGCGACCTCGATGAGGACGGCGTCGCCGGTGTGGTGGCCGAACCGGTCGTTGATCGACTTGAAGCCGTCGAGGTCGCAGAAGAGGACCGCGAGGCCCTTCGTCCCGTCGTCGACCTCCCCGTCCGGCGCGACCGCGTGCACGTGGCCGTCGTACGTACCGACGCCCGCGCCCCCGGAGGGGTCGAAGCCGAAGCCGTCGCCGCGGTAGGCGTGCTCGTACTCGTACGCGCCGGCGGCACCGGCGTCGTACACGCCGCCGTAGGCCGGTTCGAAGCCGGCCGCGTCGGCGGCGGTGGCGCGGACGCGGTCGCCGGGGCGGGAGCACAGCCGGGCGCTGAGCCGGGCGCGCAGCTCGGCGCTGTTGGGCAGGCCGGTCAGCGCGTCGTGGGAGGCGCGGTGGGCGAGCTGGAGCTCGTGCCGCTTGCGCTCCTCGATGTCCTCGACGTGCGTGAGGAGGAAGCGGGGGCCGTCGGCGGTGTCGGCGACCACCGAGTTCCGCAGGGAGACCCAGACGTACGTGCCGTCCCGGCGGGCGAGGCGCAGCTCGGCGCGGCCGCCCTCGGCGGAGGTCCGCAGCAGCGTGCCCACGTCCTCGGGGTGGACGAGGTCCGCGAAGGAGTACCGGCGCATCACCGCGGCGGGCCGGCCGAGGAGCCGGCACAGCGCGTCGTTGGCCCGCAGCAGGCGGCCGTGCTGGTCGCCGCCCATCTCCGCGATGGCCATCCCGGACGGCGCGTACTCGAAGGCCTGCCGGAACGACTCCTCGCTGGCCCGGAGCGCCTGCTGTTCACGCTCCAGCCGCACGAGCGCCCGCTGCATGTTTGCTCGCAGGCGGGCATTGCTGATCGCAATCGCCGACTGGGAGGCGTACATCTGGAGCGCCTCGCGGCCCCAGGCGCCCGGACGGCGGCCGTTGCGGGGCCGGTCGACGGAGATGACGCCGAGCAGCTCCCGCTGGCCGCCGGAGGTGTACATGGGGGCGTAGAGCCGGTCGCGGGGGTGCCACTCGTCCTCGAAGCGGGGCTCGGGGCCGTCCGTGTGCCACTGGGGCACGTCGTCGTCTATGAGCACCCAGCCCTCGGTGTGCGGTATGAACCGCAGGTCGCCCCAGGCCTCCCCCATGTGGAGGCGCCGCTCCCAGGAGACGCGGGAGCCGACCCGGCCGGTGATCAGCGCTTCCGCCGCGGCGTTCCCGGCGAACGCGGCGACGACGAGGTCACCGTCGGGGCGGACGAGGTTGACGCAGGCCAGCTCGTAGCCGAGGCCGGTGATGACGCCGTCGGCGACGGTCTGCAGCGTGTCGGCCAGACTCCGGGCCGTGTTGAGGCCGGCGACGACCTGGTGCAGCTGCCGCAGGGTCGCAAGACGGACGTACGGCTCCGACTCGGTCTCCATTTGCTCGCTCTCCCCGAGACCTCGACAGCAACAACTCCAGGTGTGTCAGCGGCGTTCTCGTGCGGTGTCACCGGCCACTGAATCACAGCGAGCTGTGCCGTCGGTACACAGGGTCAACAATTACCGCCCTCTGTGACTCAAGTCACAGGAACTCGGGCGGAACCGGAGAATCCCGGAAGCAAATCGATCCCGGGACCTAGGTCCGACGCGGTCCCGGCTGGTCCCCTGGCCCGATGCGACCGGGTGGCGGGCGAGGTTAGCGTTCCGGGTGTGCTGCCAACAACCCCGACCCCGGTGTCAGACTCCGACCTGCCCCATCCTGAAGGGGTGGGCAGCGAGGAGTTCCGTGCGGCGATGTCCCGGCTGGCGGCCGGCGTCGTCCTGGTGACGGCGGTGGAGCCGCCGCTGGACGAGGACGTCGGCATGACGGCGACGGCGTTCGTCTCGGTGTCGCTGGACCCGCCGCTGGTCCTGGTGAGCCTCCGCAGCGGTTCCCGCATGGACGACCTGCTGGCGGAGCAGCCGCTGTGGGGCGTCTCCGTCCTCGCGGAGGGCCAGCGGCACGTCGCGGGCCGGTTCGCGATGAAGGGCAGGATCAGCGACCGCCTGCTGTTCGCGGACCTCCCGTACACGCGCGGGGAGCTGACCGGGGCGCCGCTGATCGGCGGGGCGCTGGCGACGCTGGAGTGCCGGACGGAGCAGCGGGTGGAGGCCGGGGACCACACGCTGGTCGTCGCCCGCGTCCTGACGGCCGCCTTCCCGAGCCCGGAGGGCGCGCCCCTGACGTACTTCCGGGGGAGGTACCGCCACCTGGGGTAGGCCCGGCCGGGTCCCCGGGGCGCTAGGACCAGTCGCGCGCCGAGCGCCCGCGCTTGGTCTCGGAGCGCTGCTTCTTCTCCCGCAGCCGGCGTTCGTTGATGCCGCGCGGGATCCTCGTGGGCCGCCGGGTCCGCGGCGGGGGCGCCGTGGCCTCCGCGAGCAGCCCCGCCATCCGCACGGCCGCCGTCTCCCGGTTGCGCCACTGCGACCGGTGCTCGGAGGCCCGTACGACGAGGACGCCGCCGACCAGCCGTCCGGCGAGCCGCTCCAGGGCGCGCTCCTTCCAGACCGGCGGCAGCGCCTCCGTGCGGGCGAGGTCGAAGCGCAGCTCCACCTGGGAGTCGCTGGTGTTGACGTGCTGTCCACCCGGCCCGGAGGACCTGGAGAAACGCCACATCAGCTCGGCCTCCGGCAGGGAGACCGAGCCTCTGACGACATAGGGACCGGGCATGTCACCCATGTTCCCCAACGGGCGCCCGCCGCGTCACGCGCTTTTCCACGGGCGACGGGCGAATCTGGAACCACCTCGCCCCTCCGGGCGTTATCAGCAGTGACGCCACAGCGCACTAGGCACAAGGAAAGGGACTTCCATGGCTGTAAGCCTGTCCAAGGGCGGCAACGTCTCGCTGACCAAGGAGGCTCCGGGCCTCACCGCCGTCACGGTGGGCCTCGGCTGGGACGTCCGCACCACCACCGGTACCGACTTCGACCTCGACGCCTCGGCCATCGGCGTCGACGCGGCCGGCAAGGTCGCCTCCGACGCCCACTTCGTCTTCTTCAACAACAAGTCCACCCCGGACGGCACCATCGTCCACACCGGTGACAACCGCACGGGTGAGGGCGGCGGCGACGACGAGCAGATCAACGTCAACCTCGCCGACCTCCCGGCGAACGTCGACAAGATCGTCTTCCCGGTCTCCATCTACGACGCGGTCAACCGCTCGCAGAACTTCGGCCAGGTCCGCAACGCGTACATCCGCATCGTGAACCAGACCGGTGGCGCGGAGATCGCCCGCTACGACCTCAGCGAGGACGCCGCGACGGAGACCGCCATGGTCTTCGGCGAGCTGTACCGGAACGGCGCCGAGTGGAAGTTCCGCGCGGTCGGCCAGGGCTACGCCTCGGGCCTGGAGGGCATCGCCCGCGACTTCGGTGTGAACGTCTGATCCACGCGCCCCGCGGACGCGCCCGCGTCCGCCCGCGGCGCTGACGACGGGCCCCGGTGGCGGTCGCCGCTCCGGGGCCCGTCGTTGCCTACTGTGGGCCGCATGATCGTCGAACCGCTGGAGCTCGGCGAGGAGGGCGCCCTGCCGGGCCCGCTCCTCACCGAGCTCACCGACCTGTACGCGTCGAACCGGGAGTTCCAGCAGCTCAGCGGGGAGTTCCCGGACCCCGACGACATCCGGCCCGAGCAGGTCGCCGCCTCGCTCGCCGAGGAGCTGGCGCAGCCGGGGGCCGAGGTGCTGCTGGCGCGTTCGGCCGGGCGGGTGATCGGCGTCTCGGTGACCCTGGCCCACCACCCGGACCCCGACGACCCGGACCCGTGGATCGGGCTGCTGATGGTGCACGGCCGGGACCACCGCATGGGCTTCGGCCGGGAGCTGACGGAGATCGTCGAGAAGCGGTTCCGGGCCGTGGGCCGCACGGGCGTCAAGCTCGCCGTGCTCGACAACAACCGCAAGGCGCTGACCTTCTGGCGGTCCCTCGGGTACGAGGAGGTCGGCCGCCGCAAGGACCGCAGGCTGGGCCGGGACTGCGTGGTGCTCCGCAAGCGGCTGTAGGCGGGCCGCGTCAGGGCGCGTCCGGCCTCTCCCCGCCGTACAGCCAGGTGTCCCACAGCCCGGTCAGGTCCTCGCCGGTCTCCTCCTCCACGTACGCGGTGAAGTCGTCCGTCGAGGCGTTGCCGTGCCGGTGCCCGGCCGCCCAGCCGCGGAGCAGGCCGAAGAAGGCGTCGTCGCCGACCGCCTGGCGGACCTTGT
Organism: Streptomyces roseolilacinus; assembly: GCF_014649335.1. GTDB lineage: Bacteria > Actinomycetota > Actinomycetes > Streptomycetales > Streptomycetaceae > Streptomyces > Streptomyces roseolilacinus. Next base: position 492,328 of record NZ_BMSV01000004.1, read on the forward strand.
GCAGCACCATCGCGCCCCGGTCGTACACGGGCGGCCCGGAGACGTCGGCGGCGGTCGGCGGCTCGGCGGGCGGGAACGCCCAGTTCGCGGGGTCCGCGAAGGCCTCCTCGAAGCTCTCCTGCGCGGGCGTGTCCTCGAAGTCCTCCGCGTACAGCCACTCGGCGTACTGGGCGAAGCCCTCGTTGAGCCACATGTCCCGCCACGACCGGGGCGAGACGGAGTTGCCGTACCACTGGTGGGCCAGCTCGTGGACGAGGATGCCGGTGGTGAACTGGTCCTGCGGTATGACCGGCCGCGCCTGCGTCTCCAGGGCGTACGAGGAGTCGCCCGGCCGCTCGACGATCACCCCGGAGGAGGAGAAGGGGTACGGGCCGAAGTTCCCCGCCAGCCAGTCCAGCAGCTCGGGCAGCCGGGCCAGCAGGTCCGCGCTCTCCTCCGTGACGGTCCGGTCGGTGGCCGTGACCACGGGCAGTCCGGCCGGGGTGCGGGTGGTGGCGACGTCGAACCGGCCGACGGCGAGCGTCGCCAGGTAGCTCGCCATCGGCTCGGTGGTCCGCCAGGTGGCGGTGGTGCGGCCGCCCCGGGTGACGGCCCGGCCGGGCAGCCCGTTGGAGACGGCCTGGACGCCGGAGGGGACGGTGACCGTGACGGCGTACGTCGCCTTGTCGGACGGGTGGTGGTTGCCGGGGAACCACGCCATCGACCCCGTCGGCTCGCCGAGCGCGACCGCCCCGTCCGCCGTCCGCAGCCAGCCCTCCCGCGACCCGTCGGGGTCGGTGATCGTACGCGGGGCGCCCGAGTAGCGGACGACGGCGCGGAAGACGGCACCGTCGCCGATGTCGGCGCGCGGCCGGAGCGTCACCTCGTGCCCGGCGCGCCGGACGGAGGCCGGGTCGCCGTCGACGGTGGCGCCGTGGACGGTGAGCCCGGCCAGGTCCAGGTTGAAGGAGCTGAGGCCCTGGGTGGCCCGGGCGGTGATCTCGGCGGTGCCGTCCAGGCGCCCGGTGGCGGGGTCGTAGGCGACGGTGAGGGCGTAGTGCCGCACGTCGTAGCCGCCGTTGCCGAGGCGCGGGAAGTACGGGTCCCGCAGGCCGGCGGCGCCGGGGGTGCCGGTGACGCCGCCCGTGCAGCCGGCCGTGGACAGCAGCAGCAGCGCGGCGAGCGACGCGGAGGCGGGGCCCCTCCCCCTCTTCCCATGGGTCACCCGGTGATCCTAAGCGGACGCCGCGCCCCGGCACACGGCCGCCGGCCGGCCGTGCGGCGTCCGGTCAGCGGACGCCGAGCGCCGCGGCGCCGGCCCGCGCGTACGCCTCGTCGAGGGCGCCGCTCGGGGCGCCGGCCACGCCGATGCCGGCGACGGGCGCGCCGTCCACGGCCACGGGGACGCCGCCGCCGAGGAACAGCGTGCCGGGGATGTCCTTCAGGGTGGGCGTGGTCTCCAGGCGCTTGACCAGGTCGGACGTCGGGGCGTTCCAGGAGACGGCGGTGTACGCCTTGCGCTGGGCCGACTCGTACGACTGCGGGCCCGCGCCGTCGCCGCGCAGGACGGCGACCGTGGTGCCGTTGCGGTCGACGACGGCGACGGTGACCTGCCGGCCGTCCTGGCGGGCGGCCTTCAGCGCGGCCTGGGCGGCGCGGGTGGCGGCGTCGACGGTGAGGTGGCGGGTCCGGTGCACGTTCCGGTCGGCGGCCTCGGCGGTCTCGGCGGCCGGTGCCTGCCGCGGCGTGGAGGCGGTGGCGGAGACCGCGCCGAACGTACCGGCGGAGAGGGCGGCCGCGGCGAGGGCGCCGATCAGGAGGCGGGTGCGGGGGGAGGTCTTCTCGCGGCGGGTTTCCATGGGGGCTCCAAGGTGTCGGGGGTCGGTCGCCGGAGGGGCGCGGGGCCCGGTGCGGGCCCCGGTACCGGACCCGAGGCGGGCTCCGGTGCGGGCCCGGTGCGGGCCCGGTGCGGCACCTCCACCCTCCCGCCGTGACGCGGGGCCCCGCGTCGCCGGAGGGGGTGACAGGGGGGTCGGCCGATCGGCTGATGCCGCGCGGCGCGCGGCGGCGGAGGATGGGGACGTGACGCACACGGACACACCGGAGGCCCCCGGGCACGCTCCGGACCGGGCCCCCGACCCGGTGCCGGTCCCGGACGGGGCCGGGGACGCGGACGCCCGCCGGCTGGCGCGGGTGATGCACGCGGCCTTCTTCCTGCTGCTCGCCGCCTCCCTGGCCCGGTACCTGCTGCGCCACCCCTGGGACGGCCCGGCCGGCTGGGTCGTCGCCCTGTCGGCGGCGCTGGCCGGGCTGTACGTCCTCGGCCCCGGCGCGGCCGCCCCCGCGCGGCGCGGCCGGGCGTGGCTGCTCACCGTGGTGGCGGTGTGGATGGTGCTGGTGGTCGTGGCGCCGAGCTTCGCGCTGTGCGCCGTGCCCCTGCTGTACACCGGGCTGCGGCTGCTGCCGCCGCGCGCCGCGCTGGTGCTGGTCGGGCTGCTGACGCTGTTCGTGGTCGTCGCCCTGCAGAAGCTCGCGGACTCCGGGGTCGACCCGGTGCTGCTGGTGGCGCCGCCCGCCGCCGCGGCCATCGCGACGGCCGTGTTCGTCCTCGCCCAGCGGCAGGCCGACCGGCAGCGGGCGCTCATCGGGGACCTGCTGCGCACCCGCCGCGAGCTGGCCGCGACCGAGCGGCGCGAGGGCACCCTCGCGGAGCGGCAGCGGCTGGCGATGGAGATCCACGACACCCTCGCGCAGGGCCTGTCGAGCCAGCGGATGCTGCTCCAGGCCGCCGACCGCACGTGGGACGGCGACCCGGAGGCGGCGCGCCGCCACGTCCGTACCGCCGCGTCGATCGCCGAGCACAATCTCGCCGAGGCCCGCCGCTTCGTCCACGACCTGGCCCCCGCCGACCTGGCCGCCGGCGGCGGCGACCTGGCGAAGGCGCTGGCGGCCCTCGCCGCCCGCGAGACGACCGCCGCGCTCCGGGTCCGCTTCCACGCCGAGGGCGACGGCGGGCCCCTGCCCGACCGGGTGGCGTCGGCGCTGCTGCGGATCGCGCAGGGCGCCCTCGCGAACGTACGGGAGCACGCCGGGGCCACCACCGCCGCGGTCACCCTGACCCGCCTGGACGACCAGGTGGTGCTGGACGTGGCGGACGACGGCCGCGGCTTCGACCCGTCCGGCGCCCCGGCGCGCGGCGGGGGCGTGCGGGGCCACGGCCTGCCCGCGATGCGCGCCCGGCTGGCGGCGCTGGGCGGCACCCTGACGGTGGAGTCCGCGCCGGACGAGGGCACGGTCCTGTCCGCGTCGGTCCCCGTGGAAGCGGCCACCCGATGACGGCGGGGACGATCCGGGTGCTGCTCTGCGACGACCACGCGGTCGTCCGCGCGGGCCTGCTGGCCCTGCTGGGCAGCGAGCCGGGCATGGAGGTCGTCGGCGAGGCGGGCAGCGGCGAGGAGGCCGTCGCGCGGGCGGCGCGGCTGCGCCCCGACGTGGTCCTGATGGACCTCCAGCTGGGGCCCGGCATGGACGGCGTGGAGGCCACCCGCCGCATCGCGTCGTCCGGCGTCCGGGTCCTCGTCCTCACCACGTACGACACGGACGCCGACGTCACCCGCGCCGTCGGCGCGGGCGCCACCGGCTACCTCCTCAAGGCCGAGCGCCCCGAGGAGCTGTTCACCGCGATCCGCGCGGCCGCCGAGGGCCGCACGGCCCTGTCCGCCCCCGTCGCCGGCCGCGTCATGGACCGCGCCCGCGGCGCCGCGGGCCCCTCCCTGACCGCCCGCGAGCGCGACATCCTGCGCCAGCTGGCCCGCGGGCTCGGCAACCGCGACATCGCCCGCGCCCTCTTCATCAGCGAGGCGACGGTCAAGACCCACCTGAGCCGCGTCTACGCCAAGCTCGGCGTCGACACCCGCGCGGGCGCGGTGGCGGTCGCCAAGGAGCAACGCCTCCTCCCGTGACCTCCCGGTCCCGGCGACGTGACACCATCGCGTACGTGCTCGACATCGGCTACTCGCTCTCCCGTCGCTTCCCCGACCCCCCGCAGACCGACTACCGGCGGGCCGACGTGCACGCCCTGCGGCACGACCTGTTCTGCGGGGACGTGTACCTCGCGGACACCGAGGCCGACCGGGAGGTGTCCACGGCCTGGGGATGGGTGCCGGTGCTCGACTTCGCCTGGGCGCTGTGCGACATCGTCGAGCGGCTCGACCGGGACCCGCGCGGCAGCCGGGCGGCGCAGCCGCAGTACGCCGAGCTGGACTTCACCGAGTCCACCGACCGGATGCTGTTCGAGCGCCGCTTCGGCTGGGTCGACGTGGAGGCGGACTGGATGCCCGGGGACGAGCCGCCGCTCACCTTCGGCCACGCCGAGCTGCGCCGGGAGGCGCGGGACTTCCTGCACGACCTGATCGCCGACCTCGTCGACCTGCACGAGGACCTCGCCGACAACCCGGTCGTCTGGGACCTCCAGGCCCGCTTCCCCCGCCTGCCCTGAGCGGCCCGCGCCGGCACGTCACGAAACCGGACCGCCGTCGGTCTACCTGGTGAGAGCACCCCGCCCCACCAGGAGGAGTCATGACCACCCGTTCCGGCCGGCGCGTCACCGTCATAGGCGGCGGTTTCGCCGGGCTGACCGCCGCGATCACCGCCGCCGAGGCCGGCGCCCGCGTCACCCTGTACGAGGCGCACCGGACGCTCGGCGGCCGCGCCCGCACCGCCGGCGCCCCGTACCGCACCAACGAGGGCCCGCACGCCCTGTACCACCGCGGACCGCACCGGGCGTGGCTGGCGGAGCGCGGCCTGCTCGGGCCGCTGGCGCGGATCCCGCTGGCGGAGGGCGCCCGGTTCCGCTTCCACCAGGGCGGGGCCCTGCGCCGCACCCCGCCCCCGGGCCTGCTGCGCCTGGCCCGGCGCGCCCCCGCGGACGCGCCGGTGGACGCGGACTTCCGGACCTGGGCCACCGCCCAGGCCGGACCGGCCGCCGCCCGCGTCGCTGCGCACTACAGCGGGGTCGCCCTGTTCCACCACGACCCCGGCGCCCTGTCGGCCCGCTTCGTCCAGGAGCGGCTGCACCGCGCCGCCGCCCTGCTGCCCGAGGCGCGCTACCCGCGCGGCGGCTGGGGCCAGGTCGTGGAGCGCATGGCGGCGCACGCCTGGAACCTGGGCGTGCGCATCGAGGTCGGCTCCCGCGTGGACGCCCTGCCGGACGCGGCCGGCGGGCCGGTCATCGTCGCCACGTCCCTGGACGCGGCCCGCCGGCTCCTGGGGGACCCGGCGGTCACCTGGGAGAGCGGCCGCACGGCGCTGCTGGACCTGGTGCTGCGCTCCCGCACCGGCGACCCGTTCGTGGTGTCCGACCTGGACGCGCCGGGCTGGCTGGAACGGTTCACCGCCCAGGACCCGGGCCTCGCGCCGGCCGGGCGGCAGCTGCTGCAGGGCCAGTTCCCGGTGGCGCCCGGCGAGTCGAGGGCCGTGGGGATCGCGCGCGCCGAGCGCCTGCTGGACCTGGGCTTCCCCGGGTGGCGCGACCGTACGGAATGGTCGCGCGAGGCCCTCGCGCAGGGCCGTACCGGCGCCGTCGACCGCCCCGGTACGACCTGGCGGGACCGGCCGGCGATCGTGCGGGGCGACGGGCTGTTCCTCGCGGGCGACGCCGTCGCGGCGCCGGGCCTCCTGACGGAGGTGGCGTTCCACAGCGGCCTGCGGGCGGCGGCCCTCGCCCTCGAATCGCTCGGCGCGTCCGGGGCGGCCGACCGCCTTGACCTCAACCATGCTTGAGGACGAAGGCTGTCTTGTGCACACCGCCGCACGAGACAGGAGCCCTCCATGCACGCGATCCGCCTGCACGCCTTCGGCCCCGCCGAGAACCTGACGTACGAGGAGGTCCCGGACCCCGTACCGGCCCCCGGCCAGGTCCGCGTCGCCGTCGCCGCCGCGGGGGTCCACCTCCTCGACACGGCCCTGCGCGAGGGCCTGCCCGGCCCCTTCGCCGCCCCCGCCGACCTGCCCACCGTCCCCGGCCGCGAGGTCGCCGGCACGGTCGACGCGCTCGGCGAGGGCACCGACCCGGCCTGGCTCGGCGCACGCGTCGTCGCCCACCTCGGCACCGGCCCCGGCGGCTACGCCGAACTCGCCGTCACCGACGCGGCCCGCCTCCACCGGATCCCCCCGGGCCTCGACGAGGCGCAGGCCGTCGCGATGATCGGCACCGGCCGCACCACGATGGGGATCGTCCAGTTCACCGACCTCGGCCCCGGCGACGTCGCCGTCGTCCCGGCCGCGGCGGGCGGCATCGGCACGCTCCTCGTCCAGTACGCGAAGAACGCCGGCGCCACCGTCCTCGGCCTCGCGGGCGGCCCCGCGAAGACGGCCCTCGCCCTCGCGGGCGGCGCCGACGCCGCGATCGACTACACGCGCCCCGACTGGCCGTCCGAGGCCCGCGCGTTCCTCGGGGAGCGGCGGGCGACGGTCGTGTACGACTCCGTGGGCGGCGAGACCGGGCGCGCCGCGGTCGACCTGCTCGGCGAGGGCGGCCGGCACGTCGTCTTCGGCTGGTCCGGCCAGGGCATCAGGGACGGCGGGCCGCTCACCTTCACGCAGGAGGAGCTTGCCGCCCGGGGCATCACCTCGGAGCAGGTCCTCGGTCGGGCCATGCTCGACCGGGCGGGCGGTGACGTCCGCACCCTGGAGACCCGCGCCCTGGCCGAGGCCGCGGCCGGCCGCCTGCGCCCCGCCGTCTCCCGCTTCCCGCTGAGGGAGGCCGCCGAGGCCCACCGCGCGCTGGAGACCCGCCGCACGACCGGCAAGGTGGTCCTGGTCCCGTAGGGCCGCGCGGCCCTCACGGGCCCGGGTCGCGCGCCCTATCCGCGTCCCAGCTCCGCCAGCGCCCCGTCGGTCAGCCGGTACACGGTCCACTCCTCCTGGGGACGCGCGCCCAGCGCCTCGTAGAAGTCGATCGACGGGGTGTTCCAGTTCAGGACGGACCACTCCAGCCGCTCGTACCCGCGCTCCACGCAGATCCGCGCCAGCTCCCGCAGCAGCGCCTTCCCGTACCCGCCGCCGCGCGCCTCGGGGCGCACGTACAGGTCCTCCAGGTAGACGCCGTGCACTCCGCGCCAGGTGGAGAAGTTCAGGAACCACAGGGCGAAGCCGACCACCTCGCCGTCCTCGTCCTGCGCGACGTGGGCGTACGCCGCCGCCCGCTCCCCGAACAGCGCCTCGTGCAGCTGCTCCTCGGTGGCCCGCACCTCGTGCAGGGCCTTCTCGTACTCGGCGAGGTCGCGGATCATGGCGTGGATGACGGGCACGTCGGCCGCGGTGGCGCTACGAATCATGCCCCCACCCTCCCCCGCCCCGGGCCCCGCGGTCCAGGGCCTTCCGTCCCCCGGCCGCCGCTCCGCCGGGCTCCCGGCGGGCCGGACGGGCGCGGTGGGGGTCACCGCGCGGACGCGCTCACTCCTGGGGTTCCAGCACGTCGGACCAGGTGCGGCCGGTCCACACCCGGCCGTCCGCGACGCCCAGCCGCTCGGCCACCACGTCGTCGAGGAGCAGGGCCGTCCCCTCGCCCACCACCGCGTCGGGCCACCAGAAGGCCTCGCACTCCGTGCACAGCAGGAACGGCTCGCCGCCGTCCTTGAAGCGGTACACCTGGACGAACATCTGCTCGCAGCAGGGACACACCGGCCACACCGGCGCCATCGCCACACCCCCCGGAACGCCGAAGACTCCCGGCCGGGCGGGCCAGGAGTCTTCCGTGGAGCCGCCTGTCGGAATCGAACCGACGACCTCAAGATTACAAGTCAAGCGCTCTAGCCAACTGAGCTAAGGCGGCAGCCGGGCCAGTGTAACCAACCGCGGACCCGCCGACATCGAAAATTTCGCCGGTCTCGAACTGCTGACAGGCCCCGTCCCGCCAGGTAGCGTCACCGGGAAGTTCACCTGGGTGGACTGGACACACATCCTTCCTTTACTCGGATCGTCCGGCACGTTCCTGCCGGTGAAGGGACCCATCACCATGGCGTCTGTCACGTTCGACAAGGCAACCCGGCTCTACCCGGGCGGCACCAAGCCCGCCGTCGACCAGCTCGAGATCGAGATCGCGGACGGCGAGTTCCTCGTCCTCGTCGGCCCCTCCGGCTGCGGCAAGTCCACCTCCCTGCGCATGCTCGCGGGCCTGGAGGACGTCAACGGCGGCGCGATCCGCATCGGCGACCGCGACGTCACCCACCTGCCGCCGAAGGACCGGGACATCGCCATGGTGTTCCAGAACTACGCGCTCTACCCGCACATGACCGTCGCCGACAACATGGGCTTCGCCCTCAAGATCGCCGGCGTCAACAAGGCGGAGATCCGCAAGAAGGTCGAGGAGGCGGCGAAGATCCTCGACCTGACCGAGTACCTGGACCGCAAGCCGAAGGCGCTCTCCGGCGGTCAGCGCCAGCGCGTCGCCATGGGCCGCGCCATCGTCCGCGAGCCCCAGGTGTTCCTCATGGACGAGCCGCTGTCCAACCTCGACGCCAAGCTCCGCGTCTCCACCCGTACGCAGATCGCGTCCCTGCAGCGCCGCCTCGGCATCACCACCGTGTACGTCACGCACGACCAGGTCGAGGCCCTCACCATGGGCGACCGCGTCGCCGTCCTCAAGGACGGCCTGCTCCAGCAGGTCGACACCCCGCGCAACATGTACGACCGCCCGGCCAACCTCTTCGTCGCCGGCTTCATCGGCTCCCCCGCCATGAACCTGGTCGAGGTGCCGATCACGGACGGCGGCGTGAAGTTCGGCAACAGCGTCGTCCCCGTGTCGCGCGAGGCGCTCACCGCCGCCGCCGACCGGGGCGACACGACCGTCACGGTCGGCATCCGCCCCGAGCACTTCGACGTCGTCGAGCACGGCGGCGCCGCGGCCACGCAGGCCCTGACCAAGGACGCCTCCGCCCCGGCCGGCCTCGCCGTCTCCGTCAACGTCGTCGAGGAGCTCGGCGCCGACGGCTACGTGTACGGCTCCGCCCGCGTCGGCGGCGAGCCGAAGGACCTCGTCGTCCGCGTCGGCGGCCGCGCCATCCCGGAGAAGGGCTCCGAGTTGCACGTCGTCCCGCGCCCGGACGAGCTGCACGTCTTCTCCACCTCCACCGGCGAGCGCCTCAGCGACTGATCCCGCCCGACCGCCGGACGGCTCCGCGTGCTCCACGCGGAGCCGTCCGCGTTTACCGCCCCCGCATACGGAAATACCCCGGCACACCGGCCATTTCGGGTGGCGTTCGTCAACACGTGACGCACGAGGGGGTGGAGAAACCTCCCCCGTGAGAGTGACGGAATGTCCCCGAAACTTCACCGAGCGCTACGCTCGCCTCCGTGAACCAGACAGCACGCCGCATCGGCCGTTCCCTCGCCCTCGTCCTGCCCGTCGTCCTGGTCCTCTCCGGTACGCTCGCGGTCTCCAGCGTCCCCTGGGCGGGCCAGCGCTCCGAAGCCCAACTCCTCACCGCCTCCGCGGAGAACGTCTCGGTCCGGTCGGCCGAGCCGCGCACCCCCGAGGACGTGCTCCGCGACCGGCTCCTGACCGAGCTGGAGCGCGAGGACCCGGGCGTCGCCCTGACGCACCTCCAGCGCGCCGTGGAGGACAGCCCGTCCCTCGCCAGGCACTGCATGTCGATCGCCCGCGACCTGGGCACCGCCGCCGTCCGCGTCTACGGCCCGACCGAGGCGCAGTCCTACTCGCGGCCCGTCTGCGACACCTCGTTCGCCGGTGGCGTCGCCTCTGCGAGCTGAGCGGCGGAGCGCGCCCGGTGACCACCGCGGTACGCCTATCGTGCCCGGTATGCACACCACTCCGACGCAGGCCGTGGTCCTGGCGGGCGGCCAGGGGTCCCGCCTGCGCCCCTACACCGACGACCGCCCCAAGCCGATGGTCGAGATCCCGGGCACCGGGACCCCGATCATCGGCCACCAGTTGTCCTGGCTGGCCGCCGAGGGCGTGACCCACGCGGTCGTCTCCTGCGGCCACCTCGCCGACGTCCTGCGGCAGTGGCTCGACACCGCCGACCTGCCCCTGCACGTCACCACCGTCGTCGAGGAGCAGCCGCTGGGCCGCGGCGGCGGCCTGAAGTACGCGGCGGCCCGCCTGCCGTACCCCGACGAGCCCTGGTACGCGACCAACGGCGACGTCTGGACCCGTTTCTCGCTGCGCGAGATGGCCGGGTTCCACACCGAGCGCGACGCCACCGCCACCCTCGCCCTGGCCCGCCCCCGCATCCCGTGGGGCGCCGTCGAGACCGACGCGTTCGGGCACATCACCGACTTCATCGAGGCGCCCCCGTCGCCGTACCTGATCAACGCGGGCGTGTACGTCTTCTCCGCGGCCTTCCGCGACCTGCTGCCCGAGCGGGGCGACCACGAGCGGACCACGTTCCCGCGCCTCGCCCGCGAACGGCGCCTCGCCGGCTTCCCGCTGCCGCAGGGCGCCTACTGGCGCGCCATCGACACCGCGAAGGACCTGGCGGAGGCCGCCAGGGAACTGGCCGCGCACGGCGGCTAGCCGGCGCCGTCCCGCCGCGTCCGCGCCCGTACGTGCATCCGCTCGCCCTGGCTGCCGAAGATGCTGAGCACCTCCACCGGGCCGTTCCCGGTGCTGCCGAACCAGTGCGGCACCCGCGTGTCGAACTCGGCGGCCTCACCGGACCCCAGCACCACGTCGTGGTCGCCGAGCACCAGCCGCAGCCGCCCCGCCAGCACGTACAGCCACTCGTGCCCCTCGTGGACGCGCGGGTCGGGCGTGGCCCGGGAGGCCGGGATGACCATCTTGTACGTCTGCAGCGGGCCGGGCTGCCGGGTGAGCGGCACCACGGTCGAGCCGTGCACGGTACGCGGCTTGAGCCGTACCCGCGGGTCCCCGACGTCGGGGGCGTCGACCAGCTCGTCGAGCGGCACCTGGTGCGCCTGGGAGAGCGGCAGCAGCAGTTCCAGCGTGGGCCGCCGCTGCCCGGTCTCCAGCCGGGAGAGGGTGCTGCGCGAGATCCCGGTGGCCTCGGACAGCGCGGCGAGGGTCACCCCGCGCCGCTGCCGCAGCTCCCGCAGCCGGGGCCCGACCCGGGCGAGTGCCTGCTCCATGTCGGCGGGCCGCGGGCCGGGGGAGGGGCGCCGCCGTACGGACCGGTGCTCCGGTGTCTCGTGCCGCATGCCCGTCATTGGACCCCGGCCGTTCCGGGGGCGGCAACCGTTGTTGCCGTTTCCGGGAAACGGCCGAGGGCGGCCACCGGCGCGTCCTCGCGCGCGGTGGCCGCCCTCGGTCCGGGAAGGGGCCCGGGAGCCCCCGGGTCAGCCGAAGAGACCGCCCAGGGGGTTGCGGTTGCCGCCCGTGCCGCCTCCGGAGGAGCCGCCGGACGAGCCGTCCTCCGTGCCGCCCGGGCCGGAGTCCTCGCCGCTCCCGCCGGAGCCGCCGGAGCCGCCGCTGGACGTGGGGCCGGCGCTGGAGGGCGGCGGCGGTTCGGGGCGGGTCTCCTGGGGGGCCTCGCCGACGCCCTGCGTGGCCGTGGGCTCCTCGACCCGGTCGTTCTCGTACACCGTCTCCTCCTCGGCCTCCTGACCGGCCGTGGGGCTCTCGGTCGGGGTGGTCGACTCGGACGGGGACGCCGACTCGGACGGGGAGGGCTCCTGCTCCGACGTGCTCGCGGACCCGCCGCTCTCCACCGGCTCCTCGGGGAGGGGCCGGCCGGTCAGGTGGTTCGTCGGGTCGTCGTTCGGGCCGGGCACGGTGATCAGGTCGGAGGAGCGTACGGCCCCGCCGAGCACCGAGCCGACGAGCAGCGTCAGGCCCGCCACCACGGCCGCGACGACCGCGCCGCGGCGCAGGACGCGACGGCGCAGCTCCCACAGCGCGGCGCGCGGACCGAGCGTCCGCCAGGCCTCGCCCGCCAGGCGGCCGTCGACGGAGTAGACCGGCGCCCCGGCGATGAGCAGCGGCGACCAGGCGGCGAGGTAGATGATGTCGGGCGCCTCGTACACCGGTACGGCCCGCCAGCTCATCGTCAGCAGCAGCGCCGCCGACAGCAGCGCGCCGAATGCGGCGGCGACCCGCTGCCACAGCCCCAGGACCGTGAGGACGCCCACGATGACCTGGGCGAACGCCACACCGAGGCCCGCGCCGACCGGGTGGGACAGCGCGAAGTCCCGCAGGGGTTCGGCGAGCGGCCACGGATTCAGCGAGGTGAGCCACCGGACCATCGAGCCGCGCTCGCCGCCGTCGAAGTAGACGGGGTCGCAGAGCTTGCCCATGCCGGCGTAGACGGAGATGAGGCCGAGGAAGACGCGCAGCGGCAGCAGCACGACCCCGAGGTTCATCCGGCGGCCGGGGTAGTAGGCGTGGCGGTGGTGCGCGGCGGAGCCCTCGGCGTACGCGTCGCGGTCCCCGGAGCCGTACCGGTCGCCGTCGCCGTACCGGTCGCCGTACCCGTCGGAGTCGCGGTCCGCGTCGTACGCCGGCCCGTGCCGGGGGCCGGGGACGTCGAGGTCCTCGGGGCGGGCGTCGTAGGCGCCCTCGGCCCGCCGCATGGGCGGCAGCAGCGGCGCGCCGGGGCCGCGCCGCCCGCCGACGACGGGCGTCGGCAGGGTGTCGTCGGGGTGGCCGACGCGCGGGACGGTCCGGGTGGCGCCCGTATCCGCGTCCAGGAGCGGGACGGCGGCCGTGCGGTCGAGGGTGTCGACGGAGGCGGAGTCCCGTACGGCCTGGAGGAGCCGGGTCGCGCCGGGGTCGCCGGGCGAGGACTTGCCGGTCCACACGACGGGTGCCCGCCGCCGGCTCCCGCCGGGCGCCGCGCCGCTCATGGCGGGGACGCGGCCGGGGTCGGCGAACCGGGGCCTTCGGACCGGGGCGAGCTCTACCCGGAAACTGGCGTGGTTCACGATGACCTGTGCGGGGTCGCTGTGCACCTTGACCATGTTCAGCGCAGGCTGATCATCGAAGCCGGGCCGGGGCGTTCTGGTGTCCACGCTCATCTAACCGAGTGATGGCGCTTTAGGACACTGCTGTGACGGCTCCGAAATGTCCGAGGCCCGTCAAGATCACGACGGGCCCCGGTACGGCGGTGACGGATGGTGCGGGTGGGGCGCCCACGGCGGGCGGGCCGCCCGGCGGCGGACGGGCCGCCCCACCGGGCGGGTCAGCCGCGGCGGCGCGCCGCCTCGTACAGCACGACACCGGCGGCGACACCGGCGTTCAGCGACTCCGCGCCGCCCGGCATCGGGATGCGGACGAGGTGGTCGCAGGTCTCCCCGACGAGCCGGGACAGGCCCTTGCCCTCGCTGCCGACGACGATGACGACCGGGCCCTCCAGCGCCTCCAGGTCGCCGACCTCGGTCTCGCCCTCGGCGGCGAGGCCGACGACGGTCAGGCCGGCCTTCTGGTACGCCTCCAGGGCGCGCGTCAGGTTGGTGGCGCGGGCGACGGGCGTGCGGGCGGCCGTGCCGGCGGACGTCTTCCACGCGCCCGCGGTCATGCCGGCGGCGCGCCGCTCCGGGACGACGACGCCGTGTCCGCCGAACGCCGACACGGACCGGACGATCGCGCCGAGGTTCCGCGGGTCGGTGACGCCGTCGAGGGCGACGATCAGCGGCTCCTCGCCCTCGTCGTACGCGGCGGCGGCCAGGTCCTCCGGGTGGGCGTACTCGTAGGGCGGGACCTGGAGGACGAGGCCCTGGTGGTTCAGGCCGTTCGTCATCCGGTCGAGCTCGGCGCGCGGGGCCTCCATCAGGTGGATGCCGCCGCGGTCGGCCGCGAGCTTGAGCGCGTCGCGCACCCGCTCGTCGTTGTCGATGAACTGCTGGACGTACAGCGTGGTCGCGGGGACGCCGTCGCGCAGGGCCTCGTAGACCGGGTTGCGGCCGACGACCATCTCGGACTGGCCCTTGCCGCCGCGCCGGGCGACGGGGCGGCGCGCGGCCTGCTTGGCCTTGGCGTTGGCGACGCGGTTCTTCGTATGGCCCTTGCGCATGTGCGCGGGCGGCGTCGGCCCCTTGCCCTCGAGCGAGCGGCGCCGCTTGCCACCGCTGCCGACCGTCGCGCCCTTCTTGTTGCTGGTGCGGCGGTTCCTGCGCTGGCTGTTCCCGGCCATGACCTACCTGTCTCCGTCAAACTTCACAGTCGTACATACGTCAGTGTGCCGCCCGGCCGGGCCGGGCGGCACATCAAGAGTGCGTCAGCGGGCGCCGAGCGTCCAGCGAGGACCGTCCGGCCCGTCCTCGATGACGAGTCCGGACTGCCCGAGCTGGTCGCGGATCGCGTCGGCGGTGGCCCAGTCCTTGCGGGCGCGGGCCGCCTCCCGCTGGTCGAGCACCATCCGTACGAGGCTGTCGACGACGCCGTGCAGGTCCTGGCCGCCGCTCTCGCCCGCCCAGTGCGGGTCGAGCGGGTCCAGGCCCAGGACGCCGAGCATCGCCCGGACCTCCGAGAGCCGGGCGACGGCCGTGTCCTTGTCGTCGGCGGCCAGGGCGCTGTTGCCCTGCCGGACGGTGTTGTGGATGACCGCGAGCGCCTGCGGGACGCCCATGTCGTCGTCCATCGCCTCGGCGAACGCCGGCGGCACCTCGGCCGCGGGGTCGACGACCCGGCCGGCCTTCTCGACGACCCGCTGGACGAAGCCCTCGATCCGCGCGTACGCGGCGTCCGCCTCGCGCAGGGCCTCCTCGCTGTACTCGATCATCGACCGGTAGTGCGGGGTGCCGAGGTAGTAGCGCAGGACGACGGGGCGCCACTGCTTGACCATCTCGGAGACGAGCACGGAGTTGCCGAGCGACTTCGACATCTTCTCGCCGCTCATGGTGACCCAGGCGTTGTGCGCCCAGTACCGGGCGAACGTGTCGCCGTACGCCTTGGCCTGGGCGATCTCGTTCTCGTGGTGCGGGAAGATCAGGTCGAGGCCGCCGCCGTGGATGTCGAAGGCCTCGCCCAGGTACTTGTGGGCCATGGCCGAGCACTCCAGGTGCCAGCCCGGCCGGCCCCGGCCCCAGGGCGTCTCCCAGCTGGGCTCGCCGGGCTTGGCCGCCTTCCACAGGGCGAAGTCCCGCGGGTCGCGCTTGCCGGTCTCGCCCTCGCCGGACGGCTGGCGCAGGTCGTCCAGGTCCTGCCGGGACAGCTCCAGGTACCCGGGGAAGGAGCGCACGTCGAAGTAGACGTTGCCGTCCGCCTCGTAGGCGTGGCCCCGCTCGATGAGGCCGCGCATCATCTCGACCATCTCGGTGACGTGTCCGGTGGCCCGGGGCTCGTACGTGGGCGGCAGGCAGCCGAGGACCCGGTAGCCGTCGTTGAACGCGCGCTCGTTCTCGTACCCGATCGACCACCACGGACGGCCCTGGTCGGCGGCCTTGGCGATGATCTTGTCATCGATGTCGGTGACGTTGCGGACGAACGTCACCTCGTAGCCGCGGTAGGCGAACCAGCGGCGCATGATGTCGAAGTTCAGCCCGGACCTGATGTGCCCGATGTGGGGGGCCGCCTGCACGGTCGCGCCACACAGGTAGATCGAGACGCACCCGGGCCTGAGGGGGGCGAAGTCGCGGATCTGCCGGGCGCTGGTGTCGTACAGCCGAATAGTCACCACTCCAGGGTAGTGGGCGGCCGCCCGTGCCCACGCCCGGTCGCCCGGATTCCCGGCCCCGTCTTCCCCGCCCCGCGCATGCTTGATCGAAGTCGGGGTAGGCGCGCAGTCCCAGCCCGTCGATGGAGGTCCCAGCCGTGCTGACACCCGACCCCCGCTACCTGCGTTCCCTGCTCGCCCGCTACGCCGACCTGCGCATCGCGCACAGCCGCGGCGAGAAGGGGCTCGAGCAGCACCTGGACGACGTCACCTACACGCTGTGCGTCGCCACCGGCACCACCCGCATCGAGGACGCCCTGACGACCGCCGACGCCCTCCTCGCCCCGCCGGCCGGCGCCACCGCTCCCCCCGCCCTGGAGGCGGAGCGCACGGAGCTGGCGGCCTGACGCCCCTCCCCCGCCCGGGCCCCCCCACCTCGGCCCGGCGGGGGCCCCGCCCGTACCGTCCGGTGACCCGGGCGGTACGGACGGGGCGGCGCACGCGTGCGAGCGGGCCCCGGCCCGCCGGTCCCTTCCCCGGCCGGCGGGCCGTCCGGGGAAGGCGGTCTACGGCCGCCGTACGAGCAGCGCGGTGGCGATGGCCGCCAGGCCCTCGGCCCGGCCGGTCAGGCCGAGCCCATCGGTGGTCGTCCCGGACACGGCGACCGGGGCGCCCACCGCCGCGCCCAGCGCCTCCTGCGCCTCCGCGCGGCGCTTGCCGATCTTCGGCCGTACGCCGATGACCTGCACGGCCACGTTGCCGATCTCGTACCCCTCCGCGCGGACGATCCGCGCCGCCTCCCTGAGGAGGGTGACGCCGGACGCGCCCGACCACTCGGGGCGGCTCGTGCCGAAGTGCGCGCCGAGGTCGCCGATCCCGGCGGCGGAGAACAGCGCGTCGCACGCCGCGTGGGCGGCCACGTCCCCGTCGGAGTGCCCGGCCAGGCCGTACTCCTCGCCCTCCCAGAGCAGGCCCGCGCACCACAGCTCGCGGCCGGGCTCGAAGGCGTGGACGTCCGTGCCGATGCCGACGAGCGGCAGCGGGAAGCCCTCAGAACCCATCGTTCACCCTCCTGCGCGCCAGGACGGCCTCCGCCAGCACCAGGTCCAGCGGCCGCGTCACCTTGAACGCCTCCTCGTGGCCGGGCACGGCGACGACCCGGACGCCGAGCCGCTCGACCATGCTCGCGTCGTCGGTGACCTCGCCGGTGACCTCCGCGTGCGCGCGCACCAGGGTGGCGCGGTCGAAGCCCTGGGGGGTCTGCACCGCGCGCAGCCGGGCCCGCTCGGGCGTGCCGAGGACCGGCTCGGGCGCGCCGTCGGCGGCCGGCTCGACCTCCTTGACCGTGTCCGCCAGCGGCACGGCCGGCACGACGGCGGCGGCGCCCCCGTCCCGTACGGCCTCGATGACCGCGTCGACCGTGTCGACCGGGACGAGGGGGCGGGCGGCGTCGTGGACGAGGACGGTGGTGACCGAGTCGGGCAGCGCGTCCAGGCCGTGCCGCACGGACTCCTGGCGGGTGGCGCCGCCGGGGACGACGAGGACCTCGGTGCGCTCGGGCGCCGGGTACTCGTCCAGGAGCGCCCGTACGCCCGCGACGTCGTCCGGGGGTGCCACGACGACGACCAGGGACACGGCGCGGGACGCGGACATGGCCCGCACGGCGTGGATCAGCATCGGGGTGCCGCCCAGCGTGCGGAGCGCCTTGGGGGCGCCCGGCCCGAGCCGTACGCCTCGGCCCGCGGCGGGGATGACCGCCGCGGTGCGGGCAGGAGGTGCTGCGTCTGACATCGGTTGCACTCCGGCAGGTTTGTTTACTCGGCCGACATGGGTATGGCCACAGCGCGGGCGCGACCCCTTGACCGGACCCTTCCGTGACGCTGGTCGAGCGAGTCGCCCGGTCGCCGACAGCCGCGACCCCGGTGGGGGTACGAACATGCCGCAGCGCCCGGCGACGAAGCTGTGGTTTCACAGCATGTCATCGGGCACCGCGGCAGTGGTGACCACTTTCGCCATGTGAGGCGTACCGCACAGTGGCGTACCGCGCGGACGGCGGCTCAGTCCGGTACTCGGTGCTCGGGACCCCGGTCCGTCCGCCCCCTTCCGGAGGGTGCGGTGGTGCCGGGGGTCCGAGGACCCGGCGTCAGGACGCGAGGACCTCGTCGAGCAGGGCCTCGGCCTTGTCTTCGTTGGTGTTCTCCGCGAGCGCGAGCTCGCTGACGAGGATCTGGCGCGCCTTGGCGAGCATCCGCTTCTCTCCGGCGGAGAGACCGCGCTCGCGCTCACGACGCCACAGGTCGCGCACTACCTCGGCGACCTTGATGACATCGCCCGAGGCGAGCTTCTCGAGGTTCGCCTTGTAGCGACGGGACCAGTTCGTGGGCTCCTCGGCGTACGGCGCGCGAAGCACCTCGAAGACCCGGTCCAGGCCGTCCTGGCCGACCACATCGCGCACACCGACGAACTCCGCGTTGTCCGCCGGGACACGTACCGTCAAGTCACCCTGGGCGACCTTGAGCACCAAGTAGGTCTTGTCCACGCCTTTGATCTGGCGAGTTTCGATAGCCTCGATCAGCGCGGCCCCGTGATGGGGATAGACCACGGTGTCGCCAACCTTGAACGTCATGTGACAGGTACCCCTTCCGTGGCTATCCAGGGTAACACGGATACGGCTTCTTCTGAATGGCGTTTTCGCAGGTCAGGGCATATCTCGGGGCTTGACAACAGCGACACGGACGTGCTGCGACAGGCTTCCGGCGGGAGGTATTCGCAGGTCGGAGCGGCTGCGGACGCGGCCCGAAACGCCCCGGCCGGGGCCGCTCGGAGGACCACCGGACGAGTGAAACGTCACAGTTCGTCCGGTTCGCGGGTGCCCAGTTCCCGTACTCCGTTCGGTTGTCGGTCACACGCACGGACGGAAGCCGGGCACTTTCCCGAATTGATCACGGGTGGCTTTTCCGTGGGGAATGTGTGAGCGCCGGAGAATTGATCAAGCCGGTTATGCGAACGGCGCCGAGAAGCCGGCCGCCGGCGGGGCCCGACGGGGCCCGCCGGGACCGCGGCGCGGGCACCGGGGGCGGTACAGGGCGGGTCGGGTGCGGGTCGGGGACACGGGGTCGGTAACCTGAGCCCGCCGACCGCCCCTTGATCCGGTCCTGCCGGCCCGGTCCCGGAGAGGTCGCACCCGTTCCACCGAACGTGCCCGTCCTCCAGTCCGTACGTCTAGGAGTTGCCGCCGCCGTGAGCCGCAGCCTTCGACGCGGCGCCCTCGCCGCCACCGCCCTCGTGGTCTCCCTCGCCTCGCTCACCGCATGCGGGGCGGGCAACGACGCGCAGACCCTCCAAATCAAGCCGGACAACGCCTCCACCACCGTCGGCGACATCAAGGTCCAGGGCGCCGCCCTGATCACCCCGGCCAAGGACGCCGAGGGCCCGTCGGCCGTCTCGGCCACGGTCTTCAACGACGGCCCCAAGGCCGAGGTCCTGGAGGCCGTCGAGCTGCCCGGCTCCGGCGCCAAGGTCACGCTGAAGCCCGCCAAGGGCTCCGGCCCCCTCACCGTCCCCGCCGGCGGCTCGATCATCCTCGGCGGCCAGGGCAACGCCTCCGCCGTGGTCGAGGGCCTCAAGGACTCCGCCGACGGGGGCGTCCAGGAGCTCGTCCTCCAGCTCAGCGAGACCGGCGACGTGAAGCTCCGGGTGCTCGTCCACCCGGCGAACGGCTACTACGAGGCCTTCGGCCCGACCGTCGCGCCGTCGTCCCCGGCCGCCTCGCCGTCGGGCTCCCCGGCCCCGTCCGGTTCTCCGGCCGCCTCGCCGTCGGGCTCCCCGGCCGGCACGCCGGCCGCGTCGCCGACCGGTTCGGTCCCGGCGACGGGCGACGACCACGCCGAGGGCGAGCACGCCGAGGGCGACCACAGCCACTGAGGCCCGGCCCCCGGCGTACGCGCCGGGGCGTGGACAGCGTGAAGGGCGCCCCACCGGTACTGACCGGTGGGGCGCCCTTCACGTCGTACGGGCCGGATCCGCGCCCGTCGCGGCCTACGGCTCGAACTTGTAGCCCAGGCCGCGGACCGTGACCAGGTAGCGCGGGGCGCCCGGGTCCGGCTCGATCTTGGCGCGCAGCCGCTTGACGTGCACGTCGAGGGTCTTGGTGTCGCCCACGTAGTCGGCGCCCCACACCCGGTCGATGAGCTGCATCCGCGTCAGCACGCGGCCCGCGTTGCGCAGCAGCATCTCCAGCAGGTCGAACTCCTTCAGCGGCAGGTCCACCTTGCTGCCGTCCACCGTCACCACGTGCCGGTCCACGTCCATCCGCACGGGGCCCGCCTCCAGGGCCGCCGGGGCGGTCTCCTCCGGCTCGCCGCGGCGGCGCAGCACCGCGCGGATGCGGGCGACCAGCTCCCGCGAGGAGAAGGGCTTGGTCACGTAGTCGTCGGCGCCTATCTCCAGGCCGACGACCTTGTCGATCTCGCTGTCCTTCGCGGTGACCATGATGACCGGCACGTTCGACCGGCCGCGGAGCTGGCGGCAGACCTCCGTGCCGGGCAGCCCGGGGAGCATCAGGTCGAGCAGGACGAGGTCCGCGCCGTTGCGCTCGAACTCGTCGAGCCCCTCCGGCCCGGTGGTCGCGACGGCTACCTCGAATCCCTCCTTGCGGAGCATGTACGACAGGGCGTCGCTGAAGGACTCCTCGTCCTCGACGACAAGCACTCGGGTCACGGAAGGACCTCCGGGGCGGTGAGCGGTTCGTTGGTGATCTCGGAGCTGGGGGTACGGCGGTCCTGAGTGCGGTCGCGGCCCGCGGCCGCCTCGGGGAGGCGAAGGGTGAAGGTGGAACCCTGGCCCTCGGTGGACCATACGGTCACCTCGCCGCCGTGCGAGGCGACCACGTGCTTGACGATGGCCAGGCCGAGGCCCGTACCGCCGGTGGCGCGGGAGCGGGCCGGGTCGACGCGGTAGAAGCGCTCGAAGATGCGCTCCTTGTCCTTGTCGGGGATCCCGATGCCCTGGTCGGTGACGGCGATCTCGATGAGGTCGCCGCCGGGGGCGGTGACGCGGCGGGCCGCGATGCCGACGCGGGTGTGGGCCGGGGAGTAGTTGACGGCGTTCTCGACAAGGTTGCCGAGGGCCGCGGCGAGCTGGCCCCGGTGGCCCCAGACCCGCAGGTCGGTGGTGCCTCCGGCGGCCATGGTGATGTTCTTGGTGCCGGCCGTCTGGCGGGAGCGGTCGATGGCCTCGGCGACCAGTTCGTCGACGCGTACGGGCTCGGCGTCCTCCAGCGGGTGGTCGTTCTGCACCCGGGAGAGGTCGATCAGCTCCTGGACGAGGTTGGTCAGCCGGGTCGCCTCGATCTGCATGCGCCCGGCGAACCGGGTCACCGCCTCGGGGTCGTCGGCGGCGTCCATGACCGCCTCGGACAGCAGGGACAGGGCGCCCACGGGCGTCTTCAGCTCGTGGCTGACGTTCGCGACGAAGTCGCGGCGCACGGCCTCGATGCGGCGGGCCTCGGTCAGGTCCTCCACGAGCAGGAGCACCAGCCGGGAGCCGAGCGGCGCCACCCGCGCGGAGACGGCGAGGGCCTCGCCCCGGCCCGTGCCCCGCCGCGCCAGGTCCAGCTCGACCTGGCGTATCTCGCCGTCGCGCCGGGTGTCGCGGGCCATCTGGAGCATCGGTTCCACGGCCAGCTTCCCGCCGCGGACCAGTCCGAGCGCGTACGCCGCGGAGCTGGCCTTCACCACCGCGTCGCCCTCGTCGAGCACCACGGCGGAGGAGCGCAGCACCGACAGCACCGTGTCGACGCCGGGTGGCAGGACCGCGTCCGTGTGCAGCGAGGTCCGGGTGGGCCTCGCCTGGTCGCGCTCGCTCCAGCGGAACGCGAGCATGGCGATGACACCGGTGAGCAACCCGGCGATCGCTGCCACTGCGGCGACCGCCGCGTTCACGTCCATGCATCCAGGTTAGGCATGGTCAACGGCGCACTCCCAGCCGTTCGAGTGGCTGCTCGAACAGTCGTCGCCCAGAGTTCACCGAGGGGACGGTGACGGTTCACTTGGGAGGGAGGCCCCCGACTTGTCACCCGGTGACCGTGGGAACGTGGGGTCCGAGCACCACCCAAGCCCCACCCGGACCCCGAAGCGTAGTGAGAGAGGGACATCCATGCGGGACGCGTACCACGAGGAACTGGACTCGATCGGCGAGGGGCTGGTCGAGATGGCCCGGCTGGTCGGGTCGGCGATCGGGCGCGCCACGACGGCGATGCTCGACGCGGACCTCAAGCTGGCGGAGGCGGTGATCGCCGCCGACCAGAAGATCGACGACCTCCAGCACGACCTGGAGGCCCGTGCGATAGCACTGCTGGCGCGCCAGCAGCCGGTGGCGACGGACCTGCGGATCGTCGTGACATCGCTGCGCATGAGCGCCGACCTGGAGCGCTCCGGCGACCTGGCGCAGCACGTGGCGAAGCTGGCCCGGCTGCGCTTCCCGAACCGCGCGGTCCCGCGCGACCTGCACGCCACGATCCTGGAGATGGGCCAGCTCGCGCAGCGCCTGATGGCCAAGGCGGCGGAGGTCATCATCACCAAGGACGTCGACCTGGCGCTCCAGCTGGAGCAGGACGACGACGAGATGGACCTGCTGCACCGGACGCTGTTCCAGCACCTGATGGACGACCGCTGGAAGCACGGCATCGAGACCGCCGTCGACGTCACCCTGCTGGGCCGCTACTACGAGCGCTTCGCGGACCACGCGGTGTCGGTGGCGAAGCGGGTGGTCTACCTGGTGACGGGCGAGCACGCGGACGAGCTCCAGCAGTCCGAGGCGCCGGTCGAGGGCGCCTGAGGCGGCGCCGCCGGGCTCCGGGCGGTCACGGGACCGCCCGGAAGCGCCTGGTGGTACGGCAGGGGCGCGGAGTCGGCACGGCGCATCCATGCGCCGTTGATGCGCCGCCACCGGCGGGCGTGCAATGGGGGCGAGGCGACACAGGCCCCGCTGAGGAGGAAGCCATGGCAGATTCCCCCACGACCCTGACCGAGCAGGAAACCCCCGCCGAAGCACCCCACCTGCCCCTGCTCGGCGCCTGCGGGTGCGGATCCGGCTGCAGCTGCGGCTGCCAGTCGGGCGGCCCCTGCTCGTGCAGCGGCAACTGCGGGTAACCACGAAGGCCGTGTGACGGCCGCTCGCGGGCAGCGGCGGAGAGGCGACCTCCGGTGCTCGCGGGTACCCGCACCCCACTTCGTACGACGGGCCCCGCGCCGAGGCGACTCGGCGCGGGGCCTTACGCGTGCCCGGGGGGGCGGGGGGCGGCTCCGGGTCCGGGGCGGGGGCGGGGCGGGGACGGCTCGGGGTCCCGGACGGGGGTGGGGCCGGGGCGGGACCGGGGTGGGGCCCGGTGTCGCCACTGAGGTCGGGGCGTCGGCCTTGCGGCGGGGCGGGTCCCCCGGGCGCGACGCCGCCGCAGGTCCGGAGCCGCCCTCGCACACGTCCGCCGGGCCCTCCCCCGGTTCCGTCGCCCCACCCGGTCACCGGGCCGGCACGGACCTCCCGACCTCCCGGCCTCCCGGCCTCCCGGCCTCCCGGCCTCCCGACGGCGGGCGGCGTCACCGCCCCGAACCCCCGTAAACGCCTGTGCACGAAGCCACTTGGGCGGGAAAAACGCAACTTCGACACGGCCCGCGGAGGCGGTTACCTTCGCCTGGCCGTCGGCGGTCGCCCACGGCCGCACAGGGGGTTTTCCAGGCCGTGCCGTCCGCGACGGGACGAGCCGGCCACGCCGCACGAATCCCCGTCCCATGCGCAAGCCACCGAACCGGGTCCACACCGGGCACCCCCAGCCAGGGAGAGACGCATGCCCCACCTTGCTCTGTACACGTTCGGCGCCCTGAAGTCGCCTCTCGCCGATCCCGCACCCCTCACCCGCGAGTTCCACGACCGCGCCGGGGCCGTCTACCAGGAGGTCGGCGAGCACCCCGGATACCTCGCCCGCGCCGAACCGGCAGAAGGCAGCCGGGGCGCGCACTTCGACTTGGACTGGGGCGCGTGGGGGGAGTTCGCCGTACCGGCCTGGTACGACAAGGGCCGTACGGTGGACACCATCGCCCTGGCCACGACCCTCTCCCTCTGGACCGGCCTGCGCCCCGCCTTCGAAGCCGTCTACGGCGGTCTGCACCGCGAGGCGCTGAGCAGGCGTCACGACTGGTTCGAGAGGACGGGGCACCCGAGTCACGTGTTCTGGTGGGTGTCCGACGGCGCGACACCCACCTGGCAGGACGGGGTCTCCCGGCTGGAGCACCTGCACGACCGCGGTGCCACGCCGCACGCCTTCACCTTCCACCACTCGTTCGCCCCGGACGGAACCCCGACCAGGCTCGAAGACATCGGGCCGAAGAACGACCGGGTTCACTGACGGGGAAGCCGAACGGCCGGGCTCGCCGTCGAACGCCTCGATCGGACGGCGGCGAACAGCGACGGCCCGGCTTCGTTCACGAGCTGCCGCGGTCGGTGAGGCCGGCGGGCCCTCGTCCCGTCCACCCGGGCGGGCGGCCCGGCACGGTATCGCTCGGGGTCATTCCCTCTCCCCCGTCAGGGACGCGAAAGGCACCACCGCTTCCGCGTAGAGGTTCACGACTCCGTACCCGTCCATCTCCCGCTCCCTCTCCTCTTCCTCGACACTCCCCTTCGGCTGGAACCGGAAGGACGATATGGACACGTAGGAAGAGGAATCCTCGGGCGTGACAGACCACCACGTGGTCACGTACCTGGGGCGACGCGTCACGTTCACCAGGTTGTTGTTGTGCCGCACCTTGCCGTGATAGATGAGGGTCTCACCACACTCGGAAGGAGCGCAGTAGAACCGCCCTTCCTTCTTTTCCCAGGAGAAGTGGGGCTCCTGGAACTCCCACACGTCGATCCCACCCTTGTCCTCCCGCATCAAGGTCAGTGAGAAATAGGCTTCCAGCGCTTCGTAATCGGCCGTTCTGGGGATGCGGACCAGCTTCTCTGCGGTGTACTCCTCGCCGGGCTCCAGCACCCATCCCGGCGACAGGAAACGCCCCGCGCTCACCGTCTCGCTCTTTTGCTCGGCCACGTACCTCGCCGCGTCGGACTCGGTTTCCATCGCCTCCTTCGTGCCCTTCAGCCCGCCGCCCCTCTTCGAGAACCTCACCATCCACCCGTACACCGAGTAGTCATCGCCGAGGACATAGGCGGGAACCTTCCCCCTGTTCTGCGCGCGCAGCGTCAAGGGCAGCTCCACGAACGAGGTCCGCGAGTCCACCGTGGGTTTTCCGAACCTCGCTTCCAGGTCGACCAGAATCGGCTGGGCAGCCGGTTGGTACATGCTCGAATACACCAGGTTCGCACCGGCTACGAGGGTGGTGGCGGTGATGCCGGCCGCGAAACTCCTGGGATGCGGGATCCCGGCCCAGGTTCTTTCACGGACCAGCAGGCACAGGGCCCACAGCGACCAGCACCACAGAGGGAAGTACGCCAGCAGGTAGGGCGTGTACTCCTTCTCCTGGAGCCAGAGGAACATCAGGAGGCTGTGGGTGATCAGGGCGATGAGCGCTCCGAGCAGCACCGCGGCGCCCGAGAACCGCACCCGCCGCTTCCCCCAGTAGTCGAGGACCGCCGACGCGGACACGCCCTGGACCAGGCCCGCGAGTACGAACAGGAACCCGGTGATCCGGCCCGCGAAGGTCAGACCGCCCAGCGCGTCGGGCGTTCCGATGACCACGAGCAGGGCCATGGACCCCAGCAGGCCGGCCATCATGAACGCGATCGTGAGGCGCCGCTTGACGAAGCGGTCGGGCCACGTCCGGCTGTCTCCCCCGCGCCACCGCACGAGGGTCCCGTCCTCCACCTCCACGTCGCCGGGATGGCCGAGCCGCCGGAGGACCCTTCGCAGGCCCTTCAGCGACCAGGCGCTCCCGACCACCTCCCCGCCCCTGGTGACCTGGCGCAATCCGCGGCTGTCGGGGGGCTCAACGGTTATGTCGGGGCCGTCTTCCATGGGACCAGGCTTGACGCGGAGCCCGACGGGCACCATCCGGACTGCTCCATACGAAGGGGAGGGCAGGTCGTACGGCCCCGGCCTGACTCCGCGGGGTGTACGCCCACCGCATGCCGAGCAGCCGCCGGCGCGCCCGGAAAGCCGTGGCTGCCGTCCTCGAGGGCGCGTACGCTCCCGTTCGCTGAGGCAGGAGGACGAGATGTCCGACGGAGAGACCGCCGAGTACTACACGTCGCTCTGCGACGACCCGTCCCACGAGGTGGTGCTCATCGACTGCGGGCCCCGTGAGATGGACGTGACCCGAGCCGTGCGCAAGGTGACCGGGCTGAGCCTGTGGCACAGCCGGGCCCTGGCGCGCCGAGCACCCGTCGCCCTCCTTGGGGGCCTGTCCGCGTGCAGGGCCCAGGCCGCCGTCGCCGTACTCCGGAGCGCCGGCGCCAGAGCGGAGTGGCGGCAGGAGCCGGAGTACGGAGAGCGCACGGCCCCGTCGCCCTGACGGTCCGGCGGCGGCCCGAGGCAGCGAAAAGCCCCCTCCCGGCGGAGAAACCGCGGGCAGGGGGCTTGTTCGCGGGTGGTTACTTCTTCTTGCCCTGGTTCTTCACGGCCTCGATGGCGGCCGCGGCGGCCTGGGGGTCGAGGTACGTGCCGCCCGGGGTGACCGGCTTGAAGTCGGCGTCGAGCTCGTAGGAGAGCGGGATGCCCGTCGGGATGTTCAGCCCCGCGATGTCGGCGTCGGAGATGCCGTCCAGGTGCTTGACCAGGGCGCGGAGGCTGTTGCCGTGGGCGGCGACCAGGACCGTGCGGCCGGCCAGCAGGTCGGGGACGATGCCGTCGTACCAGTAGGGCAGCATGCGGACGACGACGTCCTTCAGGCACTCGGTGCGCGGCCGCAGCTCCGGCGGGATCGTCGCGTAGCGCGCGTCGCCGGCCTGCGAGAACTCGTTGTCGTCGGCGAGGGGCGGCGGCGGGGTGTCGTACGAGCGGCGCCAGAGCATGAACTGCTCCTCGCCGAACTCGGCGAGCGTCTGCGCCTTGTCCTTGCCCTGGAGCGCGCCGTAGTGCCGCTCGTTCAGCCGCCAGGAGCGGTGGACCGGGATCCAGTGGCGGTCGGCTGCCTCCAGGGCGAGCTGCGCGGTGCGGATCGCGCGCTTCTGGAGGGAGGTGTGGAGTACGTCGGGGAGCAGACCGGCGTCCTTGAGCAGCTCACCGCCGCGGACCGCCTCCTTCTCGCCCTTCTCGGTGAGGTTGACGTCCACCCAGCCGGTGAACAGGTTCTTCGCGTTCCACTCGCTCTCGCCGTGGCGGAGGAGGATCAGCTTGTACGGTGCGTCGGCCATGCGTACGAGATTAGTGGACGCTCCGGACGCGACGACGCTTGACGGTCCCCGTCAATTGAGTGGCCGACGGACCGTGAACGCTCGTAAGTTCCCGGTAAGCAGACAGCCACTTACGGGGGAGCTCGCGTGTCCATCGTCCCGCTCATACGTTCAGCGCGTCGCACGGTGTCCGGGCTCCCGGGAGGGTTCTGGTGGCTGTGGCTGTCGACGCTGGTGAACCGTACGGGTGCGTTCGTCCTGACGTTCCTGTCGCTCTTCCTCACCCAGGAGCTGGGCTTCTCCGGCTGGTACGCGGGGCTCGTCGTCGCGCTGCACGGGCTCGGCGGAATCGCCGGGTCGCCGCTGGGCGGCATGCTCAGCGACCGGTGGGGGCGCCGGCCGACGATGGTGACCGGGCACCTGGCGGCGGCCGCGTGCGCGGCGGCGCTGGCGGTGGTGACCAGCGCCTGGGCGGTCGCGGCGGTGGTGCTCCTCATGGGCGTCGCCATGCAGTCCGTACGGCCCGCCATCGGCGCGACCATCGCGGACCAGGTGCCGGAGCACGACCGGCGCCGGGCGTACGCGCTGAACTACTGGGCGCTCAACCTGGGCTTCGCCATCGCCGCGATCGGCGGCGGTGCCGCGCTGTTCCTCGGCTACCGGACGCTGTTCCTGCTGGAGGCCCTCGCGACGGCGCTGTGCGCGCTGATCGTGTTCGTACGGCTGCCGGAGACGCGGCCCGAGCTGCCGGTGAACGCGGACGGGAAGCGCTCCGCCGGGCCCCGGCTGACGACGCTGGACGTGCTGCGGGACGGGCCGTTCCGGACGCTGGTGCTGCTGAGCCTGCTCGTGTGCACCGTCTTCAGCACCCCGTGGGTCGGCCTTCCGCTGACGATGACCTCCGAGGGGCTGGAGCCGGACGCGTACGGCATGGTCATCGCGGTGAACGGCGTCGTCATCGTCGCGTTCCAGCTGCTCGTCAACAAGATCACCGAGCGGCGGTCGCCGGTCGCGCTGCTCGTCGTCTCGGCGCTGCTGTTCGCGGTGGGCACGGGGGCGACGGCGCTGGTGGGGTCGCCGCTGATGTTCGCGGTGACCGTGGTGGTGTGGACGATCGGCGAGATGGTCTACATCCCGACGAACGCCGCCGCCACCGCCCTGCTGGCGCCGGTGCACGCCCGGGGCCGGTACCAGGGCGTGATGGGGATGGCGTGGTCGGTCGGCGGGTTCGTCGCGCCGGTCACGGCGGGCTGGGTCGTGACCGGGCCGGGGCCGGACGCCCTGTGGCTGGGCTGCGCCGCCGTCGCGGTGGTGGCGGCCGCCGGGTACGCGCTGCTGCTGGGGCGCGCGCTGGGCGGGCACGGGGCGGAGGCCGGGCCGGGGGCCGGCGCGGAGGTGCCGGCCGGTGCGGAGGCGGTGCGTGACGCGGAGGCGGTGCTCGACGCGGCGGCCGGCGCGGGTGTGGTGACCGGTGCGGATGTAGCGGCCGGCGCGGGTGTGGCGGCCGGTGCGGATGTGGCGGCCGGGGGCCCTGCGGGGGCCGGGGGCGCCGCGGCGGCCGGTACCAGGAAGGCCGGCGCCGAGGAGGCCGGGCTCAGCGCGGTGTGAGACCGCGCCGGGCGGCGGCGCCGAGGACTCTGGGGGCGTACGGACACGGGGGTGCCGTACGCCCCCAGGCACGTGCGGGGCCCCGGGGACGCGCTCGCCGGACGGGCGCGGCCGGGCGGAGGCCCGGCCGCGGCGTCACTTCGACGGCTGCGTGAGGTGGCTGAACGCCTCCAGGTTGCGGGTGGACTCGCCGCGGGAGACCCGCCACTCGTACTCCTTGCGGATCGCCGACGCGAAGCCCATCTCCAGGAGCGTGTTGAACGCGCCGTCCGCGGCCTCCAGGACGGAGCCCATCAGGCGGTCCAGCTCGTCGGGCGTGACGGCGGACAGCGGGAGCTTGCCGGTGAGGTAGACGTCGCCGAGCGGGTCGACGGCGTACCCGACGCCGTACAGCTTCAGGTTCCGCTCCAGCAGCCAGCGGTGGACGGCCGCCTCGTTCTCCTCCGGGTGGCGGATGACGAAGGCGTTGAGGGA
This sequence comes from Streptomyces roseolilacinus, assembly GCF_014649335.1. GTDB lineage: Bacteria > Actinomycetota > Actinomycetes > Streptomycetales > Streptomycetaceae > Streptomyces > Streptomyces roseolilacinus. The sequence goes on from NZ_BMSV01000004.1 coordinate 521,280, forward strand.
CAGCGAGTGGTTGCCCAGGCGCAGGGACAGCGTGGTGGACAGCTTCTTGGTGCCGGGGAGCGTGACGACGTACGAGCCGGGCTCCGGTGACTCCCAGCCCAGGTCGGCGTCGCGCAGTGCGGACTCGAGGATCTGCTGTACGTCAGCCATGGGGGGAGCGTACGCGACGGCGGTGCTCGTGCATGGCAGCCGCGTACACCTCGGCGGTGGCCGACGCGGCCCGGTCCCAGCCGAAGGACCGCGCGTGGTGCGCGGCGGCGTCGCCGAGGCGGCCGGTGAGGTGCGGGTCGGTGGCGAGCCGGGCCAGGGCGCGCGCGTAGTCGGCCGGGTCGTGGCCCTCGACCAGGAAGCCGGTCTCACCGTCCCGGACGGCCACCGGCAGGCCGCCGACCGCGGCCGCCACGACGGGCGTGCCGGTGGCCTGCGCCTCGATGGCGACGAGCCCGAAGGACTCGCTGTGCGACGGCATGACGAGGACGCTCGCCGCGCGGAACCAGTCGGCCAGCTCCTGCTGCGCGACGGGCGGGTGGAAGCGGACCACGTCGGCGATGCCGAGCCGGGCCGCCAGCTTCTGCAGGCCCTCCGGCCGGGCGAGGCCGCTTCCGCTGGGCCCGCCGACGACGGGGACGATCATGCGGGAGCGGAGGGAGGGGTCGGCGTCGAGGAGCCGGGCGGCGGCGTGGAGCAGGACGTCCGGGGCCTTGAGGGGCTGTATGCGGCCGGCGAAGAGCGGGACGAAGGCGTCCTGCGGCAGGCCGAGGCGGGCCCGTGCGGCGGCGCGGCCGTCGGCGGGGCGGAAGCGGTCCAGGTTGACGCCGGGGTGGACGACGGCGACCCGCGCGGGGTCGGCGTCGTAGTGGTGGATCAGCTCCTCGGCCTCGCCGTCGGTGTTGGCGATCAGACGGTCGGAGGCCCGGACGATCTGCGTCTCCCCGATCACGCGCGCGGCGGGCTCCGGGGTGTCGCCCTCGGCGAGCGCGGCGTTCTTGACCTTGGCCATGGTGTGCATGGCGTGGACGAGCGGGGCGCCCCACCGCTCGGCGGCGAGCCAGCCCACGTGGCCGCTGAGCCAGTAGTGGGAGTGGACCAGGTCGTAGTGGCCGGGCCGGTTGCGGGCCCAGGCGCGCATGACGCCGTGGGTGAAGGCGCACAGCTGGGCGGGGAGGTCCTCCTTGTTGAGGCCCTCGTACGGGCCGGCCTCGACGTGCCGGACGAGGACGCCGGGCGCCAGCTCGACGGACCGGGGCAGGCCGCCGGCGGTCGCGCGCGTGAAGACCTCGACCTCGATGTCGATGGCGGCGAGACGTTTCGCCAGTTCGACGATGTAGACGTTCATGCCGCCCGCGTCGCCGGTGCCGGGCTGGTGGAGCGGGGAGGTGTGGACGCTCAGCATGGCGACCCGCCGCGGCCCGCGGCGGTGCCGTCCGGGCAGCCTGAGCCGGGGCGGCGGCACCCGGGCTCCGGCGAACCGGGACACGTACTGGCTCACGTCGTCGGTCCTTCCGCTCTGGGGCAGGGGCGGGCACGGCATGGCGAAGGGGAGCGGGGAGCCCCTCTCCGCCCCGCCACAACAGCGCGGGGGGACCTTTCATTTCCGCTTTGCCAATTCATTACATCGACCCGTGCGTCGCCCGGGGGCGGCCCGGAGGGGCTGCCCGGGTGCCCGCCGGGTGCCTCCCGGGCGGGGCGGAGGCGGGCGGGCGGAGGGTGGGGTTCCGGGGGCTGGGGCCGCCGGGTCCCGGGCGTGGCTCCGGTGGCGGGGGCGGCTCGGCGGGGCGGAGGCGGGCGGGCGGGGGCGTGGCTCCGGCGGCGGGCCCGGGGCGGGGAGCGGGGTCCCGGGGAGCGTCTACGCTCGTGGGCATGGCTCCGCGGATGACACGCCCCGTCGGGAGTCCCACGCGCGGGACCACCAACCCCAACCGGCTGCGTCGCATGGACCGCTGGATCGCCGACGCCCACGGCGCCGACCTGCGCCGTGCCGACGCCCCGCCGGTCGCCGTCGACCTCGGCTACGGGGCGGCGCCCTGGACCGCCGTGGAGCTGCTGGACCGCCTCCGCCGGGACGCCGACCCGCGCACCCGGGTCGTGGGCGTGGAGATCGACCCCGCGCGCGTGGCCGCCGCGCGGCCGTACGCGCGCGAGGGCCTGTCGTTCGCGCACGGCGGCTTCGAGGTCCCGGTCGACGGCCCGGTCGCCCTGATCCGCGCGGCGAACGTCCTGCGCCAGTACGACGAGGAGCAGGTCGCGGACGTGTGGGGCCGGCTGTGCGGGCGCCTCGCGGCGCGGGGCGGCCTCCTCGTGGAGGGCACCTGCGACGAGATCGGCCGCCGCCACGTCTGGGTGGCGCTGGGCCCCGAGGGGCCGCGCACGGTGACGTTCGCCACGCGCCTCGGCTCCCTGGAGCGCCCCTCGGACCTGGCGGAACGGCTCCCCAAGGCCCTGATCCACCGGAACGTCCCGGGCGAGCCGGTGCACGCCTTCCTGCGGGACTTCGACCGGGCCTGGGCGGCGGCCGCCCCGTACGCCTCCCTGGGCGCCCGCCAGCGGTGGATCGCGACGGCCTCGTCCCTGGCCGGGGACTGGCCGCTGACCGACGGGCGCCGGCGGTGGCGCCAGGGAGAGTTGACGGTGCGTTGGGACGCGCTGGCCCCGCGGGGCTGGTCCACGGCCTCCGGGTAGGAGCACAAGGCCCCCGGGGACCGCAACCCCGCCCTGTGGACGACCGGCCCGGTGGCGCCGATCGCCCTCCGCCTGTGGACGGCCGGCGGGGCCGCCCTCCCGACCCTGTTACTTTCGCCGGTGACATGGCACGATCGCCAGCGGCACCGAATGTTACTGACGGTAAATCAGATGGGGTGCGGTGCCGCCTGGCCGGTCGACGTCCGGAGGGGGAAGCCTGTGAAGAGACGCCGTTGCGTCACCGTCGCGATCACCGCTGTGTGCGCCCTGACCGTTCTCGCGGCGCCGGCCCACGCCGCGCCCGCGCCCGCGCCGACGCCCGGTGCGGCCGCCCGGCAGTCGGGGAAGAGCCTGGAGGAGGTGCGCGCCGAGATCGAGGCGCTGTACCGGCAGGCCGCCTCCGCCACCGACGCGTACAACCTCGCGGAGGAGCAGGCGAAGAAGCAGTCCGCCGAGATCGTGAAGCTCTCCCGGGCCATCGTGGAGGGCCAGGAGAGGATCGACGGGCTGAAGCGGCGCGCCGGCGCCGCCGCCCGCGCCCAGTACCGCAACGGCGGGATCCCGGAGGAGGCGAAGCTCGTCCTCACCGACGACCCGCAGCTGTTCCTGGAGGGCGCCAACCGTCTCGCGCAGGGCCAGAAGGCGACCAGGGACCTGCTGACGGAGCTCCAGCAGAGCCAGGAGGACCTGGAGACGTACACCAGGGACGCCAGCGCCGAGTGGACCCGCCTGGAGGCGAACCGCGCCCGCCAGGCCAGGACGAAGAAGCTGATAACGGAGAAGATCGCCGCCGCGGAGAGGCTGGAGGCGCAGCTGGAGGCCGCCGAGCGGGAGCGGCTGCGGCGCCTGGAGCAGCAGGTGCAGAGGGACGCGCAGGCGGCGTGGCTGGCCTCGGGCGCCCTGAAGGAGACCGACCGCGGCGCGAGCGCCCAGGGCCGGGAGGCCATCCGGTTCGCCCTGGCGCAGGTCGGCAAGCCGTACGTGTGGGGGGCCGAGGGTCCGGACGCCTACGACTGCTCGGGGCTCACGCAGCGCGCCTGGGGCGCGGCCGGCCGCGGCATACCGCGCACGTCGCAGGAGCAGTGGCGCCTGCTGCCGCGGGTGGCGGTCCAGGACATGCGGCCCGGCGACCTGATCGTCTACTTCGGTGACGCCAGTCACGTGGGGATGTACGTCGGGGACGGCACCATGGTCCACGCCCCGCGGCCGGGGCGGCACATCACGGTGGCGGGCGCCGGTTCGATGCCGATCCTGGGCGTCGTCCGACCGGACAGGTAGGCGCGGTCCGGGCACGTCGGGCCGGGGCGCCCCGAAGGCCCCGGCGCGGACGGACCACCCCCTCCCGCGTGATGTTTCTCATGAGGGGGTGGCCATCTACCTCCCCTTGCGCGGCATATGCCACAGACTCTTCGCGGGTCGCCATTCCGTTCGGACGCCGGGTGCCGCTATGGTCCCCGTCGGCGGGGCGTCGTCCGACGCTCCACCGCACCCTCGGGGGGAGGGAAGGAACCCGAACCGATGCCCGTACCCGCGCCTGTGCCCGCACCCGTGCCCGCGCAGCGACAGAGGGTGAACACGCTCGACGTGTCGAACGGTGACCTCACCCTGCTGGTGATCGAGGACGATCCGGCCGGCACCTTCACCGTCCCCGAGCTGGTCGACGCCGCCGGCGGCCGCGTCCGCATACGCACCGCCCGGAACCTCACGGAGGCGGAGCGGCTGCTCACCGACGACGTGCACTGCGTCCTGGTCGACCTCGACCTGCCCGCCGACGCGCGGCGCGGCGACGACCCGCTGTCCGTGCTGCGGCACGTCCTGCGCGTCGCCCCGCGCCACGCCGTGCTCGTCCTGGCGAGGTCGGAGCGCGCGGAGCTGGCGGCGGAGGCGGTACGGGCGGGCGCGCAGGACCGGCTGTTCCGGGAGGAGCTGGACGGGCCGCTGCTGAGCCGGGCCATCCGGTACGCGGTGGAGCGCAAGCGCGCCGACTCGGTGCAGGTGAAGCTGGCCGAATCGCGGCTGCGGGCCCAGGAGAACGCCCGGCTGGAGCGCGGGCTCCTGCCGACGCCGCTGCTCCAGGGCTCCGACCTGCGGTTCGCCGCCCGCTACCGGCCGGGCCGCTCGCGCGCCCTGCTGGGCGGGGACTTCTACGACACGGTGCGCACCCCGGACGGCACGGTGCACGCGATGATCGGTGACGTGTGCGGACACGGCCCCGACGAGGCGGCGCTCGGCGTGGAGCTGCGCATCGCGTGGCGGGCGCTGACGTTCGCGGGCCTGTGCGGGGACGAACTGCTGTCGACGCTGCAGCAGGTCCTGGAGCACGAGCGGGAGAACGAGGAGATCTTCGCGACCCTGTGCACCGTGGACATCGAGCCCGACGGGCGGCGGGCCGGACTGTGCCTGGCCGGCCATCCGGCGCCGCTCGTCGCCCGCCCCGCGCAGGGCGCCCGGCTGCTGCCGTACGAGGACGGCGGCCCGGCGCTGGGCGTGCTGCCGAGGGCGCGGTGGCCGCGGCGGCAGGTGGAGCTGGGCGGGGTGTGGAGCCTGATGATGTACACCGACGGCCTCATCGAGGGCCGCTCGGCGGGCCCCGGCTCGCCCCGGCTCGGCCAGGAGGGCATGGTCGACATGATCAACCGCCAGCTGGCCCGGGGGCTGGTCGGCGAGGAGCTGCTGGAGGCCGCGGTGGCGGAGGTCCGCGACCTGAACGACGGCGAGCTGACGGACGACGTGGCGGTCCTGCTCCTGGACCGGGCCGCCCGCTGACGGGCCGGCCGCTCCGGCCCGTCGGCCGACGGCCTGTCGGCGGACGGCCCGGGGACCGCTAGCGGCCGCCGTTGTAGGGGCCGTACGGGCCGTCGCTGCTGGAGCCGCGGCGGCCGCCGCCCGACACCTGCCGCAGGGCGGGGCGGACGTCCACCATGAAGACGATGGTCGCGACGAGTCCGGCGAGCTGGAGGACCAGGAGGATCGGGAAGAGGTTCACGACGACCGTGACGCCCAGGATGATCAACCAGAACGGCTTGGTCTGCTTGTCCGCGGCCCGGTAGGCGTCCTCGCGTGCCAGGACGGCGAGGACCAGCGCGACGGCGGCGAGCGCGAGCATCGCGAGGGACAGCAGCCCGAGCAGCGAGTTGAAGCCGGACATCAGCATGGTGAGTACCGCCTGTCAGGTGGGTGGAGCGCCTCGCGGCCAAGGTACCCGTACAACGCTCCGACAACCGTGAACGTGCCCGGCCGGGCCGCACGCCGGTGAGGCACCGGGCCCGGCCGGACGCCTCGGTTCACTTCTCGCCGGTGGTGCCCGAGGAGGTGGTCTTCCGGGTGGTGCCCCTGCGGGTGGAGGCCCTCCGCTCGGCGGCGGTCCTGGCGGGGGCGTCGGCGTCCGCCTCGGCCCCGGCCGCCTTCCCGGTGCCGCCGGCCCCGGTGGCCTTGTCGTCCTTGGCGGCCTTGGGCTCCGGGGCGGTGTCGGGCTCGACGGCGATGGCGATCTCGGTGATCTCCTCGGCGGCCTCGCCGCGCCACGCCCGGACGGCCTGCTCGCCGTGCTCGGCGACCTTCTCGTACGTCTCGCGGGCCTTCACGGCGTACTCGGCCGCCATGCCGACGCCGCGCAGGGCCAGGCCCTGGGCGGTCTCGCCGAGCTTCTTCAGGTCCGTGTCGAGGCCGTCGACCAGCTCGACGAACTTGGTCTGGAGCGTCGCCTGGGCCTCCTTGGCCTGCGCGGTGACCTTCTCCTGGACTTCCTTCGGGTCGGTGTTGCGCACCGCGTCGAGCCGGGACGGGGCCTCGGCGGCGATCTTGCGGGCCTGCTGCACGGCGAGGTCGGCGGTACCGGCGGCGAAGTAGAGGGGCGTACGCAGTTCGTCGATGATGGCCATGGTCTGTGGTCCTCCCATGTCGCGGGTCGTCGCGCGCGAGCGCGGGTTCGCCGCGGGGTCAGAGTTCGGTGGATCCTGCGCCTGTTCCGGCATCGCCGGTGCCGCCACCCGTGTCGAGCGCGTTCTCCTTGCGGAAGGAGTCGTAGATCTGGAGCAGCACCTGCTTCTGCCGCTCGTTGATCGACGGGTCGGCGAGAACGGCGGCCCGCGTCTCCAGCTCCTCGCGGTCCCGCTCGTCGAGGATCCCGGCCCGCACGTACAGGGTCTCGGCGGAGATCCGCAGCGCCTTGGCGACCTGCTGGAGGACCTCCGCGCTCGGCTTGCGCAGCCCGCGCTCGATCTGGCTCAGATACGGGTTCGACACCCCGGCCGCCTCCGCGAGCTGCCGCAGCGACAGCTGCGCGGTGCGCCGCTGCTCGCGCAGGTACTCGCCGAGGTTGCCGACGTTGAGCGATGCCATACCCCGATGCTGCCCCACTCTCGCTAACAATTGCAAGCACATGCTTGCCACGGTTACACACCCCGGACGTCCCCGCCACCGCTGCCCGCCCCGCGGCGTCCCGTGCCAGCATGGGCGGAGACGACCGTCGGGAGGGGAGCCATGGCAGTCGAACGCCTCTGGTTGGACGTGCCGTTCGCCGAGAAGGACGAGGCGAAGAAGGGCGGGGCCCGGTGGGATCCCGCGGCCCGGCGCTGGTACGCGCCGCGCCCGGGGATGGCGGAGCTGGAGCGGTGGGCGGCCGCGCCCGACGTCCCCGACCTGCTGCCCGGGGAGGACCGGAGCCTCGGCAGCGGCCTGTTCGTCGATCTGGTGCCGCGGACCTGCTGGTTCACCAACGTCCGCTCCTGCGTGGACGCGAAGGACTGGGAACGGCTCCGCCGGATGATCACCCGTCGGGCCGGGCAGCGGTGCGAGATCTGCGGGGCCGCCGAGAGCCGCGAGCAGAGGCGGTGGCTGGAGGCCCACGAGCGCTGGACCTTCGACGAGGCGGCGCGCGTGCAGACCCTCAGGCGCCTCGTCTGCCTGTGCACCGACTGCCACACGGTCACCCACTACGGCTACGCACAGGTCCGCGGCGTCGAGGCGCAGGCGTTCGCCCACCTGGTGAAGGTCACCGGGATGACCGAGGTGCAGGCCCGGCAGCACGTCCAGGCCGCCTTCGCGGTGTGGGAGAAGCGCTCCCTGGTCACCTGGGAGCTGGACCTGGGCATCCTCACCGACGCCGGGATCACGCTCGCCCCGCCTCCCGGGGCGGGGGGCCGCGCCCGGGTCTCCGAGGAGACGCTGCGTTCCGGTGGCCGCCCGGCGGCGCCCCGCCGGCCCGGTCCGGAGCGGGACGCCCGGGGGTACGGGCGGGGTCCGGCCACTCCGGGCCCTGACCGCCCCAGGCCCTGACCGGTCCTGGGCCTGACCGGTCCTGGGCCTGACCGGTCCCGGGCCTGGCCCCTCCCGGGCCTGGCCACCCCGGGTCGCCGTCCGGTGCGGTCAGGGGCGTGGGGCCGCCCCGCCCGTCACCACCGGCAGGTCCGACGGCCGCCCCCACTCGCTCCACGAGCCGTCGTACACCGCCAGGTCCCCGTACCCGGACAGCTCCGCTCCCAGTGCCAGGACGCAGGCCGTCACCCCCGAACCGCAGCTGAACAGCAGCCGCTTGGACCCCTCCCCCACCAGCGGCGCGAACAGCTCGCGCAGCTCGGCCGGAGGGCGCATCCGCCCCGCCCCGTCCAGCAGGTCCCCGAACGGCAGGTTCACCGCGCCGGGCATGTGGCCGCCGCGCAGTCCGCCACGGGGCTCGGGCTCCGTCCCGGCGAAGCGGCCGCGCGTACGGGCGTCCAGCACGACCGCGCCCGGGTCCGCGAGGGCGGCCGCGACGGCGGCGCTCCCGACGAGCCACCCCTCGCGCGGCCGCGCCGTGAACCCGCCCCGCACCGGGGCCGCGGCGGCCGGGGGGCCGTCCTCCACGGGCAGTCCCGCCGCGGCCCAGCCGGGCAGCCCGCCGTCCAGGACGGCGACCCGGTCGAAGCCCGAGGCGCGCAGCATCCACCAGGCGCGGGCGGCGGAGTGGAGGCCGGCCGCGTCGTACACGACGACCGTGCTCGTGTCGTCCACCCCCAGGTCGCGCACCGCCTCCGTGAACCGGGCGGCGTCCGGCGCGGTGTGCGGCAGCGGCGCGTCGTGGTCGGACAGCGCGCCGTCGATGTCGAAGCGCCGTGCCCCGGGCACGCGCCGCCCGACGTCCCGGTGCGCGCCCACCGAGGCGTCGAGGACGACCAGTCCGGCCGTCCCCAGCCGCTCCCCCAGCCACCGGGGGGTGACGAGCGGGCCCGGGACGGCCACCGGGGCGCCCCCGGCCGCCGTGACGTGCCGGGCCCCAGCGGCTCCCGCGCCTCCCGCGGCCTCTGTTGCTTCCGTGCCTCCCACGACCTCTGCTGCTTCGGTGCCTTCCGCGGCCACTGTTGCTCCTGTGGTTTCCGTGGGCCGGGGGTTCCGTCCGGCTTCCTGCTCCGGGGTGGTCATGCGTCCTCCTCCGACGGGGTCGTCGTCACGATCGTCCGGGACCTCAGTTCGTCGACCGCGTCCGCGCACGCGCGCGTGCCGTCCGCCGTCAGCACCGCCATGCCCAGCCGGTCCGCCGACGACCGGAGCGGGGAGACCGGGTCGCCCGGCTCCACCGGGAGGTCCCAGTGCTCCAGCCGCCACGCGGTCGGGGCGGGCCTCGGGGCGACCGCCGCCACCCGGCCCGGCGGGGCGGTGACGAACACCGTCGCCGCCGCGGCCGCCACCGCCCCGTCCGGCTCCTCGCGCGGGCCCTCGCCGACCGGCCAGCCCAGCGCGGCGCGGCGCCAGTCGATCCCGCGGGTGAGGCGTACGAGGTCGGGGATGCCGTCGCCGCCGGGGCGGTTGTGCGTCTCGATGACGGTCACGCGCGCGCCGTCGACCTTGACCTCCGTGTGCGCCGGGCCGTCCGTGAGGCCCACCGCGTCGAGCAGTTCCGCGACCGCCCGCTCCACGCGCCGCCGTCCGGCCGCGTCCAGCGACGGCGCCGGCATCAGGTGGGCGACCTCGACGCACGCCTCGCCCTGCGTGTGCTTCTCCGCGATGCCGAGGCACGTGTGGCGTCCGCCCGAGGACAGCGTCTCGACGCTGAACTCCCGCCCCCCGACGTACCGTTCGAGCAGGGTGGCCCCGGTCCTGCGGTCCTCCGGCAGGTCCGCCGCCGACCGGAGGAGCGCGACCGCGTTGCTGCCGGTGCCCGCGATCGGCTTGGCGACGACCGGCGCCCCCGCACCCGCACCCGCACCCGCACCACCGTGCCCGGCACCCCCGGCACCCCCGCCGCCCCCGCCGCCCCCGCCGAACAGCCGGGCCACCGCCTCGGCGTCGTCGCCGGCCGCGAACGGCGGGTTCAGGTGCGGGGCCGCCCGCTCCAGTACGCGCCGCATCTCCAGCTTGTCGCGGGTGGCCCGTACGACCTCCGGGGGCACCCCGGCCGCGCCGAGGCGCCGCGCCGCGACGGCCGCCGGTTCGAGCCCGAGTTCGGTGAGCGAGACGACGGCGGCCGGGGACAGGGGGCGCAGCACCTCGTCGACGAACGCCAGGAACGTCGGGCCGTGCTGGTAGTCGACCGCGTGGTGCGCGGCGGCGGGCGCGTCGAGGGGAGCCGCGCCGGGCAGCCGTACGTGGACGACGTCGACGGGCAGCGTGGCCGCCGCGCGGGCGACCGCTCCGTCGGCGCCGAGGACCACGAGCGTCACGGCGCCCGCTCCGGGGCGCGCGCACGGCGGGCGCGGCGTCCGTCCCCCCACTCCACGGGGGTGATCGTAGCGGCCGGGCGCCCGCCCCGGCACCGTGCGCGCGCCCGGGCCGACCGGTCACGGCGTCCCGGCGCCCCCGCCCAACTCCGCCGGGAGCGGCCGGGCGTGGAGGACGTCCAGCCGGGACACCGCGCGCGTGAGCGCCACGTACAGCCGGTGCGGGCCGCGCGGCCCGGCGTCCGCGACGGCGGCGGGCTCGGCGAGGACGACGTGGTCGTACTCCAGGCCCTTGGCCAGCCCGGCCGGCACCACCGTGACGCGCGGCGCGCCGGCGGCCACGTCCCCGGGGTGCCCCGTCGCGACGCCGGCCGCCTCCAGTACGCCGCGCAACCGCTCGTGCGCCGCGTCCGCCACGACCACGCCGACGGAGCCCTCCCGGTCGAGCGCCGCCCGCACGGCGTCCACCACCGCCGCCTCCAGGTCGGTCACCGCCCGTACGGTCACCTCGCCGTCCCGCCGGACCGACCGCGCGGGCGGCACGTCCACGCGCAGGGCGCCGAGCAGCCGGTTGGCCAGGTCCACGACGGCGCCCGGCACCCGGTAGCCGGCGGTCAGCGCGGTGAGCCGGGCGTCCGGGCGGCCCAGGTGCGCCAGTTGCTCCCGCCAGTCGCGGGCGGCCCACGGGGTGGTGCCCTGCGCCAGGTCGCCCAGCACGGTCAGCGAACCGGACGCGGAGGTGCGGCGGGCGACGGCCCGGCACTGCATGGGCGACAGGTCCTGCGCCTCGTCGAGGACGATGTGGCCGTACCCGGCGGCGCGTTCGAGCTGCCCGGCCAGCTCGTCGAGGAGGACCAGGTCGGCGGCCGTCCAGCGGGCGGAGCGGTACGAGCGCGGGGGCCTGGTCCAGCGGATCGCGGCGCGCTCGGCGTCGGTCAGCGCCGGGTCGCGCGGGTCGGCCAGCACCTCGGCGAGCACCTGCTCGGGGACGACCCCGGGCCAGCAGGCGTCCACCAGCGCCGACACCGGCCGCGACCGCCCGACGCGCCGCTCCCAGGCGGCGCCCACCGGGCCGGCCCGCCGCTCGGCGCGGGTGCGCAGGGCCCGTACGACGCGGCTGCGCAGGCGTTCCCGGCCGACCAGGTACGGCGGGGCCTCCGCCCGCACCTCCTCGACGAGCACCGCGAGTTCGGCGGCCGGGACGCGCCAGCGGTAGGCGCCGTCCGGCACGACCAGCTCCCCGGACGGGGGCGCCACGCGCGCGTGGAGGGCCCGGCGCAGGACGGCGGCCATGCGGGCGTCGTGCTTGACGGCCGCCGCCGCTTCGGTGTCCTCGGCGCGGGGTTCGTGGCCGACGGTGCGGGCGATCTCCTCGTCGACGGTGGTCTGGCGCACGTCCCGCTCGCCGAGCGCGGGCAGCACCTCGGAGACGTACGCGAGGAAGGCCCGGTTGGGCCCGAGGATGAGCAGGCCCGCGCGCTGGACCCGCCGGGGGTGGGTGTACAGCAGGTACGCGGCGCGGTGCAGGCCGACGGCGGTCTTGCCGGTGCCGGGGGCGCCCTGGACGCAGAGGGACGTGCCGAGCGGGGCCCGGACGAGGTCGTCCTGCTCGGGCTGGATGGTCGCGGCGATGTCCCGCATGGGGCCCACGCGCGGCCGCTCGATCTCGGCGGCGAGCAACCCGCCGGCGCGCGCTCCGGACCCACCGTCCGCTCCGGTCCCGGCCGCCGGGTCCGTCAGGTGCTCGTCCTCCAGGCCCGTCAGGTCGGCGGAGTCGCCCTTGCTGTACGGCGCCCAGCCGAAGCGCCGCCGGACCCGTACGCCCTGGGGGTCGTCCGGCCGCGCCTGGTAAAACGCGCGGGCCACGGGCGCCCGCCAGTCGACGACGAGGGGCGGCTCGGCCGGGTGGGCGCTGACGCGGCGGCGGCCGATGTGGTGGCGGCGGCCGTCGGTGTGGTCGAGGCGGCCGAAGAACAGCGGTCCGGGCGGCTCCTCGCGGAGCTCCTTGGCGTGGCTGCGCAGGTGGAAGCCGAGGTCCTCGGCGTCGGCGCCGGACGCGGAGACGTCCTCGCCGGTGACGACGCGTTCGTCGGCGCCGTCCGCCATGCGGGTCAGCGTGGCGCGGCAGAGGTCGTGGAAGGCCCGTTCCCGGTCCAGGTCGTGGTCGAGTGGCGTCATTCCCCCGAGAATAACGCAACCGAGTATCTTTTTTTACCGAGTAACGCTCAGCGGAGGTGACTCGCGAGGCCCTCCGCCAGCTGCCGGAACGCCACGTCCGCCGCCGCGACCGCGTCCGGGTACACCGCGTCCGCGCTCTCGCCGGCCTCGATCCGCCGCCAGTTCTCCTCCGCCAGGACCCGCAGCACGGCGACGACCTGCCCCGCCGCGAGCCGCCCGCCGACGCCTCCGCCGAGCGCCTCCGCGAGCGCCCGCTCGGACTCGCCCTGGTACGCGTACAGCCGCGCGACCAGGCTCGGCGTCCCGTACAGCAGCCGGTGGAAGGCGAGGACGGAGGGCTCGTCGCTCAGCCCGGTGACCGGGTCGCGGCGGTCGAGCCCGTCGAGGACGTGCCGGTGCAGGGCCGCCAGCGGCCCGACGCCCTCCGCGCGGGCGGCGACCACGCGCGCGGCCTCGTCGCGGTGGTCCGCGAACCGGTGGACGACCAGGTCCTCCTTGGCCGGGAAGTACCGGAACAGCGTCGGCTTCGACACCTCGGCGGCCGCCGCGACCTCGGCGACGGAGACCCGGTCGAAGCCGCGCTCCAGGAAGAGCGCGACGGCGGTGTCGGAGATGGTCCGGTACGTCCGCGCCTTCTTCCGCTCCCGCAGACCGGGCCCGCCCCCGGCCCCCGGCTTCCCGGCACCGCCCGCGCCCGCCGGGGCGCCCGTACCCGCCTCAGCCATCCGTCCGCTCCACCAGCACCTGGACCCCGTCCAGCAGCCGCTCCAGGCCGAAGCGGAACTCGTGGTCCGGGTCGTCCGGACCGTCCATGGCCCCGGACTCCAGCGCCCGCGCCACCGCCGGGTACCGCTGCGGGTCCGCCAGCAGCCGCAGCGTGCGGCCGTAGCGGGCCATCACCTGCTCGGGCGTCTCACCGGTCGCCTTCATCGCCGCGGCGAGGTCCGCCGTCAGGCCGGCCTCGTTGCGCACGAACCCGCCGACCAGCAGCACCACCGAGATCTTCGCGCCCTCGTCGAGCCCGGTCGGCGCGAGCGCCTCCATCCCGGCCTCCCACCACGCCACCGAGTTCGGCGTCGCCGGGGGACCCGAGACCGGGATGCGCAGCAGCCACAGGTGCCGCTGGAACACCGCCCGCTGCGCCCGCGCCCAGCGGGCCAGCCCCTCGCGCCAGCCGGTGCCGGGCGGCGGCGGGTCCGGGGGCGCGCCGATCGCCGCGTCCTGCATGAGCACGTACAGCTCGTCCTTGGCGCCGACGTACCGGTACAGCGACATCGTCGAGACGCCCAGCTCCTTCGCGACGCGCCCCATGGAGACCGCCGCGAGCCCCTCCGACGCGGCGAGGGCGACCGCCGCGTCCACGATCCGGTGCACGCTCAGGCCGGGCCGGGGCCCCTTCGCGGGGCGTTCGCGCAGCCCCCAGGCGGCCTCCAGGCCGGGCGGGAGCCCCGTACCACCAGCGTCCGCCACCGGCCTCATCCTCCCTGCCTCCGGCCCGGACCCCGGGCCGCTTGACTCCCATCCTAGTAATGCGTAACCCTTACACAGTAACGCGTATGTCATACGCAGTAGAGGGGATCGCCATGCCCGGCACCACCGCCATCGAGGCCGTCGGCCTCCGCAAGTCGTACGGGGACCTCCGCGTCCTCGACGGGATCGACCTGCGCGTCCCGCGCGGGACCGTCTTCTCCCTCCTCGGCCCGAACGGCGCCGGGAAGACCACCACCGTCCGCGTCCTGGCCACGCTCACCCCGCCGGACGGCGGCCGCGCGCGGGTCGCCGGGCACGACGTGGTCGCCGAGCGCGCCCGGGTGCGCCGCGCGATCAGCCTCACCGGGCAGTACGCCGCCGTCGACGACCTCCAGACCGGCGCCGAGAACCTGCGCATGATGGGCAGGCTCTCCGGGCTGTCCCGCCGCGACGCGCGCCGCCGCGCCACCGCCCTGCTGGAGCGCTTCGACCTCGCGCACGCCGCCGACCGCCCCGCCGGCACCTACTCGGGCGGCATGCGCCGCAGGCTCGACCTCGCGGCCGGCCTCGTCGGCGAACCCGAGGTGGTCTTCCTCGACGAACCGACGACCGGCCTGGACCCGCGCAGCCGCCAGGAGCTGTGGCGGGTCGTGCGTGACCTGGCGGAGGGCGGCGCGGCGGTGTTCCTCACCACCCAGTACCTGGAGGAGGCCGACCGGCTGGCCGACCGCGTCGCCGTCATGGACGGGGGGCGCGTCGTCGCGGAGGGCACGGCCGAGTCCCTCAAGTCCCGCGTGGCGGGCCACCGGCTGGACGTCGTCGCCACGGACGCGGCGGCCTACGAGCGCCTCGCGGCGAAGGCGGGGACGCTCACCCGCGCGCACGCGGCGCCCACCGCCGACCCCGGTCCGCGCCGCTCCCCCGAGTCCCTCACCCTCGGCGTGCCCACCGACGGCGGCGCCCCGTCCGTGCGGGCGCTGCTCGACGCGCTGGACCCCGACGGGACCGACGTCGCCCGCTTCGCGGTGCGCACCGCCACCCTCGACGACGTCTTCCTGGCGCTGACCGGCG
The DNA here is from genome assembly GCF_014649335.1 of Streptomyces roseolilacinus. GTDB lineage: Bacteria > Actinomycetota > Actinomycetes > Streptomycetales > Streptomycetaceae > Streptomyces > Streptomyces roseolilacinus. The sequence goes on from NZ_BMSV01000004.1 coordinate 536,312, forward strand.
CCACCACCGCGAAGGAGCCCGCCCGTGCCTGACGCCACCCTCACCCTCGTCGGCCGGGGCGTCCGGCTCAGCCGCCGCAACCCCGACGCGCTCGTCACCGCGATGGTGCTCCCGGTGATGCTGATGCTGGTGTTCGTCTACTTCTTCGGCGGCGCCATCGACACCGGCACCGGCACCTCGTACGTGACGTACGTCGTGCCCGGCGTCCTCCTGCTGTGCGCCGGCTTCGGCGCGTCCACCACCGCCGTGCGGGTCAGCGAGGACATGCGGGCGGGCATCGTCGACCGGTTCCGCTCCCTCGACGTGGGCGCGACGCCGATCCTCGCCGGGCACGTCGGGGCGAGCCTCGTGCGGAACCTGCTGTCGACGGGGCTCGTCGTCGGCGTCGCGTTCCTGATCGGTTTCCGCCCGGAGGCCGGGGCCGCCGGGTGGGCGGCGGCGCTGGGGCTGCTGTTCACGTTCGTGCTGGCCGTGTCGTGGCTGTCGGCGGCGGCCGGCCTGCTGGCGCGCACGCCGGAGGCGGCGAGCGGCTTCACCTTCTTCATGATGTTCCTGCCCTACCCGAGCAGCGCGTTCGTCCCGATCGGCACGATGCCCGGCTGGCTGCACGGCTTCGCCGAGCACCAGCCGGTCACGCCGGTCATCGAGTCGCTGCGGGGCCTGCTGCTGGACCGGCCGGTGGGCGACGCCCCGTGGGTCGCGCTGGCGTGGTGCGCGGGGCTGCTGGCCCTGGCCCTGGCCCTGTCGGGGGCGCTGTTCCGGGCCCGTACCCGGTGAGGGCGGCCCGCCGGACCCGCCGTCAGAAGACGTCCGGGCACCAGGCCCGGCGCGAGGCCCCGAACAGCAGGTCCGCCCGCGCCGCCGCCCCCGGCACCGGCTCCTCGACCCGGCCCAGCGCCACCAGCCGGGACACGGACCCGTCGCCCAGGTACAGCGCGCCCAGTTCGGCCACGTCCAGCACCAGGTCGGCCGCCGCGGACGTCGGCGCGCACGCGGCGCCCTCCGGGGAGGCGTCCAGCCGGAACCGGCCCCCGGCCGGCCCCGCGGCGTCCCGCACCTCCAGCACCAGCGACCCCTCCGCCCGGTACGCGCGCGCCTCCAACGCCCGTACGACGTCCAGGATCCGCACCCACATCATGTCCGCGTGCGTCATCACCCGGGCGGCCCGCTGGTCCGGGAGGAGCATCGGCAGCAGGTCGTCGGGGGCGCGGTCGCCGCTCCGCACGAACACCACCCAGTCGATCGAGCACACGTACCGCCACAGCGCCCGCTCGGCGGCCGGGGTGACCGCGATCAGGTCGCGCACCGTCAGCGTGTTCCGCGGCTGCCTGCCCTCGTCCCACGTCCCTTCGGCGGCGTACGTGACGTACCCCTCCGCCTCCCCCGACGCGGAGCGGTACACCGCGTGGAACGGCTCCGTCCAGGGTTCGTCCGGCCCCCTGTTCCAGCCGGTGAGGTGCTCCCAGTCGCGCACCACGCGGCTCACCATGCCGTGGCGCACGGCCCGCGCCCGGTCGTACAGCTCCGGGCCCAGCTTGCGGACGGCCTCCCCGTCGACGAGGACGACACGGCCGCCGTCCTCCGGACCGGACCAGCGCGGGTCCAGCGCGGCGCGGCGCAGGTCCACCTTCCACTCGGTGCACCAGGTGGCCGGGCCGAAGCCGAAGCGCCCGTAGATCGGGTACTCGGCGGCGATCAGCGTCGCCAGGACGTCACCGCGCTCCCTCGCCTCCGCGAGCTCGGCGGTCATCATCCGGCCGAGCAGGCCGCGGCGCCGGTGCGTCGGCGACACGGACACGTTCGTCACGGCGCTCGCCGCCACGGGGGCGCCGCCGACCGCCGTCACCTCCTGCGCGAACGACCGGAACGTCGCCACGCACCGCCCCTCGTCGAACACCCCGCGCATCCGCGGGAAGTCCTGGTAGGGCAGCCGCACCGCGATCTCCTCCGGGGAGGGCGTCGGCGGGCGCAGGAAACCGGTGCGCAGGGCGCGGAGCCAGTCGGGGTAGTCGTCCTCGGTGAGGACGCGCGGGGCGAGGGGGCCGGAGGCGGTGGGGTGGGGCGTCATGGCGGCCACGCTAGACACCCGTCCGCCCCGGCCGCACCGGGGTTTCCCGCCGCCCGCCCGGCCGGCACCGGGCGGGGCAGGGGCGGAAAGCGGCGGACCGGCGGTCAAAAGCCGCCGGTCCGCACGGCCCGCGCCCGGGCCGGTTCCTCACACCAGCAGGTCGTCGACCTGCGCCTCGCCCTCCCGGTACCGGCGGGTGATCTCCGCGCTGCACTCGTCCGCCGTGCGCTGGAGCTCCTGGCGGCGGCGGGAGACCACCTGCTCGTACCGGGCCAACCGCCCCATCGCCTCGTGGAGTTCGACGTCCGTGCGGGCGTCGAGGTCGGACAGCTCGACCTCGGCGAGCATCTCGGCCGCCAGCAGCCGGTACTCCTCGCTCCTCGGCGTGGACAGCGTCATGTGCCGGGCCGAGCCGGGGCGGCGGCCCGACGGCGCGTCGGCGAGGATCTCCGACAGCCGGTCCATCACCGGCACCTCCGGCGCCGCCCGCCGCGCCAGCTCCGCGCGGAGGATGTCGATGCGGCCCTGCAACAGCCGCCGCACGTAGCTCAGGTCGGCCTCGTCGGCGTGCGAGTCGCGCCGCAGCGCCCGCAGTTCGTCGAGGCGGAGCGTTCTCAGGTCGGGGGACACGGTGGACTCCGGCGGCCGTACGGCCTCCAGCGCGGCGAACCCGACGGCTCTGGCCGTTCCGGCCGTCGTCGTCACCGCCCCGGCGGCGGGCGACCCGGCGGCGGACCGCTGGGTCGGCGGACGGGACCGCTCGGACGCCGGACCGGCACAGGTGGCCGTGGTGGGGCCGGGCTGCTGCCCGGCGCCGGGTGTGCTCATGTGTTCCGTCCCCTCGACCGGTGCTCAGGCGCACCGCCTGACAGGCATGGTGCCACTCCCGCATGCGGCGCGCAGTCGTGTGCACCCGTTCGGCCCTCGGTAAGTTGGGACGCATGCGAGCAGTGGTACAGAGGGTCGACGGGGCACGGGTCGAGGTCGCGGGCGAGACCGTCGGGGAGGTCGTCGGCGAGGGCCTGTGCGTCCTCGTCGGCGTCACCCACGGGGACACCCCCGAGAAGGCCGCGCAGCTGGCGCGGAAGCTGTGGGGCCTGCGCGTGCTGGACGGCGAGAAGTCCTGCTCGGACGTGAACGCGCCGCTGCTGGTGATCTCCCAGTTCACCCTCTACGGGGACGCCCGGAAGGGCCGCCGCCCCACGTGGAACGCGGCGGCGCCCGGCGACGTGGCCGAGCCGCTGGTCGACGAGGTCGTGGCGCGGCTGCGGGAGGCGGGGGCGACCGTGGCGACGGGCCGGTTCGGCGCGGAGATGCGGGTCTCGCTCACCAACCACGGCCCGTTCACGGTGCTCGTCGAGGTCTGACCGCCGGCCGGCGCGGAGCCCTACGGCTCCACCACCGGCTCCTGCGCCGCCGCCGTCGTCCCGGCGACGACGAGCGGCGCGTCGACCGGAACGTTCCGCTTCACCAGCGCGAGGGCGATCGGGCCCAGCTCGTGGTGGCGGACCGCCGTGGTGACGAAGCCGAGCTGCCGCCCGTCCGGGCCGTCCGCGGCGAGCCGCACGGGCGCGCCGTGCGCCGGGAGGTGCACCTCGCTGCCGTCCAGGTGCAGGAAGACCAGGCGGCGCGGCGGCTTCCCCAGGTTGTGGACGCGCGCGACGGTCTCCTGGCCCCGGTAGCAGCCCTTCTGGAGGTGGACGGCCCGGCCGATGAGGCCGATCTCGTGCGGGATGGTGCGGTGGTCGGTCTCGAAGCCGAGCCGCGGCCGGTGCGCCTCCACGCGCAGCGCCTCGTACGCGAGGATCCCGGCGAGCGGGCCGTGCGCGGCGGCGTACGCCTCCAGCTCGCCGCGCGGCAGGAACACCTCCCGGCCGTGCGGGGTCTCCCGGACGACGGCGCCGTCCGGGACCTCGGCGACCGACCCGGCCGGGAGGTGGACCACGGCCGTCTCGTCCGTGCGGTCGGCGACCTCGACGCGGTAGAAGAATTTCATCGACTCCAGGTACGCGAGGAGCGCCTCCCGCGTGCCGGGCTCCACGTGCGCCCACACCGTCGTGCCGTCGTCGACGAGGTACAGGGCGTGCTCGATGTGGCCGTTCGCGGAGAGGATCAGCGCGTCCGCGGCGCGGCCCGGCGGCAGCTCGCTGACGTGCTGGGTGAGCAGCAGGTGGAGCCAGCTCAGCCGGTCCTCGCCGCTGACGGTGACGACCCCGCGGTGGGAGAGGTCGACGAGGCCGCTTCCCGCGGCGAGGGCGCGCTGCTCGCGGAACGGGTCGCCGTAGTGCGCGGCGACACCCTCGTCCCGGCCCTCGGCGGGGACGGCACCTGGCAGGGACAGCAGGGGGCTGGTCGGTGAAGGTCGCTGCATGCCGTCCAGCCTACGACTCGCCCTCCGGCGCCTCCGCCCGCCTCTTCTCCGTGCAGTCCCGGCACCGGCCGTAGATCGCGAAGTGCTTCAGGTCGGTGTCGAAGCCGAACGTGTCGAGGAGCTTGCGGGTGAACTCGGCGGCGACCGCCACGTCCGCCTCGATGACGCCCTCGCAGTCCCGGCAGACCAGGTGCAGGTGGTGGTGGCGGTCGGCGAGGTGGTACGTGGGCGCGCCGTGCCCCAGGTGGGCGTGGCTGACCAGGCCCAGCTCCTCCAGGAGCTCCAGGGTCCGGTAGACGGTGGAGATGTTGACGCCGGAGGCGGTCTTGCGCACCTCGGTCAGGATGTCGTCGGGCGTCGCGTGCTCCAGCACGTCCACCGCCTCCAGGACGAGCTGGCGTTGGGGCGTCAGCCGGTAACCGCGCTGCCGAAGGTCGCTCTGCCAGTCGGTGCTCACCACGCGCTCCAGTGTAGGAGCACCGACCGGTCCCGTCGGGCCTACTTGAAGAAGGCGATGCCGTCGTCCGGCAGGTCGCCCAGGCTCTTCGCCATGGCCTCGACCTCCTCCGGCGTGACGACCTTCTTCAGGTGCGCCGACATGTACGGGCGGAGCGGCACCTCGGGGGTGGCCTTCTCGCCGACCCACATCAGGTCGCTCTTGACGTACCCGTACAGCCGCTTGCCCCCGCTGTACGGGCCGGAGGCGGCGGTGCGGGCGACGGCGTCGGTCGCCAGGTCGATCTGCGGCTTCTTGTCGGCGAGCTCGCCGTACCAGACCTCGACGATGCCCTGGTCGCGGACCATCACGACCTCGACCTTGCGGTCCTTGTCGATGCGCCAGTAGCCGCTCTCGCTCTCCAGCGGGCGGACCTTGTTGCCCTCGGCGTCCAGGACCCAGGTGCGGGAGGTGTACTCGATGAAGTCCCGGCCGTCGTGGCCGAAGGTCACGGACTGGCCGAAGTTGCACTTCTCGGCGCCGGGGAAGTCGGAGACGCCCGCGCCCTCCCACGTGCCCAGGAGGAACGCGAGGGGAACGAGGTCCGGGTGCAGGTCGGACGGGATCTGGATCATGATGTCAGGCTGCCTGGCGATCTGTGCGGGTGCGGGGGGTCAGCGCTGGCCCTGGTACAGCTTCTTCACGGTCAGACCGGCGAAGGCGAGGACGCCGATGCAGACCAGGACCAGCAGGGCGGAGAAGAAAGCCTCAAGCACGGGGTGCTCCTCGGGTGGACGGTGCGCTGGGTAAGGGGCCGGGTCCCAGCCTAATGGGTGGGACCCGGCCCCTTCCTGTGAGGTGCGCCGGACCCGGCTCAGCCGAGCAGCCGGTCCCGCAGGACGACCGTCTGGGGGAAGGGCACCTGCGCGAGCGTGCCCTTCCGGGACCGGACGACCGGCGCCAGGGTGTCGCCGGCGACGGCGTACGCCTGCCGGGTCCGCTCCGGGCCGTACGGGGCGACCTCACGGAACACGTACGACGACGTCTCCGTCTCGTCGGGCAGGGTCCGGACCGGGTCGTTCCCCATGCGGGCGCCGCCCGTGAGGGCCGTGCCGGGGGTGCCGCCGAACCCCAGGTCCTCGTCCTGGAAGGCCCGGGTGGAGGCCGCGGAGTCGAACTGCAGCAGGTGGACCCTGGTGGCGGTGCCGTCCGGCATGGTCCAGCCGCGGGCCGCGACGCGGCGCGCGGAGTGGCCGGTGAGCGCCTGCCTCGGCTCCGGGCGCGTCGCCGGCCGGGTCCTCGCCGGGCTCCGGCCGCTCCCGCGTCCACAGCGCGGTCGACACGGTCCGGTCCGCCCCGTCGGCGGTCCTCTTCGCGTACACCGGCCCGCCGCCGGCCGCGCCGAGCACCAGCACCGCCGGGAGGACGGCGCCGAGCACCCGCCGGGTCCGGGAGGGGGCTTCGGTTGCCGGGTGGTCACGTCCGAGAGGAGTCCCCCCACGAGACCTGGGGTGTGCGTTCCGGTTCGGCCGTACGACCCACTGGCATGTGCAGGGAGATCGGGGCTGTGCGCACGCGCATTACAGTTCGGAACATGGCGAAAAAGCTCGTGATCAAGGTGACCGCCGGGGCCGACGCCCCCGAGCGGTGCTCGCAGGCGTTCACGGTGGCGGCGGTCGCCGCGGCCAGCGGCGTCGAGGTGTCGCTGTGGCTGACCGGGGAGTCCTCGTGGTTCGCGCTGCCGGGGAGGGCGGCCGAGTTCGAGCTGCCGCACGCCGCGCCGCTGCCCGACCTGGTCGAGTCGATCCGGGCGGCCGGCCGGATCACGCTGTGCACGCAGTGCGCGGCCCGCCGGGAGATCACCGAGGAGGACCTGATCGAGGGCGTGCGCATCGCCGGCGCCCAGGTGTTCCTGAGCGAGATCATGGAGGACGGGGTCCAGGCCCTCGTCTACTGAGGACGGACGTCCCGGCCGGCGCGTACCGCCGGACCGGCAACCGGCGCGGCGGCTCCGAAGGGGCCGCCGCTTGTCACGGTAATCGTGCATCCGGGTGACGCCGGAGAACCTTGCCCGGCCGCGACGAGTTGCACAGTGCGCCGAAACGCGGCAGCGGATGCGCGGGCTTCCCTGGACCGCGGGCGCGACCCCGATTCGGCACCTTCGGAGGGGCACTCCTCGCCTCTGAAGCGGCGGCGCCGGCCTGCTGTTTTTCTTAATCCTTCTCACGGACAGGCCGGCGCCGCTTTTCCGTCTCCCCAGTCTCTTCGCCGCCCCGTGACGACCACACCACCCTTATGGCGGCATGACCCGTCCCGCTTGCCCTCGTTCAACCAAGCGGGTGGGTAATTCTCCCGGCCCGCTGGCACCACGGACGTGCCAACGACGAGACCAGGACTGGTGGAGGTCCTCATGCGCAAAAAGGGATTCGCGGCACTCTCTCTGTCCGCCGCGGCACTTCTGACCGGCGGAAGCAGTGGCGTGGCGCAGGCAGAAGAGGCGCCCAAGTTCAGCAACGAGACCCAGATTCTTTCCTGCTTCAGCCTGGAAGTCCTGGACATCCCGATCGCCTCCGCCGCGAACAACAACATCGACTGCTCGGAGAACCACCGCTCCGTGCAGAAGCACAGCTTCAAGCACGAAGTGCGGGACTGACATCACCCGGTCGGAGCAAAACCCCCGGGGTGGCGCTTCGTTTTACTGATTGGTGATGCCGGAAAGCGGAACTGATGCCTTACGGCATGAGCGCCCTGATGGCAGAAGCGACCACAATCCGGCATTGCGGTTGAACCCGGTACTGAATATCAGTCACACAGGCGTTCCGCCCTGTCGGCGCAACGACATACAACTCTCAGAATCAGAAGGAAAAGAGAAGGATGAAGCTCAAGAGCGCCCTCGCCTGCACGTTCGCCGCCCTGGCCGTGGCTGGTGGTGCCGCCGGCACCGCTCAGGCCGCCGACGACGACACGACGAAGTTCGAGAACAACACGCAGATCCTCAGCTGCGACGTCGTCGAGGTCATCGACATCCCGATCCTCTCGTCCGCCAACAACAACATCGACTGCTCCGAGAACGTCAAGGAGGAGGAGCACCAGTCGGTGCACATCGTGGACGAGGACAACGCCCACGCCACCGCGGTGGTCGTCCCCAAGGGTCACCACGAGTACCGCTGATCATGAGTGCTCGGCGCCCGGGCACGACCAGCGGCGTCGAGCACTCGTGGAGTCCGTCCGCTTCGGATCCTGTCCGGAGCGGTCGGACGGGCCGGGTGGATCCCGATGACTGAGACGCATATCGCGCGGCTCCGGCGGTGTCCACTTCCTTCACCCGCCGTGGGCGCCCGTGCGCTCCGGCTGTCGGACCCGGCCCCGCCTTCCTCCTAGAGGCAACGAAGCACCACCAGCTCGACAGGCCGGACACAGCCGCTAGTCCGGTCAGCACGACGGTAGGCCCAGCTCGCCCTGCACCATCCGTCCACTCCACCGACATTCGGCAGCGCTCGGCAAGGCGCACGGCCGGAGACGCCGGTCCGCGGGAGATCCGCGGTTCGGCGGGCACGAGGGAGCGGTACGGAAAGGGCGCGCTGGGCCTTCGCGTCGTGCCGGGACCCGCGGGTCCGGCCGCACACCGCGAGCGGCCGCGCACGGCGGGCGGCTACGCACGACGGGCGGCCGCGCAGGACGAGCGGCTACGCACGACGGGCGACCGCGCAGGACGGGGCGCGGGGCCGTGCAGGACGGGACGGCCGGGTGCGTGCCGTCGGGTCCGCCCGCGGGGGCGCGCTACGGCTCCGGCTTCCTCTTGCCGTCCAGTTCGTCCCACCACTCGTCGGACTGCCGGTCACCGGTGGGGTCGTCCCACCAGCGGTCGTCCGGGCCGCGCCGGTTCGCCGCCCACGCGGCGAGCGGCGGCAGGAGCATCGCCGCGAAGGCCATCCCCACGGCCGCCTCCACGGACCACAGCCGCACGAAGGACCACGCGCTGACGAAGAGGGCCAGGCAGGTGCCCATCAGCGCGAAATAGGTGCGCCGGCGCCGTGCGTACACATCTCCAGGGTATGACCGAAGGGCCGCACCTCAAGTCCCGGAAAGCGTCCAACCCCCAGGAGGTGCGGCCCTTCGGCCGTTCGGTGGTACCGCCGCGTCAGACGGCGATCGCGACCTCGGCGAGGCCGCCCGTCTGCACGACGACCTGGCGGTCCGCCGTGGCGCCCGGCACCAGGGCGCGGACGGTCCAGGTGCCCTCCGCCGCGTAGAACCGGAACTGCCCGGTCGCGGAGGTGGGGACCTCGGCGGTGAACTCGCCGGTCGAGTCGAGCAGCCGGACGTAGCCGGTCACGGGCTCGCCGTCGCGGGTCACCTGGCCCTGGATCGTGGTCTCACCGGGCTTGATCGCGGAGGCGTCGGGGCCGCCGGCCTGGGCTCCACACATGTCGTACCTGTCCTTACGCGTCGCGGGTGGGGCGGAATTACTTGGCGGGGCCGAGCTCGATCGGCACGCCGACGAGGGAGCCGTACTCGGTCCAGGAGCCGTCGTAGTTCTTGACGTTCTGCTGGCCGAGGAGCTCGTGCAGGACGAACCACGTCAGCGCGGAGCGCTCGCCGATGCGGCAGTAGGCGATGGTGTCCTTCTCCAGGTCCACCTGCTCGTCGGCGTAGAGGGACGTCAGCTCCTCGTCCGACTTGAACGTGCCGTCGTCGTTGGCGTTCTTCGACCACGGGATGTTGCGGGCGCTCGGCACGTGGCCGGGGCGCTGCGACTGCTCCTGCGGGAGGTGCGCCGGGGCGAGGAGCTTGCCGCTGAACTCGTCGGGCGAGCGGACGTCGACCAGGTTCTGGTTGCCGATGGCGGCCACGACGTCGTCGCGGAAGGCGCGGATCGAGGTGTCCTGGGCCTTGGCCTTGTACTCGGTGGCCGGGCGGTCGGGGACCTCGGAGCCGTCGACCAGGTCGCGGGAGTCGAGCTCCCACTTCTTGCGGCCGCCGTCGAGGAGCTTGACGCTCTCGTGGCCGTACAGCTTGAAGTACCAGTAGGCGTACGCGGCGAACCAGTTGTTGTTGCCGCCGTAGAGGACGACGGTGTCGTCGTTGGCGATGCCCTTCGCGGAGAGGAGCTTCTCGAAGCCCTCCTGGTCGACGAAGTCGCGGCGGACCGGGTCCTGGAGGTCCTTCCTCCAGTCGATCCGGACGGCGTTCTTGATGTGGTTCTTGTCGTACGCCGACGTGTCCTCGTCGACCTCGACGATGACGACCTTCGGGTCCTCGATGTGGGCCTCGACCCAGTCGGCGTCTACCAGGACGTCGCTGCGGCTCATGCTGTCTTCTCCTCCGGGGCAGTCTGCGGCGGGATGCGGATACGGCAGGTCGCGCCGAGCGCTCAACGCGTACGGGGGTGCGGGGCGGCTACGGCGCACGGGAGGCCCCCACGGCGAGGGGGCCGGGAACGCGGGGTGCGAGAGCCCCGCTCAGACAGTGCGACAGAGCATGGCGGCGACGCGGCACAGGTCTACTGCCCGCCGCTTCGTGAGGTCCGCCTGTCGCTTCATCATGGGTCCGATCGTAGGGACGGACAGGCGGCCGTGTCACCGGCGTGTCGCATGGTGAGACGAGAACATCCGCCCAGTGGGACGACGAAGCCCCCGGGAGCGGCTCGGGGCCGGTCTCGCCGGGGGCGTTCCCGCAGTTCGTCTAGGGTTCGGACGGGGGCGTCTCGCGATGTGGTCCGCACTTCGGGACCGCCCCGCCACCGGGGCACCGCGCCCGGCGGTCCGGGGCGCCGTACGGGCCCGGTCAGCCCGCCAGGACCACGTTCCGGCCCGTCACCGTGATCTTGAGGCCGTCGGGGGTGGCCTCCACCTTCCGGATGCCCAGCCCGGCCGGGAAGCCGTTCACCTCGCGGTCGAAGTCCGTCCTCTGGCGGACCAGCTCCTCGATCCCCGGGATCCCCTCGCCCGGCACCTCGTCGGCCCGCACCCGCAGCGTGTCGCCGTCGACGACGCTCACCGTGGACAGCACGCTCCGGGTGAGCTTCCGGCCCAGCACCTCGACGCTGCCGGTGACCTTCAGCTTGCCGTTGCCGCCGTAGCCGAGGGCGATGTCGCTGTCGGACGTCTTGCGCAGTTCGTCGTACGAGATGCGGGCCGTGCCCGTCGCGGACGCGGCGACCGCGCGCGAGTAGCCGTTCTCCAGCCGTACGTCGTGCAGCTCGGCGAGCAGCTCGCCGACCCGGACCGTGCGCCCGCCCGCCCGCGCCTCGACGCCGGTCATGGCCACGTCGACCTGGTCCAGCTCCTTGCCGAGGACCTGCGTCAGGAACGGGAAGCCGCGGATCGACACGTCCGGCGTCCCGGACAGGCCCTGCCTGGCCCGGATCCGGTCGGCCGCCTCCGACTCGGCGGCGGCGACCACCAGCCGGTCCGCGATGGTGAAGAGTCCGCCGAGGACGACGGCGACGATCAGCAGTGTGCGTAGTGCTCGCATGGTTCGGTGTTTCCCCCGCCCTGTTGGTGCCCGACCCCCGACGACGTGAATGATCGACGTACGGGGTCACCCATTGGTTCCCCGGGCACCCCGCACGTCACATACGCCACAGGCGCAACACGGCGCCGACGTGGCCGACCGGACGGTCAGACCAGCGCGCGCCCCAGCAGGTACACGGCGGGCGCGGCGACCGTGAGCGGCAGGGCGACGCCGGCCGTCATGTGGACGAACCGCGACGGGTAGTCGTACGCGGCCACCCGCAGGCCGATCACCGCGCACACCCCGGCGGCCAGGCCCAGCACGGCGGCCTGCGCGCCCAGCCCGGCCGGCTGGCCGGCCGCGAGCCCCGCGCCGGCGCCCGCCGCCAGGGCCGCCACCAGGGAGACGGCACCGGGCAGCGGCAGGGCGCGGACGACCGCCGCGGCGGCGACGGCGAGGGCGCCGACGACGACCGCGTCGGGCTCGGCGGCCAGGAAGCCGGCGGCCACGACGGCGAGCGCCGAGGAGACGACCGTCGCCATCAGCCCGTACATCCGCTCCTCCGCCGCCGCGTGGCTGCGCAGCTGGAGGACGAGGACGAGGAGGACCCAGACGCCGAGGGTGCCGAGGAGCGCGGCGGGCGCGTGCTCCCGGCCGGTGGCGAGCAGCGCGGCGTCCGCGACGGCGCCGCCGAGGAAGGCCAGCGCGATGCCCTGGCGGGCGGGCCACATGCCGTTGAGCCGGAACCAGCCGGCGGCGGTGACCGCCTGGAGCAGCACCAGCGGGACCAGCAGCACGTACGTGCCGAGGGCGGCGCCCCCGGCGAGGAGGACGCCGAGCAGCGCGGTGAGCCCGGCGGGCTGGACGCCCGGGTCGATGATCGGCGACCGGCCCTCGGCGCGGGCGCGCTGGGCGTCGGTGATCCGGGCGTTGCCGAGGGTGGTGGGCGCGCCGTACCCGGGCTCGCCGGCGGGCGCGGGGGTGGCGGGCGCGGTGGTCGGGGCGGGCGCCGGCGCCGGGCCGGGCGCGGTGGCGACCGGGGCCTCGGGCTGCCCCGCGTGGGATCCGTGGCCGTGGCCGGGGACCACCTGACCGTACGACGGTGCCTGACCGTGGCCGGGGACCGCGTGGCCGTACGACGGTGCCTGACCGTGGCCGGGGACCGCCTGACCGTACGACGGCGCGGCCGCCTGGCCGTACGACGGCGCCGGGTCGTGGCCGGCCACCGGCGGCAGGTACGCCGTCGGGGCGTCGTACCCGGTCGGGTGCCCCGACGCGGCCTGCGGCGGCGCCGGGTGGCCGCCCGGGCCCTGCGGCGGGAGGTACGTCGTGTCGTCCGGCATCCGGGGAGGCTGCGGCTGCTGCGGCCGGACGGCCGGCTGGTAGTGGGTGTCCCACGTCTGGCCCTGCCAGGTCTGCGCGACCTCCGCGTCCGCGGCGCCCGCGCCGGCGGGGAACGGCGCCGCGGGGGGCTGCTCCCCGTACGGCCGGCCCGCGTACGGCGACGGGTCGCGCGGGGCGCGCGGGTCGTACGGGTACTGCTGATCGCTGCTCATGCTGTGCGGCTCACCCTCCTGCGAACGGCGGAAGCACCTCTACCGTGCCGCCCTCCGCCAGCCGTACCGTCTCATGCCCGCGTGTCCCCACGGGGTCTCCGTCCACCAGGAACGAGCACCTCCGCAGCACCCGGACCAGCTCCCCCGGATGCCGGTCGCGGGCGGCGGCCAGCGCCTCCGCGAGCGTCTCCGCGGCGTACGGCTCCTCGGCGGTGCCGGCGGCGGCCTTGGCCGCGGCCCAGTAGCGGATGGTTCCCGCTGCCATGGGAGGGCTCCTTTCGTCAGGCTTCCATGATGGGCCACGCCCGGGGCGCCGGGGACGGGCCCGGCCCCTCCGGTGCCGTCAGCCAGCGGGCGATCCGCGTGAGCAGCTCCTCCCCGGCGGCGTTCTCGGCGTGCCCCATGCCGGGCTCCAGCCACAGCTCGGCGTGCCCGCCCGACGCGGCGGCCAGCGCCCGCGGGTGGTCCACCGGGAAGTACGGGTCCCGGTCCCCGTGCACGACCAGCAGCGGCGTCGGCGCGATCAGCGGCACCGCCTCCACCGGGGACAGGGGCACCGGGTCCCAGTCGCGGTCGTGGATGCGGGTGCCGAACCCGTACCGGCCCACCACCCGCCCGGCGGGGCGGGTGATCAGCCAGTGCACGCGCCGCATCGGGGCGGTGCCCCGGTAGTACCAGCGGGCCGGCGCGCTCACGGCGGCCACCGCGTCCGTGCGTGCCTCCGTGCGCCCTTCGTGCCCCTCCCCGTACAGCGCGGCGTGCCGGAGCACCACCGAGCCGCCCATGGAGAAGCCGACCGTCACCACCCGCGCGTGGCCGCGCTCCCGCGCCCAGGCCACCGCCGCCGCCAGGTCGAGCACCTCCCGGTCGCCGACCGTGGAGCGCCCGCCGGAGCGGCCGTGACCCCGGAACGAGAAGGTCACCACCGCCGCGTGCCGGGCCAGGACGGCCGCGGCCCGCCGGAGCGCCGGGCGGTCCACCGACCCGGTGAAGCCGTGCGCGACGACCACCGCCGTGTCGGCCGGACCGGCGGTGCAGGGGTCGTAGCGGGCCTCCAGGCGCACTCCGTCAGGAGACCGCAAAGACATACGCAAGGTTTCGTCCAGAGGGCCGCGCGTGAGCGAGGAGACATCCACACTGTGAAATGGCTCCTCTGTCCCGGATCTCATGTGGGCTATTGTGGCTGGCAGAGGATCCGGGCAAGGCAGCCCCCGGGTCCTTTTGTGTTTTCCCGCCGTTGTTACGGGCGGGTGAACGAAGGCTCTCAAGGGCTCGGGGCCGCCGCAGGAACACCGAAGGAAGCAGTGCCGCAACGTCCTCGCACGGACCGAGGAGGAACCGACGTTATGGGCGAGCTGACCGTGCACGACCGGACGACGACCAGCAGGACGACGACCCAGGCGGGTGGGACACGATGAGTTCTCTGCTGCTGCTGACGAACGCCCTGCAGCCGTCGACCGAGGTGCTCCCGGCCCTCGGGCTGCTGCTGCACCACGTGCGGGTGGCCCCCGCCGAGGGCCCCGCCCTCGTCGACACCCCCGGCGCCGACGTGATCCTCGTCGACGGCCGCCGCGACCTGCCGCAGGTGCGGTCGCTGTGCCAGCTGCTCCGCTCGACGGGCCCCGGCTGCCCGCTGCTCCTGGTGGTCACCGAGGGCGGCCTCGCGGCCGTCACGGCCGACTGGGGCATCGACGACGTGCTGCTCGACACGGCGGGTCCGGCGGAGGTCGAGGCGCGGCTGCGGCTCGCGACGGGCCGCCGGCAGATCACCGCCGACGACTCCCCGATGGAGATCCGCAACGGCGACCTGTCGGTCGACGAGGCGACGTACAGCGCGAAGCTGAAGGGCCGGGTCCTGGACCTCACCTTCAAGGAGTTCGAGCTGCTCAAGTACCTCGCGCAGCACCCCGGCCGGGTCTTCACCCGGGCGCAGCTCCTCCAGGAGGTGTGGGGGTACGACTACTTCGGCGGCACCCGCACGGTCGACGTCCACGTGCGGCGGCTGCGCGCCAAGCTGGGCCCGGAGCACGAGTCGCTGATCGGCACCGTGCGCAACGTCGGCTACCGGTTCGTGGCGCCCGAGAAGGTGGAGCGCGCCGCGGAGGAGGCGCGGACGGGCGCACGCGCGGAGCCCGCGGCCAAGGAGGCGACGCCGGAGGTCCTCCGGATGGAGCACGGGAAAGAACCGCAGGAAGCGGCCGTACGACCTGCCCGGAGGTAGGTCACCCCGCGTAGACTGCCGCGCGTGGCCAAGGTGACGCGGGACGACGTGGCACGACTGGCGGGGACTTCCACCGCGGTCGTGAGCTACGTCATCAACAACGGACCCCGGCCGGTCGCCCCGGCCACGCGCGAGCGTGTCCTCGCCGCCATCAAGGAGCTGGGCTACCGGCCCGACCGGGTGGCCCAGGCGATGGCGTCGCGGCGGACGGACCTCATAGGCATGATCGTCCCGGACGCGCGGCAGCCGTTCTTCGCCGAGATGGCGCACGCCGTGGAAAGGGCCGCCGCCGACCGCGGGAAAATGGTCCTGGTCGGCAATTCGGACTACCGCGACGAGCGCGAGATCCACTACCTGCGCGCGTTCCTCGGAATGCGGGTCGCCGGCCTGATCCTGGTCAGCCAGGGCATGAGCGAGCGCGCCGCGCAGGAGATCGAGGCGTGGGACGCGCGCGTGGTGCTGCTCCACGAGCGCCCCGAGGCCCTGGACGACGTGGCGGTCGTGACGGACGACATCGGCGGCGCGCAGCTGGCCACCCGCCACCTGCTGGAGCACGGCCACGCGTACGTGGCGTGCCTGGGCGGGATCGAGTCGACGCCGTCCGTCGGCGACCCGGTGGCCGACCACGTCGAGGGCTGGCGCCGCGCCATGCGGGAGGCGGGCCGCTCCGTCGAGGGACGGCTCTACCAGGCCGCGTACGACCGGTACGACGCCTACGAGACCGCGCTGAAGATCCTGTCGGGCCCCGACCGGCCGCCCGCGATCTTCTGCGCCACGGACGACCAGGCGATCGGCGTGCTGCGCGCGGCGCGGGAGCTGCGGCTGGACGTGCCGGGGGACCTGGCGGTGGCCGGGTTCGACGACGTGAAGGAGGCCGGGCTGACGGACCCGCCGCTGACGACGATCTCGTCGGACCGGCCGGCGATGGCCCGCGCGGCGGTGGACCTGGTCCTGGACGACGGGCTGAAGGTCTCCGGGGGGCGCCGGGAGCGCGTGAAGCAGTTCCCGTCGGCGCTGGTGATCCGCCGCAGCTGCGGCTGCGACGGCGCGTAGCCCCCGCGACTGCCGGTCCTCATCCCGGGCACACGAGGTTCTGTCGCCGCTCTCAGGGCGTCCTCAGGAACCTCTCATCCACCGGAGCGACAGTCGTAGACATGACGGACCACGACCGCCGGAGCACCGGCCACCAGGGGAACGACGAACCGCAGCGGTACGCCGGGTTCCACGACCCGGTCCACCCGCCGCCTCCGCACGCGTCCGCGTTCCCGGAGCCCCCGGCGGTCCCGGAGCCCCCGGCGGTCCCGCCCCGTGCCGGCACCCGGCGCCGGCACCGGGCCGGGCGGCCGGTCGGGCTGATCACCGCCGTCGCCCTCGCGGCCGCCGCCGTCGGGGGCGGGGCGGGCGCCCTCGCCCGGGAACTGGCGGGCGGCGACACGGCGGCCGCCCCCTCGGGGGTCGCCGGGACGGCCGTCTCGCGAGCGGGCACCGGCACGGTCGCCGGGGTGGCGCAGGCCGTCTCCCCCAGCATCGTGGAGATCGGGGCCGCCACCGGCTCCGGGCAGTCCACCGGCTCCGGCGTGATCATCACCGCGGACGGCGAGGTCGTCACCAACCACCACGTCATCGCGGACGCCTCCGAGATCGAGGTCCGCCTCGGCGACGGCACCACCCGCACCGCCGACGTGGTCGGCACCGACCCCGGCAAGGACCTGGCGCTGGTCAGGGTCCGCGGCGCCGAGGGCCTCAAGGCCGCCGCGCTCGGGGACTCCGGCACGGTCCGGGTCGGCGACCAGGTCGTCGCGATCGGCTCGCCCGAGGGCCTCACCTCCACCGTGACCAGCGGCATCGTCTCCGCCCTCGACCGGGAGGTGACCGTCTCCCGGGACGGCGGCGGCAGCGGGCGGGCCCAGGACCGGTCGTCCGCGTACGGCAGCGGGTGGTCCGGTGGCGACACCGGCTCCTCGAAGACCACGTACAAGGCGATCCAGACCGACGCCTCCCTCAACCCCGGCAACTCCGGCGGCGCCCTGATCGACATGAAGGGCGAGGTCATCGGCATCAACTCCGCGATGTACGCGCCGAGCGCCGCCACCGGCTCCACCGCCGGCAGCGTCGGCCTCGGCTTCGCCATCCCGGTCGACACCCTCAAGGCCTCCCTGGACACCCTCAGGGGTGACTGACCCGCGTGCGACGCTGATCCGCATGAACACCACCGCCGAGCCCGACCGCATCCTCGTCGTCGACGACGAGCCCGCCGTCCGCGAAGCGCTCCGGCGCAGCCTGGCCTTCGAGGGGTACGGGACGCTGACCGCCGTCGACGGCGTCGACGCGCTGGAGAAGATCGGGGCGTACGCGCCCCACCTCGTCGTCCTCGACGTCCAGATGCCCCGCATGGACGGGCTGACCGCCGCCCGCCGCATCCGGGCGTCCGGCTCGACCGTGCCGATCCTGATGCTCACCGCCCGCGACACGGTCGGCGACCGGGTCACCGGCCTCGACGCGGGCGCCGACGACTACCTGGTGAAGCCGTTCGAGCTGGACGAGCTGTTCGCCCGCATCCGCGCGCTGCTGCGGCGCAGCTCGTACGCGGCGGGCGGCGGCGCCGGGCCGGGCGACCCCGGCGACGTGCTGTCCTTCGGGGACCTGCGGATGAACCTCGCCACCCGCGAGGTGGCGCGCGGCGAGCGGCGGGTGGAGCTGACGCGGACGGAGTTCACGCTGCTGGAGATGTTCCTCGCCCACCCGCGCCAGGTGCTCACCCGCGAGCAGATCCTCAAGGCCGTGTGGGGCTTCGACTTCGAACCGACCTCCAACTCCCTGGACGTGTACGTGATGTACCTGCGCCGCAAGACCGAGGCGGGCGGCGAGCCGCGGCTGGTGCACACCGTGCGCGGGGTGGGGTACGTGCTGCGCGAGGGGGGCGGCGAGTGACACCCGGCCCCGTACGGCGCTTCCGCGCGCTGCCGCTGCGCTCCCGGCTGGCGCTGCTGACGTCGCTGGCGGTCGCCGTGGCGGTGGCGGCGGTGTCGGTGGGGGCCTGGCTGCTCACCCGGGCGCAGCTGCTCGACGAGCTGGACCGGTCGCTGGAGAACACGGCGGCGCCCGAGGAGCAGGTGGTGGACGCGCTGGTGGCCTGCCGGGCCGGGGTGGCGCCGGAGCCGCCCGCCCCGGACCGGCCCGGTTTCGCGTACACGCAGGTGGTCCTGGCGGACGGCGAGCGGTGCCTGGCGCGGTACTCGCGGGCGGTGCGGGTGACGCCGCGGGACGTGGCCGTCGCGGCCGGCGGCGCGCGGGAGGCGCTGCACACCTCGGCGACGGACAGCGGGGAGAGCGTGCGGGTGCACACCGTGCGGGAGACGGTGAGCGTGCCCGGGGTGGCGCCGCGGGTGACCGTCGCCGTGTCGCTGGCGCGTCCGCTGGCCGAGGTCGACGCCGCGCTGAGCCGGCTGGCGCTGCTGCTGACCGCGCTCGCCGGGATAGGCGTCGTCGGCGCGGGCGCGGTGGGGCTGTGGGTGGCGCGGGCCGGGCTGAAGCCGGTCGACCGGCTGACGGACGCGGTGGAGCACGTGGCGCGCACCGAGGACCTGACCGTGCGCATCCCGGTGGAGGGCGAGGACGAGATCGCCCGGCTGTCGCGGTCGTTCAACGCGATGACCGGGGCGCTCGCCTCGTCCCGCGACCGGCAGGCGCAGCTCATCGCGGACGCGGGGCACGAGCTGCGGACGCCGCTGACGTCGCTGCGGACCAACGTCGAGCTGCTGGCCCGGATCGAGGAGACCGGGCGGTCGATCCCGGCGGAGGACCGGCGGGCGCTGATGGCGTCCGTGAAGGCGCAGATGACGGAGCTGGCCGCGCTGATCGGCGACCTCCAGGAGCTGGCCAGGCCGGACGCGGCGGCGGCGGGCCGCCTGGCGGTGGTCGCGCTGCACGACGTGCTCGACCAGGCTCTCGGGCGGGCGCGGCTGCGCGGCCCGGAGCTGCGGTTCACGCGGGAGGTGCGGCCCTGGTTCGTACGGGCGGAGGCCGCGGCGCTGGAGCGGGCGCTGGTCAACGTCCTGGACAACGCGGTGAAGTTCTCCCCGCCGGGCGGCACGGTGGAAGTGCGGCTGGTGGACGGGGTGCTGACGGTGCGGGACCACGGTCCGGGCATCGCGCGGGAGGAGCTGCCGCACGTCTTCGAGCGGTTCTGGCGCTCCCCGTCGGCCCGTTCCCTGCCCGGCTCGGGCCTGGGCCTGTCGATCGTGGCCCGCACGGTGCGGCAGGCCGGCGGCGAGGTGGCGCTGAGCCGGGCGGAGGGCGGCGGCACGCGCGCGGAGATCCGCCTGCCGGGCGCCCCGACGCCGCCGCCGGGGGACGCGGGCGCCGTGGGGTCAGTTGTGCCGCAGGAGTGAGGCGATCAGGCCGGGGCGGGTGTCGGGGAAGTCCATGGGGACGATGCCGAGGCCGCGCCAGGCGGTGGCCCCGGCGCTGTCCAGGAGGGCGTGGACGCGCGGGTTGAGGCGGTCGGCGTTCCAGCGGGGCGGGAGCAGCGCGGCGGTGGAGACGTGGTTGACGTACAGCCTGCCGGGTTGCGCGACGGCCTTGCGGAAGTGCGCCTCGATCTTGGGGTACTTGGCGGTCGGCTCGGCCGTGTAGTCGTCCTGCACGTCGAAGAGCGCGCCGTCGCCCCAGCGGACCCCGGGCAGTCCGGCGTTGTCGGCGAGGAGGACGACCCGGCCGCGGGCCTCGCCGAGGAGGGGCAGTCCGTCGCCGATGCGGAAGAGGGGGCGCCAGCCCTTGGCGTCGAGGTAGCGGTCGAAGACCTGCCGGAAGACGGCGTCGCTCTCCTGCGAGTACTCCTGCTTGACCCGCATGAGGACGGTCTCGGCGGGGTGCGCGGCGAGGAAGTCGCGGCAGGCGGTCAGCACGTCGCCGAACATCTGGTTCTGGTAGTACGCGCCGTGGTGGATGGCGAAGGAGTCGCCGGTGACGCGGCACCGGATGTCGAGGTAGCGGACGCCGCCGGCCAGTTGCTGGGCGACGGTGGTGTTCTGGCAGGCCACCCAGGGGCCGCCCGCGGGGGCGGCGGAGTTGTGCGTGCCGGGGATGGTGAGGGTGCGCAGCGGGGTGGTGTCGGGGTGGGCGCCCATCCAGTCCCCGGGGCCGGCGGCGCGGGCGCGGGCGGGCGGGGCGCCCAGGGCGAGGGCGGCGCCGGTGGCGGTGGCGGCCGTGAGGAAGCCGCGTCGGGTGAGGGCCATGCGCCGGATTATGACGCGTACACACCAACAGAAGAAGACCGCCCGCGGGCCGGCCGGGAAAAGGGGGAGGGGGCGGCGGACCTCCGTGGTCCGCCGCCCCCGTCCGTCCGGCGTGCTACTTGACGACCGTGATGCGGTCCGCCGCGGGCGGCGTCAGCGGGGCGTCCGCCGAGGAGTGCGCGCCCAGGTAGGCGATGAAGACCTCCAGGTCGGACGCGCCGACCCGCTTGTTCGCGCCCTGGCCGAGGGCCGTGAAGCCGTCACCGCCGCCGGAGAGGAACTCGTTCATCGCGACGCGGTACGTCGCGGCCGGGTCCAGCGGCCGGCCGTCCAGCTTCACCGAGGGGACGACGACGCGGGCGGCGCCGGTCTTCGTCATGTCCAGCGTGTACGTGAAGCCCCGCGACACCTGGAGGATCTTCGGCGACGCCTCGTTCGCGCCGCTGACCTGCTGCTGGAGCGCGGTGACGATCTGCGCGCCGGTCAGGTCGACGGTGGTCATCATGTTGGTGAACGGCTGCACGGTGTACGCCTCGCCGTACGTCACGACGCCGTCCGCCGCCTCGCTGCCGGACCTGGCGTGCACCAGGTCGCCGCGGATGCCGCCCGGGTTCATGAAGGCGATCTGCGCGCCGCCCTTGTCGGCCGGGGCGAGGCCCTCCAGCTGCGCGTCGGCGATCAGGTCGCCGAGCGGCTTCTCGTACGCGGTGGAGCCGCGGCCGTCGATGTTGGCCGAGATGTGGCCCACCGGACGGTTGGCGATCGGCGCGGCGAGGGCGTTCCACTTGGTGATCAGGTCGGTCATGTCCCGGGCCGCGCGCTCACGCGTGACCACGTGGTTCGCGGAGGTGACGGCCGTGCGGACGATGTCCTTGGTGGCGCGGTCGTAGGTGAGGGTCGTGTCGGTGTACAGCTTGCCGAACGACGCCGCCGAGGTGACCGTGCGCGGCTTGCCCGCCGGGTCCGGGATGGTGCACGCGTACGCCTGGTGGGTGTGGCCGGTGACCAGGGCGTCGACCTGCGGGCTGAGCTTCCTGGCGATGTCCACGACCGGGCCGGAGACGCCGTCGCCCGGGCCGGGGCTGTCGCAGTCGTAGTTGTACGCCGAGGAGGCCGGCGCGCCGCCCTCGTGGATCAGGGCGACGATGGACTTCACGCCCCGGCGCTCCAGGACCTTCGTGTACTTGTTGATCGTCTCGACCTCGTCGCCGAACTTCAGGCCCTTGATGCCCTCGGCGTTGACGATGCCCGGGGTGCCCTCCAGGGTCACGCCGATGAAGCCGATGCGGACGCCGTCCTTCTGCCAGATGAAGTACGGGTCGAGGACCGGCTCGCCGGTCTTCTCGTTCGTGACGTTCGCGGCCAGGTAGGGGAACTCGGCGCCCTCGTAGGTCGTGCCCTCGGCGCAGCCGTCCGTGGGGTGGCAGCCGCCGTTCTGGATGCGGGCCAGCTCGGCCGCGCCCTCGTCGAACTCGTGGTTGCCGACCGAGCTGACGTCGAGCTTCAGCTTGTTGAGCGCCTCGATCGTCGGCTCGTCGTGGAACAGGCCGGAGATCAGGGGGGAGGCGCCGATCATGTCGCCGGCCGCCGCGGTGATCGAGTACCGGTTGCCCTTGCGGGCGTCGCGCAGGTGCGTGGCCAGGTACTCGACGCCACCGGCCTTGATCTTCTCGGTGGTGCCGTCCTCGTGGCGGTGGACGACCTCGCCGGAGGAGCCGGCCGGGGCCTCCAGGTTGCCGTGCAGGTCGTTGAAGGAGAGCAGCTGCACGTCGACGGTGCGGCCGGTGGTCGCCTTCTTGCCGTACGTCCAGCCGTCCGCGCCGTCCTCCTCGGCCGCGCCGGCCGGGAGGGCCGCCACGAGCGCGCCGAGGGTGGCGACGCCGGCCGCGGCGGCGAGTATCCGCCGCCCCGTGCGCTTCTTGTGCCGTGTAGCTGACATATGTCTGTTTTTCCCCTTTGACACCACATGACCTTACGTGCCGTCAGGTGACGCCGAGGCCATGGCTCCTGGTATGCCGAGCGCAGCCTAAGGTCAACGCGCGTAGCGCAACAGGGGGGAACGGGTTACGACCTGGTTGCCATCGCCCCTCCGGCCCCGGCCCGCGGTCGTAGGCTCGTACCCATGACCACTGACGTTCGCGCAACAGCCCCCGAGGCGGGTCGCCGCATCGAGATCTACGACGAACTCACCCCCGAACAGGCCCGGGGCGTCCTCGACCTGCTCGCCGACGCCGCCCGCACCGACGGCATGCAGGCGGTGTCCGAGCAGGGCAGGCTCCAGCTGAAGGCCTTCCTCGCGGAGCACGGCGGCCCCGTCGGGGACGGCGGGCGGCGCGAAGGCGTGCGGCACCTGCTGCTCTCCGTCTCCGACCGGCTCGTCGGCTACGCCCAGCTGGAGGACACCGACCCGGTCGAGGCCCCGGCCGCCGAGCTGGTCATCGGCCCCGCGCACCGCGGCCGCGGCCACGGGCGGGCGCTCGGCTCGGCCCTGCTCGCGGAGTCGGGGAAGCGGCTGCGGGTGTGGGCGCACGGCGGCAAGTCCGCCGCCCGCCACCTGGCGCAGGTCCTGGGCCTCACCCTCTTCCGGGAGCTGCGGCAGCTGCGCCGGCCCCTGGCGTCCCTCGACGTCCCCGAGCCGGTCCTGCCGGCCGGGATCACGGTCCGCACGTTCGTCCCCGGCCAGGACGACGCCGCGTGGCTCGCCCTCAACGCCGCCGCGTTCGCGCACCACCCCGAGCAGGGCGCCCTGACCCAGCGCGACCTGGACGACCGCAGGAACGAGCCGTGGTTCGACCCGAAGGGCTTCTTCCTCGCCGAACGCGAGTCCGACGGGGCCCTGGTCGGCTTCCACTGGACGAAGGTGCACGCCGAGGAACGGCTCGGCGAGGTGTACGTCCTCGGCATCGCCCCCGACGCGCAGGGCGGCGGGCTCGGCAAGGCGCTCACCGCGATCGGCCTGCGCCACCTGGCCGCGCAGGGCCTGCCGACGGCGATGCTGTACGTGGACGCCGACAACACCGCGGCGCTGCGCGTCTACGAGGGCATGGGCTTCGCCACCCACGAGGTGGACCTCATGTACCGCACGGAGACCTGACCCGCCCCGCTCCCGGCGGCGCGCGCGGCCGCCGGGAGGCCGGGCACGGCCCGTGGAGCCGAAGGGCGCACGAACGCCGAGGGGGCGGTCACCCGCGGGCGCTGGGCGCGGCCGCCCCCTCGGCGCCCGCCCGGAGCACCGCGGGGGCGGACGGGGGACGGGAAGCGCGCGTTCCGGCGCACACCCCGCCCGCACCCCTCCGCATCCGGGATGTCACGTCCCCGTCACCGATCATTCAGACACGCTTGCGAAGCTCGCTCAATGAAGCCCGCCGTGTCCGCCTTCACGGCCCGCTCCGACGCGCCTGACCTGCCTCTGGCGCGGAAGAATGGTGTCATGAGCCAGCAGCCCGCAGAGGTCCCGGTCCCGCAGGTACAGCCGTCCGCCCCGCACCCGCAGCCGTCCGTGGGGTCCCCAGCCGCGCACCGGCCGCAGGGCGTCGCCGGCGCGTCCGCCGTCGGCCTCGCACCGGACATCGACGCCGACCTCGACCCGTACGACGGGGACGGCACGCGCACGGAACTGCCCGAGGGCCGGTTCCTGGACCGCGAGCGCAGCTGGCTCGCCTTCAACGAGCGCGTCCTGGAACTGGCCGAGGACCCCACGACACCGCTCCTGGAGCGGGCGAACTTCCTCGCGATCTTCGCCTCGAACCTCGACGAGTTCTTCATGGTCCGGGTCGCCGGCCTCAAGCGCCGCATCGCCACCGGCGTCGCCACCCGCTCCGCGTCCGGGCTCCAGCCCCGCGAGGTCCTCGACCTGATCTGGACCCGCTCCCGGGAGCTCATGGCCCGGCACGCCGCCTGCTTCCAGCAGGACGTCGCCCCGGCCCTGGCCGACGAGGGCATCCACCTCATCCGCTGGCCCGACCTGACCGAGAAGGAGCAGGCGCGCCTCTTCACCCTGTTCCGGCAGCAGATCTTCCCGGTGCTCACGCCGCTGGCCGTCGACCCCGCGCACCCCTTCCCGTACATCTCCGGGCTGTCCCTGAACCTCGCCGTCGTCGTCCGCAACCCGGTCAGCGGCCACCGCCACTTCGCCCGCGTGAAGGTGCCGCCGCTGCTGTCGCGGTTCCTGGAGGCGTCGCCGCAGCGGTACGTGCCGCTGGAGGACGTCATCGCCGCGCACCTGGAGGAGCTGTTCCCCGGCATGGAGGTGCTGGCCCACCACATGTTCCGGGTCACCCGCAACGAGGACCTGGAGGTCGAGGAGGACGACACCGAGAACCTCCTCCAGGCCCTGGAGAAGGAGCTCATGCGGCGCCGCTTCGGCCCGCCGGTGCGGCTGGAGGTGGAGGAGTCCATCGACCCGTACGTCCTCGACCTGCTCGTGCGGGAGCTGAAGGTCTCCGACGCCGAGGTCCACCCGCTGCCCGGCCCGCTCGACCTGACCGGGCTGTTCGGGATAGCGGGCCAGGACCGGCCCGAGCTGAAGTACCCGAAGTTCGTGGCGGGCACCCACCGCGACCTGTCCGAGGTCGAGTCGGCGTCCGCGCCCGACGTCTTCGCCGCCCTGCGCGAGCGGGACGTGCTGCTGCACCACCCGTACGACAGCTTCTCCACGTCCGTGCAGGCCTTCCTGGAGCAGGCGGCCGCCGACCCGGACGTCCTGGCGATCAAGCAGACGCTGTACCGCACCTCCGGCGACTCCCCGATAGTCGACGCCCTGATCGACGCCGCCGAGTCCGGCAAGCAGGTCCTCGTCCTCGTCGAGATCAAGGCTCGCTTCGACGAGCGGGCCAACATCAAGTGGGCGCGCAAGCTGGAGGAGGCCGGCTGCCACGTCGTGTACGGCCTGGTCGGGCTGAAGACCCACTGCAAGCTGTCCCTGGTCGTCCGCCAGGAGGGCGAGCTGCTGCGCCGGTACTCGCACGTCGGCACCGGCAACTACCACCCCAAGACCGCCCGCCTCTACGAGGACCTCGGCCTGCTCACCGCCGACCCCCAGGTCGGCGCCGACCTCTCCGACCTGTTCAACCGGCTGTCCGGCTACTCGCGCCGCGAGACCTACCGCCGCCTGCTCGTCGCGCCCAAGTCGCTGCGCGACGGCCTCGTGTCGCGGATACACAAGGAGATCGTCCACCACCGGGCGGGCCGGCCCGCGTACGTCCGCATCAAGGTCAACTCGATGGTCGACGAGGCCATAATCGACGCCTGCTACCGCGCCTCGCAGGCCGGCGTGCCCGTCGACGTCTGGGTCCGCGGCATCTGCGCCCTCCGCCCCGGCGTCGTCGGCCTGTCGGAGAACATCCGGGTCCGCTCGGTCCTCGGCCGCTTCCTGGAGCACTCCCGCGTCTTCGCCTTCTGCAACGGCGGGGAGCCCGAGGTGTGGTTCGGCAGCGCCGACATGATGCACCGCAACCTCGACCGCCGCATAGAGGCGCTGGTGCGGGTCGCCGACCCGGCCCACCGCGCGGCCCTGACCCGCCTGCTGGAGACCGGCATGGCCGAAACGACCGCGTCCTGGCACCTCGGCCCGGACGGCGAATGGACCCGGCACGCGACGGACGCCGACGGCCGGCCGCTGCGCCACGTCCAGCAGATGCTCATAGACGCCCGGAGGCGCCGACGTGCACAACCCTGACCACCAGGCATCCGCCGGTGAGGTGCTGGCACCGTACCTCCACGCCCGGGCGAACGACTTCCTGCGCGCCCTGCGCCTGCACACGGAGAGCAACGGTTCGGACACGGCAGGTGCGGAGGAGGCCGCCCGGTCGCTGCTCACCGCCGCCCGGCGCATCAGCGGGACCCTGCACACCTACCGGCCCCTCCTGGACGGGGCGTGGGCGGACGGCCTGCGCTCCGAGCTGGCCTGGCTGTACGGCACCCTCGCCCAGGAGCACGCCTGCACGTCCCGGCTCGTCCGGCTCGTCGACGCGCTGTCCCGGCTGACCGGCGGGCCCGTGCCGGCGCCGCGGGGCGCCCGCGCGGGGGCGCCGCGGGCCGGGGGCGAGGCGATCACGATGGGTGCCGCGCGCGCCGGCGCCCTGCTGGAGCGGCAGCTCACCCTCGCCCGGACGCGCGCCCACTCGGCGGCCCTGGAGGCGCTGGGCTCGTCCCGGTTCCACGCGGTCGCCGACGCGGTGGCGCTGCTGGCGTCGGAGGTGCCGTTCGGGCCCGCCGCGTCGTCCCCCGCCGAGGAGGTCCTGCCGGTTCCCGCCGAGACGGTGGAGCGCCGCCTGCTGGACGCCGTGGCGGCCCTCCCCATGAGCCCCGCCGTGGGCGGCGAGCAGCAGGACGCCCCCTGGCACCAGGTGCGCCTCCTGCTGCGCCTCCACCGGTACGCCCTGGAGGTGCGGCACGCCCCGGGCCCCGAGCTGTACGAGGCGGCGACCGCGCTGGACCGGCACCGGGACGCCGCCGAGGCCGCGGCCGCCGCCGCGTCGGCCGCGCGCACGCCGCGCATCGCCCCGGCGACGGCGTACACCCTCGGCGTCCTCCACGCCGACCAGCGCCACGAGGTGGAGGGCGCCCGCCTCGCCTTCCACCGCGCCTGGCGGCGCACGGCGGTGGCGGCGCGGTGAGCGACCGCGCGGGCGTCGTCCGGGCGGCCGGCTGCGTCCTGTGGCGCCGGACGGCGGACGGCGCGGTGGAGGTGTGCCTGATCCACCGGCCCAAGTACGACGACTGGTCGTTCCCCAAGGGCAAGGTGAAGGCCGGGGAGGAGCTGCTGGCCGCGGCGGTGCGGGAGG
Organism: Streptomyces roseolilacinus; assembly: GCF_014649335.1. Classification (GTDB taxonomy): domain Bacteria; phylum Actinomycetota; class Actinomycetes; order Streptomycetales; family Streptomycetaceae; genus Streptomyces; species Streptomyces roseolilacinus. Next base: position 563,442 of record NZ_BMSV01000004.1, read on the forward strand.
TCCGCGAGGAGACGGGCCGCGCGTGCGAGCCGGGCGCCCTGCTCGGCACGGTCCGCTACCGGGCGGGTACCCGGGAGAAGGAGGTCACGTACTGGTCGGCCGAGGCCACCTCGGGCGCCTTCACCCCCAACAAGGAGGTGGACGCCCTGCGGTGGCTCCCGCCCGAGGAGGCCCGGGGGCTGCTCACCCACCCGCAGGACCGCTCCCTGGTCACCTGGTTCCTGGCCGCTTGGTGACTCCTGGCCGGTTATGTGACGCACGGGGCGTACGAGGCGGGAGCGAACAGCCCGCGAAGGTACTCACCGGCACTTACAGCATGGTTCACCTCGCGTTCACCCACCCCCGCCGACCGCTTCACCTGATCTGCCTAATTTCAGCCGTACGAGGTGACCGACAGACGCCACCACGACCCACTCCGACACACGCCGTCGTACAACCGGCCATGGGCACGGACCACGTCATCGGCCCCCTGCCTCCCCGCAGCTCGGCGGTTACTGGAAGGAACACCCGAAAGTGAAGCTTCATCGCAAGACCGGGCTTCGCGCCACCGCGCTCGGCGCCCTCGCCGTCTCCGGCGCCCTGGTTCTCACGGCGTGTGGCTCGGACGACAACACGAGCCCGGACGGGGCGAAGAAGACCACCACCGCGTCGGACGTCAAGTGCGAGGGCGCCAAGGGCCAGCTCCTCGCGGCCGGCTCGACCGCCCAGAAGAACGCCATGGACCTGTGGGTCAAGAACTTCCAGGCGGCCTGCGAGGGCGTCGAGGTGAACTACCAGGCCATCGGCTCCGGTGGCGGCATCACCAAGTTCAACCAGGGCCAGGTGGCGTTCGCCGGCTCCGACTCCGCCCTGAAGGAGGAGGAGACCGCCGAGTCGCAGAAGATCTGCAAGGGCGGCAAGGGCATCAACCTCCCGATGGTCGGCGGCCCCGTCGCCATCGGCTACAAGCTGGACGGCGTGGACGGCCTCGTCCTCGACGCCTCCACCCTCGCCAAGATCTTCGACTCGAAGATCAAGAAGTGGAACGACCCCGCCATCGCCAAGCTGAACCCGGGCGTCAAGCTGCCCGACGTGGCGATCCAGGCCTTCCACCGCTCCGACGAGTCCGGCACCACGCAGAACCTCGGCAAGTACCTCAGCGAGGCCGCCGCCGCCGACTGGAAGCACGACCCGAAGACGAAGTCGTGGCCCGCCCCCGGCGGCCAGGCCGCGAACGGCTCCTCCGGCGTCGCCGCCGCGGTCAAGGACACCAACGGCGCGATCGGCTACTTCGAGCTGTCGTACGCCGCCGCCAGCAACATCAGCACGGTCAAGCTGAACACGGGCGCCGCGCAGCCGGTCGAGGCCACCACGGAGAACGCCTCCAAGGCCATCGCCGCCGCCAAGATCAAGGGCACGGGCAGCGACCTGGCCCTCTCCCTCGACTACAAGACCAAGGCCGAGGGCGCCTACCCGATCATCCTCGTCACGTACGAGATCGCCTGCGACAAGGGCAACAAGGCGGAGACGCTGCCCACCCTGAAGGCGTTCCTCAACTACACGGCCAGCGAGGAGGGCCAGAAGGTCCTCGCCGAGGCCGGCTACGCCCCGCTGCCGGCCGAGATCGCGGCCAAGGTCCGCGAGATCGTCCCCACGCTCTCCTGACGACCCCGCCGGGACCGGTCCGCCCACCCTGGACCGGGCCGGTCCCGGCATCCGGTGCACCGCCGCCAGGAGCCACCACGGCTCCGCAGACCGGAGAACACAACGATGGCCACAGCCACCACACACACCCCACCGCCCCCCGGGCGGAACGAGACAACGCCCCCGAAGTCGTCCGCCCCGTCCCAGGCGGGTGACCGGATCTTCCTCGGGCTGTCCCGCGGATCCGGCATCGCCCTGCTGGTGATCATGGCGGCGATCGCCGTCTTCCTCACCTACCGCGCGGTCCTCGCCATCGCCGACAACGAGGGCAACTTCCTCACCACCTCCGAGTGGAACCCGGCGGGCAACCCGCCCGTCTTCGGCATCGCCGTCCTGGCCTTCGGCACGATCGTCAGCTCGGTCATCGCCATGGTCATCGCCGTGCCGGTCGCCATCGGCATCGCGCTGTTCATCTCGCACTACGCGCCGCGCAAGCTCGCCACGCCGCTGGCGTACGTGGTCGACCTGCTCGCCGCCGTGCCGAGCATCATCTACGGCCTGTGGGGCGCGATCTTCCTCGTGCCGTACCTGGACGGCCTCAACAAGTGGCTCGACCAGTACATGGGCTGGACGTACGTCTTCGACAAGTCCGGTGAGGGCGTCGCGCGGAACATGTTCACCGTCGGCATCCTGCTGGCGATCATGATCCTGCCGATCATCACCAACGTCACCCGTGAGGTCTTCCTCCAGGTCCCGCGCATGCACGAGGAGGCCGCCCTGGCCCTCGGCGCGACCCGCTGGGAGACCATCCGCATGTCGGTCCTCCCGTTCGGCCGCTCCGGCATCATCAGCGCCTCCATGCTGGGCCTGGGCCGCGCGCTCGGCGAGACGATGGCCGTCGCCGTCGTCCTCTCCCCCAGCTTCATCATCTCCGGGCGCCTCCTCGACCCGGGCGGCGGCACGTTCGCGCAGAACATCGCCGCCAAGTTCAACGAGGCGAACGAGTACGGCCGTGACGCGCTGATCGCCTCCGGCCTCGTCCTCTTCGTCATCACGCTGCTGGTCAACGGCGCCGCCCGCTGGATCATCGCGCGCCGCAAGGAGTACTCGGGGGCCAACGCATGAGCCACGTCATCCAGGACCAGCGCCCGGCCACCGTCCCCGCGCGCCGCGGTTCCCCGCTCGCCCACGCGCGCATGCCGCGCTGGGCCCCGGCCGCCATAGCCGTCGGCTCCGTCGCCGCCGGCATCGGCATCGGCCTCGCCGCCGGCTGGGAGAGCCGCGTCCAGTGGGGCATGATCGCCGCCCTGCTGTTCGTCGTCGCCACGTACGTCATCACCACCGCGGTCGAGAACTCCCGCCAGGCCAAGGACCGCGTCGCGACCAGCCTCGTCTGGGTCTGCTTCGTCCTCGCGGTCGTCCCGCTCGCCTCCCTCTCCTGGGTCACGGTGAGCAAGGGCCTGGAGGTCCTCGACCCGTACTTCCTCAGCCACTCGATGAACGGCGTCCTCGACGCCGAGACCGGCGGCGGCGTCTACCACGCGCTGCTCGGCACCATCGAGCAGGTCGCCATCGCCGCGGTCATCGCCGCCCCGATCGGCATGCTGACCGCGATCTACCTGGTCGAGTACGGCCGGGGCCGGCTGTCGCAGGCCGTGACCTTCTTCGTCGACGTCATGACGGGTGTCCCGTCCATCGTCGCGGGTCTCTTCATCCTCGCCACCTGGAACCTGATGCTGGGCTTCGGGCCCTCCGGCTTCGCCGGGTCGATGGCGCTGGCCATCCTGATGATGCCGGTGGTCGTCCGCTCCACGGAGGAGATGCTCAAGCTCGTCCCGAACGAGCTGCGCGAGGCGTCCCTCGCGCTGGGCGTCCCCAAGTGGAAGACGATCCTCAAGGTGGTCCTGCCGACCGCGATCGGCGGCATCACCACGGGCGTCATGCTCGCGATCGCCCGTATCACCGGCGAGACGGCCCCCGTGCTGCTCCTCGTCTTCGGTACGAAGCTGATCAACCCGAACCCGTTCGAAGGCGCCCAGGCGTCGCTGCCGCTCTACGTGTACGAGCAGTACGCCGTCGGTACGGACGCCGCCGTGGCCCGCGCCTGGGGCGCCGCGCTCGTCCTGATCGCCTTCGTCATGATCCTCAACCTGGTGGCCCGCGGCATCGCCCGCTGGAAGGCCCCGAAGACCGGCCGCTAGGCCACGACACTCCGCTCCGCCGGACGGCGGCGCACACTGGGAAGTGATTCAGATGGCCAAGCGAATCGACGTCAGCGGCCTCTCCGCGTACTACGGCAACCACCGGGCGATCGACGACATCTCGATGACCGTCGAGCCCCGCTCCGTCACGGCCTTCATCGGCCCCTCCGGCTGCGGCAAGTCCACGTTCCTGCGCACCCTGAACCGGATGCACGAGGTCACCCCCGGTGGCCGCGTCGAGGGCAAGGTGATGCTGGACGACCAGAACCTGTACGGCAAGGACGTCGACCCGGTCGCCGTGCGCCGTACGGTCGGCATGGTCTTCCAGCGGCCGAACCCGTTCCCCACCATGTCGATCTTCGACAACGTGGCGGCGGGCCTGCGGCTGAACGGCAGGTACCGCAAGTCCGAGCTGAACGACGTGGTCGAGCGCTCCCTCAAGGGCGCGAACCTCTGGAACGAGGTCAAGGACCGCCTCAACAAGCCGGGCTCCGGCCTCTCCGGCGGCCAGCAGCAGCGCCTGTGCATCGCCCGCGCCATCGCGGTCGAGCCGGACGTCCTGCTGATGGACGAGCCCTGCTCCGCCCTGGACCCGATCTCCACCCTGGCGATCGAGGACCTGATCTGCGAGCTGAAGGAGCGGTTCACGATCGTCATCGTGACCCACAACATGCAGCAGGCCGCCCGCGTCTCCGACCGCACGGCGTTCTTCAACCTGGCCGCCGTCGGCCAGCCCGGCAAGCTGGTCGAGATCGACGACACGGAGCGGATCTTCTCCAACCCGTCGGTCCAGGCCACGGAGGACTACATCTCCGGCCGCTTCGGCTGATCCTCCCCGCCCCACAGACGTCGTGCGGTGCTGCATGGCGGTGCCACCGCACGGCGAAGGGCCCGCCCTCTCACTCCCGGAGAGGGCGGGCCCGCTTCCGTCCCGTACCGCGGCGGGGCCGCCGGGCGAAGACCACCGGCCGGCGGCTCCGGCCGGGGACCCGGCCGAAGGCCCCTGATCGAAAGCCGCCGATCGAAGACAACTGCTCGAAGGCAGCTAGCCGAAGAAGATCCGCACGGCGAAGAAGCTCACCGCCGCCACCGCCGCGGCGGCCGGCATGGTGATGAACCACCCCAGGATGATGTTCTTCGCGACGCCCCAGCGGACCGCGTTGACCCGCTTCGTCGCGCCCACACCCATGATCGCGGACGTGATCACGTGCGTCGTGGAGATCGGGGCGTGGAACATGAACGACGCCGAGTACATGACGGACGCCGCCGTCGTCTCCGCGGCGAAGCCCTGCGGCGGGTCGAGCTCGATGATCCGCCGGCCCAGCGTCCGCATGATCCGCCAGCCGCCCGCGTACGTGCCGAGCGACAGCATCAGCGCGCTGGCGACCTTCACCCACAGCGGGATCGGGTCCCCGGCCTGCTCGACGTCGGCGATGACCAGGGCCATCACCACGATGCCCATCGTCTTCTGGGCGTCCTGGAGGCCGTGGCCCAGCGCCATGGCGGCGGCCGACACGGTCTGCGCGATCCGGAAACCGCGCTTCGTCTTGTGCGGACCCGCCTTGCGGAAGATCCACATGATCGCGGCCATCACCAGGTAACCGATGATCAGGCCGACGAACGGCGACACGAACATCGGGATGACGATCTTCTCGATCACCCCGGACCAGATGACCTCCGTGCCGCCCGCCAGCGCCGCGCCCACCATGCCGCCGAAGAGCGCGTGGGAGGACGACGAGGGCAGGCCGAAGTACCAGGTGATCAGGTTCCAGACGATCGCCCCGACCAGCGCGGCGAAGAGGATGCCCATCCCCTTGTCGCCGATCGGCGTGGCGATGATGCCCTCGCTGACGGTCTTGGCGACGCCGCTGCCCATGAAGGCGCCGGCGAGGTTCATGACCGCCGCCATCAGCAGCGCGGCACGCGGCGTGAGCGCCCGGGTCGACACCGACGTGGCGATCGCGTTCGCCGAGTCGTGGAAGCCGTTCGTGTACGTGAAGAAGAGCGCGACCCCGACGGTCACGACCAGTGCGAAGGTGTCCACGGGACCTCAGGACTCCTTGACGGCGATGGTCTCCACCGTGTTCGCCACGTGCTCGAAGGCGTCGGCGGCCTCTTCCAGCACGTCCACGACCTGCTTCAGCTTCAGCACCTCGATGGCGTCGTACTTGCCGTTGAAGAGCTGGGCGAGCAGCTTGCGGTGGATCTGGTCGGCCTGGTTCTCCAGCCGGTTGACCTCGATCCAGTACTCGGTGAGGTTGTCCATCGTCCTCAGGTGCGGCATCGCCTCGGCGGTGAGCTCCGCGGCCCTGGCCAGCACCTCGATCTGCTGCTCGACGCCCTTCGGCAGCTCCTCGATGTTGTAGAGGACGACGAGGTCGACGGCCTCCTCCATGAAGTCCATGATGTCGTCGAGCGACGAGGCGAGGGCGTAGATGTCCTCGCGGTCGAACGGCGTGATGAAGGAGGAGTTCAGCTGGTGGAAGATCGCGTGGGTGGCGTCGTCCCCGGCGTGTTCGGCCGCCCGCATCCGCTCCGCGATGTCGGCCCTCGCGGACGCCTCCGCTCCCAGCAGTTCCATCAGGAGCTTCGAGCCGGTGACGATGTTGTCCGCCGACGCGGAGAACATGTCGTAGAAGCTCGTCTCCCGGGGGGTCAGACGAAAGCGCACGTGGGGTCCTTCGGTGCATGGGTGTCGGTCAGGCTGATGCTAGGCGCATCATCCGGCCACGGCGAACCGGCGTTCCTCAGTGTCGCCCATCGGGCACAGTGAACAGAACCGACCCCGCACAATCCCTCAAGGATCGGTACCATATACCCGCGAGGGGTATACCGCCCTTTGTGGACGACGGGAGGACCCCATGACGACCACCGAGCCGGCCGGCCTTTCGGTCACGGAGGCCCCCGGGGCCCACGGTGACCACGGTCACACGGTGCACGGGTACCACAAGCAGAAGGACGAGCACCTCAAGCGGCTGCGCCGGATCGAAGGCCAGATCAGGGGCCTGCAGCGAATGGTCGACGAGGACGTCTACTGCATCGACATACTCACCCAGGTCTCGGCGTCGACGAAGGCGCTGCAGTCCTTCGCGCTCCAACTGCTGGAGGAGCACCTGCGCCACTGCGTGGCCGACGCGGCGGTGAAGGGCGGGGACGAGATCGACGCGAAGGTGGAGGAGGCCACAAAAGCGATCGCCCGGATGATGCGGACCTGACTTTCGGGGCTGTCCGAAACCGATCGATCACCCGCGCGGCACGCCGGCGCGGCCGCTCACGCCCCGGCCGGACCCCCCGGGGGGACGTCCCGCTCCCGGGGAGACCTTCAGCACCTCGTCGATCCGGTCGGCGGTGAGCCGCTCCGCCTCGGTCGCCGAGGCGGCGATCATCAGCTCCCCGCACAGCTCGATCTCGGCGAGTGCCACATGGTCCTGGACGGTCGTCGCACTGAGGGGCGGGACCACGCGCGTTCACCTCTTCCAGCCGGCGTCGGCTTCCCAGCGTAGGGAGCGCGACACGCACCGCGCATGACTAGTCCGGACCATTCTCGGTGCCACCCCCGGCCTCTCGCCTTCCCCGGCTCCCCGCGTGCCCGTGCCCGCCGCCCGTGCCCGTACCGGTGGGGCCCGGCCCGCCCCCCGTGCCCGCGCAACCGCCCGGCGGCCCCTCCCGGTTCAGCCGGCGATCCTCCCGGCGTAGATGTCCCCCAGCGGCGGCAGCCACACGTCGACGGGCGAGCCGAACCCGTACAGCAGCGTCGTGGACGCCACGTCGACCTCCCGCCCCCCGTTGGTGAAACTGAACCGGTGGCGGACCTTCCGCAGCCGCCCCGCCTCGTCCAGGTACGCGTCGAACGGCACCGTGTCCGTGGTGAACCCTTTCGCCGCGGCGGCCAGCGCCCCGCGCACCCGCGGCGGGGCGAGCCTCGCGGCGGCGCCGATGTCGGTGGTCCCCCGGTAGTGCGCGACCGGCACGCCCCCGACGTGGGCCTCGCCCACGTACGTCACGTGCCGCGCCGCCCGCAGCAGTTCGGCGGCCGCGCCCGGGTCGGTGGCGCCGCCCGTGACCAGGTTGCCGTCGGCGAGGGTGGTCGTGTCGACCCGGACCCACTTGTCGACGGGGACGCCGGCGCCGCGGTTCTTCATGTACAGCGCGCCCGGCGTGAACAGCTCCATGATCCTCCGGCGCGGCCGGTCGCCGTCCTCGGGGAGCAGCACCCGCACCTGTCCGCGCCCGGCGCGGAAGTCGTAGCCGCCCTCGCCCTCGATGGTCAGCCGCGTACCGCCCGTCGCCATCTCCAGGGCCGTCCTGGTCCTCGACGTGCCGGCACGCACCAGCAGGTCGGGGGCGGCGCGCACGGCGCCGAGCGGCCCGCCCGCGGCACCGTCGTCCTTCCCGCCGTCCGCGGCGACCGGCCCGGCGGACGGGGCGGTGCCGGCCGCGCCCGGCGAGCACCCGGCGAGCCCCGTGGCCACCGCCGCCACCACCACCGCGGTGGCGGTGACGGCGTCCGCGCCACCCGCCCGCCTGAGCTTTTGCACCACCATCGCCTGCCTACCCCCAACACCGTGCCGCTGCCTGCCGAGACCCCCGCCCTCCGGCCCGCGGCCTCGACGACCGGGGGACGACCCACTCGCATAACGACCGCTCCCGTCCCCCGTCACGCCCCCCTGGACCCCGGTACCGTGGACCCGTGCACCCGCATGACGCGCCCTCGCCGCCGCCGGTCACCGGCGGAGCCCCGCACCACACGACCACCACCGACCGCGGCGCCTTCGCCCTGGCGCGCTGCGCCTGCGGCTGGTCGGGCCCGGCCCGCCGCTCCCGTGAACGGGCCCGGACGGACGCCGCCGCGCACATGTCGGAACAGGGGCGGCCCGTGCGACAGTGACGCCATGGAGCGGCGCGCACTGCTGACCACGGGACTGACGACGGGACTGACGACGGCGCTGGCCGCGACGGCGGGCTGCGACGGGCCCGGCCCGGCGGACCCGCACCCCGCCCCCTCCCCTCCCGCGCCCCCTCCGAGCCCCCCGGCCCCGTCGGCCGGGCCGGGACGGACCCCCTCCTGGAAGGCCCTGGCCGAGGGGCTGGACGGGCTCCTCGTCCGGCCCGGCGACGAGGCGTACGCGACGGCGCGCCAGCTCTACAACCGCCGCTTCGACGGCCTGCGCCCGGCGGCGGTCGCGTACGTGGCGGGCGAGGAGGACGTACGGGAGTGCCTGGCGTTCGCCCGCCGCCACGGCGTCCGCGTCGCGGTCCGCAACGGCGGGCACTCCTACGGCGGTTGGTCCGGCGGCGACGGGCGGCTCGTCGTGGACGTGTCGCGGCTGGCGGCGGTGGGGGCGGACGGCGGGTCCGGCGCCGTCGTCGGGGCGGGCGCGCGGCTGGTGTCCGTGTACCGGGCGCTGGCCGCCCGGGGCCGTACCGTGCCGGCCGGCTCGTGTCCCACGGTCGGGGTGACCGGCCTGACGCTGGGCGGCGGGCACGGCGTCGTCTCCCGCGCGTACGGCCTGACCTGCGACAGCCTGGAGGCGGCGACCCTGGTGACGGCGGACGGCCGGACCGTGCGGGCGTCCGCGGACGAGGACCCGGACCTGCTGTGGGCGCTGCGCGGCGGGGGGCTCGCCGGGTTCGGCGTGGTGACGGAGCTGCGGTTCCGCACGCACCCGGCGCCGCCGACGGTGACCGCGTACCTCAACTGGCCCTGGACGCGGGCGCGGGCGGTGCTGGCGGCCTGGCAGGAGTGGGGCCCGGACCAGCCGGACGAGATCTGGTCGTCGCTGCGCCTGTCGGCCGGCGCGGGCGGCGGCACCCCGGCGGTGACCGTGACGGCGCTGACGCTGGGCGGCCGCGGCGACCTGGAGGACGCGCTGGACCGGCTCGCGGACCGGGTGGGCGCCCCGGCGCGGTCGGTGTCGCTGCGGGAGCGGGGTTTCCTGGAGGCGATGCTGGTGTTCGCGGGGTGCGCGGGGCTGTCGGACGAGCAGTGCCGGCTGCCGGGCTCGCTGCCGGGGCGGAGCCCGCGGGGGGCGCTGGGCCGGGAGACGTACGCGGCGCTGTCGGACTTCTTCGACCGCTCGCTGCCGCAGGCCGGCCGGGCGGCGCTGGCGGCGGCGGTCGAGTCGTTCACGCGGACGACGGTGGAGGAGGGCGGGGGCGGCGGCTCGGTGATGCTGACGGCGCTGGGCGGCGCGGTGAACCGGGTCGACCCGTCCGCGACGGCGTTCGTCCACCGGCGGTCGCGGATGCTGGCGCAGTACGTGGCGTCGTGGCGGCCGGGCACCCCGGGGACGGCGCAGGAGCGGTGGCTGCGGCGGACCCGGGACGCGGTGCGGCGGTACGCGTCGGGGCGGGCGTACCAGAACTACCCGGACCCGGCGCTGGCCGACTGGCGGCGGGCGTACTACGGGGAGGCGGCGGACCGCCTGGCGGCGCTGCGGGACCGGTACGACCCGGCGGGCCTCTTCCGCTACGCGCAGTCGCCGTAGCGGCGCCGGGCCGCCCCCGCGCCCGTCCCAGGTCGTGTCTTCGAAGTCCCGTCTGCCGGGCGGGCGAACGACGCCGCTTCGAAGACACTCCCTAGGCGGCGAGGTCGCGCTCCCCGCCGCCGCTCGCCTCGCGGCGCGGGCCCGTCAGGTCGACCGTCTCGTGCCGCGCGCCGCCCGGGGACGCCTTCCGGGACCGTACGAGCCACCCCGCGCGGGGGGAGCGGGCGACGGCGGAGGCGAGGGGCGTCAGCAGCGCCAGGGCGACGGGCGCGAGGAGCAGGGCGGCGGCGGTGCCCAGGGCGAAGCCGCCGACGACGTCGGTCGGGTAGTGGACGCCCATGTAGACGCGGCAGAAGCCCTCCGCGAGGGCGAGGACGATGGCGGCGAGGCCGAAGCGCTTGTGGGCGATGAACAGGCCGACGGCGATGGCCATGGCCATGGTGGAGTGGTCGCTGACGAACGAGAAGTCCGTCTTGCCCTCCACGAGGACCTCCAGCCCGTCGTGGTCGCGGAACGGGCGGGGGCGTTCGACGAAGCCGCGGATCGGGACGTTCACCAGGACGGCGATCGCGGCGGCGAGGGGCGCCCAGACGATCCCGGCGACCGCGGAGACGGAGTCCTCGGTCGTGCCGCGCCGCCGGACGCTCCACCAGCACCAGAGCACGACGAGGACGAGACCGAGCATGATCCCGTACTCGCCGACGAACCCCATGACGCGGTCGAGCCAGCCCGGGGCGGCCTTCGCCAGCCCGTTGATGTCGTAGAGCAGGCTGACATCGGGGTTCGTACCGTCCGATGCGAGTCCGGCCATGCGCTGCGGCCCCTTGCCTTGTGCTGCGGTGGGTGCGGTCAGTCGGGGGAACGACCTGTGTGAGGGGTACGTTCCACGCTCCACGAAACGCTCACACGACGTTACCGAAGAGAGATCACGGCCCGGCGGCCGGGGCTTTCCGATCAGGCGTCAGAACCCTGCCGGGGCAGCGCCTCCGCCCCGTCCCGGGTCACGCGGGTGGCGCCGAAGTAGTCCGGGGTGTCGATCTTGTCGAAGCGGATGACGGCGCCGGTGTAGGGCGCGTTGATCATGTATCCGCCGCCGACGTACATGCCGACGTGCCGGATGGCCCGGGAGTCCGTCAGGTCGTCGGAGAAGAACACGAGGTCCCCGGGGAGCAGCTCGTCGCGCGAGGGGTGGGAACCGGCGTTGTACTGGTCGTTGGCGACGCGCGGCAGCTCGATGCCCACGGTGCGGTACGCGGCCTGGGTGAGCCCGGAGCAGTCGAACCGGCCGCCGTGCTCGGGCGTGCCGTTGCCGCCCCACAGGTAGGGCTTGCCGAGCTGCTTCTGCGCGAAGTAGATCGCTCCGGCGGCCTGCCGCGACGGCTCGACGGGGCCGACGGGACGGGCGAAGCTCTTCTCCAGGGAGCGGATGATCCGGACGTAGTTCCGGGTCTCCTTGTACGGGGGGACGCCCCCATGCTTGATGACGGCGTACGCCCCGGCGTTGTAGGCGGCCAGCATGTTGTCGACCGGGTCGCCGGGCACGTCCTTCACGTACCCGGCGAGCGAGCAGTCGTAGGAGGCGGCCGACGGGATGGCGTCGTTGGGGTCCCACACGTCCCGGTCGCCGTCCTTGTCGCCGTCGACGCCGTGCGCGGCCCAGGTGCCGGGGATGAACTGCGCGATGCCCTGCGCCTGGGCGGGGCTCTGCGCGCGCGGGTTCCAGCCGCTCTCCTGGTACAGCTGCGCGGCGAGCAGGGCCGGGTTGACGGCCGGGCAGAGGTTCCCCCACCGCTGCACGAGCGGCTGGTACGTGGCCGGGACGGCCCCCTTGGCCAGCCCGACGGCCCCCCGCACGCCACCCCCGCCGGCGAGCTGGGCGGCGACGACGTAGGTACCGACGACGAGGAGCGCGACGAAACTCAGGCAGGCCCCGAAGACGACCCCGCCCACCAGCCACGCCTTACGCACCGTCAAACCCCCGTCGGCATTAGGGCCTCATCCGCGCCTGGACCAGTCTAGGCGCCGAAGCCCCTCCCGAGCAGGCGTGGAAGCCGATTGCATCTGAAAAACAGCGCATGTGACGATCTGACACATGAGCAGTTCCGTTGAGGGCCACGGGAGAGTGGCCGCGGAGCCCCCTTCCCGCAGGTCACCACGGCTTACGGGCGCGGGCGCGGCGCCCGCCGCCCCCTCCGCGACGGACTCCGCGCGGAAGTTGAATGCGCAACCGCAACATTCACTTTCGGACAAGGCGGCCGAAGTCCGGCGGGAGTTCGCCGTCCTGCTGGGCGAGTTCCGCCGCACCCCCGTCCTGGTGCCGCTCACGACCGGCGGCGGCCTGTGCCGAAGGGTGAGGCGCCCCTCACGAGGGCCGTGCCGCACCGGTGGATACGCTCGGACACTCTGTGTACACAAGTGAACGTTTAACGAACATTCATGCTACACCGAGTCCGAAATGTCACCCCCTCCCCGGCCCCGGACGCACCTCACGTTCACCGGCCGCAACCGCGCCGCCCGATATGGCGTCCCCCAGGGCATGCGTCCCGTCCGTCGGCCACGCCGAGGTCGGCAACATCCCGCCGAACGCCCCTGACCTGCGTCAACCGGCCCGCGCAAGAGGCGGTACGTTACGCAGTACCGACAGGGGGGCGGGGAGTTCCCCCGGCCGTCGAGGGCCGCCCCACCCCTCCGACCGGCCCCCCTCCACCCTCACCGGACCTCCACCCGACCCCCGCCAAGTGGTCTGGACCACTGCGCTACTCTGTGCGTGCAGCCGCAAACGGCTGTGTTCACACCCCGGCGCCACGACCAGCCGGGGCCAGCACCACAGGAGAGCAGCATGGGGAACAAGGTGGGCCGTCTCGGGGACTCCGGGGGAACGGCCGCCGCGATCGCCGTCATCGCACTGACCGCCGTCGCCATCGCGGTCCTGGGTTACTTCCTCCTCAGCCAGACGGGGCAGTCCTGACCCTGACGGGCGATCGACCCGCGCCCGCCCGAGCGCACCGCGCACCCGCCGCCACCGGAAGCCTTCCGGCGGCGGCGTCGCCGTTTACGGGCAAACCCCTAATCAAGGGACAACGACGGTCATTGCCCGCAGTCACGCTCCGTGATACACAGAGTGACCGTACGCGTATCCGCACGAGCCCGACCGCTCACCCGTGCAGGTCAGAGGGGTCGGCCCGGTCAAACGTGCGGGGATCGGGTAAAGAGACCCGCCAAGTCGTCGTGCGTCGGCGGTTCCATCAGCGAAGATAGTTGACGACCCATGCCATCCGGCGGGTCGTCAAACTACCGAACAGGGGCGGTGAGTTACATGTACCTGGCGGCCGAGAAGGGCGACATCACCACCATCATTGGCGGAATCGCCCCGAACTGGGGGCCCTTCGGGAGCCTGGGCAACCAGGCCCGGGTGATGATCGAGATCGTGATGGCCGTGGCCATCCTGCTGTGTCTCGGCATCGCCATCTGGGGAGCGGCCAAACAGCGGATCGGCGCGACCGCGCTGCGGGACACGTTCAGCGCCGAGCAGGGCAAGGGCCTGATCGTGGCCGGCCTGACCGGCGTCTTCATCATCGGATCGCTCGGCACGCTGTTCACCATCGTGTACGGGATGGCCGTCTAACCCGCCCCGTCCGCCCCGCCTTCGGCTCCGGCGCCCGCAGAGGATGCGTCTCCTGATGTCCACTCACCCCACCGCGCACGTGGCGCGGACAGCAGTACGGCAGCAGTCGTCGTTCGAGGAGGCGTACCCGTCATGAGCTTCGGCGACGAGTACGAAGGCGGGAGCGGTCGGGGCAGGGGCGGCCGGGGCGGTACGGGGCGGACCCGCACCCGCACCCGCCTGCCCGGGAACGAGCCCGTCGACGACTTCGGGGACGGCTTCGGCGGCCCGGCGCGGCGCCCGCCGCGCACCTCGCGGTCGCTGGTGACGGTCGTCGGCGTGGTCGTCCTGCTGATCGCCGCGATCGCCTTCGCGAACCGGTCCGGCGACGGCGACGGCGACGACGCCGCGAAGGGCCCCCGCGAGGGGGCCGCCGCACCCACGGCGGCGACCGGCACGAAGCCCGTCACCGGCAAGAACGGCACGATCCCGGCCGGGTTCGCCCAGGACGAGCAGGGCGCCCAGAGCGCGGCGGCGAACTACGCGGTGGCGCTCGGCTCCGCCGAGATGTTCGACAAGACGAAGCGCGACGAGATCCTGACCGCCATCATCGCCCCGTCGCGCCTGAAGCACTTCCAGGGCACCCTCGACAAGGCGTACTCGCCGTCCTTCTACCAGAACGTCGGCCTCAAACCCGACGGCACCGCCCCCGAAGGGTTCGCGTTCGTCTCCCGCACGGCCCCCATCGGTACGAAGGTCACCAGCATCAACGGCGGCCGGGCCACGGTCGAGGTCTGGTGCGCCGGTCTCTTCGGGCTGGCCGGGGAGGGTTCCACCAAGCCGGTCACGAACGGCTGGTTCACCATCACGATGGAGCTGGAGTGGGTGAACGACGACTGGAAGGCGGTGGACCACTCGCAGAAGGAGGGGCCTGCCCCGGTCGGCGGTGACACCCGTGCCTCCAGCGCAGAAGAGATCGCCGACGCTGTGATCGGGTTCGGAGGATTCACCTATGCCCGCTGACGCCCGGCGTCGCGCCGCCGCCCTCGGCACCCTGCTGCTGGCCGCGCAGACGTCCGTGTTCCTGTGGGCCGGGCGTGCCGTGGCGGCGCCCACGCCCACCCCGTCGCCCTCCCCCTCCCCCGGTCGGAGCAACGACCCCTGCGACCTCATCCACGGACCGTCCCGCGACTACTGCGAGACCGGTGAGGGCAGCACCTCCCGCTCCGTCAACCCCCTCGAGCCCGGCGACGCCGTGGACCCCCTCTCCTCCCTCGCCCGCGGCTGCGCCGACGCCGCCGCGTGGACCGTCGACAAGCTGAGCGCCGCCGTCGACAGCACCGCCGCCGTCGACTTCACGAACCCGCAGTTCCTCAAGCAGTACGCCGTCGTCTTCGCGGCCTCCACCATCCTCACCCTCGTCCTGTGGCTGCTCGCCGTCGCCAAGCGGGCCATCCGGGGCGTGCCGCTGGGCACGGCGCTCTCCGAGGCCATCGGGTTCCTCTGGCTGACCGTGCTCGCCTCCGCGTTCACGCCGCTGATCCTGCACACCGTCGTCTCCGCGACCGACGGCGTCACCGAGGTCATCGCCTCCGGCACCGGCGGCCAGACCGACGTGTTCTTCGGGTCGTTCTCCGCCGCCCTCAAGAAGGGCGACGACATCGGCGGCGGGCCGATCATGATGATCGTCGTCGCGCTCGTGTCGATCCTCGCCGCGGGCATCCTGTGGCTGGAGCTGGTGATCCGCGCCGCGCTGCTCTACGTGGGCGCGCTCCTCGGGACCGTCGTGTACGCGGGGCTCGTCGACAAGAACATGTGGGGCCACGTCCGCCGCTGGGCCGGCATCATGATCGCGATCATCCTGGTGAAGCCCGTCATCGTGATCGTCCTCGGCCTCGCCGGGGCGCTCTCCTCCGGTGACGGCCCCGACGCGTTCTCCGCCGTCGTCTCCGGCCTCGCAATCATCCTGCTGGCGATCTTCGCGTCCGCCGCCATCTACCGCTTCGTGCCCGGCTTCGGCGACGAGATCGCCACCGCCCGTACGAACCGGAACCACGCCACCGACGGCGCGCAGGCCGCCGCCGTCATCTCCTCCCCCGCCGCACTGGTCTCCCAGGGCATCAAGACCCACAGCTCCCGCAGCCACCAGCAGCAGGGCTCCGGCGCGCCGGCCGGCGCCAACGCCGTCTCCGGCGGGGTCGCGGCCCACGGCGGCCGCGGCGGCGCGCCCACCGGCACGCCCTCGCCACGCAGCGCGCCCAGCGCCTCGGCGACCACCAACAGCCCGCATACCAGCCGCGGCACAGGCAACACCGGTAACAACAGCAACAACAGCCCAGGAGGTGGAGGGCGGTGACGATCCAGTCCCATCCGATCACGCCCCGCCGTGCGTATCTCATCGGCCGCGCCCGGCCGAACGCGGTCATCGGCAAGAACCGTGAGACCGGCGAGATCGCCCTGATCATCGCCGGCGCGTTCGTCGGCATGATGTGCGGCCTCCTCGTCCCGGTCCTCTCGCTGCGCATCGTGCTGCTCGTCGGCTTCCCGATGCTCGCCCTCGCCGCCGTGTACGTCCCCTACCGCGGCCGCACCTTCTACCGCTGGTACGAGGTGAACCGCAGCTACAAGCGGGTCCTCCGCCAGGGCACCACGTACCGCTCCGCCGCCATGGAGGCCGGCACGCGCCTCGACGGCCGGGAGGTCGAGGTCGGCCCGCCGCCCGGCATCGGCCGCATCAACTGGCTCTCCGCCCCCTTCGGCCCCGACGAGATCGCCGTGCTCCTGCACGCCGACCGCCGCACCGTCACCGCCGCCATCGAGATCGAGGGCCCCGGCGTCGGCCTGCGCGACAGCGAGGACCAGGAAGCCCTGGTGGACCGGTTCGGGACGCTCCTCAAGCACGTCGCCAACGGGGACGGCTTCGTCACCCGCATCCAGATGCTCGCCCGCACCCTCCCCGCCGACCCCGACGCCCACGCCAAGGACGTCGCCCAGCGCGGCGACCCCCACGCCCCACGCTGGCTCCTGGACTCCTACGACCAGCTGCAGTCCATGGTGTCGACCTCCAGCGAGCAGCACCGCGCCTACCTCGTCGCCTGCATGCACTACACGCGCGAATTGGCCGCCGAGGCACAGGCCATCGCCCGCGCCGCCCGCCACGCCGGCGGCAGGCGGCAGCGGCTCGACAAGGACGCCGGGCTCGCCGTCGTCATGGCCCGCGAGCTGACCGACATCTGCGCCCGCCTCGCCGAGGCCGACATCCGCGTCCGCCAGCCGCTGGGCCAGTCCCGCCTGGCGTCGCTCGTGCACTCCATGTACGACCCGGACCACCCGATCGACCACATCCAGGCCATGAGCAAGCGCAACGCCTGGCCGGCCGAGCTCGACGCCGTCGAGCCGACGTACCTCCAGGCGAAGACCCGCGAGTCCACGACCCGCGCTCCCTGGTGCCACGCCACCGCCTGGGTCAAGGAGTGGCCGATGACCCCGGTCGGGGTCAACTTCCTGGCCCCGCTGCTCGTCCACACCCCCGACGTGATCCGCACGGTCGCCGTCACCATGGACCTCGAACCGACCGAGATCGCCATCGAGCGGATGCTCACCGAGAAGACCAACGACGAGGCCGAGGCCAGCCGCGCCGCCAAGATGAACCGCACCGTCGACCCCCGCGACATCGCCGCCCACGGCCGGCTCGACCAGCGGGGTGAGGACCTCGCCAGCGGCGCGGCGGGCGTCAACCTCGTCGGGTACATCACGGTGTCGTCCCGCTCGCCCGAGGCCCTCGCCCGGGACAAGCGGACGATCAGGGCGTCCGCCGGCAAGTCGTACCTGAAGCTGGAGTGGTGCGACCGCGAACACCACCGCGCGTTCGTGAACACCCTCCCGTTCGCGACCGGCATCCGCCGGTGACCCGGTGGCCGGCGGTGCGGACCGGGGCGCCGCACGCGGCGCGGCGACCGCGGGGACCGCGGGGACCGCACGCGAAGCGGGTGCCGCACAGGGCTCACGGGCCGCACGGGCCACACGGGTCGACCGGACGAGACGATAGGACGATAGGGGCCTGATGATGCGCGATCCGCTGTCCGTCCTCACCGACGCCTTCACCTCCTTCCTCTTCGGGAAGGTGGAGACCACCCGCCTGCCCGTCCGCACCTCCACCGGCCAGGCCCAGGCCGTCTACCTGCCGACCGCCGCACCCGGCCTGGGCGACTCCGGCGTGATCATCGGCCGGGAGGTCTACAGCGGCAAGGGCTACGTCTACGACCCGTTCCAGCTGTACGGGCAGCAGCTCCCCGCCCCGCACTGGCTGGTCCTCGGCGAGTCCGGCAACGGCAAGTCGGCGCTGGAGAAGACGTACGTCCTGCGCCAGCTCCGCTTCCGCGACCGCCAGGTCGTGGTCCTCGACGCCCAGGGCGAGGACGGGGTCGGCGAGTGGAACCTCATCGCGGAGCAGCTGGGGATAACGCCCATCCGCCTCGACCCGATGGCCGCCCTCAACGACGGCATCCGCCTCAACCCGCTCGACCCGTCCATCACGACCACCGGCCAGCTCGCGCTGCTGCGCACCATCATCGAGGTCGCGATGGGCCACGGCCTCGACGAGCGGGCCGGCTTCGCGCTGAAGGTCGCCCACGCGTACGTCAACGAGACGATCACCGACCGCCAGCCCGTCCTCACCGACATCGTCGAGCAGCTCCGCCACCCGGAGCCCGAGTCGGCGGAGGCGATGAACGTCGACATAGACGACGTACGCGCCTGGGGCCTCGACGTCGCGCTCGTCCTCGACCGGCTCGTCGACGGCGACCTGCGCGGCATGTTCGACGGGCCGACGACCGTCGGCATCGACCTCGACGCGCCGCTCATCGTCTTCGACCTGTCGCACATCGACCGCAACTCCATCGCCATGCCCATCCTCATGGCGATCGTCGGCGTGTGGCTGGAGCACACCTGGATCCGCCCCGACCGGAAGAAGCGCATCTTCCTCGTCGAGGAGGCCTGGCACATCATCAACAGCCCGTTCGTCGCCCAGCTGTTCCAGCGGCTGCTGAAGTTCGGCCGGCGACTCGGCCTGTCCTTCGTCGCCGTCGTCCACCACCTCAGCGACGTGGTCGACGGGGCGGCGGCGCGGGAGGCGGCGGCGATCCTCAAGATGGCCTCCACCCGGACCATCTACGCCCAGAAGGCCGACGAGGCGCGGGCCACCGGACGGGTGCTCGGCCTGCCCCGCTGGGCCGTGGAGATCATCCCGACCCTCACCCCCGGCATCGCCGTCTGGGACGTCAACGGCAACGTCCAGGTCGTCAAGCACCTGGTCACCGAGGCGGAACGGCCCCTCGTCTACACCGACCGCGCCATGACCGAGTCGGCCGCGCGCGAGCTGCCCGACGACCTCAAGGCCGCCGAATGGGAGGCGGAGCAGCGGGCGGCCCTCATGGAGCGGCAGATGAACGGCTCGCCCGAGTCGACGGTGGCGTGACGTGGAGCGCACACCGGACGCGCGGGGTGGAGGCGCGCAGCGGGGCGTCCCCGACGGCCTGCTCATGGGGCTGCTGGGGCTGCTGCTCGGCATGACGCTGGCGGTGTGGACGGCGACCGGCCTGGCCGGGCTGTTCACGCACGGCTCCTGGCCGCGGGGGGTCGCCTTCTCCCACACCCCGTCGGCCCTGCGCCACCTGGTCACCGCCCCGCAGGACCTGGCGGGCGCCTGGCCGCTGACGCCGGCCGGTCAGCTGCCCGGGTACGGGGTGTTCTGGGGGCTGCTGATCGGCGAACTGATGGTGGCCGTGGTGCTGGCGGTGTTCGTGGTGGGTACGGTGGCCCGCTGGCGGGCGGTACGGGCGGCGGCCCGCGCCCGGCACGGCCACCCGGCCACGACGGCCGCCACCCCCGCGTCCGCCCCCACCGCCCTCCCGGAACCGGCCACCGCACCGGCCACCACCCCGGCCGCCGCTCCCGCCCCCGACCCCGTACCGGAGCCCCGCACGGCCCCCACGGAGGCCGCACCGCCCGGCGTCCCCCACCCCACCGCCCTCCACCCCGCCGCCCCGCACCCTCCCGCGGTCGCCCTCCCCATGCCCCGCACGCCGGACCCGCGCCTCCTCTACGGGGACCGCGCCGCCCGCCGCCCCCGCGCCCTCCGGGCCGTCCTGGAGGCCGAGGGCCCCGCCCTCGTCGTCACGTCCGACCCCGGGCTGTGGGCGGACACGAAGGACGCGCGCGCCAAGCTCGGCCCGGTCGTCCTCTACGACCCCGGCCACCTCTGCGACACCCCGGCACGCCTCCACTGGTCGCCCGCGGACGGCTGCGAGGACACCGCCACGGCCGCGTCCCGCGCCGCCGCGCTCCTCGCCCCCGTACGCCCCCGGGCCCGCGTGGACGCCGCCGTCGCCGACACCGCCGAGACCCTGCTGAGCTGCTGGCTGCACGCCGCGGCCGTCGACGGCCGGCCGTTCAAGCAGGTGCACCGCTGGGCGCAGCACCACGGCGCGGCCCACGAGCCGGTACGCATCCTCCGTACGCACCCCAAGGCCACCAACAGCCACGCCGGCCTCCTGGAGTCGGCGCTCACCGCCCACTCCGAACGCCGCGACGCCGCACGGGCGCTGACGTCCCGTGCCCTCTCCTGCCTCTCCTCGGTCCACATCCGCGAGGCGTGCACCCCCCATCGAACTGATGCGCTCACCTTGGAATCATTCGGCGCCGAAGGGGGCACCCTCTACGTGGTGGGCGAACCGATCGAGGACCCCCGGACGGACCCCGGGGCGATGCCCCTCCTCACCGCCCTCGCCTCGCACGTGGTCGAGCACGGCCGCCGCATGGCCGCACGGTCATCCGACGGTCGGCTCGACCCACCAATGACCCTGGTCCTCGACGACGTGGCCGCCGTGGCCCCGCTCCCGCGCCTCCCGGAGCTCCTCGCGACCGGCCACGACCGGGGCCTGCCCACGCTCGTCCTGCTCCGCTCCCAGGAGCAGGCCCGCGCCCGCTGGCAGGAACCCCTCACCACCGGCAGCCCCTGGGAAGGGTCCACGAAGTAGCGCCGTTCGCCCGCCCGGCGGACGGGACGTCGAAGACGCGGCCTACCACCCCAGCGGCCCCTCGTCCCCCGCGCACACCGCCGGCCGCCGCATCTCGTACTCCTCCTCCACCACACCCGGCTCCCCCGCCACCGGCAGGGTCCGCCCGCTCGGCACGAACGCCGCCTTCCGGTACAGCGCCGCCGCCCGCGCGTTCCGCTCGTGCACGTAGAGCCGCACCCGCCGCACCACCGGCTCCCGCAGCGACCACGACCAGTCCACCGCGGCCCACAGCAGCTTCCGCGCCACGCCGCCGCCCCGCGCCTCGGGCCGCAGGTACACGCCGACGAGGTGCGTCTGGTCCACCTCCGGCACCTCGCCGAACAGCACCTCCTCGCCCCGCCGCTCCAGCAGCGCGGTCACCGACCCGACCCACCGCCCGTCCGGCGCGACGGCCACGACCTGCCGCCCGGTGCGGCTGCCCTCCGCGGCCCGCCCGGTCCGCTCCCGCCAGTACGACTCGGGCCGCGCGGCGGCCGCCTCGTACGAGTCCAGGAAGGCCAGTGGCGCGACCGGGTCCCGCAGCGCGGCCAGCCGGAGCTCCCGGACCTCACGCCACTCCTCGGCCCGCACGGGGCGTATCCGATACGTCATCCCCCGATCCTCCCCACCGCCCCCGCCGCCCGGCAACCGCACGCCCCCGTGGTACCTCGGTACGACGCCCCCGCCCGCGCTCCCGCCCCCGGTCGGACGCCCCGCGGCGCCCCGCTCCGTAGCGTCGGCGACATGATCAGGGCACACGCACTCACCAAGACGTACGGGACGAGAACCGTCGTCCAGGACCTCACCTTCACCGTCCGCCCCGGCACCGTCACCGGTTTCCTCGGCCCGAACGGCGCCGGCAAGTCCACCACCCTGCGCATGCTCCTCGGCCTGGACGCGCCGACCCGCGGCCACGCCACCGTCGACGGCCGCCCCTACGCCTCCCACCCGGCGCCGCTCACCCGGGTCGGCGCCCTCCTGGAGGCCCGCGCCGTCCACCCGGGCCGCACCGCCCGCGGCCACCTCCGCTCCCTCGCCCTCACCCACGGCCTGCCGCGCCGCCGCGTCGCCGAGGTCCTGGAGGTGACCGGCCTGACGGGCGTCGCGGACCGCCGCGTGAAGGGCTTCAGCCTCGGCATGGGCCAACGCCTCGGCATCGCCTCCGCCCTCCTCGGCGACCCGGCGGCGCTCGTCCTCGACGAACCGGTCAACGGCCTGGACCCGGAGGGCGTCCTGTGGATCCGCACCCTCCTCAGGTCCCTCGCCGCCGAGGGCCGCACCGTCCTCGTCTCCTCCCACCTGATGTCCGAGATGGCCCTCACCGCCGACCGCCTGATCGTCATCGGCCGCGGCCGGCTCCTCGCGGACACCACCGTCGACGACCTCGTGCGGCGGTCCGGCGGCCGGACCGTCCGGGTCGTCACCCCGCGCTCCGCGGACCTGCGGCGCGCCGTCCTGTCCGCCCACCCGCACGCCGAGGTCACCGCCGACGGCCCCGACGCCCTGGAGGTACGGGGCGTGGACGCGGCCGACATCGGCCGGGCCGCCGCCGGTGAGGCCGTCCCCCTGTACGAGCTGACCCCGCGCGACCCCTCCCTGGAGCAGGCGTTCATGGACCTCACCCGCGACACCGTCGAGTACCAGGGAGCCGCCGCGTGAGCACCGGGACGACCTCCCCGTACGCCGTCACACCGCTTCGCGTCCTGCGCGCGGAGTGGTTCAAGCTCCACTCGCTGCGCTCCTCCCGCGTCACGGCCGCCACCGCCGTGTTCGCGGTCGTCGCGGTGGCACTGGTGATGGGCGGCACGTACACGTCCGGGGGCGGCGACGCGGACATCGACCCGGTGGTCCTGGTCCTCCAGGGCACCCTGCTGTCGCAGATCTGCCTCGCCGTCCTCGGCATCCTCGTCACCGCCGGCGAGTACGCGACGGGCGCGGTCCGCGCGACGCTGACCGCCGTACCGGCCCGTCTGCCCGTCCTGTGGGCGAAGGCCGCCGTCTTCGCCGCCACGGCGTTCACGCTCAGCTTCGCCACGGCCCTGGCCGCCTACCCGGCGGCGCAGCTGCTCCTCGCGGACACCGACATGGCGGGTTCGCTGGGGGACGACGGGGTGGTCGCCGCGATCGCGGGGAACTCCGCCGGCGTCACCCTCGTCGCCCTGGTCGCCCTGGGCCTGGGCGCGCTGCTCCGCTCGGTGCCCGGCGCGCTGGGCGCGTTCATCGGCTGCGTCGTCATCCTCCCGGAGATCCTGGGCGCCCTCCCGTACGAGGTGGTGGAGACGGTCCTGCGGTACTTCCCCACGCAGGCCGCCGGCGCCCTCGGCTCGTCCACCCCGCTGCCCGGCGCGGCTTCCCCCGGCGGGGCGCTCCTGGCCCTGCTGCTGTGGGCGGGCGGGACGCTGGCCCTCGCCGGTGTCCTGCTGAAACGCCGCGACGTGTGACCGCTTCCCGTACGAGGATGGGCGGCGTGGAGCAACGGGCTGGTGAGGTGGGGGTCCTGACGGCCCGTGTGCAGGCGGCGCTGCACCGGGTGCGGGCGCTCGACCGACGCCGCCCGCTGCTGTGGGACGCCCTGCTGACGGGGTTCTTCGTGGTGGCCGCGCTGACGGACGCGCGGGGCGGCTGGCGGAACATCACCGCCAACCCGCACGTGCCGGTGGGCCTGGTGCTGCTGTTGAGCCTGATGTTGTCGGTGCCGCTGCTGTGGCGCCGCCGGCGTCCGCTGGCCGTGCTGGCCGTGATGGCTCCGGCGGCGCTGGTCAGCCAGTGGACGGGCGCCCTGCTCCAGGCGGAACTGGTGCAGCACGTGGTGGTGTTCAACATCGCGCTGCGGTTGCCGTTGCGGCGCCTGTGGTGGGCGGCGGCACTGCTGGTGCCGCCGCTGGTGGTGGGCTCGGTGCGGTTCCCCCGGGCGGGCTGGGACCAGTTGGTCGTGACGCCGCTGTGGGCGTTCTCGCTGGTGGCGCTGGGCGCGCTGGTGGTGCGTACGCGGCAGGAGTACACGGCGTCGCTGGTGGAGCGGGCGCGTCAGCTGGAAGTGGAGCGCGACCAGCAGGCCCGGTTGGCCGCGGCGGCGGAGCGGGCCAGGATCGCCCGGGAGATGCACGACATCATCGGCCACAACCTGTCGGTCATCACGGGTCTCGCGGACGGCGGCCGGTACGCGGCGGTGAAGTCCCCGGAGCGGGCGGCGCAGGCCCTGGACGGGATCGCGTCGACGAGCCGCCAGGCCCTGACGGAGCTGCGCCGCCTCCTGGGCGTCCTGCGCGACGAGCCGGCCGACGGCGGGGCGGGGGCGGAGCCGCCGGAGCTGAGCCCGCAGCCGGCGCTGGCGGACCTGGACCAGTTGCTGGACGGCGTGCGGGCGGCGGGGCTGCCGGTGCGCTTCACGGTCCGGGGGGAGGCGTCGCCGCTGCCGCCGGGCCGTCAGCTCACGGTGTACCGGGTGGTGCAGGAGGCCCTGACGAACACGTTGAAGCACGCGGGCCCGGGGGCGACGGCGACCGTGGAGGTGTCGTACGACGACG
Source organism: Streptomyces roseolilacinus (assembly GCF_014649335.1). GTDB lineage: Bacteria > Actinomycetota > Actinomycetes > Streptomycetales > Streptomycetaceae > Streptomyces > Streptomyces roseolilacinus. The sequence goes on from NZ_BMSV01000004.1 coordinate 587,943, forward strand.
GGGTCGCCGTCCGGGTCACCGACACGGGCTCGGGCGGCGCGGGTCCGGGCGGCGCGGCCGCGGGGGGCGGGCCCGGCCGGGTCCGCGGCCGGGGGCTGACGGGCATGCGGGAGCGTGCGGCCCTGTACGACGGTGTCCTCGAGGCCGGCCCCCTGCCCGCGCCGGCGGGGGGCTGGCGTGTCCATCTGCGACTTCCGAAGGATCCTGTGACGTGACGACCGTGCTCATCGTGGACGACCAGCCGTTGCAGCGGTTCGGTTTCCGCATGCTCCTGGAGAGCCAGGAGGACCTGTCGGTGGCGGGGGAGGCCGGGTCGGGCGCGGAGGCGGTCCGTCTGGCGGCCGAACTGCGGCCCGACGTGGCGTTGATGGACATCCGCATGCCGGGGGTGGACGGTATCGAGGCGACCCGCCGCATCGTCGCGTCGGGGGGCCGTACGCGGGTGCTGATCCTGACGACGTTCGACCTGGACGAATACGCGTACGCGGGGCTGCGAGCCGGGGCGAGCGGTTTCCTGCTGAAGGACGCCCTGCCGGAGGAGGTGCTGTCGGGGGTGCGGGCGGTGGCGTCGGGGGACGCGGTGGTGGCACCGCGGCTGACGCGGCGGCTGCTGGACGCGTACGCGCAGCACCTTCCGCCGGTTCCGGGGGCGGCGCCGGCTCCGGATCCGCGGCTGGCGACGCTGACGGAGCGGGAGCGGGAGATCCTCACGGTGATCGGCCGGGGGTGGACGAACACGGAGATCGCCGAGCGGTTCCACCTGGCGGAGTCGACGGTGAAGACGCACGTGGGCCGCATCCTGGCGAAGACGGGTTCGCGGGACCGCGTGCAGGCGGTGATCCTCGCGTACGACACACGCCTGGTGCGGCCGTCGTAGGAAGAGGCCTCGGAGACCGGAGAAGGATCCGGGGGCCCGGAAAAGGCTCCGGAAATGCGGAAAGCCCCGCACCATGAGGTGCGGGGCTTCCCGGAAAATGTGTTCGGCGGCGTCCTACTCTCCCACAGGGTCCCCCCTGCAGTACCATCGGCGCTGAAAGGCTTAGCTTCCGGGTTCGGAATGTAACCGGGCGTTTCCCTAACGCTATGACCACCGAAACTCTATGAAGATGTCGAACTCGACCGGCCGACCAAGAGGCGGGAGTTCGTTACTTCAGAACTGACACAGTGGACGCGAGCAACTGAGGACAA
>NZ_BMSV01000005.1 GCF_014649335.1 Streptomyces roseolilacinus
GCCATGGTCACCCTCGCCTGCCTCCAACTCTGGCTCCCATGACTTTCCGGACACCCCCTAGCGGCCCGGCGGCGCCCTACAGCACCGTCCACGGCGTGCCCGGGGCCGCGCGGCGGCGCTGCCGGTCGGCGCCCGTGCCGCGGGCCAGCACCCCCTGCGCCAGCTCCCGCACCTCCGCCGCGTCGCCGCTCGCCTCCAGCGCCGGGCGCACCCGGTCGAGCAGGGCCCGCACCGCCTCGGCCGCCGGAACGCGGTCGCCGGTCTCCGGGTGCAGGGCGGGGCCGCGCACCCCGTACCGGGCGGCCGTCCACAGGGCGGCTCCCGCCATGTGGTCGGGCAGCCGCGGCGCGGGCCGGCCACGCATCACGGCGCCGAGCGCGGTGGTCACCAGGGCGCGGGTGAGCCCGGCCTGGAGCACGGCCTCGTCCACGCTGGGCGTGACGTCCGCGACCCGCACCTCGACGGTCGGCAGGTGGTTCGAGGGGCGCGCGAACCAGTACGCGTTGGTGGCGCCGGACGGCAGCACGCCCGTGCGGCGCAGGGTGGCGACCGTCCGGTCGTACTGCTCGGCGGACGCGAAGCGGGGCGGGATCTGGTGGGTCGGCCAACGGGACAGGACGAGCGTGCGCCAGCTCGCGTGGCCGGTGTCCGCGCCCTGGTGGTAGGGGGAGTTGGCGGACAGCGCGAGCAGGACCGGCAGCCAGGGCCGCAGGTGGTTGAGGACGGCCACGGCGGACTCCCGGTCGGGCACGCCGACGTGGACGTGGCAGCCGCAGGTCTCCGTCTCGTCGGTGAGCCGGCCGTACAGCCGGGCCATCTGCCGGTAGTGCCGGGTCGGGGTGACGGCGCGGGCCGGCGCGGCCATCGGCGCCGTGCCGCTGGCGAGCGGGCGGAGCCCGGCCTTGCGGGCCGCCCGGTCCAGTCGGGCCCGGGCGGCGGCCAGTTCGGCGCGCAGCCCCGCCAGGTCGGTGCACACGCCGGTCGACGTCTCCACCATCGTCGACAGCAGCTCGCGCTGGAGCTCCCGCCCCGCTCCGCCGTCCGGCCGGTGCCGCCCCCGGTCGGCGTCCAGGACGTCGCCGCCGCCGCCCACCGGGGCGCCGTCGACCGCGTCGACCAGGAGGAACTCCTCCTCGACGCCCAGGGTCACCTCGTGAGCCGCGGACACCGCGACCATCAGGACCACCACCACTCCCGACCCAGCCGTACGGGCACGTGCTCGGTGCGGCGCCGGCGGCCGCCGGCGGCCCCCCACAGGATGACCGGCACGGTCGCCCCCGGCAACGGTGCGTTTCAGGCCCTTCGGGAGCCCCGGCTCAGTACAGGTGGAGCGCCAGGTGGCCGAGCGGCAGGCCCAGTCGCCACGACGGCAGCCACACCCGCGCCGACTCGTCCACCACGACCCCGGCCGCCGAGGGCGGCGGCAGCGCCCCCAGGTCCGTCGCGAACAGCTGGGTCTCCTCCAGCAGCCGCCAGGTCTCCAGGGCCAGGGCCACCCCCGGTTCGTCCCCGCCCTCGCGCTCCCGCCGCTCGGCCAGCCGCTCCCGCACCCACTCCGGCCAGGGGTGGTCGTACGAGGTGCGGTCCAGCCACTCCTCCACCTGCTCCTCCGGTCCCGCGCCGTCGCTGAGGTAGATCGTCAGCGCGAGCGTCCGGCGGCCCGCCACGTACTCCAGGGAGCAGGTCTCCACCAGCCCGCCCCTCCGCAGCAGTTCATCGGCCAGGTACTCGGCACACAGCCAGTCCATCGGGACGGCCAGGCCGCCCCCGCCGGTGCCGTTCGTGCTCTCGGGCCGCAACGTTCCCACCTTCTCCCGGACGTTCTTCCGCGTGTGACTCGGCCACGCACCCCTAGACGACGAGCCTCCACCGAAAGGCCGGGCGAGAGGCCACTCTTTGCACAACTTGACGGTGTGGTTTCGCATACGTTCCCGTCCGTGCCGTTACGCCTGGTAAGGAACACACCTGGTGGGTCCCCAGGGGCGGGGGGGGCTCAGGCACCGGCCCGCCCGGCGGGCGCCAGGCGGCCCCGGTCGGCGGCCGGGAACGTCCGGCTGTACCCCGGCAGGCACCGCCCGAGGGCCCGCAGCGCGTAGTGCGACCGCGACTTGACCGTCCCGGCCGGTATGCCGAGCTCCTCGGCGGCCTCGCTGACCGTCAGCCCGTCGAAGTAGATCCGCTCCAGCACGGCGCGGTGCGCGGGGCTCAGCTCGGCGACCGCCGCCCGCACGTCGAGCGCGGCGACCGCGGTCTCGGTGGCGTCGGCCGGGTCGGGGGTGGAGGCGAGGACCCCGTCGCCGATCTCCGTCGGACGCGCCATCCGGGAGCGCCGCGCGTCGATCGCCAGCCGCCGGCCGACCGTGAACAGCCACGGCCGCATCGACTCGTACGGCGCCTCGAACGCCTCGGGGTGCTGCCACGCCCGGACCAGCGTCTCCTGGAGCAGGTCCTCGGCGCGCTGCCGGTCGCCGTAGGTGAGCCCGAGGAAGAAGCTCAGCAGTGCCGGTCCGTGCTCCCGCTGGAGCTCCTCCAACGCCCGCTCGTCGGTGGTCGTCGTGGCCGTCGTCATCGTTCACATCCCTTCCCGCCGGCTCCAGGACCCACGAGCGGTATCCGAACGCATCCGGGCCCGTCCGGACAGGCGGCGCACCGAGGTGTGCGGTGAGCGGTCGCACCGAGCGGCGAGTGGTGCGCCGAGTGGTCGGCGCAAGGACATGAGGCCGATTCGGTTAATTTATCGTACTTATGCTATTTACATGCTGATTGGGTGATATGTCCGTCCGTGGATCCGGTGTCCCTCCACTCGTCCCGAGCCCCCAGGGAGTCCCCATGCCCCACCGGACGACGCGACGCGCGCCCCGCCGGACGGCCCTCGCCGCCATCGCCCTGCTCGGCGCCGCCGCCGCCTGCACGGCCGCCCCGCCCTCGGCCCCCGCGCCCCCCGCCGCCCCGTCCGCCGGCGGCCGCGCCGCCCCCGCGGCCAGGCCCTTCACGCTCGCCGCCACCGGTGACGTCCTGCCGCACGACTCGGTCATCCGGGCGGCCCGCGCCGACGCCGGCGGCGCCGGGCACGACTTCCGGCCCATGTTCGCCGGGGTCGCCCCCGTCATCTCCGCCGCCGACCTCGCCATCTGCCACATGGAGACCGTGTACGGCGAGGACGGCGGCCCCTTCACCGGCTACCCGTCCTTCAAGTCCCCGCCCCAGGTCGCCGACGCCCTGCGTGCCACCGGTTACGACTCCTGCTCCACCGCCTCCAACCACACCCTCGACGACGGCGCCGAGGGCATCCGCCGCACCCTGGAGCACCTCGACCGGGTGGGGATCGAACACGCCGGCTCCGCCCGCACCGCCGAGGAGGCCACCATCCCGACCCTGCTGGACGCCGGCGGCGCCCGGGTCGCCCACCTGTCCTACACGTACGGCACGAACGGCATCCCCGTCCCCGCCGACCGGCCCTGGTCGGTCAACCTCATCGACGAGGGCCGCGTCCTCAGCGACGCCCGGGCCGCCCGCGAGGCCGGCGCGGACGTCGTCGTGGTGAGCCTCCACTGGGGCACCGAGTGGCAGACCGCGCCCGACGAACGGCAGCTCGCGCTCGGCCGCGCGCTCACCGCGGCCACCACCGACGGCCGCCCCGACGTCGACCTCATCCTCGGCACCCACGCCCACGTCCCCCAGGCGTACGAGAAGGTCAACGGCACCTGGATCGTCTACGGCATGGGCGACCAGGTCGCCGGCCCCATGGTCAACCACTCCGGCGCCCACGACCCGCGCGGCAACGAGGGGACCATCGCCCGCTTCACCTTCGGCCCGCCCCGCACCCCCGGTGGGCGCTGGGAGGTCACCCGGGCCGAGTTCGTCCCGCAGTGGTTCGACACCGCCGCCAACCGCGTCGTCGACCTGAACGCCGCCGTCGCCTCCGGCGACACCGCCCTCGCCCCCGTACGGGACCGCATCACCGGCGTCGTCCTCAGCCGCGGCGCGGGCGCCCAGGGCCTCGTCCGGGCCCGCTGACCGACCGCCCGGCCGCTCCTCCCAACGGGTGCTTTCCCACCGCGCGCCCGGTGTCGCGCCCCTGATCCGCGGGTCGCCCGTGCGGAGCATTGGTCATGAAAAATGACCAGATGCCTTCCGGGCGGCGGATGGTGCTGCGCATCGCCGCCGCGCTGGGGGCCACCACCGCCGTCGGCCTCTTCGGCCCGGACCGGGCGGGCGGTCCCGGGACCACCGCGCACCCCTCCCCGTCGCGCGCCCCCCGCCCCCCGGCGCCCGGCCCCGCCGGGGGCCCCGCCGTGAACCGGCCCATGGCCCCCTCCTCGTACCGGCTCCAGCCCATGACCTCGTACGCCCCGCCCCGCTTCCGGCGCGCCCTGCCGCCGGTGCGGCAGCGGCCGTTCCTGCGGGTGTCCGGCGCCGGCAACACGATGGTCCTCACCTTCGACGACGGGCCCGACCCCCGCTACACACCGGCCATCCTGAGCACCCTGCGCCACCACGGGGTGCGGGCCGTGTTCTTCGTCTGCGGCGAGATGGCCGTCCACCACCCCGACCTGCTGCGGGAGATGGCCGACGACGGGCACGTCGTGGGCAACCACTCCTGGTCGCACCCGTTGATCCCGAAGCTGCCGCCCTCCCGCATCCGCGACGAACTGGGCGCGACGAGCGAGGTGATCGAGCGGTCGGTCGGCTCCGCCCCCCTGTGGTACCGCGCCCCGTACGGCGCCTGGAACCGCCTCTCCTTCGAGATCGGCGCCGAACTCGGCATGGAGCCGCTCGCCTGGACCGTCGACACCCTCGACTGGCAGGAGCCCGGTACGACGACCATCGTGCGACGCGTCCTGGACGGCGCCGCGCCCGGCGTCGTCGTGCTCTCCCACGACGCGGGCGGCGACCGCTCGCAGACCGTGCGCGCCCTGCGCACGTACCTGCCGGCGCTGCTCGACGAGGGGTACCACCTCACCGTGCCGCGCCGGTGACGCGGGCCGCCCCCGCCGCCCGCCCCCGCCCCGTCGCGGCGGAGGCGGGCGGCGCTCAGCGGGTGGCGACCAGCCGGGCGAAGACCACCACGTTGCCGTCGTAGCCGCCGGCCCGCGAGTACTCGCCGCCGCAGGTGATGACCCGCAGCTCGGGGTGGCCGGTGTCGCCGTAGACGCGTACGCCGGGGAAGCCCTCCTTCGAGTACACCTCGACGCCGTAGACCTGGAACACGGCCACCCGGCCGTCGTACCGGGTCACCTCCACCCGGTCGCCCGGCTTGAGCGTGCCCAGCGAGTAGAAGACCGCGGGCCCCGAGTCGTTGTCGACGTGCCCGACGATGACCGACGTACCGGACTGCCCCGGCGAGATGCCGTTCTGGTACCAGCCGGCGAGGTTGCGGTCCTGCGGCGGGGGCGCGCTGATCCAGCCCTCGTTGTCCAGGCCCACGTCGATGATCGGGGCGTCCACCTTCAGCGCCTCGATCCGCACCCGGGACGCGGGCGCGTACGCCAGCGGCCGCAGCCCGGCCGACGGCGTCGGCGCGGCCACCGCGCGCCCCCGCTCCGCCGACACCGCGCCGACCGGCTGGGGCGGCCCCGACGACCCGTCGACCCCGTTGCGCATCATGGCCAGACCGGTGAGCAGGACGAGCGCCAACGCGCCCCACGGCTGGCGTCCCCTGATCACGTCCCAGGCACTCCGGTCCCCGACGCCTCTGCGCTCCAGGCCCATGCTTCTCCCTTCGTGGCCTCTTCCCGCACGGTAAGCGCGGTGCGCGCGACCGGCGATCACAGAGCGGCGAACGGGTGGCGGCGCGGCAGACGGGTGATGGTCCGTCCGGGTCATCGGCGAGGATCCCCTGACGGTCCGTGACCTGCGGCTCCGTCAGGTGCGCCCCCGTTTCCCGGGCGTGTCGCCTCACCGGGGTGGCGCACCGCCGAAATGCGAGGAAGCCGATGTCCGGTGAGGGTTCGTCATGGAGGGCGCATCCGTCGATTTCCCGGAGCACCGCTTTGGGGCGCCTTCCGCTGGAGGTTCAACGATGCGTGCTTCACGCGCCCTCGCGGTGGCCGCCACCGCCTGCGCGGCGATCGGGTTCACGGCCCCGCTCGCCCACGCCACCAAAGGTCCGACGAACGTCACGGTCTCCCCGACCCGGGTGCACCAGGGCGGCAGCCTGGCGGTCAGCGCCATGGGGTGCGGCCACGGTGGCACCGTCACGTCCAACGCGTTCCCCAAGACGGCCCTCACGGTCAACGACTCGGGCCACTCCGCGGCCACGCCGCGGATCTACGACCACGCCACGCCGGGCAGGTACAACCTCGCGGTCAGGTGCAGCGACAGCCCGCGGGTCGCCACCGCGTCCTTCACCGTCATCCGCGGCCGGGGCACGGACGGCGGCCTGGGCGGCTCCCTGGCGCCCAGTTCCACCGAGATGGCCGTCGGGGCGTCGCTCGTCGGCGCCGCGACTCTGGGCGGTGCCGTGTTCGTCGGCCGCCGGCGCCGCATGAGCGGCGGAAAGGCCTGACCGGCCGAACCTCCCGGTCGGCCGACTACGCCCGTCGCCCCGAGTCCTGGCCAGGACTCGGGGCGACGGGCGTGGCCACGCGGTGGCCGTACCGGGTCGGGGGTGTCAGTGGCGGCGGCTCGCGGTCCTGCGGCGCACCAGGTAGACCGTGCCCGCGGTCGCCGCGGCGACCAGCGCCCCGCCCGCGGCCAGTTCGCCGGCGTTCCAGGTGCCGACGCTGCCGCCCAGGCCGCCCCGGACGCCCGAGGGGGCGGCGGTGACGGTGCTGGTCCGGGTCACGGTCGGCACCGCGGTCGAGCTCGTCCTCGCGGACGCGATGGTCAGCTGCGCCGAGCCGGGTGAGCCCCCGGCGCAGGTGAAGGACACCGTGTAGACCGTGCCCCGCCGGGCGTCCCAGTCGACGGTGGCCATGGTCGAGCCGCCCGCCGGGATGGTCACGGTGTCGAAGACGCCCGACGAGGCCATGGCGGTGCCCGAGCAGCCGGGTGCCGACAGCACGACGCGGCCGCCCGGGTTGACGGTCGAGGGGGAGACGACGAACGGGTCCACCGCGGCCGCGGGAGGAGCGGTGAGAGCGAGAGCCGCCGCTCCGAGCAGAGCGGCGGAAGCGGCACCTATCGCACGCATGTGATGAGTCCTCCGGTCCGAGGGGCAGTGCGGAACCGACTTCCGCGAAAGCTGTGACATGACCCTCTATGTCCGGAACGCTAGAAGCGCTCTACCACACCCGCGACCCCGGACGGGCGAATGGGGCATTCCCTCACCCGGACGGCCCACATTCGTGCCCCGCTCAGTCGCCCAGATGCGGAAAGTGGTGCAGGAACGGCTCCGTCGTCGCCGACACGCCGCGCCCGAACGGCGCGTCGATCGCCCAGATCAGGAACAGCAGGAACGCGATCAGCGCGCTGTACAGGCCCGCCAGCAGCAGCTCCCGGAACGTCCGCCGGATCTGCAGCGCGAAGATCAGGCCCACCGCGGTCAGGGCCCCGGTGACCAGCCCGAACCAGACCACGCCCGGCATCGTCTCGCCCGCCGTGTCGGCCCGCGCGCTGCGCGCGTCGTCGGCCGCCGCCACCTGGTCGACCAGCGGCTGGTACGCCTCCGCCTCGTGCGCGTCGGCCGGCCGGTACGCGGCGACCGTGCGCCGCACCCGGTGCAGCAGCGCGTCGCCCTCCGCGGTGACCTCGCCCCGCTCGGCCATGGCCCGCCACTCGGGGCCGACCACGTGCCGCACGTACGCGTCGACGTCGGCCGTGATCCGCCGCCGCACGCCGTCGGGCCACACCTCGGAGCGCACCACCACCTCGTGCAGCGCCTGCGCCTCCCGGCGGACGCTCTCCTGGGCGGCGCCGCGGCCCTCCCAGACGCCGGCGATGGCCAGGCCGAGGACGATCGCGTAGACCACGCCGATCATCATCGTCATGTACTCCATGACGTCCGGCGTCTCGGTCGGGTCGTCGTCCTCGCCGACCCGGCGGTTGTTGATGACGGCGATGGTGAGGACGACCGCGCACGCGGCGGCCATCGCAAGGGCGAGAACAAGCCATTCCGACACGGGGGTTCCCTCTCGGTCTCAGCGGGAGCGGGGGCGCAGGACGACCGCGGCGAACACGGCGGGCACCGTGAGCAGGAGCATCACCGACACCATGGACGGCCCGCCCTCCGCCTTCTGCCGCCGCGCGCCCCGGTAGGCGGGCGGCGGAAGCGGCGGGGAGGCGGGCGCGGCCGACGGCCGTGGTGCCGGCCGTGGTGCCGGCGGCGGGGACGGGGGCGGGGGCGGGAGCGGCGGCGCGGACGCCGGGGGAGGAGCGGGTGCCGGGGGAGGAGCGGGTGCCGGGGGAGCGGCCGGAGGCCCGGGCACGGGCGGCGGCACCGGTCCGGGGGGTGACGGGCGGGGCGGGGGCGACGGGCGGGTCGGGGCCGGGGTCGGAGACGGAGTCGGCGAGGGCCCCGGTGTCGGCGTCGCGGACGGCGAGGGGGTGGGGGAGGGTGAAGAGGTGGGGGACGGCGTCGGCGAGGGCGTCGGGGAAGGGGTGCAGTGCGGGTCGCCCGCGACGGCCACCGCGACCGTACGGCCGCCGGGGCCGGTCGACGCGTACGCGCAGGCGTGTGCCGACACCGGCGCCGACAGGGCGGGGGAGAGCACGAGCGGCCAGGCGAGCGCCGCGCTCGCCAACCCCCGTGCGGCAAGGGATCCGTACACGCCGAGGAGCATGGGCGGACCGGCGGCGCGCCACGCCGGGAACCGCCCCCGTTCGCCTGATGGTGGCCCCCTCTCGAACGGCTGTCCCCTTCGTCACCCCTGGGAACGCCCCCATTTCTCCGGCACGTCGCACGCTCCCGCCCCCGCGCCCGTACCCGGGGCCAGGAGACGGCGCACCGCGGACGCCGCGCAGGAAGCCGACACGACGGGAGCCGGGAGGAGGGACCGGCGCGGCACGGCGCTCGCGGCGGCCGCGGTGGCAGCCCCGCCGGCACCGACGGCCCGCGCCCAGGACCGGGCGACCGCGTCGGCGGCCGGTCCTGGCACCCACCGCCGAGGACGACACCGAGGACGACGCCGAGGGCGTCACCGCCGAGGGCCACGCGACCTTCGGCCGGACCGGCGGCAAGGCCCGGCAGGCCGTCTGCCGCTCCCCGCTTCCGCCGGCGACAGGGCGCCCGGCGACACCGACGGCCAAGGGGAGGAGGGCGGTCGGTACGCCGTGTCACCCGACGGGAAGCCGGCCGGAGCACCCGAGTAGAGTCCCCCCACGCGACTTCGGGCCCGGACGGCGACCCGCCGCGCCCCTCCCCCGCGGGACCGGCGGGCCGCTCGTCGACGCGCGCACGTGCCAGCGGCCTGTGACCGAGAACGGACCGGATTTTTCCGTTTCCCCTCGCCCTCCAGGCGGGCGATCAGTAGCCTCGGCTCGAACACCGGCCATCACCAAGGCCGAACACCGTGGCGACTGTTGGAGATTTGATGGACCGTCCCGCCTGGGCCCCGCCGGGCATCGACTTGTCGGTGCCGAGCGTGTCCCGTATCTATGATTACTACCTGGGCGGCTCCCACAACTTCGAGGTCGACCGCGAAGCGGCCCGCAGGGCCATGGAGTTCCTGCCGGGCCTGCCCAAGATCATGCAGGCCAACCGGGCGTTCATGCGCCGCGCCGTGCGCCACGCCGTCGACGAGGGCATAGCGCAGTTCCTCGACATAGGTTCCGGCATCCCCACGTTCGGCAACGTCCACGAGGTCGCCCAGCAGGCCGACCCCCGGGCGCGCGTCGTGTACGTCGACCACGACCCGGTCGCCGTCGCCCACAGCAAGGCCGTACTCGACGGCAACGACCGCGCCGCGATCGCCGCCGCCGACCTGCGCAAGCCGCAGGACGTCCTCCGCAGCCCCGAGGTGTCCCGGCTCCTCGACCTGGACCGGCCCGTGGCGCTGCTGCTCGTCGCCGTCCTGCACTTCCTGGAGGACTCCGACCGGCCGTACGAGGCGGTCGCCGAACTCCGCGACGCCCTGGCGCCGGGCAGCCTCATCATCCTCACCCACGCGTCGTTCGAGGGCCTCCCGGTGCCGCAGGAGCAGGCCGGCGGCACCGTCGGCGTGTACCGCGACATCCGCAACCCGCTGGTGATGCGCTCCCGCGACGAGGTCGCCCGGTTCTTCGACGGCTGCGAGATGGTCGACCCCGGCCTCGTGGCGATGCCGCACTGGCGGCCCGACACCCCGCCCGAGCAGGAGGATCCCTACGCCTTCTCGGGCTTCGCCGGGGTGGGGCGCAAGGGGTGAGCACGCCGGCGCAGGCGTCGGGTCCCGCGGCGGACCCCGACGACCTGGAGGACAGACTCCAGCGGTTCGCGACGATATGGAGCCGGGCCATCTTCCCGGTCACCGCCACGTCGATGACCCGTATCGAGTTCGAACAGCACCTGCTGCCGCTCGCCCGGCTGCTCAGCGCCGCGCTGCGCGCCCGGCCGTTCGACGTGGCGCCCGCCCAGTCGGTCGGCGCCGCCCTGGTCGCCGCGCACTGCACGGACCCGGACGCCCTGAGCCGTACGCTCGGCGTCGTCGACTCGTACCTGGTGCTGTACTGCGGTGCGGGCGCCGACACGCCCGTCGACGACCTGCGGGCCCGCTGCGCCCGCCTCCAGCACGCCCTGGCCGCCGGGTTCGCCCGGGCGCTGCGCGAGCGGACCCTCAGCGAGCAGGAGGCCATCGCCCGGTCCGCGCTCGCCGCCCGCGCCTTCGCGGAACAGGCCCTCCACGCCACGGAGGCCCGCTTCCGCGCCGTCTTCGAGGACGCGGCCATCGGCATAGGCATCGCCGACCTGGAGGGCAACGTCCTCGACGTCAACGGCGCCCTCACCCGGATGTTCGGCGGCCTGGAGCAGGTCGTCCGCGGCCGCAGGGTCACCGAGTGGGTCCACCCCGAGGACGCCCCGCACGTCTGGAACCTGTACGGAGAGCTGGTGCGCGGCGAACGCGACCACTTCCGCGTGGAGAAGCCGTTCTACCGCTCCGACGGCACCGTCCTGTGGACCAACCTGACGGTGTCCCTGCTCCGCGACCCCGAGGGCCGCCCCCAGTACCAGCTCGCCCTCATGGAGGACACCACCGAGCGGCGGCTGCTGAACCTGCGCCTGCGCTACGAGGCCACCCACGACGCGCTGACCGGGCTGCCCAACCGCACCCTGTTCTCCGAGCGCCTGGAGAAGGCCCTCACGGCCGGCGAGGACTCCCGCTTCGGCCTCTGCTACCTCGACCTCGACGGCTTCAAGGCCATCAACGACAGCCTCGGGCACGCCGCCGGCGACCGGCTCCTCGTCGAGGTCGCCGACCGCCTGCAGTCCTGCGCCACCGCGCCCGGCGAGATGGTCGCGCGGCTCGGCGGCGACGAGTTCGTGGCGCTCACCACCGGCCCCGACGTCACGGCGCGGGACGCCGAGGAGCTCGCCGGCCGCATCCTGGGCGCCCTGTCCACCCCGATCAGCCTGGACGGCCGCGAGATCACCGTGCGCGGCAGCGTCGGCATCGTCGAGGGCCGCGCCGGCGAACGCGGCCCGGCGGACGTGCTGCGCAGCGCCGACATCACCATGTACCGGGCCAAGTCGGCGGGCGGCAACCGGTACGAGCGGGCCGACCCGGAGGCCGACGCCCGCGCCATCACCCGGCACGGACTGACGACCGCGCTGCCCGCCGCCCTGGACCGCGGCGAGTTCTTCATCGAGTACCAGCCGCTCGTCCACCTCGGCGACGGCACCGTGCACGGCGCGGAGGCCCTGGTCCGCTGGTGCCACCCGCAGCACGGCGTGCTCGGCCCCGACCGGTTCATCCCGCTCGCCGAGCACACCGGCCTGATCGTGCCGCTCGGCCGCTGGGTCCTGGAGGAGGCGGTCCGCCAGGCCAGGTTCTGGACGCACCGCCACGCCGACGGCGGCCCGCTGCGCATCAACGTCAACCTGTCGCCCACCCAGCTCCACCACCCGGGTCTGGTCGGCGACATCACCGACGTCCTGGAGCGCTCCGGCCTCGCTCCCGGCGCCCTGTGCCTGGAGGTCACCGAGTCGGCCCTGATCGGCGCCGAGGAGGACCTCCTCAAGCCGCTGCGGCAGGTGGCCGAGATGGGCGTCGACATCGCGCTCGACGACTTCGGCACCGGCTACTCGAACCTGGCCAACCTGCGCCGCCTCCCGGTGAGCGTCCTGAAGCTCGACCGCTCCTTCACCCGCGGGATGCAGCAGCACCCGGCCGACCCGGTCGACATGAAGATCGTGGAGGGCATCGTCTCCCTGGCCCACAGCCTGGAACTCGCCGTCACCGTCGAGGGCGTGGAGACCGCGGCGCAGGCCGAGCAGCTGCGGGCGCTGGGCTGCGACACCGCCCAGGGCTGGTACTACGCCCGCCCCGGCGCCCCGGACCGGATCCACTCGCTGCTCCTGGCCGACGCGGTGTAGCGGCCCCCGCGCGCGGCCGGCCCTCAGCCCCCCACGGGCCGGTCCTCAGCCCCCACGGTCGACCGCAGCAGCACCCGCTGCAGCTCGCGGGCCGCGCGCGGCGGCGCGACGTCGCTCCGGTGCGCGAGCGCGATGGTCCGCCGCAGCCCCGGCGGCGCGAGCGCGGTGACCCGCAGGTCCCGCCCCGCCCGCGCCGCCACCATGCTCGGCACGACCGCCACGCCCAGGCCGGCCCGTACGAACCCGAGCACCGCGTCCATCTCGCCGCCCTCGACCGTGAACGACGGCTCGAACCCCTCCGCCCGGCACGCCGCGACCGTCAGCTCCCGCAGGTCGTACCCGTGCCGGAACATCACCATCGGCCGCCCCTGGAGGTCCGCGATCCGCACCGGCCGCCGCGGCGCCGGGTCCGCCGCCGACGACACGACCACCAGGTCCTCCTGGAGCAGCCGCACCGTCGTCAGCGCGGGCGACGGCGTCGGCAGCGGCAGCACCACCAGCGCGAGGTCCAGCGCACCGCGCGCCAGCTCCCGCACCAGGTCGTGGGAGCCGCCCTCCTCGACGAACAGCCTGATGCCCGGGTACAGGTCGTGGAAGGCCCGCAGCACATCGGGCAGCAGGCCCGTGCACAGGCTCGGCGTCGCCCCCAGGCGCACCCGCCCGCGCCGCAGCCGGGCCAGCTCCTGCACCTCGTGCCGCGCCGTGTCCGCGTCGGCCAGGATGCGCCGGGCCAGCGGCAGCAGGGCCTCGCCGGCGTCCGTCAGCGCGATGTTCCCGCGCGCCCGGCTGAACAGCTCGGCGCCCAGCTCCCTCTCCAGCGCCCGGATCTGCTGCGACAGCGACGGCTGGGAGACGTGGACCCGCTCGGCGGCCCGGGTGAAGTGCCGGGTCTCGGCGACCGCCACGAAGTACACGAGCTGCTGGAACTGCATGAGCCCAGGGTAAGCGGCCATGATAGGCGCAGGCTATCGAGATCAGCCGGGCCATGTCTTGGACCTCTGGCCCGTCCGGCCCTAGCGTCGGGTCCCATGGCTCTGGCAACGCGGACGCACTCCTCGGGAGCGGAGCGGCAACCCTCCCCCCGGCGCCCTCCCCGGCGCACCTTCCTCGGATCGACCGTCGGCAAGAAGGCGGTCATGGCCGTCAGCGGCCTGATCCTCCTCGCCTACCTGGTCGCCCACGTCATGGGCAACCTGAAGGTCTTCTTCGGCCCCGACGAGTTCAACGCCTACGGCCACTGGCTGCGCACCATGGGCGCCCCGGTCCTCCACCACGGATGGGCCCTGTGGATCGTCCGGGTGGGCCTGCTCGCCGCCGTGATCGCCCACGGGGTGTCGGCGTACCAGCTCAGCCGGCTCGACCGGAGGGCCCGCCCCACCCGCTACGTCCACAAGCGCCGGCGCGCGAGCTACGCGACCCGCACCATGCGCTGGGGCGGTGTCATCATCGCCCTGTTCGTCGTCTGGCACCTGCTCGACCTGACGACGCTCACCGTGAACGGCAACGCCCAGCCCGGCCACCCCTACGAGAACGTCGTCGCGACCTTCTCGACCTGGTACGGCAACGTCATCTACCTCGTGGCCATGCTCGCGGTCGGCCTGCACGTCCGGCACGGGTTCTGGAGCGCCGCGCAGACCCTCGGCGTGGGCAGCGCCCGCCGCGACCGCGCCCTGAAGGCCGCCGCCACCACGCTCGCCCTGGTCCTCACGGCGGGCTTCGTCGCCGTACCCGTCGCCGTCATGACCGGAGTCGTCAGCTGACATGAGCGCCTACACCTCGTACACGACCGGCGAGCCGATCGCCGACACCAAGGCCCCGAAGGGGCCCGTCGCCGAGCGCTGGGACACCCGCCGCTTCGAGGCGAAGCTGGTCAACCCGGCCAACCGCCGCAAGCACACCGTCATCGTCGTCGGCACCGGCCTGGCCGGCGGGTCCGCCGGCGCGACCCTCGCCGAACAGGGCTACCACGTCGTCCAGTTCTGCTACCAGGACTCCCCGCGCCGCGCCCACTCCATCGCCGCGCAGGGCGGCATCAACGCCGCGAAGAACTACCGCAACGACGGCGACTCCGTCCACCGGCTCTTCTACGACACGGTCAAGGGCGGCGACTTCCGCGCCCGCGAGTCCAACGTCCACCGCCTGGCGCAGATCTCGGTCCAGATCATCGACCAGTGCGTCGCCCAGGGCGTCCCCTTCGCCCGCGAGTACGGCGGCCTGCTCGACACCCGCTCCTTCGGCGGCGTCCAGGTCTCCCGCACCTTCTACGCCCGCGGACAGACGGGCCAGCAGCTACTCCTCGGCGCCTACCAGGCGCTGTCCCGGCAGATCGCCGCCGGCAACGTCGAGATGCACCCGCGCACCGAGATGCTCGACCTCCTCGTCGTCGACGGGCGGGCGCGCGGCATCGTCGCCCGCGACCTGGTCACCGGCGAGATCACCACCCACGTCGCGGACGCCGTGGTCCTGGCGTCCGGCGGCTACGGCAACGTCTTCCACCTGTCGACGAACGCCGTGAACTCCAACGCGACCGCGATCTGGCGGGCCCACCGCCGCGGCGCGTACTTCGCCAACCCCTGCTTCACCCAGATCCACCCCACCTGCATCCCGCGCACCGGCGACCACCAGTCGAAGCTGACGCTGATGAGCGAGTCGCTGCGCAACGACGGCCGCATCTGGGTCCCCAGGGCACAGGGCGACACCCGTCCGCCGAACGAGATCCCCGAGGACGAGCGGGACTACTACCTGGAGCGGATCTACCCCTCGTTCGGCAACCTCGTCCCGCGCGACATCGCCTCCCGCGCCGCGAAGAACGTCTGCGACGAGGGCAGGGGAGTGGGCCCCGGCGGGCAGGGCGTCTACCTGGACTTCGCCGACGCGATCCGGCGCATGGGCCGCGGGAAGGTCGAGGAGAAGTACGGCAACCTCTTCGACATGTACGAGCGGATCACCGCGGAGGACCCGTACGAGGTGCCGATGCGGATCTACCCCGCCGTGCACTACACGATGGGCGGGCTGTGGGTCGACTACGACCTCCAGACCACCGTCCCCGGCCTGTTCGCGATCGGCGAGGCGAACTTCTCCGACCACGGCGCCAACCGGCTCGGCGCGTCCGCGCTGATGCAGGGCCTCGCGGACGGCTACTTCGTCCTGCCGTCCACCGTCAACGACTACCTCGCCCGGGTCCCCGGCCTCCCGCCCGTCGCCGGCGACCACCCGGCGGTGGCCGGAGCGGTCGCGGAGACCGAGGACCGGCTGCGGCGGCTGCTCGCCGTCGACGGCGACCGCACCCCGGACTCCTTCCACCGCGAGCTCGGCGAACTGATGTGGGACCGCTGCGGCATGGCCCGCTCCGACCGGGGCCTGCGCGAGGCCCTCGCCCGCATCCCGGAGATCCGCGAGGAGTTCTGGCGGCGCGTCAAGGTGCCGGGCAGCGGCGAGGAGCTCAACCAGTCCCTGGAGAAGGCCAACCGGATCGTCGACTACCTCGAACTCGCCGAGCTGATGTGCCTCGACGCGCTGCACCGCACCGAGTCCTGCGGCGGCCACTTCCGGGAGGAGTCCCAGACCCCGGACGGCGAGGCCGCCCGCAAGGACGAGGAGTTCTCGTACGCGGCGGCCTGGGAGTTCACCGGAACCGGCCGGGCGCCCGTCCTCCACCGGGAAGACCTCGTCTTCGAGTACGTCCACCCCACCCAGCGGAGCTACGCATGAGGCTCACCCTGCGCGTCTGGCGCCAGAAGAACGCCGACGCCCCCGGCACCATGGCCACCTACGAGGTCGACGGCATCTCCCCGGACATGTCGTTCCTGGAGATGCTCGACACCCTCAACGAGGAGCTGATCCTGCGCGGAGAGGAGCCCGTCGCCTTCGACCACGACTGCCGCGAGGGCATCTGCGGGGCGTGCAGCCTCGTCATCAACGGCGACGCCCACGGCCCGGAGCGCACCACCACCTGCCAGCTCCACATGCGGTCGTTCCGGGACGGCGACACGATCGACGTCGAGCCGTGGCGGGCCGCCGCGTTCCCGGTCGTCAAGGACCTGGTCGTGGACCGGTCGTCGTTCGACCGGATCATCCAGGCCGGCGGGTACGTCAGCGCCCCGACCGGCTCCGCCCCCGAGGCGCACGCCACGCCCGTGCCGAAGGCCGACGCCGACCGGGCCTTCGAACACGCCGAGTGCATCGGCTGCGGCGCCTGCGTCGCGGCCTGCCCCAACGGCTCGGCGATGCTGTTCACCTCGGCGAAGGTCAACCACCTCAACGTCCTGCCGCAGGGCGCGCCCGAGCGGGAGAGCCGGGTGCTGGACATGGTGGCGCAGATGGACGCGGAGGGCTTCGGCGGCTGCACGCTGACCGGCGAGTGCGCCACGGCGTGCCCCAAGGGCATCCCGCTGCCGTCCATCTCGGCCATGAACAGGGAGTGGCTGCGCGCCACGCGGCGCCGGGTGGTTTAAGGACACCTTCGCGCTGTGGCACCCGTCACGGCGCCGGCCCCGGGGCGAAAGAATCTCCGTGCGACGGTCACGTTCCGCGGAGGACTTCGTTCCGGGGCGCGCCCGGGGGCCGTTCCGCAACAAGATCTCCGTGGTTGAATTTTTCATCGTTAAGGGGGAGACGTCCGCTTACCGGCCGTCGGTGTCCGGGCGATTTCCCTCCGGCCGTACGCCCCCGGTAGGCATGGGACCGACCGGGGCCGCCGACCACGGCCCCGGGCAGCCGATCACCGCGTCCCCGGGAGTCCCCATGCGCACCACCACCCCCGCCACCGTTCCGCCCAGGCCCTTCGGCGAGCCCGACTGGGAACTCCACGCGGCCGCTCCCGGCGGCCGCCGGGCCCGGTCGCGCGCGGCGGCCCCGTCCACGGGCGCCCACCTGCCGGAGGGCGCGGGGGCCTGACGGACGGCGCGCGGCGGCACCCGGCCGGGCGCCCCGTGGCGGGACGCGCCGGCCCGCCACGGGCCACGGCCGGGTACCGCGGGGGAACGCGCCTCAGTCCCGCGGCGCGCGGGAGAGGGCCATGCGCGCGGCGACCGTGCGCGGGAGGTGGCGGACCGCGAAGGCGTAGGCCCGGTACCGCCGGCCGGCGATGCTGACCGGCCGGCCGCGCGCGAGGTCCTTCAGCGCGTCGGCGACGACGCGGTCGGGCTCCAGCCACGCCCACTCGGGCAGGCCGCTCACGTCCATTCCGGCGCGGCGCTGGAACTCCGTACGCGTGAACCCCGGGCACACGGCCACCACCTTGACGCCGTGCGGCGCGAGGTCGACGCGCAGGGACTCGCTGAAGGCGATGAGCCAGGCCTTGGCGGCGCCGTAGGTGCCCGTGGGCAGCAGCCCGGCGACGGAGGCGATGTTGATCACGGCGCCCCGGCGGCGGGCGGTCATGCCGGGCACGGCGGCGTGGGTCAGGCGCAGGGGCACCCGGGTGAGCAGGTCGAGCATGCGCTCCTCGTCCTCGACCGGACTGTGCGGAAAGGGCGCGGGCAGGCCGAATCCGGCGTTGTTGACCAGGACGTCCACCGGAGCGGAGGGGTCGGAGAGCCGCTCCTCGACGGCGGAGCGCCCCGCGGGGTCGAGGAGGTCGGCCGCGAGCGTCTCGACCCGCACGCGGTGGCGGTCCCGGAGGCTCCGGGCGGTGCCGGCGAGACGTTCCTCGTCACGCGCGACCAGTACGAGGTCGAAGCGGACGGCGGCGAACCGGCGGGCGAAGGCGGCGCCGATGCCCGAGGTGGCACCGGTGATCAGGACACGGGTCATGGCAGGTCTTCCCTGGTTGCGTCGGTGTGCGGCCCCCGCGGGTCCGGGGGCGTCCGGGTGGTTGGGTCGTTCGGGTGGCCGTGGGGCCGGGCGGCCGGGCGGCCCGGCGGTGCTCAGGGCGAGGCGGCGGCCCGGTCCGGCGTCCGGGCGAAGCGGGCGGCTGCCGGCGACCGGTACGCCTCGGCCACCTGGAGCAGGAACCTCCGCTCGTCCGGCAGGTCCCGGGGGGCGCCGCCGGACGGCTCCCGCGGGGGTGACGCCTCGCTCCGTCCCGCGAGTCTGGCGGCCCGCGCGGCCCGCAGCAGGCAGGCCAGGACGAAGGCCTCCCGTCCGCTCTCCGGCAGGTGCCCGGCGGCGTGCGCCCGTGCGGCCTCGGCGGTGCCCGGGTCGACGTGGCCGTGCAGCACGAGGATCGCGTCCCGCGTCTCGATGACCCTGCGGTAGGCGAGCAGCCGCCACGGGGCGAGGGGCCACAGGACGTCCAGCGACCTGGCCCGGGGGCGGGACAGCGCGACCGTGGGCACCGCTTCGACCAGCTCCCGCCACAGCGGCGTGAGACGCCAGATGGTGGCGATGTCCGTACCGGCCCGGCGCACGGCGGGGATCGCCGGGACCAGGAGGGCGGCCGCCCGGAGCAGCCCGTGGACGCCCATGGCCGGCGCGAGGAGCGGAGAGACCCACGTCGCGCCGGACAGGAGGCGGACCAGGTGCCCGGCCCAGTACAGGCCCGCGACCGCCGTGCCCAGACCGAACAGCCACAGCGCCGAGCGCAGCAGCGGGCTCTCCGCCCGCGCCCCGTACCGCCAGCACACCGCGACGCACACCGCGTTGGTCAGCAGGTGCGCCCCGATCAGGACCAGCCAGTAGGGGACCGACGGGGCGGCGGCGCCCGCGCCGCGGATGGTGTGCGCCTCGTGGGCGGGCGCGACGGCGTGGAGCAGGACCAGGGAACCCAGGACGACGGCCGTGACGGCGTGCAGGCCGTACCGGAGCCGCCGGCTCGCGGTGGCCATGGTGACGAAGTGGAGGACGGCGGCGGCCGACACGACGCCGATGAGGTTCTTGGCCAGTGCGACGTCGTACACGTGGTCCCCGCCGCACGCGACGCGCCGGTGGACGGCGGGCAGGTGCAGCGTCATGGCGGTCGCGGCCGTGGCGACGGCCAGCCACAGGCCGCGCTGGTTGGGCGAGCGCAGCGCGGACGAGGCACGCAGCAGCACCGCGCTCCACAGCGCCACCGTGCTGACGACCGACAGCCACGCCGCGAAGGCCGCCGTGTCAGTCCTCATCGCACCCACCGAAGCCGAGCCCGTCCCGCAGCCGCGCCAGCACGCCGGTCGCCTGGCCGGAGGCCGGTGCGGCGGCGGCCGACGACGGCAGGTCGGTACGGATGAGACTGGCCATCATCTCGGCTTCGCGTTCCTGGCGGGTGGAGTAGTCGGAGCGGGCGAGCATGCGGCGGACCGCCCGGGGGTCGAGATCGGTGAGGAGGGCCGCGATCCAGGAGTCGTCCTCGTCGAGGGCGTGGTGGTCGAACAGCATGTGGCCGATCTCGTGCAGCACGATGTGGTCCTGGTGCACACGGGTGGTCCGCTGCTCGTAGAAGATGTGGTCGTCCGTCGCGGTGGACAGCCACAGGCCGCAGGTGCCCGCCCTGGCCGCCTGCAGGGGCAGGGCGTGCAGGTGGATGGGCCGCCGCCGCTCCTCTCCCAGCCGCCGGCACAGGGCCTCGACCGAAAACGGCTGGGGGATGTGGAAGCCGCGCAGAACGGCCCGACATCGCCGGCGCAAGGCCATGTCCCCGTGCAGCATGTGTGTTCCCCCTCTGCCCCGTCCCGGGCAGCGTCGGTACGTGTGGGTGTCGGAGGGCATCGCTACTCCCCACTGCGGGCCCCGGAACGCGGGGCTGCCGCCCGCGACGGTGGTCGACGTCGCGGGCCTCGGCGACGGTTCAGGACGTCGTGCCGGCCCCCGGGTCGTCCGCGTCCCCCGCGCCCGGGTCCCGCCCGGAGGCCGGGGACGACAACTGCTGGATCCTCCGGGCCTCGTCGACCATGGCGAGCAGGGCGTCGAGACTCGCGGGCGACAGGCCCTCCGCGCGCATGGCCAGGTTCCGCACCCGCGCGTCGCGCAGCGCCGACGCGAGGGCGAGCTGCGTGTTGACCCGCTCGGCCACGTCGTCGTTGAGGAAGTACTCGGGGGGAACCCCGAAGAACGAGGCCAGGATGTCCAGTTGCTCCAGGGTGACGTTCCGCTTCTTGCCGGTGGCGAGTTCCCACAGGTACGTCCCCGAGATGGTGCCCCCGGTCACGTCGCGGATCTCCTTGGCCAGCCGGGCGTAGCCGGGACGCCTGCGCTCGTCCGGGTAGTGGGCATCGAGGAGCTCGTTGAGCCGCTGCTGGAGTTTTCGCAGCAACGGCCTTCCGGGGGCGGGGGACTCGCCGGCGGCGGGGGGCTCGGGTTCGCTGGGTCCCATGGGAGGTCCTGGAGGGAGAGGTGGCGGAAGCGGGGGCGGCGCACCGTCCCCGGGGGACGGCGACCGGCCGCGGCCATCGAAACAGGCGTCCGCTGTAGTTGACAAGGGTGAGCGGAGACACGCGCCCCGCGATGGCCTGATCGTTTCGTTTCACCACCCGAACAGGCGGTGTGACCAGCGCAGTTGGTTGAAAATGCGACCGCGTCGTGGGGTTGGCGCATTCCGGCCATCCGTTCCAGCGGACGGGTTGACCGTCCCTTGTCCGCTATGCGACGCTCACGCACCGCAGTCACCGTGCGCACCACTCTCCGGTACCGCGACAGGCCGCAGGCTCCGCGCCCGTGTCCACAGGCTCCCGGCCGTACCCCGTGCGGCGCCGCGGTCCGCCCCCGCCGTCAGGGACGGGGCTGCCGGAACACCGCGGGCGCGGCCGTACGCGCCGGCGCCGGACACGGTGGGGAATGCGAGTCGCGGCCGAGCCGCACCCGTTCGACCTCGCAGGAAGGTACGTCCGACAACGTGATGGAGATCGAGCACTTACCGACACAGACGCTGCCCCTGGACGCTCTGCGGACCGTGGGGTCCCCGCGTCTGTCCGGCCGGAACGACGAGCACGCCCGCATGCTCAGCGCCTCGCGCGACCCGCTTCCGCCCATCGTCGTCCACCGGGCCACGATGCGGGTCATCGACGGCGCCCACCGGGTGCACGCCGCGAGGCTCCGCGGTGACACGCACGTGCGCGCCCGCATGTTCGACGGTGACGAGAAGGACGCGTTCGTCCTGGCGGTGCGCGCGAACATCGCCCACGGGCTGCCGCTGACGCTGGCCGACCGCACCAGCGCCGCCGCCCGCATCGTCGCCTCCCACCCGCACTGGTCCGACCGGGCCATCGCCGCCGAGACGGGGCTGTCCGAGCACACCGTGGCCGCGGTGCGCAAGCGTTCAACTGCGCGCCCCTCGCAGTTGCACACCGCACCGGAAGCGAGGTCGCAGACCCCGGAGGCCGGTACCCCGCCGCCGGACGCCCGGCTGGGCCGCGACGGCCGGCTCCGGCCGACCGACGGCGCGCGGCGCAGAGCCCTGGCCGGCCGGCTGTTCGCGGAACGGCCCGACGCGACGCTGCGGGAAGTGGCCCGGCTCGCGGGCATCTCGCCCGCCACCGCGCGGGACGTGCGCATACGCATGCGCCGCGGGGAGGACCCGGTGCCGCCGCGCCGGCGCGCCGTGCGGAGCGCCGGCGGCTCCGGGCCCGTACCGGCCGGTCCCCCCGCGTCGTACGAGGGCGCGCCGGACAAGGGCGGGCCGGACAAGGACGCGTCGTACGGGGGCGCTCCGGGCAGGGGCGCCCCCGGCAAGGACGCCCCGGATCCGGCCGGCGGGTCCGGGGCGATCGTGGAGCAGCTGAGGAAGGACCCGTCGATCCGGCTCAGCGGATCGGGCCGGTCGCTGCTGTCCTGGCTGGGCACGCACGTCGTGAGGCCGGCGGACTGCGCGGAGGTGGTGGCCCGCGTGCCGCCGCACCGCACCGGTCAGGTGGCCCAACTGGCGCGCGAGTGCGCCCGGAACTGGCACCGGATCGCCCATCGGCTCGAGGAGTGCGCCGCCGCGGCGGAGTGACCGCGGCACGCCGCGCCCACCCCCGCCCGCACGGCGTCGCCGACGCCGCACCCGCGTCCGTACCCGAACCCCTGCCCGCCCCCGAACCCCTGCCCGCCCCCGAACCCCTGCCCGCACCCGCGCCCGCGGCCCCACGGCCGCGGCCCGTCACACCGGCACGGCGGCCGCCCGCATTCCTCACGCGAGGGAATGCGGGCGCCCTGTCATTTCACCGGCACGCCCCGTCCGGGCAGCCGGGAGCGGAAATGCGGAACGCAGCCGAAGGGAATGCCGACCCGGGCGGGCAATTTCACTCCCTTGTCGCCCCGAACCTCGCTCCATAACCTGAAGTCGTCCTGATCGAACCGAGAAAGGAGTTCCCATGAATTCCCAGTTCGCCGACCCCTCGACGACTCAGATCAACGCGATGCGCGAGGTCGACGTGGAGCGCGCCGACGCCGCGGTCTTCGAGATCGAGATCGAGGAAGTCGAGATGCTTCCCACGCTCCTGAAGCAGGGCTGCATCTGCTGAACACGACTCCGGGGGCCCGGCGCGGCGAGCCGCGTCGGGCCCCCGGGCCCACCCCCGTACGAAAGGGACGCAACGGCACATGAACCTGCACGACTCGGTTTCCGCGGTCACCCGCCGGGCCCGGGAGGACGACGCCGGCCCCATCGCGGAGGTCCAGGCGGCCGCGTGGCGCGCGGCCTACGCGGGCATCCTCCCGGCCGCGGAGCTCGACGGCCTGGACACCACCGCGCTCGCCGGCTTCTGGCGCACGCAGATCGCGGCGGCGGACGAGGCGTCCGCCCATGTGCTCGTCCACGACGACGGGGAGGGGGTCGCGGGTTTCTCCGCCTTCGGGCCGGCCCGCGACGACGACCTCCGGCAGCGGCCGGACACCGAGGAGCTCTACGCCTTCTACGCCCGGCCGGAGCGCTGGGACCGGGGCGTGGGGCGCGAACTGATGCGCTCCACCCTCTCCGTGTGGGCCGGGAAGGGCACGCGGACCGCGTACCTGTGGGTGCTGGAGCGCAACGAACGGGGCCGCGCCTTCTACGAGAAGGGCGGCTGGCGGCCCGACCCCGCGGCCGCGCCCTCCGGGTCCGAACCCGGTGCGATGGAGATCCGCTACCTCCTGTCCGAGCCGCGGGCGCGCCGCACGGCGGCGGGGACAGGGCCCGACTTCCGGACGAAAGGACGGTGACGCGGTGCGCGTCCGCTGTGCGATGGACCTCCAGTTACGGCGGGTGGGCGAGCGGTCCTACGTGCACAGCCCCTGCGGGCTGCGCTCGTACAGCGTGCGACTCCTGCGGGACGAGCACCTGCTCACCCTGCTGACCGGCCTGCGGC
Source organism: Streptomyces roseolilacinus (assembly GCF_014649335.1). Classification (GTDB taxonomy): domain Bacteria; phylum Actinomycetota; class Actinomycetes; order Streptomycetales; family Streptomycetaceae; genus Streptomyces; species Streptomyces roseolilacinus. Next base: position 23,632 of record NZ_BMSV01000005.1, read on the forward strand.
AGTGGACGCCGCGGGACGACGCGGCCGGCCGGATCGCCGGGCGCACCGGTGTGTCCCGCGAGGCCGCCGAGCGCGAGATCGACCGCCTGCTGGACCTCGGCGTGCTCGTCGCCGACGACCCCGGGCAGCGGGACCTGTTCGCCGGACGCGAGCGGTGGCACGCGTACGGCTGGGCCGACGCGTTCAGCTACCAGGCGGCCACCGACGCCATCCCCCGGGTCGACTACGGCCACCAGGACGGCCAGCGCCACGACGTGGCGCTGATGCGGGAGTACACCCGCGAGGAGGAACCGCCGCCCCTCCACATGCCGCCGGTGGCCGACCGCCTCGTCCCCCTCCCCCCACCCCGCACGGCCGTGGGCGTCCCGATCGCCGACGTCCTGGATCCCCCGGGACGCCCCACGTCCGGCGCGCCGTCGCCGCGCACCCTCCAGGACCTCGTGCAGGTCCTGTGGTTCGGAGCCGGCAAGGTCGGCACCAAGAGGCTGCCCGTCACCGGGGAGCACATCCGCAAGGCCAGCCCGTCGGGCGGCAGCCGGCACCCCACCGAGGCGTACGTCCTGGCCCTGGACATCGAGGGCCTCGACAACGGGATGTACCACTACTCCGTCAAGGAACACGCCCTGGAGTGCATCGCGGACGGGATCGATCCGGAATGGGTCGAGAAGAAGGTCGTCGGCGTGTCCCGCTGGGACATGGCGCGCCCCTCGGCCGTCCTGGTCCTCACCAGCCGCGCCGAACTCAGTATGTACAGGTATCGGGAGAGCCATTCGTACCGGGTTCTCCACTACGACGCCGGACACGTCCTGGAAACGATGGCGATGGTGGCCGCGGGAATGGGATGGCGCACCCTGCGCGCCTTCTCCGTGAACGAGGCGGCGGTGGCCCAGGCACTGGGCAACGACCGGCTGCTCAATCCCGCTCTGGCTTTCATGGCGCTCGCTTAGGAAGAGAGAAAGGTGGAAGTCATGGCGTCGTACACCCTCAATGAATTGATGAGGGTCCGGATCGAGGAACCGCTCGTGTGCGACCTCCTGCTGGAGGGCACCTCCGTCCGGCTGCCCGACACGCGCCTCCTCGCGTTCCTCGGCGGGCTCACGGAGCCGCGGGACGAGGACGCCCTGGCCGGGCTCTGCGCGGACGCCACGGGATGGGACCGGGAGCGGTGCCGGGCGGTGGTGGCCCGGCTCATCACGTCCGGCGTGCTGCGGGAGTCGTCCTTCGAGCACCCCCTCCTCGACGAGGCGGAGCGCTGGCGGAAGTACGGGTGGCTCGACGCCCTCATCCTGCACTGCCGGACGGAGGGGCAACCGTACGGCGACGTCGTGGACGCCGCCCGGCCGAGCGACCCCGACGCGGTGCTCCGGGAGCGCGTCGACCGCCACGGGCCGCCGTCCTTCTGGAAGCACGTGGACACCGACCACCACGTCGCCCTGCCCGAACCGGCCGACTACCCGGACCGCGACCTGGGGGAGGTGCTGCTGGCGCGCCGCACCCACGTCCCCTGGACCGGCGTGCCCATGACGGCCCCCCGCGTGAGCCGGCTGCTGCGCGACGTCAACCGCCCGCTCGTGGAGATGCGCAGGCGCGCGGAGCGGGAGTACACCACCCGCCCCTCGGTCCTCCTGGAGAACACCTACGGGGACATCGAGACGTATTTCGCGGCCTTCGACGTCGACGGCGTGGAACCCGGGCTCTACCACTACGACCCGGCCGGCCACCGGCTCTCGCTCGTGCGGCGGGGCGACCTCAGGGAGCAGGTCCGGACCGCGTTCACCGGTCAGGAGAGGGCGGCCGGGGGCTCCTGCGCGCTGCTGCTGTCCGTGGTGTGGGAGCGCCACATGTTCCGGTACGCGCACGACTCGCGGGCGTACCGGACCGTCATGACGATCCTCGGCCAGTTCGCGCAGCGCTACCTGGTGGCGCTGACGGCCCTGGGGTTCACGACCTTCCCCACGCCCGCCCACCTCCCGGAGGAGACGGACGCCCTGATCGGCACGCGGCGGTTCGAGGAGTCGGGCGTCTACCTGGTCGCGGCCGGGTGAGGGGCGGTCCGATGAGCGCGGCGCAGCGGCTCGACGACGCCGATCCGCCGGCGGAGTGGTTCGTCCAGGCGGCCCTGGGCTTCCACCGGCACAGCACCTACGGGAACTTCCCCGAACCGGCGCCGGCCGGCCTCCTCCCCGGCTCCGGGACGGGCGGCGCACCGGACGACGCCGACGCCCCTCCCCCCGGGGCCGACGGCGCCCCCCGACACGGCGGACCCGAGGAGCTCGTCCGCCTGGTCGCCGGGCGGCGCTCCCGCAGGACGAGGACGGGGAGGCTGAGCGCGCGGTCCCTCACCCGCGCCCTGGGCGCCGCCCTCGCACCGGACCCCGCCACCGGCCGGTACCCGTACCCGAGCGCCGGCGGCTGCTACGCGGTGTCCCTGCACGCCGTCGTCCAGGACGTCGCCGGGCTGGCGCGCGGCGTCCACCCGTGGGACCCCGCCACCGGCGCCCTCGCGCCCCGGCGACCGGACGCCGACGCCGACGTGCCGGGCCTCCTGCGCACCACCGTGATCCGCCCGTCACAGGTCCAGGCGGTGCTGATGCTCACCGCCGACCTGGAGGTCTACGGGGCGCGCTACGGGGAGCGCGGATACCGGTACGCGCTGCTGGAGGCCGGGCACATGGGGCAGAACCTCACCCTGGCCCTGCACCTGCTGGGAATCGCGAACTGCCCGGTGGGCGGCTTCCTCGACGACCGCGCGGCGCGGCTGCTGCACCCGGACCGGCCGCTGCTGCTCCCCGTGTACGGGGTGGTGCTGCCATGACGGTGACCAGCCGCCCGGACCGGACCCGCACCGCCGCCGCTCCACCGCCGCGGCTCCACCTGCCCGTCTCGACGTGCCCGACCTGCGCCGCCCTGTGGGAGGGGGAGCGCGCGCACCTCCCGGGACCCGGCGCGGACCGCGGCACCGGGCCGCGGCACCGGGCCGTCCTGCACCCGTGGTGCCCCCGCCACGCGGGCACCGCCCACCGGCCCGTGCCGGCCCGGCCCGGCACGGACGCCGCCGGCGGCACCGGCACCCCGCCGCCGCACGGGCCGCTGCTCGGCCAGCGGGTCGTGTACGACGCCGGGCTGCGGCTGTGGTCGTCCGACGTGGTCATGACGGTGCCGGCGGGCACCCGGGCGCACCCCGCCGTGGTCGGCGGCGGCATCGCCGAGGACCCCGAGACGGCCCTGGCCGTCGGCTGGGTGGAGGCCCTGGAACGCCGCTGCACCCTGCGGCGCCCGCGCGAGCGCCTGCGCTTCACCCGGCACCCCGGCGGCGCCCCGCGGCGCTCCCACGGCTCCGGGGACGACGACCGGCCGCGCTGGTGGGTGTCGGCCCGCGACGTCCGGGACGCGCGGGCCTCCTGGGTCCCCCTCGAACACACCGTGGTCGACTCCCAGCGCCGCGGCCCGGCCCCGGACGTCCGCACGGACTCCACGGGCATGGCCGCGCACCCGGACAAGGACGAGGCCCTTCTCCGGGGCGCCCGCGAGCACCTGGAGCGGGCCGCGCTGCACGCGTGGTGGACCTCCCCCGGAAGCCGCCGGTGCGCCCGGCACGGCGCCGCCGCCCTCGCGTGGCTGCTCGACGGCACCCAGGTGCTCCGCGGCGCCCGTGTCGACGTGTGGCACGTCCGCCGGGGCGACTGGCACGTGGCGGGCTGCCTCGTCCTGACCCCCGGGGACGGCGGGACGGCGCGGGCCGCCTTCGGCAGCGGCGCCGCCACGGACGTCGAGGCCGCCGTGCGGTCGGCGTGCCGCGAGGCGTACCAGATGCACACGGCGCCCGGGATCTCGCTGACCCGGACGGGCGGGGCGCGGTTCGGCCCCGCCACCGGGCACACCGAGGTGCCCGGCGACTACGGCGACCGCTTCCGCCGGGCCTTCCCGGCCGACGGCTCCTGCGCAGCGGACGGGCCCGCCGCGACGCCGCCCGGCACCGGCCCCGCCCTCGGCGGCGGCGCGGGCGCCGAACGGCCGGAGCCCCACGGCCCCGCCGCCCCGGGCGGCGGCCGCGCCCGGCCGGAACCCGCCCCGCCGCGCCCGGTGGCCTCCGTGCTGGACGCGCTCGGGGCGCCCGCCGCGTACACCGACTGCGGCGATCCGCTCACCGACGCGCTGGGGCTGCACGTCGTGCGCGTGGTGTGCCCGGGCCTGCCCCGCCTCACCGCCGCCTGCCGGTCCGTCACCGGCGGCGTACGTCCCGACTTCCTGGGGGTGTGACATGGAGACGACCACACGGCCGTCCGGCCCGGTGGAGGAGCGGTGGGCACCGGCGGGCTCCGCCGGCCTGGTCCACTGGCGGGGCCGCTGGCTCCTCGACGTGCCCGGACGCGGCGGGGCCCGCGGCGTCGCCCTCGGGGACCCGGCCGTGTGGCGGCTGCTCGGCGCCCTGGCCCGGCGGCCCGGCCGCACCCCGGGGGAACTGCGCCTGCTGGCGCAGGAGGCGGGCGTCCCGGCGCACGCGGTCGCCGGCTGCCTCACCTCCCTGGAGAGGGCCGGGCTCCTCCGCCGGGAGGCCCCCGATGACCCGCCCCCGCGGGACGCGCCCGCGCTGCACGACTGGGCCCTGGCGAACCTGGCGCCCCCGGCCGACTACCGGAACCCCGCCCTCGTCGACGACGACATCGCGCTCATGACCTCGTACGCGGACGGCGACCCTCCCCCGCCCGCCCTTCCCGACCTGTCGGAGCACGCGCCGCGCGTCCACCTGCCCCACCCGGTGGCCGACCCCGGGGGCCACCCGCTGCGGGTGCTCGGCGGGGTGCTGTACCTGAGCCACGCGGTGATCGACGACGCCGCCATCGGCCCCCTGCCGCGCAGCAGGCGGGTGCCGCCGTCCCACGGGGCGGCGCACCCCTTCGACCTGTCCGTCGGCTGCCGCTGGGCCGACGGCTCCACCACGGTCCACGCGTACGACCCCGACGCCCACGCCCTGGCCGGGCTCGCCGACGGCGACCGGCCGGACGTCGCCGGCCCGGTCCGCCGGCTCGCGGCGGCGGCCGCCCTGCGCCCCGGCGACGCCGTGATCGCGGTGCACCTGGCGATCCGCCGCGTCCAGTGGCGCTACCGCACCGGGGCCGCCTACCCGACCGTCTTCCTCGACCTCGGCCATCTGCTGGAGGCACTGCGCGGCGCGGCCGAGTGGCACGGCGCCGCCGTGAACGACGTCCCGGTGCCCGCGAGGGGACCCCTCGGCGGCGGCGAGGCCGGCGCGGCCGGCCCGGTGCTGGCCGCCCGGGTCCTGCGTACCGCCGTGGACGAGGGGAGCTGAGCGGGGATGAGCGCACCGACTCGCGCCGCCGGGACGGCGGCGGAGCTGGAACGCGCGGAGCGGGCCGTCCGCGCGGGCGGGCCCGCCGCGGACGCGGCCGTGACCCGGCTGGCCCGGGTGGCCGGTCCCGCGCTGCGCGGCAGCACCCTGCACGCGCTGCGGGAGGCCCTGCGCTCGGGCCGCTGGCACCCCGTGTGGGACGACGGGTTCCGCGTCGTGCGGACCTCGGCGCGGCCGTGGGTCGTGGCGGTGCCGGACCCCTCCGGCGCGCCGCTGCCGCGGCTGCTGTGGACCGAACCGTGGACGGAGGGCGCACGCCAGGTCGCCTGGGCGCGCCGCCACGTCCCGTCGGCGACCGGCCGGCTCTACGGCTACGCCGGCGAACCGGCCGCGTCCCTGGTGACGGTGGCGCGGCTGCTGCGCCATCCCCGACCCGGGGATCTCGTCCACCCGCTGGGGAGACTGGGCGTCTCGCCGTGCGGGAGCGGCCCGGGCTGCCTGTGCTGCCCGGGCACGGAGGTGCTCGTCGCGGACCCGGGCGCGCGGGCCGGCGGACCGGACGCGCGGGCCCGGGCGCGGTGGGTCGCGCTGGCGGCCTTCCTCGGCCGGGAGGGGTCGCTGCACCCCACCAGGACCGCCTCCCGCGGCGGGACCGCCGAGGACCGGAACGCCGCGGCGGTACTGACCGGACTCCTGGCGGGCTGGCTGTACCTGTCGACGTGCCGGGCCGACGGCCCGCCTCCCTCCCCGCCCGCCCGCCACGACCCGCCCGCCCGCCACGGCCCGCCCGGCGCCCCGCCGTGCCCGCCCCCCGGCCGTGCGGCCGAGGCGACGATGGCCGCGTGGCGGTCGTACGCGGGGGAGGAGCCGTCGCGGGCCGACTCCGACCGGTGGCGCGGCGGGGCGCGGAGGCTGCTCAGGGACGCGGTGCGCGTGATCGGCGCGGCGGGCGGGGCGGAGGGCTTCGGCGCGTGGCTGGAGGAAGCGGCGTCCCGGGGCGCGCACCCGGCTACGGCCGGCGGCCCGGAGGGGCCCGCCGGGGAAGAGGAGTGGTGACCATGGCACGACGACCCGACATCCCCCTGCGGCACGGCCGGGTGCTGATCGTGGTGACGGGCGCCCTGCCCGCGGCCTTCGTACCGAGCTGGATCCTGTGCCTGCGCGAGTGGTACGGCTGGGACGTCCGCGTGTGCGTCACGCACGCCGCGACGCGCCTCGTGTCCGCCGACGCGCTGGCGGCGACCAGCGGCAACCCCGTACTGGGCCCCGACTGGCGGCCGGCGACGGGACGGGTCGACCACCGCGAGGCCGCCGCGTGGGCGGAGGCCGTCCTCGTCGTGCCCGCCACCGCCAACTGGATCGCCAAGTACGCGCACGGCATCACCGACTCCCTCGCCCTCGCCACCACGGCGTTCACCACGGCGCCCGTCGTCGTCGCCCCCTCCCTCGGCCCGCTGGCGGAACGGCCCGCGACCCTGCGGAACCTGCGGACCCTGCGCGAGGACGGTGTCCACGTGGTGGCCACGGGCAGCGGCGTGTCGGCGCACAGCGGGACGCGGGAGAGCGGCGCGATGCCCTCCGTCGACAGCGTCCTCGCGACGCTCGCCCGCGTCACCGCCGCGGACGCGGAGGGGCCCCGGTGAGGAAGACAGTGCCCCGGCTGGGTGCCGTCCAGGAGTCGCTCCTCGTCCCGCTGTACGCCCGCGCGGCCGCGGCACGCACCGGCGACGGCCTGCTGGACGACCCGCACGCGGTGGCCGTCGTCGACTCCCTCGATTACGACTTCGGGCGGCTGGCCGGCACCGGGAACCTCTTCGGCACGGTCCTGCGCACGCTCGTCTTCGACGCCTGGACCAGGGAGTTCATGGAGCGGTCGCCGGGCGGCACGGTGGTGGAGCTCGGCGCGGGGCTCAGCACGCGCTTCGAGCGGGTGGACGACGGGCGGGTGCGGTGGCTCGACGTGGACCTGCCCGACGTCGTCGACCTGCGCGGCGCGTTCTTCCCCGACGGCGAGCGCCGCCGGGCCGTCGCGGCCTCGGTGACGGACCCCGCGTGGACGGAGCACGTGCTGCGCCTGCCGCCGCCGTACCTGCTCATCGCCGAGGCCGTCCTCGCCTACCTGCCGGAGGACGGCGTGCGGCGGGTCTTCGCGCTGGCCGGCGACCGGCTCCCGGGCAGCGTGCTCGCCGTGGACACGGTCGGACGCGAACTCCTCGCGGAGCAGGACGACCCGGCGGTGCTGGGCCGGCTGTCGGCGCGCATGCGCTGGTCCACGGACGATCCGCGCGCGGCGCAGCGGTGGCACCCCGGTGTGGTGCTGCGGTGCTCCGTCGACTTCGGGCGGCTGCCGCCCTCCGTCGCCGGCCGGCTCCGCCCGGAGCACCGCCGGGCCCTCGCCGCGTACGGGGCACGGAGCCCCGGACGGGTGCGGGCGTACCGCCTCAACCTCTACGGGTTCGGCTGATCCCGCCGCCCGCCCCACCCTCGTGAGGACGGTCCCATGCGCTCTGCCCTCCCCGTGACGGGAGCCCACCGGCGGCTCGTGCTCGCGGTGGCCATCGACACCCTGGGGACCGGGACCTGGATCCCGGTGTCCCTGCTGTACTTCCTGCGCGGCACCCGGCTGCCGCTGGTCGAGGTGGGCCTGGCCCTGACGGTCGCCTCCCTGGTCGCGCTGCCGATGACGGCGCTCGCCGGGCAGTGCGTGGACCGCTACGGGGCCAAGCGGGTGCTCCAGGCGGGCAACGTGCTGCAGTTCGCCGGGTTCGCGGCCCACCCCTTCGCCGACTCGTTCGCCGGCGTGACGCTGGTGACCGGCCTGGCCGCCGTGGGCCGCACCTGCTTCTGGACGTCCTTCGGCCCTCTGGTGGCGGCCGCGAGCCCGCCCGGGGAGCGCGAGAGGTGGTTCGGCTTCCTCGGGGCGGTCCGCAACGCCGGGTTCGCCGTCGGCGCCCTCGTCGGCGGGGCGGCCGCGGGCGCGGACACCTTCGCGGCCCACCAGGCGGTCGTGCTGCTGAACGCCCTGTCCTTCGGGGTGGCCTTCTGCGCCATGGCACGGGTACCGGCCGCGGCCGGCCCGCCCCGCCGTGCCCGGGGCGGCGGCTGGAGGACGGTCCTGCGCGACCGGGGCTACCGCTGGCTGCTGGGCTGCGCCTTCTGCCACGCGATGGCCGGCATGACCCTCGCCGTGGCCGTCCCGGTCTACGTGGTGACGCGGCTGGGCCTGCCCGGCTGGCTGTCGGGCGCGGTCCTGGTGGTCAACACCCTGCTGATCGCCGTCGCGCAGGGCCGCGTCGTCACCGCCCTGACGGGCGCCGTCCGGTCGCGGGTCCTCGTCGCGGGCGCCGTGCTGTCGACCGGCTCGTACGCCCTGTTCTGGGCGGCGGGGACGACGGGGGCCGTGGTGGGCGCCGTCCTCGTCCTGGCGGCCGCCGTGGTGTGCACGCTGGGCGAGATGACCGCCGACCCGGTCCTCGACGCCCTCGCCGCCGAGACGCCCCCGGAGGCCCTGCGGGGCCGCTACCTCGCCGCCTTCCAGCTCTCCACCTCCACCGCCGGGGCCCTCGCGCCCGCGCTCCACACCTGGCTGCTGGGCGCCGGGAACACCCTGATGTGGGGCGTGCTCGGCGCCATCGCCCTGACGGGCGCCGCGTGTTGCGCGGGAATGCGCCGGGAACTGCCGCGGGCGGGCACCCGGATCACCAACGGGGCGGAGGCGGGCTGAGACGCCGCCGCGGCCGCGCCCCGGCGGTCCGCCCCCGGCTACCCGGGGGCGGACCGCTCGCGCTGCGGGGCCCTCCGCCCGAGCCACGTCACCGCGGTCAGCAGCAACGCGGCGCCGGTGGTGACGAGGACGGCGGTGACGGGAGTGGCGGAGGCGAGGAGGACGCCGGTGGCGGCGGCGCTGACGCCGTAGCCGACGCCGCTGCCGGCGTACAGGACGGAGTAACCGACGGGGTGGAGGTCGGCGGGCAGCCGCTCGCGGAGGGTGAGGTTGCGGGTGATCAGTACGGCTGCCTGCAGCAGGCCGGTGAGGGCGAGGAGACCGGCGATCACGGGCCACGCGGGGGCGAACGCGGTGGCGGCGACGCCCGCGATCATGACGAGGAGCAGGAGGGTGCTCTGGCGTTCCACGGTGCCGGGCCAGGTACGGGCGCCGTAGACGAGACCGCCGAGGATGCTCGCGAGGGCGAAGCCGGTGAGGATCGGGCCGCTGTGGGCGACGGGCAGGTCCCGGTGTTCGAGCAGCGCGGGCAGCGTGAGTTCGACGCCGGCCAGCAGGTACATGGCGGCGGCGCTGGTCAGGTAGACGGGCCAGGCCGCCAGGAGCTGCCTGAGGGGGGCGCGCCGCCCGCCGTCCGCGGCGCCGGTCCTGTCGGGCAGCAGCCACAGCGAGGCGGTGGCGGCGAGCGCGGCGACCGCGGCGAGGAGGAACGGGGCCTGCGGGGCGACGCCGAGCGCGAGCGCGGACACCAGGGCCGGTGAGGCGGCCCAGACGGCCATGTTGAGCGTGGACTCCAGGCTGAGCGCGGTGTGCAGGTGATCCCGGGGGGCGAGGTCCTCGACCATGGTGCGCAGCGCACCGGGCGCGGCGGCCGCGGCACCGCCGGCGAGCGCGGCCAGGGACACGGCGAGCGCGGTACCGGGGGCCGGGAGGAGCGCGAGGAGGGCGAAGGCGGCGGCGGACACCCCGAGCCCGGCGGCGATCTCCCGGCGGTACGGCCGGGTGCGCAGGCGTGTGCTGAGGAGCGGGGCGCCCACCGCCTCCGCGAGGGCGTACGCGGCGGCCATGGCGGCGCCGCCGCCGTACCCGGCGTCCGTGCCGCGCCCGTGGAAGAGGAACGCGAGCGGCGCCATCGCCACCGGCAGGCGGCCGGCCGTGACGACCGCGGCCCAGAGGGAGACGTGCTTGGTGAACAGGCCGCGGTACGCCACGGGCGGTGGTCCTTACTGGTCGTACTGGTGCAGGAGGGCGGTCAGTCGGTCTTCGAGCGCGTCGGCTTCCCCGTCGTCGTGGGCGAGGACCACGTACTCGAGGGTGCCGCTGGCGGCGGTGTCGTCGGAGGCGACGACGACGCCGCGCCGGTGCCGGGGGTCCCAGGCGAGCCCGTGTTCCCGCAGGGCGGGCAGGAGCCGTTCGAGCGCGGGCGCCCGGACGTTGAACCTGCTGATCAGGACGTGGCTGTCCGTCCAGTCCGGGCCGACGAGGGTCTCGGCGATGTGGTGCAGGTGGGTGCTGCCGCCCAGGCGGGCGTTGACCTCGTTGAACCAGACGTCGCCGACCGGGTCGATCACCGCGTCGATGTTGACCAGGCCGCGGTAGCCGAGGTCCCGCACGAGGCGGGCCATCCGCAGGGCCTCCCCGGTGAAGCGCTCCCAGGCCGGCGCGGGCACGCTCCTGGGCGGCAGCGCGAGCCCGGCGAGGATCGGCGGGTGCCGGTCGATGCGGAGCTGTCCTCCGTTGAGGAGGACCGGCTCCCCGTCCTCCGGGCAGTCCACCTCCACGTACACGGACGTGCAGTCGGGGTGGAACACCTCGAGGACCACCTCCCCCTGCGGGGCGTGGGTGGCGGTGAGCCCGGCCTCCCCGAGCACCTGCCCGTGGTCGGCCGGGTCGTCGAGGACGATCGTGCGCAGGGCCCCCGCGCCCTTCAGGTCCGGGTCGGTGGTGACCACGACGTTGCCGTGGCCGCTGACCGCGCGGTCGCGTTTGAGGATGACGGCCCGGTGCGCGGCCAGGAGCCGGCGCAGGGTGTGGCGCAGGTCCTCGCTGGTGCGGCACGGGATGCCGTCCGGGACGGCGAACCCGGCCCCCGCCGCCAGGGCGCGGAAGACGACCTTGCTGTTGAGCAGTTCCGCACCGCCCTCCGCCACGAACCGCGATCCGGTGACCAGGCCGAGCTCCCGCGCGAACACCTCGGCGCCCCGGTCGTGGATGTAGGGGCGGAACTCCCAGTCGGGGGTGACCAGTTCCCGCAGGCGGCCGAGGACCCCCTCCGAGTGCAGCAGGTCCTGGGTGAGGAGGTCCGCGTCCGGTGCGATCACGTGGATGCGGTCCGGAGAGGTGCCCGTGTGCCGGGTGACGTGGGCGAGGAAGGCGTCGGGAACGGGCCGCGGCAGGACGAGGGCGTCACCGTCCCGCATCAGCCACACCAGGCGCTTCATCACGAACAGGGTGCCGTCGAAGTCCTCCCGGGTGAGCAGGTCCATGCGGTCGACCATGTGCTCGGTGCAGGCGTTGCCGAGCCAGAGACGGGGCATCAGAGCTCCGCCTTCCCGCCGAGGGCGTCCAGGTACCAGACCTGCAGGAACCCCTCGTCGTCGACGCGGGCGCCGTCGGGGAGCCGCCAGCCGGGGACCCAGGACATCCTCTCCTCGTACCGGTAGCCGGTCTGGACCAGGATCCGGCGGTGCTCGTCCCGGTCGATGATCGAACCCTCGTACAGCGGCACCTTGCCGACGTCCGTCATCAGCGTGAAGTGCGGGCGCGCACGGCCGGACACCAGCCCCGAGGCGCCCAGCCGGCGGTGCAGCGCGAGGCCCTCCTCGACGGACGTGCGGTGGTGGTCCATGCCGCGGATCGGCACGCAGTGGAACAGGTAGTGCGCCTCGATGTCCAGGGAGCGCAGCTCGTCGAAGAGCTCGACGAGGGTGTCGAGATCGTCGTTGAGCCCGCGCAGCAGCACCGTCTGGTCGTAGATGCGCGCCCCGGCCTCCCGGAGCGCCGCGTACGCCTCCCTGACCTCGGGGAACAGCTCGCCCTTGTGGTTGATGTGGGTGGCGATCTCGACCCGGAACGTCGAACGGCGCCGCAGCGCGCGCTGCATGCGGGCGTCGACCCGGCGCGGGTCCTGGAGCGGCACCCGGGTGGCGACGCGCACGGTCTCGACCTGGGGCGCGTGCTCCTCCAGCGCGTCCAGCAGCCACTCGACCCGGTCGACCAGGATCAGCGGGTCGCCGCCGGTGACGAGCACCTCCCGCACGTCCCGGTTCTCGGGGGCCGTGCCGCAGTAGCGGGCGATGCGTTCCAGGTCCTCGCGGGAGAGCGTCGAGGTGTCGTACTGCCCGCGGATGCACCAGCGGCAGTGCGCGGCGCAGATCGTGGTGGGCTCGACCAGCAGGGTCCGCCGGTACAGCTTCTCGACGCCGCGCAGTTCGCGCCCCTCGAAGACCGGGCGCATCTCCGACTGGTAGTGGCGCGCGACCTCGAAGGTCTGCTCGACGGCCTCGGACGGGTCGACGACGTACTGCAGGTCCAGGAACGGGAGCGGCTCACCGGCTTCGTCGATCTTCTTGCGCAGGTACGGGGAGATCTTCTCGGCGAACACGCCGTTCTTGGCTCCGGCCATGGCGGTATGACCTGTCCTTCCAGGATCGCTGAACGGGACACGGCACCTCGCCCTGGGTGCGGGCCGAGGCGGCGCGGACCGACGGAAGCCGGGGCGGGTGGCCGTTCCGGCGGCCCGGCGTTCCAGTAATTCCCTTGGCGCGCCTACGAGGTGACGGAGGATCACTGAAACCCGTCAGAACATATGCCAGACGCGGGGGAGAGGGTGAGTGTCATTTTTCGCACCGCCGAGGGGCGCGAAGGCCCCCGGCGGCCGGCCGGGGGGCGCGCCCCGGCCGGCCGGTCCCGGCGGGCCGTCCCCTCCGCCGGATCCGGCCATTTCCCGGCGCGCCTCCCCCACGTGCCGCCACCCGGCGGCCGGCCCGGTTCCGGTACCGGGGAACCGGCTTCACCCCCGTTCGGCCGTGTCCGCTCTCCGTGACGGAGCCGCCCGGCCCGTCGTACTCCCGGCGAGGACGCCCGCTCCGCGGTGGGGGAGGGGTGGACGGATCCCCCTGGGGAGCGGAAGAAGCGCGGCGTCGGTGGCCCACCGACGGGGGAGAGGGGCCCGCCGTCCGCCACGAGGAGGCCGTACCGGCCGCGGCCGTCGACGCGGGGTCGTGGCCGGAGCTTTCAGAGGGGGCCCCGGTCGCCGTCGCGCCACGCGGTCCCCTCCTGACGCAAAACGGGACGGCGGGTGCCGGTGGGCCCTGTTAGCCTCCTGCGGCACGGATCACCCGTGGGGGGATCCGGGGGAGGGGAACGTGAAGTCCGTGAGGAACAAGAGGGGTCGGGAAAGACACCGCGGCCTCGTGGTGGGGGGACTGGCCCTCGGGCTGCTGGCCGTGCCGGGCACGGCCCGGGCCGCCACCGACCTGCCGCCGCTCCAGCCGCTCGTCCAGGAGCTCCGGACCGACGGCCGGCCGTGCGCCGCGGGCGACGCGCGACCGTACGTCGACGGGCCGCCCACGCTCGGCGCCGTGCTCCGCGACCCCGAGGAGGATGACCGGCCCGGCGAGGGCAACATGGTCGGGGGCGAGTTCGAGGCGTGGTGGACGGCCGCGGACGGGACCGGGCAGCGCCGGACGTACACCACCTCCACGGACGCGGTGTCCGGAACGCCGCAGACGTGGCGGATGCCGGAGGACGTCCCGGCGAACACGGTGGTCTCGTGGCACGTGCGCGCCACCGCCGGTACGGCCGTCTCCGCCTGGAGCGACGAGGGCGACGGCTCCGTCTGCCAGTTCGTCTACGACGACGTCAGCCCGCAGACGCCGGTCGTCACCTCCTCCGACTACCCGGACAGCGGGTACCACGGCGGCGTGGGCGTGTACGGGGGCTTCACCGTGGACTCCCCGTCGGACGACGTCGTCGCGTACCGCTACGAGTTCACCGGCGGCACGCGCGTGACCGTGCGCCCCGGCGAACCGGGCGGTCCCGTCACGATCCGTCACCTGCCGCTGAGGGAGGGCCCGGACTCCCTCAGCGTCCACGCGGTGGACCGGGCCGGCCGCGTCAGCGGGACCGCCGGGTACGCGTTCGCGGTCAGGGCCGGACGGGCCCCCGTCGCCCACTGGCCCCTGTCCGACGCGCCCGGGTCGACCACCGCCGCCGCCCGGTCCGGGCCCGCCGCGCGCGCCGGCTCCGGCGTGGTCTTCGGCGCCGACGGCCCCCAGGGCACGTCCGTCACCTCCGTGGCCGCCCTCGACGGCAGCGGCCGGGGCTTCCTCACCCCGGACGCCCCGGTCCTCGACCTCCGGGGAACCTTCGCCGTCAGCGCCTGGGCGCGTCCCGCGCGCACGGACCGGACCATGACCGTCGCGAGCCAGGACGAGGGCGACGGACCCGGGTTCGCGCTGGGCCTGCGTACCGGGGACGACGGACCGCTCTGGTCCTTCGCGGCCGGTGGCGCACGCGTCAGCGGCGGAGCCCCGGAGACCGGCGAGTGGGCCCACCTGCTCGGCCTGTACGACGCGGAGACCGGCCAGGCACGGCTGTACGTCGACGGCCACGAGGTCGGCACCGGGACCGGGGCCGCGTCCCCCGGGACCGCCGGCGCCTTCCAGATCGGCCGCGCCCGCGACGGTGACGGCCACCGCGACCACTGGCACGGCGCGATCGGCGACGTGCGGGCCCACGACCGGGTCGTGGTGCCGGCCGAGGCCGCCGAACTCGCCCGCCGCGCGCCGGTCCTGCTCGGCCGCTGGTCCCTGGAGGAGGCGGTGGACGGCGCCAGCCCGGAGCGGAACGGCGGGAAGCCGATGACCCTCGGCACCGGTGCCACGATCCACCGCGGACCGGACGGCTCCTGCATCCCCGGCATCGACCCGGACTGCCCCGACGTGCCCTACGCCCTCTTCGGCGACGGCCACCTCCAGCTGGACGGGGCGACCGGGCACGCGACGACCGGGACCACCGTCGTGGACACCGAGGACAGCTTCACCGTCGGTGTGGCCGTCCGTCTCGCCGATTCCGCCCCGGACCGCCCGATGACGGTGCTGTCGCAGGCCGGCGAGAACACGGACGTCTTCAAGGTGCGCTACGACCCGGCGGCGTACGCGTGGCAGCTGGTGGTGGCGCAGCGTGACGAGGTGGGCGCGCCGGAGACGGTGGTGGCCCAGAGCCACGTCCCGGAGGGCGGCACGGGACCGGGCTGCCACCTCGCCGTCGTCCACGACGCCGCCACCGGCCGGATGAGCCTCTACCTCGACGGCCAGACCGGCCCGGCCGCGACCGCGTCCGTCCCCCGCGGCCTGCGGAGCTTCGGCGCCCTGCAGGTGGGCCGGGCGAAGACCGCCGGCGGCTGGGGCGAGCACCTGCGCGGCGACGTCGACGAGGTGCAGGCGTACGCCGGAGTGCTGAGCGAGAGCCAGATCGCGCACCTGCGGACGGGCGCGACCGCTCCGCTCCGCTGACCCGGGACTTCGGGGCCCGTTCCCGCGTGCGGGAACGGGCCCCGAAGCGCTACCCCGCCTCCCCGCCGGAAGGCGGCCGCAGGCCCGCGAGGCGTGCCAGCCGGCGGAAGGAGTCGCGCAGCGCCGCCCGGTCGTACGTGCTGGTCGTCACCAGCAGCTCGTCCGCGCCGGTCTCCGCCACGACCCGCTCCAGCGCCGCCCGCACCCGTTCCTCCGTGCCGTGGACGTGGCCGCGCAGCCCCGCCTCGTAGTACTCCCGCTCCCGCGCCGTCATCGACCGCGCGGCCACCGCCTCGGGCGGGGCGAGCGGCGGGAACGCGCCGTGCGTCCGCGCGTACGCCATCGCCCAGGCCTCCGGCAGCAGCAGCCGCGCGGCCTCCTCCTCCGTCCCGGCCACCGCGACCGTGCCCGCCACCACCACGTACGGCTCCGGCGCCCACGCGGACGGGCGGAAGCCGGCGCGGTACCGGTCGACCGCCGCGAGCAGCTTCGGACGGTCCCTCAGGTCGCCGATCACCAGGGGCAGCCCGGCCGCCGCCGCGATCCCCGCCCCCCCGCCGGTCGCCAGCACGAACGGCGGCACCCGCAGCCCCTCCGCCGGCAGGGCCCGCACCCCCGGGTGCGCGCTCGGCGCCCCCCGGAACCAGCCCAGCAGCTCGTCCAGCTGCGCGGCGAAGTCCCCGGCGTCTTCCTTGCCCCGCCCCAGCGCCCGCCGCACCCCGTCGGTGAAGCCCACCGAACGGCCCACCCCCATGTCGATCCGGCCGGGGAACAGCGACTCCAGCACCCCGAACTGCTCGGCCACCACCAGCGGTTGGTGGTTCGGCAGCATCACCCCGCCGGTCCCCACCCGTATGGACGAGGTCGCCGCGGCCACGGCGGCCGCCAGGACCGTCGGCGCCGAACCGGCCACGCCCGGCACGCCGTGGTGCTCGGACACCCAGAACCGGTGGTAGCCCAGCGCCTCCGCCTCCCGCGCGAGCGCCACGGTGTCCCGCAGGGCCCCGGCGGCGTCACCGCCCTCGCGGATGCGGGAGCGGTCCAGGACGGACAGGCGGAGGGGCGGCGGGGCGACGGCGTCAGGGCTCACACCGGGTTCAACGCCTCCGGTCCGGAAGGATTCCCTACGCTGGCGGGGTGACGAGCAACAGCAGGCCCCTGGCCGTGTTCGACCTGGACAACACCCTCTCCGACGCGCGGCACCGGCAGCACTTCCTGGAGCGCACGCCGCGCGCCTGGGACGCCTTCTTCGACGCCGCCCCGCAGGACCCGCCGCTCCCGCCCGGGGTCGCGCTGTGCCTGGAGGCGGCGCGGCAGTGCGAGATCCGCTACCTGACCGGGCGCCCCGAGCGCTGCCGGCAGGACAGCCTCGACTGGCTGGCGGCGCACGGCCTGCCCGAGGGGCGCCTCCACATGCGCCGGGACGACGACCGGCGCCCCGCCCGGTTCGCCAAGCTGGAGGTGCTGCGCCGGATCAGCCGGAACCGGGAGGTCCGCATGCTCGTCGACGACGACAAGCTGGTGTGCCGGGCCGCCCGGGAGGCGGGCTTCCACGTGGTGCGCGCCGACTGGGCGCTCGGCTCCCCCGCGCTGCACCGGGCGCAGGAGAAGGAGGGCCGCACCTGAGGGGGCCCGTCCCGGGCGGGCCGGGCGCGTGCCGCGCCGGCCGGGGCCGGAGCGGCGATCCCGCCCCGTCCCCGGCGCCCGCGCGGTCCGGGTGCCGGGGCGGCTCAGGTCTCGTCGGTGTCCGGCCCGTCGAGCCGGAAACCCACCTTCAGTCCCACCTGGTAGTGCGCCACCTTGCCCTCCTCCAGGTGCCCCCGCACCTGCGTCACCTCGAACCAGTCCAGGTTGTGCAGCGTCTGCGCGGCCCGCGCGATCCCGTTGCGGATCGCCTCGTCCACACCCGTGTGCGAGGTGCCCACGATCTCCGTGACGCGGTACGTGTGGTGTGACATGGCGGTCTCCTCCTCGCCGGCGGTGCGCGCGCGCCCGCTGGCGCGCCCTTTCCACGGTGCCCCAGGCCGCCCGGGACCGCGAGGCGGGACGCACCGGGCTTGACCCGCCCATTGGTACATACCAAAATCCAGCCATCGCCCGTGCGAACGCGTTCGCTCCCCCCACGTCGGGTCCGTCCTGCCTGCACCAGAAGCAAAAGGTGACCTACGTGAAGAAGCGCCTGCTCGCCTGTCCCGTCGCGCTCGTGTCCACCCTCGCCCTCGCCGGCTGCGGCCTCGTCCCCGGGCAGGACGGCGGCACCCGCACCGTCACCGTCTGGCTGATGAAGGGCAGTGCCTCCGAGGAGTTCCTGAAGCGGTTCACCTCCGCGTACGAGCGGGAGAACCCCGGTGTCCGGCTGGAGGTCGTCATCCAGGAGTGGACCGGCATCGGCAAGAAGGTCACCGCCGTCCTGGCGAGCGAGGACGCCCCGGACGTCATCGAGGTCGGCAACACCCAGGTCGCCCAGTACGCCGAGACCGAACTGCTGTACGACCTGACGCTGGAGTCCGTGCGCGACCTCGGCCACGAGGACTGGGTGCCCGGCCTCGCCGAGCCCGGCAGCATCGACGGCAGCCAGTACGGGATCCCCTGGTACGCCGCCAACCGGGTCGTCGTCTACCGCAAGGACCTCTTCCGGCAGGCCGGCGTCGAGGAGCCGCCCAAGACCCGCGAGCAGTGGCTGGAGGACACCGAGAAGATCAACGAAACCGGCGCCCAGGGCATCTACCTCGCAGGCCAGGACTGGTACACCCTCTCCGGGTTCATCTGGGACGAGGGCGGCGAACTCGCCGTCGAGAAGGACGGCCGCTGGGTCGGCGCGCTCGACACGCCCGCCGCCCTCAAGGGCATGGAGTTCTACGAGGAGCTCCAGTCCCTCGGCTCCGGACCGAAGGACGCCGACGAGGAGAACCCGCCGCAGGCCGAGGTCTTCGCCAAGGGCAGGGTCGCCCAGATCATCGCCACCCCGGCCGCCGCGGCCGCCGTCCAGGAGCGCAACCCCGGCCTCGCCTCCCAGCTCGGCTTCTTCCCCATCCCCGGCAAGACCGCCGACAGGCCGGGCGCCGTGTTCACCGGCGGCTCCGACCTCGTCGTCCCCGTGAACGCCGGCGAGCGCGCCGCCGCGATCGACGTCGTGACGGCCCTCGCCGGCAAGCAGTGGCAGACCGACCTCGCCCGCACCATGAACCACGTGCCCAACAAGACCTCCCTCGCCTCCGTCGTCGAGGGGGAGGAGGCCACCGCGGCGATGGCCGCCGGAGCGGCGGGCGGCCGGGCCACCCCCAACTCGCCGAAGTGGGCCGACGTCGAGGCGGACAACCCCATCAAGCCGTACATGACGGCCGTCCTCCAGGGCGCGGACCCCAAGGCGGCGGCGCGCAGGGCCTCCCAGCAGATCACCGAGGCCCTGTCAGGCTGACCCCCGGGCGCGGCGGCCGGCGAACACGGGCATTCAGCCGCCGCACATCCCCGCTCCGCCGGGCGGTCACGCCGAGTCCAGGCGACGACGGCACAAGTAGGGGTACGGGCCACCGCACCCCCGCGGCCGCCCCCACCGCCCGGCCAAGGAGCCCCCATGACCACCACGACCTCCGCCCCGGTCACCACCGCCCCGCCCGCCCCGGCACCCGCGCTCCGCTACCGGGTCTCCCTCGCCCGCGAGCAGGAGGACGTACGGGCCGCGCAACGCCTGCGGCACCTCGTGTTCGCCGGCGAGCTGGGCGCGCACCTCGACGGCCCGGAGCCCGGCCTCGACAGCGACGCCTTCGACGCCTACTGCGACCACCTCCTCGTACGGGACGACACCACCGGCGAGGTCGTCGGCACCTACCGCCTCCTCCCGCCCGAGCGGGCCCGCGTGGCCGGACGCCTCTACTCGGACGGCGAGTTCGACCTCACCCGCCTCGCCCCCATCCGCGACGACCTCGTCGAGGTCGGCCGCTCCTGCGTGCACCCCGCGCACCGCAACGGCGCCGTCATCTCCCTCATCTGGGCCGGCATCGCCCGCTACATGACCCGCACCGGCCACGAATGGCTCGCCGGCTGCTGCTCCCTGCCGCTCGCCGACGGAGGCACCCTCGCCGCCGCCACCTGGGACACCGTCAAGGCCAAGCACCTCGCCCCCGAGGAGTACTGGGTCACCCCGCACCGCCTGTGGTCCCCCGACGGCGTCACCCGCCCCGCCGCCCGCACCGAACTCCCGCCGCTGCTGCGCGGCTACCTCCGCCTCGGCGCCTGGGTGTGCGGCGCCCCCGCCCACGACCCGGACTTCGGCGTCGCCGACCTGTACGTCCTGCTGTCGCTGCGCCGCACCAACCCCCGCTACCTGCGCCACTTCCTCTCCCTCGGCGCGGAGTGATGAGCGTCTGGCTGCCGTCCGCGCCCTGCACCCCCGAGCGGTGCGCCACCCCCGCGCGCCCGGCGGCCGGGCCCCTGCGCGCGGCCCTGCGCCTCGCCGCCGGGCTCGCCGCCGTCCTCGCCGGGGTGGTCCTCGCCCCGCTCACCGCGCCGCTCGCCCCGGCCGCCCGCCACCGGCTGACCCGCCTGTGGTGCCGCACCGCCGTCCGCGCCTTCGGCGTCCGGGTGCGCGTCACCGGCACCCCGCCGCCGCCCGGACCGCTCCTCGTCGTCGCCAACCACGTCTCCTGGCTCGACGTGCCCCTCGTCGCGGCCGTCCTGCCCGGACGGATGGTCGCCAAGAAGGAGGTGCGCCACTGGCCGCTGCTCGGCCCGCTCGCCGCCCTCGGCGGCACCCTCTTCCTCGACCGGGACCGCCTGCGCGCCCTGCCGGGCGCGGTCCGCTCCCTCGCCCGCACCCTCGCCGCCGGGCACCGCGTCGTCGTCTTCCCCGAGGGCTCCACGTGGTGCGGCCGGACCCACGGCAGGTTCCGCCCGGCCGCCTTCCAGGCCGCCCTCGACGCGGGCGCCCCCGTCCAGCCCGTACGGATCGCCTACCGGCCCCAGGGCCCCGCCGCGTTCGTCGGCGACGACCCGCTGGTCGCGTCACTGTGGCGGATCGCGACGGCCGGGCGGATCACCGCCGAGATCCGGCTCCTCGCCCCGATCCCGTACGGCACCCACCCCGACCGCCGTGCCCTGGCCCGCGCCGCCCGGGCGGCGGTCGCCGGCCCGGCGGTCACGGCCGCCCGGACCACCGCGACCACCGCCCCGCCGCGCCAGGTGACCGCCCCGTCGCGCCGGACCGCCGTCTTACCGCGCCAGGCAACCGCCCCGTCGCGCCGGACCGCCGTCCCGCCGCGTCAGACCGCCGCCGCCAGGGACAGCGCGAACCGCCCCTCCTCGTCCGTCCACCACCGCGACAGCTCCAGCCCGGCGGCCGCGAGCTCCGCCGCGACGCCCTCCTGACGGAACTTCGCCGACACCTCCGTCCGCATCTCCTCACCCGCGGCGAACGGCACCACCAGGTCCAGCTCCGGGATCTTCACGGTCAGCGCGCGCCGCGCCCGCAGCCGCATCTCGATCCACTCGTTGTCCCGGTCCCACACGGCGACGTGGTCGAAGTCGTCCGGATCGACGTCCGCGCCCAGCTCCCGCGCCAGCACCGACAGCACGTTCTTGTTGAACTCCGCCGTCACCCCCGCCGCGTCGTCGTACGCCGCCACCAGCGTCGCCTCGTCCTTCACCAGGTCGGTGCCGAGCAGCAGCGCGTCCCCCGGCTCCAGCAGGGACCGCACCGACCGCAGGAACACCGCCCGCTGGCGCGGCAGCAGATTGCCCAGCGTGCCGCCGAGGAACGCCACGAGCCTCGGCCCCGGCGCGCCCGGCAGGGCCAGGCCCCGCGTGAAGTCGGCGACCAGCGCGTGCACCCGCAGCTCGGGCAGCTCCTCGGTCAGCGCCCCGGCCGCGCCGGTCAGCGCCGACTCGCTGACGTCGACCGGCACGTAGTCCACCAGCCCGGGCCGCAGCGCCCGCAGCAGGTGCCGCGTCTTCTCCGACGAGCCCGACCCCAGCTCCACCAGGGTGCGGGCGCCGGTCGCCGCGGCTATCTCCGCCGCCCGCGCGACGAGGATCTCCCGCTCGGCGCGGGTCGGGTAGTACTCGGGCAGCCGGGTGATCTCCTCGAACAGTTCGCTGCCCCGCGCGTCGTAGAACCACTTCGGCGGCAGCTCCTTCGGCGTGCGGGTCAGGCCGTTGAGCACGTCGGCGCGGAGATCGGCGCCGGTGGTGCCCTCGGGCAGGGTGCGGGTCAGCAGGAACGGGCTCACGCGGGGGACTCCTCGAGCGGTTCGGCGGCAGCACGCCGGGCGTGCGGATCAGCGGAGGGAGAGGGAGGCGCGTCCAGGGGGCGGGCCGTGACGCCGTCCGCCGTGGCGGTCAGCAGCGTCCGGTCCGGCGCCTCGCGCCAGCCGGGGCCGTCGTCGTACGGCTCCGAGGCGACGACCGCGCGGCGGCCGGGCCCGGCCAGGTACCACAGCGTGTCGCCCCACGCGGTCGCGGTGACCGCCCGGCCGTCCGTCAGCAGCAGGTTCAATCGCGACCCGGGCGCCGCCGCGGCCACGTCGCGGACCACCCCGGCCAGCGCGTCGGCCGGCGCCTCGCCGCGCCGCAGCCGGTGCAGCACCAGCGCCCACACGAGCGCCGAGTCGTTGCGGGCCTCCAGGGCGAGCAGTTCGGCGGGCGGCAGCCCGGCCGCGAGCGCGGCGACCGTGCCGGGCCAGCCGGCCACCGCCCCGTTGTGGCTGAACAGCCACGGCCCGGACGCGAACGGCGCGGCGGCCGCTTCCCCGTCCGCGCCGGGCAGGGTCGCGTCCCGCACGGCGGCCAGCACCGCGTGCGAGCGCACCACGCGGGCCAGGTCCGCGAACGACGGGTCCGCCCACACGGGCCCCGCCCGCCGGTAGCGCGCCGGCACCGGGTCGTCCGGGGCGTACCAGCCGACGCCGAAACCGTCCGCGTTGACCGTCCCGTGCCGCTGGCGGCGCGGTGCCCACGACTGCCGGTGGAGCCCGTGCGGCGGTGCCACCAGCAGCTCCCCGAGCGGCCCCGGCTCGTCACCGACCCAGGCGATGTGACGGCACATCAGCGCCTCACCCCGCGTCCCGCGCCGTGCGGAACCCGGCGAAGATCTGCCGCCGCACCGGGAGGTCCCAGTTCCGGAACGTCCCCCGGCACGCCACCGGCGCGACCGCGAACGAACCGCCCCGCAGCACCTTGTGCTCGGGCCCGAAGAACACCTCCGAGTACTCCCGGTACGGGAACGCCACGAACCCCGGGTACGGCAGGAAGTCGCTGGCCGTCCACTCCCACACGTCGCCGATCAGCTGCCGCACCCCCAGCGGGGACGCCCCGGCGGGGTAGGCGCCGGCCGGCGCGGGGCGCAGGTGCCGCTGCCCCAGGTTGGCGTGGTCCGGGGACGGCTCGGCGTCGCCCCACGGGTAGCGCCGCGACCGGCCGGACACCGGGTCGTACCGGGCGGCCTTCTCCCACTCGGCCTCCGTCGGCAGCCGCCGGCCCGCCCAGCGCGCGTAGGCGTCGGCTTCGTACCAGCTGACGTGCAGCACCGGCTCGTCGTCCGGTACGGGCTCCACGGTGCCGAAGCGCCGCCGCAGCCACTGCCCGCCCTCGCGCCGCCAGAACAGCGGCGCACCGATGCCGTGCCGCCGGATCTGCTCCCAGCCCTCGGGCGCCCACCAGCGGGGGTCGCGGTAGCCGCCCTCGTCGACGAAGCGCCGGTACGCGCCGCACGTCACCGGCACCGTGTCGATGTGGAAGCCGGGCACGTGCCGCACGTGCCCGGGGCGTTCGTTGTCCAGCGCCCACGGCTCCTCGTCGTGCGAGGTGCCCATCGTGAACGCCCCGCCCGGGACCCACACCTCGGCGGGGAGCCCGGCCGGGTCGTCGGCGGGGCGCGGCGGCTCCGGCGCGGTCAGCGCGACGGGTCCGCGGCGCAGCTGATGGGTAATCAGCATGGTCTCGTCGTGCTGCTGTTCGTGCTGGGCGACCATCCCGAACGCGAACGCGGCGTCGACCAGCGGGTCGCCCTCCAGCCGGGACTCGTCGAGGACGCCGAGGACCCGGTCGCGCACCTCGGCGGCGTACGCCCGCGCCTCGCGCGGCGACAGCAGCGGCAGGGACGGGCGGGTGGCGCGGGGGTGGCGGAACGCGTCGTACAGCGGGTCGATCTCGGGCCGCAACGCGGCGCGGCCGCCCACGGCGCGCAGCAGCCACTGCTCCTCCTGGTTGGGGATGTGCGCCAGGTCCCAGACCAGCGGCGACATCAACGGCGAGTGCTGGGCCGCCAGTTCGCCGTCGTCGACGCAGTCGGTGAGCAGGGTGGTGCGCGCCCGTGCCGCCGCCAGCGCGTCGTACGCCCGTCGCCGGAGCGTCTCGGGGGAGGCGGTAACGGTCATGTGCGGGGGTCCTTCCCGGAGTCGGGGCCGGAACCGGAAGCGGTCGTGGCGGTGGGGGCGGGACGGCCGGAACGCGGGGGAGACGACGTCGGGGCGGGGGCCGGTGCCGCAGAGGGGCGGGGGCGGGGGGTGGCGCGCTGCTCGTCGGCGGGGCAGCGGCGCCGCAGCACGAACCGCTCCTGGAAGGCGGCCACCGCGTCCCGCACGGAGGTGGGCGCGCCCGAGCGGTCCAGCGCCCCGAGGGCGAGCCGGAAGCACTCCACGGCGGCCCGGTGCAGCGCGGGCGCGTCCGGCCCGTCCCGGACCGCCGCCCGCCAGTGCGCGTCCCTCGGAGGGGGCAGCGGCCCGGCGGTCTCCGTCAGCGGCAGCAGCCTGCGGTACGCGGCGTCGGCCGCCTCCGGGTCGTCGAACAGCGCCGTCGTCACCGCCAGGGGGACGACCCAGCCGTCGTCGCCGGACTGCGCGTCCAGCATGCGCAGCTCCAGATGGCTGCCCCGCGGCCGTACGGGCGGGAACAGCGTCGTCAGGTGGTAGTCGAGGTCGGCGCGGGTCGGCTCCCGCGGCACCCGGGAGCGCAGCCACTCGCGGAACGTCAACCCCTCCGGTACCACCCAGGGCCCGTCGGCCGTGCGGACGCACATCACCGGCGTGTCCAGCACGTGCCGCGCCCACGCGGCGCGCGGCTCCCGGCCGAGGGGCGGCGCCAGGCCCCGTAACGGGTCGATGTCCGCCCACAGCGCCTGCCGCGCGGACCGCATCCCGGTGGGACGGCCGTGCAGGGAGGGCGAGTTGGCGAACGTGGCGACGAGCACCGGACCCAGCAGGTGGGCCAGCCGCCAGCGCCGCTCGTACCCGAGGGGGCCCGGCTCCTCGTACCCGGAGTCCACGCACACCTGCACGGACGCCGAGTCGCGCATCATGGACCGCCCGGCGGATCCCCAGCGGTCGAGGTAGGCCTCCATCGCGTCGTAGCGCGGCTCGCGCAGCAGCCGGTCCCTCGTGGGGAGCCAGGGGTCGGTGCCGGAGCCGGTGAGGGCGAGCCCGAGGCGGGCGAGCGCGGCGCGTACGGCGGAGAGGTCGGCCGAGACGGTGGCGACGCACTCGGCGAGCGAGGCGGCGGGCGGCGAGCTGAGCTCCAGCTGTCCGCCGGGTTCGAGGGTGAGCGACGACCCCGGGCCCAGGGCGCGCAGGGCGGTGAAGGCGCCGCGCAGGCGGTCGGGGGAGACGGGCAGGTACGGATGGTGCAGGTCGTGGACGAACCACTCCAGTTCGACCCCGACCGCGCGGGGCGGGCCCGTCTTGAAGCAGATGCACCGAAGCAGGTCCTCGGCCTCGTCCTCGGACAGCGGCGGACCGCCGTCGGGGAAGGCGTTCGAAGGCATGGGGCGGCTCCTCGTGTCGCGGGGCGTACCGTCCCACCTAAGCCACCGTGGCGGACCCGCACAAGAGCGCCTGGGTGAACGGCCCGTGCCGGGTAAATCCGTTGCGGTCCGTCCGTATGACCGCGAAGGATGCGGGGTATGAGCGCACGTCTACGCGGTATCGCACGGGAGACGGAGGAGATCGTCGCGGCGGGCTGGTACCGGACCCCCGGCGGAGAGGTCCGCATCGCCGAGCTGGTCGCCCGGGCCGTCGAGGGCACCGCCCTGCACGGTCCCGATCCGGTCCCCGCCACCCCGGACACCGGGCGGGCCACCCGTGTCGAGGTCACCGGGGAGTCCAGCACCGAGGCGGCGCGCCGGCTCACCGCCGCCGCCCCCGGCGACCCCGTCGCCGTCCTCAACTTCGCCTCCGCCCGCAATCCCGGCGGCGGCTACCTCAACGGTGCCCAGGCCCAGGAGGAGGCCCTGTGCCGCGCCTCCGCGCTCTACGCCACGCTGCTGCGCGCCCCCGGGTACTACGACCACCACCGCGCCGACCGCGACCCGTTCTACACGGACCGGGTCATCCACTCGCCGGACGTGCCGGTCTTCCGCGACGACCGCGGCCGGCTCCTCGACCGCCCCTACACGGTGGGCTTCCTGACCTCGCCGGCGCCCAACGCGGGCGTCATCCGCGCCCGTACGCCCGAACGGGCCGCCCGCATACCGGGCGCCCTGGCGTCGCGCGCCGAGCGCGTCCTGGAGACCGCCGTCGCCCACGGCTACCGGCGCCTCGTGCTGGGCGCCTGGGGCTGCGGCGTCTTCCGCAACGACCCGGCCGACGTGGCGGGCGCCTTCCGGGCGCTGCTCACCGGGGAGGGCCGGTTCGCGGGCCACTTCGACGAGGTCGTGTTCGCGGTGCTGGACCGGACCCGCGAGGAGCGGACGCTGACGGCGTTCCGCACGGTGTTCGCGGCGGCGTAGGGGGCGCGGCCACGCCCCGGCCGGTCTCGTCGGCGGCCTCGGCGGCCACGCCCGGACCGGACCGGCACGACGGGACCCGACCGCCGGGACGGGACCGGACCACCCGGGCCGGGCCGCCCGGACGGCGGGGGAGCGCGCCGTCACGGCGCCCGCCGCGGGCCCTCCCGCCCGACGGCGCGCGCACCCTTCCGACACGTCCCTGCGTGCGCGGGGCGCCGTACCTCCTTAGCGTCACGACCATGGACACACATCGGCAGCACCCCCAGCCCCCGCGGCGCCTGGAGATCCTGATCGTGCCCGAGCACGCGGAGGGGCACGACGCCGCGCACCTCGCGGAGGTGGCGATCCGCTCGGCCGTGGTGGACGCCACCGGCGAGACGGGCGCCTCCGGCTACCCCCGGTACGCCGGTGGCGGCATGGTCGCGGACATCGACCCGGAGACCTCCACCGTGGAGGCGCTCCTGGTGGACGGGTCGGAGCTGGACTACGGCCTGTCGGCGCGGGTCGCGCGGCCGCGCGGGGACTGAGGCCGGCGCCGGGCGGCCGTTGACACCGACCGCCCCGGGGCCGGAGACTCGCCCCGTCGGTAGTGAACATCCGTTCACCGTACGTACGCGCGCGTGCGGGCCCGCATGCGCGCACCAGGCCGTGGGAGAGCCCCGATGAGCATCCGCGACGTCTACATCGTCGACGCCGTCCGCACGCCGATCGGCAAGTTCGGCGGCGCCCTCTCCTCGGTGCGCCCCGACGATCTCGCGGCGCACGTCGTACGGGCGCTGGTCGACCGTACGCCCGACCTCGACCCGGCGCGCATCGACGACGTCTACTTCGGCGACGCCAACGGCGCCGGCGAGGACAACCGCGACGTGGCCCGCATGGCGGTCCTGCTGGCCGGACTGCCCGTCACGGTCCCCGGCGTGACCGTCAACCGCCTGTGCGGCTCCGGCCTCGAAGCGGTCGTGCAGGCCGCCCGCGCCATCGCCCTGGGCGACGCGTCGGTCGTCCTGGCGGGCGGTGTCGAGTCGATGTCGCGCGCCCCCTGGGTGCTGCCGAAGCCCGAGCGGGCCTTCCCCGCCGGACACCAGCAGATGTACTCGACGACGCTCGGCTGGCGCATGGTCAACCCGAGGATGCCGGCCGAGTGGACCGTGTCGCTGGGCGAGGGCGCCGAGCAGATCGCCGACAAGCACGCCATCAGCCGCGAGCAGCAGGACGCCTTCGCGCTCGACAGCCACCGCAAGGCCGCCCGGGCCTGGGCGGACGGACTCTTCGACGGCGAGATCGCCCCGTACGAGGGCGTGGAGCTCGCCCGCGACGAGTCCGTCCGCGACACGACGTCCATGGAGGCCCTGGCCAAGCTGAAGCCGTCGTTCCGCACGGACGGCACGGTGACCGCGGGCAACGCCTCGCCGCTCAACGACGGCGCGGCGGCCCTCCTCCTCGTCGACGAGGCGGGTCTGCGCGCCTGCGGCCGCGAGCCGCTCGCCCGGATCCGCACGTCGGCCGTGACGGGCATCGAGCCGCAGCTGTTCGGGCTCGGCCCGGTGGAGGCGGTCCAGCGGGCCCTGAGCCGGTCCGACCGCACCTTCGCCGACCTGGCCGTCATGGAACTGAACGAGGCGTTCGCGGCGCAGGCGCTCGGCTGCCTGGCGGAGTGGCCGGACCTGGACCCGGCGATCGTCAACCCGCGCGGCGGCGCCATCGCGATCGGCCACCCGCTCGGCGCGTCCGGCGCCCGCCTCGCGGGCTCGGTCGCCCACCAGCTGGCGGCTGCGGGTTCGGGCACGGGCGTGGCGGCGCTGTGCATCGGGGTGGGCCAGGGCATCGCGGTGGTCCTGGAGCGGTGAGCGCCGCGGGGCCCCGCCCCGCGACGCCGGGGGCGGGGCCCCGCCGCACCCGCCCCCCGCGGAGCGTCAGCGGTCGGCGCCCGAGGCGCGGCCGTCCGCCGCGGCCTCGTCGATCGACTTCCGCACGGCGTCCATGTCCAGTCCGCGGGCCTGCCCGATGACGTCCTCCAGGACGGGTTCGGGCAGCGCGCCGGGCTGGGCGAACACGGCGACGTTCTCCCGGACGATCATGAGGGTCGGGATCGACTGGATCTCGAAGGCGGCGGCGAGCTCCTGCTGCGCCTCCGTGTCGACCTTGGCGAACACCAGGTCGGGATGGCGCTCCGACGCCTTCTCGAAGACGGGAGCGAACCGGAGGCACGGGCCGCACCACGACGCCCAGAAGTCGATCAGGACGAAGTCGTTGTCCGACACGACCTGGTCGAAGTTCTCCTTGGTCAGTTCGATCGTGCTCATGCCGTCCGCCTCTCAGGGGGTCCGTCGGTGCCCCGCACAACGGTGCCCGGGGCCGTCGCTATTCCCCTGCCCCTCCGGAGCGGTGCCACGCGGCCGGCCCCTGCGGCGCGCCGTCCCGCCCGTCCGCCAGGCTTCCTCGAAGCCGCGCGGAGAGCCGCTCCTTCGCCGGCGGCCACTCGTCGGCGAGGAGCGAGAAGTAGACGCTGTCCCGCCACGTGCCGTCCGGCCGCCGCCGGTGCCGGCGCAGCACCCCCTCGCGCCGCGCGCCGAGCCGGGCGATCGCCGCCTGCGAGCGGTGGTTGAGGTGGTCGGTCTTCCACTGCACGCGGCCCATGCCGAGTTCCTCGAAGGCGTGGGTCAGGAGCAGCAGCTTGGACTCGGTGTTGACGGCGGTGCGCCAGTAGGCGCGTCCGTACCAGGTCCAGCCGATCTCCAGGCGCTCGTCGTCCACGGCGACGTCCATGTAGCAGGTCCACCCGACGGCCCGGTCCTCCGCGCGGTGCACGACGGCGAACGGCACCAGCTCCCCGCGCTCGGCCCCCGCCCGTACCTCCCGGAGCTTGACGGCCAGCTCCTCCTCGGTGCGCGGCGCGGGCCCGCCCTGCCACCGCCACACCTCCTCGTCCCGCCCGCCGGCGGCGAACAGGTCCGGAAGGTGCCGCGGGTCCAAGGGCTCCAGACGCACATGGCGGCCGGTGAGGGTGGTGGGCGAGGGTCTCGTGGCGGTCATGGACGCACCCTAGTCGGTCATTGCACTAGCTTCAACCGGTGAATGTACTAGTGCAAAAGAGGGGGGCGAGGTCGGGCGACGCGCTCGTGCCCCCTTCCCGGCGCCGGGCCGGTGGCTCGGGGGCGTGCCGGTCCGGCCGCGCGCCGGAAGCCGGCGGTCCCGCCGTTTCCCCCGCCCGCGACGGGCTACTCGCCATGGCATGGAACGATCACTCACGGGTTCACTCACCCCTCGTCGCGCGGCCGAGGCCGCGCGGCGGCTCCTCCCGCCGTCCGACGGGCCCGGGCGCGTCCTGCGGAGCGTGGACCGGCTGGAACGGTGGCCCGGGGCGGACCGGCTGATCGGTGGGATCCGGGCGGCGGTCCGGGCGGCCCCCCTGGGCGCCGGCCGGGACCTGCTGCACGGGCGCTGGCTCGGGCACCCCGTGCACCCGCTGATGGTGCAGCTGCCCCTCGGCACGTGGCTGTCGGCGGCGGTGCTCGACGCACTGCCCGGCCACCGCCGCGGAGCGCGGACCCTCGTCGGGGTGGGGCTGGCCGCGGCGGGGCCGGCGGCGCTGGCCGGCTGGACCGACTGGGCCGAGCTGCCGAGGGAGCAGCAGCGGGTGGGGCTGGTGCACGCGGCGGCCAACGTCACCGCCGTCGCCCTGTACGCGGCCTCGTACGCCGCGAGGCGCCGCGGGCGGGCGGGGCGCGGCAAGGCGCTGGGGTTCGCCGGGCTGTCCGTGGTCAGCGTCGGCGGCGCGCTGGGCGGCCACCTCGCCTACCGCCAGGCGTCCGGCGCCAACCACGCCGAGTACGTCGCGCACGTGACCGAGGCGGGTTGGCACGCCGTGGGGAACCTCGGGGACTTCCCGGTGGGGCGCGCGGTACGGCGCCACGTCGGCGAGGTGGCGGTCATGGTGGTCCGGGAGGACGGCGGCGCCGTCCACGTGCTGGCCGACCGGTGCAGCCACATGGCCGGGCCGCTGTCGGAGGGCGACGTCGAGGACGGCTGCGTGCGCTGCCCCTGGCACGGCAGCGTGTTCCGGCTGGCCGACGGATGGAACGTCCGCGGGCCCGCGACGGCGCCCCAGCCGTCCTTCGACACCCGTGTCGTCGGCGACCGCCTGGAGGTGCGTCTCCGGCACCTCGCCGAGGCGGGCGACGACGCCGGCGAGGCGGCGTGAGGCAGCACGGCGCGGGGGGAAGCGCAGTGGAAGGGAGCGCAGGACATGGTCGGACAAGTGGTATCGAGAACGCGTGAACCGCTCACACCCGAGACCCGGCGGGTGCTGAGGGAGGGACAACGGGACCAGCTCGTCAGTCTGCTGCTGGTGCTCACCGCCGTGGCGCTGTTCGTCGCCCCGTGGGTCAACGGGGAGCCCGACAGCGCCAAGGACGCCCACCGCAACGAGCTGGCCGTCGGCATGCTCGTGCTGTTCGTGGCGATGGCCCGCTTCAAGTGGCACCTGGGCAGGTGGGCGGACCTGACGGTACTGGCCGCCGGTGTCTGGCTGGTCGCCTCCCCATGGCTGCTGGGACTGGGCGACACCGTGATCTTCGCCGACGGGGCGCACGTGTTCCACGTGGCCGCGGGAAGCGTCCTGATCGTCCTGGCGGCCGTCTCGCTCCTGCTGTACGGCGCCTCCGCCCGGGGCGGCGCCTCCGCCCGGGGCGGCGCCGGGAGCGGACGGCACCGGAAACGGTGAGGTGGCGGGGCCGGGGCCCCGCCACGCTCCCGACGGCGGCCGCGCCGGTGCGCGGCCGCCGTCAGTCGTCTCCGCCGGTGACCTTCTCGGTCAGCGCGCTGTAGGCCAGCTGGAGGACGTCCGCCCCGGCGAGGGCGGTGAGGGCGCCGGTGACCGTCCGCGTCGCCCGCGGCCACAGCAGCCCGGCGGCGGTCAGGGTCGTGACGGTCCAGACGCTCAGGCAGAAGGGGCACGACACGAGCTCGCCCACCGTGTGCGTGGCGCCGTCGCGCGGCTCCTCGTGCACCTCGGCCGGCCCCTCCGGCCCCCCGTACTCCGTGAAGGGCGCCCGCAGGGGGCGCGTCACCGCGCCCTTGCTCACCAGCCGGCTCAGCCGGAAGGTCGCCACCGACGTCAGCGCCAGGTCCCACGGCTGCGGCCGTTCGGGCAGCGGGCGTCCCCGGGACCGTACGGCCGCGGCCCACGCCGCCGTGTAGCCGGCGAAGGCGGCGAGCGCGGCGGCGTGCCCGCCCACCGGGGAGGGGTCCTCCTCCCGTGCGTAGGCGTGGCGCAGCCTCTGGGTGACACGTGTGACCAGCTCCGACATCCCGTTCCCTCACTCACTCCTCGGCCACCGGCGGGCCCTGCCACGGGTGCCCCCGCCCGCCCGCGTGAATCCCCCTGCGTCCTGCGGGGACGAGGCGCTGCGTCCCGCGGGGACGAGGCGCCTCCGGAACCCCGGGCCGCGGTCGTCCGGTGCGGCGGGCGGGTGGGCCACCTGGAGCACCACGCTGGTGGTCCGCCACCGGGCGCAGTAGGGATGGAAAAGAACCGGCCATACTTCCGCACTGTGCGCCGTTCCTCCTCATAGGACGCGTATCGCGGGTATCCGGTCTCCCCCTGTGGTCCCGTACCAGCGAAGGAATCGTCCATGACGTTCAACCCCTTGGAGCAACGCGGCATCCCGCTGGACCGCCAGGTCCGCAGCTGGCGGGAGCTCGACGTCGCTCCGATCGACCCCGACCACTGCGACCCGTACACCCGCTGCCGGATCATCACCATGAACGGCATCGAGGTCGAGGCGATCCTGTTCAGCCACCAGCTGGCGCGCCACACGGCGGACCCCGAGATCAAGCGGCAGCTGGCGCGGGTCCGCTACGTCGAGGCGCAGCAGCAGAAGGTGGTCAACTGGCTCCTGCCGGGTGTCTCGTCGGTGCTGGAGACGACGATCGCCTACGAGCAGGTCGCGGTCGACCTGACCGCCTGGGTGGCGCGGATGGAACCGGACCCGTACCTGAAGCAGGCGTACCAGTTCGGCGTGCTGGAGGACTTCGACCACCTGTACCGGTACGCCAACCTGTACGAGATGATCGAGCACCGCAAGGCGGAGTCGATCGTCGACGGGCTCACCGAGGTCATGCCCGGCCGGCCCACCAGGTTCCACCACCGCGACCCGGTCGACAACGTCCGCGACCCGTACGCCAAGGACGCGACGAACCCGCTGTCGAAGCTGCACGCGCTGACGATCATGTCGGCGGAGCAGCAGACGATGAACTTCTACATGAACACCGGCCCCACCTACATGGAGCCGATCGCCCGCCGGCTGTACCAGGAGATCGGCCTCATCGAGGAGGAGCACGTCACCCACTACGAGTCCCTCGTCGACCCCGGGGAGACGTGGTGGGAGCAGCTGGTCAACCACGAGTACAACGAGTGCTACCTCTACTACTCCTTCATGGAGCAGGAGTCCGACCCCAAGGTCAGGGCGATCTGGGAACTGCACCTGAACATGGAGCTGGAGCACCTGCACGCCGCCTGCGACCTGATGCGCCGCCACGACGGCCGCGACCCGGCGGAGGTGCTGGCGCCCGAGCTGCCGAACGTGCTCACCTTCGAGCCGAACAAGGCGTACGTGCGTGAACTGCTGGCCACCCAGATCGACCTCACCACCCTGGGCGCCGGCTACGTACGCGAGGCGCACGAGCGGTTCGAGGCGATGCAGGCGCGGCTCCACGGCGACGAGGCGCCGCCCAGCGACCAGGTCATGGCCGAACACCAGGACATGTTCGACCGGGAGTACCGCCTGGAGACCGAAGGTGAGCACCCCGACCCGGCCCTGCGGGAGAAGTGAGGACAGCGATGGCGACGAGCGCGCCCACCCCGCACGCCGGGGACGACAACGCGACGGACGACGACGTCGTGTCGCTGCTGATGCGTCAGCACGGTGACATCCGCAACCTCTTCGACGAGGTGGAGAGCGCCACGGGCGACGAGCGGCGGGACGCGTTCCGCCGCCTGGTCCGCCTCCTGGCCGTGCACGAGACGGCGGAGGAGGAGGTCGTGCACCCCTTCGCGCGCCGCAACCTGCCGGGCGGCGACCAGGTCGTCGACGAGCGGCTCGCCGAGGAGCGCGAGGCCAAGGAGGTCCTGGCCTCCCTGGAGGAGGCGGACCCGGACTCCCCGGACTTCGCGGAGCGGCTGCGGGCGCTGCGGACGGCGGTCCAGGAGCACGCCCGCGCCGAGGAACGCTACGAGTTCACCCACATCCGGCGCAGCGGCGACGCCGGCAGGCTCGCGGCGATGGCCCGCGGCGTCAAGGCGGCCGAGGCGATGGCCCCGACCCGCCCCCACCCGGGCGTGGAGTCCGGCACGGCCAACGTGCTGCTGGGGCCGCTCGCCGCGCTGATGGACCGTACGAGGGACGCGGTGCGCTCGGCGATGGGCGGCTGACCGGGCGGAGGCCGGTGCGCGCCGCACGGACGGGACGCGCACCGGCCCTCCTCGGGGCGGGCCGCCGGGAGGGCGGCGGGATCACACAGAGGCGCGCAGCCGCGCGGAGGGGAGAGGACCACACCATGCCGAACGGAGCCGCCCCACCCCCGACCGCTCCCCGGACGCGGCGTTCCCTGGCGGTCTTCGCGCTGATCGGCGCCGCCCTGATGGCCGCGCTCGACGAGATCGTCTTCCACCAGATCCTGCACTGGCACCACTTCTACGACCGTTCCACGCCGGGCATCGGCCTCCTGTCGGACGGACTCCTGCACACCGCCGAACTCGGTGCCCTGGTCGCCGGCGGGGTCCTCTACGCCGACCTGCGCCGGCTGCGGGCGCTGTCCCCGGCGCACGCCCGGGCCGGGTTCGTCCTCGGCCTCGGCGGCTTCCAGCTCTTCGACGGCGTCGTCGACCACAAGCTGCTGCGCCTGCACCAGATCCGCTACGGGGTGGACGTCACCCCCTACGACTGGGCGTGGAACGCCGCCGGGCTCCTCCTGCTGCTCCTCGGAGCCGTACTGGCCGTACGGGCCCGCCGTACGGGTGACCGGCGGGCGGACGCGTGAGGCCGTCGGCCGCCGCGGCCGCCGCCGACGGCCATCCGGCCGGGGCCTTCGGCCTGGTGGTCGCCGCGGTGGCGCTGGCGGCGACCGCCGCCTACGTCCTGGCCGCCCTCCGCCTGCGCGCTCGCGGCGACGCCTGGCCCCAGTGGCGCGACGCGTCCTTCGCCGCCGGCTGCCTGGCGATCGCCCACGCGATGATGATGCCGCTTCCCGGCGGGCCCTTCACCGCGCACATGGTGCACCACGTCGTCACGGCCATGGCCGCTCCCGTCCTCGTGGTGCTCGGACGGCCCCTGACGCTGCTGCTGCGGACCGTGCCGCCCGGGCGCGTGCGGCGGGGGTTCCTGGGGGTGGCGCACTCCCGGCCCGCCGCGTGGCTGCTCTTCCCGCCCGTGGCGGCGCTGCTGGACATGGGCGGCCTGTGGCTGCTGCACCGCTCGCCGCTCCTGGCCGCCGCCCACCACCGGCCGGTGCTGGGCGCCGCCGTGCAGGCCCACCTGCTGGCCGCCGGGCTGCTGTTCGCCTTCTCCGTGTGCCGGCTCGATCCGGTGCGCCACCGGTGGGGCCTGGCCGTGCGGGGCACCACCCTGTTCGTCGCCGGCGCGGCCCACGCCGTCCTCGCGAAGACGCTGTACGCCGTGCCGCCGCCCGGCACCGCCTTCGCCGCCTCCGACCTGCGGGACGGTGCCCGGCTCATGTACTACGGTGGCGACCTCGTCGAACTCGCCCTCGCCGGCGTCCTCGCGGTCGAGTGGTACACGCGCCGGGGCCGCGCCCTGCGTCCGCGCGCCCGCCGCGCCGCCGCCCCCGGCCGCCTGGAACCGGCGGCCGGGGGCCGCCGGTTCACCTGAGGGGGAGGAACCAGGCGGCGAGACCGCTGAGGAGCGCCACGCCCCCGGTCAGGGAGGCGACGGTGACGCACAGGAGGCGACGGCGCAGCAGCTCGTACCGCCGGCTGTACTCGTCGCGGAGCTCCGCGGAGCGGCGCGCCACCTGCTTCAACGCCTGCGTGGCCTGGGCGACGTGCGCCTCCGCGTACCGGCGGGCGACCTCCTCCTGCTGCGCGGTGGAGAGCCACGGCAGTCGCAGGACGAAGGCCTCGGCCTGCAGCCGGGCCTCGCGCAGGTGGGCCTCGGCCGAGAGGTAGCCCTCCAGGCGCGTCAGGCCCGCCGCGGTCCCGGCGTGCTCCCGCGGGCGCCCCGGCGTCACCGGTGCTCCTCGCCGGAGACGATGGTCGCGTTGTCGGGGTCCACCACGTCACGGCCCTTGTTCCACCCGCGGTCCACGGCGGTGATCTCGGGGTGGTGCAGGTCGAAGGCGGGGGACTCGGAGCGGATCCGGGGCAGGGTGAGGAAGTTGTGGCGGGGGGCGGGGCAGGAGGTGGCCCACTCCAGGGACCGGCCGTAGCCCCAGGGGTCGTCGACGTCGATCCGCTTGCCGATCTTGGCGGTCTTCCACACGTTGTAGAGGAAGGGCAGGGTGGACAGGCCCAGCAGGAAGGCGCCGATGGAGGAGAGCATGTTGAGGCCGGTGAAGCCGTCGGCGGCGAGGTAGTCGGCGTAGCGCCGGGGCATGCCCTCGGCACCCAGCCAGTGCTGGACGAGGAAGGTCAGGTGGAACCCGACGAACAGGGTCCAGAAGTGGATCTTGCCGAGGCGTTCGTCGAGCATGGTGCCGGTCATCTTCGGCCACCAGAAGTGGAATCCGGCGAACATCGCGAACACCACGGTGCCGAAGACGACGTAGTGGAAGTGCGCGACGACGAAGTAGCTGTCGGTGACGTGCCAGTCCAGGGGCGGGGAGCCGAGGATGACGCCGGTCAGCCCCCCGAACAGGAAGGTGACCAGGAAGCCGAGCGACCACAGCATCGGAGTCTCGAAGCTGAGCTTGCCCTTCCACAGCGTGCCGATCCAGTTGAAGAACTTCACGCCGGTCGGCACGGCGATGAGGAAGGTCATGAAGGAGAAGAACGGCAGCAGCACCGCCCCGGTGGCGAACATGTGGTGCGCCCACACCGTCGCCGACAGGCCGGTGATGGCGATCGTGGCGGCCACCAGTCCGATGTAGCCGAACAGCGGCTTGCGGGAGAAGACCGGCAGGATCTCGCTGACCACCCCGAAGAACGGCAGGGCGAGGATGTAGACCTCCGGATGGCCGAAGAACCAGAACAGGTGCTGCCACAGCAGCGAACCGCCGTTCTCCGGTGAGAAGACGTGGGAGCCGAACCGACGGTCCGACTCCAGCACCAGCAGGGCGGCGGCCAGGACGGGGAAGGCGAGCAGGACCAGGATGGACGTCAGCAGGACGTTCCACGTGAAGATCGGCATCCGGAACATCGTCATGCCGGGGGCCCGCATGCAGATGATCGTGGTGATGAAGTTGACCGCGCCGAGGATCGTGCCGAACCCGGACAGCGCCAGACCCATGATCCACAGGTCGGAGCCGGGACTGGGCGAGCGTTCCTGCCGGCTCAGCGGTGTGTACGCGGTCCACCCGAAGTCGGCCGCGCCCTGGGGCTGCAGCAGGCTGGCGACGACGATGAGGCCGCCGAAGAGGAACAGCCAGTACGACAGCATGTTCAGCCGCGGGAAGGCCACGTCCGGGGCGCCGATCTGCAACGGCATGATCGCGTTGGCGAACCCGGCGAAGGTCGGCGTGGCGAACAGCAGCAGCATGATCGTGCCGTGCAGGGTGAAGGTCTGGTTGTACTGCTCGTTGGAGATCAGCTGGAGCCCGGGACGCGCCAGCTCCGCGCGCAGCATCAGGGCCAGCAGGCCGCCGAACAGGAAGAAGCCGAACGACGTGATCAGGTAGAGGTGCCCGATCTTCTTGTGGTCCGTCGTGGTGAGCCAGTCGACGGCGATGCGTCCCAGACCACGACCCTTCACGGGCACGAGGGTGGGCGGCTCCGTGGATGTGACCATGTGAATCCCATCAGTGGCGACCTGAACGCGACCATCGCCCCCCGTCGCGACCGTAAGAACATTACGGATCGGATTCTTGCCGGCAACACGAGACAAGCCAGCGTGAAACAAGCAATTTCATACGATTCCCTGAGCAAGGGCGCGTGTCCCCCGTCCGGCCCGTCGGACTCCTCGCCCCGCCGCCCCCGTCACCGCCCTGCCGCCTCCCCGGCTCCGCCGACTCCGCCGTCCGCCGTGGAGGCGCCCGGCGTGGCGCGGGACGGCCGCCGCGGCGGCCCGGCGGTCCGGCGGTGCGGCGGACGCGGGCCGGGGTCTTGCCGCCGGGTCGCGGCACCGGAAGGGTCGTGCGGTGTGCACCGGGCCCATGGCGACGAGCGGTTGGCCGACGCCTGCCAGAGCGGCAACGAGATGCCGGAGGAGTCGCTCCGCGACCGGGTGCGGCTGATCGGTTCCTTCGCCGGCCGCCCGTCCCCTTTCGTCCTGGAGGTCGGACCCGGTCCCGGTCGTCGAGCGCTACGACGGCGCCGTGTCGGTCGCCCCCTGAGCGGCGCGCGGCGGGGCCGCGCGCCGGGGTGGTGCGCCGACGCCACTCATTCGGCCGAGTCCATGAAGGCCAGCATCCGGCGGTTGACCTCGTCCGCGTGGTCGATCTGCGGGCCGTGGCCGGTGCCGGAGACGATCTCGGCGCGGGCACCCGGTACCAGGCGCGGCACGCGCTCCACCTGCCGCCGCGGGTGCACGAGGAGGCTCCGCCTGCCCATGACCAGATAGAGCGGGGTGCGGATGGAGGACAGTTCCGCTTCGGTCAGGGGCAGCGGGGCCGGGCGCCGCACGCGGTACGCGCGCACCCCCAGCCGGATCATCGCCCGCAGCTCCGGCACGACCAGCACCGGCTGCTCCAGCCAGGCCGCCAGCCGGGGGCGCAGCGCCGCGGGGGCGAACGTCGCGAAGAGGCTGGCGAAGATCCAGGCGAAGAAGCGCGGCCCCACCTTCTCCAGCCCGCCCGGGTCCAGCAGGGTGACCGAGGCGAGGCGGTCCGGCCTGCGGTGTGCCTGGTTCAGGGCCAGCCATCCGCCGTAGGAGGAGCCGACCAGGTGCACCCGGTCGAGACCGAGGCCGTCGAGCGTCTCGTCCAGCCACCGGGCGGCGTGCTCGGGCCGGTGCAGGGGCTCGCGGTGCACGCTGCGCCCCGGATCGCCCGGGGTGTCGATCGCGTAGACCGGGCGCGCGGCGCTGAGCGCGGGGGTGTTCGGGTACCACATCGCGGAGCAGCTGCCCGCTCCGTGCACCAGGACGACGGGGGTGCGAGCCCGGCCGGACGGGTCGTCGGGCCCGTGGCGGTAGACGTGCGTCGTCCCGAAGGGCGTCTCCACGTCGGTCTCCGCGACGGCCGGCGCCCCCAGGGCGAAGACGGCGTCGCAGGCGGCGAGGTACCGCTCCCGCAGGGCGTCGCTCACGTAGCGCCCGACGTCGCGCCGGGCACGGTCCTTGGTCCTGGTCTCGGGCACGGTGCGCCACCTCCGGAGGGATC
This sequence comes from Streptomyces roseolilacinus, assembly GCF_014649335.1. GTDB lineage: Bacteria > Actinomycetota > Actinomycetes > Streptomycetales > Streptomycetaceae > Streptomyces > Streptomyces roseolilacinus. Next base: position 62,391 of record NZ_BMSV01000005.1, read on the forward strand.
GCCTGTTGGTGGTACGACCGTACCACCAACGTGGTACGGCTGTACCATCAAGAAGCCGGCCCGGTACGGGCGGAGGAACCCCTGGACGGGAGGCGTACACCGATGCCGAAGCGCGTGGACCACGAGGAACGGCGTGCCGAGATCGCCGAGGCGCTCCTGCGCGTCGCGGGACGGCGCGGGCTGCACGCGGTGGGGATGCGCGACGTGGCGGCGGAGGCGGGCGTGTCGCTGCGGCTGGTGCAGTACTACTTCGAGACCAAGGAGAAGCTGCTGCTGCACGGGCTCCGGCACCTGGCCGCGCGGTTCGGGGAACGGGTCGCCGCCCGGGTCCGGGAGGCCGGGGACGACCCGGGCCCGCGCGCGACGGTCGAGGCGCTCCTGGCGGCGTCGCTGCCGACCGACGAGGAGAGCCGCACCTTCCACCTCGTCTACACCTCGTACGCCGTGCTGGCCGTGACCGATCCGACGCTCGCCGCCCAGCCGTTCGTCCGGGACCCCGACGCCGCCGAGGCCGCCCTGACCGGCCTCCTGCACCGGGCCCGGGAAGCGGGGCTCACCCGGCCGGACGTGGACGCCCGGCTGGAGGCGGTCGGCCTGCTCGCCCTGTCCGCGGGGCTCGGCACCAGCGTCCTCGTCGGGCAGCGCACCCCCGAGGCCGCCGCCGAGGTCCTGCGCCACCACCTGGACCGGATCTTCCCCGGCGGGCCTCCCGCCGGGGCGTGACGCCCCGGCGCGGCGGGGGCGGCGCGGCCCCGCTCGCCGGGCCCCGCCGTACGGGTGTCGTCATGCCCGCCCCGGTCGGGGCGGGCGGCGCCGGCCGGGCGGACCCGCTCGGCCGGCACCTCAGGGGGTCCGCTCAGGGAGCCATCTCGTACGTGCCGGACAGCGCCTCGACGCGCTCCCAGACGCGTGCCGACCGGGCCGCGTCGACGACCGGGCGGCGGACCGCGTCGAGGGCCCAGCGCTGCTGCTCGGCGGTGGCCGAGTCCTTGCCGTGCAGCTCGACGGCGTACGCGGAGAAGTCCCGCACCAGGACGGCGAACAGCTCGTCGAGCACGTCCTCGTCCAGCCCGGTCAGGGCCGCCTGCTCCAGGATCAGCTGGCCGTGCACGACCAGCGCGAACAGCTGGCCGACGGCGAGCAGCAGGTCGAGGTCGCGGCTCTGCTCCTCGTCCGGGGCGGCGGTGGTGACGAACGCGCAGAGGGCGTCCGCCTGCTCCCGGAAGCGGCTGGTGTTCGGCAGGTGCGCGTACGCGTCGAACGCGGGCCGCCAGTCGTGGAAGCGGACGGAGCCCAGGCCGCGGGCCGGCCCCTGCCGGAAGAGGAAGGCGTCGTCGGCGGCGTCCAGCCGGGTCGGCACGGGCTCGTACCCGGCCGGGTCCAGCAGGTGGTTGCGCAGGAACTTGAGGATCAGCGCCAGGTTGACGTGGACCGTGCCCTCCAGCTTCGGCAGGCTCCGGATCTCGGCGGCGGCCTGCGCGAAGTAGGTGTCCTTCTCGAAGCCCTTGGCGGCGATGACGTCCCACATGAGGTCGACGACCTTCTCGCCCTCGGTGGTGACCTTCATCTTCGTCATCGGGTTGAACAGCAGGTACCGGCGGTCGTCGGGGCCCGCGGAGCGGAAGTAGTCGACGGCGCGGTCGCTGAACAGCTTCATCCCGACGAGGCGCACGTAGGCGTCGGTCAGCTCGCGGCGCACGTGCGGGAACGCGGTGACGGGGCGGCCGTACAGGATCCGGTTGTGCGCGTGCGTCACGGCCTCGTACATCGCGTGCTCGCAGATGCCGATCGAGGCGGTGCACAGGTTGAACTTGCCGACGTTGACGGTGTTGAGCGCGGCGTCGAACGCGGCGCGCCCGGTGTGGAGGACGTCGTCGGGGCCGACCGGGTAGCCGTCGAGGCGGAACTCGCTGACGTACTTCGAGGAGTCGACGACGTTCTTCACCAGGTGGTACGCCGGGTGGCGGCTGTCGGCGGCGAAGAAGACGTAGCCGTCGGGACCCTCGATGTCCGTGCGGCGGCCGAAGACGGAGACGAGGCCGGCGGCGTTGCCGTTGCCGATGTAGTACTTGGAGCCGCTGGCGCGGAAGCCGCCCTCGCCGTCGGGCTCCAGCAGCATGTCGGTGGAGTAGATGTCGGCGCCGTGGCTCTTCTCGGACAGGCCGAACGCGAACACCTCGCCCTGGGCGAGCAGTTCGGCGGCGCGGGCGCGGGCGGCGGCGTTGTCGCTCTGCCAGACCGGGCCGAGGCCGAGGATGGTGACCTGCCACGCGTACCAGTAGTCGAGGCCGTAGAAGCCGAAGATCTCGTTGAGCGCCGCGATCCGGGCCGTGTCCCAGCGCTTGTCGGCGTGGCCGCCGGCCTCGGAGGCGGGGGTGAGGAAGGTCGCGAACAGCTGCTCCTTCGCCGCGAACGCGAGGAAGTCCCCCAGCCAGGCGCGTGAGCGGTAGTCCTCGATCAGCCGGCGCTTGCCGCGGTCCTCGAACCAGTCGACGGTGGCGCGCAGCAGCCTGCGGGTCTCGGGGTCGAAGTGCGCCGGGTCGTAGGTGCGCGGGTTGAACAGCAGGGAGTCGGCCATGCGGGGTCAGCCTTTCCGGTCGGGGGTGTGCGTGGTGGTGGCGCGTGCGGCACGGCGGACGGCCGTCCGCCGGTACGGGGTCAGCGGCCGGGGGCCAGCCGGTGGAGGGTGGCCAGCACGTCGTCGAGCCAGTCGATCATCATCCGCTCGTACGCGATCCCGCCGCGGAGCACCGCGTGCTGCAGCTCCCGGCCGGGATCCGGCGGGACGGGCGAACCGGGTGCGCCGGTCGCGCCGGCCGGTGGGCCGAAGTCGCGCGCCTCGCCCGCCAGGTAGTGGGCGAGGCGGTCCTGGTGCATCCGCTGGTGCCGCTCGACCTCCCGGACCAGGGCGGCCGGGTCGTCGAAGGCGGCGCCCCGGATCTTCACGGCGAGGTCGTGCCGGACGCTCTCGGGTTCGATCGGGTCGTGCAGCCACCGGGAGAGGGCCTCCCGGCCCGCGGCGGCGACCGAGTACTCCTTCTTGTCCGGGCGCGTCCTCTGCGGCACGCCGCGCACGTCGACCCAGCCGTCGGCCTCCATGCGCTTGAGCACGCGGTAGATCTGCTGGTGGGTGGCGGTCCAGAAGTAGCCGATGGACCGCTCGAACCGCCGGGCCAGTTCGTAACCGGAGCCCGGCTTCTCCAGCAGGGAGACGAGGATCGCGTGGTCGAGCGCCATGCCGGGATCCTCCTATGCAACTAGTTGCATATACAAGCCGGGCCGCCCCGGTGAGACGCGGCTCACGCGGAGGGGAGTGCGGGGCCGGGGTGTTCGAAGTATTGACGTGTACGCGGCATAAGGATGTCATGGGAGCGCTCCCATGCGTGGGACGCACCCCCCTTCCGGCGCTCACTTCCTGGAGTCGCAGTGAGAACAGCACGAAGGACCCCGCCGAAGAGGTCCCCGGGCGGTCTGCTGAGCGGGCTGGCCGCCTTCCTCGGGCTGGTCGTCCCGGCCGTCCTCGGCCCCGCCACCGCCCACGCCGCCCCCGCCGAGCCGGCGGCCGAGGCCGCCCGGCCGCCCGGGACGGCCGCCACCGGCCTGCACGTCCGCGACGGCCGCCTGGTGGAGGGCAACGGCAACGACTTCGTCATGCGCGGCGTCAACCACGCCCACACCTGGTACCCGGGCGAGACGCAGTCACTGGCCGACGTCAAGGCGCTGGGCGCCAACACCGTCCGCGTCGTCCTCTCCGACGGCCACCGCTGGACGAGGAACGACCCCGCCGACGTGGCCGGCGTCATCGACCGGTGCAAGGCGAACCGGCTCATCTGCGTCCTGGAGGTGCACGACACCACCGGGTACGGCGAGGAGGCCGCCGCCGGCACCCTCGACCACGCGGCCGACTACTGGATCAGCCTCCGGGACGTCCTCGCCGGCGAAGAGGACTACGTCATCGTCAACATCGGCAACGAGCCCTGGGGCAACACCGACCCCGCCGGCTGGACCGCGCCGACGATCGCCGCCGTCAAGAAGCTGCGCGCCGCCGGCCTCCAGCACACGATCATGGTCGACGCGCCGAACTGGGGCCAGGACTGGCAGGGCGTCATGCGTGCCGACGCCCGCTCCGTCCACGAGGCCGACCCCACCGGCAACCTGGTCTTCTCGATCCACATGTACAGCGTCTTCGACACCGCCGCGGAGATCACCGACTACCTGGACGCCTTCGTGGACGCCGGGCTGCCGTTGGTCATCGGCGAGTTCGGCGGGCCGCCCGACCAGTGGGGCGACCCGGACGAGGACACCATGCTGGCCGCCGCCGAGCGCCTCCGCCTCGGCTACCTGGCCTGGTCGTGGAGCGGCAACACCGACCCGGTCCTCGACCTGGCGATCGACTTCGACCCGGACCGGCTCAGCTCCTGGGGGCAGCGCGTCTTCCACGGTGCCGACGGCATCGCCCGGACCGCCCGCGAGGCCACCGTCTTCGGCGGGGGCGCCCCGGGCGACACCCGGGCCCCGACCGCCCCCGGCACCCCGGCCGCCTCCGCGGTGACGGCCACCTCCGCCACCCTGACCTGGGCGGCGGCCACCGACGACGTCGGCGTCACCGGCTACGACGTCGTCCGCGTCACCGGCGGCACCGAGACCCGGGTCGCCGCCTCCACCACCCCCACCGCCACCCTGACCGGCCTCGCCGCCGGCACCGCGTACACCTTCGCCGTGTACGCCCGGGACGCCGCGGGGAACCGCTCGCCCCGCTCCGCCACCGTCACGCTCACCACCGAGGAGGGCGGCGGCGCGTCCTGCTCCGTGGGGTACCGCGTCGTCGGCGAGTGGCCCGGCGGATTCCAGGGCGAGATCACCCTCCGCAACACCGGCACCACCGCCCTCAGCGGCTGGACGCTCGGCTTCGCCTTCCCCGACGGCCAGACCGTCAGCCACATGTGGGGAGGCACCGCCACCCGGAACGGCGCCGCGGTGAGCGTCGTCCCGGCCTCCTACACGTCCACCGTGCCCGCGAACGGCACGGTCACCGTCGGCTTCACCGGCGGGCGGGGCACCACCAACACCGCCCCGACCGCCTTCACCCTCGACGGCGCCCCCTGCACCACCTCCTGAGCCCTGGCCCTTCCGCCCCCTTGGCCCTCCCGGCCCGCCGTCCGGCCCCGCCATCGGCCGGGCGGGCCACCGGCGGGGCGGGACGCCGAACGGGCGAGTCGCCGGAGGCGGTGCCTCCGGCGACTCGCGGGCGCGGCCGGGGCCGCGCGGTCTCCCCGCAGGTGCGTCCCGCCGGGCCGGCCCGGGCTCCGGGCCGGCCCGGAGAGCGGCGGGGACTAGGTGGTACCCGGGGTGCCTGATCCCGGCCCGCGCACCTCCCCGGCGACGTGCTGCCCGGACTCGCGCGCCTGCTCCTTGAGGTGCGCGGCCTGGTCGCGGGCCTGTTCGCCGGTGCTGCGGGCGGCTTCCGCGGCGGTCTCCTTGACCTGCGTGGCGGCCTGCCGGGCGGTCTCCGTGGCGTCGTCCTTCAGCCGGTGCGCCGACTCCATCGCCGCCGTCTTGACCGGCTCGATCACCTCGCCGGCCCGGCCGGAGAGCCGGTTCACCGCCCGCTGCTCGGATTCGGTCTCCGGCAGCAGGGAGGCGGCCAGCATCCCCGCGCCGAACGCGATCACCCCGGCCGCCAGCGGGTTGCCCTGGGTCTGCCGCAGCGCCTGCTCCGGGGCGTGCCTGACGGCCTCGCCCACGTGCCCGGCACTGTCCTGCGCGGACCGTGCCGCGTGGCGCGTCCGGTCCGCGGTCGCGCTGCCGGTGTCCGAGGCGACGCCCATGACCCGGGCCCGCAGGCCGGAGGCCGCCGAGCGGGCCCGATCCGTACGCCTGCGGACCATCCGCTTGGGACTGGTCCGGTCGGCCAGCCGGTCGACGTTCTGCGTCAGCCTGTCACGGGTCGCCTCGATGTCGGCCCTCACTTGGTCGGGTGACGTGCCCACTGTGCGTCCTCCTTCAGTGTCTCGATCGTCCGCTCCGGCTTCGGCGACACCTCCCGCATGCGGGACCGGCCGAGCACGAACAGCACGGCCGCGATCACCGCCCACACGGCGGTGACGATGAGCGCGGCCCAGCCGGCGTCCATCACGTTGGCCAGCCCGAACACGGCCGCCAAGGAAAGGAACAGGGCCACCATGTAGCCGGCGAAGCCCGCGCCGCCGAACATCCCGGCGGCCTTCCCCGCCTTCGCGGCCTCCTCCTGGATCTCGGCCTTCGCCAGCCGGACCTCCTGCCGGAACAGGTGCTGCACGTCCGCGGTCACCGCGGCCAGCAGCTCACCGGCCGAGCGGTCCCGCACGGAGCGCACCTCCTCCGAGGCCGGGGTGTGCGCGCCGCTGCGCGCGCGGGAGGAAATCGTCGCCATCTCACACCACCCGGGGGTATTCGGGCAGTTCCGTGGGTGTCGGTTCACCCGGTGGCAGGACCGGTTCCGCGGTGTCCGGCGCCTGCCGCGCGTCGCCGTCGCCGGAGTGCGCGGCCTTGCCGGCCTTCATGAGGCGGCCGGCCATGACGCCCGCCAGGACCGCCCCGCCGAGGAAGACGCCCGGCCGCCGGCGTGCGAAGCCCTGGAGATCGCTCACCAGGCCGTCCACACCGTGCTGGTCCAGGTAGTCCGCGGCGCGGCGCCCGCCGTTCGCGGCCTGTGCGACGAGACCGCGGGCGGGGGAGTCGTCCGGCGCGTTCTGCGTCATGCCCTCGAGGTCGTCCGCCCACTTCCGTACGGTGCCGGCGAGCCGCTCCGTCTGGCCCTGGCCCTCGTCCCGGACGCGTCGGCGCAGGTCGCGGATGGCGCTGCCCGCCTGCTGGCGGGCCTCACCGGCGACCGCCTTCGCCTGCTCGGCGGCGCTCCCGGCCACCTCGCGGCCCGCCTGTCCGGCCTGAGAGGCCGTGACCGAGGCCTCTTCCTTCGCGACCTCGCCCGTTTGCCGAACCCGACCGGCATCAGTCATAAGCCACTCCTCCTTCAGCCGCGGACCCCCGTGGTGCCGGGGCCCGCCGGATTGTGTGTCCGGCTCGGCGGGTACCACCGGGCGCCCGTGCAAAACAGCGGTCGCCCCGGCTTCCCGCCCCGCGCCGTCCTGTGCGGCGGAGCGGGGCGGGAAGCCGGGGCGACGGAGCCGGGGACCGCGGGGGAGGAGCCGCGGGCCCGGGGCGGCGTACCGGGAGGGCTCCGCACGGTCGTGTGCGGAGCCCTCCCGCGGGCCCGGGGAGGTCGGTGGCGCCCGCGGGTCCCGGTGGCCGCGGCGCGGGTCAGGTCGTGTGGAGCCGGAGTCCGTAGCGGTTCAGGATCTCGTTGACCGGCTGGTGCCAGGTCTGACCGCCGCCGCTGCAGTTGCCCCAGCCGCCGGAGGTGACGCCCTGCGCCTGGTCGCCGCTGATGAAGGAGCCCCCGGAGTCACCGGGTTCGGCGCAGACGCTGGTCTTCGTCATCTGGCGCACCGCGCCCTGGCTGTAGTTGACGGTCTCGTTCTTGGCGAGGACGGCACCGCAGTGCCAGCGGGTCGTCGACCCCGAGCGGCACACGGACGCGCCGACGGGCGCCTCGGCCGAGCCGCGCACGAGCTGGTCGGGGACGGTGCCCCAGCCCAGGACGACCGGCACGGTCCACCAGCCGCTGCCCACGCTCACCCACGCGTAGTCGTTCTCGGGGAAGGACGACCCCTGGAAGGTGCCGATGTAGCTGCGGTCCCAGCCGTGCACGGCCGCGCCCGGCGAACCGCAGTGCCCGGCCGTGACGAAGCCGCCGTGCACCGAGAACCCGATGGAGCAGCGGACGTTCCCCGTGTAGTACGGGTCCCCGCCCACCGTGCCCGCGGCGAAGGTGCGGGGCGCGTCCCCGGTGGTCCGGACGGTCACGGGGCCCGCCCGGTGGGCGCGCGCCACGAAGGCCCGGACGCCGGGGTCGTCCCGGTGGCCTTCGACCACGTGGACGGCGACCGTGTTCGCCTCCGGGTCGACGTGCCAGCTCGCCACGCCCGCCGGGGCTTCGAGCCGGTCGATGCGGGCCTTGGCGGCGTCGAGCTGCCGCGCGGTGTGGCGTACCAGCACGGCGTCGGCGCCGGTCGCCTCCACGGCGGCCCGCCTGGCCCGGTCGGTGACCGCGACGGTGAGCCGGCCGGAGTCCGCCTCGAACCACGAACCGCCGTAGGAGGCACCGGCGGCCCGCCGCGCCGGCCCTTCGACGCCGCGCGCCGCCGTCTCGGCCCGGAGGCGGTCCACGGCCTGCTCCTCGGTCAGCCCCAGGTCGCGCCGCATCGCGGTGAGCAGGCCGGGGGAGAGGGAGGCGTCGGCGCGGGAGGGGGCCGCGGGCCGGTCGGCGGCCGAGGCGGGGGTGAAACCGAGCGCCGCCGTGGCGAGGAGCAGGGCGGAGGACAGTGCGGTGCGCAGGATCGTCGTACGTCTCACAGGATTCCCTTCCGTCATGGCTGACAGGGATCGGAGTGGAGAAGAACGGTATGAGAGCGCTCTCACGCGATGCAGGGAAGAGCGTACCGACTCCTTAATGACAGGTCCATGCCAATGCCCTCGATCGGCTCAGACCTGCCCCCCGCCCTCCCCGCACCCGGCCGCCCCGCGGTGCGCGCGGATGATCTCCGCGTAGCGGTGACCGCTGGTCTTGACGGTGCGCCGCTGCGTCGCGTAGTCCACGTGGACCAGCCCGAACCGCTTCGCGTACCCGTACGCCCACTCGAAGTTGTCCAGCAGCGACCAGGCGAAGTAACCGGCCAGCGGCGCCCCCTTGCGGACGGCGCGGGCGCAGGCGGCCAGGTGCTCCTCCAGGTACCGGGCCCGCTCCTCGTCGTGGACGCTGCCGTCGGGGCGGACCGCGTCGGGGTAGCAGGAGCCGTTCTCCGTCACGTACAGCCGACGCGCCCCGTACTCGTCGGTGAGGCGCATCAGCAGCGCCTCGATGCCGCCCGCGTCGACCTCCCACCCCATGCCGGTGCGGGGCGCGCCGGGCCGCTCGACCTGCCGGGCGAAGGGCGCCGGGCCGGAGGGGTCGTCGGCGACGGTGACCGGGAAGTAGTAGTTGAGCCCCAGCCAGTCGAGGGGCGCCGCGATGACCGCCGCGTCCCCTTCCCGCTCGGGGAGGTCGACGCCGTACACGTCGAGCATGTCCGGGGGGAAGCCGCGGCCGTGCACGGGGTCGAGCCACCAGCGGTTGGTGTGGCCGTCCATGCGGCGGGCCGCGGCGACGTCCTCGTCCCGGTCGCTCGCCGGCGCCACGGTCGACAGGTTGTTGACGATGCCGACCCGCGCCCCGGGTGCGGCGGCGCGGACGGCCGCGGCGGCCAGGCCGTGGCCCAGCAGCAGGTGGTACGAGGCGCGGACGGCGGCGGTGAGGTCGGTCAGGCCCGGCGCCATCCGCCCCTCCAGATGGCCGATCCAGGCCGAGCACAGCGGTTCGTTGAGCGTCGCCCAGTGCCGGACGCGGTCCCCGAGCCGCTCCGCGACGGCCGACGCGTACGCGGCGAGGTGGTGGGCCGTGTCCCGCTCGGGCCAGCCCCCGCGGTCCTGGAGCACCTGGGGCAGGTCCCAGTGGTAGAGGGTGACGGACGGGGTGACGCCCGCCTCCAGGAGGCCGTCGACGAGCCGGTCGTAGAAGTCGAGCCCCCGGGCGTTCACCGGGCCGTCGCCGCCGGGCATGACGCGGGGCCAGGCGACGGAGAGCCGGTAGGCGTCGGTGCCCAGCCGCCGCATCAGGGCGACGTCCTCGCGCCAGCGGTGGTAGTGGTCGCAGGCGGTGTCGCCGTGGTCGTCGTTGTCGACCGCCCCGGGGGTGTGGGAGAAGGTGTCCCAGATCGACGGCGAGCGGCCGTCCTCGGCGACCGCGCCCTCGATCTGGTACGCCGAGGTGGCGGTCCCCCACGCGAAGTCCGGCGGGAAGGCTGCGGCGTCGGTGAACTCGGTCACGGGGGTCCTCTCGAACGTCACGGGGGCGGTGGGGCGGTTCACTTGACGGCTCCGGCGGTCAGTCCGGTCACCAGGTAGCGCTGGAGCAGCAGGAAGCCGGCGACGACGGGCACGCTGACGACGAGCGAGGCGGCCATGACCTGGTTCCAGTACACGTCGTTCTGCGTGGAGTAGCCCTGCAGGCCGACGGCGAGCGTGCGGGTGGTGTCGTTCGTCATGACGGAGGCGAAGAGCACCTCGCCCCACGCCGTCATGAACGCGTACACGGCGACGGCGACGATCCCCGGCGCCGCGGCCGGCACGACCACCAGGAACAGCGCCCTCAGCGGTCCGCAGCCGTCGACCAGCGCGGCCTCGTCGAGCTCGCGCGGCACGGAGTCGAGGTACCCGATCAGCATCCAGACGGAGAACGGGAGCGAGAAGGTCAGGTACGTGAGGATCAGCCCGCCGCGCGACCCGAACAGGGCGACCCCGGTCGCGTTGCCGATGTGGACGAACATCAGGAACAGCGGCAGCAGGAAGAGGATGCCGGGGAACATCTGCGTCGACAGCACGGACACCGTGAACAGGCGCTTGCCGCGGAACCGGTACCGGCTCACCGCGTAGGCGGCGAAGACCGCGACGACCACTGAGCAGACGGTCGCCGCGCCCGCCACGACCAGGGAGTTCACGAAGTACTTCGCGAGCGGCACGGTCTTCCAGATGTCGGCGTACGGCCGGAGGGTCAGCTCGCTCGGCATCCACCGGAACGCGCCCGACACGTCCTGGAGCGGCTTCAGCGAGCTGGACACCATGACGTACACGGGCAGCAGGACGAAGCCCGACAGCAGCGTCAGGAAGATCCGGCGCGACCACAGGAAGGAGCGCGGCGCCGCCGTCGGGGATCTGCGCGCGGTGTCCCGGCGCGCGGGTGGGCTAGGCATCGGCGGCCTTCCTCCCCCGGGAGGTGAGGAACAGGTAGACGCCCGTCACCAGCAGCAGGAAGCACAACAGCAGGACGGACATGGCCGCGCCCGCGCCGAAGTTCCAGGTGGCGAACGACGACTGGTGGATGTGGACGGAGACGAGGTCCGCGGCCTCCGGCGCGGCCTTGCCGAACAGCACGAACGGCGTGTTGAAGTCGTTGAACGTCCACAGGAACAGCACCAGGACGAGCACCTGGTTGACCGGGCGGAGCGACGGCAGGGTGATCGCGCGGATCTGCCGCCACGTGCCGGCCCCGTCCAGGGCCCCGGCCTCGTACAACTCCCTCGGGACGTTCTGCAGGCCGGCCATGACCACGAGGAAGGCGAACGGCCAGCCCTTCCAGACGGAGACGACCAGCAGCGCCCAGAAGCTGTTGTCCCCGAGCAGCCAGAACGGGGGGCTGCCGGTGAGGCCCAGCTGGTCGTGGAGGACGTGGTTGACCAGGCCGTCGTCCCGCTGGAACATGAACGCCCAGGTGATCACCGCGGCGTACACCGGTAGCGCGTACGGCACGAGGAACAGGGCCCGCAGGAGCGCCCGTCCCCGGAACGCCTCCTGCAGGAAGACGGCGGCCGCCGTGCCGAGCAGCCAGCACAGGCCGACGGAGGCCACGGTGAACAGGCAGGTCGTCAGGAACGACCGGAGCAGCGCCTCACCGGCCGGGGCGCCGGGGTCGAGGACGGCGGTGAAGTTCCCGAGCCCCCGCCACGGGGCGGCGCCCCAGTCGCGGAGGTGGAACTGGGTGAGCTCCTTGAAGCTCATCAGCACGCCCATGACGATCGGCAGCAGGTGGACGAGGACCTCCAGCGCGAGCGCGGGCAGCAGCAGGACGTACGGCAGGGCGGTGCGGCGGAGCAGCCCGGGTCGGCGGCGCGGGCCGCGCGCCGTCCCGGGGGCGCGTGTCCGCGCGGCCGGCACCGCGGTGGGCGCGTGCGGGGTGGTGGTGGTCTTCACGGGGGTCACTGCCGGGGCATCTGCCGCTGGGCCTTGTCGAGTTCGGCCCTGACCGACTCGGTGGTCACCGCGTCGCCGCTCGCGGCCGCGGCGAACAGGTTCTTCACGGCCGTGCCGACGACCGTCTCGAACTGCGACTCGGACGGGACCTGGGGGAGCGGGGCGGCGCTGGTGGCGAGGGTGTCGCGCAGCACCCTCAACTCCGGGCGGTCGAAGGCGGGACCGTCCTGCGCGGCCTTGACCGGCGGAACGGATCCGTACCTCCCGCAGAGGATCCGCTGCTCCTCGTCGCTGGTCATGAACTCCACGAACTCCAGGGCGCCGTCGAGGTTGTCGGTGTTCTCGAAGACGGCCAGGTTGACGCCGCTGACCATGGAGTTGACGTTCCTGCCCCGGCCGGGGGCGCCGGATCGGACCGGTGCGGGGGCGACGCCCCACTCGTTGTCGTCCATGCCCTGGGAGGCGAAGGTGGTGGCGGCGGCCTGCCAGAGCACCATCGCCGTCCTGCCCTTGGCGAAGTCGCTCAGCGACTGGTTCTGCGCGTACTCGGCGTTGCCCGGCGCGACGATCCGGTGGGTGGCCATGAGGTCGACGTACTGCTTCACCGCGGCGACGGCGCCGTCCGAGGTGAAGTCGGGCCTGCCCTGTGCGTCGAAGAAGTCCGCGCCGTGCTGCTTGCCGAGGACGAACACCTGGTGGATGTTGTTGGAGAGGTTCGAGCCCTCCGCGCCCAGCGCCCACCTGCCGTTCCCGGACAGCCTCTTGCCGGTGGCGACGAGCTCGTCCCAGGTGGCCGGCGGCCTGGTGACGCCGGCGTCGGCGAACATCTTCTTGTTGTAGTAGAGCGCGTACGCCATCGAGTACAGCGGCACGGCCGCCGGGGCCCGGCCGGCGGTGCCCGTCGAGGCGAACGCGGCCTCGACGAACCGCTCGCGGCCGCCGATCCTCGCCAGGTTCCCCTCGTCCCACGGCAGCAGCGCGCCCGTCGCCTGGAGCGACGAGGACCAGGTGTTGCCGATGTTCAGGACGTCGGGCCCCTGGCCGGAGGTGGTGGCGGCCATGATCCGGTTGAGCAGGTCGGGCCAGGGGACGACCTCCAGTTCGACCGTGATGCCGGTCCTCTCCTCGAACTTCCGCAGCTCCGGTTCGAGGACCTTCCTGTCGGCCTCCAGGTTGGGCCCCTGGTTGGACGCCCAGTACGTCAGCGTCCGGGGCGACGCGTCCGCGTCACCCCCGGTCGGGGAGCCCCCGCCGCACGCGGTCGTGGTGGCGAGCAGGGCTGCGGCGACCGCGGCGCCGGCTACGGCTCTGAATCTGCGCATGGCTTCAGGTGTCCCTTTCCGGAGAAGGATCAGGGCTTAATTTTCGACGTGAGTTAAGCCCCGGGCGAGGGGTCGCGTCAAGGGTGGTGCAGCAGGGACACGGACCTCGACGCGGCCCGAGGCGACCGGGGGCGGACGACCGGAACGCGCCCGCGCGCGGAGCGGAGCGGGGCACGGAGCGCCCCCGTGCGTCCCGAGGGGCGGAGGACCCCGCCGCCCGGCGGCGCCGGGCCGCGCTCGTGCGGCGGTGGACCGGCGCGGGGCCCGGGGCCCGCGCGGCGGGGCGCGGAATTCCGGAGGAAGAATATGATCAACGGCAGGCCGTGGGTGATTTGCCGGGGGTTGTCTGAGTCGGTCCGAGTGGCCCCGTGGTGCAGAACTGATAAGACGCCGTCGGTTCACACGAATGGAGGGCCGCCGTCACCCGGATGCCGCGCATCCAGGGGATCGGGGTTGCGTTAGGGGGGATATGGCAGCAACGCTCACCGAAAGCTATACCTCCGGTCGCGCCAGAGTCCCCGCCTGGGCACACAGCCCCGTGGCCATGGGCGACTTCGTCTTCATTCCCGCGTCGACCTTCTCCAGCGGAGTCAACGGAAAACTCTGGAGTACGGAGAAAGCCGTTTCCCTCACCTGGTCGGCTCCCGTCCTGGAGGAATTCGTCACCGCGATGGAACGCATCGAACGCGATTTCTCGTGGTCGTGGAAGAAGGCCGACCTGTCACCGGGCGGCGCGGCCGGGGAGCGGGCGGTGCTGCACGACCATGCGTGACTTCGGCGCCGGGGAGTCCTTCGGCAACCCCTACGGCTTCCACGAACGCACCGGCACCCAGGCCTGGGCACGGTCACCCGAGGACCCGACCGTCCCGCAGACGGACCTCTCCGGATACGGCGGCCCCGGCGGACTGCTGGACTCCTCCTGGGACCCGGCGGAGGAACTGGCCTCCCTGCTCCAGGACGCCGTCGCGGCCGAGCGGAACCCCCCTCCGCCCGTCCACCGGCCGGAGGACGACTACCCGCTCGACCTCGACCCCCTTCCGGGCCTGACGCAGATCACCGCCGACCTGCCGCCCCTCCACCGCGCCCCCGGCCCCGGACACCGCAAGTCCCGCCGGATCACCATCGGCTGGGTGCCGACGGTCAGTTACTCGATCGCCGCGGTGGCCGCCGTCCTCGTCTCCATGGTGAGCGTCTTCGGCGGCGTCATCGCCTACGACCCGCTGCGCCACATCGCCGAGGCCCGCACCCCCGCCGACGTCGTCAACTGGTGGCCCCTGCTCGTGTACGGGCCGTGGCTCGTGGCGTCCCTGTCCATCCTGCGGGCCGCCGTGCACCAGCGCCGCGCCGCCCACTCCTGGATCGTCGTCCTGCTGTTCTCCCTCACCGCGATGCTGCTCTGCATCGCCCAGGCGCCCCGCACCTTCACCGACACCGCCGCGGCCGCCCTGCCGACGGTGGCGTCCCTGGCCTGCTTCCACCAACTGGTCCGCCTCATCACGCTGACCAGGCCGCCCCGCAGGCCCACGCGCGGCCGCCGCGTCCCGCGGTCGGCCGTCCGCCCCGGCCACGCGGCCACCCAGCCCCCGGGGGTCCACCTGCCCCGCCAGTCCTCCGCCGGCAAGCGCGTCCTCTGAGAAGCGGCACCCCTCCTCGGGGCGGAGCCACGGGCGGCGACCGGAGCCCGTGGCTCCGCCGCGAGGAGGGCGCGGCCCCCCGAGCGGGGCCACCCGACACACCGGGGCCGGCCCCCGCCCCTGCGGTACCTACGAAAGGAAACCCCCTGTGGACACCACCCTGTGGCTCCTCGTGGCATGCGCGTCCGTGTGCTCGATGGTGTCGGCGTTCGGCTCGTCCCTGCGGATCGGGATGTCCCGGCTCGACGCGGCCGAACTGCGCCGCCGCCGCCACATGATCCGCGTCCTGGAGGCCAACGCCCAGCTCCTCACCCGCCGGCACGCCGTGCCCGTACCGCCCCCGGACGGCACGGGCGACGCCGGACGGGGGACACCGGCCCCCACCCGCCTGTGGAAACGGCTGGTCCGCGCGTGCCGCCTGGCGTACCTCCGCTTCGGCGGCTAGCGGACCACCGGCCCCGCCGGGCTCGAACCACCGCGCGGATACGTGGTTTCACGGATGTCTCCGTACCGCTCCCTCCGGAAGGGCTTCCCTGCGAGACTGGGGAGACGAGGGGGAAACGGATGACACATCGACGGCAGACTCCGGTGACCGGTCCGGTGACCGCGCGGAGACGCGCGGCGCCCACGGACCGGCCCTCACCGCGGCCGAGCGGCCCACCGGCGGCCCAGGGCCCGCGGCCGGAGGAGGGCGCCCGCCGCCACGCGGCGGCCACCCGCGGCGACCGCCCCCGCGCGGCCACCGCCTAGGGGGAGGGCCCGCCATGGGGAGGTGCCTGGTCCTGCTGCTGGCGGTCGCGCTCCTCGGGCAGCTGCTGTCGACGCCGCTGACCGTCTCCGACCTGATGGCGGCGCAGTCGCCGCCGCAGTACCCCACCCCGGGGGAGCGGGCCGTGCTGGCCGCGATCTCCGGGGTGACGGCGTTCGCCGTGGCCTGGTCGGCCGGGCGCCGCCGCCCCGGCCGCGCGCCCGCGCTCGCCGTCGGCACGGTGCTGCTGCTCACGCTGTGCGCGGTGGTGACGCTGTGGGTCCGCGACCTGGTCGGCACCGACAACTGGTCCCTCGGCGCGACCCTGGAGAGCCTCGCGGCCGGCGTCACCGCCCTGGTCTTCCGCCGCGTGGCGCGCCGGCGGGAGCGGGGCCGGCCGCTGCCGGGGGAGGTGTGGCTGGCGATGGTGCCCTTCCGGGACAGCGACGAGGAGGCGCGGCACTACTGCGTCGTCCTCGACCGCCGCTGGGGGTACGCCGACGTCCTGCAGATCACCTCGCAGGACAAGGGCGGCCGCCCCGGTTACGTCTTCATGCCCAACGACGGATGGGACACCGTCTCCGGCAAGGAGCACTGGGTGGAGACGGCCGCGCGGCCGCGCCGGGTGCCGTACCGGAACTTCCTCAAGAACCGGCCCCAGGGCCCCTGCCCCACCGCGACCTGGCGGCAGCTCCGCCGCCGCCCCGCACGGGCCGTGCTCCGCGGGCCGCGCCGCGGCGTCCCCGCGGCCCGCCGGCCGCGGTGAGCGCCGGTACGCGCCCGCCGCCACCGGGCCGGCGGGCGTGCGGCACGACGGCCGCGCCCGCGCCCCGGGGAGGGACGCGGGCGCGGCCGACGGGTGGCGGCTCGGGTCAGAGGACCAGTTCGGGCTTGTAGTGGTCCAGCCACAGCGCCAGGTCCACGACGCGCTCCAGGCGCAGGCGGTGGCCCCACTCCAGCTGGTCCGGCGCGGTGTCCAGGCACGGCTTGATGAGGGTCTCGTCCGCCAGCGTCCGGACCTGGTCGAGGGCGAGGGCGTCCCGCGCCATGTCCTGCAGGCCCCGGTTGTAGTCGGGGTGGTGGGTGGCCGGGTAGTGGTTCTTCGGCCGGTACAGCACCGAGTCCGGCGCGTACCCGACGCCCGCGGCCCGCAGGAGGCTCTTCTCCCGCCCGTCGAAGCTCTTGAGCGCCCACGGGGTGGAGAAGGCGTACTCGACGAGCCGGTGGTCGCAGTACGGGACGCGGACCTCCAGGCCCTGGGCCATGCTGAGGCGGTCCTTGCGGTGGAGGAGCTGGCGCAGCCACCGCGTCAGCGACACGTGCTGCATGACGCGCTGGCGGTGCTCCTCGGGCGTCTCGTCGTCGAGGTGCGGCACGGCGTCCAGGGAGGCGCGGTACGTGTTCTCACGGAACTCGGCGAGGCCGAGGCGGAGTTCCGGGTTCATCGGCATGGCGGCGTCGTCGCCGGTGACCAGCAGCCAGGGGAAGGTCTCCGCGGCGAGCGCCTTCGGGTTGTGGAACCACGGGTACCCGCCGAACACCTCGTCGGCCGCCTCGCCGGACAGCGCGACGGTGGAGTGCTTGCGGATCTCCCCGAAGAGCAGGTACAGCGACGTGTCCATGTCGCCGACGCCGATTGGCGAGTCGCGCGCGATGACGACGGCCTTGCGGTGCTCGGGGTCGAGCAGGGCCCGCGGGTCGAGGATGACCGTGCTGTGGTCCGTGCCGATGAAGGCCCCGGCCTCGGTGGCGTACGGGGTGTCGTGGCCGGTGCGCAGGACGTCGCCGGTGAACTCCTCCGCCTGGTCGCTGTAGTCGACCGCGTACGAGCGGATGCGGGCGTCGGGGCCTTCGCGGTGGCGCAGCTCCTCGGCGAGCAGACCGGTCAGGACGGTCGAGTCGATGCCGCCGGACATGAGGCTGCACAGCGGTACGTCGGCCTCCAGCTGGCTGCGGGCGGCCGAGCCGACCAGCTCGCGGACCCGCTCGATGGTGGCCTCCCGGTCCTCCCGGTGGGCGGTGGCCTCCAGCTGCCAGTAGCGGTACTCGCGGATGCCGTCCCGGTCCAGGACGAGCAGCCCGCCGGGCTCCACCTCGCGGACGCCGGACCACACGGTCGGGCCGGTGTTGAACAGCAGGCTGTACGCCTCCCGCAGCCCGTCCGCGTCGACCCGGGGCCGGATCTCGGGGTGCGCGAACAGCGACTTCGGCTCGGACCCGAAGGCCAGACCGCCGTCGACGGCCGCCCAGAACAGCGGCTTCACGCCGAGCCGGTCGCGCACCAGCAGCAGCCGCTGCTCCCGCTCGTCCCAGACGGCGAACGCGAACATGCCCTCCAGGTGCTCCGCCATCGCCTCGCCCCACTGGGCGTACGCGCGCAGGACGACCTCGGTGTCGCTGCGGGTGTGGAAGACGTGGCCGAGGTTCCGCAACTCGGCGCGCAGCTCGTGGTGGTTGTACACCTCGCCGCTGTACGTGAGGACGACGGCCGGGTCGTCCGGGCGGTCCAGCATCGGCTGGACGCCGCCGGCGATGTCGATCACGGCGAGGCGCCGGTGGCCGATGGCGGCCCGCTCACCGACCCACACGCCGCCCGCGTCGGGCCCGCGAGGCGTGAGCGCGGCGGTCATGGCCTCGATGACGGGGGTCTGGTTCCGGGCGTCGCGGTGGAACGACACCCAGCCGGTGATTCCGCACATGGTGCACTCCTAGGTCAGGGGCGGGCGGCTGAGGCCGCATCGGTCTTGTCGTCGGGCAGGGGGGTGGCCGTACGGCCGCGGAGGGAGATCAGGGGGACGGCGGCGCAGGCGGCGACGGCGGCCAGCGCGAGCCCGGCGGTCACCCCGCCGTCGGGGGCGGCCAGCCCCCACGCGGCGGTCGCCAGGGCGGGGCCGAGGGTGAAGCCGAGGCTCCGGGCGAGCTGCAGCGTCGAGGCGACGGTGGCGGTCCGCTCCCGTGGCGCGGAACCCATGACCAGGGCCTGCGTCGGGCCGCCGTTGAGGCCCATGCCGAGGCCCGCGAGCGCCAGCCGCCACGCGATGTCGGGCAGCGACCAGCCGTCGTCGAGCGGAACCAGCAGGAGCAGCCCCACGGCGGTGAGGGCGGCACCCGCGACGGCCACCGGGCGGGCCCCGTAGCGGTCGGCGAGCCGTCCGCCGACCGGCCCGGCGAACCCCATCCCGAGCGGGAACGCCAGCAGCGTCAACCCGGTCGCGGTCGCCGTGAAGCCCGTGTCCCGCTGGAGGTGCAGGGCCGCCACGTAGTGCATCGCCGCGAACCCGGCCGCCAGGCCCAGCACGGCGCCGTGCGCCGGGTACGCGCCGGACGCCCGCAGCGCACCGGTCACCGGGCGGCCGCTCGGCCCGCGCAGCCACCACCACAGCGGCGGTACGGCGGCGAGCGCCAGCAGCAGCCACACGGGCGCGTCGTACGCCAGCGTCAGCGACACGAGCAGGACCGTCACACCGGACGCCACCAGCGCCGTGTCGACGAGCGCCCGGCCGTCCAGGGAGCGCAGCCGGCCGTCCTTCGGCATGGCCCGCCAGGCGACCACCAGCGCGAGCAGGCACACCGGGATCTTGACGAGGAATACCGCGCGCCAGCCCAGGTGGTCCAGCAGCAACCCGCCCACCGCCGGCCCGGTCACCGCGCCGAGCGGGCCCAGCGTCGCGGGCACGCTCATCGCCCGCCCGCGCGCCTCGGGCCGTACGGAGCGGATCGCCAGCACCGGCATCAGCACGAACAGCACCGCGCCGAAGACCCCTTGGGCGAGCCGGGCGGCGATCAGCCACGCCACCCACGGCGCGGCGGCGGCGAGCGCGCTGCACAGGGTGAACCCGCCGGCCGCGACCAGCAGCGCGGCCCGGTGCCCCACCCCGTCCAGCCACCGGCCCACCGGCAGCAGCAGCGCCACGACGGGCAGTTGGTACGCGAGTACGGCCCACTGGGCGGTCGCCGCCGACACGTCCAGGCTGTCGGAGATGGCGGCGAGCGCGATGTTGACGATGTTCATGTCGAGCATCGCCACGAAGGCGAGCATGCCCGCCACCGCCACCAGGAGCCAGCGGTCGCCGGCTTCCGGTATGTGACCGGCTGGTTCCGCACCGCGACCGTTGTCCGACACCCTCCGCCCTTCCCCTCGTCATATGCCACCACCGACGGCGGCCTCGTTCCAGTAAGTCGGAAGCGTAGAGCGGCTGGTTCCCACTCCTCGGTGAATCGCGTTGATCAGGCTTGAAGTTGAAGGGTCGACGGGCCCGAAACCTCCGATGTACGGGTCGGTAGGGTGCGGGTCGGCGGGCCGGGAAACGGCTCCCGCCGGTGGACGGGCGCACCGGACTGGCAGGATGATCTTCGCTGCTCAGGTGGCGTCGCGGCGCGGGGAGCGCGCCCGGCAACGGCTCTGGAAGGGGCGACGGGGACATGCGTGGTGATTCCACTTCCGAGAGGAAGGCCGGATACGACCTCAGTCACGGAATGTGGCTGGAGAAGGCCGGTGACGTCGAGGGGGCGCGGACCTCCTACCAAAGCGCCATCGACTCCGGCCACCCCGGCATCGCCGCCATGGCCGCGACCAACCTCGGCACCCTGCTGGCCGGACACGGCGACCCGCGGGGCGCGGCGGCCGCCTACCGGCACGCCGCGGACTCCGACCACCCGGACGCCGCCCCACTGGCCGCCGCCAACCTCGGCTCCCTGCTCGCGCAGCTCGGCGACACGGAGGGCGCGCGGGCCGCCTACCGGCGGGCCCTCGACTCGGGCCACGTGGACGCCGCCCCCCGCGCGGCGGTGCGACTCGGGGAACTCCTCCTCGACCAGGGCGACGTGGAAGGGGCGCGGGAGGCGCTCGAGTGCGCCGTCGCCTCCGGCCACCCCGAGGACGCGCCGGAGGCGGCCTTCTCCCTCGGCTACCTGCTCAAGCAGCAGGGCCGCCACGAAGAGGCCCGCGCCGCCTACCAGACGGCCGTCGACTCGGGCCACCCGGTCGCCGGCTCCATGGCCGCCTCCAACCTCGGCTTCCTGCTCGCGCAGCTCGGCGACACGGAGGGCGCACGGGCGGCCTACCGGCGGGCCGTCGACTTCGGCCACCCCGAGTTCGCCCCCCGCGCCGCCCTCCAGCTCGGCACCCTCCTCGCCGACCTCGGAGAGGCGGAGGAGGCCCGCGCGGCGTTCCGCCGGGCCGCCGACTCCGACCACCGGCAGGCGGCCGAACGGGCTCGCGAACTCCTCGCGGACCTCGGGTGACGCGTTCCGGCCCTTCTGTGAACTCCCTTGTGCCCTTGGCCAGTTAGCGGCTTGCGGGGTGCCCGCGGCCCGGTGTTTGCATGGGGCGCGTGACCCGAATCGTCTGGGACTTCGACGACATCGACGCCGCCGCCACCCCACAAGCCCACCTGGACTACCTGGAGAAGACCGAGGCGTTCCCGCCCCTGGCCGCCGTCCGCGAGCACACCTACGCCGCGCTCCCCCCGGGCCGGGGGGTGGACGTGGGCTGCGGCCGGGGCCGCGCCGTGGCCGACCTGACCGCGCTGGGCCGCCCCGCCGTGGGCGTGGACCGCAGCGACACCATGGTGCGCTCGGCCCGGAAGCGCTTCCCCGCCTGCGAGTTCACCACCGGGGACGCGGCCGCCCTGCCGTTCGAGGACGGGAGCCTCGACTGGTACCGGGCGGAACGCACGTACCTGCACATCGCCGATCCGCTGCGGGCCCTCGCGGAGGCCCGCCGCGTCCTGCGGCCGGGCGGCACCGCGGTCGTCGCCGACCAGGACTTCGACTCCACGGTGATGGCCTCCCCGGACCCGGCGCTGACCCGCACGGTCGTCACCGCGCTCACCGACTCGATGGCCGACGGCCGCGCGGGGACCCGCATGCCCGCCCTCCTCGCGGGGGCGGGCTTCACCGACGTCACCGTGCACGCTCTGGCGCTGGCGTTCTCCTCCCTGCCCCCGGTCGAGCCCCTGCTGATCGAACCCGCGGAGGCCGTCGCCGTCGCGGCCGGCGTCGTCTCCGAAGCCGAGGCCCGCGCCTGGCGGGGCGGGCTGGAACGGCTGGACCGGGAGGGGACGTTCGTCGTGGCGATGACCATGTTCGTCACCACCGGGCGCCGCCCCTGACCGGCCCCGCCCGTCCCGTACGCGGGTGACGACCCGTCCGGTCACCGGGTCCCGCGGGGCCCGCCGCCGGGCGGGACGGGCGCGGCGGGCGCGGCGGGGTCCGCGGCGGCCACCGGCTCGGCGAACCGGCCGGCGGGCGCGAACCGGTCGGTGGTGGCCGCGAGCCGGCCGCCGGCGGACACGAGCCGGTCGGTGGCGTACACGAGCCGGTCACCGGCGGGCACGGGCCGGTCGCCGGCGGGCGGGTGGCCCGGGACCGCGGGCCCGTCGGAGGGGCCGGCGGACTCCGCCGCCGGCCCGAGCATGAGGCCGCCGCCCATGGCCAGGACGGCCGCGACGTGCCGCTCACCGATCCGCGTGGGGGTGCCTGTCACGTGAGGTGCTCCTCTCCGGTCGCCTGCGCCGCCGTGGCGCGGCGCGGCTGGTCAGTCGGTGAGGCTCCCAGCCCCGGCGCGCCACCGCACGGTTTTTCCGCTCCCTGTCGCCCGGTTGGCGTACAGGGCGCCTCCCGCGTCCGAGGATCCCGGGATCAGCGGACGCGGGGCCCGGGCACCGGCGCTCCGGTAGCGTGGGGAACCGGCCGACGGGGGAAGGCGGACGTCCGTCCCCCGGGCCGCGATCCTGTGAGACGCGGAGGGGGACGAGCGGTGGACACCGACCTTCCCGGGACGCCGGGCGGCGCCGGGACCGCGGGCATCGACGTGCCGGACGACCTCCTGGCCGCCGCCGAACTGGTGCCGGCCGGGCCGACGGCGCCGCGGGGCGGCCCGCCCGGCGGGGGCGTCTCACTCGCCCGGCCGCTGGTCTACGCCCTGCCCGCCGAAGGCCCGCGGCCCCGCACCGCGCTCGTCTGCTTCCCCTTCGACCTGGAGGAGCCGCCCGACGGCCACGGCTACCGGGAGGTCGAACTGGCCGTCACCTTCGACGACGAGGACCTGTGCGCCCTCGACCTGCGGCCCGCCCCCGGAGCGGGCGCGGGCGGCGGCGAGCGGGTGTCCGTCTTCGGCCTCGGCCGCAACCGGCTCCGCTGGGTGTTCCGCGCCGGCGCCGGCCGCGCCGGACTGCGCCCGGACGGCCGGTGGACCCAGGCCCTCGTCCGGCTGCCCGGCCGCTTCACCGAGGTGCACGGCCGGCTCACGCTGCGCGCCGTACTGGACCACCCGTCGCCCGACGGCGACCACGAGCGGGCGGAGGTGCGGACGCGCGACGAGGTGCCCTTCCGCCTCGCGCGCCCCGACACCTGGCTCGCCGCCTCCCTCGCCCCCGCCCCGTCCGAACCGGGCACCGGGGCGCTCGCGGCCTTCCGCGAGCCGCCCACCCCGGACGGCGGACTGCCGCCCGGACAGCACCGGCTGTGCTACGCCGTCGACATCGAGAAGTACAGCGCCCGCGACAACGCCGGCATGATCCGCGCCCAACGCGCCCTGATGCGCGTGGTGAAGGCCGCCTGCGCCCACGCCGGCGTCGACTGGGCCGGCTGCGGCCGGCAGGCCCAGGGCGACGGGTACCTCCTCGTGCTCCTCCCCGACGCCGACGTGACCAGGGCCGTGCCGCGCCTCATGGCCGGCACCGCCGAGGCCCTCGCCGCCGTGAACGCCGAGGGGGACCACGGCGGCACGCCCCTGCGGATGCGGGCCTGCTTCCACCAGGGCATCGTGCACGAGGCGGAGAGCGGCTACGCCGGCGCGGCCGTCGTGGAACTGTTCCGCATCCTCGACTCGGGCCCGCTGCGCACCCGGCTGGCCGAGGAGCGGGACACCGACCTCGTGACCGCCTTCTCCGACCGGCTGTACCAGGACCTCACGCCCCACGGGTACGACGGCCTGTCGCCCGCCGGGTTCGAACGGGCCGGGATCTCCGTACCCGCCAAGGGGTTCACCGGCACCGCCTGGATCCGCAGCCACCCCCGCGCCCCGGACCGGGCGTCCGGCCGCGCCGCCGCGCCCGCCGGCCGGAACCCCCGGTGACCGGGTCGGCCGGGCAGCGGGAGGCCGCCTTGGCCCCCGCCGTCCAGGGCGTGTGGGCGGCGCTCGGCCCGCCCGGGGACGACCCGCTGTGCGCGGCCCTCGTCGCGTACGTCGCCGCCTTCGACTGGCGGCGGCGCGCGGACCTCCTCGACGCCCACCCCGGCCTCCTCGGCGACCGGGTGGACGAGGTGCTCGACCGGCTCGCCACCACGGCCCCCGACGCGCCGGAGACGGGAGGCGACCCCCGGCCCGGCACCTGGGCCTGGACCTTCGCCTGCCACCGCGACACCCTGCGCTTCGTCCGCGCCCGGGGCGAGTACCGCGACCTGTTCGACCACGTCGCGGACGACCCGTCGGAGATCCCCGGCATCGAGGAGGCCGCCCGCCTCGGCGGTTCCGCCGAGGCCCTGCTGTGGCGCGGGGAGACCCTGCTGCGGCTGCGCCGCCACGAGGAGGCGTCGCGGGTCCTCGCGCGGGCCGCGGAAGCGGCCCGCCGGGACGCCGACCACGCCGCCGAGGGCGACGCGGAACTGATGCTGTGCCGACTGGAGCACGAGGCCGGCTCCCCCGTGGACCCCGGCCGCCTGCGCCGCGTCGTCGGACACGCCCAGCGGGCCGAGGCGGCCTTCCGCCGGGCCGACCGCCCCGAGGGCGTGGCCCACGCCCTCGTCTTCGCCCTCGGCTGCGCCGCCGACGAACGGGACGACCTCGCCGTACGGCACCTGCTGGACAAGCTCCGCGCCGTCGACGAGGCGTGGTGGCGCTGGTGGGACGCCTACACGGCGGCCCTGCGCGCCTGGGCCGCGACGGGGGACACCGAGGGGCTCGTGTGGTGCCGGGACCACGCCCACACGCTCGGCCCCTTCGGGGAGGGGCTGCGGGAGAGCTGCGCCTGCAAGGTCGACTTCTCGGAGGGCGGGGCCGCCGTGCTGGACCGGCTGCTCACCGGCCCCCCGCCGGACCGGATCGAGACCGAACGCCTCCGCCTCCGCTCGCAGGTGCGCCAGCGGGAGGCGTCCGCCGCGCACTTCCTCACGTACCTCCTCGCCGCCCGCCGCGCGCAGGACGAGGGGGACTGGGCGACCGCCCTCGACGTACTGGAGCGGAACACCAGCCGCGGGCTGCTCCACCAGGCGCCGATCGCCCGCCGCTGGGCGCACGCCCCGAACGACCTGCGCACCGAGGCGGACGAGGGCAACGAGGGTTTCTTCGACGCCCTCGCCCGCCACTTCGACGCCCCCGGCCCCGCCACCGCCAAGCTGCTCCGCCACGCCATGCGCGACCGCCGGGAGCGCGACCGCGTCCTGGAGGAGCGCCTCGTCGCCGCCGTACCCGGGGCCGACGCGCCGGTCCCGCGCCCCGTCACCACCGCCGAGGTCGCCGCGCGGCTGCCGCGGGGGCACGAGGTGGTGCTCTACACCCCGACCGGCTCCGTGGTCCTCCTCGACCGCGACGGCCCGCGGTTCCTCGCCCCGTACGACACGGACGCCGTCCACGCGGCGGCCGCCCGGCTGCGCGGCCTGCTGACCGACCCGGCCGGCGGGGACCCGCTGCGCTCGGAGGCCGCGCGGTACCTGGGGCGGGCCCTGACCGAGCCGGTGCGGGGCGCCGCCCGCGGCTCCCGGCTGTCCGTCGTGCCCACCGGCGCGCTGTGGGGGCTGCCGCTCGGCGTGCTCGGGGCGCGGCCCCTGGACGAGGACCGGGACCTCGGCTACGTGCCCAGCCTGAGCGTGCTGACGGCCGTCCTGGAGCGCAAGCGGCTGCGCCGGCGCGTCGAACGGTTCGTCGGGGTGGCGGACCCCGACGGCAGCCTCCGCCACGCGCGGGCCGAACTCCTCGACGCCGCACGCCACTTCGCCGACGCCACCACCCTCGTCGGCGACGAGGTCGCCCTGCGGCCGGCGCTCGCCAACCTGGAGGACGCCGACGTCGCCCACATCGCCTGCCACGGGCTGACCTTCCCCGACCACCCCGAGTACTCCGCGCTCCGCATCGCGTCCGGCCCGCCGCGCGCGCGGTTCCTGCTGGCGCAGGACGCGGGCGGACTGCGGCTCAACGCCCGGCTGGTCGTCCTCGCCGCCTGCCACTCCGGCAGCTCCCTGAGCACCGGCGGCGACGAGTACGTCGGCTTCCCCGGCGTGTTCCTCATGGCCGGTGCCCGCTGCGTGGTCGCGCCCCTGTGGGCGGTGGACGACGCGTCGACCGCCCGGGTGATGTCGGCGTTCCACGAGGCCCTCGCGGCCGGCGGCACCCCGGCGGCGGCCCTGCGCGCGGCGCGGCGGCGGGTCGCCGAGGACCCGGCCACCGCCCACCCGTACCACTGGGCGGCCTTCCAGACCTTCGGAGTGTCACCGTGACCGCCGACCCCGCCGCCCGGCGACGCGACATCGAACCACCACCCGCGCACACCGCCCCCGAGCAGCCCTGGGCGCTGTGGCTCGGCGGCGACCTGGAACAGCTGTACGAGCTGTTCGCGGAGAGGCAGCTGGCGTTCGTCCACGCCGCCGCCCACCGCGGCCTCCGGCCGGTGAAGCCCCGCGTCGACGAGATCGTGCGCTGGGTGCGCGACGAACTGGTCCGCCTCGGCGTCCCGCACCGCACCGTCCTCGCCTTCGAGGCCGACATGGCGCACATTCCCGCGGGCCCGGAGCCCGACACCGCCGTGTGGGAGGAGCACACCCGGGTCGCGCGGCGCATGGACGCGCTCATGTACGACGTGGCGGGCCGGTTCGACGGGACGGACCGGGCTCTGTACGACGTGGGCGTCGCCCTCACCCGGCTCGTCCTGTGCCTGCGCATGGTCGACGGGCCGGGCTTCCCCGACGAGGCGGGCCGGAGGTTCCAGGGGCTGTACCGGACCGAGCTGCGGCGCACCACCGTCCTCCTCGGGGCCTTCCTCGACCGCCTCGCGGCCGTCGTGCGGGAGACCGGCACGCCCGACACGGACCTGCTGCGGGAGCTGCGCCTCCTCGGCGCCGTGCTGGGGCGGGGGCTCGACCTGCCCGGGGCCCGGCGGGAGGCGTACCGGCAGATCCGCCGGGTGCACGAGCGCGCCGGCCTCTTCCTGCAGGTCCCGCTGCCCGAGGACGGCCCCGGCCCGGAGCCCGGCCCTCAGCACCCCGACGGCCCCGGGGCCTTGGCCGGCTCCGGCACCTCGGACGGCGCCGGCGCCTCGGCCGGTTCGGAGAGCCCGATCGGCCCCGGCGCCTCGGACGATCCCGAGGTCCCGGCCGGTCCCGAGGCCCCGTCCGTTTCCGGGGCTCCGACCACTTCCGGTACCCCGCCCGTTTCCGGTACCCCGGCGGGTCCCGGCACCTCGGACGGCTCCCATGGCCCCGAGGGTCCCGGCGACCTCGACGGTCCCGACAGCACCCACGACCCCGACAGCACCCACGACCTCGGCGGCCCCGACGGCCCCGACGGTCCGGAGGACGAGCGGGACCTGGCCGGCCGGCCGCTCGACGCCACCCTCGCCGACCTGCGGGGCGGACGCGACCGCGTGCTCGCCGCGCTGCGCGAGACCGGGGACGCGCGGGCGGCCGTCACCGCGATCGGGGAACTGCGCACCCGCTACCGGCTGGCGCTGGGACCGCACCACCGCGAGACGCTCGCCGTGCACAGCACGCTCGCGCAGGCGCTGCTCGCGGCGGGGAGGCGGACCGAGGCCGTCGACCTCGCCTTCGACACGGCGGCCACGGCGGCGTACCACTACGGGCCGCGCCACCCGGACACCGCGCTCGTCGTCTCCCTCCTCCTGCCGGTGCCGCTGTACTGCGGCGACCCCGACGCCCTGGCCCGGTTCGCCGCCGACCACGTCGACTGGCTGGTGTCCGGGGAGGTGGAGGGGCCCGCGGAGCTCTTCGCGGTGCCCCGCGCCCTCGTCCTGCGCACCCTGCGGGAGGCCGCCGGCGAGGAGCCCTGAGCGGGCGGCCCGGACGCGCTCAGGCGTGGGCGCACCCCGGCCCGCCCGGGCACAGCAGGAACGTCACGCGCAGCACCGCCATCCGCGTGGCGTCCCGCGACGGGGCGGCGACGACGTCCCGCCGCCCGCCGACCCCCTCCCGCACCAGGACCCCCAGGTTCTGCGGCCGGTCGGAGAACACCGCCGTCAGCGTCTCGAACCGCGGGGCGTCCCGCGGCAGCCCCGCCGGCCAGGACACGGGCAGGCCGGGGTCCTCCCCGCCGGGCCACCGGCCCAGCGACCGCGACTCGCCCGGCACCAGCTCCACCCCCGACGGCTCCGCCGTGTTGAGCACGCTCACCCGGCCGCCCACGCCCAGGTCGAGGACGTTGGCGTAGAGCGTGCCCGCCCCGGCCGCCCCGAGGTGCCGCACGCGCAGCCGCACCCGGTCCCCGGGGTGCAGCACCGCGTCCCGGACGGGCGCGCCCGTGGCCGCGACGACGGCGTCGAACGCGACCGGGGCCGACAGCCGGTACGGGACGGATCCGGGCCCCAGCTCGCGCAGCCGCGCCGCGACGGCCAGGTCCTCCACGTCCCGGCCCACGCGGGCGGCGGCCTCCCCGTCCAGCGGCCGGGGCCGCTCGTACAGGGGCCGTCCGGCGGTGTCGAACAGCATGACGCCGTCCGGGCGGACCACGATCGTCGCCAGGTCGCCGACGGCCGGCGCGGTGTCCGTCCGCAGGCCGGGGACGGCCGCCCGCCACCGGTCGGGCCACCCGGGGGGCAGCGCCTCCGCGCCCCCGTCGACGCGCAGCCGCACCGGGCCGGCGGGGCGGCCCGTGCCCACCGGACGGGCCTCCGCTCCGTCCGGCACGGCCCGCCGGTCCCGCCGCACCAGCCGGGCGGCTCCGTCCCGCACCTCCACCACCACGGCGACGGGCGCGGTGGCCGGGTCGGGGGCGCCGCCCAGCGGGCCCAGCAGGTAGGCGTCGCCGACCTCGATCCCGTGCAGGGCCGCGCCGTCCAGCCAGGCGCTCGCCGTGCCCGGGTGGAGGCGCACCGGCAGCGCCGTGGGCCGCTCGCGGCGCGCCTCGCCGAACAGGACGCGGGACGTGGGGCCTTCGGCCTCCGGCCGCTGGTCGGCGTGGTGCGTCAGCACGCGGTGCCGGACGCGTTCGCCGAGCATGTGCCAGGTCAGCCCGGCGTCCAGGGCGGCGACGACGGCGGCCGTGAACAGGCCGTGCACCGCGCCGAACTCGGGGGAGTACGCCTCGAAGGCCCGCTGCCCCGGCGAGCAGGCCACCAGGCGCACGGCGTGCGGGTTGTCGTCGTACCAGGGCTCGTCGGGGTGCTCCGCCCGCAGCCGGCGGAACAGGCCGGCCGCCTCCGCCCGCCGCCGCCGCACGGCGCCCCTCGGCCAACGCGCCTGCCGGCCCCGTACGTTCGTCCCCTCCGGGAGGGGGTCGCGGGACATCCGCGCGGAGTGGCAGCTGTCCAGCAGCGTGGTCACGTTGCGGGTCCTGAGCGTCAGCCGCCACTGCAGGACGCTCAGTTCGTCGCCGAGGATGCCGCGGAAGTCGTCCGCGGTGCTCCGGTCGATGTCGGTGGGGAGGAGGAACCGGAGCTCCTCCGGCGCGCCGGGCGGGCGGCCGGGGCCCTCGTCGAGCGTGCTGCCGTGGCCCGCGTAGTAGACGAGCGCGGCGTCGCCGGGGCGGGTGGCCCGGATGAGGTCCTCGTACGCGCCGAGGATGCCGGCGCGCGTCGCGTCCGGCCCGTGGACCGGGTGGACGTCGAAGCCGTGGGCGCGCAGGGAGGCGCCGACCAGTTCGGCGTCGTTGCGGCACCCGCGCAGCCCGTACGTCTCGCTCGCGATGACGAGGGCGCGCCGGGCGGTTCCGGCGGGGGCGGTGGTCGTCGTCACGGACTGTCCTTCCGGCGCGGGCGTGCGGGCGCGCGCCGCGCGGAAGCGCGCGGCCGGCGTCCGGGCGGCGGCGAACTCCCGGGAACCCGGGGAGTGCCTTCAACGTAGCGCCGTTCGCCCGCAGGGCGTGCCAGGCGTCGGCGGGCCGACCGGAACTTCGCGGACACGCCCCGGGGCCCGCGACCGCCCTCCCGCCACCGGGCGGGGCGTCCGCCCGGCCCGGCGGCGCCGGTGCCGCCCGCCGCGGCCGGCCGGTTTCCCCGTCCGGGGCCCGCCCGCCGGCCCGCCGCCGCGGGGCGGGTCGCGGCGCCGCGCGTCCGGTGCCGCCCTACCGCACGGTACGCGCGTAGCCTGGAGGAGGACTCGGGGCCGTGACTCTCTTCCTGGGAGGCGGACGATCATGGCAGGACTGGTCTGCAGGAGCTTCGACGCCGCCGACGAGACCCGTCCCTTCGAGGACGGCAAGGGGCGGCTGGACCTCCTGGTCACCGACGGCGGTCCCGTGGGGCGCGCCGTCTTCGAGCCCGGCTGGCGCTGGTCCGAGCACGTCAAGCCGATCGTGGGGACCGACAGCTGTCAGGCCGCGCACACCGGGTACGTGGTCAGCGGCCGGATGAAGATCGTGATGGACGACGGGGAGAGCGTGGAACTGGGCCCCGGCGACTTCATGTCCGTCGCTCCGGGCCACGACGCGTGGGTGCTGGGCGACGAGCCCTGCGTGGCGCTGGACTGGACCGGTTTCGGGGAGTACGCCCGGTCCGGCGGCTGACCCGTACGCCGGGGGGCGTGCGCGGGCGCCCGCGCACGCGCACGCGCCCGGGACGGTGCCGGTCAGCCGTTGGCGAGGGCCTGGACGCGGTCGTAGGCGCCGTTGAACCGGTTGTGGTCGCCGACGATCGGGCCCGAGGAGGTGTACTGCCACATCGTGTGGTAGATCCAGCCGGCGGGGAGTTCGCCGACGGTGGTGTCGTAGCGGGCGATCCACAGCGGGTTCGCCGAGGCGAAGCCGCCGTGGTTGCCGGTGCACTGCTTCCACCAGCTCGTCGCCGTGTAGATCACCGCGTCGCGGCCGGTGCGGTACCTGTAGCGGGCGAGGAAGTCGCGGATCCACGCGACCATGCCGGCCTGGGTCTTGCCGTAGCAGGCCGGGCCGTAGGGGTTCCACTCGATGTCGAGCGCGCCCGGCAGGGTCATGCCGTCGCGGGACCAGCCGCCGCCGTTGTCGACGAAGTAGTCGGCCTGGGCGGCGCCGCCGGCCGTGTCGGGGGTCGCGAAGTGGTAGGCGCCCCGGATCATGCCGGTGTTGTACGAACCGTTGTACTGCTGGGGGAAGTAGGGGTTCTTGTAGTACGTCCCCTCGGTGGCCTTCACATAGGCCCACCGCACCCCGCTCGTCCACAGGGCGGGCCAGTCGACGTTGCC
Organism: Streptomyces roseolilacinus; assembly: GCF_014649335.1. Lineage (GTDB taxonomy): Bacteria > Actinomycetota > Actinomycetes > Streptomycetales > Streptomycetaceae > Streptomyces > Streptomyces roseolilacinus. Next base: position 93,302 of record NZ_BMSV01000005.1, read on the forward strand.
CTGGTGGCTGGAGACGTCCACGCCCTCCGTCTGGGTGGCGTGGGGGCCGGCCGGGACGCCGCCGACGCCGTCGTGGGCGGCGACGCCCGCGCCCATCCGGGCGGTGCCCCGGGGCGGCTTGCCGGGCCGGTCGGCGGCGCTCGCCGCTCCCGGGAGGGTCAGGAGGAGGGCCAGGACGGCGAGCAGGGCCGTGACCATGGCGGTTCGGGTCGTTCCGGATCTGTGCACGGGCATGGCGTGCCTCCGAAAGCCTGGTGTGGACATGTCAGGTGGCGGTTCACGCTACGCACGTAGAACGCACCGCGGAAGGCCGGGGCGGCACCGCCGTTGGTCTACGCCTCCGAAACCGGCGCCGAGCTGCGACGACCCCCCGTACGTGGCCGGAACTTTCACTCCGGGCCCCGCGCGCCGCCACCAGCCCCCGCGCCGAAACCGCCCGCCCCCCGGCCCCGGCCCCCGTCCAGGGAGACACACCCGGCCGCATCCCCCGTCCCCCCGGTCGAACCGGATTGTCCGAAAAGGGGGTTGCGCGCCGCCGAGCCGGGGAACGACCTTTGACGCCCGCGCGGGGGCGCGGGCCGGGGGAGGGTACGCACGTGTCAACGGGGGAACCACAGGCCAGGATTCCGGCCTATCCGGGTGTCGAGCGCTTCGTCGACGCCTTCGACAAACTCGTGGTGCGGCCCCGCCGCGGGCGCGGCCGCGCCCCGGTGGTGCTGCTGAGCGAACCGGACGGCGGGCGGGCCGGCTGCCGCATCGTCGCCGGGCTGAGGTCCCGGCTCACCGGCCGCCACGGCCGGCTCGCGCCGCACGCCTACCTCACGGAGGCCGTCGGGGACCCGGCCGTCGCACCGCTGGAACTGTACGAGCAGATCGCCTACCAGCTGGGCGAGTCCATGCCGCACGGCAGCGGCCGGCTCCACCTGCCCTCGTACCGGCTGCTGCGCGCCGTCGTCACCGCGCCCGCCGCCGGCGGCCTGATGGAGCGCCGCCCGAAGGAGCTGCGCGACCACTGCTACGCCCAGCACCGGGAGGTCTCCGGGCTCGCCCACGGCCTGTGGTGGCTCGGCGGCCGGGACCAGGCCAACGGCGGCACGCTCCTCGAACTGCTGTGGAACTTCGTCGCCGGCCCGCTCTTCCAGCGGCTGCCCCGCGCCCTGTACGGCAGGCGCGCCAACCGCCGCATGCTGGGCCGGGCCCGCTCCGGCACCCGCCGCTGGTACGCGGAGTGGGTCCGCCAGCAGCAGGGCACCCCGCCCGCCGACTTCTTCCGCTCGGCGCTGGACCTCGTCGGCGGCGGCCCGGACGGCGACCCCGAGCAGCTCGACCGCATCCTCGTCCACGCCCTCCTCGCCGACCTGGAGGCCGCGAGCCGCCGGCGCTGGTACGACCCGTGGCGCCGGCGCCGCGTCAGCCGCTTCGTCCTGCTGGTGGAGGAGGCCGGCCCCGCCGAGTCCCGCGTCCAGCGGTTCCTGCGCGAACTGCGCTCCGCCATGGAGGACCTGCAGTGCACCTCGGTCCTGGCGGTGGCGGCCGGGGTGCGCACGCTCGCCAGCCGCATCCCCGACATCGAGGCCCCCGGACTGGCCGCCGCGGGCGCGGAACTGGAGCACATCGCCCAGCACGGCACCCCGCCGGGCCGCCCCTCCGGCATGGTGGTCCCCGTGGCCGAGGGCCCGGAGGACGACCAGGCCGCGACGTACTGGCTCGGCCGCTGGCCCACGCTCGCGCCGCCCGCGCACCGCTGGGGCCCGGGCGCCGAGGTCGCCGCGGCCCTCGGCGCCGCGCTGCTCGCCCTGGTGGTGACGGCGGGCCTGGTGGCGGGCGTGCCGTTCGGTCGCGGCGGCCCGGACCCGTGCCTGGGCTCCACGTTCCTCGGCACCGACGGGCAGTGCGTCGGCGTCGCCGAGCGCGCGGAGTCGTTCGACACGAAGGACGGGAAGCGGCCGCTGCCCGACGGGGAGCGGGCGGTGCGCGACGTGCTCCAGCGCATCGAGCGGCAGAACAAGGCCGTGGAGCGGGAACTCGCCGGCCGCGCCCCCGGCGACATCCGCCCCGAGGCCCGTACCGTCGTCTACTTCGGGCCGCTCAGCGGCGGCAAGGACGCCGACGACCCGGTGCGCGGCGGCACGCTCGCCGAACTGCGCGGCCTCGCCCTGGCCCAGTCCTTCGTCAACGCGCAGGCGCTCGGGTCGGGGGAGCGGGTGCCCCTGCGGGTCCTCGCCGCCAACGCGGGCGACCGCTTCCAGGACGCCCGGGAGGTCGCCCACCGGATCGTCGAACTCGCCGCCCGGGACCGGTCCATCGTCGGCGTCCTCGGCTTCGGCCAGAGCCGTCGCCGCACCTACGAGGCGATGCGGGTCTTCGACGAGGCGGGCCTGCCGATGGTCGGCACGTCCGGCACCTCCGACGAACTCCTCGCCCAGGGCGAGCACTACTACCAGACCGCGCCCACCAACTCCCGCGCCGGGGAGGTCATGGCGGCGTTCGTCCGGTACGCGCCCATGGTCGCCGGCCGGCCGGCGAAGGGGGTCCGGCTCGTCGCCGACCCGTCCGACGTCTACAGCGCCGGCCTCGCCGCCGCCTTCCGCGCCGCGTACGGCGAGGAGCGCACCACCACGCTGCTGTACACCCCGGCCGACGCGCCCGAGCCGTCCACCGCGCCCGGCCCGCCGGCGGGCACCCCGGTCGCGACCCTCGCCGACCTGGCGCGCGAGGTGTGCCGCGCGGTCGCCGAGGAACCCGGCACGGCCGTCGTGTGGGCGGGGCGCGGCAGCGACCTCCAGCTGTTCCTGGGCGAACTCGCCCGGGGCGCGCGGGCCTGCCCGAAGCTGAGCGTCCTCGGTGGTGACGACGTCACCAACGCGCTGACCGAGGAGCGCCGCCCCTGGGAGCTCTTCCCCGGCCTGGACCTGTACTACGTCTCGCACGGCCGGGCGCCGGCCCTGTCGCGCGAGAGCGGCGAGGCGGCGGCCTTCCTCGCCGCGTACGACCGCACGTACGCGAAGGACCACGGCGCCCGTACCGGCGACATGCGCCAGGACGCCCACGTCGCGCTCGCCTGGGACGCCATGCGCTACCTCGCCGAGGGGGTCGACCAGGCGTGGCGGGGTACCGGCGGGCGCGACGACCGCCTCGACCGGCGGCTGCTCCAGGCCGTGCTGTACCAGGGGCTGGGCGGGGGCGGCCTCGACGGCGCCACCGGCTGGATCGACGCGCACGGCGCGGCGGGCGGCGGCCGGCTCACCGGGCGGAAGCTGATCGCGGTGGAGCGCGGCGGACCGGCGGGCGCGCGGACCGTGCTGCTGTGCGGGGCGGTCGCCCGCGACGACGTGCGCGAGCGGTGGGGGAGCGGCCCAGGGCGCCCCTGCCCCTGACGGGCGGGTGCCGCCGCACGGGCGGCCCTTGTGCGGCGGTGCTGGTCACGACTTAATTCACTACGTGAGTTAAGCTGTGCGGCGTGATGTCGGCCGCTGTGTGCCCGAGCGGGGACAATGACGCGACGGGCCGGCGGAAAGGGGCGGGAGATGGCGGGACGAACCGGGCGCACGGTCTACGACCTGCGCAGGAGCAACAGGGCCGCCGTACTGCGGCGCCTGTACTTCGACGGGCCCCTCAGCCGCCAGGAGCTCGGCCCCGCCACCGGTCTCAGCTCCGGCACCATCAGCAACGTCGTCGGCGACCTCACCGCGGACGGACTGGTCGAGGAGGCCGGCAGCGTCGAGTCGGACGGCGGCCGCCCCCGCATCCTCGTGCGCGTCGCCCCGGCGAGCGGACACCTCGTCGGCGTCGACGTCGGCGAGACCCGCGTCCGCGTCGAGCTGTTCGACCTGGCCCTCACCGAACTCGCCCGTACCGAACGCCCCCTGACCGGCGACGGCTACGACGTCGACGGCATCGTCGGCCACGTCCGCGACGGCGTCGGCGAGGTGCTGCGCCGCGCGGGCGTGGCCGCCGAGGCCCTCCTCGGCGTCGGCGTCGGCGTGCCCGGCATCGTGGAGCGCACCCCCGAGCACGGCGCCGTCGTCCACGGCCAGACCATCGGCTGGGACGCGGTCCCCCTGGAGGAGATGCTCAGGAGGTCCAGCGGCCTGCCCGCCTCGGTGCCGTTCCTGATCGAGAACGGGGCCAGGACCCTCGGCCAGGCCGAGATGTGGTTCGGCGCCGGACGCGGCGCCCGCAGCGTCGCCGTCGTCCTCCTCGGCTCCGGCGTGGGCGGCTGCCACGTCACCGACGTCGCCCAGCAGGGCCGCGCCCTGGAGTGGGGCCACCTGACCGTCCAGGTCGGCGGCCGCCGCTGCCGCTGCGGCGCGCCCGGCTGCCTGGAGGCGTACGTCGGCGCGGGCGCCCTGCTCGACCGGTGGCGGGAGGCGGGAGGCCGGCCCCCGGCCGGCGCCGGCGAGGAGGCCGCGCTGGCCGCGCTCGCCGACGCCGCCCACCCGCCGTCCGGCGGCGACCCCGACCCGGTGGCCCGCGCGGTGCTGCGGGAGGCCGCCGAGTACCTCGGCGCGGGGTTGTCGGGGCTCGTCAACCTGTTCCAGCCGGAGAGGATCCTCGTCGGCGGCTGGGCCGGGCTCCGGCTCGGTCCGCGCTTCCTCGCCGACGTACGCGCGCACGCCACCGCCTACTCCCTGTCGTACCCGGCGGACCGGGTCACCCTGGACCTCGGGGCCCTGGGGCCGGACGCGGTGACGGTCGGCGCGGCCACCCTCCCCCTGTCCGTCTTCCTCGAAGCCGGCGGCCACCGCCCCCCGGCGGCCGCCCGCCCCGCGCAGACCCCCGCCTGGCAGGCCGCCCTGGAGGCCCGCGCCCTCGGCTGACCCGCCCGCGCGGACGGGGTTAGGGCGGTCGCGCGCGAGGAACACGGGGGTGCATGGAACAGACGAAGCGCACGCCGCGAACCGCCGGGGAAGAGGTCCTGCACGAGTTCGAGGAGGCCGAACTCCGGCTCGACGACGGGAAGGCCGACGAGTCCGACGGCGAGGCGGCCGACTCCCTCACCCCCAGCCGGACCGCCCAGGAGTCCGTACGGAAGCGGGACGGGGACGGCTCCGAGGACGGGTCCTAGGCGCGGCGGCCGCGTACGGGCCCACGCCGTACGGGAGGCGGCCCCGCCCACCGGGCCCCGGCACGGGGCCTCGCGGGCGGGCGCCCCGGCGTGCCCCGCCGGCTCCGCACGGGCCCGACCGGCGGGACGCGCCGCCGGGGCCGGCGGTTTGACGGGCGGCTGCCGGGTCACCCGTGAGGGGTCCGCCGACGCGGACCGTCACGACGCAGCCCGTCACTCCGTGCCCCACGGGTGACCCCGGCCACGGAGGAGTTGGCATGGCCGTACGGCACCACCTCATACAGGCCCCGCCCTCGGCGGTGTGGGAGGTACTCAGCGACCCCGACAAGTACGCCGAGTGGGTCGTCGGCACCGAGGAGACCCGCCCCCTGTACGGCACCTGGCCCGAGGTGGGCGCCGCCCTCCAGTACACCGTCGCGCTCGGACCGGCCCGGCTGGAGGGCTCCACCGTGGTCCGCCGCCTGGAGCCGCCGAACCGGCTGGAACTGGAGGCCAAGAGCGGACCCGCCGGAAGCGCCCGCATCGCCATCGAGGTCAACCCCTGGGGCGAGGAGACCCTCGTCATCGTCGACGAGCACCCCCTGCGGGGACCCGGCGCGCGCCTCCACAACGCGCTCCTCGAAGCGGCCATCCAGCTCCGCCACCGCCGCATGCTGCGCCGCCTCGCCGAGGTCGTCGAAGGTACGCGCGCCTCCACCGCCTGACCACCGACGCCGAACGCGGGAGGAACCTGCCATGCCCGACGCCGTCGTCGTGGGGGCCGGGCCCAACGGGCTGGTCGCCGCCAACCTGCTCGCCGACCGCGGCTGGACGGTGGAGGTCCTGGAGACCGAGGACGAGCCGGGCGGCGCCGTGCGCAGCGACCGCGGCGTCGACCCCGACCACGTGAGCGACCTGTTCAGCTCCTTCTACCCGCTGACCGCGGCCTCCCCGGTCATCCGCTCCCTGCGCCTCCACGAATGGGGCCTGCGCTGGAGCCACGCCCCGGCCGTCGTCGCCCACCCGCTGCTCGACGGCCGCTGCGCCGTACTCGAACGCGACCCGGAGCGCACGGCCGCCGGACTGGAGTCCTTCGCCCCCGGCGACGGCGCCGCCTGGCAGGGCCTGTGCGACATCTGGGACCGCGTCGGCCCCGACACGCTGCGCGCCCTGTTCACGCCGTTCCCGCCCGTGAGGCCCGGCCTGAGGCTCGCCGCCCGGCTGGGCGCCGCCGACGGCCTGCGCCTCGCCCGGATGGCCCTGCTGCCGGCGCGGCGGCTGGGCGAGGAGACCTTCACCGGGGACGGCGGGCGGCTGCTGCTCGCCGGGAACGCCCTGCACGCCGACCTGTCGCCCGAGACGGCCCTCGGCGGCGGCTTCGGCTGGCTGATGTGCATGCTCGCCCAGAGCGTCGGCTTCCCCGTGCCCGCCGGCGGCGCGGGCGCCCTCACCGGCGCGCTGGTACGCCGCCTCACCGAGCGGGGCGGCACCGTCCGCTGCGGCCGGCGCGTCACCGAGGTGGTGGTGCGCGACGGCCGGGCGCGCGGCGTCCGCACCGCCGACGGGGAGACCGTCACCGCGCACCGCGCCGTCCTCGCCGACGTGTCGGCGCCCGCCCTGTACGGCGGGCTCGTCGCCTGGGACCACCTGCCCGCCCGGCTCCGCGAGGACATGCGCCGCTTCCAGTGGGACCTCGGCACGGTGAAGGTCGACTGGGTCCTGGACCGGCCCGTCCCCTGGTCCGCCGAGGGCCCGGCCCGCGCCGGGACCGTGCACCTCGCGGACGGCGTCGACGAGCTCACCCGCTCCGCCGCCCAGATCGCCAGGAACCTGGTCCCGGACCGGCCGTTCCTGGTCATGGGCCAGATGACCACCGCCGACCCGTCCCGGTCGCCCGCCGGCACCGAGTCGGCGTGGGCGTACACCCACGTGCCGCGCCCGATCGCGGGCGACGCGGGCCCGGACGGCATCACCGGCGCGTGGACACCGGACGACGGGCAGCGGATGGCGGACCGCATGGAAGGGGTCGTCGAGCGGTACGCGCCCGGCTTCCGCGCGGCGGTACGGGCCCGCCGCGTCCTGACCCCGCCCACACTGGAGGCGATGGACGCCAACCTCCGCGACGGCGCCATCAACGGCGGCACGTCCGCGATCCACCAGCAGCTGGTGTTCCGCCCCGCCCCGGCCGCCGGCCGCCCGGAGACACCGGTGCGGGGCCTGTACCTGGCGTCCGCGTCCGCCCACCCGGGCGGCGGCGTGCACGGCGCGCCCGGCGCCAACGCGGCACGGGCGGCGCTGCGGACCAGCGGGGCCTCCGTGTCGACGCTGCTCGCGGCGGGGCAGCGGCGCCTGGTCCGCCGCCGCTGACGGCCCCTCCGAGTGGCCCCCGCTGACGGCCTCCGAGCGGTCCCGGCCGGGTGCCGCGGGCCGGCGCCGTCCGGGTGGGGCGGCTCCGCGCGGCTCCCGGCGGGCCACCGTCCCCCGTGCCCCCCTCCCGCCCCGTCAGCGGCGGGCCCGTCGCGCCAGTCCGGCCACCGCCGCGGCCACCGCCGCCGTACCCGCACGCCGTCCCGCCGTGCGGACCGTGCCGTGCCAGCCGCCGCCCACGCTGCCCGGCCCCGGCCGCGGTGCGAAGAGCGTCCCGTCGTGGTGCGGGGCGGCCTCGCCCCGTACGAAGTGGTCGCGGTCGACCTTGGCCGCCAGCACCCTCTCCCACGCGCCCGGGCCGATCGCCACGACCAGCCGCAGGGACCGCGCCGACGCCCCCACGAAGACCTCGCGCCGCGGCCTGCGCACGGCTCCCACGATCGCCCGGGCCACCCGGCGCGGGGTGTAGACCGGCGGCATGGCCCGCACCCGGCGGCCGGTGCGGTTGGCCAGGTGCTGGAAGAACGGCGTGTCGACGGTCGCCGGGAGCACCGTGCACACGCGGACGTCCCGCTCGCCCGCCAGCCGCAGCTCCTGCCGCAGCGAGGAGTCGAACGCCAGCAGCGCGTGCTTCGACATCGTGTACGCGCTGTTGTACGGCGAGGAGACCAGGCCCAGCACTGACGACACGTCGACCAGCACGCCCGTGCCCTGCCGCCGCATCACCGGCAGCACCGCCCGCGCCGCGTTGACGCACCCCAGCACGTTCACGTCGAGCACGCGGCGCACCTCGCCGGCCGGCACGTCCTCCACGGCGCCGAACACGGCGACCGCCGCCGCGTTCACCCACACGTCGACGCGCCCGTACTCCCGTACCGCGCGCCGGGCGAGCTCCGCGACGGCCGCCTCGTCCGCCACGTCGGTCGGCTGGACGACCGCCCGGGCGCCCCGGTGCGCGCGGCACTCGCGGGCGACCGCCTCCAGCGCCTCCGTCCCGCGCGCGGCGAGCACCAGCGCGGCACCGTGCCGGGCGAACTCCAGCGCGGTCGCCCTGCCGATCCCGCTGGACGCCCCGGTGACGACCACGACCAGGCCCTTGGTGTGCACGGCGACCTCCGGTGCGCTCCTCGACGGCCCCCCGGACGCCGGACGGAGTACCCGCGCCCGCCCGCCCCACTCCCGCCACCGGCCCCGCCGGGACCCGTACCGCACCGCCCCGCGGGGCGCGGGCGCCGCCGCCGTGGCGGGAGCCCACGCGGCCGTGCTGGTATGGAGCGGGGTGCCGCCCCGCCGGACGGCGGCGGGCGGCGGCCGCACGACCCGGGAGGAGGCGCGCCGATGCGGGAGCGGGAGGGGGTGCCGGACGTGGCGGTCCTCGTCGGGCTGCAGGCGTCCGGCAAGTCGACGTTCTACCGGCAGTGCCTCGCCGACCGGTACGACCTGGTGAGCAAGGACCTGTTCCCGCGCGGCGCCCGGAACAAGCAGCGGCGGCAGATGGCCCTCGTCGAGGAGGCCCTGGCCGCCGGCCGGCCGGTTGCGGTCGACAACACCAACCCGTCCCCCGAGGAGTGGGGCCCGCTGCTGGCGGCGGCCCGCGCCCACGGCGCGACCGCCACGGCGTACTGGTTCCCGCCGGACGTGGCGGCGGCGCTGCGCCGCAACGCCGCACGGCGGGGCCGGGAGCGGGTGCCGGAGGTGGGCCTCCGCGCCACGTTCGGCCGGCTGCGCGGACCGTCGCGCTCCGACGGGTTCGACGCCGTGCTGGAGGTCCGGTTCGACGGCCGCGGCGGGTTCGCCGTGCGCCCGGCGCCCGGCGAGGAGGCCCCGGCCGCCCGGAGGCATCCCCCCGGGCCGCCCGGGTACCCGCCGACCGACGCGCAGGATCCGACGCACGGAGGAGGTACCGAGGTGACCGTGCCCGAGGAGAACCGGCCGAAGACCACCACCACGGACGACGTCATCGAGTCCACCGACACCGAGGAGCGGCGGGAGCAGCAGCCCGGCGGCACCGGCCGCTCCCTGCGGGAGGCGATGGAGGAGGCGGGCGTCAAGCGCGAGGACTACGAGGAGTAGCCGGCGGACGGCCGGCCCGCGGCGTGCCCCGGCCGTCGCGGGCCGGCCGGGCCGTGCCGCGCCGACGGCGCCCCGGGGAGGCCGGTCCGGCCACCACCGGGTGCGCCGCGACGTCCTGTTCGCGGGTGGGGGCCGGCCCGGTCGTCGCGGACCCGCCGTGCCGCCCGGGCGCCGAAGCGCATCCGGGCGGCTCGGCGCCGCGCCCGGGGGAGGGAGCCCCTAGAAGGTGAGGTTCCAGGCGTCGATCCTGCCGGTGTCCTGCGCCGCGACGTCCCGGACGCGGAGCTTCCAGGTGCCGGCCGCGGCCTCCGCGGAGGCGTCGACCGTGTACGTCTTGACCACGTTGTCGCCGCCGTCGCCGTTGGCGAAGTCCTCCAGCAGGTACACCGTCCCGTCGGGGGCCACCAGCGACACGACGAGGTCACCGCGGTAGGTGTGCTTGATGTCCACGCCCACCTTCAGGGCGGCCGGCGCGTTGCCGCTCAGTCCGGTGACGGCGATCGGGCTCTCCACCGTCGCGTTGTCGGGGACGGCCACGTCGGTGAGGTTCTCGAAGTACCTGCCCGGCGTCGTCCCGCCCGCGACGGCCTTCAGCGCGTCGGTCTGGCCCTCGCCGAAGAACCCGTTCTTCGCGGTCGTGCCCGTGCAGCGGCCGTCGGACGGGCAGGCGGTGTCGGTCGCCTGCGACGCCAGCCGGGCGCGCAGGTCGGCCGGGGTGAGGGAGGGGTCGACGCTCGCCATCAGCGCGGCGACGCCCGCCACGTGCGGCGACGCCATCGAGGTGCCGTTCATGTTGCCGTACTTGCCGCCCGGCAGCGTCGAGTAGACGCCGGACGAGCCGTCGCCGCCCGGCGCGGCGACGTCGATGACGTCACGGCCGAAGTTGGAGTACGACGCCTTCACGTTGCCGCGGCCCATGGCGGAGACCGTCACGACGCCCGGCAGTTCGGTCGGGATGTCCAGGCACGCGTTGGTGATCCGGCGGGTCACCGGGGTGGAGTCGTTGGGGCTCGACGTGTCGGTGGTCTTGTTCGCCAGGTCGTAGTCGGAGTTGCCCGCGGCGGCGACCTGCAGGGAGCCCTTGCCCTCGGCGTACGCCTGGGCCCGCCGGACGCCCTCGAGGATGGCGGCCTGGTCGGGGTCGTCCGGGCAGTTGAACATCCACGGGTCGGTGTAGTAGCTGTTGTTGGTGACCTTGAAGCCGTGGTCGCCGGCCCACACGAACCCGCAGACGGTGTTCTCGGCGTAGAACATCGAGGTGTTCGGCTCGGCGATGCGGACCGAGGAGATCCGCACGCCCGGCGCGACGCCGACGACGCCCTTGCCGTTCTTCGCGGCGGCGATCGTCCCCGCGACGTGGGTGCCGTGGGTGCCCACGTCGCGCCAGGCGCCGGTGCGGGTGTCGGGCCTGCCGTAGGCGCAGGAGACCGAGTCGGCGGCGTTGAAGTTGGGGGCGATGTCCTGGTGGAGGTCGTCGACGCCGGTGTCCAGGACGCCGACCTTGACGGCGGCGGAGCCGGTGGTGACCGCCCACGCCTGGTCCGCCTTGATCTGGGTCATGTCCCAGCGGTTGGACTCGGTGAGCGTCGTCGGGGTCTGCGCCGGGGCGGTCGGCAGGGCCGGGGCGTACGCGTCGGCCGGTACGTCCGAGGTGCGGGTCGCGCCGACCTGCTGCACGCCGGCGACGCCGCGCATCGTGGTGGCGAAGGCGGTGGACGTGGAGTGGGCGACGACGACGCCGATCGCGTCGTAGTGCGCGAAGACCGTGCCGCCGTTGCCGGTGACGGCGGAGCGCACGGCCGAGGTGTCTCCCGGAGCGGTGATCACCAGGTACGCGCGGGTGCCCGCGGCCCAGGTGCCGGCCGGGACCGCCGCGGCGGCCGGTGCGGCGGCCGGCGCGGCTGCCGGGGTCTGCGGGGTGGCCGCGGCGGGGGCCGCGGGGACCGCGAGGGCGACGGCCGCGCCGAGGGCGGCGACGGCGGCCGAGCGCCTGAGCCCGGCGGATATGTGGGGAAGCATGTGTCCTCCGAAGGCCCGGCGACACGGGTGGCGTCGGCCGGGCCGGGGTGAAGAAGTGGTCGAGGCGCAAGATCTCATCCGCGGGCACGTCAAGGGAAGTACCGTTTCGCCACTACCTGTTCGGCACCCCGGTACCCGGCCGTTCCCCAACGGCCGGAAAGGGCCTTGCGGTCGGCCCGGCCACCGGGGCGCCCGGCCGTCAGTGGCCGGCTTCGGCGACCTGCCGGGCCAGCGCGGCGCGCAGCCAGTCGTCCACGGCGCCGAACGTCGGCTCCGGGGAGGCGGCCGCCTCGGCGGTGAGCTGCCAGAAGCGGTCGATGCGGGGGTGGGCGACCTCGTCGAGGAAACGGCTCAGCCGCCGCCGGAACTCCGGGGTGTCGCGGGTGCCGCGCATCCCGGCGTGGGCGGCCACGAAACAGTCCAGCGCCTCCCCCTCGAAGGGTCCGCGCCGCGCCCGCACGTCGGGCGCCGCCAGCGCGAACGCCTCGACGAGCCCGTCGTACAGCACCGCCGGACGGCACGTCCCCTCCGGGGTGCTCGCCACCGGCCGGCACACGCTGACCGCGCCGGCCGGGTCCGTCGCCAGGGCGTTCAGCCGGGCGAAGGCCAGGACCTGCGCGGGAGTCGGGTCCTCGGGGGGCGGCGGCACCGCCGCGTCGGTGATCGACGAGACGAGCCGGGCCGGCAGCCGCGGCGGCAGCACCCGCCGCAGGAAGCGCGCCACCGGAGCCGTACTGGGCGGGGCGTCCAGGGCCCCGACCAGGCGCAGCCGGTCGGGGCGCTCCTCCGCCGGGCAGTCCCGCAGCAGCCGCAGGGCGGCCTCCCGCCAGCGCAACGCCGCCATCCGGGAGCCCAGTTCGCGCAACCGGCCCGCGATGACGTCCTCCAGGGCGTCCTCCCGGTCCAGGACCCGGCCGACCTCCGCGACCGGGAGGTCGAGGCCGCGCAGCGACCGGATCAGCCGCAGCCGGTCCAGCGCCCCCGGGCCGTACCGGCGGTGGCCGCCGGCGCTGCGCGAGGTCTCCGGCAGCAGCCCCAGGTCCGAGTAGAACCGCACCGCCTTCACGGTGGTGCCCGCGCGCTCGGCGAGCTCCCCGATGCTCCAGGTCCCTTCGGTGGGCATCGCGTTCACCTCCCTCGACGGGAGCCCCACGGTACCGGGGCGCGGGGGCGCCCAGGTACCGCGGGGGAGTGGAGGCGAATCGTTACTTCACGTTGACCGCGGCCCAGGCCCTGGCGACGGCCTGGTACTCGGCGCCGTTCGCGCCGTACAGGTCGGTCGCCGCCTTGAGCGTCGCCGCGCGGGCGCCCGCGTAGGTGGTGCTGGACGTCATGTACACCGACAGGGCCTTGTACCAGATCCGGTACGCCTTGGCGCGGCCGATGCCGGTGACGGCGGCGCCGTCGTAGGTGGGCGAGTCGTACCTGACGCCGTTGATCGTCTTCGTGCCGCTGCCCTCCGACAGCAGGTAGAAGAAGTGGTTGGCGACGCCCGACGAGTGGTGCACGTCGAGGTTGCCCAGGGTGCGGGACCAGTAGTCGGCCGAGCTGCCGTCCTTGCTGGGCTTGTCCATGTACCGCAGCGGGGTGCCGTTGCCCCGGATGTCGACCTTCTCGCCGATGAGGTAGTCGCCCGGGTCGTTGGGGTTGTTGGCGTAGAACTCGACGGAGGTGCCGAGGATGTCGCTGGTCGCCTCGTTCAGGCCGCCGGACTCGCCGCTGTAGCGCAGGCCCGCGGTGCGGGAGGTGAGGCCGTGGGTCATCTCGTGGCCGGCCACGTCGATGGACGTCAGCGGCCGGGAGTTGTTCGCGCCGTCGCCGTACGTCATGCAGAAGCACTGGTCGGACCAGAAGGCGTTGACGTACGCGTTGCCGTAGTGGACGCGGGAGTACGCGGCCTTGCCGTCGCCGGCGATGCCGTTGCGGCCCAGCTCGGACTTGTAGAAGTCCCAGGTGAGCGCGGCGCCGTAGTGGGCGTCGACGGCCGCGGTCTGACGGTTCGTCGGCAGGCCGTTGCCCCAGGTGTCGTCGGCGTCGGTGAACAGCGTGCCGGTGCCCGACGTGCCGCCGTTCAGGTCGTACGTCCGGTGGCCGCCGCGGGCGCCGTCGGTGAGGGTGAAGCCGGAGGTGGCGGAGGTGGTGCCGAGCGGGACGGTCCCGCTGTACTGGCTGGTGCCGCTGCCGGTCTCGATCGCCTCGTACGCGTACAGCTCCTTGCCGGAGGTGGCGTCCGTGACGACGTGCAGCTCGCTCGGGGTGCCGTCGTGCTGCAGGCCGTGGACGACCGTCTCGTACGCCAGCGTCGGCTTGCCGCTCGCGGCCCATATGACCTTGCGGGGCGCGGCGGCGGACGGCGTGCCGGTCTTCTCGTCGTCGGCGGCGGCCGCGGCCAGGGCGCTCGTGCGCGCGGTGGCCGGGGCGACGGCGGCGTCGGTGCTCGCGACGGCGATCCTCGCCTGGGTGGCCTTGGTGACGCCCTTGCTCCGGCCGTTCCCGGCGGTGTGGACCACGAGGTCGCCGCCGAGGACCGGGATGCCCGCGTACGTGCGTTCGTAGCGCGTGTGCACGGTGCCGTCGGCGTCCTTCACCACGTCGCGGACGACCAGCTTCTCGCGGGCCGTGTCGAGCCCGAGCCGCTCGGCGGTGGCGGCGGCGCCCGCCTGCGCCGAGCGGAGGGCGGCCACCCGGTCGCCGGCGGCGAGCGGGACGGCCGTCGCGGCCGCGGCGCGGTCCGCGGGGGCGGACCCGGGGGCGGCGTCGGTGGCCGTGGCGGTGCCGGACTGCACGCCCACGACGACCATGGCGGCGGTGGCGGCGAGGGCGGCGGCACGCAGGGTGGTGCGCCGCGAGGTGCGGGAGTACGGGGACACGCGGTCTCCTTCTCTCGTTTCCGTGGGGGGACGGGGTGGGACGAGAGTGCCAGGAGATGACCTTGATGTGACAGGTGCTGGTCAACTTCTTGACCAGCTCTTGTCCTGAAGGTGTGGGCCGACGTCCGCTATGCGGACATCGGTTGACGGTACGTCGGGTTTTTTCGGCCTACGTCGCGATCGCCGGGATCCGGTCGGCCGCACGGCGCGCGCGCCCGCGGGCGCGCCGTCCGGCGGCGCCCCGGGACCGGGCTCGGAAACCCCCACCGAATCGGGCGAACCGAAGCCGCCGCATATGCCTTTCCGAATAATCCGTCGGCATTAGCGGAAGCCCGGGGCGGGCGGGATCGGATTATATTGACAGTGCCGATCACCGTGCGGGTTAATGGGCGTGAATGGCTTCAAAGCGCGGCCCGGCCTTCCCGCCCGAACGGGAAACGGGCCGCTCTGCGGCCGGAGTGAGCAAGGCAAGTCGCGGTCAGGAGGCCCCCGTTCACGAACTCGAAACCGGTATCCGGTCGAGGGTGCGTGAGCGGGGAATGCGGACCGAGATTTCCTCCGGAGGGAGATCAATGCCCCATCTCGACCCTTTCACCATCCCGGAATTTCACCTTCCCTTTGAGGGTGTGAAGGACCCTAGGGGCGACCGCGCCAACGCCGAGGCGACCGCCTGGGCCGTCGGTCGGGGCCTGATAGAGACGGAGGCGACCGAGCAGTTCGCGGGCATCGGCTTCGGCCACCTCGCCGCCCGCGTCGGCCGCGGCGCCTCCTACGGGGAACTGGTCCTGCTGGCCGAGTGGATGGCCTGGTCGTTCGTCCTCGACGACCAGCACGACCTGCTCATCAGGTCCGGCCGCCTGGACGGCTGGCAGCCCCTCTCCGA
This sequence comes from Streptomyces roseolilacinus, assembly GCF_014649335.1. Taxonomy (GTDB): domain Bacteria; phylum Actinomycetota; class Actinomycetes; order Streptomycetales; family Streptomycetaceae; genus Streptomyces; species Streptomyces roseolilacinus. The sequence continues at coordinate 108,561 of NZ_BMSV01000005.1, forward strand.
CGCCATCGCGCACCACGTCGGCGGCCGGCCGGCCGACGTGCCCGCCTCCGCCCGCGGCAACCCGCTGGTGTCCTCCTTCGTCGAACTCTGCGACCGCATCCTGGCCGGGATGCCCCCCGTGCTCCGGGACCGTTACCGCCGCCACGTCCCGCGCATGCTGCGCTCCCTCGACGAGGAGGCCGCCAACCGGCGCCCCGGGCACCGCCCCACCGTCGAGGAGTACGTCCTGACCCGCCGGCACAGCTCCCAACTGCTGCCCATGATGGACATGGTGGAGGCCGCCCAGGGCGTCGAGGTCCCCGAGGAGGTCGACGCGAGCCCCGCCCTGGAGGAGCTCGCCTGGAGCGCCATCGACGTCATCTCCTGGGGCAACGACGTCTTCTCGCTCCCCAAGGAGCACTCCTGCGGCGACACCAACAACCTCGCCGTCCTCCTCGCCGATCGGCACGGCCTCACCCTGTCCGAGGCCGTACGGGCCGTCGAGGAGCGCATCCGTGCCCGCGTCGAGGACTTCCTCGCCGCCTCCCGCGCCCTGCCCCGCGCCCTGGACGCCCTCGGCGTCACCGACCCCGCCGCCCGCACCGCGGTGGAACGCCGCGTCCGGGGCTACGAGGACTGGATGATCGGGGCCGACCTCTGGCAGCGCCACGACTGCACGCGGTACCGGGACGAGCGGTTCGCCGCGGGGCTCGAAGCCGCCTACACCCGCCCGGACCTGGTCTCAGTGGCATGAGGGGACGTCCCATGAGCCGTACGCGCACCGACCGCACCGACCGCACCGACCGCACCGCGCCGCGCGGCCGCGCGCCCGTGGCGCCCGGCCGGCTGCCCGTCGTCGGCCACGCCCTCCGGCTGTCCCGGGGGCCGATCGCCTTCCTCGAGTCGCTGCGCGACGTCGGCGCGGTCGTCCGCGTCGACCTCGGCGGCTGGCCCCTGCACGTCCTGACCGACCCCGACCTCATCCACACCGTCCTCGTCGCCGAGGCCCACAAGTTCGGGCGCGGCAGGATCTTCGAGAAGCTGCGCCCCCTCTTCGGCAACGGCATCGCCACCACCGACGGGGCGCTGCACCGCAAGCAGCGCCGGCTCATGCAGCCGGCGTTCCAGCGCAACCGCATCTCCCGGTACGCCGAGCTGATGTGCCGTGAGGCGGAGGCCATGGCCGCCTCCTGGACCGCCGGCCGGCAGGTCCGCGTGGACCGGGAGATGCGCCGGTTCGCCCTCTCCTCCGTCGCCGGGATGATCTTCTCCGGCGACGTGGACCAGCCCGCGGTCCAGGAGGTCCACCGGTCCTTCCCGATCATCCTGGAGGGCATGCTCGTCCGCACGGTCATGCCCAAGGCGTTCGACCGCCTGCCCCTCCCCCTGAACCGGCGCTTCGACGGCGCCGCCCTCCGCCTGCGCGCCATCATCGACGAAGTCGTCGCCGAGTACGGCCCCGAGGACCGCGGCCGCGACGACCTCATCTCCCTGCTGCTGGCCGGCACCGACCCGGAGACCGGCGACACGATGAGCGCCGAGCAGGTCCGCGACGAGCTCATCACCATCCTGTTCGGCGGCACGGAGACGGCCTCCACCACGCTCTCCTGGATCTTCCACGAACTCGCCCGCCACCCGGACGTGGAGAAGCGCGTCCACGCCGAGGTCGACGCGGTCGTCGGCGACCGCCCCGTGCGCCCCGAGGACCTCGCCTCGCTCACGTACACCAAGAGCGTCTTCGAGGAGTCCCTGCGGCTCCACTCGCCGCTGCTGTTCACCCGGCGGCCCCTCACCCCGGTCACCCTGGGCGGCGTCGACATCCCCGCCGGCGCCGAACTGGCCTACAGCCCCTACGCGCTCCACCGCGACCCGGAGCTCTTCCGGGACCCCACGGCCTTCGACACCGAACGCTGGAACGACACCGACCCGTCCCGGGTGCTGCCGCGCCTCGACAGCTTCATCCCCTTCGGCGCGGGCCAGCACAAGTGCATCGGGGACGCCTTCGCCGTCGCGGAGATCCTCACCGCCGTGGCGAGCGTGGCCCGGCGGTGGCGCCTGACGAGCGTCCCCGGCACCACCGTGAAGGAGGTGCCCGCCGGCATCCCGCTGCCCGACGCGCTGCCCATGATCCCCGTGCCGCGCCGCTGAACCGGCGCCGGAGGCGAACGCGTCAGCGAAGGATACAGCGCTGCCCTCGTACGGGTGGCGGTGTTCCCGCAAGAATGGTCCTCTGCGGCAACTTCCTGTCTCCTTGCCCCTACACTCGGCCGCACGTGCTGGAGGGGGCAAGTCATGGCAACGGCCGGAGGACGGCGGGGACGCGAGGCGGCCCCGCTGCTGGAGAGGGAGACCGAACTCCGCACCATCGAGCACGCACTCGACGACCTGTGCGGCACCCCCTCCGAGGGCGGGCACGCCTCCCGGCAGGGCGGGGTGATCGGGTTCGCCGGACCGGCGGGGCTGGGGAAGACCACGCTCCTCACCCTCCTCCGCCGGTCCGCCGCCGACCGCGGCTGCACCGTCCTCTCCGCGCGCGGCGGCGAACAGGAGCGCCAGGTCCCGTTCCACGTGATGCGCCAGCTCGTCCAGCCCGTCTTCGCCGCCATGCCGGAGGACGAGCGCCGCGAGATCCTCGGCGACTGGTACGACATCGTCGCGCCGGCCACCGGACTGTCCGCGCCCAAGCCCGACGCCAACCCCGACCCGCAGGGCGTCCGCGACGGGCTGGACTGGGTCGTCACCAACCTCTCCGTCCGCAGCGGACCCGTCGTCCTGACCGTCGACGACGTCCACTGGGTCGACCCCGAGTCCCTCGCCTGGCTCATCGCCTTCGCCGCCCGCGCCCGCGACCTCGGCATGCTGATCGCCGTCGCCTGCCGCCCCGACGAACTCCCCACGACCGCCCTCCCCCTGCACGAGCTCGTCGCGCGCAACCGCTCCCGCGCCCACGAGCTGGCCCCGCTCACCGCCGCCGCCGTGAGCCGCATCGTCCGCGCCCGCCTCGGGGAACACGCCGACGAGATCTTCTGCCGCGAATGCTGGGCCATCACCGGCGGCAACCCCTTCGAGGTCGTCGAACTCACCGCGAAGGGCAGCGACCGCGGCCTCGCCCCGCGCGAGGAGAGCATCCCGCAACTGCGCGACCTCGCCTCCGCCGTCAAGGGCAGCGGCCTCATAGAACGCCTCGAACAGCTCGGCCCCTCCGCCGTCCGCCTCGCCTGGGCCGCCGCGGTCGTCGGCAACGGCGTCCCCACCGCCGTCGTCGGGACCGTCGCGGCGCTCGGCGACTCCCAGCTCGACGACGCCGCCGAACAGCTGGACACGGCCCGCATCCTGACGGTCCTGCCCAACCTGAAGCGCGAGCGGGTCGTCGAGTTCTACCACCCGCTGATCGCCACCGCCGTGTACCGGTCGATCCCGCACGGCGTGCGCGTCGGCATGCACGGCGTGGCCGCCCAGGCCCTCGTCGACGAGGGGCACGGCGCCGCGGCCGCCGCCCGCCACATGCTGGAGATGCACCCGGAGGGCGACCCCTGGGTCGTCCAGCAGCTCCGCCGCGCCGCCCGCGACAGCTTCTCCGCGACAGCTTCTCCGCGGGCGCGCCCGAGGCCGCCCGCCGCTACCTCGCCCGCGCCCTGCGCGAACCCCCGGACATCGAGGACCGGGCACAGGTCCTGTTCGAACTCGGCTCCGCCAACCTGCCGCACGAGCCCGCCACCACCGTCAACCAGCTGCGCGCCGCCCTGGAGGAGCCCAAGATCGGGCAGGACCTGCGGGAGGCCGTCACGTACCGGCTCGCCCAGGCCCTCGCCCACACCGGCCAGATGGAGCAGGCCACCGAACTCCTCACCCAGGAGGCCCGCCGCACCACCAGCTCCCGCACGCGCCTGCGCATGCAGGCCGAGCAGTTCAAGTGGAACGCGGTCGACGCCGCCGAGCACGACTCACGCGGCCGCTCCCGACTGCTGGCCCAGTTCGCCAAGCGCCTCACCGGCCGCGACCTCGCGGAGCGGCACATCCTCGGCCTGCGCGCCTGGGACGTCGTCCTGCGCGGCGAGCCCGTCGCCCAGTCCCTCCGCTACGCCGAGCAGGCCCTGCGCGGCGGGATGAGCTGGACCGACCAGGACTTCGGCTTCGAGGTGCCGGCCGTCGTCGCCCTCACCCTGATGTACTGCGACCAGCCCGGCCGCGCCGAGGAACTGTTCCACGACGGCATCGCCGAGTTCGAGGCGAAGGGCTGGCGCGGCGCCCACCTCTCCTTCGCGTACACGCTCCTCGGCTACATCCGCTTCCGGCGCGGACGGCTCGCGGAGGCCGAGGACTTCGTCCGCAGCGGACTGCAGATCGCCGACCGCGTCGGTCACGGCATCCCCGCCCAGCTGTACGCGGTCGGCACCCTCGTCGAGACGCTCCTCGCCCGGGGTCGCACCGACGCGGCCCAGCGGATCGCCGACGGCTACCGGTTCGGCGAGGACGTCCCCCAGACCGTCGTCTACCCCGACCCGCAGGTCGTCCGCGGCAAGCTCCTGCTGGCCCGCGGCAGGATCGACGAGGCGGTCCAGCAGCTGACGGCGGCCGGCGACCGGCTGGAGCAGCGCGGCACGCAGAACCCGGCCTGGAGCCCCTGGCGGCTGGACCTCGCCCTCGCCCTGGTCGACCGGCGGCCCCAGGAGGCACGGCGCCACGCCGACGAGGCCGTCGCCCGGGCCCGTGCGTTCGGCACGGCCAGCGCGATCGGCCAGGCGCTGCGGGTCGCCGCGGCGACCTCCGATCCGGCCCGCGCGATCCCGCTGCTCACCGAGGCCGTCGACCACCTGGAGCAGTCGCCCGCCGCGTACGAGCTGGCGCACGCGCTGGTCGACCGCGGCACGGTGCTGCGTTCCGTGGGCGACCTCGACCAGGCCGCGCAGCAGCTCTACCGCGGCATGGAGACCGCCGTCGTCTGCGGCGCGGACGCGCTCGCCACCCGGGCCCGCAACCAGCTCGCCGCCGCCGGCCTGCGGCCCCGGCGCCCGCCGACCGCCGAGCGGGACGTCCTCACCACCCGTGAGGAGGCGGCCGCCCTGCTCGTCGCGAAGGGCCTCGACAACACGGCCGTCGCGGGCCGCCTCGGCAGCGACGAGCAGACCGTGTCGGAGCTGATGTCGGCGGTGTTCACCAAGCTCGGCACCGACCGGCTCGGCCTGCGCCGCTCCCTCGGCCTGTGACCCCACCCGCCGGACGGGCCCCGGTCCTCCGGCGACACCGCGCCGGAGGACCGGCGGGTCGGAGGGCCGGCGGTCGGGGAGGCGGCGGGTCGGAGGCCGAGGGCCGAGGGGGCCGGCGGGTCAGGGCGCCGCGCGGTCGGCGTCCGGCTGCGGAAGGGTGACCCGGAGCTTCGACTGGCCGTGCGGCAGCCGCTCCCAGTCCTCCATGAACCGCGCCTCCAGGCCGTGCCTGCGCGCCAGCCGCACCAGCGTCTCGGTCCGGTAGTAGAAGTCCTCCCGCAGCACCTGGTGCTCGGCGCCCTCCGTACGGTCGAAGGTGAAGTCGAAGAACCCGCCCGGCGCCAGCACCCGCCCCACGTGCGCCAGGCACTCGTCGATCACCTCCGGCGGCGAGTGCGAGAACACGCTGTGCGCGTGCACCACCGTGAACCAGCCGTCCGGCAGGAAGTCCAGCGTCAGGTCGTCCACCGGCGTCAGGTAGGGCATCCGGTCCTGCAGCCCGTACCGCACCAGCGTCCTCTTCGCCTCGATCAGGATGTCCGGCGAGATGTCGATCCCGTAGTAGTGGCCCGGCTCCAGGTGCTCGATGAACCGCCAGCCCGCCCGCAGGTTGCCGCACCCGATCTCCAGCATCCGGTCCTGCGGGCGCAGCCCGTGCTCCACCAGGTAGTCGAACTGCATCCGGCCGATGGCCAGCCACCGCTCCCGCGAAGGCCCCCCGCCCACCGCCGCCTCCGGGCTGCGGGCCGTGTCGCTCGCCATCACCGCCCGGTAGTACGCGACGTGGTCGCCGCCGCTGCGCAGCCGCAGCCACAGGTCACGGCCCGCCCGCCGCACGTACGGCACGACCCGCTCCGGGTGCCGCAGCGCGTAGCGCACCTTGTACGACGGCCTCGACCGGTCCGTCCACGGCCGTGCGAACCCGCTCCGTGGCATGGTGCCCTCCTCGATGTGCCCCCGCGTACCGGACGTCTGCCGGTCCACCGTGCACCCGGGGGCGCGCGGGGCGGCGGGGACACGCCGCGCTACGCCGCCCAGTGCCCCGGGCGCCGCAGCGTGGCGGGGATCCGCGTCGCGCCGTCGCCCCGGGCGGCGGTCAGCTGGGGCTGCGTCAGGAACAGCGCCCCGGTCAGGTCGGCGCCGGACAGGTCGGCGTCCCGCAGGTCCGCGCCGATCAGGTCGGCCTCGCGCAGGTCGGCGCCGGACAGGTCGGCGGCGATCAGGTAGGCGCCGCGCAGGCTGGCGCCCCGCAGCTTCGCGCCGCGCAGCCGCGCCCCCATCAGGTCGGCACCCCGGTGGTCCCTGCGGCGCCCCGGCACACCGGACCTGGCCAGCTCGCTGGCGCGCAGCAGCAGGACGTTCACCTCCGCCCGCAGCGCCGGCACGTCCAGCGCCAACAGGGCCTGAGCGTCGCCGCGGGTCAGGGCGTCGATCGCGTCGTGGTGGCGGCGCAGCTCCCGGTGCACGGGCCGCGCCGCCGCGAGGTCCAGCGCCTCCGCCGCGTACCGCAGCAGCTCGTGCAGCTGCCGTACGACGGGGAACACCGCGAACATCGTGCGCGCCGAGTCCGGCTCGGCCCGCCAGTCGCGGCCGCCGAACGTCACCTGGGACACCTTCTGCCCGGCCCCCAGGCAGTCGAAGACCGTGCAGCCCGTGTAGCCGCTGTCGCGCAGCCGCGCGTGGATGCCGCAGCGGAAGTCGCCGCCGAGGTTCCCGCAGGGCGTGCCGGCGGGCTTGTCGGCGGCGAAGTCGGCGGACCTGGCGAAGGGCAGCGCCACACAGCAGAGCCCGAAGCAACTGGCGCAGTCCGCCCGCAGGTCGGCTCGGTCGGTGTGCGGGGTGCGGGGGGACACGGCGGGTGGTCTCCTACGGGCTGTGCGGCGGCGCCCGACGGGGCGTACGGACGTGCCCATTGTCCCCTTCCCGGGGAAGCGGCCCGCACCGGCCGCCCCCCCCGGGGGGGCGGTCAGGGGGCGGCGGTGGCGGCGCGGGTCCGGTCGATGACCGTGTCGAGGAGGGACAGCAGCACGTCGCGCACGTCGGTGCGGGCCCGGGCGTCGAGCATCAGCACGGGCGTCCCCGGGTCGCGCAGCCGCAGCGCCGCCCGGATCTCGTCGGCCGTGTACGGCTGCTCCCCGTGGAAGCAGTTCGCGCCGACCACGAACGGCAGGCCGCGGTTCTCGAAGAAGTCCACGGCCGGGAAGCTCCGCTCCAGCCGCCGGGTGTCCACCAGGACGACCGCGCCGAGCGCCCCGTGCAGCAGGTCGTCCCACATGAACCAGAAGCGCTCCTGGCCAGGTGTCCCGAACAGGTACAGGACCACCCCGGCGTCGGCCAGGGTGATCCGGCCGAAGTCCATCGCCACGGTGGTCGCCGTCTTCGCCTCGATGCCGTCGAGGTCGTCGACGCCGATCCCGGCGGCCGTCAGCCGCTCCTCGGTGCGCAGCGGCTCGATCTCCGACACGGCCTCGACCAGGGTCGTCTTGCCGACCCCGAAGCCGCCGGCGACGAGGATCTTGACGGGGGCCGGCTCCTGGCGGGCGGCTGCGGGGTCATATCCGGGCAAGGTTGTCCCTGATTCTCATGAGCAGGTGGACGTCGATGGTCTCGGCCCCCTCCAGCGGCGGCCGGTGACGGAGGAGCCCGCGGTCCGCGAGCTCGCCGAGCAGGAGCGTCATCGGGGTCAGCCGCATGCCCATCCGCGCGGCGACCTCGGCGACCGCCCGCCCGTCGGGGGGCGGGCACAGGGCGAGGACGTGCTGCCACTCGGTGGGCAGCCCGTCGTGGGCGTCGTCGCCCTCACCGACGGCCGCCGTGATCGTCGTGTCCATCGTGAGGACGGTCCGGGGCGCGGCCGTGCGGCCGTCGGTGAGGGCGTACAGCCGCGGCCGGCGGCCCGAACGCCGCGGCTCGTCGGCCATTACGCGTCGGTCGGCGACGGAGGCGTCTGGGCGCGCTCCGGCGTGGCCAGCCACTCGCCGAGCGCCTGGGCGGTCCGTACGGCCTCACCGCCGAGCTCGCCGAGACGCGCCTTGCGGGACGTGACCACGACGAGGGTGCTGCCCTCGCCGCACCCCACGATGCACAGGTACCGGTCGTCCATCTCGACCAGCTGCCGGATCACCCGGCCGCCGTCGACCTCGCGGGATATCGCCTTCATCGTGGAGGCGATGCCCGAGGCGGCCGCGGCGACGCGCTCCGCCTGCGGGCGGTCCAGCAGGTAGGCGCTGAGCATGAGGCCGTCGTTGGACAGCAGCACGGCGCCCTGGACGCCGGCGATCCTGCTGAGGTTGTTGTCCAGGACGCTGTAGATCATGTCGTTCGTCGTTGTCATGGCTGATCCTGTCGGAGTTCCGCTTCCACTTTCCGGGTCCCGTCTTCGTAGTCCGCCCAGGCGTCGGCCACCTCTTCGGGGGACGCCTCGGCATGGTCCGGTCCGCCGGAGCCGGTGTCCCGGGCGCCGGCGTCGTCCGCGGCCGTCCGCGGGACGCGCAGTTGCTCGGCCAGGTGCGTCTGCGGTACGCGCTCGGGCAGGGCGGGCCGGGCGCCGCCGTCCGTCGTGGCGCGTGCGGCCCGCGGGGCCGGCACGGGCCCCGCGCCGCCGTCCGCCCTGTCCGTCCCGGTCGTTCCGGCCGCCGCGTCCGCCGTGTCGGAGGGGGCGTCGGGGGCCGGGCGCGGCCGCGAGGGGAGGGGCGGGGGAGCGAGGGAGGACGCGGCGGGCCGTACGGGCTCCTGCGCGGTGGGGACGAGCAGCCGCTCCGGGACGACCACCACGGCGGACGTGCCGCCGTACACCGACCGGCGCAGCGTCACCGTCGCGCCCAGCTGGTCGGCGAGGTGGCCGACCACGAAGAGGCCCAGCCGGTGCGCGTTCTCCGCGAGCACCGCGTACGGCGGCGCCGAGTGCAGGCGCGCGTTCATCTCCGCGTACCGCTCGGGGCTCACGCGTGGGCCCCGGTCCTCGACCTCGACGGACAGGCCGTCGGCGACCAGCTCGGCCCGGACGACCACCCGCGACCGGGGCGGCGAGAAGCGGGTGGCGTTGTCCAGCAGCTCCGCCAGCAGGTGGCTGACCTGGCTGATGACGCGCGCCTCCACACTGACCTCGTCCAGGGCCTGACGGTCGATCCGGCGGAACTCCTCCACCTCGGCCGCCGCCTCGCGCAGCAGGTCGGCGACGCGCATCGGCTCGGTGTGCGGGTCGGGGACCTCGCCGCCCGCGAGGATCAGCAGGTTCTCGATCTGGCGCCGCATGCCGACCGTCAGCTGGTCCGTCTTCATCAGCCCCGCCAGCAGCTCCTCGTCGCCGCCGAAGGCGTCCTGGAGCTCCTCGGTCAGCGCCAGCTGACGGCTGACCAGGTTGCCGGTGCGGGACGCGATGCCCGAGGCGAAGCTGCCGAAGCCGTGGCGCTCCGCCGCCAGCTGCCGGTGGCCGTCCACGGACACGGCGACGACCCGGGCGAAGGCGTCGCTGATCCGCCCGACCTCGTCCCGCTCGCCGCGCACGGCCGGCAGGGCGTCGTCGTCGACCGGCCGGCCCTCCCGCAGCCGCGCCACGACGTCCGGCAGGGTGGTCTCGGCGACCCTCACCGTGCGGTCGTGCAGCAGGCGCAGCCTGCGCAGCACCAGGCGGGTGGTGGCCGCGACGATGCCCACGACGGCGAGCAGGGCCCCGGTGCTGACGGCGATCAGCCAGGCGACCTCGGTCTCCAACGCGGTGGCCTTCGCGTCGCCGTGCGCGAGCAGGCCCCGTATCCGCGAGGAGTTCAGCGCCTCCAGGTGGGGGCCCCACGCCGCCCGGGCGGTGGCCCAGCCGGCCGCGTCGCGGGGCAGCCGCACCCTCGTCGCCAGGTCCTTGTGGTCGGACAGGGCGCGGTTCTCGATGCGCGTCTTCGTCTGCCACGCCCCGGAGCCGATGAGCCGCGCGTACCGCTCGGCGTCCTCGGGCGGCAGGTACGGCACGACCCACCGGTCGTACAGGTACCGGTGCGCGCCGACCAGGTTGACGAACTCCGCGAACCGGGGGGCGGGCAGCTCCCGCGACGGGCCGGCCAGCGCGATCGACGCGTCCTGCTGCGCCAGCATCTCGGCGGCCGAGAACAGGGTGATGACGACCTGGCTCTCCTGCGACAGCTCGCCGTCCTCCGTGTGGCTGAAGGCGTCCTGGTAGAAGCGGATCATCTGGCCGATCAGCCCGTTGTAGTAGGCGAGCGTGCCGTCCGGGCCGCCGGTGCGGGAGTCCGCCCGCTCCCGCTGCGCGCCCAGTTCGTCGAGGCCCGCCAGTACTTCGAGGATCCGCCGGTCGGCCTCCTCGGAGCCGGTGCCCCCGCGTGCCGCGGCGCGGCGGAACGCGGCGTCCGCCCGGTCCGTGGCGGTCCGCCGGGCGTGCAGGGCGGCCTCGGAGGCGGACGCGTCGGACCACCGCGCGACCGTGGCCGTGCGCTCCGCCTGCATCCCGGTCATCAACGCGTGCAGGGGCAGGCCGATCCGCTCACCGGCGGCCACGTCGGAACGCAGGTGCCCCGACCGTTCCAGCAGCCGGTCGGCGGTCACCGTGACCTGGGCGGCCATCGCGAGGCTCGGCACGACGGCGAGCAGGACGAGCAGCGTGCGCAGGCGCACGGCGCGCCGTCGGCGGCGGGGCGACGGGCTGTGTGCGCCCCGGGGTTCTCTATCGGACATCGGCCCTCGGGAGCGGGAGGCGGGAGTGGGACGGGACGGTGACCGGCTTCGGCGCAGCCCTGGGGAGGGCCGGGGGACCGCCGGTCCGGCTCCGGTGAGCGTGGGGGTGCCGATCATAACCAGCCGGATCCGGTTCGGGGCATGTTGTCGTCATGATCGGAACGTGGTATTCCGGGCGCGTTCCGTGGCCGTACGCGACCGCCTGCGCTCGGGCAGGGGGCGCGAGGGCCCCGCGCGGACCGCTCAAGACGGAGGCCGGACCGGTACGGCGCGCAGCATCCCGCCCCGCTCCCGGGACTCGGCCACCACGCGCACCCCGAAGCCGCGGCTCACCCGGTCCAGGGTGGCCCGCAGCCAGTCGCGCTCGGCGTCCGACGCCTGCTCCAGGCGCAGCCGCCGCGCCCGCACGGGGGCCATCCGCAGCGCGGCCAGCCGGCCCGTGTCCGGCTCCAGCGCCGCGAGGTACAGCAGGCGCAGGTCGTCGCGGTACTCCTCGTACCCGGTGATGCCCTCGTAGTCGTCGACGAGGTCGCCGCAGCCGTACAGGACCAGCTTCCCCCGGTACACCTCCAGCGGGCGCGGGTGGTGCGACGAATGGCCGTGCACCACGTCGACCCCGCCGTCGACCAGCGCGTGCGCGAACCGCACCTGACCCTCCGTCACCCCGTACCCCCAGTTGGAGCCCCAGTGCACGGAGACCACCACCAGGTCGCCGGGCCGCCGCGCCCGGCGCACCCGGCGCACGACGGCCCCGGCGGCGGCCCCGGTCGCGGCCGGCACGAGGTCCACCCCGGGCCGGCCGGGCGCGGCCGCCCACTCCTCGGGCACGCCGCTCGACGGCATCCCGCACGCGAACACCAGCACCCGCCGCCCGCCGTCCGGGCCGGGCAGGGGGACGGCGGCGGGGCGGCGCGCCCCGGCGAGGTCCCGGCCGGCGCCCGCCGTCCGCAGCCCCGCGGCGGCCAGCGCGTCGAGGGTGTCCAGCAGCCCCTGCCGGCCGAAGTCCAGGACGTGGTTGTTGGCGAGCACGCAGACGTCGGGCCGGGCGGCGGCCAGCGACGGCAGGTTCTCGGGCGTCATCCGGTAGTGCACCGCCTTGCCCGGCTCCGGGGTGCCGCGGCGGGTGACGCTCGTCTCCAGGTTCACCACGCGCACCCCCGGCGCCGCCTCGTCGAGCAGCGGCAGCGCCACGCCCCACGGCCAGGACGGGGCGGCCGGGCGGGGCACGGGACCGTGCGCGGCCTCGGCGAGCGCCACGTACGCGCGGGCGTCGCCGACGTACTCCTCCCACAGCGTGGGGTCGCCGGGGTGGGGCAGGATCTGGTCGACTCCGCGCCCGAGCATCACGTCGCCGCAGAGGAACAGGGTCACCGCCGACTCCCCGCCCATGCCTCCACCGTAGACCGCCCACCCCGGCGGTCGGACACGTGTGCGGGCACCGCTATGATCACGCGCGGCAAGCCCGTAGCGCAGAGGTCGTCGCGCCCGAGCATCAAGCTGGAGGACGTCGGTTCGAATCCGACCGGTCTTGCCGCCTTCCCCTCGTGGACGACGTCGAACGCCGGGCACCGGCGAAGGAAACCGGTGGAGTGGTGATGACGGAGCCGACCCCTTCCCCCCGGCGCGCGGCCGCGCCCGAGCGGGGAACCCCCGTGCGCTGCCCGGCGATCGAGCACCCCGACCTGCCGCTCGCCGACCCGGCCGCCCTCGACCCGCTGCTCGTCCGGCTCGCCTCCGCCGGCCCGGTCGGCGCCGACGAGACGTACCCGCTGGGCACCCTGCGCGCGGACGGCCGCGTCGACCTGTGCAAGCAGGGCCTCGGCCCGGACGGCGCCGCCCGCCTGCTCCCCGCCGCGGCCGCCTCCCCGCACGCCGCGCACCTCCTGCTGGGCACCAACGCCATCGGCGACGACGGCGCCCGCACGGTGGCCGCCGCCCTCCGCGAGGGCCACGGCCTGCACACCCTCTACCTCGGCTGCAACCGCATCGGCCCCGAGGGCGCCGCCGCCCTCGCCGGCCGGCTCGCGGACGACGCCACCGTCCGCGCCCTGTGGCTCAAGCGCAACCCGGTCGGCGACGACGGCGTACGGGCCCTCGCCGCCGCCCTGCGCCGCAACACCGCCCTGCGCACCCTCGACCTCGTCAACACCGGCCTCACCACGGCCGGCCTGCGCGCCCTCCTCGACGCGCTCACCGGCCGCGACCGCCCCGTCGAGCGGCTCTTCCTCGGCGGCAACGGCCTCACCGCCGACGCCGCGCCCCTCCTGGCCGCGCTCGCCCGCGACGCCGGCGTGCGCGAGCTGTACCTGCCCGCCAACCACCTCGGCGACGACGGCGCCGCCGTCCTCGCCGGGGCCGCCGACCCGGGCCGCCCCCTCCGCCTCGGTCTCGGCGGCAACGGCGTCGGCCCCGCGGGGGCCCGCTCCCTCGCCGCCGCCCTCGACGGCGTCGAGACCCTGGACCTGGGCCGCCCCCGATCGGAGCGGAGCCTCGGCGCGCCCCCCAACCACACCGGCGACGACGGCGCCGCCGCCCTCGCCGCGGCCCTGCCCGGCAGCCCCCTGCGCCGCCTCGAACTCCGCCACACCGGGCTCACCGGACGCGGCGCGAAGGTGCTCCTGGCCGCCGTCCCCGACGACTCGCCGCTGGAGTACGTCGGTCTCGGCCCCGGCCTGCCCCGCCGGGTGAAGCGTTCCTTCCACCAGCGCCTGCGCCCGTCCGCCGGATCGGCCCACCCCGACCTGCGCGCGATAGGGAGTGTCCACCGGTGAGCCTCCCGCGCCCCGACGAGGCGAGCTCCTGGCAGCGTGCCCGCCGCTACGCGGTGCCCCGGTGGATGATCGAGCGGGCCACCGCGCACCGCCTCGCCGGGGACTGGGCCGCCGCCTGCGCCACCGCCCACGTCGACCTCGCCTTCGACCCGGCGGGCGTCGCCGGCCGGCACGGCGCGGACACCGCCGCCGCGCTCCTCGACGACCTGCGCCACCTCGCCCCCGACCTGCTGCGCTGGCACCTGCCCCGGGTCCTCGGCGGCCGGACGACCCTCGCCCCCGACCTGGACGTCGTCCTCGCCGCGTACGGGCCGCCCGGCGGGCACGGCCCCCACCTGTACGTCACCACCCCGCCCATGGTCGCCGGCCCGCAGCGCCTCACCCTGCGCCTCGGGACGCCCCGCCGCGCCCGGCCGGGCTTCCCCGCCCCCACCCACGACTGGACGGCCGCCCGCCACCTGTGGGACGCCCGGCGCGCCGGCGAACTGCGCGAACGGGTGGGCGGCGGCCCGGACCGGGCTCCGTTCTGCCACGCCGACGGCACCCTGCGGTCCGCCGTCGAACTGCCCACCGCCGACCCCGGCCCCGGCGACCCGGCCGGGCGCGGCGAATGGATCGACCTGGCCTTCGACGCGGGCGACTTCGAGGCCGCGTTCGCCGCGGCGGGCATCGACTACGACCCGACACCGCCGCCCTCCCGCCACCGCGCCCCCGCCGTCGGCCCCGGCGGACTCCTGGGGAGCCGCGCGACGGACGTCGCCCGGGTCGCGGCCGAGGTGCGGCGCCTCGCCGCCCACGGACGCGGCGACCGCTTCACCGTTCCGCTCGGCTGGCGGACCGTCATCCTGTTCGAACCCACCGGGCCCGGACCGGACGCGCCGGTCCGGATCCGGCAGGTCACGCGCGAGACCGTGGAGGGCGCGCCCGCCCTCGCGGAGGCGCACTGGCGGCGCCTGCCCGACCTCGACCTGCTGCGCGGCGGCAGGGTGACGCCCCGGGAACTGCACCCGCTCGTCGCCCGCTCCCTGTTCCCCGCCCTCGACCCGCAGGGGCCCGGGACGGGGCCGGCGCCGGCGTACGGACCACCCGGCCCCGACGCGCCCGAGCCGGTCCGCGTGCGCTGCCGCGGCGAGTGGCACCGGGTCGTGTTCCGCGACGGCGCCCTCCACATGCCGCACACCGGGGAGGAGCAGCGCCGCGAGCGGGCGCTGCGCGCCTTCGGCGGCGCCGTGACCGGCTGCTTCGCCGCCCAGCAGGCATGGACCTCCCGCGGCTCCCGGCTCCCCAAGGCGCTGCGGGCCCAGCGGCGGGACCTGTTCCTGCGCGCCCAGCACGGCGACACCCCCGGGGTGACCGCGCTCCTGGACGCGGGCCTCGACCCGCACGTCCGCGACGCCGACGGCCGCACCCTCCTGCACGCGCTGAACCTCCTGGACCACGAGGCGCTGCTGCCCCGGCTGCTGGCGGCGGGCCTGGAGCTGGAGGCGCGGGACGTCCTCGGCCGCACCCCGCTGTTCACCGCCGTCAACGACCGGGGGAGCGCCGCCCTCGTCGAGGCGCTGCTGGCCGCCGGCGCCCGCGTCGACGTGGTCGACGGGCAGGAGCGGTCCCTGGCACACCTCGTCCGCATGTACGGCCGCACGGACCTGCGGTCCCTGCGGGAGCGGGTCCTGCGGGACCACCCCGGCCTGGGCGCCTCCTGGTGGGAGCGCTCCGACGACGCGTCCGACCTGTTCGACGTGCCCGACGCGTCTGACGAGCCGAGGCACGAACCGGAGCCGCCGGACGGGCCGGAACCGGAACACGGGCCCGACCCGTTCGGCGGTCCGGGCGGGAGCGGCGGTGCCCCCCGGGGCACCGGGGACGACGACGCGGAGGACGACGCATGACCACCACGACCGCGGCCTCCCCGGTGCCCGGCCCCCTCGCCGCGGCCGACGCCCTCAACGCCCGGCTGGGCGCCACCCGCACCGAGCCCGCCGGCAACCCGCGCCTGGAGGCCCTCGCCCTCGCCGTCACCGCCAACCAGCCCGTGCTCCTCTGGGGCGAGCCCGGCATCGGCAAGTCCGCCGGGATCGGGCAGCTCGCCGCCGGGCTCGGGCTGCCGCTGGAGACGGTCATCGCCAGCGTCCACGAGCCGTCCGACTTCGCGGGCCTGCCCGTCGTCGGCGACGACCCGGCCACGACCGGCGTGCCGATGGCCCCGCCGGACTGGGCGGTCCGCCTCGCCCGCACCGGCCACGGCCTGCTGTTCTTCGACGAGTTGTCGTCCGCCCCGCCCGCCGTGCAGGCCGCGCTCCTGCGCGTCGTCCTCGAACGCCGCGTCGGCAGCCTCCCCCTCCCCGCGTCCGTACGCGTCGTCGCCGCCGCGAACCCGCCCTCCAGCGCCGCGGACGGCTGGCACCTCAGCCCGCCGCTCGCCAACCGGTTCGTGCACCTCCACTGGACCCACGACCCGCGCACGGTCGCCCGCGGCCTGGCCGGCACGTGGCCGGAGTCCGGCGTCCCCGTCGTCGACCCCGCCAAGGCGCCCGGCGCCGTCGCCCGGGCCCGCGGCGCCGTCTCCGCCTTCCTCACCGCCCGCCCCGGCCTCGTCCACCACCTCCCCGAGGACGCCGAGAGCCGGGGCCGCGCGTGGCCCTCGCCGCGCACCTGGGAGATGGCGCTGCGCCTCCTCGCCACCGCCTACGCGACCGGCACCGGCCGGGAGGCCCTGGCCGCCGCGCTGACGGGCGCCGTGGGGGAGGGCGCGGGCATCGAGCTGCTGTCCTACCTGGAGCACCTGGACCTGCCGGACCCCGACCGGGTCCTGGCCGACCCCGACGCGTTCGCTCTGCCCGAGCGGGGGGACCGGCAGCTGGCGTTCCTCATCGCCGTGGTCTCCGCCGTCCGGAGCGACCCGACCCGGGAGCGCTGGGAGGCCGGCTGGGCGGTCCTCGCCAAGGCCGTCGAGGCGGGCGTCCCCGACGTGGCCGCCCGCGCCGCCACCGACCTCGCCGCGATGCGGGAGGCCGACTGGCCCGTGCCGCCCGGCATCGACGGGTTCGTGGACCTGCTCCGGCAGTCCGGCGCCCTGGCCGGCTGAGGCACCCCGCATGGCCGCCCCGCCGCCCGGCCGCCCCGGCACCGCGCCCGCCGCCCTGGACCGGACGAAACTGCTCGCCGCCCGCTACCGCGCGGCGACCGACCGCCCGTACCTGGCGTCGGCGCTGTACGCGCTGACCGTCGTCGAGAGCCACGACGTGCCCACCATGGGCGTGGACCGGCACTGGCGGTGCTACGCGTCACCCGCGTTCGTCGCCGCGACCCCGGTCGCCGAGCTGGCCGCCGTGTGGGTCCACGAGGCCGCCCACCTGCTGCGCGACCACCACGACCGGGCCGGCCGGCTCCCGGCCGCCGACCAGCGCGACCGGTACCGCGTCAACGTCGCCCAGGACTGCGAGATCAACGACGACCTCCTCGCCGACGGCCTGCCCCTGCCGGCCGGCCGCGTGGAGCCCCGCCGCTACGGGCTGCCCGAGGGCCGGCTGTTCGAGGAGTACGTCACCGGGCTGCCGCCCGAGGTGCGGGCCCACGACTGCGGGTCCGGCGCGCACGGGCACCGTTCGCCCTGGGACCTCACCGGACCGGGCGGCCCCGCCCGGATCGGCACCACCGAGGCGCAGGCCCTGCGCCGGGCGACCGCCGAGGCCATGCGCGCCCACCTGCGGGGCCGCGGCACTCTGCCGGGCGGCTGGCGGCGCTGGGCGGAGCAGGTCCTCGAACCGGTCGTGGACTGGCGCCGGGCGCTCGCCGGGGCCGTGCGCGAGGCCGCCGCGTGGGCCGGCGGCGCGGTCGACTACACGTACCGGCGCCCCTCCCGCCGGTCCGCCGCGCTGCGCGGGGTCGTCCTGCCGAGCCTGCGCCGCCCGCTGCCGCGGGTGGCCGTCGTCGTGGACACCTCCGGCTCCATGGGCGACGCCGAACTCGCCGCGGCCATGGCGGAGATCACCGGTGTGCTGCGCGAGGTCGGCGTGCGCGGCAACCGGGTCACGGTCCTCGCCTGCGACGCCGACGTGCACGCCGTGTCGCGGGTGACCTCCGCCGACCAGGTGGAGCTGGGCGGCGGCGGGGGGACCGACCTGCGCGTCGGGATCGGGGCGGCGTTGGCCCGGCGCGACCGGCCGGACGTCGTCGTCGTCCTCACCGACGGGATGACCCCCTGGCCGGACCGCGAGCCGTCGGGCTGCCGGGTCGTGGTGGCGCTGATCGGCCCGTACGCGCCGGAGCCGCCCGGCTGGGCGGAGACGGTGCGCGTCCCGCTGCCGGACGGGGCGTAGCGGCCCGGACCGGCGCGCCGTCAGGTGTCGGCGTCCGCCGGGCGGGGGAGCAGCAGGCCCAGACCGGTCATCCCCGTCCCGAGCGCGAAGTGCAGCCAGTTGTCGGCGGTGTTGACGGGCACGAAGTTCGCGGCGCTGTCCAGGTCGATGATCACCCCGTACACCGACAGCGCCAGGTAGATCAGGCCGCCGACGACGAGGTACGGGCGGGCGTCGGCCGCCCTGCGGGCCGAGACGACGCCGGCGACGCCGAACAGCAGGTGCACGATGTTGTGGAGGATCGACACCTGGAACAGCCCCAGGAGCCTCGCGTCCGACCGGTGGGCGGCGAACGCCATCGTGTCGTAGTCGGTCGTGACCCCGGGCACGAAGCCCAGGGCGCCGATCAGCAGGAAGGCCACCCCCACCAGCAGCGCGGCGCGCCGCACGGGGGAGCCTGGTGTGGACGTCCTACGGTGTGCGCTGGTCATGACGGCCCTTCCACCGGACGGCCGGGGCGGCCGGTCCGTGCTCGCGGCACCCGGCGGGTGCCCCGCCGGGCCCCCGGTCACCAGGGAGCCTATCCACCCCGCCCCGTGTCCGGGCCCCCCGCCACTCCGACGGCGGCACCGGTCACCAGGCCAGGGCCGCCAGGTGCGCGGTGATCCGGGCCCGGTCCCACGCCCCGTCCGCGACGAGGACCCGGTAGCGGCGGGCCAGGGTCCCGCCGGGCGGCAGCACCAGCTCGTCGTGGAACGCGAACGACGGCGCGACCGCCGCGAAGGGCTCGCTGCGGACGAACCAGTGCGCCGGGTGCGCGCCGCCCGCGCCGGTGTGGTCGTTCTCCGGGGCGTGCGCGAAGACGAGCGTGGCGTGCCCGTCGACACCGTCGTGCTCCCCGGTGTACGCCAGCCACTCCGCCTCGGCCCCCATCAGGGCGTCGCCCTCGGAGTCCGGACCGAGGACCGCGCCGCCCCGGAAAGCCCGGGGGCCGCGCCAGAACAGCCCGGTGTACCCGGCCGCCTCCCGCCCCCGCGTCGTGGGGCTGCCGAACCGCAGCGGCTCGGCGCGCCGGTTGGTCACCGCCGAGGACCAGGTCAGCGCCCAGCAGCCGGCCGCCGGGTCCACGTCGTGGACCTCGATGCGGCGCAGCTCGTCGGCCCACGTCTCCCCGTCGTGCGGGTGCCAGGTCAGCCGCTCCTCGACGGTGGCCCGGCCGCCCCGCGCGTCGAGCCGGTCGAACGACCGGTGCGCCATGGACCCGACCCGCTCCGGCAGGGCGACGTACCCCTCGCCCGACACGTACGTGTCGCCGCCCCACAGGTTCTGCCCGGACAGGTACGAGGCCGTCATCTGCAGGCCCTTGTGCCAGCGGTGGTCGTTCGGCCGGTACCCGGTGACGGTGTGCCCGGCCAGGGTGCGCAGCGGGTGGGCGTACGGCTTGGGGGCCTCCCAGGCGGCCTCGGGCCGGTACACGTACCGCAGCAGCTCGACCCCGCCCGCCAGGACGGACACGTGGTCGCCGCGCGCGTGCGCGACCCGGGGCGGAAGGCCGCTCACCGGGCGGCCTCCTCGCGCGCCGCCGCCGTGCCGCCGGCCGCGGCGGGGGAGGGAATCGCGGCGGGGGAGGAAGCGGTCGCGGGTGCCCAGCCGGGGGTGCCGCCGTGCAGCGACGTGTGGAACGGGTCGCCCGGACCGATGTCGCCGGCCCGTACCGCCGCCCCGGTGAACGCCGACTTGTACAGGGCGGTGACGAGTTCGAGGCTCTTGCGGCCGTCCGGGCCGCTGCCGCGGGGGCGCCGCCCGGCGCGCAGGTCGGCGAGGAGGCCGCGCAGCTGCGCCAGGTGGGAGCTGGGCTCGTCGGGGCCGAAGTCCCGCCAGCGGGCCGCCTCCTCGGGGTCGACGCCGGGGGCGGGGGTGATGCGCCAGTCGGCGTTGCCGTACCCGTACAGGTGGGTCAGCTCGACGGTGGCGCGCTCGCAGTCGATCCGGACGCGGCTCACCTCGTCGGGGCTCAGCACGCTGTTGACGACCGTGGCCAGCGCCCCGCCGGCGAACCGGACCAGTGCCGTGGACACGTCCTCCGTCTCCACGTCGTGGACGAGCCGCCCGGCCATGGCGCGGATCTCCTCCCACGGGCCGAGCAGGTCGAGCAGCAGGTCCATCTGGTGGATGCCGTGCCCCATGGACGTCCCGCCGCCCTCGGTGTCCCAGCGGCCGCGCCACGGCACCGCGTAGTAGTCGGCGTCGCGGTACCAGGTGGTCTGGCAGTGGGCGACCAGCGGCCGGCCCAGCGCGCCCCGGGCGAGCAGCCGCCCGACGTGCCGGGCGCCGGACCCGAAGCGGTGCTGGAAGACGATCGCCGCGTACGGGCCGGGTCCCGGGCCCGCGCCCTCCGCCGCCTCCATCGCGTCGAAGTCGGCCAGCGAGGGGCACGGCGGCTTCTCGCACCACACCCACGCCCCGGCGCGCAGCGCGGCGACGGTCTGGTCGCGGTGGAAGCGGGGCGGGGTGCACAGCACGACCAGGTCCGGCCGCCGTTCGGCGAGCATCAGGTCGTGGTCCGTGTACGCGTGCGGGACACCGGCCTCCCGGCAGAACGCGGCGACCGACCCGGCGTCCACGTCGCACGCGGCCACCACCTCCAGCGGCTGCTCGGCCGCGAGCGCGGCGAGGGCCGGCAGGTGGCCGTGCCGGGCGATGGCCCCGGTCCCGACGACGGCGACGCGGACGGTGTCCGAACGGAACGTCACCCCACCCCCCAGACGTGCAGTAAGCGCTTTCTCGCGACGGGGAGAACCTAGGTCCGGGACGGCTCCCCGTCAAGACCGGGGGAGGGGGCGGGGGGCGCCGGGTCCGGCCGGCGGGTCAGGCCGTCAGCCTGCCCGGCAGCCAGCGCAGTTGCGCCGCCTGCTGGTACGCCTCGCCGCCCTCGTGGTCGTTGAAGGCGTACACCTCGATCCGCTTGTCGTCCGGGGCGTACGCGTTGAACGCCGCGAACACCGTCGACGGCGGGCACGTCAGGTCCTCCAGCGCGGCGGAGAACAGCGCCGGCGCCGTCGCGCGCGCCGCGAAGTGCACCCCGTCGAAGTAGGCGAGGGTCCGCGCGACCCGCTCGACCCTCCCGCGGTGGGTCTTCAGGTACTGGCCGATCTCCCGGTACGGGTGGCGGTCCGTCACCGTCGTCGCGCGCGGGAAGTCGCACAGGAACGGCACGTCGGGCGCGACCGCCGCCAGGTCCGGCACCAGCCCGGCCACGGCCAGGGTGATCCCGCCGCCCTGGCTCGTCCCGGTCACCGCCGTGCGCGAGGCGTCCGCCAGCGGGTGCGACCGGGCGGCCTCCACGGCGCGCACCGCGTCGGTGAACACCCGCCGGTAGTAGTACGCCGACGGGTCCTCGACGCCCCGCGTCATGAAGCCGGGCACGGCGGGGCCGCTGCCCACCGGGTCGGGGGTGTCCCCGCCCGCCCAGCCGCTGCCCTGGCCCCGGGTGTCCATGACGAAGTGCGCGAACCCGGCCGACGCCCACAGCAGGTGGGTGTGGGGCAGGCCGCGCCCGCCGCCGTACCCGACGAACTCGACGACGACCGGCACCGGTTCGGTCACCCCGGCGGGTATGACGAACCAGCCCTTGACGGGGTGGCCCCCGAAGCCGGCGAAGGTGACGTCGTGCACCTCCACGGTGGCGAGACCGGTGTCGACCGGTTCGAAGCGCGCGCCGAGCGGGTGGGACCGGACCTCCTCCAGCGTCTCCGCCCAGAACGCGTCGAAGTCCTCGGGCTCGACGGACGAACTCCGGTAGGTGCGCAGCTCGTCGAGCGGCAGATCGAAACGTGCCATCGGGGCATCCTTCTTGATCATCGGAATCGGACGAGCGCACCCTACGCGGCCCGGTCGTGTCCCGGCAGGGGCCTTGCGGCGCGCTCGGGCGAGCTGCTACCCATTGGTTAGGAAAGTTTCCTTCCAGTCCTCGGCTCTCAGCCCCATCCGCATCGGAGACCCCATGAGAACGGCACGGACCTGGACACGCGGGCTCGGCACGGCAGCCGGCGCCCTCACCACCGCCCTGCTGCTCGGACTCACCACCGCCCCGCCCGCGACCGCCGCCACGACCCACGAGGCCGAGCAGGCGACCGTCTCGGGCGGCACCGTGGCGTCCGACCACGCCGGCTACACCGGCACCGGCTTCGTCGACTACGACAACACCGGCGGCGGCCACGTCGAGTGGCGCGTCGACGCCGCCCGGGCCGGCACCGTCACCCTCACCTTCCGCCACGCCAACGGCTCCGCCGCCGACCGCCCCCTGGACATCGCCGTCAACGGCACGACCACCGCCCGCGCCAAGGCGTTCCCCGCCACGGGCGCCTGGACCACCTGGCGCACGGTCGGCGTCACCGCCTCCCTCAAGGCCGGTGCCAACACGATCCGCGCCACCGCCGGCACCGCCGGCGGACCCAACCTGGACCACCTCGCCGTCACCCCGGCCGCCCCCGGCGACACGGCCACGCCGGCCGCCGTCAACGGCCGGCTGAAGGTCTGCGGCACGAAGCTCTGCAACCAGTACGGCAAGCCCGTCCAGTTGCGCGGCATGTCCACGCACGGCACGCAGTGGTACGCCCGGTGCGTCACGCCCGGCTCCCTCGACGCCCTCGCCGGCGACTGGAAGGCCGACGTCCTGCGCGTCTCCACGTACGTCCAGGAGGGCGGCTACGAGACCGACCCGCGCAAGTACACCGACCTGGTCCACTCCGTCATCGACCAGGCCACCGCGCGCGGCCTGTACGTCATCGTCGACTGGCACATGCTCGACCCCGGCGACCCGTACCACAACCTCAGCCGCGCCAAGACGTTCTTCACCGAGATCGCCCAGCGCCACCGCGGCAGGACGAACCTGCTGTACGAGATCGCCAACGAGCCCAGCGGCGTGAGCTGGTCCCGGATCAAGGGCTACGCCGAGGAGCTGATCCCGGTGATCCGCGCCCACGACCCGAACACCCCGGTCCTCGTCGGCACCCGCGCCTGGTCGTCGTTCGGCGTCTCCGAGGGCGCGAACGAGTCGGAGGTCGTGGCCGCCCCGGTGAACGCCTCCAACATCATGTACACGTTCCACTTCTACGCCTCCTCGCACCGCGACGCGTACCTGGCCACCCTCTCCCGCGCCGCCGACAGACTGCCCGTCTTCGTCACCGAGTTCGGCACGCAGGACTACGCGGGCGAGGGCGCCGACGACTTCGTCATGGCGCAGCGCTACCTCGACCTGATGGCCGCGAAGAAGATCAGCTGGGTCAACTGGAACTTCTCCGACGACCACCGCTCCGGCGCCGTCTTCAAGACCGGCACCTGCGCGAACGACGGCCCCTGGACCGGCACGGCGTCGCTGAAGCCCGCCGGGGTGTGGGTCCGCGACCGCGTCCGGACCCCGGACGACTTCCCGACGGGCTGACCCGCAGCCCGGCCCCTCCCCGCCCCCGCCCGCCGCGGACCGCTGTGGTCCACTGTGCGGGCGGGGGCCACGGCCGTCCGGCCGCGCGCCCCCCACGCGCGCCCCGGCGCGCCGCGAGCATCCGACAGGAGGAGCAGTGCCCCCTTACCGCCAGCCCGGCGTCGTCCTCACCGACCACCACTTCACCGTCCCCCTCGACCACGCCGACCCCTCCGGCGAGCAGATCGAGGTGTACGGACGCGAAGTCGTCGCCGCCGGACGGGCCGACACGGACCGCCTGCCGTGGCTGGTGTACCTGGAGGGCGGCCCCGGCTGCGCGGCCCGCCGCTTCACCGGCAGGCAGGCGTGGCTGGACCGCGCCGTCCGGGAGTACCGGGTGCTCCTCCTCGACCAGCGCGGCACCGGCCGGTCCACCCGGGCCGACCGGCAGACGCTGCCGCTGCGCGGCGGCCCGGCCGGACAGGCCCGCTACCTGGCCCACTTCCGGGCCGACTCCATCGTGCGCGACTGCGAACTGATCCGCCGCCGGCTCACCGGCGGCGCGCCGTGGACGGTCCTCGGCCAGAGCTTCGGCGGCTTCTGCGCCACCCACTACCTGTCCACCGCGCCCGAGGGACTCGACACGGTGGTCGTCACCGGCGGCCTGCCGTCCCTCGACGCCACCGCCGACGACGTCTACCGCGCCGCGTACCCGCGCATCCGGCGCAAGAACGAGGCGCACTACGAGCGCTACCCGCAGGACGTCGAACGGGCCCGCCGGATCGCCGCCCACCTCGCCGAGCGCCCCGCCGTCCTGCCGGACGGCCACCGGCTGACGGTCGAGGCGTTCCAGTCCCTCGGCATCCTCCTCGGCACCGGTGACGGCAGCCACCAGCTGCACTACCTCCTGGAGGACGCCTTCGTCCGCACCCCTGCCGGCCTCGCGCTGTCCGACGCGTTCCTGGAGGCCGCGCGCTCCCAGCTCTCCTTCGCCTCCCGGCCGCTGTACGCCGTCCTCCACGAGGCGATCTACGCCCAGGGACAGGGTCCGACCGGCTGGGCCGCCGAGCGGGTGCGCGAGGAGTTCCCGGAGTTCGACGCGGCGTCCGCGCTCGCCGGCGACGCCCCGCTCCTGTTCACCGGGGAGACCGTCCACCCCTGGCACTTCGAGGTCGATCCGGCCCTGCGGCCCCTGCGGGAGACCGCCGAGCTGCTCGCCGCCCGCGCCGACTGGCCCGCCCTGTACGACCCGGCGCGCCTCGCCGCGAACACCGTCCCGGTCGCCGCGGCCGTCTACCACGACGACATGTACGTCGACACGGACCACTCCCTGCGCACCGCCCGCGCCGTCCGCGGCCTGCGCACCTGGGTGACGGACGAGTACGAGCACGACGGCGTGCGGGCGAGCGGCACCCGGGTCCTGGACCGGCTCCTGTCCCTGGCCCGCGGCGAGGCCTGACCCTCCCCGCGCGTCCACGCGCGCGTACGGCAGCCGCCGTGGCGCGACGCCGCCCGGCGGGGGCCGGGCCGACCGTATCCTGCGCCCATGAGCGATCAGGAGAACCCACCGACGGACCGTCAGGCGGCCGCCCCGCTGCGGCCGATGCCCGAGGAGTGGCGCAGGGCGCTCGCCGTCGTCGCGCACCCCGACGACCTGGAGTACGGCTGCTCCGCGGCCGTCGCCGGCTGGACCGACGCCGGGCGCGAGGTGGTGTACGTGCTCGCCACGCGGGGCGAGGCGGGGATCGACGGCCTCGCGCCCGCCGTCTGCGGGCCGCTGCGCGAGCGGGAGCAGCAGGCGAGCGCGGCGGTCGTCGGCGTCGGCGAGGTGGAGTTTCTCGACCACCGGGACGGCGTCGTCGAGTACGGGACCGGCCTGCGCCGGGACATCGCCGCCGCGATCCGCCGCCACCGCCCCGAACTGGTCATCACGCTCAACCACCGCGACACCTGGGGCGGGACCGCCTGGAACACCCCCGACCACGTCGCCGTGGGGCGCGCCACCCTCGACGCGGCCGCCGACGCGGGCAACCGCTGGATCTTCCCCGAACTGGCCGAGCGGGGCCTCGAACCGTGGGACGGGGTCCGCTGGGTCGCCGTCGCCGGGTCCTCCCGCCCCACCCACGCCGTCGACGCGCGGCCCGGTCTGGAGCGTGCCGTGCGCTCCCTGCTGGAGCACCGCACGTACATCGAGGCGCTGACGGACGAGGAGCCGGAGGCGTACTGCCGGAGCTTCCTCACCGGTGGCGCCCGGTCGGCCGCCGAGCGGTTCGGCGGCGTGCCCGCCGTCACCTTCGAGCTGTTCCCGCGCTGACCCCGCCCCCGCGGCCGCCCGTACGGCGCGGCGGCCGCGGGGGCGGGGCCCTCCGGTACGGCGGCCGGCCGCACGGTTCCCAGGACGGCAAGCGACCGCTTAGTATGCGACCCACTGCGGTACTGCCCGACTCTTCTGTGGAGGCCCTCATGCAGGCATGGCGCGTGCACCGGAACGGCGAACCGAGCGAGGTGATGCGCCTCGAGGAGACCGATCGGCCCACGCCCGGCCCCGGGCAGCTGCTGCTGAGGGTGCGGGCCGCGAACGTCAACTTCCCGGACGCCCTCCTGTGCCGCGGCCACTACCAGGTGCGCCCGCCGCTCCCCTTCACCCCCGGCGTCGAGATCTGCGCCGAGACCGAGGACGGCCGCCGCGTGATCGCCACGCCCGCCCTGCCGCACGGCGGGTTCGCCGAGTACGCCGTGGCCGACGAGGCCGCCGTGCTCCCCGCGCCCGAGACCCTCGACGACGCCGAGGCCGCCGCCCTGCACATCGGCTACCAGACCGGCTGGTTCGGCCTGCACCGCCGCGCGGGCCTGCGCGAGGGCGAGACCCTCCTCGTCCACGCCGCGGCCGGCGGGGTCGGCAGCGCCGCCGTCCAGCTCGGCAAGGCGGCCGGCGCCCGCGTCATCGGCGTCGTCGGCGGCGCCGACAAGGCCGCCGTCGCCCGCGCCCTCGGCTGCGACACCGTCGTCGACCGGCACACCGACGACGTCGTCACCGCCGTCAAGGAGGCCACCGGCGGCCGCGGCGCGGACGTGGTCTACGACCCGGTCGGCGGCCCCGCCTACGCCGCCTCCGCCAAGTGCGTCGCCTTCGAGGGCCGGATCGTCGTCGTCGGCTTCGCCAGCGGCGACATCCCCGCCCCCGCCCTCAACCACGCCCTGGTCAAGAACTACGCGATCCTCGGCCTGCACTGGGGCCTGTACAACCGCATGGACCCCGCCGCCGTCCGCGAGTGCCACGACACCCTCACCGCCCACGCCGCGAAGGGCCTGATCAAGCCGCTCGTCAGCGAACGCGTCCCCTTCGCCGATGCCGCCTCCGCCGTCCGGCGCGTCGCCGACGGCACCACCACCGGCCGCCTCGTCGTCCTGCCCGGCGCCCCGGAAGGAGCCCCCCGATGACCGTCACCGCAGCCGACCTGCGCGACCGGGTGCGCGCCCTCCTCGCCGCCCACCCGCCCGCCACCACCGCCCGCGCCGACTTCCTGAACGCCCGCTTCGACGCCGGCCTCGCCTGGGTCCACTACCCGCAGGGCCTCGGCGGCCTCGGCGCGCCCCCCGCCCTCCAGGCCGTCGTCGACGCCGAGCTCGCCGCCGCGGGCGCCCCCGACAACGACCCGCGCCGCATCGGCATCGGCCTCGGCATGGCCGCGCCGACGATCCTCGCCTACGGGACCGAGGAGCAGAAGCGCCGCTTCCTGCGCCCCCTGTGGACCGGCGAGGAGGTGTGGTGCCAGCTGTTCAGCGAGCCCGGCGCCGGCTCCGACCTGGCCGCCCTCGGCACCCGCGCCGTCCGCGACGGCGACGGCTGGGTCGTCGACGGGCAGAAGGTGTGGACCTCCAGCGCGCACCTCGCCCGCTGGGCGATCCTCATCGCCCGCACCGACCCCGACGCCCCCAAGCACCGCGGCATCACCTACTTCCTGTGCGACATGACCGACCCCGGCGTGGAGGTCAGGCCCCTGCGCCAGATCACCGGCGAGGCCGAGTTCAACGAGGTGTTCCTCACCGGCGTGCGCATCCCCGACGACCACCGCCTCGGCGAGGTCGGCGACGGCTGGGCCGTCGCCCGCACCACGCTCATGAACGAACGCGTCGCCATCGGCGGCGCCCGCATCCCCCGCGAAGGCGGCATGATCGGGCGCGCCGCCCGCACCTGGCGCGACCGCCCCGAGCTGCGCACCCACGACCTGCACCAGCGCCTCCTCGACCTGTGGGTGGAGGCCGAGGTCGCCCGGCTGACCGGGGAACGGCTGCGCCAGCAGCTCGCCGTCGGCCGCCCCGGCCCCGAGGGCAGCGCCATGAAGCTCGCCTTCGCCCGCCTCAACCAGCAGATCAGCGGCCTGGAGGTGGAACTCCTCGCGCA
This sequence comes from Streptomyces roseolilacinus, assembly GCF_014649335.1. Classification (GTDB taxonomy): domain Bacteria; phylum Actinomycetota; class Actinomycetes; order Streptomycetales; family Streptomycetaceae; genus Streptomyces; species Streptomyces roseolilacinus. The sequence continues at coordinate 136,325 of NZ_BMSV01000005.1, forward strand.
GGACGGCCTGCTGTACGACGACTGGACGATGCGCCGCCCCGAACTGGTCGACTTCACCGGCCGCGAGGCCGGCTACCGCTACCTGCGCTCGAAGGGCAACTCCATCGAGGGCGGCACGAGCGAAGTACTGCTGAACATCGTCGCCGAACGCGTCCTCGGACTGCCCGCCGAGCCGCGCGACGACAAGGACGTCCCGTGGAAGGACCTCGCGCGATGACGGATCTGCTCTACTCCGAGACCGAGTCGGACCTGCGGGCCGCCGTACGCGCCCTGCTCGCCGACCGTGCCGACCCGGCCACCCTGCCCGCCCGCCTGGAGGGGGACGGCCCGTACGACGCGGAGCTGTGGCGCGCCCTCGCCGGGGAGATCGGCGCCGCCGGACTCCTCGTCCCCGAGGAGCTCGGCGGCCAGGGCGCGAGCCACCGGGAGGCCGCCGTCGTACTGGAGGAGCTGGGCCGCGCGGTGGCCCCGCTGCCCTACCTCACCAGCTCCGTCGTCGCGACCGGGACGCTGCTCGCCCTCGGACCGTCCGACCCGGCCGCGCCGTTGCTCGCCGACCTCGCCGCCGGCCGCCGGACCGCCGTCCTCGCCGTCCCCCTCACCACCGGCCCGGGCGGCCCCGTCCCCACGGAGGGCACGGCCACCGCCGTCGCCGACGCCGCCCTCGCCGACGTCCTCCTCGTCCCGCGCCCCGACGGCCTGTACGCCGTCGACGCCGCGGAGGCCGCCGTCCGGCCGCAGACCCCGCTCGACCTGACCCGTCCCCTCGCCACCGTCACCGTCACGCCCACCGCCTCCGGCACCCGCCTCGCGGACGCCGACGCCTCCCGGGCGGCCGTCCGGGCCGGGCTCCTCGCCGGGGCCGGCCTGCTCGCCTCCGAACAGCTCGGCCTCGCCGAGTGGTGCCTGGAGGAGGCCGTGCGGCACACCCGCACCCGCCACCAGTTCAACCGGCCGATCGGCTCCTTCCAGGCGCTCAAGCACCGCATGGCCGAGCTGTGGCTGGAGGTCACCGGAGCCCGCGCGGCCGCCCGCAACGCCGCCGACGCGCTCGCCACCGGCAGCCCCGAGGCGCCCCTCGCGGTGGCCGTCGCCCAGGCGTACTGCGCCCGCGTCGCCGTCCACGCGGCGGAGGAGTGCGTACAACTGCACGGCGGCACCGGCATGACGTGGGAGCACCCGGCGCACGTCCACCTCAAGCGCGCCAAGGCCGACCAGCTCGCGTACGGGGCGGCCGGCCACCACAAGAGCGCCCTCGCCGCCCTCGTGGACCTGCCCGCCCCCACCCCGTAAGAGGCCCTTGGCGACACACCCCTGTACATACTGTTTAATTGCGAGACGTTCGCAACAACAGTTGATCTTTCACAAGGGGTGTGGCACATGACCGCCCGTACCGTCCGACCGATACGCGGCACGGCCGCCGCGGCCCTGGCCACAGCCCTGGCCCTCACCGCGGCGGCCTGCTCGAACCCGGGCAGCCCCGGCGGCCCCGCGGCCGAGGACGGCGTGGTCGTCGGCATCGCCTACGAGCCCGACTCGCTCAGCCCGCTCCTCGGCTACGGCAAGGACGGCAACTCCAAGATCTTCGACGGGCTCCTCGCCTTCGACGCCGACATGGAGCTGAAGCCCGCCCTCGCGGTCGCGCTGCCCGAGGTGAGCGCGGACGGCCTCACCTACACGTACGAGCTCCGCCAGGGCGTGAACTTCAGCGACGGCAAGCCCTTCACGGCCGCGGACGTCGTCTTCACCTACCGCACCATCCTCGACGAGAAGACGAACAACCCCTCCAAGACCGAGCTGGACGCCCTCAAGGACGTCAAGGCCGTCGGCGACCACACCGTCGTCTTCACCCTGAAGTACCCCTACGCGCCCTTCGCCGAGCGCACCGTCCTCGGCATCGCCCCCCAGCACGTCGCGGCGAAGCAGGACGTGAACAGCGGCCCCTTCACCACCAGGCCCGTCGGCACCGGCCCGTACGTCCTCACCGGCTGGTCCAAGGGCGAGAAGATCAGCTTCAGGGCCAACCCCGACTACTGGGGCGGCGCGCCCGAGGTGAAGAAGTTCACCATGGCGATCATCAAGGACGACGACGTCCGCGCCACCCGCCTGCGCTCCGGCGACCTCGACGGCGCGGTCCTGCCCCCGAACCTCGCCAAGGGCTTCAAGGGCGACAAGACGAAGAAGACGTACGAGGCGACCAGCTACGACTACCGCCTGGTCACCCTGCCCACCCACCACGAGGTCACCGGCGACACCGCGATCCGCCGCGCCCTCGACGTCGCCGTCGACCGCCGGACCATGGTCGACAAGATCCTCGAAGGCGCCGGGAAGCCCGCCTACGGCCCGGTGCCCACCGACAGCGAGTGGTTCACCAAGGGCACCGAGCGCGCCCACGACCTCGACCGGGCGAAGAGGATCCTCGACGACGCCGGCTGGAAGCCCGGCCCCGACGGCGTCCGCGTCAAGGACGGCGTCCGCGCCGCCTTCCCCCTCTGGTACCCCTCCGGCGACAAGCTCCGCCAGGACCACGCCCTCGCCTACGCCTCCGACGCCAAGAAGGCCGGCATCGCCATCACCACCCAGGCCGGCACCTGGGAGGTCATCGAACCGCGCATGAAGCACGACGCGGTCCTCGCCGGCGGCGGCTCGCCCGGCGACCCCGACTTCGACCAGTACCTGCTGCTCAAGTCCACCCTCGGCGGCGACGGCTTCAACAACATGGCCTGGTACGACAACCCCGTCGTCGACAAGGCCCTCGAAGACGGCCGCAGGACCGACGACAAGGCCGCCCGCAAGGCCGCGTACGACACGGTCCAGCGCGAACTGGTGAAGAACCCCGGCTACACCTTCCTCACCCACATCGACCACCTGTACGTGGTGAACGACTCCTGGGAGGGCCTGTCCACCCAGGTCGAGCCGCACGACCACGGCCTCGCCGCCGGCCCCTGGTGGAACATCGAGAACTGGGTGCCCAAGAAGTGACCGCCAAGCAAGCGGGCCGCCGCCTCCCCTGGGGGGCGATGGCCCGGATGACGGGACGGCGGGCCCTGGCCGCCGTCCCCGTGCTCCTGCTGGTGACGTTCGCGGTCTTCGCCGTCGCCGCCGCGTCCCCCTTCGACCCCGTCAAGGCGTACGCCGGCACCGCCGGCCTCACCGCCTCGCAGGAGAACCTCGACCAGCTGCGCGCCAACCTGGGCGTCGACCGGCCGCTCGTCCCCCGCTGGTGGGACTGGCTCACCTCCGCCCTCACCGGCGACCTCGGCGACTCCAGCGTCATGCGCCAGCCCGTCGCCGACGTGATCGGCGAACGCATCGGCTGGTCGGTGCTGCTCGCCGCCACCGCCTTCACCGTCGCCGTCCTGCTCGGCACGGCGCTGGGCGTGCTGGCCGCCCGCCGCCGCGGCGGCTGGCTCGACCGGTGCGTCAGCTCCGCCGCGTACACCCTGGAAGCCGCCCCCGCCTTCTGGCTCGGGCTGCTCGCCATCTGGTTCTTCGCCCTGGAGCTCGGCGTGCTGCCCGCCGGCGGCCTCACCGACACCGCCAGCGAGACCGTCACCTTCGGGCAGGTCGCCTCCCACCTGGTCCTGCCCGCCCTCGTCCTCGGCGTCTCCCAGCTGCCCTGGTTCTTCCTGTACGTACGCCAGGGCGTCGCCGACGCGCTCGACGAGGACCCCGTGCGGGGCGCCCGCGCCCGCGGCCTGAGCGAGCGCACCGTGCTCCTCGGGCACGCCCTGCGGTCCGGGATGCTCCCGATGCTCACGCTCATCGGCTCGCGCGTACCCGAACTCATCACGGGCGCCCTGCTCGTGGAGTCCGTCTTCAGCTGGCCGGGCATCGCGGCGGCCACCGTGCAGGCCGCCACCTCGGTGGACTTCCCGCTGCTCGCCGCGCTGACCGTGCTCGCCACGGCGGCGGTGCTGCTCGGCAACCTCCTGTCCGACCTGCTGTACGGACTCGCCGACCCGAGGGTGGGATTCGATGGCTGAGCCCGCCTGGCGGTCCCCCGGGGACACCCGCCGCTCCACCCGCGCCGTCCGGGTCTCGGTCTCCGCCGTGATCGTCGCGGCCGTCGTCCTCGCCGTGCTGCTCGTACCGCCGCTGGTCCGGCTCGACCAGCAGGCCGTCGACCTGGCGCTGAAGCTCCGCCCGCCGTCGCCCGCGCACCCCTTCGGCACCGACGACGTCGGCCGCGACCTGCTGCTGCGCTGCGTCTACGGCCTGCGCGTCTCGCTCCTCGTCGGCCTGGTCGCGGCGCTCGTCGCCACCGTCATCGGCACGGCGGTGGGCGCGGCGGCCGCGGCCTTCGGAGGCTGGGCCGACCGGCTCCTGATGCGGCTGGTCGACACCTTCTCGTCCGTACCGCACCTGCTGCTCGGCATCTTCGTCGTGGCGATGTTCCGCCCCGGCGTGTGGCCCGTCATCGTGTCCGTCGCGCTCACCCACTGGCTGTCCACCGCCCGGATCGTCCGCTCCGAGGTGCTGTCGCTGCGCTCCCGCCCGTACGTCGACGCGGCGATCGCCGGCGGCGCGTCCCGGTGGCGGGTCACCGTTCGCCACCTGCTGCCGGCGGTGCTGCCGCAGGCCGGCCTCGCGGCCGTCCTCATGGTGCCGCACGCCATGTGGCACGAGTCCGCGCTGTCCTTCCTCGGCCTGGGCCTGCCCGCCCACCAGGCGAGCCTCGGCAACCTCGTGCAGACGGCGCGCGGTTCGCTGCTCGCCGGCGACTGGTGGCCCACCCTGTTCCCCGGACTGTTCCTGATCGTCCCGACCCTCGCCATCGCCGGCCTGGCCGGGGCCTGGCGGGAACGGCTCAACCCCCGACGCCGATCGGAGCTGATGCTGTGACCCCGGTGCTGTCCGTCAGGGACCTGTCCGTACGCTTCCGGATGCGCGGCGGCCGCCACGTCGCCGCGGTCGGCGGCGTGGACTTCGACCTCGCGGCGGGGGAGTGCCTCGCCCTCGTCGGCGAGAGCGGCTGCGGCAAGTCCGTCCTCGCCTCCGCGCTGCTCGGCCTCCTCCCCGGCAACGCCCAGACCGCCGGCACCGCCGTGCTCACCGGCCCGGGCGACGGCCCCGGCGCGGGCGTCGACCTGCTCGCCGCCGACGAGCGCACCCTCGCCCGCACCGTGCGGGGGCGGCGCGTCGGCCTCGTGCCGCAGTCCCCGGCCGCCCACCTGACGCCCGTGCGGACCGTGCGCGCGCAGCTGGAGGAGGCCCTGCGCGAACTGACCGGCACCCCGCGGGCGGAGCTGCGCGCGGCCGCCGTCGCGGCGGCCGGACGGGCCTCGTTCCCCGCCGGGCTCCTCGACCACCACCCGCACGAGCTGTCGGGCGGCCAGGCGCAGCGGGCCGCCACCGCCCTCGCCCTCGTCGGGAACGCGCCGCTGCTGCTCGCGGACGAGCCGACGACCGGCCTCGACCGCGACCTCGTCGAGCGGACCGTCGACGAGCTGCGGCGCCACGCCGACGAGGGCCGGGCGCTGCTGCTGATCACCCACGACCTGGCGGCGGCCGAGCGGATCGCGGACCGGGTCGCCGTCATGTACGCGGGCCGGATCGTCGAGACGGCCGCCGCCGACCGCTTCTTCGGCGCGGCCGGGCCCCGCCACCCGTACGCGCGGGGCCTCCTCGCCGCCCTGCCGGAGCGGGACTTCACCCCCGTCCCCGGCATGCCCCCGGAGCTGGGCGCCCTGCCGGAGGGCTGCGCCTTCGCCGCCCGCTGCGACCGCCGCACGGATGCCTGCCGGGTGCTGCCGCGCCTCACGGACGGCGTCGCCTGCCACCACGCCGCGCCGGACGGGGCCGCGCCCGCAGGTGTCGGATCCGCAGGTGTCGGACCCGCAGGTGTCGGGTCCGCGGGCGTCGGGCCCTCGGGTACCGCGCCCGAGGACGCGGCACCGGCCGACGCGGTGCCGGACGACATCGCCGCCGAGGAGACCACCCGTGCTTGAACTCGCCTCCCTCACCGCCGGATACGACCGCCGCGACCCCGTCTTCCGGGACGTCTCGCTGACCATCGCCCCCGGCGAGGCGGTCGGCCTGCTCGGCCCGAGCGGCTGCGGCAAGTCCACCCTCGCCCGCGTCGCCACCCTGCTGCACCGCCCCGACGCGGGCCGCGTCACCGTCGACGGCCACCCGGTGCGCGGCTGGCGCCACCGCGCGCCGCGCGAGCTGCGCACCGCGATCGGTGTCGTCTTCCAGCAGCCCCGCCTCTCCGCCGACCCCCGGCTGCGCCTGCGCGACCTGATCGCCGAACCCCTGCGCGCCACCGGACGCCGCGCCGAGGCCGCGGGGCGCGTCGCCGAACTGGCCCACCGCGTCGGCCTCACCGACGACCTGCTGTCCCGCCGCCCCCACGAGGTCAGCGACGGCCAGCTCCAGCGCGCCTGCCTCGCCCGCGCCCTGGTGCTGCGCCCGCGCTGGCTGGTGTGCGACGAGATGACCGCCATGCTCGACGCGTCCACCACGGCCGCGCTGGTCGCCGCCGTCGAGGAGTACCGCCGTGAACACGGCGCCGGGCTCCTCGCCGTGGGTCACGACCGGGTCCTGCTGGACCGCTGGTGCGACCGGACCGTGCACTGGGCGTCGCTCACCGGAGCCCCGGCCCCGGCCCCGGCCGCGGAGGCGGACGCGACCGCCGGGGCGGGCGTCTGACGGCCGGTCGATTCGTACCCGTTCGGCCCACGCGCCGTACGGCCGTCCGGCGCCGCCCCTGGGCCAGACTGGCCGCCGAACGCCGTACGACCCGTGCGGCACCGGGCCGAGGAGGACGACACATGGCCGTCACCATCTCCGTCGTGTTGCTTCTGTCGATCCTGGCGATCGTCTTCCTGCGCAGCGGCGGCCTCAAGCTCTCCCACGCGGTGGTCTGCGCCCTGCTGGGCTTCTTCCTCGCCGGCACGAGCCTCGCCCCGACCATCTACAACGGGGTCTCCGCCACCGCCGACGTGGTCAGCAACGTCAAGCCCTAGCACACCGTCCGCCCGTCCGCCCGCGCGGGACCGGCCTCACGGGCGGACGAACACGCCGATCCCGTTGGGCACGGCCCGCTCGGCGCCCCCGCTGGGACGGTTCAGCACCCGTACCGCGGTGGCGCCGTCCGCGCGGGCCACCAGCGTCGACGACCCGCCGCCGTCCAGGTTGATCCCGTCCGACGCGCCCAGCTCCCGCAGCAGCTCCGCCAGTTCGACCACCGTCAGCCCCGTGCGGAACTCCGGGCCGCCGTCCAGCGCGAGCAGCAGCAGCCGCTGCCCGCCGTCCGCGACCCCCGCCGCCGAGCGCACCGCGGCGGTCGCCGCGTCCATCCCCGCCAGCGGCTGCCCGCCGCGCAGGACCGGGTAGCCGCCCACCGCGAACCGGAACGACACCCCCGGCTCCGCGCCCACCGGCACCAGCCCGTACCGCACCTGCACCAGGTCGCCCACCGCCAGTCCCCGCAGCCACCGCGCGCCCGCCTCGCGGCCCACCAGGACGTGCGTGCCCGCCGCGATCGCCCCGGCCCCCGGCGCGTCCGCCACCCCGACGACCCGGCCGCCGCGCACCCTCACCTCGTACGTCTCCGAACTGCAGGGCGCGCCCCGGTCGGTGTCCGTGCCGCACGTGGCCCGCAGCCGCGACACGGTGCCCCAGTGGGAGGTGAACACGCCCACGGAGCCGACGGGCAGGGCGTACTGGTTGAGCCCGCCCAGCGGGAGCCGCCCGTCCGCCGCCCGGACCTCCCCGGTGAGCGCCAGCTCGCCGAGGCGTGCCTTCCCGCCGCCGTCGACACCCAGCACCATGCGGGTGTTCGTGCCGGGCGGCAGCGCCGGGCCGAACCGCTGGCCGCGCGGCACCGCGGCCTTCAGGGCCTTCCCGCCGGCCACCGCCGGGCCGACCGGGGCGCCCGTCGCCGGCACGCCGGGGTGCTGGGCCTCCGACAGGTTGAAGAAGTCGCCGTTGACCCCGGCGACCGCGCCCGCACCGTCCGCGAGCGCCGACAGCGGGGCCCGCGCCGCGACCACCCCCGGGTACAGCAGCCCCGCCGACACCCGCTGGTCGCCCAGGTCCACCGACAGCAGGTGCACCCGGGCGGTGCCGCGGGACGACGGGACGTCCAGCACGCGGTACCCGACCCCCGGCGCGACCGCCCGGGCCTTCGGCGCGGCGACCGCGGCCGGCGCCCGTCCGGCCGCACCGGCGGCGGGCGGCGTCGCGATCCCCGCGCCGACCAGCGCGCCTCCCAGCAACGTGGCGAGCACACCGGCCCGCCGCCACAGACCTCTCACGACCACGAACCTCCACGTGTCAGGACCGCCCACACCGGTCGCGGGGAAGCTGCCCCGCCGCACACCACCGCGAACCGCCCTGCCGACGACACGTCAGGAAACGTCCGGTACCGGTGGATCCCCCTGGGCCGCGCCCGCGGGGCGCCACCCTCCCCGCCCCGGTCGCGGGGAACCGGCCCCCGATCGACCCGGCGGCCCGCCGGGTAGCCTTCCCCCACAGCCTTCGAGGGGGGAGACCATGGGGCCGGGCCCGTACGCCCACGCGCCCGAACCGGGCGCGGAACGCGCCGCCCGGACCCCCCTCCTCCCGCCCTCCGTCCCCGGGGCGTCCGCCCCGGCCCGCGTCCCGCGCGGCGCGGCCCTCCGGCCCGCCCGCCGGACGCCCGGCGGCAGCCCCGAAAGGAACCCCATGAGCAGCGCCCCGGACATCGACGTCCTCGTCCTCGGCGGCGCGGGTGTCGACACGATCGTGTACGTGCCCGAACTGCCCCTGCCCTTCGCCGACAGCTACCTGATCCGGCCCGGCATCGAGACCCGGGCCGGCCAGACCGGCGACTTCGTCGCCCTCGGGCTGCACGCGCTCGGGCTGCGCACCCACCACCTCGACATGCTCGGCGACGACCCCGAGGGCGACCTCGTCCGCGCCCTGCACCGCGACCACGGCATCCCCCTCACCGAGGTCCCGCAGCCCACCGGCACCAAACGCGCCGTCAACCTCGTGGGGCCGGACGGGCGCAGGCTCTCCCTGTACGACGGGACGCGCGGCAGCGAAGCGGACCGGCTGCCCGAGGAGACCGTCCTCGCCCTCGCCTCGGCGAGCCGCCACGCCCACGTCTCCATCACCCAGCCGTGCGCCCTCGCCCTGCCCGCGCTGCGGTCGGCCGGGGTCACCGTCTCGACCGACCTGCACGACTGGGACGGGGAGAACCCGTACCACGAGACCTTCGCCCACGCCGCGGACATCGTCTTCCTCTCCGCCGCGGCCCTCGACGACCCCGAGCGGACCATGCGGGGCATCGTCGCGCGCGGCCGGGCCCGGGAGGTCGTCGCCACGGCCGGTGCGGACGGCGCGTACCTGCTGGCGGAGGGCGAACTGACGCACGTCCCGGCCGTGGTGCCCCCGGCGCCGGTCGTGGACTCCAACGGCGCGGGTGACGCCTTCGCCGTCGGCTACCTCTTCGGCCGGCTGTCCGGCGAGCCGCCGCGCAGGTCCGCACGGTACGGGGCGGTGGCCGGTGCCCACGCCTGCACGGTGCCGTCGACCAGGGCCGAAGGCGTCGGCCGTGACGCCCTGCTCGCCCGCGTCGCCGAACTGGACGCCGTGTCCTGACACGACGCCCCGCCCCGGCGCGCGCCGGGGCGGGGCGGTCACCCCCTCGCCGTACCACCGGCAGGCGGGGGCGGCGGCCGGAGTCAGGGCGCCACCGCACCGGGGAGGCCCCGGCCCACCGGCCGCCACGTGCGCGGACCACCGGCCGGCGCGGACGGGGCGGCACGCGGACGGCTCACGTCGTATCGCTCCTCGGGTGCGGATGAACGGTTCTGACGCACCGTAGTGAACCGGACGCGACTTCACGGTGATCCCGAAGGGTGATTCCCGGCCGGGCCCCTGCGGTCGCCGCCACCGCCCGCACCCCCGGCGGGGACACGCCGTTCGGCAGGACACCCCCGGCGCGGACCGCCTCCCCGCCCGCCGAACGCGCCCGGACCCGCCCGGACCCACCCGGTGGCGCCGGACCCACCCGGTGCCGCCGGGCACCGCCGCCCCGCACGGCCGCCCGCCCCGCACGGTCACCGCCCCGTCCGGGCGCCGCTTCCGGCGTGCCCCCGCACCGCCCGCCCGCTCGGGCGCGCCGGTCCGTGGCCGGGGCCGGCCGCCGGGGCTTCGCGACGGGCCGTCACCCTTCGCAAGAGTGTCCCGTTTGCTTCGCCCATGTCGCGCTCCCTAGGGTCTGGCCTGCTGGGACCTGGTCGTCCCGGTGTCCGGAACGGTGTGCGGGGCGGTCGGCGAGGCCCCGCGGAGGAGGGAGCCATGGCGGAGGGCGAGCGGCCCCGGCAGGGGACGCCGGCGCAACGCCTGGGCGGCGCCCTGCGGGCGCTCCAGCAGCGCTCCGGGCGGACGTTGCGCTCCCTGGAGCAGGAAGTGCTGATCAGCGACTCGTCGCTGTCGCGGTACTTCCGGGGGAGCACCGTCCCGCCCTGGTCCACGGTCAGGGACCTGTGCCGGGCGCTGGGCGCCGACCCGACCGAGTACCGGGCGCTGTGGGAGGCGGCCGACCGCAGCCAGGTCAGGCCCGAGGGGGCGGCGGATCCCGTCCCCGGCCCGACCGGCACCGTCACCGCGCCCCCGACCGGCACCGCCGCCGTACCCCCGGCCGGCACCGCCGCCGTACCCCCGGCCGGTCCCGCCGCCCGGGCCGGCGCCCCCGGCCCCTCCACCGCCGGGCCGGGCGGCGGGGCCCGGTGGTGGACCGCCGCCGTCCGCGCCCGTCCGGCCCGCGGCTGGGTGTGCGCGGCGGCGGGCGCGGTCTCCGGTGTCGTCCTCGGCGCCCTGCTGATGTCCCTCGCCGCGCCCCGCGCGCCCGCCCCACCGGCCGGGGTCCCGGCGGTGCGGGCGGCGGACGGGGGCGGCGGGGAGCCGGGGGGCACGGCGGCGCCGCGCGTCCGGCGCGTCTTCGTCAGCCGGCAGACGGGCCGCTGCCTCGACGACAGCCTCGACGAACGGCTGCGCACCTACAAGTGCAACGGCATGAGCTACCAGTGGTGGACCGCGCACGCCCTCACCGACGGCTCCCACCGGCTGGCGAACCACGCCACGGGGCGGTGCCTGGAGGACACCGCCGCCGGGCCGCGCGCCGTGCGCTGCGGCCCGGACGGCGCGCGGGCCCGGGAGTGGGTCCTGACGGTGTGGGGCGACGAGTCCGTCGAGGTGCGGAGCAGGGCGACGGGGAAGTGCCTGGACGACAGCGGCACCGGGCTGCGGACGCTGCCCTGCGACCGGACCGACCGCCAAAAGTGGGGCTGACCGCACCACCGGTCCGCCGCGCGGGGGCCGGTCCGCCGGGCCGGGGCCGGCGCGGCGGGCCCGCGGCCGGGGCTCACGCCGAGCGGGCCAGCTCCTCGGCCCGTACGGGACCGGCGAACGGCAGCCCCCGCCCGTACCGCTCCAGCTCGTCCAGCGCCGCGTGCGCCAGCCGGCCCAGCTCGTTGCCGAGCGAACCGGCCACGTGCGGGGTCAGCAGCACGTTCGGCAGGTCGTACAGCGGGGAGCCGGCCGGCGGCACCTCCGGTTCCGTCACGTCCAGCACGGCGTTCAGCCGTCCCGACACCAGCTCCGCCGTCAGCGCCTCCGTGTCCACCAGCGAGCCGCGCGCCGTGTTGACCAGGGTCGCCCCGTCCGGCATCAGCGCGAGCCGCGCACGGTCGAACAGGTGCCGGGTCGCGGGGAGTTCCGGCGCGTGGATCGTCACCACGTCGCTGGAGAGCGCCAACTCGTCCAGGGACACCGGCCGCGCGCCGAGCCGCCCGGCCTCCTCCCGCGTCACGTACGGGTCGTGCAGCAGCACCCGCAGGTCGAAGGGGCGCAGCAGCCCGATCACCCGCCGGCCGATCCGGGACGCCCCGACGACGCCCACGGTACGGCGGTAGTTGCCGGCCCCGGCGAGCAGGTCCAGCGGGTCGAGCCGGCGGCGCTGCTCCCGGTAGGCGCGCTGCGCGTCGAACACCCGCTTCCCGGTGAACAGGATCGCGGCGACCGTGTACTCGGCGACGGGCAGCGCGTTGGCCGCGGCGGCCGACGCGACGGTGAGCCCGCGCTCCCAGCAGGCGTCGGTGACGTGGTGCCTCACCGAGCCCGCGGCGTGCACGATCGTACGCAGCCGGGGCATCCGCTCCAGCGCGGCCGCCGTCAGCGGCGGGCAGCCCCAGCCGGTGAGCAGCGCCTCGGCCCCGGCGAGGGCGGCCGCGTGCTCGGCGGCGGCGAAGTCCCCCACCACCAGGGCCGGATCGGTGTCGGCGACGGCGGCGAGCCGGTCCAGCGCCGCCGCGTCGAACAGCGCGTCCCGGACCCGCGGCCCCATGGCGAGGACGGTCCGGGGCCGCCGGGGGGTGGAGGGGGTGGTCATGTGACGGCTCCCGTGGTCGGCGCGGGACCGCTCCCGCGGCGGTCGTCCCAGTGGACCAGACCGGGCCCCGCCGGGTGCGGCGACGCGTCGTGCGGCACCTCCGAAGGCGCGGGGGCCCGGGTGCGGGCGGCCGGTCGTGCAGGACCTCCCGGACGCCCTTGCGGTCGGCCGCCCGCGGCCCGCCCGGCCCGCGCGCCGTCACCCGTCCGGCGTTCCGCCGGTGGCCGCGCGATCCGGCGTTGGACAGGCTGGCGTGCGGTGCCGGTGTCCGGCGCCGCCCGTCGTCTGAGGAGGCTGGGAATGCGTGTTGCCGTCGTCGGTCAGGGCTACGTCGGCGTGACCGGAGCGGTCGCCCTGGCCAGGCAGGGGCACCACGTGACCGGGATCGAGAAGGACCCGGCGCGGCTGCGTTCCCTCACCGAGGGCCGCACCCCCGTCTCCGAACCCGGCCTCCAGCAGGAGCTCGGCCTCGCCCTGGAGACGGGACGGCTCCGCTTCGCCCCCGACCTGACCCGCACGCACGTCACCGAACCCTTCGAGGTCGTGCTCATCACCGTCGGCACCCCGCCCGCCGAGGACGGCACGGCCGACCTCTCCCAGGTCAAGGCCGCCCTCGGCGAGGTCGCCGAGCTGCTGCCCACCCCGCACGTGGTGCTGAAGTCGACCGTGCCGCCCGGTACCAGCGAACGCCTCACGGCCGAGCACCCCCGGCTCCGCGACCGGTACGCCTACAACCCCGAGTTCCTGAACCAGGGCAGCGCCCTCGACGACTGGACCACCCCCTCGCGCGTGGTGGCCGGCGTGTGGTCGCAGCCCGTCACGGACGTCCTCCACGCCCTGTACGGGGCCCTGGCCTGCCCCTGGGTGGTCACCACGCCCACCACGGCCGAGATGACCAAGTACGCCAGCAACGCCTTCCTCGCCACGAAGATCAGCTTCGCGAACGAGTGCGCGCGCCTGTGCGCCACCCCCGACCTCGACATCGACCAGGTGATGCAGGCCGTCGGCCTCGACCCGCGCATCGGCCACGCCTTTCTCCAGCCCGGCCTCGGCTTCGGGGACTCCTGCCTCCCCAAGGACACGGCGGCCCTCGCCCGCTGGGCCGCCTCCCGCGGGCTTCCCACCCCGCTGCTGAACGCCGTCATCCACGTCAACCGCGACCAGGCCGCCCTCGTCCGCGACACGCTGCGCCGGGAGCTCGGCGCGGACCTCGCGCACAGCGAGGTCGCCGTGCTCGGCGCCCGCTACGAACCGTGGAGCGACGACATGCGCGCCGCGCCCAGCCGCGTCGTGGTGCCGCAGCTGCTCGCCGAGGCGGCGGGCGTCCGCGTCTGGGACCCCGCCACGGACCCCGACGAGCTGGCCCGGCTGTTCCCCGGCGCCCGGCCCTGCTCCGACCTGCGGACGGCCGTGCGGGGCGCCCGCGCGGTGGCCGTCCTCACCGAGTGGCCCGAGACCATCGAGGCCGACTGGTCGCTGCTCGCCACCGAACTCGCCGCCCCGGCCGTCGTCGTCGACGGCAAGAACTGCCTGCTCCCGGAGCGCCTGGCGGGCCTCCCGCTCACGTACCGCAGCGCCGGCAACCGCCTCCCCGCCCGCGCCGCGACCTCCTTCGGCGACGGCGCGCCGTACGCCGCCCCCAGCGCCTGACGGCACCTCGCGTACCCGCTGGTGAGCGCGTTGCGGCCGGGTTTCACCGGCATGTGCGCGGAGGTTCGCGCGGGGTTCTGTTCCAGGAGGGGCGCTGGCTGCATACTGTTCCTCCTCGCCCCGGTGCCGAAGCGGTCCGTCCGCCCCGTGCACCTCCAGTGACGCGGACGGCCCCGGCAAGGCGAGCACTCCCCATCACTCGCGTGCCGCCCTGCCGGCGCGGGAGTTCCCCTGCTCCTGGAAGACCCGAGGATCCGTGCCAGTACCTGTTGTCCTTGCCGGGCGCACCGTGCGCCTGGAGCCGCTGGCCATGCGCCACGCGGAGGGCCTCGCCTGGGCCGGCGCGCAGGACCGCGCCGCGTACGCCTACACCCCGGTGCCCGACGGCCCGGAGGCGTCACACGACTACATCGCCCGCGCGCTGACCGATCAGGCGGCCGGCCGGGCGCTCCCGTTCGCCCTGGTCACCGTCGCCGACGGGCGGGTGGTCGGCTCGACCAGGTTCCTGGAGCTGGACTACTGGCGCGGCCCGGTGGTCTGGCCCCCGGTCACCGGCGTCCCGTACGGCGACCCGCTCACCGCCGTGCCCGACGCCGCCGAGATCGGCAACACCTGGATCGCCGGCTGCGCGCGGGGCACCGGGGCCAACACGGAGGCGAAGCTGCTCATGCTCCGCCACGCCTTCGATACCTGGGGCGTCCGCCGGATCACGCTGCGCGCCGACGCGCGCAACGCCCGCTCCCGCGCGGCGATCGAACGTCTCGGCGCGACCTGCGAGGGGGTCCGCCGCGCCCACTCGCGGGGCCTGGACGGCGTGGTCCGCGACACCGCCTTCTACTCGGTCCTCCACGAGGAGTGGCCCACGGTCCGCTCCATCATCGAACTGCGCCTGTCCGCCACCGCCCACCCGCCGGCGCCGTTCCCCCACCCCCACCGCAACCACGACGACGCGGCGGGGCAGCTGCTCCTCACCTGACGGAAGACACGCGTGTGACGGTGGGGAAGCCGGGTACATGCACGTCCCTGACCGTACGAAAGGAGCCGTGTCGTGCTGATGGCCCACCCCGCCGTCCTGACGAAGCTGATCGAGGAGTACACCGCGCTCAGCAAGCTCGACGCCCACAACGGCGGACCGCAGGTGCGGCAGCGTCTGGAGGACGTCGCCTACACCCTGTGCGTGTCCACGGGCACGCGGGACGTCGACGCGGCGCTCGTCGCGGCCCGCCACCGGCTGCCCGGCGCCCGCCCCGAGGACGACTCGGTGATAAGCCGGCCCGCGGTGCCCGCCGGCCGCACCTCAGGCGCCGTCGACGGGCAGCGTGAGGTGCAGCAGGCAGATGTCGTCGCGTCGTGTGGGTGACAGCGCCTCCGTCAGCCGTACGGTGAGGTGCTCCGCCCCGGCCGCGCCGCGCACCGCGCCGCCCGCCAGCCGGGCGAGCCGGTCGAGCCCCACGGCGAGGTCCTCGCCCGGGCGCTCGACCAGCCCGTCGGTGTAGAGGAGCAGGTGGTCGCCGGGGAGCGCGGTGAACCGCCGCTCCTCGTACGAGCAGTCCCGGGCGGCGCCCAGCATGATCCCGGCGGGCGGCGCCAGGTACCCCGCCACGCCGCCGCGGACGAGGAGCGGCGGCAGGTGCCCGGCCTGCGCCCAGGTCATGCTGCGGTCCCACGGCCGGTAGCGCGCCAGGACCAGCGTCGCCGTGAGGGGGCGGCCCTCCGGGGCGTGCATCAGCAGCGCGTTCAGCCGCACCAGGGCGTCCGGCAGCGGCGAACCCGTGACGACCATGCCCTTGGCGGTGAACCGCAGCTGGGCCATGGTCGCGACCGCGTCGATGCCGTGCCCGGCGACGTCACCGATCACGAACAGCCCGCTGCCGTCGGGCAGCTCCACGGCGCTGTACCAGTCACCGCCGACACTGAGCCCGGCCTGCGCGGGGAGGTAGAACGCCTCCGTCCGCAGCCCGGCGACGACCAGGGGCCCCTCCTGCCGGGGCAGCAGGGCCTGCTGGAGGCGCGCGGCCAGTGCCCGTTCCGCCTCCAACAGGCCCTGCTGGGCGAGGACCTCCCGCTCCGACTCCAGCAGCGCCTGCTCGGCCCGCCGCTGCGCGGTGAGGTCCTGGCAGAGGGCGTGGACCTCGTCGACGGGGCCCCTCCCACCGGCCGCGGGCTCCGCGACGAGCCGCAGGTGCCGCACCCCGGCCGGCGTCGCGATCCGGAACGTGCGGTCCAGGGGGCGCCCCTCCCGCAGCAGCCGCCGCACGGCGGCCGCGAGCCGCGGCGCGTCCTCCGGCACGACGTACGAGGGGAGTTCCTCGCAGGTCGGCGGCGCCTCGGCCGGGTCGCGGCCGAAGATCCGGTACGTCTGCTCGGACCACGCCACCTCGCCGGTGCGCACGTTCCACTCCGCCCAGCCCAGGTCGCCGAGGCGTTCCATGCGGTGCCGGCGGTGCGCCTCGCGGGCCGCGTCGCCGTGCCGGGCCCAGGTGACGACGAGCCGCCCGCCCAGCCGCGCGGCACGCACCGTCCAGGTGGTCCGCCGGGGCGCGCCGGCGGTCTCGTACGGGAACGGCCCGCTCTCGTACGGCACGCCCGTGAGCAGCACACCGGCGCAGCCGCGCCACGGTTCGGTGCCGGCGAGCCCGGGGTACGTCTCCAGGACGCGCAGGCCGACGAGTTCCCCGCCGCGCCGGCCGGCGGGGTCCGCGGACCGGGGCGCGGCCGCGTCGATCCGGTAGTCCTCCACCTCGCCCGGGACCGGTGACCACAGCGGGGTCAGCAGCACGGCGGGACCCGGCAGGCCGTCGAACACGGCCTGCACGGCGTCCACGTCCGGCCCGGCCGTCCCGGGCCCGCCGGCCGCACCGCCACCGGCCGCGTCGCCCCGGGAGGTGCCGGTGCGTCCGGCCCGGCGGGTGGCGCCCAGGACCGCCCAGCACTCGTCCGCCACGCTGCGGCCCCGCTCCTCGGCGCGCCGCGTCAGCGCGGCCTCCGCCGCCTGCGCCGACAGGCCCTCCCACGCCATGAGGGCGCCCTTCGCCCGTTCCCTGAGGGTGCTCGTGGCGAGCGTCTCCTCCAGCGCGTCGACCCGGGCGCGGAGTCTCGCGACGGTCCGGGCGAGCGCCACCGCGTCCGAGGCGCCGCCGTCCGTCGGGACACGCGGTTCGTCCACCTTCCGAGCATGGCACAGACCCCCCGGGGCCGCCCGGGAGCCGCCGCGGCGCCGGTTCAGTAGGCGTTGCGGCGGCGCAGGCCGAGCGGACGGCCGTCCGGGTCGACGAGGAACCGGTACGCCGGGGCGGAGAGCACCGCCGCGACCCGGTTCAGCTCCGGGGTGCGGTACGCGCGCAGCCGGCCCGGAGGGCGGGGCCCCCGGCAACCGCCCGCGTGCCAGTCGTCGAGGGCCGCCGCCGACTCCGCGAACGCCCGGAACACCCCGGCGGGGTCGCACAGCGGGTCCGGGACGTCCTCCGCCGGGGGCGCCCCCAGGTCCAGGTGCTCGCGCGCCAGGGCCAGCCGCAGCTCCCGGGCGTAGCGGCGGGCGCCGTCGCCGGTCCCGCCCGGGTCCCCCGGCTCCCGCCCGTCGTGCGCCTCGTCCACGACGGCGCAGCTCAGCTCGGAGTCGTGCGTCCACGACCGCAGGTTGACGTTGTCGGAGCCGACGACGGCCCACACGTCGTCGATCACGCAGACCTTCGCGTGGACGTACACGGGTGTCCCGGAGTGGTTCTCCAGCCCGTACACGGCGACCCGGTCGCCGCCGGCCGCCCGCAGCCCCTCCAAGGCGGCGATCCTGCCGACCAGGTTCGCCGCCCACGACAGCCGTCCGTCCTGCTCGGGGTGGGAGGGGACGACCGCGATCAGCCTCAGTCCCGGTTCGGCGGCCAGTGCCTCCGCGAAGCACCGCACGACGTGCGTGGACCACAGGTACTGGTCCTCCAGGTAGATCAGCGCGCGGGCGCGGCGCAGCGCCTTGAGGTAGCCGCGCGCGATGCTCCGCTCCCCGTCCGGGGCGAAGTCGTAGCCGTGCACCAGCCGTCTCGGGTACGTGCGCAGCACCTGCACGGTGTGCGTGCCGCACGGCGGCGGGTCGGGCAGCTGGGGCGGGAGCGCCGCCGCCTCGGTGTCCTCGTGGTGGAGGAGCGCGCGCAGCCGGGTGAGGGGGCTGCGGGTGAGGGGCGCGGGGTCGTCCCACCGTTCGCGGAAGCACGCCTCGACGTCGCCGACCGCCGGCCCGCGCACGGCGAGCTGGATGTCGTGCCACGGCGGGCGCGGCCCGTACGCGGCGGCGATGGGCAGCGCCTGGGGGTCGCCGCGGTGGGAGGCGTCGTCGCGGCGGCTGTGGCACAGGTCGGTGCAGCCGACGAACGCCACGTCCCGCTCGGGGCGGCCGGGGTGCCGCAGGACGACGTACTTCTGGTGGTGGGAGCCGCCGGGGCGCACCCGCATGTCGAGCAGGCACTCGCCGCCCGCAGCCTCGATCTCCGTGCCCAGGTGGCGGTTCTCGGTCTCGCTGAACCGGAGGCGGTCCAGGTGGGACCGCCACACCAGCCCCTTGACGATCACGCCGCGGCGGGCGGCCTCGCCCAGCACCTCGCCGACCTCGGTGCCCTCGCCGTCGAGCAGCTGGTCGGGGTCGCCGCGCCAGTCGGTGAACAGGCACAGGTCGCCGGCGCGCTGGGCCCGGAGCGCGCCGAGCAGCTCGGAGAAGTAGGTCGCGCCGTGGACGAGGGGGCGTACCTCGTTGCCGCGGGTCCAGGCGGCCTCGCCCCTCCGGTCGTCCAGGCGGACGGCGGGGTTGCCGCGTTCCGTCGCGGTCAGCAGCCAGTCGGTGAGTTCCACGGCACGGGCCCTTCCGTCCGTGCGGACGTGCCGTCGCCGAGTACCCGCTCCGGACCGGCTCACCCGCGCTTCCCGCACGCGCGCGGCGCGGCGGGCGGTGCGGCCCCGCGGGGGCCGCACCGGAACCGGGCCTCACGGGCGGGGCGGGGGTGCCACCGCGGCGCACACGTGCCCCGCCGGCGGCGCGGTGGCGCCGCCGGCGGGAGGGGGACCGGCCGGTGGGAGGGGATCAGCCGGTGACGGTGATCTGCTGCGCCGGGTCGGTCGTGTCGGTCACCAGGTAGGTGGCCGAGAAGGACGAGGTGGTGGCGCTGGTCGGGCAGCCGAAGCCGCCGACGACCTTGACGGGCACCTGGGCGTTGCCGAACGCCAGGGAGGACGGTGCGCCGTTGCTCCACGTGCCGCTCGTCGGGGCGGGCGCGGTGGGCGCCGCGGTGACGGTGCAGCTGGCGAGGCCGGACGTCTTGACGACCAGACCGCCGACGGGGACGGTGAACGACGCGACGACCGGGGAGCCGTGCTGCATGGACACGGCCCACGAGCCGCTGGTGGTGACGGTGGCGCTGACCCCCGGCATGCTGGTGGTGCAGGAGGTGAAGGTCGGCGGGGTGATCGCGCTGACGACGGGGCCGGCGGCGTTGTGGTTGCCGGGCGCCGCGGGGACCGTACCGCTGGACGTGGAGACGGAGCAGGTGACGGTCACCGATCCCGCCTTGAGGGTCGCCTTGCCGCTCAGCGAGGCCTTGAAGCCGTGCCCGGCGGGCGTGACGGTGGTGGAGCCGGCCAGTGCCGGAGCGGCCTGCGCCGCGGTGGCGGTGGCGCCGGCGAAGACCAGGGCGCCGGCCGCGGCCAGGCCGGTGCCCAGGGAGAGTGCCTTGCGGGTGGGGGTGCTGAGGGTTGCCATGTGGCGTTCTCCTTCGGGGATGGTGTGACGGGGTGTCGCACCGATGCGGGTGTGGGGGGCCCGGGAAAGTACGGAGAGCCGTGGTGACCACGGGGGCGGTGCGGGGCTGAGCGGTGCGAGCCGAGCCGTGCGGGGGCGAGCGGTGACGGGGCCGGGGGTACGGCCCCGTCAGGTGTCCGAGAGGTCGGGGGACGGGGGAGCGGCCCCGTCAGGCGCCCGTGGTGCCGGGGGGCGGGGGAGCGGGATCGGCGGGGCGCGGGGACGCCACCGGCTGCCAGGCGAACATCATGGCGCCGCCCACGATGCCCATGAGGGTGCCGATCAGGAACCCGCCCAGGTTCGACATGACGAGCGCGGCGGCCGCGATCAGGGTGGTGACGACGCCCGCGAGCGAGCGGTACTGCGGGGACACCCAGACCGAGATTCCTAGCATGATCATGACAATTCCGAGGAGGACGGAGGGGACTCCGGCGATGCCCTGGTGCAGCATCACCTCCAGGGGGGCCAGGGGGATGGCGCAGATCTCCGCGCCGGCCAGGACGGCCAGCAGTCCGCCCCAGAAGGGCCGGCTCCTGCGCCAGCGGCGCCACCTCTCCCGTCCTCCGCCCCGGACCGGGGCGGCGGGCGCGGGGGAGGGGCCGTTCAGGGTCTCGTCCAGGGGCTCGGCCGGGGGCCGCCGTGTCGCCCCGTCCGCCGGTGACGGCATGTCAGAAGCATTCCTTCTTGCCCTTGGTGATCTTCATGTTCAGGCCGGACAGCTTGAACGTGCCGGCGTTCGTCGCCCAGGCCACCTGCTTCAGGTCGGTGATGGTGACGTCGTCGGCCTGCTGGCCGAACAGGTCCTGCATGCCCTGGGCGCCCTCCGGTCCCTTGTCGAGGGTGGAGGCGTCGCGGCCGATCTCGATGTTGTGGAAGCCGGCGTCGCCCGACAGCTGCGTGGCGTCCACGAAGAGGCCGGTGGCCTCCACGGGCTTCTTCTTCCCCGCCGTGAGGTTCAGGGAGATGTCCCCGACGATCGGCAGCGTCGTGACGACGGACTGGCACAGGTTGTGCAGCTCGGCCTTGCTGATGGCGGTGATGGCCACGGGCAGCAGTTCCTCGCGGGCGTTCGTGTCGATGCCCCCGTACTGCGCGAACCCCTCCCCGGTCAGCCTGTCCGCCGACACCTTGAACTGCTGGCCCGACACGGCGAAGGAGGCCGCGAGGGCCCCGCTCGACAGGGCGACCCCGAGGGCGGCGGTCAGGGCGACCCCCGGCACGGACAGGGCGGCGAAGCGTTTCCACTGGATCCGGCCGACG
This sequence comes from Streptomyces roseolilacinus, assembly GCF_014649335.1. Lineage (GTDB taxonomy): Bacteria > Actinomycetota > Actinomycetes > Streptomycetales > Streptomycetaceae > Streptomyces > Streptomyces roseolilacinus. The sequence goes on from NZ_BMSV01000005.1 coordinate 157,402, forward strand.
ACGTCGTCCGCCTCGGTCTCCGGTATGTTTCTCATGAAATATCCCCTCTCTAGGTGTCCACGGCCGCGTGGTGGCCGTCGGCCACGGATGTCGGATGGAGCGGGAGACCTGCTCGAAGGCGGGCCGCCGGAGGGACGCGGCGGTGCGCGGGAAAGCGGAGTGAGTGGAGAGCGACCGCGTGCGGTGTGGTCTGACGCCGTACCTACTCGCGGGTGTTACCGACGGGTTGAATGTAAGAGTGCCAGTGGGTGTTGGCAAGGTCGACGAACGACGCTTTTCGGCCTACTCGACGGATCTTCAGGAGGCGCCATGTCCATCCCCGTGATCCTGGACTGCGACCCGGGGCACGACGACGCCTTCAACATCCTGCTCGCCGCAGCTCACCCGGCCGTCGAGCTGCTCGGGATCACCACCGTGGCGGGCAACCAGACGGTGGGGAAGACCACCCTGAACGCCCGCCGCGTGTGCACGGTGGCCGGGATCGAGGGCGTGCCGATCGCCGCCGGCATGGCCGGTCCTTTGCGGGGGCCGGGCATCGTCGCGCCCGACATCCACGGCGAGTCGGGGCTCGACGGGCCCGGTTTCGGCGAGCCGACCGTGCCGGTCGACGGCCGCGACGCGGTCACGTTCCTCCGCGACACGCTCCGCGCCCACCCCGTGCCCGTCACGCTCGTGCCGACCGGGCCGCTCACCAACATCGCCGCGTTCCTGCTCGCCCACCCGGAACTGGCGGACAGGATCGAACGCGTCGTCCTCATGGGCGGATCCACCGGGCGCGGCAACCGGACGCCCGCCGCCGAGTTCAACGTCCTCGCCGACCCGGAGGCGGCCGACGTCGTCTTCCGCAGTGGACTGCACCTCACCATGATCGGCCTCAACGTCAGCCACCGGGCGCTCGCCACCCCCCGGGTCGTCGCGCGCGTCCGCGCGCTCGGCACACCGCTGGCCGGGGTGTGCGCCGAGCTGCTGACCTACTTCGGCGACGCGTACCGCGAGGTGTTCGGCTTCCCCGCCCCGCCCCTGCACGATCCGCTCACCGTCGCCCACCTGGTCGCCCCGGACCTGGTCACGCTCGTCCACGCGCCCGTGGCGATCGAGCTGACGGGCACCCACACGCGCGGCGCCACCGTCGTCGACCTCGACGGCGTCACCGGGGCCCGCCCCAACGCGTACGTCGGCGTGGACGTCGACGTGGACGCGTACTGGGACCTGATCGTCGACGCCGTGCGCACCCTCGGCTGACCCCCGCCGCCCGCCCGGACCCCGCGTCGACCGCGACGGCCCCCGATGACGGACGACGCCGTGCACCCCCGGTCCCGGAGCCGCACGGCGACGTCATCGGCCCCGCCGGCCCGTCCGTCCCCGAGGACCCGGCGGCGGCCTGACCGCCCGCCACCCCCACGACGGCGACGGCACCCCGAACCCGGCGCCACCCCCCTGGACCGGAGCAGCGGATGGCCGGCGGCCCTCAGTCGGTGAGCGGCCGGTAGACGGTCAGCGCCTCCGGCAGCTTGTCGAGCGTCAGCCCCCGCGCCGCCGGCACGACCTCCCCGTCGTACGCCATGTGGGTGTCGGCGGGGAGGCCCGTGACGCGCAGCGTGGTCGTGCGGGCGGCGGCGTACAGCCGCGTACGGGCCAGCCCGCCGGCCGCCGTCGCCAGCAGCCGGGGCCGCGCCAGCCGGCCCGCCTGCGCGATCCGCACGTCCAGCAGCCCGTCCGCCATGTCGTGGCGGCGCAGCGGCGCCAGCCCCACACTGCGGTAGACGCCGTTGCCGGCGAACAGGAACCACATGGAGCGCGGCTTCCCGTTGACCTCCGCGCGCAGCGGGACCGCCGTGCGCAGCACCCGCGCGGCGCCCAGCAGCGTGGCGGCGGGGCCGCCGATCCGCGGCGACCAGCGCTCCCGGAGCCGTACCAGGTCCGGATACACCCCCAGGCTGAAGGTGTTGACGAAGTACACCGGCTCCCGGCCCTCCCGGCCGGCCCCGCGCACGCCGTGCAGCCGGACCCGGCCCACGTCGGCCCGCACCGCGTGCCCCTCCGCCAGCGCGTGGCAGCCGTCGGCCACCGTGTCCACCCCGAGGTCGGTGGCGAAGTGGTTGAACGTTCCGCCCGGCAGGACCAGCAGCGGCACCCGGTGCCGCAGCGCGGGCGCCACCGCCGCGTTCACCGTGCCGTCGCCGCCGCACACCCCGAACACCCCGCCCCGCCGGGCCGCCTCGGCCGCGGCCGTCTCCAGGAGGTCCGTCAGCGAGTCGACGCCGCCGCGGCACAGCAGCACCTCGGCCTTCGGCAGCAGCGTCGCGATCTGCACCGCCGGGTCCACCAACTGCGGCCCCGCACCCGAGGACGCGTTCACCACGACCACCAGCCCGTCCCCGTCCGGCAGCGCCGGCACCTTCGCGCGCGGCCGCGCGGGCACGGGCACGAGGTCACGCGTCGGCACCAGTCCGCGTACCGCGAACGCCGCGCCCACCCCCAGCGCCATCCCCACCAGCACGTCGCTCGGATAGTGCACCCCGGTGTAGACGCGGGAGAAGGCGACCGACGCGGCCACCGGCACCAGCGCCGCGCCCAGCCCCCGCGACTCCAGGACGACGCCCGTCGTGAACGCGGCCGCGGACGCCGAGTGCCCGGACGGGAACGACGTGGTCAGCGGCTGGCGGGGCAACCGGCGCGCGAGCGGCACCCGGTCGATGACCGGGCGCTGCCGCCGCACCGCGCCCTTCGCCAGCGTGTTCACCGTGGCCGAGGCGAGCGCCAGCGACGCCACACCGCGCGCCGCGGCCCGCCGGCCCCGCGCCCCGCCCAGCGCCCACACGCCGGCGGCGATGCCGCACCACAGCACACCCCGGTCCGCGAACCGGCTGAGGCGGGGCAGCACGGGCTCGGCGGCGGGCCAGGTACGGCTCGCCACCTGCGCGAACACCGCACGGTCCAGTCGGCTGAGCACGCTCCGCGCCCTGGGTGCCTCTCGCATCGGCTCTCCTCCTCCTGCCCGCGGACGCTCCGGCCCGCGGGACGTGCCCGACGGCGCCAACGTACCCGCCTCGACCGGTGCGACGCCTGTCGTGGCGCCGCGGCCGTGCGGCGTACGGCGCGTGTTCGCCCGTTCGTGGGAGGAGGTTGTCCGGCCCGTGGCGTTCCGCTCTACTGCTGTACGGCGCGCCCCGTACCGGGGCGCGGGGGGAGAGGGGCCGGCATGCGGGCGGAACACGGCGGACACGACGGGACACGGCGGCACCACCGGCGGGGCCGCCCGCGCGGCCGGTACGTCGCGGGGGGCGTGGTGGGACTGCTCCTCGCCGTCCTGTGCGCCGGCCTGGCCACCGCCTGGGGCCACGACCCGGGCACCGGGGACACCGCGGGCGGACCGGACCGCCCGGAGGACCCGGCGCGCACGGGCGCCACCGCCGCGCTCCCGTTCGACATGCCGGACCGCGCCGCCCTCCGGGCCGGCGGGAAGCTGGTGTTCGCGCACTACTTCACCCCGTACCCCCTCTCCCTCGACAACGGGGAACCGGACCGCGACTACTACGCCCGCCACTACCTGACCCCGGACGGCGAGGGCGGCAAGCACCGCGCGTACGGCGGCCTCCTGCGCGACCGCCCGCTGCCCGTCCGCCCCCGGCCGGGCGACTGGGAGGCGGCCAACCTCCGGCAGGAGGTGCGGACCGCCCGTGCCGCCGGCCTCGACGGGTTCACCCTCGACGTGCTGGCCCTGTCGGGCAGGAACTGGGAACGCTGCCGGCTCCTGCTGGAGGCCGCCCGCTCGGTGGACCCCGACTTCAAGGTCATGCTGATGCCGGACATGGCGTCCCTCACCACCGAGGGACCCCGCGAGATCGCCGACGCCCTCGCCGAACTCGGCCGGAGCCCGGCCGCGCACCGGCTCGACGACGGGCGGCTCGTCGTCTCCCCGTTCAAGGCCGAGGCCAGGAGCGTCGGCTGGTGGTCCGCCCTCCTCGACGACCTGCGGGTACGGCACGGCGTCCGGACCGCCTTCGTACCGCTCTTCCTCGACTTCGGCGCGCACCACGAGGAGTACGCCCCGATCAGCCACGGCTTCTCCGACTGGGGCAGCCGCAGCCACACCGAACCGGCGGACCCCGGCCGCGACGCGCGGCTCGCCCACCGGCTGGGCAAGCTGTGGATGCAGCCCGTCTCCGTCCAGGACGCCCGCCCCAACCAGGGCGTGTACGACGAGGCCGGCAACACCGCCACCCTCCGCGGCACCTGGGACCGCGCCATCACGGGAGGCGCGGACTGGGTGCAGCTCACCACCTGGAACGACTACTCCGAGGGCAGCCACTTCGCCCCGTCGCTGCACAACGGCCACGCCTACCTCGACCTCGTCTCGTACCACCTGGTCCGCTTCAAGACCGGCGCGTGGCCGAGGATCGTGCGCGACACGCTGTACCTCACCTCCCGCACCCAGTTCGCCCACGCCACCCCGACCGGCGGCCAGACCCGGCTGATGACGCTGCGCGAGGGCAGCGCGGAGGCCCGCGACACGGTGGAGGTACTGCCGTTCCTCACCCGGCCGGCGACCCTCCGCGTCACCGTCGGCCCGTCCACGACCACCCACGCGGCCCCGGCCGGGGTGCGCCCCGTCCTGGTGCCGCTGCGCCCCGGCGAGGTCTCGGCCGCGGCGGTGCGCGACGGCCGCGCCGGGCCCGCCGCGGAACTCCCGTACCGGGTGGTGCGCCACCCCGAGGTGCAGGACCTCCAGTACTACGCCGCGACCAGCGGACGCGTCACCCCGGCCTGCTGCCGCTGACCCCCCGTCCGGCCGCCGGACGGCCCAAGGCCCCCTGCCGGCTGCCGGACGGCCCAAGGCCCCCTGCCGGCTGCCGGACGGCCCAAGGCCCCCTGCCGGCTGCCGGACGACCCGGGCGAGTTCGTCGGCCGCGAGGACGAGACGTGCCGCCTGCCGGACACGCTCGCCCCCGGCGTCCGGCGGCGGACAGCGGGGACCCGTACCGCCCGGCCGGTCGCACGAGTTCGGCGCGCAGCCGGCCGGGGTCGTACCTCTCCGACAGTTCGGCGCCGTCGGGCAGTCCCCTGCCCGCGGGGTCGAAGCCCCGCGCCGTCCCCGTGGTACGGCTCCCGGTCATGCGCCTCACCCGAACTGGTCGATGCCCAGCTTGACGACCATGCAGGCCACGACCACGAGCAGCACGGTGCGGACGAAACCGGAACCGCGGCGCAGGGCCGTCTTCGCCCCGATGCGGGCGCCCGCGACGTTGCAGACGGCCATGGCGGCCCCGAGGAGCCAGAGCACCTGGCCCTGGACGGCGAACACGGTGAGCGCCCCGAGGTTCGTGCCGACGTTGACGACCTTCGCCAGCGCCGAGCTCTGGAGGAACTCCAGGGACAGCAGGCTGGTGAACACCATGATGAGGAACGTGCCGGTGCCGGGGCCGAAGATGCCGTCGTAGAAGCCGATCCCGCAGCCGGCGAAGGCGACGACGAACAGCCGCCGGCGCCGGCTGACCGCGTCCGGGTCCTGGAGCGCTCCGAAGTTCGGCCTCGCCGTGACGAAGACCGCCACCGCGATGAGCAGCGCCATGATGGCCGGCCTGAACCAGTCGGCGGGCAGCGAGGAGGCGGAGAGCGCCCCGAACCCGGCGGCCGGCACGGCCAGACCGGCCGCCGGCAGGGCGACGGAGCGGTCCAGCCGGGTGCGGCGCGCGTAGGTGACGGCCGCGACGGTGGTGCCGGTGATGGCGGTGAGCTTGTTCGTGCCCAGCGCCACGGCGGGGGGAAGGTGGGGGAAGGCGACCATCAGCGCCGGGATGAGGACGAGCCCACCCCCGCCCACCACGGCGTCCACCCAGCCCGCGGCCGCCGCCGCGGCCAGCAGCCCGCTCACTCCTACAGCATCCAAGGCACAGCCCCCTGTTCGTTCACTGTCCGCCGCCGTCCGGTCCCGTCCCCCGCGGTCAGAGCACCCCCGAGATCCGTGCCAGCGCGGGCAGCACCCGGGGCCGGGGCATCATCCGCTCCGTCCAGCGGGGGATCGCCCGGATCGAGCAGCAGCGCCGCAGCCAGCGGTCCCGGCCGTCGAAGCGGGGACTGAACGCCGACCGGCCGTGCGCCGCGATGTGGTTGTCGACCACCACGAGGTCGCCGGGGGCGAGCACGATCTCCTGGCAGACCTCTTCGAGCGCCTCGGACAGGGCCCTCAGGGCGGCGCGGGCCTCGGGGTCGACGGCGGTGGTGGTGTGCGAGTCGAACCGCATGAAGAGGTCGGGTTCCTCGCCGAAGAGCACCGGGTGGGGGCCGGAGGCCGGCCGGGGGCCGGCGATGTTGCGGGAGAACGACGTCGGGTAGGCGCTGCTGAAGACGGGCGTGCGCAGGAGTTCGCGCTGCCGGGGGGTGAGCAGCGGGTACGCGCGGCGTATGGACGCCACCCGTGTCGCCGCGACCGCCTCGTGGTCCTGCCGCAGGCACAGCAGCCCCAGGAAGTCGGGGCGCAGCGGGTGGTGCACGTTCTCCGTGTGGAAGTCGAAGGCCACCGCACCGCTGTTCTCGATGCGCTGTTCCTCCCCGGGGACGGGGTGCACCTCGTGGATCAGCGCGCCGGACTTCTCGTCCTCGTAGCCGATGAGGGTTCCCAGCAGGTCGGCGACCAGCGTCAGCAGCCCGGTCGTGCCGTGCGGGCCCAGCCGCCGGCCCCCGTGCTCCAGGGGGGTGGCGGGCACGTCGCCCACGGGCAGGCCGCGGACGAGCGCCACGCCCTGCAAGGACGTGCCGCCCGAGAAGTCGACCAGTGTCCTGCGCAATTCCGCCGGCACGTCGAGCAGCAGGTTCGCGAGGTCGACCGTCTCGGCGCCCTGGAGTCCAGCCGCCCTCGTGGCCAGCTCCCAGATCCGGGTCCTCTCGGTCTCCCGGAGGTGGTACCCGTCGGACGCCTGAGTCTTCACGCTCACCGTTCGCTTCCTTCCCCACGAGGTCACGTGCCTGGTCGAGCAGGCGGGGAAGAGGCTAGGGGCGGCCGGTGCCGCTTCGGTGTTCGCCCCGTGTCGGAACGATGTCCGCGGGCCGACATCCGGTGCTCCCGGAGCGGACCGGGGCCCTGCTCCGGGAGCGCCGGCTCCGGCCGGGCCGTCAGGCGCGCTCGTGCGCGAACAACTCCAGGTGGCCGCACTGGGGGCAGCGGCCGGCATCGATCTGCCAGCGAGCGCGGCCCATGCGCTTGGCGCCGCCCAGCACGCCGCGCTCCAGAGGGCCGGCGATCCAGCGGGCGTAGCCGCGGGAGTGCTCGCCGTCGTCCTCGACGAATCCGGGTTCCAGGCCGACGGCCCCGCACTGGGTGCACTTCAAGGTGTCCACCCGCCGAGCATAGGAGCCCCGCCCCCGCCGGGAACGCGGCTCGCCCCCGGGCCGCCCACCCCGCCGGGGCGATCCACCCACCCGGCCGTGCCACCCGGGTGGACGTGTCACCCGGCCGGCGGGCGGTGTGGTCACGGGGGGTCCTGACCGGGTGTCCGTGCCGGGGCGGTGCGGCGGCTCGCGACCAGTGCCAGGACGCCGAGGGCGACGAGCGCCCAGCCGCCGGTGAGGGGGAAGGCGAAGACGCACAGCGGTATGCCGAGGCCGAGCAGGTACCAGCCGATCTGGGCCGGCAGGCGGCCGGTGGTCCGCAGGGCGTGGTGGGCGAGCGTGCCCAGGGCGAGGAAGGTGACCCCGCAGGCCATGAACCAGACGCTCGCCTCGCGCGCGAAGTACTCGGGCGCACCGGTGTCGGCGGTGGTGCGGAAGAAGCCGTCCCGGGCGATGCCCGCCCAGTCGTGGGGCTGGACGAAGGCCCAGGCGAAGTGCAGCACCGCGGTCACGATGATCAGCCGGGGCGTCCAGCGGGCCGGACCGTTCACGTGGGCGCTCCTTCCTCCTGCGGCGCGAGCCGCAGCGCCAGGGCGTAGACCTCCCGCAACTCCTCGGCGGGCAGCGGCGGTACGAGCTGCTGGGCGCCCACCAGCAGGAGGTACAGCAGGCGGGCCAGGGGCGCCGTGTCGGTGTCCGGGCCGCCGGCTTCGCGCAGCAGGTCCCGCAGGTAGTCGACGCGCAGCCGGTCGACGCGCAGCTGCAGGGCGCGCACCTCGGCGTCCTGCAGCGCCCAGGCCCGCACGGCGATCTCCAGGCCGTCGCTGACGCCCTTGTCCTCCAGGGCCAGTTCGAGGAGGTGGCGCAGCCTGGCGCCCGCCGTTCCGCCGCCGCGCTCGGCCTCGGCGACGTACCGGCCGGTGTGCTCGGTCTCGTAGTGCGCGAGCAGGTTGGTCTTGTACCCGGCCATGCCCCTGAAGTGGTGGTAGAAGGACCCCTTGGTCAGCTTGAGCCGTGCGGTGAGCCGCTCGACGGTCAGCGCGGGCGCGCCGTCCTCGCTCAGCACCCGGAAGCCCTCCTCCAGCCAGTCCTGCCTGCTCGCCATGCGCGGCCCCCTCGTTCCTCGGCTGTCCGCTTCCTCCGCTCGACCGTACCATACGGTATGGTATGGAGCGCGGTCGTGGGGGTGCGCACGGGGGGAAGGGGAAACGGTCGGGACGAGAGGGGGCCGAACCCGGCGCCGGCGCTCTCGACCCACGTCACCCCCTGCGGCCGGTTCGAACCCGCGGCGTGCCCCCTCGACCCCGCCGCCGCGGCGGCCGTGTGTCCCGCTCTCGTACGGGAGCCTGGCCCTTTTCCGGGGCGCGTCCCCCGTGAGAGCTACAGGAGCCGTCCCTGTGGGGGTGATTCGCGGACGGCGCCGGATTCCTAGCGTGGTGGTCGGGTCGCAGCCCGTGCGACCGCTCCAGGGAGGCCACGATGAGCACAACGTCCACCGCACGGCACGCCGGAGACCCCGGCCCGGACACGGGCCCCGGCGGTCACGACGCCCGCGGCGGTCTTCTCGACCGGACCGTCCGCTCTCCGCTCGGCTGGATGCTGACGGGCCTGGTCGGCGTCGGCGTGGTCTCGGGTCTGACCGCCACGGGTCCTGGCCCGGTTCCGGTGCTGGGCGCGGTGGCCGCGGTGGCCGTGTACTGGCTGGTCATGCGCCGTGTCGCGGGACGCTCGACGCCGGAGATCGCCCGGCGGGGAGCCGGCCGGGAGGCGCTGCTGGGCGGCGCGATCGGCCTGGGTTTCGTGCTGGTGTCCGTCTCGCTGATCACGGCGCTCGGGGGCTACTCGTTCTCCTGGGCGGGCCATGGCCTCGTGGCGGTCGTCTGGTCCGCGGTCATGGTGCAGGTCGGCACCGCGGTCACCGAGGAGCTGTTGTTCCGCGGTCTCGCGCTGCAGGCCCTGGAGCGGCTGCGGGGCAGCCGGGCCGCCCTCGTGGTCACCGGGGTGTTCTTCGGCGTCGCCCATCTGGGCACTCCGGGAGCCAGTGCGTGGAGTGCGCTGGCGATCGCTCTGGAGGCGGGCCTGATGCTCGGCGCCGCGTTCCTGTGGCGGCGTAACATCTGGTTCGTCGCGGGCCTGCACTTCGCCTGGAACACCACCGAGCAGTTGCTCGGCATCCCGGTCTCCGGGCACGCCTCCGAGGGCCTGTTCACCGTCGACGTGCAGGGCTCCGCTCTGCTGACCGGCGGTGGCTTCGGCCTGGAGGCGGCGCTGGTGCCCGTCGTCCTCGGTGTGCTGCTCGCCGTCCGGATGTTCGTCCTCGCCCGCCGCGGCGGGCGTCTGCTGCCCCGTCGATCCGCACGACACACGCAGCCCTGCTGACCGGAGGAAACGGTGGTGATGTCCCCTCAGGCGCCCTGGCGCCGTGCGCCGCTCGACTGGTGGGAGGAGCGGGACGTCCTCCTCAAGGACGGCGTCCTCGCCCTGGTGCTGGCCCTGTCGGCCTTCGTGCCCACCCTGTCCCCCATCGGAGCGCAGATCGGGGATCTTCCCGAGCGGCCGGCCAGCGCGCTGGGCGTCGGGCTGGTCCTGGCCCAGTCCCTGCCGCTGGCGGCCCGCCGGAGGTGGCCCGCGGGCTGTCTGGCCGTCGTCGCGGGCGCGTTCGCCGCGCACCAGGCGCTGGGCTTCGCGACGACGTTCGGGAGCCTGGGGCTGTATCCGGCCCTGTACTCGGCCGGGGCCCACCAGGTCCGCTTCCGCCGTGGACTGGCGGGCGCGGTGAGTGCGGGCTACGCCGCGCTGGCCCTCGTCCTGGACCGTCTCGGCTCACCGCAGGGCATCGCGGACTACCTCGCGTTCTATCTGACCCTGGCCGCGTTCTGGCTGGTGGGGAGCACCGCGCGCACACGGCGTGCGGAGGAGGCGCAGCGGCGGCGGCTGGCCGCCGAGGTGGCCACGTCCGCGGAGCGGGCACGAATCGCCGGCGAGCTGCACGACGTGGTCACCCATCATGTGACGGCCATGGTGGTCCAGGCGGACGCGGCACAGTTCCTGCTCACCTCCGCACCGGACAAGGCCGGCGAGGGACTCTCGGCCGTCAGCGACACCGGCCGTCGGGCGCTGACAGAGCTGCGCTACCTGCTCGACGTGCTGGAGGCGACCGGCGAGTCGGCGTCCGCGGACCCGGCGCACGCGGACCGGGCACCCACCCTGGGCCGGCTCGGGGACCTGGTCGAACGGGCCCGCAGGTCGGGACAGCCGGTCGAGTTCGGCGAGCAGGGCGAGCGGCGGGCGCAGTCCGTGGACGTGGAGCTGGCCGCGTACCGGGTGGTGCAGGAGGCGCTCACCAACGCGATGAAGCACGCCGCCGGGCGGACGACACGGGTCCTGGTCCGGCACGGCGAGGAGCGCATCGAGATCAAGGTGACCACCGACGGGCCCGCCGCCTCCCCGGCGGCCGCGCCCGCCGCGCGGGAGCCGGACCCCGCGGGCGGACGTGGACTGGCGGGGCTGCGTGCACGGGCGCGGATGGTCGGTGGTGAACTGGAGGCCGGACCCCGGCCCGAAGGCGGGTTCGAGGTCCACGCCACGATTCCGTCCAGGCCCGCATCGGAGCGACCCCGTGAGTGACGCGCCGCCACCCGTCCGTGTGCTCGTCTGCGACGACCAGGCGCTGGTGCGCACCGGCTACGTCACCATCTTCTCCGCCCAGCCCGACATGGTGGTCGTCGGAGAGGCCGAGAACGGGCACGAGGCCGTCCGGGCCGCAGGGCGCCTGCGCCCCGACGTGGTGGTGATGGACATCCGGATGCCCCTGCTCGACGGCATCCAGGCGACCCGGCAACTGGCCGGTCCCGACGCCGAGGCGCCGCCGAAGGTGCTGGTCGTCACCACCTTCAACGTCGACGCCTACGTCTACGACGCGCTGCGTGCCGGGGCCAGCGGCTTCCTCCTCAAGGACGCGCCCCCGGCGGAGCTGGTCAACGGCGTCCGGACGGTCGCCAGGGGCGAGGCCCTGCTGGCCCCCGCCGTGACCCGCCACCTCATCGGCCACTTCGCCGAACACCTGCGCCCGGCCGACACCTCCCGGCCGGCCAGGGACGACGTGGTACGGGCCCTGACCCCGCGCGAGCTGGAGGTGCTCCGGCAGATCGCTGAGGGGCTGTCGAACGCGGAGATCGCCGCGGAACTCTTCATCACCCCCGAGACGGTCAAGACCTACGTGTCGAGGATCCTGGCCAAACTCGGCCTGCGCGACCGGGTCCAGGCCGTCGTCCTCGCCTACCGGGTCGGGCTGGCGTCCCCCACCGGCTGAGCCCACGCGCTCGCCGCCCCGGACACCGAGGCGGGTACGACGCACGCCGACCGGTCGGGCGCGGGCGCCCGGCCCGTCCGGGCCGGGCGCCCGCGCCCGCCGTGCCGTGGACGACGGGGCCCGGGGACGGCCGGGCCCCGCCGCGGTCACACGGTGGACGGCTCCGGTGGTCTCACCGGGGTGGCGAGCATCGCGCTGTGACGCTCCGACCAGTTCTCCAGAGCCGTACGGCAGGCGTGGTCGAGGTGGTGGAGACCCGAGAGGTCCAGTTCGACCGGGCGGTCGTGGGGGAGGGACTCCAGGGTGTCCAGGATCTTCGGCAGGCGCAGGAAGGTCGCGTTGCCGGACAGGTGGGCCTGGACGGGGCCGACGCCCTTGTCGACGACCGTCACCCTGATGTGCGACGCGTCCCACGCGGCCTTCGCGATGGAAAGGGCGAGACCGATGAGCACGCCCTCGAACATGTTCACCGCGACGATCGCCACCGCCGTCACCACCAGGATCAGCGCCTCGCCCCGGTGCGCGCGCCACAGGGAGGCGACGGCCCGGAACGGGATCAGCTTCCAGCCCGCGTGGACGAGGATGCCGGCGAGCGCCGCCAGGGGGATGAGGCCCAGGGTGGCCGGCAGCAGCGCCGCGAACAGCAGCAGCCAGACGCCGTGCAGCACCCGGGACGCCTTCGTCCGGGCACCCGCCTGCACGTTGGCCGAGCTGCGGACGATCACCGCGGTCATCGGCAGCGCGCCGAGCACGCCGCAGACCGCGTTGCCGGTGCCCTGGGCGATCAGCTCCTTGTCGTAGTGGGTGCGCGGGCCGTCGTGCAGCCGGTCCACGGCCGCCGCGCTGAACAGCGACTCCGCCGACGCGATCAGCGCGAACGCGAGGGCGGTGCCGAGCAGGGCGACGTCGCCCAGCTTCCCGAAGGCGTCGAGGCCGGGCGGCTGGACGGCGCCGAGCAGTCCGTCCACCTGCACGGTCGCCACCGGCAGTGCGAACAGCTGCGTGGCGGCCGTGGCCAGGACGACCGCGGCGAGCGCGCCCGGAACCGTGCGGACCCGCTTCGGCAGGCGCTGCCACAGCACGATCACGGCGACGGTGCCCGCGCCGATGGCGAGCGAGACCAGCGCCGAACGGCTGCCGACGACCTCCACGACCGCGCCGGGCAGGCCGATGATCTTGTCCAGTCCGGAGGCGGGGGCCTTCACCCCGGCGGCCGCGTACAGCTGGCCGGCGATGATGACGAGGCCGATGCCGGCGAGCATGCCCTCCACGACGGACACGGAGATGGCCCGGAACCAGCGGCCCCACCGCAGCACGCCCAGGGCGATCTGGAGCGCTCCCGCCAGCAGCACGATCACGCCCAGGGCGGGCAGGCCGAACTCGTGGACGGCTTCGAAGACGAGCACGGTCATGCCCGCGGCCGGCCCGGACACCTGGAGGCTGCTGCCGCGCATCAGGCCGGTGACGACACCGCCCACGATGCCGGTGACCAGGCCGAGTTCGGCGGGCGCGCCGGAGGCGACGGCGACGCCCAGGCACAGCGGGACGGCGACGAGGAACACGACGAGGGAGGCGGCGAAGTCCTGCCGCAGGTGAGGGAATCGGGACAGCACGGTGTTCGCCCGCCTCACAGGGACTCGAAGGTGTCGGTGGCCGCGCGGTGTTCCCGTACGGCCCCGGTGTGCACCTCGTAGTACCAGCCGCGCAGCGTGAGCCGGCCGTCCCGCAGGCGCTGCGCGACGCACGGGTACGAGCGCAGCCGCAGCAACTGGGCCAGCACGTGGTGCTGTACGGCGTCGGCGACGGCCGGGTCGTCGGCCGGGCCCGGCGACGGTTCGGGCGCGGCGTGCGCCAGCCACTCGCGTACCGCCGGCACGGCGCTGAGGTCGTCGCCCCGCACCAGCGCGCCCACGGCGCCGCAGTGGGAGTGGCCGCAGACCACCACGTCGCGCACGCCGAGGACCTCGACGGCGTACTCGATCGTGGCCGCCTCGCCGGTGGGGCGTCCCGTGGTGTACGGGGGGACGATGTTGCCCGCGGTGCGCAGCTCGAACAGCTGGCCGGGGCGGGCGCCCGTGATCAGGGCGGGGACGACCCGCGAGTCGGAGCAGGTGATGAAGAGGACCTCGGGGGACTGGCCTTCTGCGAGCTTGGCGAACTCCTCAGGGCGCTGTCCGAACGTGCGGGCGTTGTCGATGAGGGGTTGCATCAGGTGATTCCTCCTGGCGCGCCGTCACGGCGCGTCGGACCGATGGGAACAGGGCCGGGTGAGCGGCACCGCTCAGCAGCGGAAGACCTGGAGGGCGGCCTGGGTGGGTGCGGCGCGCGGTCTCTCCCGGTGCGGCAGGGGGGCCGGGCCGGCCCGCAGGCGGTCCTCCTGCGCCTCCGCCGTGCAGGACGGGCGGAGGGCCGTCGGGGAGAGGAGCGCGTGGACGCCGGCGCGGTGCCGGTCGCGGCCGCGCGCCGTGCCGCTGACGGTGGTTCCCGGCTGCTCGCACTCCCTCGTCCCGGCACTCGTCTGCTGCCCGGTGGCCGGGGCGTGGACGCGGGGCGCCTCGGCGCCGGTGTACGGGCCCGCGGCGCGGGCCTGCACCGGGGCGGCGGAGACCAGCGCCTGCACGAGGACGAGGGAGAGGACCGCCAGGGGAAGGACGAGGAGGGCCAGGACGGCGGACGGGGCCGTCCTGGCCGGCTTCGATAACCGCACGCGTCGACCCTCCCTCCACGGCAACGGAACCCGACTTCGCCAAGGCAATCTAAAGCCATGGTCAATGAAGAGTAATATCCGTTGGGGGGCAGGGCCGTGAAGACACGGTGAACGGAGGGGATTCTCGACCGGAAAGCATCCCCGGGTTGGCGGAAAAGCTAGATCAGGCTCCAGCGGACGGCGCAGGCCACGGCCTGGGCGCGGGTGCGGGCCTGCAGACGGCCCATCAGTTCGTACACGGTGTTCTTCACTGTGTGCGGCGAGCACGACAGGGTCCGCGCTATCACCGCGTTGCCGTGGCCCTCCGCCATCAGGGAGAGCACCGAGTGCTGGCGCGGCGTCAGGCGCGGCGGGTCGGTGGCGGCCGCCCCGCCGAGCAACCGGACCAGCGCGGAGTACGGTACGCGGCTGTCGCCGTGCCAGGCACCGTGCACGGCGGCCGCCAGCTGGGCGGGCGTCAGGTCCGACGAGCGGAGGACCGCGCGGACACCGGCCCGCAACGCCTCCCGCAGACCGGACGCCGACACCGTGTCACAGACCGCCAGGAGCCGGTCGCCGGCACCGGGGCACAGGGCCACGGCCTCCTCGACGGTCGCGGTGACCACCACGGTGACCGCGCCAGGCCCGGGGGCCGGGTCGATGCCCGCCTGGCGCAGCATCGCCCCGACCCGCCCGGACGCCGCCGGACGGCCCGCCGCCTGGACCACGCGCACCCGCACGCCCCCCGCCGCCGGGGCCGGCGGCGCGACCGGGGCCGGCGCCGTCACAGCAGCCCCGTCCGCAGCGCGTAGGCGACGGCGTGCGCCCGGTTGCGCAGCCGGAACCGCCGCGTGATGTCGTGCACGACGGACGTCACCGTACGGGGCGAGTAGCACAGGCGCCGGGCGATCTCGTTCGTCTCGTGGCCGTCCGCGACCAGGCGCAGCACCGACCGCTCCCGGTCGTCCAGGCTCGCCCCCGCCCACGCGGGGGAGGCCCCGCCCGCGCCGCCGGTCTCCGCGTGTCTGAGCAGCTGGTCCAGCAGGTCGGGCGGCAGGGTGCAGTCGCCGCGCGCGGCCGCCAGCGCGGCCCGGGTGAGCCGCGCGGCGTCCGCCTCGCAGCGGCGCAGCAGGCCCCGCGCCCCGGCCGCCAGCGCGTGCAGGGCGTCCCCGGGGGCCAGCCGGCTGGCGACGAGGACCACCTCCGGCTGGGACGGGGCCGCACGGACCGACCGCAGGGCGTCCACCTCGGAAGGGGACACCTGGTCGACGGTCATCACGACGACCCGCGGCTCGTCCGCCGCGGTGGTGAGGGCGATCTCCGGACACGCCGACAGAGTGCTCCGGATGCCGGCCTCCAGCACCGGGTCCAGGGCGACGACGCTGACGAGCACGGGTTCTCCCACCGAGTCCTCCAAACATGCGACGTGGTTGCGGCACTGGTCCCAGGGTCCGGCCGGACCCCGCGCCGGGCATCGGGCCCCCGCCCCCACATTTCCGCCGGCCCGGCCGGACGAGAGGGGGCGACGGGCACGGCGGGAGAGGGAGGCAGGGGAGAGGAGGTGGGTGGCGCCGGGGAGGTCACGGTCGTACGGCGGGACGGCGCCGGGCGCCTCACGGCCAGGAGCCGGGTGGCCGCGCGGGGAAAGCCGCCGCCGCCCGGTGGGGAACCGCGCCGGGGAAGCCGCCGCCGTACGGCGGGACGGCGGTGCGGAGGGGGCGCGGCGGCGCGGGACGGGGAAGCCGTACGCGTACCGGAGGCGGGGGCGGCCCCCGCCCCCGCGCGCCCGCCCGGGGGCGCGTCCGCAGAATATGGGGGAGCGGCCCCCATGTGCCCGCCGCCGGGCTCTGGGAGTTTCGTTGCCGTGACTGACACCGCCCTCGCCCGAGAAGCTCAGCTCGGCCCGCTGCCTCCCGCCTGGTGGGCCCCCGGCCTCACCCTGCGGGAACGGCTGGCCGCGCCGGACGCCCCCGCGCCGGTCGCCGCGCCCGGCGCGGACACCCCGGTGCCGTGGTCCGTCGGGGACGCCGCGGGTTTCGCCGGCCGCCTGGCCGCCCTCGGCGTCGGTGAGGACGTGGCCCTCGGGCTCGCCGCGGAGCCGGCCGGCCGCCTCGCGGCGCGTACCGCCAAGCCGGAGTGGGCCCGCTTCGTCGAGGGCGCCCTGGCCGCCGACCTCCGCGCGCCGCGCCCGGTGCCGCGGGGCGACGCGGCGCGGGCCGAGGGGCCCGCCGTGTTCCTGCCGGTGCTCCGGCCGTTCGTCGCGGCCGCCTGGGCCGCCACCGCCGCGCACCTCCGCACCGCCCCCGGCGAGACCGCCGCCGCCCGGACGGCGTTCACCGCGCTGCTGGGCGGCCGGCTGGCCCGCCAGGCGGCCCGTACCCTCGTCACGGAGCTGCACCACGCCCGTACCGGCGGCCGGTTGGCCGGCGCCACCCCGCGCGACAGGTTCGCCGCCTTCCTCGACGGCCTGCGCGCGCCCGGCGCGCTGGCCGCGCTCCTCGCCCGCTACCCGGTCCTCGCCCGGATGCTGGGCGAGACCTGCCTCGACACGGCGGCGGCCACGGCCGAGCTGCTGACGCGCTACGCCGAGGACCGCGCCGCCATCGTGGCGAAGCTGTGCGACGGCGCCGACCCCGGCCCGCTCGTCCGCGTCGACCTCGACCGCGGCGACGCCCACCAGGGCGGCCGGTCCGTCGCCCTCCTCCACTTCGCCGGGGGGCGCACCGTCGTCTACAAGCCCCGCCCCCTCGACCAGCACGCGCTGCTCGACCGGGCCGTGGCCTGGCTCAACGGGAGGACGCCCGGCCTCGGGCTGCGCACCCCCCGCTCCGTCCACCGCGCCGACCACGGCTGGATGGAGTTCATCGAGCACCGCTGGTGCCGCGGCCCCCTCGAACTCGACCGGTTCTACCGCCGCCAGGGCGCGCTGCTGGCCCTGCTGTACGCGCTCGACGGCGTGGACATGCACTACGAGAACGTCATCGCCTGCGGCGACCAGCCCCTCCTCGTCGACGCCGAGACGCTGCTGCACGCCGACCTGCCGCAGGCGGCGACCGCCGGCCCGGACCCGGCCGCGGAGGCCCTGCGGGTCTCGGTCCACCGCACCTGCCTGCTGCCCAGCCTGCTCATCGGCGACAACGGCGCCCTCGACATCTCCGGGCTGGGCGGCGCCGACGGGGAGGCGTACCCCAGCGACGGCATGCGCTGGGAGGACTCCGGTACGGACGGGATGCGCATGGTGCGCGGCCCGGTCCGCAGCGCCGCCGCCCACAACCGGCCCGTCCCGGACGCCCGGCCGGTCCGGCACGCCGACCACCGCGCCGCCCTGCTGGAGGGGTTCCGGGCCGCCTACGAGACGATCGCCGCCCACCGCGGCGAGCTCCTCGACGGCCTCCTGGACCGCTGGGCGGACGGCAGGGGCCGGCTCATCGCCCGCTCCACCCGCCTCTACGCCACGCTCCTGGAGGAGTCCACCCACCCCGGCGTCCTCGGTGACGCCCTGGCACGGGAGTCGGTGTTCTCCCTGCTGTGGACCGAGTCCGCCCACGACCCCGCCCGGCAGCGGCTCGTCGAGCACGAGATCGCCGACCTGTGGGCCGGCGACGTGCCCTTCTTCGCCCACCGCCCCGCGCGGGCGGCCGTGTGGACGGCCCGCGGCGCACGCCTCGACGGGCTCCTCCCGCGGCCCGCCCTGGACGCCGCGCGCGGCAAGATCGCGGCGATGGGCGAGGTGGACCGCTACGACCAGGAGTGGATCGTCAACGCGACGCTCGCCGTCGCCCAGGCCAACTCCGGGGCGACCGGCCCGCGTTCCGAACTGTCCGTGCACCCCGTCGCGCCCGTCGCGCCCGACGCGTCCCGCATGCTGAGCGCGGCCTGCGGCATCGCCGACGAGATCGCGGCCCGCGCGGTGCACGGCGGCGGACGCGTCAACTGGCTGGGCCTGGAGGAGGTGACCCCCGGCCACTGGGCCGTCCTGCCGATGGGCGGCGGGCTGGCGCAGGGCTACTGCGGTGTCGCCCTGTTCCTCGCCCAGCTCGGCTCCCTCGCCGGCGCGCAGCGCTACACCGACCTCGCCCGGCAGGCCGTGCGCCCCCTCCCGGACCTGCTGGCCGCGCTGGCCGGCGACCCCGGGCTGGGCGCCGCCGCGGGCCCGGGCGCCCTGCACGGGCTGGGCGGCGTCGTCTACGCCGTCGCCCGGCTGGCCCCGCTGCTCGGTGACGACCTGCTCGCCCACCTGCCCACCGCGCTGGACGCCCTCGGACGTGCCGCGTGCGGCGACGCCCCGGACGGGCACCCCGGCGGGCGCCCCGACGACCTGCCCGGTGACCCGCCCGCCGGCCTCGCCGACGGTCTCGCCGGAGCGCTGGCCGCCGCCCTCGCCGCCCACTGCACCGGCGCCGCGCCCGCCGCGGCCGGCCTGGCCCACCGGCTCGCCGGCCGGCTCCTCGGCCCGGCGGCCGGGCCCTTCGGCGGTCCCGGCTTCGCCGACGGCGGCGCCGGGGTCGGCTGGGCCCTGCTGCGGTACGCGGCGGAGCTCCCCGCCGACCCGGCCGGTCCTCCGGGGGCCGCCCCGGAGCCGTACGCCGCGACCGGCGCCGCCCTGCTGCGCTCCGCCCTCGCGGCCGCCCCGCACCGGGACGGCACCGGCGGTCAGGACGGCACCGGCGATTCAGGCGGGACCGGCGACTCAGGCGGCACCGGCGGAGGGCTCGGCTGGTACGCGGGCCTGTCCGGCACCGCCCTGGCGGCCCTGGACGCCCTGCCGTCCACCGGGGGCCTGCCCGCCGACGCGGACGCCGACCGGTGGGTGCGCCTCGCCGGCGCGCCCGGCCGGCCCGGCGACCTGAGCATCCGCCACGGCGCGGCGGGCCCGCTGGAGTTGCTGGCCGCGCTCGCCGCGCGCGGACACGACGGCGCGCGGGACGCGCTGACCCGCCGCACCGGCGAAGTGCTCGGCGGCCTCGAACAGTACGGCCACCGCTGCGGCACCCCCGGCCACGTCTCGTCCCCGGGCCTGCTCACCGGCCTCTCCGGCATCGGCCACCAGCTGCTCAGGCTCGCCTTCCCGGACGAGGTCCCCTCCGTCCTGCTCCTCGACACCCACCGGCGCGGCTGACCACCGGCCGCCCGGCACCCCGTACCTCCCCTCCCTCATCCAGCAACGAGAAAGGCGACCCCGCCATGCGGAACACCCCCGTCACCGCCTCGTCCGCCACCCCCTCGTCCGCCGCCGTCCCGGAGGAGACCGCCGCCGCCCGCACCGGCGACCCCGCCGGCGGCATCGCCCTCTCCGGCCGAAACCGGGCCTGCGCCCGGGCCCGCGCCCTGTCCGGAATGGTCCTCACCAGCGGCATCGTCATCACCCTCAGCTCCTTCGACACCAGCGTCTCCCTGCCCAACGCGCACGGCTGACCCGGACGCCGCCCCGCCGCCGGGACACCCCGGCGGTCGACGGGTGCCTTCCGTACCCGTTGACCGGTTCGCAGTGGTGAGCACTAGCATGCGCTCATGCGTTCACATGTTCCGCACATCGTCGGACGTGACCCCCAATTACGGGAACTCGCCCGCGCGTTGGACGACGCGTGCGCACAGCGTGGGCGCGGGGTGTTCCTGGTCGGCGAGGCGGGCATCGGCAAGACCCGGCTCGCCGCCGAAGCGGTCGGCATGGCCGTCGACCACGGGATGCGCGTACTGCGGGGCCGGTCCACCACCACCGGCCCCGCCGTCCCGTTCCGGCCGCTCACCGAGGCCCTGATGTCGCTGTTCCGCGGTGGCGAACCCCTGGACGACCTGCCGCTGGGCCCCTACCGGCCGGTCCTCGGGCGGCTCGTCCCCGACTGGGGAGGCGACGTCCAGGCCGGCAGCTCCATGATCGTCCTCGGGGAGGCGGTGCTCCGGCTGCTCATCGCCACCGGCAGGGACCGCGGCACCCTGCTGCTCCTGGAGGACCTGCACGACGCGGACCCCGAGACGCTGGCCGTGGTCGAGTACCTGGTGGACAACCTCGACCAGGCCCCCGTCGTCCTGCTGGCCACCATCCGCACCGAGCCCTGCGACGCCCTCGACCTGGCCGAGTCGGCCCGCCGGCGGCGCGTGGGCACCACCCTCGACCTGGCGTCCCTCACCCGCGCCGAGGTCTTCGCCCTCGCCGCCTCCCAGCTCGGCACCGACACCCGGGGCGTCCCGCCGGCCGTCCTGGAACGGCTGTGGGAGGACAGCGCGGGCAGCCCCCTCCTCGTGGAGGAGCGCCTCCAGTCCATGGTCGCCGGCGGGTCCCTGGTCAACGGGGACGACGGCTGGAAGGTGGTGGGCGACCTCCGCGGCGACGTCTCCACCTCCACGGCCAAGGGCCTCCTCCAGCGGGTCGACCGGCTCGGCCCCCAGGGGAGGAACCTGTTCTCGGCGGCCGCCGTGATCGGCCGCCGCTTCCCCCTCACCGTGCTCCAGGACGTCACCGGTGCCGACGACCGGGAACTCCTCAGCCACCTCCACGCCGGAGTCGCCTCCCGGCTCGTCGTCCCCGACGAGCCCGCCCCCGACTGGTACGCCTTCCGCCACCCGCTCGCCGTCGAGGCGCTGTTCACCCAGCTCACCCCCGGTCGACGCGCGGAGCTCGCGGGCCGGGCGGCCGCCGCGGTGCAGGCGCTCCACCCGGACCTGGAGGGCGACTGGTGCCAGCTCGCCGCCGGACTGCGCTCCGAGGAGGGCGACGTCACCGAGGCCGGGCGCCTCTTCGCGGAGGCCGGCCGGCGCGCCCTGGCCGCCGGCGCGATCAGCTCGGCCGTCACCCTGCTGTCCCGCGCCGAGCGGCTGCTGGCCGACAGCGGGGAGGCGACCCGCCGCGCCGAGGTCCTGGAGACGCTGCTGCCGGCGCTCGCCGAGACCGGCGACTTCGGCCGGGCGTTCGGCCTCGCCCGCGAGCTGAACGCCCTCGCCGGGACCGACCTGACCGTCCACCGCCTGGCCGCCCTGCACACCCGCCTCGCCAAGGTCGCCCACACCGCCGGACGCTGGGAGGACGGCAACCGCGCCATCGCCCAGGCCCGCGCGCTGCTGCGGCGCGACCCCGACGAGCGGGCCACCGCCCTCGTCGACGTCGCCGCCGCCTACCTGGCCCTCGACACCCCCGGCCCCGACTGCACCCAGCAGGCCGAGAAACTGGCCCGCTCCGCCCTCCAGGCCGCCGAGCGCCACGCCCTGCCCGCCACCGTCTGCCAGGCGTGGGAACTGCTCGCCACCCTCGCCCGGGAGCGGGACTTCGACGAGTCGACCGCCCTGCTGGAGTCCGCCCTGCTCACCGCCGAGCAGCACCGCCTGCCCCTGCGGAGGATGTACGCGCTCACCCGGATCGGCGGCAACAACTGGCTCACCGACGGCAGCACCGCCCCGCTCCTCACCGCCCGCGAGGAGGCGCTGCGGGTCGGCTCGGCCACCATCGTCCACACCATCGACGGCATCCTCGTCCTCGACGCCGTCCTGCGCGGCGACTTCGACGCCGCCCGGCGCGCCGGCGAGGAGTGCCTCGCCGTCGTCCAGCGGCTCCGCCTCGCCCCGGCCAGCCGGTACGTGCTGATGGCCCAGGCGGCCCTGGCCGCCCACCGGGGCGACCGGCCCGCCATGGAGCGGGCGCTGGCCGCGTTCGCCGAGTGGGAGGGCGCCGGTTCGCAGGAGGAGCCGCTGACCCTCGGGCTCGCCCGGGCCTTCTGCTCCCTCATGGAGGAGGACCGCCCCGGCGCCGTACGGGCGTTGCGCGACGTGGCCGCGCTGGAGCACGCCAACCCCAGCACGTACTACCTGAGCGGCCGGTACGGCATCGGCGTCCTCCTCGACGTGCTGTCCGGGGACGCCGGGCGGCCCGCCCAGGAGGAGATCGCCGCGACCGCCCCGGGCCGCATGCGGTGGAACCGGCAGTTCGTGCTGTTCGCCGACGCGGTGCTGCTCGGCCGGGAGGGCCGGCCCGCCGAGGCCGGAGAGGCCGCGGCCGAGGCGCTGCGCGCCGCCGAGCCGTACCCGACCGCCCTCCACCTCGCGCTGCGGCTGCTGTCCGAGGACGCCCACGCGAACGGCTGGGGCGAGCCCGTCGCCTGGCTCCGCCGCGCCGAGCACCACTTCCACCAGGCCTCCGTCCCCGCCGTCACCAACGCCTGCCGCGCCGCCCTGCGCCGCCTCGGCGCCCCCGTCCACCAGCACCGCACCGGCAGCAGCCGCATCCCCGAGGAACTGCGCGCCCTCGGCGTGACGGTCCGCGAGTACGAGGTGTTCCAGCTGCTCCCGGAGCGGCTGGGCAACAAGGAGATAGCCGACCGCCTGTACATCTCGCCCCGCACGGTCGAGAAGCACATCGCCAGCCTGGGCACGAAGACCGGCCGGAGCAACCGGGCGGCGCTGTGCGAGTTCTCCGTCTCCTTCGCGTCCTGACCGGCCGTCCCCCCGGGCCCGGCACGCCGCCGCGGACCGCACGGCCCCGCCGGGGCGTGCGGTCCGCAGCGGCCACGGCCGTCCGCGGGCCCGTCAGCGCATCTCCCGCACGGTCCGCGAGGCGAGCACCCCCAGCGCCGTCAGGGTCAGGACCACCGCCGTCAGCGCGAACATCGGCCCCGTGCCGGACCGGGCCAGCGCCCCGCAGACGACGAGCGACAGGGGGGCGACGGCGTAGCCGAGGACCATGTCCACGGAGATCACCCGGCTCAGCACCGACCCGTCGATGTTCCGCTGGATCCAGCTGACGCCGAACACGCCCTGGAAGCCGATGCCGAACCCCATCATCAGGACCGTGCCGAGCGCCGCCGCCGTGCTCCCGACCGTCCCGAGCACGCCCATGCCCAGGGCGAGCCAGCCGGCCAGCGCCGCGATCAGCAGCCCGACCCGCGGCCGGCCGCCCACCATCCCGCCGGCCAGGGCGCCCAGCATGGCCCCGCCCGCCAGGGCCCCGTTGAGGAGCCCCAGGGTGGTGGAGCCGCCCGCCAGGTCGATCTTGGCGAGGGTCGCGAACCCCACCGTGAACGGGCCGGAGTGACAGAACGTCACCGCCGTGTCGACGACCAGCACGGTACGGATGCGGGGGTCCTCCCACGCGTAGCGCAGCCCCTCCCGGATGCGGGCCGCCAGGGAGGCGGCGGGGGCGGCCGCCCCCGCCGGGGGCCCGCCGTCCCCCGGGGCCGCGGGCAGCGTCCTGACGCCCGCCACGCACAGCCCGCACAGCGCGAAGCACACGCCGTCCACGAGGAACGCGACCGGGGCGTCCGTCACCGCCACCACCAGGCCGCCCACGGCGGGGCCGAGCACGGCCGAGACCTTGGCGCCCACCCCCAGCAGGGCGTTGGCTGGCGCCAGCGTCTCCTTCTCGACCACCGTCGGCAGGATGGACGCCCGGGCCGGCTGGAAGAACGCGTCCACCGCGCCGAACAGCGCGGCGGCCGCGCACAGCATCCACACCGTCAGCGAGCCCGCCAACCCCAGGAACCCCACGGTCACCATCAGGACGGCCCGCGCCCAGCTGGAGAACGCCATCAGCCTCCGGCTCGACCACGTGTCGCTGAGCGACCCGCCGACCAGCGTCAGCACCGCGCGCGGCACCGCCTGGAACGCCAGCACGTACCCGAGGCTCAGGGTCGAACCGGTGAGGCCCAGGGTGATCCACGAGAACGCGATGTAGCTGAAACCGTCACCGAGCAGGGACAGGGACTGGCCCATCCAGAGCAGCCGGAACGACCGCTGCCGGGCCGGTGACCACAGACGCGCCCCCGCGCTCGTCAGAGTGTTCGCCATGTCGAACCCTTCGTCGCGCCGCCGTTCGGGCGGCGGATGGTCAGTAGCGGACGGGCAGGGCCGTCAGCGCGCGGTTGAGCAGCGACGGCTGCCAGGACAGGGGTTCGTCGACCAGCTCCAGACCGGGACGCTCCCGTACGAGCACGTCGACCGCGCTGACGGCGACCAGCCGGGCGAGCGCCGCGCCGACGCAGAAGTGCGCGCCGAACCCGAAGCCCAGGTGCAGCGGCCCGCCGTCGCCGCGCCGGACGTCGAACCGGCCGGGGTGGGGGAAGCGGTCCGGGTCCCGGTTGGCGGCCGCCGTGACCAGGAACAGCCGGTCCCCGGCCCGTACCGCCCGGCCGTCCAGGTCGAGGTCGCCCGCCGCGATCCGGATCGACATCTTCGACGGCCCGTCGAAGCGCATCGTCTCCTCCACCGCCGCCGGCACGAGCGCCGCCGGGTCCTCGCGGACCGCCGCCAGCTGCTCCGGCCGGCTCAGCAGCGCGAGCAGCGTGTTGGCGACGAGGTTGCTCGTCGTCTCGCCGCCGGCGAAGGCCATCTGCGTCAGCATCCCGACGAACTCCTCCTCGCTGACGGACGTCCCGACGCGGCCGCCCGCCAGCACGGCGCTGATCAGGTCGTCCTTCGGCTCCGCCCGGCGCTGCCGCACCAGGTCGGCGAGGTAGTCCTCCAGGTTGACCAGCGACTGGAGGGAGGTGCGGTACTCGCGTTCCTCCTGGGCGGCGCCGAGCACCAGGTCGCCCACCCGGGCGTTCCAGTACCAGAAGGACGGGGCCTGCGCCTGCGGCACGCCCAGCCAGCGGGCGAACACCAGGGCCGGCAGCGGACGGGCGAGGTCCGCGACCAGGTCGCCGACCCGGCCGGGCGCGGCCCGCCGGTCGGCCATCGCCCGCGTGGCGCGTTCGACGAACCCGCGGTAGCGGTTGATCGCCCGGGCGGCGAACTGGTCCTGGAACACCTGGCGCAGGCGCCGGTGCTCCGGCGGGTCGTTGAACACCATCCAGCGGGACAGGATCCCGAACGCCCGCTCCGCGTCGTCGCGGGCGCCCTCCGGCACGGCGTCCATCAGCGGACGCACCCGGTCCGCCGAGACGGCGGGGTCGCGCAGGCACCGCACCAGGTGGTCGTGGCCGGTGACCAGCCACGCCCGGTGCATCGCGCTCCAGTACACGGGGTCGTGGTCGCGCAGCGCGTCGAGGTAGCCGTACGGGTCGGCGTTCACCGCCGGCGAGAGCAGGTACTGCTCGGTGAAGCCCGTCACCGGGGTCCCGGCGGGGCGCGTCGCCGTG
Organism: Streptomyces roseolilacinus; assembly: GCF_014649335.1. Taxonomy (GTDB): domain Bacteria; phylum Actinomycetota; class Actinomycetes; order Streptomycetales; family Streptomycetaceae; genus Streptomyces; species Streptomyces roseolilacinus. The sequence goes on from NZ_BMSV01000005.1 coordinate 182,792, forward strand.
GGGGCCGCCACGGCCGTGGCGGCGGCCGTCGGCGTGTCCGGGGTCCCGGTGGCCGCCACGTCCGGCGCCGTGGTGGTGGGCGCGGTCATCGGACGACCCCCGTCCCGATCCCCGCCAGCACCGCGGCGGTGGTGGGCATCAGCCGCCCCGACATCATCGACATGTGGTCCCCCTCCGTGACATGGACCGTCACCCCGCCCAGGGCCAGCTCGCGCCACCGTGCGACGTAGGTCCGGTATCCGACGTCCAGACCGGGCATCGGCTCGTCCTCCGGCAGCCCGGCCGCCGTACTGCCCACCACGAGGTGGACGTGGCCGGGGTACGGACGCACCCGGTAGCCGGCCAGCGCGACCAGCAGCGAGTGCCACACCTCGATCGGCGCGTTCTCCACCAGCGCCGCCTCGCTCGGGCTCATCCCCGCGCCCAGCAGCAGCGCGGTCAGCTCCGCCACCGCGGCCTCCCGCTCCGGCGACGGGGCGAGCGCGCGGATCCGGTCGCGCAGGCCCAGCGCCGTCACCATGTCGCGGCCCACGCCCGCGAGCCGCCCGGCCGCCACCGGGTTGGGCAGGTACGGCTCGATCAGCACCAGCGGTTCCACCGTGTGCCCGGACTCGTACAGCTGCGTCGCCATCTCCAGCGCCAGGTTGGCGCCCATGGACCAGCCCAGCAGGTCGTGCGGCCCCCGCCCGCCGTGCGCGGTGATCTCGGCGACGTAGTTGGCGGCGATCCCGGCCACCGTCGTCGGGTCCACCCCGCCCAGCAGGCCGCGCGCCTGGAACGCCCGCACGGGCCGCCCCGGCGGCAGTTCGCGGGCGAGCGGCACGTACCACGCGGCGCTGCCGCCGGTCGGGTGCACGCACCACAGGGGCGCGCCCTCCCCGTCGCGCAGCAGGACCTCCGACCGGACCTCCGCCGCGGCCGCCGCCCCGGCCCGGGACGCCAGCCGGGCGATCGTCGGAGCCTCGATGAGGTCCCGCACGGTCACCCGCAGGCCGCGCGCCGTCGCCTGCGCCGCCACCCGGACGGTGGACAGGGAGCTGCCGCCCAGCCGGAAGAAGTCGTCGTGCACCCCGACCTCGTCGACGCCGAGGACACCGCGCCACACCTCGGCGAGCACCAGCTCGGCGGGGGTGCGGGGAGCGACGTACGGGGCGCCGCCCCGGCCCCGCCCGGCGGACGGCAGCGGGAGCGCCCGCTTGTCGATCTTGCCGCTGGTGTTGACCGGCAGGGAGCCGAGGACGACGAAGAACGCCGGCACCATGTACGCGGGCACCCGCGCCCGCAGCCCCTGCCGCAGCTCCTCCTCGCCCGCCCCGCTGCCCTCGCGGGGCACCACGTAGGCGACCAGGGCCGGTTCGCCCCCCGGCAGGTCGCGGCGGAGCAGGACCACCGCCTGCCGCACCTCGGGCAGCTCCCGCAGGGCGTGCTCGACCTCGCCCAGCTCGATGCGGAACCCGCGCAGCTTGACCTGGCCGTCCCGCCGGCCCAGCCACTCCACCTGGCCGTCGGGCCGCTGGACGCCGATGTCGCCGGTGCGGCACAGCCGGTCGCCGGGGGCGCCGTACGGGTCGGGGACGAACGTCGCCGCGGTCAGCTCCGGGCGGCCGAGGTAGCCCCGGCCGACGGCGTGCCCGCCCAGGTGGATCTCGCCGGGCACACCGACCGGGACCGGCTGGAGGCCGTCGTCGAGGACGTGGATCCGGGTGTTGCGGATCGGCCGGCCGACGGGCGCGCGCCGGCAGTCCGGGGTGAGGCGGGCGGCGACCGACCACGAGGAGGTCTCGGTCAGCCCGTACACGTTGTGGAACCGCCGGCCGCGCGACCACGTCCTGGCCAGCTCCGCCGGGCAGGCCTCGCCGGCGACCTGGAGCACCCGCAGGTCGGGGAAGCGGTCCTCGCCGAGCACCGCCAGCGCGCTCGGCGGCAGCATCGCGCCGGTGATCCCGTGCTCCCGCAGCGTGGCCGCCAGGTCGGGGCCGGGCCGCAGGGCCTCCCGCGGGGCGGTGCACAGGCGGCCGCCGTTCGCCAGCGCCCAGGTCATCTCCAGGATCGACGCGTCGAAGCTGAACGAGGCGAACTGCAGCACCCGGTCGGCCGGGGTGGGCGCCACCAGGTCGCGCTGGCCCTCCAGCATGTTGGTCAGGCCGCGGTGCGGGATCACCGCGCCCTTGGGCGTGCCCGTCGAGCCGGACGTGTAGATGACGTACGCCGCGCCGTCGGGGCCCACGGACGGCGCCGGTGCCGGCGCGGCCGCCTCGGGCCCGGTCCACGTCGCCGGGTCGTCCAGGAGCAGCACCGGGCCGTCGAACGGCACCGCGCCGTCCAGCGGCGCCTGGGTGAGCAGCACCCGCATGCCGCTGTCCCGCGCCGTGAAACCGAGCCGCTCGGTGGGGTGCTGCGGGTCCAGCGGCAGGAACGCCCCGCCCGCCTTGAGGACGCCCAGCACCGCCCGCAGCATGTCCGGGCCGCGGTCCGCGCAGATGCCGACGACCGTCTCCGGGCCCGTGCCGAGCGCCCGCAGCCGCGCCGCCAACCGCTCGGCGTCGCCGTCCAGCGCGGCGTACGTGACCTCCTGCCCGCCGTGCGCGACGGCGACCGCGTCCGGGGTCCGCGCGGCGTGGCCGGCCACGCACTCGTGGAACATCAGCCCCTCACCGGGCACGACGGGGCCGCGCGCCCACTCGCCCAGCGCCCGCTCGCGCGCCGCGCCGCGCAGCGCGGGCCGGGAGACGGGGGCGTCCGGCGCGGCCACCATGGTCTCCAGCACCCCGCACAGCAGGTCCGCGAGCTGGTCCGCGGTCGCGGGGGACACGTACGCGGGGTCCGCGTCGAGCTGGAAGCCGTCCACGCTCGCGTTGACCAGCAGCGGGAACATGGTTCGGGCGATCTCCATCGACTCGTCCCACGTGTCGCCGGACAGCCGGTGGAAGTTGACGAAGTTGAACACCGCCTGCACGGGACTCGGCTCGCCCGGCCGCATCCGCCCCAGCCGCGCCAGCGGCACCCTCCGGTGCGGCAGCATCTCCCGCTCCGCCGCGAACACCTCCCGCACGTACTCCAGCCAGCTGCCCTCCGGGCGCCGCACCCCGAACGGCACGGTGTTGAGGAACAGCCCGCGCATCCGGTCCGCGCCCGGCAGCTCCGGCCGGCCGTTGGTGACCAGGCCGATCGCGTGCCCCGCCGCGCCGTCCCGCTCGGCGAACAGGCTCATCAGATGGTGGAAGGCGGTCAGGAGCACGGTGCGCCGGGGCACCCCCGCCTGCCGGGCGAGCCGCCCGACGGGCCCGGCGAGCCCCGCGTACGAGCGCTTCGTCTCGTACACCTCCCCCGCGCCCCCGTCGCCGGCGTCCTGCGCGCCGCGCCGCGTGAACCGGACCGGGTCCAGCGAGTCCAGCGCCGTACGCCAGTACTCCAGGCCCTCCTCGTCGCGCAGCGCCGCGCGCTCCAGCGCCACGTACTCGGCGAACCGGGGCGCGGCGGGCAGCCGCGGCGCCCGGCCGTGCGCCACCGCCCGGCGGTGCAGGTCGAGCAGGTCGGCGATGAGGGACGTGAGGCTCCAGCCGTCCAGGACGACGTGGCAGTCCGTGAGCGTGAGCCGCAGCTCGTGGTCGGTGAGGCGGTGCAGGTGGATCCGGACCAGCGGCGCCGCCGCCAGGTCGAACCGCCGGCCGAACTCCTCGTCCACGTGGCGCCGCAGGGCCGCGCGCTGCTCCTCGCGGGTCAGGCCCCGCAGGTCCGTGTGGCCGACCGGGAGCGCGGCGGCGCGGTGCACCAGCTGCAGCGGCTCGGAGAACGACACCAGGTCGACCGAGGTCCGCAGAATGCCGTGCTCGCGCACCACCGCGTCCACCGCTGCCTGGAACGCCGCCGGGTCGAAGCCCTCCGGCATCGTGATCTTGAGGTCGGTGACGTTGTGGTACGCGCCGCGCCGCTCGTCGGCGAGCATCTCGTGCAGCATGCCCGCCTGGAGCATCGTCAGCGGGTACGCGTCCTCCAGCCCCTCCGGGAGCCGGGCCCGGTCCGCCGGGTCGAGCTGCGAGAACGGCTCCACCGCCGGGGGCGCCGCCCCGTCGGCCGCGGTCGCCCGCCGCGCCAGGTCACCCAGCGTGGGCGCGCGGAACAGGTCCGGCACGGTCAGCGCGAGTCCGGCCGACCGGGCGAGGCCGATCACCCGCAGCGCGAGGATCGAGTCGCCGCCCAGGTCGAAGAAGTTCGCCGTGCGGCCGACCCGTTCCACGCCCAGCACCTCCGCCCACACCCGGGCGAGCGCCTCCTCCGCCGCGCCCCGCGGCGGCACGTGCCCGGCGGGCGCGGCGGCCGCGTCACCCGCCACCGCCCGCAGCGCGGCCCGGTCGACCTTGCCGTTCGCGGTGAGCGGCAGCCGGTCGTGCCGCACGAACAGCGCGGGCACCATGTACGACGGCAGGGTCAGGCGCAGCCGGTCCCGCAGGTCCGCCGCGTCCAGCGGCCGGCCCTCGGTCAGCACGACGTGGGCGACGAGCCGGGCACCGCCCTGCGGGTCGGTGCGGGCCACCACGGCGGCGTCCGCCACCCCGGGCAGGGCGCGCAGGGCCGCCTCGATCTCGCCCGGTTCGATCCGGAAGCCCCGCACCTTCACCTGGTGGTCGGCCCGCCCCACGTAGGCGAGCTGGCCGTCGGGCAGCACCCTCACCAGGTCGCCCGTGCGGTACATGCGGGTCCCGCCGGGGCCGAACGGGTCGGCGGGGAAGCGCTCGGCGGACAGCTCCGGGCGGTTGCGGTAGCCGCGCGCCACACCGCCGCCGGCCACGTACAGCTCGCCGACCGTGCCGCGCGGCACCAGCCGCCCGAACCGGTCGAGCACGTAGCCGTGCTGCCCGGCCAGCGGCCGCCCGATCGGCGAGCTGACCGGGGACCTCGTGTCCGCCTCGGTGATCGGCCGGTACGTGACGTGCACGGTCGTCTCGGTGATGCCGTACATGTTGACCAGTGCCGGCCGCTCGCCCTCCGGGACGGCGAACCAGTCGCGGTAGTCGCGCGCGTCGAAGGCGTCCCCGCCGAAGACCACCGTGCGCAGCGCCAGGTCGGCGAAGACCGCGCCGCACTGCGCCATGTGGGCCCGCAGCCCCTTGAACGCGGCGGGCGTCTGGTTCAGCACCGTCACCCGCTCCTCGCGCAGCACCCGCAGCACCGCCGCCGGGTCGCGGACCTCCTCGTCGGTGAGCACCACCACCCGCCCGCCGGAGGTCAGCGGCCCCCACAGCTCCCAGACGGAGAAGTCGAACGCGGGGGAGTGCACCAGCGTCCACACGTCGTCCGCGCCGAAGGAGAAGTGCCGGTCGGCGGCGTCCAGCAACCAGGCGAGGTTGCCGTGGGTGAGCTCCACGCCCTTGGGCCGGCCCGTCGAACCGGAGGTGTGGATGACGTACGCGAGACGGTCCGCGTCCGGCGCGCCCTCCACCCCGGCCCCGTCCCCGGCCCCGGCCGCACCCTCCCCGGCCGTACCGTCCCGGGCCGCGCCGGTGTCCTCCAGGGCCACCACCTCCACCGGCAGGCCCTCCACCGCCGCGCGGCCCGCGCCGTCCGCGACCACCAGGGACACGCCCGCGTCGGTGACCGTGAACTCCCGCCGCGCCCGCGGGTGCGACGGGTCCAGCGGCAGGTACGCCGCCCCCGCCCGCCACACGCCGAGCAGCGCCACGGCCAGGTCGGGACCGCGCCCGGCGCAGACCCCGACCAGCTGCTCGGGCCCCGCGCCCGCCGCCCGCAGCCGGCGGGCCAGCGACCGCGAGGCGGCGTCCAGTTCCGCGTACGTCAGGCTGCGGCCGCCCCCCGAGACGGCGACCGCGCCGGGCGCGCGGCGCGCGTGCTCGGCGAACCGCTCCAGGACGGTGCGCGGCGCGGCGGCCTCCCGCGCCCCCGGCTCCGGCGATGCGGGCCGGTTCGCGGGGCCGTCCGGGCCCAGCAGCTCGCCGATCTCCTCGTCGGTGAGCAGCGCCATCTCGCTGAGCGGCACGCTGGGCACCCGGACGAAGGCCCGCAGGACCGCCACGGTGTGCGCCGCGAACCGGGACACCGACTCCTCGGTGAACAGGTCGGGGCGGTACACGAACCGCAGCGCGATCCGGTCCTCGCCCTCCAGGACGTCCAGGGTGAGGTCGAACTTCGCGGTGGTCAGGTCGACCGGGAACGCCGCCCCCGCGACACCCCCGAGCCGGAACGCGCCGGACGGGGCGGGGGTGTGCGTGAACAGCACCTGGAACAGCGGGTTGCGGCTCAGGTCCCGCTCGGGGCTCAGCTCGTCCACGACCTTCTCGAAGGGCAGGCCCTGGTGCGACAGCGCGCCCAGCACGCTCTCGCGGGTGCGGCCCAGCAGCTCGTCGGAGGTCGGGTCGCCCGACAGGTCGGTGCGCACCACCAGGGTGTTCACGAAGAACCCGGTCAGCTGCTCCGTCTCCGGCCGCTCCCGGTTGGCGACGACGGTGCCGATCGCGATGTCGTCCTGCCCGCTGTGGAACGCGAGCGCCGCCTGGAACGCCGACATCAGCGTCATGTACGGGGTCGTGTCGGCGCGTTCGCCGAGCGCCCGCAGCCGGGCCGTCAGCGCTGCGGGGAGCTCCACGGTGTGCAGGGCGCCGGCGTAGGACCGCTCGGCGGGCCGGGGGTGGTCGGTGGGCAGCTCCAGCGGGGTCATGCCGGCGAGCGCGGTCCGCCAGTAGGCCAGGTCGGCGCCGTGGTCGGCGCCGCGCTGCCACACCGCGTAGTCCGTGTAGTCGATCGGCAGGACGGGCAGGCCGGCGTCCGTGCCCTCGGTCCTGGCCCGGTGGAACGCGGTGAGGTCGCGCAGCAGGACGTCGAGGGACCAGCCGTCCGCCACGATGTGGTGCAGGGCGAGCACCAGGACGTGGTCGTCGTCCGCGACCCGCAGCAGCACGGCCCGGAACCCGGGCTCGGAGGCGAGGTCGAAGGGCTGTGCCGCCACCTCCCGGACGGCGGCGGCGAGCGCGTCGGCGCCCCCCTCCCGCACCTTCGCGGGCAGCTCCACCACGTCCAGGCCGGCGGGTTCCGCGTCGAGGACGCGCTGCGCGGGGACGCCCTCCTCCTCGGTGAAGACGACCCGCAGCTGCTCGTGGCGCCGGACCAGGTCGCGGACCGCCCCGTCGAGCGCGGCCGTGTCCAGCGGGCCGGTGAACCGCCAGGCCGCGGGCATCAGGTACTCGACGCCGTCCGGGTCGAGGCGGTGCAGGAAGTACAGGCGCTGCTGCGCCGCCGACAGCGGGACGCGCTCCGGACGCGGGTCGAGGCGGGGTATCCCGGCCGGAGCCGCGCCGGCGCGGCCGCGCAGCCGGCGCTCCAGCAGGCGGCGCGCGGCGGGGGAGAGGCCGGCGGCGGGGGTGGTGGCGGGTTCGGCCTGTGCAGTGGTCATGAGGGGTTTCCGTCCCGTCGGAGAGTTCGGTGGTCAGCAGTCAGGGGGCAGCGCCCGGGGCGCGTGCCGGGGGCTCGGCGGAGGCGCGGGGCCCGCCCCGGCGGCGGGTGGCCCGCCGCCGGGGCGGGGGCGTCAGAGGTCCGCCGTCAGCGACAGGTCGATCTCGTCCTCGCTCATCGCCGAGATCTGCTCGACGAGGCGCCGCTCCACCTCGACGGCCAGCCGCTCGACCGTCGGGTGTTCGAACAGGTCGCGCACCCGGACCGGGCAGTCGAACGCGGCCCGCAGCCGGGACGCGACGGCGACGGCGCGCAGCGAGTGCCCGCCCAGGGCGAAGAAGTCGTCGTGCACCCCGACCCGGGTCAGGCCCAGCACCTCGGCCCAGACCTGGGCCGTCACCACCTCGGTCGGCGTGCGCGGGGCCACCGCCCCGGCCGTCGCGGGCGGTTCGGGGTCGGGCAGGGCGGCGGTGTCGAGCTTGCCCTGCACGGTCCGCGGCAGCGCGTCGAGCAGGACGAACGCGGCCGGCACCATGTAGCCGGGCAGGTGGGCGCGGCACCACTCGGCGAGCTTCCCGGCGTCCAGGCCCCGCCCGGCGGCGTACCCGACCAGGGCCCGGTCGCCGCGTACCTCGCGGACGAGGACGGCGGCGGCGTGCACACCGGGGTGCGACTCGAGGACGGCCTCGACCTCGCCCGGTTCGATGCGGAAGCCCCGGATCTTCACCTGGTGGTCGGTCCGGCCGAGGAAGTCCAGCTCCCCGTCCGGCAGGCGCCGCACGACGTCGCCGGTCCGGTAGAGCCGGCCGCCCGCACCGCCGAAGGGGTCGGGTACGAACCGGTCCGCGGTGAGCGCGGGCTGCCCGAGGTAGCCGCGGGCCAGCTCGGGCCCGCCGACGAGGAGTTCGCCCGGCACGCCCACCGGCACCAGCTCGCCCCGCGGGTCCACCACGTACGCGCGGCGCTCCCCCCAGGTGGTGCCGATCGGCACGCGTCCCTCGACCGGTCCGGTGACCAGCCGGGACGTCGCCGAGATGACCGACTCGGTCGGGCCGTACGTGTTCTGGACCGGTACGTGCGGCAGGTGCGCGAACCACCGGGCCAGCGGCGCCGACGGCAGCGTCTCACCGCCGGTGACGACCAGCCGCAGCCCCGCGAGGTCGTCCGCGACCGTGTCGAGCCGGGCGGCGATCTCCTCCCAGTACGACGGCGTCACCTCCATGACGGTGACCCGCTCGGCGCGGACCCGCTCGGCCAGCTCCTCCACCGTCCACACCTCGTCCGGGCGGATCACCACCGCCGCGCCGGCGCCCAGGGCGGGCAGGACCTGCTCCAGCGACGCGTCGAAGGAGAACGACGCGAAGTTCATCACCCGGTCCCCGGCGGTGATCCCGAACCGCTCCCGCGCGGTCAGCGCGTGCGCCGCCAGGGCGTGGTGCTCGACGCCGACCGCCTTGGGCCGGCCCGTGGACCCCGAGGTGAAGATGGTGCACGCCAGTTCGCGCGGCGACGGCGCGTGCCGGGGCCCGTCCGGGTCCGGGCGGACCGACTCCACGGTCAGGAGCGGCGCGCCCAGCCCGGCGGCCAGCGGGGCCGTGGCGCCGTCGGTGACGACGTGCCGCACCCCGGCGCGGTCGACCATGTACCGCAGCCGCTCCTCGGGGAGCCGGGGGTCGAGCGGTACGTACACCCCGCCCGCCCGCCAGATCGCGGCCATGGCGACGACGGACCACAGCCCGCGACCCAGGCACACGCCCACCGCCGTCTCCGGCCCCACCCCGGCCGCGGCGAGCGCCCCGGCCAGGCCGCCGGCCAGGGAGTCGAGCCCGCCGTACGTCAGGCTCTCGTCCCCGCACACCAGGGCGACCGCCCCCGGCTCGCCCGCCACCGCGTACGGAGCCACCCGCGCCACCGTCGCGCGGGCCGCGTCCACCGGGCCGGCCAGCTCCGCGTACTCCTCGTCGGACAGCATCCCCAGCCGCCCCACCGCCCGGTCCGGGCCGGCGAGCGCGGACTCCAGCACGCGGCCCACGTGGCCGGCGAAGCGGGTGGCCGTGGCCGCGTCGAACAGGTCCGACGCGTACTCGACGTTCAGCGCGAACCGGTCGGGATACAGCAGGAACGTCGCCGTCAGGTCGAACTTCGCCGACCGCCACGGCAGCGTGAACGGCTCCACGTCCAGGCCCTCGGCGCGCACCCCCCCGACCGGGCTCTCCTGCACGTCGAACATGACCTGGAACAGCGGGTTGCGGGACGCGTCGCGCTCCGGCCGCAACCGCTCCACCAGCCGCTCGAACGGCACGTCCTGGTGGTCGAAGGCGCCCAGCACGGTCTCGCGGACCCGGCCGAGGAACTCCCCGAAGGCCGGGTCGCCCGACAGGTCGCCCCGGAGCACCACCGTGTTGACGAACAGCCCGACCAGCCGCTCCAGTTCCAGCTGGCCGCGCCCCGCCACCGGGGTGCCCACCGCCACGTCGTGCTGCCCCGACCAGCGGGACAGCACCACCTGCACCACGGCCAGCAGCACCATGAACCGGGTCGCCCCGTGCCGGCGGGCCAGCTCGTCGACCCCCGCCAGCAGGGACGGCGCCAGGTCCACCTCGACCGCCGCCCCCCGCCCCGACCACACGGCGGGCCGCGGCCGGTCCGTCGGCAGCTCCAGCGGCGCCAGCCCGGACAGCGCCGACTCCCAGTAGCCCAGCCGCCCGTCCGACGCGCCGTCCTGCGCGGCGCCGCGCTGCCACACCGCGAAGTCCCCGTACTGCACCGGGAGTTCGGGCAGCGCCGCCCGCTCCCCGGCGAGCCGCGCCGTGTAGCAGGCGGTCAGCTCCCCGAGCAGCACGTCCTTGGACCAGCCGTCCGTGGCCGCGTGGTGGAAGGCGAGGACCGCGACGTGGTCGTCGGGGGCCAGCTCCCACACGCCCGAACGCAGCAGCGGAGGCGCGGCGAGGTCGAACCGGCGGGTCGCGAAGGCGGCGGCACGCTCCCGCACCAGGTCCGGCAGCCCGTCCCCGCCGTCCCCGCCCGCCGCGACCGCGTACCACTCCAGCGGCACCGCCACCGCGCCGCGCACCCGCTGCGCGGGCCGCCCGTCCACCTCGACCAGGGCCGTCCGCAGCACCTCGTGCCGCGCCACCACGTCGTCCAGGGCGCCCTGCCAGGCCGCGCGGTCGAGCCCGCCGCGCACCCGCCAGGAGTACCAGAGCACGTACTCCTCGCCCCGGTCCGACATCCGGTCCAGGAACCACATGCGTTCCTGCGCGAACGACATCGGCAGCGGCCCCGACCGGTCCACCGGCACCACCCCGCCGCCCGCCGCCGCCCGCCGCGCCGCGCCGACCAGCGGGCCGAACTCCCGGATGCTCGGGTTCTCGAACAGCGTGCGCAGCTCCACCTCGCGGCCCAGCCGCTCCGCGATCCTGGACACCGCCATCGTCGCGAGCAACGAGTGCCCGCCCAGGTCGAAGAACCCGTCGTCGATGCCGACGCGCTCCACGCCCAGCACCTCGGCCCAGATCTCCGCGACCACCCGCTCGGTCGTGTCGCGCGGCGCCGTGTACGCCGCGCCGCCCGCCGACCGGTCCCCGCCCACGGCGGGCAGGGCCGCCCGGTCGAGCTTGCCGGAGGCGTTCACCGGCAGCGCGTCCAGCACCGCGAAGTCCGACGGCACCGCGTGCTCCGGCAGCCTCCCCGCGCACCACGCCCGCAGCGCGGCCGGCCCGACCGCGTCCCGCGGTTCCGCCACCACGTACCCGGCCAGGCCCAGTGCCCCGCTCGCGTCGGGCCGGGCCGCGACGGCGGCCGCCACCACCCCCGGGCACTCCCGCAGGGCGGCCTCGACCTCGCCGAGCTCCACCCGGAAGCCCCGCACCTTCACCTGGTCGTCGGCGCGCCCCAGGAACTCCAGCTCCCCGTCCGGGCGCAGCCGCACCAGGTCGCCGGTCCGGTAGAGCCGGCCGCCCGCACCGCCGAAGGGGTCGGGTACGAACCGCTCCGCGGTGAGCGCGGGCCGCCCGAGGTAGCCGCGGGCCAGCTCGGGCCCGCCCAGGAGGAGCTCGCCCGTCCCGCCGGGGGCCACCGGTTCGCCCCGGTCGTCCACCACGTGGGCCCGGCGCCCGCCGAGGGGCCTGCCGATCGGGACCCGGTCGGGGGTGTCCGCGCCGGGCGGCACGTCGTACGCGGTGGCCGTGACGGTCGTCTCCGTCGGCCCGTACGCGTTGCACACCCGCACGTGCGGGACGCGGGCCCGCCAGGCGGCGAGCGGGCCGGGCGGGACGGCCTCGCCGCCGAGGACCAGCAGCCGCAGCGGGGCCAGGGCGGCGGCCGCGTTCCCGGTGAGCGTCCGCGCCCACTCGGCCCAGTAGGTGGGCGGCAGGTTGACCACGGTCAGCCCGTGCCGGCGGACCTCCTCGACGAGCCGCGCCGGGTGCCACTGCTCGTCGGGGCGGATCACCACCGTCGCCCCCCGGGACAGGGCGGGCAGCAGCTGGTCGAAGGAGGCGTCGAAGGAGAAGGACGAGAAGGCCAGCACCCGGTCGTCGGCGGTGATGCCGAAGGCCTCGCGGACGGCGGCGACGTGGGCGGACAGCGCCCGGTGCTCGACGCCCACGGCCTTGGGCCGGCCCGTGGAGCCCGAGGTGAAGACGACGTACGCCAGCTCCCCGGGGGACGGGACGTGGCGCGGCGCCCCGGGGGCGGGCCGCACGGACTCCACGGGCCGCACCGGCACGCCCAGCGCGGCCGCCGCGCCCGCGGTCGACGCGTCGGCCACGACGCACCGCACCCCGGCCTCGGCCACCATGAACCGCAGCCGCTCCTCGGGCAGCCGGGGATCGAGCGGTACGTACGCCCCGCCCGCCCGCCACACGCCGGCCATCGCGGCGACCGCCCCGACACCCCGCCGCACCAGCACCCCGACGCGGTCGCCGGGCCGCACCCCGTCCCCGGCGAGCGCGGCGGCCATCCCGCCGGTGAGGGCGTCCAGTTCGCCGTACCGGACCGACTCGTCCCCGCACACCAGGGCCACCGCCCCGGCGTCCCCCGCCACGGCGAAGGGCGCCTCCCGCCCGACCGCCTCGGACGGTGCCGCTTCGGACGGTGCCGCCCGCCCGGCCGCGACCACCGGGGCCGGGGCCGCCACCGTCCCGGGCGGCCCGGGCACGGACGCCCCGGGGGCCGCCCGTCCGGGGCCGGTGAGCGGCTCCAGGCGGCCCGCGGCCTCGCTCAGCGGCGCGTCCGGCGCCGCCACCACGGCGCGCAGCAGCTCCGCGTACCCGTCGCGGAAGCGGCGCATCGTCCCGGCGTCGAACAGGGCCGTGGAGTACTGGAGCCGCGCCGCGACCGTCCCGTCCGCCCGCGCCCCCAGGTCCAGGAAGACGTCCAGCGGCGTGCCCCGCAGCGGCGGGGCGACCAGCTCCACGTCCAGCCCGCCCAGCGCGGGCGGCCGCTGCGCGGTGAGCAGCGTGAACGACGCCTGCGCCAGCGGGTGGCGCGACAGGTCGCGCGCCCCGCCCACGGCCTGCACGACCCGGTCGAACGGCGCCTCGGCGTGCGAGAGGTCCCGCAGTGCCCCCGCACGGACCCGGCCCAGCAGCTCCGCGAACGACGGGTCGCCGGACAGGTCGGTGCGCAGCACGATCGTGTTGACGAACGGCCCGATCACGTCCGCCACCCGGGGGTCGCCCCGGTCGGCGAGGGTGGTGCACACGGCGATGTCCGACCGGCCGGAGTACCGCCCCAGCAGCGCCTGGTACACGGCGAGCAGCACCATGTACCGCGTGGCCCGGTGCGTGCGGGCCAGCCGGTCCGCCCCGGCCACCAGGGCGGCCGGCAGGTCGAAGCGCACCACGTCGCCCGCGCCGTCCCAGAACCGCGGGCGGGGGCGGTCCGTGGGCAGCTCCAGCGGGGTCACCCCGGCCAGCCGGTCGCGCCAGTACCCCAGCAGGCGCTCCGTGCGCGGCCCGTCCAGGCGCTCCGACCGGGCCCGCGCGAAGTCCGCGTACTGCAGCGGCGGGGCCGCCACCTCCTCGCCCCGGTACCCGGCGGACAGCTCGCGCAGCAGGATGTCCCAGGACCAGCCGTCCACCGCGATGTGGTGGACCACGACCAGCAGCAGGTGCTCGTCCGGTCCGGTCCGGGCGAGCACGGCCCGCAGCGGCGGCTCCTCCGTCAGGTCGAGCGGACGGGTCAGCTCCTGGGCGAACAGCTCGTCGGCGCCGCCGACCTCGACCCGCCCGAGGGTGAAGCCGCCCGGCGGGTCGACCTGCGGGACGGGCTCCCCGCCCACGGCGGCAAACCGGGTCCGCAGCACCTCGTGGCGGGCCACGACGCCCGCCAGCGCCCGCTCCAGGGCGGGTACGTCGAGGGCGCCGCGGATCCGGAGCACCAGGGGGAGCAGGGAGTCGGCGGAACCCCGGGTGAGCTGGTCCAGGAACCACAGCCTCCGCTGTGCGGACGATACGGTGCGAACAGCTGCGCCAACCTTCACTGCGGGCCTCCAAGCGGTGGGTTTCCTCCACCCTCCCGGCTGCGGCACGGGCCCAGTAGGGAAGAAGACGCAGCCGCACACGCAGAAGCCCGCCCCCCCGCGGCCCCGGCGAACCACCCCGGCGCCCGGCCCCGGCAGCACGCGTCCTCCACCACCGGCCCGGACGCCCCGTACGTCGTCGGCCCGACGCCCCGTCCCGCCGGCGCGTCCCCCACCACCGGCCCCGACACCCCGCACGCCGCCGGCCCCGACGCCCCGCACGTCGCCGGCCCGGACACGCGGACGGCGGTGCGCCCCGCCGGGACCCGGCCGGGCGCACCGCCGTCCGCGCGGACGCACGGACCCCTACTCCTCCTCCTCGACCGCCACGAACCGCAGCTCGGACGTGTACGCCCGCCCCAGGTCGTCGACGAGCCACGCCTGTTCGGGCGTCGGCAGCATCTCCGTGACGACCACCCGGCCGTCCGGCTCCCGCCGGGCCATCCTGCGCACCGCCTTGGCGAGGATGTTGACGTAGACGGGGCTGTCGAAGTCCACGTAGAACGGCCTCGGTTCGGTCGGCAGCACCACGAAGACGAACCGGGGCAGCCCGCGCCGCGCGCGCCACCGGCGGGCCCGTACGAACCGCCGCGCCTCGTCCTTCTCCTGCGCGAAGTCCAGGTCGGGCCCCGGCAGCCGCCAGGTCTCCCGCGCCACCACGAGGCGGTCCACCGTCACGCGCGGCGTGTGCTCCTCCTCCGGCAGGACCTGGAAGAGGTCCATCGCCAGCGTGGTCAGCACGTGGGCGAACACGTCCACGGCGGGGAACTCGGCTCCGTCCGGCAGGACCACCACCAGCTCCCCGTCCCGCTCGGTCACCGACACGTCCGCGCTGAGCACGGTGCGGGGCCGGCCGGCACCGCTGGTCAGGTCCACCAGCGCCACGTGGTAGTCGTCCGGGCGGACCAGGGCGTGCCGGGTGCGGGCGGACAGCCGCGACCGGTGCTCCTTCGGCAGCAGCGGCATCAGCCGGGGGCGGGGGTGGTCGCGGTCGGTGAGCCGCACCAGCTCCCCGGGGTCGGGGTGCTGGTGGACGAAGAGGGAGGCGCCCAGCGTGTTGGCCGCCAGGTGCAGTTCGCCCAGCACCAGCTGGAAGTCGCCCCGCTCCACGGCGTCCGCGCCGGTCGCCGCGACCATGACGTCCGGACTGGCGTAGCGGGCCGCGGTCCAGCCCGCGCCGGTGCCCGGCGCGACGCCGAACCGTTCCTCCACCGGCCCCGCGACGTCGTCCAGCGACCTGTGGACGCGGCGGGCGCCGGGCGGCACGGCCAGGACGGAGGCCCACCGGTCGCGGAACTCCCGCTGGAGCGCGTCCGCCCGCGCCCGCGCCGTGCCGTGCAGGACCGGCATGCACGCGAACCAGAACGACGCCAGGTCCACCGGCCCTTCGGCGGCCAGCCGCGCGTACACCGTCCGCGCCTCGGCCGCCACCGCCTCGGCGAGGTGCGCGGTGAGCCACCGCGCGCTGGTGAGCAGCGGCCGCAGCGGCGCCAGCGCCCCGTGTACGGCCCGGCCCGCGCGGACCGTGGCCGCGCGCCGGCAGTCGGCGTACACCACCGCCCGGCACGGCGCCGTCCCGGCCGCCTTCTCCCGCACGGCGGCCGTCTCCGTGAGCGCCGCGAACTCCCCCTCCAGTTCGGCCAGGGCGGCCGTCACCCCGTCGGCTCCGGCGGCCGCCCGCACGCGGTCGCGGCCGCGCTCCAGCGCGTCGAGCACGTCCAGCCACCGCCGTCGCGCCGGTGCGTCCCCGACCCGTTCGAGCCAGGCCCGCAGCGACCGCTCCGGGTGCGCGCCGGCCGGCACCTCCAGCTTCCACACCACCCAGCGGCGGGCCACCAGGCCCGCGAGGACGGCCGGCACGTCCACGCCGGGCAGCGCGGCGCCGATGTCCCGCGCGGGCCGCACCCCGTCGCACAGGCCGAGCACCGCGGCCTCCTCCGGGGCGAGGGACCGCGCCGGACGGCCCGGCACGGTCACCTCGGGGCCCGAGACCCGGACGAACGGCACCCGGCGGGGCGCCACCCACTCCCGCAGCGCGGGGTCGGCGTCGATCCGCGCGGCGAGGGCGTCGACGGCCCACCCGGCGAAGTACACCTCCGTCGAGGCGAGGAGGCCCTCGCCGGGGTCCACCCCGACACCGGCCTCACCGAGGTCCCAGCGGCCCCAGCCGACGGGTCCGAAGAAGCCGATCGTGTCGTTCTTCACGCAGAACCGCTGCCAGTAGTGGGCGACCAGTTCCTCGCGCTGCCGGGGCATACTGGTGCGTCCGGCCGCCGTCGGCGTCCACGCCAGGAACGGCGCCACCCCCGAGGAGAGCACCGGGCGGTTCTGCCACGCCACGGCCTCCCGGAACGCGGGCGTCCGCGCGATGTCCTGGAGGTCGTGCGCGGTCTCCACCGCCGCCTCGGCGAACAGCCCGGCGAAGCCGGCCCACTCCGGGCCGCCCGGCTCCCCGTCCGGCGCGTCCTCCCGTACGAACTTGTCGGCCGCCTCCGCCAGACCCCGCGGGGCCAGTCGCAGCACCCCGGCGGCCGGGAAGCCGGGCCCCCGCAGGGCGAACTGCTCCCACAGCCGCCAGCGTCCGCCGGGCAGCCGCACCCCGCTCCCGTCCCCCACGGCCCTCACCCCTGGAGGAGGTCGGTGTGGACGACGTCGGCGAGGTCCGCCGGCGTGGGGTACGCGAAGACCAGTGACACCGGCACCTCGACGCCCAGGGCGTCCTGCAGCCGTGCGGTCACCTGGAACGCGGTCAGCGAGTCCCCGCCGTTCTCGTAGAAGTCGCCCTGCTCGTCCAGGTCCGGCACCCCCAGGGCGTCCCGGTAGACGCCGACGAGCAGCGCGGTGGTGGCGGCGACGGTCGCCGGGGCGGTGGTCGGGGTGGTGGTGGTCAGGGTGGTGGTGGTCTCGCTCATCGGGTCTCCTCCAGTTCGGGACACGCGCGGGTCGGTGCGGTCGGTGCGGTCGGATGGGTCGGGCCGTCCGGGACGGTCCGGGCGGTGAGGGCCGCCAGGGTGTTGCCGCCGGAGACGACGGCGACGGCGCGTTCGCGGCGGGGCCCCGCGCGCAGCGCCCCGGCGAGGGCGACGGCGCCGCTGGGCTCCGCCTCGACGCCCAGGCGGCGCAGCCGGTCGGTGGCGGTGAGGATCTCGGCGTCGGACACGGCGACCAGGTCGTCGACCCGGCCCCGGACCACGGCGAACGGCACCTCCCCGGGCGCCTGCGCCCGCAGCCCGTCCGCGACGGTGTCGCAGGGCGGCAGCCGCAGCGGCCGGCCCGCGGCCAGGGACCGGGCGTAGCGGGGCGCGGCCTCCGGTTCGACGCCCACGATCCGCACCGGGTGGTCGCGGGCGGCCAGGCACGCCCCGGCCAGCAGCCCGCCGCCGCCGACCGGCACGTACAGGGTCCGCACGTCGGGGACGTCGGCGAGGATCTCGCGGGCCACCGTGCCCTGTCCCGCGACGACGAGTTCGTGGTCCGAGGACGGCACGAGGACCGCGCCGGTCTCCTCGGCCAGCTCCCGGGCCCGCTCCTCGCGTTCCGCGACACCGCCCCGCACGCTCACCGTCCGCCCGCCCAGGGCGTGGATGCGGGCGGCCTTGGCCGGGCTGGTCCCGGCGGCCAGCACCACGGTCACCCGCACCCCCGTCGGCGCGGCCAGCCGCGCCAGGGCGATCCCGTGGTTGCCCGAGGAACCGGTGACGATGCCGCGGGCCCCCAGCGCCAGCACCGCGTTGGCGGCCCCGCGCAGCTTGAACGACCCGCTGTGCTGGAGGTGTTCGGCCTTCAGCAGCAGCCCCCAGCCGCTGCGCCGCCGCCCCGGGGCCGGCAGCCCCGGGAGCAGCGGGGTGCGCCGGACGTACGGGGCGATGCGGCCGGCCGCGTGCTCCACGTCGGCGGGCACCGGCCCGCCGCCCACGGCCCTCACGACCGGCCCGCCGCGTCCGCGAGGGCCCGCCGGTCGGCCTTGCCGCTCCGCGTCGTGGGCAGTTCGGCCAGCCGGACGAACCGGCGCGGCATCAGGTGCGGCGGCAGGGTCGCCGCGAGGTGCGCGCGCAGCGCGCCGTCGTCCGTGCCCCCCAGGTCGCCGGTGACGTGCGCGACGAGGAACACCCTCCCTCGGCCGTCCTCGGCGGGGGTGACGACCGCCCCGGTCACGCCGGGGTGCGCCAGCAGCGCGCCCTCGACCTCGGCGGGGTCGACCCGGTGGCCGCGGATCTTCACCTGCCGGTCACGCCGCCCCAGCAGGTGCAGCCCGCCGGGACCGCTCCTGGCCAGGTCGCCGGTCCGGTACAGCCGGGACCCCGGCGGCCCCGACGGGTCCGGCACGAAGCACTCCGCCGTCCGGGCGGGGAGCCCCCGGTACCCGCGGGCGACCCCGTTCCCGCCGATGCACACCTCGCCCGTCGCGCCCTCCGGCACGGGCCGCAGGTCCTCGTCGAGCAGGCGGACGACCACCCCGTCGATCGGGGTCCCGACGACGTCGGAGCCGGTCGCCGGATCGGCCGGCACCTCGTACCGGGTCGAGGTCATCGTGCACTCCGTCGGCCCGTACTGGTTGACGAGGCGGCCCCCGACCAGCGACCGGCCTCCCGCGGCCAGGAACGGGCGCAGCGACTCCCCGCTGCTCACCACCAGCCGCACCCCGTTCAGCAGTCCCGCCCCGTCCGGCCGGCCCGCCAGGAACGCCAGGAACGACGGCGTCACGCTCAGCAGCGCGTTCACCCCGTGGTCCCGTACGGCCGCGCCGAACTCCTCGGGCCGCAGGACCGCGGACCGGTCCACCACGACCAGCCGCCCGCCCGCGAGCAGCGGCGCGAACGTGTCCCGCACCGACGCGTCGTACCCGAGCGGCGCCACCTGGAGCGCCACCGTCCCGGGGCCCAGGCCGAAGTCCCGGGCGACGAACCGCAGGTAGGAGTCGAGCCCGCGGTGCTCCACCAGGACGGGGCTCGGCTCGCCGGTCGAACCGGAGGTGTGGCTGACGTAGGCCAGGGCCCGCCCGTCCGGCGGCCCCGCCGGCGCCGTCCCGCCCGCGCCGGCCTCCGGCCGGTCCAGGAGCACGGGCCGGCCGGGCACCGGCAGCCGGAGGCGGCCGGCGAGGGCCGTGGTGGTGACCAGCAGGTCCGCGCCGCCGCTGCGGACGAGCGCGGCCAGCCGCCGGGGCGGCTGCTCCACGTCGAGGGTGAGGAACGCCGCCCCGCACCGTACGGCCGCGGCCACGGCGATCACCGCGTCCACGCCGCGCGCCACGGCCACCGCGCACACGGTCTCGGCGCGGGCGCCCCGGGCGGCGAGCACGCCGGCCAGGGCGTCGACGCGGGCGGTCAGTTCGGCGTAGGTCAGTTCGCCGGCCGGGGTCGTCACCGCGATCCGGCCCGGTTCGCGCGCGGCGTGCGCGGCGATCTCGTCGACGAAGGTCCGCATCACACGGCTCCTTCCGCACGGCCGCCCGCGACGGCTCCCGCGACCGCACCCGCGAAGGCTCCCGGGCCGTCCACCGGGCCGACTGCCGGGCCGTCCGCCGTCAGGGCACCCGCCGTCCGCTCGTCCGCCGTCCGCTCGACGGCCGTCTGGTCGACCGCGACGAACCGCAGCTCGGAGGTGTACGCACGGCCCTCGTCGTCCGTCAGCCACGCCTGTTCGGGGGTGGGCAGCATCTCGCTGACCACCAGCCGCGCCCCGGCGTCCTGGCGGGCGAGCCGGCGCACGGCCTTGGCGAAGACGTTGACGTAGACGGGGCTGTCGAAGTCCACGTAGAACGGGCGCGGTTCGGTCGGCGACACGACGAACACGAACCGCGGGAGGTCCCGTTCCCGCGCCCAGGCGCGGGCCCGCACGAACCGCCTCGCCTCCGACTTCTCGTCGCGGAAGCCCATGTCCGCCACCGGCAGCGTCCAGGTCTCGCGCGCCACGACCATCCGGTCCAGGGTGACGCGCGGCGTGTGGTCGCCCTCGGGCCGCAGCGTGAAGCGGTCCATCACCCGCTGGGTGAGCGTGTTGGCGTACACGTCGAGCAGGTCGAACACGGCGCCGTCCGGCAGGACCGCGACCAGCGCGCCGCCCCGGTCCTCCACCGCCACGTCGGCGGCGAGCACCGTGCGCTGCCGGAACGGGTCACCGGTGTGGTCCACCAGCGCCACGTGGTAGTCCTCGGGCCGCTCCAGCGAGGGCCTGCTGCGGGTGGACCACTTGAGCGGCAGCTCCTTGGGCAGCATGGGCAGCAGCCGGGGCGCGGGGAAGTCGCGGGAGGTCTCGGCGACGAGGGCCGCGCGGTCGGGGTGCTGGTGGACGAAGAGGGACGCGCCCATCGTGTTCAGCGCGCAGTGCATCTCGCCCAGCAGCAGTTCGAAGTCGCCGCGGGCCACCGCGTCCGCGTCCTCGGCGAGGACGAGCACGTCCGGGCTGAAGTACCGGGCCAGCGACCAGCCCGAGCCCGGCTCGTCGAACTCGGCCCGGACCCGCCCGGCGACGGCGTCCGACGACAGCCGCACCCGGCGCGCCCCCTCCGGCACGTCCAGGATCCGGGCCCACTTCGCCCGCAGCTCCGCCTGCACGGCGGCGACGTCCTCCTCCGCCTTCGGGTGCGGCGACGGCAGGCACGCCAGCCACAGGGACGCCAGGTCCACCCGGCCCCCGTCCGCGGCGAGCCGCTCGTACAGGGGGCGCAGCCGCTCCCGGATCCGCTCGGCGACCCGGTTCGTCATCCACCGGGCCGCCGTCAGGCACAGGGCGAGCGGGGTGAGTTCGCCGAGCAGGGACCTGCCGAGCACGGCGGTCGCCGACCGCCGGCAGTCGGAGTACACAACCCCCCGGCACGGCGCGGTCCTCGCGCCCTTGGCGCGCTGCGCCTCGGTGGCGGTGAGCGCCGCGAAGTCCGCCTCCAGCGCGCCGAGCGCCGAGGTCAGGGCCTCGGCGTCGGTCCCGGCCGCCCGGACCGCGTCGCGGCCCCGCTCCAGCACGGCCAGCCGCTCCAGGGCCGGCTCGCGGACCGCCGGGTCACCGATCCGTTCGAGGACCGACCGCAGTTCGCGCTCCGGGTACGTGCCGGCCGGGACCTCCAGCCGCCAGTGCACCCACCGCGCGGCCACCAGCGCCCGTACGGACCGCTCCGCCTCCCGGACGGACACCCCCGCCGCCTCGGCGATCCGCGCGACCGTCCGCGTCCCGTCGCACAGCCCCAGCACCACCCGGTCGGGTTCCGCGACGGGCTGCGGCCGCCGGCCCGGCACGCGCACCGCGCCGTCCTCGACCCGGACGAACGGGACGCGGCGCGGCGGCACCCACGCCCGCAGCGCCGGGTCGGCGTCGAGCGTGCGGGCGAGCGCGTCGACCGCCCAGCTGGAGAAGTACACCCGGGAGTCCGCGAGGAACCCGGTGCCCGGGTCGACGGCCACGTCGTCGCGGGTGAGGTCCCAGCGGCCCCAGCCGACGGGTCCGAAGAAGCCGATCGTGTCGTTCTTCACGCAGAACCGCTGCCAGTAGTGGGCGACCAGTTCCTCGCGCTGCCGGGGCATGCTGGTGCGTCCGGCCGCCGTCGGCGTCCACGCCAGGAACGGCGCCACCCCGGTGCGCAGCACGGCCGGGTTCTGCCAGGCGACCGCCGCCCGGAACCGGGGGCTCGCGGCGATCTCCTGGAGCAGCCGCGCCGTGCGTACGGCGCCCTCGTCGAAGTCCTCCGTGAACGCCCGCCACTCGGGGCCGGCCGGTTCCTCGCCCGGCGTGAACTTGTCCGCCGCCTCGGCGAGGCCCGGCGGCGCCAGCCGCAGTACGCCGGCGGCCGGGAAGCCGGGCCCCCGCAGCGCGAAGTGTTCCCACAGGCGCCACCCCCCGACGGGCAGGTGAACGGTCTCCGGCATGTCCGGCATGGCGGAACTCCTTCCGAGGGGGCTGGACGTGGCTCGTGGCCCCGCAGACACTGCCGCGCCGCCGCGCGCACCCACCAGGGAAGGAGCCGCACCGCACACCGCCGGAGCTGCTGCGCGTTTGTCCCTGTCGGCCGGCCGCCGCCGGCACCACGCTGGGGTCCGTCGACCGACCGAGCCGAGGAGGACCGAGCAGATGAGCGACAGCGAGGAGTACCGGGTCGTGCTCAACGACGAGGAGCAGTACTCCGTCTGGAGGACGGACCGCCCGCTGCCCGCCGGCTGGCACGCCGAGGGCACGACCGGGTCGCGCCAGGAGTGCCTGGACCACATCGGCCGTGTCTGGACGGACATGCGCCCGCTGAGCCTGCGCCGCCACCTGGCGTCGACGGGCGGCTGAGCACCGGCGGGACGACCGCCCGCCGCGCGCGGCGACGCCCCGCGCCCCCTGGTGGGGTGCGGGGCGCCCGTGCGTTCCGGGGCGCCGCGCCGGGACCTCCCGCGCCGGCCGGGACGGGGCGGGCCGCTCGTCCGCGCCGTCCACCCGACGGTGCCGCCCGAGGCCGCGTACCGCCTCACCCCCGGCTCGGGGAGCCGGTCGGGGAAAGCGCGGGTGCCGCCACCCCCGGCGCGGACACGCGGGTACGGCCCGACGCGCCCGCTCACCTGGAGAGTGCTTCCTCCCGTACGGCCGGAAGGACCCCGGACAGGTCCCGTCGTCGCGGGTGGGAAGCACTCTCCAGTCATCCGATCAAGGCGTGGAGCGTCAGGCCGGGTGGCCGGGAAGGGCCAGCCGACGGTGCCGATCAGCTTCCAGGGCTCGTGGTCGGCGTCGACCCCGGTGCCCGGGGCGCTGCCCCTCGTCTCCCACTTGGCCTTCCAGACCTTGCCGTCGTCCTTGACGGTGGTCTGCTCGATCGGCCGGCCGGGGAGTAGATCCTGGTCGCGTCCCGGTTCCCGGCGCTGCAGCCGCCGGCCGGCGGGGTCGCCGTGCCGAGTCCCTTGAGGTGGTCGGTCACCGGCGCGTACGCCGTACCGCCGATCCGGGCGGGCGCTTTCCGGGTTCGTGACCGCCAGGGGGACGGCACGCCTCGTGGAAGCGCGGGGCCGGGCGCCGTTCGCGACCCCGCGGGCGGCGGACCTGACGAAGCGCTAGCGGGTGAAGAGGTGGCGGTGGGCCCTGCTCCACGCGGCCCGCCGGGCCAGCGCGTCGAGCAGGCCCGCGCGGACCTGGTCGGCCTGCGGCTGGTGGCCCTGGGCGGCCAGGGAGCGCACCAGGTCGCGGGTCGTGAGCTGGACGGCGATGACCGCGTCGACCAGACCGGTGGTGTCCGTGAGCCCGTACGCGTCGGCGAACAGCTCCAGCCGGCGGCGGCGGTCGGGCGGGCCGGCGTACCCGAGCCACCGCACGCACTCGGTGTCGGGCCTGAACGGGGCCGCGTACTCCAGGGCGTAGGCGACGTCGTGCAGCGGGGGAGCCGGGCGCGCGTAGTCGAAGTCGAGCAGCCCGGTCGGCTCTCCGCCGTTCCAGACCACGTTCCACGGCCCGAAGTCCCCGTGGCAGACCGGCTCGTCCTCGTCCGCGGTCCCCGCACCGGTGCACCAGAGCAGGCCGGGCGGCGGCCGGAACTCGCGGACCGCCTGGTGGTAGTCCCGCAGGAGCCGGGCGAAAGCGGTGAGGCCGGCATCGGGCACCACCTTGGCCCAGCCCGCCGGACCGGACTCGCCGGGCAGGTACTCCAGCACCTCCCGCCCCCGCCCGTCCACCCCCCGCACCCGGGGCGCCCGCGTGAAGCCGACGTCCTGGAGGTGCCGCAGCAGGGCGTGCACGGCGGGCGTCCAGGGCTGCACCGGTCTGCGCACGGTGTCGCCCACCCGCACCACGGTGCGGTGCGCCGCTTCCTGGAGGACGTGTTCGCGGGTCATCGGACCAGCCTCGGGCATCCCCGCGGGGGCCGCACCGGGATTTCCCCGCGTACGGCGCCCCGCGCCTGCCGTCGGCGCCTCGCCCGGGAGCGGACGCGCGGACGCGGGGAACGGGCCGGGCCCCGGAAACGGCGTCACCCGCCCGGACGCCGTGGTCCGTGCGGGTGACGGGGTGGGGGCCGGTGGCCTCAGTGGCGGCCGCTGCGCAGCTTGCCGAGCAGCCTGCGGGCCTGCTCCCGCTTGCGGGGGTCGGCGGCGGCCCGCCGCGCCTGGTCGGCCAGCTTCCGCCCCTGCGGGCTGCGGCCGAACTCCTTGAGTCGGTTCATCAGACCGGACATGAGGTCTCCTCCTCGTGGGATGCGGGACGGGCACTCAGCGGAAGAACGCCAGGTAGTAGTCCGAGAACTCCATGCGGTGCCCGCCGTCGTGGTCGTGCCTGTCCGGAACGTACTCCGGAGCGTCCTTGATCTCCTCCTTGGTGCGGGAGACGTGGACCGTCCGCTGCTCGCCGTCCACGGAGCTGATGATCCCGGCGGGGAGGAGGACCTGCCTGCCGAAGATCCACGGTCCGGTGTCCACGACGAGGTAGCACGCGCCGACCTCGGCCGAGTGCTTGTCGACCTTGCCGACGCTGCCGTCCGTCGCCTCGACCTTGTACCCGGTCAGGTCGGTGCCGGGCGTGTAGTTCGCCGCCTCGGGACAGGCCCAGATGTCCGTGTGCACGTCGCCCTCCTCCTTACGCCCCGGGCGGGGCCGGTGTGTGACACCCGCTTGCCCCGCGGGCCGGTGTCCATACCTGCCCGGCGCGCCCGCGGGCGGCCCCCGGGGCCCGGGCCGCGGGGCCGCGCAGGACGTCCTCGGCGCCGCGGGAGGGCCGGCGGGTCAGGGCGGGCGGGAGAACCGGGTCAGGTCCGGGAGGGCCGGGCGCTGCCGCCGCCGCAGCCAGGCGACACCGGCCGTCCCCCCGGTCCCGGGCGCGTCCGCGATGAACCGCTCCGCGACGCCGATGTGCCCGCGCTGCCATTCCCCCACGGTCGACGCCAGTTCGCCCAGGCTGCGCACCACGCGTGCGAAGTCCTCCGAGCCGGTGCCCTCCCGCTGCGCGGCGGAACACAGCGCGGCGGTGAGCGGGCTGGGGTCTTCACCGATCCCCATCAGGGCGAGGAAGGAGGCGAACTGGTGCGACTGGGCGGCGCTGGCGCTCCCCAGACCCGGCCGGAAAGCGGTGAACTCGTCCACGGGAAGGTGCTCGAACAGGCGCAGTACGTCCCTCAACGTCGCCACCAGGGCGCCGGCCCGTTCCACGTACTCGCGCACCAGCGGCCAGTCGACCCGCGTTCCCCGCATCTCCCCGATCGCGGCGTGCACGTCCAGCAGGACCTGCTTCAGCAGCAGTTCGGAGGCCTGGTGCACCACGATGAAGAAGTGCTCGCTGTCGTGCCTGCGCCCGGCTTCGGGGCCGGTCACCGGCTGCTGCAGGGCCAGCAGCCGGTCGAGTCGCAGGTAGCGGCCGTATTCACTGCCCATGTGTCTCCTCCGTGGGGTCTGGGGAGGGCACGCCGGCACGGGGGACGGGGGACGGGGGACGGGGGACGGTTCGTGGACCCGGCGCCCGAGCCGCCCGGCGGTCCGCCGCGGACCGGGGGAGGCACCGATGGGACCGTCCGGCGGACACTCCCGGCGGGCCGCGAGCCGCGGACGACGCCTCCGGCGTCTCGGCGGCCGGCTGGGGGAAGGCCCGGGTCAGGGACGTGCGGGGCCGCACTTCATGCTAGGCACCCACTCGGGCGGCGGCGACTCGATCTTGGCACCGGCGCGCCCCGGGCGGAGGGCGGTCACAGGGGGGGGAGCCGGGAGGGCACCCCGTGTCCAGCGCGCCCCGGCCGCGCCCCCACCCCTATGCGGAGGTGCCGGACGGGGCGGCCTGGGCGGGGACCTCCCCCGGGCGCGGCCCGCGCCGGACGCGCGGCGTCCACCAGTTGGCGCGGCCGGCCAGCCGCATGGCGGCGGGGACGAGGAGGGCCCGGACCAGGGTGCAGTCGAGGACGACGGCCACGGCCAGGCCCGTCCCGACCAGCTTGAGCAGGACGAGGTCGGAGAGGGTCAGGCAGGCCATGACGGTGGCGAAGACGAGGGCGGCCGAGGTGAATAGCCGCCCGGTGTGCTGGAGCCCGACGGCGACGGCCGTGGACGTCGGGTGGCCGCTCCGGTGCTCCTCGATGATGCGCGAGAGCAGGAACACCTCGTAGTCCATGGAGAGGCCGAAGGCGACGCAGAACATCAGGCTGGGGACGACGATGTCGGTCACCCCGCCGGTGGCCGCGCCGCCGAAGCCCCCCACGCCCTGCTGGAAGACCGCGACGAGGACGCCCGCCGTCGCCGCGAGGGTGAGCGTGTTGAGCACGAGGGCCTTGAGGGGGATGAGGACGCTGCGCGTGTACGCCACCAGCAGCAGGAACGTGAGGACGACGGTCGTCGCGACGGCCGCCGGCAGGCGTTCGGTGAGCGTCCGCGTGGTGTCGGCCAGTTGGGCGCCGGGCCCGCCGACGAGCACCGGCCCGGCATGGGGCGGGGGCTGCGCCCTGACCTGCCGGGCGATGCGGCTCCCCTCCGGGGAGAAGGGGGTCGTGGTGTGGAAGGCCAGCGAGATCCAGGTCCCGGCCGGGGAGGTGAAGCGCGCCGCCTGCGGTCCCGGCTGCGCCGTGTGCCGGCCGTGCCGGTAGCTGCCGGTGGCGGTGTCCACCTGGCGTACGCCCGGGATCCGGGACAGGCCGGCGGCGTAGGGGTGCAGCCGGGTGGCGTGGTCGGTGACGCGCAGGCCGGGCAGGACGACGGTCGCGTCGTCGAGCGCGGCGGTGGCGAACCGGGCGCGCAGGCGCTGGGACGCCTGGGCGACGGGTGAGGAGGGCGGCAGGATCCGGTCGTCGTACATGCCCAGGCGCACCTGGGTGGCCGGGTAGGCGAGCAGGGCGAGCAGGGCGAGCACGCCGAGGGCGACCGCGGTGGGGCGCCGCATGACCGCGAGGGCGAGCCGGTACCAGGCGCCGCTGGAGACGGGCCTGGCGGGACGGCGCAGGCGGGCGAAGGGGTCGCAGCGGTCGAGGTGCCGTCCGAGGAGGACGAGCAGGGCGGGCAGGAGGACGAGGGAGCCGGCGGCGGACAGCAGGACCACCGCGATGCCGCCGTACGCGATGGAACGCAGCAGCGGCAGGGGGAAGAGCAGCAGGGCGCACAGGGAGACGGCGATGGTGGCCGAGGAGAAGGCCACGGCCCGTCCGGCGGTGCGCAGGGTCCGGCGGACGGCCCGCTCGACCGGCGCGCCGGCGGTGTGCTCCTCCCGGAAGCGGCTGACGAGGAGCAGGCTGTAGTCGACCGCGAGGGCGAAGCCGAGCGCCGTGGTGATGCTGAGCGCGAAGACCGAGACGGTCGTCGTACCGGCGAGCCGGTGGATGACCGCGGTGGTGGCCAGGACCGCGAAGGCCCCCACGAGCAGCGGCAGGAGGGCGGCGAGGAGGCTGCCGAAGACCCAGAGGAGGACGAGCAGGACCAGCGGCGCGGCGACGACCTCGGCGAGGAGCAGGCCCCTGGCGCTCAGCCGTTCGGTCTCGGACAGCACGGGGGCCTGGCCGGAGGCGGCGATCGTCAGGGGCCCCGCGCGCCCCGCGTGGTGGGCGACCGTCGCCCTGCTGGCCGCGCGGACGGCCTGCTCGTCCCCGTGGAAGCGGACCAGCACGATCGCGCTGTGCCCGTCACCGGACCGCAGCGCCGGGTTGCGGCCGGTCCAGTAGGAGCGGATCCACGCGGTGTGGGGGGCGGCGGCGATCCGGGTGGTCAGGGCGAGCCCCGCCCGGCTCGCGGCCGCCGCGTCGACGGATCCGGAGGTCTCGGCCAGCAGGACGAGGTGGGGGGCGCCGGCCTCGAACCCGGAGGCCAGGAGCGAGTCGGCGCGCAGGGACTCGGCCGTCGCGGGCGTCCAGCCGCCCTGGGAGAGCCGGTCGGCGGTCCCGCGGGCGCCGAGCGCGGCGAGGCAGGTCAGCAGGACGGCGATCAGGACGACGGCGCGGGCGCGGCGCCCGGGCCGGGTTTCCGTCGTGGCCGGTGAGGCACGGCGGGGGACGGTCACCGTGGGTCGTGGGCCAACGCGGCGGCCACGAGCCGGGCGGCGAGGGCCAGGTCCTCGTCGGTGTGGCCGGCCGTGACGCCCAGGCGCAGGCGGGCCGCGCCGATCGGGACGGCGGGCGGGAGGAGCGGCGTCACCAGCAGGCCCTGCCGGGCCAGGGCGCGGGCGATGCGGGCGGTGCGGTCGACGAGGCCGGTGGGCACCACCACGACGTGGGCGGCGGAGTCGGCGGTGTCCACGTGGGCCCGGTGGAGCAGGGAGCGCAGGGTCCGGGCGTTGCGGGCCAGCGCCGCGCGCCGGTCGGCGCCCTCCCGCCGTACGACCCCGACGGCCGCGAGGGCGGCGCCCACGGTGGCGGGCGGGAGCCCGAGGGACAGGAGGTAGGCGCCGGCGCTGTGGCGCAGGGCGTCGATGACGCGCTCACCGGCGCAGACGAATCCGCCGGTGGAGGCGAACGCCTTGCTGAAGGTGCCGGTGACGACGTGCACGCGGTCCTCGACGGCCAGGAGTTCGGCGGCCCCCCGCCCGTTCTCCCCGAGGGCGCCGCCGCTGTGGGCCTCGTCGACGACGAGGAGGGCGTCGTGCCGCTCGGCGACCTCGGCGAGGTCGGCGAGGGGCGCCAGGTCGCCGTGGGCGCTGTAGAGGCCGTCGACGACGACGAGGCGCCGTCCGGTGGTGACGTCCGCGAGGAGGCGGTCGAGGTGCTCGGCGTCGTTGTGCCGGAAGGTGCGGGTGTCGGCTCCGGACAGGCGGGCGCCCATCACGATCGAGCCGTGGCTGAACTGGTCGCTCAGGACGGTGTCCCCCGGGCCGGCCAGGGTGGCGAGGACACCGAGGTTGGCCTGCATGCCGGTGGGGAAGAGCAGGGCGGCGGGCCGGGCGAAGTGGGCGGCGACCGCCTCCTCCAGGGCGTGGTGCAGGACGGTGAAGCCGCCGACGGCCTGGGTGCCGTACGTGTTGGTCCCGAACCGGCGCACCGCGTCCGTGGCGCCGCGCAGGACGTCGGGGTGGTGGCCGATGCCCAGGTAGTCCGCCGACGCCAGGACGGTCACCCGCTGCTCGGCCCGGGAACCGGCGTCCTGGCGGCCCGACCGGATGACGGCCCGGGTGGCGGCCGCCTCGGAGACGACGGGGAAGAAGGGGTAGGTGTCCTCCTTGCGCCAGCGGTCGATGAGGTCGAGCGTGCTGGTGAGCGCGGGGCCGAGGTGCATGGCGGCTTCCTCCGTACGTCAGTTGCCGGACGAGTGGGCGGCGCGGGCGAGTTCGTCGAGGACGGCGGACAGCGGCGTCATGGGCGAGAGGTGGTCCGTCAGCGCGAGCACGTCCACGGGCGCGCGGTAGCGGTCCTCGACGGCGGTGACGGTCTCGGCCAGCAGCAGGGAGTCCAGCCCCAGGCGCTCCAGCGTGGTGTCCTCGTCCAGGTCCTGGGCGCTGATCCCCAGGCGGGTGGCGACGATCTCCCTGACGTCGTCGCGGCAGGTGCTGAGGGTGGGCGTGGCGTGGTCGGTCACGGCTCTCCTGTCTCGGTGCTCTTCGGGGCTGCTGCGCGTCGTCCCGGTCACACGGGTCGGCGGCCCGTCACGGGGGCCGGCCCGCCCGCCGGGGCGGGTGCCGGGGTGACGCCCGCGGGGAGCGCTCCGGCCAGGTAGTCGGAGGCCAGGCGCAGTCGCCGGACCTTGCCGCTGGTGGTGCGGGGCATGCTGCCGCGCCGCCCGACGAGCACCTCGCGCACGGGCAGGCGGAAGTCACGCAGGACGGCGAGGCGCACGTCGCCGGCGAGGCGGGCCTGTTCCGCCCCGGAGGCGCGCCGGTGCAACTCGAGGACGACGACGAGGGAGTCGCCGGCGGTGTCGCCGGCGTCCACCGCGACGGCGGCCGCGGCGGCGAGCAGGTCGGGCGCGGTCGCGAGGACGGTCTGCTCGATGTCGACCGCCGCGACGAGCCGGCCGGCGTGGGCCACGACCTCCTTGGACCGGCCGACGACGTAGAGCTCGCCCCCGAGGAGGGCGCCGAGGTCGCCGGTGCCCACCAGCCCGTCCTCCCCCCTGGCCGGCCTGGTCTCCCCGTCGGCGTCCAGGGTGTGGGCGGTGGCGGCCGCGCCCCCGATGCGGATCTCCCCGATGCGTCCCTCGGGCAGGGGGAGGCCGTCGGGGGAGACGATCCGCACGTCCGTACCGGGGAGCGGGGCGCCGTGCCCGATGAGCCGGCGGACCGGGCCCCGGTCGGCCGCCGGCCGGGCGCGGGGCACCGTCTGGGGCGGAAGCGGGACGAGCAGCCCGTGTTCCAGGCCGGTGGGGTCGAAGTCCGCCAGCCCGGCGGGTCGCAGGGGCGCCCGGCAGGCGACCGCCACGCAGTTCTCCGCCAGGCCGTACGCGGGCAGCAGGACGTGCCGGCGCGCGCCGTGGGGGCCGAAGGTCTCGTCGAAGCGTTCGCACAGCTCCGGGGGGATGCGCTCGGCGCCGATGACTCCGGCGCGCAGCGCGGAGAGGTCGAGGCCGGCCAGACGGGATCCGGCGTGCCGGGCCCGGCGCACGGCCATCTCGTAGCCGAAGGGCGGCCCGCCGGTGTGGGTCGCGCGGAAGTCGGCCAGTTCCTCGATCCACCGCAGCGGGTCGCGGACGAACGTACGGGGCGGCAGCGCGCGGAAGGCCGAACCGCCGTAGAGCGAGCCCGCGTAGCTTCCGATCAGGCCCATGTCGTGGGAGAGCGGCAGCCAGATGGCGGTGCGCCCGCCCACCAGCTCGACCCGGCGGGTGAGGGCGTGGAGGTTGGCGGCCAGGTTGCGGTGGGTGAGCACGATACCCTTGGGGGCGGCGAGGCTGCCGGAACTGAACTGGACCAGCGCGGCGTCGTCCGGACCGCAGGCCGGGGGGTGGGGCGGGGTGCGGGCGGGGTCGCCGGGCGCGGCGACCTCCTCCACGGCCAGTACGGTCACCCGCAGGCCGGCTCCGGCCGCCGCGGCCGCGAAGGCGTCCGGGTCGGCGCCCGCCAGGCACCAGCCGGCCCGGGCCGCCCGCATCGCGGCCAGCGCCCGGCGCCCGTCCTGGGTCTCGGGCGCCAGCCGGCCCGCCGCCAGGACCGGGACGAGCACGGCGCCGCACGACCACACCGCCATCGCGGCCACCAGCACCGCGGTGGAGCTGTCCATCTCGACGGCCACCCGGTCCCCGCGCCGCACCCCGTGCTCCCGCAGCCGGGCCGCGCCCCACGCGGCCCTCCGCCAGAACGCCGGGTAGTCGGGCTCGTCGTCGCCGGCCGCGCCCACGGTCTGCGCCACCCCCCGCTCGGCGTGCGCACGGACCGCTTCCACGAGCGTCGCGAAGGGAGGGGCGTCGGCGGCGGGAGTACCACGGTCCTGGACCAACGGACGATCTCCTCGGGTGGTGGAAGGGCCTTCCGGCGGGACCGGCACCGTGCCCGCCGGCCCTTCCTTACGGCTACACAAAGCTGCTGTCCATTACATTAGGTATCAGATTTCCCATATGTCTCATATGTCATCAAGGACGTGACGGTGAGTCTCCACCGCTTCCGAAGGCCCGTACGGCCCTCCCGCGACCCCGGCGGCGACGCGCCCGGCCGCGCGGCACCGGCGGGCGAGCCGTCCCCGCCCGGCGGGCGCCGGTGAGCGGCGTCCCCGCCCGGGGGGAGAGCGGCGTCACCGTGCACCGGGTGCGCACCCGTTCCGAGCGGCGGCGGTTCCTGGAGCTCCCCTACCGGCTCCACCGCCACGAGCCCCACTGGGTCCCCCCGTTGCGCGGTGAGCAGCGGTGGCTCGTACGGCGGGAGGCGAACCCGTTCTTCGACCACGGGGAGGTCCGGCTCCTCGTCGCCCGCCGCGGCCGACGCGTCGTCGGGCGTGTCGCGGCGGTCGACGACCCCCGCCGCCGGGACGCCGCCGGGGCGAAGGAGGGCTCCTTCGGCCTGTTCGCCTGCGCGCCCGACGTCGAAGCGGCCCGGGCCCTGTTCGACGCCGCGGGCGGCTGGCTGCGCGCCCGCGGCGCCGAGTCGGTCACGGGACCCGCCGACTTCACGACCAACGACCCGTGCGGGCTCCTCGTGGACGGTTTCGACCGCCCGCCCGCCGTGGGCATGCCCTACCACCCGCCGTACTACGCCGAGCTGTTCGCGGCGTGCGGCCTGGCCAAGGCGAAGGACCTGCTGGCCTGGGAGACCGCCACCACGCTGCACGAGCAGGAGCGGATCCGCCGCGTCGCGGAGTTCGCCGGACGGCGGGGCGACGTCACCGTACGCCCGCTGGACCTGCGCGACTTCCCGGCGGAGTGCGACAGGATCCGGTCCCTGTACAACTCCGCCTGGGAACGGAACTGGGGCTTCGTCCCCCTCACCGACCGCGAGTTCGACGCCCAGGCGCGCAGGCTGCGCCCCCTCCTCGTCCCCGACCTCGCCCTCGTCGCCGAGGTGGGGGGCGAGCCGGCCGCCTTCAGCCTCGCCCTGCCGGACGTCGCCCCCGCGCTGGCGGCCGCCCGCGGCCGCATGCACACCTGCGGCGTCCCGACGGGCCTGTTCCGCTTCCTGCGGGCCCGCAGGCGCCTCGACGCCATCAGGGTCATGGCGCAGGGCGTGCGCGCCGAGCACCGGTTCCTGGGACTCGGCCTCCTGCTCAGCGTGCGGACCTCCCAGGCGGCGGCGCGGCTCGGGTACCGCACGGCGGAGATCTCCTGGGTCCTGGAGGACAACGAGGCCGCCACCCTCACACTGCGGCGCCTGGGCGCCCGGCCCCACAAGCGCTACCGCCTCTACCGGTACGCCCTGTGAACACCCGTCGGGAACCCGGACCGCCCGGGCCGCCGGACCGCCCGCCCGGTCCCGCGTCCCGCATCCTGCTGACGGGCGCCACCGGCTTCGTGGGGCGGCGCCTCGTCCGCCACCTGCGCGCGGCCGGGCACCAGGTGACCGCCCTGGTGCGCGGCACCTCGCGCACCCGCGCGCTCACCGCGGCCAGGGTGGCCGTCGCCGTGGGGGACCTCGGCACCGGTGCGGGGCTGCGCGCGGCCGCGGAGGGGGCCGACTGCGTGATCCACCTGGCCGGGACCGTCTCCTCCCGGACCGCGCGCGGCTACTGGCGGACCAACGCCGACGGCACCCGGCGGCTCGCCGGCACCCTCGCGTCCCTGCCCGACCCGCCGCGCCTGGTGCTGTGCTCCTCCCTGGCGGCCGGGGGCCCCTCGCCCGACGGCCGGCCCCGCACCGAGGACCAGCCCGCCGCGCCCGTCTCCCACTACGGCCGCAGCAAACTCGCCGGGGAGCAGGCCGTGCGCGAGGTGTCGGACGCGCTGCGCGCCGTCGTCCTGCGCCCGCCCATCGTCTACGGCCCGGGGGACCCCGCCTTCCTGCCCGCCGTGCTGGCGATGGTCCGGGCCGGCGTCGCCGTCCAGGCCGGGCGCGCGCCGGGACGGTACTCGCTGCTGCACGTCGACGACCTGTGCGCCGCGCTCACCGCGGCCTGCGCGCACGGGCGACCGCTCCGGCCGGCCGACCCCGTCTCGGGCGTCCACTACCTCTCGGACGGGGCGGAGCACACCTGGGACGCCATCTGCCGGACGGTGGCGGCCGCCCTGGGGCGCGGACGCCCGCCCGTGGTGACCGTCCCCCTCGCCGCCGCGCGCGCGGCCGCCGCCCTCGCGGAGGCCGTGACGCTGCCGTCGGGCCGCCTGCCGGCCCTGACCAGGGACAAGGTGCGGGAGATGCGGCACCCCGTGTGGACGTGCTCGGGCGAGTACGGCAGGCAGGCCCTGGAACTTCCCCCGCCCCTCCCGTTCGACGTGGGCGTCGCCCGGTACCTGGCGCGCCCCACCCGGTGACGGCCGCACCGCCGCCGCACCACCACCGCCGTGCCGCCGCCGCACCACCGCCGTGCCGGCGAGTGCCCGCGCGGCCCGAGCCGCCCCGAGCCGTCTTGAGCCGCCCCTGAGCGTCCCGGGCCGGTCCGGGCTGCCCTGAGCCGGTTCCGAATCGCCCCGGACCGGCCGCCGGCGGGCCGCCGGTCGCCCGGCCCCCCTCCCGGCGCCGGTGCCCGCGCGGAGCGGGCCGGTGCCTCCGGAGCGGGTACCTGCACCCTCGGAATACCCCCCCGGGTATTGCTGTTAGGGTGGGGGACAGATACCCCCCGGGGTACACCGCCCGAAAGGAGTCACCGCCGTGTTCTTCGTCGACACCCTGGAATCCGAAGGCCTGGGAAACCGCAGCCACCTGGCCGGCGGACCCGGCGCCGCGGTCGTCGTCGACCCTCCGCGCGACATCGACCGGGTCATCGCCGCGGCGGCCGGGCGCGGGGTGCGCATCGCCTTCGTGGCCGAGACCCACGTGCACAACGACTACGTCTCCGGCGGTCTGGAGCTGGCGCGCGTCACCGGCGCCCGGTACCTGGTGCCGGCCGGGGCACACGTGTCGTTCGCCCGCACCCCCGTCGCCGACGGCGACACCGTGGTGGTCGACGGGGGCCTGGTGCTGCGCGCGATCGCCACCCCCGGGCACACCCCGCACCACACCTCCTACGTCCTGGAGGAGGACGGCCGGGGCGTCGCGGTGTTCACCGGCGGGTCGCTGCTGATCGGCACCACGGGCCGGCCGGACCTGGTCGAGCCGCGGCTGACCGAGCGGCTGGCCCGGGCCCAGCACGCCTCCGCGCACCGCCTCGCCGACGAGCTCGACGACGAGGTGCCGGTGCTGCCCACCCACGGCTTCGGCAGCTTCTGCTCCTCGGCGCAGGCGGAGGGGGACGCGACCACGATCGGCCGGGAGCGGAAGACCAACGACGCGCTGACCCTGGACGTGGACACCTTCGTCGCGCGGACGCTCGCGGACCTGGACGACGTGCCCGCGTACTACGCCCACATGGGCCCGGTCAACGCCGCGGGCCCCGCACCGGTCGACCTCACCCCGCCGAAGCGCGCGGACGCCGGGGAGATCGCCTCCCGGCTGGCCGCGGGGGAGTGGGTGGTGGACCTGCGCAGCCGTACCGCCTTCGCCGAGGGCCACGTCGCCGGATCGTTCAACTTCGAGGGCGGGGGCAGGCTCGCCACCCACCTGGCCTGGCTGATCCCGTGGGGCAAGCCCGTCACCCTGCTGGCCGGGACGCCCGAGCAGGTCGCCGACGCGCAGCGGGAGCTGGTCCGGGTCGGCATCGACCGCCCGGCCGCCGCCGCCACCGGCGACCCGGCCGCCTGGGTCCGCGAGGGCGAGCGGCTCGTCTCCTTCCCCCGCGCCCGCTTCGCCGACCTCGCCGACGCCCGCGGACGCGGCGACGACGTGGTCGTCCTGGACGTGCGGCGCGACTCCGAGCGCGCGGACGGCTTCGTCGACGGCTCGGTCCACATCCCGCTCCACGAACTGCACGGCCGCGTCGGCGAGGTACCGGACGGGACGGTGTGGGTGCACTGCGCCGGCGGGATGCGCGCGGCGATCGCCGCCTCCCTGCTGGACGCCGCCGGCCGGGACGTGGTCGCCGTCGACGACGGCTTCGCCGCCGCCACCGAGGCGGGACTCACCCCCGCCCGGCCCGACGGCGCCGCCTGAACACCCCCCTCCGCACCACCCGCACGGAAGTGATCAGACGATGTTCCCGCCTCCTCGCCGCGGCCCCGGCCGCCCCACCCCCGAACAGGTCCGCCGGCGGCCCGGCGACGGCAGGACCGGGCCACCGGCCGCCCGGGGCCCGGAAGCCGCCGCCACCGGCGGCACGACCGCCCGGGCGCATGCGGGCCCGCCGGTCACCGGCGGCACGACGGCCCGGGCCCCCGAGGGCCCGCCGGTCACCGGCGAGGGCGGCAGCGGCGGTGTCGCCGCGTGAGCGCGCTCATCCCGGCCCTGGCCGCCGGGGCGGTGGTCGGGCTCGCCCTGGGCGCCCTCGGCGGGGGCGGCGGCGTCCTGGCGGTGCCCGCGCTGGTCTACCTGCTCGGCTTCACCCCGGCCGCCGCCACCACCGCCGCCCTGCTCGTCGTCACCGCGACCTCGCTCACCGCCCTGTACGCCCACGCCCGCGCCGGCGGCGTGCGCTGGAGGGCCGGGGCGCTCCTCGCCGCGGCCGGGCTCCTGCCCGCCGCCGCTGCCGGAGCCGCCGCGTCCCGCCTGCCGCAACCCGTGCTGACCGCCGCGTTCGCCGTCGTCGCCGCGTCCGCCGCCGTCGCGATGCTGCGCCCCGCCCCGGCCGCCACCGGCCCGGCGGCCCCGCAGGCACGGCCCGCCCGGGCCGCCGGCGCCGGCGCGGGACTGGGCGCGCTGACCGGCCTGCTCGGGGTCGGCGGGGGCTTCCTCGCCGTTCCCGCCCTGGTCACCGTGATGGGTTTCGAGATGCGGGCCGCCGTCGGCACCGGCCTGGTGGTCGTCTCGGCGAACTCGCTCGCCTCGCTGGCCACCCGCGGCACCACCGCGGCCGGCGTCGACTGGGCGGTCGTCGCCCCCTTCGCCGGGGCCGCGATCCTCGGCGCCTGGGACGGCAGGAGGCTCGCCGCCAAGGTCACCGGGACCCTCCTGCAACGCGCCTTCGCGGTCGTGCTGCTGGCCGTGGCCGCCCTCATGCTCGTCGACGCCCTCACCTGAACCGCGCGGCCCGTACCGGAGAGCCCCGGCTCAGGCCAGGGAGAGGAACAGCTTCTCCAGGCGGGCGCGCATCTGCTCCCGGTCGCCGGAGGCGGCCATGTCCTCATCGGTCAGACAGTGCTGCAGACCGGTGGCGATGATGGCGAAACCCGCCTTGTCCAGCGCCCGGGACGCCGCCGCGAGCTGCGTGACCACGTCCTCGCAGTCCCGCCCCTCCTCGATCATCTTGATCACGCCGGCGATCTGGCCCTGCGCCCTGCGCAGCCGGTTGACCACCGTCTTCAGTTCCTCGGCCGCCATCGCCAGTTCCACGGACCACACTCCTTCGCGATACCCCCTTGGGTATGGTACCGAAGGGGTGGCCCCCATCGGACAAAGGAAGTTCCCGTGACCCCCACCGCCCTGACCGCCGACCAGGTCCACGCCCGCCTCCACGAGCTGACCGTCGTCGACGTCCGCACCCCCGGCGAGTACGCCTCCGGCCACCTGCCCGGCGCCCACAACGTCCCCCTCGACCACCTCGGCACGGCCCTGCCCGCCCTGAGGACCGCCGCCGGCCGCGGCGACCTCCTCGTCGTGTGCGCCTCCGGAGCCCGTTCCGAGACCGCCTGCCGGCGCCTGGCCGAGAACGGCGTCACCGCCGCCACCCTCACCGGCGGCACCACCGCCTGGATCCGGCTCGGCCACGACGTCCACCGCCCCGCCGGCACG
This sequence comes from Streptomyces roseolilacinus, assembly GCF_014649335.1. Classification (GTDB taxonomy): domain Bacteria; phylum Actinomycetota; class Actinomycetes; order Streptomycetales; family Streptomycetaceae; genus Streptomyces; species Streptomyces roseolilacinus. The sequence continues at coordinate 219,900 of NZ_BMSV01000005.1, forward strand.
CGCACCCCCTGGGCCATGGACCGCCAGGTCCGCCTCGCCGCCGGCTCCCTCGTCCTGACCGGCCTCGTCGCCGGACAGCGCTGGAGCGCGGCCCGCCTGCTCTCCGCGGGCGTCGCCGGCGGCCTGGTGTTCTCCGCCCTCACCGACACCTGCGGCATGGCCGGGATCCTCGCCAGGCTCCCCCACAACCGGCCCGCGGCCACCGACCTGGACGCCACCCTCGCCGCCCTGACCGGCTGACACCGCCCCACCGGGGCCCGGAGCACCGCCCCCACCGTCCCGAGGCGGTGGGGGCGGTGCTCCGCCCTGCTCCCGGACGTCCGCCGGCCTCCCTCCACGACGTCCGCGAGCGGCACGGCGCGGGGGAGCGGACCGCGCCGCCCGAAGCGGCGGCGCGGCCGACGGCCGCCGCGGCCCCGCCGGGACCCGCGGCCGGGTGGACGGAGTAGCGGGAGGCGGTCTCGGCGGGCCGCCCCGGCGGACCGCGCCTAGCGTGGCAGGAGGAGGTACCCGGCGCCGGAGGAGGTCGTGCCATGGCAGCACAGGCGAGTCCGCTGCGGGGGCGCACCGCCGTCGTGACCGGCGCGGCGCGGGGCCTGGGAGAGGCGATCGCCCTCCTGCTGGCCGACCGGGGCGCCCGGGTGGCCCTGCTGGGACGCGAGGAGGAGACCCTCGCCCGGGTGCGGGAACGGCTGCCGACCCAATCCGCGTGCTGGGAGGCCGACGTCACCGACGACGCGCGCATGGCACAGGTCGCCGCCGAGGTCAGGGAGCGGCTCGGCCCGCCCTCCGTGGTCGTCGCCAACGCCGGCGTGGCGGAGGGCGGGCCCTTCGCGGAGTCGGACCCGGCCGTGTGGCGCCGGGTCGTCGAGGTGAACCTGGTGGGCAGCGCCGCCACGGCCCGCTCGTACCTCCCAGACCTCTTCGAGACCCACGGCTACTTCCTCCAGGTCGCCTCCCTCGCGTCCATCGGCGCCGCGCCGATGATGAGCGCGTACTGCGCGTCCAAGGCCGGCGTCGAGTCGTTCGCGCACTCCCTGCGCGCCGAGGTCGCGCACCGCCGCGTGGGCGTGGGCATCGCCTACATCAACTGGACCGAAACCGACATGATCCGCGGCGTCGACGAGCACGCCGTCCTGCGCGAGCTGCGCGGCCACATGCCGCCGCCCGCCCGCAGGGTCCACCCCGCCCCCTACGTGGCCGCCCGGCTGGTCCGGGCGGTCGAACGGCGCCGGCCCGCCGTCTACGTTCCCTCCTGGCTCCGCACGACCCAGCTCGTCCGGGCCGCCATGCCGGCCGTGGTAACCGCGCTCTCCCGCAGGGAGCTGCCGCGCCTCGCGGCCGAGCACCCGTTCGAGGCCACCGGGTTCCTCGGCGAGGGCGGCCGCGCCGCCGCCCAGCCCCCGCCTCCCCCCGGGCCCTGACCGGCCCCGTCCGCCCGACCCGGCGGCGCGGTGGGCCGCCCGGACGCCTCCCCTGTGGGCCGTACCGGTGAGCCGCCCCGCGACGGGGCGCCGTACGGGGCAGGGATGAGCGCATCCGTGCCGGAGCCCCGGACGGAAGCACGGGTGACAGGGAACAGGAACGAAGGGGGCGCGCATGCCCGGTACGCGGACGCACACGGCCTGCGGCGACGGCCTGACCGGGCGGGACGACGCGCCGCGCACGGTGCGCGAGGCCGTCGTGGCCGTCGAGGAGGTGCTCACCGAACACCTCGCCGTCCGGCTGCGCGAGGCGCGGGAGGTGGACCGGGTGTACGCCCGGGACGTCGCCGGACGCGTCGCCGCGTTCACCCGGCGCCGCGGGAAACGCCTGCGCGCGGCCTTCGTGTGGTGCGGCTGGCGCGCGGCCGGCGGGACCGGCGACCCGCGGACCGCGCTGCGGGTCGGCGCGGCCCTCGAACTCGTCCAGGCGTGCGCCCTCATACACGACGACGTCATGGACGAGTCGCCGATGCGCCGCGGGGCGCCGTCCGTGCAGGCCGACTTCGCCCGCATGCACGTCACGGACCGCATGCGGGGAACCCCGGAGCACTTCTCGACCGCCGCCGCCGTCCTCGCCGGCGACCTGGCCCTGGCGTGGGCGGACGACCTGCTCGCCGAGACGGCGTTCGGCACGCCCCACGCGGCACCGCTGCTGGCCGAGTGGCGGGCCATGCGCGGCGAGATGGTCGCGGGACAGTACCGCGACGTCCACGCCCAGGCGACGGGCGCGTCCGGCATGGACGAGGCCGTCACCATCGCCGCGCTCAAGAGCGCGCTCTACACCGTCGAACGGCCCCTCGCCCTGGGGGCGGTCCTGGCCGGCGCCGACGTGGCCGTCCTGGACGCGCTGCACTCCGCCGGGCGCTGCGCGGGGCTGGCCTTCCAGCTCCGCGACGACCTGCTCGGCGCCTTCGGGGAGCCCGCGGTGACGGGCAAGCCGGCCGGCGAGGACCTGCGCGGACGCAGGCTCACCTACCTCTTCGCCGTCGCCTCCTCACTCGCGGAGGCGTCCGGCGACGAGGAGGCGGTCGAGGCCCTGCGGCCCGAGGGGCCGACCGTCACGGACGAGGCGGTCGCCCGGATGCGCGCCGCGATGGAACGGACGGGGGCGCGCGCCGTCGTCGAGGCGAAGATCGGGGAACTGGCGGCCATGAGCGTGCACCACTTCGCGGCGACCGGCGCGGACCGCGCCCTGCGGGAGGAGTTCGCCGCCTCGGTGGAGATCGCGGCCGGCACCGCGCCGGGCCGTACCGGGGAGGACGCGTGAGGACCGTGTCCGGACCGACCGACCACGTCGTCGTGGTCGGCGCGGGACTCTCCGGCCTCGCCGCCGCCCTCCACCTGCTCGGCGCCGGCCGGCGGGTGACCGTCGTCGAGCGGGAGGCCGGACCGGGCGGCCGGGCGGGCCGGGTGGAGTTCGGCGGCTACCGCGTCGACACCGGCCCCACCGTGCTCACCATGCCGGAACTGGCCGACGAGGCGTTCGCCGCCGTCGGCGACAGCCTGTACCGGCGGCTGGAACTGGTGGCGCTGCACCCGGCGTACCGGGCGCGCTTCGCGGACGGCTCGTCCCTCGACGTCCACACCGACGCCGACGCCATGGAGGAGGAGGTGCGGCGGTTCGCCGGGCCCGCCGAGGCCGAGGGCTACCGCAGGCTCCGGACCTGGCTGGAACGCCTGTACCGGGTGCAGATGGGCCGGTTCATCGACGCCAACTTCGACTCCCCGTTCCAGCTGCTCCACCCCGACCTCGCACGGCTCGCGGCGCTGGGCGGCTTCGGACGGCTCGCCCCGCGCATCGGCGCCTTCCTGTCCGACCCCCGCCTCCGGCGCGTCTTCTCCTTCCAGTCCCTGTACGCGGGGGTGGCCCCCGCCCGGGCCCTCGCCGCGTACGCCGTCATCGCCTACATGGACACCGTGGCGGGCGTGTACTTCCCGCGCGGCGGCATGCACGCCCTCCCGCGGGCCATGGCGGACGCGGCGGGCGAGGCGGGGGCGCGGCTGCGCTGGTCGGCGGAGGTGACGCGGCTGGAGCGCGGAGCGGGCCGGGTCCGCGCGGTCCACCTCTCGACGGGCGAGCGGATCGCCTGCGACGCGGTCGTGCTCACCCCGGACCTGCCCGTCGCCCACCGCCTACTGGGGCGGGCACCCCGGCGGCCGGTACGGCTGCGGCACTCCCCGTCCGCCGTCGTCCTCCACGCCGGCACCCACCGCACGTGGCCGGAGCTCGCCCACCACACGCTCTCCTTCGGCACCGCCTGGGAGGAGACCTTCGACGAACTGACGCGCCGGGGCAGCCTGATGAGCGACCCGTCGCTGCTGATCACCCGGCCCACGACGCACGACCCGTCCCTCGCCCCCGAAGGACGTCACCTCCACTACGTCCTGGCCCCCTGCCCGAACACCACGACCGGCCCGGCGTCCGCGTCGTGGCGCGAGCTGGGACCCCGCTACCGGGACGGGCTGGTGGCCGAGCTCGAACGCCGGGGCCTCGACGGGTTCGCCGCCTCCGTCGACCGGGAGCTGCTCGTCACCCCGATGGACTGGGCGGCGCAGGGCCATGCGGCGGGCACCCCGTTCTCCGTGTCCCACACCTTCGCGCAGACGGGCCCGTTCCGGCCGCGCAACCTCGTGCGCGGCTGGGACAACGTCGTCCTCGCCGGATGCGGGACCACCCCCGGCGTGGGCGTCCCCACCGTCCTCGTCAGCGGCAAGCTCGCCGCCGCCCGGATCACCGGCGCCCCCGCCGCGTCCGGCCCGTCCGCCCGCACCGCCGTGCCCTCCCGGAAAGGCAACGCCGATGACCCGTCGTGAACTGGACGCGGCGGGGATCACCGACCCCCGCCTGCGCGCCGCGTACACGCGGTGCCGGCAGCTCAACGCCCGGCACGGCAGGACGTACTTCCTCGCCACCCGGCTGCTGCCCGTCGAGCGCCGCCCCGCCGTGCACGCGCTCTACGGCTTCGCCCGCTGGGCGGACGACATCGTCGACGACCTGACCCGCAGGCTGACCCCCGTGGAACGGGACCGGCGGCTGCGGGCCCTGGAGGGCGACCTGGCGAACGGGCTGCGCGGCGCCGGGGGCGGCGAGCCCGTGGTGCGGGCGGTGGCGGACACCGCCGACCGGTACGCGATCGACCACCGGCTGTTCGCCGACTTCCTGGCCTCCATGCGCAGCGACCTGAGCGTCACGGACTACCCGACGTACGCGGACCTGCGCGCGTACATGCACGGCTCGGCGGCCGTGATCGGGCTGCAGATGCTGCCGGTGCTCGGCACGGTCGTGCCCCGCGAGGAGGCGGCCCCGCACGCGGCGGCCCTCGGCGTGGCGTTCCAGCTCACCAACTTCCTCCGGGACGTGGGGGAGGACCTGGACCGCGGCCGGGTCTACCTCCCCGCGGACCTGCTCGCCGCCCACGGCGTGGACCGCGCCCTGCTGGAGTGGAGCCGCCGCACCGGCCGCCGCGACCGGCGGATCCGCGCCGCGCTGGTCGCCGCGGAACACCTCACGCGGGGCGTGTACCGGGAGGCGGAGCCGGGCATCGCCCTGCTCGACCCCCGCGTGCGGCCCTGCATCCGCGCGGCCCGCGTCCTGTACGGCGGCATCCTCGACGCGATCGCCGCCGACGACTACGCCGTGCTGCACCGCCGTTCGGTGGTGCCGCGCCGGCACCGGGCCGCCACCGCCGCGGTGGGGCTCGTGCACGTCCTGGGCGCCCGGGTACGCGCCCGGACGGCGCCGCCGCCCCCGGTGGCGCCCGCGCCGGTGAGCGGAGGACCGACGGAACGGGAGCGGTGCGTCCGATGAACGAAGCCGAGGGCACGGCCGGCTGGACCTCCCCGCTGCGGATCCGCCGGGGCCCGCGCTGGAACGAGCAGCGGCCCACGTGGCGGGAGGCGAAGCCGGCCCTGATCGCCGACGCGCTCAAGCGGGCCTCCGCGCGGCCGTCGGGCAACTGGTTCGTCGTCGGCGCCTCGCGGGACGTCGTGGGCGGACGCCCGCACGGCAGGACGGTGGCCGGGGTGGAGGTCGTCCTGTGGCGGACGGGGACCGGCGCGCTGCGGGCGGGCCCGGGAGCCTGCCCCCACCTGGGCGCCCCGCTGCGCGACAGCCGGGTCGTGTGCGGGACGCTGCTGTGCCACTGGCACGGACTGGCCCTGGACGGCGGCCCCTTCGCCGGGTGGGAGCCCTTCCCGGTCCACGACGACGGGGTGCTGGTGTGGGTGCGCCTGGACGGGGCGGGCGGCGAGGAACCGCTGGAGCGCCCCGTGGTCCCGCCGCGCCCGGTGCCCGGTGGCGCGGTGGACGCCGTGTTCACGGCGGTGGGCCGGTGCGAACCGGAGGACGTGGTCGCCAACCGGCTGGACCCGTGGCACGGTTCGTGGTTCCACCCGTACTCGTTCGTCGACCTGCGCGTCGTGGACGCGCCGCGGGGGGACGCGCGGGACGCGTTCGCGGTGGAGGTGTCGTTCCGTGTGGCGGGCCGCCTCGTCGTACCGGTGCGCGCCGAGTTCACCGCGCCCGGGCCGCGCACGGTCGTCATGCGCATCACCGAGGGGGAGGGGGTGGGCTCGGTGGTGGAGACGCACGCCACCCCGCTCACCGCGCCGGCGTCGGCCCGGCCGAGGACCGCCGTCGTGGAGGCGGTCGTCGCCGCCTCCGACCGGCGCGGCTTCGCGCTGGCGCGGGCCGCCGCCCCGCTGCTGCGCCCGCTGGTGCGCCGGACGGCCGGCCGGCTGTGGCGCGACGACCTGGCCTACGCGGAGCGGCGCTGGGAGCTGCGCGGCAGCGGCCGCTTCCCCGGCTGACCGCACCCGCCGCGGCCGGGGAGCACCCGCACACCGCCGGGCGCGGCCCGCGCCGCGGCGGGTACGGGGCGGGTACGGGGCCCGGGCCGCGGCGGCGTACGCGGCACGGGCCGCGCCCTCAGTCCGCCCCCGCCAGCGCGGCGAGGGCCCGCAGCGCGGCGGTCCGCCCCGCGCGGGGGACGGTCCACAGGACCTGGCCCCGCACGCCCCAGTCGGCCAGGAGCGCGTTGGCGGCGAGGAAACCCGTCGTCGCCGCGCGTTCCATCAGGGCGACCGGCAGGTCGCAGCGGACCGCGTCGCCGGCCGTCACGACCCGCGGATGCGCCGTGCGGACGGCCGGGCGCCGGTGGTGGGTGCCGACGGGGAACATCGGGCAGTCGGCCCGCCACTCGTGCCGCGCGTCGACGGCCCGCGCGTCGCGCGTCTCGGGGTAGACCTCGTGCAGCCGGTCGACGAGCCGGTCCTGCACCTCCTTCGGCTCGGCGCCGGGGTCGACGGCGTACGCGTGCAGTTCGACCACCGACCCGCCGGTGCGCGCGGCCCAGCGCGCCGCCTCGCCCTCCCAGCGCTCCAGGACGCTGACGTTGTCCAGGCCGCCGTAGCCGCTGGTGCCGAGGAACCCGGGCCGGTCCCGGCGCACCGGCCGGTCCAGCCACAGCCGCGAGACGAGGAACGGCGGCGCGTCGCGCAGGGACGCGACGTCGTCGCGCCACGCGGCGCCGCCGAGCCCGGGGGAGGCGGCCACCAGGGCGCGCAGCCCGCCGGGGTCCAGGGCGAGCACCACCGCCCGGTGGCGGTCGGATCCCCCGTCCGTCCCCACCACCAGGTCGTCGCCGTCCGGGCGGACGCCGCGCACCGGCGTCCCGGCGCGCACGTCGACGCCGAGCCCCTCCAGGTACCCGCCCAGGGGCTCCCACAGCGCCTGCGGGTAGGGCTCGCCCGGCACGTCGAACAGCAGGCCCTCGGAGGACCCGAGGAAGTAGACGTGGAACATCAACATCAGCTCGGCCGCCGACAGGTGGCGCGGGTCGGCGAAGAAGCTGCGGGAGAACACCTCGAACGCCAGGTGGCGGGCGGCCTCGGGGAACCGGATCCGCTCCAGGAAGTCGGTCGCGCTCACCCCGTCGAACCGCTCGTACACCTCGGGCACGCGCACGTCGAACAGCGGCAGCGCGGCGCGCGGGGCCATGCCGGCCAGGTCCCGCCAGCCGAAGGTCGGGCTGAGCGCGGCGAACCCGAGCGCGCTCCACGGGGGCGTACGGGGCACCCGCGCGAACCCGTCGGTCAGGCCGCGGCGGTGCCGCAGCGGGTAGTCGGGCAGCGGTACGAGCCGGTCCAGTCCCGGGTCCGTCCGCCGGAGCAGCCCGCGCAGGTTGTAGTACTGGCGGAAGAAGGCGTGGAAGCCGCGGCTCATGGTCGCCTCCGAGCCGTCCGCCAGGCGGGTGCGCCATCCCCTGACGCGGCCGCCGAGCGTCTCCTCCCGCTCGTAGAGGGTGACGCGCACGCCGCGTTCGGCGAGTGCGGTCGCCGCGGCGAGGCCGGCGATGCCGCCGCCGACCACGGCGGCGCTCGGCCGGTCCCCGGTGAGGCGTTCCCGGCCGGGGGCGGGGAGGACGACCTCCGCCCGCCGGTCCCGGCCCCGGCGGGCGGCGCCGGAACGCCGCCGGGCCGCGCTCATCGGCCGCCCTCCCGTCCGCCGCGGTGGCCGCTCCCGGCGAGGAACGTGTGCACCACCCCGGTCTGCCACCCGGCGACCGGCAGCGTGCGCACGCCGCCGAACCCCGCGCGCGCCAGCCGGGCCGCGAAGGCGGGTGCGGAGTCGAAGGCGAGCACGCTGCGCCACAGGTGGTGGTAGAGGTCCCGGTCCCCGGTGAGGGTCCCCGCCGGGATGATCACCGCCCGGCAGACCGCGGTCCACAGCGCGCGGTGGAGGGGGGACCCGCTGAGGCTGTACTCGTGCACCGCCAGGCGGCCGCCGGGCCGCAGCAGGGCGCGCACCGAGGCGAGGACGGCGTCGGGGTCGGTGACGTTGCGGAAGAGGTACGCGGCGAACACGGCGTCGTACGGGCCCCCGGCGGGGTCCGCGGCCAGTTCCTCGGCGGTCAGGTGCCGGAAGCGCACGTTCGCCGGCCAGGGTTTGGCGAGGGCGCGGCGCAGCATGCCGGCCGACGCGTCGACGGCCGTGACGCGCGCGCGGGGGGCGGCCTCCAGCAGCGCCCGCGTCGAGGCGCCGGTGCCGCACCCGAGGTCCAGCAGGTGGAGCCCCGCCCCCTCGTCCGGGAGCCGCAGGCGCCGCGCGGAGCGCCGCAGGTCGGCGTGGTAGCCGGGGTTGGCCGCCGTCAGGCGGTCGTAGGCGGGGGCGGCGTGGTCGAAGGCGGTGGTCAGGTCGTGGTCCCGCAGAAGGGTCATAGGGGGTTCTCTCCGGGTCGGGTGGCGGCGCGGCGCCGCAGGAAGGGGACTTCGGCGGCGGTGCGGAGCATGGGGCCGACGGGGGTGCGCAGACCGATGCCGAACTCCTCCCACGGGGAGGTGGCCCCGTCGAGGAAGCGCAGCAGGCGTTCGGTCGGGACGCGGCGGAAGAGGCCGGTGAAGAAGTCCGGTCCGTTCACCCGTCCGGTGTCCAGCGCCCGGAGCAGCACCGCGTCCATGGCGAGCGCCCGCCGGCCGTGCGGGGGCGGCACGACCTCGCCCCCCTCGCCCAGCGCACGGGCCACCGCCCGGCTCTGCCGCTGCACGGCGGCGAAGGTGTAGCCGGTCGCCGGCCGGGTCGCGCCGCCCGCGGCGCCGATGCGGAACACGGCCCGTCCGACGCGGCGGGGGAAGCGCGCGTCGGTCATGGGGATGACCCCCTGCTCGGCGGACTCCACGGACAGGGCGCCGAGCCGCAGCACCTCGCCGGTGTAGTGGCGGAGCGCCGCCTCGTACGCGGCCGTGCCGAGCGGGGCCCGGGAGAACTCCGTGTACTCGACGAGCGCCCGGTCGGGGGCGAGGGGCAGCACGTACCCGAACGCGAGGCCGTGGCGCGGCTGCGGCACGCGGAAGTCCATCAGGTCCGCGACGCGCGGGTCGAAGCACGGGGCGGCGGTGCGCACGAACCAGCCGCGGAAGTGCTGCAGCAGCGTGGTGCGGGCGGGCGGCAGCCGGCGCGGCGGCCGGGAGTCGAAGACGTACCCGGCCCGCAGGGTCAGTCCGCGGCCGTCGGGCGCGGTGCAGCGGACCTCGGCCCCGTGCTCCCCGTCGCGCACGTCGTGCGCCGTCGCGCGGACGACCCGGGCCCGCGGGTGGCGGGCCAGGCGGGAGTGCACCAGCGACTCGAAGGACGCCGAGCGCAGCATCCGGTAGCGCAGTGGCGCCGGGTCCGCGGCGACCACGCGGCCGTCCGGGCCGTGGATCCGCAGCCGGGACCAGGAGGCGACGACCGCGTCGTCGAACTCGCCCGGCCCCTCGTCCCAGTAGCACCAGGTGCGTTCCGCGGGGCGCAGCGGGCCGTCCGGCGCCTCCACCACGGTCACGGCGGTGCGCCCGGTCCGCGTCAGGTGGTGCGCCAGGCTCAGCCCCGAGGCCCCGCCGCCCACGATCACGACGTCCGTCCCCGTCCCGTCCGTCCCGTGCGGGCCGCCGCTCACCGGGCGTGCCCTTCGGCGGCCGGCGCGCCCTTCCGGGCGGCGGGGGCGGCGCCGTCCACGCCGGCGGCCGGTACGGGCGTCCCGTCGATGTCCATGCCCACTCCCTGCCGAGGTCCCGCTGACGTACGCACTTCGGCCGCCCGCACGCCCGCGGATGCGGAGGGGCGGGAACCAGCGGACCACGTCGTGGACGCCAGGGCCAGGCGCCGCCACGGCCGTAGTCCCATCGGGCGATCCCCGGCCGGTCCCGCGCGGCCGGTCACCGCGTGACGACTGCCTCGAAGGCGGTCAGCGCCTCCGCGAGGCTGCCGGGACGCGACAGCCCCGGCACCGCCCGTCCGGCCCAGCCGGGCCCGAGCGTCAGCACGGCGGGCCGCCTGCGCGCCCCGCGCACCCCCCACTCCATGGCGGCCACGTGCTGGGCGAGGGGACGGCTCGCGGTCGTCCGGGACTGGGCCCACAGTCCCACGGCCGCCGGCCCGGTCCTGCGCACGGCCTCGACGAGCGCCTCCACGGGCAGGGCCGCGCCGAACATCCGCACGGGCACGCCGCGTTCGGCGAGAGCGGCGGCCAGCGCCTCCAGCGGCAGGGTGTGGTACTCGCCGGGCACGCAGGCGAGCACGACGGTGCCGCCCGGCGCGCCGGGCGGCACCGTCGGGGCGGACCGCCGCAGGGCGCCGGACACGTGCCAGGACAGGAAGTGCTCGACCTCCACGTACTTCTCGCCCGAGCTCTCCCACTTGCGGCCGACGGCCTGCAGCGCCGGCATGGCGACCTCGGTCCACGCGGTCACCAGCCCGTGGTCGGCGATCGCGGTCGCCAGGATCTCCTCCAGCGCGACGGCGTCCAGGCGCAGCGCGGCGCGGGCCAGCCCCCGGCACTCCTGCCGGACCGCGCCCAACTGGAGGCCGGTACGGGCCCGGTCGCGCGGACGGGCCGCACGCGGCGGTGGGGCGGGCACGCCGTCCGGCGCGGCGGGCGGGCCGTCCGGCGGGGCCGACCCCGGCGGCGGGCCGGGTGCCGGGGCCGACGCCGGGCCCCGGCGGGCCAGCCGCGCCGCCTCGGCGGGCGACAGGCCGGTCGCCGTCAGCGCGCACATCCGCTCCAGCCGCGCCACGTCCGCGGGCGTCCACCGGCGGTGCCTGCCGCCGGTGTGCGCGTCGGGCCCCAGCCCGTAACGGCGGTCCCAGGAGCGGACCGTGGTCGGCGCGACGCCCAGGCGCCTGGCCACCTCGCCGGTGGTGAGGCCGCCGCCGCGCCGGTCGTCCGTGTCGTCTTCACCGCTCACGCGACCAGGTTACGACGCACAACCGATGCATGTTGATTGCGTCGTTAGTGCGTCCAAGACTGGGGCGCGGGGTCACGGCACGCGAGCCGGGGGCGCTCACCGGCGCACGGCCTTCGATCCCGCGCGTGCCGTCGACGCAGGAGGAACGAGACCATGGGTACGACCACGGGCCTTGCGGACCAGGCGCGGCCCCCCGTCGACGGGGGGCCGGACGAGGCGGAGCTGGGGCGCGGCCTCCTCGCCTCCGACGAACACGCCTTCGAGGCCGTCTACCGGCGGTGGAGCCCGCTCGTCCACGCGATGGCCGCCCGTTCGCTCGGGGGCGCCCGCGAGGCGGAGGACGTCACCCAGCAGGTCTTCGCCGCCGCCTGGCGCGGCCGGGCCGGGTTCCGCCCGGAACGCGGCCCGCTCGGCGCCTGGCTGAGCGGGATCACCCGCCGCAAGATCGTGGACGCGCTGGAGGGGCGGACCCGCCGCCTGCGGCTCGCCGAGGCCGTGGCCCGCTCCTCGGGTGCGGCCCCCTCCCCGGCCGGGGGCGCGGTGCGCGAGGCGGCCCCGGACGCGGCCCCGGACGCGGCGCCGGACGCGGTGCTGGACCGCGTCCTCCTCGCCGACGAGCTCGCGCGGCTGCCGCAGGGGCAGCGGCAGGTGCTGTGCATGGCCTACTACGGGGACCTGACCCAGAACCAGATCGCACGGCTGACCGGGGTGCCGCTGGGCACCGTCAAGAGCCACGCCCGCAGGGGTCTGCAGGTCCTGCGCCGCCGGATCGGGCCGGACCCCGCGACGGCGCCCCGCCCCGCGGGCGGCGCGTCGGACCGGACGCCGCCCGCCCCGCCGTCCGCGCCCCAAGTGCCTTAAAGTGAACAGCAGTTCGAGTCGGGACGGTAAACTGCGTACACTGTACAGGTCAGGGGGGCGCCGGTCCGTCCCGTCCGCCGGGGCGCCGTGCCGCGCCCGCGCCGGCGGCACGCCACGGCTCCCGGACGTCCTCGGACCCCCGACCCATTCCGGCGCAACGGAGGCCATCCGATGGACACGACGACGCACCCCGCCGACAGCCACGACCTGATCCGCGTCCTGGGCGCCCGGGCGAACAACCTGCGGGACGTCTCGGTGGCGATCCCCAAGCGCCGCCTCACCGTGTTCACCGGGGTCTCCGGATCCGGCAAGAGCTCCCTGGTCTTCGGCACGATCGCCGCGGAGTCCCGGCGGCTGATCAACGAGACGTACTCCACCTTCGTCCAGGGCTTCATGCCGCAGGCCGCCCGCCCCGACACCGACGTCCTGGAGGGGCTGACCCCCGCCATCGTGGTCGACCAGGAACGCATGACGCCGCAGTCCCGGTCCACCGTGGGCACCGCCAGCGACGCCCACGCCATGCTGCGCATCGTGTTCTCCCGCCTCGGAGTGCCGAGCGCGGGCCCCGGCTTCCACTACAGCTTCAACCAGCCCGCCGGCGCCTGCCCGCGCTGCGAGGGCACCGGGCAGGTCTCCGACATCGACCTCGACGCCCTCGTCGACCGGGACAGGAGCCTGCTCGAGGGGGCCATCCGGGTACCGGGCTACACCCCCGGCGGCTGGCTGGTGGGCGTCTACGCGGGCTCGGGCTTCCTGGACCCCGACAAGAAGCTCCGCGACTACACGGAGACCGAGCTCCACGACCTGCTCCACCGCGAGTCGACCAAGGTCAAGGTCGGCAGTTCCACCCTCTCGTACGAGGGGCTGGTCCACCGGGTGCGCAAGTCGCTCCTCTCCAAGGACAAGGACGCCCTGCAGCCGCACCTGCGCGCCTTCGTCGAGCGCGCCGTCGCGTTCGCGCCCTGCCCCGAGTGCGGCGGGGCGCGCCTGAACGCGGCCGCGCTGGCCTCCCGCATCCGCGGCGTCAACATCGCCGAGTGCTGCGCCATGCAGATCAGCGACCTGGCCGACTGGGTCCGCGGGCTGGACGAGCCGTCGGCGGCGCCGCTCCTGGAGAACCTGCGCCGCACCCTCGACTCCTTCGTCGAGGTCGGCCTGGGATACCTGTCGCTGGACCGCCCCTCCGGGACGCTGTCGGGCGGCGAGGCGCAGCGCGTCAAGATGATCCGCCACCTCGGCTCCAGCCTGACGGACGTCACCTACGTGTTCGACGAGCCCACCGTGGGCCTGCACCCGCACGACATCCGCCGCATGAACGACCTGCTGCTGCGCCTGCGCGACAAGGGCAACACCGTCCTGGTGGTCGAGCACAAGCCCGAGACGATCCTGATCGCCGACCACGTCGTCGACCTCGGCCCGGCCGCGGGCATCGCCGGCGGGCGGGTCTGCTACGAGGGCGACGTCGACGGGCTGCGCGCCTCCGACACCCTCACCGGCAGGCACCTCGGCTACCGGGCCGCCCTCAAGGACCGGGTCCGCACTCCCGCCGGCGTGCTGCCGATCCGCGGCGCCGACCGCAACAACCTGCGGGGCGTCGACGTCGACGTGCCCCTGGGCGTGCTCACCGTGGTGACCGGCGTCGCCGGATCGGGCAAGAGCTCCCTGGTCCACGGGGCCGTCTCCCGCGCCGACGGCGTGGTCGTCGTCGACCAGACGGCCATCAAGGGCTCGCGCCGCTCCAACCCGGCCACCTACACGGGGCTGCTCGACCCGATCCGCACCGCGTTCGCCAAGGCCAACAAGGTCAAGGCGGCCCTGTTCAGCGCGAACTCCGAGGGCGCCTGCCCGGCCTGCAAGGGCGCCGGCGTCGTCTACACCGACCTGGCCCTCATGGCCGGCGTGGCGACCGTCTGCGAGGAGTGCGAGGGCCACCGCTTCCAGGCCGAGGTGCTCAAGCACACCCTGGGCGGCAGGAACATCGCCGAGGTGCTGGCCCTGCCCGTGGACGAGGCCGCGGACTTCTTCGCCGCGGACGGCGCGGCGGGCGTCCCGGCCGCGCACAGGATCCTGACGCGCCTGCGGGAGGTCGGCCTCGGCTACCTCACGCTGGGCCAGCCCCTGACGACCCTGTCCGGCGGGGAGCGGCAGCGCCTCAAGCTCGCCGTGCAGATGGCGTCCGACGGCGGCGTCTACGTCCTGGACGAGCCGACCACCGGCCTGCACCTGGCCGACGTCGCCCACCTCCTGACGCTGCTGGACCGGCTCGTGGACGCGGGCCGCTCGGTGATCGTCATCGAGCACCACCTGGCCGTCGTGGCCCACGCCGACCACGTCATCGACATGGGGCCGGGGGCCGGGCACGACGGGGGCCGCGTCGTCTTCCAGGGCACCCCCGCGCAGCTCGTCGCCGACCGGTCCACCCTGACCGGCGAGTACCTGGCCCGGTACGTCGAGGGCTGACGGGCCGGGGACGGGCGGAGGGGCCACGGAAGCGGACGTGTGTTCACGCCGTGACGGGGCACACGTGGGAGCGGAGGCTGATAATCATGGTTCCCCTGCTTCTCGTTCTTCTGCTCGTCCTGATCCTGTTCGGTGCGGGCTTCGCGCTCGAAGCCCTCTGGTGGGTCGCGGTCATCCTGCTGGTGGTGTGGCTGCTGGGCTTCGTCATGCGCTCGGCGGGCACCGGCGGCCGGCGCGGCCGCTGGTACCGCTGGTAGACGGGGCCCGAGCGCCCGACGCCGCGGCCCGCCCCCGAAACACCGGGGGCGGGCCGCGGCGCTGTCCGCGCCCCCCGCTTCTCCGGACCGTGCCTGCCCGGTGGCCCCGCCCCGCGCCGTCGCCCCGTGACGTGGCCCGCCCCGCCCCCACCCCCGGCGTGCCGCCCGTACCGGACGGAGCCGAACGGAAGGGGCGGCCGGCGACCTGCGCCGCCGACCGCCCCGCTCACCTTTCCCCTCGTGCCCCGCGTCCCCGTCTCACAGCGGTTTCCGCAGGCTCGTGACGCCTTCGCGCCAGGCACCCAGCAGGTGCTCCCCGAGGCGGTCCTCCAGGTGGACGGTGGCCGCGATCCCGAAGGCCACGTCGGGGGCGAGGGCCGGCTCGTCGGACAGCAGCCCGCCGACGACGTCCCTGCGGACGATCTGCTCGTGCACCGCGTCGGCGGTCACGTGCTCGGCGTAGAAGTGCTCCGCCGCCGGGCCCGCGCCGGTGCGGCGCATGGCCTCGGCGAGCCGGCGGGACCCCGGCGACGACGTCACCTCGACGGTGGCGAAGTGCCCCACCAGGGCACCCCGGTGGACCCGGTGCAGCCCGAGGAGCGACATGAGGGTGACGTTCGCCAGCATCTCGGCGGGAGCGTGGTCGAGGTACCGGCCGTAGCGGGTGTCGAGTCCCAGGTCGGTCATCAGGTCGGCGAAGAGCCGCGCGTGGACCCGCTCGGGCCGGCCCCCTCCGAACTCGTCGTACTCGACGGCCACGAACGCCGCCTTGGCCCTGCCGTGCAGCCGGGGGATGACCCACGCGTGCGGATCGGCCTCCTTGAGGTGGTAGAGGGACCGCTGGGCGGCGTACTCCCTCAGCTGCCACAGCTCGCCCTTGTCCCTGAGGAAGTGCGAGACGCCGTCGCCGTCGACGGGCTCCACGAGCAGCGCGTCGAGCGCGGCGTCCACGTCGGGCCCGCCCTCCGTCCGGGCGCGCAGCTCGTCGAGGAAGCGGCCCTCCATCGCCTGGCGCAGCGCGAGGAGCCCCGGGTCCCACTCCCAGGCCGGGTCGACGCCGTGAAAGCCCCGGTAGTGCAGTTCGTAGCAGAGGTAGAGGGCCAGCTGGAGGTCGTCGCCCAGGGGGTCGGCGGTGCGCACGGCGCCGGGGCCGGGCACCGGGCCGCCCGCCGGGCCGCGCAGGGCGGCCAGCACCCCCTCGGACACCTCTCCGCGTGCGGGCGGCAGCTCGCCTTCACGGGCGTCGGCCGCGTGCGGGATCCGGTCCTGCATGGTTCACCTCTTCGTACGTCGGCGGTGGCTCGTGTCGCACCAGGGGTAGGCGCGGCTGCGGCGGCAGGTGCACAGCGCCACGGTGAACCGCTCGGACCGCACGACGGTCCCGTCGTCGAGGGTGACCTCGACCGGGCCGTCGAGCAGCAGCGGGCCCTCCTTGGTCACCGTGACGCGGCAGGGCTCGGGGGACGGACGTCCCTCAGGGGCGGTGGGCACGGATGATCACCAGTTCTTCCTTCTCCTGGCCGGGAGCGATCAGGCCCCGGCGCTCCAGCCAGTCGGAGCGTGAGCGCAGCACGGGGCCGAAGGGTACGGAGCTGCGCCGGACGACGGTCGCCACCAGCCCCGCCCGCTCCAGCCGCTCGAGGGTGGGCGTGACGCCGCTCAGCGCCGAGTGCACCAGCAGCAGGACGCCCGAGGGCCGCAGCAGGTCGGCCGCCCCGTCACAGACCCGGTCGAGCACCGCCCGGCCGTCGTGGCCCGCGTCCCAGGCGACGGCGGCGCCCCGCCGGGGCGGCCGCTTCCGCGGGGAGGGGACGTACGGCGGGTTGCACACGATCAGGTCGAAGCGGCGGCCCGCGGCGGGCTCCAGCAGGTCCCCGTGGAGGACGCGCACTCTCTGCCGGGCGAGGAGCGCGTGCAGCCGGGCCGTGAGCACGGCGCGCCACGAGCGGTCCACGGCGGTCACCCGGGCACCCCGCCGCGCGGCGGCGAGGGCGAGCGCCCCGCTGCCGGTGCCCACGTCGAGCACCTCCGCGCCGGCCGGCAGGTCCTCGCGTTCGATGGCCTCCTGGAGGAGGAACGTGTCGGACTGCGGCGCGTACACCCCGGGGGCGAGCAGCAGCGCCCCGCCGACCCGGCCGGCGTCCATCAGACTCGGCATACCGGCTCCCTGGAAAGGTCGTGCCGGCGGCCCGGTGCCGCCCGGCGTTCTTGATCCCCGGGTGCCCGTCGGCGCCGCTTTCATCCATGGCGGACCCGGCCCGCGCCCCGGGCCCCGCCGGCGGGACCCGGGGGCCGCCGACCTGCGGGTGTCGCCGGACCGGAGCGCGGACGGGCCGCGGGGAGGGGGACGCGGAACGCCGGGGCACCGCGCCGTGGCGTGCGCAGGCGCGTCCCCGTACGCCCCGCCGCGCCGCAACTCGCCGCACCCCGGCGCGTGTTGCGGCGGTCAGGGGGCAGAAGGGAGACCATGACGGTATCGAAGAGAAGCGTCCTGGTCCTCGACTGCTCCGAGCCGGAGGCGTTGGCGGAGTTCTACGCCGGGCTGCTCGGCGCCGACGTGCGGCGCGGCGCCGACCCCGATTTCGTGGAGGTCGTCGGCCACGACGGCGTACAGCTGGCGATCCGGCGGGACCACGGGTACGCGCCGCCGAGCTGGCCGCGCCCGGACGACTCGCAGCAGGCGCACCTCCACATCCTGGTCGCGGAGGCCGACATGGACGAGGCGGAGCGGGAGGCGGTCGGTCTGGGGGCGCGGCCGGTGGACACGAAGGAGAACTCGGGACCCCGCGACGTGCGTACGTACGCCGACCCGGCGGGACACTCCTTCACCCTGGTGGCGCAGGAGGGCCGCTCCGCCTCCTGAGGGCGGTACCGGCGTCCGGAGCGGCGGGTGCCCGACCGGCGACGCC
The DNA here is from genome assembly GCF_014649335.1 of Streptomyces roseolilacinus. Lineage (GTDB taxonomy): Bacteria > Actinomycetota > Actinomycetes > Streptomycetales > Streptomycetaceae > Streptomyces > Streptomyces roseolilacinus. The sequence goes on from NZ_BMSV01000005.1 coordinate 237,594, forward strand.
GCCCCGTGGTACCCGCACCGACACGCTGCGTGACCGGATCGTGTGCCCCCGTGACGTGCGGGCCGCCCTGGGCCCGGACGCCCCGTGGCTCCCGCGCCCGGACGGATCACCCGGCCGCGTACCCGGAACCCGCCGCGTGCGCTGAGCGGCGGCACGGCGGTGATGCCCGCGCAGCCGGGGGCGGCCGGTGCCGGGCGCACCCGCCCCGTCCCGGCCGCAGGACGCCACCGGCGGCGGGCGCCCGCGCCGCGTACCGCGACCGGCGCGGGCGGGACGGGTCCCGCGCGGAGGGGGCGGGCCCCGGAGGACCCGCCCCGCGGCCCGTCACCCGCGCGGGCGGCCCCACCGCGCCGTGAGGCGGGCGCGGTACACCCGGGCGGCGGTGCGCACCGAGAGGCGGACGCCCTCGTCACCGACGAGGGCGGCGACGGTCCGGGCCAGGAAGCGCAGTTCGGGGGAGGGGTGCCAGGAGAGGAGCTCGCCGGCGGTCCGGAGAGCGTGGACGAAGCAGGAACGGACGTGACGCATCGTGGTGACCTCACCGTTTCTCGAGTCGGGTGAGGTGCGGGCCCGCACCCCGGGCCGGCCGGTGTGCGCGTCCACCGTGGGCCGGGGCGCCAGGGGGCCCCAACTCCCCTGAGGTCACCCGGCGGAGGCGTCGTGAAGCCGCTGGTCGGCCGGGCGCGCGCCCAACTCCCGCGAGGTCCGTTCCGCGGGCGCCGCGCGGGGGAACCGGCCGCGTACCGGGGCCACTTGACCTACGCTGTGTCGTCTGCCGATCCCCCCGGAGGAGCCGATGGCGGTCGAGGACGTGGTGGCCGAGGAGGCGGTGAGGTGCCTGCGGCTGGCCCTGTGCCACCTGTACGACCTCGTGGACGCGCGGACCCCCGGACGCACTCCGCCCTCACCCGGCGCGCCGCGCCCCCGGACGAGCGAGCCCGTGTGGCGGCGGGTCCACGCCGTGATCGCCCGCCAGGTGGAGGCCGACCGCCGGAACGCCGCCACGAAGGTGCCCGGCCGGATCACGACGTTCCCCTGGCAGACCTTCCAGGCGCTCCGCGCCGACCTCCGGCGCGGCACCGGGGCCACCCGCGACCGGCAGCCGGTGCTGGAGGCGCTCAGCCGCCTCGGTGAGCCCTACCTCCTCCCCTTCGGCCTTCGTCTCGCCCTCGCCGAGGTGGCGAGGGAGATGGGGCGGCTGGCCGGGCCGGCCGGCGACGGGGGCCGGAGCCACCTGGTGCTGCTGGAGGAGACCAGCGCACGCGCCCGGCGCGAGGCGCTGCTCCTCGGCCGGGGCCCGGGGGACGCCGAGGTGTCCCTCCGGGACGTGTACGTCGCCCGCGGCACGGAGGAGCGCCTGGCGGGCGTCCTGCTCCGGCAGGCCGCGGCCCGGCGGCCGGGGCAGCCCGTGCAACTGGTCCTGGGGGAGGCGGGCACCGGCAAGACCAGCCTGCTGTGGTACCTGGCGGAACTCGTCGAGGGCCGCAGGGCCGCCGGTCCCCGCGACGAGCGGCGCACCAGGCCGCCGTCGGACGAGCGGCGTGCGGGCGCGGCGGTCCGGCCGGTACTGCTGCGCGCGGAACTGCTGCTCTCCCCGGGGGAGGGGGGCCGGCTGCTCCACTCCCTCGAACTGGCCACCCGCCAGCGCCAGTCGCGTGCCGGGATCGTCGCCCTGCTGGACACGGCGGACCTGCTCCTGCACTCCGCGGACGGCCGCGACAGGTTGCGCGAGGTGGTCGGCGTCTGCCGCGAGCAGGGCGTGCCGCTCGCCGTGACCTGCCGTACGCGCGACGCCGCCGCCCTCCAGCGGCTGCTCGGCGGGCAGCCCTCCGAAGTCGCCCTGCAGCTGGGGGACTTCCGGTACGGCGGGGAACTGGAGCGGGCGCTGTCCGCGTACTGCCGCCGCTACCTCCCGGACGGTCCCCCCGCGGCCCGCGCCGAGACGGTGGCCGCCCTGCTGGAGGCGGCCGTGCGGGGCCTGCCCGTCCGCGAGGTCGTCGCCAGGCCGCTGACGCTGCGCATGCTGTTCGAGGTGTACGCACCGCACTCGCCCAAGCCCGAGATCGACGCCGCGGGCCTGTACGACCGCTACTGGGAGCGGCGGGTCGCCGAGGACGCCCGCCACGGCTCCGCGGGAACCGCGGCGCCGGCGGCGGCCGACCTGTCGTGGCCGGCGCAGGGCCTGGCCCGCCTCATGCTGCACGACGGCGTGGTGGCCCTGCCCGCGGGCGACGCGGCGGCACGCATGGCCGGGGCGAACCCCGAGGCCGGGGACGCCGACCCGCTGGAGCAGCTGGTCCGGCTCGAAGGACGGAGCGTGATCCTGGGCGCCGGGGCGGGCGGACGGGGGGAGGGAGCCGTCCGCTTCTTCCACCAGACGCTGTTCGAGTACGCCGCCGGGCGGTGCCTGGTGCGCCTCGCATCGGAGAGGAGGCAGTCCTACTACGCGGCGCTGGACAGGCACCTCCGGGCGCACCCGGACGACTTCCTGCGGGCGGTGGTCGCCGAGCAGGCGCTCGTCCAGGGCATGCGCGCGGACGGGCGCGTGCGCGACGACGCGGCGGACCTGCTGACGGACCTCCTGGACAGCGAGGACGTCGACCTCCAGGTGATCGCGGTCCGCGCCTACGCGCTGCTGCCGGACGACGTGTTCGGCGACGTCCGGGAGAGGTTCCACCGGTACCTGCGGGAAAGGGCCTCCACGGCCATGGTGCGGGAGCTGCTGGCCGTCCTCCCGACGCGCGAACACGCCGACCCGCGGCGCGTGGTCGAGGACGCGGCCGTCGTCCTGCGCCACCACTCCCGCATGGAACGCCGCGTCCTGGACCTGCTGTGCCGCTTCGGGCGGATCGACCGGGGCACCGCCGACGCCGTCCGGTCGCTGCTGCGCACCCTGTGCGCGGACACCGCCCGGTGCGTGGAACGCCGGGTGTCCCCCGGCGAACCCGAGGCGGCCGGCTGCGGCGGGCCGCGGTGCCTGTGGTCGTGGCTGGTCGGCCTGGGCGCGAACGACGCGGGCAGCCACGGCAACCACGCGGTGCGGCTGGTCGACGCCCTGGGGGACCACCGAAGCGAGTGGGCCGCGGACCGGATGCGCGAACTGCTGGCCCTCGCCGAGCGGCACCGGTCCCGGATCCAGACCCTGCAGTGCGTGTCGGCGGTCCTCCGGCGCTCCGGCGACGCCGACTGGGACGCTCTCTTCCCGGTCGCCGCCGGGATCGCCCAGCGCCTCGGCACCGACAAGGCGGTCGACGGCGGGGCCGAGGAGACCGCCCGGGACGACGAGGACGGCGACGCCTGGGACGCGCCGGCGCAGGCGGAGGAGTGGCGCCGGGCCCAGGCGGCCCTCGACGCCCACTGGTTCGCGTCCGCCCCGGGGCGGACCCCGGCGGAAGTGGTGCGGGCCCTGGCCGCCGAGGGGACGAAGCCGTTCGACGTCGAGGCGGCACGGCTGCGGGCGGTCCTCGGGCAGGTGGGGGAACGGCTCCGGCGGGCGCCCGAGGGGGTCCCCGAACTCCTGGAAGAGACCGTCGCGCTGTGCGCGGGCAGGGACGTCGTCGACGACGTCGCCGCGCACCTCCTGCCGCCGCTGCTCGCCGAGCCCGCCGACGACCCCGGTACGCGCGCCGCCGCGGAGTGGTGCGCCGAACGCATCGGTGGACTGCCCTCCCCGCGGGGCGGCCGGGCGGGAGCCGCCGCCGTGCGCTTCGCGGTCGGCGGGGTCTCCGGGCTGCCGCCCGCCCGGTCGGCGCGGATCGTGCCCTGGCCGTCGGCCGGACGCCCGTGGGGGGAGGACCGGACGGACGGGACGTTCCTCGTGCTGCACGGCGCCGCGCGGCTCGTCGTCCCCCTGGCGGCGGCGGGCCACGCCAGGGCGTTCGTGGCGCTGGAACGCTGGCGGGCCCTGGAGAAGGGCCGCCACGACCAACAGGTCCGCGGCGGCAACGAGTGGCCCGCCTTCCTGGGCGGCAGGCCCTACCACGGCCGCCGCGTCCGCGACGCGTTGAGCGGGCTGATCCAGGCGGCCCTCGCCGACCACGCGCCCCACGCCCCGGAACTGCTGGAGGAGGCGCTGCGCCACCGGGTGCCCCAGGCCGACGTCCCGTGGCTGGCGAAGCTGGCGAAGGCGACCCTGGAGCAGCCCGCCCCGTCCGCGGCCGGGCTCGCGCTGTTCGACCGGTTCGGCCCCGGCCTGGCGGAGTGGTGCGCCGACCTGTGGGGGACGGCGCCCTGCCCGGACCCCGAGGCCAAGGCGGCGGCGCTGCGGCTGTGGGGGCACCTCGTCCGGCTGGGGGCCGCCGACCGGCCCGCGCTCGCCGCCCAGGCCCGGGTGGCCGGGAGGGTGACCAGGGGGCACTGGCGGACCTTCCTGCGGGTCCTGCGGGACTGGAACGGCCACGACGTCTCCGCGGTCGCCTCCGCGGGCGGGGAGCCCGGGTGGGAGGAGCTGGACGCCGCGCTGGCGTCGGCGGACGTCCCGGACGGGACCGGCGCCGACACGGCCCTCCTCGGGCTGTTCCTCCGCTGCCGGTTCGCCCCGCTCGCGACCGCCGAGGACGTCGCGCAGGCGGTCGGGGCCGTCACGGCCCGGATCGCGCGCTCGACCCGTACCGACACGATCCACGAGACGGGGGCGGGGTTCCTCGTCGAACGCCTCTGCGCGACGGACCCGTCCCGCGCCGTCGAGGTGACCCTGGCCGTGGCGCGGCAGTCGGCCGGTGGCGGCCTGGACGACCCCCACCACGTCACGCGCCTGGGGTGGAAGTGGCAGAAGCCGCTGACCCGGCTCGCCGTGACGGCCGGGCGCGACGACTGGCTGGAGCTGGTCGCGGGCCTGGCGGGCGGCCCGCGGTCGATGCTGCAGAAGGCCCTGGACACGGCCGCCGCCCACCGCCGCGACGAGGACGTACGGGCCGACGCCGAGAGCAGGCTGGCCGGCAGCCCCTACCGCGACCTGGCCATGGCGGGACTCCGCGACGCCGCGGTCCGGTACCGCAGGGCGCCCCTGGAGGAGAGGCGGTGGCCCGCGGTCCTGGCCCCCGCCGACTGCGGAGGCCCGACCGGTTGAGCGGCCGGCGCACGGGGGGGGCGCCCGGGTGCGGGGGACACCGGGAGGTGCGACGCCCGGGCGGGGCGGGTGTGGTGTACGCCCGGGGCGGGAGGGGAACACGCCGCAGGGCGCGGACGCCGTCCCCGGGGCGCGGGTTTCCGGGCCGGGGGATCTTCCCGGGGACTTTGCCCTTCCTTTACCCTTGGGGGTCGGGGCGTCCGCCCCACCGCAAGCCCACCGGAGGCCCCCGGCCTCCGTGACCGAGAAGGAGCAGCAGACCCGCAATGGGTGAACCTCCCAGTACCAGCCGTGCCGCGTCCCCCACGCCCGTGACCGGTGAGAGGGGGGTGGCACGGTGACCGAAGTGCTCCTGCTGCTCCTCGCCCTCGCCCTCACCCTGGCCTGCGCCGTCTTCGTCGCGGCCGAGTTCTCGCTGACCACGGTCGAACGCGGTGAACTGGAGCGTGCCGCCGAGGCCGGCGAGCGCGGCGCCGACAGCGCGCTGAAGGCGGCCAGGCGCCTCACCTTCCAGCTGTCGGGCGCCCAGCTCGGCATCACCGTGACCTCCCTGGTCATCGGCATGCTGGCCGAGCCGTCGGTCTCGGTCCTGCTCCACGGACCGCTGGAGGCCACCGGCCTGCCCGCCGGCGCGGTGTCGACCCTCTCCACGTTCCTCGGGGTGGCCGCCTCCACCGTGGTGCTCATGGTGGTGGGCGAGCTGGTCCCGAAGAACTGGGCGATCGCGCGCCCGCTGGCGGTGGCCAAGGTCGTCGCGGCGCCGCAGCGCGCCTTCACCGCCGCGTTCGGCCCGCTGATCCACCACCTGAACGACACCGCGAACCGGCTCGTGCGCCGCTTCGGACTGGAGCCGGCCGAGGAGCTGGCCTCCGCCCGCACCCCCGACGAGCTCGTCGCCCTCGCCCGGCACTCCGCCCGCGAGGGGGCGATCGAGGAGGACTCCGCCGAGCTGTTCGTGCGCACCCTGCACCTGGGCGAGCTGACCGCGGAGAACGTCATGACCCCGCGCGTCGACGTCAAGGCGCTGGAACTGCGCGCCACGGCCGCCGACGCCGCGAACCTGACCCTGGCCACCGGCCTGTCCCGCTTCCCCGTCTACCGCGACACCCTCGACGAGGTCGTCGGCACCGTCCACATCCGCGACGTGCTCGCCCTCGACGAGGAGAAGCGCCCCCTCACCCCCGTCTCCGCCCTCGCCACCGAACCCCTGCTCGTCCCGCACTCCCTGCCCGTGGACAAACTGCTGGGCCGCCTGCGCGCCACCCACACCATGGCCGTGGTCATCGACGAGTACGGCGGCACGGCGGGCGTCGCCACCGTCGAGGACATCGTCGAGGAGGTCGTCGGCGAGGTCCGCGACGAGCACGACCCGCACGAGACGCCCGACCTCGCCGAGGACGCCCCGGCGCCCGACGGCCGCCGGGTCTGGCAGGCCGACGGCAGCATCCGCCTCGACCAGCTCGCCGAGATCGGCCTGACCGCCCCCGACGGCCCGTACGAAACCCTCGCCGGCCTCGTCGCCACCCGCCTGGAGCGCATCCCCACCGTGACCGACCGACTCGACGTCGACGGCTGGCAGCTCGCGGTGCTCCACGTCGAGCACCACCGCGCCGACCGCGTCCGCCTCACCGCCCCCGCGCCGGACGGCGCCGACACGACCACCGCGACGCGGGAGAAGGCGACCCGATGACCACCCTCCAGCTCCTCGTCGGCGCGTTGACCCTGCTGACCAACGCGTTCTTCGTCGGCGCCGAGTTCGCGATGATCTCGGTACGCCGCAGCCAGATCGAACCGGCCGCCCTCGCCGGGAACCGGCGGGCCAGGACCACCCTGTGGGGCCTGGAACACCTCTCGGCGCTGATGGCGACCGCCCAGCTCGGCATCACCGTCTCCTCGCTGGTGCTGGGAGCCGTCGCCGAACCGGCCATCGCCCACCTGCTGGAACCGCCGTTCCACGCCGTCGGCGTCCCCGAGGGCCTGACCCACCCCATCGCCTTCGTCATCGCCCTGACCCTGGCGACGTACCTCCACATGCTCGTCGGCGAGATGGTCCCCAAGAACATCGCCCTGGCCGCGCCCGCGCCCACCGCGCTGCTCCTGGGGCCCCCGCTCGTCGCGCTCACCCGGGCCCTGCGCCCGGTCGTCTTCGGGATCAACGCGTTCGCCAACGCGATCCTGCGGCTGCTGAAGGTCGAGCCGAAGGACGAGGTGGCCTCCGTCTACACCGACGACCAGCTCGCGCGGCTGGTCAGGGACTCCAGCGAGGCCGGGCTCCTCGACCCCGAGGACGGCGACCGGCTGCGCGACGCGCTGGAACTGGGCACCCGACCCGCCGGCGAGGTCATGGTCCCCCTCAACCGCATGACCACCGTCCCGCACACCACCACCCCGCAGGACCTGGAACGCGCCGCCGCAGCCCACGGGTTCTCCCGCCTGCCGGTCACCGGCCCCGGCGGGACGCTGCTGGGCTACCTCCACATCAAGGACGCCCTGGGCGCGGCCGACCGCACCGCGCCGTTCCCCCGCACCGCCCTGCACCCGATGACGAGGGTCGCCCTCGACACCCCGCTCGACGACACCATGACCGCCATGCGCGCCGCCGGCACCCACCTGGCGGCCGTCACCGGCAACAAGGGCACCGTCATCGGTTTCGTCACCATGGAGGACGTCCTGGAGGAACTCGTCGGCCCCGCCGCCGAACCCGCGACCTGAGCGGATCCCGCGGCCGCCGGAGCCCGTGCGGCACCGGGCCCGGGCCCCGTGCCGTACGGGGGCCCGGGCCCGACCCGTCAGCGCAGGTCGAGCCGCATCAGGACACGGGGGTGGCCGGCCAGCACCGAGGTGGTGTCGGCGGCGTGGACGAACCCGGCGCGCTCGAAGTTCCTCCGGATCCCCGCGTACGCCATCGTCATGTCGACCCTGGCGTCACCGCTGTCGAGGGGGTACGCCTCGACCACCGGCGCGCCGTGGCCGCGGGCGAACTCCACCGCGCCGGCGATCAGGGCGTGCGAGATCCCCTTCTTCCGGTGGCCGGGGCGTACGCGCACGCACCACAGCGACCAGACCGGGAGGTCGTCGACGTGCGGGATGCTGCGGCTGCGCGCGAAGGAGGTGGCGGCGCGCGGTGCGACGGCGGCCCAGCCGACCGGCTCGCCGTCGTCGTAGGCGATCACGCCCGGAGGGGTGCCCTCGCGGCACAGCCCGGCGACGTACTCGCCGCGGTCCGGGCCGCGGAGCTCGTTGTTGAGCTTGGACGGGATCCGGTAGCTCAGGCACCAGCAGACGTTGGCCCCGGGCGACTTCGGGCCGAGCAGGGTGCGGACGTCGGCGAAGACGGAAGCCGGGCGCACTTCGATGGTCATGACCCCACGATGTCACGCGGCACCGACAACGCACCGGGCGCGGAGCCGGCCCACGGCACCCGCCGGAGCGGTAGGGGAGGTGGGGCCCGACGGGCCGGGCCCCACGCCGTGGGACCGGGCACGACGCCGGCCGGGGGCGACCCGCAGGAGGGGTCGGCCCGATACGCGGGTACCCGCAGGGACGTCGTCCGCCCGGACGACCGGACGGGGCGCCGCGGCGCCGTTCGTCCGCCCCCGCAGTGCGCGTCACGGAGGCCGGGTTGCGTTTCCACCACAGTCGTCCCGTCGACCCCGGTCACCGCCGTGTCCGCCACGGGCGCGGCTTCCGCTACCTCGACCCCCAGGGACAGCCGCTGCGCGACCCCGCCGAACTGGACCGTATCCGCGCGCTGGTCATCCCGCCCGCCTGGGACGACGTGTGGATCTGCGCCCGGCCCAACGGCCACCTCCAGGCCGTCGGCACCGACACGGCCGGCCGCCGCCAGTACCTCTACCACCCCCGGTTCCGCGCCGAGCAGGAGCAGGCCAAGCACGAGCACGTCCTCGACGTCGCCGAGGCCCTGCCCGCCGTGCGGGAGACCGTCGAGGGCCACCTGGGCGACCGCGGCCTGACCCGGCAGCGGGTCCTGGCCACCGCCGTGCGCCTCCTCGACTTCGGCTTCTTCCGCATCGGCAGCGACCGCTACGCGGAGCTCAACAACAGCTACGGCCTCACCACGCTGCTGCGGGAGCACTCCCGCTGCCGGGGCGGCGCCGTCCTCTTCACGTACACCGGCAAGCACGGCAGGGAGATGGCCCAGACCGTCGTCGACCCCGCCGTCTGCCGCAGCCTCACCGCGCTGCTGCGCCGCCGCGGCGGCGGGGACCGGCTCCTCGCCTACTGGGAGCGGCCCGCCTGGCGCGACGTGACCGGCGCCGACGTCAACGCGTACCTGAGGGAGATCGCCGGTCTGGAGATCACCGCCAAGGACTTCCGCACCTGGCACGCCACGGTCATGGCCGCCGTGGCGCTGGCCGTCTCGCAGCCCGCCGCGCGCAGCGAGAGCGCCCGGCGGCGGGCCATCGCCCGCGCGTGCCGCGAGGTCTCCGGGTACCTCGGCAACACCCCGGCGGTCTGCCGCGCCTCCTACATCAACCCGCGGGTGATCGAGCTGTACGAGGAGGGCGTCACGGTCGCCGCCGCCCTGCCGTACCTCGGGGACGAGGGCGCGTCCGGCGTCCCCGCCACCCAGGGGCCCGTCGAGCGGGCCGTGCTGCACGTGCTCCGGACCGGGAGCCCGCCCGAGACGGCCTGACCCCGCGCGTGGGGACGTCACCGAGGCCGCCCGCCGTGCCCCGCCGCCACCGGGCCGGTGGTCCGGCGGTCAGGGGGCCCCGGCCCGGTGGCGGACGCCGCCGTCCTTCCTCACGCACCGGACGCGCCCGGTGGCGGCGGTGTCCCGGAACGGGTCGCCGTGCAGGGCGATCAGGTCGGCGGTGGCCCCCGGGGGCGATCCGGCCGGGGTCGGGCCGCTCCGGGAGGTCGGCGGCGACGCTGGTCGCGGCGCGCAGCGCCCGCAGGGCGGTGAACCCGTGGGCCCGCAGGGTGGGGAACTCGCGCCGGTCGTCGGCGTGGGGGAACGTGCCGGCGTCGGTACCGAAGGCGACCTCGACCCCGGTGGGGACGTCCACGACCCGCTCGGACAGCGGCGTGCGCTCCGGCGCCGTCGCACCCGGAGGGGGACGGGGCGCGACGGCGCCTCCCCGGCGGGCCGGGGACGCCGGGGAGGAGGGGGAGCGCGGGGCCGGCGCGCCCGTCAGTCGCGCGGGGCGTCCAGGGCCTCCTGCGCGGTGGGGTGGAACGTGAAGACCCGGTCGAGACCGACGGTCTGGAGGACCCGGAGGAGGTCGTGGCCGACCCCCGCCAGGAACAGGGAGCACCCGGCGGCCTCGGTGCGGTGGTAGGCGGTGATGAGCACGGTGATGCCGGTGGAGTCGCAGTAGGTGAGGCCGGACAGGTCGAGCACGAGGACGCCGCCACGGGTGAGGGGGATGCCCTCCAGCGACCGGCTGAGTCGGGGCGCGGTGTGGTGGTCGAGTTCACCGGCCACCTTCACCAGGACCCGATCGGCCCCGTGGATCTGCTGGTCGATGGTCAGGAAGGGATCGGTCACCGGTTCTCCAGGCGGGATGAGGGGACGAGGGTGGTACGGACGGGGGCGGGCCGGCTCCTCCGCGACCGGCGCCGCCCGGCCCCGTGGGGCGCCGGGCGGCCGCTCACGGGCCGGCGGGGACGGGGGCCCGGCGCGTCGACGGCGCCCGGGCGCCGCCCGTCGGGGGCGGTGATCGGCGCGGCGTCGGGGGAGCGGACCCCGAGGCCGCCGAGGGCCAAGGGGCGCTGCGCGGTACGCGCTTCGGCGAGGGGACGGCGAGGACGGCCGCACGCCTGTCCTCGCCGGTGGACGGCGTGAGCGGTCGTGCCGGTGGACTGGATGCCATCGCCCGCTCTCCGCCTGGGTCGTTCCGTCACCATGTCGAGTACTGGTGCCCGAATCGGAGGATTTATCCTGCGGAGTGACCGACTTTCTCGTGGGAAGAAGCGCGGTACAGACAGCAGCCGCCGCGGGCCCGTGCTCCCGCGGCGGCCTTCCCGGCCGACGGCGCCCGCCCTGCGGACGCCCGTGTCGCGGCGGGGCAGGACGAGCGTGGACGAGAGGGTCTTCCGTGGCGGGTTCCACAGGAACCGGGCAGCCGACGCCCGGTGCGGCGGCCGTCGGGGTGTTCGCCGCCGACGGGGAGGTCGGCGGGGACCTCGCGGCGGTCGACTGGGCCGCCACCCCGCTGGGGCCGCCGGACGGCTGGCCGCAGAGCCTGCGGACGGCGGTGAGCATCCTGCTGTCGTCCCGGTTCCCCATGTGGATGGCGTGGGGACCCGACCTGACGTTCTTCTGCAACGCCGCCTACCGGCGGGACACGCTGGGCCGGAAGTACCCCTGGGCCCTGGGCCGCCCGGCCGACGAGGTGTGGGCGGAGATCTGGGACGACATCGGTCCGCGCATCGACGCGGTGCTGACCACCGGCGAGGCCACCTGGGACGAGGCGCTGCTGCTGTTCCTGGAGAGGTCCGGGTACACCGAGGAGACCTACCACACCTTCTCCTACAGCCCGTTGCGGGACGACTGCGGCACGGTGGTCGGGATGCTGTGCGTGGTCAGCGAGGAGACCGAGCGGGTCATAGGCGAACGGCGCATGGCGACGCTGCGGGACCTGGGGTCGGACCCGAGCGTCGTACGGACCGAGGAGGAGACGCTGGCCTTCGCCGGCCGGCAGCTCGACCGCAACCCGCGCGACCTGCCCTTCACCCTGACGTACCTGTTCCAGCCGGACGGCACCGCGCGCCGGGTGGCGGTCACCGGACTGCCCGCCGGGCACCCCGCGGCGCCCGAGGTCCTGGCGCCCGACGACACGGACGCGCCGTGGCCGGTCGCCGCCCCGGCCCGGGGGGAGCCGGGGGAACTCGCCCTCGAAGGACTCCCGTTCGCCGCCCTCCCCACGGGGCCGTGGCCGAAGCCGCCCGTCCGGGCCCTGGTCACCCCCCTGCAGCAGCAGGGCGGCGCACCCCACGGTTTCCTGGTCGCCGGACTGAACCGCTACCGCCCCCTGGACGCGGGGTACCGGGGGTTCGTCGAACTGGTCGCCGGACACGTCGCGGCCGGGATCTCCGGCGCGCGCAGCTACCGGGCCCAGCAGCGGCGTGCCGAGGAACTGGCGGAGCTGGACCGCGTGAAGACCGCCTTCTTCTCCAACATCAGCCACGAGTTCCGCACCCCCCTGACCCTGATCATGGGGCCGGTGGCGGAACTCCGCGCGCGACTCGGCGAGACCGACCCCCGGGTGCGCGAGGAACTGGACGTCATCCACCGCAACGGTCTGCGGCTGGGCAAACTCGTCAACAACCTGCTGGACTTCTCCCGCATCGAGGCCGGACGCATGCGCGCCCGGTACGAGCCCGTCGACCTGGCGGCGGTCACCGCCGAACTGGCCGGCGTCTTCCGCTCGGCGATGGACAAGGCCGGCCTGGCGTTCGAGGTCGACTGCCCCCCGCTGCCCGAGCCGGTGCACCTCGACCGGGACATGTGGGAGAAGATCATCCTCAACCTGCTCGGCAACGCGTTGAAGTTCACCTTCGAGGGGTCCGTCCGCGTCGAGGTCCGCGCCGAGGACGGCCACGCGGTGCTCACGGTCGCCGACACGGGCATCGGCGTGCCCGCCAAGGAGGTGCCGAGGCTCTTCGAGCGCTTCCACCGCGTCGAGTCCGCCCTCTCCCGCTCCAACGAGGGCAGCGGCATCGGCCTCGCCCTGGTCAGGGAGTTCGTCGGCCTGCACGGCGGCACCGTCTCCGTCGACAGCACCCTGGGAGAGGGCACCCGCTTCACCGTCCGGCTGCCCTTCGGGGCGGAGCACCTGCCCGCCGACGCCCCCGCCCGAGTGGCCCCGCCCATCTCCGCCGGGGCGGCCCCGGCCACCTCCGAGCCGTACGTCCAGGAGGCACTGCGCTGGCTGCCCGCCGGCGCGCCCGACCCGGAGCCCCCCGCGGCGCCGGCCCCGGGCGGCGCGCCCGGGCCCGCCGTACCGATGCGGGTACTGATCGCGGACGACAACGCCGACATGCGCGAGTACCTCGGCCGCATCCTGCGGGACGCCGGGTACCGGGTGGAGGCGGTCGCCGACGGGCACGAAGCGCTGCGGGCCGTGCGCGCCGATGCCCCCGACCTCGTGGTCAGCGACGTGATGATGCCCCTCGTGGACGGGCTGACCCTGGTGCGGGAGCTGCGCGCGGACCCGCGCACCGCGGCCGTACCGGTGCTGATGCTGTCCGCCCGGGCCGGTCAGGAGGCCTCCATCGACGGCCTGCAGGCCGGCGCCGACGACTACCTCGTCAAACCGTTCGCGGCCGCGGAGCTCCTGGCCCGGGTACGGGCCAACGTCGAGCTGTCCCGTCTGCGCACCCACCACGCCCGCTGGCGCACCGCGCTGATCGACTCCCTCCAGGAGGCGTTCTTCGTCTGCGACGAGGACGGCGCGGTGATCGAGATCAACGCGGCGTTCACCGACATCCTCGGCTACGGTCCCGACGAACTGCCCTACGCGCCGTTCCACCCGTGGTGGCCGAAGGCCGACAGCGAACCGGACGCCCACCGGCAGGCCGCCGACGCCCTCGCCTGCATGCTGGGGGAGGGGCACGGCCGCTGCACCACCCCCGTCACCCACCGCGACGGCCGCCGGCTGTGGATCGACGCCGCCTTCAACCGGGTCCAGGACCCCGAGACCGGACGCCGCGTGATCGTCGGCACCTTCCGGGACGTCACCGCCGAGCACCACGCCGTCCAGCGCGACACCGCCCTGACGGCGCTGAGCCTGCGCCTGTCGCGGGCCACCAGCCTGCCCGAGGCGCTGTCCGGCGCCCTGGACGAGCTGAGGGGCCTGTGGGGGGCCCGGCGGGTCCTCGCCGTCGTCTTCGGCCCCCGCACGGGCCCCGCCCTGACCACGACGGACCCCTCGTCGGACTGGGAGCGGCTGCCCGCCGACCGGCGCGAGGCGCTCACCGCCCTGCGCACGCGGCCCCTGCTGACACCGGTCACCGACGCCGCCGGTGCGGGCGTCACCCTGGAGCACCCCGACGGCCCCATGGTGCTGTGGGTCGAGCCGGACCGGACCCGGCCCTTCACGGAGGAGGACCGGCTGCTGCTGTCGCTGCTGGCGGGGCACCTGGCCCAGGGCCTGGTCCGCGCCCACCAGATCGACCAGCAGCGCGAGACCGCCCTCGCCCTGCAACGGGCCATCCTCGGCCCCTCCCACCTGCCCGAGGGCTTCGCCGTCCGCTACGAACCGGCCACGCCGCCCCTGGAGGTGGGCGGCGACTGGTACGACACCGTCGCCCTGCCCGACGGGCGCATCGGCATCGTCGTCGGGGACTGCGTCGGCCGGGGCCTGGAGGCGGCCACCGTCATGGGCCAGCTGCGGAGCGCCTGCCGCGCCCTGCTCCTCCAGGACACCGGCCCGGCCAGGGCCCTCATGACGCTGGACCACTTCGCCGCGGGCATCCCCGGAGCCGTGTGCACCACCGTGTTCTGCGGCGTCCTCGACCCGGCGACCGGGCACCTGACCTACTCCAGCGCCGGGCACCCGCCGGGCGTCCTCGCCCGCGCCGACGGCACCACCCGCCTCCTGGAGGACGGGCGGTCCCTCCCGCTGGCCGTCCGCCCCGGCACGGCGCGCCCCGAGGGGGAGTGCGTCATCCCGGCGCGCGCCACCCTGATGCTGTACACCGACGGCCTCGTCGAACGCCGCCGCAGCCCGCTGAGCGCGGGCATCGACCGGGCCGCCGAGACCCTCCGGGACGGCGGGAACACCGCCGTCGACGACCTCGCCACCGAGGTCATGACCCGCCTGGCCCCCGAGGACGGGTACGACGACGACGTCGCGCTGCTGCTGTACCGGTACCCCGCGCCGTTCGACATGGCCTTCCCCGCCGAGTCGTCCCGGCTCGCGCCGGTCCGCGGGGCCCTGCGGACCTGGCTCGAACGGTGCGGCGTCCCTCCGCGGACGGCCCAGGACGTCCTCGTCGCGGCCGGCGAGGCCTGTGCCAACGCCATCGAGCACGGCCACCGCCACGACCCGGGCGGCTCCATCCGGCTCCGGGCCGAGGTCTCCGCGGACGACCTCCGCCTGACCGTCGTGGACACGGGACGGTGGAAGACCCCGCGACCCGAGGCCAACGCCCACCGGGGTCGCGGAATCACGCTGATGAGGGCCATGATGCAGCACGTCACCGTCACCACCGGCGCCGACGGCACCACCGTCCAGATGCACACGAGGATCGCGTGATGACCACTCCCCTCACCCTGACCCCCGGTCGGCGGCCCGACGGCACCGCGCTGCTGACGGCCGTCGGCGAGATCGACCTGAGCAACGCCGACGCCCTCGCCGAGGCCCTGGACCGCGCACCCGGCCAGGTCGTCCTCGACCTCACCGGGGTCGAGTACCTCGACAGCGCCGGCCTCAACGTGCTCTTCTCCCGCGCCGGACGCGTCGGACTGGTCGCCACGCCCCTCCTCGCCCCCGTGCTGACCGTCTCGGGCCTCGCCGGCCTCACGACCGTCGAGGGCCTGTAGCGCGTGCTCCCCCGTCCCCCGCGCTTCCCCGGGGACACCGGGGCCCGGGACACCGGGACGACCGGACGCGGCGCGCGGCCTGTGGGCGCGCGGGACCGGACGATCCGGCCTCCGGCCCGGCGGGCAGTAGGCTGGCGCGTGCGCGTCGGACGGCCGTACGAACCCGGTGTGCTTCCATGGACGGGCAGACCGGAGCGGACGGGACGAGGGAGCGCCGTGGTGGTGGTATCGGAGGCGACCGCACTCCCCGCACGGGTGTCGACGGCGGGACGCCACTCCAGCGTGGTCGTCTCCGACGACCGGCAGTGGGCGCGTCACCTCTGCGGGTTCGTCCGCAGCGGTCTGGACCGGGGGGAGCAGGTGCAGTACTTCGCGGACACCACCGCCCCCGAGCGGGTGCTGCGCACCCTCGCCGACGCGGGGATCGACGCGACGGCCGCCGTGACCCGCGGGCAGCTGGCGGTGCCGGTGGCCGCGCAGACGTACCTCGCCGGCGCCGCGTTCGATCCGGACGCGATGATCGGCCTGTGGCACGACGCGGTCGACGCGGCCTTCGCCCGGGGGCACCGGGGACTGCGGGTGATCGGCGAGATGTCCTGGGGCGTGCGGGGCGCCGTCGGCGCCGACCGGCTGCTGGAGTACGAACTGCGGCTCCACCAGGAGGTCTTCGAGCGGCTGCCGCTGACGGCCTGGTGCCTCTACGACCGCCGCCTGCTGCCCGACGCGTACGTGAACCTCCTGGCGGGCGCGCACCTGACGCACCGGGGGGACCCCGTCGCCGAACCGACCCTGCACGTGGCCCCGCTGGCCGACCGCGTCGGCTTCCTGATGTCCGGGTCGGCCGGGTACGACACGCGGGACGCCGTCGCCGCCGTCGCCGCCGCCGTCCGGGGGACGTCGGCACCGCGGGTGGAAATGGACCTCACGGCCCTGCGGCACCTGGACGCCGCGTCGCTGGCCGTCCTGGCCGACGCGGCGGCGGGGCGGCCCGGTGGTGCGGGCCTGCACGTCCGGCAGCCACCCCCGTCACTGGAGCGGCTGCTGGAGCTGTTCCCCGCGCTCGGTTCCGTGATGGAGGTCGTGGGCCGATGACGACCTCCGTACGATCGTCCGATGAAGCCGCCCGGCGGGAAGCCTTCTTCCACCCGGCGCTGTTCTACGGCACCGAGAACGAGTACCTCGACGGCCTCGGGGCCTTCGTGCGGGGCGCGTTGGACGACGGGCAGTCCGTGCTGGTGGCCGTGCCCGGTGTGCGCCTCCCGCTGCTGCAGGACGCCCTCGCCGACGACCGCGAGCGCGTCACGTGGGTGGACATGACCGAGGCGGGACGCAATCCGGGACGGATCCTGTCGATGTTGCAGGAGTTCGCCGACCGCCAGGAGGCGGCCACGCCGGTGTCGATCGTGGGAGAGCCGATCTGGGTCGGGCGCACGCCGGCGGAGACCTGGGAGGCGACCCGCCACGAGGCGCTCATCAACCTCGCCTTCGAGGGGCGCCGGGCCAGCATCCTGTGCCCCTACGACACCGCGCTGCCCGAGGACGTGCTGGCACAGGCGTACCGCACCCACCCGGTGGTCGGTGCCCCGGGGGACTACCGCGCCAGCTCCCGTTACGCCGATCCGCACGAGGTCTGCCGCGACTGCGACGTCCCGCTGCCCGAGCCGGCCGACGCCGTCGTCGTCCCCTTCGGGGAGCAGGACCTGGCGTCCACGCGCGACGAGGCCGACCGCTGGGCGGCGGCCGCCGGACTGTCGCCGGCGCGCCGCACGGACTGGCTCCTCGCCGTCAGCGAGGGGGTCAGCAACTCGGTGCGCCACGGCGGGGGCAGCGGGACCCTGCGCATGTGGAGGGCCGGCGGCGGGCTCGTCGCGGAGATCAGCGACCGGGGCCGCCTGGACGATCCCCTCACGGGCCGCCGCCGCCCCGACCCCTACGCGCCGACCGGTGGCCGCGGGGTCTGGATCATGCACCAGCTGTGCGACCTGGTGGAGATCCGCGCGACGGCGCGGGAACTCGTCCTGCGCCTGCACATGAGGGCGGACTGAGACCGGGGAGCGTCACCGGGTTCAGCCGGGGCGGCGGCATCGCCCTCGCCGGGCTGATCCCCGCCCTCTCCCGGCACGGCCCCCGCCACGGCGGGGGACGCGCGGCACCCGGCTCCGGGGCGCCGCCGGGAACGGCCGGCCGCACGGCCCGCCCCGTCGTCGACGGGCGTCCCGCCCACCGCTCCCGGAGGTCCGCGAACGCCCGCCGCGCGCCCGCCGCCTCCTACCCGAGCGTGAGCATCGCCTCGGCGACCTCGCCGACCGCCGCACCGGGGATCGCGGTGGCGGCCTCCTCCAGGACGAGCAGCCGCGCCCCGGGGATCTCGCGTGCGAGCGCCTCGCCGTTGCCGACGGGGAAGAACCGGTCGCGGCGGCCGTGGACGATGAGCGCGGGGACCCCGATCCCGGGCAGGCGCTCGCGCCAGCGGGGCGCGCAGTCGAGCCGGGAGAACACCATGCCCAGCTGGTTGGCCCTCTGGACCGGGGGCGCGGTGCCGGGCGTGCGGTCCCAGACGCGTGCGGCGGCCGCCCGCGCGGCGGCGGGGTCGTCGCCGAGGATCTCCGCACCGGCGGCGGCGAACTCCGCGACCGCCTCGCGGTCGGTCCAGTCGGGCACCGGACGCGCGAACAGCCGCCCCATCGACGCCCGGTCGTGGTCGGGGAGGTCGTCGTCGGGCGGGCCGGGGGCGACCGGGCGGGTGCCGACCAGGGTGAGCGCCGAGAACGCGCCCGGATGGTCGAGCGCGGCCACCTGGGCGACCATCCCGCCGACGCCGATGCCCGCGAGGTGCGCGGGCCCCCCGCCGAGCGCGCCGGCCAGGGCCGCCGCGTCGGCGGCGAGGTCGCGCAGGGTGTAGGCGGGCGCCTCCGGATCCGCCGTCGTCGACTCCCCGTTGTCGCGCAGGTCGTAGCGCACCACGCGGCGTCCGCCGGCGGCGAGGCGCTCGCACAGCGCGTCGGGCCAGGAGAGCATCGTCGTCCCGCCCGCGAGCAGGACGAGGGGCGCGTCGTCGTCGCCGAACGACTCGATGCCCAAGGCGATCCCCCGGACGTGGACCGTGGTCATCGGACCACCGGGAGATGCCGTGGGCCGGGCGCGGCGGGGCCGGCGCCGAGACCGTGCTCCGCTGCGCCGGCGTGCGCGGCGCCCCACCGGTGGCCCGGACCGCCGACCGGGCCGGGACCGGGGCGGGAGCCGCCGGGAGGGAGCGGGACGTCAGTGAGGGTTCGCGTCATGCCGGGGCAGACCCGATCCGCCGCCCGAACTCATCGCTCACGCACGAGGCGCGCGGCGGCACGTCGGGGGATGGCGGCACGTCGGGGGAGGGCGGCCGGCCGGGCCCCGGCCGGGTCGATCCCCCTCATCTGCGACGGGGCCCGGCGCCCGGCCACGACGCCGCCCTCCGGCCCGTGCACGACGCGGCCCACCGGCTCCGCCGGCCCGCCCGGCGACGTCCCCGGGCGGACCCGCCCCAGGCCGGTCTCACCGGAGGCACGCCGTGAACCAGGCGTGGAGGCCGCGGTCCACGGCGGGAGCGCCAGGCGGTTTCGTTTGGATCAGTCGGTGGCGCGGCAGCGCCACCCGCTGCGAGAAGACCGCGACCGTCCACCTTGCCGGACTCCACATCGCAGGCGTCTTCCTCTGGTCCGCCCGCTGATCCAAACGAAACCGCCCAGCTCACTCGGTCCGGGAGAGGGGCGTTGCACGGTCCCTGTCCGCAGGCTTCTCGGCCGTGATCTCGATGGTTCCGGTAGTCACGTTCTCCCCTACGCCCGAGGCGTACCAGAGGTGCTGCGGCCCACCCGGGGTCCAGACATAGACGTGATCGTCCCAGCAGTTGTTCGCGTTGGCGAGAGACGTCATCGTGTTGACGATTTCCCTGACCGTGATGGGGGCGTCCGGGTCGAAATCCCTTCCCGTGGCACCCGTCTGCTCCGTAGCCATGGTTCCTCCGTGGGGTGAGGTCGGTCCTGGCACTCACCCTCACGGTGGCGCCGGGCGCGCACCTTCCCGGAACGGCCATTCGTGAAGGGTTACGCCGTGAATGGGGCGCCTCTCGACATGCCGCAGCACCGTGCACGTGTCACCGTGAGTCCGAATCGTTCAGCATCCAGCGGCAAGGGAGCGGAGATGGAACCGGCGGATAGCGGCGAGACGATGGACGTCAGTGGCACGTGGTACGTCGCCCGACTACTCGACATCCTGTCCTTCGAGGCAGCCGCGTACGGCAGGGCATGCCCGGTCGTGATCTCCCTTCGGGACGGGGACGGAAAAACGACCTTCCGTAAGGTCGCGAACGCCTCCTTCATCGAGGCTGACGGCCTCCCCTCCCCGTGCATCCAGATCTCAGATCATTGAGAGCCGGAGGAGCGCGGCTTCGTGGCGCCTCCGTCAGGCCCGGATCATCACCGAGGTTCCGGCGGGCAGGGTGCGGGTCTGTCCCCTGCGCAGGTAGGGGTCTCCCGGGCCCTCGATGAGGCGCGTGCACGCGGCGTCGGTCAGATAGGCGTAGTCGTCGATCCTATTGGTGAAGGTGACGTCACCCTTCGTGGGATCGCTCTTGATACAGGCCCGAGCGGGCGGGTTGTCGTAGACCTTCGTCTGGCCGTCCTGTGAGACGTGCATCTGTCCGGTGGCCGCGCCGGCTGACGTGGTCAGCCCGACGGCGAGCAGGCCGGCGGTGGCCAGCGTGCCGAGCGTGGTGAGGATCTTGCGCATGGGGGCGCCTGTCGTCGCACGGCGTCTTCTGACGCCTGCTCGGGACGGTAGTGATGTGATCAGTTCCTCCCGGCGAGCCTCTTCATGTGGGGGACGGCGCACTGTTGCGCGGCCCGCGCGGAAGGGGCGCGGATAGCCTCGATCGGCGTTGCTGGTTGTGGGCCGGGCGACTCCCCTCACCCCGGGATGGAGCTCCTATGGCCCGGTCGCCCGCCCAGGCGCCTCTCCTTCGCGTCCTGGTGGTCCTCCCCGCGTGGGATGCGGTGCCCGCGAACGTGGAGTTCATCGATCGTGGGGACCCGCGCGCCCTGTGCGCCCGCACCCGCCTGCTGCTCATGCCGTCGGCGTGCGAGTCCTACGGGCGCGCCGGAGCGGAAGCGATGCTCTCCGGCATCCCCGTCCTCGCCGCCCCCGCGCCGGGGATGCGCGAGGCGTTCGGCGGCGCGGCGAGCTACCTTGAGCGCGACGACGTCGCCGGCTGGGCACGGGAGATCCGCCGCCTGGACGACCCGGCCGCGTACGCCACCGCTCCCAGGTACCGTCGACGGCCCACATCCGCAGCCGGTGGTGAACACCCCTCCAGTCGCCGTACTCCTCCGGCGGATGCACCCACTGGGTCCCGGTCTGGAACGTGCAGGCGATCGCGTCGATCACCTCACGATGATCCCGCCGGCGGCCACCCCGCTTCGGCGTCCGGTCCGGGAGCGACGGCTCGATCCGCGCTCATTGCGCATCAGCCAACGGCACACCCGGACCAACGACCAACCGATCCGAACGAAACCGCCTAGGTGCTGGAGGACTGGAGCCGCGGCCGTCCGCCGTGCTCGGCGCGCAACGGGACGAGGGCTCTCAGCGAGGAGGAGGGCTCCAGTCCCAGTTCCTCCCGCAGGATGCGGCGGCACTGTTCGTATTGGTGCAGTGCCGCGCCCCTGTTGCCGGCGGCCAAATGCGCCTTCACGAGTACCCGGTGGGCGCTTTCCTGCAAGGGTTCGGCGCGTACGGCGGCGAGTCCGGCGGCGACGGCTTCACCGTAGCGCTGTGCCGACGTCAGCCGTTCGGTCATCGCTTCCAGGGCATAAAGCCGAAGCTGATGGTATTGCTCCTGCTCTATCAGCATCCAGTCATTTTCCGGCCACTCCGGAAGGAGGTCCGCCGACAAGTCCGCCAGCGTCTGCACGGTGAGGATGTCGTCGCACGGGCGTGAGCTGTCGAGCAGTCGGTGCGCGCGTGCGACCGCGTCGCGCAGGTCCACGGCGATGTGCCGGGAGAGGGCCAGTTCGCGGGCGGACACGTCGAGGACGGGGTGGCCCATCTGCGCGGCCCGCCAAAGGGACGACCTCAGGTTCGCGTTGGCGCGTGACATCGTGACGTCCGGCCAGAGGGTGCCCGCCACGTAGGCGCGGGAGCGCGGCATGTCCTGCAGGGCCAGGAACGCGAGAAGCCGCTGGACACTTGAACAAACCGGAATGCTTGTGCGACCTGTCACGAGCGCGAAGCCCTTGAGCAGCCGCAAAGTAATAAGATGAGCTTGTCCGTTCATCGACCCCCCGTTAGCGGTGTCGGTTTGGTGATCTTCGGCGCGGCTCGTCGAATTCCCCCCGCCATGTTACGGGCACGTCATGACCGCAGGACCGACCATTATCGGGTCCGGCGTCAAAAGGGAATCAACGGAACGTCGCGGAAACGTCACCCGTCCTGTTCCAGCAGCTCATCGAGCCAGCTCCGCACCGCCAGGAGGACGTCGGCGGTCCTGCCCGCCGCGGCGGGGGGCTTCTGCTCCCCGTCGACGATCCGGATGATGCGCGCCCGGAAGTCGTCCGGCCTGCCGTCTTCCAGCCACACCCGGAGCACGAGGACGCCGGACCGCGTTGAGGGGGTCTCCATGAGAGACGAAGTGTCCCCCGGCGGTGTCACCCCGGCGTCGTCGCCCCGTGCCCGGTGACGTCAACGCGCACGGCGGGGACGCACGGGTGACGCCGGCACGACGGGTGGGTCGCGGACGGATCACAGGGGGCCCTGCATCCTCTCGACGTACGTGGTCAACGCACGCCGGACCGACCTCTCGGCGTACGTGGTCAGCGCACGCCGGACCGAGGGGGGCTTCGCATGGGTGACTTCGGTGTGATCGCCGACGTCTCGTCGGTCATCGTGAAGGCCCTCACGCAGGCCCTGCGGGGGCTGAGCCAGGTGGAGCCGCCGATCGCGGAACTGAACGACCTCTCCGAGACGGTGCAGACGCCGCCCCCCAAACTCACCGTGTTCCTCTACGAGATCGCCGAGGACCCCACCTCGCGCAACCGGCCCCCGGTGCGCTCCCAGCCGCCCGACCCGCCGACCGTCCGCAAGCCGCCGATGGCCCTGCTGCTGCGGTACCTGATCACCCCCTGGGGCGGCGACCAGGCGACCCAGCACCGGATGCTCGGACGCGCTCTGCAGACCTTCTACGACGACGCGATCCTGGACGGCGCGCACCTGTCCGGAGGCCTGGCGGGCAGCACCGAGTCGCTGCACGTCACCCTGACGCCGCTGACCCTCGACCAGAAGTCCTGGGTCTGGTACGCGATCCAGAAGCCCTACCGGCTCTCGCTGAACTACGAGATCCGCGTCGTCGACCTGGACTCGGCCGTGGAGACGGCGGTGCGGCCGGTGCGCAGCCGGACCATCGAGGGGACGGCGACGCCATGACCGCCTTCCTGCCCCTCGCCCGGTCGACGCTCTACAGCCCCGTCTGGCTGGTGCCGTTCGACGACCACGCGCGGCGGGTGCGCACCGTGGGCGTGGAGGTCCGCCTCGAACGGTTCGACGACGCCGACGGCCGCTGGCTGCCCCTGGACGACCGGGCGGTGCGCACGCCCAGCGGGGCCGTCGCCTTCCCGGGACTCGGCAGGCGGGCGGAGCCGTGGGCCGCCCGGCCGGAGCGCCACCGGGTCCGTCTCGCGGCCGCCGGCTACCAGCCGCTGTACCCGGCCGACGGCCGGCCGTTCTCGGCCGACCTCGTCGGCGTCGAGTTCCCGGTGCACCCGTACGACGACACCCACCCGCCCTCCGTCGAGGCCGTCCCGCGGCTGGTCCGGCTGCTGCCGGGGGTCGCCTTCCCCCACCCGCCGGGCGCGCGCACGGTCCGCGGTGCCGTACGGGACGCCACCACCGGGGCGCCCGTGGCGAACGCGCTCGTCGAGGCCAGGGGCCGCACGAGCCCGGACCTGGTGCCGTGGCACGAACGCACTCTCTCCGACGCCCGGGGGGCCTTCCGGCTCGCCCTGCGGTGGGAGGGGGAGAGGGCGGCCGAGCACGCGCTCGAGGAGACGTTCCGCCTGGAGGCCACCGAGCGGCCGGGCCGGACCGGGACGCTGACCGTGCACCTGCCCCAGGACGCGGAGCGCCAGCACGTCATCGAGATCCGTGAGCAGTGAGGAGCCCATTCATGGCCGAGTACCTGAGCCCCGGGGTCTACATCGAGGAGATCGACGCGGGGCCGCGGCCGATCGCGGGGGTGAGCACCAGCACCGCCGGGATGGTCGGGGTCACCGCTCGCGGCCCGTACACCGGCAAGCCCAAACTGGTCACGAACTTCCTGGAGTTCCAGAACACCTTCGGCGGCTTCCTGCCCGAACCCGAGGCGTCCGTGCGGGACGCGTGGGCGAACGACCCCTCCGAGGGCGGCCGCTGGTGGCTGTTCCCCCTGGCCGTCAAGGGGTTCTTCGACAACGGCGGCCGGCGCCTGTACGTCAAGCGGGTCGTCGGCGGGGGAGCCAGGGCGGCCTCCGGCTCCCTGGGCCAGGGCCTGGTCAGCCAGGTCACCACCGACGCCGCGCGGGGCGCCGCCCGCCTGCAACTGGGCCACCTGGTCGGCTTCACCGGGGCCGGGCAGCAGGTCCAGGTCTTCCGCGGCGACGACCAGCAGGCGGTCCACACCGCGACCGTCTCCGGCTACGACATGGCCACCCGCCGCATCACCCTCGACCAGCCGCTGCCCGCCGAGGTCCGGGCCTCCCGCGGCGACTACGTCCAGGTCGGCCAGCGCGGCGACGAACAGACGCTGCGGTTCTCCGCGGTCAGCCCCGGCACCTGGGGCGGGGGCGTCCAGGTCCGGGTCCGGCCGATGGTCGGCGCGGCGCTGCCGGTGCTGCCCGAGCCCCAGGAGGGCGGGCTGTTCGTCACCCGCCTGGTCGCGGACGCGCCCGAGGACAGCGGGACGGTCGAGGTGGCCGCGGTGACCGGGCTCGACCCCGACGGACTGCCCGCCGACACGTGGGTGCAGATCGGCCCCGACCGGTTCGGGGTCCAGGTCGGCCGGCCGGCCGACGGCAAGGTCACCCTCACCCTCCCGGCGGGCACCACCCACACCGCATGGGACGCCGGCCTGACGGTGCGCCGGGTGCGCCGGGGCAACACCGCGGCGGGGCGGACCCTGCGGATCGGCGGCGCGGGCAGGCTGTACGAGGGCGCGGTCGTCCAGCTCGACGACGGCACCGCCCTGACCGCGGTGAACGTCGAAGCGGTCACCGGCGACGCCGTCACCTTCGACCGCGACGTGCCGGGGACGTTCTTCGAGACCGACCGGATCCACCTGATCGAGGCCGAGGTCAGCACCCGGTTCACCGACCCGGGTGGAGCCGCGGTCACCGAGACCTTCGGCAACCTGCGGTTCTCCGGCGACACCCCGGCGAACCTGGCGACCGCCCTGGAGAGCCGCTCCCAGCTGGTGCGGGCCACCGCACTGCCCGGCCTGTCCACCGACCCCGCCCGGTTCCCGGTGCCCGCGACGGGCTCCTGGCTGACGCTGGCGGACGGCGACGACGCGTACGAGTCCCTGAGCGCGGCCGACTTCGTCGGCACCGACGGCGGCAGCGGGCGGCGCACCGGGATCGTCGCGCTGGAGGACATCGACGAGATCGCGGTCTGCGCGGTGCCCGGCATGTGGTCCGGCACGGTCGAGTCGAGCCTGGTCACCCACTGCGAACTGCTCAAGGACCGGTTCGCGATCCTCGATCCGCAGGACGGCCTCGACATCGAGGGCGTCCAGGCGTTCCGCGAGTCCTTCGACACCAAGTACGCGGCGCTGTACCACCCGTGGCTGGTCACCCGCGACCCGTCCGCCAACCGCGACGTCGAGGTGCCGCCGTCGGGCCACATGGCCGGGATCTACGCCCGGGTCGACGTGGAGCGGGGCGTGCACAAGGCGCCCGCCAACGTGGTCGTCCGGGGCATCCGGCAGACCGACGGCTTCGCCCAGGACATCACCAGGCGCCACCAGGACCTGCTGAACCCGAAGGGCGTCAACGCGCTGCGGTTCTTCCCCGGCCTCGGCCACCGGGTGTGGGGCGCGCGCACGCTCTCCTCGGACAGCTCGTGGAAGTACGTCAACGTCCGGCGGCTCTTCCTCTTCCTGGAGGAGTCGATCGACGAGGGCACCCAGTGGGCGGTCTTCGAACCCAACGACGAGTCGCTGTGGGCCCTGGTCCGCCAGACGGTCGCCAACTTCCTCACCACGGTCTGGCGCAGCGGCGCGCTCGCCGGCACCACCGCCGACGAGGCGTTCTTCGTCGCCTGCGACCGCACCACGATGACCGAGGACGACCTGGCCAACGGCCGTCTCATCTGCGTCATCGGCGTCGCGCCGGTCTTCCCCGCCGAGTTCGTCGTCTTCCGGATCCAGCAGAAGACCCGCGAGACCCAGCTCACCTGAGCGTCCGACCGAGGATTGAGGAGGGGCCGCCATGCCGCCCGTGACCAGGGAAGACCCGTACGCTTCCTACAACTTCCAGATCATCGTGACCAACGTCAGCGACGACGGCGTCGCGGTGAGCGGCTCCTTCACCGAGGCCAGCGGCCTCGAACTGGAGATCCCGCCGATCGAGTACCGCACCGGGAGCGAGGACACCACCGTCCGCAAGATCCCGGGCCTCAAGAAGTACACCAACCTCACCTTCAAGCGCGGCGTCACCGGGCACGTCGGCTTCTGGAACTGGGTGGTCGAGGCGCTCAACGGCAAGGTGCGGCGCACGTCCGGTTCGATCGTGCTCCTCGACGAGAACCGCCAGGAGGCCATGCGCTGGAACTTCGACCGCGCCTGGCCGACCAAGTACACCGGCCCCACCCTGAGCGCCACCAAGAACGAGATCGCCATGGAGACGCTCGTCCTCGCGGTCGAGAAGCTGGAGATCGACGTCTGACATGACCAGTGAAGCGCTTCCCGGCGTGTCCCTGACGTCCGCGCCGCGCGGCTCCGAGGCGCAACCGCTGCGCACGGACGTGGCGGCGTTCCTCGGCCGGCTCCGCCGGGGCCCGATCGGCGCCCCGGTGCGGGTGGAGAGCTGGAACGACGTCGTGGGCGCCTTCGGGCCTCCCCCGGGCACGCCCGGCGCGAGGGACCCCCAGGACGGCGCCTTCGCCACCCCCTACGCCCTGCGCGGCTTCTTCGAGAACGGCGGCCGCACCGCCTGGGTGGTGCGCGTGTCCGGCCCGGCCGGCACCGCCCGGGCCCGGTGGACGGTCGGCCCGCTGGGCGGATTCCCCGCCACGCGCTACCAGGTGACCGCCACCAGCCCGGGGACCTGGGCCAACGGCGGGCGGGTCGCCATCCGCTACCAGGCCAGCACCGTCGCCGGACCGCCGACGGTGAGCGTACGGGTCCACGTGCCCGGCGAGCCGCCCGAGGCCTTCCCCGGCCTGCCGCTCCCCGAAGCGGCGGACCGGCTGACCGCGTCCCGGCTGGTCCGGCTGGTCCCGGACGGGCCCCCGCCACCCCCCGGGCGCCCCGGCCCGATCTCGGTGTCCTGGGACCTGACGCTCGCGGGCGGCACCGACTCCGCGCCCACCCGCGGCGCGTACGAGGACGCCGTGGCCGTCCAGGCGGAACTCCCGGAACCGGCGCTGGTGGCGCTGCCGGACCTCGGCACCGACCTGGCCGGCGGCGCGCACACGGACGTGGTGCTCGCCCTCCTGCGCAGCATCGCCCCCCTGCACGACCGGCTGGCCGTCCTGGACGTACCGCCCCGGCTGTCCTCCGTGGACGAGGTGGTCGACTGGGTGGGGACGCTCGCGGCGACCGGCGACGGCCGGCTCCTCGGCTGCACGGCCGTCTACCACCCGGCGCTGCGCACCCCCGCCGGCAGCGGACTGCGCACCGTCCCCGCCTCCGGCCACGTCCTGGGCGTCATCGCCCGCCTCGACGGCGAGCGGGGGGCGCACCACACGCCCGCCAACGCCGTGGTCCTGGAGGCGGTCGACCTGGCGGCCGCGTTCCCCGAACCGCAGCAGGTGCGGCTGTTCGACGCGGGCGTCGACCTGGTGCGGTGCACCCGCGGGCGGGGCCTGACGGTGTGGGGCGGCCGCACCCTCTCCACGGACCCCCGCACCCGCCACATCGCCCACCGCCGCCTGGTGCACCTCCTGGTGCGCGCCGTGCGGAGGGTGGCGGGCCCGCTGGTGTTCGACGTCAACTCACCCGAACTGCGGCTGACCCTGGTCAGGGCGGTCACCTCGGTGCTGCTCTCCGCCTTCCGGACCGGGGCGCTCGCCGGGGCGCGGCCCGAGCAGGCGTTCCGGGTGGTGTGCGACGACACCAACAACCCGCCCGAGCAGGACCCGGGGCTGCTCGTCTGCGAGATCGAGGTCGCCCCGGCCGTCCCCATGGAGTTCATCCGGCTGCGCCTCGTCCTCGGCCAGGACCGGGGCCTGGAGGTGATCGAGGCGTGAACCGGGACCCGCTGCCGAAGTACCGCTTCCTGGTCACCCTCGACCCCGGCGACGCGTACCTGCCGCCCGCACAGGCACTGCTGCTGCCGCTGGCCGCGTCCGGAGCGTTCCAGGAGGTCACCGGCCTGGGCGCCCAGCTGGAGGTGACGAGCTACCCGGAGGGCGGCCGCAACGACTCGGTACACCAGCTGCCGCTGCGCCACTCGTGGAACCGGCTCGTCCTCAAGCGCGGCGTGGCGCGCGATCCGGGCCTGTGGGCCTGGTACCAGGCCGGGCTCGCCGACTCGCTGGGCGCCCGCCGCGACGGGGCGGTGATCGTGCTCGGCCCGGACGGGGTGCCCGGCGCGGCCTGGGCGTTCCACGGCGGGCTCGCCGCCAAGTGGACCGGCCCGGACCTGCACGCCGAGCAGAACGCGATCGCCGTCGAGTCACTGGAGATCGCCCACGAGGGACTGACCAAGGTCCTTCAGGACCCCGCGGCGAGCCTTTCGCCGCGGCCGAACCGAGGGAGGTGACCGACGTGCCGAAGGTGACCATTCACCATCTCGAAGTGCGGTTCCAGGTGGACGGCGACGACGGTGCCGTGTTCACCCGCCTGTTCAACCGGCACATCCAGGCCTGGTCGAGGCTGTACGAGGACGCGTGCGCCCGTGCCAGGCGCACCGAGGCCGAGCGTTCCTTCGGCGACGGGGAGGACCGGCCGTGAGCGTGACGCCCGTGTCCTTCGCCCGCCAGGGCGCGGCCCAGGCCCACCTGGAGATCGTCCGGCCGGTGATCGCCGACGAGCGGCGCCGGCGGATCCCGCTGCGGTTCAACCCGACCGACTACAAGCTGAGCAAGAGCAACACCTTCGCCGAGATCACCATCCCGGGCCTGGAGACCCCGCCCCTGCAGTACGTGCGCGGCGGCACCGAGACCCTCACCGTCCAGGCGCTCGTCGACACCTCCGACACCCTGGAGAACGTGCGGAAGTCCTACGTCGACGCCCTGCGCGCCCTGCTGCGGCCCGACAGCCGCGAACACGCGCCGCCGGTCGTGCGGTTCGTGTGGGACGAGGAGGTCTTCACCGGTGTCGTGGAGAAACTCGACGTCAACTACCAGCTGTTCCGGCCCGACGGCGTACCGCTGCGGGCCCTGCTGGACCTCTCGCTCAAGGAGTTCCGCCCGGCCGCCCTGCAGGTCGCCGACACCCCGCGCTCCTCGCCCACGGTGGAGAAGAGCTACGTGGTGCGCCGCGGCGACACGCTCAGCTCCATCTCCAGCGCCCTGTACCGGCGGCCCGACGCCTGGCGGGAACTGGCGCGCGCCAACGGCATCACCGACCCGCGGGACCTGCGGCCGGGCCGGGTGCTGACCGTGCCCCGGCTGCCGTGAGGAGCGCGCGATGAGCACCCCCACCCCCGAGGTGGCCTCGCCCGACCGGTACGCGCCCGAGTTCGACGTGCGCATCGAGGGGCTGGAGATGGACCCGGCCACCAAGAACGACATCATCGACATCAAGGTGAACCGGGACATCGACGAGATGTCCGGCTTCGACCTCACCCTCAACAACTGGGACGACGCCAACCTGCGGTTCAAGCACAGCGACTCGCCGGACTTCCGCCTCGGCGGCCGGGTCTCGGTACGGCTCGGCTACGCCGACAGGCTGCTCACTGTCGCCACCGGGACCATCTCCACGCTCGCCCCGAGGTTCACCGAGAGCGCGTCCCCCACCGTCCAGGTCAGCGGGGTGGACGGGCTGCTGCGCCTCAAGGACCGCAAGCCGACCGAGAACGAGACCAAGATCTACCGCAACCTGCCCGACTGGCGGATCGCCGAGCAGATCGCCCAGCGCAACCACCTGAGGGTCGAGGTCACCCGCGAGGGGCCGACGCACGACCGGGTGGTGCAGAAGAACCAGGACGACGCGACGTTCCTGCTGGAGCGGGCCAAGCGGCTGGACTTCGACTGCTACATCCTGCCCGACCCCGGGACCGGCGAGGACACGCTCTACTTCATCAGGCCGACCGACGGCCGCGACGGGCGCCCCATCCGGGTGTACCGGCTGGCCTACGCGCCGGGACTGTCCACCGGACCCGCCGCCCAGCCCGAGGGGCTGGTCCCCAACCTGCTGGAGTTCACCCCGACCCTGACGGTGTCCCAGCAGGTGAGCAAGGTCACGGTGCGCGGCTGGGACCCCCGTGCCAAACAGCCCATCGCGTTCACCGCGACCGCGGAGAACCTGCCGGCCGGGCAGAACACCGCCGACGGGCAGAGCGGGCCGCAGGTCGCCGAGTCCACGCTCCAGGGCCGCCAGGAGGTGCTGGTCGACGCGCCGGTCGGCAGCGACCAGGAGGCCCGCGAACTGGCGATCAGCCTGCTGCGGGAACGGGCCTACGAGTTCATCACCGCCACCGGCAAGGTGGCGGGCCTGCCCGAGCTGCGGCCCGGCGACAACCTGGAGATCCACGGCCTCGGGCGCCGGTTCTCCGGCATGTACTTCGTCAAACGGGTCGAGCACACCCTCAACACCAGCGGGTTCTTCACCCAGTTCACCGGACGGCGGATCCACCAGGGGGACCAGTGACCAGCAGGACCACACCGCGGGCCCGCAGCACCGACAAGCGGTACTACGGCGTCGTCGAGGCGCTCGTCGTGGAGAACGAGGGCGACGACGAGGGCCGGGTCAAACTGAGGTTCCCGTGGTTCGACGACGTCACGGTCACCGACTGGGTCCGCGTCAGCCAGCCGTACGCCGGGCACGGCTACGGCACCGTGTTCGTACCCGAGAAGGGCGACGAGGTCCTCGTCGCCTTCGTCCACGGGGACATGCGGTTCCCGATCGTGCTCGGCGGCCTCTACAACGGCGAGGACAAACCGCCGGCCGCCCGCACCGGGGGCCGCGACCAGAAGGTCATCCGCACCCGGCACGGGCACGAGGTGCTCCTCGACGACACCCGGTCCGACGCCGCCGTCCGGATCAGGTCGGCCGCCGGCCACGTGGTGGAGCTCGACGACCAGGGCAAGGCGATCCGCGTCACCGCCGCCGAGGGCGGCAGCGTGACCGTGACCGCGCAGGGGGAGATCACCCTCAAGGCGCCGAAGGTGACGGTCGACTCCCCCTCCATCGACCTCGGCGGCGGCGCCACCGAGCCCCTCGTGCTCGGCAACGCGCTGCTCCAGGCGTTCAACACGCACACCCACCCGTCCCCCGCCGGGCCCACCGGCCCGCCCACCCCGCCCCTCACCCCCGCCGTACTGGCCAGGAAGGCGAGGACGGCATGAGCGAGGAGTTCCTCGGGACCGGCTGGCGGTTCCCGATCCTGCCCGACGCGTCCGGGCGGCTGGGCTACGCCGTCGGCGAGGAGAGCATCGAACACTGCCTGAGGGCGCTGCTGCTCACCGGCACGGGCGAGCGGGTCATGCGACCGGACCTCGGGACGCGGGCCCACGAGCTGGTCTTCGCGCCCGGCAGCGTGCAGAACCTGCGCGACCTGGAGCGCTCGATCGCCGCCGCCGTCCGGGACCACGAGCCCAGGGTGGACCTCGACGAGGTCCGCGCGGAGGCCGACCCGGCCGACGAGTCGCGGATCACCGTCTCGGTCGTCTACCGCATCCGGCGCAGCAACACCAAGGCGAACCTGGTGTTCCCCTTCTACGCCGGGCTCACGGGCCTCACCGGCCCCACCGGGAGGACCCCGTGACCCTGCCCGTCCCCCGGCTGGACGACCTCACCTGGGCCGACATGATGGCGGCCGTCCGCCGCCGCGTCCCCGCCGAGTCGGACGGCACCTGGACGCTGCACGCGCCCGTCGACCCCGGCGTCACCCTCCTCGAACTCTTCGCCTACCTCCTCGAACAGCGGCTGTACTGGCTCGACCAGCTGCCCGACGCGCTCGTGGTCGCCGTGCTGCGGCTGCTCGGCCTCGACCCCCCGCGCCCCGCCCGGCCCGCCGCCACCGTGCTGCGCCTCACCGCCCGGCGGGCGGGGACCGCCGTCCCGGTCGTCCCCGCCGGCACGGCACTCACCCGTGACCCGGCGGGGCGGGTCGTCTTCACCCTCGACGACGGGGTGGCCGTCTTCCCGCTCGCCGAGGACGCGCAGCCCACCGTGTGGACCGACCGCGACCGCACGGCGGACCTGCAGGCCCGCCGGGGCGTCCCGCTCCTGGCCGCCGACGGCGCCCCCGCGCGGGCCCGGTTCACGCTGCCGCTCACCGGGGCGCACCCCGCGCCCGGTCCGCTCAGCCTGCTGTTCGAGCTGGACGCCCCCGCCGCGGCCGCGCCGTCGTGGCTGCCCGGGGCCGTCGCCGACGTGCCGCCCCCCGCCGAGCTGACCTGGTCCTGGTTCCGGCCGGGCACCGACCTGTGCGGCCCGTTCGAGGAGGTCGAGGACGGCACGGCCGGGCTCAGGCGCTCCGGGGTCGTACGGCTCCACCCGCCCTCCGGCTGGACCACCCGGGACAGCGGGGTCCTCGTCTCCACCCCGGCCGCCACCCACGCCGCCCCGCCGCGCCTGCTCCAGCTCGCCGTCAACGTCTCCGCCGCGCGCCACCTCCGACGGCGCACCGCGCCCGCCGGCGAACTCCGCGAGCAGATCGACGCCTGGCTCAAGCTGCCCGGCCAGCGGCTGGTGCTGCCGGAAGCCGCCGAACGGCTCGTCGAGGCGAGCCTGCGACTCGCGGGGGAGGAGTGGCGGCCGGTACCGGACTTCGCCTTCGGCGGCCCGGCCGACCGGATCTTCGTACTCGACCGGGCCGAGGGCGCGGTGGTGTTCGGCGACGGACTCACCGGCCGCGTACCCCGCCCCGGCGGCGACGCGAGCGTCGAGTACGCCGTCGGCGGCGGACGGGACGGCAACGGCGGCACGACCGCGAACTGGGTCCCGGCCGAGGAGTCCCCGGCGGCGGTCACCGCCGCCAACCTCGTGCGCGCCGAGGGCGGCGCCGAACCGGAGACCGTCGCCGAGGCACGCCGCCGCGCCGCCGCCTCCCTGGGCGAGGTGACCCGCGCGGTCACCGCCGACGACTTCGTCACCCTCGCCCGTACGACACCGGGCGTCGCCGTCGCCCGCGCCCACGCCTCCCTGGGCGAGCACCCCGGCTTCCCGTGCTCCCCGGTGCCCGGCGCGGTCACCGTGCACCTCGTACCGGCGGTACCGCGCGACGACCCGGACCGCGAGGACTTCGTCGCCGCGCCGCACCCCGACCCGGGCACGCTGTGCGCGGTCGCCGCCCGGCTGGAGCAGGCCCGGCTGCTCACCTCGGAGGTCTTCGTCCGCGCCCCCCGCTACCGCGACGTGGCGGTGCGCGCCGACCTGTCGGGCGACCCCGCCGACCGCGCCCGGGTGTCCGCCGTGCTCACCGGGGCGCTGCGCCGCTTCCTCGACCCGCTGGTGGGGGGCGGCGGCCGGGACGGCTGGCCGTTCGGGGAGCCACTGCGACCCTCGGCCCTGCTGCGGGCCGCGCAGCAGGCGCTGGGCGACCTCGCGAACGTCTCCGCCGTGGCGATCGGACTCGACGGGGCGGACCCGGACGAGGACTGCCGGGAAGTGCCGATCGGGCCCGGTGACCTGCCCGTCCTGCGGGCGGTCCGCACCCGGATCGTGTCCGCCGTCGAACCGGGGGAGGGGCTCGCGTGACCGGCGAGGTGTGGTGGGAGAGGGCCGCGCGCGAGGAGGAGGGCCGGATCGTCCCGGGTCCCGGACCGACCGGTGTCCAGCCCGAGCTGACCGAGGCGACCCGCGAGGCGGTCCGGGCCGGTGTGCGCGGCCGGATCGCGGGCCACACCCCGGACTGGACCGATCCCGACCGCCAGGACGCCGGGGTCGCGCTCGTCCGCCTCTTCGGCACGCAGGCCGAGCCGGTGCTCGCCCGGGTCAACCGGCTGCCGGAGAAGGTACTGGCCGAGCACCTGGTGACGGCGGGGGTGCGGCGGCGCCCGGCGGGGCCGGCGGCCGTCCTCCTGGAGTTCACCGTCAACCCGCCGGACGGCACCTCCGTCCTCGTACCGGCCGGGTTCCAGAGCGCCGCGTCCGGTCCGGCCGGGCAGGTGGTGTACGAGACGGACCGGGACCTGTACGCCACCCCGGCCACGCTCGCCGCCCTGGTCGTCCAGGAGCGCGGGATGCGGGAGTCCCTGCCGCTGGGGCCGGCCGGGCCCGGCCGGCCGTTCGCGCCGTTCGGCCGGGACCCGGAGCCCGGCGACGGCCTGTGGATCGGGCTCTCCGGGCCGGCCGCCCCCCACCCCGGCCTCTCGCTGGGCTTCGTGGTGGCCGCCGCCCCGCCCGCGCCCGCGCGGTCCGGCGGCCCGGCATCCCTGCCGCCCGCCCCCGCGCCGCTGCTGCGCTGGGACGTGCTGGACGGCACCCGGCTGGTCCCCGCCGAGCTGGTGCGCGACTCCACGGCCGGGTTCCGGGCGAGCGGGACCGTCGAACTGCGGGTCCCGCGCACCTGGGCGCCGGGCAGCCCGCCCGGTGCCCGGCCGCGGCCCCCGCTGCGCTGGCTGCGCCTGCGGATCGCGTACGGGGCCTTCGACGGACCCGCCCCGGTGCTGTCCGGGCTGCGGCTGAACACGGTCGCCGCCACGGCCGCCCGCACGATCAGGGACGAGCCGTTGCAGCCGATCCAGGACACCGGGGGGAGCGGTTCCCGCCGCATGAGGCTCAGTCAGGCGCCCGTCCTCGCCGGGTCCGTGGTCGTCGAGGTCGACGACGATGCCGGCGCCGACGTGTTCGGCACCGCGGCCGGATCCGCCACCCGCTGGCGGGAGGTGGAGAGCCTGGCCGCCCACGGCGCCGACGACCGCGTCTTCACCGTCGACCACGAGCGCGGCGAGGTGGCCTTCGGCGACGGGGTCCACGGCGCGGCCGTACCGCCGGGCTTCCGCAACGTCCGCGCCGTCCGCTACCGGGTGGGCGGCGGCAGCGCCGGAGCCGTGCGCGCCGGCGCCGTCAACGCCGTGGTGACCGCCCTGCCGTACGTCATCGGCGTCACCAACCCCTTCCCGTCCTCGGGGGGCACGGACGCCGAACCCGACGCCGAGACGATGCGCCGGGGCGTCGGACAGCTGCGCGCCCGGGGACGGGCCGTGGCCCCGGCCGACTACGGCCTGCTGGCCACCCGCGCGCCCGGCGCGTCGGT
The DNA here is from genome assembly GCF_014649335.1 of Streptomyces roseolilacinus. Taxonomy (GTDB): domain Bacteria; phylum Actinomycetota; class Actinomycetes; order Streptomycetales; family Streptomycetaceae; genus Streptomyces; species Streptomyces roseolilacinus. The sequence goes on from NZ_BMSV01000005.1 coordinate 272,764, forward strand.
GGCCCGCGCCCGGGGCGTGCCCGGCCTGCACCCCGACTTCCCCGGAGCGCCGATCCCCGGCGTCGTGGGCGTCCTCGTCGTGCCACCGGGCGACGACGGAGGGGAACCGCCGGTGCCCACCGCCGCGACCCTGCGGGCCGTCGCCGACTTCCTGACCCGCGAGGCCGCCCCCGCCGGGGTCACCGTGGTCGCGGCCCCCGCGCGGTACCGCCGCGTCGCCGTCGAGTCGCACCTCGCCCTCGACCCGGACCTCGACCGCGCCGCCGTCCTGGCGAGGGCGGGCGACGCGGTGCGCACCCACCTGGACCCGCTGCGCGGCGGGGAGGACGGCGCGGGCTGGCCGTTCGGCGGCACGCTGCGGCACACCCCGCTGGTCCGGCGCCTCCTCGCGGTCGACGGGGTCCTGGCCGTCTCCCGGCTCGCGCTCACCGTCGACGGAGTGCGGCTGCCCACCTGCACCGACCACGCGATCGGGCCCCACGAACTGGTCTGGCCCGAACGCCCGCTGCTGATCCCGGCAGGAGACCGGCCATGACGTGCACCCCGCTCCCCGCGACCTTCCGCCTCCTCGACGCGTACGTCGGCTGGGACGAGGCCCCCGCCGGGAGCGAGCCGGGCACGGGCGGCGTCGTCGGGTTCGACGACCCGGCCGGGATCCGGCTCGCCCACCGCGGCCCCGCGCCGGAAGGCCCCACCAGGGCCCGGCTGCTGCCGTGGTTCCCCGACCCCCGCCTCGCGCCCGGCTGCGGGCCGTGCGCCTGGTACCTGCTCGTCCCCGGCGAGCGGCTGCTGCTGCGCCGCGACGCCTGCACCGGCGCCTTCACCCCCGTGTGGCCGCCCGCCCGCCTCCCCGGCGGGCCGCGCGAGCCGGTCTCGGTCGCCGCGCGCGGACACCGGCTGGCCGTGGTGGGGACCGACCGGGTGTCCGTGTGGCGCCGGGAGGGCGCCCAGCTCGCCGGGGTGATCCGGGTGCGGCGGCCCCGCCGGGCCGCGATGGCGCCGGGCGACGAGGTCCTGATCGCCTGCCAGGGCAGCACCGACCTGCGCCGGTTCGACTCGACGGGCGGCTTCCGCGGCGTGCTGCGCACCGGCGCCCGGGGCGAGGTCGTCGGCCTGCGCACCGGGCCGGGGCGGACGGTGTGGCTGCTCACCGACGACGGCACCCGGCTGAGCGTCCACCGGGGCGGCCCCGGCCGGCCCTTCCGCACCGCCACCGTGGAGGAACTGGCGGCACAACTGCCGCCGTCCACGCTCACCTCGGCGACCGAGGACGGCTTCTGCCTGGACGAGGAGGGCCCGGACGGCCCCGAGACCCGCTGCCACACCTGGCGGGGCCTGCCCCGGGACGCCGGGCCGCCGGCGACCGACGTGTACGTGACCGGCGGCTCCTACGTCACCACCCTGATCGACAGCGGTATCCCGCGCTGCCGCTGGCACCGGGTGCGCGTCGACGCCGACGTGCCGGCCGGCACGTCGGTCCGCACCGAGATCGTGGTGACCGAGGACGGCCACCACGAGGAGAGCGACTGGCAGGCCGCCGCCCCGGGCGTGGGGGACTTCCTCGTCGACCAGCCGCCCGGCCGCTTCCTGCGGCTGAGGCTCCGGCTGTCGGGCGACGGCGGCGCGACTCCGGTGGTGCACCGGATCCGGCTGGACTTCCCCCGGACCACCAGCGCCGACCTGCTGCCGCCCGCCTTCCGCCAGGACCCCGCGGCCGACGACTTCACCGAGCGCTTCCTGTCGCTGTTCGACGCCACCTTCGCCGAACTCGACCGCGCCATCGAGCGGTACCCGGCCCTCCTCGACCCGGCGGGCGTGCCCGACCGGGTGCTGCCGTGGCTCGCCGGCCTGCTGGGCCTGTCGTTCGAGGCGGGCTGGGACGCGCGGACCCGCCGCGCCCTGCTGGCCGCGGCCCCGGAGCTGTACCGGCGCCGCGGCACGCCGTGGGCGCTGCGGGAGGCGGTGCGCATCGTGTTCGGGGTGGCCCCGGTCGTCGACGAGCAGGCGGCCGACCGGCGCTGGGCGCGGCTGCGGGCGGCCCCCGGCGGCGCCGGGCCGGACCGGGGGCTCGGCTCCGTCAGGCTGTTCGGCCGGTCGGCGAGCCGCTTCCGGGTCGGCGGTTCGGCCCTGGGCGCGGCGCCGCTGCGCGCGTTCGGCGATCCGGACGCCGACCCGCTCACCGCCCACGCGCACCGGTTCCGGGTGCTCCTGCCCGACGGATCGGCGGACGTACGGGCGCTGCGGCGGCTGGTGGAGCGCCAGGCGCCCGCGCACACGGTGGGGTCGGTGCGGACCGGCGGCGCCGGCTTCGTCGTCGGCTCCCGCTCCACGGTCGGCGTGGACACCGCGTTCGTCCCGCTGCCGGTCCCCGTGCTCGGTGGCTCGCTGCGGCTGAACCGCGACGGGGTGCTCAGGCCGGGACCCAGAGGATCGCGCCGAGGGGTGGGTGTGGGAGTCGTCTCCGCCGTCGGTGTGCATACGCAAGTGACCTGAGAGGACGGGGAGATGACCGATACGGGAACACCGGCGGCAGCGGGGCCCGACGTGCCGCCGCTGCGCAGGCTGCGGTACTTCCACGGCCAGATGCTGGGCGCCCGGGACTTCCAGCGCGAGCAGGCGTACCACCTCGAGAAGGCCAGGCTGCGCATGCGCGGCCTGCTCGGCTACGGCGTGGTGTGCGGCCTGTTCGTGGAGCCGGTGCCGCCGGACGACGACTGCCCGCCCGGCGGCGGGTACCCGGCGGACGACGGGAACCCGGCGGACGACGGGCACGCCGCGGACGGCGGGCACGCGGGGGAGGCCGGCGGGCGCACGGCGGAGGCCGACGGATCCGCGCCGGCCGGGGAGAGCGGCGCGGAAGCGGAGCACGCCCGGCGCAGGGCCAGGGTGAGGCTCACCTCCGGCCTCGCCGTGGACTGCGAGGGCAACGAGGTCGTGGTACGGGGCGGTTGTGTGATCGACCTGTGGAAGGCGCTGCCCCGCCACGAGCGGGACACCGACACGGTCTGGGTCGGCGTCCGCTACGCCGAGCGGCCCGTCGAGGCCACCCGCGCCGTCTACGACGACGGCTGCGCGGACACCTCCGACTGCGAGTTCGGCTGGACCGAGGAGTGCTACAGGGTCTGCGTCACCGGTTGCGAGCCGCCGGTGGACGAACGCTGCGACACCTGCTGCTCGCGGTGCGAGCACAAGGTGCTGTGGCTGGCGCGGATCGACCGCGTGGACTGGCACGAGCCGGTGCGCCGGGACCGGATCCACATGAACGTGCGCCGCCCGTTCGGCCGCCACGTGCCCACGGTGATCACCGGGATCAACTGGATCCACGGACACACCTACACCGTCGACGAGGCCAAGGCGCTGCTCGGCACCCAGAACGAGGACGCCGGGCTGGTGGTGCGCTTCTCCGGCGACGTGCGCACCGACTGCCTGCGGCCCGGAGTGGTGGAGCTCCAGGTGATCGAGGGCGGCAGCGGCCGCAACGCCTCCACCTGGTACATGGGCGGCACGTTCGCCGAACCGGACGACGGCTGCGGCGAGTTCACGCGGGGGTTCCGCTACCGCCAGACCACGCGCGAGACGCTCCAGGACGGCGACCGCGTCATGATCACCGTCCGTGCCGCGTTCGTCCTGGACCGCTGCCGCCGCCCGGTCGACGGCACCCACGTCGGCGGACGCGTACCGACCATCGACGCCCGCGCGGACGCCCCCGGGGCCCGCGGCGGATGCGACCTCCCCCCGTCGGGCGTCGGTCCCTGGACGTCCGGCACCGGCGCGGGCGGGGACGTCTTCGAGAGCTGGTTCTTCGTGAAGGAGCGCTGATCATGCGAACAGACTGCGGATGCGGCTGCGGTGGTGACGCCACCCGGACCTCCGCCTTCGTGCGCCCTCGCTTCTTCGCGGGCCAACTGCTGACCGAGGACGACCTCGGCCTCCTGGTCGACTACACGACCGCGAAGGACAGGCTGCGCAACCGCTCCCTGTACGGACCGGGCGTCGTCTGCGGCCTCGGCGTCACCTGCGCCCCCTGCGGCGGCGGAACCGTGGCGGTGCACCCCGGGCACGCGCTCGACTGCGCCGGGAACGACATCGTGGTGCCCTGCACGGAACAGGTCGACGTGCGCGCCCTGGTCCGGGAACAGCGCGTCGCCGCCCTCGGCGTGGACTGCGGCGAGGACTGCGACGAGGAGGGCGGGCGCCGCTACGGCCTCTACGTGCGCTACCAGGAGCTCCCCGTCGAACCGGTGGCCCCGTACGCCACGGAGGAGCCCTGCTCCTCGCCGGGCTGCGTGCCCTCCCGGATCCAGGAGGGGTTCCGCTTCGTCGTCAGGTGCGACGACGCCGAGGACCACCGCCACAACCCCGGCACCCGCCTGCTCGCCGGCATCGGCGACCTCGCCCGGGCCGACCGGGCACGCACCCGGGACCGGCGGCTCGGCCACTACCTCGACGCCCTGTCCGCCGCCGCGGCCGGCACGGGCCGGACGTTCCGCCTCGACGCCGCCGACGCCGGGCGCTACGCCGCGTCCCTGGCGTGGCTGCGGGAGAACACGGCCGGCGAGGGCCCCCCGCCCCCGCCGGCGGCCCGCGAGATGACCGAGCACGTCCGCGCGCTCGCCAGTGCCGTGGCCCGCTTCGACACCCACGACGCGGCCGGGCGGGACCGGCTCACGAGGGAGTACCCGGACCTCGCCACGGTCCGGGAGGCCCGGGGCGTCCTGGGCGCGGCGTGCGACCGGCTCGACGGCACCGACACGGAGGCGGTGTGGCCCGACCCGCTGCGCCGCACGCTCGCCCGCGCCGTCGTCACCGAGACGGCCGCCCGGGTCGTACCGGAGCGGGGCGACGCCGACGCGCCGCTGGAAGTGCGCATGCTGGCCCAGGGCACCCCGCTGAGCCACGCGCTGCGGGCGGAGTTCCGGGCGGACCTCGGCCTGGTCCGGGAGTGGCTGCTGGGCCGCCTGGACCGGGCGGGCGAGAGCGGCGACTGCCGGCTGCGCGCGGAGGTCGCCGCCGTCGACGCGCCACCACCGCTGCCGGCCCCGCCCCGGGACAGCACGGAGAAGGCCACCGTCGCCGAGGTGCAGCGGATCGCCGAAGCGGCGGCGGCCCTGACCACCGCCCTGCGGCGCTTCCTGACCGACACGGCGTGCGCCACGCTCAACCCGCCCTGCGGCGACTGCGCGGACGCCGACGTCCTGCTCGCCCACCTGGAACTGGACGGCTGCGACGTCGTACGGGTCTGCTCGGCCACCCGCGAGCAGGTGCTGCCGGGCGGTTCGGCGTACGGCGAGTGGCTGCCCAAGCTCTACCGGCTGCGGGAACTGGCCGAACGGCTGTGCTGCCGGCCCGTGCCCCGGCACCGCGGGCCGGCGCTCCCCCCGGACGGCGACGTGGTGCGCCCGTACGCCGAGGGGCTGCTCGGCGACTGGCCGCGCACCGGGGACCTGGAGGAGATGCTGTCCCTGCTGCTCACCCCCGCCCCCGGGGAGACACCGCCCAAGGCGCTGCACGAACAGGTCTACACGACGCCCAGCGAAGTGACCGACAGCATGCACGAACTGGCCGCGCTGCGGACGCACGTCGCCGACCTGACCGCCGCGCTGGAGGGGCTGCGCACCCAGCTGGCCGGCGCGCGGACCCAGATGGCCCGCCTCCGGGAGCAGGTCCCGGAACGGCTCGGGCCGCGCCTCGCGGAACTCGAGGGAGCGTCGGACCGGGCGCCCGGCCGGGACCCCGACGGGACGCCGGACGGGACGCGGGGGGACCCGCCGGGCGGGGCGGCGGGGGAGCCGTCCGGCCAGGACGGGCCCGCCGGGCCCCCGGCCAGGCGCACCCGCCCCTCCCGTAACCGGAAGACCGGGGAGGCGCCGTGACCGGCCCGCTGCGCCCCGCCTTCCACGAGGGCCAGGTACTGGCCGCCGCGGACCTGTCGGCCACCGTGGAGTACGCGCGCGGCCTGGCCGTCCGGCACGCCCGGCACCTGCACGAGTGGGGCATCGCCGAGGGGCTCGGCCTGGTCGCCGAGCCCCGCACCGACCCGCTGACCGACGCCCGCCACGCCGAGGTGAGGGTGGAGCCGGGGATCGCGGTCGACGGCACCGGCCGCGAGGTGGTCGTCACCGAGCCGGTCGTGCTGCGCGAGAGCGACTTCGAGGAGGTCAACGGCGCGGACCGGCCCACGGACGAGCCCTACCCGGTCTTCCTCACCGCGACCGACCGGAAACCGGGCGGGACCCCCGGGCCCGTCTCCTGCGCCGGCGGCGCCACCGGGACGCGCGTGGAGGAGTCGTACCAGATCCTCTTCGGGCGCCTCGGCGACGAACGGCTGGTCGAGGAGCAGCGGCCGCCCGCGGTCGGCGCCCCACCGGCCGCCCCGCCCGCCCGCTGGCTCGTCCTGCTCGGCTACGTCCGCTGGACGGACGGCCACTTCGGCGGCGTGGAGACCGAGGCGCGCGGAGTGGGGGTGCGCTTCACGGGCGTGCGCGCCGACACCGTCGCGGCCCGCTCCGGCTCGCTCACCCTGCGGACGGGCCCGGTGGTCCGGGAGGGCGAGCCCGCGCTCGTGCTGTCCGGCGGCGACCAGCCGGGCCTGGTCTTCGGCCTGTACCGGGGCGGCGGCACCGTCGCCCCGCTGATGACCGTCGCCGCCAACGGCAACCTCACCGTCGAGGGCAGCTTCAGCGGCCGGATGCCGGCCGGCAGCACCCTGGTGACGTCCGGCACCGCCACCGACGGGATGCTGCTGCCGCTGCCCGCCGGCGTCACCCCGGAGCAGGTCGCCGACGGCCGGGTCGTGGTCCACGTGCGGCTGACCCCGCGCACACCCCCGACCGCGACGGACTCCACGCTGGTCAGCACGGTCGAGGCGGCCGTGGACGACGAGCGCAGGGTCAGGTGCCGGACGCGTCTGTACGACCCACTGGCCGTCCCGGCCTCGGTCGTCGAACGGCCCGGGGCCGTCGACTTCCTCGTCCTGGCGACGGTCGCGGCGACGAACGGCGGTGCCTGACGATGGCCCTCACCGTGGTGTACGCGGCCGACACCGGCCACGTGGTGGGCGCGCTGGCCCTGACCGGCGCCGCCGCCCCCGTCGACGCCGCCGCGCTCGTCGGGCGCGCGCTGCCGCTGCGGGTCGCCCTCGGCGGCGGCCGCACCGCCATCCTTCCGCTGAACGCCGGGGAACTCGCCGTGGCGACCGTGGACGAGGAACCGGAGGTCCTCACCGACCCGCTGGCCTTCGCGGTCGAGCTGACCGCCGAGGGCGCGCCCAGGCCCGCGCTGCTGCGCCTGGCCGAGTGGGGCGGCGGCGTCGCGCTGGCGGCGGACGGCCTCACCGTCACCGTCCGGGTCGCGGCGGCCCGGCCCGCCCGGGTGGTCGCCCTGGTCTCCGACGACCAGGACACCCGGGTGCTCGCCGGGGAGATCCCCGCCCAGCAGGACCGGGTGAAACTGCCCGTGACCCTCGCCCCGGGCAGCACGCACGGCGTGCTGGTGCTCGTGGCGGGCTGGGCGGGCCGCCTGGAGAAGGCGGGGGTGACGTGACCGCGCCCACCGGACGGGCCACCGGGGAGGCCGGCGAGGTCACCGTGCACCGGTGCACGGTGACGGTGGTCCGCCGCGGTGGGTGGAGCTGGGGACCGGATCCGCGCGGCCTGGTGCGGGAGGTGATCGACACGCTCCCGGAGATGCTGGCGGCCCACTTCGCGGAGCAGCTGACCGGCGACGGCCCGGACGTGGAGATCACCGAACCGGTGACCGTCACCGTCCGGGCGGGTGGGCCCGGCCGGCCCCAGGCGCCCGCCGAGGTCCACTTCGCGCCGGTCCCGACGGCGGAGGCCCCCGGCGGGGCGCCCCCCGACGCGGTGCCGTTCGGGGAGTCCTTCGCCGAGGCGGCGGACCCGTGGGCGGTACCCGCGCCCGCCGCGCTCTTCGGTGAACTCGCCGAGCGGGGCGAACTGGACGCGCTGCTCGCGCTGCTGCCGGCGGAGACGCTCGGGCTGTACGCGCTCGCCCTGCTCGGCGCCGGCGACGCGGCGGCCGCCCGGCTGCTCACGGAGCTCACCCGGCGGGCCGGCCCCGGAGCGCCGGCCGGGCGCCTCCCCGCCGGGGCCGCGGGCGACGGCGCCGCGGCCCCGCCCGGACCGCTCGCCGCGTACGCCGGGCCGGCCGGCCGCGAGGAGGCGGCACGGCTGGTGCGGTCCCTGACCGGCCCGTACGACCGCACGGCCGGGGAACCGGCCCCGCCGCGGGGCGGCGCCGCCGCGGCGCGCGCCACCGGAGAGGTGCACGTGCGCTCCGTGCTGCCGTTCCTGCTCGTCGGCCCGCTGGCGCGCATCGGGTACCTCGACGCGGTCGGCCCCGCCCTGGCCGGTGCCGAACTGGCGGGGGAGCTGCCGCTGTTCGCCGCGGCCCTGGCGTACAAGGCCCTCGGCGCGACCGCGCGCGGCTGGCGCCGCGGGGAGCACGACGGCGAGGCGGCCGCCGCCTTCGCCGGACTCGAACCCCCCGTCCCCGAGGAGGGGCTGGCCGCGTTCGCCCACGCCGTGCGCCCCGCGCTCCCGGTGCTCGACGGCGTCCTCGCGCTCTCCGTGTGCCGCGGCCACGACCCCGCCGACCCGCTCCTGCTCGGCGGCACCGACGACGGGCTGCTCCTCCTCGACGCCCAGGGGGTTTTCCCGATCGCCTGGGCGTCGGACACCGCCGCGCTGCTGCCCCACTGGCGGGCCTGCGACCGGCCGCCCGTGCTGGTCTGCGGCGGCCCCCTGCCCCCCGGCTGCCTGCGCGAGCTGGCCTCGGCGGACGTGCCGTTCCTGACCGGCGTACGGCCGCTGCGCGGCGACCCGCTCGTGCGGCTGCCCTGGCGCACGCCCCTGTGGACGGGCGCCGCGCGGCCGCTGCCGGACCCGCGCCTGGCCGCCGGACTGCCCGGTCACGCCGACCGGTTCGCCGAGCTGGTCACCGCCCTGGTCACCGAGCGCCGGGCGGTGCCGCTCGCCCGGGACGGCGCACTGGAACGCACCGTCACCCTGGCCGCCGCCCTGGGCCTGTCCACGATCGCCTGGACGCTCTGGCGCGACCGCGAGACCCCCGACCCGCTGCTGGCCCTGGACCGCTTCGCCGACCTGGAGGCCACCGTCCGGTTCGAGCCCGCCGCGGTCCGGGTCCGCGTCCCGATGGGACGGCGCCACGCGGACCTGCTGCGCGGCGGGCTGCTCGCCGACGTCCCCGACGTGCCCTGGCTGGGCGGGCGGGCCCTGACCTTCTCCGGAGGATGAGCCCCATGGGCGAACCGGCACTGGAACACCTGCGGATCCGTTTCGCGGACGTCCACCGGGCGCTGCGCGCCGCCGTCGAGCGGCAGGCGCGCCTCGCGGCCCGGCTCACCCGGCCGGACCTCACGCCGTACTGCGTGACCGACGAACAGGTCGACGTGCTGCTCGGCGAGGTGCACGCCTTCACCGACGCGATGACCGGGCCGCGCCTGCCCCGGCGGTCCGAGCCGGAGGCCGAGCGGGAACTGAGGCGGCGCGCGTCGGCCGACGGCCGGGTCCTGCCCCTGGACGCGCTCGCCACCCGGTTCGGCCTGTCCCGCGCCGAACAGGACGCGCTGCTGCTGGCGGCCGCGCCGGAACTGGACCGCGGCTACGAGCGGATCTACGCGTACGTCGTGGACAACCTGAACCGACGGCTGCCGAGCGTGGAACTGCTGGCCACCGTCGTGGCCCTGAGCGAGGAGGACCGGGACGGGGAGGGCCGGCTCGGGGAAGACCGGGACGGGGAGAACCAGGACGCCGGGGACCGGCTCGGAGAGGACCGGGACGTGGGCGCCGCCGCCCGCCTCGCGCTGCGCCGCGCGCTCGGGCCGACCGGGCCGCTGCGCCGGTACGGTCTGCTGCGCGCCCACGGAGAGGCCGCCGTCGACCTCGCCCAGGAACTCCTCCCGGGTCCCGGGGTGCTGGACTTCCTGCTGGGCTGGGGCACCGACGTGGGCCTGCTCGGCCACGACCCCGGCGAGGTCGCCCCACCGGACCCGCGCCTCCTCGCCCCGCACCTGTCCTCGGACCGGCTCGCCCGCCTCGGCCGCGCCCTGGGCGCGGGCCGCATCGACCTCGCCGGGCTGTGGGGCCGCCCGCCCGACGGACAGCTCGACGCCGTACAGGCCCTGGTCCGGGCGGCCGGAGCATCGCTGCGGGCCCTGACCGAGGACCCCGAGGCCGACCTGCGGACGGCCGCCGCGCTGGGCGCGGTGCTGTGGATCCCCACCGACGACCTGCACGGCGAACCGCGGCGGGAGCACGCCGACGCCGTGTCCGCCGCGCTGCTCCGCTCCCGCGTGCCGGTGTGCCTCACCGGTCTCAGGCCCTGGCGCCCGGCGGTCCTGCTCGCCACCCGCGCGTACGCCGAACTCACCGTTCCGGAACCGGGGTTCACCGACCGTCGCGCCATGTGGTCGGCCGCCCTCCCGGACCTGCACGGCCCCCTCCTGGAGGACCTCGCCGTGCGGTACCGGATGAGCGGCGGGGAACTGCGCGCCGTGGCGTCGGTCGCGGACGCCGGGGCGCGCCTGGCGGGCGAGGGCCGCCCCGAACCGGTCGCCGGCCACGTCGAACCCGCCATCGCCACCGTCACCCGGGGGCGCAGCGGCAGCGCCGTGCGCTCGATCACGCCCCGGCGCACCGTGGACGACCTAGTGCTGCCCGACGTCCAGTTCCAGCAGATCCTGGAGATCGCCTCGGCGTTCCGCGCCTGGCCCCGGATCGCCGAGACCTGGGGCTTCGCCCGCCGCTCGGCGCACGGCGGGGTCAAGGCGCTCTTCACCGGCGAGCCGGGCACCGGCAAGACCATGAGCGCCGAGATCGTCACCGGCATGCTCGGCCTGGAACTGCTCAAGGTGGACCTGGCCCAGGTCGTCTCCAAGTGGGTGGGGGAGACGGAGAAGAACATGGAGACCGCGTTCCGGCAGGCCGAGGAGAGCCACGCGGTGCTGCTCTTCGACGAGGCCGACGCCCTGTTCGGCAAGCGCGGCGACGTCAAGCACGGCACCGACCGGTACGCGAACCTGGAGGTCGGCTACCTCCTCCAGCGCCTGGAGGCGAGCGACGGCCTGGTGATCCTCACCAGCAACCTCAAGGACAACATCGACCCGGCGTTCACCCGGCGCTTCCACTTCGTGGTCCACTTCCCCCGCCCCGGCGTGGCCGAGCGGCGCAGGCTGTGGCGGCTGGCGTTCCCCCGGGAGGCCCCGCTCGCCCCCGACGTGGACCTCGACGCGCTGGCCCGCCTCGACATGACGGGTGCCGGCATCGCGGCGGCGGCCCGCACCGCCGCCCTGGCCGCGGCGGACGGCGGCGGCGACGCGATCGGCATGCGGCACGTCGTACGCGGCGTGACGCGCCAGTTCCAGCGCGAGGCCCGCCTGCTGCGCCCGTCCGAACTCGGCCCCCACGCCCACCTGCTCGACGCCGCGTCCCAGGGGTGACCCGCATGCTGCCCACCGAACCCCCGCTCTCGCTGCACCGCCTCCTCGCGCAGGTCCCCCCGGCCCGCGCCCAGGACACCGCGACGGCGACCCGCCAGACGCCGCAGGCCACGGGGCCGGTGCAGCCGCAGACCGCTTTCGTGCGCCTCCTGGCGGCGGGGCACGACCAGGTCGGCAACGCGGCGGTGGCGGGCGCGGCGGCCCAGGCGGGTCCCGTCGGGCTGCCGCCCACGGGCGTGGCGGGGGCAGCGCGGCCGAAGGCTGTTCAGCCCTCCTGAGCCGTCGCCCTCCGCCACAGCTCCCGGACCAGTTCCACGGCTTCGCGCGCCTGCTCCACTTCCCTACGGTCCACCGACCCGGCGCCCCGGTTCCACGGCTGGTGGAGTTCCTCCTCAAGCCGGCGGAGCTCGTCGGCGTGCACCTCGTGCAGGACCGCGAGCAGGGAGTCGCCGCAGCGTGTCGCCTCGGTGTCCCGCAACTCGCTGTAGGGGTAGGGCGCCGCGGGGAGGCAGAAGACCGTGGCGCGGCCCGCCCGGAGCTCCTCGACGCGGTAGCAGAGGATCCGGTCGTCCTCGCCGGCCTTGGCGGCGGGGATCTGCGCGAGCGGCATCAGGTCCGGGTCGAGGGCCAGGACCAGCAGCTCGGTGTCGACGATCGGGTCGAGGTCGTCGGCGGGGCCGCCCCGGTCGGGAGGGACCGCCATCTGCCAGGGCTGGTTGGTGAAGTAGGCCAGCAGGTCGAGGGACCACAGCCCGGCGTCGACGATCGTGAGGACCTCTTCGGGGAAGCCGGTGCCGTAGCACACGCGCAGGACCTCGCGCGGGTCCAGCCCGGTCTCGTACAGTGCCCGCGCCAGGTCGGCCATGGAGGCGTAGTCGTCGCGCGACGCCGCTTCCCGCAGGCGGTCGACGTGCTCCGGATTCACTGCGGCTCTCCTTCGTTCTGCGGAGCGTCCCTCATGGCATCGTCGAGGGCGGTACGGACACTCTCCCAGAAGGTCTGCAGCTCGGGCGCGGTCATCGCCTTGACGATGTCCTGGGTCAGGTCCCGGGCTCTCTCGACGGCCTGTTTGCGCCGCGGGTCGCGCTGCCGCTCCGCGTTGCGGACGAGCCGGTCGACGGTTGTCGCGAGCTGTTGCAGCTCAGCCTGTACGCGTTGGCTCTCCACGGTGAGCCTGGGGTTGTCGGCCATGAGCATCGCGACGTTCTCGACGTGGACGAAGACGGTGTCCCGCAGGGTGAACCGCAGGCTCTTGGACATCCCGGGGTTCGCGTGGAAGTACTCCCGGGACAGGGTGTGGGCGCTGGTGTACGACTGCGACTGGATGACGAGCGCGTACATGCGGTGTGCGACACGGACGGCTGCCTCCCCGCCGCCCTTCGTCCGCATCAGACCCCTGTCGGCGAGGTGAACGCCCGACGGGCGTACGGTCAGGCCCCTGTCCTCGTCCCCGGGCTCCGGGCTCGTGGTGGTGGAGGCCTCGGGGGCGTAGGCGACGGTGAAGTCCTCGCCGAAGAGCTCCATGAGCTGGATACGGAGGTTGCGCCCCTCCGCCTGGCCGATTCCGTAGAGTCCGCCTTGGATCTGGCGCAGGGCGTGGACGCGGCTGTTCTGGAAGAGGCCGTCCGGCCGGCGGCGGTCCCACGCCTTGATGAGCATGTTCGGCTCCGTCGGGTAGAGCATCTGCGGGAACCGTTTGCCGATCGCGACCCGGACGGCCCGGTCCAGCGTGTTGGCGAGCAGCGTGAGCTGCTTGGGGCGCTGGTCGCCCTTCGGGCTCCAGTCGAAGCCCTTGAAGTGGTAACCACCGATCGTGATCAGGGGATGGCTGTCCATCGCCTGGAGGATCTGCCGGTACGCGGCAAGGACGCCGGTGGTCTCGGACACCGCGGCCCCGGTGTCGGCGTCCTGGCCCAGGATGTGGACCTGGTCGTTCGCCCGCGACAGGACGGCCACCGCCTCGCGGGTGTACGAGGAGTTCGTCACCTGCTCGCGGAAGAGCCCGTAGGGGAGGGCGCCCTTGTCGCGCAGTCCCTTCTCGTTCCGCTCGGCGACCAGCTTCTCCTCGGCGGTCAGATCCCGGTACTTCTTGCGTACCTCCGCGATGGGCACCTCATGGCCGTCGGTGTGGAGCCACTTGGGCGTCCAGGTGAAGCCGAAGACGGCCATGATGAGCTTGACGGGGCGTTTGACCGAATCGATGGCTTCGTTGAGGACCCTGCTGTCATTCTTCGGGTCCAGGTGCTCGAAGGTGTTCACGCCGATCACGACGGCGGTGCTCACCTCCCCGAAATGCTTGGTCTCGGGGTGTTTCCACGCCTCGTGCAGGTAACGGGCCGCCATGCCGGGGTTCTTCTTCACCTCGCCGGGGACGGCCGCCATGTTGATGACGAAGCCGGTCCGGGAGTCGTCCCCCGCCATGGGGATCTTCTTGATCGGGTTGAGCTGGTCGACCACCTTCCCATGCTTTCTGATCTTGAACTGCCCCTCGGCCGGGCCGATCCTGTAGGGGAACTTGTCGCCCAGGTCCTCGACCGGGGTCTCCGCCTCCGGGTTGATGGACACCCTGACGCGGTACCTGTCCTCGGCGACCTTCTTGAGCTGGATCCGCGTGAGGCGGTGCCGCCGTTTGATGGCCGGCAGTCCGCGCCGCACGGACTTCACCGTGGCCGATTCCTCGTTGAGCAGGCGTGTCGCGTCGCGCACGGCGGCGTCGAGGGCGTTCTTCTTCTGCTGTTCGGAGCGTTTGTCAGGACGCCTCTTCCTCTGGTCGCGCTTCCGGTCGGGCTTGCGGCGCCGGTCGGGGCGCCCGCGCCGGCGGGGTCCGCCGGGGCGGTCGCGGTCCGGGCGGCGCTTCGGGGGCTTCTTCCTGCCCGGCTTCGGCTTCAGCCTGGCCCACAGCTTCTTGACCAGGCCGACGATCTTGTCGATGACCCAGTCCACCGCCCGGTTGACCGGGGCCGACAGCCGCTGGACGATCTGGCGGACCCGCGCGGCGACGCCGCCCACGCCCAGGACCGCCGCCAGGACGCCCAGCAGGACGGGGACGGAACGGGCCAGGGCGCGTTCGATCAGGGCCGGGACGCCGCCGCTGCCGCCGCGTGCGATGGCGATGACCGCGTCGAGGACCGCGTTGACGAAGTCGAAGATCTGGCGGGCCTGGGTGACGACGAACCGGATGAAGTCGACGATCAGCTTCACCGCCCGCACGAACGCGGACGCCGGGTTGAGCAGCGAGATCACCCACGTGATGCCGGCGACCACGATCGTCGGCGTGACGTAGGCGATGACGTCGTCGAGCAGCTTCTTCCTCAGGTCGCCGACGCGTGTCCTCAGGTCCTCCCACATCGCCGTGACGCCCCGCCTGCGGACGTCGGCGAGGAGGGGCACTCCCGTCTCGGCCGCCGCGACGGCCGGTTCGGGGACCTTGCGGGTGATCCGGGCACGGATGTTCTGCCACGACAGGCCGAGCAGCCCGGCGAGCATCCTCACCACGCCCTGGGTGTCGAACTTCGCGGGCAGTTCGAGGCCCGCCTCGGCCGTCCTGCCCAGCAGCCAGGACAGGATGCCCTGCTGGAGGTGGCGGCCGATGTTCTGGAGGAACCGCCGCAGACCGGCTCCGACGGCGGAGACCAGGTTGCGCAGGAAGCCGATCGGGTCCTTGAGGATCAGCATGACCGCCTGGGCGGCCTTCGCGAGGACCGCGAGCAGCAGCCGCTTTAGCTCCAGGATCGTGTTGATCACGGCCTTGACCGCGTTCACGGCCTTGGCCACCAGCCCCTTGTTCTTCTCCTTCTCCGCGGCGATCTCGTCGTCGACCGACGTGAGTGCCTCGGTGTACTTGGTGGCCAGGGTGTCGACGAGCTGGGTGCCCTTGTCGTCCACGGCCTGGGTCAGTTCGTCGAACTTGTCGGTGAACTCGGCCGCCGCCTGCTGCCCGATGCCCCGCAGGTCGGCCGGGAGCCTGCGCACCGCGTCCCGCAGCTCGGCCCGGCCCTGGGCGATGCGCCGCTTGGCCCGGTTCAGTTCCGCCCCGATGGTGTCGGCGACCTCGGAGATCACCAGTCGCATGCGGCGTACGTAGGTGTCGCGGGCCTCCTCGAAGATCCTGTCGGCTTCGGCGGGCAGTCCCGCGAACAGGTCCCGCACCCAGCGCAGTTTGCCCGTCGCGCCCGAGTACCGGCGGTCCTTGTAGTCGTCCATCTTCCGCCGGTGCTCGGCGGTGAACGCCTCCCGGGCGGCCTTCTCACCCCGGCCGAACTGGTCGTCGACGAGTTTGTCCAGGCCCTCCAGGATCGCCTCGACGTCCTTCTTCATCGTGTCGAAGACGCCTTGCAGGACCGCCGTGACCTGGGCCCGCTTCTCCTCGTCCCGGCTCTTGGCGCCCTTCTTGCCCGTGTCGACCCGCTGCCCGGTGCGCACCCGTTCGGCGCCCATCGCGCCCATGGCGGCGGTGCCGAGCCGCTTCGCCTGCGCGGTGGAGGCGCGCAGCTCGGCCGCCTCGTGCTTGCGCAGCCGTCCGGGGGCGGTGTCGGAGTGCCGCTCGGCGGCCTTCTTCTCGCCCAGGGCCTTGGTGAAGCCGGGTTCGTTGGACTTCCGCAGCTGTGTCTCGGTGACCTGGGCGTCCGCCATCCGGCGGTCGACCTCGGCGGGGCCCGCCGACATGTCGGTGGCCGACGGCGGCAGCCTGTCCGGTACGGCCTGGGCGGGGTCCGGCGCGCCCGGAGCGCCGGGGGGCCGGTCGGCGCTCATCGGCACGACCTTCTTGGGCACGGCCGCCGACGTGTCCGGCGGGGCGGCGGTCGTCGTGGCGATCTGCTCGGCCGAGTCCGACTTGCCCTCGCCGACCCTGCCGTGCACCTGCGCGCGGACCTCGTCGGCCTTGCCGGAGTCGGCGAACTTGTCCGCCTCGTCGAGGTTCTTCGGGGCCTTGTCCGCGATCGCCTTCTCGACCGCCCTGATGAAGGCGTCCTTGTCGAACTCCTTCGGCTCGGCCTCGTTCATCCTCTCGGCGTTGGCGGCCTTGCCCTGCGCCACCTCGTCGTCCTTGGGCGGCAGCGCGGCGTCCTGCGCCGCCACCGCCTCGGCGCGCGGCGGGGGGTGCGAGGCGGCGAGTGACCGCTTCTTGTGCCGTACGTCCTTCTTCAGGGCCGCGAACTTCGGATCGGCGTGGGGGCCCGGCCGGGCCTTCGCCTTCTGCCCGGCGCCGGGGGCCGCCGGTGCCTCCGCCTCCCCGCCCCGCGCCGGCGGGGCGGGAGCCGCCGCGGCCGGGGCGGCTCCGGCCTCGCCGCGGCCGGCCGCGGCGACGGCGCCGTTGCCGACCGTGTCCTGGGCGGCCGGTGCCGGTCGGCCGGGGAGGGGCGGGGCCGTCGCCGGCCCGGTTCCGCGTACGAGGGCGGCCGTGACCGCCGCGTTGGACGGGGCCGCCGGGGGCCGTGCGGAAGCGGGTGCCTCGGGCCGCCGCTTCGTCGGCGTCGACACCGCCGTCGACGCCGTCGGCCGCACCGCGAGGGTCTTCGGCGCTGGCATCGGACGGAATCCCTCCCCAGCATGTCGGTGGTGACAGGAACCCGGGGTCCGGGGACGCCCCGAGGCAGTGTGCCGCCACGGGCGTGACGAGTCCGTCACCCCCGTGTCCCCCGAAGCGTCTCCGTTCCCGCCCCCGCCGCCCGCCCCCGCCGCCCGCCGCCGGTCCCGCCCCGGTCACCGCCCTCGCGGCCGGCCCGCCCCACGGGGGACCCCCGCCGGGCGCGTCGGCAGGTGCCGGGCGAAGAACGACCGTACGAGCCCGCGGACGGCGGGCACCGTGACGCGCGGGTCCGCCCGGCCGACCATGGCGGCACGTCCGGCGGCGGACATCAGACCGGCCTTGTGGAGCTGGGGGACGAGGGCCGCGTAGTCGGTGAAGACCCAGTGCCCGGTGCCGTCGAGCTGCCGCCGGGTGACGGGTCCGGCGTGGGCGAGGAGGGCCGCCCAGGACCGGTCCAGCCGGGCGTCGCGGAAGCCGTCGGTGCCGGCCAGGAGCAGCGGCCGGTCCGTCCCCCGCAGGGCCACCGGGAGGAGTTCGCCGTCCATCCGGTCGAGGTACCCCTCCAGGTTGACGGCGGCGGCGATCCGCCGGTCCTCGTGGAGCGCCTGCGCGGCCGCGGTGCCGCCCGCCGAGTGCCCGTAGACCCCGACCCGGTCCAGGCCGAGGACGTCGAGGACGAAGCGGAGGTCGGCGACCCGCGTGTCGATCATGGTGCGGAAGACCGCCGCGTCGAGGTCCGGACGCAGCACGGTCGTCCGGACACGGTCGCGTTCGGGCCGCTCGTCGGGGAACTCCACCTGGCTCCCGTCCCCGGGGTGGTCGACGGTGACGACGGTCCAGCCGTGCGAGGCGAGGTCGATCGCCAGGGAGCAGCCCGTCGTGCGGGCGTCGCCGCCGCCGGGGCTGTAGACCAGCACGGGGCGCCGGCCGGGCAGCGGCGGGGCCCCGGCCCGGGCGTGGGTGAGGGTGGCCGCCCAGTCGACCCCGGCGGACGGCAGGTGCGGGCGGACCAGGTGGGCGAGGGAGGCGAACACCCCGGCGGCGCCGGGTGTGAGCTGCGGGACGCGGGGGAGGCCCGGGCAGGGCGCGGCCGGCCGCAGGACGGTGACCATGAGCTCGCGCACGCCGATCCCGGGCTCCCACGGGTCGTGGCGGGAGTGGTCGACGAGGTGGAGGACCCGGGTGCCGACGGGGTACGGGCCGGTGGGCGCGGGCAGTCGGAGGAGGGGCGCGCCGCGACGGCCGGAGGCCGAGGCGGAACCGGGGGCGGCGGTCACGGGGAACAGGGCGGCGGCGCCGGCGAGGGCGCCCTTGGCGAAGGAACGGCGGCCGGGTGCGGAGGACATCGTCATGGACGGCATCCTGGGGGTGGGCGCGGCGTCGGGACGAAGCCTGCGACCTGACCCGAAAGGCTTGCGCGGAGCGGGGGGACGTGCGTGATCCGGATCCACTTCACGGCGGACGACTTCGGCCGGGTGCGGTTCGCGCGGCGGCCCTCGCCCGTACCCGAGTCGCACGCGGCCCTGATGACGCTGGGCGCCCCGCACGGGGATCCGCTGCTCGGGCGCTGGCGGAGCAGGTTGCTGCGGGGCCTGCCGGGTGCGGTCGAACCGCTCGCGGACCTGGCGCCGGGCGGGGCGGCCCCGGACTTCCTCGACGTCCTCGGTGACACCCTGGACGAGGGGATCGCGCTGATCAGGGCGGCCCGTCCGGAGTCCGTGCGGGCCGGGATCGAGCGGGTGTACGCACGACGGCCGGCCCCGCCGTGGATCCGCGCCCTGCACGGCGGGGACGCCGGCGCCTGGCGGACGCTGGACCGGGCGCAGCGGGCGGCGTACGAATCGGTGCTCGCGCCGGTGTGGTCCGTGGTCCAGGACCTGCACCGGGCGGAGTTCACCCGGCACGCCCTGGCCGTCGCCGAACGGGGTCTCGGCGCCGCCCTGGCCGACCTGGCACCGGGGTCACGGCTGCGCGACGGGGTCTGGGAGTGGCCCGTGCCCGGCGTCCCCGGGGTGCGGGAGGTGCGGCTCGGCGGGCGCGGGCTGATCCTGCGTCCGACGTTCCACTGGCGTCGCGGGCCGCTCGTCCAGGACCCGCCGGACCGCCCGGTGGCGCTCGCCTACCCGGCGGGCCGGGGGCTGCCGCCCGTCCCGGGCGGGGACGGCGCACCGGACGAGCCCCTCGCGGGAGTCCTCGGACGCACCCGTCTCGCGCTCCTGCGCTCCTTGGACGAGGCACGGACGACCACGGGGCTGGCGCGCCGCATCGGCGTCAGCGACGCGACCGTCTCCGCCCACGCCTCGGCGCTCCGTGCCGCCGGTCTCCTCACCACCACCCGCACGGGCCGTTCGGTGCACCACGCGCGCACGCCCCTGGCGGAGCTGCTGCTGGCGGGAGGGGCGGCCGGTGGCTGACCGGTCGGGGGCGCCGTACCGCCGCGCCCCCGCGGAGCGCACCGCCCCGTCCGCCACGGCAGCGGGCCGCCGTGGGGCCCGCTGCGGTCGGACGGGTGGCCGACCGAACGTCAGGAGACGGTGCAGGCGGCCCCGTTGAGGGTGAAGGTGGTGGGTCCGGAGGGGTCGCCGGTGTGGGTGGCCTGGTAGCCGATGCTCACGCCGGCCCCGGGGGCGATGCGGCCGTTGTACGCGGTGTGGGTGGCGGTCACCGCGCCGGAGCGGGGGGCGTAGGTGGCGTTCCACCCGTGGGTGAGGGACTGGCCCGGGGGCAGGGTGAAGCCCAGTGACCAGCCGTCGACCGTCGAGGTGCCGGTGTTGGTGACCGTGACGGAGGCGGTCAGGCCGCTGTTCCAGCTGTTGGTCGTCACCGTCACCTTGCAGGTACCCGGCTTCGGATCGGGGCCCGGGCCGGGGCCGGTGCCGTCGAGGGCCGAGACCAGCGCGGGGTACCAGCGGCTCTCCAGTTTCCGGATCCCGGTGGTGTCGTTCGGGTGCACCCCGTCGCTGGTGTCGGTGGCGGTGCTGAAGCCCGTCCACTGGTCGACCACGGTGACCGGTGACCGCTCGGTGTTGTTCGCGGCGGCCCATCCGGGGATGGCGGCGTTGAGGGCGACCACGCCTTGGGCGCAGTCGCCGCAGCCGGCCGGGTCCATGGGCGGGATCTGCGCGACGATGAGCTTCACGTCCGGGTTCCGGGCGCGCATCTGGCCCAGCAGCTTCGTGTAGGCGCCGAGGATGGCGGGCGGCTGGAGGCGGCTCCACACGTCGTTGGTGCCGAGCATCATCATGACGATGTCCGGGTCGGTGCCGGAGAGCCAGCCGGGAAGCTGGTCGGCGTTCGCGATGCCGGTGGCCCGGAAGCCGCCGTGCCCCTCGTTGTCGATGTCGAAGGCGCCCTCGCACCAGGGGTTCTGCCGGGTGCCGACGAAGTCCACGTCGGTGTGCCCGGTGGCCTGCAGGTGCTGCCAGAGCAGGGCGCGCCAGCAGCCGTTGTCACCGGTGATGGAGTCCCCGAGGAGCATGACGCGGGTGGGGGCGGCGGCAGCGGCGGGCGGGGCGGCGAGGGTGGTGGCGACGGCCGCCAGGAGGGCGAGGAACAGGGCCAGGAGCCGGCCGGGTCGCTCCGGTCGGCTGAGGGGTGCGGCGGGCATGGACGCTCCTCGGGCGGAGGGGGCGGATGGCGGGTGCGGGGGCGTGCCCTTCGGGATGTGGGCGGCCTGACGGGGTGGGGAAGCCGGGGCGGGGGCGTTCGGGGCACCTGGTCGTATCGCCGCCCCTCTCCTCTACCGGCCGGTGCGCACGGCGGTCCGTGGACGTGCGCGTACGTGCGGGAGGACCCCACCACCGGATGGGAGCGCTCCCATAGGTCCCGACTAGGACTATCGGGGGCGCCGCCCCGGACGTCAATCCCCGTGACGCAGGTCCGCGCGATCCCGACCGGGTCCGGGGCACCGCCCCGCGCCGCGAGCCGCGCACGGCACGACGGGTCCGCGTACGGCACGACGGCCTGCGTACGGCCCGCGCAGGGTACGGCGGCCCCGCGCACGGCCCCGCACACGGATCCGCGCAGCCGGGGCGCCGGGGAGGCCGCCCGGCCGGGCGGGGACCGGTGCGGGCCCTCCGGGAGGCACCGGCGCGGAAGGCGGCGACGGCCGCGGCCGGTACGCCCGTCCCGCTCGGGAACGACCGGTCAGACCGCGGGGGTCCACCGCCCGCTGCGCGGAGCGCGCGGGCCCCTGACCCGGGCCCCGGCGCACGGGGCCGCACCGCCTTCGGCGGAGCCCGGGCCCGGGGCGGTCACGGCGTGCGGGGGGAGGGCTCCGCCCGCTCGGCCGGGTCCGCGCCTTCGCCCTGCCGCGCGTTCGCCCCTCCGAACCGGTACAGCTCGGGCACGGAGACCTTGATCGGCTCTTGCGTGGTCCGGGCGATCACGACGACCGCGGGCTCGTGCGGGTCGGGGTTCTCCTCCCGGTGCGGGACGAACGGGGGGACGAGGAAGAAGTCCCCCGGGTCGGCGGCGAGCCGCACCTCCCGGGTGCCGTCGTGGTAGACGAACACGGGGTGGCCGCTGACCACGTAGATCCCCGCCTCCGAGTCGCCGTGGTGGTGGTTGTCCGTCGCGCTCGAAGGCGGGTTCTCCACCAGGCTCATCCAGAGCCTCCTCGAACCGACCGTGCCGCCGCTGATGGCGGCGCGGCCGTCCGTCCCGCCGGAACGGACGTGGTGGACGCGGTCGTTCGGCGGGGTGGCGCCACCGGGGCCCAGCGGGGCCCCGGCGCCTTCGTGGGTGGTCATCGTGTGGTCTCCCGGTTCTCGACGGTCTCGGTCGGGACCAGGTTGCGCCGTCCGCGCCGGAGACGGCTACCGCCGTTGCGGCCGCGGCAACACGCGAACTCCCGGAACGGCGAGGTCCGTTCGCACTCCACGCGTGTCCGCCCGCCCCTCGGTGGCGGACCGGGGCGTCACGGGTGCCGGCGCCGGACGCGCCCGGCGGCAGGGGCGGTTCGCGGCCGTCGCGGGCATCGGCCGTGCGCGGGCGGGTAGGCGCGGCGCGTGCCGCGGTGGCCGGAGCGAAGGGGAAGTGCGCATGACCGAATATCCGAAACTGCTGCAGACCGTCCTGGACACCACGCGGCCGAGGGAACTCGCCGAGTTCTACCGGCGACTGCTCGGCCTCTCGTACCGTCCCGGGGACGAGCCGCCCGGCGACGGCGGCCCCGACGAGGCGGACTGGCTCGTGCTGCGCGACGCCGGCGGCGCGAACAGGATCGCCTTCCAGCGGGTCGCCGAGCTGCCCCGCCCGACGTGGCCCCGGCACGACGTACCCATGCAACTCCACCTCGACCTCACGGTGACGGACGTGGCCGAGCTGCACCGGCAGCGCGCCAGGGCGGAGGCCCTGGGCGCCCGCCTCCTGCTCGACCGGCACGACGACGCCGAGGAGCCGCTGTACGTGTTCGCGGATCCCTCGGGCCACCCGTTCTGCGTCTTCGTCGCCTGACCGCGACCCGGGGCCGCTCCCCGTCCCGGGCACCGCCCGCCGGCGCCGGGGCGCGGCCCCGTCCCCCCGGCGCGCCGCGCCCTCCCGTACAGTGGGGGCGGGCCGTGACTGGCGCTTGGGTGGAGTACCACCAGGGAGCGGCCCGGCGGACGCCGCCACCTGCCGCGCGCCTGGGCGACCAGCACCCACGTTCTGTCGACGCCCAGGAGGACCCGTGTCCACGCCCGCAAACGCCCGCCTCATGGACGGCAGCGGCCTCGCCCGCCGCCTCGTCGAGGAGACCGCCGCCCGCGCCGCCGACCTCACCCGCCGCACCGGCGCGCGGCCGTGCCTCGCGACCGTCCTCGTCGGCGAGGACCCCGCGTCCGTGACGTACGTACGGATGAAGCGCGCCCGCTGCGAGAAGGCCGGCATCCGCTCGCGCCACGTCGAGCTGCCCGCCACGACCACCACCGAGGAGCTCGTCGCCACCCTGCGGGCCCTGTCGGAGGACCCCGACGTGCACGGCATCCTCCTCCAGCACCCGGTCGGCCGGCACATCGACGAGCGCGCCGCGTTCGAGGCGATCGCCCCGGAGAAGGACGTCGACGGCGTCACCACCAGCTCCTTCGCCGCGATGAGCTTCGGCCTGCCCGGCTTCGTCTCCTGCACGCCCGGCGGCATCATGCGGCTGCTCGACGCCTACGACGTCGACCCCGCCGGCAAGCGGGCCGTCGTCGTCGGCCGCAGCGCCATCCTGGGCAAGCCCGCCGGGATGCTGCTGCTCGCCCGGAACGCCACGGTGACGTACTGCCACTCGTACACCCCCGCCGACGACCTCTCGGCCGCCGTCCGCGAGGCGGACATCGTGGTCGCCGCCGTGGGCCGCGCCCGCTTCATCAAGGGCGAGGACGTCAAGCCGGGCGCCGTCGTCGTCGACGCGGGCTACAACGAGGGCAACGTCGGCGACGTCGACTTCGACGCCGCCGCGGAGCGCGCCGGGCTCATCACCCCGGTCCCCGGCGGCGTCGGGCCCATGACCATCGCCACCCTGCTGGCGCAGACGGTCGACGCGGCCGAGCGGCAGCTCGGCACCGCCACCGCCTGACCGCGGCGGGCGGGGCGGCGGCCGCGCCCGCCGCCCCTCTCACCCCGCGTCGTGCTCCTCCAGCAGCGCGGCCAGGACCGCACCCGGGTCGGGGCCGGCCGGACCGGCGGGGGCCCACCGGTCCCGCTCGCGCCGGTACGGCCACCACCGGCCGTCCCGGCCGAGCCGCACCTGCACGTCACCCCCCGGACCGGCCCAGCGCGCGCCCCCCAGCGGCAGCAGGGCGGGACGCTCGCCGTCCTCCCGGGCGGCCGCGACGAGCGCCTCGGCGCGGGCCGCCGCCTCCGGTTCCGGCGTCCACTCCTCCTCCAGCACCGCGAGGGCCGCCGCGCCGCCCAGTCGCCACGCCCGTACGGCGAGGTCCATGCCCACCGCGTCCCGCCCCGTCCCCGCCGCGAGCCGCGCCACGACCCGGGGCACGGGCGCCGCGGCGGCCGCGGCGAGCCGGACGGCGTCCTGGGCCACCGTCGGCGCCGCGCCGCCCGGACCCTCGCCGGAGGAGTCCGCGCCGGCCAGCACCTCCGCCAGCATCCGTCGCGCCCGCCCCGCCGCGTCGGCGGCCAGCACCTCCAGCGCCGGCGGGTCCACCTCCGCCCCGGGGTCCGTCTCCGTGTCCAGCGACGGCGGTTCACCCGGCCGCTCGGGCACCGGCGGCGGCGACGGCAGCGCGGGCAGGATGTCCCCCGTCGCGAACGCCTCGTCGGCCCGTACGCCCTCCGGCTCCGCCGCCGCGTCCCCCGCGCTGGCCCCCGCCGAACCGCGCGCCGCCAACTCCCCCAGCAGCCGCCGCTCGCCGCGCCCGCGCATCAGGAGCAGGACGAACGGGTCCCGGTCGAGCAGCCGCGCCACCTGGTAGCAGAGGGCCGCCGTGTGCGGGCAGTGGTCCCACGCGCCGCAGGCGCACTCCGCCTCCAGGTCGCCCAGGCCCGGCAGCAGGTCGACCCCGGCCGCCGAGGCGTCCTCGACCAGGTGCGGCGGCATGTCCCGGTCGAGCAGCGCGGCGACGTGGCCGGCCCGCTCCACCGCCGTGTCCAGGAACCGGTCCCACCCCGCGTCCGACAGCTCCTGCACCAGCACGTCGGCCCGGTGCGCGGTGCCGTCCCGGTCCTTGACGACCGCCGTGATCCGTCCGGGGCGCACCGTCACGGCGCCCACCGTGCCGGCCCGCGCCCGCGCGCGGCCCTTCTTCAGCTGCTCGTTGTCGAGCGCCGTGTCCTCCAGGGCCTTCAGCCAGGCCCGGCCCCACCAGCTCTCCGCGAAACCGCGGCCGCGGGCGGGCGGCAGGGCGTCGAAGGTCGACTCGTCCTCGTAGGCACCGCTCATCGTCCGCGCCCTCCCTCGGTCCCGTCCGTGGCTCCCACCGTGCTCCGTCCGCTGTCCGCGTCGTATCCGCCGTCCGGCGCGCGCAGCCGCACCAGTTCCGTCAGTTCGGCGTCGGTCAGCTCCGTGAGGGCCGCCTCCCCGGCGCCGCCCAGCACCGCGTCCGCCAACCGCCGCTTGCGCGTCAGCATCCTCGCGATGCGGTCCTCGACGGTGCCCTCGGCGATCAGCCGGTGCACCTGCACCGGCTGGGTCTGCCCGATGCGGTACGCCCGGTCGGTGGCCTGCGCCTCCACGGCCGGGTTCCACCAGCGGTCGTAGTGCACGACGTGCTCCGCGCGCGTGAGGTTCAGCCCGGTGCCCGCCGCCTTCAGCGACAGCAGGAACACCGGCACCTCGCCGTCCTGGAAGCGGCCGACCATCGCCTCGCGCTCCGCGACCGGGGTGCCGCCGTGCAGCAGTTGCGCCCGTACGCCCCGCGCGGCGAGGTGGTCCCGCAGCAGCCGCGCCATGCGCACGTACTGGGTGAAGACCAGCACGCTCGCGCCCCCGGCGAGGATCGTGTCGAGGA
This sequence comes from Streptomyces roseolilacinus, assembly GCF_014649335.1. Lineage (GTDB taxonomy): Bacteria > Actinomycetota > Actinomycetes > Streptomycetales > Streptomycetaceae > Streptomyces > Streptomyces roseolilacinus. Next base: position 298,208 of record NZ_BMSV01000005.1, read on the forward strand.
GTTCGTCCAACAGTTCCAGCTTGCCGGACCGGCCGGCGAGCCGCGGCGCGCCCTCCTCCTTCAGGTACTGGGCGGGGTGGTTGCAGATCTGCTTCAGCGCGGTCAGCAGCGTGACGACCAGGCCGCGCCGCTCCATGCCGTCCGCCGCGGCGATCGCGGCGAGCGTCTCGCGCACCACCGCCTCGTACAGTCCGGCCTGCTCCTTCGTCAGGGACACCGCGCGGTCCGTCTCCGTCTTCGGCGGCAGCTCCGGCGCGATCCCCGGGTCGGACTTGCGGCGGCGCAGCAGGAACGGCCGGACCAGCCGGGACAGCCGCTCGGCGGCCGCCGGGTCGGCGCCGCCCTCGACGGCCTGCGCGTACCGGCCGCGGAACGTGCCGAGGCGGCCGAGCAGTCCGGGCGTCGTCCAGTCGAGGATCGCCCACAGTTCGGAGAGGTTGTTCTCCACGGGCGTGCCGGTCAGCGCGACGCGTGCCCGCGCGCCGATGGTGCGCAGCTGCCGGGCGGTCGCCGAGTAGGGGTTCTTGACGTGCTGGGCCTCGTCCGCGACGACCATGCCCCAGTCCACGCGCGCGAGGCGTTCGGCGTCGAGCCTCATCGTCCCGTACGTGGTGAGCACGAAGCCGCCGGTGACGCCGTCCAGGTCGCGGCGGGGCCCGTGGAAGCGGCGCACGGGGGTGCCGGGCGCGAACCTCTCGACCTCCCGCTGCCAGTTGCCCATCAGCGACGTGGGGCAGACGACGAGCGTCGGCCCGGCGGCCGCCGGATCGGTCTGACGGTGCAGGTGCAGGGAGATGAGCGTGATGGTCTTGCCGAGGCCCATGTCGTCGGCGAGGCAGGCGCCGAGCCCGAGGGACGTCATGCGGTGGAGCCAGTTCAGGCCGCGCAGCTGGTAGTCGCGCAGGGTCGCGGCGAGCGCGGCGGGCCGGCCGACCTCCTGCCGGCCGCCCTCCGGGTCCGCGAGCCGGTCCCGCAGCTCCCGGAGCCAGCCCGACGCCTCGACGCCGACCGGCCGCCCGTCCACCTCGGTCGTGCCCGTCAGCACGGCGCCGAGCGCCTCGACGGGAGTGACCTTGCGGTCCCGCTGCTCGCGGGCGCGCCGTACCTCCTCCGGGTCGACCAGCACCCACTGGTCGCGCAGCCGCACCAGGGGCCGGCCGGCCTCGGCGATCCGGTCCAGCTCGGCGCGGCCGACGGGCCGGTCGCCCAGGGCGAAGCGCCAGTCGAAGGCCAGCAGCGCGTCGGCGGACAGGAACGACGGCAGCGCGGAGTCCCGCCCGCGCGGACCGGCGTCCCCCTCGCCGTGCGCGGGCCCGACGACGGCCTTCGCGGTCAGCGTCCGCGCCAGGTCCTTGGGCCAGTGCACCGGGACGCCGGACTGGGCGAGTGCCCGGCCGGCCCCGCCCAGCAGCTCGGCGACCTCCTCGTCGGCCAGTTCCAGGGCGTCCGGCACGGCCGCCGACAGCAGCGGCGACAGGGCGGGCCACACGCGCGCGGCGCGGCGCAGCGCGAGCAGCGCGTCCCGGCGGGCCGACGCCCCGAACGCCGTACCGGCCGCACCCGACCACACGTGCGCGGCGTCCGTGACGAGCGCGGCGTCACCGGCGTGGTGCAGCTGGGGCACGGCACGGAGGGCGGGGGCGCCGGTACCGGTTCCGGGGGCGGCGGTGGGGGCCCCGTCGGTGGCGCCGTCCAGGCCCGTCACCTCGATCCGCAGGGAGAGCCGTACGCCCGCGTCGTGCCCGGCCGCCACGTCGGCGGCCCACTCGCGGAGTTCCGGCACGTGGTGCGGCCCGTCCTGCGCGAACGGCGCGCCGCCCGCGACGAGCGGGGCCGCGGGGGTGCGGGGCAGCACGTCCGCCACCGCGTCCAGGAAGGCGCGCAGCAGCGTCTCGGGGTCGGGCAGGAGCACCGCCCCGTCGGTGGCCGTGCCGGCGGGCACGGCGTGGGCGGTGGGCGGCATCGACGCGGCGAGCGTCCGCAGCCGGTCGAGGTCCTCGGGGGCGAGCGGGCCGACCCGCCACGCGTCGTGCCCCGCCCCGGTCACGCCGGGCAGCAACCGGCCCCGGGCGGCGACGTGGAGGGCGAGCAGCGCGGCGGCCCCCCAGAAGGAGCAGGACCGCGACGGGCCGGGGACGGACCCGGCGCCCGTCCGCGCCAGCAGCGCGAGGGCGTCGCGCACGGGCAGGCAGTGGGCCCTCACACGGCGGGGAAGGGCGTCGTCGCCGACGACGTCCACCTCCTCGACGGTGCCGAGGCCGAGCGGCCCGGGCAGCGGCCCGCCGTCGGGCGCCCAGAAGGCGAGGCGGCCGGTGCGTGCGGGATCGGCGGACAGGAAGACGGTGGAGCAGCGGGTGAGGGCGGAGAGAGCGGGGTCCCAGTGCACAGTGCTGTTGCAGTCCTCAAATTTGACTAGCCCGATACGGAAGGGTCGACGGTACCGGAAGAGGGGGACGGAAGAACGCGTTCCGGACGTGAGGCGGCTCACAGGGGGCGACCGGGGGTGGCGCCGGCACCACCCCCCGCGGAGGGGTGGCCCCCACTCGGTCCGGGTGCTGCCGCCATGGTCCCCGACACCGCCGCGTCCGTAGGTTCGTGACATGGCGTCGCCCGGCGCAACGGTCCTGCAGGCCACCACGTACCCCGGGGCCGGCGCACCCCACCCGCACCCCGCCGACCTCTCGGCCCACAGACCGGAGACAGCCATGCCACAGGCCATCGCCGCCCCACCGAAGCGGACCCCGGCCCCCGGCCGCGAGAGCGGCAGCGAGTTCACGCCCCTCCTGCGCACGGTCCGGGAGCAGGGCCTCCTGGAGCGGCGTCCCGGCTGGTACGCCGCCGGGATCACCGCCAACCTCCTCGCCCTCGCCGCCGTCGCCACCGCGCTCGCCCTCTTCGGGGACTCGCCCTGGACGCTGCTGCTCGCCGTCCCCCTGGCCGTGTTCTCCGCGCGCACCGGATTCGTCGCCCATGACGCCGGACACGCGCAGATAGCCGCCCGGCGCCGCACCAACCACCTGCTCCAGATCGTGCACGCCAACCTGCTCCTCGGCATGAGCCAGGAGTGGTGGAACGACAAGCACAACCGCCACCACGCGAACCCGAACCACGTCGACAAGGACCCGGACGTCGCCCCGGACGTCCTGGTGTTCGCCCGCCACCAGGCGGGCGGCCGCACCGGCCTGCGCGGCTGGCTCACCCGCCACCAGGCGTGGCTCTTCTTCCCCCTCACCACCCTCGAAGGGCTCGCCCTGAAGGTGTACGGCTTCCAGGCGGTGTTCTCGGCGCGCGGGCGGCGGGTCGGGCGGGGCGAGCGCGCCGTCGAGGGCGGCCTCCTCGTCGCCCACGTCGCCGGCTACGCCGCGCTGCTGCTCACCACCATGCCCCCGGGGCGGGCGCTGCTCTTCGCGGTGATCCACCAGATGCTCCTCGGGCTGCACCTGGGCCTGGCGTTCGCGCCCAACCACAAGGGGATGGCGATGCCCGGCGAGGACGGCGGCACCGAGAACTGGGGCCACCTGCGCCGGCAGGTCCTCACCTCGCGCAACATCCGCCGCGGCGCCGTCACCGACTGGCTGCTGGGCGGCCTGAACTACCAGATCGAGCACCACCTGTTCCCCAGCATGCCGAGGCCGCACCTCCGCCTGGCGCAGCCCCTGGTCCGCGCGCACTGCCGGGCGCTCGGCATCCCGTACACGGAGACGGGCGCGCTCGACTCCTACCGGCAGGTCCTCGGCCACCTGCACACCGTCGGCGAGCCGCTGCGCGCCGCCGCCTGAGCCGGTGCCTCCCGGCCGTACGGCGGCGGAACCGCGCCGGGCGGCCGGTCGTTCACCCCGTGGACCAAGCCGAGAAGGAGGCGCCCGTGTCGACGAGGACGAAGGTCATGATCGGGGGAGTGGCCGTCGGGCTGCTGCTGATGCCCCTGATCGGCTTCTGGATGTCCCTGCTGGTCGTGGTGGGCGTGCCCGCCCTCGCGTACCTGGCCCTCGATCCCGGCCAGCGGCGCCGGCTGCGGCGGGCGGCCGGGCGGCGGGAGATCGGCCGCTGAGCCCGGGTGACGGCCGCGGCCCGCCCCGAGGGCCTTCCGGCCGTCCGCCCCGACGGCCCGGCCCCGAGCGGCGGGCGCGTGGCGGGCGGGCCGGTCAGCCGGGGCGGACGGCCATGGCGTCCAGACCGGCCAGCAGCCCCGGCAGGCGCGCGCCGCGTCCCGCCGGCAGCACCTCACCGGGACGCTCGTCGACCAGGACGAACGCGATGTCGTCCGTCCGCGCGACCAGCGACCACCCCGGCCCGTCCACCCGCAGCGTCCGCGCCCCGCCGGGCGCGAACGCGGACCGCACCCGCCCCGGCGGCGGGGGGTCCTCCAGGTACGCCCGCGCCTCCTCCAGCACCCGGCGCACGGTCGCACGGGCGTCCGGCCCCCCGGCAGGGCCCGGCGCGCCGCCGGGGCCCTCCCCGGACGCCCGCCCGTCCACCGGGCCGCCGGCCGGGGGCCCCGCCCCGGCCGGGGCGAAGTCCTCGGCGCCGAGCTGCTCGCGCCACGCCGTCCACCGGAGGGCGATCTCGTCGGCGCCGAGCCGCCGCTGGGCGGGCCCCCACGCCGATTCGTCGGGCGGCGACAGCGGCGGCGGTTCCCCCTCCGCCGTCTTCGGGTCGTGCGGCGCCGGCACGCCCGGCGCGGCGACCGCGAGGGCGAGCGGCCAGCCCGGCAGCGCGGCGACGACGCTGCGCTCGTCGGGGGAGAGGTCGTACTCCATGCCGCAGTCCCAGGCGGCCACCGCGGCCGCGATCAGCGACACGTCGTCCACGGCGACCGTCCAGCGCGCCCCCTCGCCGTCCTGCCCGAGCACCAGCCCGTAGCCCTCCGCGTACGGCTCCAGGCCGAGCGCCCGGCAGGCCTGCGGGTAGTCGTCGCCGAGGACGCCGGGGAACTGCGCGGGGGTGAGCAGCACGGCGGTCAGCACGTACAGCGCGTCGTCGGCGCCGGCTCCGGCGGACCCGCCCTCCTCGGCGGTCCGTCCCGCGCCGGCGCCCGCGCGCTCGTCGTCCGTCCCGGTCACGGAGGCCTCCCGTCGTCCAGTGGCGGCAGCCCGCGCGGCGCGTCCGTCGGACGCCGCACGGGTCGGTCGGCGCACCTTAACCAGCGAGTAACCCAGCCGTCGAGAGCCCGGGCGACACTCAGGCGGGCGGCAGCCCGAGGAGGCCCCGCGCCACCGCCTCCGGCGACTCGTCGCGTTCCCGCGCCAGGGCTATGACCGCACGGCAGGCCAGCTCCTGGACGCCGAAGGACAGCGCCTCCGGCGACACCCACCCCGCCGCCTCCTCCATGGTGTCCTCCTCGTCGTCGGCGCAGGCGGCGACGTAGGTGGCCGCGGCCTCGAAGATGTTGTGCTGCCGCCGGGGCGCACCGTTCGCGTCGCCCGCCCCGCCGCCCGGCGACCCGGCGCTCCGGGGGGCCCGGGCGGGGAACGGGAGGAACGTACGCAGTCTGCCGAACATGAGGAGCCCACCTTCCCGTGCGGCGAACACGTCGCCGCTGCCTGCCGTTTCGTCAGGTCCAACGTAAGCCGGGCGCCCCGGCGGCAGAAGAGCGCCCGCTCGTGCGCGCGGAGGTCAGGCCACGCGCACGGCCAGGGCCAGGAAGCGGTCGTCCCGGTCCACGTACGACACCAGCCGCCAGCCCGAACCGGCGAGCAGCGGGCGCAGGTTCGCCTCCGCGCGCAGGTCGTCGCCGGTGAGCGGCCGCCCGTGGCGCGCGGCGAGCGCGGCCCGCCCCACCGGGTGGAACAGCGCCAGCCGCCCGCCCGGCCGCACCACGCGCGCCAGCTCCCGCAGGTCCTCGGCGGGCCGGGCCAGGTGCGTGACCAGACCGGCGCCGAACACCGCGTCGAACACGCCGTCCCGCAGCGGCAGCCGGCCCACGTCGCCGAGCAGCAGCGCCCCGCTGCCGTCCCGGCCGGCGCGCACCGCGGCGGTCAGCATCGCGGGCGTCAGGTCCACGCCGACGACCGTGCCCCCGGGGCCCACGGCGTCCCGCAGCGCCGGCAGGGCCCGCCCGGTGCCGCAGCCGGCGTCCAGGACGGAACCGCCCGGCCGGAGCCCGAGGTCGGCGACCGCCGCCGCGTACGCCGGGCCGTCGTCGGGGAAGCGCGCGTCCCAGTCGGCCGCCCGTACGGCGAAGAACTCCTGCACGTTCCTGTGGTCGTCGTTCACGTGTTCATGATTCCTCACTCTTCCGCGCGCCATCCCGCGCACGCGCGAGGACGAGTGTGATCGTCCGAGGGCACCGCTCTGTCATCTTCCGTCAGCTTCCGCATGCGCCCCTGAGCCGGATCCCTCCGGGACTACGGTCCCGGACCCATGGGACAACCGCACCGCACCGCCCCAAGCCCCCCGGTTCCCGCGCCGTCGTACGCGACGCCCCGCGCCGGCGCCGCCCCGGGCCGTGACGGCACCCGCCCGCCCCCGGACGGCCCCCTCGGGACCGGACCCGCCGTGCACCGGACCGGACCTGCGGCGCGACCGCCCGGCGGGCGGGCCCAGGGAGGGGCGGCCACGGGGGCCCGCGGCACCCTGGCGGTGAAGATCCTCGTGGCGGGCGGCCCGGGGGCGGGCAAGACGACCCTCGTCGGAGCGGTCAGCGAGATCCGCCCGCTGCGCACCGGGAAACGGCTCGCCGAGGCCGGCCCGGGCGCCGTCGACGACGCCCGGGGAACGGGCCGGGGGACCACCGCCCCGGCCGTGATGGACTTCGGGCGGATCACGATCCGCGCCGGACTCTGCCTGCACCTCTTCGGCACGCCCGGCCGGGACCGCTCCTGGTTCCTGTGGGACGGGCTGTCCCGGGGCGCCTTCGGCGCCGTCGTCCTCGCCGACACGCGGCGCCTCCAGGACTGCTTCCCCGTGGTCGACCACCTCGAGTACCGCGGCATCCCGTTCCTCGTCGCCGTCAACCGCTTCCCCGGCGCCCGCCCCCACGCCGCCCACGAGGTCGCGGCGGCACTGGACCTGGACCGCGGCACCCCCGTCGTGCCCTGCGACGCCCGGGACGGCGACTCCGGGAAGGAGGTCCTCGTCCGGCTCGTCGAACACGCGGGACGCGTCCACACGGCCCGCCTGCCCGGCTCCGCGTCGTGACCCGGTGTCCGGGAGGGTGCTTGCCCCTCCCGCCGTGGTGGGTAAGGCTTACGCGGACACGGGGAAAACGGGGACATACGAGAACGGGGAGGACCGAGCATGGCGCTCGACAAGGAACTCGACTGGCTCCTGGACGATCTGACCAAGCGCGTCGCCCACATACGCCACGCCCTGGTGCTGTCGAACGACGGACTCGTGACCGCGGCCAGCAGCGGCCTCGCCCGGGAGGACGCCGAACACCTCGCGGCGGTCTCGTCCGGCCTGCACAGCCTTGCCCGGGGCGCCGGGCACCACTTCCGGGTGGGGGAGGCGCGCCAGACCATGGTGGAGTTCGAGGACGCGCTGCTCTTCGTGACCGCCGCCGGCGACGGCAGCTGCCTGTGCGTGCTCAGCGCCGCCGAGGCGGACGTCGGTCACGTCGCGTACGAGATGACGCTGCTCGTCAACCGCGTCGGGGAGCACCTGGCCGTGGCCTCGCGCCACCCGGACGCACCGGAACCGGCCTAGAGGACCGTCCGACCTCCACGAGGACCGTGGAAGAGCCGTCCGATCGACGGGGCCGGCGTGACGGGCCCGTGGATCGCCGGGGACGGACGGCGGGGCGGAGGCCCCGCCGCCCGTCCCCGGCGGATCGGTGTTCCCGGCTGCGGAAGCGGAGAACGGCGCCGGTCGTCGGCGGTGTCGTCAGCCGTGGTTCATCCAGGCCCGGGTGGCGCCGTTCCGGGGATCGACGTCGAGGTAGTCGGCCCGGCCGTCGCCGTTGAGGTCGGCGAACTGGATGCGCGTCCCGTCGACGCCGACGCCGCTGGCGACCGTACCGCCCGGGTACCAGTACCAGTCGCTCCCGACGGGTTCCTTGGGATTGGGGCCTCCGTTCCGCCAGACCTGGACGGAACTGTCGTAGTTCGCGCCGTCGCCACTGCCCAGGAGGACGTAGTCGGCGGACCGGCTCCCGTGGAGCGGGGCGAAGCGGACCCGGGAGCCCGCCGCGCCGACGCCGCCGGCGACGGTTCCCTGGGGGTGCCAGAGCCAGCCGCTGTTGCTTCCGACGGGGTCCTTGGGGTTGGGGCCGCCGTTGAGCCAGGCCTGGACGGAGCTGTCGCCGTTGACTTTCAGGTAGTCGGCTCTGCCGTCGCCGTTGAGGTCGGCGAAGCGGATGGTGTCGCCCGCCGCGACGACGCCGCTGGCGACGGTCCCCTGGGGGTGCCAGAGCCAGCCGCTGTTGCTTCCGACGGGGTCCTTGGGGTTGGGGCCACCGTTGAGCCAGGCCTGGACGGAGCTGTCGCCGTTGACTTTCAGGTAGTCGGCTCTGCCGTCGCCGTTGAGGTCGGCGAAGCGGATGGTGTCGCCCGCCGCGACGACGCCGCTGGCGACGGTCCCCTGGGGGTACCAGAGCCAGTCGCTGTCGCTTCCGACGGGTTCCTTGGGGTTGGGGCCGCCGTTGAGCCACGCCTGGACCGAGCTGTCGCCGTTCACCTTCAGATGGTCGGCCCGGCCGTCGCCGTTGAGATCGGCGTACACGACGGTGCTGCCACCCCCGCTGAAGGTCCCGGACGCGATGGTGCCTTCCGGGAACCAGCCCTTGACGGGACCCCCGCCCGGGCCACCGCCGCTGCCGGGGCTCTCGTTGATCCAGTCGGCCTGGGCCGCCCCCAGGAGAGCGTCGTAGAACGCTCCCGCCATCTTCTGGTAGCCGCGGTCGTCGGGGTGCAGACCGTCGGCCAGATCGGCGGTGGTGACCGCGTCCATGTCGACCAGCCGGACGCGCTTGCCCGCCGCCCGCCGGGACTCCACGACACCCGGGATCGCCGCGTTGTACGCGGCGATCCGTTCCGCGGTCCCCGGAAACGAGGACGGCACGATGGTCGAGACCAGCAGCGTCACCCCGGGGGCGGCCCGCAGGATCCGGTCGATCAGGCTGCCGAGCCTGGCCGGCGCGCCGCCCGGATCGACGTTGTTGCTCATGTCGTTGGTACCGATGTGCAGGAGCACCACGTTGGGCTGGTACGTCGTCAGGGCGGAGTCCACGATGCCGGCGATGTCGTTGATGAGCCGGCCCGGATACCCCTCGTGGGCGATGGGGGAGAGCGCCGGTCCCGAGCGCTGCGAGCCGACGTACTGCACCGACACGCCCTCCTGCCGGTTCAGGTGGACGTACAGCGGCGCCCGGTACCCGGCTCCGTTCGAGCTGCCCGTGCCGTACGTGATGGAGTCTCCCAGCGGCATGATCCGCAGGTCCACGTGGGAGGCACCGACCCCGCGGTAGAGCTGCTCGATGACTCTGCGCAGCTGGGCGCCGGTCGCCTCGGTGAGCAGGTTCGCCACGCTCTCGAGCGGTTTCCCCCAGGCGCCGAGCTTCGCCACCCAGGTGCGCAACGTGGTCTGAGCGTTGGCGATCAAGGAGGCGGAACCGGCCGACGCGAACTGCATGAGCGCACCACCGAAGGCGCCGCCGGCCGCACCCCAGATCGCGCTGCCCAGCGCGGCGCCCCACGCCTCCCCGTCGATCGGCTTGCCGTCCAGGGCGGCATTCACCAGTTCGCCGACACCTGCCGACAGGCCCCCCGCCACGGCACCACAGACCGGTGCGGCGGCGGGCGCGCCCACGTTGAAGAAGAGCAGGCACAGGGCGCCGGACGCGACCATGGTGGCAGTGATCACCAGGCCCGTGACGAACTTCTTCCAGAAACCGTCCCAGAAGCCCGCGGCGCCGACGCCGCCGGCCGGCACCACGATCACCAGGCTGTCGCCGACGATCCGTATGCTGCCGTCGTAGCTGATGTCGTCGTTCTGCCGCTGGTAGTAGCCCACGCTGTTCCGGTCGGCGTGCAGCGTGAAAGCCCGGCTGAGCGAAATGCCGTTGGCCTGGTCCCGGCGGACGGTGTCGACCAGTTGCTGCATCTGCTGGTGCAGCTGATCCGGCCGGGCTCCGGGATGGAAGTCGAGGGCCGCCACCAGGTCGTCGTCACCCTTGGCCAACGCGCGGAGGCTGCCCGCGTCCCGGGCACAACCCACCCGCAGGGCGGCGGTGCCCTCCGCCACCGGCGCGGTGGCGAAGGACGTGGCGTGGGCCGAGCACCCTCCGGCATCCGCGGCGGCGGCTTCCTGCGCGACACGGGGCAGCGCGGACCCGGCGAACATCAGTGCCACGCAGAGAACCAGCACGAGGAGGGATGGTCCTCCCGAGGATCTCCTCTTTCTCGGAATCAATTGACGCATGTTGCTCCGCACTACTCTTCCTCCTGTGCAAGGCGCCTGCCCGAGGCACGATCACCGGCGGTCGGAACGCTGCCGCTTCGTCACGGCGGCGGCGGTCCCGGTGTCCCTGCCGGGACGATGCGTCGTCAGGACCTCACGGCTGAATGGGAGTGATCGGGTCCCGACGCTACGGACACGCCGGTCCGGAGTCGTCACCCGGTGGTGGACACCTCCGCGTAGCTCGCGCGGGGGACAAGCCGCAGCCGACCGGATGGTCGGCCCCCCGTCGGCCCTGCCCGCGGGCGCGGTCCGAGCGCCGCACCCGGCGTCCTCGGGGCACCGGCCCGCCGCGCCTGCCCGACGAGCGCGCGCCCCGGTCGGACGGCCTGGCCACCGCGGTCGGACCCGGCTTCACGCCCACCGCCGCGCACACCGCCCGCGGCCTCCGGCAACGGCCCCCACCAGGGGTTCCCGAACGCCTCGGTGCCGAACTGCCGCCGTCGGCTCCGCCGTTAGACTGCCCCGGTGAGAGATCGTCGACGCGTCCCGGAGCTGTGGCACCGGCTCGATGTCACGGCCCGGGACCTCCCGCTGGGGGTGTTACTCCTCGTGGGGTCGGCCGTGCCGGCGCTGCACGGCAACGGCACGGAGATCGGCGGCCTGCCGACCCGCCCCGCCGACGCACTGGCCGTCACGGCCGCGGTCCTGCAGTGCCTTCCGCTCGCCGTGCGCCGACGGTGGCCGCTCGTCTGCCTCACCCTGGTGTCGTGCGGCTTCGCCCTCGACCAGCTGCGCGGCTACCACCTCTTCGCCGGCACCGCTCTGCCCGTCGCGCTGCTGAGCGCCGGATCGTATCTGGAGCGGTACCGGCGTGCCGCCCCGGTCGTCTCCTCGGCGGCGTTCGCGGCTCTGGCCGTCGCGCTCCACCGACTCGGGCCGGGCAAACCGGTGGCCGAGTTCGTGACGTTCTACCTGGTGCTGGCCCTCGCGTGGGGCGTCGGCGTGTGGATGCGCTCCGCCCGGGCCGCGGAGGCCGAACGGCGTGACCGCGTCGCCGAGGACGCCCGTACCGCCGAACGCACCCGGATCGCCCGCGAGCTCCACGACGTGGTGACCCACCACGTGACGGCGATGGTCGTGCAGTCCGAGGCGGCCCGGTACCTGACCGCCTCGCCCGACCGCCTCGACCAGACCCTGACCGCCGTCACCGACACCGGCCGACGGGCCCTCACCGACCTGCGCCACCTGCTCGGTCTGCTCGACCCCGACCCCGACCACGGCACCGGCCACGGCGGACCGGACAGGACGCCGCCCACGGGCCGGGTGCTCACGCTCGTCGAGCGGACACGGTCCGCCGGGCAGCCGCTGGAGTTCACCGAGGAGGGCACACCGCCGGCCTCGACCGGCGGCGCCGACCTCGTGGCCTACCGGGTCGTGCAGGAGGCCCTGACGAACGCGCTCAAGTACGACCGTGGCGGCCGGACCTCGGTCCTGGTGCGCCACGGTGAAAGGGAGATCACCGTGGAGGTCGGCACGGACGGTTCCGGTGTGCGGGCCTGTTCCCCCGGCGGCAGCGGGCGGGGACTGGAGGGCCTGCGGCAACGGGTCGACGTCCTGGGCGGCGACTTCAGCGCGGGCCGTCGAACCGGCGGCGGTTTCCTCGTCCGGGCGCGGATACCCGTGGGGAGCCCGGCGTGAGCGCGCCCCTCCGGGTCCTGGTCTGCGACGACCACGCGCTGATCCGCGCCGGGCTGTCGACCATCATCGACGCGCAGCCCGACCTGGCGGTGGCGGGCGAGTGCGGGGACGGGCGGACCGCCGTGGAGCTGGCCGGCCGACTGCGCCCGGACGTCGTGGTGATGGACGTGCGCATGCCGGTCCTCGACGGCATCGAGGCCACCCGGCTGCTGGCCGGCGCCGGGGTCGAGCACCCCGTGAAGGTGCTCGTGGTGACCACGTTCAACCTGGACGAGTACGTCTACGAGGCGCTGCGGGCCGGAGCGAGCGGGTTCCTGCTCAAGGAGGCGCCGCCGGACCGGCTGCTGCACGGAATCCGGACCGTGGCCACGGGCGCGGCGCTGCTGGACCCCGAGGTGACACGTCGCCTCGTGGGCCGTTTCGCCGCCCGTATCCGGCCCGCCGAGGGCGGCCCGCAGGCCGTCCCGCTGACGCCCCGCGAACTGCAGGTCCTACGGCTCATCGCGGACGGACTGTCCAACAGCGAGATCGCCGCGCGCCTCGTCATCAGCCACGAGACCGTCAAGACCTTCGTGTCCCGCATCCTCACCAAGCTCGACCTGCGCGACCGCGTCCAGGCCGTCGTCTACGCCTACCGGCACAGCCTGGTGTCCTAGGCCGTGTCGTCGAAGCCCCGCCCACCGGCCGGCGCCCGGCCCGCCCCGCGGGCGGACGACGCTCCTTCGGAGACATGCCCCGGGCTGATTCGTTCGGAGCGCTCCCGCCGGCCGGGGTCGTCGTCGACGATGTCCGCATGACCGACCGCATCAGCGCCGTGATCTCGGCCTTCGGTGTTCTCGCCAGTGTGTTGGTGTTCGTCATGGCCGTCGACGAGTACCGCTCCGGGGCGTCGGCCCTCTGGATCGCGGGCGGAGCCGCGATCTTCCTGAGCGCCGCGTACGCACTCGTGCGCGACGTGCTGCGGCTCCGGCCGGGGCGGACGGACTGACGAGCGGCACCGTGGTGACCGGCCGCTCCACCCGACGGGCGGGAACCGGCCGTTTCGCGCCGGTCGCCCACCACCCCGGCCGGCGCCGCCCGGCCGCCCGGACCCTCCTCGCCCACGAGGACCGCGACGCGGCGCCCCGCCGCCCGGGACGTCTCGCGCGGTCCCGCCCGGCCCGGTCCGCGGCGGCCCCGGGCCGGGCGGCCGGCTACGCGCCCGCGCGGGGGACGACCGACGACAGGACGGCGGGCAGCGGGTACCAGTCGGCCGACACGACGCTGGCGTGCCGTCCGGCCAGCAGGGCGAGCCGGTCGCGGGCCTGGCCCTCCGTCGGGTGGGTGCCGTCGATGGCCGGAGCCACGTGGTGCGCGTCCGTCATGAGGACCAGGTAGTTCCGCCGCGCGTACCAGGCGGTGTCCACCGAGCCGCCCGCGTACACCGACGCGTCCCCGTCGAACACCACGAACCACGGCCGCAGTCCGGCGTCCGCGTACCGCAGACGGGGGTCGCCGGCCTGCGCCCCGTGCACCGCGGGGAACGCGCCCGCCTCCCGCAGCCGCCCGGCGGCCGCCAGGTTCCGCAGGTGGGTGGCGTACTCGCGGTCGGTCCACAGGGAGTCGGCCGGGTTGCCCTCCTCCACCGTGCCCGGGATCAGCTCGACGACGAACTTCCCGGCCAGCCGGGCGCGGGAGGGCCAGCCGTCCGTGCGGACGGCCGTGTCCAGGTCCGGGTGCCCGCCCACCAGGTCGGCCGGCCGGAACAGCGCGTCCCCCAGCCGCGCCGTCAGCAGCGCGTCCAGCGCGGCGGGCCCCCGCCCGTGGTCGGCCTGGAAGCCGTCCTTCATCTCGACCTTCAGCAGTACCGGCCGGTGCCCCGGGTGGGCGTCGTGCCAGGCGCGGATGTCGGCGAGGCAGCCGCCGAGGTCCTGGTTGCGGGCCTTGGTGCGCAGCTCGCCCGCGTGCGCGGCGTTCTCGCAGTTGTTGTCGTTGCCGAGGGGGTTGCCGTGCGACACCCGCCAGGACCGGCCGAACGCGTTCGTCCACACGTCGAGCTCCAGCATGCCCGCGCCCGAGTCCAACGCGTCGGCGAAGTACCGGTACTTGTCCTTCTCGTACGCGTTGTGGACGCCCACCCCCGTCGACGCGCCGTACGACAGCTGGCCCGGGTCGACCGCCACCGCCGCGCTCGGGCCGGCGCCCAGCACCAGCGTCCCCGCCACCGCGGCGGCCCCCACCGAACGTGCCAACAAGCCCATGTCGTCCCCTGCTTCCCGGTCGGCTCGACTGAAGTCGCCGGAAGACTAGGGGAGTCGGGTGAAGGAAGGGAGACGTGCGGCTTGATCCCCCGCCACGCGCCGACGTCCCCCCGAAGACGTCCACCGGGCGCGGGCCGCCCGCCGCGGGCCGCCCCCGCGTGCGGGCGGCCCGTGCGGCGGGCACGATGGCCGCATGCTGTTGGCCCGACTCGCAGACGTCTCCGAGCAGGTCGCCGCCACCTCGGCGCGGTCCCGCAAGATCGCCGTGCTGGCGGACCTGTTCTCCGCGACGCCGCCCGCGGAGGTCCCCCTCGTCATCGCCTACCTCGCGGGCCGTCTCCCGCAGGGCCGCGTCGGCATCGGCTGGAACATCCTGAGGGAACCCGTCGCGCCCGCCGGCCGCGCCACCCTCACCGTCGCCGACACGGACGCCGCGCTGACCGCGCTCGCCGGTGTGGCGGGACCCGGCTCCCAGACGGGGCGGCGGCGCCTCGTCCACGACCTCATGGCCGCCGCCACCGCCCCCGAGCAGCGGTTCCTCGTCCGGCTGCTCACCGGTGAGGTCCGGCAGGGCGCACTGGACGCGATCGCCCTGGAGGGCGTCGCCAGGGCGGCCCACGCCCCGGCCGCCGACGTGCGCCGCGCGGTGATGCTCGACGGGTCCCTGCCGAGGGTCGCCACGGCGCTCCTCGCCGAGGGCCCGCCCGCCCTGGAGCGGTTCCGCCTCCGCGTCGGCACCCCCGTGCAGCCGATGCTCGCCCACACCGCCAAGAGCGTCGCCGACGCGCTGGCCGCGCTCGGTCCGTGCGCGGTGGAGGAGAAGCTCGACGGCGTCCGCATCCAGGTGCACCGCACCGGCGACGACGTACGGATCTACACCCGCTCCCTCGACGAGATCACCGACCGCCTGCCCGAGGCCGCCGCCGTGGCCCGCGGCCTCGCCGGCGACGCCTTCGTCCTGGACGGCGAGGTGATCGCCCTGGACGCGTCGGGCCGCCCCGTCCCCTTCCAGGAGACCGCCTCCCGGGTGGGCTCACGCCTCGACGTGGCCGCGGCCGCGGCGGCCCGCCCCGTGTCGCCCGTGTTCTTCGACGTCCTCGCCGCGGACGGCGCCGTGCTGCTGGACCTGCCCGGACGGGAGCGGCACGCGGAGCTCGCCCGCCTCGTCCCCGAGCCCCTGCGCGTCCGGCGGGCCGTCGTCACCGACCCCGCCGACCCGGCGCGGCGCGACGAGGCCGAGGCGTTCTTCGCGGACGCCCTCGCGCGAGGGCACGAGGGCGTCGTCGTCAAGGCGCTCGACGCGCCGTACGGCGCGGGCCGGCGGGGACGGTCCTGGCTGAAGGTCAAACCGGTGCACACCCTCGACCTGGTCGTCCTCGCCGCCGAGTGGGGCCACGGCCGGCGCACCGGACTGCTGTCCAACCTCCACCTCGGCGCCCGCGCCGCCGACGGCACCTTCGTGATGCTCGGCAAGACCTTCAAGGGCCTCACGGACGCGATGCTGGGCTGGCAGACCGACCGGCTGCGCGAACTCGCCGTCTCCGACGACGGCCTCACCGTCCGCGTACGGCCCGAGCTGGTCGTCGAGATCGCCTACGACGGCCTCCAGCGCTCCCCGCGCTACCCGGCCGGGGTCGCCCTCCGCTTCGCCCGCGTCCTGCGGCACCGCCCGGACAAGCCCGCCGCCCAGGCCGACACGGTCGAGACGGTCCTGGCGGGGCCTCAGTCACGCGTCGTGTAGCGGTGGCGCACCCACATCGGCAGCGCGAACCAGCACACCAGGTACCAGAGCGCCACGCCCGACACCAGCCACGGCACGTAGCCGTCGTGCGTCGCCACCCGCATTATCAGGAACAGCGCCGACACCATCGTCACCAGCAGCAGCACCAGCCCCGTGAACGTCAGCCGCGACGCCCACACCACCGTCTGCGGCTTGATCCTGCGGCCCGACACGATCCGGTGGAGCGACACGGGCCCGATCAGCGCGCCCGTCGCCGACGCGCCCAGCACCACCGTGGTGATGTAGATCCCGCGGTCCACGTCCGACAGCTCCGCGAACCGGGGTGCGAAGACCACCGTCAGCAGGAAGCCGAACAGGATCTGCACGCCCGTCTGCGCGACCCGGATCTCCTGGACCAGCTCGCTCCACCGCCGGTCCGCCCGCTCCTCCGGCGTCTCGCGCCGGCCCCGCCGCAGCCCGCCCTCCGACTCCGCCTCCTCCGGGGAGCCGGGCCCCCCGCCCGTTCCCTTCACGGCGTCACGCTCCCGACCAGGCATCTCGCCCTCCCGTCCCTCGGTCCGACCCGTCCCTGGTACCCCCTCCGGCGCGCTCCAGCCACCCGGGTCGACCCGCCCGGGGACGCGGGCGCCCGCCGCCCCGATACGGCAGCAGAAGGAAGCTCACGGGTGTCGCGCCGCCGTGACGCGACCGGCCGCCGCCGCACCCCCATGCTCGTATCCGACACCTCCGGGAAGGCCCCGTGAGGCCAGGGGCCGAAAGGAGCAGGAACCGGTGCGCCGCCCTCCCGCCCTCCTCGCGCTTCTCGCCCCGCTCGCCGCCGCCCTCACCGGCTGCTCCGCCTCCGACGCCGAACGCACCGCCGTCACCACGGCCGCCCTCCGCTTCGCCGGCCACGCCGGGGGAGCCCGGCCCGCCGCCGCGTGCGGGCTCCTCGCCCCGGCGACCCGTGAGGCGCTCGCCCGGGATCCCGGCCCGTCCTGCGAGACGGGGCTGTCCCACGCCGCCCTGCCCGCCCCCGGGCGGATCCGCGCCACCGACGTGTACGGCCACCAGGCCCGCGTCGTCCTGGAACACGACACGTACTTCGTCACCCGCTTCCCGGACGGCTGGAAGGTCAGGGCGGCCGGCTGCACCCCGCGCCCCGAGCGCCCCTACGACTGCCGTGTGAAGGGGGACTGATCCCACCGTGCGGACCATGTTCACGCTGTACGCGCTCACCCTCGTCTGCGGCCTCGTCTACTTCGGCGTGCTGGGAGCCCTCCACCGATGAACCGCTTCCTCCGCTTCGCCCGGGACAACGGGCTCTCCCTCGCCTTCGGCACCGGGTTCCTCGTCACCGTCCTGTGCCAAGCGGTCGCCGGGCGGGCGCAGTACGACGCCGAGATGCGCGCCCTGGGGGCAGAGCCGGTCGGCTTCGCCCGCTACCTCGCGTCGGCCGACTTCGCCGTCGCCGTCACCGAGAACTGGCAGTCCGAGTACCTGCAGTTCTTCCTCTACCTCTTCGGCACGGTGTGGCTGCTCCAGCGGGGCTCCCCGGAGTCGAAGGAGATGCACAAGGCCGGGACCGAGTCCGACGAGGAACAGCGCGTCGGCCGCCACGCCACCCCCGAGTCCCCGCGCTGGGCCGGCGCGGGGGGCCTGCGGCAGACCCTGTACTCGCGCTCCCTCGGCATCTGGATGTGCGCCGTGTTCCTCGGCTCCTGGTACGTCCAGTCCGTGAGCGGGGCCGCCGCCCACGGCGAGGAGAGGCTGCGGGAGCTGGAGAGCCCGCTGCGCTGGTCCGAGTACCTCGCCTCGCCCGACTTCTGGAGCCGCACGCTCCAGAACTGGCAGTCGGAGCTCCTCGCCATCGGCTCGATGGCGATCTTCTCCGTGTACCTGCGGCAGCGCGGCTCCCCGGAGTCGAAGCCGGTCGGCGCCGCCCACGGCGCGACCGGCGTGGAGGGCTGATGAGGCCCGAAGCCGGGAAGCAGGAGCACGGAACCACCGGCCGTACCGGCCACATCAGCCGTACCGGCCGTATCAGCCGTATCAGCCGTACAGAGAGGATCCCCATGACCCGCGCTGCCGTGTTCGACGTGGACGGCACCCTCACCGACACCAACCACCTCCACGTCACGACCTGGTGGGAGGCGTTCCGGCAGGCCGGTCACCAAGTGCCGATGCACGCCGTCCACCGGGCCGTCGGGCTCGGCGCCGAGGACCTCGTGGAGCACCTCCTCGGCCCCGACCGAGACCGGAGCGGCGACGCCGCGATCAGCGCCGCCCACAAGACGCTCTACGGGACCTACTCCGACCGCCTGCCCGCCCTCCCGGACGCCGGACGCCTGCTGAGGACCCTCGCCGCACGCGGCTGGACCGTCGTCCTGGCCACGTCCGCCGGTGGCGCCGAACTCACCGCGCTGCGCCGCGCCATCGACGCGGACGACGCCGTGACCGCCGTCGCCGGCGCCGAGGACACCGAGGAGGGCAAGCCGGCCCCGGACCCCGTGCGGCACGCGCTGGAACTGGCCGGCGCGCCCGCCGACCGGTCCGTGTTCGTCGGCGACACCGTCTGGGACATGAAGGCCGGCACCCGGGCCGGGGTCACCTGCGTGGGCCTCCTCTGCGGCGGCATCCCCCGCGCGGACCTCCTCGATGCGGGAGCGAGCGCCCTCTACGCCGACCCCGCCGACCTGCTCGCCCACCTGGACGACAGCCCGCTCGGCGGGGGCGCCGCCTGACCTGGCCGGACGCGGCCGGGTCACTTGCCGAGCTTGCGCTGCAACTCCGCCTTGTTCATCGAGGACCGGCCGGGGATGTCGCGCTTCTTGGCCTCCGCGTACAGCTCGTCGTACGTGGCGCCCTCCGAGCCGCCGCCCCGCGAGCGCTGCCCGCCGCGCTTCGACGCCGAGGTCCCGCCGGAGGACCGGCTCGACGACTTCGCCTCACCGCTGCGCGCCCGCTCCTTGTTGACCGTGCGCGCGGCGATCTCCTCGGCGCGCTTCTCGCCCTCGCCCCGGCCGCGGGCGCTGTCCTTGATGTGCTCGTACTGCCGCTCGCGCTTGGCGCTGGATCCTGCGGGCATGGCTGTTCCTCTCGTCGGTGCCCTGTGCTGGCGCCCCCCGTCGGTCCCACCCCGGTACCAGGCATCCCTCCCCGCAAACACGCACCGTGCCCGTCCGCCAGCGGAGTGGCACACGGGTGCCATCCGTGGAGGTACGGGGAAGGCGGGTACTCGTTCCGAAGGATCCGACGGAAGGACGTGGAGAACGCCATGGCAAGCGACCTGGGAAAGGACACGGGGAACCGGCGTACGGGGGAGCATCCTGCCGACTGCGATGTCACCGTCCAGCTCAGCGACTGCGGCCGTGCGGAGGCGGAGGCGGTCTTCGGGGCGCTGGACGAGGTCTTCGCCGGCTGCGAGGACGTGGTACCGCACCCCACCGCCGGGCGTGAGCCGACCGTGTGGATGGCCACCTTCGACAGCTCCGCCCACTCGGGCGAGCCCTCCGCCGCGCCGCGGCTCGGCTCGCCGGTCGAGGCGCTGCTGACCGGTGACCACCACGCGGTGGAAGTGGTCGAGAAGGCACTCGGCCGGCTCTTCGACGTGCGCTCCACCCAGCACGTCCCCGGCGAGCACGAGGCGGAGTGCCGCCTGCTCCTCGCCTCCCGCTGACGCCCCGCCGGACGGCCGAGGCGTCCGGCCACCGCGAGCGCGCCGACCCCGTGTCGGCGCGCTCGCGCGTCTCCCACCCCGCTATAAATCATGTGTATACACCTTGTGTAGAGTGCGGCGCGTGGCCCTCGCCGGGCCTCTTCGACCACCTCGAAGGAGAGCCGCACCGTGCCGTTCCCGCCACCCTCCCGGCCGTCCTCACGCCCCGTCCGCGCGCCGCACCGCCGCCACCGCGCGGCCGCCGTCCTCGCCGCCGCGGCCGCGCTCGTCCTGACCCTGGGCGGCTGCTCGGTGGAGACCGTCGCCCCCGCCGACGTGCGCGAGGACGCCAAGGGGGAGGCGCCGCGCCCCGTCGACTGCCGGCAGGCGAAGTGCATAGCCCTGACCTTCGACGCCGGACCGGGCAAGGACACCCCGAGGCTCCTGGACATCCTCAAGGAGAAGCAGGTCCCCGCCACGTTCTTCCTGCTCGGCAGCAAGCACGTCGACCGCCACCCCGACGTCGTGCGCCGCATCGCCGCCGAGGGCCACGAGGTCGCCAACCACACCTGGACGCACCGGATCCTCACCGACATCGAGCCGGACGAGATACGCGAGGAGCTCACCCGCACCCAGGAGGCCCTCCAGCGCCTCACCGGCCGCAAGCCGACCCTGATGCGGCCCCCGCAGGGCCGCACCGACGAGACGGTCACCGAGATCTGCCGCGAACTGGGCCTCTCCCAGGTGCTGTGGAGCGTCACCGCCAAGGACTACGCCACGACCGACTCCGCCCTGATCCGCGAGCGCACCCTCGACGGGGCCGGCAAGGACGGCATCATCCTGCTCCACGACATCTACGACGGCACCGTCCCCGCCGTCCCCGGCATCGTCGACGAGCTGAAGGAGCGCGGCTTCACCTTCGTCACCGTGCCGCAGCTCCTCGCCCCCGCCCGGCCCGAGCCCGGCGCCGTCTACCGCCCCTGAGGCCGCCGGGCCCGCACCGCCCGCCCGCACCGGCCCGCCGTACGCCGGTTAACCTCGTCGAACAGGCGGGCCGGCGATGCCCCACGGCCACCGCGAGCCCGCCGAGGCCCCACCCCGAAGAGGCAGGAGACCCCCCCGTGAGACCGGCCCCCTACCGCGCCGCCGAAGACCGCTACGCCGCCATGCGGTACCAGCGGTGCGGCCGCAGCGGCGTCCTGCTGCCGCAGGTGTCCCTCGGCCTGTGGCACAACTTCGGCGACACCACCCCGCTGGAGACGCAGCGCGCCGTCCTGCGCCACGCCTTCGACCGCGGCGTCACCCACTTCGACCTGGCGAACAACTACGGACCGCCCTACGGCAGCGCCGAGGCGAACTTCGGCACCCTCTTCGCCCAGGACTTCCGCCCGTACCGCGACGAGCTGTTCATCGCGACGAAGGCGGGGTACGACATGTGGCCGGGCCCGTACGGGGAGTGGGGCTCCCGCAAGTACCTGCTCGCGAGCCTCGACCAGTCGCTGACCCGCATGGGCCTCGACTACGTCGACGTGTTCTACTCCCACCGGCCCGATCCCGACACGCCCGTCGAGGAGACGGTCGGCGCCCTCGACACGGCGGTGCGCCAGGGCAAGGCGCTCTACGCGGGCCTCTCCAACTACAGCCCCGACCAGATGGTCCGCGCGGCCGCCGTGCTCAGGGAACTGGGCACCCCGCTCCTGATCAACCAGCACGCCTACAACATGCTGGACCGCACCATCGAGCGGAACGGGCTGATCGCCGCCTCCGACGAGGCCGGCGCCGGCGTGATCGCGTACTCCCCGCTCGCCCAGGGCCAGCTGACGGACCGCTACCTGGAGGGCGTACCGGCCGACTCCCGCATGGCCATCGGCCACTTCCTCAAGCGGGACGCGCTCACCGGCGGCAAGCTGGACCGGCTGCGCGCGCTGAACGCGTTCGCGGAAGGCCGCGGCCAGACCCTGGCGCAGCTCGCCCTCGCCTGGATCCTGCGCGACCCGCGCGTCACGTCCGTCCTCGTCGGCGCGAGCAGCGTGCGCCAGCTCGACCAGAACCTCGGCGCCCTCGACGCCGCGTCGTTCGACGACGCGGAGTTGGCCGAATTGGAACGCCTCCTGGCCTGAGTCGCGCACCCGCGGGTAGACGGGTTCGGCCACCCCGCCGAGCCCGTCCCGCAGGGCATCTGCCGCCCGGGTGCCACCGGGGGCATGCTGGGGACGGGGCCGCGTACGGGCCGGCCCGGACCCACGGAGCGGAGGTGAGGTCCCATGCCCGCCGGAGAGAAGGTCCTCCTGGTCGACGACCGTGAGGACAACCTGTTCGCCCTGCGCAGCGCCCTCTCGCCGCTCGGCTACCCCCTGGAGTCCGCGACCAGCGGCGACGCCGCCCTCAAGGCGGTGCTGCGGGGTGGTGTCGCGGTGGCGGTCCTGGACGTGGTCATGCCCGGGGTGAGCGGCCTCGACGTGCTGCGCTACATGCAGAGACTGGAGCAGACCCGTCGTATTCCGGTCATCCTCGTGACCGGCATGGGGGTCGACGCCCAGCTGTCCCGCACGGCGATGCGGCTGGGCGCGGCGGACCTCCTGGTCAAGCCGATCGACCCGTGGTCGCTGTGCATCAAGGTCCGCTACCTCCACAGCTTCGCCCGCCGCCCCCCGGACCTCGCCCGGCCCCTCCCGGTCACCCCCACGACCCCGGCGACCCGCCCGTAGGGGCTCCGGCCACCCCGCCGCGGCCCGGGTGACCTCCCGACAGCGCCCCCGGTCACCCTGCCTGCGGCTCCGGCGGCCCGCCCGTGGCGCCTCCGGCCATCCCGCCGCAGTCGCACCGCGCCCCGCCGCTCACCGCCCCCGCTCCAGCCGCTCGGCGGCCTCCCGGGCGTGTAGTGCGGCCCGGCGGGCGGCCCCCTCCGCCTCCCGGGCCCGCGCCCTGGCCTGGCGGGCGGCGCCGTGCGCGGCCTCCCGGCGGGCCTGCGCCTCCTTCAGCCGTACGACCAGTTCCTCCGTCAGCAGGTCCATTTCGTGCGCCCGCTGCTCGGCGCCCTCCAGCGCGTCCAGGGCGTGGCGCACCTCGTCCTCCCGCGCCGCCGCCTCCCGCCGGGCGGCGACCGCCTCCTCCTCGGCCCGCCGCCGCTGCGCCTCCTGCCGCCCCCGCGGGGCCCGGGTGGCCGTGGGAGCGGCCGGGAGGACCGGGCCGCCGCTGCCGTCGCCCTGCGCCCGGCCGCCGCTCCGGCGCCCGGCGGGGGAGGGGCCGGCGCGCGGATCGCGGGCCTCCCCGGTGCCGGGGGCCACCTGAGCGAGGGCCGCCGGGAGGTGCCCCGCCCCGGCGGTCCCGGCCCCCCGGGAGCCGGCCGGGACGCTCAGCGCCCTGCTGAGGCGGCCCGCCCTCCACTCCGCGGCCGCCTCCGGGTCGGCGAGCGCCGCCCGCAGGGTCGCCTCGACCTGCTCGCGGGCGGCGTCCCCGATCTCCTTCCCGGCCTCGGCCGTCAGCCGCCGGGCCTCCCGCACCAGCGCGGCGACCAGGGCGTGCCGCCGCCGGTCCAGCTCGCGCAGCCGCGCGCCGTCGGGGTCCCGGCGCGCCCGCCGCAGCCCGTCCCCGAGGGTGACGAGCGACCGGACCTCGTCCGGCCGGGTCCGTACGAGGAGGTTGCTCGCCCACGCGGCCAGGGTGGGGCGCCGCAGCGCCCGGATCCGGTCGGCCAGCTCGCGGTCCCCGGCCGCACGGGCCTGGGCGACGTGCCGCTCCCGGGCCGCGGTGAACTCGGCGGGCGGCAGCCCGTACAACTCGTCGGCGACGCTCTCCACATCCATGGCTCACGTTCCACGGCTCACGGTCCGGTCCTGTTCCGGGGGCCGGCCTCCACGGGCGATGCCGGCGACGGCACCCGTAGTCACGTATGCCCACTTTCGCCCCATCAGTGTCAGCCACACCGCCGGCCCCGCGCACGGCGACGGCCCGCGCCGTCTCCGTGGCGGGGGAGGGTGCCGTGGAGAGGACGCGGGCCGCGGGGTGGTCGAGCGGCGGCGCTCAGAAGGAGAAGACGCTGCCGCCCTCGGACCGGAGGACGCAGGAGTTGCCGAACACGCGCTCGTGCTTGACGCGCTGGCCCTCCCAGACGCCCTCGGCGGTGACGACGAGCGGGTCGTAGATCTTGATGCAGGCACGGTCCCCGTCGCTGCGCAGGGCGGAGAACTCGCCGTCCACGGCGCGCAGCTCGCCACAGGCCTCCTCGGGCGCGGGATGGGTCCCGCCCGGAGTCGGCGCGCAGGTGAGGGTCACCGCGCGAAGCGGCGTCGCCGTCTCGACCGTCTCGCCCTTCGCCACGGTGAGGACCAGCGCGTTCGGCGCGTAGAGCCGCGATTCGCCCGTGCCCGCCGCCCGCTCCGGAGCGGCGACGGCGGCCGGTGCCAGCGCGGTCATCGCTGCGGCGGTGATCATCCCGAAGATGGCGGTACGCCGTATAGATGTCCGCTTGTGCGTCATGGTCATCACTTTCCTTTGAGTCCCGTTCGGTCGTGGTGCGTGAACAGCCTGCCGTGTGGGGGTGTTTGACGCACATTGAGTGACGGTTTTCAGGTTTTATCACCTTTTCAAGCAGTGACCTGAAACCGACACTCCGGAGACGCGCCCCGGCAGGTGACCCGGCGTCACCGCTGGTTGACGCCCCGTCGCGGATCCGGTTCAAACGTGGACCGTGCGTGAAACGGCGCGACGGGTGAGTCGCAACACGGCCGAAATGCGGTGGTGGTGATTCCGTTTGGATCCCCGCCGGACGCGCGGGAGCCGCCGGGGGTCTCCCGTCAGTTCCCGCTGCCGAGGAGGAAGGTGGTCAGGGACCGGGGCGCCACGGCGTCCTCCATCAGGGCGAGGGCATCTCCGGAGGCGGCCGGGACCCCGGAGGTCTGCGGGGCGGTCGGGGCGGCCTGGGCGGAGGACGCGGCGCCGACGGCGAGCAGCGCGCCGGCGGCGGTGGCGAGGGCGGTGGTGGCGACGGTGCGGAGGCTCATGGTTCCCTCTCGGTCGTTCGACGGTCGTGACGGGGCGCGGGAAACCGTGCCCCACGCGGCTGATCAACGACGGCGCGCCGCAGAGGTGTCGCGCGGCCCCGGCGCCGCCCCCTCCCGCGCGCTCCCCCGGGCGGGCGTTCCGAGCCCGGGCGGCCCCGGGGCCGACGTGCGGGGCCGGTCGGTCCCGGTGCCCGTCCGCCGGCGCCGCGGACAGCGCGGGCGAAAGGTTCCAGTTGACCCGAATGGGCTAGGAGGAGTTATATGGACGTAAAGGGCAGATAAAGGCTTCTACAGGAGGCGGGCCCGCAATGACCACTCACCCGACCATCGAGCATCACCCTGACGTCGCCGAGATGCGCGCTCGGTTCGAACGGGCCACCAGTACCCCCCGCGGGCAGGCCCTCGAGGCACTGGCCTTCCTCACGGGCGTGTACCTGGCCGCATCGCCCTGGATCGCCGGATTCAGCGGACTCACGGCGCTCGCCGTGTGCAACCTGATCCTCGGCGCCGCCTACGCGCTGTGCATGGGCGGCCTGGGCTCCGCGTACGAGCGGACCCACGCCATGGCCTGGTGCGCCGTGGCC
Organism: Streptomyces roseolilacinus; assembly: GCF_014649335.1. GTDB lineage: Bacteria > Actinomycetota > Actinomycetes > Streptomycetales > Streptomycetaceae > Streptomyces > Streptomyces roseolilacinus. The sequence continues at coordinate 323,449 of NZ_BMSV01000005.1, forward strand.
ATCGGCGCGTTCACGATCATCTCGCCGTGGCTCGTCGCCGGAAACGTCGACACGACCCGCAGCGTGTGGAACAACGTCATCGTCGGCGTCCTGGCCCTGCTGCTCGGCGCGGCCATGGCCGCCACGGGTGAGCGCCGCTCCGAGGCGACCCGCGCCCGCAGGGGCAGGAGGGTGCCCACCCCGTGACCCGGGCATGACGGGCGAAGGGCCCCGGGCCCGCCCCCACGGGCGGCCCGGGGCCCACGCGTCCCTCCAGCCCCTCATCCGGAGCACCACTGCCGCGGCCCTCCCCTCACCGGGTCGGCGCGCCGTGCCGCATCGGCGTCAGCTGCTCGATGTCGTACCGGGCGCGCAGCGCGGCGATCGCCGCGTGGTCCGGCGGGCCGCCCCCGTCGAGGATCTCCAGCAGTTCCTCGAAGTACCGCTCGTGGTCCGGGGGAGGGGACGCCTGGAAGAACATCTTCGCCGGCTCGTCGGTACGGTTCGCGAACGCGTGCGGACAGCCCGGCGGCACCACGATCACCGTGCCCGGCTTGGCCCGCACCGTCCGCCGCCCGCTCCGGGACTCCCAGTGGCGCCAGTCGTCCCGCGTCCGTACCCGCGGCTCGAAGGCGAGGACGTCCAACTCGCCCTCCAGCAGGTAGAACAGCTCCTCGCTGTGGGCGTGCACGTGGGCGCCCACGTCGAACCCCGGCGGCACGACGACCTCGAAGCTCGACGCGGCCCGCGCGTGCTCGCCCGTGACCTTGAACGTGACCTGGTGGGCGGGCGCGCTGAGCGTCCGGCCGTGCCCGGACGGCACCAGCAGCCCGTCCGGCGTCGCGTGCGCGCTCATCCCCAGGTCACCGGCATCGACTCCGGCCCCCGGATCAGCGCGCCGCGCCGGAACCGGACCTCTTCCGCCGGCACCGCGAGACGCAGCCCGGGGAAACGGTCCGCCAGGGCGTCCACCAGCAGCTCCGACTCCAGCCGCGCCAGCATCGCGCCGACGCAGAAGTGCGGTCCGTACCCGAACGCCACATGCGGGTTCGGCGCCCGGTCGAAGTCGATGCGCTCCGGGTCGGGGAACACGTCCGGGTCGCGGTTGGCCGCCAGGTAGGACACGTACACCGCGTCACCGGCGCGGATCCGCACCCCGGCGACCGTCACGTCCTCCAGCGCGATCCGCGACAGTCCGACCGCGCTGCGGTGCGGGATGTACCGCAGCAGTTCCTCGATCGCCTGCGGCCGGCCCTCCCGGTCGGCGCGCAGCCGGTCCATCAGGTCCGGCCGGTTCAGCAGGATGAACAGCATGTTGCCGGTGTTGTTGGTGACCGCCTCGCCGCCGATCTGGACGAGCAGCGCCAGGCCCACCGACTCCGACTCGGTGATCTCCCCGGCCTCCACCGCGGCCGACAGCAGCCCGATGACGTCCTCGCCGCCGGTGCCGCGCCGCCGCCGCATCGTCTCGGCGAAGTAGGCGCACATCTCCTCCTTGGCGCGCTGGCTGCGCTCCACGCCCTGCGCCGACGACAGGATGAGGTTGGTCCACTCGTGCATGCTCGGCCGGTCCTTCGCCGGCACGCCCATCAGCTCGCACACGACGGCCAGCGGGAACGGCCCGAGCAGCCGCTGCGTGAAGTCGGCCGGCGGCCCGTCCCGCAGCACGCCCTCGACCAGTTCGTCGAGCATCTCCTGCGCCCGGTCGCGCAGCCGCTCGACGCCCCGCGTGGTGAACGCGGGCGCCACCGAGCGGCGCAGCCGGGTGTGGTCCGGCGGGTCCTCGAACCCGACCGCCCCGTCGACGGGGATGAAGTGGGGCGCCAGCCGGGTGACGTCGTTCTCCACGACCAGTTTCCGGCTGAACCGGGGGTCGTTCGTCACCGTCCGCACGTCGTCGTACCGCGTCACCAGCCAGGCCCAGCCGGACCCGTTGGGCAGCTTGATGCGGGTGACCGGCCCCTCCTCCATCAGCCTGGCCAGCACCGGGTCGAAGTCCACCCCGAACAGGTCGAGCGCCGGCCAGTGCCGCACGGGCGGCAGGGCCGGGCCGGAGCCGGCGGCGCCCTCCCGCTCCGCCTCGGTGGTCGTCGTGGGGTCATCCAGCACGGTCGGGCTCCTCGGTGTCCGTGTACGCGTCGATGAACGCCTTCGACGGGACGGTGGTCGTCGTGACGGCGCCCCCCGCCGAGACGGCGGAGCGGGGGGACCCCGACGTCGTCCAGCGGCCCAGGGACATCTCCGCCGTGATGCCCGGCCCGAAGCCGGCGAGCAGGCCCCGCGCGGACTCCGGGGTGCCGCCCTCGTCGAACATCCGGCGCAGCGCGTCCAGGACGACGGCGCTGGCGATGTTGCCGTACTCGGTGAGTGTGGCGCGGCTGAAGCGGAACGCCTCCGAGGGCACCCCGAGGAACTTGCTCAGGTCGTCCAGGATGCGCGGCCCGCCGGCGTGGATGATGTAGAAGTCCAGGTCGGAGGCGTTCCACCCGTGCTGTCCCGCCAGCTCCTTGAGCGCCGGGGCCAAGGGCTCCATGGTGCCCGGAACCCGCTTGTCCAGCTTGAAGTGGAACCCGGTCGCCCGGACGTCGTACGCGATCCAGTCGACCGTCTCCGGCACCAGGTAGGAGCCGTTGCGCTCCAGCGAGACACCCGTGCCGCCCTTGCCGCGCATGACGGCGGCGGCGATCCCGTCGCCGAACAGCCCGTTGGACAGCAGGTTCCCGACGCCGAGGTCGGTGGGCTGGTAGCACAGGGAGCAGAACTCGCACGCCACGATGAGCGCGTTCGCGTCCGGGTACGCGCTGCAGAAGTCGTGCGCCCGGTTGATCGCCGCGCCGCCCGCCGCGCAGCCGAGCTGCGCGATGGGCACCTGGCGGGTGTCACTGCGGAAACCCATGGTGTTGATGAGCCAGGCCGTGAGCGACGGCATCATGAAGCCCGTGCACGACACGTAGATGATCACGTCGATGTCCGCGGGACGCAGCTCCGCGTCCTCCAGGGCACGGTGTATCACGGCGGGCACCCGCGTCTTCGCCTCCGCCTCGTAGACGGCGTTGCGCTCCTCGAAGCCGGGGTGGCGCAGCGTCTCCTCGATGGGCCGGAGGATGTGGCGTTTGCGGACCCCGGTGTTCTCCATCAGCCGCAGGGCGAGCGGGAGCTGGGGATGGTCCGCGTGGATGGTCCGCGCCAGCTCGAGCGTCTCCTCCATGGTGATCACATGCTCGGGGACGGACACCGCGGGTCTGCACAACGTGGCCATGATGTCGAGCCCTTTCGTCGCGTGTTGCTCGCGTTCACTCAGAGAATGGGCGAGCTCCGGCCGTCGCGCGCGCCGAGACGGTCACACGGGGTCACCGGGAACCGGCCGGTCGCCGCCCCACCCGTGTGCGGGAAGGGCGACGGCGTGCGGGGCGGTCCGGCTTCTCACCCGTTCGGCCGACACCCTGATGCGGGCCGCCACCCCCGCCACCGGGCACCGTGCGCGACCCGTCACGGGGCACCGTGCGCGACCCGCCGGGGAGCGGATGCGGGGACGGCGCCCCTGCCGGACGATGGAGCGATGCGCCACCACCTGCGGATAGTCCACGGTTCACCCACCAGTGCGGAGCTCGCCGCCGTCACCGCCGTCCTGGGCGCCCTCGTCCACGGCGGCGAGCACACCGCCGGACACCCCCACCGCCGCTCCCCCCGCGCCGAGTGGGACCGCCACTGGCACCCGCACCCCCTGCCGCACTCCTGGTGCACCCGCGCGGCGCGGCGGACCTTCGGCCGCCCGTAGCCGTCACCGGCCCGTACGCCTCCGCGCGGCACCCGCCGTGAGGCCCACCCCGTGGTCGGCGAGCCGGCCGACCACCAGACCCCGCGCCCGGCAGTCGGCGACCAGCCCCGGCAGCGCCCCCAGCGCCGCCCGCCACGAACCGGGCGCGCACAGCGCGTCCGAGTCGTGCAGCAGCACCGTCGCCCCGCCCCGCGTCCCGCGGGCGACCTCCGCCCGCACGCTCGCGGGCGTCGCGTCCGCCGTCCAGTCGCGCCCCCACGCCGACCACAGCACCGGACGGAGCCCCGCCGCGCGCGCCGCCGCCCACCGGCCCCCGGTCAGCACCCCGTACGGCGGCCGGTACCACAGCGGCCGGCACCCCGCCACGTCCGAGACCAGCGCCGCCGCCCGCGCCACCTCCCGCACCTCCCGCACCGGCCGCGGCACCCACGGAGGGGCGTGGCCCCAGCCGTGGACCGCCAGTTCGTGGCCCTCCGCCACGATCAGCCGCCCCAGCGCCGGCGCCCGCTCCAGCCGCTCGCCGAGCACGAAGAACGTCGCCCGGACCGACAGCCGCTCCAGCGCCCGCAGGAACAACGGCGTCGTACCGGGGTCCGGCCCGTCGTCGAACGTCAGCGCCACCCGCCCCGGATCGCCCCGCCCGTCCAGCGCCGGCCACAGCGCCCCGCGCACCCCCGGCAGCCACGTCGCCGCGGGCACGACGTGCCAGCCCGCCAGCCCCGCCACCGCGGCCGCCCCCGCCCGCCAGGCGTCCGCCCGCCGACCCGGCGCACGCCACGCGGCCGCACCCGCCGCGCTCACCACGAGTCCTCCCCCTCCTCGCCGCCCCTCACCAGCGGCGACCGGGCCAGCTCCACGCACGCCGCCACCAGCACCACCAACGCGATCGCCTCGAACACCCCCCGCACGCCCACGACCACCCGCTCGTCGAACAGCCAGACCCCCAGCACCACGCTCAGCAGCGCGTCCCCCAGCGTCAGCGCCGGCTGCGACGCGGCCAGCGTCCCCGCCCGGAACGTCACCTGCAGCAGCAGGAAACTCGTCAGCCCCACCGCGGCCGCCGCGTACAGCTGCCACCCCGCGAACACCGCGCCCAGCCCGTCCTGAAGCCGGCCCAGCGCGTCCTTCAGCAGCGCCGCCGTCCCGGAGAACCCCAGCGCCGTCGCCGTCCCCAGCACGGCCGCCCGCGGGGCCGACGGCAGCCGCAGCGCCACGGCCACCAGTCCCACCGCGACCGCCCCGATCACCAGCCCCGCCCACAGCCAGTCCGCCGCCGGTACGGTCGCCCGCCCGCCCGACGGTTCCGCCAGCGCCAGGAACGCCGCCAGCCCGGCCGCCATCGCCCCGAACGCCCACCACGTGCGCCGGTCGGGGTTCCGCCGGAACACGAGTCCACCCAGCACCAGCGTGAACAGCAGCTCCGTGCTCATCACCGGCTGCACGACCGCCAGCGGCCCCGTCGCCAGGGCCAGCGCCTGGAACACCCCCGACAGCCCCAGCACCGCCGAACCCCACACCCACACCCGCCGCCGCACCAGCCTCGGCCACCACCCCCGCACCGCCGTGCCCGCCGTGCCCGTGTCGGCGGCGGCGCGCCGTTGGAGCACCGAGGCCGCGGCGTTGCCCACCGCCGCCAGCAGCGCCAGGCAGATCGAGAGAGCGAGCATCGCGCGCCGCTCAGCCGAACCGCTTGGCCATCGCGCGGAAGAACCCGGGCGCACCGCCCCGGATCCGCGCCGGTCCCGCCAGCCACGCCGGTGCGAACACCTCGTCCCGCCCGCGCACCACCGACTTCCACACCAGGTCCGCCAGCCGCCGCGCCGGCACCGGACGCGGCCACCCGCGGTGGTACGGGGCGCCCCGGTGCGCGAAGAAAGGCGTGTCGACCGCGCCGGGCAGCACCGCCGTCACCCCCACCCGCGTGCCGGCCAGTTCGTAGCGCAGGCTCTCCGCGAACGCCAGCAGCCCGCCCTTCGTCGCCGCGTACACCGCCTCGTTGGCCACGCCCGCCCAGCCCGCCATCGAACTGACCAGCACCACCCGCCCCACCCCCCGCTCCACCATCCCCGGCAGCAGCAGCCGCACCAACTGCACCGTGCCCGTCAGATTCACCGCCACCAGCCGCTCCACGACCTCCGGCGGCGTCCGCGTCAACGGCCCCGCCCAGCCGATCCCGGCCGCCGCCACCAGCACGTCGACCCGCCCCTCCCGCTCCAGCGCCCGGGCGGCCAGCCGCTCCACCCCCGCCGGTCCGCCCAGGTCACCCGGCAGTCCCACACCCCCCGTACGGAGCGCCACCCCGCCGAGCCGCTCCTCGTCCCGGCCCGCCAGCAGCAACCGCCAGCGCCGCTCGGCGTCCACGGCGAACCGCTCGGCCACCGCTTCCCCGATCCCCGACGACGCACCCGTGATGAGCACGACCGGCCGTGCCGTTCCCGCCATGCCAGACCTCCGGACTCGTGCGCCTGCGCTCCCCGCAGACTCCAGGTTCCTCCCCGGACCGCCCGCCGCGACGGTGCGCCGGGCCCGCGAACCACCCGAACAGGCCCGCCCGGCCCGCCCGGGCCGCCCCCATGGCCCCACCATGGGAGGACCCGGATCCCGCCACCGGAAGGCGACCACATGACGCGGCGCTGCCTGGTCCTGAGCGCGAGCATGGGGGCGGGCCACGACGCCGTCGCCGCCGAACTCGCCCACCGGCTCCGCGCGCACGGCCACGACGCGCACGTCCACGACGTCCTGACGCTGCTGCCGCCCGGCACCGGTCCGGCCCTGCGCGCCTTCTACCGCACGGCGGTGCGCCGCGTCCCCGCGCTCTACACGGCGATCTACCGCGTCTTCCTCGCCCCGCCCCCGCCCCGCCCGGACGGCCCCGCCGCCCCGCGCGCCGACACCTCACCGCTGGCCGCGCTCGCCGAACGGCCCCTGGAGACCCTGGCCGCCCGCCTCCGCCCCGACGTCGTCGTCTCCACCTTCCACCTCGCCGCGCAGGTCACCGGCCGGATGCGGGAACGCGGCACCCTGCGCGTCCCCAGCGCCGTGTACGTCACCGACTTCGCCGTCCACCGCGGCTGGCTCCACCCGGGCAACGACCTGTACCTGTGCGTCAGCCCCGGCGCCGCCGAAGCCGCCCGCACGGGCACCGGCCGCCGTACCGCCGCGCCCGGCCCGGTCGTCCCCCCCGCCTTCCACACGGTCGCCCAGGCCCCGCCCGGCCCGCCGCCGGACCCGCGCCGGCCCACCGTCCTGCTCTCCGCGGGCGCCTGGGGCGTGGGCTCCGACCTGCCCCGCACGGCCCGGGCCCTGGCCCGGCACGGCCTGCGCCCGGTCGTCCTGTGCGGCCACGACGAGCGCCTGCGCCGCCGTACCGCCCGCGTCCCGGGCGCCGTCGCGCTCGGCTGGACCGACGACCTGCCCGCCCTCATGGCCTCGGCCCGCCTGCTGGTCGACAACGCCGCGGGCCAGACCGCCCTCCAGGCCCTGGCCGCCGGCCTGCCCCTCGTCGCCTACCGCCCCATCCCCGGCCACGGCACCGACGGCGTACGCCACATGGCGGCGGAGGGCCTGACGACGACGGCGCCCGACCTCCCGGCCCTCCTCGCCGCCACCTCCCGCCTCGTCCCCGACGGCCCGGAGCGCTCCGCGCACGTCGCCCGGGGCCACGCCCTCTTCCAGGACGACGCCTCCCTCCTCGTCACCTCCCTCACCTAGTGCCGCGACCGTCCCAAGCCGGGGCCCCGGCCGGCGCCGTTCACGATTCGTTCAAGCCGTGGCCAACGGAACGCCAAGAGGCGGAGCGGCCGGGAGGGCGCGGCCTACCGTGCCGGGTGTGACGTCGACACCCGAGCTCATATCCCCCGACCGCCCCGACCGCCCCGACCGCCCCGACCGCCGCGCGCTCCTGCGCGCCGCGCTGGCCGGCGGAGCGGTCCTCGGCGCGGGCGCCGCCCTGCCCGCCGCGCCGGCCGTCGCCGCCGGACGCGGGGCCGGACGGCCGGACACCCCGGCGGCCGCGCTCCGCGCGCTGCGACACGGCAACCACCGGTGGTCCACCCGCCACCAGACCCACCCGCACGAGGCCGACGGCGACCGCCTCCTGGCCGTGTCCGGACAGCACCCGTTCGCCGTCGTCCTCGGCTGCATCGACTCGCGCGTCCCGCCCGAGCTGGTCTTCGACCAGGGCCTGGGCGACCTGATGACAGTCCGCTCGGCCGGCTGCGTCCTCGACGAGGCGGTCCTGGGGAGCATCGCGTACGGCGTCCTGGAACTCGACATCCCGCTCGTGATGGTGCTGGGACACCAGTCGTGCGGCGCGGTCACCGCCGCCGTCCACGCGGCCGAGACCGGCGAGGAACTGCCCGCGCACATCTCGTACGTCGCCGAGCAGATCCGTCCCGCCATCGACCACACCCAGACCGGGCCGGCCCGCGTCGACGCGACGATCACCGCGAACGTCCGGCTGGTCCGCTCCCGCCTCGCCGCCGAACCGGACCTGGCGGCGCGGACCGCCACGGGCCGCCTCGCCGTCGTCGGCGCCCGCTACGAACTGGCCACCCAGCAGGTCCTCCTCGTCACCTGACCGGATTCCCGGGTGACAGACTCCGGTTCATGACCACAGAGACGATCACCGCTGACGCCGCGGGCACCTGGAACCTGGGTGACATGACGGTCAACCGCCTCGGGTTCGGGGCGATGCGCCTGACCGGCAGCGCCGCCTTCCACCTCGGCAGGCCGCGCGACCGCGAGACCTCGATCCGGGTGGTGCGCCGGGCCGTCGAACTCGGCGTCGACCACATCGACACCGCCGCGTTCTACTTCTCCGCCCTCCGCTCCGCGAACGAGCTCCTCAACCGGGCCCTCGCGCCGTACCCCGAGGACCTGGTCATCGCCACCAAGGTCGGCCCCGGACGCGACCCGTCGGGGAAGTGGCTGCCGTGGGCGACGCCGGGGCAGCTGCGCGGCCAGGTGGAGGAGAACCTCCGCCAGTTGGGGCGCGACCACCTCGACCTGGTCAACCTCCGGGTCAACGGGCCCGACTCGATCGCGGAGCACCTCGGCGTCCTCGCCGAGCTGCGCGAGGCGGGCCTGATCCGCCACCTCGGGGTCTCCAACGTCAGCGTGGCGCAGTTCGACGAGGCGAGGGCCGTCGCCCCGGTGGTGTGCGTCCAGAACCGCTACGGCCTCGGAGCCCGGAGCCCCTGGTCCGACGCCTTGATCCGGCAGTGCGGGGAACTCGGCGTCGCCTTCGTCCCGTTCTACGCGATAGCCGGTGAGGGCGCCGAGGCCGGCGCCGCGGCCGCCGCGCCCACCGCGGCCGAGGAGACGGTCGGGGACGTCGCCCGCGCGCACGGGGCGACGGCCGCGCAGGTGCGTCTGGCGTGGACCCTGCACCAGGGCCCCCACGTCCTGGCCATCCCCGGCACGGGCGATCCCGGCCACCTCGCGGAGAACGTCGCCGCGGCCGCCCTGCGCCTCACCCCGGAGGACCTGGCCCGCCTGGAGGAGGCGCACGCCCCCGCCGCGTGACGGTCCGGGGCCGGACGACGGACCGGGCCCGTCGGGACGGAGCCGGGCACCCGGCCGGAGCGCCCCCCCGTGGGGCCGCGGGCGGCCGGCGTACCGGTGGTGCGAGTCCGGCCCGCGCTCCGGCGGGCGCCCGGCGACGGGTGCTCCCGGCCGGCGCCGGCCCCGGCGTGCCGCCCTACGCGCCGCCCGGCTTCAACCCGCGCAGCCGGGAGTCCAGTTCGCGCCGGTAGAAGTCGATGAAGCCGTCCGGGTCGGGCCCCGCGTTCTGCATGACCAGCCGGTCGAAGCCGGCGTCGACGTACCCCTGCGCCATCTCCACGTACCGCTCCGGGTCGTTCCCGCAGGCGAAGGCGCGCAGGATGTCCTCCTCGCGGACGGTGGTCGTGGCGGCGTCGAAGTTCACCGGGTTCGGCAGCTCGCTCATCACCTTCCACCCCGTCACCGCCCACCGCGACGTCTCCAGCGCGGCCCGCGCGGCGGTCTGCTCGTCGGGCGCCCACGCCATGGGCACCTCCGCGTAGCGGGGCCCGTCGCCCCCGGCGTCCCGGTACCCCTGGACGATCTCCGGCTTGGCCTCCGTGGCGAACAGCGCGTCCCCCAACTCCGCCGCCACCCGCGTCGAGTCGGGCCCGCTCGCCGCCACGGCGAGGAGCGGCGGCGTCGGCGGCAGGTCGAAGACGCGGGCGTCCTCCAGCCGCAGGTGCTTCCCCTCGTACGAGCGGTAGCCGCCGCTCCACAGCAGCCGGATGATCTCCAGGGCCTCGCGCAGCATCTCGTGCCGCGCGGCGACCGCCGGGTAGCCCTCGCCGACGACGTGCTCGTTCAGCCGCTCGCCCGAGCCGACGCCGAGCACGAACCGCCCCTCCGACAGCAGTGCCAGCGTCGCCGAGGCCTGCGCGATGATCGCCGGGTGGTACCGCATCGTCGGACACGTCACGCCGGTGGCCAGCCCGATCCGGCTGGTCTTCGCCGCGATCGTGCCGAGCACGGTCCAGGCGAACGGGGAGTGCCCCTGGTTGTCCAGCCACGGGTGGAAGTGGTCGCTGATCTCGACGAAGTCGAACCCGGCCTCCTCGGCCAGGACGGCCTGCCTCACCAGCTCGCCCGGCGCGAACGCCTCCGCCGCGAGCTTGTACCCGATCTCCATACGACACCCCTGAGCGTGGATCCGTCCGGTCCGCGCAGAGGTACCCCGAGACTCCGGCCCCTAACAGGCTCCGCCCCCGAACGGGGTATCCCCGGCCCGGCCCGCACCACCGGGTCCGGCCCCCCGCTCGGCCGATCCGGTACGGACGTGCATGTCTGCGCGTGAGCGGGTACCCGCAGGCCGGTGCCGAGCGCGGCGCGAGCCCGTCGCGCCACCGTCACGAGATCAAGGAGTGACAGATGAGCAAGGTGAAGGAGACCGTCGAGGTCGAGGTGCCGGTCCGCACCGCGTACAACCAGTGGACCCAGTTCGAGGAGTTCCCGAACTTCATGGAGGGCGTCGAGGAGGTCACGCAGCTCGACGACCGGCACAACCACTGGACGACGAAGATCGGCGGTGTCCGGCGCGAGTTCGACACCGAGATCATCGACCAGCTCCCCGACGAGCGCATCGCCTGGCGGACGGTGAGCGGCGACACCCAGCAGAAGGGCGTCGTCAGCTTCCAGCGCGTGGACGAGACGCACACGCGCGTGGAGCTGGTGATGGACGTCGAGCCGACCGGCCTCGCCGAGAAGGCCGCCGACATGACCGGCACGATCGACCGCCGGGTCAAGGGCGACATGCGCCGGTTCAAGGAGTACATCGAGACGCGCGGCGGGGAGACCGGCGGCTGGCGCGGCCGGGTCAGGCCGGGCGACGTCTGAGGGGCCGGGTGGGTCCGGCGGCCGGCGGGCCGCCGGGGCACCGGTGACCGGGTGGAAGGGACCGCGCACCGCGCGGTCCCTTCCGCTGTCCGCGGCTCTCCCCGCAGGCCACCGGGGATGGGTACGTTGACATATCTATCTCACCATACCTACTCTGGGGGAATGCCCGACTCCCGCGCGTCCGCCCCGGACCCCGACCGCCTGGCCTCTGCGCTCGCGGCGTGTCTTCCGGAGCTGAACCGCGCCCTGGAGCGCCGGGTCACCCAGGACATCCGGCACCCCAAGCCGCCCGAGGGGCAGCTCGCGCTGCTCCGGTTCGTCCTGCACCACGAGGGCGCCACGGTGCGTGAGGCGGCCGACGCCCTCCTCATGCGGCCGAACAACGTCAGCGCCCTCGTCTCCCAGCTCACCGACGGCGGCCTGCTGGAGCGGCGGCGCGACGCCGCCGACAAGCGGATCGCGCACCTCCACCCGACCCCCCGGGCACGGCGTGAGCTGGCGGAGGTCCAGCGCCTCCGCAACGCGCACGTCGCCCGTGCGCTGCACCTCCTCACCGACGGGGAGATGGACGCCCTCGGCTCCGCCGTGGGCGCGCTCACGTCGCTGGCGCACCACCTCCGCCCCGCGGCCGAATAGCCCCCCACCTCCACCGGAGGTTCCCGACCGCGCGCACGGACGCCTCCGCCTCCATGCGCGCGGCGCTTCCCCCTGCGCGCGCCCCGTGCCGCGCACCCCGCGCCGCACGCGTCCCGCCGCGGCGCGCCCTCCCGTCCGTACCACCACCTCCCGAGGACCGCGCATCCCCATGCCCGCAACACCCGCAACCGCCCCCGCCCCGCCCGCCGCGCCCCCCGGGGCCGCCGGCGCGACCGGGCGGCGCGCCAACCCCTGGCTGACCCTGCTGGCCGTCGCCTTCGGCCTGTTCATGGTCCAGCTCGACGGGGCCGTCGTCGCCATCGCCAACCCCGAGATCGGCCGCACCCTCCACGCGTCCGCCGCGGACCTCCAGTGGGTCACCAACTCCTACCTCCTCGCCCTCGCGGCGACGCTGATCCTCGGCGGCAAGCTCGGCGACCGCTTCGGCCGGCGCACGTACTACGTCGTCGGCATCGTCGGCTTCACCCTCGCCTCGGTGGCCATCGGCCTGGCCGGCTCGATCGAGGGTGTCATCGCCTTCCGCGCCGCCCAGGGCTTCTTCGGCGGCCTCCTCATGCCCAACACACTCGGCCTGCTGCGGGCGGTCTTCCCGCCCCGGAGGTTCGGCATGGCCGTGGGCATCTGGGCCATGGTCTCGGCCGTGTCGACCGCGCTCGGCCCCATCGTCGGCGGCCTCCTCGTCGAACACGTCTCGTGGGAGTCGGTCTTCTTCGTCAACGCCCCCATCGGCGTGATCGCGCTGCTCGTCAGCGCCGCCGTCCTCCCCGAGAGCCGGAACCCGGTCGGCCGCCACCGCTTCGACGTGCCCGGCGTCGTCCTGCTCGCCCTCGGGCTGCTGTCCGCCGTCTTCGGCGTCGTCAAGGGCGAGACCTGGGGATGGACCGCGCCGGGCACCCTGGGCGCCGTCGCCGCGGGCGTCCTGCTCCTCGTGGTCTTCGGCTGGTACGAGACGCGCGTCGAGCACCCGCTGCTGCCGATGCGGCTGTTCCGCAACCGCTCGCTGACCGTCGGCACGGTCGTCACCGCGCTGAACTTCTTCGTCCTGCTCGGTGTGATCTTCTTCGTGATGCTCTACCTGCAGAACGTGCGCGGCTACTCGCCCGTCGAGGCCGGTGTGCGCACGCTGCCGCTGAGCCTCGCCTCGCTCGTCGCCTCCCCGCTCGGGGCGGTGCTGACGGGCCGCTTCGGGCCCCGGCTCACCATGCCGCTGGGCATGCTGCTCCAGGCCGCCGCCGCGTTCGGCATGCTCACCTGGGACACGGCCTCCCCGTACGCCACGATGTGGCCGCCCTTCGTCGCGCTCGGCCTCGGCGTCGGCATGGTGCTGTCCGCGTCGTCCGACGCCATCGTGGGTCAGGCGCCCGTCCGGGACAGCGGCGTGGCGGGCGGCCTCCAGGCGACCGCCCTGCAGGTCGGCGGCGCGCTCGGCACGTCGGTCCTCATGTCGCTCATCGGCGGCCGGGTCGGCTCGACGCTCACCGGGGACCTGACGCGCGCCGGGGTCCCGGCGGACCTGGCCGGACGGCTCCAGGAGGCGAAGGACGCCGTGGCGATGGGCGTGTCGCCCGTCTCGGCCGACATGCCGGCCCGGCTGAAGGCCGCGGTCGTGGAGGGGAGCGGCCAGGCGTTCATGGGCGGCGTGCACACCGCGGCGACCGTCACCGGCGTGCTGTGCCTCCTCGGCGCCGCCGTCGCGGCGGCCGGACTGCGGCCCCGCACCGGTGCCGTGGAGGGCTGAGGGTCCCTCAGGGGGCGCCCGCCGAAGCCGCGGGCGCCCCCGCGGCACACCAGGGATACGGAACAGCCGCGCGCGGCCGGCCCCCGGCACCGCGCCGGTGGGCAACCCGCCACGCCACCGCGGCCTTTCGGTGGGTCGAACACCCGACGCCACGTGTTCGCGGTGCGGCCCGGTTCCCTTCGGCACGGCGTAACCCGACGGCCCCCGCGTCGTCCGACGATCTCGCGGAAGCACACCCCCGACACGGAGGAGACGTACGTGACCGTCCGCCGATCCGCCCTTCCGGCCGCCGCCGCGCTGCTGCTGTGCACGACCCTGGCCGGCTCGGCCATACCCGCCCAGGCCGCGGCCGCCGGGGACTCCCTGCCCGCCGTCACCGCCCGGGCCGAGACGGCCCCCCTCCACGACGACGACCAGGGCGGGAACGCCGACGCCGACGACCCCGCGATCTGGCGCAACGCCGCCGCCCCGGACCGCAGCCTCGTCATCGCCACCGCGAAGGAGGGCGGACTGCGCGTCTACGACCTCGACGCCCGCCAGGTCCAGTCCCTCCCCGCCCCGGCGCCGGCCGCCCCCGACGACGCCCCCGGCCGCTTCAACAACGTCGACCTCGTCCACGGGACGGCCCTGGCCGGTGCCCGCTCCGACCTCGCCGTCGTCAGCGACCGCGGCCACGACCGCCTCCGCGTCTACCGCATCGACCGCGACAACCCCGCCGGTCCGCTCACCGACGTCACCGACCCGCAGGCCGCCCCGATCTTCTCCACCAGCCAGGAGGAGATCAACGAGCAGGACACCGCCTACGGCCTCGCCACCTGGACCGACCCGGCCACCCGCCGCTCGTACGCCCTGGTCAGCCGCAACAACCGCACCACGGTCGCCCTCCTCGAACTGGTCGCCCGCACCGGCGGCACGGTCGGCTACCGCACGGTCCGCACGCTGGACCTGCCCGCCGCCTTCCGCCTCCCGGACGGCACCTCCTGGGCCCCGTGTGGCGAGCCCGGCGAACTCCCGCAGGTCGAGGGCATGGTCGTCGACCCCGCGAACGGCACCCTGTACGCCGGCCAGGAGGACGTCGGCATCTGGCGGCTGCGCGCCGACCTCACCGGCACGCCCGTGCTGGTCGACAAGGTCCGCGAGTACGGCGTCCCGGCGGCGTACGACGAGGAGAGCGACGAGTGCGCGCCCACCGCCCCGGACCCGGGTCACGGCGGCGAGCACCTCGCGGCCGACGTGGAGGGCCTGACCCTGCTCACCGAGGCGGACGGCGACGGCTACGTCCTCGCCTCCAGCCAGGGCGACGACACCTTCGCCCTGTACGACCGCGAGACGGCCGACGACAACGAGTACGAGGCCGGCTTCCGCGTCGCCGCCTCCGCGCTCGTCGACGGCTCCGAGGAGTGCGACGGCGCCGCCGTGCTGAACGCCCCGCTCGGCCGCCGGTACCCCCAGGGCCTCCTCGTCGTCCAGGACGGCGAGGACACCCCCTCCGCCGACGGCCGCGACGCCACGGGCTTCAAGTTCGTCGACCTCGCGCAGGTCATGGACGCCGTCGAGGACTGACCCCGCGTCCTCCCCGCCACGGCCCGCGCCGGCCCGCACCCCGGCGCGGGCCGTCCGCGTCCCCCGCGGCACCGCCCGTGAGAGGATCCGTGCGCCGAACCGCCGGCGATCACACGGAAGGTGACGATGTACGCGATATCCCTGGGTGACGACGGTGCCGAACTGTGCCCGCTCGAACCGTGGCAGGCCGAGGAGTTCCTCGCCCACATCGACCGGGGCCGGGAGTTCATCGGCCGGTTCAACGGGCTCCCCGACGTCGTGACCGACCTGGAGTCGAGCCGGGCGTTCCTCCAGGCGTACGCGGACAAGGCCGCCTCCGACACCGGGCGGATCCACGGCATCCGGGTGGACGGCACCCTCGTCGGCGCCGTCATCTTCCGCCGGCTGGACGTCCGGCAGGGCGTCGCCGAGGCGGGCTGCTGGCTGGAGCCGGCGGCGGTCGGCAGGGGACTGGTGACCCGCGCCGCCCGCGTGATCATCGACTGGGCGGTCGAGGAGCGGGGCGTCCACCGCGTGGAGTGGTGGGTCTCGTCCGGCAACGAACCCAGCATCGCCGTCGCCCGCCGCCTCGGGATGACGAAGGAGGGCGTGCTCAGGGAGATCCACCCGTACCGGGGCGAGCGGCACGACGAGGAGGTCTGGGCCGTCCTCGCCCCCGAGTGGCGCGCCGCCCGCGCCGCCCGGCAGGCCCCCTGAACGAGACCCCGCGCCGCCGTGTGAGCCACGTCACCCCGCCCCGGTGGGGCCGGGCCGATGACTTTCCCGCGGCGCGGCGGTCTGCCCCGACACAACCCCGTGGTGAACAGAAGGAACGAGTCCCATGCGTATCGTCATCAGTGAGTTCGTCAGCCTCGACGGCGTGGTGCAGGCCCCGGGCGGCCCCGAGGAGGACACCGACGGCGGCTTCGCGCACGGCGGCTGGACGCATCCGTTCTTCGACCCCGAGGTCGTGGGCGGCGCGTTCGACGACGCGCTGGGCAAGGCCGAGGCCCTGCTGTTCGGGCGCCGTACGTGGCAGGCGATGGCCGGTGCCTGGCCGGAGCGGGCCGGTGACCCGTTCGCCGACCGGATGAACTCCCTCCGCAAGTACGTCGTGACCCGGACGCTCGGCGACGACGACCTGACGTGGGAGAACACCACGTGCGTCCCGGGGGACGAGGCCCTCGCCCGTGTCCGCGACCTCCGCGAGGAGGGGAGCGGCGACCTGCTCGTCATGGGCAGCCCCACGCTCGTCCGCGCCCTGCTGGACGAAGGGCTGGTCGACGAACTCCGGCTGATGGTCATGCCGGTGATCCTCGGCGGCGGGAAGACGATCTTCCCCGACCGCGGCCGGATGCACAGGCTGGAGCTGGTCTCCACGGCCGTCAGCGGCGCCGGCGTGCACGTGTGCACCTACCGGCCCACCGCCACCGGGGCATAGGCCGGCGGGGGCACGGCGCCGACGGCCGGCGCCGTGCCGTCCGCGTCCGGAGCCGGACCCCCGTCAGGCGCCCCCGGTGGCCGGGGCCGGACGCGAGCGGGCCACCCGGAAACCCACGTCGTCCACCCGGTACGCCGGGTGGCTGCGGCGCCGGACCGACGCGCGGCAGCTCCAGTGCTCGTCGAACCAGCCCCCGCCGCGCAGCACCCGGTACGCGCCGTACACCTCGGCGTCGTACACGTCCCAGCACCACTCCCACACGTTGCCGAGCATGTCGTACAGGCCCCAGGCGTTGGGCAGCCTGCCGCCGACCGGGTGCGGACGCTCACGGGAGTTGCCGCGGTACCAGGCGACCTCGTCGAGCGGCCCGTACCGCGGCCCGCCCGTACCGGCCCGGCACGCGTGCTCCCACTCGGCCTCGGTCGGCAGCCGGTACCCGTCGGCGGAGCGCTCCCACGTGACCTCGGCCTCGTCGCCGTCGCCGTGGACGCGGTAGGCGGGCGCCAGCCCCTCACGGCGGGACAGCGCGTTGCAGAACCGGACCGCGTCCCCCCACGAGACGCCCTCCACGGGCAGCCGCCCCTGGCCCGCGCCCCCGTCGCCGGGCCGCTCCCCGGTGACCCGCGCGTACCACTCCCGGGTGACCGGGACGGTCCCCAGCAGGTACGGCGCCACGTCCACCGCCCAGCTGCGCCGCGTCCGCCGGTCCGTCAGCGTCACCAGGCCCCCGGGTACGGCGGCCATCTCCCCACTCGCGTACGCGTCCATGATCGCGATCCTACCGAGCCGTACCGTGACCGGCGCGCGCCAATCGTCTTGCGGGAGAAGGCCGTTGCACGGCATCGTCCCTCCGGAGCCGCAGAACCACCCCCACCCCGAGGAGGGCCCGTGCCCGTCACCGCCCCGCAGCACCGCCTCGCCCTGCTCGGCGGGGGCTTCTCCGTCGACGACGACGGGGTGCTGGACGACTGGGTCCTCGGCCACGCCCGCACCCCGCGGCCGAAGGTGTGCTTCCTGCCGACGGCGAGCGGCGACGCCGCCGTCTACGTCGACAAGTTCCTCGCCGCCTTCGACGGCCGCCCCGACCGCGTCCCCTCCGTGCTGCCGCTGTTCCGCAGGGAACTCGACGACGACGCCCTGCGCGCGTTCCTCCTGGCGCAGGACGTCCTCTACGTGGGCGGCGGCAACACCGCGAACCTCCTGGCGGTGTGGCGCGTCCACGGCGTGGACCGGCTGCTGCGCGAGGCGTACGACAGGGGGGCGCTGCTCTGCGGGATCAGCGCCGGCGCCAACTGCTGGGCGGAGGGCTCCCACACGGACTCCTTCGGCCCCCTCACCCACCTGGCGGGCGGCCTCGGCCTGCTGCCCGGCTCCGTCTGCCCGCACTACGACACCGAGCCGGGCCGCCGCCCCTCCTACCGGGCGGCCGTGGCCACCGGGAAGCTGCCGGGCGGATGGGCGGTGGAGGACGGCGCCGCGGCCCTCTTCACGGACGGGGAGCTGACGGAGGCCGTGACCCGCACCCCGGAGGCGGGCCTGTACCGGGTCGACCCGGACGGCCGCGGCGGCCTGACCGAACGACAGGTCCCGTGCCGCCTCCTGCAACCCCCCGCCCCGCGGCGCTGACGGGCCGCGCCCGGCTCCCGCGGCGGCCGGTCAGTCCGGGGCGCCGGGACGACCGGCCGTCGCGGCCCGGTCCGAGGACGACGGGTGGGTGAACCGCGGCAGACAGACCTGGGCGACCGGACCGATCACCAGGGCGTACAGCGCCGTCCCGACGCCCACGGTGCCGCCGAGCGCCCAGCCGGACGCGAGCACGACCACCTCCATCAGGGTGCGGACCCGGCGGAGGGAGCAGCCGGTCATCGCGGCCGTACCGGTCATCAGGCCGTCCCGCGGTCCCGGGCCGAGGCGGGCGCCGACGTAGACGGCGACCGCCAGGCCGCTGAGGAGGACGCCGCCGACGAGCAGGCAGATCCGCGCGGGCAGGCCGAGGCCCTCGGGGACGAGGGCCAGCCCGGCGTCCGACGCGCACGCCATGACGACGATGTTGGCGAAGGTGCCCAGCCGGGGCCTCAGCCGCAACGGGATCCACAGCAGCAGCACCAGCACACCCAGCGCCGCGCTCACGGTCCCGAAACCGAGCGAGGTGCGGTGCGCCACCCCCTCGTACAGGACGCTCCACGGGTTGGCGCCGAGCGAGGCCCGCACCAGGAGGGACAGGCTGAAGCCGTACAGAGCCAGGCCGGTGAACAACTGCGCCAGCCGCCGCAGGGGGTGTTCGCGGAGGGAGAGGTAGGTGAGGGGAGGCGCGGACGGGCGGGCACGCCGCGTCCGCGCACCGAGGTGCTTGGAAGGCATGGGCGGTGAGTCTGTACCGTCACCGGTCCGAAGGACACGGCCAATCAGGGGGAAGTGGTGGGAATGGCGGGGACGGGCCCACGGCACGGGGGCAGCGGGGAGCGGCGCACCGGCGCGACGCTGGGCAGCCGCCGTCTGGCGGCGATGCTGCCGGACCCGGCCGGAGCGAAGCCCGCGTTCCGCCACCTGGCCCGCCGGATCGGCGCACTCGTCCTCGACGGACGGCTGCCCCTCCACGCGCGCCTCCCGGCCGAGCGCGAACTGGCCGCCGCCCTCGGCGTCGGCAGGGCCACCGTCACCGCCGCGTACGACCTGCTGCGCGAGAGCGGCCACGCGTACAGCCGTCAGGGCGCCGGCACCTGGACGGCCCTCCCGGAAGGCCGTACGCCCCGCGGGGTCGCCCGGGTCCTCGGCTCCCCGGACGCCGCGATCGACCTGGCCAGGGCCGCGCCGTGCCTGCCCGAACAGGTGCTCCTCGACGCACTCGCCCACATCGCGCCCCGGCTCGCCGAGCACGCCCGCACCCCCGGCTACCATCCGTACGGCCTGCCGGAGCTGCGCGCCGCCGTCGCCGACCGCTTCACCCGGCGCGGCCTGGCCACCGTGCCCGAGCAGATCCTCGTCACGTCCGGCGCCCAGCACGCGCTCAGCCTGACACTCGGGCTGCTGTGCGGCCCCGGCGACCGCGTGCTCGTCGAGAACCCCTCCTACCCGAACGCGCTGGAGGCGATCCGCCGGGCCGGTCTGCGCGCCGTGCCGGTGCCGGTCACCGACTCCGGCTGGGACGTCGGCATCGCCGAGTCGTCCCTCCGGCAGGCGACGCCCCGGCTCGCGTACCTGATCCCCGACTTCCACAACCCGACCGGCCACCTCATGCCCGACGGCGACCGCGTCCGCGTCCTGCGCGCCGCCGAACGCTCCGGCACCCGGCTCGTCGTCGACGAGACCCTGACCGGGCTCGCCCTCGACGTCCCCGCCCCCGCCCCCTTCGCGTCCCACGCGGCACCGGGCGGCGGCGGGGGGATCGTCACGATCGGCTCGATGAGCAAGACCCACTGGGGAGGGCTGCGCATCGGCTGGCTGCGTGCTCCCTCCTCGCTGGTCACCGAACTCGCCGTCCAGCGCATGACCGACGACATGGGGGGCTCGGTGGTGGACCAGCTCCTCGCCCTCCACCTCCTGGACCGCGCCGACGAACTCCTCCCGCCCCGGCTGGAACAGCTGCGCCGGCAGCGCGCGGCGCTGGCCGAGGCCCTCACCGCGCACCTTCCGCACTGGACGTGGCGACTGCCGCCGGGCGGACTGTCCCTGTGGGTCGACCTGGGTGAGCCCGTCGCCCCGGCCCTCGCCGAGAAGGCCTTCGGGCGCGGGGTGCGCATCGAGGGCGGCGGTTGCTTCGCCGCCCACCCGGGCCTGTTCGAGCAGCGGCTGCGCATCCCGTACACCTCCGATCCCGACACCCTGCGCGAGGCCGTGCGCCGCATGGCGGCGGCGCTGTCGGACGACCCGCCGGCCCCCTCCTCCACCCGGCGGGCGCGCTGGATCGCCTGACGGGCGCCTTGCCGCCGGGGCCGCCCGGGGCCGTCCTCACGCCCCGGCCTGCTGTGGTCCGCCCGCCTCCGCCGATCCGGCCCCCGCGGGAGGCCGCCGCCGACCCGGCCCCCCGCACGTGGCCGCCGACCCGGCCCTGCCGGCCGGCGCCGTGCACGCCGTACCCGACCGGGCCGTACGAACCGCGGCCCCGTGACGGCGGCGGCCCGCGACGCCCGCGCACCGGCGCACGGCGGGTGCCGCCCCCCCGCGGAGGGGCGGGCGGCACCCGGGACGGGCGTCAGCGGACCGTGAGCCGCTTGGGCGCCGAGCCCTGGCCGAGGACGCGGAACAGCTCCTTGACGTCCTGCGGCGCGAGCTTGATGCACCCGGCGGACTTGTAGTCCTTCACCCCGTCCCACCGCTGGCCCTCGGTCCGCCCCTGGCCGCCGGTGCGGGTCATCTCGCTGTGGATGAACAGCTCCGTGCGCGGGGTCCTGCCGTCCTTGCAGGTCTTGTCGCTCAGGGGGATCGCGTAGCCCTTGATGACCCGGCCGTCGTACCGGGTGGTGCGCGCTCCGACGGAGTACGTGCCCGCCGGCAGCCAGCCCTTCGAACGGGCACACTCGTTCCGGCCCTCGGGGTGGCCCGCGCCGAGGCCCGAACCCGCGCGGAAGACGGCCACCGTCCGCCCGCCCCGCACCACGGCCAGGCGCGAGTTCAGCGGGTCACCGGAGTTCCGGGTGAACTCCAGGGTGGTGACGGCCGCGGCCTCGCCGGGCCGCGCGGAGGCGGCCGACCCCACCGGGGCGGTGGCGACGGCACCGGCCAGCAGGCTGACGACACCGGCGCCGATCGCGGCGGACCGGAAGCCGAGGTAGGACATCACGGACATGGGTGATCACTCCTTCGAGGGTTCTCTACGAGCCGTGCCCCCGACCGGGGGACGGCCTCCCGCGCTGGGCAGCCCCCTGCGGAAGCTGCGGGGACCGGGCGGCGCGGGCCGCCGGGAACCCACGATGGGGCACCCGGCGGGCTCCGGGGAGCGGCATCGGGGACCTCCCTGATGCGGAATCATGCATGCCCCCATGCACTGCTGTGACGTGGGCTCATGCACGCTGCTGAAGCTCGGGAGGGCACATGGCGGAGGCGCCGCCGAACGGGACGGCGGACGGGGCGGGCCGGGAGCTGTCGGCGCTGCTGCGGACGTGGTGGGAGGAGTCCGCGCGCGGAGGGGGGCGGAAACCGACCCAGGCGTCGCTCGCCCGGCAGGTCGGCGTCACCCAGACGACCCTGTCGCGGTACCTCAACCCCGCCCATCCGCTGGTGGCGCCCCCCGACGCCGTACGGGCCCTCCACGCCGTGCTCGGCGCCCCGCCGGACGGCCTGGAAACCGCCCTCCTCCTCGCCCGGAGCGCCCGCCCCGCCCCGGCCGTCGCCCCGCCGGCCGCCCCGACCGCCGTCCCGGCGCCCGAACCGGGTTCCGGCCCCGTGCCCGCCCCGCGACCGGACCGGGACCCCGCCGCCGGGCCCGCCGGCCGCGGGGCGGCGCCGCGGCCGGGGCGCGGCACCGTCCGGCGCGCCCTCCTCGTGGCCGCGGTGGCGGCGGCCGTCCTGACCGTCGGCTGGACGGCGAGCCGCGCGGTCCTCGACCCGGGCACCGGCCACACGGTCCGCCCGGCGGCCGCGCCGCCCCGCCCGGAGGCCACCCGCTGGCCGCTGGTCCGCAAGGGGGAGACGTCCTCCCTCACCTGGACCGTCCAGCGCCTGCTCCGGGCACACGGCCACACCCTGCGCGCGGACGGCGTCTTCGGCCCGGAGACCCGCGCGCAGGTCGTCGCGTTCCAGAAGCGCCACGGACTCCAGCCGGACGGCAAGGTCGGCCGGGACACCTGGCGGATGCTGGCCCTGCCCGCCGCGCCGGGGGACAGGGGACCGCGGGTGGAGGCGGTCCAGGACCTGCTGCACCGGGCCGGGCAGCCCGCCGACATCACCGGCGCCTACACCGCCGCCACGCAGCAGATGGTCCGGGACTTCCAGCGCCGGTCCGGGCTGCCGGCCACCGGGGTGGTCGACGGGGAGACCTGGCGGGCCCTCGTCTCGGCGCCGCCCGCCTGACCGGGCCGCGAGGCGCCTCACGGGCGTGCGCGTGGTGATCCTCCCGCCCCCGTGCGCCCCGGGCCCCCGGAGCGCGCGTGCGTGCCTCCGGGAGGAGGCCGGGCGCCCTCCCCGGTCGCCCCGCGCGGCGGGATCCTGGCGCCGGACGCGCGCCCGGCCGGCGGGACGGCCCCCGGTGCGCCAGGAGTGATCTTGACGCTAGGATCACTCCACTTTCTTGAGAAGTCCATGACACGCAAGGGATCTTCACATGGGTACAACTCCGTCCCGGGCGCCCCGCGCCACCCGGCGGACCGTGCTGGGTGCCGTCGCGGCCGCCGCGACCCTGCTGCTCGCCGCCACCCCCGCCACCGCCGAGGACACGGTCGCCGACGCCCCGGAGTGGACCGTCGACCAGGGCACGGACCAGGGCGAGGGCACGACCGGCACCAAGGCTCCGCTGGCGTCCTCCTCCCTCCCGCCGGACAGCTGGTGCGTCGCCACCTACGGCTCCAAGGTCTGCTTCCAGCACGACGGCGACGTCATCTGGGTCCTGGACACCGCGTCCGACGGCATGTCCGCGATCGGCGGCGTCTACACCAACTACGGCCGGGCCCCCGAGGCGTGCCGCAACAAGTCCGGCTACAACCGCTGGGTGAAGTGCGACAAGGACTACGCCGAGTCCGGCAGCGTCCGCCTGCGCGCCCTGCGCTACGACGGCGACACCAACAAGTACTACCAGCCGGAGGCCTACTCGGGCTGGCTCCCGGTCGACGGCAACTGACCACCCGCCCGCCGCTCGCCGGAAGCCCCCGGCGGGCGGCGGGCGGCGCCGCTCACCCCGCCGGGCGCAGGTGCAGGCCGAACCCGCTCGTGCCCGGCGCCTCCACTCCCGGCAGCAGCCTCATGTCGCGGTCGTAGTCGCCGCCGGCGAGCGCCCGGAAGGGGACCGGCTCGTCCGTGAACAACGCGTCGAGCCGCCGCCCGTACGCCTCGCACGCCGCCGCGAACTCCTCCTGCGGCAGGTCGTTGGCCCCGTGCACGGCGAACGGCTCCAGCGGCGCCATGCCCGTGAACCAGAACACCCCGTGCTGGATCGGGTGGAGGACGTCCGCGAGCCGCCCGTGGACACCCCGGTCGGAGAACGCCCCCTCGCGCGCGCCGGCCGTCACCGACAGCAGCGCACGGCGCCCCGCCAGGGCGGCGCCGTCGCCGTAGGGCGGAGGGACCTCGGGGCCGTACGCGAACCCGCAGCTGAAGACCCGGTCGATCCAGCCCTTCAGGATCGCGGGCACCGAGAACCACCACAGGGGGAACTGCAGGACCACCGCGTCCGACCAGCGGACTTCTCCTGCTCGGCCGCCACGTCCGGCGTCAGCCGGCCCGCCAGGGTGGCCCGCTCCGAGGCGCCCATCACGTCCAGCCGCCCGTCCGCCGGGTGTTCGGGGAAGTCGTCGGCGTCCACGACCGCCTTCCACTTCATGGCGTACAGGTCGGAGACCCGTACCTGGTGCCCCGCCGCCCGCAGGTGGCCGACCGCGAAGGCGGTCAGGGCGGAGGTGAGCGAACGGGACTCGGGATGGGCGGTGACGACGAGGATCTTCTTGCGCTGCCGCGCGGTGGTTTCGGTCATGCCCCCACGTTCCCCCGCGCGCGATACGGCAGCCAGGACCCCCTGCGACCGGGGGAACGCCGATCCTGGTACCCGCAGGACCACGCATACTTGAGCCCATGAACGGCGTGGACCGGACGGAGCGCGTGAACGGCGACGGCGGCGGCATCGACGTGATCGGCGACCCCCGGCGGGCGCTCGGCGGTTTCCTCAAGGCCCGCCGGGCCCGCGTCGCCCCCGAGGACGTCGGCCTGGCGGGCGGCCGCCGGCGGCGGGTGCGCGGGCTGCGCCGGGAGGAGCTGGCGCAGCTCGCCGGGATCAGCGTGGACTACTACGTACGCCTCGAACAGGGCCGGGCCACCCAGCCGTCCCCCGAGGTCCTCGACTCGCTGGCCCGGGCCCTGCGCCTCGACGCGGCGGAGCGCAGGCACCTCGCCACCCTGGCCGCCGACCGGCGCGGCCCCGCCCCCACCGCGCGGGTCAGCCCCCTGCTGCGGCGGATCCTGGACGCCATGGAGGGGCTCCCCGCCTTCGTGACGAACCCCCGCCTCGACGTGGTCGCCTGGAACGCACTCGGCGCCGAACTGGTCGGCGGCCTGGCCGGCCCCGGCCACCGCGACCGGAACAACGCCCGCTACCTCTTCCTCGACCCCGTCTCACGGGACGTCTTCCCCGACTGGGAGGAGCGGGCCGCGGAGGCCGTCGGGCAGCTGCGGGTCTCCACGGGCCGGTACCCGGAGGACGGGTACCTGGCCGCGCTCATCGCGGAACTGTCCGCGTACAGCGCCGACTTCCGGCGGCTCTGGGCCACCGGCGAGGTGGTGATGTGCGGCGCGGGGCGCAAGCGGCTGCGCCACCCCGTGGTCGGCACGCTCACCCTCGACTACGAGACGCTGCACGTACCGGCCGCGCCCGGCGAGACCGGACTCGTGGTGCACGTCTTCGGCGCCGAGGAGGGCGGCCCCGACGCCGCCGCCCTCGCCCGGCTCGCGGCGGCCGTGCACGAGGTGCCCGGTCCGCGCCGCCCCGGGTGAGGCGCCGCCGGCCCGCCCCGCGAGGCCTGGTGGACGGCCGTCCGGCCGCCGTCGCCGACCAGCTGCCCGCGCGGCGCCTGCGTGCCGTCGGCCTGTTCCACCTCGGACACCACCCGGTGGCCGGGCCGGCGTGGGTCGCCGGCGACATGGCGCCGTCCGGGTCGCCCCCAGGGCGGTGTTCCCGGTACGGGCGCCGATCACCTCGACGCGGCGGTCCTGCGCCGCGGCGGTGAGCCGGGCCGCGGCGGGCGAGCCGGAGGGCGCGCCGCGAGGCGGCGGCCCACCGGGTGCGCCGCGTGTCAGGAGCCGGAGGCGTCGAGCTGGTCGGCGAAGGCGCGCAGGGCGTCCGCCAGCTCCTTCTTGGTGGGCAGCTGGTCGACCTTCTGGTTCAGCTCGGTGATGCGCCGGTCGATCTCCGCCAGGTTCGGCGGCGTGGACGGGGACGGCGAGGGGGAGCCGGTCGGCCCGCCGCTCGGTTCGCCCGTGGTCTCGCCGGAGCCGCCGTCGGTCAGGCCGCCCGCGCTGCCTCCGCTCCCGCCGCTCGACCAGCCGCTCGTGTCCCCGCCTCCCTCGGTGTCCCCGCCTCCCTCGGTGACGCCGACCGAGCCGCCGCTGTCGGAGCCCGCGGTGGTGTCACCGCTGCCCGCGCCCCCCGTGGGCTCCTGGGGCGGCGTCGGTTCGGTGTACGTGCTCGTCGGAGGGGCGGGGTCCTCGTTCGTACCGGCGGCGAGGGCGGCGCCGACGCTGAGGGCCACCAGGGTCGCCGCCCCCGCGACGGCGATCGAGAGGCGCCGGACGCGTGTGCGAGGCGAGGTGGATGAGGTGTGAGGGTTCTGTGAGTCTCCCATGCGGGCGACGCTAACGGACCGCGCCCGTCGGACGGGCGGCTTCCGCCGATCTCCCCGGATCTCGCCCACCGGAACCGCGGAGCGCTCCGACCTGCGTCGGTTGTTACCAGGAGTCATCCTGTTACGTGTGGGTACGAGGCGTTTGGTCCCGTACGACGAAGAGGTGGAACGACATGGACGAGACCGTAGCGGCGCCGACCCGCAGGACGGCCCCCGACGGGGTCACCGAGCTGCCGACCGTCGGGAGTCTGGAGGAGCTCGCCGACCTCGTGGAGCGGCACGGCAGTCTCTTCGTCCGCTGGTCGCGGAGCCCGGCCGAGGACATGGAGGAGACCCGCAGCGTGGACCACCTGACCGGGATCCCCCTGCCCGGCCTGTCGGCGAACCCGCTGCAGATCGAGAGCTGGTGGGAGGACCGCCCGGTACGGCTCTGGGTGGCCCGCCGCCTGTACGACTACTGCCACCTGCGCCAGGAACGGGACGGCGACGTCCGCCCCTGGGCCCTGCGCGGCCGCGAGGCGGCCCGGGGCCCGGACAACGAGCCGCTGCTCTGCGACGTGGAGCCGGTCTGCTGGATCGACCTGGAGGTGCTCGACGAGGCGGAGGAGGAGGTGGCGCGCCAGCGCCGCCCCTGGGGGCCCATGAACCGCACGGCCTGACCGCCGCCCCCGCGCCCGCACGGGAGAGGGGCGCGACCGCACCCGCGGCCGCGCCCCTCTCCCGTCGTGCGTCAGGCGCCGAAGACGGCCGGGTCGGGCCCGAGCCGCCGGCCCTCGTCGAGCGCCGCGAACGCCGCCATGTCCTCCGTGTCGAGCTCGAAGTCGAAGACGTCGATGTTCTCCCGGATCCGCGACGGCGTCACGGACTTCGGGATCACCACGTTGCCGAGCTGGAGGTGCCAGCGCAGCACGACCTGCGCCGCGGTGCGGCCGTGCTTGCGGGCGACGGCCGCGATGGCGGGCACCTCCAGCAGGCCGCGGCCCTGGCCCAGCGGCGACCAGGCCTCGGTCGCGATCTCGTGCCGGGCGTGGAAGGCGCGGGACTCCGCCTGGGCGAGCTGGGGGTGCAGCTCGATCTGGTTCACGACGGGCACGACGGACGTGGCGTCCATCAGCCGCTCCAGGTGCTCGGGCAGGAAGTTGGACACGCCGATGGAGCGGGCCCGGCCGTCCGCGAGGATCTTCTCGAACGCCTTGTACGTGTCGACGTACGTGTCCTGCGCCGGTACCGGCCAGTGGATGAGGTAGAGGTCCACGTAGTCGAGGCCGAGCCGCTCCAGGGAGGCGTCGAAGGCGCGGAGCGTCGAGTCGTAGCCCTGTTCGTCGTTCCACAGCTTGGTGGTGACGAACAGCTCCTCGCGGGGGAGTCCGGACGCGGTGAGGGCCTGACCGGTGCCGCGCTCGTTCTCGTACACGGCGGCGGTGTCGATGCTCCGGTAGCCGGCTTCGAGGGCGGTGCCCACCGCCTCCGCCGCCTCGGCGTCCGGCACCTGCCAGACACCGAAGCCGAGCTGCGGCATGGTGACACCGTTGTTCAGGGTCAGGGAGGGGACCTTGCTCACGAGCGGTCGATCCTTACGTCGTCGGTGGGTACTCCAGACGTCAACGATCACACGGGGCGACGAAATTCCCGCGCCCCGCACGAATCGCGTCGTGTCACGGGCACCGACCCGGCCCGCGGGGCGCGGACCGTCACGGAACGTTTCCGGCCGGCTCCGAACGGTGGGCGTGGAGAGTGGTCCCGGGCCCCGCACCGGCGCCCCCGGCCCGCGGCCGTTCGGCCCGGTCCGGGGCCGGTTCAGGAGAAGACCACGCACGCGGCGGCGGGCACCTCCACCGAGCCGCCCTGCCGCGGCCGCCCGTCCAGCGGGTCCACGTCGAACCACGTCACGTTCCCGGACCACTCGTTCGCGACGTACAGCCTGCGTCCCGAGGGATCCGCGACGAGATCGCGCGGCCAGCTCCCGCCGCAGCCCACGCTCCCCACGAACCGCGGCTTCTCCGCCCCGTCCTCCAGCGACAGCGTGACGAGCGCGTCGAGGCCCCGCACCGCCGCCCGGAGGAACCGCCCGTCCGCCGAGACCGCGGGAACCGACGGGCAGGCCCGCACGCCCCGGGGCCCGCCGTCGCCGTCGACCGGGACCTCCGACAGCGGTTCCAGCCACCCGGACGCCGCGTCCCAGCGGCACACGGTCACCTGCGGTTCCAACTCGTGCAGGACGTACGCGACCGTGCCGTCCGGGTGGAACGCCAGGTGCCGGGGCCCGGACCCGGCGCGGAGTCCCACCTCCCCGTGCACGCGGAGCGCCCCGCCCTCCCCGTCGAACGCGCAGACCCGCACCGAGTCGGTCCCCAGATCCGTGGTGAGCACCCACCGGCCGCTCGGGTCGGGCAGCACCTGGTGGGCGTGCGGGCCCTCCTGCCGGTCCGGGTCCGGGCCGGAGCCCTGGTGGGCCAGGACGACGGCCGGCCCGGCGATGCGCCCGTCGGCGTCCAGCGTCAGGCCGCTGACGCTCCCGGACCCGTAGTTGGCGGTCAGCAGCCGGCGCCCGGCGACGCTCAGGTGCGTGGGGCCCGAGCCGCCCACCGCGACCGGCCGGCCGAGCGGGGCCAGTTCCGGGCCCTCGGCCCGGAAGGCGGCGACCTCGCCGGACTCCGCCTCGCTCACCGCGTACAGCACCCCGGTGCCCCGGTCGAGCGCGAGCCACGACGGGTCGGCGAGCACGTCGATGGCCCCGACCGGTGTCAGCGCCCCGCTCGCCGGGTCCACGGCGGCGACGGTGATGCCGTGCCCGCCGCCCGAGGTGAACGAACCGATGTACGCCCAGGACCCGCCGTTCTGATCCATAAATGCCCCTTTCGTGGATTTTGTGCCTCCTGGGTAGGGCAACGACCGCGCCCCGGGAGGGTCACCGCCCCCGCCCCGGGCGAACCCGGATGCGCTGTCGGCGAACCGCTCTGGGTGCCGGGGCGCCGTGCTGCTTGAGTGGCGGAATGGAAATCCTGGTATTGGGCGGAACGGCGTGGCTCGGCAGGGAGTTGTCCCGGCAGGCGCTCGGACGCGGCCATCGCGTGACGTGCCTCGCGCGCGGCGAGAGCGGCGGGGTCGCGGACGGCGCGGTGCTCGTCCCCGCGGACCGCCGCGACCCCGCCGCGTACGCGCCGCTGCTCGACCGCGTGTGGGACGCCGTCGTCGAGGTGTCCTGGCAGCCGGGCTTCGTACGGGGGGCGCTCGCCGCGCTCGCCGGCACGGCCCGGCACTGGACGTACGTCTCCTCCGTCAGCGCGTACGCCTCCCACGCCGCGATCGGCGCCGACGAGTCCGCCCCGCTCCTCACCCCGACCGACCACGACGAGGCCGACCGCTCGCTGTACGGCGAGGCGAAGGCCGCCTGCGAGCAGGCGTCGACGGCCACCGTGGGCGACCGGCTCCTCATCGCCCGCGCCGGCCTCATCGGCGGCCCGGGCGACCACAGCGGACGCTCCGGCTACTGGGTGGCCCGCGCCGCGCGCGACCCGCGGGGGCCGGTGCTGGTCCCGGACACACCGGGCCTGCCGACCCAGGTCGTCGACGTGCGGGACCTGTCCGCGTGGCTGCTCGACGCCGCCGAGGCGGGCACCACCGGCACGTACGACGCGGTCGGCCCCGTCGTCCCCTTCCACGAGTGGATCGACCTGTCCCGCGAGGTCGCGGGGCACACCGGCCCGGTGGTCACGGCCGACTCGGCCTGGCTCCTCGCGCAGGACGTGGCCGAGTACATGGGCCCCGAGTCGCTGCCGATGTGGCTGGTCGAGCCCGGCTGGGAGGGCTGGTCCGCCCGCGACGGCTCCGCGGCGCGCGCGGCGGGCCTGCGCCACCGGCCCCGCGCGGACCTGCTGGCGGACACCCTCCGCTGGGAGCGCGGGCAGGGCCTGGACCGCCCCCGCCGCGCGGGCCTCAGCGCCCGGCGCGAGGGCGAACTGCTGGACGCCCTCGCCCGGACCTGACCGGCGCCTCGGGCGACCACGGGCGGCGTGGTGGGGCGCTGGGGGACCGGTGCCCCACCGCGGGAGGGCGGGACGAACGGGCCGACGGCCGGGAAGACCGTTCCCGGCACGGGCGGCGGGTCGCTCGGGGCCCTGGCGCGACGGCCGGGCCGGCGCGCGGTCACGGCGGCGCCCTCCCTCCCCGGGGGACGAGCACCCGCGACCGCGGCGGGCGGCTCCGCGCCCGTCATCCACCCGCGGGGCCCGGGATCCGTCAGCGGGCGGGCCCCGGCCTCACCGGGCGGTCACCCCGCCACGAGCCCGGGGTGGTGGCGCCGGGCGACCTCCGGGTGGGCCCGCACCCACCCCTTCAGCTCGTTGCGCCCGTACTCGGCGTGCAGGGGGTTCGCGCGGTCCTCGGCGATGCCGGGCGCGTGCTCCAGGTACGCGCCGGGAACCGTCCTGATCACCGCGTCCAGCCGCGGGTTGTAGAAGAACGGCACGGAGAAGCGCTCCACCGCCCCGGGCGGACTGACCACCCGGTGGTCGGTCGCCGACAGGTACCCGTCGGTCGCGATCTCCAGCAGCTCGCCCAGGTTGACGACGAACGCCCCCGGCCGCGGCGGCACGTCCAGGTAGCCGTCGCCGGACCGCACCTGCAGGCCGCCCACCTCGTCCTGCAGGAGCAGCGTCAGGAAGCCGTAGTCCTTGTGCGCGCCCACGCCCTGGCCGCTCCCCTCGGGCGCCGAGCCGGGGTAGCGGACGAGCTTGGTGTGCAGGTGGGGGCGCTCGGCGAAGGCGTCGTCGAAGTAGTCGGCGGGCGCGCCGAGCGCGGTCAGCAGCTCCCGCAGCAGCCGGTGCGCGACCGTGGCGAGCCGGTCCTGCCAGGCGAGGACGGCCGTACGGAGTTCCGGCAGCGCGGCGGGCCACTGGTTGGGCCCCTCCAGCCACAGGTACGCCGGATCGTCCGGCCCCACCTCGACGGCGGGCCGTTCGGCGCCGACGTCCAACTGGTCGCGCCAGTCGGAGCGGCCGCCGGTCAGCTCGTGACCGATCCGGGTGTAGCCCCGGAAGTGCGGCGAGTTCAGGTTGCTGAGCGCCAGTCGGTCCGCCTCCGGCAGGGCGAAGAACGCTCTGGTCAGCTCCATGATCCGGGAAGTCTCCCGGTCGCTGACGCCGTGTCCGGTCAGGTGGAGGAATCCCACGTCGCGTGCCGCGGCGAGCAGGTCGCGGTGGAACGCTCCGCGGGACCGCGGGTCGTTCGCCGCGGACAGGTCGATGACGGGCAGGGCGCGTTCGGTGGTGACGGTCGGGACGGACATGGTGGTGGCCTTCCGTTTCGCGTGTGACGAGGCCCTGCTGCCCTGAGGGTGACGGGAACGCGGCGTACGGAGAGCACCGGCCGGAGTGTGCCGGGAGGGTGCGCCGACTGCAGGACCGTGGAGAGGTGGAGAGGGGAAGAGGTCAGTCCTGGCGCGGACAACTCGTG
The DNA here is from genome assembly GCF_014649335.1 of Streptomyces roseolilacinus. Lineage (GTDB taxonomy): Bacteria > Actinomycetota > Actinomycetes > Streptomycetales > Streptomycetaceae > Streptomyces > Streptomyces roseolilacinus. The sequence continues at coordinate 354,897 of NZ_BMSV01000005.1, forward strand.
GTCGTGACGCGCACGTAGTCCACGTGTCGGCGCATCACGAGAAGAGTCACTCGCACAGCGTAGCGCGCGGCGGTCACGACGCCCAGGGACACTCGCCGCACACCCTCCGGACCGGCCTCCGTCACCCCCCGGCCACACGGCGCGCCCGGATTCGGCCAACGGTGAGGAGTCTCACAAAATGCCGATTCCGTTCGAACTTTCCTCCCGTCATGGGTCAAGATCCCTGACGACGACAAGCCCTCGCCGCCGTGGCGAGGCGGTCCGGGTGGACGCCGAGTCCTGCCGCCGTCCGGATCTGGTCGACACGAAGTGAATCGGCAGGAGTGGAGGACCCAGCAGTACCGGGGCGTGCGCACCATGGCCGTCCCTTGGGGTGAAGCCGCGTCAGCGGCCGGGCAACTTCGCCTGCCCGAACCCGACAGGTCATCCTTCGCAGGCGGATGACGAAGGGTTGCGCATGACCGCGCAGAATCACGTTCCGTCCGTACTGTCCCGAACCGGTGCCGTCTCGGCACTGACCCTCGCCGCCCTCGCCGGCACGCTGCTGGCACCGGGCGCCGCTCCCGCCGCGCAGGCGGCGGGCCCCGCGCACGCGACGAAGGCGCTCAACGTGGCGGCCTCCAAGAAGGGTTCGCCGTACAAGTACGGAGCCGCGGGTCCGTCCCGCTTCGACTGCTCCGGCCTGACGCTGTACGCGTACAAGAAGGCCGGCAAGAACCTGCCGCGCACCGCGCAGCAGCAGTACAACCGGACGCGCCACATCTCGGCGTCCACCCTCCAGAAGGGCGACCTGGTCTTCTTCCACTCCGGCGGCCGCGTCTACCACGTCGGCGTCTACGCCGGGAGCAACCGGATCTGGCACGCCCCGAAGGCGGGTTCGGTGGTGAAGCTGGAGCGGATCTGGACCAAGAAGGTCCTCTACGGCCGCGTGCGCTGACGCCGGATCGGCGAGCGTCCCACCGGTCGGGTCCCCACCCCGGGACGGGGATCCGACCGGAGGGGAACCCCTCAGGGGCCCGGCGTCCCCGTCCTCGGCCGGGACCGTCCTCGGCCGGGACCGTCCTCGCGGGGGCCGTCGGCCCCGCTCCGGTCCCCTCGCCGCCCCACCCCGTGCCCGCCGCCCCGCCCTTCCGGGAAGGGGCGGCGGGCACGGTCCTGACGCCCCCCGCTGCCGCGTCCGTCCCGTCGGCCGGCGCACAGCCGGCCCCTCGTGCGTCACCTCCCGGCAGAGCCGGCGCTAGGCGCAGGTGACGAACGACCGCACGACCGCCCCGGACGTCAAGGTGGTCTGCCAGGACGGCGCGGAGGGCGTCTGCCACACGATGCCGCCCGCCACGACGACCACGGTCGGCGAGGGGTACGCGGGCACCCACGGCCCCGTCGTCCACGTCGCGCCCTGCTGAGCCTGACCGGCAGGCGCACGACGGCGCGTTAGGCTCGTCGGATGGCGAAGTACTTCGATGTGCACCCCGACGACCCGCAGCGCCGCGTCATCGGCAACGTGGCCGAGATGATCCGCTCCGGCGCCCTCGTCGCGTACCCCACGGACTCCTGCTACGCACTGGGCTGCAAGCTGGGGAACCGCGAGGGCCTGGCGCGGATCCGCACCATCCGCAACCTGGACGACCGTCACCACTTCACCCTCGTCTGCCGGGACTTCGCCCAGCTCGGCCAGTTCGTGCACGTCGACAACGACGTGTTCCGGACGCTGAAGGCCGCGACGCCCGGACGCTACACCTTCATCCTCCCCGCGACGAGGGAAGTGCCGCGCCAGCTGCAGCACCCGAAGAAGAAGACCGTCGGGGTGCGCATCCCCGACCACACGGCGACCCAGGCCCTCCTCGCCGAACTGGGCGAGCCGCTCGTGTCAAGCACGCTGCTGATGCCGGGGGAGGAGGAGCCGATGACGCAGGGCTGGGAGATCAAGGACCGGCTCGACCACGTCCTCGACGCCGTCCTCGACTCGGGTGACTGCGGTACGGCGCCGACCACGGTCGTCGACTTCTCCGGCGGCGCACCGGAGATCGTCCGCAGGGGCGCTGGCGACACGTCCCGCTTCGAGTAGCCACCGGGAGGGCACCGCGCCGGACCCGGCGGAGCGCCCGGCGGGCAGGAAGGATTCCTCGGGGGAGATCCGGCGGCGCCCACCCGCGGCCTTCCCCGCCCCCCCTGGGGGTGACCTCCTCCGCCCTGCCGGAACGTTTCCGCGGCCTCGCCCCGTCGCGGCGCACCCGCCTTCGGCGCCCTCCGTCCGGGCCGGGTGGTGACGGCGCCGTACGGACGCCCCCCTCCCGCCGGGGCGGAGGGTCTCAGAGCCGCTCGTGAGCGACCTCGTCGTCACCGGGCCGCTTCCCGCGGTGCCTGCGCCGGGCCTTGAGCAGCCGTATCCGGTCGAGACGGGAGATGACGGGTGAGGCGCTGGTCCCGTGGACGACGACGGAGGCGAGGATGGTGAAGGTCACGACGGCCCACAGCTCTTCCGCCGGGACGTGGAAGCCCTCCGTGCCGAGGGCGTACGCGAGGTAGAACAGCGACCCGATGCCCCGGATGCCGAAGAACGCGGTCACCACGCGCTCCCGGGGACCGGCGGGGGTACCGAACTGCGCCACCCACCCGGTCAGGGGCCGGACGACGAGGAGCAGCAGCAGACCGACGAGCGCCCCCTGCCAGGTCAGGTGGGTGAGCGCGCCCTGCGCCACGAAGGCGCCGAGCAGGAAGAGCAGCCCGGCGGTCATGAGCCGTTCGACCTGCTCGACGAAGTCGTGCAGCACGGTGTGGTAGCCGTGGGCGCGCTCGGCGGCCCGGATCCGGCACGCGGTGACGAACACGGCGAGGAAGCCGTACCCGTGGACGAGTTCCGTGACCCCGTACGCCAGGAAGGTGGCGCCCAGCGCGACGAACCCGTCGCGGTGCTCGGACAGCCGCATCGACTCCCATCCGGCGCGGAAGAACATCCAGCCGAGCAGCCTGCCCACGGCGAGCCCCGCCAGGACGCCGACGACGCACCGGTAGAGCACGTCGACCAGCAGCCACTGCCCGACCCACGCACCGGACAGTCCCGTACCGGCGGCCGCGGCCAGCGCGATCGCCGCCATGACGACGGGGAAGGCGAGCCCGTCGTTGAGCCCCGCCTCACTGGTCAGGGCGAACCGCACCTCGTCCTCGTCGTGCTCGGACTCGGTGGGCGCGCCGACCCGGACCTCGGAGGCGAGCACCGGGTCGGTGGGGGAGAGCACGGCGGCGAGCAGCAGCGCGGCGGCGGGCGGCCAGTCCAGCAACCACCAGGCGAGCAGCCCGGTGACCACGATGGTCAGCGGCATCGTCACGCCCAGCAGCCGCCACGACGCCTGCCAGTGCCGCCACCCGACGGGTCGGTTCAGGGCGAGCCCGGCACCCATGAGGGAGACGATGACGCAGACCTCGGTGAGGTGCTCGACCCACATCCGGTCGCCCACCGGGTCGACCCCGGGCAGCGGCAGCGGTGACGCCTGGAGGGCCATTCCGCACAGCAGGAAGACGAGCGGCATGGACAACGGCCGCCCGGCCACGACCCGTGGCAGCACGGCGGCGCCGAGCGCGCCGGCCCCGAACAACGCGAAGAAGAAATCACCCGAGCTCACCGCAGACGTGTGCCCCTCGTGTCCCACGAGTACGCCCACCACCCGGGCGACCCACCAGGATCGACACGCCCTCCCGCCCGGACACACGCGGGCGCCCCACCCGTCCGCCGCCCGCCGCCCACCGCGCGGAGAGGGCCCGCCTGGGTAGGCACCCTCACCCGAACCGAGTACGCGTGCTCAGTCCCCGCCGCCCCCCGGCCGCCGACGATGACGACCGACACCGTCACCACCGGGAGACCCGCATGCTCAGCCGCCTCGCCCACACCCTGGTCCCTGCCTTCGGACGCCTCACGGTGACCGCCGACCGGGACGCGGACCTCGCGCCGGGCAGCATCGTCGCCGCCAACCACACCTCGCTCGCCGACCCCGCCGTCGTGCTCGCCGCACTGCGCCGCCTCGGCGTCGAACCGGTCGTCATGGCGACCGCGGGACTGTGGAGGGTCCCCCTGCTCGGCCGCGCGCTCACGCGCGGGGGCCACATACCCGTGCACCGGGGCGACCGCCGCGCCGCACGCGCCCTCGACCTGGCGGAGGCGGCCCTCGGCCGGGGGAGGCTCGTCCTCATCTACGCCGAAGGGGGGATCCCCGCGCGTGAGGGCGCCGCCGAGGCCGCCCCCGGCCCCTTCCGCAGCGGCCTGTCCCGCCTGGCCGGGCGCACCGGCGCACCGGTCGTCCCCCTGGGCCAGGCGGGGGCCCGCCGGGTCACGTCCGGCAGCCCGGCCCGGCAACTGGCGGGTGTCCTCAGCGCCCCGCTCCGCCGCCCCGCCCTGCACGTCCACGTGGGCGCACCGCTGACCCTGGCCGGCGACCATGTCACCGGGACCGCCCAGGCGCACGCCGCGGTGACGGCCGCCTGGCGTACGGCGGCCACCCGCCTCGACGCCTCCCCGGCCCTCGCCGCGTGACGCCCGGCCCCTCTCCCCTATAAGCGGGCCGGGCGGCACGGCCCCTCCTCACCGGTGACGTCCCGGCGGGGGCGTCACGCGTAGTACGCGACGTACTGGGCGGACTGCCGGGCCGGGGAGAAGCCGTCGAAGTCATCCGCTTCCTCGCAGTGCAGCAGGCGTTCCAGCGCCGCCCTGCTCTCCGCGTCCTGCCGCGACTCGAGGTAGGCATTGGTCCGGCTCAGCCCGGCACCGCAGAGGAGTTGGACGTCGATCGAGCAGTAGGCGTCGAAGCCGGCGGTCTTGGCACGCCAGATGAGCGGGACGTCATCGAGGCGGCCGGCGTGGAACAACTGGACGCAGCAGAGCTTCATCAGGAGGGTGTCGCCGTACCCCTGGCTCCGGCGCTCCAGCCGGATCTGCTCCTCCAGCAGCGTGCGCACCTCGTCGAGGCCGCGCTCGTCGGGGCGCAGGCCGTGACGCAGCAGCCACTCCTCCTCGTCCACCGGTCCTCCCGCCCTCTTCTCCGGTCCCATGACCCGAGCCTACGGGGCCGGGCCCCCGATCGACGGGGGGGCCGGGCGCGCGGCCGGGTCCCGCCCCGCCGGGCGCGGGTACGAGGTGGCCGGGCCGGCCGCGCTCCTCGGCGGACGGCCCGCGATCAGCGCTCCGCCGACACGTCCCCAACGCGCTCACCGGTGCCCGGGCGCCGCGGCAGGAGGTAGCGCACGCCGTCGTCGGTGGAACCGTCCGGTGTGAATCCGGCGCGGGTGACGACGGCGTGGGAGGGGGCGTTGCCGTGGTCGACGGTGGCGCGCAGCACCGTCGGCTCGGGGTGGCGGAAGGCCCAGTCGGCCAGGGCGCGCAGGGCCTCCGTGGCGTAGCCCCGGCCGCGCGCGGACTCCACGAGGTCGTAGCCGATCTCGGCCTCGCCGTCGGCGTCGGGGGCGGCGTGGAAGCCGATGCCGCCCACGGCGCGCCGGTCGGAGGCGCGGACGATGGCGTACGTGCCCCAGCCCGGCCGGTACGTGCCCGCCTCGCGCGCCTGCACCACCATGCCCCCGGCGAACCGCGTGCCCTCCTCCGGGCCCCCTTCGGCCCACGCGAAGCCCCCGCTGCCGCCGCCGTGCAGGTCGGCCGCGACCACGGGCGACACCTCGCACAGGACGAGCCGCTCGGAGCGGATCGGGTCGGCGTACCAGCGCCAGGCCCCCAGGCGGGGCAGCCTGTCGAGGTCGCCGCGGCCGGTGGCCCACAGCAGCGTCCTCCAGGGGTCGTTCCCGCGCGGGGTGTGCGGGAAGAGCCGCTCCAGCACACGGGCGCACAGGTGTCCGGGCGGCTGCCAGCCGTGCACCCCGAGGGCGTCGAGGATGTCGTGGGTGTGCACCAGCGTCTCGACGACCCCCATGGCCGCGAAGCCGTCACCGCCCGCGGCGCCGTACGGGTGCCAGGCCCGCACCTCGGGGGGAGTCCTGAGGACGGCGGCGGAGAGCAGCCCGCCGGTGGCCTCCACGACGCGGATCAGGCCGTCGGGGGCGGTACCCGGATCGGCGACGACGTCGAAGGGGGCGTATCCGTCGGTCGCGCGGCCCGTCAACTGGGTGGCGTAACCCACGAAGTCGCTCGCGATGTGGACGGCGGTGTCGTGGCAGCTCCACTCCAGCCCGGCCGCCGGTACGGACCAGTCCCGTTCCGCCACGTCGCGAAGTGCGGAGACGGTGGCGGTGACCGCCTCGTCGATGTCCTGTGGACCCATGATCGCCATGGGGACGACCCTAGGGTCCGGCCGACGCGGGCACCAGGGATTTCGCGGACGTGCGGGGGAGGGCCCGTCCGCGCACCGCACGCGTCCCCGGAGCGGTCGCCGCCGGGCACGCTCCCGGGCCGGACCACGCCCGTCCCCGGCGCCGGAGGACCTTGCCTAAGAGAAGTGGTAGGTTACCTAAAGGCATTAGGCAATTCCCTGCTCGGCGAGGGGTTCGGCGGGGGACGGGGAGAGGAAGAGGATGGTCCGCGCGGGACTGACCGCGGAACGCCTGGCTCGGGCGGGCGCGGAACTGGCCGACGAGGTCGGCTTCGACCAGGTGACCGTCTCGGCGGTCGCCAGGCGGTTCGACGTCAAGGTCGCGAGCCTGTACTCGCACGTGAAGAGCTCCCACGACCTCAAGACCAGGATCGCCCTGCTCGCCCTCGGGGAACTCGCCGACCGGGGCGCGGCGGCGCTGGCCGGGCGGGCCGGCAAGGACGCCCTGGCCGCCCTGGCGAACGTCTACCGCGACTACGCCCGGGAGCACCCCGGCCGCTACGACGCCGCCCGGCTGCGGCTCGACCCGGCGACGGCCGCCGCCGGCGCGGGCGGCAGGCACGCGGGGATGGCGCGGGCGGTCCTGCGCGGCTACGACCTGGCGGAGCCCGACCGGACGCATGCGGTCAGGCTGCTGGGCAGCGTCTTCCACGGCTACGTCAGCCTGGAGGCGGCGGGAGGGTTCAGCCACAGCGCCCCCGACTCGCAGGAGACCTGGACGAGGATCCTCGACGCCCTCGACGCGCTGCTGCGGAACTGGCCCGCCGAGCGCCCGGGACCGGCCGAACGCCCGGGACCGGCCGAACGCCCGGGACCGGCCGAGTGACCGGGGCCCGCCCCGGCCGGACGCCGCGCCGGCCGCGCAGCGGCGAAGCCGAACGCACCACACACGTCGATTCACCGGTGGGGACCGTGCACACGAAGGACTTCCGGATCACCACGCCCGTCACCGCGGACCTCCTGCGCGGCGCCCTGGAAGTGGAACGCACCGAGCACGGCGTGCTGCCGCACCGCCTGCCCGCCTGGGCCCGCGCCCAATGCGCCGACGGCCAGCTGGCCATGGCCGAGTCCCAGCCCTCCGGGGTGCGCCTGGTCTTCCGTACCCGGGCCACCACCGTCGAACTGGACGCGCTGCCCACCAAACGGGTCTACGTGGGCGCCCCGCCCCGCCCGGACGGCGTGTACGACCTGCTCGTCGACGGCCGCCCGGCCGGCCGGGGCAGCGTGACGGGCGGCAACACCCTGACCATCGACATGGCCACCCGGACCGTCGACCACCGGCCCGGACAGCCCGGCACCCTCCGCTTCACCGGCCTGCCCGACGGCGTGAAGAACGTCGAGATCTGGTTGCCGCACGACGAGACCACCGAACTCGTCGCCCTGCGCACCGACGCCCCCGTGGAACCCGCACCGGACGACGGCCGCAGGGTGTGGCTGCACCACGGAAGCTCCATCAGCCACGGCTCCGACGCCGCGAGCCCCACCACCACCTGGCCCGCGCTCGCCGCCTCCCTCGGAGGCGTGGAACTGGTCAACCTGGGCCTGAGCGGCAGCGCCCTGCTCGACCCGTTCACCGCCCGCGTGCTCCGCGACACGCCCGCCGACCTGATCAGCGTCAAGATCGGCATCAACCTGGTCAACACCGACGTGATGCGCCTGCGCGCCTTCACCCCCGCGGTCCACGGCTTCCTCGACACCATCCGCGAAGGCCACCCGACCACACCGCTGCTGGTCGTCTCGCCCCTCCTGTGCCCCCTCCACGAGGACACGCCCGGCCCCAGCGCCGCGGACCTCGGCGACCTCGGCACCGGGCGGCTGCGGTTCCGCGCCATGGGCGACCCGGCGGAACGCGCGAGCGGGAAACTGACCCTGCGTGTCATCCGGGACGAGCTGGCCCGCATCGTGGGGCAGCGGGCGACCCGCGACCCGCACCTGCACCACCTCGACGGCCGCGACCTCTACGGCGAGGCGGACTTCGCCGAACTGCCGCTGCCCGACGGGCTCCACCCGGACGCCGCCACCCACCGGCGCATCGGTGAACGCTTCGCGAGGCTGGCCTTCACCGCCGGCGGGCCCTTCACCCACCGCGGCGCCTGAGACCGGGCCCCGCCCCGCACCCGGTGCGGCGGCACTTCGCGCCCCGATCCCCAGGGCCCGCGGATGCGGTGCGAGGGGGAGCGCGGCGACGGCCTCGGCGAGGCGGGGTGAGAGCCGCGGCACGCGCCGACCGTACGCGGGAGACGGCGCCGGCCAGGCCCGGCCCGGCCGACCGCTCCCCGTTCCCGGTACGGGGCGCGCCCGGCGTACGGGGCGCGTGCCCCGTACGCCGGGCGCGCCCGCCGGCGGGTCCGGAGGTCAGAGCGCGGTGCCGCTGCTCCACTGCGTCCTGCCGTCCGCACCGGATACGACGAGGTCGCCGCCGTCCCGCAGCACCAGGGAGAAGCCGGTGCCGAAGGTGCCGGTGTTCCACAGCGCCCCACCCGTGGTCGGGCCGCCGTCCTTCGCGTACAGCACGAAGTTGCCGTCCGGCTGGAAGAGGGCGTAGGCGCCCGGGTTCAGGTCCCCGACGGCCCACAGCTCCCTGCCCGTGGCGCGCTCCCGGATGGAGAGGCGGCCCAGGATGTCCATCAGCAGGACGACACGCTCACTGTGGGTCCACGCGCCCGGTCCCAGCCTGTCCCCGGCCTTCAGCGTGGCGGGACGCTTCCAGGTCGTGCTGCTCCACAGGGCCGAGCCGGTTCCGCCGGTCGGGGAGAGGGAGTACAGGACGAGGTTGCCGTCGCTCTGCAGGGCGAGGGACGCGCCCTCGTTGCCGTGGGTCCGGGTGCTCCACAGCGCGCCGCCCGTGCTGGGGCCGCCGTCCTTGCCGTACACGACGAAGTTGCCGTCGGTCTGCATCACCGCGTACGCGCCGGGGTTGCCGTGCGTCCCGCTGGCCCACAGGGCGCCACCGCCGGCGTTGTGGTACATCACCAGGTTGCCGTCGGTCTGCATGAGGACCTTGACGTCGTTGGCGGCGAGCATCTGCCCCGGCAGCAGCTTCTGACCGGGCGTCATCCGCACGGAGCGGTTCGTGGTGCCCTTCACCCAGGACGCGAGTCCGTCCGTACGGGACTCGAAGGCGCCCGTGCGCGTGGCGGCGCTGCCCAGGCAGCCGCCCTGCCAGGAGCGGCTCGTCACGGCGACCAGGGCGGGCGCGCCGTTCCCGGTGCGCAACGCCGGGCCCCCGGCGTCGCCCTGGCAGAGCGAGGCGTCGGCCGGCGTCCTGGGGGCGACCTCGAACTCGGTCGCGGACGTGCCGCCGACGGTGAACACGGCGGAGTGCAGCCTGTCCGGGACCCAGGTCGTCCGGGTACGGCCGAACCCGGCGACCGTCAGCTCCTCGCCGGCCGTGGGCGCGTTCGCGCTCAGCGCCACGGGGGTGACCCCGGTGGCGGGCCGTTCGAGACGGGCCATGACGAGGTCGCGGTCGGAGCGCGGAACCAGCTCCACGACGGCGGTCGTGTGCCCGCCGGCGGCGGTCAGGTCGGTCTTGCCGACGGTGACCGTGGTCCGGCGCGCGGGCGCGCCGGTCGGGACGTCGATGCTCTGCGCGGGGTCGGCGGCGAAGCAGCTCTTGGCCGTCAGGACCCAGCGCGGGTCGACCAGGACACCGGAGCAGGCCCGCGCCTCCGGCTGGTCGCCGACGACGAGGCGGGCGGTGAACGCGTACGTGCCGAGCGGGACCGGCTGACCCGCGACGGCCTGGGCCGAACCGGGTGCGAGGAGCGTGGCGCCGAGGGCGGCGCAGGCGGCCAGGGCACCGCCGAGCCGCGCCGCGCGCGGAGGACGGATACGGGACATGGTCATCCTTGGGAAACGGGTGCCGGACCGGCCGGCAGGAACGACGGGGAGGGAGGGGACCGGTCCCCGGGGACCGGTGCGCGGCGTTATCGCGTGGCCCTGATCTCGACGAGCATGTGGTCACGCCCGTTCGGGTCCGCGCTTTCCCCCACCGGGGTCCAGGTGTTCTTCGCGATGTCGAAGGACTTCTCCTCGTCCTCCACGGTCATGGTGACCTCGGTGGCGTACGCGTTTCCCTTGACTCCGTAAACGGAGGGGATTTCCAGGCTGAGGTAGCCGCCGTTCCCGGAGACGCGGAAGCAGACCTTGTCCTTGCTGCGCGCCCACACCTCCAGCAGGCCGGTTTCGCTGCCGCACGCGGCGAGGGTGATGTGGCCGTCCCCACGCTTGAGGACGATTCCCTGTTCCGCGAGGATGCGGTCCGCGTCCGGGTAGGCGAAGTCCTCGACGGCGTAACCGGGCGCCTCGTCCGCGACCTGCGTCAGCGCGGGCGCGGCGGCGGTGCCGGAACCCGCGGCGGTGGCGCCCACGGTGCCCGTGAGGGACACGAGTGCGGCGGCCGCTCCCGCGGCGACGGCCGTGGCGAACGCACGGGACAACAGCTTCATGGGGTCCTGTCTTTCAGAGTCGACGTCACAGGAATGCCGTCACCGCCTACCGGATTTCGCGCATGCGGAGAAAGCCCTCGGAGGGGCGCAGCGTGAGAAAGAGGGTCGGAATCCCTGGATCGCGCACGACGGAAAACGTGGTGCGCCGGCTCCCCCCGGTTTCGACGCGCCGGTCCCCCCGTGGCCGGCTGTCGGTCATTGTTGCCGTCCGGTTCCCCCCGCGCAAGCAGGAAGGGGAAACGGCAAGGGAACACGCCGTGTCCGCTCACCGGGGGCCGCCCCGCGCCTGCTCACGAGGCCGTGGCGGTCGGGGCATCCGACCGCCACGGCCTCGGGCGTCCTCGCGGGTACGTCGTCACCGGGTCGTGCGCGTCCCGTCGACCACCGTTCCTAGCAGCAGCACGTGCAACACGTGTCGACCCGTACGTCGTCGATGACCGGGCCGTACGCACCCGACACCGTGCTGGCGAATCCGAGCGTCGTCGTCGGCCCGTTGGCGACGAACGTCACCTGCCGGGTCACGTAGCCCATGGCGGTGCGCGTCTTGCCCGTGGCGTCGAAGGAGAAGTCCTGGAAGTTCTGCCCGTCGACCAGGACCCGGCCCGTCCTCAGGGCCGGCCCGCCCTCCGGGTTCGCCGCCAGGGAGTAGGTGACGGTGTACTTCTTGCCCGGGGTCGTGGTGAAGGTCTGCGCCACCGTCCCGGGGACCGTGGCGTTGAGGTCGACGGACTGGTCCCCTTCGGCGGCCTGCCAGAATCCGGCACCGATGAGGTCCACCGCTCCGCCGGTGACCTTCCACGGCCCGATGGACTGGCCGGCGGAGAGCGTCGTGAACGAGCCGGCCGGGGCGGTCGGGTATTCGAAGCTGCCGTCGTCGAACCGGCTCGCGGCCGAGGCCGGAGAGGCCAGCGCCGTGACCGCTCCGGTCGCGAGCAGCCCGGCTAAGGCCGTGGCGGCGGCGAGGAAACGCGAACCCACCATGAGTACCTCCTGAGAGTGGCGACGATCCGGTGGAGCAGAGCAAGGCTCCTGTCCGGACGGCCGGAGTGAGAAGGGCCGCGTCCCGGCGTGCGGAGGCGGCCACCGGATGCCGTGGTGCGCGGGCGCCGGGGCGCTGGGGCGCACGCCGGTGGGCGGACGCGAACACTGGCGCGTCGGCGGGCCGCCGGGCGCGTCCGGCGCGGACCGTGCGGGACTCGCCGGTGGCCGCACCGCACACGGGCGCGACGCCGCGCGGCCCGATCCGGATCGGCTCCACCGGCGAGTGCGGCAGCGACGGGGTCGTCCTCGCCCCGGCCGACGCCGCGCCCACTCGTGACCCGGGGCGTCCCGCCGCCGGTCCCCGAGGGCACGGCCGGGGCCGCTCGGCGTCCCCGGCCGGTTCCCCGCCGGGGACGCCGAGCGGCCGGCTCACACCGGGTCGCCCGCCATGGCGGCGGCCATCCGCAGATGTGGCGCCGCCTCCTCGGCACGTCCCTGCCGCTCCAGGGTGCGGCCGAGCATGAGCCGGGCGTAGGGCTCCACGGGGTCGTGGTCCAGGAGGGCGCGCAACTCGGTCTCGGCGCGGTTCAGTTGGGCGGAGTGGTAGTAGGCGCGGGCGAGCAGCAGCCGCTGGGCCGTCTGCCGCGGGTACTCGTCGACCAGGCCGCGCAGGATGCCGGCGGCCGTCCGGTACTCCTTGGCCTCGAAGAACAACCGAGCGCGGTCCCACCGCTCGGCGGCCGTCCCGAACTCGTAGTACGTGTCGCTCACCGCTCGCTCCCTCTCTGGTCCGCCTCGGGGTTCCTGTGCCGTCAACACGGGACGGCGCTCCGCCATTTCCGCTGGCGCGCCGGGGCGCGGGGGCCGCCCCGCGCGGCCGCTCGCGCCGCCGTCCGCCGCCCCGCGTCCCCGGCGGAGAGCGCGTCCCCGGAGCCGCGCCCCCTCCGCGTACGGCGTCGGAACCGGCGGCGGCCCGGCCGCGTCCTCGCCACCGACAAGCCGATCACCACACGACGGGAGTCGTAGTTGTCCATGCGCCGAGTTCTCGCCACCTCCACCGCCGCGGCCGCGCTCGCCGCGCTCGCCACCGTGGTCGTCCCCACCACGGCGGAGGCGTCGGTGATCCGGATATGCGGGGTCCGGTCCGACGGCCTCCTGTGGTGCCACAACGACGCCCCCACCTCGATCCGCAGCTACCCGGACCGGACGGACAGCTGGCAGGTCGACACCCTGCGCACCACGTACAGCTGGTTCAACTGCTGGACCACGGGCTCGCTGCACGCGGGCGGCAACCGCACCTGGTACAAGACCACGGGCGACGACCACGGCGCCTCGGGCTTCGTCCCCGCCTCCGCGGTCCACACGCCCTCCTCCTTCGACGCCGACCCCTCGGCGCACGGCCTGCGCCACTGCTGACCGCACCCGGCCGGTGCGCCGACCGCCGGTGCGCCGACCGCGGGCGGGGCAGGACGGCGGTACCGAGCGGGGCAGGACCGCGGAGCCCCGCTCGATGGCGCCGCCCGCCCGTCAGCCACCGGTGGCCGTCATCACCCGTCACGGTGGCCGAGGGGGTGTTCCGCCCCTGGGGGGCTTCCGGCGCGGGCACCGTGGCCGCATGCGAACACACCGGCTCGTCCCCGTCGTCCTGACCGCCGCGCTCGCACTGGCCGGGTGCGTGTCCGTGCGGGGCGGCCCGCCCGCCCCGCCGCCCGTCCCGGGGGAGTCGCCGGCCCGGGACCGCCCGCCCGTGCGGGTGGCGGCGAGCCCGCCGCCGACACCGCCCGCCCCGCGTGAGGAACTGAGCGGCAGGGCCCCGGTCCTGCCCGCGGCCACCCCGCGCCGTACGGCCGGTGTCCGGAGCGACGTACCGGCCGGAGCGGCGCCCCGGCGGCTCGGGACGGAGGGCCGTCGGGCCGACCCACCGGGGCCGGGGCGGCGCCCCGCGGCCGGAGAACCGAAGCGCCGCGGCCCGGGGAGGACGCCGCCGGTCGTGGTGCCCCGGCCCGGACCGCGGCAGACCGTCCGGATGCGTGACCTGTGCCAGGCGGCGCGGGGCACCGTGGACCGCTCCGTCGTCGGTCTGTGCCGCCGCGCCTACGGCTGACCCCGCCGGCCGCGCGCCCCGCCCCGGGCGGCCACCGGGGCGGGGCGTCTGCGGCCGGGGGGACGAGCCGGCCTCTTCGCTCGTACGGCCGCCGCCCCCGTGCGACCGGGGACGGATCCCCACCGCGGGCACCGTCGGCGGCACCGGAGGCCGTGGCGGTACGCGCTTCCGCTCGTGCGCGGCCGGCACCGGGTCGCGTCCGGAGGGGCCCGCCACCCGAGCCGGCGCCGGGCCCGGCCCCCCGGTCGTACCGTGCCGTCGGCCGTCCCCGCCGGGGCCGTGGAAGAAGGGGAAGGCCCCGCCACCGGGACAGGTGAGTGGCGGGGCCGGGTGCCCGGCGCCGGTCGGGGGGTGTCGGCGCGCGAACTCGGGTCCTCCTCTTGGTGCCCCCGATCGGCGGGGGTATGCACCCCGGATCCGGGAAGACGCGGCGACCGCCGTTCCCGGGGCCCGGGACGACCGCCCGGCGCGGTTCGGACGGCGCGCGGCCCCGATCGCCGCCGGCCTCGGTGCCCGTACGGACGGGAGGGCCGGCCCGCACCGCGGTTCGCGCCCTCCCCTCACCGCGGGACGGACGCGCACCCGCCCCGGAGGGCCCGGCCCCTCGTCGGGCGCCGTCCGGCCGCGCCGCTTCCCCTCGTGGCCCGGTCGCGGCGGGCGGACGGCCGGGGAGGAAGACCCGGCGCGGGGCCCGCGGGGTCACGCCTGCGGGGCCCGGGCGTCGTAGCGGAGGAAACCGGGCCGGGCGACGGCGAGGAGGCCCACGGCCACCACGCACGCCACGCCCCCCGCGACCACGGCGGTGGTCGGTGAGAAGAGGTCGCCGGCCGTTCCGGCCAGGAAGTCGCCGGCCCGGGGACCGCCCGCGACCACGACGATGAAGACGCCCTGGAGGCGGCCGCGCATGTCGTCGGGGACGGCCGTCTGGAGCACGGTCGTCCGGAAGACCATGGAGATGGTGTCCGCGCAACCGGCGACGGCCAGGAGGACCAGGCCCAGCCAGAGGTGGCGGGTCAGGCCGAACACGGCGATCGCGCCCCCCCACGCGGCGACGGCCAGGACGATGGCCAGGCCGTGGCGGTGGATCCGGCCCAGCCAGCCGGAGAAGACCCCGCCGAGGAGGGCCCCGACGGCGGGCGCGGCGACGAGCAGGCCGGTCGTCCGGGCGTCGCCCCCGTACCACAGCACGGCCAACGCCGGGAACAGCGCCCGCGGGTGGGCGAGGATCATCGCGCAGAAGTCGGTGTAGAAGGTCATGCGCACGTTCGGGCGGGTGGCCAGGAACCGCAGCCCGCCCAGGACGGACGGCCGCTTCGAGTCCCCGCCGCGCTGCGGGGGCATCGCGGGCAGCCGCCACATCGCGTACAGGGCGGCGCTGAAGGCGACGGCGTCGATCAGGTAGGCGGCCTCGTACCCCCACGCCCCGACGACGAGTCCGCCCAGCATGGGCCCGACGAGGGCTCCGGAGGTCGTGGTCATCGACGACAGGGCGTTGGCCGCGGGGAGTTGATCCTTCGGGAGGAGGCGGGGGATCATCGCCGTGCGCGCGGGCGAGCTGACCGCCCCGCAGACCGACTGCAGGGACACCACCGCGTAGAGGAACCACACCCGGTGGAACCCGGCGACGGTGCCGGCGGCCAGCACCACGGAGAGCGCGGCGAGCCCGGTCGCGCTGACCAGGCCGAGGAGCCGGCGGTCGACCGCGTCCGCCACGGCGCCCCCGTACAGGCCGAACGCGACGAGCGGGACGAGTGAGAACAGGCCGACGAGGCCCACGGAGAAGCTGGACCCCGTCAGTTCGTAGACGTGGAGGGATATCGCGAGGGTGGTCATCCCCTGGCCGGTCCAGGAGATGGTGCCGCCCACCCACAGGCGCCGGTAGTCGGGGCTGGTGCGCAGCGGTGTCAGGTCGGCGAGTACGCGCCGTCGTGGTGCGGCCGGCGGGTCGCCGGCCCCGTGCGCGGTCCCGGTCGCGGAGGTCTCGCTCACCGGGGTGTCCACGGGGCGCGGGGGAGCGGGGCGTGGTGTGGTCGCATGGACCGCAATATAGGGGCGAAACCGATTGCGCTCCTTACGGGGTGGCCTGCGCCGGGCGGATCCCCCGCTCCGCGCCCGCGGTTCGCGGCGGTCGGCCCCCCGGCCGCGGGGGCGGGTCCGGGGCCATGGGCGGACGGGATCCGCCGGGCCGCTCGTGCGGTCCGGCGGCGCGGCGTCGTCCGGTGGGAGGTCAGCGCCATCCGAAGCGGCGGTCGACCACCGCCGCGAACTCCTCCAGGGTCAGTACGGCGTCCCCGTTCTGGTCCGCGCTGTCGAACAGCGCGGAGGAGTCCTCGGTGCCTCCCAGGCCCCAGAACGGCAGGTCTCCCGCGGCGGCCAGGGTCGGCCCCTTCGTCCGCAGGGCGGTGATCACCTCTTCGCGGGTGAGCGTCCCGTCGTTGTCGAGGTCGAGCGCCTCGAACAGCTTCCGGGCCTTGTCACTGCTCACGTCGGTCTCGTCCCCCTCGTCCGTGGGCGGGCCGGCCCACCCGCCCGTGCGGGAAGACGCGTGCCGCCCCGCGGAGGTTCCCCGGCGGCGTGCCCGCCGGCGGGCACGCCGGGCCGTGCGGGCCCGGCGCGGCGGTACCGCCCGGTCCGGAACGCGCCTTTCCCGTCCGTACGATGTGGCGCGCGGCGCCTGCCGCCGGGTGCGGCGGGTGCCGCCGGGAGACAGGGAGGAGACGCTGTGCTGCATCTGCGGGTCATCGTGCCGGCCGACCGGACCGAGGACGTCGTACGGCTCGTGGAGGGGACGGTCGGCTGCACGCACCTCGCGGTGCTGCCGGGCGCCGCCCGCAACCCGGCGGGGGACATGGTCATGTTCGACGTGGCGCGCGAGGTCGGTGACGGGCTGATCGCCGAACTGCGCGCGCGGGGCCTGGACGAGGACGGCGCGATCGCCGTCGAGAACGTCGACCTGCTCCTGTCGAAGCGGGCCGACGAGGCGGAGCGGGAGGCCCCGGGCGAGGCCGCGGACGCGGTGCTGTGGGAGCAGCTGACCGACGCGACGAACGAGGAGTCCACGCTCTCCGTCACCTACATCGCGTTCCTGTCGCTGGCCACGATGATCGCCGCGTGCGGCGTGGTGCTGGACAACGCGATCCTGATCGTGGGCGCGATGGCGGTCGGACCGGAGTTCGGCCCGCTCGCCGGGTTCTGCACGGCGCTGGTGCGGCGCGCCCCGCGGCTGGCGTGGCGGTCACTGGCGGCCCTCCTCGCCGGTTTCGCCGCGGCCATGGTGTTCACGGTGCTTTTCAGTCTCCTCATGGACGCCGTCGGGTTGTTCTCCATGGAGCAGCTGGGTGGTGAGCGGCCGAACACGGGCTTCATCTACGCCCCGGACTGGTTCTCCTTCGTCGTCGCGGTACTGGCGGGCGTGGCGGGGACGCTGTCGTTGACGTCGTCGAAGTCGGGCGCGCTGGTCGGTGTGGCGATCTCGGTGACGACCGTCCCGGCGGCGGCGAACGCGGCGGTCGCCCTGTCGTACGGCGAGTTCGGCCAGACCCGGGGGTCGACCGAGCAGTTGCTGCTGAACCTGCTCGGCATCATCGTCGCCGGCACGCTGACGCTGCTGGTCCAGAAGGCCCTCTGGGCGGGGCGGCGCCGCCGTCCGGCGCACCCGCCCCGCCGGTAGCCCCTCGCCGTACGGTGGGGCCCGGTGGCGGCCGGGCGGGCCCCCGGCGCCGTGGGGGCCCGGACGCCGGGCCGCCCAGCCGCCGGGTCGCCGCCGGATCCGCCGGCTCCGGCCGCCCGGCCGGCGGACGCGGACCGCTTCACCCGGCGGGAGGGAAGGCGGCCGTGCCCACCGGCGGGTTGAGGCGGGCGAAGCCCTCCTGGCGGTGGTAGGGGAAGTACGGGTAGGGGGCCGTCCGGGTGCTCGCGGCGTCGAGCCTCGCCATGTGCTCGGGCGCGAGCGTCCAGCCGACGGCGCCGAGGTTCTGCCGGAGCTGCTCCTCGTTGCGGGCGCCGATGATGACCGAGGACACGGTGGGGCGCTGCAGCAGCCAGTTGATGGCGATCTGCGGCACGGTCCTGCCGGTCTCCCGGGCGATCTCGTCGAGGGCGTCGACCACCCGGTAGAGGTGCTCGTCCTCGACCGGAGGGCCGTAGTCCGCCGTGTCGTGCAGGCGGCTGCCGGCGGGCAGCGGCCCGCCGCGGCGGATCCTGCCCGTCAGCCGCCCCCAGCCGAGGGGGCTCCAGACGAGCGCCCCCAGTCCCTGGTCGAGTCCCAGGGGCATCAGCTCCCACTCGTAGTCGCGGCCGACGAGCGAGTAGTACACCTGGTGCGCGACGTAGCGCGGACGGCCGTACTTCTCCGCGACGGCCAGGGACTTCATCGCCTGCCAGCCGGAGAAGTTGGAGATGCCCACGTGGCGGACCTTCCCCGCGCGCACCAGGTCCTCCAGGGTGGAGAGGACCTCCTCGACGGGGGTGCCGGCGTCGAAGGCGTGCAGCTGGAACAGGTCGATGTGGTCGGTGCCCAGCCGGCGCAGGGCGTTCTCGCACGCGGTGATCAGGCGTGACCGCGAGGTGCCGGCGTCGTCCGGCCCGTCGCCCGTCGGGAGGCCGGTCTTGGTGGACAGGAGCACCCGGTCCCTGCGGCCCCTGATCGCTTCGCCCAGCACCTCCTCGGACGCGCCGTCGGAGTAGACGTCGGCGGTGTCGAACATCGTGAGCCCGGCGTCCAGGCAGATGTCCACCAGGCGCCGTGCCTCCCGCGCGTCGGTGCTCCCCCACGCCCCGAAGAGCGGCCCCCGGCCGCCGAAGGTGCCCGCACCGAAGCTCAGTGCGGGGACCTTGAGTCCGGACGCGCCCAGTCGCCTGTACTCCATCGCTGGTCCCCTCTCTCCCGCCAACCACTAATGGGTCTACGGTCCCGTTTGGATGAGCGCTACCATAGCAGCCGTGGCCAGCTAATGGAACAGGAGTCCCGTTATGGGGTTTGACGGTGCGGATCCGGGGACCGTGCGCCCGGGAGGGCGGACGGCACGCGTACGGGCGGCGGTGCTGCAGGCGGCGGGGGACGCCCTGGCGGAGCGGGGCTTCGCCCACCTCGACCTCGCCGACGTCGCCCGCCGCGCCGGCGTGGGCAAGACGACCGTCTACCGCCGCTGGGGAACGGTGACGAGCCTCGTCGCCGACCTGCTGGCGGACATGGCCGAGCAGTCACTGCCCCGCACCGAGACCGGTTCGCTGCTCGGCGACCTCAAGGCCAACGCCCGGCTGGTACGGCGGACGCTGACCGACCCGCGGCAGGGGGCGCTGTTCAAGGCGGTGATCGCCGCCGCCGTCTGCGACGCGAAGACGGCCGAGGCCCTGCACCGCTTCTACGACGTCCGCGTCCGGGAGTGGGCCCCGTGCGTGCGGCAGGCCGTCGACCGGGGCGAGGTCCCCGCGGGCACCGACCCGCACGAGGTGGTCCGGGCCGTCTCGGCCCCCCTCTACTACCGCCTGCTGACCAGCGGCGAGCCCCTCGACGAGGCCGCCGCGGACCGGGCCGCCGAGGCCGCCGCGGCCGCGGCGCGCGCGGGAGCGTACCTCCCGGACCGGTAGGGCCGGGGGCGTGGCCACGGCGGTCGCGCACGATGCGGCGGCGGACCGGGCCGCGCCCGGACCGTGCAACCGACGGGCTCGTCGCGGTGTTCTCCAGACGTGGGACGGAGCGGACCGGGCGTCACGGTCGGCGCCGCTCCCGCCCTCGCGCGGCCCCGCCCCGGGGCACCGGTGCGAGCGACCCACGTCCGATGACGGAAAGGCGCCCCTGATGAGGCATCCCGACGACCGCCCCGGGGCCGTCGACCCGCCGCTCGTCGATCCGGCCGAGCGGGAACGGCTCAGGGGGCTGCCCCGCCCCGCCCCGCACACGGCGGCCGAGCTGGCCGCCTTGACCGGCCTGCTCACGGCCCCCCGGCCCCGGACGACGGCCGTCGTGGTGGGCCACGGCAGGGACACGGCCTCCTCGGAGGCGGCCGCGGCCTTCGCCGAGACGTGGGAGGCCCGCGGCGGCACGGTCCTCACCGTGGTCGACTGGCCCGAGACGGCGGCCTCGTGGCTGCGGGCGGCCCGCCGGATGACCGCGGAGTCCCCCGACGCCTGGGTGGTCGCCGCGGCCGTGCCCGGCTTCGTCCAGCTCGCCCGACGGCTGAGACACAGCACCTCATGGGAGCCGTCCCGTACCTACTGCTTCGGCTCGCTGGGCGACCCGCGCGCTTTGGCCCTGGCCGGCTCCGGCGTCCTGTACGGGCTGCGCGGCGCGAGCGCCGACGGCGGCACGTGGGAGGTCCGCGGCGGCTGGATCACCGAGTTCCCGGCCCGGCGGGACGACGACCGGGCCCGGTCAGCAGCTCGCTGACCGGGCCCGGTGTTCCGGCGCCACCCCCTGCCTGAGAGGGTGCGCCGGTGGGGTGGGGATGCTCAGAGACCGGAGGTGAACAGCAGGCGGTTCGGGGTGCCGCTGATGTTGCCGCCGATCACGTTCGCCGTGCTGTTGCTGATCAGCCAGTTGTTGACGGTGGCGCTGGAGGCGTCACCGTAGGCCGACTTGTAGAGGGCCGCCACACCGGCGACGTGCGGCGAGGCCATCGAGGTGCCGCTCATCGCCGTCGAACCGCCACCGGCACGGGCGGAGCTGATGCTCACACCGGGGGCGTAGAGGTCGGTGCAGTTGCCGTAGTTGCTGAAGCTCGCCTTGCGGTCGGAGGAGTCCGACGCGGCGACCGTGATGGTGCCCGAGGCGCTGGCCGGGGACACGTTGCAGGCGTCCTGGTTCTCGTTGCCGGCGGCGACGGCCAGGTGGACGCCGGAGTTGGCCAGGGAGGTCGCGGCGTTGTTCAGCGCCGAGGAGTAGCCGCCGCCCAGGGAGGCGTTGGCCACGGCCGGCTTGACGGCGTTCTGCCGGACCCAGTCGAAGCCCGCGATGATGCCGGAGAACGAACCGGAGCCCTGGCAGTCGAGCACGCGCACCCCGCGCAGCTGGACGCCCTTGGCCACACCGTACGTGGTGCCGCCGACGGTACCGGCGACGTGCGTGCCGTGGCCGTTGCAGTCCTGGCCGTTGCCGCCGAAGGCGTCGAAGACGTTGCGGGCGCGCCCGCCGAAGTCGGCGTGGGCCGTGTCGATGCCCGTGTCGATGATGTACGCCGTCACACCGGAGCCGTTGCGCGTGTAGGTGTACGTGCCGTTGCGGCCGCTGCGCTGGTCGATGCGGTCCAGGCCCCAGGGGGCGTTGGTCTGCGTGGCCGTGGCGCTGACCTTCTGGTCCTCCTCGATCGACAGGACGCGGGAGTCACGCCGGAGCGCCTCCAGCTGACCGGCGTTCAGGTCCGCGGCGAAGCCGTTGAGGACCTCCTGGTACAGGTGCCGGGTCTTGACCGACTTGTTCTTGGCGAGGCCGGCGGGGTCCGCCCCGGCCTTGAGGGTCACGATGTAGCGGCCCTTGATCTCCTGCGCGGCGGGGGCCTCCGCCACCTTCAGCAGCGGAGCGGGCGACGGCTCGGCCGCGGAGGCGGCGGTGCCGACGGCGGGGAGCAGGGCCAGGGGGAGGGCCAGGGTGAGAGCACCGATGTGAATTCTGCGCATGGGGAAGCGAACACCTCATCGTGTCTCCGGTCGAGGCCACTGGCCCGACCGGTGTGTGTGGGGGGCGCGCCATCGAAGCCGTGCGGTCACCTGCGGTGGCCGGCCGGCTGGGGATGATGGCGTGCGGGGGGTGGAGCGGCGCGGCACGACGGCGGGCGCCGTGCTGCGGTGATGCGGATACGGCATCGGGGCGGGCACATCGAGGACCCGCCTGCACCGGCCCACCCGTTCCTCGTGACGGGCCGGCCGGCTCACACCGGGACCACGGCCGCGGGACGGGGTCGCCGTTCCGGGGGCCGAGGCGATTTCTCGGTGCGGCGAAGAACATAGCGACGTCAATGGAGGGTTGACCACGGCCGAATCAGGCGTGACCGTCGACGGACACGGAGGGGGCGGTGAGGCACCGGTCGTGGTCAAAGCCCGGCCGGCGGCCCTATGGTCCTGTTCATGTCACCGAAGACCCCCCGCCGGCCACTCGAAGGGTCACCCGGTGCTCCGGCGTGCACGCCGGAGATCCACCGGGAAGAGCCGGTCGGCGAGCACGGCAGGGCCCCGGTCGCGGCCCGGGCCGCCTACGAGGCGCTCGTCCAGCGGGCGGCGCCCTCCCCGGAGGTCCTCGCGGCCGGCGCCTGCGCACAGAGCCGGCCGCCCGACGGCACGGGAACACCGGCCGGCGACATGGAAGCGCTGCCCGGAGACGTACGGCGCTGGCTGGCCGAGCGGCGGTTGCTCGACGAGACGCACCGGCAGGTGCGGTCGCCCCAGCGGGCGCTGCACGAGCTGATCGCCGAGCACCGGTCGCGCATCGACCGGTACCGGGAGGAACTGCACCACGGCCTGGAGGCCGTCGACGACGTCCTGAGGATGCTCCCGGGCATGGGGCCCACCAAGCGGGAGACCGTGGAGGCGGAGTTCTTCGACGACCGCACCAGGCTGCGCAAGCGGATGGAGGACCTGGACGCGCTGTGCCGGGAGCAGGTCCTCGGCATGCGCACCGACTTCCCCGCACGGGAGGTGCTGGAGGAGGGCCTCGAGACCGACCTGCGGCTGCTGGGACGCGGCATCGACCTGCGCCTGCTGGTGGCGGCCCGGGCCCTGCGGCGCACCGGCGTCGCGCAGTACCTCTCCGCGCTGATGGACCACGGCGCCCGGGTGCGCGTGGCCTCGACCGTTCCGCTCCACCTGAACGTCTTCGACCGGGCCGTGACCGTCATGGCCGTCGGGACCGCGGACGGCCGGGACGAGATCTCCGGCGACGTCATCCTGCACAGCACCCGCCTCGCCGACTCCTTCGTCCGGGTGTTCGATCACCACTGGGCCACCGGGCACCCGGCCGCGCCGAGGGTGAAGCCCCCCGGCACCGGCGGGGCGCCGGAGGACTACTCGCCGAGGGAACGCGAAGTGCTGGCCCTGCTCGCCGCCGGGGCCAAGGACGAGGTGATCGCCCGCAGGCTGGACTGCTCGGAACGGACCCTGCGCCGCCTGCTGACCTCGCTGATGGCCAGACTCGGCGCCGACAGCCGCTTCGCGGCGGGCGTGCAGGCGGTCCGGTTGGGGCTCCTCGACTGAAGCGACGGCCCCGGGGCACCAGGGCGACCGGGACCCGTCGCACCTCCCGGGAAGAAGGAGGGTGTGAGAGGCGGAGGTGCCGGGTAGACGCGGGATCGTGAACGGGGGAGTGAGGATGAACATGGTGAAGTCGGCACACGGTGCCCAGGGACAGGCGGCGCCGACGGCGCACGCGATACAGAGGACCGTCACTCTGGAGGGCGGAGCCGCCTGCATCGCGCAAGGGCGCGACGCCGCGGTGGACTTCCTCACCCGGGTCCAGGTCGAGCACGGCCTGCCCGTGTCGGAGCGTGCGATGCACCTCACGCAGCTGGTGGTGAGCGAACTGGTCACCAACGCCTACAAGTACGCCCCCGGGCCCGCGCTGCTGGAGCTGCGGGTCGTCGGGGACACGGTCGAGGTGGCGGTGTGGGACAGCGATCCCGTGCTGCCCGTGGCCCGCGCCGCCGACCCGGGCAGGGTCGGCCAGCACGGACTGGAGATCGTCATGGCGGTCGCCCGGGGCTTCGAGGTCCAGCGGGAGCCGGTGGGCAAGCGCATCACCGTGCGCGTCGCCCTGCCCGACGACCCCGGCGGCGACCTGTCCGGGCGGAACCCGCAGTAGCCCCACCCCGGCGGCCGGTCGACCGGCCGCCGGGGCCGCCGCGCGCAGTCCGTGCGGCAGCGGCTCCCGCGGCACCGCCGACGACGGCACGATCGACCCCGGTCGGCGCCGCGCCCTCCGGGACACCGACGACACAGGACGCCCGCCCCGCCCCGCACGCCCGCCTCGGGGCCCCGAGAGCACCGCCGGGTCCCGCCCGGTCCCGCGGGGCGGAGACGGGCGGCCGTCTCCCCGTTCCCCCCGACGTGCCTACGCCACGGGCGCCACCCGGCTCGGCTGCACGTTCCGGCACAGCCCCGAGTGGCTGAAACAAGCCGTCGGGGAAACCCCGGAGGCAGCTCGACGAAGCAGCGGTACGCCGGGGCGCCGAGGCGGGTGGGACCGGACCGGGCATCACGCCGCCGTCCGTCGCGGGCCCCTGACGAGGCCCGCACCCTCGTCACCGTCCTCGCGGTGCCCGACGGGGGCGCACCCTGGGCGACACGGCCCACGCGTACCACCCACCGGTCGGCGGCCGGCCGCCGGCGGACTGCCGGCGGCGCGGGCCCTCGCGGCGTACGGAGGCCCCACCGCCCGCGAACGCGCGCTCGTCACCGCCAACGGCGTGCGGGGCCGCACCCCGCGATAGCGACCGGACCCACGGAAAGGGCACAGGCCCCAGGACGGCGGTAGCGGCGGGGGCGGAGGACCCGGCACACCCGAGACCCCCGAAGCGGCCGGAGCCCTTTGGAGCGGCTGGAGTGCCCCGGAGCGGCCGAAGTCCCCGGAATGGCTGCATTCCCCGAACCGGTCCCCCCCCGAACCGGTCCCCCCCCGAACCGGTCCCCCCCGAACCGGTCGCACTCCCCGAACCGGTCGCACTCCCCGAACCGGTCACAATCCCCGAACCGGTCACAATCCCCGAAACAGTCGAAGTCCCCGAAATGGTCGCACCCCCCGAAACGGCCGGAGCCCCCCGGCACGGGCGGGGGGCTCAGCGGGAGGGGTGGTACCGGCGCGCCGGAGGGGGCGCGCCACCGGGCCGTTCAGAGGCGTCCGCCCGTCAGCCGGGTGACGGGGCCGTGGGCGCGCAGGACGGACCTGCGCCCGCCGGCGTAGGCACCGACCGCCACGGCCGTCGCGGCCGCCGCGACCCCGCCTGCGGTGACCGGGTTGGCCTTGAGCAGGCCCAGCGCCGGTACCGCGGCCTTGCGCCACACGACGTTGACCGTGGACGTCAGCGCCTGCGCGGGGTTGGCGAGCACGCCCACCGCCCCCTCGCGGGCCTCGCCGGCGCGGTCGGTGGCGGACCGGGCCGTGCGGCGGACCGCCTTCGCGGCCGTGCCCGCGGCCCCGGCCTTCCCGTTGGCCGACCTCGTAGCCGTGGTCGGGCCCTTGCTGCTGTTCTTGTCCGTTTCACTCATGGCTTGCGCGTAACCCGTCTCCTGCCGCGAAAACCGTCTCGAACAAGGTGGCTTGAAGGGATCGGGTGCGTGCGGCGGACGCCTACCGCAGGCCCCGCGGGGGAGCGGTGAAGGACGCCGGGACGGGAGCCCGTCCGCCCCCCGTCCCGCACAGCGCCTCGTTCAGGAGCCCTTCGAGCACCGCTCCGCCGGTGGCGTCGTCACCGTAGGGCGTGTCCGACAGGGCGAACTGGCGCCGGCCGTCCTGGGTGCCCAGGAGGAACGTCGAGTAGCCCGGTATGCCTCCCGGATGCCCCCACACGGGGCCGCAGGCCGTGTCGTACCGGATGATGCCCAGACCGTACGAGGCGCCCAACTCGGCGGCCGGCACGGCCTCCAGCATCTCGGCGAGCTGGGCCTTCGGCAGCAGCCGGCCCCCGAGCAGCGCGGCGAGGAAGCGGTTCAGGTCGGCGGTGGTGGAGATGCCGCCGCCCGCGGCACCCGCCACGCTCGGGTCGAGCAGGCTGACGTCGGCCGGTCCCTCCGGCAGCGGCAGATAGCCCTTGGCGTGCGGGCCGGGGATGCGGGGCGAGGTGGTGGGCATGACGGTGCCGCCCAGCCGCAGCGGGCGCAGGATCCGCCGTTCGACCTCCTGCTGCCAGCTCCTTCCGGACACCTTCTCGATCAGCATCCCCACGAGGACGTAGTTGGTGTTGGAGTATTTCCAGCCACGGCCCGGTGCGAAGTACGGGTCGTGGCGTGCGGCGACGTCGAGCAGCTCACGCGGGGTGTAGGTCTTCCAGCGGCCCTCCCGCAGGTACCGGCGCACGCTCGCCTCGTCGCCGAGGGCGAACTCGGGGGCGGACCAGTAGTCGTAGAGGCCGCTGGTGTGGTTGAGCAGCTGCCGTACGGTGATGTTCCGGCCGTTGCGGACCGCTCCCGGCAGGTACTCCTCCACGGGCCCGTCCAGCCGGATCCGGCCCTCGGCGGCCAGCTGGAGCGTCACCGTGGCGACGAAGGTCTTGGTGACGCTGCCGATCCTCGCCCTGCCGTCCGGGCGGGTGCGTTCGCCCGTGGCGAGGTCGGCCAGGCCGGCGGCGCCGCGCCAGGTGACGCGGTGGTCCTCGCGGAGCTCGGCGAGCGCGGCGACGGACCCGCCCCGCTCCACGAGTGCCGCCAGGCCGCGGTCCAGGTCGGTGCGCCCGGACCGGACCTCCTCCCGGGACACCGCCGGTCGCGGGGACGGCGCGGCCCACGCGCCGGGCGCGGCGCCGAGGAGGGTCGCCCCCGCGAGTGCGGCCGCGACCCCCCGTGACACCGCCCGCCGGCCCCCGCGCACCGCTGTCCGCCTCTCGGCCATGGTCGTTCTCCCTTCCCCCGAGCCGTCTCCCGCGGCCCTGTCCACGGCAGTCTGGCAACGGCCCCGCCCGTACCGCGTCCCTCCCGGGTACCGCCCTCCTCCGCCCTGCGGAGGGTTCTCGACCCCGGTGTGTCCAGGACCCGTGGCTCGCGGGGAGTACACCGGAGGGAGTAGCGGGGCGCCTGTTCGGGCCATACGGCGAGGGGCGTCCGCGGAGGTGCGAAACCGCCCTCGCACGGGTCGCGGAGGGCCGGCCCCGAGAGACCCCGACCTTGCGGGGACATCGTCCGACCTGGCCTTCCGCTCCTGCTCAGCCGCAACCGCCCCCTTCCCCGGACGCCCCGGACCCCACCTCCCGCACCGTTCGGCGAACCCGGGTCGGTACGGGCGACGGCACCGCCGCCGAGCCCTCCGGTGGGGGATTTTCGGCGACGCGCCCGCGAACGACGGGCAGTTGCTCTCTGGTGATGAGCGTTTTCGCGGTGTAGCGTCATGGATAGATGTCGTGGTTCGCAGTTCCTGCCCACGCGGTGGCGTGGGCTTCTTGCTGTGCAGTGCCTGAGAACCAGGGCGATCACCTCCGGGCTCGCGCGGTGCGGGCCCGATATCGACTGAGAGGCATGAGCATGGCCAGCGGAACCGTGAAGTGGTTCAACTCCGAAAAGGGCTTCGGCTTCATCGCGCAGGACGGCGGCGGTCCGGACGTCTTCGCGCACTACTCCAACATCAACGCCTCCGGCTACCGTGAGCTCCAGGAGGGCCAGGCGGTGACCTTCGACATCACGCAGGGCCAGAAGGGCCCGCAGGCGGAGAACATCACCCCCGCCTGATCCGCCGCCAGGCGACCGACAGGGCCCCGGAGCGCACGCTCCGGGGCCCTGTCCCGTTCCGCCACGGCACGACGCCCCGACCGGCGACGCGCCCGGCGCCCCGAAGCCACGGACCGGCCGTCCGGTACCGGCCCGCCGTACCGGCTGCCGATGGCGTGACCGTACGGCACCGGCCCGGGGGAGAGCCCCGCCTCCTGACGGACACCGGGACCGGCCCCCGCACCACGGCACGGGAAGGCCGGCCGGGGCGCCGCCGCACCGAGGACAGAAGGGCCTCCCGGGCCGTGGTGCGGGACGGCACGGGGCACCGGCCGTCAGGGGCCGGGGCGCGCCGGGCTCGCCGGCGGCGTGTTCTTCGCTGGTCCGATCGAGCGGTACGGGCGGCCTCGGGCCGTCAGGTCGCCGGCGGCCGGGAGGAGCGGCGTTACGGTGCTCCCCGATCACACCGACGGACACGGAGCGCGCGCATGAGGTACGGCTTGGGGCGGACGGCCCGCATCGGCGTGTGCGCGGCGTTCCTCGGGCTCGTCGCGGCCTGCGGTTCGGGCGGGGGCGCCGACGAGGACGACCCGTCTCCCGTCCCGTCGTCCCCGAGCCCCACGACGGCGACTTCGAGCCTCTCGCCGTCGCCGTTCCCGTCCGACGGCTCTCCCTCCTACGGCGGCGAGCCGATTTCCCCGCCCCCGGCGATCCCGACACGCACCCGACCGGCGAGGACGACCGGCCCGGGCGTCGCTCCGCCGACGCTGACGACGCCCCCTCCCGAGTGTCCCGGCGGACCTGACTGCCCGCCCGTTCCCGAGTGTCCCGGCGGCCCCGGCTGCCCGCCGCCTCCCGAGGACGGCGTGACCCGGGACGAGCCCGCGCCGGACGGTACGTGAGCGGAACGGAGCCCCGCCCCGCGTCGTGGACGGAGCGGGCGGGCCCGCGCCCGGCGTCGCCCACCGCGCTGCTCAACCTCGTGATCGCCCAGGCGTCGTTCATCGCCGCGCTGATGTTCTACGTGGGCGTGATCTACACGAGCGCGTACTACGGTCATTTCCACCTCTCCCCCTTCTCCCTCGGTCTCGGCTTCGCCGAGTTCGTCCTGCAGAGCCTGAACCTGATGACCTTCCCCGTCCTCGTGGGGGCCGTCGTGCTGCTCGTCGTGGTGGCCGTCGGCGGGCGGTGGCCGAGGCAGGCGCCGCCCGCCGGCCTGGCGCGCGTCACGTCGCTGGGCACGGCGCTGGCGGCCCGCTCCCACCTGGTCGTCGTGGTCGCGGGTCTGCTGCTGCTCGTCCTGTGGTGGCAGTGGCAGCTGCTGCTGCCGTACCGCTGGGCCGGCCCCCTGCTCGTCGCCGTCGGCCTGCTGCTCGGCGAAGCGCGGCGGGCGGACGCGGACCGCCCCAGGGGGCTGCGGGACGCAGCGGTGTCGGTCCTCGCCGCGGCCGCCTTCCTCCTGTGGACCGTCACCCTGGCGGCCGCCCAACTCGGCGAGCGGAACGCCCGGAACGACGCCCGCGAAGTGGTCGAGCGCACCGGCCTGGTCGTCTACAGCGTGCAGCGACTCGGCATCAGGTCCCGATCGCCGGAGCTCCGCTTCGACGATCTCGGGCAGGGCGTCCACTTCCGCTACCGCTACACGGGCCTGCGGCTCGTCGTGGCGCGCGAGGGCCGCTACTACGCCGTACCCGTCGGCTGGAGGGCGAAGACCGATCACGTCTACGTCATCCGGGAGGCCGACGACGTGCGGGTCGAGCTCACGCCCGGCGTGCGGTAGCACGGGACCCGTCACGACGGCGGGACCGCCCCGACCCAAAGGGGGACGTGCCGGGGCGCCGGCCGCTCGGCCCCCATCCGTGCGGCAGGATTACCGCCCGCCGTACGGCGGAGGCCCCACCCGTACGGCGGAGGCCCCACCGGTCCGCCACCGGGCCGTCGACGACCGTCCGCGTGAGGGGGCGCCCGGGACGGAAGACGACGCGGGCCCGTCCTCCGTCCCGCACGCTCCACCGGACCGGCGGGGTGGCGGACGGGGCTCAGCGGGCCGTCGCCCTCGGCGGTGGGGCCGCGCCCGTCACGGCCCCGTGCCGTCGCCGGGCCCGGTGACCCGGCCGGGGGCGTCCCGGTGCCGCGGGCTGTCGTAGGGGCCGGGGCGGGAGCGCGAGCGGAAGGCGCGGCGGTAGGCGTCCGGAGGCACACCGACCGTACGGTTGAAGTGACGGCGCAGTGTCGCGGCGGTGCCCATGCCGGTGGCCGCCGCGATGACGTCCACGCCGTCGTCGGTGGCCTCCAGCAGCTCCTGGGCCCGGCGGATCCGTTGGGTCAGCAGCCACTGCAGCGGGGTGGTACCGGTCGCCGCCCTGAAGTGGCGGCCCAGGTGGCGCGAGCTCATCCGTGCCTGACGGGCCAGGTCCTCCACGGTCAGCGGCCGGTCGAGACGTGCGATCACCCAGGGGAACAGGGCGGCGAGCGGGTGGTCGTCCCGAGCGGGCACCGGGGTGGCGACGAACTGCGCCTGGCCGCCGGCCCGATGCGGCGGCACGACCAGGCGGCGGGCGACGGTGTTCGCGACCGACGGGCCGTGGTCGAGGCGGACGAGGTGCAGGCACAGGTCCAGCGCGGCGGCCTTGCCGGCGGAGGTGAGCACGCTGCCGTCGTCCACGTACAGCACGTCCCGGTCGACCTCCACCCGGGGGTGGCGGGCGGACAGGGCGTCGGTGTGCGCCCAGTGTGTGGTCGCGCGCCTCCCGTCCAGCAGGCCGGCGGCGGCCAGCACGAACGCGCCCGTGCACAGGGAGACCACGCGCGCACCCGCCTCGTGGGCCGCGCGCACCGCGTCGACCAGGTCGGCGGGCGGCTCCTCCTCGACGTCGGCCCAGCCCGGGACGATCACGGTGTCGGCGTGCGGGAGCCGGTCGAGGCCGTGATCGGGCTGGAGGAGGAACCGGCCGACCCGCACGGCGCCCGGCCCGCAGACGGCGACGTCGTACCAGGTGACCGGCACACCGGCCGGTGCGGAGCCGAACACCTCGTACGCCACGGACAGTTCGAAGTGCAGCATTCCCTCGGTGACGGCCAGCGCGACAGTGCCCATGTCCGGAATTGTACGCGCCATGTCGTTCCGGACACTCGTGGTGGGGCGCCCCTCCTCGTCAGGATGTCCTCAGTGGATCATTCGGCTGCAAGGAGGAACCATGGGATCGGGGCACACGGTGGCGGTGTTCGGGGCGTCCGGGCACACCGGGCGGTTCGTGGTGGCGGAGCTGCGGGAGCGCGGGTTCGTCCCGCTCCTCGTCGGCCGGAACCCCGCGAAGCTGCGGGAACTCGCGGCGTCCGGCCCCGGCCTCGACGTCCGGACGGCGTCGGTCGACGACGCGGCCTCGCTCGACCGCGCGCTGACCGGCGCGGCGGCCGTGGTCAACTGCGCCGGGCCCTTCGCCACGACGGCCGCCCCCGTGATCGAGGCGGCGCTGCGCGCCGGGATCCCGTACGTGGACGTGGCGGCCGAGATCGAGGCCAACGCCGACACGTTCACGCACTTCGCGGACCGCGCCCGCGCCGCGGGAACGGTGGTCGTCCCGGCGATGGCCTTCTACGGCGGCCTCGGCGACCTGCTGGTGACCGCGGCGATGGGCGACTGGACGGCGGCCGACGAGGCGCACATCGCCTACGGGCTGGACAGTTGGCACCCCACCCCCGGGACGCGCGCCGCGGGCGAGGTCTCCCGGCAGCGGCGGGGCGGCCGGCGCGTCCGCTACGCGGACGGGCGGCTCCAGTACGCCGGTGACGCCCCGCCGGTCCTGGAGTGGTCCTTTCCCGACCCGATGGGCACGCGGCCGGTCGTGGGGGAGTTCACGATGGCCGACGTCGTCACCGTCCCCAGCCACCTGGCCATCCCCGAGGTGCGCACCTACATGACGGTGGAAGCGGCCAGGGACGTGTCGGCCCCGGACACGCCGGCGCCGACCGCGGCGGACGAGCGCGGACGGTCCGCGCAGACCTTCCTCGTCGACGCCGTCGTGCGCTCCGGCGGCAGCGAACGACGCGCCGTGGCGAGGGGCCGGGACATCTACGCCGTCACCGCGCCGCTCGTGGTGGAAGCCGTCCACCGCATCCTCACGGGGCGGACCAGGACGGTCGGCGTCGCCTCCGCCGGCAGGGTCTTCGACGCGCCGGACCTCCTCCGCGCCCTGTCCGCGCACGTTTCCTTCGAACTGCGTCGGTAGCGGACACGGTGCCTCACCGCGCGCCGGGCTGCCCCGGCCGGGACGGGCCGGAGCCGCCGGTCATCGCCCGTCCTGCGGATCGGGGTTTCCGGGTGGGGACCCGCGGACCGGGCGGTCACCAGCGCACCGCGGTGAAGTCGACGGGCCGGGGCCGCAGTTCTCGGGTACGGGCCGCCAGCCGCCGCAGCCGACGGGCCATCTCGTCGCCGGGGAGGTGGCGGCGGTCGCCGTGGCCCGGCAGCAGCCACTCGAAGCACAACCGGTCGACCGTCCGGGCCAGGGAGGCCGCCAGCTCCTCGATGGAGTACCAGGTGACACTGTCGGCCACCTCGAGGTCCGCTGTCGTACGCGACCAGTAGAAGCTGTCACCGCTGAAGCAGTACCGCTCGTCCGCGAGGTAGAGCACACTGCCCCGCGTGTGCCCGGGAAGCGGGAGGGCGACCACCCCTTCGGCGATCTCCGCCGGGTCGGTGCCGCGGAGCACGCGGTCGGCGTCCGGGGCGGCATCGAGGTCACCCTCGTGGATCCACAGCCGGGCGCCGAAGCGGTCGGCGTAACCGCGGCCGTGCGCGGCGTGGTCGCGGTGGGTGAGCAGGATGTCGGTGACAGGGCCCAGGGTCTCGTAGCGCGCGGCCAGCGAAGCGCTCCAGCGTGGCGTGTCCACCATCATCACGGTGCCGTCGGGGCGGCGTAACAGGTAGGAGTTGGCTCCCGCGGTGCGGGGGGAGTTGTGCCCGCACAGGTACACGGTGTCGTCCACGGCCAGGGGAAAGGGGTCCGACGCCGCGTCCAGCCGCCCGCTCGGGGGACGGATCGACCGGGTGGGGCAGGCGTGCGCGGCGGCATGGAGCTGCCGGAGCTCGGATCGGTCGTGCGGCGGGCGCAGGACGACCGAGCGGCCGCCGGCCTCGCCGATCAAGCCCGGGGCGAGCTGCCGGGCGACATCGCAGTTCGTGCACCGCTCGTCCACATGCCAGCCGTCCTCGGATCGTCCCTCGCCCATGGTCCGCTCCTCTTCACGCTGCGCCCGCCGATCGGCCGCTCACCCTCAGGGATATCCCGCGCCACGCGGATATCGGAAGGGGGCCCGGACCTTGTCCTTGCGGCAGCGCGCTGCTCTGAGAATCCGCCTCGGCCGGGCGAACCGGCGGTGACACGGGACACCGGAAGCCGTACGGTCCGCCTGCGGTCGACCGTGGATCCGAGGGCGCGCGGGAGGGCGGGGCCGCCGCGGCATACGAGGGGAACGGAGGGGCCCGTCTCCCGTGTGGCGGCGGCCGGCTCCGGTCGCCGGGCGGGAGCGGGGGAGGCGCGGCGCGTCGGGTCCACCGTCCCGTATGAGCGCGGACGCGGAGGGTAGGCGGGGAACATGCCTGAAGCAGCCGAGAGCGTGGTGGCCGTGGTGGTCGGGGAAGTGATGAACGTACGCGAGGAGTTGGGTGACACGGTGGCGGAGGCCGTCGCGGGGACCCGCGGCGGGCTGTCGGCCGTCGCGGCGGGAGGCGCGTGCGGTCTGCTCGCGGCGCTGACCGCGCACACGGCCCTCCAGGAACGGCTGGCCCGGACGTGGTCGCCGGAGATCGCCGCGGGAGCGCTGACCCTGGCCTACGTCACCGGGGCCTCGGCGCTCCTCCGCTACGGCCAGGCCAGGTTGCGCCGGGCACGCGAGGCGTCCCGCGAGGCCCTGGAGGTGTCCCGCGAGGCGGTGGTGCGGACGGCGGACGAACTGGCGCGCGGTTGAACCGCACCGCGGGCGTCGGCGGGCCGTGACGCGGCGGTGGGCCCGGCGACATGGGACGGACGCCTCCCCGGTCGAACCGGGGAGGCGTCCGTCCCATGTGCCGGGCGGCGTGCCGAAGGTCAGCGCACCCAGACGTCGATGACCGGGGAGACGGCCTGCCTGCGGCTGTCGACCAGCCGCAGCTTGTTGTGGCCCTTCATGCCGAGCACGACGCGCATGTTGTACATGGAGCGGGAGTTGGTGCTCATCGAGGCGGGGAGGGTGGTCCAGCCGCGGTCACCCACCTTCTGCTGGAGGGTGACCCGGCTGCCGGGGGGGACGTTCTTCGCGACACCGCGGACCCGGAACTGCTGCCAGGCACGTACGTTCTTCATGGATGCCTTGGCCGAGAAGGCCGGAGCGGCCGCGGCGGCCGTTTGGTGCTGCACGGGGGACGGCGAAGCGACGGCCACCGTCGCGCCGACCGAACCGGCCACCACGGCGACCGTGGCGATTCCGGCACCCCAGATACGTACGAACTGACGCATGCTCTGTCTCCCGATTGAGGAAGGGGGAAGGCTTCACCGGAAACGTAAGCACATGAGGGGATAACCGGATTGTTCGACACGAAGTGTGAGTATCGGTGTACCCCGTCCAGCCGTGTGGACTTCTGAGGGTCCCTCAACAACCTTCCGTGGCGTGGAAGGTGCGCGAGGCGTCCCCGCGCAGCGGCCCGGTGGACGGGCGCCGCGCCGCTCCCGCCCCCCGTGTCCCCGCCGGGGGCTGCCGGCTCCGGCCCCCTCGGCGCACGCCTCGCGGCCCGGCCGCGACCGCCGCCGGCTTGCCCGTCGGCCGCGGGCGGGGAATGCGTCCCGTCGCCGTTTCGGCATCGACCGGCACGGGCGGCCCGGAATTCCGCGATGGCCCAGAAGGATGGTTTTCCGATCGGTCATACCGGTATCGGTCACGGGGGGAGCGACAATGTGCGGGGGCCGGAACGGCGCCACCCGCTTGGAACACCGCTTTTCCCGGTGGCGCACCGTCCGCCGCCTGGCGGCGAGGGCGCATCCGGCGCCTCACGGATACGACTGTCCGCAGGGGCGGGTGATTCCGTGAGACCTCGGCCGAGAACGGCCGCACGCCTCTTTCCGGGCGTGCCGAAGCGAAATGATCCCGGAAGGCAAGAGAGCCATGAGATTTCCCCGATCCCTCGTCTGCGTGTTCACTGCTCTGGCGGTCGCCGGTGGCGCTGCCGGGGCCGCGCGGGCGGCCGACGACGACACGACGAAGACCGACGGGACCGTCCAGTTCCACGACTGCAACATCATCGAGAACTTCGACCAGCCGAGCCGCCTGACCACCAACGAGACCGTGAACTGCTCCCAGAACATCACGCACGGGGACGAGTTGGCGCAGGTGGTGGACGCGGTGAAGCAACTGTTCCTCCTCCGCCACGGGAACCGCTGACCGCACGACCCGCCCGCCGTGCCGGCCCGGTCCGCCGCCCGGCGCCGTCGCGCGCGGCCGACGAGGGGTGAAGGACGCGGCGGGCACGGCGGGATGATCCTCCCCGGCACGGCCGGAGCCCCTCGGGGGTGCGGGGAAGGCCGGGCCGGGAGGCCGCACCGGGGTCCGGGGCACTCTCGGGCGCGGTCACGGAACACGTACCGGCCGGGACCGCGGCACGCCGGGCGGGCACCCGGGCACCGGTCGCCACGAAGACGGCGGGCAGGGGCAGGCTGCTCAGACCCGCCCGCGATTGCGGGGGTGCCGACGGGCCTGGCGTTCGTTGCCGAACGTGTACGAGCCCGTCCAACGGGCCATCACCAGCTGGGCGTCGCCGTCCTCCACCTCCACCAGGAAGCGGACGGCGCGCGCGTCGCGCAGGACTACGGCGGAGCGGCCGTGGTGGGTGATCAGGACGGTACCGTCGGCGCGCCGCGTGAAGGTGAAACGTGGGGGCGTGGCATGGGCCGGATGCTACGCGGCACGTACGCGGCGACGGCACCGGTTTTCCGGGGGCGCCGGGGGAGGCGCCGAGGCGGCCGGCCCCGCGGCACCGCCGGAGCGGGCACCGGCGGACGGGTGTGGACACCGCGATCACGACGGTCTTCGCGGAATCCGGAATTCCAAGATCACTTCCACCGAATCCGGCGGTAGTCTGCACGGGTTGTCACAACCGGGGGGTGTGCGTGGTTCCTTCGAC
Source organism: Streptomyces roseolilacinus (assembly GCF_014649335.1). Lineage (GTDB taxonomy): Bacteria > Actinomycetota > Actinomycetes > Streptomycetales > Streptomycetaceae > Streptomyces > Streptomyces roseolilacinus. Next base: position 390,234 of record NZ_BMSV01000005.1, read on the forward strand.
GATGCCGTCCTGCCCGGACCCTGCCGTCCTACCGAAGGAAACACTCGTGCTTCGTACCCGTCCACGGTCCGCGTGGATGGCCGCCGGCCTCGCCGCGGCGATCGGCACCGGCCTGCTGTCGTCGAACACCGCGACCGCCGCCATCGGCGCTCCCGACACGGCCGGCGTCTTCGCCCACACCGCCCAGATCACCGTCGGCGACCAGACCGACGCCCGCGGCTGCTCCGGCACCCTGGTCGCGGCCCAGTGGCTCCTCACCTCCCAGAGCTGCTTCACCACCACGCCCGGCACGGGCATGGTGGCCGGCAAGCCCCAGGAGCCGGTGAAGGTCACCCTGGGCTCCCAGGAGTACACGATCGCGGAAGTCGTCCCCCGTACCGACCGGGACGTCCTCCTGGCGCGCCTCGACCGGTCGGCCACCGGCGTCACCCCGGCCAGGATCGCCGGCGCCGCACCCGGGGCCGGCACCGCACTGACCGCCGCGGGCTTCGGCCGGACGAAGACGGTGTGGGTGCCCGACAAGGTCCACACCGCCGCCTTCACCACGACCTCCTCCACGGCGACCACCCTCGCCATCGAGGGCGGCCAGACCGGCGACGCCATCTGCCAGGGCGACGCGGGCGGCCCCGTCACCAACGCCGCCGGCGAGGTCGTCGCCCTCGCCAGCCGCTCGTGGCAGGCCGGCTGCCTGGGCATCCCCTCGACCGAGACCCGGCGGAACGCCGAAGCCGCACGCGTCGACGACCTCCGTCAGTGGATCATGGACGTCCGCGTCGCGCAGCCCGGCTGGAGGGCCCAGGCCATCGCCCAGACCAGCACGGGCGTCTACCAGGGAATCCGGCTCGCCGACGGCACCTGGACCGACTTCACCGACGTCCAGACCAAGGCCGGCAACATCGGCGGCACCCTGTCGTCGGCCTCCGCGGTGACCGCGGCGGGCATCAACCAGGACACCCACGTCCTGGCCATCGACAGCCAGGGCAAGCTGCGCCACAGCATCCGCAGGGCCGACGGCTCCTGGACCGCGTTCGGAGACGTGGGCGCCGTCGCCGGGGTCCTGGGCAACCTCCGGCAGGTCTCCGCCGTCTCCATCGGCCACGACCTGCACGTGGTCGCGCTCGCCGACAACAAGGTGTTCCACACCCGCCGCGACGCCGCCGGCAACTGGACCCGCTTCGGCGACGTCTCCGGCGCGGCGGGACCCATCGGGGCGGTGACGTCCGTCGCCACGGCCAGCGTCGGCGGCCAGCTGCAGACCGTCGCGGTCACCGGAGGCAAGCCCTACCACACGGTCCGCAACACCACCGGGCAGTGGACCGGCTGGGGCGACATGACCAAGGCCGTGGGCGTCACCGGCCCCGTCTCCTCCGTCTCCATCGCCGGTGTGGGCACCGACGCGCACGTCGTCATCGCCACCGACAACGGCACCAAGCAGTTCCACACCCTGCGCTCCGGCAACGGCAGTTGGACCGTGTACGGGAACCTCTCCGGTGTCTGGGGCACCGTCACCACGAAGTCCCTCAGCGCCGCCCACGTCGACGGCGAACTGCAGCTGGCCGCCGTCACCGCCGACGGCAAGGTCCTGCACACCACCCGGCACGCCGCCGGGACCTGGGCCCCGACCGCCACGGTCACCCTGACCGGCGCTCCCGGGACGCTCGTCGGCCTGAGCATCACCGGCACCCTCTGATCCACGGCTCCCCCGCCCGGCCGGGCGGGGGAGCGGCCCCCGGAGACGGGGAGCGCTCCTGTCCGCCGGACGTGCCGCTGCGAACGCCGGGACCCCAGGGTCCCGGCAGCGCACACACCAGGGGCCCGGAACGGAGTCCGGGGCCCCTGGCCCGCCCGGGCCGGGGCGCTCCGACGTACTGTGTCTCGGCCTGCCCGTACCAGCCGTGGAGGACGGGCCCCAGGGCCCTGGCCGCCTGCCGCAGCCAGGCCACCGGGCCGTGCCCGCCGAGGGTCCGCCGGGCGACGGCCGGCGTCAGGCCTCGCCCCGGACGGCGGACGGCTGGTTCCGAGGGTCGGCGTGCAGCACGGCGAACAGCCCCCGGACGCGGGTTCCGTCGGGCAGGTGCCAGGGGCCGGCGACGTGGCCGGTCGCGGTCCGCGGCAGGGCGGACGCCTCCTCCGGCGCGGGCCGCAGGACCCGGTGCAGCCGGAGGGTCGTGCCGCGCGCGACATCCAGAGCGGTGCCCTCCGCGTCGTCGGTGGCGGTGACGGCGCGGTCCGTGAGGAGGGGGCCCTCCCCCGTGTGGGAACGGGTGACCTCGTGGTCGGGGGTGTCACTGGTGCTCTGGGCCTGCGCCTGGGCGCGGCCCTCGACCAGGGCGAGCAACTGGGCGACCAGCACCGGGTCGTGGCAGCCGTCGTAGGCCCAGCGCCGCCCCAGTACCCCGTGCTCCATCGTGCCGACGAGAGCGTGCTCCGCTCCGTCGAGCGGGGCACCGCGGTACGTCAGGGGCAGCAGGTAGGTGACCGGGTCGGTACCGGAGGTGTCGGTGACCACCATGAACTCGATCCCCACCTCGCCCCGCGGGTCGTCCAGCCGGAACCCCCCGGCCTTCGCCAGCTCCGGTCCTCCCGTACCGCCGCCGTACCACGGTCGGGAGGGCAGCCAGGCGGTGAGCAGTTCGAGCTTGGTCGGCTTGATGGTGGTGGCGTGGATGACGGCCATACCGGGACCTCTTCCGTCGGGTGGACACGGACCTTCCCACCCTCCCATCCGCGTCGCGGCCACGGCGACTTCGGCCCGGGACCGGAACGGGGCCGTCCCGTCCCGTCAGGCCGCCGCCCGGCCCGCCCGCAGCTCCAGGCGGTCGCCGGTGAAACCGCTGCGGAACCGGCGGTCGTGCGAGACGGCCACCACCGCGCCCTCGTACCGTGCCAGCGTCTCCTCCAGGTCCTCGACGAGGCCCGGCGCGACGTGGTTGGTGGGCTCGTCCAGGACCAGCAGGTCCGCCGGGCGGGCCACCAGCCGGGCCAGCTCCAGCCGGCGCTGCTGGCCGGCCGAGAGGGAGGCGACCGGCACGTCGAGGTCCTCCTCGCGGAACAGCCCGAGGGCCAGCAGTTCGTCGGCGTACTCCTCCGCCGGTCCGGGCCGCCCCGCCGCGTACACCGTCAGCAGGGCCTCGGGCGACGGTACGGCGGGCAGTTCCTGCGGCAGGTAGCCGACCCGGGCGGTACCGCGCACCGTCCCGGCGTCCGGTCGCAGGTCACCGGCGAGGACCCGCAGGAGCGTCGTCTTGCCGGCGCCGTTGGGTCCGGTCACCAGCAGGCGGCGACCGGCCTCGATCCGCAACCGCGGCAGGGACAGCCGGTTCTCCACGACGACGTCCGTGAGCTCGGCGACGACGCCGTCCGCCGCGCCGCCCGGCGCCCCGGCCGTGAGGTGCGCCCGGAACCGCAGCGGTTCGGGCGGCGCCGGCACCGGGGCCCGGCGCAACTGCTCAAGCCGTACCCGGGCGGCGCGCACCTGCCCCGACAGCTTCGCCTCGGAGGAGCGGCGGTGCTTGCCGAAGCCCTGCCGGGGGTCCTTCCCCGTGGCGGCGAGCCGCTGCCCGGCGGCCTCGACCAGTGCCTCCGTACGGGCCAGCTCGTCCCGCCACTCCTCGTGCTCCCGCACCCGGCGGCGGTGGGCGGCGGCTTTCGCGGCGCGGTACCCGCTCCAGCCGTCGCCGTGGCGGCGGACGGTGCGCGTGTCCCGGTCGACCTCCAGGATCGCCGTCGCGACCTCCTCCAGGAAGACCCGGTCGTGGGTCACCGCCAGCACGGTCCCGTGGTGGGCGCGCAGCCGTTCCTGCAGCCAGCGCACGGCCGTGAGGTCCAGGTGGTTGGTGGGTTCGTCGAGCAGGAGCAGTTCGGCCCCCGAGGCGAGGACGCAGGCCAGTGCGAGACGGGACTGCTCACCGCCCGAGAGGGACCCGAGCGTCCGGTCCCGGGCGAGCCGGCCCACGCCGAGCCCGTGCAGCGCGGCGTCCACGCGGGTGTCCGCCTCGTACCCGCCGCGCTCCTCGTAGGCGGACAGCAGGTCGCCGTACGCGTGGAGCTGTTCGGGCGTCGCGTCGGAGAGATCGGCCTCGGCCTGCCGGATCCGCCGCTCCAGTGCGCGCAGGTCGGCGAGGGAGGCGTCGACGGCGTCCTGCACGGTGCGGGACGGCGCGAGCGCGAGGGTCTGGGCGAGGTGGCCGACGCCACCGGGGAAACCGACCGTGACGTCACCGGTGTCGGGCCGGTCGATGCCGGCGAGGAGCCGCAGCAGGGTGGACTTCCCGGATCCGTTCTCGCCGATGACTCCGATCCGTTCGCCGGGCCGGACGGAGAAGGAGACCTGGTCGAGGACGGTCCGTACGCCGTACGTCTTGGAGACGTCCTTGACGGACAACTGAGAAGGGGCGCGGTCGCGCATGGTTCTTTCCCTGAGTGAGGACATGGGCACAGCCCGGGGTTCGCGGACCTGGGAAGGGGACGGCGACGACACCGCGGCGGCCTACCGGCCGGCGGTCATCGCGCGTCCGCGCCCGGAATCAGAGAAAGAAGTAGTACGAACCCATGGATTCGAGTGTACGGGCGCGGCACACCGGCGGCGAAGGGGTTTCCGCGCCCCACCGCGGGCGGAAGGGGGTCCGTGCCGCGTCCCGTGAGCGCTCCCATCGGAGAGGGGAGGAGCCGGACGGCCGGGTGGTGGCCGCGTGCGGGCGGGGAACGACGGCAGCCCCAGCCTGACTGGCCGGCGCCCGGCCGGCCGTCCCACCGGGGCCGGGGGAGACGGAGCGTCGGGAGCCCCCGGCGGGGCGCTTCCCCCGGCGGCGTCCGCGGGCTCGACGGCGCGTTCCGCCCCCGCGCGAGCGGTCACGGGACGCGCCCCGGCGGTCGCGGCTCGCCCCGGTGGCACGCCATGCCACGGGCCCGCGCCGGTGGTCGTGGCTCAGGGCAGGAACGGGGCGAGTTCCGCACGCAGCGCGGGCAGGTGGGCGAAGTCCTCGCCCACGGCGAATCGGTGGTCGGCGTAGTCGAAGCCGGGGGTGACGACCTCCGCCACCAGGGCGTGGGTGGCGTCGCCGACGAGCTGCGAGGCCTTCCACACCTGGCCGGGGACGGCGAGGAAGTGGCGGTCGCCGGCCCGCAGCGTGACGCGTTCCAGGACACCGTCCGAGGTGACGGTCACGTACTCGACGGGGCCCCCGTCGAGGAGGAAGTGGAGGATGTCGCTGCGATTGCGGTGCAGGCGGCCGCGCGGCTCGTCGCGCGTGAGCAGGTAGTGGATGGAGGTCGCCGTCGGGCGGGGCCCGCCGGCCGTGTGCGTGACGTGGGGGCTGGTGTAGGTCCGCCGGAAGAACCCGCCCTCGGGGTGCGCCTCCAGGCCCAGTCTGCGTCTCCAGTCCGGCACCGTCGCCTCGCTCTCCTCGTGTGCGCGTCACCCTACGCGCCCGGCGGGGGAGCCCCGGGTCCGCCGCCCCCGCGGGCCGCACCCCCGGGTGGTGAGGCGGCCACTTTCCGCCAAGTGGGGGCCGGTGACGTCGATTTGTGAAGGCGGAGAAAAACTGAGAGCGCTCTCAGCATCATCTCTTGACGCCTCCGGCCACCGGCGCCAGAGTGGGCGCACTCACCCCCACCGCTCCTCCTTCCCCCACCAGGAGTGCACCCCCATGTCCTCTGCCATGTCCTCGGGCGGCCCCGCACCGCACCGCCGCCCCGCACGTCCCCTGTCCCGCCGGTCCCTGCTCGCCGGCACCGCGGCCGCCGCGGCGGTGACCGCGTTCGGCCTCCGCGACCGCGCCTCGGCGGCACCGGCCACCTGCGAACTGGCCCTGGAGAACAGGTCGCTTCCCGGCACGGTCCACGCCTACGTCACCGGCCACGAGCAGGGCACCGGTCGCTGGGTCCTGCTGCGCCCGGGCGGAGGTGTCTACCGCCCCGAGTCCCCCTCCTCCACGATGACCCCGCTGCCCGTGGACTGCGCCATACCCCTGCGCCCGGCGGGCGCGGGCCCGGTCGTGCTCACGCTGCCGCAGATGTACGGCGCCCGCGTCTACTTCGTCCGCGACAACAAGCTCGACTTCTTCCTCAACCCCGGTCCCGCCCTCGTCGAACCGGCCTTCGCGACCCCTTCGGACCGGAACTACGGCCGCATCTGGTCGTTCGCCGAGTTCACCTTCAACCCGCAGCAGCTGTACGCCAACATCAGCTACGTCGACCTGGTGACCGCCCTGCCCATCGGCCTCACCCTCACCGGTGACGCCACCCACACCGTCGCGCCGCTCCCGGCCGGTGCCGTGCAGCGGATCGCCGACGAACTCGTGGCCCAGGCCGCGCGGGACGGCCAGCCGTGGGACAAGCTGGTGATCCGCGCGTCGAACGGCTCGGTCCTGCGGGTGATCTCCCCGCAGAACCTCATGGCACCGTACTTCGACCGCCCCGACCAGATGCCGTTCCGCAGCGCCTTCACCGGCTACATCGACCGGGTCTGGCAGAAGTACCGCACCACCGACCTGCGCATCGACCTCCAGGGCGGTCGCGGCGTACGCACCGGCCGGGTCAACGGCGACGTCCTCACCTTCACCGGGGGCCACAGCTTCGCCAAGCCGACCTCCAGGGACGTCTTCACCTGCAACCACGGGCCGTTCACCAACAACCCCGGCGACTCCGACGACCGCAAGGCGCTGCTCGCCCGGCTGGCGGCGGGATTCAACCGCACGACGCTCCTCACCCACCCCGACCAGCCGAACGGCCCCGCCCCTTCCGACTACTACCGCGACCCGTCGACCAACCACTGGTCGCGGGTGGTCCACGCGAACACGCCGATCGGCTACGCCTTCCCGTACGACGACGTCCGGCCGGACGGACGGCCGGACGTCTCGGGAGCCGCCCACGACGGCAACCCGCGCCGCTTCACCCTGACGGTCGGGTAGGTCCGCAAGGCGCCCGGCCCCGCCGCCCCGAACCGCCGGCGGCCCCGCCACCGGCGCCGTGGGCGCTCTCCGGCCCGGAGAGCGCCCACGGCCCTGAGCGACGGCCGGCTCCCGCGCGTCACCTCCGTGACCGCCGGGCCGCACGGGCCTCGTCGCCCGGAACGGCTCAGTCGCCCAGACCGCCCGCGAACGGCATCGTCCGCCACTGCTCGACGGCCGGCTTCAGCGCCTCCGCGAGCAGGGGCAACTGCGGCACCAGCGCGAGGCAGGCCACGGCCCGGGACATGCCCACGGCGTTGACGAGGCGCAGCACGCCTTCGTCCAGCCGGCGCAGGCCCCGGCGCCGCGCGGCCGAGTCGTACGCGGCCTCGCACTCGGGTCCGAGAGCCGCCATGTCCCACTCGACCGGGCCGAGCGTGACCAGTTCGAAGTCGGAGTACAGCGGGCCGTCCGAGGAGGCGACGATGTTCACCGCGGGGGCGTCGCCGTGGATCGGCTGGAAGTCGATCCCGGGGAACGCCGCTTCGAACGCCGCGCGCGAGCTGACGAGGGGTTCCAGGACCTTCCACTCGCGCCGTGCGCGGTCGAGGTCGGCCGGCTCGATGAGGTCGGGGCGCGCCTCGAGGGCGGCGAGCCCTTCCGTGACGAACCGGGGTTCGGCGGCCGACAGGAACGGCAGTTCACCCGGGTACTCGCGCAGTGCGGCGTGCAGGTCGGCGACCAGGCCGGCGTTGCGCACGAAGTCGGGCTCGACGTCCCGGGCCTGCTCGACGTACTGCCAGAACGTCATCGAGAACCCGTCGCGCCGCACGGGCTCCCGTGGCACGAGGGGGCTCGGCGGGACGACCGGGTGACCCTGCTCCGCGAGCCACCCCACCACGTCGAGCTCCACCCGTTGTCGCGCCGTCTGGGAGTCGGGGTCGGCGTACGGGGGCAGGACGGTGGGCACCCGGACCACCACGGGTGACGGAGCGAGGTGCACCACGACGGAGAACACGTCGTGGAGCACGGCCGCGTCGGTCACCGTGAGCCCGAGGGCGCGCCCCGCGGCGACGGCGGCATCGAGAGCGCGTGACGTGCGGGCGGCGAGCTGATCGGATGTCATCGATTCCGGCATGCCGACGATGCTGCCACGCCGGGGGAGCGGTGCGACGGGCCGGGGTCCGCCGCGGCACCGCACACGGCCGGTCCCCCTCGGGGACCGTGGCGGCCCCGATCGGCCGCGAGGTCCGCCCGGCTGCCCGGAGTGCCGCCGCTCGCCGGCCGTCCGCGGGTCCGGGCGCCCCGACGCGCCGCGAGCGGAGGGTGGCCGGTTCGGGGCGGTGATGCCGGTACCCGTGGTTCCACAGCCGGGAGACATCCTGCGCGAGCCGTTGACTAGAAAGCGCTTGCCCTCTACCTTCCGTTCAAGGATGTGATTCGCCCTCGCGCAACGGGGCGACGGGAGTGGGGTGAGGAGGGGGAGGTGACGCCCCGGGACGGCGTCACCCCGCCTTCCTTGTTCCGCGACGTGAACGAGGTTCAGGAGGAGGGCTGGTTCTCCTTGTGTGTCGACCGACCGGTGTCACGGTGGAGGCGTCGCCCCCGGCGCCCCGCCCTTCCGCCGGCGAGCCGATGCGCTCGGCGCGCCTCTCCGTCCTGTCGCCGAAGTCCGCTCCCCGCATCCGGTGATCCCTCTCGGACGACGAAGAAGGAGCCGCACCATGAGGTCCGCGACACGACCGCGCCACCGTCGGCGCGTGGTGGGCAGCGCCCTGGCCACGTTCAGCCTCTCTTTTGGCATGCTCATGACTGGCGGCGCGTCGCCGGCCAGTGCCGCCGTCTGGCCCACGCCCAACGGCAGTGAGCCCGTCGCCTCCACCATCTCGATATCCGGTACCAAGGACTACGGGATGAAGCGCCTCTACGGCACGGGCGACCTGGGCTCCGGGGGCCAGGACGAGAACCAGGGGCCGATCCTGCGACTCGCCGCCGGCGCCGTGCTGAAGAACGTGATCATCGGCTCTCCCGCCGCGGACGGCATCCACTGCCTGGGCAGCTGCACCCTGCAGAACGTCTGGTGGGAGGACGTCGGCGAGGACGCGGCGACGTTCCGCGGCACCTCCTCGTCGAGCGTCTACACCGTCACCGGGGGAGGCGCGAAGGCGGCCAGCGACAAGGTGTTCCAGTTCAACGGTGCCGGAACGCTCAACGTGTCGAACTTCGCGGTCAAGGACTTCGGCACCTTCATCCGCTCGTGCGGCAACTGCAAGACCCAGTACAAGCGGACGATCAACCTCAACACCGTCGAGGTCGGCTGGAAGGGCGGCAGGATCGTCGGCATCAACACCAACTACGGCGATTCGGCGACGCTGAGGAACATCACCATCGTCGGCGACACCGACCGGAAGATCGTCCCGTGCCAGAAGTACATCGGCAACAACACCGGCGCGGAGCCGAGCACGAACGGCAGCGGCCCCGACGGCACCCACTGCAGGTACACGGCGTCCGACATCGCCTACAAGTGAGCGCCGGACGGTAGGGACCCGCGCCGCGGACCGCCGCACGAGGTGTCTCGCACAGTGCCTCGTACGGCCGGGGCGGCGCGGTCGTGTACGGGAACGTCCCCGTAGGGAGACCCTGCGGGGACGTTCCGCTTCCGGCGCCCGGGACGGCGGTGCCGGCCGGGAGCGCCGGCGGGGCCGTCCCGGGCGCCTGCGTCACGCCAGGTGCTTGACGGTGCCCCAGGTGCTGCCGCCGACGGCGAGGGCGACGCCGTTGCCGAGCTGCCCGCCGCCCCTGCCGGGGTAGAGGTGGAGCGTCCCGTCGCCCCAGACGGCGACGAGGTCGGCGATGCCGTCGTTCGTCAGGTCACCGGACGTCAGCTGCTTGACGGTGCTCCAGGTGGCGCCGCCGAGCGTGACGGGGGTCTGGGTGGTGAGGGTGCCGTCGCCCTTGCCGGTGTAGACGTGCAGGGGGCCGTCGTTCCGGACGGCCATCACGTCGGCGACGCCGTCACCGGTGAAGTCGCTCTTCGTCAGGTGCTTGACGGTCGACCAGCTCGTACCGCCCACCTGCGGGAGGCGCGCCCCGGACAGGCCGCCGGTGCCGTTGCCGGGGTAGGCGTGCAGGGTGCCGTCGTTCCAGACGGCGGCGAGATCCGCGGCCTTGTCGCCCGTCAGGTCGCCCTGGGCGGCGAAGGCCGTGGCGGAGATCCAGGCGCGCAGGTCGCCCACGCGCGTCGCGAAGGCGTCCGTCCGGGTCTCCGTGTCCGGGGAGCCGAGGCAGCCACCCTGCCAGGACCGGCCGACCACGGCCAGCAGCTCCGGTCCGGCACCCGTCTCACGCAGGACGGGACCGCCCGCGTCCCCCTGGCAGACGACCGCGTCCCCGGTGGCCGCCAGCCTGACCGAGGTGGGGTCGGCCGTCCCGGCCGCACCGGCCGTGAAGGTCCCGACGTGGACGCGGTCCGGCATCCACACGGTCTTCGTGCGCCCGTATCCGGTGACGCGCACCGACTCGCCGTCGGACGCCGCGGTACCGGCGACGGCCACCGGCTTCACGGTGGTGACGCGCGTCGCCGGCTCGACCATGACCACGTCCCGCTGCGGGTGCGGCACGAGCCGGACGGTCGCGCGCACGGCCCCCACCGTGGTGTCGGTCAGGTCGGGCCGGCCCACCGTGACCGTCGTCGGCGTCGTCGGCGTCCGCGGCGCGCCGGGCGTGACGGCCCCGGTCGCGTCCGCGAAGCACCCCGACGTGGTGAGGACCCACCGGGGGTCGACCAGCGTGCCGGTGCAGGCGCGCTCGTGCGCCCCGACGACGATCCGCGCCGTGTGGGCGTGGGCCGTCGTCGCGGGCCCCTCCACGGCCTGCGACGGCGAGCCGATGAGGAGCGCGGACGCCGTCGCGGCGGCGGCACCGCCGATCCACGTTCTGTGCGTGCGTAGGTGGGACGCAAAGATCTCCAGATTCAGCAGGACGTGTCGATCCGCTCGTCGGGCGTTCGACGCCGACCGGGGGCCGCGCTTCTCGCGCCGGACCGGTACGGCCGCTCAGGACGAGGCCGAGGCCGAGGCGGCGTACGGGGAAGAGGACGAGGTACCCGCGCCCCGGCGGAACGCGTCGGCCGGACGACCGCACACCCGCGGGAGACCCGGCCCGATCGGCAGGACGCTCCCCGGGTCCGGTCCCGCTCCGGCAGTACGCCGCATATTCCCCCCGGTGATGAACATGATCATGCTGCCCGCCGGGTCCGCCGCGGGCAAGTCCCGGGCCGGCGGCCGTCGGAGGGGTGCGGCGGCTCGGCGCGAGCGCCCCCGCGGAACGCGAAGGGCGATCCCCGAACAGGCCGACGGCGGCCGGGCGGACACGAGGACGGCCGGTGCGGGCGAGGGGCGCCGGCCGTCGGCGCGTCGCCCGGCCGACGGGGTGACCGCAGGTGGGCACGGGTCCGGTAGGGCGGCACGCGTCTTCGCGGGGGAGCGCCGGTACGGGGTCACCGCCGTTCGGGGCCTCTCGTCCGGAGACTAGGCTTCCGTCGTGGCCCGCCGCTTTTCCGGCGGGCGCCGCCCAGGGAGGTACAGAAAACGATGCCCGAGCACTTCGGCGCCCGGCACGCCGCCTACGCCGTGCCCCGGACCGCCGCGCCCGCCCCCGTCGCGGTGGCCCTCGCCACCGGCGGGTCGCCCGCCGCCCAGGCCCCGGAGGGCACCATATGAGCGCCGCGCCCGGGGAGACCGCCACCGACAGCGAGGAGCGCAAGCAGCGGCTCAGACGACGGTTGGAGCGGCTGATCGGCGTGGCGGCCACGGAGGGGAACGAGCTCGTGGCGCTGCGCAATGGCGACGAGATCTTCCCCGCCATGCTGAACGCCATCCGCAGCGCCCGGCACACCGTGGACCTGATGACGTTCGTGTACTGGCGGGGGCAGATCGCCAGGGAGTTCGCCGAGGCGCTCGCCGATCGCGCCCGCGCAGGGGTGCGGGTGCGGCTGCTGCTCGACGGCTTCGGAGCCCGGCAGATAGAGACGGACCTGCTCGACGGCATGGACGCGGCGGGGGTGCAGATCGCCTGGTTCCGCAAACCGGTGTGGCTCTCGCCGTTCAAGCAGAACCACCGCTGCCACCGCAAGGCGCTCATCGTCGACGAGCACACCGCCTACACCGGCGGGGTCGGCATCGCCCAGGAGTGGTGCGGCGACGCCCGCGACCCCGGCGAGTGGCGCGACACGCACGTACAGCTCCGCGGACCGGCCGTGGACGGCGTCGCCGCGGCGTTCGCCCAGAACTGGGCCGAGTGCCACGACGACCTGTACGACGAGCGCGACCGCTTCACCGAGCACGCCCAGTACGGCACGTCGATCGTCCAGGTCGTCCGCGGGTCGGCGAGCATCGGCTGGCAGGACATGCAGACCCTCATCCGGGTCATGCTCACCTCGGCCGAGGAGCGTTTCCGCCTGGCCACCGCCTACTTCGCACCCGACACGTACTTCATCGACCTGCTCTGCGCCACCGCGCGCCGGGGCGTACGGGTGGAGATCCTGCTGCCCGGCCCGTACACCGACCAGCGCGCCTGCCAGCTCGCCGGCCAGTCCCACTACGCCGAGCTGCTGGAAGCCGGGGTGGAGATCCGGCAGTACCAGCCGACGATGATGCACGCCAAGATCATCACGGTGGACCGGGTGGCGGCGCTGACCGGCTCGACGAACTTCAACCGCCGCTCCATGGACCACGACGAGGAGGTCATGCTCGCCGTGCTCGACGAGGAGTTCACCGCCACCCTCGACGCCCACTTCGACGAGGACCTCACCCGCAGCGTGGCCATCGACCTCTCCCGCTGGAAACGACGCGCCGCCTTCCAGCGGCTGCTGGAGGCGGCGGTCACTCCGATCCGGAGGTTCTTGTAGCGGACTGCTGTCCGCGCGCTCAGCGCGTGGACAGCATGCCCTCGCGCAGGCGCTTGAGGGTGCGCGACAGCAGGCGCGACACGTGCATCTGCGAGCAGCCGAGCTGCTCGCCGATCTGCGCCTGGGTGAGCTCCTCCACGAACCGCAGGTGCAGGATCCGCCGGTCGCGCTCGTCGAGTTGGGCGATCAGCGGGGCCAGGGCGTGGAAGTCCTCCACCAGCTCCATGGCCGGGTCCTCGGTGCCGATGAAGTCGGCCAGGGCGGTCTCGCCGCTCTCGTCACCGCTGATCGCGGCGTCCAGGGAGGAGGAGTTGTAGCCGTTCGACGCGAGCCGGGCCTCGATGACCTCCTCCTCGGTCAGGTTCATCAGCTCGGCGAGTTCCTTGACGGTGGGCGTGCGCCCCAGGCGGGTGCGCAGCTCCTCGGTGGCCCGCGCCAGCTCGACGCGCGCCTCCTGCAGGCGGCGCGGCACGTGCACGGCCCACGAGGTGTCGCGGAAGAACCGCTTGATCTCACCGACGATGTACGGGACGGCGAACGTGGTGAACTCCACCTCGCGGGTCAGCTCGAACCGGTCGATCGCCTTGATGAGACCGATCATCCCCACCTGGACGATGTCGTCCATCTCGTCGCTGCGGCTGCGGAACCGACCCGCCGCGTACCGGACGAGGGACATGTTCATCTCGATGAGCGTGTTGCGCGCGTACTGGTACTCGGGCGTGCCCTCTTCCAGAACCGCGAGCTGCTCGATGAACAGCTTCGTCAGCGCCCGGGCGTCCTTCGGCGGAACCTTCCGGGGGTCCGCCACCTCAGGCAGCGTGGCGATACCGCTGATGGCCCTCGTGCTCGTGTCGGTCGTCGCCACCGTCATCGTCCCCTCCTCCATACACGGAATTCTCTTCGGCCCTGCAGGGGCCGACGTGGCGCGCCTACCCACAAGTACCGCGGTCATGCTCCTCATGTTTGCACGAAACGGAGATCGGGCGTCCGGGGACACCGCCGGGCCCCCGAGACAGCGCCCGTACGGCCGGAGATCCGCGCCCGGACGCAGGGCCGGCACCGTCCGGCGGCCCCCGGCCGGGGAGGACGGACGGGCGCGGTCCGCGCGGATCCCCCCGGGCCGTGGCGCCCGCCGCCGTCCGGCGGTCGACGGGTCCCCCCGGCGGCGGCGCCCCGGGGCGGCGACACGCCGAGCGGCTTGACCCGCGGTGCGTCTGCTGGGAATCTGCTGCGCATGCCGACTAGCAGGCGCTTCTTCGCGCGGCACCACGTGGACCTCGTCCGCGTGGCCAGTGCGCTGTGTCGTAGCGACCGTCCCTGACGGTCGCGTCCCCGGTGTTCCCGAGGCGCGGCTCCTTCTCCGTACCGCCCGCCTCCACACCCAGGGAACCCCCATGTTCGTCGTGCCGTCCCCCGGCTCCTCCGCGCCCACCTCCCCTTTCCCCGCGTCCGTCATCGCCTCCCCGAGCCCCGCGCGGCTCGGGGAGGCGGCGGAACGGATCGCGGCGCGTACGGAGCTGTGGCTCCCGTACGTACGCTTCGAAAGCCCCGACCGGTACCACACGCGCCTGGAGCGCACCGCCACCCACGAGGTGTGGCTGCTGACCTGGCTGCCCGGACAGGGCACCGAGATCCACGGACACGGCGGCTCGAAGGGGGCGTTCACCGTGGTGCGCGGAGAGCTGACCGAACGGGTCTTCCCGCCCACGTCGTACCCGGTGCATCCGGTGCCGCGGCGGCTTCCGCCGGGCCCGGTGCGGGCGTTCGGGCCGCGCCTCGTCCACCAGGTGGTGAACGAGGGCCCCGTGCCGGCCGTGAGCATCCACGTCTACGCGCCGTCGCTGACCAGCATGGCGTACTACCGGCAGCTGCCCGACGGGCGGCTGGTGACCGACCGCGTCGAGGAGGTGGAGGAGTGACCGGCATCGACCGGCATCTCGCCGAGGTACGGGCCGGGCTCGACCGGCTGGGGCCGGAGGAGGCGTGGAGGGCCGTGCGCGACGGGGCGCTCCTCGTGGACACGAGGCCCGAGGCGACGCGCCGCGCGGAGGGAGGCATCCCGGGCGCCCTCGTCATCGAGCGCAACCACCTGGAATGGCGGTGCGACCCGGCCGGCGAGGGGGCACTGCCGCAGGCCACGTCCACGCGGGTCCGGTGGATCGTGTTCTGCGACGAGGGATACGCCTCCTCGCTGGCCGCCGCGTCCCTGCGGGCCATCGGGCTGTCCCGGGCCACCGACCTCGTGGGCGGGTTCCGCGCGTGGCGGGCGGCCGGGCTTCCCGTGACCGCCGTGTGACTCCCTGCCGGCGGGCGGCCCGCCGGTTCGCCGCCTCGTCCGGGGCGGGAACGGGGAGCGCGACCGGCGGCGTCCTCGCGCGTGGGGGCCGGCGTCCCCGTACACGGGTGTCGCGCCCGTCGTGCGCGGTGCCCCGCCGTGCTGTCGCCGTCCGACGGGGCCCGGCCCCACGATGGGCCGGGCGGCCGGGGGCGTCGACACGGCCGTCGGGCGGGCGGCGTCCTGACCCGCCCGGCCGCGTGGACCTCCGTCCGGGCGGCGACGACGTCCGGGGGCAGGCGCGTCTCCGGGGACGACCGCGGCCTCCGGGCGGTCGACGCCGGACCCGCCGCGCGGTGCGGGGAGGCGTACGAGGCCGGCCCCGCGTCCGCCGCCTCCGGCCACCGGCCGGAGGGGCCCGCACGGCCGGTCCCGGGGTCCCGCGGCCTCCCGCCCCTCGCCCCGGCCCGCCGGACCCGCGGGTGGTGTCGGAACGGGATGGCGGGCGGTCGACATGGCATCATGGCGAGGATGATCCAGGCTTGTCTCAACGGCCGCCGAGTGACGGGCGAACACCCCCACCTCCCTGTGACCCCGGAGGACCTGGCCGCGCAGGCCAGAGCCGCGCAGGCGGCCGGGGCCGACAGCATCCACATGCATCCGCGCGACGCCGACGGCCGGGAGACCCTGCACCGCGACAGCGTCGACGCCGCGTTGAGAGCGGTCAGGGAGGCGTGCACCGTCCCGGTCGGGGTCTCCACCGGGATCTGGATGACGGGGGGAGACCCGCGGCGCCGGCTGGACGAGCTGGCCCGCTGGAGCGACCTGACCGAACCGCCGGACTTCGCCTCGGTGAACATCAGCGAGCCGGCGTTCGAAGAGACCACCCGGCTCCTGCGGGGCCTCGGCGTGGGGATCGAAGTCGGGATCTGGTCGGAGGACGACGCCGGCGCGTTCGCCGCCAGGTACCGCGGGGACCACTACGCGCGGATCCTGGTGGAGGTCATCGACCGGCCGGTCGACCGGTCGATCGCGGACGCCCGGAGGATCCTGGACGTCCTCGGGGGGAAGGACGGCGCCGTGCCGATCCAGCTCCACTCCGATGGTGACGCCGCGTGGCCCGTCCTGCGCCTCGCGCTCCGGGACGGCCTCGAAACGCGTATCGGCCTGGAGGACACCCTGCTGGACGCCGACTTCCTGCCCGCCAAGGACAACGCGCAGCTCGTGGCGCAGGCGGTGCGGCACCGGGAGGCCGCGTAGGCGCCGGCGGCCCGTGCGGTCCCGGGCGGCGGCCGATCCGGCCCGCTCCCGTCTCGGAGCGCCGCCGGACGGCCGCCTGCCGTGTCCGATCCCGATCGGCCACGGCACGGGATGTGGCTACGGCTTGGGCAGCGCGCAGCCGGGGCGGCTGAGGTCGATCCTGTTGCCGGTGCCGACGCAGGGGGCGATGGTGTACGTCTGCTGGGCGTAGTTGATGCCCTGGCGGACGGTCACGGTGCCGTTCCGGTCGACCTCGCAGGGGTTGTTGACGGTGCAGCGGCCGCCGGACTCGTTGCCGGTGTTGTTGACGGCGACGACCTTGCCGGTCGCGGTGTCGATCACGGGTGACCCGGACGTACCGCCGATGGTGTTGCAGGCCGCGGTGTACCGGACGGAGTCCGTCCAGGTCCAGTCGCCTTCCTTGAGGCGGTACGTGAAACCGTCGACGGAGCAGCTGTAGATCCGCTTCCAGTAGCCGGAGACCACCTTGATGGAGGCGCCCTGCGCGGGGCGGACCGTGTCCAGTTCGAGGGCCTTGATGCGGTAGCGGTCCTCGATCTGGCGGTAGGTGGTGGTCAGTTCGTACAGCGAGACGTCGGTGTCGGTCATCGTCGCGTACGCGATCTTGGCGGCCCGCAGGGTGGCGACACGGGTGCCGGCGGAGTTCAGGAGGCCGAAGCTGCGGGTCGAGGGCCGGTCGACGACCACGACGCCGGGGCCCGGCATGCCGGACTCCAGGCAGTGGCCGTTGGACAGCACCAGCGCGCGGTCGTCGGGCTGCGACTGGGGCAACCGCACGACCGAACCGGAGCAGTTGTTCAGGGCCACGGTGCCGGCGAAGTCGACGGCGGCGACCCCGGAGGCCGCCACCGGGGCGGCGGCGGAAGCCGGGGCGGGGGCGGTGGCCGCCGCGGGCGTGGCGCCGAGGCCGATGAGCGCCGACGCGAGCAGCGCACCGACGAGGGTCCTCTTCATGTGGGGGTGTCCTTCCGTACGTGGACGGTCACGCGCATTCTTCGAAATGGGCATGACCATGACAAGAAGGGGTTTTCGGCCACCACTCCGGTCGCGGGCTTCCGTCCGTTCCCCCCCCCGGAACGCGGGGTCGACCGGCCGACCCCGCCGGCCGCCCTGCCGCGCGGAGCCCCCGGCGGACGGCGCGGCGCCCGCGGCCGCTCCGGCGTGGGCGGCAGGCGAAGGGGCAGCCGATACTTCGAGGTGACCTGTCACTGTGGAGGTAACGCGTGATCCCGTCGAAGACGCGGGCCCGGCTGTGGGCCGTGGAACAGCAGCTGTCCGACCCGCCCCCGGTGCGGCTCGACGGGCAGACCGCGATACCCCTGGTGTGGCGGCAGGAGGCGCTGTGGGGCGAGGAGGGCGCGCCGGACCCCGAGCCCGCCCCCGCGCGGCGGCGCGGGAAGCGCCGGTCGCGGCGCGCCCGGCACGTGTTCGACCTCCCCGCCCGGCCGGTCACCCGCCCCCGCCGCGACCACGTGCACGGCCGCCGCGTGGCCCTCGTGGCCCTGGCCGGCGGCTACCTGTGACCTCCGCTGCCGCATAGGGCTGTTGCGCCGGTGCCGGCACCGGTAGGGCGCCGGCACCGGTACCGCGCCGGGGCGGCACGGGCCGGCCGCCCGCGACCTGTCGCGCAGTCACCCGCCGCCCCGCCGGGGGGGCGTCCGACCGGGAGGAGGGCTCGGCGACGTGAGCGCGCCGCGGTGCGGCCGTTCCGCCCCCTTCGCCCCGACCCGTGCCGGAGGCGGCCGCTCGCGAGGGGCGCGGCCATCCGCGGGGCACGGGCCCGGACGGGCTCAGCGGCGGGGGGTCTCCGGCGGACCGGGGGTGACGGCGGCGTTGTAGCGGACCAGGTACGCCGCGAAGCGGGCCAGGTCCTCGGCGGACCAGTCGCGCAGCCGTTCCTCGTAGGCGGCGTGCCGGCTGGCCTGCGTCGAGGCGAGGACGCGGCGCCCCTCCTCCGTCGGGTGGACGACCTGGACGCGGTGGTCGTCCGGATCGGGGCGGCGCTCGACCAGGCCCAGCTTCTCCAGCGAGGCGAGCTGCCGGCTCACCGTCGACTTGTCCAGCAGGTAGTGGGCCGCCAGGTCCGTGGCGCTGCAGCCGGCCCGGTCGTGGATGTGGGCGAGCAGCGTGTAGGAGACGAGGGGCAGTTCGGGATGGAGCCGGGCCGCCGTCGCCCGGGCGCGGCGGGCGAAAGCCGTCAGCTCCCGTTGGATGGTTTCGACGGCCGCCTCGCGCGCGCCCTCGCTCATGGTGTGCCCCTTGTCGTTCGCCCGTGCCGCCGGTCGACGGGTCTCCGGTTTCGGTTGTATAGTACAACGGTTTGTCGTTGTAAAAGCCAACCAATGGAGGTTCCGTGTCCGCAGGGCCGAACACCAAGGGAACGTTGCGCCACGTCCTGGGGCACCTGCTCACCCCGCTGCTGATGTGCGTCGGCATGGGGCTCGCCTACCTCGGAGCCTTCCACGCCCCCGAACCCCACCACCTCCGCGTCGACGTCGTCGGATCGGGGCCCGCCGCGCAGGTCCTCGCCCAGACCCTCCAGGACGAGGGCGCGGGCGCGCTCGACGTCCGCACCGTCGCCGACCGCGACACCGCCGTCACCGCCCTGCGCGAGCAGTCGAGCTTCGGCGCCTACGTCCCCGGCCCCCAGCCCGAACTCCTCGTCGCCGGCGCCTCCTCCGACACCAGCGCCCTGGCCGTCGAGAAGGTCTTCACCAAGGTGGCAGCCGCCCAGGGCGCCCCCCTCGAAGTCACCGACACCGCTCCCCTCGCCGACGGCGACCCCACCGGGCAGGGCGTCTTCTTCCTGCTCGTCGCCCTCAGCATCGGCTCGTACGCCTCCGTGGCCGTCATCGGCGGCGCCGGAGCCGTCCTGCCGATGCGGATCCGCGCCCTCCTGGCCGCGGGCACGTCGCTTGCCGTCAGCCTCGTGGGAGTCCTCTTCGCCGGGCCCGTCTTCCACCTCGTCGACCACGGCCTCGGCGGACTGTGGGCGATGTCCTGGCTCTACGGCGCCGGCATCCTCTTCATCGGCGTCGGCCTCCACACCTTCCTCAAGCGGTGGACCACCCTCGGCGTCATGGTGCTGTTCGTCATGCTCAACTTCACCAGCTCCGGCGGCGTCTACCGGCCCGAGCTGCAGCCCGGCCTCTTCGCCTCGCTGCACGCCTTCTGGAACGGCGCCGGGTTCGTCGAGGGGGTCCGCGGCCACGTGTACTTCGACGGGCACGCCCTCGGCGGGCACGTCCTCGTCCTCGTCCTGTGGCTGCTCGCCGGCCTCGCCCTGACCGCCGTCGCCGGCGTCACCGAGAGCCGGCGCCGCACCCGGGCCGCCGTCGCGGCCCCCGCCCCCGCCGCGGGCCGGGCCGTCCCCGAGGAGAAGGAGGCCGAGGAGGAGATGGAGGAGGCGGTCGGCGTCTGAGCGCGCCCCGCCCCCTCGTACGGGGCGCGTCCTGTCCACGCGGGGCCGCGGCCTCGACCCCGGCGCCCGACCCGCCCGCGGTCGCGGCCGTGACCGCCGCGGTGGTGTTCCCGACGGCGACGGCCCCGGACGGCCGGGCGGGCCGGTCACACGAGGTGCCGGGGAAGGTCCTGCCGGGACAGCGCGCCGGTCTTCCGCATGGCGCGGGCGATGTGCTGCTCCACCGTCCGGGGGGACAGGTGCAGCGTCGTGGCGATCTCCCGGTTCGTCAGCCCGGACACCGCCAGCTCGGCCACCTCCCGTTCGCGCGGCGAGAGTTGGTCCGCCTGCGAGGGGCGGCCGGGCCGCCGCTTGTCCTTGGCCGGCTGGTACGTGCGCAGGACCGCCCGGCAGCGGGCCGCGTCCCAGACCGCCCCCAGGTCGCTGAACCGCTCGGTGCACGCCTGCAGTTCGGCCACCGCCCACACCGTGGTGTCGTCGACCCCGTCGGTCCCCTCGCCCTCGCCGGTCTCCTCCTCCGTACGGGGCCCCTCGGCTCCGGTGCCCTGGCGGGAGCCGCCCCCGGCCCCCTCCGGGACGTCCCGCCCCCTCGTCTCCAGGGCGCAGCGTGCCGCGCTCTCCGCGTTCAGCGCCTGGGCATAGGGGCGGGGCAGCGCGGCGTACGCGGCCGACGCCGCCCGGTACAGGCGCACGGCCTCCCCCCACCGGCCCTCCACCTCGGCCAGTACGGCCTGGCTCCAGACGAGGGCGGCCCGGGCGACGGGCACGTCACGGCCCTCGATCCCCAGGGCGAAGGCGTGCACCATGTGCCGCGCCGTCTCCCGCTCGCCCGCGCGTGCCAACGCCTCCACGGCCCAGGGGGCGAGCTCCGCCGCCCACCCCCAGACCCCTTTGGCGGCGACGACCGACCAGGCTTCGCGGGCCCTCTCCGCCGCTCCGCCCACTTCCTGGCGGGCCAGCGCGAGACGGACCAGCGCACCGGACGTGGCCGCCGCCAGCGGCGCCGGCGTGTCCTCCGGCGACGTCGCGTCGTCGCCGGACAGCCAGGACAGCGCCGTACCCCAGTCGCCCTGGGCGAAGGCGACGAGGCCCCGCACCATGCGGGCGTCGGAGGAGAGCAGGGGCATGTCGGCCGTCGCGTCGACGAACCTCTCGCACCGCTCCGCCAACCCGCCCCACCGGCCCGTGTACCACTCCAGCAGCAGCCGCGTCCCCAGTGCGGTGTGCTCGGTGTACGGGGCGCCGTTCCTCGCGGACAGTTCCAGGCCCGCGGCCAGCATCTCCTCCGCCCGCGGGTAGTAGCCGAGCCAGGCCGCGGAGTCCGCGGCGTTGCACAGGCCCCGCGCGGCGTGCAGGCGGCAGCTCGGCTCCGGGCTGTCCGTGGGGAGGGACTCCACCAGGTCCCACGCCTCCGGGTCGCCCACGCTGAGGGAGAAGGACAGGCGGTTGGCGGCGACGGCGGCGTGGATGACGTCGTCCTCGCTCTCCTCCGCGACCTGCACGGCGGTGAGGAGCCACGTCCGGTGCACCTCGACCGAAGGACCGGGCCACTGCGGGAGGGCGAGCGCCGCCATCGCCCGGGCGGCCAGGTCCGGACGCACCTCGCGCAGTTCGGCGGCGGCGAGCTCCAGCTCCCGCCACCCCTGGCGTACCCTGCCGAGCTGGTTGTTCAGCAACAACCCCAGATCGAGCCGCAGTTCGCCACGGACGGCCAGGGGGAGCGACGCGTCGCGGATGATGTGCCTCAGGACCTCGACGGTCTGGTCCGAACGCAGCCCGACGACGGCGCTGCGCGCCAGGAGCGGCGCCAGCCGGGCCCGCACCTGCGGCGGCACCACCGGGGAGGTGAGCGTGGGCTCCAGCAGACCGATCGCCTCCTGGTGGCGCCCCGACCCGGCCGCCGCCCGGGCGGCGTTCTCCACGGCCCGCAGCCATCCGCGGACGTGGCCACCGGCCCGGTGGTGCCGGGCCAGCACGGCCCAGGGCACCGGTTGCCGGCGGGCCACCGCACGGGCCGCCCGCTGGTGCAGCTCCTGGCGCACCGGTCCGGGCACGGAGGCGTGCACGGCGAGCGCCGCGAGAGGAACGGGCAGCCCGTAGCGCCCCTCCTCCCGCTCGGCCAGCGCCGCGCAGGCCAGCGCCGCCAGCAGCGCGCTCCTGCCCCGCGCCGGGCCCAGGCCCGACACGGCGACCAGCTCGTCCCGGCTCACCGGTTCGTCCAGCACGGCCGCCGCCCAGACGACCGGCCGGTCCTCCGGGGACAGGCGCAGCGTCCGGCTCAGCGCCAGCTCGGCCAGCCGGACCGGCACGCCGAGCCCGTCCAGGCCGTCGACGGTGTGCTCCTCCAGCGGGCGTCCCCGCAGGAGCGCCAGCAGGTCGACCACCACCTGCGGCACCCCGCCGGAACGCTCCCACAGCCTCGTCACCACCTCGGCCGGGCCGTGGTCGCCGAGGACCTCCGCCGCGGCACGGCGGACCCCGGCCGCGTCCCACGGTTCCAGCCGGTGCCGTACCACGGTGAGCTCCGGCGGGTAGCCGTCGGGCGAGGCCCCGAGCGGGAGACCGGGGACCTCCAGCTCCTCGGGGCGGTAGGACACCACGGCCGTCAGGCCCGGCCAGGGGGCCTCCAGCACACGGCGGAGCCGCTGCCGCTCCTCGGCGCCCGCCCGGTGCGCGTCGTCCACCAGGAGCAGCAGCGGCCCCTCCTGCCGCACGACCTCGGGCTGTGCGTCCGGATCGCCGCACCTCCAGGCGAGGCGGGTCACCCCCGCGGCCTCCGGCGAGGCGCCGACCCCGCGGAGGAAGTGGCTCTTGCCCATGCCGGCGGCGCCCTCCACGAGGACCAGCACCGCCCCCGACCCGGCGTCCACCAGGGAGCGCAGCGGCGCGGGTCTCCCCGCGGACTCGTGTGTGGCGACCACGCGACCGTCCCATGACTCCGAGGTCCCGGCTCCCGGACGCGCCGCGGCGCGTCCGGCGACCGGAGGTTACGTTCCGTACGCCGCCTCGACCCGAGGGTCCGCCTCACGGACCACCGGGCCGGCGGGTGCCCCCGCGGGGCCCGGTGCGTCGGGGCCCTGACGTCTTCCGGTCTCCCAGGATGTCCCCCCGACGCCGCCGCGGCAACGCACGGGGAGGACGGCGCCCGTCCGGAGAGGGGGCGGAGGCGCCGGGGCTTGCGGTCCGCCGGCCCAGGTCCGACCGGCGGGCCGGCCCCGGGCCGGGGCGTCCGGACCGGGGCGTCTAGACCAACGCGCCGAGGGCGGGCCGCACCACCGGGCAGATCTGCTCCTGCGGGGTGGTGAGGGCGATGACGGCGGTCACCGACGTCCCCGCCTCCACGCGCCGCACCACCGTCCGGGTCGCGTAGGCGTCGACGAGGCGCAGCCCCCGCCCACAGGCCACCTGGTCGTCCAGCGGCTCCCGGCGCGGGGCGCCCCGGTCCTTCCAGGACCCGCCGTCCATCACCTCGACGGTCAGGGCGCTGCCGCGGACGTCGATCGCCAGGGAGACCCACGGGCTGTCGCTGTGCAGGACCACGTTGGTGACCAGTTCCGTGACGATCACGGACAGGGCCTCGTCGAAACGGTCGGGCAGCTGCCAGCCCCGTGCGACGGTCCGGGAGAACCGCCGGAGCACGGGCACCACCTCCGGCGAGGCCGGCATGGTGCAGGCGGCCAGACCCCGCAGGTGATCGGGCCAGACGCGCTGCGGTGCTCCACTCAGGACGCGTTCGATGACCATGACGTGGGCTCCAGTCCGTTCGAGCTGGTACCCGTGTCGGGCCCAGCGGCCGGGAGTATCCGATTTCACCGGGCGCTCGGGTGCCGGACGCTCCGTCCTCGGCATGTCAACGATCCGGCCCGCGCACACCGCGGGCAATCAGGGGCGGTGAAGCACGTATACGCAAAGAACCGCGCACCGGCCCCGGGAAGGCGGACCGGACGGTCCCGTACCTGCCCGAACGGCGGTCCCGGCGCCCGGCGGCCGCCGGCGTCCGGCGCGGGCCGGCGCCTCCGCAGGACGCACGGCACGGCACCGCGCCCTCCGGGCCCCGGCCGCGATCGCCGTGCCGGGGCCGCGCGGCTGCCGCGACGCCGGCGGGGCGGAGGGGGCCGAAAGCCCAGGTCCGCGCGGGCGCGGCGCCCCGCCGGCCCTCACCCGCGTGCCGCACGCACCGTGACCCGTCCGGCACGGACCGGTCCCTTCGCCGGCGGACCGCGGCGGCGCGGTACCGGCAGGGCCCGGGATTGTTGACGTATCCGTATCCGGCCCCGTCCGGATGGAGGGCGCGAAGATCGGCCCGTAGGTTCTCCCCGCCGACCGGCCGCCGCACGAGGCGGCGACGGATTCGGCAGGAAGGAAAACCCGTGAGGAACAGGCCTCCGGCAGGAGGCCGGCCCCACCCCGTCACCCCCACCCCGTCCCCGGACACGACCGGGCCGCCAGGCACCCGCCCCGCCGGCGCCCACCGCTCGGCACCCGTCTTCGGACGCGGCGTACGGACCAAAGAGAGCAGAACAGCACCTATGAAGGCGAAACACCTACGGGCGACAGCAGGATGCGTGGCGTTACTGCTGGTCAGTGGCTGCCGTTCGGTACCGGACGAAGGCGGGGGCGGCGCTCCCATCGTCATCGGGACCGCGAACGTCCTGACACACCTCGACCCCGCCGGGGCCTACGACAGCGGCTCGTGGGCGCTGTACAGCAACGTCTACCAGAGCCTGCTCACCTTCGAGCCCGGGGCGCCCGCGCCCCGGCCGGACGCGGCCGAGAAGTGCGGGTTCACCGATTCCGGCCTCCTGACCTACCGGTGCCTGCTCCGCGACGGTCTGGAGTTCTCCAACGGGAAAAGGGTGACCGGAACAGCGGTGAAGCACTCGTTCGACCGGATCCTGCGGATCAACGACCCCCTCGGACCGGGACCGCTCCTCGCGAACCTCGAGTCGGTGGAGGCACACGGCTCCGTCGTGACCTTCCACCTCAAGACGGCCGACGCGACGTGGCCGTCGAAGATCGCCACGGGCGCCGGGTCCATCGTGGACCCGTCCGTGTACCCGTCCGACGAACTGCGGACGGTGCGGGAGGTGACCGGTTCCGGCCCCTACGTCATCTCCTCCCGGTCCGAGGACAGGATCGACCTGGAGCCGAACCCCCGGTACCAGGGGGCGGTGCCCGGCGGCGGGGGCGCGCCCATCCGGATCCGGTACTACCAGGAGGCACAGGAGGTCGAGGCGGCCTGGCGGGCCGGCACGGTCGACGTGGCCTACCGGGGACTCCCGTCGGCGACCCTGGCGAAGCTCGACGAGAACAGCCCCGACCTGCGTCTTTCCATCGGGCAGAGCACCGAGGCCCACTACCTCGCCGTGAACCTCCGTCGCAAGGGCAACCCCCTGGCCGACGTGGCCGCGCGCAGGGCCGTCGCGGCCCTCGTCGACCGCGGGCACCTGGCCGGCACGGTGTACGGGCGCACCGTGACACCGCTGTACTCGCTCATCCCCCAGGGCATCACCGGCCACAGCACGGCGTTCTTCGACGCCTACCCCGAGGCGGACCCCCGGTACGCGAGGCGACTCCTCGCCTCCGCCGGAATCCCCACACCGGCCCGTTTCACCCTGGGCCACCAGAGCGGGACCGCCGCCCTGGAGGCGAAGGAACTCGAACGGCAGCTGGAAGCCCTGGGGGTCTTCGAGGTCACGCTCGTCGAGGAGCCCGACTGGCCCACCTACCAGAAGCGCTACGCCCGGGGGGAGTTCGACGCCTTCCTCACGGGGTGGTCGCCCGACTTCCCGGACCCCGAGACGTTCACCCAGCCCCTGGTCGGCCCGGACAACGTACTGAACAACGGCTTCTCGTCACCGGAGATCAGCACGGCGATCCGCAAGACGCAGCAGCAGACCGACCGGGCCCTGACCATGGACCAGTTCCGGGTGATCCAGAGGGCTGTCGCGACATCGGTCCCCCTGGTGCCCCTGTGGCAGAAGAAGGACTACGTGGTGACCCGGCCCGACGTGGGCGGAGGCCAGTACCTGGCGGACGGCACGGGGATCTGCCGCCTGTGGGAACTGAGCCGGCTCTGACGCCGGGCCGCACGGCGCCCCGCCCCGCGCGTCCGCCCGCGACCCGTGCGTCCGCCCGCGTGCCGGGTGGTTCCCGGGCGGACGCCTCCGTGCCCGCCGCTTCCGCGTCCCGCGGACGACCGGGTGGAAGGCGCCCGCCCCGGCCCCGAGTGGGGGGGCTCCACCGGGTACGCGGGTCGGGGCACGGTCCGGGCGCGGTTGATTGCGTATCCGGGCCACCGCCCACCCGGATGGCCGCGCACGTTCCGGTTCCGTAGATTCTCGGTCGTCGGCCGACCGGAGGCGCCGGAGCCATCAGGGGTGGCCCTGACCGCGCCCCGGTCGGCCGGTACTCGCACGGGCATGCGGAACGAGCCGTGCGCGCCGCTTCCGGTTCACCCCACCGGCCGGCGACTCGCCTGCCGTCCCGGCAGCCGGTGGCGTGCGCCCCCCACGGCGCACGCCGTACCGGGGCTCCTCCGCATGCCCGAGCACCCCGGGAGGTCCGAGGCCGACTCCCTGACGGCCCGGGACCGGGGGCCGCCGCGTCCGACGGCCCCCGGCTCCGGGCGTGAGGCGGGACCGCGCCGCTATCCGGCGTAGGTCTCGTACTCGGCGATCCGCGGCGTGCCGGTCGAGCCGGTGATCTCGAAGGTGAGCTTCTGCAGCGAGGTGCGGGCGAAGGTGATGACGCCCGCCCCGCTGCCGGAGGTCAGGACGGCGCCGGTGTCGGCGTTGACGAGCCGCCAGGACCCGATGCTGCCCACGGAGCCCGACGCCTCCCGGATGTTGACTTTGGATACCGCGGTGGGGGAGCCCCACTTGATGGAGATGGAGCCGGTCGACCCGGTCGGCGACCAGTAGGTGCTCAGGTCACCGTCCCGTACGTTGCCGTAGCTCGTCCCGTCGGCCTTGCCGGAGCCGTCGGAGCCGGCCCCGATGCTGAGGTTGGTCCCGCTGGGCTGCGTCGGTCCCGGCGTGGCGGTGGGGCTCGGCGTCGTGGCGGTGGGGCTCGGCGTGGGGCCGGTCGGCGTCGATGTCGGCGTCGGAGCCGGTGTCTGCGGCGAGCAGTTGCCGTCCGACACCCGCAGGCCCTTGTTGGCACCCGCCGTCTGGCTCACGACGCCCGGTACGCAACCGGCCGCGTCGAGGCCGTAGGGGTAGGGGATGTTGACGGTGGTGTTGGACTGGGGGTCGGGACCGGCCGGTTTGTTCTCGCTGCCGGGGCTGGACCAGGTCACGTTGTCGAAGATGTTGCCGCTGACCTGCCAGTAGCCGGCCGCGTCGGTGTAGAAGGTGCCCAGGACGTCCTTGGAGTCCTCGAAGTAGTTGTTGTCCACCTTGGCGCGTGCCCCGGCCCGGGAGTTGATGCCGGACTCGTTGAGGCTCACGTAGTGGTTGTTGTAGATGTGGGCGGTGCCGCCGCGCAGCAGGGGGGCGCGGGAGTCGATGTTCTCGTACAGGTTGTGGTGGTACGTGATGAACCCGTTGGAGAGGTCGCTCTCACTGGATCCGACGAGGCCGCCGCGGCCGGAGTTGCGCAGGATGCTGTAGGACAGGGTCACGTACTGCGTGTTGTCCTTCATGTCGAAGAGGCCGTCGTACCCCTCCGACTCCCCGCCCGACGCCTCCAGGGTGACGTGGTCGACCCAGACGTTGCGGACGTTGCTCTCCATGCCGATGGCGTCACCGCCGTTGGACGTGGGCGAGCCGGACTTCTTGACGTTCCGGACGGTCACGTTCTGGATGACGATGTTGCTGGCGTCGCGGATGTGGATGCCGAGCTGGTCGAAGACGGCTCCGCTGCCGACCCCGACGATCGTGACGTTGCTGATCTGCTTCAGCTCGATCACGCCGGCGGCGGTGCTGCAACTGCCGCCCGACACCTTGCCGGTGTTGCCGTGGTTGATGGTCCCCTCGACCTGGATGGTGATCGGGGTGCTGCTGCTGGCCCGGCCGCACAGGGCCGCGTGGATCGCGGTTCCCGTGGTGGCCCGTACCGTCTGCCCGCCCGCGCCGCCGGTGGTCCCGCCGTTCTGGGTCGCGTAGCCGGTGACGCCACCGGTCGCCGCCGATGCCTCGGGCGTCGACAGGACCACCCCGGTCGCGGCCGCGAGGGCCATGGTGGCCGTCGCGGCACAGAGTCGCAGTGCGACTGGTCGCCTCATCCTTGTCTCCCTCTTCGTCTTCGGATGCTGGGTGCCGCTGCGTGCCGTGGTCGTTCCGGCAGGCCGTCGGGGGGTACCGGCCCGTCGTCGGGCGGGTCGCTGGTCGGCCCGGAAAGGAGGGCTCCTCCCGATGCGGATCGGGCTCGGTGGGCCCGCCGCGGCATGGGTGTGCGAGGCCGTCGGTGACGGCCCTCGTCAATCAGAAAGCGCTTTCCGTCGGTGAGAATAGGGTGACGTTCGACGGGCTGACAAGGTTCCGGACAGTTGCGGAACGTTTTCTTCCAACTCGCTTGCCGGTCACCGTCCTTGATCACGGGACCGGCGGTCGCCCCGGACGTCCCCGAAGCGCGCCGACGGCGACTGCGCGTGACCCCGCCGGGCGGGCCCCTCCTCGGAGGCACGCGGGACGGCCCGGCCCGGGGAATCCGTCCGGGCCCGCGCCGGCCCGCGTGCCCGGCCGCGTGGAGGCGTCGCGGACGGGCCGTCACCCCGTTCGGCGGCGCCTCCGGTCCGGCCCGCGCCCGCCCCGTGGCGAACGCCGCGCCCGCCCCGCCGGCCCCGGTCCCGTGGGGTGTGTGCGGTTTCGTACCGGGGGTAGCCGGGCTGCCTGAAGGCTGACCTCGGGAGGGGGCTGACGATGACGTGGACGGTCCGGCGGGACACGACCAAACGGGCGGAGGAGGAGGCGGCACCCGACCCCGGAGCGGCGCCGGCCGGCCCCAGGTGGCCGAGAGGAGCCCGCATCGCGGCCATGCTGGTGTCCTTCGTGTTCATGGTGGGGTTCGCGGTGGTCCTGGCCCGGCTGACGCTGGAACCGTCCGTCGCCTCCGAACAGCTGACGCACAGCAACCTGCGCCCCGGTGACTCCATCCGCCAGTACCTCGGGCAGCCCGCCTTCCGCGACACCGTCAAGCAGCTCGGCGGGAACATCGCGCTGGGCGTGCCGTTCGGCCTGCTGCTGCCCGTGCTGGCGCCGCGCACCCGCGGGTTGCTCCGGGTCGTGGTGGTCACCGCCGTCGTGATGACGCTGGTGGAGCTGGTGCAGGGCGCGCTGATCACCGGGCGGGCCTTCGACGTCGACGACGTGATCCTCAACAGCACCGGCGCGCTGCTGGGTTACGTACTGCTCGGCCGGAGGCTCGGTCGCGCCGTGCACCCCCGGCGCCGGCACTGGTGGCACCGGTTCACCCGGCGCACCACCCCCTGACGGCCCGCCGCGTCGCCGCCCCGCCGTGCTCCGGCACCGGCGGGGCGGCGGCGCGGCGCCCCGATCCACCCCCGCGCCACCCCGGCGGGCCGCCGTGCCCGCCCCGTGGGCCAGAGGGGTGGACGGCCCCCGCACCCCGTGCGTGTCACGCCGCCCCCGGGGAAAGCGGATCTTCATGGCCACCGGAAAAGACCGACCACTCAAGCGTGCCCTGACCACGCGCCTGCTCTACTTCTTCATCCTCGGCGACGTCCTGGGCGCGGGGGTGTACGTCCTCATCGGCCGGATCGCCGCCGACTCGGGCGGGGCGGTGTGGGTGCCGCTGACCGTCGCGCTCGCCCTGGCCCTGCTCACGGCGGCCTCGTACGCCGAGCTCGCGACGAAGTACCCGCGGTCCGGTGGGGCCGCGCACTACGTGACCCGCGCCTACGGGCCGTTCGCCGGGTTCCTCGCCGGGTTCTCCATGCTCGCCGCCGGCGTCGTGTCGGTGGCCGCGCTCGCCCGGGGCTTCGCGGGCGACTACCTCGCGGCCTTCGTCTCGGTGCCCGTCGGCCCCGTCGCCGTGCTGTTCCTGGTGGCGCTGGCCCTGCTCAACGCCCGCGGCATCCGCGAGTCCACCCGGGCGAACGTCGCCGCCACCGTCATCGAGGTGGGCGGCCTGGCGATCATCGTCGTGCTCGGGGCCTGGCTCCTGCTGCGCGGTGAGGGCGACCCCGGCCGGCTCACCCGGTTGGGGACGCCCGAGCACGGCGCCGCGGCGGCCGTCCTGAGCGGCGCGGTGCTGGCGTACTACTCGTTCGTCGGCTTCGAGACCTCGGTGAACGTCGCCGAGGAGACCCGTGACCCCCGACGCTCCTACCCGCGCGCCCTGTTCGCCGCGCTCGTCACGGCCGGCGTGGTGTACGTCCTGGTGGGCGCCGCCGCGTCCGCCGCCGTCCCGACGAGCACGCTCGCCGGGTCCAGCGGGCCCCTCCTCGAAGTGGTCAGGGCCGCGGGCGGCGTACCGGAGCGGCTGTTCGGCGCCATCGCGCTCGTGGCCGTCGCCAACGGCGCGCTGCTCACCGGGATCATGTCCTCGCGCCTGGCGTACGGGATGGCCCGCGACGGCCTGCTGCCCCGCGCCCTGACCGCGGTACTGCCCGGGCGCCGCACCCCCTGGGTGGCGATCGCGGTGACGACCGGTCTGGCGGCCCTGCTCGCGCTCACCGGCAGTGTCACCACGCTCGCGTCCACGTTGGTCCTGCTGCTCCTCGTGGTCTTCTTCATGGTCAACACCGCGCTCCTGGTGCTGCGTCGCGACCCGGGCGAGCCGGGCCACTTCCGGGCCCCGACCGTGCTTCCCGTGCTCGGCGCCGCTTCCTGCGTCCTGCTGGCCACCCGGATCGAGGCCGCGGTGTGGCTGCGCGGACTGGTGGTCCTCGGCGCGGGCCTGGTGCTGGGCGCGGTCGTCGCGGCACGCCGCGGCACCGGGCGCGCGGCGGGGGAGCGGGCCACGAGCGGGTGACCACCGCGCGCCGCCGGACCGGCGCGGCCGGGCGCGCGCCCGGTTCGGGGCCGCGCGCCCGGCGGCCGGGGCGGCCCTGGCCCCTCCGGCTCAAAGGCCGGCGGTCCCGGGGCCGCGGCGGGCGGCGCGGGCGGCCAGCCGGCGGAGCAGACGGACGTACGGCGACCAGCGGGCCGGGCGGGCGACGGTGCCCGTGCAGGCGAGTTCGGCGCGGTCCAGTCCGTCCTCCAGGCAGGCGTCGTGCATCGGCCGCCAGGCCAGCGGCCAGGTGATCCGGGCCAGGCCGCTGGTCGACATCGCGAGAGTGTGGTGCAGCAGCGTGTGCTCCGGGTCGACGGGCAGCACGGCCAGTTCGTGGAAGCCGTGGAACCCCCGCGGCCCGGTGAACTCGAAGCGGATCCAGCGCCCGGGTGCGTACCCGGACACGGTGTAGCGCACCGGGCCGTGCCCGCCCACCGCGCCGACCGCCAGCGGGCGGTCGAACGCCATCGGCGACCAGTGGCGGCCGGGCCACAACCGGTCGCCCTCTCCGCTCGCCAGCGTGTCGACGAGCGCGCCCACCGTGCTCTCCTCCGCGGCCAGCAGACGCCCGTGCACGTTGTAGACGCCCATGCGCCCTCCCCTCATAGTATTGGAGGGATGCCTCCAATTAATTGGAGGGTACTCTCTGTTTCATGGCGAGACCACCCCGCTTCGACACCGACCAGTTGCTCGACGCCGCCGTTCGCCTCGCGGCCGCCGGAGGACCGCCCGCCGTGACGATGTCGGCGGTCGCCCAGGCCGTCGGCGCTCCGAGCGGCTCGGTCTACCACCGGTTCGCCGGGCGCCCGGCGCTCCTCGCCGAGGTGTGGCTGCGGACCGTGGAACGCTTCCAGGAGGGCTACCTCGCCGTCCTCGACGGCGAGAGCGACCCGCGCCGCGCCGCGCGCGCGGCTGCCCGGTACGCGGTGGGCTGGAGCCGGCGGCATCCGGAGGAGGTCGCTCTTCTGCTGTACGGCGCCGCCGACTTCGGCCGCGCCGACTGGTCCGAAGAGCACACCCGGCGCGCCGACTCCGGTAACCGGCGGGTGTTCGCCACCCTGGAGGCCCTCGCCGGGGCCCTGGGCGCCACGGGCGAGCAGGGCCGGGACCGCATCGTCCTGGCCCTGGTCGACCTGCCGCTGTCCGTGGTCCGACGCCATGTGCGAGCGGGTACGCCGCTGCCCCCGCACGCCGAGGACCTCATCGAGGAGTGCACGGCCGCGCTGCTGGGCTGAGGGCCGCGGTGTGCGACGGCCGCCACCGGAGCCGGGTCTCAGCGGTACTCGGCCAGGCCGTCCGTCAGTTCCTCCTCGTCGCCGTCGCGGGCGGCGTACAGGGCTTGTTGCAGGGCGAACGTGCCGCGGATCGCCGCGATGCGGGTGGCGAGCCCGCCGTCCGGCCGGCCGCCCAGGGCGAGCACCCGCTCCAGGAGGCCGTGACCGTGGCCGGCGCCGACGGCCGCGAGGTCCTCGGCCGGGTCACCGAGGGAGACGTCGTCCCAGTCGAGCACTCCGGTCAGGTGCGGCAGGCCGTCCCTCCACTCCCACAGGACGTTCTCGGCACCGAGGTCACCATGGACCACCGCTTCGGTGAGGTGGGGGAGGCCGTCGAGTGCCGAGAGCTCCCGCTCGGCCCGCCGGCGCCCGCCGTCGGACATGAGGGCGAACAGCTCCGCGCGCACGCTCGTCGCGAACCGCCGCCACCGGTCCGCCGGCGTCCGAGGCAGAACCGCTCGTACCGCCGCGTCGCGGCCGGCGCGGTCCAGCCCGGCCAGCAGGGTGGCGTACTGCGCCGCCACGGCGCCGGCCACCCGGGCGTCGTCGAGCGCGCGGGCCTCCAGCGGTTCCCCGGGAACGCGGCTGAGCACCAGGAACGGCACCCCGTCGGCGCCGGGGGCCTCGCCCTGGGCCGACGGCTCGGGTACGCGGCAGCCGAGGTCGACACCGGCGAGTGCGCGCAGCACGGCCGCCCGCTCGGGCAGCCGGGCGGCCGCCGCCCGGCTGCGGGGCAGGCACACGACACGGTCCGCGCCCATGACCACGTCGTGGAACTGCCCTTGCCGCACGGCGAGACCACCCGGTTCCTCGCCGGGCAGCAGGCGCTTCAGCAGGGCGCGATGGGTCGTGCGGATGTCCATGGGATGGCCTCCGGATCCTTCACCAACCGGACGGACGGTCCACGAGGCGGCCCGGCACCGTCGACGACCCTGACGAGGAGGGGCGGGCGGGGAACCGGCAGTGATCCGCTTCCTTCCCCCGCACGGTACGGGACGTACCACGTCTCCTCGCGGCGACGGGGGAGTGGGAGCCCGCGGACGACCGCGTCCGCGACCCACTGCGCCCGGGGACGACCACGTCCGCGCGACCGAGCCCGCGGGCAACCGAGCCGGCGGGCAACCGAGCCCGCGGGCAACCGAGTCCGCGGTCACCCGGTCCGGGCGGCGATGGCCCGCGCGCAGTCCAGGGACTCCGTGTGCGTGGTGTCCACCTCCAGGTCGTAGGCCACGCCCCGGTGGACCAGCTCCGCCTGCGACGCGGCCATCCCCTGGGTCCGGTCGCCGCGGGCGATCTCACGGCCCGCGGCGACCGTCCCCTCGCACCTGACGCCGACCCACAGCACGTCCAGTCCGGCCAGAGCCCTGCGCCACCGCTCCTGGGACGCCGCCCCGCCGAGGAAGACGTCATCGACGATGACCCGGGCACCCGCACGGGCCATCGCGGCGACGCCCTCCCGCCACGCCGCCTCCAGCGCCCGGAACTCCGATCCGATGTTCACGCCGCCCTCCGCGGTGAATGCGATTCCCGCGTCCGATGCGCGCAGGGAAGCGGGCATCGCCTCGACCAGCGAGTCGATGGCGGCGGCGAGCCACGGATCCGGCAGCACCGCCTGCAGGCACCGGACGATCCCGGACTTGCCCGAGCTGGATCCGCCGTTCAACACGATCACCTGAGTCGTCACCAGGTCACGGTAGAGGCGACCGCCACGGCGCTCGAAGCGATTTTCGCCGGGCCCGCCCCACTGCCGCACCCCGGTGGGCCCTCCCGGCCACCGCATGGGAAGGCGGACGGCGGCCGCCCGCGCGGCCCTCGCCCCCCGGCAGGGCGTCACGGCCGGGCACGGGCGTCGGTCCGGTGGGGAGAAGGAGGTCGGCAGTCGCCTCGGGATTGGGCGGCGCCGGTCCCGCCGGCACCCGGTGCACCGGGTGCCGGCGGGATCTCGTCAGCGCCCCAGCGCGGCCAGGGCCGCCCGTACCTGTTCCCACGGGTCGTCGCCGACCGGGCGGAGCACCACGGTGTCGGCGCCCGCGTCCCACAGGGACCGGATGCGGGCGGCGGCGGCCTGCGGGGTGCCGGAGGCGAGGAAGACGTCTTCGGGCGCGATGCCGAGCCAGTCGGAGTACTCGGCGCGGACGGGAGCCGTCGCCGTGGCGACCCGGTCCGGGTCGTCCCGCGAGACGCAGAGGTGGGTGAAGACGATCAGCTGGTGGCTCGTGGGAGCGGCGGGGGAGGAGGTGCGGCCGGCCGCGATGTGGGCCAGGGCGGTACGGACGGCGGCGGGGCCCTGTCCTTCGGCCATGACCGTGCCGTCGGCGCAGCGGCCGGAGAGCTCCAGGGAACGGGGACGCACGACGCCGGTGACGACGGGCGGGGGTTCGGCCGGCGGATGGACCAGGCGTACGCCGTCGATGTGGACGGCGCGCCCGTCGACGTGTGCGGTCTCGCCGCGCAGCAGCGTGCGCACCGCGGTGACGGTCTCCTCCAGCAGCGCCAGCTTGGTGGGGGTCGCCGCGCCGACCTGGGCCATCCACTCCGGAACGCCGTGGCCGACGCCCACGACGAGGCGGTCGGGGAAGACCCGGGCCAGGGTGGCGAGTTCCATGGCGAGCAGGGCGGGGTTGCGCAGGGGCGCGGGCATGATGCCGATGCCGACCCGCAGTCGGTCGGTGGCGGTGAGCGCCAGCGTCGCGGAGGAGACGGACCCGGCCCAGGCGAGGTCCTCGACGACCCAGAGGTCGTCCACGCCGAGGCTCTCCGCCTCGTGCGCGAAGTCCCTCAGCTCCTCCGGTCGTCGGTCCCTGTCGAACATCACACCGATTCGGCTCATCGGAGCAGTATCGTCGGCCGCCCTGAAGCGGATCAACGGAATTCGGCCGCAGCGGCCCCGCAGCGCCGGGAGTCACGCCCCGGATCGTCGACCGGAGCCCGAGGCCGCCCGGTTCGCCGGTCCGCCTGCCCGAGGCGGGCGGCGTCACGCCCCCGTGCCGGGACCCTCCCCGCCATCCCGCCGGGCACCGCCCGGCCGCCCCCGTGAAGCACCAACGGACAACCCCACACCCCTTGGTGGCGTCCCTCCCGCCACAGGGGGCACACCCGGCCCCCCGGTGACCCGGAGGTCTCACCCATGGAACAGCGGTCCGTACGCACCGCCTCACTCGCCCTGGCGCTCGCCGTCGCCGTGGGAGCGGCCACGCTCGCCCCGTCCGCGCACGCGACGGGATCGGGAGGCGGACACGAAGCGACCCGTACCGCACTGCGTGACCTGGTCGAGAAGGGCGGACTGCCCGGAGCGGCCGCCCAGGTCCAGGACGGCGGCGTGAGGTGGTCGGCCACGGCCGGTCACGGGGACACGGCCACGGGCCGCAAGCGGTCGGCCGGCGACCACTTCCGCGGGGCCAGCATCACCAAGACGTTCATCGCGACCGTCCTGCTCCAGTTGGACGCGGAGGGGAGACTGAGCCTGGACGACACCGTCGAGACCTGGCTGCCCGGCCTGCTGCGGGGCAACGGGTACGACGGCACCGAGGTCACCCTGCGCCAACTCCTCAACCACACCAGTGGCATCGCCAACCACACCGACGATCCCGCCTTCGCGCACAACGCCTCCGGTCCCGGCTTCCCGGAGCACCGGTACGACACCCACACGCCCGAGGAACTGGTGGCGATCGCCCTCACGTACCCGCCGCACCCCGACCCGCAGAGGAAGCCGCAGTACTCGAACACCAACTTCGTGATCGCCGGGATGGTCATCGAGAAGGTGACGGGCCGTCCGTACGACCAGGAGGTCACCCGCCGCGTCATCCGGCCGCTGGGCCTCCGCGGGACGTCGTTCCCCGGCACGTCGCCGCAGATGCCGAAGCCGCACCCGGTCGCCTACTCCCGGCTCCACCAGGACGCACCCGACGCCGAGATCCACGACGCCACCGAGCAGAACATGACCTGGCTGGGCGCCGCCGGCGACGTCATCTCCACCAGCGGCGACCTCAACCGCTTCCACCGCGCGCTGCTGCGCGGCGGGTTGCTGCCCCCCGCGCAGCTGAGGCAGATGCTCGACGAGGTGCCGGCGGGCGGGGGGCTCGGATACGGGCTCGGGGTCGAGTTCGCGGAGCTGTCCTGCGGCGTGAAGGTGGTGGGCAAGAGCGGCCGTACGAACGGCTCCCTGTCCGCGATGGTCGGCACGCGGGACGGGAGGCACCAACTGACGTTCAACGCCAACGGCGACTGGCTGCGGGACGGATCGCTCTACGTCGACGTGATCGAGGCGGAGTTCTGCGGCAAGGTCCCGACCGGCACGTCGTCCGCTCCGGCACGGCGGCTCTCCGACGCCCTCACCCGCCGGTAGCACCTGCGAGCCGGTTCCCGCCGCGGAGCCCACCGGCCGCGTGAGGGCCGGGGGCTCCGCCTCGGCACGGGGTCACCGCCGGGAGGAGCGTGCCGGTGGTGACGGCACTCGGCATCACCGCTTCCGCCGGTCC
This sequence comes from Streptomyces roseolilacinus, assembly GCF_014649335.1. Taxonomy (GTDB): domain Bacteria; phylum Actinomycetota; class Actinomycetes; order Streptomycetales; family Streptomycetaceae; genus Streptomyces; species Streptomyces roseolilacinus. Next base: position 426,720 of record NZ_BMSV01000005.1, read on the forward strand.
TTCCCGGAGGCGTGCGGCAGGACGTCCTCGGGGACGGGCGTGTGACGCCTCGTCAAGGTGCTGAAATTGCAGCTCGCAATAGCACAGTCCGAGAACCCTGTCACGTTCTTCGTGCTACGACACATGAGGAACCGGTGAGAGAAGGAAGGGAAACCGAAACGAAAAAGCTCACGCGAAGGCGGCATGAATTCGATCGAAAGCGATCGATTGGCGGAAGTTGGTGCGCGTGAGGGTGCCGATTGCGGCATTCCCGTTCGAGATTCAATAGGGACCGGCCGGAACGGGATTTCGGATTAACGTCCACTCGCGTGGCGAAGGGGTGAATCGAGGCGGTACGTTCATCCGCACAAAGAGGAAGGCACGGGACCGCTTGGCCGTCGACCGGCGCCCGAACCCTCCTGCCGACCGCCCTACTTGTCAAAGGAGGTCCCTTATGGAAGGCCATGTCGTTTCGGCACTCCCCCCGAGGAGGCCGGCGATCCCTGACCGTGGCAAGGGAGCAGGCGGTTCGCACGGACGCCGTGCCTGGGTTGTCACGCGGCCTTTCACGGCGTTCACAGGACCGTCGGTGCCGCCGACGGCCCTCGTGACGCCCGTCCGGCAGAACGACTAGGACGCCGTTCCCGCCGTCGCCCACCCGGCGCCCGCGGGACGGCGACCGTGATCCACGTCCGTCGTCGACACCGGCAGAGCACCACCGGCCGCCGGTCGCGCACGGTCCGAAAGCCGGCCACAAGCCAGCCGACCGATCGTCTCCCCCCTGGGGTGAGCAGGGTCCGGGCACCTGCGCGGGGCGAAACCCCGAGGGAGGACCATGGGCAACACATCCCCGACCCCGACGACCTGCCTGTACTGCCGGGCACCCCTCACGCGGACGACGGGGCCCGGCCGGCCACGCGCCTACTGCGACCGGCGCTGCCAGCGCCGTGCCCAGCGCCGGCGGCGCCGGGAAGGCGGCGTACGACAACCCGGGCACCACTTCCCCACGGCGCTGAGCATCGCCCAGGACCTGCAGGCCGCGGTGACGCGCCTCCTGGAACTGGAGCACGCGCACGAGGACCTCGCCGAACTCCTCGCCCAGGTGCGCCGCATCAGCGCCGAACTGGACCACTACGCCGCCGCGGCGGTCAACGACGCCCGCTCCCGGGGAACCGACTGGGACGAGGTGGCCCGGGCGGCGTGCCAGAGCCGTTCGACCGTCCGGGCGCGCTGGGGCGAAGCGGCCGTCGAGCGCCTCCTCCGCAACCGGGCGCAGGAGCGGTCCGCGCGACCCGGCCGGGCCCCGGCACCGCCCGAGGCCCGCCCCGAGATCCTCGCGCACGTCGAGGTCCCCGCACCCGGCGACACCCGGACCGCGCGGCGCGCCGCGCGGAGGATCGCCTCCGCGCTGTCGTTCCTCCACCGGCACACCCCCCTGCCCATCAAGGACGTCGCCGAGAAGACGGGTCTGTCACCGTCGTACGTGTCCAGGATCCTGTCCGGCGAGCGGCTGCCCACGTGGACGGCCGTGCGGCTCCTGGCCGAGACGTTCGGAGCCGATCCCGCGGACCTGCGGCCGCTGTGGGAAGCCGGCCAGGGTCTCGCCCGGCCGACCAGACCGCCACTGCGCGAAGCGGCGGCACGCCTCGCCGGGGCGCTGCGCGGCACGTACCTGTCGGCCGGCTGCCCGCCGTACGAGCGCATCGCCGAGGCGAGCGCCGGCCTGCTCGGGATCGGCACGATCGAGAACGTCCTCACCGGACGCGTGGTGCCCTCCTGGGAGACGACGAGCGCGCTGCTGACGGCCCTGCACGCCCCGCCGGGAGACCTGCGAGGACTGTGGGAGGACGTCGACTACGCCTTCCTCGTCCGCCTGAGGATCCCGCCGTACGACGGCCCGCTGCCCGACCACGTCGTCCACCCGGACGAATGACGCCCCGTCCCCCCAGGAGCCGTCCTGCTCCGCATCCGAGGACGACACGCCATGCCTCCGATCCGCTTAGCACATGACCGGACAGGCGAACCGGATCTCGGCCAACCACCCTCACACCGCGTCGTGACGATCTCCCTCCCGGCCGAGTACACCGCCTTCTGCCTGCTCCACCAGAACGCCTACCACCGGTACGCCGCGCAGCGCCTGCGGGACGTTGCGATCGCACGGGCCTGCGTCGAGGGCGCCCTGGGCGAACTGGTCACCATCTGGCCGTTCGTCCTCAGCAGCGCGCGCCCCTCAGCCGTCGCCTGGCGAGTGCTCCGCCGCTGGGTGAACCGTGCCGCCGGGGACGACCGGAGCGCCCCGCTGCCGGCCCCCGTCGCGGACGCCGTGCTCCTGCGCGACGAGCTCCACTTCCCCATGGCGAAGATCGCAGCCGTCATGGGACTGGACGAAGCCGCCGTGACCGTCCACCTGCGCACCGCGGCCCGCACGGCCGCGGGAACGGCCGACCCGCACCGCCGCGTCAGCGCGACCGCGCCGAATCCTGACCGAAACACCTTCCGTGAAACGAGTGGATCCGCCTGAGGCCTGTCCCAGCCCCTGACCGCCTCCCTAGCATGGGCCCTCTTTCATGCCGAAACCCCAATCGATCGACGTGGCGAGGTCTGGATGCACGGGGAACCGCTGAGCCCGCAGGACATCGACGTCACCACCCCCAGTGTCGCGCGCATGTACGACTACCTGCTGGGTGGCGAGGACAACTACGACTCGGACAGAAAGGCGTGCGAGATCCTCCTCACCGAGGTGCCCAGCACGCGCGAGCTCGCCCTGAACAACAGGCTCTTCCTCCGGCGCGTCGTGCGCTACCTGGCCGAAGAACGGGGCATCGACCAGTTCATCGACCACGGCTCCGGCCTTCCCACCCGGGACAACGTGCACGAAGTCGCCCAGCGCGTCCACCCCGAGGCCTCCGTCGTCTACATCGACAACGACCCGATCGTGCTCGCCCACGGACGCGCCCTGCTCGCGACGAACAAGCACACGGCGGTCGTCCAGGCCGACATGCGGGACACCGACCACATCTTCGAACACCCGGAGACGCGCCGGCTCATCGACCTCTCACGGCCGGTCGCCGCCCTGTTCGTCTCGGTGCTGCACTGCCTCCCGGACGAGGACGACCCCGCGGGGCTGGTCCGCGACGTGATGCGCAGGCTCGCCCCCGGAAGCTGCCTGGTCATCTGCCAGCTCGTCAGCGAGCACTCCCACGTGCGCGCCTTCGTCACCGACTTCATGCACCGCACCACCCACGGGAACTGGGGCCGGGTACGCGAGGAGGGCGAAGTCCGCGCCTACTTCCAGGGCCTCGACATCATCGACCCGCCCGGGCTCGTCGAAGTCTCCACGTGGCTCCCGGACAACGACCTCGCCCCCAGGCAGAAGACCTTCGAATGGAAGGAGTGGGGGGGCGTGGGCATCGTGCCGTGACGCCCCCGGCACGGTTCACCACCGCCGGGGGCGGCACGAGGGCGGTCACAGCAGGCCCTTCATCTCCTCGAGTGACTGCTCGGGGGTGAGGGCGCACGCCGCCAGCCGGTCCAGCTGCATCTGGTACTTCTGGACGTGCTGGGGGTCCTGGCTGAACACCGAACCGATCAGGTGCTCGATGTAGACGGAGCTGGCCAGGTCGGACCGGGCGAACTTCAGGTGCGTGACGTTGTTGCCCAGCGGCACCTGCTGCGTCGCGGCCATCCGCGCGATCTGCAGGACGATGCCGGGGTGGTCCCCGCAGCTGATCAGGTACTCGATCTGGGCGCGCAGGGCGGCGGGATCACCGAAGTCGCGCCGGAGGACCGACTCGTCGACGATGGCCCACAGGACGGGCCCGTCCGACTCCCACAGGTGCTGCTTGCGCGCGTTGCGCAGCTCGGCGCGCCGATCGACCTCGCTGGGCAGCAGGTCCGGATGCTCCAGCCGGATGACGGCGCGTGCGTAGTCGGGGGTCTGCAGCAGGCCGGGCACGTAGAAGTGCTCGTAGGTGCGGATGCGTTCAGCGGCCCCTTCCAGGGCCAGGAGCGGCTGGAAGAAGTCCGCCGCGACGTCGTTCCACGCCTTCCACCACTCCGGCCGGTGGCAAAGACCCACCAGGGCCATGAACTCGTCGACGTGCTCGGGGTCGTCGACCCGGTACAGCTCCAGCAGTCTCAGCGCCTCGGCGTCCCGGCACGCCGCCTGGCCCGTCTCCACGCGGCTGGTCCGGAACTTCGAGATCCCCAGCAGCCGTTCCACGTCCCGCGGGAGCAACTGCGCCTGCTCCCGCAGGCGGCGGAGCTTGTGGCCCACGATCAGCCTCACGGCGGTGGGGTGTTCCTCGACCCGTCCCAGCGGACCCACCAGCGGCTTGCGCCGCTCAGGCGGCCACGCGGCCGGCCGTATGGGGGGCGGAGAGGACCGGGTCGGTTCGGCTGCTCCCATGTGCGGACTCCCTTCGCGCGTATCGATACGAGGCGTCAGTATCCCGCTGCGGGGAGCAGCCGAAACGGATGATCTACTTCCTGGCCGGTTTTCAGTCGACTACGAAATCGAACTCGCCGTCCTTGATCCCGGCGAAGAACGCCTCCACCTCCCCGCGGGTGTAGACCAGCGCCGGCCCGTCTGGGTAGCGGGAGTTCCTGATCGCCATGCCCCCTCCCGGCAGGGCCGCGATCTCCGCGCAATTTCCCGAACCATTGCTGTGCCTGCTCTTCTTCCAGGTGACTCCCTGGATCAGGTCGGCCGCAACGCCGTTCTCGACGTCCTTCATCGCACGTTCCCCTCGCTCTGGCATCAGTCGTTCCCGTCCCGCGATCAGCATGCGCAATCTCAGATGCAATTGCACGGCAAGGTGGGTGGAAGACGCTACTCTCGGCCACGCGAAGCGACCGACCCATTCGAAGGGAACACCTCGCGGGAGCGTGAGCAGCGGCGACGCGATCAGGTGGTGTACCCGTGGCGGACGGGGCCGGCGACGGGCGTACCGCTCAGTACGGACACGCGTGTGAATGGCCGGTTCGAAGCTCTCGAACGAGTGAGGGGACAAGGAGGCTCGAACTGAGCGCTCTCACCGCCGGATCGACCGCACGACGATCCGCCCTCCCCTCCGAGACACGGGGTGGATTCGGTACTCCCCGGAGCGCCACCCCCGTCGGCGGAACCGGGAAGGCCGTCACGGCAGCCGGGACGCTGAGGGAGGCGGCGAAGCCGTCGCCCGGGGCGAGGTCCCGGGAGGGGCGGCGGTCCTCGGAGTGGCGGGCGGCCACGACCCGGCTGAGGTCGGATGCGATCAGCGTGGTGTGGTTCGGGCCGGTGCTGACGGCGAGGTGACCGTCCAGCAGGACGCACAGGACACGGCCCGACGCGGTGCAGCGGTGACGCACCGACGCACCGGCTCGAATCCGTGGGGGAAATCCGTGGGGGAACGGGATCTCCGCATAATCGCTTCACCGGGACGCGGGGGCTGTGCCAGGGTCGGCCGGTGACTGTTCCCCGAGACGACTCCGCCCCCCGGTACGCACGGGACCTGCTGCGCTGGCAGTTCGACCTGACCTGGTCGCTGTTCGAGTACCACCTGGAGCGGCTCGAACCCGACGACTACCTGTGGGAGCCCGTGGCCCACTGCTGGACGGTGCGCCGAGCGGACGACGGGACGTGGGTGGCGGACTGGGCGGAGACAGAACCCGATCCCGTTCCCGTACCGACCATCGGCTGGCTGAGCTGGCACATCGGCTGGTGGTGGGGCGTGGCCGTCGACCACGCCCACGGCAGGACGCCCCGGGAGCGGAGTGACGTCGCCTGGCCGGGCGCGGGGGAGCCGACCGTCGAGTGGCTGTGCGGCCTGCGTGAGGACTGGCTGGTGGCGATGGACCGGTTCACCGGTGCGGACCTGGACGCCGTGGCTCCGTTCCCGTGGCCGAACGACCCCGGGTACACCGTCGCCCACATGGTCGCCTGGGTGAACGCCGAACTGATGAAGAACGTCGCGGAGATCGGCCAACTCCGCCTGCAACGGGTCAGCGGCCTGCCCCCGAGTCAGGCCGAACCCACCGGCCACCGGCCGAAGGACGCACACTGACGGCGGGAGCCCGTGGGGAACGCGCCGGTCGTGGTACCTCTTCGAGGGCCGTGACCCGTGCGGCCACCCCGCAGCGCGGACGGCCTGCCGGCCGTGGCGCCCTACGCGGCCGCTCACGCGTCGGGCGGTGTGCTGTCCCCGTAGTCGAGGGGGAGCGGACACCGTGCGGGTCGGGCGCGTGACCGGGCTGCCGTCTCGGACCGGCCGGTACGGCGGACGCGCCCCCTCACGGGGCGGGCGCGTCCACGAGCCGCCGCTGCACGTCCGACACCAGGCGCTGAAGCCGACCCGGCCGCACGCCCTCGTGCTCCAGCCACTCGTCGAAACGCGGCCGCAGGCGCCGCATCACGTCCGGTCCGTGGCGGCGCAGCACCGAGCGGCGGACGGAGATCTCCTCCTGGACCTCTCTCCGAAGCCCGTCGGTCCAGCCCTGTTCCCGGTCGTCCTCCCCCAGAGGGGCCTTCAGGACGGCCACGGCCTCGTCCAGGACCTCGAGCAGTTCCACGACCCCTCCGCACGACCACGACGCGGCCCCCACACGGGAGCCGACCCGGTCGGGAGGCCGAGGGCCCGTCGAACCGGTGGAAGGAAGGGTACCTTCGGCTCGCCTCGGGGAACCGCCGTCCGGTCCCGGCCGCCGGCCCCCGCCGTGCTCCGGTCGCCGCTCCAGGGTGCCTTCCGGTCTCCCCGGACACCGGCGGGACGGCGGCGTGCCGGAAGGGGACGCGCGGTGCGGACGGCGCCCGGGGGTACGGTCCGGTGCCCGTTTCGACGGCGGTACCGTGGGGGACGAGGCGGTCGACGAGGGCGACACGCAGACGCAGGTCGCCGAAGCCCCCCGGGGCCGGCGGAGGCCCCCTCGCGGGGGAGTACGGCAGGCAGCTTCGAGCCCCCATCCGGACGGGGGCCGGCGAGAATTCGACGGGGGTGCGATGACCACCAGCCGGGCAGACCGCCGGGTCCAGGTCCCCACCGCGCTGGCCACGTCGCTGACCGGGGACGCCTGGCGGACGTGGATCCACGGACTGCCGGCCCTGGCCGAGCAGTTCCTGGAGCGCTGGGACCTCAAGCCCGACGGCCCCGCCGCGCACGGAGTCGTCGCACTGGTCCTCCCGGTCCTGCGACCGGACGGAACACCTGCCGTCCTCAAGCTGCAACCCGTGGACGAGGAGACCCGCGGTGAGCCCCTCGCCCTGCGCACCTGGAGCACCCACCGCGTCGTCGACCTGCTGGACCACGACCCCGCCACCGGCACCATGCTCCTGGAACGCCTCGACGGCTCCCGCTCGTTGGAAGCGGTCCCGGACGGCACGCGGGCCTTGCAGGACCTGTCGGAACTCCTCGCCCACCTGGTCGCGACCCCGGCCCCGCCCGGCCTGCCGCGACTGGCCGACCTGGCGCACGCCATGCTCGACCGGCTCCCCGGCAGCGTGGACCGCCTGACCGACCCGGACGAGCGGCGCCTCCTCACCACCTGCGCCGCCGCGATGCGGGAGGTGCTGGACGAACCCGGCGACCGCCTCCTGCACTGGGACCTCCACTACGCCAACGTCCTCGCCCCTCTGCCCGGTTCGCCGGCGTACGGGCGGGCCGACTGGATCGCCATCGACCCCAAGCCCCTCGCCGGTGACCCCGGCTTCGAGCTCCTGCCCGCCCTGCGCAACCGCTGGGACGACATCACCCGCGCCGCGGACGTCTCCGCCGCCGTACGGCACCGCTTCCACCTCATGACCGAGGTGCTGGGCCTCGACCGCGGACGGGCCACCGCCTGGACCCTCGCCCGCGTCCTCCAGAACGGTCTCTGGGACATCAAGGACGGCGCCACCACACTCGACGCGTCGCAGACCGCCATCGCCCACGCGCTCCTGGGCGACTGAGGCAACACTCGCCGGCGACCTCCACCGGGCACACCGTTCCGGGCGGAAGCGGCATCCGGGGGCGCAGACCGACTCGGGCCGCCCCCCGGACCTATGATCGACCCGGCCGCCGCAGGCCGGAGAGGGAGGCACGCCGTGGGCGACTGGGAGGACGGCTCGCTGCACGAGGTCGTCTGGGAGCGGGATCTGCCGCTGCGCTTCGCACTCGTCAGGAGCGAGTGGGACGGCGAGCAGACGGTGTGGGCACGATGCGCCGACGCCGACGGGCTGTTCGTGGACCGGGCCGCGTTCCGGGAGCGGCTGACCCTCCTCGGCTGCGCGCCCACCGGACGGCTCCTCAAGGCCGCCGAGCGGTGCGTGAGGGACGCGTCGCCCGTTCCCTTCGGCGCACTGGGCCTCGACGTGGGCGACCTGGACGCCGAGGACGCGTACGTCCCCTACGACTCCTGTGAGCTCGACGACGTCGTCGTCATCGACAGCAGGCCCTGCGCGCAGGACCCCGCCCTCCTCGACCTGGTCGTCGAGTGCGTGGTCACCGCCGCGCCGCTCTCCTACCACGAGGAGCCCGAGAGGGCGGACGTCACCCTCCTGAACGGGGCCGGCGGCGGCGTCCTCGGGCGCTGCCGCCGGGTGGCGGGCCTGTACGGCCGCCGGCCGGAGCCCGCCCGCCGGCCCGTACGGCTCATCGGCTGCGAGCCCTCACCGCGGATGGTGCGCCGGATGGCCGAACCCGGCGGCGGGGGCGACCACATGGAGTTCTGGCTCCTGGACCGTGCGGGCCGGCCGACCGTGGTCCAGGAGCACATCACGGCGGACGTCGACGAGTGCCGCCCCTCTGTGCTGGGCGGTGCGCTGATCGACGTGACGCTCAAGCACGGCCTCTTCGGCCGTCTGCCCTCCCCACCCGCGGCCCGGCCCGTGTGGGAGGTCTGGCACGAGGGCCCGCCCCGGGAGCGCAACGTGTGGGCGCGGTTCACGACCGAGGGGCGCGGCGAGTGGCTGCAGTTCACAGAGGTGAGCCGGGGCCCCGAGGAGCCCGGCACGGTGTGCGAGCTGGACGGGCGGTACGTCACCGACGTCCCGGGTCTGCACTGCGCGATCGGCGAGGCGGTCCACGGCCCCGGGTACCGGTGGCACCAGTGCTGGAACGCGCTGCGCGGCTGCTCCTGCCGGGGCGAGGCTTCCCGCGTGCCCTTCACGCTCGTGTGGCGCGACGCGGACGTGGCCCGGCAGGCACTGGTGGGCGTCAGCGTGGACACGGACGGCGACGTGAGTTACTTCGACGCGGTGGTGCCGTTCCTGGAGCGGATGGGCGTCACGGTGGTGCTGCGCTGAGGCGTCCTCCTGGGGCGACCCGTCGACCGGAGGGGGAGGCCCGGGAGTTGGAGGACGGCTGGTCGGGAGACTGCCCCAGGCGCGTGGCGGGGCAGCGGCGCCGTCCCCGCCGAGAGGGGGAACGGCGCCGTCGGCCGAAGTCCGTGCGTCGGTCGGGCGGAAGGGGAGAGGGAGGAAGCACCGACGGACCGTACGGCCCTCCGGTGCTTCCGGCGGTCACTCGTCACCGGCCCCCACCCGAGGCGGTACGGGCCCGCCGTCCGGCGGGGCGGGCTGCGGAAGGGGCGGCTCAGATGCCGAACTCCGCGGGGGAGATGCCGAGGGCGGTGCAGGCTTCACGGACCGCGTACTGCTCGGACGGCTCGAAGTACCCGTCGGCGCCGGCGACGACGATGCCGGTCTGGATGACCGCGCGGGCTTCCGCCGGTTTCTTGGCGGCCTTGGAGATCTCCTGCAGCACCTCGGCCTTGCCCAGTTCGAAATTGGCGACGAGCCTGTCGACGTGGTGGTTGAACCGCTGGCGGAGCTGGTCCGCCGGGAAGTTCTGCAGGACTTCGTTGGAGAGGATCAGCTCCTCCACGCGCTGCCGCTCCGCCGGCTCCACCTGTCCGTCGGCCGCGGCCACCAGCGCGCACATCGCCATGCTGGCGTCCCGGTAGGCACCGCTCTTGAGCTCGGTCTTGACCGAGGCGAGCTGGGACTTGAGCAGCCCGACCAACTGGGCCTTGGATCCGCCGGAAGCCTGCCCCGAGCCGTGGCCACCGTGCTGCCCCTGCCCGGGAAGCCCGTGCCCGCCCGACCCCCGGGCGCTCTGGGACTGCTGGAGGTTCTTGGCCTGGTCCTTGATCCGGTCCCACATCGCCACTGGTGCCACCTCGGCTTCTGCTGCTGTCTGTCCGGTCCTGGTCGTCGGACGCGCTTCCTCGCGGTCCATCAGGTGAACGCGCCCGGAGGCGGACAGGTTCCCCTACGGCAAAGATTCCGTAAAAGTGGCTGCTCGGGGGCGGGTGGCGGGGCCGATCACACTGCCCGAGCGGACTGCCGCGCGTGTGGCGGGGCCCTCCGCTCCGCGCCTGCGGCGTCATCCGGTGTGGGCGCCGCGGTTGTTCCCGGTGGGGCCTTCGATGCGGGAGGGGCTCGGCGATCCGGGAGATCCCGTCGTGTGCCGGGGCGGGACCGCTCCGCGAGAGGTTCGGCGGGGAACGCGGAGGCGAGACGCCGGGGAGTGCGCGTCGCGCGGGGAGAGGGGCTGGGGGAGAGGGGCCGGGCGGCACGGGCCGGTCCGGTTCCGTGTCACCGGCGGTCCACAGCCGGCTGCCGGCCGGGTCGGATCAGCGCCTGTGCCTGGACAGGCTGTAGACCAGGACGAGTACGGCCAGAGCCATCACCAGCAGGTGCGTCCATATCGGGCCCGTCAGGGCGTCGGCGGCGGTTTCCGGCATCCAGGTCATCGTGACTCCCGAAGAGTTGCGGACAGAGGAAAGCGAGTGGCGGTCTCGTGGCGCCGAAGGAGTGCGAACGTGGCGGCCAGCAGACTTGCGAAGATGACCAGAAGAAGCACGAACACCCACATCTGTCGGCTTCCGGGGCGTTCCGACGCTTCCAGGAGGGCCCCCAATCCCCACAGGGCGGCTCCGGCCGCGTACATCGATCGGATCCGTCGCAGTTGGCGCACGGCCCAGGGGGCCAGGGGCTTGGTCTTCTTCGATGCCATGCTCGCCGTGTACCCCCTCTTCTCCTTCTGAGACAGGGAGTTGAGGCATCCGTCGGATGAGAAGCGGGGCGCGGTGACGACCGGTTGCCGGTGTCATCGCGCCCCGGGGGGTTTCGGCTCGTCAGCGGCGGCGGACCCGGTTGGATCCGATTCCCGCCACGTGCAGCGCGAGTGCCGCCAGGCCGAGGAGCATGATGTTCCCGGACGAGAACACGGCGTTCGTCGTGAGTTCGGTCGCGTTGATCAGAAAGGCGATGGCGAACAGTACCGCCGCGGCCATACCCAGCATGTGTCAGCACCCCATTCCTCGTTGTGGTGCCGCTCGTGTGCCCCCGTATCCCTCCCTCAGACCCGGATCCTTCACCACCGCGCGAAAGGCCTCGAGGACGCCTCCTTGCGGACGGTGACGGGAAGGGGCCCGCTTACGGGCCGGGCCTCATCGGCGCCCGGCCGATCCGTCGGACAGGACGTTCGGGAAAGGGCCGCCGGAGGTGCCGACGCGTCACCGGCGTTTCCGGGAGGCCGAGGGGGATCGTGAGAATTCGTGGGCGAGGTGGTGGGGTGCCCCGTTGAACCGGGCGGGGCGGGCGGCGGGAAGGGTGCTTCTGTCCGACACGGCTGTTTCGTGGAGGGACGCACGACGTCGGAAGCCGTTCGGGTGTGCCTCAAGATTCCGCCGTGCAGCGCATCGCTCGCCGCCGGACGGTCACGGCCGACTTTGCTTTCGCGAAGGATTTTTCGCCGGGGGTGGCCGGGCAGCCGGAGCGCTGCACGCTGGTCCGTTCCCTGTTTCGTCCGCGGTGGTCGGACTTTCCGCTTCACGGGATCGGCCGGTCCCCCGGAGGCGGGGCAGGGAATCGGTGGCCCGCCGACAGAGATTTCCCCTGTCGGGGTTCCTGCGATTTCCCGGGTCGCGCTTTCCCTGAGGCTGGTTTTCCTCGGGCCGCCGCCGCCGGCGTCGTGAGGGTGTTTCCGAGGGGCCTTCGCCGGATGACCGGACCCGGGGCCGGGAGAGGAGCGCCCTCGCGCCGGGCCCAACATGGCATGTGAGGCGTGTGGCGTGCCGGTGGCGAGCCGGATCGACGACTGCTCGCTCCGGCAGGCGGTGTGGCTCGCCCCGGACGCCGTACGCCGCCTCCCCGTGGACGGCGCCGACGCCGGACCGCTGTCCTGGGCGGAGCTGATGGCGGGGGGGAGGGGGGCGTCCCCGTTCGAACCGATCACCTCGTGGGGATCGCCGGCCGGGGCGAGTGACCGGTGGTCCTGGAGCCCGCAGTGGGAGGCTGCGGCCGGGCATGCGCTCGCCCACCTGCTGGTGGCCTCGGAAGGCAGCCCGGTGACGGTCCCGGACGGCCCGGCCGCGGAGGTGTTCCGGCGCGTACTCGACGGCCTGCTTCCCGAGGGTCCACCGGCGCGGCGGGCCGTCCTCGCGGGGCCGGGGCTGCCCGCCCCCGACGCGGACGCCGCCATCCTCCTCGTACCGGTCCATCCGCAGACCGGGGAGGTCTGGGCCCCGGCCGGACAGACCGCCCCGGCGTACCCGGTTCCCCTGCCGTTCGGGGTGTGGTTCCGGCTGGTCCTCCCGGAGCCGCGACTTCCCGTCCCCGCGTCGGCCCTCGTGCCCGACGGCGTCCTCCGCGACGATCCGCCCATCCCGAGTGTCCACGACTCGTTCCGGGTCGACCCAGGGGTCTTCCGGCGCACCCTGGTCCGGCTGCCGGCCGTCCGCAGCCCGTGGCTGCGCGAGATCCTCGAAGACCCCGCACGGCGTGCGTACGGGGTCTGCTTCCGGCCCGGTCCGCGGAAGGCTCCGAGACCCGGCCCCGCCCCGTCCCCGGGAGCACCTGCGGCCCGGTCCGCCGAAGCGGAGGATCCGGCTGGTGGCTCAGGCGGTGGCGGCGTCGGGCCGGATGGTGAAGACCCGGTCGAGACCGACGATGGTCAGGACGCGCAGGGTGTTGGTGGGGACGCCGGACAGGACGATGTCGGCCCCGGCCGCCTGGGCGTGCTGGCGGGCGGCGAGGAGTGCGGTGATGCCGCTGGAGTCGCAGAACTCCAGGCTGGCCAGGTCGACGACCAGGCGTTGGCCCGGTCGCAGGGTGAGGCGTTCGACCTGCTGGCGCAGGGCGGTGGCATGGGCGTAGTCGAGGTCGCCGACGACTTCCACCACGGGTCCGGTGGTGGTGTCTCGGCCGGTGATCGTCAGCGGGCTCATCGGAGGTGATCGGTTGCCGGGAGGGTGTGGGGGCGGGCGGCGGGCACGCCGAAGGCGAGCAGGGCGGTGTCGTCGTCGAGGCCGTCGCCGAAGCTGCCCAGCAGCCCGGTCAACGCGGTGATCACTTCCTGGGGGGCGGAGGGGGCGCGGGCGGCGACGAACGCGTACAGGGCCTCTTCGCCGTACAGGTTCTTACGGGTGGGACCGGTGCGTGCCTCGGTCAGGCCGTCGGTGTAGAGCAGGAGGGTGTCACCGGCCGCCAGGGTGGCCTCGGCGGTGGTGAAGGGCGCGGTGGGCAGGACACCGACGAGCATGCCGCCCGGAGTGGGCAGGGAGTCCACCTGCCCCCCGGCCCGCACGATCAGGGCCGGCGGATGCCCGCCGGAGGCGAGGCGGACGGTGGCCTGGTCGTGCTCGGCACCGGGTTCGACGATGCCGAAGACGGCGGTGCAGTAGCGGGGGTCCCCGGTGGCGGTGTACCGATCGTGCAGGACGGAGTTCAGCGTGGTCAGCGCGACGGCCGGTTCGGGGTCGTGGAAGGCGGCGGCGCGCAGGGTGTAGCGGGTCAGGGAGGTCAGGGCCGCGGCCTCGGGCCCTTTGCCGCACACGTCCCCGAGGAAGAATCCCCAGCGGGTGTCGTCGATGGGGAACAGGTCGTAGAAGTCGCCGCCCAGCCGGTTGGCGGAGGCCGTGTGGTAGTGGACGGCCGTCTCCAGCCCGGGTACGAGCGGCAGCGATGCCGGGAGCAGCGACTGCTGCAACACGGCCAGGGCGTCGGCCAGCTGCGCCCGGTCGGCCTCGGCCTGCCGACGCGCCTGTTCCGCCTCCGCCCGCGCCCGTTCGGCTTCGGCCCGCGCCTGCTCGGCTTCCTGCTTGCGGCGCAGGAGCTCCTCTTCGTACGTGCGGCGGTCGGAGGCGTCGAAGACGGTGGTGCGGATCAGCAGGGGCTCGCCCTCGCTGCCGTGCTTGACCACGGAGGAGATCAGCACCGGCAGCCGGCCGCCGCCGGTGACCTTCATCTCCAGGGCGATGCCGCTGATCTCGCCCCGCATCCGCAGCAGCGGCGCGAAGTGCGTCTCGTGGTACAGCTTGCCGCCGACGGTGAGCAGGTCGGCGAAGCGCAGCCGGCCCACCACCGTCTCGCGGTCCATGCCGAGCCAGCCCAGCAACGTGGTGTTGATCTTGGCGATGGTGCCGTCCATCAGCGTCGACAGGTACCCGCAGGGCGCCGACTCGTACAGTTCCTCGACGCTGTCCTCCAGCAGTGCGGTGAACACCGCGTTGGTCCCGGTCCCGGTCCCGTCCCCGGTCCCCGAGGGCTCGGGGTCCTGGTTTATGCCGCACATCACTGCAACGACTCCAGGAACTCCTGGATCGCTTCCCCGGTGGCCTCCGGGGCGCTCAGCTGAGGGCAGTGGCCGGTGGCGTTCAAGGTGACCAGACGGGAGGAGGGGATCGCGGCGTGCACGAACGCGCCGACCTCGCGGGGGGCGATGACGTCCTGGGCGCACTCCAGCACCAGCGTCGGGACGCGCACGTCCTTCAGGTCCCGGCGGCTGTCGGACAGGAAGGTGGTACGGGCGAAGACCCGCGCGATGTCGGGATCGGTCGCGCAGAAGCTGTTGGTCAGCTCCTGTCCGAGTTCGGGCCGCTCCGGGTTGCCCATGATCACCGGGGCCATCGCGGAGGACCAGCCCAGGTAGTTCGACTCCAGCGACGCCAGCAGCTCGTCGATGTCCTCCGCGGTGAATCCGCCGCGGTAACCGTCGTCGTCGATGTAGCAGGGGGAGGGAGCCACCATCACCAGCGCCCCGATCCGTTCCGGGGCCGCTTTCGCCGCCAGCACGCCGACCATGGCGCTGACCGAGTGCCCCACGAACACCGCCCGCTCGAGGTCCAGCTCGTCGCAGACGTCCACCACGTCCTGGGCGTAGCCGTCCAGCGTCGCGTAGCGCTCCTCGTTCCAGGAGGACAGGTCCGAGCCGCCGGAGCCGACGTAGTCGAAGAGCACCACGCGGTAGCGGTCGGCCAGGGCCGGCACGATCAGGCGCCACATGTTCTGGTCGCAGCCGAACCCGTGAGCCAGGACGACTGCCGGCCCGTCCGGGCGGCCGGTCACCGTCACGTTGTTCCTGCTGCAGATGTCCATACCGACCATCCTCGCACCCGGGGCGGCCCATCCGGACTCCAGCCGTCCTGATGTGACCGGCGGCACCTGCCGCAGATCCCTCTCCGGCCTCGCGGAGGCGCTCTTTTCCGGGGAGGAGGACCACGAAAAACGCCGGTCGGCCCCGCGGTGCGGAAAGACCCCGGATGCCCTCGTACGTGCCGGAATCCGAGAGGGCTCGGATGTTTTCCCTTCGCGTGTGCGAAGGTTCCGTGCAGGTTTTCGCGGAGTGTCCGGTCGTGCCGCTACGCACGGTGGGGCACCCCTCACCGGGGGTTTTCCGAATTCGTGGGAAGAACCCCGGGCCGCCCCGATCGGAGAGGACGAGGAGCCGCGTCAGGTTTTCGCGGGGAACCGGGACGGAGAATTTCTTCCGCGGAGAGGTGCCGGGCGGACACGGTGGCCGGGCCGGTCTCCCACGGGGCCTGGCCGCCGTGCCGGTTTCCGGAAAGCCGAGAAAGGGGTCTTCCGCGGGTCAGGGCGCCGCCCGCCGCACGGCGGGCCCACCCGCCCTCGCCGCGCCGGGGGCCGGCCGTCGCCTCCTCCCCGCCCGGCCCGGAGTCACGCGCCCCGGCCGGCTTCCCGGGCCGTGCGCTCCAGTCGGCTTCGGTGGTTCTCCCACCACGCCGAGTCGCCCTGCGCCATGCTGTCGTTGCCCTGGTTCATCCCCACGGCGCCGTCCACGAGCTCCCGGATGATGTCGGCGTGCCCGGCGTGCCGGTGCGTGTCGGCGATCACGCGCACCACGGCGTGATGCAGTGTCACCTCGTTCCTGCCGTCCGGCCACCACGGCACCCTGCCGACCGTGTCCAGCGCCAGCGCGTCGATCGTCGCGTCCGAGTGCGCCCACGCCCGCCGGTAGAGATCCACGATGTACGCGCGTGACTCGTCGGCGGTGGCCCACATGTCCGCGTTGGACTCGGCACCGTCCTCGAGCCAGGGCATCGGCTCGCCGGAGGGCCGTCCGAAGGTGTCACCGAGGTAACCCAGTTCCACGCCGGCCACGTGTTTCACCAGGCCCAGGAGGTTGGTGCCGGTCGGCGTCAGCGGGCGGCGGGCGTCGTACTCCGAGAGGCCTTCGAGTTTCCACAGCAGGGCGTCGCGGGCGGACTGCAGGTAGGAGCGGAGGTCGGCTTTGGGATCCGGTTCGGTCATGGGGTCAGTCTGCCGCCCGGGTGATCTTTGTCCACCGTTTTCGCCCGCCGCTCAGGGCGAACCGGACCGCCCGGCGTGGTCCACGCGACGCGACGCGCGGAACGGACCGGACCGCGCCGGGAGACCGGCCCGCCCGTGTCACGGCAACGAGCGGAGCCGAGCGGACCGCGGTGTGGGTGTCGGCGTGGGAGGACGGGCGGTCGGACGGTGGCCGCGGGTCACCGTGCCGCGGTCCCCCGGGCACTCGCCGCCCACCAGCCGGGGGAGGGGGTTCACGGCGAGGAAACCGGGCGTTCGCCGCGAGGGCTCTGGTCGGGAGGCGTCATCGCGCGTAGATTCCGCTGTCGCGAACATGTCACCCCGCCCCTCGGTGAACGGAGTCCCCATGTTCAGACGGATCGGAGTCGCCGCGCGAGCCTGCGCGCTCGCGGCGATCCTGACCCTCGCCGCCACCGCCGTACCGGCCGCCGCCGGCGCCGCCCCCGCGGAGCCCCCCGTCGACCGCGGCCCCGCCACCGCCGTCGAGGAGCGCCTCCTCGACAAGGCGCGCACCACCGTGAGGGCCGGCACCAGGACCGAACCCCGCGTCACCACCCGGCGCCAGGAAGGCGACTGGGCCTTCGGTACGGCCGTCCTCGCCACGGCGCCCGGCTCACGGGACCTCCCCCAGGGCTGGCTCTTCCTCGCCCACCGCGAGGACGACGGCGCGTGGAAGGTCGCCCTGGAGGGCGAGCCCGCCTTCGGCGACCTCTCCACCAGGGCGGCGCCCGTCCTGGAGAGCGCGGAGCGCCGCAGCCTCGCCGCCGTGACGGACGGCGGCGGCATGACCACCCAGCTCGCCGGCGGCGACTACCGCACCGGCATGGCACTGCCCTTCACCGTCGGGCACGCCTGGACGATGACCAGCGGCCCCCACGGCTGGTCCGGCTACAACACGCCGTGGAGCTCCGTGGACTTCGCGGGCGGCGACCAGATCGTACGAGCCGCGCGCGGCGGCACCGCCTACACCATGTGCAAGGGCTGGATCCGCGTCGTGCACGACCGCGGCTACGCCACGGACTACTACCACCTGTGGAACAACATCACCGTCGACGGGGCCGCGGTCTCCGCCGGCGCGTACCTCGGTCACACGGGCAACGACGTGACCTGCGGCGGCTCCTCCTCCGGCCGCCACGTGCACTTCGCCCTGCGCCAGAACGGCGCGTACATCGCCATCGCCGACCACGACCTCGGCCGCTGGCGCCCCCAGAACGGCAGCGCTGCCTACAGCGGATCGGCCCTGCACGGCAGCCGCCGCGTCGCCGCGGGCGGCCAGCTCCACAACTACGGCGCCCTCGGCTTCGACCAGGGCATCATCGACACCAACGACAGCGGCACCATCCTGAACAAGCGCAGCGGCCCGGGCACCGGCCACGCCGTCGTCGGAACCGTGGCCGACGGCGTCGGCGTCACGGTCTCCTGCTCCGCCAACGGCACCACGCACACCGGCCGGTACGGCAGCACCTCGCTGTGGAACCGCCTCTCCGACGGGACCTGGGTGAGCGACGCCTACCTGTGGACCGGCGTGAACGGACCGCTCAGCGGCTACTGCTGACGGGCGGGGGCACGCGTACGGGCCGGGCGGCACGCCCGCCCTCCTCCCGGCAGCCCCGTGCGGGGGCCGCCGGGCCCGGTACGACCATTGCCCCGTCGAAGGCGCGGGCCGCGGGGCGGCGGGGCACCGGACACGTCCGCGGAGGCGCTGTCCGCGGCGATCGCCCACGCGCCGGCCCGGTGGTCGCGCCCCGGATCCGACGCCCGTACGAGCGGGTTTCGCCCGGAGCCGCCCCCGGGCCTCCGGACCGGGCGATACCGTGGTGGGACACGCCAGTCCCGCGCCCCTGGAGCCCTCGATGAGCGAACAGCCGGCCCCCGTCGACCGCACGCGGCAGCCGCTGGACCCCGCGGCCGCCGACGCCGTGCGCGCGTACGCCGCCCGTACCCGGGCCAACGCCGACCGGCTCGCCGGCGTCCTGGAGGACATCGCCACCCACGGCCTGCCCGAGGCGGAGGACTGCACGCCCTGGGAGGAACTGCGCGAGACCCACCTCGCCCGCCTCGCCGCCCAACGCCCCGCCGTCGCCTGACGGCCCCGCACCCCGCCCCCTGCGTTTCGCATCTCGCGCCCCGCGTCCCACACCTCGCACCCCGCTTCCGGCGGGCGCACCACCTCGCCCGCGGACCCGACGGCGGCGCCGGTCCCCACCGTCCCGCGGCGGGCGCCGACGGCCCCCGCACCGCCGGGCGCTCCGCGGGCGGCCGACCGGGCCACGCCCCGTGCGGCCCCGCCCGGCGCCCGCTCACGACCGTCCACCGGCCGACCTCCGGGAACACGGCCGAGGCTGGCGGAGGCAGGACCGGACACGGCAGAATCCACGTCGTGAAGATCACCGCGCGCGAACTCAACCGGGCCACCCTCAGCCGCCAGTTGCTGTTGGCGCGGGAGTCCTCGACCGTCCTGGAGGGGGTGCGGCGCGTGGTGGCCCTCCAGGCGCAGCACCCCGCCTCGCCGTACCTCGCCCTGTGGAACCGGCTCACCGGCTTCGTCGCGGCCGAACTGGACGCCGCCTTCACCGGGCGGTCCGTGGTCAAGGCGACACTGATGCGGATCACCCTGCACGCCGTGCACGCCGAGGACTACCCGGTCTTCCGCGCGGCGATGCAGCCCACGCTGTACGGTTCCCGGCTCGGTCAGCGCTTCGCCGCCGCGGGGCTGACGCCCGCGGACGCCGAGGAACTGGTGCCGGGGCTGCTGGCCTTCGCGGGCCGGCCGCGGAGCGCGGCCGAGATGCGGGCCTGGGTGGAGGAGCGGCTCGGCGCCGAGAAGAAGGACGCGGCGTGGTGGGGGCTGAAGGCGTACGCGCCGCTGCACCACGCCCCCACCGAAGCGCCGTGGTCGTTCGGTCTCCGGCCGTCCTTCGTCGCGGCCGGGACCGGGCCCGTACCCGGCGGGCGGACGGTGGATCCGGAGGTGCTGCGGACCCTGGTCCTGCGCTACCTGGCCGGGTTCGGGCCCGCGTCGGTGGCGGACGTCGCACAGTTCGCGATGGTGCAGCGGACACCCGTTCGCGCGGTCCTCCGGGCGCTGGACGACACGGGCGCCGTCGAGCGGCTCCACGGCCCGGACGGTGTCGCGCTGTTCGACCTCCCCGGCGCCCCCCGCCCGCCCGCGGACACCCCCGCCCCGCCCCGCCTCATGGCGATGTGGGACAGCGTCCTGCTGGCCTACGCCGACCGCAGCCGGGTGATCCCCCCGGCCTACCGCCCCCTGGTGATCCGGAACAACGGCGACGTGCTGCCCACCGTACTGGTGGACGGCCACGTCGCCGGGGTGTGGCGGCCGACGGACGCCGGCGTCGAGGTCACGGCCTTCCACCCGCTCCCGCCCGCCGTCTGGGACGGCCTCGCCGCGGAGGCCGGGTCCCTGGCGGCGTTCCTCGCCGACCGCGAGACGGCGGTCTACGGCCGTTACCACCACTGGTGGGCCAAGCTCCCCGAGGCCGAGGTGAGGATGCTGCCGAAGCCGCGGTGACCGGCCGCCCCGGCACCCCCGTCACCACCCAGTGCCGCCACGGGCCTCGGGCTGCCGCCGGCCGAGCGGGCACGGCCGGACGCACGGCGAGGACGCGGCCGAGCGAAGGGACGGCGCGAAGGGGACGGCGCGGAGGAGGTAGTCCAGCCGGTGGCGGCGCGCCCCGCCCCGGCGCCCGTGTACGGGGCGCCGGGGCGCGGGCCGTGCCGGGGTCAGTGGTAGGCGTGGACGACGGCGTGCCCCTTGCCGCGGCCGATCATCCACTTGTTGACCGGTGTGGTGACGAGGAAGGCGACGGCGAAGCCGCCCAGGAGCGCCGACCAGAACAGTCCGTCGGACAGGTGGGCGTCCATCGCCCCGGGAACCAGGGCGATGATGCCGTTGTCGACCAGTTCCATCACGGCGATGGAGACGGTGTCGGCGGCGAGCGCGACCTTGACGGCGCTCCTGAAGCCGAGGCCGGTGCGGCGGACCGCGAACAGCGTGAACGAGTAGCCGAACACGAAGGCCAGGGCGATCGCCAGGGCCATGGTCTGCGCGTTGCCCCACAGCAGGGCGGTGCCGATGACCATGCCGAGGATCTCGCCGACGGCGCATCCGGTCAGGCAGTGGAGGGTGGCCTTCGCCGCCGTCGCCCAGGATGCTCCCGACGTGGGGGAACCGTGGTGTCCGGTGTGGTCGTGCGCGGTGTCCGTGCGGTGCGTGCCGTGGTCCATGACGGTCATCCCCTTTCCGTCCCGCGGGGCCCGTCCGGGCCCTCCACCCGCAGGAACATTGTACCCCCGGGGGGTATTCCGGCGCGTGTCGCGCGCCGGAGGGCGCCACGCCGGTGGAGCGGGCACCGGGAGGACGGCGGGAAGCGGGCACCGGGGGAGGGGCGGGCGCCGACGGCGCCCGCCCCGTGGTGCGGCTGCGGTCAGCCCTTGCCGAGGAGCTCGTTCATCTTCTTGATCTCGGCGGTCTGGGAGTCGATGATCTGGGCGGCCATCTTCCTGGCCGGCGCGTGGGAGCCGTCGGCCCGCTCGGCCTGGGCCATCTTCACGGCGCCCTGGTGGTGCTTGATCATCATCTTCAGGAAGGCGGTGTCGAACGCCGTTCCCGACGCCTTCTCCAGCGTGGCCATCTCCTCGCCGGTCATCATGCCGTCCATGCCGTGCGCGGAGTGGTCCCCGGCCCCCGGGGAGGGGACGTCCTCACCCCAGGACGCCAGCCACCCGGACAGCGTCTCGATCTCCGGGCCCTGGGCCTTCTTGATCTCCTCCGAGAGTTTCCGCACCTCCGCGGAGTGCGCCCGGCCGGGCGCGAGGTCGGCCATGTCCACCGCCTGGCGGTGGTGGGGGACCATCCCCCGCGCGAAGGCGACGTCGGCGGCGTTGTGCCGACCCTGAGGCGCCGACGACGGGGCGGAGGCCGCCGAGGAGGCGCCGTGGCCGGTGTGTTCGGCCGGGCCGCCGTCGTCCGAGCCGCAGGCGGCCAGGACGAGGGCCGCCGCGCCGGCGGTCACCACCACGGCACCGCGGCGGATGAGGGAACGCTTGCTGTTCATGGGAGTACGACTCCTTCACGCACGCCGGTCACGGCGTGCGGACTGCGAAAGGACAGAGACGGACGGGGCACGGCACCCGCGCCGGGAAGCACCCGGGCGCGAACGGGGGGATGCCGTGCGGGCCGCTCTATATCCGCAGGATCTGCAGCTCGGACAGATCGGGTGGCGCCCGGCCGCTCCCGGCCGCCGCCATGGCCTCGGCCACGGCGGCGGAAGGGGACGGTGCGCCGGGCAGGGCGCCGGGAAGCGCCGGCGGCGCGTACGCGGAGGCCGTCCCGGCGGCCGCGCACGTTCCGTCCGCATGGGCCGGATGGCCGGATCCCCCGTCGGTGTGCGAACAGGGGCCGCTCGCCTGCGGCACCCCGGGGGAATGGGCCGCCGCCGTGCCGTGGCCGGTTTCCGGCCGGGGCGTCGCGGCTCCGTCGGGGCCCAGCCCGTGCATGCCCAGCACGCCGGCCAGCACCGCCGTCACCAGCAGCGTCAGCAACCGCCCGGCAGGGCGGCGACGTGAGGGGATGCCACCGGTCATGGGAGCCATCGTACGGGCCGGGGCGAGGACCACCGCGTACATCCGGCGAGTCGGCCGCCGCGGTCGCCGGCCGCGTGCCGCGAGAGCCCGAAAGCCACCCGTCCGGTGCCGGACCGCTGTGTTCCGGCAGGGCCCCGGACGGTGGACGAGACGGCCCGGCCTCAGCCGACCAGGGTCTCGAAACCCGAGCCGCTGCAGTACGACGTCGCACGGCCCTCCGCCTCCGTGTCGCCGCCGACGGCCCACACGGTGTCCTCGACGAGGTGACCGCCGGTGTGGTCGAGCCCCTCCCGGTCGAGCACCTTCGAGGCGGCGACGGCCGCGTGCGCCGCGTTCTCGGCGTCCCGGAACTCCGGTGACCGGGCGGCTCGTGCGTCGTCCGCGCCGGCGTCCCCGGTACTCACCGTCAGGGCGTCCCTGGCGTCCTGCCAGGACCCCAGCCTGGTGCAGTAGACCCGTTGCCACTCCTCGGCCCGCGCGGGATCGTCCGACGAACAGCCGCTCATCAGGCCCGCGACGGCGACGACGCTCGCCGCGCACACGATCCCGCGCACGGCCCTGCGGCTGCACTGCATGCCGGACGTCCCTTCCCCGAGGCAACCGTCACAGGATACGGATCACGGTGCCGCCACCCGGCCCCGCGGGCGCGGGCCCGGAGCACGGGTCCCGCGCGGGCCGGGCCTGGGGGCGGAGGGCCCCGTCGAGCCGCCCGCGACGGCGCTGCGGGCACGACGGCCGGGCCCGTCGCCCTCCGGGACGCCGGGCCACCGTGTCGGTGCCCCCCCCGGGGGGAGGGGGCTTTCGCCGCGTGCCCACGCACCAGGCCCTGGAGTACCGGCTCGGCCTCCGAGGCACCCGCCGCCGGAGGCCCCGCGGGCCTCCGGTGCCCGCAGGGCGGCGGTCCGGTCCGCGCGGCCGGTCAGGTGGTGGGGACGACGTTGGTGGCCGCCTTGGCGGTGCGGAGGGTGCGAGCGAGGCGTACGGCGTCGTCGACGGCCCAGAAGTGGAGGTAGAAGAGCCGCGGTTCGTCGCGCAGGGCGTGGTTGTGGAGTTCGACGATGCTGATGCCGCCGTGCCGCAGGGCGGCGATGACGCGCTGGACCTCGTCGGCGATCATGACGAAGTCCCCGGTGACGGCGGCGCGGCCGCGGCCGACGGGGTGGAAGGTGAGGGCGGTGGTGACGCCCATCGCCGGGGGGACGACGCGGTGGTGGTCCGTGACGGTCTCCCGGCGGGCGAAGGCGAAGCGGTAGGCGCCGCTCCCCGCGCTTCCCTTGGCGCCGAGCGCGGCGTCGATGGCGGCGGTGTCGAGGTCCAGTGGCGGGGCGGTGGACGCGGCGGTGTCCTCCGCCGGCGCGTACCCGGGGGTCGCGGTGGCGTCCAGACCGGCCCGCACGGCACGGGCCAGGGCCAGGGCGTCGGGGGACAGGCCGTGGAAGTGGGACCACCACAGGGGCGGCCGGTGGGCGAGCAGGTGCTTGTGGACGGCGGTCTGGTGCAGGCCGTGCGCGTGCAGGGCGTCGGTGACGCGCTGCAGCTCCCGCTCGGTGGCCACCAGGTCGCCCATCACCATCGTCCGGCCGTCGGGGTAGCGGGCGAACGCCGCGTACGAAGCCTGCGACAGGCCGGTGACCCCGTGGGAGGAGACGGTCAGGTCACCGCGGGGGAACGTGACGCGGTAGACGGTGCGGCCGGCGGCGAGGGCGCCCGGCCGGCCGAGCACGTCGGCCACCGGCCGCCAGGCGGCGGTGTTCGTGACCACCGGCGCCAGCGGCTTGCCGCCCCCGGCTCCGGTCCCCTGGCCGCGGCCCGCACCGGGCCCGCCGCCCGGGAGCCCCGCCGCGGCGCTGACGCCCGTTCCGGTCAGTACGGAAGCGAGCGCGCCGCCGACGGCGAAGACCCGGCGCCGCGACATGCCGTTGTCCGATCTGTGCACCATGTGTCCGTCCTCGATGATCGCCTCTTCGTGACCCCCTGGATATCCGGCCCCGGCGTCCCCGCGCGGGCGACACGGGCGGGATTCGGCTACTTGGGTCTCCCGAGACCGCCGGGATGCCGACCGGCGCCGCCTCCGTCGTCAGGCCGGCGCCGCCTCCGTCATCAGGACGGGAGCAGCCGCACACCGGTCGCGCGGCCGCTCCGGAGGGCCACCGGTACCGCGTGCCGTACACCGGGCCCGGCACCCCGCGCGGGGGCGCCGCGCCGCTCGACCGCGCCCATGACGGGGACCCCGGGCCGACCCGGTGCGGCCGGAACCCCGCGCTGCGAAGGCCATTGACGCGCAGGGGAATCGCTCCTACGTTTCCGTCCGAACTGGCGATCGTTGTTCGAAATACAGAACAGGGGTGTCCCCGTGAGCCGCAAGAGAATCACCCTCCTCGCCCTCCCCGCCGTCATGCTCGCCCTCGTGCCGTCCACCGCGTCGGCCTACCCCAACCCCGGGCGGGTGACGGGGTCGGTGGTCACGCACGATCCGTCGATGATCCGTACCGCTTCGGGGCAGTACCTGCTGTACGCCACCGGTGGCGGCATCAGCAGCAAGACCTCCGCCGACCGGACCGCCTTCACCGCGGGGGCGGACGCCTTCGCCACGCGTCCTTCCTGGTGGTCGCGGTACTCCTCGGTGCCGGAGGCGTGGGCCCCGGACATCTCGTACCACGGCGGGAAGTACCTGATGTACTACTCCGTCTCGTCGTTCGGCTCGCAGCACTCCGCGATCGGCCTGGCCGGTTCCACCACGGGCAAGCCGGGCAGCTGGAGCGACTACGGCATCGTCCACACCTCCGACGCCTCCAGCGACCACAACGCCATCGACCCCCACCTCTTCGTCGACGACGACGGCAGCTGGTGGCTGTCCTTCGGCTCCTGGTGGTCGGGCATCAAGATGATCCGCCTCGACCCCTCCACCGGCAAGAAGCACCCCTCGCACCCCACCCGCCACTCGCTGGCCTCCCGCCCCACCGGGAGCAAGGCCGTCGAGGCGCCGTTCGTCGTCAAGCGCAACGGCCACTACTACCTCTTCGCCTCCTACGACACCTGCTGCGCGGGCACCGCCTCCACCTACAAGGTCAAGGTCGGCCGCGCCACCCGCGCCACCGGCCCCTACCTCGACCGCAACGGCGTCCCGATGACGAACAACGGCGGCACCCCCGTCCTGGAGTCGCACGGCAACGTCATCGGCCCCGGCGGCCAGTCCGTCCTCAAGGACGCCGACGGCGACCTGATCGTCTACCACTACTACGACGGCAACGACAACGGCACCCCCAAACTCGGCATCAACCTCCTGAACTGGAGCAGCGGATGGCCCGTCGCCTACTGACCCTGCTGGCCGCACTGCTGCTCGCCCTGCCCCTCGGGCAGCCGCCGGCGCACGCGGCCTCCTTCGGCAATCCCGTCAAGGCCCAGAAGGGCGCCGACCCCTGGATCGCCTTCCACGACGGCAACTACCACCTGGTGTCCACGAGCTGGTCCGACGTCATCACCGTCCGCAAGGCACCCACCCTCGCCGGGCTCGCCACCGCCCCGAGCGTGCAGGTGTGGCGGGGCGACGCCGCCTCGCGGTGCTGCAACATCTGGGCGCCCGAACTGCACTTCCTCAACGGGCGCTGGTACCTGTACTACGTCGCCGGCAGAACGTCGCCGACTACAACCCGACGCAGCGCAGCCACGTCCTGGAGAGCGCCGGCTCGGACCCCATGGGGCCGTACACCTACCGCGGACAGCTGAACCCCGCCTGGATGCTCGACCCGACGGTGGCCACCGTCGACGGGCGCCTGTACCTCTTCGGCAGCGTGCACGACGGGACGCAGAACATCGTCGCCGCACGGATGTCCAACCCGTACACGGTGAGCTCCGCCTTCTCCACCGTCTCCACGCCGACGTACGACTGGGAACGCTCCGGCGCCCCCGTCAACGAGGGGCCGGAGATCCTCCAGAGGGGCGG
This sequence comes from Streptomyces roseolilacinus, assembly GCF_014649335.1. Lineage (GTDB taxonomy): Bacteria > Actinomycetota > Actinomycetes > Streptomycetales > Streptomycetaceae > Streptomyces > Streptomyces roseolilacinus. The sequence goes on from NZ_BMSV01000005.1 coordinate 452,795, forward strand.
AAGGACCTTCCTGGTCTACTCGGCGAGCGGCTGCTGGACGCCCGACTACAAGCTCGGCCGGCTGGAGCTGACCGGCTCCGACCCGACGTCCGCGTCCTCCTGGACCAAGCGGTCCACCCCCGTCTTCCAGCGCAGTGACGCGAACGGCGTGTACGGGCCGGGCCACAACGGCTTCTTCACCTCACCGGACGGCACCGAGAGCTGGATCGTCCACCACGCGAACGACTCGGCCTCGGACGGCTGCGACAACGGACGGACGACACGGGCGCAGAAGTTCACCTGGAACGCCGACGGCACACCGAACCTCGGTACCCCCCTCCGGCTGGGGGCGGGCACGGCCGGGCCGTCGGGTGAGCCCGCGTCCGCGTCGACGACCTACACGGTCACCAACCGCAACAGCGGCAAGTGCCTGGACGTCGCGGGCGGTTCGGCCGCCGACGGGGCCGACGTGGCGCAGTACGCCTGCACCGGCGGAGCCAACCAGCGGTGGCGCGTCGAGGACCTCGGGGACGACACCCACCGCCTGGTCAACGCGGCCACCGGCAAGGTGCTCGACACCGCCGACTGCTCGGCCGCCGACGGCGCCGACCTGCGTCAGTGGTCCTGGCTGGACAACACCTGCCAGCGGTTCCGCTTCCTGGCCACCGACAGCGGACACGTCCGGATCGTCAACCAGGCCACCGGCAAGGTCGCCGACGTCGCGAACTGCTCCACCGCCGACTCCGCCGACGTACGGCAGTGGTCGTGGCTGGGCAACGCCTGCCAGCAGTGGCGGCTGAACCCGGCGTAGGGCGCCCGACGGCCGGCCGGCCCGGTCCGCCGGACGCACCGGTCGGCCGAGGCCGAGGCGGGGGTGGTCCGGCCGCCGGGTCACGTGTCCAGTTCGCGTACCAGAGGGTGGTGCGCGCAGCGCAGGCCTCCGGCGAACGCGGTCACCGCCTCGAAGGGGAGCGTGTGCACGGTGACGTCCCGCGCGGTCAGCGCTTCGGCGAGCCCCGTCAGACGTTCGTCGACGAGCACCTCGCCGGGCCCCAGGACGAGGCTGTTCCCCGCGAGGAGGTTCACGGCGTCCCGCAGACTGACGTCGATGAGGTCCCAGTCGGCGACCTGCGCCGGCACGCCGTCGGGGAACTGCTCCCGGCAGACGACCGCCAGGCCCTCGCGGACGGCGGTGAGGCCGTCGTCCAGGTGGATCACCTGCTCGCTGATCGGCACCTCGTGGACGCGGTACTCGTCCCCGAGCAGCCGCGCCAGCCATCGCGCGCCCTCCGCGTCGGACGCCGCTCCGCCCCGCCCGTGGCCGACGAGGACGTCCCGGCCCAGGACCATGACGTCACCACCTTCGAGGAACGGCCCGGTCGCCGACGCGAGCGCGGGCACCGGCACCGGTGACGGCGGGGGCATCACCGAGTAGCGCGCCCCGCGGGAGACCGCCTCCGCGAAGACGGGACGCAGGCCGAAGCGCTCCTTGAAGCGGGCCGGCAACCGCAGGGCGGACTCGATGACGTGGTCGCCGACGACGATCATCGGATCGCGTACGAACGTCTGCATGCTGAACCGGTCGCCGTCGCGCTCGTACGCGGCCAGCTCGGAGCCGGTCAGCTCCCGCGGGCGGTGGACGACCACCCCGCGGCCGGTCAGGAAACGGGCCAGCCCCTCGATCTGCTCGACGCTTCTCGCGTACCCCTCGGGGTCCGCGTCGGACCAGAGCCTCCCCGCCCAGCGCGGCAGGTCCTCCCGGGTCCGTTCGGGAAGGAAGCGCAGCGAGCCCGGCAGCCCCCCGCCGAGTCGCTGCGGGACGGAGAAGTCGATGACGCGGCCCACCACCGCCTCCTTCAGGACTCCCCATTCGTGCGTGACGTTGATCCGGTCGGTTCGGCCGGTCGGGTCGAGTGCGGTCATGATCGTGCGCCTCCTTGCCGTGGGGGTGTCGGGCCGGGCGCCCGCATCGACGGGGGGACGGCCCCGGTCCGGAAGGGCTTCCGACCTGCTGCACGTTCAACGTCTCATGCAGGACGAATCGCTACATCACCCAGCAGAACAAGAAGAAACTAGACATTTCGGATGACTCGCCCGTGCCGGATCCTCGCCCCCAGGACGAGCCGCCTCCCTCGGACGACCCGGCGGCGAGGTCCGGCGCCCCTCCGGGCGCCGGACCCCGATCATGTACCGGCAGGTCCGCCCGCACGGGCACGGCACCGGAGGCCCACCTCTACGACCTGACGGCGGTGAGGGCCTCGCGCAGCGAGGTGACGCCGTCGGAGGCGAGGAAGTGACCGGCTCCGGGGACCACTTCCGCGAAGACTCCGAGCAGCCCGGCGAGGCGGTCGGTGTGACCGGGGGGAACGTACGGGTCCGCGTCCGACCGGATGACCGTGAGCCGACCGATGCGGTCACCGAGCCCCGTCACCTCGCAGCCGTCACCGATGTAGGGGTCCAGTGCCGGGAGCGCGGGGAGGGGGTCGACGAACCCGGAGACCAGCACGAGCGCGCCGAGGCGCCAGGAGCCGGGAAGGGAGCGCAGGTGGCGCAGCACGGTGAGGCAGCCCAGGCTGTGCGCGACGATGACCGAGCCCTCGTCGACGGTGCCCACGTCGGCGCGTACGGCCTCCGCCCACCGCGCGGGGTCGGGGTCCAGTGGGTCGGGGAGGGCGGGGACCGTGGTCGGGATGCCCTCCGCTTCGAACCGCTCGGCAAGCCAGCCGAACCAGTGGTCTTCGGGGGACGCGCCGTAGCCGTGGATGATCGAGGCGCGCCGCCGGGTTGTTCCAGTCGTCATGCCACGGGACGGTAAGGGTTCACGCCGGCGTGAAGGTCAAGCCGATGAGGAGGGAACCAAGTGCTGATCAGCGAGCTCGCCGAGTTGACCGGTGTGAGCGCGCGTGCGCTACGCCACTACGAGGACTGCGGCCTGCTGACCCCGGCCCGCAGCGGCAGCGGGTACCGGGTCTACACCGAGTCCGACGTCACGCGCGTGGCACAGATTCGGACGATGATCTCCGCCGGTCTGGGAACCTCGGCCATCCGGCGGTACCTCGACTGCGTCCGCACCGGCGATCACGGCACGTTCCTCGAGATGTGCCCGGACCTGCGGGCCGAACTGGACTCCCTGGCCAGGCGGCTCGACGCCCGGCAGGCCGAACTCCGCGAGAAGCGAAGCCGCTTGGACCGGCTCACGTCCGCCGGTTGAGGCACACCGACGACCCCATGGCCGGCGGCGACCGCGGGGAGCCCCGCCCCGGGCACCCGCCCTCGCCGGTACGGTCCGCGCCCGGGGCCACGACGGCCGGCGGCTCGCGGAGGGCCGCGGCTCCGCCGTCCCGGTGTCGTCGCCGCGGCCGGCGTACCGGCCGCGGCGACGCTCCTGGCCGGTACGCCTACGGGGCGGAGCCCTTCGCGGGTTCGGCCGAGTGGGCGGGCTCGGCGACCTCGGGGGACGTGTCGGGGCCGGTGAGGTCGTCGTTGGTGGGACGTCCCAGGAGCCAGGTCAGCAGGGGGCCCGCCATCGCGGTCGTCACCACGGCCATGACGACCATGAGCGAGTAGAGCTCCTGGTCGAGGAAGCCCAGTTGCAGACCCACGTTCAGGACGATGAGTTCGGTGAGGCCGCGGGTGTTCATCAGCGTGGCCAGCGCGGCCGACTGCCGGACCGGCATCCGGTTCAGACGGGCGGCGGCGAACGCGCCGATGAACTTTCCGCCCACGGCCACCAGCAGGATGAGCCCGAGGTCCCCGAGCCCGCTCGTGTCGAGCCCGGAGAGGTCGACCTTCAGGCCGGCCACCAGGAAGAACACCGGCAGGAGCAGGGTGCCGCTCATCTGGCCGAGACGGTCGTGCACTTCGTGGCGGAGCCGCTCGGTGCCGGTACGGGGGAGGACGACGCCGAAGAGGAACGCGCCGAAGATGTAGTGCAGGCCCAGCCACTCGGTGGCGGCGGAGGACAGCAGCAGACCGGCGAGGATGCAGGCGAAGACGGTCGGGGTGAGCCGGAGCGAGCCCCGGCGGTCCGCCAGCCGGCGCAGTGCGGGGCGCAGCAGGAACAGCATGCCCAGCAGGTACGGGACGGCCAGCAGGATCCGCCACTCGTCGGGACCCGCCGAACCACTGACGGCGACCACGCCGGCGAGCAGGAACCAGGCGAGGACGTCGTCGATGGAGGCGCAGGCCAGGGCCACCACCCCCAGGGGGGTGCGGGCCATGCCCCGGTCGGTGAGGATCCTGGCCAGCACCGGGAACGCGGTGATCGACATGGCGATGCCCATGAAGAGGACGAACGCCGTCTTGTTGCCGGTGCCGTGGTCCTGCATCAGGTAGAGGGCCAGGGCCGCGCCGAGGCCGAAGGGCAGCAGGATGGAGCTGAACGACACACTGGGGGCGATGGCCCCGCTTCCTCTGATCAGGGCCGCGTCCCACTCCAGCCCGACGATGAACATGAAGACGGCGACACCGATCGCGGCCAGGGCGCCGAGCAGGGGACGTATGTCGGTGGGTAAGAGGGCGTCGGAGATGGCCCCGTGGAAGAGGGTCGGTCCCAGCGCGATGCCGGCGAGGACCTCACCGATCACCGCCGGTTGGCCCAGGCGTCGGGCCAGTGCGCCGAGCAGCCGCGCCAGGAGCACCATGGCGGCGAGGCCCGTGAGGAGTGAGATGGTCTGTTGCGTGGTCATGTGGTCCGTCTCTTCTGCTGCGCCCCGACCCGCGGCCTCGTGTGCCGGCGCGGCGGGGGGAGGATGGACAGGTGAACGATCCCGATGCGGGACGGGCGGCGCTGCCCTTCCCCCTCCGGGGTCAGGAGCGGCTGGTGGAGCACCGGCTGCCTGACCGTTGCAGGGGTTCTATCCGGTCATCGGGATCATGGCGGGAAGTCATGGCGGTGTCCTGGGGAGGCCCTACCGTGAGTACCGTCGGCGGGCTCGGCGAGCGGTGCCGCCGCACGTCGCGTCCGAGCGGAACGGGGGCCTCCCGTTCCACGGGCCGCCGTCGAGGGGTGCACCCTCGTTCACAGGGGCGCACCGCCTTCCCTTTCCGGGGAACCGAAAGGTTCACGCTCGCCTTGTTCGTCGCCGGCCGCCCATCGTAGGAACGATCTCGGGGAGCCGACGGCCTTTCCCCGCAGATGCCTTGAACGAGACCATGCGTGTCCGGACGGCACCTGTTGACAGACGGCGGCCGCGTCCTCCGCCGGTGGTGCGGGGCCCCTTCGAACCGGCCGGCGAACCGGGCCGTGGCCGAACCGCGCCCACCGCCCGGGTCCCCGGCGAGCCGACGTCCGGCCCTTGCCGGAGGGCGAACGGCGTTGTCCGCCGAGGGCGTTCGCGGCAGCCGGGGAAACACCGCGGGAAGGCACCCGTCGCCCCGCACCGCCGAAGGACGCGGGAGCCGGACCGGTGGGTGTTCCCGGCCCCACAGCCCCGCGGGGTTTCCCACGCCCCGGGGCCGCGCCGTTCCGGCGGCGCGGCGCCGTGCGCACCGGGCGGCGAGGGCCTTCCCCACGACGGCCGAACGGCAGGTCGCGCGTGGTCCGGGCAGCCACGGGACCGGCCCGCGCGTGCCCGCGCGCCCCCGGCGGACGGCCACCCGGTGGGAACCTCGCGCATTCAGGTGATCCACTGGCCGAAAACGGCCCCCCGGTGCGTCCTCCGACCGTGATAGTGGTGCCGTACACCCACACCGAGGAAGGGACACGCCGCGATGGCACAGCAGGTCCGAGGGGTCGTGGCCCCGGGGAAGAACGAGCCCGTCCGGGTCGAGACGGTCATCGTCCCGGACCCCGGCCCCGGCGAGGCGGTGGTGCGGGTGCAGGCGTGCGGGGTCTGCCACACCGACCTGCACTACAAGCAGGGCGGCATCAACGACGACTTCCCCTTCCTCCTCGGCCACGAGGCGGCGGGCGTGGTGGAGTCCGTCGGCCCGGACGTCACCGACGTCGCCCCCGGCGACTTCGTGATCCTCAACTGGCGGGCCGTCTGCGGCAAGTGCCGGGCCTGCCGGCGCGGCAGGCCCTGGTACTGCTTCGACACCCACAACGCCACGCAGAAGATGACGCTGGAGGACGGCACCGAACTGTCGGCTGCGCTCGGCATCGGGGCCTTCGCCGAGAAGACCCTGGTCGCCGCCGGCCAGTGCACCAAGGTCGACCCGTCCGTCGCCCCCGCCGTCGCCGGACTGCTCGGCTGCGGCGTGATGGCCGGCATCGGCGCGGCGATCAACACCGGCCAGGTCGGCCGGGGCGACACGGTCGCCGTCATCGGCTGCGGCGGTGTCGGCGACGCGGCGGTCGTCGGCTCCCGCCTCGCCGGCGCCGCCCGCGTCATCGCCGTCGACATCGACGACCGGAAGCTGGAGACCGCCCGCTCGATGGGCGCCACCCACACCGTGAACAGCCGCACCACCGACCCCGTCGAGGCGATCCGCGAGCTGACCGGCGGATTCGGCGCCGACGTCGTCATCGAGGCGGTCGGCCGCCCCGAGACGTACCGGCAGGCGTTCTACGCGCGCGACCTCGCCGGCACGGTCGTCCTCGTCGGCGTCCCCACCCCCGAGATGAAGCTGGAGCTCCCCCTCCTCGACGTCTTCGGACGCGGCGGCGCCCTCAAGTCGTCCTGGTACGGCGACTGCCTGCCCTCCCGCGACTTCCCGATGCTCATCGACCTGCACCAGCAGGGCCGCATCGACCTCGGCGCGTTCGTCACCGAGACGATCGGCCTCGACGACGTGGAGAAGGCCTTCGCCCGGATGCACGAGGGCGACGTCCTGCGCTCGGTGGTGGTCCTCTGATGGCCGCCCGCGTCGAGCACCTCGTCACCTCCGGCACCTTCTCGCTGGACGGCGGCACCTGGGAGGTCGACAACAACGTGTGGATCGTCGGGGACGACGCGGAGGCGGTGGTCATCGACGCCGCCCACGACGCCGACGCCATCCTGGCCGCCCTCGGCGGCCGTACGCTGCGCGCCGTCGTCTGCACCCACGCCCACGACGACCACATCGGTGCCGCCCCCGCCCTCGCCGCCGCGACCGGCGCCCGGATCCTGCTCCACCCCGACGACCTGCCGCTGTGGAAGCTGACCCACCCCGACCGCCACCCGGACGGCGAGCTCGCCGACGGGCAGACCCTCACCGTCGCGGGGACCGACCTCACCGTCCTGCACACCCCGGGCCACGCCCCCGGCGCGGTCAGCCTGTACGCGCCGGACCTGGGGACCGTCTTCACCGGCGACACGCTCTTCGCCGGCGGCCCCGGCGCCACCGGGCGGTCCTTCTCCCACTTCCCGACGATCATCGACTCGATCCGTGACCGGCTGCTCACCCTGCCCCCGGAGACCGTCGTCCGTACGGGGCACGGCGACACCACCACGATCGGCGCCGAGGCCCCCCAGCTCGACGAGTGGATCAGGCGGGGGCACTGAGCGGCGGCCCGCCGGCGAACCCCACCGGGAAGCGCGACCGGGCCGGGGAACGCCGGCGCCCGCGCAGACAGCCGTAGCGGACGGGCGGGTCCTCCGCCCCGTCCGGGCCGGCACCCACGGCCCGGCGCCCCGGCCCGGCAGCCGCGTGGACCCGCGGCTGCCGGGCCCGCCCCGCCCGGGCCTCCCGCCTCCGGACCCCGGCGGCCCCGGGAGCGGTCCCGGCGCCGGGTCCGGTGGTCCTCGTGGGCCCCGCCTCCACGACCGCCGCGGAATGAGGCGCACCCGTGTGATCGTTGATGCCGGACATGACTTCCGTACACAAGCTGGGCACGTCCGACCTCGAAGTCTTCCCGCTCGCCCTCGGCGGCAACGTCTTCGGCTGGACCGCCGACGAGGAGCGGTCCTTCGCCGTCCTGGACGCGTACGCGGCCGCCGGCGGCAACTTCATCGACACCGCGGACTCCTACTCCGCATGGGCCGAGGGCAACCGGGGCGGCGAGTCCGAGACGATCGTCGGCAAGTGGGTCAGGGAGCGCGGCAACCGCTCCGACGTGGTCATCGCCACCAAGGTGAGCCAGCACCCCGAGTTCCAGGGCCTGTCGGCCGCCACCATCAAGGCCGCGGCCGACGCCTCCCTGCGCCGCCTGGGCACCGACCACATCGACCTGTACTACACCCACTTCGACAAGCCGGAGGTGCCGGTCGAGGAGATCATCGGCGCGCTGGACGAGCTGGTGAAGGCCGGCAAGGTCCGCCACATCGCCGCCTCCAACATCTCCGCCGAGCGCCTGCGGGCCTCCCTGGACTTCTCCGAGCGCGAGGGGCTGGCCCGCTACGTCGCCCTCCAGCCCCACTACAACCTGGTCTCGCGCGACACCTACGAGGGTGAGCTGCAGCACCTCGCCGAGCGGTCCGGCCTCGCCGCCGTCCCGTACTACGCGCTGGCCTCCGGCTTCCTGACCGGCAAGTACCGGCCGGGCGCCGCGGTCGACAGCGCGCGGGCGCAGGGCGCCGCCAAGCACCTGCGGACCGAGCGCGGCCGGAAGGTCCTCGCCGCCCTCGACGCGGTCGCCCGGGCGCACGACGTCGAGGTCGCCTCCGTGGCCCTCGCCTGGCTCGCGGCCCAGCCGACGGTCGTCGCGCCGATCGCCTCGGCCAGGACGGTCGACCAGCTGCCGGCCCTACTGGAGGTGGCGGAGCTGCGGCTGACGGACGCCGAGCTCGCCGAACTCACCGAAGCCTCCGCCTGAGGGCCGTCGCGATCTCCCGCACGGGCCCTGCGTTCCGGCCCGGGGCGGACGACGGGCACATCGCTCGGGACCGCTCGACACGGCGACGGGCACGGCCGGCACCCGGCACCGGTCGACAGGGGCACGACCCGCAGCCGGAGCGGTGGGCGGGCCGGGGGCGTCGGCGACCGACCCGCCTGCCGGGCGTCGCGGACCGCGGGCTGCGAGCTGCGGGAAAAAAGAGAGGTGTGCCCTCGCGGTGCCCGGGCAGACGAAGGGCAAGGCCCCGCCATGGTTCCCCCGTCGTGGCGGGGCCTCACCCCGTCCCCCGGCCTCCTCGCCCGCGGGACGGGCCGGCCCGCCCGTCCTCCGGTTCCCGGGACGGGTTTTCGTGTTTTCCGTTATCCGCGCCCCGCCGTCGGGTCTCCCCTCCTGCCAGAGAACGTGCAGACCGGGTACAGCCCGGGGACAGTGAGGGGCGCGACGTGCAGAGGGAACGGGAAGCCGCGGTGGTCAGGGCGGCGCAGCGGGGGGAGGCGTGGGCGCAGGACCGGTTGATCGCCACCCACCTCCCCCTCGTCTACAACATCGTGGGGAGGGCCCTGAACGGCCACGCCGACGTGGACGACGTCGTCCAGGAGTCGCTGATCCGGGCCCTGCGGGGACTCGACGCCCTGCGGGACCCCGACAGCTTCCGGTCGTGGCTGGTGGCCATCACCATGAACGGCATACGCGCCCACCACGCGGCGCGGCGGACCGGTGCGGTCGCGGTCGAGCCCGACCGGGTGGGGCAGGTCGCGGACCCCGGTGCCGACTTCGTTGACCTGACCATCGTCCGGTTGGGCCTGTCGGGGCAGCGCCGCGAGGTCGCCGAGGCGACGCGCTGGCTCGACCCCGACGACCGGGAACTGCTGTCGCTGTGGTGGCTGGAGGCGGCGGGCCGCCTCACCCGCGCCGAGGTGGCCACCGCGCTGGAACTGTCGCCGCAGCACACCGCCGTACGGGTGCAGCGCACCAAGGACCGGCTGGAGACGGCGCGGCTGGTGGTGCGGGCCCTGTCGGCGACGCCCCGCTGCGTGCTCCTGGACGACGCGCTCGGCCCCTGGGACGGCGTGCCGTCGGCGCTGTGGCGCAAGCGGCTCGCCCGGCACGTGCGCGACTGCACGGTCTGCTCCGGGTACGAGTCCGGGCTCGTCCCCGCGGAGGGCCTGCTCGCCGGGCTCGGCCTCGTACCGGTGGCGGCCGGACTGTCGGCGGCCCTGCCCGGTGGGGACGGGCCGTCCCTCGTGGAGACCACCGCCGCCACCCCCGCCGCGGCCGCGGGCGCCCCGGAGGTCGTCGTCGGCCGCCGGGCGGCGCAGCGCGGTGCCGCCCGGGCGCGCCGCCGCCGTACCGCCGCGGTGTCGCTGCTGGTCGGCGCGGGCGCGGTGGCCGGGGTGGCGGTACTGCTGCCGGGCGACGGCGACACCGACGCGGTGCGCGTCCAGTCGGCGCTTCCGGGGGACGGCGCCCCGCGGCCCGTCGCGGTGGACTCCCTCCCGCCCACCGCCTCGACCGCGCCGAGCCCCTCGGCGTCCTCGCCGTCACCGTCCGCGTCGGCCTCCCCGTCCGCGTCGGCGTCCGCCTCGGCCGGGCCCTCGGCGACGGCCGCCCCGTCCGCGACCCCCGGTCGCACGACCGCCCCCTCCCGGCGGGCGACCGCCCCCGCCCCCGAGCGCGACGACACCGTCCGGTCGGGCGGCACGGCCCGGCGGTACAGCGCCTCCCGGCCCGCGGCCGGCGGCGGGTCCTTCGGCGACCGGGTCACCGAGCTGGTCAACACCGAGCGCGCGCGCAACGGCTGCGGTCCGGTGTCGCGCAACGGCCTGCTCGACACGGCCGCGCTGCGGCACTCCGAGGACATGGACGCCCGCGACTACTTCGACCACCGGTCACCGGACGGCACCGACCCCGGCGACCGCATCACCGCGGCCGGGTACCGGTGGAGCACGTACGGCGAGAACATCGCGCGCGGCCAGCAGACGCCCGAGGCCGTGATGGAGTCCTGGATGAACAGCCCCGGTCACCGCGCCAACATCCTCAACTGCTCGTTCAAGGAGATCGGCGTGGGCCGGCACGACGCGTCGGGCGGCCCCTGGTGGACGCAGGTGTTCGGCGCCGCGGGTTGACGGGTCTCCCGCGGCGGGCGCCCGGCCGGTACCGCCACCTCGGCGGTACCGGCCGGGCGCGCGTGGCGCGGGTGCCGCCCGGGGCCTCAGTCGCCCACCTTCACGTACGTCAGGTACGAGCGGCTGCCCCGGAAATCCGACAACTGGATCGTGGACCCGCCGGTCAGCCCGTCGCCGGGGCCGCCGCCCCGCAGGATCGCCTGCACGCGGACCGTCTTCGACCCCTGCGCCGGCGTCACGGTGACGAGCCCGGACAGGGGCGTCGGGCCGCTGGTGCAGTGCTGGAACCGGGTGGTGGGCGACGTCGAGAACTGGTGCTGGGCGGACTGGCGGGGGCCGAGTTCGACGCCCCCGGACTCCACGTGGACCAGGCGCACCGTGGTCCACAGGTTGGTGGAGCCGGCGTCGTCGACGGTCGCGCAGATCTGCGTGTCGATGTCGCCGGTCACCAGGTACGTGCCGGGTTCGGGGAGGGTGACCTGCAGGGCGGTGTCCGCCCAGGTGTCGCTGGTGCGGGTCGGCAGCAGGTCGACGTCGGCGACCGGGCCCGCCTCGCCGCGCCGGGGCGTCAGGTACGCCTCGATGGTGTAGGTCCGCGGGCAGTCGCCCGGGGCCGGGGGGTTCACGACGACGTCGATCGACTGGAGGTCGCCGGCGATGCGGCGCGGCGCCGGGCCCGAGGTCCCGGTGACGCGGGTCTGCGGGACGAGCAGGCCCGACGGGGTGGACGTCAGCGCGTTGCAGGGGGACGGGTCGAGGTCCACGCCGTCGCACGGGACGCAGGGGGAGGGCCGGGGCGGGGGGCAGGGGTCGCAGGAGGGGGCGCGCTCGACGCAGACGGTGACGGCGTCGGTGTTGTCGGAGGGGTCGGGGTCCTTCTCGTGGGCGGTGGCGGTGGCGGTGTTGGTGAGCGGTCCCGCCGCGGTGGCCTTCGCGCGGAGGGTGAGGGTGGCGGTGGCGCCGTTCGCGAGGTCACCGACGGTCCACAGGCCGGTGGCCGGGTCGTAGGAGCCGGGGGAGCCGGTGGCGGACAGGAAGGCGAGGCGGTCCGGGAGCCGGTCGGTGACGGTGACGCCGGTGGCCTGGTTGGGGCCGGTGTTGCGGACGGAGACGCGGTAGGTCACGACCTGGCCGACGGTGACGGTGGTGGCGTCCGCCGCCTTCACCACGGCCAGGTCGGAGGCCGGCCGCACCTCGGTGACCGCCTCGTCGGAGGTGGCGGTCAGCGGCTCGGGGGTGGGGCCGAGGCGGTTCTCGTAGGTGGCGGTGGCGGTGTTGGCGATCCGCCCGCCGCCGCTGGCCTCGTCGATGGTGACGCGGTACTCCACGGTGGTGCCCGCGGGCAGGACCTCGGTGTTGGGGAGGCTGCCGGGCTGCCCGCCGGTGGCGCCGTCGCCGAGGTGGAACACGACCCGGTTGCCCTGCTCGTCGAAGTACGCCTGGTCGTCGTCTCTCCGGTCGGTCTTCGGACCGGTGTTGGGGCCCTCCACGATCCGCAGCGACCCGGGCAGGTAGGTCGTGCCGGCCGGGACGGCGTCGGTCAGGGTGAGGGCCTCGGCCGCGCCCCCGCCCTCGTTGCGGGCGGTGATGCGGTAGGTGAGGGTGTCGCCCACCTCCAACGGCCCTTCGGGGATGGCGTCCTTGGTGAGCACGACCAGCGGCGCGGTGCCGAAGAACACCCCGTCCAGGAAGTTCCCGACCCCCTGGTTGCCCCCGGCGGCGGAGACGGAGCGGAAGGCGAACCGGGTCGTGGTCTGGCCGGCCGGCACGGTGTAGGTGCCGGTGTAGTAGCCCCAGGCGGTGTTGCCGTCGGTGAACCGCCGCTGCTCCACGACCGCTCCGGGCGCGCCGATGTCCAGGGCCATCGTGTCCTGGCCGAGGCGCCCGCGGTGGTACAGCCGCCAGTACAGCCTCGTGCCGGGCGTGGTCGGCAGGTCCTGGTGGAGCGTGGAGACCTGGTGGGCGTTGAGCTCGGCGAACTGGGCCCCGTGGGCCGCCGGTACGCCGTTGAAACCGGAGCGCCACAGTTCGATCCGGTGGTCGGTCGCGGTGGTGAGCCAGCCCGGGACCCGGCGGGGCTCCTGCGTCTGCGAGGCGTCCGGCAGGAACTCGACGGCGGTGACGGACGGCTGCTCGAAGCTGCCGTTGACCAGAGAGACACGCAGTGGAACGGGTGTGGTCACTGTCTTCCCCTTCGTTCGGCGTCGCCCGCGCCTACCGCCCCCGAACCGGACGGGCGCGGGGCGGACGCTCCGGCACGCGCAGTACAGCGCCCGCAAGGAGTGACGGAAAGTGACCGGCCTTCGGCCTTGGACAACGTCGTTCGGCAGGTTTGAACAGCATATTTACTGACAAGCGGACGGCGTGTCGCCCTGATGAGCCGCGGCGACCGGGGCACCGGGAGCGCGCGTGACCCAGGGAAACCAACCGCCACCCCCCGGTTGGCCGGAACGCTCGCCGTGGCCGGGCGTGACGGCAACCCGAACGAGTGAAGGTGGGTGGCGGTGGGTTGACGCCGCACGGGGGCCGGGCGGGCCCGCGGCCCCACCGGGAGGCGGCGGGACCCCGTGGCGTCCGGACGCCATCGTGCCGGCTTCCTCCCCGGGGAGCGCCGCCCCTCGGCCGTGCGGCGGAGGAGGGTCCGGCCACAGGGCGATGCCCGGCCTCCCCGCCACCTGCGACGGTCGGTACCGAGCCGGAGAACCACCCCCGTCCCACCGAAGCGGAGAACGCACATGCAGCGGCCCTCGTACGCCGACGAACCCGGGGCCGTCCGCCCCGGACCGCTCCACGCCCCGCCGGCCCCGGCCGACCGGTGGACGAGGCTGCGCAGGATCGGCGGCCTCGGCGCCGCGGTGGCGGTGACGCCGTACCTCCTGATCAAGGTCGTCTGGTCCTTCGGCCTCCTCGTGCCCACCGAGGAGATGGCCGGTGCCGACTGGCGGGCGGTCAACGCGGCGACGGCGTGCCTCGCCGCCGTCGGCGTCGCGCTGGCCGCGGCGTTCTCCAGGCCCTGGGGCGAACGGCTGCCCGCATGGCTGGTGGCCCTGCCCGTGTGGGTGGGCACCGGCCTCCTCGTCCCCATGCTGCCGCTGGCGCCGGTGCTCGGCCCGGCCGCCGTGAACCGCGATCAGGAGGCGGGCGCCCCGGACTTCTGGGTCTACGAGCAGACCCTCGTGATGGTCTCGCTGCTCGGCGTCGGAGTGGGCCTGCCGCTCGCCCTGGCGGGGTACGCCAGGGCGCGGTGGCCGGAGGCGCTGGGCGGCCCCCTCGCGTATCCCGAACCGGTCGGCGGCACCCGGCGGTTGCAGGTGACGCTGGCCCGGATGGTCGCGGTCGGCTGCGTCCTGCTCGGCTGCGTGAAGGCGTTCTGGGCCGCGGGCGGCGTCACCGCCCTGGACGCGGACGCCCTGGACCGCCGCGACCTGTGGTGGCACCTGCTGTCGGCGAGCACGGCCGTGTGGGCGTTCGCCGGGGCCTGGGGGATCCTGGTCCTGACGGCCCGTCGCGGCTCCCGCGGGTTCCTGCCGCCGATGGCCGCGGCCTGGGTGTCGTCGGGGATGCTGTTCTCGTACAGCGCCTACGGTCTCCTCACCCTCACCGACCTGCAGCAGCCCTCCCCGGAACTCCCCCTCGCGGCGGCCCTGACCAGGGAGGGCGGCGCGGTCCTCGGCGTGGCGATGGGCCTGACCCTCCTGCTGACCCTCCACGACCGCCGCCGCGCCCTGCGCGCCCCGGCCTGAGCCGCCCGCCGCCCCCCCCGGGCCCGTGGCGTGCGCCGGCGCGGCGCGGTGGGGCCCTCCGGCGCCGCCCGCCGCTACGGCGACCGCGTGGCGGCCGGCTCGCCGCGGCGGACCGCCGAGTCGGCCGGGACCGGGCGGAGCCCGAGGGCGATGACGGCCAGGGCGGCCAGGGCGACCCCGAGCAGCAGCCACATGGCGGCCCGGGCGCCGCTGGTGAACACGACCCCGAAGAGGTCACCGGCCTGTTCCGCGGTGAGGCCCGTGTGGTGCCGGAGCAGGGCCGGGCCGTCCTGCGGGTTCTCCACCACCCGCCCCGCCCAGGGGCCGGAGGCGAGACCGTGCCCGGCCAGACGGTCGTCGAGGGCGTCCCGCGCCGAGAGCCGGTAGACCTCCATGCCGACGGCCAGGCCCAGCGCGCCCCCCAGGTTGTGGCAGGTCCACGAGGCGCCGACGGCCGTCCCGGCCAGGTGGCCGGGCACGGCGGACAGGGCGGCGACGGTGGCGGGTCCCAGCACGAGGGCCCAGCCCACCCCCATCGCCACGAGCGCCGACACGAGGAAGGGCATGCCGGTGGCCGGGGTCAGGCGGGCCTGGGCCAGCGCCGACAGGGCGAGGGCCAGGAAACCGAGGCACAGCATGCGGCGGGGCCCGTGGCGGTCGACGAGCCGGCCGACGAAGGGGGACAGCACCGCCACGGCCGCCGTGCAGGGGAGCAGCAGCAGGCCGGTCGTGTGCCCGTCGAGGCCCCGCACCGCGTGCAGGTACAGCGGCATCAGGAAGAGGACGACGCAGTAGAAGAAGGCCAGCGCGAAATCCGCCGTCACGGCCCCCAGGAAGTCCCGTCCGGCGAACAGCTGGAACCGGATCAGCGGGTTCTGTGCCCGCAGTTCCACCGCCCGGAAGGCGACGAGTGCCGCGCCGCCGCACAGGAGGAGGGCGACGGTGCCCGGCGAGGACCACCCCCAGACGTGACCCAGGGTCAGCGCCAGGACGAGGGCGGGAACGGAGAGGGACAGCAGCGCCAGACCGGGCCAGTCCATCCCGCCGGTCATCTTCTCGCCGTACGACTCCGGCACGGTGGGGAGGCACACGGCCAGCGCGACCGCGACGAGCGGGACGTTCATCCAGAAGACCCAAGACCAGCTCGCCGAGCCGACGAGGAAGCCGCCCAGGACCGGACCCGACGCGAGGCCGAGCCCGTTGACCCCGTACAGGCATCCGATGGCCTTCCCCCGCTCGTGCGGCGGGAAGATCGCCGTGACCAGGGCCCCGGTCGCGGTGTAGAGGACCGCGCAGGCCGCCCCCTGCAGGAAGCGGAAGGCGATCAGCCACTCCGGGACGGTGGCGAAACCGGCCCCCAGGGAGGCCGCGCAGAAGACGGCGGCCCCCGTGTACAGCACCTTCCGCCGGCCGTGGCTGTCGGCGAGCCGGCCCATCGTCACCATGCCGGTGGACAGGGCGACGACGAAGACGTTCACGATCAGCTGGAGTTCGGTGACGGTCGCGCCGAGGTCGTCCTGGATGACCGGCGCCGCCGTACTCACGATGGTCAGGTCGATGCATCCAAGGAAACTCAGTGTCCCCAGACCCGCGAAAGCCCACCATTTCCGTACCTTTTCGGACCCGTCGTCGCTCACGCTTCCCTCGATTTCATCCCATCTCCTTTTCCGGGCAGTCAACCTCCCCTCCCCGTATGTGTCGACGGGTATACCGAGAAGGCATGGTCCCTTGTCGGAAAGGCATGACGAATTCCGGTCGGGCGCGATTGCGCGCCTCCCGGGCAGGGTTGCGAAAGGTGTTCCCGCGGCGCGGGGAAGCTGCTACGGTTTCGATGCCGGCGGAAAAGGACGGCGCTCCGACAATGGGGAGCGCATCCTCTCCGGCGGTTTCTGGAGGTTCTTCTCCGGTGGAGTGGCCGAGAGGCGAGGCGACGGCCTGCAAAGCCGTTCACACAGGTTCGAATCCTGTCTCCACCTCTGCCCCGCCCGCCGCCCGTGTGCGGCGGGCGTCGGTGTTGCCGGGCGGCTCTCGCGCAGCCGCCCGGCGCTCAGTCCGCCCTTCCGCCCCGGTACGCCTCACGGACCCGGTCCGCCAGCGCGGGCGCCCAGTCGGCGGCCCGGCTGTACGGCGGCCAGACCAGCAACAGGCGGTGGCGGGTGCCGGCGTCGGTCAGCGGGGTGTAGGCCACCCCGGCCGCCGGCGCGGGGAGCGGGTAGGCGGGCAGGACCCCCCGCACCGCGCAGGCCAGCGCCGCCGCCTCGGTCTCGTCGGACGCCCGGCGCACCTCGACGTGCACGCCGGCGTCCCGTACGGCCGCCGTGAAGTGGCGGCGCAGGTCGGCGTGCCGGCGCCCTGCGGGGAGTACGCACACCTCGCCGTCGAGGTCATGGAGCGTCAGCGCGGGCTGCCCGGCCAGCCGGTGGCCGGCCGCGGTGCCGATCAGCATGTCCTCCTCGGCGAGCACGGCGGACGCGAACAGATCCGGGAGCGGCCCGTCCGGCGCGGAGTGCCGCACCACGGCCAGGTCGAGGCGGTGGACGCGGAAGAGGCCCGGCAGGGCGGTGCCCGGGTCGGCGTCCCGCAGGTCGGCGGCCGGCTCGCGGTGCGCGTCCAGGAGGGGGCACAGTTCCACGTCCGCCCGGGGCAGCAGCGCCCGGGCGTGGGCGGCCACCAGGGGGAGGACGGGCGTGGGGACCGTGCCGATGCGCAGGCGCCGCGCCGACGGGTCGGCGGGGTCGCCGTGCCGGCCGGCGGCCAGGAGGCGGTCGATCCTCGGCAGCAGGTCGTCGGCGCACAGCAGCAGCAGCCGGCCCGCCGCGGTGAGGCGGGCCCCCCGGTGGTCGCGGCGCAGCACGACGAGCCCGGTCGCCCGTTCGAGGTGCTGGACGCGGCGGGTGACGCCGGCCTGGCTGACGCCCAGTGCCCGCGCGGCACCGGCCAGGCTCCCGGCGTCGGCGACGGCCCGCAGCACCCGAAGGTCCTGGACCTCCACGTTCATGGCGCCTCGCCGCGCGCCAGTTCGCGGTGCGCGGCGGAGAGCAGGGAGATCAGCTGGGGCACCCGTGCGGCGATCCAGCTCTCCTTGCGGTAGGCCACGAGGTGGTGCACGCGCATGTCCAGGTCGACCACGGGGCGGCGCACCACGCCCGGTTGCAGGGGCCGGTACGCCTGGGTCAGGGCCACGCAGCCCTGGTGGCGGATCACCTGGCAGCGGGGGCCGGAGACGACGATGTCGTGCGTGATGCGCGGAGCGAACCCGTAGGCGGCGCAGAGCCGGCGGAGCCCCTCGTCGCAGGCGTCCGGACCGGTGCACGAGATCCAGTCCTCGCACGCCAGGTCCGCCATGGTGAGCCGTTCCGCGACGGCCGGCGGCCGGTCGGCGGCCACCGCGAGCAGCACCGGGCTCTCCGCCCAGGAGACGTGTGCGATCGGGCCCTCGCCGGACGCGGGCGGACCCTCCACCGACTGGTGGTCCCGCAGGGCGATGTCGATCTCCCCCTCCCGCAGCAGGTCCATCAGCTCCCGGGTGGAGTGGGGCGTCACGATCTGCACGTGCTCCTCGGACGGCAGCCGCCGCAGGGAGCTGAGGAGGGGTTCGTAGAACACGCCGCACGCCGCCCCGCCGATGCGCAGGGTCCGCCGGCGCACCATGCGGTAGTCGCGCACGCGCTCCCCGAAGTCGTCGAAGGAGCGGAGGATCGACTCGGCGTGCTCCAGGACGGTGCTGCCCAGGGGGGTCGGACGGGTGCCGTGCTGGTCGCGCTCGAAGAGCGTCCCGCCGAACAGCTCCTCCAGCCTCCGTATCTGGCGGCTCAAAGCGGGCTGGGGGAGGCCCAGGACCGTCGCGGCCTTGTTCAGGCTACCCGTCTCGGAGACGACACACAGCTGCCGTAAGTGGCGAAATTGCAGGTCCATGTCATCAGTTAAGCCGCTCGTCGGAGCCTTTGCCAGGTCTATGGCGCAACGCGTCCCGTTCGCGGGATTTCTCGCTCGGATAAATCACCGATCGTTGAGCCGCGAACACTCTGCGCTATTCGAATCGGATTTGCGGCGGTGGCATAACCGGACGGCAGTACTCAACCCCCCGGCGGACCGTCACCATTCCACTCATCGCTTCTCGGGCCGATGGCCTGGATGCGTCAGGGGGGACCGTCCGTACCACTGCCTGAAGGTGCATATGTTTGAGATTGAACCACTCACGGAGCGATGTCGCGGCTTATTGCCCACAGCCGTTCACGTATGCGTCGGAGTGAGCCCTTTCAACAGCTACTTCAACGGGCCGCGACTGCTGCGGCTGGCCGAGTGGGCCCTGCGGCGTTTCCCGCACGTCCACTTCTTCGTGCCCGACACCGCGGCCGCGTACACCTTGGAGGCGCTGGGGTACGCGCCGAGCCGCGCACGCCACAAGGCCCAGAGGCAGGGGCGGTACGTCCACAACAAGATCTGCACCGCGTTGCGGGAACTGGGTGTGCGGGAGCCCGAGAGCCTGGTCCTCGGCATGGACCGGCTACACGACACGCCCCGCTACACGAGGCTGCTGGACGAGGCGCACCTGCGCTTCCGCCGGGACGAGGACTTCCGCGCCGCGTGCCTGGACGCCTCCCACTGGGTGCTGGACCAGAAGCTCCCGCCGGGCACCGCCCCGACCGAGGAGCAACTGCGCGGCGCCGTCCGTTACTTCCTCGCGGAACTGCCGCTCTTCGCCGACGCCGGGGGCATCGCCGGCCACCGCCCGTCGTTCTTCGTCTACCACCACCGGGTCGCCTTCCTGGAGCGCTTCTTCCGCCACGAGCTGGGCTGGCGACCGGTGGACGGGCAGGGCTTCCTGGTCGTCCGCGACCGGACGCCGGACGCTCCCGAGGAGCAGCAGCCGGCCGGGGCCGCCCTCGCGGGGGAGGTGGCCCGTGGCATCGGCTGAGAGCGGACGGGGAAACCCCCTGCCCCCCGAGGCGACCGGGACGACCGGGCGGCCCCTCCACGACGAGGCGGCGGACGACTACTCGCTCACCCCGGTACCCGAGGAGGCGCGCCGCTCCTGGTTCTCCGTGGCGGTGCAGCGCTTCGGGCAGGTCTCCTCCTTCCAGCAGTTCATGGTGGGCGCCGTCCTGGGCTACGGGATGACGTTCACCGACGCGGTGATCGCCATCACCGTCGGCTCGGTGATGCTGGAGATCATCACGATCCTGCTCGGCGTCGCCGGAGTGCGGGAGGGCGTGTCCACCTCGGTCCTGGCCCGCTGGTCGGGCTTCGGCCGCAAGGGCTCCGCCGCCGTCGGCATGCTGGTGGCGCTCAGCCTCGCCGGCTGGTTCGGCGTCCAGAACGGCGTGTTCGCGCAGGGCATGCACGACCTCGCCGGATGGGCCCCGGAGTGGGTCTGGGCCCTGGTGGGCGGCGCCCTGGTGACGGCCATCTCGGTGTGCGGCTTCACCATCATGGCGTGGACGGCCTACCTGACCGTGCCGGCGTTCCTCCTCCTCGCCGGCTGGTCGGTGGTGGACACGCTGGCCGGCCACTCGCTGCACGACCTGCTGACCGGGGCCCCGCCGGGGCCGGTGATGTCACTGGCCGAGGGCACGACGCTGGTGGCGGGCGCGTTCATCCTCGGCGCCCTGATGACCCCGGACATGACGCGCTTCAACCGCCGTCCCTCCGACGTCGTCAAGCAGACGCTGCTGGGGGTGACGCTGGGTGAGTACGTGATCGGGCTCACCGCCGTGCTGCTCGGGCACGCCGCCCGCACCGCCGACGTCGTCGGCATCATCACCACCTCGTCCGGCCTGCTGGGCACGCTGATCCTGACGACGGCGATCCTGAAGATCAACGACTGGAACCTCTACTCGTCCGCGCTGGCCGCGGTGAACAGCGTCGACGTGCTCCTGGGCCGCCGCGTCGGCCGGCGGGCCGTGACCCTGGTCATCGGCGTGGCGGGCACCGCCCTGTCCGCCGTGGGCATCGTGGACGGCTTCACCGGCTTCCTGGAGGCCATCGGGGTGCTCGCCCCGCCCGTGGCCGGGATCATCATCGCCGAGTACTACGTGGTGCGGCGCTACCGCCCCGCCCTGGACCGGGCCCGCCGCACCGGCCACCCGCCCGAGGGGATCGCCGACTGGCTGCCCCTGTCCCTGGTCTGCTGGGCCGCCGGAACCCTGACCGGCGAGTACCTGGGCGTCGGCATCCCCGCCATCAACGCCGTCGTGGCCGCCTTCGCCCTGTACGCGGTGGCCGGCCGGGCGCTGGAGGCCCGGCGCTGCGGCCCCGCCCGCCAGAACCCCCTGCCCGACCGAACGGCATGACGAGGATCGGAGGCCGACGTGCTGCCCCTGGTGAAGAGGGACGAACTGAAAGCCCGGATGGACGCCGGAGAAGTCGTCGTGGTCGACACGATGCCGGTGGCCTACTACGAACGCGAGCACCTGCCCGGCGCGGTGAACATCCCGGGTTTCCCGTACGAGGAGGCGGCGCGCTTCACCGACGAACTCGCGCCCACCGTACTGCCCGACCGCACCGCCCCCATAGTCGTGTACTGCGCGAACGTCCCGTGCCGCAACAGTGAACTCGTCGGCGCGCGGCTGGTGTCGCTCGGTTACACGGACGTACGCAAGTACCGCGAGGGGATCGAGGACTGGGTCGCCCACGGTCTGCCGACGCAGACCGCCGCGGGCTGAACGAGCCCCCGGGACCCCCTCCCCCCTCCGCACCCGCGTGCGGCCATCCCATCCCGCACCCCCACCCACCGAAAGGAAAGCAGATGACGTATCGCCGACTCGCTGTCGCCACCGCGGTAGCAGCGATGCTCTTCGGCGGCACCGCCGCCCCGGCCGTCGCCGCCCCGGCGGCGCCCGTGGCCGAGGCGCCCGCCGCCGCCGAGATCCCCTCCGTCGTCGAGGTGACCCCGGCCAACTACGAGCAGGTCATGCAGTGGTCCCACACCAAGCCGGTGGTGCTCGACTTCACCGCCGACTGGTGTTACTGGTGCCAGAAGCAGAAGCCGTACCTCCAGAAGTACAACACCGAGGACAAGGGCGCCTGGGTGTGGGCGAAGGTCGACGTCGACGACAACCCCACCCTGTCCAGGAAGTACGGGGTGCGGGGCATCCCGGCGCTGCTCAACATCCAGAACGGCACGGAGGCCGGTAGCCGCCTCGTCGGCTACGACGGTCCGACCTCGCTGCGCACCTGGCTGAACAACCTGTGAGAACCCGTGTCGCCGCCGCGTCCGCGGCGGCGACACGCCTGCGCGCACCCCTCTTCGAAAGGCTCACCCCCATGAACAACTCCCTGGTGCGGGTCCTGACGGCGACGGCCGTCGCGGCCGGCGCGGCCCTGTCCGCCGGCCCGGCCTCGTCGGCGGCCCCGGTGGACCGCCCGCAGTCCGCCTCCTCCGCCGCCACCGTCCACATCGTCGAGGTCAACGGCACCGAGGCCACCAAGGAGGCGATCACCCGGCGGGCGCAGGAGATGATCGCCGTCCACGGCGGCGAACTGCGGAGGGTGTACCACGCCGCCTCCCAGGCGTTCTCCGTCTCGCTCACCGAGGAGCAGAAGACCTCCTACTACAAGGACCCCCGCGTCGACTCGATCACCGGTGACCGCGTCTACCGGGTCGCCGGGAAGCAGCAGGCCGTCCGGGGGCCGGGCGTCACGCGGGTGGCGTCCGGCGGCATCCAGATATCACCGCCCTCGTGGGGCCTGGACCGCATCGACCAGCGCGACCTGCCGCTGGACGGCGTCCACCGCTTCCCCCACGGCACCGGCGCGGGAGTGGACACCTACATCGTCGACACCGGAGTGCGCGTCGGGCACCGGGAGTTCCTGGGCGGCCGGGCCCGCGGCGCCTACGACGCCATCCGCCAGGGCCCCGGCGGCGACAGCGACTGCAACGGCCACGGCACCGCCTCCGCCGCCACCGCCGCCGGGCTGTGGACCGGCGTCGCCAAGGGCGCCACCGTGCAGTCGGTGCGCGCCTTCGGCTGCGACGGCACCGGCACGCTGGAGCACATCATGTCCGCGATCGACTGGATCACCGCCCACGCCGACGGCCCCTCCGTGGTCAACCTGGGCTTCTCCGGCGAACCGGGTTCGGTTCTCGACCTCCAGCTCTACCAGATGACCGGCAAGGG
Source organism: Streptomyces roseolilacinus (assembly GCF_014649335.1). Taxonomy (GTDB): domain Bacteria; phylum Actinomycetota; class Actinomycetes; order Streptomycetales; family Streptomycetaceae; genus Streptomyces; species Streptomyces roseolilacinus. Next base: position 475,461 of record NZ_BMSV01000005.1, read on the forward strand.
CATCGCGTACACCGCGGCGGCGGGCAACGGCGACGGCTCGGGCAACGGCGTCGAGTCCTGCGAGACGACCCCCGCCCGGCAGACCACCGCCATCACCGTCGCCGCCACCGACCGCGACGACAGGCGCCCGACCTGGTCCAACTACGGCTACTGCGTGCACCTGTTCGCCCCCGGCACCGACATCACCACCGCCGGCGCGCGGAGCGACGGCTCCTACGTCAGGCTGACCGGCACCTCCGCGGCCACCGCCGAGGTCACCGGGGCGGCGGCCGTGTACCTGGCCCGCCACCCCGACACGACACCGGTCGAACTGGACCGGGCGCTCGCGGACGCCGCCACCGAGGGCCGTGTGCGGGACGCGGGCCCGGAGTCCCGCAACCTGCTGCTGTACACCGGCCCGTCCGACGCCACGGCGGAAGGCGACCGGCGGTGAGCGGCGACGTCCGGGACGTCGTCGTCATCGGATCGGGTCCCGCCGGCTACACCGCCGCCCTCTACACCGCCCGGGCCGACCTCCGCCCGGTGGTCCTGCGCGGCAGCACCTTCGTCGGCGGCGCCCTGGCCACCACCACCGCGGTGGAGAACTACCCGGGGTTCCCCGACGGCGTACAGGGGCCCGACCTGATGGACGCCATGGCCGCGCAGGCGGAGCGGTTCGGCGCCGAACTGGTCGACACGGAGGCGGTCGCCGTCGAACTGGCCGGGGACGTCAAGAGGATCACCGACGACGCGGGGCGGGAGCACCGGGCCCGGGCCGTCATCGTCGCCACCGGGACGAGCCACCGCAAGCTCGGCCTGGAGAAGGAGGACGAGCTGTCCGGGCGGGGCGTGTCCTGGTGCGCCACCTGCGACGGGTTCTTCTTCCGCGACCACGACATCGCCGTGGTCGGCGGCGGCGACACGGCCCTGGAGGAGGCCACCTTCCTGAGCCGGTACGCCCGTTCGGTCACGGTGGTCCACCGGCGGGGCGCCCTGCGGGCCTCCAAGGCGATGCAGCGGCGGGCCCTCGCCGACCCGAAGGTCTCCTTCGCCCTCGACCGCGAGGTGGCGGCCCTGCACGGCGACACCGGTACGGGCCTGACCGGCCTCACGCTCCGGGACACGGCCACCGGGGCGACCGAGGAACGGGCGGTGACGGGGCTGTTCGTCGCCATCGGCCACGATCCGCGCAGCGGGCTGTTCGCGGCACGGCTCGCCCTGGACGAGGCCGGGTACGTGCGGGTGGACGCCCCGTCGACCCGTACCAGCGTGCCGGGCGTGTTCGCGGCGGGCGACGTCGTCGACCGGGTCTACCGCCAGGCCGTGACGGCGGCCGGCACCGGGTGCGCGGCCGCCCTGGACGCCGAGCGGTACCTGGCCGAGCGCGGCGACAGGCAACTGTCCCGGCAGCTCCCGGCGCTCCGGTAGGACCCCGCCGGGCCCGTCCCGTTTCCCGGTACCGGCCCCCCACCGGTCCATCCCCACCCGGGACGCGGCGCGGCGGCCCGTACCGGGGCGGCCCCGGAAGGCGGAACAGCCGACCGGGGCCGCCCCGGGGGCCGGTCACCTCCGCCAGAACAGGTGGTGGGTCACCCCGCTCGGGCTGGGCACGACCTCCAGGTGGAACCGGTCGAGCAGTTCGTCGGGTGTCTCCCAGAGCCGCAGCCCGGACCCGAGGCGCACCGGTGAGACCGCCACGTGCAGGGTGTCGACGAGGTCGGCGTCGAGGAACTGCCGGATGGTGGTGACCCCGCCGCCGAGCCGGACGTCCTTGCCCCGGGCCGCCTCCCGCGCCCGGTCGAGGACCGCGGCCGGGTCGCCTTCGACGAAGTGGAAGGTGGTGTCGGAGAGCGTGAACGAAGGACGCCCGTGGTGCGTCATGACGAACACCGGGGTGTGGAACGGGGGTTCGTCCCCCCACCAGCCGCGCCACTCGTGGTCGTGCCAGGGTCCGCGCTGCGGCCCGAACTTGTTGCGGCCCATGATCTCGGCGCCGATGTCGCGCGCGTAGTCCCGCGTGAAGTAGTCGTCGAGGCCCCGGCTGCCCCCGGGATCGGTGCGCATGGGCCAGCTCGCCGTGGCACCGGCCCAGGCGAACAGCCTCTCCGGGTCGACGTGGCCGAACGGCCTCTCGAAGCTCTGGTCCTCACCGGCGCCGACGCCGTCACTCGAGACGTTGAAGTTCTGGACCCTCAACAGCTGGGTCATGTGTTCCTCCCGTGGTTTCCGACAACACCGGTAGGACTCCTGGGACCGGGCGAACTCATCGCCGCGTCCGCGTCCGGCCGGAGACCGGGCCCTGCCGGCCCGGGGGCGGGGGGCGTCCCGCCCGGTCCCGGCGGTCCTCGTCGGATGCGTCCGCCGGTGTGCCCGGTCGGGTGGTGTACCGGGTCGGGCGGTGCCGTGGCTGCGACCACCGCCCGACCCGGAGCCTCACGTCTGCGGTACGAGTCCGGGGTGGGTGACCTGGGGCTCGTGCTCGCAGGTGTCGTCGATCCCGTAGGTGTCCCAGGCGGGGAACGGGTCGGCGTCGGGGTGGCTTTCACCCTCGGACATCAGGCAGTCCCCTAGCGCGGCCCGGAGGGCCTCCGCCCGCAGCGCGGTGCCGATGAAGACGAGTTCCTGGCCCTGGGCGGCGGTCTCGTCGTGGGCGCCCGAGGGCTCGAAGCGGGCCACGGAGCCGGCCTGCGACCACAGGCCGATCACGTTCGGGCGGCCGGCCAGCCGGAAGAACCCCTTGGAGCGCAGGACCTGTCCGAACTCCCCGCTGTCGAGGCCCTCGGTCACGAAGGCCCACAACCGCTCCGGGTGGAACAATCGGTCGGAGCGGAAGACGGTCGAGGAGATGCCGTACTCCTCCGTCTCCGGGACGTGGTCGCCGTTGAGCTCCATGACCCAGCCGGGTGCCTGCTGGGCCCGCTCCACGTCGAAGAGGCCGGTGCCGAGGACGGCACCGAGGTCCACGCGCCCGCGGGTGGCGGACACGAGGCGGGCCACCGGGTTGAGGCGGGTCAGGACGGCCCTGAGCCGGTCGGCGCTCTCGTCGTCGACGAGGTCGAGCTTGTTGAGGACGATGACGTCGGCGAACTCGACCTGGTCCATCAGCAGGTCGCTGACGGTGCGTTCGTCCTCCTCGTACTGGTCGAGCCCGCGCTCGGCGAGCCCGTCCCCGCCTCCGAGCTCGGGCAGGAAGTTCGCGGCGTCGACGACCGTGACCATGGTGTCGAGCCGTGCCAGGTCGCCGAGGGTCGCCCCGTCGTCGCGCGGGAACGCGAAGGTCGCGGCGACGGGCATCGGCTCGCTGATGCCGCTGGACTCGATGAGGAGGTAGTCGAAGCGGCCCTCTCGGGCCAGCCGGTCCACCTCCTCCAGGAGGTCGTCGCGCAGGGTGCAGCAGATGCACCCGTTGGTCATCTCGACCAGCCGCTCCTCGGTGCGCGAGAGGGCGGCCCCGCCGTCGCGCACGAGCGCGGCGTCGATGTTGACCTCGCTCATGTCGTTGACGATGACCGCGACGCGCAGGCCTTCGCGGTTGCTCAGGACGTGGTTGAGCAGGGTCGTCTTGCCCGCTCCGAGGAAGCCGGACAGGACGGTCACGGGGAGGCGGCCGGTCATGCCCGTCAGCCCTCGGGACGCAGCAGGCCGCGCTCGTACGCCTTGACCAGGCGCTGCGGCACCAGGTACGCGGAGCCGTCCACGGTGAGGGGCACCAGCTGCGTCGCGGTGGCCTTCCACTGGGCGCGGCGGTGGCGGGTGTGGGAGCGGGACGTCCTCCGCTTGGGTACGGCCATGGTTCAGGTCCTCTCTGGATGAGCGGACCCAAAGTTATATGAAAATGGATTCCATTACCAACTCGGTGGGGTCGTCGGGCGCGGAGGGCGCGGCTGCAGGCGCCCGCTCGGTGTGAGCGGGCGCCTGCCCGGTTCCGAGGGGTGGTGCGCCGTCAGGCCCAGCGCTCCGCCGCGTGGGCGTTGTCGTACCTGACCTGGGCGCGGACGGAGGGGGTGACGCACACGTAGTCGTTGGGCCGGGCCTCGCGCCAGACGTACCCCTGTCGGCAGACGTACGATCCGGGCAGCCAGCGCTCGCTGGCGTGGGCGTTGTCGTTCCTGGCCTGGGTGCGCTGACTGGGGCGCACGCACACGTAGTCGTTGGGGGTGGCCTCACGCCACACGTATCCCTGTTTGCACCATCGGGCCTGCTGCGGTGTGGCGGCTTCCGTGGTGAGCGGTGCCGTCATGACGCTCGCTGCCGCCGCCATCGCCGCGGCGACGACGGTCAGTCGGCGGGGCCGGGAGTTCATGCTCATGGTGACCTCCATGAAGGGATCGTTCGAGCAGATGAACGATTCGATTCACGGTAGGGCGGCGGTCATGGCGCTGCCATTCGATGCGTCCGTTCGGGTGACGGCGTGAGAGGGGAGGGCCTCTCCTGCGGGGCCCTTCGGGGCCCGGCCCGGTACCCGGGAGAGCCCGGCGCCTACGGCACGGGACGGAGGCGGAAGCGCGTGTAGTCCTCGAAGACGGCCACCGGCACGAAGCCCAGCCGCCGGAGGAGGGCGGCACTCCTGTCGTTGCCGTGCGTGACGCCGGCGAAGATGTCGGTGGCCCCGAGCTCGCGTGCCGCGTACGCGTACGCGGCCGCACACGCGGCTGTGGCGTGACCCGAGCCGACGTGGGCCTCGCCGAGCCAGTAGCTCGTGCCGTAGCGCGGTGGGGCGACGGCGACCAGATCGACCCGGCCGATCAGTTCGCCGTTCCACCGGATCCCGTAGCGCCGGCCGGGAGCGGGGTCCTCGCCCAGGTGCCGGCGGGCCCAGCCCGGGGTGGCCTCGCTCTCCGCCCGGTAGTCGCCCAACCGGCCGAGGTGCTCGCGGTTTCCGTCCAGCAGCGCGTAGTACGCATCCGCGTCTTCGAGCGTCAGCTCACGCAGGACCAGGCCCGGGACCCGGGTGGGGACCTCCGGGACCGGGACACGGGGCACCGCGGACTCCGTCACGACACAGAACGTAGGACGGGACCTCCGCCGCGATCAACAGCGGGGGAGGGGGAGGGACCACGGGCCTGCCGTGGAGACGCCGTCCCTCCTGGCACCTCCGGCAGGTCCGCCGGGTCCGCCGGGTCGAGGAACGGGGGACGCGGACCGGTGGGCGGGAGGCCGCGGCGTGACGCGGTCACCGCACCGCCTCACCCCGTCCCGCGCCCACACACGCCGGCACCTGCCCGTGCCGTCCCCACCCCGCCCCGTGACACACGAAACCCCCGCACCCGGTACGACCGGGGTGCGGGGGTCCCGCCAGCGGCCAGGCGCGCTGCCCGGAGGCTCCCGGAGCGCTTGCCGGGAGGAGGGGAAGCGGACCGCTTCCCCTGCGGTCAGCTGGCGGGAGCGGCCTGGTAGAGGCCGCGACCGGCGCGGTGGGCCCGGGAGGTGGCCACGAGGCGGTCGAGCGTGCTGCGCACGGCGTTGATGCTGCCGGGCGAGTCGTCACGCTTCAGGGCCTGGTTGACGTCGCGGGCGCGGACGGGGTCGCCGCCCGACTCCGCCAGCACGCCCAGCACCTGCTCGGTGAGTCCGGTGCCCTCCTCACCGGAGGGCGCCGCGGTGGTCTTCTTCGCCGACGGGCCCTTCGCGCGCTTGGCGGGAGCGGCCTTGGCGGAACGACGCGGCTGCTTCTGCTGCGAGGTCTTCTTCGCGGGCTGCTTCCCCTCCGTGCGCGCGGCGGTCTTGCGCGGGGCGCGGCGTGCGGGGGCGGCAGGGGCTTCGGCCTGCGGTTCGGGGGAGGGCTCCGTCTCGGCGGGGGGAAGCTTCTCCGGGTCCATGACGGCCTTGGGGCCGGTGGCGAGTTCCGCTTCCGCGCTCACCGAGGGACCGGACTCGGCGCCGGGCACGGCGGCCGGCTGCTGCGCCGGGCCGGCGGCGGACAGTGTCTGCAAGGCGGTGAGCGCGCTGCGGACGGACTCCAACCGGTCGGTGACGGCGGCGAGTTCCTTCTCGAGTTCCTGCTGCCGTTCCTCCAGCCGGGGGAGTTCGGCCCGCAGGAGGTCGATGGTCGCCTCGATACTGCCCGGCTTGCCGTTCATGGAGCTCACAGTGTCGCCTTCCGTTCCTGTGTGGTGTCGGTCGCGTGGATGGCCGTAGGACTGCGGCGCAGCACGGGTCTCCTCACGCAACAATGGTCTCGTTCTGCCCAGTGCGCAGGAAACGAAGCACGGGACGACACGACCGACGGACTCCCCGGACCGTCGGGTCCGCGGACGACGGGCTCCGCGAAGTACCCGTTCCCCGCGTCACCGATCAGGATCGGCCGGTCCCCGGGGCACGCCCCCGGGACCATCCGTCCACGGGACGAGCCGCGCGCGACGGCCGTCGCGCGCGGCCGGCGGCCCGTGCCGTTCAGCCGGCGGGGGTGGGCAGCCGGAGGCGTCCGTCGCGGACCACGGCGATCCGGTCGACGGCGGTGAGGTGGGTGCGGTCGTGGGTGACCAGGACGGTGGCGGCGGCCTGCCGGTGGGTGAGACGGGTGATGAGGTCGATGACGGCGGCGCCGCGTTCGTGGTCGAGGGCGCTGGTGGGTTCGTCGACCAGGAGGACGGTCGGGTCGTTCATCAGGGCACGGGCGATGTTGACGCGTTGGCGCTGGCCGCCGGACAGCTGGTGGGGGCGCCGGCCGGCCTGGTCCGCCAGGCCGACCGCGTCGAGGAGTTCGAGGGCGCGGGTGCGGGCCTTGGCCGGTGAGCGGCCGTCGATCCGGGCCATGACCTGGAGTTGTTCGGCGGCGGTGAGGGAGGGCAGCAGGTTGGGCTGCTGGAAGACGATGCCGATCTTGTGGCGGCGCAGGTCGGTGAGCTCGCCGCGGGTCATGCCGGTGGTGGTGGTGCCGTCGATCGTGACGGTGCCGTGGTCGGGGGTGATCAGGGTGGCGGCGACCGCGAGCAGGCTGGACTTGCCGGAGCCGGAGGGGCCGACGACGGCGGTCAGGCTGCCCTTGGGCACGTCCAGCGTGACCCGGTCGAGGGCGGTCAGGCGGCTCTCGCCGTCCGGGTAGGTGAGGGTGACGTCGGTCAGGTGCAGGCTCATCGGGCACTCCCCAAGGCGGTCAGCGGGTCGACGGAGGTGATGCGGCGGATGGACAGGGCGGCCCCGAGCGCGCCGAGGAGGACCATCACGGCGGCGGGGAACAGGACGGTGGCGGGAGTCAGGAGGAACGGCACCGCGCTGCCGGCGACGAGGGCGCCGAGGGCGGCGGCGATGCCGGTGCCGACCAGGGTGCCGCCGGCCAGCAGGACCAGGGCCTGGCCGAGGGCGTCCTTGAGGAGACCGGCCGTGGAGGCGCCGAGTGCCTTGAGGACGGCGACGTCCGCGCTGCGCTGGATGGTCCAGACGGTGAAGAAGGCACCGATGACCAGGGCGGAGATGGCGAACAGGAAGCCGCGCATCAGCTGCAGGGACCCGTTCTCGGAGGTGTAGGAGCCGATCGCGGACAGCGAGTCCTCCCGGGAGACCGTCCTGGTGCCCGCCGCCTCGTCGGCGGCCCTCGTGTCGGTGGCGGAGTCGGTGCTCAAGGCGACCACGGTCGCGGTCGGACCGTCCGCGGCGGCGGGCGGTGCGGTCTTCCGCCAGGTCGTGAGGCTGGTCCAGATCACGGGCGTGTGACTGAAGGAGGCATCGCCCCGTACGGCGGCGACCGTCAGCCGCTGCCCGGCGAGGGCGAAGGTGGCGCCGGGCTTCAGCCCCAGGTCGTCGGCGGCCGGGGTGGACAGCACGACGGAGCCGTCGTCGATCTCGCCGCTGCCGGGGGCCAGGGGAGAGCCGGGCCGCACACCGAAGACGGAGACCCCGGTGCTCCTGTCGCCGGCGGTGGCCCTGGTGGTGGTGATGCCCAGCGGTTCGGCGCTGGTGACCCCGGGGGTCCTGGCCCACTGCAGCCACTGCCCGGCGGTGACGGTGGAGTCGGCGTACGACAGGTCCTGCCCGCCGCCGGGGGCGTCGAAGGCGATCCTGTCGGCGGGCAGCCCGGTGATGGCGGAGACGTTCTGCCGGCCCAGGCCGGCGGTCAGCCCGGACAGCAGACCGACCAGCAGGGTGATCAGGACGATGACGGTTCCCATCAGGGCGAAACGCCCCTTGGCGAACTTCAGGTCTCTCCAGGCGACGAACACGGCTTGGCCTGCCCTCTCACATCGGTCGAAGCGGTAGGCCCCCACCCTCGCCGCCGGCCCCCCGCGGGGGCATCCGGCGGGGGAGGGCACTTCGCGGATCGAAAGGCGGCACGCGAGTTGTAACTTTCGATGGAGGCCCCGGCGGGGTCCTTCTCCTTAGGCTGGAAGGACTGTGAAGACCACTGCCCTCACCCTGACCTCGACCACCCGGGCGCTGGCCTGGTGCCTGCACCTGCTGGTCATCGGTCTGCTCGCCCTGGCCGCCGCCCGGGCCGTGGCCGCCGACCGGCCGCACGCCGGGACGATCGTCGCCGTGGCCGCGGTGTGCGCCCTGGCGTACGCGGCCGGACCGCTGCTGTCCCGCGTGCGCCTCTCCCGGTGGGCCGCCGCGTGGTGGCTGGCCTGCGTGGGCGGGGTGTGGCTGGCGCTGCTGGCCCTGTCCGCCGACGGGGTGTGGGTGGCCTTCCCGCTGTACTTCCTCCAACTCCACCTGCTGCCGCGCCGCGCCGCCCTGCCCGCCGTCGCCGCGACCGCACTGGCGGCGATCACCGCCTTCGCCGCCCACCAGGGCTCCTTCAACACGGCCATGGCGATCGGCCCGGCCCTCGGCGCCGCGGTGGCGGTCGCGGTGGTGTGGGGCTACCAGGCCCTGTACCGGGAGAGCGAACAGCGCCGGAGACTGATCGAGGAACTCACCGCCACCCGCGCCGACCTCGCCGCCGCCCAGCACACCGCGGGCGTACTGGCGGAGCGCGAGCGCCTGGCCCGCGAGATCCACGACACCCTCGCCCAGGGGCTCTCCAGCATCCAGCTGCTGCTGCGCGCGGCCGAACGGACCCTGCCGCACGCGCCGGAGAACGCCGCCCGCTACGTCGACCAGGCACGGCAGGCCGCCGTGGACAACCTCGCCGAGGCCCGCCGGTTCGTCGCCGCCCTCATCCCGCCCACCCTGGAGGGCACCACCCTGGCCGACGCGCTGGAACGGCTGTGCGCCACCACCTCCGCCCGCCACCGGCTCACCGCACGCTTCCACCTCACCGGCGACCCGGCCCCGCTGCCCACCGCGTACGAGGTCGCCCTGCTGCGCATCGCCCAGTCCGCCCTCGCGAACACCGTCCGCCACGCCCGCGCCACCACCGCCGACGTCACCCTCAGCTACCTCGTCGACCACGTCGCCGTCGACGTCGTCGACGACGGCACCGGCTTCGCCCCCGACCGGCTGCCCGCACCCGACCCCGAGAGCGGCGGCTTCGGCCTGGCCGCCATGCGGGCCCGTGTGCACGCCCTCGGCGGCACCCTCACCGTCGAGTCCACCCCCGGCCACGGCGCCGCCCTGGCCGCCCAGCTCCCCCTCACCCCGCCCGCCGACCGCGAATCCGAGGCCCACCGGTGACCGACCGCTCCATCCGACTGCTCCTGGCCGACGACCACCCGGTGGTACGGGCCGGGCTCCGCGCCGTGCTGGAGACCGAGCCCGGCCTCGCCGTGGTGGCCGAGGCGGCCACCGCCGAGGACGCCGTCGCCCGTGCCACCGGGGGTGACATCGACGTCGTCCTGATGGACCTGCAGTTCGGCAAGGGGATGGGCGGCGCCGAGGCCACCGCCCGGATCACCGCCCGGCCGGGCGCCCCCCGCGTCCTGGTCGTCACCACCTACGACTCCGACGCCGACACCCTGCCCGCCATCGAGGCCGGCGCCACCGGCTACCTCCTCAAGGACGCCCCGCCCGAGGACCTGGTCGCCGCCGTGCGCACCGCCGCGGCCGGACGCACCACCCTGGCCCCCGCCGTCGCGGACCGCCTCGTGAACCGGCTCCGCACCCCCGCCACGGCTCTGACCCGGCGCGAGACCGAGGTCCTCGCGCTGGTGGCCGAGGGCCTGTCCAACCAGGCGATCGGCAGGAGGCTCCACCTCACCGAGGGCACCGTCAAGTCCCACCTGGCGCGGATCTACGCCAAACTCGGGGTCGACTCCCGTACCGCCGCCGTGGCGACCGCGACCGAGCTGGGCCTCATCCGCCGCTGAGCCGGCCCCACGCGCGGCCCTCCGGTGGCCCACCCGAGGCCGGGCCGCCGGGAGGAACCACCGGACGGCTCGCCCTTGCGGGCCGCGGTGCGGTCACGGTGGCGGGAGGGGGAATCCGCCCGCGGGAACCGGCGCGCGGACGCCGCCTCGGTGTGCCTCTTCCTGCCCGGCCGGTGGGAAGCGGGTCGGTGGGCGGCCCTCTCGGAAGAAAAGGGAAAGGCTCCCGGTGGACCGGTTGCCGATCGGGATCGGCCCGCCCACCGGGAGCTTCGCGCGGTCGTCCACCTGTCAGGACCGGACCGGTCCGACCTTGCGGTTTCCGCCCCCCACTTCACCGTCACCGATCGAGGTGGGAAAAGGCTCACCGGTCAATGATTTCGTGTGGCATTCCTGTGACCTGCCGAAGGGGATTCCCCTTCGTTCCGCCGCCCGTCGGCCCGCCCGCCCGACGCCGTCACCGGGGTGGGGACCGGGCGCACTTCGGCGTGGCGACGGGGGGCGGCAGCGGCGTGGAACATCACGGATCCGCCGCGAGGCACGCGAACAGGCAGGCCCCGTAGAGAACGGGGGTCGCGATCAGCGGCTGGCACAGTACGGCGCAGAAGATCGGGGTGTTCGGCACGTGTCACCTCCTTTCGTTCCGTTCCAGGGGTGGCTTTTTCCCGGCCGGCCCCTACCCGGCTTTTTCGACGATTCGGCTGACCTGCGCCATCGTCTCGTCGAGGGAGAGGTCGCGGACCGGCTTCTGCAGCAGGAGCGGCTGTCGCACGACGCTGTCCGCGTGTCCGTCGGCGAACGTCGTCACCTGGTCGAGGAGCACCGTTCGCGAGTGGGCCGGCCGGAGGTTCGCCGCGTCCTCCCCGTCGCCGTAGTCGATGCTCACCCTGACCCCTGTGACCAGCCGGTCCGGTGTCGTCGTCGGCGGGACGTTGTCGACGGTGAAGTGCATTTCGTACTCGGTTCTCTGGCCGCGGTGGACCAGATCTCCCGCCATGCGCCAGTTCCCGACGACGTCGTTGCTGTAGGTGAAACGGACGTGGGCGGTCCAGCTGTAGCCGTCCGGGCGATCCTCCTTCTCCAGTGAGATCACTTCTCTTCGGGTGATGGTGGCAGGCCATTCCGGCACGGAATTCCCCCTTTTCGAATAGCTGGCCGATTCCCCCTATTTCGAAGTTAGGAGTCCCTAAGTGGGGCGTCAAGGGCTCCTTCGGTAGTGATATGTGATGACTAATTATTTCGGTTTTGCGGGCTCCGGTCCGGTCGGATCCGGAGGCTCGCTTCCCGTCTCCGGCGGCCGGTGCCCTGCCGCGAGGCGCACCGGTCGAAGAGCGTTTTCCGGTCCGCCGCCCGGGCGGGCCGGACGCGCCGGTCCCGGCCGGATCGGACCGAGCGGGAAGGGGACGGGCCCAGGGGGATCGGCGGGTTCCGGCGCCCCGATCGTCCGAGGCCGCGTCTCGCGTGTGCCGGCCGGGCCCACGGGGCCGAACCGGAAGGGCCGGGACCGCGATGGCGTGGGCGGGTTCGCTGCCACCGGGCAGCGGGCGGTCACTGGGCGGACCGGCCCGCCGGGGCGCGAGGGCCGGCGCGTCGCGCCCCGGCGGGCCCGGACGGCGTCCCGGACAAGGCGCTGACCAGGCCGGACAAGCGGCCACTGTCCGGGACAGCCGCAAACCGTTGCTCCGGCTCGACCGATGTCGGCACGCTCGATGCGGCAGGGGTCCGGGCCGGGACCGGGTGGTGTCCGGCTCCGGGTGACGTACGTCGGCGAGCCCCGAACCGGCGGTGCCGGCCGGCCCGGCCCGGGTCTGGTGCGGCGTCGCCGGGCGGAGCCGGGGGCACCTCGTGCGCGAGCCGGGTGGTGAGCGTCGCGACCGGCCGTCGGAGCGGGGAGAGTGCCGTCGCGTGCTCGTACGCGGGGCGAGGGAGGGGACTTCACCCTCCTGCCGGGAGGCGGGTTCCCGCGTACCCGTCGTGCCGTCGCGACCGCGGCCGTCGGCACCGCAGCCGTACGGGCGCGTCGGCCGATCGACCGCCCGGCCCGGGTGGGGCATCCGTGAATCCCGGCCGCGGCTCCCGTCCCCGGTGGATGCGGGCCGTCGACGCGTCGGGCGGGTGGGCCTCCCGCGGGCCGTGGACACCGCGCGCCGCCGCCTCCGGGGCCACGGACTCCGACGCCCGTCGACCGGGCCGCGCCCCATGGATCGCACACCGGAGAAGGACAGATGATCATTTCCGAGTTCTCGAGTGGTCACCTGACGGGTGACGACCAGATCGCCTACTGGGAAGACGTCGGGGCGCGATCGGCGATGGCCGCTCGGCTCACGCCCGTGGCCGGGGACGGCCTCACGGCCCACTGCAGGATCCTCGATCTGGGGCGCCTCCAGGTCTTCGTCCAGAGCTACCCCGCACTGTCCGCGCACCGGAGCGCGACCATGGTGCGGCAGAGCGATCCGGAGGTCCTCCACCTGTGGCTCACGGCCGGGGGCGGCCTGAGCATCAGCCAGGGCCGGGAGGAACTGACGGCCGCGGAAGGGGACTTCGTCGTGTACGACTCCTCCGGCCCCCTGCGGGGCAGACACACACCGAGCGAGCAGGCGGGTGCCTCCCTGATGATCCAGGTACCCCGGGCCGAGCTCCCCCTGCCTCCCGCCGCCCTGGGCCCCGCCCGTCCCACCCGCATCTGCGGTCGCACAGGGGTCGGCGCCCTCCTCGGTTCGCACGTGCGAGAACTGGCCTCCCGTACGGAGGAGTTCGCCGGATCCGGATCCCCCTTCCTCGGCGACGCGACGCTTTCGCTCGTCACCGGCGCGCTGGCCCGGACCCGAGGAGTCGAGACGCGGCGGCTGCCGGAGCCGGCACGACAGTCGGTGCTGCGGGAGTGCGTCAAACGGTTCATCGGAAACCATCTCGGCGATCCGGAGCTGACACCGGCGCGCATAGCGGCGGCCCACCACATATCCCTCCGCTACCTGCACAAGCTCTTCGAGGACGAGGACCACACGGTCGCCGACCGGATCCGCACCCTCAGGCTCCGCATGATCCGTCACGACCTCTCCGACCCCGCTCTGGCCGCCCGTCCCGTCTACCGGGTCGCTGCCCGCTGGGGCCTGACGGATCCGACCTACGCGAGCAAGGCGTTCCGCGCCACGTTCGGACTCACCCCCTCCGAGCACCGCCGCCGAGTCCTCGGGAGCCGCGCCGTGCGCTGATCTCCAAGGCCCGTGCGCTGCCGTACCAGGGAACGGCGCGCTCCCTCGACATACTCGTTTCGTTCCCGCATCCCGATCGGCAAAGGAGTCCGCCGTGGCCTTCAACATCGCTCGCACGCTCGCCGTCACCGCCGCAGGGGCCGGCCTCGCCCTTTCCCTCGCCGTTCCCGCGCAGGCCGCCGGCGGCAGCTACAGCGTCAAGCTCGCCAACGGCTGCGGCTCCGCGTCCGGCACCTACCACTGGTACGCGACCGGTGTCTACGACGGCAAGCAGGCTTACAAGACGGACTGGGACTTCAACCTCAGGGACCTCTGCAGCACCAACGGCCGGGCCGTGAGCCTCTACACCAAGTACACCAAGTGGAACGGGTCCTCCTGGGTCAGCGACGGCAAGTACCACAAGATCGCCTCTGCGGGGAACGGATCCAACGTCGCCGACGTCCGGATCTTCCTGTGCGAGGTGGGCTACCCCAGCACCTGCGTGAGCATTTGACGGTCGGCCGCCACCGGCCACGCCCTCGGACCGGTCCGAACCCCTCGGGCGGTGTCCGGCGCCTGACGCCACGGGCTCCTGCCCGTGGCGTCTGCTCCCGTGGACGGCGCCGGACCGCGGCTCGGCCGCGTCCCGGACGGCTGGGACCGTCGCGCGGTGTCCGCGTACCGGTCGTCGCGACGGCCACCGGCTTCCGGCGGCCGGTCGCGTCGCGCCTCGTACACCGCGCGGGGCGGGAACGGCCCCCGGCCGATGCGATGAGCCGACGCCCGGACCCCGCAGCCGTTCCGGCCCGACCCGGGGCCGTCGCCACCGGTTCGGCTCCCTGCCACCCCCGCGCGCCGTCACGGCTCCCGTCACCGCTCCCGGCGGCGCGCCCGCTCTCACGGCGCCCGCCCGGTCCGCGTCGGCCGCCGAGCGCGGCGGCCGACCGCCTCCGCCGCGCGGTCGTACGCTGGCCGGGTGCACAGTGTGGAGCTGCTGCCCGACGAGGCGACCGAGCGGGCCGTCCGCGACGTGTGGTCCCGCCTGATGCGGGCGGGCCTGCCCAGCCAGGCGACCCACCGGCACCCGACGAACCGCCCGCACCTCACCCTCGCCACGTCGGACACGCTGACCCCCGGGGTCCGCGCACGGCTGGACGAGGCGCTCGCGGTCCTGCCGATCCCGCTGGTCCTCCGGGGAACCGTGCGGTTCACCGGCCGCACGCGGGTACTGGCCTGGGCCGTCCGGCGGGACGACGCCCTGCTGCGCCTGCACGAGGCGGTGTGGCGGGCACTGGGGGACACACCGACGGGCGGAGGCCTCAATCCGCTCCACGACCCCGCGCGGTGGAGCCCGCACATCACCCTCGGCCGTGGCCGCGACGTCGTCTGGCCCGTCGCGGACGACGGGCTGCTCCCCGCGGCGCCCGGCGCGCCACCGGGCGTCCTGGTGGGCCGGTGGGTCGGCGCCCGCACCTACGACTCGACGACCCGCACGACCGCCCGCCTGGGCCCACGCACCTGAGGCCGGCGCGGACGCGGCGCCGGAACCCCGTCCGTCCCGCGTACGGGACGCCGCGCCACGGCCGGGAGGGCCACCGGCTCCCCCTCCGCACGGTCCGGGCCGGTCCGTCGTGCCGACGCGCGAGATCGACCGTCCCCGGCCGCGCGGGCGCCGGGGATCAAACCCTTTGGTGCGGCGGACTCCGCCGTGGTTGGCTCGCGCCCATGACTTGGCTGCCACATGACTTCGTCCACCCCCTCCACGTCGACATACCCGGCGTGGACCACCGGCTGCGTCCGATCAGCGGCGCGGACGCGCCGCTCGACTACCCCGCGGTGATGGGCTCACGGGAGCGGCTGTGGTCGATCTTCGGTGCCGCCTGGGGCTGGCCGTCGGCCACGATGTCGTACGAGGCGAACCGTGCGGACCTGGAACGGCACGCCAGGGAGATCGAGGCGCACCAGTCGTTCAACTACACCGTCGAGAACGCCGACCGCACCGCCCTGCGCGGCTGCGTCTACATCGACCCGCCGGAGAAGCGGGGAGCCGACGCCGAGATCTCCTGGTGGGTGGTGGACGAGGAGGTGGGCGGTGCGCTGGAACGGGCGCTGGACGCGTTCGTACCGCGCTGGATCGCCGAGGACTGGCCGTTCGAACGGCCCCGGTTCATCGGACGGGACCTGACGTGGGAGGAGTGGCTGCGGCTGCCGGACCCCGCGTGAGCGGCGGCCGCCGAACCACCGCGTGAGGGGAGGCCCGCCGGACGGGTGGCCGGGGCCCGCCGAGCCCCGCCCCCTGCGCGCTCCCCTTCCCGCAGGACGGACAGGGGGTACGCCGCGCGGCGCGGGGGCCTCCTCCGCCCCGGCGCGGTACCCCCTCCGCGTCAGGCCAGCAGCGCGGCGGCGTGCTGACGTGCCTGGTCCAGCCAGGAGGCGCGGGTCTCGTCGGAGGAGTCGGTGACCGTGCGGAAGACGACCCGGCGGACGTCGGTGACCCCCACGTACGGCAGGACGCACGCCGACCAGATGCGGTGCAGGGGGTCCCCGAACTCGGCCTCCTCGCGGTCGGCGGGGGTGTCGGAGGTGTTCAGGACGAGGGCCCGGCCGGCCTTCAGCAGCCCCTCGGGCTCTCCCTCCGCGGTTCCCAGCTTGTAGGCGACGCCGGGCACCATCACACGCTGCACCCAGCCCGCCAGGACGGCCGGTGGCATGCCCCACCAGTTCGGGTGGACGAACACCATGGCGTCGAGGGAGGCCACCTCCGCCCGGTGCAGTTCCACCTGCGGGTCGTGGGCGCCCGCGACGGCCCCGACCGTCCCCGTCTCGTCGGCGGACAGCCCGGGCGCGAACCCCTCGGCGCACAGGTCGTGCGCGAGGACCTCGCACCCCAGGTCGCGCAGGTGCCGCACGACGGCATCGGACAGCGCGTGGTTGAAGCTGCCGGGCCGCGGGTGCGCGAGGTAGACCCCTATGCGCGTCATTCGTCCTCCCCAGGACATCGGTCGTCGCCGGCCACGGGGGTCCGCGATCGCCCCCGCCCGGCTCGGTTGGTCATCATGGTCGGTGAGGCGCCGCCCACGGAACCGGATGTCAGGATCCGGACGGGAACGGCCGGCCGCCGTGACCCGCCGCCACAGGACGCCCGCGGCCTGCGGCCGATGCGCCGGAGCCGCCGGACGGGCCCCATGGGGCGGTCACCGGGAGCCCCCGCACCGGGGGAGGGCCTTCGGGTACGGCTCGAAGCGCCACCGGTCCGGGCCCCGCCGGGCGCACGCCCCGTGAAGCACGGGAGCGCCCCGAGTCTCCCGCGCTGCCCGGCTAGGATCCTGGCCATGCCGCTGACCATGAAGGACGTGGACCGGTTCGAGGCCGAGAGGCCCCGCCTGGAGGCCATCGCCTATCGCCTCCTCGGCTCCGCGAGCGAGGCCGAGGACGCCGTACAGGAGACCTTCCTGCGCTGGCAGGCCGCCGACGTCGAGCACGTCGAGGTACCCGGGGCCTGGCTGACGAAGGTGCTCACCAACCTGTGCCTCAACCAGCTCACCTCGGCCCGCGCGCGGCGCGAGACCTACGTGGGCCAGTGGCTCCCCGAACCGCTGCTCGGCGGGGACCCCATGCTCGGCCCGGCCGACACCGCCGAGCAGCGCGAGTCGGTGTCGTACGCGGTCCTCACCCTCATGGAGCGGCTGACCCCCAACGAGCGGGCGGTGTACGTGCTGCGGGAGGCGTTCGACTACCCGCACCGGGAGATCGCCGAGATCCTCGGCGTCACCGAGGCCGCCAGCCAGCAGATCCTCCACCGCGCCAAGAAGCACATCACGGACGGCAAGACCCGCACCGAGATCGACGAGGCCGCCACCCGGCGGATCGTCGAGGAGTTCCTGGCGGCCGCCACCAGCGGGAGGACCGAGCCGCTCGTGCGGCTGCTCACCGTCGACGTCACCTCGGTCGGTGACGGCGGAGGGAAGGTCCCGGCCCGCACCAAGCCGTTCGAGGGCGCCCTCGCGGTCGCGAAGTTCCTGCGGGGTCTGTTCAAACCCGCTCGGTCCAAGCGTGCCCTGGCCGGCGGCTCGCCCGGCATCCACGTCACGACCGCCAACGGCGGACCCGCCGTCGTGGCGGTCCTCGACGGCCGGGTCATCGGCGTCATGTGCCTGGAGATCACCGCCGAGGGCGTCGCCGCGGTGCGCAGCCAGGTCAACCCCGACAAGCTCGGACGCGCGACCGAGGCGTGGGCGGCCACCGAGCACGGAGAGCCCCTGTTCCACGCCTTCTGACCAGGGCGTGAGCGCTTCCGGCCGTACTGTGAGCCGCTTCACATCGTGTTCCCGTCAGGAAACGGCGGGCTGCCCGGTTCAAGGGGTGGAACCGCGCAGACAGGAGCAGGGAAATGCAGCATCGCATCATCGTCCTCGGCGCCGGATACACCGGAGCCGTCGCGGCCGGCCGCCTCGCCAGGCGGCTGCACCGCGACGACGTCGCCGTCACCCTCGTCAACGCCGAGCCCGACTTCGTCGAGCGCGTCCGGATGCACGAACTCGCGGTCGGCCGGGACCTGAGGCCCCGGCCCTTCGGCGAGATGTTCGCGGGCACCGGCGTCGAGCTGAGGCTCGGGAAGGTCACCGGAGTCGACGCGGACCGCAGGACCGTCACCGTCGTCGACGCGGACGGCGACGCCGGGGAGTGCGGTTACGACACCCTCGTCTACGCCCTCGGCAGCGGCTGGGACGACCAGGGCGTCCCCGGCACCGCCGAGCACGCCCACGAGATCGCGAGCCGGCCCGGAGCGCTCCGGCTGCGCGGGCGTCTGGCGGAGCTGGGGGCCGGACAGTCCGTGGTCGTCGTGGGCGGCGGCCTCACCGGTCTGGAGGCCGCGACCGAGATCGCCGAGGCCCGCCCGGACCTCGCCGTCACCCTCGCCGCCCGCGACGGCCTCGGCGACTGGCTCTCGGACAGGGGCCGCGGGCACCTGCGGAGGGTCCTCGGCAAGCTCGGCGTCACCGTGCACGAGCACACCGCCGTCACCGGCGTCGGGGCCGACCGCGTCACCACTGCCGACGGCAGGACCCTCCCGGCCGCGGTCACCGTGTGGACCACCGGCTTCGCGGTCCACCCGATCGCGCGGAACACCACCCTGGAGACCACCGGAACGGGCCGGATCGTGGTCGACGGGACCATGCGCTCGGTCTCGCACCCGGACGTGTACGCCGTCGGGGACGCGGCCTCGGCGACGGGCCCCGGCGGCAAGCCGCTGCGGATGTCGTGCGCCTCGGGCGTCCCCACCGCATGGCAGGCCGCCGACGCCATCGCGGCGCGCCTGACCGGCGGGAAGCTCCCGAACACACCGATCCGCTACTTCAACCAGTGCATCT
Source organism: Streptomyces roseolilacinus (assembly GCF_014649335.1). Taxonomy (GTDB): domain Bacteria; phylum Actinomycetota; class Actinomycetes; order Streptomycetales; family Streptomycetaceae; genus Streptomyces; species Streptomyces roseolilacinus. The sequence goes on from NZ_BMSV01000005.1 coordinate 494,184, forward strand.
CGCTGGGCCGCCGGGAGGGCCTGATCCAGTACGTCACCGCCGACGACCGGGCCGTCAGCGCGGCCCTGACCGGCCGGCTCGCCGCCGCCTACAAGGAACTGGTCTGCAAGGGCGCGGCCTGGGGCGTCGCCAACCCGCTCCTCGGCCTGCCGGCCCGGCGCCGCCGCGTCGTACGGGAGGCGGCCCGGACGGGCCCGGCCGCCAAGGCGTCGGCCTGACGCGCACGGTGCGGCGGGCGCCCACGACGCGGGTGCCCGCCGCACCGCCGACCGGGAGCCCCGCCTGCCGCCGCAGGTGACGGGTGGCCTCTTCTGCCGTCGTACGTAGGGGTTTTGACGAGCCGTCACGGACTCGGTGTGCCGCCCGCAAGGCCGGCGTCGCGAGGTGCGTGTCGCGCCGCGCGCGCGTCGCGCCGATCGGGTCGTACGAGGTGGTGGGGACCCTGCCGTCCTCGGCCCGCTCGCGGTAGGGAGCGGGCCCGAAGCGGAAGCGGACGGCGGGCGCACGCAGGGCGGCGGTGGGCCCGGACGAGCGCGGGCTCCCTCCGTCCGTGGGGAGGGAGCCCGCGTGCGTGGTCGCCGTTCCGACGCTGCCGACGACCGTCCCGTCCGTCGTGGTGCGGTCGTGCCGGCGTCGACGGGTCAGTCGTTCGTCTCCTTGTCGAAGTCGTCCTCGCACGCCTCGCGCGCGCTCTGCGTCTTGGCGTGCTCGACGCAGTCGTTGAAGTCCTTGAACTCGCTCGAGTTGACGAGCGACGCACCGATCGCGAGGATCACGACGGACGCGATCAGCCCCAGCGCGCCGAGTACCGCGCCGATGACCGACATCTTCCCGTGCGGCGCCCGGCCCCCGCGTGCCTTGCGCGCGCCGACGACGCCGAGGACCACGGCCGCCAGGCCCAGCGCGATGCCGCCGAAGACGGTCCAGAAGAGGAGCAGCGCCGCGATGCCGAGGACGAGCGCGGCGATCGCCGGTCCGTTGCTCCGCTTCACCTCCGTGTCCGTGTGCGGTCGCGCGTAATCGTCCGGCGTCTGAGGCTGGTTGGAGAGGGACATGCCATCACACTCTTCTCTGTTCCGTCGCAACGGGCTGCCATGCGCGCTCCCTTGTGCCCCGGTACCGGCGACGTATGTCCGCGCCGCTCCGGTACGGCCGCAACGGCTCCCGCGCTCCCTCCCCCCGCCGCGTCCGTCCACCCCGGCGCTACGGCGGGCCGACCCGCGACGGACGGAAGCGCGACGGACCGAGGCGCGACGGACGGAGGCGCGCGGCGGTCGTCCGTCCGGCCGGGGCCCGGCCACCGGCCGGACGGACGACCGCCGCGCGGGCCGTCCGCCGGCGGGCCACGTGCGGGGACGGCCGCCGGGGGCGCCGGAGCACCCAGACGGACCTCCCCACCCAGGCGGACCGCCCCACCCGGGGCACCATGCCGGACACCGTGGCCGATTTCGTACCATAGAGGAGGCGCGCCCGTCGGGGCGCGAGCACGGGCGGGCCGCTCCGGCGGCGACCGTGCGTCCTGTCCCTCCCCGTCCGGCATCGGAGCTCCCAGGTGGTCATGCGGCATCGCCCCAGCGGCACGGACGACGGCCAGGAGGGGCTGTTCTCCGTCGACGACCTGGCGGCCCGGTCCGGTGACGCGCCGGCGGCGCGCCGCCGCGCCTTCCGGGACTCACCGGAGGCCCGCAGGATGCTGGACGTCACCGAGATCCACGCGGAGCCCGCGGCGGCCGCCTCCCACCGGGGCCGGCAGATCATCGCCCGCTTCCCCGAGGCCCGCGTGCTGGAGACGGACTCGCACTGGCGCATCCCCCGCCTGCACGGCAACGAGGGGAACGCGGAGCGCTGGGTGCGGGTCAAGCGCCAGACGCTCGTGCTCGGCGAGCGCTCCTCGCTCACCACGCGGCCCAACGGCCGGTCGGCGGACTGGATCGCCCCCGGCCTCAGCAACGGGTGCGCGATGGCGTGCGCGTACTGCTACGTACCGCGCCGCAAGGGGTACGCCAACCCCATCACCGTCTTCACCAACGTCGAGCGGGTCGTCCACCACCTCGCCCGGCACGTCGCCGCCCAGGGCGCGAAGCCCGAGCCGAACCAGTGCGACCCGCAGGCGTGGGTCTACGACATCGGGGAGAACGGCGACTGCTCGGTGGACGACCTGATCTGCGACAACACGGCGGACCTGATCGACGCGTTCCGCCGCTGGCCCACGGCCAAGGCGTCCTTCGCGACCAAGTTCGTCAACCCGGACCTGCTGGAGCTGGATCCCCGGGGCCGCACCCGGATCAGGTTCTCGCTGATGCCGCACGCCGACTCCCGGACGCTCGACATCCGCACCAGCCCCGTGGAGCGGCGCATCGCGGCGGCGGCGGACTTCCTCGACGCCGGGTACGAGGTCCACTTCAACCTCTCGCCCGTGGTGGTCCGGCCGGGCTGGGAACAGGACTGGGCCGACCTGCTGCGGCAGCTGGACGACGTGCTGCCGCGGCGGGTCAAGGACCAGGCGCGGGCCGAGATCATCATGCTGACCCACAACGAACGCCTCCACGAGGTGAACCTCGACTGGCACCCGCGCGCCGAGGAACTGCTGTGGCGCCCCGGCCTCCAGCAGCCCAAGCGCTCCCAGAACGGGGACCTCAACGTCCGCTACCGCAACACCGTCAAGTCCGCCTCCCTCGCCACCCTGCGAGGGCTGATCGACGCCCGGGCGCCCTGGCTGGACGTCCGCTACGCCTTCTGAGGGCCGCCCGCGCCCCGGCCGGCGCCCCCGGTCACTTCAGCGGGTCGTGCCCCCAGTTCATGAGGGAGTAGCGCCACCTCGTACGGGTGACGTCACCGCTCGGACGCTGCTCGATGTGGCGGTGGACGTAGCCGACGACCTTCCGCATGTGCGCGACGTCGTCGTCCGTGAGGTCGTCCTTCTTCGTGCGGAGCAGTTCCACGATGCGCCGCCCGGAGGAGTGCCCCACGCTCTCGCCCCCGTCGCTCTGCCCGACGCTCAGCGACTCCTCGGTGCCCAGCCACTCCTCCAGCTCGCGGGCGGTCATGTTCACCGCCTCCCCGAACGCGTTCCGCGTCTCGTCCCGGTCCCGTCCCCGGTCCCCGGAGGCCATCAGGAGCCCTCGCCCTTCCTGCGCAGGGCTCCGGGCCTGTGCACGGCGGACCGGCCGGACCGGTCGCTCTCCACCTCGTACTGCGGATCGTCCTCCGATGCGTCCACCGTCCTCCCGGCGGCCTCGGTACGGTCGGTGATCTTCCTCTTCACCTTTCCGGTCACGCGGTGTCCACGGCTCTTCCAGGAGACCGTGTCGCCCTTGCTGAAGTCGTCCTTCTCCGCCACGACGCTTCCCTCCGCGGGACGTGCTGCTTCGGTACGGGGCCGGACGGCGTCCGCCGGGCCGCCGTCCGGCCCGGTCCGCGCCTCGGGCATGGACCTCGGACGATGGGTACCCGGCCGGACGTGGCCCGGCAGCCGGTACGGGTGCACCGGCCCGCTTCCAGGTTCGGGCAGGACGCCCGGGCCCGCATCCGCGCCGTGCCCCTCCGGAGGCGTACGGGCCCACCCGCATCCGGCCCGGGGCACACCGCCGAAGCCCCAGGGCGGAACGCGCCGCCGCCGGGCACCGGCGGACCGCAGACGGACGTGAAAGGTGGACGCCATGACCGAGCCCCTGCGCCCTCCCGGTGAGACACCCCCGGTCGAGGGTTCCACCGCCGAGGCCCACGTCGAGAAGCCCGACGGCGGGATCTGGGAACACCCCCGTGTGTGGCTGACCCTCGTCCTCATCGGCTGCGTCATGGTGGCGGGCTACTTCCTGCTGCGGGTCTTCGAGCTCTGAGAGCCGGGGCCCGGGACGGCAGGCCCCTCCCGCCGCGACCGGCCGGGCGGCACACCGGGGCGCCCCGCCCGGCACGCGGCCTGCCCGCCGCCCCACCGCGCCCCCGTGCCCGCGGGAGCGGGCGCCCGCCCCGTTCCGCCCGGTGGCCGTACGCCTCCACGGGCGGGTACGGCTCAGAGCTTCTCCGCCTCGCGCACCCGGTGCAGGTGGACCAGGACGTCGTAGGCGCGACCGAGGGCGAGGGTGGGCAGGGGGTCGGGCGTGAACACCGAACCGGCGTCGTAGACCGGCCGGGCCCGGTCCAGCCAGGTGCGGGCCGAAGCCGGCACGGTCCGCAGGTCGAGGTAGAAGTCCCGGTGGCGGACCCGGTCGAGGGTGTGCTCGTTCATGCCGGGGGCCGCCGGAGGCACGCTGACCGGCTTCCACTCCCCGTCGAGGGAGGTGTCCTTGGTGAGGAAGGAACCGCCGGCGAAGCCGAAGCCGATCGCCGCGTAGTCCCGTCCGAGGAGGTCGCGCAGGACGGCGCCCTGGGTCCGCGGGTACATGGCCGGGTCGGTGGACAGGTACCCGACGTGGCCGTTGTGGGCGGACAGCAGGATCCTGTGGCCGGTACGGCGCTGCCACCACAGGACGTTGTCGGCCATGACCTGGTCGCGCAGCCGCTCCGCGGCGGTCACCGAGGCCGGGTCGGCGAGGTCGAGGGCGGCGAAGGCGAAGGTCTGCGCGATGTTCCGGGCGTGCTGCACCGTCCACGCGTACTCCTCGCCGCCGGCGTCCTGGTGCGCGGCGACCAGGTCCAGGGCCTCCTGGGCCCGGGCGGCGTTCTGCTTCCGCTCCGCGACCGGCTTGCGCAGGTAGGCGAAGACGTCGTCGAACGGCCGCAGCCCGGCGTACAGCCCGGTGAGCCGCGGCAGCGCCTCCGGCCGGGTCTTCCGTACGGAGGAGGTCACCCGCTCGAAGATGTGGTCGCCGAGCCCGGGGGCCCCGAGGTCGTCGCCCATGAAGTGGACGCGACGGTCCGGGTGCCGGCGGTTGTGCTCGCGCATCCAGGAGATCAGGCTCACGAACTCCTCGCGCTCCCACGGGGACCCGGCCAGGGTCTCCGCCGCGATCCGCCGGGCGTCGCCCTCGCCGCCCTGGAGGTACTCGTCGATCCTGAGCCCCGCCGACCAGCTCATCTCCAGGGCGAAAGTGGTGAAGCCCCGCTCCTCGACGAGGTACCGGAAGACCCGCTCCTTCATGGCGAAGAACTCGTGCGAACCGTGCGTGGCCTCGCCCAGGCCCACCACCTTCGCGTCGCCGACCATGGCGCCCAGCGCCCGCAGGTCGGCGGTCCGGCCACCGGGCTCCGTCGACCGCAGCGGATGCGCGGCCCGCTCCAGCGCCCGTACGACGGCCGCGTCCCGTCCCTCGGCGGACCCCGCCGGAGCGGTCGCCGCCGTCGGCGCGGCGGAGGCCGCCGGTGCCGCGGAGGCCACCGGGGCCAGCAGGGCCGTGGCCGCGACCACCGCCGTCAGCACCGGCAGCCCCCGCCGGCCGGTCGTCTTCCTGAGCCTGGTCATCCTGATCACTCCTCAACCCGGTGATTCCGCAAGCCGACGAAATGATCTTCGCGGGTGCCGGGGGCGGACCGCACTGGGGCGGTCCTCACCTTTCGCCCGGGGGTCAACCCCTGCCCCCACCGGCCTCCCGGGCAGGCCGCCCGGCCCGGGGGCGGGCGGGCGCCGGCACCCCGGCGGCCTCCCGGTCGCGCCGCCCGCCCGGCGCGGAGGCGGCCGCTCACGCGGTCATGGCCCCCGGCAGCCCCACATCGGCCCGACGCGGGGTGCGGAGCCCCGGGCTCATCCCCACGGCCCGGTCCCACGGAACCGGGAGAGCGGGCCCCTCCGCCGGCGGGGCCGAGGCGTGAACGCCGTGGACGAGGCGCCCGGCGCGTCGAGCCGTGACACGAGTACGGCCTCCTGCCGCGCGGTGACGGAGACCCACAGGGCCGTCCCCGTGTCGCCGGCGCCGAAGACCTGCCGCCCCCGCCGCCACGCCTCGGCGTGGATCGTGAAGGGCGCCAGGGTCAGGAGCACGTCGAACTGCGTGTCGTCGCGGACGTCGACGTCGATCCCCATGCCGGGGTCGTCCCTCTCCGACCGCACGCCCTCCGCCACCCCGTTCCGCGCCATCGCCAGCGCGTGCTCGTACGCGGGTACCGCCTCCCGGGGCCAGGCGGCGTCGCTGTAGGCATCGACGTGGGCGCTCTCGATGTCGTCGCGCAGGACGCGGAGCGCCTCGTGGTGAGCGCGCACCACGTCCGCCGCCTCCAACCCGTCCCGGAGGAACAGGTCGCGACGTGGTTCGTCGGGTTCACTGATCATGTGGCTCAGGCTTTCACGCGCCGCCGCCGCCCATGGGACAGGGCCCGCACACCCTCCCGAAGACGAGGGGAGTGGCCGTACGGCGCCGACGGCCCCCGCCCCGCCGCGGCCGGCCGTGCGCCGGCGCTTCGCCGGACGCGGCCCCGGTCCGGGCCCCGCCCGTACCCGACACCGTGCGCACCGCTCGGCTCCGCACCGTCCGGGTGACCCGGCCTCGTTCCCGCGGGGAATCGCCCCAGGGGCGCGGACGACCGCCGATAAGCTGTCGCGGCCCCGGCCCGGGGCCGCTCCGTTCGTCGTGAGGCGGTCGGCCCGCGCCTTCGGAGGACCACGCCCGACCGCAGAGCCATGGAGGTGTCGGTATGACCGGACGTTCGGAGGGAAGGGCGGAACGGGCACTCCCGGTCCCGCCGGTGATCCGTTCCCGCCGGGAGCTGGCCGAACGGGGGGTGGCCTTCCCGGCGGTCGACGTCGCGCCCACCCGGCTGCCGATCACCCCCGGCGGCGCCACGTACCAGATGGCGCAGTCCCTGGCCTGGCTGGACGACCGGCACTTCGCGGTGGGCCGGTGGGACGGCTCGCTGAGCGTCTTCGCGTACACGTCCTCGCAGCCGTACGCCGGATCGCTCATCACCAAGGCCGCCAACAGCCCCGCGTTCCAGGGAGTGCGCACGGTGGTGCCCGTGTCGGACCGGTCGTTCGCCACGTCCAACGACGACCGGTCCCTCGCGCTGTGGAGCTCCCCCGGCGGCACGTGGTCCGACCTGCGACTGACCGGGACCTTCGCCTACCCCCCGTCCCTCGGGGCCGCCACCGGCGGGCGTACGGTCACCACCGGGAACCGGACGGTCGTGATCGGCCACACCAGCGGCCACCTGTCCGTCTGGCGCCACCTCGCCGGACCGAACCGGCTCGAGTTCGTCCGCTCGGTCGATCTGCGCAATCCCGAACCCGTGAACCCCTGGGGGCTGCACGACATCCACGCGGTCGAGGTACTGGACGGCCGGGACGGGACCGACCGGGTGATCACGGGCTCGGAGGACGGCTACGTCTGCGTCGTCGAGGTGCCCTCGGGCGAGGTCCTGTCCCGGACGGTCTACAACCCCGACGCGCAGCGCGGCATCAACGACCTCGACGTGCGGGGCGACTCGCTCCTGGTGGCCAACTGCTCGGTGGGTGCCGACGACCACAACCTCTGGTACTACACCGTCGATCGCGGCACGTGGGGGATCGTCCTGCGGGACAGGGCCCGTCTCGTCGCGGACGCCGACCGGCCGCAGGTCTTCAACTTCAACACCGTCTGGGGGGCCTACTCGGGCGGCCCGTGCTGGTTCGCCTCCACCGAGGAGGGGGCCCTGTGGATGGGCACCGCGGACACCGGGATCGACGTCCTGGGCTACCAGGAGGTGACCAGCCCGCTGGGATCCGCCCTCGGATGGAACGACGCGCCGGGCCGCCTGGTCATGGTCGCCCACGACCTGTACGAGTTCGACACCTGAGGCCGTGGGGGCTGCGGCTCCCGATCCGGGTGGCGTCCCACAGGTGCCGAACGCCGCATCGGCGGACGGTGCCGGGACCGCCGCTCTCCCGTCCCGGCGTACGGTCCGCCGCTCTCCCGCCGCCGCGCGGCCGCGTCCCGCGTGCCGGTGCCCCGGGCTCAGGCGGTCCGCGCGGCGGCGGGCGCGGAGGCCGGTTCCCGGCGGGTCTCCGCCGCCCACCGGGCCACCGGTCCCAGCGCGTACGACGCCAGGAGGAACAGCGCCCCCAGCAGCAGCCAGCCCGTCGTCCCCGTCCCCGTCAGCAGCGCGGTGAGCACCAGCGGCCCGAGCGTGCGGGCGACGGTGACGCCGGTGCCGAAGAAGCCCTGGTACTCGCCCACGCGCCCCACGGGTGCCAGGTCGAAGCCGATCTGCCAGGACCCGGCCGACTGGAGCATCTCGGCGGCGACCAGGAGGACCGATCCGCCGACCAGGGCGGTGATCGCGAACCAGGGCGGGGTCCCCGCCGAGAGGGCGAAGACCGCGCAGGCGAGGAGCATGAGCACGCCGGATCGGCGGAGGGCGCGGGAGGCTGTGCCGAGCCCGGTGACCGAGCGGGCGGCACGGACCTGGAAGAGCGTCACCGCGCCGGTGTTGAGGACGAAGAGCGCGGAGACGAGCCACTCGGGGGCGTCGGTGCGCTCGGTGATCCACAGGGGCAGGGCGAGACTGAGCAGCGGCATGCGCAGCAGCAGCACGGTGTTGAGGAGCGTCACGACGGCGTACGGCCGGTCCCGCAGCACTGCGGACCGCGTGTCCCGGACGGCGCGCACCGGCGCGACGGCCGGCAGCCGCAGCAGGACGAGCGCGCAGAGCAGGAAGCCCAGGGCGTCGACCGCGAAGACCGCGAGGTACGCGGCCCTGGTCCCGGCGGACAGCGCGAGCCCACCGAGTGCGGCGCCCACGGCGAGGCCCGCGTTGAGTGCCGACTGCAGGTGGGCCAGGGCACCGGTGCGCTCCTCCTCGGCCACCAGGCCCGCGAGCAGCGCCTGCCGGGCGGCGGCGAGACCCGACTGGGCGGTGGCGTAGAGGCAGGCGGCCGCGAGGAACGGCAGGAAGCCCCGTACGACCAGGAAGGACGCCACCGCCGCACCGGTCGCCAGGGCGAGGAGCACCGCCGTGCCGCGTGGACCCCGGCGGTCCGCGACCCGCCCGAGCGGCACCCCGACGACCGAGCCGACGGCCCAGGCCACGGTGAGGCCGAGGCCGATCCGGGCGGGTGCGAGGCCGACGACATGGGTGAAGTAGAGGGCCGAGGTGACGTAGTACGCGCCGTCGCCCACGGAATTGCCCAACTGCGCGAGCGTGAGGGTGCGTTGCGGACCGGTGGGCGGGAGCAGGGAGGACATGGCCGCGACGCTACGCACGTTCCGGCCCCCTCGCGTAGGACAACAAGGCGCCTTGCGCCTGGGCCACTTCGGCGGCGGTGCACCTCGCGCGCGGGGCCGGCCCCGCACGGCGCGGCACACCGGAGAGCCCGGTGCGCGGTACGAAGCGGCTCCGGGCGGGCCCGGAGCCGCCCTGCGGTGCCCGGACCGCCGGGCCACCGCTCCGGATGCACCGCGGAAGCCCCCGTGGGAGCCTGGTGGGTAGATGGTCCGGAAGTCCGACCGATCTCGAAGAGCAGCAGGCACGACGCTGCCCGACGGTTCCGGACCCCACGGCTCCGGCCTCCCCGCGTGGCGCCGGGCGGTCCGGCACGTCCGCTCCCCTCCGGCCCGTGACCAGCCACCGCGACGGAGGCGGGCCGGCGACACCCGCACCGCGCGGGAGAAGAGGAGGACCCCGGCATCACGCCACTGCCGGAAGCGGTTGTGGACGGTCGACCAGCCTCCGAAATCCGTCGGCATCTCCCGCCACTGCCCGCCCGTCTTGAACCGCCAGATCACGCCCTCGAACTGCCGCCGCAGTTGCCCGGGGTACGGGCCGTACTCGCCGATCGGCGGGTACGGCCCGATGAACTCCCACTACTCGTCCGTCAGTTGCACTCGCGTCACGTGAGAAGATCTACCGGTCCAGGCCCCGCCGAGAGGGCGCATCCCGCAGATTGACCAGACTCGATATGCGCCCTAACGGCTCAAGGCGTCGGCCGCCACGGTGGCGGCCTTGGCGATAAGAGCGTCGCGGCGGTCGGCGCCCTGCTTGCCGCGGGTGGACATGACCGCCATGACGATGGGGTTGCCACCGTCCTCCGGCCACACCACGGCGATGTTGTTGCGGCCCCCGTATCCGGCGGAGCCGCTCTTGTCGGCTACATCCCAGCCATCGGGAACACCCGCCCTGATGAGCGTCCGACCGGTCATGTTCGTCGTCATCCACTGCCGGAGAAGCTCGCGTTCGTCCCGTTTCAGGGCGTCGCCGAGCAGGAACGCCCGCAGGCTCTCTGCCATCGCACGTGGTGTGCTCGTGTCGCGGATGTCGCCCGGTGTGCCGTCGCTCATCTCCGGCTCGTACCGGTCCATCTCGGTGACGTCGTCGCCGAACTCCTCCAGCACCTCCTCCAGGCCGTCGGGGCCGCCGAGCTCGTCGAGGAGCAGGTTGACCGCCGTGTTGTCGCTGTACCAGAGAGTGGCGGCGCACAGCCCCCGCAGACTCATGCCGGTCTCGACGAAGTTCTCGGACACCGGCGAGTCCGCGACCACGTCGTCCCGCGAGTACGTGACCACCTTGTCGATGCCGTCCGTCCCGTACTTCCGGAGGATGGCGCCCGCCGCCAGCGCCTTGAACGTGGAGGCGTACGCGAACCGGCCGTCCGCCTGGTAGCCGACCGACCGGCCCGTGCCGGTGTCCAGGGCGTAGACGCCGAGCCGCGCGTCGAACTCCCGCTCCAGTGCCCGGAACTTGGGAGCGGTGGGTTCGGTGGCCGCAGCCGACGATGTCGACCGCTTCGAGGCGGCCGGTGAGCCGGGCCCGGACTCGGTCTGCTGACCGCACGCCGGAAGGGCGGCGAGCGCGAGTAAGCCGGCCGCCGCCCAGGCGGCGCCCCGGCGGATGCGAAGCGGGTACGTCATGGAATGGACCTCCAAGCCGTCGAAGGACAAGTGGACCGTGCGAGCCCGGGAAAAGCCCTGGGCGGCGACCACTCTCCGGCCCATGGGTCACCGAGGTCCAAGACGCGGAGGTTCAACTCCATGCTGTTTTGGCATAGTAGGGCGCGTGGATCTTGTTGCGGCATGCCGGGCGTTCGTCAGTGTGAGCGAGCACGGCAGTTTCACGGTGGGCGCGGCAGCGACCCGGACGGCCCAGTCCGTCGTGAGTCGCCGCATCGCCGCATCGCCGCGTTGGAGCAGCGCCTGGGCGAGCGGCTGCTGGACCGGTCGTCGCGGGCGGTGACGCTGACGCCGTTCGGCCGGGACATGCTGCCGTCGGCGAGGCGACTCGTGCAGTCGGCCGATCGGTTCGAGAACGAGGCGGAGGCCGCGCGGCGCCGACCACTGCGGCTCGCCGTTCCCGCCATCTGTCCCACCGGAGCCCTCGCCCGCCTCATCGCGGAGGCGCACGGCCACGGAGTTCTCCTCGACCCGTGTCCCGCAGGGCCCGCGGAGCGGTCCGACCTCGTCACGTCCCGGCATGTGCGTGCGGCGCTGCTCGCGGTGGCTCCCACCGAGGCGGCCTGGACGGTGCCGCTGGGACTGGCGGTCGCGGACGATCCGCAAGGGCCGATCTACCTGGACACCCTGCGCCCCGGCCGGGCCGACCGCGACCGGCGGCCGCGGCGCGTGTTGCTTCAGCCGGAGGACGACGTGCCGCACGTCCGGGACCGTCTCGTCCGCCTGCGCGACGCCGTCGGGCTGCGCCCGGCCCAACTGGCCGTCGCACCCGCCGTGGCCGCCGCTGCGGCGGACGTGCTGAGCAGGGGCGACGCGCTGCTGTGCTCGGCCGCACAGGCCCGCGAACTCCGCCTCCACTGGCGGCCCGTCGGTGAACTCGGCCCGGGCTTCGCACGAGGTTTCTCCCTGGCCGTGGCGGACGAGTCGGACGCCGATGCGATCCGCCTGTGCCAGGCCTGCGCGTACGGCATCGCCCGGTGCCTCGGCGCCACGGAGCACTCGGAGGCAGCCGCATGACCACGGGTACCGAGAGGCTGCTCGGGGAGCTTCGCCGGACGCTGCGCGACGGAGGGCTGTACGGCTCGTTCCTTGTCCGGGACCTGGAGACGGGTGACGAGATCGGTATCGACCCCGACATCGAGTTACCCGTCGCATCCCTCGTGAAGATCCCGCTCGCCCTGGTGACATTGGAACGCATCCGGCGCGGGGAACTCGACGGCGCCGCGGTGATCGTGGTGCCGCCCGGGCGGATCACGACCCCCGGCCCGACCGGCCTCAGCCGGTTCCGGCACGCCGCCCACATCGCCGTGGAGGACCTGCTCTACCTCAGCACCTGCATCAGCGACAACAGCGCCGCCGACGCCCTCTTCGCACTCACCCCGCCCGACCGGGTCGGGGCGGTCCTGCACGAGTTCGGGCTGCGCGGCATCACCGTCCGGCACACCATGCGCGAGTTGATGGAAACCCCGGTGGAGCGTTTCGACCCGGCGGACGTACACCTCGCGCACGCCCTCGCCATCGGCGCCGGCACCCCCGGGCGCGGCCACCGGGTGCCGCAACTCGACATCTCACGCGCCAACACCGGGACGGCGCGGGCCTTCGTCGACCTCCTGCAGGCACTCTGGCAGTCGCGGCCCGGTACCGAGGGCGCCGAGCCCTCGGCGATCCACCCCGACGTCGCGGCACGGGTGCGCGGCTTCATGGCCAACAACCTCGTGCGCAACCGCCTCGCCCCGGACTTCGATTCCGACGCTTCTACGTGGTCGTCCAAGACAGGCATGCTGCTCAACCTGCGCCACGAGGTAGGCGTCGTCGAACACGCCGACGGCCAAACCTATGCCGTGGCCGTCCTGACCGAGTCACGAGTGGCCGCCGGCAGGCAGCCGGGCGCCGACGCCCTCATGGGCCAGGTGGCCCGGTGCCTGCGTGACGAGCTCCGCTCGAGGTGGGGCTAGGGTGCCTGTCCAGTTCGGGGCGACGGCGGGCCAGGTGACGGACAGCCCGCAGTTCACCCCCGTCCTGAAGAAGGTGCGAGTTCTGCAAGGAACGGAACACCGTCGGGCGCGCAGTCAAGTCGTGGGGCGGCGCCGGAGAACCCGGCGGACGGGGGCGGTTCGTCCCACGCGGTGATCACGTGGTTCTCCGAACCCCCCCCGTCCCGGGCCCCGGGACCCGCACCCGCCGGCCCGCTGAACGGCCGCGTCCAGGACGGCAGGGGCGCGGTGATCCCGCCGGATGCCCCGAGGTCGTCCGTCCGTGGCCGGCCGTTGCGGGACGGCCCGCAACAGTGGCAGCGTGCCGGGGCCTACGAGGAGAAACCGGTCCCCTGCTCGGCGTGGATCTTCATCGCCTCACCCAGGAACTCGACCATCCCCGGGTGGTAGGAATTGTGGAACTCCCTCATGGGCGCGTCCTCCGCGTAGAGGAGCGCCATGCCGAGGTACGCCTCCTTGGTGGGGGTGTAGAAGCGGCAGGCGATCTCGAAGTGCCTGCGGACGAGGTCCTGGATGTGCGGGTCTCCCGGCCGCGAGTCGTCCAGCCGGGCCGCGATCTCCTTGTAGAGGAGGTCCCAGTCCTGGTGGACCTGCCCCCTGTCCACGTGCTCCCAGTCGTTGGTCTCGGAGAGGCTTCGGGCCTGCTCCCTGGCCAACGACCGGCGGCACTCGTCTGCGTACTGTTCGTTCAAGACGCCGAACCTCATGTCTCTTTCACGTCGTGTGCGGGAGCCCGGAGGGGCCGACCCGTCGGCAGTGGTCCACTGCCGATCCAGGCGGAACAGTCGCACGTCCCCCCAGCGTCGGCAAAAGGTTTTATCCGTCCCGGTGAGGGTCTTTCCCGACATGGGGTGACCTGCCGGCTCCCGTCCGCCGTGACCTCCTGCGCCCGCCTGAGGTGACTGATCGTCAAGTTACTTTGTAAGTAGTTAAGTTGATTGTGCAGGCGGCGTCGCTGCCCGCGGGGCGGCTCGCCTGCCTCCCCGTGCGAACAGGGGGAGGGGTCGACCGCCCCGTCCGCCCCGCGGACGCGGGCGGACGCTCGCGGGACCGGAAGGCCGGGCACCCGGGCCGGCAGCGGCGATTACCCGGCAGGTAATCGCAACCCCCCTTCCTCCCGGCTACGTTCCGGTCATCGCCCCGTCCCGCGACCAACGGAACGAAGGAGCCGACCGTGACCGCTTATGGCTTCGCCCATCTCCGCAGCCGCCGTCACCACACCGACGTCATCGCGTACCTGGAACGCATCCAGGCCACCCTCGACCCCTTCGCGGGCCGCTTCCTCGTCCACGGCCCGCCGGCGGAGGTGCTGGAGGGGGAGTGGCCCGGCAGCATGGTGCTGATCGGGTTCCCCGGCCTGGCCGAGGCCCGCGCCTGGTACCACTCGCCCGGCTACCAGGAGATCCTGCAGCTGCGTACCGATCACATCGACGGCGACGTGCTGCTGATCGAGGGCGTCGGACCGCACTACGACCCGCTGGAGCGAGCAGCGAGGCTGCGCGCCGAAGCCGAGCGGGCCGGACTCGCGGAGCCTCCTTCGGGCCCGGCCTGAGCAGCCGGCGCCACCGCCGTCCCGGTGCCCGGAGGGAGCCGGTCCACCTGGTGCCACCGGCGTGACCGAGGCCGGCACGGAAAGGTGTTCCACGCCGCCCTCCGGCGGATTCGTGCGGGCCGCGGCCGAGCCCACCCGCCCCGGGGGAGGACGGGATCACCCGCAGGGGCCGTCCGCGTCCGGCGGCTGCCTCCCGCAGCCGCCGTCACGCTCCCCGCCCTCCCGTGCCGCCCGCACCCGTACGTCCTCGCGCAGCCGCGCCTTGTCGACCTTGCCGACCTCGGTGAGGGGCAGCGCGGACAGCTCGACGAGGTGGTCGGGCAGCTTGAACGGGGCCAGCCCGGCCCCCTCCAGGAAACGGCGGATCTCCCTCAGGGAGGGCGCGCCGTCCGCGCCGCCGGCGACGTACAGGCAGACGGCCTCGCCCAGGACGCGGTGGGGCATCGGCACGGCCGCGGCGGCGTGCACCCGGGGGTGTGACAGGGCCAGCGCCTCCAGTTCGCCGGCCGGGACCTTCTCGCCCCCGCGGTTGACCACGTCCTTGACGCGGCCGACGACCACGAAGCCGCCCGAGGGGTGGCGGCGGACCAGGTCGCCGGTGCGGTGGAAGCCGTCGGGGGTGAACGCCGCGGTCTCCGACCCGTCGTGGTACGCGGTGATGATGCCCGGGCCCCGGGCCAGGAGCTCCCCGGTCTCCCCGTCGGGGACCGGCCGGCCGCGGTCGTCGACCACGAGGGTCTCGTCGCCGGGCGAGGCGGGCCGGCCCTGGGTGGTGAACGCCACCTCGGGCGGGTCGCCGAGCCGGGTGAGGTTCAGCAGGCCCTCGCTCATGCCGTACACCTGCTGGATCCGGCAGTCGAACACCTCGGCGAGGCGTGCCGCGGTGTCCTCGTCCAGGCGGGCCCCGCCGACCTGAAGGACCCGCAGGCTCGACAGGTCGCGTCCGCGGTGGGCGGTCCGGGCGGTGAGCCACTGCCGGGCGACCGCGGGTGTGAGCGCGCAGTGCGTGACCCGTTCCCGTTCGATCAGTTCCAGTGCGGCGGCCGGGTCGCCGGGGGTGCCGAGGACGGCCTTCCCGCCCCGGGCGAGGGCGCCGAGGACGCCGGGGTGCCCGAAGGCGAAGCCGTGCGCCACCGGCAGGACGGCGAGGTAGACGGTCTCCGGTGACAGCCCGGACGCCGCGGCCGACGCGCGGACGACGTGGCCGAACGCCTCATGGGTGCGGGGGATGAGCCGGGGTGCGCCCGTGGTCCCGCTGGACAGCAGGAACAGGGCGGTGTCGGCCGGGTACCGGGGTCCGTGCACGGCGGCCGTCCCCCCGGACCCGGTGCACGCGTCGAGGCCCAGGTGGCCGCGCGCCGGGTCGCCCCGGCCCGGGACGATCAGGGTGCGCAGGGAGGGGTGGCGCTCACGGAGCCCTTCGGCCATCCGCAGGTGGTCGAACCGGTGGGGCGGGCCGGGGACGGCCATCGCCGTCGCCCGTGCCGCGGACAGCACGGGGCCGAGTTCGTGCGCGCGCAGCGCCGGCGGGGCGAGGACCGGGCGTGCGCCGAGCCTGACCAGTGCGAGGACCAGGACCACGAACCGCGGCTGGTTGGGCAGTTGGACGAGCACGTTGTCGCCGGGGAGGATCCCGCCCTCGACCAGCCGGGCGGCGCAGCCCGACACGGCCGCGTCCAGCTCCGCCCTGCGCAGGGTGAGGCCGTCGCCGACGAGTGCCTCCCGATGGCCGGGGTGCGTACGGGTGTCCAGTACGAGCTGGTCCAGGAGGTCGGGCCGCCACCAGCCGCAGCGCCGGTACGCGTCCGCCGCCCGTGCCACGGCCTCGCCGGCCCCCACGAGGTCGGCGAGTTGCCGCACGGTGGGGTCGTGGCCGTCCCAGGGGTCGAACCGCGCGCCGAACCGCTCGGCCAACTCCAGCTGGAGCTCCGACAGGTCGACGGAGTCCAGCCCCAGGTGGGCGCGCAGCCGCGCTTCGTCGTGCAGGAGTTCCCGGGCGATGCCCAGGTCGGCGAGGACGCTCCGCACCTCGCTGATGTCGGCCACTTCGACCTCCTCGGGTTCGGCGGCGGGTCTCCGGCGGGCGCCGCGCCCGGGACGGTCCGCGGGCCGCGCGGGGCCCGGGAGGCCGGTGCCGGCCGCGGGCGCGGCGCCGGGAGGCGGCGGCCGCGGCCCGTTCGGCGGGGTCACGTGAGGGTGAGCGTCGTGACCCCGGTGGCGCCCCGCAGGCCGGTGGTGAAGCACAGCAGCAGGTCCGGTTGCGGGAGGGTGATGACCTGGAGCACGCTGCGGCCCTGGTGACGGCCCTGGACCACGGTGCCGGTGATGGTGGTGATCACCTGGCCGGCGACCGCGTTGGTGGTGCCGGTGACCGCGGCGACGCTGCTGTCGCCGGTGCTCCAGGTGAAGGTCCGCCGGTCCTGGAAGCCGTCGAGCAGGTTGTTGCAGCCCACGTGGAGGGTGAACCGCTCCCCGTAGGCCCCGCTCGTCACCTCGCCCGCGCCGCCGACGCACGAGTCGAAGCGGCCCTCGACGGTGATGTCGACGTCCCGTGGCCGGAAGACGACGGTCGGGTCGTAGGTGGTGGACTCCGTCCCCTGGCACTGGAGCAGCGGGGACGGTGCCGCGTCGGCGGGGGCCGCGGCCAGTGCGCTCGCCGTGAGCGAGGCGCCGACCGCCAGGGCTGCGGAGCGCTTCCACGATCTGCTGACGGCCATGGGGCCTCCTTCTCGGGACGTGACCTGTCCGGGGTGATGCCCTGCGGGAGGGGCCGGGAGACAGGCGTGCGGAAGCAGCACGGGAGCTCGCGCGGCCGCTCGGGGGCGTGTGCGGCCCGGGCCTCGTCCCCGCCGCGCCGTGCGCCGTACTGCCGTGCGCCGTGTGCCGTACTGCGGGACCGGCTGGGCCGTGCGCCGTACCGACGGACCGGAGGGGCGCGGGGGAGCCGCGGTGTGCCCTCGATGCGCCCTTCACCGAAGGTAGCGGGCATGTGACCCTGGGTCTCCCGACGGTCCCGTCCCTGGAGCGCGATGAACCCCTGCACGAGCGGCACGCTGGCCGTCCCCGGTGCCCGGATCCACTTCGAGGTGCGCGGGGAGGGGCCGTTGCTGCTGCTCGTCGCCGGCGGCAACTCCGACGCCGCGGTCTTCAAGCGCCTGGCGGCCTTCCTCGCCGCGGACCACCGCGTCATCACGTACGACCCGCGCGGCAACTCCCGCAGCGCGCTGGACGGCCCGCCGGCGGAGCAGCGGATCGAGGAGCACGCCGACGACGCGTCGCGCCTCCTCGACCACCTCGCCGGCCCGGCCGAGCCCGCGGAGGTCTTCGGGAGCTGCTCGGGCGGGCTGGTGGCGCTGGAACTCGCCGTCCGGGACCCTGACCGGGTGCGGCGGACGGTCGCCCACGAACCGCCCGCGCTGACGGTCCTGCCGGACGCCCGGGACCACCTGGCGCTCGTCGACGAGGTCGGCGAGACGTTCCGCCGCGCGGGCCCGGCGCCGGCCCTGCGCGTGCTTCGGGCGCTCTACGGAGGCGCGCCCGCGCCGACGCTGCCCGAAGCGCACGACAACACCGCGTTCTTCCTGGCCCACGTGCTCCGGCCCGCCACGCGTTTCGTGCCCGACCTCGCCGCGCTCGCGGCGGTGGCGCAGCGGGTGGCCCTGGCGGGCGGCCGGGACTCCCGCACGCACGTCGTCCACCGGCCCGCGGTCGTGCTCGCCGAACGCTTGGGCGGCCAGATGGCGTTGTTCCCCGGCGGGCACACCGGTTACGCGAGGCGCCCGGGTGCGTTCGCCCGCCGGCTGGTCGAGGTGCTCGCGGCCCTGCCCGGCGCGGTGACCGAGCCCGGCACGGTGACCGTACCTGGTACGGCGGCCGTGCCCGGTGCGGTGGCGGGAGCGGGTGGCGAGCGGTGGCGGGAGCGGTGACATGCGCATCGTGATGGGGGCCCAGAACTGCGGTTTCGGGCCGGCCGCCGAACTCGTCGCGGTCTCCCGGCTGCTCCACGGCCATGAGCGGGTGTTCGTCGGCGACGGCGTCGCGGCGGCCTTCGCACGGCGCAACCCGGACGCCTTCGACACCACCCGCACCACCGACGGGATGCCCGCGGACGCCGCCGACACGGTGGCCGGCGACCTGGTGGGGAACTGCGACCAGGTCGTGTCCGTCATGGACGCCGACCTGGTCCTGCGCGCCGTGGTGGCGGGCCGGCCGGTGGTCCTGGTCGACAGCCTGTTCAGCTTCTGGCAGGTCCGGCGGCCGCTCGGCCGGATCGGCGAGCTGTGCGAGGGGCTGCCGCGCTCCTCCCTGGCCGCCGCCCGGCGGCACCTGGCCGGCCTCTCACCGCACGAACACGTCGTCGCGGCGCACCTGCTGGCCACGCACAGCGTGGTGCAGAACTTTCCCGGCGTCCCCCGCCGCGCGGCCGAACTCGCCGCCCTCGGCGGTGGTTTCACGGCCCACCTGGCGGGTCCGGTCGTCGACGCCGAGGGACTGCGGACGGTGGACCGCGACGCCGCCCCGACCCACGACCTCCTGATCGACGTCGGCGGGTTCAAGAACTTCCTGCTCGACTTCGACGTCCACAACGACTACCTGCTCCTGCTCCGGCGTTGGCTGCCGGACCTGCTGCGCGACTGGCCCCGCTTCCGCCGCGTGCTGGTCTGCGGCGGGCCGTTCGGCGGGGACCGGCAGCGGACCGTCTCGGTGGCCGGCCGACGGGCCGACTGCCGGCTGGTACGGCAGCGGGACCTGCTGCAGACGGTGGCCACCACCCCGTACCACCTGCTCGCGCCCGGCCTCACGGCGCTCCACGAGGCGCTGTCCCTGGGGCGGCTGCCGCTGGCCATGCACGAACAGCACGCCGCGCACACCTTCACCGTACGGAGCTTGGCCGGCACCCTGTTCGGCCGGAGCGCCGGCCGGTTCGCGGACGTCCTGCCGCACCACGTGGTGCCCGAGGACGACCTCGCCGGAACCGCCGCGCTCGTGCAGGCCGCGGCCCGGGTCCGGCAGGACGACGCGCTCTACGCCCGGTTCCGGGGGACGTTCAACGAACGGATCGAGCACCACGTCGCGCTCACCCCGGCGCAGCGGCGGCACGGCGTCGAGGAGCTGCGGCGACTGCTCGGCGGCGAGCCGGTCCACACGGTGCTGCGCGGGATCGTCGCCTCCCCGCCGGGTACGGGCGCGGGCGCGGAGGGGCCCGGCCGCCGGGGGGACGGGCGTGAGGCGCCGGACGGCGGGGGACCGGCGGACGCCGGGCACGTCCCGCCCGCCGAACCGGCGGGACCGCGGGGCGGCCCGGCCCGCTGAACCGGCGGGACCCGGCCCGCCCCTCACCTCACGGCGGGGGAGCGGCGCCGTCCCGCCTCTTCGGCGGTGGTCACGGTGCCTCCCCGCCGGGGGCCTGCTGCCGGACGAAACGGGCCTGGTCCGCGAGGAACCGGTCGGTGTACAGCTTCCGGGGGGCGAGGACCGCGGTCAGCGTCAGGCGCCAGGACGAGCGCTCCACGGCGTCGTCCACCAGGGAGTGCGTGGCGTCCGGGTAGTGCGCCACCGTCAGGGTCGTAGGCGGCAGGAGCCTGCGGTAGACGGCTTCGGTGTCGGTGACGTCCACGTGGACGTCATGGCCGGCGAGCACCAGCAGCAGCGGTGTGCCGCGCATGGCGCGCAGGTCGGCGGTCGCGTCGGACCGGTAGTTCTCGGAGACGAAGGACCACCGCGCGGGTGTCATGTCCCCCACGTCGCCGACCGCGGCCCGGTAGTCGGCGAAGGACGCGCCTCGTTCCAGCAGTTCCAGGGTGGTCTGCCGCCGGCGCAGCGCCGCCTCCCTCTCCCGCGCGGTCGCGCCGGCCCGGCGCAGCTCGGCGAGGAGGTTGTAGCGGCCCTGCTCCAGCCAGTTGACGGCCGGGGAGACGGCGATGACGAACTGCAGGCCGCCGTCCCGCGCGGCGACCTTGGGCAGCACCCAGCCGGCCTGGCTCGCCCCCCACAGCCCGATGCGGCGGGGGTCGACGTCCGGGCGGCCGCGGGCCCACGCCACGGCCGCCAGGGTCTCCTCCGCCCGGTCGGCCATGCTCTGGTCCAGCCAGTCGCCCTGCGAGCCGCCGATCCCCGGTTTGCTGAACGACAGCGAGGCGTACCCGGCGCGGGCGAACGACTCCCACAGCGGCCGGTAGAACGTCTCGTGCGTCGCGTCGACCGGTCCGTCGCCGTGGACGAAGACCACCAGGCCGAACGGCCCGTCACCCCGCTCGGGCCGGGCCAGCACCCCCTGGAGCAGCTTCCCGTCGTGCCGCAGCGCCACCGCCTCCTCGCGCAGTGCGTAGCTGTTCTGCCACACGACCACCCCGCCGAGCCCGGCGGCCGCCAGCAGCACCGTCGCCAGCGCCCACGCGGCCCACCGCCATCCCCGCCGCATCGGCCCCCCTCGTGTCCGGAACACCGCGCCCTCCCTCATCGATCAAACTGGAAACGATCGTTTTCATGATGAGCGTATTATGATCGATAGGGAAAGTGGTTCGGTGGACGAACGAAGGAGCGACGTGGAGAAGACGACAGGCGGGACCCACGCGGCGGCGGGCAGCGGCCCCAAGGTGCGCCGGGGCGTACCGGAAGGCGCCGAGGGGCAGGTCGCGGCCCTCTACTGGGAGGCGTTCGGCCGCAAGCTGGCCCCGGCGCTCGACCCGCCCGACGAGGGACGCGCGTTCATCGCCGCCCACCTGCACCACGACCGGGGCGTCGTCGCGCTCGCCGGCGACCGGGTGGTCGGCGTGGCCGGCTACCGGCTCGGCGGCCGCGCGCTGACCGGAGGCGGGGCCTGGGACGTCCTGTCCGCCTACGGGCCGTTCCGCGGCCTGCCCCGGCTGGCGGTCCTCGCACTGTTCGAACGCACCCCCGCCCCGGGCGAACTCGTCATGGACGGCATCGCCGTCGAAGCCGGACACCGGGGCACCGGCATCGGAAGCCTCCTCCTGCGGGAGGTCGCGGCCGTCGCCGCGGAGAACGGCTGCCGCCGGATCCGCCTGGACGTCATCGACGTCAACCCCCGTGCCAGAGCCCTGTACGAGCGGCACGGCTTCACCCCCCACCACACCGAGCGCACTCCGTACCTGCGCGGCCTGCTGGGCTTCGGCGCGGTCACCACCATGCACCGCCCCGTCACCAGGGCGGACGCGACGACCGGGCGGGAGGCGCGATGAACACCGGCGCCCACGCCGACAGCCGGGCCGGAAGGCCGGAGATCCCCACCCGGCTGCTCGTGCACGCCCTGGTCCGCGAGGACGGCACCGTCGACACCGACGAACTCCACACCGTCGCCGGCCTCCTCGGCATGACCGACCAGCAGGTCAGGCTCTGCGTCAAACGCCTCGTCGTCGAGGGCCGGTTCACCCGGGAGGGCCGGGGCCGCAAAGCCGTCCTCCACGCCGTGGCGGACGTCACCGGGGCCTTCGCGCCCGACGCCGCCTTCGTCCGCCACGCCTACCGGCAGGACACCGGCCTCGCCCCCTGGGACGGCACCTGGCACCTGTTCGCCTTCGCCGTCCCCGAATCCCGCCGCACCGCCCGCGACGCGCTGCGCGAACACCTCCTCCACCTCGGCGCCGCACCCGTCCACAGCGGCCTGTACGTCACCGCCAACCCCGTGGCCGAGCTCGTCGACGCCGAGGCCCGGCGCCTCGGCGTCCTCGACGCCCTCACCCGCCTGACCACCACCGACCTGAGGATCGGCGACACCACCGAACCCCGCGCGCTGGCCGCCGCGCTGTGGCCGCTCACCGGGATCACCGAACGGTACGAACACCTCGCCGCCTTCGCCGAAGCCCTCCGGGCCCGGCTCGCCGAGGAGCCGCAGCCGTCGGACGCCGAGCGGCTCACCCTGGCCGTCGAACTCGCCGCCCTGTTCACCGCGGCCATGACCCCCGACCCGCTCCTGCCGCCGGAACTCCTGCCGCAGCCCTGGCCCGGCACCCGCGCCCGCCGCCTGACGGCCGACTGCTGGAACCACCTCGACCCACCCGCGCGGACCGGAGGGAGCCCCGCCCCGCGCCTGTTCACGCTCTACGCCGACGCGCTGCGCCCGGTGGACGGCGGGTAGCGCACGAGCGAGGGACGCGCCCCGCTCCACGAGGCCGCCCCGCCGTGGTCCGGCGGGGCGGCCCGGTCGTTTCCGGCTCCCGGCCGGGGCGGTCGCCCCGGCCGCTCACGCCTCCCGGTCGGCGGCGGGGAGGCGCGGGGCGAGCCGTTCCGTGAACCGCGCGCGGTTGATCACGGCCCGGGTGTGCCGTCCGCTGAGGACGGTGGCGGCGGAGTCGCGGGCCTCGACGTCGAAGACGAGCTTGCGGCCCTCGACGCCGGTCAGGGTCGCCGAGACGGTGACCTCCTCGCCGACCGGGGTGGGGGCGAGGTGGGCGGAGTCGTGCGCCAGGCCCACGGTCATGTCCTCGTCGGTGACGGCCGGGTCCAGCACCCTCATCGCGGCGATCTCGCTCAGCCACAGGAGGACGGGGGTGGCGAGGACGGGCAGGTCGTTGCCCCAGTTGGTGGCGGCGTCGTCGTCGCCGACCCGGTGGACGACGGTGGCGCTCCTGCCGATCAGGGAGGCGAGGTCCGCGGTGGCGGCCTGTGCGGGCGTGCTGGTCATGGCTGATCCCTCGATGTCGGAGTGGTGGCTTGCTGGGTTCTCGACGGTGGTCGTCCGCCGCCCGCGCGGGCCGCCGGCGAGCGCGTCGTCGGCCCGCGCGCGGGCACGGCGGGGGCGGGGACGGGGGACAGGGGACGGAGTACGGTCAGGAGGCCTGTGGCGCGGCGCCGCCGGCGGCCGGCCGGGTGTACACGGTCATGGGCACCGCCACGGCGCAGACGACGCAGCCGGCGAGGACCAGGACCGGGCGAGGGCCGAAGTGGCTGCCGATGACGCCGGCGAGGGCGGACCCCACCGGCAGGCAGCCGAAGGCGATCAGCCGGTACGCCGACGTCACCCGGCCGAGGAGGTGCTGCGGGACGGTGCGCTGACGGTACGACACGGTGACGACGTTGATGAGGATGAGCAGGCCGGTGCACCCCAGCCCGACGCCCAGGACGGCCACCGTCGGGCGGACCCCCGGCAGGAGGAAGCCGGCCGCCATCCCCGCGAGTCCCAGCGCCATGCAGAGGCGCGCTCCCAGCCGGCTGATGGCGGGGGCGGACAGCAGGCTGACGACGAGGCCGCTGACGCCGGCGACCATCAGCAGCGAACCGTAGGAGGCGCTGCTCAGCCCCAGCGGGCCCGGGGGCAGCGCCAGCACGGGCAGGGCGGCGTAGACCGCGGCCCAGGCCAGGTTCAGGGCGCCCACGCCCAGGGCGTAGACGAGCAGGGTGCGGTTGCCGAAGAGGAAGGCCAGACCGGTGCGGATGTCGGCCAGGACACCGGCACCGCCGGGGTGGTCCGGGCCGCCGGACGCGGAGGCCGCCGGGGACGTCCCCCCGGAGGCGGGCAGGGCCAGCAGCGCCAGGACGGTGGCCAGGTACAGCAGGGCGGTGGCGCCGAAGGCCAGCCCGGCGGACAGGCCGAGCAGCATGCCGCCGACGGGCGGGCCCGCCATCTGGTTGGTGGTGATCTCGGCGGCCTGCAGCCGCGAGTTGGCGCGTTCCAGCTGGTTCGGCGCGACCAGACCGGGGGTGGTGGTGTGGAAGGCCGTGTCGAAGACCGTCTCACCGATGCCGAGGAGGAACGCGGCCACGGCGAGCACGGCGATGTCGGCCCGGCCGAGCGCCAGTAACAGCGCCGTGGTCCCGAGGACGACGACGCGCCCGCTGTTGACGATGCGCATGAGCCGGCGCTCGTCGCACCGGTCGACGAGGAGGCCGGAGAAGAGCGCGAAGAGCAACCACGGGGCCCTCGACATGGCCGCGACCAGGGCCACCCCGCCCGCGCCGCCGCCCAGGTGGACGGCGGTGACGGGCAGGGCGACCTGGTAGATGCCGTCAGCCAGGTTCGAGCCCGCGCACGCGTGCCAGAGCCAGACGAAGGGACGTCCGAGGGTGGTGGTCGGCGGGCTGTCGGACGCCAGGGGGGTTGTGGTCATCAGGTCCTCGTTCGGTTCGCGTGCGCGGGCTTCCGGGGGAACCGCCGTCAGTCCGTGTGGTGCGCCAGCATCTGGTTGAGGATGTTCTTGCGCTGCATCTCGGTGGTTCCCCCGGCGATAAGGGTGCCCAGGGCGTCCTGGACGATGCGGGTCAACGGCCCCCGCATGTACCCCGCGTGGCCGTGCAGGCGCATCAGGTTCTGCGCGGCCTCCACCAGCCCCTCGGACCCGGTCAGCTTCGCCACCGAACAGCGCAGGGACGCCTCCGGGTCGCCGGCGACCAGCGCGTCGATGCCGGCCAGCGCCGTCGCCCGGGCGACCTCGATGGTGATGCGGATGTCGGTGAGGCGGCCCTGTACGTACTGGTGCTCCAGGATCGGCGTGCCGAACGCCTCGCGCCGGCGGGCGAAGGAGACGACCTTGTCGAGCTGCGGCTCCAGGAAGGCCGCGGCGACGAGACCGTACAGGGCGCGGTCGAAGCTGATGATGTCGTACAGCGTGCGCAGCCCCTCGCCGGGGGCGCCCAGGACGGCGCCCTCCGGCAGGGCCACCTCCTCCAGCCGGATGGCGCCCGTGGGGCTCGTCCGCAGCCCGAAGAGCTCCTCGGCCGGGCCGCGGCGGACACCCGGGCTGTGCAGGTTCACCAGGAACAGCGTGATGTCGCGGCGGCCGAGCTCGGGCACGCGGCCGAGGATGAGCGCCCGGTCGGCGACGGGGGCGTTCGTGATGTGGTCCTTCGTCCCGGTCAGGCTCCACCCGTCGGAGGTGCGGACGGCGGTGGTGCGGGTGCGGGCGACGTCGGACCCGCCGTGCGGCTCGGTCAGGGCGGTGGCCCCGACGGCCCCCTTCATCAGGGACGGCAGGACCGTGCGGTGGTGGTACTCGCCGCCGTGCTCGACCAGGGCGCGCACCAGACCGGCGTGGGCGATCAGGGAGAGCACGAAACCGAGGTCGTCGCCCTCGCGGGCGATGTCGGCGATGCGCTCGGCCAGGTCCCGCCAGGTGCCCCCGGCACCGCCCAGGTGCTCCGGGACACCGACCCGCCACAGGCCGTGGTCCGCCAGGCGCTGCCAGGACAGGCGGTCGAGGATCTCGGCCCGGTACGCGCCGTCGGCGCGGGGGGCGATGTGGGTGCGGGCGAACTCGGCGAAGGTGGGGTCGGGCGGGAGGACTCCCCGGCCGCCCCGGGCCTCCCCCAGGCGGGGGAGGGGGCCGGCGGGGTCGGACGAGGTGATGACGGGTGCGGTCACGTGAG
This sequence comes from Streptomyces roseolilacinus, assembly GCF_014649335.1. Taxonomy (GTDB): domain Bacteria; phylum Actinomycetota; class Actinomycetes; order Streptomycetales; family Streptomycetaceae; genus Streptomyces; species Streptomyces roseolilacinus. The sequence goes on from NZ_BMSV01000005.1 coordinate 519,845, forward strand.
GGTTCTCCTGGCTCCTGGACGGGTGGCCGGTGCCGGCGCGGTACGCGGGGCACCGGATGGTCTCGGTCTCACGGCGGCGCGCGGTGGGCGCCGGGGTGCGGACGGCCGGTGGCGGGCGCCGGCCCGGGCAGCGGGTGGGGCGGTCAGTACCAGCGCAGGACGAGCGCGCCGGCGGTCATGCCGCCGCCCACCGCGGCCAGCACGACGACGTCGCCGCGCCGGATGCGGCCCGCGGCGTGCGCCTCGGCCAGCGTGATGGGCACCGAGGCGGCCGCGGTGTTGCCGTAGCGTTCGACGGTGGTCGGGATCCGGTCCAGCGGGACGCCGGCCCGGGCGGCGCACTCCTCGATCAGCCGGGCGTTGGCCTGGTGGGTGACGAGGACGTCCACGTCGCCGACGTCGAGCCCGGCCGCGCTGAGGGCCCCCTTGACGACGCGGGGGACGGCCTGGGTGGCGAAGTTCCACACCCGGCGCCCGTCCATGCGGAAGTAGTGGCGCCGCTCCCGCACCGTGCGCGCGTCCGCGGGTTCGGTGGCGCCGCCCGCCGGGATGCCGACCACGTCCAGCTGGGTGCTGTCGGCGATCAGGTCGCAGCCGAGGACGCCGTACCCGTCGGGTACGTGCCCCAGCACGGCGGCGCCCGCGCCGTCGCCGAAGAAGACGCAGGTGCCGCGGTCCTCGTAGTCGAGGATCCGGCTGTACGTCTCGCAGCCGACCACCATGACGCGGCGGTGCTGGGGGAAGCTCCCCATCAGCCCGGCGGCGGTGGCCGTGGCGTACACGAAGCCGCTGCACACCGCGCCGACGTCGAAGGCCGGCACGTGGGTCAGCCCCAGCTTGGCGTGGACATGGCAGGCCGTGGACGGCTGGATCCGGTCGGGCGAGCTGGTGGCCACCACCAGCGCGTCCAACTGCTCCGCCGCGAGGCCGCCGTTGTGCAGGGCGGCCACCGCCGCCCGGTGCCCCAGGTCGGAGGTCGTCTCCTCCGGCCGGGCCCGGCGACGCTGCCGGATGCCGGTGCGGGAGGTGACCCAGGCGTCGGAGGTGTCCACGATCCGGGCGAGGTCGTCGTTGGTGACGACCTCGTCGGGCAGGTACGAGCCGGTGGCGAGGATGCCGATGGCCATCGATCTGCTCCTTGGAGGTCAGGCTGCCAGCGGACGGCGGGAGGCGAGCACGTCGTGGTAGGCGGCGGTGAAACGTTCCAGCACCTCGTCGACCTGGCCGGGCGTGATGATCAGCGGGGGCGCGAAGACGACGGTGTCACCCATCGCCCGCAGCAGCAGGCCGTGCTGCTTCGCCGCCTCCAGGACCTCCCGCCCCAGCCGGCCGGGCTCCCCGCCGGCCTGCGCCGGGTCGAACTCCACCCCGCCGAGCAGCCCGTGGTGGCGGACGTCGCGGACCAGTTCGGCCCCGCGGAACTTCTCCAGCCCCCGCGCCAGGTGGGGGGCGACGTCGCGCACGTGGCCGGGGACGTCCCGCTCGTGCAGGATCGCCAGGGTCTCGCGGGCCACGGCGGCGGCCACGGGGTGGCCCGAGTAGGTGAAACCGTGGCCGAACGTGCCGATCTGCCGGCTCCCCTCGGCCAGGACCTCGCTGACCCGCTCGCCGACCAGGGTCGCGGAGATGGGCAGGTACGAGGAGGACAGGCCCTTGGCGCTGGTGATGATGTCGGGGCGCAGGCCCAGGCCGGTGGTGGCGAACATCTCGCCGGTGCGGCCGTAGCCGGTGATGACCTCGTCGGCGATGAACAGGATGCCGTGGCGGTCGAGGACCTCCTGGATCCGGGCGAAGTAGCCGGCCGGGGGGATGATGAGCCCGCCCGCGCCGAGGACCGGTTCGGAGATGAAGGCGGCGACGGTCTCGGGCCCGGCCTCCAGGACGAGGTTCTCGAAGTCCCTGACGAGCCAGTCGACCTGCTCCTCCTCGCTCATCCCGCGCGAGGCCGGGTGCAGCGGGTTCGGGCAGTGCGCCGCGAGGAAGTCGTCACTGGCCAGCCCGAAGCCGTGGGAGATGTGGGGCAGGCCGGTGGCCGACCCGGCGGCGAGGGTGGTGCCGTGGTACCCGCACTGGTGCGAGATGACCTTGCGGCGCTCCGGGCGGCCCTGCGCCCAGTGGTAGTAGCGGGCGAACTTGATGGCGCTGTCGTTCGCGTCCGAGCCGGAGTTGCCGAAGAAGACCCGGCCCATCGGTATCGGCGCGATCGCGGCGATGTCGTCGGCCAGGGCGAGCGCGACGTCGTTGGTGCGGTGGTTGAACGAGCCGTAGAACGGCAGCCGGCTCATCTGCTCCGTGGCCGCGCGCACCAGACGGGGCTCGCTGTAGCCGAGGGTCACGCTCCACAGGCCGGCGACGCCGTCGACGTACCAGCGGCCCTCCGCGTCGCGCACCTCGATGCCGGAGCCTTCGGTGATCACGTGCGGGGGTGTGTCCAGGTAGAGGGCGGTGTGGGGTTCGAGCATGCGGGTGGGTGCAGTGGACATGATGGCTTCTTCCCGTGCGCGGGGCGGGGCTCAGCGGCCGCCGCCCACCTCGAGGACGGAACCGGTGATGTACGAGGCGGCCGGGGAGAGCAGGAAGACCGCGGCCTCCGCGACCTCCTCCGGGGTGCCGATGCGACCCATGGGCACGGTCGCCTTGAGGCGTTCGGGCCGGTCGGGGACCCCGTTCGCCTCGTGCAGTCCGGTGTGGATCAGACCCGGGGCGACGGCGTTGATCCGCACGCCGTCGGCCGCCGCCTCCTGGGCGGCCCCCCAGGTGTGGGCGTTCACGGCGGCCTTCAGGGCGGCGTAGTGGACCCACTCGCCGCCGCCGCCGGTCCGGGCGCCGGTGGAGGAGATGTTGACGACGCACCCTCCCTCGCCCCCGCGGCTGCGGGCCATCGCCCGCAGCGCCTCCCGCGTGCACAGCACGACGCTGCGCAGCACGGCGCGGTACGCGGTGTCGAGCTGGCCGATGTCCAGGTCGATCACCCGCCCCAGACCGCCGGTGACGCCGGCGTTGTTGACGAGGGCCTCGAGCGGGCCGAGCTTGTCGGTGGCGGTCGCGAACAGCCGCGCCACCTCGTCCTCCTCCGTGACGTCGGCCTGGAGGGCCAGGGCCTCCACGCCCGCCTCCCGCACGTCGCGGACGACCTCCTCGGCGCCGGCGGCGCTGGTCCGGTAGTTGACGCACACCGGTCGTCCCAGCGCCGCCGCGCGGCGGGCGATGGCGGCACCGATGCCCTGGCCACCGCCGGTGATGAGGATCATGCGATCAGCCGTTGACGACGCCGTAGCGGTCGCCGAGGAAGAACTCCTCGAACGCCTGCCGGGTGTAGACGTTGTGGGTCTTCAGCAGCCACCGCTGCTTGAGCCCCTCCACGTCGTGGATCGCGTGCACCTCGCGGCCGTGGATCACGTGCCGGTTGGAGAAGGTGACCGAGTCGCCGGGCTTGGAGACGCGCATCCGCTTGCGGGCGTGCAGCGCGGCGACGAACCGGTCCAGTACCTGCTGGGCCTCCTCGTCCAGCCCGCGGGTGCGCCCCTCGAAGACCCGCGCGCCCTCGTCCCCGCTGAGGACGGCGTGGTCCTCGGCCCGCCGGCCCTCCAGGAGGTTGCCCTCCTGGGTCGACACGTCGTCGAAGGGCGTGTGGAAGCGCTTCTGCGTCAGGATCTCGCGGTCCGCGTCGCTCAGCTCCTCCAGGGCGTGGGCGGTGACCGTGAAGGTGGAGTACACCTCGTTGGTGGGGGTGTCGCGGAGCGTGAGGGTGTTGACGAAGTCCGGGCTGACGAAGTGGTTGGTGAAGTCGCGGTGGAACTTCAGCGTGCCGAGGGTCTTCTGCGACTGGGTGTTGAACATCGACTCCTTGGGGTAGATGTCGTGGAAGAAGTCACCGCCGTTGACGCTGAGGTGCCCGATGATCTCGGTGCCGGTCAGGACGGCGTAGGCGGCGAGGAACCCCTCCGCCACGAACGTCTTCTTCAGGCGGTACTTCTCCCGGACCGGGTCGGCCGAGTCGAACCGCGGCAGGTCGAGGTCGATGGGCGCGTTGCCGATCACGACGAGCGGGCGCTCGGCGAAGTCCCGCAGCATCGACATCTCGCAGAAGTCCGTGAACCTGCTGCCGATCCGCTGGTCGCGGTGGAGCCGGGAGACGTCGGAGATGTACGAGTCGAAGTCGCTGTACGGGCTGGTGGCGATCTCGGTGAGCACCTTCCGCAGGGCGTCGCGCTCGGCGTCGGTGAAGACGAAGTCGTACTCGATCTGCTGCATGGTGCGTCCTTCCAGGAAGACGTGAGGGTGTGTACGGGTGTACGGCCGTGAGGCCGGGGAGGGGCCCGGCACCGGGGCGGGTGACCGCGTCCGCACGGGGCGGACGCGGCGGGGAGGGCCCCGGTGGGGCCGGGCGCCCGTGGCGGCCGGGTGGTGCGGGCCGCCACGGCCGTGCGGGTACGCCGGTCGTACGCGCACGGATACGCCGCTCGCCGTCCGGCCGGACGACGGGGGCGTGCGAGGGCCGGCCGTGCGGTGACGGCCGTGCGGTGAGGGGGAGACCGGCCCACCGGGACCGGGTGCCCGGTCGGCCGTGGTGCGCCGGCCCTGCCGGACCGCGCGGCGACGGGCCGTCGGAGGGCGCGGGCCGTGCCGTGGGTACGGCCGGTCAGGCCCGGCGGCGCGGGTCAGTCGGTGATGACGGCCACGTGGGAGTCGAGGACCTCCAGGTCACGGCGGAGCGTGTCGAAGTCGTCGTTCCAGAGCAGGACGCCGGCCGCGAAGTCGCGGATGTCCTGCGGGGCGGAGGTCGTCTGGCCGACCTCCACGTTCCACTGCCAGTGGTGGTCGCTGCGCAGCCGCGCCCGTTCCAGGCGGGCGACGCGCCCCTCGGCCTTCGGGAAGTACACCCAGGCCGCGTGGGGCCCCTCGGACCGGCTGCCGGGCAGGCCCTCGCCCCGCTGCAGGCGGAAGTGGGCCTCCTCGATGTCCAGGCCCCAGCGGATCCGGCTGGTGGAGGGCACGAGCGCGGCCGGTGCCCGGGCGGCGATCTCCAGGAACACCAGGCTGCCGTCGGGACGCTGGTAGATCTCGTGGTGGAAGGCGCCGTTGCGCGGCTTGTCCGGCAGGGCGTCCAGGACGCGGCGGTTGAACTCCAGCAACGGCGGACGGGCCGGATGGTCCTCCGGAAGGGTGTGGCTCGCGCACACCCGGCCGTCGACGTACTCGTAGCAGGGGTGGAGGTAGGCGTTGGCCTCCGCGTGCACGATCTCGCCGTCCTGCACGGCGGTGTCCACGTGGTACAGGGTGCCCCGCAGGAACTCGTCGACCTCGAAGCGGCGCGACCCCGCCGTGGCGGCCCACTCGCGCAACTCCCCGGCGTCCTCCAGCCGCCGGGCGCCCACGCTGCCGGACTCGTCGAGCGGCTTGACGAACATCGGCCAGCCCAGGGCCTCCTCCAGCGCGGCGACGTACCCGTCGGGGTCCTCGCGGTAGGCGGCGGCGTCCCACTCGCGGTGCGCCGGCAGGGCGACGCCGGCCGACCGCAGGGCCTCCTTCATGGCGAGCTTGTTCGTGAACGGCGCGAGCTGCTCGGGCCGGTCGCCCGCCAGGCCGAGGCGGGCGCGCACCTCGGCGACCACGCCCAGGGAGTACTCGTCGTGGCACAGCAGGGTCACGTCGTCGCGGTCGGCCCCGGGCAGGTCGGCCCGCATCGCCTCCACGCACGCCGCGAGGGAGTCGGGGGTGAACTCCTCCAGCACGGCCGTCTTCGAGAAGACGTCGGCGCGCCCCCGCTTGAGGAGCTTCTGGTGCTGCGTCGGGCTGGTGATCAGCCAGGTGCGGCGGTGCGGCCGGATCAGGACCGCGGGGTCGATGCGGAAGGACGCGACGTCCTGCACGACGATGTCGGTCCGCACGCCTCAGCCCTCACCGAGCGGGACGAGGTCCCATATGTTGCCCTGGCGGACGACCGCCGGAGCCGACTCCGGCGACTGCGCCGCCGCGGTCGCGGGCGAGGCGAACAGGATCGTTCCAGCCGTGACCGCGGCGATCGCCCATGCGGCCGTAGACCGTTCCATTCAACTTCCCTTCATCGCTGATCGATCCGGGCAAGCAGACGGCTATCCGCACACTCCCGGGGCATGCTCAGCTTCGTGTGTCAGGAAGTGGTCTGACCACTATTGGACAGGGGAAGGTATGACCATCCGACTGGACCACGTGGATGTGGAGCTCTACCGAGCCGAAATCCAGAAACCCAGGAACGGAGAGGCCGAACTGGCCCGACGGCTGGGGGTGGCACCCGACGAGGTGTGCCGGCGCAGGCAGCGGCTGACCGAGCTGCGCCTGCTCGAACGGGTCGACGAGGAGACCTGGGTCGCGCGCAGTCCCCACGCCGCCGCCGACGCCCTGCTGGGCGAGGAGGAGAGGCAACTGGAACGACAACGCCTCGAGGTCGCGCAGCGCCGCGAGGCCCTCACCGCCCTGACCGCCGACTACCTGGACGCCCGGCGCCTGCGGTCCGACGCCGGCCAGGTGGAGGTGCTCCAAGGGGTCGAGACCGTGCGCGCCACACTGACCGAACTGGCCGCGCTGGCCACCACCACGGTCGACTCGATGGCCCCGGGCGGAGCGCAGAGCGAGCACGCCATCCGGGCGGCCCTGCCGCTGGACAAGGAGTTACTCGGCCGCGGGGTCGCCCTCCGCAGCCTGTTCCTCGACTCCGCACGCTCGCACGCCCCCACCTTCCGCTACCTGAAGGACATCCACGACGTGGGTGCCCGGGTTCGTACGACCACTCTTCTGCCCACCCGCATCCTGATCTACGACCGCAGGACGGCGATCGTCCCGCTGGACGCGCAGAACACCGCGCTGGGCGCGGTGGTCGTCCGGGACCTCCCCCTCCTCAACCTCCTGAACCACCTCTTCGAGCTCTACTGGGACCAGGCGTCCCCCCTGGACGCCTGCCGGACGCAGCCCGTGGAGCTCAGCGACCTGGAGCGGACCGTCCTGCGACTGATGGCCGCCGGCCAGTTGGACGAGGTCATATCCCGCCACATAGGGCTGTCGGTCCGCACGACCCGGCGGATCATCAGCGACCTGACCAGACGCCTGGGGGCCAGCAGCCGCTTCCAGGCCGGTGTGCGGGCCGTTGCCCGGGGGTGGATCGGGTGATCGCGCGGGGCGGGGCGCCCCGCCGTGACGGCACGGGGCCGCCCTCCCGGGCCCGGGCCCGCGCGTCGGCCGCAGAAGGGCCGGGGCGGCGTGCTCGCGCACCGTCCGGGCCGGCCCGGACGAGCGGCACACGGAGCCGGGCCGCCCCGCCTCTCCCGTGACGGTGGGGCGGCCGGTGGGCGCCGCCGGCCGCCCCGGCCACCGGCGCCCGGCATGCGCCCGCGGCCGGGAGCGCCCGTCCGCGGAGGCGTGCCCGGGGCGATGGCCGGGGACCCGTCACCGCCCCGGGCGGGGTCAGGCCGTCAGTCGGCGACCTCGTTGCTGTCCCACACGCGGACGGGGCTCGCGAAGGCCGTTCCGGTGCTGCCGAACCTCCACAGCCCGGTGCGGTAGGTCCCGTCCGCCTGCTGGCCGTTGTTGTAGAGGACGGCGACGTCGGTACTGCCGTCGGCGTTGAAGTCGCCGGTGAGGGGCTTGGAGCGGTTCCAGTCCCATGATCCGG
>NZ_BMSV01000006.1 GCF_014649335.1 Streptomyces roseolilacinus
TTTCGGGCCCGATTCCCCGTCGGAGGGGGTTGTCCTCGCGGCCTCTCGGCCGTTCCGACGTTTCAAACTCTAGCGGATTTCCCCGGCCGCTCATAATCGAGCCGCTGGAATGAATTACGGCATGCCGGAATCCACCCCGTGAGGAGATCGCGCTTGGGTTTGGGTGCCGCTTTTCGCGACCGAGTGGCTGCCGCAGAACCGTTCCGGTCCCGTGACAACCCGAAGAACCTTACGGACTGGCGAAGGGCGTGTCAAGCCCTCGCCAACACCCGCCGACGGGCGTTCAGCCGTCCAGGTCCGTGAGCCGTCCGCCCGCGTCCGGCTGTGCGTGCTCGACCCGGCGCAGCAGCCGGACGAGCAGTTCGCCGAGGACGCCCTGCTCGTCGCCGGAGAGGTCCTGGAGCAGGTCCTCCTCGAACGCGGTCGCCATCCGCATGGCCTCCAGCCACTTGGCGCGGCCCTCGTCCGTCAGCTCGACGATGACCCTCACCCGGTTGGTCTCGTCCCGGTCCCGGGTCACCAGGCCCTCGCCGGCCATCCGGTCGATGCGGTGCGTCATCGCCGCCGGCGTCAGGCCCAGGCGCTTCGCCAGCTCGCTCGGCCCCATCCGGTACGGGGCGCCCGCGAGGACGAGGGTCTTCAGGACCTCCCACTCGGTGTTGCCGATGCCGAGCTCGGCGAGCTGGCGTCCGTACGCCACGTTCATCCGGCGGTTCAGCCGGCCGAGCGCGGAGACCACCTGCTCGACCTGCGGGTCAAGGTCGCGGTACTCGCGCTGGTAGGCGGCGATCTGCTCGTCGAGGCTCGGCTCGACGCTCGGCTCCTGGGGTTCGGGCATGCCAGGGAGTATTCCACGCTTCGTTTGGATTGAAGTCCTTCGACGTGTACAGTTAACCTTCGAAATTTAGCGTTGAAGTCTTGAGGCTTCATCCTTACGAGTTCGAAGTGGGTGAGTGTGACCAAGGCGAGGGGCGCAGCGATGCGCCGGATCCAGGCGGGCAACGCGCTGAGCGCGTTCGGGCTCGGGTTCACCGTTCCGTATCTGTATGTGTACGTGGCCCAGGTGCGGGAGCTGGGCGCCGGCGCGGCGGGTGCCGTGCTGGCCGTCTTCGCCATGGCCGCTCTCGCCGTGCTGCCCTTCACCGGCAGGGCCATCGACCGCCGCGGTCCCCTTCCCGTGCTCGTCGGCGCGGCGCTGCTGGCCGCGCTCGGCGCGCTCGCCATGGGCGTCGCCGGCAGCGTGGCCGCCGTCGTCGGGGCCGCGGCGCTGCTCGGAGCCGGTACGGCCGTGATGCAGCCCGCGCTCGCCACGATGATCGTCTGGAGCTCGGCGCCCGACGCCTGCACGCGCGCTTTCGCCCTGCAGTTCTTCCTGCAGAACCTGGGGCTCGGCATCGGCGGTCTCATCGGCGGCCAGCTCGTCGACGAGAGCCGCCCCGGCAGCTTCCTCCTGCTGTTCTCCATCGAGGCGGCCATGTTCCTGGTGCTCGCGGCCATCGCCGCGACCGTGCGCATGCCCCGCACCCCCGCCCTCGCGGGCACCCGGCCCGGAGACGGGGCCGCCAAGGGCGCGGGCGGGATGCGGGCGCTGCTCGGGCACCGGGCGATGGTGCAGCTGTGCGTCCTGGGCTTCGTGCTGTTCTTCGCCTGCTACGGGCAGTTCGAGTCGGGGCTCGCCGCGTACGGCACGGAGGCCGCCGGGATCGAGCCGTCGACGCTCGGCATGGCGCTGGCCGCCAACACGGCCGTCATCGTCGTCGCCCAGTTCCTGGTGCTGCGGTTCGTGGAGCGCGGGCGCCGTACGCGGGTCGTCGCGGCCGTCGGCCTGATCTGGGCCGTGGCGTGGCTCATCGCCGGGTACGCGGGGCTCGGGCACGGCAGCCAGGCCGTGGCGACGGCGGCGTTCGTCACCACGTACGGGCTGTTCGGCCTGGGGGAGGCGATGCTGTCGCCGACCGTGGCGCCGCTGGTCGCCGACCTGGCGCCGGAGGAGAGGGTCGGCCAGTACAACTCGGCGTTCGCCCTGGTGAAGCAGCTGGCGCTGGCGGTCGGTCCGGCGGTGGGCGGGCCCATGGGAGCGGCGCTGCACGGGCCGTACATCGTGACGTTCGTGCTCTTCTCGCTGGGGATCAGCGTGCTCGCGCTGCGGCTGGGCCGGGAGCTCACGCCGGCGCAGGACCACCCGTACGCGGCGGCCCGGTCGCGGGTCGTCGCCCGGCACGCGCCCGAGGAGCGGACGGTCGGGACGGCCGTCTGACCCGAGCGGGTCAGCCCGGCAGGGCGAACTCGCACCAGACGGCCTTGCCGCCGCCGGGCGTGCGGCGGCTGCCCCAGGACGAGGCGATCGTGGCGATGATCGAGATGCCGCGGCCCGCCTCGTCCTCCGTCTCCGCGCGGCGGCGGCGCGGCAGGTGGTCGTCGCCGTCCGTCACCTCGATGATCAGGCGCCGGTCGGTGCGGCGCAGGCGCAGCCGCATCGGCGGGGTGCCGTGCTGGAGGGAGTTGGCGACGAGCTCGCTGGTGGCGAGGACGCCCAGGTCGCGCAGCTCCACCGGGAACCGCCAGCTGGACAGCACCCCGGAGGCGAAGGCCCGCGCCCGGGGGGCCGCCTCCACCCCGCCCAGCAGGTCCAGCGCGGCGTTGTGGAACAGCTCCGCGTCGGAGCCCGTGCGGGAGGGGTGCTGGAGGACGAGGACCGCGACGTCGTCGTCGTGCTCGGCGGTCACGCCCAGGGAGCGCAGGAGTCGGTCGCAGACGACCTGCGGGGCGCCCGTCGCGCCGGACAGGGCGCGCTCCAGGGCGGCGACGCCCTCGTCGATGTCCTCGCCGCGCCGCTCGACCAGGCCGTCCGTGTAGAGGACGGCGGTGGAGCCGGGCGGGAGGGCGATCGTCCCGGACGTGTGCAGCCAGCCGCCCGTGCCGAGCGGCGGGCCCGTCGGGTCCTCGGCGCGGCGGACGGAGCCGTCCTCGTCGCGCACGAGGATCGGCAGGTGCCCGGCGGAGGCGTAGACGAGGCGGCCCTCGTTGGGGTCGTGGACCGCGTACACGCAGGTGGCGATCTGGCTGGCGTCGATCTCGGCGGCCAGGCCGTCCAGCAGCTGGAGCACCTCGTGCGGCGGCAGGTCCAGGCGCGCGTAGGCGCGGACGGCGGTGCGGAGCTGGCCCATGACGGCGGCGGCGCGCACGCCGCGCCCCATGACGTCGCCGATGACCAGGGCCGTGCGGCCGGCGCCGAGGGTGATCACGTCGTACCAGTCGCCGCCGACCGCCGCGTCCGCGCCGCCCGGCTGGTACGTGGCGGCGACCCTCAGGTCGTCGGGCTGCTCCAGCTCCTGCGGGAGGAGGGACCTCTGGAGCGTGACGGCGGTCTCGCGGTGGCGGCGCTCGCTGGCGCGGAGCCGCTCGGCCGCCTCGGCGTGGTCGGTCACGTCGGCGGCGTGCACGAGGACCCCGCCGCCCGGCCGGCCGGGCTGCCCGTGGTGGGCGGGGACGTCGACGGGGAGGCAGGAGACCGTGTACGAACCGCCGCTCTTCGTCCGGCGGGACTTGACCGTGCGGGGCTTGCCGCTGCGCAGGACCTGGTCCATGAGCGGGAGGAGGCCCAGCTCGGCGAACTCGGGGCAGCCGTCGGTCGCGGCGCTGCCCGGGGCGCGGTGCCCGAAGGCGGCCGCGTAGGCCTCGTTCACGTAGGCGACGCGGTGGTCGGGGCCGTAGGTGAGGGCGACGAGGCCGGGGAGGTGGCCGAGGATCTCCCGTACGGAGAAGTCCTCCAGCGCCGGGGGCGCGGGGCGTGCGCCGGGCGCGGGTGGTCCGCCGGGCGCGCCGGGGGGCGCCGACGGGTCGTCGTCGGCTCCGGGGGCCGGCTGCTGCCCGTACTCGCCGCGCGCCGCGGGCACGGAGCCTTCACCGCGCGACGCCGGCGCAGCCCCGGGGTCGGTGCCGCGCGCGGCGGCGCGGCGCTGCGTGCCGGGGAAGCGGGCGCTCCAACGCGTGAAGTTCACGGATCTCTATGCCTCGTGGTGTCGTTGCCGTGGCGAGTCACTCTGTGCAGGTGTGGGCCCACCTATGGTCACACGTCCAGTGTGACGGAGCGCACTGACAAAGGGTGTCAATCGGTTGCGGGCCCGCTCGCGTGGGGGCCGTGTGCGCCCCCTTGGCCACCGGGGCCCTTTGTGTCCCTTGTGTCCCTCGCGTCTCTGGTACCGCTCTCGTCGTCGGTGTCATGGGCGTCGGGCGACGAGTCGGCGGTGACGGCCGTGTCGGGCGGGGGCGGCGGCGGGCCGGCGGCGAGTTCGAACTCGGCGCGCGGGTGCTCCAGGGAGCCGAGGGAGACGATCTCCCTCTTGAACAGCCCGGCGAGCGTCCACTCGGCCATCACCCGCGCCTTGCGGTTGAAGGTGGGGACGCGGCTGAGGTGGTAGGCGCGGTGCATGAACCAGGCCGGGTAGCCCTTGAGCTTGCGGCCGTAGACGTGGGCGACGCCCTTGTGGAGGCCGAGCGACGCGACGGAGCCGGCGTACTTGTGGGCGTAGGGCCGGAGCGGCCGGCCGCGCAGGGACGCGACGAGGTTGTCGGCGAGGACCTTCGCCTGGCGTACGGCGTGCTGGGCGTTGGGCGCGCACTCCCTGCCCGGTTCGGACGCGGTGACGTCCGGGACGGCGGCCGCGTCCCCGGCGGCCCAGGCGTGTTCGACGCCCTCCACGGTGAGGTGGGGGGTGCAGGTGAGGCGGCCGCGGGCGTTGAGCGGCAGGTCGGTCGCGGCGAGGACGGGCGCCGGCTTGACGCCGGCCGTCCACACGACCGTGCGGGTGGGGAAGCGGCTGCCGTCGCTGAGGACGGCGACCCGATCCACGCAGGACTCGAGTCGGGTCTCCAGGCGTACGTCGATGTTCCGCGCGCGCAGCTCCCGCACCGTGTACCGGCCCAGCTCCTCGCCGACCTCGGGCAGGATGCGGTCGCTGGCCTCGACCAGGACCCACTTCAGGTCCTCGGGCTTGATGTTGTGGTAGTACCGCGCGGTGTAGCGGGCCATGTCCTCCAGCTCGCCGAGCGCCTCGACGCCGGCGTACCCGCCGCCGACGAAGACGAAGGTCAGCGCGGCGTCCCGGATGGCCGGGTCGCGGGTGGAGGAGGCGATGTCCATCTGCTCGATGACGTGGTTGCGCAGGCCGATGGCCTCCTCGACCGTCTTGAAGCCGATGCCGTAGTCGACGAGGCCGGGGATGGGCAGGGCGCGCGAGATGGAGCCCGGCGCGAGGACCAGCTCGTCGTACGTGAGCTCCAGCGGGCCGGCGTCCTCCTCCTCGCTGGCGAGGGTCTCGACGGTCGCGGTGCGCTTGGCGTGGTCGAGGGTGATCACCTCGCCGATGACGATCCGGCAGTGGTCCAGGACGCGTCTGAGCGGCACGACGACGTGGCGGGGGGAGATGTTCCCGGCGGCCGCCTCCGGGAGGAATGGCTGATATGTCATGTAGGGGTCGGGGGCGACCACCACGACTTCGACCGCGCCGCTCCTCATCTCGGCCTTCAGCTGCCGCTGGAGGTGCAGGGCGGTGTACATGCCGACGTAGCCGCCGCCGACGACGAGAACGCGCGCGCGAGCCGGGGATTCGTCGGATCCCCTCGGGATTGCAGCCGTCACCATCCCATGACGCAACGGGCGCGGGGGTTTGTCCACAGGCCCGGCGGATTGTGTGACCGGAGGAGTACGGCGGCGCGGGGCGGGGGTCGGACCGGCGTACGGGGTGATTTCGCAGGTCGGAGGGGGTGTGACGGGGGCCGGGCGGGAAGGGAAACAGGAGTCTTCCGGGCCTTGCTCCGATCGGGGGGCGCACCGGACGGAACTACCCCTTCTGAATTGACTGCGTCTCAACTATGTTCGTATCTCATCGGGGTGTCGGTCGTCACGCATGACCTGAGCGTTGTCGGGCCGGTCCCCGGATGCCAGGCGGGGAGTCTCCGGGGGGAGACGTCGAACAACCGGGGGAACGCATGCACATTCAGGATTCGCATGGGCAGGCACGGACCGCTCAGGCCGTCGGCGGCGTGCCCGCGGGGGCGGTCGCGGTCGGCGGGATGACGGGGGCCGGCGTGGCCGGTACCGCGCGCCCGGCGCCGCTGCGCGTGGACGCCCAGCGCAATCTCGAGCACGTCCTGCGCGCCGCGCGCGAGGTGTTCGGGGAGCTGGGGTACGGGGCGCCGATGGAGGACGTGGCGCGCCGGGCCCGCGTCGGTGTGGGCACGGTCTACCGGCGGTTCCCGAGCAAGGACGTGCTGGTACGGCGCATAGCCCAGGAGGAGACGGCCCGGCTCACCGACCAGGCGCGGGCCGCCCTGGGGCAGGAGGACGAGCCCTGGTCGGCGCTCGCCCGCTTCCTGCGCACGTCCGTGGCGTCGGGCGCGGGCCGGCTGCTGCCGCCGCAGGTGCTGCGGGTGGGCGTGGACGTGGAGGAGGTGCCCGCGGTGGACGACGCGCGGGTGCCGCACCAGCGGGGCGTGGCCGCGCCGGCGGCGCTGCGGGTGGTGACGCCGCGGGCGGTGCCGGCGGCCGAGCTGGACGACGCGGGCGTGTCGGAGCTGCTGGACGTGGTGGGCCAGCTGGTCAACCGCGCGCGGGAGGCCGGCGAGCTGCGGCGGGACGTGACGGTCGCGGACGTGCTGCTGGTCATCGCGACGGGGGCGCCGTCCCTGCCGGACGCGGCGCAGCAGAGCGCGGCCTCGGCGAGGCTGCTGGAGATCCTGCTGGAGGGGCTCCGCTCGCGCCCGTGACGGGGGACCTTACTCCCAACCCCCGCTCCTGGGCGGGTCCCTGGGGAAGTTCCGCCCCGGACGGGTGGCCGGCGGTCCCGTGGTGACGGCCGTGCGGAGCGCTGTGGCACCCTTGGCCGGTGTTCCGGTCTGAGGTGGGGTACGGGGGCGGTCACGTTGAACGATGACGGGGGCGGCGAGCCGCTCGGCGGCACCGACGCGGCCGGTGGACGGCCCGCGGCGCGGGTCCCGGCCCAGGGTGGCCGGCGGTCGCGCCGGGGCGCGTCCCGCGCGGACGGGGCGAGCGTCCCGCCGCAGCGCGGTCGCGTCCGGTGGCTCCGGCCGGTCGCGGGCCCGGACGGCGATGCGGCTTCGGGCGCCGGTGCGGGCCCGGACGCCGGCGCTGGTCCGGGCGCGGGCCTGGGCGCCGGCGCGGGTCCGGGCCCGGTGCCGCCGGTGGAACTGCCGCCGTCCGACGCGGAGCTGGTCCAGCGGATGCGCGGGGGCGACGACTCGGCGTACGAGGAGCTGTTCCGGCGCCACGCGGAGGCGGTGCGGCGGTACGCGCGCACGTGCTGCCGGGACCGGCACACGGCCGACGACCTGACGGCCGAGGTGTTCGCGCGGACCCTGCAGGCGGTCCGCCGCGGCGCGGGCCCGGAGCAGGCCGTGCGGGCGTACCTGCTGACGACCGTCCGGCACGTGGCCGCGGCCTGGGCGAAGACCGTCAAGCGGGAGCAGCTCGTCGAAGACTTCGGGGTGTTCGCCACCGAGGCCGCGCGGGCGTCCGGGCCGGCCGGCGGGGGCGCCGTCGAGCTGGGCGCGGACGTACGGGCCATGCAGGAGGCCGAGCAGTCGCTGGCCGTGCGGGCATTCCGGTCGCTGCCGGAGCGGTGGCAGGCGGTCCTGTGGCACACGACCGTCGAGGAGGAGTCGCCGCGCGAGGTCGCGCCGCTGTTCGGGCTGACCGCCAACGCCACGGCGGTCCTGGCGAGCCGGGCCCGCGAGGGGTTGAAGCAGGCGTACCTCCAGGCGCACGTCAACCAGTCCCTGATGGCGGGCGGTGACTGCGCCCGGTACGCCGACCGGCTCGGCGCGTACGCGCGCGGCGGGCTGCGGACACGGGCCGAGCGGGGGCTGCGCGGGCACCTGGAGGAGTGCGTGAAGTGCCGCCTCGCGGCCGGGGAGCTGGCGCAGGTCAACGCCGGCATCCCGGCGCTGGTGCCGGTCGCGGTCGTCGGCTGGTTCGCCGCCGGGTACTCCCTCAAGGCGGCGGGGGTCGCCGCCGGGAGCGCGGCGGGTGCGGCGGGCGCGGCGGGTGGGACCGCCGCGGAGGGGCTGGGCGTGTCCGCGAAGGCGGGCGCCGCGGCGACGCTGGCCATCGCGGCGACCGCCGGCCTGGTGTGGGTGCTGGCGGGCGGACCCGACGCCGTACCGCGGCCGCAGGCGCGTCCGCCGGTCGCGCGGTCCGTCGTGTCGCCCCCGGTGGCCCCGTCGCCGCCGTCCGCGTCCCCGGCGCCGCCGCTGTCCCGGGCGGCGCCCGCGACGGTGCCGGGGCTGGGGCCGGGGTCGGAAGCGCGTCCGGAGCCCGCCCGGAAACCGCCTGCGCCGCACCCGTCCACCTCCGCGCCCGCCCCCGAGCCCGCGCCCACCTCGGCGCGGACTTCGGCGCCGGCTCCGGGGCCCGCGCCCGCGCCGGCCCCCGGGAAGGCGTCGCCGTCCCCGGCGAGGACGCCGACGACACCCGCGCCCGCGCCCACGCCCACGACGGCCCCCGCGCCGGCCCCGGCGCCCGAGCCGGTCACGTACCGGGTGGGGCGGCTGAAGTTCGACGTGTTCGGCGACCACACCCGTCCCGAGCTGCGGCTCGGCGGGTCGGGCTGGGTGTGGCAGCGGTACGGGCTGTCCGTCGGCGGCACGGCGTACGAGGACGGCATCACCGTGCACTCCAGGTCGTCGGTGGTCATCGACCTGAACCGGGAGTGCTCCACGTACCAGGCGCTCGCCGGGGTCGACGACATGGCGAAGGGGCTCGGCTCGGTGCGCTTCTCGGTGTGGGCGGACGGGGTGCGGCTGTGGCGGTCGCCCGTCGTCGACGGCGGCGACCCGGCGGTGCCGGTCCGCGTCGGCATCGCGGGCCGCGCCACGATCCGCCTGGTGACGGAGCCGTCCCGGCCGTCCGGCGCGCTGCTCCCGGCGGACTGGGCGCAGGCCCGGATCAGCTGCGCGGGTGGGTGACGCGCCCCGTGGAACCGGTGCACGACGCGGCGACGCCGGTGCGGCGGACCGACGACCCCCTGTTCGGATCCGTCTCGGTCGTACTGGACGTCGCCGCCGGAGTGGTGGACGTCCGCGGCGACACGGTCCCCCGGGTCGTCGTCCGCCGTGCGGAGGGCGTCACCGACGTCGACGACCACGTACCCGTCGGCACGCGCGACGGGGCGCTGCTGTCGCTGTCCGTCGACGGCCGGGCCGTGCCCATCCGCCCCGGCAAGGGGCGGCTGACCAGGCGTTCCTTCCGTGTGGACGTCTCCTGCGAGGGGGTCGTGTACCGGCTGGTGCCCGATTCCCTGGCGGGCAGCCGGCTGCTGCGGGGCGGGGAGCCGATCGGGCGGCTCTCGTCGGACGGCGACGGGGCCGTGTCCGCCGAGTGGCGGGACGGCGTGCGCGTACGGGCGGTGGAGGCGGCGCTCGGGTACGCCCTGGCGGCGGCGTTCGGCACCGGGGCCCAGCCGATGTGGATGCTCGCCCTGGAGGCGCTCGGGGACCTGCTCCCGAACTGACCGGGCCCGCCGGCCGGGAGCGGAGGGCCGGCCGTCAGGAGCGGAGGGTCGGCCGTCAGGAGCGGAGGGTCGGCCGGGACGGCACGCCCGCGGCGACGGCGCGGCGGCGGGGCGCGGCCGTGCCGGACCAACAGGTGCCGCGGCGGGCCACGAGCCGCTGGAGCCACAGCTCGGTGGAGACCAGGTCGGCGATGCCGTCCAGGGGGACGGGCTCGCCGTCGGCGGCGGCGCGCAGGGCCGTGCGGACGACGCCCGCCTCGACGAGCCCGGCGTCCGCGAGGAGCGGCGCCTCGAACAGGGCGAGCAGCCGCGGCAGGGCGAGGCGCAGCCCGGCCCGGACGGCGGCCGGGGAGGGGGTGCGGGTGGTGGCGCCCCAGCCGGGCGGCAGGTCGTGGATGCCGGTGGCGGCGAGCACGGCGCGCAGGATGTCGGCGCGGGCGCCGGGGCGTACCCGCAGTGCTTCGGGGAGGTCGCGGCAGGCCCGGACGACCTGGTTGTCGAGGAACGGGGCGTGCAGGCGCTGGCTGCGGACCTCCGCGGCCTGTTCGAGGACGCGGTGATCGGCGGCGTGGCGGGCGAGGGCGGCGCGGGCGCGGGCCTCGCCGGGGCGCTGGACGGAGGTGGGGCGGGTCGCGGCCTGGTGGAGGCGAACCGATACTTCCGCGAGCGCCTCCCCGGTGAGCCAGCGGGCGGCGGGGCCGGGCCGCGACCAGGCGAGGGCGGCCAGGGACGCGTCGAGCGGGCCGGGGGCGGTGCCGGTGGCGAGGACGCGGTTGGCGTCGAGGAGGCGGCCGGCGGCGGCCTCCAGTCCGGCGCGGTAGGGGGTGCGGGCGAGGCGGCGGGCGGCCCGGTAGACGGTGAGGGGGACGAGGAGGGAGCCGGCCGACGGCCCGGTCGCGCGGGCGAGGGCGGTGACGGGGCGGAGCAGGTGACGCCGTCTGCGGTCCATCAGCAGGTCCGCGAGGCGGGCCGGGTGGGCGTCGAGGACCTGGCGGGCGCCGTGGCCGGTGAAGTGGTCGGCGCTGCCCGCGGCGAGGCGGCGCCGGTGGCGGACGGCGGTGACCAGGGCGGGGCCCGGTTCGTCGGTGAGCGGCACGTCCAGGTCGGCGTACGGGAGGGCCTCCTCGGCCGCGGCGACGACGACGTGGTGGAGGCGGGGGTCCTGCGCGAGGTCGCGGGCCCGTTCCAGCTCGGCGGTGTGGGCGGGTTCGCGGGCGCTCGCGCTGAGGTCGTTGAAGGTGACGGCGAGGAGGCGTTCGCCGGCTCCCGCGCCGCCGTGCCCGGCGAGGGTGCCGGGCACGCCGGGGAGGCCGGCGGCGAGGAGGGCGAGGGTGCTGGAGGCGCTGCCGCCGGACAGGTCGGCGCCGATCCCGGGCGCGGGCGCCTCGCCGCGGGCGGCGCGGCGGTCGGCGGGGCCCATGCCGGGGACGGGCCCGGGGTCGGGCGGCAGGGCGGCGGGCGCGTGGCGGGGCGCGGTGAGGCGGGCGCGTACGGCTTCGACGAGGGCGTCCCGGACGCCTTCGACGGCGCGGTCCGGGTCGAGCTGGGGCGCGGCGACGGCGAGGGAGGCGACGGGTTCGTACCCGGTGATCTCGCGGGAGCCCTCCCGCAGGACGAGGGCGTGGCCGGGCGGGACGCGCTTGACGCCGGCGTACGGGGTGGAGTCGCGCAGCGCCTCGGGGGTCTCGGGGCAGGCGAGGAGCGCGGCGAGGTGCCCGATGTCGAGCTGCGCCTCGATGAGGTCGGCGAGGGGCAGCGCGGCGGTCGCGTAGGCGGTGCCGTTGGCCCAGGGGGTGTGGAAGACGGGGCGGGCGCCGGCGAGGTCGGAGATGACGGTGACGCGGCGGCCGGTCTGCACGACGGCGGTGTAGCTGCCGTGCCAGGCGGTGAGGTGGCGCAGCGCGCCGCCGCGCGCGGCGAACAGGCCGACCCTCAGCTCCTCGTCGGAGGCGGCGCAGCAGCCGAGGACGGCGAGGCGGATGTCGGGGGCGACGCTGACGACGCGCACCTCGTCGGGGCGCCAGTCGCCGACGGCCCACAGGGGGTCCGGGTCGCCCCACAGGAGCTGTCCGCCGACCGGCTGCATGGTGGCGCCGTCGTCGGCGGGGTCGACCGCGCCCACCGTGCCGAAGCTCGCGGCGATACTGCTCCACCCCACCAGCCAGCGCATCGCCGCCTCCACAGCCTGTGGACATCTTCAGCCACTCGCGGCCCGTCCGGCGCGCGCCGCGGGGCGGCTGGTGCGACGGGGGTGCCGACGGGGACATGCTGCCACGACAACAGGCGCACGGGAGGCCCTCCGGGCGGCGCGTACGCAAACGGGAACGCGCCCCTGGCAATCGGCGATGTGGTGACGGTGTGGGGGTGGCGGGTCCGCCCGGGCGGTCAACTCCCTCCCCGACCCGGCGAATCGATCAACTCCCGGCGGCGAAACGGGGGTTCGACCGGTCGAACCATGGGCATCATTCAGCCATTCTCCGTACCCCACTCAACCGAAACGTTTGTCGGTCACTCCGCTCTCGACCGTGATCCACGCGCGCGGTACCGGGGGGCGCTGCTCGCCCCCCGGACCGGTCCGCCGCCCGCGGGGAATGGGGCGGCGGTGTCCCCCAGCCCGCTGGTTCCCGCCAGCGGGCCGACCCACGCGGCACCATGGAAGCCCCCGCCGCGAGGCACCGGCCAGAGCGCACGGGCGGGCGCACGGCCACACACCGGGAGCACGGCGGCACGGGGCCGGGTGCACGCCAACCTCCCGTACGCACAACAATCCCGCCATAGGGAACACCACCCCTTAACGGTGGGGATGCAGCGAACTACGCTGGGTTTACGAATGCCGCGCGCCTATGCCTGGCAGCGCGGCGGCCGTCTTGGTGTCGAGGGGTGGCGCATGTCCAGGGAGCTACGCGGACCGAACGAGAAGCTCGGCACCGTTCTCGCCCTCGCCGGGATCAGCAACGCCGGGCTGGCCCGGCGCGTCAACGACCTGGGGGCGCAGCGCGGTCTGACCCTGCGCTACGACAAGACGTCGGTGGCCCGCTGGGTGTCGAAGGGCATGATCCCGCAGGGCGCCGCACCGCACCTCATCGCCGCCGCGATCGGGCAGAAGCTCGGCCGTCCGGTGCCGCTGCACGAGATCGGCCTGGCCGACGCGGACCCGGCGCCCGAGGTGGGGCTGGCGTTCCCGCGCGACGTGGGCGAGGCGGTGCGGTCGGCGACGGAGCTGTACCGGCTGGACCTGGCCGGGCGCCGCGCCGGCGGGGGCGGCATCTGGCAGTCGCTGGCCGGCTCGTTCGCGGTGAGCGCGTACGCGGTGCCCGCCTCGCGGTGGCTGATCGCGCCGGCCGACCCGTCCGTGGAGCGCAGGGCCCCGCGCACGGCGGGCGGCGCCGGCACGGGCGGCGGTCCCGGCGCGGGCGGCAGGGTGGCGGACGGCGCCGCTCCGGGCGGCGCCGCGCAGGTGGCCGCGGTGCCCCTCGTGACGGTCGAGGAGCCGCCCCCCGTGGAGGGCACCCCCGCGCGCGTGGGCCACAGCGACGTGGCGAAGCTCCGGGAGGCCGCCGAGGACGCCCGCCGCTGGGACTCCAAGTACGGCGGCGGGGACTGGCGTTCCTCGATGGTGCCCGAGTGCCTGCGCGTGGACGCGGCGCCGCTGCTGCTCGGCTCGTACTCCGACGAGGTCGGCCGGGCCCTGTTCGGCGCGACCGCCGAGCTGACCCGGCTGGCCGGCTGGATGGCCTTCGACACGGGTCAGCAGGAGGCCGCCCAGCGGTACTACATCCAGGCCCTGCGCCTCGCGCGCGCGGCGGCGGACGTGCCGCTCGGCGGGTACGTCCTGGCGTCGATGTCGCTGCAGGCCACGTACCGGGGCTTCGCCGACGAGGGCGTGGACCTGGCGCAGGCGGCCGTGGAGCGCAACCGCGGCCTGGCCACGGCGCGCACGATGTCGTTCTTCCGCCTCGTCGAGGCCCGCGCCCACGCCAAGGCCGGGGACGCGGTGGCGGCCGGGACGGCGCTGAAGGCCGCCGAGGGGTGGCTGGAGCGGTCGCGGGAGGGTGACGCCGACCCCTCGTGGCTGGGCTTCTACTCGTACGACCGGTTCGCCGCCGACGCCGCCGAGTGCTACCGCGACCTGAAGGCGCCGCGCCAGGTGCGCAGGTTCACGGAGCAGGCGCTGTCGCGGCCGACGGAGGAGTACGTGCGGTCCCACGGGCTGCGGCTGGTCGTCAGCGCCGTGGCGGAGCTGGAGTCGGGGAACCTCGACGCCGCCTGCGCGGCCGGCACGCTCGCGGTGGAGGTGGCCGGGCGCATCTCCTCGGCCCGTACCACCGAGTACGTGCGGGACCTGCTGCACCGTCTGGAGCCGTACGGCGACGAGCCGCGCGTGGCGGAGCTGCGCGAACGGGCCCGGCCGCTGCTGACGGCCCCGGCGTAGGGTCCGGCGCGGGGCCCCTCCCGGTGCCGGCGGAGGGGCGCGCGGAAGGGCGCACCACCTGGCGTGATCCATCTCCCACCGCGGCGCGTGCCTGGTTTAACGGCGTTGTCAGCGGGCCAGTGCACTATCGGGGTGGGAGGTGGCACAGGTGTCCGGGTTCGGCAGCGGCGTGTTCGACTGCGACGTCCTGGTGGTCGGCGGCGGGATCATCGGGCTGTCGACGGCGTACGCGCTGTCGCGGGCCTCTCCCGGCACGCGCGTGACGGTCCTGGAGAAGGAGCCCGGCCCCGCCCGCCACCAGACGGGCCGCAACAGCGGTGTCATCCACAGCGGCGTCTACTACCGCCCCGGCTCCCTGAAGGCGCGGTTCGCGGTGCGGGGCGCGGCCGAGATGGTGAAGCTCTGCGCCGAGTACGGGCTGCCGCACCAGGTCACCGGCAAGCTGATCGTCGCCACGGACCGCTCCGAGCTGCCCCGGCTGCACGCCCTGGCCCAGCGCGGCCGGGAGAACGGCATCCCGGTGCGCGAGCTGGGCCCGGCCCAGATCGGCGCGTACGAGCCGAACGTGCGGGGCATCGCCGCGATCCACGTCGGCACGACGGGGGTCTGCGACTACGGCGCGGTGGCGGGGCTGCTCGCCGGGGCGTCCGGCGCGGAGGTGCGGTACGGGGCGCGGGTCACCGCGGTCGACCGGCGCCCCTGGGGCGTGGCGGTGCGCACGGCGGACGGCGCCGTGGTGCGCGCGCGGGCGCTGGTGAACTGCGCGGGGCTGCACTGCGACGCGGTGGCCCGGCTCGCGGGCGACGAGCCGGGCATGCGGATCGTGCCGTTCCGGGGCGAGTACTACGAGCTGGCCCGGCCCGAGCTGGTGCGGGGCCTGGTCTACCCGGTGCCGGACCCGGCGTTCCCCTTCCTCGGCGTGCACCTGACGCGGGGCGTCGACGGCGGCGTCCACGTGGGGCCGAACGCGGTGCCCGCGCTGGCCCGCGAGGGGTACGGCCGGCTCGTCGTGCGGCCCGGGGAGCTGGCCGGGACGCTGGCCTGGCCCGGCACGTGGGCGATCGCCCGGCGGCACTGGCGGTACGGGGCGGGCGAGCTGCGCAGGTCGCTGTCGAAGCCGGCCTTCACGGAGGCGGTGCGGCGGCTGCTGCCCGCGGTGACCGCCGCCGACCTGCGGCCGGCCCCGGCGGGCGTGCGGGCGCAGGCGGTGCTGCGGGACGGGACGCTGGTGGACGACTTCCTCATCCGGGAGGCGCCGCGCACCGTGCACGTGCTGAACGCCCCCTCGCCCGCGGCGACGGCGTCCCTGCCGATCGGGCGGGAGGTGGCCCGGCGGGCCCTGGCGCACCTGGCCGGGTAGGGAACGCGGGGAGGGTTCGTAGAATCGATGGCACTGTGTCCGAGAAGACCGCGTCGAGCACGCACCCCACGAACCCCGCCCCCGCCCCCGCCGGACCCGGCGCCGTGAAGGCCCCGGCGCCCGCGGCCCGCGCGTCCGGGGCGGCCGCGCCCGCGCCCCCCGCGTCCGGGCCCGCCGCCCCCGAGGCGTCCGGCGCGGCCCCCGGTGTGCCCGCGTCGCGCCGCGGCAGCCGGATGTTCCCCGACGGGACCGGGCCCTCGCCCGACCCCGCCGGCTCGCACTTCGAGCGCCGCATCCGCAGCTTCCAGCCGCGCCGCAGCCGCGTCACCGTCGGCCAGGCCGACGCGCTGCGCCGCCTGTGGCCCGTGTGGGGCCTGGACATCGACGGGCAGCGCGTCCTCGACCTGGACGGGATGTTCGACGGGCTCCCGGTCGTCCTGGAGATCGGCTTCGGCATGGGCGAGGCCACCGCGCGGATGGCCGCCGCCGACCCGTCGACCGGCATCCTCGCCGTGGACGTCCACACCCCGGGCCAGGGCAACCTGCTGGGTCTCGCCGAGCGGAACGGCCTCACGAACGTCCGCGTCGCGAACGGCGACGCGATCATCCTGCTGCGCGAGATGCTGCCGCCCGCCTCGCTCGCCGGCGTCCGCGTGTACTTCCCGGACCCCTGGCCGAAGAAGCGGCACCACAAACGGCGGCTGATCCAGCCCGAGTTCCTCAGCCTGGTCGCGCCCCGGATGAAGCCGGGCGCGCTCCTGCACTGCGCGACGGACTGGGAGCCGTACGCGGAGCAGATGCTGGAGGTGCTGACGGCGCACCCGGACTTCGAGAACACGGTGCCCGGCGGCTACGCGCCGCGGCCCGGCTTCCGTCCGCTGACCCGCTTCGAGGGGCAGGGCCTGGAGAAGGGGCACGTCGTCCACGACCTGCTGTTCGCCCGCGCGTAACAGCCCGGCCGCAACCGTCCACAACGCGCTCGCGGAGTGTCAGTCCGGCCGTCTAGGGTCGATCAGGTGTCAGATTCGCACGCGCCCCGCTTCGCTCCGCGGACCCCTCCGCCGGCCGGCCCCGCCCAGCCGGCCATCCCGGCGTACGATCCGCGGCCGTCGTTCGACGCCGTGCCGGACCGGGCCCGTTGGCGGTACAAGCCGCGGGGCGCGTTCTGGCGCAGCAAGGTGGTGCGCGCCTCGGCCGTGAGCCTGGTGCTGGCCCTGTGCGCCCTGGTGATCCTGGCGCTGGTGCGGGAGCAGACGGGCACGACGGGCTTCCTGGTCGGCCTCGGGCTGGCGCTGCTGCCCGTGCCGCTGCTGATGGCGGCGTTCCGCTGGCTGGACCGGGTGGAGCCGGGGCCGTGGAAGAACCTGCTGTTCGCCTTCGCCTGGGGGGCCTTCGCGGCGGCGCTCGTCGCGATCCTCGCCAACACGTTCGCGACGCGCTGGATAGCCACGGCGACGGCGGACCCGACGTCGGCGGACACGCTCGGCGCGACCGTCGTCGCCCCCGTGGTGGAGGAGAGCGCGAAGGCCGCCGCGATCCTGCTGATCTTCCTCTTCCGGAGGCGGGACTTCACGGGGCTGGTCGACGGCGTGGTCGTCGCCGGGTTCACGGCGACGGGCTTCGCGTTCACCGAGAACATCCTGTACCTGGGCAGCGCCTTCGGTGAGGACCAGGAGTTCGGGACGTCCGGTTTCGCGTCGGTGACGGCGGCGACGTTCTTCGTGCGGGTGGTGATGTCGCCGTTCGCGCACCCGCTGTTCACGGTGCTGACGGGCATCGGTTTCGGCGTCGCCGCGATGACGGCGCGCCGGCGCGGGGTGCTGCGGACCCTGCTGCCGCTGCTGGGACTGGTCCTGGCGATGGGGGTGCACGCGCTGTGGAACGGCTCGACGACGTTCGGGCCGTGGGGGTTCATCCTCGTGTACGGGGCGTTCATGCTGCCGGCGCTGGGGCTGCTGACGTGGCTGGCGATATGGACGCGCCAGCGGGAGCTGCGGACGGTGTCCGGCGAGCTGCCGGCGTACGCGGCGGCCGGCTGGCTGTCCGCGGACGAGCCGCTCGCGCTGTCGTCGATGCGGGCCCGGAGCCTGGCGCGGTCCTACGCGGCGCGCGCGTTCGGCCCGGCGGCGGCGCGGTCGGTGGGTGAGTACGAGGCGTTCGCGACGTCCCTGGCGTTCCTGCGGTACCGGGCGCGGCGGGGCGTGGCGGACCGGGACTTCACGGCGCGGGAGCAGGAGCTGCTGCACCACATGTGGCAGCGGAAGGAGGTGGCCGCCCCGGCCCTGACGTTCGCCGCGCGCGCGACGGGCCGGGTGTGGACGCCCCCGCCGCACCGCGACTACGCCGGCTACAACCCGTACCGGCGCTGAGGCCGCACGGGACCGGCGTCGGAGCCGCCCCGGGCCGCGCTGCGGTCCGGGTCGCGCCCCGACCCGGCCTGACTCCGGTCCGACCGGGTTCCGACCCGGCCGGGCCGCGCTGCGGTCCGGTGCCCGGGTGCCGGAGGCGGAGGGCCGGGCGCCGCGAGGGGGTTGGTGCGCGGAACCGGGAAAGACGACCGGCAGCCCTGGCGTCGGGGGGGGTGTCGCCGGGGCTGCCGGGATCGGGGCCCGGCACGGGACGTGCCGGGAGGGTGCGCGGGTGTCAGACGGTGAGGCCCTTGCCGCGCAGCCAGGCCAGCGGGTCGATGCCGCCGCCGGAGGCCGTGTGGACCTCCAGGTGGAGGTGCGGCCCGGTGACGTTGCCGGTGGCGCCGACCCGGCCGATGGTGTCGCCGGTGCCGACGGTCTGCCCGGCGCCGACCGTCATCGAGGAGAGGTGGCAGTACCAGATCTCGGTACCGTCCTCCAGCTCCAGCACGACGCGGTAGCCGTACGCGCCGGACCAGCCGGCCGACTTGACGGTGCCGCTGTGGACGGCGTTGGCCGGGGTGCCGGTGGGGGCGGCCAGGTCGAGGCCGGTGTGGTAGCCGGAGGACCACATGGAGCCGGCCTGGCCGTAGGTGGAGGTGATCGTGTACGAGGAGGTCGGCAGGGCGTAGCTCGCGGCGAGCTCGGCCAGGCGCTCGGCCTCGGCCTTCGCGGCGGCCTTCGCCTCGGCGCGCTCACGCTCCTCCTCGGCGGCCCTCGCCTTCGCCGCCGCGGCCTTCGCATCGGCCTCGGCGGCGGCCTGCTGGGCGGCCGCCTCCTTCGCGGCCTTCTCCGCGGCCGCCTTCTCCGCGGCGGCGCGGGCCTCGGCCTCGGCGGACGCCTGCTGCTGGTCGGCCTGCTGGAGGATGCGCGCCCGCAGCGCCTCGCCCGCGTCGGCCTCGGCACCGGCGCCCTGGGCGTCGGCGGGGCCGCTCTCGGCGGACAGGGTGAGCGCGGCGAGGTTGGCGGGGGCCGGGGTCTCGTCGGGCGCCTCGTCCGCGCCGCCGCCGAGGAGCGCGCCGACACCGGGGAGCGAGGAGGCGTCCGGGAGGGAGATCGCGACGCGGGGCTTGTCCTGCGCGGTGGCCATGCCACCGGCGCCCACGGCGGCGATGACGCCGACCCCGAGGACGGTGGAGCTGCGGGCGAGACCGCCGCGCTGCTTGACGACGCGGTGCCGCCCCCGGACGGGGCGGATGGTGTCCTCGGTGGGGTTCCACTCGGAGGTGGCCGCGGGGGCGGCGTCCGGGAATCCCGAAGCGGTGGGGTGGCCGATCGTGTCGTACGAGCCGAAGGGGGCTTCGGGGGCAGGCCTGTTGGACGCCACGGAGGCGTACTCCTTTCCTTCCTTCTCCGCCTACCGGGTTAGCTGACGGGTTCGGAGCAGGAAGGTCTCCTACGGGCCGGTGAAAGCCCGATTCACCCCAAGTGCGGTGGTTCCCCGGTTCCCTCGCGGGATTCGGCGCATGCGCACGGTGCCGCCTCTTGCGACGACTGGTACGACCGCGCTGCGTTATCGAACGTTAATAGAAGCGGGGTCCGTATTCCAAGCCGTCCCCCCGGACACTTCGCCCAACCAGCACCGAACCAAGGCCCCATAAAAGGACAACCCACGTCGAATTGACCCTGAATCAGGTCGGTGCGCGCCGAGAACTCCTCAATCAAGTTTCTGACTGTGTGTCAAATGTTATGGCGCAGCGCAGCCCGCTGATCACGGACGGTGCGGCCCGCCCCGAGCCCTCCGTCGGCCCCCTTGCCGACGCCTCTCGCCGACACCCTCGGTCGACCGGTCCGCGAAAACGCCGAAGGCCCGGTGCTGTGTGCACCGGGCCTTCGGTTTCAGTAGCGGGGACAGGATTTGAACCTGCGACCTCTGGGTTATGAGCCCAGCGAGCTACCGAGCTGCTCCACCCCGCGTCGGTGAACACAACCTTACGCCATCCCGGCGAGGTCCCTTCACCATTTCGCCCCCACCGGCCGAAAATTTTCCGGCCGCCCCTCCCCCGGGGCCCGGAAGCACGTCCCGCGGGTCCCCGTCCTCGCCCCCGGGCCTCCCCGCGGACGGCGGGCGCGCGCACCCGTGCGCGGGCCGCGGGCGGCCGGCGCGGAGGGCCGGCGGAGTACCGTGGGAGGGGTGAGCGTCCGGTTCGCCGAAGGAACCGGATCCCGCAGACAGGCGGACACCAGCATGGCCGACTCCGACACGCCTCCCACCTCCGGGCACCTGCCGGACACCGTCCACGAGGCGGTGCGGCCGGGGACGGCGCTCCTGCGGCTGGAGACGACCCACTCCCGCGAGGGCCTCCTCGACGGAGCCTGGTGGCCGCGTTCCCGGGACGTCGGGGAGGAGCTGCCCGCCCTGGTGAGCGCCCTGACCGAGCACCTCGGCCCGATCTCCCGCGTCGGTCTGGACGCCTCCGCCTGGGACGGGCTCCCGGTGCGGCTGGTCGTCGACGACCGGGTGGTGCACATCGACTCGTTCCCCGTCGGGGACGACACCGTCCTGATCACCCGCGGGGACCGGGACCACTTCTCCCTGCTCGTCGTGCCGCCGGACACGCCCCAGGACGCGGCGCGCGCCGCGATGGCGCAGGCCGTCCGGGCCGACAACGTCACGCAGGCCGGGCAGATCCTCGTCGACACCGGGCGGAGGGCACGGGACTGACCCGCGGGGACGCCCGGCCCACCGCGGGGACGTCCGACGCTCCGGGGACGGCCGGCGCCCCGCGGGAGGCGCCCAGCGGGAGGCGCCCAGCGCGCCTAGCGCACCGAGCGCCTGCGGGTGCGCCGGGACAGGTGGGCGCCGAAGAAGATCAGGTCCGCCACGAGGACGACGGCCCCGATGACCAGCAGGTACATCATCCCCTCGACCGCGACGCCGATGAGGCCGAGCACGACGGCCACGAGGACGAGGAACAGGAAGATCGCCATGTTCGGGAACTCCTCCGTGTGACGGGCCGGCTCAGCGGCGCGCGAGCTGCCGCTCGCCGGCGGCCCCGGGCTGGTAGGCCATGCCGTAGTGGTGGAAGACGGCCTGTTCGTCCTCGGCGGCGAGCACGTCGTCGGTCCCGATGGCGGGGGCCTTGCGGACCGTGCCCTTGTCGTACGGGACCCGGACGTAACCCGGTCCGACGGTCGCGTCGTCGAGCGGGACGAACACCAGGCGCTGCCGGGTGGGCAGCCCCGTGCGGACGGTGGCCATGGCCGGCTCGTCCGTCGCGGTGTTCACGTAGACCGCCTCCAGCACGCCGATCTTGTGCCCCTTCGGGTCCACGACGTCCTGGTTCCGCCACTCCCGGATGTCTGCTGGATGGATCATGCGGTCCGCTCCCTGACCGGGCGGCGCTCCGAGGAGAGCCGCCCCACCGGCCGGCAGCGGCGCGACGACGTGCCCCGCCCCTGCCCTTGTCCCTCCAGCCTGCCCCGGCGCCCCTCCGGCCGCCACACGGGACCGGGCCGGCCGGTCCGCGAGCCGATCCCGCGTACGCCCCCCGGCGGTTGAGGGCGTGCGCGCCGGGGCCGATACACGTGTGCCCCGGCCGGGGAGACCGGCCGGGGCACCACACCGTCGGTCGGAGCCGTGTGGCGGCTGCCGACCCGGTAGGCCCTGTGGGACTCGAACCCACAACCAACGGATTAAAAGTCCGCTGCTCTGCCAATTGAGCTAAGGGCCCTCGACGGGACATCCCCGAGCATAGCCCGCCCGGGGGCGTGAGCCGATCGGGTATCGGCACAACGCCCCTTCCGGCGCGTCCCGCACAGGCGGACGGGCCCGCACACGGCACCGGGGTGTCGCGTACGGGCCCGTCCGAGGGGTCCTACGGGGCGTCAGCCGTTGCGCTTCCAGCGCGGCTTGTCGTCGCGGCGGCCGAGGGAGCCGGAGCCCCGGTGGTCGTCGCGGCGGTCGTCACGACGGCCGTAGGGGCGGTCGTGGCCGCCGGCGCGGTGGCCGCCCGCGGGGCGGTCGTCGCGGCGGTCGCGGTTGAACGGACGGTCCGCGCGGCGGAACCCGCCACGGTCGCCGCCGCGGTCGCCACCCCGGTCGTCCCGGCGGTCGCGGTTGAACGACGGGCGGTCGTCACGGCGCTCGTACGACGACGGGCGGTCGTCCCGACGGAAGCCGCCACGGTCGCCACCGCGGTCGTCACGACGGTCACCACCGCGGTCGTCACGGCGGTCACGGTTGAACGACGGACGGTCGTCCCGACGGAAGCCACCGCGGTCGTCACGGCGGTCGCCACCCCGGTCGTCGCGGCGGTCACGGTTGAACGACGGACGGTCGTCACGGCGGAAACCACCGCGGTCACCACCCCGGTCGTCGCGGCGGTCACGGTTGAACGACGGACGGTCGTCACGGCGGAAACCACCGCGGTCACCACCGCGGTCGTCACGGCGGTCGCCACCCCGGTCGTCCCGGCGGTCGCGGTTGTACGACGGGCGGTCGTCGCGGCGCTCGTACGACGGGCGGTCCTCCCGCTGGACGGGAACGGAGACCTCGGCGGCGGCCGGGGCCGGCTCGGAGGCGGCCGCCTCCGCCGCCTCCGCCACGGCCTTCTCCGGGTCCTCGCCCCGCTCGCGCGCCGCGCGGGCGACCAGGCGGTCGGCCTCCTCGCGGAGCTCCGTGGCGCGGCGCTGCATGCGCTCCAGCTCCTTGGCCAGCTCGGCGACCTCGCGCTCGGCCTGCTTGGCGGCGTTGCCGGCCGAGTCGGCCTGCACCTCCGTCAGCGACCGGGCACCGGTGATCTCGGCGACCTCCGGGTCGAAGGCGCCGCCCTGCCCGATGATGTGGCGGGAGGCGTCGACGCCCGCGTCCTCCATGAGGCGGAAGATCTGGCGGCGCTGGTGCGGCAGCGCCAGGGAGACCACGACACCGGAGCGGCCGGCGCGGGCGGTACGGCCCGAGCGGTGCAGGTAGTCCTTGTGGTCACCGGCCGGGTCGACGTTCAGGACCAGGTCGATGCCGTCGACGTGGATGCCGCGGGCGGCGACGTCGGTGGCGACGAGGGCGTTGACGTAGCCCTTCTTGAAGTCCTCCAGGACCCGCGTACGGGCGCCCTGGGTCATGCCGCCGTGCAGCGCGTCGGCCTTGACGCCGGTGTCCTGCAGCTGCTCGGCGATGCGGTCCGCGCCCAGCTGGGTGCGGACGAAGATGATGGTGCGGCCCTTGCGGGCGGCGATCGCGGCGGTGACCGGCGCCTTGTCCTTGGGCTTCACGACCAGGACGTGGTGGGTCATGGTGGTGACGTTGCCCTGGGCGCTGTCGACCTCGTGGACGACCGGGTCGGTCAGGTAGCGCTTGACCAGCGTCGCGATCTCGTTCTCCATCGTGGCGGAGAAGAGCAGGCGCTGGCCGCCGGCCGGCACCTGGTCGAGGAGCTCGGTGACCTCGGGCAGGAAGCCCAGGTCGGCCATCTGGTCGGCCTCGTCGAGGACGGCGACCTGGACCTGCTCCAGCGAGCAGGCGCCGCGGTTGATGACGTCGCGCAGCCGGCCCGGCGTGGCGACGAGGATGTCGACGCCGCGCTCCAGGGCGTAGATCTGGTTGCCCATCGACGTACCGCCGCAGACGACCTTCATCTTCAGGCCGAGCACGTCGCCGTACGGCTGGAGGGCGTCCGCGACCTGCATCGCGAGCTCGCGGGTCGGGGTGAGGATGACGCCGCGGGGCTTCTTCTTCTCGGTGTGGCCGCCGGCCAGCGTGGCGAGCAGCGGCAGGCCGAAGGAGAGGGTCTTGCCGGAGCCGGTGCGGCCCCGGCCGAGGATGTCCTTGCCGGCCAGGGCGTCCGGGATGGTCGCGGCCTGGATCGGGAACGGGACGGTGACGCCGTTCTGGGCGAGCTTGCGGACGACGCCCTCGGGGAGCCCGAGGTCACCGAAGGTGACGGTGTCGGCGGTGTCGGCCTCGGTCTCGGCGATCTCCTCGATCGCCTCGTCCGCGGCGGCGACGGCGGTCGCCTCGTCGTTCTCGGTCGCGGTCAGGACTGCGTCAGTGCTGGAAATGGACATGCGAAATGCGAAACCTTCCGGAGTCTCGGCACGCGCCCGTCAACTCCGTGTTTCGCTGCTTAGCAAATCGACCGCCTCGATGCGGTCAGCCACGGCAAGGGAGAGTACGCGCCACGCGGCGCGCTTCGGTCACGGCGCCGGGCAAATGGGATCAAACGATCTACTACCATACGCACCTCACCCCGCTTAGCGCAAGCCGGCCCCCGTCATGCGGGTGTGACCTGCGGCGACGCGGTCGGCTCCAGCCAGTCGGCGGGCGAGTAGTAGCCCCGCATCGCCTCGGTGCGGGTGTCGGGGGAGGGCGACTCGGCCGGCGGGTCCGCCGGGTCGGTCGTGGGCGGGTCGCTCGGCTGCGGCGGGGTCGAGTGGGTCGGCTCGGGCGGCGTGTCGGGCGAGGAGGGCGACGCGGTCGGTTCGCCGGGCCCCGTACCGCCGTCCTGGCCGCCCGTCCCGCCGCCGTGGCCGCCCGTGGAACCGCCCGTCCCCCCGCCGGGGCCCGCGCCGGGCGAGGGCCGCCCGCCGTGCCCCGTACCGCCGCCGTCCCCGCTGTCACCGCCGTCCCCACCGCCGTCCCGGCCGGGCGGCGAGGACGGGGAGGCGGACGCGGAAGGCGCCGGGGAGGGCCCGGCGCCGCCCGCGCCGTCGTCGCCCGCGGGCTCGCCCGTGCCCCCCACGCCGCGCGGCTCGTGCCCGCCGCCGGTCACGGCCACCCCGGCGTCCCCCTCGACCACCGCCCCGGACGGGTCCACCGCCCCGCTCGGCAGCGGCCTGGCCCGGTCGTCGGACACGCTCATGCAGCCGCCGGCGGAACCGGCGGAGGCCACGACCGCCACCGCGGTGACGGCCCATCGGACGGGTGCGGGCAGCTGGCGCACGGGGGCACCTCCAGGGCGGGCGGGGCCTCCCGGACCGGGACGCGGGGTCCGGCGGCCGGAGGGGAGCCCCGGGAGCCGGGACGGGAGTCCCGGGGGACGGACGGGATCGCCCTGCCCAACTCCCCTCGCCCCGCGGGGGACACGCCCGGGCGGCACACCGGTCAGCCGTATCCCAGTTCGTGCAGCCGCGCGTCGTCGATGCCGAAGTGGTGGGCGATCTCGTGCACGACGGTGATCTCCGTCTCGGCGACCACGTCCTCGCGGGACTCGCACATCCGCAGCGTCGGGCCCCGGTAGACGGTGATCCGGTCGGGCAGCACGCCCGCGTACCACTCGCCGCGGTCGGTGAGCGGGGTCCCCTCGTACAGCCCGAGCAGGTCGGGGTCGTCCGCGGGCGGCTCGTCCTCCACGAACACGGCGACGTTGTCCATCAGCCGGGTGAGCTCCGGGGGGATCCGGTCGAGCGCCTCGGCGACCAGTTCCTCGAACTCCTCGCGCGTCATCTCCAACACTCCGCCATTGTCGTGGATGAGGGGCGCCCCCGGGTGCGCGCGGGCATAGCCGCACACCCCCGGGGGCATACGGCCCCAATGGCCCGAGCAGTCGTCCGTACCTCGTACGTCCGTATCGCCCGAGCCCTGCGCCGCGTGGGGAGCCGGGCGGGGAGCCGCGCACCGGCCCGCCCCGGCGGCCGCGACCGCACCGGCCCCGCGGCACTCGGCCCCGCCCCGCACCCCCTGGCCCGCGCCCTGGGCCTGTTCGCGGTGGCCGTCACCGGGGCGTGGCTGGGCCTGCTGGTCGTCGGCGGCATGCGCACGCCGGTCGGGCCGATGGACACGAGCATGGCGCTCCGCCCGTCCCTCACCGGCGGCACGGAGATCAACGTCTCGCCGCTCGGCGCCCTCACGCTGGACTCCCACACGGCGCCCATCCGCCTCGACGTGGACGTCGACCGGCTGGACCCGGTCCGCTCCCAGGCGCTCGTCGAGCACCCCGAGCGGATCTCCGGCCTCCAGGAGGAGATCGCCGCGGACGTCCTGGACGGCACCCGCGAACTGGCCGTCCGCTCCTGCGTCGCCGTCGTCTCCGGCGCCACCGCGCTCGGCCTCGTCGTCTACCGCCGGCCGCGCCGCGCCCTGGCGGCCGGGGGGCTGGCGCTGGCGCTGCTCGCGGTGTCGGGCGCGTCGGCGTACGCGACGTGGAACCCCAAGTCGGTCCTGGAGCCCCGCTTCTCGGGGCTCCTCAGCAGCGCCCCGTCGGTCGTCGGCAGCGCGCGGTCGATCGTCACCGAGTTCGACGTGTACCAGCGGGAACTGGCCCGGCTCGTCACCAACGTGACGAAGCTGTACGACGCGACGTCGACCCTCCCCACGTACCAGCCCGACCCGACGACGATCCGCGTCCTGCACGTCTCCGACATCCACCTCAACCCGGCGTCGTGGCACATCGTCGGCTCGCTCGTGGAGCAGTACGACATCGACCTGATCATCGACTCGGGCGACACCATGGACCACGGGAGCGCGGCCGAGAACGTCTTCCTGAACCCGATCAGCAGCCTCGGCGCGCCGTACGTGTGGGTGCGCGGCAACCACGACTCGGCGGCCACGCAGGAGTACCTGGAGGGCCTGCGGAACGTGCACGTCCTGGACGGGGGGCGGGCCGTCACCGTCGCCGGGGTGCGGGTGGCGGGCATCGGCGACCCGCAGTTCACGCCGGACCGGACGGTCGTGGCGGCCGGGGACGACGCCGAGCGGGTGGCGGGCCGGCAACTGGCGGACGCCCTGCGCGCGCAGACGCGGGCGGGCACCCCCGTGGACGTCGCGGTCGTCCACAACCCGGTGGCGGCCCACCAGACGGACGGCGCGGTGCCGCTGGTCCTGTCCGGGCACGTCCACCGGCGCGTCGACGAGGTGCTGCCGAACGGCACCCGTCTGAAGATCGAGGGCTCGACGGGGGGCGGTGGGCTGCGGGCGGTCGAGAAGGAGGAGCCGGAGAGGGTCCACGCGTCGGTGCTGTACCTGGACCGGGACACGCGGCGGCTCCAGGCGTGGGACGAGATCACCCTGGGCGGGCTCGGCCTGACCACGGCGGAGGTGGCGCGGCACGTCCCGGACGAGGTGCTGCCGGGCACGCCCCCGCCCCCGTCGGGCACCCCGTCCGGCGCCCCTTCCGGAACCTCGTCGGGGACGCCGTCGGGAGCGCCGTCGGCGGCCCCGTCCGGCACCGCGCCCGGCACCCCGCCGGGGACCTCGCGGCCGACCGGCCGGCCGGCCCCTCCGGCAGCCTCGCCACCCGGCCGGTCCCCCGCCCCGGCACCCCGCCCGTAAACCGTTTTGGCGAACGGTCCCCCCATCCCATATGCTTCTCACGTCCCCGACGCGCTGAGGAAGCGCCCAGGCGGGCCTTTAGCCCTCATCGTCTAGTGGCCCAGGACGCCGCCCTTTCAAGGCGGTAGCACGGGTTCGAATCCCGTTGGGGGCACGCTTTACCTTGTGCGAGACTGGTGCTCGCGCGAAGCTTGGTCCTGTGGAGCAGTTTGGAGTGCTCGCCACCCTGTCAAGGTGGAGGCCGCGGGTTCAAATCCCGTCAGGACCGCTGCAGCTCGAAAGAGCTGCGTGGCTGGGTAGCTCAGTTGGTACGAGCGTCCGCCTGAAAAGCGGAAGGTCGCCGGTTCGACCCCGGCCCCAGCCACCGCCGCCCCTCGGGGCGTGAACCCCCTCCGGGTCTCCGGAGGGGGTTCTTTCGTGTCGGCCGTCCCGCCCGGCACCCCGGTTGCAGGCCCTTTCGGGGGCGCCGATAGTGGGAGGTGCAGCCGTACCGGGGCCGAAGCCCCGCCGGCGGAGCCGCGCCCCACGACCGGCCCGCACCGCGGGCGACCACCGCGGCGGCCGGCCTCCACCGGCGGCCCTGCCCGCCACCGGGGCCACGGCACGGCTGTCGCGCCGGCCCTGCCCGCAGGAGCCCTCCCCCCGCTGTGACCCGTGACCCGTCCCGGGCCCTCCCTGCCCGACAGGTGCTTCCGGCTTCCCCCGCACGCCCCAGAGAGGGAGCACTCCCATGCGCACGAAGAACCGGTCACGCCGCCTCCTGACCGCATCGACCGCCTTCCTGGCCGGAGGTGTCATGCTCCTGCCCTCCCCCGCGGTCGCCCGGGCGGCGGTGGACCCCGCCGCGCCGCTGATATCGGGGGGCTCCTTCCAGATCCGCAACCTGCAGACCGGGAAGTGCGCGACCCTCGCGGGCGGCCGGTCCACCGACAACAACGTCGAACTGCTCCAGTTCTCCTGCGACACGGACCGCTCGCGCCGCTGGCGGGTCGTCAACTGGGACGGCCGCTCCTACCAGCTCGTCAACGCCCAGACGCGGAAGTGCGCGACCGTCGCGGGCGGCCGCTCCACCGAGAACAACGTGCCCCTCGTCCAGTTCACCTGCGACACGGACCCCTCGCGCCGCTGGCGGGTCACCGACTGGAACGGCAACTCCTACCAGCTCGTCAACGTCCAGACGGGCAAGTGCGCGACCGTCGCCGGCGGCCGCTCCACCGACAACAACGTCGGTCTCGTCCAGTTCTCCTGCGACACGGACGCCTCGCGCCGCTGGACCCTGCGCCTGGCCGGGACGCCCGCCGGGTAACCGGGCGGCCCCCGCACGGGCCGGGAGGAGGCCGCCCGCCCCCTCCCCCCGCACCCGCAGCCCGCGCCACACCCGGGGTCACCCGTTCGCCCAGGGGCGCGGAGGCGCCGCCCGACCGGAAGGCGGGCACCGGCCGCACGCGGCCGGTGCACCCGGCGTAGTCCGAGTTGCAGGGCGCCCCGGGGTCACGGGCAATGGACCCAGGGCCCGGCCCACACTCGCTGTCTTCCGGAGGACGGGCCCGCAGCCAGGAAGGATCCAGCATGGCCCAGAACGAGAAGGCGTTCCCCGTGGAAGGACTGCAGGGCGCGACGGCCTACGACTCGAGCGGCGAGAAGATCGGCACGATCGGCCAGGTCTACGTGGACGACCGGCTCGGCACCCCGGAGTGGGTCACCGTCAAGACCGGCCTGTTCGGCACCAAGGAGACCTTCGTCCCCCTGGCCGGCGCCCGCCGGCAGGACGGGCAGCTCCACGTGCCGTACACCAAGGACATGGTCAAGGACGCCCCGCGGCTCGACGCCGACGAGCACCTCGACTCCACCGAGGAGCAGCGCCTCTACCGGCACTACCGGCTCGCCCCGGGCGGCGGCACCACCGGCACCACGGGGACCACCGGAACCGCGGGCACCACGGGCATGGCCGCCGGTGGCATGGCCGCCGGTGGCATGGCCACGGGCGGCAGGGCCACGGAGGGCACCACCGGACGCCACGCCCACGAGGGCCGCCAGCCGGCCGCCGCGATGCGCTCCGGCAGGGGCGACGAGGGGATGACCCGCTCCGAGGAGCAGGTGCAGGTCGGCATGGAGGAGTACGAGTCGGGGCGCGCCCGCCTGCGCAAGTACGTCGTCACGGAGGAAGTGACCACCAGCGTGCCGGTGTCCCACGAGGAGGTCCGCGTG
This sequence comes from Streptomyces roseolilacinus, assembly GCF_014649335.1. Taxonomy (GTDB): domain Bacteria; phylum Actinomycetota; class Actinomycetes; order Streptomycetales; family Streptomycetaceae; genus Streptomyces; species Streptomyces roseolilacinus. Next base: position 29,147 of record NZ_BMSV01000006.1, read on the forward strand.
GTGCGCGAGCCCGTCCGGCCCGGTGAGCGCGAGAGCCGCATCGAGGACACCGAGCAGGAGGTGACCCTGCACGCGGAGCGCCCGACGGTGAGCAAGAAGTCCGTCCCCGTCGAACGCGTCCGCCTGGAGACCGAGAAGGTCACCGAGCAGCAGGACGTCACCGAGCAGGTGCGCAAGGAGAAGATCGAGTACGACGACGGCCGGTCCGAACGCGGTCGCGGGACCGAACGCGGCCGCGGCCCCAAGCACGGGCCGAACCGGTGACCGGCCGAGGAGGGGCCGCGCGGCGCACGGCCACCGGCGCCCTGCTGGCCGCCGCACTGCTCACGGGCCCCGCCGCGGCCACCGCGGCGGCACAGGCACCGGCGGCGGCGCACACGTCCGCCGTGCGGGCCGCCCCGGTGCTGGTGACGGCCGAGGTCGACCGCGACAAGGACGACGACAACGGCGGCTGGGGCCTGTGGGGCCTCGCCGGGCTGCTGGGTCTGCTCGGCCTGATCCCCCGCCGCTCCAAGACGCACGGCACCGGGAACCACCGCGGCTCCAGCCCGGGGACGGGCGGCGGCGCCCACCCCACGGACCGGATCTGAGGCGGCGGCCCGCGCCCCACCGCGGTCCCCCCGGGGGAGGACGGCCCGACCGGGCGCCGGTCGGGCCGTCCTCCGCGACCGCGGGCGGCGGCCGCTAGAGTCGGCGCCATGGGGGATTTCGCGAACCGGGGGCGGACCGTGCCCTGCAAGTGGTGCAACAGGCCGGTGGTGCAGGACCGCCGGTGGTTCCCGCGGCAGTACTGCGGCCGCTGGCACAAGGTGAAGCACCGCGTCACGGAGATCTTCGGCGATGTCCTCGGCGGCGGCGCCTGAGGCGTCAGGCCCGCTCGCGGCGCCGCCGGCCGCGCACGCCCAGGACCACCGCGACGACCGCGACCACGGCCGGCAGCAGCACCCGGTCCGGCACCGCGCCGCCCACCCGCGCCGCCCACCGCTCCACCTCGAACGAGGCGTCCACGGACAGCGGGCCCGACAGGGCCGTCGTGCCGTCGAAGACCAGGAACAGGGTGCCCAGCAGCACGAAGAAGGCGCCCGACAGCAGCGACGTGGTGTGCAGCTCCAGCCGGCCCAGCCGCACCACCCGGCCGCGCAGCCAGACGCGGCGCCCCAGGTCGTACCGCTCCCACAGCAGCGCCAGCGCGAACAGCGGCACCGCCATGCCCAGCGCGTACACCGCCAGCAGCAGCCCGCCGTACACGGGGCTGCCGCCCAGCGCCGCCACCGTCAGGACACCGCCCAGGATCGGCCCGGCGCAGAACCCCGCCAGCCCGTACACGAGGCCCAGCGCGTACACCGACACCGCCGTCGTCGGGCGGATCCGGCCGCTCGCCTCCGCGATGCGGCGCGGCGCGAAGCCCAGCCCCAGCACCTGCGCCGCGCCCAGCGCGATGATCAGCCAGCCGCCGGCGGTGACCAGCAGGTCCCGGTTGCCGTGGAAGAACCGCCCCGCCAGCGACCCGGCCGCGCCCAGCGGCACGAGCGTCGTCGCCAGGCCGGCGTAGAAGACGCCGGTACGGGCGAGCAGCCGGGCCGTCGAGTCGATCGAGTACGCGAAGAAGGCCGGCAGCAGCAGCGCGCTGCACGGGCTGACCAGCGCCAGCAGGCCGCCCAGGAAGGCGGCCAGGTACCCGACGTCCGTCACCGGCCGGCCTTCGCCGCCGCCGCGTCGATCGCGGCCGTGAACGTCTCCAGCGGCTGCGCGCCCGCGATGGGCCGCCCGTTGACGAGGAAGGACGGCGTGGACGTCGCGCCCAGCCCGTACGCCTCCTCCTGGTCCCGCTTCACCGCCTGCCGGGCCTCGGCGCCGTCCAGGTCGCGGGTGAACCGGGCGAGGTCCGGCACGCCGGCCTCCCGGGCGAGGGCCGCCAGCCGGTCCGCGCCGTAGCCCTTCTCCTTCGCCCCCTCGGCGTACGCCGCGCGGTGGAACTCCCAGAACCGGCCCTGCCGCCCCGCCGCCCACGCGGCGCGAGCGGCGCCCTCCGACTCCTCGCCGAAGATCGGGAAGTTCCGCCACTCGATGCGCAGGACGCCCTTCTCGACGTACTTCTCCATCAGCGCGGGCTCGGTGTCGCGGGCGAACTTCCCGCAGTACCCGCATTTGAAGTCGGCGTACTCGATCAGCACGACCGGCGCGTCGGCGCGGCCCGCCGCGAGGGCGTCCCCGGCGTCGCGGCGCGCCAGCTTCTCCAGCTCGGGGTGGACGCCCTCCTCCGCGGCGGACGCGGGGGCCGACGCGGCGGCGGAGGACGCGGGCGCCTCCGGGTCGGCGGGCTTGGTGGCCGTGTACGAGGCGAACGCGAGCAGTCCGGCGGCGGCCGCGACCCCCGCTCCGAGGGCGTACGGCTTCCTGGACGGTGACTTCACGGGCATGGGTGTGCTCCTGCGGTGTGGCGTGGGTGGGAGGACGGCGTGAGGGGAGGCCGCCGCCCGCTACACCCGCAGGATCGACAGGTCCATCGGAGACGGGGGCACGAGCGCGGGCGGGGCCCGCCCCGGGCCGGTCGCGGCCGGTTCCCACGCCCCCCACCCGGCGCCGGCCGCGGCGCCGCGCGCGTCGTGCGGCGCGGGGAGCAGCTCGCCCGAGGACAGGCCGCGCGGCGGGGCGGCGGGGGCCAGGCCGCCGTCGGACCCGGAGTCGTCCCGGCAGCCGGGCGTCCGCCCGTCCCCGGGTGGCGCGACCACCGGGACGTCCACGGCGGCGGCGCGGTCCGCGACCCGCGTGCGGGGCCCGGCGTGCGCAAGGGCCCCGGCGTGCGTGCGGGCCGTCGGGGCGGCGCGGTCCACGGCGGCCTCCGCCGCCCGCGTGCGGTCCCCGGAGGGCCGCTCCCCCGCCGCTCCCGGCCCCGCGCAGGCCAGCAGTCCCACCAGGACCAGCGTCCACACGGCCCGTGCCGCCGCGCCGCGCCGCCTGGCATCGGTACGGGACATCGGGCGGGCGCCTTCCTGGTCGGTGGCCTGGTGTTCGGCTCGCTCGAAATGGTACGGGGAAATGGGTTCGCCACTCCCGAGCCGCGGGTGAGATCCTGGGACACGGTATGTCTACTTCCTTCGCCGACCTCCAGACCCTGCTGGCCGAGGTCTCGCTGCGCGACGCCCAACGACTCGGCCGCCGTCTCGAAGGCGTCCGCCGCATCCGCAAGCCCGAGGCCAGGCAGGCCGTACTGGACGAGATCGCCGCCGAGGCGGCGAAGGCCGCGTCCCGTACCGCCGAGCGGGCGGCCCGCGTGCCCGAGGTCACGTACCCCGAGCAGCTGCCCGTCAGCCAGAAGAAGGACGCGATCCTGGAGGCGATACGCGACCACCAGGTCGTGATCGTCGCCGGTGAGACGGGCTCCGGGAAGACGACGCAGATCCCCAAGATCTGCCTGGAGCTCGGCCGGGGCGTGCGCGGCATGATCGGCCACACGCAGCCCCGGCGGATCGCTGCCCGCACGGTCGCGGAGCGCGTCGCGGAGGAGCTGCGGACGCCGCTCGGCGAGGCGGTCGGCTGGAAGGTGCGGTTCACCGACCAGGTCGGCTCCGACACGTTCGTGAAGCTGATGACGGACGGCATCCTGCTCGCGGAGATCCAGACCGACCGCGAGCTGCGCGCCTACGACACGATCATCATCGACGAGGCCCACGAGCGCAGCCTCAACATCGACTTCCTGCTCGGCTACCTGGCCCAGCTGCTGCCCAAGCGCCCCGACCTCAAGGTCGTGATCACCTCCGCGACCATCGACCCGGAGCGGTTCTCCCGGCACTTCGGGGACGCGCCGATCGTCGAGGTCAGCGGCCGTACGTACCCGGTGGAGGTGCGCTACCGCCCGCTCCTGGAGGAGGACTCCGAGGAGCCCGACCGCGACCAGGTCACCGCGATCTGCGACGCCGTCGACGAGCTCCAGGCGGAGGGCCCCGGCGACATCCTGGTCTTCCTCTCCGGCGAGCGGGAGATCCGCGACACGGCCGACGCGCTGCTGAAGAAGAAGCTGCGGAACACCGAGGTCCTGCCGCTGTACGCGCGCCTGTCGCACGCCGAGCAGCACCGCGTGTTCCAGGCGCACGCCGGCCGCCGCGTCGTCCTCGCCACGAACGTGGCGGAGACGTCCCTGACGGTCCCCGGCATCAAGTACGTCATCGACCCCGGCACCGCGCGGATCTCCCGGTACAGCCACCGCACCAAGGTGCAGCGGCTGCCGATCGAGCCCGTCAGCCAGGCCAGCGCCAACCAGCGGAAGGGCCGCTGCGGCCGTACCAGCGACGGCATCTGCGTCCGCCTGTACTCCGAGGACGACTTCCTGGCCCGCCCGGAGTTCACGGACGCGGAGATCCTCCGGACGAACCTGGCGTCCGTCATCCTCCAGATGACCGCGGCCGGCCTCGGCGACATCGAGAAGTTCCCCTTCATCGACCCGCCGGACCACCGCAACATCCGCGACGGCGTGCAGCTCCTCCAGGAGCTGGGCGCGCTCGACCCGGCCCAGAAGGACCCGAAGAAGCGCCTCACCCCGCTCGGCCGGAAGCTCGCCCAGCTGCCCGTCGACCCGCGCCTGGCGCGCATGGTGCTGGAGGCGGACAAGAACGGCTGCGTCCGCGAGGTCATGGTCATCGCGGCGGCCCTGTCCATCCAGGACCCGCGCGAGCGGCCCGCCGAGAAGCAGGCCCAGGCCGACCAGCAGCACGCCCGGTTCAAGGACGAGTCGTCCGACTTCCTGGCCTACCTCAACCTCTGGCGGTACGTCCGCGAGCAGCAGAAGGTCCTGTCCTCGTCGGCGTTCCGCCGGATGTGCAAGTCGGAGTACCTCAACTACCTGCGCATCCGCGAGTGGCAGGACATCTACAGCCAGCTGCGCACGGTCGCCAAGCAGATGGGGATACACCTCAACGAGGAGGACGCCGACGAGCAGCGCGTCCACGTCTCGCTCCTCGCGGGCCTGCTCTCCCACGTCGGGATGAAGGACGTGAAGAGCACCGGCGGCGAGACCGGGAAGGGCACGGCGAAGAACGAGTACCTGGGCGCGCGGAACGCCAAGTTCGCGATCTTCCCCGGCTCGGCGCTGTTCAAGAAGCCGCCGCGGTTCGTGATGTCGGCCGAGCTGGTCGAGACGTCCCGGCTCTGGGCGCGGGTCAACGCGCGGATCGAGCCCGAGTGGATCGAGCCGCTCGCCGGCCATCTGCTGAAGCGCACGTACTCCGAGCCGCACTGGGAGAAGGACCAGGCGGCCGTCATGGCGTACGAGAAGGTGACGCTGTACGGCGTGCCGATCGTCGCCCAGCGCAAGGTCAACTACGGGCGCATCGACCCCGAGGCGTCGCGCGAGCTGTTCATCCGCCACGCCCTGGTGGAGGGCGACTGGCGCACGCACCACAAGTTCTTCTCGGACAACCGCAAGCTGCTCACCGAGGTCGAGGAGCTGGAGCACCGGGCGCGGCGGCGCGGCATCCTCGTCGACGACGAGACGCTGTTCGACTTCTACGACCAGCGGATCCCGGAGCACGTCGTGTCGGGGGCGCACTTCGACTCGTGGTGGAAGCACAAGCGCCGGGACGAGCCGGAGCTGCTCGACTTCGAGCGGGAGATGCTCATCAACGAGAAGGCGGGTGCGGTCACCAAGGCCGACTACCCGGACTCGTGGCGGCAGGGCCCCCTCACGTTCCGCGTGACCTACCAGTTCGAGCCGGGCGCGGACGCGGACGGCGTCACCGTCCACGTCCCGCTCCAGGTGCTGAACCAGGTCACCGACGAGGGCTTCGACTGGCAGATCCCGGGGCTGCGGGAGGAGGTCGTGACGGAGCTGATCCGCTCCCTCCCGAAGCCGGTCCGCCGCAACTACGTACCGGCGCCGAACTTCGCGAAGCGGTTCCTCCAGACGGTCGCGCCGAGCGCCGAGCCACTGACGGCCGTCCTGGCCCGGGAGCTCCAGCGCATGGTGGGCGTCCCGGTGAGCCCGGACGACTTCGACTGGGACAGGCTCCCCGACCACCTGAAGATCACGTTCCGGATCGTGGACGAGCGGCGCCGGAAGCTGGCCGAGGACAAGGACCTGGAGGCGCTGAAGCTGAGGCTGCGCCCGAAGGCCCGCCAGGCCCTGTCGAAGGCCGCGGCGGCCGCCACGGCGGGCCCCTCGGGCTCGGGCCAGTCGCTGGAGCGCACGGGCCTGACGGACTGGACGATCGGCACCCTCACGCGCGTCTTCGAGACCCGCCGGGCCGGCCAGCCCGTGAAGGCGTACCCGGCGCTCGTCGACCAGGGCGAGACGGTCGCCGTGCGCCTCTTCGACACCGAGGCCGAGCAGGCCCGGGCGATGTGGCGGGGCACCCGGAAGTTGATCATGCTGAACATCCCGGTGAACCCGGCGAAGTTCGCGTCCGACAAGCTGACGAACCAGCAGAAGCTCGCCCTGTCCCGCAACCCGCACGGCTCCGTGCAGGCCCTGTTCGAGGACTGCGCGACGGCGGCGGCGGACCGGTTGATCGCCGACCACGGCGGGCCGGCGTGGGACGAGGAGTCGTACCGGAAGCTGTACGACGACGTCCGCGCCGACCTGGTGGACCTGACCGTGCGGACCGTGGACCGGGTCCAGCAGATCCTGGCCGCCTGGCAGGCCTGTGAGCGGCGCCTGAAGGCCACGAACAGCCTGGCGCTGGTGAACAACGTCCAGGACGTCCGGGAGCAGCTGGCGGCGCTGGTGCCGCCCGGCTTCGTCACCGCCACGGGCCTGCGCCGCCTGCCGGACCTGATGCGGTACCTGGTGGCGGTGGACCGCCGCCTCCAGCAGATGCCGACGTCGGTGCAGCGGGACACCACGCGCATGGAGAAGGTCCACGAGATGCAGGACGAGTACGCGTGGCTGCTGGAGCAGTTCCCGAAGGGGCGGCCGGTGCCGCAGGAGGCCCTGGACATCCGGTGGATGATCGAGGAGCTGCGGGTCAGCTACTTCGCGCACGCGCTGGGGACGGCGTACCCGGTGTCGGACAAGCGGATCGTGAAGGCGATCGACGCGGCCGCGCCGTGAGGCGGCGCGGCGCAGTGACGGGGCGGTCGCCTGGAGTGAGTTCGACCGCACGGTCTGACCTGCTGTAGAGTCTCTCTCGCAGCCAAGGAACGACCGGCTGCGAAACCTGGTCCTGTGGAGCAGTTTGGAGTGCTCGCCACCCTGTCAAGGTGGAGGCCGCGGGTTCAAATCCCGTCAGGACCGCGTGAGTCGACTGAGGCCCGCACCCTTCGGTGCGGGCCTCAGTCGTGTTCCCGTGTCCCACGCGCCCCACGGCCCCCGTCCGGGTGCGGGAAGCGCCCGACGCCGGGTTGACGCGGGCGGGCCGGGGCGAGTACCCAAGCAGGAGGGGCACCGCCGCCCCTCCCCGGAGGTGACGCGCATGGCGGCAGCCACGGCCAGGCACGAGACCCGCGCGCCCCTGCGCGCCCGCCTGGCGGCCGCCTCCGGCTACCGCCACCCCGCCCGGCGCCGCGCCGTCCGCCACCGTCTCGTCCAGGACGCCGTCCTCGGCGAGCAGCCCCCGCCGGTGCCCCCGCCGGCCGGGTGGAGAGCGCGCGGCGGGCGGGTCGGGCGCGGTGACTCCGGGGGCTCCGCAGGGTCCTGACGGCCCGTCGGAACCGCCGTTCCGGTGTGACGCGAGTCACGAAACTCTTTCGAGAAACCGCTTCACTTATCCCATCCCTACACCTGCCCCATTTAATACGTGCAATTGCACCGCTCCCGGGGCCCGGGCGGCGGCACAAAAAAAGATCGCGCCGGACCCGGCGGAGTCCAGCGCGATCGATGACGTCAGCCCGTTGGGGCGGGTGGCCGTCGGTGGAGCATGGGGTGGGCGGCCCGGGTTGGGGGACCCGGAAAAGCCCGGTTCACAGGGGTGTTCAGGCCTCGCTACGCTGCTGCGGGATACCCGCGAGCAGCGCACGGACCTCTGCCTCGCGGTACCGGCGGTGTCCACCCAGCGTGCGGATGGACGTGAGCTTGCCGGCCTTCGCCCAGCGGGTCACCGTCTTCGGGTCCACGCGGAACATCGTGGCAACCTCAGCGGGGGTCAGCAGCGGCTCAGCATCAGGGGTGCGAGCGGTCATGAGCGGCCTCCTCGGGAGAACCGACGTTCTCGGTTCTTTCCTCTAAATTCTGCACCTTGACCCGCGTTGCCCGAAATGGCGGACGCGGGCCGAGTCGGTTATAGGACGAACGGCTTGTCCTCGGCACTACAACTACACCATCTGTCCAGCCACCTTCGGCCAAACCGATGGAATTGCCCTCTCAGGTGTCCATCAACGGCGGAAGCCGATGGACCATGCCATAGCGGACAGTCACGTCACAGTGACGATCAGTCACAGAGCGATCAGGAGCCACCAGACCCCCCATAGCGTGCAATGCTGAGCCTTCCGCCCATAGTCGGACGGAAGGAGCCCTCCCCGGACTCCTTGTCCTATTTTGGCATGAGGTTGGGCGATGGGCGCAAGAGCCACTGTTAGTGCGATCCATCACCCTTGAGACAAAGGCCCGGTTCGCGCTCCGGTCTCTTCGTCCTCTGACGTCACACAAGACTCAGGTGCAACAGCCTTCGGCGCAACAGGCCCAACTGGGGAATTTTCCGTTCAGTTGGCGAACTGCCGGTCCCGTACCGCGCGCCACCGCTCCGCGAGCCGCTCGTAGGCCACCCCCGCGACCTCCCCGTCGCCGTCCCGGAGAGCGGTGATGCCCGCCGTGACGTCCGCCACGGACCGGTCCTCGGCGAGCGTCCCCGCCGGCAGGGCGTACACCAGGCCGCCGTAGTCCAGTTCGACCAGCGAACGCGGGTGGAACTCCTCCAGCCACCGCCCCACGTCGACCAGGCCCTCGACCAGCGGCCCCTCGCCGATCGACTCGCGCAGCGTCCGCAGCGACCGCGCCACCCGCCGCCGCGCCTCCACCATCGGCGTCCGGTACCGCAGCAGCGGCGCCTCCCCGCCGGCCCCGCCGCCCGGCACGTACTCGCGCTCCTCGTCCGCGAAGAGCACGAACCACCGCACCGGCACCTGCCACACCGCGCTCCTGATCCACGGCCGCGCGTCCGGGTTCCGCTCCCGCCACCGCTCGTGGTCCGCCTCCGCCTGCCCCCGCACCACCGGCGGCAGCACCGCGTCCAGCACGGCCTCCGGCAACAGTTCCGGCAGCTCCTCCAGGGCCAGCCAGGCACGCAGCCGCGTGCGCCACGGGCAGACGCACACCGCGCCGTCGGCCTCGGCCACGAACGCGTCGCCGCTCTCGTGCACCGGCACGGGCGCGGGCGGCGTGGACAGCAGCCCGGCGAGGGCGCGGCGCAGCTCGTCCTGCGCCGTGGGCGCCCCGCCCCGCAGGACGCGCTCCGCGTAGCGGGCCCAGTGGCCGCGTTCGGGCTCCGGGAAGGCGGTCAGGGGCTCGTACACCCGCAGGTAGGAGGCGTACGGGACGAGTACCGAGGAGACAGCCGGCATGCGGGAATCCTTCCACGCGCACACCCCCCCGGGGGGTGATCCTGCGCACTGCGTCGGTCCTACGGCCAGGTAGGACTTACCCTCTTGCCGAACAGGTCCCTCCCCACCCCCAGGAGGGCCCGCCATCGCCGCTTCGTACTTGGGAGTCACCACCGTGACCGATGTGACCGACGGCGTCCTGCACACCCTGTTCCGTTCGGAGCAGGGGGGCCACGAGCAAGTCGTGCTGTGCCAGGACCGCGCCACCGGCCTGAAGGCCGTCATCGCCATCCACTCGACCGCCCTGGGCCCGGCCCTCGGCGGCACCCGTTTCTACCCGTACGCCTCCGAGGAGGAGGCCGTCCTGGACGCGCTGAACCTGTCGCGGGGGATGTCGTACAAGAACGCCCTGGCCGGCCTGGAGCACGGCGGCGGCAAGGCCGTGATCATCGGCGACCCGGAGCTCGTCAAGACCGAGGAACTGCTGCTGGCCTACGGCCGGATGGTGGCCTCCCTGGGCGGCCGGTACGTCACGGCCTGCGACGTCGGCACCTACGTGGCGGACATGGACGTCGTCGCCCGCGAGTGCCGCTGGACGACCGGCCGCTCCCCCGAGAACGGCGGCGCCGGCGACTCGTCGGTCCTCACCGCGTTCGGCGTCTTCCAGGGCATGCGCGCCTCCGCCCAGCACGTGTGGGGCGACCCGACCCTGCGCGGCCGCACGGTCGGCGTCGCGGGCGTCGGCAAGGTCGGCCACTACCTGGTCGAGCACCTGGTGCAGGACGGCGCCGAGGTCGTCATCACCGACGTGCGGGAGGAGTCGGTGCGCCGTGTCACCGACAAGTTCCCGCAGGTGAGAGTGGCCGCGGACACGGACGCCCTGATCCGCACCGAGGGCCTGGACGTCTACGCTCCGTGCGCGCTCGGCGGCGCCCTCGACGACGACACCGTCCCCGTCCTGACCGCGAAGGTGGTGTGCGGCGCGGCCAACAACCAGCTCGCGCACCCGGGTGTGGAGAAGGACCTCGCCGAGCGCGGGATCCTCTACGCGCCCGACTACGTGGTCAACGCGGGCGGCGTGATCCAGGTCGCCGACGAGCTCCACGGCTTCGACTTCGACCGGTGCAAGACGAAGGCGACGAAGATCTTCGACACCACCCTGGCGATCTTCGCACGTGCGAAGGAGGACGGCATCCCGCCGGCCGCGGCGGCCGACCGGATCGCCGAGCAGCGGATGGCCGACGCCCACCGCGCGTAACGCGCGCGCACAGGCTGTTTCCGGTCACGGAGCACGTGTCCGCCGGGCACCCTTGACAGGGCGCCCGGCGGACGGCGCCCCGTGTGCGCACAGCTTCCTTCCGGGCACTCTCCGCAGTGGTGTGTTCGTACGAGGACGCGTTCGCTGTCAGAGAGAGATGGCTCACGCCGGTCGGCGGGTCGACCTCGATAAGAGGTTAAAATCGCAGCTGACCAGCGAGGACGGGGCGCCTCGCGGGTTCGCCTGGGAGGCGTGTCATGCGGTCGGCGTACCGTATGGCCGCGGAAGCAGGTACCGTTGAAGCCCACGGGCCGGTCTCTCCACGGAGAGTCCGTTCCACATCATGAACGCGTGTCAAGACTCTGGGGCCGTCGAGCCCCGTCACCGAGGGGGTCGAGCCATGGGGCGCGGCCGGGCCAAGGCCAAGCAGACGAAGGTCGCCCGCCAGCTGAAGTACAACAGCGGTGGGACGGACCTCGCACGGCTGGCCAGCGAGCTGGGCGCATCGACTTCGAGTCAGCCTCCGAACGGAGAGCCGTTCGAGGACGACGACGAAGAAGACGACCCGTACGCCCGCTACGCGGAGCTGTACAACGACGACGATGACGGGGACGAGGAGTCCGGTCCGTCATCCCAGCGTCGCGGCGCTTGACGCCTGCGCTCTTCCGACCCGGTCCGGGGCCCCGCCCCGGACCGGGTTCTGTGCTGTTCAGCTCGCGTAGTCACCCGTGAGGGCGGCGCCGGTCGCGTGGTCCCCGCGCTCGGTGATCTCGCCCGCGACCCAGGCGTCGACGCCCCGGTCCGCGAGCGTCGCCAGCGCGGCGTCCACCGACTCGCCGGGGACGACGGCCATCATGCCGACGCCCATGTTCAGGGTCTTCTCCAGCTCCAGCCGCTCCACCCGGCCGGCCTTGCCGACCAGGTCGAAGATCGCGCCGGGTGCCCACGTCGACCGGTCGACCACGGCGTGCAGGTGGTCCGGGACGACCCGCGCCAGATTGGCGGCGAGGCCGCCGCCGGTGATGTGGCTGAAGGCGTGCACGTCGGTGGTCCGGGTGAGCGCCAGGCAGTCCAGCGAGTAGATCCTGGTGGGCTCCAGCAGCTCCTCGCCGAGGGTCCGGCCGAGCTCGTCGACCTGCTGCTCCAGCTCCATGCCGGCCCGGTCGAACAGCACGTGGCGGACGAGCGAGTACCCGTTGGAGTGAAGACCCGACGACGCCATCGCGACGACCACGTCGCCCGTACGGATGCGATCGGCGCCCAGCAGGCGGTCCGCCTCCACGACGCCGGTGCCGGCGCCGGCGACGTCGAAGTCGTCCGGGCCGAGCAGGCCGGGGTGCTCGGCGGTCTCGCCGCCGACGAGGGCGCAGCCGGCGAGGACGCAGCCCTCGGCGATGCCCTTGACGATGCCGGCGACCCGCTCGGGGTGGACCTTGCCGACGCAGATGTAGTCGGTCATGAACAGCGGCTCGGCGCCGCACACCACGATGTCGTCCATGACCATGGCGACCAGGTCGTGTCCGATCGTGTCGTACACGCCCAGGCGGCGGGCGACGTCGACCTTCGTACCGACGCCGTCGGTGGCGGAGGCGAGGAGCGGGCGCTCGTAGCGCTTGAGGGCGGAGGCGTCGAAGAGTCCGGCGAAACCGCCGAGGCCGCCGAGGACCTCGGGGCGCTGGGTCTTCTTCACCCACTCCTTCATCAGCTCGACGGCGCGGTCGCCCGCCTCGATGTCGACGCCCGCGGCGGCGTAGCTGGCGCCGCCTGTGGCACTGGTGGCCTGAGACATGGCTACAGAACTTTCGTGTCGTACAGCGGGGGTCTGGGGATGCCTACGGACGGCGGAGCGCGTCGGTGGCGGCCGTGGCGGCGGGGCCCGCGGCCAGCTCCGTCTCCAGCAGCTGCTTGCCGAGCAGCTCGGGGTCGGGGAGCTCCATGGGGTACTCGCCGTCGAAGCAGGCACGGCAGAGGTTCGGCTTGGCGATCGCGGTCGCCTCGATCATGCCGTCGAGGGAGATGTACGCGAGCGAATCGGCGCCGAGGGACTTGCCGATCTCGTCGACCGTCATGCCGTTGGCGATCAGCTCGGCCCGGGTGGCGAAGTCGATGCCGAAGAAGCACGGCCACTTCACGGGCGGGGAGGAGATCCGGATGTGGACCTCGGCCGCGCCGGCCTCGCGGAGCATCCGGACGAGCGCGCGCTGCGTGTTGCCGCGGACGATCGAGTCGTCGACGACGACCAGGCGCTTGCCCTTGATGACTTCCTTGAGCGGGTTCAGCTTGAGGCGGATGCCCAGCTGGCGGATGGTCTGGGACGGCTGGATGAAGGTCCGCCCGACGTACGCGTTCTTGACGAGGCCCGCGCCGAACGGGATGCCGCTCGCCTCCGCGTAGCCGATCGCGGCGGGGGTGCCGGACTCGGGCGTCGCTATGACGAGGTCGGCGTCGGCAGGGGCTTCCTTGGCCAGTTTCCGCCCCATCTCCACGCGGGAGAGGTAGACGTTCCGACCGGCGATGTCCGTGTCGGGACGGGCCAGGTACACGTACTCGAAGACGCAGCCCTTGGGCTTCGCTTCCGCGAATCGCGACGTTCGCAGGCCGTTCTCGTCGATGGCGATGAGCTCGCCCGGCTCGATCTCGCGCACGAAGCTGGCGCCGACGATGTCGAGGGCGGCGCTCTCCGAGGCGGCGACCCAGCCGCGCTCCAGCCGGCCCAGGACCAGCGGGCGGATGCCCTGCGGGTCGCGGGCGGCGTACAGCGTGCCCTCGTCCATGAAGACGAGGGAGAAGGCGCCCCGGACCTGCGGCAGGACCTTGGCGGCGGCCTGCTCGACGGTCAGCGGCTTGCCGTCCTCGTCGGTCTGGCCCGCGAGGAGCGCCGTGACGAGGTCGGTGTCGTTGGTGGCGGCGACCTGGGTGGCCCGGCCGTTCTCCTTGGGGAGTTCGGCGACCATCTCGGCGAGCTGCGCCGTGTTGACGAGGTTGCCGTTGTGGCCGAGGGCGATGGAGCCGCCGGCCGTGGCCCGGAACGTCGGCTGGGCGTTCTCCCAGACGGACGCGCCGGTGGTCGAGTAGCGGGCGTGACCGACCGCGATGTGACCCTGGAGGGAGCTGAGGGAAGTCTCGTCGAAGACCTGGGAAACGAGGCCCATGTCCTTGAAGACGAGGATCTGGGAGCCGTTGCTGACCGCTATTCCAGCGGATTCCTGACCCCGGTGTTGGAGGGCGTAGAGCCCGAAGTACGTGAGCTTTGCGACCTCTTCACCCGGCGCCCAGACACCGAAGACGCCACAAGCGTCCTGGGGGCCCTTCTCGCCGGGAAGCAGATCGTGATTGAGTCGACCGTCACCACGTGGCACGCCACCGAGTGTAGGCGAGATCGACCACTGGTCCGAATTGGGGACGGGGCCGCCCCGAGGGGCCCGCGGCGGGAAGGGCCCCCTGACCAGGGGGCCTTTCCCCGTCCGCGGGATCTCTTTTCGGCCATGTCCGATGTGACGCAGCTCGCACCCTCACCGGGTCGTGGCGCGGGCTCCGAATCCGGAGCCGTCCTGAGCGGTGACCGTCAGTGTGCGCTGCTGGATCCGGTACGTCACCGGACCGCTGCTCAGCGTCCCGTACAGCTTCTGCTCCAGCTCGTTCTGGGGCTGGGCGCACATACGGCGGGTGACGGCGAGGGAGCCGAACGTCAGGGTGTCGGCGTCGACCTTCACGGTGGCGGTGAAGTTGTTGCAGCCGAGGTTGCCGCGCGCGGTGCCGTCGGCGCCGACCGTGAGGTGCGGCCTGCCCCGGGTGCCGGCGGGCAGGGAGGCGGCGGTCCGCCCTTCGAGGAGCGTCTCGACGTTCCACCTGGTGCCCTTCAGGGGCGCCGCGGCCTGTTCGGACAGGTTGATGGTGTCGCCGCCGGGGGTGGTGAGGGTGAGGCGGTCGCCGCCGTCGAGGCGGGCTTCGAGCTTGCCGGTGAACAGCTCGCGGAAGGTGCTCTCGAAGCCCTGGTCGGCGCAGCCCATGTCGGTCGAGGTGAGCGGGCCCACGGTGACGGCGTCGCCGTCGACGGCGGCCTCGCCGTTGAAGCCGTTGCACCCGGCGTTGCCCTGGGCCCTGCCGTCCGGCGTGAACTCGACGTGCAGGGCGGGCGTGGGGGCGGCCTTCTTCGCGCCGTCGACGGTGAGGGAGTCGATGGCCCAGTGGGTCCCGGCGAGGGGGATGTCGGGCCGGTCCGCGGAGCTCGGACCGGAGCCTCCGGAGCAGCCGGCGAGGGCGGTGGCGGTCGCCGCGAGGACGGGGAGCAGGCACTTGTTGATCCGCATGCCGCTCTGACGGGCCGCGCGGCGGACCGGTTCCGCCCCCGCACGCCGGTACGGGGCCGGGGGTCCCGGGGTCAGCCCAGCACGGGGAGCCACGGCGTCAGGTCGGCGCGCTCGCCGCCGGCGTGGAGGCGGCCCTCCGACAGCGCCTCCTGCCAGGGCGTCCGTCCCGTCGCCAGGCGGATCCACGTCAGCGGGTCGGTCTCGACGACGTTCGGCGGCGTCCCGCGCGTGTGCCGGGGGCCCTCCACGCACTGCACCACCGCGTACGGCGGCACCCGCAGTTCCACCGAACCCCCCGGCGCCTTCAGCGCCAGCGCGTCCGTCAGCACGCGCGTGCAGGCCGCGAGCGCCTGCCGGTCGTGCGGCACCGCCAGTCCGGTCGCCGCGTTCAGGTCGTCGGTGTGCACGGTCAGTTCCACCGTCCGCGTCACCAGGAAGTCGCCCAGCGGCATCCCGCCGAACCGCGTCACGATCAGCCGCTCGTCCGGCGCCGCCAGCGCCTCGGCGAACTCCCGCTCGGTGCGCGCGTACAGCTCCGCCAGCCCGCCCTCCTCGTCCGCCCACTCGGCCAGCTCGCGGGTGTCCTCGTCCACCGCGGCCGCGAACCGCCGCGTCGCCACGGGCCAGTCGAGCAGCCCCACGTCCCGCGCCGCGGGCTCCGGCGCGGCCACGCCCCGCACGACGGACCGCAGCACCATCGCGATGTGCGCGGCCAGTTCCCGTACCGTCCACTCCCCCAGGCGCGTCGGCAGCGCCGTCTGCTCCGGGGTCAGTCGTGCGACGCCGTCCTTCACGTGCGCGAACTGCGCGGTCACCGCCTCACGGACCTTCGCGGAGTCGTACCGGCGGGCGCGTTTCCTCGGCTGTGGCATGCCCCGAGGCTACCGCCGCCCCGTCGGCCCGGGGAGCGCGGCGGCGCCCGTGCCCCGGGGCCCGCGCCGCCGTCCACCGCGGCCGGGCGGCGGGGTCGGGTACGCGCGGCCCGTCCCGCCGCCGGGCACGCCGAGCGGCGCGTACGGGCCGGTCCGCGCCGGGCGGACGGCCGCAGCGGCACGGAGGGCCGGCCCGCGGCGTCGTCCGCGGTCCGGCCCTCCGTGCTCCGTACGGTCCGGGCGTCCGGTCCTCAGGCCAGCAGGCCCGGGATCGTCGCCTCGTGCGCCTCGCGCAGCTCGGCCAGCGGGATGCTGAACTCGCCCTGCACGTCGATCGCGTCGCCGTCCACGACGCCGATGCGCGTCGCGGGCAGTCCGCGCGCACCGCACATGTCGGTGAAGCGGAGCTCCTCGCTGCGCGGCACGGCCACGACGGCGCGGCCCGCCGACTCGCTGAACAGGAAGGTGAACGCGTCCAGACCGTCCGGGACGATCAGCCGCGCGCCGTTCCCGCCGCGCAGGCAGGACTCGGTGACCGCCTGGACGAGACCGCCGTCCGACAGGTCGTGCGCCGCGTCGACCATGCCGTCGCGGGAGGCGGCGATGAGGATCTCGCCGAGCAGCCGCTCCCGGTCCAGGTCGACCCGGGGCGGCAGGCCGCCGAGGTGGTCGTGGACGACCTGGGACCAGGCCGAGCCGCCGAACTCCTCGCGCGTGTCGCCCAGCAGGTAGAGGAGCTGGCCCTCCTCCGCGAAGGCGATCGGCGTGCGCCGCGTCACGTCGTCGATCACGCCGAGGACGGCGACGACCGGCGTCGGGTGGATGGCGACGTCACCGGTCTGGTTGTACAGCGAGACGTTGCCGCCGGTGACGGGCGTGCCCAGCTCCAGGCAGGCGTCCGCGAGGCCGCGCGTGGCCTCCGCGAACTGCCACATGACCGCCGGGTCCTCGGGCGAGCCGAAGTTCAGGCAGTCGGAGACGGCCAGCGGCTTGGCACCGGACGCGGCGACGTTGCGGTACGCCTCCGCCAGCGCGAGCTGCGCGCCCGCGTACGGGTCGAGCTTCGCGTACCGGCCGTTGCCGTCGGTGGCGATGGCGACGCCGAGGTTGGTCTCCTCGTCGATGCGGACCATGCCCGCGTCCTCGGGCTGGGCGAGGACCGTGTTGCCCTGCACGAACCGGTCGTACTGGTCCGTCACCCACGCCTTGGACGCCTGGTTGGGGGAGGCGACGAGCTTCAGGACCTGCTCGCGCAGCTCCCGGGACGAGGCCGGCCGGGGCAGCTTGGCGGCGTCGTCGGCCTGGAGGGCGTCCTGCCACTCCGGGCGGGCGTACGGCCGGTGGTACGTCGGGCCCTCGTGGGCGACGGACCGCGGCGGCACGTCGACGATCTGCTCGCCGTGCCAGAAGATCTCCAGGCGCTCGCCGTCCGTCACCTCGCCGATGACGGTGGCGATGACGTCCCACTTCTCGCAGATCTCCAGGAACCGGGCGACCTTGTCGGGCTCGACGATCGCGCACATGCGCTCCTGCGACTCGCTCATGAGGATCTCCTCGGGCGAGAGCGTCGCGTCGCGCAGCGGGACCGCGTCCAGTTCGACGCGCATGCCGCCGGAGCCGGCGGACGCCAGCTCGGAGGTCGCGCAGGACAGGCCGGCGCCGCCGAGGTCCTGGATGCCCGCGACGAGCTTCTCCGCGAAGACCTCGAGCGTGCACTCGATGAGGAGCTTCTCCTGGAACGGGTCGCCGACCTGGACGGCCGGGCGCTTGGTCGGCTTGGTGTCGTCGAAGGTCTCGGACGCGAGGACGGAGACGCCGCCGATGCCGTCGCCGCCGGTCCGGGCGCCGTACAGGATGACCTTGTTGCCGGCGCCGGACGCCTTGGCGAGGTGGATGTCCTCGTGCTTCATCACGCCGATGCAGCCGGCGTTGACCAGCGGGTTGCCCTGGTAGCAGGAGTCGAAGACGACCTCGCCGCCGATGTTGGGCAGGCCCAGGCAGTTGCCGTAGCCGCCGATGCCGGCGACGACGCCCGGCAGGACGCGCTTGGTGTCGGGGTGGTCGGCCGCGCCGAACCGCAGCGGGTCGACGACGGCGACCGGGCGGGCGCCCATCGCGAGGATGTCGCGGACGATGCCGCCGACGCCGGTGGCCGCGCCCTGGTAGGGCTCGATGTACGAGGGGTGGTTGTGCGACTCCACCTTGAAGGTGACCGCGTACCCCTGGCCGACGTCGACGACGCCCGCGTTCTCGCCGATGCCGACGAGCATCGCGTCGGAGTCGGGCTTCTTCTCGCTGAACTGCTTCAGGTGGACCTTGCTGCTCTTGTACGAGCAGTGCTCGGACCACATGACCGAGTACATGGCCAGCTCGGCGCCGGTCGGGCGGCGGCCGAGGATCTCGCGGATGCGCTCGTACTCGTCCTTCTTCAGTCCCAGTTCGGCCCACGGCTGCCCGACGTCGGGCGTCTCGGTGGCGTGCTTGACGGTGTCGAGGCTCATCAGGCGTTGACCAGCTTCTTGAGGATCGAGGTGAAGAAACCGAGCCCGTCCGTGCGGCCCGTGCCGACGAGCGGCTCCACGGCGTGCTCCGGGTGCGGCATGAGGCCGACGACGTTGCCCGCGGCGTTGGTGATGCCCGCGATGTCGCGCAGCGAGCCGTTGGGGTTCACGTCGAGGTACCGGAACGCGACCCGGCCCTCGGCCTCCAGCTCGTCGAGCGTGCGCTCGTCGGCGACGTACCGGCCGTCCATGTTCTTCAGCGGTACGGAGATCTCCTGGCCCTGCTCGTAGTCGGCGGTCCAGGCGGTGTCCGCGTTCTCCACCCGCAGCCTCTGGTCGCGGCAGACGAAGTGCAGGTGGTCGTTGCGCAGCATGGCGCCGGGCAGCAGGTGCGCCTCGGTCAGGATCTGGAAGCCGTTGCAGATGCCGAGGACCGGCATGCCGGCCCTGGCCTGCTCGACGACGGTCTCCATGACCGGCGAGAACCGGGAGATCGCCCCGGCCCGCAGGTAGTCGCCGTAGCTGAAGCCGCCGGCGAGGACGACCGCGTCGACCTGCTTGAGGTCCTTGTCACGGTGCCAGAGCGAGACCGGCTCGGCGCCGGCGAGCCGGGCGGCGCGCAGGGCGTCCTGGTCGTCGAGCGTCCCGGGGAAGGTGACGACTCCGATGCGGGACGTCACGCCTCCTCCACCTTGACGACGAAGTCCTCGATGACGGTGTTGGCGAGGAAGGTTTCGGCCATCTCGTGGATGCGGGCGAGGGCGGCGTCGTCGACCGGGCCCTCCACATCCAGCTCGAAGCGCTTCCCCTGGCGGACGTCCGCGATCCCCTCGAAGCCGAGACGGGGCAGTGCGCGCTGCACCGCCTGTCCCTGCGGGTCGAGGATCTCCGGCTTGAGCATGACGTCGACTACGACGCGTGCCACTGGCACTCCCGGTGGTGTGTTGCGTGGGCGGTTCCCTCAGCGTACCTGCCTACAAATTCTACGCGAGTAGATTTCCGGAGGATCCCACAAACGCACGAAGTGATCATGGGCAGAAGGGACGGAGGGCCGGCCCGGAAGGCACCCCCGGGGCCGGGGAAGTGCGCACGAGCATCCCGGAAGCCCCGCGTCGAGAAGCGGCCGGAAAAATCCCGGAAAAGAATCACGGTACGGCGATTGCGCACGGACACGCGGAAACAATTGCCGGGTCTTCCCAGTGCGGCACTCGGGGCTGTACAAAGGAATACACCCATGAGAATCAGGTATCGCCGCACGTCAAACGTGTTACAGAACACACCCCGAACGGCGGCTTACCACGGGAAAGGACCGATATCCGTGGCGCAGCGCGTAGTAGTCACGCTCACCGACGACATCGAGGGCGGAGAAGCGGCGGAAACGGTCAGGTTCGGCCTCGACGGTAAGTGGTACGAGATCGACCTCAATGAAACCAATGCAGCGGAACTGCGCAAGGCTCTCGCCCCGTACATGGAGGCCGGACGAAAGAAGTCCGGCGGCGAGAAGCCCCGCAAGGCGTTCCAGCACACCGCCGTCGACCCCGACCCGGCGGCCGTACGCGCCTGGGCGCAGTCCAACAAGATGGAGGTGCCGGCGCGCGGCCGCATCCCGAAGCGGATCTACGACGCCTTCCACGAGGCCAACTGACCCCGCGACCACCCGGACCGCGGTGCCGCGCCGGACGCGGTGCCGGTTCGGACGCGGTGCCGGGCCGGGCGGTCGCGGGGGCGGCGGGTCGCCGGGGCGATGGTTCGGCGGGGCGATGGTTCGGCGGGGCGATGACCGTCGGGTCGCCGGACCGCCGCGGCACCGGGACGCCGGGACGCCGGGACGCCGGGACGCCGGGGTGGCGAGACCTCATGGCGCCGGGACCGGGGGGCACTGACCCGCGGTCCGCGTCGGCCCTCCCTCCCGGCGCCGCCCCACCCGGCCGGCCCGCCCCCGGGCGCCGGCCGCGCGGCCGGGGCGGCGGGTCCGGAGGGCGGTCCGGCGGGTCCGGGAGGCGGGCCCGGAGGGGTCGTGGATCACCGAGTTGCGCGACACCCCCCTTGATCGGCTAAAGTCTGAAGCACGCCGAGGGGCGAGGCCGAAAAGCCGAGCGCCTCACGGAGCGTGCGGGTGTAGTTCAGTAGCAGAACATCCCCCTTCCAGGGGGAAGGCGCAGTGTGCAATTCCTGTCACCCGCTCCACATCACGTACCGACCACTCCGGTGGATCAGGTACAGTGGTGTTCGCACCGCCCGGTGAGAGCCGGTCGGGAGCAATGCGGACGTGGCTCAGTTGGTAGAGCATCACCTTGCCAAGGTGAGGGTCGCGAGTTCGAATCTCGTCGTCCGCTCGTGAAAGAAGACCCCGGTTCATCGACCGGGGTCTTCTTCGTTTGTCCCCGGCCCGTCTCCCCCTATGACATCTGTCATCGCCGGCCGCTGACAGCGCGTACTGCCGGGCGGCCCGACGCGCCCCGACGCTGGAGCCATGACCAGCGACCACCACCACCCGGACCGCGTCCGTCCCGTGCACGGCCACGCGATCGAGGCCGAGGACCTGCGGCGCCGGTACAGCGAGGGCTTCGAGGCCGTGAGCGGCGTCACCTTCGCCGTCCCGTACGGCGAGGTCCTCGCCCTCCTCGGCACCAACGGCGCCGGCAAGACCTCCACCGTCGAACTCCTCGAAGGGCTCGCCCCCGCGAGCGGCGGCCGCGTCCGCGTCCTCGGCCACGACCCGTACCGGGAGCGCGCCGCCGTCCGGCCGCGCATCGGCGTGATGCTCCAGGAGGGCGGCTTCCCCTCCGACCTGACCGTCACCGAGACCGTCCGCATGTGGGCGGGCTGCACCAGCGGCGCCCGCCCCACCGGCGAGGCCCTCGACATGGTCGGCCTCGCCGGCCGCGCCCGCGTCCGCGTCAAGCAGCTGTCCGGCGGCGAACGGCGCCGCCTCGACCTGGCGCTCGCCCTGCTCGGGCGGCCCGAGGTGCTGTTCCTCGACGAGCCGACCACCGGACTCGACGCCGAGGGCCGCCGCGACACCTGGAACCTCGTACGGGACCTCCGCGACACCGGCACCACCGTGCTGCTCACCACGCACTACCTGGAGGAGGCCGAAGCCCTCGCCGACCAGCTGGCGATCATGCACGGCGGCCGGATCGTCGCCTCCGGCACCCCCGCCGAGGTCACCGCCTCCCGGCCCGCCCGCATCCGCTTCGAGCTGCCCGCCGGGGTGCCCGCCGCGCGGCTGCCGCTGACCCTGCGCGCCGCGCAGCACGACGGGCGGCGCGTGGAGATCCGCACCCACGACCTCCAGTCCGCGCTGGCCGGGCTGCTCCGGTGGGCGGACGAGGAGGGCGTACGCCTCGAAGGGCTCGACGCGCGGTCCGCGTCCCTGGAGGAGGCGTTCCTGGAGATCGCCCGCTCCGGTGCCGCCACCGAACCGGCGGGGGTGTGACATGGCGGCCACGGCCACCCCGCACCGGCCCCGCACCGGCACCACGGCGGCCGGACGGCTCGGCGCGCTCGCCCGCGCCGAACTGGTCCTCCTCGTCCGCAACCGGACCGCCCTCTTCGTCACCCTCCTCATGCCGCTGCTGATGATCGGCTCCATCCGCGCCGGCCTCGACCAGGTCGGCCTGGAGGGGACCGGGCTGACCCTGGTCGAGGCGGCCATGACCGGCGGCCTCGGCATGGCCCTCGTCATCGTCGTCTACCTGAACCTCGTCCCCGCCTACGTCACCCGGCGCGAGGAGCTGGTGCTGAAGCGGCTGCGCACCGGGGAGGCGTCCGACGCGGAGATCCTCACCGGCACGGCACTGCCCTCGGTGGCGCTCGCCCTCGTCCAGTGCGTGATCATGGTGGTGGCCGCGGTGGCGTTCCTCGGCGTACGGGCGCCGCAGCGGCCCGAGCTGCTCGTCGCGGGCGTGCTCGCCGGCATCGTGCTGCTGGGCGCGCTCGCCGCGTTCACCGCCACCCTGACCAGGACGGTGGAGAGCGCGCAGCTGACGACGATGCCGCTGTTCCTGGTGTCGGCGCTCGGCTCCGGGCTGTTCGTCCCGCTGGAGGCGTTCCCGGAGAAGGTCGGGGCGGTGTGCGCGCTGCTGCCGGTGACCGGGGTCGTGACGCTCGTCCGGGGCGGGTGGCTCGGCGGGGCCGACGCCGGGGAGCTCGTACGGGCCGGGGCGACCGCCCTGGTCTGGGCCGCGGTGGCGGTGTTTGCTGTGCGGCGTCGGTTCCGGTGGGAGCCGCGCCACTGACGGGGAGGGGGTACGGGGCGCATGGCCAGACTGACCGGCTGGTGGACCCGCAGGAGCAACCCGGAGAAGGTCGAGCTCTACACGCGGTGGACGTACCACGGGCTCGCCTGCGTGGCCGTCCTGATCAGCGGGCTGCCCGCGCTGGTCGCGACCGGGGAGGTGGGGCCGGTCGGCGGGTGGCTGTTCCTCGGGGTGCTCCTCCACACCGTGGTCGTCGCCGTGCTGTCGTCGCGGGCGCTCAGCTGGCAGCTCGGCCGGCGCGAGCGGCCCAAGCGGCTCGCCGCGGCCGCCGCCGCGCTCACCGCGGGCGGCTGCGTCGCCGTGCTGGTGCTGCGGCGGGCGACGCCGGACGCGGAACTCCAGATGTCGATGTACGTGGTGGCCGGGCTGGCCAGCTGGGGCGCCGGGGCGCTCGCCCTGTGCACGGTGCGGGCACGGCACATGCTGGCCCTGGCGGTGGGCACGGTGGCGGGGCTCGTGGCGGTCGCGACGGCCCTGGGACTGCCGCTCGCCGACACGGTCCCGTACGCGTTCTCGGCGGCGTTCGGCACGTTCGTCTTCACCTCCACCAGCGGTTTCTCCGGGTGGCTGCTGCGGGCCGTGTGGGAGCTGGACGCCGCCCACCGGCTCCAGGCGCGGCTGGCCGTCACCGAGGAGCGGCTGCGGTTCGCGCGGGACCTCCACGACGTGATGGGGCGGAACCTGTCGGTCATCGCCCTCAAGAGCGAACTGGCCGTGCAGCTGGCCCGGCGCGGGTCGGCCGACCGGGCCGTCGACGAGATGGCCGAGGTCCAGCGGATCGCCCGCGAGTCCCAGCGGGAGGTGCGGGACGTGGTGCGCGGCTACCGCGAGGCCGACCTGCACACCGAACTGGAGGGCGCGCGCGGCGTCCTGGCCGCGGCGGGCATACGCTGCCGCATCGACCGGCGCGACACGGGCACCGACCTGCCCGCCGCGGCGCAGTCGGTCCTGGCCTGGGTCGTCCGCGAGGCCACCACGAACGTCCTGCGCCACAGCGACGCCCGCCACTGCCGGGTGACCGTCTCGGCGCCGTCGGCCGGGGGAGGGGCGGTGCTGGTCATCGAGAACGACGGCGCGGCGGCGCGGGACGGCGGGGCGCCGGACGGCGCGGGGCCGAACGGGTCCGGGCCGGGGGCGCCGGACGGCGGGGGGACGGCCGGGTCCGGGCTGACCGGGCTCCGGGAGCGGCTCGTGGTGCTGGGCGGGGTGCTGGAGGCCGGGCCCGTGGACGGCGGGCGCTTCCGGGTGACCGCGCGGGTGCCCCTCGGGGGCGAGGACCGTCGCCCCGCCGTGGGCGAACCGGCCGGAAAGGGGTTGTCGTGACCGTACGCGTCCTGCTCGCCGACGACGAGCACCTCATCCGGGGCGCGCTCGCCGCGCTCCTCGGGCTGGAGGACGACCTGGAGGTCGTCGCCGAGGCCGCGTCCGGCCCCGAGGCGATCGCCATGGCCCGCGCCCACCGCCCCGACGTGGCCGTGCTCGACCTCCAGATGCCGGGCGCCGACGGTGTGAGGGTCGCCACAGCCCTGCGGGCCGAACTCCCCGGCTGCCAGACCATGATCGTGACCGGGCACGGTCGTCCCGGGCACCTCAAGCGGGCCCTCGCCGCCGGGGTGCGCGGCTTCGTGCCGAAGACCGTCAGCGCCCAGCGGCTCGCCGAGATCATCCGCGCCGTCCACGCCGGAAGCCGTTACGTGGACCCGGAGTTGGCGGCCGACGCCATCTCCGCGGGCGACTCCCCGCTGACCGCCCGCGAGGCCGAGGTGCTGGAACTCGCCGCCGACGGCGCCCCCGTGGCGGAGATCGCCCGGCGCGCCTCCCTCTCCCCCGGGACGGTCCGCAACTACCTCTCCTCCGCCGTCTCCAAGCTCGGCGCCGAGAACCGGCACACCGCGGTGCGTCTCGCGCGCGAGCGGGGTTGGGTATAGTGGGTGTCGCGCTACGGCGCATGCGGACGTGGCTCAGTTGGTAGAGCATCACCTTGCCAAGGTGAGGGTCGCGAGTTCGAATCTCGTCGTCCGCTCCAGAGCGAAGGCCCCGGTCATCAGACCGGGGCCTTCGGCGTTCCCGGAGCCGGGGCGCCGCGCGCGGCGAGGCCGCTCCGGGCGCGGCGCGGGCCCGGAGCGGTCTCGCCGGCCTCCTACGACCAGGCCGTGCCCGTCAGCAGCTCGTACGCCTCGATGTACTTCGCGCGCGTCGCGTCGACGACCTCCTGCGGCAGCGGCGGGGGCGGCTGCTCGCCGTGCCGGTCCCAGCCGGACGCCGGGGACGTCAGCCAGTTCCGTACGTACTGCTTGTCGTACGAGGGCTGCGCGCGGCCCGGCTGCCACTCGGAGGCCGGCCAGAAGCGCGACGAGTCCGGGGTCAGCACCTCGTCCGCGAGGACCAGCCCGCCGTCCTCGTCGTGGCCGAACTCGAACTTCGTGTCCGCCAGGATGATCCCCCGATCCCGCGCCACGTCCCGCGCGCGGCTGTAGACGGCGAGCGTCGACTGGCGCAGCTGCGCGGCGGTCTCCGCACCGACCTGGCGGGCGACCTCCTCGTACGAGACGTTCTCGTCGTGCTCGCCGACCGCGGCCTTCGTCGCGGGTGTGAAGATCGGAGCGGGCAGTTCCGAGCCGTCGGTGAGCCCCTCGGGCAGGGCGAGGCCGCAGACCGTGCGGTTCTCCCGGTACTCGACCAGGCCGGAGCCGGTGAGGTAGCCGCGGGCCACGCACTCGACCGGGATCATCCGCAGCGACTTGCAGACCAGCGTGCGGCCCGCCCAGTCGTCGGGGGCGCCCTCGGGCGGCTCGGTGGAGATCACGTGGTGCGGGATCAGGTCGGCGAGCCGGTCGAACCACCACAGGGAGAGCTGGGTGAGGACCCGCCCCTTGTCCGGGATCTCCGTGGGGAGCACCCAGTCGTACGCGGACAAGCGGTCACTGGCGACCATCACGAGGTCGCCCGCCTCGTTCCGGTACAGCTCGCGCACCTTCCCGGTGTGCAGGTGTACCAGGCCCGGCACCTGAAGGGGCTCGGGCTTTTCTACGAATCCGGACACGGTTCCTCCCCGTGGGTCTGTCCAATCGACTCCGATTCTCCCGCACGCGGGGAGGCGGGCCGTGGCCAGGGGTGCAGGGACGTTCTAGTCGCGTTTGCAGATGCGGTCCAGCAGGTTCGCCGTGGCGCGCTGGACCCTCGGGTCGACATGACCCGGCCGGTCCAGGGCGGGGGACCAGCCGAACGTGCCGGACGCGAAGACCAGCGCCCCGGACGGGGCCCGGTACAGGGACGTCTCCTGGTGGCGCAGGGCCCCGTCGGCGTCCCGGTACGGGGAGTGCGCGAGGAGGATGCGGCGCTGGTGCGCGGGCAGCGCCGTGCGCGGGAAGTACCGGTCGGCCTCGCCCGCGACGAGGCCCGGCAGCTCGTCGCCCTCGCCGGCGCCGGTCGCCTCCCAGAGCCAGTGCCCGGCGTTGCGCACGACGAGGGGGTGCGGCTCGGGGACGCGGCCCGCGTACTGGATGCCGAGCAGCTGCTGCTCCGGCCGGTCCGCCTCCCGCCACAGCGCCGGCCTGCCGGGGCCCCGGCGCTTCCGGCACGTCAGGAGGCGGTCGGGCACGCCGGACGGCGACGGGGCCAGCTCGACCTGCCAGTACAGGGTGTTGGCGGAGAGGAAGACCAGGGACGTGCCGCTGTCGCGGGCCTCCTCGACGGCGCGGCGCAGCGGTACCGACCAGTACTCGTCGTGGCCGGGGAAGACCACGCCCCGGTAACGGGTGGGGTCGACGCGGCCGGAGTGGAGGTCGGTGGCGTTGGCGTAGGCGAGGTCATAGCCGTAGCGCTCGGCCCAGCGGATGACGTCGTACGCGTGGCCGACGTGCAGGGGCAGGCCCTGGCCGGCGTACGGGCGGTCGAAGGAGACCGTGACCGCGGCGTGCGACTCGCCCAGGAGGCGGCCCTGCTCGTCCCACGCGTGGTACAGGCTCGCGCCCGTGCGGCCGTCCTCCGGGTAGAGGTTGTACGCCTGCCAGGTCACGTCGGGCAGGACGAGCAGCAGGTCGGCGGGGTGGCCGTCGCGGACGGTGAAGGGGATGTGGGAGCGGTAGCCGTCGACGGTGGTGAGGACGGCGACGTACGCGCCGGTCGACCAGTACGCCGGGACCTGCAGCCGCCAGGAGAGCCACCAGTGGTGGCAGGAGACCGTGCGGTCGGCGGCGAGCGGGGTGGGCTGGGCGATGCCGGAGAGGCGGGGACTGGTGGTGATCTTGGTGGCGCCGTCCCCGCCGTAGTGACCGACGCGATAGACGTCGACCGAGAACTGCTGGGGCGGGTTCACGGTGACGTGGAAATCGATCGCCTCGCCGGGGGCGACGGCACCGGTCGAGGTGAAGCCCTTGATCTGGAGGCGGACGTCGTCGGCCGCGCGGGGGCCGTTGCCCCGGGCGGGGTGGCGCCGGGCGGGCTCCGCGTACCAGGGCGTGATGCGGCCGTCCTCGTCCACGTACTGCTCGGTCCCGCGCAGCCAGGGCAGCGGGCCCTGGCCGAACGGGTCGTCCGCGGCATGGGCCAGGGCCCCCGACTCCCACCGCCGAAGCTGCTCCGCCCCCACGCTGCGCCCCTCCCTCGACTCCCGCGTCCGGCCGTCCCGACACGTTCAGCGCCGGTCCCCAGCACATCACATTACGCACGCACTCCGTCACCCGTCGTCGCGAATTGACGTAAACGGAAGGGGTGTACCGATCACGGTGCGCGGGGGGCCGGCGGGGACGGCCCGCGGGGCGGCCGGGCCGGGGACGTCGCCGGGGCCGTCAGACGAGGCGCACGGGCTTCTCGGGGCGCGCGCCGACGGAGGCGAGCCAGCCCCGCAGCGGCTCGGGGTCGGCCTCCTCGATCAGGGCGAGGACCCCGGGCGCCACGTCGGCCCGCCGCCTCCCGCCGCCGTCGCCGACGAGCAGCACGGGGCCGTCCAGCCAGTCCAGCCCGGGCGCCGCGCCGGCGGTGTCGACGGCGGCGCAGCACACCATGGCCAGCACGTGGTCCGCCAGCAGCTCCCGTCCGCTGCGGGGCGGCTGGAGCGGCAGCAGGGGCAGGTCGTCGGCTCCCCGGATGGCGGGGGCGAGGGCGGCGGGCGCGGGGGCGTCGGTGCCTCCGCCGGGAGCCGCGGCGGTGCCGTCGCCGCGCCGGCCGGTGCCCGTCGTGTGGCCGGTGTCCGCTGCTCGGCCGGTGCCCGGGATCGGGGCGGGGTACGGGACGGTGCCGTCGCCGCGCCGGCCGGTGCCCGTCGTGTGGCCGGGGCCGGAGGTCCTGCCGGCATCCGCGGCCGGGGCGGTGCCCGCGACCGGCGCGGGCGCGGCGGAGGGCGCGGGTGCCGGGGGCGGGGCGTGTGCCGTGGGCGGTGCCTCCGCCGGGGCGTCCCCGTGGGGGGCGCGCTCCTCGCGGGAGAGCTCCGCGCTCAGCGCCGCCGCCAGCGTCTCCCCGTCGTCGGCCGTCGAGAAGTGGTCCAGGACCCGGGTCAGCGTCGGCCCCTCCGGGGTGGCGCGGATGCCCAGCCGGTCCAGGACGCGGTGGAGGCGCGCGGCCTCGGTGCGCCACTTCCGGTCGACGACCTCCTCCGGGTACTGCTGCCAATCCACCGGCGCCCAGTCGGGCCCCGGTTCGGCGGGGCCGCCGTGGAAGAGGCGCGCGGCCAGCAGGGACGTGGCCTCGTCGACGAGTCCCGGCTCCTCCAGCAGGTCGCACGCCGGCCGCTCACCGAGCCGCGACGTGAACCCCTCGGCGAGCCGGTCGCGCCGGGACAGCTCCGTGAGCGCCGAGACGACGCCCGCGTCCAGCCGGGACGGCCACCTCCCCATGCGCCACGCGGGCAGCGCCACCCTGCTCAGCAGCCGGTCCCACCCCGCGTACGCGAGGCCGACCTGCTCCTGGGCGACGATCCGCAGCCCGTAGTCCACCGTCTGCGCCCGCTCCGACGCGGCCGCCGCGACACCCCGCTCCATCTCGGCGGCGTGCTCCCGTGCGGCCCGCAGCATCAGCCGGGCCACCGCGCCCGCGGCACGCGCGCCCAGGCGCCGCACCGGGCCGAGGTCCGGCCGGGCGGGCAGCGCCACCGCCGCGTCCAGTCCCCGCACGAACCGCCGCGCGGCGGCTATGTCCGGGTGGGCGGACGGCCCCGTGCCGGCCACGACCGGCGCCAGCACCGCCCGCAGCTCGCCGACCCTCATCCACCACAGGAACGGCGACCCTATGACCAGGACCGGAGCGGCGCCCGCCGGGTCGTGCGCCCCGCCGGGCAGGCGGTGCGCCCGGTGCGTGCGGTCCTCCAGCCAGCTGTCGCAGTCCGGCGTGAGCGCTATCGCGGACGGCGCCGGCACCGCCAGCCGCGCCGCCAGGTCCCGCACCATCCGGTACAGGTCGGGCGCGGCGGCCTCCGCGATCTCCACCGTCGGCGTGAGCGCCGGTCTGGCCCGCGCGATCACCGCGCCGACGCCCACCGCGCCCAGCAGCACGGCCACCGCGGCACCGGACACCGCCCAGCGGGCGGCGTCCCAGCCGGGTCCCTCCAGCCGCCCCGTCACCCCGCCGGCCAGCAGGACGACGGCCAGCGCCGCCGGCAGGAGGGCGACGGCCAGTGCCCTGCCGCGCACGCGCAGCACGGCCAGGGCCCGGGCGCGCGCGGCGCGCGCGCCCCGCTCCTCACCCATGGCGCCCAGGGCGCGCACCGCGCTCCTGCCGCCGCTGTCGGATCCGGCACCGAACACGGCCGTACGTCACCCCCTCCACCCCTGCGACGGTTTTGCTCACTCCCCCACTGTGACACTCGCCACTGACATCGCAATGCCGGTGGGCCAAGTGCCGGAACGCCTGCGCGGCACCCTAGTTGGGGTGTCGGCAGGCGTCATTCGGATGGGCGAGCCGTCACTCGATGGAATGGCTTGGGCAGGGCTGAGGACGGTTCGGGGCGCTCATGGGTGTACGGCGGGCCCGGGCGTACGCCCCCGGGCCCGCCCCGCGCCTACCGCTGCTCCGCGGCCGCGCGCGCGATGTCCGTGCGGTACTGGGAGCCGTCCAGCCGGATGCGCCCGACCGCCGCGTACGCCCGCTCCCGCGCCTGCGCCAGGTCCTCGCCGGTCGCGGTGACCGACAGGACCCGCCCGCCGGCGCTCACGACCGCGTCGCCGTCCCGCTTGGTACCGGCGTGCAGGACGTACGCGTGCGGGGCGTCCCGCTCCGCCACCTCGTCCAGGCCGGTGATCGGGTCGCCGGTGCGCGGCGTGCCGGGGTAGGCGTGCGCGGCGACGACCACGGTGACGGCGGCCTCGTCGCGCCAGGTGAGCGGCGGCTCGGAGTCGAGCGTGCCGTTCGCCGCGTGCAGCAGGACACCGGCGAGCGGGGTGCGCAGCCGGGCGAGGACGACCTGCGTCTCGGGGTCGCCGAAGCGGGCGTTGAACTCGATGACCCGCACACCGCGCGACGTGATCGCGAGGCCCGCGTACAGCAGGCCGGAGAACGGCGTGCCGCGGCGGCGCAGTTCGTCGACGGTCGGCTGGAGGACCGTCGCCATGACCTCGTCGACGAGCTTCGGGTCGGCCCACGGCAGCGGCGAGTAGGCGCCCATGCCGCCCGTGTTGGGGCCTTCGTCTCCGTCGAGGGCGCGCTTGAAGTCCTGGGCGGGCGTGAGGGGGAGGACGGTGGTGCCGTCGGTGATCGCGAAGAGGGAGACCTCGGGGCCGTCCAGGTACTCCTCGATGACGACGCGCTCGCAGGACAGGGCGTGGGCGCGGGCCTGCTCCAGGTCGTCGGTGACGACGACGCCCTTGCCGGCGGCGAGGCCGTCGTCCTTGACGACGTACGGGGCGCCGAACGCGTCGAGGGCCTCGTCGATCTCGGCGGGCGTGGTGCACACGTAGCTGCGGGCCGTGGGCACGCCCGCGGACGCCATCACGTCCTTGGCGAACGCCTTCGAGCCCTCCAGCCGCGCGGCCTGGCCGGAGGGGCCGAAGCAGGGGATGCCGGCCGCGCGGACGGCGTCGGCGACGCCGGCGACGAGCGGCGCCTCCGGGCCGACGACGACCAGGTCGGCTTCCAGGTCACCGGCCAGGCGGGCCACGGCCGCGCCGTCGAGGGCGTCGACCTGGTGGAGCTCGGCGACCTCCGCGATTCCGGCGTTGCCGGGCGCGCAGTGCAGAGCGGTGACGTCGGGATCGAGGGAGAGGGAGCGGCACAGGGCGTGTTCGCGGGCGCCGCCGCCGATGACGAGGACCTTCACGCCAGCCAGGGTAGCCCGGCGGGCGGGCCGCTCTTTGTGCGGGCCGCCGAGCGGACGCTCCCTACTCGTTCGTGTATTCCTCCACCACGGTCGCGCCGAGCTCGCGGACGATCAGGTCGTGGCCGGAGAGCGCGGAGTCGACGAGGTCCGGGTCGTCCTCCTCCGGCACGTCGTCCTCGGGCGCGACCGGCGGGGGCGCGGCGGGGTGCCGCCCCCCGTGGCCGGCGGGTCCGGCGCCGGGACCGCCCTGCGGCGGCTGGTGCGGCGCGGGGGCGGCCGGGGACTGCCGTACGGGGCGGGGCGCGGCCTGCGGGGGCGGCGGGGACTGGGGTCCGGGCGCGGGCGGACCGGCGGGGCGGCCGTGACCGCTCTGGGGGGAGGGGGCCTGCCCGGCGCCGCCGGACGGGTCGACGATCGCCTCGATCTTCCAGTCGACGTGGAACTGCTCGGCGAGGGCCTGCCTCAGGACCTCCTCGCTGCCGCTGCTCGCGAAGTTGTCGCGGGCGCCGGCGTTGAGGAAGCCGAGCTGGAGGGTGGTGCCGTCGAACCCGGCCACCTGGGCGTTCTGGCTGAGCAGGATCCACGTGAAGCGGCGTCGGTTCTTGACGGCCTCCAGGACGCCGGGCCACATGGCGCGCACCTGGGCGGCGCCCTGCGCCATGTCGGCGGAGACGCCGGGGGCGGGAGCGGCCGGGGCGGCCGGGGCGGGCGCCTGGGGCTGCTGCTGCGGGGCGGGCGCGGCGGGGCGGCCCTGGCCGGGCGCGGCGGCCGAGGGCCAGGCGCCGGGCTGCCGTACGCCTCCGGCGGCGCCGCCTCCGGCACCGGGCGCGGCGGCGGTGGGCCAGGCGCCGGGGGCGCGGGACGCGGGCGCGGCGTCGGCGGGCGGCGCCACGGGGGCCGCCTGGGCCGCGGCCGCCACCGGCTGCGCGGGGGCGGCGGGCTGTGCGGGGGCAGGCGGCGGTACGGGGGCGGAGGGCGGTACGGGGGCGGGCGGCGCGGCCGGAACGCCGGCCCCGCCCGGCCCCGCCTCGCCGCCGCGCACGGCGGCCCGCGCGGCGGCGGCCCCGCCGCCGTCCGGCGCGCCCGCGTACGCGGCGCCCGGCACCGCGGCGGGCGCGTGGGCGCCGGGGCCCGGCACGTACCCCACGGCGGGCCCGGGGCCGGCGGGCTGGACGTGCATCCCGCGCTCCAGCCGCTCCAGGCGGGCCTGGACCGACCGCTCGTCGTCGAACGCGGCGGGCAGCAGCACCCGCGCGCAGATCAGCTCCAGCTGGAGGCGCGGCGAGGTGGCGCCGCGCATCTCGGTGAGACCGGTGTTGACGATGTCGGCGGCGCGGCTGAGCTCGGCGGCGCCGAACGTGGACGCCTGGGCCTGCATGCGCTCGACGACGTCGGCGGGCCCGTCGATGAGCCCCTTGTCGGTGGCGTCGGGCACGGCGGCGAGGATCACCAGGTCGCGCAGCCGCTCCAGCAGGTCGGCGACGAACCGGCGGGGGTCGTTCCCGCCCTCGACGACCCGGTCGACCACCTCGAACGCGGCCGCGCCGTCCCCGGTCGCGAACGCCTCGACGACCGCGTCGAGCAGCGATCCGTCGGTGTACCCGAGGAGGGAGGTGGCCATGGCGTACGTCACGCCCTCCTCGCCGGCGCCGGCGAGGAGCTGGTCCATGACGGACATCGAGTCGCGCACGGACCCGGCGCCGGCCCGCACGACGAGCGGCAGCACGCCGTCCTCGACGGGGATCCGCTCCCGCCCGCACACCTCGGCGAGGTACTCCCGCAGCGTCCCGGGCGGGACCAGCCGGAACGGGTAGTGGTGAGTGCGCGACCGGATGGTCCCGATGACCTTCTCGGGCTCGGTCGTCGCGAAGATGAACTTGAGGTGCTCCGGCGGCTCCTCCACCACCTTCAGCAGGGCGTTGAACCCCGCCGAGGTGACCATGTGCGCCTCGTCGATGATGTAGATCTTGTACCGGCTGCCCGCGGGGCCGAAGAACGCCTTCTCGCGCAGGTCACGGGCGTCGTCCACACCACCGTGCGACGCGGCGTCGATCTCGATCACGTCGATGGAGCCCGGCCCGTTGCGCGCGAGGTCCCGGCAGGACCGGCACTCGCCGCACGGCGTCGGCGTGGGGCCCTCCTCGCAGTTCAGGCAGCGCGCGAGGATGCGGGCACTGGTCGTCTTGCCACAGCCGCGCGGCCCGCTGAACAGGTACGCGTGATTGACCCGGTTGTTCCGCAGCGCCTGCTGCAGTGGGTCGGTGACATGCTCCTGCCCGATGACCTCGGCGAAGGACTCGGGGCGATAGCGGCGGTACAGCGCGAGGGACGACACGCTTACGACGATATCGGGCCCCGCCGACAAACGGCCCGCCTCAAGATCCACCCGCCAACGCAAGCGCCCCCCACGCACCCGCCAGAGCCGACCTACCCTTGCTGCCTTCCGGCCCTGGGGGAGTTCAGTCAGATAGCGCCACGTGAGGGGCTGCGCCCAGGGTACCCGATCCTCAGCCCGGGGAACGAGTTCGCGAGCACGGCTCGACGTCATGTAATGTTCCTGCCGGAGGATTCGCCTAGAGGCCTAGGGCGCACGCTTGGAAAGCGTGTTGGGGGCAACCCCTCACGAGTTCGAATCTCGTATCCTCCGCCAGTGCCTCACCGGGCACGATGTCGAAGGGCCCCACCGCTTGCGGTGGGGCCCTTCGACGTTGGACCGTCCCCGCCGGTCCCGGTCGTCCGCCGGCCGGTCCCGAGGGCTTCCCCGGCCCGCTGCGCGGCCTTCCGGCCCCGGCCGGTGACCGGGCCCGGCGGTCACTCGGAGAGCACGTCGCTCCGGCGGTCCGAGGAGGGCCAGACGTACGGCAGGTCGTCGGGCACCCCGGGGAACAGGCCGGTGTAGGCGTCCGGTTCCTTGCGGACGAGGGCCGAGCGGTGGCTGCGGTGGAAGGCGATGTCGCCGAGCCAGGGCGGCAGGTCCCCGGCGGCGGCCAGGACCTCCTGGTGGCGTACCGGCGCGTGGGGGTGGAGCGCGGCGAAGCCGGAGACGAGGGAGGCCGCGCAGCTGTCCTGGTGGCCCATCTCGCGCCACACCCGGCAGACCTCCAGGCCGTACCGGACCAGCGCCTCCTCGTACCCGGTCCACATCCGCACCGCCGGGTGCCGGCGCCAGCCGTAGCCGGGCACCGTGAGGCCCCGCAGGACCTGGAGCGCCTCGACCCGCTGCTTGCCGAGCCGGCGGCGGTCCAGGGACAGCGCGGAGGAGCGGAAGTCGGGATAGGGCAGGAAGGTCTGCATCGGTCGCCCTCCGTACGGGGTGCGAGAGCCCGGCGTCGTTCCCCGCCCGGGTACCACGCGGGGCACGGCCCGCACCTTCCCCGCCCGCCGGACGGGGCCGTCCGCCCTCCGGGGGTTCGGGGTGGTTCCCGCGCGGGGACGGGGGCACCCTCAGGGGTGGGCCGGCGGTCGGCGAGGCCGGCCCGCACCTCCCGGGGGCGCGCACCCGCACGCCTCCCCCCACCGGCTGGACGGCAGGACGATGAACACGCACCACGACGGCCCCGACCGCGACCACCGGCGCCCCGACGGCGTCAGCGACACCCTGGTGGAGGCGCTGGGATCCCTGTCGAAAGCGCTGGAGACGACGGAACGGGCACGCGGGCACCTCTACGGCTTCCACCAGCTGACCGGCTCGGCGGACCTGGAGCTGGGCCGGGCCGTGGAGCTGCTGCGCGAGGCCGGCCACCCGGAGTGGGCCGAGCGGGTGCGCGAGGAGATCCTGGGCCGCGACGTCATCCCCGGCCACTGGACCTTCCAGATCGTCGAGGCCTACGACGACACGTACTACCAGCCGTTCAAGGACCTCGAACGCGCCGCGGTGGACGAGCTGGCCGAGGGCCGCACCCACCTGTACGAGGCGGAGATGAAGCAGGCCCGCCGCACCGACCGCCCCGGCTCCGCCTCGTAGCGGCGCGCCCCGGGGTCGTACCCGGCATCAACCGATCGGTTGATGCCGGGTCGAGCGTGACGGGCGATGTCCGGGCCCGCCCCGTCCCGGCAGGCTCGGGGCATGGCAATCATCGAAGTCAGCGGCCTGCGCAAGGCCTACGGGGGCAGGGCGGTCGTCGACGGCGTGTCCTTCGCCGTCGAGGAGGGGGAGGTCTTCGGGATCCTCGGGCCCAACGGCGCGGGCAAGACCACCACCGTCGAGTGCGTGGAGGGACTGCGGCGGCCCGACGCCGGCACCGTGCGCGTCGCCGGGTACGACCCCGCCGCCGACCGCGGCCCCCTCACCCGGCTCCTCGGCGCGCAGCTGCAGGAGAGTGAGCTGCAGCCGAAGATCACCGTCCGGGAGGCGCTCGAACTGTACGCCGCCTGCTACCCGGAGCCCGCCGACTGGCGCGCCCTCGCCGAGCGCCTCGGGCTCACCGACCACCTCGGCACGCGGTTCGCGAAGCTGTCCGGCGGGCGGAAGCAGCGCCTGTTCATCGCGCTCGCCCTGATCGGCAACCCCCGCGTCGTCGTCCTCGACGAGCTGACCACCGGGCTCGATCCGCGCGCCCGCCGCGACACCTGGCGGCTCATCGAGGACGTGCGCGACAGCGGCGTCACCGTGCTGCTGGTCACGCACTTCATGGAGGAGGCCCAGCGCCTGTGCGACCGGATCGCCCTGATCGACGGCGGCCGGGTCACCGCGCTGGACACTCCGGCCGGCCTCATCGGGCGCAGCGCGGGCGGCACGGAGATCTCCTTCAGCCCCTCCGCCCCGCTGGACACCCGGCTCCTGGCGGACCTGCCCTCCGTCGCCTCCGTGGCCGAGCGGGACGGCCGGATCCTCGTGCGCGGCACCGACGAGACCGCGGGCGCCGTGCTGGCGCTGCTCGCCGGGCGGGGCGTCACCGCCCTGCGGCTCCGCGTCACCGAAGCCACCCTGGACGACGCCTACCTCGACCTGACGGGACCGGACGCATGACCGCCACCACCTCTGCCCGCCCCACCCCCGACCGGGGCGGCGCCCCCGCCGTCCGGGGCAGCGCCACCGCCGTCCTCAAGGCCGAGGCGCGCCTCTTCCTGCGGGAGCCGGCCGCCCTCTTCTGGATCCTCGTCTTCCCCACGGCCCTGCTGTGCGTCCTGGGCGCGATCCCGTCGTTCCGCGAGCCGTCGCCCGACCTGGGCGGCCTGCGCGTCGTGGACCTGTACGTCCCCATCGCCCTCCTGCTCTCCCTGATCACGGCCGGCGTCCAGTCCATGCCGCCCGTCCTCACCGGCTACCGCGAGCGCGGCATCCTGCGCCGCATGTCGACCACGCCCCTGCGGCCCGCCGCCCTCGTCGGCGCGCAGGTCGCCCTGCACGGCGCCGCCGTCCTGGTCTCCGCGCTGCTCGCCCTCGCCGTGGGCCGGATCGTCTTCGGCGTGGCCCTGCCCGGCCACGTGCCCGGTTACCTCACGGCCTTCGTGCTCGCCGCGCTGGCCACCCTGGCCCTGGGCGGCACCGTCTCCGCCGTCAGCCGCACCACCAAGATCACCCAGGCGGTGGGGTCGGCGGTGTTCTTCCCGGCGATGTTCACCTCCGGGGTCTGGCTGCCGGTCTCGGCCATGCCGGAGGCCCTCCAGCGCATCGTGCACCTCACGCCCCTGGGCGCCGCCTCGCGGGCCCTGGACCAGGCCGCCGCCGGGGGCTGGCCCGACCTGACGCTCCTTGGGATCATGGCGCTCTGGGCGGTCCTGCTGACGGCCGCGGCCCGACGCTGGTTCACCTGGGAGTAGGACAGGCATGACGACGACGCTCGAGGAGCGGTGGGCCCAGTTCTTCCGGTACGGCCCGTAC
The DNA here is from genome assembly GCF_014649335.1 of Streptomyces roseolilacinus. Taxonomy (GTDB): domain Bacteria; phylum Actinomycetota; class Actinomycetes; order Streptomycetales; family Streptomycetaceae; genus Streptomyces; species Streptomyces roseolilacinus. The sequence continues at coordinate 65,890 of NZ_BMSV01000006.1, forward strand.
GCCCTGCTCGGCCTCGCCACCCTCATCTCCGCCGCGACCGCCGACCTGGTGATGACCCGGCGGGAGGTGTACGCCGCGGTGGTCCTGCTCCTCGCGTCGCTGGCCCTCCAGGGGTGGTGGAGCCGGGCCGTGCCCCGGCTGCTGGCGAGGGGACCGGAGGGCGGGGCCCGCACGGACGGCGGGGGGCGCTCCAGGGCGGGCGGCGGTACGGGGCTCGGGCCCCCGGTGCTGCCCGAGGGAACCGTCGCGGGGCGCGTCTACTTCACGCTCCGCACCGCCTTCGCCTTCGCCCTCACCTGGCTCAACCCCTTCTTCGCGATCTACGCCTGCCTCGGCTACTTCGAGGCCGGGCGCCTGCTGCCGCCGCGCGCCTGCCGGGCCGGGCTGGTGGTCACCGCCGTCACCATGGCGGGCTCCCAGTCCGGCGGCCTGCCGCCCGCGTCACCGATGAACTGGGCCGCCTTCGGGGCGCTGTTCGCGCTCAACACGGTCCTCGCCGTCGTCATGGAGCACCTGGAGGGCAAGGAGAGGGAGAAGGCCGCCGAACGGGCCGCGACCATCACCGCCCTGGAGGAGGCCCTCGCCGAGAACGCCGCCCTCCAGGCCCAACTCGTCCTCCAGGCACGGGAGGCGGGCGTCGCCGACGAGCGCCGCCGCCTCGCCGCCGAGATCCACGACACCATCGCCCAGGGCCTGGCCGGCATCATCACCCAGCTCCAGGCGGTCGCCACCGCCACCGGCCCCGGCCCGGCCCGCGAGCACCTGGACCGCGCCCAGGCGCTCGCCCGCCACTCCCTGGGCGAGGCGCGGCGCTCCGTGCAGAACCTCTCCCCGTCCGCCCTGGAGCACGACGCGCTCCCCCGGGCGCTGGAGAAGACCGTCGCCGAATGGGCCGGACGCACCGGCGTCGACACCCGGTTCACCGTCACCGGCACCGAGGAGCCGCTGCACGACGAGGTCGCCGCGACCCTCCTGCGGATCGCCCAGGAGGCCCTCGCCAACGCGGCCCGGCACGCCGGCGCCACCCGCGCCGGCGTCACCCTCTCCTACATGGGCGACGAGGTCACCCTGGACGTACGGGACGACGGGCGCGGCTTCGACCCCCTCGCCGTGCCGCCGCGCACCGGCACCGGCGGCTTCGGCCTGGACGGCATGCGCGCCCGCGCCGAACGCGTCGCGGGCACCGTCACCGTCGAGTCGGAACCCGGCCAGGGCACCGCGGTCGGCGCCCGCGTACCGTTGGTGCGCCATGACTGACCGCGCCATCACGCTGCTGATCGTCGACGACCACCCCGTCGTACGGGACGGTCTGCGCGGCATGTTCGCCTCCGAACCGGGCTTCGACGTCCTCGGCGAGGCGGCGGGCGGCGTCGAGGGCGTCGAACGCGCCCTGCGCCTCGACCCGGACGTCGTCCTCATGGACCTGCGCATGCCGGCCGGCAGCGGGGTGGAGGCCATCGCCGAACTCACCCGGCTCGGCGCCCGTGCCAGGGTCCTCGTCCTCACCACGTACGACACGGACTCCGACACGATCCCCGCGATCGAGGCGGGCGCCACCGGCTACCTGCTCAAGGACGCGCCCCGCGAGGACCTGTTCGCGGCGGTCCGGGCCGCCGCCGAGGGGCGCACCGTGCTGTCGCCCGCCGTCGCCTCCCGCCTGGTCAGCGCCGTCAGGAAGCCCGCCGCGCCCGCGGGTTCGGCGCTGTCGGCCCGTGAGCGCGAGGTGCTCGAACTGGTCGCGAGGGGCACGTCCAACCGCGAGATCGCCCGTGAGCTGTTCATCAGCGAGGCGACGGTCAAGACCCATCTGACCCACCTGTACGGCAAGCTCGGCGTGAAGGACCGCGCGGCCGCGGTGGCGGTCGGGTACGACCGCGGCATCCTGGGCTGAGCCGGCGCCGGGACGGCCCGGGGCGGGGGCTTCGGACCGGACGCGGGGCTTCGGACCGGCGGCTTCGGACCGTGGGGCGGGGTGCGGGCGCGGGCGGCGTACGGCCGCGGGGCGGCGTACGGCCGCGGGTCAGCGGCCCGGCGGGGGCCGGCGGGTGGCGCCGGGGGGCCAGACGACCTCCACCGGGATGCCCCGGGCCCGGGCGAAGGCGACCAGGTGGGCCGTCGCGTCGCGGCCGTCCGCCGGGGAGCCGTCCCAGACCGCCAGGAGGCGGCGGCTCGTGGTGATCATGCGCTCGTCGGCGCCCACGCACGCGTCGCGGCCCTCCGGGTCGTACGGCACGAGCCGCATCTGCTCGGCCAGCCGCAGCAGTTCGCCCGCCGCGGGGCGGTCCCGGTGCGGGAGCACCGCCGGTACCGAGCCCTGCGCCGGGAGCAGCACCACCAGGGGCCGGCCCGCCTCCCGGGCCGCGCGGCCGAACGCCAGCGGCAAGCCCGCCCCGACGCGTACGACGCCCCTCGTGCCGTCCTCCTGGCGTTCCAGGCGGGCCCGCAGTTCCGCCTCGACCAGGGTCAGCGTCTCCGGGGTCAGGTCGGCGTGCCCGACCACCGCGATCACCTCGCGGCTCGTTTTCCGGCCATGGCGCCTCCCGTTCGTACGTGGTGAGCGTCCGCCAGTGAACACAGGTCGCCCGGTGAGCGGAAGGGGGCGTCGGGGGCGTACGGCGGGACCGGGGGCCCGCGGGCCGGTGCTTCCGGGGCCGGGCACGGGGCGGCGGCCCGGGGTGGTGCGGGTGCGCGGGGCGGCGCGCCGAAGGCCCCGGCCGCCCCGGCCCGGGGAGGGCGGAGCGGCCGGGGCCTTCGTGGTGCCGTGGTGCGTCAGGCGTCCGTCGCGCGGCGGCGGCGGGTGGCGAACACCGCGCCCGCGCCGAGCAGCACGGCGGTGCCGCTCGCGAGGGCGAGGCCGTGCAGGGCGTCGGAGGAACCGGTCTTGGCGAGCGTCCCGGCCGTGGTGGTGGTCGTGGTCGTCCCGACCGGGGTGGTCGTCGTGCCGCCCTGGGGCGACGGGCCCGACGACGGGGTCGGCGACGGGGTCGGTGACGGGCTCGCGACCGGGGCCGCGACGACCTGGAACTTGTGGGCCTTGAGGGTGGTGTTGGCGCCGCAGTCGTCGCCGCGCTCGTACCAGCCGCTCACCTCGATCCGGCCCGACCAGTCCTTGAGCGAGGCGGCCGGCTTCAGCCGCAGCCTGAAGTCCGCGTGGGCGCCGGACTTCAGCGCGCCGACGTTCACGGCGACCCCCCACGAGTCCACGTCGCGCCACTTGGCGGAGGCGGACGTCGCGTACTGGAGGTCGAACAGGGAGGCGAGCTCCTTGCCGCCGGGCGCCAGGAGGATCTGCCCGTAGGCCCGGTCCACCGCCTCGTCCGTGTCGTTGGTGACGCGGACGGTGAGGTCGACGGTGGTGCCGGCGGTGACCTTCGCCGGCAGGCCGGTCAGCTCGGCGACGAGGGCGTCGTCGCCCTCGCACATGCCGTCGTCCTCCTCGTCCTTCTTCGCGTCCGCGAGCGCCTTCTCGGCGGCGGCGAGGTCGGTGCGGGCCTTCTCGACCGCCTGCTGGGTCAGGCTGTAGGCCCGCGCAGCGGCGACGCGCATGTCGTCGTACGCGTCGCCGGCGGCGTCCAGCTTGCCGTCGGCGGCGGTCTTCGCCGTCGCGGCGGCGTCGGCCGCGGCCTGCGCGTCCTTGACGGCCTTCTCCGCGGCGGCGCGCTCCTCGGGCGTCGCGGTGCCGCCCAGGCCGGCGAGCTTCGCCTTCGCCTCGTCGAGCGCCTTCACCGCGGCGGTGTGCGCGGCGGTGGCGGCGTCGGCCTCCTTCTTGGCGGCGTCGTACGCGAGGGACTCCGCCGTGGGACCGTCGAGGGCCTTCTCCAGTTCCTTGTAGGCGGCTTCCTTGGCGGCCACGGCCGCGTCGTACGCCTTGCGCGCCTCCGCGACGGCCTTCTCCAGGTCCGCGACGGACGGGCCCTTCCCGAACGTGTCGGGCGACGGCGACGCGGAGACGGCGGGCCGCGCGGGCGGCGGGGTCACGGTCGCGGCGGACGCGGGAGACGCGGCGAGGAGGGCCACGGGCGCGATGACGGCAGCGGCGACGGCCGTTGCGAGAGTACGTCTGGTCTTCACGGATGCTCTTTCTCGGGAGCGGAAGTCGTGAACGCGACGGAGCACGTCGGTGATCGCACGATCGTAGGGAGCGAACTCCGTCACGGTGAAGGCGGTGGGACGCGGCCCGGCCCGACCGATCGCGGAATAAGTCGTTCCACCACCGGGCGAAGCAGGGCAACCGGCACAGTTGTGCCCACAGCCGTGATTTCCCGTGTGGGGATTCTCATCAGTCGCAGACGTGCCGGTCCCGCTCCGGGGAGTACAGGTGGCTGTCGCGGAACTGCGTCGCCGCGAGGGTGCGTCCGACGAGGATCACCGCCGTGCGCGTGATGCCCGCGGCCTTCGTCCGCCCGGCGATGTCCGCGAGGGTGCCGCGCAGCACCAGTTCGTCGGGGCGGCTGGCCATCGCGACGACGGCGGCCGGGCAGTCCTCGCCGTAGTGCGGGACGAGTTCGGCGACGACGAGGTCGACGTAACGGGCCGCCAGGTGCAGCACCAGCAGGGCGCCGCTGCGGCCCAGCGTCGCCAGGTCCTCGCCCGGGGGCATGGGGGTGGCCTGCTGCGCGATCCGCGTCAGGATGACGGTCTGACCGACGGTCGGGACGGTCAACTCCCGCTTCAGCGCCGCCGCGGCCGCCGCGAACGCCGGGACGCCCGGCACCACCTCGTACGGCACGCCCGCCGCGTCGAGGCGCCGCATCTGCTCCGCGACCGCGCTGAACACGGACGGGTCGCCGGAGTGCAGCCGCGCCACGTCGTGACCGGCCTCGTGGGCGGCGACCAGCTCCCGCGTGATGGCGTCCAGGTCCATGCGGGCCGTGTCGACGAGCCGCGCGTCCGGCGGGCACTCGGCGAGCAGTTCCTCCGGGACCAGCGAGCCGGCGTACAGGCACACCCGGCAGGAGGCGAGGGTGCGGGCGCCCCGCACGGTGATCAGGTCGGCGGCACCCGGGCCCGCGCCGATGAAGTAGACCGTCATTGTTCCTCTGCTCCCGCCTTCGTTACGGACCACTGCGTGACCGGCATCGCCTGACGCCAGCCGGTGAAACCGCCCACCGGAACGGCGTGGGCGACCGCCAGCCGGACGAGTTCGCCGCCGTGCCGCCGGTACCGCTCGGCGAGGAGCGCCTCCGACTCCAGCGTCACGGTGTTCGCGACCAGCCGGCCGCCGGGGCGCAGCGCCGCCCAGCACGCGTCGAGCAGGCCGGGCGCGGTGAGGCCGCCGCCGACGAAGACGGCGTCCGGCGCGTCGAGGCCCGCCAGGCCGTCCGGCGCGGCGGCGGTGACCACGCGCAGGCCGGGCACGCCGAGGGCGGCGGCGTTGCGGGCGATCCGCTCCGCCCGCACCGGGTCCCGCTCGACGGTGATCGCCCGGCACGTGCGGTGGACGCGCATCCACTCGACGCCGATGGAGCCGGAGCCGCCGCCGACGTCCCACAGCAGTTCGCCCGGCGCGGGCGCCAGCGCGGCGAGCGTCGCGGCGCGGACGTGGCGCTTGGTGAGCTGCCCGTCGTGCTCGTACGCCTCGTCCGGGAGGCCCGGTACGGCGCCGAGGCGCGGGGCGCCGGGGGCGCGGGCGCACTCGACGGCGACGAGGTTCAGCGGGTCGCCCGGCGGGTGCGGCCAGTCGTCGGCGGTGCCGTGCAGGACGCGCTCGCGGTCCGGGTGGCCCAGCTGCTCCAGCACACGCAGGCGGCTCGGGCCGTAGCCGTGGGCGCGCAGCAGGGCGGCCACCTCGGCGGGGGTCGCCGCGCCGGCGCTGAGCACGATCAGGCGGCGCCCGTCGTGGAGGGCGGCGGACAGGGTGTCGAGGGGGCGGCCGACGAGGGTGACCGTCTCGGTGTCCTCCTGCGGCCAGCCCAGGCGGGCGCAGGCGTACGCGACGGAGGACGGGTGCGGCAGGACGCGCAGCCGGTCCGGGCCGAGGACCTCGGCGAGGGCGCGGCCGACGCCGTGGAACATGGGGTCGCCGCTCGCCAGGACCGCGACGCTCCGGTCGGCGTGCGCCGCGAGGAGGGCGGGGACGGCGGGGCGCAGGGGGGTCGGCCAGGGGACGCGGCGGGCCCGCACCTCGTCCGGGAGGAGGTCCAGCTGGCGGGCGCCGCCGCCGATGACCACGTCGGCGGCGCGCAGGGCCGCGCGGGACGGTTCGGGCAGCCCGGCCCAGCCGTCGGCGCCGATGCCGACGACGGTGACGGGGCGGGGGCCGTCTTGGCCGCCGGCCGGACCGCCGGCGGGACGACCGGCCGGACGGGGCGCTGGACTGCTCTCGGGCCTGCTCACGGGCCGGAACCCTACCGGCCGGTCGGGGGGCGGGTGGGGGGCGGGGCTCCTTGCGGGGCCCCGCCCCCCGGCGGCCGGCAGTGCGGCGGTCCGGTCAGCGGGTGGTGCGGGGGACCACGTGAGCCGTGGCGCAGGTGGTGTTGTCGGGGGCCCCCGCGGCGTGCGCGCGGGCCAGGAGCCCCGTCGCGGCCGCCCGCGGGGTGGGGGCCGCGGACAGGACCTCGTGGATCTCCGTCTCCGGGACCACCGCCGTCAGGCCGTCCGAGCACAGCAGGTACCGGTCGCCCGCCCGCGCCTCGTGCAGCCGCACCTCCGGGTGCCGTCCGGACTCCTCCGCGCCGTCCAGCGCGCGCAGCAGCAGGGCGCGCTGCGGGTGGGAGGCGGCCTCCTCCGGGGTGAGGCGCCCCTCGTCGACCATGGCCTGCACCACGGTGTGGTCGTGCGTGACGCGGAACAGCCGGCCGTCCCGGAGCAGGTACGCACGCGTGTCCCCGACGTGGACCAGCGCGAGGCGCGAACCGGTCCACAGCATCGCGGTCAGGGTCGTACCGGACTCCTCGTGGCCGCGCACCGCCTCGTTCGCGCGGACGACGGCGTCCTCCAGGGCGTTCAGCAGGTCCCCGGCCCGCCCGGCCGGCAGGTCATCCAGGGGGCGCAGGGCTTCGACAGCGGCGGCCCCGGCGCCGGCGCCGGACGTGCCGTACCCGTCGGCGACGGCGAGCAGCCGCTCACCGGCGTACGCGGCGTCCTGGTTGGTCTCCCGGACCAGGCCGCGGTCCGTGACGGCGGCGTACCGGATGGTCAGTTCCGTTGCGGTGGTCATCGTCGTGTCCGTTTCCGCCGGGTTCCCCGACAAGTGGTCCACGAGGAAGGAGGCCAGGTCGCGGCGGGCCGCCGTGTCGGCTTCGACGCGGGCCCAGTGGGCGCGGACCTCCCGTGCCGCCCCGGCCGCGTCCGACGCGTCGTACAGGTCGCACACCGCGCCGATGCGCGCCAGCGGCATCCCGATCCGCCGTAGCCACGCCACCAGTCGCGCCCGTTCCAGCTGGTCCTGCGCGTAGTAGCGGTAACCGTTGGACGGGTCGACGCGGACCGGCCGCAGCAGGCCCAGCTCGTCGTAGCGGCGCAGCGCCTTCGCGGACAGCCGGGAGGCGCGCGCGAACGCGCCGATGGTCAGCAGTCCCACGATCCGTCTCCTCCCCCGCCGGGCTCCCCGCCCGGCGCGCACCACGTTCCGGCTTCCCGCACGGGGAAGGTCAAGCGGCCGCCCCGGGCCGCCCGCGGTCGTGCGGCCGCGCCGAAGGCCACCGCGGGCGCCGCCGGCCGGCCCGGTGCCCGGACGGCGTCCGCCGGGCGGGGCGCGGGTGGGGCGGCGGGGTTCACTCGTGCGGGTAGAAGACGTGGAACGCCGCGCAGAAGACGGCCGCGCCGACGATCAGGCCCAGGACGGCGCTGCCGAGGAGGGTGCCGCCGGACACGCTGTGCAGGAAGCCGATCGCGATCCCGCCCAGCGCCCCGTACGCGGGGCCCCGCGCCTCCCTCGGCAGGGCGTGCCGCGCCCGGACCAGGGTGTGGCAGAGCGCGCCGAGGACCAGGCCGGAGACGAGCCCGAAGACGACGTGGCCCCACGTGGTCGGGCCGTCGCCGCGGACGAGGAAGCCCGCGTACAGGGCGTACACGAGGGCGAGGGCCGCGGGGAGCGCCCGGCCGAGGGCGGTGCCGCGGCGGGCGGCGGCGGTGCCCGCGCGGGGGCGGGTGCCGCGGCGGTGCCGGGCCGGGGCTGTGTGGGCGCCCATGGCTGCTCCTTCCGACGGGCCTGCCGGCGGTCGTCCTCCCAGGGCACACCCGTCGGGGTGAACCGGCAAGTGGATGAGCTCCGTGGCCGATTGCCGCCGTGAACGCAATGCACGTAACACGCATCGGACCGCCGCGTTCCGGAGGCGGGATTACGATGCGGCTGTCCCTGCGCCATTTCCCCTGCCAGTCAAGGACGTTCGGCATGCGCAACACTTCCGGCAGAGGGCTCCGACCCGATGCGCTGGGCACGTTCGACACCGTCCTCATGGCGGTCGCGGGCAGTGCCCCGGCCTACTCGCTGGCCGCGACGACCGCCGTGCTCGTCGGGGCCGTCGGGTTCGCCGCCCCCGCCGCGCTGCTGTACTGCGCGCTGCCCATGCTGGGCATCGTGCTGGCCTACGGGAGGCTCGGGCGGCTCGACGTGAACGCGGGCGCCGCGTACTCGTGGGTGGGGCGGACCCTGCACCCGTTCCTCGGCTTCCTGTGCGGGTGGGCGCTGGTCGTGTCGGCGACGCTGTTCATGGTGGCGGGGTCGCTGCCGGCGGGGTCGCTGACGCTGGCCCTGTTCGACCCGGAGCTGGCGGAGGGCACCTGGCCGGCGACGGCGGTCGGGGCGGCCTGGTTCACGGTGATGCTGCTGGTGGTGCTGGGCGGGGTCCGGCTGTCCGTACGGGCGCAGCTGGTCGTCTCCGGCGTCGAGCTGGTGCTCCTCCTGCTGTTCGTGCTGGGCGCGGTGGTGCGGGGCGGCGCGGCGGCCGCGTTCGACTGGTCGTGGCTGGGGTTCGGCCACTTCGACGGGGTGTCGGGCTTCGCGTCGGGCGCGCTGATCGCGGCGTTCTACTACTGGGGCTGGGACGTCACCGGCAACCTCAGCGAGGAGACGCGCGACGGCCGGCGCACGGCGGGGCTGTCGGCGCTCGTCGGGGTGGGGGTGGTGTTCCTGCTGTTCGAGGCGTTCACCATCGCGGTCAACGTCGTCCTGACGACGGAGCAGATCACCGCGCGGGGCGACGCCGACACCCTCGCTCTGCTCGGTGACGCCGTCTGGCCGGGAATCGGCGGGAAACTGCTGGTCGTGGCGGTGATGCTGTCGACCGTTGCGACGCTGGAGACGACGCTGATCCAGGTGACGCGGACGCTGTTCGCGATGGGCCGGGACCGTACGGTGCCGGCCGCGTTCGGACGGGTGCACCGCCGCTGGAACACCCCGTGGGTGGCCGTCGCCGTCGTCGGCGGGGTCGCGCTGGCGCTGTTCGTCGCGTCGAACGCGCTCGGCTCGGTCGGTGACGTCCTGTCCGGCGCGGTCGGCGCGATGGGCCTGCAGATCGCGTTCTACTACGGCCTCGCCGGGCTCGCCGCCGTCGTCGCCTACCGCCGCCTGTTGCTGTCGTCGGTGCGGGACTTCCTGCTGGGCGGGGTGTGGCCGATGGCCGGGGCGGCGTTCATGTTGTGGATCTTCTACGAGTCGCTGGCGGAACTGTCCACCGCGTCGCTCGTCGTCGGCCTCGGAGGGCTCGCGACCGGTCTCATTCCGATGATCTGGTACTGGCGGCGGGGTAGTTCGTACTACCGTCCGGCGAAGCTGGACGCGGTACGGGCACTGGCGGTGGAGACGGACGTGCCGTACGGCGACGCACCGCGGCAGCACCGGCCGGCCGCCGACGAGACCCTGGCGACCGACTTCTGACCACGCGACCGACCACGCGATCGGGGGGAGAAGGCATGGCCGCACGCCACCGCGCCACCGGAGGGGAACGCCCGGACCGGACCGGCGCCGGGAAGCCACGGCACGGGCGCACCACGAGACGCGCCGGGGGGCTCATGGGCCGCGCGGGCCGCGCGGGCCGCTCCACGCGCGAGGACCGCTCCGCCCCCGAGCCGGACCCGTACTTCGGGGACGAGGCGCTCGGCGACGTACGCCACGACATCGCCATCGGCCGCTGGCAGGGCGTGCGGGACCTGCTGCGGGAGACCGGGGACGACTGGCCGCGGCGCACCCACCGCGTCCGGATCCTCGCCCACGCGGCGGCCGGCACGTCGGCCGTCGAGAGCTGGCGGGCCGCCGAGCCCGACAACCCGGACGCGGCGGTGCTGCGGGCCGCGACCGAGGTGGTGCGGGTCTTCGACGCGGCGATCGCGGCGGGCCGCGGCGGCGCCGTGGACCGGGCCCGGCTCGACTCCACGGTCCTGGCCTGCCTGTCCGCGGCGGACGCCCGGCCCGCGGACCCGATGCCGTGGGTGTCGCTGCTGACGGTGGCCCGGCTGTACGAGGGCGGGGTGAGCCGGGCGGAGCTGCGCCGCTGGTGGGACGAGCTGCGCCGGCGCGACCCGCACAACACGGAGGGCCACGTGCAGCTGCTGCGCTACTGGTCGGCGCGGTGGCACGGCACGCACGGCTCGATGTACGACTTCGCACGCGACGCGGCCGGCGCGGCGCCGCCCGGCTGCCCGCTGCCGGTGCTGGTGCAGATCGCCCGCGTCGAGGAGTACCGGTACGTGGTGGACGGGGCGCTGGGGCGGGGCCGGGGGCCCGCCTCGGTGCGGGGCTTCGACCAGCACTGGAAGCACGAGCTGGCGGTGACGGAGGTGCGGCGCACCTGGGACCGCTGGATCGGCGACCGCGCCCCGGGGCCGGTCCGGCCGGAGGAGGTGGAGCTGCTGAACTACCTGACCCACGCGGCGTGCTACGCGGGGCGGCTGGAGGTGGCGGACGACCTGTTCCGGCTGCTGGGGGCGCGGGTGTCGCGGGTGCCGTGGTCGTACACGGGGGATCCCGCGGAGCAGTTCACGAGGTGGCGCGCACAGGCCCGCGCCACCCCGTGAAGCCCCGCTGCCGGGCCGGTCCGGCTGCCGTGCGGGTCCGGCCCGGGGTCTCGCCGCGGGGGAGGGCGCCCGGCTCCGCGGGGGCGCCCTCCCGGCCGCCGCCGGTCGGCGGCGGCCGGGCGTCGCGGTCAGACGCCGATCGGGCGGCCGTCCTCGCGGTAGACGGCGACGACGGACGGGCGGACCAGCTTGCCCGGGCCGTCGGGCCACGACGAGGCCGGCTTCTCGACGGACGCGCCGTCGACCTCGCCCGGGTGCTGCACGGCGACGAGCACCCGGCGGTTCTGGATGACCGGCCCGCACGTCTCGGCGCCCACCGGGACGGTCAGGAACTGCTTCAGCTCACCGCGCCGCTCGCCGTGGGTGGCCACGCCGAACAGCCCGTCGTGGGTGCCGAGCGCGTTGCCGTCCGTGGAGATCCACAGGTTGCCGTACGCGTCGAAGGCGACGTTGTCCGGGCAGGAGATCGGCGACACGCTCTCCTTCGGGTACCCGGCGTAGTACGTGGACGGGTCGTCCGGGTCGCCCGCGACGAGGAACAGCCGCCACGCGAAGCCGTCCGCCGCCGGGTCGTCCCAGTGCTCGGCCAGCTCCAGGATCTGGCCGTGCTTGTTCTTCGCGCGCGGGTTCGCCTCGTCGACGCCGGGCTTGCCGGTCGTGCCGCGCTGCGAGTTGTTCGTCAGGGCGACGTACACGCGGCCCGTGCGGGGCGACGGCTCGACGTCCTCGGGGCGGTCCATCTTGGTGGCCCCCACCTTGTCCGCGGCGAGGCGCGTGAAGACGTACACCTCGTCGGCGGTCATGCCGGGGACGTGCGACACGTCGCCCGTGGCCAGCGGGATCCACACGCCGGAACCGTCGAACTCGCCGTCGCCCGGGAGCCTGCCGGTGCCGTCGAACTCGGCGGCGGGCGAGTCGCCGGTCAGCTTCGCGACGTACAGGGTGCCCTCGTCGAGGAGGGTCAGGTTGTGCTCGCGGGCGGCGCGCGAGTTCCCCTTCATCATCCGCTTGGAGGAGACGAACTTGTAGAAGTAGTCGAACCGCTCGTCGTCGCCCATGTACACGACCGGGCGGCCGTCGTCGGTGAGCCGGGGCTGCGCGGCCTCGTGCTTGAACCGGCCGAGCGCGGTGCGCTTGCGGGGCGTGGAGTCGGGGTCGTACGGGTCGAGTTCGACGACCCAACCGAAGCGGTGCGACTCGTTGGGCTCCTGCTTGGCGTCGAAGCGCTTGTCGAACCGCTCCCACTTGCGCTCGGTGGCGCCGGAGCCGAGGCCGTAGCGCTTGTCGGTGGCGGTGGAGCCGTTCGCGAAGTACTGGTTGAAGTTCTCCTCGCCGTGGAGGGTGGTGCCCCACGGGGTGGTGCCGCCGGCGCAGTTGTTGAGCGTGCCGAGGACCTTGCGGCCCGACGGGTCGGCGGAGGTCTTCAGCAGGTCGCTGCCGGCGGCGGGGCCGGTCAGCTCGAACACGCTGGTCGCGGTGAGGCGGCGGTTGAGCGGGTGCCGGGTGACCGGGGTGAGCCGGCCGGTGCGGTGCTCCTCCTGCACGACGACGACGGACAGGCCGTGCGCGGCCCAGGCGATCTCGACCTGCTCGCGGGTCGGGTTCTCCGGGTCGTACCCGCGGAACATCAGGACCTCGTCGGTGTACTCGTGGTTCGCGACGAGGATCTGGCGGCCCGGCTCGCCCCGCAGGGGCAGGAGGGAGAGGAAGTCGTTGTTGTAGCCGAACTGCCCGGCCTGCGCCTTGGCGGACTGCCGGTCCGGGTCGAAGGCGGGCGCGCCGCGCAGGATCGGCTCGCCCCAGCGGATGACGACGTTCTGGGCGTAGCCGCGCGGGACGGTGACCTCGTCGGCGGTGTTCGGCGCGACGGGCGTGAAGCGCAGGCCGCGCGCCCCCGAGGACGCGCCGGGGCGGCGCGCCGCCGCCTGCGCGGCCGTCGCGGCCTGGGCCTCCGGGGCGCCCGCGCCGAGGACGGAGCCGCCCGCGGCGGTGGCGACGGTCACCACGGCGGCGGCGCGCATCACCGAACGGCGGGAGAGGGCACTGGCGATGACGTCGCCGGCGTACTCGTTGTCGCTGGTGTTGGGCACCTCGTGGAAGCAGGCGTCGCCGCAGCGGTAACGGCAGGTCAGGGCGGATCGGCCGCCGGCATGCGGGGTTCCGGTGAGCAGCGGCAGCAGCTTGCGCACGGTGTTCCTCCTTCGGCGCGCACCGCGCCGACGTGGTGTCGTGTTCGTCCGGCGGCGACGTTAGGCGGGTCCCTGACCAGGGCGGCGGCGTGGAAGTGAACGTGCGGTGAATGGGGTGCGTCGGGGGCGGTCTTGACGCCAATGGACGGCACCTGTACACGCCACTCCGGGCGGCTAACCTTACGTGTCCGCCCTGGCCAGGGATGATTCCTAGGTATTCCCAGCAGTACGGACATATACGGCACCCAATATGCGAAAGGCCATGGCCCATGGGCATTCGGAGCTTGCTGCGCAAGGTGTTCGGACGCGACCGCGACGCGGAGCGCGACGAGTCGACAGCCACTCCCTCCGTCCCGCCCCAGGCGGAACGCACGGTGCCCCAGGAGGAACCGCCGACGGCGGTCCCGTCCCAGGCGGAACGCCAGGACCCGACCCCGGAGGAGGTCGCGGCGGAACTGGTGGCCGCCTCCTTCGACAACCCGAAGCCCACGATCCCGGCGGCCCGGGCCGACTCGTCGGAGACTCCGGCCGCTTCCGGTTCCCCGGCAGACGACGCCGCTGAGGCCCCGGCGGCCCCGGCGGCCGACGCCCCGGAGCCGGCCGCCGAGCCCTCCGAACCGCCCGCCGACGCCCCGGAGCCGGCCGCCGCCGTGGAGCCGGCCCCGCAGGAGCCCGAGGCCACCGGCTCCGACACGCCCGGTACGGACACCGCCGCCGAGCCCGAGGCCGAGGTGGCGCCGGCGGCCACGGCCCCGGCGGACGAGCCCGCTGCGGACGCCGTCGAGACGACCGAGGCGACCGAGGCGGCGGCGGATGAGGTGACGGTGACCGAACCCGCCGCCGACACCGCGCCGCGGGAAGCCGAAGCCGAGCCCGAGGCCGAAACCGAGGTCAAGGCCGAGGCCGAGGTCCAGCCCGAGGTCGAGACCGAGGACAAGGCCGAGCTCGAAGCCGAGGCCGACACCGAGCCCGTGGCCGAGACCGAGCCCGTGGCCGAGACCGAGCCCGTAGCCGAGACCGAGCCCGTAGCCGAGACCTCCTCCGACACGGACGGTACGGACACCGTCGACGAGCCGGCGGAGACCACCGCCGAGGCGACCGAGCCCGCCGCCACCGACGCGCCGCAGGAGCACGAGGCCGACACCGAGCCCGAGCCCGAGGCCAAGGCCGACACCGAGTCCGAGGCCACCACCGAGGCGCCGCAGGAGCCCGAGACCGAGGCCAAGGCAGAGGCAGAGTCCGGGGCCAAGGCCGACACCGCACCCGAGGCAGAGGCAGAACCCGAGCCCGAGGCAGAACCCGAGCCCTCCGCCCCCGCCGCCTCCGCCTCGCAGGAGGCCGCGGACGGCGAGGAGCCGGCGGCCGGGAGCGGGGAGCCCGCCGTGGCGTTGCGTCGGGTCAAGGCCGCCGCGCCCGAGGGCGTCGTCGAGGCGTACAAGGCCGCCGGTGCCGCGCTGCGCAAGCGGGGCATCGCCGGGACGCGGGCCGTGGTGTACCTGGTGCTCGACCGGTCCGGTTCCATGCGCCCGTACTACAAGGACGGCAGCGCCCAGCACCTCGGCGAGCAGGCGCTCGCGCTCGCCGCGCACCTCGACGAGGACGCGACCGTGCCCGTCGTGTTCTTCTCGACCGAGGTGGACGGCACCGGCGACCTCACCCTCGACAACGCCGAGGGCCGGATCGACGCCCTGCACGAGGGCCTGGGCCGCATGGGCCGCACCAACTACGACCGCGCCGTCCACGCGGTCCTCGACCACCACGGGAAGGCCGACCCGGACCGCCCGGCCCTGGTGATCTTCCAGACGGACGGCGCCCCCGAGTCGAGGACCGCCGCCACGGAGGCCCTCGCCCAGGCCGCGGCGACCGGGCGGCCGGTGTTCTGGCAGTTCGTCGCGTTCGGCGAGGAGGACGGCAAGGCGTTCGACTACCTGCGCAAGCTGGACGTCGACAACGCGGCCTTCTTCCACGCCGGCCCCACCCCCCGGGAAGTCCCGCACGCCCGCTTCTACCGCGAGCTCCTCGCCTCCTGGCCGGCCTGAGGCACCGCCGCCGGTACGGGGGCCGGGTCGACCGCCACGACCAGGCCCCCGCCGGGCCCGGCCCGTACCGTCCCGCCGTGCGCCTCCGCGACGGCCACGCGCACCGCCGCCTCCCCGGCCCCGCTTCCCACGGCACCCGTCCACCCGCCGCCGTGCTCCCGCGACCTCTCCGGGCGGCCCCCGGCTCCGGCGTGGTCAGGGCGGTGAGCGGCGGTGAACGGAGGTGAGGACCGCTTCGCCCGACCGATAGGATTTCGACCATGGCGGCCACTGGATCCGAGAAGCAGGGGGACGAAGGCGTGAAGGCCTTCTACGTATCGACCCCCATCTACTACGTCAACGACGCTCCTCACCTGGGCCACGCCTACACGACCGTCGCAGGCGACGTGCTCACGCGCTGGCACCGTCAGCGCGGCGAGAAGGTGTGGTACCTCACCGGCACGGACGAGCACGGTCAGAAGATCATGCGCACGGCCGACGCGAACGGGGTCACCCCGCAGGAGTGGTGCGACAAGCTCGTCGAGGAGGCGTGGAAGCCCCTCTGGGAGCACCTGGACATCGCCAACGACGACTTCATCCGCACCACGGAGAAGCGGCACACGGACCGCGTCCAGGAGTTCGTGCAGGACCTGTACGACAAGGGCGAGGTCTACAAGGGCGGCTACGAGGGCCCGTACTGCGTGGGCTGCGAGGAGTACAAGCTCCCCGGCGACCTGATCGAGGACGAGCAGGGCGCGAAGCTCTGCCCGGTCCACAAGAGGCCGGTGGAGATCCTCAAGGAGGAGAACTACTTCTTCAAGCTCTCCGCGTACGGCCCGAAGCTCCTGGAGTTCTACGAGGCGAACCCGGGCTTCATCCAGCCCGAGTCGGCCCGCAACGAGGTCGTGAACTTCGTCAAGCAGGGCCTCCAGGACCTGTCGATCTCCCGTTCCACGTTCGACTGGGGCATCCCGATCCCGTGGGACGACAAGCACGTCATCTACGTGTGGGTCGACGCCCTCCTGAACTACGCGACGGCCGTCGGCTACGGCTCCGACCAGGCCAAGTTCGAGTCGACGTTCCCCGCGAACGTGCACCTGGTCGGCAAGGACATCCTGCGCTTCCACGCGGTGATCTGGCCCGCGATGCTGATGGCGCAGGGCCTGCCCCTGCCGGGGAAGGTCGCCGCGAACGGCTGGCTGATGGTCGGCGGCGAGAAGATGTCGAAGTCGAACCTGACCGGCATCAAGCCGCAGGACCTGACCTCGCACTTCGGCGTGGACGCCTACCGCTGGTACTTCCTGCGGGCGATCGCGTTCGGCAGCGACGGCTCGTTCTCGTGGGAGGACTTCACCGCCCGCTACACCTCCGAGCTGGCCAACGACTACGGCAACCTCGCCTCGCGCGTCGCGGCGATGGTCGGCAAGTACTTCGACGGCGCCCTGCCGGAGGCCACGGCCGCCGGCGACGCCGAGCAGGCGGTCCGGGACGGCCTGGCGGAGGCGGTCGCGGAGGCCGACCGGAAGATCGGCGAGGAGCTGGACTTCCAGGGCGGCATCCTGGCGGTCTTCGACTTCGTGAAGCAGGTCAACGGCTACATCACGGAGCAGGAGCCCTGGAAGGTCGCGAAGGACACCTCGGACGAGGGCCGCGCGCGCCTGGCGACGATCCTGTACACGGCGGCCGAGTCGCTCCGCGCGGTGGCAGTCCTGCTGAACCCGATCATGCCGGAGACGTCCCGGAAGCTGTGGGACTCCCTCGGCGCGGAGCCCGCCCTGGGCGCCCTCGCCGACCAGCCGCTCACCGAGGCCGGCCGGTGGGGCCAGCTCACGCCCGGCGTGACGGTGACGAAGGGCGCGGTCCTGTTCCCGCGCCTGGAGGAGCCCAAGAAGGACGCCTGACGGCACCCCGCGAGGACCGCCGCCCCGCCGTGGGGCGGCGGTCCCGTGCGTCCGGCGGCCCTCCGGCCCCGGCCGCCCCGCGTGTGACCGCCCGGCGGACCACCCGGCGCCGGTCCGGACGGGCCCCGCCCGCTCCCGGCCGGGGTGGGTCCGCCCGGTACTGTCCGGGCGTGGCCGTCCGGTGCCTGCCCGGTGACGACGAGGTCCC
The DNA here is from genome assembly GCF_014649335.1 of Streptomyces roseolilacinus. GTDB lineage: Bacteria > Actinomycetota > Actinomycetes > Streptomycetales > Streptomycetaceae > Streptomyces > Streptomyces roseolilacinus. The sequence goes on from NZ_BMSV01000006.1 coordinate 83,162, forward strand.
GGTCCGATCCCCGCGCGCCCGCGCGCCCGTACCGCCGCCGAGGAGCCCCCGTGCCCGCTGCCGTCGCCCGCCGGGCCTGGCTGACCGATCTGCCCGTACTGCTGGTCGCCGTGGTGTGGGGGTCCAGTTACCTGGCCGCCAAGGGGATCACCACCACCGGGACCGTGGTCGCCGTGCTGGTGCTGCGGTTCGCGGTCGTGGTGCCCGTGCTGGTCGTCGCCGGGTGGCGGAGGCTGCGGGCGATGAACCGGGCGCAGGTGCGGGGCGCCGGGGTCCTGGGGGCGATCCTCGCGGGGATCTTCCTCCTGGAGACGTACGGCCTGGTCCACACCTCCGCGACCAACGCCGGGCTGATCATCAGCCTCACCATGATCCTCACCCCGGTCGCGGAGAGCCGGCTGCGCCGGACCCGGCTGTCCGGGGCGTTCACGGCGGCGGCCGGGATGTCGGTGCTGGGGGTGGTGCTGCTGACGCAGGGCACCGGCTTCAGCGCCCCGTCCGGCGGGGACCTGCTGATGCTGGCCGCCGCCGTGGCCCGCACGGTGCACGTGCTGGCGATGGCGCGGATGGAGTCGGTGCGGGGCGCGGACTCCCTGTCGCTGACGACCGTCCAGCTGGGCGGGGCGGTCCTGGTGTTCGCGGCGCTGGCGGCGGCGGGGGCCGGCGGGGACGGTACGCCGTGGGCGGTGGCCTCCGGCTTCGGGGCGGGCGAGTGGCTGGGTCTGCTGTACCTGTCGGTGTTCTGCACGCTGTTCGCGTTCTTCGTCCAGATGTGGGCCGTACGGCGCACCTCCCCGTCGCGGGTGAGCCTCCTGCTCGGTACGGAGCCGGTGTGGGCGGCCGTGCTGGGCATCGTGCTGGCGGGCGACCGGCCGGGGTGGCCGGGGCTCGTGGGCGTCGCGCTGGTCCTGTGCGGTACGGCGTGGGGGCGTGCCGCCGCCGACCGGGACCAGGAGCGGGTCGCGGACCGGGTCCCGGGGCGGGCGGCGGCCGGCGGGGGTGCCGGGTCCGGTGGCCCGGTCGGCGAACCGGGCCGGGCGCCGGTGTCCTGATCAGCGGCCCAGGCTCCGCACGTCGCCCATCACCACCACCGGCCGGTGCGCCGGGTCCAGCCACCTCAGCAGCTCCCGCATGTGGGCGCGGGTCAGCGACACGCAGCCCTGGGTGGGCCCGTCGTGGTCGACGTGGATCCAGATGCCGCCGCCGCGCTCCTCGCCGAGCGGGCGGGTCCAGTCCAGGGGCGTCGTGCCGGGGACGCGGTTGTAGTTGATGGCGACGACGTAGTCGAACGACCCCTCCAGCGGTTCGCCCAGGGAGCCGCTGCCGGTGGCGGTGAAGCCGGTGTCCTGGTCGTAGGGGAGCTTCGCGCCCGGGTCCGGGAGGAGGCCGCCCGCGTCGGTGAGGCCGAAGACGCCGATCGGGGAGCGCAGGTCGCCCTGGACGTGGTGGTCGGTCCAGCCCCGCACGCCGTTGTGCACGGGCCACGGCTGGGACGCGGCGGTCCAGCCGGTGCCGGGGCGGCGTTCGTACAGGGTGACCGTGCCGGTGTTCACGTCCCGGCCGTGGCCCTGGACGACGACGGCCTGGCGGCTGTCGTCCGGGACCGCGGCGCGGGTGGCGGGGCCGAGGCCGGGGATCTCGGCGGGCGCGGCGGGCGGCCCGGGCGCGGCGGGCGGGGCGGCGTGGCCCGCTCGGCTCCGGGCGGCCGCCGCGCCGGCCGACGCCCGGTCGCGGTCGCCGCCGGACCCGCCGGCGGCGCAGGCGGTCAGCGGCAGGAACGCGAACAGCAGCGTCGCGGCGAGGAGGCGGCGGGAGCGTCGCAGGACGGGCATGTCGGGCCTTTCGACGGGGCGGCTTCGGGGGTCCGGGGGGTCTCCCCCTTCACAGGTCCCACGGCGAGCCCCACCCGGAACGCCCCCACCCGCAGGACGCCCCCGTACGCACGCCCCCACCCGGCCGACGCCTGCCCCGGTCGCCCCGGCCGACACCTGTCCCGGCCCGGCACCCGCCTGTCCCGGCCCGACATCCCGCCTGGCCCGGGTCGTCCCGCCCCGCGCCCGGCGGCCCCGGCCCACGGGCGACCCCGCCCCGCGGCGGACAACCCCGCGGCGGGTACGGGAAAGGCCCCGGGACCGTGGGGTCCCGGGGCCTTCGCCGGCCTGGGCCGTGCCTACTTGTCGGACACCGGCTTGCGCAGCGCGATGTTCAGCTCCCGCAGGCGCGTCTCGTCCAGCTCCGTCGGGGCGCCCATCATCAGGTCCTGGGCGTTGCCGTTGAGCGGGAACGCGATGGTCTCGCGGATGTTCGGCTCGTCGGCCAGCAGCATGACGATGCGGTCGACGCCCGGGGCGATGCCGCCGTGCGGAGGGGCGCCGAAGCGGAACGCGCGGAGCATGCCCGCGAACTCCTGCTCGACGGTCTCCCGGTCGTACCCGGCGATCTCGAACGCCTTGATCATGATCTCCGGCTCGTGGTTCCGGATCGCGCCGGAGGACAGCTCGACGCCGTTGCAGACGATGTCGTACTGCCAGGCGAGGATGTCGAGCGGGTCCTTCTCCTCCAGGTCCTTCATGCCGCCCTGCGGCATCGAGAAGGGGTTGTGCGAGAAGTCGATCTTCCCGGTCTCCTCGTCCTTCTCGTACATCGGGAAGTCGACGATCCAGCAGAAGCGGAAGACGTTCTCCTCGAAGTGGCCGGCGCGCTTGGCGGCCTCGACGCGCACGGCGCCCATGATCTTGGAGACCTCGTCGAAGTCGCCGGCGCCGAAGAACACGGCGTGGCCGGGCTTCAGGCCGAGGCGGTCGACGAGCGTCTTGACGTCGTCCTCGGTGAGGAACTTCGCGATCGGGCCGCTGAGCGCCATGTCCTCGCCGACGCGGATCCAGGCGAGGCCCTTCGCGCCGTGCTCGACGGCGAAGTCGCCCATCGAGTCGAAGAACTTGCGCGGCTGGTCCTGCACGGCCGGGACCGGCAGGGCGCGGACGTGCTTGCCGGCGAACGCCTTGAACCCGGAGTCCGCGAAGACGTCCGTGAGGTCGACGAGCTCCAGCCGGGCGCGCAGGTCCGGCTTGTCGGAGCCGTACTTCAGCATCGCCTCGCGGAACGGGATCCGCGGGAACGGCGACGTGACGTGGCGGCCGCCGCCGAACTCCTCGAACAGCTCGGTCATGAGCTTCTCGATCGGCTGGAAGACGTCCTCCTGCTCGACGAAGGACATCTCCACGTCGAGCTGGTAGAACTCGCCCGGCGAGCGGTCGGCGCGGGCGTCCTCGTCGCGGAAGCAGGGCGCGATCTGGAAGTAGCGGTCGAAGCCGGAGACCATCAGCAGCTGCTTGAACTGCTGCGGCGCCTGCGGCAGCGCGTAGAACTTGCCCGGGTTGAGGCGGGAGGGCACGACGAAGTCGCGGGCGCCCTCGGGGGAGGTCGCGGTGAGGATCGGCGTGGCCATCTCGTTGAAGCCGAGGGCGACCATCTTCTGCCGGATCGCGGAGATCACGGCCGTGCGCAGCATGATGTTGCGGTGCATGCGCTCGCGGCGCAGGTCGAGGAAGCGGTACTCCAGGCGGCGCTCCTCGTTGACGCCGTCGTCCGTGTTGATGGTGAACGGCAGCGGCCCGGCGGCGCCCAGCACCTCGACCGCGGAGACCTCGACCTCGACCTCGCCGGTCGGCAGGTCCGCGTTGACGTTCTCGGCGCCGCGCGAGACGACCTTGCCGTCCACGCGGACGACGGACTCCTTGGTCTGCTTGTCGAGGGCCTCGTACGCGGCGGTGCCGGGACGGGCGACGAGCTGCGTGATCCCGTAGTGGTCGCGCAGATCGATGAAGAGGATGCCGCCCAGGTCGCGCCGATTGTGCAGCCAGCCGCTCAGCCGGACGTCGGTGCCGACGTCAGAAGCGCGGAGCTCGCCGCAGGTGTGGGACCTGTACCGATGCATCGTGGTTCATCCAGTCTTCGCGGATCGGGGTCTGTGTTTCACGTGAAACACAGACCAGGGTACCGGGCGACCGGTTCCGGGCCTTCGCACAGTGGCGTCGCTTCGGCCCGGCTCCATAAAGTGGGGCAATGCGCACCGAGGACGTCCTGGCCGCGATCCTGACCGGTCTGTGGCGTTGGGACAACGCGACCGGAATCGTCGAGCTCGACGCCGAGGCGGCCCGGTTGCTCGGGTTGCCCGCCGAGCCCACGGAGCTGACGGAGGGCGCCGTGCGCTCCCGTTTCCACCCGGTCGACTGGAACGAGATCGACGGCGTGGTCAACCTGGCGCTCGCGGAGGGCACCCTCGCCGAGTCGCGCCTGCGGGTGATGGACGAGGGCGGCCGGGTGATCCGCACCGTGCGGTCGCGGGCGAAGCCGACGGTCGACGACTCGGGCCTCCATCTGGTCGGCACCCTGCAGGAGGTCGCGGAGCCGGACCCGGGGAGGGCCGCGCGGTCGCCGGTGACGGGCGACTGGCGGCGGTCACGGGAGGCGTTCCTGCTGGACGCGGGCCGGGCGCTGGCGGAGGCGCGGTCGACGGCGGAGGTACTGCGGGTCGCGGCGTCGCTGTCGATGCCCGGGTTCTCGCCGGACGGGCTCGCGGTGTTCGGGGTCGCGGGCGACCGGTTGACGATCATGGGCCAGCACGGGTACCGCCCCGGTGACGAGGACCCGTTCGCGGACATGCCGCTGGACACGGACTACCCGGCGGCGGAGGTCGTCCGCACCGGGCGGGCGATCTACCTGTCGACGCCGGAGGAGTACCGCAAGCGGTTCCCGGCGACGTGGCCGCTGGCGCGGCGGTTCGGCCGGGAGTCGTGGGCGTTCCTGCCGCTGGTCGTCGCGGGCCGGACGATGGGCGCGTGGCTGGCGGCCTTCACCCACCGGGTCGGGTTCTCCCCGGACGAGCGGTCGGTGCTGACCACGGTGGCGCGGATGCTGGCGCAGGCGCTGGCCCGGGCGGGGCTCGCGGAGTCGGAGCGGGAGCTGTCGCTGGGCCTGCAGCGGACGATGCTGCCGGTGCTGGGCCCGGCGATCCCCGGCATGGAGGTGGCCGCGCGGTACGTGCCGACGGGCGGCGGGCTCCAGGTGGGCGGCGACTGGTACGACATGATCCAGCTGCCCGGCGGGCGGGCCGCGTTCGTGATCGGCGACGTGCAGGGGCACGACGTGCGGGCGGCGGGGCTGATGGGCCAGCTGCGGATCGCCCTGCGCGCGTACGCCTCGGAGGGGCACCGGCCGGACGCGGTGCTGTCGCGGGCGTCGCGGTTCCTGTACGGGATCACCGAGGGCGGCGGTGGCGGCTCCGACGCCGACGGGGCGCGGTTCGCGACCTGCCTGTACCTGGAGGTCGACCCGGCGACGGGCACGCTGGACATCGCCCGCGCCGGGCACCCGGACCCGGCGGTGCTGATGGCGGACGGCACGGTGCTGCTGCGGCCGACGGACGGCGGGCTGCCGCTGGGGATCGTCCCGGACACGGACTACCCGACGACCCGGATGACGCTGGAGCCGGGCGAGACGCTGATGGTCTGCACGGACGGCCTGCTGGAGACCGGCGGGCACGACATGGAGACGGGCTGGCTGCGGGTCCGCAAGCTGCTGGAGGAGTACGACCCGCACCGCGAGTCGCTGGAGGTCCTCGCGGACTCGCTGGTGCAGGCGGTGCACGGGCCGGGTTCGCACCACACGACGGGCCCGCTCGCGGACCGCCGCGAGGACGACATCGCGGTGCTCCTGCTGTCCCGCGCGGGTGAGCCGGCCGGGCGGGCGGCCCCGCCGCGGCGCGTGGTGCTGACGATCGCGCAGGCGGAGCCGGAGCGGATCGCGGGGGCGCGGCGGCAGATGCGGGAGCTGCTGCACGACTGGGCGGACGAGGACCAGCGCGACTCGGCGGTGCTGATGGTGTCGGAGATGATCACAAACGTGCTGGTCCACACGGACGGGGACGCGCTGCTGGTGGCGGAGGCGCGCGGGGAGCACGGCGGGAGGCGGCTGCGGGTGGAGGTCGCGGACGCGAGCGACGAGCTGCCGCACCGCCGCCGGCCCGGCGAGATGGCCTCGTCGGGGCGCGGGCTGGTGCTGATGGAGATGCTGGCGCACGCGTGGGGCGTGGACCCTCGGGGCGAGGGCAAGTCCATCTGGTTCGAGCTCTACGAGGGCGGGACGCCGGCCGCCGGGTGACCGTAGTGCCGCCGTACCTCGCCGAGCACGCCGAACGCGGCGGCGGTCAGGGGCACGGCGAGCAGCATGCCGAGGACGCCGGCGACGGACGCGCCCGCAGTGAGGGTGACCATGACGACGGCCGGGTGCATCTGGACGGTGCGGCTCTGGATCAGCGGCTGGAGGACGTTGCCCTCCAGCACCTGCACGGCGAGGACGACCCCGAGCACCCACAGGGCGATGACCAGGCCCCGGTCGGCGAAGGCGACGAGCACGGCGACGGCCCCGGAGAGGAACGCGCCGAGGTAGGGGATGTAGGCGCCGACGAAGACGAGCGCCCCCAGCCCCACCGCGCCCGGGACGCGCAGCACGAGCAGTCCGGTGGTGATGAACGCGGCGTCGATCAGCGCGATCAGGGTGGTGCCGCGCATGAACCCCTCGACGGCCTCGAACGCGCGCCGCGCCATGGCCTCCACCATGTCCCCGGTGGACGCGGGCGCGAGCGAGCGCAGCGCGCCGACCGCGCGGCCGGAGTCCCGCAGGAAGAAGAAGACGAGGAACAGGGCGAGGAGCGCCATGGCGATCACCTCGCCGACGACGCTGAGTCCGCTGACCAGGCCGGACGCGGCGGTCGAGCCGAACCGGCCGAGGAGGTTCCGGGCGTTGGCGGCGATGTCGTCGAGGGAGGTGCCGGCGGCGCCGAGGGGGCCGGTCAGGTCCTGTGCGGCGCGGCGCAGGGAGACGACGATCTGGTCGCCGGTGTCGACGAGCGCGGCGCCGACGACGTAGGCGGCGCCACCGAAGACGGCGACGACGGCGGCGCAGGTCAGTGCGGCGGCGAGGGAGCGGTTGACGTGCATCGCGACGAGCCGGCGGTGGAGGGGGCCGAGCAGGGCGGTGCCGAGGAGGGCGAGGAGCACCGGGGTGACGGCGGTCCGGAAGGTGAAGCACAGCCAGACGGCGACGGCCGCGGCGCCCGTGACGAGGAGGACGACGGCGCACCAGGCGGCGAGGCGGCGGACGGGTTCGGGCAGCAGGGGCGGCGGCACGCCCCCAGCGCACCACGCGCGCGCGGGCCCCGCACGTCGGCGGGACCCGCGTGGGTGACGCTCCGTCAGGCCGGGGTCAGAGGGGCCGGCCCTCGCCCATGCCGTGGACGGCGGGGACGCGGCCGAGGCGGCCGGCCTGGAAGTCCTCGAACGCCTGGAGCAGTTCGTCGCGGGTGTTCATGACGAACGGTCCGTAGTGCGCCATGGGCTCCCGGATGGGCCGCCCGCCGAGGAGCACGACCTCCAGGTCGGGCGTGTTGCCGTCCTGCTTCTCGTCGGCCCGCACGGTGACCGATCCGCCGTCGCCGAAGACGGCGGTCTGGCCGGCGTGGACGGGCCGCCGCTCGGTGCCGACCGTGCCGCGCCCGGCGAGGACGTACGCGAGGCCGTTGAAGTCGGCGCGCCAGGGCAGCGTGACCTCGGAGCCGGGGCGCAGCGTGGCGTGGACCATGGTGATGGGCGTGTGGGTGATGCCCGGGCCCTCGTGCCCGTCCAGCTCGCCGGCGATGACGCGCAGGAGCGCGCCGCCGTCGGGGGAGGTGAGGAGCTTGACGGAGCCGCCGCGGATGTCCTGGTAGCGGGGGTCCTTCATCTTGTCCTTGGCGGGGAGGTTCACCCACAGCTGGAGGCCGTGGAAGAGGCCGCCGGAGGCGACGAGCGACTCCGGGGGCGCCTCGATGTGCAGGAGCCCCGACCCGGCGGTCATCCACTGGGTGTCGCCGTTGGTGATGGTGCCGCCACCGCCGTTGGAGTCCTGGTGGACGAAGGTGCCGTCGATCAGGTACGTGACCACGGTGAGGACCTTGCGGGCCTGGGCTCCGGTGGGAGCGGCGACACGGGGCAGGGTGAGCGGGTTCTCGACGGTGACGGCAGGCATTGCGGACCTCCGGTTGTCGGCGGGGCGGCGTACGCCCACTTTAGTTGAAGCTTGAACTTCCTGCTACCGGAACACCGCTCCGGCTTCCCCCATTCCCGGGCCGGCGCGCGTCAGCGGGACGCGGAGAGGGCCTCCCGGACGGCGCGCACCGTCTCCTCGTCCCAGGTGAGCAGGGACAGCTCGGCCTTCTCCCCGGCCCCGTCCGCCGAGGTCGCCGTGCAGGTGAGGACCGTCCCGCCGCGCCCGCCGCCGCTCACCCCGCCGACCGGGCCCGACAGCGTCACGCCCCGCGCGCCGGGCGCGTCCAGGGTGACGCCGGTCCGGCTCACGGTGAGCCGCCCGGGGTGCGTCGCCGGCCCGTGGGCCGGTACGCGGTAGCGGCAGCGCAGCGTGACCGCCTCGCCCCGCCGGAGGGCGGCGGCCCGGCGCGCCGACCGGGCCCGGTCCAGCGCCTTGCCGCCCAGCCACGGCACCAGGTCCATCAGGGCGTGCAGGGCGAATTCGAGCACCAGCATGTGATCGCTCCTCGATCGGGAAGACGGGTTCGGGTACCCGCCCGCCGCCGGGCCGCCCGGCGGCGGGCGGGTCAGCGGCTCTGCGGGGCGTCGGGCCCGGCGGCCGTGCGGAGGGCCGGCGGCCGGTCGGGCCCGGGGCCCTGGGCCCGGACGACGCACCGGTCGCGCGGGCCCCGCTTCCGTTCGGCGGGCGCGACGGCCCCACCGCCGTCCGGTCCGGCGACGGCGTACCGGCCGACCGCCGGGTCGGTCTCCTGCGCCGTCAGGAATGCGCTCGGGTGCTCCACAGGGGAACACTAGGCAGCCGCAGGAGCACGCTCCGTCCACCCTGAGGGGGATCACGACCCCCGCCGACCGGAGGGGGAGGGGGCGTCCTACCCGTACATGCGGCGCATCGCGAAGTCGACCATCTCCTCGACGGCCTTCGCGTCGAACACGATCCGGTGGTCGCCCTCCATGTCGAGGACGAAGCCGTACCCGGTCGGGAGGAGGTCCAGCACCTCGGCGCCGGTGATCACGAAGTACTTGGACTCCTTGCCGGCGTACCGGCGCAGCTGCTTCAGCGACGTGAACATCGGGATGACCGGCTGCTGCGTGTTGTGCAGCGCCAGGAAGCCCGGGTTGTCGCCGCGCGGGCAGTACACCTTCGACGTGGCGAAGATCTGCTGGAAGTCCTCGGCGGCCAGCGAGCCCGTGGTGAACGCGCGCACGGCGTCGGCGAGGGACGGCGGGGACGGCTCCGGGTACAGCGGCGGCTGCTGCCCGTACCCCTGCTGGGGCGGGGCGTACTGCTGCTGGGCGCCCGGGTTCTGCTCGTAGCCGTACATGCACGCAAGGGTACTGAGTGCGGGCCGCGCCCGTGACGGGTGCCCGGCGGTACGCGGACGCCTCCGCGGACTACAGGGCGCCCGCCACGACCAGCGCCGCCGTGGGCGTGAAGACCGCCGCCACGGCCACCGACCAGTACAGCGCGCCGCTCCCCCCGTCCCGCCGCCGCACGGACCGGTTCGCGAACCACCAGACCAGCGCGAACAACAGCACGAAGGGCCCGAACACCACGAACCACGGCCACACGCCGTCGTTCTCGGTCGGCTCCCCCTGCGTCCAACCCAGTTCCGCCAGCGGCCAGTTCGACAACAGGTACCAGACCATCCACACCGGCACGAGCCCGGGCACCCCGAGCACCAGGTTCAGCCCCGCCCCCACCACCAGCCACTTCCGCATCGGCTCAGTCTGTCAGCGGCACGCTCTAACCTCACCCGCATGAGCGCACACATCTGGGCAGGGGTACGCGAGCGGGTCCTCGCGCTGGCGAAGTCACCGGGAGCGGCGGCGGTGTTCGGCTTCCCGCACGGCGACCGCCCGCTGGAGGACCCGCTGACCGAGGCGGAGCTGGCGGACCTGGAGCGGTACTGCGGGGTGCGGCTCCCGGAGGAGTACCGGGACTTCCTGCTGCACGTGGGCGCGGGCGGCGCGGGCCCGGCGTACGGGGTGTACCCGGTGCGCCGGGGCCCGGACGGCGCGTGGGCGTGGCACGGCGACGGCGCGGACATGACGCTGCCGACGCGCCTCGCCGAGCCGTTCCCGGTGGACCGGGTGGACCCCGCCGTCCTCGACGCCCTGCTGGACGACCAGCCGGACGAGGAGGAGTACGACGACGAGGACGCGTTCGAGGCGGCGAACGACGCGTGGGAGGAGCGCATGGAGGGCGTCCTGTGGACGGACGAGATCACGGTGGGCGCCGTGTGCCTCTCCACCACGGGCTGCGCGCAACGGCAGTGGCTCGTCGTCTCCGGCCCCGAGCGCGGCGCCATGTGGGATGACCCGCGCTGCGACGACGCCGACCTGGAACCGATGGGCGTCACCTTCGCCGAGTGGTACCTGAACTGGCTGGAGGACGCGACCCGCAAGGCGGAGGCGGCGTAGGGCTCAGCCCTTCAGCGCCTCGACGAACGGCACCCAGGCACGCGCGGACACCACGACCACGCCCCCGTCCGGCACCTTGGAGTCCCGGACGGGGACGAGGCCGGGGAAGTCGTCGGCGACTTCGAGGCAGTTGCCGCCATCTCCGTTGCTGTAACTGCTGCTCCGCCAAGCGGCGGCGCTCAAGTCAATGGGCGCGCTTGCCATTTCGGTAGTCCTCAGCCGCTTCCTCGATCCAGGCGAGGGACGCCTCTGGCGGCAGAGCGGCGGCCCTGAGGCGATCGTATGCCCTGCGATAGAGCTTCACGAGGGCCGGATCGTCCAGGATCTGCCCGTGATAGGGGCCTTCCGTATAGACGAGCGGAGGCTCGTCATCGAAGTCGAGGGACATGAGCGGTAGCTCCATGTAAGGCTGCGTCGCGGCGTTCCACTGGAGGACCTGCGGAACGATCCGTTGGCGCCTAGCCAAGGCCGCGATGTGCTCCAGCTGTTCCACCATCTCGGCCGGGGGTACCAACGGGTGACGCACCAGAGACTCGTGCAGGATCACCCAGTACTCCGGTCGCTTCGGGTCGTCGAAGAGCCGGGCCCGCGCCAATCGGTCGCGCACCTTCGCTTCGGCCTCTTCCCGAAGGTCCAGCGAGTGAGTGCATCTCATGATCGAGCGCGCGTATGCCTCGGTCTGGAGCAGTCCCGGGATCAGGGCGTTGGCCCACTCCTCGATCACCCGTGCACGTGTCTCCGACTCCACGATCGGCGCGAAGTACGACGCGTGCGCGCCCTGCTTCGCCCGCCGCACGTCCTCGCAGCACCGCTCGAAGTACCCGTCCGTCTTCAGGACGCGGTCCACGTGCCGGGCCAGGTCCACCGGCATGCGGCGCTGGCCGCGTTCGATCTCGCTCAGGTACGTCGCCCCGTAGAAGCTGCCCTCGACCAGCTGCTCCAGGGTGAGCGCCGACCGCTCGCGCTGGAAGCGCAGCTCCTTGCCGTAGAAGCACGGGACGCTCTCCGACCCGTCGATGTCCTTCCGCTGCCCTCGCGCCATCGAAGATCACCTTTCACACCTCGCGCCGTGGTGCCCCGGCCCCTTCCGACGGTAGGGGTGATCGCGGCACCGTGTGACCGGTTCGTCACACCACGCACGGAAAGGGTGAGCCCCATGGCCATCGACCACGACCTGGAGCAGGACAAGGAGGCCCGCGGCCTCGTGAACGAGCTGCGGATCCTGCTCGGGTCGCACGACATCAAGCTGCCGTCGCTCGGACGGGACTACGGCAGCCCGCCGCTCATCACGCTGGGCAACTGCAACCTGGCCACCGCGCGGGCGCTCGTCGCCGTCCTGCGCCGGGTGTAGGCGCGAAGCTCGTCACAGTTCGGGCGGCAGGGGTTGCCCTTATTACCCACGGGTAGCATCATCGTAGCTACCAGCTGGTAGATGCACGAGGAACCTGCCTCCCGATCCCTTACGGAGCCGTCGCCATGGGGCACTACAAGTCGAATCTCCGCGACATCGAGTTCAACCTCTTCGAGGTCCTCGGCCGCGACAAGGTGTACGGCACCGGTCCGTTCGAGGAGATGGACGTCGAGACCGCCAAGAGCGTCCTGGACGAGCTGTGCCGGCTCGCGGAGAACGAGTTCGCCGAGTCCTTCGCCGACGCGGACCGCAACCCGCCGGTCTTCGACCCGGAGACGAACACCGCGCCGATCCCTGCGTCGTTCAAGAAGTCCTACAAGGCGTTCATGGACTCCGAGTACTGGCGGCTGGGCCTGCCGGAGGAGATCGGCGGCACGACCTCCCCCCGCTCGCTCATCTGGGCCTACGCGGAGCTGATCCTCGGCTCGAACCCGGCTGTCTGGATGTACTCCTCGGGCCCGGCCTTCGCCGGCGTCCTCTTCGAGGAGGGCAACGAGGCCCAGAAGAAGATCGCCGAGATCGCGGTCGAGCGCCAGTGGGGCTCCACCATGGTGCTGACCGAGCCGGACGCGGGCTCGGACGTGGGCGCCGGCCGCACCAAGGCGGTCCAGCAGGAGGACGGCTCGTGGCACATCGAGGGCGTGAAGCGCTTCATCACGTCCGGTGAGCACGACATGTCGGAGAACATCCTCCACTACGTCCTCGCCCGCCCCGAGGGTGCCGGTCCGGGCACCAAGGGCCTGTCGCTGTTCCTCGTCCCGAAGTACCACTTCGACTGGGAGACCGGCGAGCTGGGCGAGCGCAACGGCGTCTACGCGACGAACGTCGAGCACAAGATGGGCCTCAAGGCGTCCAACACGTGCGAGATGACCTTCGGTGACCGGCACCCCGCCAAGGGCTGGCTGATCGGCGACAAGCACGACGGCATCCGCCAGATGTTCCGCATCATCGAGTTCGCCCGCATGATGGTCGGCACGAAGGCCATCGCCACCCTGTCGACGGGCTACCTCAACGCGCTGGAGTACGCCAAGGAGCGCGTCCAGGGCCCCGACCTGGCGAACTTCATGGACAAGACCGCGCCGAAGGTCACCATCACGCACCACCCCGACGTGCGCCGCTCGCTCATGACGCAGAAGGCGTACGCGGAGGGCATGCGCGCCCTCGTCATGTACACCGCCGCGGTCCAGGACGAGATCCAGGCCAAGGAGGCGGCCGGCGAGGACGCCAAGGCCCTGCACGGCCTGAACGACCTGCTGCTGCCGATCGTGAAGGGCTACGGCTCCGAGAAGTCCTACGAGCAGCTCGCCCAGTCGCTCCAGACCTTCGGCGGCTCCGGGTACCTCCAGGAGTACCCGATCGAGCAGTACATCCGCGACGCCAAGATCGACACCCTCTACGAGGGCACCACGGCCATCCAGGGCCAGGACTTCTTCTTCCGGAAGATCGTCCGCGACCAGGGCGCCTCGCTGAACGCCCTCTCCGAGGAGATCAAGAAGTTCCTCGCGCTGGGCACCGGCGGCGACGACCTGGCCGGCGCCCGCGAGTCGCTCGCCAAGGCGGCCGTCGACCTGGAGGGCATCGTCGGCAAGATGCTCACCGACCTCACCGCGACCGGCGAGGACGTCAAGAACATCTACAAGGTCGGCCTGAACACCACCCGCCTGCTCATGGCCTCCGGTGACGTCGTCGTCGGCTACCTGCTGCTGCGCGGCGCCGCCGTCGCCGCCGAGAAGCTGGCCGCCGGCGCCTCCGCCAAGGACGTCCCCTTCTACCAGGGCAAGATCGCGGCGGCGAAGTTCTTCGCGGCCAACGTCCTGCCGGGCGTCACCACCGAGCGCCTGATCGCCGAAGGCGTCGACAACTCCCTGATGGAGCTGGACGAGGCCGCCTTCTGACCGGCGCCCCCCGCGTGGCCTGACGGCCCGCCTCCCCGGACGGTCCGGTCCGGGGAGGCGGGCCGTCCGCGTGTCCGCCCCCCTCCGGCGCCGGGCCTCAGCCCCGCAGCCGCCCCGGACACACGTCGAAGTGGCTCACCCGGCACGTGTCCACCGGGGCGGCGCCGTGCAGGTGCACCGCCGTGCCGTCCCCCGCTATGTACCAGCGCCTGCCGCGCGGCACCACCGCCACCGGGCGCACCCCCGGCTCGATCGCCACCCACCGGTCGCCCGCCGTGCGGTGCCAGCGCGCCCGGCCCCCGCAGTGCCGGCACGTCATGGGCGAACCCGCGCGCGGCGACGGGGCCCGCCCCGGCCCCCGCCCGGACGCGCGCAGGGCCGCCTCGGTCACCGGCAGCACGTCCCCCAGCCGTACCGGATCGCGGTCCGCCGAACCCGTGCCCGCCCTCGTGCAGGCCGGGCACAGCGGCATCATCAGCGGCACGCTCCACTGGGCGCCGGGCGCCTCGCAGGCCGCGCAGAAGGGCGCCGCCGCCGGGCGGGCGGGCACGCCCCCGAACGGAGCGGCCGAAGCCGTCGTCGTCTCCACCAGTGCACCTCCGGTCACGCGTCGGTCAACGGTGTGTCGTCCCCGTCGATACTCGCAGCCACCACTGACAACGCCGCGTCCCGAACCCTGCGCCCGGCCGGGCGGCCGACCGTATGGTGTGCTCATGAGCAGCTCTCCGCCCCGCTTCGACCGCGGCCACACCGACGACCTCATGACGTTCCTCACGGCCTCGCCGTCCCCGTACCACGCCGTGGCGACCGCCGCCGAGCGGCTGGAGAAGGCCGGCTTTCGCCAGGTCGAGGAGACCGCCGCGTGGGACGGCACGACCGGCGGCAAGTACGTGATCCGGGGCGGCGCGATCGTCGCGTGGTACGTGCCGGAGGGCGCCGCCCCCCACACCCCGTTCCGGATCGTGGGCGCGCACACCGACTCGCCGAACCTGCGCGTCAAGCCGCGGCCCGACAGCGGCGCGCACGGCTGGCGGCAGGTCGCCGTCGAGATCTACGGCGGGCCCCTGCTGAACTCGTGGCTCGACCGGGACCTCGGCCTCGCCGGCCGGCTCTCCCTCCGCGACGGCAGCCACCGCCTGGTCAACGTCGACCGGCCGCTGCTGCGCGTCCCCCAGCTGGCCATCCACCTGGACCGGCAGGCCAACGAGGGCCTGAAGCTGGACCGGCAGCGCCACATGCAGCCCATCTGGGGCCTCGGCGACGACGTCCGCGAAGGTGACCTGATCCGCTTCCTCGCCGACGAGGCCGGCCTCGACGCGGAGGACGTCGCCGGCTGGGACCTGATGGTCCACTCCGTGGAAGCCCCCGCCTACCTGGGCCGCGACCGGGAACTGCTCGCCGCGCCGCGCCTGGACAACCTGCTGTCCGTGCACGCCGCCACCGCCGCGCTCGCCGCCGTCGCCACCGCCGGCGACCCGCCCGCCCACCTCCCCGTCATGGCCGCGTTCGACCACGAGGAGAACGGCTCCGAGTCCGACACCGGCGCGCAGGGCCCGCTCCTCGGCACGGTGCTGGAACGATCCGTCTACGCGCGCGGCGGCACCTACGAGGACCGCGCCCGCGCCTTCGCCGGCACCATCTGCCTCTCCTCCGACGTGGGCCACGCCGTCCACCCCAACTACGCGGAGCGGCACGACCCCACGCACCACCCGCGCCCCAACGGCGGCCCCATCCTCAAGGTGAACGTCAACCAGCGGTACGCCACGGACGGCGGCGGCCGCGCCGTGTTCGCCGCAGCGTGCGAGGAGGCCGGCGTGCCGTGGCAGACGTTCGTCTCCAACAACGACCTGCCCTGCGGCACGACGATCGGCCCCATCACCGCCGCCCGGCACGGCATCCGCACCGTCGACATCGGCGTCGCCTGCCTCTCCATGCACAGCGCGCGCGAGCTGTGCGGCGCCGACGACCCGTACCTCCTGGCCGGTTCCCTGGCCGCCTTCCTCAAGTGACCCCGTGACCGGAGGCGTTGCGGGGCCCGCAGCGGGTACCCGCAACACTCCGGTACGAGTTATCACCGAGGAGGCACACCATGGGCCTGGGCGGATGCCTGCTGCTCATCGCGGGAGGCGCGATCCTCACGTTCGCGACCGACTGGGAGATCAGCGGATTCAACCTGGACGTAGCCGGACTGATCATGATGGCGGTCGGCCTGATCGGCATCGCCGCGTACACCAGCATCGCGCGCCGGCGCAGGGCGGTGGTGTCACCCGTGGCCCCGGTCGTGGAGCCCGACCCGCTCCGCGACGACGGCCGCACCCTCTGAGCGGCCCCGTGAAGCCGGCGGATACCTCCGCGAAAGAGGCGGGGTGACACCGTGTCAGCACGGTCCCGCCGGAGGACGACCCACCGCGCCGATCGCCGTCAGGGCCCGTAGTGACGGGCCCTGACGGCGATCGGCACGGTGGGGGCGGGCCGCCCCTCCCGCCACCGGAACCCGGCCCGCCGAACGCCCCCGGCACGGCCGCGCGGGCCGCGCCGGGAACCCGGGACCACTGGGACTACGCCTCGTCGAGACCCGCCAGGATGAGGGGGAGACGCGCCGCGCCGCCCTCCTCGACCCGCACCGGGACGCCCCAGTCCTGCTGGTGGACGTGGCAGGCCGGGTACTCGTTCTCCGGGTCGTCGTCGCAGGACGCGGCCATCGCCGAGACGTGCAGGACGCCCCCGGTCACCGACGGGTCCAGCTTCAGCTCGCGGAACAGGTCGGTGCCGCTGCCCGCCCCGTCCGCCAGCAGCTCCGGCGGCGTCGACGAGACCAGCAGCCGCGTCGACGGCCCGTACCGCTCGTCCAGCTTCTGCCCGGTCGGCGCGCGGAACACCACGTCCAGCCGCAGCGTGCCCGGCGCGATCGCCGTCGCCTCCCGCTGCGTGCGGTGCGCCACCGCCGCGACCTGCACGGCCTCCTCCGGAAGCCGCAGCCGGGTCAGCCGGTGCCGCGCCGACTCCACCACCACCAGGTCGTCGCCGACCAGGACCGCGTCGCTCGGCTCGCGCAGGTCCGTCGCGAGGGTCGTCACCTCACCGGACACCGGGTCGTAGCGGCGCAGCGCGTGGTTGTACGTGTCGCAGACCGCGACCGAGCCGTCCGGCAGCGCGGTGACGCCCAGCGGGTGCTGGAGCAGCGCCTGGTCCGCGGCGCCGTCCCGGTGCCCGAAGTCGAACAGGCCGGTGCCGACGGCCGTGTGGACCACGCCCTCGGGATCGACCCAACGCACGGCGCTCGTCTCGGAGTCCGCGACCCACAGCCGGTCCTCGGTCGCGGCGAGCCCGGACGGCTGCGCGAACCACGCCTCGCCGGCCGGCCCGTCGACGAGCCCCTCGTTGGTCGTGCCGGCGGCGACCTCCACGGTCCCCGCCTCCGGGTCGTACGCCCACAGCTGGTGGACACCGGCCATCGCGATCCACACGCGGCCCCGCCACCACGCCACGTCCCACGGCGACGACAGGGCGACCTCACGGGCCGGACCCGAGGTCGGGGAGCCCTGCATCCACTGGGCGCCGGTCCCCGCGAGCGTCGACACCTCGCCGGTCACCGGGTCCAGGGCGCGCAGCGCGTGGTTCACCGTGTCCGCGACGACGATCCGCCCGTCCGGCAGCGCGCACATCCCCTGCGGCTCGCTGAACCGCGCCGCCCGGGCCGGCCCGTCGGCCAGGCCGCGCGTCCCGTCCCCGTACCGGCGCACCACGGTCTCGCCGTCCGCGGCCAGCTCGACCAGCCGGTGGCGGGTCGTGTCGGAGACCAGGAAGCCGCCGGAGTCCAGGAGGAGGGCCTTGCCGGGGAAGCGCAGGTGCGTGGCGACCGGCTCCGGCGGCACGTACGGCCCGTCGCCGCGCCGCAGCGTGCCCTTCGCCTCGTGCTCGGCCTCCAGCTCCTCGACCAGGGTCTCGATGGCCTTGGCGTGGCCCTCGCCCGCGTGCTGGGCGACGACGTACCCCTCCGGGTCGATCACGACCAGCGTCGGCCAGGCCCGCACGGCGTACTGCTTCCAGGTCACCAGCTTCGGGTCGTCCAGCACGGGGTGCTCGACCCCGTACCGCTCGACGGCGTCGACGACGGCCTGGTGGTCGGCCTCGTGCACGAACTTCGGCGAGTGCACGCCGACGATCACGACGGTGTCCCGGTGCTTCTCCTCCAGCTCCCGCAGCTCGTCGAGGACGTGCAGGCAGTTCACACAGCAGAAGGTCCAAAAATCGAGAATGACGATACGTCCCCGCAGGTCAGCGAGGCTGTACGAGACTCCGCCCGTATTGAGCCAGCCCCCCTCGCCCACCAATTCAGGAGCCCGTACCCGAACGCGCCGAGACGCGGAAACGCTTTCGTTCATCCTTCAAGGGTGCCATCCCCGCCGCGCCCCGCCGCCGCGGGAGCCGTTCCGCCGGGAGGGGCGGGAAAGGGGGGCGGAGAGGGGCCGGGCGGGGAGGGGCCGGGCGCGGGGCCCGGCCCTCCCGCGCCCCGCGCGCCGCGGCGCCCCCTACCGGCCGCCGGTCCCCGGGCGGACCGGGGCCGTGATCCCCAGCACGCGGTCCTTCAGGGCGGGGAACTGCTCCCGGGTCGTCGCGACGCGGGCCGGGTCGAGGTCCACCACCAGGACCTCCTCCCCGCGCCCCGCCTCGCCGAGCACCTCGCCCCACGGGTCGACGACCACGCTGTGCCCTGCCTGCTCGACCCCCGCGTGCGTCCCGGCCGTCCCGCACGCCAGCACGTACGCCTGGTTCTCCACCGCCCGCGCCCGCGCCAGCAGCGACCAGTGCTCGCGGCGCCGGGCGGGCCACCCCGCCGGGACGACGAACGCCGCCGCGCCCGCGTCCACCAGCCCCCGGAACAGCTCGGGGAACCGCAGGTCGTAACAGGTCGCCAGCCCGAACGGCAGCTCCGGGCACGGCGCGACGGCCAGTTCGCCGCCCGCCGACATCAGCACCGCCTCGCCCTGGTCGAAGCCGAACCGGTGGATCTTGCGGTAGGTCCGGGCGAGCTCCCCGTCGGGGGAGAAGATCAGCGCCGTGTTGTACAGGGCGTCCCCGTCGCGTTCGACGAAGGAACCGGCGTGCAGCCACACCCGGGCGTCCGCCGCCGCGGCCGCCATCGCCTCGTACGTCGGCCCGCGCAGCGGCTCCGCGTCCGTCGCGAACGCCTCGTAGGCGAAGGCGCCGACCGGCCACAGCTCGGGCAGGACCACCAGGTCCGACGCCGATTCGTCGCGCACGAGCGCGGCGGCGCGCCGTCGGCGCGCGTCCACCGTTTCGTCCGGGTTGACCGCAATCTGGATCAGAGAGGCGCGCACACTACCACCGTCCTGGCGTTGAAGCCGTCAATACGGGCCTACGATCGTCACACGAAAGCACTGCCGAGGGGCTCGCGGGGAGCGTACTGTTTCTTCCTGGGGGTTCTCCCCCGAGGACTGCGTCCAGGGGGACCCCCCGGGGCTCCCCGGCAGATGCCACTGCACCCAGCCCGCGTACCAAGCCGCACGAGGGGTCCCGTGACCGTCCATCCCAGCCTCCAGAACTACGCCGACGCCTGGACCCACTCCGTCGAAGCCATAGCCGAGCTGGTGCAGCCGCTCGTCGAGGGCGAGTGGAACCGCGCCACCCCGTGCCCCGGCTGGTCGGTCCGGGACATCGTCTCCCACGTCATCGGCCTGGAGTGCGAGATGCTGGGCGACCCGCGGCCGATTCACTCCCTGCCCCGCGACCTGTACCACGTGCGCAGTGACTTCGCGCGCTACATGGAGATGCAGGTCGACGTGCGGCGGCACCACACGGCGCCGGAGATGACGGCCGAGCTGGAGTACGTCCTCATCCGCCGCGCCCGCATGCTGCGCAACGAGAGCCGCTCCCCCGACACGCTGGTGCGTGCCCCGCTGGGCGCCGAGCAGAGCCTCGAGACGGCGTACCGGATGCGCGCCTTCGACGTGTGGGTGCACGAGCAGGACCTGCGCACGGCGCTCGACAAGCCCGGCAACCTCGACTCCCCCGGCGCGTACGTCACGCGGGACAACCTGCTCACCGTGCTGCCGAAGGTGGTCGCGAAGGACGCGGGCGCCCCGCCGAACACGGCGGTCGTCTTCGACGTGAGCGGTCCCGTGGAGTTCCTGCGGACGGTCCGCGTGGACGCCGAGGGGCGCGGCACGATCGACGGGGCCCCGTCGCTGGGGCCGGCCGTGACGCTCGCGATGGACTGGGAGACGTACGTGCGCCTGGCCTGCGGCCGGGTGCGGCCCGCCGCGGTCGCCGACCGGGTGAAGGTGGAGGGCGACGAGGACCTGGCCGGCGCCATCCTCGCCCACTTCGCCGTCACGCCGTAGCGCTTCCCCGGGCGCGGTCGCGCCGGGGCGCCGCCGTGGGGCGGGCGCCCGCGTGCGCCGTGCGGTCACACCGGGACGTGGACCGCCTCCACGCGGCTGGCGACCAGCCGTTCGCGTTCCAGCCGGGCGGTGCGGGCCCGGAGGCGGAGGATCTGGGTGATGCCCAGCGCCTGGAGGACGAACACCGACGAGAACGCCACCCGGTAGCTGCCCCCGGTCGCGTCCAGGAGGACGCCGACCGCCAGCAGCGTCGTCATCGACGCGGTGAACCCGCCGATGTTGACGATCCCCGAGGCCGTGCCCTGCCGCTCCGGCGGGTTGGCGGGCCGCGCGAAGTCGAAGCCGATCATCGAGGCGGGTCCGCACGCGCCCAGGACGGCGCACAGCGAGACCAGCAGCCACATCGGCGCCCGGTCGCCGGGGTACGTCACGACGGCCGCCCACACGAGGGCCGTCGCGCCTATGGTGCCCAGTGCCAGGGGCGCGCGGGCCGCGTGGTGACGGGCGATCAGCTGGCCGTACACCAGGCCCACCACCATGTTGGAGAGCACCACCACCGTCAGCAGTTCGCCGGCCCGCCCCCGCGACAGGCCCTGCGCCTCCACCAGGAACGGCATGCCCCACAGCAGCAGGAACACCATGGCGGGGAACTGCGTCGTGAAGTGCACCCACATCCCGAGGCGCGTGCCCGGTTCCCGCCAGGCGCGGGCTGTCTGGTGCCGTACGTACGCGACCCCCGCGTGCGGCACCGGCTCCGGTTCGAAGCCCTCCGGATGGTCCTTCAGGAACGCGAGGACCAGCACCAGTACGACCAGTCCGGCCACCGAGCTGCCCGCGAAGGTCGCCGTCCAGCCCAGTTCGTCCAGCGTCCGCGCCAGCACCATCGTCGACAGGAGGTTGCCGACGACCCCGAACAACCCGGCGACCTGCACGATCAGCGGTCCGCGCCGCGCCGGGAACCAGCGGCTGCCCAGTCGCAGCACGGAGATGAACGTCATCGCGTCGCCGCACCCCAGCAGCGCCCGGGCCGCCAGTGCCGTCCCGTACGACGGGGACAGCGCGAAGCCCAGCTGGCCGGCGGTGAACAGCACGATGCCCAGCGTCAGGACCTTCCGCGTGCCCAGCCGGTCGACCAGCAGGCCGACGGGTATCTGCATGCCGGCGTAGACCAGCAGTTGGAGGATGGAGAACGCCGACAGCGCCGAGGCGTTGACGTGGAAGCGGTCGGCCGCGTCGAGTCCGGCCACGCCCAGCGAGGTGCGGAAGACGACCGCGACGAGGTACACGCAGACACCGACGCCCCACACGAGGGCCGCCCGGCGGCCACCGGGCGGATCGGCGGGGAGGGAGAAGGCGGACGAGGAGGTGGGCGAGGTCACCGGTCCTCACCCCGGACCAGCACCTTCACCCGGCTGACGTGGGAGCGGACGCAGCGCGCCGCGCCCTCCGCGTCGCCGTCGCGCAGTGCCGCCAGGATCTCGGCGTGCTCGGCGATGTTCTTCGCGACGCGGTCGGGGTGCGCCTCCATGACGGCGACCCCCATGCGCAGTTGACGGTCCCTCAGCTGGTCGTACAGCTTCGACAGGATCTGGTTGCCGGCGTGGCGGACGATCTCCGCGTGGAAGCAGCGGTCCGACACGGCGACCGCGCGGAGGTCGCCCTCGTCGGCGCGCCGGCGCTGTTCGTCGAGCAGTTCCTCCAGGCGTGCCAGGAGCGGGGCGGGCAGCGGTACGGCCCTGCGGACCGCGAACTCCTCGACCAGCAGCCGGGTCTCCACGACGTCCGAGATCTCCTGCGCGGAGACGGCCAGGACCAGGGCGCCCTTCTTGGGGTAGAGCTTGAGCAGCCCTTCCATCTCCAGTTTCAGCAGCGCCTCGCGCACCGGGGTGCGGGAGACTCCGACGGCTTCCGCCAACTCCCCTTCGGTGAGCAGGGTTCCGCCCTCGAAGCGGCGGTCGAGCACCGCCTCCTTGACGTGGGCGTAGACCCGTTCGGCGGCAGGCGGGGAGGGGGGCGCGGCGGATGGCATGCGCACAGGATAGATACAAGTAGGCTACATCAAGGGGCTTGTCCAGCATGTGGACGGGCCCCGGCGGGCCGAAGGGCCCGGACGCGACCGGCGTCCGGGCCCTTCGTGCGGCGGGAGCGGACCCGGGTCCGCTCCCGCCGGGTGGTCGTCACGCCCAGGTGATCAGGCGCTTGGGCTGCTCCAGGACGGCCGCCACGTCGGCCAGCACCTTCGAGCCCAGCTCGCCGTCGACGAGCCGGTGGTCGAAGGAGAGCGCCAGCGTCGTGACGTGCCGCGGCTTGACCTTGCCCTTGTGCACCCACGGCTGGAGCTTGATCGCGCCGACCGCGAGGATCGCCGACTCGCCGGGGTTGAGGATCGGCGTGCCGGTGTCGACGCCGAAGACGCCGACGTTGGTGATCGTCACCGTGCCGCCCTGCATGGCCGCCGGGGTCGTCCTGCCCTCGCGGGCGGTGGCGACCAGCTCGCCGAGCGCCGTCGCCAGCTCCGGGAGGGTCTTGGCGTGGGCGTCCTTGATGTTCGGCACGATCAGGCCGCGCGGGGTGGCGGCGGCGATGCCCAGGTTGACGTAGTGCTTGACCACGATCTCCTGGGCCGCCTCGTCCCAGGAGGCGTTGATCTCCGGGTGGCGCCGGATCGCGACGAGCAGGGCCCTGGCGACCAGCAGCAGCGGGTTCACCCGCAGCCCCGCCATGTCCCGGTCCGTCTTCAGCTCCTCGACGAGCCGCATGGTGCGGGTCACGTCGACCGTGACGAACTCGGTGACGTGCGGCGCGGTGAACGCCGACCCGACCATGGCCTGCGCCGTGGCCTTGCGCACGCCCTTGATCGGGACGCGGGTCTCCCGCACGCCGGCGGCGACCGGCTCGGCCACCGGGGCGGCGGCCGGCGCGGGCTGCTGCTGCGGGGCCGCCGCGGGGGCCTGCGGCCGGGGCTGCGCGGGTACGGCCGCGGGGGCCTGCGCGGGGGCGGCCGCCTTGTGCACGTCCTCGCGCGTGACGATCCCGTCCGGACCGGTCGGGACCACCGTCGCCAAGTCCACGCCCAAGTCCTTGGCCAGCTTCCGCACGGGCGGCTTGGCCAGCGGGCGGGCCTGCGGCACGGGGGCCACCGGGGCGGGGGCCCGGCCGTTCAGCTCGCCCTGGACCGCCGCGAGGGCGGCCGGGGCGGCGGCGGTGGCCGTCGCCTGCTTGCGCGGGCGCCGCTTCGTGGACGACGCGGCCACGCCGTACCCGACGAGGACCGGCTGGCGGCCCTGCGGCTCGGGCTCGGCCTCGGGCTCCGGCGCGGCGGCCGGTGCGGGCGCGGCGGCGGGGGTCTCGGCGGCGGCCGGCTCGTCGCCGCCCACGTTCACCGAGATGATGACCTCGCCGACGTCGACCGTCGTGCCCTCGGGGAAGCGCAGCTCGTGCACCACCCCGTCGAACGGGCAGGGCAGCTCCACGGCCGCCTTCGCCGTCTCGACCTCGCAGACGACCTGGCCGTCCGTGACGGTGTCGCCGGGCTGGACGTACCACTTGAGGATCTCGGCCTCGGTGAGACCCTCACCGACGTCCGGCATCTTGAACTCGCGGATCACGGGTGTTCCTCCTAGTACGCGAGCGCGCGGTCGACGGCGTCGAGCACCCGGTCCAGACCCGGCAGGTACTCCTCCTCCAGCCTGGCCGGCGGGTACGGCGCGTGGTACCCGCCCACCCGCAGCACCGGGGCCTCCAGGTGGTAGAAGCACCGCTCGGTGATCCGGGCGGCGATCTCCGCGCCCGAACCGAAGAACACCGGCGCCTCGTGCACGACGACCAGGCGGCGGGTCTTCTCGACCGACGCCTGGAGGGTGTCGAAGTCGATCGGGGAGATCGAGCGCAGGTCCACGACCTCGATCGACCGGCCCTCCTCGGCGGCGGCCGCAGCCGCCTCCAGGCAGGTCTTCACCATCGGGCCGTAGGCGACGAGGGTGAGGTCCGTGCCCTCCCGGGCGACGCGGGCCTGGTGCAGCTCGCCGGGGATGGCCTCGGTGTCGACCTCGCCCTTGTCCCAGTAGCGCCGCTTCGGCTCGAAGAAGATCACCGGGTCGTCGCTCTGGATCGCCTGCTGGAGCATCCAGTAGCCGTCCGACGGGGTCGCCGGGGTGACGACCTTGAGGCCCGCGACGTGCGCGAAGAGCGACTCGGGCGACTCGGAGTGGTGCTCGACGGCACCGATGCCGCCGCCGTACGGGATGCGGATGACCACCGGCACCTTCACCGCGCCGAGCGAGCGGGCCCGCATCTTCGCGAGCTGCGTGACGATCTGGTCGTACGCCGGGAAGACGAAGCCGTCGAACTGGATCTCCACCACCGGCCGGTAGCCGCGCAGCGCGAGGCCGATCGCGGTGCCCACGATGCCGGACTCGGCGAGCGGGGTGTCGATGACCCGCTCCTCGCCGAAGTCCTTCTGCAGACCGTCGGTGATCCGGAAGACGCCGCCGAGCTTGCCGACGTCCAGGCCCATGACGACGACCTTGGGGTCGGTCTCCAGGGCCTTGCGCAGCGACTCGTTGAGCGCCTTCGCGAGGGGGATCTTCTGTACAGCCATGGTCACTCGCCCTCTCCGTTCGCGAAGGACGCCTGGTAGGCGGCGAACTCCGCGCGCTCCTCGTCGACGAGCGCGTGCCCGTCCGCGTACACGTTGTCGAACATCGCCATGTGCTCCGGCACGGGCATGGCGCGGACGACCTCGCGGACGTGCTTGCCGAGGGCCTCGCTCTCCGCCTCCAGCTCCTCGAACCAGGCCGCGTCGGCGTGGCCCTGAGCCTCCAGGTGGCGGCGCAGGCGCAGGATCGGGTCCTTCGCCTCCCAGGCGGCCCGCTCCTCGTCGTGGCGGTAGCGGGTCGGGTCGTCGGAGGTCGTGTGGGCGGCCATGCGGTAGGTGAACGCCTCGATGAGCGTCGGGCCCTCGCCGCGGCGGGCACGCTCCAGCGCCCAGCGGGTCACGGCCAGGCAGGCGAGGACGTCGTTGCCGTCCACGCGGACGCCGGGGAAGCCGAAGCCCTGCGCGCGCTGGTAGAGCGGGACGCGGGTCTGCTTCTCGGTGGGCTCGGAGATCGCCCACTGGTTGTTCTGGCAGAAGAACACGACCGGGGCGTTGTAGACCGCGGAGAAGACGAACGACTCGTTGACGTCGCCCTGGCTGGAGGCGCCGTCGCCGAAGTAGGCGATCACGGCGGAGTCCGCGCCGTCCTTGGCGACGCCCATGGCGTAGCCGGTGGCGTGCAGGGTCTGCGAGCCGAGGACGATCGTGTACAGGTGGAAATTGTTGCTGTTGGGGTCCCAGCCGCCGTTGTTCACCCCGCGGAACATGCCGAGCAGGTTCGTCGGGTCGACCCCGCGGCACCAGGCGACGGCGTGCTCGCGGTAGGTCGGGAAGACGTAGTCGTCGTCGCGCAGGGCCCGGCCCGAACCGATCTGCGCCGCCTCCTGGCCGAGCAGCGAGGCCCACAGGCCCAGCTCGCCCTGGCGCTGGAGCGCGGTGGCCTCACCGTCGAAACGGCGGGTCATCACCATGTCGCGGTACAGGCCGCGCAGCTCCTCGGGGGTCAGGTCGACGTCGTAGTCGGGGTGCTGGACGCGCTCACCCTCGGGCGTCAGCAGCTGTACGAGCGGCGGCTCGGAGTCGGAACTCCGCGGCTTCTTCGCGCGCGCGGCGCGCTTGGCGGCACCGCCTGCAGCGGCTTTGGTGCCGCTGGTGCTGGTGCCGCTGCTGCGTCGCGGCTGGCGCGCGGCAGTGCTGTCCACGGTCACGTGCGTGCTCCTCCGTCTGTCCGGGCTCCCGGGGTCCGCCGGGTGGCCTGGGGTCCCCCGGCTCCTGTGGAGCTCGGGGAAGCGGCTCGCCTGGTCCGTACGCGATGCACGGGGTGGGTGCCCTCGGCCGGATACAGGCGTGACAGGTGTCCCGGCGAGTGCCCTGTGATAGGCACGTTACCCAGTGCGCAGCACTCCTGCGAAACCCCTCTGACCTGCGATTTTGCTTGGATTTCCAAGTAAATCGAGAAACACGGGGACAACGCCTGGTCACACCGCTGACACGGCTCGGATAACACACTGGTAACAGCCTCGCAGGCCGCCGGAACACCGGCACGTTATCCCGCGCACCCCGGCCTCGGGAAGAGTTCACCGGGGCGTGATGTGACGCGGGTCATCTCATAGTGATCTAACATCTGACAAGTGCCGCGCTCATCTGTAACGGCTCCGCTCGCCGCCCCCGACGTCCCGCACGTCCCCCGGCCGCGCCCCGGCCGCACCGCCCCGCAGGCCCGCCCGGGCTCGACGGCCCCCTCCGCCGCGGCCGCCCGCGACGCCTCGCCGGCGCCGTCCGCCCCGCCGCTCCCGCCGGTGTCCGCGCTGCTGCGCCGCCACCCCCGGTGCGGCGAGCCGCTCTCGTGCGTACCGGTCACCCAGGGCCTCCTCAACCGCGGCTACCGCCTCACCACCACACGCGGCACGTTCTTCCTCAAACAGCACCTGGACGCCCCCACCTCCGGCCACGCCACCATCACCCGCCAGCACCGCGCGACCGAGCGGCTGCACGCCCTGGGCGTCCCGGTCGCGCCCGCGCTGCCGGACGCCGAGGGCCTCACGGTCGCCCAGCTCGGCGGCCACTGCTACGCCCTGCACCCCTGGGTCGACGGGCGCCACCGCGACGGCGCCCAGCTCACGGCCGCCGGCTCCCGGCGGCTGGGCACCCTGCTCGGCTTCGTCCACACGTGCCTGGAGCGCGTCCTGGGCGTGGCCGGGGTGCACCCGGCGGCGCGCGAGTACGGCAGCGCCGACCCGGAGGACACGTTCCGGCTGATCGACGAGCTGCTGGCGCTGGCCAGGGCGCGGCGGCGCCGGGCCGCCTTCGACGAGCTGGCCGAGCACCGGCTGGTGGAGCGCCGCCGCCTGCTGGCCGCGCACGCGCACCGGCGCCCGGCCGCGGCGGCGCCCGCGGCGGGCGGCTGGGTGCACGGGGACTTCCACCCCCTGAACCTGCTGTACCGGGGTGCCGAGCCGGCCGCGATCGTCGACTGGGACCGGCTGGGCGTCCAGCCACGCGCCGAGGAGGCGGTCCGGGCCGCGATGATCTTCTACGTCCAGCCGGCGGGCCGCCTGGACCTGGCGAAGGTCCGGGCCTACGCGCGCGCGTACCGGCGGGCCGCCGGGGTCGACGCGGCGGAACTGGCCGCCGCGGTGCACCGCGTGTGGTGGGAGCGGCTCAACGACTTCTGGATACTGCGGTGGCGCTACCAGCTGCACGACAGCAGGGCCGACCCGCAGTTCCCCGCGGTGTCGGCCCTGGCGGTGTGGTGGACCCGCGAGTACGACGCGGTGTGCGACGCGTTCGCGGACTGAGGGCGGTGGCGGGCGCCTCAGTTCCCGGGGGTGGTGCCGCCGGTCGTCGTGGTGCCCGCCGACGTGCCGCCCTGCTGGCCGGAGGTGGTCGTCCCGGTGCTGTCGCCCCCGCCGCCGGTGTCGGTCGAACCGGTCGTCCCGTCGGTCGTGCCCTGGTTGGTCGTGCCGTCGGTGGTGCCGCCCTCGCTGGTGCCCTCGTCGGTGCCCTCGGTCGTGCCGCCGCCCGTCGTGTCGCCGGTCGTGCCCTGGTCGGTGGAGCCGTCCGTCGCCCCCGTGTCGCCGGTGTCGCCGCTCGTGGACGGCACCGGGTCCTGGCTGTACGACGGCGTCCACTGGGGCCGCGACGGGGGGTTCCAGTCACCGCCCCCGCCGGTCGACGTGCCGGGCTGCCGCGTCTCCTCCTGGGACTCCGAGGCGGACGGCGAGGGGGTGGCGCTGCGCGAGACGGACGGCGTCGGGCTGACGGACGGCTTGACGTCCGTGCCGGTCGGCGTCTCGCTCGCCCTCACCGCGTACACGACGCCCGCGACGATCGCGATCAGCGCGAACGCCACGAACAGCAGCACCTTGCCGCGGCCGCCCCCGCCGCGCCCGTTGTCGTAGGCGGCCGCGTAGGCGCCGTCGTCGGGGTTCCGCGGCGGCAGGATCGGGCCCTGCGAGGTGTCGCCGTGCACCGGCACCGGCCGGCCGGGGCGGGCCGGCGTCGACGGCCCCGTGCCCAGCCCCGCCGGCACGCCCATCACGGCGGTCGCCGCGACGCCGCCGTGCGGGGTGTGGCCGCCGTCGTGCGGGCCGACCAGGCCGGTGTTCCACGTGCCGGTGTGGCCGCCCTGCTCCTGGAGCATGCGCAGCCCGTACTGGATCAGCCCCCGCATCTCCTCGGCGCTCTGGAACCGGTCGTCCGGGTCCTTCGCCAGCGCCCGCATCGCCAGCCCGTCCAGCTCCGGAGGGGCCACGTCGGACACCTGGGAGGGCGGCACCGGCGTGTCCTGGACGTGCTGGTACACGACGGACAGCGGCGTCTCGCCGACGAAGGGGGGCCGCAGCGCGAGCAGTTCGTACAGCAGGCAGCCCGTGGCGTACAGGTCGGAGCGGTGGTCGACGGCCTTGCCGAGCGCCTGCTCCGGCGACAGGTACTGGGGCGTGCCCATGACCATGCCGGTCTGCGTCATCGTCGTGGACGCCCCGTGCAGGGCGCGGGCGATGCCGAAGTCCATGACCTTGACGGCGCCGCCGTGGGTGATGATGACGTTCGCCGGCTTGATGTCGCGGTGCACGATGCCGTGCTGGTGCGAGTAGGCCAGCGCCTCCAGCACGCCCGACACGATGATCAGGGCCTGCTCGGGCGGCGGGGCCTCCGCGCTGACCAGCAGCTCCCGGATGGTGCGGCCCTCGACCAGCTCCATGACGATGTACGGCACGGCCTGGCCGTTCACCTCGTCCTCGCCGGAGTCGTACACCGCCACGATCGCGTGGTGGTTCAGACCCGCGACGGACTGCGCCTCGCGCGTGAAGCGGGCCTTGGAGACCGGGTCCTCCGCCAGGTCGGCCCGCAGGAGCTTCACGGCGACGGTCCGGCCCAGCCGTACGTCCTCCGCCGCGAACACCTCGGCCATGCCGCCACGTCCCAGGCGGTGGGTCAGTCGGTAACGGCCGTCGCCCACCAGGCCGCCGGCACCGAACTCGACGGCGTCCGCGCGCCCCGACGCTCCGTCATCCGACACTCCGCCGCCACCTGCTTCGGATCCGGGTGCCATCGTCCTCGCCGTCATTTCCGTTGCTGTCCGCGCGCTGTGCCCGCGAGCGGTGTGCCGCCGTCTTTCCAGGGGTACTTCGCCACGTCACGCTACAGCCTCCACGCGACGCGCCGGTTCGGGATGGACCGGCCATCCAATCGGTTCCGCGTACACCTGTGCAAATTCGATGCGGTTCACGTAACGCTTACGAGACGCTTCCCGTGCGTACGGTCACGGAACGGGCACCCGGCTTGACGTGTCGGTGGCCTGGGGCAGACTTGGCCCGTAAATCCGGGATCACCGCGGGCACGCGCGCGCGTAGGGGGAAGCACGATGAGCCAGGACGGCGCACACGGCCGCTATGCGGGCGGGTCGGTGGCGAACGGCCGGTACCAGCTGCGCGACCTGCTCGGCGAAGGCGGCATGGCCTCGGTGTACCTGGCGTACGACAGCGCCCTGGACCGGCAGGTCGCGATCAAGACCCTCCACACGGAACTCGGCCGGGAGCAGTCGTTCCGCGAGCGGTTCCGGCGCGAGGCGCAGGCCGTCGCGAAGCTCCAGCACACCAACATCGTGTCGGTCTTCGACACCGGTGAGGACACGGTCACCTTCAGCGACCCCTCGATG
Organism: Streptomyces roseolilacinus; assembly: GCF_014649335.1. GTDB lineage: Bacteria > Actinomycetota > Actinomycetes > Streptomycetales > Streptomycetaceae > Streptomyces > Streptomyces roseolilacinus. The sequence goes on from NZ_BMSV01000006.1 coordinate 113,099, forward strand.
GGCGACGGCGGCGTCATGCCGTACATCGTCATGGAGTACGTGGAGGGCCAGCCGCTCGGATCGGTGCTGGCGGAGGACGTCCGACAGTACGGCGCGATGCCCGCCGACAAGGCCCTGAAGGTGACCGCGGACGTGCTCGCCGCGCTGGAGACCAGCCACGAGATGGGCCTGGTCCACCGCGACATCAAGCCGGGCAACGTGATGACGACCAAGCGCGGTGTGGTCAAGGTCATGGACTTCGGCATCGCCCGCGCCATGCAGTCGGGCGTCACGTCGATGACGCAGACCGGCATGGTCGTCGGCACGCCCCAGTACCTGTCGCCCGAGCAGGCCCTCGGCCGCGGCGTCGACGCCCGCTCCGACCTGTACTCGGTCGGCATCATGCTGTTCCAGCTGCTGACCGGGCGGCTGCCGTTCGACGCGGACTCGCCGCTCGCCATCGCGTACGCGCACGTGCAGGAGGAGCCGGTCCCGCCGTCCTCCTTCAACCGGTCGATCACGCCGGCGATGGACGCGCTGGTCGCGCGGGCCCTGAAGAAGAACCCGAACGAGCGGTTCCCCAGCGCCGCCGCCATGCGCGACGAGTGCCTGCGCGTGCTGTCCGCCGGTCAGACCGGCGCGCCGATGATCGTCCCGGGCGCCCCGGCGAACAGCGGTTCGGGCGTCGGCTCGGCGGTGTTCCCGCCGCTGGACCAGTCGCACGCGGGCCCGCCGCCGCAGGGCGTCCGGACGCCGTACCAGGCGCCGACGCCGAGCCCGTACGGCCCGCCGACGCCGGCTCCCGCGCCGACCCCGGCCCCGGCGGCGTACGGCTACCCGCACCAGCACCCGGCCCCGACCCCGCCGCCCGTCTACCAGACGCCGGCCCCGTACCAGCCGGCGCCGGCCGGTGGCGGGGGCGGCGGGGGCGGCCGGCGGAACACGCCGCTGCTCGTGGGCGCGGTCCTGGTCGCGCTGATAGCCGTCGGCGGTGTGATCACCGCGGTCGCCCTCGACAAGGAGGACACCCCGAACACGACGGTGACGGGCACCACGCAGTCGAGCGCGGGCACCGGCTCCGGCACCGAGGGCGGCGACTACAAGGGCCCCGACCTCAGCAAGCGCGTCGACACCAAGGACTGCACGGAGCCCGGCGAGGGCGACGACCCGGAGAAGTTCAAGGTCCCGGACTTCCGGTACAAGAACATCACCTCGGTCAAGGAGTGCATCCAGGCGGCCGGCTGGAAGATCACCAAGGAGGTCGCGGTCAACGAGAACGTCTACGGCGACGGCACCGTCCTCACCCAGTACCCGCCGAAGGACACCGAGATCAGCACGGACGAGGCCACCTTCACCCTGGAGGTCTCCACAGGACGCGGCCAGCAGTAGCCGGCGGCGGGGAGCCGCCGTGGCGTCTTCCCGCCGTTCACCCGGTGTTCGCCCGCGCGCACTGGGCCATTCGGCCGTTTCGGGAGGCCCCGCCACGACGCCGTGTGTGATCGTGGGCGGGAACGAGCAACGCCGCGCGAAAGGGAGTCGCCCGATGACTCCACGTCCTCACACCGGATGGGCGGTCGCGCTGGGCTCCCTCCTCCTGTGCGCCGCGGGCGGGCTGACCCCCGTCGCCCACGCGGACGGCGGCGCGTCGCCACCGCGGGCGAGCGCGACGGACGGGCCGACCGGGCCGACCTCCCCCGGCCCCGCCACGGGGACGGCTCCGGGGCCCACCGCTCCCGGCCCGGGTGACCCGCCCGGCCCGGGGACCCCCACGCCGCCGGACACCCCGCCCGGCTCCACGCCGGGCTCGCCGCCCGGCTCCACGCCCCCCGTCCCCGGCGGCGGCCCCGGGGCGGACCCCTCGGTCCGGCCGAGCACCGGCGGCCCGTGGCCCTCGCTGGCCGGGCGGCCCGCCGGGGCCGGGCTGCAGCGCCCCGGCCGGACCAGGCCCCCCTCGCCGAGCCCCTCCGCCTCCCCGTCCCCCTCCGCCTCGCCGGCCGCCGACCCCGCACGTACCAGGACGGCAACGGACCACGGCCACCACGACGGCTGGGACCCGGTGCCCGAAGCCCTACCGGAGGAGGACTCCCCCGCCGCCGTGCCGCCGCACGACAGCCCCTCCGCCGCCGCCTGGGAGCCGCACGGCCAGGCCGCCGAAACCGGCGTCGACCGGCGCGTTCCCGTCCTGACGCTGGGCGTGGGACTCACCTTGATGGGCCTGGGACTCGGCTTCATCGGGATCCGCGTCCGCCGCGCCTGACCGCCCCGCCCACCGCCGTGTCCCTCCCGAGGGGGACGCGGGCCCTCCGTCCCGAGACGGTTGTGCGGGTCGGCATACTCGGTATACATACTGAGTATGTCGATCCGTCACGGGCTCCTCGCCCTCCTCGAACGCGGCCCGCGCTACGGCTCCCAGCTCCGTACGGAGTTCGAGTCCCGTACCGGCTCCACCTGGCCGCTCAACGTCGGCCAGGTCTACACGACCCTCAGCCGGCTGGAACGGGACGGCATGGTCGCCCAGGACGGCGAGGACGGGGCGGGCCACCCGCTCTACGTCATCACCGACGCGGGGCGCGCGGAGCTGCGCACCTGGTTCGAGCGGCCCGTCGACCGCACCAGCCCCGCCCGCGACGAGCTGGCCATCAAGCTCGCCATGGCGGTCGGGGCGCCGGGCGTGGACGTCCGCGCGGTCATCCAGGCCCAGCGCCACCACACGGTCAAGGCGATGCAGGACTACACGCGCCTCAAGGTGCAGGCGGTGAGCGCCCTGGAGGGCGGCGCGCAGCGGCGCGACGACGTGGCCTGGCTCCTCGTCCTGGAGCAGCTGATCTTCCAGACGGAGGCCGAGGCGCGCTGGCTGGACCACTGCGAGGCCCGGCTGATCCGCCTGTCGGCCACCGCGGCCCCGCAGGACCCGCCGCCGCCCGAGGTCCCGGCGCCGCCGCCCGCCGCACGCGCCGCCCGGCGCCGCTGACCACCGCCGGCGGGGTCCGGGTCCACCACCGGGCCACGACGGCCCACCACCGGCCCTCCGGCGGCCTTCCGACGACCTTCTCCCACTGCCTTCCCACGGCCCACCACCGGACGACCGACGCTCCACCGGACGACCGGACGCTCCACCGGGCCGCCGGCGCTCCACCACCGGGCCGCCGGCGGACCGCCGTCCGGCCGCCCCGGCCGGACACCGCCGCGGGGGCGACCGCCGACCGCTCCCGCGGCCGCACCGACCACCCGAGAACCGAACGACCGCTCCGTGCGCGCGGGCCCACCGCGTCCCCGCGCACGCCCAAGGGGGGAACCCTGCCATGTCATCACCGACACCACAGCCGTCCCAGCAGCCCCGTCCGCCCCGTCCCTCCGCCGAGGGGCCCTCCGCCGCGGACCGCAGGCCCGTGCTGCGGCTCCAGCAGCTGACCCGCGTCCACGGCACCGGCGCCACCGAGGTGCACGCCCTGCGCGGCGTCGACCTCGACGTGTACCCCGGCGAGCTGGTCGCCGTCATGGGCCCCTCCGGCTCCGGCAAGTCCACGCTCCTCACCATCGCCGGCGGCCTGGACACCCCCACCTCCGGGCGGGTCGTCGTCGAGGACACCGACATCACGACCGCCGACCGCAGGACCCTCGCCGCACTGCGCCGCCGCAGCATCGGCTACGTCTTCCAGGACTACAACCTCATCCCGGCCCTCACCGCCGCCGAGAACGTCGCCCTGCCGCGCGAGCTGGACGGCGTGTCCGCCCGCAAGGCACGCACAGAGGCCGTCGCCGCGCTGGAGGAGATGGGCCTCGGCCACCTCGCCGACCGCTTCCCCGACGAGATGTCCGGTGGCCAGCAGCAGCGCGTCGCCATCGCCCGCGCCCTGGTCGGCGACCGCCGCCTGGTCCTGGCCGACGAGCCGACCGGCGCCCTCGACTCCGAGACCGGCGAGTCCGTCCTCGCCCTGCTGCGCTCCCGCTGCGACGCGGGCGCCGCCGGGGTGCTCGTCACCCACGAGCCCCGGTTCGCCGCGTGGGCCGACCGGGTCGTGTTCCTCCGGGACGGCGCGGTCGTCGACCAGACCGTGCGCACCGGCGCCGAGTCCCTGCTCTCGGGCCAGGCGGGCGAGCGGTGAACGGCTGGTTCCACTCCTGGCGCGCCGCGGTGCGGATAGCCCGCCGCGACGCCTGGCGCTCCAAGGGGCGCAGCTTCCTCGTCCTCGCCATGATCGCGTTGCCCATCGTCGGCGTGAGCGCCGCCGACCTGACGCTGCGCAGTGCCGAGCTGTCCCCGCAGGAGCGCGCGACGCGCCTCCTGGGCGCCGCCGACGCCCGCGTCTCCGACCCCGGGTACGGCGGTGTGGCCGTCCAGCAGTCACCGGACGGCCAGAGGACCGCCCCGGCCGACGAGAAGTACGACTCCCAGCCGGTGCCCGAGGGCCGCACCGACGTGGGGAAGGCGCTCCCCGCCGGGGCCACCCTCCTGAAGGACACCATCGGCCACGGGAAGCTCCGCACCGTCCACGGCCTGCTCCACACCGAGGTGCGCGAGCTGAAGGCCGCCGACCCCCTGGCCCGGGGGATCCTGACGCCACTGGACGGCCGCTTCCCGCAGCGCCCCGACGAGGTCGCCGCCTCCTCCCGCTTCCTCGCGGAGAGCGGCCTGGAGATCGGCGGCACGCTCACCGCCCGCGGGCTGGAGCGCGAGTACCGGATCGTCGGCTCGTACGAGGTCCCCGACGACCTGGAGGCGCTCCAGGTCAACGCCCTCCCGGGGGCGTTCCTGGAACCGCTCCGCAAGGGCCTCGAAGCGTCCGGCCTGGCCGTGCCCGACATCTCCACCGAGCACCTGGTGAAGCTCCCGGCGGGCGGCGGGCACGGTTTCACGTGGAACATGGTCCAGGAGGTCAACGCCAAGGGCGTGATCGCCGTCTCGCGGGCGGTCCTCGTCGACCCGCCCGCCGACGCCGACGTGCCGCTGTACCAGCGCGAGGGCCACTCTCCGTTCGGCCAGGGCCTGGGCTCCGACAAGGCGGCGCTGGTCGCCGTGGCCACCGTCGTCGGCCTCGCCATGCTGGAGATCTGCCTGCTGGCCGGCCCGGCGTTCGCGGTGGGAGCCCGCCGCTCGCGCCGCCAGCTCGGGCTCGTCGGCGCCAACGGCGGCGACCGCCGCCACATCCGCTCCATCGTCCTGGCGGGCGGCCTGGTGATCGGCTTCGTCGCGGCGGTCGCGGGCACGGCCCTCGGGCTGGTCCTCACCTTCGCGCTCCAGCCCGTCCTGGAGCAGGCCTTCGGCCAGCGGTTCGGCGCCTTCGACGTGCGTCCGCTGGAGCTGCTGGGCATCGGCGCGCTGGCCGTGCTGACCGGTCTGCTCGCCGCCGTCGTGCCCGCCGTCACCTCGTCCCGCGAGACGGTGCTGGCGTCGCTGACCGGCCGCCGCGGGGTGCGCAGGAGCAACCGCGTCCTGCCCGCCGTCGGCCTGGTCGCCGCCCTGCTGGGCGCCGCGATCGCCCTGTACGGATCGGTGTTCTCCGACCAGTTCGTGATCGTCGCGGGCGGCAGCGCCCTCGCGGAGCTGGGCGTCGTCGCGATGACCCCCGCCCTGGTGGGTCTGTTCGGCCGGGTCGGCCGCTGGCTGCCGCTGTCGCCGCGCCTGGCGCTGCGGGACTCCGTCCGCAACCGGGGCCGTACGGCGCCCGCCGTGGCCGCGGTCCTGGCCGCCGTCGCCGGTACGGTCGCGGTCGCCACGTACGCCACCAGCCAGGACGCCCAGCAGCGCGCCGAGTACACGGCCCAGCTGCCGCACGGCGCGGTCTCCGTCTTCCTCACCGAGGACGGCGGCCGGGACGTGCCGGCCGTCCGCGAGGCCGTGCAGCGGCACGTGCCCGTCGACGTGCGGGCCGACGTCGCGCGCCTCGCGGTCGGCAAGTCCTCCTGCGGTCCCTTCTCGTCGGACGAGGGCTGCGGCCGGACCGAGCTCGTCATCCCGAAGGCCAACGAGTGCCCGCTGTGGGCGGACACGGGGACCGACGAGGACCCGGCGGAGCGGTTCTCCAAGGAGGAGCGCCGCAAGCTGGCCGACGACTGGCGCTGCCGGTCCGAGGACGGCGGCTACGTCCCGACGAACGACGGCCTGCTCGTCGCCGACGCGACCCTGCTGAAGGTGCTCGGGATCGACGACCCCGCCGTGGAGCGGGCGCTCGCCGAGGGCCGGATCGTCTCCCTCCAGAAGAGGCACGTCGACGCGACCGGCAAGGTCTCCCTGCGGGTGATCGCCGACGCGAAGGCGGCCGACGAGGCCGCCGAGCGGAACGAGGAGGTCCCCGGCGTACTGAAGGCCTTCCCGGCGTACCAGGTCCCGGACGGCACCCCCTCGTACGGCATCGCCGGCCTGCTCAGCCCGGCCGCCGCCGAGGCGGCCGGCCTCGGGACGGCGCCGCTGGGCTCGTACTACAGCACCGACCACCTGCCGAGCAGCGAGCAGCGGCAGCGCCTCGACGCCGATCTCGCCAAGATCGGCAGTGAGATCCAGTTCCACATCGAGACGGGCTTCACCAGCGAGAACAGCATCGTGCTCCTCGCCCTGACCGTCTTCGCCGGTCTGATCACGATCGGTGCGGCCGGCATCGCCACCGGCCTGGCCCAGGCCGACGCCGAGGCGGACCTGAAGACCCTCGCCGCGGTCGGGGCGCCGCCGCGGGTGCGCCGCACCCTCAGCGGCTTCCAGTGCGGGGTGGTCGCCGTGATGGGCGTCCTGCTCGGCACGGTCGCGGGCGTGCTCCCCGCGATCGGACTGCGGCTGACCGAGCGCCGCCAGAAGGAGCAGATGTACCAGGAGGGCCGCGACGCCGGCTGGACAGGGGTCGCCGACCTGCCGCACGTACCGATCGTCATCCCGTGGGAGACGTTCGGGGCGTTGCTGATCGCCGTGCCGTTGGGCGCGGCGCTGCTCGCCGCGCTGCTCACCCGGTCCCGTGCCGCGGTGGCCCGGCGCGCGGCGGCCTAGCGAGGTCGCACCGGTTCGCGCCCCCGCGCGAGGGTGGATCATCCGTGCGCGGGGGCACACCGTGGGGTGACGCATCTGTACGAGAGAATGGCGGCATGGAGATGCCGAGGAATGAACGGTCGCAGGAGACCCCGCAGGTCCTCATCGTCGGGCAGGACGGTATGGCCCTCGGCGGCGGCGAGAATGACGACGAGTCGCGCGAGATCCCGGTGACGGAGATGGTCGAGCAGCCCGCCAAGGTGATGCGGATCGGCAGCATGATCAAGCAGCTGCTGGAGGAGGTGCGCGCGGCACCTCTCGACGAGGCCAGCCGCGTCCGACTGAAGGAGATCCACCACAGCTCGGTGAAGGAGCTGGAGGAGGGGCTGGCGCCGGAACTCGTCGAGGAACTGGAGCGGTTGTCCCTCCCGTTCACCAACGAGACGATCCCGTCCGAGGCGGAGCTGCGCATCGCCCAGGCCCAGTTGGTCGGGTGGCTGGAGGGCCTCTTCCACGGCATCCAGACGGCGCTGTTCGCCCAGCAGATGGCGGCCCGCGCCCAACTGGAGCAGATGCGCCGGGCCCTTCCCCCGGGCATGGTCTCGCAGGACGACGACGAGCAGGGGCGCGGCCGCGCCCGGACGGGCGGCCCGTACCTCTAGCCCGTACGGCGGCGAACGGCGAACGGCCCGGCACACGGAGTGTGTGCCGGGCCGTTCCGCTCGGTGCGGCGCCTCCTGAGCGGCCGTCAGGCCGCCGGGTCCGTGGTCAGCAGCACCTTGCCGACGTGGCTGCTGTCCTCCAGCACCCGGTGGGCCTCCCCGGCCTTCTCCATGGGGAACGTACGGTGCACCACGGGGCGGACCGTGCCCGCCTCGATCAGCGGCCACACGTGCTCCCGTACGGCGGCGACGATGGCCGTCTTCTCCTCCAGCGGCCGCTGCCGCAGCGAGGTCGCCGTCACGGCGGCCCGCTTGCCGAGCAGCGTGCCCAGGTTCAACTCGCCCTTGACGCCGCCCTGCAGGCCGATGACGGCGAGCCGGCCGTTCACCGCCAGCGCCTTGACGTTCGGCTCCAGGTACTTGGCGCCCATGATGTCGAGGATGACGTCCGCGCCCGCGCCGTCCGTCGCCCGGCGCAGCTCGTCGACGAAGTCCTGTTCGCGGTAGTCGATCAGGATGTCCGCGCCGAGTTCGGCGCACCGCGCCAGCTTCTCCGGGCCGCCCGCGGTCACCGCGACCCGGGCGCCGACCGCCTTGCCCAGCTGGATCGCCATCGTCCCGATGCCGCTGGCGCCGCCGTGCACCAGCAGGGTCTCGCCGGGCCGCAGGTGGGCCACCATGAAGACGTTCGACCAGACGGTCGCGGTGACCTCCGGCAGCGCCGCCGCCGTCACCAGGTCGAGGCCCTTCGGCACCGGCAGCAGCTGGCCGGCCGGGACGGCGACCTTCTCGGCGTACCCGCCGCCCGCGAGCAGCGCGCACACCTCGTCGCCGACGGACCAGTCGGCGGAGACGCCGGTGCCCAGCGCGGCGATGCGGCCCGAGCACTCGAGGCCGGGGTACGGGGACGCGCCCGGCGGGGGGTCGTAGAAGCCCCGCCGCTGGAGGAGGTCGGCGCGGTTGACGGCTCCTGCCGCCACGTCGACGAGGACCTCGCCCTCGCCGGGTACGGGATCGGGCACCTCGGCCCAGACGAGCGCCTCGGGGCCACCGGGTTCGGGAATCGTGATCGCACGCATGGCCGCGAGGCTACTCCGCCGACATGCCCGTCGAGGAGCCGTTCCACGCCGCGCCCTTCAGGGGGTTCGCCGTGCCGCCGGTGCCCTTCGACCGTTTGATGGCGATGACCCGGTCGGTCAGCTGGAGCGGGCTGGCCTCGGGGTCGTCGTAGCCGATCAGCCGGTGACCGCGCAGCACGCTCACCACCAGGTCCTCGGTGTCCCGGACGCTCCGGCCCGCCTCCGCCTTGGTCACCGGCCGTTCCACGATGTCGAGGCCGGTGCCCTGGTGGATCAGGTCCTCCAGCACCGTGCCCGCGGTGGGGCTCAGCACGGACAGGCCGAGCAGCCGTCCCGCGGCGCTGGCACTGGTGATGACGGCGTCCGCCCCGGACTGGCGCAGCAGGGGGGCGTTCTCCTCCTCGCGCACCGCGGCGATGATCTTCACGCCCCTGTTGAGCTGGCGCGCCGTGAGGGTGACGAGGACGGCGGTGTCGTCCCGCTGGGTGGCGACGATGATCTGGCGGGCCCTCTGGGCTTCGGCGCGGAGCAGCACGTCACTGCGGGTGCCGTCGCCGACGACGCCGGTCAGCCCCTCCGCGTTGACCATCTCGATCACCTTGCTGCTCGGGTCGACCACCACGACCTGCTGCTTCTTCAGCCCCGTGGCCATCAGGGTCTCCAGCGCGGAGCGGCCCTTCGTACCGAAACCGACGACGACGGTGTGGTCTCGCAAGGCCAACCTCCAACGCTTCTGGCGCCACTCCTCGCGGGTGCGCTCGGCGAGCACCTCCAGGGTGGTGCCGACCAGGATGATCAGGAACAGGACGCGCAATGGGGTCACGACGACCACGTTGACCAGTCGGGCGGTGTCGCTGGCCGGGACGATGTCGCCGTACCCGGTGGTCGAGAGCGTCACCGTCGCGTAGTAGACGGTGTCGAGCAGGCTGACGTGCCCGTCGACGTTGTCCTTGTACCCGCTGCGGTCGGCTATGACGATGAGCACCGTCAGGAGCATGACGAACAGGGCGAGGGCCAGCCGCTGGCCGACCTGCCTCAGCGGGTGCTCGACGATCGGCCTCGGCAGGCTGATGCGACCGGTGGCCAGCTGGTCCTCTTCGTGGCTGGCGCGGGCTTCCCTACCGTGGTGTTTCACGTGAAACACCCGCCTTGGGCCGGGGCCGGGACGGGCGCCGCGGTGGACGCCGTCCACGGCAGGTCGAGGATCTCCAGTTCGTCGCCGGGGCGGGCCCCGCCGGGCGGGACGGCGGCCAGCCCGTCGGCGGCGGCGAGCCCCCGCAGCATGGCGGGGCCCGCGTAGTGCAGGGGCACGGCCCATCCGGCGCGGTGGACGACGGGCACGAGGCGGGTGTCGTGGGGATGGCCGTGCACCCCGTCGCGCACCGGCGCCCGGCACGGCTCGGGGGCGCGGCGCCCGGCGAGGCCGCGCAGCAGCGGCTCGGCGAGGGTGAGCAGTCCGGAGACGGCCGCCAGCGGGTTGCCGGGCAGTCCGACCAGGTACCGGGACGCGGTGAGGCGGGCCAGCAGCATGGGGTGCCCCGGCCGTACCCGCACGCCGTCGACGAGGAGCTCGGCGCCCAGGGTGCGCAGGACGGGGTGGACGTGGTCGACCGGTCCGGCGGCGGTGCCCCCGGTGGTGACGACGAGGTCGGCGTCGGTGCCGGCGACGGCCTCGTACAGCGCGTCGGCGTCGTCCCCGACCCGCCGCACGGCCGGGACCTCGGCGCCCAGGGCGCGCAGCCAGGGCCCGAGCATGGGGCCGAGTGCGTCCCGGATGAGCCCGTCGTGCGGGACGCCCGAGGTGAGCAGTTCGTCACCGAGGACGAGGACCTCGACACGGGGCGGCTCGACGGTGGCCAGCTCGTCGTACCCGGCGGCGGACGCCAGGCCGAGCACGGCCGGGGTGACGACCGTGGCGGCGGGCAGGAGCTCGTCGCCCGTGCGGCACTCCTGGCCGCGCGGGCGGATGTCCTGGCCGGGCACCACCTCGTGCCGCGCGTGCAGGTGGCCGCCGCTCGGCGCCGTACCGGGGCGGTCGCCGCGGCCGGGTTCGGCGCGGGCGTGCTCGGAGCGGATGACGGCGGTGGTGTCGGCGGGGACGCGGGCGCCCGTCGCGATGCGCACCGCGACGCCGTCGGGCAGTGCCGGGGTCGGGCCGTGGCCGGCGAGGACCGAGTCCCCCGCGCGGATCTCCCACGGGCCGGGTCCGGCGACCGCCCAGCCGTCCATGGCGGAGGTGTCGAACGACGGCAGGTCGGTGAGGGCGGTCAGCGGCTCGGCGAGGATCCGCCCGAGCGCCGCGCCCAGGGGTGCGCGGCGGACCCGTGGGGTCGCGCCGCCGCCGGCCCGGGCGGCGAGGGCGCGCGCCTGGGGCCAGGACGTGTCGCGGTGCCCCGGCGGGCGGGGCTCGGCGAGGCGGGCCGGTGCCCTGCCGACCAGGGCGAGGGCTTCGTCGACGCCGTCGAAGTCCGGCTCGTTCATCCCGCTTCGGCCTCGTTCGCCCAGCGGTCGGCGAGTGCGGCCGCCTTGCGGGTCGCCTCCGCCACGGCCTGCGGGCCGCCGCCCTCCGCCGTGGCCGCCGCGTACCCCACGAGGAACGTGGTGAGCGGCGCGGCGGGCCGGGCGACGCCGTGGGCGGCGTCGCGGGCCAGGTCGAGCAGCAGGTTGATGTCGACGTCGAGTTCGATGCCGAGCTCGGCCTTGACCGCGGTGATCCATTCGTCCAGCACGTTCCCATGCTCCCTGATGCGGGCCCGGGCCGCGGCGAGGTCCTCCCAAGTGTCGCAGTCGAAGGACGCGAGCGGTCGGGCGGGGACCCGGGCGAGGTCCAGTTCCTGCGTCAGCAGACGCAGGGGCAACCCGGAGAGGGGGCCGTGCTCGGTGGCGAGGAGCGCGATCTCGCGGCGCAGCGGCTCGGTGCGGTAGGCGGCGACGAGTGGTTGGTCGCGGCCGTCCGCGTCGACGGAGAGGACGGCTTCCGCGGTCGACGCGGCGAGCGTGTCGACCAGGTGCCGGACGGCCGCGCGGTCCAGGAACGGCAGGTCGCCGCCGAGGACGACGACCGTGTCGGCGTCGACGTCGCGCACCCCGGCGGCCAGCGCGGCGACGGGGCCGCCTCCCGGCGGCTCCTCCCGCGCCCAGACGACGGGCCGGGCGGTCGGTCGGCGACCGCCGACCACCACGGCCCGTCCGGCGTCACGGCAGGCGTGCAGCACCCGGTCGAGCAGGGTGCGCCCACCGACGCTCAGGCCGGGTTTGTCCGCGCCACCGAGTCGCCTCGCGGCGCCTCCTGCCAGCACGACGGCGTCAAATCGGGTCACGCGCCCAGTATGGTCGCCGCCGCGGCGGAGCGGACAGTGCCCCGGCCTCCCCGGCGGGGCCCCGGCCCTGGGGGAGGGGGCCGGGACCCCCGCTCTACAGGGTGCGCAGCAGCACCGAGGGGTGCTCCACGCAGTCGGCGACGTACCGCAGGAACCCGCCCGCCGTACCGCCGTCGCAGACCCGGTGGTCGAACGTGAGGGACAGCTGGACGACCTGGCGGACCGCCAGCTCCCCGTCGTGGACCCACGGCTTGGGGATGATCCGGCCGACGCCGAGCATGGCCGCCTCGGGGTGGTTGACGATCGGCGTGGAGCCGTCGACGCCGAACACGCCGTAGTTGTTCAGCGTGAACGTGCCGCCCGTCAGGTCGGCCGGGGACAGCGAGCCGGTGCGCGCCATCTCGGTGAGGCGGGCGAACTCCGCCGTGAGGTCCTCGGCCGAGCGGGTGTGCGCGTCGCGGACGACGGGCACGACCAGACCGCGGTCGGTCTGGGCCGCGAAGCCCAGGTGCACCTCGGGCAGCCGGACGATCTCGCGGGCCGCGAGGTCGACGCGGGAGTTCAGCTCCGGGTGGCGGGCGAGCCCGGCCGTGCAGATCCGGGCCAGCAGCGCCAGCAGGGAGATCTTCGGGCCCCCGGCGGCGTTCATGGCGGCCCGGGCCGCCATGAGCTCCGTCGCGTCGGCGTCGACCCAGCAGGTGGCGTCGGGGATCTCCTGGCGGCTGCGGGTCAGCTTGTCGGCGACGGCGCCGCGCACCCCGCGCAGCGGCACCCGCTCGGCGACGGCCGCTCCCGCCGCCGCGCCGCCGGCCGGCACGGAACGCGCCGGTGCGGTGTCCGCCAGGGCCGGCGCCGCGGCCGGGGCCCGTTCGACGTCGGCCCGCAGGATCAGTCCGTCCGGGCCGGAGCCGCGCAGCTGCCGCAGGTCGATGCCGCGCTCCCGGGCGAGCTTCCGCACGAGCGGCGAGATCACCGGGACCGGGCCCTCCGCGGGCGCGGCGGGCACCGGCGCGGGGGAGGGGGCGGGCGCGGTGGTCCGGGGCACGGAGGCGGCGATCGGCGCCGCCGGGCGGACGCGCCGCCTGCGGGCGGCCGCCGCGCTCGTGCCGTAGCCGACCAGCACGTTCCCCGAGCCCTCGTCGGCGGGCCGGGCGGAGCCGTCGGACGCGCCCGCCGACGGGGCCGTGCCCGGCCGCCCGGCGGCGGAGCCGGCCGGCGCCTCCGCGGCGCCGACGGCGACGGTCAGCAGCGGGGCGCCGACCGGCAGTTCCTCGCCCTCCTCGCCGAAGCGGGCGGTGACGACACCGCCGTACGGGCAGGGCACCTCCACCATCGCCTTGGCCGTCTCGACCTCCACGACCGGCTGGTCGATGGCGACGACGTCCCCGACCGAGACGAGCCACCGCACGATCTCCGCCTCGGTGAGGCCCTCACCGAGGTCCGGCAGCTTGAACTCCAGCACCTGGGCCATCAGCTCCCCGCCTCCCACTGGAGCCGGGCGACCGCGTCCAGGACCCGGTCGACACCCGGCAGATGGTGTCGCTCCAGCATCGGCGGCGGGTACGGGATGTCGAACCCGGCCACCCGCAGCACCGGTGCCTCCAGGTGGTGGAAGCACCGCTCGGTGACCCGTGCGGCGATCTCCGCACCCGGTCCGGCGAAGCCGGTGGACTCGTGCACGACGATCGCGCGGCCCGTGCGCCGTACCGACGCGCAGACGGTCTCGTCGTCGAACGGCACCAGCGAGCGCAGGTCCACGACCTCCAGGTCCCAGCCCTCCGCCTGCGCCGCCTCGGCCGCCTCCAGGCAGACCGGCACGGACGGGCCGTACGTGATCAGCGTGGCGCTGCGGCCGCTGCGGCGCACCACGGCACGGCCGATCGGCTCCACCGCGGCCGGGGCGTCGGGCGACCAGTCGGACTTGGACCAGTACAGCCGCTTCGGCTCCAGGAAGACGACCGGGTCGTCGGAGGCGATGGCGGCGCGGAGCAGGCCGTACGCGTCGGCGACCGTCGCGGGGGTGACGACGTGGAGGCCCGGGGTCGCCATGTAGTAGACCTCGGACGAGTCGCTGTGGTGCTCGACACCGCCGATCCCGCCGCCGTACGGGATGCGGACGACCAGCGGCATCGGCATCGCGCCGCGCGTGCGGTTCCGCATCCGGGAGACGTGGCTGACCAGTTGCTCGAAGGCCGGGTAGGCGAACGCGTCGAACTGCATCTCGACGACCGGCCGCAGCCCGTACATCGCCATGCCGACGGCCGTGCCGAGGATGCCGGCCTCGGCGAGCGGCGTGTCGGTGCACCGGTCCTCGCCGAACTCCTTGGCGAGCCCGTCGGTGACGCGGAAGACACCGCCCAGCGTGCCGACGTCCTCGCCCATGACGTGCACGGTCGGGTCCTCGGCCATCGCGTCGCGCATGGCCCGCTGGAGGGCCTGTGCCATGGTGGCGGGCTTGGCCGCCTGCCTGGCTGCCACGGTGGTCATCGGTGGTCACCTTCCGCTTCGGCGTCCAGCTCGGCCCGCAGCTGCGCGGCCTGCTCCCTGAGCTGCGCGGTCTGCTCCGCGTAGACGTGGGCGAACAGGTCCATCGGGTCGAGCTCGGCGTCGGCGTTCATCCGCTCGCGCAGCCGCGCGGCCATCTCCTCGGCCTGCTCGGCGGCCTCGCGGACGCCGTCCTCGTCGAGGAGGCCACGCTCCGTCAGGTCCCGCTCCAGGAGCTTGATCGGGTCGTGCTGCCGCCACGCCTCGACCTCGGCGTCCCCGCGGTACCGGGTCGCGTCGTCGGCGTTGGTGTGGGCCTCGACCCGGTACGTCACGGCCTCGACGAGGGTGGGTCCGCCGCCGCGCCGGGCGCGGGCCACCGCCTCGGAGAGCACCTGGTGGACGGCCGCCGCGTCGTTCCCGTCGACGAGCCGGCCCGGCATGCCGTAGCCGACGGCCTTGTGGGCGAGCGAGGGGGCCGCGGTCTGCTTGGCGAGCGGCACGGAGATCGCGAAGCCGTTGTTCTGCACGAGGAAGACGACGGGGGCCTGCCAGACGGCGGCGAAGTTCAGGGCCTCGTGGAAGTCGCCCTCACTGGTGCCGCCGTCGCCGACCATGGCCAGCGCCACGACGTCGTCGCCCTTGAGGCGGGCGGCGTGGGCCAGGCCCACGGCGTGCGGGAGCTGCGTGGCGAGCGGGGTGCTCAGGGGGGCGATGCGGTGCTCGCGCGGGTCGTACCCGGTGTGCCAGTCGCCCCGCAGCAGCGTCAGCGCCTCGACGGGGTCCAGTCCGCGCGCCACGGCGGCCAGGGTGTCCCGGTACGACGGGAACAGCCAGTCCCGCTCCTCCAGGACGAGCGCGGCGGCCACCTCGCAGGCCTCCTGCCCCGTGCTGGACGGGTACACGGCCAGCCGGCCCTGCTTGGTGAGCGCGGTCGCCTGCGTGTTGTACCGGCGGCCGCGCACCAGCTCGGCGTAGAGCCGGCGCAGCACGGCGGGAGCGAAGTCGGCAGCGGCGTCCGTGCCCAGCACCCGGTACGGCTCGGGGTCCGGGAGCAGCGGCGCGGGATCCGTGCGCGGCTTCCACGCCGGCGGCGGAGTGGGCCGGTAAGAGGCCGCACCAGGCAGCTCTTGGACCGTCATGACAGCACCTCCTCGTGGGAGTGGGCATAAGACCCGGGGGCGGCGCGAGTGTGGCGCGCCTCACCTACCGATTGTTCGGTCGTGGAGCCATTTTGGCTACAGGCACCCCAACCCTGTGGACAAACGGTTTTGCACAGCCTGGGATGGGGGCAGGTCGTCCACGAGAGAGAGGCGGGGGGACATGGAAGCTGAACAAATGGCCGACGAGTGGGAGCAGGTGCCGCAGGGCGACGACCGCATCGCGCCACCGCGCCCGCTCGACGCCATCGACCGCGACATCCTGCGGATCCTCCAGACGGACGGCCGGGCGTCGATACGGTCGGTGGCCGAGCGGGTCCACGTGTCGCGGGCGAACGCGTACGCGCGGATCAACCGGCTCATCGACGACGGGGTGATCCGCGGCTTCAGCGCGCGCGTCGACCACGAGCGGGCGGGCCAGGGGGCGTCCGCGTACATCACGCTCAAGATCGTGCAGAACTCGTGGCGTACGGTCCGCGAGCAGCTCCAGGCGCTGCCGGGCGCGGCGCACATCGCCCTGGTCAGCGGGGACTTCGACGTGCTGCTGCTGGTGCACACGCCGGACAACCGCAGCCTGCGGGAGCTGGTCCTGACCAGGATCCAGGCGATCCCGGAGGTGCTGTCCACGCGCACGCTGCTGGTGTTCGAGGAGACGGACCTCGACCGCAGGCTCACGGCCGACGGGGTGTAGGGGCGCGGGACCCGGCCGCCGGGGGCGGAGAGCCGGCCGCCGGAGACGGCGAGGCCGGCCATCGGAGGGCGGAGGACGGAGGGCCGGCCGGGGACGGCGAGGCCGGCCGCCGAGGGCCGGGGCTCCTGGCCCGAGGGCCCCGGGGGCGGCCCGTGCGGGGGTCCCGGGTCCGGGGAGGGGCTCAGCGGCTGGTGCGCAGGCCCTCGAAGGCCAGGTGGACCACCGTGTCCGCCACCTGCCGGCGGTCGGCCCCGTCCCCGGGCTGCGGGCGGTACCACTCCACGAGTGAGTTGACCATGCCGAACAGCAGCCTGGTCGCGACCTTTATGTCCACGTCGGGGCGCAGGTCCCCGTCCGCCGCGGCCGCCTTCATCAGCTCGGCGATGCGGTGGTCGAACTCGCGGCGCCGCTCCAGGGCCCAGCGCTCGGTCCGCGTGTTGCCGCGCACCCGCAGCAGCAGCGTCACGTACGGAAGCTCGTCGACCAGCACCTCGACCGTGCGCCGGGTGACGTACTCGACCCGCTCGACGGCCCGGCCGCGGATGGCGGGCCCCTCGTCGAGCACGGCGAACAGCCCGTCCAGGGCGCGGCTGACCGCCCGCCGCAGCAGTTCCTCCTTGCCCGCGACGTGGTGGTAGATGGAGGACTTGGAGATCCCGGCCGCCTTGGAGAGGTGCTCCATGGACGTGCCGTCGTAGCCGCGCTCGTTGAAGACCCGGACGGCGACCGAGAGCAGCGTCTCGGGCGTGTAGGTGTCGCGCCTGGCGGTGGTCATCGCCCGGCCTCCCCCTTGTCGTCGGCGTAGGAGTGGCGGTAGAGCGCCAGGGAGGGCGCGTAGCGCCCCGAGGGGTCGCGCTGGTGGAGCTCCTCCAGGATGCCGTACGCCCAGTTCCTGCCGAGCCTGCGGCTCCACTCGATGGGCCCCAGCGGGTAGTTGACGCCGAGTCGCATCGCGGTGTCCACGTCCTCCTCGGTGGCGACGCCCTTGGCGACCGCCTCGTGCGCGAGGTCGATCAGCCGCGCCACGGTCCGGGCGACGATCATGCCCGGCACGTCGCCGATGACGCTGACCTTCTTGCCGAGGGCCTGGAAGAGGCCGATCGCCTGGCCCAGGGTCTCCTGGGTCGTGTCCGGGCCGGCGGCGAGCGCGATGCGGGTCGCCTTGCGGTAGTCGAGGGCGAGGTCGAAGTAGACGACGTCGCGGAACTCGACGGAGGTCTGGCCGTCGGCCGGCGCCAGCTGGCCGCCGCTGGGCAGCTCCAGGCGCGTGCCCCGGTCCTCGTCCTCCTCGCGGAGGGGGATCCCGGCCTCGCGGATCATGTCGAGCAGCACCCCGAAGGGCGCCAGGTCGCCCTCGACGACGACGTGCGCGGGCGGGTCGGCCGGATCGGCGGTGTGCGGCTCGGGGCTGTGGGCGCCCTGGTCGTCGTACGCGTACCAGCCGCGGCCGGTCTTGCGGCCGAGCATCCCGGCCTCGACGAGGCGCCGCTGGGCGAGCGAGGGGCGGAACCGGGGGTCCTGGAAGAACGCCTCCCAGACCGAGGTGGTCACCGCCTCGTTGACGTCCTGGCCGATGAGGTCGGTCAGCTCGAAGGCGCCCATGCGGAAGCCGCCGGACTCGCGCAGGACGGCGTCGATGGTGGCCGGGTCGGCGCCCTGCTCCTCGTACACCGCGAACGCCTCGGCGTAGAAGGGGCGGGCGATGCGGTTGACGAGGAAGCCCGGGGTGTCGGCGCAGGCGACCGGGGTCTTGCCCCAGGCGCGGGCCGTCTCGTACGCGCGCGTGGCGGACGCGATGTCCGTCGCGAAGCCGCTGACGACCTCGACGAGCGGCAGCAGCGGCGCCGGGTTGAAGAAGTGCATGCCGACGAAACGGCCGGGGAGGCGCAGCGCCCCGCCGATGGCGGTGACGGAGAGCGAGGAGGTGTTGGTGGCGAGGAGGCAGTCGTCGTCGACGATCTTCTCCAGGGCCGTGAAGAGCTCCTGCTTGACCGTGAGGCGCTCCACGATCGCCTCGACGACGAGCGCGGCGTCGGCCAGCTCGTCGAGGGCGGCGGCCGGGTGGAGGCGTGCGGCGGCCGCGTCCCGCTCCTGCGGGGTGAGACGGCCCTTGGCGACCAGCCGGTCCAGCCGCCCGAGGACGGCCTCGACGGCCTGCTCGGCGCGGCCTGGCGCGGCGTCGTGGAGGCGTACGGGATGGCCGGCGACGAGCGCGACCTGCGCGATCCCCTGGCCCATGGTCCCGGCCCCGACGACGGCGACGGTCCGGTCGCGTTCGACGGCGGTCCCGGCGGCCCGTGCGGTGGCCTCTGTGTCGGTCATGTCAGTGATCCTCCCCGATGCGTTCTCCACAGGTTCGAGAGACCCCCTTGTCCCGACCGATCGTTCGGTTACTCTAGCTCTGTCCGCCTGTTCCTGCCCAGCTCATCGAGGAGTTGGTCCGCCATGGCCGCCGCGCAGCTGACCCCCGCCCACCTGTCCGAGAGGCACCGTCCCACGCTCGACCAGGCGCTGGAGGCGATCCGTACGCGTGCCTACTGGTCGCCGCACCCGGAGCACCCCAAGGCGTACGGCGAGAACGGCTCGCTGAGCGCCGCGGACGGCCTCGCCGCCCACAAGGCGACCCTCGGCTCCCGCTTCGACCTCGACCAGCCGGGTACGGACGGCTGGACGGGCGGCGAGGTCTCCCCGTACGGCCCGGAGCTCGGCGTGGAGTACCCGCACGTGGACGTGGACGTGCTGCTGCCGGCGATGCGCGCCGGCCTGGGCGCCTGGCGGGACGCCGGCCCGGAGACCCGCGCGCTGGTCTGCCTGGAGGTCCTCGCCCGCGTCAGCGCCCGCACGCACGAGTTCGCGCACGCGGTGATGCACACCAGCGGGCAGGCGTTCATGATGGCGTTCCAGGCGGGCGGCTCGCACGCGCAGGACCGCGGCCTGGAGGCGGTGGCGTACGCGTACGCGGAGCAGGTCCGCACGCCGCAGGAGGCCGAGTGGTCCAAGCCGCAGGGCAAGCGGGGCCCGCTGGACCTGCGCAAGACGTTCACCCCGGTCGGCCGCGGCATCGCCCTCCTGGTCGGCTGCAACACCTTCCCGACGTGGAACGGCTACCCGGGCCTGTTCGCCTCCCTGGCGACCGGCAACGCCGTCCTGGTCAAGCCGCACCCGCGCGCGGTCCTGCCGCTCGCCCTGACCGTGCGGATCGCGCGTGAGGTGCTGGCCGAGGCGGGCTTCGACCCGAACCTGGTGGCGCTGGCCGTCGAGCGCCCCGGCGAGGGCATCGCCAAGGCGCTGGCCGTCCGCCCGGAGATCCGGATCATCGACTACACGGGCTCGACCGAGTTCGGCGACTGGCTGGAGACCAACGCCCGCCAGGCGCAGGTCTACACGGAGAAGGCCGGCGTCAACACGATCGTCGTGGACTCCACCGACGACTACAAGGGCATGCTGGCCAACCTGGCCTTCTCCCTGTCCCTGTACAGCGGCCAGATGTGCACGACCCCGCAGAACCTGCTGGTCCCGCGCGACGGCATCACGACCGACGCCGGTCCGAAGACGTACGACGAGGTGGTCACCGACCTCGCCGCCGCCGTGGACGCCCTGCTGGGCGACGACGCGCGGGCGAACGGGCTGCTGGGCGCGCTGGTCAACCCCGACGTGAAGGCCCGCCTGGAGGCGGCCGCGGACCTGGGCGAGGTCGCCCTGCCCTCCCGTGAGGTCACCAACCCGGACTTCCCGGACGCCGTCGTGCGCACGCCGCTCGTGGTCAAGCTGGACGGCTCCAAGCCGGACGCGGAGGCCGTCTACATGTCGGAGTGCTTCGGCCCCGTCTCCTTCGCCGTGGCCGTGGACTCCACGGCCGACGCGCTGGAGCTGCTGCGGCGCACCATCCGCGAGAAGGGCGTGATGTCGGTCGGCGCCTACACGACCTCGCCGGAGGTGGAGCGCGCGGTCGAGGAGGTCTGCCTGGAGGAGTCGGCGCAGCTGTCGCTGAACCTGACGGGCGGCGTCTACGTCAACCAGACCGCCGCGTTCTCCGACTTCCACGGCTCGGGCGGCAACCCCGCCGCGAACGCCGTCCTGTGTGACAGCGCCTTCGTCGCCAACCGCTTCCGGGTGGTGGAGGTCCGCCGCCCGGCGTGACCTGAAGCCCGGGGTGACCCGGCGCCCGTGTGATTCGACGCCCGGCGTGACCCGCCGCCCCGGGGCGACCCGACGCCCCGGGGCGGCCGGGCACCCGGCTCCCCCGTCCTCAGGCGGGGGAGCCGCCGATCTCGGCGTACCGCTGGACCCAGGCGTGCATCGCGATCGCGGCGGCGGCCCCCGCGTTGATGGAGCGGGTCGAGCCGAACTGGGCGATGGAGCAGACCATCCGGGCGTGCTTCCGGGCCTCCTCGGTGAGGCCCGGCCCCTCCTGCCCGAACAGCAGCACACAGCGGCGGGGCAGCTCCGTGCGCTCCAGCGGCACCGCGCCCGGCAGGTTGTCGATGCCGATGATCGGCAGGTCCTCCGCCTCGGCCCAGGCCGTCAGCGACTCGGTGTCGGGGTGGTGGCGCACGTGCTGGTACCGGTCGGTGACCATCGCGCCGCGCCGGTTCCAGCGGCGGCGCCCGACGATGTGGACCTCCTTCGCCAGGAAGGCGTTGGCGGTCCGGACGACCGACCCGATGTTGAAGTCGTGGCCCCAGTTCTCCACCGCCACGTGGAAGTCGTGGCGGCGGGTGTCCAGGTCGGCGACGATCGCCTCGCGCGTCCAGTACCGGTAGCGGTCGACGACGTTGCGCCGGTCGCCCCCGGCGAGCAGCTCGGGGTCGTACCGCTCGCCCTGCGGCCAGGGCAGGGGGTGCGGTCCGACGCCCACCTCGGGGCCGTAGCCGTCGTCGTACTGGAGGGGGATGTCCGCCCGGGTCTCGCTGCTCACCCGACGAGGGTACGGGGAGCCGGCACGTCCGGTGCCGGGCCCTGTTCCGCCGCCCCCGCCGCCCGGCCGGGGCGCAGCCGCCTCCCGGCACGGCGGACCCGACCCTCCAGCCACAGCAGGAAGGCCGTCGGCAGGAAGACGGCGTCCGCGGTGATCATGGCGAGGGAGAAGAAGGGCAGTCCGAGCAGCAGCGCGATCCCTGCGTGCTCCAGCATCATCGCCGCGAGCAGCACGTTCTTGACCCGGCGGTTGAAGAGGGTGAAGGGGAAGGCCACCTGCACGATCACCGTGCCGTAGGAGATGGCCATGACCACCAGGCTGGCTCCGGCCAGCAGGCCGGACAGGGCGGGCCACGGACTGAAGTAGTCCAGCTTCAGCGGGTAGTACAGGGCGGTGCCGTCCTGCCACCGCGAGCCCTGGATCTTGTACCAGCCGGCCGTCGCGTAGATCAGGCACACCTCGGCCATGATCACCGCGAGGGTGGCGTTGTGCAGCAGGTTGGCGAGGACGTCGAGCAGGACGCGCGGCTGGCCGGGGGCGATGCGGCACACCAGCCACCACGCTCCCTGGGCGAGCCACAGCAGCCACAGCAGCACGACGATCCACGGTTCGCCGCTCCGGTCGCGGAACAGCAGGACCGCCACGAGACCGAGGCCCAGCACCGCCCACAGCGCCGGCCCGACCGGATCGGCCCCCGCTCCGGCGGGGCGGCGGGCCCGACGGCGCGCGTCCAGTGACCAGACGTGCCCGCAGCGGGTGAGGACGAGGTAGATCGCCATCAGGTGGATGACGTTGTCGCCGCCGTCGCCCATGAAGACGGAGCGGTTCTGCAGCGAGAGGACGCCCACCATGAACAGCGCCGACGTGGCCCGGGTGCGCCAGCCGACCAGCAGCAGGGCGCTGGACAGCACGGCGACCGCGTAGACGACCTCGAACCACAGGACGGAGTCCGTCCACATCAGGACGGTGAAGGAGTGGTTGTCCGCGATCAGCTGCCGCGCCATGTGCCAGCCCCACGGGCCCTCGGGCCCGTACAGCTCGTGGCGGTGGGGGAACTCGCGGAGGAGGAAGAACAGCCAGGTCGCGGCGAAGCCGATCCGGACGACGGCGCTCTGGTACGGGCCGAGGACGGTGCCGGTGCACCGCTGGACGGCCCGGGCGAGACGCCGGTCGGGGCTCTCCTTGCGGCCCGCGGGCCGGGGGGCGCTGTGCGGGTTCACCGGGCCTCCTCCCCCGTGCGGCCGCCGGTCACGCCGCCGGGCAGGTCGGCGGCGGTCACGGTCCACCAGGGCAGGAGCCGGTAGTACGACCGCGTGTCGGTCTTCTCGCGGCTCCACGGCGGGGCGGCGACGCCCGTGGTCGACGAGCGCACCTGTATCCGCTCGATCCTTCCGCCCAGCCGATGGTCCTCCAGCCGCATCACGGCGATGCGGCGTATGTAGCGCTCGGAGAGGTCGGCGCGCAGGCTGTTCGCCCGGTCGTCGTCACCGTGCTGGTTGGCGTAGAAGTCCCAGGCGCGGCGCAGCTCGTTCTGCTGGACGTGGCTGGGGAAGGGGTTGCCGCGGATCCCCTCGGCGTCCTCGGCGGTCAGGTCGATCCACGGCGTGACCCTGCGGGTGCCGTCGCCGGCCACCTCGGCGCGGACCTGGACCGCGATGTTCTGCTGGAGCGGGTTGGGCGCGAAGAGCTTCCAGTTCTGCTCGAACTCGGGCATGACCCAGGCGTCGACGGTCTCGCCGTGCTGCTTGGTCAGCGTGTTCGACGGCGCGACGTGGAGGAACACCACCGCCACGTGGAAGCAGGCGACCAACCCGATCACCGCGAGGGCGACCGCACCCACCACCTGGTAGGGCAGGGAGAGGGCCGCCAACCCGGTGCGATCAGGGCTTTCGCCGCCGACAGCGTCCCCGGCGCGTCCGCGCTGCTCGTCGTACGACTCCATCCCGCCCCGATCCGCGTCTCTCCACCCCGGTTATCCACAGGGTTGACACCTTACGGGCCGTCGACTCACCATTGAAGTCATTCAACCGAACGATCGGTCGGTAGGGGGCCCGGATGACGGCAGTGACTGCGGACTCGCAGGAGGCGTACGCGGCGGTGTTCGACGCCGCCGTGGCCGCCGACGAGCGCATCGAACCACGTGACTGGATGCCGGAGGCGTACCGCGCCACGCTGGTCCGCCAGATCGCCCAGCACGCCCACTCCGAGATCATCGGCATGCAGCCCGAGGCGAACTGGATCACGCGCGCGCCCTCCCTGCGCCGCAAGGCGATCCTGATGGCCAAGGTCCAGGACGAGGCGGGGCACGGCCTGTACCTGTACAGCGCCGCCGAGACCCTGGGCGTCAGCCGGGACGAGTTGCTGGACAAGCTCCACTCGGGTCGCCAGAAGTACTCGTCGATCTTCAACTACCCCACGCTGACCTGGGCCGACGTCGGCGCCATCGGCTGGCTCGTCGACGGTGCCGCGATCACCAACCAGGTGCCGCTGTGCCGTTGCTCCTACGGGCCGTACGCCCGCGCGATGATCCGGGTCTGCAAGGAGGAGTCCTTCCACCAGCGCCAGGGCTACGAGGCGCTGCTCGCCCTCTCGCGGGGCACGCCGGCCCAGCACGCGATGGCGCAGGACGCCGTCGACCGCTGGTGGTGGCCGTCGCTGATGATGTTCGGCCCGCCCGACGACGAGTCGGCGCACTCCGCGCAGTCCATGGCCTGGAAGATCAAGCGCCACTCCAACGACGAGCTGCGCCAGCGCTTCGTCGACATCTGCGTCCCGCAGGCGGAGTCCCTGGGCCTGACCCTCCCCGACCCGGACCTCCGGTGGAACGAGGAGCGGGGCCACTACGACTTCGGCGTGATCGACTGGACCGAGTTCCGCGAGGTCCTCAAGGGCAACGGCCCGTGCAACGAGCAGCGGATCACCCAGCGCCGCCGCGCCCACGAGGAGGGCGCCTGGGTCAGGGAGGCCGCGGCGGCGTACGCCGCGAAGCAGAGCGATCGGAACAAGGGCGACGAGTCCGGGAAGACCGGGGAGGCAACGGCATGACGACCAGCGACTGGCCGCTGTGGGAGGTGTTCGTGCGCTCGCGCCGGGGTCTGTCCCACACCCACGCGGGGAGCCTGCACGCCCCCGACGCCGAGATGGCCCTGCGCAACGCCCGCGACCTGTACACCCGGCGCAACGAGGGCGTCTCCCTCTGGGTGGTCCCCGCCACCGCGATCACCGCGTCGTCGCCGGACGAGAAGGACCCGTTCTTCGAGCCGTCCGCCGACAAGCCCTACCGGCACCCGACCTTCTACGAGATCCCCGAGGGGGTGCAGCACCTGTGACGACCTCCCTGAACACCGCGGCCCTCGCCCTCGGCGACGACGCGCTGGTGCTGTCCCACCGGCTGGGCGAGTGGGCGGGCCACGCGCCCGTGCTGGAGGAGGAGGTCGCCCTCGCCAACATCGCGCTGGACCTGCTCGGACAGGCCCGCGTCCTGCTCTCCCTCGTCGGCGACGAGGACGAGCTGGCCTTCCTCCGGGAGGAGCGGGCCTTCCGCAACACCCAGCTCGTCGAGCAGCCGAACGGCGACTTCGCCCACACCATCGCCCGCCAGCTGTACTTCTCCACCTACCAGCGCCTGCTGTACGGCCGGCTCGCGACCGCCGACCCGCGCCCCGGCGACGAGGGCCGCGAGGCGCTGCGGGGCCTGGCCGCGAAGGCGGTCAAGGAGGTCGCCTACCACCAGGACCACGCCGAGCAGTGGACGCTCCGGCTCGGCGACGGCACGCCCGAGAGCCACGACCGGATGCGGACCGCCTGCGACGCGCTGTGGCGCTTCACCGGCGAGCTGTTCCAGCCCGTCGAGGGCGTCGACGTCGACTGGCGGGAGCTGGAGGCCGACTGGCTGACGTCGGTGTCCGCCGTGCTGGACCGGGCGACCCTCCCCCTCCCCGAGGGGCCCCGGACGACGGCGTGGAGCGCGGGCGCGGGCCGGCAGGGCGTGCACACCGAGTCGTTCGGGCGGATGCTCGCCGAGATGCAGCACCTGCACCGCAGCCACCCGGGAGCGTCATGGTGACCATGACGCCGCTCGAGGAGGAGCTGAGCCGCCTGGCCGGTTCGGTCCCCGACCCCGAGCTGCCCGTGCTCACCCTGGGGGAGCTGGGTGTGCTGAGGGGCGTGCGGGTGCTCGGCCCCGGCAGGGTCGAGGTGGAGCTGACCCCCACGTACACCGGCTGCCCGGCGATCGAGGCGATGTCCTCGGACATCGAACGGGCCCTGCACGAGCGGGGCGTGGCGGAGGTCTCCGTGGTCACGGTCCTCTCCCCCGCCTGGTCCACCGACGACATCAGTGACGAGGGCCGGCGCAAGCTCGCCGAGTTCGGCATAGCCCCGCCCCGCCGGCAGCAGGAGGCCGACGGGCCCGTGCCGCTCACGCTCTCCATCCGCTGCCCGCACTGCGGCTCGACCGACACCGAGCTGCTGAGCAGGTTCTCCTCGACCGCGTGCAAGTCGCTGCGCCGCTGCGCCTCCTGCCGCGAACCCTTCGACCACTTCAAGGAGTTGTAGATGTTCCATCCGCTCCGGGTGCGTGAGGTCGAACGGCTCACGGACGACTCGGTGGCCGTCACCTTCGCCGTCCCGCCAGAGCTGCGGGAGACGTTCCGCCACACCCCCGGCCAGCACCTGACGATGCGCCGGGCCGCCGCCGACGGCGGCGAGGAGGTCCGCCGCACGTACTCGATCTGCTCACCCGCCGCCGGCCCGGACGAGGACCCGGTGCTGCGCGTCGGCATCCGGCTCGTCGAGGGCGGCGAGTTCTCCACCTACGCGCTGAAGGAACTCGCCGTCGGGGACACGGTGGAGGTCATGGAGCCGACGGGCAGGTTCGTCCTGCCACCGCGGCCGGGGCACTTCGCGGCGATCGTCGGGGGCAGCGGCATCACTCCCGTGCTGTCGATCGCGGCGACGCTGCTCGCACGGGAGCCGCAGGCCCGCTTCTGCCTCGTGCGGAGCGACCGCACGGCCGCGTCGACGATGTTCCTCGACGAGGTCGCCGACCTGAAGGACCGCTACCCCGACCGCTTCCAGCTGGTGACGGTGCTGTCCCGCGAGGAGCAGCAGGCCGGACTGCCGTCCGGCCGGCTGGACGAGGAGCGGCTGTCCCGCCTCCTGCCGGCGCTGCTGGCGGTGGACGAAGTGGACGGCTGGTTCCTGTGCGGGCCGTTCGGGCTGGTCCAGGGCGCCGATAAGGCGCTGCGCGGCCTGGGCGTGCCGAAGGACCGCGTCCACCAGGAGATCTTCCACGTGGACGACGGCTCGTCGGCGGCCCGCCGGCCGGCCCCGGGCGAGGCGGCGGAGGCCACGCTGACCGCCACCCTGGACGGCCGGTCCGGGACGTGGCCGGTGCAGGGGGGCGAGTCCCTGCTGGAGACGGTGCTGCGCGGCCGCTCGGACGCGCCGTACGCCTGCAAGGGCGGCGTCTGCGGTACCTGCCGGGCCTTCCTGGTCTCGGGTGAGGTGCGGATGGACCGCAACTACGCGCTGGAGGCCGAGGAGACGGACGCCGGGTACGTGCTGGCGTGCCAGTCGCATCCGATGACGCCGGAGGTCGAGCTCGACTTCGACCGGTGAGGGACGGGCGGCGGCGTCGCGCACACGCCGCCCCGCCCGGACCGCCCCGGTCCTCGCGGTCGCCGGTTACGCGACGACCGCGGGGCCGCCGTGCTCGCTCACCATCGGGCGGCCGGCGCTCTCCCAGGCGATCATGCCGCCGTCCACGTTCACCGCGTCGAGTCCCTGCTGCACCAGGTACTGCGTGACCTGCGCGGACCGGCCGCCGACCCGGCACATCACATAGGCGCGCCGCCCGTCGGCCACCGCCTCCGTCACCTCACCGAAGCGGGCGACGAACTCGCTCATCGGCACGTGCAGGGCGCCCTCGACGTGCCCGGCGACCCACTCGTCGTCCTCCCGTACGTCCAGGACCAGGGCGTCACCCGGCACGGAGGCGGCGTCCACGGTGGGCAGCGGTGCGAAGTTCATGGGGGTCATTCCTTCTCTTCAGGCAGGTACGGGGAGGTCGTCAGCGCCGCGAGTTCGGCCTCCCGCGCGGACACCTGGGCCATCAGCTGTTCGGCGATCTCGTCGAGGAGCCGGTCGGGGTCGTCGGGCGCCATCCGCAGCATCGCACCGATCGCGCTCTCCTCCAGCTCACGCGCGACGACCGCCAGCAGTTCCTTGCGCTGCGCCAGCCACTCCAGGCGGGCGTACAGCTCCTCGCTCTCGCTCACCACCGGCTCGGCGGGCGCCGGCCCCGCCTCCCACTCCCCGGCGAGCTGCCGCAGCAGCGCCTCGTCGCCGCGGGCGTACGCGGTGTTGACGCGCGTGATGAACTCGTCGCGCCGCTTGCGCTCCGCCTCCTCGGCGGCCAGGTCGGGGTGGGCCTTGCGGACGAGGTCGCGGTAGAGCTTGCGCGCCTCGTCGCTGGGACGCACCCGCCGGGGCGCCTGCACGGGCTGCTCGTTCAGCATCGCGGCGGCCTCCGGGGACAGGCCCTCGGAGTCGATCCAGCTGTGGAAGAGCTCGTCGACCCCCGGCATGGGCATCACCATGCCCCGGGCCTCCTGCGCCCTGCGCAGGTCCTCCGGGTCACCGGTGCGCGCCGCCCGCGCCTCCGCGATCAGCGCGTCCAGCTCGTCGAGGCGCGCGTACATCGGCCCGAGCTTCTGGTGGTGCAGCCGGGAGAAGTTCTCCACCTCGACCCGGAAGGTCTCCACCGCGATCTCGAACTCGATCAGCGCCTGCTCGGCCGCCCGCACGGCACGGGCGAGCCGCGCCTCCGGGGCCTCCCGCGGTTCGGTGGCGCCGGGCTCGGCGGGCGGGGGGCCCTGCGGCTCGGGCTGCCGGGGCCGATCGGCGGCAGCGGCCTCGTCCACGGGGGCGCCGGTCAGGTCGTCGCTCGGGGTCGTCACCCGACCAGACTACGGGCGACCGGCGCCCGACCCGTCATACGCCCAGCTCGGCGGCGATGCGACCGGCCCGCACGGCCGCGACCAGGTCGGCGTGGTCGGCCTCGGTGCGGTCCGCGTACGCCACGGCGAAGGCGGCGACGGCCGCGTCCAGCTCGTCGTTCTTGCCGCAGTACGCCGCCACGAGCCGCGGGTCGGCGCTGTGGGCGTGCGCCCTCGCCAGCAGGGCGCCGGTCATCCGCGCGTAGTCGTCGACCTGGTCGGCCGCCAGCGCCCCCGGCTCGACGCTGCCCTTGCGGTTGCGGAACTGCCGCACCTGGTAGGGGAGCCCCTCCACGGTCGTCCATCCGAGCAGGCTGTCGCTGACGACCTGCATCCGCTTCTGCCCCAGCACGACCCGGCGCCCCTCGTGCCCGGCCGCCTCGGCCTCGAACCCGGCCTCGGGCAGGTACGGCACCAGCGCCGAGGGCCTGGCCTCCTTCACCTGGAGCACCAGCGGCTCCCCCCGGTGGTCCAGGAGCAGCACCACGTACGAGCGGGTGCCCACGCTTCCCGTGCCGACGACGCGGAACGCCACGTCCTGGATCGCGTACCGGGCGAGCAGCGGCAGCCGGTCCGGCGGCAGCGTCGCCAGGTACGGGCCCAGCGCGGAGGCGACCGCCGCGGCCTCGGCGTCCGGCACCCGCGACAGCACCGGCGGGGCGTCCACGAACCGCTGCGAGCCGTCCTCGCAGGTCTCCGTCGCCTTCGCGGCGAACCGGGCGCTCGTGTTCCGGCGGGCCTTCTCCGACACCCGCTCCAGCGTGCCGAGCAGGTCCCGCGCGTCCGTGTGGGAGACGAGCTCCTCGTCGGCGATGGCGTTCCACGCGTCCAGCACCGGCAGCCGCGCCAGCAGCCGCATGGTCCGCCGGTAGGCGCCCACCGCGTCGTGCGCGGCCGCCCGGCACACGTCCTCGTCGGCCCCGGCCTCCCGCCCGGCCAGCACCAGGGACGTCGCGAGGCGCTTGAGGTCCCACTCCCACGGGCCGACCACGGTCTCGTCGAAGTCGTTCAGGTCGATGACCAGCCGGCCGCTCGCGTCGCCGTACAGGCCGAAGTTCGCCGCGTGGGCGTCCCCGCAGATCTGCGCGCCCACGCCCGTCACCGGCGTGCCCGCGAGGTCGTGCGCCATCAGCCCGGCGGCGCCGCGCAGGAACGCGAACGGCGTCGCCGCCATGCGCCCGACCCGTATCGGCGCCAGGGCGGGCACCCGGCCGCGGCTCGACTCCTCGACCGCGCGCACCGCGTCGGGCCGCCCGGCGCGCAGCGGCAGCGCGTCGTGCGCGGAGCGCGGCACCCGCTCGCGCAGGACCTTGCCGTACGCCTTCGGCCCCCCGGCCCCGCCCGGGCCGTGCGTCCCGGTGG
This sequence comes from Streptomyces roseolilacinus, assembly GCF_014649335.1. Lineage (GTDB taxonomy): Bacteria > Actinomycetota > Actinomycetes > Streptomycetales > Streptomycetaceae > Streptomyces > Streptomyces roseolilacinus. Next base: position 142,710 of record NZ_BMSV01000006.1, read on the forward strand.
TGCGCCGCGCGAAGCCCGGCACGACCGGGATCCGCCCCGCGCCGCCGCCCGCGCCACCACCGCCGCCGTCGCCCGTCCGCTGCGCGGGCACCTCGGCCCGGATCTCGTCCATACGCCCCCCAACACCTGACATCCACCGAACGTGCGACGACCGTACTCTCCTGCCGTCCACCCGTCTCCCCCCTGTGGACGGCCCTCATTCACGCACCTCCGCCGCCCCGTCCGCCGGCCGCCGCGGCGCCGCCCCGGACGCCGCCCCGGAAGCCCGCCTGCCGCCTTCTCCGGGGGTGAGGGGCCGCGCACCACCGCCGCCCTCCACCACGCGCGTCCGGGCCCGCCGGTGCCCGTCCCCGGCCGGTACGTCCGGCGGGCGTGCGGCGGCGGGTCGCCGGACTCGTCGACGGCCGCGGCGCCGGGGCCTGTTCGAGGACCGCGCCGGGCGGGCCGGGGAGTCGCCGGAAGACCCCCGCGAAGCGGCGTGCGGCGGCACGCCCACCGAACCGGAGGTCGTACGGCACGTCGGCGCCGTCCCGGCCGCGCTCGACCCGCCCGGCCGCGCCACCGCCCGCCCCGAGCACCCCGTCCCGAGCGGATCGCCCAACGAGAAAGGGCCCCCACCCGGACTCTCGTCCGAGTGGAGACCCTGTCTCCTGTGGTGCGCGAGGGGGGAGTTGAACCCCCACGCCCTTGCGGGCACTGGAACCTGAATCCAGCGCGTCTGCCTATTCCGCCACCCGCGCATTTGGGTGTTGTCTCCTCGGGCCCCACCTTTTCGGTGCGACCGCTTGGCGACATCTGAAGATTAGCACGTCGCACGGGGTGGGTTCACATCCGTTGTTTCGGGGGCCCGACGGGCGAACAAGGAGGAGGGGGGACGTCCGCGCGGACGCGCCCGGGAACACACGCACCGCCCACCCCGCCCGACCCGCGCGGCGCGCACGGCACGCACCCGACGGAGACGTACATATGGACACCCCGCCCCGGGACGACGGGAATGGACCGGCACGGAACGGAACGCCCCGCCCCCCACTCATCCCGGGTGGGCCCCGGGTGCGGGACACTGTCCACAGGCCGCCTCTACGATCCATACGGGAGATGTGAGAGGTGACACTCGTCCACAGGGCAGAGAAGGGGAACCAGCCGATTTCCCGACGCGTGGATACGATCAGTAAGCAGTACCAGGACGGCAACGACGGAGGAGGTGCCCCATGGGAGTCCTGAAGCGGTTCGAGCAGCGACTCGAAGGCCTGGTCAACGGCACCTTCGCCAAGGTCTTCAAGTCCGAGGTCCAGCCCGTCGAGATCGCCGGGGCCCTCCAGCGCGAGTGCGACAACAACGCGACGATCTGGAACCGCGAGCGGACGGTCGTCCCCAACGACTTCATCGTCGAGTTGAGCACGCCCGACTACGAGCGCCTCAGCCCGTACTCGGGACAGCTCGGCGACGAGCTCGCCGGCCTCGTCCGGGACTACGCCAAGCAGCAGCGGTACACGTTCATGGGCCCCATCAAGGTCCACCTGGAGAAGGCCGACGACCTCGACACCGGCCTGTACCGGGTCCGCAGCCGCACCCTGGCGTCCAGTTCCTCGCAGTCCGCGCAGCCCGTCGACGGCGCGCACCCGGCGGGCCCGCCGCACGGCCAGGGCGGTCGCCCCGGCGGCTACGGCTACCCGCCCACCGGTGCCCCGCCGATGCCCGCCGCCCCGCCACCGGGCACCGGCGCCCCCGGCGGCGCGCACCGCCCCGGTCCCGCCGCGCACCGCCCGCCCGGAGCCTCCGGCCACGTGCCGGGCGCCGGCCAGGTGCGCCGCTGGATCGAGATCAACGGCACGCGCCACCAGATCTCCCGTCCCACCCTCGTACTGGGCCGCAGCACGGACGCCGACGTACGGATCGACGACCCCGGCGTGTCCCGCCGCCACTGCGAGATCCGGACCGGCACGCCCTCGACGATCCAGGACCTCGGGTCCACCAACGGCATCGTGGTGGACGGGCAGCACACCACCCGCGCTACGCTCCGCGACGGCTCGCGGATCGTCGTGGGCAGTACCACCATCGTTTACCGGCAAGCCGAAGGGTGAAGCGGGGGCAATGTCAGAGCTGACCCTCACGGTCATGCGGTTGGGTTTCCTCGCCGTACTGTGGCTGTTCGTCATCGTGGCCGTCCAGGTCATCCGCAGCGACCTGTTCGGTACGCGAGTCACGCAGCGCGGTTCGCGCCGCGAGGGCGCGCGTCCGCAGCAGGGCGGCCGCCAGGGGGCGGCCCCCCCGCAGCAGCGGCAGCGCCGCGGCGCCCCAACCAAGCTGGTCGTGTCCGAGGGCACGCTGACCGGCACGACGGTCGCGCTCCAGGGCCAGACCATCACGCTGGGCCGGGCCCACGACTCCACGATCGTGCTGGACGACGACTACGCCTCCAGCCGGCATGCCAGGATCTACCCGGACCGTGACGGCCAGTGGATCGTCGAGGATCTCGGGTCCACGAACGGCACCTACCTCGACCGGACCCGACTCACCACGCCGACCCCGATTCCGCTGGGCGCGCCGATCCGCATCGGCAAGACCGTCATCGAGCTGCGGAAGTAGTACGACAATGAGCGAGCGGAGCGAGCGAGCCGCAGCGGTCCCAGAGGACCGGAAGGGGCTCCCGACCGGAGGGTGGGCAGTGTGGCTCGAGACCGGCTGTACCCCGAGCCGACGGGTGAGGTGCGCATGAGTCTGACACTGCGCTTCGCCGCCGGGTCGCACAAGGGCATGATCCGCGAGGGCAACGAGGACTCGGGTTACGCCGGCCCCCGCCTGCTCGCGATCGCCGACGGCATGGGCGGCCAGGCCGCGGGCGAGGTCGCCTCCTCCGAAGTGATCTCCAACCTCGTCACGCTCGACGACGACGTCCCCGGCTCGGACATCCTCACCTCCCTCGGCACCGCGGTGCAGCGCGCCAACGACCAGCTGCGCGTGATGGTCGAGGAGGACCCCCAGCTCGAAGGCATGGGGACCACCCTGACCGCCCTGCTGTGGACGGGGCAGCGCCTCGGCCTCGTGCACGTCGGCGACTCGCGCGCCTACCTCCTCCGCGACGGCGTCCTCACCCAGATCACCCAGGACCACACGTGGGTCCAGCGCCTCGTCGACGAGGGCCGGATCACCGAGGAGGAGGCCACCACCCACCCGCAGCGCTCCCTCCTGATGCGCGCGCTGGGCAGCGGCGACCACGTCGAGCCGGACCTGTCGATCCGCGAGGTCCGCGCCGGCGACCGGTACCTGATCTGCTCCGACGGCCTGTCGGGCGTCGTCTCCCACCAGACGATGGAGGAGACCCTCGCCAGCTACCAGGGCCCGCAGGAGACCGTCCAGGAGCTCATCCAGCTCGCCCTGCGCGGCGGCGGCCCCGACAACATCACCGTGATCGTCGCGGACGTCCTCGACGTCGACGGCGGCGACACCCTCGCCGGCCGGCTCAGCGACACCCCGGTCGTCGTCGGCGCGGTGGCCGAGAACCAGCCGCAGCTCAACGACGGCGGCGCCATGCAGACCCCGGCGGGGCGCGCGTCCGGCCTGGGCCGGTCCGGGCAGGCGCCGGCGGGCGGCTTCGGCCCGCCCGGCAGCGGCGACGACATCGGCTACGACGGCATGCCCCCCGAGGGCGGCGGCTACGGCGCGTACGGCGACGCCGACCTCAGCAAGCCGCGCACGGGCCGCAGGTGGTTCAAGCGGATCTTCTTCGCGCTGCTGGTGATCGCCCTCCTCGGCGGCGGCGCGTACGGCGGCTACCGCTGGACGCAGACCCAGTACTACGTCGGTGCGAACGACGGCCACGTCGCGCTGTACCGCGGCATCAGCCAGGACCTGGCGTGGGTCTCGCTGTCGAAGGTGGAGAAGGACCACCCCGACATCGAACTCAAGTACCTCCCCACCTACCAGCAGCGGCAGGTCGAGGAGACCATCGCCGGCAGCAGCCTGGCGAAGGCCGAGGCCAAGATCAAGGAGCTGGGGGCCCAGGCGACGGCCTGCAGGAAGCAGGAGCAGGCCCGCGCGGCCCGCACCACGACGCCTCCCAGCGAGGAGCAGGCCGGCGGCACCACGGGCTCCGCCGGTACCACCAAGCCCAAGCCCACGCCCACCACAGCCGTTCCCTCCCCGGGCCCCACCCTCACGGAGGACGAGAAGAGGCTGGCCTCGAACTGCGGCAAGCAGTAAGCACCCGTAGGGGGGCCTTTTCACCACCATGAGCGCTGTCACCAACACGACCACCATCGGCGCGATCGACGCACCGAGCCGCCGCAACACCGAGCTGATGCTGCTCGGCTTCGCCGTCGCGATCCCGGTCTTCGCCTACCTGAACGTGGGCCTCGCCCTCGACGGCGAGGTCCCCACCGGCATGCTGGGCTACGGCCTGGGCCTGGGCCTGCTGGCCGGCATCGCGCACCTGCTGGTCCGCCGCTTCGCGAAGTACTCGGACCCGCTGCTGCTGCCCCTGGCGACCCTGCTGAACGGCCTGGGACTGGTGCTGATCTGGCGCCTCGACCAGTCGCCGCGCCTGATCGCCGACTCGATGCGGCAGTACGGCAGCCACGCCGGCGACGCGCCGAAGCAGCTGATGTACTCGGCCATCGGCGTGGCCCTGTTCCTGCTGGTACTCGTGTTCCTCAAGGACCACCGGGTGCTCCAGCGCTACACGTACATCTCCATGTTCGTGGCGATCGTCCTGCTGCTGCTGCCGCTCGTGCCCGGTCTGGGCACGGACAGCTTCGGCGCCAAGATCTGGATCAGGATCGGCCCGTTCTCCATCCAGCCCGGTGAGTTCGCCAAGATCGTCCTCGCGGTCTTCTTCGCCGGGTACCTGATGGTGAAGCGCGACGCGCTCGCCCTGGCCAGCCGCCGCTTCATGGGCCTGTACCTGCCCCGCGGCCGCGACCTCGGCCCGATCCTCACCATCTGGGCGCTCAGCCTGGCCATCCTGGTCTTCGAGAACGACCTCGGCACGTCGCTGCTGTTCTTCGGCATGTTCGTCGTCCTGCTGTACGTGGCGACCGAGCGGACCAGCTGGATCGTCATGGGTCTGCTGATGGCCGTGGGCGGCGCGGTGGTGGTCGGTTCGTTCGCCACCCACGTGCAGTCCCGCGTGGCCGCCTGGCTCGACCCCTTCGAGTGCCTCAAGACCGCGCCGGAGGGCACCAACATGGCGTGGGCCTGCGACCAGATGACCCAGGTCCTCATGTCGTTCGGCTCCGGCGGCACCATCGGTACCGGACTCGGCCAGGGCAACTCCGACCTGATCAAGTTCGCCGTCAACTCCGACTTCATCTTCGCCACCGTCGGCGAGGAGCTGGGGCTGGCCGGCGCCATGGCCTTCATCCTCCTGTACGGCCTGATCGTCGAGCGCGGTCTGCGCACCGCCCTCGCGGCCCGCGACCCCTTCGGCAAGCTGCTCGCGACCGGCCTGTCCGGCGCCTTCGCCCTCCAGGTCTTCGTCGTCGCCGGCGGTGTGATGGGCCTCATCCCGCTGACCGGCATGACGATGCCGTTCCTCGCCTACGGCGGCTCGTCGGTGATCGCCAACTGGGCGCTGATCGCGATCCTGCTCCGCATCAGCGACACCGCGCGCCGGCCCGCGCCCGCCCCCGCGCCCAACCCCGACGCCGAGATGACCCAGGTGGTCCGCCCGTGAACAAGCCCCTGCGCCACATCGCGATCTTCTGCGGCCTCCTGGTGCTCGCGCTGCTCGTGCGGGACAACTGGCTGCAGTTCGTCCGTGCCGACGAGCTGAACTCGCACGAGCGCAACAGGCGGGTGACGATCGAGCGGTACGCCTCCGTGCGCGGCGACATCATCGTCGACGGCAAGCCGATCACCGGTTCCGTCGACTCGAAGGACCCGCTCTACCAGTACAAGCGGACCTACGTCGACGGCCCCATGTGGGCGCCGGTCACCGGGTACGCCTCGCAGGCGTACGGCTCGAACCAGCTGGAGAAGCTGAACGACTCAATCCTCACCGGCAACGACGACCGGCTGTTCTTCGACCGCACGCTCTCGATGTTCACGGGCGAGCAGAAGAAGGGCGGCAACGTCGTCACCACCCTCAACGCCGCCGCGCAGAAGGCCGCCTTCGAGGGCCTCGGCAAGAAGAAGGGCGCCGTCGCGGCGATCGACCCGCAGACCGGCAAGATCCTCGCGCTGGCCTCCACCCCGTCGTACGACCCGGGCTCCTTCGCCGGTTATTCGCGGGAGGACGAGAAGGCCTGGGCGTCGCTGGACGAGAAGGTCAACAAGGACAAGCCGATGCTGAACCGGGCGCTGCGCGAGATCTACCCGCCGGGTTCGACGTTCAAGGTCCTCACGGCCGCCGCCGCCCTCGAGAACGGCGTCATCAAGGACATCAACGCCCCGACGGACACGCCGGAGCCGTACTTCCTGCCGCTCTCCAGGACGACGATGAAGAACCACGCCGGCGGTTGCGAGAACGCCTCGCTGAACTACGCGATGGAGGTCTCCTGCAACTCCGTCTTCGCGAAGCTCGGCGACGAGGTCGGCCGCGACAAGATGGTCGAGATGGCGGAGAAGTTCGGCTTCAACAACCCAGAGATCGACACCCCGGTCCGCGCGGCCGCCTCCGTCTACGACAAGAAGATGGACCGCGGCGGCAACGCCCTGTCGGCCATCGGCCAGTTCAACACGGCGACGACACCGCTCCAGATGGCCATGGTCACCGCGGCGATCGCCAACGACGGCAAGCTGATGAAGCCGTACATGGTCGACCACCTGGTGGCTCCGAACCTCGACGTGATCGAGAAGAACGAGCCCGAGGAGATGAGCCGCCCGATGTCCCCGGAGACCGCGCAGCTCGTCCAGAAGATGATGGAGAACGTCGTCGAGAAGGGCACCGGCACCAAGGCCGCCATCGACGGCGCCACGGTCGGTGGCAAGACCGGTACGGCGCAGCACGGCGAGAAGAACAAGGCCCGTCCCTACGCCTGGTTCATCTCCTACGCGAAGACGGACAGCGGCTCCCCGGTCGCCGTCGCCGTGGTCGTCGAGGACTCCGACGCGACCCGCGACGACATCAGCGGCGGTGGCCTGGCCGCGCCGATCGCCCGCGACGTGATGAAGGCGGTGCTCGACGGCCGGAGGTGACGGTGTTCCCTGTGTACCGGTCCCGTATCAGCTTGCGGTACCGGACGGATCGGCTCCCCGTGGCCGGTAGCCTTTGCGCGAACAGCACACCGCCGGACCACACACACGGTTGCGGCCGGGACTGACGGAGAGGGCTGGAACAGTTATGGATGAGCCGCGTCGCCTCGGCGGCCGGTACGAGCTGGGCTCGGTGCTCGGCCGCGGTGGCATGGCCGAGGTCTACCTCGCCCACGACACCCGGCTCGGCCGCACCGTCGCCGTGAAGACGCTGCGGGCCGACCTCGCCCGCGACCCGTCCTTCCAGGCCCGGTTCCGCCGTGAGGCCCAGTCGGCCGCCTCGCTCAACCATCCGGCGATCGTCGCCGTGTACGACACCGGCGAGGACTACGTCGACGGCGTGTCCATCCCGTACATCGTGATGGAGTACGTCGACGGCTCCACCCTGCGTGAGCTGCTCCACTCCGGGCGCAAGCTGCTGCCCGAGCGCACGCTGGAGATGACGGTCGGCATCCTCCAGGCCCTGGAGTACTCGCACCGCGCGGGGATCGTCCACCGCGACATCAAGCCGGCGAACGTCATGCTGACGCGCACCGGCCAGGTCAAGGTCATGGACTTCGGCATCGCCCGCGCGATGGGCGACGCCGGCATGACCATGACGCAGACGGCCGCCGTGATCGGCACCGCCCAGTACCTCTCCCCGGAGCAGGCGAAGGGCGAGACCGTCGACGCCCGCTCCGACCTGTACTCCACCGGCTGCCTGCTGTACGAGCTGCTGACCGTCCGCCCGCCGTTCATCGGCGACTCCCCGGTCGCGGTCGCCTACCAGCACGTGCGGGAGGAGCCGCAGGCGCCGAGCGTCTTCGACCCGGAGATCACTCCGGAGATGGACGCGATCGTCCTGAAGGCGCTGGTCAAGGACCCGGACTACCGCTACCAGTCGGCCGACGAGATGCGGGCCGACATCGAGGCGTGCCTGGACGGCCAGCCGGTCGCCGCGGCGGCCGCGATGGGCGTGCCCAGCGGCTACGGCTACCCGCACCCGGACCAGCAGACCACGGCCATGCACGCGGCGGACCCGGGCGCCCAGACGTCGATGCTGCCGCCGATGAACCCCGACGACGGGGGCTACGGCTACGACGACCGGGGCGCCGGGCGCCGCCGGCAGCCGCAGAAGAAGTCGAACCTCTCGACGATCCTGCTGGTCCTCGCCGGCATCCTCGTGCTCGTCGGCGCCATCCTCATCGGCAGGTCGGTCTTCGGCAGCGAGGGCGCGCGTCAGGTGACCGTCCCGAACCTCGTCGGCAAGACGTACGCGGAGGCCGAGAAGACGGCCGTCAGCTCCGGGGTCAAGGTCACCAACGCGGGCGGGGAGCGGTGCGACCAGCCCAAGGGTGCGGTCTGCCGCCAGGATCCGGTCGCGGACGGCACCGCGCGGATGGACGAGAACGGCCTCATCAGCGTCTGGGTGTCGCAGGGCGCGGAGAAGGTCAAGGTCCCCAACGTCCTGGAGCAGTCCGAGGAACTGGCGAAGTCCAACCTCAGGAACGAGAAGTTCACCGTCAAGGTGAAGACCGAGGAGTCGGAGAAGCCCGAGGGCACCGTCATCAAGCAGGACCCCGAGGGCGGCACGGAGCACGAGAAGGGCACCGAGGTCACGATCACCATCGCCGTGAAGGGGAAGGTGTCCGTACCGAGGGTCATCGACAGCCAGTTCGACCACGCGAAGGCGCAGCTGGAGACGCTGAAGTTCCAGGTGCAGCGGGAGGACGTGGACTCGGACAAGCCGGCGGGCCAGGTCGTCGACCAGAACCCGAAGCCGGACGAGCGGGTCTCCGAGGGCTCGACGATCACCCTGAAGGTGTCGAAGGGACCGCAGCAGCAGCAGGTCGAGGTGCCCCAGGTCGTCGGCATGCTGCTGGGCCAGGCGAAGCAGGTGCTCGCGCAGCGGGGCCTCCAGCTGGCCGTCGGCGAGGGCCCGGACAACGACGCGGTGTTCGTCGTCGACCAGGACCCGAAGCCCGGCCAGAAGGTCGACCCGAACACCACGGTCACCGTGAAGACCCAGGGCCTGGGCGGGAACGGCGGGAACGGTGGGAACGGCGGCGACAACGGGAACGGCGACAACGACGGCGACGGTGACAACACCGGCTGGTTCGGCGGCGTGACCGGCGCGTCCTTCCGCTCCGAGCCGTAGACCGGAGGCCACCACCCCGGGGCATGGCGGAGGCCCGGCACCCACTCGGGTGCCGGGCCTCCGTCATGCCCCGGGGACCGCGCGGACCGGTGGCCGGGCCGCCGGGGCGGGCTCAGCGCAGTTCGGCGGGCCTGGTCCGCTCGTGGTCGACCTTCTCCGTGCGGACCAGCTCGCCCCAGACGATGTACCGGAAGTCCGAGGTCAGGATCGGCGTGCAGGTCGTGAGCGTGATGTACCGGCCCGGCTTGGTCTTGCCGGACTCCTTCGGGACGGGCTGGAGCACGTCCACGTTGAACCGGGAGGTCTTCGGGAGGGTCTCGTAGACCTTGTAGACGTACCAGGTGTCCTTCGTCTCGAAGACGATCGGGTCGCCGACCTTCATCTTGTGGATGTCGTGGAACTTGGCGCCGTGCCCGTCACGGTGCGCGGCCAGCGTGAAGTTGCCGGTCCGGTCCTGCGGGAGGGCCGACTTGACGGGGTCGGTGTAGTACCCGGCGACACCGTGGTTGAGGACGTCCGGGCTGGTGCCCTCCTTGACCAGGACCTCGTCCCCGCCCATCGCCGGGACGTGGAGGAAGCCGAGGCCGCCCTGGGTGTCGAGGGCGCCGGGACCGGTGTCGGCAATCCAGCTGTCGCGCACGGCGTCACCCTGCTTGTCCGCCTCGCGGTCGGCCAGGACGTTCGTCCACCACAGCGAGTAGACGACGAACAGACCCATCAGCACGCCTGCGGTGATCAGCAGTTCGCCGAAGACACTGATGACGCCGGCGATCCGGCTGCGCGCACGTGCCACAACATCTGTCCCGTCTTGAGGTGTCAGCCCGCGAGCGCGTCCGGTACGCCCTTGCTGCGCGGCCGTTCTTCGACCATCTTGCCCCACACGATCATGCGGTAGGTACTGGTGAACTCCGGGGTGCACGTGGTCAGCGTGATGTACCGGCCCGGACCGGTGAACCCGGAGCCGTCGGGGACGGGCTTGAGCACCGAGACGTTCGACGGCGGGGTCTGCGGCAGGATACTGGCCATCGCGTAGGTGTAGTACGCCTCGCGGGTCTCGACGACGATGGGGTCGCCGGGGCGCAGCTGGTTGATGTACCGGAACGGCTCGCCGTGGGTGTTGCGGTGCCCGGCGACCGCGAAGTTGCCCTCCTTGTCGGACGGCATGGCGGTCTTCAGCGCTCCCTCGGCGTAGTGGCCGGCCATGCCCTTGTCGAGGACCTTCTCCTTGTCGATGCCCTCGGCGACCGGCACGACGACGTCGAGCTTGGGGATGTGGAGTATCGCGAAGCCCTCACCGGCCTCGAAGACGCCCGGCTTCCGGGCGGAGTCGTCCTTCGCCCAGTCCTGCGCGATCCGGTCCTTCGCCTTGTCGACCTCCAGGCCCGCCTGGACGTTCGTCCACCACAGCTGGTAGGCGACGAAGAGCAGCATGACCACGCCGAACGTGATGAAGATCTCGCCCATGACGCGGCTGGCGATGACGCCGAAGCCGTCCTTCGCGGCGCGGGCGGCGCGGCGCGCCTCGACCCGGGACAGGGGGGCACCGGACGGAGGGGCCGCCGGGGGCGGGGTTCCGGGGGCGCGGCGACGGCCGCCGCCGCGGCCCTTCGCGGCGGCACGGCGCCGCTCGGCCCGGCCCCCGGTCCGCGGTTCCTCGGCGTCCCGCCGCGCGGGAGGCGCCGCCGGGCCGGGGTCGGGGGCGGCGGCTGGGCCGGCCGTCGGGTCGGTGGCGTCGACGACGGGGAGCGCCGCCGTCGCGCCGACCTCGGTCGCGGGGGCGGGAGCGGCCGGGGCGTGCGCCGCGTGCGGCTGCTCGTACGGGCCCGGCCCGTGGTGCCCCTGCGGCCGCGCGTAGGGCTGCGGGGTGTCGTAGGGCTGCGGGGTGTCGTACGCCAGGGGGGCCCGGCCCTGCGGCCCGGCGCCGGGCGGCGGCTGGGGCGCGGCGTACTGCGGGGGCACGTCGTACTGCGGGGGTGCGGTGTACTGCGGGGACGCGTCGTACTGCTGGGGTACCGCGTACGGGGCCTGCGGGTCGCCCTGGGCCCCGTACGGGGCGTACGCCTCGTACGGGGCCTCGTACGTCCCGGCCGTCCCCGGCGGTCCTCCGGGCGCCCCGTACGGCTGCTGCCGCCACTCCTGGGGCTCCGGCACGGCTCCGGGCACCGGGTCCTCCTGCCGCGGGTGCTGGTTCGTGTCCCGGAACCAGGGCGACCCCTCCGAGCCGCCCCCGGCCGCGTCGTGCTCCGGGCGCGCCGAGGTCACGCGACGGCCTTGCCCACCACCGGCGCGAGGCCCACGGAGCGGCCGACCGCACCGGTGTCGCCGCACCGCTCCAGCCAGTTGGCGAGCATCAGGTGGCCGTGCTCGGTCAGCACCGACTCGGGGTGGAACTGCACGCCCTCCACGGCGTGCTCACGGTGCCGGAGCCCCATGATGATCCCGTCCTCGGTGCGCGCCGTGACCTCCAGGACGTCCGGCAGCGCGGTCGGTTCGGCGGCCAGCGAGTGGTACCGGGTCGCGGTGAACGGGGACGGCACCCCGGCGAACACCCCCTGGCCCCCGTGGACGACGAGGGACGTCTTGCCGTGCAGCAGCTCGGGGGCGCGGTCGACGACCCCGCCGTACGCCACGGCCATCGACTGCATGCCGAGGCAGACGCCGAAGACGGGGACGCCCGTCCCGGCGCAGTGCCGGACCATGTCCACGCAGACGCCGGCCTCCTCGGGCGTGCCCGGGCCGGGCGAGAGCAGGACGCCGTCGAAGCCGTCCTGGGCGTGGGCCAGCTCGACCTGGTCGTTGCGGACGACCTCGCACTCCGCGCCGAGCTGGTAGAGGTACTGGACGAGGTTGAAGACGAAGCTGTCGTAGTTGTCGACGACGAGGATGCGTGCGCTCACTGTCCGTCCACCGTCACATCGTTGAAGGGAAGCAGGGGCTCCGCCCAGGGGAACACGTACTGGAAGAGCAGGAAGACGACGCCGAGGGCGAGCACGAGCGAGATCAGCCCCCGCACCCATGCGTTGCCCGGGAGATGCCGCCAGATCCAGCCGTACATGACGTCTGCCGTCCCTTCCTTCGATACCGCACCAGAGTACGGGGCGTTCCCCTCCCGGTGGGGCCGCTGTGGAAAACGTGGACGCTCCGCGCTAGGCAGCCGGTTGCGCGTACCGCAGGTCCACCGTGCCCGCGTAGCCGGGCAGGGTCATCGCGCCGCGCTCCTCGACCTTCCAGCCCAGGCCGTACGCCTTCACGTAGAGCTGGTAGTTCCGGATCGCGGGGGAGGCGGCGAGGGCCTCGCGCAGCCTGCCGGTGTCGCCGACGGCCGTGACCTTGTAGGGCGGGGAGTAGACGCGGCCCTGGAGGATCAGGGTGTTGCCGACGCAGCGCACGGCGCTGGTGGAGATCAGGCGCTGGTCCATGACCTGGATGCCCTGGGCGCCGCCCTGCCAGAGGGCGTTGACCACGGCCTGGAGGTCCTGCTGGTGGATGACCAGGTCGTTGGCCTGCGGTTCGGGGTAGCCGGGGGCCGCCCGGGCGTCCGGCGGGGCGTCGTTGAGCGTGACCGTGAGGCCGTCGCCGGATACCTCCGTGGTGCCCGCGGACTTCTCCAGGGCGCCGAGCCGCGCGTCCTCGGCGTCGCTGGAGCCGTCGTCGCGGCGGGCCAGTCCGTCGACCTCGTCGCGTACGGCCGCGGTGGACTCCTCCAGCTCGGCGTTCTTGTCGCTGCGGTCCCGGACGAGGTCGGAGAGCCGCAGCAGGGAGTCGTCCGTGCGGATGTTGGTGCCCTTGGCGGTGTTGAAGCTGGTGACGAAGATCAGGCCCGCGAGCGCGAAGACGGCAGCCGTCAGCAGCCGTACCGGCCGCCACGTGCCGCGCCGGGCCGGCTCCGTGGGAGAGTCGGCGGAATTGCTCAACGTACCCTTATCTCCTTAGGCGTCGCGGAAGCACTACGCTAACGGACGCCTGGGCGAGGAGGCGGGTCACCTCACTCTCAGCCCGTACCAGCACAAGTCACCGTTTCCGCGCGGTCACGCAGCGCATCGACAGGAGAGTTCCTCGTGCCGAAGTCACGTATCCGCAAGAAGGCCGACTTCACGCCGCCCCCCGCCGCGAAGCAGGCGACCGCCATCAAGCTGACCAACCGCAGCTGGGTCGCTCCGGTCATGCTGGCGCTGTTCGCGATCGGGCTGGCGTGGATCGTGGTCTTCTTCGTCACCGACGGCACGCTCCCCATGGCGTCGCTGAGGAACTGGAACGTCGCCGTCGGCTTCGGCTTCATCGCCGCCGGCTTCGCGGTTTCCACCCAGTGGAAGTAGCGGAGTAGCGGAAGACCCTTCGCGCCGTCAAGCACTCGTTCGGGTTATCCACAGCATTGTGCACAGCCGTGGAAAAGTTCAGACGATCTGTGGATAACGCAGATGGCATTGACGCCGATGTGACCGCACGCCTCTCCGCAGCCCGCCGTACCTGCCCCTCGCCGCCCTGGAAACACCCAGGTCAGCGACGAGGGGTACAGGCGTTCCCGACCCCCTGCAGCAGCGTCGTCACCGGCTGTGGACAACTCTGGGGAAAGCTCCCGCTCAGCTGAGCGCGGCCGTCCTCATGACGGCCGTCACCACCACCGCGGCCAGCACCAGCGCGCCCGCCCCCCACTGCAGCAGCGGGCGCTTCCCGCGCGGCCCGCTCACCATGCCGTACGCGAGGACCGCCCCGCCGACCAGGCCGCCGAGGTGGGCCTCCCACGCGATGGTGTCCCGGAAGACGACCGTGATCAGCACGTTCAGCGCGATCAGGCCCAGCACCGGCCGCAGGTCGTACCGGAGCCGGCGGAACAGCACGAACGTCGCGCCCATCAGTCCGAAGACCGCTCCGGACGCGCCCAGGGAGGGCTGGTTCGGCGCCACGATCGCGTAGGTGAGCGCACTGCCCGCGAGTCCGGAGAGCAGGTACAGCGCGAGGTAGCGGACACGGCCGAGGGCCGCCTCCAGCGGTCCGCCCAGCACCCACAGGCCGATCATGTTGAAGCCGACGTGCCACACCTCCTGGTGCAGGAACACCGCCGTCAGCAGCCGGTACCACTCCCCGTCGGCCACCCCGACCACCCGGAACAGCTCCGGGTCGAAGGCCAGGCCGATCATCACCAGCTCGTCGACGAGGCCCGAGAAGAACAGGCCGGCCAGGAACACCAGCAGGTTGATCCCGATCAGGACCTTGGTGACCAGTTGCTGGTCACCGCCGGCGATGGCGCCGCCCGCGATGTTCCGCGGCCGGGAGGCGTCCGGCCCGTGGCCCGTGCCCGACCCGTTCCGCACGCACTCGGGGCACTGGAAGCCGACCGACGCCTCGACCATGCAGTCCGGGCAGATCGGCCGCTCGCAGCGCGTGCAGCGGACACCGGTCTCCACCCCGGGGTGGCGGTAGCAGCTCGACAGCCCGTTCGGCGCCTGGTCCTGCTCCATGGGATCCCCTCGTCGTCGTGCGCGTACCAACGCCCCGCCCATCCTTACGGACGAGCGGGGCGGAAAGGTTCCCCCGGGGGGAACCGGGGCGGCGGCGGGCCGCCCGGAACGTCAGCGCGTCTCGATCACGACGGACTCGATGACCACGTCCTGGACCGGGCGGTCCGTGCGCGGGTTCGTCCGCGTGCCGGCGATGGCGTCGACGACCTTCTTGCCCGCCTCGCTGGTGACCTCACCGAAGATCGTGTGCTTGCCGGTCAGCCAGGTGGTCGGCGAGACGGTGATGAAGAACTGCGAGCCGTTGGTGCCCGGGCCGGCGTTGGCCATGGCCAGGAGGTACGGCTTGGTGAACCCGAGGTCCGGGTGGAACTCGTCCTTGAACTCGTACCCCGGGCCGCCCGTGCCGTTGCCCAGCGGGTCGCCGCCCTGGATCATGAAGCCGCTGATGACGCGGTGGAAGACCGTGCCGTCGTACAGCGGAGCGGTGGTCTTCTGGCCCGTCGCCGGGTTCGTCCACTCGCGCTCACCCTTGGCGAGCTCGACGAAGTTGCGAACCGTGACCGGCGCGTGGTCCGGGAAGAGCCGGACCTCGATGTCGCCGTGGTTCGTCTTCAGGGTGGCGTAAAGCTGCTCGGCCACGATGTGCCTTCCTTAGGTCTTCTCTTACGGGTCCGATCCTCGCACGGAAGCCGCGGCGGGGAAGAAAAGCCGGGAGCGTCGCACGGGAATGCCCCGGATGCCCGCACCGCATGCCGACCATGAACCACCGGGGCATGATTTCCAAAACGGCGGAAAGGTGAGGTATCGAACCGCCACCGAGGAGGAGGATCCCGTGACCCGCATGGACAGCGTGCGCGCCGCCACCGATTCGGCGAAGGAGAGCGTGCTGCACGCCGCGGACGTGGTGGCGCCCTACGCCGGCGCAGCCAGGGACCAAGCCGCGCACTACGCGCACGAGGCGCGCGTCAGGATGGCGCCGAAGGTCTCCAAAGCCGCTCAGCAGGCGCGCGTCCAGTACGGCGTGTACGTCGCGCCGCACGTACCGCCGAAGCTCGACGCGGCGGCGCACCGCGCCGCGTACCAGACCCGCAGGGCCGCGCGTCAGGCCGCCTCCTACACCGCGCCCCGGCTGGAGCAGGCGAGGGCCGCGGCGGGTCCCGCACGGGAGGAGGCGATGTCCCGTTCGGTCGCCGCCCTCGCCGCGCTGCGCGGCCAGGTGACGGCGAAGGAGGTCAGGAAGCTGATCCGCCGGCAGGAGCGCCGTGCCCGCACCCGGCGGACGATGAAGGGGATCGTCGTCCTGGGCGCGGTCTTCGGCGGCGCCGTGGCCGTGTGGAAGTGGTGGGACAACCAGGCCAACCCCGACTGGCTGGTTGAGCCGCCCACGGAGGTCTCCGAGGGGGCCACGCTCACGTCGGTCGACGGCAGCGAGCCGGCCTCGTCGAAGGCGGAGGCCCGGACCGTCGAGGCGGAGAGGCCGGAGAACGGCGACGAACTCCGCTGACGCCCGGCGAGGAACTTCACCGGCGTCCGGTGGCACGGTCCCCCGGTGCCCGGCGAGGAACTTCACCGACGCCCGGCGGCAAGCTCCGCCGGCGTCCGGCGAGGAGTTCCACCGGCGTCCGTCGGCGCACGACGGGCGCCGACCGGTACGCGGTCAGCGCGCGGCGGCCGTACCCGCGGGTGCGGCCGCTTCGGCGTCCTCGTCGTCGGTCCGCCGGTCCGCCGGACGGTCCGCCACCAGGGCACCGGCGGCGGGCAGGCGGCGTACGGCGGGGGAGGCTCCGTGGGCCTCGGCGCGGATCCGCTGCTTGATCGTCGGCGGCAGCGCCCGCTCGCGCGGCACCCCCCGCCCCCGCCCGGCCCCGCACCCGGCGCCGGTCGCGGGAGCCGCGGCGGTCCGCTGCGCCGGCAGGGACACGGCACCGGCCAGGGCCGTACGGGTGGCCGCGGCGCCGGGGTGCCGGTCCGCGACGGGCGCCGCGGGCCTGAGGGAGGCGAGCAGCTCGCAGAAGAAGGAGACGATTGCGGTCCAGAACTGCTTGACCTTGCCGGCGGCCATGGCCCCTCGCTTTCCCATCACGTTGCGGATTGGGCGATCTACATACCTTCCTCATGATGTGTACGCATCTCGGAATCCGGGGGAGCGACGCCGCCCACGCGCAGATCTTCCGATGAACACCACCCGTACGGCCCCTCCCGGCTGGCGCTCCCGCCGTCGGGGCCCTATGCCGCCGTCCTCGCGCGCGGCCCCGCCGCGCCTTTCCGCCCCGGATACGGCGAAGACCCCTCCCACCGCGTGTCGACGCAGGTGGGAGGGGTCTTCGGGCGGTGGAGCCTAGGGGAGTCGAACCCCTGACATCTGCCATGCAAAGACAGCGCTCTACCAACTGAGCTAAGGCCCCGGAGACCGCCGGGTCGCGGCGGTCGCAGACCAGAGTACCGGGTGACGGGGGGTGTCCCGCAAAAGTATTGGGGCTCCCCGTGCGCAACCGCTCTCCGTAAGATGCTCCGCGAGGTTCGCAGCAGCGAACCGAAGCGATGGGGAGACGCCATGGATGCTGCACAGCAGGAAGCGACCGCCAGAGCCAGAGAGCTCCAGCGCAGCTGGTACGGGGAACCGCTGGGGGCTCTTTTCCGCAGGCTGATCGACGATCTCGGCCTCAACCAGGCCCGGCTCGCCGCCATACTGGGGCTCTCCGCCCCCATGCTGTCGCAGCTGATGAGCGGACAGCGCGCGAAGATCGGCAATCCGGCCGTCGTCCAGCGCGTCCAGGCCCTCCAGGAGCTCGCCGGCCAGGTCGCCGACGGCAGCGTCAGCGCCGTCGAGGCGACGGACCGGATGGAGGAGATCAAGAAGTCGCAGGGCGGTTCGGTCCTGACGGCCTCCGGCCAGGCCCCCGCCGGCTCGGGCGCGCCCACGGTGCGCCGCGTCGTCCGGGAGATCCAGTCGCTGCTGCGCTCGGTCGCGGCGGCCGGCGACATCATCGACGCCGCCGACTCGCTCGCCCCCACCCACCCCGAACTGGCAGAGTTCCTCCGGGTGTACGGCGCCGGTCGCACCGCGGACGCGGTCGCGCACTACGAGTCGCATCAGAACTGACGGCGGCGGACAGGGCGAAGACGACAGCGGCACGACGGCGCCGCGGCGACGACGCGGCCACGGGACGGGGAGCGACACAGCGCGATGGGTGAGGTCTTCGCGGGGCGGTACGAGCTGATCGACCCGATCGGGCGGGGCGGCGTGGGAGCCGTCTGGCGCGCCTGGGACCAGCGGCGCCGCCGGTACGTGGCGGCGAAGGTGCTCCAGCAGAGCGACGCGCACACCCTGCTGCGCTTCGTGCGCGAGCAGGCCCTGCGCATCGACCACCCGCACGTCCTCGCCCCGGCGAGCTGGGCCGCCGACGACGACAAGGTCCTGTTCACCATGGACCTGGTCAGCGGTGGCTCCCTGGCGCACGTGATCGGGGACTACGGACCGCTGCCGACGCGGTTCGTCTGCACCCTCCTCGACCAGTTGCTGTCCGGACTGGCCGCGGTGCACGCGGAGGGGGTCGTGCACCGCGACATCAAGCCGGCGAACATCCTGCTGGAGGCCACCGGCACGGGGCGGCCGCACCTGCGGCTGTCCGACTTCGGCATCTCCATGCGCAAGGGCGAACCGCGCCTGACCGAGACCGACTACGTGGTCGGCACGCCCGGCTACTTCGCCCCCGAGCAGCTCATGGGCGCCGAACCGGACTTCCCGGCCGACCTGTTCGCGGCCGGCCTGGTCGCCCTGTACCTGCTCCAGGGCCGGAAGCCGGACTCCCAGGCGCTCGTGGCGCACTTCCTGGCGCACGGCACGCCGGGTGCCCCCGCGGGCATCCCGGAACCGCTGTGGCAGGTCCTGGCGGGGCTGCTCCAGCCCGACCCGGAGGCCCGGTTCCGTACGGCCAACGGCGCGCGCAAGGCGCTGGCGTCCGCGGTGGAGCTGCTGCCCGGCCCGGCCGGCGAGGAAGAGCCGGTCGAGGTCTTCGACCAGCTCGGCCCGCTGCCGCCCGGGTACGGCCCCGACGGCCCCGTGCCCGTACCGGCGCCCGCGCCCCCGTTCGTACCCGAGCATCCGTCCGTCCCGGCGCAGGGGGCGCCCGCGCCGTCCCAGACGGGCAGTTTCCACCTCGCCCCGCCGCCCCAGCGGTCCCACCAGCCCCAGCCCCGGTCCGCCACGCCCCCGCCCGCCGCGACACCGCCCGCCACGGCGCCGCAGCCGTACGGCCCCTCCCCCGGGGCGCCGTACCCGGCCCCGGGCGCACCGGCACCGGCGCCGACACCGGCCACGACCACGGCCCCGGAGGCGGCGGCCACGGTGCCCGCGCCCGTACCCGCTCCGCGGAGGCGGCCGGGTCCGCCGCGCGCGGTGGCGGTCCCGGTCGTGCTCCTGGCCCTGGTCTGCTACGCCGTCGGCATCTGGGCGCTCACCCGGATCTGAGGCCCCGGACCATCGGCCCCGGGCCACCGGCCCCGGACCATCGGCCCCGGACCATCGGCCCCGGGTTACCGGCCCCGCGACGGCCCGTACAGCGTCGACGCGTCCGGCGACGGTGGCACGGGCCCGCCCGCCACCGGGGCCGCCGCCCCCGCACCACCCGTACCGGCCGCACCACCCGTACCGGCCGCGCGGCGCCGCGCCAGGGCGGTCCACAGGCCCAGGGCGAGCAGCAGGACCGTCCCGGTGCCGATGCCGCCCGCCGCGACCAGCCTCATCGCGCCGGTGTCCTCCGCCCGCGGGCCGCTCTCCCCGTCGGCCGCCGCCTGCCGGTCGTCCTCGGTGACCGCGAAGATCCCGGCCGGGCCGGCGTACGGCGGCGCCGCCCCGGCCTCGCCCTCGACGTTGACGCGCAGGGTCAGCCCGTACGGCTTCTCGCCGAACTTCTCCCCGACCTCCGGGTCGAGGCTGACGCGCAGGTAGTACCAGCCCGCGAAGCGCAGGGCGTTGGTCTCGGAGTCGGAGCTGAAGCGGTTCTCGTACGCCACCGGGGGCAGCGGCTCGAAGGCCGCCGACTTCTGCCTGCCGTCGTACGACAGGGTGTCCTCGCTGTCGACGAGGCCGAGCGCCGGGTTGTACAGCGACACGGGCAGCGCGCTGCCCACGAAGCCGTCACCGGCCGAACTGCCCAAGTCCGCGCTGACGAACAGTTGCTGCCCCCAGTCGACGGGGACGCGGTAGAAGCGGCTCTCGCCGGGCTTGATGCGGTCGGTCCACTCGCCCTCGGCGAGGCCGGGAGCGTCGAAGAAGCCGGTGCCGCCGGCCCGCTCGCGGGGCCCGCCCGCGGGCGGCTGGGGCGAGGCGCTGGGCCAGGCCGTGGGCGCCGCGGTCGGGCCGGGCGCCTTCAGCCGCGGTTCCAGGACGTGCCGGAGCTCCAGCCCCCAGGGCTCCCCCGACGACGTCTCCTTGCCGTCCCGCTCGACGACGACGTAGTACGACCCGGCCTCCTGGCACAGCGACCGGTCGGGGTCGAGCGTGCGGTCGGCGTACGCGGCGACGGGCCGGGCGAACTCGGCGGAGCCGAACCGCGCGGTGGCGCTGCTGCAGTCGGAGCCGTCCCGGTCCTGGAGGGAGATCTTCAGCTCGTCCTGGAAGGAGAGCCCGGCGCCCGGCGGCGGCACGGCCACGGCGGAGACGTACGCGTGGCTGACGGCGTCCAGGTCGACGCGGTAGATCAGCTTGCCGTCCCGGGGGAGGGCGTCCCGGTAGACCGCGCCGGCGGTCAGCCGGGGGGCGTCGCTCGTGGTCGGGGAGCCCTTGACCGTCCGGGCGTCCTCGGCGAAGGCGTACGGGGCGGGTCCACCGGCCGCCAGGGCCGCCGGCGCGCACAGTCCCGACGTGAGGACGACCGCCCCGGCCGCCACCGCCGCCGCACCGGCCCGCGCGGTCCCGCGGCCCCTCCCCGCGCGCGGGGCCGCCGTCACGCGTCCCGCACCGGTCGTCCCCGCCCCGCCGTCCCCAGCCGCGCCACCGCTCCAGCCCCGCCCGTTCACGCGCTTCCCCTCGTCGTCTTCCCGGCCGCACCATCCTGCCCGGCGGGCGCCGCCGCCCGCGACGGCGACCGGCCCGGAGGCGGCCGTGCTTTTTGCTCATGCAAGCTAGGGATTCGCGTGGGCGAACTCAAGGGCGGGGCCGTCACGGTCCCGTGACGGAGAAGGGCCCCGGCCGCTTCTCAGCGGCGGGGCCCTTCATATCTGTGGCGCGCTCACGAACCCGCGGGCACGGAGTCGGTCGCCTCCGTCCACAGATCCTGCTCGGCGCGATCCGCCTGGATCTGGCGGTACACGAGGAGCCCGCCGATGGCGGCCAGTGCGACCAGGAGAAGCTTCTTCACCGCGCGACCTCGTCTTTCGTTGACGTAGGGGACCTTATGGCGCCCGACTATACACACCAACCGATATCAATCGGTGACCTAGCCCCGCACGACAGTACGACACCGTCCCGACGTCCCGCCGGGCGGCCACCGAGTCCCGAGACGGAGAACGCCGAAGGCCCCGGTCTTTCGACCGGGGCCTTCGATTCTGTGGGGCTAACAGGATTTGAACCTGTGGCCTCATCCTTATCAGGGATGCGCTCTAACCAACTGAGCTATAGCCCCTCCGCGCTGCGCGCTGACCTCTGAAGATTAGCGCACAGGGCGGCTCCAGCCAAAATCGCTACTCGTCCTCCGCGAGTGTCAGCTCCACGCCCCCCACGAAACCGGCCGCGAGGTTGTAGACGAAGGCGCCCAGCGTGGCCAGCGCCGTGGCGAGCACGACGTCGATCACGGCGATCACCGACGTGAAGATGAGGACGCGCGGCAGCGACAGGAACGCCTGCAGGTCGAACCCGTTGCTCTCGGTGGAGCCGGTCGCGTCGCTGATCGTCGCGCCGACCGTCGAGAAGACGCCCATCGCGTCCATGACCATCCACAGCACGGCCGCCGCGACGACCGTGCAGATGCCCAGCGCGATGGAGAGCAGGAAGCTGACCTTCATCACCGACCACGGGTCGGCCTTGGCCACCCGCAGCCGCGCCTTGCGCGTCCGCGGCGTCGTCTTGGCGCCCGTACGGGGCCGGCGCACCGTGCCGGCGTCCGGGACGCCCCCGCCGGCCCCACCCGCCGCGTACGCCTGCGGCGGGTGGTACGGCTGGGCCGTCTGCTGGGCGGGCGGCCGCTCACCGGGCAGCGGGCCGTCGTCGTACGTCTCGAACGGGGGCTTCGGCCCCCGGGTGTCGGTCACCGCAACCCCCTGGGAGTCCGTGGCTGGGCCACGGGCACCGTTCTTTTTCGAAGCGGCCGAGCCGGCCGAACCGGCGCCCGTGGCTCCGCTCACGCTTTACTCCTCGTGCTCCCCGGCCGAGGGCTCCGTGCCCTCGGCTGCCTCGACCGCGGCGCCGGTACCGGCGGCGGCCTCGGTCCCTTCCGCGTCCGTGGCCGTGCCGTCCGCCGCGTCGGTCAGTTCGACCTCTTCGGCTTCGGCGCCGGCCTCGGCGTTCCGCGCGATGCCCACGACGGCATCGCGCTTGCCCAGGTTGATCAGCTGGACGCCCATGGTGTCACGGCCGGTCTCCCTGACTTCGCTGACGCGCGTGCGAATCACACCACCGGACAGCGTGATGGCGAGGATCTCGTCACCCTCCTCGACCACCAGCGCGCCGACGAGCGAACCGCGGTCCTCCACGATCTTCGCAGCCTTGATGCCGAGGCCGCCACGGCCCTGGACGCGGTACTCGTCGACGGCCGTCCGCTTGGCGTAGCCGCCGTCCGTCGCCGTGAAGACGAACGTACCGGGGCGGACGACGTTCATCGAGAGGAGTTCGTCGCCCTCGCGGAAGCTCATGCCCTTCACACCGGACGTGGCCCGGCCCATCGGGCGCAGCGCGTCGTCCGTCGCGGTGAAGCGGATGGACTGGGCCTTCCGGCTGATGAGCAGCAGGTCGTCCTCGGCGGAGACCAGCTCGGCACCGATCAGCTCGTCGTCGCCGCCGTCCTCCCGCTCGCGCAGGTTGATGGCGATGACGCCGCCCGAGCGCGGGGAGTCGTAGTCCTTGAGCGGGGTCTTCTTCACCAGGCCGGCCTTGGTCGCGAGGACCAGGTAGGGCGCCGCCTCGTAGTCGCGGATCGCGAGGATCTCGGCGATCTGCTCGTCCGGCTGGAAGGCCAGCAGGTTGGCGACGTGCTGGCCGCGGGCGTCCCGGCCGGCGTCGGGGAGCTCGTACGCCTTGGCGCGGTAGACGCGGCCCTTGTTGGTGAAGAACAGCAGCCAGTGGTGGGTGGTGGAGACGAAGAAGTGGTCGACGATGTCGTCTTCCTTCAGCTTCGCGCCCCGCACGCCCTTGCCGCCGCGCTTCTGCGACCGGTAGTCGTCGGTCTTCGTGCGCTTCACGTAGCCGCCACGCGTGATGGTGACGACGATGTCCTCCTCGGCGATCAGGTCCTCCATGGACATGTCGCCGTCGAACGGCACGAGCTGCGTGCGGCGGTCGTCGCCGAACTTCTCCACCAGCTGCGCCAGCTCCTCGCTGACGATCTGCCGCTGGCGGGACTCGGAGGCGAGGATGGAGTTGTAGTCGTCGATCTTCTCCTGGAGCTCGTCGTGCTCCGCGACGATCTTCTGGCGCTCCAGGGCGGCCAGGCGGCGCAGCTGCATCTCCAGGATGGCGTTGGCCTGGATCTCGTCGATCTCCAGCAGGCCCATCAGGCCCCCGCGCGCGACCTCCACCGTGTCGCTGCGCCGGATGAGGGCGATGACCTCGTCGATCGCGTCGAGCGCCTTGAGCAGGCCGCGCAGGATGTGCGCCCGCTCCTCGGCCTTGCGCAGCCGGAAGCGCGTGCGGCGGACGATGACCTCGATCTGGTGCGTCACCCAGTGGCGGATGAACGCGTCCAGCGAGAGCGTGCGCGGCACGCCGTCGACCAGCGCGAGCATGTTCGCGCCGAAGTTCGTCTGGAGGTCGGTGTGCTTGTAGAGGTTGTTGAGGACGACCTTGGCGACCGCGTCCCGCTTGAGGACGATGACGAGCCGCTGGCCCGTGCGGGAGCTGGTCTCGTCGCGGACGTCCGCGATGCCGCCGATCTTGCCGTCCTTCACCAGGTCGGCGATCTTCTGCGCGAGGTTGTCCGGGTTGACCTGGTACGGCAGCTCGGTGACGACCAGGCACTGCCGGTTCTGGATCTCCTCGACCTCGACGACCGCGCGCATCGTGACGGAGCCGCGGCCCGTGCGGTACGCCTCCTCGATGCCCTTGCGGCCCACGACGAGGGCGCCGGTCGGGAAGTCGGGGCCCTTGATGCGCTCGATCAGCGCGTCCAGGAGCTCCTCGTGGGTGGCCTCGGGGTGCTCCAGCGCCCACTGGGCACCGGCCGCGACCTCGCGCAGGTTGTGCGGCGGGATGTTGGTCGCCATGCCGACCGCGATGCCGGCGGAGCCGTTGACCAGCAGGTTCGGGAAGCGCGCCGGCAGGACCGTCGGCTCCTGGTTGCGGCCGTCGTAGTTGTCCGTGAAGTCGACGGTCTCCTCGTCGATGTCCCGGAGCATCTCCATGGACAGCGGCGCCATCTTGCACTCGGTGTAGCGCATGGCGGCGGCCGGGTCGTTGCCCGGGGAGCCGAAGTTGCCGTTGGAGTCCACCAGCGGCATGCGCATCGACCACGGCTGGGCCAGGCGGACCAGGGCGTCGTAGATGGAGGAGTCGCCGTGCGGGTGGTACGTGCCCATGACGTCACCGACGACGCGGGCGCACTTGTAGAAGCCCTTCTCGGGCCGGTAGCCGCCGTCGTACATGGCGTACAGGACGCGGCGGTGGACGGGCTTGAGGCCGTCCCGCACGTCGGGCAGCGCGCGCGACACGATGACGGACATCGCGTAGTCGAGGTACGAGCGCTGCATCTCGGTCTCGAGCCCGACGGGCTCGACGCGCAGGCCCGCGCCGGGGACGGCGGGCTCCTCTTCGGGCGTCACGGCGGCGGGGGTGATCTCGTCGGCCATTGCTGGTCTTCAGTCCTTTCGTACGGTCAGCTGAGACCGACTCAGATGTCGAGGAAGCGGACGTCCTTGGCGTTGCGCTGGATGAACGAGCGCCGTGCCTCCACGTCCTCGCCCATCAGCACCGAGAACAGGTCGTCGGCCTGGGCCGCGTCGTCCAGGGTGACCTGGCCGAGCACCCGGTGGTCCTGGTCCATGGTGGTGATGCGCAGCTCCTCGGCGTTCATCTCGCCCAGGCCCTTGAAGCGCTGGATGGAGTCCTCGCGGATGCGCTTGCCGTTCTGCTTGCCGAGCTCGACGAGCGCGTCGCGCTCGCGGTCCGAGTAGGCGTACTCGAAGTCGTCCCGGCCCCACTTGATCTTGTACAGCGGGGGGCGGGAGAGGTAGACGTGGCCGGCCTCGACCAGCGGCCGCATGAAGCGGAAGAGGAAGGTCAGCAGCAGGGTGTTGATGTGCTGGCCGTCGACGTCGGCGTCCGCCATCAGGATGATCTTGTGATAGCGGAGCTTCTCGATGTCGAAGTCCTCGTGCACACCGGTGCCGAAGGCCGAGATCAGCGCCTGGACCTCGGTGTTCTGCAGGATCTTGTCGATCCGCGCCTTCTCGACGTTCAGGATCTTGCCGCGGATCGGCAGGATGGCCTGGAACTCGGGGTTCCGGCCGGACTTGGCGGAGCCGCCGGCGGAGTCGCCCTCGACGATGAAGATCTCGCACTTGGCCGGGTCGTTCGACTGGCAGTCGGACAGCTTGCCCGGCAGGGACGCCGACTCCAGCAGGCCCTTGCGGCGCGTCAGGTCGCGCGCCTTGCGGGCGGCCACGCGCGCGGTGGCGGCCTGGATGGCCTTGCGGATGATGTCCGCCGCCTCGTTCGGGTTGCGGTCGAACCAGTCCGACAGGTGCTCGTGGACGACCTTCTGCACGAAGGTCTTCGCCTCCGTGTTGCCCAGCTTGGTCTTGGTCTGGCCCTCGAACTGCGGCTCGCCGAGCTTGACCGAGATGATCGCGGTCAGGCCCTCGCGAATGTCCTCACCCGTGAGGTTGTCATCCTTCTCCCGCAGCAGCTTCCTGTCGCGCGCGTAGCGGTTGACGAGGCCGGTGAGCGCCGCGCGGAAGCCCTCCTCGTGCGTGCCGCCCTCGTGCGTGTGGATCGTGTTCGCGAACGAGTACACGCCCTCCGTGTACTGCGAGTTCCACTGCATCGCGATCTCGACCGAGAGCAGCCGGTCCTTGTCCTCGGCCTCGACGGCGATGACCGTGGGGTGGATCAGCTCGCCCTTGCGGGAGTTGAGGTACTTGACGAAGTCGACGATGCCGCCTTCGTAGTAGTACGTCACCGTGCGCGCCGGCTGCTTCTCCACCGCCTCGGCGGAGGCGTCGGCGTCGTCGGCGTTCATCGTCGCCTTGGCCGACTCGCGCTCGTCGGTGAGCGTGATCGTCAGGCCCTTGTTGAGGAACGCCATCTCCTGGAAGCGCCGCGACAGCGTCTCGAAGGAGTACTCGGTCGACTCGAAGACGTCCGGGTCGGCCCAGAAGGTGACGGACGTGCCGGAGTCCTCGACCGCCTCGTGCTTGGCGAGCGGCGCGGTCGGGACGCCGAGCTTGTAGTCCTGCGTCCAGCGGTAGCCGTCGCGCTTGATCTCCACGGAGACGCGGCTCGACAGGGCGTTCACGACGGAGACGCCCACGCCGTGCAGACCACCGGAGACGGCGTAGCCGCCGCCGCCGAACTTGCCGCCCGCGTGCAGGACGGTCAGCACGACCTCGACGGCCGGCTTCTTCTCCACGGGGTGGATGTCGACCGGGATGCCGCGGCCGTTGTCCACGACGCGCACGCCGCCGTCGGCGAGGATCGTGACGTCGATGGTGTCCGCGTAGCCGGCCAGGGCCTCGTCGACGGAGTTGTCGACGACCTCCTGCACCATGTGGTGGAGTCCACGCTCACCGGTCGAGCCGATGTACATGCCAGGCCGCTTGCGGACCGCGTCCAGACCCTCGAGGACGGTGATCGCGCTGGCGTCGTACGCCGAGGAGCCCGGCGCCGGGACCTCGCGGCTCTCGCCGGCAGGAGTGGACGGGATGTTCTCGTTGGGGTTGCCGGAATCGGCCACGAAGCGCCCTTTCTGGCACAGCGCGAGCCACCTCTCGGGAAGCCCCGGAGTGGCTGCGTCGTTCGACATGTTCCGCAGTGGGCGGGATTACCTACCAGTCTACCGGTAGCGCTGACACTCATGGGGGTTTGCCGGTACCTGAGTACGCATGTGCCGCTCTGAACCAGCGCCCGCCGACTCCCCATATGTGGGAAGGGGCTCCAAGAGGCTCACGCGGGCACTCAGCGCTTCGGCCTGTCAACCACCCGCAACCACCGCGACCGCTTCCGGGGCGCCTCCCTCCACGGCCCTCCGAAAACCCCTCCGCCACCCCTTGCGCACCAGGTCACGGCGTTGTTCACCGCCTCCGGCCGGCCGGTGGGAACCCCCGGGGCCGCTCGGTGCGCGCGCGGGGGCGCGGCCGGGGGCCCGATCCGGCCCCGATCCCGGCCGGTACGCCCCCGGGAATGGCCGGGTCCCGCCCCTCCGGCGGGGCCGTCAGCCGTAGGTGTCGCCGGCCCCGGTGCTGCCGGGCGCCCGCAGCGGGCCGTACCCGCGGCGCGGGCCGCCGGGCCCGAGCACCCGGATGTGGCGCACCGTCCCGTGGCCCAGGTCCTCGTTCAGCCGGGCCACCAGCCGGGGGGCGAGCAGCCGCAGCTGCGTCGCCCACGCCGTGGAGTCGCACTGGACGGTGAGGACGCGCTCGTCGGGGTCCTCGTCGTACCGCAGCGGCACGCAGTGCTTCGCCAGGTCCTCGCCGACGATCTGCGGCCACCGGCCCATGACGCCGCCGACCGCCGCGGGCGCCTCCCAGCCGCGCTCGGTGATCAGCCGGTTGATCGCCGCGCCCAGCGGCAGCGGGTCGCGCCCGTCGGCGCGCGCCCCGGAGCGCAGCCCGCCGCCGCGCCGCGCCTGCTTCTTCTGCTGGGCGGCGGCGCCCCGCGCCTTCGCCTGCTCCTTGGCCGCGCGCAGCGCCACGCGCGCGAGGTCCACGCCGGACGGCTCGGGGGCCGGGGCCCGCACGGGGCCCGCCGGCTGCGGCGACTGCGTGCTCATACGCGTTCCACCGCCCCTTCCGACACCGCGTACCGCACCCCCGCCAGCACCCCCGGCACGTCGCCGTCGACGGCGGCCGTCACCAGCACCTGCTCACCGGGGGCGACCAGCTCCGCCAGCCGCTCCCGCCGCCTCGCGTCCAGCTCGGCGAAGACGTCGTCCAGCACGAGCACGGGTTCGTTGCCCTCCGCGCGCAGCAGGTCGTACGAGGCCAGCCGCAGCGCGAGCGCGTACGACCAGGACTCGCCGTGGCTGGCGTACCCCTTCGCCGGCATCCGCCCCAGCAGCAGCCCGAGGTCGTCGCGGTGCGGTCCGACGAGGGTGACGCCGCGGTCGATCTCCTGCTTGCGCACGTCGGCGAGCGCGGCGAGCAGCCACTCGCACAGCTCCTCCCGGCCGGCCGGCCCCTGGGCGTCGCCGCCCGCCGAACCGCGGTACTCCAGGGTGACGGGCCCGCCGCCGGGCGCCAGTTGCTCGTACGCCTTGACGGCGAGCGGCTGGAGCGTGGCGACGAGGTCGAGCCGCTGCGCGAGCAGTTCGGCGCCGGCCCGCGCGAGGTGCTGGTCCCACACGTCGAGGGTGGACAGGTCCATGGAGCGGCCGCCGTGCCGCCGGGCCATGGCGGCGGTCTTCAGGAGGGTGTTGCGCTGCTTGAGCACGCGGTCGTAGTCGGAGCGGACGCCGGCCATGCGCGGGGACCGGGCGGTGATCAGCTCGTCGAGGAACCGCCGCCGCTCGCCGGGATCGCCCTTCACCAGGGCGAGGTCCTCGGGCGCGAACAGCACGGTCCGTATGATGCCCAGCACGTCACGCGGTCTGACCTGCGAGGACCTGTTGACTCGGGCGCGGTTGGCCCTGCCGGGGTTGAGCTCCAGCTCGACGAGCTGCTGCCGCTCGCCCTGCCGGACGGCCGCCCGGATCACGGCGCGCTCGGCGCCGATCCGCACCAGGGGCGCGTCGGACGACACCCGGTGGCTGCCGAGCGTCGCGAGGTAGCCGACCGCCTCGACCAGGTTCGTCTTGCCCTGCCCGTTGGCCCCCACGAAAACACTGACGCCCGGGTCGAGCGGGACCTCGGCCCGGGCGTACGAACGGAAGTCGGCCAGCGACAGATGCGTGACGTGCATGGTGTGCGCCGACCTCTCCCGGCTGTGCTGTTACTTGCTCTCGACCGCGTGTCCGCCGAACTGGTTGCGCAGGGCGGCGATCATCTTCATCTGCGGCGAGTCGTCCTGGCGCGACGCGAACCGCGCGAACAGCGACGCGGTGATCGCGGGCAGCGGCACCGCGTTGTCGATGGCGGCCTCGACCGTCCAGCGGCCCTCGCCGGAGTCCGCGGCGTAGCCCCGCAGCGACTCCAGGTGCTCGTCGTCGTCGAGCGCGCGGACGGCCAGGTCCAGGAGCCAGGAGCGGATGACCGTGCCCTCCTGCCAGGAGCGGAAGACCTCGCGGACGTCCGTGACGGAGTCCACGGCCTCCAGCAGCTCCCAGCCCTCGGCGAAGGCCTGCATCATCGCGTACTCGATGCCGTTGTGGACCATCTTCGCGAAGTGGCCGGCGCCGACCTTGCCCGCGTGGACGGAGCCGAACTCGCCCTCCGGCTTCAGCGCGTCGAAGACCGGCTGGACCTTCGCGACGTGCTCGGCGTCGCCGCCGTACATGAGCGCGTAGCCGTTCTCCAGGCCCCACACACCGCCGGAGACGCCGCAGTCGACGAAGCCGATGCCCTTGGCGGCCAGCTCCTCGGCGTGCTTCTCGTCGTCCGTCCAGCGGGAGTTGCCGCCGTCGACGACGACGTCGCCGGGGGAGAGCAGCTCGGCGAGCTGGTCGATGGTGGTCTGCGTGGCCTCGCCGGCCGGGACCATGACCCACACGACGCGCGGGCCCTTCAGCTTGCCCACGAGCTCCTCGAGGCTGTGGACATCGGCGAGGTCCGGGTTGCGGTCGTACCCGACGACGGTGTGGCCCGCGCGGCGGATGCGCTCGCGCATGTTGCCGCCCATCTTGCCGAGGCCGATGAGACCGAGCTCCATCAGATCTTCCTTACGCGTTGTGTGCGAGTTCGTACCCGTGTCCGAGACTACGCCCGGACACGGGTGCACACCTGTGGGGTCAGCCGCTCAGTCAGCCACTGAGCCGAACCGGCATGATCAGGTACTTGTAGGCCTCGTCCGCCTCCGCGTCCACGGCCGGCTTGCCGCTCAGCAGCGCGGGCTTGGTGGACGTGGTGAAGGAGAGCTGGGCGACCGGCGCGTCGATGGCGCTGAGTCCGTCGAGCAGGAACGTCGGGTTGAAGGCGATCGAGATGTCGTCGCCCTCCAGCTGCGCGTCGACGCGCTCCACAGCCTGTGCGTCGTCGCTGGAGCCCGCCTCGAGGATGAGCACGCCCTGCTCGAAGCTGAGCCGCACCGGGGTGTTCCGCTCGGCGACCAGCGCCACGCGCTTCACGGCCTCCACGAAGGGGGCCGTCTCGATCGTCGCGACCGAGTTGAACTCCGTCGGGAACAGCGTCCGGTACTTCGGCAGGTCGCCTTCGAGCAGCCGGGTGGTGGTGCGGCGCCCGGCGCCCTCGAAACCGATCAGGCCCTCACCCGCGCCGGAGCCGGCCAGCGCGAGCGTCACCGTGTCACCGCTGGTCAGCGCCTTGGCCGTGTCCAGCAGCGTCTTGGCGGGCACCAGGGCGACGGCCGAGGCGTCCGGGGACTCCGGCTTCCACAGGAACTCGCGGACCGCGAAGCGGTAGCGGTCGGTGGAGGCCAGCGTGACCCTGTCGCCCTCGATCTCGATGCGCACACCCGTGAGGACGGGCAGCGTGTCGTCGCGGCCCGCGGCGATGGCGACCTGCGCGGCGGCGGAGGCGAAGACCTCGCCGGGCACCGTGCCGGTGGCGGTCGGCATCTGCGGCAGCGCCGGGTACTCCTCCACAGGCAGTGTGTGGAGGGTGAAGCGGGACGACCCGCAGACCACCGTCGCCCGTACACCGTCTGTGGAAATCTCCACCGGGCGGTTGGGGAGAGCGCGGCAGATGTCGGCGAGCAGCCGCCCGGACACCAGGACCGTGCCGTCCTCCTCGACCTCGGCCTCGACCGAGACCCGCGCGGAGACCTCGTAGTCGAAGCTGGAGAAGCTCAGCGCACCGTCCTCGGCCTTCAGCAGAAGGCCCGCGAGCACGGGCGCGGGCGGACGGGCCGGGAGGCTGCGGGCCACCCAGGCCACCGCCTCCGCGAGTACATCGCGCTCCACCCGGATCTTCACCGTAAGCCGCCTCCTGCTGTTGCTGGCTCGCCCTGCTGGCCTTCCTCGTCCGGCATCCGGTCCGTCCACCGCCGCAGCGGCAGGTCGGGATGCCGGGGACCAGTCTGACGTACGCCGCCGACACTCGGCGCTGCTCGGGGTCAAGTCGCGTCGAGCCGCGGTCGGAGCTTCGGCGCCGAGTTGTGCACAGGCCCCGCTTCCAAGCGAAATCCACGCTAACTCTGTGTGGGAGTAGTAGTAGGGGTTGTGGAAACCGTGGATAACCCCGTCTGCGCAGGTCACAGCCCAAATTTTGTCCACTGGCCCTGTGGGTGGCAGCGGTGGACAACCGGGGTCCGCTGTGGACGCGGCAAAGTTCTGCACACCCGATACACAGGCAGGGCTGACTTCTCCCCAGTGCCGTCCCCAGCTTTACCCACGTTCCCCACAGCCCAATCCGGCTCCCGGGTGTGACGGCTTTCACTCGTCGCGGTGACCGGGGGTGTTTCGTTGCCGAACAGTGGACAGCGGTGTGGAGAAGCTGTGGACCGTGAGGTCACGCCTGTGGGACGCCGGTGGACAACGTCGATCACAGCCTGTGGACGAGCAAACTTTCCACAGGCTGTGGATTACGGTCGGCCACAAATCCACAAGTCTCTGACCTGGGGGGATTGTCTCGCGCCCCTGCCCTCTGTGGACGAGATTCGGATAACTTCCCAGTCCCCAGCCTGTGGACGGGCGATCGCCCCCGAATCTGTGGAGAACGGCGTGACCGCCGCATCTATTCGAACGGTCCGGCTGCCGCTGCTCCCGCGCTGACGCCCGCGTGTCCCCCGCGTCGACGCCCGCGCCGGCCTCCGCGCCGTCCCCGGACCGCCCCTCGCGCCGCCCTCCGCGGAGCCGTCCGGGCGTCTCCCGCGCCGTGCCCAGCGCCGCCCTCCGGGGGGTCCCCCGCCGAACCGTCCGGGCCTGCCCCGGGGACGGCGAAGGGCGCCCCGGAACCGTCCCGGGGCGCCCTCGAGCGCCGCACCGCGCGCCGTCAGCCGTTCTTGATGCGGTTCGTCAGCTCGGTCACCTGGTTGTAGATGGAGCGCCGCTCCGCCATCAGCGCGCGGATCTTCCGGTCCGCGTGCATGACCGTCGTGTGGTCCCGCCCGCCGAACTGCGCGCCGATCTTCGGCAGCGACAGATCGGTCAGCTCCCGGCACAGGTACATGGCGATCTGCCGGGCCGTCACCAGCACCCTGCTGCGCGACGAGCCGCACAGGTCCTCGACCGTCAGCCCGAAGTAGTCCGCCGTCGCCGCCATGATCGCGCCCGCGGTGATCTCGGGCGCGGTGTCCTCGCCGCCCGGGATCAGGTCCTTCAGCACGCTCTCGGTGAGCACCAGGTCCACCGGCTGGCGGTTGAGGCTCGCGAACGCCGTCACCCGGATCAGCGCGCCCTCCAGCTCACGGATGTTCCGCGAGATCCGCGAGGCGATGAACTCCAGCACCTCCGGCGGGGCGTTGAGCTGTTCCTGCACCGCCTTCTTCCGGAGGATCGCGATGCGGGTCTCCAGCTCCGGCGGCTGGACGTCCGTGGTGAGGCCCCACTCGAAGCGGTTGCGCAGCCGGTCCTCCAGCGTCACCAGCTGCTTGGGCGGCCGGTCGGAGGAGAGCACGATCTGCTTGTTGGCGTTGTGGAGCGTGTTGAAGGTGTGGAAGAACTCCTCCTGCGTCGACTCCTTGCTCGCCAGGAACTGGATGTCGTCCACGAGCAGGATGTCCACGTCGCGGTAGCGCTTGCGGAACGTATCGCCCTTGCCGTCGCGGATGGAGTTGATGAACTCGTTGGTGAACTCCTCCGAGCTCACGTACCGCACCCGCGTCCCCGGGTAGAGGTTGCGCGCGTAGTGCCCGATCGCGTGCAGCAGATGGGTCTTGCCGAGCCCCGACTCCCCGTAGATGAAGAGGGGGTTGTACGCCTTGGCCGGCGCCTCGGCGACCGCGACCGCCGCGGCGTGGGCGAAACGGTTGGACGAGCCGATGACGAACGTGTCGAACAGGTACTTCGGGTTCAGCCGCGCGTGCTGCTCCCCCGGGCCGCCCGTGCCGCCCTGGCCCGTGCCGCCCGCACCGCCCATGGACCCGGGACCGCCCATCGGACCGGCACCCGGCACGCCGCGGCCCCCGGCCCCACCGCGGACGGCCGGCCCGCCGGAGCCCGCGGGACCGCCCGGCCGGTGCCGGTCGGGCGTGTCGGGCAGCTCGCGCCGCTCCGTGCGCGGGGGCTCGTACCCGCCGTGGTCGGAGCCCTGCGGGGTGCCGTAGTCGTGGTGGGGCTGCTGCGGACGGGCCGTCGCGTACGGGTCGCGGTCCTGGAAGCCGCCGAGGCGCGGCTGCTGCCAGGTCAGGTCCTCCTGGGTGCGCGGCCACGCGCCGGGTTCCGGGCGCTGCTGCTGGTAGTCGGGGTAGGCGGGCCGTACGGACGGCAGCCCGTCGTCCGCCATGGGCCGCCCGTACGCGTCGTACGGCTCGCCCTGGCCCCGCTCGTCGTAGCCCTGGCCGCGCTCCTCGTACCCCTGGCCGCGCTCCTCGTAGCGGGGGCGTTCCGGCTGGTGCCGCTCCGGGGCGGCCGGCGGCGACTGGTCGCCCGCGGAGTCGTCGACGGTGATCGCGATCCGGATCGGGCGGCCGCACTCACGGCTGAGCGTGTCGCTGATCAGCGGGGCCAGCCGGCCCTCCAGGACGCGCTTGCCCCATTCGTTGGGGACGGCGAGGAGTGCGGTGTCGGCCACCAGCGCGAGCGGCTGGCAGCGCTCGATCCACTGCTTGTCCTTCGGCTCGATGCCCTGCTGCCCCTCGCCGAGGAGCTGCTCCAGCACTCGTGGCCACACTGCGGCAAGATCAGCAGGTACATCAGCCACGGGGCACGCTCTCTCACAGGTCCCGCGAATGTGTGCTTCTCGGGACGGGATGGGAAGGACAGGCAGGAAAGGAATTCGAGTTCAGCCACGGTAGTCGTGGCAGCTCGCGTGGTTCAAGTTGTTGTCCACAGCCTGTGCATAGGGGGAGCCGCCATGCCGCTGGTTTGACCGGATGGCGTAGCCGCGCGTACCGTAACCAGGTCGAGTTGTCGATGGCTGCTGCCGCCTGCCTCCGATGGGCAAAGGTCACACCATGTGACCGTGTAGCGGTGCACTCGGGCGTATTGCGAGCTACTCGTGGGCGCACGGTGACAGCCAAGCGATACCCCGCCACCCCACGAATCATTTCTGGAGCCCCCGAGTGAGCAAGCGCACCTTCCAGCCGAACAACCGTCGTCGCGCCAAGACCCACGGCTTCCGCCTGCGCATGCGTACGCGTGCCGGCCGCGCGATCCTCGCGACCCGCCGCAGCAAGGGTCGCGCCCGCCTGTCCGCCTGATCGCGGCCAGGTCATGACGTGCTGCCTTCCGAGAATCGGCTGAGGCGGCGCGAGGACTTCGCGACCGCGGTACGGCGAGGACGCCGGGCAGGCCGCCCGAGCCTCGTCGTCCATCTACGCAGTGGTGCAACGGACCCGCACGCGCCTGGGGAGAGCGCTCCCCCGACGCGTGCGGGTTTCGTCGTCAGCAAGGCCGTCGGCGGGGCAGTCGTCCGCAACCAGGTGAAGCGCAGACTGCGGCACCTGATGCGGGAGCGGCTCGCCGCGCTGCCCCCCGGTAGCCTGGTGGTAGTACGAGCGCTGCCCGGCGCGGGCGACGCCGACCCTGCACAGCTGGCCCGAGACCTGGACGCCGCCCTGCAGCGGCTCCTGGGAGGGGGCGCGCGATGAAGTACCCGCTGCTGGCCCTGATCAAGCTCTACCAGTGGACGATCAGCCCACTGCTGGGCCCCGTCTGCAGGTACTACCCCTCGTGTTCCCACTACGGATACACCGCAATCGACCGGCACGGCGCCATCAAGGGCACGGCCCTCACCGCCTGGCGCATCCTGCGCTGCAACCCCTGGTCGCCCGGCGGGGTGGACCACGTGCCGCCGCGCAAGCGTCCCCGCTGGCACGAACTGCTGCGCGCACGGCTGCGCGGCGACGAGGGCGGGCACTCCGACGGGACGAGCCCGGCCGCAGAGACCTCGCCCAATGCTCAAGGAGCCTGATTAGTGGACACGATTGGAAATCTGTTCAGCTTCATCACCGGACCTGTCTCGTGGATCATCGTCCAGTTCCACAAGCTGTATGGGGCGATCTTCGGGCCTGACACGGGGTGGGCCTGGGGTCTGTCCATCGTGTCCCTGGTGATCGTCATCCGCATCTGCCTGATCCCGCTCTTCGTGAAGCAGATCAAGTCGATGCGGAACATGCAGGCGCTCCAGCCGAAGATGAAGGCCATCCAGGAGCGCTACAAGAACGACCGGCAGCGCCAGTCGGAAGAGATGATGAAGCTGTACAAGGAGACGGGTACCAACCCGCTCTCCTCGTGCCTCCCCATCCTCCTGCAGTCGCCGTTCTTCTTCGCGCTCTACCACGTGCTCAGCAAGATCGCGTCGGGTGACACGATCGGCAGCCTCAACCAGCAGCTGGTCGACAGCGCCCGCGAGGCCCACATCTTCGGCGCCCCGATCGCCGCGAAGTTCATGGACGACCCGGGTACGGTCCAGGCTCTCAACGCGTCGCTGCTCGACGTCCGCGTCGTCACCGCGATCATGATCGTGATGATGTCGGCGTCGCAGTTCTTCACCCAGCGCCAGCTGATGCAGAAGAACGTCGACCTGACGGTGAAGACCCCGTACATGCAGCAGCAGAAGATGCTGATGTACATCTTCCCGATCATCTTCGCCGTGATGGGCATCAACTTCCCCGTCGGCGTCCTCGTCTACTGGCTGACCACCAACGTGTGGACCATGGGCCAGCAGATGTACGTGATCAACCAGAACCCGACGCCGGGCAGCAAGGCCCAGGACCACTACCTGCAGCGGCTCCTCAAGAGCATCACCCAGCACGGCGAGGTGCGCGGCCGCCGCAAGCGCAACGTCATCCAGGCCATCGTCGCCAAGGGCCCGGACCGCAACGACAACGAGCGCAGCTTCATCGGCAGCCTCGCCAAGGCCGGCTTCACCGCCCAGGCCGACGGCACGGTGCGGAAGGTCGACCCGGCCGAGGCCGAGGCGGAGGCCGCGGCGGTGCGCCGCCAGCAGCCCAAGCGCCAGACGAAGGCGAAGCGCCAGGCCGCTCCCGCGCAGCCCGGCACCGCCAAGACCTCCCTGGAGAAGAAGGCGGACCAGGCGGAGCCCGAGGAGTCCCAGCCGGGCAAGGCCACCCCCGCACGTCAAGCCAAGTCCGGACAGCGCAAGGGCCAGCAGCGGCCCAAGCACCCGTCGTCGAAGAAGTAAGAAGGAGTCCATCCGTGACGGAAGGCACCACGTCCGCCGCCCAGGGTGGCGACACCCTGACCCGCCTGGAGCAGGAAGGCGAGATCGCGGCTGACTACCTCGAGGGCCTGCTCGACATCGCCGACCTTGACGGCGACATCGACATGGACGTCGAGGGGGATCGCGCCGCGGTCTCGATCATCAGCGACACGAGCAGCCGCGATCTGCAGAAGCTCGTGGGCCGTGACGGTGAGGTGCTGGAGGCGCTGCAGGAGCTCACGCGTCTCGCGGTCCACCGCGAGACCGGTGACCGCAGCCGGCTCATGCTGGACATCGCCGGCTTCCGCGCCAAGAAGCGTGCCGAGCTGACCGAGCTGGGTGTCAAGGCCGCGGACGAGGCCAAGAACACCGGCGAGCCCGTGAAGCTGAAGCCGATGAGCCCCTTCGAGCGCAAGGTCGTCCACGACGCGGTCGCCGCCGCCGGCCTGCGCAGTGAGTCCGAGGGCGAGGAGCCGCAGCGCTTCGTCGTCGTGCTCCCCGCCTGACCCCCTCGTAGTGTCGGCCCCGTCTGTTCGCAGGCGGGGCCGATCTTTGTCAGCCTGATAGTCAGCCACCCAGTGCGGTAGGAAGGACGGTTCCCGTGTCCGAGGCAGAGGAACTTCCCCCTGCGCCCCAGGAGGCGCACACGGTCTTCGGTGAGTTCTTCCCGGAAGCGGTCCGGTACGCGGAGTTGCTCGCGGACGCGGGAGTGAAGCGCGGCCTCATCGGCCCCCGTGAGGTGCCGAGGCTATGGGAGAGGCACCTGCTGAACTGCGCGGTGCTCTCCGAGGTGGTGCCCGAAGGGGTCACCGTCTGCGACGTGGGCTCCGGGGCCGGCCTGCCCGGCATTCCGCTCGCACTCGTACGGCCCGATCTCAAGATCACGCTGCTGGAGCCCCTGCTCCGCCGGACGAACTTCCTCCAGGAGATCGTCGAGCTGCTGGGGCTGGACCACGTGACCGTCGTGCGCGGTCGTGCCGAGGAGATGCTGGGCAAGCTCCCCCCGGTCCACGTGGTCACGGCCCGCGCCGTCGCTCCGCTGGACCGCCTGGCGGGCTGGGGCGTGCCTCTGCTGCGTCCCTACGGCGAGATGCTCGCGCTGAAGGGGGACACGGCCGAGGAAGAGATCCAGAGCGCCCGCGCCGCCCTCAGCAAACTGGGGGTCGTCCGTACGTCCGTGCTGCAGGTCGGGGAGGGCGTCGTCGACCCGATGTCCACCGTGGTCCGTGTCGAGGTCGGGGAGAGCCCCGGCGGTGTCCGCTTCGCCGCCAAGCGAGCGAAGGCCGCGAGGCCCTCGCGACGTCGTCGCTGAGGGTGCTTTGGTCCTCATACGGCCTGTTTCAGAGTGTCGTGGCGCTCTGACCCTGCGGCGCGTGCATCGTGTTTCACGTGAAACGTCGCTCACTGCTGCAGGGAATCTTCAGCCGTGGCCATGAGGCTGCCACGCCACGACGCCATAGGCCCCTCCACGGGGCGACAGAGTTGTCCACAGGAGTGGGTTCCTCCACAGAACGCCGGGCCTCGCTGGTTCACCACCCCGAAACCATGGCAGGCTCTGTTCATCGCGAGCCTGAAGCCGAGGAGAGTGAATCCTTGCGGTCCGACGCCAACATCGCGGGACCGATGACCGACCCGGTCCCCGGTCCCCGTACCGAATCGTCCGGGGACGACGTTTCACGTGAAACGTATCCCCCGCTGGATGACACCTCCATGGGATCCGCCGCCCCGCTGGCCGTCCAGGCGCTGGGGCGGGCCGGTGAGGGCCTTCCCCGGCCGGAGCAGACCCGCATCATGGTCGTCGCCAACCAGAAGGGCGGTGTGGGGAAGACCACCACGACGGTCAACCTCGCCGCGTCCCTCGCGCTGCACGGCGCGCGCGTCCTCGTGATCGACCTCGACCCGCAGGGCAACGCGTCCACCGCGCTGGGGATCGACCACCACGCGGAGGTGCCCTCGATCTATGACGTCCTCGTGGACAGCAGGCCGCTCTCCGATGTGGTGCAGCCGGTCCAGGACGTCGAAGGCCTCTTCTGCGCCCCGGCCACCATCGATCTCGCCGGTGCGGAGATCGAGCTGGTGTCGCTGGTGGCGCGGGAGAGTCGGCTTCAGCGGGCGATCCAGGCGTACGAGCAGCCGTTGGACTACATCCTCATCGACTGCCCGCCGTCGCTGGGTCTGCTCACCGTCAACGCCATGGTGGCCGGCGCGGAGGTGCTGATCCCCATCCAGTGCGAGTACTACGCGCTGGAGGGCCTGGGGCAGCTTCTGCGCAACGTCGACCTGGTGCGGGGCCACCTCAACCCGGACCTCCACGTGTCGACGATCCTGCTCACCATGTACGACGGCCGGACCAGGCTCGCCTCACAGGTCGCGGAGGAGGTGCGCAACCACTTCGGTGACGAGGTGCTGCGCACCAGCATCCCGCGCTCGGTCCGCATCTCGGAGGCCCCGAGCTACGGGCAGACGGTCCTCACGTACGACCCGGGTTCCAGCGGCGCGCTCTCCTACCTGGAAGCCGCCCGCGAGATCGCCCTCCGGGGGGTGGGCGTCCACTATGACGCCCAGCACGCCCACACGGGCGGCCAGCAGTATCAGCACAGTCAGCACAGCATGTCGGAGGGGAACCAGTGAGTGAGCGACGTAGGGGGCTGGGACGTGGGCTCGGCGCACTGATCCCCGCTGCTCCGCAGGAGAGACAGACCACTTCGGTCGGAACGGCGTCCACTTCGCCCACCGCCATCCCGCCGCTGGGAACGGAACGGGGCATCGCCGCCGCCAAGGTGGCGACCCTGCCCCAGGCGACGTCCGCCGACAGCGGTGTCGCGCTGCCGGAGCAGGCCGAGGGCGGTCCTGCGGCGGAGATGCCGGCCGGCGTCCACTTCGCCGAGCTGCCGCTGGACTCCATCACGCCCAACCCGCGTCAGCCCCGGCAGGTCTTCGACGAGGACGCCCTCACCGAACTGGTGACCTCCATCCAGGAGGTGGGTCTGCTCCAGCCCGTCGTCGTCCGTCGGGTCGCCCCGGAGCGGTACGAGCTGATCATGGGTGAACGCCGCTGGCGGGCCTGCCGTGAGGCGGGCCTGGAGCGCGTCGCGGCGATCGTCCGTGAGACCGAGGACGAGAAGCTGCTGCTGGACGCCCTGCTGGAGAACCTGCACCGGGCGCAGCTCAACCCCTTGGAAGAGGCGGCTGCCTACGACCAGTTGCTGAAGGACTTCAGCTGCACGCACGACCAGCTGGCGGACCGCATCGGTCGGTCGCGCCCCCAGGTCACCAACACGCTGCGTCTGCTCCGGCTCTCGCCTCCGGTGCAGCGCCGGGTCGCCGCGGGAGTGCTGTCGGCCGGTCACGCGCGGGCCCTCCTGTCCGTGGAGGACCCGGAGGAGCAGGACAAGCTGGCGCACCGCATCGTCACCGAGGGACTCTCCGTCCGCACGGTCGAAGAGATCGTCACACTGATGGCCTCCGAGCCCCGCAAGGCCGCCAAGGCGAAGGGGCCTCGTGCCGGCGCCCGGGTCTCTCCGGCGCTGAGTGAACTCGCCACGCGGCTCTCGGACCGCTTCGAGACCCGGGTGAAGGTGGACCTCGGTCAGAAGAAGGGCAAGATCGTCGTCGAGTTCGCCTCGATGGAGGATCTGAACCGGATCCTTGGCACCCTCGCCCCCGGTGAGGGACGGGTCCTCGACAAGGGGCTCTCCGAGGAGTCGGACGCGGACAGCGAGGGCTGACCCGCACCGCAGGGCAGAACACGGAGGGCGGGCTCGCTCCGGATTTCACCGGAGCGAGGTCCGCCCTTTGGTCTTTTCCCGTATGTGAGTCATCACCCGATCGATACGATGCGTTCAGGTATGCGCATCCGCCGCCCGTGGCGCGGCAGGCGAAGGAAGTGAGGGACAACCTTCATGGGACGTCGGCTCGTACCGCTCACGTTGGACAACCTTCCGGACCTCCCCAAGCGCTGCCGTACCTGCGTCTTCTGGGAACTCGACCCCGTCAGCGGCGAAGCCGCCGTCAAGGCCGGGAGACCGGAACTCGAGAAGGAAGCCTGGATCTCCGCCGTCCTCCTCGACTGGGGCTCCTGCGGCCGCGTCGTCTACGTGGACGAGGTCCCCGTGGGGTACGTGATGTACGCGCCACCCGCCTATGTGCCGCGC
The DNA here is from genome assembly GCF_014649335.1 of Streptomyces roseolilacinus. Classification (GTDB taxonomy): domain Bacteria; phylum Actinomycetota; class Actinomycetes; order Streptomycetales; family Streptomycetaceae; genus Streptomyces; species Streptomyces roseolilacinus. Next base: position 183,395 of record NZ_BMSV01000006.1, read on the forward strand.
TCCACGGCCTTCCCGACCAGCCCCGTGTCCTCCGACGCCGTCCAGCTGATGACGGCCTGGATCACTCCGGGCTACCAAGGTCAGGGGCTGGGGCGGGTGATGGTGCAGACGGTGGCCAAGGACCTCCTGCGGCGCGGGGTCAGGGCCATCGAGGCGTTCGGGGACGCCCGCTGGAAGGAACCGGCCTGCGTCCTGCCCGCCGAACACCTGTTGTCCGTGGGCTTCAAGACCGTACGCCCCCACCCGGCCTATCCGCGGCTGCGGCTCGAACTGCGCAGCACCCTGTCGTGGAAGGAGGACGTGGAGCTGGCTCTGGACCGTCTGCTCGGTGCCGTCCAGAAGGAGCCGGCGCTGCGCCCGCTCTGACCCCTCCCACGACAACGGCCCACCCCCGAAGGGATGGGCCGTTCGTGTTTCACGTGAAACGGCGCTCCACGTGAAACAGAGGCGGAGTCACGCCTTGGTGGCCTCGTCGCCGATGAAGTCGGCCAGGTCGCGGACGATCGCGGCCTTCGGCTTGGCACCGACGATCGTCTTGGCGACCTCGCCACCCTGGTAGACGTTCAGGGTCGGGATCGACATGACGCCGTACTTCGCGGCAGTCGCCGGGTTCTCGTCGATGTTCAGCTTGACGACCTCGATCTGGTCGCCGTACTCATCGGCGATCGCCTTCAGGGACGGGGCGATCTGGCGGCACGGACCGCACCAGGCGGCCCAGAAGTCCACCAGTACGGGCTTCTCGCTCTTGAGGACGGCCTCCTCGAACGAGGCGTCGGTCACTTCCTTGAGGTCGGCCACGGTGGCCTCCTTCGCTGTGCGGGGTGTGGGTGGGGGATCGAGGGTCAGACCGCGGGGGTCTTCTCCGGCTCGGCCAGCTTCTCCGTGTCGGCGAGGGCGGCGAGGAAGCGCTCGGCGTCCAGCGCGGCGGAGCAACCCGTACCTGCGGCCGTGATGGCCTGGCGGTAGGTGTGGTCGACGACGTCACCGGCGGCGAAGACGCCCTTCACGTTGGTGCGGGTCGACGGCGCGTCCACCTTCAGGTAGCCCTCGTCGTCCAGCTCCAGCTGTCCCTTGAACAGCTCCGTGCGCGGGTCGTGGCCGACGGCGATGAACAGGCCCGTCACCGGCAGCTCCGAGGTCTCACCCGACTTGGTGTTGCGCAGGGTGAGGCTGCTGAGCTTCTGGTCGCCGTGGATCTCCGCGACCTCGCTGTCCCAGGCGAACTTGATCTTCGGATCGGCGAAGGCACGCTCCTGCATCGCCTTGGAGGCGCGCAGGGTGTCCCGGCGGTGCACGACCGTGACCGACTTCGCGAAGCGGGAGAGGAAGGTCGCCTCCTCCATCGCCGTGTCACCACCGCCGACGACGGCGATGTCGTGGTCCTTGAAAAAGAACCCGTCACAGGTGGCACACCACGAGACGCCGCGGCCGGAGAGGGCGTCCTCGTTCGGCAGACCGAGCTTGCGGTGCTGGGAGCCGGTGGCCACGATGATCGCCTTGGCGCGGTGCACCGTGCCAGCGGTGTCCGTCACGGTCTTGATGTCGTCGGACAGGTCGACGGCGACGATGTCGTCCGGAATGAGCTCCGCGCCGAAGCGCTCGGCCTGGGCCCGCATGTTGTCCATGAGCTCGGGGCCCATGATGCCGTCACGGAACCCGGGGAAGTTCTCCACGTCGGTCGTGTTCATCAGGGCGCCACCAGAGGTGACGGCGCCCTCGAAGACCAGCGGCTTCAGCGACGCGCGTGCGGTGTAGAGCGCTGCCGTGTAACCGGCGGGCCCGGAGCCGATGATGATCACGTTTCGGACGTCGCTCACGGGTTTCTTCCTCGTCTCTGCAGACTGCCTACTGCCTACGGGGGCCGGGTCAAGACTCTCACCCCACCCAACGGATCCTACGGGGCGCGCATTCCCGTGGAACCGTGTGGCTTCAGGCGCGTCCGTCAGGGACGGGGCTGGGACTGCTTGAGCAGCACGTCCGCAGGGTCGGAGGCGTTCTTCGCCGTCACGCAGAAAGCGTCCACGACGTAGACGTCGACCTGTGTCTCGGTACGGGGGTGCGGAAGCACCACGAGATAGGCGGACCGTCCCTGGTAGTCGCCCCGCTCCGCCGCGAGCGGCTGCTCGTTCCGGGCGATCCCCTGCCGTACGCAGGAGGGGAGCGGGGGAACCGCTCTTTCGATCATGGGGTTGGCGGTGGCCGGGGGCTCGCCCTCCGTCTGGAGACGCGGGGACGTGGCGACGTAGGACCGCTTGGGGGAGGCGAGCAGGGACCGCACCTTGTCCGTGAGCGTGGATCCGGAGAAGCGGGTGTCACCGGAGGCCGTGGTGTTGTCGGCGTAGGAGGCGCCGGGTGCGTCGCCGTTCTGGTTCGCAGCCTGGAGGAACAGGACGCCCAGGCCGACCGCCGCCAGGCTGCAGGCGGCGCTCACCACCGCACCCCGGCGGCGGCGGGCGGGGATGCGTCCGGGGCCGGTGGAACCCGAGGGCCGACCGGCCGGCGCGGACGCGGGGCGTTCCGGCTTCCTGGGCCTGGCGGGGTCCGGCTCGGTGGTCTTCTGCCTGGTTTCACGTGAAACGGGCGCGGCGCCGTCCGGGGCGGTCGCGTCGAGGAGCGCCTCGGCGGCCAGCGCGGCGTCGATACGCTCCGCCACGTCCACCGGCATGCGGGCGGGGCCCGGCAGCGTGCCGAGAAGGCCGCGGATCTCCTCCAGGGAGCTGCGGACGTCGGCGCAGAGGTCGCAGCGGTCGAGATGGCGACGTACGTCCGCGGTACGGGACGGCGGGAGGATGCCTTCCGTGAGATCGGAGATCTCCGAGACGTCCGGGTGTCGAGTCGTGTCGGCGGTGGGTGTCACGCGCGTCCACCTCCGCCCTTCACAGCAGCAGGACCGCTCGGTCCTGGATCCGTTGGTCCCGACGCCGGTGGGACGGATGTCCCCGGCGTCCGGTTCCTTCCCCCGCCGGTACCGGTGTTATCCACGGGATCACCGCGCAGATGAGTGAGTACGGGGGCGAGACGGGCACGGCCCCGTGCGCAGCGGCTCTTCACGGTTCCGGTGGGCACTCCGAGGATCTCGGCCGCCTCGGCCACCGCGTAGCCCTGCATGTCGACGAGGACCAGGGCGGCGCGTTGGTCGGTGGGAAGCGTCGCCAGGGCGGCCAGCAACTGACGATGCAGGTCGTGTCGCTCGGCGGGTTCCTCGGCCGACTCATGGGGCTCCAGGAGCTGCTCCAGCCGTTCCGTGTCGTTCAGGGGTGCCGTCCGGCGCGACGCGGCCTTGCGAGCCCGGTCCAGGCAGGCGTTGACCGTGATGCGGTGCAGCCAGGTGGTGACAGCGGACTGACCGCGGAAGGTGTGGGCCGCCCGGAACGCCGAGACGAGGGCGTCCTGGACGGCGTCGGCGGCCTCCTCGCGGTCGCCGAGCGTGCGCAGCGCCACTGCCCAGAGCCGATCGCGATGGCGCCGTACCAGCTCGCCGAAGGCGTCGGGGTCACCCGCGACATGCCGAGCGAGCAGGTCCGCGTCACCAAGCTCCTGCCCCGAACCCGATCCCATGCGACCTCCCTCCGATTGCTCGAGCGCCGACGGCACGACGATCCTCGTGCGGGGCGGCGGTCAGCCCAGGACCTGGACTTCGGAAATACCGCCGCGGAACCTCCCGGGCGAGCCGTCCGTGGGGAGTTCTGTGATGTGGACCAGCACGTAGCGAGCACGAACGGGCTTGTCCAGCTTCACGTCCAGGTTCCCGTCGACCTGTTTCAGCGGAGACAGCTGCCGGGGGAAGTCCGACAGCGAACTGGACCCCATGGCTCCCTCCCCCGCGGCGCGGAGCTGCACCTTCTGGCCGCTCCGGTACAGGCCGACACGGACCTGGGAGATGCTCTGCTCGCTGCCGAGGTCGACCACGATGCCACTGCCGCCCTGGCGGTTCGGCAGGTTTCCGAAGTTGGCGTAGCCGTGGTACTCGGGAGTGATCCACGCCGACTGGGAGTCACCGTCGACGGCGTTCTCCACCTGGTCGAGCTGTATACCGGATCCTCCAGGCGTGAACTCCCGGGCATCGGAGATCTTCAGCGGCTGCAGCGGACGGGCCGGCTTGTCGTCCATCGAGGCGCCGGGGGACGGCTGTGTCGCCCCCGGCCCGTTGTTCGTGCCGCCCTGGTCGAGGAGGCGGTCGGCGACCTGCCAGCTGCCGAGGCCCAGCGCGGCGATCAGCAGCGCGGAGACGGCCCACTTCAGCGCCTTGCCGGTGCGGCTCTCCAGGGGCGCGGGCGCCACGAGCACCGGCTGTGTGGCGGCGGCGCTCTGGTGCTGGCCGTACGTGCCCTGCTGGTAGGTGGTGTGCTGGTACTCCGGCACGGGCGGGAAGGCGGGCTCCGGAGGGCGGATACGGGGCATGGCCGCGACGGCCTTGGCGAGCTCGTCGGGTGTCGTGCAGGGGGGTTCCTGGCGGGACGCGGTCGCGCCGTCGTTGACGAGGGCGCGCATGGCGAGGTCGGACAGACCCCGGTGGACCCCCGCCCGTACCTGGTCGGGCGCGATCAGACCCATGCCCTTGGGCAGCCCGGACAGGCCGTGGGCGTCGTTCTCGTACGGCCACCGCTGGGTCAGCGCGGCGTAGAGGAGCGCGCCGATCGCCTCGGTGTCGGTGCGCTGCGGGCGGTCGACGCTGATGCCCCGCAGCGCCGCGTTCACGGCGAGGCCGCGGATCCGGTACTGGCCGGTGGAGGTGCGCAGCACGGCGCTCGGCGTGAGCCTCAGGTGGGCCAGGCCCTCGCGGTGCGCGGCGGCCATCGCCTGGGAGACCTGGCTGACGAGCTGGTAGGCGTCGTACGGCTCCAGGGGGCCGGCGGCGAGCAGGGTGGTCAACTCGGTGGCGTCCGGCAGCCACTCGTGCACGACGTAGACGAGGTCGTTCTCCTCGACGGCGTCGAGGACCTGGACGAACCGGGGGTCGCCGAGCAGCGCGGAGGAGCGTGCCGCCGCCAGGACCGACCGGGCCCTCGGGTGGTCGGCGGGCAGGACGTGCACGCCGACGGCGCGCCGCAGCTTCTCGTCGACGGCCCGCCAGCTGCTGAAACCGTCCAGTCGGGTGACGCACTCCTCGAGCCGGTAGCGGCGGGCGAGTTTGTGCCCGCTGTGCAGCTCCGGGGACTTGATGGCGGGATCGTCGCCGGCTTCCTGGCCGCCGTTCGTGTTCAGGGAAGACATGTCCGTCGCGTCCTGCGCTTCCGCCCCGTCGGCCGTGGTCCTGTCCGCCTTGGCGGTCAGCGGGTCGTCGCCGCTGTTGTCGGCCACGTCGACGGCAGCCGTGCTACGTTCCGCCACCGTCGTTCCTGCCTCCCCATTCGATGCGCCATATCCAACAGCCATGCCAATTGTGCCCACAGTCCACCGCCATGCACGACACGCGGCGGGCGGCGATGGTTGTGCGGCAGTTCCGTGTTCTAGCGGCCGAGACGGCCCCGGACCATGCCCACCATGGCGTTGAGCTCCTCGATGCGCATCTTGCGGGCCGCCACGTAGAACACGCCGATCAGTACGACTCCACCGGACACGAGCGCCACGAGGGAGCCCAGCGCGTCCATCCCGAGCAGGGTGAGGAGGCCCCACGCGACCGCACCCGCAGCCAGCGCCGCGGGGACCGACGCCATGGAGAGGCGCGCGTACGTCCGTACGACGTGGGCCCCGTCGAGGTCGCCGCCCAGCCGGTTGCGCAGCCGCCGCCAGGCGACGCCCACACCGACCATGTAGGCGATGCCGTAGCTGGCGGCCATGCCGACGACGGCCCACCGGGCGGGGAGCACGAAGTAGCAGACGGCGGAGGCGGCGGCGTTGACGATCGCCACGATGACGGTGTTGTAGAAGGGCGTGCGGGTGTCCTCGTACGCGTAGAAGCCCCGCAGGACGACGTACTGGACGGAGTACGGGATCAGGCCCAGGCCGAACGCCATCAGCATGAAGCCCATGCCGGTGGCCGCCTCCGTGCCGCTGGAGGCGTAGAGCAGGGTGCACAGCGGCACGCCCAGCGCGAGGAAGCCGAAGGAGACCGGGACGATCGCGACGGCCGAGTTGCGCAGGCCGTGCGAGATGTCGTCCCGGACGGCGCCGGGGTCGTTGTCGTGGGCGGCACGCGAGATGCGGGGCAGCAGCGCGGCCATGACGGAGACCGTGATGATGGCCTGCGGCATGCCCCAGATCAGCTGGGCGTTGGAGTAGGCGAGGATGCCCGCGCCGTCCGCGCCGGACGCCTTTCCGGCGGCCGTGGCGAGCTGCGTGACGACGACGACGCCGGCCTGGTTGGCGAGGACGAACAGGACCGTCCACTTGGCCAGCCTGATCGTCTTGCCGAGGCCCTGGCCCTTCCAGTCGAAGCGCGGCCGGAAGCGGAAACCCGCCTCGCGCAGGTAGGGGATCATCGCCAGCGACTGGACGACGAGGCCCAGCAGCATGCCGACGCCGAGCAGGCGGACGCCCTCGTCGGGGATGACGTCGGCGCCCATCTTCGTCTCGGAGTAGGCGCCGTACACCCAGATGAAGAGGCCGAACGTGAAGATGACGACGATGTTGTTGAGGACCGGCGTCCACATCATCGCGCCGAACCTGCCGCGGGCGTTGAGCACCTGACCCATCACCACGTGAACGCCCATGAAGAAGATGGTGGGCAGGCAGAACCGGGCGAAGGTGACGGCGACGCTGTTGGCGTCCGGGTCGTCGGCGATGGTGGGCGACATCGCGTGGACGAGCAGGGGCGCCAGGAACACGGCGATGCCCACGATCACGGCGAGGGCGACCATCACCAGGGTGAGCAGCCGGTTGGCGTACGCCTCGCCGCCGTCCTCGTCGTTCTTCATCGAGCGGACGAGCTGCGGTACGAAGACCGAGTTGAGTCCGCCGCCCACGGTCAGGATGTAGATCATCGTCGGGAGCGTGGAGGCGACGGTGAACGCGTCACCGAGCGTCGCCGCTCCCAGGGCACCGGTGATCACCAGGCTCCGCAGGAAGCCGGTGAGCCGCGACACCAGGGTGCCGGCCGCCATCACGGCACTGGACTTCAGCAGTCCGGAGGCCTTTCCGCCCGACTTCTTCGGCGGCGGGGGCGCCACCGGCTCCGCGGGCACCTCCGGCTCCACCGGCTCGGGGACCGGCGCGGTCGCCACCGACTGGCCCTGGGGCTGCTGGTCCCGGTACAGGTGCGCGAAGGCGTCGGGGGCCGGCTTCTCCTCCGCGGCGTGGGTCACCAGGTCGTCGACGCCGGTGAACTGCACGGTCCGGGCGTCGTCGCCGTACGGGAGGTGGCGGGACGGGCCGGCGGGTTCCGGCGGCGGCGTCTGCGCCCACACCCGGGGGTCGGGGGCGTACTGCGGGGCGGCGGGCTGCTGGTAGAGCGGGCCGGGCTCCTCGTAGGTGCCGGGCGGGGGCGGCGGGTGCGCGGCCCGGTCGTACAGGACCTCGTCGACCGGGTCCTGCGAGGAGAGGTCGTAGGAGCGGTACGGGTCGTGGGCGTAGGCGTCCTGGACGTAGGGGTCCTGTGCGTAGGGGTCCTGCGCGTAGGGGGGGTGCGGGGTCGACGAGTCGGCGGGCGGCACCTGTCCCGGTGCCGGGGTGGCCGGGGTGCCGCCCGGAGGCGTACTGCCGCCGCCCGCGCCCTGGCCGCGGTCACCGTCGTACGGCGCGTTCATGGTTACCCCACCTCATCGTCCCCGGCCGGCCGGCCACGACATCGCTCAATGCTCCACTTTCTCACCCGGGCCCGACGGGTCGGTGCTTTGCGGTCCGGTGTCCGTCGCGGGGTCACTCGGCTGCACCGGATCGTCGCTCTCCGCGACCGGTGGGGCGGGATCGGCCTCTGCGGCCTCTTCGCCCTCTTCGGCTGTGCCAGCCGCGTCGGCGTCGTCGGCCCGTGCCGCGGCGCGCTTGCGCTGGCTGTACATCCTGACACCGGCGAGGACCAGAAGCAGCACGCCTCCGGCGATGACGAGCATCACCGTCGAGGTGATCTCGGAGACCTTGACGGTGAACTTCATGCTGGGGCCGTAGGGCCGGCCGTCCTCCGTGTACAGCTGCGCCTCGAGGGGCACGGGGCCGTTGGCGTTGGCGGAGGCCGTGAACTTCACGGACTGGCTGTGGCCGCCTTCGATCCGGACCGGGAGCTCGGCGACGGCCTCACCGCCGTTGAGCTTCAGACGGGTCGGCTTGCTCGACTCCAGTCTCAGCACCAGGTGCTCGACGCCCTGCACCAGCTTGTTCTGCACGGTCACCGGGATCGTGGCGCTGCGCCCCGAGAGCGTCAGGTCCGACTTGTCGATCAGCTTCACCTCGTCGGCGAGGCTCTCCAGGTGGGCCTGCACTCCCTTGCCGTACTCGGCGGCCTCCTGGGGGCGGCCGCGCCACGACGTGGACATCTCCCGCTTGATCGCGTTGCCGAACGGCGTGACGACGCGGTCCGCGGCGGTGAGGATGACCTGGAAGTTCTCCAGGTCGCCCTGCGTCCTGCGGACCTGCTGGAACACCGCCTCCGGCAACTCGCGCCGACTGAGCGCCCTGGGGTACTTCCCGGCGGGCGGCACGATGGTCGTCGCCTTGGAGTCGGGCTTGGCGGCCGTGGCGGTGACCAGGTCCGAGGCCTGCGACCAGCGCTCGGAGCCCAGGACCCGCAAGGCGCTCGCCATGGACTCCGCCTGGGAGACCGTCGGCATGCGCTGGGGGGCGACGACGATGCTGCGGGCGGTGCCCGGCCGCTCGTGGGTGACGGCGAGCGTGTGCGCGAGGAACCTCTGGACCGCCGCCGTGGAGTCGCCCGCGCGGGACATGTCGCCCTCGAAGGCGGTGGACAGGACCATGTCGGAGACGACCGCGGTCGTCCCGCCGCCGATCGGCCGGGCCGCGTTCGGCGTGTACGAGAGGTGTTCCCGCATGCTGTCGCTGCGGGTGATCACCTTGTCCGCGCCGGCCGAGGTCGCCACATCGACGATCGACGGATCGACGGCCCCGCTCACGGGCCAGGCGTACTCGACGGACGGCTTCACGTGGAGGATCGTCTCCACCGTCGACTCGGCCAGCTCCGTCGCCGGCCGCAGGTGGCTCAGGGAGCCCGAGACGCGCTTGCCCCGGTGGGCGAGCGACGCCAGGTCCGGGTCGCCGTACGGCAGCGCGACCACCTTGTCGCCCTGCACGGCCTTGTCCAGGGAGTTCAGCCACTGCTTCGCGACGGCCTGGTTCCTGCCCGCGACGGCGGTGTCCTCGCTCCTGACCTGGTAGTCGCGGGTCATCGCCTCGACGGTGGCCAGCAGGTCCGGGTCGACGACCCAGGTGACGGGCAGTTCGGCGCCGAGGGTGACCATCCGTTCCAGCCGGCCCCCGGGCGCCAGCTCCGCCGCGAGGTCGTCGCTCTCGAACACCGGCGTCTGCTGGTCGTCGGACCCCGTCTCGGCGGAGAGGTGGGACGAGGAGATCAGCGGCCACAGGACGGTGACCTGCGTCTTGCTCTTCGTGGCGGCCGGCTGCCAGGGCAGGAAGGTCCGGTCGACACCCATCGGCTGGTCGTACGGCTCGCTCGGCGTGCGCCCGGACAGGGAGACGGCCAGCTGGTACACGCCGGCGTCGTCGAGGCCGAGCTTGTCGACCGGAACGGCCAGGGTGAACTCGCGGCTGGTGCCGGACGGGATCTCCGGGATCCTCACGAGGTACGCGCCGCCCAGGGGCTTCCCGTCCCTGCCCTGGGAGAGGCCGGTGCGCCGCGCGGCGTCCTCGATCGCGCCGCGGCTGGAGAGACGAGCACCGAGGCGCACGTCGACCTGCGCCTGGGTCACCGTCTCCTTGCCCGTGTTGGTCACCGTGCCGCTCAGTGTGAGGGTGTCCCCCTTCACCGGCGCACTCGGTGTGAGTGTGTCCAGAGACACAGCGACGGTGCGGGAGTCCTTCGCCGCCGCCACGGTCGCGGCCGGCACCACCGCGGCGGCGACGGGCAGCTGCACGAACCCGGCCAGGAGGGGGACCGCGGCGGCGGCCGCCACCGCCCGCCGCAGCCAGCGGCGGGCAGGGAAGGGATCGGTGCCCTGGAAGTCTGCCGCCTCGGCCACGCGCTCGTCCGTCCCTCGTCGTCTGGTGCCGTCGGTCCATGTCGGTCCTTGCGTCCACGCATGGTAACGAGATGCGGCACGGCACAGTGCTGCGGAGTGGCCCGCGAGATCGTCCGGGAAGGGCGGCGGAGCGCGTGAAATCAAGGAGGCCGCCCGTGACGGGGCCACGTACCCTGTTCTGTTGTGCCGAACGCCAACGAAGACAACCCGACTGCCCTGAGCCAGGTGCAACGCCGCGCGGTCAGTGAGCTGCTGCGCGTGTCACCGGTCGCCGACGACCTCGCCCGCCGTTTCCAGGATGCGGGGTTCCGCCTCGCCCTGGTCGGTGGCTCGGTGCGGGACGCTCTGCTCGGCAGGCTCGGCAACGATCTCGACTTCACCACCGACGCCCGTCCCGAGGACGTACTGAAGATCGTCCGGCCCTGGGCCGAGGCGGTCTGGGAGGTCGGGATCGCGTTCGGCACCGTGGGAGCGCAGAAGGACGGCTACCAGATCGAGGTGACGACGTACCGCTCCGAGGCGTACGACCGCACCTCGCGCAAGCCCGAGGTGTCCTACGGCGACTCGATCGAGCAGGACCTCGTACGTCGTGACTTCACCGTCAACGCCATGGCCGTCGCCCTGCCCGAGAAGGAGTTCATCGACCCGTACGGCGGGCTGGAGGACCTCGCCGAGCGGGTGCTGCGCACCCCGGGCACCCCGGAGGAGTCCTTCTCCGACGACCCGCTGCGGATGATGCGCGCGGCCCGCTTCGCCGCCCAGCTGGACTTCGAGGTGGCTCCCGAGGTCGTCGCCGCGATGATGGGGATGGCCGAACGGCTCGACATCGTCTCCGCGGAGCGGGTGCGGGACGAGCTGAACAAGCTGGTCCTCTCCTCCTGCCCCCGCAAGGGCCTGACGCTGCTCGTCGACACCGGTCTCGCCGACCGGGTGCTGCCCGAGCTGCCCGCGCTGCGCCTGGAGAGCGATGAGCACCACCGGCACAAGGACGTGTACGAGCACTCGTTGATCGTGCTGGAGCAGGCGATCGACCTGGAGGACGAGGGCCCCGACCTCGTGCTGAGGCTGGCGGCGCTCCTGCACGACATCGGCAAGCCGCGTACACGGCGCTTCGAGCCGGACGGGCGGGTCTCCTTCCACCACCACGAGGTGGTGGGAGCGAAGATGACCAAGAAGCGCCTGACCGCGCTGAAGTACTCCAACGAGATGATCAAGGACGTCTCGCGGCTGGTGGAGCTGCACCTGCGGTTCCACGGCTACGGCACCGGCGAGTGGACCGACTCCGCCGTCCGGCGTTACGTCCGCGACGCGGGGCCCCTGCTGAACCGGCTGCACAAGCTGACCCGGTCCGACTGCACGACCCGCAACAAGCGCAAGGCGGGCGCGCTGTCCCGGGCCTACGACGGGCTGGAGCAGCGCATCGAGCAGCTCCAGGAGCAGGAGGAGCTGGACGCGATCCGTCCGGACCTCGACGGCAACCAGATCCAGGAAGTCCTCGGCGTCCCGCCGGGCCCCGTGGTGGGACAGGCGTACAAGTTCCTCCTGGAGCTCCGGCTGGAGAACGGCCCGATGGGGCACGACGCCGCCGCGGCCGCCCTCCAGGAGTGGTGGGCCGCCCGGGCCTGATCTCCGACCCGTCACGTTTCACGTGAAACATGGCGACGGGAGCCGGTACGAGGGGCGGTGTTTCACGTGAAACACCGCCCCTCGGTCATGCGTGTCGCCGGCGGGCGAGCGCCACGGCGCAGAGCGTGTACAGCCCGGCGACGAGGAGGACCAGCAGCGGGGCGCGTCCGTCCGGCGGCAGCAGGAGGGAAGCCACGCCGGCAGCGGCGACGAAGGCGACGTTGAAGAGCATGTCGTAGAGGGCGAAGATCCGCCCGCGATACGTGTCGTCCACCGTCCTCTGGACGACCGTGTCCGTGGAGATCTTGATCCCCTGGGTGGTGAAGCCGAGCACGAAGGCGGCGATCATGGTGGTCGCCGGAGCGAACGGAAGCCCCAGGGCCGGCTCCAGAACCGCCGCCGCCCCGGCGCACAGGGCCATCCAGCCGTCCACGCCCCACCTGGCCGTCGCCCAGGGGGTGGCCACCGCCGCGGCGAAGAACCCCGCACCGGAGACGGCGACCGCGAGCCCCAGCAGAGCCAGTCCCTCGGCTTCCCCCGACGTCCAGGCGTACCGGCTGAGTATCAGCACCATCACGGTCAGCGCCCCGTAGCAGAACCGTGCGAGGGCCATCGCGGCCAGTGCCCGCGCGGCGGGCCGGCGCTCCGACAGGTGCCGTAGACCGCTCCACAGCCCCCGGGCGGTCGAGGCCAGCGCCGCACCGATCCGCGGCACGGTGGCGTGCGGGTCCGGGCCGAGCAGATCGCGGCCCATGCGGAGGGAGGCCAGCGCCGACGCCAGGTAGAGGGCGGCTCCCAGGAGGACGACGGCGGAGTCGGAGCCCGCGGCCACCAGCCGCACCAGGAAGGCCAGCCCTCCCCCGGCGGTGGCGGCCAGGGTGCCCGCGGTCGGGGACAGGGAGTTGGCGACCACCAAGCGGTCCCCGTCGACGACGCGCGGCAGGGAGGCGGAGAGCCCGGCCAGGACGAAGCGGTTGACGGCGGTCACGGAGAGGGCGGAGGCGTAGAAGACCCAGTCGGGTACCGACGCCAGGATCAGCAGTGCGGTTCCCGCGGCGAGGAGCGCGCGCAGGAGGTTGCCGTACAGCAGGACCTGGCGGCGGCGCCAGCGGTCGAGCAGCACACCGGCGAACGGGCCGACCAGGGAGTACGGGAGCAGCAGGACCGCCATGGCGGAGGCGATCGCGGCGGGTGACGCCTGCCGCTCCGGTGAGAAGACCACGTACGTGGCCAGCGCGACCTGGTAGACGCCGTCGGCACCCTGGGAGAGGAGGCGTACGGCGAGGAGACGGCGGAAGTTCGTCAGGCGCAGGAGTACGCGCAGATCACGTACGGCAGGCATGGCAGCAAGCCTCACACACGGGTGAGGCCCCCGGGCATGCGCCACGGGGGCCTCAACACCTGGAGGACGGGCCTCCCTTGGGGGTCTTAGCGCTCGACCTCGCCCTGGATGAACTTCTCGACGCTCTCGCGGGCCTCGTCGTCGAAGTACTGGACCGGCGGGGACTTCATGAAGTACGAGGACGCGGAGAGGATCGGGCCGCCGATGCCGCGGTCCTTGGCGATCTTCGCGGCACGCAGGGCGTCGATGATGACACCGGCCGAGTTCGGGGAGTCCCACACCTCGAGCTTGTACTCGAGGTTCAGCGGCACGTCACCGAAGGCACGGCCCTCGAGGCGGACGTAGGCCCACTTGCGGTCGTCGAGCCACGCGACGTAGTCGGAGGGACCGATGTGGACGTTGCGCTCGCCCATGTCCCGGTCGGGGATCTGCGAGGTGACGGCCTGCGTCTTGGAGATCTTCTTGGACTCCAGCCGCTCACGCTCGAGCATGTTCTTGAAGTCCATGTTGCCGCCGACGTTCAGCTGCATCGTGCGGTCCAGGATGACGCCCCGGTCCTCGAACAGCTTCGCCATGACGCGGTGCGTGATGGTGGCGCCGACCTGCGACTTGATGTCGTCGCCGACGATCGGCACACCGGCCTCGGTGAACTTGTCGGCCCACTCCTTGGTGCCGGCGATGAACACCGGGAGGGCGTTGACGAAGGCGACCTTGGCGTCGATGGCGCACTGTGCGTAGAACTTCGCGGCGTCCTCGGAACCGACCGGCAGGTAGCAGACGAGGACGTCCACCTGCTTGTCCTTGAGGACCTGGACGACGTCGACCGGCTCCTCGGCGGACTCCTCGATGGTCTGGCGGTAGTACTTGCCGAGACCGTCCAGGGTGTGGCCGCGCTGGACCGTCACGCCGCTGTTCGGCACGTCGCAGATCTTGATGGTGTTGTTCTCGCTGGCGCCGATGGCGTCGGCGAGGTCGAGACCCACCTTCTTCGCGTCCACGTCGAAGGCCGCGACGAACTCGATGTCCCGCACGTGGTAGTCGCCGAACTGGACGTGCATCAGCCCCGGCACCTTGCCCGCCGGGTCGGCGTCCTTGTAGTACTCGACGCCCTGCACCAGCGAGGCGGCGCAGTTGCCCACGCCGACGATGGCTACGCGAACCGAACCCATTCCGGTTGCTCCCTGTTTGTTCTCGACGAAACCCTGCGGTGCGCAGGGCTTCACTTGGTGGTGTCGTCGGACGGATCCGGCCGGGTACTGCCCCCGTGCCGGGGCAGGCCGCCCGTCTCTCCAGATGTCTTGTCCTGCTCCGCGGGGCCCGCTGACGCCTCCGAGCCGGAGCGTCGCTGATCCCGGCCCGCCCGCTCGCTCTCGATGAGCTCGTTCAGCCAGCGGACCTCGCGCTCCACGGACTCCATGCCGTGCCGCTGGAGTTCGAGCGTGTAGTCGTCCAGACGCTCGCGGGTGCGCGCCAGGGAGGCGCGCATCTTCTCCAGCCGCTCCTCGAGACGGCTGCGGCGGCCTTCCAGCACCCGCATCCGCACTTCACGCTCCGTCTGCCCGAAGAAGGCGAAGCGGGCCGCGAAGTGCTCGTCCTCCCAGGAGTCCGGTCCCGTGTGGGACAGGAGCTCCTCGAAGTGCTCCTTACCTTCGGCGGTCAACCGGTAGACGATCTTCGCGCGTCGTCCTGCGAGGGAGGCGGCGAGAGCGTCCTCCGGGGCGCTGCCCGGCTCCTCGGCCAACCAGCCGTTTGCGACCAGGGTCTTGAGGCAGGGGTAGAGGGTGCCGTAGCTGAAGGCGCGGAAGATGCCCAGCGAGGTGTTGAGCCGCTTGCGCAGCTCGTAGCCGTGCATCGGCGCTTCCCGGAGCAGGCCGAGGACGGCGAACTCCAGGATGCCGGAGCGCCTGCTCATCGGTCTCCGCCTCCTCCGTGTCGCTCTTTATGCCGCCCTGATGTATCGGTTCGATACATCCTGACGATAGAACGGCGGCCCGGTGCCGACAAGTGGGGCGATCGTGAACGGCGTCACATCACAATTCGCTGTAGGCGAGTTGCCTGATTTGGGGTGAACTTCGGCTCAAGAGGGGTTTTGGCCGTGCGTAGTCTGTGCGGCATGCATACCACCGGGAACCACGTGACGACGGGGGAACGTCATCGTCGTGGGTGCATGGCGGGCGGGCCCGGCGGGCTCGTCCGATCCATTTCGGGGGGACCGGAACTCAGCTGCCGCTTCCAGGCGTAACTGCCTGCCCGAGGAGTAGTCGTTCGATGAGCGAGCACCGTCGTAAACCGCCGCAGCCGCAGGGTGGCGGCCGCGCCGCGGCCCGGCGCGCTGCCCAGCCGCCTGGCCGCCGGCCGGCCCCGGCGCGGGATGTCAGTACAGGATCTCCTGCCGACCCGTACGGCGAGGCGCGGCCCTACGGCGGTCGTGCCGAGGCGCGGCGGGCCGCCCAGCGCGGTGGCCGGCGGCGCCCCGCCGAGGGCGCGGGCGGTGCCGGCGGTCACGGCGGTGGACGCCGCGGCACCGGTGGCGGCGGCCACGGGGGGCGGGGTCCCGGGGACGGCCGGCCGGGGAAGAAGCGGCTGATCGACTACCCCCGTCACGACAAGTACGGCTGGCGCCGCTGGGTGCCGTCCTGGAAGCTCGCGACGGGGTTCTGCCTCACCTTCATCGCCCTGATGATGGGCGTCGCGACCCTCTCCTACGCGATGGTGGGGCTGCCGGACCCGGACAAGGCCGCCACCGCCCAGAACAACGTCTACTACTGGGCGGACGACACGCAGATGGCCGCCACCGGCGGTGAGGTCAACCGGCAGATCATCGGCTACAGCGAGATCCCCATGGGGATCCAGAACGCCGTGGTCTCCGCCGAGAACAAGACCTTCTGGACGGACGCCGGCATCGACCCGATGGGCATCGGCCGCGCCCTGTTCAACATGGCCACCGGCGGCGAGACGCAGGGCGGCTCGACCATCACCCAGCAGTACGTCAAGAACAACCGGCTCAACAACCAGTCCCAGACGCTGGACCGGAAGTTCAAGGAGCTGTTCATCTCCATCAAGGTCAACACCGAGTTGTCCAAGAAGGACATCATGGCCGGCTACCTGAACACCTCGTACTTCGGACGGGGCGCCTACGGCATCCAGGCGGCCGCCCGCACGTACTACGACAAGGACGCCAAGGAGCTCAACGAGAGCGAGTGCGCGTTCCTCGCCGCGCTGCTCAAGGGCTCCACGTACTACGACCCGGCCGGCGCGCCCGAGATCGACCCCAAGGCGACCGCCGAGGCCAACACCGACCGTGCGACGAAGCGCTGGAGCTGGATCCTCGACGAGATGGTGAAGGACGGCAAGCTGTCCCCCGCCGACCGGGCGAGGTTCAAGGCCAAGGGCTTCCCGCACCCGAAGCCGCCGCAGAAGCAGGCGAAGCTCGGCGGCCAGATCGGCTACCTCGTCGACCTCGCCAAGGCGTACTTCATCAACAACAACGACCAGGGGATCACCGCCGAGGACCTGTCCAAGGGCGGCTACGAGATCAAGACCACCTTCGAAAAGGAGAGGGTCGAGGCCCTCGACAAGACCATCAAGAAGGTCTACGAGGAGAGCATCGACCCGGGGAAGCGCCCTGACACGGACACGCACGTCCAGTTCGGCGGCGCCTCGGTCGACCCGAAGTCGGGCGCCATCGTCGCCATCTACGGCGGCACCGACGCGACGAAGCACTTCACCAACAACGCCGACCAGACCGGCGCCCAGGTCGGCTCGACGTTCAAGCCGTTCGTCCTCGCCGCGGGCATGAAGTACGGCGTCCGGGACCCCGGCAAGGGCGAGGAGCAGGGCCCCGAGGACCGCACGCTGATCGACCCCGACACGGCGATCTACAGCGGCAAGAACAAGCTGAAGATCCGCGAGTACGACCGCAGCATCTGGAAGGACGAGAACGGCAAGGAGTGGCTCCAGGTCAACGACGACGACACGGACTACCCCGACATCGACCTCCGCGAGGCGATGATCCACTCGGCCAACTCGCCCTTCGTGCAGCTCGGCATGGACATCGGCATCCCGGAGGTCAGGAAGACGGCCGTCGAGGCCGGCCTCCTGGAGAGCAGCCTCGCCAAGGGCGACGTGCCGTCGTTCTCCATCGGCATCTCCGACCCGAGCGCCATCCGCATGGCCTCCGCCTACGCGACCTTCGCCGCCAACGGTGAGCAGCGGGACCCGTACTCCGTCACCGAGGTGAGGAAGAACGGCGCCGTCATCTACAAGCACGAGGACAAGCCGAAGTCCGCCTTCTCGTCCGCCATCAGCAGCAACATCACCGACGTGCTCGTCGACGTCGTGGAGAAGGGCACCGGCAAGAAGGCCCGCCTCCCGGACCGCCCCGCGGCCGGCAAGACCGGTACCACGGACGGCAACAAGTCCGCCTGGTTCGTCGGGTACACCCCGCAGCTCGCGACGGCGATCGACATGTACCGCCTGGACGACGACGCCTCCAACAAGAACCGCAAGTTCGAGGAGATGTTCGGCACCGGTGGCCGTAAGAAGGTCCACGGCTCGTCGTTCCCTTCCGAGATCTGGAAGGCGTACATGACCGAGGCCCACAAGGGCCTGCCGGTGAAGCAGTTCCCCGCCCCCGAGGACCTGGACGCCCGGCCCGTGTACGGCGGCGGCGCCGAGAGCCCCAAGCCGACGCCGAGCGAGAAGCCGTCGGAGTCCCCGTCGCCGTCGAAGTCGCCGTCCCCGACGCCGTCGACGAGCCCGTCCAGGGAGCCCGAGAAGCCGACCAAGTCCTGCGGTCCGTTCGACTGGGACTGCGACCCCGAGACGGGTGGCACCACCGAGGGCGGTACGACGGACGGCACCGACAACGGCGGCATGACCGGAGGCGACGGCAGCGTCACCGAGGGCGGGACCACGGAAGGCGGCGAGACGAGCCAGTCACCGCCGACCAACGGCAACGGCGGCAACGGCAACAGCAGCGGAGGCAACAGCGGAGGCGCCTGGTTCGGCGGGGTGGACGGCTAGCGCCGCCCCTCCCGCCCGGCCTCCGGAGCGAGCCCCCGGCGAGGGCCGCCGCACCCCGTACGCGCACCACGCGCGCGTACACCGGGTGCGGCGGCCCTCGCCGCGTTCCCGGGCCGGTACGGCAGGATGTCCCCCATGCCGAGCCCACAGAAGACGCGCGTCCCCCACGACCGGCGGCCCGTCGTGTGCCCCACGCGCCAGGACGAGGTCGCCACCGCGGGCAGCGAGGTGATCGGCGGCCCCGTCGGCCGCCGCGCCCGGCTCGGCGTGGACGTCCTCACCCCCGTGCGGGTCGTCGCGCTCGTCGCGATCGGCACGTTCGCGCTCGGCATGGTGCAGAAGCTGCCCTGCTACAACTGGGCCTGGTTCCGCGGGGCCGCCTCCCAGTACACCCACGCCTGCTACTCCGACATCCCGCACCTGTTCGTGGCGCGGGGCTTCTCCGACGGGCTCATCCCGTACTTCGACCGGTTCTCCGGCGACATGCAGTACCTGGAGTACCCGGTGCTCACCGGCCTCTTCATGCAGGTCGCGGCCTGGTTCACGCCCCGCGGCGGCGACCTGCAGTACCGGGAGCAGATGTACTGGATGGTCAACGCGGGCATGTTGCTCGTCTGCGCCGCGGTGATCGCCGTGTGCGTCGCGAGGACGCACCGGCGGCGCCCGTGGGACGCCCTGCTGGTCGCCCTCGCGCCGGCCTTCGCACTGACCGCCACCATCAACTGGGACCTGCTCGCCATCGCCCTGACCGCCGCGGCGATGCTCATGTGGAGCCGGGGCCGCGCCCTGGCCTTCGGGGTGCTGCTCGGCCTCGCCACGGCCGCGAAGCTCTACCCGTTCCTGCTGCTCGGACCGCTCCTGCTGCTGTGCTGGCGGGCCGGGAAGTGGCGGGAGTTCGCGGTAGCCCTGCTGGGCTCCGCGGGCGCGTGGCTCGTGGTGAACCTGCCCGTCATGGTGCTCGCGCCGGAGGGCTGGAAGCGGTTCTACGTCTTCAGCCAGGAGAGGAACATCGACTTCGGCTCGTTCTGGCTGGTCCTCAAGCAGCGCTTCGAGCTGGACCTGCGGATCGAGACGGTCAACACGTCAGCGAGCGTGCTGATGCTCCTGGCGTGCGCCGGCATCGCCGTGCTGGCGCTGACCGCGCCGCGCCGTCCCCGCTTCGCGCAGCTCGCCTTCCTGGTCGTGGCGGCGTTCATCCTGACCAACAAGGTCTACTCACCGCAGTACGTGCTGTGGCTGATCCCGCTGGCCGCGCTGGCCCGGCCGCGCTGGCGGAGCTTCCTCGTGTGGCAGGCGTGCGAGGTGGCGTACTTCCTCGGCATCTGGATGTACCTCGTGTACGTCACCACCGAGCACAAGCAGGGCCTGCCGTCCGACGGCTACCACTTCGCGATCGTCCTGCACCTGGCCGGGACGCTGTACCTGTGCGCCCTGATCGTGCGCGACGCCCTGCGGCCCGAGCGGGACCCCGTCCGGCAGGACGGCTCGGACGACCCGTCCGGGGGCGTCCTGGACGGCGCCGAGGACGTCTTCACGGTCGGCCGGGCCGCCCGGCGGGAGGACCGGGCGGGCGCCGCCGCCTAGCGGCCGGCGGACCCGCCCGTACGGCGTCCTAGCGGTCGACGAGCCGGTCGTACTGGGTCGTGGTGTGCCGCAGGTGGGCGACCAGCTCGTCGCCGACCTGCGGCTCCTGCGCGTCCGCCGGGACGAACAGGATCGAGACCTGCATGTGCGGCGGCTCCGCGAACCAGCGCTGCTTGCCCGCCCACACGAACGGGGAGAGGTTCCGGTTGACCGTGGCGAGGCCCGCCCGGGCCACGCCCTTGGCGCGCGGCATCACGCCGTGCATGGCCTTCGGCGCCTCCAGGCCCACGCCGTGCGAGGTGCCTCCGGCGACGACCACCAGCCAGCCGTCGGACGCCACCCGCTGCTGCCGGTAGCCGAAACGGTCGCCCTTGGTGACGCGGGTGACGTCCAGGACGGCGCCCCGGTACTCCGTCGCCTCGTGGTCGCCCAGCCACAGCCGGGTGCCGATGCGGGCGCGGAACCGGGTCTGCGGGAACTGCTGCTGGAGGCGGGCCAGCTCCTCCGCCCGCAGGTGGCTGACGAACATCGTGTGGAGCGGCAGCCGGGCGGCCCGCAGCCGGTCCATCCAGCCGATGACCTCCTCGACGGCGTCCGAGCCGTCCGTGCGGTCCAGCGGCAGGTGCAGGGCGAAGCCCTCCAGGCGGACGTCCTCGATGGCCGCGTGCAGCTGGCCCAGCTCGTGCTCGCCGATGCCGTGCCGCTTCATCGAGCTCATGCACTCGATGACGACGCGCGCGCCCACCAGGGCGTGCACGCCGTCCACGGACGACACGGAGCGGATCACCCGGTCCGGCAGCGGCACCGGCTCCTCGCCCCGCCGGAACGGTGTCAGCACCAGCAGGTCGCCGCCGAACCAGTCCTTCATCCGGGCCGCCTCGTAGGTGGTGCCGACGGCGAGCATGTCGGCGCCGAAGCGGTTCACCTCTTCCGCGAGGCGCTCGTGGCCGAAACCGTAGCCGTTGCCCTTGCAGACCGGGATGAGTCCGGGGAACTGGTCGATCACGGACTTCTGGTGCGCCCGCCAGCGAGCGGTGTCGACGTACAGGGTGAGCGCCATGGCCGGTCCGGACCCTTTCTGGGGCTGTGGGTGTCGGGTGAGTGAGGTGTGCGGGACGTGTATGAGCGTACGGAAGCGCGGCGGTGTCAGCGGCGCGACATGTAGATGTCCAGCGCCTTGTGCAGCAGCTTGTTCAGCGGGAAGTCCCATTCGCCGATGTACTCGACGGCCTCGCCGCCCGTGCCCACCTTGAACTGGATCAGGCCGAAGAGGTGGTCGGTCTCGTCGAGCGAGTCCGAGATGCCGCGCAGGTCGTAGACGGTCGCGCCCATGGCGTAGGCGTCGCGCAGCATGCGCCACTGCATGGCGTTCGACGGGCGGACCTCGCGGCCGATGTTGTCGGAGGCGCCGTACGAGTACCAGACGTGCCCGCCGACCACGAGCATCGTCGCGGCGGAGAGGTTCACGCCGTTGTGCCGCGCGAAGTAGAGGCGCATGCGGTTGGGGTCCTCGTTGTTGAGGACGGTCCACATGCGCTGGAAGTACGACAGGGGGCGCGGGCGGAAGCGGTCCCGGACGGCCGTGATCTCGTACAGCCGCTGCCACTCGGCCAGGTCGTCGTAGCCGCCCTGGACGACCTCGACGCCGGCCTTCTCGGCCTTCTTGATGTTCCGCCGCCACAGCTGGTTGAAGCCCTTGAGGACGTCGTCCAGGGAGCGGTTGGCCAGCGGCACCTGGAAGACGTAGCGGGGCTGGACGTCGCCGAAGCCGGCGCCGCCGTCCTCGCCCTGCTGCCAGCCCATCTTGCGCAGCCGGTCCGACACCTCGAAGGCGCGCGGCTCGATGTGCGTCGCCTCGATGTCGCGCAGGCGCTTGACCTCGGGGTCCTGGATGCCTGCCTTGATCGCCGCGGCGTCCCAGCGGCGGATCACGACCGGCGGGCCCATCTTGACCGAGAACGCACCCTGGTTCTTGAGGTGCTGGAGCATCGGCCGCATCCAGTCGTCCAGGTTCGGCGCGTACCAGTTGATCACCGGGCCCTCGGGCAGGTAGGCGAGGTACCGCTTGATCTTCGGGAGCTGGCGGTACAGCACCAGCCCCGCACCGACCAGTTCGCCGTTCCCGTCGAACCAGCCCAGGTTCTCCGAGCGCCACTCGGTCTTGACGTCGGCCCATGCCGGAACCTGGCAGTGACTCGCCGCCGGAAGGCTCTGGATGTACGCCAGATGCTGCTCTCGGCTGATGGTCCTCAGGGTCAGGCTCATGCGGGGCGCTCCTCGGCAGGTATGTCCCCCATCGGTACAGGGGTTCCAGCTCTCGCGCCGAAGCCTACTGGCACGGGGGAGCGCCCCGAATGGGCCTACACCGGGAGGGGCTAGCCGACCAGGCCGCCGAACAGCCCTCCGCGGGCCATCCCGAGGAAGAAACCGACCGCCGCCGCGCCCAGCCCGATGATCAGGAACGTCCGTTGCCGGGTCGTCTCGGAGACGTACTGGCCGTAGGCGCCCGTGACGATGCCGATGAGGCCGGCCCACGAACTGAGCAGGTGGAGGCTGTGGAACTGCGCCGTGACGAAGGCGAGCGCACCCAGCACCAGGGTCACGACCATCAGGGTGTCCTGGAGCGGATGGGGCCTGCCGTCCGTGGCGAGGAGGGAAGAGGAGGGATGACGGTGGAAGACCTGAGCCATGAGGCACCTCCTGGCTTGCCGGAGGGCGGCGCGCTGTGGCGCCGCCCGCACCCGATGTGTACAGATTGCGTCCCCTGACCACCGGATTTCAACCGGAAGCCGCCGTGCGGGTACTCTGTACGGTCTGCACCGGTGTCTGCCCATGCCCAGAAACGCGCCAGTCCCTTGGCCGTCGTCTGTGGGCGTTGTCAGTGGGCACGGCTACCGTTGCGCACGCATCACGACCCTCCTGCCACGGAACGACCGTGGCCGCTGAGTCCAAAGGAGGTGGGTTCCACATGCGTCACTACGAGGTGATGGTCATCCTCGACCCCGATCTCGAGGAGCGCGCTGTCTC
This sequence comes from Streptomyces roseolilacinus, assembly GCF_014649335.1. Classification (GTDB taxonomy): domain Bacteria; phylum Actinomycetota; class Actinomycetes; order Streptomycetales; family Streptomycetaceae; genus Streptomyces; species Streptomyces roseolilacinus. Next base: position 206,084 of record NZ_BMSV01000006.1, read on the forward strand.
CCCGCTGATCGAGAACTTCCTCTCCGTCGTCCGTGAGGGCAACGGAAAGGTCGAGAAGGTCGACACCTGGGGCCGTCGTCGTCTCGCTTACGAGATCAAGAAGAAGCCCGAGGGCATCTACTCGGTCATCGACCTGCAGGCCGAGCCTGCGGTCGTCAAGGAGCTCGACCGCCAGATGAACCTGAACGAGTCGGTCCTCCGGACCAAGGTCCTCCGCCCCGAGACCCACTGAGCTTTCCGCTCACTGGTCATCGGGTCCGAGTAGCAGCAGCAAGCAGCCAGAAGCAAACCCGCCGAGAGGTTCCCCATGGCAGGCGAGACCGTCATCACGGTCGTCGGCAATCTTGTCGACGACCCCGAGCTGCGCTTCACCCCTTCCGGTGCGGCGGTCGCGAAGTTCCGTGTCGCGTCCACCCCCCGCACCTTCGATCGTCAGACCAATGAGTGGAAGGACGGCGAGAGCCTGTTCCTGACCTGCTCGGTCTGGCGCCAGGCGGCGGAGAACGTCGCCGAGTCGCTCCAGCGAGGCATGCGCGTCATCGTGCAGGGCCGGCTGAAGCAGCGGTCCTACGAGGACCGCGAGGGCGTCAAGCGCACGGTCTTCGAGCTGGACGTCGAGGAAGTCGGTCCGAGCCTCAAGAACGCCACGGCCAAGGTCACCAAGACCACCGGTCGCGGTGGTCAGGGCGGCTACGGCGGCGGCCAGCAGGGCGGCCAGGGTGGCCAGGGCGGCTGGGGCGGTGCCCCGGGCGGCCAGCAGGGCGGCGGCGCTCCCGCCGACGACCCCTGGGCCGGCGGTGCGCCGGCCGGCGGCCAGCAGGGCGGCCAGGGCGGCTGGGGCGGAAGCTCCGGCGGCGGCTACTCGGACGAGCCCCCCTTCTAGGGCCGGGCTCGTACCCCACTTCTTGATCACACAGGAGAAACACCATGGCGAAGCCGCCTGTGCGCAAGCCTAAGAAGAAGGTCTGCGCGTTCTGCAAGGACAAGACCGCGTACGTGGACTACAAGGACACGAACATGCTGCGGAAGTTCATTTCCGACCGCGGCAAGATCCGTGCCCGTCGCGTGACCGGCAACTGCACGCAGCACCAGCGTGACGTCGCCACGGCCGTCAAGAACAGCCGTGAGATGGCGCTGCTGCCCTACACGTCCACCGCGCGATAAGGAAGGGTGACCTACTGATGAAGATCATCCTTACCCACGAGGTCTCCGGCCTCGGTGCGGCCGGCGACGTCGTCGACGTCAAGGACGGCTACGCTCGCAACTACCTGGTCCCGCGCGGTTTCGCGATCCGCTGGACCAAGGGTGGCGAGAAGGACGTGGCGCAGATCCGTCGCGCCCGCAAGATCCACGAGATCGCGACCATCGAGCAGGCCAACCAGATCAAGGCCCAGCTCGAGTCCGTCAAGGTGCGCCTGGCCGTTCGCTCCGGCGACGCCGGCCGTCTGTTCGGCTCCGTCACCCCGGCTGACATCGCCTCGGCGATCAAGTCCGCCGGTGGCCCGGACGTCGACAAGCGCCGTGTCGAGCTCGGTGCGCCGATCAAGACCCTGGGCTCGCACCAGGTGTCCGTGCGCCTGCACCCCGAGGTCGCCGCGAACCTCGGTGTCGAGGTCGTCGCTGCCTGAGACTGCCTTTGCAGGGCTGAGCACTGAAGGGCCGCACCCGCTCGGGTGCGGCCCTTCGTCGTGTTTCACGTGAAACGGTGTGTTTCACGTGAAACACCGCGGGTGCGTCAGCGGGTGGCGCCGGTGACCAGCCAGCGACCGGAGCGCATCCGCAGCCACAGCGTCACCATCCGGGTGGCCATCATCAGGGACATCGCCCACCACAGGGCCGTCAGCCCGCCCCCGAACACCGGGACGAGCAGGGCGACCGGGGTGAAGACCACCAGCGTGACCACCATCGCACCCGCCAGGTACGGGCCGTCCCCGGCACCCATCAGGACCCCGTCCAGAACGAAGACGACCCCGGCGATCGGCTGGGAGAGCGCCACGACCAGCAGCGCGGGCAGCAGGGTGTCCCGCACGGCGTCATCGCCCGTGAAGAGCGGGATGAACAGCGGGCGGGCGGCCACGACGAGGATGCCGAGGACCACGCCCGACACGACGCCCCACCGCACCATGCGGCGGCAGACGGCGCGAGCGCCCTCGGTGTCCCCCGCGCCCAGGTAGCGGCCGATGATGGCCTGGCCCGCGATGGCGATGGCGTCGAGCGCGAAGGCCATCAGGCTCCACAGCGACAGGATGATCTGGTGCGCGGCCACCGGGACGTCTCCCAGCCGGGCGGCGATGGCGGTCGCGATCATCAGTACGGCGCGCAGGGAGAGCGTACGGACGAGGAGCGGGACACCGGCCTGGGCACTGGCCCGGATCCCGGCCGCGTCCGGCCGGAGCGAGGCGCCGTGGCGCCGCGCCCCGCGCACGACGACGGTGAGGTAGGCGACGGCCATGCCGCCCTGTGCGATCACGGTCCCCCAGGCGGAGCCGGCGATCCCGAGTCCGGCGCCGTAGACCAGCACCACGTTCAGGACGGCGTTGACGCCGAAGCCGGCGATCGCGACGTACAGGGGGGTCCTGGTGTCCTGGAGGCCGCGCAGGACGCCGGTGGCGGCGAGCACGACGAGCATCGCGGGGATGCCGAGGCTGGAGATCCTGAGATACGTCGCGGCATGCGGAGCGGCGGTGGTGGAGGCGCCGAACGCCTCGACGACCCAGGAGGCGGTCGGCAGGGTGACGGCGACGACCGCCAGCCCGAGCAGGAGGGCGAGCCAGATGCCGTCCATGCCCTGGCGGATCGCCGCCGGGAGGTCGCCCGCGCCGACGCGCCGGGCGACCGCCGCCGTCGTGGCGTAGGCGAGGAAGACGAAGACGCTGACGGCCGTCGACAGCAGGGCGGCCGCGACACCCAGGCCGGCCAACTGGGAGGTGCCGAGATGACCGATGACGGCGCTGTCGACGAGGACGAACAGGGGCTCGGCGACGAGAGCTCCGAAGGCCGGAACGGCCAGGGCGAGGATCTCTCTGTCGTGGGACCGACGGGTGTTCTCGGGAGCCGGGGAAGCCTGGGTCATGCGTTCAATGTAATCGTCCACAGGTAAGAGACACAAACCCTTTGCAGTCCTTACTTGCTCCGGCTTCGGCGGCGGGCGCCTGCGCTGTTTGTGCGGATCTTGAATCCCTGGGGAAAGTTTTTCTCCCCCACAGCCGGTGGATGGAAAAAGACCAGGTCAGCGCAGGTCTGTGGATGCCGCTATGAGTTTGTCCACACGGCTGTCCCCCGGTCCGTGCACAGGATCCGGCGAGTTCTCCACAGCATCAGGGCGTTCATCCACAGTCCCTGTGGATAACCAGATTGGCTGACGGTGCCCGCGGGCCTACCGTGGTCCGGCGCCCGACGTGCCGCGAGGTGGAGTTGGTGCCTCTTGTTTGTCAGAGCCGTGGCGTAGAAAGAGTGACACGCCAAGGTCCGCGGTGCGGACGGGAGGAGGTGGCCGGTGACCATTCCGGAGCACTTGGACGACCCCTGGACCGACAGCGGACCGAGCGACCGCCTGCCCGTCTCCCGCCAGCGCGGAGCCGAGGCACCCGTCGGCGGCCGGGGCGGGGGTCGCGGCCGGGGGCGCGAGGAGCAGCACGAGCGGGGCTCCGAGAGCGGTCCCTGGGACAGCGGCGCCGGCGGCTTCGAGCGCGTCCCCCCGCAGGACCTCGACGCCGAGCAGTCCGTACTCGGCGGCATGCTCCTCTCCAAGGACGCCATCGCCGACGTGGTGGAGATCCTCAAGGGCCACGACTTCTACCGTCCGGCACACGAGACGATCTACCAGGCGATCCTCGACCTCTACGCCAAGGGCGAGCCGGCCGACCCCATCACCGTGGGCGCCGAACTCACCAAGCGCGGCGAGATCAACCGGGTGGGCGGCGCGTCGTACCTGCACACCCTGGTGCAGTCCGTGCCGACCGCGGCCAACGCCTCGTACTACGCGGAGATCGTCCACGAACGTGCGGTGCTGCGCCGCCTCGTGGAGGCCGGTACCAAGATCACGCAGATGGGGTACGCGGCGGACGGCGACGTCGACGAGATCGTCAACCAGGCCCAGGCGGAGATCTACGCCGTCACGGAGCAGCGCACCAGCGAGGACTACCTCCCGCTCAGCGACATCATGGAGGGCGCCCTCGACGAGATCGAGGCGATCGGCTCCCGCAGCGGCGAGATGACCGGCGTCCCGACCGGCTTCACGGACTTCGACTCCCTCACCAACGGTCTCCACCCCGGCCAGATGATCGTCATCGCGGCCCGTCCCGCCATGGGCAAGTCGACGCTGGCGCTGGACTTCGCCCGCGCCTGTTCGATCAAGCACAACCTGCCGAGCGTCATCTTCTCCCTGGAGATGGGCCGCAACGAGATCGCGATGCGCCTGCTGTCCGCCGAGGCCCGGGTGGCCCTGCACCACATGCGGTCCGGGACGATGACGGACGAGGACTGGACCCGGCTGGCCCGGCGCATGCCGGACGTCTCGCAGGCCCCGCTCTACATCGACGACTCCCCGAACCTGTCGATGATGGAGATCCGCGCCAAGTGCCGCCGCCTGAAGCAGCGGAACAACCTCAAGCTCGTGGTCATCGACTACCTCCAGCTGATGCAGTCCGGCGGGTCCCGCCGCGCCGAGAGCCGCCAGCAGGAGGTCTCGGACATGTCCCGTAACCTCAAGCTCCTCGCGAAGGAGCTGGAGGTACCGGTCATCGCCCTGTCCCAGCTGAACCGAGGCCCCGAGCAGCGCACGGACAAGAAGCCCATGGTGTCCGACCTGCGAGAGTCCGGCTCGATCGAGCAGGACGCCGACATGGTGATCCTGCTCCACCGCGAGGACGCCTACGAGAAGGAGTCCCCGCGCGCGGGCGAGGCGGACCTCATCGTGGCCAAGCACCGTAACGGCCCCACGGCCACCATCACGGTCGCCTTCCAGGGCCACTACTCCCGCTTCGTCGACATGGCCCAGACCTGACCGGGCCGGCTGGGCCCGCGAGCGCGTCCCGGAGCACCTCCCGACCCCGGAGCAGGATCCGGTAGGGGTGGACGCGAAGCCGCACCGCCGGTTGCCCATCCCGGTGGTGGCGTCCGCGTTCGCGTGGACCCGGCCGGCGGTCGGGTCGTGTGCCGGGCGCTCAGCGCCTCGTCTCGTACCTGGTCAGGACCACGCCGCAGGGAAACGTCCGGGTCTCCACCAGGTTCAGGTCCACCCAGCCGTCCAGCGCGGTGAAGAACGGCGTGCCACCGCCCACCAGGACCGGCGCGGTGGCCAGCACGTACTCGTCGATCAGCCCGGCCCGCATGGCCGCCCCGGCGAGCGTCGCGCCGCCGATGTCCATCGGGCCGCCGTCCTCGGCCTTGAGCCGGGTGATCTCGGCGACCGCGTCGCCGGTGACCAGGCGGGTGTTCCAGTCGACCTCGTCGATCGTCGAGGAGAACACCACCTTCGACATGTCCCGCCAGCGGCGCGCGAACTCGATCTCCGCCGGGGTGGCGTCGGGCCGCTGGTCGCCGGTCGGCCAGTAGGAGCTCATCGTCTGCCACAGCTTGCGCCCGTACAGCGACAGGTCGGTCGCCTGCAACCGGTCGGACCAGAACCGGAACAGCTCGTCGCTCGGCACGCTCCAGCCGATGTCGTCGCCGGGCGCGGCGATGTAGCCGTCCAGGGACAGGTTCATGCCGTAGATCAGTTTCCGCATGGCGCCGGCCTTCCGTGAGTCGGTCTCACACGTACCGACCGGCGCGGCGCGGGAAACCCATCGGTGCGCGGTCCGAAGCCCGCAACGCACTCGTCGGCCGGTCGGCCGGGGCCGGCGCGAACCGTGCCCCGTCCTCGTCCTGGGCGGCGGGTCGGCGGGGCGGACGGGCACCGCGGAGCAGACTGTGTTCGCCGCCGCCGCGTCCGCCGGCCGGCACCTGCTCCTCGCGGGCGGTGGAGCGCTGCTCGGACGGGCGCTGACGGGCGCTCGGGGGAGGCCGGCCACCGCCTTGGTGTCCAGCGCCCTGATCACCGGTCTCACCGGTCACCTGCCTGCGTTGGCTGCCTGACCACCGGTCATGTGCAGGCGATGACGGTCACGGCGGTGACCGCGGCCATCGTCGCCTGCATGTCACGGATCGCCCTGCGCACGCTGTCGGCCGCCCACTGGCCCTCCGCGATCGTGGCCATGCGGGGTTCGACCTCTTTGCGGGGGACGCCGGGGAAGGCGATGCCGTGCAACCGGGCACCGTGCAGGAGCGCGACGAGCGCGGACGTGCGGTTGTCGGGCCGGGCACCCTGCAGGACGACGCGCGCCAGCCGGTCGCGGAGCTCGCGCTCCACGGTGCCGTCCGCCTCCGGGTAGCGCCGTACCGGGAAGAGACCCAGTGTCCGGTGCCGCTCCTCGGCGACCAGGCCGCGTTCGCACAGGCTCCGCACCGTCGCCCGCACGGCGGTCGCCTGGTCCTTCGTCAGCCAGTCGGTGATCTTCCCGGAGCGGTTGCGGTGGACCCAGTCGGCGAGGCGACGCAACCGCTCGTCGAGCAGTTCGTCGCCCGTGGTCGAGGTGTCGGTGATGCCCACCCGGCCGGACGTGACCTGGATCCGGTGCCGCATGGCCAGTTCCAGCAGGATGCCGCCCGCCACGGCCCAGCCCGCGGAGGCCCGGTCCTTCGCGACACCGGACTCGTCGTCCAGTGACAGCAGCATGACTTCCTCGCCCAGCGTCACGGACACACGCGGCTCCCCTCGGTCATCACGGTCACTGACGATGACGCCGGCCGGGGCCCGTGGGTTCCGCGCCGTACGGTACACCTGGGCCCATGACCTCATCTTCCGTACCGCTCCTGCCCTCCACCGAGCGCTCGCTGCTCCACCGGATCGCCGTCGGCCAGTCCGAAGGACGGACGCCTTCACTCGTCGGGGCGGTCGCCCGGGAGGGCCGGCTGGTGTGGGCGGGGGGACGGGGCGACGTCGTGTCCGCCGCCGACACGCAGTACCGGATCGGTTCGATCACCAAGACCTTCACCGCCGTCCTGGTGATGCGGCTGCGGGACGAGGGCCTGCTCGGTCTGGACGACTCTCTGGAGAAGCACCTGCCGGGTACGGGGGTGGGAGGCGTGACCGTCGCCCAGCTCCTGAGCCACACCGCCGGCCTGTCGGCCGAGCCCCCGGCTCCCTGGTGGGAGCGGACGCCGGGCGCGCTGCGCCCCGACCTCGCCGACGTCCTCGGGGAACGGCCGCTCGCCCATCCGCCGGGGCGGGGCCACCACTACTCCAACACCGGTTACACCCTGCTGGGTTCACTGGTGTCCGCGGTGCGCGGCGTCCCGTGGGAGGAGGCGTTGCGCACCGAGGTCCTGGAGCCGCTCGGCATGGGACGGACGACCTCGCAACCGGTGGCGCCGCACGCCCAGGGGTGGGCCGTCCACCCCTGGGCGGATGTGCTGCTGCCGGAGCCGGCCGAGGACCTGGGACTGATGGCCCCGGCCGGGCAGCTGTGGTCGACCGCCGGCGACCTCTGCCGGTTCGCCTCGTTCCTCGCCGGAGGGGACGACCGGGTGCTGGCCGCGCGGTCCGTGCGCGAGATGCGCACCCCCGCCGCGCCACCCACCACGGCGGACTGGGACGGCGGTTACGGGCTCGGTGTGCAACTGGCCCGGCGGGACGGCCGCACCCTCGTCGGTCACACCGGGTCGCTGCCGGGCTTCGTCGCCGGCCTGTGGCTGAGCGTGGACGACGACGTCGCCGCGGTCGTCCTGGCCAACGCGACGTCCGGACCGCAGACCGGTGTGCTCGCCGCCGACCTCGTGCGGATCGTCGCCGAGGCGGAACCCCGGATCCCGGAGACGTGGCGTCCCCTGCCGGAGACCGACGCTCCGCCGCTTTCCCTGACCGGCCCCTGGTACTGGGGGACGTACGCGTACGGGCTGAAGGCGCTCGCGGGCGGTGACGTGGAGCTGCAGCCCCTGCGTGGTGCCGGTCGCGGTTCCCGGTTCCGGTCGCTGCCGGACGGCACCTGGATCGGACTCGACGGCTACTACGACGGGGAGGTGCTCCGGGTGGTCCGCCGCCGGGACGGGTCGGTGAGCCACCTGGACCTGGGGTCGTTCGCGTTCACGCGTGAGCCCTACGAGCCGGGGGACGCCGTCCCGGGAGGCGTGGACGAGGACGGCTGGCGGGGAACGCGCTGACGTTTCACGTGAAACAGCGCTCAGAGGGCCAGCTTGAAGCCGACGTGTGAGGCGGTGAAGCCCAGGCGGTCGTAGAAGCGGTGGGCATCGGTGCGGGAGGCGTCCGACGTGAGCTGGACCAGTACGCAGCCCTGGCGGCGCGACTCCGCGATGGCCCACTCGATCAGCCATGTGCCGAGTCCGCTGCCCCGCGCGTCGGCGTGCACCCGTACCGCCTCGATGAGGGAACGGGTGGCGCCGCGCCGGGACAGTCCCGGTATGACGGTCAGGTGGAGCGTGCCGATGACCCGACCGCCGCGGACGGCGACCACCAGGTGCTGGTTCGGGTCCGCGGCCACCCGCTCGAAGGCGGCGAGGTAGGGGGCGAGGTCGTCGGGTGACTCCCGCTGGGCGCCGAGCGGGTCGTCGGCGAGCATCGCCACGATGGCGGGGACGTCGGCCGCCGTCGCGCGCCTGATGTCGAGATCGTTCATGGGACGGACGCTACCGGGCCGGTCACGCCGGGGCGTCGATTTCTTCCAACGCCTTCACCAGCGGGGCCAGTTCCGGCTTCTTGGCCGCCTCGTCGAGCGCCTCGCGGAGGGCCGCGTCATGGGTGGGGCGGGCCTCGGCCAGGAGCTTCTGACCGGTTTCCGTGACATCGGTGTAGATCCCGCGCCGGTCCGTCGCGCAGAGGTACCGGGTGAGCAGCCCCCGGTCCTCGAGACGGGTGACCAGCCGTGTGGTGGCGCTCTGGCTGAGGACGACGGCGTCGGCGACCTGCTTCATCTGCAGGTGCCCGCCGGGCCCGCTGTGCTGGCGGCTGAGGACATCGAGCAACGAGTACTCCCGCACGCTCAGCCCGTGCCGGGACTCCAGTGCGCGCTCGACATGGCTCTCGATCCTGCCGTGCAGCAGTGAGAGGGCGCACCAGCCCTGCGCGGGGGCGGTCGGTGACGAGTCGGTCGCTGTCATCGCTCTGCCTCTCTCCCGTGCGAACGGGGCTCCCGGACGGCCATGCCACCAGGGTAGACGAGCGATGCAATAGCCCGCGCTTGCAATTAAACCGCGCCTGCAATTATTGTTTACGCTTGTAAAGCGCAGATGCAATCTCAGGAAGGGGCAACCCATGCCGCTCGCGCTCCTCGCCCTGGCCATCGGGGCCTTCGGGATCGGCACGACGGAGTTCGTGATCATGGGATTGCTTCCCGAGGTCGCGGCCGACTACGGCGTCTCCATCCCCACCGCCGGCCACCTCGTCACGGGCTACGCCCTGGGCGTCGTCCTCGGTGCCCCGCTCATGACCGTGCTCGGCACCCGGGTCTCCCGGAAGCGGATGCTCATGCTGCTGATGGTCCTGTTCATCGCGGGCAACGTGCTGTCCGCGCTCGCCCCCGCCTTCGGGCTGATGCTGCTGGGGCGGATCGTGGCGTCCCTCGCCCACGGCGCCTTCTTCGGCATCGGCTCCGTCGTCGCAGCCGGTCTGGTCGCACCGGAGAAGAAGGCCGGAGCCATCGCGATGATGTTCACCGGTCTGACCGTCGCCAACGTCGTCGGCGTGCCGCTCGGCACCTTCATCGGGCAGAGCACCGGCTGGCGGGCCACCTTCCTGATCGTCGCCGCCCTGGGCGTCCTGGGCCTGCTGGGCATCGCCAGGCTCGTTCCCGAGCAGCCCCGGCCCGAAGGCGTCCGACTGCGCCACGAACTGGCGGCCTTCCGCAACGTGCAGGTGCTGCTCGCCATGGCGATGACCGTGCTCGGCTTCGGCGGGGTCTTCGCCGCGATCACCTACATCACGCCGATGATGACCGGGGCCGCCGGATTCGCCGACGCATCCGTCACCTGGCTGCTGGTCCTCTTCGGGCTGGGCATGGTGGGTGGCAACCTGGTCGGCGGTCGCTTCGCCGACCGCGCGCTGATGCCGATGCTGTACGTGTCGCTGGGCGCCCTCGCCCTGGTGCTCGCCCTGTTCACGTTCACCGCGCACCACAAGGCCGCCGCGGCCGTCACCCTCACCCTGATCGGCGCACTCGGCTTCGCGACCGTACCGCCCCTGCAGAAGCGGGTGCTGGACCAGGCGTCCGGTGCGCCGACCCTGGCCTCCGCCGTGAACATCGGGGCCTTCAACCTCGGCAACGCCCTGGCCGCCTGGCTGGGTGGCCTCGTCATCGCGGCCGGCCTCGGCATCACGGCCCCCAACTGGGTCGGCGCCCTGCTCGCCGCCTCGGCGCTGGGACTGGCCGTGCTGTCCGGAGCCCTGGAGCGCCGCGACCGGCGCGGTGCGAGCCGGATCGTCACCGGCTCCACGGCGGAGCCCGCGCTCACGAACGAAGCGCCGCCCGCCCCCGCACGGAGCTGACGGGCCGGTCCCCAGGCCGTGCCCAGGGACAGGACGAGACCGCCGGCCGGCGTGGTGGCCGCGACGGGGAGGAGCAGCCAGTCGGCGGACACGCGCATCGCGCGGTAGGCCGCCGCGGTCAGCGACACGACGGCGGCGGCACGGGCGGTGATGCCGAGCGCCGGCAACCCGAGCGACAGCCCCGGCCGGCGGACGCGGCACATGCACGACAAGAAGGGTGCGGGGCGCGGACGCTTGAGTGGTTTCACGTGAAACACCGCCCCGCCCCCCGCCGCCCGCGTCTGACGCAGGGAGTGACCGCGGCTACTCGTGTCGGCGTACACGTGCTCACGGCCCCCGAGGGAAGGCGCGGGCCACCGGATTTCCGTGCGAGCGCGTCGGGTGCGACCCGGGGACGAGCCCGCGGCCGTGTCCGGAGGGCGGGCCGGTCAGCCCAGGTCAGGGGCGTGCATGGCGCGCACGCCCTCGATGTTGCCGTCCAGGTAGTGGCGCAGCGACAGGGGGACGAGGTGCACGGCGGCGATGCCGACCCGGCTGAACGGCACACGGACGATCTCGTACTCCCCGATCGGCTCGTCCACCTCCGGACCGTGCCGCACGCCCGGATCCATGGACTCCAGGCGGCAGACGAAGAAGTGCTGCACCTTCACTCCGGAGACGCCGCCGTCCTCGATGTGCTCGACGGTGTCGACGAAGCAGGGCACCACGTCCGTGATCTTCGCACCGAGCTCTTCGTGGACCTCCCGGTGCAGGGCGTCCACGACGGTCGCGTCACTCGGCTCGACGCCTCCGCCCGGCGTGACCCAGTAAGGGTCCATCCCAGGCTTGGTGCGCTTGATCAAGATCAGGTCGTCACCGTCGAGGAGGACGGCCCGTGCGGTGCGCTTGACCACTGGACGTTCGGTCATGGCATGAAAATGGCCCGTGGCGTTCCGCTTGAAACGCCCGCGGGGCCGTGACTGCCGAGGGTCACCATCCGGCCGCCGCCCGCAGCAGCGTCTCATGGGCCCGGGCGATGTGGGTCAGGGTCAGGGCGCCGGCGCGGACGACGAGGAAGTACGTCCGCAGAGGGGGGATCGGCGGTTCCAGCAGCGTGACGAGACGGCCGCTCTCCAGGGCGTCCTCGCACAGGTAGCGCGGGAGGACGGCGAGGCCCGCGCCCGCGGCGGCGCTTTCCAGCGCGGCCCGCAGGTCGGGAACGACGACCGTGGCGGACGCGGCGGGTTTTGACTCGAAGACGGCGGACCAGTACCGGGCCACGAACGGCAGCGACTCGTGGACCTCGATCACCGGTAACTGCTCCAGGACCACGGAGCCCTTGCTCAGCAGCACGTCCGGCGCCAGTCGGGCGGCCCAGCGGGGCGCGGCCACCAGCACGTGCTCCTCGTCGCACAGCGGCGTCGCCGTCAGCAGCCCGCCCCGCGGTCGCGCCGTGGAGAGGACCAGGTCGTGCCGCCCGGCGGCCAGCCCGTCGAGGCTGTCCTCGGAGGCGGCGAACAGCGAGGTCCGCAGGGTGAGGCCCTCGGCCACCAGGGGCGTCAGCGCGGGTAACGCCCGCAGCGAGACGAGCTCGGGCGGGCCGGCGAGATGGAGGGTGCGGGTTCCGAGCCCGTGCAGCCCGACCTCGGTGATCTCCATGAGCGCGTCCAGGTGCGGGGCGGCCCGGTGGGCGAGCTCGTCGCCGACCGTCGTGGGGGTGACACCGCGGGCCTGCCGCAGGAAGAGCGGTCGGCCGAGCTGCCGCTCCAACGTGCGGATCTGGCTGGTCACGGCGGGCTGGGAGAGGCCGAGGAGGGCCGCGGCGCGGGTGAAGGAGCCGGCCCGGTGCACCGTGACGAAGGTCCGCAGCAGGCTCAGATCCATGCCCTTCCTCTTCCTGGTCGGCGCCTCCCCCCGGATCCGTACAACTATAAATAAATCGATAGGCTCCTGTCGCCAGCGTGATTGGACACTGACGTAGAGTCAACTAGCCTGGTTGAGGCCGGATTCGGGCACACAGGCAGGACGGTCCGAGCCACGAGGGGGGAGGCTCGGACCGTCCGTTCCACCCGGCCGTCGCGGTGCGCGCCGAGCCGTCAGCCGTGCCCGGCCGCCGCGTCCAGCGCGCGCAGCACGTCCGCCACGAGGTCGTCGGGGTCCTCCGCGCCGACCGAGAAGCGGACGAAGCCGGGCGGCACGGCGTCGCCGCCCCACCGGCCGCGGCGCTCGGCCGTCGACCGCACGCCGCCGAAACTGGTCGCGTCGTCCACCAGCCGCAGCGCCTCCAGGAACCGCTCCGCGCGCTCCCGGTCGGCCAGGACGAACGACACGACCGACCCGAAGCGGCGCATCTGCCCGGCCGCCACCTCGTGCGACGGGTCGCCCGGGAGCCCCGGGTAGCGCAGGCCCGTCACGTCGTCGCGCGTCGCCAGCGCCTCGGCCAGCGTCAGGGCGTTGGCGCACTGCCGGTCGACCCGCAGCTGGAGCGTGGCGAGGGAGCGGTGGGCGAGCCACGCCTCCATCGGACCCGGGATCGCGCCGACGATCTTCCGCCAGCGCCGTACGCCGGCGGCGAGACCCGCGTCGCCGCAGGCGACGTGGCCGAGCAGGATGTCGCCGTGCCCGGTCATGCCCTTGGTGTCGCTGGCCACCGAGAAGTCCGCGCCGAGGGCCAGGGGCCGCTGGCCCAGGGGCGTGGCGAGGGTGTTGTCCACGGCGACCAGGGCGCCGGCGGCGCGGGCCGCCGCCACCATCCGCCTGACGTCGCACACGTCGAGACCGGGGTTGGACGGGGTCTCCAGCCACAGCAGCTTCGCACCGTCCAGGACGGACAGCTGGGCGTCGCCGCCCGTCGGCGCGACGCGCACCTCGATCCCGTACGCCTCCAACTGCTCGCGCACGAGTGGCAGGGCCTGGTAGCCGTCCGACGGGAGGACCACGGCGTCACCGGCGCTGAGCTGCGAGAACAGGACCGAGGAGATCGCGGCCATGCCGGAGGCGAAGACCACGGTCTCCACCGTGCCGTCCCCGGGCGCCTCCAGCTCGCCGATGGCCCGCTCCAGCAGCGTCCAGGTCGGGTTCTCGTCGCGCCCGTACGTGTACGGGCCGGTGGGCTCACCGGGCAGGTGGAAGTGCGCGGCGAAGACCGGCCCCGGAAGCGTCGGTTCGTACTTGAGGGGTTCCGGCAGGCCGGCCCGCACCGCGCGGGTGCCGTCGCCCCAGTCAGGTGCCGCCTCCATCAGTCGCGCCCGTCCGGGAGGACGACGTTCAGCGCCCACGACACGATCGAGATGATCAGGCCGCCCAGGACGGCGGTCCAGAACCCCTCGACGTGGAAGCCGAGGTCCAGCTTCTCGGCGAGCCACGAGGTCAGCAGCAGCATCAGGGCGTTCACGACCAGCGTGAACAGGCCGAGCGTGAGGACGAACAGCGGGAGCGTGAACAGCTTCACGAGGGGCTTGACGAGGATGTTGACCACGCCGAAGACCAGGGCGACGAGGACCAGCGTCAGCGCCTTGCGGCCGGTGCTCTCACCGGTGAGCGTGATGTCCTGCAGCAGCCAGATCGCCACCGCCAGGGCACCCGCGTTCGCGAGCGTCTTGACTACGAAATTCATCATGTGTCTGATCGTGGCAGACATGATCGGACCGAGGTGGGGACGAGCGGGCGATGAAGGCATTCCGACTGGACGAACTCGAAGCGGAGCGCGTCGCCAACGACGGCGCGTACCTCCAGTTCCTGCGCGAGCGGAACATGTCCGTGGGGCTGTACGCGCTCGACGCCGGACAGCTGGACCCGCAGCAGCCGCACAAGGAGGACGAGGTCTACTTCGTCGTCAGCGGCCGCGGCTCGATCACGGTCGGGGCGGAGACCACCCAGGTGGGGCGCGGCAGCGTCGTGTACGTGCCGGCGGGGGTGCCGCACAGGTTCCACCACATCACCGAGGACCTGCGGGTCATGGTGGTGTTCTCCCCGCCCGAGGGGTGACGTCCCCTCCGCCGGAGGACCGGCCCGGGGCCCCGGGCCGGTCCGGCTCTCCCCAGATCGTGTCTTCAAAGTCCCGTCTGCCGAGCGGGCGAACGACGCCACTTCGAAGACACTCCCTAGGGGGAGGTTCAGGGGAGTCCGGGGGGCGCGGAGACTCCGCCGGGAACCTCCACGCCCCTAGCATCGGAGGCGTTCACCGTTGCGACGCAGAGAGACGAGGCAGGGCGATGGCGGTAAGGGGACTTCTGACGGGACTGCCGTGGTGGGTGAAGTGGGTGGCGATACCCGTGATCGCCGTCGTCGTCTTCGGCAGCCTGATCGCGACCGCGGTCTACTTCGTGGTCAGCCTGCTGTTCAAGGCGCTGGTCTTCGTCGCCCTCGTCGGCGGGCTGGTGTACGCCGTGCGGAAGTTCAAGGGATCGTCGCCGTCCGCACACGACGGCTGGTGATCCGGCCCGGCCATTAGCCCGGCCGGGGGAACGGCCCCGGCGGAATCCACCCCCGAACGGAGTCTGCCATTAGAGTGGCAGAGCTTCCGCGCCCCTTTTATCCAGGGGCTGACTGAACGCCTTACCAGCGGTTTGTACGACTGTTGCGACTGTATGCCGCGTGTTATGCGAACACGCAGATGCATACGGCGGTGCCAGCGGCGACCGCTCGTGGGCAACATGCCCTGGGGGTGACCTTCGGTCATGGCTTCGACTTCCACTGTCCCGACTCTGATCGGCTCGGTGCAGCGGGCTCTCCGACTGCTGGAGGCCGTCGGCTCCCACGAGGGCGGGGCCCCGGCCAAGCAGCTCGCGCGCGAGACCGGGCTGCCGCTGGCCACGGCCTACCACCTGCTGCGCACCCTCACCCACGAGGGCTATCTGGTGCGGGAGAAAGGGCTGTTCACCCTGGGCGAGGCCGCCAGGCGGCTGGCCGCGGCGAGCTCGCTGCAGAATCGTCGCAGCAAGATCGAGGAATCCCTGGCGCGCTGGCGGGACACGCTCGGCGTCCCCGTCTGCTTCGCCGTCTACCGGGACGGCGCGATCGAAGTCGTGGCCGTCTCCGACCACCCCGCCGCGATGACCGCCCCCACCCTCGACGAGTGGGCCGACCACCCGGGAAAATCCCTTGCCACGGCCATTTCCGTATCCCTGGTGCGGGATGAAAACGTGCTTCCCGAAGTGGAGCGACTGCGCAATGAGATCGGGGAGTTCCTCCGGTCGCTCGCCATCTCTATCAGTATCTGAAAAATCACTCCTTGTGATCTGATAGCGCGTACAGGAGCATTACGTCAAGAGGGCCAGGACGGATCAATCCTGGCCAGTTTTGTCGTGGCTACTGCTTTCAGAACTGCATCGAGACATTCATCTACAGCGGGGTACGTGATGCGCGAGTCGGTTCAGGCCGAGGTCCTGATGAGCTTCATCGTCTCGGAGGAGCTCTCCTTCAGGATCCCGGTCGAGCTCGGGTACGAGACCAGGGACCCCTTCGCGGTCCGGATGACGTTCCACCTGCCCGGTGACGCGCCGGTGACCTGGACCTTCGGGCGTGAGCTGCTCGTCGACGGGATCAACGGCGCCACCGGTGACGGGGATGTGCGGATCGAGCCGTCCGAGGCCGAGGAGCTCTCCGACGTCCACATCCGGCTGCGCGTCGGCGTCGATCAGGCGCTGTTCCGGGCCAGCGCGCCGCCTCTCGTCGCCTTCCTCGACCGCACCGACAAACTGGTGCCCCTGGGCCAGGAGTGCTCGCTCGGGGACTTCGACGAGGGTCTGGACGAGGTGCTCGGCCGCATCCTCGCCGACGAGAACGCCGGATGAGGAGACGTCAGCGGTGCGGTGGAACGAGCGGGCCCGGCTCCCCGGGGGAGGGGAGGCCGGGCCCGGACGGGTGAGCGGCCGTCCGTCGCGTCCTGCCGACGGCGGCCGTCCGCCGCTACTTCTTGCGGCGGCGCCCCCGGCCCCCACGCGCCGGGGCCGACGCCGTCGAGGGCCGGTCCGCCGAGACGACCAGCGCCGCCAGACCCGTCGTCACCGGCACCGACGCCACCAGCCCGATCGAGCCGACCAGCGTACGGACGATCTCCTGGGCCACCAGTTCGCTGTTGGCCACCGTCCCCACGCTGCTCTGCGCGATCGAGAACAGCAGCAGCAAGGGCAGCGCCGCGCCCGCGTACGCCAGCACCAGGGTGTTCACCACCGAGGCGATGTGGTCCCGCCCGATCCGGATGCCCGCCCGGTACAGCGCGCGCGGCCCCATCGTCGGATCCGCCTGGTGCAGCTCCCACACGGCCGACGTCTGGGTGACCGTCACGTCGTCGAGCACACCGAGCGAACCGATGATGACGCCGGCGAGCAGCAGGCCGGACATGTCGATGGCCGGGTACAGCCCGTGGATCAGGCCCGTGTAGTCGTCGGTGTTGCCGCTCAGCCGCGCCCAGCCGATGAACAGCGAGCCGAGCAGGCCGATGATCAGCAGTGAGATCAGGGTGCCGAGTACCGCGACCGACGTGCGGGCGCTCAGCCCGTGGCTCAGGTACAGCGCGATGAGCATGATCGCGCTCGACCCGACCACCGCCACGACCAGCGGGTTCGACCCCTGGAGGATCGCCGGCAGGATGAAGAAGGTCAGGAAGACGAAACTGGTGCCGAGCGCGATCAGCGCCATCATGCCGCGCAGCCGGCCCACCGCCACCACCGCCAGGGCGAAGACCACCGACAGCAGCAGCAGCGGGAACTTCCGGTCGACGTCCGTCACCGAGTACTGGAGGTCCTCCGGGGCGTCCGGCGCGTACGCCACGACCACGCCCTGGCCCTGCTCCAACTGCCGCGGCGCGTCCGGCTGGACGATCTCGGTGAACCGCCGCCCCTTGTTCTGACCGCTGGTCACCTCGATGGTCGCGCGCTTGCACTGCCCCTGCTGGGCGTTGACCGCCTCCCGTCCCTGCGGCGTGCTGGTGTCACCGGTGGGCGGGACCTGGGCGGCGTTCACGTCCTTGCAGTCGACCTGCTCGACGCGGACGACCTGGCCCGTCTCGGTCTGCCGGTCGAAGCCGACGCCGGTGCGTTCGTGCGCCGGGGCGCCGCCCGGCCACAGCACCGCGAGGCCGACGAGTACCGCCGTGGCGAAGGGGATCAGCACTGCGGCGATGACCTTGCGCAGATGCTTGGAGACGGGCGCGGCCGGCCCGTGGGCATGTGCGTGGACATGAGCGAGCGCTTCGGGGTCCGGGTGGTGCCCGGGACCGTGCTGGGGGCCGTGTCCCGACCCGTTTTCCGGGTGCTGATGCGAGGAAGTCACCGACCGATCATCGCAAGAACGACAGGGGCCCTCTGTTCAGCGTGGCCGGAAGGACGCTAGCGTGGTGGCACCTTTGCACACGCGGGAGCTCGGAGCACCGGGCTGAGAGGGCGCTGACCTCCGTCCCCGCGATGTTTCATGTGAAACATCGCCGACGGAAGCCGCTGCGTCGACCGCCGAACCTGTTACCGGGTAATGCCGGCGTAGGGAGTAGGTCAGGATGACCGTTCAGGACGCACGCACGCCTGCCTCCAGCACCGAGGAGAGCGGGAAGTCCATCGGCTGGCACAAGGGATACGTCGAGGGCTCGCGCCCCGACATCCGGGTGCCGGTCCGGAAGGTGCATCTCACCAACGGCAAGGACGTCACCCTGTACGACACGTCCGGGCCGTACACCGACCCGAACGTCGAGACCGACGTACGCCGCGGACTCCCGGCCCTCCGGGAGAACTGGATCATCGCGCGCGGCGACACCGAGGAGTACACCGGCCGCCCCGTCCGCCCGGAGGACGACGGCATCAAGCACACCTCGCCGCGCGGGGGGCTGCGCAACCTCGACGCCGTCTTCCCCGGACGCCCGCGCCTGCCGCGGCGCGGCCGGGACGGGCAGGCGGTGACGCAGCTCGCGTACGCCCGCCGGGGCGAGGTCACGCCGGAGATGGAGTACGTCGCGGTCCGCGAGAACGTGTCACCGGAGGTCGTGCGGGAGGAGATCGCGGCGGGCCGGGCCGTACTGCCCGCCAACGTCAACCACCCGGAGATCGAGCCGATGATCATCGGCAAGCGGTTCCTGGTGAAGGTCAACGCGAACATCGGCAACTCCGCGGTCACCTCCTCCATCGAGGAGGAGGTGGAGAAGATGACCTGGGCGACCCGCTGGGGTGCCGACACGGTCATGGACCTCTCCACGGGCCGCAACATCCACACCACCCGCGAGTGGGTGCTGCGCAACTCCCCCGTGCCGATCGGCACCGTGCCGCTCTACCAGGCGCTGGAGAAGGTCGACGGCAAGGCCGAGGAGCTGACCTGGGAGATCTACAAGGACACCGTCATCGAGCAGGCCGAGCAGGGCGTCGACTACATGACCGTCCACGCGGGCGTGCTGCTGCGGTACGTGCCCCTGACGGCCCGCCGCAAGACCGGCATCGTCTCGCGCGGCGGCTCGATCATGGCCGCGTGGTGCCTGGCGCACCACAAGGAGTCCTTCCTGTACGAGAACTTCGAGGAGCTCTGCGAGATCCTCGCCGCGTACGACGTGACGTTCTCGCTCGGTGACGGCCTGCGGCCCGGTTCGATCGCCGACGCCAACGACGAGGCGCAGTTCGCGGAGCTGCGCACGCTGGGCGAGCTCAACCGGATCGCCAAGGCGCACGACGTGCAGACGATGATCGAAGGCCCGGGCCACGTCCCGATGCACAAGATCAAGGAGAACATCGACCTCCAGCAGGAGATCTGCGAGGAGGCGCCGTTCTACACGCTCGGCCCGCTGACCACGGACGTGGCACCGGCGTACGACCACATCACCTCCGGCATCGGCGCGGCGATGATCGCCTGGTGGGGCACCGCGATGCTCTGCTACGTCACGCCCAAGGAGCACCTGGGCCTGCCGAACCGCGACGACGTGAAGACCGGTGTCATCACGTACAAGATCGCGGCGCACGCGGCGGACCTGGCCAAGGGCCACCCGGGTGCGCAGGAGTGGGACGACGCGCTGTCGGACGCGCGGTTCGAGTTCCGCTGGGAGGACCAGTTCAACCTGGCCCTCGACCCGGACACGGCGCGCGAGTTCCACGACGAGACGCTGCCGGCGGAGCCCGCCAAGACCGCGCACTTCTGCTCGATGTGCGGGCCGAAGTTCTGCTCGATGAAGATCTCCCAGGACATCCGGCGGGAGCACGGCGGCGATCTCCGGCAGGAGGAGATCCAGGCCGGGATGGAGGAGAAGTCCAAGGAGTTCGCCGCCGCGGGCAACCGCGTCTACCTGCCGCTGGCGGACTGACCGGGGAGCCCGCCGATCCGGTCGCCGGCCGCTCCGGCCCGCGGCTCCCCGGGAGCCGCGGGCCGGAGCGGCCGGTCATTCCGTGCCGGGCTCCGGCCGGGCGAGGCCGGGGCCGGTGAGGTCGGCGCCCGGCGGCCGGGGGCGCGGTGACGGGGGGAGCGAGCGCGGTGGCTCGGGGGCGGATGCGGACGCGCCGCCCGGTTCGGCCAGCGCTTCACGCAGGAAGGGCAGGATGCCGCGTTCCAGCAGGGCGCGGCGCCAGGCCTCCCGCGCGCGGGAGACCTCGTCGGGCGGGTCCCCGCCAGGTCCCCGCGGCCCGGGCGTCTCCACGGGGCGGTTGCGCAGGGCGGTGACCAGCAGCCCGGCGGCCGCCACCAGGAGGCCGACGGCGGCGACGGCGGCGAAGAACCAGCCGGCGGTGAGCAGCGGGTCGGTGACGTCCGGCGGCGGGTCGAGCATCTTCAGCACGTACCCCGTGAGCAGGAGGACGAGCGCCGCGGTGCCGGCCAGGACCGGCGTCAGGACGGTGACGACGACGCCCAGCCCGGCGCCGGGCGTGGTCTCGTCGCCGGGGCCGCCGAGGACGGAGGCCATCACGGACGCCCCCGGGGGTCTGCGCCGCTCCTCCCGCACGCGCACGAAGTGCTCGTACTCGGTCGCGGCGGCCGCGCTGATCAGGGCCGCGGCGCCGAGGGCCATGGTGCGGAGCTGGTGGGTGTCGAGCCGACGGCCGACGGCCACCAGGTCCGGTCGGTCGTGCACGGTGCGCAGCGCCTCGTCGAGGAGGCGCTCGTAGTCGGCGCGGTCCTCGGGCAGCAGGTGCGGAGCCCTCTTCATGGTGCGTCCCCCGATACTCCCGTGGGGCGTGGAAGCCCGCGGAGAAACGGCAGTTGGGAACGCCGATGGTAGAGCCGGCACACCGAGGGGTGACAGGGGTTTCCGGAATTCGCCTGTTTCGGATGCGCTCAGTGAGGTAGCGGTAGCTGCTGGACGAGCAGCTTCCCGGCCATGGTCACGCCACCGTCCATGGCGATGGCGAGGCCGTCCGCGTACACGTGGGGGCCTTCGACGACGGGGCCGGTGCTCTCGCCGTCCGCGTCCTCGGTGCCGACCTCGCCCAGCAGGTACGGAATGGGGCTGTGACCGTGGACGACGCGCCGGCCGCCGTACGTCGCGAGCAGTTCGCGTGCGGCGTTGGCGCCGCCCTCGTCGCGGAACGCGAACCGCTTGGTGAACTTGCGGAACAGGTCCCAGCACTCGTCGGCGTCGTTGCGGGTGAGGATCTCGTGGACGGTGTCGTTCACGTCCTCGATCGTGTCGCCGTACTCCAGGTACGCCGTGGTGTCGGAGTGCAGCAGCAGGTGGTCGTCCTGCTCGACGATCGCGTCGAGGCGGGACATCCACTGGAGGTGGACGTCCTGGAGGCGGTCCATGTCGCTCTTCTGGCCGCCGTTGAGCAGCCAGGCGGCCTGGAAGGTGGCCGTTCCGGCCCCGGAGTTCACGGGTGTGTCGCCGAACCGCTTCGCGCCGAGCAGCAGCAGTTCGTGGTTGCCCATCAGGGCCTTGCAGTAGCCGCCCGCGGCCGCCGCCTCCGCGGAGAGCCGCATGACGAGGTCGATGACGCCGATGCCGTCCGGACCGCGGTCCGTGAAGTCGCCGAGGAACCACAGGCGGGTGTTGCCGGCCGCCCAGCGGCCGTCCGCGTCGACGAGACCCTGCTCGCGCAGGGCGACCAGGAGTTCGTCGAGGTAGCCGTGGACGTCGCCCACGACGTACAGCGGGCCGGGGCCGGGGCCCTGCCCGACGAGCGGCGCCGCGGAGGCCGGGTCGGGCGGCGCGGTGACGGAGACCTGGAGCGTGTCACCCCGGTTGATCACCGGCAGGTCGCGCTCGGTCGGCGTGTACCCGTCCGGGTACTCGTCGTCGGGGAACGCGTTGCCCGGGTGCGGCAGGTGCGCCGCCGGGGGCTGGGACGCCGGCACCGGGGGGAGCGGGGGCTGCGCCTGGTGCGGGTGCGCCTGCTGGGGGACGCGCGGCTCGGATGCCTGCGGCGGCTGCTGCGGCTGTGCCGGATGCCGCGGAGCGGGCTGCCGGGGCTGCTGCGGCTGCGGATGTTCGGAATGACCCTGTACGGGCACCTGGGCGTACGGCGGTACGCGGAAGTCACGCAACGTCGCCGTCCGCACCACGGGTCCCTGACCGGCCCCCTGAGTCATCGACCCCTCCACCACCGTCGCGACGCCCTCACATCGCGGACCGGCCTGGTCGGGGCGGCCCGCGCTGTCGTGCGCCCATCATAGGAATGAGGCTTGTGCTGTGTGACGCACCAGGGGTGGTGAATCAGGGAGCACGCCCGGTTCGCCGGAGGTTTCGCCCCAATTGTGAAGGTCTGGACCGGGGAAAGCCGGCTTCCCGTCAGGGCGTTGCCGGGATTCCGCCGGCCCCTCGTGGGTTTCTGCCCGGTTCTGTCCGGGACCGGCCGGAGGTGTCCTACTCCTGGCGCGGTTGGCGTGGCGGACTGACCGTCGTGCGCGGCGGCCTGCGCTGCGACGACGTCCGGACGATGAGTTCCGTCGGTATGACCTGTCCGACCGGCCGGTCGTGTTCGATCCCCTCGATCGCGTCGATGAGCAACTGGACGACGGCGGTGCCGATGCGGCGCGGCTTGAGCGACAGGGTGGTGATCGGCGGCTCGGTCGTGGCGTACACGGTCGACTCGCTGCAGCAGACGAGCAGCAGGTCCTCGGGAACGCGCAGCCCGTACCGCCGTGCCGCGGCCAGCAGGTCCGTACCGTTCGGGTCGAACAACCCGTACACGGCGTCCGGGCGGTCGGGGCGGGCCAGCAGCCGGTCGGCGGCGATGGCGCCGGCGCACGGGTCGTGGGCCGGGTACGCCTCGTACACGGGGTCCTGGCCGACGCGCGTGCACCAGTCGAGGTACGCGGTGGTGGACAGCCGCGTGTACGTGTCGGTGGTGGTGCCGGTGAGCAGGCCGATCCGGCGGGCGCCGGCCTCGGCGAGGTGATCGAGGAGACCGAGGACGGCCGCCTCGTGGTCGTTGTCGACCCAGGCGGTCACCGGGAGCGAGCCGGCGGGGCGGCCGTCCGAGACGACGGGCAGGCCCTGGCGGACGAGCTCGGTGACGACGGGGTCGTGGTCGGACGGGTCGATCACGACCGTGCCGTCGAGGGCCACGTTCGACCAGATGTCGGCCGGGCTGCGGCGTGAGGTGGCGGGCAGGATGACGAGGGCGTAGCCGCGGGCGAGCGCGGCGGAGGTGGCCGCTCTGGCCATCTCGGCGAAGTACGCGAACTCGGTGAAGGTGAAAGGTTCATCCCCGTAGGTCGTCACGGTCAGGCCGATGAGGCCCGACTTGCCGGTACGGAGCGTGCGGGCGGCCGCGGAGGGCCGGTAGCCCAGCCGGTCGGCCACC
The DNA here is from genome assembly GCF_014649335.1 of Streptomyces roseolilacinus. GTDB lineage: Bacteria > Actinomycetota > Actinomycetes > Streptomycetales > Streptomycetaceae > Streptomyces > Streptomyces roseolilacinus. The sequence goes on from NZ_BMSV01000006.1 coordinate 229,310, forward strand.
TCGCGGACGTGGCGGCGGGTGGCGTCCGGGAGCCGGCCCTTGCCGTTGAGCGCGTCGGAGACAGTCGTGATGGAGACGCCGGCCGCGGCGGCCACGTCCCGGATGCCCGCGCGCCCCTGCCGGTTCCCCCGGGTCTGTGCCCGGCTCACCTGGTGCTTCCCTGCTGCTGTCATGGCGTGCCGATAGTAGGGGGATGGCGGCGGGCTGCGGCGGTCCGGTGATCCGGCGTTGACAGGCACGTTTCTGCAAGGTCGAAAGCGACCAACAGCATTGAAACTCAAGGATGTTGGCGGGTTTTTCGGCGAGTGGCCGGTTGTCCACGCGCATAGGCCAGGCCGCTGGGCGAGGTGGCGGGAAGCGTGCAACTCACCTCTACGGGGGACGCGCGCTACGGCGCGAGCCACCCGCTCGCGCCAGTGCGCCGCGCGCCCCCACGGCGCTGGGGCACAGGATCCGGCCCCTCCTTCGCGGCCTCCCGCGCATTGGCGTCGTTCGGCCATTCGCAGGGACGCGGAATCCTCATAAGGTGTGCAGTATCCATGGTGCACATACGGTCGAGGAGGACCACAGTGAGCGAGACAAGCCCCAAGCTGCGCGCCGTGCTGGACAACATCCCCACCTACAAGCCGGGGAAGCCGGCCACCGCCGCCGAGGGCCGCGTTGCGTACAAGCTGTCCTCCAACGAGAACCCCTACCCGCCGCTCCCGGGCGTCATGGAGAAGGCGCTGGCCGCGGCGGCGGACCTCAACCGCTACCCGGACCTGGCGTGCACCGCCCTGATGAACGAGCTGTCCGAGCGCTTCGGGGTGCCGGTGACCCACCTGGCGACCGGCACGGGCTCCGTCGGGATCGCCCAGTCCCTGGTGCAGTCCACGGCCGGCCCCGGCGACGAGGTGATGTTCGCCTGGCGGTCCTTCGAGGCGTACCCCATCGTCACGCAGATCGCGGGTGCCACGCCGGTCCTGGTCCCCCTCACCGAGGAGGGCGTGCACGACCTGGACGCGATGGCCGAGGCGATCACCGAGCGCACGCGCCTGATCTTCGTCTGCAACCCCAACAACCCCACGGGCACGGTGGTGCGCCGGGCGGAGCTGGAGCGGTTCCTGGACCGGGTGCCGTCGGACATCCTGATCGTCCTCGACGAGGCGTACATCGAGTTCATCCGGGACAAGGAGGTGCCCGACGGCATCGAGCTCTACCGGGACCGGCCGAACGTCGCGGTGCTGCGCACCTTTTCCAAGGCGTACGGCCTGGCGGGCATGCGGATCGGTTTCGCGATCGCCCACGAGCCGGTGGCGGCGGCCCTGCGGAAGACGGCCGTGCCGTTCGGCGTCACGCAGATCGCGCAGGACGCGGCGGTGGCCTCGCTGCGCGCCGAGGACGAGCTGCTGGGCCGGGTCGGCTCGCTGGTGTGCGAGCGCACGCGGGTGGTCGAGGCGCTGGCGGCCCAGGGCTGGCGGCTGCCCGTGACGCAGGCCAACTTCGTGTGGCTGCCGCTCGGCGAGCTCTCCGGCGAGTTCGCCGCCGCCTGCGAGGCGGCGGGCGTGGTCGTGCGGCCGTTCGCGCCCGACGGGGTCCGGGTCACGATCGGCGAGGTCGAGGCGAACGACATCTTCCTGCGGACGGCCGAGACGTTCTACAAGGAGAAGTTCTGACCGGTTCCGACCGTCGCTGACCGGACCCGGCGCCGACCGGCGTCCGGGCCGGGGACCGATACCGGTCAGGGCCGGGGGCGCCGGCCCGTACGGCGGGGCCGGCGCGCCGCCCTCCACCCGGAGGCCGCGCGCCGGGCCCGACGACCCGGTGGACGCCGGGCCTCCGGTGTGGTGTCGGCGGGTGTGGCGAAGGAGACATTCCCGCTCGATACGAGTGGTGGAGAAGGACGGGAGAACCCCCGCGGGCGCGTGCTCGCGGGGGTTCTCGCTGGTCAGAGCCGTTCGGCCGACGCGCCGGAGACGCGTGCCGCATGGCTGGGACTCAACAGGGTGTTGAGGTTTCGGGGGAGAGAGACCCCCCGCGTCAAGCTACGGATTCCGTCTGAGTCATAATGTTTGTGATTGTGAACGCATTCACAAGCGCGCCGGGTTCCTCCCAAGATCAACCGGATTCGGCGGGCGAACGGAAGGCCGTGGGGCTGTGAGGCCGCAGGGCTGCTAGGCCGTAAGGAGAAGATCGTCGTGGACCTGGCTCTGGCGCCAGAGACGCTGGCGCGGTGGCAGTTCGGGATCACCACCGTCTACCACTTCCTCTTCGTCCCCCTGACCATCTCACTCGCCGCGCTCACCGCCGGTCTCCAGACCGCGTGGGTGCGCACCGACAAGGAGAAGTACCTCCGGGCCACCAAGTTCTGGGGCAAGCTCTTCCTGATCAACATCGCGATGGGTGTGGTCACCGGCATCGTGCAGGAGTTCCAGTTCGGGATGAACTGGTCGGACTACTCGCGGTTCGTCGGTGACGTCTTCGGCGCGCCCCTCGCCTTCGAGGCGCTGATCGCGTTCTTCTTCGAGTCGACCTTCATCGGGCTGTGGATCTTCGGCTGGGACAAGCTGCCGAAGCGCATCCACCTCGCCTGCATATGGATGGTGTCGATGGGCACCATCCTCTCCGCCTACTTCATCCTGGCCGCCAACTCCTGGATGCAGCACCCGGTCGGTTACCGGATCGACAAGGAGTCGGGGCGCGCCGAGCTGACCGACTTCTGGGCCGTCCTGAGCCAGAACACCACCCTCACCCAGGTCTTCCACACGATGACCGCGGCCTTCCTGACCGGCGGCGCGTTCATGGTCGGCATCGCCGCCTTCCACCTGGCCCGGCGGAAGCACGTCCCGGTGATGAAGACCTCGCTGCGGCTCGGCCTGGTCACCGTGGTGGTCGCGGGCATGCTGACCGCGATCAGCGGCGACCTGCTCGGCAAGGTCATGTTCAAGCAGCAGCCCATGAAGATGGCCGCCGCCGAGGCGCTGTGGAACGGCGAGGGCCCCGCCCCGTTCTCCGTCTTCGCCTACGGCGACGTCGACGAGGGCCACAACAAGGTCGCCGTCGAGATCCCGGGCCTGCTGTCCTTCCTGGCCAACGACGACTTCTCCTCGTACGTACCCGGCATCAACGACACCAACAAGGCCGAGCAGGAGAAGCACGGCCCCGGCGACTACCGGCCCAACATCCCCGTCGCCTACTGGTCGTTCCGCTGGATGATCGGCTTCGGCATGGCCTCCTTCGGGCTCGGCCTCCTCGGGCTCTGGCTGACCCGCAAGAAGTTCCTCCTGCCCCGGGCCCTGCGCGTCGGCGACGAAGAGGTGCCGCACCTCGTCCTCCTGAAGAAGCCCCTCAGCCCCCGGCTGACCAAGCTGTACTGGCTCGTCGCCCTGTGGACGCTGGCCTTCCCGCTGATAGCCAACTCCTGGGGCTGGATCTTCACCGAGACGGGCCGCCAGCCCTGGGTCGTGTACGGCGTCTTCCGCACCAGCGACGCCGTCTCCCCCGGCGTCTCCCAGATCGAGGTCCTGATCTCGATGACCGCCTTCACCCTGCTCTACGCGGTGCTCGCCGTGATCGAGTTCAAGCTGCTCGTGAAGTACGTCAAGGCCGGCCCCCCGGAGCTCACCGAGGCCGATCTCAACCCGCCCACCAGGATCGGCGGCCACGACCGCGACGCCGACCGCCCCATGGCCTTCTCGTACTGAGGAAGGGGAGCGAGGCATGGAACTCCACACCGTCTGGTTCGTACTCATCGCCGTCCTGTGGACCGGCTACTTCTTCCTGGAGGGCTTCGACTTCGGCGTCGGCGTCCTCACCAAGCTGCTCGCCCGCGACCGGGTCGAGAAGCGCGTCCTCATCAACACCATCGGCCCCGTCTGGGACGGCAACGAGGTGTGGCTGCTCACCGCGGGCGGCGCCACCTTCGCCGCCTTCCCGGACTGGTACGCCACCCTCTTCTCCGGCTTCTACCTGCCGCTCCTCGTCATCCTGCTCTGCCTGATCGTGCGCGGCGTCGCCTTCGAGTACCGGGCCAAGCGGCCCGAACACCGCTGGCAGCACAACTGGGAGCAGGCCATCTTCTGGACCTCCCTCATCCCCGCGGCGCTGTGGGGCGTGGCCTTCGGCAACATCGTGCGGGGCGTCGAGATCGACGCGTCGAAGGAGTACGTCGGCACCCTCTTCGACCTGTTCAACCCGTACGCGCTGCTCGGCGGGCTGACCACCCTGGCCCTCTTCACCTTCCACGGGGCGGTGTTCACCGCTCTCAAGACCGTCGGCGACATCCGGGTGCGGGCCAGGAAGCTGGCGTGGACCCTGGGCCTGGTCACCGCCGCCGTCGCCCTCGGCTTCCTGGTCTGGACGCAGTCGGCGCGCGGCGACGGGACGAGCCTGGTCGCGGGGGCCGTCGCCGCGGCCGCGCTCGTCGGGGCGGTCGGAGCCATCAGGGCGGGGCGCGAGGGCTGGTCGTTCGCGCTGTCCGGCGTCACGATCGCCGCGACGGTCGCGATGCTCTTCCTGACGCTCTTCCCGAACGTCATGCCGTCCTCGCTGGACCCGGACTGGAGCCTGACCGTCACCAACGCGTCCTCCAGCCCGTACACCCTGAAGATCATGACCTGGTGCGCGGCGGTCGCCACCCCGCTCGTCCTCCTCTACCAGGGCTGGACCTACTGGGTGTTCCGCAAGCGCATCGGCACGCAGCACATCGCCGACGCCCACTAGGTACCACCGGCAGGGGATGTTTCACGTGAAACCGATCGACCCGCGACTGCTCCGCCACGCCCGCGCCACCCGCGTCTTCCTGCTGGCCGTGGTCCTCCTCGGCCTGGTCGGAGCGGCGCTGGTGGTCGCCCAGGCGATGCTCGTCGCCGAGGTCGTCGTCGGCGCCTTCCGGCACGGCATGGCCGTCGACGACCTCTCCGCGCCGCTCCTGTCGCTCGCCGCGGTCGCCGTGGGCCGCGGGCTGGTGTCCTGGCTGACCGAACTGGCCGCCCACCGCGCGAGCGCGGCGGTCAAGTCCGAACTGCGCGGCCGGCTGCTGGAGCGGGCGGCCGCGCTCGGGCCGGGCTGGCTGAGCGGCCGGCGGACCGGCTCCCTGGTGGCGCTGGCCACACGGGGCGTGGACGCGCTGGACGACTACTTCGCCCGCTACCTCCCCCAGCTGGGCCTCGCCGTCGTCGTCCCGGTGGCCGTCCTCGCGCGCATCGTCACCGAGGACTGGGTGTCGGCGGCCGTCATCGTGGTCACCCTGCCGCTGATCCCGATCTTCATGGTCCTCATCGGCTGGGCCACGCAGGCGCGCATGGACCGCCAGTGGAAGCTGCTGTCCCGGCTGTCGGGACACTTCCTCGACGTGGTGGCCGGACTGCCGACCCTGAAGGTGTTCGGCCGGGCGAAGGCGCAGGCGGAGTCGATCCGCTCCATCACCGCGCAGTACCGGCGGGCGACGCTCCGGACCCTGCGGGTCGCCTTCCTGTCGTCCTTCGCGCTGGAACTGCTGTCGACCCTGTCGGTGGCGCTGGTGGCCGTCGGCATCGGCACGCGCCTGGTCCACGGCACCCTCGACCTGTACACCGGCCTGGTCATCCTGATCCTCGCGCCCGAGGCGTACCTGCCGCTGCGCCAGGTCGGCACGCAGTACCACGCCGCGGCGGAGGGGCTGTCGGCCGCCGAGGAGGTCTTCGCGGTACTGGAGGCCCCGGTGCGGGAGGCCGGGACGGAGGTGCTGCCCGAAGGCCCGGCGCGGATCGAGCTGGACGAGGTGACCGTACGGCACGCGGGGCGCACCGGGCCGTCGCTGGACCGGGCGTCGCTCGTGGTCGAACCGGGCGAGACGGTCGCCCTGGTCGGGCCGAGCGGCGTCGGCAAGTCCACGGTGCTGGACGTGGTGCTGGGCTTCACCGCGCCGGACGAGGGCACCGTACGGGCGGGCGGCGTGGACGTCGCGGCGCTGGACCCGGAGCGGTGGCGGGAACGGGTCGCCTGGGTGCCGCAGCGGCCGTACCTGTTCGCCGGGACGATCGCCGAGAACGTGCGCCTGGCCAGGCCGGACGCGGACGAGGACGCCGTGCGGGGCGCGCTGCGGGAGGCGGGCGCCGACTTCGTCGCCGATCTGCCGGACGGCGTCGGCACGGTGCTCGGCGAGGACGGCGCCGGCCTGTCGGCCGGGCAGCGGCAGCGGCTCGCCCTGGCCCGGGCGTTCCTCGCCGACCGGCCGGTGGTGCTCCTCGACGAGCCGACCGCCGCGCTGGACGGCGCGACCGAGGCCGCCGTCGTGGAGGCGGTGCGCCGGCTCGCCGTCGGCCGGACGGTGCTCCTGGTCGTGCACCGGCCCGCGCTGCTCGCCGTGGCGGACCGGGTGGTCGCGCTGCGCCCCGGGGCGAAGGTCCCGCCGGCCGTACCGGGAACCGGCGCGGGGACGGAGGCCGGGGACGCGGTGGCGGGGCCGGCGGTGATCGACGCGGGCACCGACATGGTCGACGACGCCTTCGGAGTCGTCGGCGGCCTGTACGGCGGCCAGTCCGCGGCCCGGCCTGGGCACACCGTGACCGGTCCCGCCACACCGGAGCCGGGGCGGCGCGCTCTCACCCGGGTCCGGGCGATGGCCGGTGAGCTGCGCGGCCGCCTCGCACTGGCGCTGCTGCTCGGCAGCCTCGCCCTCGCGTCGGCCGTCGGCCTCATGGCCGTGTCCGGCTGGCTGATCTCCCGGGCCTCCGAACAGCCTCCGATCCTCCACCTGATGGTCGCCGTCACCGCGACCCGGGCCTTCGGCATCGGCCGGGCGGTGTTCCGGTACGCCGAGCGGCTCGTGTCGCACGACGCCGTCCTGCGCATGCTGGCCGATCTGCGGGTGGCCGCCTACCGGCGCCTGGAGCGCATCGCGCCGGCCGGGCTGCGCCGCACCCACCGCGGCGACCTGCTGTCGCGGCTCGTCTCCGACGTGGACGCCCTCCAGGACTACTGGCTCCGCTGGCTGCTGCCCGCCGGTACGGCGCTGCTGGTCGGTGCCGGCGCCGCCGGGTTCACGGCGTGGTTGCTGCCCGAGTCGGGTGCCGTCCTCGCGGTCGGCCTGCTCGTGGCGGGTGTCGCCGTTCCGGCGCTCGGCGGTGCCGTCGCCCGCCGTGCCGAGCGGCGGCTCGCCCCCGCCCGCGGCGTCCTCGCCGGCCGGGTGACCGACCTGCTGCGCGGTTGCGCCGAACTGACGGTGGCCGGTGCGCTGCGTGACCGTGTCGGTCGGGTCAGGGAGGCGGACGGGGTGCTCACCCGGATCGCCGCGCGCCAGTCCGCCGCGACGGCGCTCGGCGGCGGGCTCATCGCGCTGGCCACCGGGCTGACCGTGGCCGCGGCCGCGCTGGTCGGGGTCCAGGCGGTGCGGGAGGGGCGGCTCGACGGGGTCGCCCTGGCGGTCGTCGTGCTCACCCCGCTCGCCGCGTTCGAAGCCGTGACGGGGATGCCGTCGGCCGTGCAGTACCGCCAGCGGGTGCGGCGCAGCGCCGAGCGGGTCTTCGAGGTGCTCGACGCGCCCGTCCCCGTGACGGAGCCGGAGCGGCCCGCCCCGGCGCCCGGGAGCCCGTTCCCGCTGGAGCTGTCCGGGGTGACGGCCCGGCACCCCGGACAGGACCGGGACGCCCTCGTCTCGCTCGACCTGCGCCTGGAGGCCGGGCGGCGGGTCGCCGTCGTCGGCACGTCGGGGGCCGGCAAGACGACGCTGGCGCAGGTGCTGCTGCGGTTCGTGGAGGTCGGGGCCGGCACGTACCGCCTCGGCGGCACCGACGCGACGGCGCTCGACGGGGACGACGTACGCCGGTTCGTCGGGCTGTGCGCCCAGGACGCCCACCTCTTCGACAGCACCGTCCGCGAGAACCTGCGGCTGGCCAGGACCGGGGCGGGTGACGACGAGATGCGCCGGGCGCTGGCCGAGGCACGGCTCCTGGACTGGGTCGACGCGCTGCCGGACGGCCTGGACACCCTGGTCGGCGAGCACGGCGCGAGGCTCTCCGGCGGGCAGCGGCAGCGGCTCGCCCTGGCCCGTGCCCTCCTCGCGGACTTCCCGGTCCTCGTCCTCGACGAACCCGCCGAGCACCTCGACCTGGTCACGGCCGACGCGCTCACCGAGGACCTGCTGCGGGCGACGCGCGGCCGCACCACGGTCCTCATCACGCACCGGCTGCACGGGCTCGACGCCGTCGACGAGGTCGTGGTCCTGGCGGGCGGCCGGGTCGTCCAGCGGGGCCCCTACGCGGAGCTGGTGGCCGCGGAGGGACCGCTGCGGCGGATGCGGGAACGGGAGCGCGCGGCGGACCTCCACCTCGGCGCACCGGCGGACCCGCCCGCGCCGAGGAGCGCGTAGGACGGCGCGGTGCGGGCGCGGGGGAGGGCCCCGTGCCGGTGTCGGCCGGTCGGCGGACGGCGTGGGCCAGTCGGCGGTACGGCCGTAGACCGGTCGGCGGTACGGCGGCGGGCGGAGCGGCGAGATCCCGGGGAAGGCGGGGCCGAAGGGCCACCATCCCAGGATGCGCCTCCCCCACGGCCGACGGTCACTGCCCGGGTCGGTGCTGTTCGCGCCGGCCGTCCTGATCGCCCTTTCGCTGCCCGCCGCCGCGGTCCCGGCCGCCGGACCGGACGTGCCGGCCGTGAGCACCGAGGTGGCCCGGCTGCTCACGGAGGCGTCGCGGGTCACGGAGGCGTACGAACGGGGAAGGCACGCCGCGGCCGCGCAGCGGGTCAGTGCCCTTCGGCTCCAGGGGGAGCTGGACGACAAGCGGCGCCACCTGGCCGTCCTGCACGGACGGGCGGGGGAGGTGGCCCGCGCCCAGTACCGGACGGGCGGTTCGCTGCCGCCGGCCGCGGGGCTGCTGCTCGCCGACGACCCGGAGGACGCGCTGCGCGCCGCGCGGATGGCGCGGCAGGCGGGGCAGGCCGTGGACCGGCTGGTGCGGCGCACGGACCGGGCCGAGCGGCTGCTGGAGGCGGCGGTGGCCCGGGCCCGGACGGCCTGGCGGGACCTGGAGGCGCGCCACGCGCGGCTCGCGGCGGTGAAGCGGGACCTGGAGGCGCGGCTGGAGCGGGCCCGGTGGCGGTTGCAGGCGGTGGCGGACCGGAGCGTGGCGGCGGGCAGCTGCCGGGGCGCGGCGCGGCTGGAGCAGCCGGGCGGCGCGCGGGGTGCGGTGGGGCCGGAGCGGCCGGGCGGCGCGCGGGGTGCGGGAGCGCCGTGGGTGGCGCCGGTGTCCGAGGCGGACGGGTACGAGCTGTCCGCCGGTTTCGACAGCACGGGGAAGTACTGGGCGCACCGGCACACGGGGCAGGACTTCGCCGTGGGCGTCGGTACGCCCGTGCGGTCGATCGGGGCGGGGCGGGTCCACGCGGTGTCGTGCGGGGGCGCCTTCGGGATCGAGGTGGTCGTCCGGCACACGAACGGCTGGTACTCGCAGTACGCGCACCTGGCGTCGACCGCCGTGGGGCCGGGCCAGCCGGTCGCCGCCGGCCAGTGGGTCGGCCAGGCGGGGACGACCGGCAACTCGACCGGCCCCCACCTGCACTTCGAGGTGCGCCTGACCCCGCACCTCGGCTCGGGCGTCGACCCGCTGCCCTGGCTGCGCGAACACGGCGTCGAACTGGGCGGCCGGTCGAGGCGGTGACCCGGCGGCGCGCGGGGTCGGCCCGGTGACTCAGCGGTCGGCGAGGATGGCCTCGATCACGGCGGCGACGCCGTCCTCCTCGTTGGCGACGGTCCGGCCGGAGGCGGCGGCGACGACGTCCGGGTGGGCGTTGCCCATGGCGTAGGACCTGCCCGCCCAGGTGAGCATCTCGATGTCGTTGGGCATGTCGCCGAACGCCACCACCTCGTCGGCCGAGATGCCGCGCTCGGCGCAGCACAGGGCGAGCGTGCTGGCCTTGGAGACCCCGAGGCCGCTCACCTCCAGCAGCGCGGTGGGGCTGGAGCGCGTGATGGTGGCGCGGTGCCCGGCGGCCGTACGGGCCAGGGCGAGGAAGCCGTCGGGCGTGAGGTCGCGGTGGAGGGCCAGCAGCTTCAGCAGCGGCGTCCCGGAGCCGGGCACGTCCTCGTGGAGCAGCTTCTCGGCGGGACCGACCGCGACGGCGGCGTCCAGGTGGAGGGGCGGGTAGTCCGGCTCGTGGCGGATGCCGTCGGCGAACTCCATCGCGAAGGCCGTGCCGGGGGCCTCCCGGCGCAGGGTCTCGACGACGTCACGCGCGGTCCGCCGATCCAGCGGCCGCACCTCGACGATCCTCCGCCCGGCGTGCAGGTCGACGACGGCCGCCCCGTTGGAGCAGATCGCCAGGCCGTGTCCGTGGACGTGCTCGCTGACGACGTCCATCCAGCGGGCGGGCCGCCCGGTGACGAAGAAGACCTCGATCCCGGCCTCCTCGGCGGCGGCGAGCGCCGCGACCGTCCGGTCCGAAACGGTCTTGTCATCTCGCAGAAGCGTTCCGTCAAGATCGGTGGCGATCATCCGCGGGCGCTGCTGCGACATCGGACGGCTGTGGGGGAAGGTCGTCGGTGAGGTCACGTACCCATTGTCCCGGATGAGCCGCTCCCGCGGCGCACGGACGTGCGAAACGCCGCACATTTGAGCCGTTCGACCACCGCCAGGCGAAACGGGGGAAACGGGGGATACCTATGACCCGGCCGGGCTGCCGCTCACCGCTCCAGCTGGGCGATCCCCTCGGTGGCGATCCGCTCGAAGACGGCCTCGTCGGCGGCGAACACCGAATCGGGAACGGGCGCGTGCACCACGATCTCGTCGAAACCCAGTTCGGCGTGGCGTCCGGCGAAGTCCACGAAGGCGTCCACGGACTCCAGGAGGCCGTTCGCCTCCGGGGTGAACCCGGTCAGCAGGATCTTGTCCGGTTCCCCCGCGTCCCGGCCGGCCTCGGCGCACGCCTTGCCCAGCTTCCCGAGCTGCTCGCGGAGCGCCGCCAGGGACTGCTCGGGCGTGCCCGTCTCGAACAGCTTCGGGTCCCCCGTGGTGACCCACGCCTGGCCGTGCCGGGCGGCGAGCCGCATCCCGCGCGGGCCGGTCGCCGCCACGGCGAACGGCAGCCGCGGGCGCTGGACGCAGCCCGGGACGTTGCGCGCCTCGTGCGCCGAGTAGTGGGTGCCCTCGTGGGTGACGGCCCCCTCGGTGAGGAGCCGGTCGAGCAGCGGCACGAACTCGGCGAACCGGTCCGCCCGCTCCCGCGGCGTCCACGCCTCCTGCCCGAGCGCCGTCGCGTCGAAGCCGTTGCCGCCCGCGCCGATGCCGAGGGTGATCCGGCCGCCGGAGACGTCGTCCAGGGAGATCAGCTCCTTGGCGAGGGTGACCGGGTGGCGGAAGTTCGGCGAGGTGACCAGCGTGCCCAGGCGCATCCGGCGGGTGGCCGCCGCCGCGGCCGTCAGCGTCGGCACCGCGCCGAACCAGGGTCCGTCGCGGAAGGTCCGCCAGGACAGGTGGTCGTACGTGTACGCGGCGTGGAAGCCCAGCTCCTCGGCGCGCGTCCACTGGTCGCGGCCCCCTTCGTGCCAGCGGCGGACGGGCAGGACCACGGTGCTCAGGCGCAGACTCATGCCCCGAGCCTACGGCCCCGGCCGAACGCGGGTCGCCGTGATCACCCCGGGAACCGCAGGTAGCGCGGGGGTACGGCGTCCGTGAGCCAGACGCCGTTGGCGCTGACGTGGAAGACGTGGCCGTCGTCGTGCATGGCGCCGGCCTCCACGGTGAGGACGACCGGCCGGCCCCGCCGGGCCCCGACCCGCGACGCGGTCTCCCGGTCGGGGGAGAGGTGGACGTGGTGGCGGTTCATGGGGCGCAGGCCCTCGGCCCGGATCGCGCCCAGGCACGGGGCGACGGTGCCGTGGTGGAGGTGCGCGGGCGGGGTGGCGGGCGGCAGGCCGAGGTCCACGTCGACGGTGTGGCCCTGGCTCGCCCGGATGCGGTCGCCGTCGACGGCGAAGCGCCGCTTGTCGTTCGTCGCGACGACGTGCTCCAGCTCGGCGCGGCTGACCGGCATGCCGTGCCGGTCCATGGCCCGCAGCAGCTCGTCGACGGCGACCCAGCCCTGCGGGTCGAGGACGAGGCCGATCCGCTCGGGCTGGTGGCGCAGATGCCGTGAGAGGTACTTCGACACCTTCACGGTGCGTCTTTCGTCCATGGGGAGAGCGTGGCAGGGATCACGCCCGTCCTGCCACAGAAAAACGGCGGAGCAGGTTTGGTCCACAACCAACTGCACTTATCCACAGGGTTTTTGACGATTCTGTGGACAACCGGCCCGCCCTCCGGGCGCCTTGGGTCTTCCTCTCCGGACCCCCTGGGCCCTCCCCCCGGGCGTCGCCGCCCCCATGCGGGCTCCCCGGCGCTCCCCTCAGGCTTCCGGGACGCCCGCGGAGCCCTCCCGGGCCTGGGCGGTGAGCGCGTCCAACGTCCTCGCCCGCACCTCCCGTTCGGCGGCCGCCGCGATGAACGCCGACGCGTTCTCCGTGCCGACCAGACCGTGCACCGCCCGGACCGTCGCGGCGGGCAGGACGACCGCGCGCGGCTCCTCGCCCCGCTCCTGCGGGCCGCCCGGGGAGAGGTGCCGCCGCAGGTGGCGGTCGGCGAGGATCCGCATGGCGCGGGCGAGTTCGGCGTCCACCGCCTGCCGGGCGAGCGGGCGCAGCCGCCGTACCAGGACCGCCGCCCCGGCCGCGTCCGCGTCCGTCGGCGGCCGGTGGCCGAGGTAGCGGGCGAAGACGTGCTCGGTGGTGAACTCCAGGAACCGCGAGGCGATGTGCTCCACCTGGGTCCGCAGCTCCCGCAGGTGACCGGCGACGGCGAGCAGCGGCACCCCCGCCGCGTACAGCTCCACCGCCACCGCCAGCTCCTGCGGGCTCGGCACCAGGAACTCGTCGTCCCTGCCCGGCACCCGTTCCAGTACGCCCAGCTCGACGGCCTCCTCCACGGCCCGCTCGTCGGGGGTGCCGCCGAACGCGGCGTCCAGCTGCGCGCGCGTGACGCGGTCGGCCTGCTCGTCGGTCCACGGCCCGGCCACCTCGGCGACCAGGCCCAGCACGCCGCCCAGGCCCCGGCCGGTGTCCCAGGCCTCCAGCAGTTCCTTGATGGAGGCCAGGGTGTAGCCCCGGTCGAGCAGGTCGGCGATCTGCCGCAGCCGCGCCAGGTGCGCTTCCCCGTACACGTTGGACCGGCCGCGCCGCTCGGGTCGCGGCAGCAGGCCGCGGTCCTGGTAGGCGCGGATCGTCCGGACCGTGGCGCCGCTGAGGTGCGCCAGGTCCTCGATCCGGTACTCGACCGCCGGGCTCCGGCCGGCCGGCTGCTCGGACACGTTCGCTCCCCACTGCCCCGGGCCGTCCCGCCAGGGATGGTACGGCCGCGGCGCCGGCCCGCTCACAGCGGCGGCGACACCCTGGCCACGGCCCGCAGCGCGCCCGGCGCGACGCGGGACAGCAGGTGCGCGACCCGGGCCTCCGGGGTCACCGGCACCATCGCCCGGTTCTCCACGACCGCCCGCAGGATCGCGGCGGCGACCTTCTCCGGCGGGTAGTTCCGCAGCGCGTACCTCCGCGCCGTGCGCTCGCGCAGCCGGCCCTCCTCCGCCTGCGACACCCCGGTGAAGCGCGCCGTCGACGTGATGCCCGTGTTCACGAAGCCGGGGCAGACCGCCGTGACGCCGACGCCCCGCCCGGCCAGCTCGGCCCGCAGGGACTCGCTGAGCATCAGCACCGCCGCCTTCGACGTGCCGTACGCGGGCAGCAGCCTGGTGGGCTGGAACGCGGCCGCCGACGCCGTGTTCACGATGTGGCCGCCCTGCCCGCGCTCCACCATCTGCCGCCCGAAGACCCGACAGCCGTGGATGACGCCCCACAGGTTGACGTCGAGGACCTTCCGCCAGTCGTCCGCCGTGGTGTCGAAGAACGACCCCGACAGGCCGATCCCGGCGTTGTTCACCAGCACGTCCACCGTGCCGTGCGCGGCGGCGACCCGCGCGGCGAGCTTCTCCATCGCCTGCTCGTCGCTCACGTCCACCGCCTCCGGCCACGCGCCGGGCGCCCCGAGCCGCAGCGCCCGCTCCGCCGTGCGCGCCGCGCCCTCCGCGTCCCGGTCGACGGCCACCACCCGTGCCCCGACCTCGGCGAACGCCAGGGCCGTCGCCCGCCCGATGCCGCTCGCCGCACCCGTCACCAGCACCAGCTGCCCGCCGAACCGGTCGGCGTACCGCCGCCCCGACACCACGGCGGGCGGCACCCCGGCGCCCTCCCCCTCGTGCGCCGTCACGAACTCGGCGATCCACGCGGACAGCTGGTCCGGACGCGTGCGCGGCACCCAGTGCTTCGCCGGCAGCGTGCGCCGCACCAGCCGCGGCGCCCACCGGGGCAGGTCGTCGTACAGCCGCTCCGACAGGAACGCGTCCCCGGTCGGCGTGATCAGCTGCACCGGCACGTGCGCGTGCGCGTCCGGGCGGGGACGCCGCATCCGGGAGCGGACGTTGTCCCGGTACAGCCACGCGCCGTGCGCCGCGTCCGACGGCAGGGACCCGGTCGGGTACCCCTCCACGGACACCTTCTCGACCCGGCGCAGGAGGTCCGGCCACCGCCTGCCGAGGGGCCCGCGCCAGGCGAGCTCCGGCAGCACGGGCGTGTGCAGCAGGTAGACGTACCAGGACCGGGCGCCCTGCCCGAGCAGCTGGCCCACCCGGCGCGGTGTCGGGCGCCCCACCCGCTCCTTGATCCAGTGGCCGAAGTGGTCCAGGGACGGCCCCGACACCGACGTGAACGAGGCGATCCGGCCCTCGGTCCGCCTGACCGTGGCGAACTCCCACCCCTGCACCGACCCCCAGTCGTGCCCCACCAGGTGCACCGGGCGGTCCGGGCTGACCGCGTCCGCGACCGCCAGGAAGTCGTCCGTCAGCTTCTCCAGCGTGAAACCGCCGCGCAGCGGCACCGGAGCCGTCGACCGGCCGTGCCCCCGCACGTCGTACAGGACGACGTGGAACCGGTCGGCCAGCCGCAGGGCGACCTCGGACCACACCTCCTTCGAGTCCGGGTAGCCGTGCACCAGCACCACGGTCGGCCGCTGCGGGTCACCCGTCTCGGCGACGCACAGCTCGATCCCGCCCGTGCGGATCCAGCGCTCGCGGGCGCCCCTCAGCAGACCCATGCCACTTCCCCCGTCCCGTAGGCGCCCGCACGCGGCGCGCGCTCCGTCACGTTGACACCAACGAATGTGACCATGCCCGGCGGCGGCGTCAAGGGTGCGTGATCCGCCTGTGGACGACCCGGCGCGGCTGCCCCTCCCGTACGGGGTCGTACGCCTGGAGTCGGACAAGGATCCAACCGTCAGGGCTGACGTGGACCGCGGTACCCGCCACTACGGTCGAAGCGTGACTGTGATCGCCACCGAAAGCCTCAGCAAGCGGTTCCCCCGGGTGACCGCTCTCGACCGGCTCTCCCTGGACATCGGGCCCGGTGTGACCGGACTTGTGGGTGCCAACGGAGCCGGCAAGTCGACAATGATCAAGATCCTGCTGGGTCTGTCCCCCGCCACCGAGGGCCGCGCCGAGGTCCTCGGCCTCGACGTGGTGACGGACGGGCCCGCCATCCGCGAGCGCGTCGGCTACATGCCGGAGCACGACTGCCTGCCGCCGGACGTCTCGGCCACCGAGTTCGTCGTCCACATGGCCCGCATGTCGGGCCTCCCACCCGCGGCGGCCCGCGAGCGCACCGCCGACACGCTGCGCCACGTCGGCCTGTACGAGGAGCGGTACCGCCCCATGGGCGGCTACTCCACCGGCATGAAGCAGCGCGTGAAGCTCGCCCAGGCGCTGGTCCACGACCCGCAGCTGGTCCTCCTCGACGAGCCGACGAACGGCCTCGACCCGGTCGGCCGCGACGAGATGCTGGGCCTCATCCGCCGCGTCTGGACGGACTTCGGCATCTCGGTGCTGGTCACGTCGCACCTGCTCGGCGAACTGGAGCGGACCTGCGACCACGTCGTCGTCATCGACGGCGGGCGCCTCCTGCGCTCCAGCTCCACCAGCGACTTCACCCAGACCACCACCACCGTCGCCGTCGAGGTCACCGACTCCGACACCCACCCCGACGGCACGGCGGCCCTCCGCGCGGCGCTCACCGCCGCCGGAGTCACCCTCCACGCGCGCGTGGAGGAGGGCCTGCCCGGCGCCGGCCACGTCCTCCTGCTGGAGGCCACCGGCGAGGAGACCTACGACACGGTGCGCGACACCGTCGCCGACCTGGGGCTCGGCCTCGTCCGCATGGAACAGCGCCGCCACCACATAGCCGAGGTGTTCCGCCCCGGCACCGCGGCCGACCAGTCCCCGGAGGTGCAGGCCCGATGAGTGCCGAGACGCAGATCCACAACATCGGGTACCGCAAGTACGACGGTCCCCGCCTCGGCCGCGCCTACGCGCGCAGGTCCCTGTACGTGCAGTCCCTGCGCGGGGCGTACGGACTCGGCCGCAGCGCCAAGTCGAAGGTGCTGCCGATGATCCTCTTCGGCATCATGTGCGCCCTGGCGCTGATCGTCGTCGCGGTCGCCGTGATCGCCAAGTCCGAGACCCTGCTGATCGACTACACCCGCTACGCCATCGTCATGCAGCTGGTCATCGCCCTGTACGTGGCCTCCCAGGCCCCGCAGTCCGTCTCGCGCGACCTGCGCTTCCGCAGCGTCCCGCTGTACTTCTCCCGTCCGATCGAGCGGGGCGACTACGTCCTCGCCAAGTACGGCGCGATGGCGTCCGCCCTGTTCATCCTGACCGCCTCGCCGCTGCTCATCCTCTACGTGGGCTCGCTGCTGGCGAAGATGGACTTCGGCGACCAGACGAAGGGCTTCGGGCAGGGGCTGGTGTCGGTGGCGCTGCTGTCCCTCCTCTTCGGCGGGATCGGCCTGGTCCTGGCCGCCCTGACGCCCCGCCGCGGCTTCGGCGTCGCGGCGGTGATCGCCGCGCTCTTCATCTCGTACGGCGCCGTCGTCACCGTCCAGGCCATCGCCTGGAGCACGGACAACCTGCAAGCCGTGACCTGGCTCGGCCTGTTCTCGCCGATCACCCTCATCGACGGCGTGCAGACCGCCTTCCTCGGCGCCTCCACCTCCTTCCCGGGCGAGGCGGGACCCGGCGCCGGCGCCGGCACGGTCTACCTCCTGGTCGTCCTCGCGCTCATCGCCGGCTCGTACGCCGTCCTGATGCGCCGCTACCGAAAGGTCGGGCTGTGACCACCCTCCACATCGACCACGCGTCCCGCTGGTTCGGCAACGTCGTCGCCGTCAACGACGTCACCATGACCATCGGCCCCGGCGTGACCGGCCTCCTCGGCCCGAACGGCGCCGGGAAGTCCACCCTCATCAACATGATGGGCGGCTTCCTCGCCCCCTCCACCGGCACCGTCACCCTCGACGGCCGGCCGATCTGGCGCAACGAGTCCGTCTACGGCCACATCGGCGTCGTGCCGGAGCGGGAGGCGATGTACGACTTCCTCACCGGCCGCGAGTTCGTCGTCGCCAACGCCGAACTGCACGGCCTCGGCGCGGCGGAGGCGCAGCGCGCGCTCGCCACCGTCGAGATGGAGGACGCGCAGGACCGGAAGATCGGCACGTACAGCAAGGGCATGCGGCAGCGCGTGAAGATGGCCTCGGCCCTCGTCCACGACCCGTCCGTGCTCCTCCTCGACGAGCCGTTCAACGGCATGGACCCGCGCCAGCGCATGCAGCTGATGGACCTGCTGCGGCGCATGGGCGCGGACGGCCGCACCGTCCTGTTCTCGTCGCACATCCTGGAGGAGGTCGAGCAGCTCGCCTCCCACATCGAGGTCATCGTCGCCGGACGGCACGCGGCCAGCGGCGACTTCCGCCGCATCCGCCGCCTGATGACCGACCGCCCGCACCGCTACCTGGTGCGCTCCAGCGACGACCGGGCCCTGGCCGCCGCGCTCATCGCCGACCCGTCCACCGCCGGCATCGAGGTGGACGTGCGCGAGGGCGTCCTGCGGGTGCAGGCGGTGGACTTCGGCCGGTTCACGGAGCTGCTGCCGCGGGTCGCCCGGGAGCACTCCATCCGACTGCTGACGGTCTCGCCCTCGGACGAGTCCCTCGAGTCGGTCTTCTCCTATCTCGTCGCGGCCTGAAGGGAGCCCTCGACCATGTACCACCCCACCGTCGCCCGGCTCACCTACCGCGGCCTCCTCGGCCGCCGCCGCGCCGCCATCCTCTTCGTCCTGCCCGTCCTCCTCGTCGCCATCTCGGCCGCCGTCCGCCTCTTCAACGGCGCCGACGACCAGGTCGCCGCCGACCTCCTCGGCGGGTTCGCGCTCGCCACGATGGTGCCGCTGATCGGCGTCATCGCGGGCACGGGCGCGATCGGCCCGGAGATCGACGACGGCTCGATCGTCTACCTCCTCGCCAAGCCGGTGAAGCGCCCCACGATCATCTTCACCAAGCTGATCGTCGCCATCGGCGTGACCATGGTCTTCTCGGCCGTCCCGACCCTGATCGCCGGTCTGGTCCTCAACGGCAACGGCCAGCAGGTCGCGGTCGCGTACACCGTCGCCGCGCTCGTCGCGTCGATCGCCTACAGCGCCCTCTTCCTCCTCTTCGGCACGGTCAGCCGGCACGCGGTCGTCTTCGGCCTCGTCTACGTGCTGGTCTGGGAGAGCCTGTTCGGCAGCATCATCTCCGGGGCGCGGACGCTGAGCGTCCAGCAGTGGGCCCTCGCGGTCGCCGACAAGGTGACCCAGGGCGAGGGGCTCGTCTCCTCCGACGTGTCGCTGCCGGTCGCGGCGGTGCTGCTGGCCGTGGTGACCGTCGCCGCCACCTGGTTCGCCGGGTGGAAGCTGCGGACCCTGACGCTGGCGGGGGAGGAGTAGGGGCCGGCGCGGGCCGTCCCGGTGGGGACGGCCCCGCAGCGGCCGGGGCCGAGCGGGATTACTGTGGGCCCCGGGCGCGACCCGCACGGCCCGTACGACCCGCACTCACACTCTGGGGAGCAAGCCATGTCAGACCGCTTCGACGTCGTCGTGCTCGGAGCAGGCCCCGGCGGTTACGTCGCCGCGATCCGCGCGGCCCAGCTGGGCAAGCGTGTCGCGGTGGTCGAGGAGAAGTACTGGGGCGGCGTCTGCCTGAACGTCGGCTGCATCCCGACCAAGGCGCTGCTGCGCAACGCCGAGCTGGCGCACCTCTTCACCCACGAGGCGAAGACGTTCGGCATCAAGGTCGACGGCCAGGTCTCCTTCGACTACGGCGAGGCGTTCCGGCGCAGCCGCCGGGTCGCGGACGGCCGGGTCAAGGGCGTCCACTTCCTCATGAAGAAGAACAAGATCACCGAGTTCACCGGCCGGGGCACGTTCCTCGACGCGAACACGCTCCAGGTGGCCCAGGCGGACGGCTCGACCGCCACGGTCTCGTTCGACCACTGCATCATCGCGACCGGCGCCACGCCGCGCCTGCTGCCCGGCACGCGCCGCAGCGACCGGGTCGTCACGTACGAGGAGCTGATCGTCACCGAGGACCTGCCGGGCTCCGTCGTCATCGCGGGCGCCGGCGCGATCGGCATCGAGTTCGCGTACGTGATGCACAACTACGGCGTGAAGGTCACGATCGTCGAGTTCCTCGACCGGATCGCGCCGCTGGAGGACAAGGACGTCTCGGCCGAGCTCGCCAAGCAGTACCGCAAGCTGGGCGTCGACATCCTGACCTCCACGCGCGTGGAGTCGATCGACGAGTCCGGTCCGCAGGTCCGCGTCACGGTCACCGGCAAGGACGGCGCGCAGCAGGTGCTGGAGGCCGACAAGGTCCTCCAGGCGATCGGCTTCGCGCCGAACGTCACGGGCTACGGCCTGGAGGCGACGGGCGTACGGCTCACGGAGCGCGGCGCCATCGACGTGGACGGCCACTGCCGCACGTCGGTGCCGCACATCTACGCCATCGGCGACGTGACCGCGAAGCTGATGCTGGCGCACACGGCCGAGTCCATGGGCGTCGTGGCCGCCGAGACGATCGCGGGCGCCGAGACGATGGAGCTCGACTACCCGATGATCCCGCGCGCGACGTACTGCCAGCCGCAGATCGCCAGCTTCGGCTGGACGGAGGAGCAGGCGCGGGAGAAGGGCTTCGACGTCAAGGTCGCCAAGTTCCCCTTCACGGCGAACGGCAAGGCGCACGGCCTCGGTGACGCGACGGGCTTCGTGAAGCTGATCAGCGACGCGAAGTACGGGGAGATCATCGGCGCCCACCTGATCGGCCCCGACGTCACGGAGCTGCTGCCCGAGCTGACGCTGGCCCAGCAGTGGGACCTCACGGTCCACGAGGTGGCGCGCAACGTCCACGCCCACCCGACGCTGGGCGAGGCGGTGAAGGAGGCCGTGCACGGCCTCGCCGGACACATGATCAACTTCTGATCGGCCCACCGCGCCCGGACTCCGGGCGGGGGCGGCTCCCCGGGCGGGGCCGCCCCGCCCGGGGAGCCGCTCGGACCTCAGCGGGAGAGCAGCCGCTCCAGGACCACGGCGATGCCGTCCGCGTCGTTGGTCTCCGTGACCTCGTCGGCCACGGCCTTCAGGTCGCCGTGGGCGTTGGCCATGGCGACGCCGTGCCGGGCCCAGGCGAACATGGGGATGTCGTTGGGCATGTCGCCGAACGCGATCGTGTCCGCCGCCTTCACGCCCAGGCGGCGGGCCGCCAGGGAGAGGCCGGTCGCCTTGCTGAGGCCCAGCGGCAGGATCTCCACTATGCCCGCGCCCGCCACCACGACGTCCACGAGCCCGCCGACCACCTGGCGCGCGGTGCTCGCCAGGGCGTCGTCGTCCAGGTCCGGGTGCTGGACGTACAGCTTGTTCAGCGGCGCCGACCACAGGTCCGCCGGGTCCTCCAGCGGCAGGTACGGCAGCGGGCCGTCCTGCAGCCGGTAGCCGGAGCCGACCAGCACCTCGCCGTCCAGGCCGTCGCGGCTCGCGGCCAGCGCCAGCGGGCCCACCTCGGCCTCCAGCTTCGCCAGGGCGATTCCCGCCAGCTGCCGGTCCAGGGTCACCGACGTCAGCAGCCGGTGCTCGCCCGCGTGGTAGACCTGCGCGCCCTGGCCGCACACCGCGAGTCCCTCGTAGCCGAGTTCGTCGAGGATGTGGCGGGTCCAGGGCACGGACCGGCCGGTGACCACGATGTGCGCGGCGCCCGCCGCCGCGGCGGCGGCGAGCGCGTCACGCGTGCGCTGCGACACCGTGTCGTCGGAGCGCAGCAGCGTCCCGTCGAGGTCCGTCGCGACGAGCCGGTAGGGGAGGGAGCTCACTTGGCCACGGGCTCCAGCAGTTCCCGCCCGCCGAGGTACGGCCGCAGGACCTCGGGGACGCGGACCGAGCCGTCGGCCAGCTGGTGGTTCTCCAGGATCGCCACGATCGTGCGCGGCACGGCGCACAGCGTGCCGTTCAGCGTGGAGAGGGGCTGGACCTTCTTGCCGTCGCGCATGCGCACGGACAGGCGGCGAGCCTGGAAGCTGTCGCAGTTCGACGCGGAGGTCAGCTCGCGGTACTTGCCCTGCGTCGGGATCCACGCCTCGCAGTCGTACTTGCGCGACGCGGACGCGCCCAGGTCACCGCTGGCCACGTCGATCACCTGGAACGGCAGTTCCAGCGCGGTCAGCCACTGCTTCTCCCACTCCAGCAGCCGCTTGTGCTCGGCCTCGGCCTCCTCCGGCGCGACGTACGAGAACATCTCGACCTTGTCGAACTGGTGGACGCGGAAGATGCCGCGGGTGTCCTTGCCGTACGTGCCGGCCTCGCGGCGGTAGCAGGGGGAGAAGCCCGCGTACCGCAGCGGCAGCTTGTCGGCGTCGACGATCTCGTCCATGTGGTACGCGGCGAGCGGCACCTCGGAGGTGCCGACCAGGTAGTAGTCGTCCTTCTCCAGGTGGTAGACGTTCTCCGCGGCCTGGCCGAGGAAGCCGGTGCCCTCCATGGCGCGCGGGCGGACCAGCGTCGGCGTGAGCATCGGGATGAACCCGGCCTCCGTGGCCTGCGCGATCGCCGCGTTGACCAGGGCGAGTTCCAGCAGCGCGCCGACGCCCGTCAGGTAGTAGAAGCGCGAGCCGGACACCTTGGCGCCGCGCTCGACGTCGATGGCGCCCAGCGCCTCGCCGAGCTCCAGGTGGTCCTTCGGCTCGAAGCCCTCGGCGGCGAAGTCGCGGATCGTGCCGTGCGTCTCCAGGACGACGAAGTCCTCCTCGCCGCCGACCGGGACGTCCGGGTGGACGATGTTGCCGAGCTGGAGCAGCAGGCGACGGGTCTCCTCGTCGGCCTCGTGCTGCTCGGCGTCGGCGGCCTTGACGTCGGCCTTCAGCTGTTCGGCCCGCTTGAGCAGCTCGGCCTTCTCCTCGGCGGACGCCTTGGGGATCAGCTTGCCGAGCGACTTCTGTTCGGAGCGGAGCTCGTCGAAGCGGACGCCGGACGACCTGCGCCGCTCATCGGCGGAGAGCAGGGCGTCGACGAGGTCGACGTCCTCTCCACGGGCGCGCTGGGAGGCGCGAACACGGTCGGGGTCCTCACGGAGCAGGCGAAGGTCAATCACCCCTCCAGGCTACCGGTGTGCACCGGCCGCACCCCACCGCGTATCGCCTCCGCCCGAGCATGTCGTTCTGTCCCAATTGACAGGTTTGGTGGCTATCGCGGTGAAAAATTACTCTTTCTCGGGTTAGGGGAGTTCCACGCGCGTAACTTGTCCACAGAGGCGGCCGGGGGGAAATGTTATCCACAGGCTGTGTGGAAGAGGTGTGGACTTCGGAACCAGTCACTCCGGAAGAAGTGCACAGAGCCCTGGTTTCGTCACTCAAACCCGCCTCAGACGCTCATTCGAGTGGGAATTCTTCGCTCTAAAGGGTCGATCAGAGGAATTGGGGTGACGCGAAGGGATAAAGCGGACTGTGGATGTCCACACAGTCGCTCAGCGGATTTATCGACCTTGTCCGGTTCCGGGAGGAGTTGGGGAGGGCCGGGATATCGACTTGTCCCCAGGCGGCCTCCCCGGTCTGTGGATAACTCTGGTCCCGGTGGGGAGGGTCAGGCGCCCCGGCCGTCCTGGCAACGCGCCAGCCAGTCCGCCGCCGTGGTGAAGTCGGCGTCCGACGTCCCGGGCCGCAGCGCCCGCACCTCGTCGACCCCGACACCCGCCCGCGGATACGACCCCAGGAAACGCACGTTCGGGCAGATCCGCTTCAGTCCCATCAGCGCCTCGCCCACCCGCCGGTCCGCGATGTGCCCCTCGGCGTCCACCGCGAAGCAGTAGTTCCCGATTCCCGCGCCCGTGGGACGCGACTGGATCAGCATCAGGTTGACGCCGCGCACCGCGAACTCCTGGAGGAGCTCCAGCAGGGCGCCCGGATGGTCGTCCCGCAGCCAGATCACCATCGACGTCTTGTCCGCGCCCGTCGGCGCCGCCGGCCGCGCCGGCCGGCCCACCAGCACGAACCGCGTCTCGGCGTTCTCCGCGTCGTGGATCTCCGTGACCAGCGCCTCCAGCCCGTACGTCGCCGCCGCGAACTCCCCCGCGAACGCCGCGTCGTACCGGCCCTCCTGCACCAGCCGCGCCCCGTCCGCGTTCGACGCGGCCGACTCCCACACCGCGTCCGGCAGGTGGGCGCGCAGCCAGTTGCGCACCTGCGGCTGCGCCACCGGGTGGCCGGTCACCGTCTTGATGTCGGCCTGCTTCGTGCCCGGCCGCACCAGCAGGGCGAACGCGATGGGCAGCAGCACCTCGCGGTAGATCATCAGCGGCCGGCCCGACGCCAGCTCGTCGAGGGTCGCGGTGACCCCGCCCTCCACCGAGTTCTCGATCGGCACGAGGGCGGCGGCCGCCTCCCCGTTGCGCACGGCGTCCAGGGCGGCTGGTACCGACACCATCGGCACCAGCTCGCGCGTCGCGGCTTCCGGGAGGGTGCGCAGCGCCGCCTCGGTGAAGGTTCCCTCGGGGCCGAGATAGGTGAATCGCGTGGCCGACATACCGGTCACCCTAATGCGCCCGCCCCCGCGCCGCTCACGCTTCCGGACCATCCCTCCGCCGTGATCCGGACGCCCGTGCGATCACGCCTCCAGCAGTCGCTGCCCCACGTACTCCCCGTCCGCCGGACCGCCCGGCACCGCGAAGAGGGCGCTCGACTCGTGCCGGATGAACGGGGACAGCGCGTCACCCCGGTCCAGCTTCCGCTGCACCGGCACGAACCCCTTCCGCGGGTCGGCCTGCCAGCAGACGAACAGCAGCCCCGCGTCCGGCGTGCCGTCCGGGCCGATCCCGTCGTGGTACGAGAAGGGGCGGCGCAGCATCGTCGCCCCGCCGTTCTGCTCGGGCGCCGAGATCCGCGCGTGCGCGTCGGCCGGGATCACCGGCCTGTCGTCCGGCCCCAGCTTGTCCAGGTCCGGCTCCGTCGTCTCCGTGCCGCCCGTGAGCGGGGCGCCGTCGGACTTGCGCCGGCCTATGACCGCCTCCTGGTCCTTCAGCCGCAGCTTCTCCCAGTCGTCGAGCAGCATCCGGATCCGCCGCACCACCGCGTAGGACCCGCCGGTCATCCACGGCTGCGCCCCACCGGGTGCGACGAAGACGTGCCCGTCGAAACCGGGGTCGGTCGGCTTCGGGTTGCCCGTGCCGTCGATCTGCCCCATCAGGTTGCGGGCCGTCCTGGGGTGCGCGGTCGCGCCGGGCGAGCGGTTGAAGCCGTTCATCTGCCAGCGCACCCTCGCCGCCGCGCCCGCCTCCCGCTGGAGGGTGCGCAGCGCGTGGAACGCGACCAGCGCGTCGTCGGCGCCGACCTGCACCCACAGGTCGCCGCCGGACCGCTTCGGGTCGAGCTGGTCGGAGGAGAACACCGGCAGCGGCTCCAGCTGCTGCGGCCGCCGCGCCACCAGCCCCGTGCGGTCGAAGAAGGACGCGCCGAACCCGAACGTGATCGTCAGGGAGCACGGTCCCGCGTCCCCCGCGACCCCGCTGTCCGCGCTGCCCGCCGGCTCGCCCGCCATCAGCGGTTCGGCCGCCGCCGACCAGCGGCGCATCAGCGCGACGGCCTCCTTGCGGCCCGCGCCCGGCGCCAGGTCGAACGCCACCAGGTGGCCGCGCGCCTGAGCGGGCTGCACGATCCCCGCCTGGTGGGCGCCGCGGAACGGCACCCGCGCCGAACCCACCGTCGCCAGTGCCGGCCCTCCGCCGTCGCCGTCGCCGAGGACCGCGTGTCCCGCGGCGCCGCCGGCCGCGCCGAGCGCGAGCCCCGTCGCCCCGGCCGCGCCCACGGTGCCGAGGAGCCGGCGCCTCGAAATCTCCAGGTTGTCGCTCATAGTCAGGTCAACCGATCTTCACGTTCTCGTCGATGGTGGTCTGGTCGATGTCGGACGTCCGCACCGTCACCCGGATGCGCCAGTCCCCCGGCATGGGGAGCCGCGCCTCGCGGGCGGTCCACCGGCCCGCGGCGTCCCGGTCGAGCACGACCGGGAGCGGCCCGATCTCCTGCGCGTCGAGCGTGAACGACACCTTCAGCTCGGCCACGTCGCGCGGCCGCCCGTCCGCCCCCTCGACGGCGACCCGGAGCGTGTTGCCCCCGGACCGTCCGGGGTCGAGGTTCAGCCGCACGGTGCCGGTGCCGTTCGGGCCGCCCGTGTCGAACGGCAGGCTGACGTCGACCGGCCGGTCCGGTACGGCGGTCGCGGTGGCGGCCTGCATCCGGTCGGCCTGCTCCTGCGTACGGCCCGGCTCGGTCGTGGTGAGGGCGGTGGTCACCCCGAGGAGCACCACGACGACGGCCGTCTCGGCGAGCACGGAGCGGCGCAGCCCGGCCCGCGCCGGGTCGGCGTCCCGCACCCGCCGCTTGCGGGCGACCGCGACGGCGGCCCGCTGCCGCGCGAGCTGGGCGGCGCGTACCGGATCGGCGACGGCCCCGGGGGCCGCGCCCGCGTCCCCGCGACCCGCGCCGCCGTCCTGCGCCCCGTCCGCGTCCTCGGCCGCCTCCGGGTCCTCCGCGTCCTTCCCGTACGCCGGGCCGCGCGTCGTCTCCGTGAGCTGCCGCGTCCAGCGGCGGGAGACCCAGCCGACGCCCAGCAGGACGGCGACGAGCCCCACCTTCACCAGCAGCAGCCGCCCGTACGCGGTGCCGGTCAGCGCCGTCCACGTACCGACCTGCCGCCACGACTGGTACAGGCCGGTCGCGGCCAGCACCGCCACGGCGCCGAACGCGAGCCGCGAGTACCGCCGGACGGCGGCCCCCTCGATGGACGGCACCCGGTACAGCGCGACGACCAGCGTCGCGAGACCGCCCAGCCAGCCCGCGACGGCGAGCAGGTGCAGCACGTCCAGCGGCATGGCGAGCGCGGGCTGCACCCCGGTCGACGCGTGCTCCGACAGCGCCCACGTCCCGGCGATCCCGGCCGCGACGATCGTCCCGCCGACCGCCAGCCCGTACACCAGGTCCCGCCGGTCCCCCGGCCCCTCCCGCCGTGCGTACGGCCCGAAGAGCACCGCGACGAACAGCGCCGACGCCCCGGCGAGCAGCAGCCGGGAGGTGAGGGCGGCGCCGGTCCCGGTGTCCAGCACCCCCTGCAGCACGCCGAGGTCGAAGGCGTCGCCCAGCCTCCCCGACCCCGTGTACGGCCCGCGCAGCATCAGCAGCGCCAGCGTGGCGGCGGTGAACGCCACCCAGCCGTACGCGACGAGCCGCTGCACCGGCCGCGCGGACGCGCCGCGCGGCCAGCAGGCCAGGACGAACGCGCAACCGCCCACCAGCACGACGAAGCCCGCGTACGACACGTACCGCCCGATGTCGTACAGCCGGCCGACGAGCCCGCCGCCCGGCTCCTGCCGCGGCAGGACGACCTTCGTGGCGGACGGTTTGCCGATGGAGAAGCTGAACGCCCCGGAGATCGGGTGGCTGTCCGCGGAGACGGCCTGCCACGCCACGACGTACGTGCCCTCCGGCAGCCCGTCGCGCAGATCGACGCCGTACCGGACGACCGAGCCGCTGCACAGGTCGCGCAGCTCCCCGGTGTCGGCGCGCCTGCCGCTCGGTTCGAGCACGCGGATGCTGTCGTCGCCGAGGGCGACCTGCTCGGAGAAGGTCAGCGTGACGCGCTGCGGTGCGGTGGCGGCCACCGCCCCGTCCACCGGGTCGCTGCCGGTCAGCGTGGAGTGCGCCGACGCCGTGCCGGACAGCGCGGTGCCGAGCAGCGCCGCGGTGAGCAGCAGCAGTGCCAGCAGCCGGTGCGCCGGGGTCGGTCGGGCCGGCGGCCGGAGCGCCGGGTGCGCGGCGGCTCCGGGGTGGGGGGCGTTGGCCGTCATGGTGGGTCCTCGTCGCTCAGTGCCGCGTGCCGTCGTGCTGCGGCGGCTGCCCGTGGGCGTCGTGTCCGCTGTGCTCGCCGGACCGCTGCGGGTTGTGGGTCCTGGCCTCGACCGGGACCTCGACCTCGATCGGATCGGACTTCTCGAAGTGCAGCTCGATCCTGACCTTGTCGCCCTGCTTCACCGTGCGCTTCAGCTCCATGAACATCAGGTGGCTGCCACCGCGCTCCAGCCTCAGCTCGCCGTGCGCGGGCAGGTCGAAGGACTCGACCTGCCGCATCTTCCGGTCCTTCGTCTCGTGCATCTGCACGTCGTCGGAGAGGTCGCTGGTGACGGACGTGAGCGTGTCCCCGGCGCCGCCGGCGTTGGTGACGGTGAGGAAGCCGCCCGCCATGTCGGCGTTCACCGGCTCCGGGATGAAAGCTCCGCTGACCTCCGGCCGCGGTGCGCCGTCCGCCGGGCCGGCGGACGAGCAGCCGCCCAGCGCCAGGCCCGCGACGAGCGCGAGCGCGGCGGGGAGGGCGGCGGTGGTGGTGCTGCGGATCACGGGTTCTCTCCACGGATGAGCTTCGGCAGGTCCTTGGCGTACTCCTCGACGGTGGTGTTCTCGCCGTAGACGACGTAGCCGCGGTCGTTCTTCGGCGAGAACGCCATCACCTGCGCGCCGTGCATGGAGACGATCTTCCCGTCCGCGTCCTTGGACGGCGGGTCGATGCCGATGCCGAGCTGGCGGGCGCCGGCCTGGATCTTCGGGAACTCGCCGCTGAGGCCGACGAAGCCGGGGTCGCCCGCGGACGGCAGCCACTTGGCGAGCTCGGCGGGGGTGTCGCGCTCGGGGTCGGTGGTGACGAAGACGACCTCCAGCTTGTCGCGGTCGGCCTTGGGCAGCTGCTTCATCGCGTCGGCGAGGTTGCTCATGGTCAACGGGCACACGTCGGGGCAGTGCGTGTAGCCGAAGTAGACGAGGGTCGGCTTGCCCTTGGTGCGCTCGCGCAGGTCGTACGGCTTGCCCGTGGTGTCCGTGAGGACGAGGTCCGGCTTCTCGAACGGCCGGTCCAGGATCGTGCCGGGCTTCCCGGCGTCGGGCGCCACCGACACGTCGGCGACGGGGCTGTTGCCCGTGTCCGAGCCGGTGCTGCACGCGGACAGGACCAGGGCGGACGCGGCGGCGAGCGCCGCGGCGGCCAGCTGGGTGCGCCGGGCCGCCCGACGGGGCCGCGCGGCGTTGAGGACGTTACGCATCACGTGTTCTCTCACATCACTAGGAGGGCGGAGGGTGGGGGCGTCGGGTCTCAGGCGGAGCGGCGGCGGCCGGCCAGGGCGCCGTAGGCGATGCCGGCGGCTCCGACCAGGATGCCGACGACGCCCAGGACGCGGGCGGTGGTGTCGCTCACGTCGGCGGAGGCCGCCTCGGTCTTCGCCCCGCTCCTGTCGGAGGCGTCGGGCGCGCCCGCGGCTCCCGTCCCGCCCTCGCCCTCGGCGGCCGTGAGCTCCAGTACGGGCGCGGGGGAGTCGGGCTCGGCGGCGCCCTCCTTCGCCTCCTCGATCCAGCGCACGACCTCCTTGTTGTCGTACGTCTGGAGGGCCTTGAAGACGAGCCGGTCGACGTCCTCGGGCAGGCGGCCGAGCGACACCGGGAACTGCTGGAACTGGCCGGGTCCGATCTTCGATCCGCTCGCCGTCCAGGTGATCCTGGAGGGGGCTTCGGTGATCTTCTTGCCGTGCAGGTCCAGTGGGGTGGCGAGCTTCGCCTTCTCCACCTTGACGGTCCAGCCGGGGACGGGCTGCGGCATCACGGACGCCAGCGGGTGGCCCTGGTCCAGCGTGACCTCCAGCTTCACGGTGGAGGCGCCGTCCCGTTCGTTGGGCACCTTGAAGTTGACCGTGGCGTAGCCGCCCTTGGCGGCTTGGCCCAGCGGCTGGACGGTCACATGGGCGTGGGCGGCCGGGGAGAGCAGCAGGACGGAGGAGACGGCGGCGGCGCCGGCGAGGGCGAGACGCGCGGACGGACGGGTGACGTTCATGTCGGAACACTCCACAGGGGGCGTGGGGACGCCGCCACGCGCAGGTGGGCGTGTACGGCGCGGCGGCACCGTTCCGGTCGCGGGTGCGCCCCCTCGGACACGTCGTCGGGCCGGGCACGTCGGGTACGCCGAGGGTCGTGAACGTCGAGCACGTCGGAGTACGCCGCGCACGCGGGTGCGTCGCGTCGTCGAGGGCGGGGTGCGCCGGTGTGGGCCGCTTCGGGCGGGGGAGGAGGGACGGGCCCGGCCGGTGGGCTTCAGGCCGCGAGGACGACACGGGCCGGCGGGCCGCGCCTGATCACCGTGTGCTGGAGTGCCCCGGCCACCGGGGCCGGCGGGCGGTCCTCCCCGGCGCGCACCGCCCGCGGCCCCGCCGCGAGCAGCGACCGCACCCCGGCGAGCAGGAGGCGTACGAGGACGAGCGCCGCGCGCAGCGCCCGTACGAGCGTCTCCTCGGCGGCCTCGACGGCGCCCCGTGCCGTGAGCCCGGCCAGCCGGGACAGCCGCAGCAGCGCGAGGTCGCCGCGGCGCAGCAGCCAGCCGGCGGGGAGCGCTGCCAGCAGGTGGGCCAGGACCATCGACAGGCTCGGCAGGACCAGCTGGTCGACGGGGGCGGTGGAGACCGGGGCCGGTCCGACGGCGGCCGCGGCGGCGGCCGGGTCGAGGCCCGCCGTCGTCACGATCCGGTGCGCCTCACCGGGGGTGATCTGCTTCGTGGTCGCCCCGCCACACATCAGCCGGGCGGCGGCCCGGACCAGCGCGTCGCCGGCGGGGCCGCCGGTGCCGGCCGGGGCGGCGTGCTCCTGTCCCACCCCGAAGACCATGTGGAGGGCCAGCTGCCCGCTCGCCAGGGCCGTCGTGATCGACGGCAGCGAGCGCTCGCGTCCGGTGAACGGCAGGGCGAGGACGAGGATCCCGGCGAAGCCGACGCTCAGCGTCCACCAGGGAACGGCCTGGCCCGCGGCGAGGGAGTGCCCCAGCGCGGACAGCACGACGCAGACCGCGGTGAACACCGCGGCCCTGAGCAGCCGTGGACCAAGGGGGACAGACATGGCCGGGCCATCATCCCACCACGCCCCGGCACCCCCCACGGCAGGTCCGGTACGTCGCCTTTGGCGCCGGTATCCCGAAAGACACCCCCTCCCTCATACCCCGGCGTCCGGAGCAGGCGCATCCGCTGATCGAGGGATCGAGGGGCGACACCGCGCTTACACACCGAATACGGGGCAATACGTAATGGGTACGTCGAGCCGCAGCCAGGAGGCTGAAGCATGAGCATCTGGTGGTCTCTCCACTTGCGGCGCGAGGCTGCGAGCGTCCCGCTCGCCCGACGGCTCCTGCTCGGCACCATGGAGACCGCGGGTGTCGACCCGGACACCTCCTATGACCTGTCGCTGGCCCTCGGCGAGGCCTGCGCCAACGCGGTGGAGCACGCCGGGGAGGGGTCCGCCGAGTTCCGGGTGACGGCGTACCTGGACGGTGAGAAGTGCCGTATCGAAGTGGCCGACTCGGGGCCGGGCTTCCCCCGGGAGGTGGCGCGCGTCATCGCCCGCAACTCCCTCTCCCTCGACGCCGAGAGCGGTCGCGGCCTGCGCCTGATCGAGGAGCTCGCCGACCACGTCCACTTCGGGAACCGGGCGGGCCGGGGCGGCGCCATCGTCTCCTTCGACAAGATCGTGAAGTGGCGGGCGGACGCGCCCCTCGCGCTGACGACCTGAACCGGCGGCGCCGTGGTGCGTGTTTCACGTGAAACACGGACCGTTCCACGTGAAACATCCCCCTGCCGGAGCCGGTCCGGCAGGGGGATGCCCCATGGTCCTTCCGCGGTGGCGTCAGCCCTTCAGGCCCGCCATCCACGCCTCGACCTCGTCGGACCGGCGCGGAAGCCCGTCCGACAGGTTCCGGTTGCCGTCCTCGGTCACCAGGATGTCGTCCTCGATCCGCACGCCGATGCCCCGGTACTCCTCCGGCACGGTCAGGTCGTCCGTCTGGAAGTACAGGCCCGGCTCGACCGTCAGGCACATGCCCGGCTCCAGCGTGCCGCCGACGTACGCCTCGGTGCGCGCCGCCGCGCAGTCGTGGACGTCCATGCCGAGCATGTGGCCCGTGCCGTGCAGGGTCCAGCGGCGCTGGAGGCCCAGCTCCAGGACGCGCTCGACCGGACCCTCCAGCAGGCCCCACTCGACGAGCTTCTCGGCGAGGACGCGCTGCGCGGCGTCGTGGAAGTCGCGGAACGCGGCGCCCGGCTTGACCGCCGCGATGCCCGCCTCCTGCGCCTCGTACACGGCGTCGTAGATCTTCCGCTGGAGATCGGTGAACGTGCCGGAGATCGGCAGCGTCCGGGTGACGTCCGCGGTGTACAGCTCGCGGGTCTCGACGCCCGCGTCGAGCAGGAGCAGGTCGCCGGGGCGGACCGGGCCGTCGTTGCGGACCCAGTGGAGGGTGCAGGCGTGCGGGCCGGCGGCACAGATGGAGCCGTAGCCGACGTCGTTGCCCTCGACGCGGGCGCGCAGGAAGAACGTGCCCTCGATGTAGCGCTCGGAGGTCGCCTCGGCCTTGTCGAGGACCTTGACGACGTCCTCGAAGCCGCGCGCCGTGGAGGCGCACGCCTTCTCCAGCTCGGCGATCTCGAAGTCGTCCTTGACCAGCCGCGCCTCGGAGAGGAAGACCCGCAGCTCCTCGTCCCGCTCGGCGGTGACCTTGTCGGTGAGCGCCTTCTCGACGCCCGCGTCGTAGCCGCGCACGACGCGGACCGGGCCGGTGGCCCCGCTCAGCTTGCCGGGCAGCTCGCGCACGTCGCCGGTGGGGATGCCGTACAGGGTGGCGGCCTCGCTCAGCGAGTGGCGGCGGCCCACCCACAGCTCGCCCTGGCCGGACAGCCAGAACTCGCCGTTCTCCCGGTCGGAGCGCGGCAGCAGGTACAGCGTCGCGTCGTGGCCCTCGCCGTCCGCCTTCGGCTCCAGGACCAGGACGCCGTCCTCGGTCTGGTTGCCGGTGAGGTAGGCGTACTCGCTGGCGGCGCGGAAGCTGTACTCCGTGTCGTTCGCGCGCGTCTTCAGGTTGCCCGCGGGGACCACCAGGCGCTCGCCGGGGAAGCGGGCCGACAGGGCGGCGCGGCGCGCGGCCGTGTGGGCGGCCTGGGCGATCGGCTGCAGGTCCCGCAGCTCGGTGTCGGCCCAGCCCGACTTCATGTTCTCGGCGAGTTCGTCGGAGACGCCCGGGTACAGGCCGTTCTTGCGCTGCTTGAGCGGCTCTTCCTCGCTGTCCGGGGTCTCCGGAGTGAGCTCATCGGCCACGGGTCCGCCTCCTTCAGGTACGACACTGAACCCCTGCCCCGGATCGGGAACCCGGGTACGCCCACCATCGTACGGGCGTGCGGAGGAAGGCCCAGGGGCGAGCGCCCGCCCGCCCGCACCCGGCCGAAAGGGGGACGCCCCGCCCCGGGCCGCCGGCGGCCCGGGGCGGGGCCGTCCTAGTCGAAGCGGGCCGCGAGCATCACCACGTCCTCGTCGTCACCCCGCCCGCCCGGGCCCCCGCCCCCCGCGGGCGTGCCGAGCACGAGGCGCAGCACGTGGTCGGCGACCGCCCCCGGATCGGCCCGATCGGCCCTCGGGACGCTCGCCGCCGCCGCGTGCAGCAGGACGGAGGCGCGGTCGACGGGGCCGCCGATGCGGCGCAGCAGGCCGTCCGTATAGAGGAGGACCGTCTCCCCCGGCCGCACGTCGAGGTCCACGCTCGGCGCCTCCCAGCAGGCGAGCATGCCCAGCGGCGCCGACAGGGACGTCTCGACGTACTCGGTGCGCCGGTCCCCGACGACCAGCGGCGGCGCGTGCCCCGCACCGGCGAGGACGATCCTCCGCCGCGCCGGCTCCGCGTACGCGAACAGCGCCGTGGCGGACCTCGCCGGCTCGGTGAGCCGCAGCAGCAGCTCCAGGTCGGACAGCACGGCGACCGGGTCCTCGCCCTCCATCACGGCGTACGCGCGCAGGGAGGCGCGCAGCCGCCCCGTCGCGGCCAGGGCGCTCGGCCCGGTACCGGACACCGACCCCACCGCCAGGCCCAGCGCGCCCTCCGGCAGGGGCAGGGCGTCGTACCAGTGGCCGCCGCCCCGCGCCCCGGTGACGTGCCGCGCGGCCAGCCGGACGCCCGGGACGCGCGGCAGCCGGGTGGGCAGCAGCTCCTCGGTGAGGGTGGCGATCTCGGCGCGCCCGCGTTCCAGCTCCAGGAGCCGGCCCAGGTGCTCGGAGGCGTACCGCCCGTACAGGCCGACGAGGTGGCGGCGGTGCCCGTCGGGCTCGGCCGGCTCGTCGTACAGCCAGACGGCGGCGCCCAGCCGGCCGTCCCCCTCGGTGCTGAGCGGGACGGCGTAGCTGGCGGCGAAGCCGAGGCGGGCGGCGACCTCGCGGTGACGGGGGTCCAGGTGCTCGTCGCCGGGGATGTCGGGGACGGCGACCGCACCGGGTACCGGAACCGCGCCCGGCACAGGGGCCGTTCCCGGCACGGGGGCCGCGCCGGGTGCGGCGGCCGGGAACGCGGTCCCGCCCTCGGCGCCGCGGCCGGGCGGGGCGTGGTGGTCCGCGGGGGACGGCCGGGGGTCGGGGAGGGGACTGCCGGGCAGGCCGTCGAGGATGCACCCGTAGGGGGTGGCGCTGCGGGGGACGGTCTCGATGGCCCCGAGGTCGGCGTGGGCGAGGCCGAGCCCGATGGTGGCGGTGGGGCCCTGCCCGTCGGCCGGTTCGAGGACGGCCATGCCGCGGCGGGCCCCGACGAGGGCGGCACCGGCGCTCAGCAGTTCGCGGAGGGCCTCGTCGAGGGTGCTCGTACGGGCGAGGCGCTCGGTGAGTTCGTGAAGGGTGGTCAGGTCGGAGACCCAGCCCGCCAGCCGGTCCTGGATCAAGGTGCCGGGTTCGGAAGCCGCAGCGGGGATACCCGAAAGAGGCGTCGCAGTGTGAGCAGGGGAAGGAACCGTCGGATCGATTCCGGCCACTTTCGGCGGGTGAGGGGTGCTCATGGCAACCGGCTTTCCGGCTGCTTCTCATCGCTCAATAGCATCGCAAACCCCCATGTCAATCCGCATGTCATGCTGCGCCGCTATCACTGCATCCACATGTACACGTACACGTGAGGGGATGTCCAGCATTGTCCAGCGGGGCGCGTGGTGTCTGTGCGATCCTGAACTTGGCCAAAAAATGGCCCCGATGGGAAGGTTTTGCGGTCGACTGAGCGCGTTCGACAAGGGGCACCACCCGAGGCGACACCCAGCGGACTCGGGGGCTGCGTCATTCCGAGCGGGCGGGGTACGTAATCGGTGGAGGCCAGGGGAAGTTGGGGCAGGCCCGGAACCCCGCGGGAAGCCCGAGCGTCCTCTCCATCGAGGGCGCACCCGCCTCGGCGGTGCGGATAGCGCCCCGCGCGCGCCGCTCCTCGCCACGCGTTCCATCGGACTCAGCTGACGACAGCCCCCCGACGGTGTTGTCCGACCGCTCGGCATCCCGCCGACGGCCCGGGCGGCGGTTCGCCGCCCCGTACGCACAGTGAAGTAACGCACACGTGTTGTGATGTGGACCTCGGCGTTCAACGGAAAGGGACGAGCGCTCATGCGCGAGATCCTCGGAATGCGACGCAGGCTCCGGTTCGGGCGCAGGAAGGCGCCCGCCCTCCTCGACGCGGCGCTGCACTGCGCCACCGAGTGGCACTGGCCCGTACTCCCCGGCGTGGGGCTCAAGGCGACCAAGGCGAGCAAGACGACGAAGACGAGCAAGACGACGAAGGCGACGAAGACGAGCAGGGCGGCCAGGACGAGCGGGGCGGCGGACGACCCCGGCCGAGGGGCCCGCGCCTGCGCCTGCCCCGATCCCGACTGCGTCGTCCCCGGCGCCCACCCCTTCGACCCCGGGCTGCTCGCGGCCACCACCGACCCGCGGATGGTGCGCTGGTGGTGGACGAACCGGCCCGACGCGCCCGTCCTGCTCGCCACGGGCGGCCGCGCCCCGTGCGCGGTGAGCCTCCCGGCCGTCGCGGCGGCACGCGCCCTGGCCGTGCTGGACCGGCGCGGTCTGCGGCTCGGCCCCGTGGTGGCGACACCGACGCGCTGGTCGCTGCTGGTGGCCCCGTACTCCCTGGAACGGCTCGGCGAACTGCTGTACGTGAAGGACTGCGTGCCGAGTTCGCTCCGGTTCCACGGCGAGGGCGGCTACCTGGTGCTGCCGCCCTCGGAGACCGGCACGGGCCGGGTGCGCTGGGAGCGGCCGCCCGCGCCGGGCGCGCCGCGGCTCCCGGACGTGGAGACGGTCCTGGACGCGCTGGTCGAGGCGAGCACGGGCGCCCCGGACGGCGGCAGCCGGCTGCGGTACTGAGGGCCGCGGCGCGAGCGGCCCCGCCCGGGTCCGCTCCCGTCGCGGCACCGGGGCGGGCGCACCGCCTGAGGCTCCGAGGCCGGTGCACCGCCCGGGCGGGTCACTCGTACGAGTGCGAAGCCCCGCCACTTGTACGGGAAACGGGCGCGCGGCCCCGAAGGCGCGCGCCCCGCACCGATAGGGTCCCCCACCGTCAGGCAGCACCGGAAGGCCGTCCAGGCCGGGTGGGACAACCATGAACCTCCGCATGATCGGGCTCGGCGTCGTCGCGGTCGCCTCCACACTGCTGCCGATGGTGGCGCTCGCGGGACCGGCGGACCACCCCGAGGCCCCGGCGCACGCCCTCACCGACGACGGCCGCGTCCCCGGGCCCGGCCCGTCCACCGTCGGCGACGCCGCCCGCACGGCCCCCGCCTCCGACCGGAAATCCGCCCCCGTCGGGCTTCTGGCCGAAACCGACGGCCCCTCGGACACCGGTGCCGCCGGCCTCGTCGCGCGCTGCGGCCCCGCCCTCGTCGCGCCGGACGGGGTCGAGGCGCAGACGTGTGTCCTCGCCGACGGAGCCGGCATGTGGGCGCGGACGTACCACCGCAACACCGGCGGCGCGGAGCTGCGCGTCTCCCTCAGCCTCATGGGGCCGGCCGGCCGTACCGTACGCGCGCACTGCGTCGTACCGGTGGGCGGCGAGCCCGGCACCTGCGAAACCCCACGTGACGGGGGTGCCGGGGGGATCGGAGACCGCACGGCGGTCGCGGAGTTCGCGGCGGGCGACGACCCGGGGAGCCCGCTCCTGCTGAGGGCGGGCAGCAACCACCAGCAGTGACGGGCGGGTTGGCGGCGGGCCCGGGAGGAGCGGTGGAAGATCCGATTCCGCGGAAATGCAAGAACCCGGTCGCTGGCGACGGGGGATGCACCAGCGACCGGGCTTCTAGAACGGTAACAAGAGATCGGCGGTTCGCAAATTCGATCTCTCTTATTCGGACAGCCATTTACCGATCAGTAAGGATTCGGTAAGGATCCGGCCTCGTGCGCGCCAGGACCCACCTTCGGGGCCCGTCGGAGGCCGTACCGCCGTCCGCGGCGGCCTCAGCTGAGGGTGACCTGACGGTTGGTGAGCCCGCCGCGCGCCCGCCGCTCCTCCGCCGTCAGCGGCGCCTCGGAGGCCAGCGCGCCCGCGAGCCGCTCCGCGAACGCGGCGGCCGGCTTCTCGCAGTCCTCCGCCGTCATGGCGCTCGGCAGGTCCCACACCGGGACGACCAGGCCGTGGGCCCGGAACGACCCGACCAGGCGCGTGCCCTCGCCGAGCGACGACGTCCCGGCGGCGTGCAGCCGGGCGAGCGCGTCGAGCAGCTTCTCCTCCGGGTGCGGCATGACCCAGCGCAGGTGGTTCTTCTCCGGCGTCTCGCACCAGTACGCGGCCTCCACGCCCGGCAGCTTCACCGTCGGGATGGCGGCGGCGTTGGCCCGCTCCAGGGACGCGGCGACCTCGGGCGACGGGCCCTCCGCGGACTCCGGCACCCAGAACTCGAAGCCCGTGTGGACGACCGGCTCGAAGCCCGCCTCCGGGTCGAGGAGGTCCTGGAGCCGCGGCCCCTCCACCGGCACCCGGCGCGCGGCGACCGGCGTGCCCGGCTCGGCCTCCAGCGCGCGCTGGAGGGTGTCCGCCAGGTCGCGGCTCAGGTCGCCGGAGGACGTGTCGTTCTGCAGCGCCAGCAGCACCGAGCCGTCGTCGCGGCGCAGCGCGGGCCACGCCATCGGCAGGACGGTCGCGAGCGTGACGGACGGCACGCCCTCGGGCAGCCCGCCCTTCGGGTGCAGCGGCACCGTCGCCGCCGGCACCAGTTCGCGCAGCGCGACCCAGTCGCACTCGCCGGCCAGGCCCTCGAACGGGCGCTGGACGAGTTCGGTCACCGCGTGCGCGGCGGCCCGGCCGTGGCAGGCCTTGTAGCGGCGGCCCGAACCGCACGGGCAGGGCTCACGGGCGCCGACGACCGGCACTTCCCCGTTCGTCACCTGCGGTGCGCCGGCGGCCTTCTTCTGGGGGCGCTTCTTGGCCATGCGTGGGTCTCCCGTTGGAACGCGGTCCTCTGTCGGCCGCGAGCCTAGCCGTACGGGAGGGCGGCGGGCGTCAGTCCACGTCCTCGTACGCGTCGAGGAATC
Organism: Streptomyces roseolilacinus; assembly: GCF_014649335.1. GTDB lineage: Bacteria > Actinomycetota > Actinomycetes > Streptomycetales > Streptomycetaceae > Streptomyces > Streptomyces roseolilacinus. Next base: position 267,125 of record NZ_BMSV01000006.1, read on the forward strand.
CCGGATCGCCCATCAGCGGTGCCGCGCCGGCGCCCGGCCGGGAGCCCGCCCCGGCCACCCGCGCGTGGCGTGCGCCGTTCACGCGGGGGAGGGACGGGCCGGCCGGGTCGTCGCGCCGGCCGGTGACGCGGGCCGTGCCGCCCTCGTGGCACGGCGGCGCCCCCGCGACGAGGACCCACACCGTGACCTCGCCGGACGTGCTGTCGCGCACCCCCCAGTCCTGGGCGAGCGTGCTGATGATGTTGAGCCCCCGACCGCCGCGCGCGGTGACCGAGGGCGTGGACGGAACCGGTCGGGTGGGACCCCCGCCGTCCGTCACCTCGACGGTCAGGGCGCCGTGGGCGTCGACCCGCCAGGCCGCCCGGACGGCGCCCTCGCCGATCTCTGCGGCGTCCAGCGGCCTGCCGTGCCGGCAGGAGTTGCTGAGCAGTTCGGAAAGGATCAGTACGGCGTCGTCGACGACCGGATCCGGGACACCGCCGCGTCGCAGCTGCTCCCGCATGCGGCGCCTCGCCGTGCCCACGCCCGCAGGGCCGTGGGGTACGGCCATGCTCGACGACGTCGGCACCTCCTGTGCCACCACCAACGCCACCCCCGAGACCTCCTTCGCCCCACGCCACGGAGTGGATGCCCTCCTGGCCTGGGCCGGAAACCGGCCAGTCCACATACAGTGACGCATTCGACACGGGCCGCCACGGAGTGAACGCGCCGGAGCACTCCCCGTGACTACCGGGGTGTACGGCCCAACTGGGACAGGACCTGTTTGGGGCGGTTCGTGATGATGGCGTCCACTCCGAGGCGGACGCAGAGATCGACGTCCTCGGGCGCGTCGACCGTCCACACGTGGACCTGGAGACCGGCCTCGTGGAGGCGCTCGACGTACGCGGGGTGGTTCCGGATGATCCGGATCGAGGGCCCGGCGATCCGGGCGCCGGCCGGGAGACGGCCCTCGCGCAGCCGGGGCGCGACGAACTGCGTGAGGTAGACGGTCGGGACGGTGGGCACGGCCGCCGCGGCCCGCTGCAGCGACCGGGGCGAGAAGCTCATGATCCGCACGGCCGACTCGGCGGGCGTCGGCGGGTCCGCGAGGCCGAACCGGCGCAGCAGCCGGACCAGCCGCTCCTCCACCTGGCCCGCCCAGCGGGTGGGGTGCTTCGTCTCGACGGCGAGCTCGACGCGGCGGCCCGCGTCGGCGACGAGCTCCAGCAGCCGCTCCAGGGTGAGGACCGAGGTGTACTCCCGGTCGCTCCAGTCCGGGCTCTCGTGGCTGTCCTTCCAGGACCCGAAGTCCAGGGCGGCCAGGTCGGCCAGCTCCAGCGTCGAGACGGCGCCGCGCCCGTTGGAGGTGCGGTTCACCCGGCGGCCGTGCACGCAGACCAGATGGCCGTCCGCGGTGAGCCGTACGTCGCACTCCAGGGCGTCCGCCCCGTCCTCGATCGCCTTCACGTACGCGGCGAGGGTGTGCTCGGGCGCGTCCTCGGAGGCACCCCGGTGGGCGACGACTTGGATGGTGTGCTGGCGTGCGTGGGTCACCGCGTCATGGTGCCACCGTTCGCCCGGTGGGCGGAGCCCGGCCGGTGCACTTCGGCCGCGTCGAGGCGTGTCCTGATTGTCGGAGATAAAGAAGGAGTGGCGGACGCACAGGTCCCGCTTACAGTGGCCTGACGAGCGGTAGGAAAAGCTGGGTGCGCAGACTGCACGGCGGACTCGCGCCGATACGACGACGTGGATACCGAGGAGAACGAACTGTGAGCACCGAGAACGAGGGCACCGCGGTTCCGTCCGCCCCCGACGCCCCGTCCGCGTCCGCTCCGGAGGGCGTCCCGGCGGAGCCCACGGCGTCCACGCCCCCTGCCGGACCCGCGGGGCGGACGCCGCAGGAGGCACCGCACGGGACGGGGGAGCAGGACCACGCCGCGCCGGCGCCCGCCCCGGCCCCGGCACCCGGGGCCGTCCACCCCGTGGCGCCCCCGCCCCCGGCCGCGCCGCCCGCCTACCCGCCGTACGGGGCGCCGGGCGGCGCCCACGCCACCCAGGCGTACGCCCACGGCCCGGCGGGCGGCGGCCCCGGTGACCCGTGGGGCGTGCACCCGGCGGCGCCCGCGCCGACGCCGCGCAGGCGCTCCGGCGGGCTCGTCGCGGCGGTGCTGGTCGCGGCCCTCGCGGCCGGAGGCGTCGGCGGCGGCATCGGGTACTGGGCGGCGGAGCGCAACGACGGCGCGACCACCTCGACGACGGTCTCCGTCGGCGACACGCCCGCCGACTTCAAGCGCGACCCCGGCACGGTCGCGGCGGTCGCCTCCAAGGCCCTGCCGAGCGTCGTCACGATCGAGGCGAAGTCCGGCGGCTCGGACGGCGAGGGCGGCACGGGCACGGGCTTCGTGTACGACAAGGAAGGCCACATCCTCACCAACAACCACGTGGTGGCGTCGGCGGCCGAGAACGGCACGGTCACGGCGACCTTCTCGGACGGCAGGAAGTTCGACGCCGAGGTGGTCGGCCGGGCCCAGGGCTACGACGTGGCCGTGCTGAAGCTCCGCAACGCCCCCTCGGGCCTGACGCCCCTGCCGCTGGGCGACTCCGACAAGGTGCTCGTGGGCGACTCGACGATCGCGATCGGCGCCCCGTTCGGCCTGTCCAACACGGTGACGACCGGCATCATCAGCGCGAAGAACCGCCCGGTCGCGTCCAGCGACGGCTCGGGCGGCAAGAACTCGTACATGAGCGCCCTCCAGACGGACGCGTCGATCAACCCCGGCAACTCCGGTGGCCCCCTCCTCGACGGCCGCGGCGCGGTGATCGGCATCAACTCCGCCATCCAGTCCCCCGGTTCGGGCGGCCTCGGCCAGTCCCAGGCGGGGTCGGTGGGCCTCGGCTTCGCGATCCCGGTCAACCAGGCGAAGAACGTCGCCGAGCAGCTCATCAAGACGGGCGAGCCGGTCTACCCGATGATCGGCGCGACGGTGAACATGTCGGAGGAGGGCGAGGGCGCCACGATCGTCGAGGAGGGCACGGGCGGCACGCCGACCATCACCCCGAACGGCCCCGCGGCCAAGGCCGGCCTGCGCCCGGGCGACGTGATCACCCGCTTCGGCGACCGCATCATCGACAGCGGTCCGACGCTGATCAGCGAGATCTGGACCCACCAGCCCGGCGACACGGTCACCCTGACGTACAAGCGCGGCACCCAGGAGAAGCAGGTCCAGGTCACCCTCGGCGAGCGCAAGGGCGACTGACCCCCGCTCCGGCCCCCTCCGCCCCGCGGTCCACCGCCGGCGGAGGGGGCCCTTCGCGTGCGCGGGCGGAGAGGGGCTCTCCGCGGGGCGGGGGAAGGGGCGTCGCCCGCGGCGGTGGCGGGGGCCGCGGACCGGCCCGCGGCCCCCGCCACCGCCGCGGGCGCACCGGGCCGGCCCGGACGGGGGCCGGTCGGGCTGGGTCCGGCCGGACAGGGGCCGGTCGGGCGGGGGCGCGGGGCCCGGCCCTCCGCGGATCAGGAGCGCGCGCGGGCGGCCGGATCATTCAGGCAGAGCGCGATGTTCCGGACCGCGGCGGTGAGTTCCTCGATCACCCGGGCCGCCTGCTCCGCGTTGTGGAAGGCCGGGCGCTCGGCGAGGGTCAGGCCCAGTTCCTCCGCCGCCCGGAGGGCCATCCCGGCCCCCTCGACGGGGTGCGGCGGTGCGGTGGCGGGCGCCTCGGCCGCGGGGGCGGGCCCCGGCGTGGCGGGCCGGACCGGGACGACCGGGTCCGCGACGGGCGCACCGGGCGCGCCGGAGGCCGTGGGGGCCGTGGGAGCCGTGGGGGCCGCCGGGGCCGGCTGGTGCGCCGGCTCGGGAGCGGCCGGGGACGGCGGGCCGGCGGGGGCCGCACCGGTCGGCTGGACGTGCGGGGTCAGGTCCGGCGCGTTGCGCGTGCGGGGCAGCACGAAGTGCTCGAAGCCCGGGAACGCCAGGGTGGCGGAGTGCGTGGAGGAACGCGGGTGGTACTCGGTCTGCCACTGCATGCGGTAGCAGTCGACCTGGTCGGCGCAGGCGGTGCGGGCGTGGAAGACGGCCGTGTCCTCCCCCAGGTCCGGGTACCAGAGGTTCGGGCCCGGGAAGCGCACGGTCCGCATCCGCGGCCCGATCGGCTCGGCGCACCCCATGCAGCAGCCCTCCGGCACCATGAGCGGGATGCCGCCGTTCTGCTCCGGCCAGCGGGGGCCGCCCTCCCAGCGGTACTCCCCGTGGCGGCAGGGCGGCAGTTCGCCGCAGGCGCGGCAGACGGCGTAGTGCTCGGGGAGGACCTGCCAGTCGTGGCTGGCGGGGGCGCACCAGTGCTTCGGCGTGGACCGGGGCAGGTTCTCGTTGCGCAGGACCAGGACCACCGGGCGCTTGTAGAACTCGGCCCGCTCGGGAGCCGGTTTGACCGCCTGGTTGTTGGCCCGCCGCAGTTCGTTGGCGTGCCACCACAGCTCCACGTGGTCGCGCCACGCCTTCTCGTAGGAGTCCGGCCACCGGTCGCCCGTATAGCCGTTGATCTCCAGGATCCGCCACGCCTGACGGTCGAGTACCACGATGGAGCCGGCCCGCAGTCGCATGTGCGTTCCGTTGTCCCCCTCGTCCGGCCAGTCGTGCCGGCCGATACGGGTGGGCTGGTCTGGGAGCCACCTGCGAACCTGCATGTCATGCTCCTCGGCAACGAAACTTCGTAGTTTCAACTGGGGCAGTTAGCAACATTCTGAACAATCGGGACGTTTACCCCGGCGTAGACACGCGCACGCTGCCGGCCGAAGACAACCGCAGACGCCCTCCGTGCAACCGCTTCCTTTCGGAAACGCCTTTGCCACAGGGCCTTTTCGTCCCTCGGGCCGTCACCGGTCCCGGCTTCCCCCGGCTCCCGGGGCGGCAGGGCCGTACCCTGACGTCCGGACTCGACACTCACCCGTACGCGTGATGTTACTTCGTGTGCCGCCACCCCGTACGTGTGCATCGCCCCGTGTGCCCGCCCCGCAACGCCCCACGACGGCACCTCCACGGCCCGGGGACGTGGTACCGGGTCGGCCGCCGGGAGCCGTGGCGCCGCACGTCGCCGGCGGATCCCCGTGAACGGCCTGCGGGCCACCACCCCACGGCGCGGCCGGGGGCCGGTAGTCTGTACCCGCTCCGCCCCGGGCGGGCCGGAGCGCGGGTGGGTTGCCCGAGCGGCCTAAGGGAACGGTCTTGAAAACCGTCGTGGCGCGAGTCACCGTGGGTTCAAATCCCACACCCACCGCTTGCAGGTCACGAAAGACCAGGTGAGAAGGGGCGCCCATCAGATCGGGCGCCCCTTTCCCGTTCACCCTGTCTCACCTCGTTCCGGACCTATCCCGCTGGTGACCAGCGTGTGTGGCCAAGCTGCGGCCAACCCGTCACGGCTCGGCGGGCGCTTCCGACGCGGCGAGGGCGTTGTCGATGAGCTGGTTGGATGCCTGCTGCTGGCCCCGAAGGATCTTCGCGTAGAACTTCCACAGCACGGCCGGGCTGTGACCGGCCCGACGGGCGACCTCCACGGGGTCCACCCCAGCCTTGATCCACAGAGATACGCCGGCGTGCCTGAGTGAGTAGGGCTTCTCAGCGAGGGGCGTGTCGACCTCCTCCGGGGCGAGGGCCTTCCCCCGGGCCTCCTGCCAGACCTCCGTGTACTCGGTCGACCGCACCCGCCCGCCCTGTACGGCCCGGAACAGGCGCCCGTCCGGCGCCGTGCCGAACTGCTCCACATGGGCGCGCAGGATGCCCACGAGAACCGGCGGGATGGGAACCGGGCGCGTCGCACGCCGGGCCCGCCGCTTCAGGCCCCGCTCCTCGTAGGACTTCCCGTCGTCCGTCCAACCCGCGCCGACCTCCGGACGGCTGCTCCGAAGGACCAGCTCCCCCCAGCCCGCGGCCGACAGCTTGCAGTGCCTCTTCATCAGCGCCGCCACCTCCGACGGCCGCATGGCGGCGTAGTACATGCAGGCGAAGAAGGCGTGCAGGTGTTCCCCACGAGTGCCTTGCGCGCGGACCGCGTCCAGCAACCGGCGCGCCTGGTCCGGCCCGGGGACGAACTCGAAGTCCACTTCGTCGTCCGTCGCCGGAGGATCCCAGTCGACGCTCGGGAGGGGATTCGCCGGCAACAGGCCGCGTTCGACGGCGTAGCGCAGGGCGTTGCTCAGCACCGTGCGCTTGCGCCGGAACGTGTTGTCGGCGGCGGGGCGCCCGTCCAGCTTCCGCGACAGAGCGGTGAGAGCTAGACGGAGCCGCGCGGAGTCGGCCACGTCCGTAACCTTGATGGAGTACTTGGCGACCCACTCCAGCGCCTCCACCACGTCGGCCGGCGGCGCCTCCGCATCCTTACGGGCCTTGTACTCGCCGTCATCCGTCCGGACCACCTGAAAGGCCCACGAGCGAAGCGCCAGCCGCAGCACCTCGGGGTCCGGTTTGCTGGTGGAGGAGGAGACGAGCACCGGAGTGATGTTGGCCAGCGCTTCAGCGATCCCCACCCGGTGCTTCGCCGCGGCCTTCGGCCACTTCATCAGCGCGTACTCACACGCGTGCTGATACCAGGTGGGGCTGTTCATCAGCCGCAGCTCCGAGACGGGAAGCCCGGTTTCGGTGTCGAACTGCTCGCCGTCGCGCACCGCGCCCATGAGCTGGGAGCGACGCCCATCGGCCAGGGGCTTGGTGAGGAACGGCTGCTGGTGCCGTACGCCACCGACCACCCATCGGAGCTGGAACGGGGCCTTCTTGCTGTTGCGGCTGCGGATGCCCCAGATCCGCACGTCGTACGTGAGCAGTGTTGTCTCCTTCATGACGACGGGGGGCCACCGGAAGGCGACCCCCCGTCAGGCTGGACGGGTCAGGCGGTCTGGGTGGTCTCGTACCGAGCGATCCATGCGTCCAGGTCGCTGCGGCGGCACCGGAGCTGGCCGTTCGGGAGCTTGATGAGCTTGGGAGCCTTGCCGTGGGCGCGCAGGCGGTAGAAGGCGGCGCGGCTCATGCCGATCTCTTCGAGGACTTCGGGGAGCTTGAGCATTTTGGCGCTGGCCATGGCACTCCTGAGGTGGCGCTGGCGGGTGGCTGCACATTGCTGTGAGTCGTGACTCATCGCGACTCAGAGGCCGCTGTGGGGGCTTGAGTCGCGATGAGTCGCGTCTCTTACGAATGTGGGTCGGACAGGTTGAGGGTGATGCCTGTGTAGGTGGCGACCTGTCGGCCGTAGGCGTCGCGGGGGCGGGTGCGGCGGAGCTGGGGGACGACGGAGAGGAGGTTGCGGCCGAAGACCTGTTTGGTGCCGATGGCGCGCACGCCGTTGTCCTCGGCCCACTCCCGCCACGCGGCCCACAGGGTGTCCACCGGGACTTCGCGGGTGGGTCCGGTGGTGCAGCGCTCGCGGATGAACGCGCTGGTGGGGGAGGCGGTGTCCTGCATGGTGAGGACCGCTTCACGGCTGGAGGTGGGTTCGGTGATCCGGCCGGTGACCTCCAGGCGGGCGAGTCCGTCCAGGGCCCAGTTGATGATGCCGGGCATCTCCGCGAGGAGTTTGTCGAGCAGGGCGGGGTCTTCCTTGCCGAGCCACGAGACGGTCATGTTCAGCACGATGAACCGGCGGGCGATGACGCCGGAGGAGTCCCCGAAGTTCGGCAACTCGTTGCTGAGGATCATCAACCGGGTGGGCAGCTTGCCCGTCCAGGGCTCGCGGTACTTGCGGTCGATGTCGATGGTGTCCTCACCCGAGATGGTCAGCAGCCGCTCGACGACCTGTCCGCCGCCGTCCTTGCTGGACAGACGCGCGTCAGCGATGACGGCGAGCGGCTTGCCGATCAGCGTGGACAGCCCGAAGTTCGTGCCCAGCCCGGCCAGGGTGGGGCCGGCCAGGTTCTCCTTGCCGACCAGCGCCTTGAGCACGCGGGCGATGGTGCCCTTCCCCGAGCGGGAGGGCCCGGCCATGAGCAGGATCTTTTGCTGGTCGGTCCGGCCGGACAGGACGTAGCCGAACCACTCCTGCAACGCGGCGATGGCTTCCGGATCGTCCGGCCACACCTGGTTGAGGAAGGTCTCCCAGGTGGGGGCGGTGGCGCCGGGGTCGTAGGCGTAGGGGACGGAGACGAGGTTGAAGAACCCGGGCCCGTGCGGCAGCAGCTCGCGGTCCCGGATCCGCAGCAGCCCGTTCTCGCACGCGACGATCGGGCTGGCGTCGTGCCGGCCGCGTTCGTGGTCAATCCACGCCGGGGCGTCCACGTCCGACGGCAGCAGCGTGATCGCCCCCAGCGCGTCGAGCAGGTTGCTGATCTTCGTCTTCGTCGGTGCCCATTCCCGCGCCTCCACCCCGCCGTCCTTGCCCTCACCCGCGGTGAAGGTGGCGTGCTCCAGACGCTTGTACAGACCGGCACGCATCTGCTGCTCGTCCAGCTCGCGCCAGCACGTGCCGTTCCACCACATCCACGACCCGCGCCAGCGCCGCAACCGCAGGTGCCCGTCCTGGGTGGTCCAGTCGGGGACGAGGCGCCGGGCGACGGCGAGCGGGTTGGACGGGGCGGGCATCTCCTCCATGCCGGTCACGCGGCCACCCTCCCCTCGGCCTGGAGGAGGCAGGCGGCGCGGTGAGCGGTGTGGGCCGCGGCCAACGCGACCACCGCGTGCTCGCCGCGGGCGGTCTCGTACCGGCCGCAGGCACAGAACGAGACGGCCGACGGATCACCGCCCCGCCATGTGGGGGCCGTGATGTGGAGCATGCCGACGACGCGGGGCCCGGTGGACGGGCGCGGGCCAGAGTTGAAGAGGACGCCTTCGGCGGCGACTTTCGGCGCACCACTGCCGCCGCGGGCGGGGGCCGGTTTGGCGGGGTGCGGGTCGGCCGGGGTGCGGGTGAGGCTCTTAGAGGGTGGGGGGTTGGTCATGCCGCCCTGCCCCGGGACGGGTTGTGGGCGATAGACCAGTCCAGGCCGCGCCGGATCACGTCGTCGTAGTAGCGCTGCGACTGCGTGGCGTTCCCGGCCGCCGCCCCACTAAGAGCCTGCTCAACCTGAACGCGGGTCAGGTCGCCCGACGCGACGAGGCGCCCCAGGGCGCGGGCGGCCCGCAGGAGGGTGGCGTTGCGGGTGCCGTCGGCAGCGGTGGCCACGTTCCGGGCCTCGTTGACGAGAGCTACATCCGCATATCGACGGGATCGCCCCGCTACGGGCCCTGTGGTTGGCTGTGCGGGCTTGGGGGCCGGGCGCAGGATGCTTTGCAGCCATCCGGGCACCGGGGCCGCCACAGGGGCGCACAGAGCCTCGTACCGTCCGGCGGGGGTGATGCTGCCCGCGGCGACGACGTATCCGCCCCGTGCGCGGGTGTCGATCAGTGGGGCGAGGGTCCCGGCGGTGTTGCCCAGCCGCACCCCGGTGGGGGCGGTGAAGTACAGGTGCTCACCACCACTGGGAGTCCGCACCCGGTGGGTGGCCGGGACGGTCTGCCCGGCGCGCTCGCAGAGCGCTGCGAAAGTCGCCGCGCCGCCAGGCGCGTCCCCATTGCCCTTGGGCACGTCCAGGTCGACGACGACCAGCCCGGACGGGCCGGTGGCCAGCCCGATGTTGAACGCCCCGGCCGACCAGGCGGCGCGGATGCGGTCGGGGTCGGTGGTGGCGCGCTGCTCCCACTTCACGTGCCCGCCCGCGCAGGCGCCGGTGCCGGGGCAGGCAGTCTCGCCGTGGAGGGCGGGGCGCTTGCTGCCGGGGCGGAGGGGGAAGACGTGCCAGCCGCGGGCGGCGGCGTCCAGGGCGGCGTTCAGCAGCGACGCTCGACGAGCGTCGGCGTGTTGAGTCATGCTGGAAGACCTCCGTAGGTCTGTAGCGGACTGGGAGATGAGGGCGGCCCGATTCATTGGCGTGAGAGGGGCCGCCCTCGTGCTGCTACTGGTCGGTGGTGCGGTGGGTGGCGGTGAGGTAGAGCCGGACGCGGCCGGGGGTGCGGGTGGGGTACTGGCGGGCCGGGCCGACGGTGAACGCCTTCGCGAGCGCGGCGCGGATGCGGTCGGTGTCGTCGGGGGCGCAGATGATGCGGATCTCGAACACGGGGCTCGTGCGGCTCACAGGGCGGGGATGGCTTGGACGATGGCGGCGGTGAGCTGGTTGATGGGTTCGGCGGCGCCGGTGGAGGCGAGGAAGAACCCGAATCCGGCGGCGGTGAACGCGGAGCCGTAGCTGAGGCTGTTGGAGCGCAGGAGGAAGAACAGGGCGAGGCCGAAGAGGGCGACCAGGGAGATGGTCACGGCCATGGCGGGAACTCCTTTGACGGTGGGCCGGGGCGGCTGGTTAGGCTGCGGGCACCTCGGGTGCTGACAAGCCCGGGGGATGGCCGACGGCGCGTCCGCCTGGCTCCAGCTAGGAGCGGGGTACGTCTCATGACGGGTGCCGTCGGCCGCTTTGCGTCCGGGGTCAGCGGGTGCCGGTGTGGTGGGTGGCGCGGGCGGTGGTGAGCAGGCGGCGGCCGGCGCGGACGCGCTTGCCGTGGCCTTTGCAGCGGCGGCAGCGCTTGCCGCGGGTGGGGCGGCCTTTGCGGTCGGTGTGGGTGGCGAAGCCGAAGCCGCGGCACTTGCGGCAGATGCCGAACGGGGAGGCCGCGCACAACAGTGCGTAACCGGCGAGGATCAGCAGGAGGGTGAGGCTAGCGAGAGCCACCGGGGCTCACATCCCTTCGCAGGGCGGGTTTCGGGGGTTTGCGCAGGTGGGCCGCTAGTCGCTAGTTCGCTGATCAGCGGCCCTATAGGGCGCTAGTGGGGTTGCTAGACCTAGCGGGCGCGGGTGCTAGGTCTAGCAAGCCTGCTCGGGTCAGGCGGCGGCCCGGTCGGCGTTACGGCGTGTGATGGCGGCGGTCACGTCGGCGCGTTTGATGCCGCGCCGGTTGGCGCCTTCGCCGGTGTCGGTCTGCCCCCAGACCTGGCCCGGCTTGATGCCCCAGGGCTTGAGGGCGGCGGTGACGTTCTCGCCTTGCCACCCCGCGTACGTCTGGGGGTGTGCGGCGGTGAGGCGGGTGGCGATCCGCTCGCACCACACGGCCTTCTCGCCGTCCGCGATCACATCGAGGATGTCCGCGAGGATGTCCGACCCGCTTGTCTTGTCGGGGCCCTTGCCGATGGCGTGGCCGGTGACGTTGCCGTACTCCTCGCGCAGCTGGCGGGCGCGGGCGACGACCTGCTGGGCAGCGACCGCGTCCACGAACGCCGACGCCACGATGCGGGGGTCGTCGCCCTCGCCGGCCATCCAGCAGATGCCGCGGTCGGAGCGGGAGAACATGGTGGCCCGGTAGCCGGACTTGTACATCGAGGTGCCCAGCACCATGTCGTTGGCGGGCTGGCCCATGACCTTCAGGCAGAACCGCAGGACCGCGTTCGCGCTGATGCCGGTGGGCAGGGACTTGGCGTCGGGGCGCTGGGTGCCGAAGAGGGCGACGATGCCGAGTGCGGGGCCGCGCTTGACCAGGTCGGTGCAGATCGCTTCGATCTCCCCGCCGTGTTCGGAGTGCTCGAAGGGGACCTGGCACTCGTCGAAGCCGACCACGATCGGATGCAGCCCCAGGCTCTTGTCGCTGGCGAGTTCGGGGGTGACTTTGGATTCCGGGCAGCGGCTCGCCGGCAGGCCCTTGATGACCTTCGCGCGGCGCCGCAGTTCCTCCTTCAGCTCCCGCAGCGCGTCCAGCACGTATCCGATGTCGTCGTCTTCCTCCCCGGCCCGGTAGCGGTGGCAGACCGGTTCCAGGGCGCCGAAGTCTCCGGTGCCCTTGAAGTCGAACGCGTGGATCTCCGCGCGCGGGTCGAGGGCGGCGATGAGCAGCAGCAGCCGCATGAGGAAGGTCTTGCCCATGCGGGGGATGGACCCGACGACGACGGAGGCGAACATCAGCGTCACCGCGACGTCGCGCATGCGCTGGTCGTTGCCGAAGACGACCGGCTTGAACAGGTCGACCGTGCCCGACTTCAGCAGCGGCCAGGCCGGTTTGGTGGTCTCGTTCATCGGCTTGTCCCCCACCCACAGCACCAGCCGCCCCTCATGCTCGGCGGGGTCGGGGGAGGGCCACACGCAGCCGACCTTCCGGCGCAGACCGGAGGCGAGCGGCTTGCGGGCCTCCATGATGTCCTCGGGGGTCACGCCGTAGGGAAGGTCCAGGTCGGCGCGGTAGCCGGGCCCGTCGCGCACGATCTCCGAGACGAACCGCAGCCCGTTCATGTCGCCGCCCTTCTTGATGGCGGCGGAGATCTTCGCGTTCCCGATCGAGTCCAGACCGCGCAGCACGATCGACCCGGTGAGCTTCTGCACCTCCGTCTTCAGCACCGCCGGACCCACAACCGGCGCGTCGGGCTGCTGCCCGGCGAGGCCGAGCAGCAGCACCCCGCCCGCGGCGAACGCGTACAGGTAGGCCGGGGCCAGGACGTACAGCCACAGGGCGAAGCCCACCCCGAACACGGCCGCCACCAAGGTCACCAGACCCCGCAGGCGGACACGGCCGGCCCGGAGCTTGGCCAGGCGCATGTACTCCTCGACGTCCTGCTGGGCCACCGCGTGCGCCCGCAGCGGGGCCGCCTCCCGATCCCACACCCACCGGTGGGTAGAGGCGACGAACCGGCACGCACCGCGCGGCGCCATCACGGCCAGCCGTCCGGCGTACACCGGGATGCGGACGCCGTGGTAGAGGGCGGCGTAGCCGATGTTCGCGGCGGTGTGGCGGGCGGTGGCGGTGAAGTCGTGGCGGTTGGTCAGCCACCCGGCCAGCACCGGCTTGCGCTTCTCACTGACCACACCCGGTGCGGGCAAGGCGGGATTGTCGACCGGCGGCGGCGCGGCCGGAACCTCGTCCGGGTCGGGGGCGTCGGCGGCCGGGGCGGGTACGGGGCGAAGGTGTGTCGGCGGACTGGTCGTGTCCGTCATGCTGGGACTCTCCTGTCTGCACAGGCGGATAAGGGGGCCCGGGGCGGCCGGCGGTCCTTGGCCGGGTGTCGGCCGCCCCGGGGCGAACTCACTGCTGGTTGATGGACGCGCCGAGGATGCGCATGGTGATCAGTTGGCGCGTCGTCTTGTCGTCGCCGCGGTCGACCAGGGCGTTGGCGGGGCCGTCGTCGCCGGCGTTCAGCGCGCGGGCGGCGTGGTCCAGCTCCGCGCCGGTGATCAGCACGGTGTCGGTGGCCTCGGCCTTCTGCTTGCGGGAGAACAGGCCCATCACGGGGTCCCTTCGGATGTGGGTGGTCAGTGGGTGCGGCGGGCGTGGTCGTAGTCGGCGGCCGTGCACCCGGCGGCCTCCGCCGCGGCCGCCGCGCGGTCCGCGAGCTGGGCGGCCTGCCGGGCGACGTCGGAGCCGATGCCGTGCTCGGCGCCGAGGCGGACCATGTCCTGTCCGGCGCGGACGGCGAGGGCGGCGAGCTGCTGCTTGCGGGTCATGCAGACCCCTTTCCGTGGCGGGGCCGGACTGTCCGGCTCCCCTCACCACCCCCGACGGGCGGGGGCGGATCGGGCAGCCGTCAGGCGGGCCGCAGCTCCCACAGGTGGCACAGCACGGGGGCGATCAGCCAACTGATCCCGTTGACGGTCCACCGGCCGCCGGTGAGCGGCCCGGGCGGGACCTCATCCACGATCCGGCCCGTGCGGCCGACCGCGCGCGGGTCGTCCTCACACGCCACGATCAGGACCTTGTCACCAGCCTGGAAGGACATGTCAGGCCCCCTTCCTGACGGTGCTCTGCCAGACGGAGCGCAGGACGAGCAGGGCCACGACCAGAGCCACGGCGGAGACGGCCACGGCGGCGATCGACACGGCGAGCGAGACGGCCAGGAAGCCGCCGCCCACCCCCAGCGCCAGCCACCGGCCGGGGTGGACGGTCGGCCGCGGGACGTGCTGGCAGACATGCGCCGCCGCCGGCGGCTGCTGCTGGGCGAGCTGGGCGGCCTGCACCGCGGCGAGCACCAGCGCGTAGGTCTCGGACTGCTCGGCGGCGGCCGCAGCTTCGACGGCCGCGCGGTCGACGGGATGGGGCTGGGGGATCACGGGGTCTCCTCACTGGGGTAGGCGCAGGGCACGCACATGCCGAGCGACCGCGGGATGCAGTACCCGGCATCCCGCCTACAGGACGGGCAGGTCCGCCGCGCCGCCATGGCCCGGTTGAGGGCGGCGGCGCGGCCGGGCGTCATCGGGCGAACGGGCGCGGCGAGGTCGATGCGGTAGAGGTAGGCGACCAGCGGCCCCTGCCGGCGGCGCGGCCGTTCAAGCTGCGCCGCCACCGGCTGGCCGCCCGGCCGCAGACCGCGGGCGCGCAGTTGGCGGCGGGTGGCCAGCCCTTCCGGGGCGAGGCGCCATCGGTAGGTGGGGATGGTGCTCACCGGGCGCTCCCGACCATCGCGGTGACGGTGGTGCGGCGGGCGGTTTCGGCGGCCGCAGTCCGCGCGGCGGTGCTGTAGCGGGGGGTGTCGCCCTTGCGGCGGCGCGGCGGCGCGGGCCGCTTCTTCGGCGCCTTCTTCGGCGTGCCGGAGGTGGGGGGCATTTGGTTCGCGACCTGCGGCGATGCGCGCCGGATCGGCACCACGTCACCGCCGGTGGGCAGCACCCACTCCTGTGCCCGCAGACCGGCGGTGATGCGCTCGCGCAGCTCGGCGGCGGTGGGCCGGCGGGCGGCGGCCAGCGCCGTGGTGGAGCGGACCGCGCGGCGGTGCAGATCCGGGGTCATGCCGGGCTCGGCGGCGCCGTGCACGATCTCCCACGCCCGCGCCCACGCCTCCTCGGCGTCCAGCGTCCCGAACGGCGCGGCGGAGACGAGTCGGTCCGCGAGCTGGGCGACCTTGCGGTGGTCCCGGCGGCGCCGCCGGGCGTGACGCCGGCGCTCCGCCTGCTGCTCGTCCCCGGTCGCGGCCGACAGGGTCGACACCCACTGCCGGATCTCGAAGACCAGCGGCCCCAGCAGTGACACGGCAGCGAGCCCCGCCCCGGCCACAGTCGCGTCCGCGTCCGACAAACCCTCAAGGTGGCGGCCGTAGCTCCAGTTGATGGCGGCGGCGAACGCGGCGCAGGTGGCGACCAGGGCGCGCAGCAGCCACCGCACCCACCCGGGCAGCCCGCGCTCGTCGGCGTAGGCGACACCGGCCGCCATCACCCACGCGGCGCCCTCGATGGCGAGCGGCACCGGCAGGAGAAGCGGGTGGATCGCACCGAAGTGGAGAATCTGCGCGGGCAGGGAAGCGGCGGCCGACGAACCGACCAGGCCCAGCGTCCCGGTCCGGTACACCCGCCCGGCGGTCAGAGTCTCTGCCCGGCGGGCGGCCCGCTCGGCACGGAGCCGTACCTTGTCCTGCCGGCGCTGCTCGGCTTCGGCGCGCTGCTGTTCGCGCAGCCGGGCGGCGCGTTCGTCGGCCTCCCGCTGCCGGGCGGCCCGCAGCTCCTCGGCCGCGGCGGCGTCCTGGCGGCGCTGCCGGGCCGCAGCCGCGGCGTCCCGGCGGCGCTCTGCGCGGTAGTCGCTCACCGGCCCGCCGCCTTCCGCACGGTGCGGGCGCACAGCGGGCACCCCTGTCCGGTCGGGGCCGGGGAGACAGTGGCCAGCGCGGCGAGCAGCACCAGGGCGAGCGCGCCGACCACGACGGCGACGACCAGGAGCCGGGAGGCGACGGCGACCAGCGCCGCGACGGCCAGGTACGCGGGCGTCTCGCCGCTGGTGGCCAGGTGGTGCGCGGCCAGCGCCAGGCGGCGGCGGAGGTTCCTCATCACGCACCGTCCACGGGGGCGGGTGTGAGGCGTCCGAAGCCGACCAGGTGCAGGTGGGCGCCGGCGTAGGTGGTGTCCGTCGTCAGGACGCGGGTGTGGTCGCCCTGCTCGCGGTAGCTCACCGCCTCCGGGGCGATGCCCAGCGCGGCGCGCCACGCCTCGAAGGCGGCGAGGTTGTCGTGGAAGGTCAGGTCCAGGCGGTCCGGGTAGACCGTCGACACCGACACGCAGGGCGCCGGCAGGTGCGCGAACTCGGCACTGAACAGGCGCAGCGCGAGCAGCGGCGTGTTCAGCTCCGCCAGGGTCAGGGTGCTCACGCGGCACCGCCCGCCTGTGCCACGCTGGCGCGGTTGGCCGCGTCGCGGCGGGCGGTCAGGACGCGGTGGCGGGCCCGGCGGATCCGGCGGGTGTCCAGCTCCGTGACCGGCCGGTCCAAGACCATGATCTGGGCGTCCAGCAGGTCGACCTCCGCCAGGATCAGCGGGAGCTCCTGCTCGATCGCCTCCAGGTCCGCCGCCGACGGCTCACCGTCGAACGACACGGCCGTAACAGCCGCGGAACGTGCTTCGATGGACTTCATTGGGTGTGTTCCTCTCTGACAGGAACGGCCCAGCCGAGGCCCCGGTGTGTCCGCACCGGGGCCTCTCGCCGTTGGAACCGATCTCCGGTTCCCCTCGACCCCGCCCGTACGGTGCCCCCGCGAGAGGGGCCGGACGGGCGGAGGAGGCAACCGGCCGCAGCCAAGAGCTGCGGGGATGGCGAAGCGTTCTGTGGCCCAGCGGGGCCCGCGATCTTTGCCCTTGTTTCACCGCGCGCATGGATCGCTTGTCCGCCCCGCAAGGGCGGCCTGGGAGAAGGTGCGTGCTGCTCGCACGGCAGGGCCTACGGCTTGTCGCAGATGCCTGTGTCCACTGTTCAGTTCTCAATGACCGGCAGCTACTCAATGAGCGCGGTAACCCTGGGGGCTCCCGTCGAGACGAGACTCACCGAGTGCTGATGGGCGTCGTCCTGTAGAGCTCACCGGTCGGATCCGAGGGATCCATCTGGTGCGCACCAGAAGGATGGCATCTGGTGCGCACCAGATGCAACCCCTTCGGTGCGACTGGTGCCGGCGTGCATGTCCAGAGAACGGCCGAAGTGGGGTGCTCCGGTAGCCAACGGGGGTTAACCTCAAGGGTGTTAACCGGCTCTCACCTGCGGCTTTATGGAGGCGGCGTGGCGACAGGGTTAAGGGCAGCCAGGACGGCGCGGGGTTGGTCGCAGGACCGATTGGTCTACGAGATGGGGCGGTTCGCAGAACAGCGGCTGCTCGACATCGCTTCGGCGGCGAGCCTGAAGACCTACATCTCCGAGTGGGAGAACGGGCGCCGCACGATCACTGACCGGTACGCCGGGATCCTCCGACCCCTTCTCGGCGTCACGGACACCGAGCTACGGGGCGGGGCCGAGCCGACGCCCCCGCAGGCGGACGGGTACGAAGACCTGCTGAGCCGAATCGACTTGGCGGGGAGCCTGAGCAAGTCCATGGTCCAGTCGTTCTTCGACCAGACCGAACTACTGCGGACCATGGACCGGCAGATGGGTGCCACCGGTCTGGTCGACCAGATGAACGGGCACCTCGCGGCCATGGAAGACGCGTTGACCTTCGCGGTCCTGCCGGACACACGACGCCCCATCGCGATTGCTCTGGCCGGGGCATCCACCCTTGCCGCGTGGCAGGCTCTGGACGCGGGCGCCGTGGAGCGGGCGTGGCGGCGGTACGAGCTGGCGAAGAAGGCGGCGCAGGACGCCGAGTCGCCGCTGTACCTTGCTCACGCCATGGGTGAGCAGGCGTACGTGCTGGCTGACGCCGGCCGCCCGCAGCTCGCCGTCGAACTGGTGCGGAACGCGCAGCAGACCCAGCCCGAGCGGCAGTCGCCCCGGCTGCGGGCATGGCTCGCCGCCGCCGAGGCCGAGCTGTGTGCCGCCGCCGGGGCGGGCATGGAGTCGGACGCACTGGCAGCCATGGAGCGAGCGACTGCCCTGCTGCCTGACGACGGAGAGTCCCGTGATCCCGAGATGCTGAGCATCTTCCTCAACACGGGACACCTGACCCGGTGGCGCGGGAACGTGCTTGCCAAGCTAGGAGACGGGTCGGCGATGGAGGAGTTGTACGCCTCCCTGGAGGGCGCCGATCCCTCCTTCGTGCGTGCCCGGTCGGGTCTGCACTGCGACCTCGTCCAGGCCCACCTTGCCCGCGGCGAGCTGGACGACGCGCGCACTCATCTTCAGCAGGCCAGGCTGCTGGCGAACCGCACGGGGTCCGTGCGGTATCGCCGGCGTGTGGAACTGCTCACCGGGCGGTTGTAGGCCGCGACGAGAGCAGGTGAAGGAGGGCGACGAGCGTCCCGGAGCCCATCAGCTTGCCCTCGCTCATGAGGGCGGGGATCTCGTCCAGGGGGATCCAGGCGACGTGTCCGGCTTCCTCGGCGTCGGTCGGCTCCCCGACCTTCGTGGCGCCGCGCGCCACGAAGATCTCGTGGGGAGAGTCCACCATGCCGATCATCGGCTGGTACGTGACCACGTGCTCGACCTTCGCCGGACGCCAGCCCGTCTCCTCCTCGGTTTCACGCGCGGCCGTGACGGCGGCGTCCTCGCCGGCGTCCACGATGCCCCCGGGAAGCTCCCAGCCCCACTGCTGCGGGACGAAGCGGTATCGCCACAGCATGAGTACGCGGTCCTGCTCGTCGACCACGGCGGTGATCGCCACGTGGTGCAGTCGGACCACGTGATGTTCGAAGCGCTCCACGCCGGGTGGCTCCACGTCCACCAGGTCCAGGTTCACCCAGCGGTTCTCGTAGATACGGCGGCTGCCGTGGATCTGCCACGGTTCCAGGCCGGTCGGCGTGGGGACGCCCTCCCCGCCTGCGACCCGGTAGGCGCTGCGGTCGTACGCCTTGATGAAGCGCTCGTTCGCCAGCCGGGTCATGACCTGACGCAGCGCCGTGCGGCCGATCTCCAGCTCAGCGCTGAGCGTGCGTTCCGACGGCAGCTTGGCGCCGGGGCCGTACCGGCCCGACTCGATCCAGGATCGGATCGTCTCGTAGACCCTCTGCGTCTTGGGTCCCATCCTCGGCGCACCCTCCCCGCTCGTCGGCTGCTGCTGGCCAGAGTATCGGGGAAGAGGTGTGGGTGATTCGGTCAAGTGGACCTCTCTTGCTTCCGAGATACTTTCTGTGATGTAAGTCACATTTTTGTTTCGGAGCGCTACAAGGTGGCCCGCGATGGCAACGGGCGCCTTTCGTTGCTACGCGCAGGGCGGTGGCCTCTTGTGTGCCCGGGGGTTGATAGGTGGGTCACTAGCTCTTGACGGTGGCGCGCGTATTGGGTGAGAAGGGCGCCTGTGACCTGCAAGGTGATCTACCAAGTTACACTTACACATTGCAACGTGACGTTGCAACATCGGGAGGCAAAATGGGTAGATTGGCCCACCTAAGCGCATCTACAGATGCGTAATTTACTTCGTTGCTTTAGCAAATTAGCTAATGATGGGCCGAGATGCAAAAGGTGTGGAGTTTGGGTCACCCTAGGCAGGCAGTCAGGGTGGCGTGGCCAAACTGAGAGACGGCCCCCGCTAGCACGGGAGCCGCCCTGACCAAACTCTCAGCAGGAGAAGGGTCAGGAATGACAGTACCGATTGAGCCCCGAGTCTCAACTTCGAGAAAGGTCAATGGCGCGAGGCGACAGCTCCAAGGTGTGCCGCAGCGTCGAAGGATCTCTCGGCGGAGTGTCTATGGGGCGGGCCTCCTGAGCGCGGCCATCCTGGCTGCGGTTCTCGTCCATGCTTTCCCCGCCCTTGCGTTGCCTCTAGGCGCCGCTCTCGCTGTTCTGGCTGCGGTTCCGCCGCTTGCTCAGTGGTTGTCCGGGCGCTAGGTGCAGGCTCGCTGTTTAGTGGGCTATGGCCATCCTATGGCCAAGTCGTATCGCAGGCGGTGCGGTGAGGTGGAATAAGACCAGCTCACAACCCATGTGGAGCCTGGTTTCTCACCGGTCTTGAAAACCGTCGTGGCGCGAGTCACCGTGGGTTCAAATCCCACACCCACCGCCAGACAAAACGGCCCCTGACCAGGTAATTCGGTCAGGGGCCGTTCGTGTGCCGGTTCGCTCGCACCACCCGATGTTCCCCGCCGCTCCCCGTGCGACGGGGCACGGCACACTGGGCGTGTCGGCGTCGGTGGGTCTGGCTGGGGGGATCATGAGCAAGGGTTGGCCTGAGCGTTGGTGGTCGACGGCTCTTGTCGCCGTGGCGTTGGTCGGCGTCGTGTCTTACGACGTCTGGTGGGTCGCGGGGATCCTTGCGGAGCCAGTCGTGGACTGGTGGGAACTCCTTGGACCGGGCCTGGGGGGAGCCTGGTTCGCCGCCCTGGCGGTGTCGACTGCTCACCGTGCGGCCACCCTCCGCAGGAACGCGCGAACTTGACTTGTCTCCGGCACTCGTGACCTGCGTCGGCTGCCCTCCGTCCCAGCCCACCGCTTTCCCCGGCCACGCACGCCCCTACGGACCCACAGCCAGCGACGGCGCCCCCGCCGTCTCGGGCACTCCGACACGAGCGTCACCGCCCGCCACTACGCTCGGCCCGTTGCCGGTCGTGACGCCCCAGTGGCGGAGGCGGCGGACAGTCGGCTCAATCGGTCGGACACTGACGGCGACGGTCCCGCGGACACCACAGCGGACCGAGCATCGTGCCGTGGTCGTTTACCGCAGCGGCCCCCTGACCGAACCTGTGGTCGAGGGGCCGCTGTGTGCCTACTGAGCATGCGGACTTCACAGCGCGGCGACGCTGCTCGATATCGCCAGATCCGACCGCGCTGCCTCATGGAGCATGTTGAGCGTCTCAACCAGGGGAATCGAGCGAAGTTCGGCCGTGCCGCTTGACGCTGCCCGGGCCCTCTCCAGCAGTTCCCAGGTTCGCTGGTTGACTGCATGAGCGGCGGTGGCAGCGTTCTCATTGCTCAGCAGGACGAAGGTCTCGAAGAGGACCGACCTCCTGTTCTCGCTCTCTTCCATCTCCTTCAACGCCTCAGAGGCATCCCTGCCCTGGTCACGGGCTCGCCCGGCAGCCATCGCGGCCCTTTGGATCTCCTTGATGCACGTCACGTACTCGATGTACGTGTCGAGCTTCCGCTCGTCCCATCGTGTGGTCATCTCCCTGCGGAATCTGGCACGTTCGGCTGTCACCGTCGCGAAGTAGGACGTCAGGGCACCGATGAGAACACCGATCAAGGTAAAGATCTGGCTGGCCATGATGGACAACGTACCTTCGGAGGGGGCCGCGGGCCGGGGGCCGGAGGGGCAGGCGAAGCCCTCGCTCGGAGGGCATGATCTTGAGCTTGGGGCACGTGACGGGCGTGACGACGAAGACGACGACTGCGTCGGGAGGCTCGTATCCGTCTGACCTGCGACCGAGCCGCCTGTTCGCCGCATCGCGGAAAGATCTTGAAAACCGTCGTCGCGCGCGAGTCACCGTGGGTTCCATTCCGCACCCACCGCAGCGGACCGGTGCCCGCGCCGGTCGAGAAGGGGTGTCCCGTCGTCGGGGCACCCCTCTTGGTGTCGGGTGCGGTGTTTTCTAGAGTGACCGGTGGGGCGGGGCCGTAGCGCAGGGGTCGTCGCGCGCGGTCTCCAAAACCGCGAGGACGCCGGTTCGAATCCGGTCGGTTCCGCCCCGCCTGCGCGGGCCGGAGGAAAACCGGCGGCAGGGCGCGGTGCGTCCCTGGTGGCATGGACGCGATGTCTCGTGGTGTGCGGCAGTTCCTCTCGTTCGGGCTTCTGCAGGTGCGCTGTTGTGCCTTCGCCGTGGCGCTCGTCGGGGGCATCGCGGTGTCCGCCGTGCTGCCCGAACTGCCCGTCGCGCGGTACGACCTGGTGCTCGTGTACGGGGTCGCCCTGGCCTTCGTCGCCCGGCGGGTGGGGTGGGACACCGCGCGGGACACCGGGGTGATCGCCGCCTGCCACGTCATCGGGTTGCTGTTCGAACTCGTCAAGGTGCGGCTCGGATCGTGGAGTTACCCCGAGGACGCCCTCACGAAGGTCGCCGGGGTGCCGCTGTACGGGGGGTTCCTGTACGCCGCGGTCGGGAGCTACGTGTGGCGGGCCTGGCACCTCTTCGACCTGCGCGTCCTCGGGTACCGGGCGACCGTGACCGCGGTCCTCGCCGGTGCCGTCTACGTCAACTTCCTCACCCACCACTGGCTTCCGGACCTCCGCTGGCCGCTCGCCGCCGGACTGCTGCTGGCGACCGCCGGGCCCGGGTGCGGTTCACGGTCGGGGAGCGGTGGTACCGGATGCCGCTCGGGCTGTCGTTCGTGCTGATCGGGTTCTTCCTCTGGGTCGCCGAGAACGGCGCCACGTACGTCGGCGCCTGGAGCTACCCGCACCAGCTGGACGGCTGGGAGCCGGTCGCGTTGACCAAGTTCGGGGCGTGGGCGCTGTTGATCAGCGTGACCTTCGTGCTCGTCGAACGGACCCGGCGCCGGCGCGGTGGTGATCCCGCGGCGGTGTGATCCACGGGGTCCGGGGTTTATCGGGAGGGCTGTCACGCTTCAGGGGGATCGGGGCGTACACCCCGATTTGCCGGAGGGGTGATGGGCAGCATGATCCGCGAGACGACGAGGGCACACCACTCAGGGAGGACCGCATGACCCGCATCCCCACCGCCTGCCCCCCCGGCGCGGCCCCACCACCGGCGTGGAGGCCGGCCGCGCCGGCTCCGCCGACCACGCGGTCCCCACCAGGTGGGCCACGGCCCGAGGGGTGAGGCGACGAGGGGCGCCAGGGGAGGGCGACGAAAGAGGGGGGTGGGGAGGGGCGGCGATCCGCGGCCCGCACGCTGGTACGGAGGTACCGGGGTGCGGGCCGCGCGCCGTCTCCGGCCCCCGGAACCCTGACCGCGTGGCCGCCTCCCCTCCCCCTACAGGAGGTGGGACCCGTGCCGTCCCTACAACCTGAGGGGGACACCGTTTCGGGACCTGGGGGCGATCCCCGCGCGGGCACCCGCTCCTAGCGTGGACGTATGACCGCGACTACTGGCCCCGTCTGCGCCGGAGCCTCCACGGCCGCCACCGCGTACCCGTCCTTCTCCTCGTACGTACGGGCTCGGGGGCCCCTCCTGCTGCGCACCGCCCGCTCGCTCACCGCCAACCCGAGCGACGCCGAGGACCTGCTGCAGACCGCCCTCGCCAAGACGTTCGTGGCCTGGGAGCGCATCGAGGACCACCGCGCCCTCGACGGCTACGTGCGCCGCGCCCTCGTCAACACGCGCACGTCGCAGTGGCGCAAGCGCAAGGTGGAGGAGTTCGCGTGCGACGAGCTTCCCGAGCCGTACAGCGTGCCGGAGCCCGACCCGGCCGAGCGGCAGGCCCTGCACGACGCGATGTGGCGAGCGGTCATGAGGCTCCCCGACCGGCAGCGCGCCATGGTCGTCCTCCGGTACTACGAGGACCTCAGCGAGGCGCAGACGGCGGCGGTGCTCGGGGTCTCCGTGGGCACGGTCAAAAGCGCCGTCTCCCGCGCACTCGGCAAACTACGGGACGATCCGGAGCTCTCGCCGGTACGGTGACGCCGAGCGGCACGTCGCGCACGAGCGGTCCTACCCGGGCGGAGACGGCCCGAGCAGGGCACTCACGGGGGTGTTTCACGTGAAACCGCGTACCTCCGGGTAGTGACATACCGCTCGGTATGTGAGCAGAATCTGCACACCACACTGCCGCGTAGCGAGCGCCCATCGGGAGGACGCCGTGCTGAGCACCATGCAGGACGTACCGCTGACCGTCACCCGCATCCTTCACCACGGGATGACGATCCACGGGAAGTCGCAGATCACCACCTGGACCGGAGGGCCGGAGCCGCACCGCCGCAGCTTCGCCGAGACCGGCGTCCGGGCCACGCGGCTGGCCAACGCCCTGCGCGACGAACTCGGCGTCACCGGCGACGACCGGGTCGCGACGCTCATGTGGAACAACGCGGAGCACGTCGAGGCCTACCTGGCGATCCCCTCCATGGGCGCGGTCCTGCACACGCTCAACCTGCGCCTGCCGGCCGAGCAGCTGGTCTGGATCGTCAACCACGCCGCCGACCGGGTCATCCTGGTCAACGGCTCCCTCCTCCCGCTCCTCGCGCCGCTCCTGCCGCACCTGCCGACGGTCGAGCACGTCGTCGTCTCCGGCCCCGGCGACCGCTCCGTCCTCGACGAGGCCGCGCCGCGCGTCCACGACTACGAGGAGCTGATAGAGGGCCGCCCGGACACCTTCGACTGGCCCGAGCTGGACGAACGCCAGGCCGCGGCCATGTGCTACACCTCCGGCACCACCGGGGACCCCAAGGGCGTCGTCTACTCCCACCGCTCCATCTACCTGCACTCCATGCAGGTGAACATGTCCGAGTCCATGGGCCTCACCGACCGCGACACGACCCTCGTCGTCGTCCCGCAGTTCCACGTGAACGCCTGGGGCCTGCCACACGCCACCTTCATGAGCGGCGTGAACATGCTGATGCCGGACCGCTTCCTCCAGCCCGCCCCGCTGGCCGAGATGATCGAGAAGGAGCGGCCGACGCACGCCGCCGCCGTCCCCACCATCTGGCAGGGCCTCCTCGCCGAGGTGACCGCCAACCCGCGTGACATCTCCTCCATGGCCAACGTCACCATCGGCGGCGCCGCCTGCCCGCCCTCCCTCATGGAGGCGTACGACAAGCTGGGCGTCCGCCTCTGCCATGCCTGGGGCATGACGGAGACGTCCCCGCTCGGCACCATGGCGTTCCCGCCGGCCGGCCTGTCCGACGAGGAGGAGTGGCCGTACCGCGTCACGCAGGGCCGCTTCCCGGCCGGCGTCGAGGCGCGGCTGATCGGCCCGGGCGGCGAGACGCTGCCGTGGGACGGCGAGTCGGCCGGTGAGCTGGAGGTGCGCGGCCCGTGGATCGCGGGCGCGTACTACGGCGGCTCGCAGAGCGAGCCGCTGCGCCCCGAGGACAAGTTCAGCGAGGACGGCTGGCTGAAGACCGGCGACGTCGGCGTCATCAGCCCCGACGGGTTCCTCACCCTCACGGACCGCGCGAAGGACGTCATCAAGTCGGGCGGCGAGTGGATCTCGTCGGTCGAGCTGGAGAACGCCCTGATGGGCCACCCGGACGTCGCCGAGGCCGCCGTCGTGGCCGTCCCGGACGACCGGTGGGGCGAGCGCCCGCTCGCGACGGTCGTCCTCAAGGAGGGCGCGGACATCGGCTACGAGGTGCTGCGCGCGTTCCTCGCGGAGTCGGGCATCGCCAGGTGGCAGCTGCCGGAGCGCTGGGCGGTCATCCCGGCGGTGCCGAAGACGAGCGTCGGCAAGTTCGACAAGAAGGTGATCCGCAAGCAGTACGCGGACGGGGAGCTGGACGTCACCCGGCTCTGACCGGCTGCCCCGGTACGTGAGGGGGGAGGAGCGGGCGAGGCCCGGTCCTCCCCCCTCGTCGCGTCAGTTGGTGCCGATCTTCGCGAGCAGGTCGACGATCCGCGACTGCACCTCGGGGCTCGTGGACCGCTCCGCCAGGAACAGCACCGTCTCGCCCGACGCCAGCCGCGGCAGGTCCTCCTCGTCGAGGCCCGCCGAGGTGTAGACGACCAGCGGCGTGTGGTTCAGGTGGCCGTTGGCGCGCAGCCAGTCGATGATCCCGGCCCGCCGGCGCCGTACCTGCATCAGGTCCATGACGACGAGGTTCGGCGGCAGCTGCGTGGCGAGCGCGACCGCCTCGCTGTCCACCGCCGCCCGCTGCACCTGCATGCCGCGCCGCTCCAGGGCGGCCGCCAGCGCGTGCGCGATCTCGTCGTGCTCCTCGATCAGCAGGACCCGCGACGGGTGCTGCCCGCTGTCGCGCGGCGCCAGCGCCTTGAGGAGCACGGCGGGATCGGCGCCGTACGCGGCCTCGCGGGTGGCCTGGCCGAGCCCGGCCGCCAGCAGCACCGGCACCTCGGCGGCGACCGCCGCCTGGCGCAGCGACTGCAGGGCGGTGCGCGTGATGGGCCCGGTCAGCGGGTCCACGAACAGGGCCGCCGGGAACGCGGCGATCTGCGCGTCGACCTCCTCGCGGGAGTGCACGATCACCGGCCGGTAACCGCGGTCGGTCAGCGCCTGCTGCGTGGACACGTCCGGCGCGGGCCAGACGAGGAGGCGGCGGGGGTTGTCCAGAGGCTCGGGCGGCAGTTCGTCGTCGACGGGCTGCGGCTGCGGCTCGTTGGCGACCTCGACGGCGCCGCCCGGTCCGTCCAGCGGTTCGGGGCCCTCGTCCGCTCCCTCGTCCGGTGCCCCTATCTCGTAGGCGCGGCCCTCGGCGGGGGCGGTGAGGCGCTGGTGGGCGGGGGGCGTGGCGGCGTGCGGCACCGGCGCGGGGGTGCCGGCCGCGGGCGTCGCGGTGGCCGCGTCGGGCGCGGGCTGCGGGTCGACCTCCGGAGGCGTGGCCAGCCTGCGGCGGCGCCCGGAGCCGGTACCGGTGCCCTGGGCGGGCGTCTGGTGCTGGGCCGTGGCGGCCTGCTGCGCGAACGGCACGCCCTGGCCGAGGGTGCGGACGCTGAACGCCCGGCCCTGCGTGGAGCCGGCCGCGTCGGCGGGTGCCCCCTGGGGCGTGCCGGCCGCGGGGGCCGCGGGCGCTCCGGGTGCGGCCACGGCGCGGCGCCGCCCGGTGGGGCCGGCCGCGTCACCGGGCGCGGGAGCGGCGGCGGTGGCCGGGGCGCTCGGAGGTACGGCGGCGCCGGTGGCGGCCGGCGGCACGGGGACGCCGTTGGGCACGGGGGCGTTGGGCGGCATGGGAGCGCCAGGCGGTACGGGAGTGCCAGGCGGTACGGGGGTAGCGGGGCCGCCGGCACCGGCGGGGGCACTCGGCGGTACGGCGGCGGACGGTACGGCGGCACCAGGCGGTACGGGGGCACCGGCGGCACCAGGCGGTACGGGCGCACCCGGCGGTACCGGCCCGCCCGTCGGGATCGGGAGGGGGTGGGGCTGCGGCGGCGTGTGGTCGGCGCCCGGCGGCGTGCGCACGGCGTCGTGGCGGCTCTCCGCGGCCGGCGCGACCGGAGCGGCCGGCGCGATCGGCTGCGCCTGCGCCGCCGGTCGGCCCGCCGGTCCACCCGCCGGCACGGCCCGGCCGGCCTGGGCCGGCTGGGTGTCCTGGCCGGTCGGGGCGGGCGCGGTCCGGGCGCGGTCCGCGGCGGCCGGGGGGAGGGCGAAGGCCGCCCGCCCCGTGCCCTCACCGGTCGACCCGGAACGGTCCTGGCCCGCCGAGAGCGCCCGGCGCGCACGGCGCCCCGCGGGCGCCTGCGCCGGTACCGACGCAGGCGGCAGCGCCGGTACGGCGTCACCCGCCGGGGCGACGCCCTGCGGCGGGACGGTGTCCCCGAGCGCCGCCGGACGGGCCTGCGCCGACTCGGCGGCCGTCACGACGGAGCCCTCCGCCGGTACGGCCTCGGCCGGGCTGGGCCGCCCGCGACGGCGTCCGGTCGGTTCGGGGCTCCCGGAGGTCTGCGCGGGCACGAGCCGCTGCTCCCCCGTCGCGTCCCCGGAGTGCGCGGCGGCGCGGCGGCGGCCGGTCGGCGGGGCCGCCACGGGGTCCTCGGCGCGTACCGGACTGTCGAGGAAAGCGTCCGTCGAGGCGCGCCGGGCCCGCCGCCGCCCGCCGCCCACGGTGGTGTCACCGGAACCCGGGACGCGTCCCGGACCGGTCTGCTGCGCGGGCAGCGCCACGGCCACGGCCCCCTCCGACGCCTCCCCGGCTCCGGTCTCCGCGGCGTCCTCGTCGTCCGCTTCGGGGGCGACCGGCGCGTCGGCCCCCCTCCCCGCGCCCAGCGGCACCTCCAGCACGTACGCGCTGCCGTTCGTACCGGGCACCTCGTGCGTCTGGAGGACACCGCCGTGCGCGCGCACGATCCCGCGCACGATCGGCTCGTGCACCGGGTCGCCGCCGGCGTACGGCCCGCGCACCTCGATCCGCACGACCTCACCGCGCTGCGCCGCGGCCACCACGATCGTCGAGTCGGCGTAACCGCCGTCCGCCGTGACGCGCGCCTTGCCCGTGGAGTCGACGCCCGCGACGTCGGCGACCAGGTGCGCCAGGGCGGTCGCCAGGCGCCCGCCGTCGATCTCCGCCTCGATCGGCGGCGCGTGCACCGCGAACTGCACCCGCCCCGGACCGATCAGCTCGACCGCGCCGTCGAGACCGCTCGCCACGACCGCGTCGAGCAGCACCGGCTCCTTGCTCAGCTCCTCCTCGCCCACGTCCAGCCGCTGGAAGCCGAGGACGTTGTCGACGAGGGTCGTCATCCGGGCGTACCCGGCGGCCAGGTGGTGGAGGATCTGGTTGGCCTCGGGCCACAGCTGCCCGGCGGGGTCCGCCGCGAGCGTGCCCAGCTCGCGGCGCAGTTCCTCCAGCGGCCCGCGCAGCGACCCGCCCAGGACGGCGGTCAGCTGGGTGTGCCGCGCGGCGAGCGACTCGTACCGCTCCGCGGCCTCGGCGAGCCGCTCCTCGTACGCGGCGACCTCGGCGTCGTGCTTCTCGGTCAGCCCGGCGGTCTCGGCCTCGTGCTTCTCCGTGAGCGCGGCGATCCGGTCGGCGTGCTCCTCGGCGAGCTGCTCGTACGGGCGCCGGTCGGCGAACGTCATGACGGCGCCGACGAGCTGGTCCCCGTCCCGCACGGGGGCGGTCGTCAGGTCCACCGGTACGGCGGAGCCGTCCTTCGCCCAGACGACCTGCCCCCGGACGCGGTGCTTGCGCCCCGAGCGCAGCGTGTCGGCGAGCGGCGACTCGTCGTACGGGAAGGGCTCCCCCTCCGCGCGCGAGTGCAGCATCAGCGAGTGGAGCTCCTTGCCGCCCAGGTCGCTGGCCCGCCAGCCCAGCATCTGGGCGGCGGCGGGGTTGACCAGGACGATGCGCCCGTCGGTGTCCGTGCCGACGACGCCCTCGGAGGCGGCGCGCAGGATCATCTCGGTCTGGCGCTGTGAACGGGCCAGCTCGGCCTCGGTGTCGATGGTCCCGGAGAGGTCGCGGACGACGATCATCAGCAGTTCGTCGCCGCTGTACGAGCTGGGGCCGTACGAGTCGTACGCCTCGCGGCCGTCCTCCAGGCCGGCGCTGGTGACCTCGACGGGGAACTCGCTCCCGTCCGTCCGCCGGGCCACCATGCGGGTCGGCTTCGTCCTGCCCAGCCGGTCCGCGGCCTCGGGGCGCCGCATGGAGCCCGGGATGAGGCGCGAGTCGAACGAGGGCAGCAGGTCCAGCAGGCCACGCCCCACCAGCGCCGTACCGGGCGTCTCGAACATCTCGAGCGCGATGGTGTTGGCGTTGACGACCGTGCCGTTGGTGTTGACGAGGACGAGCCCGTCCGGCAGGGCGTCGAGTATGGCTGCGAGGCGAGCAGCGCCTCGGGATGGCCTGCTGCTCACGACGACGCTTCCTCCCACCGACCTACTGCCACTTACGGGAGGGAGTCTAAGGGTTGAGGGTGTACGCGGGGCGGCGGATGAGGGGGAGCTCTGCGCGAGGTTTTGTGCACATGGCGTACGCCCCCGGTCCATAACCGCTGGTGGGTGCGCCGCCGCGCTACGACCGCGCCATCGGGAGAACGGGCTTCAGGTTCTCCCAGCGGGCGATCTCGCAGCCGTTCGTCCGGGTGAAGCGGGCGTCGATCTCGCGGCCGCGCCAGGTGCCGGTGACGTGGGCGGTGGCGGGGCCGCCGTGCTGCTGGGTGCACATCCGGTCCTGGGGGACGGGCGCGAACGGGTCCTGGCCGCCCTCGGACAGCGTCGCCAGCCGCGCGCAGGCCCGGTCGGCGCGCGGGTGGGTGCCGCTGCTCCGGTCGCCGTCGCACTCCAACCTGAACGTTCCGTCGGCGGCCGGGTTGCCGGACCGCTCCACGACGATCGTCAGCGAGTCGGAGTGGGTGAGCAGCGAGGAGAGCGGCGGCAGCGGCGGCAGCGGCGCGGCCGCGGCGAGGGGCGCGCCGACGCCGAGGGCGGCGACGGAGGCGGCGGAGGTCAGGACGAGACGGCGCAGCATGTGGACTCCAAGGTGGTCGGGAACCATGCGGGGCGCCGGCGGGGACCGGCTCCCCACCTCTCTAACGCTGCACCGGCCGCCGCGTTGCGCAACCGTAAGCCTTTGCCCTGCGCCCCCGACGCCTAGTACCGTGGACGGCGATTGGTGGCGCGGCCCCGGGCTGTGTCATCATCTGCACGCACCACACGCGCGAGCGCAGGTGCACTGGAGGCGTCGCCTAGTCCGGTCTATGGCGCCGCACTGCTAATGCGGTTTGGGTTTTAAAGCCCATCGAGGGTTCAAATCCCTCCGCCTCCGCCCCACGGAAGCCCCGGCCCAACGGCCGGGGCTTCCGCCGTTCCCGGGGTCTTCACCAGGGGCCTGGTGGGTGATTTGCCCAGGTGGGGGCTGGTTTGGCTAATGGATTTCGCGTCACGGCGCAGGTCATGTAATGTTGTTCTCGCAACGCCGACCGGGCCGAAAAGCCCGGGAGGAAAGCCAGAGAGTAAGATCGCTGGCAGGCACTCGTAGCTTAACGGATAGAGCATCTGACTACGGATCAGAAGGTTGCAGGTTCGAATCCTGCCGAGTGCACACAGCTCAGAAGGCCCCCGGGATCATCCCGGGGGCCTTCTGACATCAGCGGGTGACATCAACCCGTCCCTGAGGGCACCACCCGGATGGTCTTCACCCACATGAGACGGTCCGACGTCTCCAGCAAGGCATCCGACTACAAGATCTCCCCGTTGGCCGGGGCATCCGGACCCAGGGCGTCGTCCATCCGCTCCGCGGCCGCCCTCAGCGTCGTCTGCATGACGTGCGCGTAGGTGTCGAGAGTCATCGTGATCGTGCTGTGCCCGAGCGTCTCCATGATGATCCGGGCGTCCACCCCCTGGGCGAGCAGCAGGGAGGCGCACGTGTGCCGAAGGTCGTGAACGCGCACGCGCCGGATCTTGGCCTTCGCGCACAGGAGCGTGAGCATGCGGTTCAGGCTGCGGGGGTCGGTGGCTCGTCCCGTCGACGTGGTGAAGATCAGCCCATTCGGTTGGTGATCGAGCGGCTTCCACTTCGCGCCGGCGACCCTCCGCTCCTCGTCTTGCTTGGCCCGGTGCGCGTGGAGCGCGTCCACGCACCGCTTCGGGAGCGAGACCGTCCGGACGGACCGGGCCGTCTTGGGAGTGCCGAAGATCAGTTCCCGTTTGATCCTCTGGAGGTTCCGGCGGACCCGGAGCTGTCCGGCGACCAGGTCGACGTCCGACCACGTGAGCCCGAGGACTTCCCCGCGCCGCAGCCCCGTGGAGATCAGCAGGAGCCACAGGGCGTAGAGCCGGTGGTCCCGAGCGGTCTTCAGGAGCAGGCGGGCTTCTCCCGCGTCCAGCGGGCGCACCTCTTCGCGCTGCACGGTGGGGGTTTCCACGATCTTGGCGACGTTCCGGCCGATCAGTTCTTCCCGGACGGCCTGCTGGAGGGCCGACCGGAGCACGGCGTGGACGTACTGCACGGTCCGGGCCGACGGCCGGCGCTCGCAGCACTTCCTCACGGCACAGCAGGACCGCTCCTCCTCCGGGCGGGCCGCGTCGACACCGCGCAGGCAGCACAGGCACCCGTCCTTGAACGCGGCGAGGAACAGGCGGACGTCCGTGGGGGAGAGGCGGTTGAGCCGCTTCTTGCCGAGGGCGGGCCGGATGTAGAGCCGGGACAGTCCCTCGTAGCTGTTGAGCGTCGCCGGCTTCAGCCGGGTCGGGGCGATGGCGGCGAGCCAGTAGGTCAGGTAGTCCCCGAAGGGCATGGCCGATGTGGCGGCGGGGATGCCCTGACGGGTCTTGTCCTGCATCTCGATGAGCTTGGCGCTCACCTCGTCCCGGGTCTTGCCGTAGACGAACTTCCTGACCCGGGTGCCGTCCGGGCGGAAGACGTACGCGGCGGCCTGGTAGCGGCCGTCCGACCGCTTCGTGATGGTGCCTTCGCCGTTGGCGCGCCTCTTGGCCATCAGGCAGCTTCCTCCAGTCGGTTGTGCATGTAGGTGCGGAGCGAATCGAGCGGGATGCGCCGGGCGCGTCCCTCGGTGTAGCTGGGCAGGGCGCCGGAGCGGATGAGGTCGTAGATCTTGCTGCGGCTGTACTTCAGGGCGGCCATGGCTTCCGGGACGGTCACGGCCGTGTGGCTGGTGGGGATCACGGTCGACAAGGCAGCAGACTCCTTGGCGGGGTGGCGGGCATCTGGCCTTCGCGCCTGGGGACGACTGGGGAGGACCAGCCGACAGTTGTCCTAGGTGCTGATTTCTGCGTCACCGCGTCATCCGCGTCATCCATCCGCCTGACCTGCGGTTTTCGGTGACGCAGAGGGGTGCGGGCTGCGTCACCGGTGACGCAGCCTTCCGTCATGGGGTGACGCAGGTGACGCAAGATGACGCAGGCTTCTGGGCCCTGCGTCACCCCTGTTCCTGCAGATCAGGGGTCGTTTTGGGGGCCCTGGTGACGCAGGTGACGCAGCGTCTTCCTCCTTAGGAAAAAAGTGGGCCTGTGTCTGTTGTCGTGCGCCCCCTCAGAGCGTGAAGAAGGAGCCGCACAGCGGCACGCCCATAGGGCGGCGGCGCGGCCGCCGAAGAGCAAGAGGAGCACCGCCCGTCGGGCGGGGCGGGGGTGCTCCTCTTGCTTGTGCGCGCGCCGTGGCGCGGCTAGAACATCTCGCTCTGCTGATCCGGCGGCGGGGGCGTGGGGCAGGTCATCTCGATGTAGCGGGCGGTTTTGGTGCGGCCCCAGTCGACGAGGACGCCGCGGGCGGCCAGGACGGGCTGGAGGCGCTTGAGACGGTCGGAGAGGACCTTGCCGGTGGTGGGCCAGCCTTTGGGCAAGGGGTGGAAGTCCTCGCCGGTGTAGAGCTGGGTCAGCGCGTGCAGCCACTCGGCGGACGTCATGCGGACCTCGGTGCCCGGCTCGATGCCGGCGGCGTGCTTGAGGACGGTCTGGGCGAGCAGGTCGCCTTCGATGACGTCGTCGTTGAGGTCGTCCAGGCTGGCCCGGTAGGCGCCCAGCGCGCCGAACCCGGTCGCGGCGTCGAGCTGCGCGCACAGGTGGGCGAAGTCGGCCATGCGCAGGTCGGTGGGGATGTCGGCCTCGGTGGCGCGGACCTTGACCGTGAGGTCGAGCAGCGAGCCGAGGATGACCGGCAGGGCCTCTTCGAACTCCGCCCACAACTCCGCCTCGGTGCGCCGTACGCGGGGGCGTTCCAGGCGCAGCGGGAGGAGGCGTTCCGCGAGGTCCGGCCGGATGACACCGACGTCGATGCCGGTCAGCAGCAGCGGCCGACGGTAACGGGAGCGGACGACGTCGCCGTCGGTGAACAGAGCGCGCTTGACGGTCTCGGCTCCGGTGACGATGCAGCACATGAGGTCGGACAGATCGGGCCCCAGGTGAGAGAGGTTGTCCAGGGCGGTGACCCATCCGGCCGCGACGGCCGTGACGAGATTCTCCTCGTCCTTCGGGGCGCGGCGCAGATCAGCGCTCATGCCCTCGATGATCCGGATGAGCATCCGACCGCCGGTGGACTTGCCCGCCCCCTGCGGCCCGGTGAGGAACGGGGCGGGGACGGGGACGGACGGGCCCAGGCAGCCGATGAGCCAGGCGATCGCCAGGCTCTCGGTCTGGGCGTTCGCGAAGTTGCACAGCCGCAGCAGCAGGTCCAGGCCCTTGCCGTTGGTGTCCTTCGCCGGGAGGGGGAGTTCTCCGGTGAGCTGGGTCCTGCGCCAGCAGACTTCACGGGGCTCAGGGGTGAGGATGTCCCATCCGGTGGGGTGGATGCGGACGGACTTGCCGTCGGTACGGCCCAGGTCGAGCCAGGTCGCCCCGCCGGAGCCGGGAGCGACGCGGATGTGGACGGGCTGCACCTCTTCGGTCATCGCGAGCGCTTCGAGCAAGTCCAGAGCCTCCTTGAGAGCGGTGCCGTTGAACACGCCGAGCCCGTCGTTGAACAGGCCGATCATGAGTTCCTGCCGGTGGCTTCCCGAGGTGCCCTGGGAACGGATCGGCCGGGCGATGGGCTGGCCGATGCGCTGGGCGTAGACGGTGCCGTCAGCGGTGCGGAAGTAGCGGAAGTGCGCTTGCGCGTAGTCGGTGATGATCTCGCGGGCCGGGGTCTTGTCGTCCTCGGACATGGCTCACATCCCCAAGGCGGTGCGCGCGTTGGTCCACGCGTCCGTGCAGTGCCGGGGTGACTCGCCCTTGCCCTGCGCGGCCGTGAACAGCCGGGCTACGTGCCGGTCGGTGAGGCAGCCACACCGGCCGTGCGTCGACAACACCGCCAGGAACGTCCGGTAGACGGTCGCGTGGACGGCGCTGCGGGCCTCGGTGATGCGCTGCTCCGCCATGGCGATACCGCGCTCCAGGAAGACCGGCGAGCGGTGGCGGCACTCCCCGCCCCCGGCCGGGACCGGCGCGGAGACGGCGGCCAGGGGCGGCCGGATCACGGACGGCTTCCTCACCAGGGCGCGCACGGCGTCCGGCAGTTCGGCCACGGTGCCGGCGCCGGGGCCGAGGTAGCGGGCGTAGGACATGGTCGACTTGATGTCGACACCGGGCCGGACGCCGTTGGCTGAGGGCATCACGCCTCGGTAGATCCAGTGCTGCCCGCGCGTCGTCGGCACGGTCCGGGTGGCGGGCAGGTGCTCGCGGGCCCAGGCGACCGCGTCGGCGTCGTCCAGGTCGACCACGGTCACCCCCGTGCCGCCGGGGTGGTAGGCGATGGCGGCAGCGCGCCGCCACACGGCCGTCCAGGCAGGCGAGGAGAGCACGGCACGGTCGGTGGTGGCGGCGGCCCAGGCGTGACACGGCCGCGGGCACGAGCAGGGGCCGGGGGTCTTCATGTTCGGCCGCCCGCCGCACGCGTTGGTGGCGCAGTCGCGGCAGTTGCCGAACGGGACCTTCCCCGCCCGCAGCGGCAGGACCGGCACGCCGGTGTCGGCCAGCGCCAGGGCGATGGGCAGAAGGCCGGTCCGGGCATCTCGCCGGATCAGGGTCGGATGGGTCATGCTGGAAGACCTCCGTAGGTCTGTAGCGGACTGGGAGACGAGGGCGGCCCCGGACTTTGCCGAGACGGGGGCCGCCCTCATGCGGAATGGCTTCTGGGTGGTGCTCAGGGAGGTAGAGACACCCCCTTGCCGGGGTGTCCGGGTGGGGGTTTCGGGGGCTGTGAGCTGGGACGCCTCCCTGCCTCCCTGCAAGGTCGTTTGTGCAGGTCAGTGCCAGGGATGCGGGTCAGGGAGGGGTCCAGGGAGTTCTCCCTGCCTCCCTGGCCGGTGCGGGGTGCGGTTCCCTCTACTGGGCGGCGGAAGCGGAACCTTCGTCATCGCGGTTGGCGAGGGCGCGGGCGACGCGGTCGCGGGAAACGACCATGCGGCCGTCGGACTTGTACGGCTCTGCGCCGGCGTCCTCCAGCACGCGCTTGAGGTCGCCGTTCGTCCACGACCCGTACGCCTTCGGGTTGGTGGTCGCGAGGCGCTGGAGCACGTCTTGGGTGAGCACCCGCGGGGTGGTGCCGATGACGGCGGCGATGTCCGCGAGCGGGTCGGTCGGCTCGTCGGTGTCGATGACGGTGAGGGTGGTGACCCCGTCGCGCAGGGCCCGCGCCCGGGCGGCGGTCTCGGCGGCCTGGTCGTCGTCGATGTAGTGCGTGCGCACGGTGATGGACGCCTGCCCGGCCGGGATGGCGATGCCGTCGGAGGCGACGACGAGCGTGCCCTTGTCGAGCCCTTGGCGCAGCAGGTGCGGGGCGGCGCCGCCGTCGACGGCCTTGTCGCCCAGTGCCATGCGGGCCTGCGACTCAGTACCGAGAGCGAGGGAGGCGCGGGTGTGGGCGCCTTCGCGGACGAGCTTGGGAAGGTTCTGGTCGGTGGGGTCCTGTGTGCCCTGCCACAACAGGACGTTGACCGCCCGCCCCTGGTTGTGGATCTTTCGCGCGGCCATGAAGTACCGGGACGTGGCTTTCGATCCGCCGTAGGGGCGGCCTTCCTCGTCCTTGACCGGGCACATGAACGCCAACTGCGCCTCGTCCACCAGCACGATGAGCGGCGGGAAGGTGGTGCCGGGCGGGGAGGTCAGGCGCCGCTCCATCTCGGTGACCCCGGACTCGACCATCTCGGTGGCCTGGATGACGTGGTCATCGGTCGGCCCTTGGATGAGGACGGTGGCGATGCCGTCGAACATCGCCCAGTCCCCGATTCCCTTCAGGTCCGCGATCCGGAACTCCACGTTCGGGTCCAGTGCCAGCCAGAGGGCGAGCGCGCGGACGGCGGCGGTCTTGCCCTGGTTGGACACGCCGGTGACGAGCATGTGCCGCTGATACAGGCTCAGGGCCGCGGCGTCGCCGCGCAGGTCTTGGCCCCACGGCGCTTTGCCCTTCTTGTAGTCGGCCCGCAGCTCGGCGTCCAGGACGAGCGGGGACGGCCCGATCGGCTCGTCCAGTGCACCCGAGTCCGCGATCCACAGCCGGACGGTGCGGGCCGCGGTGGGGATGGTGATGAACGCCTCGTGCTCGTGCCGGGACAGGTTCTCCGCGAGCTTGCGGCGCCGCCCCTGCACCTCCTGCGTGGAGACCCCCGACGGCAGGGTGACGTCGACCTCCACGCCGCATCCGGCGATCCGGATCGGGCCGAGCATGGCGGCGCCGGCGTCGCCCATCTCCTTGATGGCCTTCCGCAAGGGTGCGATGCCGAGGTCCCGGAGGGCGGTGACGACGATGGACGGCGTGATCGGCGCCCCCGCGTCGCTGGTGCGCTGCTGGGTGGGAAGGGCCCACTGCGGGGCGGCCTGCTGGTGACGGCCGACGGCCCACAGGCCGCACAGGGCCAGCCACGGGCCGAGGGTGACCAGCGGCCCCCAGACCACGGTGGCGATGACGACGACCAGTCGGCACAGCTCCACCAGCGCCATCAGCGGCGTGAGCACGTCGCCCGGTTCCTTGGTCGCCACCGCGAGGGCGATACCGAGGAGCAGCAGACCGGCGAGGGTGCCGCCGGTGGCGTAGGCGGCGTTCTTCACCAGCCGCTCAGGCGAGGTCAGCAGGTCCATGCGCCGCTGGTGGCGGGCCGCCCGGTACTGCCGCCCGCGCTCCTCCCACTCCGCGGCCACCTCCAGGTTCCCCGCGGCTTCGGCGGCACGGATCATCCGCTCGTAGCGTGCGGCGGTGCGGCCGTCCCACGCCCGACGCGCGACGATCCGGGTGCCGCCGACCACGTAGGAACCGTGCCGGACCACGGCCCGACCGGCGGACCGCGTCCGCTCGTCGCGCGCCGCCTTCACGACCGCGCGGCCGGTGCGGCGCCACACCCGCTCCGGGCGGGTCTCGGCGGCCTCCAGCGGCAGCGGGACGACCAGAGCAGGGACCCGTTCGGTGTCGGGGGGCGGGTCTTTGAAGAGGTGTACGACGTTGTCCGTCATGCTGAAGGTCTCCTGTCTGCTGAATAGGTGGATGAGGGGGCCCGGGGCGGCCGACGATCCTTGGCCGGGTGACGGCCGCCCCGGGGCGTGGCTACTGCTGGTCGATGGACGCGCCGAGGATCCGCAGGGCGATGGATCGACGCAGGCCCTCGTCACGGCCGGCGCGCTCCACCAGGTCGTCGGCGGGCTTCTGGTTGCCGCGGTTCAGCGCGTGGGCGGCGCGGCTCAACTCCTCGCCGCTGATGGTCACGGCGGTGGTGCCGTCGGTCTTCGGCTTGCGGGAGAACAGACCCATGACGGGCCCTCCTTCGTGGTCAGTGGGTGCGGCGGGCGCGGGCGTAGTCGTCGACGGTGCAACCGGCCTTCTCGGCGTCGGTCAGGGCGCGGGCGGCGAGCTGGGCGGCCTGCTGGGCGGGCTTGGAGTCGATGCCGTGCTCCTCGGCCATGCGGACCATGGCCCGCCCGGTGACGACGGCGGCGGTGGCGAGCTGCTCCTTGCTGAGCATGCGGGTGCCTCCTTGCTGCGGCGGGGCCGGGCTGTCCGGCTCCCTCCCGCCGTTCGGCCGGGTGACCGGGCGGCGAGGGGCAGCCGTCAGGCGGGCCGCAGCTCACGGGCGTGGACGAGGACGGGGCCGATGAGCCAGCTGATCCCGTTGACGGTCCACCGGCCGCCGGTGAGCGGTCCGGGCGGCACTTCGTCGACGATCCGGCCTGTGCGACCGGCCGCGCGCGGGTCGTCTTCGCAGGCGACGATCAACACCTTGTCTCCAGCCTTGAAGGCCATGAAGTTCCTTCCTTGGTGCTGGTCAGGCGGCGGTTTGCTGGTCGGGGTAGGCGCAGGGCACGCACATGCCGAGCGACCGGGGGATGCAGTAGCCGGCATCCCGGCCGCACTGCGAGCAGGTGCGCCGCGCCGCCATGGCCCGATCGAGGGCGGCGGCGCGGCCGGGGGTCATGGGCCGGACGGGCAAGGCCAGGTCGACCCGGTAGAGGTAGGCGACCAGCGGCCCGCGCCGACGCCGGGGACGTTCGAGCTGGGCCGCCACCGGCTGGCCACCCGGCCGTAGCCCTTGGGCGCGCAGTTGGCGGCGGGTGGCCAGTGCGTCGGGGGCCAGGCGCCAGCGGTAGACGGGGAGCGCGCCCATCAGGCGACCACGCGCTTCCATGCGGCGCGTAGGCGGGTCTCGGAGGCGGAGTGTCCGGCGGCGCGGAAGCGGATGGACATCTCCCGGTAGGACAGGGCCGGGGTCTGGCTGCGGCGGATCTCGTCCACCAGCCGGTCCAGCTCCCCATCGGTGAGCGCGGGCGCCGCGTCCAGTGCCGGGACGGGGGCGGTGGGGCCCCAGATGGGGAGTTCCCAGGAGGGTGTGACGCCGGGTGTGACGCGGCCCGTCACGCAGGTCAGGGCCCGTGCGGTGTCCTCCCCGTCGCGGGCGGCTTCCAGGGTTGACCATGCTGCGG
This sequence comes from Streptomyces roseolilacinus, assembly GCF_014649335.1. Taxonomy (GTDB): domain Bacteria; phylum Actinomycetota; class Actinomycetes; order Streptomycetales; family Streptomycetaceae; genus Streptomyces; species Streptomyces roseolilacinus. The sequence continues at coordinate 305,766 of NZ_BMSV01000006.1, forward strand.
AGAGGGTCTGTGCGGTCTTGGCTTGGATGTGTGCGATGCGTGCCCCGGCCTGTGTGACGGCCGTCAGCCGCGTCTCTTCCGTGACCGCGTCGGCCCGCAGGCGGGAGCGGGCCACGGCCGCTTCGTCGCGGGCTTCCTGCTGGATGCTGCGGATCGTCTTGAGCGCGTGCGCGGTCAGGGCGGTGCGCTCCCACAGCCCGTGCACCAACCACAGGGCCTTCGCCGCGAGCGGCAGCCACGCCACGGCCAGCCACGCGCCGGTGTTCTCCTCGGCGGTCAGCGCGTGGGCGATCAGGACGCCGGTGGCGACCAGACCGAAGCCCCACCCCACCACCGTGACCGGGGTGGAGTGGTCGCCCTGCGCGGCGAGACGGCGTTCGTAGGCGAGGGTGGCCAGCCACCCGCCGTCGATGCCGAGGCCGACGACCAGGGCGACGGGCCAGGGCACCGCCGCGCCGAGCCACATCATGACGACGGCGAGGGTGAGCACCATGGACACGGCCGTCATCGCGACGGCCGGCAGCACAGTCGTTTTGGCGTTCACGCGGTACCTCCCAGGGCGAGCACGGCGGCGACGATGAGCAGGGCCCCGGCGGCGTAGGTGAGATCGATCGCGCGCTGCAGCCGGGCGAACTTGGCCACGGTGATCCGGGCCAGGCCCGCGATGTCCTCCGCCCGCTCGTCCTGGGCGAGGTGGGTGCGGATCTCGTCGGGGGTGAGGGTGGCCCACAGGGGGAAGCCGGCGCCGCCGGACAGGTTCGGCCGGACTGCCCGCAGCAGCAGCCCCACCACGGCCAGCAGCACGGCGACACCCGCGCCGCCGACCACGGCCGCGGCCACCGGCAGCCGCACCGTGCCCGCGAGGGTCCAGACGCCGGCGAGGGCGGCGCCGGTGAACGCCAGCAGTAGCGACGCCTTCGTGTCGGTGCGGGCCAGCTCCGCCTTCACCTCCGCGTGCGCCGCGTCGAGCGCGGTGGCATTCTCGCGGTTCACGACGCACCCCCGGTCTGCTGGCCGGCCCGCGTGCTGGCCGTGTCCCAGTGCTGGTAGCCGGTTGTGGGGTGCTCGGCCAGGCGGGCCCGCAGGTAGTCCGCGGACCACCCGGGGTCCTCTCCGTGGTCGAGGACCGGGCCCAGGACGATCTCCGCGTACATCGCGCGGTTGGTGAGGACCCGGGCACGCTCCTGCGCGTCGCCCACGGTCGCGGCGTACGGGATGGCGATCGCTTCCCGTACGGCCTCCAGCAGGGTTCGCAGTTCGGCGGCGCTCACGCAGCACCCCCGCGAAGGTCCGTCCCGGCCGCGCGGTTGACCAGTGCGACCCGGGCGGCCAGCGCACGGCGGCGGGCCCGTCGGATACGGCGCTCGTCCAGCTCGCTCGGCGTGCGGTCGAGGGTGACGATGTGCGCGTCCAGCAGCTCGACGTCCGCCAGAATCACGGGCATCTCGCGGTCGATGGCGTCCAGCTCCGCGGCCGTCGGCTCCATCCACGGAGCGCCCGCGGTAACGGCGTCCTGAACAGTGACGATGTGCTCCATTGGGTCGTGTGTCCCTTCGCAGGTGGAACGGCCCGTTGCGGCTCCCGGGATGCCCCCCGGGAGCCGCTTGCCGTTGGAGTCGGTTCCGGCTCCCCTCAGCGCTGCTCGTACGAGACGAGCAACGGAGGCAACCGGCGCAGCCGAATCGGCTGCGGAGGTGGCGAAGCGTTCTATGGCCCCAGCGGGGCCCGCGATCTTTGCCCTTGTCTCACCGCACGCATGGGTCGCTTGTCCGCCCCGCAAGGGCGGCCTGGGAGAAGGTGCTTGCTGCTCGCGCGGCAGGGCCTACGGCTTGTCGCAGATGCCTGAACGTCTGTTCCTCTGTGGAGTTCTCAAGCCAGCAGTCGCTTCCTTCGAGCCGTTTTACGGGCCCTCCGGGCGCCGGGAGCAGCCCAAAGAAGGGCCTCCCGTGCTTGCTGTCCTAGGACTGCGGAGCACTTGAGAAGACAATGGCGCACAGTCCCAGGACTGTCAACAGTCCTGGGACTGTGTTTGACTGGACGGGTGGAGAGGAGAGCGCGTGGCACCGAAGTGGCGGGAACTGGCAGACAAGCTGGCTGAGCGCATCAGGAGCGGCGAGTACGCCCCTGGCCAGCAGCTTCCGTACATCCGCGACCTGGTGGAGGCTGGCGAGGGATCGAAGTCCACGGTTCACGCGGCATACCGGGCGCTGGAAGCCGAAGGACTGGTGACCTCGTCCCGCGGCCATGGGACCGTCGTACGGGAGCAGGCGCCGCTGAAGCGATTGGGCATCGCCCGATACGACAAGGCGAAGTGGCGTGACGGCGACGAGGTGGCGTTCATCGCTGACCGCGTCGCGTCCGGACGCGCGTACAAGCGGGGTGAGCAGACACAGACGATCAGCCGCGTGCCGGCGCCTCCGATCGTCGCCCAAGCGCACGGGCTCCCTGAGGGCGCAGAGGTGTACGCGCGCGCCCGTCTGGTGAAGGAAGGCGATCAGCCAACGCACACCCTCACCAGCTACTACCGCCCCGAACATGTCGAGGGGACACGTCTGGTCGACCCGACACCCGGCCCTGCCGGCCGAGGGGGCGGCTTCCGGGTCCTTTACGACGCCGGGTACGAGATCGACCACATGCGGGAAGAGCTGTTCGCCCGAGTGCCCAAGCCCGACGAGGTGGAGCAGCTCAAGCTGCTGCCTGGTGAATGGGTCGTGGAGTTGCACCGGACCACGTACACGGCTGACGGAACCGTCGTGGAGTTCGCCGTCGGTGTCCACGCGGCAACACGGTTCGCCTGGTCGTACGACTTCAAGGTCCCCGACTCGGCCGCGGAGGCCCCCAAGTGATTTCCGCTGAAGTCTGGGCCGACGCACAGGTGCTGTGGGACTACCAGCGCATGGGCCACGAACTGAGGCCGTGCTCCGTCGGTATCGGCCTCGGAAGTCATGACTTGGGCGTGGCCGATGTGACGGCGGACCTCTACCACCGCGGCATGTTTCCGCTCATCGTCTTCACGGGCGCCACCAGCCGCACGACCGAAGCTCGCATGCCGCGAGGCGAAGCCGAGCACTACCGCGACCGGGCACTGGGGCTAGGGGTGCCTGCCTCGGTCATCCTCGTGGAACCCAACGCCCGGAACACGGGCGAGAACATCAGCTTCTCGCGGGACCTGCTGGAGAAGCACGGCGTGGACATCACCTCCGCGCTCCTCGTCAGCAAGCCTTATGAAGAACGACGCGCGTACGCGACTGCCCGCAAGCTCTGGCCGACGGTGGACATCGTCAGCGCTTCATCACCCATGACACTCATGGAGTACGTGGACGGCTTGGGAAACGCTCAGCTAGTACTAGACATGCTGGTCGGCGCTCAGCAGCGTCTTCTGGTGTATCCAGCGCAAGGCTTCGCGATCAGGCAAGCTGTCCCCGACCGAGTCGTGGCGGCCTACGAGCGACTTCGTACTGCAGGCTTCACAAGCCGTTGTCTCCCCGATTGACGGTGTGGGGCCGCGATTCAAAATTTCCTTACCTTATTTGCTCCATCCATGACGACCCGCTCAGGAAACTCGCAGGACACCGTCTGAAAATCGGAAGGTATTCAGTTTGACCCCAGTCCCAGCCATCGCAGCCTGTATCAGGATGTGAGTCTCCCGGTAAATTACGCCCGCAAGAAAATCGTTGCAATCTTAAAAAGGTGGCTCATCACTGTACCCTCCCAGCGGAACCTCGATTCGACTTGCAAGTTCATGGAGCCCTGCACGCGTCAACGCCTTCGCGTAATCGGGTTTCTTATTCCATGGGATGCTAGACATCAGGACATCTTGCAGTTCGGGGTCACTTTCCTTAGCGCCAATGATGAAACGAGATACATCGGATGCCATCCCCTTAAGGATGGAATCTCGTTCTTCCATCGCTCCAAGGTTGCTGAAGTGGCTTACGACCTCCAGAATCCGGGTCGGTTGCCGATGGCTCCCTACGAAGCCCAGCATCTTGAGGGCGTCCTGTGAGAGGGCTGCGGCGCGCAGTCTCGCCACTATGGCCTGTAGAGCATGAGAAAGATGCCATTGAGCGAGGCTAGTGAGCAACATATCTACGTACTGGCCTACCGAGGCCCTGCGCAGCCCCACCACAAGAACCGGTACATTTTGCAAACTCCGCTGCCTGGCGGTATGTCTCAGAAGTTTCTCGACGGTCGCATTGTTCCCGGGAGACCAATTACCCCACGAGTCATTGTTCTCGGGGTCTGGCAGGGGGAACATCCCCTCAAGGGCGACTGTGCATTGCACAATTTCGTGAGGGCTCGCCTGTGCTGTCCATTTCATTAGGCTCTCGCAGGACATCTGTGCCGTAAACATTTCAGCTGCTACATGCGGTACCCATGTGGATAGCGGCGCGCCTTCGGATTGCGAGATTAGATCGAGTAGATCGGACATTCCTGCATTCCGCAGGGGAGACGCGTCCCAAGGTTCCGGCGGATTGCCTGTAGTGTGCGGGACGCGGCTCTCTTTGTTTGAATTGTAAGAACTCGGTCTGCTGGTTGCCACGAATTTTGCACGCCATGATTTTTCGTCGACCTCTTGGGGGCTCAGGGGGGTGCCGTTTGACTGTGCGTATTCGGCAATGGCTGCAACTAGGGCGAGTGTCTGGTGGAGCTTTAGTGGATTCTTTCCGGTGAGTTTCTCTTGGATGGTGGAACGCGCCATCTCTCGGTTTCGACCGGTCCCTTTAAGTAGGCGCTCAATGTCTCTATAGGAGGGATTACCTGCTCGCAAGCGCAGATCTCGAAGCTGCTTCGCCAAGTTGTCCGACACCATGTCACCTCGTCTTGTGTTCAGGGTGTCCGCGCTCGTCCGGAGGTGTCCGGCTGCGTCTGGACGTGTCCGGTCTCGTCCATCACTGCCGAGGAGACCAGGAGAAAGACTAGGTCAATGGCATGGCAGGTGTCCGCGAACTGCCGGATGTGACCGGGAAGTTGGTATGACGTCGACCGGACAGATTCACTCGGGAACAACGAACCCCGCTCCCTCCGGTGGGCGGTGGGAGCGGGGTTCATCTCACTGTTGTCAGGCTTGTGCGAGCCCGAGTGAAAGGTCGGAGTACCGCTGTGTCAAAGATGGACGGACCCCTGAGCAGCCAGACTACCGAAACCCAGGGCCAGAAGGTCTACCTCTGGCTAGTTGCTGTGGGTTCCCTTGCCGGGTTGCTGACGGCGGTCGCATCGGTCATCACCGCCTTGAAGGGGTGAGGCGGCACTGGCAGGTGCCGTCGGTCTAGCCTGACATCAGCGGATGACATCAACGCTGACAGACACCTGTGGACGTACACAGAGTTCTGCTGGGTTCTGTGCCACTGCGTAAGCCAGCAGCGGCTCGGCATCACCAATGCGACACCCGCCTACGGATCAGAAGGTTGCAGGTTCGAATCCTGCCGAGTGCACACAGATGAGAGGCCCCGGAGAGATCCGGGGCCTCTTGCGTTGTCCGGGGACGTGCCGCAGTGGAGTGCGGCAGTCGGGTTCACCCGTTCGTGCCACCCACCGTGCCGGGCAGTCGGCCGATGGCCGCCCGCACCTCCTCGCGTTCGCCTTGTGCCTGGGGCCGGGTTCTCCCCGCGGCGGGGCGGGCGGGGGTCGGGCCCCGTCGGGGGCGGGGCCGGTGTCGGGTGCGTGTGGAACAGTGGCGCGCATGTGGGTACCTGCTGAGAACCGGCGCTTCGTGCTGGGTGACCTGCCCGTGCTGCTGATGGGAGGTGCTCCGGTGCACGAGGAGCTGCCCGAGCTGCACGCCCCCGGGGGGCGGGTGCCGGCGTGCGCGGGATGGTCGGTCGTACCGAAGGCCACGCTGTGCGTCGTCGACGGGCCCGGCGACTCCGGCTGCGTGGTGCCGGGGGCGTTCTCCCCCGAGGAGTTCGGTCATGTCGTCGAGTGGTGCGAGACCGTCGAGCGGGCCGGTGGCGCCGTGGTCGTGTCGGTCGGCGCCCTGCCCGGCGAGGCCGAGTCCGTCGACTGGGACGCGCTGCTGTCCGGCGGGTCGCGGGGAGGGTTCGTGCCCGCGCTCACCGCCCCGTGAGCGGCGGATGGCGGAGCCGGGGCGTCCGGTGGGACGGGCACCGGCCCGTGTGGGCGTGGGAGGGCGGGCGGACCAGTCCCCTCACGTACGGGCGCGAGCTGGCCTTCCGGATCGTCGGTGAGCGACGGTGCCCCGGTGCGCGCGGCAACCCCTGCCCGGACCGCGCCGTCGTCGGCGCCCGCGGCACCGGGGGGATGTGCCCCCCGTGCGTGCGCCTCGACCGGTCCCACTCCGTCGCCGCCGACACCGCGCTCGACGACCCGAGGGTCTTCCGCGTGTACCTCGCCTGGTTCGGCGGCGCCCTGGCCAAGGTGGGCATCACCGCCGAGGAACGGGGCGACGCGCGACTGCTCGAACAGGGTGCCGTCGCGTTCGCCTGGCTCGGGCGCGGACCGCTGATGGCCGCCCGCCGGACCGAGGAGGTGCTGGGCGCCGCGCTCGGCGTGCCCGACCGGATCCCGTACGCCGCCAAACGTCTCGCGCGCGTGGAACTGCCCGGCGCCGCGGAGCGGGCGGAGGAGGTCGTACGGCTGTACCGGGCCGCCCGCGCCGTGCCCGGGTGGCAGGACACGCTGGAGGCCCCGCCGTTCGACGGGGTGCGCGACCACGCCGGGGTCTTCGGGCTCGACCGGGTGGCGCGGGTCGACGGCGTCGTCGGCGGCCTCGCGGCGGGCGGGGAGCTGGCGGGCACCCTGCTGGCGGTCGCCGGCCCCGATCTGCACCTGGCGCTGGACGACGGGCGGGAGGTCGTGCTCGACGGCCGGCTCGTCGCCGGGTGGGAGGTCGCCCGGGGCGAGGGCCGGGTCACCCTTCCCGTCGACGTCGTACAGCGGGGACTCTTCTGACGCGACGGAAGCGCGGGACGTGGGCGGAAGCCGGGCGCGGACCCGGGCCGGCCAGACTGTTCGACGTGCACGCCCCCTTCACGCCCGGCCGGGCCTCGCGGCAAGGCGCGGTCCTCCCCGGCGGCGTCGAGGCGGGGACCGGGACCCTCTGGACGATCAGGTACCGCGCGGGTGCCCTGCGGGACGGTGGTGGCCGGGGCGTCGACGACGGCGCCGCACCGCCCGGGGATTCTCAGGGAATTCACAGGAACGCGTAAGCGGCCTCTCAGCGGCCGGGCGCAGCGTGGGAGCATGACCGTCTCCCCTCCCCAGCCCCGCGCCCACTCCCGCTCCGAGATGCGTCGGCCCGACGGCAGCCCGGTCCGCGTCCTCGTCGTCGACGACGAGTCGTCCCTCTCCGAACTGCTGTCCCTGGCCCTGCGCTACGAGGGCTGGGAGGTCCGCAGCGCCGAGAACGGTGCCGACGCCGTGCGCGCCGCGCGGGACTTCCGGCCCGACGCCGTCGTCCTCGACGTGATGCTGCCCGACATGGACGGGCTGAGCGTGCTCCAGCGGCTGCGCCGCGACCGCAACGACGTGCCCGTGCTGTTCCTCACGGCCAGGGACTCCGTCGAGGACCGCATCGCCGGGCTCACCGCGGGCGGCGACGACTACGTCACCAAGCCGTTCAGCCTGGAGGAGGTCGTCGCCCGCCTGCGCGGGCTGATCCGCCGCTCCGGCGCCGGACTCGTCCGCAGCGAGTCGCTGCTCGTCGTCGGGGACCTCACCCTCGACGAGGACAGCCACGAGGTCACCCGCGGCGGGCAGGGCATCCACCTGACGGCTACCGAGTTCGAGCTGCTGCGGTTCCTCATGCGCAACCCGCGGCGCGTCCTCAGCAAGGCCCAGATCCTCGACCGTGTCTGGTCGTACGACTTCGGCGGCCAGGCCAACGTCGTCGAGCTCTACATCTCGTACCTGCGCCGCAAGATCGACGCCGGACGCTCCCCGATGATCCACACGCGGCGCGGCGCCGGATACCTGATCAAGCCGGGCGAATGACGGTGGTGACGGTACGGCCCTGGTCGCTGCGGACGCGGCTCGTCGTCTCCGCCGTGGCGCTGATCGCCGTCGTGGCGGCCGTGATCGCCACCGTCACCACCATCGCCCTGCGCTCCTACCTCGTCGAGCAGAAGGACGAGCAGCTCCGCGAGGCCGTCCACCGCGGCGCCATGGACCGGGCGGGCGGCCTGCGCTTCGTCGGCGCCCCCGGCAACGAGCTGGGGACGGTCGGCGGGCGGGCCGAGACGCCGGGCGGGCCGCTGGACGCGGCGGGCCGGCTGGACAGCCCCCTTCCCGGCGACGTCCCCGGGACGCTCACCGGGGCCCAGCTCGCGGCCCTGTCCGCGGTGCCCCGCGACGGCGCCGTCCGCACGGTCACCCTGCCCGGCCTCGGCGACCACCGGGTGCTGGCCTCCCCGGACGGGCGGCTCGTCCTGGGCTTCCCGCTCGGCGACGTGCAGGACACGGTCGGCACGCTGATCCTCGTCGAGGTGTGCGTCACCGCCGCCGGGCTCGTCGCCGCCGCCCTCGCGGGCGGCACCCTCGTCGGGGTCGCCCTGCGGCCCCTGCGCCGGGTCGCCGCGACGGCCCGGCGCGTCGGCGAACTGCCCCTGCACAGCGGCGAGGTCGCCCTTCACGAACGGGTCCCCGACACGGAGGCCGACCCGCGCACCGAGGTCGGCCAGGTGGGCGCCGCCCTGAACCGGATGCTCGACCACGTCCACTCGGCACTCCACGCCCGCCAGGTGAGCGAGACCCGCGTCCGCCAGTTCGTCGCCGACGCCAGCCACGAGCTGCGCACGCCGCTCGCGTCGATCCGCGGGTACGCCGAGCTGACCCGGCGCGGCCACGAGGAGACCGGGCCCGGCACGCGGCACGCCCTCACCCGGATCGAGGCCGAGGCCACCCGCATGACCGGGCTCGTCGAGGACCTCCTGCTGCTCGCGCGCCTCGACGCCGGCCGCCCCCTCTCGTACGAGCCGGCCGACCTGTCCCCGCTGGTCGTCGACGCGGTCAGCGACGCCCGTGCCGCCGGGCCCGACCACGTGTGGCGGCTCGACCTGCCGCCCGACCCGGTCGTCGTGCACGGCGACCCGGCGCGCCTCCAGCAGATCCTCGTCAACCTCCTCGGCAACGCCCGCGCCCACACCCCCGCCGGTACGACCGTGACCGCGCGGGTGCGCCGCGACGGGCACGGCGTGGTGCTGGAGGTCCACGACGACGGGCCGGGGGTGCCGGGGGAGTTGCTGCCGCACGTCTTCCAGCGGTTCGCGCGCGGCGACACGTCCAGGTCCCGGCAGTCGGGGTCCACGGGGCTGGGGCTCGCCATCGTGCAGGCGGTCGTCACCGCGCACGGCGGACGGGTGGACGTGTCGAGCGTGCCCGGGCGGACCGTGTTCGCCGTCCGCCTTCCGGACCCACAGGTGGGCCACAGGCCCGTCACACCCCTCTGACAGCGCCGCCCGGGACGGTCGGGGCATGCCAACCGACATGCCTGCCAAGGACCTCGCGGGTGCCCTGCCCGCTCGGGAGCACCTGCCCGTGGGCGCCGCCGACCGGCCCGTCCTCGACGTCGTGATCCCCGTCTACAACGAGGAGAAGGATCTCGAGCCGTGCGTGCGGCGGTTGCGCGAGCACCTCGCCCGCACCTTCCCCTACGGCTTCCGCATCACCGTCGCCGACAACGCCAGTACCGACCGCACCCCGGACGTCGCCGCGCGCCTCGCGGAGTCCGTGCCCGGGGTGCGGTCGGTGCGGCTGGAGCAGAAAGGGCGGGGGCGGGCGCTGCGCACCGTGTGGTCGCGGTCCGACGCACCCGTCCTCGCCTACATGGACGTCGACCTGTCGACGGACCTGAACGCCCTGCTGCCGCTCGTCGCGCCGCTCATCTCGGGCCACTCGGACCTGGCGATCGGCTCGCGGTTGGCCGGCGGCTCCCGCGTCGTACGGGGCCCGAAGCGGGAGTTCGTCTCCCGTACGTACAACCTGATCCTGCGCGGCTCGCTCGCCGCCCGGTTCAGTGACGCCCAGTGCGGCTTCAAGGCGATACGGCGCGAGGTCGCCGAGCGGCTGCTGCCCATGGTCGAGGACACCGGCTGGTTCTTCGACACCGAGATGTTGGTCCTCGCGGAACGGGCGGGGCTGCGCATCCACGAGGTGCCGGTCGACTGGGTCGACGACCCGGACTCGACGGTGGACATCGTCAGGACCGCGACGGACGACCTGAAGGGCGTGTGGCGGGTCGGGCGGGCCCTCGCCAAGGGCGCCCTGCCCCTCGACCGGCTCGCCCGTCCGTTCGGCGACGATCCGCGCGACCGGCTCATCGGCGGCGTACCGGGCGGACTGGCCCGGCAACTCGTCGGGTTCTGCACGGTCGGCATGCTGTCGACGCTGTTCTACCTGGGGCTGTACGCGCTGTTCCGGCTCGGGGTCGGCCCGCAGGCCGCCAACGCGACGGCCCTGCTCGTGTCCGCCGTCGCCAACACGGCCGCCAACCGGCGCCTCACCTTCGGTGTGCGGGGCCGTGACCGGGCCGTACGCCACCAGGCGCAGGGCCTGGTGGTCTTCGGGATCGGGCTGGCGCTCACCAGCGGGTCGCTCGCCGCGCTCGGAGCCGCGACCGGCAGCCCCTCACAGGCCACCGAGATGGCCGTGCTCGTCGCCGCCAACCTCGCCGCGACGGTCCTGCGGTTCCTGCTCTTCCGCGCCTGGGTCTTCCCCGAGCGGCGCGACCACTCGTACGCACAGGGGGACCCCCGATGACCACGCCCATCCCCGCTTCACCGGACGGCGTTTCACGTGAAACCGACGACGTCCGGGCGGTTTCACGTGAAACCGACGACACCCGGGCGGCTCCACGGGAGACCGGCGGCCTTGCGGCCCCGTCCGTCGCACGCCTCTGGCGGGGCCGGACCGAGGACGCGCCGTGGGTGCGGCCCGCCTTCCTCGCCCTGCTCGCCGCCATGGGCCTCCTCTACCTCTGGAACCTGGACGCGTCCGGTTACGCCAACTCCTTCTACTCCGCCGCCGTGCAGGCGGGCGGGGAGAGCTGGAAGGCGTTCTTCTTCGGCTCCTCCGACGCGGGCAACTCCATCACCGTCGACAAGCCCCCGGCCGCGCTGTGGCCGATGGCCCTGTCCGTGCGCCTCTTCGGGCTCGGTTCGTGGCAGATCCTCGTGCCCGAGGTGCTGATGGGCGTCGGGACGGTCGCCGTCGTGTACGCGGCGGTGCGCCGCCGGTTCACCGCGGCGGCCGGGCTCCTCGCGGGCGCGGTGCTGGCGCTGACGCCGGTCGCGGCGCTGATGTTCCGCTTCAACAACCCGGACGCGCTGCTGGCCCTGCTGATGGCCGTCTCCGTGTACTTCGTGCTGCGCGCGCTGGAGGACGCCCGGACCCGGTGGCTGCTGTGGGCCGGGGCCGCGATCGGGTTCGCGTTCCTGACGAAGACGCTCCAGGCGTTCCTGATCCTGCCGGCGCTGGCCGCGGTGTACGCGGTGTGCGCGCCGACCGGGGTGGCGCGGCGGCTCGGGCAGCTGGCCCTGGCGGGGCTCGCGGTGGTCGTGTCCGGCGGCTGGTGGGTGGCGGTCGTCGAGCTGTGGCCCGCCTCCTCGCGGCCCTACATCGGTGGTTCTCAGGACAACAGCTTCCTGGAGCTGACCTTCGGCTACAACGGGCTGGGCCGTATCAACGGCGACGAGGTCGGCAGCGTGGGCGGTGGTCCGGCCGGTGGTGGCGGCCGCTGGGGGGAGACGGGCATCGGGCGGATGTTCGGGGACTCCGTGGGCGGTCAGATCTCCTGGTTGCTGCCCGCCGCGCTGGCCCTCCTGGTCGCCGGGCTGGTGGTGACCCGCCGGGTGCCGCGCACCGACACGGCGCGGTCCGCGTTCCTGGTGTGGGGCGGTTCGCTGCTGATGACGCTGGCGGTGTTCAGCTTCATGGCCGGCATCTTCCACGAGTACTACACGGTGGCCCTGGCCCCGTACGTCGCGGCGCTCGTCGGCATGGGCGCGACGGTGCTGTGGGAGGAGCGCGGCCGGTTCACGGCCTCGGCCGCCCTGGCGGTGACGGTGGCCGGGACGGCGGTGTGGGCGTACGTCCTGCTGGGCCGGACGCCGGACTACCTGCCGTGGCTGCGGTGGGCGGTGCTCGTGGGCGGCCTGCTCGCGGCGGCCGGATTGCTGCCGGGCGCGCGGCTGGGACGGGGGCCCGCCCTGGGGGCGGCGGCGCTGGGACTGGTGGCCGGACTGGCGGCACCGGCGGCGTACTCGCTGTCGACCGTGGCCACGGCGCACACCGGCTCCATCGTCACGGCCGGCCCGTCGACGCGGGGCGGCGGGCCGGGCGGCTTCCCGGGCGGCGGGCGGCCGGGCGGTGACGACGGGCGGTTCCGTGCCGGCGGCATGCCGCCCGGGCAGAACGGCCAGGGCGGCATGCCGCCGGGCGCCGGCCCGGGAGGCCCGGACGGCCAGGACGGGCAGGGCGGCATGCCGGGCACGGGTCCGGGTCCGGGCGGCGGTGCGACGACGCAGAACCCGCCCGGCGCGAACGGCGGCGGCCCCCTCGGTGGCGGTACCCCCGGCGGCGGTACCGGGGAGCGCGCCCCCGGCGGCGGTATGGGCGGTCTGCTCGGCGGTACCACCGTCAGCGCCGAGGTCGAGGCGAAGCTCGAGGAGAACGCCGACGCCTACACCTGGGTCGCCGCCGCCATCGGCTCCCAGAACGCCGCGAGCCACCAGCTCGCCACGGAGAAGCCGGTCATGCCGATCGGCGGGTTCAACGGCACCGACCCGTCCCCGACGCTCGCGCAGTTCCAGCGGTACGTCGAGGAGGGGAGGATCCACTACTTCATCGCGGGCGGCGGTATGCGCGGTGGTGCCGGAGAAGACGGCGGTCCGGGCGGAAGCGGCGGTTCGGCGATCAGCTCCTGGGTGACCTCCACCTTCCGGCAGGTGACGGTCGACGGCGTCACGCTCTACGACCTGACCCGGAAGGCCGGAACGGCCTGATCCCGCCGGCCGGAAAATATCGCTATACAGCGTAAGAGGCGACCTTGTACGGTGTAAGGGACCGATTCCCTTACACCGTACAAGGAGCTTCCGTTGACGGCGTCGACCGCCGAGAGTCCGAACCCCGCCGCCGCGACCCCCGGCGGCCACCCGCAGCGCTGGCTGATCCTCGGCGTCATCTGCCTCGCCCAGCTGACCGTGCTGCTCGACAACACCGTCCTGAACGTGGCCATCCCGTCCCTCACGAGGGAACTGGACGCGTCGACCGCCGACGTCCAGTGGATGATCAACGCGTACGCGCTCGTCCAGTCCGGCCTCCTCCTCACCGCCGGCAACGCCGCCGACCGCTACGGCCGCAAGCGCATGCTGCTCACCGGCCTGGCGCTGTTCGGCGTCGGCTCGCTCGTCGCCGGCCTCGCGCAGAGCTCCGCCCAGCTGATCGCGGCCCGCGCGGGCATGGGCGTCGGCGGCGCGCTGCTGATGACCACGACCCTCGCGGTCGTCGTCCAGATCTTCGACGACACCGAGCGCGTCAAGGCGATCGCCATCTGGTCGACCGTCAGCTCGCTCGGCTTCGCCGCCGGACCGCTGCTCGGCGGCTTCGTGCTCGACCACTTCTGGTGGGGCGCGATCTTCCTGATCAACCTGCCGGTCGCCGCGCTCGGCCTGGTCGCGGTCGCCGTCCTCGTACCGGAGTCCAAGCACCGGCAGGGCGACCGCCCGGACCTGCTCGGCGCGGTGCTGTCCACGATCGGCATGACCGCCCTCGTGTACGCGATCATCAACGGCCCCGACCACGGCTGGCTGTCCGGCCAGGTGCTGGTGTCGGCGGCGCTCGGCCTCCTCGCGGTGGGCGCCTTCGCGTTCTGGGAGCTGCGCACCCCGTACCCGATGCTGGACATGCACTTCTTCCGCAACCAGCGGTTCGTCGGGGCCGTCGCGGGCGCGATCCTCGTCGCGTTCGGCATGACCGGGTCGCTGTTCCTGCTCACCCAGCACCTGCAGTTCGTCCTCGGCTACGACCCGCTGGACGCCGGCCTGCGGACGGCGCCGCTCGCGCTGACCGTCGTCGTGCTGAACCTGAGCGGGGTCGGCGCCCGCCTGCTGCCGAAGCTGGGCACGCCCGGCACGATTGCCCTCGGCATGGCCCTCGTCTCGGGCGGCCTCGCGTCGATTGCGCTCCTCGGCTCCCACGGCTACGGCGGCATGCTGCTGGGCCTGGTCGTCATGGGCGCGGGGGTCTCCCTGTCGATGCCGGCCATGGCCAACGCCATCATGAGCGCGATCCCACCGGAGAAGGCGGGCGTCGGCGCCGGTGTCAACGGCACGCTCGCCGAGTTCGGCAACGGCCTGGGCGTGGCGGTGCTGGGCGCCGTGCTGAACGCCCGGTTCACGGCGCTCGCCTCGGTGACCGCCGCGTCGCTGCCCGCGGCGCTGGCGGCGGCCGACGGACCGGCGGAGCGCGCCCGGGTCGCGGACGCCTTCGCGACGGGCCTGGAGACCAGCCAGCTCGTCGGCGCGGCCGCGGTCCTGGCGGGTGGCCTGCTCGCGGCGCTGCTGCTGCGCCGCGCGGAGCGGGGCGCGAAGGCCCCGGCATAGCATCGGCTGCACGGAACGAGGAGGAAGCCCATGGCGGCGGCAGCCGACCGCGACACGAAGCGTCCGGCGCGTATGAGCGTCTGGCTGGACGGCAAGGCGGCGTCGCGCGGCCGCAGGGCGGGCGGCGACCAGCCGTCCGGCCTGGACCGCGAGCGCATCACGTCGGCGACGGTACGACTGCTGGACGCGGAGGGCCTGGCGAAGTTCTCCATGCGCCGGCTGGCGGCCGAGCTGGACGTCACCGCCATGTCGCTCTACTGGTACGTCGACTCCAAGGACGACCTCCTGGAGCTGGCGAGCGACGCGGTGGCCGGCGAGCTCGTCCTCCCCGACCCGGACGCGGACCCGGACGCCGACTGGCGCGACCAGCTGCGCGACCTCACCCAGGGCTACCGCGCCCTGCTGGTCCGCCACCCGTGGCTCTCGCCGCTGGTGGGCCACTTCCTCAACATCGGCCCGAACTGGGTGGCGCTGTCCCTGTGCGTCCAGCGGCTGATCCGCAGGACGGGCCTGCCGCCCGAGCGCCAGGCGGGCGGCATCGCGGCGGTCTTCCAGTTCGTGTACGGCTTCGGCACGATCGAGGGCCACTTCCGCAAGCGCTGCGCGGAGGCCGGCCTGACCCAGGACGAGTACTTCGCCCACGCCATGGGCGCCGTCGGCGGCCGGGCGGAGCTGGCCCCCGTCATGGACGCGGCGCGGGAGATGGTGGAGGCGCGCAGCGGCGAGACGGTCGACGACATGCGCGACCACGACTTCACGTCGGCCGTGGACCTGCTGATCGCGGGCATCGAGGCCCGGACGGTCCGCTAGACGCGTCCGGGCGCCGGACGTGGGAAGCGGGCTCCGGGGCCCGGGGCCCCGGAGCCCGGGGACCCGGGACGAGAGGAGGCCCCGGTGGCCGGCTCGGGCGTCCCCTGCCCTCCTGGCCGGCCACCGGGGCCCACCGGACCGGGCGCGCGGCTCTCCGCTCAAGGGCGGCGCGCCCGGGGCATCAGTCGGTCGCGCTCTTCAGGGCGACCTCGCGGATGAGCAGCGTCACCAGGAAGGCGACCAGCGCGAACGGCGCCGAGTAGAGGAAGACGTCGGCCACCGCGTGCCCGTACGCGCTCTCCATCACCTGGCGGACCGGCACCGGCAGGGCGTCCAGGTCCGGGATGCCGCCGCCGCCCGTGCCGCCGTGGCCGAGGGCCGCGCCCTTCGGGCCGAGGGCGGCGAGGCCCTCCTTCACGTACTCCGTGACCTTGTTGCCCATCACGGCGCCCAGCGCGGAGACGCCCACGGCGCCGCCCAGGGAGCGGAAGAACGTGACGACCGACGAGGCGGCGCCCAGGTCCTTCGGGGCGACCTGGTTCTGGGTGCACAGGACGAGGTTCTGCATCATCATGCCGAGGCCCAGTCCCAGCACGGCCATGAACAGCGCCACGTGCCAGTACTCCGTGTCGTACCGGATCGTGCCGAGCAGGCCGAGGCCCGCCGTCACGAGGAAACCGCCGCTGACCAGCCACGCCTTCCAGCGGCCGGTCTTGGTGATGACCTGGCCGGAGACGGTCGACGAGACGAACAGGCCCGCGATCATCGGGATGGTCATGACGCCGGACATCGTCGGCGACTCGTCCCGCGCCAGCTGGAAGTACTGGCTGAAGAACACCGTTCCGGCGAACATCGCCACGCCCACGAACAGCGACGCCAGCGAGGCGAGCGCGATCGTGCGGTTGCGGAACAGGCGCAGCGGGATGATCGGCTCCTCGGCGCGGGACTCGACGGCGAGGAACAGCGCGCCGAGCAGCACCGAGCCGCCCACCATCGCGGCGGTCTGCCAGGACACCCAGTCGTACTTGTCACCCGCGAAGGTGACCCACACGAGGAGGAGCGACACGGCGGCGCTGATCAGGGCGGCGCCCGTCCAGTCGACCTTCACCTCGCGCTTGACGACCGGCAGGCGCAGCGTCTTCTGCAGGACGAGCAGGGCCAGGAGGGCGAACGGGACGCCGACGTAGAAGCACCAGCGCCAGCCGAGCCAGTCGGTGTCGGTGATCACGCCGCCGAGCAGCGGGCCGCCGACCGTCGCGACGGCGAAGACGGCACCGAGGTAGCCGGAGTAGCGGCCGCGCTCGCGCGGGGAGATCATCGCGGCCATCACGATCTGCGCGAGGGCGGAGAGACCGCCCACGCCTATGCCCTGGACGACCCGGCAGGCGATCAGCATGCCGGAGCTCTGGGACAGGCCCGCCACGACCGAGCCGACGACGTAGATGACGAGGGAGAGCTGGACCAGCAGCTTCTTCGAGAACAGGTCCGCGAGCTTGCCCCACAGCGGTGTCGTCGCGGTCATGGCGAGCAGCGAGGCCGTCATCACCCAGGTGTAGGCGCTCTGGCCGCCGCCGAGGTCGGTGATGATCTCCGGGAGGGCGTTGGAGACGATCGTCGACGACAGGATGGCGACGAACATGCCGAGCATCAGCCCGGACAGCGCCTCCATGATCTGTCGGTGTGTCATCGGCGTGCCGGTGGCCTCGCCGGCGTCGCCGTCCCGCACTCCGGACGGTGTGGTCGTAGCCATGTACTTCCTTACGCGTGCGTCGTCGTCTGCTTCGTCTTCGTCGTGAGGGGCGTCCTCGTCTGGTGCGTCCGGCCGTCCCCGAAGGACGTCCGGAGGCGGGCCAGCAGGGTGACGAGCTGCCCGACCTCGTCGTCGTCCCAGTCCCGCAGGCGGTCCGCGAACAGGTCCGCGGCGCGCCGCCCGAGGTCGTCCAGGACGTCCCGGCCCGCGGGGGTGAGGCGCAGGATGCGGGAGCGCCGGTCGCCCGGGTCGGGGGACCGCTCGATCCAGCCGTGCTCCACGACGTGGGCGACGTGCCGGCTGGTCACCGACATGTCGATGGCGAGGAGCTCGGCGAGCCGGCTCAGCCGCATGTCCCCGTACCGGTCCAGGAGGGCCAGCACGGCGGCCGCGCCCCCCGGGCACTCGGCGGGGAGCATCCGCGCGATGCCCCGCTTGACGACCCCGACCGCGCTGATCTGACGGGCCAGCTCCTCGTACTGACTGCGTGCTGCCACCCGGGCACCTCCGCATCTTGTTGCTTAGAGCAACCATATGTCTGGATGGTTGCTGCAGGCAAATGAAATCGGGCCGTATGCAGCCAAAGAGCCGGTAAAGAAAAGCCAAGATCCTTTCCGGGGGCTCCCGGGGTGGGGCGGCAGGACGCGATTCGCTAGGGTCCTGCCCCATGGCACACAACCCGCACGCCCCCCAGGGCCCCGAGGGCAACTCCTACGACCCCGCGGGCTCGACCCAGATGTTCCGCGCCTTCGTCGACGAGGGGGCTCCGCAGCGCCAGCAGCAGGCCGTGGTCCAGTCGTCCGGGCCCCGCGTCGGCCTGATCGTCGGCCTCGTCGTGGCGGCCGTGGTCATCGCGGCGGTCGCCTGGCTCGCGCTGGGCTGATCCGGCCCCGCGGCACCGGGCGCCTCCGCGGGCGGCCGGTGGCACGGCGCTCCGCCGCGGTGGAGCGCCCCCTTCGCGTGCCGGTACGGCTCCGTGGCGGCCCTTCGCGCGCGGGAGTGCGGAGGCACGCGGAGGTACGGCGGCGTGCGCCCGCACGGCGTCGCGGCACCGTACGCGGGCGTGCACGCGTGCGAGGGCGTACGCGCGGTACCGGGGACACGGGCCGGCCCCGCCACGGTGTTCGCCGCCGGCCCGGTCCGCGCGGCGGTCCCGCGGGCCGGGCCGGGGGGCTTCAGTCCGAGATAAGGCCCTCGCGCAGCTGCGCCAGCGTGCGGGTCAGCAGGCGCGAGACGTGCATCTGCGAGATGCCGACCTCCTCGCCGATCTGCGACTGCGTCATGTTGGCGAAGAACCGCAGCATGATGATCTGCCGCTCCCGTGCGGGGAGTCTGGCCAGCAGGGGCTTCAGCGACTCCCGGTACTCCACGCCTTCGAGCGCGCTGTCCTCGTAGCCGAGGCGGTCCGCGAGGGAGCCCTCCCCGCCGTCCTCCTCCGGCGACGGCGAGTCGAGGGACGACGCGGTGTACGCGTTCCCGACGGCGAGGCCGTCGACGACGTCCTCCTCCGACACGCCGAGGACGGCGGCGAGTTCGGGCACGGTCGGGGAGCGGTCGAGCTTCTGCGCCAGCTCGTCGCCGGCCTTGGTGAGCGCCAGCCGCAGCTCCTGGAGGCGGCGCGGCACCCGCACCGACCACGAGGTGTCGCGGAAGAAGCGCTTGATCTCCCCGACGACCGTCGGCATGGCGAACGTCGGGAACTCCACGCCCCGTTCGCAGTCGAACCGGTCGATCGCCTTGATCAGGCCGATCGTGCCGACCTGGACGATGTCCTCCATCGGCTCGTTGCGGGAGCGGAAGCGGGCGGCGGCGTACCGGACGAGCGGCAGGTTGAGTTCGATGAGCGTGTCGCGTACGTACATCCGCTCCGGGCTGTCCGTCGCCACGCCCGCCGTGTCCAGCGCGCGGAGGCGCAGGAACAGGGAGCGGGAGAGCGTGCGGGTGTCGATGGCTTCCGAGGGGTCGGGAAGCGTGGCCGGCTCGCTCTGCGTCAGCGTGAGAACCTTCGAGCTGCCCTGTTCTGCGGACATGCCACCCCCTTGAGGTCGCGGACGGTCGCGTGAGCCGCGACCATCGGAGGAACGCAGCCTCCACGTGAATACCGGCGCCGAGACTGCGGCAAACGCGGTTCCAGCAGAATGTCACATGTCGGCAACACGCTGTAGTGACTTGTCGACATGGCGGTGGTGAATCTGTGCCGTAAACAAAGGGTGTGCGGCTTTTGGAACGGCTGATTATGGACTAAACGGGTCTACCCGTTTCAGCTATGCATCGATCCTGTTTGCGGATCTCAGCCGGGCGAAACTGCGCGCGAGGAGCCGTGACACGTGCATCTGGGAGACCCCGAGCTCCTGGCTGATCTGCGACTGCGTCAGGTTCCGGTAGTAACGGAGCATCAGGATCCGCTGCTCGCGCTCGGGCAGCTGGACGAGCAGGTGCCGTACGAGGTCGCGGTGTTCGACGCCGGCGAGCGCCGGGTCCTCGTAGCCGAGCCGGTCGAGCAGGCCGGGCAGCCCGTCGCCCTCCTGGGCCGCCTCGAGCGAGGTCGCGTGGTACGAGCGCCCGGCCTCGATGCAGGAGAGGACCTCCTCCTCGGAGATCTTCAGCCGCTCGGCGATCTCCGCGGTCGTGGGCGAGCGGCCGTGAAGGGTGGTCAGGTCCTCGGTGGCGCCGTTGACCTGGACCCACAGCTCGTGCAGGCGGCGGGGGACGTGGACCGTGCGGACGTTGTCGCGGAAGTACCGCTTGATCTCGCCGACGACCGTGGGCATCGCGAAGGTCGGGAACTGCACGCCGCGGTCGGGGTCGAACCGGTCGATGGCGTTGATCAGGCCGATCGTGCCGACCTGGACGACGTCCTCCATCGGCTCGTTGCGGGAGCGGAAGCGGGCGGCGGCGTACCGGACGAGCGGCAGGTTCGCCTCGATGAGGGCGGAGCGGACGCGCGCGTGCTCGGGCGTGCCGCGTTCCAGCTTCTTCAGCTCGCCGAAGAGGACCTGGGTGAGCGCGCGGGTGTCGGCGGTCCTGCGGATGCGCGCGTCCTGCTCGGGGTCGGGCTCGGCGGTGGGCTCGGGGCCCCGGGCGGGGTCGTTCTGCGGCTCGTTCTGGGGTGGCACCTGGTGGGGCGTGGTACTGGCCGGCACGTTCACGCCACCCCTTCACGGCTAGCGGTCAACCTCGGTCAAGTCCTCCGTCAAAAGCGGTCATAGCATCACAAGACATGTCCGCTGTGTGCAAGCACCCCATAACGCCGTGTTGGGGCTCCGCGGGCGGCCGCAACGGGGAAGCCCCGCACCACAGGGGTGCGGGGCTCCGTCCGGAAGGCTGCGGTGGAGGGCTTCAGAACTCGTAGTCCGCGACCACCCATGTGGCGAACTCGCGCCACTGACCGGCGGCCGCCTGGTGGGCCGGGTGCTCCACGTACCGCTTGAGGGCGTCCAGGTCCTCGACGGCGGAGTTGATGGCGAAGTCGTACGCGATCGGGCGGTCGCTGATGTTCCAGGCGCACTCCCAGAACCTCAGCTCCGGGATGACGCCGTCCAGCTCCCGGAAGGCCCGCACGCCCGCCTCGACGCGCGGCTCGTCGCGCCGCACACCCTCGTTGAGCTTGAAGAGGACCAGGTGGCGGATCACTCGGGACTCCTAGTTGATGAGGGCGGTCATGAACTCGCCGACCGCTTGAGCGGCACTCGAAATGCCCTCGAAGCCTATCTGGACGAGGTCGGCGGCACGTTCGGGGGACTGGATGATCGTGTACAGCACGAAGACGGTGAGGGCGTACAGCGTGATCTTCTTCGCCTGCGCCATCGTCCCCGTCTCTCCCCTGTGATCCCCTCGGCGGTCGGGTGAGTCTAACCGAGCATCGAAGGGTCAAGGCCGGGGAGATCCCGGCCGTTTGCCGCTCCGGGGGACGCGGGCGCGGCGGGGCGGCGCGGCGCGGGCGTGCGCGGCGTACGTACGAGGTGACCGGCCCGCCCTCGGCGCGTGGCGTGGGCGGGAGGGCCGCGCCCGGCCGCGCGGTCCGCTCCGCCCATGCGAAACACCCCCCTGAAACGCGTCTCCGCATTTCAGAGGGGTGTTGCTGGCGGTAGCGGAGGGATTTGAACCCTCGGTGACTTGCGCCACACTCGCTTTCGAGGTCTGTTCGTGCTGGTCAGAGCACAGTCTAAGGTCGTCCGGCCTTGTTCATTCCCGTACATCCGGCCGGAGCGTGAACCGCTGTGAACGGCTCCGACCGGGGGTGAATGAGACGGAAACTGAGACGGAGCAAGAGGGGCGTCCCGCTTGCTGACCAGCCGCTATCACCGCTGGCAGAAGGCGACGGCGGCATCGTCGCCGGATTTGTAGCGCGGCCACCGGCGTCCTGTCGGGTCGGTGGCTTCGACCTTCCGGACGGTGGCAATCAGCTCTTGCGGACCGCCGGTGCGGAGCATCGTGAAGACTTCCGCCCAGGTGGCCATCCCGTATTCCGTGACGAGACGTGACGCCCCGTCGGACAGGACGACCGCGGCGCGCACGTCCTCGGCCGGGGTGCTGCCGGTCAAGGCGTGGGCTGCCGCTTCCGGGCTCGCACCGGCAACCCAGTAGCCGGCGGGGGTGTTACGGGTCTGGCGCTGTGCGGCCACGAACCGCCGCAGCGCTTCCCGGTGCTCTGCCGTATGGGTCTCGTACTGCTCGACTTCAGCGCGCAGGTCGGGAAGGACTTCCTCCACCCGCAGGTCGGTGAGCACGGTGAAGCCTTCGCCCCCTTCGAGCACGATGGGGGAGTCTGCCAGTACTAGGTGATCGAAGGCGCCTTCTCGCTGTCGGAGGATCGCGACCGTGGCCGAAGGAGTCCCAGGGTTGGCAAGGTCGCATTCGGGGTGTAGGGCTGCCACCCGTTCGAGGGCGTCCGCCAGACCGGCCGTGAGCGAGGCGCCCGGGTCCGCGAGTGCGGCCACGAGCTGGCTGCCCAGTTGTGCCACGTACCAGGGCACGCCATGACGGCATCCGGTGTCCAGCCCTACGGTGCTCAGCCCGTCCAGCACGACGGCGAGGGCCGGCGTACCGGCCACCCAGTCTTCATTGGGGGCGGCTCCACCGGGTTGGGTCTCAATGGCGACGCGCATGCTCTCAGCCTTCGTGTCGGTACAGAGGGGTGACGCGTCGACTCTCCAGCACTTCGAGCGTCTCGGGGTCGTAGCGGCAGGAAATCAGGGTTGAGAAGCGGCGCGTGCGGACCTCCCTGTAGACCTCTGCCACGTTGTTCTCCAGGAAGTGGACGACTCCGTTGGCTCCGATGGCGTGGATGCCAGCGATGTAGAGGAACGTTCCCTTGCCGTCCAAGCGGGGGAGCCGTCCCAGATAGCCGATGTCACCGGCCGACCCGTCCTCATCCTGGGGGGACCGGTACTCCTTACCTGCCACCTGGTCCACCAGGTGCCACGCCCGATCCTTCGCAAACCGCAGATTGTCGTCGCCTTCGAGCACCTGCGCCACGATGGGAGACAGACGGGGGCCGCATACCACGATGTGGTTGTCCCGGTTGAGGTTGACGATTCCGGTCGGCGGGATCACCTCGTACTGAGTGTCCAGCTTCATGCCGCCCAGCAGCTTCCGCAGGTGCTCGAAGTTGTCGAGATCCTCCCGGGTGACCACTTCGCTGGGCTTCTGGTCGAGCGCCTTCCCCGCTTCGTACTTGCCACCGAGAGACACCGTGACGAGGTCTGTGCCGAAGAACGCGCGCTCCGGCGGCGGGCCGGACGACGCGAGCTGACCCACGCGACCCCGGCTGACCCCGAGTCGCTTCGCGATTTCGGCCTGGGTCATGCCGGACCCCTGAGCCTCCTCAATGGCTTCCCGGCGGATGCGGGACAACTCGTTCACGTGGCTCTGGTACCGCGCCATCAGGTCGATTGCGGCTTTGGCACGGTCAACGGGATCCGCGATCCCACAGACCTTCTGCATGTCCTCTTGCACGTCTCTCCCAGCGTCGCCTAGGGGGGCTATCAACTCTACCGGGAGAGGGGGTTGCGCGCAGCCGCGAGTTTGCCTACCGTACCTATCAAGCAAGACGGCAACCCCCCCTAAGCAAGAAGGGGATGCGTTGTCGCGGCTGCTTGAGCTGCGCAAACAGCGCCCGGAGGGCCCCCGCGAGACGGGATCAGCTCGAAGGAAGCGCCGGTCACGGTTGAGAACTGAACAGTGGACACAGGCATCTGCGACAAGCCGTAGGCCCTGCCGCGCGAGCAGCAAGCACCTTCTCCCAGGCCGCCCTTGCGGGGCGGACAAGCGACCCATGCGCACGGTGAGACAAGGGCAAAGATCGCGGGCCCCTCCGGGGCCGTAGAACGCTTCGCCACCCCGCAGCCGATCCGGCTGCGCCGGTTGCCTCCGCTGCTCGTCTCGTACGAGCAGCGCTGAGGGGAGCCGGAACCGACTCCAACGGCAAGCGGCTCCCGGGGTGCCTCCCGGGAGCCGCAACGGGCCGTTCCACCTGCGAAGGGACACACGACCCAATGGAGCACATCGTCACTGTTCAGGACGCCGTTACCGCGTTCGCTCCGTGGATGGAGCCGACGGCCGTCGAGCTGGACGCCATCGACCGCGAGATGCCCGTGATCCTGGCGGACGTCGAGCTGCTGGACGCCCACATCGTCACCCTCGACCGCACGCCGAGCGAGCTGGACGAGCGCCGCATCCGCCGGGCCCGCCGCCGTGCACTGGCCGCCCGGGTCGCGCTGGTCAACCGCGCGGCCGGGACGAGCCTTCACGGGGGTGCCGCGTGAGCGCCGCCGAGCTGCGCATCCTGCTGGAGGCCGTAGCCGAGCTGCGCATCCTGCTGGAAGCGGTACGGGAAGCGATCGCCATCCCGTACGCCGCGACCGTGGGCGACGCGGAGGAGCGTGCCCGGGTCCTCACCAACCGCGCGATGTACGCGGAGATCGTCCTGGGCCCGGTCCTCGACCACGGCGAGGACCCCGGGTGGTCCGCGGACTACCTGCGGGGCCGCCTGGCCGAGCACCCCGCCACCGGCTACCGGCACTGGGGCACGGCCAGCACGCGGGCCGGCCAGCAGAACGGGAGTGCGTCATGAACCGCGAGAACGCCGCGCTGGATGCCGCGCACGCGGAGGTGAAGGCGGAGCTGGCCCGCACCGACACGAAGGCGTCGCTGCTGCTGGCGTTCACCGGCGCCGCCCTCGCCGGCGTCTGGACCCTCGCGGGCACGGTGCGGCTGCCGGTGGCCGCGGCCGTGGTCGGCGGTACGGGTGTCGCCGTCCTGTTGGCCGTGGTGGGGCTGCTGCTGCGGGCAGTGCGCCCGAACCTGTCCGGCGGCGCCGGCTTCCCCCTGTGGGCCACCCTCACCCCCGACGAGATCCGCACCCACCTCGCCCAGGACGGCCGGGCCGAGGACATCGCGGGCCTGTCCCGCATCGCCGTGGGCAAGTTCGCCCGGCTGCAGCGCGCGATCGATCTCACCTACGCCGCCGGGGCCCTGCTCATCGTCGCCGCCGTGCTCGCCCTGGGAGGTACCGCGTGAACGCCAAGACCACTGTGCCGGCCGTCGCGGTGACGGCCGTGTCCATGGTGCTCACCCTCGCCGTCGTCATGATGTGGCTCGGCGCGGCGGTGCCCTGGCCCGTCGCCCTGGTCGTCGGCCTCGGCATCGACGGCGGGTGGCTGGCCACCCTCGCCTACGAACGCCGCCTCGCCGCGCAGGGCGACCACTCGCCCACCGTCACGGCCGTCGGGTGGGGCTTCGGTCTGATCGCCACCGGCGTCCTGATCACCCACGCACTCACCGCCGAGGAGAACACCGGCGCATGGCTGGCCGTCGCCTGGCTGCCCCTCGCGGCCAAGGCGCTGTGGTTGGTGCACGGGCTGTGGGAGCGCACCGCCCTCACCTCGCACGCGCTCAAGACAATCCGGAGCATCCAGCAGGAAGCCCGCGACGAAGCGGCCGTGGCCCGCGCCCGCCTGCGGGCCGACGCGGTCACGGAGGAGACGCGGCTGACGGCCGTCACGCAGGCCGGGGCACGCATCGCCCGCATCCAAGCACGGACCGCGCAAGCCCTCTCCGCAGCGTGGTCGACGCTGGAAGCCGCACGGGACGGGGAGGACACGGCAAGGGCGCTGACCTGCGTGACGGGCCGCGTCACACCCGGCGTCACACCCTCCTGGGACCTCCCCGTCTGGGGACCCACAGCCCCCGTCCCGGCACTGGACGCGGCGCCGGTGCTCACCGATGGGGAGCTGGACCGGCTGGTGGACGAAATCCGCCGCAGCCAGACCCCGGCCCTGTCCTACCGGGAGATGTCCATCCGCTTCCGCGCCGCCGGACACTCCGCCTCCGAGACCCGCCTACGCGCCGCGTGGAAGCGCGTGGCCGCGTGACGGGCGCCCTGCCCATCTACCGGTGGCGCCTGGCCCCCGACGGGCTGGCCACCCGCCGCCAACTACGCGCCCAAGGGCTACGGCCGGGTGGTCAGCCCGTGGTCGCGCAGGTCGAACGTCCTCGGCGTCGGCGCGGGCCGCTGGTCGCCTACCTCTACCGGGTCGACCTGGCCTTGCCCGTCCGGCCCATGACCCCCGGCCGGACCGCCGCCCTTCAGCGGGCCATGGCGGCGCGGCGGACCTGCCCGGTCTGTCGGCGGGATGCCGGGTACTGCATCCCGCGGTCGCTCGGCATGTGCGTGCCCTGCGCCTACCCCGACCAGCAAACCGCCGCCTGACCAGCACCAAGGAAGGAACGCCATGGCCTTCAAGGCTGGAGACAAGGTGTTGATCGTCGCCTGCGAGGACGACCCGCGCGCGGCCGGACGCACGGGCCGGATCGTCGACGAAGTGCCGCCCGGACCGCTCACCGGCGGCCGGTGGACCGTCAACGGGATCAGCCTCCTGATCGGCCCCGTGCTGTGCCACGAACGCGAGCTGCGGCCCGCCTGACGGCTGCCCCTCGCCGCCCGGCCACCCGGTCGGGCGGCGGGAGGGAGCCGGGACAGGCCCGGCCCCACCACGCGGAAGGACCCTGCATGACCCGCAAGCAGCAGCTCGCCGCCCTCGCCGTCGCCACCGGACAGGAGATGGTCCGCATCGGCGCCGAGCACGGCATCGACTCCGACATCGCCCAGGACGCGGCGCAGCTCGCGAGCAAGGCCGCCGACGCGGCCGAGGCCGCCGGATGCACGGCCACCGACTACGACCGCGCCCGCCGCACCCACTGACCACCCATCACCGAAGGGACCCCGTGATGGGCCTGTTCTCCCGCAAGCCGAAGGCCGCCCCCGCTGACGATGTGCTGATCACCGGCGCGGAGCTGGACCACGCCGCCCGCACGCTGAACGCCGGCGACGACGGCCCGGCCGACGCCCTGGTGCAGCGCGGCGGCGACGACAAGTCGCTGCGCCAGCTGATCACCATGCGCATCCTCGGCGCCTCGATCGACCAGCAGTAGCCACGCCCCGGGGCGGCCGTCACCCGGCCAAGGTTCGTCGGCCGCCCCGGGCCCCCTTATCCGCCTGTGCAGACAGGAGAGTCCCAGCATGACGGACAACGTCGTACACCTCTTCAAGGACCCGCCCCCCACCGCCGACAAGACCCCCACCACCCTCGCCGTTCCGGAGGCGTCGCCGCAGACCGCCGGGGCGCCGCCGCGTCCATCCAGTTGGCGGCGGACCGTCCGCCGGGTGCGGGTCGTCGCCACCGACGAGCGCACGCGGTCCGCGGGGCGGGCCGTGGTCCGCCACGGCTCCTATGTGGTCGGCGGTACGCGGATCGTGGCCCGTCGGGCGTGGGACGGCCGCACCGCGGCGCGGTATGAGCGGATGATCCGCGCCGCCGAAGCCGCCGGGAACCTGGAGGTGGCCGCGGAGTGGGAGGAGCGGGGCCGGCAGTACCGGGCCGCCCGCCACCAGCGGCGCATGGATCTGCTGACCTCGCCTGAGCGGGTGGTGAAGAACGCCGCCTACGCCACCGGCGGCACCCTCGCCGGTCTGCTGCTCCTCGGCGTCGCGCTCGCCGTGGCGACCAAGGAACCGGGCGACGTGGTGGTGCCGGTCATGGCCCTGGTGGAGCTGTGCCGGCTGCTCGTCGTCATCGCGACCGTGGTGTGGGGGCCGCTGGTCACCCTCGGCCCGTGGCTGGCCCTGTGCGGGCTGTGGGCCGTCGGGCGTCACCAGCAGGCGGCCCCGCAGTGGGCCCTTCCCGCCCAGCAGCGCGGAAGCGACGCCGGGGCGCCGATCACCCCGTCCATCGTCGTCACCGCCCTACGCGACCTCGGCATCGCCCCGCTGCGCAAGGCCATCAAGGAGATGGGCGACGCCGGCGCCGCGATGCTCGGCCCGATCCGGATCGCCGGATGCGGCGTGGAAGTCGACGTCACCCTGCCGTCGGGGGTCTCCACGCAGGAGGTGCAGGGGCGGCGGCGCAAGCTCGCGGAGAACCTGTCCCGGCACGAACACGAGGTGTTCATCACCATCCCCACCGCGGCCCGCACCGTCCGGCTGTGGATCGCAGACTCCGGCGCGCTGGACGAGCCCATCGGCCCGTCCCCGCTCGTCCTGGACGCCGGCCTGCGGGCCGACTACAAGAAGGGCAAGGCGCCGTGGGGCCAAGACCTGCGCGGCGACGCCGCCGCCTTGAGCCTGTATCAGCGGCACATGCTCGTCACCGGCGTGTCCAACCAGGGCAAGACCGCCGCCGTCCGCGCGCTCGCCCTGTGGCTGGCGCTGGACCCGAGCGTGGAGTTCCGGATCGCGGACCTGAAGGGAATCGGGGACTGGGCGATGTTCGACGGGATCGCCACCGTCCTGATCCAAGGGCCCACCGATGACCACGTCATCCAGGCCACCGAGATGGTGGAGTCCGGCGTCACCGAGATGGAACGGCGCCTGACCTCCCCACCCGGCACCACCTTCCCCCCGCTCATCGTCCTAGTGGACGAGGCGCAGCTGGCGTTCATGTGCCCGGTCAAGGACGAGGAAGGCCGCCCCTACGGCGGCTCCAAAGCGACCAGCCGGTACTTCATGGCCGCGCGGAAGATCCACAACCAGGGGCGGGCGGTGAACGTGCTGCTGTGGCAGGGCACGCAGGACCCCACCGACCAGAACCTTCCCAAGCTCGTCCGCGAAGGCGCCCACACGCGTGCGTCGCTCGCCCTGGGCACGGAGTCGCAGGCCCGTATGGCTCTGGGGGACAAGGCCGTGGACGGTGGCGCCGCCCCGCACCTGCTGCGCCAGGGCCTGGACAAGGGCACGCTCGTCGTCGCCTCCGACGGGATCGCCATTCCGGCCGGGCAGGCGTCCATCACCGTGCGCACGCACTACATCGATGACGACCAGGCGGCCGAGATCGCCGCCCGGGCGCGGGCCCTGCGCGACGGGGTCACCACCCTCACCGTGCTCGACACCGACGAGCCGACCGACCCGCTCGCGGACATCGCCGCCGTCATCGGCACCGCCCCGCGGGTACTGACGCAGGACGTGCTCCAGCGGCTGGCCACCACCAACCCCAAGGCGTACGGGGCGTGGACGCACACCGATCTGAGGCGGGTGCTAGAGGGCACCGGGGCGGAGCCGTACAAGTCCGACGGCCGCATGGTCGTCAGCCGCGACCGCATCGCCCGCGCCCTCGCCAACCGCGACACCGACGGTTCCGCTTCCGCCGCCCAGTAGAGGGAACCGCACCCCGCACGGGCCAGGGAGGCAGGGAGAACTCCCTCAACGGCTCCCTGACCTACCTCCCTGGCATTGACCTGCGCAAATGACCTTGCAGGGAGTCAGGGAGGCGCCCCAGCTCACAGGCCCGAACCCCCTTCCCGGGCGTCCGGCGAGGGGGTGGCTCTGCCTCCCTGAGCACTACCTAGAAGCCATTCCGCATGAGGGCGGCCCCCGTCTCGCCAAAGCCGGGGCCGCCCTCGTCTCCCAGTCCACTCATAGACCTACGGAGGTCTTCCAGCATGACCCAACATGTCGGCGCCCGTCGAGCATCCCTGCTGAACGCCGCCCTGGACGCCGCCGCCCGCGGCTGGCACGTCTTCCCCCTCCGCCCCGGCGCCAAGCGCCCCGCCCTCCATCACGAGACGCAGTGCCCCCACACCGGCGCCTGCGCGGGCGGGCATGTGAAGTGGGAGCAGCGCGCCACCACCGACCCCGAGCGCATCCACGCGGCGTGGGCGACCGGGGCGTTCAACATCG
This sequence comes from Streptomyces roseolilacinus, assembly GCF_014649335.1. GTDB lineage: Bacteria > Actinomycetota > Actinomycetes > Streptomycetales > Streptomycetaceae > Streptomyces > Streptomyces roseolilacinus. The sequence continues at coordinate 335,056 of NZ_BMSV01000006.1, forward strand.
GGTTGGCCACGGGCCCGTCCGGGCTGGTCGTCATCGACCTCGATCAGCCCAAGGAAAAGGGCTGTTCGGACGCGCCTGGCGGCGCGGCGTTCTTCGGGGCGCTCTGCGAGCGCGCCGGGCAGGCCGTCCCGGCCACCTACCGGGTGCGGACTACGGGCGGCGGACACCACCTGTACTTCCGCGCCCCCGCTGGGGCGCGGCTGAGGAACACCGCCGGGACGCTCGCACCGCTGGTCGACACCCGGGCGTGGGGCGGCTACGTCGTCGCCCCCGGCAGCACCGTTCACGGCGCCCCGTACGAGGTCGTGGACGACCGGCCCGTTCTGGAGCTCCCGGCATGGTTGCTGGACATCCTCCAGGCCCCGCCCAAGCCCGCCGCAGCCGGGTTCCGTCCGGTAGCGCCTCGGGATGTCTCGCAGGTCGCGCGGGTGGCGCTGGAGCGCGAGACCACCGCCGTGGCCGCCACGGGCGAGGGCGGGCGGAACGCGGCGCTGCTGCGGGGCGCGCGGGCGGTGGGACGGTTCGTCGCGTGGGGCGACATCCCCCGACACGTGGCCGAGGAGGCTTTTCAGGAGGCGGGCGAAGCGGCGGGACTGCCGCCGGCCGAGTGCCGCACCACCATCCGCTCCGCCCTCGACTGGTCCATCCGCACCGCCCGCCCGAGGGAGGCGGCATGAGCCCCCGCCCCCACCTGAAAAGCCTCACCCCGACCCCCGGCTACCGGCCGCCCGCCGAACCGGCCCCGGCCCCCGGCGGCAGTGGTGCGCCGAAGGTCGCCGCCGAAGGCGTCCGCTCTGCTGTTCGCCCTGAGCTGCACCCGGGCGACGGTCGGCGCATCGTCGCGATGCTCCACGTCACCGCGCCCGGCCGCCGGACGGTGCCCACCGCCACGTCCGTGTGCGTCTGCGGGCGCGACCGCTCCGCCGTCGGTCACCGCCGCGTCCTCGCCCTGATCGCAGAGCACGCCGCCCACCGCACCACCTGCCCCCTGCGCCACCATGCCGAGAGGACCGCCGCATGAACCAGCAGCACATCGACGGAGCGGCACTGCTCGACCAGGTCGAAGCCTTCCACCGCCGCTTCAACGTCTTCCCGACCCAGGCGGCCTACGTCGCCGTCGCCCTGTGGGACGCCCACGCCCACCTGATCGACTGCTTCGAGACCACGCCGAGGGTCGCGTTCCTCTCCCCCGAACCGGGGTCGGGCAAGTCGCGGGCGCTGGAAATCGTGGAACTCCTCACCCCCCGGCCGGTCAGCACCGTCTCGGCGTCCGCGAACGCCCTCTACCGGCTGGTCGACTCCGCCGCCGGACTGCCCACCGTCCTGTTCGACGAGGTGGACACCATCTTCGGCCCCAAGGCCGGAGCGGACGAAGCGCTGCGCGGCTTCCTGAACGCCGGCTACCGCAGGATCGGCGGCGCCCTGCGCTGCGTCGGAGACGGCTCCAACCAGAACGCGGAACTCTTCGGCTCGTACTGCGCGGTCGCCATGGCCGGTCTCGGGTCCCTGCCCGACACCGTCCTGACCCGCTCGGTCATCATCCGGATGCGCAAGCGGGCGCCGAACGAGAAGGTCGAGCCCTACCGGCAGCGCATCCACGAGAAGCAGGGCCACGCCCTGCGCGACCAGCTCGCCAAGTGGGCCGACACCGTCCGCGACCAGGTCGCCAACGCCTGGCCCGAGATGCCCGAGGGCATCACCGACCGGCCCGCCGACGTATGGGAACCGCTCCTCGCCGTCGCCGACGCCGCGGGTGGACACTGGCCGGCACGGGCGCGGGCCGCGTGCTTGGAGCTGGTCCACGCTGCCCACGACAACGACGAAGCGTCCCTCGGCGTGCGGCTGCTGACCGACCTGCGCGACAAGGTGTTCTGCGGCGCCGACCGGATGCCCACCGCCGTCATCCTCGAATGCCTCCTCGCCATGGACGACGCCCCCTGGGGCGACCTGGACGACAAGCCGATCAACTCCCGCACCCTGGCCCGGCTGCTCGCCCAGTACGTCACCCCGGCCAACAAGCCCATCAAGCCGCGCGGCATCCGTACCCCCTCCGGCACCCCGAAGGGCTACTACGCCGAGGACCTCACCGACGCCTGGACGAGGTACTGCCCTCCGCCCCCCGCAGGATCCGCAACATCCGCAACGTCCGCCACACCGCAGGTCAGCGCGGGTGAATCCGTGGCGGCACCCGCCACACCCATCCGCCACACGACTGCGGAAACCGCCACACAGCTCACCACCACCGGCTGACCGGAGCGGTCCCGCCCCGTGCCGCCACACCACCCCCGGTGTGGCGGCACCCATCCGCCACAAAACCGCTATCCGCCACACGATCAAGGCCCTGACCTGCGACGTGGCGGCGTGGCGGACGTTGCGGATCTCCCAGAAGGGGGCGGACACGCCCCCGCTCCTCCCCACGAGACGAAGGAGCATCCCACGCATGGCTACGGCCTCACTCACCGATGTCGTTGACCCGACCCTCGTGCTGCTGACCGTCGAGGAGGCGGCCCGCCGCCTCCGTATCGGCCGAACCACCTGCTTCAGCCTCATCCGTACCGGCGAGCTGGAGTCCGTCATGGTTGGTGGCCTCCGTCGCGTTCCCGCTGACGCTCCGGCCGCGTATGTCTCCCGCCTTCGCACCGCCCACCGCGCCGCTTGAGGAGTACTCGTATGGCAGACGAGAAGAACGAAAAGAAGCGGACCCGTCAGCCGAACGGCCGGTCCTCCATCTACCTGGGCAATGACGGTAAGTGGCATGGTCGCGTGACCGTCGGCATTCGGGACGACGGCAAGCCGGACCGTCGTCACGTCGAGCGCAAGACCCGCGCCGAAGTGACTGCCGCCGTTCGTGAGCTGGAGCGGGAGCGAGACGCCAAGACCATTCGGAAGGCGGGACGTCCCTGGACGGTCAAAACATGGCTGACGCACTGGATCGAGAACATCGCCCCGCTTGCGGTCAACGAGAACACGATGGTCGGATACGGCGTCGCCGTACGGAAGCACCTGATCCCCGCCCTCGGTGCCCACCGGCTGGACAAGCTCAAGCCCGAGTACATCGAGAACTTCTACGGGCGCATGGTGGCCGACGGCCGTAAGGCGGGGACGATCCACCAAATTCACCGCACTTTCCGCACCGCGCTGAACGAGGCGGTACGGCGCGGCCACCTTGCCCGGAACCCCGTTCAACTCGCCAAGGCACCCCGCGTCAGCGAAGAGGAGGTGGAGCCCTACACCGTCGAAGAGGTGCAACGGCTGTTGCAGGCAGCCGAAAGCCGCCGGAACTCCGCACGGTGGGCCGTCGCGCTCGCCCTCGGCCTCCGACAGGGTGAAGCACTCGGCCTCAAGTGGGCGGATGTGGACCTCGACCGTGGCGTGCTTATGGTCCGACGGAGCCGCCGCCGCCCGCGCTACGCCCATGGGTGCGGGGATACCTGCGGAAGGAAAGCCGGGTACTGCCCGCAGCGTCAGCGAACCAACCCGGAAACGGCCGACACGAAATCTCGCGCCGGACGGCGGGCCGTAGGGCTGCCCTCACAGCTCGTAGACCTGCTGCGGGCCCACCGGGTCAAGCAGACGGAGGAGCGAACAGCGGCCGGGAGCGACTGGACGGACGAGGGGTGGCTCTTCGCGACGACGACTGGTCGGGGCACATCCCCCCGAACGGACTACGACGACTGGAAGGAGCTACTGAACGACGCGAAGGTCCGGGACGGCCGTTTGCACGATGCTCGGCACACTGCTGCCACGGTCCTGCTGATCCTTGGAGTCTCCGAACGGGCCGTCATGGGGCTCATGGGGTGGTCCACCACGGCCATGGCTGCGCGGTACCAGCACATGGTCGACTCCGTTCGCAGCGATGTCGCCAGGCAGGTCGACGGACTCATCTGGAAGCCGGATCGAGACGGATCAAGCGACGGCGACGACGGAGCCGCCGGGCGCTCGTAGCGACCAACTGAGACGGGAACTGAGACGGAAGCCGAAGAGGCGCGCGGCTCGATGAGCCGTGCGCCTCTTCTACCAGCGGTAGCGGAGGGATTTGAACCCTCGGTGACTTGCGCCACACTCGCTTTCGAGGCGAGCTCCTTCGGCCGCTCGGACACGCTACCGAGAGAGAGCTTAGCCCAAAGGTGCCCCGACGCAGAAATCCGTATCGGGGAGGGCGGGGTACGGGCGGGGGCCGCCCGGCCCGGTCCTCAGCGGTCGCGGAAGAAGCGGGTCAGCAGCCCGGCGCACTCCTCGGCCAGCACGCCGTGGACGACCTCGGGGCGGTGGTTGAGCCGCCGGTCCCGTACGAGGTCCCAGAGCGAGCCGACCGCGCCGGCCTTCTCGTCGAGCGCGCCGAACACCAGCCGGTCCACGCGGGACTGGACGAGGGCGCCCGCGCACATCACGCACGGCTCCAGCGTCACGACGAGGGTGCAGCCGGCCAGCCGCCACTCGCCGAGCCGCCCGGCCGCGCGGCGCAGCGCCAGCACCTCGGCGTGCGCGGTCGGATCGCCGGTGGCCTCGCGCTCGTTGTGGCCGGTCGCGAGGAGGGCGCCGTCCGGGCCGAGCACCACCGCGCCGACCGGTACGTCACCGGCCAGCGCGGCTCGCTCGGCCTCCGCCAACGCCCGCTCCATGGGCGCCCGCCAGGGGTCGCGCACGGGGTCGGGGCCGGGGGCGCCGGCGGAGGGGGAGGGGGATATGGGATCGGGCAGCGGGGGACCGCCCGCCGGAGGGGCGTGCACTAGCGGACGGCCTCCAGCATCTCCGAGGCCCCCAGCGCGTCCGCGATCTCGGTGAGCGCGTCGGTGTCGAGAGCCAGCAGCTCCTTCTCCGGCATGCCCAGGTCGTCCAGGATCAGCCGGTCGCCGACCGGCGCGGCGGGCACGGTCTCGGCCACCGCCTCCGTCTCCTCCTCCGTGTCGTCCGGCTCCCCGTCCTCGGTGCCGTCCAAGTCCAGCGCGTCCAGGTCGGGGGTCTCGTCGGCCGGATCGTCGCCCAGCAGTTCCTTGGTCAGGATCTCCCCGTACGCGGAGCGGGCGGCGGCCGCCCCGTCCGACACGAAGATGCGAGGGTCGTCCTCGCCCTCCACGCGGACGATGCCGAACCACGCGTCCTCCTGCTCGATGAAGACGAGCACCGTGTCGGCGTCCGGCGAGGCTTCGCGGGCCAGGTCGGTCAGATCCGCCAGGGTCTCCACATCGTCGAGCTCTGTGTCGCTCGCTACCCACCCGTCTTCGGTGAGTGTGAGCAGTGCGGCGAAGTACACCGTGACTCTCCCACTGATCAGAGGTGTGACGATCGGGCGGAACGCTCCTGAATGCCCCGCCCACTCGGCATCGTGGCAGATGCGGGCCCTCGAGGAGAGGTGTTCCGCTCTTGCGTCGTGCACCAGTCTGAGCCCGTGACTCGGTCGGCGCCACGCCGCCCCCGTACTCCCGCACCAGCCGTCACGGTGATCACGAAGGGTCACGGCGGGCCGTCGGCCGCGGGGCCGTCGGAAGCGTACGCACGGCGTGTGACCGGCGGGCGACCGGCCGGTGTGCGGCGCGTCACCGGCGGTGGTCCGGCCGGCGTCCGGCGCGCCACCGGCCGCGGCCGGGACGCGCGGCGCGCGCCCCGCCGGGGACGGCGGGGGCGCGGCGGATCACCAGCGGAACGTCCGCATGCGCATCGCCTGCCGCATCCGCGCCGCTCTGGCGCGACGCGGTTGGACGCGTTCGCGCAGCGCCCGTGCCTCGTTCAGCTCACGCAGGAACTGCGCCCTGCGGCGCCTGCGCTCCCTGTCGTCCACCGCCCGACGGGTGCCGGGTTCTTCCTGGTCAGGCATGGCCACACCACCACCCCGGGGATGCGTTCGTCCGACTCCACCTTCCCGCCGCGGCGTGGGTTGATGCCAGTGCGGGCTACTGTTGTGGGCATGCGGATCCACGTCGTCGACCACCCGCTGGTGGCGCACAAACTCACCACGCTGCGCGACAGGCGCACCGACTCCCCCACCTTCCGGCGGCTCGCCGACGAGCTGGTGACCCTGCTCGCGTACGAGGCGACGCGTGACGTGCGCACCGAGCAGGTCGGGATCGAGACGCCGGTCACCGCGACCACCGGGGTGAAGCTGTCGCACCCGCGGCCCCTGGTGGTGCCGATCCTGCGCGCCGGGCTGGGCATGCTCGACGGCATGGTGCGGCTGCTGCCGACCGCCGAGGTCGGCTTCCTCGGCATGATCCGCAACGAGGAGACGCTGGAGGCGTCGACGTACGCGACGCGGATGCCCGAGGACCTGTCCGGGCGCCAGGTGTACGTCCTGGACCCCATGCTGGCCACGGGCGGCACGCTCGTCGCGGCGATCCGCGAGCTGATCGACCGGGGCGCCGACGACGTGACGGCGGTCGTCCTGCTGGCGGCTCCGGAGGGCGTCGAGGTGATGGAGCGCGACCTGGCGGACGCGCCGGTGACGGTCGTCACGGCCTCGATCGACGAGCGCCTCAACGAGAACGGCTACATCGTCCCCGGTCTGGGTGACGCCGGAGACCGGATGTACGGCGCGGCGGAGTAGTACCGGTACGCACGGGACGGCCTCCGGCCGGTGGCCGGGGCGGCTGTCCTTCGGGCGCCGCCCTGCGGGGGGCGTCCTTCGCGCGCCGTCCTCTCCCGGCCCGGCCCCGGCCCGTCTCCGGGCGTCGGACGGCGGCGTACGCGTGTGCCGCCCCGGCCGGAGGGGCGCGTGGCGCTCCGGAGCCCCGGCTCGGGGCGCTCCCGGGCGCCGCTACTCGGGCTTCGGGGCGCAGTCCGTGGGCGCGGGCTTCGGGTGCAGGAGGGCGGTCATCGAGGCCGTCGCGTCCTGCGGGGCCGCCAGGGCCCTGAACGCGGTCCCGATGATCAGGTCCACGTCCGCCGTCGCCCGGGTGTCCGTCTTGGTCGTGGCGCCCTTCAGGTGCGTGCCCAGGACGGGGAAGGCGCCCTTCACGGCGCCCTGGGCGCCGAGCAGGACGCCGGCGCCGGGCACCTTCTTGTCGTAGGCGACCGGCGCGTTGCCGATCTTGCCGATCGTGAAGCCGCGCTTCTTCAGCTCGTCCGCCGTGGTCTTCGCCAGTCCGCTCCGCGGTGTCGCGTTGTAGACGTTCACGGTGATGTCGGCCGGCTTCGGGAAGGCGGCGGTCCGCACGGCGGGCGACGGGCCCGCCGGCTTGCAGGCCCCGGAGACCGTGGACCGCGCGGTGCTCCCCTTTCCGCCGCCGAACACGTCGATGAGCTGGAACGTCCCCCAGCCGGCCAGGCCGAGCGCGGTGGCCGCGGCGATGCCGACGGCCACGATCCGGCCACGGCGGGGCCGGCGCATACGGGGGTACGTGGTGCCCGTGATGCGGTACTTTCCGCCCATGCCGGGGGGAGTGAGCATGCTCATGGGCGCAGCGTAATGCGGCCAGGTGACTATGCCTACTAAACGATCAGCGACTAGGGGCCGGACGGGTGGGAATCTGCCCGAAAGGGCCATTCCCGAAAGGGGATCAGTCGAGTTCGAGTACCCGTGCGTGCAGGACCTGCCGCTGCTGCAGGGCCGCGCGCACGGCGCGGTGGAGGCCGTCCTCGAGGTACAGGTCGCCCTGCCACTTCACGACGTGCGCGAAGAGGTCGCCGTAGAACGTCGAGTCCTCGGCGAGGAGCGTTTCGAGGTCCAGTTGGCCCTTGGTCGTCACGAGCTGATCGAGGCGGACCGGACGCGGCGCGACATCCGCCCACTGCCGGGTGCTTTCCCGGCCGTGGTCGGGATACGGCCGCCCGTTACCGATGCGCTTGAAGATCACACGGAAAGCCTACCGGGCAAGCGGCACCCGGCGCAGCCACGCGACGGGTGATGCCCCCCGGAGAGGGACGCGACGATCACGGCAAACGGGGTGTTTCGATCACGCGGACCCGACGGGTGGCGGTCCGGCCGCCTCCTGGGGGAGGACGGACCGCTCACCGCGCGGAGGACACCGCACCGCCGCACGGGGTTGGCCGGGCGGCGGTGCGGTGGTCATCCGCGTGTCACTCGGTGGCCTCGTGGCCGTGGTCGTCGTGCAGGCCGCCGCCGCTGCCCGCGTCGCCGTCCGTCGGGACGGACTCGACCGGCTCGCGCAGCGAGCTCAGGTCGTGGGCGTAGGTGCCCACGGCGTTGGCTATGACGTCGATGTTGACGTCGAAGGCGGTCATGTCGATGTTGTCCAGGTCGTCGCACGCCGCGTGGTAGCAGGGGTCGTACGCGGTGCCCGCGGTCCCGCCGAACTTCCCCGCCTGCGCGGCCGTCTTCACGCCCTCGGCGCCCGTGAACGTACCGCCGGCCGGGATGCCCACCTCGATGAAGGGGCCGTAGTCGGAGCGCCCGGTGAAGTCCGTGCCCTCGTGCGGGCGGCCCTGCTTGTCGAGGAACGCGTTGATGTCCCGCTCCAGCTGGGCGGAGCCCGTCGGCCCCGCGGGGGCGCCGACGCCGTCCGAGTTGTCGCCGTCGTAGACGAACTGGCCGTAGTTCGGCGAGGCGATCATGTCGAAGTTGAGGTAGAGCTTGATCTCCTTGCGGCCGAGCTCGTCGAGGGCGCCGACGTAGTGCTCGGAGCCGAGCAGGCCGTTCTCCTCCGCGCCCCACCACGCGAACCGCACCTTGTTGGCGGCCTTGTCCTTGTGCTTGGCGAACTTGAGGGCCACGTCGAGCAGGCCGGCCGAGCCGGAGCCGTTGTCGTTGATGCCGGGGCCGGCGGTGACCGAGTCGAGGTGGGAGCCGAGCATCACCGTGTTCGCGGCGTTGCCCCGCTGGGTCTCCGCGATGACATTCCGCGTGGTCCGGCGCTCCTGGAGCTGGCGGAGCTCCAGGTTCACCTCGACCGGGCCGGCGGCCACGGCGGCGGCGAGGGCCTCGCCGTCCGCCTTCGAGACGCCGCCCGTGGGGATCTTCGCGGCCTCGGTGGAGCCGAGCGTGCCGCCGAGGGCGCCCTCCACGTTGTTGTAGACGAGGGCGCCGACGGCGCCGGCCGCGGCGGCGTTGGCCTGCTTCACCGCGAACGTGCAGCCGCCGCGCTGGACGAGCGCGATCCTGCCGGTGAACGCGTTCGCGGCGAAGTCCGCCGGCTCGCAGCCGTGCGAGCCGTCCGCGTCGACCGGGGCGGCGGCCAGCCGGGCCCTGGTGCCGCCGACCGGGGTCGACTTGGTGTACGTCATCGCGGAGACGGTGACGTCGCGGGGCGCGGGCGAGACGACGGCCAGCTTCTGCGCCTGCGTCTCCGTGTACATGAACGGGAACTCCTGGTACGAGACGTCGTACCCGGCCTTCTTGAGCTGCTGGTACACGTACGCCGCCGAGGCGTCGTAGCCGAGCGTGCCGGCCGCGCGGTTGCCGCCCACCGTGTCGGCTATCTGCTGGAACTTCCGCAGGTGCCGGTGGGCGCTGTCGGCGGAGGCCGAGTCGACCAGCGTGCGGGCGAGCTTCGACGCTTCCTTGGCCGGGGTGGTCCGGCCGGCGGAGGCGGGGGAGGCGGAGGCCAGCAGAAGCGGGGTCGCGAGTGCGGCGGCGGCCAGGGCGGCCACGGCTCTGCGAGGGGATGCGTTCACAGAGGTCCTTCCCGTGTGGACGAGGATGAGGGGAAGCTAGCGATCAGCTGTGCTTCTGGGAACAGGTGTCCCACAACTCGCCTCGCTTTTTCGTACTTTTCGCGAAAGCTGTGGATGACGCGACGGGCGACCTCCGCTCGGTCGGGCACTCTCGGCGCATGAGTGGACGACTGCTTCGCCTCGTTCTCCTCCGCTTCCCCGGCCGCGCGCTCGGCCTCCTGTCCGCGTGCGCGCGCCGTCGGCGGCGACCCGGGGCCCGTGGGGCCCGCGGCCGGCCGGGGGCGGCCCGGTCGCGTCCCGCCGGACGGCGGCGGCCCGACCGGGACGCCCGTCCCGGGGGTGCCCGGCCTGCCCGGTCTGTCCGGTCTACCCGGCCTGCTCGTCGGCGAGACGGCGGTATGGCCGCCGGGCGCGCCGCGCCGCCGGGCCGGGGCGGGAGTGCGCGGCCGGGCCGGGGCGGCGGTGTGCGGCCGGCGGGCCGCGGGTGGGGGACGGGTCCGCTCCGGGCCGCCGGGCGAGCCGGCCTCGGGGCTGCGGATGCTCATGGACCGATGATCGTGCGCGGGGCGGCGGGCCGCACGGCGGCCGTGCCCGCGGGGTCAGGCGGGCGGGTGCCCCGCGGCGAAGCGGTCCAGGGCTCCTCGCACGTGTGCGCGTGTCGTTTCCGTGCCGAAGTGGCCCGAGTCCGCCACGACGGTCAGCTCGGCGTCCGGCCAGGCCCGGGCCAGCTCCCACGCGGTGGAGAGCGGGCTGCCCAGGTCCAGGCGGCCGTGGACGAGGACGCCGGGGATGCCGGCGAGCCGGTGCGCGTCGCGGAGGAGGGCGCCCTCCTCCAGCCAGGCGCCGTGGGCGAAGTAGTGCGCGCAGATGCGGACCATCGCGAGGCGGCCCGCGTCGGAGCGGCCCGCGTACGGGGCGGCGGCGCTCTCCAGGGACACCACCGCGTCCTCCCAGGCGCACCAGTCGGCCGTCGCCTTCTCCCGTACGGCCGGGTCGGGGTCCTCGGTCAGGCGGGCGTACCCGGCGACCAGGTCGGCGGCGGTGCGCGCACCGGTGCCGGAGCCCTCCCGGAACCGCTCCCAGGCCTCCGGGAAGAACCGGCCCGCGCCCTCGTACAGCCAGGCGATCTCGGAGCGGCGGGTCGTCGTGACGGCCGAGACGACGATCTCCGTGACGCGGTCCGGGTGTGCCTCGGCGTACGCGAGCAGGAGCGTCGAGCCCCAGGAGCCGCCGTACAGCAGCCACCGGTCGACGCCCAGGTGGACGCGGAACCGTTCCATGTCGGAGAGGAGGTGGTGGGTGGTGTTGTGGGTCAGGGCGGTGGCGGGGTCGCTCGCGTGCGGGGTGCTGCGGCCGCAGCCGCGCTGGTCGAAGACGACGACGCGGTAGCGGGCCGGGTCGAAGTAGCGCGTGCCGCCGCGGTGGCTGCCGGTGCCGGGGCCGCCGTGGACGACGAGGGCGGGCTTGCCGGCGGGGTTGCCGTGGGCCTCCCAGTACAGGACGTGGCCGTCCCCGACGTCGAGCATCCCGTGCTCGTACGGCTCGCTCTGCGGATACACGACGCCCCCTCGGCTCATTTACAACAGCGCTGTTACATTAGCGGACGTGACTCGATCCGACCATGGCCCGGAACTGCTGGGCACCCGGCTGCGGCATCTGCTGGACGTCCTCGACGGAGGGGTCGCCGCCGTCTACGCCGACCTCGGGCTCACCGGGTTCCGGCCCCGCTACACCCCGGTCGTCCGGGCCCTGGCGGCGTCGGGCCCCGCCTCCGTGGGGGAGGTCGCGAAGGCGGTCGGGGTGACCCACTCGGCCGCCAGCCAGACCGTCGCCCACCTCGTCAAGGACGGCCTGGTCGACCTCGCGCTGGACCCGGCCGACCAGCGCCGCCGGCTGGCCCGGCTCACCGCGCGCGCCGAGGCGCTGCTGCCCGTCCTGGAGGCGGAGTGGACGGCGACGACCGAGGCGGCCCGCGTCCTGGAGGCGGAGCTGCCGTACCCGCTGAGCCGACTGGTCGAGGAGGCCCTCGAAGCCCTGGCCCGCCGCCCCATGCGCACCCGCGTGCGGGAGTGCATGGGGGAGCGCCCGGGGGAGGCGGAGGGACCCTAGCGACCGCCCTCCGTCAGGGCGGGGCAGGGGTGCGCGCGGAGCGCGAGGCGCCCGGCCCGGGGGTCTCGTCCGGGGCGGTCCCGTCCGGGCCGGTCTCGTCCGGGGCCGCCGAGGTCGCCGGTTCGCCGGGCGCGGTAGCCGGTCATCGGTCGCGGTCCGGTCATCGGTCGCCGGTCGCCGGTCGCCGGTTCGCCGGGCGCGGGTTCCGGCCGTGTCCGTGTCGTCGTCCGCTTCCCCGGTCACCCGGGGGCTTCCGGGCGGGGACGGGCTCTCCGCCCTAGCGGGGGGCGCTGCGGCCCACCACCGTGCCCGCGCGGTCGATGCAGACGACGTCGACGACGACCGGGGCGCCGCGCAGGACGGACAGGGCCTGGTCGCGGGCGGTCTCCGCCACGCGGTCGCCCAGCGGGACGCCGCGGGCGGCGCAGAGCTGGAGGGCCGCCAGGCCCGTGTTGGCGACGGCGACCTCGGCGGCGAGGGACTCGTCGGCGCCCGCAGCGCGGGCCAGGTCCGCCAGGAGGGCCTTGTCGACCTGGGAGCGCGCCGAGTGCAGGTCCAGGTGGCCCGCCGCCAGCTTGGACAGCTTCGCGAAGCCGCCGCAGATGGTCAGCCGGTCCACCGGGTGGCGGCGGACGTACTTCAGCACGGCGCCCGCGAAGTCGCCCATGTCGAGGAGGGCGTCCTGGGGCAGGTCGTACAGGGAGGTGACGGTCCTCTCGGAGGTCGACCCCGTGCAGCCCGCGAGGTGGGTGCGGCCCGCGGCGCGTGCCACGTCCACGCCGCGGCGGATGGAGTCGATCCACGCGGAGCACGAGTACGGCACGACGATCCCGGTCGTGCCGAGGATGGACAGGCCGCCGAGGATGCCGAGGCGCGGGTTCCACGTGGAACGGGCGATCTCCTCGCCGTCGTCCACGGAGACGGTGACCTCCACGTCGCCGGTGCCGCCGTGCGCGGCGGCGACCCGCGCCACGTGGTCGCGGATCATCTGCCGCGGCACCGGGTTGATGGCCGGCTCCCCCACGTCGAGGGGCAGGCCCGGCCGGGTGACGGTGCCGACCCCGGCGCCGGCGCGGAACACGACGCCGGAGCCGGGCGGCAGGAACCGCACCGTCGAGCGGACGAGCGCCCCGTGCGTCACGTCCGGGTCGTCACCCGCGTCCTTCACGACGCCCGCCATCGCGTACGAGCCGCCGTGCTCCTCCGCGGCGAGCGCGAAGGCCGGGGTCTGGCCCTTCGGCAGCGTGATCGTCACCGGGTCCGGGAAGTCCCCGGTCAGCAGCGCGGTGTACGCGGCCGTGGTGGCCGCCGTCGCGCAGGCGCCGGTCGTCCAGCCGGGCCGGAGGCCGGTGTGCTTGAGTTGGGCGGTGCGCCCCCCGCTCGTACTCATGGACGGTGTCCCATGCATGTGTTGATCCTCGGCGGCACGACCGAGGGCCGCCGCCTGGCGGAGACGCTGGACGCGGACGGCGTCCGGGTGACCAGCTCGCTCGCGGGCCGGGTCGCCAGCCCGAAGCCGCTGCCGGGCGAGGTGCGGGTGGGCGGCTTCGGCGGTGCCGACGGCCTGGCCCGCTGGGTGCGGGAACACCAGGTGGACGCGGTCATCGACGCCACTCACCCTTTCGCCGGGACGATCAGTTTCAACGCGGCGCGGGCCGCCGCCACGTCCCATGTTCCCCTGCTCGCCCTGCGGCGCCCCGGGTGGACCCCCGTGGAGGGTGACGACTGGCATCCGGTGGCGTCCCTGGAGGAGGCGGCGCGCACCGTGGGGCGGCTGGGACGGAGGGTGTTCCTGACCACGGGGCGCATGGGCCTGGCGGCGTTCGCGGACGTGTCCGGGGCGTGGTTCCTGGTCCGCTCGGTGGACCCGCCGGAGCCGCCGCACCCGGCGCGGATGGAGGTCCTGCTCGACCGGGGCCCCTTCACGCTGGACGGTGAGCGGGAGGTCCTGCGGACGTACGGGATCGACGTGCTGGTCACCAAGGACAGCGGCGGCGCGGCCACGGCCCCGAAGCTGGCGGCCGCCCGCGAGGCCGGTGTGCCGGTGGTGATCGTCCGCAGGCCGCCCGTCCCGGAAGGCGTCCCGGTCGCGGCGACGGTCGGCGAGGCCGCCGCCTGGGCGGCCGCCCGGGCCGGCTGAGCGCCCGCCGCGTGTCCCCAGGGGCCGCCGGGAGCCGTTGCGCGCCGCCCCGGCCCACGGTGCGGCGCCCGGGCGCCTCCCGCCGAGGCCGACGGCACGGGGAGCCCCGGCCGGTCGCGCGGAGGGTCCTCCGCGCGACCGGCCGGGGTGGGCGACCGGTGGGCGACGGCTACACCGCGCCGTCCGAAGGCGCCTCCGGGTACCGCCGCGGCGTCCACGCCACCGTGCGCCCGTCGGCGCGCCGCACGGCCTGCGTCTGGGACGAGCCGATCAGCAGCAGCGTCCGCATGTCGACCTCGTCCGGGACCAGGTCGGCGAGCGGCAGCACCCGCACGGACTCCTCCGGGCCGCCCACGTCGCGCGCCACGACGACCGGGGTGTCGGGGGCGCGCAGTTCGAGCAGCAGCTCGCGGGCCTTGGCGACCTGCCAGGTGCGGCTCCGCGACCCCGGGTTGTAGAGGGCCAGCACCAGGTCGGCGGCGGCCGCCGCGCGCAGGCGCTCCGCGATGACCTCCCACGGCTTGAGCCGGTCCGACAGGGAGATCGTGGCGTAGTCGTGGCCCAGCGGCGCACCCGCCTTCGCCGCGGCCGCGTTCGCCGCGGTCACCCCCGGCAGGACGCGCACCGGCACGTCCGCGTACTCCTCCTGCGACGCGACCTCCAGGACCGCCGTCGCCATGGCGAAGACGCCCGGGTCGCCGCCTGACACCACCGCCACGCGCCGCCCCCGCCGCGCCAGGTCCAGGGCGAACTCGGCCCGCTCCGACTCCACCTTGTTGTCGGAGCCGTGCCGCTGCTGGCCGGGCCGCACCGGCACGCGGTCCAGGTACGTCGTGTAACCGACCAGGTCGGTCGCCGACGCGAGCGCGCCGCGGGACTCCGGCGTCAGCCACTGCGGGCCCGCCGGGCCGGTGCCGACGACCACCACCTCGCCCCGCTCGGGCACGGCCGGGCCCGTGTCGACGCGGGAGGGCAGCACCGCCACCGAGAAGTACGGCACCGAGTCCGGGTCCACGTCCGCGAGCGGCGCCGTGCGCCGGCCCTCCATGGTGGCGCGCTCCACGTAGTGGGCGTCCGCCAGCCGGTCCGTGCGCTCCAGGGCGCGGCGCACCGCCGGGAACGTCCGGCCCAGCTTCATCACCACCGCCGAGTCGGTCGCCGCGAGGCGGGCCGTCAACTCGTCCTCGGGCAGGGTGCCGGGAATGACCGTCAGGATCTCCTCGGCCTCCACCAGCGGCTTGCCGATGGTCGCCGCGGCGGCGCTGACGGAGGTGACGCCGGGGACGACCTCCGTCTCGTAGCGGTGCGCGAGGCGCTTGTGCATGTGCTGGTACGAGCCGTAGAAGAGCGGGTCGCCCTCGGCGAGCACCGCCACCGTCCGGCCCGCGTCGAGGTGCGCCGCGAGCCGTGCCGACGCCTCCTCGTAGAAGTCGTTCAGCGCGCCCCGGTAGCCGCCGGGGTGGTCCGTCGTCTCCACCGTGAGCGGGTACATCAACCGCTCCTCGACGTGGTCCTCGCGGATGTGCTTCGCCGCGATGGAGCGGGCGATGGACCGGCCGTGCCGGGCGCAGTGGTACGCGACGACGTCCGCCTGCGCGATGGCCTCCACCGCGCGCAGGGTCATCAACGACGGGTCGCCGGGACCGAGGCCGACGCCGTACAGCTTGCCGGCGCGGGGGCCGGTGCGGGGGCCGGTGTGGGCCGCCGGGTCCGCCCCGGGGACCGTTTCACGTGAAACGTGCGTGCTCATTCCGCCTCGCTCGCGATCGCGTTGACCGCCGCGGCCGCCATGGCGCTGCCGCCGCGCCTGCCCCGGACGACGATGTGGTCGAGGTCCGAGGCCGCCAGCGCGTCCTTGGACTCGGCCGCGCCGATGAAGCCGACCGGTATGCCGAGCACCGCCGCCGGGCGGGGGGCGCCGTCCCGGATCATCTCCAGCAGCCGGAACAGGGCGGTGGGGGCGTTGCCGATCGCCACGACCGACCCCTCCAGGCGGTCGCGCCACAGCTCCAGGGCGGCCGCGCTGCGGGTCGTGCCCAGCTCGGCGGCGAGGCCCGGCACGGACGGGTCGGAGAGGGTGCAGACCACCTCGTTGTCGGCGGGGAGCCGCTTGCGGGTGACGCCACTCGCGACCATCTGCGCGTCGCACAGGATCGGCGCGCCGGAGCGGAGCGCGGCGCGGGCGCGGGAGACGACCTCCGGCGTGTAGGCGAGGTCGCGGACGAGGTCGACCATGCCGCAGGCGTGGATCATCCGCACGGCGACCTGGCTGACGTCGGCGGGCAGCCCCGCGAGATCCGCCTCGGCGCGGATCGTGGCAAAGGACTGGCGGTAGATCTCCGCCCCGTCCTTCTCGTAGTCGAACACTGTGCTCCCGCTCATTTCTGTGCCTGTGCGTCGTTGTCTCGTCGCGTCGTCCGTACGGTGATCTCGTACGTGCCGTCGCCGGTGGCCAGCGCGTCCACCCAGTCGCCCTGCGGGTGGCCGCAGCGGCGTTCGCAGCCGGACCAGTGCACGGGCAGCCCCCGGGCCGCCGCGGCGTCCAGGGGCCGCGCGTCCGCCCGTACGTCGGCCAGGGCCTTGCCGCAGCCCGGCCGCCCCGTGCAGGCGCTGAC
This sequence comes from Streptomyces roseolilacinus, assembly GCF_014649335.1. Lineage (GTDB taxonomy): Bacteria > Actinomycetota > Actinomycetes > Streptomycetales > Streptomycetaceae > Streptomyces > Streptomyces roseolilacinus. Next base: position 351,487 of record NZ_BMSV01000006.1, read on the forward strand.
CGCCAGCCAGGGCGAACCGGGACGGGTGAGGTACCCGGCCCGGTCCAGTGCCGCGAGCCGTCCCTCTGCCGCCGCGCGGCCGGGCAGGCCCGCCACGACGAACCCGCGCCACGGTGTCACCCGCACCTCGTCCCCGGGCCCGGGGGCCAGGGCCCGGAACTGCTCGCTGGTGACCCGTCCCAGGGGCGCCACGACCGACACGGCGCGGTCGCCGACCACGCCCGGCTCCGGCGGCGCCGCCACCACAGGCGCGCCCGGCCCGGTCCGCTCGGCGGCCACCCCCGCGTCCGCCAGACGCTCCGTCACGGCGGCCTCCAGGGAACCGGTCCGCGGCAGTTCGGCCACCCGCCAGGCCCCCGTGCCCGCCTCCCGGGCGACCGCCAGGAACGCCCCGGCCGCCGCCAGCGCGGCCCGCGGGGCGTCGTCCCCGGCCACCCGCCACGCCAGGTCCCCGATCCGTACCAGAGCGCGCCCGTCCGGTTCTGCGAGCAACGTCACATCGCCGCCCGACCCCGCCACGTCCCCGCGCCCGTCGTCCACGGCGAACAGGAAGCGCCCCGACAGGGCCGTCGTCCACGTCCGCGCGCACAGCAGCGCGTCCAGTTCCCGCGCCCACGACCGGGCGTCCCCGTGCCCGCGGCCGTCCAGTCCGGAGAGGGGCGACACCACCATGTTCCGTACCCGCTCGTGCGCCGCCGAGGGCAGCAGCCCGGCCTCGGCGAGCAGCCCCGCGAGGGCGAGCCCGCAGTCGTCGGGCAGGCCGCGCAGGTCGATGTTGCCGCGCGAGGTGACGCCGAGCCGGCCGTCGCCCAGCCGGTCCGCGGCCCCGGCCAGCGCGGCCACCTGGTGGGCCGTCAGGACGCCGGTGGGGAGGCGGAGCCGGGCGAGTCCGCCGTCGTCCGCGCGGTGCAGCCGCAGCGCGCCGGGGCACGCGTCGTCGCGGTCGCGGACGCGGTCCCGTATGTGAGTTTCGCCCCCGTTCCGGGGCTTTGATGAGCTGGGCGGCATGGCGGCGAGCATACGCGCAGCCTCTACTATGCAGACGGCACAGGGTCCCAGGACCCTAGGGAGGAAGCCCGGTGCGAATCCGGCGCGGTCCCGCCACTGTGAGCAGGGCCCCCGGGCCTCGCGAGTCAGGAACTCCCGCCACCCACGACCACCCGGGGCGAGGACACCCCGAGGAAGGCCCGGCACGCTGTGATCCTGTTGCTGTCGCACTCCGACACCGACCTGCTGAGCGCCCGCGCGGCCGGCGGCCCGGTCGAGTACCGGTTCGCCAACCCCGCACGCCTCCCCGTCGACGAACTGCCCGGCCTCCTCGACGGCGTCGACCTCGTCGTCGTGCGCCTCCTCGGCGGACTGCGCGCCTGGGAGGAGGGCATCGGCCTCCTCCGCGCCCAGGACCGCCCCGTCGTCTTCCTGACCGGCGAACAGGCGCCCGACGCGCAGCTGATGGAGGCGTCCACCGTCCCCATCGGCGTCGCCACCGAGGCGCACGCCTACCTCGCCCACGGCGGCCCGGACAACCTGGAGCAGCTCGCCCGGTTCCTGTCCGACACGGTCCTCCTCACCGGCCACGGCTTCGACCCGCCGGCCGCCGCCCCCACCTGGGGCCCCCTGGAGCGCACGCCCCGCGCCACCGACGGCCCGACCATCGCCGTGCTCTACTACCGCGCCCACCACATGAGCGGCAACACCGCCTTCGTCGGCGCCCTGTGCGACGCCGTCGAGGACGCCGGCGGCCGCGCCCTCCCCCTGTACGTCGCCTCCCTGCGCGCCCCCGAGCCCGAGCTGCTCGACCGGCTGCGCGGCGCCGACGCCGTCGTCACCACCGTCCTCGCCGCCGGCGGCACCAAGCCCGCCGAGGCCCAGGCCGGCGGGGACGAGGAGGCGTGGGACGCGGGCGCGCTCGCCTCCCTCGACGTGCCCGTCCTCCAGGCGCTGTGCCTCACCGGGTCGCGCGCCGACTGGGAGGAGAACGACGAGGGCCTGTCACCGCTCGACGCGGCCAGCCAGGTCGCCGTGCCCGAGTTCGACGGGCGGCTCATCACCGTCCCGTTCTCCTTCAAGGAGATCGACGAGGACGGCCTCCCCGCGTACGTCCCCGACCCCGAGCGCGCGGCCCGCGTCGCCGGGATCGCCGTCCGCCACGCCCGGCTGCGGCACATCCCCAACGCCGACAAGCGCCTGGCGCTGGTCCTCTCCGCGTACCCGACGAAGCACTCCCGCATCGGCAACGCCGTCGGCCTCGACACGCCCGCCTCCGCCGTCGCCCTGCTGCGCCGGCTGCGCGAGGAGGGGTACGACTTCGGCGACGAGGACGTGCCGGGCCTCGCTTCCGGCGACGGCGACGAGCTGATCTACGCCCTCATCGAGGCCGGCGGCCACGACCAGGAGTGGCTCACCGAGGAGCAGCTGGCCCGCAACCCGGTCCGCATCCCGGCCGCCGACTACCGGCGCTGGTTCGCGACCCTGCCGGAGGAGCTGCGCTCGGCCGTCGAGGAGCACTGGGGCCCGCCGCCCGGCGAGATGTTCGTCGACCGGTCCCGCAACCCCGAGGGCGACATCGTCCTCGCCGCGCTGCGCCGCGGGAACCTGCTCGTCCTCATCCAGCCGCCGCGCGGCTTCGGCGAGAACCCGATCGCGATCTACCACGACCCGGACCTGCCGCCCTCCCACCACTACCTGGCCGCCTACCGGTGGATCGGCACGCCCGCGGCCGACGGCGGGTTCGGCGCGGACGCCATGGTCCACCTCGGCAAGCACGGCAACCTGGAGTGGCTGCCGGGCAAGAACGCCGGCCTGTCCGCCGCGTGCGGCCCCGACGCGGCCCTCGGCGACCTGCCGCTGATCTACCCGTTCCTCGTCAACGACCCGGGCGAGGGGACCCAGGCCAAGCGCCGCGCCCACGCCACGCTCGTCGACCACCTCGTGCCGCCGATGGCCCGCGCCGACTCGTACGGCGACATCGCGCGGCTGGAGCAGCTGCTCGACGAGTACGCGCAGATCTCCTCCATGGACCCGGCGAAGCTCCCCGCGATCCGCGCGCAGATCTGGACCCTCATCCAGGCGGCCCGCCTCGACCACGACCTCGGCCTGGAGGACCGGCCCGACGACGACGGGTTCGACGACTTCCTCCTGCACGTCGACGGCTGGCTGTGCGAGGTGAAGGACGCCCAGATCCGCGACGGCCTGCACGTCCTCGGCACCGCCCCGACCGGGCCCGAGCGGGTCAACCTGGTCCTGTCCATCCTCCGCGCCCGCCAGATCTGGGGCGGTACGCAGGCGCTGCCCGGGCTGCGCGAGGCGCTCGGCCTGGACGAGTCCGCCGCGACCCGCACCACCGCCGACGAGGCGGAGGCCAAGGCCCGCGCCCTCGTCGAGGCCATGGAGGACGCCGGCTGGGACCCGGCCGCGGTGGCGTCCGTGGCCCAGGGGCACGGCGAGCAGGTCGCCGCCGTCCTCGACTTCGCCGCCCGGCAGGTCGTGCCGCGCCTCGCCGCGACGACCGCCGAACTCGACCACGCGGTGCACGCCCTCAACGGCGGCTTCGTGCCGGCCGGCCCGTCCGGCTCGCCGCTGCGCGGCCTGGTCAACGTCCTGCCGACCGGCCGGAACTTCTACTCCGTCGACCCGAAGGCCGTCCCGTCGCGCCTCGCCTGGGAGACCGGCCAGGCCCTCGCCGACTCCCTCCTGGAGCGGTACCGCACCGACAACGGCGACTGGCCCACCTCGGTCGGCCTGTCCCTGTGGGGCACCAGCGCGATGCGCACCAGCGGGGACGACGTCGCGGAGGCGCTGGCGCTGCTGGGCGTCCGCCCGGTCTGGGACGACGCCTCGCGCCGCGTCACCGGCCTGGAGCCCATCCCGCTCGCCGAGCTGGGCCGCCCCCGCATCGACGTGACGCTGCGCATCTCCGGCTTCTTCCGGGACGCGTTCCCGCACACCGTCGGGCTGCTGGACGACGCGGTGCGGCTCGCCGCCTCCCTGGACGAGCCGGCCGCGGAGAACCACGTCCGCGCCCACACCCAGGCCGACCTGGCCGAGCACGGCGACGAGCGGCGCGCCACGACCCGCATCTTCGGCTCCCGCCCCGGCACCTACGGTGCGGGCATCCTCCAGCTGATCGACTCCCGCGACTGGCGCACCGACGCGGACCTCGCCGAGGTGTACACGGTGTGGGGCGGCTTCGCGTACGGCCGGGGCCTGGACGGGCGCCCCGCGCGCGAGGAGATGGAGACGGCGTACAAGCGGATCGCCGTGGCCGCGAAGAACACGGACACCCGCGAGCACGACATCGCGGACTCCGACGACTACTTCCAGTACCACGGCGGCATGGTCGCCACCGTCCGCGCCCTGCGCGGCACGGCGCCCGAGGCGTACATCGGCGACTCGACCCGCCCGGAGACGGTGCGGACCCGGACGCTGGTCGAGGAGACGTCCCGCGTGTTCCGGGCGCGCGTCGTCAACCCCCGCTGGATCGAGGCGATGCGCCGCCACGGCTACAAGGGCGCCTTCGAACTGGCGGCGACCGTCGACTACCTCTTCGGGTACGACGCCACGACGGGGGTCGTCGCGGACTGGATGTACGACAAGCTCACCGAGGCGTACGTCCTCGACCCGGAGAACCGCGCCTTCCTCCAGGAGGCCAACCCGTGGGCCCTCCACGGCATCGCGGAGCGGCTCCTGGAGGCCGAGTCCCGCGGCATGTGGGCGAAGCCGGACCCGCAGGTGCTGGAGGCGCTGAAGCAGGTGTACCTGGAGACCGAGGGGAACCTCGAGGGCGGGGACGACGAGTAGCACCCGGCGGTACGACGCTCCCCGGCGACCCGGGGAGCGCCGTGACGTCCCGCGACGGGACGGGGGCTCCGCGCCGACCGGACCCTTGCGGCGACCGGACCTCCGGACCGGGGCCTCCGTGCCGGCGGGGCCCCCTGCGGGCGGGGCTCCGTGCGGACGGGGCCCGGCGGGCGGTGTCCGCGGGCGCCGCTCCGGGTGCCGGGGACGCGCGCGGGGCGGAGACTGCCCGTATGAGCGATGACGTCGTGGCCGTCACCGGGGCCAGTGGGCGGATCGGGCGGCGGGTGGCCGACCGGCTGGGCGCGGCCGGGGTGCCGGTGCGGTTGGTCGGGCGGGACCCCCGGCGGCTGCCGGACGTGCCGGGGGCCGCGAAGGCGCCTCCCGCCGCGTACGGGGACGGGGAGGCGATGCGGGCCGCGATGGACGGGGCCGACACGCTGTTCCTGGTGTCGGCGCACGAGGGCCCGGACCGCGTGGCGGAGCACCGCACGGCCGTCGACGCGGCCGTGGCGGCGGGGGTCGGGCGGATCGTGTACCTGTCGCTGCAGGGCGCCGCGCCCGACGCGACGTTCACCTTCGCGCGCGACCACTGGCACACCGAGCAGTACGTCCGCGCCCACGACGGCCTGGCGCACACCTTCCTCCGCGACGGCTGGTACCTCGCGGGCATCCCGGCGATGACCGGGGCGGACGGCGTCATCCGGGGCCCGGCGGGCAACGGCCGCGTCGCCGCCGTCGCGCACGAGGACGTCGCCGACGTGGCCGCCGTGGTCCTGCTCGCCCGCGACGGACGGCACGACGGCGCCACCTACGACGTGACGGGCGGCGAGGCGTTCACCCTCGCCGAGGCGGCCGAGGAGATGTCCCGGGCCACCGGCCGGACGATCCGCTACCTCCCGGAGACCCGCGACGAGGCGTACGCGTCACGCGCGGGGTACGGCGCCGAGCGGTGGCGGCTGGACGGCTGGGTCAGCTCGTACGAGGCGATCGCCCGCGGTGAGCTGGGCGCGGTCTCCGACACCGTCGAGCGGCTGGCGGGACACGCGCCCATGACCTTGCGGGAGTTCCTGGCGAGGCACCCGCGGAGCCTCGCGCACCTGACGGGGTAGGGCGGGCTCAGTCCTCGCCCAGGACGATGTGCCCGTCCGGGGCGGCCGGGTCCTCGGGCTCTCTGTCCGTGCGCGCGGCCCGGCAGGTGCGGACTCTGCCCTGGAGGTCCCGGAAGAGCGAGATGGGCGGAGGCGGGGCGGGCGTCTGGGCGCCGCCGGTACCGGCGGCCGTCTGTGTACTCATGGCGACCGAGTACCCACGGAGCGCGACCCAAACGGAAAAGCACATGCGCCCCGCCGGGGCCGTTCCGTACGGTGGGCCCACGTGGAACCCCTCACCGATAAACAGATCCGCGCGTCCTTCGTGAACTGCTCCAAGGGCGACGCGGCCCGCCTCAAGCTCCCGGCGGACTTCGCCGACCTCCCCTGGGAGGACCTGGACTTCCTCGGCTGGCGCGACCCCGGCGCCCCCCTCCGCGCGCACCTCGTCCTCCCCCCGGACGCCGTGCCGGGCCAGGCGGGCGGCGGCCCCGTGGGGATCACCCTGCGGGTGCCGGAGAAGTCCCGCACCAGCGCCGTGAAGTCGAGCCTGTGCCGGATCTGCCTCACCGGGCACGCCTCCTCCGGCGTCACGCTGTTCGCCGCGCCGCGCGCGGGCGCCTCCGGCCGGGACGGCAACACCGTCGGCATCTACGTCTGCTCCGACCTCGCCTGCCCGCTGTACGTGCGCGGCCGGCGGCAGCCCGCGCTCCGCACCCGCTACGAGGAGTCGCTCGACGTGGAGGAGCGGATCGGCCGGATGCGGGCCAACCTCCTCGCGTTCGTGGAGAACGTCCGGCTACCGTTCGCCGCATGAGTGCCGGGGGGCGGTGCGGGGTGGGCGACCGGCGCGTCGCCTGCCCGCCGCCCCGCGTCACCGCCCCGCCGCCGCGGCCCCGTGCCGCCGGCCCCCCGCCCCGTGTCGTGCGCCGCCGCACCGACCTGACCGCGCTCTGCGCCGCCACCGCCTTCTTCTGGCTGTCCCTCACCCCCTCCCTGGTCCCCCGCCCCTGGGTCCTCCAGGGGGTCGTCGGCGGCATCACCGCCGCCGTCGGCTACGCGGCCGGCGCGACCGTGTCGGGCCTGGTCCGGGCGGTCGTGCCGTGGCGGCCGCGGGCGGAGGCGCGAAGGGCCCTGCGGGTCCGGGCGCGGCAGGCGTACTGGCTGCTCAGCCCCGCCCTGACCGGCTGGCTGATCGCCGAGAGCGCCCAGATGCAGCGCAGGCTCCGCCGCCTCCAGGGCCTGCCGCCCTCCCTCACCTGGCACACGGTGATGATCGCGCTGTTCGCCGTCGCCCTGTGCGCGCTGCTGCTCCTCGCCGCCCGGCTCGTCCGCCTCGGGGCGCGGTGGCTGATCCGGGCCCTCGGCGGCTGGCTGCCGCGGCCCGTCGCGGTCGGCGCGGGCCTGGCGCTCACCGCGGTCGTCGTGACGGTCGGCTTACGGGACGTGGTCTTCGACCGGGGCGTCGTCGACGCGGCCGACCGCATCGCCGCGGCCACCGACCGCGGCACCAAGGACGGCATCACCCGCCCCGCCTCGCCGTACGTCTCGGGCGGCCCCGGTTCGCTGGTGCGCTGGCAGGACCTCGGCTACCAGGGGCGCAACTTCACCGGCACCGCGCCCACCCGCCGCTCCATCACCGCGTTCACCGGCCGCCCCGCCAAGGACCCGGTCCGCGTGTACGTCAGCTCCCGGCTGCCGCGCGCCTTCGCCGGCGGGGCCGACGAGGACGCGCCGTTCCGCGCCCAGGCCCGGCTCGCCGTGCGGGAGCTGGAGCGCACCGGGGCGTTCACCCGCGAGGTGCTGGCCGTGGCGGGCACCACGGGCAGCGGCTGGATCGACTCCAACGTCGCCCAGTCCCTGGAGTACCTGCACGGCGGGGACACGGCGATCGTCGCCGTCCAGTACTCGTACCTGCCCTCCTGGGTGTCGTTCCTCGTCGACAAGGAGAAGGCGGGCAAGGCCACCCGCGCGCTCGTCGACGCCGTACGGGCCCGGCTCGACGCGCTCCCGCCCGGCGACCGCCCGAAGCTCGTCGTCACCGGCGAGAGCCTCGGCGCGTACGCCGTCGAGGCGTCCTACGGCTCCGTCGAGGCGCTCCTCGCCGGCACGGACGGCGGACTGCTGCTCGGCACCCCGCACTTCTCGCCCGTCGCCCGCCAGGTGCGGGAGGAGCGGGACGCGGGCAGTCCGGTGTGGCGGCCGCAGTACCGGGGCGGGCTGCACGTGCGGGTCGCCCAGTTCCCCGCCGTCGACCTGCGGCGCCCGGCGGCCGGGCCGTGGGCCCGGCCGCGCCTGGTGTACCTGCAGAACGCGTCCGACCCGATCGTCTGGTGGTCCCCGGACCTGCTGTTCGAGCGGCCCGAGTGGATGGACGAGCCGCTCGGCCCGGACGTCACGCCGGAGATCAACTGGTTCCCGGTGGTGGCGTTCTGGCAGACCACCGTCGACATGGCCGTCAGCTACGGCGTGCAGGCGCCGCACGGCCACCGCTACGGGCCCGCCGCCGTCGACGGCTGGGCGGCGGTCGTGCCGCCCGGGGGGTGGACGGAGCAGGACACGCGGCGGCTGAGGGCGTACATCGCGGGGAGGAAGGCCCCGTACTAGCGGCGGCGCGACTCCATCCTTCGGTGCAGTGGCGGTTCGTCCCCGGTCACGACGAACCGGGGCCGGGCCCTGCCGACGATGGGACGTATGACGAAGACGGGGACGACAGGGACGGCGGGAACGAGCGGACCGGCGGGACCGGCGGGGACCGCGGGCGACGAGGCGCGCGGGACCGCAGCCGGCACCGGGGTCAGGACCGGGGCCGGCGGGCGGATGCCGCTGCTGGACGTGCTGCGCGGGGTCGCGATCCTGGGCACGCTGATGACCAACGTGTGGATCTTCACCGGTCCGGGCGCCGAGTGGGGCGTCCTCAGCGGCGGCACGTCGGCGGGCGGGGTGACCGGCTCGGCGGGGGACGTGGCGGAGGCCGTGTTCCGGCTGGTCGCGGACGGCAAGTTCCTGTCGATGCTGACCATCCTGTTCGGCGCGGGACTGGCCATCCAGTACCGCTCCGCCGAGCGGCGCGGTGAGCCGTGGCCGGGCCGGTACCGGTGGCGGGCGCTGTTCCTCTTCGCCGAGGGCACCGTGCACTTCGTGCTGGTCTTCGCGTGGGACGTGCTCATGGGGTACGCCGTGACGGCGCTGTTCACCGCCTGGCTGCTGACCCGCTCGGCGCGGGCCCGCCGCCGGGTGGCGGTGGCGGCGGCGGGCCTGCACCTGACGCTGATGGGGCTGCTGACGGCGGTGCTCGTCGCCTACGGGGACGGGGACGCAGGAGCGGGTGACGGGGTGTCGCCGCAGGTCGTGGACCTGTACGCGCACGGGAGCTGGGCGGACCAGATCGCGTTCCGGCTGGAGAACGCCGTCGCCCTGCGGCTGGAGCCGGTCCTGACCTTCGGCCTGCTGCTGTTCCTGTTCCTGCTGGGCGTGCGGCTGCTGCGGGCCGGGGCCTTCGCCGCGGACGGGACGGGGCGGCGGATCCGGGCGCGGATGCTGCGGTGGGGCCTGGGCCTGGGCGTGCCGCTGAACGCGGCGTGCGCGGTGGGCGGCGAGGACTGGTTCCTGCTGGGCCGGTACGGGGCGGCGCCGCTGGTCGCGGTCGGGTACGTGGGCCTGATCGGCGCCGTCGTGGACCGCGTCCGGCGGCCGGGCCCGCTGACGCGGGGCCTCACCTCCCTGGGCCGCACGGCCCTGACCGGGTACGTCCTGCAGAACCTGCTGTGCGTCCTCGTCTCGTACGGTTTCGGCCTCGGGCTGGCCGCACGGCTGGGCGAGGGGGGCCGCGGCTGGGAGCCGTGGTGGGTGATGGGCCTGTGGGCCTCGGTCTCCGTCCTGCTGCTCGTCGCGTCGACGCTGTGGCTGCGGCGGTTCCCGGCGGGGCCGCTGGAGGCGGTGCAGCGGTGGGCGCTCGGACTGGCCGGAAACCGCTCGACCCGGGCGGGGCGATCTTCCTAGACTCCGGGTACGGCATCGCGTGTCGGTCACCGACCGGGTGAGGCATGGAGGTGTCCGTGAGATGCCCGACGGAGGCATTCCACCGTGTCAGTAGAGCTCAACCACACCATCATCGCCGCCCGGGACAAGCGGGAGTCCGCCGACTTCCTCGCCCACATCCTCGGACTGGAGGTCGGCGCCGAGATGGGGCCGTTCCTCCCGGTGCAGACCGCCAACGGGGTCACCCTCGACTTCGCGACGGTCCCCGAGGAGCACATCACCACGCAGCACTACGCGTTCCTGATCTCGGAGGCCGAGTTCGACGCGGCCTTCGAGCGGATCCGGCAGGCCGGCATCCCGTACTGGGCCGATCCGCGCCAGGAGCGGCCCGGCGAGATCAACCGCAACGACGGCGGGCGCGGCCTGTACTTCATGGACCCGTCCCGCCAGGCCATGGAGATCATCACCCGCCCCTACGGGAGCGGGAGCGACCCGGCCGCCTGACCCGCGGCGCGTCCTGACCCGCGGCGGGTCCTAGCGGACCGTGCGCCGCCGCGCCGTCCACAGGGTCGCGGCGGCCACGCACGCCGAACCGACCAGGAGGACCGGCACCAGCGGATCGGGCGGCGGCCCGCCGCCGGTCCCCGCCGCTCCTGCCGCCGCCGGACGGGCCGCGGCGGGACCGGGCGCGCCGGACACGTCACCGGACGGGGCCGTGCTCCGGGCGGGCGTGCCGCGGGCGGGGGGCGGGGCCGCGGGTCCGGCGGCGGACGTCCCCCGGGGAGCCGAGGCGGAAGCCGCACCGGGCGCCGGGGCGGACGCGGAGGCGGGGGCCGCACCGGGCGTCCTGCCGGGCGCCCGGCCCGCGACCGCCGCCCGGCCCGGCTCCGGCGCGGTCGGCGTCCCCGCCGCGGACGACACCTGCATCGCGGCGGCGGGCGGCAGCAGCGACCCGACGGGCCGGGCCTTCGCCCCGGGCCCGAAACCCCAGTCCAGCAGTGCCCTGGCCTCCTCGTACACCGCGCTCCCGCCGCCGGAGCGCGGGTTCATGACCGTCACGACGAGGGTGCGCCCGCCCCGCCGGGCGGCGGCGATCAGGGTGTGGCCGGCGCGGCTGGTGTAGCCGTTCTTCACGCCGAGGACGCCGGGGTACCGGGCGACGCCGTCCTCGCCGGTGAGCAGGCGGTTGGTGTTGCGGATGCCGTACGACCAGCCGTCCGCCGGGAAGGTCGCGTACGGCAGGGCGCAGTACCGGGCGAAGTCCGGGTCGCGCAGCCCCTCGCGGCCGAAGACGGCGAGGTCGTACGCGGACGAGACCTGGCCCGGCGCGTCGTACCCGTCCGGGGAGACGACCTCCGTGTCGAACGCGCCGAGGGTCCGGGCGGTGGCCTCCATCTGGCGCGCGGTGGCCTCCCAGCCGCCGTTGAGGCCGGCCAGGACGTGGACGGCGTCGTTGCCGGAGTGCAGGAACACGCCGCGCCAGAGGTCCGCGACCTGGTACGTCACGTCCTCCTTCACGCCGACGAGGCTGCTGCCCTCGCCGATGCCGGTGAGTTCCCGCTCCGACACGGTGTGCCGGGCGGTCTGCGACAGCCTGGGCAGCACGGTGAGCGCGAACAGGGCCTTCAGGGTGGAGGCGGGCGGCAGCCGCTTGTGGGCGTCGCGGGCGGCGAGGACGTCGCCGCTGCCGGCGTCCGCGACGAGCCAGGAGCGCGCGGACAGGGCGGGCGGCGGGGCGGCGCCGGGCGGGAGCCGCACCTGGGTGCCGGACCGGTGCAGCAGCGCCGGGTCGACGCGGGCGCCGGGGCGGGGCGGCATCGGTTCGCCCGGGCGGGGAGCGGCGGAGGACACGGCGGACGACAGCACGAGCAGCGGCAGGAGCAGGACGAGCAGCAGGAGGGCGACGGGACCCGAGGCGAGGCGAGCCGAAGAGCTGACGATCATTCAGCCACGGTAGGAACCCGCCGCTCCCCCCGCCCCCCGGCGTGCACCAACCGGCGTACGTCCCCCACCCCACCGCCCCCGGCACCCACCCGAGCGGGTGCCCCGGTCCGCCCGGAGCCGCCGTCCCGCCCGCCCCGCCCCCGGCGTCATCCGGACGGCCGTTCCGGAGGCCACCCGGGGGGCACGGCCCGACCGGGGCTGGTATTCCGGAGGGGTAAGCGTCCGTGGGGGGCCTGCCGAGTGGAGGGCCACTCATGACCCAGCACCTTCCGACCACCGGCCTTGCGGTGGAGTTCCAGCAGGGCATCACCGACGCCTGGTCGAAGGTCGCCCAGTTCGTCCCGAAGTTCGTGGCGTTCCTGGTCATCCTGGCCGTCGGCTGGTTCATTTCCAAGATCATCGCCAAGGTGGTGGACCGGGTCCTGCGGAAGGTCGGCTTCGAGCGGCTCAGCGAGCGCGCGGGGTCCTCCCGCATGCTCGCGAACTCGCCGTACGACGCGACCGGCATCCTGAGCAAGGTCGTCTACTACGGGCTCCTCCTGGTCACCCTGCAGCTCGCCTTCGGCGTCTTCGGGCCGAACCCGATCAGCGGCATGATCGACGGCATCGTCTCCTGGCTGCCGAAGGCCCTGGTCGCGCTGGTCCTGGTGGTCGTCGCGATGGCCATCGCCAACGCCGTCCGCACCATCGTGCGGGGCGTCCTCTCCGGCGTCTCGTACGGCAACACGGTCGCGACCGTCGTCTGGGGCGTGATCGTCGGGCTCGGTGTGATCGCCGCGCTGAGCCAGGCCGGCATCGCCACGGCCGTCACCCAGCCGGTGCTGTACGCGGTGCTCGCGGCGGCGGCCGGCATCCTGATCGTCGGCGTCGGCGGTGGCGCGATCGTCCCGATGCGGCAGCGGATGGAGCGCTGGATGAGCGCCGCCGAGCAGGAGTCCTCGAAGGCCCGCACGGGCGCCGGCGCCTACATGGCGGGCCGCGAGGACGCGCTGTCCCGGCAGCGCGAGCAGGAGCGCGAGCGCCGCACGGGCGGCGGTACGGGCGGCGCGGACCGGATCTGAGCGGTCAGCCCGCGTCCGGGTCCGGGTCGCGGTCCCCGCCGCGGCCCGGGCCGGGCTCCGCGTCCCGTTCCCGCACGTCGAGCGGGCCGTGGTCCCCCAGCAGGCCGTACCGGCGCACCAGCCAGCAGACGGCCGTCAACCGGCACACCGCGAAGTCGTGCCCCACCGGCTCCTCCCAGCCGGTCTCGGCGAGCGCGTCGAGGAACCCGAGCGCGTAGTCGGAGAGGGCCTCCCCGTCCGGCGGCCCCGGCACCAGGTCCGGGCCGGCGGCGCCGATGCGCTCGCGCAGCGCGGCGACGTGCTGGTCGACGGCCGCGACGAAGCCGGGCTCGAAGGCGAACTCGGCCAGGCGCGGCGCGAACGTCGTGGCGACGGCGGTGAGGGGCGAGAGGGAAGGCACCCGCCCACGTTAGGCGGAGGGCGGTCACCCGGAAGAACCCCAAAGGGGGCATGCGACGCATCTCACGCTCTTTGGGCATTGGTTGATCATTCGGACGGGCTCCGGGGTGATTCCGGGTCGGCAGGGTAGGGGCCGCTCCTGAGGGGCACTTGGGAGGGAACTTCTTTCGGAGCCCGCCCCTGAGAACCCCGGGAGGAACCCCATGAACGCGGTCCTGCACGACAAGCTCTTCATGCGCCTTCACGAACTGCCGGTGCTCGCCCACATGACCTACGACGAGACCGACCCGTACGCGGTGCGGGTGGCGTTCACGGACGGTGACTACGTGTACGCGGAATGGCGGCTGGACCGGGGGATGCTGCGGGAGGGGATGCGGCGCGAGGTCGGGGAGGGCGACGTCCGGATATGGCCGGGCGTGCACATCGAACTGTGCGGCGAGGCCGACTTCACGGTGGGGGAGGAGTCGCTGGCGCGCTTCCTGGAGCGGACGTACGAGGTGGTGCCCGAGGGCGAGGAGCGGGTGGACGTGGACGGCCTGGTCAACCGCCTCCTCGCCGCCGGCTGAGCCCCGGCCGGGTCTCCACCGCGGGGCGGGGCTCCGTGGGCCGGGGCTCGATGGGAGGGACCTCCGTGGGAGGGGGCTTGACGGACCGGGCACCGGCGGGGCCGGGACCCAGCCGTCCGGGGCTCAGTGGGCCGGGGCTCAGTGGGCCGGGGCTCGGCGGGCCGGGAGGGCCGCCGGCCGGGGGCGTGGCCGGGTCACCCGAGGGCGCCGAGGAGCTCGTTGCACGCCTGCTCGCAACGACGGCAGGCCTCCGCGCAGACGCGGCAGTGCTCGTGCCGGGAGGCGTGGCGCTCGCACTCCTCCGCACAGGCCGAGCAGGCGACGGCGCAGGCGCGCAGGACGGCGCGGGTCAGGTTCGCGTCGTAACCGGTGTGACGGGACAGGACGGAGCCGGTGGCCTGGCAGATGTCGGCGCAGTCCATGTCGGTGCGGATGCACTTGGCCAGCTCGTCGAGGTGGTGGGCCTCGGAGAGACAGGCGTCGGCGCAGGCGCTGCACGCCTGGGCGCAGGCGGCGCACTCCTCGATGCAGCGGACGAGCTTGTGGCGGTCGACGCCGCCGAGGTCGGCGGGGTAGGTGCGGAGCATGTCTTCGACGACGAGGGAAGCCATGGGGTCTCGCCTCCGATGGGTGGGTTTCGTCCTCTGTCCGACCAGTGTCCCGCCGGGGCGGGAAACCCGCAGCGGGGACGGGACCGGGGTACGCCCCCGAGGCCGCCGACCCGGCCGCGACTAGGCTTTTCCGCCATGACCCCGAGCCCTCCCGCGGACCGCCCCGCGCCCGGTGCGCACGCGGCCGGCGGCCGGGACGCCCGTCCGCGCCGGGCCGCCGGGTTCGACGGCCCGCTGCTCGGCGCCGTCGCCCTGGGCGGGGCGCTGGGCGCGGGAGCGCGGTACGCCGTGGCGCTGGCCCTGCCCGCCGCGCCGGGCGCCTTCCCCTGGGCGACCCTGTGGACCAACGTCGCCGGCTGCGCCCTCATGGGCGTGTTCACGGCGCTGCTCGACGAGGCGCGGCGCCCCCACCGCCTGCTGCGCCCGCTGGTCGGTACGGGGGTGCTGGGCGGGTTCACGACGTTCTCGACGTACGCCCTGGAGACCCGCGTGCTGCTGGAGCGGGGCCGGGTCCCGACGGCGCTCGGGTACCTGGCGGGCACGCTGGTCGCGGCGCTGGCGGCGGTCGCGGTGGCGGCGTGGGCGACGCGGAGCCTGGCGGCACGGGTACGCAGGAGGCGGACATGACGGAGCCGGCCCGGCCGTCGGGCGCGGCGACGCGGCTGACGGTCCTCGTCGGGGAGTCGGACCAGTGGCACCACAGGCCGCTGTACGCGGAGGTCGTGCACCGCGCCCGCGAGGCGGGCCTGGCGGGGGCGAGCGTCTTCCGGGGCGTGGAGGGCTTCGGCGCGTCGTCGCTGGTCCACACCTCACGGCTGCTGTCGCTGAGCGAGGACCTGCCGGTGGCGGTGGTGATCGTCGACGAGGACGCGCGGATCCGGGAGTTCCTGCCGCGGCTGGACGGCCTGGTGACCGGGGGCCTGGTGACGCTGGAGCCGTGCGAGGTGGTCCGGTACGCGGGCGGGGGCGCGGCCGGGTGACGTGGCTGCTGGTCCTGGTGGGCGGCGCGCTGGGCGCCCCGCTGCGGTACCTGACCGACCGGGCGGTCCAGTCCCGCCACGACACGGTCTTCCCGTGGGGCACCCTGACGGTCAACGTCCTGGGCTCCCTCGTCCTGGGCGCCCTGGCCGGCGCGGCGGTGGCGGCCCCGGCGTACGCCCTCCTGGGCACGGGCCTGTGCGGCGCGCTGACCACGTACTCCACGTTCTCGTACGAGACCCTGCGCCTGACCCGCGCGGGCGCCACCCGGTACGCGGCCGCCAACGCGGCGGTGACGGTCGCCGCGTCCCTGGGCGCCGCGGCGGCGGGCCTGGCCCTGGGGCACGCGCTCGGCGCCTGACCCGGGAGCGGGACGGCCGTCCTCGGACGGGCCCCGCGCCCGGGCCGGCGCAAATCCGTCGCGGGGGTGGGGCGGCTCTTCCAGACTGGGCGCATGGAGCGCAGGGCGGAGATCGCGGAGCGGCTGGCCGGGGTGCGGGGCGTCGTCGGGGTGTGCCTGGGCGGAAGCCGGGCGCGGGGGACGCAACGGCCGGACTCCGATCACGACCTGGGGCTGTACTACCGGGCGCCCCTGGACACCGGTGCGCTGCGGGCGCTCGCGGCCGAGCTGACCGGTGGGGCCGTCGAGGTGACGGAGCCCGGCGGCTGGGGCCCCTGGGTGGACGGCGGGGCGTGGCTGACCGTCGACGGGCAGCGGGTCGACTGGATCTACCGCGACCTGGACCGGGTGCGCCGGATCTGGGAGGAGTGCCGGGCCGGGCGGTACGAGGTCGGGGCGCAGGCCGGGCACCCGCTGGGGGTGTACTCGCACGCGTACGTCGGGGAGCTGGCCCTCGGGCGGGTGCTCGCCGACCCGTCCGGCGAACTGTCGGCCCTCCGCGAGCGGTTCCGGCACTACCCGGCGCCCCTGCGGGACGCCCTCGTCGACAACGCCCGCTGGGAGGCGCCCTTCGTCCTGGCGGGGGCCCGCAAGGGGGCGGTGCGCGGGGACGCCTTCCACGTCGCGGGGTGCCTCTTCCGCGCGGTCGGCCTCCTCGTCCACGCCCTGCACGCCCACGCCGGGACCTGGGTGCTGAACGAGAAGGGCGCCGTGGACGCGGCCGGCCGGCTGCCCTGTGCGCCGGCCGGTTTCGCCGCCCGCGCCCACGCCCTGTTCGCCACCGCCGGGACCTCGCCCGAGTCCCTGCACGCCGCCCTGGACGACGCCGACCGCCTGGCCGGCGAGGTCGCGCACGCCCTCGGTGCCTGACCGGCCGGGCACCCGGGGCCGGCGTTCCGGCGGGCCCGTGCGCCGGTACGCGGGTCAGGGGGAGCGGGGGAGGCGGAGGGCCAGGGCCGTGGCGGCGGCGGCCAGGGCGGTGAGGGGGAGGAGGGCGGTCGGGAGGGCGGGGGCGAGGGCGGCGGCCGCCGCCGTGCCCAGGGCCGGGCCGATGTGCGACGCCGTCTGCTTCAGGCCGCCCGCCAGGGCCGCGCTCCCCGGGGGCGCCTCCCTCACGACGACCGTGCCCGTCGCCACCATGACCGCGGCGAAACCCGCCCCCAGCAGGGCGAACGCCAGGGTCGTCGCGGCGGGCGGGGGCGAGGGGCCCAGCCGGGAGAGGGCGAGGGCGCCCAGCGCCAGGCAGGCCGTGCCCGCCACGGCCGCCGCGCGGGCCCCGCGACGGCGGGTCCACGCCGCCGCCGGGGGCGCGCACGCGACCATCGCCAGGGGGAGGGGAAGCGCCCGCAGCGCACTCGCCGACGGGTCGAGGGCGCTGACCTCCTGGAGGTGGTACGTGACCGCGAACAGGCACCCCGACAGGACCGCCGACGCCGCCAGGAGGACGCCGAGGGCGGCGGTGACGCCGGGCGCGGAGAGGACGTGCGGCGACAGGAGGGGGTCCTTTGCCCGCCGCTCGCGGCGTACCAGGGCGGCGCCCGCGAGCAGGGCCACCGCGCCGCTCCACGGCCACACCACCAGCGCGTGCACCAGGGCCGCCAGGGCCAGGGCGAGGAGCCCCGCGCCGGGGAGGTCCAGCGACCGCGGACGGTCCCGTTCCCGGCCGGCGGCGCGGCGCGGCACCGCCGGCGCCAGCGCCACCAGGAGCAGGGCGGGGGCCGCCGTCAGGGCGAAGACGGGCCTCCAGCCGTACTGCGCCGTCAGCGCGCCGCCCAGGAGCGGGCCCGCGGCGGTCGCCACGCCCACCGCCGCCGTGCGGAGCGCCAGGGGCCGGGCGAGGCGGTCGGGCGGGTACGCGGTGCGGAGCATGCCGAGCGTCGCGGGCTGGAGCAGCGCCCCGCACCCGCCCTGGGCGACCCGCAGGGCGATGACCCACTCGATGCCGGGCGCCGCGCAGATCCCCGCCGACGTCACGGCGAACCCGGCCGCGCCCAGGGCGAACAGCCGCCGGTCGCCGTACCGGTCCGCGAGGCGGCCCGCGAGGACCAGCAGGCTCGCCACCGCGATCAGGTAGCCGGTCGTGGCCCACTGGACCTGCGCGTACGTGGCGTCGAGGGAGCGTTGCAGGGTGGGCTGCGCGATGGCCAGGAGCGTGCCGTCCAGGGCGACCACCGCCGGGCCGGCGACGCTCGCCGCGAGCGCGGCGCGCCGGCCACCCGGCGACACGGGCGACGCGGGCGGCACAGGCGGCGCGGACGGCGCGGGCCGGGACGCGGGCGGGGACGGGCGGGGGGCCGGGTGCGACGCGCGGTCGCTCACCGGCCGGCGCCCAGGTGCGCGTCGAGCGCGGTGCGCAGCAGCGGCTCCACCTCGTCGGTGCCGCACGCCAGGGGGAGGCTGCCCCAGCCCCACAGCTGGGCGATGCCGTGGAGGTTCGCCCACAGGGCCCCGGCCGCCCGGCGGGCGTGGACGTCGGGCCGGGCCGCCGCCACGAGCCGCACCAGGGCGTCGAAGAGGGGCAGGCTCGTGTCGCGCAGCCCCAAGTGCCCGCTTTCCAGCAGGTCGTGACGGAACATCAGCTGGTACATGCCCGGGTGGTCCGCCGCGAAGCGCAGGTACGCCCGCCCCAGCTCCAGCAGCCGCTCCCGCGCCTCCCGCGGGTCCTCGGGCGCGCGGGTGCCGGGCAGCGCCGCCGCCAGGTCCGTGAAGCCCCGGCGGGCGACCGCGGAGAGGAGGGCCAGGTGGGTGGGGAAGTGGCGGCGCGGCGCCCCGTGCGAGACGCCCGCCCGCCGGGCGATCTCCCGCAGCGAGAGCGCCTGCGCGCCGCCTTCCTCCAGCAGCTCCACGCCCGCCTGGACCAGGCGGTCCCGCAGGGGGGTCGGGTCGGGTGCGGTGTCCATCGCGGCCTCCCTGCCAGTGCGTAGACACTGTCTACCACTACGCCGTAGACAGTGTCTACTGTGGCATCCTGCTCTCGTGCCCGACGCCCCCCTCGACTGGCCGGCCCTCGCCGCGGGCGGTTTCCCGTTCCCCGGAGCCGTCCCCCTCCCGCGCCTCCTCGCCGAACTCGCCGGCATGCTCGCCTCCCCCGATCCCGTGGTGCGCGACGACCACGCCTACACCGCCCTCGCCCGGTGGACCCGCGAAGGGCGCCTCGACGCGGTGCTCGCGGAGCTCGGGGACACGGGCGCCGAACGGCTGGGGCACGCCGAGGCGCAGGCGCGGGCGTTCGCCCCGCTCGTGCTGCGGTGCGCCGTGGAGCGGTGGGCCGAGGCCCCCGCCACCGTGCCCGCAGCGCGCGTCGCGGAGTGGTACGAGCGGTTCCGCGACTGGTACCCCGAGGAGCGGGACACCCGCGGCTGGGACGACCGCCTCGGCTGGCTGCACGCCGTCGCCCACGGGGCCGACGCCGCCGCCGCGTTCGGTGCCGCCCTCCCCGAGCGGCGCGTGGAGCTGCTGCGGCTGTGCGCCCTGCGCATGACGGCGGCCCACGCCGTCGACCGGTACGCGCAGCTGGAGGACGCCCGGCTCGCGCGGGCCGTCTGCCGCCTCCTCGCCGCGCCGGGACTGGGCGAGGGTGAGGCGGTCGGGTGGCTGGACGTGGTGTCGGGGGCACTGGAGGGGGGTGGGCCGGGTCCGGTTCCGGTGTGGGCGTCCAACACGTTCGCGACGCTGCAGTCGCTGCACCTGCACCTGACGCGCGGGCTCGCCCGGGAGGGCGTCCCCCCGCACGCGCCCGCCGTGGCGGAGCGCGTCGCCGGGATCCTCGTACTGCCCTGCTGGTGGCTGGCGTGACGCCTCACCCCACCAGGTACGCCACCGCCGTCGCCGCGCCGAGGCCCGCGCCCGCCAGGGTCTGGGCCGGGGTGTGGTAGCGGAGCGCCACGCGCGACCAGCAGACGGCGGCCGTCACGCCGTACCCGAGCAGCCACCACGCCGAGTGGACGCAGGCCAGCAGCGTCACCACCGACGACGCGACCGCCGAGTCCACGGAGATCTTCCACACGGTGTTGACGGCGAGCAGCCCCACCGTCATCACCCACAGCGCGAGCATGGCGAGCAGGATGCCGGTCGGCGCGCCGCCCAGGACCATGAGCGCCGAGCCGGTGCCGATCGAGCCGAGGATCACGAAGAAGATCGGCGCGCGTTTCGTGCGGTCGACGACGTGCCGGTCGCCCCAACGGCCCCGGTCGCGCTCCCACTCGATGTACGCCGCCGGGACGACGCCCGCGCACAGGGCGCCCAGCAGGCCCCACAGGAGGCCCGTCCAGTGGCCGGCCGCGAAGGCCCCGACGGCGAGCATGCCGGCGAGCAGGAGGTTGCGCGGCTGGAGCGCGTCGGTCACCCGCCGGGCCACCGAGGCCGTCCCGGACGCCTCCTCGGCCGTCACGCGAGCAGCCGCCTCGCGCTCTCCTCCGGTATCGACCTGTACGCCGTCGCCACCCGTACCAGCCATGCCACCTCACCGTCCTGATCCGTCGCCTGCCGGGTGTCGAAGTCCGCCGCCGCGCCCGCGGGCCCTCCCGCCGCCTTCGCCGCCAGCGCGGCCTTGATCCAGTACGCGTCCGCCAGCGGGCCCGCCGAACCGGCCGCCTCGCGCGCCGCCGGGAGGAGCCCGTCCGGCACGTAGTGGCGGAGCTTCTCCACCGCGTCCGCGATGTCCGCCGCCCACCGGTCGACCCGCAGGTCGGCCGGGGTGCCGAAGCGGGTCAGCTCCCGGGCCAGCGAGGCGGGGGGCGCGAACGGCTGGTCGGGGAACGCCGCCATCAGCTCCCGCCACAGCGGGTGCAGCGCGACCTGGGCCCGCCACAGCCGCACCCGCCGCCAGCCCGTGCCGAAGGCGGGGACCGACGCCCCGATCGCGAACAGCGCGAACAGCAGGACCTGCGCCGCCTCCGTCGCCTTGTCGAAGGTCCGCGCGAAGCCGGCGGTCGGCTCCGCCACGACGCTGATCCACAGGAACAGCGTCCGGCTCACCGTGTACCCGACACCGATGAACATCGCCGCCGTCATCATCCCGAGCCCCACCCGCAGGTGCCGCAGCGAGGCGTTCGCCGTCGCCAGCGCCCACTGGTAGGCGCACACCGCCGACGCGGCGCCCAGGTACAGGTAGAACACCGTCATGTAGAGCGAGGCGCCCCACTGGCCGGCGTGGTCCGACACGAAGCGGTCCGAGGGGGCGGAGCGGTCGACGACGGTGAAGAACAGGACGGTCAGCAGGACCAGTGTCGCCACCGACGCCTTCGCCGCGACCTGCTGGACGACCCGCGCGAAGCGCACGTGGCGCGGCACGGCCCCGCCGTCCGGGTACGAGCCGTAGATCGCCACGATGTAGCCGAGGATCGCCAGGATCGCGACCGTCGCCGTGTAGTGCTTGATGAGGACGGCCAGGTCGACGACCGGGCTGTTGTTGAGGCTGGTGCGGACGACGCGGGTCTTCGTCCACAGGGCGGCGGCGAACCCCGCGTAGCAGCCCCACAGGGCGCGGCGGCGCTTGTCCTCCTCGTCGCCCCACAGCGCCGCCGGCATCCGCCACAGCGCCACGGCCGTCATCAGGGCGGCCACCAGGTAGCCGGCCAGGTCAAGGGGGGTCAATTCGCGTCCTCGTGGGGGGAGGGAAGGGGAGGGGCACGGTCCGCCGCGGGGCGGGGCGGGACGTCAGTCCCGGCGGAAGAAGTCCCGGAGGAAGAAGCCGCGACGGCGGTGCGCGACCGGTCTGGCCAGGGAGTTCGCCAGCCGCCCCACCATGTCGTCGCTCGGCACCTCCCGCGCCATCCGCGGGATCAGCGAGGCGCCGAGCTCCGCGACCCGCTCGTCGTGGGTGTCGTACTGGGCGCGGGCCTGGACGGTGGTGCCCGACTCCATCACGCGGGAGATCAGCGACGTGTCGAAGACCGGGAGCAGGCGGCGCAGTTGCTCGGCGTCGAGGGAGGTGCCGTGGTCGAACCACTCGTGGCACAGCTCGTGCAGGATGACGTGCTGCGTCTGGTACGTGGTGGGGCGGCGCCGGTACAGCACGAAGCTGGTCTCGCCGGCCTTCAGCCGCAGCCCGCACGCGGAGTTGACGCGCGCGAGGCGGTCCGGCAGCTCCCGCAGGACGATGCGGCGGCCCCGGGCGGCCTCCATGTTGGCGACCAGCTCCGGGATGCCGAACGGCGCCGGTATCGGGAGGTCGGCCAGTCCGGCCTCGCACTCTCGGCGCAGTGCGCGCATGGACCGCTGGGACATGGGGACCTCTTGATCGGAGTCACGCGTGTGTGACCTGCGGTCGGCGATTTTAGCCAACCGGGCGCGGCCGCGTGTCCGTCAGCGGCTCCCGCCGGCCTGCGCCGGGCGGTCCGAAGGGCCGTCCCCCTGCGCCTCCTTGAGCAGCGACAGCGCGAACTCCAGCAGCTCCGCCGGCAGCCCCGCGTCGTCCACGCCGCGGCCCGCGAGGCCGCTGATCTCGCCGGTGCGGCGCTTCGCGAGGAACTGGAGGCCCGCGACCACGTCGTCGACGACCTCCGACTCCTCCTTGAAGAACCGCCAGTCCACGCCGAAGCCCAGGCCCAGCGCCTTCAGGATGTCCTCGGACGGGTGGGTGACCTTGCCCGCCAGGATGTTGGAGAAGTAGCTGTGCGAGAGGGCGCCGCCGCGCTCCCTGACCAGCTCGGCGAAGGCCCGGCCCGAGACCCTCTGCCCCGGGAACGTCCTCTCCACCATGTACGCGACCTTCTGCTGCAGCGTTCTCAGCTCGGGTGCCGCGGTGCGCTCCCCGCCGTTGCCGTCGTCCATCCCGGTCCCCACGTTCGCGTCCGCCGCTTCTGCGCGGTCAAGTCAACGGGCCCGTACTGTACCGACCCCGACCCGGGCGGTTCAGGGCCGGAACGGGCTTGCGTAAACACTCTACGTCACTGTTAACTCGAAAAAACATGGACAGGGGGCCACGAGGGGAGTCCCTTGTCCGTGCGGCACCGCGTGTGCCCCGACCCCGCCCCACGGCCGGGCGGGGCGCGCGCGGACCTGTCGTTCCCGGGGCCGTCTCCCGTTTCCCGCCCCCTGTTCCCGCCTTCGTCCCCGTTCGGCCTCCCGCCCCCTCCGGTGAGGTGTCCGGGAATCGCCGCGCCGCCCCGGGATCGCCGTGCGCCACTCCGCACGGGTGGATAGCGTGGCAAACCGGACCGAGGGAAGCGCTCGTGACCCGTGAGGGGGCCGCCATGGCCGGACCACCCGAAGGCACGCCCGTCTGGGCGGACGCGATGTTCACCGACCTGGAGGGCGCCAAGGGCTTCTACGGCGACGTGCTGGGCTGGACCTTCGGCGAGGAGGTCACGGAGTACGGCAACCGCGCGCAGGCGTACGCCGGCGGCAAGGCGGTCGCCGCCCTCGTGCCGCCCATGCCCGGCCGGGACGGCGGGGCGCCGCGCTCCGTCTGGTGCCTGTACCTCGCCTCGCCCGACGTGGAGGCCACCGCGCGCAGGGTGCGGGAGAACGGCGGTCGGATCCTCATGGGGCCGGTGGCGGTCGGGGAGCCCGGGACGGTGCTGCTCGCGCGCGACCCGGGCGGCGTCGTCTTCGGCGCCTGCCGGCTGGGCGCCCGCCGGGGCTTCGAGGCGCGGGCCGTGCCCGGCGCGTACCGCTGGGCGGAGGTCCGCACGCGGGACCCGGCGAAGGCCGACGCGTTCTTCCCCGCCGTCTTCCCCTTCGCGGCGGGGCGCCCGGCGGACGGGCGCGCGGACGCCGGGGTGTTCCGGATCGGGGACGACCCGGTGCTCGGCCGGGCGGGGATGGGCGAGGACTTCCCGCCGGACATGGCGCCGTTCGTCAGCGTGTACTTCACCGTCGCCGACACCGACGCGGCGATCGGGCGGGCCACGACCCACGGCGCCAAGGTGGTGGTGGGGCCGGTGGACGGCCCGTTCGGCCGGTCCGCGACGCTCGTGGACCCGCAGGGCGCGGTGTTCTCGCTGGTCGACGTCGCGAGGGCGGAGGGCGGTCCGCCCCGGACGGCCGCCTGGGCCTGACCCGCGCCCCCGCCTCCCGGCCGCCGCCTCCCGTGCCGGAGCGCCGTCCTACCCCAAGACAGAAGGTGCTAAACGGGCATACGGTGGAAATCACCCTGACGGCCCCATCACAGGAGGCGGGTGCCATGACATTCGTGCAGGTCATCGACTGCCGAACCCAGCAGGCCGACGCGTTGAACCACCTGATGGACGACTGGATCGAGGCGACCCGGGGCAAGCGGACGGCCACCCACTCGATCGTCGGCAAGGACCGCGCCGACGCCTCACACGTCGTCGAGATCGTCGAGTTCCCGTCGTACGAGGAGGCGATGCGCAACTCCCACCTGCCGGAGACCGACCGGATCTACCGCGAGATGGTCGCCCTCTGCGAGGGCGAACCGTCCTTCACGGACCTCGACGTGGTCCGGGACGAACAGCTGAACAAGGACCTGGTCAGGGAGTTCTTCGAGAAGGTCGTCAACGGCGGGGACATCGACGCGGCGGACCGGCTGTGCGCCGCCGACTACCGCGAGCACGACCCGGCCGTGTCGTCGGAGCCCCTGGACCTCCGGCGGGCCAAGGAGGAGAACGGCGCGCTGGTCGCGTCCTTCGGGCCCCGCATGACACTGGACCGCGTCGTCGCCGAGGGCGACCTGGTCTGCGTCGGAGCCAGCTACCGGGGCCGCCACGTCCGCGACTACCGGGGCCTCCCGGCGACCGGCCGGGACGTGTCCGGCACCGGGCACGCCACGTTCCGCTGCGCGGACGGCAGGATCACGGAGAGCTGGTGGAACTGGGACGAGGCCGGCATGCTGCGGCAGCTCGGCGTCCTGGAGTCCTGACCGCCGTACGGCCCGGCCCCCGACCCCCGGCCGCCGCACGCCCCCGCGGGGTCAGCCGACCGGGTCCAGGTGGCTGCGCAGGGCCGCGGAGAGCTCCTCGGCCCTGCGCAGCCGGACGCGCAGCGTCTCGCACCGGGCCTCGACGGCCTTCCGGTACGCGTCGAGGCGGGCCCGCAGATGCTCCCGCTCCTCGTCGGACGGCGGGTCGTCCGGCTCGGCCAGCCGGTCGGTGAGGGTCAGCACCTCGCGCATCTCGTCCACGGTGAAGCCCAGCGGCTTCATCCGGCCCACGACCAGGAGCCGCTCCACGTCGGCCGCGGTGTACAACCGGAAGCCGCCCTTGGTGCGGGCGGACGGGGCGGCGATCCCCACGTCCTCGTAGTGGCGGATCGTGCGCAGCGACAGGCCGGTCCGCTGGGCCACCTCGCCGATCCGCATCTGCCACCGCTGGTCGTCCGCCATCACCGCGCCCGCCTGCCTCGTCGCCGCCCGCGCGCGCCCGCGTGCCCGCGGGCGCGCGCCGGATCGGCCCAGCTTTACGTACGGGGCCCGCTCCGGCCGGGACGACGGCGGCGTGCCGCCGTCACCGTGCCACGAACTGCGTAAGGATCGCCTGCACCTCGTAGATGTCGACGCCCTTGGTGAACGTCTTCTGGACCGGGGCCTGGCTGCCGGAGAGCCAGATCTTCAGCTCCGCGTCGAGGTCGAACGTCCCCGCCGTCTCCACCGCGAAGTGCGTGATGCTGCGGTACGGGATCGAGTGGTACTCGACCTTCTTGCCCGTGATCCCCTGCTTGTCGACGAGGATCAGCCGGCGGTCGGTGAACAGGATCGTGTCGCGGATCAGCAGGTACGCCGCGTGCACCTGCTCCCCGGGGCCGAGGAGCCGCGCGTACTCCTGCTGCGCGCTCGCCGGGTCGACGGTGTGCGCGTTGCCGAACAGTGCCATGAGAACCCCCGTGGATCGATCCGTACGATCGTCGCACTGTACCGTCGCCGGACGCGGCGCGACGGGTGACGGCACGGCCAGGGCGAGGAGCAGGGTGAACCACCAACCACACGGCGGCGGACCGCACATGGGGGACCCGGACGCCACGGAACTCCTCCCGCCGGTCCGGGGCGCGTATCCCTCGGACGCCACGGAACTCCTCCCGCCGGTCCGGGGCGCGTACCCGTCGGCGGACGCGTACGGATCGGCGCCCCCGGCCGCGTACCCCCCGGACGCGTACGGGTCCGTGCCCCCGGCCGCGTATCCCCCGGCGGACGCGTACGGCCCCCCGCCCCCGGCCGCCTACCCCCCGGCCGCGTACGGCCCGCCGCCCGTGGACGCGACGCGGCCGCTGCCGCGCGTCGAGGACGAGCCGCCGGCGCGCCCGCCCGCGTCCCGCCGCACGCGCGGCGGCCCGCCCAAGGCGGCGCTCGTGGCCGCCGCGATCGTCGTGTGCGCGGTCGCGGGCCTGGCGATCGGCGCCGTCCTCGGCGGCCCCGGCGAGGACGCCCCCGAGGCGGCCCCGGCTTTTGGCACCGCCCCCGCCGCCACGCCCTCCGGCGCCCCGGGGCAGGCTCCGTCGCCGACCCCCACCCCGTCCCCCTCCGCGACGCGGCCGCCCGTGCCCACCGGCACGTTCGTGCTGGTCGACTCCGCGACCGGCCGGGCCGCCGACGTGCAGGGCGGCGCCACCGGCGACGGCGCGCCCGTCATCGCCTGGGAGCGCCACGCCCAGCCCAACCAGCAGTGGCGGCTGGAGGACACCGGCGACGGCCACGTCCGGATCAGGGCCGTCCACTCGGGCCTGTGCCTCCAGCCCGCCGACCCGCTCGGCCCCGGAGCCGTCGTCGTCCAGCGGCCCTGCGCCGACGGCGACGCCCAGCGCTGGGTGCCGACCCCGTCCGCCGACGCGGCCACCCACACGTTCACGCTGAAGGGCCGGGGCCTCGCCCTGGCCCCCGCCGGCCCCGAGAACGGCTCCCCGGTGAGCCTTCAGGCGCCCGACGCCGCGAACCCGCGCGGCTGGGCGCTCCAGGCGCCGTAGACACCGCCCCGCGTGCGTGGTTCGCTCGTGTGCGTGGAGGCGCCCGAGGAGCCCGCGGACCGCACGGATCACACACATCACACGGACGGCACGGGAAGCGGCGACGCGCTGCTGCCGCCGCGCGTGGAGGCGGCGCCGGACGGGGACGTCCGCGCCTACTGGAAGGCACGGGAGCGGCAGCACGTCCGCGACGTCTACGCCGGGGTGCGGATCAAGAAGTTCCCCGAGGACCTGCGGATGATGGAGCACCTGATGTGGCTGTCCCGCAGCCAGGTCGTCGTGGAGCTGGGCACGCACTTCGGCGGGTCCGCGCTGTGGTTCCGCGACCGGCTGCGCGCCCTCGCCGGGTACGGCCGCGTGCCGCGCGACGTCCGGGTCGTCACGCTCGACCTGCGCCAGGACAAGGCGCGCGCCGCCCTGTCGGCCGCCGACCCGTCGTACGAGGACGGCATCACGCTGCTGGAGGGCGACATCACCGACCCGGACACGGCCCGGCGCGCCCGCGCGGCGTTCCCGGCCGGTGCGCGCTGCATGGTCGTCGAGGACACCCTGCACACGTACGACACGACGGCGGCCGCGCTGCGGAACTTCGCGCCGCTGGTGCCGGTCGGCGGGTTCTTCCTGGTCGAGGACGGCATCGTCGACGTGCCGGAGCTGCGGCCGCCGGGCATGCCGGGCGGCGTCCTGCCCGCCGTGCGGGACTGGCTGGCCGGCCCGGACGGGGCGGGCTTCCGGCAGCGGCGCGACCTGGAGCGGTACGGGCTGACGTGCCACCCGGGCGGCTGGCTGGAGCGGGTGCGGTAGACCGGGCCGGTACGGGCGCCGTCACGCATGGGGAGGCGCCTCAGGGGTACTGCGGGGCGCATGGCCGGTATCGATCTGAAGAGCTCCGCGTTCGACGACCACGCGCCCATCCCCCGCCGGTACGCCCTGGAGGGCGAGAACGAGCCGCCGCCGCTGACCTGGTCCGGCGTCCCGGACGACGCCAGCGAGCTGGTCCTCCTGTGCGAGGACCCCGACGCGCCCACGGGCACCTTCGTCCACTGGGTGGCCGTCGGCATCGACCCGCACGCCGACGGCACGGCCCCCGGCCGGCCCCCCGAGGGCGGCACCGAACTCGTCAACGGGTTCCACCGGCGGGGCTGGGGCGGCCCCCACCCGCCGCCCGGCGACGAGGCGCACCGGTACTTCTTCCGCCTGTACGCCCTCCGGGAGCCGTGCGTCCTGCCCGACGCGCCCAGCGCCGAGCAGGTGCACCGGGCCGTCGAGCCGAAGGCCGTCGCCAGCGGCACCCTCGTCGGCGTGTACCGGCGTTGAGGCCCGCCGTGGACGACGGGGAGCCGGCGCGGCGGCGCGGCGAGGACGGGCACCGGACCGTGCCGCACACGGCCGACGTGCGGATCGAGGCGTGGGGCGCGAGCCGGGAGCGGTGCCTCGGGGAGGCCGTGCTCGGACTGGTGGAGTCCTTCGCCGACGTGTCGGCGGCGCACGCGGACGCGGTGCGGCGGGTGCGGTTCGTGGAGGAGAGCGACGACGACCTCCTCGCGGACCTGCTCGACGAGGTCGTCTACCGGCTCGACGCGCACGGGGAGGTGCCCGTGGACGTGGAGGTCGAGCTGACGGAGGGGGAGCTGGACGTGCGCCTCGCGGTCGCCCGCCTCGCGGGCGTGCCGGTCATCGGGTCCGTGCCGAAGGCCGTGTCGTGGCACGAGCTGCGCATGGGGCCGGACGCGTACGGGTGGTCGTGCGCGGTGACGGTGGACGTGTGACGCGGGAGGGGCGTGACGTGAGGGGGGCGTGAGGGGGGCGTGCGAGGCGCGTCCCGGCCCCGCCCGTCCCGGGTCCCGGCCCCGCCCCCGGCCTCCGGCGCTACCCCTTCACCACCCCCAGCGGCTCCAGCCGCGCCACCTTGCGGCACAGTCCCGCGCCCTCGCTCGCCTCGACGACCGCCGCCACGTCCTTGTACGCCTCCGGGACCTCCTCCGCGAGGCCGCGCATCGACAGCGGCCGCACCGCGATCCCCGCCCCCTCCAGCCGGGCCCGCAGCTCCTTGCCGGTGACCGTGCGGGCGGCCTGGTGGCGGCTCATGACGCGGCCGGCGCCGTGGCAGGTGGAGTGGAAGGCGTCCCCGCCCGGCACGCCCGCCAGCACGTACGACGCCGTGCCCATCGTGCCGGGGATGAGCACCGGCTGGCCCGCGTCCCGCAGGTCGGCGGGCAGGTCCGGGTGGCCGGGCGGGAACGCGCGCGTGGCGCCCTTGCGGTGCACGCACAGGCGGCGCGGCTCGCCGTCCACGGAGTGGGTCTCGATCTTGGCGAGGTTGTGCGACACGTCGTACACGAGGCCGAGCCGCACGCCCGCCTCCCGCCGGAACACCCGGCGCGCGGCGTGCGAGAGCAGCTGGCGGTTGGCGCGCGCGTAGTTCGCGGCGGCGGCCATCGCGCCGACGTAGGCGCGGCCCTCCGGCGAGTCGACGGGCGTGCAGGCCAGCTGCCGGTCGGGGACCTCGATGCCGTAGCGGGCCATCGCGCGGTCCATGGCGCGCACGTGGTCCGAGCAGATCTGGTGGCCCAGGCCGCGCGAACCGCAGTGGATCATCACGCAGACCTGTCCGGCGGCGATCCCGAACGCCTCCGCGGCAGCGGTGTCGTACACCTCCGTGACCACCTGGACCTCCAGGAAGTGGTTGGCGGAGCCGAGGCTGCCGACCTGCCCGAGGCCGCGTTCGCGGGCCCGCGGGCCGACCTGGTCCACGTCGGCGTCGGCGACCGCGCCGCCGTCCTCGCAGCGCAGCAGGTCCCGCTCCTCGCCGTGGCCCTGCTCGACGGCGTACCGGGAGCCACCGCGCAGGACCCGCTCCAGTTCGGCGGTGCCGCCGAGCCGCCACACCCCGCCCGGCCCGGCGCCGCGCGGCACGGCGCGGCCCAGGCCGTCCATGACGGCGGCCAGGGCGGGGCGCAGGGCGCGGCGGTCGCAGTCGGCGGCCAGCAGCCGCACCCCGCAGGAGATGTCGAAGCCGACCCCGCCCGGCGAGACCACCCCGCCGGCGGCCACGTCGGTCGCGGCGACGCCGCCGATGGGGAAGCCGTAGCCCCAGTGGATGTCCGGCATGGCGTACGAGGCGCCGACGATGCCCGGCAGGGTCGCGACGCCGGCGACCTGGCGCAGCGACTGCTCGGCGTCCCGCAGCAGCTCGCGGGAGGCGAACACCACACCGGGGACGCGCATGCCGTCGCGCGGTTCCACGCGGAACCGGTACGGGCGCTCCTCGACGACGTCCAGGTCCACCCGCTCCCGGTACCCCCCGTCGGGCACCCCACACCGCGCGGCGGGCACCGGGGCGGGGCGTCACACGGCGCGGTGCAGCAGGAAGGCCAGCAGCGCCTCGAGGTCGCGGGAGGCGCCGGGGGCGAGGGGCACGCCGCGCAGGTGGCGGCGGGCGGCGGCCAGCTGCCGCCGCGCCTCGCCCAGGGCGGCGTCGCGTCCGCCGGCCCGTTCGACGAGCTCGGCGGCGCGGGCGGCGGCGAGCTCGTCGAGGGTGCCCGCCGGGCCGGGCGCGTCGAGCAGGGCGGCCAGTTCGCGGGCGGCGGGCGTGCCGGCGGCGAGGGCCGCCAGGACCGGGTACGTCTTCTTCCGCCGGCGCAGGTCGCCGTGGACGGGCTTGCCGGTCACCGCCGGGTCGCCCCAGGCGCCCAGCAGGTCGTCGACGGCCTGGAAGGCCACGCCCAGGTGCCGCCCGGCCCGGTCCAGGGCGGTGACCGTCGCGTCGGGCGCCCCGGCGAGCAGCGCCCCGAGGGCGGCCGCGCAGCCGAGGAGGGCGCCGGTCTTGTGCTCGGCCATCGACCGGTACGCGTCGGGCCGCACCGCGTCGGGTCCGGTCCAGGGGCGGTCCTCGAAGCACAGGTCCTCCGCCTGGCCGCGCACGAGGTCGGTGAGCGTCCCGCTCAGGCGCCGCACGGCCGGGCCGGTGTGCGCGCCGGGGACCTCCGCGAGGCACTGCACGGCGAGCGCGAACAGGGCGTCGCCGGCGAGGACGGCCGGGCCGGTGCCGTACGCCTTCCACACCGTCGCGCGCTGCCGGCGCACGGCGTCGCCGTCCATGATGTCGTCGTGGAGCAGCGAGAAGGCGTGGACCAGCTCCACGGCCACCGCGCCCGGCACGGCGACCCGCCCGTCCGCGCCGACCGCCTCGGCGCCCAGCACGGCGAGGGCCTGCCGGACGCCCTTCCCCTCGGACGCGCCGGGGTCGGGCGTACCGGTCACGTCGCCCCAGCCGAGGGAGAACGCGGCCATCTCCCCGGTCCACGGGTGCAGCCGCCCGACGGCGCCGGCGAGCGCGGGCCGCACGAGGGCCCGGCAGCGCAGGAGGAGCGCACCGGCCCCGGCGTGCGCACCACCCACCGCCACCGCACCCGCCACCGCACCCGCACCGGAGGCGCCGGGCCGGGTGTCCGCGTCCGTCACGGCCACCGTCGTCGGAACCGGCACCGAACTCATCGCCCCGCCCCCGCCCCACCGGTCGGCAACGGCCCCACGCCCAGCTCGGCGGCGGCCTTCTCCACCATGTCGCGGGCGTGGCGCAGCCCGATCCGGTCCAGGGTGCCGCGCAGCTCCGCCAGCTCGGCGGCCGTCTCGGCGGCGTCGCGGCCCAGCCGGGCGCGGGACTTGGCCAGGCCCAGCCGGGACAGCGCCGTACCGCGCGGCTCGTCCATGGCGCGGAACCCCTCCAGCGCCCGCGCGTACACGTCGCGCGCCTCCTCGTACCGGCCGGCCCGGTACAGGACGTTGCCGCGCATCTTGTGGTTGTACGCCAGGGCGCTCGACAGCTTCATGTCGCGGCACGCCACCTCGGCCTCCGACAGCAGCCGCAGCGCCCGCTCCACGTCCCCGTCCCGCACGGACACCACGTCGGCGATCCCGCGCAGCGCCCACGCCCAGCCGCGCCGGTCCTCGGCCCGCTCGGCGGTCTCGGCGGCCTCCTCGAACAGGGCGAGCGCCGTGTCGTACGAGCCGGTGTTCCGGTGCATCTGGGCGATGCCCTCCAGCGCCCACACCGTGTGCCGGGCCTCGCCGCGCCGCCGGGCCTCGGCGAGGAGCTGCTCGTGGAGCTCGCCGACGGCCTGGTAGTCGCCCTGTATCCGCCCGGTCTCGGCGAGCCCCGCCAGGGAGTACCCGCGGACGACGACGTCCCCGCCGCGCTCGCCCGCCTCCGCCGCGAGCCGCAGCAGCCGGTACGCGAGGGCGAGGGCGCCGCGCTGCCGCGCGAGGGTGCCGCCGCTCCACAGGGCCCACGCCATGGCCCCCACGTCCCCGGCGTCCCGCGCGGTCCGGTAGCTGGCCTTCCACGCCCGGTCGGCTTCCTCGACGCGCCCGAGCCGCCGGTACGCCTCCGCGACCGCGAGACCGCACCGCGCCACCTCCCGCAGCTCCCCGGCGGCCTCGGCGGCCCGCAGCTCCCGGATGCCGTGTTCCAGGACCTCGGTCAGCGAGGAGTTCACCGACAGCGACCCGAGGGCCCCCTGGTACTCGGGCGCGAACGCCTTCCCCCGCACCGCCGAACCCACCGTCTCCACTGTCTGACTCACTGTCACTTCCGTTCGCCGGTCGTCTTCTTACTGGTCAAGACGGTATGAGCGAACAAAGGTTCCACGAGTCCGTCCACGTGTGGGTCGGGCGTCATCCCTGAGTGCTACGCCGCCACGGAGGGTCCTCATCGAGACGTACGGGAACGGCGGGACGACTTCCGCCGGTTCGCCACCGAGGCGGGTGTCCGGCCGCTAGGGTTCCGGTTGAGGTGATCGTGTGACGCACCACACAGTTCACGTGCCGGGCCGCCGGGGTGCGTCCCGTCGCGGCCGTGCATCCGGGGGGTCACGTGCACGAGATGGTCAGGGGCGCCAACGTCGGTCTGGCGGACCTCGGTGAGGACACCGGCTCGGTGGTGCTGAGCCTGGGGTGGAGCAGCCCGTCCGGGGAGGGCGACGCGGACGTCTCCGTCCTGCTGCTGAACGCGGAGGGGAAGGTGCGCAGCGACGCCGACTTCTACTTCTACAACCACCCCGTGGCCGCGGACGGCAGCGTGCAGCTGCTCGGCAAGACGCCGGCCGCCGACGGCAGCGAGGACCGCATCGGCTTCGACCTGGGCGCGGTCCCGCCGGACGTCGAGCGGGTCGTCGTGGCCGCCAGCCGCTACGGGGAGGCGCGCTTCGGCGACCTCGACGACGTGCGGCTGACGCTGGCGGCCGGGTCGGGGGAGACGCTGCTGCGGTTCGCGGTGGACGACGCGGGGGCGGTGAGCGCGTTCATCTTCGGGGAGCTGTACCGCCGCGGCGGGGAGTGGAGGTTCCGGGCGGTGGGGCAGGGGTACGCGTCGGGGCTGGCCGGTCTCGCGGCCGACTTCGGCGTCGACGTCGAGGACGACGCGGCGGAGGAGGCCCAGGCGCGGGAGCAGGCGGAGGGGCCGGACACGTCGGACACGTCGGACGCGCCGGGCGCGCCCGACGCCGCGGCCGTGCTCGCGGCGATCCCGGCGCCGAGGGAGCCCCGCGAGGCGGTGACCGCCGCCCCGCCGGGCGGGCCGGGGAGGACGCCCCGCCCGCGTACCGCCAAGAAGAAGGTCACCCTGCCCAGGGCTCCGAGGAGGTCGCTCGCCGAGAGCGACGCGTGGCGCACCGCCCGGCTCTTCCCCGCGTCGGCGCTGAGGAGCGACCGCGAGCGGGAGACGCGGGCGACCTCCGTGCTGCTGTCCGTGATGGCGCAGGTCCCGGAGTTCGGCCGCCGGCTGACCGCCGGGTTCGGGGCGCCGGCCGGGCGGACGGAGACGTTCACGGAGGTGTCACTGCCGCACGGGGACACCCCCAGGCGCCCCGACGGGATCATCCGGGTCGAGCGCGCCGGCAAGCTGTGGACGGCGCTGGTCGAGACGAAGACGAACGGCAACGCCCTCCGGTCCGAACAGGTGCAGGCGTACACGGACATCGCCGCCCGCCGCGGTTACGAGGCGGTGCTGACGCTCTCCAACGACGTGGCGCTGGAGGGCCGCCCGCTGGTCGACGTCCGGACGGACGGGCGCCGCAAGCACAAGGTCGCCCTGTGGCACCTCTCGTGGGCCGAGGTCGCGCACCAGGCGCAGATGCTGATCCGCCACGAGGGCGTGGGCAACGCCGCGCACGCCTGGCTGCTCCAGGAGCTGCTGCACTACCTCCAGCACGAGAACTCCGGGTGCCACGGCTTCCAGAACATGGGGGCGGCGTGGGTGCCGGTGCGCCGTGCGATCGACGAGGAGACCCTGTGCCAGGGCGACCCGCGCGCCCTGGAGGTCGTGGAGAGCTGGGAGCGGCTGGTGCGGCAGGTGTGCCTGCGCCTGGGCGGGGAGTTGGGGCAGAAGGTGCTGCCCGTGCAGCGCAGCCGGCGCGGTGCCGACCCGCAGGCGCGGCGCGCCGGGCTGGCGGACCAGCTGTGCGCGGAGGGGCGGCTGCACGCGGAGGTGCGCATCGACGGCACGCCGGGCGTCCTGGCGCTCGTGGCGGACCTGCGGACGCAGAAGCTGCGTACGTCGATCGAGGTGGAGGCGCCGGAGCAGGGCTACCCGCTGACCCGGGCGAAGCGCCTGGTCCGGCAGCTCGCGGCGGCGCCCGCGGACCTCCACGTCGAGACGCTCGTCGAAGGCCAGGGCGCCGGCCCGCGCGGCACCCTGGAGCGACTCCGGCCCGAGCCCGCCGACCTGCTGCCGAAGGACGGCGCCCGGATCACCGGGTTCCGGCTGTCCCTGTTCAAGGGCATGGGCACGAGCCGCGGCAACGCGGAGACGGGCTTCATCCGCAGCGTCGACCAGGCGGTGGACCGCTTCCACGCCCAGGTCGTCACCGCTCTCGACACCCGCGCCCCCCGCCGCGCCGCCCGGACCGAGGAGCGGCCGGCGGGGGTGTGAGCCGTGCGCGCCGGGCCCGCTCCCCGGCCCGGCGCCGTCACCCGGTGAGGGCGGTGGCGTCCAGGTGGGAGAGGCGGGCGGGGTCGGTGAGGATGTCCAGGGCGGTGATGCGGCCCGCGTGGACGGTGAAGGACATCACCGAGACCACGCGGCCGTCCGTCACCGCCAGGACGCCCGGCGTGCCGTTGACCAGGACCGGGTGGGCGGCCTCGGCGAGACGGGCGAAGACGAGGGCCTGGGAGGCGACGGTGGCCGCGCCGCGGCGCAGGAGGCTCGGGCGCAGGGCGCCGCCGTCGGAGCGGGCCAGCACGTCCGGAGCGAGCACGGCGACGAGCGCGTCGAGGTCGCCGCCGCGGGCCGCCGCCAGGAACGCGTCCACGACCTCCCGGCGGCGGGCCGGATCGCCGTCGGGCGGGGGCGCCGAGGACCGGACGCGGCGGCGGGCGCGGCTGGCGAGCTGCCGGGTCGACGCCGCCGTGCGGTCCAGTACCTCCGCGATGTCCTCGAACGGCACCGCGAACAGGTCGTGCAGCACGAACGCGAGCCGCTCGGCCGGGGCGAGCGTGTCCAGGACGATCATCAGGGCGATGCCGACCTCGTCGGCGACCAGCGCCGCCTGCTCCGGGTCGGGCCCGGACGCGCGGCTGACGACCGGGTCGGGGAGCCGTACCCGCCCGTCCTCGCCGTGCAGCGGCTCCTCGCGGCGCGCCGTGCGGGTGCGGAGCTGGTCCAGGCATATCCGGCCGACGACGGTGGTCAGCCAGCCGCCGAGGTTCCGTACCTCGGCGGAGTCGGCGCGGCCCAGCCGTAACCACGCCTCCTGCACCGCGTCCTCCGCCTCGCCCAGCGAGCCCAGCATCCGGTAGGCCACGGCCCGCAGCCGGGAGCGGTGCTCCTCGAACCGCCGTGCCAGGTCAGGGGTTTCGTCCATGCGTCGTCCTCGTCCCGCGGATCCGTCGGTGTCGCGGTGACGGACGATACGGGGTGCCGCCCGGGTGCGGTGGGCGGTGGCGGGAGACCGCCGGGCCCGGCGCCGGGGGTCAGACGGTCCTGGGGCGGTTCGCCGGAAGGCTCAGGACCGCGCCGCCGCCCGCCTGCACGAGCTCCACCGCCCACTGGTGCAGCGCGCGGCTCTCCTCCTCGGAGTGGCACGGCACGGGGCTGCCGGCCATCGTGTACCAGTCGGAGCCGCCGCTGTACTGGACCGCGACGTCCGCCTCGGTCCCGTACCAGGTGGTGTGCACGCTCAGGTTCCCCGTGAGCACTCCCAGTTCGACGGTGCGGACGCCCCCCGTGCCCGAGAAGACGTTGACCGTCGTCCATGACGCCCAGCCGGTCATAGCCGCACCCCTTTCGCCGTACCGCGTGCCCGCCGGAGGGACGGTGGCGCTGGTCAGAGGCGTAATGTGAGGTTTGTCCAGCGCTTCCCGGGAAAGTCGGAGAGCGTTCGTCGGTCCTAGCAACCACCATGCGCTCGGTGTCCGGGCCGCGTCGACCGGAGCGGCGCGGAGCCCCGCAGCGCCCTCGGACCGGGAGGCCCCATGGATTCCGAGAAGGCCCCGGACCGGCCCCCCGCCCCGGACGAGTCCCGCACCGGGAAGCCGGCCCCCGCGGGCACGGAGCCGCTCCGCAGGACGCCGGCCGCCGACCCCGCCCCCGGCGCGCACTCCGCCCTCGGCGCGGAGCTGTCCCTGGCCCCCCACCCGCCCCCCGACACCGCCCCTGCCACCGATCCGCCCTCCGCCGCCGATCCGCCCCCCGCCGCCGACCCGCCCCCCGACCCCGCCCTCGCCGTCCCCGTCGCGGAACCACCGCGAGGGGCCCGGGAGCCGCAGGAGCCGGTCTGGGCGGGGGACCGCCTGCGGGGCCTCCTCGACGCCGTCATGGCCATCAGCGGCGAACTGGAGCTGCCCCTCGTGCTGCACCGCATCGTCCGCACCGCCCACGGACCTCCTCCACGCCCGCTACGGCGCCCTCGGCGTGCTGAACGAGGACGGCACCGAACTGGCCGAGTTCCTCACCGTCGGCCTCACCGACCGGGAGCGCGCCGACCTCGCGGGCGTCGGCCCGCCGCACGGCCGCGGCCTCCTCGGCACCCTCATCCGCCACCCCGAACCGCTCCGCGTCGACGACATCCGCGCCCATCCGCACTCCGCCGGCTTCCCGCCCGGCCACCCCCCGATGCGCACCCTCCTCGGCGTCGCCGTCAGCGTCCGCGGCGAGACCTACGGCGACCTGTACCTCTCCGACCGCCTCGACGGTCGCCCCTTCGACGCCCACGACCAGGACATCGTCGTCGCCCTCGCCGGCGCCGCGGGCGTCGCCATCGAGAACGCCCGCCTCTTCGAGCAGGTCCGCGCCGGCGCCGAGCAGTTCCAGCGCCTGCTCCTCCCGCGCCTGCCCGGCCTGCGCCCCTACGAGGGCGCCGCCGTGTACCGGCCCGCCGCCCGCCCCGCGCACGTCGGCGGCGACTGGTACGACGCCGTCCTGCTGCCCGACGGGGCGTGCGGCGCCGTCATCGGCGACGTCGTCGGCCACGACCTCCGGGCCGCCGCCGCGATGGCCCAGACCCGCAACATGCTCCGCGCGCTCCTGTACGACCGGTGCGGCCCGCCCGGCGCGGTCCTCACCGCCCTCGACCACACCCTCCACGCCATCACCGACACCCCCGTCACCACCGTCTGCCTCGCCCGCGTCCAGCCGGCCGGCGACGGGGACGGGTGGGAGCTGTGCTGGAGCAGCGCCGGCCACCTGCCGCCGCTGCTCCTCGCGCCCGGCGACCACCCCCGGTACCTGGACGCCGAGCCCGGCCTGCCCCTCGGCGTCGACCCCCACCGGCCGCGCCCCGACCACACGAGCCCGCTGCCGCCCGGCGCGGTCCTGCTGTTCTTCACCGACGGCCTCGTCGAGCACCCGAGGCACCCCATCGACCGCGGCCTGGACGCCCTCGCGGCGCTCGCCGCCCCGCTCGGCGGGCGGCCGCTCGACGAGCTGTGCCGCGCCCTGTGCGCGGCGCGCCCCGGCGACGGCCACGACGACGTGGCGATGCTCGCCCTCCGGGTCCCGACGGCGCCCCCGTCCCGCGTATATCCGGCGGAATCGAGGGGACCCGGGAAAGCAGGGACACGCAGCCGCGAGCCATGAGGATGGGGTGTACGCGTATGACGACCCGCCATGCCACGCAGACGCGAGCACGAGCGAGCCGGATCGGTGTCCGTCCCGCGGACGAGGTCGAGTCGGTGTACCGGACCCTCGCCGCCGAAGCCGGCCGCGCCCCGGCGCCGGCCCCCGGCCGGGGGGACGTGCGGGAGGGGGCGGGGGAGCCGACGTGGGGGGACATCGCCCCCGGCCGCACCGGGCCCGGCGCCGAACCGTCCGACGCGGTGTCCGAGGGCGCCGCCGACGCCTACCGGTGGGCGCTGGCCCGCGAGGAGCGCGGACCGGTCACGGGCGCGCCCGCGCGCGAGGTGCCCGACCTGTGGCGGCTGACCGCCGAGGCCGACGCCGCCGCGGTGCTGCTCGACGACCCGGTGTGCCCTCCGGAGAAGCGCGCGTACGTACGGGGGGTGCACGACGCGCTGGCGTGGCTCTGCGGGCAGAGCGACGAGCACGCCGTGTGACCGGCCCGCCGGAGCGGGCCGCCCGTCCGCACGGGCGGTCCCCGGCGCCCCGGCCCCCCGGGTGTCCCCGGCGCCCCGGTCTCCCGGCGTCCCGGGCTCCGGTGGGGCGCCCCTCAGTCCTGCGGGGGTGCCTCGGGTCCCTCCGTGCCGTCCGGGTCGGACCGCCGCCCGCGCAGCTCCTCGTTGAGCCGCTGGGCCTCCTCCAGCTGGTCCTCCAGGATGATGATCCGGCAGGCCGCCTCGATGGGGGTGCCCTGGTCGACGAGTTCGCGGGCCCGCGCGGCGATCCGCAGCTGGTAGCGCGAGTACCGGCGGTGGCCGCCCTCCGACCGCAACGGGGCGATCAGCCGGGCCTCGCCGAGCGCGCGGAGGAAGGCCGGCGTGGTGCCGATCAGCTCCGCGGCGCGGCCCATGGTGTAGGCAGGGTAGTCGTCGTCGTCGAGGTTGTCGGTGGGGCTGTGCCG
This sequence comes from Streptomyces roseolilacinus, assembly GCF_014649335.1. Taxonomy (GTDB): domain Bacteria; phylum Actinomycetota; class Actinomycetes; order Streptomycetales; family Streptomycetaceae; genus Streptomyces; species Streptomyces roseolilacinus. The sequence continues at coordinate 390,186 of NZ_BMSV01000006.1, forward strand.
CGCTCCTGGAGCCATGCGCGCCTTTCGTCCTGGGCATCCTGGCGAGGCGGGCCTCCCGGGCGGCCACATGCCTCGCGCGGGAACGGTAGCCGCCGCGAGTGGTGAATGTCTATTCCGGCCGCTGCAGATTCCCGCCGGGCAGGGCCGTAGATTTCCTCCACCAGGGAAAACGCCTGCCCGAATTCCGTGCGGATGTGAAATCCGCATGCTAGTGTCGTAGCCAGTTGCAGTTGTGGTTCCCAGAGCTTCAAAGTGCCCCCCCGCCCCGCGGCGGAGGAGCACTTTTGTGTGGCCGGTTCTCCTGATCCGGACCGGGGCAATCATCGCGGCGACGCGAGGCTCGCACAGTGCGGGTCCAGAAATTCCCCGTGAGGAGAAAAGAATTATGGCTACTGGCGTAGTGAAGTGGTTCAACGCGGAAAAGGGCTTCGGCTTCATCCAGCAGGACGGTGGCGGCGCCGACGTGTTCGCCCACTACTCCAACATCGCGACCTCCGGCTTCCGCGAGCTGCAGGAAGGCCAGAAGGTCACCTTCGACGTCACGCAGGGCCAGAAGGGCCCGCAGGCGGAGAACATCCTCCCCGCCTGACGACGAGGCGTCTCGACGCCGTCGGGGCCCGCACCTTGGGGTGCGGGCCCCGCGCCGTTCCCCGGCGCCGCCCGGCCGAGGCCGGGCGGCGCCCGCCCGGCTGAATCGAGGGCCGTGAATTCCTCGATATCGTATTGAGGAATGCACTCATGACCCGTACGTCCCGCTCCCGGGGCTCCTCCTCGGGGACCCGCCAGGCTGCCGCCGCGCCGGCCCGCCGAGCGAAGAACAACCAGTCCGAACCCGCCAGGTCGGCGAAGTCCACGGCGGTTTCCGCGTCCTCGAAGTCGCCGAAGTCGTCCAAGGCCGGTTCCCGGACGCAGTCCCGTCGCCGCTCCACCCCGCCGCCGCCCGGTGATTTCGCCGTGCCGGTGACGCAGACCCCGCCGCTGCCGCCCGTCGCGGCGTTCGCGGACCTCGGCCTTCCCCCCGCGATGCTGGGCGCGCTGGAGGCCGAAGGGGTGACGGTGCCGTTCCCCATCCAGGCGGCGACCCTCCCGAACTCCCTCGCGGGCCGCGACGTGCTGGGCCGGGGCCGTACCGGCTCCGGGAAGACCCTCGCGTTCGGCCTCGCCGTCCTCGCCCGCCTCGCCGGGACCCGCGCCGAGCCGCGCCGGCCGCTCGCCGTCGTCCTCGTCCCCACGCGGGAGCTGGCGCAGCAGGTGACCGACGCCCTCGCCCCGTACGCCCGCGCCCTCGGGCTGCGGCAGGCCACGGTCGTCGGCGGCGTGTCGATCGGCCGCCAGACCGCCGCCCTGCGCGCCGGCACGGAGGTGCTGGTCGCGACCCCCGGCCGGCTGCGGGACCTCGTCACGCGCGGCGACTGCGTCCTCGACGACGTCGGCATCACCGTCCTCGACGAGGCGGACCAGATGACCGACATGGGCTTCCTGCCGCAGATCACCGGCCTGCTGGAGCTGACCAGGCCCGACGGGCAGCGGCTGCTGTTCTCGGCGACCCTGGACCGGAACGTCGACTCCCTCGTACGGCGCTACCTCCACGACCCGGTCGTCCACTCCGTGGACCCCACGGCCGGCGTGGTGACGTCGATGGAGCACCACGTCCTGCACGTCCAGGACACCGACAAGAACGCCACGGCCACGGAGATCGCCGCCCGCGACGGGCGCGTGATCATGTTCCTGGACACCAAGCACGCGGTGGACCGGCTCACCAAGCACCTGCTCAAGAGCGGCGTACGGGCCTCCGCGCTGCACGGCGGCAAGTCGCAGCCGCAGCGGACGCGGACGCTGGCCCAGTTCAAGGACGGCCACGTCACGGTGCTCGTCGCGACGAACGTCGCCGCGCGCGGCATCCACGTCGACGACCTCGACCTCGTCGTGAACGTCGACCCGCCCGGCGACCACAAGGACTACCTGCACCGCGGCGGCCGCACGGCCCGCGCGGGTGAGTCCGGCAGCGTCGTCACGCTGGTCCTGCCGCACCAGCGGCGCGACATGGACCACCTGATGAGCCACGCGGGCATCCGTCCCCGGACGACGGCGGTGCGGTCCGGCGACGCCGAGCTGTCCCGCATCACCGGCGCCCGCACCCCGTCCGGGATACCGGTCACCATCGCGCCCCCCACGCCTCCGGCCCAGGCGGCGGGAAGGCCGGGTTCGTCGACCCGCCGCCGCCGGTCCGGAACGCGCCGCCCGCGCCGCGCGCCGCGCCAGCAGTGACGTCCCGCCGCCCCGCGGCACGTCCGTCCCACCGCCCCGACCCTGTGAGGCAACCATGCGCTGTGTGATCGCCCGCTTCCCGTTCGACTTCGTGACGAGCGAAGTGGAGTCGCTGATGGCGAACGTCCGCCCGGAACCGGCGGTCGGCCCGTGCGCGGTCATCGGCCGCCGCACGTACCCGGTCAAGCAGGTCGGCGAGATCATCACCCGCCAGGACCGCCGCGACTTCACCGCACTGGAGGTGACCAGGGCGCTGCGCCGCCTCGGCTTCACCTGCGTGACCCAGGCGCCGGCTCCCGCCCCGGCCACCGACCTGCTGGGCTGACCCGGCCGGTCCCCGAGGGGGCGCGGGCCACCCGGCTGAGCCGGGTGGCCCGCGCCCCCTCGGTCGTCGGTGCGGCTCAGCCGTCGGTGTAGCTGAAGTCGCCCACCGTCCAGGCGCTCACGTCCTCGATGGCCACGCGGTACATGCCGCCCGTCTCCGGGATGCCGAGGGTGCCCTGGAGGATCCTCGCCACGTGGAAGTGCAGGTGGGTCGGGGACCCGTCGCGCGGCGCGTGCGAGCCCCCCGCGGGGGACGCGAACACCCCCGCGAACCCGCCCAGCCTGTCCGAGTCCCGCAGGACCTCCGCCACCCGCTCCCGCCACGCGGCCTCGGGAGCGAGCCGCCCCGTGATGACCGCACCGTTGACCACGACGGTGAGCGACATCTGATTGGACTGCTCCGACTCGACGGTGGCCGCGACATCCACGAGCAGTGCATCAGGCTTCGTCATGCCCCGAACCTACAAGCCCGAGCGCCCCCGTGGGGCGTTCGGGCGCACGTCGCTTCCCGTCGGGTCCGCCGCGTCAGGGTTCGTCCCGGCGGGGGCCGTCCTCCGGGCTCCGCTCGCCGGACGCCGAGTCGCTGCTCTCCAGCCAGGTCCGCGCCGGACCCGCCGGCCGCGTCGTGTCGACGCTGAGGCGCAGCAGCGTCCCGCCCTCCGGTCCGGCGGGGTAGCTGCGCTGCTCCGTGGCGGCGAAGCAGCGGCGCACCACCTCCGCCACCCTGCGGGCCACTTCGGGCGTCGCCGCGACGACCCGCACGTCGGCGTGGCCCTCGGAGGGCAGCTCGGTGTCGTCGTGCACGGTGATCTCCTCGGTAGGGCGGGACGGGACTCCGGGGTGCGGGGCGGCGGGCTTCACATCCTGCCTCCCCCCGTGGCGTACGGCCCCCGGACGGCGTGCGTTTCGGTGAACCTGCCCGGCCGCCCCCACCCGTACGCGCGGACCGCGCACCCCGTTGGACCCGCCCCCGCGCGGGCCTCACCCGGCGGCGGCCGCCTCGACGCCCCGCACCACCGCCGCCGCCCCGTCCTCCCGGGCCAGGCGCCGCGCGGCCGCCGCGGCGGCCCTTCCGTACGACGCCCCGTCCAGCGCCGCCCGGATCGCCTCCGCCAGGCGCCCCGCCGTCAGCCCGGCCGCCGGCACCGCCGCCGTCCCCGCCCCGATCGCGGCGACGCGGCGCGCCCAGAACGGCTGGTCGGCCGTGAACGGCACCGGCACCGACGGCACACCGGCCCGCAGCGCCGCCGCCGTCGTCCCCGCGCCGGCGTGGTGGACGACCGCCGCCGTACGGGGGAGGAGCAGCGCGTGCGGCACGTCCCCGACGAGCAGCGCGTCGCCGTCCGACGCGGACAGCCCCGCCCACCCCGCCTGGACGACGCCCCGCACCCCCGCCAGCCGCAGCGCCCGCACCGCGATCTCCCCCAGCCGCTCGCCCTGCCCGCCGCCCATGCTGCCGAAGCCGACGAACACCGGTGGCGGCCCGGCCCGCAGGAAGTCCTCCACCGCGTCCGGCAGTTCCGCGTCGCCCGGTACGTGCGGCCACCAGGCGCCGGCCACCTCCAGTCCGGGCCGCCAGTCCGCCGGCCGGGGCACCAGGACCTCGCTGAAGCCGTGCAGGACCGGCCACCCCGACTCCTCCGTCCGCCGCCGCACCGCCCGGCCCGTCGCGGGCGGCAGCCCGAGGCGGTGGCGCAGCTCCCGCACCGCGCCGGCGTGCACCCGGTCGACGACGCGGAGCGAGAGGCGGCCCGCGGCCCGGTTGCCCCACCGCCCCAGCGGCCGGCCGCCGCCCACGACCGGCGGGAACTCCCGGGTGGGCGCGACCGGTTGGAGGTAGGCGCCCAGGCTGGGGACACCGGTCGCCTCCGCCACGTGCCAGCCGAGCGGCGCCGTCGTGGTGGAGAGCAGCAGCACGTCGGGCCGGTGGGCCTCGGCGGCCCGGACGAGGCCGTCGCCCAGGTCCCCGAGGAACGCCCGCGCCCTGCGGATCAGCTCCCCGGTGCCCCCGCCCCCGCTCCCGGGACCCGGTGCGCCCGCCCCGGCGCCTCGCGGGTCCACCGGCAGCGCGTGGAACGCCGGCCCCGCCCCCTCGACGAGCCCGGCGAACTCCTCCGGCGCGGCCAGCACCACCTCGTGCCCGGCCTCCCGCAGCCGCGCCCCCACCCCCGTGTACGGGGCGACGTCCCCGCGGGACCCCGCCGCCGTGATCAGGACCCTCATCGCGGGTGCGTCCCCCTCCGCGCGTTCGCGTGGACGGCCTCCCGGAGGAACCGGGCCAGGCCGGGGCGCTGCTGGGGAGCGGGGACGACGAGGGCGAACGCGCGGGCGTCCTCGACGTAGTCGTCGGCGATCCGGCAGTGCGTCTCCGGCGGGCACGGCGTGAACCACCGCTCGACGTGCCGCCGGTGCTCCTCCGCCAGGTCCATGGCGGGGCCGGAGTCGTGCGCGGTGTCCGCGTCGTACGCGTCGAGCAGCCGCCCGCGCCACGACGCGGCCTCCGCCATGAGCCGCCGCCAGTCCTCCTCGGTGTGCGCGGCCGCCCGCGCCATGGCCTGCCGGTAGCCTTCGCCGGCGCCCCATTTGAGGTGGGCGTCCGTCGCGTAGCTCAGGTCGAAGGAGACGTCCCCGAACACCTCGAACCGCTCCTCGGGGGACAGCCGCACGCCCGTCTCCTGGACCTCCATGGCCCGTTCGGCGACCTCGACGAGCCGGCGCAGCCTGCCGATCTCCGCGTTGAGCCGCCGGTGGCGCTCCCTCAGGTGGTCCAGGGCGCGGGCGGCGGGGTCGGCCATGATCGCGGCGATCTCGTCGAGCGGGAAGCCCAGCTCCCGGTAGAACAGGATCTGCTGGAGCCGGGCCAGGTCCGCGTCGTCGTAGAGCCGGTACCCCGCGGGGCTGCGCCCGCCCGGCGACAGCAGGCCCGTCTTGTCGTAGTGGTGCAGGGTCCGCACGGTCACCCCGGCGTACTCCGCCACCTGCCCGACCGAATATCCCACCGGACCTCCTTGGTCGCCTCGTCCGCGTCCAGGGTGGAGCCTGACGCGGGGGGAGGGTCAAGCGGTGGCCGCCGTCACCGGCAGGGGGCCGTCACGTGGCGGTGGGTGCCGTTCAGGTAGTGGTCGCCGATGGAGCGCAGGCGGTGGGTGGGGGAGCGGTGGGCCGTCAGGACGCGGGCGTTGCGCCAGAACCGGTCCAGGCCCGGGGCGTCGGCGAGTTCCAGGACGCGCGTGGTGACCTGCAGGGCGGCCCGTGCCGTGACGGTCTCCGCCGTGGCGACGAGGGCGGCGACGTCGGCGGGGGCGTCCGCGTCGAGGCCGGGGCCCGCGTCGAGGGCGTCCGCCGTGGCGTCCGTGGCCCGTTCGACGACGGCGGCGGCCGTGTGCGCGGCGGACGCCAGCTCCCCGTACGCGAGGAGGAGGTCCGGGTCCCCGTCCGGCGGCCCGGCCCGCCGCGCCGTCCTGACGGCGTCCCGCGCCTCGGCCAGCGCGCCCTCCACGATGCCGAGCCCGACGTGGCAGAGCGCCAGCCGCAGCACGGAGGGCGCGAGCGCCGCGGTCGGCGGGGCCGACTCCTCGTCGGGCGGGCGGCGGCCGACGAGCCGGGCGGGCGGGACCGTCACCCGGTCGAAGACGACGGCGCCCGCCCCGGCGGCGCGCTGCCCCAGCCGGTCGCCGGCCGCCTCCACCGAGACCCCCCGGCCGCCCGGCGCCACCCGTACGACCAGCACGTCCCCGGTCACGGCGCACACCGCGTCCACGACGAGCTGGTCGGCGACCGCGAGCGCGGCGGGCACGGCCCGGCGGCCGTTGAGGACGTGGCCGGTACCGCCCAGCGGGATCAGCGTCAGGTCGGGCCGGCCCCCCTCCTCGGGGCCGGCGGCGTACCGGAGGGCGCCGGCCCACAGCCACCGCCGCCGCGCGGAGTCCCGCGCGAGGGCGTCGGCGCGGTCGGGCGGCCCGTAGAGGCGGGTGCTCCAGGCGAGGGCGTAGTGGCGGGCGAGGAGTTCCCCGACGGAGCTGTCGGCGGTGGCGACCTCCCGTACGACGGCGCAGCCGGTGCGCCAGTCGGTGCCGTACCCGGTTCCGGGGGGCACCAGGGCCGACGGCAGCCCGGCCTCGCGCAGCCGTGCGGCCTCGTCGGCGGGCGGTCTGCCGGCGCGGTCGCGGGGGATGGCGTCGGCGGCGAGGTCGTCCGCGAGGTCGCGGGCGGTGCGGAGGAGGGCGGCGGGACCGGCGGCGGTGTCGGTGGCGGTGGTGTCGGCGGCGAGGTCGTCCGCGAGGTCGCGGGCGGTGGGGCCGGCGGCGGTGGCGGCGGGCGTCATCGGCAACACACCGGTGCCGAGGGGGCGGTGGGGCGCTGGGGGGTGGCGGTGTGGGGCACGGGGCTGCTCCGGGGGTGAGGTGGGGGGCGTTCCGTCCGTACGGATCAGACGGTCGTGGCCGCGTCCGGCGAACGGTCCTCGGGCGAGCGGGACCCGGCGTCCGCGCGCGTCTCACCGGCCGGTACGGGCACCGGGGTCCCGGCCCGCGCGGCTCCGTCCGCCGGCGCCGGGCCCTCCGGCGCCGGGTGGGCGGCCGACGCGGCGGCCACGTTGCGGCGGTGCTCCCGGAACGAGTGGGCCAGCGCGGCCGCCCACACCACGTAGACGATCCCGTAGACCGTCCACTGGGCGGCGTCGCCCGCGCCCACCCAGTCGCTGCGCAGCAGTGTCCGGATGTTGGTCAGAACGATGAGACCGCCGACCGCCGAGCCCAGGATGCGCGGCGGCACGTGCCGTACCAGCCAGGCGGCGATGGGCGCGGCGACGAGCCCGCCGATCAGCAGCGCGGCCGCCCACGTGGAGTCGACGCCCTCGGAGCCGAGGCCCAGCAGGAACCCGAGGCTCGCGGCGACCGCGACCAGGAACTCGCTCGTGTCGATCGACCCGATGACCTTCCGCGGCTCCAGCCGTCCGCTGGCCAGGATCGCCGGGGTGCCGACCGGCCCCCAGCCGCCGCCACCGGTCGCGTCCAGGAACCCGGCGACGACGCCGAGCGGCGACAGGAACCGCTTGCGCAGCGGCTTGCCCAGGTTGCCGGAGGGCAGGCCGAGGAAGGTGAAGCGGCCCAGCACGTACGCGCCGAGACCCAGCAGGATCAGCGCCATCACGGGCTTCGCGACGTCCGTCGACAGGCTGGACAGGAACGTCGCCCCGGCGAACGCGCCCACCGCTCCCGGGACGCCGATCCTGACGACGACCCGCCAGTCGACGTTCCCGAACCGCCAGTGCGCCACGCCGGACGCGAGCGTCGTGCCGATCTCCGCGAGGTGCACGGTCGCGGAGGCGGCCGCCGGGTTCGTCCCGAACGCCAGCAGCAGGGTGGTGGAGGTGACGCCGTAGGCCATGCCGAGGCTCCCGTCGACGAGTTGGGCGCCGAGCCCGGCGAGTGCCAGCAGGATCAGCGTCTTCACGGTCACACCTCACGAATCCCTAGTTTCCCCATCGGGTTGGTAGGGATGGTGGGTGCGCGTCGACCGCTTCGGCAAGCGGGTGCCCAAGGGTTGGACGTTTTTGTCTCGCCCTACGAGAAACCGCAGGTCAGTGGTGGTGTCTTCGCGTCTCAGGGATTGGACCAGGCGGCCGGGTCCTCGGCCAAGGCCCCCACGAAGTCCGGCAGGTGACCCGACGCCACGTCCGCCAGCGACACCCCCTCCAGGATCCGCCGCACGTTCGCGCGCAGGGCGATCCACAGGGGGAGCAGCGACTCGGCCGGTCCGCTGTAGGCCAGTTCGGGCGGCCGGACGCCGCGTACGGAGACCAGCGGGCCGTCCACCGCGCGCACCACGTCCGCGACGCTGATGTCCCGTGCCGGCCGGGCCAGCCGGTAACCGCCGCGCACCCCGCGCTGGCTGGCGACGAGGCCGCCGCGCCGCATGTCGTTCAGGATGCCCTCGAGGAACTTGTGCGGGATGTCCTGCGCCTCCGCGATGGCCTCGGCCTTCAGCGGTCCGTCCTGCTTGGCGGCGAGCATCAGTGCCGCCCGTACCGCATAGTCCGCCCTGGCCGAGATCCGCATGGGGCCATTATCCCGTACGGGGCCCGGGGCGCCCGACGAGATTTCCTATGTATTCGGTAGGGAAGTATTGACGGCGGGGCGCGGCGGGCGCAGGATGGTCGCCATGTCGTCCCTGACGCAGCAGCCGCTCGTACGCCGCAGGCACGTCGACCTCCGTCGCGTGGCCAGCGCCATCTGCCGCTGCGCGTAGGGCTTTCGCGGCGCCGCCGCCCGCCGGGAACCGGCTCCCGCCGCCCGGCCCGGCGCCCACGGGCACCGCACGGCACCGCCGGCCGCCCACGGCCCGGCCGCTGAAGGCTCCCGCCGCCTGCCGCCCGCGTACGCGTGCCCGCCCGTACGGCCGTCCGACCGTCCGGGACCACGCGCCCTTCCCGCGCCCGCCGTCCCCGGCGGCCCGTACGCACGCCCACGCCCACGCCCCGCCGACCCACCCGCGGCCGCACCCGGCCAGCCGCGACAACTCACCCGCGACCGGCGGCGACCACCCGCCCGCGACCACCCGTCCGCGCCCGTCCGCGCCCCTCCGAAGGAGTCACCGTGACCACCGCACTCCCCTCACCCCCCGCACTCCCCGCCGCCGCCCCCGCGCCCGACGGCCCGCGCCTCCGCCTGGTGGGTGACCGCCCGGCCCGGCCGCACGTCGGCTACCTGGTGTTCCTGCCGGACGGCGTCGACCCCGTGGAACTGCTGACGGCCCGCGGCGTGCGCCCCGAGATCCATCCCCTCGCCCCCCGCACGCCCCCGGCGCCCGCCCCCGTGCCACCCCCGCCCCCGCCGGTGGGGGACGACGGCGTCCGGATCGACCACGACCGCCGCGTCGTCGAGGTGGACGGGAGCGAACTCGACCTGACGTACCTGGAGTTCGGCCTCCTCGCCCACCTGGTGACGCACCCGAGGACGGTCCACTCGCGCGAGGCCCTCATGGCGCGGATCTGGGGCTACGGGCACATCGGCGACGGCCGCACCGTCGACGTCCACGTGGCGAGGCTGCGCCGCAAGCTCGGCGCGCCGTACCGGGACCGGATCGTCACCGTGCGCCGGGTGGGCTACAAGTACGTGCCGTGACCGCCGGGGACGCACCGGAACGGGGGCCGGCGCCGACGGGCGGCCGGCCCCCGGACGGGGACTACCGCTTCACGGTGCCCTGCTCGGTCAGCACGCCCGCGCCGACCGTCCCGGCCAGCTCGTCCGGCAGGCCGGCCGCCGAGGTCTGGAGCCCGGCCGTCAGCTTCGGCGTCCAGTTGACGGACGTCTTCAGCTTCTTCGAGGAGGCGGCGTTGTAGGCGGCGACGACGTCCGTCACCGCCCCGTTCACGACGTTCCCCCGACCGGCGACGGCGCCCGTGCCGTCACCGCTCAGCAGCTGCGACACCTTGCGGTCGGACGACAGGGTCCAGACGTTGTGCTCGGCGACGATCTGGGCCTTGGCGCGCGCGTTGACGCTGTAGCTGTGCGCGTAGCCGTTGACCTTCGTCGTGTCGTAGTGGTTGTTGTAGAGGTGGATCTGGCCGAGGCGGGCCAGCGGCGCCCGCTGCGTGATGCCCTTCCACACGTTGTGGTGGAGGGTGACCCGCAGCCTGCCGACGCTGTCGGTGTCGCTGCTGCCGATCAGCATCGTCTTGTCGTGGCTGGTGAAGAGGTTCCGCTCGACGGTCACCAGGTCGGACCCGTTGGTGATGTCGAGGGCCCCGTCGTGCACCTGGTACTTCCGCCCGAAGTACGTCTTGAGGGAGCTGTCGTACAGCGGGGCGTCCGTGAACGTGTTGTGGTCGGCCCACACGTGCGTCGCGCCGCGCAGGGTGACGGAGTCGTACGCCGAGTTCCACTCGCCCTGCGAGCCGTCCGTCGGGTCCCACTGGGGGAAGCAGTCCTCGGTGGCGCTGAAGGCGAGGTTGCGGATGATGACGTTGTCCACGTTCTGCACCGCCACGCTGCCGCCCCTGATCCCGGCGCCGGTGCCGGGCACGCCGACGAGGGTGGTGTTCGACGGGACGCGGAACACGACGTTCTTCGCCTGCTTGGCCGCCGCGGCCTTCCGCGCGTTCTCCTGCGTGCCGGACGGCTTCTTCGACCGGCCCCACACGGCCGGGTCGTACGCCTTCAGGTACGCGGACAGCGAGTAGCCGGTCCCGGCCGCGTAGTCCTCGCAGCCGCTGCCGCCGTTCGCGTCGATCAGGCCCTTGACGCGGATGATCCTCGGTGTCGTGTCGGAGACGGAGCCGAGGGCCTTCGCCAGTTCGGCGCGGTTGGTGACCGTGTACACGTGCGCCGCGTCGGCCTTCGAGCCACCGGTCGTACCGGAACCGGAGGCCGCCCAGCCGTCGTCGGCGGGCAGCGTCTGGTGCGCCAGGTCGACGGCCGCGCTCGCGCTCGTCACGAACGGGACGGCGCCGAGACCGGCGGCCACCACGGCCGCCGCGGAGATCATCGCCGTACGCCGCCGGCGCGACGACCGGCGATGGGTGGGGGATGCCACAGATGAGTCCTTACGGGTTCGGGGACACCCCGTCCGTCGGGGCGTCCACCCCTGGGTGGCCGCCGCCCCCCGAAAGGTTGCCGCCCGCACGCCACCGCGCCCCCACCGGCGTCCCGCCGGTGCCGGACCGCTCGGAACCGGGGGGCCCGCGCGTTCCCCCGAACCCCGGTGCGGCCCCCGCGCCGCGTACTAGCATGCGGGAAAAGTCTCCGGGGGAGAGGCGCACGTGGCCGGTACCCACAACCAGCAGGTCCTGGCGGAACACAAGGCGAAGTTCGAACGCCGGGTGACCGGGGGACGCGAGTTCAACAAACTCCTGCGCGAGATCGACGCGGAGCCCAACCGGTTCGTCGAGGACCCCCGGGACGGCCGGCGCTGGTGGATCTACATCACCCTGCCCCGCCACGTCCGGGAGACCTTCGACCTGCACCTCGAGGTCCTGTGCCTGTCGGCGTCGTACGAACGCGTCGAACCGCGCACGCTCAACACGATCGCGGAGCGGCTGCTCGAACGCGAGGCCCGGCTCGACCCGGACTTCGCCATCCTGCTCACCCCCGACCCCGCGGCGGCCGACCTCGTCCGGCGCCGGCGCGGCCAACTCGCCATCCTCACCGTCAACTCCGACGAGCTGATCAGCGGACCGCCCGTGGGCCTCCGCGAGCGCATCGCGGAGATCATGATCACCCACGACCACTACGACCTGACGCTCCCCGTCACCGAGCCCGCGGCCTTCTACGGACGGCGGGCCGAGGTGGCGACGCTGGACTTCGCCCTGGACCGCGGCCAGCCCGTCGGGATCTTCGGGCTCCGCAAGGCGGGCAAGACGTCGCTGCTCAACTTCGTCGAGCAGCACAGGACCCGCCTCGGCAAGCACGCGGTCCGCGTCGACATCAGCGGGCAGACCGCCGAGCAGTTCCAGCTCGCCCTGCTGGAGAAGTGCCACGGGATCGTGCGGAAGCACGGGCGCCCGGTGCCCCGCCTGATGACGCTCACCCGCAGCGGCGACCCGAACCCGGCCGTCCCGGTCAGCACCTACTGGATCCGCGACCTCCACGCCCTGCTCGACGTGCTGCCCGGACGACTGGAGCTGTTCATCGACGAGATCGACCAGGCCTGGCCCGGTCGTTCCCACGTCGGCGCGGAGGAGGCCACCGCGGTCTTCAACTCCCTCATCCAGCTCCGCGGGGTGATCCAGAGCCGGGAGGCCGAGGGCAAGGAGGGCATCGGCATCATCTGCGCCGGAGTGGACCCCGCCATCTTCGAACGGCCCCTCCTCGACGGCCGCGACAACCTCCTCTACAAGTTCGCCCGGCTGGTGTTCCTCTCCCCCATGAGCCGGGACGAGATGCAGGAGATGGTGCGCAGCCTCGGCAAGCGGATGGGGCTGCGCTACCGGGACGCGGACACGATCGACTTCCTCTTCCGCGAGTTCGGCGGCCATCCGCTGCTCACGCGCAAGGCCTGCTCGGCGGCGGCCCGCAAGCGCCCGGGCCAGGAGATCCCCTGGCACGTCCCCCTCGCGGCGCTGGAGGAGGCGGCACGGATCCAGGGGCCCAACTCGCCCCGCTCGGAGGTCGGGGACGTCCTCGAGTCGTTCACCGAGTGGTTCGGGGACGAGGCGGCCATGCTGCCCCTGCTCTGGTCCGAGGACCCGGACGAGCGCACGGAGGCCAGGGAGTGGGCGCGCAGCGAGCCCGACATGGCCGCGCACCTGGTCTCGTACGGCATCACCGACGACGACTGGGCCCCGCGGATCCACGCCATGCGGGCCCTGGTGCTGAGATGAGGCTGCTGCCGGCGCAGCGGCGTTGGGTCCAGACCGTCTGCGAGCACCTGATCGACGGGGAGATCGTCGTCGTGCGGGGCGTGCCGGGCTCCGGCAAGACCACGCTGCTCCACTCGGTGGCCAGGGAACTCGGCGACACCAGCGTGACGACCCTGGGACGCAGCTACACCGAGCAGGACCAGGACGAGCGCAGCGAGGACTTCCGGGCGCGCGTGCGGGCGGCGCTCGACAAGCACGGCACGGCCCACCTCCTCTTCGACGACTACCCGCACGCCCTGCGGCGGACCCGGGGGGTCATGCTGCAGCGGCAGCTGCTGCGCCTGCTGGTCGACGGGGAGCACGCCCTGGACGTCGGCGCCCTGTTCACGGGGCGCTGGGCGCGCAGCATGCACCTGGTCAGCAGCGGCTCCCCGCTGGTGGCCCGGGCGCGCGGCGTCCCGCTGCCGACCGCGGCCGAGGAGGACTTCGAGGCCGTCCGCTGCGCGGGGGCGCGGGGCGTCGTCGAGGCCGTGGGGGGCAACGCCGCCCTCCTGGCGAAGACGGCCGTGGTCATGGGGCGCCCCGTGCTCCACCAGGTGCACGAGACGGCCGCGGCGCTCGCCGCCCACTGGATCGACGACGTGCCGTGGGAGGCGGTCCGGTGGATGACGCAGGTGGTACGCGACGGGCCCGCCGCCTTACCCGAGGACGACTCCGCCACCGAGGCCCTGGCCCCCCTGGTGTTCCCGGTGGGCGAGGGGCGCTACGACGTGGTGCGGGCGCTGCGCGCGGACGCCGCCCGCACGGCCCTGGAGGGCCGGGCCCCCACCTGGCCCGACCGGTGGGAGAAGTCCGTCGCCACGTTCTGCGAACTCCTCTCGGGGGTCCCGGAAGTGGTGTGGGTGGACCGGTACCTCACCTCCGACACCCCCGAGCTGCTGCGGTTCGTCCAGGACGTCCGCGCGTCCTGCGGCACGCGGATCCGCCTGCTGATCGCGGCGGACCAGGCCGACCGGCTCGACGCGGCCACCGTCGCCGCGTTCGCCGCGCTCGACTGCACGATCCGGCTCATGCACCGGGGGGACCGCAGGAGGCTCCACGACCGGCAACTGATCTTCCTCGGGGACCTGCGGGGCGGCGTGGTGATGCCGACCGGGCGGGTCGTCCTGTGCCAGGACCCACCCGGATCCGCGGTGGCCGTCCGCGCCCCGCTGCTGGACCGCAAACTGATACTCGAGGCCTGGGGCAGGGCCGGGACCCCGTGACGCGGCGGCCGGCCGCCGGGCACCGCCCCGTCCGGCGGGGCGCCCGCGGAGGGCTCCCGGGAAGCGGTGGGCGGTCCGGGGCCGCCCGAGGGGCGCCCCGCGTCCGGGCCGCCCGGGGAGGGGCGCCGCGGGGAGGCCGCCGGCCGGCTCCCGGGAGTTCCGCCGGGTCCGCGGGGCCCTCAGTCGTCGTCCTTCTCCTTGTGCTTCTCCCGGTCCTTCCCGGACTTGCCCCCCTCGTCCTCCTGCCTCCGCTCCTCCCGCGGGACCTCCTGCGGGTCCGCGGTGGCCGACGCGGTGGGCGGGGGCGGCGTCTGCCGGGAGCCGTCCGGTGCCACCGCGGGGGAGGAGGGCGCCGTCCGCCCGAGGGGGGTGGCCGCGGGAACCGTGGCGCCGGACCCCGGGCCGGTGGGCGCGGTGAGGTCGTCGTCGGGGGAGAACAGCGCCAGCCCCGCCAGCATCGCCGCCAGGAAGACCACGGACCCCGTGACGGCCACGACGAGCCCCCCGCGCCGGCTGAGCTTCCGGTCCGCCGCCCCGGAGGACGGGGCGACGCGAGCACGCGGGCGTCCGACGGGCGGACGCCCGGCGGACGGGAGTCCGGTGGTCGGGCCTCCGACGGGTGGGCGTCCGACCGGCGGGAGTCCGGCGGTCGGGCCCCCGACCGGCGGGAGCCCGGCGGTCGGAGGCACCGGGCCGGCCGCCGGGGACCTCCGGGCCGGAGGGGGCGGCACCGCCGAGGGCAGCGGCGCCTGGGCCGGGTGGAGCGGCACCGCCGAGGGCAGCGGTGCCGCGCTGCGCCGCCACGAGCCGCCCGCGAACCAGCCGGCGACCTGGTGCGCGGTGGGGCGCTCCTCGGGGCGCTTGGCCAGGAGCCGCAGGAGGTACTCCTCGAAGCCGGAGGGCACCGCGAAGCCGAGGCGGCTGGGCGGCTCGACGGCCGCGTCGAGGTGCTGGTGGAGGATGGCGATGGACGAGTCCGCCTGGAACGGCGGCCGGCCGGTGACGAGTTGGTACAGCACGCAGCCCAGCGCGTACACGTCCGAGGCGGGGGCGGCGGGCTTCCCCAGGGCGCGCTCGGGAGCCAGGTACAGGCCCGTGCCGACGATCTGGCCGGTGCCGGTGAGCGCCGCCGACGGGTCGTCGAGGAAGCGGGCGATGCCGAAGTCCCCGATCTTGAGGCTCCCGTCGGCGTCGAGGAGGAGGTTCGCGGGCTTGATGTCCCGGTGGACCACGCCCTGTTGGTGGGCGGCGGCCAGCCCGGCCGCCGCCTGCGCGGTGATGCCCGCCGCCTCCTCGGCCGGCAGGGGGCCGCGTTCCTTGAGGAGGCGGGCGAGGCTGCCGCCCTCGACCAGTTCCATCACCAGGAACAGGCGGCCGTCGTGCTCCCCGAAGTCGAGGACGGAGACCACGTGGGGGTGGTTGAGGCGCCCGGCGGTACGCGCCTCCAGGCGGAAGCGCTGGACGGCGGTCGGGTCCGACTCCTGGGTCAGCAGGAGCTTGATCGCGACCGGCCTGGCCAGGGTCTCGTCGTACGCCCGCCAGACCTCGCCCATCGCCCCGCGCCCGATGGGTTCGCGCAGTCGATAACGCTCCGCTATCAGCACCTGTGTGTTCATCCTCACCAGCGAACGACGTGACCGCCGCGGCTCCGGGGCGCCCGTGCACGCCGGACGGACGGTGGGGGCGCACTGCGGCCCGCCCAGCCTAGCGGCCGTGGGTGCGGGCGGACGGAACCGCGGTGCGCCGCCGCCCACTTCCGCGGCGCCGCGGCGTGCGGACGGGCGCCGCGCGGCCGGGCCGGCAGGGGGCGCCCCCGCCCCGTGCGGCCACGCGGCGCCGCCGGGCGGCCGCCTGACGGCCCGTCGCCCACGGGTCTCGCGCCCCCGCCGTGATGGCTCCTACACTCCCCGTCACACGACGCGCTGAGGTGAGGGGGACCGGATGGCGCTGAGCGGACCACCCGGACGGGGACACGCCGACCCGCCGGAACCGACCCTGGAGGGGCTGCTGTCGGTGATGGGCGCCGGCGCGCTGGAGCTGTGCGTGGCCCCGCGCGGCCCGGGGGCCGTCGTCGAGGGGGTGACGGTGCTGGACCCGCTCGAACCGGGGCCGCCACCGGGGCAGGTGCTGCTGGCGGTGGGCGTCGACCCGGAGTCGGCCGCCGCCGTCGACGTCGTGCGCGGCGCCGCGGCGGCGGGGGCGGTCGCGGTGGTGTTCGGCCGGGGCGGGTCGGACCGGCTCCCCGACGCGCTGCGGGCGGCCGCCGAGAGCGCCGGTACCGCGCTGCTCCTGCGGACCGCGTGGTTCGGCTGGACGGAGCTGGTCGGCGCGCTGCGGGCGGGACTGGTCCTGTCCGGGGCCCGCGCCGACCCGGCCGTGGCGGCCGTGGCGCTGGGCGACCTGAACGGACTGGCCGACGCGGTGGCGGCGCTGGTCGGCGGGGCGGTGACGATCGAGGACGTGGAGTCCCGGGTCCTGGCGTACTCGTCCACGGAGGGGGACGTGGACGAGGTGCGCCTGCTGACGATCCTCGGCCGCAAGGTGCCGGAGTGGCGCGTCTCCGCGATGCGGGAGGACGGGTTCTTCCGGATGCTGTGGGGGACGGGGGACGTCGTCCACCGGCCCGCGCACGGGGAGAACCCCGAACGCCTGGTGGTGGCCGTCCGGGCGGGCGGGGAGGTCCTGGGGTCGATCTGGGTGGCGGCCGCGGGCGCCCCCCTCGCGCCGCACGCGTCCGACGTGCTGCGGTCGGCGGCGCGGGTGGCCGCCGCCCACCTGGTCCACCACCGGTCGCACCGGACGCACGCCCGGCTCGTCGAGGACGCGGCCCGTGCGCTGCTCGACGGGCGGGGGTCCGCCGACGTACTGGCCGAACGCGCCGGGATCCCGGCGCACGGCCACTGCGCGGTCCTGGCGGTGCGGCCCGGGGCCTCCTGGAGCGGCGACGGGGCCGGGAAGCTGCGCGGCCTGCTGGCGGTGCGCTGCGGCACGTACGGCCTCACGTCGGTGGTGCTGCCGGTCGACCGGGGGGCCCTCGTCCTGCTGGGCGCCCTGCACCGGGACGGGCGGCGGGCCGTCGAACAGGTCGCGGAGCTGGGGAGGGCGCTGGTCCGGCAGGTGGCCGACGCGTTCGGGCCGGGGGCGAGGATCGGCCTGGGCACGGTGGTCGAGGGCCTGGCGGACCTGCCCGGGTCCCGCCGGTCGGCCGACCTGGCGCTGCGCGCCCTCCTGGCGCAGGAGGACCGCGCCGTCGCGTTCGCGAGCGAGGTGGCCGAGGCGGTCGCCCTCGACCAGGTCATGGAGGCGCTGCCGGGGCCGGCCCCGGCACCGGACACCCCGGTGGCCCGCCTGGTGGCGTTCGACGCCGGGCAGAGCGGGGGCGTCATGGTGAAGACCCTGCGGGCCTACCTCGACCACTTCGGCGACGTGCCGGCCACCGCCCGGGCGCTGGGCGTGCACGCGAACAGCCTCAGGTACCGGCTCAACCGGCTCCGCGAGGTGTCCGGCATCGACCTGCGCAGCCCCGACGCCCGGCTGCTCGCCCACCTGCAACTGCGCCTGCTGGACCGCGGCGGCCCCGGCGCGTGAGCGTTCGGGCGCCGCCACGAAGAGGCGGCGGCGTCTTCGTGCCCCGGTACGAGGGCGCCGCCGCCGCGGCCCCGGGTTCGCCCTCCGGTGAGAAGCGCGCGGCCCGACACGGGGGATCCCGACGAAGACACCCGCACCGTCCCGGGGGGAGTCTGGTGGTCCGCCCGCGACGTCCGCGGGCGATCGAGGACCACGGCTCAGGGAAGGTGCACGATGAGTGTTTCCGGCAAGGCCGAACGGCGTGAGCGGATCCTGCGGGCGGCCGTACACCAGGGGCTCATGGACCCCGAGACGGCCCTGCTGGCGGGGTTCGTCGACCTCGACGGCGTCGACGAGACCGTCACGTCCCTGCGGGAGGCGTTCCCCGAATCGCTGCGGGTCCTGCACGCGTTCGCGGCCAAGGCGAACTGCCTGGTCCCCGTCCTGGAGGAGCTGCGCCTGGCCGGCATGGGCTGCGAGGTCGCCAGTGCCGGCGAACTCGCCCAGGCGCTGGAGGCGGGCTTCGAGCCCGCGCGGATCGTGTTCGACTCCCCGGCCAAGACCCGGGCGGAACTGGCCCGCGCCCTGTCCCTGGGGGTCACCGTGAACGCGGACGGCTTCCAGGAGCTCTCGCGGCTGGACGAGATCCTGGCGACCCGCCGCTCCGACTCGCGGATCGGCGTGCGCGTCAACCCCCAGGTCGGCGCCGGCTCGATCGGCGCGATGAGCACGGCCACCGCGACGTCCAAGTTCGGCGTCCCCCTGGAGGACGAGGGCAACCGGCAGCGGCTGGTCCAGGCGTACCGGGAGCGCCCCTGGCTCACCTGGGTGCACACCCACGTCGGTTCGCAGGGCTGCCCCCTGGACCTGATCGCCCGGGGCGTCGCGAAGGCGGTGGAGTTCGCCGAGGAGGTCAACGAGCGCCTCGGCCGCCGGCAGGTGACCGGCATCGACATCGGCGGGGGGCTCCCGGTCAACTTCGGCAGCGACGAGACGACCCCCGGCTTCGGCGCGTACGTGGACCGCCTGCGGGAGCACGCGCCGGCCCTGTTCTCCGGCGCGTACGAGATCGTCACCGAGTTCGGGCGCTCCGTGATGGCCAAGAACGGGTTCACCGCCGCGTACGTCGAGTACACCAAGACCGTCGGCGGCCGTCCGATCGCGATCACCCACGCCGGCGCGCAGGTCGCCGCGCGGACCGTGTTCGCCCCCGAGGCGTGGCCGCTGCGGATCGAGGCCCACGACCCCCGCGGGCACGCCAAGCACGGCCGGCCCGTGCCGCAGGACGTCGCGGGCCCGTGCTGCTTCGCCGGCGACCTGCTGGCGCGCGAGCACCCGCTGCCGCTCCTCGACGCCGGCGACATCGTCGTCGTCCCGGACACCGGCGCCTACTACTTCTCCACCCCCTTCCACTACAACAGCCTGCCCGAACCGGCCGTGCACGGCGCCCGCGTCGACGCCGACGGCGCGGTCACCTTCCGCCTCCTGCGCCCCGCCCAGAAGGAGCACCCGGTCCCGGCCCGCGCCGGGGGATGACCCCCGCCCGCCCGGCACCCCCCACCCCGCACGACCCCACCGGGGCCCCGGCCGGGGCCCCGGAGACGTCCACCACGCGAAGGAAGCAGGTGCAACCGCCATGGATGTACGGCGCGCCCGCTCGGGGTGCCCCAGGGAGAAGACGACGGTCCCGGACCGTCGGGCGGCCGTCGGGCGCCGGTTGTCCGCCGGGGCCGGGCGACGGCTGTCGGCCGCCGGGGCGCGCTGCGGCCGGCTGGCGCGCGGCTGCGCGCACTGGGTCTCACGGCGTCGGCGGATCGCGGCCGACCAGTTCCTGCGCGGGCTCTGCTACGGGGCGGGCACGGCCGTGGTGGGCCTGCTGGTGGTGTGGGCGCAGGCCCGCTGACGGCAGGCGGGCCCCGCACGGGCCCGTCCCGCCGCGCCCCGGGGGTCCGGGGCGGTCCGGCGAGGATCGGTGGGGGGGCCGGCGGGGTTCCGGGCCGGGTGGGTGCGGTGCCCGCCGGGTCCGGCGGGCAGGGCGTCTCAGACCGTGGTCGACGGACGCGGTCCGGCCGCTGTGCGGCGGTACTCGGCGTTGATCCGCTGGGCTTCCTCGAGTTGGTCTTCGAGGATGATGATGCGGCAGGCGGCCTCGATGGGGGTGCCCTGGTCGACGAGTTCCCGGGCGCGGGCCGCGACGCGCAGCTGGTACCGGGAGTAGCGCCGGTGGCCGCCCTCGGAGCGGAGGGGCGTGATCAGCCGTGCCTCGCCGATGGCGCGGAGGAAGCCGGGGGTGGTGCCGAGTATCTCGGCCGCCCGCCCCATCGTGTAGGCGGGGTAGTCGTCGTCTTCGAGACGGCCGATCGAATCGTCTGCTGTCATCTCACCTCTCTGGGGGACGCGTCGAGGGGCCCTGGTACCGTACGGCACCAGGGCCCCGAAGGAACTGCACCATCTGCCGGCCTCAGTGCTGTGCCGGCCTCTTGTGTCCGCACGGCCGCCCGCTACGGGGTCGGGGGTGCGGGGATCGCGGATGCGTGACCGGAGACCACCTACCTATCGATGTCCTGCGGTACCCGGGGGCAAGGCTTCCGCCCGGGCGATCCTGATGGCGCTCGAATCCTCCGTTCTTCCTCTGGATCAACTCACTTGCCGTGCAGTGGCCGTGGCCTGGACGAGCGCCACTCCACCGGCGGCCGCTCCCGTCGCTGTCCTGCGTCCGTCCGGCTGGGATCCCGCTGCCGACCCCCGGTGCGCGCGCCCGCAGTCCGACGCCTTCACCGGGGAACCACTGACTACCTCACTGCTGGTACTGCCGACTGCATCTGCGTGTACCGCTCATGGCGGCCCCTGATCACCGCGGGCCACCCGGTCCGGTCGTCAGCCCCGTCGCCGTCCTGCGACAACCGTGGCTTCGGGACTCCACCACCGCACCGTCCTGCTGTCCTGCGGCCCGGCAGTTCGTCTCTGCCGGGCCTTGCTCGATCTCGGCTACGACAGAAACCATAACCACACCGCAATCGAATGTCTAGTGTGGCCACGACAGATTTTCGTGTGCGGTGACCGGATGATCGGGTGCGGGCGGCGCATGGCGCAGGCGGGGGCGGGCGCGTACGGCCGACCCGTCCGACGGGCCGGACGGTGGCGGAGCGGCTCGCGGGCGCCGTGTGCGCCGGCCGGTACGGCGACGGCGGCGGCGCTCCCCCCGGGTCGGCGGCACCGCCGCCCGGGCCGACCGGACGACCGGCGGAGGGAGGCGAATAGAATCGGCGCTCATGTCCAAACCTGATGAGTTGCTCGTCGACATCGCCGCCAGGGTCGAGTCCGGACAGAGCAATCAGATGTCCCTGAGCGTGGTCACGGGTGGAGCCGTCATCACTGGTCGGCTGGCCCCCGAGGCGGTGTGGCGGCAGCGCGTGTCGGAGGTCCTGGCGGACTCCTCCCGCCTGGGCGAGTTCGCCGGCGTCTTCGACACGCCGGCGCCGAAGGACGGCCCGCCGACCCATCTGCACTTCCACGTCGCCCGGATCCTGCAGGGCACCGTGGGGATCCCCGAGACGGGCGGGATGTACCGCGTGTCGATCGAGGACGTCAGCGCCTGGACGGTGGGCGACTTCAGCTATTCCGACCACTGAGCCGGCGCCTCTGAGCCGCCGCCTCTGAGCCGCCGCCGCGGAGGCGGCGGGGCGGACGACATGGGGAGGGCCCGACCGGAACGTGCCGGTCGGGCCCTCACTGCTGTTCGGACGCGGTGCGCGCCCGCCCGCCGGTCAGGCCGGTGCGGGGGTGCCGAGCAGGGCGGACGCCCGCCGGACGGGGTCGGCGTGCGTGGGCGCGGCCGGGGTTCCCGGCCGGCAGGCGAAACCGAGGAGGGCCATGGCCCGGACGACCTCGCCGGCGCTGAAGTCGCGGCGGTCCTGACCGGTGATGACCGCGCCCACCTGTTTGACGGGGTACCGGCGGCGTCCGATGGTCACGGACTGCCCGGTGACCGGTTCCGGCCTGACGCCCTTCATCGTTTCCAGCACGCCGTTCTTCGTCAGGTGGAACGGGAAGCGGGCGATGACGCAGCGCATGGGACCTCACAGGGAGAAGGGGGGAGGATCCGGGGGAAAAAGAGCGGGGTGGTTCAGCGGGGGAGGCGCGCGGCGCCCGGGGCGCGGTCCCTCCCGCCGGCCGCGTACGGCGTCCGCGCACGGTCGTGGCGTGCCGCGTGCTCGGACCCGGCCGCCGCGGCCACGGGTGGGGCGGACGGCCCGTGGCCGCCGAGGACGTCGCGCAGGCGGATCCGGTCCGTGTACGAGGGGCTGTCGCGGACGGCGGTCAGCTGGGCCCGGGTGACCAGGCTGACGCACTGGCCGTCCTCGTCGCAGAGGAGCAGGTGCCCGGAGCGGGCGCCGGCCATGACGGACAGGGCCACCTCGACGGTCATGCCGTCCCAGACCTGCGGCCCGGCCTCGGCGACCATCTTGTCCGGTGAGGTGGTGCGCGGGGGGTGGGGCTGGGTCAGAACCGGTGTCACGAGTGCCTCCTGCGGGGGATGGGTGGGCGTCGGCCTGCGCACGGAGTCCTAGGCGGCCGCGCCGGAGGAGGACCGCCGCTGGGTGGCGCGGTGCGACGCCTGCGGGGAGCGGCGGCGCCGGGTGCGGGAGGCGGCGTCGCGCCCGGGACGCTCGGTCACGGGCGCCGTGATGACGACCGGGATGCCGGAAGGAGCCTGCGCGCCGGTGATGCGGTGCAACTCGGCCTGGCCGGAGCGGACTTCGGTGACCCGCGGGCGGATGCCCGCGTCCGACATGAGGCGCGCCATGCCGCCCCGCTGGTTGGGGGTGACGAGGGTGACGACGCTGCCCGACTCGCCCGCACGGGCCGTGCGGCCGCCGCGGTGCAGGTAGTCCTTGTGGTCGGTCGGCGGGTCGACGTTGACGACGAGGTCGAGGTCGTCGACGTGGATGCCGCGGGCGGCCACGTTCGTGGCGACCAGCACGGTGACGTGCCCGGTCTTGAACTGCGCCAGCGTACGGGTGCGCTGCGGCTGCGACTTGCCGCCGTGCAGCGCGGCGGCCCGTACCCCGCTGTCCAGCAGGTTCCGGGTGAGCCGGTCGACGGCGTGCTTGGTGTCCAGGAACATGATCACGCGCCCGTCGCGGGCGGCGATCTCCGTCGTGGTGGCGTGCTTGTCGGCGCCGTGGACGTGCAGCACGTGGTGCTCCATCGTGGTGACCGCGCCGGCCGAGGGGTCCACGGAGTGGACGACGGGGTCGGTCAGGTACCGGCGGACCAGCAGGTCGACGTTGCGGTCCAGGGTGGCGGAGAACAGCATCCGCTGCCCCCCGGGGCGCACCTGGTCGAGCAGCGCGGAGACCTGCGGCAGGAAACCCATGTCCGTCATCTGGTCGGCCTCGTCCAGGACGGTGACGTCCACCTGGTCCAGTCGGCAGTCGCCGCGGTCGATGAGGTCCTTGAGCCGGCCCGGGGTCGCGACGACGACCTCGGTGCCGTTGCGCAGCGCGGACGCCTGCCTGCCGATCGGCATGCCGCCCACGACCGTGGCCAGCCGCAGCCTCAGCGGCCGGGCGTACGGGGTGAGCGCGTCGGTCACCTGCTGCGCCAGCTCGCGGGTGGGCACGAGGACCAGGGCGAGCGGCTGCCGGGGCTCGGCGCGCCGGCCGGCGGTGCGGGCCAGCAGCGCCAGCCCGAAGGCGAGGGTCTTGCCGGAGCCGGTGCGGCCGCGGCCCAGGACGTCGCGACCCGCGAGGCTGTTCGGCAGGGTCGCGCCCTGGATCGGGAACGGCACGGTCACGCCCTCGGTCCGGAGCGCGGCGAGCAACTGCTCGGGCATGTCGAGGTCGGTGAACGCCTCGACGGCGGGCAGTGCGGGGGTGATCGTCTCGGGAAGGGCGAACTCGCCCCGTGCCGCGCCTGGCCGGCGGCCGGGGCCACTCGGGCGGCCACGGCCGCCGGCCCGGCCGGAGACGGGCGAGGCGGAGCGGGTGCCGGCCCGGCCGGAGCCGGTACCGCCGTTGCGGGAGCGGTCGTTCGTGCGGGAGTGGTCGTTCGTGCGTGAGCGGTTCACGGGGGAACCTTCCTCGATGCGGCACATATCAAGGAATTCCCACGGCGGAAGAGCAGCACGGAGAATCGCGAGAACGGGCCGGACGGAACGCGGGAGCGAATCAGGCCGGCAGGGAATTCGTGTCGCCGCAGGCGCTGAAACGGGTGGCGTGATACGGGTATGAAACCCGGGGGTGAAGGCTGCGGTTCGGCAGCCCTGGGGGATGTCCGCGCGCGCTGGGGGGCGCGGATCCCCCGAAATCCTCCGCAGGGGGACCGCTGCGGGAAATGCGTGCAGCTGGGGCCCGCACCCCGAAGGATGCGGGCCCCAGCTACGTGGTACGCGTCAGCGTCAGGCGGGAACGATGTTCTCGGCCGTCGGGCCCTTCTGGCCCTGCGCGATGTCGAAGCTCACCTTCTGACCCTCCTGCAGCTCGCGGAAGCCCTGGGCGGCGATGTTCGAGTAGTGGGCGAACACGTCGGCGCCGCCACCGTCCTGCTCGATGAAGCCGAAGCCCTTTTCCGCGTTGAACCACTTCACGGTGCCAGTAGCCATGTCATATCTCCTTCGGGGTACATCGGATCCGCACTGCGCGGACGCCGTGTCGCCGTGATGATTGCCCCGTCCGGAAAATGACCGGAAATGCAAAAACGCTCCCGGCGGCGCGAAGCCGACCGGAGGCACTTGGATTTTGGGAACCACAACTGCAACTGACATCGACAGTAGCACGCCGCGGCGTCCTGTGTGCGGAGGATATTCACTCTCCGTCGTTGCGCTGAAAACCCTCACCGTGCGGTGAGTTAAAAACTCTCCTCGCGGAGGCAGATATCGATTCACCGGTGCGCGATGTTTCGGGAAGGGCGTGTCCGCGCCGCCCGCCGCCCCCCTGGCCCGGCACACCGGGAGGGCGTACGCCGGCGAGTCGCTGACCAGGGGGGGGACGCCGGCCGCTCGGGGGTGCCGAAGGGGCCGTGGACGGGTTCACGCCCAGGTGCGGGAGCACAGCACGAGGCGGTAGCCGTCCGGGTCGGCGATCGTCACCCCGTGCTCGTCCCAGTAGGGGTTGTGCGCCCGGACCCGGGTACCGCCGGCCGCCGTGAGGCGGTCGACCAGGGCCGCGTCCACCGGCTTGCCGAGGTAGACCACGAACAGGTCGTCCACCGTCGGGGTCGGCTCCAGGGGACGGTCCGGGTCGTGCGTCAGCTCGAAGTGCCAGGCGCCGCCGGCGGGACCGAGCATCAGCAGGTCGTGCTCGCCCGGCACGCGCTCGGTGGTCCGCCACAGGACGGCCAGGCCCAGGCCGTCCCGGTAGAAGCGTTCCGCGGCGGCGAGGTCCCGCGAGGGCCGGGCCACCCGGACCGGGGCCGCGGGGTCGATCACGCGGAACGCTCCAGGGCGGCGCGCCAGACGGGGCTGTCGACGTAGTGGTTGTCGAAGCGCTCCGAGGACTCGGCGATCTCCTTCGGGTCCGCCTCGCCGCGCATCACCCGGCCGAGGAGGCGCAGGTAGTCGAACCGGCCCATGCCGGGGGTGAAGACGAAGAGGACGTCCGCCTCACGGCCCGGGGCGGCCGCGAAGGCGTGCGGGGTGTGCGGCGGCACCGCGAGGAAGTCGCCCTCCTCCAGGACGGTGACCTCCTCGTCCACCAGGACCTGCAGGGCTCCGCTGATCACGAAGAACAGTTCCGTCGCCCGGGTGTGGAAGTGGGCCGGTGCCCCCGCCGCGCCCTCGGCGAACGTGGACCGGTAGCTCGTGACGCCGCCCGCCGTGCCGTCCGAGTCGGCCAGGAGGGTCATCGCGCTGCTCGGGTCGGCGCAGGTCTCGGCATCCGCGTGACGGGTCAGCACCCTCGCCGGCGGCGTCGCGGACGTGGACGTGGACGTGGACGTGGACGTGGACGTGGACGTGGTGGGCGTTTCCTTGTTCATGGCCAGGCTCCTGGGAGGGTGGGTGGTCGTCGTGCAGGGCGTCACCGGTGTCGCGCGGGAGACCGGGGTGGTCGGTACGGAGGGCTCGGCGGCTTCGGCGGAGAGGTGGGGCGGCCTCGTCGCGGCGAGCCGCGACGAGCGTGGGCATCGGGCGTGGACGACGACGTGCTCTCGTTCTTCAGCCTTGATAATCTCAACGTTGAGATAAAAGCAGCTCGACTCCCTCAACGTCAAGTATCTCAACGTTGAGAAGGTGTCCCTGGAGAGGAGTACGGCGATGAGCGATGCCGTGGACGCGATCATCGGCCAGTGGGCCGAGGAGCGCCCCGACGTGGTGGAGGACCTCTGGCCGGTGGAACTCCTCGCGCGGGTCCAGCGGTTGGCCCGGGTGGCCGACCGGTCCGCCAAGGCCGCGGCCGCCGCGCACGGAGTGGAGCACGGCGAGTTCGACGTGCTCACCACGCTGCAGCGCTCCGGACCGCCCTACGCCCTCACGGCCGGGGCCT
This sequence comes from Streptomyces roseolilacinus, assembly GCF_014649335.1. GTDB lineage: Bacteria > Actinomycetota > Actinomycetes > Streptomycetales > Streptomycetaceae > Streptomyces > Streptomyces roseolilacinus. Next base: position 416,396 of record NZ_BMSV01000006.1, read on the forward strand.
TCCTCAAGGCGTCCATGGTGACCTCCGGCGCGATCACCAACCGCATCGACAGGATGGAGGCCAAGGGCCTGGTCGAGCGGGTACGGGACGACGACGACCGGCGCACCGTCAGGATCCGCCTCACCGAACACGGGCACGAGGTCACCCGAGCCGCCTTCGCCGACCACCTGGCGAACTACGCGCGGCTGCTCGCCGGCGTGGACCGCGACCTGGTCGCGCAGACCGCCCAGGGCCTCCGGCAGGTGCTGGAGACCCTCGGGGACACCACCCTCGAGTGAGGCCCCTCCCCGCCTCCACCCGGCGGCGGTTCCGCAGACGGCGGGACCCCGCGCCCCGAAGGGGAACGCGGACGGAACAGCCCCCCGGGCCGCCGGACCACGAAGGCGGCGCCCTCTCGCGGGACAGGGGAGGTCAGTCGGGTCGCAGTCCCGGCTCGTTGTCCGCGGCGTGTGTTTCACTCTCCGGCCATGGACGAACAGGAACTGCTCGAAGCCGTCGCCTCCCTGGTCCGGCCGGGCGGGCGGGAGTCGGCGTGCGGTCGGTCCGGGCACCCGGCGGGGCACGTGTGCCTGGCCGTCTCCGGAACGGTCGGCCTCTCCACCCTCCTCAAGGAGTTCAGCCGTCGGTACGGGCAGCTGCGCAACCTCGCCATGGGCGGCTTCGCCGATCCGACGGTGACCGAGCGGACCGGGCTGCCGCTCCTCGCTCCTTTCGCCGGGGAACTGGTCGAGATGCGCGGATGGGCGTCCGGCGGCCGGTGGATCGGCTGCGGTGTGGTCCGTGCCGGGGACGGCGAACAACTGGTGGTGCTCGTGGCGGAGCGGGCCGCGCCCTCGCCGGACGCGCCGCCGGAAGGGGCTTCCCGGGCGGACCCCCTTCTCCGCGCCACGGGCGGGGACGCGCGGGACGCCGCACGGCCCTGGGCGGAGATCGAAGGGGAAGGGGGGAGCGAACTGCCCGAGGACGGTCGTACGTGGGTTCAGCGAGTGATCGAACTGACCGGGTGGGAGCCGCTCGGGATCCGCGTCGACTGGGCGGCGATCGAGGGAGAGCTGGGGGCGCCGCTGCCGGCGGACTACAAGGAGCTCTACGAGGCGTTCGGCGGCGGCGTCTTCAGCGATTCCGTCTTCTTCCTGGGGCGCGACGAGGGCGTCTCGTTCGACTTCCTGACCCAGTGGCGGGCCGCCCTGTCGGTCGAACGGGACAGCGGGCTCGGAAGCGTCTCCGCCGTCGACCCCTACGAGGTCTACGCACCGGGCGGCAAGGGGGTGGTCGCGTGGGGCTCCACCGAGTGGGCCGACGAGTACTGCTGGCTGATCGACGCCGGGCGGCCGGGCCACCACCCCGTCCTCGCGCGGTCCCATGACGGCGACCCGTGGCACCGGTACGACATGTCCACCTCCGAGTTCCTCTACCGCGTCCTCGCCGACGCCGGGTTCCGGCCGTTCGGGATCGCGCGGTACGACCTCGGCGCGACGTTCCGGCCCGGATCCGGCGGCCCCCTCGACGGCCGGCCGCTCTGACGACGGGCGGCGGGCGTCCCCCGTCCGTGGACACGGCAGTGCCGTCGGCCCTCGTCGAGATCGGTGAGCCAGGTGATCACCGACCGCTTCCGGAGCCGGTCGCCGAACGCTGTTCCCGGAGGTCGACGAAGCCGGCACCGGCCACCGGGGGGCGCCTGCGGTCGCCCTCGCCGGTCGGCGCGAGTCCCGAGCCCGGCTCACGAACGGCCTCGTCCACCTCCAAGGCTGCTTCCGCGTCCCCTCTCCCCGGCCCTCCGCGACTTTTCGACCAGGGGTCCGAGGGCCTCCTGGCACGGATCTGGCACGGGACGCTCGGCACGGCGTCGAGAGTCCGGACGACGAACCAGGCCCCGGCCACCGGCCAGGACCTGGTTCGTGGAGACGCTGTCCTCCCGCGGCGAACCGCGGCACGCCCGAGCGGGTCCCCCGGCCACGGCGGGACCGCAGGCCGTTTCGTGCCCGCGGCCCCGCCACGGCGCCGGGGTCAGGACGGGTCGCCGTACTGGAGGCCGCGTCCGTTGGTGCCGACGTACACGCGGCCGAAGGTGTCGGGATCGCCGGTGACGACGCCGACGCCTCCGATGCTGCCCCACTGGTGGGCGTCGTCGTTGACGCGGAACCAGGTGGCGCCCTTGTCGGTGGAGCGGAAGACGCCGGTGACGTCCTTGACGGTACCGATCAGGTACAGGGCCTGGTAGGAGGCGCCCGGTGCGGCCTTGCCGAAGCCGAGGGCGGAGGCGGACCGCACCGTGGAGAGCGTGGTGAAGGTGCGGCCGCCGTCGGTGGAGTGCAGCAGCCCCTTGGCACCGCCGGCGATCCACAGGTCCCCGGCGACACCGGGGACGGCCGTGAGCCGGCCCGCGGGCAGGCCGGTGGCGCGGGCGGTGAAGGTCGCCCCGCCGTCGGTGCTGGCGTGGAGCGTGCCGCCGGCCAGCGAGTAGAACGTCCCGGCCGAGGAACGGTCGGCGACGACCACGGCGTCGGTGCCCAGGCCGCCGACCCTCGACCAGCTCGCCCCCTTGTCGGTCGAGCGGTACGGGACCTGGCCGGCCTGGGTCCAGACGATGGTGGAGCCGTCCGCCGCGAGGGCGACACGGCCGCTTTCGGCACTGCTCACCGGCTCCGCCGTGAAGCCGTGCCAGCTGCTGCCGCCGTCGGTGGAGTAGGCGCCGTCCTGCGCGCCGCCCCGGCCGACGCGGACCATCACCGTGGGGCGGGACTGGGCGAAATCGATGTCGGTGCTGTTGGTCATCATCGGGTTCGCCAGCCGCCCGGCGGGCACCTTGGTCAGGGAGTCGTGGCGGAATCCGCCCAGGTCGCCCATGGCGGTGACGACCTGCGCGCCACCGGGCGGGGCGATCGCGTCCAGCAGCGCGGTCTCCTCGAGGCCCCGCGCTCCGACGGCCCAGTGGCTGGTGCCGCCGCTGTCGGTGGCGTCGGCGTCCTCGCTGCGCAGGATGCCGCTGCCCGTGCCGTACAGCACGTGTCCGGAGTCGAAGGGATCGATGGCCAGGGCGGTCATCCAGTGCCCGGTGCCGGTACCGACGTAAGGAGCGGCGGAGGCGTCCCGCACCGATTTCCCGGCCAGTGCCTTCCAGGTCGTGCCGCCGTCGGTGGTCCGGTACACCTCGTCCTCCGGCCACCAGCGGCCGAGGGTGGTGACCATCACCGTGGAGGGCTTGCGCGGGTCGACGGCCAGGCCGGAGAACCCGTGGTTCCCCTGGGACGGGGAGACGTTCTTCCACGCCCCGCTCTTCGGCGTGTGCTTCCACACCGAACCCGCCGTCACACCGTTGGGCCCGAGGGCGTTGGTGTACGTCAGGTACAGCGAGCCGTCACCGGAGAGCACGCCGTGCTGCGGCAGCTGACCGGTGGGCTGCCCGGGGACGGCCCGCCAGGTGCCGCCGCCGTCGGTGGAGCGGTACAGGGAGGTGGTCCGGTCGGCGACGCCGACGTAGACCGTCCCGCTGCCGGCCGGGCCGTACGTCACGAAGGAGACGCCCGCGCCGCTGCCCGCCCCGTCCTTGACGGGGAACGAGGAGACCTGCCGCCACGTCGCGCCGTGGTCGGTGCTGCGCCACAGGCCGTTCTTGCGGGTACCCAGCAGCAGGGTGCCGTTGTCCGAGGGGTCGACCGCCAGCCGTTCGCCCGCCCCGCGGCCGTCCTCGTTGCCGCCCAGCTTGAACGGCAGGTCGGTGCGCTGGAAGGTACGGCCCCGGTCCTGGGAGCGCAGGATCGCGCCGTTGCCCGCCCAGTCGTTGGTGTAGGTGCCCGCCGCGAGGTACAGCCGGCCCGGGTCGACGGGGTCGGTGGCCAGCGCGTCGATGCCCAGCAGGTTCCAGTCCTTCTCGCCGACCCAGTCGGTCAGCGGGATCCACTGCTCGGCCGCGGCGTCCCAGCGGTAGGCGCCGCCCATGTCGGTGCGCGCGTACAGCAGGCCCTTCTCCCGCGGGTTGAACACCAGACCGGTGACGTAACCGCCGCCCACCACCTGGGCGTTGTTCCACACGTACGGTCCGGTCCCGGCGGCCTGGGGCCCGACCGCCCGCACCAGCCTCCACTGCTGGTTGGTGCTGCCCTTGCCGGGGTACTGGACGACCGCCGCGCCGTCGGCCGTGGAACCTCCGAAGACGTCCAGGACCAGGCCGCTCCTGCGGGAGGTGAGGGTGACGGCGTCGGAGCCGCTCACCTCGTCGATCCGCCACTCCTGGGAGCGGGAGGAGCCGTCGGTCTGCTGCTCGGCGGCCGCCGACCGCGCGGTCGAGTCGCCGGCTATGCCCAGCACCTTGCCGCTGTTGCGGTTCACCAGCTCGTGGTGGCCGTCCCCGGTGGGGCGCAGCCTCCACTGCTGGTTGGCGGTGTTCCGGTCGGTCCACTGCTGGATGCGGGTGCCGTCGGCGGTGGAGAAGGCGTCGACGTCCAGCGCCTTGCCGCTGTGCACGGAGACCAGCCGGTAGTAGGCGTTGCCGTCGATCGTCGCGGCCTGCGAGTCGTCCTGCGCGAACAGGAGGTACGGCACGAGTGCGGCGGGCACGCCGAGCAGCAGTCCGGTCGCCGTCCAGCGACGGCGGTGACGCCCGCGGCGCCCGCCGTTCGTTGGATTCTTCATGGGGAGGTGTTCTCCTTGCGTGTCACCGTGTACCGGGTGGATCAGCGCCGCAGGGTGAGGACGCCCGGCCGGTACGGCAGCCGGTCGTAGTCACCGCCCGCGGCGGGGGACTTGCCCTGGTAGAGGAACTGCAGGTTGCAGGGGTCGATGGTCATGGTCTGGTCGGGGTTGGCGCGGACCAGGTCGCCGTGGCTGATGTCGTCGGTCCAGGTGGCGCCACTGTTGGCCTTGCCCGCGAAGGGGTTGCCCTCGGTGGCGGCCTGCGGGGTCCACGAGCCGTTCAGGCTGGAGGCCGTGAACGAGCGGAAGTAGCGCTTCTCGTTGGCGCCCCGAGCCTCGACGATCATGAGGTACTGGTTCTGGCCCTGCACCTTGTAGACCTGCGGCGCCTCGAACAGGTTCTTCACCGTGTCGCTCATCACCGTCGTGTACGACGAGCCGAAGTTGCCCGGGAAGTTCCCGATCGGCATGCTCGCCCGGTAGATCTTGCCGTTGTCACCGGCGAAGAACAGGTACATGTTCTTCTCGTCGGCGATCAGGGTCTGGTCGATCGGGCCGGTGGGGGAGTCGGTGCGGGGGATGCTGCCGGTGAACAGCGGCTGCGGGGCGGACCAGCCGTTGGGGTTGGTCGGGTCGCTCGACGTGCGGTAGCTGAAGGGCGACGCGCCCCACTGGTACGCCAGCACCCAGATCTTCTTGGGCGCGAAGTAGAACAGCGTGGGCGCCACCGCGTTCTGGTTCATCCTGGTCTGGCCGGCCGACGCCATGTCCGACCAGTTCGTGAAGGGGCTGAACGCCATCGAGCCGTACGAGGTTCCCGACGCGCTCGACGCGTAGACCAGGCGCTTGCCGTTGTGCGTCACGGTGGTGAAGTCCTTCACCGCGTCCCACCCGTTCGCCGGCTGCGCCAGCACGCCCGTCGAACTCCACTTGTACGTCGACGGCAGGGCGCACGTGCCGCCGCCCGACCCGGACGGGGCGGTCCACTTCTGGTTGCCGGCGGACGCGCAGGCGTACAGCTGGAGCCTGGTGCCGTTCGCGGTGGCCGCGCCGACGGCGTCGAGGCACAGCCCGGACTGGACGCCGGTGATCGTGCCGTCGGCGTTGACGTTCCACTGCTGGTTGGCGCCGCCGTTGCAGTCCCAGACGACCACCGGGGTGCCGTTGGCGGTGCCCTTGCCCTCGGCGTCCAGGCACTTGTCGCCGAGGACCTTCAGCTGCTTGGCGGCGGTGTGGGTCCAGCGCTGGTTGGCCTGGCCGCTGCAGTCCCACAGCTGTACCCGGGTCCCGTTGGCGGTGGCGGAGCCGGGAACGTCGACGCAGCGGCCGGAGGCCACACCCCTGACCTCCCCGGTACCGGCGGCCGGCGCGGCCGGGGCGGCCCCGGAGCCGGAGCGGAAGGCGTTCATGACGGCGGTGTACGCGGGCTTGGGCTTGCCGCCGCGGTCGAACAGCAGGGGGCTCTCGTCGCTTCGCCAGGAGTCGCTGTCGCGGACGCCCCACACCGTGATGCCGGTGCACCGGGCCACGGACAGGCAGGCGCCGACCGCGTTCGCGTAGTGGGTGGGCGACGCCTGGGCGATGTCCAGCTCGGTGATCTGGACGTCGACGCCCAGGGCGGCGAAGGAGGCCAGGGTGGTCTTGAAGCTCGCCGGCGGTCCGCCCGTCCCGAAGTGGCTCTGGAACCCGACGCAGTCGATGGGCACGCCGCGGGACTTGAAGTCCTTGACCATGCGGTAGACGCCCTGGGTCTTGGCGTCCGACCAGTTCTCGATGCTGTAGTCGTTGTAGCAGAGCTTGGCCGAGGAGTCGGCCGCACGGGCGGTGCGGAACGCCTCCTCGATGAAGCCGTCACCCAGCACCTTCTGGAAGACCGAGTCGCGGAGCCGGCCGCTGCCGCCGTCGGCGAACGCCTCGTTGACCACGTCCCAGGCGTAGATCTTGCCCTTGTACCGGGACATCAGGGTGGTGACGTGGTGGTTCATCACGCCGCGCAGCGTCTTCGCGTCGCGGATGGAGCCGACCCAGGAGGGGAGCTGCGAGTGCCAGACCGCGGTGTGGCCGCGCAGGCGCTGGCCGCGTGCCACGGCACGGTCGACGATCCGGTCCGCGGAGCCGAAGGTGAAGGTGCCGCGGGACGGCTGGATGGCGTCCCACTTCATCTCGTTCTCCGGGGTGATCATGTTGAACTCCCGGTCCGCGATCGCGGTGTACGCCGGGTCGCCGAGCCTGCCGGCGGCCACGGCCGTGCCGAAGTACCGGCCCGAGGGCGCCGCCTGGGTACCCAGGCCGGCGGCTCCGGCGGAGTTCGGGAGGAACGTCACGACCCCGGCCACCACCACCGCGGCCGACAGCCCCACGGTCAGTGTCCGGTGACGCCGGCGGAGCCGGTGCAGGCCCTTCATGATTCTCCTCGGGGGTCGCGGGCCACTCCGGGCGCCGTGATCGTGCGGGCGTCGGCCAGTGCGGCCCGGTTCGCCGCGGGGCGGGAACGGTGCGGGACACGTGGCCGTTCCTGCCTACCGCTCACCCGGGGTTCGTGGGTGTGTCGTGTCATGGAAGGGACTTTCTTCAGGGAGTACGTCGACGGGGGAAGCCGGGAGACCCGCCGCGCCGGCACGTCGTGGCGCGCGGCGGGAAGGACACCCCCATGAAGTGGAGGCTTCCGAGCGCGCGGCCGCGTAACGGAAAAGTCGCGCCGCCCGGAGGATCGCCCGGTGACACATCTCGCAGGCGGAAAGCGTTATGCCGGGGCCCCCGGTCCGGCCGTCCCCGCGGAAGGAGGGCGCGCCGCACCGGTCGTCGGCGACGGCTTCCGGGGCGGTACCGGTGGCGGCTGCGGGGATCGGCCCCCGGGCCGGTCACGACGGGGCGGCCGTCGACGAGGTGCGGGTGGGAGCCGGATCGGGCGCGGCACCCGGCCCACCGCCGGGCCGGGGAGGGCGTGGTGCGGGACCGTGCCGCGGGATCATCACCCGCCGCCGGGCGACCCGGCCCGGCACGTTCGGGGAAGGGCCCTCAGGCCCGGGCCTCGCGCGTGATGAAGGAGGCCTGACCGGCGAAGGCCCGAGTCCCGTCGGAGCCGTCGAGCCAGATGCCGCCGTCGCGGTGGCGGAGGACCGATCCGGGGTAGTTGTGCGCGTGCAGGGTCACCGACCCGGCGACCGCCCCGGGGCGCGGGCAGAAGGTGGCGTCCTCACGGAACAGTTCGCTGCCGTCGTCGGCGCTCAGCCGCAGCCGCAGGTAGTGGTGGCGCAGGTACCGGCCGTCCGCGGCGCGGAAGGTGACGCACCGTGTGTCGGCCAGCCCCCCGACGACCGTGAAGGTGACCCGTTGCCGTGCCTGCGCGCCACCGGACGCGGGGACGCTGCCGAGCGTCGCGAAGTCACCGTCGTACGTGACGTACAGGCCGGGCCGGTCCACGGACTCCAGCGACCGTGCGCCCAGCGGAACGGTGCCCGCGACGGCGGACGGACCCACCGGGGACGGTTCGGCCGGCGCGGGGGTGCGCGACGGGCTCGGCGCGGGGGTGCCGGCCGTGGGAGCGGCGGCCGCCGGGGCGCCGGTCGTGGGGGCGCCGACCGTGGGGGCGCCGGCCGTGGGAGCGGCGGTGACGCCGGGCACCCGGGGCGCCGGTTCGGGCCAGACCGCGTAGGTGACGGTCCCGGCTATGAGCACCGCGCCGGTGGCGAGGCCCACCATCGGATGCGCGGTCACCGCGTGCAGCTTGCCGATCAGCGAGCCGTGCAGGCCGCCTCCCCCCGCCGCCGCGCCGACGGTGGCGTGCGCCGTGGCCAGCCCGGCGGCGCTCGCGGCCGTACCCGACAGCAGGCCCTTGGCGATCAGCGCGGTGACGAGCGCGGCCGGGACGGCCAGCGGCGCGAGGTCGAGGAGCAGCAGTTCGGCCGGAACCCGTTCCGTCGTCACCGCGCAGACCGGGCAGTCGCGGACATGCCGCGCGATCCGCTTGCGCCACACGGACGTACGGAGACCGTCCCAGCCGGCGACGGTCTCCTCCAACTGCGGACAGCGCGGGTGCGCCTCCAGCGCGGCGACGATCGTCCGGCTCAGTTCCAACTGCTCGCGCATGCGCTGCAGGCGCACCCCGGCGTGGGCGGCACTGAGCCCCGTCGCGGCGGCGATGTCATGACGGCTCAGCAGGCCGGCGCGTTCCTGCCACCACAGCGACAGCAGCACCCGGTGCTCCGGGTCGAGCCACCGGCCGGCCTCGACCACCTGGCGGCGCTCGTCCGACATGTGCAGGCGCAGGACCGTCACGTCCTCGGTCGCGGCGCCGGCGTCCGGTGTCCCGAGCGCCTCGTCGATGACCGTGGTCCGGTCGGCGAGGGTGCGCTGCCGGTGCCAGTGGGTGTTGATCTGGCGGAGCGTGATCGACACCAGCCAGGAGCGGAAGCTTTCCGGGGCACGGAGGGCGGGCAGGTCGCGCACCGCGCGCAGCAGGGTCTCCTGGACGACGTCGTCGACGTCGGCGTGTCCGTTCAGCGCCCGCCCGACGATGTTGTAGAGCAGCGGCAGGTACGCGGCGATCAGCTTCTCGCGCGCCCGGTCGTCACCGGTCTGCGCCGCGACCACCAGCCTCGTGTGGTCCGCGTCCATGAGCCCCATTCCCACCTTCCTCAGGGAAGCGATCCGCCGAGTACGGCGCCACACCCTAGCGTCGGCGAAGACGTCCGGCCAAAGCCCGCGGCCTGGGCCGACGGACCGGCCCGTCCACGGCGGACGATCCCGGAGGGAACGGCTCCGGCCCGGGAGCCGGCGCCGCGCGAAGGCCGCGGCCGGCTCCCCCGGTACCGGGGCGGGAGCCCGGCCCGGTACCGGGGCGGCGCCCAAGGACACGACGGTCCGTGCGGCCGGCCCTCCGGGAGGACGGCGCCGAGCACCGGAGGGGGGCGCCGCGGGTCGCGGCCGGCTCGTACGGGCCGCGCGGTGGGGTCAGTCGACGGAGGTCACGCGTCCCCAGCCCGCGGAGAGTCCGCCCTCGGCGAGGCCGGTGAAGTTGCCGTTGGTTTCCAGTCGGCCGGTGGCGATGTGGCCGTTGTCGGCTCGGTAGAAGAGCAGCTCTCGGTTCACGGAGACGACGTGGGTCCAGCCGGGCGAGACGACGCCGGTGGCGAGGCCGGTGAAGTTGCCGTTGGTTTCCAGTCGGCCGGTGGCGATGTGGCCGTTGTCGGCTCGGTAGAAGAGCAGCTCTCGGTTCACGGAGACGACGTGGGTCCAGCCGGGCGAGACGACGCCGGTGGCGAGGCCGGTGAAGTTGCCGTCGGATTCCAGCCGACCAGTGGCGATGTGACCGTTGTCCGGCCGGTAGAAGAGCAGTTCGTTTGCCAAGGGGACTCCTTGAGTCGCGGTCGAGGCGGCCTGCGGACCAGAAGTTTCACCGGAACCCCGGAGCACCATGCGAGACGTGCTCCGACCCAGGACGTCCAGATCCGGCCACCGAAGCCGACGCTAACTATGTGTCGCCACAACCGCACCCTCGGTGATTGCTTCGAGTGATCACCCTGCCGGCCAGGCTCGCGCCCCAGCGTCCGTACCGACCGGATGTTCTCCGGCGCCACCCGACCGAACCCTCGACGGCGCCCGCACCTCTTGCTCTCCCCCCTACGTACTCGCCCCCGTTCGGGCGCCACGTTCAAGGGCCCGATGGTCCGAGCGGGACGGTCGTCGGGAAAAGCCGCGCTGACCCGCCAGCACTCGGACCTGGCCCGGCAGCAGAAGGCCGCGGACGAGCTCGACCAACTGGTGCGGGCCGCCCACCGGGAGGGCGCCGACCCGTCATCCGGTGCGGATCTGGCGCGCGACGCCTGGCGTGGTCCGGACAACAGACAAGGCCCTGGTCGCTGACCAGGGCCTTCGCTATGGAGCGGGTGACGGGAATCGAACCCGCGCTCTGAGCTTGGGAAGCTCATGTTCTACCATTAAACTACACCCGCACAGCGGCCGGAGCTCCGTCCGCATCGTCGCTCACTGTACCCCATCCGCAGCCCCCGGTGCGTCGCGCCGCGGGGTTTTCGTGTGTCGGGCGGGATGATCCGGCGGTTTCGGGTGGGGAGTTGGGGCGTAGGGTGGGGGTCGGAGTGCCGCCTGGAGTGGTGTCCCGTTGATCCCCTAATGTGGCTGCCTCGTCCACCACTTGCTGGGAAAGGGCTTGATGCACTCCATGGAGCGAACCGTCGTCCGGTGTGCCGAGGGGCACGTGTTCAGTACCGCGACGTTCCCGATGCAGAACCTCGGTGCGGGGCGGATCGGGCCCGGGCGGCTCATCCGCTGTCCCCGGTGCGCGCGGCTGCGGCACGCCGTGCCCGTGACCGCGGGGGCGGCCGAGCGGGGCTAGGGAGTGTCTTCAAAGTAGCGTCGTTCGCCCGTAGGGCGGGCCGGGCGGCGTCTGGTGCGTGCGATCGCAAGGCGGAGGAGGGAGCCACTGCGGAGCATGGGCGACCGACGACAACGCGGCTGGGGGTCCCCCCTGCTCGAGCGCAGCCGAGAGCTCGGGGGAGGGCGTGCCAGACGCCGGCAGGCAGACGGGACTTTGAAGACACGGCCTAGCGGTCCGTACGGCCGCCGTCGTCCCTGGTGGGGAGCGCGCGGGCGTCCGTCCGATTGGGGCGGGCCCGCGCGCTCTGCGTATCCTCGGGACGTGCTTCTCTCAGACAAGGACATCCGGGCCGAGATCGAATCCGGACGGGTGCGGATCGACCCGTACGACGAATCCATGGTGCAGCCCTCGAGCATCGACGTGCGGCTCGACCGCTACTTCCGGGTGTTCGAGAACCACCGCTACCCCCACATCGACCCCGCCGTCGAGCAGGCCGATCTCACCCGGCTGGTGGAGCCGGACGGGGACGAGGCGTTCATCCTCCACCCGGGCGAGTTCGTGCTCGCCTCGACGTACGAGGTCATCTCCCTGTCGGACGACCTCGCCTCCCGGCTGGAGGGCAAGAGCTCGCTCGGGCGGCTCGGCCTCGTCACGCATTCGACCGCGGGTTTCATCGACCCCGGGTTCTCCGGACATGTGACCCTGGAACTGTCGAACCTCGCGACCCTGCCGATCAAGCTGTGGCCGGGGATGAAGATCGGCCAGCTGTGCATGTTCCGGCTCAGCTCGCCGGCCGAGTTCCCGTACGGCAGCGACCGGTACGGGTCCCGGTACCAGGGGCAGCGCGGGCCCACGGCCTCGCGGTCCTTCCAGAACTTCCATCGGACGCAGGTGTGAGCATGAGTGGTGTACGGGAGAACCTCACGTACGAAGGGTTCGGCCGCGCGGTGCGCGAGCTCGCCCAGACCGTCGCGGACGACGGTTACGAGCCGGACGTGGTGCTGTCCATCGCCCGCGGCGGTGTCTTCGTGGCCGGCGGGCTCGCCTACGCGCTCGACTGCAAGAACATCCACCTCGTGAACGTGGAGTTCTACACGGGCGTCGGCACCACCCTGGAGATGCCGGTGATGCTCGCGCCCGTCCCGAACGCGATCGACTTCAGCAACAAGAAGGTCCTGATCGCCGACGACGTCGCCGACACCGGCAAGACCCTGAAGCTCGTCCACGACTTCTGCCTCGACCACGTCGCCGAGGTCCGGTCGGCCGTCATCTACGAGAAGTCCCACTCCCTGGTGAAGTGCGAGTACGTCTGGAAGCGCACCGACGACTGGATCAACTTCCCCTGGAGCGTCGAGAAGCCCGTCGTGCGGCGTACCGGGCAGGTGCTCGACGCCTGAGGGCGCAGGGGGGGGGCACACGGCAGGGGCCCGCGGACGCGAGAGCGCCGCGGGCCCCTGCCGTGTGCCCGGGGTGTTCCTACAACGTGCCCAGCTTGATCAGCGACAGCAGCGCCACCAGCTGGATCGCCGACGCCCCCAGGGCCTTCGGCCAGGGCAGGTCGTGGGACTTGCTCACCATGGACGTGAACAGCGCGCCCGCCGCCAGCCACGACAGCCAGCCGATCACCTGCACCAGGGCGTTCTCGCCGCCCAGGAACATCGCGAACAGCAGGCGCGGCGCGTCCGTCATCGACATGATCAGCATCGACAGGCCCACGGTCGGCTGCCACGCCCCGTTGCCGCCCAGCTGGCGGGCCAGGGTGTGGGTCACCGCGCCCAGGATCACGCCGCCCACGACGAACATGACGCCCGTGAGCAGGACGGACGGCACCGCCGTCGACAGGGTCGCGTTGATCGCCTCGTCGCGGGCCTTGTCGAAGCCGAACAGCGCGAGCAGGCCGTACACGAAGGTGACCGTCAGCGCCGGCAGCCAGACCGCGTGGTCGCGCATCTGCCAGAACGTCGGGCCGGGGCGCAGCACGATGCCGGCCAGGAGCTGCTGCCAGGGCAGGCGCGGGCCGGAGGGGGCGGGGGCGCCCGCCTGGTAGGTGTCCGGCGGGCCGTACGGGTCCTCGTTGACGCTGAACACCTGGGTGTGGCCCGGGTTGTTCGCGGTGTGCGCCTGGGGCGGGTACGGCTGCCGGGGGTGGTGCGGGTGCGGCGCGGCCTGCTGCTGGTAGGGGTCGCCGAAGTACTCCGGTTCGCCGTGCGTGCGTCCGTCCCGCGACCACTGCTGCGGCGACCCGTACGACGGCGGCGCGGGCGCGCCGGCGTTGCCGTACGGCCCCTGCCGCGGGTGCGGGGGCTGCTGCCCTTGTTGGTGCGGGGTGCGGTTGTCCCGGCCGCGTCCGATCCTGAATCCAGCCACGTCTATGAACGTACCCGGTTCCGCCCGCACCGGCGTACCCGGCCGTTCGCCGGGCCCTCTTTGCTGCTGAGCTGTGACATCCCCTAGGGGCCGGCGTCCCCCGAAGGGCCGACACGCCAGGGGGCCGCCCCCGAGGGGCGCGGAAAACCGGAACGGCCGGGTCCACCCCCCCCTGGGGGCGGACCCGGCCGTCCTGTCACGGGCCGGTACCGGTGGCCGGTCCTACTGCGCGGGCTCCGGCTCCGGCGCCGCGTCGGCCTCGGGGGCCTCGGGCTCCGGGGTCTTCACCGACTCCAGGAGGAGCTGCGCCACGTCCACGACCTGGAGCGTCTCCTTGGCCTGGCCCTCGTTCTTCTTGCCGTTCACCGAGTCCGTCAGCATGACCAGGCAGAAGGGGCACGCCGTGGACACGATGTCCGGGTTGAGCGACAGGGCCTCGTCGACGCGCTCGGTGTTGATGCGCTTGCCGATGCGCTCCTCCATCCACATCCGCGCGCCGCCGGCGCCGCAGCAGAAGCCGCGCTCCTTGTGGCGGTGCATCTCCTGCTGGCGCAGGCCGGGGACGGCGGACATGATCTCGCGCGGCGGCGTGTAGACCTTGTTGTGCCGGCCCAGGTAGCACGGGTCGTGGTAGGTGATCAGGCCGTCGACCGGGGTCACCGGGGTGAGCCTGCCCTCGTCGATGAGGTGCTGGAGCAGCTGCGTGTGGTGGATGACCTCGAACTCGCCGCCCAGCTGCGGGTACTCGTTCGCGATCGTGTTGAAGCAGTGTGGGCAGGTCGCGACGATCTTCTTGGAGGCCTTGGGCTTCTTCGTCGACTCGTCCTCGTCGTCCTCGCCGAACGCCATGTTCAGCATCGCGACGTTCTCCTGGCCGAGCTGCTGGAACAGCGGCTCGTTGCCCAGGCGGCGGGCGGAGTCACCGGTGCACTTCTCGTCGCCGCCCATGATCGCGAACTTGACGCCCGCCATGTGCAGCAGCTCCGCGAAGGCCTTGGTGGTCTTCTTGGCGCGGTCCTCCAGGGCGCCGGCGCAGCCGACCCAGTACAGGTAGTCGATCTCCGACAGGTCCTCGACGTCCTTGCCGACGATCGGGACCTCGAAGTCGACCTCCTTGGTCCACTCGACGCGCTGCTTCTTGGCCAGGCCCCAGGGGTTGCCCTTCTTCTCCAGGTTCTTGAGCATCGTGCCCGCCTCGGACGGGAACGCGGACTCGATCATCACCTGGTAGCGGCGCATGTCGACGATGTGGTCGACGTGCTCGATGTCGACGGGGCACTGCTCGACGCAGGCGCCGCAGGTGGTGCAGGACCACAGGACGTCCGGGTCGATGACGCCGTTCTCCTCGGCGGTGCCGACCAGCGGGCGCTCGGCCTCGGCGAGGGCGGACGCCGGGACGCCGGCGAGCTGCTCCGCGGACGCCTTCTCCTCGCCCTCCGCCGTCTTGCCGCCGCCGGCGAGCAGGTAGGGCGCCTTGGCGTGCGCGTGGTCGCGCAGCGACATGATCAGGAGCTTCGGGGAGAGCGGCTTGCCCGTGTTCCAGGCGGGGCACTGCGACTGGCAGCGGCCGCACTCGGTGCACGTGGAGAAGTCGAGGATGCCCTTCCAGGAGAAGTGCTCCACCTGGGAGACGCCGAAGACGGTCTCCTCCGCGCCCTCCTCGTCGTCGAAGACGGTCTCGAAGTCGATCACCTTGCCGCCGGACGTCATCGGCAGCAGGGCGCCCAGCGCGGTCTCGCCGGTGGCGTTGCGCTTGAACCAGATGTTCGGGAAGCCGAGGAAGCGGTGCCAGGCGACGCCCATGTTGGTGTTGAGCGAGACCGTGATCATCCAGATCAGGGAGACGCTGATCTTCACCATGGCGGCGAGGTAGACGAGGTTCTGCAGGGTGCCGGTGTCCAGGCCGTCGAAGGCGAGGACCAGCGGGTACGACACGAAGTAGGCCGGGTCGTAGGAGTCGACGTGGTGCAGCGCGCCCTCGAGGCCGCGCAGGACCAGGATGACCAGGCCGATGGTCAGGATGATGTACTCGACGAAGTACGCCTGCCAGGCCTTGGAGCCGGTGAAGCGCGACTTGCGGCCGGCGCGGGACGGCAGGCTCAGCAGCCGGATCACGATCAGCACGGCGATGCCGAGGACCGTCAGCAGGCCGATCAGCTCGGTGTACATCTCGAACGGCAGGAAGCCGCCGATGACCGGCAGGGTCCAGTCGGCGCGGAAGAGCTGTCCGTACGCCTGCGCCAGCGTGGGCGGCAGGGTGAGGAAGCCGACCGCGACGAACCAGTGCGCGAAGCCGACGATCCCCCAGCGGTTCATCCGGGTGTGACCGAGGAACTCCCGGACCACGGTGACCGTGCGGGCCTTCCAGTCGTCGGTGCGGCTGCCGGCCGGCACGGGCTGGCCGAGCTTCACGAACCGGTAGATGTGCGCGATCGCTCGGGCAAAGAGCGCAACGCCGACCACGGTCAGGGTCAGCGACACAATGATCGCGGCGAGTTGCATGGGGGCTCCTCGGGCCTGCGAGGTGGGGGATCCAGCACTACTAAGCGGTAACTTATTGGGTTCGGTGCTGAGCGTACCCAGTTATTCCGCCGCACTGTAGCCGCGCACGCGGTGATCTGCGTCGCTCAGGTGAGCCTGACCGCCGCTCATCGCCCCCGTCGCCGCGGGGTGCCGATCAGGGCCCGGGGCGTGCGGAGGAGCAGAGCCGCGTCCAGTCCCATCCCATGGTGCTCCACGTAGTGCTGGTCCAGCAGCAGGGGTTCGTCCCACGGGAGCGCGGAGCCCCGCCTCACCTGCGCCAGTCCCGTCAGCCCCGGCTTGACGAGGTGCCGCCACGCCGCGTCCGCGCCGGGGGCCCCCGGCGGCAGCGGCGCGGGCCCCACGAGTGACATCTCCCCCCGTACGACGTGGGGCAGCCGCGACAGCGCGTCGAGGCGCAGCCGGCGGACCGGCAGGGTGCGCAGCGTGAACGTCCGGCCGTGCAGGCCGGTCGCCGCCTCCCGCACGAGGAGGCTGCCGGGCGGGCGGCGCAGGGCGCGCGCGGCCGCGGCGGCGAGGAGCGCGGGGGCGGCGAGGGCGAGGAGGACGGAGCCGAGGGCCAGATCCAGGATGCGCTTGGGGTGCATGGCGCGTCACCTGACCGTTCTGGGACGTCATGGCGGGGCGGGCGTCGTGGCGCCGGTCCGGGAAATCCGGAATGCGAGGAAAAGGAGGGTAAGGCGCCGTAGGTGGGGAAGGGGCGGATGGTGCAGATTGTCCAGTGTGCAGAAGGATAGGCGCGGCGACCGGCCGCGGAGGGGTGGGCGCACCGCGTGTTGCGCATAAGGGCCGGATAAAAGCTGAGTCGGGCTGACTCAGGTCTGTTGACCGCACGGGATGAGTGGTGCATCCTTGAGTCTGTTCCGCTCAAGTCAGCTGGAGGAATCGAAATGGCACGTGCGGTCGGCATCGACCTGGGCACGACTAACTCCGTCGTCAGCGTTCTGGAAGGCGGCGAGCCCACCGTCATCACCAACGCCGAGGGCGCCAGGACCACGCCGTCCGTCGTCGCCTTCGCCAAGAACGGCGAGGTCCTCGTGGGTGAGGTCGCCAAGCGGCAGGCCGTCACCAACGTCGACCGGACCATCCGCTCGGTCAAGCGCCACATGGGCACGGACTGGAAGATCGAGCTGGACGGGAAGAACTTCAACCCGCAGCAGATCTCCGCGTTCATCCTGCAGAAGCTGAAGCGGGACGCCGAGGCGTACCTGGGCGAGAAGGTCACGGACGCGGTCATCACCGTCCCGGCGTACTTCAACGACTCCGAGCGCCAGGCCACCAAGGAGGCCGGCGAGATCGCGGGCCTGAACGTCCTGCGCATCGTCAACGAGCCGACCGCCGCCGCCCTGGCGTACGGGCTCGACAAGGACGACCAGACGATCCTCGTCTTCGACCTCGGTGGCGGCACCTTCGACGTCTCGCTGCTGGAGATCGGCGACGGCGTCGTCGAGGTGAAGGCCACCAACGGCGACAACCACCTCGGTGGTGACGACTGGGACCAGCGCGTCGTCGACTACCTGGTCAAGCAGTTCCAGAGCGGCCACGGCGTGGACCTCGCCAAGGACAAGATGGCGCTCCAGCGCCTCCGCGAGGCCGCCGAGAAGGCGAAGATCGAGCTGTCCTCGTCCACCGAGACGTCGATCAACCTCCCCTACATCACGGCGTCCGCCGAGGGCCCGCTGCACCTGGACGAGAAGCTCACGCGCGCCCAGTTCCAGCAGCTGACGGCCGACCTGCTCGAGCGCTGCAAGATCCCGTTCCACAACGTGATCAAGGACGCGGGCATCCAGCTCTCCGAGATCGACCACGTCGTCCTCGTCGGTGGCTCGACCCGCATGCCGGCCGTCGCCGAGCTCGTCAAGGAGCTGACCGGCGGCAAGGAGGCCAACAAGGGCGTGAACCCGGACGAGGTCGTCGCGATCGGCGCCTCGCTCCAGGCCGGTGTCCTCAAGGGCGAGGTCAAGGACGTCCTGCTCCTCGACGTCACCCCGCTGTCCCTCGGCATCGAGACCAAGGGCGGCATCATGACCAAGCTCATCGAGCGCAACACCACGATCCCGACGAAGCGCTCCGAGATCTTCACGACGGCGGAGGACAACCAGCCGTCGGTGCAGATCCAGGTCTACCAGGGCGAGCGCGAGATCGCGGCGTACAACAAGAAGCTCGGCATGTTCGAGCTGACCGGCCTCCCGCCGGCCCCGCGCGGCGTCCCGCAGATCGAGGTCTCCTTCGACATCGACGCCAACGGCATCATGCACGTCACGGCCAAGGACCTCGGGACGGGCAAGGAGCAGAAGATGACCGTCACCGGCGGCTCCTCGCTCCCGAAGGACGAGGTCGACCGGATGCGTGAGGAGGCCGAGCGGTACGCGGAGGAGGACCACAAGCGCCGCGAGGCCGCCGAGACCCGCAACCAGGGCGAGCAGCTCGTCTACCAGACCGAGAAGTTCCTCACCGACAACGCCGACAAGGTGCCGGGCGAGGTCAAGACCGAGGTCGAGACGGCGGTGAACGAGCTCAAGGAGAAGCTGAAGGGCGAGGACACCGCGGAGATCCGCACCGCCACCGAGAAGGTCGCGGCGGTCTCCCAGAAGCTCGGCCAGGCCCTGTACGCCGACGCGCAGGCCGGCCAGGCGGCGGGCGGTGCCCAGGCGGGTGCCGAGGGCGCCAAGGCCGACGACGACGTGATCGACGCCGAGATCGTCGACGACGAGAAGCCGAAGGGTGGGGCCGCATGACGGAGGAGACCCCGGGCTTCGAGGAGAAGCCCGACGTCCCCTCCGGCGCCACTTCCGACGACGCCGCCGAGGCCGCCGAGAGCCCTTCCGTCGAGGAGGGTGCGGCGGCCCCGGCCGGGGACGCGAACCAGACGGGCCAGTCGATCGGCCTGACCGCCCAGCTGGACCAGACCCGCACCGCGCTCGCCGAGCGCACCGCGGACCTCCAGCGGCTCCAGGCCGAGTACCAGAACTACCGCCGGCGGGTGGAGCGGGACCGCATCGCGGTCAAGGAGGTCGCCATCGCGAACCTCCTGTCCGAACTGCTGCCGGTGCTCGACGACATCGGCCGGGCGCGGGAGCACGGCGAGCTGGTCGGCGGCTTCAAGTCGGTCGCCGAGTCGCTGGAGACCACCGTCGCCAAGATGGGCCTCCAGCAGTTCGGCAAGGAGGGCGAGCCCTTCGACCCGACCGTGCACGAGGCGCTGATGCACTCGTACGCGCCGGACGTCACCGAGACGACCTGCGTGGCGATCCTCCAGCCGGGGTACCGGATCGGCGAGCGGACCATCCGTCCCGCGCGTGTCGCCGTCGCCGAGCCCCAGCCGGGCGCCGCGCCGGCCGCGAAGGAAGAGAAGTCGGCCGACGAGGAGAACGGTGGCCCCGAGGAGGGCTGACAGCCGCGGGGCCGGCGGTCACGGGACCGCCGGCCCCCGGGCCGGCGCGGTGACCGTCCGGAAGGAGGGACGTCGATGAGCACGAAGGACTTCGTCGAGAAGGACTACTACAAGGTCCTCGGCGTCCCCAAGGACGCCACCGAGGCCGAGATCAAGAAGGCGTACCGGAAGCTCGCCCGCGAGTTCCACCCGGACGCCAACAAGGGCGACACCGCAGCGGAGACCCGCTTCAAGGAGATCTCCGAGGCGAACGACATCCTCGGCGACCCCAAGAAGCGCAAGGAGTACGACGAGGCGCGCGCCCTCTTCGGGAACGGCGGCTTCCGCCCCGGACCCGGCGGCGCGGGCGGCACGTTCAACTTCGACCTGGGCGACCTGTTCGGCGGCCAGGGCGGGGCGGGCGGCGCCGGCGGCTTCGGCGGCGGGCTCGGGGACGTCTTCGGCGGCCTGTTCAACCGGGGCGGCGCCACGGGCACCCGTACGCAGCCGCGTCGCGGCCAGGACGTCGAGTCCGAGGTGACGCTCAGCTTCACCGAGGCGGTCGACGGGGCCACCGTCCCGCTGCGCATGTCCAGCCAGCAGCCCTGCCAGGCCTGCTCCGGCACGGGCGACAAGCACGGCACGCCGCAGGTCTGCCCGACGTGCGTCGGCACCGGCCAGGTGTCGCGCGGCTCGGGCGGCGGCTTCTCGCTGACCGACCCGTGCGTGGACTGCAAGGGCCGCGGGCTGATCGCACAGGACCCGTGCGAGGTGTGCCACGGCAGCGGCCGCGCCAAGTCGTCGCGCACCATGCAGGTCCGCATCCCGGCGGGGGTCTCCGACGGGCAGCGGATCAGGCTGCGCGGCAAGGGCGCCCCCGGCGAGCGGGGCGGTCCGGCCGGCGACCTGTACGTGGTCGTCCACGTCGACGCGCACCCGGTCTTCGGCCGCAAGGGCGACAACCTCACCGTCACCGTGCCCGTCTCGTACCCGGAGGCGGCCCTCGGGGGCGAGATCAGGGTGCCGACCCTCGGCGGACCGCCGGTCACGCTGAAGATCCCCGCCGGCACGCCCAACGGCCGCACGATGCGGGCACGGGGCAAGGGGGCGGTCCGCAAGGACGGCACGCGCGGCGACCTGCTGGTCACGGTCGAGGTCGCCGTACCGAAGGAGCTGAACGACAAGGCGCGTGAGGCTCTGGAGACGTACCGTCAAGCTACCGCGGGTGAGGACCCGCGGGCGGATCTGTTCCAGGCCGCGAAGGGGGCTTGAGGCAATGGACGCACGCCGACGCAACCCGTACGAACTGACCGACGAGACCCCGGTGTACGTCATCTCGGTGGCGGCGCAGCTCAGCGGGCTCCACCCGCAGACGCTGCGCCAGTACGACCGGCTGGGGCTCGTCTCCCCGGACCGTACGGCCGGCCGGGGCCGCCGCTACTCGGCCCGCGACATCGAACTGCTCCGGCAGGTGCAGCAGCTGTCGCAGGACGAGGGCATCAACCTGGCCGGAATCAAGCGCATCATCGAGCTGGAGAACCAGGTCACCGTGCTGGAGGCCCGGGTGGCCGAGCTGACCGCGGCCCTGGAGGGCGCGGCGGTGGCGATGCGTCAGCGCGAGGCGCAGGTGCACGCCTCGTACCGGCGGGACCTGGTGCCCTATCAGGACGTGCAGCAGACCAGTGCGTTGGTCGTGTGGCGGCCGGGCGGCAAGCGCGCCGGCGAGTAGTCCCCCGGCGGAAGGCGCCGGGAGCGGACATGACGTGAGGCCCCCTCCGAGGAGGGGGCCTCACGCGTGCGATGATCCGGGAATGCGTACGAGGGGGAGCGTGGCGTTCGCCGCCGCGGCCGTGTTCACGGCGGTGGCCGCGGGGTGTTCGGCGGACGGGACGGGACCGGACGCGCCGCCCCCGCCCTCCGCGACCGGGAGGGCGCCCTCGCCGGGCGCGTGCCCCGAGTCGGGCGTGCGGATCACCCTGGGGGACACGGAGGCCGCCCTGGGGCAGCGGGCGCTGTCGGTGTTCCTCGACAACTGCGGCGCCCGGCCGTTCGAGGTGAGCGGCTACCCGGACGTGGCCGTGCTGGACGCGGGGCGCGAGGAGCTCGACGTGACCGTGCGCCTCGGCACGGACGCGGTGGACGGCGGGCGGGCCCGGTCCACGTTCGTGCTGCGGCCGGGGCAGCGGGCCCGCTCGGGGGTCCTGTGGCGGAACACGGTGACGCGGGCGGACGTCGCGGCGACGAACGGCGCGTACCTGCGCGTCGCACCCGGCCGGGGGGCCGCCGCGCAGACGGTCGCCCCGCACGACGGGCCGCTGGACCTGGGCAACACCGACGCGGTGGAGGTCACGCCCTGGGTGCCGGAGGGCGCGTAGCCGGGCGGTGGGGCGGCCGGGGCGCGGCGGGCGGTCAGTCGTGGCCGCGGGCCGGTTCCGGCTCCTGTCCCTGGCCCGCCTCCTGGTCGAGGATGCCGGACCGGGCGATGAGGTAGCCCAGCTGGGCGCGGCTGCCGCTGCCGAGCGTGGACGCGAGCTTGGCTATGTGGGCGCGGCAGGTGCGGACGTTCATGCCGAGGCGGCGGGCGATGGCCTCGTCGACGTGGCCCTCGACCAGGAGCTTGGCGATGGAGCGCTGGATGCCGCTTATCCCGTTGAGGGCGGGCGTGTACGTGACGACCTCCTCCTCCCAGGGGATGCCGTGCAGCCAGAACTGCTCGAAGACGCCGACGAGGTACTGCACGAGCCCCTCGTGGCGCAGCTCCAGCGCGACCTGGCGGTCGCTGCGGGCCGGGATGAAGGCGACCTTGCGGTCGACGATGATCAGCCGGTCGATGATCTCCTCGAGCGTGCGCACCTCCAGCCCGTACGGGGTGATCCGCTCGACGTACCCCATGGTCGCCGAGTGGTGCCGGGCCGTGTGCTGGTAGAGGGTCCGCATCCGGACACCGCGGCCGAGCAGGGGCTCCACCCGGCGCAGGGCGGCCTTGACAGTCTCGGGTTTGCGTCCGCTGCCGGGCTGGATGGTGAGGAGTTCGACCGCGCACTCGTCCGTCACGCGGTCGAGTTCGGCGTTGATGACGGCGAGTCCTTCGAGGACGTTGATCGCGTCGCTGGTGGAGGGGGCCGCGGCGGGGATCGTCATGAACGGCTCGAATGCATCGGCCAACGACAGCGCCCGCTGCCGCCGCTGCTGGATCTCCCGCTCGATGGGGTGTATCAGCTGGTTGAGGGCGATGGACGGAGGGACGGGCCGCAGCCACTGCGGGTCGTCCGGATCCGGATGCAGCAGGGCGAGGTCGACGAGGCAGGGTGCCGCCTCGATCTCGGAGCGGGCTATCCGGCCGGCGCGCAGGGCAGCCGCGTACAGGTGCTTTCCGGCTTCGCACAGCTCGTCATGACTGTGCTCGGTTTCCGGATTGTCCACCTTAGACCGCATCTGCACCCCCCTCAGGGTCCTGTATTTCAGGAACATGATGCCTGTATCGGCTGGTGGAAGCGTTCGGAGTGAGCCATCGTCATAGGCGCGGGGGAGGAGGTAAGGACAAAAAGAGGTGGAGATCGTCCATGACCAGGATGGTTCGTGCACTTAGCGCCATAGCTGTCGCCGCGGCGGCCGCGTGCGGTGTCGCCGCCCTCAGCGGCGAGCCGTCGTGGGAAACGGTGTCCGCGGGCAGTGTCGTCGCAGGTGAGCCCTCATGGGAGGTCGGACCGGCGAGTCCGCGCGAGCCCTCGTGGGAGGTTGCCCCGTCGACCTTCGGTGAGCCCTCCTGGGAGAGCGCCGGCTCCGCGCCGACGGGTGTCGTCGCATGAACGTCCCCGACGACTCCCGCTTCCGCCGTGAGATGGCGTCCGCCTACCGCTCCGGGTGGCACTTCATCGACCTCGTCACCGCCGTGCCGCAGGGGGGTGACTCGTTGATGGTCACCCTCTTCGGCGAGCCGATCGTCATCACCCGCGGGGAGGACGAGGACATCCGCGCCTACCGGTGCCTCCGCCGGCCGCGCGGCGCGCCGCAGCCCGTCCGTTGCGCCATCCGCTACGGAATGATTTTCGTCAACCTCGACCAGCGTGACCACCAGCTCGTCGAGGCCCAGCCCACCACCGCCACCCCCCGCAGCGCCTGAGCGATTCCCCCGTCGTTGTAGATCGCTCAGGTGCTTCCCCCACACAGCGGCGCCATCGTGGACCTGAAACACGATGGCGCCGCTGTGCTGCGCGCGTCCGGGACGGGCCGCGCCCGTGAAGCCGCGCCCTAGGCGCGCCCCATCGCCCGGGTGAGGGTGATCTCGATCACGACCCGGTCCGGGTTCGGCGTCGGTGTGCGCCCGTACCGCTCCGCGTACCGGGCGACGGCGTCCGCGACCGCGTCCGGCTCCGTGCGGACCACCGCGCGGCCCTCCAGCGTCGCCCAGCGCCCCGCGTCCACCTGGCACACGGCGACCGGGGCGCCGTCGGGGCCGGCGGCCAGGACGTTGGCCACCTTCCGGCTGTTCTTGTTGGTGATGACGCGGGCGATCCCCTTCCCGCCGCCCTCCGGGTCGTACGTCACCCCCACCGCCACCACGTGTGGAGTGCCGTCCGGGCGGAGAGTCGTCAGAGTGCACATGTGCCGCTCCCGCCAGAAGCTGACGTAGGAGGCGTGGGGGTCGCGCAGGTCGATGGCCATGGGTCGGAACCTACCGGCGGCTGCTGGCCCTCACCACATTGAGTGGAATAGACTCAACTTTGTGCACGTTGGCTGAGTCATAGCCGGTACGTACGCACACCAGCAGCCGAGGAGGACCAAGCACCCGTGGACGCCGAGCTGACCAACAAGAGCCGGGACGCACTCAACGCCGCCACCAGCCGCGCCGTGTCCGACGGACACCCGGACCTGACTCCGGCGCACCTGCTGCTGGCGCTGCTCTCCGGCCAGGAAAACGAGAACCTCGTCGACCTGCTCGCCGCCGTCGAGGCCGACCAGGCCGCCGTGCGCTCCGGCGCCGAGCGGCTCCTCTCCGCCCTCCCGAGCGTCACCGGGTCGACCGTCGCCCCGCCGCAGCCCAACCGTGACCTGCTGGCCGTCGTCGCCGACGCCCAGGCCCGCGCCCGCGACCTCGGCGACGAGTACCTGTCGACGGAGCACCTGCTCATCGGCATCGCCGCCAAGGGCGGGCCGGCCGGCGAGCTGCTCACCCGGCAGGGCGCCGACGCGAAGAAGCTGCTGGCCGCCTTCACCCGGTCCCGCGGCACGCGCCGGGTCACCACGCAGGACCCGGAGGGCCAGTACAAGGCGCTGGAGAAGTTCGGCACGGACTTCACGGCCGCCGCCCGCGAGGGCAAGCTCGACCCGGTCATCGGCCGCGACCAGGAGATCCGCCGCGTCGTCCAGGTCCTGTCGCGGCGCACCAAGAACAACCCCGTCCTCATCGGCGAGCCCGGCGTCGGCAAGACCGCCGTCGTCGAGGGCCTCGCCCAGCGCATCGTGAAGGGCGACGTCCCCGAGTCGCTGCGCGACAAGCGGCTCGTCGCCCTCGACCTGGGCGCCATGGTCGCCGGGGCGAAGTACCGGGGCGAGTTCGAGGAGCGGCTGAAGACCGTCCTCTCCGAGATCAAGGAGAGCGACGGCCAGATCATCACCTTCATCGACGAGCTGCACACGGTCGTCGGCGCGGGCGCCGGCGGCGACTCCGCCATGGACGCGGGCAACATGCTCAAGCCCATGCTGGCCCGCGGCGAGCTGCGCATGGTCGGCGCGACCACGCTCGACGAGTACCGCGAGCGCATCGAGAAGGACCCGGCCCTGGAGCGCCGCTTCCAGCAGGTCCTGGTCGCGGAGCCGACCGTCGAGGACACGATCGCCATCCTGCGCGGCCTGAAGGGCCGGTACGAGGCCCACCACAAGGTGCAGATCGCGGACTCGGCGCTGGTCGCCGCCGCGACGCTCTCCGACCGGTACATCACGTCCCGCTTCCTGCCCGACAAGGCGATCGACCTCGTCGACGAGGCGGCCTCGCGGCTCCGGATGGAGATCGACTCCTCGCCCGTGGAGATCGACGAGCTGCAGCGCGCCGTCGACCGCCTCCGCATGGAGGAGCTGGCGCTGAAGAACGAGACCGACCCCGGCTCCGTCCAGCGCCTGGAGAAGCTGCGCCGCGACCTCGCCGACAAGGAGGAGGAGCTGCGCGGCCTGACCGCCCGCTGGGAGAAGGAGAAGCAGGGCCTCAACCGCGTCGGTGAGCTGAAGGAGCGCCTCGACGACCTGCGCGGCCAGGCCGAGCGCGCCCAGCGCGACGGCGACTTCGACACGGCGTCCAAGCTGCTGTACGGGGAGATCCCGGCCGTCGAGCGGGAGCTGGCCGCGGCGACGGAGGCCGAGCAGGAGGCCGCCAAGACGGCCGGCGTCGCGGACAAGATGGTCAAGGAGGAGGTCGGCCCCGACGACATCGCGGACGTGGTCGGCTCCTGGACCGGCATCCCCGCCGGGCGGCTCCTGGAGGGCGAGACGCAGAAGCTGCTCCGCATGGAGGAGGAGCTCGGCAAGCGGCTGATCGGGCAGGCCGAGGCCGTCCGGGCGGTCTCGGACGCGGTGCGCCGCACGCGCGCGGGCATCGCGGACCCCGACCGGCCGACCGGCTCGTTCCTCTTTCTCGGCCCGACCGGCGTCGGCAAGACGGAGCTGGCCAAGGCGCTCGCGGACTTCCTCTTCGACGACGAGCGGGCGATGGTCCGCATCGACATGTCGGAGTACGGGGAGAAGCACTCCGTCGCCCGCCTCGTCGGCGCGCCCCCCGGCTACGTCGGCTACGAGGAGGGCGGCCAGCTGACGGAGGCGGTGCGCCGCCGCCCGTACAGCGTGATCCTGCTGGACGAGGTGGAGAAGGCCCACCCCGAGGTCTTCGACATCCTCCTCCAGGTCCTCGACGACGGCCGGCTCACGGACGGGCAGGGCCGCACGGTCGACTTCCGCAACACGATCCTGGTCCTCACCTCCAACCTGGGCAGCCACTTCCTGACGGAGCCGACGAGGACGGAGGCCGAGAAGCGGGAGCAGGTCCTGGAGGTGGTCCGCGCCTCCTTCAAGCCGGAGTTCCTGAACCGGCTGGACGACATCGTGGTGTTCTCCGCGCTCACCCGCGACGAGCTGGCCCGCATCGCCCGCCTCCAGGTCGGCCGGCTGGCCCGCCGCCTCGCGGAGCGCCGCCTCACGCTGGACGTCACCCCGGCGGCCCTGGACTGGCTCGCCGACGAGGGCAACGACCCGGCGTACGGCGCGCGGCCGCTGCGCCGCCTGGTCCAGACGGCCATCGGGGACCGCATGGCGCGGGAGATCCTGTCCGGCGAGATCCAGGACGGCGACACGGTCCGCGTGGACCGCGTGGACGGCGACCTGTCGGTGGCGCCGGTCCGGTGATCCCGCCCCGACACGGCCGTGCCCCCGCCCCGGCGGGGGCACGGCCGTGTCAGCCCGCAGCGGATCGCGGCCGGTCGGGCTTGCCACCGACGGGCCGGGATGGGGGAGGATGGCGGTTATCCGTACGAAGGGAATTACCCGGTGAGCATCGACCCGTCCTCGATTCCGAATTTCGGGGGACAGCCCCAGCCTCAGGCCGCAGGACCGGCGGGCCCCGTCGTCCCCGATCAGGACCTGGTGAAGCAGCTCCTCGAGCAGATGGAGCTCAAGTACGTCGTCGACGACGAGGGTGACCTCGCGGCGCCGTGGGAGGAGTTCCGCACCTACTTCATGTTCCGCGGCGAGGCGGAGCAGCAGGTCTTCTCGGTGCGCACGTTCTACGACCGCCCGCACCCGGTCGAGGAGCGTACGAAGATCCTCGAGACCATCGACGACTGGAACCGCCGCACCCTGTGGCCCAAGGTCTACAGCCACCTCCACGAGGACGAGCAGGGCGGCGCCACCATCCGGCTCATCGGCGAGGCGCAGATGCTCATCGGCACGGGCGTCAGCCTGGAGCACTTCGTGTCGTCGACCGTCAGCTGGGTCCGCGCGTCGATCGAGTTCGACAAGTGGATGGTGGAGCAGCTGGGCCTGGAGCCCGGCGAGGGCGCCGAGGGCGACGAGGTCTGAGCGGCCCGTACGACCCGTACGACCGTGATCCGGCCGGGGCGGTGACCGCACGAGGTCACCGCCCCGGCCGCGTTCCCGGACCGGTCAGAGGCGGGCCAGGCGCTCGGCGGCCTCCCGCAGCACCGCCTCCTTCTTGCAGAACGCGAACCGGACCTGCGTCCGCCCGGCGTCCGCGTGGTCGTAGAAGACCGCGTTCGGGATGGCGACGACCCCGCACCGCTCGGGCAGCGCCCGGCAGAAGGCGACCCCGTCCTTCTCGCCCAGCGGGGCGACGTCCGCGGTGACGAAGTACGTGCCGCGCGGCCGGTACACCTCGAAGCCGGCCGCCGCCAGCCCCGCCGCGAGGACGTCCCGCTTGCCCTCCAGGTCCGCCCGCAGGGTGTCGAAGTACGCGTCCGGCAGCCGCAGCGCCTCCGCGACGGCGTACTGGAACGGCCCCGACGCCACGTACGTGAGGTACTGCTTCGCGGTGCGCACGGCGGCCGTCAGCGCGGGGGGCGCGGTCAGCCAGCCCACCTTCCAGCCCGTGAACGAGAACGTCTTCCCGCCCGACGAGATGGTCACCGTCCGCTCCCGCATCCCCGGGAACGTCGCGATCGGCACGTGCTCCGCCCCGTCGAAGACCAGGTGCTCGTAGACCTCGTCGGTGACGACCAGCAGGTCCCGCTCGACCGCGAGCGCGGCGACGGCGGCCAGCTCCTCGCGCGTGAGGACGGTGCCGGTGGGGTTGTGCGGGGTGTTGAGCAGGATGAGGCGGGTGCGGTCGGTGACGGCCGCGCGCAGCTCGTCCAGGTCGAGGACGAACCGGCCGCCCGCCGGGTCCGGGCGCAGCGTGACGGGGACGCGCGTGCCGCCCGCCATGGCGACGCACGCCGCGTACGAGTCGTAGTACGGCTCCAGGGCGATGACCTCGTCGCCCGGCTCGACCAGCGCGAGCAGCGCCGCGGCGATCGCCTCCGTCGCGCCCGCGGTGACCAGGACCTCGGTGTCGGGGTCGTACGCGAGGCCGTACCGCCGTTGCTGGTGGTCGGTGATCGCGGTGCGCAGCTCGGGGACGCCGGGGCCGGGCGGGTACTGGTTGCCGCGCCCCTCGCGCAGGGCGCGGACGGCCGCCTCGCGGATCTCCTCGGGGCCGTCGGTGTCGGGGAAGCCCTGCCCGAGGTTGATGGAGCCGGTGGTGGCCGCGAGGGCGGACATCTCGGCGAAGATCGTCGTGCCGAACCCGACGAGGCGGCGGTTGAGCGGTGCTCTGGTCATGGGCGCCATCCTGCGGGCAAGCGGGAGCCGCCTCAAGGGCACGCGCGGGCGGGCGGAACCTCTGGAGTTCCTCAAGTGCGGATTGGGCGTGTCCCCGGGGTGGGCATCTCCCAGGCACACATCGCACGGGGGAGGAGAAACGGCATGGGAACCGT
This sequence comes from Streptomyces roseolilacinus, assembly GCF_014649335.1. Classification (GTDB taxonomy): domain Bacteria; phylum Actinomycetota; class Actinomycetes; order Streptomycetales; family Streptomycetaceae; genus Streptomyces; species Streptomyces roseolilacinus. The sequence goes on from NZ_BMSV01000006.1 coordinate 445,122, forward strand.
CTTGGTCATGAGCGTGATGGTGGTGGTGGTGTTCCTGGGGATCGCCCTGGTCATCGTCACGGCCCTCGCGCGCGGAGGGGCGGGCACGCGCCGCGGGCACCGCCGGCGCGCCTCGTCGTCGCACGACAGCGGCGGGAGCGGCTGGTGGGGCGGGGGCGCCTCGTCGTGCGGGGGCACCTCCTCGTGCGGCGGGGGCTCGTCGTCGTGCGGGGGTGGCGGCGGTGGCGGTGGCTGCGGTGGGGGCTCCTGAGGGGGAAGGGAGGTGGCCGGCATGACCGGAGCGGTCGTGGTGTGCGGAGCGGTGCTGCTGCTCCTGACGGGGTTCGTCGTGCTCACGGGGGGCCGCTCCCCGCGGGGCCGCGGAGGCGGCGGCGGGGGCGGCAGGGGTGGCGGGGACGGCACGACGGGTGACACCGGCGGGGCGGCCCTGTGGGCCGACTCCGGCGGGGGCGGCGGGTCGTCCTGCGACGGCGGGAGCGGCGGGGGAGGAGGCTCCTGCGACGGGGGTGGCGGGGGTGGCGGCGGGTGCGGCGGCGGAGGCGACTGACACGGGGCAGTCGGTCCGTCCGTCCGCACCGGCCGTGACGGGGCGCCCGGCGGGAGGGACATCCGCCGGGCGCGCCCTTGCGTGCACGTGTGCGCCCCAACGCGCGCTGTGCGTTGAACAGTTGAACCCCCAGGCCCCCTAGGGGATGTATTCGCAACCAAGTTGGGTAAAGACGCTGTGAGCCCCCGGCGGTTCGTGATTCGCTCGTTGACGAGTACATCGAGCCCTCGGATCCCGTGTGAACCCCGAGCCGGTACCTCGAGTTCCCTGGAACGTCTTGCGGGACGACGCCACCCCCCGGTCCACCGTCACGTCACCGTGCTTGCGGAGCTGACCCATGCTCACCACCCTTCAGACTGCCTACACCGACACGCGTGCTGCCGACCTGGCCTGGACGCTGGGGAAGGAGGCGCTGCCCGCCCTCGCCGTGCTCGATCTCCGGCTGGCGGGCACCACGCTGCAGATGAGACTTCTCGGGGCGTCCCACCAGGTGCTGCTGGAGGAGGGCGGCGCGACCTGTTCGGAGACGGTCGCCTGCCTGCCGGGCAGCCGCACGCCGCTGCCGCTGGGCGTGGCCAAACGGGTCGGCGGATGGGAGTACGCGTTCGCGGCGCACGTGGAGACGCTGTCGCACGGGTCGTTCGCGAGACGGGCGCAGGAACTGCTGGCGCTCGTCGCGGACCACCCGCACGGCCTGGCCGGTACGTTCCCGGGCTCGCCGCACGCGTTCACGGCCATGGTGGCGCAGCGGCACGAGGACCGGGTGCGGTGGCGCACCTGGCACGCGTACCCGCAGGAGGGGCAGCTGGTGGTGACCCGGACCAGCGTCGGGTTCGCCCCGCGGAACCGGCGCCGGCAGCCGTGCGAGTGACGTTGTGTGGCTGATTGGTCACGTAGCGTGGGTGCATGCTCGAAGCGCCGCCCGCCGTGCCACCCGCCCCGCCGCCCTCCCCGAAGGGGGCGGGGCCGCGGGAGGGCCGGTTCCCGGTCCTGGCGGCCGTGTTCGTGTGCGCCGCCTGCGGGCTGGTCTACGAACTGGAGCTGGTCGCCCTCGCCTCGTACCTGACGGGTGAGTCCGTCACGCAGACGTCCGTCGTGCTGTCCGTGATGGTCTTCGCGATGGGGCTCGGGTCGCTGCTCGCCAAGCGGCTGCGCTGCCGGGCCGCCGTCGGGTTCGCACTGCTGGAGGCGCTGCTCGCCCTGGTCGGCGGCTGCTCGGCGCTCGTGCTGTACGCGGCGTTCGCCTGGCTGGACGGCTCGCGGCACGCCCTGGTCGCGTTCGCGTTCGCGGTCGGGGTGCTGATCGGCGCGGAGGTGCCGCTGCTGATGACGCTGATCCAGCGCGTCTCGCGGTGCGCCCGGCAGGACGCGGGCGGCACGGTCGCCGACCTGTTCGCCGCCGACTACGTCGGTGCGCTCGTCGGTGGGCTCGCCTTCTCGTTCCTGCTGCTGCCCCGGCTGGGCCAGCTCACCACCGCGCTCCTCACCGGCGCGGTGAACGCCCTGGTGGGCGGGGCGCTCGTCCTGTGGCTGTTCGGCCGGGACCTGACGGGCCGCGAGCGGCGGCTGCTGCTGTCGGCGAACGCTGCGGTGCTGGTGGTGCTGGCCGTCGCCGCCGCCCTGGTCGACGACTTCGAACGGGCCGCCCGGCACGCCGTGTACGGGGGGCAGGTGCGGGTCGCCGTGCGGACGCCCGTCCGGGAGGTGGTGCTGACGGGCCGCGCGGACGAGCCGCCCGGCCTGTACGTGGACGGGCGGCCGCGGATCGGCGGCGGCGACCGGCACCGCCACCATCCGGTGCTCGTCCACCCCGCGATGCGGGGGCGCCACGCGCGCGTGCTCGTCCTGGGGGGCGGCGACGGGCTCGCCGCGCGCGAGGTGCTCCGGTACGGCGACGTGGAGTCCGTGACGGTCGTCGAGGCCGACCCGGTCGTCGTCCGGCTCGCCCGCACCGACCCGGCCCTGGTGCGCCTCAACGGGCACGCGTACGGCGACCGGCGGCTGCGGGTCGTCCACGCCGACCCGTTCCCCTGGCTGAGGGCGGCGCGCGGCGACGCGCCGTACGACGTGGTCGTCTCCGACCTGCCGCCCCCGGGCTCGGCGGGGAGCACCCGGCTGTACTCGCTGGAGTTCTACGGGCTGGCCGCGCGCGCCCTCGCCGCCGACGGGCGCCTCGCCGTCCACACCGGGCCCCTGCGGCCGCGCGCGTACTGGACGGTGGAGGCGACCCTGCGCGCCGCCGGGTTCACCACCCGGCCGTACGCCGTCGCGGTCCCGCCCGGCGGCCGGCCGCCGGGCGGGACCGCGACGGCGTACGGCCGGGGCCTCGTCCTGGCCGCCCCGGCCGACCCGCGCCGGCCGGGCCCGCCGGTCCTGGGCCCGCCGGACCCGGGTCCCGCGGCGGTCCCGTCCGGCGGGGACGTGCCGACGGCCGCCGCCCTGGAGGCGGCGGCGCGCCGCGCCGAACGGTCCCGCCCGCCCGGGCCGCCCCCGTCGACGCTGACCCGTCCGCGCTACGGCCGCTGACTTCGCGACGGGCCGTGCGCGGCAGGGGCACGGGACGGCCCGGCGTGGGTAGTCTCGACTGTCATGGAGCATGAGGTGTTCGTTCCGGTCCCCGCGCAGTCCCTCCGAGCCGTCCTGACGGACCCCGCGCGCGTCGCCCGCTGCGTACCGGGGCTCCAGCAGGACGCCGACGCGTCGGCGGACCCGCTGTCGGGCCGCCTCAGGGTGCGCACCGGCGGGCAGACCGTCACCTACCGGGGCGCGCTGCACCTGGCCGTGCGGGACGACGGCGGGTACGACCTGGAGGGCGAGGGCGCGGAGGCGCGCGGCAGCGGCGGTGTGAAGGTCACGCTCACCGCCCGGCTCACCCCCGCCGAGGGCGGCACCGACCTGGCGTTCACCGGCACGGCGAGCGCGGAGGGCCGGCTGGCGGAACTCCCCGCCGACACCCTCGCGGCGACGGCGCGCCGCCTCCTGGACCGCTTCGGCGAGGCCCTCGCGGAGGAGGCGGACCAGGCACCGGGCGACAGCGCGGCCGCCGCCGGCACCGGCGCGGCCGGTGAGGACGCGGACCTCGACGGCGCGGACCCCGACGACGTGGATCTCGACGGCGCGGACCCCGACGACGTGGATCTCGACGGCGCGGACCCCGACGACGTGGATCTCGACGGCGCGGACCCCGACGACGTGGACCTCGACGGCGCGGACCCCGACGACGTGGACGACGACGGCGCGGACCCCGACGACGTGGACGACGACGGGGTCGACGACGGCGCCGTGGAGGGCGCCGTCGAGGATCCCGTCGAGGGCGGGCGGCGGCCCCGGGTGTTCGACGCGCCCGTCCCGCCGTCCTCGCTGGACCCGTTCGCCGTGGACGACTTCCCGGTCGACGAGGCCGAGCCGCCCGCCGAGGCCGCGCACGCCCGGCGGACGATGATCGGCCGCAGCGCCGAGGAGGTCGACCACGCCCCGCCGCGCGGCCGGTACGCGCCGGTGCCCGGCCCCGACGCGGGCGCCGGGGCCGGGGTGCTGCGCTGGCTCGTCCCCGCCGCGGCCCTCGTGCTCGCCTCGGCGATCGTCATCGGCCGTGTGCTGCGCCACCGGAAGCAGTCGCGGCGCACGTAAGGTCGGGCGGTGTGAGCATGAGCGAAGAGGTCCGGCTGGCCGCCGGAGACGTCGAGTTGACCATCACGCCGGAGAACGGCTGCCGCATCGCGAGCCTGCGCGTCGCCGGCACCGAACTGCTGCGCCAGGGCGAGCGGTACGGCTGCTTCCCGATGGTGCCCTGGTGCGGGCGGACCGACCGGGGACGGTTCCTGAACGGCGCGACGCGGCACCAGCTGCCGCTCAACGCGCCGCCGCACGCCATCCACGGCACCGGCCGCGACACCGCCTGGCGCACCGCCCGCGCCGACCGCACGGAGGCGGTGTTCACCTACGACCTGGCCGACCCCTGGCCGTACCCCGGCCGGGTCACCCAGATCCTCGAGCTGACCGACGCCTCGCTCACCCTGCGGCTGGGCGTCGAGACGTACGGCGACTCGTTCCCGGCGCAGGCCGGCTGGCACCCGTGGTTCAACCGCGTCCTCGACGGCAGCGCGGTCGGGATCGACTTCGCGCCCCGGTGGCAGGAGGAACGCGGCGAGGACCACCTGCCCACCGGCCGCCGCGTCGAGCCCCGGCCCGGCCCGTGGGACGACTGCTTCGGCATGCCGGACGGGGTGGACGTCACCCTCACCTGGCCGGAGCGGCTGGAGCTGAAGGTCACCAGCCACGTCCCGTGGGTCGTCGTGTACGACGAGCAGGAGCCCGCCGTGTGCGTGGAGCCGCAGTCGGGCCCGCCGAACGGGCTGAACACCGCGCCGCGCCTGGTCACGCCCATCGAGCCGCTGGAGATCGCGTCGACCTGGACGTGGCGGCGCCTCTGACGCGGGGCCCGGCCGGCGCGCCTTAAGCTCGGGGCATGACTGACGCACGAGCGGATCTGCTCCAGCAGATCAAGGACAAGGCCGTGGTGCACGGCAGGGTGACCCTCTCCTCGGGTCTGGAGGCCGACTACTACGTCGACCTCCGCCGGATCACGCTGGACGGCGCCGCCGCGCCGCTCGTCGGTCAGGTCATGCTCGATCTGACCGCCGACCTCGACTACGACGCGGTGGGCGGCCTGACCCTGGGCGCCGACCCGGTCGCCACGTCGATGCTGCACGCCGCCGCCGCGCGCGGCCGCGCGCTGGACGCGTTCGTCGTCCGCAAGGCCGCCAAGGCGCACGGCATGCAGCGCCGCGTCGAGGGCCCGGACATCAAGGGCCGCCGCGTCCTGGTGGTGGAGGACACCTCCACCACCGGCGGCTCCCCGCTGACGGCCGTCGAGGCGGTCCGCGAGGCGGGCGCCGAGGTCGTCGCGGTCGCCACGATCGTGGACCGCGCGACCGGCGCCGGCGAGAAGATCAGCGGGACGGCCGGCGTGCCGTACCGGTACGCCTACGCGCTGGACGAGCTGGGCCTCGCCTGACCGGCCGCTCGGCTGACCTGCGGCTTTCCCGAGGCGTGCGTCGTTTCACGTGAAACGGCGCACGCCTCTCGCGTACCCGGTGCGTCCAGGGGGTGGAGCCTCGGGGCCCGTCTGGGAAGATGGGTGCGACGATGACGTCGCCCCCAGGTCAGGGATCAGCAACGCACGCAACCGCAGATCACAAGGAGCGGACAGATGCCCATCGCAACCCCCGAGGTCTACAACGAGATGCTCGACCGGGCGAAGGCAGGCAAGTTCGCCTACCCGGCCATCAACGTGACGTCGTCGCAGACCCTGCACGCCGCCCTGCGCGGCTTCGCCGAGGCCGAGAGCGACGGCATCATCCAGATCTCGACCGGTGGCGCGGAGTTCCTGGGCGGACAGCACAAGAAGGACATGGTGACCGGCGCGGTCGCCCTGGCCGAGTTCGCGCACGTCGTCGCCGCGAAGTACGACATCACGGTCGCGCTCCACACCGACCACTGCCCGAAGGACAAGCTGGACGGCTACGTCCGCCCGCTGCTGGCCGTCTCCGCCGAGCGCGTCGCCAAGGGTGAGAACCCGCTGTTCCAGTCGCACATGTGGGACGGCTCCGCCGAGACCCTCGCCGACAACCTGGCCATCGGCCGGGAGCTGCTCGCGCAGGCCGCCGCCGCCAGGATCATCCTGGAGGTCGAGATCACCCCGACCGGTGGCGAGGAGGACGGCGTCACCCACGAGATCAACGACGAGCTGTACACCACCGTCGACGACGCGATCCGCACGGCCGAGGCGCTCGGCCTGGGCGAGAAGGGCCGCTACCTGCTGGCCGCGTCCTTCGGCAACGTCCACGGCGTGTACAAGCCGGGCAACGTCGTGCTCCGCCCCGAGCTGCTCAAGGACCTCCAGCAGGGCGTCGCCGAGCGCTTCGGCAAGGCCGACCCGTTCGACTTCGTCTTCCACGGCGGCTCCGGCTCCACGCAGGAGGAGATCGCCACCGCGCTGGAGAACGGCGTCGTCAAGATGAACCTCGACACCGACACGCAGTACGCCTTCACCCGTCCGGTCGCGGACCACATGTTCAAGAACTACGACGGCGTCCTGAAGGTCGACGGCGAGGTCGGCTCGAAGAAGACGTACGACCCGCGCACCTGGGGCAAGCTGGCCGAGGCGGGCATGGCCGGGCGCGTCGTCGAGGCGTGCCAGGCGCTGCGCTCGGCGGGTACGAAGCTGAAGTAGGCGTCACCACGACGACCGGCCGGGCCCGGCATCGCACAGCGCGGTGCCGGGCCCGCTCCGTAGGAGGGCCCATGGCGCACGACACGACGTACGACTTCGACACGGTGGTCGGGATACGGGGCACCGGCTCGTTCCAGTGGGACGTGCTGCCCGAGCTGTACGGGGTGCCGGACCTGGTGCCGTTCACCATCTCCGACATGGACTTCCGCCTGCCGCCCGAGGTGCTGGAGGCGGTCCGCCGGCGCGTCGAGCGGGGCGTGTTCGGCTACACCGACTGGCGCCACACCGGCTTCCCGGAGGCCGTGCGGGACTGGTACGCGCGCCGCCACGGCGTGGCCCTCGACACCGAGGCGCTGGTCTTCGGGCCGTCCGTGCTGAACGAACTGGCGCAGCTGCTGCGGATGTGGACGGAGCCCGGCGACGGCGTGGTGGTGCACACCCCGACGTACGACGGGTTCCTCAAGACGCTCGACGGGCTCGGGCGGGAGCTGCGGGGCGTCCCGGTCGGGGACGAAGCGGCCCTGGAGCGGGAGCTGGCCCGCCCCGACAGCCGGATGCTGCTGCTGTGCTCGCCGCACAACCCGACGGGCCGGGTGTGGACCGAGGCGGAGCTGCGGGGGTTCGCGGCGCTGGCGCGGGAGCACGGCGTGGCCGTCGTCAGCGACGAGATCCACGCGGACCTCGCCCACGCGGGGCACCGGCACGTGCCGTGGATGTCCGTGGCGCCGGAGGGCGGGCGCTGGGCGGTGGTCACGTCCGGGTCGAAGGCGTTCAACTTCCCCGCGCTGAACGGCGCCTACGGGATCCTCGGGAACCCGGACGACCACGCCGAGTTCATCCGCCGGACGGAGCGGGGCGAGGGCCTCAACTCGCCGTCGGCCCTGTCCCTGACCGCGCACACCGCCGCGTACCGGCACGGCGCGGCCTGGCTGGACCGGTTGCGCCCGTACGTCCTGGGCAACCTGCGGCTGCTCGCCGACCGGCTGGAGGCCGCGTTCCCGGGCCGCGCGCCGTACGCGCCGCCGCAGGCCGGGTACCTGGCGTGGCTGGACCTGCGCCCGCTGGGCGTGGACGACGAGGCGCTGGACGACGCGCTCGTGGCGCGCGAGAAGGTCGCCGTCCGGCCGGGCGCCGCGTACGGCGCGAAGGGCTTCGTGCGGATCAACCTGGGCTGCCCGCGCAGCAAGGCCGAGCACGGGATCGACGCGCTGGTGCGCACCCTGGCCCGCATGGCGGTCTGAGCCGCCGGCCGTAGGACACTGGGGCCATGTCCATTCACGAGAACCTTCTGGGGGGACCGCCCCCCACCCGCCTGCCCGACGACCCGGAGCCGCGGGAGTTGCTGGAGTCCGGCACCGCGCCCGAGGAGGTCGCGGCGAAGTACCCGGCGTCCTCGCTCGCCTGGGCGCAGCTCGCGGACGCGGCGTACGAGGGCGGCCGCGTCGTCGAGTCGTACGCGTACGCCCGCACCGGCTACCACCGGGGCCTGGACGCGCTGCGCCGCAACGGCTGGAAGGGCCACGGCCCGGTGCCGTGGGAGCACGAGCCGAACCGGGGCTTCCTGCGCGCCCTGCACGCCCTGGCGCGGGCGGCGCGGGAGATCGGGGAGAAGGAGGAGTACGAGCGCTGCTCGACCTTCCTGCGCGACTCCTCCCCGCTCGCCGCCGACACCCTGGGCTGACGCCTCACCGCGCCACCCTCGGCCGACGCCCCGCCGCCGGTCCGGACGCCGCACGCGCGTCCGGGCCGGCGGCGGGGCCGGGCGCTTCGCGTGCCACCGCCCTTGACAGGACCGGCCGGTACGATCGCACAGACCATCGAATTCTTGCGCCGGACCTCCCCCCGCCCGGCCGCGAAACGGGGAGAGGTCTGTCTTGGGCAAGCGTGGAGCGCCCGCGCCGCGGCGTCGGCGCGGCGGTCGGGGAGGCCGGGGCCGGGGGAGCGCGCGCCGTCCGCTGGGCCGCGTCCTGCTGGGCGGTGTCGCCCTCGGGGCCCTGAGCCTGGGGGGCGGGGCCGCCCTCGCGCACTGGCACACCGGTGGCGAGCCGGTCGCCGCGAGCGGACCGGCCGCCGCGAGCGGACCGGCCACCACGGGCCCCACGGTCCCCGGCACCCCGCCGCGGCGGTCGCCGCAGCCCCCGCCGCCCCCGAAGGCGAGCGCCGAGGCGTCCCCCGGGCGCCCGGCCCCGCCGTCCGGGAGCGCCGGCGCGGACCCCGCCCCGCCGGCCGTGCCCCGCTCGGGACCCGGCACGTTCACCACCGCGGCGGCGTCCGGCGCGAAGGCCGGCACGGGCACGCCGCGCCGCTACCGGGTCCAGGTCGAGGACGGCACCGGGATCTCCGCGGCGGCCGCCGCCCACGAGATCGAGCGGATCCTCGCGCACCCGCGCGGCTGGGCCGCCCACGGCCGCGGCGCGTTCCAACTGGTCAGCGGGGAGGCCGATTTCGTCATCCGGATCGCCACCCCGGAGACCGCCGACGAACTGTGCCTCGCCCAGGGCCTCGACACGCGGGGCGAGTACAACTGCGAGACGACCGAGGGCGTCGTCGTGAACCTCAAGCGCTGGATGCTGGGGTCCCCGACGTTCACCGGCACCCCCGCCGAGTACCGGCACCTGATCATCAACCACGAGGTCGGTCACGAGATCGGCATCCGCACCCACCTGACCTGCCCCGGCCCCGGAAAACCCGCACCGGTCATGATGCAGCAGATCAAGGGACTGCGCGGCTGCGTCTCCAACGCCTGGCCGTATGACGAGGAGGGCCGTTACATCACCGGGCCGATCGTGCCATGATGCGATCGGGACCGACGGCACCGATCACGCCCGGTCCCGAGGGGACCGGGGCTCCATCACCCTACGGAAGGAGCGGACCGCTACCCGGTAGCACGCATTGACGGAGACAGCGATGTCTACTTCGCCTACCACCCCTGCTGCCCCCGAGACGGGTTCGGACATGCCGAACCTGGACTTCGCGGGCACCACACCCTACGAGGACTACGTCCAGGCGGACGTCCTCACCCACCTCCAGCACCCGCGCTCCGACGACCCCGGAGAGATGGTCTTCCTGGTGACTACCCAGGTGATGGAGCTGTGGTTCACCGTCATCGTCCACGAGTGGGAGACCGCGAGCCGCGCCCTGCGCGGGGACCGCGTCCCCGACGCGATGGCCGCCCTGCGCCGCTCGACGCACGAGCTGGAGGCGCTGAACGCCTCCTGGAACCCGATCGCCCGCCTCACGCCCGCGCAGTTCAACGCGTACCGCGCCCAGCTCGGCGAGGGCTCCGGCTTCCAGTCGGCGATGTACCGCCGCATGGAGTTCCTGCTCGGCGACAAGTCCGCGTCCATGCTGGTGCCGCACCGCGGCGCGCCCCGCGTCCACGCCGAGCTGGAGAAGGCGCTCGCGGAGCCCAGCCTGTACGACGAGGTGCTGCGGCTGCTGTCCCGGCGCGGGCTGCCCGTGCCGGCGGAGGTCCTGGAGCGGGACCTGACGCAGCGGTACGAGCCGTCGCAGCGGATCGAGGAGGTCTGGGCCGAGCTGTACGCCGACCCCGACCGGCACGGCGACCTGGTCGCCCTGGGCGAGGCGCTCACCGACGTGGCCGAGCTCGTGTGGCGCTGGCGCAACGACCACCTGGTCGCCACCCGGCGCGCGATGGGCTCCAAGACCGGTACGGGCGGCTCCGCCGGCGTCGCCTGGCTGGAGAAGCGGGCCCGCAAGAACGTGTTCCCCGAGCTGTGGACGGCGCGCAGCCATGTCTGACGTCCTGCGGAACACCGACGACGGCCGGGACGCCCGGAGCATTCCGGCCCCGGCCGCGGAGACCGTCCCGGCCCCGGGCGCGGCGGTCGTGGAGACCGTCCCGGCCCCGGCCGCGGAGTCCCCGGCCGCGGAGTCCCTGGCGGCGCGGGCCGCCGCGCTGGACGCCGCCGACCCGCTGGCGAAGCGGCGCGACCTGTTCGCGCTCGACGACGGCGTGGTCTACCTCGACGGCAACTCGCTCGGCGCGCTGCCCCGCCACGTACCGGCGCGGATGGCGCACGTCGTCGCCCACGAGTGGGGCCGGCTGCGCATCCGCTCCTGGGACGAGAGCGGCTGGTGGACGGCGCCCGAGCGGATCGGCGACCGCATCGCCCCGCTCCTGGGCGCCGCGCCCGGCCAGGTCGTCGTCGGCGACTCGACCAGCGTGAACGTCTTCAAGGCGCTGGTCGCGGCCGTGCGCCTGGCCGGCGACGACAGCCGGGACGAGATCGTCGTGGACGCGACGACGTTCCCCACGGACGGGTACATCGCCGAGTCCGCCGCCCGGATGACCGGCCGCCGCCTGGTGCCCGTCGCACCCGGCGACGTCCCGGCCGCGGTCGGCCCGCGCACGGCCGCCGCGCTCGTCAACCACGTCGACTACCGCACCGGCCGCCTCCACGACCTGCCCGGCACCACCGCCGCCGTGCGGGACGCGGGCGCCCTCGTGGTGTGGGACCTGTGCCACAGCGCGGGCGCCCTCCCCGTCGACCTGGACGCGCACGGCGTCGACCTGGCCGTCGGCTGCACGTACAAGTACCTCAACGGCGGTCCCGGCGCCCCCGCGTACCTGTACGTCGCGGAACGCCACCAGGGGCGCTTCGACTCCCCGCTGCCCGGCTGGAACTCGCACGCGGACCCGTTCGCGATGTCCCCCGGCTACGCGGCGGCGGACGGCGCGCGGCGCGGCAGGGTCGGTACGCCCGACATCCTGTCGATGCTGTCGCTGGAGGCGGCCCTCGACGTGTGGGACGGGGTGGCGGTGCACGAGGTGCGGGCCAAGAGCCTCGCGCTGACGGACTTCTTCCTGGAGTGCGTCCGCGCGTACGTCCCCGAGGGGCGGCTCACCTCCCTCACCCCGGCCGCGCACGCCGAGCGGGGCAGCCAGGTCGCGCTGTCCTGCGCCGACGCGCCCGCGGTGATGGCGCGGCTGATCGAACGCGGTGTCGTCGGCGATCTGCGGCGCCCTGACGTGCTGCGTTTCGGCTTCACCCCGCTGTACGTCGGGTTCGCCGACGCCGAGCGCGCGGCCCGCGTGCTGGCAGAGGTGTGCGCGGAGCGGTAGCGCCGCCATCGGAGCCGGCCTGCGGGGGCGTCAGTCCTGGTACGGTCCCCGCAGGTCAGGCCGATTCGGCCTCGTCACCGAAAGGTTGAGCAGCATGCCCGACCCCGTTGCTCGCGACGCCGCCGAGGAGGCGTCGGCCCTGTCGCACCCGGCCGTCGCCCCCGACTCCACCGCCTCGTACGGTGACCACCCCGACCAGATCGTGGACTTCCACGCGCCCCGGGGCCGGCACGACCGGGTGCCGCTCGTCGTCGTCCTGCACGGCGGCGCCTGGCGGGCCCCGTACGACCGGCGGCACGTCTCGCCCTTCGCGGACCACCTCGCCCGCCGCGGCTTCGCCGTCGCCAGCGTCGAGTACCGGCGCGGCGCCGGCCTCCCCGCGCCCCGGGGCACCGGCCCGGTGGCGGGGCGGTGGCCCGAGACGTTCGACGACGTGGCGGCGGCGCTGGACGCGCTGCCCGCGCTGGCCGCCGCGCACCTGCCGCAGGCCGACCCGCGCCGCACCGTCGTCACCGGCCACTCCGCCGGGGGCCACCTCGCGCTGTGGGCCGCCGCCCGGCACGTCCTGCCCGCCGGATCGCCGTGGCGGCTGCCGGAGCCGCCCGAACTGCGCGGGGTCGTCGCGCTCGCGCCGATCGCGCACTTCGAGCGGGCCGTGGAACTGGACGTGTGCGGCGACGCCGTGAGGCAACTCCTCGGCGGGGAGGACGACTTCAAGGAGCGGGCCGCGTCGGCGGACCCCGCCGTCCTGCTGCCCACGGGCATCGCCACCACCGTCGTGCAGGGCCGCGAGGACATCGTCGTCCCGCTGCCGGTCGCCGAGGCGTACGCCGAGGCGGCGGCGCGGGCCGGCGAGATGGTCGGGCTGACCGTGCTGGACGACGTGGGGCACTTCCCGCTGATCGACCCGGCGGCGGACGCGTGCGCGGTGGTCGCGGAGGAGATCGCCCAGCTCGCCTGGTGACGCGGCGCGCCGGCGGTCGCGCCCGACCGGAGGGGCGGGACGCCGGATTGCGGACCGAAACTGACCGCGACACTCCCTAGCGTGCTCCCCATGACCTTTCTCGTGACCGGAGCCACCGGAACCGTCGGCCGCCACGTCACCGCCGAGCTGCTGCGCCGCGGCGTGCCCGTCCGCGCCCTCACCCGCGACCCCGCGTCCGCGGACCTGCCCGCCGGGGTGGAGGTCGTGCGCGGCGACCTCGCCGACCCCGCCTCCCTCGCCGCGTCCGGCGCCCTCGACGGCGTCACCGGACTGCACCTGATCACCTTCGGCGGAGCCGACTACACCCCGCTGGGGACCGGCCCCGCCCTGGTGGAGCAGGCCCGCGCCGCCGGGGTGCGGCGCCTGGTCGTCCTCCACGGCGGCGGACCCACGCCCGTGGAGGACGCGGTCCGCGCGAGCGGGCTCGCCTGGACGGTGGCCATGCCCGTCGAGTTCATGGCGAACACGCTGGAGTGGGCCGACTCCGTCCGTACGGAGGACGAGGTCCGCGAGCCGTTCGCCGACCGGCTCAGCGCCGTGGTCCACGAGGCCGACATCGGCGCGGTCGTCGCCGCGGCGCTCACCGAGGACGGGCACGCCGGGCGGGAGTACCTGATCACCGGCCCACAGGCGCTCACCCTCCGGGACCGGACCGACGCGATAGCCGCGGCCCGGGGCCGGGAGGTGCGGCTGGTGGAGCTGGCCCCCGACGAGGCGGCGGCGCGCTGGCGGGCCGAGGGCCGCCCGCAGGAACTGGTCGACTTCCTGCTCGACGTGTACGGCGACACCCCCGTGGAGGGCCGCACCGTCACCGACACCGTGGAGCGGGTCACGGGCCGCCCGGCGCGGACGTTCGCCGCGTGGGCGCGGGAGCACGCGGCGGCGTTCCTGCCGTAGGCGCCGTAGTCCTCAGGACGGATCCCGCGGAACCCCTCTCCAGCCCGACGCCCGGGCCGCGGCGGCCCCCGTACGGTGGCTGCCGTGACCGAGACGACGCAGCGCATCGACCCGGCCGGCCGCAGTCCCGAGCTCCACCACGCGGTGGGGATGCTCCAGGGACTGCGGGAGGACCTCGTGCAGGACGCCCTCGCCTACCGGCCCCTCCTCCCCACGGCCCTGGACGGCCCCGTCTCCCGGCGGCTGCCCGAGCGGATACGCCGGCGCCTGCTGTGGACGCCGCACTTCGTGATCGCCGCGGCCGCGCTGCTGGTCTTCGCCGTGGGGTACGGCGCGACGGGCTTCCCCCCGGCCGCGCTCGTCCCGGCGGTGCCGGTGCTCCTGACGCTGGTCCGGCCCGTCGCCGCCTTCTGGGCGTCGCTGCTGACCACGTCGGTGTACGCGGTCCTCGCCGGGGGTTGGGGGGTGTGGACGCCCGCCACCTTCCTCGCGCACGTCGTCGTCATGACGGTCGTCGCGGCCCGCACCCGGCCGCGCGCGGCGGCGTGGATGTGGGTGGTCACCGGCCTGTACGGACTGTTCGCCGGGACCGTGCTCGGCGGCGGTGGCGGTGACCCCACGGCCCAGCTGCTGTTCGCCGCCGCGCTCGCCCTGCTCGTCGTCACCGTGTGGCACGTGCGGCGCGCGGCGCGGGAGGAGGTCACGGCGCAGCGGACCGCCACCGCGCAGGAGCGGTCGATGCGCACCCAGCTGGAGGAGCGCACCACGATCGCGCGGGAGCTGCACGACGTGGTCGCCCACCACATGTCGGTCGTCGCCATCCAGGCGGAGGCCGCGCCGTACCGGGTGGAGAACCCGCCGCCCGAGCTGGAGCAGGCGTTCGTGACGATCCGGGAGAACGCGGTGGCCGCGCTGACCGAGCTGCGGCGCGTCCTGGGCGTCGTCCGCGCGGAGGACTACGAGGCGCCCGACGCCCCGCAGCCGACCCTCGCCGACCTGGACGGGTTGCTCGCCAACGTCCGCGACGCCGGGCTGGAGGTCGACAAGACGGTGACCGGCGCGGTGCGGGACCTGCCGCAGGGCGTGGAGCTGTCCGCGTACCGCATCGTGCAGGAGGCGCTGTCGAACGTGCTGCGGCACGCGCCGGGCGCGACGGCCCGGGTGGAGGTCAGCTACGTCCTGGGCGGGCTCGGGCTGCGCGTCGTGAACGGCCCGCCGCGCGGCCTGGTCAAGGCGTCGCCGGGCGCCGGGCACGGCATCACCGGCATGCGGGAGCGGGTCGCGATGCTGGGCGGCGAGCTGACGGCGGACGCGACGGAGGACGGCGGGTACGAGGTGGCGGCGTTCGTCCCGGTGGCGAGGGACGGGGCGGCGGCGTGACGATCCGGGTGCTGGTCGTGGACGACCAGGTGATGGTGCGGGAGGGCTTCTCCGTCCTGCTGAACGCGATGCCGGACATCGAGGTCGTCGGCGAGGCGGTCAACGGCCGCGAGGCGGTCGCGAAGGTCGCGGTGCTGCGGCCGGACGTGGTGCTGATGGACATCCGCATGCCGGAGATGAACGGCATCGACGCGACGCGGGAGGTCGTCGCGGCGGACGGCGACGCGAAGGTGCTGGTGCTGACCACCTTCGACCTGGACGAGTACGTGTACCAGGCGCTGCGCGCCGGGGCGTCCGGGTTCCTGCTGAAGGACGCGTCGGCGCGGCAACTGGCCGACGGGGTGCGGGTGGTGGCGGCGGGGGAGGCGCTGCTGGCGCCGACGGTGACGAAGCGGCTGATCACCGAGTTCGCCAAGCACGTGGAGTCGCCGCGTACGGTGCCGCTGTCCCAGGTCGGCGACCTGACGGAGCGGGAGACGGAGGTCCTGGTGCTGATCGCGCAGGGCCTGTCGAACGCGGAGATCGCGGCGCACCTGGTGGTGGCGGAGTCCACGATCAAGACGCACGTGAGCAGGATCCTGGTGAAGCTGGGCCTGCGGGACCGCACCCAGGCCGCGGTCTTCGCCTACGAGGCCCGCCTCGTGACCCCGCGTTGAGACCATCCCCGCCGCCGGCGGCCGGCCCGACCGGCTGCCCGCGGCGGACCGGCGGGTGTAGCGTCCCCGCATGGAGATGCCCTTCGACCCCTGGTCGCCCGGGTTCGTCGCGGACCCCTACCCGGCGTACGCGGCGCTCCGCGCCGGCGGCAGGGCGCACTGGTTCGCGCCCACCCGCCAGTACCTCGTCCCGCACCACGCCGACGTCTCCGCCCTCCTGCGCGACCGGCGCCTGGGCCGCACCTACCTGCATCGCTTCACGCACGAGGAGTTCGGCCGCACCCCGCCGCCCGCCGCCCACGAGCCGTTCCACGTCCTCAACGGGCACGGCCTGCTCGACCTGGAGGGCCCCGACCACACGCGGATCCGCCGCCTGGTGGCGAAGGCGTTCACGCCCCGCACGGTCGAGCGGCTGGAGCCGGTCGTGCACCGGATCGCCGCCGAACTCGTGGACGGTCTCGTCGCGGACGGCGGCGGCGACCTCCTCACCCGGGTCGCGGAGCCCCTGCCGGTCGCGGTGATCGCGGAGATGCTCGGCATCCCGGCGTCCGACCGGCCCCTGCTGCGCCCCTGGTCGGCGGCGATCTGCGGGATGTTCGAGTTGAACCCGGACGAGGAGACCGCCCGCCGCGCGGTGGCCGCGTCCGTGGAGTTCTCCGCGTACCTGCGCGAGCTGATCGCCCGGCGGCGCGGGGAGCCCGGCGACGACCTGGTGTCCGCGCTGATCGCCGCGCACGACGAGGGCGACCGGCTGACCGGGCAGGAGATGGTGTCGACGTGCGTGCTGCTGCTCAACGCGGGCCACGAGGCGACCGTCAACACCACCGTCAACGGCTGGTGGACCCTGTTCCGGCACCCGGAGCAGCTCGCCGCGCTGCGCGCCGGTGAGGTGCCGCTGTCCACGGCCGTGGAGGAACTGCTGCGCCACGACACCCCGTTGCAGATGTTCGAGCGCTGGGTGCTCGACGACATCGAGATCGGCGGGGTGACCGTGGAGCGCGGTTCGGAGGTGGCGCTGCTGTTCGGCTCCGCGAACCGGGACCCGGCGCGGTTCGACGACCCCGACCGCCTGGACCTGGCCCGCGCCGACAACCCGCACGTCGGTTTCGGCGCGGGCGTCCACTACTGCCTGGGCGCGCCGCTGGCCCGGCTGGAGCTCGCCGCGTCGTTCGGCGCGCTGCTGGAGCGGGCGCCGGGGCTGCGCCCGGTCCGGGAGCCGCGGTGGCGGCCCGGCTACGTGATCCGGGGCCTGGAGGAGCTGCTGGTCACGCCGTGACGAGGTCGCGGCGCCGCAGTCCCGCGAGCCCCGCCGCGACCAGCAGCGCGGTCCCGGCGAGCAGGACCAGCACCGGCTGCCACGCCATGTCGGCGCCGGGCAGCTTCGGCAGGTGCCCGAACGGCGACAGGTCGAGGACGGCCTGCGGCAGGTCCAGCGCCGGCCCGACCCAGCTGATCGCGACGGACAGCCCGGCCACGCCCCACGCCGCGACCGCCGCCCTGGGGGCGGCGCCGTGCAGCAGCACCGCCAGCGCGCCGAGGAACCACACGGCGGGCAGCTGGACGGCCGCCGCGCCCAGGACGGTGCCGGGGTCCTGCCCGTACGAGAGGTACATGCCGAGCCCGGCCGCGAGGAGGAGCAGGGCGGACCCGGCGAACGCGATCACCAGGTGCCCGGCGGCCCAGCGCAGCCGCCCGACCGCGTTCGCGAGCACCGGTTCGGCGCGCTGCGAGGTCTCCTCGCCGTGCAGCCGCAGCACCGACCCGACCGCGTACAGCGAGGCGATCATCCCGAACAGCCCGAGCAGCGCGCCCAGGAAGGCGTCGGTGAGGGCCTGCGCGCCCCCCATCCGCTCGAAGACCTCCCGCGCCCGCTCGTTGTCCCCGACCAGGTCCGCGGCGCCCTCGACCATCCCGCCGAACACCAGTCCGGCGACGAGGAACCCGAGCGTCCAGCCGGTGAGGGAGCCGCGCTGGAGCCGCCAGGCCAGGCCGCCCGCCGTGGCGAGCCGTCCCTCGGCGGGGCCGGGCCGGGCGGGCAGGAAGCTCATCCCGACGTCGCGCCGCCCGGTCAGCTCGTACGCGGCGAGGCCCTGGACGAGGACGGCGGCGGCCGGCAGCAGCAGCACCCACCAGCGGTCCCCGGCGAACGCCCGCACGTTCTCGGCCCAGCCGACCGGCGACAGCCAGGTGAGGGGCGACCCGCCGTCGTCACGGCCCGCGTCGCCCGCCGCGCGCAGGACGAACGCGGCGCCCAGCACGGCCGCCGTGAGGCCCTTCGCCAGCCGGGCGCTCTCCGTCAGCTGGGCGGCGATCGCCGCCGTCGTGGCGAAGACCATGCCGGTCAGGCCGACCGCGAGGCCCAGCGCGAGGGCGCTGCCCGCGCCCCGGCCGGCCAGCCCGGCGGTGACGGCCAGGGCGAGGGCGGCGTTGCCGGTGAGCGCGGCGAGCAGGGCGGCGGTCAGCGGCGCCCGCCGCCCGACCATGGCGGCCGACAGGAGTTCCTGACGGCCGGTCTCCTCCTCCTCGCGGGTGTGCCGGACGACGACGACCAGGCTCATCACGGCGGCGAGGACCGCCGCGAACACCCCGAACCGCCAGGCGACGAGCGCGCCCGTGGAGTCGCCGAACACCGGCCCGTACAGGGAGCGCAGGGAGCTGTTGGCGGTCATCGACACGGCGATCTCGGCACGTTGGGCCCGCGTGCCGTACAGGGCGTCGATGGAGCCGGCGCCGCTGACGACCACGGTGCCGAGGACCAGCACCCACACGGGCAGCAGCACCCGGTCGCGGCGCAGGGCGAGCCGCAGCAGCGTCCCGGTCCCGGCGAGGGGGCGGGACCCCCCGCCGGCGCGGGGGACGGCGGGGGCGAGGGCGGTCACCGGGCCACCGCCTCGTCCGCGTAGTGGCGCAGGAACAGTTCCTCCAGGGTGGGCGGCGCGCTGGTCAGCGACCGCACCCCGGCCTCGGTGAGGGAGCGCAGGACGGGGTCGAGCCGGTCGGTGTCGACCTGGAGCCGTACGCGGGTGCCGTCGACCCGCAGGTCGTGGACGCCCGGCAGGTGCGCGAGCCCGTTCGGCGGGGCGGCCAGCTCGGCCTCCACGCTGGTGCGGGTCAGGTGGCGCAGTTCGGGCAGCGAACCGGACTCCACGGTGCGGCCCTTGCGGATGATGCTCACCCGGTCGCAGAGGCTCTCGACCTCGCTGAGGATGTGCGAGGAGAGCAGCACCGTGCGGCCCCGGTCGCGCTCCTCGCGCACGCACGCCTGGAAGACGCCCTCCATCAGCGGGTCGAGTCCGCTGGTCGGCTCGTCGAGGATCAGCACGTCCACGTCGGAGGCGAACGCGGCGACGAGGGCGACCTTCTGGCGGTTGCCCTTGGAGTAGGTGCGGCCCTTCTTCGTCGGGTCCAGTTCGAACCGCTCGACCAGCTCGGCGCGGCGTGCCGCGTCCAGGCCGCCGCGCAGCCTGCCGTACAGGTCGATCACCTCGCCGCCGGACAGGTTGCGCCAGAGCGTCACGTCGCCGGGGACGTAGGCGACCCGGCGGTGCAGCTCGACGGCGTCCCGCCAGGGGTCGCGGCCGAGGAGCCGGGCGGTGCCGGAGTCGGCGCGGAGCAGCCCGAGCAGGACGCGGATGGTGGTCGACTTGCCGGAGCCGTTGGGACCGAGGAAACCGTGGACCTCGCCGGCCGCGACGGTCAGGTCGAGGCCGGCGAGCGCGTGGGTGCGCCCGAAGGACTTGTGCAGTCCGCCGACGGTGATGGCGTTCGTCATGCTTCGACGGTACGCCTTTCTTCACAAAGTTGTGAAGTTAAGAAAGCGTATAAAATCGATGGGATCCAGGGACGACGGGAGACGAGGGGCGCATGGGAACGGACGACCGGCCCGCACGGCGGGAGCGCGACGAGGAGGCGGTGAACCGCTTCGTCGAGCGCTTCGCCGGGGAGCTGACGCAGGCCGGGATGCAGCGGATGCCCGCCCGGGTCTTCGCCGCGCTGCTCGTCTCCGAGGAGGCGGCCCTGACCTCCGCCGAGCTGGGTGAGCAGCTGAGGATCAGCCCGGCCGCCGTCTCGGGCGCCGTGCGCTACCTGACGCAGGTCAACATGATCGGCCGCGAGCGCGACCCGGGCTCACGGCGTGAGCGGTACGTGCTCCACGAGGGCATGTGGTACGAGGTCTTCACCCGCCGTGACGAGATCCTCGGCCGCTGGCAGAAGACCCTCCGCGAGGGCGCCGAGACCCTGGGCGCCGACACGGCGGCGGGCGCGCGGGTCGCGGAGACGGCGGAGTTCTTCCAGTTCCTCCACGAGGGACTGCTGCGGATCCTGGAGGGGTGGCGGGCGCGCAAGGACGCGACCGGCTGACGGCCGCCGTGACGCCCCCGGCCCCGTGACGCCCCCGGCCCCGTGACGCCCCCGGCCCCGCGCCGCGTCGCGGACGCCCTCGGCCCCGCGCCCCGGCCGCCTAGCCGCCCTCCGCCGCCGGCGCCGGGGCCGGCACCAGCAGGGACCAGGCGGCCGGGCGGACCGTCCAGGTGCGGCTGAGGACCGGCCCGGTCGGCTCGGCGTCCGCCCGGTAGCGGAACCCGGCGCCGGCCGGGACCGACACGGTGACCGTACGGGCGGCCGACCACCGGGGCGCGGCCACCCGCGGACGCACCACGACCTCCGCCGTGCCGTCCCGCGACACGACCGTCACGCCCTCCACCGGGTCGTCCACGTCGGCCAGCAGCCGCCCGTCGGCCTCCACCCGCAGCCGCTGCCCCCGCATCTGCGGGACCCGCCCGCACCCCGGCCCCACCAGCGTCCGCACCAGCGAGCGGCACGTCCCCCACACCGACGGCGCCGGCGCCCCGCCACCCGAAGGGCGGAACCGGTCCTCCGGCGCCGCCGCGGGCGCCGGGGACGGCGATCCCTCCGGGATGCGCACCCCGCCCACGACCACCCCGCCCCGGTCGTCCACCAGCAGGTCGAGCCGCCGCTCCACCCCGTCCAGGACCGCCCGCGCCGCCGTCACCGCACCGGGCGGGGCGCCCAGCGACACGGCCAGCCGCACCGTCTCGGGCGGCCCCACCGGCACCAGCGACAGGGCCTCCCCGCCCAGCTCGCCGCCCCGGTGCAGCAGCCCCACGGCCCGCACCAGCGCCCGGTCGTCGCCGATCACCACGGGCCGCCGGGCACCCCGCCGCGCCAGGGCCCGCGCGAACTCCTCCGGGGTGTCGGGCAGGCACACCTTCGCGGCCGCGCCACCGCGCAACACGTCCTTCGCGATCCGTACGGACTCGCCGTCGCAGCGGCGCGCTACCGGGTCGATGACCACCAGGAGCTGGTCGGGAGCCGACACCTCGGTCCTTCCTCGGGTAGCATCTTTGTGCAAGAGCCCCTTGCGCTATTGCGCCAGGGGCTTCGTCTATTCCGGGGCACCGGTTCCACGGCTCGGGCTGCCGTCGTACACCGCCGTACGACGTCTTCCGCCCCTGGCCTTGGACATGCCCCGCCCGGAAGGGGTGTACGCCTGTGCCCGCACTTGTGCTGCTCGGTGCTCAGTGGGGTGACGAGGGCAAGGGAAAGGCCACCGACCTCCTCGGTGGATCCGTCGATTACGTGGTGCGCTACCAGGGCGGCAACAACGCCGGCCACACGGTCGTCGTGGGCGACCAGAAGTACGCGCTGCATCTCCTTCCCTCCGGCATCCTCTCCCCGGGATGCACCCCCGTGATCGGAAACGGCGTCGTCGTCGACCCGGCCGTCCTGCTCTCCGAGCTGAGCGGGCTGAACGAGCGTGGTGTCGACACCTCCAAGCTTCTGATCAGCGGAAACGCTCACCTGATCACTCCGTACAACGTCACCCTCGACAAGGTGACGGAACGGTTCCTCGGCAAGCGGAAGATCGGTACGACCGGCCGCGGCATCGGCCCGACGTACGCCGACAAGATCAACCGCGTCGGCATCCGCGTCCAGGACCTCTACGACGAGTCGATCCTCACCCAGAAGGTCGAGGCGGCGCTGGAGCAGAAGAACCAGCTCCTCGCCAAGGTCTTCAACCGCCGCGCGATCGAGGCTGACAGGATCGTCGAGGAGATGCTCGGCTACGCGGAGCAGATCCGCCCCTACGTCGCCGACACGACGCTGATCCTCAACGACGCCATCGACGCCGGCAAGGTCGTCCTCTTCGAGGGCGGCCAGGGCACGCTCCTGGACGTGGACCACGGCACGTACCCGTTCGTGACCTCGTCGAACCCGACCGCCGGCGGTGCCTGCACGGGCGCCGGCGTCGGCCCGACGAAGATCAGCCGCGTCATCGGCATCCTCAAGGCGTACACGACCCGCGTCGGCGCCGGACCGTTCCCGACGGAGCTGTTCGACGAGGACGGCGAGGCGCTGCGCCGCATCGGCGGCGAGCGCGGCGTCACCACCGGGCGCGACCGGCGCTGCGGCTGGTTCGACGCGGTGATCGCCCGCTACGCGACGCGCGTGAACGGCCTGACGGACTTCTTCCTCACCAAGCTGGACGTCCTGACCGGCTGGGAGCAGATCCCGGTGTGCGTCGCGTACGAGATCGACGGCCGGCGCGTCGAGGAGCTGCCGTACTCGCAGACCGACTTCCACCACGCGAAGCCCGTCTACGAGTACCTGCCCGGCTGGTCGGAGGACATCTCCAAGGCGAAGACCTTCTCGGACCTGCCGAAGAACGCGCAGGCGTACGTGAAGGCGCTGGAGGAGATGTCGGGCGCCCCGATCTCCGCCATCGGCGTCGGCCCCGGCCGCACCGAGACGATCGAGATCAACTCGTTCCTGTAGGCCCCGCGACCGGGCCCCGCGCGAAGCCCCCCGCACCACCGGTGCGGGGGGCTTCGCGCCGCCGCGCCCCCGGTTCACGGCCGGGCGCAGACCCCGAGGCCCTCGGGGGACATGCAGGGGAGGTGGCCGTGGGTGCGGATGACGTCCTGGCCGCTGCCCCGCACCAGGTAGTCGAGGAAGCTGGAGACGAGCGAGTCCGCGGGCGGCCGCCCGTACGTGTACGCGTACTCGATCTCCCGGTAGGGGTACCCGCTCCGCGCCACGTCGTCGATCGACGGCGTCCGCCCGTCGAGGTCCAGCCGGTGGAGCCCCCGGACGCCCTGGCCGGACCGCAGCTCGCTGTAGCCGAGCGCGCCGGGGATCTCGGCGACCGCCGCCATGACCTGCCGCGTCGAGTCGACCTCGCACCGCAGCACCCGTGCCGCCGGGTCGGCCTTCGTGCGGCAGTCGCCCGACGAGGGCGCCGGCTCGTACCCGCCGAGGACGCGCCGCTGGAACACCTCCCGGGTGCCGGAGTTGGTGTTCCGGCTGACCAGGGCGATCGGCAGGTCGGGGCCACCCAGCTCGGACCACCGCCGCACGTCGCCGCGGTAGACGCGCCGCACGTCCGCGGTGGTCAGCCCGCGCAGCGGCACCCGGTCGTTGACGACCATGGCGAACACGGACACGGCGACGCGGTTCTCCCGCAGCCGGTCGTACCCCCGCTCGGGCTTCGGCCCGTCGGACAGCGCGATGACGGCGGGGGAGCCGTCCTCGTGCCGGGCCCCCGCCTCGGCGAGGGCGCGGATGCCGGTGGTGGTGCCGCGCGCGTCGACGGTGACGGTGGAGCCGGGGCAGTCCTTCTCGTACTTCCGCGCGGCCTCCTCCGCCACGGGCGCGAAGGCCGTGGACCCGACGACGGTCAGGGTGCCGGTGGCGCAGCCGATGGGCGGTCTGGTGTCGTCGCGGCCGACGATGATCCCGGCCAGGGTGACCACGCACACGGTGAGCAGGACGGTGAGGAGCCGGGCCGGGCGGCTGAACACGGGCGGCTTGCCGTCGGAGGGGACGGCGGTGTTGGGCCGCACCTCCCCGTCGCGCAGGCCGCCGGTGACGCGCACGGGGCTGTCGACCGGGCCGCCGGTGAGCAGGCACAGCAGCTTGAAGTGCTCGCCCGGGTTGAGCGGGACGCGCGGCAGGTGGAGCGTGCCGCCCTGGTGCGTCATCCCGGCCTCGGGCGTGAAGTGCTCCATCAGGTGGTCGGCGTCGCCGGGCTGGGTGACGGCGACGCCCCGGATCTCGCGGCCGGTGAACTCGACGGTCAGTCCGTGCGGCGGGCGGCTGGTGTAGTCGCCGTCGCCGACGCTCTGCGGGCCGTCGTTCTCGATGCGGAGCAGGACGAGGGTGGCGTCGGACAGGTCGACGTCCGGCCCCTCGCCGAAGAGGCCGATCCGCACGTTGGCGCGGCCGCCGTCGCGGACGTTGCTGCCGATCGGCGTGTCCATCTGGACCCGGTACCCGAGCCGCCTGCGGCGCGGCACCCGCCGCTCGTACCAGAGCGCGGCGACGGAGGCGAGCACGCCGAGGACGGCGGTGAGCACGGCGATGACGTTCTCGGCGCTGAACCACTCCACGGGCGCTCCCCCTCGCTCGCAGCAGGTGTCCGGCGGGACGTGTGCGGTCACGGTAGGACGCCGGGGGGCGCGGGGCGGGCGGGGGTGCCGTAAGTTCATGGGAGGTTCAACTCCGCCGCGGTGGGGCGGCCCGCCCCCGGGCCCTGACCAGGGCGTCGGGGCGCCGGCGCCGGGGGCCGAGGCGTCAGCGCCCGGTGGAGGGGAAGAGGACGGGCAGGAAGAAGCACCGGGGCGCGTCCCCGGGCGGGGCGGGAGGCGAGCGAGCAGATGACGGCCGGAGACGTGGCGGACGCGTCCGGGGAGAGACTCCCGGACGCGTCCCCCGAGGCACTCGTCGCGGCGCTGGACGCCCTCGCGGCGGGCGCCTGCCTGCTGGACGGCAGCGGCCGCGTCCTCGCCGTCAACACCTCCGGCCAGGAGATCCTGGGCCGGTCCGCCGCGGAGTTCGTCGGGCAGGACGCGCACGAGCTGCTCCACCGCGACCAGCACGGCAACCCCACGCCGAGGGCGCGCTGCGCGCTGCGGAAGGCCGCCCTCGCCGGGCGCACGGCCCAGAGCGCCGGCGAGTGGGCGCGGCGCGGCGACGGGTCGCTGCTCCTGCTGTCGTGGCTGGCCACGCCCTGCGTCCGGGACGGGCTGCCACCGGTCACCCTGGTGGTCTTCCACCCGTACGAGTCCGTCCGCCCGACCGCCGAGCTCCTGAAGGAGCCCACCGCGTCGCTGTCGGAGCTGGAGCGGCTGGCGCTGCTGGCCGAGACGACGACGACGCTGACCTCCACCCTCGACGTGGACGAGGCACTGAACCGGCTGATGGCCCTGGTGGTGCCCCGGCTCGCGGACTGGGTGGTCATCGACCTGATCAGGGAGCCGGACGAGGTGTGGCGCGCCGCCGTCGTGCGGGCGGAGGGCGACGCCCTGGTGCACGCGGAGGAGCTGGAGGGTCCGATGCCCCCGGTGCCGGGGGAGTCGCCGATGCCCCTGTCGCGGGCGCTGCGCGGCGAGTCGTCCGCGCTGGCGGGCCCGGAGACGTACCAGGGCCTTCCGGACTCGGGGATCGCGCTGGAGCAGCGCCGCCTGTTCGAGGCGACGGGGATGCACTCGGCGGTCATCGCGCCCATCCGGGGCCTGCGGGAGATCCTCGGGGCGCTCACCCTGGGCCGTTCCCAGCGGGCGGAGGTGTTCACGGCGGCCGACGTGGCCCTGCTGGAGGACATCACGCGCCGCGCCGGCCTCGCCCTGGCGAACGCCCGCCTGTACCAGCGGCAGCGGAAGGTCGCGGAGACCATGCAGCGCCACCTGCTGCCGCAGCTGCCGACCGTGCCCGGGCTGGGGATCGCGGCCCGCTACCTGCCCGCGCCGGACGCCTCGCACGTCGGCGGCGACTGGTACGACGCGTTCCTGCTGAACGACGGGGCCCTGGCGCTGGCCATCGGGGACGTGGTCGGCCACGACCTGGACGCGGCGGCGGGGATGGCGCAGCTGCGCAACATGCTGCGCGCGTACGCGTGGGCGCAGAAGGGGCCGGCGAGCGGGATCGTCGAGTGGCTGGACCAGGCGTCGCTGCACATCGCCGAGGTCTCCATGGCCACGTTGGTCTTCGGCCGGATGACCGTGTCGGACAACGGGCGGTGGGAGCTGACCTGGACCAACGCCGGGCACCCGCCGCCGCTGCTGGTCACGCACGACGGCGTGACGCGGTACCTCACCGAGGGCCACGGCGTCCTGCTGGGGCTCGGGGCGTACAAGGGGCGGACGGGCCGTACGGACGCGCGGGCGGAGCTGCCGCCCGGGTCGACGCTGCTGCTGTACACGGACGGCCTGATCGAGGAGCCGGGGCGCTCGCTCGACGAGGGCCTGGAGCGGCTGCGCCGGCACGCCGCGGCGCTGGCCCACCGGCCGGTGGAGTCGTTCACGGACGAGCTGCTCCAGCGGGCCAGACCCCCGCAGAACGAGGACGACGTGGCGCTGCTGGCGCTGCGGATCCCGGACTGAGCACCGCCACCGGTACGGGCGGCGGCCGCGCGGCGACGCGGCCGCCGCCCGCGTCGTGACGACCTCTCCCGCCCCTCCGCCGCGCGCGGTTGTCCGGTCCGGACCTCTTGACAGGTCCAGACCAATGCGGTGAAGTGACCGGCACCCCCCCCGCGAAGGAGTGATGACGTGTCACGACGCTTCGGCGCCCTGCTGGCCGCTTTCGCCACGGCGGTGGGCCTGACGGCCCTCCTCCCCGCCACCACCGCCTCGGCCGCCGACTGCGCGGCCCCCTGGAGTTCGTCGGCCGTCTACTGGGGCGGCAACACCGCCTCGTACAACGGGCACAACTGGCAGGCGAAGTGGTGGACCCAGAACGAGCGCCCGGGCACGGTGGCGGTCTGGGCCGACCAGGGGACCTGCGGCTCCGGCACGCCCGACCCGGACCCGACGGACCCGGCGCCGTCCGGATTCGTGGTCTCCGAGACGCAGTTCAACCAGATGTTCCCGAACCGGAACCCGTTCTACACGTACAGCGGGCTGAAGGCGGCGCTCGGCGCCTACCCGGCGTTCGCGACGACGGGCGGCGCCACGGTCAGCCGCCAGGAGGCGGCGGCCTTCCTGGCCAACGTCAGCCACGAGACGGGCGGCCTCGTCCACATCGTGGAGCAGAACACCGCCAACTACCCGCACTACTGCGACCAGAGCCAGCCGTACGGCTGTCCCGCGGGCCAGGCCGCCTACTACGGGCGCGGCCCGATCCAGCTCAGCTGGAACTTCAACTACAAGGCGGCGGGCGACGCCCTCGGCATCGACCTGCTGAACAACCCGCACCGCGTCGAGCGGGAGGCGGCGGTCGCCTGGAAGACGGCCCTGTGGTACTGGAACACCCAGAACGGCCCCGGCACGATGACCGGGCACAACGCGATGGTGACGGGCGCGGGCTTCGGCCAGACGATCCGCTCCATCAACGGCGCGCTGGAGTGTGACGGCCGCAACCCGGCGCAGGTGCAGAGCCGGGTGACGAAGTACCAGCAGTTCACGCAGATCCTGGGCGTGGCCCCGGGCGCCAACCTGTACTGCTGAGACCGTACCGCCGAGACGGTCCCCGGCCCCGGTCGCGCGCTCTTCGCGACCGGGGCCGGCGTCATGTTCCGGTGGCGTGCCCCGCCGCCTGCGGTCCCGGCGTCCGCGGTCCCGGCGTCCGCGGTCCCGGCGTCCGCGGCCCCGGCGTCCGCGCGTCCGCGGCCCCGGCGTCCGCGCGGCCGGGGCCGCGGTGTCCGCGCGACCGGGCCGGGGGCGGGGCGAGGGCGGAACGGTGAGGCGGGCCCGTGCCCCCGTGGCCCCGCCTCCCCCCGTGACTCCGCCCCCGTGTCCCCGCCCTCCCCCGTGGGCCCGATCCCGGACTCCCGTGCCCCCGTGGCCTCGTGAACCCGCCTCCCCGGCGGGCGGGTTCACCCCTCCCCGGAGGTCCGCCTCCTCCCCTCAGCCTCCCGTGTGGCCCAGGATCGCCTTCGCCAGCGGCTCCAGCACCGGGGCGGGCAGCGCGTGCCCCATGCCCGGGATCTCCACCAGTTCCGCGCCCCGGATCACCTGCGCCAGGTGCTGCGCGTGCGGCGGCGGGAACACGGGCTCGGCGGTGGCGGACACGACCAGCGTCGGCACCGCGGTCGCCGCCAGGGCCTCCGTGCGGAGCATCCCCGAGTGGTCGGCCTGCCCGTGCGCGGTGCTGACCCGGGCGTGACCGGTGTGGGCGATGAGCCGCCGCTCCGCCTCCCGCGCCGCCTCCGCGTCGAACGGGACGCCGCCGTTGTTCAGTAGCCGCCAGTGCTCCACCCGCCAGTCCAGCTCGGCGTCCGGGTCCAGGTCCGCGGGGCGGTCGGCCCACATGGCCAGGATGCGCGGGTCGATGGGCGGCAGTTCCTCGACGGGCACGACGGTCCCGTCGGGCCGGGTGTACGGGGTGGTGCTGAGCGCGCAGGTGCCGATGAGCGTGGCGGTGTGGAGCCGCTCCGGGTGGTCGGCGATCAGGAGCTGGGCCAGCATGCCGCCCAGGGACATGCCGACGACGTGGGCCCGCTCCACCCCCAGCCTGTCCAGTACCGCCAGCGCGTCGTCCGCGAGGTCGGTGATCGCGTACGGCTTCGTCTCGTACGACCAGGTCGAGCGGCCGGTGTCGCGGTGGTCGTACCGGATGACCCGGTGGTGCGCGGCCAGCGCGTCCACCAGCGCGTCGGGCCAGCCGAGTCCGGACGCCTGCGCGCCCATGACCAGCAGCAGCGCCGGCGCGTCGGCGTCCCCCCGCTCCTCCACCCACAGGCGGACGCCGGGCGCGGTGTCGATGAGGTGTTCACGGTGCACGGGTGTTCCTCCTCGGTCAGGGCCGGAGCCATTTCGAGACGAGACGTCTCGTCTCGCTTCGTGGGTACACCGTAGCGCATCCCGGAGCCGCCCGCACGGGTTTCTCCGCGGGGGCGGCCCCGGGCGGCTCAGGACCCCGGCCGCCGCGTGCCGGGGCTCAGGCCAGCCGCAGGTCGATCCACGGGATCGTGTCGCCCTCCAGCAGGTACCGCTCCACCTCCACGAAGCCGTGCCGCAGGGCGAAGCGCAGGCCCGACCCGTTCGAGGCCAGCACCACCGTCTCGATCTCCGTCGCGCCCAGTCCCCGGGCCCGCCGCAGCCCGTGGGCGTACAGCTCCCCGCCGTGGCCCCGGCCCCGGTGCCCGGGCAGGATCCGTGCGATCACCGTCGCCGTCTCCGGTGCCTCCCCGGTCGGCGGGCGCACCGTGGAGCACCCCACGGCCACGTCGCCGAGGTAGGCGACCTCCAGCACGTTCCGCCCGGAGCGCTCGCGGACGTCGTCCAGGGACAGCAGGTGTGTCGGGATGACCTCGTTGTGGATGCGCTGCCAGTCCTCGACGCCGGCCTCGCCGTCGACCTGTTCGATGCGGAGTTCACTCATCCCGGCAGCCAAGCGGCGCCCCGCCCCACCGTCAACCGACTTGTGGCCCGCGGGCCACCGCACGCGCGCGCCGCCCTCCTCGCGCCGGACGGCGGCGCGTGGGCCGTCCCGCCGCCGGGGCGCGTGGGCCGTCCACCGCCGGGCGGTGCGTGGCCGTCCGCCGCCGGGGGCGGTGCGGTCAGGCGTACGAGCGCAGCAGGCGGGCCAGTTGGCGGCCCGT
This sequence comes from Streptomyces roseolilacinus, assembly GCF_014649335.1. Classification (GTDB taxonomy): domain Bacteria; phylum Actinomycetota; class Actinomycetes; order Streptomycetales; family Streptomycetaceae; genus Streptomyces; species Streptomyces roseolilacinus. The sequence goes on from NZ_BMSV01000006.1 coordinate 474,472, forward strand.
CACCCGCAGGGGCTCCTCGCTGCGGTTGACCTGGGCGGTGACCTCGGCGCCCTCCAGGGCGCCGATGACGGTGGTCGCCAGCTCGCGGGCGTCGTCGGCCGCGAAGCCGCAGCCCAGCAGCTTCTCGCGGACGAGCGCCTCCCAGTCGCGCAGCGCCTCCGCGCACGCCTGCTGGATGCGCGTCTCGCCGCCGAGCGTCTCCAGGGCGGCCGCCGTCACGGGGCACCCGTCGACCCATCCCGACGCGCGCAGCTCCTCGGCGAGCCGGACGGCGCAGTGCTCCACGGCCTCGGCCGGGTCCTGCGCGCTGCCCAGGGCCTCCCGCAGGAAGACCGAGAACTCCGCGCCGCTGTGCTCGATCGCGGCGACCGCCACGGCCTCCTTGCCGCCGGGGAAGAAGTGGTAGACGGAGCCGAGGGTGGCCCGCGCCTCCTGGGCGATCTGCTTGATGCCCGTCCCGACGTACCCCTGGCGCTGGATGAGGCGCGCCGCGGTGACGACGATCCGGTCGCGGGTCCCGGTGCGGGAGGCGGTCGTGGCGGCGGTTTCGGCGGCGGTCTGCATGGGGCGATCGTACCGAGAAAATAAGTAGAGCGTTCGTTCTAGAGCCGTGATACGGTCCTTCCCGTACCTGGATAGAGCGTTCGTTCTAGAGATGTCCCGAGAGGTGGACCCCCATGAGCAGCACGTCCGTCACCACCCCCGCCCCCGTCACCGTCATCGGTCTCGGCCCCATGGGGCGGGCCATGGCCGGTGCCTTCCTCGACCGGGGCCACCCCGTCACCGTCTGGAACCGCACCCCCTCCCGCGCCGACGCCCTCGTCGAGCGCGGCGCGCGCCTCGCCGCCGGCGCGGAGGAGGCGCTGTCCGCCGCCGAGCTGATCGTGGTGAGCCTCACCGACCAGGAGGCGCTGTACGCCCTGCTGGGCGGCGTCGACCCGGCCGCCCTGAAGGGCCGCGTCCTGGTGAACCTCAGCTCCGACACCCCCGACCGGGCCCGCGAGGCGGCCGCCTGGGTCGCGGAGCGGGGCGCCACGCAGCTCACCGGCGGCGTCCTCACCCCGCCCTCGGGCATCGGCGACCCCGCCTCCACCACCCTCTACAGCGGTCCGCGCGCCGCCTTCGACGCCCACCGCGCCACGCTGGAGGTGCTGACGGGCGCCGACCACCGCGGCGAGGACCCGGGCCTGGCGGCGCTCCTGTACCAGCTGAACATGGTCATGTTCTGGACCGCCCTGTCCGGTTACTGGCAGGCCATCGCGCTGGCCGGCGCCCACGGCCTGACGGCCTCGGACATCCGGCCGCTCGCGGTCGAGGCCCTGGACCTGAGGCAGTTCGTGGAGTTCTACACGCCCCGCGTGGACGCCGGCGACCACCGCGGGGACGTCGACCGGCTCGCCATGGGCGCGGCGAGCACCGAGCACGTCCTCCACACGGTCGCGGACGCGGGGGTCGACACGGCCCTCCCGGCGGCCGTCGCCGCGCTCTTCCGGCGCGGGGTGGAGGCCGGTCACGCCGCGGACAGCTCGTCCAGCCTGGTGGAGGTGCTGGGGAAGCCCGCGGCCTGAGCCGGGCACCCGAGGCGGACGCGGGCGTGCGGACACCAGCGCCCGCGCGCCCCGGGTCCGGGTCCGGGTCAGGGACGCCCCGGGTCAGGCGCGCGCCGCCCGGCCGGCGGTGAAGAAGTCGGTCAGGACGGGCGCGAGGACCGCCGGGTCGACGTCGTGCTCCTGGCCGGGCAGGACGCGCAGGGTGTAGTGGTCCCCGAGCGCGGCGAGCGCCCTGGCCCCTTCGAGCATGTGCGGGTGGCCCGCGTCGCCGCTGCCGACGAGGACGGGGACCGTCACGGACCGCCAGCGCTCGGCGGGCAGGGGGCGGCCGGACATCGTGTCGCCCATGATGCGGCCGTCGTAGGGGAGGGTGCGGGCGGTGGCCTCCAGCCCGGCCCAGAAGGGAGCCTGCCGCATCCCCGCGACGGCCTCGGCGGGCAGGCCCACGGCGGCGGTCATGAAGTAGGCGGCGGCGTCCCCGTACGCCTCCCGGGCCACCAGCTCCTCCAGGTGGCCGACGTAGTCGGCGGGCAGGGGCGGGCGGCTGTCGTCGACGATGAACGGCGGTTCGTACAGGGCCACCCGCGTCACGGCGCTGCCCCGGGCCGCGGCCTCCAGGGCCAGGACGGCGCCGGAGGACGTGCCGAAGAGCATCGCCGAGCCGCCCGCCCGCTCGATCAGCGCGTCCAGGTCCTCGACCTCGCGTTGCACGTCGTACGCGGGGGTGTCCCCGCTGTCGCCGCGCCCCCGGCGGTCGTACGTGAACACGGTGAAGTCCCCGGCCAGCAGGCCGGCCAGCGCGGCGGAGTCGTGCCGGGTCATGAAGGCGGCGCCGACGAGCACCACCGCGGGCCCCGAGCCCTGCCGCTCGTACGCGATGGCCGTGCCGTCGGCAGAGAACACCTTCTCCATGCGGATCCCACTCCATTCGTGTGCGGTCCACGGGGCGGAACCCCGCGATCTCCGGAACTGGACGGTACAGTACCCGTTCGGGTACTGGTCGGTCCAGTACTCTTCCATCGGAGGGGGAGCCGCACGGAGAGAGGATGGCGATCATGGACAGTCGTTCGGCGCGCAAGCACCAGGCGATCCTGGAGGCCGCGACCACGGTGTTCCTGAACAAGGGGTACGCGGGGGCGAGCATGGACGACATCGCGCGCCTGGCCGCGGTGTCCAAGCAGACCGTCTACAAGCACTTCGCCGACAAGGAGAAGCTGTTCTCCGAGATCATCCTGGCCACCACCGACCGCATCGACGGAATGATCGACGTGGTGACCGACATCCCGGCCGACGCCGACGGCCTGGAGGAGAACCTGACCCGTCTCGCCCGCCGCTTCCTGACGGCGCTCACCCAGCCCCAGGTCCTCCAGCTGCGGCGCCTGATCATCGCCAACGCCGACGCCTTCCCCGAACTCGGCGCCTCCTGGTACGAGCAGGGCTTCGAACGGGTCCTGGCGACCCTGGCGGACACCTTCCGGCGCCTCGCCGACCAGGGGCTGCTCCGCGTGGACGACCCCCTGCTGGCCGCCGACCACTTCGCGGGCCTGCTGCTGTGGATCCCGGTGAACAAGGCCATGTTCCACGGCGGCGCCCGGCACACCGAGGCCGACCTGGAGCGCTGGGCCACCGGCGGGACCCGCGCCTTCCTCGCCGCCTACGGCCGGCCCGCCGACGCCGCCCGCCCCTGAGCGAGGGAGCGGCCGGCCACCTCCCGTGGCCGGCCGCCCCGCGGACGGCGCCGCCCGTACGGCCCGTCCGCGGGGGTGGATCAGGTGCGGCCCCCGTTGTCGATGCAGCTGCCGAGGGTGATCTGCCAGGGCAGGACCGACATCTGCACCTTGTGGCCCTCGGCGATCGAGAGGTTCGCGGTGTGGTGGCGGCCGCCGGCCTCCAGGATCCAGCGCCACACGATCGGGCCCTTGGTGCCCTGGAAATAGACCTCGTATTCCATGTCCATCCGGCTGTTGTTCCACACCGTGATGATTTCGCCGTCGGCCGTGAACCTCATTCCGGCCCGGTCCTTCTTGTTGGGCGCGTCGTAGTTGATCCAGGCGTCGCGGCCGCCCGGATCGGTGCGGCTGGAAGCGCTCTTGTGCGTGCACTTCCAGTAGAAACCGCCCGCTGTCCCGGGCGCCCCCGCCGCCGCCCGCGTCCGCGAGTCGGCGTGCGAGTCGGCCTGGGCGGCGCCCACCGGGGCGCCCGCCGACAGGGCGAGAGCCGCGACCGCGGCCGTGAGCGCCCTCGCCGGCCATGATTTCAGCTGCACTTCTCTTTCCTTCCCCCTGAGCGGGAATCCGGCTGGCGCCGAATTCGCCGCTCCCTTTTCGCTTCTCCTTCATCCTGCGCCCGCGAAGGACCCGTGCGGAAGGCTCAACTGATGTGCGCGGCAAGGGTATTGATACCCTGATGGCATCGATGTCGGTGACCGGGCGGCAGGCGGGGGAAGCGATGCCCACGGATCCGAGCACGCAGCAACTGCGCATGTTCCTCGCGTTGGCGGAGGAGCTGCACTTCGGCCGGGCGGCCGGCCGGGTCTTCGTCAGCCAGCCCGCGCTCAGCCGGCAGATCCGGGCCCTGGAGGAACTCCTCGGCGTCGCCCTCGTGGAGCGCTCCACGCGCCGCGTCCGGCTCACCGGCGCCGGAGAGGCGCTGCTGCCCCCGGCGCGCGCGGCGGTCCACGCCGCGGACGTGCTGCGCGAGGCGGCGCGGGAGGCGTCCCGGCACGACACGGACCGCCTGGTGGTGGGTTCCTACCTGTCCGCGCTCCCGGCCCTGCGCATCCTCTTCGACGCGCTGCGGCAGCGCGACGGCGTCCCCGCCGTCGAGTGGCGGGACGTCGACAACGTCGACCAGGCGAACGCCCTGCTCGACGGCCGCGTCGACGCGGTCGTCTGCTACGCCCCCCTGCCCGACGGCGTCCGCACCCTGCGGCTGGGGACGGAGGAGCGGTACGTGTGCCTGCCCGAGAGCCATCCGCTCGCGGAGCGCGCCGCGGTGACCCTGGCGGAGCTCGACGGCCTTCCCGTCATCGGCTTCTCGCCCGACCTGAACCCGCGGTGGCGTGCCTTCTGGGCCGCCGACCCGCGCCCCGGCGGGACGCCCGTCACGTACACGTCCCACGCCGTCACGACCCTGGAGTCGTGCATCACGCACGTCGGCCTCGGGCACGGCATCCGCTTCATCCCCGCGAGCTGCCGCCACCTCATGCCCCGCCCCGGCGTCCGCTACGTCCCGGTCTCCGACCTGCCGCCGTGCCACGCCGTGCTCGCCTGGCCCGCCGCCCGCCCGGCCCCTCCCGCCCTCGCGCCGCTGCTGCGCGTCCTGCGCGACCGCACCCGCACCACCGCGGTCGGACGCCGCCCCGACGGGACGCCGGGGTGGTGGTGGGAGACGACGACCCCGGCGCCCGCCGGGTGAGGCGGCGCTCGGCCCGTACGGGCGCGGCCGGCGCTTCAGACCGGTAACCGCGCGAGGAGTTCGAGGTCGTCGCGCACGGACTCCCGCTCCTGCGGGGTGAGGTGGACCGCGGTGGCCGCGGCGATCGCGGACCTCGCGGTCCGCGTGTCACCGGTGCGCGTGGCGACGTCCGCCCGCAGGACGAGGAGACGAAGCAGTTGCACGGGCGTGGGCCGCTCGTCCCGCAAGCGCAGCACCCGGTCGATGGTCTTCGCGGCGCCCGCCAGGTCCTCCTTGGAGTCGGCGAGGAGGGAGGCGTGGTGCAGGGCCCGGGCGAAGGTCTCCTCGGGGGCGGGGCGGTGGTGCTGGTCGTCGCTCGTCTGCTGCCCCACGCGGATGCAGTTGCCGCCCGGATCGGTCATGAGGAACTGCCGCACGCCGTGTGACGTGTCCTTCAGCGGCCCGATGCGCGGCAGCCCGCGGTTCGGCACCCGCCCGTACGCCGCCTTCAACCTGGTCCGGAAGGTCTCGTACAGCCCGTCGACGTCATCGGTCCGCACGAGGCACGTACTGAACGACTCGGCCGGCTCGTAGTGCTTCATCCCGAAGAAGTGGAGCTGTATGCCGCCGCGCTGGACGACCGCGTACGGATTGGGGCTCCTCTGCTGGAAGGTCACCTCGAACCCGAGGGCCGTGTAGAAGTCGAGAACGGGCTGGAGGGTCCGGCACGGCAGGATCGGAATCGTCTTCTCGCTCACCCCGCCCACCCTAGTCAAAATTGAATAGCGGGGTGAGGGGGAGCCGGTGGTCCGCTGACGGGTTCTCGGCGCCGTACGCCGTCACCGGGCGACCGCGCGACGGCCCGTGGCGCCACGGGCCGGTGCGGCCGGTCCCTCAGAGGTAGACGACGCGGACGACCGTGACCGTGGAGACGTCGCGGCTCACGTAGTACCGGATCACCACGCCCGACACCGTCGCCTCCCGCCGGTCCTGGTCCGGGCCTATCGGCACCGACCCGGACCCGTACGGGTCCGGGGCCAGCTGCGCGCGCATCCCCGTGTCGAACCGGGCGCGCAGGGGCGTGTCCATGGAGTCGAGGGCGAGGTCCGCCGGGGGCGCGTACTGGAGGCGGTAGCAGCTCACTCCCGCACGCCCTCGCCGCGCGCCAGACGGTCGAACAGCTCGGCGTCCTCCCGGTCGGCGTCCGTCGTGGACAGCGCCCACCGGGCGAGCGCGATGGGCAGGTCCGCCACCGGGACGTGCGGGATCTCCGCGTCGAACGCCCTCGCCCGGTCCTCGTCCAGCGCCGCCCGGATCGCCGCTATGGTGCCGGGCAGCTCGACCAGCTGCCCGGCGATCACGGTTCTCACGGGGCCGTGGCGTCCGCGAGGAACGCCGTCCAGGCCGAGGGCGCGACGGCGAACGAACCACCGTCGGGGTTCTTGGAGTCGCGCACGTGGATGGTGTGGGGGCAGGTGGCGACCTCGACGCAGTTGCCGCCCGCGTCGCTGCTGTACGACGACTTGTGCCAGTCGAAGGCCACTTCGATGCAGTTGCCGCCGCTACTGCTGCTGTAGCTCGATTTGAACCACTGGAGGCTGCTGGTCACTGCTGTTCTCCTGCCAACCGCTCGATGAAGCTCAGCGATTCACGTGGGGTAAGGGCCTGCCCACGGATCCTCGCATACCGCTGCATGTACGTGCTCACCTTTGCCGGGTCGCTGATCAGGACGCTCTCGTCCTGGGGTTCGAGGTACACGAGGAACTCGTGGTCCGGCGTCTCCAAGGCGTTCAGCTCGCCTTGGTTTCCTGCGTACTCGCCGTGGAGCGCACAGTCCAGAGGGAGTACCTGGATCGTTACGTTGCGCCTGCGGGCGCACTCCGCGAGGAACTCCAGCTGGCCGCGCATGGTCTCCCGGCTGCCGATGGGGCGCAGCAGTACCGCTTCGTCCAGCACGAGTTCGATGAGCGCGGTGGGATCGCGGTCGAAGACCTCCCGCCGTGCGACCCTCGCCTCCACCAGTTCCTCGACCCGCTCCTCCGTCAAGATGGGAAACCCCCCGGCGATGAGCGCCCGCGCGTACTCCTCCGTCTGGAAGAGTCCGTGGATCACCGGTGTCGCGAAGAGGTACAGGTTCAGCGCCGCCCGCTCCAGCAGCGCGTACTCCTTGAACTGCTGCGGGTACTTCTCGATCCGCAGGTACAGCCGCGCCTCCTCGAAGAAGCCCATGCCGTCGCCGACCGCCTCCTCCAGCTTGACCAGCATCTGGTCGCTCGCCGGCTGGGCGCACGTCTCCACGCCGCTGATCGCCGCCCCGGAGAAGCCGCACATCCCGCCCAGCTGCTCCTGCGTCAGCCCCTTCTGCTTGCGCAGCGTTCGGGTCATGTGCGCGACGAGTTGTGCCGTCGGGGTCGCCTTTTCCTTGTTTTCTCGCCCAGCCATATTCGCTCCACGCATGGACTCGACCGGTCTCAACCGGTCTCAACTGATCGCCGTCGAATTCGACCGCGCGACAAGGTGTCCGCCCAGGTCACGACCGCTTTCGCGGTTCGTCGGCAGATGTGGAGAACGCTAGCGCCGGGCGCGCACAATGGCCCAGTGAAATCGAGAAGTTCCAGGGAACGGCTTGACTGGGTTCCCCTTTCGGGATATCAGCTCCGCAAGGCGGGCGTGCAATTCGACGCGGTGCGGCTCGACGGAATGGACGGGCGGCTCGTGGCCGACTGCCTGGAGCGGATGACGGGCGGTGACCCGGGGCCGATCGTGACGCAGGTCAACGGGCGGCGCGGCACGTACTTCCTGCTGCCGCCCGGCAGCACGTACCGGCGCCCCTGGCCCGCCGTCGCGGTGCGGTTCAACGGCGAGCCGGGGCAGATCAGCTACGTGCCGGTGCCCGCGCTCAGGGGGCGCACCTGGCCGTTGGCGTGGCGGTGCCCGCCGACCGGGCCGGGGCGGTTCGTGCACCCGCTGCTGCTGCGCAGCGCGGTCGTGGCGCTGCTGCCGGGCGGGCCGGGCGCGCCGGGCGGGGGCTGAGTACGGGCTACGTCTCCGCCCGGTCGTCCGCGCGGGGCGGGGCGCCCGGCAGCACGAGGGCGGTCAGCCACAGCACGGCGGCGATGACCAGGGCGGAGGACGTGGCGGCGCGTTCGATGGACCAGGCCCACCACTCCGGGGTGTTGTCCTCGCCCACGCCCAGCAGCAGCGTCGGACCGAAGGTGCCCAGCGGCAGCAGCCACGCCAGGCCGCTGCCGAAGAGGCGGGCGCTGATCACCGCGAGGCCCAGGTACCCGGCGGCGTTGCGGGCGGACGCCGCGAACACCTCGAAGGGCAGGCCCGCCGCCATCGGCAGCGCCGACAGGGCGACGGCGAACAGGGTCAGCGCGACGAGCTGCGCGCGGCGGTACGCCTCGACGGGCTGGGCCGCCGTGTGCTCCAGGTCCGCCATGGGGGAGTACAGGGTGGTGCCCAGCACCACCGCGTACGCCACCGGTGCCACGGCCGCGACCGGGACGCTGAAGTCCACCAGGTAGCGGAAGTCCGGGACGTCCACCCGGGTGCCGGTGAAGACGGTCGCGGCCAGCGCCACGAGCAGCGAACCGGCGGCGGCGCGCGGGACGTCGCGGCTGCGGGCGAGCGCGAGGACGGGGTGCACCGGGCCGGTCACCGGGGCAGCGGGGGGACGGGGCGGCAGGCGCGGATCTCGCGGGCCGCGCCGCTCAGCCAGGCGTCCTGGGCGGCGGCGGGGGCCTTGAGGACCCGTTCGAGGGCGGCCGCGAACCGGTCGCCGTAGTACGGGGCGGGCTGCCGGGCGCGGGAGTGGACCACGGCCTCGACCAGGAACGTGTCGGGGTAGCCGCCCGCCTCCTCCAGCAGGTGCGGTTCGCAGTCGGAGGGCGGCTTGGGGAGGGCCGCGCCGAGCATCAGTTCGGTCATGGCGCGCTCGTCCAGGACCGGCTGCGGGACCGGCAGCTCCGCGCTGTCCGGGCCGGCGGGGCGCAGGCCCGTCTCGTGGAAGGAGCGGTGGAAGCCGGTGAGCGGCCCCAGGACGCGGTCCACCGTGCGGGCCGCGCCCGCGGCCGCGGGTAGCAGGTGCCGGTCGTCGGGCCACAGGCACGCCTTCGTACGGCCCTCGGTGACGCAGGCCGGCCGGGCGGGCTGCTCGGCGCGCAGCGCCCAGAACGGGTCGGGGTGCGGCGTCCGGAAGGTGAGCAGCGCGCCCCCGGCCACCAGCGCGACCACGGCGGGCACCACGGCGAGCGGGCCGGGCGACGGCACCCCGCGGCGCACCAGCGCGGGCACGGCCGTCAGCGCGAGCGCGGCGGCGGCGCACCAGGCGGTCGCGACGAGGAGGCGGGTGGTGTGCGGGCGGAACGCGGTGTCCCAGTGGTCGTCGATGGCCGGGAAGAGATGGGCCAGGGGGAGGTCGGGCGCGAAGGCGAGGACGACGAACAGCGCGTACCAGAACAGGCCCATGACGGGGGCGGTGATCCTGGTCGGCAGCAGCGTGCCCGCGGCGACCCCGGCGGCGATCTGCAGACCGGTCATGGCGGCGCCCAGCAGCAGCGGGGTCCACACCGGGTCCGTGACCTCGCTGACCGACGCGGTGCGCCCGAAGGCGATGGCCGTCATGACGGCGTACGCGACCAGCGACCACAGCCAGGCCGCGGCCCACAGCAGCAGGGCCTGCGGCCAGCCGCCCCGGGGCGTGGTGTCCGCCCACAGGGCGGTGCGGGTGCGCCGCGAGCGGCTCGCGCTCCACGCGGCGGCGGCGCTCATCAGGGAGCCCATGACGATGACGCCGAAGACCTGCACCTTGATGCCGGCCTGGTTCCACCAGCCGATCCAGTCGCTCGTCGCGGGGTCCGCGGAGGCCAGGTACCAGACGCCGGCCACGGTCGACAGCAGGGCCACCCTGCCCGCCTCGCCGCGCCGCATCTCGTGGAGGAGTACGCGCGTCACGGCCGGTCCTCGTTCCCGTTCCGCTCGACGACGGCCAGGTAACCGGCCTCCACCGTCGAGCCGTTGATCTCGGCGGCCGTTCCGTCGCGCCCGGCGCCGGGGGCCTGCGCGCAGAGTTCGCCGAGGGAGCCGGTGAAGCGCATCCGGCCGTCCAGGAGGACGTGGACGCGGTCGCAGACGTGGGCGACGTCCTCGGCGAGGTGGGTGCTCATCACCACGGCGGAGCGCTCGCCCAGGTCCTTGATGAGGCCGCGGAAACCGACCCGCTGGGCCGGGTCCAGGCCGACCGTCGGCTCGTCCAGCAGGACGAGGGCGGGCTCGTTGACCACGGCCTGCGCGATGCCCGCCCGGCGGAGCATGCCGCCGGACAGCTCGCCCATGCGCCGGTCCGCGTGCTTCTCCAGCTCCACCAGCCGCAGGGCCTCGCGGGTCCGCTCGACCCGCCGGGCGCGCGGCACCTTGCGCAGCCAGGCCGCGTACTCGACGAACTCCCGGACGGTGAAGCGCGGGTAGTAGCCGAAGGTCTGGGGCAGGACGCCGACGCGCTCGCGGACCCGGCGGGTGCGGGCGCGGCCGCCGACCGGCTCGCCGAGCAGGGACACCGTGCCCTCGTGCGGGCGCCGGGCGGTGCTCAGCAGGGAGAGCAGGGTGGTCTTGCCCGCGCCGTTCGGGCCGAGCAGGGCGGTGGTGCCGGGACGGAACTCCGCGTGCACCCCGTCGAGGGCGACCACGGTCTTGTAGCGGACCGTGGCGCCCTCGACGGCCGCGACCGGCGTGGTGCCGGCCGCGGCGATGTCACTTCCTACGGACACGTGCTTCCTGGTCAGTTGTGCGCGGAGACGTAGCCGACGGCGCGGCTTCCGGGAACGCCCGCCCAGGTCGCCTTGGTGTAGTACTTGCCGCCCGTGGTCGTGCCGCCGTAGGAGCCGCAGCCGAACCCGTCCCGGTAGTTCCTCGACGTCGAGGCGATCTTCGGGTCGGGCATGAGCGACTTGTCCTGGTAGACGTAGGCGCTGAACGTCTTGAGGTCGGACGTCGGGACGTCGCCGCAGGCCTTGGCGTGGCCCGAGCCGGCGCCCTTCCAGCGGTCGCCGTCCTCCTTCGACCCCGCGGTGGCGATCGAGAAGGGAAGGCGGCTGTTGGTGATCTCGCCGGCGACGGCGACACCGGCCGGAAGGGCCAGCACCGCGGTGAGGCCGACGGCGGCCATGCGTATACGGGTACGCGTCATGATGTTCCCCCTGTTTCTTTTTTCGGTTGTGTGGTGGTCAGCCACACTTGACGCTAACCCGTCATTGATCGTCTCCGTGTGAGCGTGATCACAAAGCGGGAGGGATGGCCGGAAAACACTCCCGAGCGCCGAGTGCCGCCCTTGTGGCCAGGGATTTCGCCGACCTGGGTGGGCGTGGTTGGCGGGAATCCGCCCGCTCATGAAGGCCGGGGGCGCGGACGGGTCGCGATGACGACCGTCGCGTACCGGTCGTCGCACGTGGCGGTCCGGGCGGCGAGCCCGCCGGACCCCTCGGCTATCCGGACGGCCGCGGGCGCCTGGGCCCCGCTGGTCTCGAACAGCAGGCTCCCGCCCGGCGCCAGCCAGTGCTCCGCCCGCGCCGCGACCCTGCGCAGCACGTCGAGCCCGTCCGCGCCGCCGTCGAGGGCGACCAGGGCCTCGTGGAGGCGGGCCTCGGCGGGCAGGAGGGCCACCTCGGCGGTGGGGACGTACGGGACGTTCGCCAGCAGCACGTCGACCCGGCCCCGCAGGGCGGACGGGAGCGCGGCGAACAGGTCCCCCTCGTGGACCCGGCCGCCCAGGGGCGCGACGTTGCGGCGGGCGCAGCGCACGGCGGCCGGGTCGATGTCGGCGGCGTGCAGCTCGGCGGCGCCGTCCAGGGCGGTGACGAGGGCGGCGCCCAGCGCGCCCGTACCGCAGCACAGGTCGACGACGACCGGGCGGGCCCCGCGCGGGGCGAGCGCGGCGGCTTGCTCGACGAGGAACTCGGTGCGGCGGCGCGGGACGAACACGCCCTCGTCGACGGCGACCCGCAGCCCGCCGAACTCGGCCCAGCCGACGACGTGTTCCAGCGGGTGGCCGGCGGCGCGGCGCGCCACCATGGCGGCCAGCGCGGCGGGGGTGCGGGCGGCGGCGAGCAGCAGTTCCGCCTCGTCCTCGGCGAACACGCACCCGGCGGCCCGCAGGGCGGCGACCACCCCGGGCGGGTCGAGGGGGCGCGTCGCGCCGCCGGCCGCCGAGGGGACGGGGGGTGCCGCAAGGACGGCGGGCGCCGAAGCGTGGCCGGACGCCGAAGGGGCGGCGGGTGCGGGGGGTGCCGGAGGGGCGGCGGGTGCCGCGGGGGCGACCGGTGTCGGGGTGCCGCCGGACGCCGGGCGGGCGACGGGCAGGGGGGAGTCGGAGGCCGGTGACGGAGAAGTCGGGGGCACGGGAAAGCCTTTCGGGGCCGCGTACGCGATGCGGCGCTCCCGGCGGTCTCGTTACGGCCGCGGCGTGGTCGCCGTACCGCCCTCGGAGGGGAGCACCCAGTCCTGCCTGGCGTTGATGGGTCCCACCTCCTCGGTCCTCGCGCGTCCTGGTGACGTCCCGGGCACCCTACCCGACGGCACGGCCCCGCCCGGTGACGCGCACGGCCCCGTGGCTGACGCCTCGTCACGCGCGCGGTCCTCCCCTGCGGCGGGCGGCCCGTCACGCGCCCGGCTCCCGTGGCGGACGGCCCGTCACGCGCCCGGCCCCGGCGCCGGGTCCTCGGGCCGGGCCCGCGCGGGCCCGCCGAACGGCACCCGCCGACGGGGCAGGCGCGGGGCCCGGGCGCCTTCCGGGCGCCGGAGCCCGTACGGGACCGGGAGACGCGCGAGCCGCTCGTGCCGCACGGGGCGGCGGGCGGGGCCGGGGACCCGACGGCGGCCTCCACCGCAGCCTGCCGGGCGCACGGGCCGCGGCCCTCCGTCCACACGAACCGCACCCACGTCGTCCCCGCGCGCGACCCCGCCGACGCGGAGGCCAAGGAGGGCCTCGCGGCGCTCGGCGCGGCGCCGGCCGCGGCGGACGGGCACACGGGGTGACCCGGCGCCCCGGACACGACCCGGCCGGGTGACCGGCCCGTGTGACCTCCGTCTCGTCCGACCCCTACAGGTGACCCCCTCCGACTGGCTTAAGGTGTCCGAAACCGGACGGAGGGGACCTGCCCATGCCCGCGAGCGGACCTGTGACCCGCAGTACCCTGCGCCAGCAGATCGCGGACGCGCTGCGTGACGAGGTGCTCGCGGGGCGTCTCCAGCCGGGCCGGGAGTTCACCGTCAAACAGATCGCCGAGCAGTACGGCGTGTCCGCGACGCCCGTGCGGGAGGCGCTGGTCGACCTGTCGGCGCAGGGACTGCTCGACTCCGACCAGCACAAGGGCTTCCGCGTCCACCAGTTCACGGTCGACGACTACCGGGGCATGATCGAGGCCCGCTCCCTGATCGTCGACGGCATCCTGCGCCGCCACCCGGCCGACGGGGCGCGGACCGGGACGGGACGCGGGTGCGTGCCGGACGAGGCGCTCGTCTCCGTGCGGCGGCGCGCCGAGGCGGCCGCGCGCGCCGCACGCGCCGGGGACCTCGACATCCTGATCGCCTACGACGTGCGGTTCTGGCGGGAGCTGGGCGGGCTCGTCGCCAACCACTACATCGCCGACTTCCTGCACCGGCTGCGCGTCCAGGCGTGGGTGTTCGCCGTGCCGCACCTGCGGGGCGACCGGCGGGGGCGCGACTGGCTGTGGAGCGGGCACGAGGAGGTGGCGGAGGCCGTCGCGGCGGGCTCGACGCGGCGGGTCGTCGCCGCCCTCGGCGCGTACCGCACCCACTCCCTGCGCTGGGCCGACCACCTGGAACGCCTCCCCGCGCCCCGCCGGGAGCCCGAACGCCCCGAGTAGCCCCGGCGCTTCGGCGGCCGTGCCACCGGGTATCACTGTGACCCTACGTCCGCGGCGCAGGACCGCCCTGTGCCCCCACCCAGCAGACGCCCCGATCCGAGAGCGAGTCCACCTTGGCCTGTGACCTGTGGCTGGTCCCCCTGGTCGACGTGCTGTGCCACAGCCCCGACAACCCCTTCGCCGAGGAGATCGCCGCGTACGACCGGGCGCTGACCGAGTCGGGGCTGCCGACCGTGCCCGTCTTCGCGTACATGCCCGGCCTGTCGGGCGACGTGGCGCCGGTCGCCGGGTTCGACTACGACGCCCTGCACTTCCTGCGCCGCGCCTACCTGCTCCAGGTCTGCGGCCTCGCCGTGACGCCCGTCGACGAACTCGGCGGCGACTACGAGCAGTTGCTGGAGATGTTCGAGCCGACCGCCCAGCGGTCCCACCTGGTCTGGCACTACGACCACGCCGGCGCCTACGTGCCGGTGGACTTCCCCGCGCCGCTCTCCACCGAGGAACTGCTCGCCGGGGGCGGCCCGCTGGGCTCCGCGCAGGGGCTGCTGCGGGAGCTGGAGTACGTCGCCCCGGCCATCGGCATCGACCCGGCCAACCCGCCGGCCGCGCCCGCCCCGCCCCGCCACCCGACCTCGCTGGAGGAACCGGCGGCGCCCGTCCCGTACGACGACAACCCCTTCGCGCGCGAGCGGCACGTCTGGCTGGGCCTGCACGCGGCGGCCACCCGGAGCCTGGGCCAGGGCTCGATGATCATCTTCAGCTGAGGGGGCCGCGGCCCGGCGGGCTCAGCGGGGCTCCGGGGGACGCTGGCGGGGCATGTTCGGGCGGGCCGCCGGGGGCAGCGGGAAGCGGCTCCCGGTCTGGCCCGGCCCCGGCTCGGAGCGCGGGGGCGCGGCGTTCAGGGCCTGCGTGGCCAGCTGCGCCGGGCCCGCCCGGAACTCCACCATCCAGTCCGCCGTCTCCGCCCGCACCAGCTCCGTCACGTCCTCCGAGAACCGGCGCAGCACCCCCAGGCAGCGCTCCGCCGCCTCGGCGGCCGTGCCCTCCGCGGGGCCCAGCACCTCCCGGACGCTCTCCGACGACCAGTCGAACTGCAGGACCAGCAGGCGCCGCTGCACCGCCTGCGCCGTCGCCACGTCCCGCATCCAGCCGGACGTCACCCCGAAGTACCGGTCGCACGCCAGGCACGCCCCGGCGAGCAGCAGCGACAGGTAGCCCCAGCCGGCCGCGCCGTCCAGGGCGTCCGTCAGGTCCAGCAGCGGCAGCGCGGCGCCCAGGACACCGCCCAGCGCCGTGCCGGCCCGCAGGGCGCGGGCGCCGCGGCGCTTCCACACCCGGTCGGCGAGGTACCAGTCGACGGTGCGCAGGGCGCTCGCCTCGACCCACCGGTACAGCTCGTGCAACCGCTCGGCCGGTTCACCCCAGTCACCGAGCGGGAACGGCCGTCCCCTCAGGTCCTCCCCCCGGGCGGGCCTCCCGGGCTGCATCTCCGGCTGGCTCACCGGGGCACTCCTCTGCACTCTGCGTGACTCTGCGTGACGTACGGCGATACGGGGTGGTGTGGGGCGGTGGGGGCGGTGGGGGTGGTGGGGGTGGTCAGGGGGTCGGGCGGCGGCGGCCGGGGCGTGGGGGGCCGGGGGGAGGGTAAGAGGATGGATTGTGCGGAGCCCTTCCTACCGCCGAATGGCGGTCCCCGGTGGCCGAATCACGGGTTTTCCGCACGGAAGAGGGGCGTGATCAGGCGGGGGCGCGCCAGCGGTTCACCCGAAGGAGTGGAGCGGTGCGCGTGGGGCGCGCCGCGCGAGGACCACGTAGGCTCGGCGTAACCGAAGAATCGTCGTCGACGCGCAGGAGTGACCGTGATCCCCGGTGGTGGCCAGCCCAACATGCAGCAGCTGCTCCAGCAGGCCCAGAAGATGCAGCAGGACCTCGCGAAGGCGCAGGAGGAGCTGGCCCGCACGGAGGTCGACGGCCAGGCCGGCGGCGGCCTGGTGAAGGCCACGGTCACCGGCTCGGGCGAGCTGCGGGGCCTGGTCATCGACCCCAAGGCGGTCGACCCGGAGGACACGGAGACGCTCGCGGACCTGATCGTCGCGGCCGTGCAGGCGGCGAACGAGAACGCGCAGCAGCTCCAGCAGCAGAAGCTCGGCCCGCTGACCCAGGGACTGGGCGGAATGCCGGGCCTGCCGTTCTGACCCGGCGGGCGCCGACTGCTCACCCCGCTGACGCGGCGGGTTCACACCGAGTCTTCTGCGGCGCACCCCGCACCTACTACCGTAACCACCAAGACTGCACTCCCGGAGAGGCGTTCCGTTGTACGAAGGCGTGGTCCAGGACCTCATCGACGAACTGGGCAGGCTGCCCGGCGTCGGTCCCAAGAGCGCGCAGCGGATCGCCTTCCACATCCTCCAGGCGGAGCCGACGGACGTGCGGCGGCTGGCCCACGCGCTGCTGGAAGTGAAGGAGAAGGTCCGGTTCTGCGCGGTCTGCGGGAACGTCGCCCAGGAGGAGCGGTGCGGCATCTGCCGCGACCCGCGCCGGGACGACGCGGTGGTCTGCGTGGTCGAGGAGCCCAAGGACGTCGTCGCCATCGAGCGGACGCGCGAGTTCCGGGGGCGGTACCACGTGCTCGGCGGCGCGATCAGCCCGATCGAGGGCGTGGGCCCCGACGACCTGAGGATCAGGGAGCTGCTGGCCCGCCTCGCGGACGGCACGGTCACCGAGCTGATCCTGGCGACCGACCCCAATCTGGAGGGGGAGGCCACCGCGACCTACCTGGCGCGGATGGTCAAGCCCATGGGCCTGAAGGTCACGCGCCTCGCCAGCGGGCTGCCCGTTGGCGGAGACCTTGAATACGCCGACGAGGTCACGCTCGGTCGCGCGTTCGAAGGGAGACGACTCCTCGATGTCTGACGCCACTCTCCACGCCCACTCACTGGACCCCGACAGCTTCGCGGTCCAGATCGCCGACTCCATCGAGTCCTTCATCGTGGCCACCACGGAGGTGGCCAAGGGGGACGAGCCCGCCAGCGCGATCCCCTTCCTGCTGCTGGAGGTCTCGCAGCTGCTGCTCGCCGGCGGCAGGCTCGGGGCGCACGAGGACATCCTCCCCGAGGAGCGGTACGAACCGGACACGGGTCCCGACATGGACGTCGACGACCTGCGGGAACGGTTCGCCGTGCTGCTGGACCCGGTGGACGTCTTCTCGGAGGTCTTCGACCCGTACGAGCCGCGCAAGGCGCCGGTGCCGTGCCGGATCTCCGACAACCTGGCCGACATCATCACCGACCTGCGGCACGGGCTGGCCCACTACCGGGCGGGGCGGACGACCGAGGCGCTGTGGTGGTGGCAGTTCTCGTACTTCTCCAACTGGGGGCCCACGGCCTCGGCGACCCTGCGGGCGCTGCAGTCCCTGGTCTCCCACGTCCGGCTGGACCAGCCGCTGGAGGCGCTGGACGGGCTGGACACGGACGAGGACGTGGCGGACGAGGCGCTGGCGGAGGAGGCGGGCCGGGTGATGCTCCAGGAGATCGCCGCGCCGCTGGGCCTGCGCTCCCACCAGTAGCCCGGCCCCCGCGTCGCGCCTCCGCCCACTCGCGGTCCCGTCCCGCGGTCCCGCCCGCGCCCCCGCCGCGTCCCGCGGCGTGAGCCGGGACACATTCCGCGTGGGCGCCCGGTGGATGGGCAGGGTCCCGGCGTGGCCGGGCGACGCCCCCCGCACGGCCACCGGACGGGCAGGACATCTCAGGATGTGACATCCGGGGGGCGTTTCCCGGTCGCTCGTTAGACTGAGCCGACCGCAAACGGACTGAGCGAGGAGCGCACGTGGGCCTTGTCGTGCAGAAGTACGGAGGCTCCTCCGTTGCCGATGCCGAGGGCATCAAGCGCGTCGCCAAGCGAATCGTCGATGCCAAGAAGAACGGCCACCAGGTGGTCGTCGTGGTTTCGGCGATGGGCGACACGACGGACGAGCTGATCGATCTCGCCGAGCAGGTATCCCCGATCCCTGCCGGGCGTGAGTTCGACATGCTGCTGACCGCCGGAGAGCGTATCTCCATGGCCCTGCTGGCCATGGCGATCAAAAACCTGGGCCACGAGGCCCAGTCGTTCACGGGCAGCCAGGCAGGCGTCATCACCGACTCGGTCCACAACAAAGCGCGCATCATCGATGTCACGCCGGGCCGCATCCGCACCGCGCTGGACGAGGGCAACATCGCCATCGTCGCCGGCTTCCAGGGCGTGTCCCAGGACAAGAAGGACATCACCACCCTCGGCCGGGGCGGCTCCGACACCACCGCCGTGGCCCTCGCCGCGGCGCTGGACGCCGAGGTGTGCGAGATCTACACGGACGTCGACGGCGTCTTCACCGCCGACCCGCGGGTCGTGAAGAAGGCCCGGAAGATCGACTGGATCTCCTTCGAGGACATGCTGGAGCTCGCCAGCTCCGGCTCCAAGGTGCTCCTGCACCGCTGCGTCGAGTACGCACGCCGATACAACATCCCGATCCACGTCCGCTCCTCCTTCTCGGGGCTCCAGGGCACGTGGGTCAGCAACGAACCGCGAGGGGACCGCAAGGTGGAGCAGGCCATCATCTCCGGTGTCGCCCACGACACCTCCGAGGCGAAGATCACCGTCGTCGGCGTGCCCGACAAGCCGGGCGAGGCCGCCGCGATCTTCCGCACCATCGCGAACGCCGAGATCAACATCGACATGGTCGTCCAGAACGTCTCCGCGGCGTCCACCGGCCTGACGGACATCTCCTTCACGCTCCCCAAGACCGAGGGCCGCAAGGCCATCGACGCCCTGGAGAAGCAGAAGGACGCCATCGGCTTCGAGTCCCTCCGCTACGACGACCAGATCGGCAAGATCTCCCTCGTCGGCGCGGGCATGAAGACCAACCCGGGCGTCACCGCGTCGTTCTTCGAGGCGCTGTCCGACGCCGGGGTGAACATCGAGCTGATCTCCACCTCCGAGATCCGCATCTCGGTCGTCACCCGGGCCGACGACGTCAACGAGGCCGTCCGCGCCGTCCACACGGCCTTCGGCCTGGACAGCGACTCGGCCGAGGCGGTCGTCTACGGCGGCACGGGCCGCTGACGGCCCGGACGTCCTGACCCGGTGACGAGCCGGAAGCCGGCGCTCGCGGTCGTCGGCGCGACCGGGGCCGCGGGCGCCGTCATGCTCCAGATCCTGTCGCAGCGCGCCGACGTCTGGGGCGAGATACGCCTGCTCTCCTCCGGGCCCCCCGCCCCGTCCGCGCGGGGAGGGGGCCCGTCGCCGCACCCGGCCGACCGCGGGCTGGCCGTGCGCGGCGCGTGGACCGAGGTCCTCCCGCTCGGCGAGGACACGCTCCGGGGCGTCGACGTCGCGGTGTTCCTGGCGCCGGAGGAGGTCGCCGCCCGCTGGGCGCCGATCGCCGCCGCGCAGGGCGCCGTCGTCGTCGACGCCTCGCCCGCGTTCCGCGCCGACCCGGACGTGCCGCTCGTCGTCCCCGAGGTCAACCCGCACGCCGCCCGGATCCGCCCGCGCGGCATCGTCGCCGGGCCCGGCTGCACCACGCTCGCGATGATCGTCGCCGTCGGCGCGCTCCACGCCGAGTTCGGCCTCGACGAGCTGGTCGTCTCCGCGTACCAGGCCGCGTCCGACGCCGGGCAGGCGGGGATCGCCGCCCTGCGCGGCCAGCTCGCGGCCGTCGCCGGCACGGAGCTGGGCACGGCCCCCGGAGACGTCCGCAGGGCGCTCGGCGACGACGGGGCGGAGCCGTTCGCCGCGCCCCTCGCCCTCAACGTCGTGCCCTGGTCCGGCACGCCCCAGGACGGCGGCTGGTCCTCCGAGGAGCTGCGCGTGCGCGCCGAGACCCGCAGGATCCTCGACCTGCCCGGGCTGCGGGTCACCGCGACCTGCGTGCGCGTCCCCGTCGTCACCACCCACTCCGTCGCCGTGCACGCCCGCTTCGAACGGCCCGTGACCGTGGCGCGCGCCCACGAGATCCTCGCCACCTCGCCCGGCGTCGTCCTGTACGACGACCCGGCCGCCGGCGACTTCCCCACCCCCGCCGACGTCGTCGGCACCGACCCGACGTGGGTCGGCCGGGTCCGCCGCGGCCTCGACGACGAACGGGTCCTGGAGTTCTTCGCCTGCGGCGACAACCTCCGCAAGGGCGCCGCGCTCAACACCGCCCAGATCGCGGAGTCCGTCGCGGCCGAACTCGCCGCGGCCCGCGCGGCGCCGTCCTGACCATGCCGAGCGGCGATACCCGGTGGACGCGGCGACGGCTCTTTGTAGGATCTGTGAACGCCCTGTGTGAAATTCTCCGGCCGGTGCCGTGTGAACTGGGGTGATGGCATGTTCGACGATGCCCCCGCCCTCCCGCCGCAACCGGTGGTCGGCGAAGGGCGTCTCCGCGGTCGCCCCTGTGCTGCCGCGCGAACGGGGCGATGGGGAGAGCGGATACGGATGAGGGCCAACGACGCACCGTCAGATACGGCGGCGTGCGCGTACAACCCTGACGGGGGGCGACGTGTCCAACAGGCGTGGCAGAGGTACTCGACATCACACCGGCGGCCCCCCTGCGCGGCGGCGCGGCGGTCCTTCCGCTCCTGCGGCCGCCCCAGCGGGCCCCGCGCGACCGGCGGCACGGAGGTGGCATGCCGGTGATCGCACCCATGCCCGCCACGCGCCGTGCCCGCGCCCCGCTCCCGCGTGAGGGTGCCGACGGCACGGTGACGTCGGGCACCACCGTCGACCACCTCACCGAGACCTACCGCGCCCACTACCGGTCGCTGCTCGGTCTCGCCGCGCTGCTCCTCGACGACACGGCCTCCTGCGAGGACGTCGTCCAGGAGGCGTTCATCCGCGTCCACTCCGCCCGCAAGCGGGTCCGCGACCCCGAGAAGACCCTGGCGTACCTCCGCCAGACCGTCGTGAACCTCTCCCGGTCCGCCCTGCGCCGCCGCATACTCGGGCTGAAGCTGCTCTCCAAGCCGATGCCGGACATGGCGAGCGCGGAGGAGGGCGCGTACGACCAGCTGGAACGCGACGCGCTGATCAAGGCGATGCGCGGGCTGCAGCGCCGCCAGCGGGAGGTGCTGGTCCTGCGGTACTTCGCGGACATGACGGAGGCACAGGTCGCCGAGACCCTGGGCATATCGCTCGGGTCGGTGAAGGCGTACGGCTCCCGCGGCATCGCCGCACTGCGCGTCTCCATGGGAGCGAAGGCATGAGCGGCCGAGCCGAGAGCCACGAGCACAACGGGCCGGACGGGCCGTCGAACGACCGGACTGGAAGCAACGCGGTGAACACCCCAGAAACCCCCGGCACCCCGACCCCCGGGGACACCCCCCCGGCCTCGGAACCCGCCGAAGGCACCCCGGCGGGGGCCGCCCCCGCCCCGTCGCCCGAGGACGCCGCCCGGCCCCCCGCCACGGACACCCCGGCCCGGCCCCCGGCCGACGGGGACGGCGCCGACGGGGACGGTACGGCTCCGGACGCGGCCCGGGACGGTACGGCCGACGACCCCGGGGCGGCCGAGGCGCACGCGGCCGACCGGGACGGCACAGGTCGGGACGGCACCGACCGGGACGGTACGGCTCCGGACGCGGCCCGGGAAGCGGCCGGCGGACGCGCGGCCGGCCGGGACGGGGCCGGCACCGACCCGATCGACGTGCTGGGCCTCCTCGGACACGGACACGAAGACGAGGCCGACGGGCTCGACGGGGACGAGGCGGCGCTGCGGCGCCTGCTGCACGGGGCCGTGGACGGGCTGGAGCCGTCCACCGGCGCGCTCGACCACCTCCGGCGGGCCGTGCCCGCGCGGCGGGCCCGGAAGCGGCAGGCCCTGGTCGGCACGGCCGCCGCGGTGATCCTGCTCGGCACCGGCGTGCCCGCCTTCGTGCACGTCGCCACCTCCGGCGGCGGCGTCGACGCCAACCCGGTCAACGCCGGCCACGGCGCGGAGGTCCAGGGCGGCACCAGCGGCCTCGCCGGCGAGCAGGCCGCCGGCAACCCCTCCGGCGAGCCGGACGGCTCCCGCAAGGACGGCGCCGACCCGTCGCGGACCCCCTCGTCCGCCGGCACCAGCGCCTCCGACGGCACGGACGGCACGCCCGGCCGGGGGGCCTCCGCCCCGGCGGCGCTCCAGGCGTGCCGGGCGGAACAGCTCGGGGTGAGCGTCGCCGAGGCGGGCGCCCCCGGCGGGGACGGCGCGGTCTACGGCACGTTCCGCATCGCCAACGTCTCCTCCAGCGACTGCACCGTCGCCACGGCCGGCACGGTCGGCTTCGCCACGAGCGGCGCGGCCGACCCGGGCCGCGTCAGCGTCGTCCGGCACACGGACGGGGACGCGGCGTCCGGCCTGCCCGGCTCCTCCGAGACGGTCGGCAGCTTGGTGCTGAAGCCGTCCGGCGCGTACGAGGTGCGGTTCGCCTGGGTGCCGAGCGAGAGCTGCCCGGTGGACGGCGGCAGCGGAGGCGGCAGCGGGGACGGCGGCGACGGGGGCGGGAACGCCGACGGGGGCGGCGGCCAGTCGCCCGAGCCCACCCCCTCCACCCCGAGCGAGGAGCCCCCGCCGACCGCGGGCGGCACGGCCACCGGTTCGGCGGAGGGCGGCGCGGACACCGGCACGGCGGCGACCGAGCCGCAGCTGATGCGCGCGGAGGGTGACGCGGACGGCGGCGTCAGCGTGACGTACACCCCCGGAGCGGGCGGCCCGCAGGCGGTGGCGACCATCTCCGGCGCCTGCGCCGGGACCATCTACCGCACCGGCCTCCTCCCGGCCGGGTGACCCTCCGCCCGCCCGCCGCGCCCGCCGGGCGGGGCCGCGGCGGGCGGCGGGATCAGCCGAGGCCCGGGGCCTCCGGGTCCAGGCCCAGGGCGCGGTCCCGCTCCGCCTCCGCCTCCCGGCGGACCAGGCGGAACCACATGAACAGGACGAAGCCCGCGAAGGCGAACCACTCGCCCGTGTAGCCGAGGTTCTGGAACGCCTTCAGGTCCAGGCCCGTGCCCGCCGCCGCGGCCGCCGGGACGGGGACCAGGCCGGCGGGGGAGTCCCCGAGTGTCACCCACGCGTCGTACACGTCGTCCGGCACCAGGTTGACCAGCGACGCCGCGCTGATGATGCCCAGCTGGCCGGCCGGCAGGCCGCCCGCCGTCCGGACGCCGGTGCTCCCGGCGTGCTCCGACGCCTGGAGCGCACCGGTCACGGTCACCTCGCCGGACGGCGGCGCCGGGGCGGTGCCGCCCTTCGGCAGCCAGCCCCGCACCACCGGCAGGGCCTTGCCCTGCGGGGTGTGCAGCAGCGTCAGCACGTACGACCCGGTCCTGCCGTCCAGCTCGCGGCCGGGGACGAGGAACTGCCTCCCGTACCGGCCGCTCGCCGTCGCCTGGCGGCCCGACGTCTCCTTGTCGACGGGCAGCAGCTCCGTCAGCGGCGCCGCCGCCTGCGCGGCCCGGACGGCGGGCTGCCGCTCCGCCTCCTGGTGCGAGTCGACGCGGTCCTCGAACCTGCCCAGCTGCCAGGTCCCCATGAAGAGACAGAACGGGATCGCCAGCAGCACGAAGACGTTGATCCCCCACCAGCGGGGTGTCGTCAGGAACCGGTACACCCCTCCACGGTACGGAACGCGGTCACCCGTTCCCCTGCCGGGTCCCGCTCGTGGCGGGCACGTGCCGCGCGGCGAACTCCAGTTCCTGCCGCAGCTGCCTGACGCGCTCCTCCACCACCAGCGAGCCGTGACCCGCGTCGTACCGGTACACCTCGTGCACCGCGCCGCGCGCCGCGAGCCGCTCCACGTAGTACTCCACCTGCCGGATCGGGCAGCGCGGGTCGTTGACGCCCGCCGCGATGTACACCGGCGCCCGCACCTGGTCCACGTACGTGATGGGGGACGAGGCGCGGAACCGCTCGGGCACCTCCTCCGGGGAGCCGCCGAACAGGGTCCGGTCCAGTGGCCGCAGCGCCTCCATCTGGTCCTGGTAGGCCGCCACGTAGTCGGCGACCGGCACGTCCGCGATGCCCACCGCCCACACGTCCGGCTGCGTCCCCAGCCCCAGCAGCGTCAGGTAGCCGCCCCACGAGCCGCCCGTCAGCACCAGCCGCTCCGGGTCGGCGAGGCCCGAGGACACCGCCCACTCGCGGACCGCCGCGACGTCCTCCAGCTCGATCAGCCCCACCCGGTGCCGCAGCGCGTCGGTCCACTCGCGCCCGTACCCGGTGGAGCCCCGGTAGTTCACCCGCACCACCGCGTACCCGGCGTCCACCCAGGCGGCGGGCGCCGCCGAGAACGTGTCGCTGTAGTGCCAGGCCGGGCCGCCGTGGAGGTCGAACACGGTCGGCAGCGGGCCCGTCGCCCCCGCCGGCCGCTGCACCAGCGCGTGGACGCGGCCGCCGGGGCCCTCCACCCACACGTCCTCCACCGGCACCGAGGGCGGCGCCTGCGGGCCGGGCGGGTCGAGGACGACCGCGCCGGTCGTCGACCGCACCACGGGCGGCACCGCCGCCGACGACCACAGGTACTCCACCGTGCCGTCCGGGCGGGCCGTCGCGCCCGCCACCGAACCGGCCGGCGTGTCCACCCGCGACAGCCGCCGCGACGCGAGGTCGTACCGCCACAGTTCGCTGCGCGCCTCGAAGCCGTGGGCGATCAGGAGCCCAGAGCCGTCCGGGTACCACTCGGCGCTCACGTCCCCGGGCAGGTCCAGGTCCAGGTTTGTCTCCCGGCCCGACGCGACGTCCCAGATCATCGGCTCCCACCGGCCGCGCCGCTGGTGCCCCACCAGCAGCCGCCGGTCGCCGTCGACCGGGGCGAAGCCCATCACCGCCAGGCCCAGGTCCTTCGTGCCGCCCTTGGTGTCGTCCAGCTCCGCCACCAGCGCGCCGTCCAGCCGCACCACCCGCAGCGACGCGTGCATCGCGTCGCCGTGCTCGGTGTGCTCGATCGCCACGAGCGTCCCGTCGTGCGACAGGTCCCCGACCCCGGCCGACTCGCGGTGCCGGTAGATCTCCACCGGCTCCCCGCCCGGCCGGACGACGTGGACGGTGGTGCCCTCCTCCTCCGTGGACCGGCCGACGACCACCGTGCCGTCCCGGCCGAGGGCGAGGCCCGCCGGGTAGGACGGGGCCAGGCCGGGCACCGCCGGCTCGTCCGCGCCGCCCGCGAACGGCTGCCGCATCCACACGCCGAACTCGTCGCCGTCCGTGTCCGCGAACCACCAGATCCACTCGCCGTCCGGGGTGAGCACCCCGTCCGTCGTGCCGTTCGGCCGGTCCGTGGCCTGCCGCTGCCCGCCCGTGTCCCGGTCCCAGGCGTACAGCTCGTACGTCCCCGTCGCGTTCGACACGAACAGCGCCCGGGCCGGCGCGTCCAGCGCCCACTCGGGCAGGGACACCCGCGGCGCGCGGAACCGCTTCTCCCAGTCGGGCAGGGCCGACCAGTCGCGGTCGGCGGGCGCGGGGGATCCGGTGGGTCGGGCGGGTTCGGTGGGCACGGTCGCGGGGACGTCGGTCGGCTCAGTCATGCCGTCCATCATGCTCCGGCCCGCCGGCGTCCCGCCGGGCCGGGGGAGGCCGCCGGTGGCGCGGCGGGGTCAGCGGGGGGCCGGCGGGGTGTCGGTGGTGCACAGGGCCCAGACGACGAGGACGCCGATCGCGATCGAGACGAGGCCCCAGACCGGCTGGTACGGCAGCCAGACGAAGTTGGCGATCACCGCCAGCGAGGCGAGCGCGACACCGACCGCCCTCGCCCAGTCCGCGCCCCGCAGGACGCCCCAGCCGATCACGGCGAGGACCAGCCCGAGCACCAGGTGGATCCAGCCCCACGCGCTGACGCTGAGCTCGAACACGTAGCCGCCGAGGACGCCGTACACCTCGTCCTCGACGATGCCCGCGGCGCCCTGGACCATGCCGAGCACGCCCTGCACCAGCAGCAGCACCCCGGCGAACATCGCCCCGGCCGACGCCCAGTCGCCACCGGCCGCCGGTCCTCCGCCGGGGGTGCGGGTGGCGCCGCCGCGCTCGTGGTGCGCGTGGGCGTGACCGGGTGCCCGGTCGTGGCCGTGCCCCGCCGTGTCGCTCATCGCCGTGCCCTCTCGCCGCCGTACGCCTGCCGTGCCCCGGAGCCCGGGGCACGGCGCGTGTACGAGCAGCCTGCGGCGCCGTGGACCGCGCGGCGAGCCGGCGGCGCCCGTTCGGGCGACGCGGCCCGCCCCCTGGCCGGTGTGGCGCGGATCACACCGGAGGGGGGTGGGGGAACGGGACCCGGCCGTGTCACGCTTCCCCCACGTTCGCCGTGCCCGGAAACCGGAAGCGAACGCTTCTCCGGCCCGTCCCCGGCCTCCTCGTCCCGCCCGCGCCTCCCGCGCCCGGTACGAAGCCGCGCCTCCGGGACGAACGGGTCCCCGCCGGCCGCGCCCGCACCGGCCCCGCCCCGCGCACCACCCGTCCCCACGCCGCCGCCCGCGCGCGGGGAGACCGGCACGGCCGCCGCGCCGGCCCGGAGGACCCCGAGGCCGGCACGCCCGCCGGCCGCAGCGCCCCCTCGCACCACCCGAGCACCGACGCCCGACCGGGACCCCGGCCGGGCGTCTCGCATGTGCGAACCCCCGAGGAGTTGAAGGAGCACAAGATGGTGACTGGAAAAGAACGCCGACTGCGCCGGCTCTTCGGGGCGGACGGCAAGGCCCTGCTCATCGCCGTGGACCACTCGCTGACCCTCGGCGCCGTCGGCGGGCTCTCGGACATGGGCTCGGTCATGGCGGCCGCCGTGGCGGGCGGCGCCGACGGGGTGGTCACCCACCGCGGCTCCGCCGCCCACCACATGCCGGCGCAGCGCGGCACCGCCCTCGTCGTGCACCTCTCCGGCAACACCGCCCTGAGCCCCCAGCCCGAGCTGAAGACCCGCGTCTGCGACCCCGAGGCCGCCCTCGCGCTCGGCGCCGACGCGCTCTCCGCGCACATCACACTCGGCGGCGGCTCGGCCGAGGACCGGCGGGCCCTCGCCGACCTGGGCTCCCTGGCCGCCACCTGCGACCGGCTCGGCGTCCCGCTGCTGGTCATGACGTACGTACGGACCGACGAGCGCGACCCCGGCCCCGCCGTCCTGCACGCCGCCCGCGTCGCCGCCGAACTGGGCGCCGACATCGTCAAGGCCGCCCACCCCGGCGACGCGTACGTGGCGGAGCTCGCCGCGACCGTGCCCGTGCCCGTCGTCCTGGCGGGCGGGCAGAGCGAGGGCACCTGGGAGGCGTTCTGCGAGTCCGCGAAGGCCGCGATGGGCGCCGGCGTGGCCGGACTGTGCGTCGGGCGCCGCATGTTCGGCGCCCCCGACCCCGTGCGCGCCACCGCCGAGCTGCGGGCCGTCGTCCACGGCGAGGGCTGAGGGGGACGGGCATGGCACGGCGCACCACGTCGTCCTTCCACCTCGGCCGGGTCTTCGACTGGCACGCCGAGCAGGCCCGCCAGAGTGTGCTCCACGTCGACCGGCCGTTCGACATCGCGCCCGACGGGGGCCTCGTGTACGACGGGCCCGCCCTCGCGGCGGCGGTGCGCGAGCTCTCCGACTGCCTCCACGCGGCGGGGCTGCGCCGGGGCGACCGCGTCGTCGTGTCCAAGGAGAACCACTTCGACATGGTGCTGCTCGCGGCGGGCGCGGCCAGGATCGGCGCGGTCCCCGTCATGATCGCGCCGATCGCCTCGCTGGAGTCGGTGCGGACCATGGTGGACCGGGCCGCCCCCAGGCTCCTCGTCGCGGGCACCGGGCTGCTCGCCCGCGCCGCCGAGGCCGGGGTGGAGCTCGCCGACGAGGCCGTGCGCGTCGTCCGCGCCGGGCCGTCCGGCGCCGGGGGCGGCGGGGCCGTCCCGCTGGACGAGCTGCGGGGCGGGCCGGCGGCGCCCGCGCGGCCGGGCGGCGACGACGACCCCATGATCGCCACGCACACCTCCGGCACGACGGGCGTGCCCAAGCTGGTGCTGCACACGGCGAACACGGCCGTCGGACGCTTCCCGCCGCGGATGGAGCGGTACCGGCTCCCGCTGCTCACGACCCGGCGCGACGACGTGGTCGCGGCGGCCGTCTCCTTCGCCCACATCCGGGTCGTGGCCTGGGCGTCGTCCCAGCTGAAGATGGCGCCGCGCAAGCTCGTGGCCGTCTCCGACCCGGGCCTGGCCACCGTGGAGAGGGTGCTGGAGGAGCACCGCCCCACGTCGCTGGAGGCGTTCCCCAACGTGTTCCAGCACTGGGAGCAACTGGTCGACGAGCGGCCCGAGCTGTTCGCGCGGACGCGGCTGTACGTCAGCACCTTCGACGCCGTGCACCCGCGCACGGTCCGCAAGTTCCTCGGCGCCTCCCGCAGGAGGTTCCCCGTGTGGGGCTGGGGGCTCGGGCAGTCCGAGATCACCGGCATCATGGCGAACCTGTTCACCCGCCGGACGGTGCGGGCGAAGGCCCGGCCGGACGCGACGAACACGGGTTGGCCGATGCTGGTGGGCCTCGACGTCGTCGACCCCGAGACCGGCCGCAGGCAGGCCCGGGGCAAGCCGGGGATCATCATGGTCTCCACCCGGGCGCGCTGCCTCACCTACCTGGGCGAGGACGACCGCTACCGCGCCAAGCTCGACGGCAGGTGGTGGAACAGCGGCGACCTCGGCGTGCGCGCCGGGTTCGGCAGGGTGCGCCTGATCGACCGGGAGGTCGACATGGTCCCGGGCATCAGCTGCATCGAGCTGGAGAGCACGCTGCTGGAGCGGCTGGAGAACGCCTCCGACGTGACCGTGCTCGGCGTCCCCGGGCAGCCGCCCGTCCCCGTCCTGTGCATGCGGGGCGACCGCCTCGACCCGCGGGAGTGGGAGCGGGCCACCGCGGGCCTGCCGGCCCTGGCCCCGCCGCGCACGGTGCCCTGGGAGGACGTGCCCAGGACGGCCACCTGGAAGGTCAGGAGGGCCGCGCTGCGCGAACAGGTCCTCGGCACCGGCGCGACGTTCGGCAGCGGCAAGTGGACCTGAGCCCGGCCGGGCGGCCCGGCGACATGGAGAACAGCGACGTGAACAACCGCAGAAAGGCAGGTGCCCCATGAGCTGGCTGCCGCCGGCGCTCGTAGACCTCCCCGCGATCGCCCCCTCGATCTCGGCGCCGAGGGACTTCAGGAACGGCTGGTTCTGGGCGATCGTCGTGGGGATCGCCCTGTTCTGGCTGCTCGCCTACTGCCTGGCGATCCACCGGGCGCACGTGGACAAGAGGACCGGCATCCCCGCCGTCGTCGTGGCGATCAACTTCTCCTGGGAGTTCGTCCACTCGTTCGTCATCGACCAGGAACCGGCGCAACGCCCGGCCAACTTCATCTGGTTCTTCTTCGACTTCCTCATCGTCTACCAGGTCGTCAAGTACGGCGGCAAGGACTTCCCCCGGCTGTCGCGGAAGAACTTCCTCCGCATGTTCTGGGGGATCTGCGCGTACACCGCCGTGCAGCACTACCTGATGGCCTACGAGTTCCGCGACGACCTCGGCATGTACAGCGGCGTGGCGCTCAACGTCGGCATCGCCGTGGCCTTCATCGTCACCCTCAGGCAGCGCCGCTCGTCCGCCGGGCAGTCGCTCTACATCGCGGTCTTCAAGATGCTGGGCTCGTTCCTGGCCGGACTGAACGTGCTGATCATCTTCCCCGGCCGCACCCTCGTGCTGTTCTGGTTCGTCATCATCCTCGCGCTGGACCTGACCTACGTCAGGATGATCCACCGGCAGATCCGGGCGGAGGGCCAGTCCCCGTGGGCGCTCAACAGGCCCCCGGTGCAAGCCCCGGAGGCGCCGGAGGCCGCGCCGGACCCGGTCCGCGTCTGACCCCTCCCGGCGACGCGCGCGCGGCGGCGCCCCGCTCCCGGCCCGGCTGTCACGAATCCACGGGGCTGTTCCGTCGTAGCTGTGGCGCCGTCATCGTCGGCCGCCAGACGAAGGAAGGAAGAACGGCATCATGATGGAGTACCTCTCCCGGCTCGTCCTGCGGCGGAGCCGGGCCGTGCTCGTGGTGGCCCTGCTCCTCTCGCTCGCCGGAGGCGCGGCGAGCGCGACCCTCTTCGACAAGCTCACGGCGGGAGGGCTGACGAACAAGGGGTCCGAGTCGGGCCGGGCGACCCGGATCCTGGAGGAGAACGACCAGGGGCAGCCCAACCTCACCCTCCTCGTGTCGGCCGGCCCGGGCGGCGTGGACGCCCCCGCCGCCGCCCGGGAGGGCGCCCGGCTCACCCAGCGGCTCGCCGCGGAGGAGCACGTCGTCAACGTGGTCTCCTACTGGACCGCGGGGCGCCCTCCCCAACTCCGCAGCGAGAAGGGCGACAAGGCGCTCGTCGGGGCGACGATCCGCGGTGACGAGACGGCCGTGAACAAGCTGCTGGACGACCTGGCGCCGCGCTACGAGGGCGAGCGGGCGGGCCTGGAGGTCAGGGTCGGCGGCTACGCGATGTTCCAGAAGGAGACGACGGAGATCAGCCAGGAGGACGGCACCAAGGGCGAGACGATCGCCTTCCCCCTGACGCTGGTCGTCCTCGTGCTCGTCTTCGGCAGCGTCGTCGCGGCGTGCCTGCCGCTCGCCGTGGCCCTGGTCTCGATGCTGCTCGGCCTCGGCGTGCTGTGGGTGATGGCCGGCGTGACCGAGCTGTCCGTCTTCGTGGTCAGCGTGGTGACGCTGCTGGGACTCGGGCTCGCGATCGACTACAGCCTGCTGATCGTCAACCGCTACCGCGAGGAGCAGCGCAACGGGGCGGCGCCGGAGCAGGCCGTCCGCACCACCCTGCAGACGGCCGGGCGCACGGTCCTCTTCTCCGCCGTCACCATCGCCCTGGTCCTCGCCGGGCTGCTGTTCTTCCCCCTGGAGGCGGTGCGGTCCCTCGGCGTCGGCGGCATGGTGACGGCCCTGCTCTCGGCGGCCGGCGCGCTCACCGTCCTGCCCGCCCTCCTCCTGACGCTCGGCCCGCGGGTCGAGAAGGGGCGCGTCTTCGGCAGGCGCCGGGACGGGCGCGCGGGGCAGTCCCTGGAGAACGGGTTCTGGCACCGCCTCGCCACGTTCGTCATGCGCCGCCCGGTGCCCGTCGCCACCGCGGTGATCGCGTTCCTGCTGCTGCTCGGCACGCCCTTCCTGGGCGTCCGGCTGGGCATGCCCGACGAGCGTTCCATGCCCCAGTCCTCCCAGGCGCGGCAGGTGGCCTCGGTCATCAGGGCCGACTTCGACAGCGCCGAGCAGAACGCCGCGCAGGTCGTCGTACCCGGAGTGGACAAGGGCGACGGGGACCTCCCCGGGTACGCCGCCGCCCTGTCGGAGCTGCCCGGCGTCGCGCGGGTGGACGGCCCCACCGGCAGCTACGTGGAGGGCGCCCGGGCCGTCGGCGCGACCGCGGCGCACCAGCGCTTCGGCCTCGGCGACGGGAGCTACCTGTCGGTGGTCCCCGCCTCGGGGGACCCGGAGGCGGCCCAGCGGCTCGTCCACGACGTGCGGGCGCAGGAGGCCCCGTTCGAGGTCCTCGTCGGCGGCATGGCGGCCGACAGCATCGACACCACCGAGACGCTCCTCGACCGGCTGCCGTACGCGCTCGGCGCGGTGATGGCCGCCATGGTCGTCCTGCTGTTCCTCCTCACCGGCAGCGTGACGCTGCCGCTGCTGGCGCTGCTCCTCAGCGGCCTGAGCCTCACCGCCACCTTCGGGGCGCTGGTCTGGATCTTCCAGGACGGCCACCTGGTCTCGCTGCTGGGCGACGTCACCGTCACGGGGACCATCGCCTCGACGATCCCGGTGATGCTGTTCGCGCTCTCCTTCGGCCTGGCCATGGACTACCAGGTCTTCATGCTGGCGCGGATCCGCGAGGAGTACGCCCGCACCGGTTCCGGCACGGAGGCGGTGGCCCAGGGGCTGGAGAAGATCGGGCGCATGGTCACGGCGGCCGCCGTGCTGATCTCCATCGTCTTCCTGGCCTTCACCGTCTCCGGCATCTCCTACGTCAAGGCGTACGGCATCGGGCTCCCGCTCGCCGTGCTGATGGACGCCACCCTCATCCGCGGCGCGCTGCTGCCCGCCCTCATGCGGCTCGGCGGCAGGGCCACCTGGTGGGCCCCGGAGCCCCTGCGGCGCCTGCACGGCAGGTTCGGCCTGCGGGAGTCCCACGAGCCGCCGCCCGGACCGGCCGCACCCGACGCGGCGCCGTACGCCGGCGTGCGGTAACCCGACCGCGCGTCCCGCACCCGCCACGCCCCGCACGTTCCGGCGCCGGCCCCGAGGCCGGCGCCGGAGCGCGTCCCCACCCCGGCGCGCCCCGAAGGGCGCGCCGTTCGCATGCTCCGGCCGGCGCCCCGGCGACCGGGCCGGCCCTTCCGGCGAAAGGCAGAACGCAGATGGACACCACACTCTGGGCCGACGTCACCCGGCTCAAGGGCGACGCCACGGAGGCCGCCCTCGCCCACATCCGGTCCTCCGACGCCACCGGCGTCCTGGTCCGCCCCGGCCAGCTCGACGGCTGGGAGCCGCTGGCCCGGATCACCGTCGCGTGCCTGGTGACCGGGGAGGAGGCCGCCCGCCTCGACGACGCGCGGGTCGACGTGCTGGTCGCGCCCTCCCCGAGGGAGCTCGACGCGGTGCGCGACGCCGCCGGCAAGCGGACGGTCGGCGTGCGCTGCGAGATCACCGACGGCGACACCATGAACGAGGCGGCCGCCCTGTGCGGCTCCGTCCACGTCCTGGTCGCCGCCTTCGCGGACGAGACGAACATCCCGCTGGAACTGCTCCTGGCCCGCGCCCAGGGCACCCGCACGCAGGTCTACAAGGAGCTGCTGACCAGCGCCGAGACCGCGAGCGTCGCCGGCGTCCTGGAGAGCGGGCCCGCCGGGCTGGTCGTCGGCGCCGACCACCTCGCGGACCTCGCCAAGGTCAGCGCCGTCCTGCGGGCGGAGCGGCACGCGCAGCTCGACCTCGTCCCGCTGGAGGTCGTCCGCTCCGAGCCGGTCGGCATGGGCTACCGCGGCTGCATCGACACGACGCACCTGTTCGACGAGGACGAGGGCATGATCATCGGCTCGACCTCGTCGGGCGGCATCCTCGTCTGCGCCGAGGTGCACTACCTGCCGTACATGAACCTGCGGCCGTTCCGCGTCAACGCCGGCGCCGTCCACTCGTACGTCTTCGGCACCGACACGACCGCGTACATCACCGACCTCGCGGCCGGCGAGAAGTGCCACGCCGTCAACCCGAGCGGCCGGTTCCGCGAGGCGATGGTCGGCCGCGTCAAGGTCGAGCTGCGGCCGCTGCGCCTCGTCGAGGCCCGCTACGAGGACGTGACCGTCAACGTCTTCCTCCAGGACGACTGGCACGTGCGCGTGATGAGCGCCGAGGGCAAGCCGCTCAACCTCACCGAGGTCGTCCCGGGCACCCGGCTGCTGGGCCGCGTCACCGAGCCGGGCCGGCACGTCGGCATCAAGGTCGACGAGGAGATCAGCGAGTTCTGAGCGACCGGGGCGCGGGGTGACCGGGCCGCCCGCCCCGGTCGTCCCCGCGGCCCCGCGCCCCGCCACCGGCCCCGCCGAACCGGCCCGCGACACGGCCGGGGGCCGCGCGCCCACCCCGGAGCCGTACGGCGCGGCTCCGGACCCACGGGCGGCGCGACCGTCCCGGGCGGCGTCGGACACCGCGGCGGAGGTCCGCGACCCGCCCGGCCCGGAGGCCCGCCCCGGCGCGTCGGCGGCCCCCTGGACCACGTGCCGGCGCGTCACCGCACGAGCGCCCGGCCCGGTGGCGGCGCTCTGGACGAAGGACAGTGATGAAGAAGGTCATTCTCGCCGAACCGCGCGGCTTCTGCGCGGGCGTCGTCCGCGCCGTCGACATGGTCGAGCGGGCGCTGGAGATCCACGGCCCGCCCGTCTACGTACGCAAGCAGATCGTCCACAACCACCACGTCGTCCGGTCCCTCGAAGCCAAGGGGGCCGTGTTCGTCGACACCGAGGAGGAGGTGCCGCCCGGCAGCGTCTGCGTCTTCTCCGCGCACGGCGTCTCGCCCGCGGTCCGCTCCAACGCGGCCAGGCGCGCACTCGACGTCATCGACGCGACGTGCCCGCTGGTCTCCCGCGTCCACCAGCACGCCCGCCGCGTGACCCGCGACGAGCGGGTCCTGCTGCTCATCGGCCACGCCGACCACGAGGAGACCGAGGGCACCCGCGGCGAGGCGCCGCGGCGGACCGTCGTCGTGGAGACCGCCGAGGAGGTCGCCCGGCTCCCGCTGGCCGACGACACGCCCGTCGCCTACCTGACGCAGACCACCCTCTCCATGGACGAGACCGCCGGCATCGTCGAGGCGCTGAAGGCCCGCTTCACCGACCTCGTCGGCCCGCGCGGCGACACCATCTGCTACGCCAGCCAGAACCGGCAGAACGGCGTCAAGTCGCTCGCCGCCCAGTGCGACCTCGTCCTGGTCGTCGGCTCGCGGAACTCCAGCAACTCCCTGCGCATGGTCGACGTGGCCCGCCAGGCCGGCACCGCCGCGCACCTCGTCCCCGACACCACCCACCTGGACGGGGCGTGGCTCGACGGCGTCTCCACGATCGGCGTCAGCTCCGGCGCCAGCGTGCCCGAGGTCCTGGTCACCGAACTCCTCGACGCCCTCGGCGACCTGGGCTTCCGCGACGTCACCGTGGAGCGCACCTCCGTCGAGGACGTCCACTTCTCCGTCCCCCAGCAGCTCGCCGAGGGACGCCGCACGGGTCAGCGGCTCACCGGGGCCGCCGCCTCACCCGCAGAACCCACCGACAGGAGTGCCACATGACCGCCCACGCACCCGTCGAACAGGACGACTCCAGGCTCTCCGCCGCCCAGCGCGAGGCCTTCGAGCACCTCATGGCCGCCACGGAGCGCCGCCTGCGCGACTTCCTGTCCGACGAACTCGCCACCTGGACCGGGACCGACCCCCGCGCCGGCACGCCCGTCGAGGCGATAACGCGGCTCGTCGAGTCCGGCGGCAAGCGGCTGCGGCCCGCGTTCTGCGTCGCCGGCTACCTCGCGGGCGGCGGCGGCCCGGAGGGGTACGACGGCGTGGTCTCCGCGGCCGCCGCCCTGGAGGTCCTGCACGCCTGCGCGCTCATCCACGACGACGTCATGGACCAGTCCGACCAGCGGCGCGGCGGGCCCACCGCCCACGTCCACCACACCGGCGTGCACCGGCGGCGCGGCTGGCAGGGCGACCCGGAGCGGTACGGGGAGAACGTCGCGATCCTCGCCGGCGACCTCGCCCTGATCTACTCCGACCGGCTCATGGCCGACGCCCCGGCGACCGTCCTCGGCCTGTGGAGCGAACTGCGCTCCGAGCTGATCATCGGCCAGTACATGGACGTCCTCGCCGCCGCCGAGTTCTCCGCCGACCCGCAGCTGGCCCGCTGGATCGCCGTCGCCAAGTCCGGCCACTACACGATCCACCGCCCCCTCGCCCTGGGCGCCCGGCTGGCCGGGCGGACCGACCTGGCCGCGCCGTTCCAGGAGTACGGGATCACCGTCGGCGAGGCGTTCCAGCTGCGCGACGACCTGATGGACGCGTTCGGCACCAGCGAGGCCAGCGGCAAGCCCGCCGGCCTCGACTTCGACCGGCACAAGATGACCCTCCTGATGGGCCTCGCCATGGAACGCGACCCGCGCGTGCGCGAGCTGTTCCTCGACCCGTCGTACGGGCCGGAGGTGCTGCGCGCCCTGCTCGTCGACAACGGCGTCCGCGACGACGTCGAGGACCACATCGGGCAGCTGGTGCAGAAGGGCTGCGAGGCGCTGGCCGAGGCGTCCCTCGACGACCGCTGGCGCGGCGAGCTGCGCGCCATGGCCCACGGCGTCGCCTTCCGGGACAGGTAGGAGGCGACCCCGTGACCGACCCCCGCGACCCCCAGGAGACACCCCCCGTGGTGACACCCGGCGCCGACACCTCCGGCACGCACCCCCTGCTCCACGCGATCGACGGGCCCGCCGACGTCCGGGCCCTGCCCCCGGAGCGGCTCCCCGGCCTGGCGGCGGAGATACGCGACTTCCTCGTCACCCAGGTGTCCCGCACGGGCGGCCACCTCGGCCCCAACCTCGGCGTCGTGGAGCTGACGATCGCCCTCCACCGGGTGTTCCGCTCCCCGGCCGACCGGCTGCTGTGGGACACCGGCCACCAGGCGTACGTCCACAAGATGCTGACCGGACGGCGTGACTTCGGCCGCCTGCGCAGCCGCGGCGGCCTGTCCGGCTACCCCTCCCGGGAGGAGTCCGGGCACGACGTCATCGAGAACTCTCACGCCTCCACGGCCCTGTCGTACGCGGACGGCCTCGCCAAGGCGTACCGGCTGCGCGGCGAGACCGACCGCAGCGTCGTCGCCGTCGTCGGGGACGGCGCCCTCACCGGCGGCATGGCCTGGGAGGCCCTCAACAACATCGCCCTGATCGAGGACTTCCCGCTCGTCATCGTCGTCAACGACAACGGCCGCTCGTACGCCAGGACCCGCGGCGGCCTCGCCGACCACCTCACGGCGCTGCGCACCTCGCAGCGGTACGAGCGGGTCCTGGAGTGGGGCAAGGAGGGGCTGGAGCGCACCCCCGTCGTCGGCAGACCGCTCTACACGGCCCTGCACGGCGTGAAGAAGGGCCTGAAGGACCTGGTCGCCCCGCAGTGCCTCTTCGAGGACCTGGGGCTGAAGTACGTCGGCCCGGTCGACGGGCACGACGTCGAGGCCGTCGAGGAGGCCCTGCGCCGCGCCAAGGGGTTCGGCAGCCCCGTCATCGTGCACTGCATCACCGAGAAGGGCCGCGGCCACCGGCCGGCCGAGGAGCACGAGGCCGACCGGTTCCACGCCGTGGACGCCGCGGCCGCCCTGGCCGCACCCCGCGCCGAGTCCTGGACCTCCGTCTTCTCCGAGGAGGTCGTGAAGGTCGGCGCGGAGCGGCCCGACGTCGTCGCGATCACCGCGGCGATGCTCCGGCCGGTCGGGCTCGCCGCGTTCGCGGAGGCGTACCCGGACCGGGTCTTCGACGTGGGCATCGCCGAGCAGCACGCCGTCACGTCCGCGGCCGGGCTGGCCCTGGGCGGGGCGCACCCGGTCGTCGCCCTGTACGCGACGTTCCTCAACCGGGCCTTCGACCAGGTGCTGCTGGACGTGGCGCTGCACGGGTGCGGCGTCACGTTCGTCCTCGACCGGGCGGGCGCCACCGGCAGCGACGGGCCCAGCCACAACGGCATGTGGGACCTGTCGCTCCTCCAGGTCGTGCCGGGCCTGCGCATCGCCGTGCCGCGCGACGGCGCCCGGCTGCGGCAGCTGCTGCGGGAGGCGGTCGCCGTCGACGACGCGCCGACCGTCGTCCGCTTCCCCAAGGGCGTGGTCGCCGCCGACCGGGAGGCCGTCGCCGTCGCGCACGGCCTCGACGTCCTGGCCCGCCCGGCGGGGGACGACGCCGACGTCCTGATCGTCTCGGTCGGCCCGATGGCCGAGGTGTGCCTCGGGGCCGCCGAACGGCTGGGCCGGCGGGGCCTGCGCGCCACCGTCGTCGACCCGCGCTGGGTCAAGCCGGTCCCCGAGGGCCTGCCCGAACTGGCCCGCCGCCACCGCCTGGTGGTCACCGTCGAGGACAACGGCCGGGTCGGGGGCGTCGGTTCGGCCGTCGCCCAGGCCCTGGAGGACGCCTCCGTCCACGTACCGGTACGGCAGGTGGGCCTCGCCCAGCGGTTCTTCGCGCACGGCACGCGCGGCGAGGTGCTGGAGGAGTCCGGCATCACCGCGGACGACGTCGCCCGCGCCGCCCAGGCGACGTGGGACGCGCTCGCCGCACCCCGGCCCCATCCGACCCGTCACCCCACGGAGCTCTCATGACCGCGGTCTCCCTTGGCATGCCGTCCGTTCCGACCAGGCTGGCCGAGCGCCGGAAGAGTCGGCGGATCCAGGTCGGTTCCGTCGCCGTGGGTGGTGACGCGCCGGTGTCGGTGCAGTCGATGACC
>NZ_BMSV01000007.1:0-106653 GCF_014649335.1 Streptomyces roseolilacinus
TGGAGGAGCCGGCCGCTCCGGCCCGTACGCGTCGTCGTGCGACCCGGAAGGCGACCGCGCCCGTCGTGGAGGAGCCGCAGGTCGCGGAGGTCGTGGAGAGCGCCGCGGTGTCCGTGGAGCCGCAGGGTGCCGAGGCGCCCGTGGTGGAGGAGCCGGCCGCTCCGGCCCGTACGCGTCGCCGCGCCACCCGCAAGGCCACCGCGCCGGTCACGCGCCCGGAGCCCGAGGCCGCCGAGGAGGCCGAGGGCGAGACGGGCGAGAGCCTGCCCGCCGCCACCGTCGCGCAGATCACCGCCGAGGGGCCCGGCCAGGTCGCCGCCGCCGAGCAGGCCGCCTCCCGGGGCCGTACGCGTCGCCGCGTGACCTCCCCGCAGTTCACCGCCGAGCCCGCGCAGGGCCCCGAGCGCGGCCGTCGCCCGTCGCGTCCCGCCGTGCCGGTGTTCCAGGCCCCGGTCTTCACCGAGCCGATGTTCCAGACCCCGGAGACCGCCGCCGCGGCCGCCGCGGCCGAGGCCGCGGAAGCCTCCGCCGAGGTGGAGGAGGAGACGGCCGAGCCCGTCGTCGAGCCCGTCGTCGAGCGCGCCGAGGCCGGTGGCCGCCGTCGCCGTCGCCGCCGCGGTGAGGCCGCCGAGGCCGCGCGCCCCGCCGAGCCCGCCCCCGTCGCGCCCGCCCCCGTCGAGGAGGCCCCCGTCGAGGAGGCCGAGGTCGAGGAGGAGGCCGAGGAGGTCGAGGAGGAGGTCGAGGAGGCCGCCGCCGAGGGCGAGGAGCAGGACGACTTCGACGAGCGCCCGTCGCGCCGCCGCCGCCGGGGCGGTCGCCGCCGCCGTCGCGGTGAGTCCGCCGACGCGGACGACCACGACGAGACCGCCGAGGGCGACGAGGACGGCGAGGACGGCGAGGAGGGCGAGGACGAGTCCGAGGACGACGCCACCCCGTCCGCCGCCGGTACGAGCAGCTCGCGCCGCCGTCGCCGTCGCCGCCGCCGCAGCGGTGAGCCCGCCGCGGAGGCCGAGGCCGCCGCCGAGGAGGACGGCGTCCGCACGGTCGTCAAGGTCCGTGAGCCGCGTCCCAAGGCCGAGCCGTCCGACGAGGTGCAGTCCATCAAGGGCTCCACGCGCCTGGAGGCGAAGAAGCAGCGCCGCCGCGAAGGCCGTGAGCAGGGCCGCCGCCGCGTCCCGATCATCACCGAGGCCGAGTTCCTCGCCCGTCGCGAGGCCGTCGAGCGCGTCATGGTCGTCCGCCAGAACGGCGACCGCACGCAGATCGGCGTCCTCGAGGACAACGTGCTCGTCGAGCACTACGTCAACAAGGAGCAGGCGACCTCGTACGTCGGCAACGTCTACCTGGGCAAGGTCCAGAACGTGCTGCCGTCCATGGAGGCCGCGTTCGTCGACATCGGCAAGGGCCGCAACGCCGTCCTGTACGCCGGCGAGGTCAACTTCGAGGCGCTCGGCATGGCCAACGGGCCGCGCCGCATCGAGACCGCCCTCAAGTCCGGCCAGTCCGTCCTCGTCCAGGTGACGAAGGACCCCATCGGCCACAAGGGCGCCCGCCTCACCAGCCAGGTCTCCCTGCCCGGCCGGTACCTCGTGTACGTGCCCGAGGGCTCGATGACCGGCATCAGCCGCAAGCTGCCCGACACCGAGCGGGCCCGGCTGAAGACCATCCTCAAGAAGATCGTCCCCGAGGACGCGGGCGTCATCGTGCGCACCGCGGCCGAGGGCGCCAGCGAGGACGAGCTGCGCCGCGACGTCGAGCGGCTCCAGGCGCAGTGGGAGGAGATCCAGCAGAAGGCGAAGGGCGGCAACGCCCCGACCCTCCTGTACGGCGAGCCGGACATGACCGTCCGCGTCGTCCGCGACATCTTCAACGAGGACTTCTCGAAGGTCATCGTCAGCGGCGACGAGGCGTGGGAGACCATCCACGGCTACGTGTCGCACGTCGCGCCCGACCTGGCGGACCGGCTGCAGCGCTGGACCTCCGAGGTCGACGTCTTCGCGACGTACCGGATCGACGAGCAGCTGATGAAGGCGCTCGACCGGAAGGTGTGGCTGCCGTCCGGCGGCTCGCTGGTGATCGACAAGACCGAAGCGATGATCGTGGTCGACGTCAACACCGGCAAGTTCACCGGCCAGGGCGGCAACCTGGAGGAGACCGTCACCAGGAACAACCTGGAGGCGGCCGAGGAGATCGTCCGGCAGCTGCGCCTGCGCGACCTGGGCGGCATCGTCGTCATCGACTTCATCGACATGGTGCTGGAGTCCAACCGGGACCTGGTGCTGCGGCGCCTGCTGGAGTGCCTGGGCCGGGACCGCACGAAGCACCAGGTCGCCGAGGTGACGTCGCTGGGCCTGGTCCAGATGACCCGCAAGCGGGTCGGCCAGGGCCTCCTGGAGTCGTTCTCCGAGACCTGCGTCCACTGCAACGGCCGCGGTGTCATCGTCCACATGGAGCAGCCCGGCACCTCGGGCGGCGGTGGCGGCAAGCGGGCCCGCAAGCGCGGCCGCGGCGCCGAGCAGCCGCACGAGCACGTCGAGTCGGTCGAGGCCGCCGAGGCGCCCGCCGCCGTCGAGGCCCCGGAGGTCGAGGCGCCCGCCCCGGTCGCCGAGCCGGAGCCGGCGTTCGCCCCGGACGAGGAGCTGTACTCCAGCGCCGCCGAGGCCGAGGCCGCCGCGTCCCGTGGCCGTAGCCGCCGCCGGGCGAGCCGCAGGGCGTCCGCCCCGGCCGGTACGCCGCGCGCCGCGGAGACCGCGCCGGTCGTGGAGGCCCCGGTGACCCCGGTCGCCGAGCCCGCGACGGTGACGGAGCCGGAGGCGGCCGCCCCGGTCGCCGAGCCGGAGCCGGTCGCCGCCACGCCGGAGGCCGCCCCCGAGGCGCCCGCCGCCGAGGCCGCGCCCCAGGGCCGTACCCGCCGCCGCGCCACCCGCAAGGCGACCGCGCCGGCCGGTTCC
The DNA here is from genome assembly GCF_014649335.1 of Streptomyces roseolilacinus. GTDB lineage: Bacteria > Actinomycetota > Actinomycetes > Streptomycetales > Streptomycetaceae > Streptomyces > Streptomyces roseolilacinus. The sequence goes on from NZ_BMSV01000007.1 coordinate 2,952, forward strand.
CCGAAGGAGGCCGCCGAGGCCGCCGTCGTCGTGGCGCCCGCCGCCGAGGCGCCGGCCACCCCGGCCGCCGCCGAGGAGCCGGTGGTCGAGACGCCGGTGGCCGAGGAGCCGGCCGTCCGGGAGCCGGTGGCCGAGGAGCCGGCCGCCGAGGCGCCCGCGCCCGTGGCGGCCCCGCCGCGGGCACGCCGCCGGGTGGTCCGCAAGGTCACCGCTCCCGCCGGTTCGCCGTCGGGTGCCGAGGAGGCGGCGATCGTCGTCGTGAGCAGCCCGTCGGCCGCCGGTTCGCCGTCCGCTCCGGCGGAGTCCGCCGAGACGGGCGCCGAGGCGGAGCCGGAGGCCCCGGCCGCCGAGAAGCCCGCCCGGAAGACCGCCAAGAAGGCGACGGCCAAGAAGGCCGCCACCAAGAAGACGGCGGCCAAGAAGACCGCGGCGAAGAAGACGACCGCCAAGAAGGCCACGGCCACCAAGGCGGCGTCGAAGACGGCGAAGACGGCCAAGTCGGCGAAGAAGACCGCCGCCGCCGAGCAGGCGTCCGCGCCTTCCGTGACGGCGGTCACGGAGAGCTGAACGCTCGGTGAAGCATGGCCGAAATGATCTGTGTCCCGCCTCGCATTCCCGCGGGGCGGGGCACGGATTTTGTTTCAGAATCGATGCTTCCGGCCGTTAACGGGCCGGAAATTGGCAGAGACATTCCTGATAATGTGACGCCGGTCGATGCCGTCCGCCGTTCCCCACCGGAGCGTACGGGCGGTGTGCGACTCGGTCCCGGGCCGGACCCGTCCCGGCCGTCATCGGTAGGGCGTCGGCATCGCGCCGGAGGGGTAGACGCGCGCTCTCGACGAGACGTACGCACACCCCGGACCTCTGCCACATAGAGCTCTTGCGGTGTTCAAGGAGGACGTCCATGCCGAGCGTGAACGAGCAGCCCATCCCCGCTGCCCGCCCGGTCATCGGTGAAGAAGAGATCGAAGCCGCCGTACGCGTACTGCGCAGCGGCCGCGTCGTGCAGGGCCCGGAGGTGGCGGCTTTCGAGGAGAGCTTCGCCGACCTGGTCGAGGGCCGCCACTGCGTCGCCGTCAACTCCGGCACCTCGGCGCTGCACCTTCTTCTGATGGCCCTGAACATCGGCCCGGGTGACGAGGTCATCGTGCCGTCGTTCTCCTTCGCCGCGTCCGCCAACGCGATCCGGCTGGTCGGCGCCGACGCCGTCTTCGTCGACATCGACCCGGACACCTTCTGCGTGGACCCGGCCGCCGTCGAGGCCGCCATCACCCCGCGCACGGTCGCGGTCATGCCGGTGCACCTGTACGGCCACCCGGCCGCGATGGACCAGATCACGGCCATCGCCGACAAGCACAAGCTGGCCGTCGTCGAGGACGCCTGCCAGGCGCACGCCGCCGCCCTGAACGGCACCCCGGTCGGCGCGTTCGGCGCCGGCGGCACGTTCAGCTTCTACCCGACCAAGAACATGCACTCCCTCGAGGGCGGCATGATCACGGTCGGCGACGCGGAGATCGCCCGCACCCTGCGCCTGCTGCGCAACCAGGGCATGGAGCAGCGGTACGCCAACGAGATCGTCGGCGCCAACATGCGCATGACCGACGTCGCCGCCGCCGTGGGCCGCGTCCAGCTGGCGAAGCTGAACGGCTGGACCGAGCAGCGCATCGCCAACGCCGCGTACCTCTCCGAGCACATCTCCGCGCCGAACGTGGTGACCCCGGTCGTCGCCGAGGGCGCGCGCCACATCTACCACCAGTACACGGTCCGCGTCCTCGGTGACCGCGACGCCGCCATGGCCAAGCTCACCGAGGCCGGCATCGGCAACGCCGTGTACTACCCGACGCCGATCCACCGCCTGAAGCCGTACTGGGAGCCGGACCAGAAGGCCGGCCGCCACTGGGACCTGCCGGAGACGGAGAAGGCGGCCGCCGAGGTCGTCTCCCTGCCCGTCCACCCGTCGCTGTCCCGCGACGACCTGGAGCGGATCGTCACGGCCGTGAACGCGCTGGGGGAGGGCCTGTGACCGCGTCCACCGCAACGCTCCGGGCCGGCCTCGTCGGCCTCGGCTCCATGGGCCGCCACCACGCCCGCGTCCTCGCGGGCCTGGACGGCGTCCAGCTCGTCGGCGTCGTCGACCCGATGGGCGACAAGAACGGCTGGGCGCAGGGCGCCCCCGTCCTGTCCACCGTCGAGGAGCTGCTCGCCCTCGGCGTGGACTACGCCGTCGTCGCCTGCCCGACCGCCCTCCACGAGGAGGTCGGCCTGAAGCTGGCCGAGGCCGGCGTGTGCGCGCTCGTCGAGAAGCCCGTCGCGGACACCGTCGACGGCGCCCGCCGCCTCGTCGAGGCGTTCGAGTCGCGCGGCCTCGTCGCCGGCGTCGGCCACATCGAGCGGTGCAACCCGGCGCTGCGCTCCCTGCGCACCCGCCTGGAGGCCGGCGAGCTGGGCGACGTCTACCAGGTCGTCACGCGCCGCCAGGGCCCCTTCCCGCACCGCATCGCGGACGTCGGCGTCGTCAAGGACCTGGCGACCCACGACATCGACCTCACCGGCTGGGTCACCGGCCAGACGTACACGTCGATCGCCGCGCACACGGTGTCCAAGTCGGGCCGCCCGCACGAGGACATGGTGTCGGCGGTCGGCCAGCTCTCCGACGGGACGATGGTCAGCCACCTGGTCAACTGGCTGAGCCCGCTCAAGGAGCGCTTCACGTCCGTCACCGGTGAGCGCGGCTGCTTCATCGCCGACACCCTCACCGCCGACCTGACGTTCCACTCCAACGCCGCCGTCGCCACCGAGTGGGAGGCCCTGCGCGCCTTCCGCGGCGTCGCCGAGGGCGACATGATCCGGTACGCGATCCCGAAGCGCGAGCCGCTGCTCGTGGAGCACGAGCTGTTCCGCGACGCGGTCCTCGGCAAGTCCGACGACATCTGCACGCTGCGGCAGGGTCTGCGGACCGTGGAGGTCGCCGCGGCCGTCCTGGAGTCCGCCGCGACCGGCGACACCGTCCGTCTCGACGGCGCCGCAAAGGGGTAGGGGTAATCTCCCTTGACCAGACCTGATGTCACCGTCGTCGTGGCGGTCTACAACACGATGCCGTACCTGACGGAGTGTCTGAACTCGCTCGTCAAGCAGAGCATCGGCAAGGACCGCCTGGAGATCGTGGCCGTCGACGACGGCTCGACCGACGACAGCGGCCGGGAACTCGACCGCTTCGCGGAGCGGTACCCCGGCGTCGTGAAGGTCATCCACCAGGCCAACTCCGGCGGCCCGGCTGCGCCCAGCAACCGGGCCCTGGAGGTGGCCACCGGCCGTTACGTGTACTTCGTGGGCTCCGACGACCACCTCGGCCGGGAGGCCCTGGAGCGCATGGTGAAGTACGCCGACGCGCACGGCTCCGACGTCGTCGTCGGCAAGATGGTCGGCACCAACGGCCGGTACGTCCACCAGGCGCTCTTCCAGCGCAACGCCCCCGACGTCAGCCTGTACGACTCGGCGCTGCCGTTCACGCTGGCCAACACCAAGCTGTTCCGGCGGGACTTCGTCGAGCAGCACAAGCTGCGCTTCCCCGAGGACATGCCGGTCGGCTCCGACCAGCCGTTCACCATCGAGGCGTGCGTCCGCGCGGCGAGGGTCTCCGTCCTCGCCGACTACACCTGCTACTACGCGGTGAAGCGCGGCGACGCGTCCAACATCACCTACCGCGCCGACCACCTCGCCCGGCTGCGCTGCACCGCGCAGATCATGGAGCACGCGGCGGGGCTCATCGAGGCCGGGCCGAAGCGCGACGCGGTCTTCAAGCGCCACTTCACGTGGGAGCTCGCCAAGCTCGTCCAGGACGACTTCCCCTCCCTGGACCGCGCCACCCGGGACGAGGTGTGCGCCGGCATCGCCGAACTGGCCGACGCGTACTTCACCGACGCGCTGCGCGACTCCATGGACGTCAGGCGGCGGGTGCGGATCGCCCTCGCCCAGCGCGGCGCCGTCGACCTGCTGGTCCGCGCCATCGAGGACGAGGCGGAGCACGGCGCCCCGCCGATGCTGCTGGAGGACGGCCGCGCCTACCTGCGCTACCCCGGCTTCCGCGACCCCGCCCTCGGCCTGCCCGACCGGCTCTTCGAGGTGGTCGGCGAGTCCGTGCCCAAGCAGCTCGCGGACGGCACCGGCCTGGTCTCGGCCGCGTGGGAGCAGGACGGCGACGACATGGCCGTCTCCCTCGCCGTCCGCGTCCCCGTCACCGGTGAGACCGGCACCGCGACCGTGCGCCTCGCCGGCAGGGCCATGCCGAAGAGCGCCGACAAGCCCGGCGGCCGCCGCGTCCCCGTCGGCACCGCGCTGCCCGCCCTCGTGGGCGAGACGGGCCAGGAGGCGGCGGCGGACGGCACCGGGACGGTGCTGCTGGCCCGCATCCCGCTCCGGCCGACCCGGGCCAAGCTCGGCGTCCGCGCCTACCTGGATGTGGCAGGCTCGACGTACGAGATCCCCGTCAAGACCCAGGGGGTGCCGCTGCCCCTGGCCCGGCGCTGGCGCGAGAAGGTCCCGTACCGGATCTCCGCCACCGCCAACGCCAAGGGGCGGCTGGTCATCACCACGGCCCCGCTGTGGGAGCCCCCGCCCGGCGCCAGCCTGCGACTGCGCCGCGTCCTGTCCCGTGTGAAGAGGAAACTGACCCGATGAACATCTGTGTAGTCGCGCTCGGCAAGATCGGTCTGCCGCTCGCCGTGCAGTTCGCCGACAAGGGCCACAAGGTCATCGGCGCCGACGTCAACGAGAAGGTCGTGGAGCTGGTCAACGCCGGCACCGAGCCCTTCCCCGGCGAGCACGACCTGGACGTCAAGCTGAAGAAGGCCGTCGACGCCGGCCTGCTCACCGCCACCACGGACACCGCCGCCGCCGTCGCGCAGTCCGAGGCCGTCGTCGTGGTCGTCCCGCTGTTCGTGGACGCCGAGGGCACCCCCGACTTCGGCTGGATGGACTCCGCCACCCGGGCCATCGCCCAGGGCCTCAAGCCGGGCACCCTCGTCTCGTACGAGACGACCCTCCCCGTCGGCACCACCCGCACCCGCTGGGCGCCGATGCTCCAGGAGGGCTCCGGCCTCACCGCCGGCAAGGACTTCCACCTGGTCTTCTCCCCGGAGCGCGTCCTCACCGGCCGCGTCTTCGCCGACCTGCGCCGCTACCCGAAGCTCGTCGGCGGCATCGACGAGGCGTCCACCCGGCGCGGCGTCGAGTTCTACGAGCAGGTCCTCGACTTCGACGAGCGCCCCGACCTCTCCCAGCCGAACGGCGTGTGGGACCTGGGCACCGCCGAGGCGTCCGAGCTGGCCAAGCTCGCCGAGACCACCTACCGCGACGTCAACATCGGCCTGGCGAACCAGTTCGCCCGCTTCGCCGACAAGAACGACATCGACGTCAAGAAGGTCATCGAGGCCTGCAACTCCCAGCCCTACAGCCACATCCACCAGCCCGGCATCGCCGTCGGTGGCCACTGCATCCCGATCTACCCGCGGATGTACCTGTGGAACGACCCGGAGGCGACCGTCGTCCGCTCCGCGCGCGAGGCGAACGCCGCGATGCCGGAGTACGCCGTCGACCTGCTGGCCGCCGCCTACGGCGACCTGAAGGACGTGGGCGTGCTCGTGCTGGGCGCCGCCTACCGCGGCGGCGTCAAGGAGACCGCCTTCTCCGGCGTCTTCGGGGTCGTCGAGGCGCTCACGGCGCGCGGCGCCGTCCCGTACGTCTCCGACCCGATGTACACGGACGAGGAGCTGGCCGCCCACGGCCTCACCCCGCACCGGGGCGAGAAGGTCACCGCGGCGATCCTCCAGGCCGACCACGCCGAGTACCGTGAGCTGGCGGCCTCGGACCTGCCGGACGTGAAGGTCCTCGTCGACGGCCGCCGCACCACCGACCCGGCCCGCTGGGAGGGTGTCCGCCGCGTCGTCATCGGCGGCTGACCCATCCGCTCCGACAGCGCTCCGAGCCGCTGAGATCCAAGGCCCTGTCCCGCCCCTCCCGGCGGGGCAGGGCCGCACTGCTGGAGGTTCCACGATGACCTGGATGATCACCGGAGGCGCCGGCTTCATCGGCTCGCACGTGGTGCGGGCGATGGTCGCGGCGGGCGAGCCCGTCGTCGTCGTCGACGACCTGACGTCGGGACGCACCGACCGGCTGCCCGCCGGGGTCCCGCTGGAGGGCGGCACGGTCCTCGACCGGGACTTCCTCGACCGCGTCCTGCGCGAGCACGCCGTCACCGGCATCGTGCACGTCGCGGCGAAGAAGCAGGTCGCCGAGTCGGTGGCGGACCCGCTCCTCTACTACCGGCAGAACGTGGAGGGCGTGCGCGTCCTCCTCGACGCCGCCGTCGCCGCCGGGGTGGGCCGGTTCCTGTTCTCCTCCTCGGCCGCCGTGTACGGCATGCCCGACGTGGACCTGGTCACCGAGCGGACCCCCTGCGCGCCGATCAACCCGTACGGCGAGACGAAGCTCGTGGGGGAGTGGATGACCGGCGCGGTCGGCCGGTCCCACGGCATGGCGACCGCCGCGCTGCGCTACTTCAACGTGGCCGGCGCGGCCACCCCCGAGCTGGCCGACGACGGCGCGTACAACCTGGTGCCGATGGTCTTCGAACGGCTCGCGGCCGGGCGGGCGCCGCTGGTCTTCGGCGACGACTACGCCACGCCGGACGGGACGTGCGTGCGCGACTACATCCACGTCGAGGACATCGCCTCCGCGCACCTCGCCGCGGCGCGCCGGCTCGTCGAGGACCCGCGGGCGGAGCTGGTGCTCAACGTGGGCCGGGGCGAGGGCGTGTCCGTCAGGGAGATGATCCGCGTCATCCAGGAGGTCACCGGCCTCACCGACGTCGCCCCCGAGGTCGCCCCTCGGCGCCCGGGCGACCCGGCGCGGGTGGTCGCCTCCGCGGACCTGATCCGCGGGGAACTGGGCTGGACGGCCCGCCACGGCATCCGCGAGATGGTCGAGTCGGCCTGGCGCGGCTGGTCCCTGCGCCACCCCGCCTGACCCGCGGCCGGGCACGGGCGTGCGCCCCTCCCCCGGGGGAGGGGCGCACGCGCCGGGTTCAGGAGACGGCCCGCTCCCAGGCGCCCAGGGCCAGGCCCGACTCGGGCTTCTGACGGGCCACCCAGAGCGCGCCGTCCGCACCGACCACGGCCATCACGACCCGCCCGGCCCCGTCCAGCGCCAGCGACGGGGCCCCCGGGGACGGGCTCCCGGTGAGCGTCCAGGTGGCCCCGGCCTTCTCGTCCCCCGTCGGGTACGCGGCGAGCGCCGGCCGCCCCGTCGCCTCGTCCCGGTGCGCCAGCACCGTGCAGTCGTGGCCGTCCACGACGGTGCGCAGCACCGCCACCGGCCCCGTGCCGGTCCCGTCGCCGAGCCCCGCCCCCTCCGGCAGGGACGGTCGCCAGGCCCGTACCGTACGGTCCCCGGCGTCGTGCCAGAAGTGCGTCAGCCCCGCCTCCGGGTCCGTCTCCACGGCGGTCGGGGAGTCGGGCGCCGCCCGCAGCGGCACGTCGTCGGCGCGCTCGAAGCGGACACCGGGCTTCTCCCGCTCCCACCGCAGCAGCCCCTCCGCCGTGGGCGCCAGCACCTCCACGCGGCCGTCGCCGGTGATCGCCGCGGACACCGTGCCCCGCACGCCGCTGCCCTTCAGGTCGGCCCAGGCGTTCCAGGCGCCCGTCTTGGCCTGGCTGCGGGCGCACACGCCGCCGCCCGCGTTGCGGACGAACACGTTGAGGGAGCCGTCGGAGTCCACCACGGCGGACGGAAGCCCGATCTGCCCGGCGAGCGACGGGTCGTTCGGGTAGGGCGTGCCGAGCGGCCGCCAGTCCCGTACGGCGCGGCCCGTCTGGTACTGCAGGGCGTACACGACGTCCGTGCCGGTCTGCCCGTCCGCGAGCCGCTCGCGCCGCAGCCCCACCAGGTGGACGTACCCGTCCTCGCCCTGGGCGACGGCCAGGTACGGCAGCATGCCGGGAGCCGGGATGAGGTCGGGCCCCGTCCAGTCGGGGCCGCCGGGGCGGGTCTCCGTCCAGCGCAGCACGCCGCCGTCGCCGGGGGCGTACGCGGTGAGCCGGCCGTCCTTGCCGCGGACCAGCCAGCCGGTGGTCGCCGGCACCGACGGGTCCAGGACCGGGAGGGGCGCTTCCTCGGCCGGCACGGGCCGGTTGGCCCGGCGTTTGGCTTTCCGCACGAACAAGACCGCCATGGCTGACGTCGACCTTTCCCCTGTACCTGTACCGCGAGCGAGGGATCCTCTTCCGCAGGCGCGCGCGACCCTAGCATCTCGCATCCGCCCGCTCCGGGCCGCCGCCGAGGCCCGGTAACGGAGCACCGGGCGCCCGGGCATACGATGGCGGTGCCCCTCATCGACCTGACCCAGAAGAAGAGTGCGCAGTGAAAGTCATCAGCATCGTCGGCGCCCGTCCCCAACTGGTGAAGCTCGCGCCCATCGCGGCCGCGTTCGCAGAGACGGAGCACGAGCACTTCATTGTGCACACCGGGCAGCACTATGACGCCGACCTCTCCGACGTCTTCTTCCAGGGCCTCGGCATCCCCGACCCGGACGTCCACCTCGGCGTCGGCTCCGGCAGCCACGGCGCGCAGACCGGCTCCGTCCTCTCCGCGCTCGACCCGGTCCTGGAGCGGGAGAAGCCCGACTGGGTCCTCGTCTACGGCGACACCAACTCCACCATCGCCGGCGCCCTGTCCGCGGTGAAGATGCACCTGCCCGTGGCGCACCTGGAGGCGGGCCTGCGCTCCTTCAACCGGCGCATGCCGGAGGAGCACAACCGCGTCCTCACCGACCACTGCGCCGACGTGCTCCTCGCCCCGACCGAGGAGGCCATGCGCCACCTCGCCGACGAGGGCCTGAAGGACCGCGCGGTCCTCGCCGGCGACGTCATGGTCGACATCTGCCTGCGCATCCGCGACGCCGTCCTCGCCGGCGAGCACGCCGCCCCGGCCCTGCCCGAGGGCATCGACCCGGAGCAGCCGTTCCTGCTGGCCACCCTCCACCGGCCGGACAACACCGACGACCCCGAGCGGCTCGCCGCGATCATCGACTCGCTGGCCGCGCTGCCGCTGCCGGTCGCGCTGCTCGCCCACCCGCGCCTGGTCGCCCGCGCCAAGGAGCACGGCATCGAGCTGGCGAAGGGCTCCGTCCACGTCGGCCGCCCCCTGCCGTACGCCGGCCTGGTCGCCGCCGTGCTGGCGTCGTCCGGTGTCGTCACCGACTCCGGCGGCCTGCAGAAGGAGGCGTTCCTGCTGGAGCGCATCACGACCACCATCCGCCCGGAGACGGAGTGGGTCGAGACCGTCGAGACCGGCTGGAACGTCCTCGTCCCCGACCCGCACACGCTGTCCGCCGACGAGTGGGCCGCCACGGTCACCCGCGCCGTGCCCACCGCCGACAAGGGCACCCCGTACGGCGACGGGCGCGCCGCCCGCAACGTCGTCCGCATCCTCGAGGAATGGCAGAGCACCGTCCGCAACGACGGCTGACCGACCGCCCGCCGACCGCTCCCGCACCCCGTCCGTGACCGCTCCCGCACCCCGCCCGTCCGGCCGGGGTGCGGGCCGGTCCGGTCCTCCGGCGGGAACAGGGGCCGGTGATAAAGTGGCGCGTCGCCGTGCAATCTCGTAAGGAAGTCGACATGAAGCAGGCAGCATCCAGGGATGCAGCCGTGGTCACGCCGTGGTATCCGACACGGGAGTTGCCTTTCCGGGGATCCTTCGTCCAGGCCATGGTGGCGGCCACCGCACCCGGCTGCGACAGCTTCACCGTCTACCACTGCGACCCGTGGGTGGCCCCCATGGACGCGGCGGCGACGAAGGCGGTCGAGGAGGCCAACGCCAAGGTGATGGCCCGGGCCGCGCACCGCGTCCCCACGGCCGGCGGCGCCGAGCTGATCTCGTTCCCCGTCACCACCCCGCGCGGCCAGGACTACGGCGCCCAGGCCCGCAACCACGAGCGCCAGCTCCGCAACCTCCTCGGCGGCGAGCCCATCGACGCGGACGTCGTGCACGCCCACGTCGGGTTGCCCAGCGGCTGGGCCGCCCTGAGGAACGCCCGCCCCGGCGCGAAGGTCTTCGTCACCGAGCACGCGTCGTTCCTGGAGCGGGTCTTCCAGGACCCCGAGGCCGTCGAGCTGTACGACGAGCTGATGCACGGCGTCACCGGTTTCCTCGTCGTCGGCGACAAGGTCACCGAGGTGCTGGAGCGCCAATTCCCGCACCACGCCGACAAGATCCTGCGCGTGCCCAACCCGATCTCCTTCGACGAGTCGCGCCCCGAGCCGGTGAAGGACCTGCGCAGCTGGCTGTACCTGGGCAGCGTGACCGAGCTCAAGGGCGTCACGTGGCTCGTCGAGGCGTTCGCCCGGTGCCACGCCGAGGACCCCACCCTCACCCTCACCCTCGTCGGTGAGGGCCCGCTGCGCCGGCCCCTCACCGAACGCGTCGCCGAGCTGGGCCTGAGCGACGCCGTGAAGCTGCCCGGCTCCATCCCGCACGAGCAGGCGCTGGAGCTGATGCGCAGCCACGACCTGCTGGTCCACCCCAGCCGGTACGAGACGTTCGGCATGACCATCGTCGAGGGCATCGCCGCCGGCATGCCGGTGCTGGTGACCCGCTGCGGCGGCCCCGAGAAGACGCTCGCCGGCATCGAGGACGCCGCGGGCGAGCTCATCGAGGTGGAGGAGAACGCGGAGTCGATCAGCGAGGGCTACCGGCGCCTGCGCGCCCGTTTCCTCGGAGGCGGACTGGACCTCGAACGCGCCCAGGCGAAGCTCGCCGCCGACTACGGCTACGAGGCCGTGGCCGAGGCGCACTACCGACTCTGGTTCCCCGACTCCCCGTGATGGAGTGACATGCAGGTACTGTTCCTGGCCCTTGGCGCCTCGCGCAAGCGGGCCGTGGTCGAAGAATCCGCCGCGGTCGCCGCGGCCGGTGGCCGGGCGGTCGTCCTGGTCGGCCAGAAGCAGCCCTGGGCGTCCGAGACGTTCGCGCCCGGCGTGCGGCTGATGACGATCGCCGAGCTGGAGGCCAGGCACCTGCCGCACCGGCTCGAACGGGCGGTGCTCTACCAGGGCCCGCGCCGCGTCGCCGGAGCGGTCGGCCGGGGCCCCCTGAGCGCCAAGACCAAGAAGGCCCTCAAGGCGTACGAGAAGCGGATCGCCGGCCGCGTGCACCGCCGGGTGTTCGCGCCGCTGCACCGCAGGGTGTGGCCGACGGCCACGGCCCGGATGGTCCTGCGCCGCTGCTTCGGCCCGCAGGGCGGACCCGACCTCGTGATCGTCGCCGACGCCCTGTCCACGCGGACCGCCGCCGAGCTGATGGACGCCTGGCAGGCCGAGGGCCTGGGAACCCCGCGCCTGGCCTACAGCGTCGACTCCGTCGTACCGCCGATCGTCGCCCGGACGACCCCGCAGCCCTCAGCCGCTCGCTGAACCAACCGAGGAAGACTGATGAAGAACCGTAGCGAACGGCGCCCCCGTGTGCTCTACCTGGCGTTCTACTTCCCCCCGTCGCGGGCGAGCGGTGTCTACCGCGCCCGGGCGACCGCCAACCACCTGGTGGAGAAGGGCTGGGACGTCACGGTCTGTGCCGCTCCGCTCGACTTCCTCTACAACGTGATCGGCTCGGTCGACGAGGAGCTGTCGAAGACCGTCGACCCGCGCATCCACGTGGAGCGGCCCTCGCTCAACCAGTACACGTGGCAGCAGGACCTGCGCGACTACAGCTGGCTGCGCCGCAGCTTCCCGCTGATGGCCAAGCGCGTCTACCAGTTCAGCCAGACCAAGCTGTTCCCCGAGCGGTACTCGTCCTGGGCGTGGGCGTCCGTCACCCGCGCGCTGAAGCTGCACGCCAAGCAGCGGTTCGACGTGGTCGTCGCCACCGGCAACCCGTTCGCGTCGTTCGGCGCCGCCTGGCTGTTCAACAAGCTCACCGGCGTCCCGTACGTCATGGACTACCGCGACTCGTGGACGCTGGAGATCTTCCACGACGTGCCGGCGTTCCCCGAGGGGCACATCGCCTGGGGCTGGGAGAAGCGCATGATCGGCAAGGCGGCGGCGTCCGTCTTCGTCAACGAGGCCCTGCGCAGCTGGCACGCCGAGCGCTACCCGGAGGTCGCCGACCGCATGATGGTCGTCCCCAACGGGTGGGACGCGGACGTGCTGCCGAAGGCCGTCGAGAAGGCCGCCGCCGAGCAGTCCGCCGACGCGACGCCCGAGACGGCGCCCGACGCGACGCCCGAGAAGACGTCCGAGACGGCCTCCGACGCGGTGGAGCCGGAGCGGCGCGCGCCGCTGAAGTTCACCTACCTGGGCACGCTCACCGCGAAGCAGCCGGTGGAGGAGATGGCCGAGGCGTTCAAGATCGCCCGCCGTCACCCGGACCTGGCCGACGCGGAGCTGCAGATCCACGGCCACCTCGGCTTCTTCAAGAACAGCCCCGGTGCGCTGAAGGCCCGCCTCGGCCTCCAGGACGGGCCGCGCCCCGAGGGCGTCGAGGACACCGGCCTGCGCTACTGCGGGCCCGTCTCCAAGACCGAGGTCGGCAAGGTGTACGAGGAGGCCGACGTCCTGGTCTTCCTCGCGGGCGGCGGCAAGTACGTCACGTCCGGCAAGATCTTCGAGTACATGGCCTTCGGGCACCCGATCGTCTCCGTGCACCAGCCCGGCATCGCCGCGCAGGACGTGCTCGACGGGTACCCGCTGTGGTTCAACGCCAACAGCCTCGACGTCGAGGAGCTGGCCGCGTCGATGGTCGCCGCGGGCAAGGCCGCCCGTGACCTGACGCCGGAGCAGCGCGCGGCGGCGCGGCGGCACGCCGACACGTACACGCGTGAGGCGACGCTCATCCCGTTCGAGCAGCGGCTGCGGGAGATCGTCGGCGACCACTGACGGCCCCGCCGACGTACCCGACGGGTCGTCGGAAGCGGTTGCGCACCGTACGGAAGAGGCCCCCGACCGGATTCCCGGTCGGGGGCCTCTCCTCGTGGCCCGCTCAGCGGGCCGCCGTCACTCGGGGTCGTACGCGGTGCGGTCCAGGCTCGCCGTCACCTTCAGGTGCGGGTGGGACTTGGCCCACTTCCAGCCGGTCACCGTCGCGTTGATGTCGCTGACGAACACGGTGTCCACCAGGTCCAGGCGCAGCTCCGGAAGCACCCGCTGCTTGGCGATGCGGGCGAACAGCTGCGGCCTGACCTCCTTGTAGCCGCGGTTGAAGACCTTCTTGTGGAAGGCGTTGGCGACCTTCGTGTGCGCCCGCTGCACGGTCGCGACGGCCAGCTCCGGGCCGATCGCCTCGCGGTTCTTCGCGGCGAGCCGCCGCGCCCGCCGCAGCACGGCGCGGGGCGCGCGGTAGACGAGGAACCGCTCGGCGCGCGGGATGCGCAGCTTCTTCTCGGCGTCCCCGATGCTGACGACGGGCACGCTCGGGTCGAGGTCCAGGCTCTCCCACAGGGCCGGCGACTGGGCGGTGACGAGGCTGACCTCGACGCCCTTCCCGACGAGGTGGTTGGCGAAGTCGACGATGCGCCGCGGCTTGGCCGGCGTCAGCGCCAGCACCACGGCGCGCCCGACGGGCTCGCCCGGGCGGCGGACCGGCGCCGTCGCGGCGGGCTCCTCCACCACGGCCACCTCGGCCGCACCGCCGGCCTCGGCGGCCCGGTCGTCCGGCTCGTCGACGGGGTCCGGCACGGGCGGCAGGGCGCCTCCGTACACCTCGACGAGCTGCTTGCCGACCGCCTCGCAGCCGACCCGGCCCTCCAGCACCTCGCGGGCCGCCGGCAGGTCCAGGTCGCCGGCGCGGTCGCGCAGCTCCCGGTACGCGTCCACGATGACCTGCGGGTCGTCGCTGACGTCCATGAGCGCCCCGGCCACCGTCTCGATGCCGGCCATCGTCTCGTCGGGGCCGCCGCTGCGGGTGGCGAGCACGGGGAGCCCGGACGCGATCGCCTCGACGACCGTCATCCCGAAGGTCTCCTGCTTGCTGGCGTGTACGAGCAGGTCGTACTCGTGCATCAGCGGGCCCACGGCCTCCGGGGCGACCGGCGGCAGGACGCGGAAGCGGTCGCCCAGGCCGAGCTCGGCGCCGCGGGCGCGCAGCTCCTCCTCCAGGGGGCCGTGCCCGACCATCGTGAGCGTGGCGCGCGGCTCCTCCGCGGCGACCAGCGCGAACGCCTCCAGCAGCTCCTTGACGCCCTTCGGCTGGACGAGCCGGCCGAGGTACAGCCAGCGCAGCAGCTCGGGCGAGCGCTCCGGGCCGGGGGTGAAGCGGTCCAGGGCGATCGCGTTGGGCACGACGCCGATCTTGTCCGCGTACTGCGGGAAGCGCTTCACGACCCGCTCGCGCAGCGCGGCGCTGACGCACAGGAACGCGTCGGCGCGCTCCAGCACCTGCTCGTAGAGGCGCGCGGCGGGGGCCTGCGAGAAGACCCGGTCGAGGAACGAGGAGTGCTCGGTCACCACGACGCGGGCGTCGGGGCGGGCCAGCCGGGTGGCCAGGACACCGCCGTAGATGCCGGTGTGGGCGTGGACGACCGGCGCCTCGATCCGCCCGGTGGGCAGGGCGCTCTCCAGCGCCTTCGCCTGGGCCTCGACCCAGGGGGCGTAGTTCCTGCGGGCGATCAGCGGCACGGGGACGCGGACGACGGTCGCCTCGTCGGTGTCCAGGACGTGGCCGAGGGCGCCGCGCTCCCGCAGGCGGTCGACGGTCACCCGGATCGCGTCGTTGAGCGGGGCGGACGCGCGGCCGGACCAGTCCTCGGTGTGGAACACGGTCACGCGGTCGTAGGTGCCCGCGACGGCGGCGGTCGCCGCCTGCACGAACGACCCGGCGTAGGGGTTGTTCGGCGACGGGTACCAGGGGGTGAGGACGGCCAGGTCGGCGGGCTCCACGACGCGTCCGGCGCCGTGCGGCTCCAGCGTCAGCGTGATGCCCGGCCGGCGGCGCTTCGCGATCCACGCGACGGGCAGCGCCTGGGCGTCACCGGCGACGACGGTGTCCGCCTGGGCGAACGGTCCCGACTTGGCGGCGGCCAGCTTCTTGGCGGAACCCCAGGCGGTGCCGTCCTTGTCCGGGGCGACGCGGACGACCTCGACGCCGTCCAGCCGGCCCAGTTCCTCCAGGGCCTCGCGCCACTCGGGGGCGTCCAGCACGACCAGGGAGACCCGGGACCCCGAGGAGGCGAGCTCCTTCACCTGCTCGCGTGTCGCCCGTACTCGGTATGTGCCAAGCGCGAGATAGAGCACGTGGCTGTTCATCTGGATCCCTTCGCCCTTTCACCTGCACGCCGCGCACCCGTGGGGCGGAAGCGTCCCACGGGGTTCGGTACGGAGATACGGCGCGGCGGCACCACCCTACCGAAGGGGGTGCCCCCTCCCGGCACGCGGCCGGGGCCGTCGTCAGCCCTCGTGCTCGACGAGGACGCCGTCCTTCTCCCGGTGGAGGGCACCGGTCTGCGGGCACTCCCACACGCCCTCCTCGCCGGCCCGCTCGACCAGCCGGACACCGGCCTTGCCGACCCAGCCGATCTGCCGCGCGGGGACACCGACGACCAGCGCGAAGTCCGGTACGTCCCGCGTGACGACGGCACCCGCGGCGACCATCGCCCAGCGGCCGACGCGCACCGGCGCGACACACACGGAACGGGCGCCCAGCGACGCGCCCTCGGCGACCTTGACGCCGACGGCCTCCCAGTCGCCGCCGCGCTTCTGCTTGCCCTCGGGGTCGACGGAGCGCGGGTTGTGGTCGTTGGTGAGCACGACGGCGGGCCCGACGAACACGCCGTCGCCCAGTTCGGCGGGCTCGTAGACGAGCGCGTAGTTCTGCAGCTTGACGTTGTCGCCGATCCTGACGCCCGTGCCGACGTACGCGCCGCGTCCGACCACGCAGCCCTCCCCGAGCCGGGCGTCCTCACGGATCTGCGCGAGCTCCCAGACGCTGCTCCCGGCCCCGATCTCGGCGGTCTCGTGGACCTGGGCGGTGGGCTGGACCCTGTAGTTCACTCTGCTGTCTCTTTCGGGGGACGGCGGAAGTCTTCGCGCCCGAGCATACGCGGGCGGCCCCGCCCCGCCGCGCGCGGCGGGTCAGGGGGAGTGCGGCCAGACGAGCATCAGGTACACGCCGTACGCGGTGGACACGCCGACGGCCGCGCCGAGCAGCGTGTACATGGTCGGGGGCCGCGTCACGGCAGGGAAGGGGACGGACGCACAGGGGCCCGGGAAGCCGGGAGCCGGGAGGCCGGGGTGCGGCATACATAGAGAGCAGTACTCGTCCGCCGTCGCCGCCGGTCCGGGCGGCCCGACGGCCGAGTCGGGCTCCCCCGGGCCCTCCCGCCGGCGGACGGCCGGGCGGGGTGCCGACCGCGGGAAGGGCGCCGGGAGGTGAAGGGGAGGGAAGCGGCCGGCGCGATGGCGGACTCCCGGGGGCGGCGCTGCGTCCTCGGCGGCGGCCCGCCCGCCCCGAGCGGAGCGCTCCTCTCTGTCACCGGTGGCGTCGGGGCGCCCGAGGCGCCCCGCGTACGGGTGGCGCCGTCCGGCCGGAAGGGCGGACGCGCGTCCACGGTGCCGCCGGCCGCCGTGACGGGGGAGGCGTGACGGGGGAGGGCGTGACAGGGGAGCGGGAGCGCGGACACCGTTCCGTGGTCTTCCCGGCGGGCTCGCCGGGCCCTTCCCCGCCACCTCCGCCGCCCCGGTCGGGGGCCCCGCGCCCGCCCCGCCGCCCGCCCCGTCTCGGTTTGACCGGCCCGGCGGGGCGCCCTAGTCTTGACCGTCGGCGTGTTTCCATGCGCGCCAGCTCCTGAGCACCTTCCCTCCCGGCCCAGGTCGGGGGAGGCCGTTCCGACCATCCGGTCCAGTCGCGGGTCCTGCCCGCGCGGGCGGCTGGCGTCAGGGGTTTCCGTATCGAGCGAGGAGAGATCCGCGTGTACGCCATCGTGCGCAGCGGTGGTCGCCAGCACAAGGTTGCTGTCGGCGACATCGTTGAGGTTGACAAGATTTCCACTGCCAAGGTTGGCGACACGGTCGAGCTCTCGACCCTGCTCGTTGTCGACGGCGACTCCGTGACCAGCGACCCGTGGGTCCTGGCCGGGATCAAGGTCCAGGCCGAGATCGTGGACCACCACAAGGGCGCCAAGATCGACATCCTGCGCTACAAGAACAAGACCGGCTACCGCCGTCGTCAGGGCCACCGCCAGCAGTACACGGCGATCAAGGTCACGGCGATCCCGACGGCCGCGAAGTAAGGGACTGAGGAGACATGGCACACAAGAAGGGCGCATCGTCCACCCGGAACGGTCGCGACTCCAACGCTCAGCGGCTCGGCGTGAAGCGCTTCGGCGGTCAGGTCGTCAACGCCGGTGAGATCCTGGTCCGCCAGCGCGGCACCCACTTCCACCCGGGCGCGGGCGTCGGCCGTGGCGGCGACGACACGCTGTTCGCGCTGCAGGCCGGCTCGGTGCAGTTCGGCACCTTCCGCGGTCGCAAGGTCGTGAACATCGTCCCGGTCGCCTGATCGGACGCTTCGCAAGGGCGGGCCTCTCCTCCCGTACGGTGTACGCCGTGCGGGAAGAGGGTCCGCCTTTCGCTTGTTACAGCTGAGACACCTCGTACGTTTTCCTTTTTCCGCACCGCTGGAGGCACCCCACCATGACCACCTTCGTGGACCGCGTCGAGCTGCACGTCGCCGCGGGTAACGGAGGCCACGGCTGTGCCTCCGTCCACCGGGAGAAGTTCAAGCCGCTCGGCGGCCCCGACGGCGGCAACGGCGGACGCGGCGGCGACGTGATCCTCGTCGTCGACCAGTCCGTGACCACGCTGCTGGACTACCACCACTCCCCGCACCGCAAGGCGACCAACGGCAAGCCCGGCGAGGGCGGCAACCGCTCCGGCAAGGACGGCCAGGACCTGGTCCTCCCCGTGCCGGACGGCACGGTCGTCCTCGACCGGAACGGCGAGGTCCTCGCCGACCTGGTCGGCCACGGCACCCGGTACGTGGCGGCGCAGGGCGGCCGCGGCGGCCTCGGCAACGCCGCGCTGGCCTCGGCCCGCCGCAAGGCGCCCGGCTTCGCGCTGCTGGGCGAGCCCGGAGACCTCCAGGACATCGTCCTGGAGCTGAAGACCGTCGCCGACGTGGCGCTGGTCGGCTACCCGAGCGCGGGCAAGTCCTCGCTGATCTCCGTGCTCTCCGCGGCGAAGCCGAAGATCGCGGACTACCCGTTCACCACCCTCGTGCCGAACCTCGGCGTCGTCACCGCCGGCTCCACCGTCTACACGATCGCCGACGTCCCCGGTCTCATCCCCGGCGCCAGCCAGGGCAAGGGCCTCGGCCTGGAGTTCCTGCGCCACGTCGAGCGGTGCAGCGTCCTCGTGCACGTCCTGGACACGGCGACGCTGGAGTCCCAGCGCGACCCGCTGTCCGACCTGGACGTCATCGAGGAGGAGCTGCGCCAGTACGGCGGGCTCGACGACCGGCCCCGCGTCGTCGTCCTCAACAAGACCGACATCCCCGACGGCAAGGACCTCGCCGACATGGTCCGCCCCGACCTGGAGGCCCGCGGCTACCGCGTCTTCGAGGTGTCGGCCGTCGCCCACCAGGGCCTGAAGGAGCTGTCGTACGCGCTCGCGGAGATCGTCGCGCAGGCGCGCGCCGCGAAGCCGAAGGAGGAGGCGACCCGGATCGTCATCCGCCCGAAGGCCGTCGACGACAGCGGCTTCACCGTCACCAGGGAAGAGGACGGGCTGTACCGGGTGCGCGGCGAGAAGCCGGAGCGCTGGGTCCGTCAGACCGACTTCAACAACGACGAGGCCGTCGGCTACCTCGCCGACCGCCTCAACCGCCTCGGGGTCGAGGAGGAGCTGATGAAGGCCGGAGCCCGCGCGGGCGACGGCGTGGCCATCGGCTCCGAGGACAACGCGGTCGTCTTCGACTGGGAGCCCACCATGATGGCGGGCGCCGAGATGCTCGGCCGCCGCGGCGAGGACCACCGCCTGGAGGCCCCGCGGCCCGCCGCCCAGCGCCGCAAGGACCGCCAGGCGGAGCGGGACGAGGCGGAGCGCGAGTACGACGAGTTCGACCCCTTCTGATCCCGCCCCCCTTCCTGACGATGCGTCAGGAGTGGCCGGTTTCGGAGGACTTCGGCGGGGCCGCTGCACGCGCGGCCCCGCCGTCGTGTGCCCGGCCGGCACGTCCCGGCCGGACACGCGGCGACGGCGGGGAACGGCTCCCGCCCACCCGCCCTCGCGTCCGCACAACCTTTCGCGTTCCGTCACCGTCTACTTTTCGGGCGGCCGCGCAGCGCGCCCTCACGCACACACATGGGGCACCGGTGAAGATCTCTTTCCTCATCCACACCGTCTACGGGATCGGCGGCACCATCCGCACGACGCTCAACCTCGCCGAGGAGCTCGCGGACCGGCACGAGGTCGAGATCGTCTCCGTCTTCCGCCACCGTGACGCCCCCCTGTTCACGATCGACCCGCGCATCACCGTCGTTCCCCTGGTCGACACCCGGCCGAAGTCCCCGACCTGCGAGAAGGACCACCCCGACCAGCTGGCGCCGGCCGCGTGCTTCCCCCGTGCCGAGGCGCGCTACAAGGAGTACGGCAGGCTCACCGACGAGCGGGTCCGCGCCCACTACGCGCGCTCCGACGCCGACGTGGTGATCGGCACCCGCCCCGGCCTGGTCGCGTACGTCGCGCAGTTCGCCCCCGAGGGCGCCGTGCTCATCGGCCAGGAGCACATGACGTACCACCACCACAAGCCGGCGCTGCGCGAGGAGATGAGGCCCCACCTGGAGGCCCTCGACGCCTTCGTGACCGTTTCCGAGGGCGACGCGGCGGTGTGGCGGGAGCACATGGACCTGCCCGGCACCCGGGTGCTGTGCATCCCCAACAGCGTCCCCGAACCCGTGGTCGCCCCCTCCGACCGGTCCGGCACGACCGTCGTCGCCGCCGGGCGGCTCTCCGCGGAGAAGCAGTACGACGTGCTGATCAGGGCGTTCGCGAAGGTCGTCGCCGTACGGCCGGAGTGGACGCTGCGCATCTACGGCTGGGGCACCGAGCGGGAGAAGCTGCGGCGGTGCGTCGAGACCCTCGGCCTGCACGACAGCGTCCTCCTCATGGGCCCGCGCTCGCCCATCGAGCCCGAGTGGGTCAAGGGCGCCATCGCCGCGTCCACCTCGCGGCACGAGTCCTTCGGCATGACCCTCGTCGAGTCGATGCGCTGCGGTGTCCCCATGGTCAGCACGGACTGCGACTACGGCCCCCGCGAGATCATCGAGGACGGCGAGGACGGCCTGCTCGTACCGGTCGGGGACGCCGACGCCGTGGCCGCCGCGCTGCTGCGGCTGATCGACGACGAGGGACTGCGCCACCGGATGGGCGAGGCGGCCCTGCGCAACGCGCGCCGCTTCGACCCGTCGGCCGTCGCCGAGCGGTACGCCGACCTCTTCGCGGAGCTGGGCGCCGGGGCCCGCACCCGCGTGGGCGCGGGGGCGCGCGACGGCAGCGCCCGGTCCGGCGGCGCCGTACGCGCACAAGCCGTACGCGCACAAGCCGGGCACGTACGAGCCGCGCACGCCCAAGCCGGGCACGCGCCGCAGGACGTCCCGCCCGGCGGGCGGGACGAGGACGGGTTCGAGCCCGTCGCCGACTGCGTCGCGCGGGAGGACGGCTCGCTCGCCGTCACCCTGCTCTCCCCGCCCGCCGCGGCCCCCGGGTACGAGGGCCTGCGCCTCGTCGCCGTGCTGCAGGGCCGCGAGCCGGTGGAGCGCGCGTACCCCTTCCGGCCCGACGGCACCCTCACCCTCCCCGCCGACGAGGACCTCCCGGAGGGCAACTGGGTGTGCCACGTCGAGCAGTCCGCCACCGGCGTCCGCGTCCCGCTCGCCGCGCGCTCCGTGGACCAGCGCGGCGCGCTGCGCCCCGCCGACCGGCTCGGCCCCGGCGACGGGGTGCGCCACCTCGTCCCGTACCGGCGTCCGCCGCACCACCTGCTGGAGCTGCGCTCCTGGGTGCGGGCCGTGCACGCGGAGGCGGGCGGCATCGGGCTCACCGACGACCACGTCACCGTGACCGGCCGGCTCGTCGGCCCGGTCGACGAGCCGGTGGAGCCGCCCGAGCTCGTCCTGCGCCGCTACGACAGCCACGAGGAGGTCGCCGTCGCCGGCACGTGGCTGCCCGGCCGCCGCTTCCGCGTCACCCTGCCGTGGGAGGAGCTGGCCGGGCGGCGCCGGCGCGAGCAGGACACCTGGGCGCTGTGGCTGCGGTACGCCCCCGACCGGGCGCCGGTGAAGGTCGCCCGGCTGCTCGACGACGTGGTGGCCAAGGCGGACGTCTTCGCCTACCGGACCGTACGGCGGCACAAGCGGCGACCGCTGCTGCCGCTGCGACGGGTGGTGCGTGCGGTGCGCAGGCGGCCGCAGCTGATGGTGGAGCTCACGCTCCGTCACGACGGCCACAACGCCCTCTACGTCCGGGTCACCGGCGCGTGACCCGCCACCCCCGCGGAGCCGGCGGGAAAGGGAGCGGGGGTGGGGACGCGGTGCGCGCACGCCGTGGACGCGTCGGCGGCACGGGATCTTCCGAACCGCCGGATCATGTGCGGTCCGTCACGGCCGCGGTCCCCTCCGACCCCGCCAACAAGGCTGGCCACACGGTGAACCACCGGTGTCCGGCAGGGTTCCGCCCCCTTCGTCCCGCCTTGCGGGACGGTAACGGAGGGTGCGACCATCAGCCCGTTCCCCGAGCCATAGCAAGGTAGGTCGTCCCTGTGTCTGCGCCTCCGTCCGCGCCTCGTGAAGCCAAGACCCGCACCACCGCCGTCGTCCTGGCGGGCGGCACCGGCCAGCGGGTGGGGCTCGCGATCCCGAAGCAGCTGCTGAAGATCGCGGGCAAGGCGGTCATCGAGCACACGCTCACGATCTTCGAGCGGGCCGACTGCGTCGACGACGTGATCGTGCTGATGGCGCCGGGGTTCGTGGCCGACGTCGAGAAGATCGTCGCCAAGGCGGGACTGACCAAGGTCACGCAGGTCATCGAGGGCGGCGCCACGCGCAACGAGACCACCGAGCGCGCCATCCGCGCCCTCGGCGAGGGCCTCGCGGACGGCGAGGACCTCAACGTCCTCTTCCACGACGCGGTCCGCCCGCTGCTGTCACAGCGCGTGATCGAGGACTGCGTGGCCGCCCTTGACCGCTACCAGGCCGTGGACGTCGCCATCCCGTCCGCCGACACGATCATCGTGACCCGCACGCACGGTGAGGACGGCGAGTTCATCACCGACGTGCCGGACCGCTCCCGGCTGCGCCGCGGTCAGACCCCGCAGGCGTTCAAGCTGTCCACGATCCGCAGGGCGTACGAGATCGCGGCCGGCGACCCCCACTTCCAGGCCACCGACGACTGCTCGGTCGTGCTCAGGTACCTGCCGGACGTGCCGATCCACGTCGTGCCCGGCGACGAGTACAACATGAAGGTCACGCAGCCCGTCGACGTCTTCATCGCCGACAAGCTGTTCCAGCTGGCCTCCACCGCCGCCCCCGCGCAGGCCGACGAGGACGCGTACCGCGAGCTCCTCTCCGGCCGGACGCTGGTGGTCTTCGGCGGCTCGTACGGCATCGGCGCCGACATCGCCGGCCTCGCCGAGCGGTACGGCGCCCGCGTCTACGCGCTCGGCCGCTCGACGACCGGCACGCACGTGGAGAACCCGCAGCACGTCGAGGACGCGCTGGCCACCGCGTACGGCGAGACGGGCCGCGTCGACTACGTCATCAACACGGCCGGCGTCCTGCGCATCGGCAAGCTCGCGGAAACCGACAGCGCCACCATTCAGGAAGCACTGAACGTCAATTACCTGGCGCCCGTGCAGATCGCGCGTGCATCATACAAGTACCTGGTGGAGACCAAGGGGCAGCTCCTTCTCTACACCTCCTCCAGCTACACCCGCGGCCGCGCCGAGTACAGCCTCTATTCGTCGACCAAGGCGGCCATGGTGAATCTCACCCAGGCCCTCGCCGACGAATGGGCGGCCGACGGAATCCGCGTGAATTGCGTGAACCCCGAGCGCACCGCGACCCCCATGCGGACCCGGGCGTTCGGCCAGGAGCCCGCCGGGTCGCTGCTCTCCTCCGAGGCCGTCGCCCGCACCTCGCTGGACGTCCTCCTCTCCGAACTGACCGGCCACGTCGTCGACGTACGGCAGCAGGACCCGACCCGCGCGGCGGGCGAGGCGTCCGGCTTCGAGCAGGCCCTGGCGGCCGTCCTGGACCGCCAGGAAGATGTGTAATACTCGCAGGATGTGAATTCCGGGCCCCCGCATCAGCGAGAGATTCGCGAATGCGGGGGCCCGCTCCGTGAAGCCCCACCTTCACCGAGAAAAACCTTGTGAAACAACCGGCATCCCCGTCTGGAGCAGGTTCTACGTGATTTCGACCGTCATTCGACTGGCCCGGGTGGGCAGCGGGTCGGAGCTGGCCGCGGCAGTCCTTCTGGGACTCGGATATCCGTGTGTCGCGCTCGCCGCGCTGATCCCGAACATCTGGCTGTTCGCGGGAGCCGGCGCCGTCACCTACGCCGCCGACTGGTACCTGCACCAGAAGAAGAGCTACCTGGTCAACCGGCTCAACAGCGTCCGCGCCGGACTGCCGATCCGCTTCCTGCTGCGCCAGCTGCTGCTGATCCTGCTCCTCGCCCGCGAGAACCTCGCGGAGCAGCCGGTGTTCTACGCCACGGTCGCCTGCTTCCTCCTCTTCTACGGACTCCAGGCCCCGCACGGCGCGCTCACCACGCTCATCCGGCTCCGCCGCACCATGCCGGTCGTCACCCGCAACGTCGACCTGCACGGCGTGCGCATCCCGGACGCCCCGCCGCGCGCCCTGCTGCGGCGCGCCGGCGAGAAGATGCTGCACCTCGACGTCCCCGCCGTCGTCGGCGTCGTCGCCGCCGTCGTCACCGGCCGGGACGTCCTCGCCTACGCGGGCGTGGCCGCCACCCTGGGCCTCGGCGTGCTCTACGTCCTGCTGCTCCTGCCGTACGTGCGCCGCAAGCGCCGCGTCCCGGGCGCCGGCGCCGTCCTCAAGGCCGTCGACACCTGGCTGCGCGAGTACCAGCCGACCGTCGCGCTGTACTTCTCCGGCTCCTCCGAAGCGGCCTACCAGGTCAACATGTGGCTGGACACCATGGAGCAGGTCGACGGCCGGCCGATCGTCATCATGCGCGAGCCGAACCTCGTCCGGAAGCTGAGCGACACCTCCGTACCCGTCCTGTGCATCCCCGGCGGCCAGCACACGATGGCCCGCGACTGGTCGATGCTCCGCGTCACGCTGTACCCGGCCAACGTCGGCAAGAACATCCACATGCTGCGCGTGCCGACCTCCAAGCACGTCTTCATCGGCCACGGCGACAGCGACAAGCTCGCCAGCGTCAACCCGTTCTCCAAGGTGTACGACGAGGTGTGGACCGCCGGCCAGGCCGGCCGCGACCGGTACGCCCTCGCCGACGTCGGCGTCCGCGACGAGGACATCGTCGAGGTCGGCCGCCCCCAGCTCGCCCCCATCCAGCGCTGGACGGGCACCCCGAAGAACCCGATCCCGACCATCCTGTACGCCCCCACCTGGGAGGGCTGGGACGGCGACCCCGGCAACACCTCGCTGCTCCTCGCCGGCGAGAACATCGTCAGGCGGCTGCTGGACGCGCCGGGCCCGGTCCGCGTCATCTACAAGCCGCACCCCTTCACCGGCCTGGTCAACAAGAAGGCCAAGGCCGTCGACGAGCGGATCCGCGCGATGGTCACCGAGGCCGCCGCGCGGCGCGCGGCCGACCCGCGCTGGGCGCGCGAGGCCGCCGCGGCGCAGGCCGGACAGGCCGCCGCCCGCGCCGAACTGGCCCGGATCGAGGCCCGTCTCGCCGCCCTCGCCGACCCCGGCCGCAAGGGCACCGACGAGGCCGAGACCTCCCGCGTCTCGCTCGCCGACCCGCACCGCCTCGCCGAGACCAAGCGACTGCGCGCCGAGTGGAACGACGCCTACTGGCGTTCGTTCGGCTGGTGGGAGCACCGCGTCGTCACCGGCGCCCGGCCCCACCTGTACGACTGCTTCAACGAGTCGGACGGCATGGTCTCCGACATCTCCAGCGTCGTCTCCGACTTCATCGCCAGCGGCAAGCCGTACGCGGTGACGGACTCCGCCGGGATCGGCGCCGACGAGTTCCGGCGGCAGAACACCGCCGTGCGGGCCGCGGTCGTCCTCTCCAACGACGCCGCCGAGCTCGACGAGCTGCTCGCCGCCGTGGCCGACCCGGCCGCCGACCGGATGGCGCAGGAGCGGCGCGCCCTCAAGCAGTACCTGCTCGGCCCCGACGAGCCCACCTCCATGGAGCGCTTCAACGCCGCGGTGCGGGCGCTGGCCGCCAGGGCGGAGGCGCGCAACGCGGGCGTCGCGCAGCGGCTCGCCGGGCAGTCGATCGGCGAACTGGACCGCGAGGACGGCGCGGCGCCGCTCGGCGCGGCGGACGACGACCCGGAGGCCGTGGCGGAGGAGAGGGACGCGGCCGAGCCCACGGCGGTCGGCTGACCGGCGCGGCGGAAACCACGCGTCCGCCCGGGTCCCGGACGGCCCGTACGAGCCCTGCGAGGAGCCCGTACGGGCCGTCCCGCGTACCGGGCCGGTGACCCCGCGCCGGGTGTCCAGGAACCTGTCCACCGGGTGGAACACGCGCGCGTCGACCCGCCCGGCTGGCATAGATTCACCACGTGACCATGGCAAGGCAGCACGTGACGGAAGCCCGCAGGATCGTCGTCAAGGTCGGCTCGTCCTCCTTGACCACCGCCTCGGGCGGCCTCGACGCGGACCGCGTCGACGCGCTCGTCGACGTGCTCGCCCAGGTCCGCGGCCGCGGCGAGCGGGAGGTCGTCCTCGTGTCGTCCGGCGCCATCGCCGCCGGCCTCGCGCCGCTCGGCCTCGACCGGCGCCCCAAGGACCTCGCCCGGCAGCAGGCCGCCGCCAGCGTCGGCCAGGGCCTCCTCGTGGCCCGCTACACCGCGTCCTTCGCCCGCCACGGCGTACGCGTCGGCCAGATCCTGCTCACCGGCGACGACATGAGCCGCCGCGCCCACTACCGCAACGCGTACCGGACGCTGGAGCAGCTCCTCACGATGGGCGCCCTGCCGATCGTCAACGAGAACGACACGGTCGCCACCGACGAGATCCGGTTCGGCGACAACGACCGGCTCGCCGCGCTCGTCGCCCACCTCGTCCGCGCCGACCTGCTGGTGCTGCTGTCGGACGTCGACGGCCTGTACGACGGCGACCCGAGCCGGCCCGGCACGTCCCGGATCGAGGAGGTCCGCGGACCGGAGGACCTGGCGGGCGTCGAGATCGGCTCCGCGGGGAAGGCCGGCGTCGGCACGGGCGGCATGGTCACCAAGGTCGAGGCGGCCCGGATCGCGGCGGCCGCGGGCATCCCCGTCGTCCTCACGTCGGCCAGCAGCGCCGCCCACGCCCTCGCCGGGCGGGACACCGGCACGTACTTCCACCGCACCGGGCGCCGCTCCGCCGGGCGGCTGCTGTGGCTCGCGCACGCCTCCGCCCCGCAGGGCTCCCTGACCCTCGACGAGGGCGCCGTACGGGCCGTCGTGCACGGGAGGAAGTCGCTGCTGCCCGCCGGGATCGCCGCCGTGGAGGGCGAGTTCGGCGCCGGCGACCCGGTCGAGCTGCGCGACCCGCAGGGCCGGCCGGTCGCGCGCGGCCTCGTCAACTTCGACGCCAAGGAGATCCCCCAGCTCCTGGGACGCTCCACCAAGGAACTGGCGAAGGAGCTCGGACCGGCGTACGAGCGGGAAGTCGTACACAGGGACGATCTGGTCGTCCTGCACCCCTGGAACGGCTGAAAGTCGGGTCAACCACCGGGGACCTTCACCAAAACCGCCCCATGTTCCGCTCGGGACTGGTCAACTTTGTCTGGGGGGCAAGTGGGGTGACAGCACGACAACGCATCAACAGGAGGCCGCCGGTGAGACGAGCGCGCCCAGGGGCCGTGCCCCGCGGGACGACCGAACGTGCCTTGACCAGTGTCGAGGCCGGGGCCGATTTCGACGACGCCGCGCTCCGGTCCGGGACCGGTGAGGGCGCCATCGCCAGGACGGGTGCGGGCACGGGGGCGGCCGACCGCACCTCGGACCGCCCGGTGTCCAAGCTGTGGCACATCACGCTCAGCGTGTCGGGCCGGGAAGCCCCGCTGCAGGAGGTCCGGCGGGCGCTCGAGCAGCTCGCCCACGACCATCCGTTCCTGCTGACCAGCAGATACGCCAACGACCACGCCGAGATCCGGTACTGGGAGGAGGCCCGCGACCTGCACGACGCGGCCGCCGTCGCCCTGCGCCTGTGGGGCGAGCACCGGCAGAGCGCCAAGCTGCCGCCGTGGGAGATCGTCGGCCTGGAGGTCATCGACCGCGAGACGTACCACCAGCGCATCGCCGAGGGGTACGGGCCGCCGCCCGCCGCTCCCGTCGGCGTGCACCCGTACTGATCCGGCCACACTCGCCCCGGGGCGCCCCCGGCCGGGGCGGCCCGGGGCGCGAGCCCGCGGGTCGCCTCCGCCCGAGCACCCCGGTGGGACCCGGCGGGGTGTCTCGTAGAGCGGGACGGAGCGGGACATATGAGGGATGCCCGCGGGGAGCGCATTACCCTGCGGGCATGACCTCGCAATCCGCCTCTCCCTCCCTGAACCCGTACGACGGCATGTCGCCGGTGGCGCAGGCCGCCTACCGGGCCCGTGCGGCCGCCGCCGACATCGCGCCACTGCCGCGCGCGGCGAAGGACGACGCGCTGCTGGCCATGGCCGACGCCCTCGAAGTCCGCACGGCCGAGATCGTCCGGGCGAACGCCGAGGACGTGGCCCGGGCCCGGGAGGCCGGCACCAGCGAGTCCGTCGTCGACCGGCTGACCCTCACCCCCGAGCGGGTACGGGCCATCGCCGCCGACGTCCGGCACGTCGCCGCGCTCCCCGACCCGGTCGGCGAGGTCGTGCGCGGCTCCACCCTGCCCAACGGCCTGGACCTGCGGCAGGTCCGCGTCCCGCTCGGCGTGGTCGGCATCATCTACGAGGCCCGGCCCAACGTCACCGTCGACGCCGCCGCCCTCTGCCTGAAGGCCGGCAACGCCGTCCTGCTGCGCGGCTCGTCCTCGGCGTACTCCTCCAACACCGCCCTGGTCCGGGTCCTGCGCGACGCCGTCGGCGGCGCCGGTCTCCCGGCGGACGCCGTGCAGCTCGTGCCGGGCGAGTCGCGGGACTCGGTGCGCGAGCTGATGAGGGCGCGCGGCCTCGTCGACGTCCTCATCCCGCGCGGCGGCGCGTCGCTGATCCGCACGGTCGTCGAGGAGTCCACCGTCCCCGTCATCGAGACCGGCACCGGCAACTGCCACGTGTACGTCGACGCCCGGGCGGACCTCGACATGGCCGTCGACATCCTGATCAACTCCAAGGCGCAGCGCGTCAGCGTGTGCAACGCCGCCGAGACCCTCCTCGTCCACCAGGACATCGCCCCGGAGTTCCTGCCGCGCGCCCTGGACGCCCTCGCCGAGGCGGGCGTCACCGTCCACGGCGACGAGCGGGTCCTGCCGTACGCGGAGGGCTCCAAGGCCACCGTCGTCCCGGCCACGCCGGAGGACTGGGAGACCGAGTACCTGTCGTACGACATCGCCGTGGCCGTCGTCGACTCGCTGGACGCCGCCGTCGGCCACATCCGCCTGTGGACCTCCGGGCATACCGAGGCGATCGTCACCACCTCGCAGGCGGCCGCCCGCCGCTTCACCCAGTTGGTGGACTCCACGACGGTGGCCGTGAACGCCTCGACGCGGTTCACCGACGGCGGCCAGTTCGGCTTCGGCGCCGAGATCGGCATCTCCACCCAGAAGCTCCACGCCCGCGGCCCGATGGGTCTGCCGGAGCTCACGTCGACGAAGTACATCGTCACCGGCGACGGTCACATCCGGTAACCACCGCCGTGCGGGCCCCGTGCCGAGGCAGGGGGAGGTTGCGCACTCTCCCTGCCGAACGGCGCCGTCCCGGTCTACTCTGAGCACGTGCCGGACGACGTGGGGGGCAAGCCGTTCCCGGACGGCTGGGAGCCCGACGACGACCGCGGAGGCGCCGACGAGGACTTCGCCTCCGTGGTGTTCGACGAGGCCTTCGTACGAGCCGCCGAGATCCACGAGCCGACCGCCGTCGAGCGGCTGCTCGCCGCGGCCCAGGCCCGCGCCGACGCGGACGCGGCCAGGGCGCGCGGCGGCCGGCCGCCCGACGGCGACCCGTACGGCCCCGACGCGCGCAGCGGCCACGACGACCGCGACGACGATCCGTACGAGTCCTACGACCCCTACGGGCCCTATGGCGGCGCCCTCCGCCCGTACCGCCCCCACACGCGCTGGTACCGTCCCGTCGCCTGGCTCGTCGCCCTCCTGATGGGTCTCGGCATGGTCGCCCTCGCCTTCACCGCCGTGTACCGCAGCTCCTCCGGCGACCGTGACGAGCAGGTCCCCACCCCGGCCAGCAGCGACGTCGGCCCGGACAGCGCCCCCTCCGGCGCCGGCCGATCCGCCCCACCGGTCCCGGCGGCACCCGCCGCCCCCTGACCCCCCCGGGCCCCACCGCCCCCGGCTCGTGGACGGCGCTTTCGACCCGGCGTCCGGCAGGGCGTTTACCCGGCCCCCCGCCGACCCACCCTGAAGGTATGGCAGGGAGTGTCGACCCGCCTGACGGGACGCCCGACGGCACACCGGAGGGGTTCCCCGGCAGGGGCGAGGACGAGTACCGGCCCGTCGTCTTCGACGAGTCCTTCGTCCGTGCTGCCCGCCTCCAGGAACGGTCCGCCCGGGAGCGCATGGACGACGACGCCCCTGCCGTCCGCAGCCGACCCGACGCCGACCACGACGGCCTCGACCCGGCTCTCGACCGCGACGCGGAGTACGAGTACGCCTACGACCTCGACCGCCGCCACCACTGGCGCACCACCCGCCGGCGCGTCCGCGGGCGGCGCCGTGGCCACGGGCACACGGCGGGGACACGCGTGGGCGCCCTCATCCTCGTGCTGCTCGTCGCGACGGTCTTCGCCGCCGCCATCCACCTCGGATCCCGCTACCCGTACCAGCCCTCTCCCGACCCGTCCGCCGAACCCCTGCGCACCACCCTCGTCGCCCTGACCCCCACCGGCCCCGTGCCGGGCGGCCGCCCCGGCGACCTGTACGCGCGCAGCCCCGCCGCGCAGTACCGCCCCGGCGCCGCCGGCGTCGCCCTGCCGCCCGCGCGGCGCACCGCGCACTTCTCGGAGGGGCAGGTCATGACCGCCCTCACCACGGCCAAGGACTTCCTCGTCCGCTCCTCCCTCGACCCCGACGTCCTCGCCGGCACCACCGCCCGTCCCGTGCGGCTGCTGCTCGACCCGGACCAGCACCCCCAGTTCGACCGGAGCGTCGATTCCCCGGCCGCCGACGGGAGCCACGCCACCGGCGGCTGGCTCGTCCGGTTCGACCCTGCCCGCGTGGCCCTCGCCGACCCCGGCGTCCGCGTCCGCGGCACCCTCCGGGTGACCGAGGCGTCCGTCGACACCCTGGAGATCACCTCCGACCACACCTTCGCCTACGCGCTGCGCCCTGCGGACCCGGGCACCGGACCCGACGGCGCCTCCCTGTTCACCGTCCGCCGCGAACTGCGCTTCCGCTTCGACCGCGACGACCTGCGCATGCACCGCGCCGAGCTGGTCACGAGCCATCTCCAGGCCGGCCCCATGGACTGCTCCGCCGACCTGTCCGGCGCCCTGCGGCCGCTCCTCGCCGGCCGGCGCCCCACGACGGCGGTCCCGCCGGCCACCGACCCCTACGCCCCCACGCCGGTCGCGGCCACCCGCCTGTGCGCCGCCCTGTCACCCGACAGTCAGCCCTCCCCGCCCTGAGCCCGGTGCCGGGGGACGGTCCCGGGTGGCTCGTCGCGCGCCACACCCGCCCCGGTGCCCACCCGCCGCACCGCCGGGACGGGCGCGGCGCACGGCAGGGCGGGGCGATGCCGGCCCGTGAGGCGGACGGGCCCCCGAACCGGCGACCCGGCCCGGGGGTCCCGCCGCGCGGACCGGATCAGGCCGTGTCCGGGCCCTTGCCCTTGCCGTCGTCGCCGGTGCCGGGGCGGTCCCCCGAGGCGCCGGTGAACTTCCCGAAGAGCTTGCCGCCCAGGTCACCGGCGCCGCCGGCTATGTCGCCGACCAGCTTCATCAGCGGGTCCCTGCTCCCGCGCACCGTGTCCGCGTAGTGGTTCGCGGACTCGCGGAAGGAGTCCGTGACCGACGTGTCCCCGTCCTCCGACCGCCGCGGGTAGTGGCCGTCCATGATCCGCTGGTAGTCGCGGCTCTCCGACCACTTCTTCAGCTCGGCCGCCCGCACGGTCGTGAACGGGTGGGAACGCGGCAGTACGTTCAGGATCTTCAGCACCGAGTCGCGCAGGTCGCCGCCCGCTTCGTACTCCTCCGCCTGCGCGAGGAACGCGTCCACGTTCATCTCGTGCAGGTGGTGCCCGCCCGCCAGCTTCATCAGGCCGCGCATCGACGCCCGCAGGTCCTGGCCGACCAGCAGGCCGGCCCGGTCCGCCGACAGCTCCGACTTGCGGAACCACTCCCGCAGCGCCGTGACGATCGCCATGACCGCCACGTTGCCCAGCGGGATCCACGCCACCTTCAGCGCCAGGCCGGTGAGGAACAGCAGCACCGTCCGGTACACGGAGTGGCCCGAGAGGGCGTGGCCCACCTCGTGGCCGACGACGGCGCGCATCTCCTCCTCGTCCAGCAGGTCCACCAGGCCCGTGGTGACCACGATGATCGGCTCGTCCAGGCCGATGCACATCGCGTTGGGCCTGGGGTCCTGCGTGACGTACATCGGCGGGACCTTCTCCAGGTCGAGGATGTAGCAGGCGTCCCGCAGCATGTCGTGGAGGTGGGCGAACTGCGCGTCGCCCACCCGCACGGAGTCCGAGAGGTACAGCAGCCTCAGGCTGCGCTCGGGCAGCAGGCCGCTCAGTGCCTTGAACGCGGTGTCGAAACCGCTGAGCTTGCGCAGGGCGACGAGCGCGGAACGATCCGCGGGGTGCTCGTAGGCGCGGGAGGAGATGCCGGGAAAGCGCCGGCGCGTACGGCTCGGCACGTTCTCATGGCCGTTCTCTGACATGGTTGCCCCCATTTTCGTACGAGATCCGACTCGTCCCCCTGACAGACCTCAGCGTAGGCGGTGCTCCGGAAGACCGCCGAGGCTGTGGATAACGGCCTGTGGACAACGGCCCGTGCCGAGAGAACGCCTGAGTCGGCGTGAGGGTGCCCGCACCGCCCGCATACGATGTGCGCGAAGTCTCCGCTCCGACTCCGATGGATTGGTCCCGCAGAAGATGAGCAGCCTCCACACCACCGCCGCCCACCTGGTCACGCTTGCCGAGGGCTCCGGGCACGGCGGCAACCACGAAAGCCTCAACCCCTACCTCACCGGCGGCGGCGCCCTCCTCGCGCTGCTGCTCCTGCTCTGGGTCACCACCCGCTTCAACCGCGACCGCTGAGCCGGCGTCCGCCGGGACCGGGCCGCACCGCCGTGCCGTTAGGCTCTGCACGCATGGGAGAGCAGGAAGTGCCGAGAAGTCCCGGCAAGCGACGCCTGGGCGTGATGGGTGGGACGTTCGACCCGATCCACCACGGACACCTGGTGGCCGCCAGCGAGGTGGCCGCCCTGTTCCACCTCGACGAGGTGGTGTTCGTGCCGACCGGGCAGCCGTGGCAGAAGAGCCACAAGACGGTGTCCCCGGCCGAGGACCGCTACCTCATGACGGTCATCGCCACGGCGTCGAACCCGCAGTTCTCGGTCAGCCGCATCGACATCGACCGGGCGGGCCCCACGTACACCATCGACACCCTGCGGGACCTGCGCTCCCTCAACCCGGACACGGATCTGTTCTTCATCACCGGCGCCGACGCGCTGTCACAGATCATGCCGGGCTGGCGCAACGCCGAGGAGCTCTTCTCCCTCGCGCACTTCATCGGGGTCACCCGCCCCGGCCACGACCTGTCGGACGACGGCCTGCCCAAGGGCGGCGTCTCCCTCGTCGAGGTGCCCGCGCTCGCCATCTCGTCGTCGGACTGCCGGGAGAGGGTCGAGCAGGGCGATCCCGTCTGGTACCTGGTGCCGGACGGTGTGGTGCGCTATATCGACAAGCGCCAGTTGTACCGGGGCCAGTGAGCCACGGAGAGGGGCACCGGTGAACGACCAGAACAGCCACTACGACCCGTACTATCCGCCGCAGCCGCAGATCGTCGGCTACGACGAGTACGGGCAGCCGGTGTACCAGCAGGCCCAGCAGCCTTCCCAGCCCCAGCACACCCAGCAGCAGGGCTACGGATACGGCTACGACCCGTACACGCAGGCCCCCCAGGCGTACCCCGACTCCCAGGCGTACCCCCAGAACCAGCAGGACCAGCAGGACCAGCAGTACCAGGGGTACGAGGAGCAGGGACAGCCGGGCCACGGCGGCTACGACCCGTACGGCACCCAGCAGTGGCAGGCCCCCCAGGCCCCGCAGGCCCCCACCCCCCAGACCCCGGCCCCCCGGCCCCCTGCTGCCCGGCCGCCGGCACGGCCCGGCCGGGCGGCCGGGCCCGAGGGCGTGCCCGGACAGCGCCGCCCCGCCGCCGGCCCCCAGGACCCCGCCGCCCCCGAGCCGTCCGCCGAGCGCCCGGCCGGCGGCGGTCCGCGCGCCGACCGGGACACCCGCGAGCCCCAGGGCCGACGCGAACCCCAGGGCCGCCGCGACGGCCGTGACGCCCGGGAGCAGCGGGACGCCGGTGACGGCGGGGACTACCGGACCGAGCAGTTCGCCTTCGTCGACGAGTCCGACGAGGAGTCCGAGGACGCCATCGACTGGCTCAAGTTCACCGAGAGCCGCTCAGAGCGCCGCGAGGAGGCCAAGCGGCGCGGCCGCAACCGGGTCGTCGCGCTCTGCGTCGTCCTGGCCCTGGCCCTCGTCGGCGGCGTCGGCTACCTCTGGTACGCGGGGATGCTCCCGGGCCTGTCCACGCAGGACGCCCAGCAGGGCGGCGCCACCGCGACCGGCCCGCAGAAGCGCGACGTGATCGTCCTCCACCTGCACAACACGAAGGACGAGGCCACCTCGACGGCCCTCCTGGTCAACAACGCCACCACCAAGCAGGGCACCACCGTCCTGCTGCCGAACGCCCTCGCCGTCACCAACGACGACGGGACGACCACCACCCTCGGCAAGTCCGTCGAGGACGACGGCTCCTCCGGCACCCGCGAGGCCATCGGCTCCCTCCTCGGCACCAGGATCACCGGTACGTGGCGGCTGGACACGCCCTACCTGGAGAACCTCGTCGAACTCGTCGGCGGCATCGACCTCACCACCGACACGGAGGTGCCCGCCGCCAAGGAGGGCGAGGCGCCGATCGTGCGGAAGGGCGAGAACCAGACGCTCGACGGGCGCACGGCCGTCGTCTACGCCACGTACCGCGGCCCGGGCGAGTCCGAGACGGCGCAGCTCCAGCGGTTCGGCCAGGTCGTGCAGGGGGTGCTCCGCAAGATGTCGGACGACCCCGAGAGCGCCACCATGACGATCCAGTCCCTGGCGCAGATCCTGGACCCCTCGCTCCCCGACAAGGACCTGGGCGCGTCGCTGGCCAAACTCGCCGAGCACGCCAAGACGGGCGCCTACAAGACCGCGCTGCTGCCCGTGCAGGGCGACGGGCGGCTCACCGAGGAGGCCACCCGCAGCGTGGTCGAGGACGTCCTCGGGGGATCCGTCACCGCCCCCGGGCAGGACTCCGTGATCCGGGTCGGCGTCCGCAACGCCAGCGGCAACGCCGACGCCACCGAGGCCGCGCGGATCGCCCTGGTCAACGGCGGCTACGCGGTCATCGACGGCGGCGCGGCGGACGGTACGGAGGGCACCACGGAGGTCGTCTACCGCGACGCCTCGCGGAAGGACGAGGCGGACGAGGTCGCCAAGACGCTGGGGCTTCCCGCCCGCGCCGTCCGCAAGGGCGAGGCGCCCGCGAACGCCGACGTCACCGTCGTCCTCGGCAAGGACTACGGGGCCGAATGACGGTTTGCCGGGCTGTCGGCGGCACGTGAGACCCTTGAGGTGTCCTTGACCGCCGACGAAAGCCTGCTTGTGACCGCCACCGACCGATCCATCGCGCTCGTCAACGCCGCCGCCCAGGCGGCCGCCGACCGACTCGCGCACGACATCATCGCGTACGACGTCAGCGACGTGCTGTCGATCACCGATGCCTTCCTGCTCGCCTCCGCTCCCAACGACCGCCAGGTCAAGTCGATCGTCGACGAGATCGAGGAGCGGCTGAACAAGGAGCTGGGCGCCAAGCCGGTGCGCCGCGAGGGCGACCGCGAGGCCCGCTGGGTCCTCCTCGACTACGTCGACATCGTCGTCCACGTCCAGCACAGCGAGGAGCGGGTCTTCTACGCCCTGGAGCGGCTCTGGAAGGACTGCCCCGAGCTGCCGCTGCCCGAGGACGCCGTGAAGACCCGGGGCAAGGCGGCCGAGCACGCCCGGCTCAGCGGCGCCGACGGCTCCGGCCCCGACGGCCTCCCCGGTGACGCGACGGACGGTGAGCTGCGCTGAGCGCCACCAAGGGCGGCAGGGGCCGCCGCATCGTGCTCTGGCGCCACGGCCAGACCTCCTGGAACCTGGAGCGCCGCTTCCAGGGCAGCACCGACATCGAGCTGACCGAGGCGGGCCTCGCCCAGGCGCGGCGGGCCGCCCGGCTGCTCGCCGCGCTCAAGCCGGACGCGATCATCGCGTCCGACCTCAAGCGGGCCGCGGACACGGCCGCCGAGCTCGCCGCGATCACGGGGCACCCGGTCGACCACGACGCCGCGCTCCGCGAGACGTACGCCGGCGTCTGGCAGGGACTGACCCACGAGGAGATCCTCACCCGCCACGGCGACGAGTACCGCGCGTGGAAGCGCGGCGAGCCCGTGCGGCGCGGCGGCG
Organism: Streptomyces roseolilacinus; assembly: GCF_014649335.1. GTDB lineage: Bacteria > Actinomycetota > Actinomycetes > Streptomycetales > Streptomycetaceae > Streptomyces > Streptomyces roseolilacinus. The sequence continues at coordinate 39,017 of NZ_BMSV01000007.1, forward strand.
GGGAACTGGAGACCGAGGTCGCCGACCGGGCCGCCCCCGTCGTGCTGGAGCACGTCGGGAAGCTGCCCGAGGACGGCACCCTCGTCGTGGTCAGCCACGGCGGCACGATCCGCACCACGATCGGCCGGCTCCTGGACCTCCCCTCGCACCACTGGGAGAGCCTCGGCGGTCTGTCCAACTGCTGCTGGTCCGTCCTGGGGGAGGGCGCGCGGGGCTGGCGGCTGCTGGAGCACAACGCCGGCACCCTCCCCGAGCCGGTCCTCGGCGACGACGACTGACCCGGATTTCACTTTCGGGCAGGTGACAGGCTAAAGTTCTTCTTGTTCGCAGCGCGGAGCGCGAAGAACACGAGGGGCTATAGCTCAGTTGGTAGAGCGCTTGCATGGCATGCAAGAGGTCAGGAGTTCAATTCTCCTTAGCTCCACAGTCAAGGATCCCGTCCCCGTCAGGGGGCGGGATTTCTGCATGAGGGCCCTTGTCACCCGCCCTCCCGGGCCGTTCCCGGGCCCCGTTCCGGAATATGCCAGGACCGGTCGCCGGAGGTCCCTCCCGCCCCGCCGGGGCCATGGCAGAATCGGACGGCCGGAGGGGGCTACGGACCGGACGGGAGGGAGTGCGCGCGATGGCCGCCAGCAGATTCGAGGAACCCGCTGCCCGGCTCGTCACCCCACAGGCGCGCACCGACCTCATCTGCCCCGCCTGCGGTTCCCCGAGCGTCGCCCAGGTGCTCGGTGACAACGGCGGCGTGACCTACGTCTGCACGTCCTGCGGCCACAGCTGGAGCTGATCGATGGGTGCACACAGGCGGAAGTGCGACTGGTGCGGCAGTGGCACGCCGATCGTCCGCGACATGGATCCGGTCAACCCGGACTACCAGTACTGGTGCGAGGAGTGCGCACGGGCGCTGATCATAAAAGGCGACCCCATCGAGACGTACCGCGAACTCGAAGGGGAGCCGATCTACGGGCGCCTGCTTGACGAGCACTGCACCCTCAAGCGCTTCTACTCGTTCGCGAAGGCCTGAGCCCGCCCGGCGCCGAACCGCCCGCCCCCGGCCCGCGCCACCCACACGGCGAAGACGCCCAACAGCGCCAGCCCCAGCAGCGTGTAGAGGCCGGACAGCAGCATCTGCCAGCCGTTCTGGTGCAGTTCGAGCCGTACCGGCGCGGGGGCGTGCGGCACCCACCACAGCGCGAACGACCCGAACACCAGGGCCGTCCCCGCCGTCCACACCGGGCGTACGCGCGTGGCGAGGAGGATGAGCGCCGGCACGCACCACACCCAGTGGTGCGACCACGAGATCGGGCTCACCAGCAGCGCCGTCACGGCACACGCCACCACCGCCACCGGCCGGTCCCCGTGCAGCGCCGCGAGCACCGCCACGGCCAGTCCGGCGAGGCCCACCAGGGCCGCCGCGGCCATCCACCACACACCCGGGTCGGTCGTGTGCAGCAACCGCGCCAGCACCCCGCTCAGCGACTGGTTGGCGGTCTCCTCGGTACGGCCGACCCGGCCCGTCTCGAAGATCATCTCGGTCCAGAAGCGGCGCGAGTCGTACGGCAGGACCAGCGCCGACACGACCGTCACCACCAGGAACGCCGCCGTCGCCCGCACCGCGCGCCGCAGCCACTCGTTCCGCCACGGCGCCCAGCCGTCGCTCCGCGCGCGGGCCACCCCCACGACGAGCAGCAGCACCACGAAGAGGCCCGGTGTGAGCTTCACCGCGGTGGCGAGCCCGATGCCCACCCCCGCCCAGCGGCTGTCCGCCCGGCGCGTCAGGTCCCACAGCACCGCGACCGCCATCAGCAGGTTGATCTGGCCGTACCGGAACGTCTGCCACACCGGCTCGCACCACACCAGGACCGCCGCCAGCCACAGGGCCGCCCCCGGCCGCGTCCAGAACGCCCCGCCCCGGCGGAGCGCGGCCGGCCCGCCCGAGGCCACCAGCCGCAGCGACAGGTGCACCAGCGCCACCAGCAGCAGCAGGTTCCCGAGCGTGGCCAGCGTCCGCATCTCCGGTACGCCGACCAGGGTCAGCGGCGTGAACAGCAGCGCGGCGAACGGCGGGTAGGTCATCGGCAGGTTCGCCGACGTGGCCCGCATCGCGTACAGGTCCCCGCCCGCCAGGGCGGTCGCCCCCTCGGCCCGGTAGACCGACAGGTCGAGCATCGTCACGTGGGCGGCGCGCTGCGCGACCCAGAAGGCCGCGAAGGACAGCAGGCAGGTCCCCAGCGCGGCGAGCGGCAGGCTGTGGAGGCGGGTTCGGGCGGTCACGGTCGCGGTCACATGCGCCGACGCTACCCGCCCCGGCGGCTCCCGGCCGGGGCGGGGACGGACGATTTGGCGATCCACCGGGGGAACCGTGTAATGTTCTCTGTGTCGCCGCGAGGGAAACCCGAGAGGGAAACGAGCGGGGCGGCACACCGCAAGGGGCTATAGCTCAGTTGGTAGAGCGCTTGCATGGCATGCAAGAGGTCAGGAGTTCAATTCTCCTTAGCTCCACAGCCCGAGAAGGCGGGTCATCCGGTCGGATGACCCGCCTTCTCCCTGTCCGGCCCCAACCCCGGCCGCCGCCCGGCGCCTTGCGGTTCGACGGCGGCAGGACGAGGCGTTCCTCAGGCGCCTCCGCCTGCTCCGGGCGCAGCGCCTCCAGCGCCGCAGGGCCGCCCCGGCCGGTCCGCTCCACCGAGACGGCCGGTCGGCGAACGACCCGGGAACGCGCCGGTACGCGGGTGGCAGGTGCACGCGCGTAGCGCGACGGTCACGCCACCGCCCGTGTCCGAGGGGCGGGACGGCGCGATGCGGTCCGTGGGGGCGCTGCTGTACCCTGACGCCATGCGTGCCGTACGCCTTCTGCTTAGCGAGCCGCGCTGATCAGTACCGGCGGGTGAGAAATCCGCTCGGAATCGGCGCGGCGTCCCCTCCTGTGCGAGGGGCTTTTTCATTTCGCCGCACCTACGGAACCGGGGCGCGGCGGCGGCAGCGGGGCAGAGACGATCGATGGAGCTTCAGAGGATCATGACCGAGACGAATTCGGCTGCCGAGACGGCGGCCCCGCATCGTTATACGGCGGCCATGGCGGCCGACATCGAGGCACGCTGGCAGGACTTCTGGGACGCCGAGGGGACCTACGCGGCACCGAACCCGAGCGGCGACCTGGCGGGCGCCCCGGAGGCGGCCGCCCGGCCCAAGAAGTTCATCATGGACATGTTCCCGTACCCGTCCGGCGCCGGCCTGCACGTCGGCCACCCGCTGGGGTACATCGCCACCGACGTGTACGCCCGGTACCAGCGCATGACCGGCCACAACGTCCTGCACACGCTGGGCTTCGACGCCTTCGGCCTGCCCGCCGAGCAGTACGCCGTGCAGACCGGCACGCACCCGCGCGTGTCGACCGAGGCGAACATCGACAACATGAAGGCCCAGCTGCGCCGGCTGGGCCTGGGCCACGACAAGCGCCGGTCGTTCGCCACGATCGACCCGGACTACTACAAGTGGACCCAGTGGATCTTCCTGCAGATCTTCAACTCCTGGTACGACGAGGAGGCGGGGAAGGCCCGTCCGATCGCCGACCTGGTCGCCCTGTTCGAGAGCGGTGAGCGCGCCGTACCGGGCACCGCGCGCACGTGGGGCGAGCTGACCGCCGCCGAACGCGCCGACGTGCTGAGCGGCTACCGCCTGGCGTACGCCTCCGACGCGCCGGTCAACTGGTGCCCCGGCCTGGGCACCGTCCTGGCCAACGAGGAGGTCACCGCCGACGGCCGCTCCGAGCGCGGCAACTTCCCCGTCTTCAAGGCGAAGCTGCGCCAGTGGAACATGCGCATCACCGCCTACGCGGACCGCCTGCTGGACGACCTGGACGCGCTGGACTGGCCCGAGGCCATCAAGCTGCAGCAGCGCAACTGGATCGGCCGCTCCGAGGGCGCCCGCGTCGACTTCCCCGTCGACGGCGACGCGATCACCGTCTTCACCACGCGCCCGGACACGCTGTTCGGCGCCACCTACATGGTGCTGGCCCCCGAGCACGACCTGGTCGACCGGATCGTCCCGGACGCCTGGCCGGCCGGCACGCCCGCGCTGTGGACGGGCGGGCACGCCACCCCGGCGCTGGCCGTCGACGCGTACCGCAAGCAGGCCGCGGCCAAGTCCGACGTGGAGCGGCAGGCCGAGGCGAAGGAGAAGACCGGCGTCTTCACCGGCGCCCACGCCGTCAACCCGGCCAGCGGCGAGCGGGTCCCGGTCTTCATCGCCGACTACGTGCTGATGGGCTACGGCACGGGCGCCATCATGGCCGTCCCGGCGCACGACGGCCGCGACTTCGCCTTCGCGCGCGCCTTCGACCTGCCCGTGCGCTGCGTCGTCGAGCCGACCGACGGCCGCGGCACGGACCCGGCCGCCTGGGACGACGCCTTCGACTCGTACGACGCGAAGATCATCGCGTCGGCCAACGACGAGGTCTCCCTGGACGGCCTGGGCGTCGTCGAGGCCAAGGCGGAGATCACGCGCTGGCTGGAGTCCCGCGGCATCGGCGAGGGCACCGTCAACTACCGGCTGCGGGACTGGCTGTTCAGCCGCCAGCGGTACTGGGGCGAGCCCTTCCCGATCGTCTACGACGAGGACGGCGTCGCCCACGCGCTGCCCGAGTCGATGCTGCCCCTGGAACTGCCCGAGGTCGACGACTACGCGCCGCGCACCTTCGACCCGGACGACGCCGACACGCAGCCCGAGACCCCGCTGTCCCGCAACGAGGACTGGGTCTACGTCACCCTGGACCTGGGCGACGGCCCCAAGCGGTACCGCCGCGAGACCAACACGATGCCCAACTGGGCCGGTTCGTGCTGGTACGAGCTGCGCTACCTGGACCCGCACAACGCGGACCGGCTGGTCGACCCGGACATCGAGCGGTACTGGATGGGCCCGCGCGACGGCATGCCGCACGGCGGCGTCGACCTGTACGTGGGCGGCGCCGAACACGCCGTGCTGCACCTGCTGTACGCCCGGTTCTGGTCGAAGGTCCTGTACGACCTGGGCCACGTCTCGTCCGCCGAGCCGTTCCACCGGCTGTTCAACCAGGGCATGATCCAGGCGTACGTGTACCGCGACGCGCGCGGGATCGCCGTCCCGGCCGCCGAGGTCGAGGAGCGCGACGGCGCGTTCTGGTACCAGGGCGAGAAGGTCGGCCGCGTCCTGGGCAAGATGGGCAAGTCCCTGAAGAACGCGGTCACCCCGGACGAGATCTGCGCCGAGTACGGCGCCGACACGCTGCGCCTGTACGAGATGGCCATGGGCCCCCTGGACGTCTCCCGCCCCTGGGACACGCGTGCGGTGGTCGGCCAGTACCGGCTGCTGCAACGGCTGTGGCGCAACATCGTCGACGAGTCGACCGGCGAGGTCACCGTCGTCGACGCCGAGCCCGACGAGGACACGCTGCGGGCCCTGCACAAGGCCATCGACGGCGTCTCCCAGGACATGGCCGCGATGCGCTTCAACACGGCCATCGCCAAGATCACCGAGCTGAACAACCACCTGACCAAGGCGGGCGGCGCGGTGTCCCGGTCGGTCGCCGAGCGGCTGGTCCTGCTGGTCGCGCCGCTGGCCCCGCACATCGCCGAGGAGCTGTGGCGCAGGCTGGGCCACACCGGCTCCGTCGTCCACGAGGACTTCCCGGTCGCCGACCCGGCTTACGTCGTCGACGAGACCGTGACCTGCGTCGTGCAGATCAAGGGCAAGGTCAAGGCGCGGCTGGAGGTCTCCCCGTCCATCACGGACGCGGAGCTGGAGGCCCTGGCCCTGGCCGACCCGGCGGTCGTGGCCGCCCTGGGCGGCGCGGACATCCGCAAGGTCATCGCCCGCGCGCCGAAGCTGGTCAACATCGTCCCGGCGTGACCGGCCACCGGGTCCCGGCGTGTGACGTCGGCCCGGATACGGCTCCTGGGGGCGGGTTCGGGGGTTTCCGGAACCCTCGACCCGCCCCTCGGCGTTTACCGTGGAGGGAACACACGACGACGAGGGGACTCCATGACAGCCGCGATCGTGATCCTGGCGCTGCTTTTCGTCGCCTTCGTCGCGCTCGGCGTGTACGCGGGCGTGAAGGCGGTCAAGGCCGCCAAGCGCGGCGTCGACCGCACCCTCACACAGGCCCGGCGCACGGTCGAGGACACCACCCTCCGCGCCAAGAGCTACGGACAGGGCGGCGTCCCGGGGGAGCTGGCGCAGCTGCGGCTGTCCCTGCGCACCTCCATGCGGGCCACGCAGGAGGCCCTGGAGGCCGGCGCCCCGGAGGACGCCTCGCTCCAGGAGTCGCTGGCGCTGTTCCGGCGGCTCAGCGCCCACGGGCACGAGTTGGACGAGGAGCTCAGGCGGCTGGAGCGCGACCCGGACAGGGCCAAGGTCGCCGAGCGGCTGGAGGGGCTGCGGGAGCGCACGCGGCGGATCACGGACTCCGCCGACTCCCTGCGCTGGGCGGCCAGGGACCGGGCGCAGAGGTTCGCCCAGGACGACCTGGACCTGCTCAGCACGCAGATCGACGTGGAGGCCGGCGCGCTGCGCCACTGGACGGACCCGGAGACCCCCGACCCGGCGGACCGCGGTGAGCCGAAGGCGGCGCCCGGGCAGGGACGAGGTGCGGCGGACACCGCCGCACCGCGGCACGACCGCACCCGGGTGGCGTGGCCGGAGCCGGTGGACGCCCCCACCCCCGCCCAGACCTGGCCCGCCGAGGCGGGCGCGGACGGGGAGGCGGACGCCCGTCGGGATGCCGGGGGCGGCCCGGCCGACGGGTCCCGGCCGGCCATCACCGCGCGGGACCCGCGCCTCGGCACCGGCTACCCCTGGCAGAAGTCGGCGCGTCCCGAGACCACCAACTGACCGCACCGGCCGAGGCGGACGGGCCCGGGCTGCCCTCCGCCGCCGCCTGCGGGTAACCTCCCGGTCATGTCCCGCCATGTCGCGATCGTCACCGATTCCACGGCCTACCTGCCGCCGCAGACGATGGGGCGGCACGGTATCACCGCGGTACCGCTGACCGTCGTCCTGGGCGACAGGGCCCTGGAGGAGGGCACCGAGATCTCGGCCCGCTCCCTCGCCCAGGCCCTGCAGAAGCGACGCTCCGTCACCACCTCCCGGCCCAGCCCGGAGATGTTCGCCGCCCACTACCGCGAGGTCGCCGCGGAAGGCGCCACCGGGATCGTCTCGCTGCACCTGTCGGCCGAACTGTCCGGCACGTACGAGGCGGCGCTGCTCGCGGCGCGGGAGGCGCCGGTGCCGGTGCGGGTCGTCGACACCGGCATGATCGCCATGGCGCTGGGCTTCTGCGCCGTCGCGGCCGCCGAGGCCGCGCAGGCGGACTGCGGTCTGGACGAGGTCGTGGCGGCCGCGGAGAAGCGTGCCTCCGGCACCTCCGCGTACTTCTACGTCGACACCCTCGACTACCTCCGGCGCGGCGGGCGCATCGGGGCCGCCCGGGCCCTGCTCGGCTCGGCGCTGGCCGTGAAACCCCTGCTGGAACTGAGCGGCGGGCGCATCGAACCGAGGGAGAAGGTGCGCACCGCGTCGAGGGCCATCGCCCGGCTCGAGGAGATCGCCGTCGAACGGGCGGGCCGCGCCCCCGTCGACATCGCCGTGCACCACCTCGCCGCCGCCGAGCGGGCCGACACGCTCGCCGGGCACCTGCGCGACCGCGTACCGGGCCTGGCCGACCTCCATGTCAGCGAGGTCGGCGCGGTGATCGGCGCGCACACCGGGCCGGGGCTCCTGGGCGTGGTCGTCTCCCAGCGGTGACCCCGCCCGCCTCACCCTTCCGGGTGGCCGTGTTTTCCACAACTGCCGGGTTGTCCACGGAAATCGGCACGCCACAGCGGAATCGCACGGATGTGTCTACCGTGCTGTGACATGACGACGCGAACACGCTCCGTGATCAGGCGTGCGGGGGTCTCCCCCCGCGCCTCCCTCTCCACCCGCCCCTCCGCGACGAGCGGGCCGGGCCGGGCCCGCGGCTCCGACGGCCGGGCGCGCGGTCACACGGCCGGAAGGGGCCGGGGCCGGCACCGCGCCGGAGACCCCAAGCCCCCCGCCGCCGCGCCACCCGCGTCGGCCGTCAGGGACAGGGCGGACGCACTGATGGCGGGCACCGACCCGCCGCGCCCGCCCGCCGGGTCCCTGGCGCCTCCCGGGGCACTGACACCTCCCGGCACTCCGGCGCCCGCCGGGGCACCGACGCCCCCTGGGGCTTCGGCGTCCCCGCACGCGCCGTCCGCGGCCCCTCCGGCCGGGGCGCCGTCCACGGCCTCCCCGGCCGGGGCGAGGGAGCGGTGGGGGATCGCGCTGCGTGAGCGGTTACCCGTGTGGGTGCAGGTGAGGTGTGGGCTCGAACGCCGCACGCTGGGCGCCCTGGCCGTCGTCCTGGTCGCGGGGGCGGTGCTCGCCGGGCACTTCTTCTGGACCGGCCGCCCCGAGACGGTGCACGCCCCCGAGGTGGTCGGGCGCGCGGCGACCGCGGTGACCGCGCCGGCGGACCCACCCGCGCCGGCGGGCCTCCCGCAGGACACCCCTGCCACCGCGCCCCCCGGCTCGCCGCCGACGGCGGGACCACCCCCGTCCGTGGTCGTCGTCGACGTGGGCGGCAGGGTACGGCGGCCCGGCGTGCTGCGGCTCCCGATGGGCGCCCGCGTCGTCGACGCGCTCCGCGCCGCCGGCGGCGTCCCGCCGGGCACGGACACGACCGGGCTCAACAGGGCGCGCGTCCTGGTGGACGGCGAACACGTCCTGGTCGGTGTCCCGGCAGCCGCCGGCCCGCCCGGAGCCCCACCGGTGACGGCCCCGCAGGGAGCCACCGGAGCGGGTACGGCGGAAGGCCCGGTCAGCCTCAACACCGCCACCGTCGAACAACTCGACACCCTGCCCGGTGTGGGACCGGTCCTCGCCCGCCACATCATCGAGCACCGCGCCCGGCACGGCGGCTTCCGCTCGGTCGAGGAACTGCGCCAGGTCCACGGCATCGGCGCCCGCCGCTTCGCCGACCTCCGCCCCCGCGTACGGCTGTGACGCCCGGTCAGGCACCGCCGACGGTGCTCGGCACGACGGGCGGCCCCGTGACCGGATCCGGTGGCGGGCCTCCTCCGGCACCCCGCGCCGCGGTCCACAGCGCGTCGGGCAACCGGCTGGGGGCCGCCGACCCCCGGCAGGAAGGACCGGCCGACCTGCGGCTGGTGGCGCCCGCCCTGGCGGCATGGGCCGCGGCGGCGCTCGCCCTGGGACTCCCCGGCCGGTGGACGGCGACCGGCGTCGCCCTGTGCGGCGCCGTGGCGGCAGCCCTCCTCCTGGGCAGGCGGCCGGGGCACGCGCCGGGGCCCGGCCGGCGGCGGGGGAACGCCACCGCGTGCGCCGCCGTGCTGCTGTGCGCCGCCGCCGGCGCGACCTCGGCCGGGCTGCACGGGGCGGACCTGCGACGCGGACCGGTCCCCGCGCTGGCGGGGGAGCACGCGACGGTCACCGCCGAGGTGACGGTCCGCTCCGACGCGCGGCCCGTCGTCCCGCGGGTGCGCGGCGACCGGCAGATGCCCCCCTCCGTCGTCCTGAACGCGGAGGTGACGCGGGTGACGGCGCCGGACGGGACGGCCACACGGGTCCGCACGCCGGTCCTCGTGATGGCACGCCCCGGGAAAGGGGGACGGGACGGCCGTGCCTGGCTGCGGCTGCTGCCGTCCACCACCCTGCACGTGACCGGACGGCTCGCACCGCCGCGCCGCTCCGGCGACCCCTTCGCCGCCGTGCTGTACGCCGACACGGGGCCGCCCCGGGTCACCGGACCGCCGAGCGCCCTGCACCGCACGGCCGGGCGACTGCGCGCCGGGCTGCGCGAAGCGACCGACGGACTGCCGCCGGACGCACGCGCGTTGCTGCCCGGCCTGGTCGTCGGCGACACCTCACGGATCCCCGAGGACCTGCACCGGGCGTTCGAGGCGACGGACCTGACCCACCTGCTGGCGGTCTCCGGCAGCAACCTGACCATCGTGCTGCTGCTGCTCATCGGGCCCGCCGGTACGGCGTCGAGCGCCGAGCGGGGCGGAATCGCGCCCCGCCTGGGCGTCTCGCTGCGGGGGACGGCACTGCTGGGCGGGGCCCTGACACTGGCGTTCGTGGTGGTGTGCCGGCCCGAGCCGAGCGTGCTGCGCGCCGCCGCGTGCGGGTTGATCACCCTGCTCGCCATCGGCACCGGGCGACGCCGGTCACTGCTCCCCGCCCTCGCCGGGGCCGTCCTGCTGCTGGTGCTGTACGAGCCGTGGCTGGCCCGCAGCTACGGGTTCCTGCTGTCCGTCCTGGCGACCGGCGCGCTCCTCACGATCGCCCCGCGCTGGAGCACCGCCCTCCGGGCGCGCGGAGTCCCGCCGCGCGTCGCGGAGGCCCTGGCCGCCGTGGCGGCCGCACAGGCGGTGTGCGCGCCGGTGGTGGCCGTCTTCGCGGCCCGGGTGAGCCTGGTGGCGATTCCCTGCAACCTGTTCGCCGAACTGGCGGTCGCACCGGCCACGGTGCTCGGGTTCGCCGCGCTGGGGAGCGCCCCCCTGGCCATGCCGGTGGCCCGGCTGCTCGCCGAGTGCGCGGCCTGGCCCGCCGGATGGGTGGCGTCCGTCGCGCGGACCGGGGCCTCCCTGCCCGGGGCGCAGGCGGACTGGCCGGGCGGCTGGCGGGGCGGGCTGCTGCTGGCCGCCGTGACCGCGGTGCTGCTGCTCGCGGTGCGCCGGCTGCCGTACCGGCCGTGGGTGGCCGCCGGCTGCGTCGGGGCGCTGCTGCTCGCCGTGGTGCGGCCCGTGCCGCTCGTCCGGGTCGTCACCGGATGGCCGCCGCCCGGCTGGGTGTTCGCGATGTGCGACGTGGGCCAGGGCGACGCCACGGCCCTGGCGGCCGGGGACGGCACGGCCGTCGTGGTCGACGCGGGACCCGACCCCGAGCCGGTGGACCGGTGCCTGCGGGACCTGGGCGTCAGCCGCGTGCCGCTCGTGCTGCTCACCCACTTCCACGCCGACCACGTGGCCGGGCTGCCGGGCGTGCTGCGCGGCCGGACCGTGGGGGCGATCCAGACGACCGGGCTCCTCGACCCGCCCGGTCAGGCCGCGTTCGTCCACCGGACGGCCGCCGCGGCGCACGTCCCCGTGATCCACGCGGCGCCCGGGGAGCGGCGCCGGACCGGGCCGCTCGACTGGCAGGTGCTGTGGCCCGTGCCCGTCGCCGGGTTCGCCCCGGAGGGGCCCAACGACGCCAGCGTCACCCTGCTCGTCCGCACCCGCGGGGTGACCCTGCTGCTCCTCGGCGATCTGGAGCCACCGTCCCAGCGGGGCCTCTCGCGGGCCCACCCCGCGCTGCCCAGGGTCGACGTCCTCAAGGTCGCGCACCACGGCTCGGCGCACCAGGACCCCGAACTGCTCGGCAGGGCGCGGCCCCGGCTCGCCCTGGTGTCGGCCGGGCGGGACAACCCGTACGGGCACCCGTCGCCCCGTACGCTCGACGCCCTCCGGGAGGCGGGCGCGGCCGTGCTGCGCACCGACCGGGACGGCGCCATCGCGGTGACCGGCTCCGGCCGGGACCTGCGGGCGGTCGCCCGCCACCCGCCGTAGGCGCCGGGCGGGCGCCGGTGCACTGGGCCGTACCTGGAGGTCCACCGTGGAGGAGGGGGTTGAACAATGGTGCCGTGAACGCAGTGAACGAAGAGAACCGCACCGACGACGTCAGGCACGTACTGGTCCTGCCCGACCGGGACACGGCCGAGGAGGCCGCGGAGGCGCTCGCCGACCGCTACGAGCTGGACGAGGAGCCCCAGCTGGTACGGGACGCCCTCGCCGGGGAGGACGACGCCGAGGACGCCCAGTGGCTCCTGGTGATCGAGGACCCGGACGGCCGGCTGTCCGCGGTGGAGATGGACGACTTCGCCGCCGAGTGGGACGGCTGGCGCGAGGAGCCGTAGGCGGACCGGCGGCGCGGGACGCGGCCGGACCGGCGCGTTCGTCCGGAGGGGCGGGGACGTGTTCCGGGCGGCGCGCGGCCGGGCCGACGGCCCGACCGGTACGGGTGGTGACGGTCCGACCGGTACGGGCGGTGGCGGACGGCGCGGGTGGACGGCGGCGGAGGGTGCGGTGGGCGGGACGGGGTGTCGGTGGGCCGTGGGATGCTGGGCGTGATGGCTGCCAAGAAATCGACCGACGACCCGCTCGCCTCCGTCACCCTCGCCGTGGGCCAGGAGGACCTGCTGCTGGACCGCGCCGTCCAGCAGGTGGTGGCGGCCGCACGGGCCGCCGACGCCGACACGGACGTGCGCGACCTGACCGCCGACCAGCTCCAGCCCGGCGGTCTGGCCGAGCTGACGAGCCCGTCGCTGTTCGCCGAGCGCAAGGTCCTGATCGTGCGCAACGCGCAGGACCTGTCAGCGGACACGGTCAAGGACGTCAAGGCGTACATCGCCGCGCCCGTGGAGGAGATCAGCCTCGTCCTCCTCCACCCGGGCGGCGCCAAGGGCAAGGGCCTGCTGGACGCGGCCCGCAAGGCGGGCGCGCGTGAGGTGGCGTGCCCCAAGACCACCAAGCCGGCGGAGCGCCTGACCTTCGTGCGGCAGGAGTTCCGGACGCTGGGGCGGTCGGCCACGCCGGAGGCGTGCCAGGCGCTCGTCGACGCGATCGGCAGTGACCTGCGGGAGCTCGCCAGCGCGGTCTCCCAGCTCACGGCGGACGTCGAGGGCACGATCGACGAGTCCGTCGTCGGCCGCTACTACACGGGCCGGGCCGAGGCGTCCAGCTTCAACGTCGCCGACCGCGCCGTGGAGGGGCGGACGGCCGAGGCCCTGGAGGCGCTGCGCTGGTCCCTCTCGACCGGGGTGGCGCCCGTACTGATCACCAGCGCCCTGGCGCAGGGCGTGCGGGCCATCGGCAAGCTCTCCTCCGCGCGGGGCGGGCGGCCCGCCGACCTCGCCCGCGAGCTGGGCATGCCGCCGTGGAAGATCGACCGCGTACGGCAGCAGATGCGCGGCTGGACGCCCGACGGCGTGGCCGTGGCCCTGCGGGCCGTCGCCGAGGCCGACGCGGGCGTCAAGGGCGGCGGTGACGACCCCGAGTACGCCCTGGAGAAGGCGGTGGTCGCCATCGCCCGGGCCGCCCGCTCCCGCCGCTGACCCGGCGTCCGACGAGCCCGCTCCGGGCCCCGTGGCGGTGTCCTCGCGTGGACGCCGCCCGTGGCGCCGTCCGCACCGCGGTCCCGGCACCCTACCCGGGACGGGCCGCCGGCTCCCACCCGCCCGGCTCCGACTCCGGCCCCGGGGACCGGCCGCACGCCTCGTCCGCGAGCGCCGACCACCAGCGTCGGCCGCGAGCCTCGCTCTCAAGCACCGGCCACGGACCCCGGCCCCGGGCATCGGCCGCGAACCCCGCCCATCCGGCTCGACCCCGGCCCCGGGGACCGGCCGCCCAAGCGCCGACCACGGACCCCGGCCACGGACCCCGGCCACAGCAGAACCCAGCCACGGACCCCGGCACGGCCGCAGGCCCCCCGTCCGCCGGGCCGAACCTCCGTCCGAGCGCCACGGCGCACGCCACCCCCGGCCGGACCTGCCCCCGGCACGCCGAAGGCCCCGGCCGCCGTCTGGGAAAGAACGGGGGCCGAGGCCTTCGGGATGTTCCGGTTGAGCCCGTACCCGCGTGGCGAACGCAGGCCGCGTACGGGCTCGGGGGTGCCGGTCGGGAGCGTGGTTGAGAGGGCCCGCTGGGTCCCTTCCGGCGATCAAGTCGTCCGGTCCGTCACCCCGGGGCACAAGCCCGTGGGGGTCCGGCCGGTTCCGGGGACGACGTCCCCGGGACTACAGGAGCTCAGCCCTGCAGGGCGGCAAGCTTCGACGTCAGCGCCGACTTCTTGTTGGCGGCGGCGTTCTTGTGGATGACACCCTTGGAGACGGCCTTGTCCAGCTTGCGGGACGCCTCGCGAGTGGCCGCGGTGGCCTTCTCGACGTCGCCGGAGGCGGCGGCCTCACGGGCCTTGCGGATCGCGGTCTTGAGCGACGACTTGACGGCCTTGTTGCGCAGGCGCGCCTTCTCGTTCGTCTTGTTCCGCTTGATCTGGGACTTGATGTTCGCCACGAAAGAGCCTTTTCAGGTTCGTAAGGATTCCTCGATGTGTGCCACGCTGCTGAGAGGGCCACGAGACACAGCTGCCCAGGCTACCAGCAGCGCTTCGAGCGGCCCAAACCGAGCGCACGTCCCCGTCCGTGGGACGATGGAACCTACGTATCGATCCGACGTCGACCCGAGCAGAGACACCGGCGTACGCCCGGGCGTCTCGAGAATCAGGACCCTGCGTGCCCGCGACCCCTACCCACGTGCCCGAGCCGAGCCGTACCGACCCGGCACTGATCCGCAACTTCTGCATCATCGCGCACATCGACCACGGCAAGTCGACCCTTGCCGACCGGATGCTCCAGCTGACCGGTGTGGTCGAGCAGCGGCAGATGCGCGCTCAGTATCTCGACCGCATGGACATCGAGCGCGAGCGCGGCATCACCATCAAGTCCCAGGCGGTTCGTCTGCCCTGGGCGCCCACCGAGGGGGAGCTGCAGGGCAGGACCCACATCCTCAACATGATCGACACCCCGGGCCACGTGGACTTCACGTACGAGGTGTCGCGCTCCCTCGCCGCCTGCGAGGGCACCATCCTCCTCGTCGACGCGGCCCAGGGCATCGAGGCGCAGACCCTCGCCAACCTGTACCTGGCGATGGAGAACGACCTCGCCATCGTCCCGGTCCTCAACAAGATCGACCTCCCGGCCGCCCAGCCGGAGAAGTTCGCCGAGGAGCTGGCGAACCTGGTCGGCTGCGAGCCCGACGACGTGATGCGGGTCTCGGCGAAGACGGGCCTGGGCGTCGAGGCGCTCCTCGACCGCGTCGTCAGGGACGTCCCGGCCCCGGTCGGTGTCGCCGACGCCCCCGCCCGCGCGATGATCTTCGACTCGGTCTACGACTCGTACCGCGGTGTCGTCACCTACGTCCGTGTCGTCGACGGCCAGCTCAACAAGCGCGAGCGCATCCGCATGATGTCGACCGGCGCCACCCACGAGCTGCTGGAGATCGGCACCAACTCGCCGGAGATGCTCGCCGCCGACGGCCTCGGCGTGGGCGAGGTGGGCTACCTGATCACCGGCGTGAAGGACGTCCGCCAGTCCAAGGTGGGTGACACGATCACCAGCCAGGCCAAGGGCGCCCAGGAGGCCCTCGGCGGCTACAAGGACCCCAAGCCGATGGTGTTCTCCGGCCTCTACCCGCTGGACGGCTCGGACTACCCGGAGCTGCGCGACGCCCTCGACAAGCTCCAGCTCAACGACGCCGCCCTGGTGTACGAGCCGGAGACCTCCGCGGCCCTCGGCTTCGGCTTCCGCGTGGGCTTCCTCGGCCTGCTCCACCTCGACGTGATCCGCGAGCGCCTGGAGCGCGAGTTCGGCCTCGACCTGATCGCCACGGCGCCGAACGTGGTCTACCGGGTCGTCATGGAGGACGGCAGCGAGCACACCGTCACCAACCCGAGCGAGTTCCCCGAGGGCAAGATCAGCGAGGTGTACGAGCCGGTCGTGCGCGCCACGATCCTCGCGCCGTCCGAGTTCATCGGCTCCATCATGGAGCTGTGCCAGACCCGCCGCGGCACCCTCCTCGGCATGGACTACCTCTCCGAGGACCGCGTCGAGATCCGCTACACGCTCCCCCTCGCGGAGATCGTCTTCGACTTCTTCGACCAGCTGAAGTCCAAGACCCGCGGCTACGCCTCGCTCGACTACGAGCCCACCGGCGAGCAGAGCAGCTCCCTGGTCAAGGTGGACATCCTGCTCCACGGCGACAAGGTGGACGCCTTCTCGGCGATCACCCACAAGGACGCGGCGTACGCGTACGGCGTGCGGCTCGTCGCCAAGCTGCGCGAGCTCATCCCGCGGCAGGCGTTCGAGGTGCCCATCCAGGCCGCCATCGGCTCCCGGGTCATCGCCCGCGAGACGATCCGCGCCATCCGCAAGGACGTCCTCGCCAAGTGCTACGGCGGTGACATCTCCCGCAAGCGGAAGCTGCTGGAGAAGCAGAAGGAAGGCAAGAAGCGGATGAAGATGGTCGGCTCCGTGGAGGTCCCGCAGGAGGCCTTCATCGCGGTGCTGTCCAGCGACGAGTCCGGGGGCAAGGGCAAGAAGTAGGTCCCGACGCCCCAGCCGCTCTCCCGGGTCGCCCACCTCGGTGATCCGCTGCACGGAGGCGCCCGTTCGGATGACGGACGGGCGCCTCCGCCTTTTCACGAAGGGCCCACAGTCGTTATGAAGCGGGTATGAAGCACGCGTCCACAGCCCCTTACGCAGCGGACGACGGCGCTTTACCCTGATCCCGCTCGGTGGTTACTCGCGAGTTAAACAACCAGCCGTTGACCCGCTTTTCCCGCAGCAGTGAAGTGCCCGCGCGCCGCGCGTGCGGCATCTGCCAGGCCCGCCGGAGGACGCCCGTGAGCGACACACAGACCCAGATCGAGAACCGCCCGCCCTCCGTGGCGAGCCTCTTCCTCGAGCGGGTGGCGAAGACCCCGGACGCGGAGGCGTACCGCTACCCGGTGCCGTCCCCGGCCGGCCAGGGGCCCGACGACTGGAAGTCGCTCAGCTGGGCCCAGGCCGCGGAGCGCGTGTACGCGATCGCCGCCGGGCTCGTCGACCTCGGCGTCCGGCCCGAGGAGCGCGTCGCCCTCGCCTCCGCCACGCGCGTCGAGTGGATCCTGTGCGACCTGGGCGTCATGTGCGCCGGGGCCGCCACGACCACCGTCTACCCGCAGACCAACGCCGAGGAGTCCGCGTACATCCTCGCCGACTCCGAGAGCCGCGTCCTGATCGCCGAGGACGCCGCCCAGCTCGCGAAGGCCCGGGAGCGCCGTGCCGACCTGCCGGAACTCCGCCACGTCGTGGTGATCGACGCCGCCTCGGCGGTGCCCGCCGACGGCGACCCGGACGGCTGGGTGCTGTCCCTCGCGGACCTGGAGGAGCGCGGCAGGGCGTACCTGGAGAAGCACCCCGACGCGGTCCGGGAGCGGATCGAGGTGATCACCGCCGACCAGCTCGCCACCCTCATCTACACCTCCGGCACCACGGGCCGCCCCAAGGGCGTGCGCCTCCCGCACGACAACTGGTCGTACATGGCGAAGGCCATCGGCGCGACCGGCCTGATCCGCGACGACGACGTGCAGTACCTGTGGCTGCCGCTCGCCCACGTCTTCGGCAAGGTGCTGACCTCCGGGCAGATCGAGGTCGGCCACGTCACCGCCGTCGACGGCCGCATCGACAAGATCATCGAGAACCTGCCGGTCGTCCAGCCGACGTACATGGCGGCCGTGCCCCGCATCTTCGAGAAGGTCTACAACGGCGTCGCCGCGAAGGCCCGCGCCGGCGGCCCCGCCAAGTACCGGATCTTCCAGTGGGCGGCCGGCGTCGCCCGCGACCACGCCAAGGCCACCCAGGACAGCTTCCGCCGCACCGGCCGGGCGAAGGCGCCCCTGGGCCTCGCCGCGAAGCACCGGGTCGCGGACGCGCTCGTGTACTCCAAGCTGCGCGCGGCGTTCGGCGGGCGGCTGCGCGCCGCCGTGTCCGGCTCCGTCGCACTCGCCCCGGAGATCGGCTACTTCTTCTCCGGCGCCGGCATCCACATCCTGGAGGGGTACGGCCTGACGGAGTCGTCCGCCGCCTCCTTCGTGAACCCGGGCGAGGCGTACCGCACCGGCACGGTCGGCAAGCCGCTGCCCGGCTGCGAGGTGCGCATCGCGGAGGACGGCGAGATCCTGCTGCGCGGCCCCGGCATCATGGAGGGCTACCACAAGCTGCCCGAGAAGACCGCCGAGGTGCTGGAGCCGGACGGCTGGTTCCACACCGGGGACATCGGCGAACTGTCCGCCGACGGCTACCTGAGGATCACCGACCGGAAGAAGGACCTGTTCAAGACGTCCGGCGGCAAGTACGTCGCGCCGACTGAGGTCGAGGGCCACTTCAAGGCGCTGTGCCCGTTCGTCTCCAACATCGTCGTCCTCGGCGCCGACCGGAACTACTGCAGCGCGCTCATCGCGCTCGACGAGGCGGCGCTGCAGGGCTGGGCGCAGGAGCGGGGCCTCGGCGGCCGGCCGTACGCCGAGCTGGTCGCGACGCGGCAGGTCGAGGACATGGTCCAGGGGTACGTGGACCGGCTCAACGCGGGACTGCAGCGCTGGCAGACGATCAAGAAGTTCCGGCTGCTGCCGCGCGACCTCGACGTGGAGCACGGCGAGCTGACCCCGAGCCTCAAGCTGAAGCGGCCCGTGGTGGAGCGCGAGTACAAGGGCCTCATCGAGGAGATGTACGAGGGCGCCCGCGAGGCCTGACCGCCGCGGGCACCGCACCGGCCGCCCGTACGGCGCCCGCACCGACCGGCCCGTACGGCGCCCGCACCACCGGCCGGCACACCCGCCCGCACACCGGCCGGCCGCCGTCCGTCCGCCCGTCCGTCACCGCCGCGCCGCACACCGCGGCGGTGACGGACAATGGACCCCATGCCTTCCGTACTGCCCGATGGTGAGCCCGTGCCCGAGGACGGGTCCCTGCCCCCGTCCGCCCTCGACGGGCGCGCGGAGCGGCCGCTCGGGTTCTACCTGCACGTGCCGTACTGCGCGACCCGCTGCGGCTACTGCGACTTCAACACCTACACCGCCACCGAGCTGCGCGGCTCCGGCGGCGTCCTCGCCTCCCGCGACAACTACGCGGCGACCCTCGCCGACGAGGTCCGGCTCGCCCGCAAGGTCCTCGGCGACGACCCCCGCCCCGTGCGGACGGTCTTCGTCGGCGGCGGCACGCCCACGCTGCTCGCCGCGGAGGACCTCGTCCGCATGCTCGGCGCCGTCCGGGACGAGTTCGGCCTCGCGGACGACGCCGAGATCACCACGGAGGCCAACCCGGAGTCCGTCGACCCGGCATACCTGGCCGCGCTCCGCGAGGGCGGCTTCAACCGGATCTCCTTCGGCATGCAGAGCGCCCGGCGGCACGTCCTGAAGGTCCTCGACCGCACCCACACCCCCGGCCGTCCCGAGGCGTGCGTCGCCGAGGCCCGCGCCGCCGGCTTCGACCACGTCAACCTCGACCTGATCTACGGCACCCCCGGCGAGAGCGACGACGACTGGCGGGCCTCCCTCGACGCCGCGATCGGCGCCGGCCCCGACCACGTCTCCGCGTACGCGCTGATCGTCGAGGAGGGCACCGGGCTCGCCCGCCGCATCCGGCGCGGCGAGGTGCCGATGACCGACGACGACGTGCACGCCGACCGGTACCTGATCGCGGACTCCGTCCTCGCCGAGGCCGGGTTCCACTGGTACGAGGTGTCGAACTGGGCCGCCTCCGAGGCGGGCCGCTGCCTCCACAACGAGCTGTACTGGCGCGGCGCCGACTGGTGGGGCGCCGGGCCCGGCGCGCACAGCCACGTCGGCGGCGTCCGCTGGTGGAACGTGAAGCACCCCGGCGCCTACGCCGCCGCCCTCGCGGAGGGCCGTTCCCCGGGCGCCGGCCGGGAGGTCCTGACGGAGGAGGACCGCCGCGTGGAGCGCGTCCTGCTGGAGCTGCGGCTCCGGGACGGCATCCCCCTGTCGCTGCTGCGCCCGGCGGGCCTGTCCGCGGCGGAGCGCGCGGCGGGGGAGGGGCTCCTGGAGACGGGCCCCTACGCCGAGGGCCGCGCCGTCCTCACCCTGCGCGGCCGGCTGCTCGCCGACGCCGTCGTGCGGGACCTGGTGGACTGAGCGCTACGCCGGGGCCGTCACCCAGTCGATCAGCTCCTCGACCCGGCCCAGCAGCGCCGGCTCCAGGTCCCGGTACGACCGGACCCGGCCCAGGACGTGGCGCCAGGCCGCGCCGGTGTTCTCCGGCCAGCCCAGGGCCCGGCACACGCCCGTCTTCCAGTCCTGGCCGTGCGGCACGGCCGGCCAGGCCGGGATGCCCAGCGACGACGGCTTCACCGCCTGCCACACGTCGACGTACGGGTGCCCCACCACCAGGACGTGCGGGTCCGTGACCGACGCGGCGATCCGCGACTCCTTCGACCCCGGCACCAGGTGGTCCACCAGCACCCCGAGCCGGGCGTCCGGGCCGGGTCGGAAGTCGCGGACGATCGCCGGCAGGTCGTCGACGCCCTCCAGGTACTCCACGACGACGCCCTCGATGCGCAGGTCGTCGCCCCACACCTTCTCCACCAGCTCGGCGTCGTGGCGGCCCTCCACGTAGATCCGCCCCGCCCGCGCCACCCGGGCCCGCGCGCCCGGCACGGCGACCGACCCGGACGCCGTACGGGACGGCCGCGCCGGCGCGGGGGCGGCCGGGCGGACCAGGGTCACCGCGCGGCCCTCCAGCAGGAAGCCGCGCGGGACGAGCGGGAAGACCCGGTGCCTGCCGAACCGGTCCTCCAGCGTCACCGCGCCCGCCTCGCACCGCACCACCGCCCCGCAGAACCCGGTGCC
This sequence comes from Streptomyces roseolilacinus, assembly GCF_014649335.1. Taxonomy (GTDB): domain Bacteria; phylum Actinomycetota; class Actinomycetes; order Streptomycetales; family Streptomycetaceae; genus Streptomyces; species Streptomyces roseolilacinus. The sequence goes on from NZ_BMSV01000007.1 coordinate 59,519, forward strand.
GGCCTCCTCGACCACCAGGTCCGGCTCGGCGGGCACCTCCGGCACGGGGGCCTGCTTCTTCCACCGAGGGGTCAGATCCGGGTCGTAGGCACGCATGCGCCAGACGCTACGACACCGCGAACCGGCGGGCCAGCTCATCGCGTTGGGCGCGTACGAACGCGGCGTCCACCACCGCGCCGTGCCCCGGCACGTACAACGCGTCCCGCCCGCCCAGCTCCAGCAGCCGGTCCAGCGCGGCCGGCCAGCACGACGGGATCGCGTCCGGGCCCGCCTGGGGCTCGCCCGACTCCTCCACCAGGTCCCCGCAGAACACCACCTCGGGCGGCCCGTCGCCCGCCGCGCCCGGCACCAGCAGCGCCAGGTCGTGGCCCGTGTGCCCGGGCCCCACGTTCGCCAGCAGCACCTGCCGGCCGCCCAGGTCGAGCGTCCACTCGCCGCACACCAGGTGGTGCGGGTGCACCAGCACGTCCACGGCCTCGCCCGCCTCGTCCGGGGCGACGCCCTCCCGCACCGCGTCCGCCCGCAGCGCGTCCCGCTCCCGCACCAGCACCTCGTCCAGGCCCACGGCGCCGAACACCTGCGCGCCCGCGAACGCGGCGGCGCCCAGCACGTGGTCGAAGTGCGGGTGGCTCAGTGCGATGTGCGTCACGCGCCGCCCGCCCAGCAGCCCCTGGACCTGGGCGCGGATCCGCGCGCCCTCCCCCAGGGTGGAACCCGCGTCGAACAGCAGGGCGGCGTCGTCCCCGACGACCAGCCCGACCGTGGCGTCCCAGCCGGGCAGGCGCCTGCGGCCCACCCCGGCCGCGAGCCGTTCCCACCCTGACTCTTCCCAGCCGACGTCCATACCGCGACGCTATCGGCAATGCCCGCGACCGGCGCGCGGTACGGTGATCGACCGCCGTGCGCCGTCGCGCTCGTCACGTCGCCCTTGCCAGGCATTGACCTCGGCGCCGTACACTGGCCGCGGGGATGATTGGCACTCGAACACGGTGAGTGCCAGCAGACGTCAGCCGACCGGAGCCAGCTGGAGGTGCGCGCCGTGCTCAGTGAACGCAGACTCGAAGTGCTGCGCGCCATCGTCCAGGACTACGTCGGCACGGAGGAGCCCGTCGGCTCCAAGGCGCTCACCGAGCGCCACAAGCTCGGCGTGTCGCCGGCCACCGTGCGCAACGACATGGCGGTGCTGGAGGAGGAGGGCTTCATCGCCCAGCCCCACACCAGCGCCGGGCGCATCCCCACGGACAAGGGCTACCGCCTCTTCGTCGACAAGCTCGCCGGAGTCAAGCCGCTGTCGTCGCCGGAGCGCCGGGCCATCCAGAACTTCCTGGACGGCGCGGTGGACCTGGACGACGTCGTGGGGCGCACGGTCCGCCTGCTCGCCCAGCTGACCCGCCAGGTCGCGGTCGTGCAGTACCCGTCGCTGACCCGGTCGACCGTGCGCCACGTCGAGCTGCTGTCGCTGGCCCCGGCCCGGCTGATGCTCGTCCTGATCACGGACACCGGGCGGGTGGAGCAGCGCATGGTCGACTGCCCCGCCCCCTTCGGCGAGACGTCCGTCGCCGACCTGCGCGCCCGGCTGAACAGCCAGGTCGTCGGACGGCGGTTCACCGACGTGCCGCAGCTGGTGCAGGACCTCCCGGAGTCCTTCGATCCGGAGGACCGCGGGACCGTCTCCACGGTGCTCTCCACGCTGCTGGAGACGCTGGTGGAGGAGACCGAGGAGCGCCTGGTGATCGGCGGGACCGCCAATCTCACGCGCTTCGGGCACGACTTCCCGCTCACCATCCGGCCCGTGCTGGAGGCACTGGAGGAGCAGGTCGTGCTCCTCAAGCTGCTCGGTGAGGCGACGGATCCGGCCATGACCGTACGTATCGGCCACGAGAACGCCCACGAGGGGCTCAACTCCACGTCCGTCGTCGCGGTCGGCTACGGTTCGGGCGGCGAGGCGGTCGCCAAACTCGGCGTGGTCGGACCGACCCGCATGGACTACCCCGGAACGATGGGAGCGGTACGCGCAGTGGCACGTTACGTCGGACAGATCCTGGCGGAGTCGTAAGTGGCCACGGACTACTACGCCGTACTCGGCGTGCGCCGCGACGCGTCCCAGGACGAGATCAAGAAGGCATTCCGCCGGCTCGCCCGCGAGCTGCACCCGGATGTCAACCCCGATCCGAAGACGCAGGAGCGGTTCAAGGAGATCAACGCCGCCTACGAGGTGTTGTCGGACCCGCAGAAGAAGCAGGTCTACGACCTCGGCGGCGACCCCCTGTCGTCCGGCGGGGCCGGAGCGGGCGCGGGCTTCGGCGCGGGCGGCTTCGGGAACTTCTCCGACATCATGGACGCCTTCTTCGGCACGGCGTCCCAGCGCGGCCCCCGGTCGCGCACCCGCCGCGGCCAGGACGCGATGATCCGGCTGGAGATCGAGCTCGACGAGGCGGCCTTCGGCACGACGAAGGACATCCAGGTCGACACGGCCGTCGTGTGCACGACGTGCTCCGGTGAGGGCGCCGCGCCGGGCACCTCGGCGCAGACGTGCGACATGTGCCGCGGCCGCGGCGAGGTGTCGCAGGTGACGCGGTCCTTCCTGGGCCAGGTCATGACGTCCCGCCCCTGCCCGCAGTGCCAGGGCTTCGGCACGGTCGTGCCGACGCCGTGCCCCGAGTGCGCCGGCGACGGCCGGGTGCGGTCCCGCCGGACGCTCACGGTCAAGATCCCGGCCGGCGTCGACAACGGCACGCGCATCCAGCTCGCCGGCGAGGGCGAGGTCGGCCCCGGCGGCGGCCCGGCGGGCGACCTGTACGTGGAGATCCACGAGCTGCCGCACCCGGTGTTCCAGCGGCGCGGCGACGACCTGCACTGCACGGTGACGATCCCGATGACGGCGGGCGCGCTCGGCACGAAGGTGCCGCTGGAGACGCTCGACGGCATGGAGGAGGTCGACATCCGGCCGGGTACGCAGTCGGGCCAGTCGATCCCGCTGCACGGCCGCGGCGTCACGCACCTGCGCGGCGGCGGGCGCGGCGACCTGATCGTCCACGTCGAGGTCCAGACGCCCACGAAGCTGGACGCGGAGCAGGAGCGCCTGCTGCGCGACCTGGCGAAGCTGCGCGGGGAGGAACGGCCGACCGGCCAGTTCGCCCCGGGCCAGCAGGGCCTCTTCTCGCGGCTGAAGGACGCCTTCAACGGACGCTAGCGGGCCCCGGCGGCGCGCTCCGGTGGTCCGGGGCACGCCCCCGGACCACCCCGCCGCCGGCGGGCGCCCGCCGCGGCCGGGCCCGGCCGCGGCGCCCGGAACCGGGGGCTTCGAGGGGGCCGCGGGGGCGTGACACCATGCGTGCATGTCCTCCGCGCTGACCGATCTCTGCCGTTACCCGATCGTGCAGGCCCCCATGGCCGGTGGCGCCTCGTGTCCGCAGCTCGTCGCCGCCGTGTCCGAGGCGGGCGGCCTCGGCTTCCTGGCCGCCGGGTACAAGACGGCCGACGGCATGTACCGGGAGGTCCAGCAGCTCCGGGGCCTCACCGCCCGCCCCTTCGGCGTGAACCTGTTCATGCCGCAGCCGGGCCAGGCGGACGCCGCCGCCGTCGAGGTGTACCGCCAGCAGCTCGCCGGTGAGGCCGCCTGGTACGAGACACCGCTCGGCGACCCCGACGCCGGCCGGGACGACGGCTACGACGCGAAGCTGGCGATCCTCCTCGACGACCCGGTACCGGTCGTGTCCTTCACGTTCGGCTGCCCCGCGCCCGACACGCTGGCGGCCTTCGCGCGGGTGGGCACCCGCACCGTCGTGACGGTCACCGGCCCCGACGAGGCGCGGGCCGCCGAACGCGCCGGCGCCGACGCCGTGTGCGTGCAGGGCGTCGAGGCGGGCGGCCACCAGGGCACCCACCGGGACGACCCGGAGACCGAGGGCTCCGGCACCGGGCTGCTGGCGCTGATCACCCAGGTCCGCGAGGCGGTGCGGCTGCCGATGCTCGCCGCGGGGGGCCTGATGCGCGGCGGCCAGATCGCCGCCGTCCTCGCGGCGGGCGCCGAGGCCGCGCAACTGGGCACCGCGTTCCTGGTGTGCCCGGAGTCCGCCGCCGACCCGCTGCACAAGCGGGCCGTGACGGACCCGCTGTTCACCCACACCGAACTCACCCGCGCCTTCTCCGGCCGCCCCGCCCGGAGCCTGGTCAACCGGTTCGTGCGGGAGCACGGGCCGTACGCCCCGGCCGCGTACCCCGAGGTGCACCACCTGACCAGCGGCCTGCGCAAGGCCGCGGCCAGGGCGAAGGACCCGCAGGGCATGGCCCTGTGGGCCGGCCAGGGCCACCGCCTGGCCCGGGAGCTGCCCGCCGGGCAGCTCGTCGAAGTACTCCACTGCGAACTCCGGTCGGCCGTCTCCGAGCTGGCCGTGGGAGGTACGTCATGACCGCCCCCGTCTTCGTCGCCGACGACCTGACGGCCGCCGCGCCCGGCGCGGTGCTCACCCTGGACGGGCCCGAGGGCCGGCACGCCGTGTCGGTGCGCCGGCTGCGGGTCGGCGAGGAGGTCGTCCTCACGGACGGCGCCGGGCGCGGCGCGTACGGCACCGTCGCCGCCGTCGAGGGCAAGGACCGCCTCGACGTGGCCGTCGCACGGGTGCGGGACGAGCCCGCGCCCGCGCCCCGCATCACCGTCGTGCAGGCCCTGCCCAAGGGCGACCGGGGCGAACTGGCCGTCGAGACGATGACCGAGACCGGTGTCGACGCGGTCGTGCCGTGGGCGGCGTCGCGGTGCATCACCCAGTGGAAGGGCGAGCGCGGCGCGAAGGCGCTGGCGAAGTGGCGGGCCACCGCGCGCGAGGCGGGCAAGCAGTCCCGCAGGCTCCGCTTCCCGGACGTCGCGGAGGCGGCCGGCACCAGGGCGGTGGCCCGGCTGCTGGCGGACGCCGACTTCGCGGCCGTGCTGCACGAGGAGGGCGCCGAGCCGCTCGCCACCGCCCCGCTGCCCGCGACCGGCGACATCGTCCTGGTCGTCGGCCCCGAGGGCGGCGTCGCGCCCGACGAGCTCGCCGCGTTCGCGGAGGCCGGCGCCAGGCCGTACCGGCTCGGGCGGAGCGTCCTGCGCACCTCCACGGCCGGCACGGCGGCGACGGCACTCCTCCTCGGGCGCACCGGACGGTGGTCCTGAGGCGGCCCCCCGGGCGGCGATAGGGTACGGAGGTACCCGCCGTCCGAGTCGAGAGGGGGCCGCCGGCATGGCCGGAGAGCCGCGCAGCGACTGCCTGTTCTGCAAGATCGTGGTGGGGGAGGTGCCGGCGACGATCGTCCGGGAGACGGAGACCACCGTCGCCTTCCGCGACATCAACCCGCAGGCACCCACCCACGTGCTGGTCATCCCCAAGGAGCACCACGCCGACGCCGCCGCGCTCGCCGCCGCGGCGCCGGGGATCGCCGCCGACGTCCTGCGCGAGGCCGGGGAGGTCGCCGCGCAGGAGAAGACCGACGACGCCGGCTACCGGATCGTGTTCAACACGGGCGCCGGGGCCGGCCAGACCGTCTTCCACGCGCACGCCCACGTCCTCGGCGGCCGCGGCCTCGAGTGGCCCCCCGGATAGACCGCGTGTCCGTACGAGAGCTCGTCGTGCTGGGCACCGCAAGCCAGGTGCCCACACGCCACCGCAACCACAACGGCTACCTGCTCCGCTGGGACGGCGAGGGCATCCTCTTCGACCCGGGCGAGGGCACCCAGCGCCAGATGCTGCGCGCCGGGGTCGCCGCGCACGACATCGACCGGATCTGCGTCACGCACTTCCACGGCGACCACAGCCTCGGCCTCGCCGGGGTCATCCAGCGCATCAACCTGGACCAGGTCCCGCACCCCGTCACCGCCCACTACCCGGCGTCCGGGCAGCGGTTCTTCGAACGGCTGCGGTACGCCACCGCCTACCGCGAGCGCGCCGACGTCGTGGAGGCACCCGTCGCCGTCGACGGGCCCGTCGCGCGGACCCCCGGGTACACGCTGGAGGCCCGCCGCCTGTCGCACCCCGTCGAGTCGTTCGGCTACCGGCTGACGGAACCGGACGGCCGCCGCATGCTGCCCGAGCGGCTCGCGGCGCACGGCGTCAAGGGCCCCGACGTGGGCGTCCTCCAGCGGGAGGGCGTCCTGCGCGGGGTCCGGCTGGAGGACGTCAGCGAGGTACGGCCCGGCCAGCGCTTCGCCTTCGTCATGGACACCCGCCTCTGCGACGGCGTCCACGCGCTCGCCGAGGGCTGCGACCTGCTCGTCATCGAGTCGACGTTCCTCGACGAGGACACCGACCTCGCCGTCGAGCACGGCCACCTGACCGCGGGCCAGGCCGCCGCCGCCGCCCGCGACGCGGGCGTCCGGCACCTCGTCCTCACCCACTTCTCGCAACGCTACGGCGACCCGTCCGCCTTCGAACGCCAGGCCCGCGCGGCGGGGTTCGACGGCGAGCTGACCGTCGCCCAGGACCTCGTCCGCGTCCCCCTCCCCAAGCGCCCCTAGGGACCGCCGCCATGAACCTCCCCGAACACCTCCCCAAGGCGGAGCTCCACCTCCACATCGAGGGCACCCTCGAACCCGAGCTGGCCTTCGCCCTCGCCGCCCGCAACGGCGTCGACCTGCCCTACGCCGACACGGAGGAGCTGCGCCGGGCGTACCGGTTCGACGACCTCCGGTCGTTCCTCGACCTGTACTACGCGCTCATGACCGTCCTGCGCACCGCGGACGACTTCGCCGAGCTCGCCGACGCCTACCTGGCGCGGGCCGCCGCCCAGGGCGTCCGGCACGCCGAGATCTTCTTCGACCCGCAGGCCCACACCGACCGCGGCATCCCCCTCGGCACCGTCGTCGAGGGCCTCGCCCGGGCGCTGGAGCGCAGCGAGGAGCGGCACGGCGTCACCACGCAGCTGATCATGTGCTTCCTGCGGGACCGGTCCGCCGAGGCCGCGCGGGAGACCCTCGACGCCGCGAAGCCGTACCTGCGCCACATCGCCGGCGTCGGACTGGACTCGGCGGAGGTCGGCCACCCGCCCGCCGAGTTCCGCGAGGTGTACGAGGCGGCCGCCGCGCTGGGCCTGCGGAAGGTCGCCCACGCCGGCGAGGAGGGCCCGCCCTCGTACGTCCGCGAGGCCCTGGACGTCCTCGGCGTCGAGCGGATCGACCACGGGCTGCGCGCCATGGAGGACCCGGAGCTGGTGCGGCGGCTGGTGCGGGACCGGGTGCCGCTCACCCTGTGCCCGCTGTCCAACGTCCGGCTGCGCGCCGTGGACCTCCTGGAGGACCACCCGCTGAAGGCGATGATGGACGCCGGACTGCTGGTCACCGTCAACTCCGACGACCCCGCCTACTTCGGCGGATACGTGGGGGACACCTTCCACGCCGTCCGCGAGGCCCTCGCCCTCACCGAGGACGACCTGCGCCGGCTCGCCCGCAACTCCTTCGAGGCGGCGTTCCTCGACCACGACGAGGAGCTGCGCGCGCGGTACCTGGCCGAGGTCGACGCGTACACCTTCGACTGACGCGGGCGGGATCGCGGGCCGGGGCGCGCGGCGGATCGGGCACACTGGCAGAACCAGCGCCGCGCGACCGGGGAGCCCGCCGTGACCACGCCCGACCCCATCGGAGGACAGCCGTACCGGCACACCGCCGGCGTCGACCCGCTGGGTACGCTCCGCACCCCCGCGGACCCCGACTGCGACGTGTTCCTGACCGGCACGGTGTTCCTCGACATCGTCTTCACCGGCCTGGACAGCGCCCCGGCGAAGGGCACGGAGACCTGGGCGCGCGGCATGGGCTCCAGCCCCGGCGGCGTCGCCAACATGGCGACCGCCCTGGCCCGGCTGGGGCTGCGCACCTCCCTCGCCGCCGCGTTCGGTGACGACCACTACGGCGAGTACTGCTGGGACGCGCTCGAACAGGGCGAGGGCATCGACCTGTCCCGGTCGCGGACCGTGCCCGGATGGCACTCCCCGGTGACGGTGTCCATGGCCTTCGACGGCGAACGCACGATGGTGTCGCACGGTCACGAGGCGCCGCCCCCGGAGGGGTCCGTCCCCACCTGCCCGCCCCGCGCGCGGGGGGCGGTCGCCTCCCTCGTGCCCGGCCGCTCCGAGGAGTGGGTGGCGCAGGCGGCCCGCCGCCGGACGCGGATCTTCGCCGACGTGGGGTGGGACGAGACCGGCCGCTGGGACCTGGCCGCGCTGCCCGACCTGGAGCACTGCGAGGCGTTCCTGCCCAACGCCGAGGAGGCCGTGCGCTACACCCGCACCGACTGCCCGCGCGCCGCCGCCCGCGCCCTCGCCGACCGGGTGCCGCTCGCGGTGGTCACGCTCGGCGCGGACGGCGCGTACGCCGTGGACGGCGGCACGGGCGAGACGGCCGAGGTGCCGGCCATCGAGGTCGCCGCGCTGGACCCGACCGGCGCGGGGGACGTGTTCGTGGCCGGGTTCCTCACCGGCACGCTCGCCGGGTGGCCGCTCGCCGACCGGCTGGCCTTCGCCGGGCTGACGGCCGCGCTGTCGGTGCAGGAGTTCGGCGGGTCGCTGTCCGCGCCCGGCTGGGTCGAGGTCGCCGCCTGGTGGCAGTACGTCCAGGGCTGCTCCGACCAGGACCCGGCCGCGCTGCGCCGGTACGGGTTCCTCGACGCGCTGCTGCCCGCGCCCACCCGGCCCTGGCCGCTGCGCCGCGCGGTGCCGACCATCGGGTTCCGCCGGTCCCCCTGAGGCGGCGGAAAAGCCTTCTGGGTTGCGAGCCGTACGCCGTACCCTGGACGGTACAGAGGTTGTCGAGCGGCGAGAACCCTGCAACAGGAGGTATGCGCAGGCCACAGTGCCGGCCCATGACTCAGACACCCACAGACCAGGTACGAGCCCACTTCACCGTACCCGCCAAGCATCCGATGGTGACCGTGCTCGGCTCGGGCGACTCCCTGCTCCGCGTGATCGAGCGGGCGTTCCCCCGTGCCGACATCCATGTGCGGGGCAACGAGATCAGCGCGGTGGGCGAGGCCGCCGAGGTGGCCCTCATCCAGCGGCTGTTCGACGAGATGATGCTGGTGCTGCGCACGGGGCAGCCCATGACGGAGGACGCGGTGGAACGCTCGATCGCCATGCTCAAGGAGGAGACCGGGGGAGCGGCCGCGGAGACGCCGTCCGAGGTCCTCACCCAGAACATCCTCTCCAGCCGCGGGCGCACCATCCGTCCCAAGACGCTCAACCAGAAGCGGTACGTCGACGCGATCGACAAGCACACGATCGTCTTCGGCATCGGCCCGGCCGGTACCGGCAAGACCTATCTCGCCATGGCGAAGGCGGTCCAGGCCCTGCAGTCCAAGCAGGTCAACCGGATCATCCTGACCCGGCCCGCCGTCGAGGCGGGCGAGCGGCTCGGCTTCCTGCCGGGCACGCTCTACGAGAAGATCGACCCGTACCTGCGGCCGCTGTACGACGCGCTGCACGACATGCTCGACCCCGACTCGATCCCGCGCCTGATGGCGGCGGGCACGATCGAGGTCGCGCCGCTGGCGTACATGCGCGGCCGGACGCTCAACGACGCGTTCATCATCCTCGACGAGGCGCAGAACACGAACCCCGAGCAGATGAAGATGTTCCTGACCCGGCTCGGCTTCGACTCGAAGATCGTCATCACCGGTGACGTCACCCAGGTCGACCTGCCCAACGGCACCAAGAGCGGTCTGCGGCAGGTGCAGGACATCCTCGACGGCGTGCCGGACGTCCACTTCTCCCGCCTCACGTCGCACGACGTCGTACGGCACAAGCTGGTCGGCCGTATCGTCGACGCGTACGAGAAGTACGACACCCAGAACGGGCGCTGACCATCCGAAGCGAGAGACCGAACAGCACCATGTCGATCGACGTCAACAACGAGTCCGGCACCGAGGTCGACGAGCAGGCGATCCTCGACGTCGCCCGCTACGCGCTCGCGCGGATGCGCATCCACCCCCTGTCCGAGCTGTCGGTGATCGTCGTGGACGCCGAGGCGATGGAGGAGCTGCACCTGCAGTGGATGGACCTGCCGGGTCCGACGGATGTCATGTCCTTCCCGATGGACGAACTGCGTCCGCCGTCGAAGGACGACGAGGAGCCCCCGCAGGGGCTCCTCGGTGACATCGTGCTCTGCCCCGAGGTCGCCGAGCGGCAGGGCCGCGAGGCGCCCACCCAGCACTCCATGGACGAGGAGCTGCAGCTGCTCACCGTCCACGGGGTGCTGCACCTCCTCGGCTACGACCACGAGGAGCCCGACGAGAAGGCCGAGATGTTCGGGCTCCAGGCGGCGATCGTCGACGGCTGGCGGGCGGAGAAGGGCCTGACCGGCCCCTCCCCGGCGCCGACCGTCTCATGACCGGTCAACTCGTCCTGGGGGCCGTGGCGCTGGTCGTGGTCGCGTGGCTCGCCGCCTGTGCGGAGGCGGGCCTCGCGCGCGTCTCCAGCTTCCGGGCCGACGAGGCGGTGCGGTCCGGGCGGCGCGGCGCGGCCAGGCTCGCCCAGGTGGCCTCCGACCCCACCCGGTACCTGAACGTGGCGCTGCTCGTCCGGGTCGCCTGCGAGACGGCCGCGGGCGCGCTCGTCACGTACGCCTGCCTGGAGGAGTTCCGGGAGACGTGGAGCGCGCTGGTCGTGGCGATCGGCGTGATGGTGCTCGTCTCGTACGTCGCCGTCGGCGTCTCGCCGCGCACCATCGGCCGCCAGCACCCGCTGAACACGGCGACGGCGGCGGCGTACGTGCTGCTGCCGCTGGCCCGCGTCATGGGGCCGGTCCCCCAGCTGCTGATCCTCATCGGCAACGCGCTCACCCCCGGCAAGGGCTTCCGCAAGGGGCCGTTCGCGTCCGAGGCGGAGCTGCGCGCCATGGTCGACCTGGCGGAGCAGGAGTCCCTCATCGAGGACGACGAGCGCCGCATGGTGCACTCGGTCTTCGAGCTGGGCGACACCCTGGTCCGCGAGGTGATGGTGCCGCGCACGGACCTGGTGTCGATCGAGCGGTACAAGACCGTCCGGCAGGCCCTGACCCTCGCGCTGCGTTCGGGCTTCTCGCGCATCCCGGTCACCGGGGAGAGCGAGGACGACGTGGTCGGCATCGTGTACCTGAAGGACCTGGTCCGCAAGACGCACATCAACCGGGAGTCGGAGGCCGACCTGGTGTCCACGACGATGCGGGCGGCGTCGTTCGTGCCGGACACCAAGAACGCCGGCGACCTGCTGCGCGAGATGCAGCGGGAGCGCAACCACTGCGCGGTGGTCATCGACGAGTACGGCGGCACGGCCGGGATCGTCACCATCGAGGACATCCTGGAGGAGATCGTCGGTGAGATCACCGACGAGTACGACCGCGAGCTGCCGCCCGTCGAGGAGCTCGGCGACGGCCGCTACCGGGTGACGGCCCGCCTCGACATCGGCGACCTCGGCGAGCTGTTCGGGCTCGACGCCTACGACGACGAGGACGTGGAGACGGTCGGCGGGCTGCTCGCCAAGGCGCTCGGCCGCGTCCCGATCGCCGGGGCGACGGCCGTGGTCGACCTGCCCGACGGACGGGCGCTGCGGCTGACCGCCGAGTCCCCGGCGGGCCGCCGCAACAGGATCGTGACCGTGCTGGCCGAGCCGGTGCCGCCGGAGCCGGAGGACGAGGCCGCGTGACCCCCGAGCAGCTGAGGGCGTTCTGCCTGGACTTCGACGCCGCGGTGGAGGAGTTCCCCTTCGGCCCGCGGACCTCGGTCTTCAAGGTCGGCGGGAGGATGTTCGCCCTCGGCGCGCTCGACGCGCGGCCGCTCACCGTGAACCTCAAGTGCGAGCCGGAGAACGCGGTCCGCCTGCGGGCCGAGCACCCGGACGCCGTCGTCCCCGGCTACCACATGAACAAGCGGCACTGGAACACGGTGACGGTCTCCGGGCTGCCGGCGGCCCTGGTCAGGGAGTTGATCGAGGACTCCTACGACCTGGTCGTCGCCGGCCTGCCGAGGGCCGAGCGGCCGCGCCGGGACCGGCCGTAGCCCCACGCGGAGTGGTCGTCGGTGGCGGCGGTTATCCTCACTGCGGCCCGCGAGGGCGGGGAGGGGGGAACCGCTGGCTCCCCGAGATCACTACTGTTGTTGGGGAGTCGAATCCTTATGCGTATGCGTATGCGTCGTGGCGCCGTCGTGGCGCTCACCACGTCCGCCCTGTTCCTGACCGCCGCGTGCGGCGGCTCGTCCGAGAAGAAGGACGACCAGCCGAAGGCCGCCGAGAGCGGCGGCAGCGCCGAGCAGAAGCCCGCCGCCGCCGCGCTCACCGACGCGCAGATGAAGGCGGGCCTCCTGGAGGTCGCCGACCTGCCGACCGGCTGGAAGGTCGAGCCGGCCGCCTCCTCGGACGACCGGCCGCAGGCGGAGAAGCCCGAGTGCCGGCCGCTGGCGCTGCTGATGTCCGCCAAGATCGACGGCGCCACGATGGGCGGGAACCGCGAGTTCGCCCGGGGGAACGACAGCGCGATGCTGGCCCAGCAGATCTTCACCTACGCCGACGGCGCCGCCGCGACCGCCTTCGTCAAGAGCGTGACCGACGCCATCGGCCCGTGCGCGACCTTCACGACCGCCCAGGACGGCGAGAAGATGACGATCACCTCGCAGAAGCTGACCGTCCCGCAGGTCGGCGAGGAGGCCGTCGGCGTGCGGCTGACCATGGACATCCCGCAGCTCGGCATGAAGCTGGAGTCCGACGTGCTGGTCGCCCGCCAGGGAGCCGGCCTGACGCGCCTGGCGTACGTCCCGATGGGCGGGAAGCCCGACCACTCGGCCTTCGAGGATCTGGCCAAGCGCGGTGGCGACAAGTTCGCCAAGGGCGCCCAGGGCTGAGGCCCCCGACGTCCGGGGCGGCCGGGGTCTCCCCGGCCGCCCTGCTTATGCTCGGGACATGACGCAGAGCACCGAACTCGACCCCGAGGACCGCAAGATCATCACGCTGGCGCGCAGCGCCCGTGCCCGCAACGGCGTGCCCGAGGGCGCGGCGGTCCGGGACGAGACCGGGCGGACGTACGTCGCCGGGACGGTCGCGCTGGAGTCGCTCCGGCTGAGCGCGCTGCAGACCGCCGTGGCGATGGCCGTGGCCAGCGGGGCGAAGTCCCTGGAGGCGGCGGCCGTCGTCTCCGACGCGGAGGCCGTCTCCGACGCCGACCGCGCCGCCGTCCGCGACCTGGGCGGCCCCGCCACCCCGGTCCTCCTCGCCGGCCCCGACGCGGCGGTGCGCGCCCGGGTGACGGCGGGCTGACGACCGGCCGCGGGGCACGGGCCGCGGGCCCGCGCGCGGCGGGCCGGGTCCCGCGCGGTACGTGGCCGTGCCGGGATCGGGGAGAATGGCTGCCATGAGCGTTCGTAAACCAGAAACCGAAGCGACCCACCGCGCGGGCTTCGCCTGCTTCGTCGGGCGCCCCAACGCCGGCAAGTCCACCCTCACGAACGCTCTGGTCGGTCAGAAGGTGGCCATCACCTCCAACCGGCCCCAGACGACCCGGCACACCGTGCGCGGCATCGTGCACCGGCCCGAGGCGCAGCTCGTGCTGGTCGACACCCCGGGCCTGCACAAGCCGCGCACCCTCCTCGGCGAGCGGCTCAACGACATCGTCCGCACGACGTGGGCGGAGGTCGACGTGATCGGCTTCTGCCTGCCCGCCGACCAGAAGGTCGGCCCCGGCGACCGGTTCATCGCCAAGGAGCTGGCGGGGGTCAAGAAGACCCCGAAGATCGCGATCGTCACGAAGACCGACCTCGTCGACTCCAAGACGCTCGCCGAGCAGCTCATCGCCATCGACCGGCTCGGCGAGGAGCTGGGCATCGAGTGGGCGGAGATCGTCCCGGTGTCGGCCGTCGGGGACAAGCAGGTCCAGCTCCTCGCCGACCTGCTGGTCCCGCTGCTGCCCGAGGGGCCGGCGCTGTACCCCGAGGGCGACCTCACCGACGAGCCCGAGCAGGTCATGGTCGCCGAGCTGATCCGCGAGGCCGCGCTGGAGGGCGTGCGGGACGAGCTGCCGCACTCCATCGCGGTGGTCGTCGAGGAGATGCTGCCCCGCGAGGACCGTCCCGCCGACAAGCCGCTGCTGGACATCCACGCCAACGTCTACATCGAGCGCCCCAGCCAGAAGGGCATCATCATCGGCCCCAAGGGCAAGCGCCTGAAGGAGGTCGGCATCAAGTCCCGCAAGCACATCGAGGCCCTGCTCGGCACGCCGGTCTTCCTCGACCTGCACGTCAAGGTCGCGAAGGACTGGCAGCGCGACCCCAGGCAGCTGCGGAAGCTCGGGTTCTGACGCCACCGGACCGGCGGGCCGCGTGCCGCGGGAGGGCGCGCGTCAGGCGCCCTCCCGCAGCACGCGGGAGACCAGCTCCCGCTGGGCCTCGGTCAGGTGCGGCTCCGCGCAGCGGACCGTGCGGCCGTCGACCGTGATCTCGTAGCCGAAGCCGTCCGGCATCCCGGGCGCGCCCCGCGCCGCGCCCCCCGCCCCATCCCCGGCCCCCTCCAGGGCGGCCCCGGCCAGGGCGTGCCAGGAGTCCGCGTCGGGCCGGCCGGCGGTGTCCACCGCCGCCCGGCGCTCGATGCCCGCGAAGCCGCCCGTACGTCGCACCTCGATACGCATGGCTCCTGTCCTACCCCCTGGTGGGCACCCCCACCGTCGACCACGCCTTGAGCACCGCCTCGGTCTCCGCGCCGTCGTCGCCGAACCGCTCGCGCGCCGCCGCGACCGTCAGCCGGGCGAACGTCGCGAAGTCGGCCGTCTCCTTGAGCTTGCCGCCCGTCAGCACGTCGTACCAGATCTGCCCGGCCCGCTCCCAGGCGTGCCCGCCCAGCGCCGTGGCCGCCAGGTAGAAGGCGTGGTTGGGGATGCCCGAGTTGATGTGCACCCCGCCGTTGTCGGCGGCCGTTTCGACGTAGTCCTCCATCTTCGCGGGCTGCGGGTCCTTGCCGAGGACGTCATCGTCGTACGCCGTGCCGGGGGCCTTCATGGAGCGCAGCGCCACGCCCCGCACCCGGTCCGTCAGCAGGCCCGCACCGATCAGCCAGTCCGCCTCCTCGGCGGTCTGCCCCAGCGCGTACTGCTTGACCAGCGTCCCGAAGACGTCCGACACGGACTCGTTGAGCGCGCCCGGCTGGCTGAAGTAGGCGAGGTTCGCGGTGTACTGCGTGACGCCGTGGGCCAGCTCGTGGCCGATCACGTCGACCGGGAGGGTGAAGTCCCCGAAGACCTCGCCGTCGCCGTCGCCGAACACCATCTGCTCGCCGTTCCAGAAGGCGTTGCCGTACTCCCGGTCGTAGTGCACCGTCGCGTCCAGCGGCAGCCCGGCGCCGTCGATGGAGTCCCGCCCGTAGACGCGGAGGAACAGCTCGAACGTCGCGCCGAGCCCGGCGTACGCGCGGTTGACGGTCGCGTCCCCGGTGGGCCCGTCGCCCTCGGCGCGGACCTTCCTGCCGGGCAGGCGGGTGCGCTGCTCGGCGTCGAAGACCGTGCGGCGCGGCTCGCCCGAGGCCGCCGGCGTGCCGCGCGGGGCGGGGCGGACGCCGGTGACCGTGGTGAGGCGGCGGGCCGTGCGGTTCGCCTCGTCGGTGACGAGGGTGCGGCGGGCGGCCGCGGCGACGGCGGGGTCGGCGGAGCGGGCCAGCCGGTCGAGGAGGTGCGGCGGGACGATCGTGCAGAACACCCGGGTGGGGGAGTGGTACGCAGTCATGTGTGGCAATGTGGCATCGTGTCATCGCCATGTCACCGAATGCGACGGTGATTGACGAGAAGGAGTGATAACTCACCATTCGACGGTTGGTGGGCCGCAGTCCCGCATACTGAAACGGCACCTCCGCCTCCGCCGCCCCTGGGCTACGCTGCTGCGCATCATGCGTTTCGGGCTGCTTCTCCTTAGCTGCCGCGGCGAGGGCCTGTAGTCGTAGGCCGACCCCCTCCCCGCGGAGTCTGGTGCTGCTTCGACCCGTCGGCCGTCCTCTCACCGGACCCGAGGAGCCCTACGCAATGTCCCAGCCCACCGCTCAGCCCGTCGGCCGTCGCACGCCCCTCACCACCGCGACGCACACGCAGAAGCCGTCCGGGATGCCGATCCACAAGTACGGCGCGTACGAGGCCGTCGACCTCCCCGACCGCACCTGGCCGGACCGCCGGATCACCAAGGCGCCGCGCTGGCTGTCGACCGACCTGCGGGACGGCAACCAGGCACTGATCGACCCGATGTCCCCGGCCCGCAAGCGCGCGATGTTCGACCTGCTCGTCCGCATGGGCTACAAGGAGATCGAGGTCGGCTTCCCGTCCTCCGGCGAGACCGACTTCGCGTTCGTCCGGTCGATCATCGAGGAGGGCGCGATCCCCGAGGACGTGACGATCTCCGTACTGACCCAGGCCCGCGAGGACCTGATCGAGCGGACCGTCGAGTCCCTGCGCGGCGCCCACAGGGCGACCGTGCACCTGTACAACGCGACGGCCCCGGTCTTCCGCCGGGTCGTCTTCCGCGGCTCCAAGGACGACATCCGGCAGATCGCCGTGGACGGCACCCGCCTGGTGATGGAGTACGCCGACAAGGTCCTCGGCGACGACACGGTCTTCGGCTACCAGTACAGCCCGGAGATCTTCACCGACACCGAGCTGGACTTCGCGCTGGAGGTCTGCGAGGGCGTCATGGACGTCTGGCAGCCCGAGGAGGGCCGCGAGATCATCCTGAACCTGCCCGCGACCGTGGAGCGCTCGACGCCGTCCACGCACGCGGACCGGTTCGAGTGGATGTCCCGCAACCTGTCCCGCCGCGAGTTCGTCTGCCTGTCCGCGCACCCGCACAACGACCGCGGCACGGCCGTCGCGGCGGCGGAGCTGGCCGTCATGGCCGGCGCCGACCGCATCGAGGGCTGCCTGTTCGGGCAGGGCGAGCGCACCGGCAACGTCGACCTGGTCACCCTGGGCATGAACCTGTTCAGCCAGGGCGTCGACCCGCAGATCGACTTCTCGCAGATCGACGAGATCCGCCGGACCTCCGAGTACTGCAACCAGATGGAGGTCCACCCGCGCCACCCCTACGCGGGGGACCTGGTCTACACCGCCTTCTCCGGCTCCCACCAGGACGCCATCAAGAAGGGCTTCGACGCGATGGAGGCGGACGCCGCGGCCGCCGGCCGGACCGTCGACGAGATCGAGTGGGCCGTCCCGTACCTGCCGATCGACCCGAAGGACGTCGGCCGGTCCTACGAGGCCGTCATCCGGGTCAACTCGCAGTCCGGCAAGGGCGGCATCGCGTACGTCCTGAAGAACGACCACAAGCTGGACCTGCCGCGCCGGATGCAGATCGAGTTCTCGCGGATCATCCAGGCGAAGACCGACGCCGAGGGCGGCGAGGTCACCCCGGCCGACATCTGGGCCGTCTTCCAGGACGAGTACCTGCCCAACCCGGACAACCCGTGGGGCCGCATCCAGCTGCGGTCCGGGCAGACCATCACCGACAAGGACGGCACGGACACGCTGACCGTCGAGGCCGTCGTCGACGGCGCCGACACGGTGCTGACCGGCTCCGGCAACGGCCCGATCTCCGCGTTCTTCGACGCGCTGAACACCGTCGGGGTCGACGTACGGCTGCTGGACTACCAGGAGCACACGATGAGCGAAGGCGCCTCCGCACAGGCCGCCTCGTACATCGAATGCGCCATCGACGGCAAGGTGCTGTGGGGCATCGGCATCGACGCCAACACCACCCGCGCCTCGCTGAAGGCGGTCATCTCGGCCGTCAACCGCTCCGCGCGCTGACGGGCCCCGGACCGCCCTCCCGCGGGGCGGCGCGCGCGGGCGCCGGGGGAAGGGCGTGCTCAGGGCCCCGCGCCCGCGCGCGACCGCCCCTCCGGCACCCGCGCGCCCCCGCGGATCCACGGGCGGGCCGGGGGCGCGCCCCCGGCCTCCCCGCGCCCTCCCGACCCCTCGGCCCCACCCCCGGCGGCCCCCCTCCCCGCGCCCCCGCAGGGCCGTGCTCCGCCCGCCGGGGGCGGGGTTCGGCCATGTCCGTGGCGTTCTCACGACGAGGTGCTGACGCCGCATCATCGATGTGGCTAACATCACGTCCACGTCGGCAAGGTGGCCGAGGCGTCAGGAGGTGCGACGTGCTGCCAGCGCGGGAACCACACGGCCCGAGTGACCGGAGACTCCGCATGTGGTCCGTCCACACCTCGTGGCACACGATCGGCGACGGCGAGTTCTTCTGCCCCGGCTGCGGTGGCGACCGCAACTACCGGCGCCGCACGGGCCGCCGCCGTCTCACCGTCCTCGGCGTCCCGCTGCTGTCGCGCGGGCCGGCGGGCCCGGTCGTCGAGTGCGCCGCCTGCCACGACCGGTTCGGCACGGAGGTGCTGGACCACCCCACGACGGCCCGGTTCTCGGCGATGCTCCGCGACGCCGTGCACACCGTGGCCCTCGCGGTCCTCGCCGCCGGGGGCACGTCGTCGCCCACGACCGTGCGGACCGCCGTCCTTGCCGTACGGGCCGCCGGGTACGACGACTGCACGGCCGACAGCCTCACCGGCCTCGTCGAGGCGCTGGCCGCCGACACCGGCCGCTACCTCGCGGACGTCGACGGGCCCTGCGGCGCCGCCCTCGCCATCGAGCTGCACGAGGCGCTGGAACCGCTCGCCCCGCACCTGGCGGCCGCCGGGCGGGAGTCGATCCTCCTCCAGGGCGCCCGCATCGCCCTGGCGGACGGCGCGTACATCCAGGCCGAGCTGGACGTGCTCACCACCGTGGGCAACGCCCTGCTCCTGAGACCCGAGGACACGGCCCGGCTCATGGAAGCGGCGCGCGCCCCGTTCTGAGCGCCCCCGCCGTGGCGGGGAGCGTCAGGACGGGGCGCGCGCCGCGGTCCGTCGGCCGCCGGGTCAGACCTCGACGCCGCTCGCCCGCAGCATCTCCTCGCGCTCCACGATCTTCACGCGCTCGCGGCCCTCGGCCTCGCCGCGGGCCCGCTCGGCCGCGTCCAGCCGGTACCAGCCGTCCCACGTCGTGTACGCGACGCCCTTGCCCTCCAGGAACTCCACCACGGCGTCCTCGCCCGGCGCGTCCGGCGTGTGCAGCCGGCCCTCGCGGTGGTCCTCCAGCAGGTTCGCGACGGTCTCGTTGGCGTCGCCCTTGGTGTGGCCGATCAGACCGATCGGGCCGCGCCGGATCCAGCCGGTCACGTACGTGGACGTGACGTGCTCGCCGCCCTGCACCACCCGGCCGCCCTCGTCCGGGACGGTGCCGGAGGCGGCGTCCCACGGCAGCTTGGGCAGCTCCTCGGAGAGGTAGCCCACCGCGCGGTACACGGCCTGGACGTCCCAGGTGGTGAACTCGCCGGTCCCCTTCACGTTGCCGGTGCCGTCCAGCTCGGTGCGCTCGGTGCGCAGGCCGGTGACCCTGCCGTCCTCGCCGACGATCTCGGCGGGCGACTCGAAGAAGTGCAGGAACAGCTTGTGCGGCCGGTCGCCGACGTCGCGGATCGCCCAGTTCTCCAGGGTCTTGGCGACCATGTCGACCTGCTTGTTGGAGCGCCGCGCCTCGATGGACCCCTGGTCGTAGTCGATGTCCTCGGGGTTGACGATGACCTCGATGCTCGGGGAGTGGTCCAGCTCGCGCAGCTCCATGGGGCTGAACTTCGCCTGGGCCGGGCCGCGGCGGCCGAAGACGTGGACCTCCAGCGCCTTGTTGGCCTTCAGGCCCTCGTAGACGTTCGGCGGGATCTCGGTCGGCAGCAGCTCGTCGGCGGTCTTGGCGAGGACGCGCGCCACGTCCAGGGCGACGTTGCCGACGCCCAGCACCGCGACCTTCTCGGCCTCCAGGGGCCAGGTGCGCGGCACGTCGGGGTGGCCGTCGTACCAGGAGACGAAGTCGGCGGCGCCGTACGAGCCGTCGAGGTCGACGCCGGGTATGCGCAGCTCCCGGTCGGCGTCGGCGCCCGTGGAGAAGACCACGGCGTCGTAGAAGGCGCGCAGGTCGTCCAGGGTGATGTCGGACGGGTAGGAGACGTTGCCGAAGAGGCGGACCTGCGGCTTGTCCAGGACCTGGTGGAGGGCGGTGACGATGCCCTTGATCCGCGGGTGGTCGGGGGCGACGCCGTACCGGATGAGGCCGAACGGCGCCGGCATCCGCTCGAACAGGTCGATGGAGACACCCGGGTCGCCGGCGGCCTCGGACTTCAGCAGCGCGTCAGCGGCGTAGATACCGGCCGGGCCGGCACCGACGATCGCGACCCGCAGGGGGCGGGGCATGGCAGGTTCCCTTCGACAGTCAGCACTTCTCGCCCGCCAGCCTCACAAGCACAGGGGTGGAGCGGTACCCGCTTCGGAGCTATGACCACATAAGGCGGACTTATGGGTCCCCGAAGTGAGGGTTGGGGGAGGCGGCCCGGTTGGGCCGTGATCACCACCCTATGGGGGGCCTTTCCGGCGCCCCGCGCCGGGGGTCGGCGTCCGGAGCGGGGCGCCGGAGGGGAGCGCGGGGAGGGAGGCCGGGGCGGGGGCCCGGAGCGGTGGGCGGCGCGGTGGGCCGGGGCCGGCGCCCCGTCCCGTACGGGACAATGGGGCCATGAGTCTGTTCCGGGATGACGGCGTCGTGCTGCGCACGCAGAAGCTGGGCGAGGCCGACCGGATCATCACGTTCCTCACCCGGGGCCACGGGCGCGTACGGGCCGTCGCGCGCGGGGTGCGCCGCACCAAGTCGAAGTTCGGCGCCCGGCTCGAACCCTTCTCCCACGTGGACGTCCAGTTCTTCGCCCGCGGCTCCGAACTCGTCGGGCGCGGCCTGCCGCTGTGCACGCAGACGGAGACCATCGCCGCGTACGGCGGCGGCATCGTCACCGACTACGCCCGCTACACGGCCGGCACGGCCATGCTGGAGACGGCCGAGCGGTTCACCGACCACGAGGGCGAGCCCGCCGTCCAGCAGTACCTGCTGCTCGTCGGCGCCCTGCGCACCCTCGCGCGCGGCGAGCACGCCCCGCACCTCGTCCTCGACGCCTTCCTGCTGCGCTCGCTCGCCGTCAACGGCTACGCGCCCTCCTTCGAGGACTGCGCCCGCTGCGGCATCCACGGGCCGAACCGCTTCTTCTCGGTCGCGGCGGGCGGCGTGGTCTGCGCCGACTGCCGGGTGCCCGGCAGCGTCGTACCCTCGGCGGAGGCGGTCGGCCTGCTCAGCGCGCTGCTGACCGGCGACTGGGAGACGGCGGACGCGTGCGAACCGCGCCACGTCAGGGAGGGGAGCGGACTGGTGTCCGCCTATCTGCACTGGCACCTGGAGCGCGGGCTGCGTTCGCTCCGCTACGTGGAGAAGTAGAGAACTAGGAGATGTGAGCCGCATGGCCATGGCACGACGCGGAATCCTCGGGCGCTCCAGGCGCCAGCACAAGGACCCCGAGCCGCACCCGTCCGGCGCGCGCCCGCCGAAGATCCCCGGCGAGATGGTGCCCGACCACGTGGCGATCATCATGGACGGCAACGGCCGCTGGGCCAAGGACCGCGGCCTGCCCCGCACCGAGGGCCACAAGGTCGGCGCCGAGCGCGTCCTGGACGTGCTCCAGGGCGCGATCGAGGTGGGCGTCGGCAGCATCTCCCTGTACGCGTTCTCCACCGAGAACTGGCGGCGCTCCCCCGACGAGGTGCGCTTCCTGATGAACTTCAACCGGGACTTCATCCGCAAGACCCGCGACGAGCTCGACGCGCTCGGCATCCGGGTCCGCTGGGCCGGCCGCATGCCCAAGCTGTGGAAGTCGGTCGCCCAGGAGCTCCAGATCGCCCAGGAGCAGACCAAGGACAACGACCGCCTCACGCTGTACTTCTGCATGAACTACGGCGGCCGCGCCGAGATCGCGGACGCGGCGCAGGCCCTCGCCGCGGACGTGAAGGCCGGCCGGCTGGACCCGGCGAAGGTCACCGAGAAGACCTTCGCCAAGTACCTGTACTACCCGGACATGCCGGACGTGGACCTGTTCCTGCGGCCGAGCGGCGAACAGCGCACGTCCAACTACCTGCTGTGGCAGAGCGCGTACGCCGAGATGGTCTTCCAGGACGTGCTGTGGCCCGACTTCGACCGCCGCGACCTGTGGCGGGCCTGCCTGGAGTACGCCCAGCGCGACCGCCGCTTCGGCGGCGCCGTGCCGAACGAGCAGCTCCTCGCGATGGAGGCCGCGATGCGGGGCGACGAGGGCCCCGCCGCCGGGGGCTGAGCCCGGCCGGCCGCCGTACGCGCGAAGGGCGCGGCTCCCCGGGAGCCGCGCCCTTCCCCGTCCCGCCCGCCGGGGATCAGCCCCGGGGCACCGCCGCGCAGTCCGCGCACGTGCCGAAGATCTCGACCGTGTGCGCCACGTTCACGAAGCCGTGCTCGGCGGCGACCGACTCGGCCCACTCCTCGACGGCCGGGCCCTCCACCTCGACGGCCTTGCCGCAGCCGCGGCACACCAGGTGGTGGTGGTGCTCGCCGGTCGAGCAGCGGCGGTAGACGGCCTCGCCGTCGCTGGTGCGCAGCACGTCGACCTCGCCCGCGTCGGCGAGCGACTGCAACGTGCGGTAGACCGTCGTCAGGCCCACGGAGTCCCCGCGGTGCTTGAGCATGTCGTGCAGCTCCTGGGCGCTGCGGAACTCGTCCACCTCGTTCAGCGCCGCCGCGACGGCGGCGCGCTGCCGGGTCGACCGTGCACGTACGCCGGATCCTGCCGTCGCCACAGGTGCCTCCTTGCCTCGGCCCGCTGACTCGTACGTCTCGTACGTCCGCTTACGTCGGGCCATTCTGCCAGGCCCCGTGCCGGGGCCCCGCAGCCGTGATGCCGTCACTCGGCCGATTCAGACCTTGACGTCGTCCGCCGTCCCGGGGGACGGCCGCACGCCGTCGTACGCGCCCGTCGCGGCCCCGGCCGTCCGCGCGCGGCGCCGGGCCAGCGGCGCGGCCAGCGCGGTGAACACCACGAACACGGCGATGGCCAGCAGCACGATCGTCGCACCGGGCGGGACGTCCTGGTAGTACGTGGTGACGGTGCCGGCCAGCGTCACCGCCGTCCCGATGAGCACCGCCACCGCGAACGTGGCGCGGAAGCTCCGCGTCAGCTGCTGCGCCGCCGCCACGGGCACCACCATCAGGGCGCTGACCAGCAGCAGCCCGACGACGCGCATGGCGACGGTCACGGTCACCGCGGCCGTCACGGCGACGAGCAGGTTCAGTGCCCGCACCGGCAGGCCGGTCACCCGCGCGAACTCCTCGTCCTGGCTGACGGCGAACAGCTGGCGGCGCAGCCCCAGCGAGACCGCCAGGACGAACGCCGCGAGCACGCAGATCGCGACCACGTCCTCCTGGGACACCGTCGCCAGCGAACCGAACAGGTAGCTGACCAGGTTCGCGTTGGAGCCGTCCGGGGAGAGGCTGGTCAGCAGCACGCCGCCGGCCATGCCGCCGTAGAAGAGCAGGGCGAGCGCGATGTCGCCGCGCGTGCGCCCGTACATGCGGATCAGCTCCATCAGGACGGCGCCGGCGATCGAGACGAGCCCGGCGACCCACACGGGGTTGGCCGACATCAGGAAGCCGAGGCCGACGCCGGTCATGGCGACATGGCCGATTCCGTCGCCCATCAGGGCCTGCCGCCGCTGCACCAGGTGGATGCCGACGGCCGGAGCGGTGACGCCGACCAGGACGGCGGCGAGGAGCGCCCGCTGCATGAACGCGTGGTCGAGGAATTCCATGGTCAGGTCAGCAGTCCCGTGCGGAGCGGCTCGTCGGCCGCGTGCGGATGTACGTGGTCGTGGCCGGGCAGCGCGTGCTGGCCGACGGCCTCCGGGGGCGGCCCGTCGTGGACGACGCACCCGTCGCGCAGGACGACCGCGCGGTCGATCAGCGGCTCCAGCGGGCCCAGCTCGTGCAGGACGAGCAGCACGGTCGTGCCGGCCGCGACCTGCTCGCGCAGGGTCGCGGCGAGGACCTCCTGGCTGGCCAGGTCGACGCCCGCCATCGGCTCGTCCATGATCAGCAGCTCCGGCTCGGAGGCGAGGGCCCGGGCGATCAGCACCCGCTGGTGCTGGCCGCCGGAGAGCGCCCACACCGAGTCCTTCGCCCGGTCGGCGAGCCCGACCAGCTCGATGGCCCGGTCCACGGCCGCGCGGTCCGCCCTGGACGGCCGGCGCAGCTTCGTGCGCGAGAGCCGCCCGGACGACACGACCTCGCGGACCGTCGCCGGGACGCCGCTGGCGGCCGTGGTGCGCTGCGGTACGTAGCCGACGCGCGCCCAGTCGCGGAAGCGGCGCAGGTCGGTGCCGAACAGGGAGACCGTGCCGCCGGTGAGCGGCACCTGGCCGATGACGGAGCGGACGGCGGTGGACTTGCCGGAGCCGTTGGCGCCGAGCAGGGCGACGACCTCACCGCGGCGGACGGCGAGGTCGACGCCGCGCAGCACGGGGCGGGAGCCCAGCGTGGCCGTGGCCGCCCGGACGGAGATGACGGGCTCGCTGCTCACCGTGCCTCCAGGGGGTGTGCGGGAAGGGAAGGGCGGGTCACTTCGCGCCGAGGGCCTTCTGGAGGGCCGCCAGGTTGGACTGCATGACCTCGAGGTAGTCAGCGCCCTTGGACCGCTCGGTGATTCCCTCCAGCGGGTCCAGGACGTCGGTCTTCAGGCCGGTGTCCTTCGCGAGGGTCCTGGCGGTCCGGTCGCTGGCGAGGGTCTCGAAGAAGACGGTGGTGACCTTCTCCTTCTTCGCGACGGCCTGGAGCTCCTTGACGCGGGCGGGGCTGGGCTCCGACTCGGGGTCGACGCCGGAGATGCCCTCCTGGTCCAGGCCGTAGCGCTCGGCGAGGTAGCCGAACGCGGAGTGGGTGGTGATGAACGTGCGGGTCGTGGTGTTCTTCAGGCCCGCGCGGAACCGGCCGTCGAGGGCGTCGAGCTTCTTCACCAGCTCGTCGGTGTTCTTCTCGTACGTCGCGGCGTTGGCCGGGTCGGCCTTGGCGAGGCGCTCGCCGACGCCCTTGGCGACCTCCGCGTACTTCACCGGGTCGAGCCAGACGTGCGGGTCGCCGCCGGCCTCGGTCGCGTGGTCGTGCTCGTGCTCCCCGGCGGGGGACTCCTCGGCGTGGGTCTCCCCGGCGTGGGCCTCGTCCTCGTGGCCGGTGTGGTCCTCGTGGGTGCCGTGCGTCTCCAGGGTGGTGAGCGTGGCCGCGTCCACCGTGTTCTCGACGCCCGCCTGCTTGATCGCCTCGTCGACGGCGGGCTGGAGGCCCTTGAGGTAGAGGATGAAGCCGGCGTCGCCGAGGTCGGCTATCTGGCGCGGCTTGAGCTCCAGGTCGTGCGGCTCGACTCCGGGCCGGGTCAGCGTGGTCACGGAGACCTTGTCGCCGCCGATCTGTTCGGCGAGGAACTGCATCGGGTAGAACGACGCCACGACGTCCAGTTTGCCGTCTTTGCCCTTCTCCGCACCTCCGGAGGAGCCGGAGCAGGCGGAGAGGGCGACCAGGCCGAGGGCGGCGGCGCCGGCGACGGCGGCGGTGGATATGGGGCGTCGTACGTTCATGACACTCATTTTCAACTTTCCTGGAAACGATTGTCAACAAAGCGGGCAAGTGGCCCCCGCCACCCACCGATTTGATCCCAAGGGCTCGCGCGCCGCTAATCTGAGGCATTCGCCGTTCGTCATCGTCGTATGAAGAGAGCACCGTGGCCGCCGACAAGATCGACACCATCGTCAGCCTGAGCAAGCGCCGTGGCTTCGTCTACCCCTGCAGCGAGATCTACGGCGGCCAGAAGGCCGCCTGGGACTACGGGCCGCTCGGTGTGGAGCTGAAGGAGAACATCAAGCGCCAGTGGTGGCGCTACATGGTCACGTCCCGCGAGGACGTCGTCGGTCTCGACTCGTCGGTGATCCTGGCCTCCGAGGTCTGGGAGGCCTCCGGCCACGTCGCGACCTTCACCGACCCGCTCACCGAGTGCACCTCCTGCCACAAGCGCTTCCGCGCCGACCACCTGGAGGAGGCGTACGAGGAGAAGCACGGCCGCCCGGCCGCGAACGGCCTCGCCGACCTGAACTGCCCGAACTGCGGCAACAAGGGCCAGTTCACCGAGCCCAAGCAGTTCTCCGGCCTGCTCTCCACGCACCTCGGCCCGACCCAGGACTCCGGCTCCGTCGCCTACCTGCGCCCCGAGACCGCGCAGGGCATCTTCACCAACTTCGCCCAGGTGCAGCAGACCTCGCGCAAGAAGCCGCCGTTCGGCATCGCGCAGATGGGCAAGTCCTTCCGGAACGAGATCACTCCGGGCAACTTCATCTTCCGCACCCGCGAGTTCGAGCAGATGGAGATGGAGTTCTTCGTCAAGCCGGGCGAGGACGAGCAGTGGCAGGAGTACTGGATGGAGCAGCGCTGGAACTGGTACACCGGCCTGGGCCTGCGTGAGGAGAACATGCGCTGGTACGAGCACCCGAAGGAGAAGCTCTCCCACTACTCGAAGCGCACCGCCGACATCGAGTACCGCTTCCGCTTCGGCGGCAGCGAGTGGGGCGAGCTGGAGGGCGTCGCCAACCGCACCGACTACGACCTGAGCGCGCACTCCAAGGCCTCCGGCGCCGACCTGACGTACTTCGACCAGGAGGCCGGCGAGCGCTGGACCCCCTACGTGATCGAGCCGGCCGCCGGCGTGGGCCGCACCATGCTGGCCTTCCTCCTGGACGCGTACGTCGAGGACGAGGCGCCCAACGCCAAGGGCAAGCTGGAGAAGCGCACCTCGCTGCGGCTCGACCCGCGCCTGGCGCCGGTCAAGGTCGCGGTCCTGCCGCTCTCCCGCAATCCGGAGCTGTCCCCGAAGGCCAAGGGCCTCGCCGCGGACCTCCGCCAGAACTGGAACATCGAGTTCGACGACGCGGGCGCCATCGGCCGCCGCTACCGCCGCCAGGACGAGATCGGCACGCCGTTCTGCGTCACCGTCGACTTCGACACGCTCGAGGACAACGCGGTGACCGTCCGCGAGCGCGACTCGATGAAGCAGGAGCGCGTCTCCCTCGACCAGATCCAGGGCTACCTCGCCACCCGCCTGATCGGCTGCTGACGCACCCCGCACGACACGCGAGGCCCCCGGCTCCCCAGCGGGACCGGGGGCTTCGCCGTCCCGCCGTCGCTCCGGCGGGACGGGGGGGATATTCGGATGCCCGCCCGCGCCCTGCCCGGTACGGTCGTCCCCATGTCCTCCTTCCTCCCGATCTACGAGTGAGAGTGCGCCGGGCCCCGAAGCCCGCGGCGCCCCAGCAGACATCCGGACGACTTCTCACCCCCTGAGGGAGACCCCATGGCCAAGAGCCGCAACAACCTGCTCGGCGTGGGCGGGCAGCGCAAGAAGCTGTCCCGCCTGGAGCAGCAGGGTTCCGCGTCCCACGGTGCCGGGCGCGCGGAAGCCGCCGACGCCAAGCAGGAGCTGCTGCGCAGGATGCGCGAGCGCAACCGCGCGCAGGAGCAGCAGGAGCAGGAACCGCAGGGCTGACCCCTCCGCGGCACGTGGGCCCGGTCGCCTTCCCGGCGGCCGGGCCCACGTGCGCCCGGGGAGCGCGCGCGGTACGGGACAATGGGGGGCATGACCGCGTTCAGCCCCCTCTCCATCGGCCCGCACACCGTGCAGCCGCCGGTGGTGCTCGCCCCGATGGCCGGTATCACCAACGCACCGTTCCGCACGCTCTGCCGCGAGTTCTCCGGCGGCAAGGGCCTGTTCGTGAGCGAGATGATCACCACCAGGGCGCTGGTCGAACGCAACGAGAAGACCATGCAGCTCATCCACTTCGACGCGTCCGAGACGCCGCGCTCGATCCAGCTGTACGGAGTGGACCCCGTCACGGTCGGCAAGGCCGTCCGCATGATCGTGGACGAGGACCTCGCGGACCACATCGACCTGAACTTCGGCTGCCCCGTGCCCAAGGTCACCCGCAAGGGCGGCGGCTCGGCGCTGCCGTTCAAGCGGCCGCTGCTGCGGGCGATCCTCCGCGAGGCGGTCACCGGCGCCGGGGACCTGCCGGTCACGATGAAGATGCGCAAGGGCATCGACGACGACCACATCACGTACCTCGACGCGGGCCGCATCGCCGTGGAGGAGGGCGTCACGGCGATCGCCCTGCACGGCCGCACGGCCGCCCAGCACTACGGCGGCACCGCCGACTGGGACGCGATCGCCCGGCTGAAGGAGCACGTCCCGGAGATACCGGTGCTCGGCAACGGCGACATCTGGTGCGCGGACGACGCGCTGCGGATGATGCGCGAGACCGGCTGCGACGGGGTCGTCGTGGGCCGGGGCTGCCTGGGCCGCCCCTGGCTGTTCGGGGACCTCGTGGCCGCGTTCGAGGGCACGGGGACGGCGGCGGCGCCCACGCTGCGCGAGGTCGCGGACGTCATGGTGCGCCACGCCCGGCTGCTGGGGGAGTGGATCGGGGACGAGGCGCGGGGTGTCGTCGACTTCCGCAAGCACGTCGCCTGGTACCTGAAGGGCTTCGCCGTCGGGTCCGAGATGCGCAAGCGGCTGGCGGTCACCTCGTCCCTGGACGAGCTGCGCGCTCAGTTGAGCGAGCTGGACCTGGACCAGTCGTGGCCCGCGGGCGCGGACGGACCCCGGGGCCGGACGTCCGGGAACAACCGGGTCGTCCTGCCGGACGGCTGGCTGAAGGACCCGTACGACTGCGCCTCGGTGGGTGAGGACGCCGAACTGGACACGTCCGGCGGCTGACCCGGGGGTGGACCGCAGACGTCCGGATCGTGGAATCAGCGAGCGGGCGGTGGCGTGATTCTCGCCACCCCTGATCGGGCGTCTGCTCAGATGAGCGTGTTTCGCGTGGTTGTACTTCTCAAAGGGTGGCACTCAGTGCCACCCTTTCTGTTTTCAAGAAGTGAAGACAAGTGTGAAGGGTAGGTGCTCAGATGAGCGATCCTTGGGTGGTTTTTGACCATGACGCTTCAAGGGGTGAACCCTTCGCGCCGCTGACGGCAACCGTCCCGTAACTTTCGATCTGCTGGCGGACGGGTGGTTAAGGCCGTACGACGGGTAGGCGTACCTCCCCAGACGCCTTCGATCTGGGTATGTTCCTCGCCGTCAGGGCAGCCACGTCGTCCTCGAGGAGTCGAGACCCGTGTCGGAAAACAAAGATCAGAAGTTCGTGTACGACTTCACCGAGGGCAACAAGGACCTCAAGGACCTTCTCGGCGGCAAGGGTGCCAACCTCGCCGAGATGACCAACCTCGGTCTCCCGGTGCCTCCGGGCTTCACGATCACCACCGAAGCGTGCAAGGTCTACCTGGAGAGCGGCGCCGAGCCGTCCGCGCTCCGCGACGAGGTGAGCGCGCATCTCGACGCGCTCGAAGAGAAGATGGGCAAGAAGCTCGGCCAGGCCGACGACCCGCTCCTCGTCTCCGTCCGCTCCGGTGCCAAGTTCTCCATGCCCGGCATGATGGACACGGTCCTCAACATCGGTCTCTCCGACGCCTCCGTCGAGGGCCTCGCCAAGCAGTCCGGCGACGAGCGGTTCGCGTGGGACTCCTACCGGCGCCTCATCCAGATGTTCGGCAAGACCGTCCTCGGCGTCGACGGCGACCTCTTCGAGGAGGCCCTCGACGAGGCGAAGAAGGCCAAGAAGACCGCGGTCGACACCGACCTGGAGGCCGCGGACCTCAAGAAGCTCGTCAAGCAGTTCAAGAAGATCGTCAAGACCGAGGCCGGCCGCGACTTCCCGCAGGACCCGCGCGAGCAGATGGACCTCGCCATCAAGGCCGTCTTCGACTCCTGGAACGGCGACCGCGCCAAGCTGTACCGCCGCCAGGAGCGCATCCCGCACGACCTCGGCACCGCCGTCAACGTCTGCTCGATGGTCTTCGGCAACCTCGGCCCGGACTCCGGCACCGGCGTCGCCTTCACCCGCGACCCCGCCTCCGGCCACCAGGGCGTCTACGGCGACTACCTGCAGAACGCGCAGGGCGAGGACGTCGTCGCCGGCATCCGCAACACCGTGCCGCTCGCCGAGCTGGAGTCGATCGACAAGACGTCGTACGACCGGCTCATGGGCATCATGGAGACGCTGGAGAACCACTACAAGGACCTCTGCGACATCGAGTTCACCATCGAGCGCGGCCAGCTGTGGATGCTCCAGACCCGCGTCGGCAAGCGCACCGCCGCCGCGGCCTTCCGGATCGCCACCCAGCTCGTCGACCAGGGCCTCATCGACGAGGCCGAGGCGCTCCAGCGCGTCAACGGCGCGCAGCTCGCCCAGCTGATGTTCCCGCGCTTCGACGAGGGCGCGAAGGTCGAGCAGATCGGCCGCGGCATCGCCGCCTCGCCGGGCGCCGCCGTCGGCAAGGCCGTCTTCGACTCGTACACCGCCGTCAAGTGGTCCCGCTCCGGCGAGAAGGTCATCCTCATCCGCCGCGAGACCAACCCCGACGACCTGGACGGCATGATCGCCGCCGAGGGCATCCTCACCTCGCGCGGCGGCAAGACCTCGCACGCCGCCGTCGTCGCCCGCGGCATGGGCAAGACCTGCGTCTGCGGCGCCGAGGAGCTGGAGGTGGACACCAAGCGCCGCCGGATGACCGTGCCGGGCGGGCACGTCGTCGAGGAGGGCGACGTCGTCTCCATCGACGGCTCCACCGGCAAGGTGTACCTGGGCGAGGTACCCGTGGTGCCGTCGCCGGTCGTCGAGTACTTCGAGGGCCGGATGCACGCCGGCGCCGACGACGCCGACGAACTGGTCCAGGCGGTCCACCGGATCATGGCGTACGCGGACCGCGTCCGCCGGCTGCGCGTCCGCGCCAACGCCGACAACGCCGAGGACGCCCTGCGCGCCCGCCGGTTCGGCGCCCAGGGCATCGGCCTGTGCCGCACCGAGCACATGTTCCTCGGCGACCGCCGCCAGTACGTCGAGCGGCTGATCCTCGCGGACACCGACGCCGAGCGCGAGGAGGCCCTCCAGGCGCTGCTCCCGCTGCAGAAGGACGACTTCGTCGAGCTGTTCGAGGCGATGGACGGGCTGCCCGTCACCGTCCGCCTGCTCGACCCGCCGCTCCACGAGTTCCTGCCCGACATCACCGAGCTGTCGGTGCGCGTCGCCCTCGCGGAGGCCCGCAAGGAGCCGCACGAGAACGAGCTGCGCCTGCTCCAGGCCGTGCACCGGCTGCACGAGCAGAACCCGATGCTGGGCCTGCGCGGCGTCCGCCTCGGCCTGGTCATCCCCGGCCTGTTCACGATGCAGGTGCGGGCCATCGCGGAGGCGGCCGCCCAGCGCGTCGAGGCCAAGGGCGACCCGCGCGCCGAGATCATGATCCCGCTGGTCGGCACCGTGCAGGAGCTGGAGCTGGTCCGGGACGAGGCCGAGCAGGTCATCGCCGAGGTGCAGCAGCGCACCGGCGTGGACCTGCGGCTGGCGCTCGGCACGATGATCGAGCTGCCGCGCGCGGCCGTCACCGCCGGGCAGATCGCGGAGTGCGCCGAGTTCTTCTCCTTCGGCACCAACGACCTCACGCAGACCGTCTGGGGCTTCTCCCGCGACGACGTGGAGGCCAGCTTCTTCACCGCGTACCTGGAGAAGGGCATCTTCGGGGTGTC
This sequence comes from Streptomyces roseolilacinus, assembly GCF_014649335.1. Classification (GTDB taxonomy): domain Bacteria; phylum Actinomycetota; class Actinomycetes; order Streptomycetales; family Streptomycetaceae; genus Streptomyces; species Streptomyces roseolilacinus. Next base: position 91,078 of record NZ_BMSV01000007.1, read on the forward strand.
GCCGTTCGAGACGATCGACAAGGACGGCGTCGGCGCCCTCGTGCGCAGCGCCGTGGAGGCCGGCCGGGCCACCCGCCCGGACATCAAGCTCGGCGTGTGCGGCGAGCACGGCGGCGACCCGGAGTCGGTGCACTTCTTCCACGAGGTGGGCCTGGACTACGTCTCCTGCTCGCCGTTCCGGATCCCGGTCGCCCGCCTGGAGGCCGGCCGGGCCGCGGCCCAGTCGAGCGGCAGCGACAGCCGCTGACCCACCCGGTCCCGCCGCGGCGCCCCCGCGGCGGGACCCCCACGGGCACCGGAGCCGCCGTCTGTCACCCGACCCTCACCGATCGGCGGCGGCTCCGGGTCACGGAGATACGGGGCGGACACCTTTGTGCGGAGGTGTCCGCCCCGTACCGTTTCCTGGGCATCCGTCCTGCGCGGAAGGTGTGTGCCTGTTGAATTGAGTCCGGTTGAATTCCGTGCCAGTTGAAGCGCGGACTATTTACGGAAGATTGACATCCCGTCAATTTCGCGGCTTGGCTGAGCAAACAAACGGGCGGAGCGCGGCCACCGGATCCCCACCCGCCGACCGCGCCCCATTACCCCTGCCAGACAGGAGAGCCGCAACCTTTCAGTCCCGCCGCCAGGCGCGAGAAGCCCCCCACGGTCTCCCGACGCGCCATCTCGGTCCTGAAGGTTTCCCGTCCGACGGCGTACAGCTTTTCGGTTCCGGGCCCCCGTCCGCGACGCGTTTCAACTGTGGCTGAAATGCCGTGGTAACAACCTGTGATGGCATGCATACTCCTTGGTGGGGGGTGATTGCGGATGCAACAGGTGGGGGTTCAGTGCTTCGTATACATTTCACCGGCGCGGATCTCGCCGGGGTCCGGATGGCGGCCCGGCCCGACGCGCTGTGGGAAACGATTCTCAGCTTTCACCGTTTGCGGGACCGACGGGGCGGCCTGGTCTACGGGGAATGGCGCTCCGAAACCCGGACGCGGTTGAACGGTGAAACACGGCTGCTGGGTGCCCTCGTTCCGACGCGGGGGTATTTCCCGGACTTCCTCACTCCGCCGGAGGGCCTCCAGGGGTTCGACACGGCGCTGGAGGCCGTGCGCGCCACACCGCCCGCCCGGCTCCACACGGAGCTGACCGTGCTCGCCGCGGAGCGCCCGGCCGCCGGCCCCCTGCCCTCCTGGGCGATGGCCCTCGCCGAAGGGCGCCCGGAGCCCTTCAGCCGGCTCCTGGGGGCGTTGCGCGGCTACCACCGCGCCGCCGTCGAGCCGTACTGGACGTACATCCAGGCGCGGGTGGAGGCGGACCGGGCGGTGCGCGGCCGGGCGCTGCTCGACGGCGGCGCCGAGGAGCTGCTGGCGTCCCTGCCGCCGATGCTGCGCTGGCGCACGCCCGTCCTGGAGGCGGACTACCCGGTCGACCGCGACGTGCGGCTCGACGGGCGCGGGCTGCTGCTCCAGCCGTCGTACTTCTGCCGGGGCACGGCCGTGATGTACCGCAACCCCGAGCTGCCGCCTGTCCTCGTCTACCCGGTGACGCACACGGACGCCCCCGCCGCCGCCGGCGAGCAGGGCGGGGCGCCGCTGGGGCGGCTGGTGGGCCACACCCGCTCCGCCGTCCTCAAGGCCATCGGGCAGGGCGGCACGACCAGCGAGCTGGCCCGCCGCGCCGGGGTCTCCCTCGCCTCGGCCAGCCAGCACGCGGGCGTCCTGCGCGACGCCGGCCTGGTGGTGACCCTGCGCCGGGGCAGCTCGGTGCTGCACACCCTGACGCCGCTGGGCGCCGCCCTGCTGCACGGCGGCGCCCAGCCGCTGCGGGAGCGCCGCCGCTACGCGCGGAACGGCCCCGTCACCTCGTAGGTGATGCCGCCGGACGAGCTGCCCGTCGTACCGCGCTGGCTGGAGAAGTACAGCCGGCGGCCGTCGGGCGAGAACGCCGGGCCGCAGATCTCCGAGCCGGACTGGTTGAGGATCCGCACGAACGGCGCGACCACGTCGTCCGGCGTGATCAGGCAGATCTCCATGTTGCCGCCGTCCTCGGCGACGTACAGGTCGCCCGAGGACGCGCCGGTGATGTTGTCGACGCCGGTCAGCGGGGCGGTGCCGGAGACCAGCGAGTCGTCGTACTCGAGCTCGTAGGTGCTCGACGCCAGGTTGAGCCGCCACACGCGGCCGTCGCCCTTGGTGGTGAACCAGACCGTGTCGTTGGCGTAGTGGCAGCCCTCGCCGCCGTTGAACAGCTTGGCGCCGGAGACCTGGTCGCGGGTGGGGGTGGGGGAGCCGTCCGGGTCCGGCACGGTCGCCCAGGTGAAGGAGCCCGACGTGGCCGTGCCGGCCTTCAGCACCTGCAGGGTGCCCGAGGACAGGTCGCCCCAGGTGCGGGGGACGAACCGGTAGAAGCAGCCGTCCGACGCGTCCTCGGTGAGGTAGACGACCTTGCGGACCGGGTCGGCCGCGGCGGCCTCGTGGTTGAAGCGGCCCATCGCGTCGCGGCGCACCGCGGCCTTCACGCCCCACGGGTCGGTCTCGTACACGTACCCCGTGCTGACCTCCTCGCAGGACAGCCAGGTGTTCCACGGGGTCGCGCCGCCGGCGCAGTTGCGGTTGGTGTTGGAGAGGATGCGGTACGCGCCGGTGATGTTGCCCGACCCGTCGAAGCGGACGGCGCTCGCGCCGCCCGTGCTGGAGATCTCGGAGTTGGAGACGTAGATCCAGCCGCTCCCGTCGGCGAAGCAGGCGCCGCCGTCCGGGGCGGCGTGCCAGACGTAGGACGTGCCGCCCACCCGCTGCCCGGACCGGGCGACGACCCGGCTGGTGAAGCCGGCCGGGAGCTGGATGCCGTTCGCGTCGGCGGCGCCGAGCGCTCCGTACGGACCGGGGCCGGGCTGGGCCGGGGCGGCGTAGGCCGCGCCCCGCATCATCGTGTAGCCGAAGGCCGCGGCCGCGCCGCCCGCGACCGCTCCGCGCAGGAAACTACGACGTTCCACTTCATCACTCCACTGGGGTGGTGACCGCCCCGTCGCACCGGTCGGCGACGGGGTCGCGCGCTGCCGGAACCTAGGAGTCCCGGATTGACGGTGCACCAACAAGCGGTGAAGGGGAAGAAGAGTTCGGCGGTCGGCTCTCCGGGGCCCTCCCGGAGCCCCCCGGCCGCTCCCGCCGGAGGCCGCGTGCAGGCGGCCGGGGGGGCCGCCGGGCACCGGGCGGAACACGTCCGCGCGGCGGCGATGAGTTCCGGCGGGAGCGGCGGTCTACCCCTCCGCAACGGCCACACCGGATGGAGAGAGCCCGCCATGGAACAGATGATCTTCGTGAACCTGCCGGTCAAGGACCTCGACGCGGCCAAGGGCTTCTGGACGGAGCTCGGCTACTCGTTCAACCCGCAGTTCACCGACGAGAACGCGGCCTGCCTGGTCTTCAGCGACACGATCTACGCGATGCTGCTCACGGAGCCGTTCTTCAAGACCTTCACGAAGAAGGAGATCGCCGACGCGTCCGCCTCCACGGAGACGATCATCGCACTGAGCGCCGAGAGCCGGGCCCGGGTGGACGAGCTCGCCGACAAGGCGCTGGCCGCCGGCGGGACCCCGGCCTACGAGCCGCAGGAGTACGGCGACGCCATGTACAGCCGCTCCTTCCAGGACCTCGACCACCACATCTGGGAGGTCGTGTGGATGGACGTCGAGAAGATGCAGGAGCAGGGCGCCGCGCAGGGCTGAGCGGGGCGCGCCCGCACACGCCGACGCACACGCCGACGGCGACGGGGACCGTGGCGGTCACGGTCCCCGTCGCCGTCTCCCGGCCCGCCCCGTACCGTCAGCTCGTGCGCACCGGGTACACCGCCACCGCGACCTCGTCGTCGTCCAGGCAGCGGCCGGTCTCCAGGTCGAAGCGCTGCTTCAGCAGCGGCGACGCGACGAACGTGCGCCCGTTCGCCGAGCCGATCAGGCCCCGCGACAGCACCTGGGCGCCGGTGAACGGGTCCCGGTTGTCGATCGCGTACAGCCGCCCCGACCGGTCCCGGAACAGCGCCGCCTGCCGGCCGTCCGGCAGCAGGGCGGCCATGCCCCGGCCCGGCGTCAGCACGGTGGTGTCGCAGATCGGCAGCCAGTCGTCGTCGTGCGAGAGCTCCAGTTTCATCGGGCGGACACACCTTCCAGGGTGAGGAACGTCAGGTCGGGCTTGATCTGGCCCCGCTCCGGCACGAACCGCACCGACGGGTCCGGCGCGTCGGGGGCGTTCACGAAGGACACGAACCGGGCCAGCCGCTCCGGGTCCGCGAGCGTCTCGGACCACTCGTCGCGGTAGCCGGCCACGTGCCGGGACATCAGCGCGTCGAGCTCCTCGCCGATGCCCAGCGAGTCCTCGACCACGACCTCCCGGACGTGGTCGAGACCGATCCGCTCCACCCACGGGGCGGTGCGCTCCAGCCGCTCGGCGGTGCGGATGTAGTACATCAGGAACCGGTCGATCAGCCTGATCAGCGCGGCGTCCGACAGGTCCTTCGCCAGCAGGTCCGCGTGGCGCGGCGTCGCGCCGCCGTTGCCGCCGACGTACAGGTTCCAGCCGTTCGCCGTGGCGATGACGCCGAAGTCCTTCGACTGGGCCTCGGCGCACTCGCGCTGGCAGCCGGACACCGCCGACTTCAGCTTGTGCGGCGCCCGCAGGCCGCGGTAGCGCAGCTCCAGGTCGATCGCCATGCGCACCGAGTCCTGCACGCCGTACCGGCACCAGGTCTGCCCCACGCAGGACTTCACGGTCCGCAGCGCCTTGCCGTACGCGTGCCCCGACTCGAAGCCCGCGTCGACCAGCCGTGCCCAGATCGCCGGGAGCTGCTCGACGCGCGCGCCGAAGAGGTCGATCCGCTGACCGCCCGTGATCTTCGTGTAGAGCCCGAAGTCCCGCGCCACCTCGCCGATGACGATCAGCTTCTCCGGGGTGATCTCCCCACCGGGGATGCGCGGCACGATCGAGTACGAGCCGTTGCGCTGCATGTTGGCGAGGAAGTGGTCGTTGGTGTCCTGCAGCGCGGCCTGCTCGCCGTCGAGGACGTAGCCGTGGGACAGGGACGCCAGGATCGAGGCGACGGTCGGCTTGCAGACCTCGCAGCCCTCGCCGCCCTTGGCCTCCTCCCGCCCGTAGCGGTCCAGGAGCTCCGCGTACGAGGCGATCCGCAGGACCTGCACGATCTCGTACAGGTCCTGCCGGGTCTGCGGGAAGCAGCCGCACAGCCCGCCGTCGCCGGTCTTCGGCAGCAGCTGCTGGATGACCTTGACGCAGCTGCCGCAGCCCGTGCCGGCCTTGGTGCACTTCTTCACCTCGGGCAGCGTGGCGTGCTCGCAGATCGCGCCCTTGGAGACGTTGTGGCAGGAGCAGATCACCGCGTCGTCCGGCAGCGACTCGGGCCCCAGCGCGACCGGCGCGCCCGCGCCCGCCGGGAGGACCAGCTGCTCGGGGGAGACCGGCGGCACCGAACCGGTCAGCGGCCGCAGCATGCCGTACGCGTCGGCGTCGCCGACCAGGACACCGCCGAGCAGTCGGCCGTCCGTGTCGACGACGAGCTTCTTGTACACGCCGGACCGCGAGTCCGCGTACACGACGTCCAGGCAGCCCTCGGCCGCGCCGTGCGCGTCGCCGAACGACGCCACGTCCACGCCGAGCAGCTTCAGCTTCGTGGAGGTGTCCGCGCCGGTGAACGACGACTCCCGCCCGGCGATGGCGTCCGCGGCCGTCAGCGCCATCTCGTTGCCCGGCGCCACCAGGCCGTACACCCTGCCGTCCACCGCGAGGGCGCACTCGCCGATCGCGTAGACCGCCGGGTCGGAGGTGCGGCACCGCTCGTCGATCGCGATGCCGCCGCGCTCGCCGACCGTGAGGCCGCAGTCGCGGGCCAGCTGGTCGCGGGGGCGGACACCGGCGGAGAACACCACCATGTCCGCGGCGAGTTCGGAGCCGTCCGACAGCTTCATGCCGGTGACCGCGCCGTCGTCCCCGACGGTCACCTCCTGCGTGCCCACGCCCGTGTGGACGGACAGGCCCATGCCCTCGACGGTGCGCAGCAGCGCGGCGCCGCCGCCCTCGTCCACCTGGACCGGCATCAGCCGGGGCGCGAACTCCACGACGTGGGTGTCGAGTCCGAGGCCCTTGAGCGCCCCGGCCGCCTCCAGCCCCAGCAGGCCGCCGCCGACGACCGCGCCGGTCCTCGCGCTCTTGGCGTACTCCTCGATGGCGAGGAGGTCCTCGATCGTGCGGTAGACGAAGCAGCCCTTGGCGTCCTTGCCGGGGACCGGCGGCACGAACGGGTACGAGCCGGTCGCCAGGACCAGCGTGTCGTACGCGACGGTCAGCCCGGACCGCGCGGTGACGGTGCGGGCCTCCCGGTCGATCGCGACCGCCGGGTCGCCGGTGCGCAGTTCGACGCCGTGCTCGGCCATGAAGCCCTCGGGCACCATCGACAGGTCGTCGGGCGTGCGGCCGGAGAAGTACGAGGACAGCTGGACCCGGTCGTACGCGGGGCGGGGCTCCTCGCACAGGACGACCACGCGGGCCCGTCCGGTCACACCGCGCTCGGCGAGGGCCTCCAGGAAGCGCTGGCCGACCATGCCGTGGCCGACGAGGACGATGGTGGGCGTGTGCGCCGCCCCGGGCGTGTTCGGCATGTCAGGAGCCTCCGTCATGGGTGAGCAGGTGGAGCAGGGACGCGTCGGGGAGGGCCTCGTCGCCCTCCCACGCCCGGGCGAGCGTGCCGACCGCGCCGAGGTCGCCGAGCAGGACGCCGCCGACCAGCCGGTCGCCCCGGACGACGACCTTCCGGTACGCGCTGCGGGTGGCGTCGGTGAGCCGCACGGTGTCGTCGCCGGGCCGGGGGACGGCCTCGCCGAACGCGGCCAGTTCGAGGGCGTCCAGGCTGAGCCGGGTCAGCGCCCGGGTGCCCCGGTAGGCGGCGGCGCCCCCGGCCAGGACGGTGGCGAGCACGTCGGCCTGCTCCAGGGCGGCGCCGGCCAGTCCGTAGAGCCGGCCCTCGTGCTCGGCGCAGTCGCCCACGGCGTGGATGTACGGGTCGGAGGTGCGCAGCCGGTCGTCGACGACGATCCCGCGCCGCACGTCCAGCCCCGCCTCCAGGGCGAGCCCGACGCGCGGGCGGACCCCGCAGGCGAGGACGACCAGGTCGGCGTCGAGCACGAACCCGTCGGCCAGCTCGACGGCGCTCACCGCGCCCGACGCGGCCTTCAGGCCGCGCACCCGGCACTCGGTGTGCACCTCCACGCCGAGCCCCGCCAGGTGGCGGCGCAGCAGCTCGGAGGCGTCGGCGTCCAGCTGGCGCTCCATGAGGTGCTCGCCCTGCTGGGCCAGCACCACCTCGGCGCCCCGGGCGGCCAGCGCGCGGGCGGCGGACACCCCGAGCAGCCCGCCGCCGATGACCACGGCGCGCACCCCGGGCCCCACCCGCGCGTCCAGCGCCAGGCAGTCGTCGAGCGTCCGGAACGCGTGCACCCCGGCGGGCAGCCGGTCGCCGCCGGCGAGGCCGCGCAGCGGCGGCAGCACCGGGTTCGAGCCGGTGGCCAGGACCAGCCGGTCGTACGCGACGCGGGTGCCGTCCGCGCAGCGCACCTCGCGGGCGTCCCGGTCGATGCCGGTGACGCGCGTCCCGCGCCGCGCCGGCTCGCCGCGGGGCGCGGGCAGGGCGATCACCTCGGGCCCGTACCTGCCGGCCAGGACGTCCGCGAGCAGCACCCGGTTGTACGGGGCGTGCGGCTCCTCGCCGAGCAGGGTGACGGGCAGCCGTTCGGCGAGGCGCGCCCCCGCCGTGCCACCGCCGACCACCACGATCCGTGAACTCATGTCCAGCAGCGTGCGTCGGCGGTGTTTCCCGTCGGGATCCCGTTTGTTTCACGCGCGGAAAGCTGACCTCAGCGGGGGTGCCCACCGGTGGTGAGGGCGGCGGCGGCCCTCCCGCCCGGAGCCCGGCGGGGGCGGGGGAGGGCCCGGCGGGGGGCACTTCGGGGCGCCGCATAGGGTCATGAGCATGCCGGACATCTCGCTGACCGCCCTCGTGCTGCTCTGCCTCGCCGCGCTGCTGGCGGGCTGGATCGACGCGGTGGTGGGCGGCGGCGGGCTGCTGCTCCTGCCGGCGCTGCTGCTGGGCGTGCCGCACGTGCCGGCCGCGCAGTGCCTGGGGACGAACAAGGCGGTGTCCATCGTCGGCACGACCGGCGCGGCCCTGACCTACCTGCGCAGGACGCCCGTGCCGGTGCGGACGGCCGCCGGGATCGGCCTGGCCGCGCTCGCCGGTTCGATGGGCGGGGCGTTCCTCGCGGCGGGCGTCAGCAGCGAGGTGCTGCGCCCGGTGATCCTCGCCGTGCTGCTGGGCGTCGCGGCGTTCGTGCTGCTGCGGCCGTCGTTCGGGACCGGGACGGTGCCCCGGGGGCCGGTGCGGCGGGCCCGGGTCGTCACCGCGGTCGTGCTGGTGGGCGGCGGGCTGGGCTTCTACGACGGGCTGTTCGGGCCCGGCACCGGCACGTTCCTGGTGCTGGCGCTCACGGCGGTGCTGCACCTGGACCTGGTGACCGCCTCGGCCACCGCGAAGGTCGTCAACGTGTGCACGAACGCCGGCGCGCTGGCGATGTTCGCGTACCAGGGGAACGTCCTGTGGCGGCTGGCGGCGCTGATGGCGGTGTTCAACCTGGCGGGCGGCACGCTGGGGGCGCGGATGGCGCTGCGCAGGGGCGCGGGGTTCGTGCGCGGGGTGCTGCTGATCGTGGTGTTCTCGCTCGTCGCGAAGCTGGCGTTCGACCAGTGGGCGTGACGGCGGGGCGGGGCTGTGGCGCGGCGCGGGTGTGACGGCGGCGCGGGGCGGAGCCGGAGCCGGAGCGGTCAGCGCGCGCCGACGAGGTGGGCGTACACGACGACGTTGCCCTGGTAGCCGGTCTTCGGGGAGAAGCCGCCGCCGCAGGTGATGACGCGCAGCTCGGCGCGGTCGGACCGGCCGTACACCTTCTCGTCGGGGAAGTCGTCGTTGTCGTACACCTCGACGGCGTCGACGGCGAACACGGCGGTCCGCCCGTCCAGGCGGGTCACCTCGACGCGGTCGCCCTTCTTCAGGGCGCCCAGCGCGTAGAACACCGCGGGGCCCTCGTCGTCGTCGACGTGGCCCGCCATGATCGCCGTGCCGCGGGCGCCGGGCGGGGTGCCGCCCCCGTACCAGCCGGCCAGGTTGCGGTCCCCGGCCGGGGGCACCTCGAGGCTGCCGTCCGCGGCGAGGCCGAGCCGGATGACGGGCGCGTCGACGCCGATGCGCGGGACGCGGACCCGTACCGGCGCGGACGGCGGCATCGGCTCGGCGGCCGCGGGGGCGTACCGGCCGGGCCCGGCCGTGAACGCCTCGGCGGCGGAGGGGACGGGCGGGTCCAGCTCGCCCGAGCCGCTCTGCACCAGCCACAGGCCGACGCACGCGGCGATGGCCAGGCCCCAGCCCTTGCCTCGGGTGCCGGTGTCGGTGGGGCTGCTCATGGGGGTGGGACCTCCGGGTGCGGGCCCCTCGCGGGACGGGGTCCTCGCCGGAGGGGCCCCGCGGACGGGGGGTCCCCGCCCCCGCCGCGGTCTCGGGGCCGCGCGGCGGGGGCGGGAGTCGGGGGAGGGACGGGGAGCCGGGAGGAGGAGCGCCTCGCCGGTGGGGGCGGCGGCCGCCCGCCGGGGGAGGGGCGCCCCGCCGAGGGGCGGGCGGGGCGTCCCGTCGAGGGGGCCGGCCGTGATCAGGGCGGGGTCAGCCGTGGTCGCCGTTCGCGCGGCGGCGCAGCGTCCAGGCGCCCGCCGCGGCGGCGCCGGCCAGGATCGCCGCGCCCGTCGCGACGCGTGCGGCGTCGGGGCCGGCGCTGCCGCCCACGCCCGTCTTCACGTGGCCGTGCGGACCGTCCTGGGTGGGGTGGTGGGTCGGCTGGTGCGTCGGCTGGTGCGTCGGGTGGTGGGTGGGGCCGCCGCCGTGCCGGACCACCAGGTCGCCCGCGGCGGTCCTGCCGTTGTCGCAGGCCACGCCGATGCCGTAGGTGCCCGGCTTGGCGTGCTCCGGGACGCGGAAGGTGCCGGTCGCCGTGTCCTTGTGGGCGCCGGGGCGCACCTTGAACTCGCCGGCGCCGAGCGCCCGCGCGTCGCCCACGCCGTGCCCGTCCGGTCCGCAGGCGCGGGTGCTGACGGTGACGCTCGTGCCCGGGGCGGCGGTGGAGGGGGATATCTCCAGGGTCCCGAGGTCGCCGGCGTACGCCGCGGGGGCGGCGAGGGCGCCGAGGCAGACGGCCGCGAGCGCGGTACCGGTCAGCGAGCGGGCAGTGGTGCGCATGGGATCCTCCGGGCAGCGCTTCGAGCGGGTGTCCTGCTCTCCGAGGTAAGGCCAGGACCGCCCCCCGCGCCTGCTGACCCACCGTCAGGAAAAGTCTCCGGCCAGGACGTCTTCGCAGGTCGGAACGGTGAACCCGCCCCGTGGTGCGAGGCGTTCCGAACGGGTGACGCGAGCGGCGCTTGACCTGAAGTTTGGTTGAGGTGTGAGGCTCCCCGCATGGACCTCACCACGGAAACCACCCCGCGACCCACCTCCTCCGAACAGCCCCTGAAGCTGGCCGTCATCGTCGGCAGCAACCGCGAGGGACGCTTCGCCCCGATCGTCGCCGACTGGTTCACCTCCCGCGCCCGGCAGCGCGCCGACTTCACCGTCGACGTCGTCGACCTCGCGCGGACCGTACTGCCGGCCGCCCTCTCCCACACCCCCTCGCCCGAGGCCCGCGCCGCACTGGCGGAGGTCAGCCCCCGGCTCGCCGCCGCCGACGCGTTCGTCGTCCTCACCCCCGAGTACAACCACTCCTACCCGGCCCCCCTGAAGAACCTCGTCGACTGGCACTACACGGAGTGGCAGGCCAAGCCCGTCGCCTTCGTCTCCTACGGCGGCGTCTCCGGCGGCCTGCGCGCCGTCGAGCACCTGCGCCAGGTCTTCGCCGAACTGCACGCCGTCACCGTCCGCGACACGGTCTCCTTCCACAACGCCGGCGGCCTCTTCACCGACGACGGCGGGCTCAAGGACCCCGCCGGGCCCGACGGCGCCGCGAAGCGCATGCTCGACCAGCTCGGCTGGTGGGGCCGCGCCCTGCGCACCGCCCGCGCCGCCCACCCCTACGCGGGCTGAGGAGCGGCGGCCGTGCTGCTGCGCCTGCTCCGCGCCCGCCTCCGCCCCCACCGGCGGCTGCTCGCCCTCGTCGTCGTCCTCCAGCTGGTCCAGTCCCTGGCCGGCCTGCTCCTGCCGACCCTCAACGCCGACCTCGTCAACGGCGGCGTCCTGCGCGGGGACACCGGCCACGTCCTCGCCACCGGCGGCGCCATGGCCGCCGTCACGCTCCTCCAGGTCACCGCGGCGGGCGCCGCCGTGTTCGCCGCGGCCCGCGTCGCCATGGGCGTGGGCCGCGACCTGCGCTCCGCCGTCTTCCGCCGCGTCCAGGAGTTCTCCGTACGGGAGGTGGGCCGCTTCGGGCCCGCCTCCCTCGTCACCCGCACCACCAACGACGTCCAGCAGGTCCAGACGCTCGCCGTGCTCGCCCTGACCACCCTGGTCGCGGCGCCCCTGATGTGCCTCGGCGGCATCGGGCTGGCCCTCGCCCAGGACGTGCCGCTCGCCCTGCTCCTGCTGCTGTTCGTGCCGCTGCTCGGCGGGACCGTGCTGCTCGTCGTGCGGCGCATGCCCCCGCTGTTCCGCACCACCCAGGAGCGTCTCGACCGGGTCAACCAGGTGCTGCGCGAGCAGATCGGCGGCGTCCGCGTCGTCCGCGCCTTCGTCCGCGACCGCCACGAGCAGCGCCGGTTCGGCACCGCCAACGACGAGCTGACGGCCGTCTCGCTGCGGGTGGGCCGGCTGACCGCGCTCATGTACCCGATGGTCATCGTCGTCTGGGAGCTCGCCACCGTCGCCGTCGTCTGGGCGGGCGGCCACCGGCTGGAGGCCGGCACGCTCCAGGCCGGCGCCCTCATCGCGTTCCTCGGCTACCTGCTCCAGATCTTCATGGCCGTGATGATGACGATGTTCCTGCTCATGCAGGTGCCCAGGGCCGAGGTCAGCGCCGAGCGCATCCGCGAGGTCCTCGACACCGAGCCGACCGTCGTCCCGCCCGCCGACCCGGTCCGCTCCCTGCGCGGACCCGGGCACCTGGAGGTCCGCGACGCCCGCTTCGGCTACCCGGGCGCGGAGGAGCACGTGCTGCACGGCGTCTCCCTCACCGCGCGCCCCGGCCGCACCACCGCCGTCATCGGCTCCACCGGCAGCGGCAAGACGACCCTGCTGGGCCTGGTGCCGCGGCTGTTCGACCCGACCGGCGGCACCGTCCGCGTCGGCGGCGTGGACGTCCGCGACCTGGACCCCGACCTGCTGGCCCGGACCGTCGGCCTGGTGCCGCAGAAGCCGTACCTGTTCTCCGGCACCGTCGCCTCCAACCTCCGCTACGGCAGGCCCGGCGCGACCGACGAGGAGCTGTGGCACGCCCTGGACGTCGCCCAGGCGCGTGAGTTCGTCGAGGCGCTCCCCGAGGGCCTGGACGCCCCCGTCGAGCAGGGCGGCACGAACCTGTCCGGCGGCCAGCGCCAGCGCCTCGCCATCGCCCGCGTCCTGGTGGCCCGCCCGCAGGTGTACCTGTTCGACGACTCGTTCTCGGCGCTCGACCACCGCACCGACGCGCTGCTGCGCGCCGCGCTGGCCGAGGAGACCGCGGACGCCACCGTCGTCATCGTCGCCCAGCGCGTCGCCACCATCCGCGGCGCCGACCGCATCGTCGTCCTCGACGAGGGCCGGGTGGTCGGCACGGGCACCCACGAGGAGCTGCTGCGCGACAGCCCCACGTACCGGGAGATCGTCCTGTCCCAGCTCACCGAGGAGGAGGCCGCATGAGCCGCCCCGCCCGTCCCGCCCCCGGGCCCCGCGGCCCCGGCACGCCCGCCGCGCCCGTCCCGGAGCGGTCGCTGGACTTCCGCCGCTCCGGGCTGCGCCTGCTGCGCGTCTTCGCCCCCGAACGCGCCCTGCTGCTGGGGTCCCTCGCCGCGGCCGTCGCGTACGTCGCCCTGGCCGTCCTCATCCCCAAGCTCCTCGGCGACGCCACCGACCTGGTGGTGTCCGGGGCGCGCACGGCCGGCGGGGCGGACTTCGGGGCCGTCGCCGACGTCCTCGGGCTGGTCCTCGCCGTGGCCGCCGCCTCCGCCGCGTTCGCCTGGCTCCAGGCGCGCCTGGTCATGACCGCCGTCCACCGCGCCGGGCACCGGCTGCGCGCCCGGGCGCAGGCCAAGCTGTCCCGGCTGCCGCTCGCCCACCTCGACCGGCAGCCGCGCGGCGAGGTCCTCAGCCGGCTCACCCACGACGTCGACAACGTCACCCAGACCATGCAGCAGGCGTTCATCCCGATGACCCGCGCCCTGCTCACGGTCCTCGGCGTGCTGGCGATGATGACCTGGATCTCACCGCTGCTCGCCCTGGTCGCGGTGGGCACCGTGCCCGTGTCGGTGTTCGCCGCCGCCCGCATCGGCAAGCGCGCCCAGCCGCAGTTCGTCCGCCAGTGGGCGGTCACCGGCAAGCTCAACGGGCACGTCGAGGAGATGTACTCCGGCCACGCCGAGGTGCGGGCCTTCGGCCGGGGCCGGGAGGCCGTGGAGACGTTCGACGCCCTCGGCGACGACCTGTACCGGGCGAGCTTCCGCGCCCAGTTCGTCTCCGGGCTCATCCAGCCCGCCATGGCGTTCGTCGGCAACCTCAACTACGTCCTCGTCGCCGTCGTCGGCGGGCTGCGGGTGGCCTCCGGGACGCTGTCCATCGGCGACGTGCAGGCCTTCGTGCAGTACTCCTACGAGTTCAACGGCCCGGTCAACCAGATCGCCGCCATGGCGAACCTCCTCCAGTCCGCCGTCGCCTCCGCCGAGCGCGTCTTCGACCTGCTCGACGCCGAGGAGGAGTCCCCGGACCCCGCGCCCGCCGGCACCGGCGCGCCCCCGGCCCGCCGGGCCGGGCACGTCGCCTTCGACCGCGTCTCCTTCCGCTACGACCCGGCGAAGCCCCTCATCGAGGACCTGTCCCTCACCGTCGAACCCGGCCGCACCGTCGCCATCGTCGGTCCGACCGGCGCGGGCAAGACCACCCTGGTCAACCTCCTCATGCGGTTCCACGAGACGACCGGCGGCCGCATCCTCGTCGACGGCACCGACGTCACCGCCCTCTCCCGCGACGAGCTGCGCTCCGGCATCGGCATGGTCCTCCAGGACACCTGGCTGTTCGGCGGCACGATCGCCGAGAACATCGCGTACGGCGTCCCCGGCGACGTGCCCCGGGAGCGGATCGTCGAGGCGGCCATGGCCACCCACGCCGACCGGTTCGTCCGCACCCTGCCCGACGGCTACGACACGGTCCTCGACGAGGACGGCGCCGGGCTCAGCGCGGGCGAGAGACAACTGGTCACCATCGCGCGGGCGTTCCTCACCGAGCCGTCCGTCCTCGTCCTCGACGAGGCGACCAGCGCCGTCGACACCCGCACCGAGGTGCTGATCCAGCGGGCCATGGCGTCCCTGCGCGCGGGCCGCACCTCCTTCGTCATCGCCCACCGCCTCTCCACGATCCGCGACGCCGACGTGATCCTGGTGATGGAGGCCGGACGCATCGTCGAACAGGGCACGCACGAGGAGCTCCTGGCGGCCGGCGGCGCCTACGCCCGGCTGTACGCGGCGCAGTTCGAGCGGGCCGCCGCCTGACCGCCCGGCACGGCGGGGGGACGCACGTCACACCCGCCGCCCGGCCGTCCGGCGAACCGGGGGGCCGGCGGGCGCGTCGGACAGGACGAGGGGGCGCGCACCGCGCGTGCCGGGGCGACGGGAGGGCTCGTGATGCGGGGCTGGACGCGCGGACTGGTGCCGGGCACGCGGCGGGGGCAGCGGCGGCTGGCGCAGGGCGTGATGCTGGCTTGCGTCCTGGCGCTCGCGCCGGCGACCTGGCTGCACACCAGCACCGCCGGCAGCCTGCGCACCGCCGCCGACGTACCGGCCCGCGACGTGGCCGTGGTGTTCGGCGCCGGCCTGTGGAAGGGCCGCCCCACCCCGTACCTGGCGCACCGGCTCGACACGGCCGCCGAGCTGTACCGCACGGGCAAGGTGAAGGTCGTCCTCGTCACCGGCGACAACAGCCGCGCCGACTACGACGAGCCGGACGCCATGCGCGCGTACCTCGTCGAGCGCGGCGTGCCCGGCACGCGGATCGTCAACGACCACGCCGGCTTCGACACCTGGGACTCCTGCGTCCGCGCCAAGCGGATCTTCGGCGTCGACCGGGCCGTCCTCGTCACCCAGGGCTTCCACGTCCGGCGGGCGGTCGCCCTCTGCCGCGCGGCCGGCGTCGAGTCGTACGGCGTCGGGGTCGCCGAGCCGCACGACGCGGTCTGGTACTACGGCGGGGTCCGCGAGCTGGCCGCCGCGGGGAAGGCCGCCGCGGACGTGGTCCTGCGGCCGGACCCGGTCTTCCTCGGCCGGCAGGAGACCGGCGTCACCGAGGCCCTCGCGTCGGCCGGCTGAGCCCCCCCCC
>NZ_BMSV01000007.1:106676-482737 GCF_014649335.1 Streptomyces roseolilacinus
CCCCCGCGCGGCTCACCGCCCGGGGCCGCGCCGCCGGAGCGCGACGTACCCCGTGCGTAATACACCGGGACCCCGGCCGTAACACACGCGCCGCACGCTCGGTGGCATGCTCGCCACCGCCACCACCTCCACGCACTGCCCGTACTGCGCCCTGCAGTGCGGAATGAACCTCCGGCCCGCCGAGGGCGGCGGGGTCGACGTCGTGGAGCGCACGGACTTCCCCGTCAACCGGGGCGCCCTGTGCGGCAAGGGACGTACCGCACCCGCCGTGCTCTCCTCCCGGGTCAGGCTGACCGGGCCGCTGATCCGGCGCCACGCCGCGGGCGGGCTGGAACCGGCCACCTGGGAGGAGGCACTGCGCGCCGTCGCCGACGGGCTGCGGCGCACCCGCGCCGCGCACGGGCCCGACGGGGTCGGGGTGTTCGGCGGCGGCGGGCTCACCAACGAGAAGGCGTACACGCTCGGCAAGTTCGCCCGGCTCGTCCTCGGCACCTCCCAGATCGACTACAACGGCCGCTTCTGCATGTCGTCCGCCGCGGCGGCCCACACCAGGGCGTTCGGCCTCGACCGGGGCCTGCCGTTCCCGCTGGAGGACCTCCCGCGCACCGGCTGCGTCATCCTGGTCGGCTCCAACCTGGCCGAGACGATGCCGCCGGCGCTGCGGTACCTGACCGAGCTGAGGGAGAACGGCGGCAGGCTCGTCGTCGTCGACCCGCGCCGCACCCGCACCGCCGAACAGGCCGACCTGCACCTCGCGCCCCGCCCCGGCACCGACCTCGCCCTCGCGCTCGGCCTGCTCCACCTGGTGGTCGCCGAGGGGCGCGTCGACGAGGAGTTCGTCGAGAGCCGCACGACCGGGTGGGCCGGTGCCCGCGCCGCCGCCATGTCCCACTGGCCGGCGCTCGTCGAGCGCATCACGGGCGTGCCGGTGCCGCAGCTGCGCGAGGCCGTCGCGATGTTCTGCGACGCGCCCAGCGGCATGGTCCTCACCGCGCGCGGCCCCGAGCAGCAGTCCAAGGGCACCGACACCGTCGGCGCCTGGATCAACCTGTGCCTGGCCACCGGCCGCGCCGGCCGCCCCCTGTCCGGGTACGGCTGCCTCACCGGCCAGGGCAACGGCCAGGGCGGCCGCGAGCACGGCCAGAAGGCCGACCAGCTGCCCGGCTACCGCAAGCTGGACGACCCCGCGGCCCGCGCCCACGTCGCCGGAGTGTGGGGCGTCGACCCGGACACCCTGCCCGGCCCCGGGCGCAGCGCCTACGAACTGCTCGACGCGCTCGGCCGGGACGTCAGGGCGCTGCTGCTGATGGGGTCCAACCCGGTCGTCTCCGCGCCGCGCGCCGCGCACGTCGAGGAGCGGCTGAGGTCCCTGGACTTCCTCGCCGTCGCCGACGTGGTGCTCTCCGAGACGGCCGCCCTCGCGGACGTCGTCCTGCCCGTCACGCAGTGGGCGGAGGAGACCGGGACCACCACCAGCCTGGAGGGCCGGGTCCTGCTCCGCCGCCGGGCGATCAGCCCGCCCGAGGGGGTCCGCAGCGACCTGGAGGTGCTGCACGGCCTCGCGGAGCTGCTCGGCTGGGAGAAGGGCTTCCCGACCGACCCCGAGGAGGTCTTCGACGAGCTGCGCCGCGCCTCCGCGGGCGGCATCGCCGACTACGCGGGCATCAGCTACCGGCGCATCATCGAGGAGGACGGCGTCTTCTGGCCGTGCCCCGACCCCGGCCACCCCGGTACGCCCCGGCTGTTCCTCGACCGGTTCGCCACCCCGGACGGCCGGGCCCGGTTCGTCCCGGTCACGCACCGGGCGTCCGCCGAGGAGACCGACGAGGAGTACCCGGTCGTCCTGACGACGGGCCGCGTCGTCTCCCAGTACCAGTCGGGCGCCCAGACCCGGCGGGTCGAGGAGCTGAACGCCGCCGCCCCCGGGCCGTTCGTGGAGCTGCACCCGCGGCTCGCGGAGCGGGTCGGCGTCGCGGAGGGCGACCCGGTCGCGGTCGTGTCGCGGCGCGGGCGGGCGGTCGCCCCGGCCCGCATCACCACGGCGATCCGGCCCGACACGGTGTTCATGCCGTTCCACTGGCCGGGCGAGGGCCGCGCCAACACGCTCACCAACCCGGCGCTCGACCCGACGTCGAAGATGCCCGAGTTCAAGGTGTGCGCGGTACGCCTCGAAGCGGCCGGCGGCTGAGCCAGTCGCCGCCCGGTATCCGCGGCCCCGGCACGGCGCGCGCCGCCGCCACGTACACCCACGCCGGCACCGGGGCCCCGTCCCGCACGCGGACCACGTCGCAGCGCCGGCGCTCGTACAGGTTCCGCGGGTGGCCGGGGCCGTGGTACTCCTCCAGCAGGTCCAGGGAGGCCAGCAGCCCGCCGTACGCGCCCGGCGCGGCGTGCACGAGGTCCCCGGCGACGTGGCCGGTGCCGCCGCGCACCGCGTACGGGTAGCCGGGCCCGTCGTGGAGGACGGCGCCCGGCAGCCGCGCCGGCTCCTCGGCGGCGGTGCGGCCCCGGAGGAACAGGGCGTGGTTGGGCTCGCCGGGCCGCAGCGTCCCGTACACGAAGAACGGCAGCTCGCCGGCGGTCATCCGGCCGTCTCCCGCTCCACCCACGCCAGGTAGTCGGCGCCGCCCCGCACCACGGGCGTGGCGACGATCTCCGGCGTCGCGTAGTCGTGGTGGCGGCGGATGTGCTCCTCCAGCGCGTCGTACCGCGCGGCGGCCGTCTTGAACAGCACCTGCCACTCCTGCGCGGTCTCGACGGCGCCCTCCCAGCGGTAGACGGACGTCACCGGCCCGGAGACCTGCGCGCACGCGGCGAGGCGCGCCTCCACCGCGCCCCGCGCCAGCGCCTCGGCCTTCGCCGCGCCGTCGGTGGTGGTCAGTACGGTCAGAACCTGCGTCACGCTCGCGCACCTCCGGGTGGGACACCGCCGTCGCCACCAGGATGGCACCCGCGCCCCGGCGCGCGGGCCCGCCCGTCAGGGGCGGGGGTGCAGGGGCACCGGCGGCCGGTCCAGGCGGACGCCGAAGTGCTCGCGGTACGCGGCGAGCAGCTCCGCGTCGTCGGCGAGCGGGCGCTCCGTACGCCGGCCGTCCTCGGTGGTGACGAGCCGCCGGCCGCTGAGCGTGAGGCGGCCCCGCGCGGTGAGGAGCGAGCAGACCGGCGAGCGGGTGAAGTGCGACCGGGGCGAGGTGCGGTGCCACCAGGCGCCCGCCGCGAAGTCGGACAGCGCGCGCGGCCGCCGCTCCAGCCGGTACTGGGGCCTGCCGTCCCGCACCACGTCGAGGTCGCCGTCCGCCCCGGGCCCCTCGCACTCCACGATCCGGAACACCCCCGACGGGTCCTTCTGGTCGCCCCGTTCGCCGAGGTCGATCGGGAAGTGGCTGTGGTCGCCGAAGCCCACGTCGGTCAGCCAGGCCCGGCCGTCGCCGTCGGCCGCCCGGACCCGCAGCGCGAGGTGGTCGTAGGGGATGCCGGGGCGGCCGTCCTTGTCGTACACGCGGGCCTGGAGCAGGTCCACCTCGTACCCGAGGGACCGCAGCAGCGCCGCGAAGGCGCCGTTCAACTCGTAGCAGAATCCGCCGCGCAGGCCGTCCACGATCTTCCCGACGAGCGCCTCCTCCTCCAGGACGACGTCCTCGCCGAGGTGGATCGAGAGGTTCTCGAACGGCACGGTCGTCAGGTGCCGCAGCTGCAGGTCGTGCAGCGCGTCCTCGGTGGGGCGGGAGGGCCGGTCGGCGCCGATGCGGCGCAGGTACGCGTCGACGCGTTCGGGTGACAGGGTCTCCATGTCCCCAGTCTCGCAGGCCCGTCTGGGCAGCCGCCCCGGGGAGGGCGGGCGCGGCGCCCCCGGCGCCCGGCCGGCCGGGGCCCGCACGGCGGCCCGGCGGGGGCGGCGCCGGGCAGCGCGCCGAGCGACCGCGCGGCGACGAAGCCGGGCAGCGAGGCGGGCGCGATCCCGGTGGCCGCGCCGCCGCCCGCTGACACCCGCCCCGCCCGCCGGGTGAGCCGACGCCAAAGCACCCGTCACCGCCGCGCAACACCGCGGCAATCTCCGCGCGCCAGGATCGGCACACGATCCCCACCCCCGACGGAACGCGCAGGCCGCCCATGAGCACACCCACCCTGGTCGCCGTCGCCCACGGCAGCCGAGACCCCCGGGCCCTGCCCGCGGTGGCCGCGCTGCTCGACGAGGTCCGCGGGCTCCGCCCCGGCCTGCCCGTCCGGCTCGGCCACGTCGAACTCGACGAACCCCTGCTCACCGACACCCTCGACGACCTCCCCGCCGGCGGCGACGCGATCCTCGTGCCGCTCCTCTTCGGCCGCGGCCACCACGTCAAACACGACCTGCCGCGGGCCGCCGCGGCCGCCGCCCCCCGCGTGCGCGTCCGTGTCGCGGCCCCCCTCGGACCCCACCCGCTCCTCGCCGAGGCCCTCCACGACCGGCTCGCCGAGGCCGGCTGGCGCCCCGGCCCCCGCACGAGCCGCACCGCCGGCGTCGTCCTCGCCGCCGCCGGCTCCCGCGACCCCGAGTCCACCGCCGGCACCCGCCGCCTCGCGGCGCTCCTCGGCGAACGCCTCGGCGGAGTGCCCGTCGTCCCCGCCTACGCCTCCGCCGCGTCCCCCACCGTCCCCGAGGCCGTCCGGGAGCTCGCCGCCCGCGGCCGCACCCGGATCGCCGTCGCCTCCTGCTTCACCGCCCCCGGCCTCTTCGCCACCCGCAGCGCCGCCGCCGCGCCCTGGATCGCCGCCGCCCCCCTCGGCCCGCACCCCGCGCTGGCCCGGCTCGTCCTGCACCGCTACGACGAGGCCCTCACCCGCCGCGCCGCGGCCCCGGCGCCCCGCGCGTACGCCCCCGCCTGACGCGGCGCACGCTTCACCGTCACCCCGGGCGGTTACCTTCACTGCATGAACGGCACGGCAGGCACGACCCCCCAGGACAGCGCGTACGACGCGGCGGCCACCGAACGCTGGGCCGCCGAGCCCGACAAGCGCCCCGGCCGCACCGCCTTCCAGCGCGACCGGGCGCGCGTCCTGCACTCCTCCGCCCTGCGCCGCCTCGCCGGCAAGACCCAGGTCGTCACCCCCGGCACGAGGAGCCCCGCCTGGGACGCCAGCCCCCGCACCCGGCTCACCCACTCCCTCGAATGCGCCCAGGTCGGCCGCGAACTGGGCGCCGCGCTCGGCTGCGACCCCGACCTCGTCGAAGCCGCCTGCCTCTCCCACGACATGGGCCACCCGCCGTTCGGGCACAACGGCGAGCAGGCCCTCAACGAGTTCGCCGAGGACTGCGGGGGCTTCGAGGGCAACGCCCAGTCGCTGCGCCTGCTCACCCGCATCGAACCCAAGCGGTTCGTCCCCGACCCCGCCACCGGCGACCTCGTCAGCGTCGGCCTCAACCTCACCCGCGCCGCCCTCGACGCCGCCACCAAGTACCCGTGGCCGCGCGGCGCCCACCCCACCGACCCGCACTCCCCGAAGTTCGGCGTGTACGAGGACGACCTGCCCGTCTTCACCTGGGCCCGCCGGGGCGCCCCCGCCGGCCGCACCTGCTTCGAGGCCCAGGTCATGGACTGGTCCGACGACGTCGCCTACTCGGTGCACGACTTCGAGGACGGCCTCCACGCCGGACACGTCGACCCCAACCTCCTCCTCGCCGAACCGGAGCGCGCCGACATCTGGCGCGTCGCCGTCGGCCGCTACGTGCCGGCCGACACCGACCCGCAGGAGCTCGCCGACGCCCTCGACCGGCTCGTCGACCAGGAGTGGTGGCCGCACGGCTACGACGGCACCGCCCTCGCCCAGGCCCGCCTCAAGGACGCCACCAGCCAGCTCATCGGCCGCTTCTGCCTCGCCGCCGAGGGCGCCACCCGCCAGGCGTACGGCTCCGGCCGCCTCACCCGGTACGGCGCCCGGCTCGTCGTCCCCCGCGAGACCCGCAACGAGTGCGCCGTCCTCAAGGCCGTCGCCGACCGGTACGTGATGCAGCGCGCCGAGCAGGAGGCCCTCCGCGCCGACCAGCGCGTCGTCATCGCCGAACTGGCCGACGCGCTGGTGCGGCGCGCCCCCGACGGCCTCGACCCGCAGTTCCGCGCCCTGTTCGACGCCGCGCCCGACGACCGGGCCCGCAAGCGGGTCGTCGTCGACCAGATCGCCTCCCTCACCGACGCCGCCGCCCGCGCCCTCCACGCGCGCCTGGCCGCCCCCCGCCGCACCCGGTAGGCCCTCCTCCGCGCCCCCGCACGGCGCGGGGCCCTCCCCGGGCACCCGACCGGACGGCGGCGCGCGGCGTAGCGTGGACACGGACGCACCGCGCATCCCGGGTAGGAGGCGACACGTGGTCGACACGGACGAGACCTTCGTCATCGTGGGCGGGGGACTGGCCGGTGCCAGGGCGGCGGAGACCCTGCGCGCCGAGGGGTTCCCCGGACGGGTGGTCCTCGTCGGCGACGAACCCGACCACCCCTACGAACGCCCCCCGCTGTCCAAGGGCTACCTGTCCGGCAGGGAGGCGCGCGACGGCGTCTTCGTCCACGAACCCGCCTGGTACGCCCGCTCCGGCGTTGAGCTCCACCTCGGCCGGCCCGCCACCGCCGTCGACCGCGACCGGCGGACGGTCCGCCTCGCCGACGGCACCACGCTCCCCTACGACAGGCTGCTCCTCGCCACCGGCGCCGAACCGCGCCGCCTCGACGTCCCCGGCACCGACCTCGCCGGCGTCCACCACCTGCGCCGCCTCGGCGACGCCGACCGCCTCCGGGGCGCCCTCGCCGCCCTCGGCCGCGACAACGGCCACCTGGTCGTCGCCGGCGCCGGCTGGATCGGCCTGGAGGTCGCCGCCGCCGCCCGCGGCTACGGCGCCGAGGTCACCGTCGTCGAACCGGAGGCCACCCCGCTCCACCAGGCCGTCGGCCCCGAGCTGGGCCAGATCCTCACCGAGCTGCACGCCGACCACGGCGTCCGCTTCCGGTTCGGCACCCGCCTCTCCGAGATCGTCGGCCAGGACGGCGCGGTCCTCGCCGCCCGCACCGACGACGGCGACGAGCACCCCGCGCACGCCGTGCTCGCCGCGGTCGGCGCCGTGCCCCGCACCGAGCTCGCCGAGGCCGCCGGGCTCGCCCTCGCCGACCGCGCCCACGGCGGCGGCATCGCCGTCGACGCCTCGCTGCGCACCTCCGACCCGTACATCCACGCCGCCGGCGACGTCGCCGCCGCGCACCACCCCCTCCTCGGCGTCCGGCTGCGCGTGGAGCACTGGGCCAACGCCCTGGACGGCGGCCCGGCCGCCGCCCGCGCCATGCTCGGCCGGGCCGTGTCGTACGACCGGCTGCCCTCCTTCTTCTCCGACCAGTACGACCTCGGCCTGGAGTACTCCGGCTGGGCGCCGCCCGGCTCGTACGACCAGGTGGTGCTGCGCGGCGACGCCGGCAGGCGCCGGTTCGTCGCGTTCTGGCTGAAGGACCGCCGGGTCCTGGCCGGGATGAGCGTGAACGTGGGGGAGGTCACGGGGCCGGTGCAGGACCTGGTCCGCGCGGGCGCGGCGGGCGCGGCCGTGGACACGGAGGCCCTGGCGGACCCGTCGGTCCCGCTGCCCTCCCTGCTGCCGGGAGCGTAGTCCGGGAGCGCGCCCCGCCCCCGTAGAATCTCTGCGTGGCAGGCAGGATCAACGATGACGACGTGAAGGCGGTGCGGGACGCCGTCCCCATCGACGCCGTCGTGTCCGAGTACCTCCAGCTGCGCAACGCCGGCGGCGGCAACCTCAAGGGGCTGTGCCCCTTCCACGACGAGAAGTCCCCCTCCTTCCAGGTCAGCCCCAGCAAGGGTCTCTTCCACTGCTTCGGCTGCCAGGAGGGCGGGGACACCATCGCCTTCGTCATGAAGATCGACCACCTCTCCTTCTCGGAGACGGTCGAGCGGCTCGCCGCCCGCGCCGGCATCACCCTCCGCTACGAGGAGGGCGGCTACAACCCCACCCACCAGCGCGGCGAGCGCATCCGCCTGGTCGAGGCGCACAAGGCGGCCGCCCAGTACTACGCCGAGCAGCTGGACGGCGCGGAGGCGGAGATCGGGCGCAGGTTCCTCGCCGAGCGCGGCTTCGACCAGGCCGCCGCCGGCCACTTCGGGGTCGGCTACAGCCCCGCCGGCTGGGACCACCTCACGCGCCACCTGCGCGGCAGGGGCTTCTCCGACAAGGAGCTGATCCTCTCCGGCCTGTCCCAGGACGGCCGCCGCGGCCCCATCGACCGCTTCCGCGGCCGGCTGATGTGGCCCATCCGCGACGTGGGCGGCGACGTGGTCGGCTTCGGCGCGCGCCGGCTCCGCGACGACGACAACGGGCCCAAGTACCTCAACACGCCCGAGACGCCGATCTACCGCAAGTCGCAGGTCCTCTACGGCATCGACCTCGCCAAGAAGGACATCGCCAAGTCCAGCCGCGCCGTCGTCGTCGAGGGCTACACCGACGTCATGGCCTGCCACCTCGCCGGTGTCACCACCGCCATCGCGACCTGCGGCACCGCCTTCGGCGGCGACCACATCAAGATCCTCCGCCGGCTGCTGATGGACAACGGCTCCGCCCGCGTGATCTTCACCTTCGACGGCGACGCGGCCGGCCAGAAGGCCGCGCTGCGGGCCTTCGAGGACGACCAGAAGTTCGCCGCCGAGACGTACATCGCGATCGCCCCGGACGGCATGGACCCCTGCGAGCTGCGGCTCGTCAAGGGCGACGAGGCCGTGCAGGAGCTGGTCGAGCCGCGCACCCCGCTGTTCGAGTTCGCACTGCGGCAGATCGTGAACCGCTACGACCTGGAGACCCCGGCGGGCCGCGCCGCCGCCCTCGACGAGGCCGCGCCGATCGTCGCCCGCATCAAGAACGTCGCCTCGCAGCACGAGGTCGCCGTGGAACTGGCCGGGATGCTCGGCATCCTCGACACGCAGTTCGTCGTGAAGCGCGTCGCGCAGCTCGCCCGCTGGGCCAGGGACCGCGGCGGCGCCCCCGACGGCCGCCCCCGCCCGGGGACCGGCCCCCGCCCGCCGGCGCCCGCCGGGCAGCGCCAGGCCCAGCCCTCCTTCACCGGCCCGGCCCTCAACCTGCGCAGCCCCGCCCACCGCACGGAGCGGGAGCTGCTGAAGCTCGCCCTGCAGTACCCGGCCCTGGTGTCCCCGGCGTTCGACGCGTACGGCGCCGACGAGTTCACCGCCCCGCCGTACGCCGCGGTGCGCCGCACCATCGCCGAGGCGGGCGGCGCCGCGCAGGGTGTCGACGCCGCCGCCGACTACCTGGCCCGCGTCCGCGCCGCCGCCCCCGACGACACGGTCCGCGCGATGGTCACCGAGCTGGCCGTGGAGGCCGTCCTCACCCGCACGGTCGACGAGGCGTACGCGGGGGAGCAGCTGGTCCAGGTCCGCCTCCGCGCCGTCGACCGCCGTGTCCACGAGGTCCAGGGCACCCTCACCCGCCTGGGCACGCACGGCGACCCGGAGCGGCTCGCGGCCGTCCAGAACGAACTGTGGGTCCTCCAGCAGTACGGCCAGTCGCTCCGCAACCACGGCGTCGCCGCCCTGTGAGGCGCCCCGCGCGCGGCCCCGCCCGCCGTACCGGCGGGTAGTCGCGCCGTCACGCACCGGTCGCAGAAAGTGGGCGCACGACCCTCGTGGCGGCGATGTGTCGTACCCCACACTGGGGGCGGTGACGGACCGAACCGGCAGCGATCACCTGGAGGTCGCCCCCGTGCAGACCCAGACCCTGAACGACGCCGTCCCCGTGCAGGACGTCCCTGTGCAGGGCCCGCCGCCGGAGCACCCCGAGCCCCTCCCGGAGGACGTGCCCGACCTGCCGGAACCGCTCCCGGAGCCGCCCGCCCGCCCCGTCGCCGACCGGACCGCGGCGCCCTCGTCGGACCTGTTCCGGCAGTACCTGCGGGAGATCGGCCGCATCCCGCTCCTCACCGCCGCCGAGGAGGTCGAGCTGGCCCGGCGCGTCGAGGCGGGCCTCTTCGCGGAGGAGAAGCTCGCCCGCACCCCGGACCCGGACTCCCGGCTCGCCGTCGACCTCGACACCCTGGTCGTGCGGGGCCGGATGGCCAAGCGCCGGCTCATCGAGGCGAACCTGCGCCTCGTCGTCTCCGTCGCCAAGCGGTACGTCGGCCGCGGCCTGACCATGCTGGACCTCGTCCAGGAGGGCAACCTCGGCCTGATCCGGGCCGTCGAGAAGTTCGACTACGCGCGCGGCTACAAGTTCTCCACGTACGCGACCTGGTGGATCCGCCAGGCGATGTCCCGGGCCCTCGCCGACCAGGCCCGGACCATCCGGGTCCCCGTCCACGTCGTGGAGCTGATCAACCGCGTCGTACGGGTGCAGCGCGGCCTGCTCCAGGAGCGCGGGCGGGAGCCCACCGCCGAGGAGGTCGCCGCCCGCCTCGGCCTGCCGCCCGAGCGGATCGGGGAGGTGCTGAGGCTCGCCCAGGAGCCGGTCTCCCTGCACACGCCGGTCGGCGAGGAGGACGACGTGGCCCTGGGCGACCTCATCGAGGACGGCGACGCCGCCTCCCCGGTGGAGAGCGCCGCGTTCCTGCTGCTGCGGGAGCACCTGGAGGCGGTCCTGTCCACGCTGGGCGAGCGCGAGCGCGAGGTCGTCCAGCTCCGCTACGGGCTGGTCGACGGGCGGCCCCGCACCCTGGAGGAGATCGGACGCCTCTTCGGCGTGACGCGCGAACGCATCCGCCAGATCGAGTCCAAGACCCTCGGCAAGCTGCGGGACCACGCCTTCGCGGAGCAGTTGCGCGGCTACCTGGACTGAGCCGCTACTCCCCGGCGTCCCTCCCCGCCTCCCGCCGCGCGCCGCCGCGCGGGCGACCGAGCCCGAAGCCGAGGACCAGGCCGACCGGGATGCCCAGGGCGATGCCCGTCGCCAGGTCCCCGGTGACCGTCCCGTAGGCGGCGCCGATCGCGACGCCGACCGGCAGCCCCAGGGCGATCCCCAGGCCGTCGGCCTCCTTCTCCGTGTCCCGCGCCGCGTCCGCGGGCGCCGGCTCGTCCGCCATGCCGTCTCCCCCTTCGTGTCCCGTCCGCGCGGTGGTCCGCCGCGCGGTCAGTCGACCTCGGCCACCGCCTCCGCGAACTGCGCCGCGTACAGGCGCGCGTACGCGCCCTTCGCCGCGAGCAGCTCGTCGTGCGTGCCCTGCTCGACGATGGAGCCATTCTCCATCACCAAGATCACGTCCGCGTCGCGGATGGTCGACAGCCGGTGCGCGATGACGAAGGTCGTCCGCCCGTGGGCGAGGCGCGCCATCGCCTTCTGGATCAGCACCTCCGTACGGGTGTCCACCGAACTCGTCGCCTCGTCGAGCACCAGGATCACCGGGTCCGACAGGAACGCGCGGGCGATCGTGACCAGCTGCTTCTCGCCCGCGCTGACCCCGCCGCCCTCGTCGTCGATGACCGTGTCGTACCCGTCCGGCAGCGTGCGGACGAACCGGTCGGCGTGCGCGGCCCGCGCCGCCGCCTCGATCTCCTCGCGCGTCACCTCGCGCCCGGCGGCGGCGCCGTACGCGATGTTCTCCGCGATCGTCCCGCCGAACAGCCAGGCGTCCTGCAGGACCATGCCGATCGACGAACGCAGCTCCTCCCGCGACATCCGGGCCACGTCCACGCCGTCGAGGACGATCCGGCCGCCCGTCACCTCGTAGAACCGCATCAGCAGGTTGACCAGCGTCGTCTTGCCGGCGCCCGTCGGCCCCACGATCGCGACCGTCTGGCCCGGCTCCACCGTCAGCGACAGGTCCTCGATGAGCGGCTTCTCCGGCTCGTAGCGGAACGACACCTTCTCCAGCGTCACCGCCCCGCGCACCTCGGCGGGCCGCTCCAGCGCGGGCGACCGCGGCTCCTCCCGCGCGTCCAGCAGCTCGAAGACCCGCTCGGCGGACGCCACGCCGGACTGCATCAGGTTCGCCATCGACGCGACCTGCGTCAGCGGCATCGAGAACTGCCGCGAGTACTGGACGAACGCCTGCACGTCGCCGATCGACAGCGTCCCGGACGCCACGCGCAGCCCGCCGACGACCGCCACCAGCACGTAGTTCAGGTTCGACACGAAGAACATCAGCGGCTGCATGATCCCGCTGTTGAACTGCGCCCGGAACCCGGCCTCGTACAACTCCTCGTTCTGCTCGCGGAACTCCCGCGCCGCCTCCTCCTGCCGGCCGAACACCTTCACCAGCGCGTGACCCGAGTACATCTCCTCGATGTGCGCGTTCAGCCCGCCCGTGGCCTTCCACTGCCGGACGAACTGCGGCTGCGACCGCTTGCCGACCCGCGCCGCCACGACCACCGACACCGGCACCGTCACCAGCGCGACCAGCGCCAGCAGCGGCGAGATCCAGAACATCATCGCGAGGACGCCCAGGATCGTCAGCACCGAGTTGACCAGCTGTCCCATGGTCTGCTGCATGGTCTGGCCGATGTTGTCGATGTCGTTCGTCGCCCGGCTCAGCACCTCGCCGCGCTGCGCCCGGTCGAAGTACGACAGCGGCAGCCGCTCCAGCTTCGCCTGCACGTCCTCGCGCAGCCGGTACACCGTCCGGTTGATGATCCTGATCGACATGCGGGTCGACACGAGCATCAGCAGCCCGGCGACCGTGTACACGGCCAGCGCCAGCAGCAGCACCTCGCCGACCGCGCCGAAGTCGATGCCCCGGCCGGGCGTGAAGTCCACGCCGGACAGCATGTCCGCGACCCCGTCGTCGCCGCTCTCCCGCAGCGCCCGGACGGCCTCCTCCTTGGTGCCGCCCGCCGGCATGCCGCGGCCGACGACGCCCGCGAACACCAGGTCCGTCGCCCAGCCGAGGATCTTCGGCCCGACCACGGCCGTCGCCACGCTGAGCACACCGGCGGCGACCATCACCCACAGCGCGGTCCTCTCCAGGGCGAGCTGCCGCAGCAGCCTGCGCAGCGACCCCCTGAAGTCCGCGGACCGGTCGCCCGGACCGCCGCCGGGCCGCATCATTCCGCCAGGACCGGCCATCAGGCAGCCTCCGCCTCGGTCAGCTGGGAGAGCACGATCTCCCGGTACGTCTCGTTGTCCGCCATCAGTTCGTGGTGGCGTCCCACCCCCACGACCCGGCCCTCGTCGAGGACCACGATCCGGTCGGCGTCCCTGATCGTCGACACCCGCTGGGCGACGATCACCACGGTCGCGTCGGCGGTCTCCCGCGCCAGCGCCGCCCGCAGCCGCGCGTCGGTGCTGTAGTCCAGCGCCGAGAAGGAGTCGTCGAAGAGGTAGATCTCCGGCCGCTGCACCAGCGTCCGCGCGATCGCCAGCCGCTGCCGCTGCCCGCCGGACACGTTCGTCCCGCCCTGCGAGACCGGCGCGTCCAGCCCGCCCTCCAGCTCCCGGACGAAGTCGGCCGCCTGCGCCGTCTCCAGGGCGTGCCACAGCTCCTCGTCCGTCGCGTCGGGCCGCCCGTACCGGAGGTTCGTCGCGACCGTCCCCGAGAACAGGTACGGCCGCTGGGGGACCAGCCCCACCGTCCGGGCGATCAGCGCCGGGTCCAGCTCGCGCACGTCGGTGCCGTTCACCAGCACCCGCCCGCCCGTCACGTCGAACAGCCGCGGCACGAGCCCCAGCAGCGTGGACTTGCCGCTGCCCGTGGACCCGATGACCGCCGTGACCTCGCCCGGCCCGGCCACCAGGTCGACGCCGCGCAGCACCGGCTCCTCGGCGCCCGGGTAGCGGAAGTCGGCGCCGCGGACCTCCAACCGGCCCCCGCGGGGCAGCTCCCGCACCGGCGACGCGGGCGGCAGCACGCTGGTCTCGGTGCGCAGCACCTCCTCGATGCGCTCGGCGCACACCTCGGCCCGCGGCACCATCATGAACATGAAGGTGGCCATCATCACGGCCATCACGATCTGCATCAGGTACGCCAGGAACGCCGTCAGCGCGCCGATCTGCATCGCGCCCTCGTCGATCCGGTGCGCGCCGAACCAGACCACGGCGACGCTGGAGAAGTTCACCACCGTCATCACGGTCGGGAACATCAGCGCCATCAGCCGGCCCGCCGCCATCGACACGTCGGTCAGCCCGGTGTTCGCGCCCTTGAAGCGCTCCCGCTCGTACGCGTCCCGTACGAACGCCCGGATGACGCGGTTGCCGGTGATCTGCTCGCGCAGCACCCGGTTCACCGTGTCGAGCCGCTCCTGCATCGTGCGGAACAGCGGCCGCATCCGGATCACGATCAGCGACACGGCGACGCCCAGCACCGGCACCACGGCCAGCAGCACGGCCGACAGCGGCACGTCCTGACCGAGCGCCAGCACGACCCCGCCCACGCACATGATCGGCGCCGACACCATCAGCGTGAACGCCAGCAGCACCAGCATCTGCACCTGCTGGACGTCGTTGGTGGTGCGGGTGATCAGCGACGGCGCCCCGAAGTGCCCCAGCTCCCGCGCCGAGAACGACTGGACCCGGTCGAAGACCGCCGCCCGCACGTCCCGGCCCAGCGCCGAGGCGGTCCGGGCGCCGTAGTAGACCGCGCCGATGTTCCCCGCGACCTGCACCACGGACACGGCGATCATCAGGGCGCCGTACCGCAGGATGTAGCCGGTGTCGCCCGTCACGACACCCTTGTCGATGATGTCGGCGTTGAGCGTCGGCAGATAGAGGGTGGCGCCCGTCTGCAGGAGTTGGAGCGCCACCAGGAGGACTATGGCCCGTTTGTACGGCACCAGATGGATGCGGAGTAGTTGTCTGAGCACGGATTCCACTATCGCTTCCGCGCCCCGGCCGTTACGACCGGGTTTCCGCCCCGTCCGCTACGAGCCGAACTCCCTTGCGCCGAAAGCCCCTACGCGCCGAACGCCCCCGGGTGCAACTGGTCCCGCGTCGCCTCGTACTGCTGGCGCACCGCCTGGCCCACCGCGAGCTCCTCACCCGGCTCGAACACCTGCGCCGCCGCGCCCCGCCACGCCGGCGGCGCCTGCCGGGTCAGCGTCCCGTGCGCCACCCCCAGCGCCCACGCCGCCTGCCGCGCGGCCCCCAGCGCCGTGTAGTCCGCCGGCTGCGGCACGACGACCTGCGCGCCGAAGATCGCGGGCGCCGCCGCCTGCACCGCCGGCAGCTCCGCCGCGGCCCCCAGCAGGAACACCCGGCGCACCGCCACCCCGCGCCGCCGCAGCACGTCCAGCGCGTCGGCCAGCGCGCACAGCATGCCCTCGAACGCCGCCCGCGCCAGGTGCTCCGGCTTCATCGACTCGCGCCGCAGCCCGCTCAGCGTGCCCGCGGTGTGCGGCAGCGGCGGCGTCCGCTCGCCCTCCAGGTAGGGGAGCAGCACCAGCCCGGACGCGCCGGGCGTCGACTTCAGGGCCAGCGCCGACAGCTCCTCCAGGCTCTCCACGCCCAGCATCTCCGCCGTGCCGCGCAGCGTCCGCACCGCGTTCGAGGTGTGGACCACCGGCAGGTGGGTGCCCGCCGCGTCGGCGAACGCCGTGATCATGCCCTGCGGGTCGCTCAGCGCCTCGTGGTGCACCGCCATCACGGACCCGGACGCCCCCAGCGACACCACGGCGTCGCCGATGCCGAGCCCGAGGCCCAGCGCGGCGGCCATCGTCTCCCCGGTGCCCGCCGAGATCAGCAGGCCCTCCGGGGTCACGCCGGCGGCCTCCGCCGGGCCCAGCACCTCCGGCAGCGCCACCCGGTGGCCCAGCGCCAGCTCGACCAGGTCCGGCCGGTACGTGCCCGTGGCCGCCGACCAGTAGCCCGTCCCGGAGGCGCCGCCGCGGTCCGTGGTGCGCCGCGCCGGCCTGCCCAGCAGCTGCCACACCAGCCAGTCCTGCGGCTGGAGCACGGCGGCCACCCGCCGCGCCGCCTCCGGTTCGGTCCGCGCCAGCCAGCGCAGCTTCGCGACGGGCTGCGCCGACTGCGGTACGCAGCCGACGGCCTCCGCCCACGCCTGCCGTCCGCCCAGCGCCTCGACCAGGTCCGCGGCCGCGACCTGCGCCCGCTTGTCGTTGCCGACCAGCGCGGGGCGCACGGTGCCGCCCTGCTGATCGAGCGGGACGAGGCCGTGCTGCTGGGCGCACACGCCGATGGCCTGCACGCCCTCCAGCAGCCCGCCCGCGGCCGCCTCGCCGAGCGAGAGGAGCCACGCCTGCGGATCGACCTCCGTGGCCTTCGGCTCGACGGGGTGGGCGGCGTACCCCTGGCGCAGGACGGCGCCCGTGTCCGTGTCGCAGACGACGATGCGCGTGAAACCCGACGAACTGTCCAACCCGGCGACTATCCCCATGAAGGAGATTCTGCCGTACTCCGCCCGGTGTCCGGCCGGAAGCGGCAGCGTCAGGTGTTGGTCGTGCCCCAGTCGTCCTCGGCGCCCTGCCCGCGCTCCCGCAGCGAGCGCACCCGCTCGGTGACCGATTCCGGCATCCGGTCCCCGACCTTCTCGCTGACCGCGTCGTACGCCCGCCCGGCGACCTGCCGGCCGGTCTGCGCGGCCGACTCCGCCGCGTTGCGCACGGCGGGGTTGGCGGAGAGCTGCCGCGCCGACCGCCGCAGCTGCTCGTACCGCTCCCGTCCGGCCCGGGTCCCCAGGACGTATCCGACGGCCGCTCCAACGACGAACGTGAGCTTGTACCGCATGGCTGTCACCCTTCTCCGTAGGCGTCGGTGCCCGCCGCCTGCCCGCAGGGGCGGAGGTCACACCCGGGTCCGGGGCGATACCGATTGGCGGAGCACCCCCCAGCTTGCGCTAATGTATGTGTCGCAGCGAGCGAGCGCCGCCCGGGAGTCCCCCAGGTGGGTATGTTCGGTGCAACGCAGCAATCCCCTGTAGCTCAATTGGCAGAGCAGCCGGCTGTTAACCGGCAGGTTACTGGTTCGAGTCCAGTCGGGGGAGCGCGATCCCCTGTAGCTCAATTGGCAGAGCATTCGGCTGTTAACCGGAGGGTTACTGGTTCGAGTCCAGTCGGGGGAGCGGTGACGAGAGAGGGCCCCACGGGGTCCTCTCTCGCGTTTTCCGATCTTCTCCGGCCGGTCCGGAACCGTCCGGGGCCGGCGGTCGTCCTCCAGGACGTGCGTTGCCGACCATCCGGAGCAGGAGATCGTATGAGCGGCTATGCTGCGGCAGACGGCGCGCACAAATGTGCGCGACGCGCCGCACGGGGCGGTAGCTCAGCCGGTTAGAGCAGCGGACTCATAATCCGTCGGCCGTGGGTTCGAGTCCCACCCGCCCCACCAGTGCGGTCACCCAGCAGAAACGTTCCGACCGGGACTTCCACCGGTTCGGCCGGTTCCCGGGGTGACCGCGGCGGCCTCCCCCCAGAGTGGGGACGGATCGAAGGGCGCGGAGACCGCGACACGCGCCGCATCAGCCGGACGGCACGTTTTTCCCCCGTTCGGGCCAGCCCGCGCCACGCGCCACCGCCCGGGCCGCGCACCGGCCCGGACGTCACCGCCTCCTCCCTCCACCCGCGCGCGAGCCGCCGCCCCGCCCCCGGGCCTCACACTCGGCGGACCGCCACCGGCTCGGCGAGGGGGCCCGGGCCCGGGAGCGGGCCCGGCCGCACCGCCGGGTACCGGACCGCCGGGCGCCGGTCCCACGGGGCGTGGGCGACCGTCGGGCGCGGCAGCGGGTGGGGCCGTACCGGCACGGGTTCGAGGGCCGCCGTGGAACCGGCCGGTGACCGCCGGTTCGTGCCGTCGGGGACGAAGCGCACGTCGCTGTCGGTGGCGGTGTCCGCGTCGCCGGGGAGGACCACGGTGCGCGCGCCGAAGCGGATCATCAGCACGCAGCCCCGGCGGTGCCGACGCCGACCACGGCCGTGAACACGGGGTCGCTGTCGGAGAAGCCGAGGCTCACCGGCCGCAGGACGCCGAGGCGGGTGAACAGGATGTTCGCCGGCTGCGGGGCCGGCGGGGAGGAGCAGACCGGCGGGTACTCCAGGTCGTGGCGCGCGCACGCCGAGTCGCCCACCCCGGCGGGGACCCCCGGGATCCCGGCCGGCGGGCTCGTCCCGCCCGGGGTCGCCGGGTCGTAGGAGGGCAGCCCCCACTCCGGGTGGCCGTCGCGGATGGTCCTCGGCAGGTGGAGCGGGTTCTCCGGGTCCGGGTCGAACGTCCGCTTCCCCAGGGTCGGGATGATCACCCTGGTGATCGGGCCCGGCGGCTCCGAGGCCGTCACGGCCCCGCCCCGAGCGCTGTTCACCGCGGTCTTCCCGGCGCGGGACGGACGGGTGGGCTGAAGTACGAGGGATGATCAATCACGATCACGACATCTATCAGCTCGTGGCGGAAACGGCCCTTTTTGCGGAGCTTCCGGGCGTCCGTCCCGGCGGGCCTGACGGATCGTCCGGGCCGCTCCGACGGGCCGTCCCGCCGGGCGGCGGGTGCGGGGGCCCCGTCGTGTGGCAGGGGCCGGTGGGCCGGGCGGGGCGGGGTGACGGGTCTTCAGGTTCGCCCGTCCGGCCGTCGCCTGGTCGGTGCAGGCCCTCTCCCCGCGCCCGGCGGGCGGCCCCGGTGCGTCGCCGCCGGCTCCCGCGTCCGTCAGTTGCCCACGGTCTCCGCGCTGCGGGCCGGGCGCTGGTGCAGCCGGGCCAGCGCCTCCTGGACGCGGCTGACCGGCTCGTCGAGGCGCAGCCGTGCCCGCGCGTACGCGTGGACCAGGCGCCCCAGCGCGTAGAGGCCCTGTCCCACGTGCTCGGCCAGCCCCGCCGCGTCGAGTTCGGCGAGCAGCCCCTGGGCCTCCTCCGGGCCCGTGCCGGACAGGAGGGCGGCGGCGCGCACGTCGGCGTACGCGCCGGGCTGCAGGGTGAGCAGCCGCAGCAGGCGGCGTGCCTCGTGGGACACCCGGCGCTCGGACGCCGCGAAGGACCGGCCCATGCCGCCGCGCAGCACCAGCGAGGCGACGACGTGCTCGTGGTAGTCGGCGAGCGGCCAGTCGGGGTGGGCGGCGATGTGACGCCCCACCAGGGCCAGGCCCTGCGGGAGGTGGCCGACCGCCTCGCCGACCAGCTTCGCGGCGAGCGGGTCCGCGTCGATCCGGGCGGCGCCCGCGACGGCTCGCAGGATGCGCAGCGAGTCGGCCGGTTCGCACGGCGGGATGCGGACGCGGCCGCCGACGCCCAGGCCGGGCAGGCGGCGCCGCGTGGTGACCAGCGTGTGGCCGGCGGGGAACCCCGGCAGCAGCGGCCGCACCTGCGCGGCGTCGTGGGCGTCGTCCAGGATCAGCAGCGCGCCCGTGCCGGCGAGCAGGCGGCGCAGCAGCGCGGAGCGGCCGTCCGTGGACGCCGGTATGCGGGTCATGGGCGTGCCCAGGACGCGCAGCAGGTGCCCCAGCGCGGTGAACGGGCCGGCCGGGGGAGCCTGCGGGTGCGTGCCGTGCAGGTCGACGACGAGGACGGGGCCGCCCGTGCGGCGGGTGGCGACGAGGTGGCGGCCCAGGGCGTGCGCCAGGGTGCTCTTCCCGACGCCCGCGGGGCCCTCCAGGACGACCGTGCGGCCGTTGCCGGGGAGGTCGAGGAGGCGGAGCGCCTCCTCCAGGACGGCGTCGCGCACCAGCAGCCCGTCGGGCGGCGGCGGGATCCTGTCGGTGACCCGGACGCCCGGGCCGGTCGCGGCTTCGCCCAGGGCGCTGTGCAGGGCGCGGCTCCAGGCGGCGACCACGTCGGGGTCGTCCATCGCGAGCGCCCGCACGACCGCCAGCAGGAGGTCGGAATTCGGCCGCCGGCGGCCCGTCTGAAAACAGTTCCCCACGGTGGAGCGGGCCGGCAACTCGCTTCTCGGACGGCCCGCGCGGCGCCAGTCCCGATGAACACGGCGCGTTATCTCAGTGATGGAGGGATTGCCGGCTCTCATCTTCAGTGTGCGTAGCTGAATGACGAAATCATCCAGCGTGCGAATTCCGTCGAGTTCCGACATGTGGGGCACGCGGCCCGCCCCCTCCCAGAAGTGCCAAGGCCGGTGGGTCATCCGCTGGCGCGTCACCGTACCGTACGGTCGGCCGTCCGCGTCAACAGCGATCCCGCATGGTGGGAAGGGTCTCGGACAGTTCGGCGGGTGCCGGCCGACGGACGGTTGGTCGGTTGGGGGAGGGGTCTGGTTCCCGCGCGCCGGAGGTTTTTCCGAAGCCTTTGGGCGAAGCCCGCCGCGGACCGGGGAATTCGGCCGGCGCTGTTCCGCGGGCGTCCCGGCCGCGCCTAGTATCGCGTTACCAGGGAATTATCCGGCTGCGGGACTTTGAGGGGGAGAGATGGCGAGTTCCCGATGGGCACCGCCCCGGCATCTGATCGGTTTCGTCGCGCTGCTCGTGCTGCTGTTCTTCTGGGCGTACTACGTGGGTGTGCTGGCCGGGACGGTCGCGCCCGGCCTCCGCCCCGGTGGGGTGGAGACCGGGCAGGGGGGCCAGCCGGCCCGTGAGCTGAAGGGCGGGCACGGCCACGGCATCTGAGCCGGCGGTCGGCTGGTCCGGCGGTCAGCGCTCCGCGACGGGCTGCGGCGCCGCGTCCCCGGCGCCGTCCGTCTTCGCCCCGCGCAGCGCCCGGGGCAGCCACACGGCGATGATCACGGTGGACACCAGGGCGATGACCGACGAGCCGACGACCACCGGGTCGTAGGACTGGAGCGTGTCGTAGCTGATGCCGCCGCCCTCGCTCGCGACGAACGAGCCGATCTGGTGGACGAACCACATCAGGCCCAGCGCCAGGCCCTTCGCCCGGGCGTCCAGCGAGTTGATCAGGTACATGGAGCTGGCGACCACGGTGCCCAGGTACGTGATGCCGAACAGCAGGCCGAAGGCGTTCGCGGCCAGTGCGGTCGGCGCCGCCATCAGCACCACCAGCGACAGCGAGCGCACCAGGTAGCAGGTGACCAGCACCTTCAGGCCGTGCCCCCGGTCGCAGTAGTAGCCGGCGATGAGCGCGCCCGCGATCTCGGCCGCGCCGAGCAGCGCCACGGTCGTACTGGCCACCGTGCCGCCCAGGCCGATGTGGTCCAGGTGCGCCACCAGGTGGACGTCGACGAAGGCCATGGTGACGCCGCAGCCGAAGAAGGCGAGGCTGATGGTCCAGAACACCCGGGACCCCAGCACCTCCGAGAGCATGCCCTGGCTCGACTTCGGCTGCGCGGCCGCCTCGCCCTGCGCCGCGCCGCCCGGCTCCTTCGGCAGGACGAACAGGGCGATCACGGTGACGACGAGCAGGACCACGCCCAGCCACTGGAACACCGTCCGCCAGACGGTCCCCTCGTCGATCTGGATCCACAGCGGCAGCAGCGCCACGAAGCCGACCGCCGTGCCGTTCATGAGGATCGCGTAGGTGACGCCCCGTCGCTCCGGCGGGAACATCTCGTCGACCAGCACGCCCAGCGGCACGTACGAGATCGCCGTGTACGAGATGGCCAGGCCCACCCCGTACACCAGCGTGAACACCGCGAACGACTGGGTGAGGCCACCCACCAGGAAGAGCACGCCGCCCAGGACGAGCCCGCCGGCCAGCGACTTGCGCGCCCCGAACCGGTCCGCCACGTACCCCATGACCGGCGACGCGACCGCGTACGTCAGCATGAACGCGGACGGCGCGATGGCGAACGTGCCGCGCGACACGTCGAAGTCCTCCGTCATGGAGACGAAGAACGCCGTGAGCGTGTTCTTGATCGACGAGGACAGCAGCGCGATGACGAAGCCCAGGCCGACGGCCACCAGCAGCAGGGTCCGCCCGTGCCGGGACGCCCCGGTCCCGGGCGGAACCGGCGCTTCGGGGCTGCGCGTGCTGGTCTCTTCCTCGAAGGGCGGCATGTCTCTCCCTGCCTGTGTCGTGGTCGGCGCGACCCGGGCCGTGTCGTGGGTAAGTGAATGTACGCGTTCAGTCGACGGGTGCCCGGGTCATTCCGGTCCGCGGACGGTCATCTGACGGACGATCAGCCCGCGGACGGGGCGCCGGCCCGCTTGCGGGCGTGCTCGGCCACGGCCGCCGCCAGCTCCCGCACCTGGTGCCGCATGTAGTGGCCCCGGTACGACCGGCCGTCCACGCGCGCGTAGTCGTCGAGCACGCCGTAGGAGGTGAACCCGAACCGCGACCACACGCGGTGCGCCTTCGAGTCCTCCCGCACGTCGATGACGAACGTCTCGACGCCGATCTCCTCCGCCTTCGCGCAGACCCGCTCGACCAGCTGGTACACGGCCGACGTGCCGCGCACCCGCGGATCCAGGTAGGCCTTCATCACCTCGGCGAGGTGGCGGCAGTTCGGCATGGAGTTGGTCTTCATCACGCACATGGCCGCCACCCCCTCCTCGTCCTCGCCGATCAGCAGGTGCCCGCCGCCGCCGGAGACCAGCTGCTCGACCCCGCTGACGAACCCCTCCCGCTGAGCCGGGGAGGGGGACTCGGCGTAGCCCAGGATGCCGTCGTCCGCGGCGCTCGCCGCCAGCATCCCGGCGAGTTCCTTCTCATAAGCCCGTACGTCGTCGGGCCAGTGCCATGTCAACACGGGGGTCAGCACTCCGCTCTCTCGAATCGTCCAGGGCCCGCAGCCAGTTGGCGAAGAAGGCCCGCGAGTCCGCCAGCCAGCCGTCGTCGATGCCCTCGGCGGCGGCCCGGTCGGGGAAGCTCTTGAGCAGCTCCGGGTCGCGCTGCTCCCGGAGCTTCTCGGCGAACGCGAGGAACACGTCCTGCGCGTCCGCCGTCAGGTATCCCTGCGGCACGTCCGGCACGTGGTCGGCCTCGCCGGCGGCGTACCGGCGCAGATCGCGCCGGTACTCGCTCAGCAGGGTCTCCCGCAGGTACTCGGGATGCCCCTGGCTGAAGACGTGCCGCAGCCCGTCGTCACCGGTCGCCAGGGACCACGCGCCGTCCTCGGCCTCCAGGACGAGGCGGACGCCCACCCGCCGCAGCTCCTGCGCCGGCATGGTGTTCCACCGCGAGTGCGGTACGAGCACCGTGTCCGACAGGCCGGCGGTGAGCGGGCCGCGGGCGTGCACGCGGTGGCCGAAGACGCCCTGCCGCTTGTGCGGCAGGCGGTTGCGGCTCAGCCCGTGCAGCAGGTGCAGCGCCGCGTGCGCCGACTGGCAGGAGTACACCGTCGACGTGACCCGGTCCGCCGTGTCGGTGAGGATCCGGTCCACCACCGCCAGGGCCGGCTCGGCCTCGACGGCGCGGTAGCGCGGCTCCCCTCCGGTGACGATCAGCCCGTCCAGGGACGGCAGCTCGTCCCAGTCGATGCCGCAGTCCGCCGTCGGCCGGGTCATGTCGGCGCCGTACGCCGTGATGTCCGCGGCCACGCCGAGCCGGTCCGCGGCGGCCTCCACGGAGGAGGCGAACATGTACCGCGCCCAGCTCTCCGGGGACGGCGAGAAGAGGTCGACGATCCCGATCCGCAGTGCCCCGCGGCCGGTGCCGTCCGGTGTGTCGGTCATGTTTCCCCCGTTCGGCTTGGCGTCCATGTCACGACGACCGGGCGTCGACGGTGCGCAGCGCCTGGTCCAGGTCGGCCATCAGGTCGGAGACGTCCTCCAGGCCGACCGAGACCCTCAGCAGGTTGGGGGCGATCCCGGCCCGCTCCTTCTCGTACAGCGACATCCGGCCGTGCGTCGTCGACGCGGGGTGCGTGATCATCGACTTGGTGTCGCCGATGTTGGTGGTCACGGAGATGAGCGACAGGTTGTCGACCACGTTCCAGGCGTCCCGCTGGTCGCCGCGCACGGTGAAGCTGACCAGCCCGCCGTGGCCGGACTGCTGCGCGTCGACCAGTTCCCGCTGCGGGTGCTTCTCCAGGCCGGTGTAGTACACCTCCTCCACCGCCGGGTGCTCCTCCAGCCACTCGGCGAGGAGCGTCGCGTTGCGCGAGTGCTCCCGCATCCGGATCGGGAGCGTCTCCAGCGACTTCAGGAACACCCAGGAGTTGAAGGCGCTCGGGCTGGGGCCGGCGGTCCGCAGCACCTCGGCCACCGGCTTGAGGAGGTCCGTCCGCCCGGCGACGACGCCGCCCCCGCACCGCCCCTGGCCGTCGATGTACTTGGCCGCGGAGTGGATGACGAGGTCGGCGCCGAGCGCGAGCGGGTTCTGCAGGACCGGCGTGCACAGGGTGTTGTCGACGACCAGCACGATGCCCCGCTCGGCCGCGAGGGCCGAGAGGGCGCGCAGGTCGGCGACGTGCATCATCGGGTTGGTCGGGGTCTCCAGGACGAACATGGCGGTCTCGTCCCGGACCGCCGCACGCCACTGGCCGAGGTCCCGGACGTCCGCGATGGTCACGGACACCCCGAACTTCTCCATGTAGGTGCGGAAGAACCGGGGCGTCGTGCCGAACATCCCGTCGCCGAGCACCACGTGGTCGCCGGCCGAGAGGAGCCCGAGTGCCACGGCGGTGTACGCCGCCATGCCGGAGCCGACCGCGACCGCCGCGTCCGCGCCCTCCATGGCGGCGATCCGCTGCTCGAAGGCGGCCGTGGTCGGGTTGCTGAACCGTACGTAGACGTTCCCGGGCCGACGGCCGGCGAACTTCTCGGCGGCGTCCTCGGCATCCGCGAACACGTAGCTCGCCGTCAGGGCGAGCCCCTCGCTGTGGAGATCCGACAGATCCTGGTACTGCCCCGCGCGCACGGCGTGCGTGGCCAGGGAGTACGGACTGGACGGCTGATTCACGGGCACTCCTGCTCCTCCGTCGTCCGCGGTCAGAGCCGGCCGGCCTTGTACTCCTGGTAGATGCCCTCGTACATGTTGTAGAAGAGGTCGCAGGTGTGGGAGACCGCGTACAGCGCCTCCTCCTGCATCTTCTCCGTGGTGCAGATGTCGGAGACCAGGTCCAGGCCGTGCCGGACGTGGTGGACGTCCTCCGCCTGGTGCACGGAGAAGAACAGCAGGTCCTCGTCCTTCAGGCCGTACACCCGCTTGAAGATGATGTCGCGGGCCTCGGCGCCGCGGGTCTCCAGGTTCTGCCCCTCGCTGGCGATCATCACCGCGGCGGCACCGATGTGGTACGTCTCGGGGTTCTTGCACGCCTTCATGCGGTAGTCGATCAGCTCCTGCGTGTTCGGCAGGGCCGTCTCGGCGTCGCGGGTGGCGTCGTCCACGCCGATGGCGCGGATGAAGTCCTGCATCAGGTCGACGTGGTTCTTCGTCTTGGAGATGCGGCCGGTCTCCTCCTCGTAGAGGTTGAACAGCAGACGCCGCTTGTGCCGGCCCTCCTTCGGGCAGAAGTAGAACAGCGTCTCTATGTAGTCCAGGAAGTGCTTCGTCAGCTGGTATCCCTGGAGCGCGACCTTCTGCAGCGTGCGCAGGTCCCGCTTCTCCGCGTCGAAGAGGATGTCGAACATCGGGTGGTTCAGCGTCAGCTTGTCGTGGAGCGTCCGCTCCAGCTGGTCGCGGAACTCGTCGCGGTCGGTCAGCATGTCCGCTCTCCTTGGTCGTCGTCTCGGGCCGCTCCCCAGCATCGGTGCCGGGGAGCGGCCGATCCGACTTCGTGGACGATCCTGGACGCGCCCGTCTACGACCGTTCGAGGGCGGCGAGCAGCACGCACACGGCGAGGCCCTCCATCGCCGTCTCCAGCTCGTCGAGACCCGGATAGGTCGGGGCGATCCGGATGTTCCGGTCGCGGGGGTCCTTCCCGTACGGGAAGGTGGCGCCCGCCGGCGTCAGCCGGATGCCCGCCTCCGCGGCCAGCTCCACCGTGCGCCGCGCGCAGCCGTCCGGCACGTCGAGGCTGACGAAGTACCCGCCCCGCGGCCGCGACCAGGTGGCCACACCGAGGCCGCCCAGCCGCTCCCGCAGCACCCGCTCGACCAGGTCGAAGCGGGGCCGCAGCAGCGCCCGGTGCTCCGCCATGTGCGCCCGCAGGCCCTGCGCGTCGCGCAGGAACAGGGCGTGCCGCAGCTGGTTGATCTTGTCCGGGCCGATGGTCCGGCGGGACAGGTGGCCGGTCAGCCAGTCCACGTTGGCGCGGGACGAGCCGAAGAACGCCACGCCCGCCCCCGCGAAGGTGATCTTCGACGTGGAACCGTAGACGAACGCGCGGTCCGGGTGGCCGTGCTCGGCACACAGGGCCAGGATGTCCGGCGCCGCCGCCGGCTCGTCGGTCAGGTGGTGCACCGCGTACGCGTCGTCCCACAGGATCCGGAAGTCGGGCGCCGCGGCGGGGAGCGCCGCCAGCCGGCGCGCGGTCTCCTCGCCGTACACGGCGCCCGTCGGGTTGCTGTAGGTGGGGACGCACCAGATGGCCCGGACGCCCGGGTCCTCGGCGGCGAGCCGTTCCACCTCGTCCATGTCGGGCCCGTCGTCGCCCATCGGCACCGGGATCATCTCGATGCCGAGCTTCTCGCAGAGCGCGAAGTGCCGGTCGTAGCCGGGCACGGGGCACAGCACGGCCGTCCGCTCCGCGCCCCACGGCCGCGCGGAGCCCGGCACGCCGAACAGCACGGCGTGGATCAGCGTGTCGTGCATGAGGGCCAGGCTGGAGTTGCCGATCGCCAGCAGCTGGTCGACGGGGACCCGCAGGACCTCGGCGAAGAGCGCGCGCAGCTCGGGCAGGCCGTGCAGGCCCCCGTAGTTGCGGTGGTCCGCGCCCGCGCCGGCGGGGCCCAGGGCGTCCGCGCCGATGTCCAGCAGGCCCGTCGACAGGTCGAGTTGGGCCGGGGACGGCTTGCCGCGCGTCAGGTCGAGCGCGAGGCCCCGCCCCTTCAGCGCGGCGTGGGCGGCGCGGATCTCCCCCGCCCGGTCGGCGAGGCGGGTGGTGCCGGTGGTGCTCAGTGTCATGGTGTCACCCGTGTTCGGGGTCGAGGATGTGGGCGAGGGCCCGGCGGACGCTCGGCTCGGAGCCGGAGGCGAAGCACAGCGGCTGCCCGTCCCGGGAGAGCCAGTCGAAGAGACGCGGTGCCGCGTCGTCCGGTTCGAGCAGCACCGGCGCGGAGTCCGGCGCCTGGACGAGGATCTCCGCCACGGAACCGAAGGTGACGGGCCCCTCCGCGGGCACCCGGGCCACCACGTGCTGCGAGAGCTGCCCGCCGCCCCGGACGCCGAGGGTCAGCAGCGCGGGCACCTCCGGCCGCTCCCGCTTCTCGTGGACGGTCAGCCGCACGGTGTGCGGCCCGCCCGCGAGCCCCGGGGCGTTCCGGTCGGCCCGCGCGATCGCCGTGTACCGGGCGGCCGAGGCGCGCCCCATCGCCAGGGCGAACGCGACGGCGTCCTCCAGCACCTCCGGCTGGTCGCCGAACACCTCCAGCCAGCGCGCCTGCAGGGCGGGCGACACCGCGCAGGTCACCGCGGCCCGGGTCAGCAGCGGCGTACGGTCCTGCGGGGACTCCCGCAGCCACCGGGCGACGTGCGGCGCCATCGGCACCCCGTGCGGCGCCTCGCCCGCGGCGGCCAGCGGCAGGACCCGCGGCCAGTCGACGTTGAACAGCATGACCGGCATCTGCGCGTCGACGTCCGCGTCGGTCAGCGCGGCGAGCTGCTCGCGCACCCGCTTCTCGTGCGCCTCCCGCTCGGCCGGGTCGGACCGCTTGGCCGCCGCGAAGTCCTGGAAGTCCACGGCGCCGGGCGAGCCCAGGGCGTCGGCGATGCGGCACCGCTGCGCGTCGTACTCCCGCAGCAGCTCCGGCTCGGCGAACAGCGCCGCCGCGAACCGGTTGCCGCCCGAGTACACCGTCATGCCGATCCGCTCGT
This sequence comes from Streptomyces roseolilacinus, assembly GCF_014649335.1. Classification (GTDB taxonomy): domain Bacteria; phylum Actinomycetota; class Actinomycetes; order Streptomycetales; family Streptomycetaceae; genus Streptomyces; species Streptomyces roseolilacinus. The sequence goes on from NZ_BMSV01000007.1 coordinate 134,320, forward strand.
CCCCGGCCAGCTCCCGGGCGGCCAGCACGAGGGCGACCAGCCGGCCCACGGCGTACACCTCGGCGAGGTCGGCCCACCGGCCGGTCGTCTTCAGCCCGCCGACGTCCCGCTTGGACTGCCCCCAGGCCAGCTCGAACCGGGGCGGCTCGTCCGCGCACAGGGCCCCGGCTATCCGGTGCTGGAGCGCTCTGGTGTCCAGGCGACCGGCGTTGGCGCTGATCTGGTGGTTGCGGAACAGCTCCGCGACGAGGGCGGCGCGCCGGAGCGCCGGGTCGTCCAGCCCGTCGTACAGGGTCTCCCCGGACAGCACCTCCAGGGTGCTGCGGGAGCGCCGGACCAGGGCCTTCGCCTGCCGCTCGACGCCCTCGCGCCAGCGGGGCAGCAGTTCGTCACGCAGCTGGTGCGACGTCAGTAAACAGACCGGCTCGGGCGAGGACGGGAAGAGCGGGACGGCGTCGGGGCTCTCCTTGAGCAGCGCGGGCAGTCCGCTGCCGCTGACGATCCTGTCCGGCTGGTAGGACGGGGTGGTGGTCGCGGTCGTCATATCTCCATGGCCTCCAGCAGTCGGGAAAAGGTGCCGTCGAGCAACGGTGCCGGGTCGTCCACGTACGCGATGGGCTGCTGCGCGCGTTCCAGCCGGGCCAGCGGCAGGTAGTGCGCCTCCCCGCCGTCGCGCCCGGCCGCGCCGTGGAGAAGCACGGGCGTCTCCCCGGCCGCCTCGCGCTCGATGCGGTAGCGGAACGTGGGGCGTGCCCGGCCGTCCCGCAGAGCGTATCCGCCCGTGGAGTGCTGGGCCGTCATGTTCGCGTCGCGGGAGGCGGCGGTGGTGAAGTGCAGCTCACCCGGCTTCCCGTGGATGGTGAGCTTCACCGCGCGGGGGGCGGTCTCCTTGATCAGGTTCAGGTCCCGGTCGGTCAGCGAGATCGCCACGTACCGGCAGGCCGCCTCCCACGCCTCCTCCCGCAGCGCGCGGTGCAGGTCCGGGTCGGCGGCGGTCCGCCCGTAGGGGGCCGCCGGGAGCTGCCCGCCGGCGCCCGCCCCGGTCAGCGGCCGGCCCAGGTGGGCGACGTAGAGGGCGTACGCGTCCTGGTAGGCGTCGGAGTAGCACGGCCCGTCCGGCAGGCCCCCGTGGCCGGTGGCGAGCGCGGTGTAGTGCACGGACGTCGCGATGGACCAGAAGGTGTGGGCCAGTTGCTCCCCGGTGCCGCCCGTGCCGGCCAGCCCCTCCAGGCTCTCGCGGGGCGCCTCCGGGGAGAACAGCCGCCCGTGGCGGTCGTCCAGCTCGGCGGACCGCCGCAGGTAGTACTCCTCGCGGGTGCGCAGGTCCGCCGCGCCGAGCCCGCCCGCGACCCACTGCTCGTAGTCGGCGACGCGCAGGACGCCCTCCGCGCCCAGCGCCACCACCCACCGCCGCAGCGTGTCCTGGTAGGCGTCGACGACCGGGTCGGGGGTGCGGCAGGCCCTGTTGTACTTGTGGCCGTCCGCGAGGATCGTGAAGCGGCAGCCGGTCGGGGAGAGGGCGGCCACGGTGTGCGCCAGCGCCGCGCAGCGGGCCAGCGAGTGCAGTTCGGCCGTGTCGGGGGAGACGCCCCGGTTCTTGACGGGCGAGAACGGCTTGCGGGAGAAGATCGGGAAGACCAGCTCCACCGGCTCGCCGTGCCGCAGGGACTCCGCCACGCGGTCGCGCAGTTCCGCCCGCCCCATGTGCTCGCGCTGCGTGCGGAACCACTTGTTGTCCGACAGCGCCTCCGCCACGACCTCCGCGGAGCCGAGGCGCCGCACCCCGTACTCGGACATCCGCTTGCGGGCCCGGGCGAGCGCCGTGTCCAGGCGGGCCGACGCCGTCCGGCTCACCGCGGCGCGCATCGCCGGCATGACCGCGGCCAGCCACGCCTCCGCGTCGACGGTCACCGCGCGGGTGGCGTGCCGGCGGGCGGCGTACAGCTGGAACGGGCGGGCGCGGACGGCCCGGATGAGCCGGTGCCCGTCGGATATCTGGCTCCGCCGCTGCTCGGCGGTGAGGTCCCGCAGGGCCCGTTCCCTGCGGCTCGTCACGAATCCCGAGGTGGACGGTCCGGTGGTGACGACGGTCATGGGTGTGCCTCACTTCCTCGTGTACGTGGTGGGTGACGGCGCCCCGGGGGAGGCGGGCGCGGCCTCGGCGGGGGGCTCGCGCAGGAGGCGGACGACGACCGCGGCGGTGCCGCCGACGGCGGTGAGGACCAGCCAGGCGGCGCCGAACCCGGCGTGGTCGACGAGCAGTCCGAACAGCATCGGGCCGGTGGCGCCCCCGAGCGAGACGCCCATCTGCGTGATCGCCGTCGCGCGCGCCGCCCGGCCCGGGAAGGCCGCGCCCGCCACGTAGTGCAGCAGTCCCGCCCACCCCCAGCCGCCGCCGAACGCGAGCAGGCCGCCCAGCGTCGTCACCCACGGCCCGCCGCCCACGGCCAGCAGCAGCGTGCCGACGGCGCCGGCGAGGTACAGCTGCCACAGCAGCGAACGCGGCGCGTACCGGCCCCGGTCCACGACCATCCCGGCCACCAGGCGGACCACGATGTTCGTCACCGAACCGGCGGCGGCGAGCATGCTCGCCCAGGTCAGCGTCATGCCCTCGTGGACACCGGAGGCGATGAGGAACCCGCCGATCGCGTTGCCGACCATCGCCCCGCACAGCCCCGCGACGGCCAGGCCCAGCAGGTGCCCGTTCATCCGCAGCGGCGGCGCCGGGACGGCGGGCGCGCGCCGCCCGCCGGACGCCCGGTGGCGCAGCACCAGACCCGGCAGGGCGTACGCCACGCACACGGCGGCCGACGCGACGAACACCGCCCGCCACCCGAACGGCACGGCCACGGCGGGCACGGCCAGGCTGCCCAGCAGCGTCGACGCGGGGATCGCGGCCTGCTTCAGGCCGAAGGCGAAGCCCTGGACGGACGGCGAACAGCGCTGCATCAGCAGGGAGTTGGTGTGCGGCTGGGTGTAGCCGTAGACCAGTCCGCCGACGGCCGTGCCCACGACCAGCCCCCAGCTGCCGGCCCAGGCCGACAGGGACAGCGCCACGGCGGTCACGAGCGCCGCCGAACCGACCGTCGCCTCCGCCGACACCGGGGTGTCGACCCGCCGGCTCAGGTACGCGCCGGACAGCGAGGACAGCCAGTACGCCGCCAGCAGCAGCCCCGTGTCGCCCGCGTCCCAGCCCAGGTCCCGGTTGACCAGCGTGCTCGTCGCCCCCACCAGGAACAGCGGCAGGGAGGTCAGTACGGTGATCAGCGCCACGCTCACGGCGGCGCCGGCCCCCGAGCCGCCGTTCCCGCCCTTGTCGCCGGCCTCTCCCACGTCCGCCCCTTTCCGGAGAACTTCCCGTCCGCCGCGCCGCCCGGCCGGAGAAAACATCGGCCTATTCCCGCGCGGCCACGCTTCTTTTCCGCGTGCCTTTCCCGGCTTCCGCGGTTTCGGTCCCATCATGGCCAGCCTGCAAATGCGCCGGTCAAGTCCACGCCCGACGCAGGGCCGATTTCTCGTCACGCCTGTCCTGAGCTGGGTAAAGGGCGGACGACATCGAAATGGAACCGAATGGAAAGAGCTGCCGCGGGGTGACGTCGGGGTGACGGGTGAAAGGTGCCCCGACGGCCGTGGAAAGTCCGTCCGGGAAAGGGGGCCGAGCGCGGTGCGCGGGTGTTTCGCGGTGACCGGGGCGGTCAGGGCACCACCGGGTGGTGCGGCAGGTCCTCGTCGGGGAACGCCGCCGTGGGGTGCGCCGGACCGGTGGCCGAGACCACTGCGTCCGCCTCCACCGCGCGCTCCGCGGCGAACAGCCGCACCAGGCCGTGCAGCCGGTAGCGCGGCCCGCCGGGGCCGTCCGGGCCGACGGCCTCGACCAGCCGGACGTCCACCAGCTGCTCGACCGCCGCCTCCGCCGCCTCCCGGCCGGCGCCGAGCAGCCGCGCCACCGCCCGGTCGGCGACCTCCGGCACGGGCAGCAGGGCGAGGCGGCGCAGCAGCCGCCGGGCGTCGGGGCCGACGGCCTCGTACGACGGGGCGATGCGGGCGCGGACCGCGACGCCGTCGTGCTCCAGCTCGTCCAGCCGCCCCCGCGCGTCGGCCAGCCGGGCGGCCATCCGGTCCAGCGTCCAGTGCGGCTTGGCCGCGAGCCGCGCCGCGACGACCCCCAGTGCGAGCGGCAGCCGTCCGCAGAACTCCACGACGCGCCGGGCCGCTTCGGGCTCCGCGGCGAGACGCGCCTCCCCGGCGCCGTGCCGCAGCAGCTCCAGGGCCTGCTCCGGCGGCAGCAGGCCGGGCTCCACCCCGAGCGCGGCGAACGGGGACGCCACGCGCGCGCGGCCGGTGACCAGCACGGCGCAGCTGCCGGTACCGGGCAGCAGGGGCCGGATCTGCGCGGCGGACGCCGCGTCGTCGAGGACGACCAGCACCCTCCGGTCGGCGAGCAGCGCCCGGTACGTCTCGGCGCGCGGCTCCAGCCCGTCCGGGAGCGCGGAGGCCGGCGTGCCCAACTGCCGCAGGAACCGGCCCAGGACCTCCTCCGGCGCTGCCGGCCGCGGGTGCGTGCCGCGCAGGTCGACGTAGAGCTGGCCGTCCGGGAAGGCGGGGCGGAGGAGGTGGGCGGCGCGGACGGCGAGCACGGTCTTGCCGGTCCCGGCCCCGCCCGTCACGGCGGCGACGGGGACCTGGCCGGTGGCCGCCGGGGACAGCGCCCCGGTGAGCGCGGCGACCTCGCGCTCCCGGCCGACGAACGCGCGCAGGTCGCCGGGGAGGAGGCAGGGTCCGGCCGGCGCCCGCCCCTCGGCCGCCCGGACCGGCCGGTGGGGACCGGCCGGTCCGGGCGCCGGGTGCGCCGGGTGCGCCGGGGTGGCGGGCGGGGGCGCCGGGAGCGGGTCCCGGTGCCGCGGGGCGGCGGGCGGGGGCGGTGTCCGCCGGGCGAGGGCCGGCAGCCGGGGCGTCCACGACGGGGGCAGCAGGGCCGGGCGCGGCTCCGGGGGTCCCGCGGGCGCGGGGCGGGGCGGTGCCGGCCGGGCGGGGGAGGGGGCGTGCGGCCCGGGGCGCGGTACGTCGCCGGGGGCGGCCGGGGCCGTACGGGCGCCCCCGCCGGCCTCCCGGAGGGCCTCGCCGTCCGCGCCGCCGGGGTGCCCCTTCCCGGGCGGCGCGTCCCCGGGGTGCCCGTCCCCGGGCGGCGCGTCCCCGGGATGCCCGTCCTCGGGGTGCCCGTCCCCGGGCGGCGCGGAGGTCCGGGGGGCGGGGGACCGGGGCAGGGTGCCGCGCAGGATCTCCCTCTGGATGCGCCGCAGTTCGGGGCCGGGCGCCGTGCCCAGCCGTTCCTCGAACAGCCGGACCGTGTCCCGGTACAGCCGCAGCGCGTCCGCCCGCCGCCCCGAGCGGTACAGGGCGGTCATGAGCTGGGCGCGCGGCCGCTCGGAGAACGGGTGCTCCTGGACGAAGGCGGCCAGCTCCGAGGTGACCCGCTCGTGCCGGCCCAGCGCCAGGTGCAGCTCCGCCCACTTCTCGCGCAGCGCGACCCGCTCCTCCTCCCAGGCCCGCACCTGCGGGCGCCAGGCCCGCCGGTCCATCCCGCCGAGCAGCGGCCCGCGCCACAGGGACAGGGCGCGGTGCAGCAGCGCGGCCGCCTCCTCCAGCCGGCCGTCCGCCGCGCAGGCGTCCGCCGACGACCGCAGTCGCCGGACGAGCGCGGTGTCGAGTTCCGCGTCGCGGGCGGTCAGGGCGTAGCCGGGCGGCACGGTGAGGATGCGCCGCGCGTCCGCGCCGGCCCGGCCCAGGCGCCGGCGCAGCAGCGACACGCAGACGGCGACCTGGTTGGCGGGGTCGGCGGGGAGCCGGCCCTCCCAGATCCCCTCGGCCAACTCGGCCACCGGCACCGTATGGTTGGCGTGGAGCAGGAGCAGGGCGAGGGCGTACCGCAGGCGGGGCGCGGTGAGCGGGAGCAGCCGGCCGGCGACGCGGACCTCCAGCGGCCCGAGAAGCCGGAACTCCACCGCGGCGCCCGGGAATTGCCCCATCCTCCTGTCGCCTCCCTCATCGATGGTTCGCGCTTTCGAACCACTGTCGATGGGTCGAACGCCCATCCGGCGACATTCGCACAACATGCCCGCGGGTGCCACAAGGGATCCACGGACAGAGACAGGGCCGTCCATTCTGTCCGACTGGATGTCTATTCATCACAACGGGTGGTGGGAATTCAGATTTTCTGTCGCTTCACACAAGAATGGCGAGTCCCGTCACCTCGCAGGAGATGCAGGAGATGCCGGTGTCCCGTCACGGTCCGTCGTCCTCGCCCCCCATGCCCCCCGCCCCCTCCTCCCCGTCCGCCGCGTCGCACATGACGACGCTCGGGTACGCGCTGTTCGCCACGCGCTGGCTCCAGGCGCCGCTGTACTTCGGCCTGGTGGCCGCGCAGGGCGTGTACGTCTACAAGTTCTTCAACGAGCTGTGGAAGCTCGTCGGGCACGTCCTCAGCGGCCAGGTGGACGAGACCCACGTCATGCTGGCGGTGCTCAAGCTGGTGGACGTGGTGATGATCGCCAACCTGCTGATCATGGTGATCGTCGGCGGGTACGAGACGTTCGTCTCGCGCATCGGCCTCCAGGGCCACCGCGACCAGCCGGAGTGGCTGTCGCACGTCAACTCCAACGTCCTGAAGGTGAAGCTGGCGACGGCGATCGTCGGGATCTCGTCGGTGCACCTGCTCCAGATGTTCGTGGACGTGCACCACACGCCGGAGCACGACCTGCTGTGGGGCACGGTGATCCACATGGCGTTCATCGTCTCGGCCCTGATCCTGGCGTACATGTCCGGTCCCATGGCGGCGCACGAGCACGGCGCCAAGGGGGACCTGGGGGACGTCCCGGCGGACGGCTCCGGTGCGGGCGGCCCCGCCCGGGGCGGCGGCGCGGACACCGCGGCGGCCCTCGTCCCGCGGCAGGCCGGGCCGGTGCGGGCCGCGGCCGGGGCGGAGGCGCGGATCGAGGCGGCCGGGTTCCCGGCCCGCAAGGAGCTGGAGGCGTTCGACGCCGCGCACCTGCGCGCCCCCGATCCGCTGGTGCTCGACCGGCTGGGCCGGCTCGACTTCGTCGCCCGCCGGGAGAACGTCGTGTTCCTCGGCGGCCCCGGCACCGGCAAGACGCACCTCGCGGTCGCCCTCGGCGTGCGGGCCTGCGAGGCCGGGCAGCGGGTCCTGTTCGCCACCGCCCCGGAGTGGGGCGCCCGCCTCCGCCGCGCCAAGGCCGCGGACCGGCTGGCCGACGAGCTGGCCGCGCTGGACGCGTACGCGCTGCTCGTCGTGGACGAGCTGGGCTACGTCCCCTTCGACGCGGAGTCCGCGAACCTCTTCTTCCAGCTGGTCGCGCACCGCTACGAGCGGGCCTCGCTGGTCGTCACGAGCGACCGCCCCTTCGGGCGCTGGGTCGAGGTGTTCGGGGACGCCGGCACCGCCTCCGCGACGGTGGACCGGCTCGTCCACCACGCCGAGGTCGTCGCGCTGGAGGGCGAGAGCTACCGCACGCGCGGGCTGACCGGCGCGGCGTCCGGGGGGTGGGCCGCGCTCGACGCGTGAGGCGCCGTACGGCGCGAGGGGCCCCGGACCGGTCGGGTCCGGGGCCCCTCGCGCCGTGCCCCGCGCCGGCGTCCGCGCCGGCCGGCGCGTCACTCGACGACGAGCTCCACCTCGATGTTGCCGCGCGTCGCCTTGGAGTACGGGCAGTACGCGTGGGTCTTCTCCAGCAGGTCGCGGCCCGCCTCGCCCTGGAGGTGGTCCGGCAGCTCCACGCGCATCACGACCGCGAGGCCGAAGCCGCCGTCCGTGTCCTTGCCGATGCTCACCTCGGCGGTGACGGAGGCGTCCTTGACGTCGATCTTCTCCTGGCGGCCGATCGCGCCCATGGCGCTGGCGAAGCAGGCGGCGTAACCGGCGGCGAAGAGCTGCTCCGGGTTGGTGCCCTGGCCGTTGCCGCCGAGGGCCGCGGGGAAGGCGAGCGGCAGGTCTATCCGGCCGTCGGAGCTGACGGCGCGGCCCTCGCGGCCGTTGGCGGTGGCGACGGCGGTGTACAGGGCGTCCATGCGGATCCCCGTCCTTTCGGTCGTGGGGTCTGTCGCCATTATTTATAGCAATCAATTCAGTTGTGCACAACTCAATTGGGTGGAGGTAGCCTGGTGGCATGCATCACACGGATTCGCACGGAGGCGTACGGGACGAAGACCTCCTCCGCCTCGACCACCAGATCTGCTTCTCGCTGCACGCCGCGACCCGCGCCTTCAACGGCGTCTACCGCGTCGCCCTCAGGGAACTGGGCCTCACCTACCCCCAGTACCTGGTGATGCTGGTGCTGTGGGAGCACGGCGAACTGCCCGTCAAGCGCATCGGCGAGCACCTGCGCCTCGACTCCGGCACGCTCTCCCCGCTGCTGAAGAGACTGGAGGCCGCCGGGTACGTGGAGCGCCGCCGCAGCCTGCGGGACGAGCGGTCCGTCACGGTGCGCCCCACCACCTCCGGCGCGGCCCTGCGGGAACGGGCGCTCGGCGTGCCCCGCCGGATGGCGGAGGTGACCGGGATGGACCTGGAGGAGGTCCGCGACCTGCGCACCCGGCTGCGGGACCTGGCCGCCGCCCTGGACGAGGCGGCCCAGGCCCTCGACGGCGGCGGTGGCACGGACGGCGGAGCCCGGTAGGCCCCCCGGCGGCCGGCGGGACCCCGGGGCCGACAGGCCGCCGGCCGCCGGGACCCCGGGGGACCGGGCCGGCCGCGCCCCCGCCGTGCCTCACACGACGCCGCGCACGACCCCCAGCTCCACCAGGTCCTGCGGCCGCAGCCGCAGCTGCTCGGCCGTGTGCGGGACCTGCTCCGGCGGGCGCTTCAGTATCGCCGCGGCCGCCTCCGGGGCGATCACCGAGAAGTAGCTGTCGCGCGTCGCCCAGGTGTTGCCGGGCGCCGCCAGCGCCAGAGCGCCGCCCGAGCCGCCCTCCCCGACGACCAGCGTGGTCACCGGCACCCGCGCCGCGGCCACCGCCGCGAACGCCTCCGCGATGGCCGGGCCCGCGCCGGCCCGCTCCGCCTCCGCGTCGTTCGCCGCGCCCGGCGTGTCCACCAGGGTGAGCACCGGCAGGCCCAGCCGGTCCGCGAGCCGGATCACCCGCGCGGCCGTGCGGTACCCGGCCGGACGCGTCGCCGTACCGCACTGCGCCGCGTACGCGACGCCGTACCCGTCGCGCAGCCCGATCCCGCACAGCATGCCGGGGTCCGTGCCGCCGCACCGGTCGCCGACCAGCGGCAGCCGCCGGTCGAAGTACGCCTCCAGGTACGCCTCCGCCCGCGGCCGCGCCGCGTCGCGCGCCCGCCGCACCGCCTCCCAGCCGCTCTCCGGCAGCCCGCCCGCGCCGCCCGGCGGCGACGGCGGGGGCACCGCCGCGGGCGCCGGCCGGGCCAGCGCGGTGAGCCAGTGCCCCAGCGCCGTGCGGAGCCCGCCGGCCGGCACCACCGCGTCGACGTGCCCCGCCGCGAGCTGCCCCTCCGCCGTGTACGCCGCGGGGTCCGCGTCCGCGGGCCGCACCCGCGCCCCGGCGAAGCCGACCTGCGCGCCGGGCAGCGCCAGGACGACGTCCGCGCCCGCCCCGACCGTCGCCCAGCCGCCCCCGGTCGCCGGGTCGCGCAGCACGGAGACGTGCGGCACGCCCGCCTCCCGCGCCAGCACCGACGCGCGGGCCACCCGCTGCAACTGCGTCAGCGCGACCATGCCCTCCTGCATCCGGCTGCCGCCCGTCGCCACCAGGGACACCAGCGGCATGCCCCGCTCCCGCGCCAGCCGGTACGCGGCGCACAGCCGGTCGCCGGCGCGCTCGCCCAGCGACCCGCCGAGGAAGCCGAACTCGAAGGCCAGCACCGCGCACCGCACCCCGGACACCTCGGCCTCGCCGAACACCACGGACTCGCTCTCGCCGGTCCGCTCCGCCGCCCGGGCGCGCGCCGCGCCGTACCCGTCCCACGCCAGCGGCCCGTCCGGGGCGGCGGACGGCCCGGCCGGGGGCGGGGCGTGCTCCGTGAACGCGTCCACCGCCAGCGCGATCGCCGCGCGCGCCGTCAGCCGGGCCGCCTCAGCCACGCAGGGCCCGCTTCATGACCTTGCCCATGTCGTTGCGGGGCAGTTCCGCCAGGTACCGGACGGCGCGCGGCCGCTTGTGCGGGGCGAGCTGCGCCGCCACGTGGTCGGCCAGCTCCTCGGCCGCCGGGGGAGCGACCGGGTCCGCCGGCACGACCCACGCCACGACCCGCTCGCCCAGGTCCGCGTCCGGCTCGCCGGCCACGGCGGCCTCCCGCACGCCCGGATGGGCGAGGAGCACGTTCTCGATCTCCCCGGCGCCGATCTTGAAGCCGCCGCTCTTGATGAGGTCGGTGGCCCTGCGCCCCACGAGCCGCAGCGAGCCGTCCGGGTCCCGCACGGCCATGTCGCCGGTCCTGAACCACTCCCCGTCGAACGCGGCGGCCGTGGCGTCGGGCCGGTTCAGGTAGCCGGTGAACAGGTTCGGGCCGCGCACCTGCACCTCGCCGATCGTCTCCCCGTCGTACGCGGTGAGCGGCGTCCCGTCGTCCCGCACCAGCCGCAGCCCGACGCCGCGCAGGGGCGTGCCGACGGAGCCGGGGCGGTGCGCCGGCCCGGTCCCGCGGGGGTCCACCCGCACGGAGCACAGCATGAGCGTCTCCGTCATGCCGTACCGCTCGACGACCCTCCGCCCCGTCGCGGCGGTGATCCGCTCGTGGTCGGGCAGCGGCAGCGCGGCGGAGCCGGAGACCAGCAGCCGGGCGCCCGCGAGCGCCCCGGCCAGGTCCTCGTCGGTGTCGAGCGCCTCCGCGATGCGGTGGTACATCGTCGGCACGCCGAACAGCATGGTCCCGCCGTCCGCCAGCTCGCGCGCCACGCCCTCGGGGGTGAACCGCCCGAGGTGCCGGACGCTGCCGCCCCGGCGCAGCGGGCCGAGGACGCCGAGGACGAGCCCGTGGACGTGGAACAGGGGCAGGGCGTGGACCAGGACGTCGTCCGCGGTCCACGCCCAGGCGTCGGCGAGGGCGTCGAGGGACGCCGCCAGGGCGCGGCGGGGCAGGACGGCGCCCTTGGGCGGGCCGGTGGTCCCGGACGTGTAGACGACCAGGGCGGGCGCCTCGGCATCGGGTTCGGCGGGCGGCCGCGCGTCCGGGCCAGCGCCTTCGCCCGCGTGGGGCGCGACGTCGACGCGCGGCAGGCCGGCGAGCGGGGCGGGCAGGTCGTCGCCCGGCGCGGCGAGCACCAGGGCGGGCGCGCTGTCGGTGACGATGTGCGTCAGCTCGCGCGCCCCGGTCCGCGGGTTGAGCGGTACGGCGGGGACGCCGGCGAGCAGCGCGGCGACCACCGCGACGGCGGTCTCGGCCGAGGGCGTCGCCCACACCGCGACCCGCCGGGCGCCGGCCAGACGGGGCACCAGCGCCGTGGCGGCCGCGCGGAGCCCGCCGTACGAGAGGGAGCGCTCACCGAACCGCAGGGCCGGACGGGGGTCGTCCGGGCCGGCGGCGAGCGCCGGAAAGAGGGAACTCACGGGTCGTCCTCCTCGCATTGCTGCACGGGCTGTCCCGCCATGGTCCCAGCAGTCGGTGGGCCTCCCGCGGGCGGCCCGCGCGGCGGGGGGTCCGCCGGGCCGGCCGGGACCGGCGGCGGGCTCAGCGGGTGCCCGCGAGGGGGTCCAGCACGAGCGGCTCGACCCGGCCCTCCAGCATCTCGCCCAGCCCGAGGACCGCGCAGACGTCCGGGTGGTCCGCGATCTGCACCGGCATCCCGGTCGCGTCGCGCAGCATCTGGTCGAGGCCGGGGAGCCGCGCGCTGCCGCCGACCATCGTGATCCCGCGCTCCGCGAGGTCCGCGACCAGGTCGGGCGGGCAGTCGCGCAGCACCCTGCCGATGCCGTCGAGCACGGTGGTGAGCGGCGTGTGGATGGCCTGGCGGACGGCGGCGGTCTCCACCACGACCGAACGCGCCAGGCCCGTGGCCACGTCCCGGCCGTGGATCTCCGTGGAAGCGGGGCCCTGGGCGGTGAGGCCGTTGCCATGCAGGGCCAGGTGGAGCGGCCGTACGGACTGGCTGGGCAGCATCAGCTGGTGCTGGTGGCGCAGGTACTGGATGACGGCGTGGTCGATGGCGTGACCGCCGATCGGGATGCGCTCGGCGGTGACGATCGAGCCCAGCGACAGCACCGCCACCTGGGTCGTCGCCGCCCCGCAGACCAGGATCATGGTCGCGGTCGGCTGCGCCACCGGCAGCCCGCAGCCGATCGCCGCCGCGATCAGGGTGTCCACCAGCTCGACCCGCCGGGCCCCCAGCCCCACCAGCGTCTCGACGGTCGCGCGCTGGGCGAGCGGGTCGCAGTCGTGCGGGATGCAGGCGGCGGCGCGCAGCAGCGGCTTGCGGCGCAGCTGGCGGCGGAGCCTCTCGCCGAGCAGGCTGCGGAGCATCCGCTGCGCCATCTCGATGTCGACGACGCTGCCGCCCGACGCCGGGTGGACGACCCGGATGTAGCCGGGGGTGCGGCCGGTCATCCGCTCGGCGAACTCGCCGACCGCGATCAGCCCGCCGGTACGGGTGTTCACGGCGGCCACGCTCGGCTCGTCCACGACGAGCCCCGCCCCCTTCACGAAGACGCGGGTCCTGGCGGCCCCGAGGTCGACGGCGACGTGGCAGCGGCGCAGCTGCTCAAGACTGACGGTCACGGCGGATCCTCCCGGGAGCGGTGTATGCCTGCATCGTCCGGCCGCCCGGAGCGCCGCGCGCGCTGGGCTGAGCCGGTCGGGCGTACGGACCTGACGGTGGGTCAGGCCGGGGGCGGGTCCGGGAGGGGCGGCGCGCGGGTGGGGCGGCGCCGTCCCCGCGCGCCGCGCGGGTGGGACGGGCGCACCATGGGAGGGGGGCCACACGACCGGACGGAGGTGCGGGCGCCATGGGCACGTACATGGACGTTCACCACGGGTTCGAGGGCATCACCGGGGAGCAGCTGCGGGCGGCGCACCAGGCGGACCTCGACAACGAGAAGAAGGAGGGCGTGCACTTCGAGCGGGCCTGGGCCGACCCCGAGTCCGGAACCGTGTACTGCCTGTCCACGGGGCCCTCGAAGGAGGCCGTGCAGCGCGTCCACGAGGTCGCCGGGCACAAGGCCGACGAGATCCACGAGGTGCGGATCGAGGTCTGAGCGCACCCGCGCCCGCACACGCTCCGTACGCGTCCACGCACGTCCGGCGCGCCCGGGCCGCAGGGCGTCCCGGACGGGGTCCTTCCACACAGAACCCTCACATGGCCTCCCGGTCGTGGTACCCGTATGGCGCATAATCTGCGGGCGCCATGGATTACTGCCACGAGTGCCGGCGGCACCTCAACGGGGCCCTGGCCTGCGCCGGGTGCGGGAGGCCCGCCCAGGAGCTGCGGCACGACGACCCCGCGACGCCCGCGGCGGACCACGTCTTCGAACTGGCCCGGGACGAGGAGGCGCCGCCCGCGCCGTCCCGCCGTTCCCCGGCGCCCGGCCGCGCCCGGTCGCGCCGCGCCGCGCGGACGGCCCGGGCGGCGAGCGGCCGCCGGGCACGCCGGCGGCGCGGCCGTGCCGTCCTGATCGCGGTGACCGGCCTCGTCCTGGCGGCGGGCGCCCTGAGCCTGGCCGAACTGGCGGTGGAGGGCGGCGGGGGGCCGGCGACCACCGTGCGCCAGGAGGACGTGGCCCTGCCGGCGCCGCTGCCCGACCCCTCCCGGAGCAGGGACCCCGCGGCCGACCCCGGCGAGGTGGAGGCGACCCCCTCCGCGTCGGGTCCCTCCGGCGACCCGTCCGCCCCCTCCGGGGACGGCACCGGTGACGCCTCCGGCCCGCCCGGGGCCGCGGCCTCCGCGTCCGGCGACGGCGACGGAACCGGTGGCGAGACCGGGTCCGGGCCCGGCTCCGACGGGACCGGCGAGGGCGGCGACGACGGGCCGGAGGACCCGGTGGACCAGGACGCGTCCCCGTCCGCCCCCGCGTCGTCCCCGTCCGGCTCCCCGGCGCCCGGCGGCGAGCCGGACGCGCCGCCCACCGCGACCGCCGGGCCCACCCCGGCGCCGTCGCCCACCCCGACGCCGGCCCCCGAGCCGCCGCCGGAGGAGTGCACCCGCTGGCTCTGGTGGTGCGTCTAGCCGGTCACGGCGTCGCCGGCTCGCCCAGCATGCGGCGGAGGAGGTCCCGCAGCAGGGCCCGCTCCGCCACGGAGAGGCCGGCCAGCGGCTCCCGGGCGAAGTCCAGGGCGTCCCGCAGCCGGCGCGCGGTGGCCCGGCCCTCCTCCGTCGGGGCGGCCAGCTTGACGCGGCGGTCGGCGGGATCCGGTCGCCGCTCGACGAGGCCGCGGGCCTCCAGGCGGTCGACGATGCCCGTCACGTTGGACGGCTCGCACCGCAGTGACACGGCGATGCGCCGCATCGGCAGCGGCTCCAGCGCGAGCAGGCTCAGGACGCGCGCCTGCGCGCCGGTCAGCGAGTGCTGCGCGGCGGCGTGCTCGTACTCCTCGTGGTAGCGGGCCACGACCGTGCCGATGAGTTCCACGACCTCGAGGGTGAGCGGGTCTGTGCGTGTACTGGCCATGCCCACCAGCCTACCCATTTACTTGACAACCTGAAATATCGAGGAGCATGGTTGTTTCAGTTCGTGAAACATCTCCTGGAGGCACGCAGCATGTCCGCACTCCCGACGTCCGGCCGTGAATGGCACCTCGTCTCCCGCCCGAACGGCTGGCCCACCCCGGAGGACTTCGCGCTCCGCGAGGTGCCCGTCGCCGCGCCCGGCGAGGGCCGCATCCTCGTCCGCAACCTCCACTTCTCGGTGGACCCCTACATGCGCGGCCGGATGAACGACGTGAAGTCGTACGTCCCGCCGTTCCGGCTCGACCACCCCATGGAGGGCGGCGCGGTCGGCGAGGTCGTGGCCTCCGAGGCCGAGGGCTTCGCGGTCGGCGACCACGTCCTGCACGGCCTGGGTTGGCGGGAGTACGCCGAGGTGGAGGCGAAGCGCGCCGCCAAGGTCGACGCCTCCCTCGCGCCCCTCACGGCCTACCTGGGCGTGCTCGGCATGACGGGCCTGACCGCCTACGCGGGCCTCTTCGAGACGGCCTCCTTCAAGGAGGGCGACGCCGTGTTCGTCTCCGGCGCCGCCGGTGCCGTCGGCAGCCAGGTCGGCCAGATGGCCCGCCTGAAGGGCGCCTCCCGCGTGATCGGCTCGGCCGGCTCCGACGAGAAGGTCAGGCTCCTGGTGGAGGAGTACGGCTTCGACGCCGCCTTCAACTACAAGGACGGCCCGGTGGCCCAGCAGCTGAAGGCCGCCGCCCCCGACGGCATCGACGTCTACTTCGACAACGTCGGCGGCGAGCACCTGGAGGCCGCGATCTCCTCGCTGAACGTCCACGGCCGCGTCACCATCTGCGGCATGATCGCCCAGTACAACAACACGGAGCCCACCCCCGGCCCGCGCAACCTGGCGCTGGTCATCGGCAAGCGGCTGCGCCTCCAGGGCATGCTGGTCGGCGACCACTCCGCCCTCCAGCCCCGCTTCGTCGAGGAGGTCTCCGGCTGGCTGCGCTCGGGCGCCCTGAAGTACAACGAGACGATCGTCGAGGGCATGGAGAACGGCGTGGACGCCTTCCTCGGTCTGCTGCGCGGCGACAACACCGGCAAGATGATCGTTTCGCTCACCCGCTAGGCTCCCCCCAGGCCGTCGCGATCGTGGGCGCGAGTCGCGGCGCATCACAGGAGGAACCTCTACATGTCCATCCAGCAGTCCGACGTCCTGTACACCGCGACCGCCACCGCCGAGAACGGGCGGGACGGCCGCGTGGCCACGGACGACGGGACGCTCGACGTGGTCGTCAACCCGCCCAGGGAGATGGGCGGCTCCGGTGCGGGCACCAACCCGGAGCAGCTCTTCGCCGCCGGCTACAGCGCCTGCTTCCAGGGCGCGCTCGGCGTGGTCGCCCGCCAGGAGAACGCCGACGTGTCCGGCTCGAAGGTCACGGCGCAGGTCGGCATAGGGAAGAACGACGACGGCTTCGGACTCATCGTGAAGATCTCCGCGACGATCCCGAACGTCGACGCCGCCACCGCCCGGGACCTGATCGAGAAGGCCCACCAGGTCTGCCCGTACTCCAAGGCGACCCGCGGCGACATCACGGTCGAGCTCGCCGTCTGACGCCCCGGGGCACGCGCCCCGGCCGGCCCCTCGGGGGCCGGAGCGGAAGGCACCGCCCGCAGGGCGGGAGGGGCCGCATCCCGATCCCGGGGTGCGGCCCCTCGCCGTACGCGGCCGTGCTCGCCGTGCGGGTCCTCGCCGTACGCGGCCGTGCTCGCAGGGTGGGCGCTTGCCGGGCGGGTCCCCGCCGTACGACCGCGCTCGCCGTACGACCGCGCTCGCCGTACGACCGCGCTCGCCGTACGGGCGCGCTCGCCGTACGGGCGCCGCACCGGCGGCGTCAGCGGGTGGCCGCCCGGTGGACCGCCGCCACCAGGCGCTCGTTCTCCGGCGCCGCGCCGCCCGGGAAGGCGTACCGCCGCCGCGCGTACCCGTACGCCAGCCCCGCCCGCGGATCGGCGAAGGCCTGCGAACCGCCCGCCCCGCTGTGCCCGAACGACCCGGCACCCAGCCACGGGTAGGGCAGCGTCGGGTCCTGGAAGCCCAGCACGAACGACCGGTGCGCGCGGGCCACCACGTCGAAGCCGCACGAGTGGACCTGCCCGACCTCCGCGAGCGTGTCCTCCTCCAGCAGCGGCGGCCGCCCGTCCAGCACGCCGATCGCCGCCGCGTACAGGCCCGCCAGCCCGCGCGCCGACGCCACGCCGCCCACCGAGGCCGGCCCCTTGGCGCGCACCAGCCGGGAGTTCGGCAGCGACTCCAGGTCCGTCGGCTCCCCGCCGTGCCGGTTTCCGGCGATCGCCGCCAGCGTGTGCGGTCCGTCCGGCGCGGCCTCCAGCACCGCGCGCTGCTCCCGCGTCGGGTCCATCGGCAGCAGGGACCTGAACCGCGGCTCGTGCTCCTCGGGCAGCCCCAGGAAGAAGTCCAGCCCGTACGGCTCGCGGATCCGCGCCGCGTACACCTCGTGCAGGGTCCGCCCCGTCGCGCGGAACACCACCTCGCCGGTCAGCGCCCCGATGTTCAGCGTGTGGTACCCGAACGCGGCGCCGGGACGCCAGTACGGCCGCTGCCCCGCGACCCGCTCCGCCACCACCCGGTCGTCCGCCAGCTCCGCGAGCGTCAGCCCCGCCTCGGCGCCCACGACGCCCGCCTGGTGCGCCATCAGCTGCCGCAGCGTGACCTCCCCCTTGCCGCCCGCCGCGAACTCCGGCCAGTAGTGCGCCACCGCCCGGTCCAGGTCGAGCACGCCCTCCTGGACGAGCAGCGCCACCACCAGGTGCGCGGCGCCCTTCGTGGAGGAGAACACCCCGAAGAGCGTGTCCCCGTCCGTGTCCGGTCCCGCCCACAGGTCGACGACCCTCCGCCCCCGCACGTGGGCGGCCAACTGGCCGGCGTAGTCCGGCCGCTCGTCCGCGACCACGGCCTCGAAGGCCTCCCGCACCTCCTCGTACCCCTCGGCGACGAAACCCCGTACGGCGTTCGACATCCCAGACATTCGTGTCCCTCCCGAAGCGATGGTGGCCAGAGACTAACCACACCGCCCCGATAGGGTGACCCCATGCGTGATCTTGGCAAGGGATTCGGCTTCCTCCTGCAGGGCCAGCGGTGGGTGGGCCGGCACGGCCGCTGGTTCGGGTTCGGGCTGCTGCCCGGCCTCGTGACGCTCGTCCTGTACGCCGGCGCACTGGTCGGCCTCGCCTACGGCGCCGACGACCTGACCGCGTGGGCGACCCCGTTCGCCGACGACTGGTCGTCGCCCTGGCAGGGCCTGTTCCGGGGCTTCCTCACCGCCCTGGTCTTCGCCCTCGGCCTGTTCCTCGCGGTGATCACCTTCACGGCGGTGACGCTGCTGGTCGGACAGCCCTTCTACGAGTCGCTCTCCGAGGAGGTCGACCGCTCCGAGGGCGGCCGCGTCCCGGAGTCCGGCCTGCCGTTCTGGCGCGAACTGTGGATCTCCGCCCGCGACAGCGTGCGCATCGTCCTGCGCGTCGCGTTCTACGGCGTCCTGCTGTTCGCCCTCGGGTTCGTCCCGGTGATCGGCCAGACCGTCGTCCCCGTGCTCGGCTTCTGCGTCTCCGGCTACTTCCTCACCGAGGAGCTGACCGCCGTCGCGCTCCAGCGCCGCCGCCTCCCGCTGAAGGAGCGGCTGCGGCTGCTGCGCGGCCGCCGCATGATGGCCCTCGGTTTCGGCGTGCCCCTGACCCTCGCGTACCTGGTGCCGTTCGTCGCCGTCTTCCTCATGCCGGGAGCCGTCGCGGGCGCCACCCTGATGGCCCGCGAACTGGCGCCGGACCCCGAGGACGAGCCGCGCCCCGAGCCCGCCGCCGGACCCGGAACGCCCTCCTCCGCCCCGTACGGGCTCCACAAGGACTGACGCCCCCGCTAGCCGACGTCGGCGCGCACCAGCCCCGGCTCGACCGGGTCCGCCTCGGCCAGCACCCCGCCGTCCGGGTCCCACACCGCGCTGCGCCCGCAGCCGGTCCAGGGCCCGGCGGCGCCCACGTGGTTCGCGAGGACCACGTGCAGTCCGCCCCGCCGGGCGACGTCCGGGTAGACCGTCGCCCGCTCGCGCACGCCGTCGCCCGTCCCGTACAGGGAGCTCGCCAGGTACACCTCGCAGCCGTCCGCCGCCGCCCGCTCGGCCAGCTCGGGGAAGTGGCTGTCGAAGCAGGTGGCCAGGGCGAAGCGGCAGCCGTCGAGGGTGAACCGCCCGTCGACGGCGCCCGCCGCGAACACCTCGCGCTCCGCCTGGTACAGGTGCTGCTTGTCGTAGCGCGTGAGCGTCGCCCCGTCCGGGCCGATCACGTACGAGGTGAGGTACGGCAGCCGCACGCCCGGCTCCCGGCCCGGCGCCGGCCCGTTGACGACGGCCGCCGCGCCGACCGCGCGGCACGCCTCCCGCACCGGGTCGAGGCGCGGGTCGTCGGCGGTGACCCACAGGCCGGGGTCGGCGGCTATGAGCTCCGGTTCGTAGCCGGTGAGGGCCAGTTCCGCGAAGACGACCACCCGCGCCCCGGCCGCCGCGCGGACCAGCCCCGCCATCGTCCGGACGTTGGCGCCGACGTCCCCGGGAACGGCGCTGAACTGACCTGCTGAAACGATCATGCGGTGATTATCCCCGCCCGGCGCGCGCCTCTCCGGCCGCGACCGCGACGATCGCGCGGACCTGCGCCGTGATCGCCGCCCGGTTCCGCAGCAGCTCCGGGTCCTCGACCGCGTCCGTGTTCCCCGCCCCGAACCGCAGCACCGGCGTGTGCACGTGGCCCCCCGGCAGCCCCGGCAGGCCCAGCCGGTCACGCAGCAGCGTGGCCCGGTAGGCGATCTCGTTCGAGAGGTAGTCGCCGCCCCCGCCCGCGCGGGCCGCCGAGCCCGGCGTCGGCCCGTCCGCCCGGACCACCGGCTCGCTCCCGCCCGCCGGGACCTCGGTCACCTGCGTGTTGTCGTACACCGGGAACGGGCCCGTGCCGGCCGCCGCGATCGCCGCGTACGGCAGGCTCGTCACCGTCCACTGCGGACGCGTCGCCGGGTCGTCGACCGGTACGGGGCCGGTCGCGGAGACGTTCTCGTTGTCGGGGAAACCGCCCCGCCAGGCGCCGTTGAACCGCTCCACGTCGAAACGGCCCACCCGCCCCTGGCTCACCGTCGTGAACAGGTCCACGCGCGGCAGGTGCGGCCGCAGCGCCCGCTCCACCGCGCCGTCCGCGAAGTCCCGCCAGCGCACCGGGAAGACCACCGCCTCCACCCGCGCCCACCCGCCGTCCGGCGTGCGCACCAGCGTCCCGTCCAGGGCGAGGGCCGCCGCCCCCGACGGGTTGCCGATCCGGATGTCCCGGTCCAGCGTGAACGGGTCGAACCCGGTCATCAACACGCGCTTCACGCCCCGCCCCCGGGGGAAGCCGACCGCGTCCTGGCCGCGCGAGGACGACTCCAGCCTCTCCAGCAGCAATCGCCGCGCCTCCCGCGGAAGCCCCGACCGGGCCTCCCACGCGCGCAGTTCACGTGTCATGCCGAGCCGCGCCCAGTACAGCGGCCGGTCGTCGTCCCGCGCCAGGTCGCCGCCCGCGGGCCCCCGGCCCTGCGCCCGGTCCACGGCCCGCCGCCACAGCGCCGCGCCGTGCCGCACGACGACCCGCTCGGCCTGCGCGTACGACTCCGCGCCGCGCAGCGCGGCGGCGAACCGGGGGGCCGCACCGTCGAACCCGGAGCGCCGCAGGATCTCCCGCGGCACCTCCCGGTCGAGGCGGGCCTCCTCGACGGTGGGGGCCTCCTCGACGGCGGGAGCCTGCGCGGCGGCCGTCCCGGCGGCGGAGGCGGGCGCGGGGGACGCGCCGAGGGAGAGGGAGGTGACGACGGCCGCGAGGGTCAGGCCGAGGGCGGTGGTGCGTATCCGTGACACGGGAGTCCTTCCGTCGGGTGCCGGCAGTATCCCGGCCCTCCCGCAACTCCCGCCACCACGCGCCTACTTTCCTTCCTCCACCCCCAGCAACCCCAGGAAGTCCCGGAACGCCGCCGCCATGTCGACCGCCTCCGGATCCAGCAGCCACTGGTACTGCAAGCCGTCCAGCATCGCCGTCAGCAGCGGCGCGGCCCGTTCCGGGGTGAGCCCACCGGGCAGCCGCTCGCCGAACTCGGCCCGCAGCACCCCCGCCATGTCCGCCCGTACGCGCGCGTAGCGGCGGGTGAAGAAGTCCCGCGCCGGATGGTCGTCCGTGACGCTCTCCCCGAGCAGCGCCGAGAACGTCTGCACGACGCCCGGCCGCATCGCGTTGTAGTCGACGAGCGTCGCCAGCAGGTCCAGCCGCCAGGCCGCCCGGCCGGTCGCGCCGCTGCCCCCCGTGTCCCACCGGTCGCGCTCCTCCAGCACCGCGACGAGCAGGGCGGCCTTGTTGGGGAAGTGGTGCAGCAGCCCCTGCTGGGTGAGACCCGCCCGCTCGGCGACCGCCGCGAGCGACGCGCCCCGGTAACCGCGCTCGGCGATCACCTCGAACGCCGCGCGCAGGATCTCCGCGCGCCGCTCCGCGCTCCTGGGCCTGACAGGCGTCATGCGGTTCGCTGGTCCCTTCTTTTTTTGGCTCGTTGCGCCTCCGGGGCGCTTTGAGCGGGTGTCGACAGGCCGAACGTGCTCGGCCCTTCGTTCCTCAGGGCCTCCGCGCGATCGGCCTGTCGACACCCGCGCGCCCCTTCGGCTCCACGAGCGGCCCATGTGGGCACCCTCCCCCTCCCCGGGGGCGGTCCAGCCGACACCCGCGTCCCTTCGGCTCCACGAGCGGCCCAACACGGCGCCCTCCCCCTCCCCGGGGGCGGTCCAGCCGACACCCGCGTCCCTTCGGCTCCACGAGCGGCCCAACACGGCGCCCTCCCCCTCCCCGGGGGTGGTCCAGCCGACGCCCGCGCGCCTTCGGCTCCGTGGATGGCCGAAGGGTACTCGGCGCCCTCCCGCATCCTTGCCCCTCGGTTCCGCGAGCGGGGCACGGGGTAGCCGACCCCCGCCCTCCCGCGCGCCCTTCGGTTCCCCGGCCTGTGGGACAGGACCGTACGGCATCCGGTCGAACGCTGCATCACGAACAGGTAACAACGCCTACCGTTCGTCAGGCACCGGTTCACCATGGACGCCACCCGGCGACAGGAGGGACCGGCATGACGGCCGACGAAGCGGTGGAGGCGGCGCTGGGCGCGCTCGATCTGGAGACCAAGGCCCGGCTCCTGGCCGGACAGGACATGTGGACCCTTCCGGCCGTCCCCGCGATCGGCCTCGCGTCGCTCGTCATGTCCGACGGCCCCGTCGGGGTTCGGGGCGTCCGCTGGAGCGCCGACGACCCGTCCGTCACCCTGCCGTCCCCGACCGCGCTCGCCGCCTGCTGGGACCCCGGCCTCGCCCGCCGCGCCGGCCGGCTCCTCGCCCAGGAGGCCCGCCGCAAGGGCGTGCACGTCCTGCTCGCCCCCACCGTGAACCTCCACCGCTCACCGCTGGGCGGCCGCCACTTCGAGGCGTACAGCGAGGACCCGTACCTCACCGGCGAGATCGGCGCCGGCTACGTGCGCGGTGTCCAGGACGGCGGGGTCGCCGCCACCGTCAAGCACTTCGTCGCCAACGACGCCGAGACCGACCGCTTCACCGTCGACAACACCGTCCCGCCCCGCGCCCTGCGCGAGCTGTACCTCGCCCCGTTCGAGGCGATCGTCGAGCGCGCCCGCCCCTGGGCCGTCATGGCCGCGTACAACCAGGTCAACGGCGTCACGATGACCGAGCACCGGCACCTGCAGAACGAGGTGCTGCGCGAGGAGTGGGGCTTCGACGGGGTCGTCGTCTCCGACTGGTTCGCCGCCCGCTCCACCGCCGGGGCGCTGCTCGGCGGCCTCGACGTCGCCATGCCCGGCCCGCACACCGTGTACGGCGAGGCCCTCGCCGCCGCCGTGCGGGCCGGGGACGTCGACGAGGAGCGGGTCGACCGCGCCGTACGCCGCGTGCTGCGCCTCGCCGCCCGCGTCGGCGCCCTGGACGGCGCCGCACCGGCCGTCCCGAAGCCGCCGGAGCCCCTCGACGGGGAGGCCCTGGCCCGCGAGATCGCCCACCGCTCCTTCGTCCTCGTGCGCAACACCGGCGACGTCCTGCCCCTCGACCCCGCCCGCACCCCCCGCATCGCCCTCGTCGGCGCCGCCGCCCGCGCCGCCCGCGTCCTCGGCGGCGGCTCCGCCCAGGTCTTCCCCGCCCGCACCGTCTCCCCGCTCGACGGCCTCACCGCCGCCCTGCCCGAGGGCACCACCCTCACCTACGCCCCCGGCGCCGACCTCTCCGACGAACCGGAACCCGCGGGACCCGGCTTCACCCTGCGCGCCGTCTGCCGCGACGCCTCCGGCACCGTCCTCGCCGACACCCCGCTGCCCTCCGGCCAGATCCAGTGGGTCGGCACCGACCTGCCCGCCGGGGTCACCCACGAGGCACTGCACAGCGTCGAGGTCACCGGCACCTTCACCCCGCGCGAGAGCGGCGACCACGGCTTCGGCACGCGCGGCCTCGGCCCCCTCACCCTCACCGTCGCCGGGCGCGTGCTGTACGACGGGGTGCAGGAGGCGGGCGCGGAGGGCGACCCGTTCGAGGCGTTCGCGGGCGCCCCCGCCGAACGCGGCACGGCGCACCTCACCGCAGGGAGGCCCGTCGAGGTGTCCCTCCGCCACACCGTCGGCCACGACCGCTCCGCGCCGCTGCCCGCCGTCGTCCTCTCGCTGCTGCACCGCCCGCCCCGCCGCGACCCCGACGCGCTGATCGCCGAGGCCGCCGAGGCCGCCCGCGCCGCCGACACCGCGATCGTCGTCGTCGCCACCACCGAACGCGTCGAGTCCGAGGGCTTCGACCGGTCCGACCTGCGGCTCCCGGGCCGCCAGGACGACCTCGTCCGCGCCGTCGCCGCCGCCAACCCCCGCACGGTCGTCGTCGTCAACGCCGGGGCGCCCGTCGAGATGCCCTGGCGAGACGACGTGGCCGCCGTGCTCCTGACCTGGTTCCCCGGCCAGGAGGGCGGCGCCGCGCTCGCCGACGTCCTCCTCGGCGCCGAGGAGCCCGGCGGCCGCCTGCCCACCACCTGGCCGGCCGCGCTCGCCGACGCCCCGGTCACCGCCGTCACCCCTGTCGACGGCGAACTGCGCTACGACGAGGGGCCCTTCATCGGCTACCGCGCCTGGGACCGGGCCGGGGGCCCCGCGCCCGCGTACCCCTTCGGCCACGGCCTCGGCTACACCACCTGGGAGTACGAGTCCCTGGCCGTCACCCCCACCACGGCCCGGGTCCGGGTCCGCAACACGGGCACCCGCCCCGGCCGCGAGGTCGTCCAGCTGTACGTCGCCCCCCGCGCCGACCTGGTCGACCGCCCCGCCCGCTGGCTGGTCGGATTCGGGGGCGCGCAGGCCGCGCCCGGCGCCTCGGCGGAGGTGGAGATCCGGCTGGCGCCCCGCCTCTTCGACCTCTGGGACGAGGACGCCGGCACCTGGACCACCGTCCCCGGCCCGTACGAGATCCGCGCCGGCCGCTCCCTCGCCGACATCCGCCTCGCCGTCACCCTGGAACTCGACTGACGCCCCGCCGGACGGCGAAACGGCCGGTCAGCGCAGGCCGAAGCCGTACCGCGTCTCCGACGTGAACACCTCGCCCGGCCGGAGCACCGTGCTCGGGAACTCCGGCCGGTTCGGGGAGTCCGGGAAGTGCTGCGTCTCCAGCGCGACCCCGCCCAGGTGGTCCGGCGCGTACACCTGGAGCCCCGGCTCCGTCGTCCACACCGTCACCACGCGGCCGGTCGCCGGCGCGTACAGCTCCGCGACCGGCTCCGCGCCGCCGGGCGCGTCCAGGACGAAGTTGTGGTCGATGCCCGTGCCCGCCGGCCGCGAGGAGCGGAAGTCCAGCCGCGTGCCCTCCACCGGGGCCAGTTCGCCGGTCGGCGCGCCCGTCCCGTCCAGCGGGGTGAACCGGCTCGCCGCGACACGCAGTTCGGGGGCGCCGCCGAGGTCCCAGTACGTGTGGTTGGTGAGGTTCACCACCGTCGGGGCGTCCGTCACCGCCTCGTACGCGATCCGCAGCGCCCCGTCCCCGTCGAGGCGGTACGTCGCGGACACCTCCAGCCGGCCCGGGAACCCCTCCTCGCCGTCCGGGCTCACCCGCGACAGCCGTACGCCGCCGTCCGCCTCCCGCGCCTCCCACACGCGCTTGTCGAAGCCCCGCTCACCGCCGTGCAGGCTGTGCGGCCCGCCGTTGCGCGCCAGCCGGTACGTCCGGCCGTCCAGCGGGAACACCCCGTCCCGGATCCGGTTCGCGTACCGCCCGACGAGCGCCCCGAAGTACGGCTCGGGCCGCTCCTCGTACCCGGCCACCCCGTCGAAGCCCAGCACGACGCCGGCGACCGCCCCGTCCCGGTCCGGCCGCTCCACGGACTGCACGATCCCGCCGTACGTCAGGATCCGCGCGCGGGTCCCGGCCCGCTCCAGCGTCCAGCGGTGCACCACCGTGCCGTCGGAGAGCCGGCCCCACTCCTCAACCCCTGTGATCATGCGCCGGAGCCTACGCGGGGGGCCGCGCGGCCGTGACGGTGCGGTGGGCGATCTCCGCCAGCCGCCCCTGCCCGTCCCGGCTCGGGTGGAACACGTCCCAGGGACTCAACTGCGTCTCGTCGAAGGCGTACGCGAAGACGGCACCCCCGTCGTGCCGGCACCGCTCGTCGCGGGCGCACACGTCCCGCAGCACCTCGTTGTACGCGACGACCCGCTCCCGCACCCGCGCGCGGCGCTCCTCCGCCGCCGGGCCCAGGTCGTGGGCGTCGGCCAGCATCGACGCGCAGACGCCCATCCGCCACACCCGCCGGCCCACCGGGTGCTCCCGCCCCGTCGACCACAGCCGCCACAGGTCCGGGACGCTCGCCACGTACACCTGGGTGCGGGGCGACGCCCGCCGCAGCCGGGCCATCGCCGCCTCGAACGACGCCCGGAAGTCCGCGACCGGCGTCATCAGGTCGACGGACGGCCGGCAGGCGTCGTTCGCACCGACCATCACCGTCACCAGGCCGGGCTTCCTCCCCGCCGCCAGGGCCATCTGCTCGGGCAGCTCGGCGACGCGCGCCCCCGACCGGGCCAGGTTCCAGCTGCGGGACGCCAGCGCGGGTGCGCCGAGCAGTCGCAGCGCCAGGCTGTTCACCCGGGTGTCCGAACCGGTGGCCCACGACACCGTCGGACAGTCCGTCAGCAGCCCGCAGGCGTCGAAGCCGCGCGTGATGGAGTCGCCGACCGCGGCGACGGAGGCCGGCCGCGGGTCCCACAGGGGGGTGGGGGAGGGGCTGGGCCGCACCGGAGTGGGACGTCGTACCGCGTCCGCGGCGTTGCTGCTTTCGGGGGACGTGACGCACCCGGTCAGCGTCGCACCGCAGATCAGCGCCGCCACCGCCGCGCGGGCGGCACCGCGGCGGAAGCGGCCGACGCCGGGCGCGGGGGCGGGAGCGGCGAACGCGGGCGCGGAGGCGGCCTCCTGGCGGGTGAAAGCTTCGTGTCGACGGGCCACGGGACCGACCGTACGTCATCCCAAGCGCCCCGGCGCACGATAGCTTTTCCCCGTCGAACCAGAGACGCCTGGCCGACCGGCTCCGGTAAATTACATCACGTCACGAGCTGTCCCTTTTGCGGAGTTTCGCTCCCGATGCTGTTTACTGAGGCCGCTGGGAAAAGGCGAACCTCGTCCCACACTGGAGGTCCCGGTGACGACACGTGGAGTCCTGTACGTCCACTCCGCGCCGCGCGCGCTGTGCCCGCACGTCGAATGGGCGGTCGCGGGGGTGCTCGGCGCGAGGGTCCAGCTCGACTGGATCCGGCAGCCGGCCTCACCGGGCACCTGGAGAGCCGAGTTCTCCTGGCAGGGCGAACCGGGCACCGCCTCCCAGCTGGCCTCCGCCCTGCGCGGCTGGCAGATGCTGCGCTTCGAGGTGACCGCCGAACCCTGCTCCACCGCCGAGGGGGAGCGCTACAGCGCCACCCCCGACCTGGGCATCTTCCACGCGGTCATCGGCATCCACGGCGACATCATGATCCCCGAGGACCGGCTGCGCGCCGCCCTGGCCCGCTCCGCGCAGGGCGAGACCCTGCTGGAGGCCGAGGTCGCCAAGCTCCTCGGCAAGCCCTGGGACGACGAGCTGGAGCCCTTCCGGTACGCCGGCGAGGGCGCCCCGGTCCGCTGGCTCCACCAGGTCGTCTGAGCCCCGCGAGGCCTTCCGGCCCCGGTTCTCCGGCCTTCCGGCACGCGAAGAGGCCCCCGCCCATCAGGGCGGGGGCCTCCTCACGTCGTGCGGGCGCGCGGTCAGACCGTGCGGAAGGCGAGGACGACGTTGTGGCCGCCGAAGCCGAACGAGTTGTTGATCGCCGCGATCGTGCCCTCGGGCAGCGGACGGGGCTCGTCGCGCACGATGTCCGCGTCGACCTCCTCGTCCAGCTCGTCGACGTTGATGGTCGGCGGGGCCGTGCGGTGGTACAGCGCCAGGACCGTCGCGACGGTCTCGATGCCGCCGGCGCCGCCCAGCAGGTGGCCCGTCATCGACTTGGTCGCGGAGACCGCGACGTGGTCGAGGTCGTCGCCGAGGACCTTGCGCAGCGCCTTCACCTCGGCGACGTCACCCTGCGGCGTCGACGTGGCGTGCGCGTTCAGGTGCACGACCTCCGACGGCTTGAGGTCCGTCGAGTCCAGCAGGTTCTGCAGGGCGGCGGCGATGCCGCGGCCGGTCGGCTCGGGCTGCGCGATGTGGTGGCTGTCGGCGGACAGTCCCTGGCCCAGCGCCTCGCAGTACACGCGGGCGCCGCGCGCCGCGGCGTGCTCCGCGGACTCCAGGACGACCACGCCCGCGCCCTCGCCCAGCACGAAGCCGTCACGGGCCTTGTCGTACGGGCGGGAGGCCTTCTCGGGCTCGTCGTTGTTCTTGGACATCGCCATCATGTTGGCGAACGCCGCGACGGGCAGGGGGTGGATGGCCGCCTCGGTGCCGCCCGCCACGACCACGTCGGCCCGGCCGGTGCGGATCATCTCGATGGCGTAGCCGATCGCCTCGGCGCCCGACGCGCACGCCGACACCGGGGTGTGCACGCCCGCCTGGGCGTTCACCTCCAGGCCGACGTTGGCGGAGGGGCTGTTCGGCATGAGCATGGGCACCGTGTGCGGGGAGACCCGCCGGGCGCCCTTCTCCTTCAGTACGTCGTACTGGTCGAGCAGGGTGGTCACGCCGCCGATGCCGGAGGCGATGACGGAGCCGAGCCGCTCCGGGGTGACCTGCGCGTCCTCACCGGCGGGGCCGGAGAAACCGGCGTCCGCCCACGCCTCACGGGCGGCGATCACCGCGAATTGCGCGGAACGGTCCAGCTTGCGGGCCAGCGGCCGCGGCAGGACCTCCAGCGGGTCGACGGCCACGCGGGCCGCGATCCGGACGGACAGGTCGGCGAAGCGCTCGTCCTCGAGGGGCGCGGCGCCGGAGCGCCCGGCCAGCAGTCCCTCCCAGGTCGAGGCGGAGTCGCCACCCAGCGGTGTGGTTGCGCCGATACCGGTGACGACCACGGTGCGATTGGTCGAGCTCACAGGAATTCTTTCTCCACGTGTATGAGGTAAGCGTGAATACGGCGCCACCGCCGGGTGGCGGACCGATCAGGCCTGGTGCTTGAGGATGTACTCGGCGGCGTCGCGAACCGTCTTGAGGCCCTTGACGTCCTCGTCCGGGATCTTCACCGAGAAGCGCTCCTCGGCGGCGACGACGACCTCGACCATGGACAGGGAGTCCACGTCCAGGTCGTCCGTGAAGGACTTGTCCAGCTCGACGTCCTCGGTCGGGATGCCGGCGATCTCGTTGACGATCTCGGCGAGACCTTCGACGATCTCTTCCAGGGTGGCGGCCATGTGGCGCTCCTTCAGTGTGTAGCTCTGTGCTTGTCAGAGGATGTGATGGCGTTCCGCCCGGTACGGAGACCGGAACGGCTGCCTAGGGGAGGGTAACGACCGTCGCGGCGTAGACGAGTCCCGCCCCGAAGCCGATGACGAGCGCGGTGTCACCGCTCTTCGCCTGCCCGGTCGCCAGGAGCCGCTCCATCGCGAGCGGGATCGAGGCGGCCGAGGTGTTGCCGGTGGTCTCCACGTCGCGGGCGACCGTGACGTGCTCCGGCAGTTTCAGCGTCTTCACCATCGAGTCGATGATCCGCATGTTGGCCTGGTGCGGGATGAAGACGTCCAGGTCGGCCGCGGTGATGCCGGCCGCGTCGAGCGCCTGCTGGGCGACCTTGGCCATCTCGAAGACGGCCCAGCGGAACACCGCCTGGCCCTCCTGCGTGATGGCGGGGAACCGCTCCACCGTGCCGTCGCGGTAGTCCGTCCACGGCACGGTCTGCTTGATGGTCTCGGACTTGTCGCCCTCGGAGCCCCAGACGGTGGGGCCGATCTCCGGCTCCTGGGACGGGCCGACCACGACCGCGCCCGCGCCGTCGCCGAACAGGAAGGCCGTGGCCCGGTCCTCCAGGTCGGTCAGGTCGCTGAGCCGCTCCACGCCGATGACGAGGACGTACTCGGCGGAGCCCTCGACGACCATGCCCTTCGCGAGCGTCAGCCCGTAGCCGAAGCCCGCGCAGCCCGCCGAGATGTCGAACGCGGCCGGCTTGCTCTGCGTGATCTGGTCGGCGATCTCGGTGGCGACGGCCGGGGTCTGCTTGAAGTGCGACACGGTGGAGACGACGACGCCGCCGATCTGCTCGGGGCTGACCCCGGCGTTCGCGAGGGCCTTGCCCGCCGCCTCGACCGACATTGCGGTCACGGTCTCCTCGGGCGACGCCCAGTGGCGGGTCGCGATGCCGGAGCGCGAGCGGATCCACTCGTCCGACGAGTCGATCTTCTCGAGGATCACCTCGTTCGGCACGACCCGGGTCGGACGGTAACCGCCGACACCCAGGATGCGCGCGTACGGGGCGCCCTTGCTGGGCTTGATCTTCGCCATGCTCTACGGCTCCTTGCTCCGGTTCAGGAGGCGGCGCCTGCGTGCTCGGCGATGAGCGCGCGTGCCGCGTCGAGGTCGTCGGGGGTTTTGAGCGCGAGCGCCTTGACACCGGGCAGGGCCCGCTTGGCGATACCGGTCAGTGTGCCACCCGGGCACACCTCGACCAGCGCGGTCGCGCCGAGCCGCTGGAACGTTTCCATGCACAGGTCCCAGCGGACCGGGTTCGCGACCTGGCCCACGAGCCGGGTGACGACGTCGGCACCCGTGGCGACGGTCAGCCCGTCCTTGTTGGACACGTAGACGACCTTCGGGTCGGCCGGGGCGAGGCCCTGCGCGGCCTCCTCCAGCTTGGCCACGGCGGGCGCCATGTGGTGCGTGTGGAACGCGCCGGCGACCTGGAGCGGCACCACGCGGCGGACGCCCTCGGGCTTGTCCTCCGCCAGCGCGGCCAGCTGCTCCATGGTGCCGGCGGCGACGATCTGGCCGGCGCCGTTGACGTTCGCCGGGGTCAGACCGAGCTTCTCCAGGTGCCTGGTGGTGACCTCCGGGTCCCCGCCGAGCAGCGCCGACATGCCGGTGCGGGTCACGGCGGACGCCTCGGCCATCGCCAGGCCGCGGGTCCGCACGAGACGCAGCGCCGCCGTGTCGTCGAGGACGCCCGCGAACGCGGCGGCGGTGATCTCACCGACGCTGTGGCCCGCGACGGCGTCCGGGACGACCTCGCCGAGCGCGGCGGCGGAGAGCAGGCCCGCGGCCACCAGCAGCGGCTGGGCGACCGCCGTGTCGCGGATCTCCTCCGCGTCGGCCTTCGTGCCGTAGTGGATCAGGTCCAGTCCGATGGCCTCCGACCAGGCACCGACGCGGTCGGCGGCGCCCGGAAGATCGAGCCAGGGAGTCAGGAAGCCGGGCGTCTGAGCGCCTTGGCCGGGAGCGACGAGTACGAGCACCCTCACACTCTCTCTTGTGGACGGTCCCGTACGCCCGTGGGGACTAGGACGAAGAACCGTCGGGTGAATTGTTGATCCCCCACAAAAACCTAGGACTGTGTCTCGCTGTCGGCCAGACGCCCCAGGATCAGGGCGATCCGCAGCGTGAACGCCGACCGTACATCGGATGGTGACCAACCCGTGACATCGGTCACACGTCGGAGCCGGTAGCGCACGGTGTTGGGGTGCACGAAGAGCATCCGGGCAGCCCCCTCGAGGCTACTCGCCTGCTCCAGGTACACGCTCAGAGTCTCCAGGAGAGCCGATCCGGCCTCCTCCAGCGGTCTGTAGATCTCCTCCACCAACTGCTCGCGCGCGGAAGGGTCCGACGCGATCGCGCGCTCCGGCAGCAGATCGTCCGCGAGGACCGGCCGGGGGGCGTCCTGCCAGGCGGAACACGCCTTCAGACCGGCCGCCGCCGCCTGCGCGGACCGGGTCGCCGCCAGCAGGTCCGGCACCACCGGACCGGCCACGACGGGCCCGGCCGCGTACGGGCCGATCAGCGACTTCGCCACGGCCAGCGGGTTGTCGCTGCCGCCCGCGATCACCACGAGGCGGTCGCCGAGCACCCCGGTGAGGACCTGCAGCTTGGCGTGGCGGGCCGCGCGGCGGATCGCCTCGACGGTCAGCTCGCTGTCGCCGTCGGGGGCGGTGCCGAGGATCACGCACACGTGCTCCGGCGAGTTCCAGCCGAGGGCGGCGGCCCTGCTGACCGCGCCCTCGTCGGCCTCGCCGGACAGCACCGCGTTCACGACGAGGGACTCCAGCCGCGCGTCCCACGCGCCGCGCGCCTCGGCGGCCTGCGCGTACACCTGCGCCGTCGCGAAGGCGATCTCCCGCGCGTAGACGAGCAGCGCCTCACGGAGCACGGACTCGTCACCGGGGGCGGCGACCTCCTCGATCGCCGACTCCATGACCTCGATGGTCGTGCGGACCATCTCGACGGTCTGGCGCAGCGTGATCGCCCGGGTCAGCTCGCGCGGCGCCGTGCCGAACACGTCGGTGGAGATCGCCTGCGGGGCCTCCGGGTGCCGGAACCACTCGGTGAACGCGGCGATGCCGGCCTGCGCCACCAGACCGATCCAGGAACGGTTCTCCGGGGGCATCGCCCGGTACCACGGCAGCGTCTCGTCCATGCGGGCGATGGCGTTGGCGGCGAGCCGCCCGGAGGACTGTTCGAGTCGCTTGAGGGTCGCTGCGTGCGGGTGGGCGTCGTTCACTGCGGGATCAGGCACGGGACAAGACTGCCTTATCGGGACGGCGGCCCGCCCGGGCGGTCTACCGTTGGGTCCGTGATGTCCATACACAGGGCCGGGGACCGCTACCCGGGCGGCGACCCGGACGCCGGGATCGAGACCCGGCACGCCTTCTCGTTCGGCCCGCACTACGACCCGGACAACCTCCGCTTCGGCGCGCTCGTCGCCTGCAACGAGGAGCGGCTCGCACCGGGCGCCGGCTTCGACGAACACCCGCACAGCCACACCGAGATCGTCACCTGGGTCGCCGAGGGCGAGCTGACGCACCGCGACTCGGCCGGGCACGCGACCCTGGTCCGCCCCGGCGACGTCCAGCACCTGCGCTCCGCGGGCGGCGTCCGGCACGTGGAGCGCAACGACGGCGCGGCGCCGTTGGTCTTCGTGCAGATGTGGCTCGCCCCGCTGGAACCCGGCGGCGACCCGTCCTACACGCTCGTCCGCGGCCTCGCCGACGCCACCCCCTACGCGGTGCCCGCCGCGGGCGCGGTCCTCCACGTGCGCCGCCCGGACGCGGGGGAGCGCACCGCCGTCCCGGACGGGGACTTCGTGTACGTGCACGTGGTGCGCGGCGCCGTCCGGCTGACCGGCGACGGTGAGGCGTGGGAGCTGTCGGCGGGCGACGCGGCCCGGATCACCGACGCGCGGGGCGTGCGGCTGACCGCCGCCACGGCCGCCGAGGTACTGGTCTGGGAGATGGCCCGGTCGACGCCGGCCCGCTAGGCGCCGCCGCCCCGGCGCAGCTCGGCGAGCACCGCGTCGGTGAACGGGGTCCACGCCTCGACCGCCCACGGCCCGAAGGCCCGGTCCGCCAGCGCGACACACGCCGCCCGGGCGTCCGGGTCGACCCACAGGAACGTACCCGACTGCCCGAAGTGCCCGAACGTCCGCGGCGACGACGAACCACCCGTCCAGTGCGGCGACTTGCCGTCCCGGATCTCGAAGCCCAGCCCCCAGTCGTTGGGCCGCTGGTGCCCGTACCCGGGCAGGACACCGGTCAGGCCGGGGTGGACGACCGTCATCGCCTCCAGCACCGTCCGCGCGTCCAGCAGCCGGGGCGCCTGCACCTCCGCCGCGAACCGCACGAGGTCGTCGACCGTCGACACCCCGTCCTTCGCGGGCGAACCCTCCAGCGTCGTCGCCGTCATCCCGAGCGGCTCCAGCACCGCCTGGCGCAGGTACTCCGCGAACGGGATGTCGGTGGCCTTCGCCACATGGTCCGCCAGGACCTCGAACCCGGTGTTCGAGTAGATCCGCCGCGTGCCGGGCGCCGCCATCACACGGTGCTCGTCGAAGGCGAGCCCCGACGTGTGGGCGAGCAGGTGCCGCACGGTCGAACCCTCCGGTCCGGCCGGCTCGTCCAGCTCGACGGCGCCCTCCTCGTAGGCGACGAGCACGGCGTACGCGGCCAGCGGCTTCGTCACCGAAGCGAGCGGGAACCGCTGCGCCGTGGGCCCGTGGGCCCCCGCGAGGGTGCCGTCCGCGCGGACGACTGCGGCGGCCGCGGTCTGCACGGGCCAGTTCTCGATCATCGCCAGGCTCTGCATGCCGATGAGGGTACTTGCTCGACGCGGCGCTTGCTTCGAGTGCGCTCGAAGGTCCTAGCGTGGGGGCATGACGGTGATCGAGAGCACTCCGGCGGCCACCGGGACCACCGATGTCTGCGCTGCCGCACCGCCCAGCCACCCCCGCCCCGACGGACAGGACCGCTACACCATCAGCGAGGTCGCCGCCTGGACCGGCCTCACCGCCCACACCCTCCGCTGGTACGAGCGCATCGGCCTGATGCCCCACGTCGACCGGTCCGCCACCGGCCAGCGCCGGTTCACCAACCGGGACCTGGACTGGCTGACCCTGGTCGGCAAACTGCGGCTGACCGGCATGCCCGTCGCGGCGATGGTGCGCTACGCCGAACTGGTCCGCGCGGGCGACCACACCTTCGACGAGCGGCGCGAACTGCTGGAGACCACCCGCCGGGACGTCCTGGCCCGCATCGCTGAACTCCACGAGACCCTCGCCGTACTCGACTACAAGATCGACATCTATACGGGCGCCCGACCGGCGCCGGAAAGGGCTGCACGATGACCTCCGGACAGACGATCCCCCAGGTACGGCTCGGCGCGACGGGCCCCATGGTCGGCGTCCAGGGCCTGGGCGCCATGGGCATGAGCGAGTTCTACGGCGACACCGACGAGGCCGCCGCCCGCGACACGCTCGACGCCGCCCTCGAAGCCGGCGTCACCCTCGTCGACACCGCCGACATCTATGGGCGCGGGGCCAACGAGGAGTTCCTCGCCCCGTTCGTCGCCGCCCACCGCGACGAGATCACCCTGGCCACCAAGTTCTCCGTGGTCCGCACCGACGACCCCTCCTACCGGGCCGTCCGCAACGACCCCGCCTACATCAAGTCCGCCGTCGAGGGCAGCCTGCGCCGCCTCGGCGTCGACGTCATCGACCTCTACTACATGCACCGCCGCGACCCGGCCGTGCCGCTCGCCGAATCCGTCGGAGCCATGGCCGACCTCGTACGCGAGGGC
The DNA here is from genome assembly GCF_014649335.1 of Streptomyces roseolilacinus. GTDB lineage: Bacteria > Actinomycetota > Actinomycetes > Streptomycetales > Streptomycetaceae > Streptomyces > Streptomyces roseolilacinus. The sequence continues at coordinate 168,753 of NZ_BMSV01000007.1, forward strand.
AAGGTCAAGCACCTGGGCCTCAGCGAGGTCACCGGGCAGGAACTGCGCGAGGCCCACGCCGTCCACCCCATCGCCGCCCTGCAGTCCGAGTGGTCGCTGTTCTCCCGCGACGTGGAGCAGAGCGCCGTCCCCGCGGCCGTCGAACTGGGCGTCGCGCTCGTGCCGTACTCCCCGCTCGGCCGAGGCTTCCTCACCGGCGCGTTCGCCGACGCCTCCAAGGACCTCGCGGAGGGCGACTTCCGCCGTTCCCAGCCACGGTTCTCCGGGGACAACGCCCGCCGCAACGCCGCGCTCCTCGAACCCGTCCGCTCCATCGCCGCCGCCCACGACGCCACCCTCGCCCAGATCGCCCTGGCCTGGGTGCAGCAGCGTGCGGCCGTGCACGGTCTGGCCGTCGTCCCCATCCCCGGCACCCGCAAGCGCAGCCGGCTCCTGGAGAACACCGCCGCCGTCCGCATCGTCCTCACCGACTCCGAACTCGACCTTCTCGAACCCATCGCCGCCCAGGTGGCCGGCAGCCGCTACTCCGACATGTCCCTCACCTCCGCCGCCCGCGAGAACTGACCCGTCCGCACCCACCGCCCGGACCCCTCAGGCCAGGCCCAGGGCGAAGGCCGCGAAACCGGCCGCCAGGACGCCCGCCACCGCGCGACGTGTCCTGGTGGCCTTCGTCCACGGTGACTCGAAGCCCCGTGCGTACCGGGCTATGAGCACCAGCAGCACCGCGAACACCGGCAGCCACACCACCCGCGCCGCTATCCAGCCGAGCGTGTCCGGCGCCGTGGTCAGACCGGGAACCGCCCCGACCGTCAGGGACGCGGGCACGGCCGCCGCGAGCATCGCCGTCTGGTGCCAGCACAGGATGGTCATCGCCGACAGGTTGACCACCACGACCGGCGCCCACAGGGCGGGCCGCCGCAGCAGGGCCCCGAGCCTGTCCCGCAGCAGTATCGCGGCACCGCTCTGGGCGGCCGCCAGCGCGAGGACGAGCAGCGACGGCGGGTGCGAGTTGGTACGCGCCTCACCGGGCACACCGACCATCGACGCCGGGTAGTGGAACACGGCGAGCAACGTCGCGAAGAGGACCGCGCCGCCCACGAGCAGCACCCACGCCTGGCGCCGGCCGATCCGGCGTTCACCCCACGACACCCCGAGCTGGTAGGCGAACAACCAGCCCGGCAGCACGTTGAGCAGGCTCAGCCACGACGGCACGGCCTCGGCGTACGGGCCGTACCGCAGCAGGTCGACGACGGCGACGGAACCGAGCAGCGGCGCCGCAGCCCATGCGCCCATGACCCGCGAGGCCCGCACACACCAGGGGGTGAGCACGGTGATCACCGTGTACACGCCCACGAACCACAGCGGCTGTATCACCAGCGTCGCCCCGGTCCGCAGGGTGTCGCCGGGGACGCCCACCACGGAGCCGGCCGCTATCAGCGCGGCCCACACGGCGGTCACCCCCAGGACGGGCCTGCCGAGCCGGGCGACCCTGCCGCGCAGCCACTCCCCGGTGCCGCCCGGCCGGCGCCGGTAGGAGAGCACGGACGCGTAACCCCCGACGAGGAAGAAGACGCCGAGCATCTGCAGCACCCAGCTGGCGGGCGCGAGGAACCCGAACGTCGACAGCGGACTCGCGTTGTGGATCGCCCCCTCACCGTCCAGGGTGAACCCGCCGAGCAGCCAGTGCCCGATCGGCACGGCCAGCAGGGCCAGCGCCCGCAGACCGTCGACGGCCCGGTCGCGGTGGGCCGGCGTGCGCTGTTCGATACGGTCGACGAGCCTCACGCGGCTTCCCCCCGGGCGATCGCGGCGAACGTGCGGAGCGAGGCGGTGCCGGGCGCGAAGTAGCCGCTGTGGCCCCGCGCGTCCTCGGCGGGCACCCGCCGGGCGCCGAACTCCTCGGACACCGGGTCCGCCCCGTGACCCAGGCCCAGGAACGTCACGTGGGGCACCTTGGATATCCAGTCCGTCGGGTCCTTGGCGGCCCACACCCGCGCGGCCGTGCCCAGCTCCGCGACGTTCGCCGCGCGCATGCCGGGAGAGCCGAAGGCCACCAGGTCCTTGGCCTTCACCTCGGCCGCGGCGAGCCCGCACACCACGGAGCCGTAGCTGTGACAGAACAGCGAGGGGGCGGCGGCGCCCGTCGCGGCGAGCCCGCCGGTGAGGCGGACCAGCCGCTCCGCCCCCACCTCGGCGAGGCCGCCGGTCGCGGCGTCGAGGCCGACCCCGACCGGCGTCGTGTAGCCGGCCCAGGCGATCACCGCCGTACGTCCGCCCGTCGCCGCCCGCAGCTGCCGGGCCATCCCGGCCGGTGTGCCGTACGGGTCGCGGGGGCGGTCGTACGACCCGGCGTCGATGTCGGATCCCGGCACCACGACCGCGACGTGGCGACTGCGCTCCAGGTCCCCGAAGACCTCCGCGACCAGGCCGCGGCCGCGCGGGTCGAAGGCGAGGAGGCGGCGGCCGGCGAGGTGCGCGTACCGCGCGTCACGGCTCGCGGAGAGGGCGTTGGCCTCGTACCGCAGGGCCACCGGGGCCCCGTCGAGGTTCCCCACCACACCCGGGTGCCGCCGGACCAGCCGGTGCCGCTGCCGTCCGTCGAGGCTCCGGAAGAACGCGGCCACCTCGGCCGGCGCGGCCCGCGCGGGGTCCGGCAGCGGCCGCCCCAGCGAGGTGTCGGCCAGCCAGGCCGAACTCCCCGGCGGCGGACCGGCCATGGCCTGCTGGGCGGTTCCCGACGCCCATCCGGCGGTCCCGGTGACAACGGTCGTCGCCAGAGCGGCGGCCACCAGAGTCCTTTTGTAACGGCGCATGACGTCCCCCTCTTCTGCCTCGTGCGGTGTGACGAGGAGGAAGGTAGGAAGACGGCACCCGGGCGATCGTCACCCTGCGGAGCCAACCGCCAGGTGATACCGGGGTAGGGGGTGTCCTACGCCGAGGCCGCAGACCGGTGCGGTGGAGGGCGCCGGCGGGTCAGACCGTCTCGCCGGGCGTGACGAGTCCGGACTCGTAGGCGAACACCACCGCCTGCGCCCGGTCGCGCAGGCCGAGCTTGGCCAGGACACGCCCGATGTGCGTCTTCACCGTCTGCTCGGCGAGGACGAGGTGCGCGGCGATCTCCTGGTTGGACAACCCCCGCGCAACCAGCTCCAGGACCTCCGTCTCGCGAGGCGTCAGCCCGTTCAACCGCACCGAGCGCTCCTTGCGCGGCGCGGGCCGCTGAGCGGCGAAGTCCTCGATCAGCCGCCGCGTCACCGACGGGGCGAGCAGCGCCTCGCCCCCGGCCACCACGCGTACGGCGGCGATCAGGTCGGCGGGCGGGGCGTCCTTGAGGAGGAAGCCGGACGCCCCGGCGCGCAGCGCTTCGTACACGTAGTCGTCCACGTCGAACGTCGTCAGCATCAGGACCTTCGGCCGGTGGACCACCCCGGGCGGCGGGTTCAGCAGTTCGCGTGCCGCCGCGAGTCCGTCCATCTCCGGCATGCGCACGTCCATCAGCACCACGTCCGGGTGCGTGGACCTGCCCACCTCGACACCGGCCCGCCCGTCCGGGGCCTCACCCACGACGTCGATGTCGGGCTGCGCCGACAACAGGGCGGCGAACCCCGCCCGCACCATGGCCTGGTCGTCGACGATGATCACGCGGATGGTCACGAGGGTCCCTTCTGACGGGTCAGGGAAGCGGTGCGGTCAGCGGCAGCCGTGCCGCCACGCGGAAGCCGCCGTCCGGCAACGGCCCGGTGTCGAGCCTCCCGCCGGTCAACCGTACGCGCTCCCGCATCCCGACCAGGCCGTGTCCCGTCCCCGACGTCTCCAGCGGTGAAGTCGGCTCCGTCGGCGGGCCGTTGACCACGAGGACGATCAGCCACTCCAGATTGGGCGACCGTGACACGGACACCCGCGTCCGGGCGCCCGGGGCGTGCCGCACCACGTTGGCCAGCCCCTCCTGCACGATCCGGTAGGCCGACAGGTCCACCGCCTGGGGCAGAGGGCCCAGGTCCGCCGCCAGCGACAGTTCCACCGGCAACCCCGCCCGTATCGTCGCCTCGACGAGCTGCTGCACCCGGTCGACACCGGGCTGCGGAGCCCGCTCGCCCTCCGCGTTCTCGCTGCGCAGCACCGCCAGCAGCCGCCGCATCTCGGTCAGGGACTCCCGCGCGGACGCCGCTATGGACGAGAACTCCTCGCGCGCGGCGTCCGGAAGGCCCTCGATCCGGTAGGGCGCCGAGTCCGCCTGCACGGTGATCACCGACATGTGATGGGCGACCACATCGTGCAACTCGCGCGCGATGCGCGTGCGTTCCTCCAGCAGTGTCCGCCGGGACCGCTCGGCCTCGCTGATGGTCTCCTGCTCCACGAGGCGCCGCTGGGCGTCACCGCGCTCCCGGAGCATGCCGGTTATCAGCAGGACGACACCGCTCAGCACGAACAGCACCAGGTGGATGCTGCCGCTTCCGCGCGCCTCACCGGACAGCTCGAACGCGAACCCGGCGGCGCCGGTCACCAGCCACACGCTCACCAGGGCCCGCCGCTGCTCGCGCAGTCCCACGGCGAGCATCAACCCCAGGTAGCCGACCACGACCATCGGCGTCCACGGCCACGGCCGGCCCTCCGCGACGTCCGTGTTCATGGTCACCAGGGCGCCGAGCACGTCGGCGGCGAAGACGATCCACCACGCCTGCAGCGGCCGCGCCACGGCCATGAGCAGCGGCGCCGTCTGCGCCGTGGCCAGCAGGCCGGCGATGCCGCCGTTCACGCCGTAGTCGTTGACGAGCACCACGACCGTGACCGGCAGCAGGGACGCGACGAGCACCAGCGCCAGCACGTACGGCGTGAGCCGCACCCACCGCGACGAGGCCTGCCCGAACAGCGGCGCCCCCGGCTCCGTGGGGGTCGACAGCGCCGCACCGACCGCGTGGGTCGCCTCCCGCGCGAAGCGCCGCACACGGTCGGCGGGCGGGCCGGCGGCGCCGGCCGCGGGCCCCGGCGGGAAGGGAGGCGGATCCACCGGCGGGAAGCCGGGTGGATCATTCGGCGGGAAGGGGGGCGGGGGAACGCTGCTCATGGTCCCGTCAGCCTAGGCACGCGCCGCCTCACGGGCGTCATACCAGGGAGCCAGTTCCCCGTCTCATACCCCGGTATGAGATCTCCCGCCGACCGCCGACCGCCGACCGCCGACCGCCGACCGCCGACCGCCGACCGCCGACCGCCGACCGCCGACCGCCGACCGCCGTCGCTACAGCTCGGCGAGCAATTCGGCCTTCTTCGCCGTGAACTCCTCGTCCGTCACCAGGCCCGCCTGGTGCAGATCCCCCAGGTGCCTGATCCGGTCCGCTATGTCCGCCGGGTCACGCCGGCCGGCCCCCACGGGAACCGGCACCGGCACCGGCACCGCCCGGTCCGTGCCTCGCACCGCCTGGAGCACCGCGGCGGCGAACGGCAGCGACTCGTGGACCGGGCCGTAGCCGAGGCCGAACACGACCGCCGCCGGATCCTGGTCCGGTTGGGCCGGCCCCGCGTCGACCCCGCGCCGCACCAGCCGCAGGTAGCCGTCGAGCACGTCGGGCGACCGCCATTCCACCCCGCTGAGGTCGCTCACCGCGAACGACTGGTCACCGGCCTTCCACTTGGCGGTCGACGCGCCCGTCCAGAACCATCGGAAGGAAATGTTCCGGCCATCGAAGGACGCCTTGCCGTCGTACGCCTTGAACTGCAGCGGCGGCTCGGGGGCGGCCACCAGGAACCGCTCCGCCGGCTCCCCGCGCTCCGGCCCGAGGCACGCCCGCAGCTCGTCCGCGTAGTACTCGGCGAGCGTCTCCCGGTCGGCGGGCAGCACCAGCCGGTACGGGTCGCAGCCCTCCTTCAACTGGCCGTCCGCCGCCGCCATCAACGGGTCGGCGCCCGCGCGCGGCACGGCGTGCAGCACCACCGTGCCCCGCTTGCCCGGGGAGAGCGTCACCGATGCCAGCGCCTCATGCGGAACGCGTCTTTCGCGTAGCGTCTGGAACAGCTTCGGCGCGCGGATCCCCCGTTCGAAGCGGATGAGCACGGCGTCGGTTTCGAACTCCCAGGTGGCATGAATTCCGGCCAGCACATCACCCATGCGCCTCATCGTATGCGGCGTGCGCCCGCGCGTCGCCCCCCGGAAGACGAGCGGAAATGGACTGCCCTGTCCGACTTCTACGCGGGTCGGACCGATCCGGCACCGTAAATTCCGCTACGGCAGGCGTCCGCGGCGTCGGCGCAGCGCACGCTGCCGTACGCCCCGACGCCTATCTCCGCGAAGTTCCGCAGGCTGTCCGTGTCCGGTACGAAGTACCCCGCGTGGCCCGCCGCGCCCTCTGCCGACAGCAGGCGCGCCCCGAACTCGGGCGCCACCGGGTCGGCGCCGTGCCCCAGGCCGCCGACGTCCAGGTACGGCACGTCGGCGATCCAGTCGTCGACGTCCCGCATGGCCCACACCCGGGCCCGCGTACCGAGCGCCGCCGCGCTCCTCGCCCGCATGCCGGGGCTGCCGGCCACGGCGATGTCGGTGACCCGCCCGGGCAGCCGGCGCGCGGCGAGCCCGCACACCACGGAGCCGTAGCTGTGGCAGAACAGCGAGACGCGTGACGCGCCGGGCAGTGCCGAGACCAGGGAGACCAGCCGCACGGACCCCTCGGCGGCGAGCCGCCCGGTCGCCGCGTCCATCCCGACGCCGGTCGGCGCGGTGTAGTCGGCCCAGGCGATGACCGCGGTCCGCACGCCCGGCGCCGCCTCGCGCTCGGCGCTGTACAGGGACTCCGCCATCCCGTACGGGGCCGTGTAACGGCGCGCGGTCTTCTGGAAGGTGAGCAGGTGGGTGTCGACGCCCGGGACGACCACCGAGACCCGCTCGGCATGGTCGAGGTCGCCGAAGACCTCCGCCACCCGACCCTGTCCCGACGGGTCGAACGCGAGGATCTGCCGCCCGCCGGACATGAGCGAGGAGAACCGGTGCGCCCGCCGTACGGCCTCGCGGTGGCCCTCGGCGGAGAGCCGCCGGTCGGCGACACGGACGCGTTCGGCGGCGAGCGCCCGGCGGAGCGTGTGCCGGTTGGCGCGGTACCGCAGGGCCACCGGGGCCCCGGCGAGATTGCCCACGACGAGGGGGTGCTCCTCGGCGAGCCGCACCCGCTGCGCCGGCCTGAGCGAGGCGAAGAACGCGGCCACGGTCGTCGACGGCGACCCGGGAACGGGAAGCGCGCGGCCGCCGATCCGGTCGGCGCGCCACGAGGCCGCCGCCGCTTCCCACGAGTCCAGGGACACGGCACGCGCGCGGTGCGGGCCGGTCCATCCCGTCGTGGCGAGGAGAACGAGGATCACCGCGAGGACCAGCAGGGTCCGCCAGACGGCGAGCGAAGAGGAGGCGATGGTGGGAGTCACTACGAGACACCCTAGGAGAGACCGAACGACCTCCGGGGCAGGCGTGACGCAGATCACGGTTTGTCACGGGAGTTCGGGGAAAGAAACGCGCGCGCCATGGGGAGGGGCCACTCGGAGTGGGGGTGTCGAGGGGGTGGTGGTCACGCCCTGTTCGCGCCTCCGGCGGATCGGTGCGCCTCGGAGGGAGCGGTTTCCCGCCAATTCGTGGCGAGTGCCGGGGTGAGGTGGTCGAGGTAGCTCACGGTCAGGGACCGCAGGGCGTCCAGACTCGCGTCCTTCCCCTGGACCCACAGCTGGCCGGTGACCCGCATGACGCCGCCGAAGGACGCGACGGCGACGCGCGGCCGGGGGTCGGCCTCCACGTCGAGCCCCTCCCGGTCGGCGATCAGCCGGGCGATGTACTCCTCCATCTCGAAGGAGCGCCGCAGGTGAGCAGCGAGCAGCGTCGGCGACGATTCGATCACCTGGAGCATCCGCAGGTAGACGTCGACGGGGACGACCTCGGTGAGGGCCTCGCCGATGGTGTCCCAGGTGCCGAGGACGGAGTTCCGCAGGGCGTCGAAGGGGCCCTCCTCGGCGGGGCGGGCCCGCAGGGCCTCGACGAAGTGGTGCTCCATCATCTCCTGTACGGCGAAGGCGGCCTTCTCCTTGTTCGCGAAGTAGCGGAAGAAGGTGCGCTGCGAGACCTCGACGGCCTCGGCGATCTCGTCGACCGTCGTCTCCTCGTACCCCTTGGTCGTGAAGAACTCCAGTGCGGTGCGCAGCAGGGCGGCGCGGGTGCGCTGCTTCTTCTGCTCGCGCAGGCCCGCGGCGGAGCCCGTCGGGGCCGGCCGCCCACCCGTCACTTCATGCCCTCGTTTCCCGTTCTTCACCGGCTCCACCTCGGTGTGAGCCACGTGACACTTACCGGCGCTTGAATTGCTTTGTCAATTGTCAGTCGCTGTCACTAGCCTCGCGGTATGACTGGTCAGACCACCATCCGCAAGGCATCGCAGAGCCCGGAACCCGTGCCCACACCGGCCAAGGGACTGCGGGGCCACCCATGGCTCACGCTGTTCAGTGTCGCCGTCGGTGTGATGATGGTCGCGCTCGACGGCACGATCGTCGCCATCGCGAACCCCGCGATCCAGCAGGACCTGAAGGCGTCCCTCTCCGACGTCCAGTGGATCACCAACGGCTACCTCCTCGCCCTGGCCGTCGCGCTCATCACGGCGGGCAAGCTCGGTGACCGCTTCGGTCACCGCCAGACGTTCCTCATAGGCATCGCCGGGTTCGCGGTCTCCTCCGCCGCGATCGGCCTCTCCGACTCCATCGCCCTGGTCATCGCCTTCCGCGTCCTCCAGGGCCTCTTCGGCGCGCTGCTGATGCCGGCCGCGCTCGGCCTGCTCCGGGCCACCTTCCCCGCCGAGAAGCTGAACATGGCCATCGGCATCTGGGGCATGGTCATCGGCGCCTCGACCGCGGGCGGCCCGATCGTCGGCGGTCTGCTCGTCGAGCACGTCAGCTGGCAGTCCGTGTTCTTCGTCAACGTGCCGGTCGGTGTGATCGCCCTCGTCCTGGGCGCGGTGATCCTGAAGGACCACCGGGCGCAGAACGCGCCGCGTTCCTTCGACCTCCTGGGCATCGTGCTGCTGTCCGCCGCCATGGCGGCCCTGATCTGGGGCATCATCAAGGCCGGTGAGAGCTGGGGCTGGGGCAGCGGTAAGACGTGGGGCTTCCTGGTCGGTGCCGTCGTCCTCTTCGGCCTCTTCGCCGCCTGGGAGCAGAACGCCCGGGAGCCGCTCGTCCCGCTGGGCATGTTCCGCTCCGTCCCGCTCTCGGCGGGTGTCGTCCTCATGGTGCTCATGGCCTTCGCCTTCATGGGCGGCCTGTTCTTCGTGACGTTCTACCTCCAGGGCGTCAAGGGCCTCAGCCCCGTCGACAGCGGTCTGCGCCTGTTGCCCCTCACGGCCATGATGATCGTCGCCTCGCCGCTCGCCGGTGCGTTGATCACCAAGCTCGGTCCGCGTATCCCGCTGGTCGGCGGCATGCTCTGCACCGCGGGTGCGATGTTCGGCATGCTCACCCTCACGTCGGGGACCGGCACGCTCGCCACGTCGCTCTGGTTCGCCCTGCTCGGCCTGGGCCTCGCTCCCGTCATGGTGGGCGCGACCGAGGTCATCGTCGGCAACGCGCCGCTGGAGCTGTCGGGTGTGGCCGGTGGTCTGCAGCAGGCGGCCATGCAGGTCGGCGGCGCGCTGGGTACGGCGGTGCTCGGCGCCGTGATGTCCTCCAAGGTCAGCTCCGAGTTCTCGGACAACTGGAAGGACGCCGGCATCCCGGTCCCGCCCATGCCCGAGCTGGAGCAGGCGGCGGAGTTCGGCACCGTCCCCCAGGAGCTCGCCAAGGCTCCGGGGATGACGCCGGACGTGCTGGGCGCGATCACCAAGGTCATCCACGACACGTTCATGTCGGGCATGGGCCTCGCCTTCACCGTCGCCGGTGTCGTGGCGCTCGCCGCGGCCCTCGTCGCGACGCTCGCCAAGCGCGGCGTCAACGCGGAGGCCGGCGGGGGCGGCGTCCACGTCTGACCCGGGCGGCTTCACCGTCGAAAAGCCAGGTCACGGGCCTCGGTACCTTCTCGGTGCCGGGGCCCTCGGCATGCCCGCACCCTTCTGCCCGGAGCCTCCTCCGTCACCCGTCCGGGTGGATCGAGCCGATGCCCCTTCCCTTGGGTGGTCACACAGCGTCAAGCTTGGGTCCGACATCGATACGGAGTGTCACGAATCGGGGGTTGATCCATATGCGTACGTCCTCACGGCCCTTCCTCACCGCCGCCGCGCTCGGCCTGACCGCGGTCACCGTCGCCGCCCTGTCCACCTGCGCCACGCCCGCCGACGCCGTGCAGCCCGCACTGGGGCCGTGTGACAGCGGACAGCTGTGCCTGTGGGGGAAGGAGACGTTCAAGGGCAAGCGGCAGACGCACGAGCTGGCGACCACGGACGTCGACAGCTGCGTCGCCCTCCCCGCCGGCACCACGGCGGCCGCGCTCGCCAACCGCACGGGCCGGCCCGTCACCACCTACCAGTCCGCCACCTGCGGGGAGACCGGGGAGTTCGAGACGTACCCCGGCAGCGGCACCTGGGTGCCGCGCTCGCCCTACCAGGTACGGGCGATCAAGATCTGGGAGAACTGACGCCGGGCCCCGTGCCCTGCCCGGGCGCGGGACCGGTGCCGGAACCCGCCGCTGCGGCGGAGGGCCCCGGTGGCCCCGGCGGAACACCCACCGCCGAGGCCGCCGCCGTCACCGGCGGGGCGCCCGAGAGGCGGACGACCTCCGCCCGCAGCTCCCGCACCTCCTGCGTCAGGGCCTCCAGGGCAGCGGTCCGGCGCTGCTCCTCGGCGTCGTCCCGCTCGAAGCGGGCGATGAACCACGCGGCGATGTTCGCCGTGACCACGCCCAGCAGCGCGATGCCCGACAGCATCAGGCCCACCGCCAGCAGCCGCCCCAGCCCGGTCTTCGGCGCGTGGTCGCCATAGCCCACGGTCGTCATCGTCGTGAACGACCATCACACCGCGTCACCCAGCGTCTTGATGTTCCCGCCCGGTGCGTCCCGCTCCACCTGGAGCACGGCCAGCGAGCCGAACATCATCAGCCCCACCACGGAGCCCGCCACGTACGTCGTCAGGCGCACCTGCGACGCCATCCGGGCCCGCTTCCCCACCAGCAGCAGCGTCGACACCAGCCGCAGCAGCCGCAGCGGCTGGACCAGCGGAAGCAGCACCACCAGGAGGTCCATCCAGTGAGCGCGCACGAAGACCCACCGCGACGGCGCCAGGCAGAGCCGTCCGACGTAGTCGGCGGCGAACGCCGCCCACACCACCCACTCCACGCCCGTGCACAGCGTGTGCACCCACGGCCTCGCCCCGGGGGCGACGATCGGCACCGCGTACGCGACAGCGAACGCCACGGCCAGGGCCAGCAGCGGGTTCTGCGTGCGCTCCTCCCACCGGACCTGCGCCGTCGGTTCCCTCATGCCGCGCATCGTAAGGGGGAGCAGGGGGCCCGGGCGCCGGCGCGCCCGGCCCCCCTGGGGCACGCCTTACGCGTCACCACCCGCCGGGCCGGGATCGGCCGCCGACACGTCCAGCAGCTGGTAGCGGTCCACCGCCTGCTTCAGCACGGAGCGATCCACCTTCCCCAGCCGCGCCAGCTCCGTCAGCACGCCCAGCACGATCGACTGCGCGTCGATGTGGAAGTACCGCCGGGCGGCACCGCGTGTGTCCGCGAAGCCGAAGCCGTCCGCGCCGAGGGAGCTGTACGGGCCCGGCACCCAGCGCGAGATCTGGTCCGGGACCGACCGCATCCAGTCGGAGACGGCCACGAAGGGACCCTCGGCGCCCGACAGCTTCCGCGTCACGTACGGAACGCGGGGCTCCTCCTCCGGGTGCAGCAGGTTGTACTGCTCGGCCTCCACCGCGTCGCGGCGCAGTTCGTTCCAGGACGTCGCCGACCACACGTCCGCGCGGACGTCCCACTCCTCGGCCAGGATCCGCTGCGCCTCCACGGCCCAGGGGACGGCCACGCCGGACGCCATGATCTGCGCCGGGATCGAGCCGGCCTCACCGGCGCGGAACCGGTAGACGCCCCTGACGATGCCCTCCGCGTCGACGTCGGCTGGCTCCGCCGGGTGCTGGATCGGCTCGTTGTAGACGGTCAGGTAGTAGAAGACGTCCTCGCCGTGCGGGTGCTCCTGGGAGGAGCCGTACATCCGCCGCAGCCCGTCCTTGACGATGTGCGCGATCTCGTACCCGAAGGCCGGGTCGTAGGCGACGCACGCCGGGTTGGTCGAGGCCAGCAGCTGGGAGTGGCCGTCCGCGTGCTGGAGACCCTCACCGGTCAGCGTCGTACGGCCGGCGGTCGCACCGAGCACGAACCCGCGCGCCAGCTGGTCGGCCATCTGCCAGAACTGGTCACCGGTCCGCTGGAAACCGAACATCGAGTAGAAGACGTACACCGGGATGAGTGGTTCGCCGTGCGTGGCGTACGCGGACCCGGCGGCGATCAGCGACGCCGTGCAGCCCGCCTCGGAGATGCCGTCGTGCAGCATCTGGCCGGTCGGCGACTCCTTGTACGCGAGCAGCAGCTCCCGGTCCACCGCCTCGTACTGCTGGCCCAGCGGGTTGTAGATCTTGGCGCTCGGAAAGAACGAATCCATGCCGAACGTGCGGTACTCGTCGGGCGCGATCAGGACGAACCGCTTGCCGATCTCCTTGTCCCGCATCAGGTCCTTCAGCAGCCGCACGAACGCCATCGTCGTCGCGATCGACTGCTGCCCCGATCCCTTCTTCACCGCCGCGTACGTCCCGTCGTCCGGCAGCGCCAGCGGCTTCGACCGCACGACCCGTGTCGGGACGTACCCGCCCAACGCCTTGCGGCGGTCGTGCATGTACTGGATCTCCTCCGACTCCCGGCCCGGGTGGTAGTACGGCGGAAGGCCGGACTCCAGCTCGTCGTCGGGGATCGGCAGGTGCAGCCGGTCGCGGAACCGCTTCAGGTCGTCGACGGTCAGCTTCTTCATCTGGTGGGTCGCGTTGCGGCCCTCGAAGTTCGGGCCGAGCGTCCAGCCCTTGACCGTCTGGGCCAGGATCACCGTCGGCTGGCCCTTGTGGGCCTTGGCCGCCGCGTACGCCGCGTAGATCTTCCGGTGGTCGTGGCCGCCGCGCCCCAGGTGGAGCAGCTGCTGGTCGGTCATGCCCTCGGTCATCGCGCGCAGCCGGTGGTCGTCGCCGAAGAAGTGCTCCCTGATGTACGCGCCGGACTCCGTGGCGTACGTCTGGAACTGCCCGTCCGGCGTGGTGTTCATCCGGTTGACCAGGATCCCGTCCCGGTCCTGGGCCAGCAGCGGGTCCCAGGAGCGGTCCCAGATCAGCTTGATCACGTTCCAGCCGGCGCCGCGGAAGACCGACTCCAGCTCCTGGATGATCTTGCCGTTGCCCCGGACCGGGCCGTCGAGACGCTGGAGGTTGCAGTTGACGACGAAGGTCAGGTTGTCGAGGCCCTCGCGCGCGGCCAGGGTGAGCTGCCCCAGCGACTCGGGCTCGTCCATCTCACCGTCGCCGAGGAACGCCCACACGTGGGACCGCGACGTGTCCGCGATGCCGCGCGCCTCCATGTAGCGGTTCATCCGCGCCTGGTAGATCGCGCCCAGCGGACCCAGACCCATGGAGACCGTCGGGAACTCCCAGAAGTCCGGCATCAGCCGGGGGTGCGGATACGACGACAGGCCGTTCGGGTACTTCGACTTCTCCTGGCGGAAGCCGTCCAGCTGCGCCTCGCTCAACCGGTCCAGCAGGAAGGCGCGGGCGTAGATGCCGGGGGAGGCGTGGCCCTGGAAGAAGATCTGGTCGCCGCCGTCCCCCTCGTCCTTGCCCCGGAAGAAGTGGTTGAAGCCCACGTCGTACAGGGAGGCGGAGGAGGCGAAGGTGGCGATGTGCCCGCCGACGCCGATGCCCGGGCGCTGCGCGCGCGAGACCATGACGGCCGCGTTCCAGCGCGTCGCGTTGAGGATCCTGCGCTCGATCTCCTCGTTGCCGGGGAAGAAGGGCTCGTCCTTGGTCGCGATGGTGTTGACGTAGTCCGTGCTGCGCATCTCGGGCACGGCCACGCGCTTCTCGCGGGCCCTCTCGATCAGGCGGAGCATCAGGTAACGAGCCCGCTCCCGCCCCCGCTCGTCGACGGCGGCGTCGAGGGAGTCGAGCCATTCCTGGGTCTCCTCCGGATCGAAGTCCGGGACCTGGCTGGGAAGGCCGCCAATGATGATCGGGTTGCGATCGGATCCGGAAGCCACGCTGTTCCTTCACTGTTCGATGTGTCTACGGGTGATGGCATGCGGGGTGGAGTGTCGGCTTTGCGGTCGCGTCGCCACCATCGTCTACCCCGTGGGCGCCCACGTCATCTCTACCGGGTGGTAACCCATTGTCGACGCCCGACGCCCGACGCCCGACGCCCGACGCCCGACGCCCGACGCCCGACGCCCGACGCCCGACGCCCGACGCCCGACGCCCGACGCCCGACGCCCGACGCCCGACGCCCGCGCCCGACGCCCGCGCCGGCCCGCCGGGGCCCCGTACCGGTCGGCCGACGCGGCGCCCCGAGAGGGACGCGGCACCTACAACCCCCTAAAGTGGGTCAAGAGGTGTGGTGTGTGTCACGAGCGCGGGAAGGCGGGTACCCGGAGTTGCGGCAGGACGGCCCCAAAAGTCACCGTTTCGGCGGTCTAGGTCGCCGGGTACTTGCGCGATCCGTCCAGCACGTGTGGACTACGCCCAATGCCACGCGTACGCGCGCGGCCGAAGCACTTTCCCATCATGATCAGGAGGCAAGCCGTGAGCGCGACCGCGGACCACGCGGAGGAGCGGACCAACCCGGCCGGAAGGCTGGGGTTCGAGCCCGGACAGGTGGTCCAGGAGATCGGCTACGACGACGACGTCGAGCAGGAGCTCCGTGAGGACATCGAGGCTGTCATCGGCCAGGAACTCGTCGACGAGGACTATGACGACGTCGCCGACGTCGTCGTGCTCTGGTTCCGGGACGAGGACGGCGACCTCACGGACGCGCTGGTCGACGCCATCGGCCTGATCGAGGAGGGCGGCCAGATCTGGCTGATGACGCCCAAGACCGGGCGTGACGGCTACATCGAGCCCAGCGACATCAACGAGGCCGCCCAGACCGCCGGCCTCTCCCAGACCCGGAGCATCAACGCGGGCAAGGACTGGGTCGGCAGCCGCCTGGTCACCCCCAAGGCGGGCAAGCCGAAGCGCTGACCGCCGGCTCCCACAGTCGAGAGGCCCCCGCCGAGCACATCGGCGGGGGCCTCGTTGCGTAGGGTGGGACCCCAGCGATCCGCCCACCGAAGGGATGCTTTTGCCATGGCGATCGAGGTCGGCACGAAGGCCCCGGACTTCGAACTGAAGGACAACCACGGGCGCACCGTGCGACTCGGCGACTTCCGCGGCGAGAAGAACGTCGTGCTGCTCTTCTACCCGTTCGCGTTCACCGGCGTCTGCACCGGCGAGCTGTGCGCGCTCCGCGACCAGCTGCCGCGCTTCGTCAACGAGGACACCCAGCTGCTGGCCGTCTCCAACGACTCCATCCACACCCTGCGCATCTTCGCCGAGCAGGAGGGCCTGGAGTACCCGCTGCTGTCGGACTTCTGGCCGCACGGCGAGGTCTCCCGCGCCTACGGCGTCTTCGACGAGGAGAAGGGCTGCGCGGTCCGCGGCACCTTCGTCATCGACAAGGAGGGCGTCGTGCGCTGGACGGTCGTCAACGGCCTCCCCGACGCCCGCGACCTGAACGACTACGTCAAGGCCCTCGACGCCCTCTGACACCCGTGGGGCGCGGGGTGACCACGTGACGAGTGGGCCCCGCGCCCGCGCGCACGTGCACCCGAAACCCTGACTCATCGGTTCAAGAGCGTACGCACGGCGGGAACCCCTCACTAGGATCCAGTCGTTGATCCGATGCCAACGCACGACGGGGGCGCTGCCCCTGGAAACCTATGGAGGGACTCGTGGGAGTCAGCCTCAGCAAGGGCGGCAACGTCTCGCTGACCAAGGCCGCGCCCAACCTGACCGCGGTCACGGTCGGTCTCGGCTGGGACGTCCGCACCACCACCGGTACGGACTTCGACCTGGACGCGAGCGCTCTGCTGCTGAACGCCCAGGGCAAGGTCGCCACCGACGGCAACTTCGTCTTCTTCAACAACCTGAAGAGCCCGGACGGTTCCGTCGAGCACACCGGCGACAACCTGACGGGTGAGGGCGAGGGCGACGACGAGCAGATCAAGGTCAACCTCGCGACGGTCCCGGCCGACGTCGACAAGATCGTCTTCCCGGTCTCGATCTACGACGCCGAGACCCGCCAGCAGTCCTTCGGCCAGGTGCGCAACGCGTTCATCCGCGTCGTGAACCAGGCCAACGACGAGGAGCTCGCCCGCTACGACCTCAGCGAGGACGCCTCGACGGAGACGGCGATGGTCTTCGGTGAGCTGTACCGCCACGGCGTGGAGTGGAAGTTCCGCGCCATCGGCCAGGGTTACGCCTCCGGCCTGCGCGGCATCGCGCAGGACTTCGGCGTGAACGTCTGAGCCGTACCGCAGCTCCGTCCGGCGCCGCACCCCGCCCGGTGCGGCGCCGGATGCGCCCTTTTCGCACCGCACGGCACACAGGCACCGCACGGCACGCAGTACGTCACCGGGGAGGATCATCGTCATGGGCGTCACGCTCGCCAAGGGAGGCAACGTCTCCCTCTCCAAGGCCGCACCCAATCTGACGCAGGTGCTGGTCGGACTCGGCTGGGACGCGCGCTCCACCACCGGAGCGCCCTTCGACCTCGATGCCAGCGCGCTGCTCTGCCAGTCCGGCAGGGTCCTCGGCGACGAGTGGTTCGTCTTCTACAACAACCTCACCAGCCCCGACGGCTCCGTCGAGCACACCGGTGACAACCTCACCGGCGAGGGGGACGGCGACGACGAGTCCCTCATCGTCGACCTCGGCAAGGTCCCCGCCCACTGCGACAAGATCATCTTCCCGGTCTCGATCCACGAGGCCGACAACCGCGGCCAGACGTTCGGTCAGGTGAGCAACGCGTTCATCCGTGTCGTGAATCAGGCCGACGGCCAGGAACTGGCCCGTTACGACCTGAGCGAGGACGCCTCGACGGAGACCGCGATGATCTTCGGCGAGCTGTACCGCCACAACGGCGAGTGGAAGTTCCGGGCCGTGGGTCAGGGGTACGCGTCCGGACTCAGGGGCATCGCTCTAGACTTCGGGGTCAATGTTTCCTAAAGCTCGTCCCAGGGTTCGTTCAAGGCCCGGCGCAATCGGCGTGGAGGGGACCCTCCCGCAGGCTTCGCCCGGGGGGACCCCCAACACGATTGGGTAGTCAGTGGTTCTGAAAACCTTCGGCTGGTCGTTCGCCGTCACGGCGCTCGGCCTCGCTTTCGCCGCCTGGCAGTGGGGGTGGGAGGCGTTCGGGATCGTACTGATCCTGTCGATCCTCGAGATCTCCCTCTCCTTCGACAACGCGGTCGTCAACGCCGGAATCCTCAAGAAGATGAACGCCTTCTGGCAGAAGATCTTCCTGACGATCGGCATCCTGATCGCGGTATTCGGTATGCGGCTGGTCTTCCCGGTCGTCATCGTCGCGATCAGTGCCAAGGTCGGCCCGATCGAGGCCGTGCAGCTGGCGCTGGACCAGCCGAAGCAGTACGAGAACCTGGTCACCGACGCGCACGCGGCCATCGCCGCCTTCGGCGGCATGTTCCTGCTGATGATCTTCCTCGACTTCATCTTCGAGGAGCGCGAGCACAAGTGGCTGGCCTGGCTGGAGCGCCCGCTCGCCAAGCTCGGCAAGGTCGACATGCTGTCGGTCTGCATCGCGCTCATCGTCCTCCTCGTCACCGCGATCACCTTCGCCACCGAGGCGCACACCAGCACCGGCCACGCCGACAAGTCCGCCACGGTGCTGCTCTCCGGCGTCGCCGGCCTGATCACCTACCTGGTCGTCGGCGGCCTCTCCGGCTACTTCGAGAACAAGCTCGAAGAGGAGGAGGAACGGGAGCACGAGGAGGAGGAGAAGGCCCACCGGGAGGGCAAGCAGGTCTCCGCGGTCGGCCTCGCCGGCAAGGCCGCGTTCTTCCTCTTCCTGTACCTCGAGGTCCTCGACGCCTCGTTCTCCTTCGACGGCGTCATCGGCGCCTTCGCCATCACCAACCACATCTTCTGGATGGCGCTCGGCCTCGGTATCGGCGCCATGTACGTCCGGTCGCTCACCGTCTACCTGGTCCGCCAGGGCACGCTCGACGACTACGTCTACCTGGAGCACGGCGCGCACTACGCCATCGGCGCCCTCGCCGTGATCCTCCTGATCACGATCCAGCACGAGATCAGCGAGCTCGTCACCGGCTTCATCGGCGTGTTCCTGATCGCCGCCTCCTTCCTCTCCTCGGTCCGCCGCAACAAGCGCATCGCCGAGGCCGAGGGCGGTGCGGGAGGCCCCGGCGAGAAGGCCGAGGCCCCGACCGGGGTGTGACCACTCCGGTAACGAGGAACGCTTCTGAAGCGGGGCGGTCGGGTGCTCCCGGCCGCCCCGCCGCGTATCCGGACACCTTGGGGGGTGGCATGGCTTTCTGGGACAGCCTGCGGCAGAACAGGGCGG
Organism: Streptomyces roseolilacinus; assembly: GCF_014649335.1. Classification (GTDB taxonomy): domain Bacteria; phylum Actinomycetota; class Actinomycetes; order Streptomycetales; family Streptomycetaceae; genus Streptomyces; species Streptomyces roseolilacinus. The sequence continues at coordinate 187,360 of NZ_BMSV01000007.1, forward strand.
CGCAGTTCGACTCGGGCAGCGCCGCGAGCAACGCGATCGACCTGACACGGCGGCGCCCGACGGTCTCGCTGACCAAGCAGGGCGCCGCGACCGGCAACCTGCGCGTCAACCTCTCGTGGAAGATGCGCACGTCCGACTTCGACGACAGGGGCAGGCAGAGCGGCCGGCTGCTGCGGCACCCGCTGAAGTTCTTCCAGCCCGAACCGGTCCAGGCCCACACCCGGGCCGTGACCAACGTCGACCTGGACATCGGGTGCCTGTACGAGCTGACCGACGGCAGCAAGGGCGTCGTCCAGCCGCTCGGCGGCTACTTCGGCGACCTCAACGACGCGCCGTACGTGAAGCTCAGCGGCGACGACCGGTTCGGCTCGCCGTCCGGCGAGACGATCTTCGTCAACCTCGACCACCGCGACGACATCAGGCGGCTGCTGTTCTTCGTCTACATCTACGACCAGACGCCCGCCTTCGACCGCACCCACGCCATGATGACGCTCTACCCGAGCAACGGCCCACGCATCGAGATCGAACTCGACGAGCGCGCCCCCGAGGCCCGCTCCTGCGCGGTCTTCCTGCTGGAGAACGTCAAGGGCGAGCTGGTGGTGCGGCGCGAGGTGAAGTTCGTCTACGGCTTCCAGGGCGAGCTGGACCGGATGTACGGCTGGGGCATGCAGTGGGGCCGCGGCTTCAAGGCCGGGACGCACTGACGGCCGCGCCGCCGCGCTCCCGGCCCCACCCCGCGGCTCCCCACGGGGCTCAGCGCTGGAACTGCGGCCCCATCGGCGGCAGCTGGAAGCTCGGGTCCGGTACGGGCGCCCCGGCGGCCGCCGCGGCGGGCTGGGGCGCCGGGTGCGGGTAGCCGTAGGAGGGCTGCGGCGCGGGCGAGCCGTACGGAGGCGCCGACGCGGGCTGGGGGTAGCCGTAGGAGGGCTGCGGCGCCCCGGGGTGCGGATACCCGTACGCGGGCGGGACGGCCGGCGGGGGCGGCAGCGGAGGAGCGGCGGGGACGGCGGGGACGGCGGGAGCCGCCGTGACGCCGGTGGCGGCCCCGGCGGGTATCGCCTGGGTGGCGTCCGAGGGGTCCGTCCCGGTCACCGGCTCCGCGGCCGGGGCCTGGGACGCCGCCTCGGCGTCCGCCGCGGCCGCGGCGGCGGCCTCCTCCTCGTCGACCGAGATGCCGAACGCCGTGGCCAGCCCGATCAGCCCCGTCGGATAGCCCTGCGCCACCGCGCGGAACTTCCACCCCTCGCCCCTGCGGTACAGCTCGCCGCAGATCACCGCGGTCTCCTCGCCCGTCTCCGGGCGCACGTGGAACGACGCCAGCGCCTCGGCGTCCTCGCCCGCCGCGGCGTCGTACAGCACGATCCGCAGGTCCGGCACGTGCACGAAGGTGTCGCCGTCCGAGGACGCCGCGACCACCACCTGGTCCACGGACTGCTCCAGCCCCGCCAGGTCTACCTCGACCGTGTCGGTGAGCCCGTCCTCCACGCGCTTCTTGGGCAGGCGCCGCACGGCACCGGAGGGGTGCCGGGGCTGGTTGTAGAAGACGAAGTCCTCGTCGGAACGCACCCGCCCGTCCAGGCCGAGCAGCAGGGCCGAGGCGTCCACGTCGGGCACCCCCGGGCCAGGGGTCCAGCGCAGTACGGCCCGTACGGCCGCGACGTCGAGCGGGACGTTCGAGCCCTTCAGCATCTCGTGCGTCATGCCCGTCATCCTGCCTGGCCGTCCGCCCGGGGGACAACGCGGGGGCCGGTACCGGGCGCGCCGGCCGCCCGGCGCGCCCCCTCGGGGTCGGTCCTCATGTCACGCGGCGTTCACACCGGCGGGGAACCGGCGACACTTGTCCCTACGTACTATTACCGGCCACATGTCACCAGGCCGCAGGCAGCACATCACGGCAGTTCGGGGAATCCGCATGCGTCATTTCGGGCATATCTCGCCTGCTGCTCGGGCTGGGCTGTTCCATCGGGAGCCGTGCGCGTTCGACAGCCACTCGCCGGCCCGCGTCCTCTCGGCCGCGCTCGGCGCCACCCTCTACAGCCCCGCCACCCGCCCCGGCCTCGCCGACGACGTGATGAAGCAGGCCGGGCGCGGGGTCGTGTCGATGGTGCTCTGCCTGGAGGATTCCATCGGCGACGGGGACGTCGAGAGGGGCGAGGAGAACCTCGTGCGCCAGTTCGCCGACCTCGCCGGGCGGGACGGTGAGCCGCCGCTGCTGTTCATCCGCGTCCGCGAACCCGAGCAGATACCCGACCTGGCCCGCCGCCTCGGCCCCGCCGTGCGGCTGCTGTCCGGATTCGTACTGCCGAAGTTCACCGAGAAGCGCGGCACGCCCTTCCTGGAGGCCCTCGCCGCCGCCGAGGCGGAGCCCGCCACGGCGGACGCCCTCGCCGGCCGCCCCCTGTACGCGATGCCCGTCCTGGAGTCGCCCGAGCTGCTCCACCTGGAGACCCGCGCCGACACCCTCGCCGGGATCGCCCGCTCCGTCGCCGCCCACCGCGACCGGGTCCTGGCCCTGCGGCTCGGCGTCACCGACTTCTGCTCCGCGTACGGGCTGCGCCGCTCACCCGACATGACCGCGTACGACGTGCAGATCGTCGCCCACGTCATCGCGGACGTCGTCAACATCCTGGGCCGCGCCGACGGCAGCGGCTTCACGATCACCGGACCGGTGTGGGAGTACTTCCGCCTCCAGGAGCGGATGTTCAAGCCGATGCTGCGGCGCAGCCCCTTCACGGAGGGCCGCGCCGACGCCCTGCGCACCGCGCTGATCGAGCACGACCTGGACGGGCTGCTCCGCGAGATCGAGCTGGACCGGGCCAACGGCCTGCTCGGCAAGACCTGCATCCACCCCTCCCACGTCCAGCCCGTGCACGCCCTGTCCGTCGTGAGCCACGAGGAGTACACCGACGCCCGGGACATCCTGCGCCCGGAGCGCGGCGGCGGAGGCGTCCTGCGTTCCGCCTACACGAACAAGATGAACGAGGTGAAGCCGCACCGGGCCTGGGCGGAGCGCACGCTCCGGCGGGCCGAGGTGTTCGGCGTCGCCAAGGCGGACGTGGGGTTCGTCGAACTGCTCGCGGCGGGCCTGGCGGTACCGTGAGCGGCGCCCCGCACCCGGCAAGGCACCTGTACCTGAGAGAGAAGAGGCACGTCATTCACAGCACGGTGTGGACGGGAACATGGGTCGCCGAGCGGCTCGGCGTCGAGCTCCGCGGGCAGCGGGGGGACGACGGGGAGCTGCGCGGCCTGCTGGGGCTGGCCCTGCGGAACAACAGGAAGCGGGCGCACCTCCTCGTCTCCCGGGTGCTGGGCAAGCACGTGCCGCAGAGCCCCGCCGTGGTGCGCGGCGCCGGACACGAGTTGGGGCGCCGCGTGCGGGAGCTGCTGGGCGACGCCCAGGCGCGGCGCGCGGTCGTCGTCGGGTACGCGGAGACGGCGACCGGCCTGGGCCACTGCGTCGCGGACGGCCTGGGCCACGCCCCGTACCTGCACTCCACGCGCCGCCCCGTGCCGGGGGTGCCCCGGGCGGCCGGGTTCGAGGAGTCCCACTCCCACCACACCTCGCACCTCCTGCTCCCCGAGGATCCCGGGCTGCTGGCCGGGCCGGGCCCGCTGGTGCTGGTCGACGACGAGTTCTCGACCGGCAACACCGTCCTGAACACCGTGCGGGCGCTGCACGAGCGGTACCCGCGCGAGCGGTACGTGATCGTGGCGCTCGTCGACATGCGGTCGGCGGAGGACCGGGGGCGGCTGGCGGAGTTCGCCGACGAGATCGGCGCGCGGGTGGACCTGGTGGCGCTCGCGGCGGGGACGGTACGGCTGCCGGACGGCGTCCTGGAGAAGGGCCGCGCCCTGGTGGCCGCCCACGAGGAGCCCGCGCCGGCGGCGTCCGGCGACGTGACCGCCGTACGGCGCGTGGACCTCGGCTGGCCGGCCGGGCTGCCGGACGGGGGCCGCCACGGCTTCACCCCGGAGCACCGGGCCCGCCTGGAGGCGGCGCTGCCGTCGATGGCGGCCCGCCTGGCGGAGGCGCTCGCCCTGACCGCCGCGCCCGCGCCCGCGCCGCCCGCTCCCGCCGGTGACGCCCCCGCCCGCGCCCCCCGCGTCCTCGTCCTCGGCTGCGAGGAGCTGATGTACGCCCCCCTCGCCCTGGCCGCCGCGCTGGAGGAGCGGACCCCGCACGCCGACGTGCGCTTCTCCACCACCACCCGCTCGCCCGTCCTCGCCGTCGACGACCCCGGCTACGCCATCCGCACCCGCCTCGTCTTCCCCGCCCACGACGACCCCGCGGACGGCCCCGGCGACCGGTACGCGTACAACGTCGCCGGCGCCGGCTTCGACGCGGTCGCCGTCGTCGTCGACTCGACCGCCGACACCCCCCTCCTCCACGCCCGGGACGGCCTCCTCGCCCGGCTCGCCGCGCACGTCCCGCGCGTCGTGCTGGCGACCGTCCCCTCGTACGTACCGGAAAGAGCCGGCATGCTGCCCGAGCCGCTGCGCGGACCCGCGTTCTCCTCCTACGCCCCCGACGAGGTCGGCTGGCTCCTGAAGGACCTGTCGGCCGTCGAGCTGGAGGCCCCCACCGAGGAACGCGAGGAGGCCATCCAGAGCGGCGGCGCCCACTACGCCGAGTCGCTGCCCGTCGAGTACCAGCCGAGCGACGAGTACCAGAAGCTGTTCCACGCCGCCCTCGACGCCTCCGCGGCCCGGATCGCCCGCGCCGTCGGCGCCGTCACCGAGACGGTGCTCGCCGAGCGGTCGCCCCGCCCCGTACTGGTCTCCCTCGCGCGCGCCGGCACCCCCGTCGGCGTGCTGATGCGCCGCTGGGCCCGCCACCGCCACGGCCTGGACCTGCCGCACTACGCCGTGTCGATCGTGCGCGGCCGGGGCATCGACACCAACGCGCTGCGCTGGCTGCGCGCCCACCACGACCCGGCGGACGTCGTGTTCGTCGACGGCTGGACCGGCAAGGGCGCCATCACCCGCGAACTGGCCGCCGCCCTCGACGGCTTCCCGGACTTCGACCCGGAGATCGCCGTACTCGCCGACCCGGGCTCCTGCGTGCGCACCCACGGCACCCGCGAGGACTTCCTCATCCCCTCCGCCTGCCTCAACTCCACGGTCTCCGGGCTGATCTCGCGCACCGTCCTGCGCGCCGACCTGGTGGGCCCCGACGACTACCACGGCGCCAAGTTCTACCGCGAGCTGGCCGGCGCCGACGTGTCCGGGGACTTCCTCGACGCGGTCTCCGGTCGCTTCGACGAGGTCGCGGACGCCGTCGCCGCGGACGCCGCCCGCCTCCTCGCCGCCGACCGGACACCCACCTGGGAGGGGTGGGCGGCCGTCGAGCGGATCAGCGAGGAGTACGGCATCCACGACGTGAACCTCGTCAAGCCGGGCGTCGGCGAGACCACCCGGGTCCTGCTGCGCCGCGTCCCGTGGAAGATCCTCGCCCAGCGCGGCGCGGGCGCCGACCTGGACCACGTACGGCTGCTCGCCGAGCAGCGCGGCGTCCCGGTCGAGGAGGCCGACGGACTGCCCTACACCTGCGTGGGCCTCATCCACCCCCGGTACACGCGCGGCGCGACCGGCGCCGACGGCCGGGCGGTGACGGCGCCGTGACGTTCCGGCCCGCGCTGGTCGCCAGCGACCTGGACCGCACCCTCATCTACTCGACGGCCGCGCTCGCGCTGACCGCCCCCGACGCCGAGGCGCCGCGCCTGCTGTGCGTGGAGGTGTACCAGGGCAAGCCGCTCTCGTACGTCACCGAGGCGGCCGCCGAACTGCTCGACGAACTGGCCCGCACGGCCGCGTTCATGCCGGTCACCACCCGTACCCGGGAGCAGTACCGGCGCATCCGGCTGCCGTGCCCGACGCCCCGGTACGCGATCTGCGCCAACGGCGGCCACCTGCTGGTCGACGGCGAGTCCGACCGCGACTGGCAGGCGGTCGTCGCGGCGCGCCTCGCCGACGAGTGCGCCACGCTCGACGAGGTGCGGGCGCACCTGCTGGCCGCCGCCGACCCGGCGTGGCTGCTGAAGGAGCGGGTCGCCGAGGACCTCTTCGCGTACCTCGTCGTGGAGCGGGCCCTGCTGCCCGACGGGTGGCTCGCGGAGCTGTCCGACTGGGCCGGCTCACGCGGCTGGACGGTGTCCCTGCAGGGCCGCAAGGTGTACGCGGTGCCGAAGCCGCTGACGAAGAGCGCGGCGGTACGGGAGGTGGCGCGCCGCACCGGCGCCCGCACCGTCCTCGCGGCGGGCGACTCGCTGCTGGACGCGGACCTGCTGCTGGCCGCGGACCGCGCGTGGCGGCCCGGGCACGGCGAGCTGGCCGACACGGGCTGGCGCGCCGGCAACGTCGAGGTGCTCGCCGACCGGGGGGTCGCGGCGGGGGAGGAGATCCTGCGCCGGTTCCTGGCGGCGGCCCGGACGGCGCCCGCGGCGGTCTGAGGGCGGGGCCGACCGGCCCGGCGCCCGCGGCGGCACGCCGGGCCGGTCGCCGGGACGGTCGGCTTCGGGGCGGACGGTTCCGGGGCCGGCAGTCCGTCGAGGCCGGCGGCTCCGGAGCGGGGGCGTCAGCCGCAGCAGCCGCCTCCGCAGCACCCGCCGCCACCGCCGCCGCTCGCGGACCCGGCCGGTGCGGCGGCCGCCGTGCCGCCGACCGCGACGGCCGACAGCAGCTTCACGGTGTCGCCGTGCCCGGCGGGGCAGGCGGCGGGGGCGGAGGACTCCGCCATGGGACGGCTCAGTTCGAACGTGTCGCCGCAGGTGCGGCAGCGGTACTCGTAGCGAGGCATGCGCACAGGTTAACGACCCCGCCGCGACCGCGGGCCCGGTGGCTCCGGCCACCCGGCCCTGCCCCCGGCCCCTGCTTGAGCTGCGATCCGACATCGGCCCCGGCCCCGATCCCGGCTGAGGCCCCGCCCCGGCCCCCATCCCCGCCCGCGCGAGCTACCCGGCCCCGCCCCGCCCCGGCCCCGACGGGCCGCCCCCGCGCTCCTCGCGGATCTGCTCCACCACGCGGGCCACCTCCGCCCGCACGGCCCGTGTCTCGTTCAGGAAGTGCCAGTAGTCGGGGTGCCGCCCCTCCAGGCCGTCCACCGCCCGGTCGAGGCGGGCGACCGCGGCGTCGAGGGGCCCGGCGTGCCGGGGATCGGGGGTGTGGCGGCCCTCCATGGCGAGCCGCTGGGCGTCCCGGATCGTGAAGCGCGTCCGCTCGACCTCCCGCTGCGGGTCCCCGGACACGGCGTCCAGCCGCCGGAGCCGGTCCCCGGCGGCGGACACGGCCTCGTCCGTCGTGTTCAGCAGCGCCCGCACCGTGCCCAGCAGCGCCGTCGCGTCCGCCCACCGCTGCTCGTCCCGCGCCCGCCCCGCCTCGGCGAGCTTCTCCTCCGCCCGCCGTACGGTCTCCACGGCCCGCGCCGGTACGGGCTGGAGGTCCTGCCAGCACGCGGCGCTGAACCGGCGCCGCAGCTCGCTCAGCACGGGTTCCACGGAGGCGGCCCGGTTGGCGAGGGCCTGCGCGCGCGTGCGGAGGGACACCAGCCGCCGGTCGATCTCCGCGGCCCGCTCGGGCAGCCGCTCCGCCTCGGCCCGTACGGCTTCGGCCTCGCGCAGCACACGGTCGGCGCGCTGCAGGGTCTCTGCGACACCGTGCCGCCCCGCGCCCTCGTTGAGCCTGGTCAGCTCCGGGGCGAGGGCGGCGAGCCGCGCGGCCTGCTCGTCGGCGCGCAGCCCCGAACCGCGTACGGCGTCCAGCGCCTCGCTCGCCGCGAGCAGCGCCGCGCGGGCCCGCTCGACGGCGGGGGCGAGCCGGGCCAGCTGCGTCTCGGCCGTGTCCAGGAGCGGCGCGATCCGCTGCTCGAACCGCTCCAGCTCGCCCCGGACCCGTACCAGCTCCTCCCTGGCGCGGGTCAGGTCCGTGCGCGCGCCGGCCGCCGTGGCGGCGTCGAGGTCGACCCGGTCCAGGTCGTGGCTGTCGACGGCCTCGATGTACGCCTGGCTGACCTCGTCGATGCGCCGCCCCAGCGCGGCGAACTCCTCGGCGGCCCGGCCCGCGGCGGGCGAGGAGTCGACCGCGACGATCGTCTCGACGGAGATCCGCAGGCCCCGCTGCGCGGTGTCCAGCTCGTAGAACGCGGCGGCCGCGGCGTCCTTCGCGGCCTGCGCGTCGGCCCGCTGGCCCTCGGCGCGTCCGCCGCCGAACCAGCGCCGCGTACCGCCCCCGGACCCGCTCCCGGCGAACGCCCCGGCCGAGGCGAGCGCCCCCGCCGAGACGGCGGCGAGCAGGGGCAGGGGCAGCAGCACCAGGGCGAGTACATCCTTCGCGTACCGCCGTGCGCCGCGTGTCCCCGTCACATCCGCTCCCCGTACCGTGCGTGTCCGAGCCGACCCGGTCCATTCTCCCACCGGGTAGGACGAACGGGAGGGCGGATCAGTTCGCGGTACGGACCCGCACGTCGCCGTTCTCGCTGAACGCGGTGACCGACCGGGGGCTGCCCGGGTCGCGGGGCACCTCGGAGGCGACCTCGCCGTTGTCGCTGCCGGCGTCCACGGCGTACGGCCCCGCGGCGGAGGGCAGCTCGACGACGACGTTGCCGTTGGAGCTGCGCCCCTCGACCCGCCGGGGGGCGCCGTGCAGGCCGAGGTGGACGTCGCCGTTGTCGCTCCGGGCGGTGACCGTCTCGGAGACGGCGCGTTCGACGCGGAGGGTGCCGTTGTCGGTGTACAGGTCGAGCGGCCCGCGGGCGTCCTTCACGGCGACGTCGCCGTTGTCGGTCCGCACCGTGAGGGCCGAGGTGAAGCCGTCGGCGGACACGGTGCCGCTGTCGGCCCTGACGGTCACGGCGGTGCCGCGCGGCACCCTCACCTCGTGCCGGGCGTCGCAGTTCTCGACGACGGCGTCGCACTCCACGCGCAGCGTGAGCGTGCCGCCCTCCATCCGCCAGTGCGCCTCGGGCCCGTTGCCGAGCACCACCCACCCGTCGACCTGCCGGGTCACCTCGACGCCCTTCACGTCGGCGGGGACGAGCACGACCTCGCTGTCCCCGGAGTCGACGGTCAGCGAGGTCCCGCCGAACGGGAACACCTCGCGTTCCACCGGCGCGTCCGCCACGTCGACGTCCCCGCACCCCGCGAGCCCGAACACCAGGCCCGCCGCGACGGCGAGACGGACGGTGCGACGACGAAAACGCTGCGTGACCACGAGCTTCCCCCAGGATGGAACCACTGCGACGGCCCCACGCTACGCACCACCCCACCGCCCCACGATCCGGCGACCCACCGCGCCCGGGGTGGGGCTAACCCCCCTGCGACGGTTTGCGAACCCCACCCATGGGCCATGTACGCTGTTGCCTCACTCCGAGGGTGCGTAGCTCAGGGGTAGAGCGCTGCTCTTACAAAGCAGATGTCGGCGGTTCGAAACCGTCCGCGCCCACATGATCGGCGATACGCCGAAGGCCCAGGTCATCCGGAAGTTTCCCGGAGTCCTGGGCCTTGTTCGTTCCCCCGTGGTCATGGGGCGGGAGGACCGTCGTGCCACTCACATGCCACATCGGGGCCACAACGAGTCCACATCACCCGTCCCGATCGCGGGTCCTCCTGATCTGACGGTCGACGTGGTCGGCGATCTCCTGATCACGGCCGTTGATCAGATGCTGGTAGATCAGCGCGGCCCGCACCGACGAGTGCCCCATCCGGTGCATCAGCTCCCGCGTGGTCGCGCCACCGGTGGCCGCCAGGGTGTTGCCCGTGTGCCGCAGGTCGTGGAAGTGCACGTCACCCAGACCGGCCTGGGGGAGGGCGCGCAGCCAGATACGGCGGAAGTTGTTGCGGCGCAGCATGCCGCCGCGGGGCCCGACGAAGACCAGTCCGTTGCGGCCGGCCTCCGAGTACTCGGACAGGTGGGCTTGCAGCTCCTCGACCAGCGAGGCCGGAAACGCGACCGTACGGATGCCCGCTGCGCTTTTCGGCGCCTTGATCAGCAAGCCGTCCGTGCGCGTCTCGGCGGCAGCCCGGCGGACGGAGACGACGCGGCGTTCCAGGTCGATGTCATGCCGCTGGAGTGCGGCCAGCTCCCCAAACCGCAGCGACGTGAAGGCGGCGAGCAGGATCAACATTCGGTAGCGCTTGGGAACGACGTCGGCGAGCCGGAACACCTCGGCGACCGTGAGGAAGGGGCGCTCAGCCGTCTTCGTGGTGCCGGCGCCCTTGATCCGGCACGGGTTGCGCTGGATCAGTCCGTCATCAACCGCCGTGTTCATGATCGCTCGAAGGATCTGGTACGCCTTCGCCACGGTCGCCTCCCCCACGCCGCTGTCGAGGAGGCCGGCACGCCAACGCCGGATCTGCGGCGTGCTGATGTCGCCCACGTTGACGTCGCGGAACGTCGGCAGGATGTGCAGCCGCAGTGCACTGCCGTTGCGCTCCCGCGTGGTTGCCGCGTAGTCGCGCTCCTTGAACCAGGCGTCGGCGTACGCCCCGAATGGGATCTTGTCGTCCGGATTCTGCCAACGACCCTCGATGATCTCGGCTTCCTTGCGGACCAGCCATCGGTCGGCATCCGTCTGCGTCCCGAAGGTCTGGGGTGCCGCGCGGAGCAGCCCGTCAGGGCCTCGATAGCGCGCCTGGAAGCGCCCGGACGGCAGCTTGCGGACCGAGCCGAAACGGCGCTTCCTGCCCTTGCCGTTCGCCATCAGGCCACCGCCCTGTACGCCGTCCCGCGGCTTGGCGAGATCGGTGACACGGTGTTCGCCAGGACGAACGACTCCAATGCGCTCTCGGGAATGCGCACATGGCGGCCGACCTTGACAAACACGATGCGACGCTCGGCGATCAGACGTCGCGGGAAGCGTTCCGTCGTCCCGAGGTACTCGGCGACTTCGGCAACGCTCAGCAGTCGGTCCTTCATGCTGCGGTTCCTTCCAGGTCGAGTTCGGCGCGGATTTCTCGGGCGTGCTCGCGGTTGTGTTGGATGTCGCGGCGGATGTTGGCGGCGAGCCAGGATTCGCCGGGGGTGTGGCCGTGGCCGGCGTAGGCCCAGTGGGCGACGACGAGGGTGGTGGCTTCGGGGTGGTCGTCGGGGTCGGGCAGGCCGAGGGCGGCGCGTTGTTCGGCGGCGCGGTAGTCGGCGCGTGCCTGGCGCAGGGCGGTGAGGGTGGTGGAGTAGCGGCGGGACTTGGTGGAGAAGTGGCCGCGGAAGCCGAGCATGTGAGCCCAGTCGCGCAGCTTGCGGTCGGGGTAGAGCGGGTGGAGGTCGAGGCAGGCTTCGATCAGGCGCCGGGGGTGGTCGGGCACGCCGAGCAGGTCGAGGGCTTCTTTGTTGCCGATGCGGCGGTCGACGGTGCCGGTGGTCTCGGCGGCTTTGGTGGCGTACTTGGCGACGTAGGAGGCGACGGCTTGTTCGTTGATCTCTTCGCCGTTGCCGAAGGCGCCGATGGGCTGGATGTCGAGTTGGGTGCCCCAGCGCAGCGTGCGGGCGGGCTGGTCCCCGGCGGCGGGGATGTCGACGCGGACACGGGCGGCGGCGGCCCGGATGGCGTCGGTGAGCAGGTCGAGGGTCGCCCACGGCGGCGGAGGCGAGTCGGGGCCTTCGGGGCCGTCGAAGCGGATGACCGCGTGGAAGTGGACGGCGCCGCGCTTCTGGTACTCGGCGACCTTGCCGAAGGAGACGCGGGACTGGTCGCGGGCGGCTTTCTGGGTGAGGCCGGCGCGGCGGGCGATCTCGCGGCGGAGGTAGATCGTGAAGTAGCGCCACAGTTCGGAGGCGTGGTTGTTCCACAGCACCGCGCCCGCGTAGTCGTACGTCGCCGGGTCGAGCGCCGTGCCCAGCTCGGGGGCGTCTTCGGGGTGGCGGGTGCCGCAGGCGCAGGGCCGGTTGCCGGGCCGGTTGTGGACCGGGCCGAACGAGGGGGCGGTGAGGGTGGCGAAGACCCGGGGGTGGTCGCGCACGGTGTCAGGGGTGCCCTTGGCGGGGTCTCCGACGAGTCCGGCGCGGATCAGGTGGTAGGTGTCGCCGGCGTAGGTCCAGGCGCAGGCGGGGCAGCGCGAGGCGCGGCGGTTGCCGCAGGCGACGCGGAGGCGTCCGCCCGGTTCGGTGTCGGTGGAGTAGTGGTGCAGGACCAGCCCGGTGGCGGCATCCCGAGTGACGGTCTGGCCCTGGAGGTGGATGGGGTTGGCGCAGCCGCCGGTGCGGCGGATCTGGTCCTGGAGGCGGTCGAAGCCGGTAGACCCGGCCAGCCTCAGCACGTCGGCGAGGGTGGCCGGGTCCAGGCCCGCCATGGTGGCGGCATCACTCACGCGTCGTCCTCCTGCGGGGCATGGGTGTCGATCCACTCTTCGGCGCAGACCTTGTGAACGGGCTTGCCGCGGTCGGAGCGCAGCGGGGTGGGCTTGGTGCAGAGCACGCAGGGCTTGTCGCCGGTGTGGTCGTAGTGGTCGGCGGAGCGCCAGTTCAGCAGGGCCACGGCGGTCACTTCCCGGCGCGGACGCGGGTGGCGGCGGAGGTGGTGTGGCCGGTGCCCTTGCAGGTGGGGCAGGTGACGCGCAGGGTGGTGCGGGTGCCGTCGGCGTGACGGATGCCGGTGGTGATGGTGGCGGTGGCGAAGCCGTCGCAGTCGCGGCACACGGGCGCGGTCGGAGTGTGCTGGGGCATGATGGGCTCTCCCTTTCGGGTCCGTTGGATCTGGGATGGGGCTCAGGCGCCCGGGGCGGCGGAAGTTTGGCGACCGAGGCCGCCCCGGGGGCCGCTCAGCGGCGCCGGTTGCGGCGCGGCGGGTTGATGGGCGGGATGGCGTCGTACGCCTCCTGGCCCTGCTGGAACGAGGCCGCGTCGGCGTTGGTCCGCACGGTGTTGCTGTACTCGCGGCCGATGCGGCGCATGGTCTTGCGGTCGCCGTGGCGGCGCGCGATGGCGAACTCACGACCCAGCTCGGCCATGGCCGGGTTCGCCGGGGTCTCGGTGTCCTTCTTGCGGTTGAACAGGCCCATGACGGGTCTCCCTTTCAGCGCTTGTGGTTGAGGTCCTTCAGCAGCAGGCGCAGCACGACGGCGACCAGGGCGACCGAGGCCGCGGTGACGGCGACCGCCAGGAGCGTGGAGACCAGGACCGTGCCGACGACGAGGACGGCGGCGGTGCCGGTGGCGACGGCGGCGGGCGTGACCTGGACCGTGGCGCGCGACGGGGCCGGGGTGGGCGTCACCGTGGCCGGGGCGGGAACGGCCGGCGGAGTCGCGGTGGCGTCGGTCGGCTGGAGCGGGACGACCTGGGTGGCGGTGTCGGGCAGCGGGTACTTCGGGGTGAACATGGGGCGCCTCCTTCAGGCGTTGCAGCGGTGGGTGCGGGCGGCGAGTTCGGCGGCGGAGCGGTGGTGGTAGTCGGCGGAGAAGTCGCAGCCAGGGGCGGTGCACACGGCGGTGTGCTTGGTCCGGCCGCGGCCGTCGTAGTGGCTGCCGACCCGGACCGGGCCGATGCGGATCACGTCGTAGAAGCGGTTCGGACGCGCCATGGGGTTACCTCCTTTCTGATCAAGTGAGTTGGGCGGCGATGGAGTCGGCCAGCGGGGCAGGGACACCGAGGCGGGCGCGCAGGGTGCTGGAGTCGATCGGCGTTCCGGTCTGGGCGCGGTGAGCGTCAGCGACCTTGCGTGCGTGGTCGAGGAGCGCGGGCGGTACCGGCACGGAAGTGGTCGGTGCGGGTGCGGGCAGTTCCGGCATGGAGTCCGGGGCAGGCTCGACCCTGACCAGATCTGGTTCGAGGGTCTGTTCGAGGGTGATCGGCTCCGGGGCCGCTTCGGGGGCGCGGTGATCCGGTTTGGTGACCGGTGTCGGAGGCGTGGTCGACTCGTCCTCGGTGTGCGTGGGGGCATGGACGAGGAGGGTTCCGCCGAGGAAGGCGAGCGCGGGCCATCCGGCGACGAGGATGCGGAGCCAGGCGGGTACGTCGTTCAGATCGAGCAGTCCGGCGGTGGCGACGTTCGCGCCGAGGGACGCGGCGAGGGCGATGACGAACCACACCCAGGCGGCGCGGTTGTCACCCTGCTTGCGCATCCGACGCCAGGCCGCCACCAACAGCAGGTCGACACTGACCGGGTAGGCCCACGCCTTCCACCCGTCCTGCCCGGCCGCTTCGGCCAGGTCGTGCAGGTGGGCGAAGGACAGGGCGCCGGCGATGACGGCCTGAACAAGCACGGCGTCGAAGCGGAAGTTACGGAACATGGTTCACCTCCTTTCAGGCATGGAAGGGGTAGGGACCTGGCGCGGGGTGCGGTCGCGCCGACCGTCGAATAGGGGGTTAGTCGGTGATGGGCACCGGCTTGAGCAGCGGCGGGGCGTCGGCCGCCGGTGCGGTGGGAACGACCGGCCAGAACGGCTCCAGGGCCGGGATGCGCGGGGTGAGGTGCGCGTACTGGGCGCAGAGGGCGGCGGTCTTGGTCGCGCTGAGTTCGGGGGTGCGGATGCGGGACCAGCCGCCGGAGGAGTCGCCGGCCACCGCGAGGCCGGGCCGGTCGGGCGGGATCGTCAGCACGGCCACGACCGCGTCAGGGGCGATGTCGCCCAGGCCCATGTCGGCGGTCTGCTTGTCGTTGACGCGGTGGACGACCCGGCCGGTGAGCTGGGCGCGAAGGGTGGTGGCGCCCTTGCCGAGGTCGGAGCCGAAGCGCTGGCCGCAGACCTCCAGGAAGATGCCGGCCGCGCGGGCCATCTGCCCCAGGCGGATCATCTGCGTGACCATTCGGTCCCGGCGTTCCTCGTCCTTCTTCCCCGTCACGAGGAACAGCTCGGCGACCTCGTCCACCAGGAGCACGACTGGCACCGGACGGACTTTGTCGGGCAGCGCCCACACATCCGCGGCGCCGTACTCGCTGAGCAGGTCGAAGCGCGCTTCCATCTCGCCTACCAGGGCGTCCAGCAGCGCGGACGCTTCCTCCGGGGTGACGGCCAGGGCCGACAGGCGGGGCGCGTATCCGCGCTGCTCGACCCCGCGCTTGCAGTCGATCCCGACCAGCGCCACGTTCAGCCGAGCGAGCCCGGCAATGAGGTTGCGCTGATACATGGACTTGCCCGACTGGTTGGCGCCGAGCGTCAGCGCGTGCGGGACCTTCAGGTAGTCCCGGACGAACGCCGTGCCATCCTCCCGCAGCGCGACCGGCACCGTCATCGGCCCGGAAGGCAGCCGGCGCGGCATCTTCACCCGCCGCAGTACGTCGTAACCGGTCATCCGCAGCTCAACGAACCCCGGCTTGGTCTCCACCACGTTGACCGAGTGGACCCCCCAGGCGTGCCGCAGCCGCTCAGAGGCAGCGACCACGTCAGCGGGCTCAAGGCCGGCCGGGAGGCGGAGCGTGACCCGCATCCCGGTCGCAGAACCCCGCACGCGCCGGATCTTCGGCGGGACCGGCTGGACGTCCGCGCGGCGGGCGACGGTGCGGACCATGAACGCCCGCAGACGCGACGGCTGCACCGTCAGCCCACACACGTCCATCGTGGACCGGTACGTCACCGCGAACCGAACCCGCGCCACCGGGAGACCCACCAGCGACCAGAACACCCGCGGAGCGCGAGCCCTCGCGTATCCCAGACCACCACCGGCACCGGCCAGAGGGAGACCGACCTCCCATAACGTCGACAGATCCGACATGGTCAGGCCCCCAGCGGCGTGACGGCGACCGCACGGAACGAGATCCCGTGACGGGTCTGCCCGTTGAACGTGTTCTCCCAGTCCCGCGCCTTGAGCCCGATCACCGACACCGGCATCCCCGGCTTCAGGCCCTCGGGGAGGCCGGTCTGCGGGACGGTCACCTGGTACAGGTTCCCCTCCCCCTCGTCCGAGATCAGCAGACCCACCGTGGACAGGCCGGCACCGCTCTCCCGGTCCACCGCCCGCTCACCGGTCTGCTTGCTGACGAGCTTCGGCACGGGGGCCGTGGCCACGAACACCACGGCAGTCGACGTGTCCACCTTGAACGACGGCATAGCTGTCTCCTCGTCCCTGAGGCCACCCCTTGTGAGCAACCTCTCTAGAGATGACTCCATAGAACAGCGCCTCTCTAGAGATGTCAACACGTCTCTAGAGAGGTTTCGGATTGGCCCCTGAGGCGAGCCGCCGGTTGGGGTGAACGCGTGATCGCCCCTAAGGTGTCTAGAGAGGAAAGGAGGGATCACATGGCCACCCAGGGCAGCGGACGCCAGCCGAAGTACCAGCGCATCGCGGACGATCTGAGGGAAGCGATCCAGGCCGGCGAGTACGGCCCAGGTGATCGGCTACCGGGAGAGAACGACCTCATGGCCACTTACGAGGTGGCTCGCATGACGGCGCGGCAGGCACTCGGCGTGCTCCAGAACGAGGGCCTTGCCGAGTCGCGCAAGGGCGCCGGCGTATTCGTGCGCGCTTTCAAGCCGCTCAGGCGGCGAGGCATTCAGCGACTGTCCCGCGATCAGTGGGGAGCGGGGCGTTCCATCTGGTCGGCGGACATCGAGGACCGGACCCTAGTAGTCGACCAGGTGCAGGTGTCCGAAGCCGCGGCACCCGAGCGGATCAGTCGAGTGCTCGGCATGGAGGCCGGTGCGGCGACCTGCACGCGGAGTCGCCGTTTCGTTCTCGACGACAAGCCCGTCCTTCTGGCCACGTCTTACCTGCCCGCGGACTTGGTGGCGGGTTCGGCGATCACTCAGGAGGACACCGGCCCCGGCGGCATCTACGCCCGTTTGGCCGAGCTGGGCTACAAGCCCGTGCACTTCCGTGAGGAGATCCGTTGTCGGATGCCGTCGCAGGAGGAAGCGAGTCGGCTTCAGCTCTCGATGGGCACCCCGGTGATCATGATTTGCCGTACGGCGTTCGCGGACGAGGGGCGACCCGTCGAGGTGAACGAGATGATCCTCGACTCCGCCGCGTACGTGCTGGAGTACGACTTCGACGCCTGATCAGCCGGTCCAGGTGCGGGCCTGCCGGGCCACGCTGTAGATGTGCGCCGCCTGATCGGGCGAGAGCACCGGTGACAGCCCCGACAGCACCCGGTCGATGTGCTCGACCTCCAGGACGAGCACCGGCGGGTTCGCACCCTTGACCGTGAGTTTCGCCGCGTGGACCACGGAGATCACGGGTCGGACGGGGACGTCGATCCCGCAGTGACGGGACAGGACGCGGGATACCCGGCGCGCTTCAGACTGACTGGCTGCGATGTGCCGAGTCCGGCTGCCGTTGATCGTGATCGCGATGTCGCCGTACCAGACGGTCTTCCCCGGATGCCGTTTCGAGTTGATGGTGAAGACGCCGGCGGGACCGATGGCGATGTGATCGATGTCCGTGCCGGTCGCCCATTGGATGGCGTGAAGGGTGAACCAGCCGCGGCCCCGGAGCCGGTCCAGGCGCTTACCGGTGAGCCGCTCACCTACGAGGCCGTCCTTCCAGCTGCGAAGCTTCGGTTCCGCCGACCATCGGTCCACCAGCCTGAGCAGCGGGTTCGGTTGCAGTTCCCGGATCTTGCGGCGTACCGCATCGCCCGCCCGATTCTGCGCCAAGTCATCCGGTAATGGCTGCACCCTGCCCCCTCATGCGTACGGCTCGACTGCCACACCATCACCCAGGCATGACCAGCGCCAAGAGTCCTATCGGTCATGAGTTGTTACAGGTTTCTCTACCTCATCAAGCACCCGGCTGCGCTCCGCTCCGCCGGGCGGGCTTCCCGGCTCCGCTCCGCGCGACGCTCCTGCCTTCGGCCCGCTCCGCGCGCGCTGCGCCGACGCCCGCCCCTACGGCTGGTAGGCCCAAGGGCATGAGCCGAGCCCCAACCGCCCGCGGTTCCCTCCTCGTCACGGACATGCCTCCGGCGGGGGCGCTCCGACTCCGGGATGGCGGGGGCACCGTATGCGAGTGCCGGCCGTGGAGGGCTGAGGCGGGGAACTCCCATCCCGTCTGCCATCGACCCAGGACAAGCCGAGCAGACACGGCACCGGGCGTCCAGGTCGTTCGTACAGTGGCGCGCTCCACCTGGACGCCCGGCACCGCGCCCGCTCCACTGACGTGTGGGTCGACGGCAGACGGGATGGGAGTTGGGGGTGAGCGGTGGATCTACGGGCGGGCTACTGGTGCAATACGTCATACATGCGACTCAGAAGTTCATTTCGAGCTTCACGCGTGAGGTCAAGCAAGCTCTGAAAATCAGAGCCGAGGTTCGATAGGTGTCCGTCGTGAACGAGCCCACTCCACACATAGAGGGTGGTGTGAAGGTCTGCGGCCGCTTCCGAAAGCTTCTCAATAACATGATCAAGAACCTCGGCGGGCCCCTCAAGACGAAGTGAATTGATTTGTGCATTGAGTTGGTCAAGGGTCTCCGAAACTCGCCTTCCCTCCGCTTCGTCATTGAATGAACCAACGATTTCACCGTTCTCATCATGCTGGTCTATGAGAAGTTCTCCCGCCGCGAAGGTAGCCGTCAGGTAGTGATGGCATGCCGTCAGCGTTTCGGCATAGGTGCTGCGACGCGACTCCCACCGCGCCTGATCGCGTACGGCAACCGCGTTCCGGTCAACCTGCGCCAAGAGGGCGAGCGACTGTTGGTGAGCGATCTCCTGCCCTTTGCGTGCTTGTCGTAGGACGCCATATAGGGCCAAGCACCCGACGATGATCGCCCCCATTGTGGCCAGTAGTCCATTAAGCAGTGTGTACTTCCATTCCTCCATCACTAGATGATGACTGAAGTCTGCGGGCAGCGCAGCAACGAACGTAAGTAACAGCGGGCTTGGAAGCTCCGCCATGCTGTGGGGCAGCGAGACAGCAACCATCCGGCAGCGCCGCCGCTCTCAGCACCCCACACCTGTAGCTCGCATCGAAGGTCGGGGTGAGTGTCTGACACGAAGAGGTTGCGTGCCACAGCCGTGCCAGATCGAGTGGTCAACCGCGGTCAATGCAGGTGCGTAGTGGCTTCGACGACCGTCTGCGGTATCAGCGTCCCGTAGGACTGGTGACCAGTGAGGATGTGTCTGCGAGGGGCGCCAGGCTTACAAAGCAGATGTCGGCGGTTCGAAACCGTCCGCGCCCACCACCACGAAGGCCCCCGCAGCACATCGCTGCGGGGGCCTTTGACGGTAGAGATTGACGGCAGTCTCACTCGGGACGGCGCCGGCGGAGCAGCCGGTCCATGTGCCCCATCGCCTCCCTCCGACGCTCGTCGGAGACGTGCGTGTAGATGTTCATCGTGACGGCGATTTGCGAGTGCCCCAGGATCTCCATCACGACCCGCGCCGGCACGCCCGCGGCGAACAGGAGCGTTGCGCACCCGTGCCGGGCGTCGTGCAGCCGGATCCGGGGGAGCCCGGCCGCCTCCGCGATGCGCTGGAACGAGCGGCTGAGGTTCATCGGCTCGACCGTGCGGCCCGTACGCGTCGTGAAGACGTAGTCACTGTCCTGCCATTGCTGCCCCGCCGCGTCCCGCTGCATGGCCTGGCGGAGCCGCTGCCAGCGCAGCGGCGGCACGCACATGAGGGGGAGGGGGATGACGCGGCTCCGACAGCAGCGCCCGAGGTACCACCGAATTGCGGATGACCTGCGGGGACAGATCGAACGGGGGGAGCTTCAGGCCGGTGAACAGCTCCCAACGGAGTTCGAACTGGTCGAACGGTACGAGACGAGCCGCAACACGGTTCGGCTAGCCCTGCGACGCTTGACGGAAGAAGGACTCATCATTGCTGGTCAGGGGCGGGGTAGCTTCGTTCGTCGAAGCCTGACGCCGGCGGTGTGGGAGTGGTCGGTGTTGGAGTCGCGGGCGCGGCATGAGCCGGATGAACGCGGCGACCAATGGGCCGGCACTGTGGCCGAAAGTGGCCGCCAGGCCCGGCAGGAGGTCCGGGTGTCCATCCGCCGCCCGCCGCCCGCCGCCCGCCGCCCGAAGTCGCGGAGCGTCTCCGGTTGGATGCCGAGACCGCGTTGACCGTCGTCCGGGAAGGAGCGCGCATGGTCGACCAGGACCCGTACGCCTTGGCTGACTCCTACTTCCCTGAGGAGTCGGCCCGGGGCACGCCGCTCATGCTGCCGGAAGACGTATGGGCACCCGGCGGCATCCTGGCCGGCATCGGCCTCGTACAGGCTCGCTACTGCGACGAGATCACCGTTGAGGATGCCGACTCGTGCGGAGATCGAAAGACTGTCGCCGCCCTCCGCGACTCCCGTCGCCGTCCACATGCGTACGGGATACGACGAGAACGATCGACCCCTACGGGTAATGATCACGATCCTTCCGGGAGACCGTCATGTCATCACGTACGACGTCTCGGCGGAGTGAGCGAGCCCCACAGGAGCAAGCAGGCGTGAAGGCACTGAGAAGCATCGACTCGACACTTCCGCGCGACGTGTGCCCTGAACAGGTTTGGTACACGTCCTACGGCTCGAACATGCACCTGGATCGGCTGGCCGCGTACATCCAAGGGGGGCAGCCTCCAGGGGCCGCGAGGGAGTATCCGGGGTGCCGCAACCCCACAATGCCGGCACGGTCCATCCCCGTGGAGCTCACGGGCGCGATGTACTTCGCAACCGAATCGCCTGCGTGGGGAGGCGGCAGGGCCTTCTACGATCCGCACGCCAGTGGGCGCGTGCTGGCGAGGGCGCACCTGGTGACCGCTCAGCAGTTCGCTGACATTGCGGCTCAGGAGATGTACCGAGCACCGGATTCGGATCTCGACCTGACCAACGCGCTGACGCAGGGTCGAGCCGTGCTGGGGGAGGGCCGGTACGAGACGCTCGTGTGCGCCGGGCAAGTCGACGGCATGCCCGTGCTGACGTTCACAGCCCCGTGGGGCATGAGTGACGTCCAATGACTTCCTCCCTCCCCCGCCTACGTGCGCTTCCTGGCGTCGGGCTTGTTGTCGGCCGGTGCTTGGGATGTGGAGGCGATTGCTGCGTACGTCGCGGCTTGTCCTGGCGCGGCGGGCCACTGGACGGAGCGAGGTATCTTCGAGCTGCTGAGTGAAGACGCGTGAGGGGCGCTGGCGAATAGCCTTGCGGCCACCCTCCGGCCAAGAAGCTGACTGAAGGGCCCGCAGAACAAGGGAAGTAGCAGGTCGAAGGCCACTTACTCCTCGTTCGTGTCACGGTCTTGAAAACCGTCGCCGCCGAGGCGGGTAAAACTTTCCCTACTTCATCAAGGCGCCCGCCGCGCACAGCGCGGCGCGCGCGGCCCGGTCGCCCGGGCCGACGCTCCTGTCTCCGCCCCGCTCCGGCCCGGCCCGGCCGCACGCCTAACAGCTCGGGTTGATAGTGGGAGAAACCCGCTGTGGCTGGGGCGGTCGGTTCCATGGCTTTAAGATGCGTGAAACTTTCCGAGATGAGACCCTGATGATGGGATCATCCTACGGAGTGAGGCGGCCCCGTTAGACGTGGGAAAAATCAGCGAGGTCCTGTCATGAAGCTTGGGCGTATTGCGGCTGCGGCAGTTCTTGCGGCGTCCATCCCGTTCGTGGGCACAGCCCAGCCTGCTGCGGCAGCAAATACACACACTGTCACCCTCCAAGGGACTATGGAGGTTGTTGAATGTTGTGGATTGTTCGGTGCAAGTGACAAACAAATACGCGATATCAATCGCTCAGTTCGCCTTACTCACGGTCAAGCGGAATTGTTCAAGGAAACGGTCTGCGCGGGGGGTGAAGCCAGAGGTGAGCTGCGTGTAAACGTGCGGGTGCGAAGTTCCGAAGCTCTTGTCGTCGTCCCGACCCTAAGATTGTTCGAAGGCTCAAGCTGTAGCAACCTTGATCTCGATGGGCAAGGGCTTGGTGGGGGTCGAAATCTCCCCTTGGGTACCGCGCAGACGTGGGTCTTGAATGCATTTAACAACGAATTCCACTCGGCTGATTATGCCAGCGCGTGGTTTAGCGTTATCCATAAGATTGGACCGGGCGGCTGAAACTGGCTATCTGGCTTCATCTACTCAACATGCTTGTCCAGGGGGGGTCTCCCCGACAGCCACGCGCCGACGGGAAGTGCGCGCAGCACTCGGCCGTCCGCCTGGACACGCGCACAACCCATCAGTCCGAGCCCTGCGGAGACGAGCACGCCTGTTAGGAGCCATCTCATTTGGCGGATTGGGTTGGCTGTCGGTCGTGGTGGGAATTGTTGAGCGGCTGGTGCCGGAGGCGCCGTCGCGGCCGCAGGGTGGTGGCCGGCGTCGGCACGGTGACCGGGAGGTACTCGCTGCGATCGTGTTCGTGGCCACGTCGGGCTGTACGTGGCAACAGCTGCCGAAGGCGTCGTTCGGGCCGTCGGGGGCAACAGCTCACCGACGCTTTTCCGAGTGGAGCAAGGCCCGGGTGTGGACCAGGCTCCACCCCTGGCTGCGGTGGGGCGCTCGTGTGTCCCAGGTGTCACCGATGTGAGCCCGGTCGAGATGACGGCAGAATGTGACGGCAACGAGAGCGTACAAGCCCAGTCAGACAGGCACCGGCCCGTCGGAGGCGAACCCGCGCCGCAACTCCTAGCGCGGGTTTGGATGGTCATCCGGTCGAACTTACAAAGCAGATGTCGGCGGTTCGAAACCGTTCGCGCCCACCAGGAAATAGGCCCCCAGTCGATCACGACTGGGGGCCTCTGACATCCACATCCATGTGACTCACAGGCCCGCGTTGTTGTCCTGGACGACGTGGGGGTAGGCGTTCACCGGCACGGTGATCTGGCTGCGGCCGAGGATCTCCTTCACGAGGCGGGGCGGGATGGCGGTGGCGGTGGCGGTGGGGAGCGTCGCCGTACCGTGGCGGGTGTCATGCAGCCGGACGATGCGAAGGGCGGCGTGCTGGTCGTGATGGACCTCCGAAGGAGGCGATCGCTGTTCCGTCACGGCTAGGAGGGTGGATCGTCCAGGCGCTCCAAGGTGAGTTGATAGGCGTTCCTCAGCCGCGTGAAGTCGTAGAAGTCCCCCTGCGGCTCGCGCTTGACGGTCAATAGCCCTTGTGCTTCGAGCTCCTTGCGGCCCTTGGTCCACGTGTCTGAGGACAGGTTGTAGCGCTGACGCCTCGCCGTGTGGATGTATCGAGGCTCCGAGTGCCCTCCAAGGGCTTCTCTGAGGGCAAAGAGTAGGGCTGTTGCCGTTGGCGACAGATAGAGGAGCCAGCCCCGCGTCCAGAACTCGACCGGCATGCCGACGTAGCGGCCCTCCTCCCTTGGTTGCGTGTACACCCCTCCATCACCGGTGGCGCTCCGCAGGGTGATCGCCGAGGGCCGCCCCCACTGCGGCTGGAGGTCGATGAACTGGTTCTCTTCCAGCCACTTCAAGTTGCTGGCCACCCGCCTCGGCCCCGTCCTCGGGTCGAGTGCGAGCATCTGCGTCCAGCCGTTCGGGCCCGGCGGTCTGCGCAGGTCAAAGGGCTCTTTCGTGGCCATCATGGTGATGCACAGGTAAAGCCGGAGACGCACCTTGCCGCCGCGTCCGCCTTGGATGAGCCGAGCCAGCGGCGGAGGCGAGTCGCCGTCCTCAGGCGCGATGACGAACGCCGGCGGGAAGGGGATGTGCCCCCGCCTCTTCGCCTTGTCCGCTGCCCCCTGCAGGTAGGCGAGCGCCTCAGACTGACGTCCATCGAGCGGCACGTCTTTTACCTTCCTGCAGGAGAAACAGGGATATGGGGCTAAACGGGGTACACGGGGGTGCTTGGAGCTTCTCTATGGATCCCGTCACGGGGGTTGAGAGATTACAGCAAGAGCGTAGACCTATACGACACGAAGGGAGACTACTCCTCTGCTGACGTCGAGTGACTCCTGCGCAGACGACAAACACCCCTTTTGACGTGGTGTTTTCTCCCTGTCAGCATCGCCTCAGTCAAGCCGGAGATCGTCGCGTGGCCCACCTGGGATGCTGCCGCGATTCCACGGATGAGGGGATTGATAGAGGTTGTCCAACCACGACTCATCGCTCCGAGGCCTCTGGGCGGCGGTCATCGTGCTCGGTGCACTCATGGCTGCCATGCTGAGCACCGC
Organism: Streptomyces roseolilacinus; assembly: GCF_014649335.1. Taxonomy (GTDB): domain Bacteria; phylum Actinomycetota; class Actinomycetes; order Streptomycetales; family Streptomycetaceae; genus Streptomyces; species Streptomyces roseolilacinus. The sequence goes on from NZ_BMSV01000007.1 coordinate 211,309, forward strand.
CGCTCTCTGGACGGCGGGAGCGCCTGCGTACGCCGCGCTGGGGGGAGGGGGTGTCACCTTCATCGGTGTAGCCACCCTGGGGTTCACCCTGAGGAAGTTCTTGACCGAGTGAGGAGCGAGGCGTGATGCCGTGAGGCTCTGAGTAGTCGATGTGGGTGCTCAGAGCCGTCCGGACGGTACGGCGGGAGAAGTCTGAGCTTGTTCTCCGGGGCTGAGCCGTCGGCGTGCTGCTGTCCGCCGCGGTTGCGCCTCCCCCTCTGCGGCGAGTGCTGGAAGCATTCCAGCGTCCGACGACGAAGGGGACAGGATGGTTCAGCCGAAGTGCGGTGCTCCTACCCAGAGCGGAGGCCGCTGCCAGAACAAGGCGGTCACGGGTACCTCGCGGTGCTCCAAGCACCAGGGACCGTGGTCCCCTTATGGGGTCGAGCAGCGGAAGAAGAAAGAAGCCGAAGCCAAGATGAAGAAGCTTCGGAAGAGGCGGTAGAGGGCCGTCGAGCGCAGCCGGCTGACATCTAAAACTGACATCAACGGCGACGGATGACGGCGGTCGCACACGAGCTGCCATGGCGGTGGTGACCAGCGATCCGCCCTTGGTGAGAGCGCCCCGCACGAGCTTACAAAGCAGATGTCGGCGGTTCGAAACCGTCCGCGCCCACCAGCGAGAAGGCCCCCAGCCGATCACGGCTGGGGGTCTTTGACATCCGGCGCTGACGTCAACGGCGCCGGTCACCGGCGGTCGGGGCGCCTCCTGAGCAGTCTGTCCGTGTGGCTGACGGCCTCACGCTGGGTGTCCTGCACGACGTGCGTGTGCACGTTCATGGTCACGGCGATCTGGCTGTGCCCGAGGATCTCCATGACGACGGCGCGGATGTGGGAGCCGTCCGCGCACGCGCGGGACCAGTCGAGTTCGCCGGCCGCGTTCAATTCGACGAGCAGGATGCGGTGCAGTCGGTCGAAGGCCCCGGCCTGCTGACACCACTCCAGGCGCCGCCAACAGGTCTGCCCGGAACCGAATCCCGGCTCCGGTGGCAGGAGTTGCCAGGTTGTTCGCCGGCCTGGGCATCACTGGGGATCTTGGTGATGTGAGGGCGCAACGGGGAGGTCAGCGAGGTGCCGCGAGTACGTCCCGGAGTACGTTCTCGAGCGTGACGCGGGCCAGTTCGTGTCTCAGCGTCTCCTCGATGCCCTCGTAGATGCCCTGCATTGTCGGCTGGATGCCGCGACCCACCACGCATCCCTGGTCCGGGGTGGTGCGGTGCATTGCGAACAGCGGGCCGGGTTCCACTGCCTCGTACACGTCGAGCAGGGTGATCGACTCCAGCTCGCGTGCCAGCGACCAGCCCGCGCCCACGCCCCGCCGTGACTCCACGAGCCCGGCCCTGCGCAGCTCGCCGAGCAGCCGTCTGATCACCACGGGGTTGGTGTTCGCGCTGGTCGCGATCTGCTCGGAGGTGGCGACCTCATGGCCCTGGCGCTGGTAGAGGCCGATCCAGGCCAGCGCGTGGGCGGCGATGGTCAGCCTGCTGTTGGCGCTCATGGGCTCCTCCTCTCGGCCGCAACGCTTCATGTTACGACGGCGCAGTCGTAACAGTGAATGTTGCAACAGCCTGTCGTAACAATTAATGTTGCGACTGCTGGGAAGGGTCAATCAACGAGGTGAGAAGAATGAGCAAGCCACTCACGGGCAAGGTCGCCCTGGTCACCGGGGGGTCGCGCGGACTGGGAGCCGCGACCGTACGGCTGCTGGCCGAGCAGGGCGCCGACGTCGCCTTCACCTACGTCAACTCCGAGAAGCAGGCGCAGGCCGTCGTCGACGAGGTGCACGGCAAGGGAGCCAAGGCCGTCGCCTTCCAGTCCGACCAGGCGGACACGAGCCGGGCGTCGGCACTGATCGACGACGTGGTCGCGCACTTCGGCGGCCTGGACATCCTCGTCAACAACGCGGCGATCTCCGTGGCCGGCACGGTGGACGACCCGGACGCCGACACCGCCGCACTGGACCGGATGCACGCCACCAACTACCTCGGCGTGATCGCCCTCATCCGGGCCGCCTCCCGAGTGCTGCGCACGGGCGGCCGCATCATCACGGTGAGTTCCGGACTGGGCTCCCGGGTCGGTGCCCCGGGCGTTGCCGACTACGCGGCGACCAAGTCCGGGATCGAGAGGTACACCATGGGCGTCGCACGCGACCTCGGGCCCCGGAACATCACGGCCAACGTCGTGGAGGCCGGGCTGATGGAGGGCGGCATGCAGCCGCCGGACCCCGAGACCCTCAAGGCCCTGCTCAGCTCGCTGTCCCTGCAGCGCATGGGGCACCCCGACGAAATCGCCGCGGCGATCGCCTTCCTGGCGAGCCCCGCCGCGTCGTACGTCACGGGCGCGGTGCTGGACGCCCACGGCGGCTACAACGCCTGAACCCGAACTCCTGCCGCGCGCCCCGAAGGACATCGCGTCTTCGGGGCGCGCACCGCCAACGACCCGCGTGTGCGTGGACACGCCTCAAGAAGCCCGGATCGTGATCGTGCGGGGAAGCGGGGCCGCACGGTGGAAACGCCGAGTTCGGCGGAGGCAGGCGCCAGTCGTGTGCCCAGGTCGGCGTCCCTCCCGACCGCGAATGGTCGCGTCTTCCCGAGCTCATGGCTTCAGTCGGACGCCTGGTGGGCCGCCACTTCCCCGTCGTTCAGCGCGTCACTGATCTCCCGGAGGCGTTCCTCGGGCAGGGCGAAGGCGTTGCCGGGGTTTCGATACGAGTGCCCGCCGTCGTTGAAGCAGACGCCGCCTGCAGACCTCCAGTGGGCAGGAGCCCATTGGCCCTGGTTCTCCAGGAGCGTGCCCGCCACTTCGGCGGGCTCCTCGATCAAGGTGAGCGCCGTGAGCGCGGCGGTGAGGGCGGCGGTCGCGTCGTCGGGAAGCAGGGCGTCACCGAGTGCCGGGAAGAGCAACAGGAGACGGGCGTCGGGGTCGGTGACGCCCTCCGTCGCCGGCTGTCGGGCAGCGGAGAGCAGTTCCGGCCAGGCCATGCCGGGCCCCATGAAGTGACCGTCGTCCGTGGCGAGGGTTTCCGCTGCGGGCCACGACGGGTGGTGTATCAGGTAGTCCACTCCGTGTTCGCCCTCGATGTTGCGGTAGACGACGTGGATGGTGTGCCCGGAGGAGAGGGGCACGCTGAACGCCGGCCACTCGTGCTCGGCGGACAGCACGCGGTACAGCTCCATGGCCGCGTCCCAGTCGGCACCGAACGCGGCTCGCTGCGCGTCCTCACCGCGCAGGCCGGTACCGAGGTGGACGGGCCAGAACAACGGATCGTCCAGGTAGGCGGTGCCCTGGACCAGAGGTCCGTCTTCGTATCCGGGGATCTTCAGCACGTGAGGATGGTGGCACGAGGGACGGACACCGCCTCGGGGTCCGCGCCCGCAGCGGGAGGGGCCCAGGCGATCGCGGCTGGGGGTCTTCGACGGCCGGTTCCGGCAACGGCGGTGGTGGTCGCCCGCGGCCGGGGCGCCTCCCGAGCCGGCGGTCCGCCTGGTCGGTGGTTTCACGCCGTGCGTCGCGGGTGGTGCGGGTGGGTGAGGGGTGGAGGGGCCGGGGGTTCGACCGGTTGTCCCGTCGGGGGGTGGAGGTGCGGCCGGTGTTCTCGTCCGGGTGCTCGTGCATGTTTTCCCGCTTCGGGAGGGAAACCGACCTCGATGGGAACTGACGAGCTGACCGACGTCCTGGCCGACGCCCAGGGATTCCTGTTCGACTTCGACGGGCCCCTGTGCGATGTCTTCGCCGGGCGCCCCGCACCGCGGGTGGCCGGGGAACTGACGGAACTGGCGGTGGGCTGGGAGCCCGCCCTCGCCGAACGGCTGCACGGGGTGGACGACCCGATCGAAGTGCTGCGCCTGGTGCACGCGGCGGACGTCGACCTCGGGCACGAGGTGGAACGCGCACTGACGGCGGCCGAGGTGGAGGCGGTCGCGGTGGCGGGAGCCCCCACGCCGGGAGGGGCGGCGGCGCTGAGGGCGGCGAGGGAGGCGGGGCGGCGGGTCGCGGTCGTCAGCAACAACTCGGCGGAGTGCGTCCGGGCGTACCTCGACCGGCATGACCTCTCCGCGTACGTGCTGGAGGTGGTGGGGCGGGCCGAGCACCAGCCGGACCTCATGAAGCCGAACCCGCATCCCCTCATCACCGCGGCCGAGAGCCTCGGCGTGGACGTGACGCGCTGCGTGCTCATCGGGGACTCGGTCACCGACGTCCAGGCCGCGCACGCCGTCGGCGCCGTCGCGATCGGCTACGCCGGCGGGACCGACCAGCCCGAGCTGCTCGTCGAGGCCGGGGCCGACGCCGTCATCCGGACCATGCAAGCCGTCGCGGACGTCCTGGAGTCCGAGTAGGCCGAACCAGAAGGCGACGGAGAGCCCCCCGACCCCCGAAGATGACGGCTCGGCTCAGCCGCTGGGGTTCACCGCCGAGGCGGCCGACCGCGCCGCTCACACCTCGGTCCACGGGCCGGTGGACTCGCCCTTCGGGATCCAGAGCAGTGGCTGGCTCGTGCGGCAGTACTCGTCCGCCCCCTCGTCCCAGGGGAACCGCCCGGCCCGGTCCGGCCAGAACAGCTGGGTGATCGGCAGGGGCGGGGCCTGGTAGAAGTCGACGCCCGCGCCGAAGAAGTCGAGGTACCAGCTGGGGTGGACGGGCCGGACGGTCACGTCGTGGCCGTTGAGGACGTCGCCCCGGCGCTGGTCGGGCTCCAGCGGGGCGCCGTCCCGGACGGCCGCGGCGGCGCTGTTCGCCACGCGCATCGCGGTCGGGGACGGCAGGCCGAACACGCTGACCTCGGGGCTGCGCAGGGTGTGCCAGAGGCCGATGGAGTAGCCCCAGTCACCGGGGGAGTCGCCGCCGGCCACGCCCATGACGTGCCAGCCGAACTCCGTGACGTTCCCGGCTACGCGGCTGTCGCGCTCCTCCCACGCCGGGCCGCCCCGTTCGGTCGGGGCGCAGAGGAGGCAGAAGCACGGGGACTCGTTCATCCGAGGAGGGTAGCCGGTGGCCCGGTACGGCTCCGATCGGTCCCCGGCGGGTTTCCCGCGGCTCCAGGGGCCGGTCCTGCCGGGAGCCGGCGCGTGGGGGCCGGATGACCTCGCCCCGCCGGGGGCCCGTGCGGGGACTCGGGGCCGTGTTCGTCGCCCTGCTCGCCGCACTGACCGTTCCCGCCCGGGCGCGGACGGCCACGATCCGGCTGGAGGAGGCGCGGGAGGCCCGGCGGGGCGGTGGTGGTCAGGCCGCCGGGGAGGAGCGGTGGTAGGCGCCGCCGTCCCTGGTGCGGGTCAGGTGGCCTGACGTGACCAGGTAGCGGCGGAGGGCCGAGCAGTCCGGGTGGACGGTGCGCAGCGCCTCGTTGACCTCGGGCTCCGTGTAGGTGCGGCCCTGTTCGAAGAGGGTCTGCGCCAGGTGGGCCAGCAGCTGTTCGCGGCGGGCCGGCCTGCGGGGGACGGTGGTGAGGCGGCCCTCGCCGTCGAAGAGGGCGGACACGCTGTGCGACGTACGGTGCTCCGGCATGACGGGCAGCCTCGCAGGCGGCGTGCTCGTCCCGCAACGGGTTTGTCGGGCCGCCCCGCCGGCCGCGTCACAGGGTCCAGAACGGGCCCGAGACCGCGCGGTGGAGGAGGCGGACCGGGCGGTTGTCGGGGGTCCGCGCGCGGACCATGAAGCGCAGGTGGCGTCCCGCCCCCAAGTCGGCCGTGCACGTGAACTGGTGGCCGCCCGCCCCGTACGCCTGGGTCGGCAGGTACAGGGAGCGGTCGCCGCCGTTCTTGTCCGTCGTGTAGAAGCGGCCCTCGATCACCGTGTTCGCCGGGGTGTCGTCCCCGAACAGCAGGTGCACCACGACGTGGTGGCGGACCGGCCCCACCAGCAGGATCGCGGTGCGGAAGGAGAGTCCGGCCCAGTTGCCGGACGTGAGTTCCAGATCGCCGGCGTTGGCCTCGTTCAGCATGTCGGGCACGGAGTCCTCCTCGGGCGGTACGGGTGCCGTCTGGCCGTTGGCGCGTTTCACGATCCCGGGGAAGACGACCTTGCGGAACTGGTTCACGCGCGCGTCCCCCGGGCACGCGGTGCCGCCCGACGACCAGGCGGAGTGCAGGCGGTGGTAGCCGTAGCCGGGGTCGTCGTGGCTGCGGCAGATCCGCAGGGGCAGGCCGTGGTGCTGGTGCAGCCACACCCCCAGCCGGATCAGCTGCTCGACCTGCTTGTCCGTCCACGGGTCGGTGTGCTTCAGGTTGGACGCCGTCTCGATGGACACCGCGCCGGTGCCGTCGGGGCGCCGGTTGGCCGTGTAGTTGGCGTCGGCGCGGGTCTGGGTGCCGATGTACTGGGCGAGGTCGCCCTCGTACCCCAGTCCGAAATGCGACTCTAGGTTCGATGAATCGCGCCAGTACTCGTACATCCGGCGCGCGGTCCACGGGGCGGCGATGCTGTGCAGGATGAACTGCGTCGGCCGGATCGCCGACTGCGCGTCCGACTCCGGCTGCAACTCCATGCGCTGAGCCCCCGGATACCAGGCCATGCGTCTCCTCCTTGGGGCGTGGGGTGCCGCGTGGCAGAGCGGGCGGGCGGTGCGGGCACCTGACAGTGAGGTGCCCGCCACGGGGGCTGGTCACTCGGGGCGGCACGCAGTTGCCAAAGACGAGTGAAACAAGCGGAATCCAACTCCCCCACGTCGCAGTGTCGTTCTCGTACGCGTACTCCCTGCCCGCAGTGGAACCGCCCGTACGGAACGGCCGTTCCGCGTCGTCGATCCGTGCCGTGCCGCGCCGGTTCCCGCTGGACCACTCGGCGCCGAGGACCCGCGCGCCGCCGCAGCGCACCGCCGTCGCCCCCCGTCCGGCTCCGCGCCGTCCCGCCGGCCGTCCCGCGTCTCCCCAGGCCGGAGGACGCGTCCCGTTCCGCCACCCACCGCTTGCCGCCGTGCCGGGTACCTGCCGACGCTGGTCGTAACGACTCGTCGAAACGGGGGCCTGCTCCCATGAACCTCACGACACGTGTCAACCGCCGCACCGCCGCGCTCCTGGGCGCCGCCGCCGTCGGCGCCCTCCTCGCACCCCTCGCGCCGGGTGCCCAGGCCGCACCGGCCCCCGCCGCGAGGGCCCCCGCCGTACGCGCCGCGGCGCCCGGCTTCCTCGCCCCCGCCGACCTGCCGCCCGCCCCCGGGACCGCCTGGACCGGCGGCAGGGTGACGGCGGGCATGCCGGAGTGGTCGCCGTTCTGCCTGGAGGACGTCCTGCCGCCGAAGGGCGGCGCGACCTGGCACCGCCGGTTCGGCACCGACCTCGACACCTGGGCGGTCCAGGTCTCCGTGACCGCGCCCGGCACCGCCGACGCCCGCAGGCTCGCCGCGGCGGGGGAGCGGGCCGTCGCCGGATGCGCAGCCGACTGGTTGCGCCGCACGCCCGGCGGTACCGCCTCCTGGGCGGACCACGGCCGCCTCGCCGTCGAGGAGGGCGCACACGTGTACGGCGTGCACACCTCCGTCCCGGATGCGGATTCCGGCGTGCACCTGGTCGGCGTCGGGCGCGACGGACGCACCGTCACGTTCGTGCAGTGGGCGCGGATGGGCGACCTCACCGACGCGCCGGTCGCGGCGTTCGAGCGGACCACGGCCAAGGCGGTGGGGAAGCTCCACTGACCCAGGCACCTGCGGCCCCGTGGCCGCGGGCGGCGTGGGACCGGCGCGTACGGGGGTCGCGCCGGGCCCCTTCGCCGCGGCCGGCGCCCCGCACGGGACCGGCTCCGCGGCCGTGCCCGTGCGGGGCGTTCGGGACGGCCCTAGACTGGCGGGTGCCCGAAATGCCCGAAACGCCCCCTCGTGGGGCCGTGAAGGGAGTGATCCCATGTCGAAGCGCGGCAACAAGCGACGCGCCCGCAGGGGCAAGAAGGCCAATCACGGCAAGCGGCCCAACACCTGACGTCCGGGGGGCTCACCCGGCCCCGTGCGCCGCCTCCACCGCGTCCAGGGCCAGCGCCCAGGGGAAGCGGTCCGGCCAGTCCTGGTCGGGCGGGTCCGGGAGGTAGCCGCCCTCCCCGTACAGCACCGTCACGCCCGCCGCCCGCAGGGTCTCCACCGACCGGTCGAACTGCGGGTGGCGCACGTACGCCGCGTTCGCGCAGGGCATCGCCGCGATGGGGAGGCCCTTCCCGATGGCCTCCGCCGCGACGCCCACCACGAACGCGCCGGTCAGGCCGAGCGCCCAGGCGTTCACCGTGTTGAACGTGGCCGGGGCGAACAGCACCGCGTCGGCCGGTGGCCACACGTCCGGGTCGCCGGGGCGTTTGTAGTCGAAGCGGACCGGGTGCCCGGTCAGCGCGGCCAGCCCGTCGAGGCTCGGCTCCAGCCACCGCGCGGCGCTCGGCGTCAGTCCCAGGCAGACGTCCCAGCCGCGTGCCTGTGCGTCCTCGATCACCCTCGCCACGTCGAACACCGGGGGAGCGGCCGAGCAGAACAGATACAGAGTCCTCGCCTTGATCATGGGGTTCATCTGATCACATGCCGGACGGGTGCATCCTGGCGGTGAGGAACCGCCCCGACCGCCCCGACCGCCCGAGGAGCGCCATGTGCCGCAGCATCAAGACCCTCCGCCCGCCCGTGCTCCCCGAGGAGGCCACCGAGGACGACATCCACGCCGCCGCGCTCCAGTACGTGCGCAAGGTCTCCGGCTTCCGGGCGCCCGCCGCGCACAACCGGGAGGTGTTCGAGCGCGCCGTCGCCGAGGTCGCCGGGGCGACGCGGCGGCTGCTCGACGGGATCGAGGTGCGCGGCGCCGCTAGGAAGCCGGTGTCGGAGCGGGCGGAGGCGCCGGGCGCCGCATGACGTACGCCGCGACGCTCCCCGCCAGGAACAGCGCGAGCACCGACACCGCCGCGCTGAACCACGTCGCGCCCAGCCACTGCCCGCCGAAGTAGCCCACGCCCACGCTGTACGAGGCCCACGCGACGCCCGCCAGGACCGACCACGGCACGAACTCGCGGGCCCGGCGCCGCGCGGCCCCCGCGCCCAGCGACACCACCGACCGGCCGGCCGGGGCGAACCGGGCGATGACCACGAGGGCGCCGCCGCCCCGCCCGAGGGCCGTGCCGAGACGTTCCTGCGCGGTGGTGAGGCGCCGGGAGCGGGCGATGGCCCGGTCGAGGCGGGGCCCGCCGCGCCAGGCGAGGCGGTAGGCGACCAGGTCGCCGAGGACCGAGGCGGACGCCGCGCACAGGGCGAGGGCGACGAGCGAGATCCCGCCGGGGGCGGCCGTCGCCGTCGCCGCGGTCGCCGCGGTCGCGGCCGAGATCACCAGGACGCCGCTGGGCAGCACCGGGAGGAACACGTCCAGCACCACGGAGGTGGCCACCGCGGCGTAGATCCATGGGCTCGCGGCCAGCCACCGCACGCTCTCCAGCACCTTGACTCCCCGCTCCACCCCTGAGAAACCGCAACAGCGTACGCCTTACACGTCACCGGGCGCGCGGAGGGCGGCGCAAGGGGCGGAGCGCCCCGGCACGCGCGCGGGGCGCGGGGCCGTCGCCCCGCGCCCTGCGCGCGTCGTGCGGGTCCGCTTCGCGTGCGGACCGGTGGTCAGGCGGCCGCCGTCGCGCGGTCCCGCCCGGTCTCCCGGACGCGGGAGGAGAACAGGCCGTCCAGCGCCAGCGCGCCCGGTCCGGTGAAGACCAGCAGGAGCAGCGCCCAGCAGTACAGGGCCGCGGCCTCGCCGCCGTTCTCCATCGGGAACAGGCCCGAGGGCTGGTGCATCTTGAAGTACGCGTACGCCATGGCGCCCGACGAGACGAACGCCGCGGCGCGGGTGCCCAGGCCGACGAGGATGAGCGCACCGCCGACCAGCTCGATCACGGCCCCGTACCAGAACGGCCAGGTGCCGGCCGGGACCGTGGCGCCCGAGCCGTTCGAACCGCCGAGGACGCCGAACAGCTTCGCGGCGCCGTGGCAGAGGAACAGCAGGCCGACGACGATCCGGAACAGCGCCAGCGCGTACGGCTGGGACTGCTGGAGTCGGCTGGTGAGTGCGGACATGGGGGCTCCTTCGGCTGGGGACTGAACCGACGCGTCCCACGTTAGGCACCCCTAAGCATTACTTGCAAGTTCAACATTCAGTCGCGCGGAGATATCCGGGCCGAGAGTGGTGGTCGTCCGGCCGCCCGTGATCGGGCGGCCGGAACCGCAGGCCGGGGCGGTACCGGAGGGCGTTCGGGCGGTGGGGGACGGGGCGGCGGGCCCCTTCCGGCCCCGGTGGACGGGTCCCGCGCCACGTCGGGGGCGGGGCGGCCGCTCCCCGCTCAATGGCCGGATCTCGCCCCCCACGCCCGCTCGTGCACCGTCACGAGCTCCCGGTCCGCCCGCGCCCGCTCCAGCCGCAGCAGCGCCGCGCGCCCGTGGAGCGTCAGCGTCATCAGCTGGTTGCCGAACCACGGGCCGCCCGTCCTGGCCCAGCCGGTCTCCGAGGCGCCCACCCGGCCGTGCCGGGCCAGCGCCCGCCCGAGCCACCGCCCCGCACGGCTCCAGCCGAAGCGGAAGCCGAGCCGCAGGGCGTACGGGATGCGCTGGTGGACCGGCGAGCAGGTCAGCTGCAGCACCCGCGCCGCCGCGCCCGGCAGGTCGGGTTCGGCCACGTACGCGTGGTGCACGTCCCCCGACAGCACCGACACCGTCGCCGGGGCGTCCGGGCCCCGCGCCGCGTCGGTCAGCAGCCCCGTCAGCCACGCGAACGACTCCGGGAAAGCCGCCCAGTGCTCCAGGTCCGAACGGCGGCGCAGGGACTCGCCGGCCCGGGCCCAGCGCTCGCCGCGCTCGCCCCGGCACAGCGCCGCGTTCCACCGCTCGGCGTCGTGCACCAGCGGCGGCAGCAGCCACGGCAGGGAGCTGCCGATCAGCAGGTGGTCCCGGTCCGCGCGGCCCTCCAGCGCCTGCTCGCCCACCCAGCGGGCGTCCTCCTCGCCGAGCATGGCCCGCTTCTGCTCGTCCAGCACGCGGCCCGCCCGGGTGTCCACCATCACCAGCCGCGTCCGGCCCAGGTCCCGCCGGTAGCTCCACCGGATCCGCGCCGGGTCGGCGTCCGCCTCGGTGGCGAACCGGCGCAGCGCCGCCGTGCCGTCCGGGACCGCCCGCACCCGGGCGTACAGCGGGTCGACGGCGAGTTCGGAGGGGGACAGGTTGCCCAGGTGCTGGTGGACCCAGTACGACATGAGGCCGCTCAGCAGCCGCTCGCGCCACCACGGCCGGGCGCGCATCCCGGCCAGCCACTCGGCGCTCGTGTTCCAGTCGTCGATCACGTCGTGGTCATCGAAGATCATCATGCTGGGCACGGTGGAGAGGAGCCACCGGACCTCGGGGTCGAGCCAGGACTCGTAGTAGAGGCGGGTGTACTCCTCGTAGTCCGCCACCTGCTCGCCGGGCGGCTCGGCCAGGTCGCGGCGGCCGGCCAGCCAGCGCCTGGTCGCCTCGGACGGCTTGTCCGCGTACACCTGGTCGCCCAGCAGGAGCAGCACGTCGGGGCGTTCGGCGGCCGGGTCGGCGGCCAGCCGGGCGCCGAGCGCGCCCAGGGCGTCGGGCCCGGCGGGGCTGCGGCCGACCGCGCCCGTGGCGGCCCAGCGGCAGGACCCGAACGTGACGCGCAGCGGCCCCTCCGGGCCGCCCGGGGTCGTGAGGGTGCTCGGCGGGAACGGCGAGTCGGGGAGCGGCCACACGCGCCGCCCGTCGAGCAGCACCTCGTACTCCGTGGTGGTGCCCGGCGTCAGACCGGTGACCGGCACCAGCGCGTAGTGGTGCCCGGCGATCCGGAACGTGCGGGCGCTGCCGCCCGCGCCGTCCGCGCACCGCACCTCGGCGGTGCGCGGCGCGTCGGCCTCGATCCACACGGTCGCGGCCGGGCGGTACGCGCCCCCGGTCGCGTCCGGCCACTCCACGTACCTCAGCAGCGGTCCCAGCCGCAGTCCGGCGTCCATGCCCGACCCCCTTCACCCCGCCGTACGGTACGTGAACCGGGTGGGCGGGGATCACGGAGGGCCGCTCAACTCGACTGGTGGGAACGACCGTTGCGGATGCGGTCAGAAAGCCCCGAAGTCGCCCGCCTTGACGCCCGCCACGAACGAGGCGAACGCGTGGGCGGGGAGGTGCAGTGCGGGGCCGGCCGGGTTCTTGGAGTCGCGGACGGGGACCACGCCGTGCGAGGCGACGAGGTCGGCGGCGACCTCGACGCAGGCGCCGCCGTTGTCGCTGTACGACGACTTGAACCAGCGGGGGGAAGCGGTCGTAGTCATCACGGGGTGCCCTTTCGTAACTGATCGATCATGGTCACGGAGGCCGCCTGCGACGGCGCCTCGGCCTGCAGTTGATGGTAGGCCGTCAGAAGAGGCACCACCGAGGTGCTTTCTCGCTCAAGATGGCCCCGCTGCACGGACTCGGCGTACGACATGAGCGAGCGATCCGGCATCGTCAGTATGTAGAGCGGGAGGTTGAACGGGCGTCGTGCGCCCATGTCGAACGGGGCGATCTGGAGCACGGTGTTCGGCTGCTCGGCGAACTCGATCAGCCGCTCGAACTGCTCCTCCATGACCGCCGGTCCCCCCACGGGTCGACGGATGCAGCTCTCGTCCAGCACTACGAAGACCATCGGGGGCGGCGTCCGGACCAGCGTCGCCTGCCGCTCCACGATGAGCGAGACCCGCTCCTCGGCCTGGTCGGGTGTGATCGCCCCCCGCTTCACGGCGCTCTCCGCGAGTACGGAGGCGTACGCCGGGGTCTGGAGGAGACCGGGCATGACACCGACCTCGTACAACCGGATCTCCGCAGCGCGGCCTTCGTGTTCGAGGAACTCCGGAAAGCCCTCCAGCAACGAGCCGTGCCGCATCTCGCGCCACTCCCGCTCGAACGTGTCGCCGGTTCCCAGGGCCGCGTCCGCGCGCCGCGCGAGACGCAAGGTCGGCATCTTGCGACCGGTTTCTATGGACGACAGATGCGTGCTGGAGTACCCCATCCGGTCGCCCAACTCGTCCTGCGTCCAGCCGCGCTCTCCGCGCAACCTGCGCAGACGTGCCCCGAACGCCGCCTGCGGGGAACTGTCCGGGTCCAACTCCTTGATGTTCAAGAGCCCAACACCGACCTTCCTTCCTTCCGTGACACGTTGAAGCGGGTGCGGCACCGGGCCACGCTGAGACGTCGCGTAGTGAAGTGGCTACACAGAGGAGTTGCCCATGCCCGGAGAAACCGTACAACCCACCCCGCCAGGCCCAGCGCCCGTTCCGGTCCCCGGCACACTCGTGGTGGACACCAGTCGTGGTGACCGGCTCGGGGAGTTCCGGGGGGCCGCGGGGCCCTACTGGTCGTTGCGTGCCGTGTGCGGCGGGGTCGAGTGGGAGGCCGAGCCCGGGGCGGTCCGGCGGGCGACCCGCAAGGAGCGGCTCCACGCGGAGATCGAGCGGTGGAACGCACGGAGCCGGGGCGAGGTGCTGTGACGCGCCCGCACATCTCCGCGTCCGTCCGCTCCCCCTCTCCCGGCCGGGAGGTCCCCGTGCTCCAGTGCACCGCCGTCACCGCCGTCCTCTCCCCACGGGGGGAGGTCGGCTACCCGATGTGCGAACTCGGCGAGGGGCACGAGGGGGAGCACGCGCAGTACTGCTGGGACGACGACGTGGCGGGCGGGGCGGTCTGGTTCCGCTGGCGCGGGCTCGGCGGACGCTTCGTGCTGCTGGCCTGGTGCGAGACCGTCGGGGGCGCGTACGGGGACGCGTGCACGCTGTTCCGGGACCACTCCGCCGCGCACTCGTGGGACGTCACCGACCCGACCCTGGAAGCGGTGCGGCAGGACCTCGAACGGCGGTTTCCCGAACTGCTCCGGGAGCCGGACCCGGGGCCCGAGCAGGACTGACGGCTCCACCGGCAGCGGCGCCCACGGGTTCGCCGGCGCCCGGACCCTGTCCGAAGCGCCCGCCGGGGCCGCCCGGCCGGAGCCATGGGAGCGGGTCCCGGCAGCCGGACGGAACAGCGGCAGGGCCGCGACCGCCGGAACCCGGGCACCGGCATCGATGTCAGTGGCCTGGTGCATGATCGGCGCGTCGGTTCCTCCACGGGCTCGGGAGCGGTATGTCGATCACGAACCAGCAGGCGGCGGGGCGCGCGTTCCTGCGGGCGCTGTACGCGGACCCCTACTTTCCCGATCACGTCGTCGACAAGGGCAGGGCGGTCCTGCTGCGGCTGTGCGAGCGCATCGAGGCCGAGCGGCCGCGGGACCTCACGGCCCTGTACGCGCTGACCCGGACCGCGACGGAGGAGTTCAACCTGCTGGAGGCCGATTTCGAGGCGGCCGGGAGCGAGATCGAGACGGTCGCGCGTGAGGAGATCGCCGAGGACTTCCGGTTCGTCGCGTCGGCCTACGGGTTCGCGGACGCGGACGTGGAGGAGCTGATCGCCGCCCGGGACTGGTGAGCGGCGGCCGGGAGGGGCCGGGCGCCGGTCACGGCCGCTCGTCGCGGGCCGCGGCCGGTACGGCCGCTTCGTGTGGTCACCTCTTGACGGTCACCTTTCGGCGGATGGCCGGTGGTGGGTGGCGGGTGGTGCCCGTGGGGCTCGGTGGGCGGGCGCCCCGCCGGGGGCCGTGCGCCGGGCCCCCTCCGGCGCCCCCGCCGTGTGGCGCGGGGCCCGTGCGGTACGGAGAGCCGAGGGGGCCGGTTCCGCCGGGCCGTGCCGGCGGAGTGACGTTTCGTCAGGAGCAGCCGTTCAGCACCGACTGCAGGGCGCTCTTCTCGGCGGAGTCCACCGAGAGGCCCCAGTGGTGCTTCACGTGCACCCACATGCGTGCGTACGTGCAGCGGTACGCGGTGCGCGGGGGCATCCACTCGGCCGGGTCCTGGTCGCCCTTGGCCTGGTTGACGTTGTCCGTGACGGCGATGAGCTGCGGCCGCGACAGGTCGTTGGCGAAGGAGCCGCGCTGCGTGGTGGTCCAGGAGTTCGCGCCCGAGCGCCAGGCCTCGGCGAGCGGGACGACGTGGTCGATGTCGAGGTCGGAGGCGACGGTCCAGGTGGCGCCGTCGTACTCGGAGTACCAGCTGCCGCTGGTCGCCGCGCAGGAGGAGTCCTGGACGACGTTCACGCCGTCGCGCTTGAGGACGACCTCGCGGGTGTTGCAGGCGCCGTACTGGGTGCTCCAGTGGGGGAACAGGTCCCGGCTGTAACCGGTGGAGGAACCTTCCGTCCGGACCGCGAGCTGGCCCAGGTAGGTGCGCGCGGTGGCGGCGCTGACGGGGGTGGGCGGGGCCGCCTGGGCGGTGGGCGCGGTGGCCAGCAGGCCGGTGAGCGCGAGGGCGGCCGTCGTGGCGAGCGCGGCGAGGCGGCGCGTCGATCGACGCGCGTAGACACGGGACATGCGAACTCCCTTGTGCGGTGGGGGTGTTGGCCGGTGCGCCCGCGTGGGCGGCCCGTCCATGCTGGTGGCGCCGGGTGTCCTGGGGATGGGCTCCAGGTAACAGCCTGACGACATGAACACGTCACATCAAGGTCTGTGTCCAGTTCTTGACACAAGGACAGGTGCCGCCCGGCGCCCTAGGGTTGGCGTGTGCTGCTGCCGGTCGACCTCGCCTTCGGTGCCGTCCTCGCCGTCCTGCTCGCCGCCGCGGCGGCCGTCGTCGCCGCCGCCCGGCTGCGCCCGGCCCGCGAGACCGTCGTCGCGGGGGTGCGCGCGGCGGTGCAGCTCGCGGCCGTCTCGCTGGTGATCGGCTGGGTGGTGCGCGCCGTCCCGCTGCTGCTGCTCTTCCTGCTGATGATGTACGGCGTCGCCGTGCGGACCGCCGGGCGGCGCCTCACGCACAACCGCACCTGGTGGTGGGCCGCCGCCCCGGTGGGCGCCGGGGTCGCCCCGGTCGTCGCGGCACTGCTGCTCACCGGGCTCGTACCGGTCGAGGGCATCGCGCTGATCCCCGTGACGGGCATCCTCATCGGCGGGGCGCTCACCGCCACCGTCCTCGGCGGGCGGCGCGCCCTGGACGAGCTCGCCACCCGTCACGGCGAGGTCGAGGCGGGCCTCGCGCTGGGGCTGCTGCCGCGGGAGGCCAGGCTGGAGGTGGCGCGGCAGGCGGCGGCGGACGCGCTGCTGCCGGGGCTCGACCAGACCAGGACCGTGGGCCTCGTCACCCTGCCGGGCGCGTTCGTCGGGATGCTGCTGGGCGGGGCGTCGCCGCTGCTCGCGGGGGCCGTGCAGCTGTTCGTGCTGGTCGCGCTGATGGCCGTGCAGGCGGTCGCGGTCGCGGTGGTGCTGGAGCTGGTCGCGCGGGGAGTGCTGCACCGGGAGGAGGGGTCCGGCCGGCGTCGCGTACCCTGGAGGGAGCAGAAGGGGAGTAGCTCCTAGCCGGACCGTCGACATACTGCTGGGCCTCGTGCCCGGCCGGCGCCCGGAGGCGGACCTCGTCAGAGACCGCCAGCGAGACCTTCGGCATCAGCAGAATCCATGTATCCATGGCTCTGCCGTGCCGAAGCGACCCCTGGAACGCGTGAGCGAAGGTCCCTCGGCACGGCGGTGGCCCGACCGATTGAGGAACCAGCCCGTGCTCAGCTTCACGATCATGGCGATCACCTTCGGTGTCGTCTTTCTCGCAGAACTCCCCGACAAGACCGCCCTCGCCGGCCTCATGCTGGGCACCCGCTACCGCGCGTCGTACGTCTTCGCGGGCGTCGCCGCCGCCTTCGCGATCCACGTCGCGCTCGCCGTCGCCGCGGGCAGCGTCCTCACGCTGCTGCCGCACCGGCTGGTACAGGCGTTCGTCGGCGTGCTGTTCCTCGCGGGCGCGGCGATGCTGCTGCTGAAGAAGGACGACGACGAGGACGAGGAGATGAAGGCCCCCGCCGACCAGTCGTTCTGGAAGGTCTCCGGGGCGGGCTTCATGCTGATCCTCGTCGCGGAGTTCGGCGACCTCACGCAGATCATGACCGCGAACCTCGCCGCCCGCTACGACGACCCGCTCTCCGTCGGCCTCGGCGCCGTCCTCGCCCTGTGGGCGGTCGCCGGACTGGGCATCGTCGGCGGGCGGACGCTGATGAAGTACGTGCCGCTGCGGCTGATCACGAAGGTGGCGGCGGCCCTGATGCTGGCCCTCGCCGGCTTCAGCCTGTACGAGGCGCTGGTCGGCTGACCGGCCGGCCGGGGCGCCGCGGGAAGGGGCGCCCCGGCCGCCGGGCGCGGAGCCCAGGGAGTGTCTTCAAAGTGGCGTCGCCCGGCAGACGGGACTTCGAAGACACGACTCAGGGCGCGACGCGGAGGCGGACCGCGCCGTCGGCGCCCGCCTCCACCCGCAGGTGCGTCAGGTCCGGCACGTGCACGTCCGGCGCGAACGCCGCCGCCCGCGGGCCCACGCCCACGACGCGCATCCCGGCGGCCCGCCCGGCCGCGATGCCGGCCTCGGAGTCCTCGAACACCACGCAGTCCTCGGGCGCGAAGCCCAGCTCGACCGCGCCCTTCAGGAAGCCCTCCGGGTCCGGCTTGCTGGCGCTCACGCACTCGGCGGTCACCCGCGTGTCCGGCATCCGCAGCCCCGCCGCACCCATCCGGGCCCGCGCCAGCGCCGCGTCGGCGGAGGTCACCAGGGCGTGCGGGAGCGCGGCGATCGCCGCGAGGAAGGCGGGCGCGCCGGGTACCGGGACGACGCCGTCGAGGTCGGCGGTCTCCTCGGCGAGCAGTTCGAGGTTCTCCGCGACGTTCCGCTCCATCGGGCGGTCCGGGAGGAGGAGGGCCATCGTGGCGTACCCCTGGCGGCCGTGCACCACCTTCAGGGCCTCCTGGGGGTCCAGCCCGTGCCGCAGCGCCCACCGCCGCCAGACGCGCTCCACCACCGCGTCGGAGTTCACGAGCGTGCCGTCCATGTCGAGCAGCAGGGCGCGGGCGGTGAGGACGTCGGGGGCGGAAGCGGTGGCCGTCATGGGCACTCCAGAGGCGCGAAGGTGTACGAAGTGGGCCCGCCCGCCGGTCAGGGAATACGGGCGGGACCACTTTGTTTCTGCACGATACAAAACAAAGGGCGTGCAGCGCCACCCGGCCCCCGCGAAGACACCCGGACCGGGGCCGCGAAGACACCCGGACCGGGGCCGCGGAGGCGGACGGACCGGACCCGCGGAGGCGCCCGGAGCAGGGCCCGCGGCGGGCCGTGCGGGACGGGACGGCGGGCGCGGCTCAGTCGTCGTCGCGGGACTCGGCCTCCAGCGTCTCCCTGGTGGCGGGGCCGTAGACGCCGGAGGGGTCGGCGGTGATCCCGCGGTACGCCTGGTACCGGGCGACGGCCCGCTCGACGTTCTTGTCGTAGCGGCCGTGCATCGCGCTGTCGTACAGGCCGACCGCGCGCAGCCGGTGCTGGAGCTCCAGCACCTCCTCGCCCTGGTCGCCGCGGCTCAGGGTGGAGCCGCCCTCCTGAGGCCGTCCGCTGTCCGGCGCGGACGGCTCCCGCTCGCCGGGCCGGGGCCGCACCGAGGCGGTCGCCCGCAGCTCCGGGAGCCTCGACGCGGTCGGGCCCGCGGACGGCGCGGCGCTCGTGGCCTCCGCGGAGGCCGGGGCGCTCGACGCGGACGGCGAGGGGGTCGTCGCCGAGGACGCGGAGGAGGTGGCGGCGGACGGCTCCGACGAGGCGGTCCGCGAGGGCGTCGCGCTCTCCTCCGGCGTCGGGCCCGCCGGGCCGGACGGCCACGGGGGCGCGCTCAGGTTCGGGTCGGGCGCCACCCGGTCGGCCGTATCGTCGGCGTCGAACAGGCCGCTCGCGAACGCGGCCGTGCCGACCACCGCCACGACCGCCGCCACCGCGGCGGCGACCGCCCCGGGGCGCCGCCCGCCCGACGACCGCCGCGCCTCCTCCCGCCGGCGCGAACGGCGCGGCTCCGGGGTGACGTCCACGCCGTCCCCACCCCCCACGCCGTCGTCGCCGTGCACACCACCGGTACCGCCGCCACCGCCCGCGCCGTGCGCATCGTCCGCGCCGGCGAAACCCGCCGCGTACCCCGGGTCCGGCGCCGCGCCCCCGGCCGGCGGGCCCGCCACCGGGTACAGCGGCGCCGTGGACTCCACGTCCGGCTCCGCCCGCCAGGCCCCGTGGGCCGGCGCCGCCTCCGGCGGGAGCGGCACCCCCGCGCTCGCCCCGCCCCCCGCCGGGGCGCCCCAGGCCGGTGCGCGGGGGTCCCGCCCGGCCGGGGCCGCGCCGGTGCCGTACGGGTCGGGGGCGCCCGCGGCCGCGTCGCCCGCCGGCCAGGGGGAGGCGGGGTCGGACGGCTGCGGGAGGTTCACGTACGGGCGTATCCGCAGGGGCTCGAACGCGGCCGGGCCCGGCCCGGTGCCCCCCGCCCCACCGCAGGCGCAGCCGGCGCCCTGCGGCGCCGCGGGCGTGCCGCACTCAGGACAGACCGTTCCGGCCACTGTGGGTCCCTCCCCTAGAGGTACTGCTGTCTGGATCCCGCCCCCGGGAACTGGCAGCGATTATGCAGCCCCGACGTGACCTTCCCAACATCCCCGGCCGCTCTCGGCAGGCCATAACGGGCCGGACCGCCCACGATGGATGGGAAACAGTGAGGGAGGCGCCCATGACGCGGCCAGTCGGCACCCCGGCCACCAGCCCCGCCCCCGGGACGGGGTACGACCGGCGCGGGGTCCTGGTGCCCATCGGAGCGCTGCTGCTGGGCATGCTGCTCGCCGCGCTCGACCAGACCATCGTGTCCACCGCCCTGCCGACGATCGTCAGCGAGCTCGGCGGCATGGACCACCTGTCGTGGGTCGTCACCGCCTACATGCTCGCCTCCACCGCGGCCACGCCCCTGTGGGGCAAGCTCGGCGACCAGTACGGGCGCAAGAAGCTCTTCCAGGCGGCGATCGTCCTCTTCCTCCTCGGCTCCGTGCTGTGCGGCGTCGCGCAGGACATGCCGCAGCTCATCGCCTACCGCGCCGTGCAGGGCCTGGGCGGCGGCGGGCTCATGGTGCTGTCCATGGCGATCGTCGGCGACCTCGTCCCGCCCCGGGACCGCGGCCGCTACCAGGGGGTCTTCGGCGCCGTCTTCGGCACGACCAGCGTCCTCGGGCCGCTCCTCGGCGGCGTCTTCACCGAGCACCTCACCTGGCGCTGGGTGTTCTACGTCAACGTGCCCGTCGGGATCGTCGCCCTCTTCGTCATCGCCGCCGCCCTGCACATCCCGGCCCGCCGCACCCCCCACACCATCGACTACCTCGGCACGTTCCTGATCGCCTCGGTCGCCACCTGCCTGGTGCTCGTCGCCTCCCTCGGCGGCACCACCTGGCCGTGGGCCTCCGCCCGGATCATCGGCCTCGCCGTCCTCGGCGCCGTGCTGCTGGTGGCGTTCGTGTACGTGGAGCGGCGCGCCGCCGAGCCCGTGCTGCCGCTGCGGCTGTTCCGGATCCGCACCTTCACGCTCGTCTCCGTCATCAGCTTCGTCATCGGCTTCGCGATGTTCGGCGCCATGACCTACCTGCCGACGTTCCTCCAGGTCGTCCGGGGCGTCAGCCCCACCATGTCCGGCGTCCACATGCTGCCGATGGTCCTCGGCATGCTGCTCACCTCCACCGCGTCCGGGCAGGTCGTCAGCCGCACCGGCCGGTGGAAGGTCTTCCCCGTGGCCGGCACCGCGCTCACCACCGTGGGCCTGCTGCTCCTGCACCGGCTGGAGAGGGCCGGCCCCACGTGGGAGACGAGCCTGTACTTCTTCGTCTTCGGCGCCGGCCTCGGCCTCGTCATGCAGGTCCTGGTGCTGGTCGCGCAGAACGCCGTCGGCTACGAGGACCTGGGCGTGGCCACCTCCGGCGCCACCTTCTTCCGCTCCATCGGCGCCTCCTTCGGCGTGGCCGTCTTCGGCACGATCTTCACCGGCCGCCTCACCGGGAAGCTGGGCGACGCCCTCGCCGGCCAGGACGTCCCGCCCGGCGTCGACGCGCACGCGGTCGCCGCCGACCCGCGCGCCATCGCCGCACTGCCGCCCGCCCTGCGCCCGGCCGCGCTCGACGCGTACGCCACCTCCATCACGGACGTCTTCCTGTACGCGTCGCCGATCGTCCTGCTGGCCTTCGCCATCGCCTGGCTGCTGCGCGAGGACCGGCTGCGCGGCTCGGTCACCGCGCCCGACCCGAGCGAGACCCTCGCCTCCAACCCCGTCGAGCGCTCCTCGTACGACGAGGTCGCCCGCGCCCTGTCCGTGCTCGGCTCCCGCGAGGGCCGCAAGGCCGTGTACGAGAAGATCACCGCCCGCGCGGGGATGGACCTGCTGCCCGCGTCCAGCTGGCTGCTGCTGCGCATCCGCCGCCACGGGACCGTGGAGCCGGGGCGGCTCGCCGAGGCCGCGTCCGTGCCGATCAGGGCCGTCACGGAGGCGTCCCGGCAGGTGGAGGGGCGGGGGCTGGCCCGCCGCGAGGGACTCCAGCTGATCCTCACCGACGAGGGCCTGGAAGCGGCCACCCGGCTGGCGCGCGCCCGCGAGGAGTCCCTCGCCGAGCTGCTCGGCGACTGGTGGGGGCCGGACCGGCCGACCGACCTCATCCAGCTGGTGGAGGAGCTGACCGCCGAGCTGTGCGGCTCGGACCGGGAGCGCCCGGCGGCCGGGCCGCCGCCCCCGGACCACCGGGTCTAGGACCCGGACCGCCGGGACCGGGCCGGGGCGGGGCCGGCGGCCCGGCCCGCGCGGACCCGGCGGGCCCGCGCGGGGGTCAGCCCAGCTCCTTGCCGTACCAGACCTCCATGTACGGCCCCTCGCAGTACGCCGGTATCTCCCGGTAGCCGTGGCGGGCGTACAGGGCGCGGGCCTCCACCAGGTCCAGGCGCGTGTTCAGCACCATGCGCCGGGCCCCCAGCCCCACGGCGGCCTCCTCCAGGGCGTTCAGCAGCAGCCCCGCGCCGCCCGTGCCGCGGAAGGCGTGGCGGACGAAGACCCGGGTCAGCTCCGCCCGCTCGGCGTCCAGCAGCAGCACCCCGCCGCAGGCCGCCGCCCGCCCGTCGTACCGGCCCACCAGGAACCGCCCGGTCGGCGGCTCCAGGGCCTCCACGCCGTCGCCGGCCAGCCCCTCGTCGACCTCCCGGGGCGTGGCGGGGCGGCGCCAGTAGCGGCTGGCCACGTCGTCGTAGTAGTCGCGGCGCAGCGCGGTCGCGTCCTCGGTGTCGTACCGCTCGGCGCGTATGTCCCAGCCGGCGGCCGCGTTCGGCGTCACCACGGCCTCAGGACACCACCCGGGCGACGAGCATCCCGTCGTGGCCCTTCACGCCGACCGTCTGGAACGCGGTCGCGTCCAGCCGGGGGTCGCGCGCGACCAGGTCGAACATCGCGCGGGTGCCGCGGGTCGCCTCGTCGGCGGCCTCCTCGTCCAGGACCGTGCCGCCGCGCACCACGTTGTCGACGACGATCACGCTGCCCGGACGGGTCAGGCGCAGCGCCCACTCCACGTAGCGCGGGTTGTTCTTCTTGTCCGCGTCGACGAAGACCAGGTCGAAGGGGCCGGCGCCCTCCGCCTCCAGCTTCGGCAGCGTGTCCAGGGCCGCGCCCGTGCGGACCTCCGCCACCGCGCCGAGGCCGGCCCTGGCCAGGTTGAGCCGGGCGACCTCGGCGTGCGCGGGGTCGTACTCCAGCGAGATCAGCCTGCCGTCCGCGGGCAGCGCCCGGGCCAGCCAGATGGAGCTGTACCCGCCGAGCGTGCCGATCTCCAGGATCGTGCGGGCGCCCTGGACGCGGGCCAGCAGGTGCAGCAGTTTGCCCTGGTTGGGGGCCACCGCGATCTGCGGCAGGCCCGCCTCGTCGCTCGCGGCGAGCGCGGCGGTCAGCGCGTCGTCGGCGGGGGCGAGCAGGTCGGTGAGGTACGCGTCGACGGCGCTCCACCGCGCCTGGGGTTCCTGAGCGTTCTGAGTCATGATCGGGAAACTAGCCGACGTCCGCCGCCGGCGGGGGCGGGTTGCCGCACGGGGACGGCGGAGCCCCCGGTGAGCGTGCTCACCGGGGGCTTCCCACCGGGGGAACGGCCGCGGGGGCGGTCGCTCAGTACCAGTGGTTGGTCTGCCAGAACTGCCAGGCGCCGCACGGGCTGCCGTAGCGGTCGTTCATGTAGTCCAGGCCCCACTCGATCTGGGTGGCGGGGTTGGTCTTCCAGTCCGAACCAGCGGACGCCATCTTCGACGCGGGCAGGGCCTGGACCAGGCCGTACGCGCCGGACGAGGCGTTGGTGGCGGTGGGGTTCCAGCCGGACTCGTGCTCGACGATCTTGCTGAAGCACTGGTACTGGCCGGCCGGGACCATCTTCTTGGCGATGGTCTGCGCCGAGTTGGGCGCGGCCGAGGCCGGGGCCGTCACCGCCATCACCGCTCCCGAGGCGCCCAGCAGCACGGTGGCTGCGGCGACGGCGGACTTGTTGCGGGCGGAGAAACGGCCGGAGATGGAGCGGAACACGTAAGGGACCTCACGTCGGGGACAGGGTTGCCGCGGGCATGCCGGAACCAGGCCCGGGGGACGCCCGGGTGGCTCGGGGGCTTGCCGTGAGGCACCTCGGCGGGACCGTGGGGCGGTCACGCTGCCGTCGGTGCCCGGCGACGTCATCCACCAAAGCAGGGCCGGCGGGCCCTGGCAACGCCCCCCGTGTACGAGGCGCGACCGGAGACCGGCTCCGCCGGCGCGGCCC
This sequence comes from Streptomyces roseolilacinus, assembly GCF_014649335.1. Classification (GTDB taxonomy): domain Bacteria; phylum Actinomycetota; class Actinomycetes; order Streptomycetales; family Streptomycetaceae; genus Streptomyces; species Streptomyces roseolilacinus. Next base: position 234,966 of record NZ_BMSV01000007.1, read on the forward strand.
GCCCCGAACGCGTCAGCGCAGGTCGCCGCGGGCGGACCGGCCCTCCCGCGGGGGCTCCGCACCCCCACTAACGGGCGTCGTATGTGACGTGGGTCCTGTGGGGCGCCTCACCCCGGAATGCCCCGGATGAGGCTTTTCGGCGCCTTCGAATGTGACCTGGGCCTCGAACGCCGCCCGTCGTGTCGCACGCCGGAGGGCCTTCAGGACCGTCGATCCGATGGTCAACGTCAGCACCACCGTCAGCGCGGCCCGCCCCAGGTCCCAGCCCATGGAGGTCGCCAGGCAGTACGCCGCGAACCGCACGAGGTTCTCGTGGACCGGCTCACCCGCGTGGAAGGCGATCCCGCTCGACCCCTCCGGCAGCGCCAGCACCCACCCCTGCAGGTTCATCGCCGTCCCGTACGCGAACGCCGCCACCGCCCCGTACGCCGCCAGCACCAGCAGCTCGCCCCGGCCCCGCAGCCCCTCCCGGGCCGGCAGCAGACCGGCGCCCATCGTGAACCACGCCATCGACAGCATCTGGTATGGCATCCACGGCCCGACCCCGCCGGTCAGCAGCGCCGAGGCGAACATCGTCACGGCGCCCAGCACGAACCCGAAGCCCGGCCCCAGCACCCGGCCGCTCAGCACCATCAGGAAGAACATCGGCTCCAGGCCCGCCGTCCCCGCGCCCAGCGGCCGCAGCGCGGCGCCCACCGCCGCCAGCACGCCCAGCATCGCGACGGCCTTCGCGTCCACGCCCGAGTCGGAGATCGTCGCCACGACCACCCCGACGAGCAGCGGCAGCAGCGCCGCGAACAGCCACGGCGCGACCCCCGCGTGCGCCTCCGCCAGGCCGGACGCGCCGTCCGCCAGCAGCGGCCAGCCGAACGCGGCCACCCCGACGGCGCTGACCAGGACCAGCGCGGCGACCGAACGCGGGCCCAGCCGCACCGGACGCGCCGTCACAGCGCCGCCTCCACCTGCGCGACCGTCAGCCACGGCTGCGGTGCCAGTACCTTCGCAACCTGCGGGGCGAACGCCGGGGACGACACGACGACCTCGTGCGTCGGCCCGTCGGCGACGACCTCCCCGTCCGCGAGGACCACCACGCGGTGCGCCAGCTCCGCGGCCAGCTCCACGTCGTGCGTGGCCATCACGATCGCGTGCCCCTCGGCGGCGAGGCGCCGCAGCACCCGCACCAGGCGCGCCTTCGCCGCGTAGTCCAGGCCCCGGGTCGGTTCGTCGAGCAGCAGCAGCCCGGGGCGTCCGGTCAGCACCACGGCCAGGGCCAGGGCCAGGCGCTCGCCCTCCGACAGGTCCCGCGGGTGCGTGTCGTGCGGCACGCCCGGCAGCAGCCGCGCCACCAGCGCGCGGCAGGCGCCCGGCCCGGCGCCGGCGTCCGCGTCGGCCGCCGCGCACTCGGCGGCGACCGTGTCCGCGTACAGCAGGTCGCGCGGCTCCTGCGGGACCAGGCCGACCTCGCGGACCAGCTCCGCGGGCGGGGTGCGGTGCGGGGTGCGGCCCGCCACCAGGACGCGGCCGGAGGTGGGGGCGACCATGCCCACCAGGGCGCCGAGCAGGGTGGACTTGCCGGCCCCGTTGCGGCCCATGAGGGCGACGGCCTCCCCGGGGCGCACGCCGAGGGTGACGCCCCGCAGCGCCTCCACGCGCCCCCGCGTGACGACGAGCCCGTCCACGCGGGCGGCGTCCGGGGCGGTGCCGGCGGCGTCCGGGGCGGTACGGGCGGTGTCCGGGGCGGTGTCCCCGGGTGCCGGACGGCCGCCCCCGGCGCGGCCGAACGGCCACCAGGACCGGCCCGGACCGGTCCGGCGGACCCGCGCCGCCCCGGGCGCGGAGCGGGCGGGCGGCACGGTGCCCGCGGGCACCGGCGGCCCGTCGGCCGCCCCCGGGTCCGGCGTCCGGGACGCCAGGCGCTCGCGCAGCGGCCCCGCCAGCCGGCGGGCCTCGCGGACGGTGAGGGCCGGCGGGTCCCAGCCGGCGAGCCGGGACAGGGCGACCACCGGCGGGTGCACGGGCGACACCCGCATCACCTCCGCCGGAGCCCCCGCCACCGGGGGCGCGCCGGGCTCCCGCAGCAGCACCACCCGGTCCGCGTACTGCACGACCCGCTCCAGCCGGTGCTCGGCCATCAGGACCGTCGTGCCCAGGTCGTGCACGAGGCGCTGCAGGACGGCCAGGACCTCCTCGGCGGCGGCCGGGTCCAGGGCGGACGTCGGCTCGTCCAGCACCAGGACCTTCGGGTGCGGGGTGAGGACCGAGCCGATCGCCACGCGCTGCCGCTGCCCGCCCGACAGGGTCGCGAGGGGGCGGTCCCGCAGGTCGGCCAGGCCCAGCAGGTCCAGGGTCTCCTCGACGCGGCGCCGCATCACCTCGGGCGCCAGGCCCAGCGACTCCATGCCGTACGCCAGCTCGTCCTCGACCACGTCGGTGACGAAGTGCGCGGACGGGTCCTGGCCCACCGTCCCGACCAGGTCGGCCAGTTCCCGCGGCCGGTGCGTGCGGGTGTCGCGCCCGCCGACCGTCACCCGGCCCCGCAGCGTGCCGCCCGTGAAGTGCGGCACCAGCCCCGACACGGCGCCCAGGAGGGTCGACTTGCCGACCCCGGACGGGCCGACCAGCAAGACCAGCTCCCCCTCCGGGACGGTCAGGTCCACGTCCCGCACGGTCGGCGCGGCGGAGCCCTCGTAGGTCACCGTGACGTTCTCGAAGCGGATCACCGGGGCTCCTCAGCGGTCTTTCGGTACGGGCGCGACGAACGCCGGCAGGAGGCCCACCAGCACGGCGAGGGCGGGCGGCAGCGGCAGCCGGGGCGCCTCCAGCGGGGTGACGCCCGGCCGCAGCGCCTCCCCGGCCGGTCCGGCGGACGCCCACACCACCAGGGCGGCCACCGCGATCCCCGACCCGGCGACCAGCCACGTCCGGGGCCCCCAGCGGTCGGGCCGGTAGCGGGTGCGGGGCGTGCGCCGGCCGCCCAGCCACAGTCCGGCCAGCGCCGCCAGGACGCCCCCGGCGAGCAGCGGCACGCCGTACCCGGCGCCCTCCACGGCGAGCAGCCCGTACGTGCCGGCGCACACCCCGAGCAGGCCGCCCAGCGTCAGCGCGGTCGTCGTGTGCCGTACGGCGGGCGGGACGGCGGCGGTGCGCCCGTACCCGCGCGCGTCCATCGACGCGGCCACCGCCACCGACCGCTCCAGCGCCCCCTCGAGGACCGGCAGCCCGATCCCCAGGACCGCCCGCACCCCGCCCGTGGGGCGGCCGCGCAGCCGCCGGGCGGTCCGCAGCCGGGCCACGTCGGCGACCAGGTTCGGCGCGAACGTCATCGCGACGACCACGGCGACCCCGGCCTCGTACAGCGCGCCGGGCAGCGACTTCAGCAGCCGCGCCGGGTCGGCGAGGGCGTTCGCCGCGCCCACGCACACCAGCATCGCCGCCAGCTTCGCCCCGTCGTACAGGGCGAACACCAGCTGCTCCGCGGTCACCCGGCCGCCGATCCGCACGCCCCGCGCCCACTCGGGCAGCGGCACCTCGGGCAGCGTGACGAGCACGTGGGTGCCGGGGAGGGGGGAGCCGAGCAGCGTGGAGAACAGGACCCGGACCACCAGGACGGCCAGGCCCAGCTTGAGGAACGCGCCGTACGAGCGGGCCCAGGGCGCGTCGGTGCGGCGCGCGGCGACCACGTACCCGGCGACGCCGACGACCAGGCCGAGCAGCAGCGGGTTGGTGGTGCGGGACGCGGCGACGGCCAGGCCGAGCGCCCAGAGCCACCAGGCGCCCGCGTGCACGGCGTTGGACCGGTGCGCCTCGGGGGCGCGCAGCCTCATCGGCGTCCGCGCCGGCGGGCTCGTACGAGGGCGGCGGTGCCGAGTGCCAGGACGGCGGCGGCCCCCGCGTACAGGCCCAGCGACGGGTCCTCCCCCCGGCCGGCGGCGGTGCCGCCGGGCCCGGCCGACGGGGTCGGCGCGGTCGGCGGGGCCGGTGACGGCCGGCCGGTCGCCGGGGCGGCCACCTGCTCGCCGCAGCCCCGCTCCGGGTAGCCGGCGATGGCGCACAGCAGCGCCTGGCCGTCGTACCGCAGGGGCGCGGCCACGGCGGCGAGGGCCTCCGCGCCGGTCGCGTCGGGCCGCACGCGCGCGCAGGCGGTGCGGGGCGCGGGCGGGGTCCCGCCGGCCGGGGCGTCGGCGGCGGTGCCGAAGTCGAGGACGAGCGCGACCCGCTTGGTGCCCTCCTCGGCCCGGGTGCCCGCGCAGACGGCGGCGAAGTCGGCGGCCCGGCGCGGCCGGTCGGCGTCCCGGCTGCCGGCGCTGACCGCGAACCGGTAGCCGTGGACGGCGCCGTCGGCGGGCCGGACGGTGGCCGGGCCCTGCGTGGCGTACGCCCACGTGCCGCCCCGGCCGCCCTCCCAGAACGACCAGTACCGGTAGCCCGCCGCGTGCGCGGTGCCGGGCGCGGCCGGCACGGCGAGGAGCGCGGCCAGGCACGCGGCGGCCGCGGACGCCCCGAACCGCCGGTACGGGCGCGTGGCGGCGGTCACGGCCGCCGCTTCCCTCGGCCGCTGAGCAGGAAGCCGACGCCGATGCCGGCGACGAGGAAGACCGCGACGAGCAGCCAGACCGGGAAGCCGGACTCCTCCTGCTCCTCCCCGGCCTCCTCCTGCTTCCCCTGGTCGCGGTCCTCGGGCGTCGACGCCGGCTCGGGGCCGGTCGCGTTGAGCTGCCGGACCAGGTCGGCGCCGCCGAAGTCGCGCGGGTCGGCTCCGGCCGTGTGCGCGGCGAGGATCAGCTGGGCGTACGCGGCGGGGCCGCCTTCCTTCGCCCACGCGGCGGAGTTCCCCTCCAGCCACGCGATGCCGGTGTCCGCCGCGTCGCGGTGCCCGGCGGCGGCGAGGGCGAGGACGGCGTCGGCGGTGTTGCCCACGTCGGGCCGGTCGGCCGGGGCGGTCGTGCCGGGCATCGGCGGCAGGGTGAGGTGGCCGGTCTTCGCGAGGGCGGCCGCCAGGTACGCGGCGCCGTTGCGGGCGGCCCGCTCGACGGTCGGCTTCGCGGCGTCCTCGCAGGTGGGCTTCTGGTTCGGGGTGACGCCGCGGACCAGCAGGTGCTTGCCGAGCCCGGCGAGGGCGGCGGCCGCGGTGGCGTCGCCGTTGGGGCGCAGGGTGCCGTCCTTCTCCGGCTGGTAGGCGAAGGCGCCGCCGCCCTGCTTGGCGGAGCAGGGCAGCGCGAACGTGAGCAGCGCGTCGTACGGGGTCTTGCCCCCGGTGGAGCGGACCCGGCCGGGCTCCTCGCCGGTCCCGGCGAGGGCGCCGATGACGAGGGAGGTGGAGTTGGCGTCGCTGGGGGAGCCGGGGTTGTAGCCCCAGCCGCCGTCCGCGTTCTGGGCCGTGCGCAGCCACGCCAGGGCGGACTCGCGGGCCCCGGTGGCCTTCTCCTCGTGGCTGTCGACGCCCTTGAGCGCGTGCAGGGCGACGGCGGTGGCGTTGGTGTCGAGGGGCAGGTCGGCCGGGCAGGGCCGGGTCGTGTCGGCGCGGAAGGACGGGAAGCCGCCGTTCGCGCACTGCTGGCCGAGGAGCCACGCCACGGCCTGTCCGGCGGGCTCGACCCCGGTCGACTGCTGGGCGAGGAACGCCAGCGACTGCCGCCACACCCCGTCGTAGGCGGGGTCCTTGGTGCCGTACAGACCGGCCGGGAGGGCCGGGGCGGCGGGGGCCGACGGGACGGCGGGCGACGAAGCGGCGGGGACCGACGGGGCGGCCGGGGCCGACGGTACGGCCGGGGCCGACGGGGCGGCGAGCGCGGCGGGGGCGACCGCCCCGGCGCCGGCCGCGAGCAGCACGGCGGTGGCGGCGAGCGCCGTGGCGCCGCGGCGGACGGTGGTCATGGCGGGGTGCCTCTCCTCCGGGGCCGGGCACGGCGCGCGGAGGGCACCAGGCTCGGCTCCGTACTCCTCGACGGTGCCGGTCACCGGGCCGTTCCCGGGGACGCGAGCCGGTCAGACCCGTGACGAGGCATTCCGGCTCGCCGCCCGGGGCGGCTCACGGCTGCGGGGTCAGCGCCGGATTCGCACCGGCTTCCCCCCGTACGGGCATGAAGCGACGGGCACACTCTACCCGTGGGTCACCTGGCGGCCCCAGGGTGCTTCCCCGCCTCCCGGCGCCTTCGCTACCCCTCCCGGGGGCGCCCCCGAACCGCCCCGGGACCGTCGATCAGCCGGCAGGCCGTCTCGATGTCCAGCCGCACCTGCGCGATCGACGCCCGCCCGGACAGCCAGGTGACCAGCGCCGAGTGCCAGGTGTGCTCGATGACGCGGACCGCCGCCAGCTGCTCCGGCGTGGGGTGCTCCAGCCGCATGGCGTCCAGGATGATCGCCGTCGTCCGCCGCGACACGGCGTCCACCTCCGCGCTCACGCTCCGGTCGGCGAACGTCAGCGCCCGCACCATCGCGTCCGCCAGCTGCGGCTCCCGCTGCAGCGCGCGGAACGCCCGCATCAGCGTCTCGGCGACCCGCTCCGCCGGCCCCTCCCCGGCCGGGGGCCGCTTGCGCAGCGTCGCGTGGAGCCCGTCGAGCTGGTCCTGCATCGTGGCGACCAGCAGGTGGACCTTGGAGGGGAAGTAGCGGTAGAGGGTGCCCAGGGCGACCTCCGCCGCCTCGGCGACCTCCCGCATCTGCACGGCGTCGAAGCCGCCGCGGCCCGCCAGCCGCGCGCTGGCGTGGAGGATGCGGCGGCGCCGCGCCTCCTGCCGTGCGGTCAGGGGCGGTGACGCCGGCCTGCCTTCCACTGTCATGGGTCCCCGTCGATCCGTGCGTCGAGCGTCTCGTGCCGTCGTGTTCCGTGCCGTGGTGCGCGACAGTATGGCCCGGCCCCCGCCGTGGCGCGAATCACCTGTTCCGGTCCTCACGGGGGCGCTACCTGCCGGTAGATTCGAAGCTCCTCCGAGCGCCCGGGAACGATCAACTCTGAAACTTGTTCTAGATTAACGCGACCGGTTACGCTCCGCCGGAACGCAGGGATGGAAGGGGCCGCGAGTGACCGCTGAGGCCGTAGCAGCAGGCCCCCGTGCGGGCGCAGCAGCCGACGGAGAACGCCCGTTGCGCATCGCCCTCCTCACCTACAAGGGAAACCCGTTCTGCGGCGGCCAGGGCGTCTACGTACGGCACCTCTCCCGCGAACTGGCCCGCCTCGGCCACACCGTCGAGGTGATCGGCTCCCAGCCCTACCCGGTGCTCGACGAGGTCGGCGGCGGGGACGCCCCCGGGGCGGCGTCCGGACGGGTCGCGCTCACCGAGTTGCCCAGCCTCGACCTGTACCGCCAGCCCGACCCGTTCCGCACCCCCGGGCGCGACGAGTACCGCGACTGGATCGACGCCCTGGAGGTCGCCACCATGTGGACCGGCGGCTTCCCCGAGCCGCTCACGTTCTCCCTGCGCGCCCGGCGCCTCCTGGCCGCCCGCCGCGGGGACTTCGACGTCGTCCACGACAACCAGACGCTCGGCTACGGGCTCCTCGCCCCGCTCGGCGCGCCGCTGGTCACCACGATCCACCACCCCATCACCGTCGACCGGCGGCTGGAGCTGGACGCCGCCCGCGACTGGAAGCGCCGCGCCTCCGTACGCCGCTGGTACGCCTTCACGCGCATGCAGAAGCGCGTCGCGCGCCGCCTGCCGTCCGTCCTCACCGTCTCCGGCTCCTCCCGCCAGGAGATCGTCGACCACCTCGGCGTGCGCCCCGACCGCGTCCACGTCGTCCCCATCGGCGCCGACACGGGCCTGTGGTCCCCGGACCCGTCCGTCGCCGAGGTGCCCGGCCGGATCGTCACCACGTCCAGCGCCGACGTGCCCCTCAAGGGCCTCGTGTACCTGGTCGAGGCGCTCGCCAAGCTGCGCACCGAGGTCCCCGGCGCGCACCTCGTCGTCGTCGGCAGGCGCGCCGAGGACGGCCCCGTCGCCCGCGCCATCGAGCGGTACGGGCTCGACGGCGCCGTCCGGTTCGTCAAGGGCATCAGCGACGCCGAGCTCGTCGACCTCGTGCGCGGCGCCCAGGTGGCCTGCGTGCCCTCCCTGTACGAGGGGTTCTCGCTGCCCGCCGCCGAGGCCATGGCCACCGGCACGCCCCTGGTCGCCACGACCGGCGGCGCCATCCCGGAGGTTGCCGGACCGGACGGCGAGACGTGCCTGGCCGTACCGCCCGGCGACGCCGGCGCCCTGGCCGCCGCGCTCGGCCGCCTCCTCGGCCCCGACGGCGCCGGGCTGCGGGCCCGCCTCGGCGCGGCCGGACGCGCCCGGGTCCTGGAGCGCTTCACCTGGGCCCGCGCCGCGCAGGGCACCGCGGACCGCTACCGCGAGGCCGTCGCCGCGCACGGAGCGCGTCGATGACGGCCACCCCCCTCGCACCCCCGCCCTCCGCCACGGACCGTGAAAGCAGGCCCCGCACGTGCTGACCGTCGACTTCACCCGCTTCCCGCTCGCCCCCGGCGACCGCGTGCTCGACCTGGGCTGCGGCGCCGGGCGGCACGCGTTCGAGTGCTACCGGCGCGGGGCGCGGGTCGTGGCCCTCGACCGGAACGGCGAGGAGATCCGCGAGGTCGCCAGGTGGTTCGCCGCCATGGAGGAGGCCGGCGAGGCCCCGGCCGGGGCCACCGCCACCGCGATGGAGGGCGACGCCCTCAACCTGCCGTTCCCCGACGCCTCGTTCGACGTGGTGATCATCTCCGAGGTGATGGAGCACATCCCCGACGACAAGGGCGTCCTCGCCGAGATGGTCCGCGTCCTCAAGCCGGGCGGCCGCATCGCCGTCACCGTCCCCCGCTACGGACCCGAGAAGGTCTGCTGGGCGCTGTCCGACGCCTACCACGAGGTCGAGGGCGGCCACATCCGCATCTACCGGGCCGAGGAGCTCCTCGGCAGGATCCGCGAGGCCGGCCTCCGCCCGTACGGCACCCACCACGCGCACGCCCTGCACTCCCCGTACTGGTGGCTGAAGTGCGCGTTCGGCGTGGACAACGACAAGGCGCTGCCCGTGCGCGCCTACCACAAGCTGCTGGTCTGGGACATCATGAAGAAGCCCCTGGCCACCCGGCTCGCCGAACGGGCCCTCAACCCCGTCCTCGGCAAGAGCTTCGTGGTGTACGCGACGAAGCCCCACCTCCCGGCGGACGCCGCGCTGTGACGCCGCCCGAGCGCACCGAACACCTGACCCTGCCCGGCGTGCTGACCGCCGGGCAGGCCGCCGAGACCGTCGCCGGCATCCTCGCCGCCCAGCGCGACAGCGGCGCCATCCCCTGGTTCCGCGGCCACCACCTCGACCCGTGGGACCACACCGAGGCCGCCATGGCCCTCGACGCCGCCGGGGAGCACGACGCCGCCGCCCGCGCCTACGCGTGGCTCGCCCGCCACCAGAACCCGGACGGCTCCTGGTACGCCGCCTACCACGACGGCGACGCCGACCGGCCGACGGACCTCGCCCGCGAGACCAACTTCTGCGCGTACGTCGCGGTCGGCGTCTGGCACCACTACCTGACCACCGGCGACGAGGCGTTCCTCGACCGCATGTGGCCCGTCGTCCGCGCCGCCGTCGCGTTCGTCCTGGACCTCCAGCAGCCCGGCGGGCAGATCGGCTGGAAGCGGGAGGCGGACGGCACGCCCGTCACGGACGCCCTGCTCACCGGCAGTTCCTCCGTCCACCACGCCCTGCGCTGCGCCCTGGCCATCGCCGAGCACCGCGAGGAGCCCCAGCCGGACTGGGAGCTCGCCGCCGGCGCCCTCGCCCACGCCGTCGCCCGCCACCCGGAGCGGTTCCTCGACAAGGGCCGCTACTCGATGGACTGGTACTACCCGGTCCTCGGCGGCGCCGTCACCGGCGCGGCGGCGAAGGAGCGCATCGAGAGCCGCTGGGACGAGTTCGTCGTCCCCGGCCTCGGCGTGCGGTGCGTCATCCCCAACCCGTGGGTCACCGGCGGCGAGAGCTGCGAACTCGCCCTCACCCTCTGGGCGATGGGGGAGTCCGACCGGGCCGTGGACATCCTCCGTTCCATCGGCCACCTGCGCGCCGAGGGCGGCCTGTACTGGACCGGGTACGTCTTCGAGGGCGACCGCGCCGTCTGGCCCGAGGAGCTCACCACCTGGACGGCGGGCTCGCTGCTCCTCGCGGTCGCCGCGCTCGGCGGCGACGAGGCGACGGGGGCCGTGTTCGGCGGCGAGCGCCTGCCGACCGGCCTGGCACCGGACTGCTGCTGACCCCACGGGGCACGGCCACGCGAACGGGCCCGCCCACCCGCCTTCCGGCGTGGTGGGCGGGCCCGTTCCGTGCGACGCGGGGCGGGTCAGCCGCGCTGGATGCCCGTCGTGTCCTGCAGGACGCCGCGGCGGCCGTCCTGCGTCTGCGCGACCAGGGCCGCGCCGCGCTGCTCCACGGCCAGGTACCAGGTGCCCGGCGCCAGTTCGGCGATCGGCGTCGGCGAGCCGTCCTCGGCGTACAGCGGCCGCGCCACCGGCACGGCGAACCAGAACGGGGCGAAGTCCCCGGCCGGAGCACCCTGCTGGGCCGTGGCCGGAGCGCCCTGCTGGTCCGGCTGGTGCTGGTGGTGCGCCTGCTGCGGCTGCTGGGCGTCCGCCGGACCCGGCTGGCCCGGCTGCTGGCCGCCGACCGGGTAGCCGTAGCCGCCCGTACCGCCCGGCTGGGCGCCCGGGTAGCCGTAGCCGGCGCCGCCCGTCGCGCCCGGCTGGGCGCCGTACGGCTGGGGGGTCTGCGGGCGGGGGGCGCCCATCAGCGGCGCCTTCAGGGCCGGGACCAGCGGGGAGGCCACCGCGCCCGCGGCGAGCGCGATGGTGGCGAGCAGGCCGAGGATCATGCCGGCGCCCGCGGAGTTGACGTCCAGGATGGTCCAGAACGCCGTCCACAGCGCGAAGATGGTGAGGGCGACGCCGAACTGCCCCAGGTCGAGACCGGCCACCTTGCGCCCCGGCATGGCCCGCGCGAGGACGATCAGCGCCGCGCCGATGACGCCCGCGAGGAACATGCTCATCAGCAGGCCCAGCATGTCCCAGGCGTTGGGCATGTCGTAGTTCGAGCAGTCGATGCCGGTGGGGCAGTCGACGCTGCTCAAGCCGAGGAACGAGGCGATGAACAGCACCACCGCTGCTCCGATCACCACGCCATCGCCTCGAGTGAGGGAGCGGATGTTCACGTGAAAAGTCCTTCGTCGGTTCGTGTCGTCGTCAGGGGTGGCGCGAAACACGGGGGGCGCCCCATCGTACGGACGAATGTATCGTCCGCGCGGCCTACCCGAGCAGGTAGGTGCTGACCCCGTTCGCGATCCCCTGGGCGGCCCTCTGCCGCCACGCCGCGTCGGACAGCGAGGCGGCGTCCTGCGGGTCGCGCATGTTGCCGCATTCGACGAACACCTTGGGAACGGTCGACAGGTTCAGCCCGCCGAGGTCCTTGCGGACGTCCAAACCCGTTCCTCCGCCGAGGTAGTTGGCCGGGGCGGAACCGGTCGCCCGGGCGAACTCGGCCGCGATGCGCTCCCCGAGCGCGCGCGACGGCGCGACGATCGGCGCCGTGTCGGCCGCACCCGCCTTGACCAGGCCCGGAAGGATCACGTGGTGGCCCCGGTTGCCGACCGCCGAGCCGTCGGCGTGGACCGAGACGACGGCGTCGGCGCCCCTGCCGCCGCCCGCCCCGTTGCCGATGCGGGCGCGCTCGTCGATGCACGGGCCGAAGGGCCGGTCGGCGTCGTGCGTCAGCACCACGGTCGCCCCGAGGCGCCGGAGGGCCGTGCGCAGCCGGTGGGAGACGTCGAGGGTGAACGCGGCCTCCGTGTACCCGTCCCGCGTGGAAGTGCCGGTGGTGTCGCACTCCTTGCGGTTGGTGCCGATATCCACCTTCTCGTTGATCTTCGAGGGGTGCTGAAAATTCCCCGGATTGTGACCTGGGTCGATCACGACGACCTTGCCCGCGAGCGGTGCGGACGCGGGCGCACCGGCGGACGCGGACGCGGCGGCGGTGCCGGCCGGCGCGGGCGCGGCGCCGCCGCCCCGGCCGTCGGCACCCGGCCCGCCACCCGGCGGCCCGCCGGACGCCCCCGTCACGGCCCACCCCCCGGCGAGCAGGGCGGCCGCGGCGAGCGGCACGGCGGCCAGGAGGACGGCCTTCCGGAGGCGGGTGCGCTTCTGCGTGTCATCGTCGTACACGCGGGCGAGCCTAAGCGGTGCCGGGCGCTCCGGCTCGGAAGCCGAGGGCCGTTCGGCGCAGTACCCGCAGCGAGTCCGTCGCGGACACCTCCGTGAACGCCCCCGACTCCAGCGCCCGCCGGTAGATCCGGTACGGCGCCTGGCCGCCGTCCGCCGGATCGGGGAACACGTCGTGGATGACGAGCAGCCCGCCCTCCGCGACGCGCGGCGCCCACCCCTCGTAGTCGTTCACGGCGTGCTCGTCGGTGTGCCCGCCGTCGACGAAGACCAGCCCCACCTGCCCGGACCACACCCGCGCCACCTGCGGCGACCGGCCGACCACGGCGATGACGTGCTCCTCGAGCCCGGCGGCGTGCAGGGTGCGGCGGAAGGTCGGCAGGGTGTCCATCAGGCCCACCTCGGGGTCCACGACGGACGGGTCGTGGTACTCCCAGCCCGGCTGCTGCTCCTCGCTGCCCCGGTGGTGGTCGACCGTGACGGCCACAGTGCCGGCCGCCCGCGCCGCGTCGGCCAGCAGGATCGTGGAGCGCCCGCAGTACGTGCCGACCTCCAGCAGCGGGAGCCCGAGCCGCCCCGCGTCGACGGCCGCCGCGTACAGCGCGAGGCCCTCCCGCACGGGCATGAACCCCTTGGCCGCCTCGAACGCGGCGAGCGTCTCCGGCGACGGCTCCGGCGTCTGCTCCGGGGTGGGTGCGGCGCTCATGGGCGGGTTCCTCCAGGTCGTACGGGCGAACGAAGGCCATCGTCCCCCACGCCCCACCCCCAGGCGACGGCACCCCGGCCCGTACGACCCGGGGCCCTCACCGAGGGGGAGCGCCCCGACCGGTGCGAACGGCCCGGCGACGCCGACCGGCCGTGCGGCGCACCCGGCGCACCCGGCGCGCTTTCGGGACGCGAGGACCTAGGACCCGAGGCGCACGTCCCGTACGTCGATATCGGGATGTACGGGGTGCTGCCCAGCTGCGACCATGACAGGCATGGTCCAGCCTCGTACCGACGCCCCCGCCCCCGCCGCCCTCGCCGACCCCGAACTCCCCGCCCGGCCCTGGGCGGTGATCCTCGCCGCCTGCGCGGGCACGTTCCTCGTCGTGCTCGACGTGTCCGTCGTGAACGTCGCCCTGCCGTCGATGCGCGCCGACCTCGGCCTGTCCGCGCTGGCGTTGCAGTGGGTGGTGAACGCGTACTCCATAGCCTTCTCCGGGTTCATGCTGCTGGGCGGGCGGGCCGCCGACCTGTTCGGGCGCAAGCGGATGTTCCTGCTGGGCCTGACGGTGTTCACCGTCGCCTCCGTCGCGGGCGGACTCGCCCAGGAGGGCTGGCAGTTGCTCGCCGCGCGCGCCGCGCAGGGGCTGGGCGCGGCCGTGCTGTCGCCGGCGACGCTGACCATCGTCACCAGCGCCGTACCGGAGGGCCCGGCCCGGACGCGGGCCATCAGCACGTGGGCGGCGGTCGGCGCGGGCGGCGGCGCGGCGGGCGGCCTCGTCGGCGGCCTCCTCACGGACCTGCTGAACTGGCGCTGGGTCCTCCTCATCAACGTCCCGGTCGGCGCCCTCGTGCTGATCGCCGGCGCCGTGTGGGTGCGGGAGTCCCGGACGGGCGCCGGGCGCCGCCTGGACCTGCCGGGCGCGGTCCTCGTGACCACCGGGCTGGCGGCGTTCGCGTACGGCGTGGTGCAGACCGAGCAGGCCGGCTGGACGGAGCCCCGGACGCTGGTGCCGCTGCTCGGCGGGGTGGCGCTGCTGGCCGCGTTCGTGGCGGTGGAGTCCCGTACCCGCGAACCGCTCATGCCGCTGAAGGTGTTCCGGGCGCGGGCGGTGTCGGCGGCGAACGTCGCGCTGTTCGTCATCGGCTCGGCGACGTTCGCGTCCTGGTTCTTCATGACGGTGTACGCGCAGAACGTCCTCGGCTACAGCCCGCTGGAGGCCGGGCTCGCCCTGATGCCCAGCTCGGCCGGCGTCGTCGTCGGCTCCAAGCTGGCGCCGCGCCTGATGCCGCTGCTCGGCGCGCGGTTCCTCGCGGTGGGCGGCGCGCTGATCACCGCGACCGGTTTCGCCTGGCAGTCGCTGATGGACGTGGACGGCGCGTACGCCACGGACGTCCTGGGGCCGGGGATCATGATGATGACGGGGGTCGGGCTGGTCCTCACGCCGCTCGCCGCGATGGCCACGTCCGGCGCCGCGCCGGGCGACGCGGGCCTCGTGTCGGGCCTGGTCAACACCTCCCGCACGATGGGCGGCGCGGTCGGCCTGGCCGTCCTGTCGACCGTCGCCGCCTCCGGCGCGGCGGGGGCCGCCACCCCGGAGGCCCTCACCGCCGGGTACGCCCTCGCCTTCCGCACCGGCGCGGGCATCCTCCTCGCGGCCGCCGCGCTGATGCTCCTGTGGCTGCCCCGCCCGGTCTCCGCCCCGGCAGCGGGCAGGACGGCGCGCAACGGCGCCTGAGCGAAAAGGCGTTGCGCCCGCGGCCCGGCCGTGCCACGGTTTCCGGGTCCATGATCAGACGCGTTTCTCCACCAAGGGACTGAAGCCCATGATTGCGGCGCCTGCCAGCGGCCGCCGTCGGCACTGACCACTCCTCCTCACGGCGGCCCCACGTCGCGGTGACGCGCACCCGCGCGCACCGGTTCACCGACATCTACGTGAGGTCACTCCACCGTGGACACAGACGTCCAGAGCTTCGTCGTCGCCCACCTCCGTCGCCGCCCCGCGGTCGTCGAGACCGGGGGCTTCGTCGTCGGCATCGACCCGGGCACCACCAGCCCGTACCTCAACTACGCCACCCCCCTTCCCGGCGCGCGCCCCACGGCCCGCGACGTCGCCGCGCTCGTCGCGGCGTTCCGGGAGCGCGGGCTCACGCCCCGGCTGGAGTTCGCGCCGGACGCCGCGCCCGGGGTGGAGCCCGCCCTGCGCGAGGCCGGGTTCGCGACCGAGGCGGTGCACGAGTACCTGGTGTGCGCACCGGACACGTTCACCCCGCCGCCGGCCTCCGCGCCCCTGGCACGGACCCCGTCGACGGACGCGGAGTACGCGGCGGTCGACGCCGCCCTGTCCGAGGCGTTCGGCGGCGGGTTCGCCCCGTCCGCGGAGGGCGCGGCACGGCTGCGCCGCGTCCAGGAGGGCGGCGGCGCCGTGCGGTTCGTCCGGGCCCCGGACGGGGGCTGCGCGGGCGCCGCCACCTGCTCGGCGCCCGCCGAGGGCACCGCCGAGGCGGCGGGCGTGGGCACCCGGCCGGCGTTCCGCGGGCGCGGTGTCGCCGGCGCGGTCACCGCGGCCGTCACCGGGGCGCTGCTGGCGCGGGGCGCCCGCTCGGTGTGGCTGGAGTACTCCGGGGAGGGGTCCAGGCGCGTGTACGAACGCGTCGGCTACCGCCCCCAGGGCACCCGCCTGTACCTGGTCCTGCCGGACTGACCGGCACGGCGAGGGCCCCGCGCGACCCGCGCGGGGCCCTCCCGCCCGCCCGGCCCGGACCCCGCACCGGGCGGGCGGCACCTTCCGGCGGAGGTCCGGCCCGGCGGCACCCCCGGCGGCGGTCCGCCCCGGTGGCGGACCACCGCCTCCTTCCCCGCGGGGCCGCGGCGCGCTATACAGGCCGGGCCGGAGCCGTCCCCCACCACCCCGAGGAGCGCCCCGCCCATGCCCATCGACGCCACGAGGGCCCTGGCCGCCGAACCCTGGTCGGAGACCCTCGCGTGGGACCACAAGGACGTCCAGCTCTACCACCTCGGCATCGGCGCGGGCGTCCCCGCGACCGACCCCGCCGAGCTGCGCTACACGCTGGAGTCCCGGCTGCACGTGCTGCCGTCGTTCGCCACCGTCGCCGGCGGCGGGACGGGCATGCTCGCCGGGCTGTCCGCGCCCGGCGTCGACGTGGACCTCGCCGCCGTCCTCCACGGCGGGCAGCGCGTCGACGTGCACCGCCCGCTCCCGGTGCGCGGGCGGGCCGTCACCACCTCCCGCATCGCCGCCGTGTACGACAAGGGCAAGGCCGCCGTGCTCGTGCTGCGCTCCGAGACCGCCGACGACGACGGGCCGCTGTGGACGAGCGAGGCGGACGTCTTCGTGCGCGGCGAGGGAGGGTTCGGCGGCGAGCGCGGGCCCTCCCGCCCGGCCGCCGACGACCGGGTCCCCGACCGGGCGCCCGACCGGACCGTCGAGCGGCCCGTACGGGAGGACCAGGCGCTGCTGTACCGGCTGTCCGGCGACTGGAACCCGCTGCACGCCGACCCCTCCTTCGCCGCGCTCGCCGGGTTCGACCGGCCGATCCTGCACGGCCTGTGCACGTACGGCATGACGCTGAAGGCCGTCGTCGACACGGTGCTCGGCGGGGACGTCACCCGCGTCCGCTCGTACCGCACCCGCTTCGCCGGCGTCGTCTTCCCCGGCGAGACCCTCCGCGTCCGCATGTGGGACGGCGACGGCCGCGTCCGGGTCTCCGTCACCGCCGCCGAACGCGGTGACGCGCCCGTCCTCGCGGACACCGCCGTCGAGACCCGCTAGCCGCCGAGCCCCGCCGGCCGCCGGCGCGGGAACGCCGAGGGCCGCCCCGGGAATCCGGGACGGCCCTCTTCTCCGCTTCGCGGCGGCGGACGTTACGCCGCGCCGCCCTGGCCGGAACTCCTGCGGTGGCGGCCGTGCGGCTGCGCCGACGTGTCCTCCGACGGTGCCGGGCCCCCGCGGTGCTTTCCGGAGCCGCCGGCGTCCCCGTGCGCCCGCGTCGCCTGGGTCGTGTCGGTGCTGGCTTCAGACATGTGGTGAAGTCACCCCGTAATGATCGCTGTTGTGATGCGACCCGTGAGTCTAATGGGGCAGCGCGCGCCCCGTGAGAGGCGCCTGCTGCAACGGCACCGGCCGGTGCGCCGCCACCGCCGCCGGGGCGCCGTGCCGCCCCCCACCCGCGGCTTCCGCCGATCCGGTGGGCGCCGGCCCCGCCGCCTCCCGCGGTACGAGCGGGTCCGCCGCGCCCGCGACGCGCGCCAGTCCGCACGGCACCGAGGCGTTCGCGTACGGCAGGGACAGCGCCCCCTCCCGGGTCCACCGCCCCGCTCCCGCGAACCAGCCCTCCGGGGCGGGCAGTTGCAGCAGCCGCCGGGCCGCGGGGCGCCACACCCCGACCCAGCTCCCGGCCGCCGCGTCGACGCGCAGCGCCACCGCGCACGCCTCCGGCGTCAGCATCTGTCCCGGCTGCACCGCGAACGGCGTCAGCACCGCGTCCGCCGACCGCAGGCACTCGGGGAACCGCACCGGCCGGGTGCTGCCCAGCAGCCCCCAGCCCAGCCGCTCGCGTCCCGGTGACGGCGCGTCCGAGCGGATGAGCAGCAGCCCGCTGTCCGGGTCGGCCAGGAGCAGCCGGTCCCGGCTCTCCTCGGTGATCTGCAGCAGGGGGGTGACCTCCCCGCCCCGCCGCAGGTCCACCGCGACGGCCTTCACCGGTCCGCCGTCCGCCGCCCGGTCCAGGGCGAGCAGCCGCCCCTCCCGGTCCAGCCACACCCCGCCCGAGCAGTGCCCCCGGACCTCGGCGACGTGCTCCGGCCCCGACGCGCCGCCCGCCACCCGCCAGACGCCCGTCGAACGCCCGCCCACCGCCAGCGCGTACGCGCACACCCCGTCCGGGGCGGGCGGCAGCAGCCGCACCGACTCCGCCTCGACCGCGCCGAGCGGCAGCTCGCCCGTCCTCGGGCCCGTCGGGTACAGCAGCGAGAACGTGCACCTCCCGGCGACCCGGCGCGCGATGAGCACCCGGCCGTCCGCGAGCGGCAGCAGTTGGGCGTGCGGGTCCTCGGGCTGCCCGAGCGGCAGCGGAACGGCGTACGGCTCCGGTCCGTCGAGCGTCCAGCGCTCGGGGAACAGCGCCTCGCCCTCACCGGCCAGCCGGGCCGCGTAGGAGCCGTCCGCCGCGATCGTGAACCCCCTCCCGCCGACCGCACCGTCCCCGTCGCCGACCTCGTCCCGAGCGGTGGCCTCGATGGCGCAGGCTGTCATGGCTCGTCACCTCCGGCCCCGACGCTAGTTTTCGCACTTCCACCCGAACGGTGCGAGACCGTCTGTTTCACACATAAGGGTGGCCGCAGCGGGGTTCGCCTGAGGGGAAGGGGGGCGGTGTGCTGGACGGAGCCTCCGCTGAGCAAGGCCTCCCCAAGCGGAATTCGAAGGTCCGGGTTCCGCCCGTCCCCGTCCCCGCCAGGAGCCGCCATGTCCGTACGGTCCGTACGACGCCGCCGCGCCACCGCCGCCGTCGTCGCCCTCGCCGCCGCGCTCTCCCTCGCGGCCTGCGGCAGCCAGGACGGGAACGGCGCCGGCGGCACCGGGGACGGGGCGGCCGACAAGAGGTCCGTCGCCCAGGGCGGCCAGGGCTTCGGCGGTGCCCGCGCCAAGACCGCGGCGCTCGGCACCGACGCCGAGCCCGGCCGGTTCCCGCGCACCCTCACCCACGCGATGGGCGAGACGGAGATCAAGGCCGCGCCGCGGCGGGTCGTCGTCCTCGACGTCGGCGAGCTCGACAACGTCGTCTCCCTCGGGGTCAAGCCCGTCGGCTACGCCCCCGCCGAGGGCGACCCCGACCTGCCCGCCCACCTGGCGAAGGACGGCGGCAGCCCGAGAGCGTCGGCACCATCAACAGCCTCGACCCGGAGGCCATCGCCAACCTGAAGCCGGACCTCATCCTCGGCAGCCGGCACCCGCCCGCGGCACCCCGGCACCCGCCCGCGGCACCCCGGCACCCGCCCGCGGCACCCCGGCTCCCGCGCCCGACGCGCGGGAGGCCGGGGCGCCGCGCGTCCGGCGCGGGGGCGGCCGGGATGCGGCCCCCGCCCCCGGACGGCGGCCCCGCGCCCGGGCCGGGGCGGGCGCCACCGGGTCGGCCGGGCCCGGGTGGGGTTGCGGGTAGCCTTGGGGGCGTGCCACGTCTTACCGAAGTCCTCGCCGAGCTCGACGCCCTCTGGCCCCCCGAGCGGGCCGAGCAGTGGGACGCCGTCGGCACGGTCTGCGGCGACCCCGACGCCGAGGTCGACCGCGTCCTCTTCGCCGTCGACCCCGTCCAGGAGGTCGCCGAGGAGGCGATCCGGCTCGGCGCCCGGCTGGTCGTCACCCACCACCCCCTCTACCTCCGTGGGACGACGACCGTCGCGGCCTCCCACTTCAAGGGCCGCGTCGTGCACACCCTCATCAAGCACGACATCGCCCTGCACGTCGCGCACACCAACGCCGACACCGCCGACCCCGGCGTCTCCGACGCCCTCGCGGGCGCCCTCGGCCTGCGCGTGACCGGCCCCCTCGTCCCCGAGAACGGCCTCGGCCGGATCTGCGAGGTGGACCCGCCGGAGACGCTCCGCGCGTTCGCGGCACGCGCCGCGGAGCGGCTGCCCGCCACCGCCCAGGGCATCCGCGTCGCGGGCGACCTCGACGCGACGGTCCGCACGGTCGCCGTCAGCGGCGGCTCCGGCGACAGCCTGTTCGACGCGGTGCGCGCGGCCGGCGTCGACGCGTTCCTCACCGCCGACCTGCGCCACCACCCGGCCTCCGAGGCCACCCAGCACTCCCCGCTCGGCCTCGTCGACGCGGCCCACTGGGCCACCGAGTGGCCCTGGTGCGAACTGGCCGCCGCCCAGCTCGACGAGATCTCCGACCGCCACGGCTGGAACCTGCGGGTGCACGTCTCGAAGACGGTCACCGACCCGTGGGCCGCCCACCACACGTCCCCCTCCGCTCACCACACCTCCCCTGGAGCCCCCAACTGAACGCCGCGCCCGCCGACCAGATCCGACTCCTCGACGTCCAGGCCCTCGACACGCGCCTGTCGCAGCTCGCCCACAAGCGCAGGACCCTGCCCGAGCACGCCGAGATCGAGTCGCTGACCAAGGACCTCACCCAGCTGCGAGACCTGCTCGTCGCC
This sequence comes from Streptomyces roseolilacinus, assembly GCF_014649335.1. Classification (GTDB taxonomy): domain Bacteria; phylum Actinomycetota; class Actinomycetes; order Streptomycetales; family Streptomycetaceae; genus Streptomyces; species Streptomyces roseolilacinus. Next base: position 255,036 of record NZ_BMSV01000007.1, read on the forward strand.
GCGCAGACGGAGGAGAGCGACTGCGCCCGCGAGCAGAAGAAGGCCGAGCAGGACGTGGACCAGGTCCGCCAGCGCGCCGTCCGCGACCAGCAGCGGCTCGACTCGGGCGCCGTCACCTCCCCGAAGGACCTGGAGAACCTCCAGAAGGAGATCGTCTCCCTGTCGAAGCGCCAGGGCGACCTGGAGGACGTGGTCCTGGAGGTCATGGAGCGCCGCGAGTCCGCGCAGGAGCGGGTGGACGAGCTGACCGAGCGCGTCTCCTCCGTCCAGGCGAAGGTCGACGACGCGACGGCCCGCCGCGACCGCGCGGAGGACGGGCTGGACACCGAGGCGGCGGCCGTCGCCAAGGAGCGGGAGCTGGTGGCCGGTTCCGTGTCGGCGGGCCTGATGGAGCTGTACGAGAAGATCCGCGGGCAGCAGGGCGGCGTGGGCGCGGCCCGCCTGTACCAGCGCCGGTGCGAGGGCTGCCACATCGAGCTGAACATCACCGAGCTGAACGACGTCCGGTCCGCCGCGGCCGACACGGTCGTGCGGTGCGAGAACTGCCGCCGCATCCTGGTCCGCACGGCGGAGTCCGGCCTGTAATGAGCGGGGTGCGGCTGCGCGAGCTGATCGTCGAGGCCGACGGCGGCTCCCGGGGCAACCCGGGCCCGGCCGGGTACGGCGCGGTGGTCCTGGACCCGGTGTCGGGCGAGGCCCTGGCGGAGACCGCCGAGTACATCGGCGTCGCCACCAACAACGTCGCCGAGTACAAGGGCCTCCTCGCCGGGCTCCGCGCGGCGCGCGAACTGGCGCCGGAGGCGGCGGTGCGGGTCCGGATGGACTCCAAGCTGGTCGTCGAGCAGATGTCCGGGCGCTGGAAGATCAAGCACCCGGACATGAAGCCGCTCGCGGCGGAGGCCGCCCGGATCTACCCGCCGGGACAGGTCTCGTACGAGTGGATCCCGCGCGAGCGCAACAAGCACGCGGACCGGCTCGCCAACGAGGCGATGGACGCGGGCCGCCAGGGCCGCCGGTGGCAGCCCTCCGCGTCGCGCGCCGCCCTGGACGCGACCGCCGCCCGCGTCGTCGGCGACGCGGCGGCGGGCGCGGCGAGGGCCCGGGCGGCCCTGGCCGACGCGGCCGGGCCGGCCGTCCGGGAGGCGGCCCCCGCGGCGCACCCCGCCCCGGCCGGCGCGGCGTCCGGCACGCTCGCCGTACCGGCCCCGGCGCCGTGGCCCCGCTCCGCCGGGGCACCCGGGGACGCGCTCGCCGCCCCGGAGGCGGCCGGGGGCCCCGGACCCGCCGCCACCGCCCCCGCGCCCGCCGCCGGCGCGGCGGCGACGCCCGCCACCCCCTCCGTCGGATGGGCCGCGCCCGCCGACCTCGGGGCGCCCGCCACGTTCGTGCTGCTGCGGCACGGGGAGACCGCGCTGACGCCCGAGAAGCGGTTCTCCGGCAGCGGCGGCAGCGACCCCGAACTCTCCGCCGTCGGGCGGCGGCAGGCCGAAGCCGTCGCCGCCGCGCTCGCCGCGCGCGGCACCGTGCGGGAGATCGTCTCCTCGCCGCTGCTGCGCTGCCGCCAGACCGCGGCGACCGTCGCCGGGCGCCTCGGCCTCGACGTGCGGATCGAGGACGGGCTGCGCGAGGCGGACTTCGGGGCGTGGGAGGGCCTGACCTTCGCCGAGGTGCGGGAGCGCTACCCGGACGACCTGGACGCCTGGCTCGCCTCGCCGAAGGCCGCCCCCACGGGCGGCGAGTCGTTCGCGGCCGTGTCGCGCCGGGTCGCCGCGGCCCGCGACCGGCTGACGGAGCGTCACGCGGGCCGCACCGTCCTGGTCGTGACGCACGTGACGCCCATCAAGACGCTGGTCCGCCTGGCGCTGGGCGCCCCGCCCGAGGCGCTGTTCCGGATGGAGCTGTCCGCCGCGTCCCTCTCGGCCGTGGCCTACTACCGGGACGGCAACGCCTCGGTCCGGCTCCTCAACGACACGTCGCACCTGCGCTGACCGCCGCCCCGCCGGGGGGACCGCCGAGCGCCGCCGCCTCGCGCGCCAGGGACTCCACCCGCCTCCAGTCCCCGGCGGCGAGCGCGGCGGGCGGCGCCACCCAGGTGCCGCCCACGCAGCCGACGTTCGGCAGGGCCAGGTACTCCCGCGCCGACACCGCCGAGACGCCGCCCGTCGGGCAGAACCGCGCCTGCGGCAGCGGCCCGGCCAGCGCCGCCAGGTACGCGGCGCCGCCCGCCGCGCCGGCCGGGAAGAACTTCATCTCCCGCACCCCGCGCTCCAGCAGCGCCATGACCTCCGACGCCGTCGACACCCCCGGCAGGTACGGCACCCCCGACGCCTCCATCGCGTCGAGCAGCCCGCCCGTCCAGCCGGGGCTCACCAGGAACCGCGCGCCCGCCGCGACGGCGTCCGCCGCGGCCCGCGCCGACACGACCGTGCCCGCCCCGACCAGGCACCGGGGCACCTCGGCGGCGACCGCCCGGATCGCGTCGAGCGCGGCCGGGGTCCGTAGGGTCACCTCGACCGCCCGCAACCCGCCCGCCACCAGCGCCCGCGCCAGCGGTACGGCGTCGGCGGCGTCCTCGACGACCACGACGGGCAGGACGGGCACGGCCGGCACGGCCAGCAGCGGTTCCGGCGTCATGCCCGGCATCCTGCCCCGGCCCGGCACCCCCCGCAACGGCCGTTGCAGGCGGTGCAACGAAGGTCAGTGGACCTCGTCGACCAGCACGTCCAGCGACCACGCCGCACCGGCCCGCCCCGGCGCCTCGCCCTCCACCACGTACCCGAGGTCCCGCAGCGCCTCCACCAGTTCGCCCGGCGTCGCGGGCGCCGCGCCCGCCTCCAGCAGGCCGCGCACGATCCGGCCCTTCGTCGCCTTGTTGAAGTGGCTGACCACCTTCCGGGTCGGCGCGTGCAGCACCCGCACGGTCGCCGTGCGCCCGGCCACCTCGCCCTTCGGCCGCCACGCCGCCGCGTACGCCGCCGACCGCAGGTCCAGCACCAGCCCGTCCCCGGCCACCTCCGGCATGACCTCCGCCATCGGCCCGCGCCAGTACGCGCCGAGCGCCCCCAGCCCCGGCAGCCGCACGCCCATCGAGCAGCGGTACGACGGGATCCGGTCGTCGATCCGCACCGCCCCCCACAGCCCGGAGAACACCAGCAGCGACGCCCGTGCCCGCTCCCGCGCCGCCGCGTCCAGCGTCGCCAGGCCCAGCGCGTCGTACAGGACGCCCGTGTACACCTCCCCGGCGGGACGGGCCCCGGCGGTCGCCAGCGCGGCGTTCTTCGCGACCTCGCCGCGCAGCCCCTCGCTCAGCCCGAGCACCTCGCGCGCCTTCTCCTCGTCGGCGGCGCACAGCTCGACCAGCTCCGCGAACACGGCGGCCCGCGCCTTCGCCAGTCCCGGCAGGGACAGCGCGTCCGGCTCCAGCGGCGCGCCGCGCCCCGAGGCGGCCTTGCCCTCCGACGGCGGCAGCAGCACGAGCACGGTGGTTCTCCTCACGAACGGAAACGGCGGCGGGGCGCGGCCCCCCGCCAGCGTACAAAGTGCCGTACCGCGCCCCGCGTCCTACGCTCGGCGTATGCCCCGCCGCCAGCTCCACGTGACCGGCGCCGCCGAGACCCCCCTGCGGAAGGCCCTGCGCGCGCTGCGGACCGAACTCGGCCTCCCCCGCGGCTTCCCGCCCGACGTACTGGCCGAGGCGGAGGCCGCCGCGAAGTCCCCCCGCCCGCCCGGCCTGGACGCCACCGACCTGCCGCTGTTCACGATCGACCCGCCCGGCTCGGTCGACCTGGACCAGGCCATGCACCTGGCGCGCCGCGCGGACGGCGGCTACCGCGTCCACTACGCCGTCGCCGACGTGGCCGCGTTCGTCGCCCCCGCCGGGGCGCTCGACGCGGAGGCGCACCGCCGCGTCCTCACCCTGTACCTCCCCGACGGCCGCGTCCCGCTCCACCCGCCCGTCCTGTCGGAGGGCGCCGCCAGCCTGCTGCCCGGCCAGACCGCCCCCGCGCTGCTGTGGCGCATCGACCTCGACGCGTACGGGCGCCGCGTCGCCGCCGAGGTCCGCCGCGCCCTGGTCCGCAGCCGCGTCCGCCTCGACTACGCGACCGTCCAGCAGTACATCGACGCGGGCACCGCCGAGGAGCCCCTCGCCCTGCTGCGCGACATCGGCCGCCTGCGCGAGGAGCTGGAGGTCGAGCGGGGCGGCGTCTCCCTGCGCGTGCCCGAGCAGGAGATCGTCGAGGCGGACGGCTCGTACCGCACGGTCTACCGCGCCCCGCTCCCCGCCGACGGGTGGAACGCGCAGATCTCGCTGCTCACCGGCATGGCCGCCGCCGACCTGATGACCGCCGCCGGCACCGGCGTCCTGCGCACCCTCCCCGCCGCCCCGGACGGCGCCGTGGCCCGGCTGCGGCGCTCCGCGCAGGCCCTCGGCGTCGACTGGCCGCACCACGTCTCGTACGCCGCGCTCGTCCGCACCCTCGACCCGAGCCTGCCCCGGCACGCGGCGTTCCTCCAGGACTGCACGGCGCTGCTGCGGGGCTCCGGGTACACGGTGTTCACGGACGGCAACGTGCCGGTGCCCGCGCTGCACGCCGCCGTCGCCGACGAGTACACCCACTGCACCGCCCCGCTGCGCCGCCTCGTCGACCGGTACGCGGGCGAGCTGTGCGTCGCCGCCGTCGAGGGCCGGGAGCCGCCCGAGTGGGTGCGGGCCGCGCTGGCGGCGCTGCCGCAGGAGATGGCGGAGGGCGGGCGGCGCGCCAACCGGGTCGAGCGGGAGTGCGTCGACATCGTCGAGTCGGCGCTCCTCATGGACCGGGTGGGCGAGGTGTTCACCGGGACGGTCGTGGACGTGCGCGACGACGACCCGGCGACCGGCACCGTCCACCTGGAGTCCCCGGCGGTGGTGGCCCGCCTGGAGGGCGCCGGGGCGCCGCTGCCCCTGGGCGAGCGGCTGGAGGTACGGCTCACGCAGGCGTTCCCGGGGCGGGAGAAGGCGCTGTTCGTGCCTGCCTGAGCGCGGCCAGCAGCGCCCGCGGGTCGTCGGCGTGGAACCGTACGACGCGCACCTCCCGCCGCCCGCCGAGCAGCCCCACGACCTCGACCGGCGCGGCCAGCTCCACGGTGAGCGACGTCTGCCCGCCGACCTTCAGGTCCAGCTCCCCCTCGGCCTTCCCGTGCGTGAACAGCGGCTCGTGCCGGACGGCGGCGACGGCGTCGAGCGGTACCGCGAGGTCCACGTGGCACCCCTGCCGCAGCCGCAGCACCCGCCCGTCCAGCAGGTGGGGCCGGGTGACGGAGGCGGCGTGGAGGCCCAGGACGAACAGCACGGTGTACACGTCGAGCACCAGGAACACCTCGTGCACCACGGGCACGTCCCACAGCAGCCAGGACATCCCCACGCTCTCGACGGCGCACACGAACGCGAAGCCGTACATGAGCGCGGCCTGGTCCCGGGCGTGCCCGAACGCCTCGGTGCCCCCGCCCGCCCCGTGCCGCCGCCGCCCCACCCACCGCACCAGGCTCACCATCAGGCCCAGCTCGTGCCCGACGATCCGTACGACGGGCTCCGGCACCACCTCGTACAGCGCCTCGCGCGGCGGGAGCCCCCGGCGGCGGGCCCGCCGGTACCCGGCGCCCCCCAGTCCCACGGTGACCACGGCGAACAGCTCCAGCGCGTGCAACACCGGCGCGGGCACCGCCACCCCGGCGACCAGGCACCCGGCGAGCACCGCCTCGGCGGGCAGGACGGCGTACCCGGCCCCCCGCAGCAGCCGCCTCACCGCCCGTCCTCCGCCCGCTCGGCCTTCCCGGCCCGCCCGGCGTCCCCGGCCCGTCCGGCACTCCCGGCCCGCTCGGCGGCCGTCCGCAGCGCCCGCCGGATCACCTCGGTCTGGGCGGGGGAGAACTCCGCGAGGAACGCCCCCTCGAACCCCCCGCCCCAGGCGTCCGGGTCGACGTGCCCCATCCGCTCCACCACCTCGTCCGGCAGCAGCCCGACGAGCAGCGACACGGCGGGCCCGACCCGCGGGTCCCCGGCGTCGGCGCCGGCCAGCTCGTCGAGCCGCGCGTACAGGTCGTAGGCCCGCTCCATCGCCTCCGGCGCGGCGACCGCCTCCCGCATGGCGGTGACCAGCCGCCTGCCCTCCCCGCCGGTGAACGAGGAGTCCATCAGGGTCAGCAGCTCCCGGTCGAGCGCCGCCATCCGCGGCTCGGGCCCGCCGCGCTCGGCGCCGACCCGGGCCATGTCCGCGAACAGCGCGGCCAGCTCCGGCGAGACGGGCCCCTCGGCCGGCAGCCGCCCCTCCCGGGCCTGCCCCAGCAACACCGCCAGCCGCTCCCGCCGCACCCGCACCTCGGCCTCCTGCCGCGCCAGGTCGGCGTCCAGCTCCTCCAGCACCTCGACCAGCTCCTTCCCGGCGTCGTCGGCGAGGACGTCACGCACCTCGTCCAGGGACAGGCCCAGCTCGGTCAGCCGCCGCACCCGCGCCAGCAGGACGGCGTCGCGCAGGGCGTACTCGCGGTACCCGTTGCCGCGCCGCGGCGGCTCGGGCAGCAGCCCGATCCGGTGGTAGTGCCGTACGGCCCGCGTGGTGACGCCGACGAGCCGGGCGATCTCTCCGATCCTCATGCGGCCAGTAGAAACATTGACGTCGCGGCAAGGTCAAGCGGTCCACCGGGGCGGGTACCATGGTCGGCACGGCAGACGAGCCGGGCGGGCGGCCGCGTGGGGACCGAGAGGTCCTCCCGAGGAACGTCCGGGCTCCACAGGGCAGGGTGGTGGGTAACGCCCACCCGGGGTGACCCGCGGGACAGTGCCACAGAAAGCAGACCGCCGGGGGCCTCGGCCCTCGGTAAGGGTGAAACGGTGGTGTAAGAGACCACCAGCGCCTGGGGTGACCCAGGCGGCTCGGTAAACCCCACCCGGAGCAAGGTCAAGAGGGGACACCCCGGTGTCCCTGCGCGGACGTTCGAGGGCTGCCCGCCCGAGTCCGCGGGTAGACCGCACGAGGCCGGCGGCAACGCCGGCCCTAGATGGATGGCCGTCACCCCGACGACCGCGAGGTCCCGGGGTACAGAACCCGGCGTACAGCCCGACTCGTCTGCCCCGCAAGTCCCTGACCTGCGACTCGGGCGCCTTTCCCGTGATCCGGATCTCCCGCTGGGGAGGATCCGGGGAGAACCGCCGGCGGGGAGGGGGTCCGGCGGTCGCTGTCCCCCTTCTCCGACCGGCCGACGGGCGCCTCCCGGGCTCCGGGTCCGCCCCGGCCGCGGTCGCCGTCGCCGTCCCGCACCTCCTGGCCGCGCGGGCGGCCGGGCGCCCGCGCGGTTCTCCTCCGGCGGGGCCACCATGGCGTAGGCGGTGGGAACGGGGGCGGGATGGCGGATCCGGGGGACGAGGGAATGCGGCAGGCGGGGCGGATCGCCGCCGCTGTGCTCGCGCGCGACGTGACGGCGGTCGAGGTGGTCTCGGCGGCGCTGCGGCGGATCGAGCGGGGTGACCGGGCTCTGTGCGCGTTCGCCGACGTGTGGGAGGAGGACGCACGACGGTGGGCGGGCGAGGTGGACGCGCGGGTCGCGGGCGGTGAGGCGCCGCCGCTCGCCGGGGTGCCGATCGGGGTCAAGGGGCGGCACGGGCTGCGCGCGGCGGACCGGCTGGTCGCGGCCGGGTGCGTGCCCGTGGGGGCCACCGCCGTACCCGGGCGCGGGACCGCCTGGCAGACCTGGGGGCTCGGGCGCCACGGGCGCACCGTCAACCCGTGGCGGGCCGACCGTACGCCGGGTGGCTCGTCGGCGGGTTCCGCGGCGGCCGTGGCGGCGGGGCTGGTACCGCTGGCGACGGGCAGCGACGGCGCCGGGTCGGTGCGGATACCGGCGGCCTGGTGCGGCGTCCTCGGGCTGAAGACCACGAACGGCCGCCTGCCCTCGCGGGACCGCACGGGCCTGGCGGCGGACGGTGTCCTCGTCCGGTCGGCGGCGGACGCGGAGGCGTACTGGCGGGCGGTCGCCGGGGAAGCCGCCGGGGGCGCGCTCCCGGACGCGCTCACCGCGGTCTGGTCCCCGGACCTCGGCTTCGCCGACGTCGACCCCGAGCCGCTCGCCCTCGCCCACGACGCCGCCCGGCGGCTCGTGGCGGCGTGCGGCGCACGGCTGCTGCGGTCGTTCCCGCTGCGGCTGGAGGACCCCGCGCCCGCGTGGCTCACCCTGCGCGCCCCGGACGCGACGGCCGGCGGGCGTGCCGCGGCCGCCCGCCTCCGATCCGCCAACGACCGGCGCCTGGACGACCTCTTCCGACGCGCCGACCTGCTGCTGACGCCGACCACACCTCACGCACCGCACGGCCACGACGGGCCGGGTGAGCGGTATTCGACCGCGCTGACCTGGGCGTTCAATGTGAGCGGGCACCCCGCGATCAGCCTCCCCGCCGGTTTCGGCACCGACGGCTGCCCCCTGGGCCTCCAGGTGGTGGCCCGGCACGGCGAGGAGGCGCTGCTCCTCGCCGTCGCCCGTGCCTTCGAGACCTCGGACCCGTGAGGGCCCCGGCACGCCGGGACCGCACCCGGGGGCCGCGCCGACGGTCCACGGCGGGCGCGGACGTCGAGCGGCGGGGCGACCGGGACGGGCCGGCCGAGCCGCCGGCGCCCGGCCTCACCGGGACCGGGCGTGGACGCGGGCCAGGTGGTCGGCGAAGACGCGGGACGCGTCCGGGGTGAGGGTGCGCAGGGCGATCATCGCGGTGATGACGACGTCGCAGAGCTCCGCCCGGACGTCGTCCCACGTGTGGCTCTCGCCCTTGCGGGGGTTGCGGCCGTACGCCCCGATCACTGCCTCGGCGACCTCGCCCACTTCCTCCGAGAGCTTCAGGACCCGAAGGAGGGTGGTCTGCTCCGGGGAGTCGGGGGCGTGGCCGTCGAGCCAGGCGTGGAGAGCCTCGACCGTCTTCCATGTGTCGTCCATGGCGGGAAGGCTCCCCGGGCCGCACCGGCCGTATGCGGACGCCCGGGTGGCGCTCCCGGCGTACGGGCGCGGGCGCCGTGCGGAGGAGCCCCGGCCGGGCGGGGTCACATGCGGGCCCCCGCGCCCGTCACGCGGACGCGCGGGTCGCCGGCGCGCAGCTCGACCGTCAGCTCCGCCGGGCGGCCCAGGTCCTCGCCCTGGTGCAGGGTGAGCAGGGACGCCTCCGGGACCAGGCCCAGGGCGCGGGCGTACGCGCCGAAGGCGGCCGCCGCGGCGCCCGTCGCCGGGTCCTCGACCACGCCGCCCACCGGGAACGGGTCCCGGACGTGGAAGACCGCCGCCGACTCCCGCCACACCAGCTGAACGGTCGTCAGGTCCAGGCGCAGCATCAGCGACCTCAGCCGCTCGAAGTCGTAGTCCAGGTCCGCCAGCCGCTCCCGCGAGGCCGCCGCCAGGACCAGGTGCCGGGCACCCGCGAAGGCGATCCGCGGCGGCAGGGCCGGGTCCAGGTCGGCGGCCGGCCAGTCCAGCGCGGCCAGCGCCTCCGTCACGTCGCCGGCGGCGGCGTCCTCGACGTACGGGACGACGCTGGTCAGCGTCGCGCGCAGCGTCCCGTCCCGCTCGGCCACCGACACCGGCACCTCACCGGCCCGCGTCGCGAACACCAGGTCGCCGGGCCCCGTCCGCTCGCCCAGCGCGACGGCCGCCGCGACCGTGGCGTGCCCGCAGAACGGCACCTCCGCGACCGGGCTGAAGTACCGCACGGTGAACGCCCGCCCCGGCTCGCCCAAGCCCTCGGGCGGCGGCGTCAGGAAGACGCTCTCGCTGTAGCCGAGCCGGGCGGCGACCGCCAGCATGCCCGCGTCGTCCAGGCCGGAGGCGTCCAGGACGACCCCGGCCGGGTTGCCGCCCGAGGGGTCGGCGGAGAACGCGGTGTAGTGCAGGACCTCGGGGGTCTCCTCGCTGCTCTTCATGGTCTTCGCAACCCCCGTGCCCCGGCCCCTTGTTCCCGGCGGGCGCCCCCGCCCGGCGGAGCGTCAGCCCCGGCCCAGGTAGGGCATCGCGGTCGCGGTCACCGTCACGAACGGGATGTTCGCCTCCGGCGGCAGCGACGCCATGTGGACCACCGTCCGCGCCACGTCCGCCACGTCCATCACCGGCTCCGGGGCGAGCGTGCCGTTCGCCTGGAGGATGCCCTCCTCCATGCGCCGCGTCATCTCCGTCGCCGCGTTGCCGACGTCGATCTGGCCGCAGGCGATACCGTACGGGCGCCCGTCCAGCGCCAGCGCCTTCGTCAGGCCGGTGACCGCGTGCTTGGTCGCGGTGTACGCCACCGAGTGCGGGCGCGGCACGTGCGCCGAGACGGAGCCGTTGTTGATGATCCGCCCGCCGCGCGGCGACTGCCCGCGCATCTGCCGGTACGCCGCCTGCGCGCACAGGAACGTCCCCGTCAGGTTCACGTCCACCACCTGCCGCCAGGTCGCGGGGTCCAGGTCCTCGACGGGCGTCCCGCCCCCGGCGAACGAGCCCGCGTTGTTGAACAGCAGGTCGACCCGGCCGAACCGGTCGCGGACCGCCGCGAACAGCGCCGCCACCTCGGCCGGGGACGTGACGTCCGTCGGTACGCACAGGGCGCCGCCGCCCGCCAGCTCCGCCGTCCCCGCCAGCGCCTCCGGGCGCCGGCCGGCCAGGGCGAGCGACCAGCCCGCCTCCGCCAGCGCCACCGCCACGCTCCGGCCGATGCCCGAGCCGGCCCCGGTCACCACCGCGATCCTCCGCACAGCGTCCATGGGCGCGCAGCGTACGGGACGGTCCGGCACCCGGACCTCACGTGACCGCCATGTGGATGTCGTGCTCCGGCCAATCCCCGCCGGTGTACTCGGTCCATGACGTCCGACATCACCGAACTCCGCGCAGCGGCCCGTCACTTCGGCAGACGGGGCTTCCTCGCCGGCACGGGCGCCGCCGCCGCGCTCGCCTTCGCCGTCGGCATCCCGGCCGCGGGCGCCGCCCAGGCCGCCGAACTCGACGGACGCCGGATCCCCGAGGACCCGTTCACGCTCGGCGTGGCCTCCGGCGACCCGCACCCCACGTCCGTCCTGCTGTGGACCCGCCTCGCGCCCCGCCCCTACGAGCCCGGCGGCGGCCTGCCCGCGGCGCGCGTCACCGTCCGGTGGGAACTCGCCCACGACGAGCGGTTCACCCGCGTCGTCCGGCGCGGACGCGCCACCGCCCACCCCGAGTTCGACCACACCGTCCGCGTCGAGGTGCCCCACCTCGAACCGGGCCGCGTCTACCACTACCGCTTCCGCGCCGGCACCTGGACCAGCCCCGCCGGCCGCACCCGCACCGCCCCGCACCCGGGCGCCCGCCCGGCCGCGCTGCGCATCGCCGCCGTGTCCTGCCAGGCGTACCACGACGGGTACTTCACCGCCTACCGCCACCTCGCCGACGAGCCGGACCTGGCCGCCGTCGTCCACCTCGGCGACTACCTGTACGAGTACGCCGTCAACGCCACCGGCGGCGCCCGCGCCTACACCGACCGCCGCCTGCCCGCCCACTTCAACCGGGAGACGGTCACCCTGGAGGACTACCGGCTCCGGTACGCCCTCTACAAGACCGACCCGGACCTGCGGGCCGCCCACGCCGCGCACCCGTTCGTCGTCACCTGGGACGACCACGAGACGGAGAACAACTACGCCGGCGGCACCCCGGAGAACGACGTGCCGCCCGAGGAGTTCCTGCTGCGCCGCGCCGCCGCGTACCGCGCGTACTGGGAGAACCAGCCGCTGCGCCCCGCCCAGCGGCCCACCGGCCCCCACATGCGGGTCCACCGCCGGCTGCGCTTCGGGCGGCTCGCCCAGTTCGACGTGCTCGACACCCGCCAGTACCGCTCCGACCAGGCGTACGGCGACGGCTGGCGCGTCCCCGGCCCGGAGTCGGAGGACCCGTCGCGCACCATGCTCGGCGCCGAGCAGGAACGCTGGCTGCTCGACGGCTGGCGGGCGTCGGACGCGCTGTGGAACGTCGTCCCGCAGCAGGTCGTCCTCGCCCGGCGGCGCAACGTCCCCGGCCCGGACTTCAAGCTCTCCATGGACGCCTGGGACGGCTACCCCGCCGCCCGCCGCCGCTTCCTCGACGGGGCGCAGGCGGCCGGCGTCGACAACCTGGTGGTCCTCACCGGCGACGTCCACGTCGGCTACGCCCTCGACCTGAAGGCCGACTTCGACGACCCCGCCTCGCGGACCGTCGGCACCGAACTCGTCGCCACCTCCGTCAGCAGCGGCAAGGACGGCGCCGACCGGCCCGCCAACTGGGGCGACCTGACCGCCGCCAACCCGCACCTGAAGTACTACAACGGGCGGCGCGGCTACCTCCGCGTCACCTTCGACGAGCGGCAGGCCCGCGCCGACTACCGGACGGTGGCCGCGGTCACCACCCCCGGCGCGCCCGTCGGCACGGCCGCCTCCTTCGTCACCGAGGCGGGCGCGCCCGGGCTGCGCCCGGTGTAGGCGCGGCTACTCGCCGGGGTAGCGGACGCCGATGCGGTCCCGGACCGCGTCGAGCGTCCGCATCACGGCGAGCGTGCCGTCGAGCGGCACCAGCGGCGACTCCTTCTCACCGGCCCGCAGGCAGCGCATCACCTCCGCCGCCTCGTACTGGTAGCTGTCCCGGCGGCCCTCCACCCGGAACTCCTCCGGGTCCCGGCCCTCCCGGTACAGCGTGAACCCCTCCGGGAAGAAGAAGCCGCGCGGCAGCTCGATGCGGCCCGCCGTCCCCGTCACCGTCGCGGTCAGCGGGGTGTCCGCCACGACCGAGCAGGACAGCAGCGCCTGAGCCCCGGAGTCCCAGCCGAGCAGCACGCCCGTGTTCAGGTCGACGCCCTCCGGCGACAGCAGCGCGTCGGCCCGCACCCGGTCCGGCTCGCCGAGCAGCAGCTGCGCGAACGCCACCGGGTACACGCCGAGGTCCAGCAGCGCCCCGCCGCCCGCGGCCGGGTCCCGCAGCCGGTGCCCCGGGTCGTCGGAGGCGACCAGGCCGAAGTCCGCGTGGATCGTGCGGACCTCGCCTATCGCCCCGTCCCGCACCACCTCCACCAGCCGCCGCACGACCGGGTTGCAGTACATCCACATGGCCTCCATCAGGAACGTCCCGCGCTCCCGGGCCAGGTCCACCAGCTCCCCGGCCTCCCGCGCGTTCAGCGTGAACGGCTTCTCGCACAGCACGGCCCGGCCCGCCTCCAGGCACAGCCCGGCCGCCGCCCGGTGCGCGGCGTGCGGGGTCGCCACGTACACCACGTCGACCCCGTCGTCGGCGGCCAGCTCCGCCCACGTCCCGTACGCGCGCGGGATCCCGAACCGCTCCGCGAACGCCTCCGCCGAGGCCGCCGACCGCGACGCCACGGCCACCACCTCGGCGTCGTCCGGCATCTCCAGCAGGTCCCGCGTGAACGACGCGGCGATCCCGCCCGTCGCCAGCACACCCCAGCGCACCTTCCGCCCCATGCCCGGCCCCTTTCGATTGATGTTTAAACCACCCGGATCGAGCTGAGAGCATAGGGGGCGCCACCCAGGACAGGAGATGAGATGCCGGAGACCGGCCCGAGCACCCAGGGACAGACCGCCCACGGACCGATACCGACCCCCCGCACCGAGACCCCGGCCGCCCCGCCGCCCACGACCGCGCACCGCGCGGCCGGCCTCCTCGTCACCCTCGTCCTCGGCGGGCTGACGGCGCTGCCGCCGCTCTCCATGGACATGTACCTCCCGGCCCTCCCGGAGGTCACCGAGTCCCTGCGGTCACCGGCCGCGACCGTCCAGCTCACCCTCACCGCCTGCCTCGCCGGCATGGCGCTCGGCCAGCTCGTCGTCGGGCCGATGAGCGACAAGTGGGGGCGCCGCCGCCCCCTCCTCGTCGGCATGGTCGTGTACGTCCTCGCCACCGCCGCCTGCGCGTTCGCGCCGAACGTCGCACTGCTCATCGCGTTCCGGCTGCTCCAGGGCCTCGCGGGCGCGGCGGGCATCGTCATCGCCCGCGCCGTCGTCCGCGACCTGTACGACGGCGTGGAGATGGCCCGGTTCTTCTCCACCCTCATGCTGATCTCCGGCGTCGCCCCCGTCATCGCCCCGCTCATCGGCGGGCAGATCCTGCGGATCACCGACTGGCGGGGCGTCTTCCACGTCCTCACCGTGATCGGCGTACTGCTCACCCTCGTCGTGTGGAAATGGCTCCACGAGACACTGCCGCCCGCCCGGCGGCACGACGGCGGCGTCGGCTCCGCCCTGCGCACCATGCGCGGACTGCTCGCCGACCGCGTGTTCACCGGCTACATGCTCTCCGGCGGCTTCGCCTTCGCCGCCCTCTTCGCCTACATCAGCGCCTCGCCGTTCGTGGTACAGGAGATCTACGGAGCGTCACCGCAGACGTTCAGCCTCCTCTTCGGGATCAACTCGATCGGCCTCGTCGCCGTCGGCCAGATCAACGGCAAGCTGCTCGTCGGCCGCGTCAGCCTCGACAAGGCCCTCGCCACCGGCCTCACCGTGATCACCGTCGCCGCGGCCGCGCTGCTCCTGATGACCAGCGGCGTCTTCGGCGAAGTGGGCCTCGTCCCCGTCGCCGCCGGACTGTTCGTCCTCATGTCGGCGATGGGCCTCGCCATGCCGAACACCAACGCCCAGGCACTGATGCGCACCCCGCACGCCGCCGGCTCCGCCTCCGCGCTGCTGGGCACCTCCTCGTTCCTCGTCGGCGCGATCGCCTCGCCGCTCGTGGGCATCGCCGGGGAGCACACGGCCGTGCCCATGGCCGTCGTCCAGCTCGTGTGCGCGCTGACCGCCGTCGCCTGCTTCCTCGGACTGTGCCGCCCCTGGCAGCGGACCGGCACCCCCGCCGGCCCGCCTACCATGGGCCGGTGAACGCCACCCTCCCGACCCCGGAAGCCCTGCGCGCCGCCCTCGCCGGGCTGCTCGACGGGCTGCCGCCCACCAAGGCGGCACAGGCCGTCGACCGGCTCATCGCCAACTACCGCGGCACCACCCCCACCGACACGCCCGTGCTGCGGGACCGCGCGGACGTCGCCGCGTACGCCGCGTACCGCATGCCCGCCACGTTCGAGGCGGTACGGTCCGCGCTGGCCGCCCTGCGCGACGCCGCGCCCGCGTGGCGGCCCGCCACCCACACCGACGTCGGCGGCGGCACCGGAGCGGCGAGCTGGGCGGTCGCCGAGGCGTGGGAGGAGGCGGGCGACGAGGCACCCCGCACCACCGTCCTCGACTGGGCCGAACCCGCCCTCGCCCTCGGCCGGGAGCTGGCCGCCGCCTCCGGCGCACCCGGCCTGCGCGGCGCCGAGTGGCGGCGGGCCCGCATCGGCGGGGCACTGCGGCTCGACCCGGTGGACCTCGTCACCGTCTCGTACGTGCTGAAGGAACTCACCCCGGCCGACCGGGACGCGCTCGTCACCGAGGCAGCCCGCGCCGCCGCGGCCGTGCTGATCGTCGAACCCGGCACCCCCGACGGGTACGAGCGGATCATCGCCGCCCGCGACCGGCTGATCGGAGCCGGCCTGCGGATCGCCGCGCCCTGCCCGCACAGCGCCGCCTGCCCGATCGCGCCGGGCACCGACTGGTGCCACTTCTCGGCGCGGGTCAGCCGCTCCTCGCTGCACCGGCAGGTGAAGGGCGGCTCCCTCGCCTACGAGGACGAGAAGTTCGCGTACGTCGCGGCGGTCCGGTTCCCGGCGGAACCGGCCACCGCGCGCGTGACGCGCAGGCCGCAGATCCGCAAGGGACAGGTCCTGCTCGACCTGTGCACCGCGGAGGAGGGCCTGCGGCGCGACACGGTCACCAAACGGCACGGCGCCCTGTACAAGGAGGCCCGCGACATCGAGTGGGGAGCTGGTTTTTAAGGCTCGTTCCGCCTCCCCCTTTTTTTGGGCTCGTTGCGCCTCCGGGGCGCTGGGAGCGGGTGTCGAGGCGGTGAACGTGCTCGGCCCCTCGTTCCTCGGGGCGCTGCGCGCGATCACCGCCTCGACACCCGCGCGCCCCTTCGGCTCCACGAGCGGTACAGGGGGACACCCTCCCCCTCCCCGGCGATCCGACCCCGCACGAAGCCGTGGCCCCACCGGCAGGGCACCCGCGCTCCCTCGGCTCTGCGAGCGGCCCATGTGGGCGCCCACCCCCTCCCGGGCGCAGGTCGTGGCCGGAGTCGTGGGGAGTCTCGCGGTCCGGAGGGGGCGGGTCGCCCCTGCGTGCGGGGCGGGTCCGTCCCGGACCCGTACGGGGGGCCGTCGGGCCTCACCGGAAGGGGTCGAGACGAGACGTATCGGTTCGTTCTCGCTGGTAGATTGCCCCCATGCCCGAACCCCAGGCGGCGTCCCCGCGGACGCCCGACGCCACGCGCCGCAGCGAGCGCTCCCGCCGTGCCATCTTCGACGCCGCCCTCGCCCTGGTCGGCGAGGCGGGCTACGCCCGGACCACGATCGAGGGCATCGCCGCCCGGGCCGGCGTCGGGAAGCAGACCATCTACCGCTGGTGGCCGTCGAAGGCCGCCGTCCTCCTCGACGCCTTCCTCGACCTGGCCGGCCAGGCCGGCGAGGAGGGGGCGGGCGGACTGCCCGACACCGGGGACCTGGCCGCCGACCTGAAGCTCGTGCTGCGCGCCACCGTCGACGAGCTCAACGACCCCCGCTTCGACGTCCCCACCCGCGCCCTCACCGCCGAGGGCGTCGTCGACCCCGACCTCGGCGCCCGGTTCGTCGAGCGGCTCCTCGAACCCCAGCTCCAGCTGTACGTGGAACGGCTCACCGCCGCGCAGGAGGCCGGCCACGTGCGCCCCGGCGTCGACCCGCGCATCGCCCTGGAACTGTTCGTCGGCCCGCTCACCCACCGCTGGCTGCTGCGCACCCGCCCGCTCACCCACGCCTACGCCGACGAGCTCGTCGAGTACGCCCTCCACGGCATCGCCCCCCGCTGAGCCCGGCGCGTGGACCTCCTCACGGTGAACGAGAAGCGAACGGAGGGCATACCCGGGCGAAATCCGGCAACTCGACTCGCTCGGCGGTCCTTCCGGTCACGACGGCCCTCCCGGGGTTGAGCAGTCGTGTTACCTGCGGCGCGGGATGGTGCGACCATGGCAGGGACCACAGGGGCTCGTATTCAGGTGTGAGGGGATAGATGGGCGACGGCATCGGCCGCTACCGCGGCACGGAGAGCAAACTCGCGCAGTGGCTGCGCCGCCGCCCGAGGCAGTCCGCCGCCGACACCCCGAGCCGGGAGGAACTGCTCCTGGCCACGGCCGCCGCGGGACTGCCGCTCGCCCCCGCCGCGTATCCGGTCGGCTACCGCTGCTCCTGCGACCGCATCGGCTGTCCCACCCCCGCCCGCCATCCCGTCTCCTTCGCCTGGCAGACGCAGTGCGCCACCGATCCGGCGCAGATCGAGCGGTGGGCGCACAGCCAGCCGCAGGCCAACTTCATCACCGCGACCGGCATGGTCCACGACGTCCTGGACGTTCCGTTGGAGGCCGGTCGCGCCGCGTTGGAGCGGCTGCTCGCCGAGGGCGTCGAGGTGGGCCCGGTCGCGGAGGCGGGGGGCGCGCTGGGCGGGGGCCGCGCGCTGTTCTTCACGGCCACGCGCGGCACGCCCGAGGACGAGGACGAGTGGTGGCCGTGCGAGCTGGACTGCCACCCCGAGACGATGGACGAGCACCCGGGCCTGCGCTGGCACTGCCGGGGCAGCTACGTCCTCGTACCGCCGGCGCGGCTGCCCGGCGACCACGCGGTGGAGTGGGTACGGGGCCCCGAGCACCCGCTGCCGGACCCGCTGACCCTGCTGGAGACGCTCACCGACGCCTGCGCCCGCCACGCCGAGCAGTACGACGACGAGCACGGCCACCACGCGGTGGCGTGGCCGCTGACCCGCTGACCCGCCGGGACGGGGAACGTCCGGGCCGCCGGCGTGCCGGGGTCAGGAGCCCTTGAGGCTCGTCACGCCCTGGACGCGGTTCACGATCGTCACCTGACCGGTGTCGGCCGGGCCCGGCTTCACCAGGGCGGTCAGACTGGTCACCCACTCCTTGGTGAGCGTGTTGCGCACCTCGCCGGTGAGCAGCGGCTTCTCCTCGGCCGTCACCCGGGGCCGGTAGCCGTGGGCGGTGGTGGCCCGCTCGTAGATGCGGTTCGAGAAGAACACCATCGCCCCGCCGTCCTCGGTGACCAGGCCCACCGGCGCGAACGCCCCCGTGTCCAGCTCCTGGTCGGCGAACTGGAGCGAGAGGCCCGGGCGGTTGGAGATCTTCGCGCGCTGCTCCCGCAGCTGCGAGGTGTGCGGGCCGTCCGCGAACACCTTCGGCTCGCCCGACTTGAGGTACGCGGCGTAGTCCCGGCTCAGGTCGCGGGGCGCCGCCGCCAGCGTCGCGCCGTCCGCCGGGGCGGGCTCGGCCCAGCCGTCCGCGTCGGTCCGGAAGGCGGGCACCCGGTCGGGGGCGAGGACCGTGAGGTGCGCCGCCTCCCACATCCGGTCGGCCCCCTCGCGGACGAACAGCAGCAGCCAGCGGTTGTCGCCCTGACCCCCGTCGGTGTCCGTGTTCGAGTCGACGTCGGCGACGAACCAGCGCGGCCAGCCGGCCTTCCGGGGGATGACGAGCCTGGCGTCGTCCAGCTCCAGCGGACGGTGCCGGGGGTTGCCGTCCGGATCCGTCACCGACCGCGCCTTCAGCCCGGCCTGGTTGATGGCGCCGAGCGAACCGGTCACCCGGTGCGCGTCGAGGGTCGGGTCGTACGCCTTGTCGGCGGCGTTGTACGCCTCGGTGAAGTCCTTCAGCGCCTGCCGGGCCTCATCGCGGGTCGCCGTCGGTACGACCGCCAGCTCCCCGTGGACCGTCATGCAGCCGCTCGCCGCCAGCGTCAGCGCCGTCACCACCGCGACCGCCGCCAGCGGACGCCGCCCCCCGCGGACCCGCGCCCGACCCCGCTCCCTCACCAGTCCTCGCATCGGTTTTCTTCTGCTCCTCGACCCCGACCGGCACTGACCGACCGAACCCTACCGGGGCCAGGAGGAGCGTGAGCGCCGGGACCAGGTACAGGGCCCACGCCGCGACCTGGAGGACCGACGGGTCGGGCCGTACGTTGAGGACGCCCTCCAGCAGCGCCCCCGGCCAGCGGTCCGGCGACACCGCCCCGCCCAGGTCGGCCGCCCGCCCCGCGAGCACCCCGCCCAGCGGGCCCGCGTCCTGCAGGTCGCGCACGCCCTGCGCCAGCACCCCCGCCGCGACGACGAGCAGCGCACCGCCCGCCCAGGCGCGGAACCGGGCCGGAGGCAGCCGCCGCACGCCGAGGTGGGCGGCCCAGCCGAGGAGCGCGGCGACGGCGAGCCCCAGCAGCACCATCCCCAGCGGGCCCGCCGACCCGGCCTCGTCGCGCGCCGCCGACACGGCCGCCCACACGAACAGCGCCGTCGCCAGGCCCTCCCGCGCCACCACCAGGAACCCCGCCGCGCCCACGAGCCCGCCGCGCCTGCCGTGCGGCCCGAGCACCGTCAGGGCGACGCACCCGGCCGCCGCCACCGACAGGACGCCCCCGGCCGCCCTGCCCGCCTCCGGCGTCAACTCCCGCGCCCCGTACGTGAACGACCACCCGAGGAGCAGGGCCAGGGCCGCCGCCGCGGCCGCCCCGCCCCACAACGCCCGCCCGCCGCCCGCCCGGACGGGCGCCGCGCCGGCGGCGGCCCGGGCGCGACCGAGCCACGCGGCGAGCAGTCCGAGGAGCAGGGCGGCCTCCAAGCCGCCGCGCAGCCCTGCCAGATGGGAGCCGAGCACGGGGGAGCCTTTCGATCGGTCCGGCGGGCCGCCCGCCGGCTGCGTGCCTCGCGGCGGGCCCGCCCACCGTACCGACCGGTCCCCGCCCGCGGTCGGCCGCCCCGCGGCCCGGCGCCGTGCTTGAATGCCCCGGTGAACACTGCATACGACGTCCTGGCGGTCTTCTGCGGCCCCGACGGGCGGCACGGCAACCGGCTCGGCGTCGTACGCGAGGGGCGCGCCTGCCCCGACGAGGCGTCCCGGCAGGCACTCGCGAAGGAACTCGGCTACAGCGAGACGGTGTTCGTCGACGACCCCGAACGCGGCGCCCTCGACATCTACACGCCCGGCGTCCGCCTGCCCTTCGCCGGCCACCCCGTCGTCGGCGCCGCCTGGCTGCTCGACCTGGAGGTGCTCGACCTCTCGGTCGGCGAGGTGTGGGTGCGCCACGACGGGGAGTTCACCTGGATCGAGGCGCGCCCCGAGTGGGCGCCGCCGCGCACCCTGCGCCAGTACGGCTCCGCCGCGGAGGTGGAGGCGCTCGACGTGCCGCCGCCGGGGGAGTGGCTGTACGCCTGGGCGTGGGAGGAGGAGGCCGCGGGCAGGGTCCGCGCCCGCGCGTTCCCCGGACGCGGCGACGGCGTGGACGAGGACGAGGCGACGGGCGCGGCGGCGCTGCTGCTGACGGCGCTGCTGGGCCGGGCGCTGAACATCACGCAGGGCCGGGGCTCGCAGATCATGACGGCCCCGGGCCCCGACGGCGTGATCGAACTGGGCGGACGGGTCCGCGCCCTCGGCGCCGGACCGCTCACGCGCTGAGCGGGTACTCCTCGCCCAGCTCGCGGAAGACGGCCGTGTTGAACGCGAAGGCGCGCCGGCACTCGTCGACGATCCGCTGCCGCTCCAGGTCGTCGGCGTTCACCGAGTCCAGCAGCTCGCGGTAGGCGCGCTTGAACGCCGCCGGGTTGGTGATGGTGTCGAAGACGTAGAAGCGGACGCCGTCGCCCTTGCGCGCGAAGCCCCACTGGCGCTCCGCCCGGTCGCGGATGACCTGGCCGCCGGAGAGGTCGCCGAGGTAGCGCGTGTAGTGGTGGGCGACGTACCCCGCCGGCCAGGTGCGGGCGCACTCCTCGACGCGGGCGGCGTACGCGGCGGTCGACGGCAGCGGCGAGACGCCCGCCCGCCAGCCGGGGCCCAGCAGGTGGGCGAGGTCGCGCTCCAGCTCCCGGGTGCGGAACAGCTCGGGCCGTATGAAGGGGCCGGCGACCGGGTCGTCGGCCAGCCCGCCCGCGGTCTCCTCCAGCGCCCGGTACACGAACCACAGCTGCTCGGTGTAGCGGGTGAAGGCGTCCACCCCGAGGCGTCCGCCGAGCAGGTCGCTCATGAAGGTCGAGGTCTCGGCCTCCGTGTGCGCCTCGTGGGAGGCGGTGCGGATGAGCGTCGAGAAGGGGGTGGCGCTGGTGGTGGCGCTGACGTCCAAGGCGGGCCTCCGGGGACCGATGGGGCGGAAAGGCGCGTGGCGGACGGGCGGGCGGCGCCGGGGCGCCACCGCACCCGATCCCCCTGCTCGGGCTTGCCTGAGCCACTCGCTTTCCGACGGCCTGTCGGTAAAACGGTACCCCGCGGTGGCGTCAGGGCAACGTGAGGATCTCGGCCCCGGTGTCCGTCACCACGAGCGTGTGCTCGAACTGAGCGGTCCGCTTGCGGTCCTTCGTCACGACGGTCCAGCCGTCCTCCCACATGTCGTACTCGTGGGTGCCGAGCGTCAGCATCGGCTCGATCGTGAAGGTCATGCCGGGCTGCATCACGGTCGTGGCGTGCGGCGAGTCGTAGTGCGGGATGACCAGGCCGGAGTGGAACGACGAGTTGATCCCGTGCCCGGTGAAGTCCCGCACGACGCCGTAGCCGAAGCGCTTGGCGTACGACTCGATGACGCGCCCGATCACGTTGACCTGCCGGCCCGGCCTGACGGCCTTGACGGCCCGGTTGAGCGCCTCGCGGGTCCGCTCGACGAGCAGCCGCGACTCCTCGTCGACGTCGCCGCACAGGTAGGTGGCGTTGTTGTCGCCGTGGACGCCGTGGATGTACGCCGTGACGTCCAGGTTGACGATGTCGCCGTCCCGCAGGACGGTCGAGTCCGGGATGCCGTGGCAGATGACCTCGTTGACCGACGCGCACAGCGACTTGGGGAAGCCCCGGTAGCCCAGCGTCGAGGGGTAGGCCCCGTGGTCGCACATGTACTCGTGGGCGACGCGGTCCAGCTCGTCGGTGGTGACGCCGGGCGCGATGTGCCGGGCGGCCTCCTCCATCGCCCGCGCGGCGATGCGGCCCGCGACGCGCATCCGCTCGATCGTGTCGGAGTCCTGGACCTCGGGGCCGTCGTACGGCTTCGGCGCCGGCTTCCCCACGTACTCGGGACGCCGGATGGATCCGGGGACGGAACGGAGGGGGGACAGCTCCCCCGGGACGAGCAGCGACTGGCCAGACATGCAGCGAGTCTAACCAGGGCGGGCGGGGGCACCATGGCGGCAGAGGAAGGAGCGGGACATGGCCCTGTTCAAGAGGCGCACAGCGGGCAAACCGGGCGAATGGTACTACTGCCTGGAGCACCGGAAGGTGGAGGAGGGGCCGGAGTGCCCCGCGAAGGACCGGTTCGGCCCCTATCCGTCGCCGGAGGCGGCGGGGCACGCGATGGAGACCGCGCACGAGCGGAACGCCCGCTGGGAGAACGACCCCCGCTGGCACGACGCCCCCGGGGCGGGGCCGCGGTCCCCGGAGGACTAGCCCCCGCCCGCCTCCCCGCCCCCCGTCCGGCCGGGGCGGGGAGGCGGGCCGGTCCCGGGGCCGCGCGGGCGGCGGCCTACGGGGCCCCGGCCGCCCGCCGGCGCCGGGCGTCGGGGTCGGTCGTCGCGTCGTACGCCACGAGCCGCGGCAGCGCGGCGGCCAGCAGCCCCACCGCCGCGACGCACGCCAGCCCGCCGCCCCACACGGCCCCGCGGGTGCCGGTCCACCCGGCCATGGCCCCCGAGCGCACCTGCCCCAGTTGCGGGCCCACGCTGTACGACAGCACCTCGATCCCGGCCAGCCGCCCCCGCAGCCCGTCGGGGATCGTCTGGTTCCAGATCGTCGACCGGCCGAGGCCGCTGAGCATGTCGCCCGCGCCCGCGACCGCCAGGCACAGCAGCACCGCCCACACGTCGTCGAACCAGCCCGCCCCCGCGACGGCCAGCCCCCACCCGGCGGCGCCGAACACCACCATCAGCCCGTGCCGCCGCACCCGCGACGTCCACCCGCTCGTCAACGTGAGCACCACCGACCCCACGGACCCCGCCGCGTACATCAGCCCCAGCGACCACTTCGCGTCCAGCTCGTCCGCCAGGAACGGGAACAGCGTCGGCGGGTACGCCAGCAGCATCGCGGCGAGGTCGATCGCGTACGTGCCGAGCAGGACGGGCCGCGACCAGGCGTACCGCGCGCCCTCCGCGATGCCCCGCAGCGACGGCCGGCCCGCCCCGCCCGCGGGCGGGGCGGGGGAGAGGCGCAGGCACAGCGCCACGGACACGGCGAAGCAGCACACGGTCGTGGCGTACGCCGGGCCGTGGCCCGCGTACGCCACGACGAGCCCCGCCAGCGCGGGCCCGGCGACGGCCCCCAGCTGCCAGCGCAGCGCGTTGAGCGCGGCCGCCGCCAGGAGCTGGTCGTGCGGCACGATCCGGGCGATCAGCGCGTCCAGCGCGGGCCGCTGGAGCCCGGCCATCGCGGAGACGCCGGCCGCGACGACGTACAGCGGCCACAGCATCGGCCGCGGCAGCAGCGCGTTCAGCAGCAGGACGGCGGCGAGCAGCGCGAGCCCGGCCTCCGTGGCGAGGATCATCCGGCGCCGGTCGACCGCGTCGGCGAGCGCGCCCCCGTACAGGCCGAACACGACCAGCGGGACCAGCTCGACCGCGCCCATGGCGCCCACCGCGAACGGCGAGCCGGTGAGCTCCTTGATCTGCAGCGGCAGCGCGACCATCGCCGTGAAGCTGCCGAAGTAGGCGATGAGCCCCTGGACCCACAGCAGGCGGAAGTCGCGCGAGGACCGCCAGGGGGAGAGGTCGGGCAGCAGCGCGGACGGCTTCCATGTCACGAGGCGCCATGCTGCGCGCGGACCGGTGGCCCGGGCAACCGGTTTTACCAGCGCGCGGGCGGCGGCGACGTCAGGTGGTCGGCGAGCCGGGACAACCGGTCGCGCAGCCGGCCGCGGCCGCGCGGCGCGGGCAGGCTGTTCTCACCGGCCGCCGCGCTCACCAGGTGCTGCACCGTGTCCAGGTCGACGCCCTCGTCGCGCGCCGGGTCGACCGTGAGCGACTCGTGCGCCAGGCCGTGGACCTCCCGGTCGCCGCCGTCCAGCGACAGCACCGTCGCCCCGGCCCGCCGCGCCCCGTGCACCCGCTCCAGCAGGCCGCCGTCCGGCCGCCGGGGCGCCACGACCAGCAGCGTCGCGCCCCGCCCGGCCGCCTCCAGCCGGCCCAGCCCCACCGCCAGGTGCGCCGGGTCGGAGGGCTCCACCCGGTGCCGCACGAGGGTGGGCGACAGCTCCGGGAGGCCCGCCCACATCGCCTCGTCCACCAGGTGCGCGGCCAGGTGCCACGGCTCGTACTCCGCGGTGCCCACCAGCAGCAGCCCGCCGCCGTGCCGCACGACGGAGGACCGCAGCGCCCCGGCGAAGCCGCGTGCCGCCGCCGGCCACGCGGTCCCGGCGAGCACGTCACGGAGCAGGGCGACCCGTACCGCATCCATGACGCCGCATCCTGCCCGCCCCGGCCCGCCCGGCGCGGCGCTTCGCGGTCCCGTCACCCGTACGGGGGCGGTGGCACGTAGTGTCGGCACCATGAGTGAGACGGAGACCAAGAAGGCCGCCCGGGACCCCTGGGACCTGCCCGACGTGTCGGGCCTCGTCGTCGGCGTCCTCGGCGGCACCGGCGACCAGGGGCGCGGCCTCGCCTACCGGCTGGCCCGCGCCGGCCAGAAGGTGATCATCGGGTCGCGCGCCGCCGAGCGGGCCCGCGCGGCCGCCGCCGAGCTGGGCCTCGGCGTGGAGGGCGCCGACAACGCCGAGTGCGCCCGCCGCAGCGACGTCGTGATCGTCGCCGTGCCGTGGGAGGGCCACGCCGCGACGCTGCGGGCGCTGCGCGAGGACCTGCGCGGCAAGCTCGTCGTCGACTGCGTGAACCCGCTCGGCTTCGACAAGCAGGGCGCGTACGCGCTCAGGCCGGAGGAGGGCAGCGCCGCCCAGCAGGCCGCCGCGCTGCTCCCCGAGTCGCGGGTGACGGCGGCGTTCCACCACCTGTCGGCCGTGCTGCTCCAGGACGAGACGATCGACGAGATCGACACGGACGTGATGGTCCTCGGCGAGAAGCGCGCCGACACCGACCTCGTGCAGGCCCTCGCCGCCCGCATCCCCGGCATGCGGGGCGTCTTCGCCGGGCGGCTGCGGGGCGCCCACCAGGTCGAGTCGCTCGTCGCGAACCTGATCTCCGTCAACCGCCGCTACCGGGCCCACGCCGGCCTGCGCCTCACCGACGTCGAGGAGTCACCGGGCCGCTGAGCGGGCCACCGGGGCGCATGGGGGACACTGGACGGGCACCGCCCCCGCACCGGACAGGAGCCGACCCCCATGCCCCGCCTCGCCCTCTACACGCTCGCCGTGTGCGTCCTGGCCACCGTCGCGGCCGTGGTCTCGTTCGTCCAGGGCAGCCGGCTCGGCATCGTGTGGGTGCTGCTCGCCGGCGTCTCCTCCAACATGACCTGGTACTACTGGCGGCGCTCCCGCCAGGTCACCCCGTGACACCCGACAGGAACGCGCAGGCCGGATCGGTCTCCCGCCAGAAGCGGTAGAGGTCCCGCCCGCAGGACGACTCCGCCCCGGTGACGCCCAGCGCGCCGAGCACCCCGTCGACCAGGCCGAAGAACACCCCGTTGACCTCCGGGGCGAGCAGCAGCACGAACACGGCGAGCAGCCCGTACGGCGCGAACGGCTCGACCCGCCGCCGGGCCCGCTCCGACAGCCACGGCTCCACCACCCCGTACCCGTCGAGCCCCGGCACCGGCAGGGCGTTCAAGGCCGCCGCCGTCACCTGGAGCAGCGCCGTGAACGCCAGCGCGAACCGGAAGCCCGGCGGCACGCCGTCGAGGGCGCCCAGCCAGAACGGCGCCGTGCACACGAGCGCGAACAGCGCGTTGGTCAGCGGACCCGCCGCCGAGACCAGGCTGTGCCGCCACCGGCCCCGGATGCGGTGCCGCTCGACGAACACGGCCCCGCCCGGCAGCCCGATCCCGCCCGTCACCAGGAACAGCACCGGCAGCAGCACGCTCAGCACGGCGTGGGTGTACCTCAGCGGGTTCAGCGTCAGGTAGCCCTTCGCCGCCACGGACCGGTCGCCGCAGTGCAGCGCGGTCCGGGCGTGCGCGTACTCGTGCAGGCACAGCGACACGACCCACGCCCCGGTGACGAACAGGAACACCGCGACGGCGAGCCCGATCCCGCCGCCGGCGCGGCTCCACACCGCCCACCCGGCGGCCGCGGTGGCGGCGGCGATCCCGAGGAACACGGGGCTGATCCGGCGGGAGACGGCGACGGCCACGGGCGGACCCTCCTCGGTCGGGGACCACGACCGTACCGCCGTACGCCGCCGGGCGGACGGGGCCGGGGGCGCGGCGAGGGCGCGTGGACGGGGCCGAACGTGGGGCCGGGGCCGGACGCGGGGCCGGGGGCGCGGCGACGGTCCGTGGACGGGGCCGGGGGCGCCGTGACGGTCCGCCGGGGGGCCGGGGCGCGGCGGCGGCCCGCCGATGGGGGAAGTCGGCGGGCCGCCGTTCGTGCCGCGGTGGCTCAGTGGAAGGTGTGCTCCTCGGCGGGGAACGCCCCGCCGGCGACGTCCTCGGCGAACGCCTGCGCCGCGTCGCCCAGGGTGCGGCGCAGGTCGGCGTACTGCCGGGTGAAGCGCGGCACCCGGCCGCCGGTCATCCCGGTCATGTCCGTCCACACCAGGACCTGCGCGTCCGTGTCCGGCCCCGCGCCGATGCCGACCGTCGGGATGTGCAGGGAGCGGGTGACCTCGGCGGCCAGCTCGGCCGGCACGAGCTCCAGGACCACCGCGAACGCGCCCGCGTCCTGCGCCGCCTTGGCGTCCCGCAGCAGCCGGTGCGCGTCCTCGTCGGCGCGGCCCTGCACCCGGTAGCCCATGGTGTTCACGGACTGGGGGGTCAGGCCGAGGTGGGACATCACCGGGATGCCGGACTGCACCAGCGCCCGCGTCTGGGGCAGCGAGCGCTCGCCGCCCTCCAGCTTGACCGCGCCGACCCCGGACTCCTTCACCAGCCGCGTCGCCGACCGCAGGGCCTGTACGGGGCCCTCCTGGTACGAGCCGAACGGCAGGTCGCCGACGACGAGGGCGCGCTTGGTGCCCCGGACGACGGCGGCGGACAGGAGGGCCATCTCGTCCATCGTGACGGGCACGGTGGTCTCGTAGCCGAGGTGGCAGTTGCCCATGGAGTCGCCGACGAGGAGGACCGGGATGCCGGCCTCGTCGAAGACCGACGCCGTCATCGCGTCGTACGCGGTCAGCATGGGCCACTTCTCGCCGCGCTCCTTGGCGGCGGCGATGTCGTGGACGGTGATGCGGCGCGCGCCCTTCCCGCCGTACAGCGCCCTGGGGTGCTTGGCGCCCTGCTCCCCGCCGCTGTCGCCGGGCTGTTTCGGGGCAGGCTGAAGCGTCATGTGAAACGGCTCCTTCGTCATCTCGAGGCGCCCTGACGGCGTCCCCGGACCACGACCATGGTGGCACTTCGTGCCGGACGGGGGGAAGTGGGGGGAGCAATACGAGACGGCGCCGTATCGGAATCCGTCCTACGGTGGGTGCATGGACCGGTCCCCGCCCCCGCCGCACCCCCCGCGCCCCGCCCGCGACGGCGTACCGGGGCGGGCGCCGGAGGTGCCGCCGGACGTGCACCGGCGGCGCTGGGTGATCCTCGCGGTGATGATGCTGAGCCTGCTGTTCGTGGTGCTGGACAACTCGATCCTCAACGTGGCGGTGAAGACCGTCGCGAGCCCGCCGCCCGTCGGGATCGGCGCCACCCAGGGCCAGCTGGAGTGGGCCGTCAACGCGTACGCCCTGGTCTTCGCGGGACTGCTGTTCACGGCGGGGCTCCTCGGCGACCGGCTGGGCCGCCGCAGGACGCTGCTGTTCGGCACGGTGGTCTTCGGGATCGCCTCGGCGCTGGCCGCCTTCGCGGACTCGCCGGTGGAGCTGGTCGCGTACCGGGCCGTGATGGGGTTCGGGGCGGCGTTCGTGATGCCGGCGACGCTCGCCATCCTGATGAACGTCTTCGAGCGCGACGAGCAGCCGCGGGCCATCGGCGTGTGGGTCGGCGCGGTGGGCGTGGCGATCGCGGTCGGCCCGGTCCTGGGAGGGCTGCTGCTGGAGCACTTCTGGTGGGGGTCGATCTTCCTGGTGAACGTGCCGGTCGTGGCGGTCTCGCTGGCCGCCGTGGGGCTGCTGGTGCCGGAGTCCCGCGACCCCGCGCCCGGGCGGATCGACCCGGTCGGGGTGGGGCTGTCGATCGTCGGCCTGGTGCTGCTGGTGTTCGGCATCATCCGGGGCGGCGAGCTGGCCGACCTGACCGACCCGACCGTGCTGCTGCCCGTCGTGGGCGGGGTGCTGGTCCTGGCCGGGTTCGTCGTCCACGAACGGCGCAGCCCGCACCCGGCGCTCGACATGGCCTACTTCCGCAAGCCCGTCTTCTCGGCGGCCGTGGGCGGGATCGCGCTGGTCTTCTTCGCCCTGATGGGCGTGACCTTCGTCTCGGTGTTCTACCTGCAGAGCGTGCGCGGCTTCAGCCCGCTCCAGGCCGGGCTGATGCTCCTGCCGCTGGCGGTGACGCAGCTGCTGTTCGCCCCGCGTTCCCGGTTGGTGGTACGGCGGTTCGGGGCGCGCGCGGTGTGCGCGGCGGGGTTGCTGGTGGTGGCCGCGTGCCTGGCCGCGTTCGCCGGTTTCGACACGGGCACGCCGGTGTGGGCGGTGGAGCTGGTGCTGTTCGCCCAGGGCGCGGGCATGGCCCACGTCATGCCGCCCGTGACGGTCGCCGTGATGCAGGCCCTGCCGCGCGAGAAGGCCGGCTCGGGGTCGGCCGTCAACAACACGTTCCGGCAGATCGGCGGGGCGCTCGGGGTGGCCGTGCTCGGCTCGCTGCTGTCGGCCGTCTACCGGAGCCGCATCGAGGGGCACCTCGACGCGGTGCCGCCGGGCGCGCGGGCCGCGGCGGGCGAGTCCGTCGAGGCCACCCTCGCCGCCGCGAGCCGGCTCGGCCCGGCGGGGGAGGCGCTCGTCGCCCCGGCGCACGCGGCGTTCCTGGCGGCGATGCACGTGACGGCCCTGTGCGCGGCCGGTGTCGCCGCGCTGGGGGCGGCGGTGGTCGCCGCGTTCCTGCCGGGCCGCCCCCCGGCGGCGGGGGACCGGGAGCGGACGGCGGAGGGCGGCGCGCGAGAATCGGTCCCCCGATAGCCGTACGCACGCGGCAGCCGTACGCACGCGGCAGCCGTATGACGCGGCAGCCGTACGACCCGGCGAGAGGCGGCGCCACCATGCCCCCGCAGACCCCCGACCGACCCGCCCCGGACGTCGCCCCGGGCACCGCCCCGGGCACCGCCCCGGACGCTGCCCACGGCGACGGCAGCGGCGGCCCTGGCGGCGGCACGGGAGGGCGCGCGGCCGCCCGGCGGGGGCGGCCGCGCAGCGAGGCGGCCGAGCGGGCCGTCCTCGACGCGGTCGTACGCCTGCTGGAGGAGGGCGTCCCGCCGGCCGCGCTGTCCGTCGAGCGGATCGCCCGGACCGCCGGCGTCGGCAAGGCGACCGTCTACCGGCGCTGGTCCGGCAAGGAGGAGCTGCTCGTCGACCTGCTGCGGTCCGCCGGCCCGGCGCGGCCCGAACCGCCCGGCACCTCCGTGCGGGACGACCTGATCGCCCTCCTGGAGGCCGTCCGCCTGCGCGGCACCGCCCGGCGCTCGTCCGCCGCCCTCCACGCCCTCTTCGCCCAGCTCCACGGCTACCCGAAGCTCCGGGAGGCGTACCGCCGCACCGTGGTCGAGCCGCACCGCCGCGCCACCCTGGACGTGCTGCGGCGCGGCGTCGCCACCGGGGAGATCCGCCCGGACGCCGACGTGGAGCTGCTCGTCGACCTGCTCGTCGGGCCCCTCGTCCTGCGCGCCGCCATGGCCCCCGGCGCCGACCTCGACGAGGACCTCCCGGCCCTGGTCGTGGACACCGTCCTGGCCGGCGCCGCCGTCCGCCCCTGACCACCCGTCCGGCCCCCGGCGCCCATCCACGAGTGTGCGCGTTTCGTCACAACCCGCCCGGCGGCCGCGACCCCAGGAACCCGCCCGGGGAGCGCCGTCGTCCCTCAGGCAGTACGGCCGTGCGGTGACCAGCGGACGATCCCCTAGGGTCGGGGTCCGGCACGGGAAGCAACCGACAGGTACGTGAGGACGACGGAATGGTGCGGGTGGACGGCATGACGGAGACGGGGAACGGCGCCGCGGAGGAACGGCGCGCGGGGTCCCGGGTCCGCTCGGTGGTCGCCCGCTGGCGGCGCGACCCCGGCGTCTGGCGGCGCGGCGCCGTGCTGTCCGCGTGCGCGGTCCTCCTCGCGCTGCTGATGGTCCTGCACCGCCACATCCCCAACGACATCGGCAACCTCGGCAGCCTCATCGAGACGTTCCTGCCCTGGTTCGGCCTGCTCGTCCCGCTGCTGGCCGGCCTCGCGCTGCTGCGCCGCTCGGCCACCGCGCTGATCGCCGCCCTCCTCCCGGCCGTCGTGTGGCTGGACCTCTTCGGCGGGCTCGTCACGGACAAGAACGGCTCCGGCGGCGACCTCATGGTCGTCTCGCACAACGTGAACGCCGACAACCCGGACCCCGCGGGCACCGCCCGCGCCGTCGCCGCGTCGGGGGCGGACGTGCTGGCGCTGGTGGAGCTGAAGCCCGCGGTGGTGCCCCTCTACGAGGAGGCGCTGGCCGACGCGTACCCGTACCACTCGGTGCGCGGCACGGTCGGCCTGTGGAGCCGCCACCCGCTCGACGACAGCCGCCCCGTCGACATCCGGCTCGGCTGGACCCGCGCCATGCGCGCCACGGTGGCCGCGCCCGAGGGGCCCGTCGCGGTGTACGTCGCCCACCTGCCGTCCGTGCGGGTCAAGCTGCACGCCGGGTTCACCGCCAACCAGCGCGACCGCAGCGCCGACCGGCTCGGCGAGACCATCGCCGCCGAGCCCAACCGGCGGGTGGTCCTCCTCGGCGACCTCAACGGAACCATGAACGACCGGTCCCTGAACGCCGTCACGTCCCAGCTGCGCTCCACCCAGGGCGCCGCCGGCGACGGCATGGGCTTCAGCTGGCCGGCCGGCTTCCCGATGGCCCGCATCGACCAGATCCTGGTCCGGGGCGTCGAACCGGTCGCCTCCTGGTCCCTGCCGCGCACCGACAGCGACCACCTGCCGATCGCGGCCCGCGTCACGTTCTGACCGGCCGCGGCGCCCGGACGTGCGGAGGGGCCCCACCCGCGGGTGGGGCCCCTCCGCACGTCCGGGCGCCGGCGGCGCCGTCAGCCCCGGGTCGCCGTCGTCTCGTGCCACCGGTTGGTGAGGGGCAGCCGCCGATCCTTGCCGAAGCCCTTCGCGGAGATCTTCGTACCCGGCGGGTACTGGCGCCGCTTGTACTCGGCGGTGTCCACCATCCGCAGCGTCCGCGCCACCAGCTCCTCGTCGAAGCCCGCCGCGACGATCGCGTCCTTGCCCTGGTCCCGGTCCACGTACAGCTCCAGGATCCGGTCGAGCACGTCGTAGTCCGGCAGCGAGTCCGTGTCGACCTGGCCCGGGCGCAGTTCGGCGCTCGGCGGCTTGGAGAGGGAGGACTCCGGGATCGGCGGGGTCCGGCCGCGCTCCTCGGCGGCCCGGTTGCGCCACCTCGCCAGCCGGAACACCGCCGTCTTGTACACGTCCTTGATCGGCCCGTACGCGCCGACCGAGTCGCCGTACAGCGTCGAGTAGCCCACCGCCAGCTCGGACTTGTTGCCCGGCGCGAGGACGATGTGGCCCTCCTGGTTGGACAGGGCCATCAGCAGGGTGCCGCGCAGCCGGGACTGGAGGTTCTCCTCGGCGAGCCCGGTCAGCCCCAGCGATCCCATGTACGCGGCGAACATCGGCTCGATCGGCACGGTGCGGAAGTTCAGCCCGGTGCGGCGCGCCAGGTCGGCCGCGTCGCTCCTGGAGTGCTCCGACGAGTACCGCGACGGCATCGACACGCCGTACACGTTCCGCGCGCCCAGCGCGTCGCAGGCGATCGCGGCGACCAGCGCCGAGTCGATGCCGCCGGACAGCCCGACCAGCGCGGACCGGAAGCCGTTCTTCGCGGCGTACGCGCGCAGGCCCACGACGAGCGCCGTGTAGACCTCCTCGTCGTCGTCGAGGCGGTCCGCGTAACCGCCGGTCAGCTCCGGCTCGTACGCGGGCAGCGGCTCCCCGGACAGCACGACGCGTTCGACGCGCAGGCCGTCGTCGACGACGCCGGTGACCGGTTCGGCGGCCGCGGCCGGCAGGTCGAGGTCGAGGACGACGCTGCCCTCGGCGAACTGCGGGGCGCGGGCGACGACCTCGCCGGCCGCGTCGACGACGATCGAGTCGCCGTCGAAGACCAGCTCGTCCTGGCCGCCGATCATCGCCAGGTACGCGGTGGTGCAGCCGGCCTCCTGGGCGCGCTTGCGCACCAGCTCCAGCCGGGTGTCGTCCTTGTTCCGCTCGTACGGCGAGGCGTTGATCGACACCAGCAGCCCGGCGCCCGCGCTGCGGGCGGCCGGGACGCGGCCGCCGTCCTGCCACAGGTCCTCGCAGATCGCCAGCGCCACGTCCACCCCGCGGACCCGGACGACCGGCAGCGTGTCGCCCGGCACGAAGTAGCGGAACTCGTCGAAGACGCCGTAGTTCGGCAGGTGGTGCTTGGCGAAGGTCAGCGCCACCCCGCCGCCGTGCAGCACGGCGGCGGCGTTCTGCGGCGCGCCGGCGGGCTGCCCGTACCTCGGCTGGGCCCGCTCGCAGCGGTCCAGGTAGCCGACGACCACCGGCAGGTCCCCGAAGCCCTCGGCGGCGAGCCGGGCGGCGAGCGCGCGCAGCCGGGCGCGCGACGCCTCCACGAACGACGACCGCAGGGCGAGGTCCTCGACGGGGTACCCGGTCAGCGCCATCTCGGGGAACACGACGAGGTGCGCCCCCTGCTCGGCGGCGTGCCGGGTCCAGTGCACGATCGTCTCGGCGTTGCCGGCGAGGTCGCCGACGGTCGAGTCGACCTGGTTCAGGGCGAGGCGTAGTTGAGGCACGCCGCCCAGTCTAATCGTCAATTCGACGCGATGTCCTGGCGGGCGCCGCGGGGAGGTCCGCGCCGGAGCGGAGGCGGGCGCTCCGACCCGCCGTGGAAGCGGACGTTCCGCCCGGGCCGCGCCGCCCCGGCCGGGCCGGCCGGCACGAGACGCGCCGCGACCGCATCCAAACCGCCCCGCGGCGCGTCTTCACCGGTGTCAGGCGCCGGGGCACCGTGCGCGAGCCGGACGCCCGCAGGACCGGGGCGCCGGACCGCGGGCGGGCGCCGCCACCGAGCGCGCACCCGCACGCCCCGAAGGATGGCCCACGTGCGCATCGTCACGAGGCCGGGCGGCAGGGCGGCGGGCGGCGGGGACCTCCCGTGCCGCGCCGCCCCGTCCGCCCGCCGCCCGCACCCC
Source organism: Streptomyces roseolilacinus (assembly GCF_014649335.1). Taxonomy (GTDB): domain Bacteria; phylum Actinomycetota; class Actinomycetes; order Streptomycetales; family Streptomycetaceae; genus Streptomyces; species Streptomyces roseolilacinus. Next base: position 288,590 of record NZ_BMSV01000007.1, read on the forward strand.
CCGGCGGCCGCGTACCGGAGCCCGCCCCCCGGGGGCGCCCGGGCCGCGGGGCCCCGCCGCGGCGACGAGGCCCCGCCGCCCGCCCCCGGCGCGCGGGAGAGGCGCGGCGCGCCCGGGTGGCCGGTCGCCGTCCTCCTCGTCCTGGGCGCCCTCTCCTACAGCGCCTGGGTCGTCGAACTGCCGCTCGCCACCGGCCTGGACCCCACCCGGTCGTACGTCAGCGAACTGGCCGCCACCGACCAGCCGCTGGGCGCCCTGTTCCGCGCCACCGACCTGCTCGCGGGCGTCCTGCTGCTGGCCGCCGCGCTGCCCCCGCTGCTCGCGGCCGGGCGCCGGTTCTGGGCGGTCACCGGATGGGCGGCCCTGGCCGTGTTCGGCGCGGCCACCGCCGCCGACTCCCGGCTGCCGCTCAGCTGCGCGCCCACCGCCGACGCGGTGTGCCGGGCCCGCGAGGACGCCGGCCTGGTGCCGGCCACGCACGCCGCGCACGCCGTGAGCTCCGGCCTCGCGATGGCGGGCGCCGTCACGGCGGTCGTCGCGCTGACCGTCGCCGCCCGCCGCTACGGCTGGTGGCCGCCCCTCGCCCGTACCGGGCCGGTCCTCGTCGCGCTGGAGCTGGCCGCCACGGCCTGGACGCTCGCCGCGGTCGCCGCGTTCGAGGCGGGGCGCGGCCACGGGGCGCTGGGCGCCGGCCAGCGCGTGCAGCTGCTGCTGGTGGCGGTCTGGCTGCTCCTGCTGGCCCGGTCGCTGCCGCGCCGCGCGGGACGGCGCCGGTGAACCGCTTCGTCCGGGTGGGGGGCGTGCCCCACCACGTGGCCGTCGAGGGCTCGGGGCCGGTGTGCGTGCTGAGCGCCGGGCTGGCGCTGTGCTGGTTCGACTGGGACCCGGTGGTACCGCTGCTCGCGCCGCACCGCACGGTCGTCCGCTTCGACCGGCCCGGCCACGGGCTGAGCGGCCCGGCCGGGGCGGCGCCGACCGCGCGGGGCGAGGCGGACCGGATCGCGGCCCTGCTGGACGCGCTGGGGATGGGCGGCGAACGGGTGACCGTGGTCGGGCACTCCCTCGCCGGGTTCCACGCGGAGGCGTTCGCCCGGCTGCACCCGGCGCGGACGGCGGCGCTGGTCCTGGCCGACGCGTCCGTGGAGGAGCACGCGCGCGCCCCGGCCCCGCGCACCGCCGCGCTCCACACCGCCCTGGCCCGCGCCGCGGGAGCCCTGCTCACCGCCGCGGGCGCCCCCGCCGCGCTCGGCCCCCGCGCCCGCCGCGCGCTGGTCCGCCTTTCCCGCGCCGGGTACGCGCCCGACCCGGCCGGCCGCGCACCGGTACGCCGCTGCTACCGCACCCGCCGCGTCCTGGACGGCGCCCTCCTGGAGAACGCGCACTACCGGGCCGTCGCCGCCGGGCTCCTCGCCCTGCGCGCCCGCCACCCGCTGCCCGCCGGGCTCCCCGTCACGGTGCTGGCCGCCCCGGACTCCCCGGACGGCACCGACCGCTGGACGGCCCGCCAACGGGCCCTCGCCGACGCGCTGGATGCCCCCCTGACCCTCGTCCGGGGGGCGGGCCACCTGATGATGCTGGACCGCCCCGGCGCGATCGCCGGGGCGGTCCTCCACCCGCCGGCCCGGTGAGGCCGGGCGGGGCCGTGCACGGTCCGCGTCAGGACCGCGCGTACACGCCCTGGGCGAACTCGGCGACCTTGTCCTGCGGCAGGTGCCGGGCGAGGTCGGCCTCGCTGATGATGCCGACCAGCCGCTTGTTCTCGATGACCGGCAGGCGCTTGATCCGGTGGCTCTGCATCTCGCGCAGCACCTCGTTCACGTCCGCGCCCGCGTCGATCCAGCGGGGGGTGCCCTCCGCCACGTCGCCGCACGTCACACGGGACGGGTCGCGGCCCGCCGCGACGCACTTGAGGACGATGTCGCGGTCCGTGACGATGCCGCAGAGCCGCTCGTTCTCGTCGGCGATGGGCAGCGCGCCCACGTTGTGCTCGCGCATCAGCTGCGCGGCGCGGTCCAGGGTCTCGTGGGCGGGGATCCAGTGGGCCCCCGGGTGCATGATGTCTCGGGCGGTGGTCATGGGGTGCGTTCCTCCGTAAGGGCATGCGTGGTCTCCCCGAGCCCCTTCATTCTGGACGCGCCCACCCGCCCCCGCGACCGCTGCGACCCCGGACGGCGGGCCGCAGCGGTCGGGCACGGGCCCGGCGGGTCAGCCGCGCGGCTTCGCCCCGCGCTTCGCCAGCAGGTCGGCCATCAGGCCGATCTCCGACCGCTGCGCGTCGACCATGCCCTGGGCGAGGCTCCGCTGCACGCCGACGCGGCAGGCGTCGGCGCAGCCCTGCGCCATGGCGACGCCGCCCTCGTGGTGGTCGGTCATCAGCTGGAGGTACAGCACCTCGGCGGCGACACCGCTCGCCGAACGCAGCCGCTCCAGCTCGGCCTTGGTGGCCATGCCCGGCATGAGCGCCCCGCCGGCGGTGGCGGCCGGGCCGCTGTGCGCCCCGCCGCCGTGCGCGTCCCCGTGGCCGCCGCCGTACGCCCCGCCGGGGTCCGTGCCGTGGCCCCGCGCCATCCAGGCCATCGGCTCCCGGTCCGGCGCCGTCTTCGGCAGGCCCCACAGGTCCAGCCAGCCCAGCATCATGCCGCGCTGGTTGGCCTGCGTGTTGGCGATGTCGTACGCCAGACGGCGCACCTCCTCGTCCCGCGTGCGGTCCCGCACGATGAACGACATCTCCACCGCCTGCTGGTGGTGCACCGACATGTCCCGCGCGAACCCGGCGTCCGCCGAGCCGTCGCCCGGCACGGCCGCCGCCGGCCGCCCGGCGTCCCGGCCCAGCGCCGTGACCGTGGCCCAGCCCGCGAACAGCAGCGCCAGCACCACCGCCCCCGCCGCCGGCCAGACCAGCCGGCCCGGCCGGGTGCGGGCGGCCGGCTCCGCGCCGGCCTCCCGGTCCGCGCCCTCCGGCTCCGCGGGGGTCACCGCTTCGCCGTCCCGTTCATCCCGCCGGTGCACGCCGCACCCGGCTCGGGCGTCTGCGGGCCCTGCACGTACCGGGCGAGGAACTGGTTCACGCGCGGGTCGTCGGCGCCGTCCACGGTGACCTGCTTGCCCCACGCCGACAGCATGATCGCGCCCGCCTGGTCCGCGACCGGGCTCATCATCGTGTACGGCGTCCGGGCGACCTTCTTCTCCAGCGCCTCGACGGCGTCCTTCGGGGCCTTGTCGTTGTACGTCACCCACACCGCGCCGTGCTCCAGCGAGTGGACCGCGTTCACCTCGGGGACGGGCTCCTCGTAGACGGCGCCGTCGCAGTCCATCCACACCTGGTGGTGGTCGCCGCCCACCGGCGGCTTCATCGGGTACGCGACGGTCTGCGTGACGTGGTCGCGGCCCAGCTTCTTCGCGTCCCACGACTTCTCGTCCGCGATGGGGGCCCTGGCCGCGGCCTCCTGCTGCTGCTTCTCCTGCGACTCCTCGTCGAGCACGTACGCGCCGAAGCCGACGAGACCGGCGACGACGGCGGCGCTCAGCGTCAGTGTGAGGACGCGGGTGCGGCGCTCGCGGGCCAGCTCGGCCCTGCGCATCTGCTCTATCCGGGCCCGGCGGTCGGGGGACGAGGAACGGTTGGGGGTCATGACGGATCGTTTCCTTGCTGCGAGAGCGCTCCCGGGCGGGAGCGGGAGGGAACCTGGCGGCGGGACGGCGCGCGGACGCGCCGTGCGGCCCGTCAGGTCCGCAGCACCTGCAGGACGTGGAGGTCGGGGGCCCTGGGCGGGGCCCGGGGGCCGTCGGGCCGCACCGCGCCCGGCGCGGGGGCGAACGGGGCGAGCCCGTCCGCGTGCGACGGCGGGTCCGGGGGCGGGACGGTCAGCACCGCCGGGGTGAGCGGGGGGAAGAGGTCGCAGTCGCGGTCGTCGTAGGGGCAGCCGAACCGGCTCGCGGTCGCCGCCGCCGGGTCGAACGGCAGCGGGTCCGCCACCGCGCGCGCCGACGCGTGCCCGTCGCGGGCGGCGCCGCCCGGACCGGCGTGCCCGTCCCGGCCGGAGTGCCCGGCGGGACCGGAGCACAGCAACAGCGCGGCGAGGAGCGTCGCCACGGCGCTCACCAGGGCCATGGGACGCACGATGCGCGCGGGACGCGCGATGCGTATGAGCCGCAGGCCCTCCATGGGCGTGATGGTAATCGGCCACCCCCCTGCGTACGCCAGGGGGAGCGGGCGCTCAGTCGGCGGGACTCACCCGCAGGGCGAGGAGCGCCACGTCGTCGACGATCTCGCCGGTGTACCCCGACACGTCCCGCCACACCGCCCGCACCAGCGCCACGGGGTCGAGTTCCGGCCGGATCCGCTCGGTGAGCGGGTAGAACTCCCCGGCCGCGTCACGGGCCTCCGTCACCCCGTCCGTGTGCGCCAGCAGCACGCACGACGGTTCCAGCGGCACGCTCGCCGGGGTCGGGGCGGACGGCCCCGTCAGGCCCAGCCCGAGCGGCGGACCCGGCTCCACCTCGACCTCCCGCACCCCGTTCCCCGTCACCAGGAGCGGCGGGGGGTGGCCGCAGCTCAGCACCCGCGCCTCGACCCTCCGGCCCGGCCCGCCGTCCCCGCCCGGCCCGCCGGGCCCGCCGTCGTCCGGCGCGTCGCGGGGGAACTCCACCAGCACGGCCGTCGCGAACAGCTCCGTGTCCTCCTGCCGCGAGGAGTCCACCACCAGCCGCCGGTCCAGCCGCGCGGCCACCCCCGTCAGCTCCGGCTCGTCCAGCACCGCCTCCCGGAACGTGCCGAGCAGCGCCGCCACCGTCGAGACCGCCGACAGCCCGTGCCCCTTCACGTCCGCCACGACCGCACGCACCCCGTACGGACCGGGCTGCACGTCGTACAGGTCCCCGCCGACCAGCGCCGTCCGCACCGCCGCCCGGTACAGCGCCCCGCACCGCACCGGCCCCACCCGCGGCGGCAGCGGCGGCAGCACCGCGTACTGGGCGGCCTCCGCGACCGTGCGCACCGTCACCAGCTGGGCCTCGCGCCGGGCGCGCGCCCACGCCAGCAGCACGCTCACCCCGCCGATCAGCCCGAACGCCAGCAGGTCGCCGCCGGTGGCGTGCACCGCGCGGGCGTAGGGGAGGACCAGCGCCAGCATGACCACGACTGCCGCCAGCGACGTGCCGAGCACCCCGTACGCCAGCGACGCCAGCGGCGCCACCACGGCGAGCGCGAAGCCCAGCTGCACCGTCTCGGGCGTCAGGACCTGCGCCGCGAGCACGGCCAGCAGCAGCCCCCAGGGCACCGCGCGCAGCCAGCGCGGAGGACGGACACCGGGCAGTTCCCTCGGGACACGGTCCATGGCCCCAGTCTGCGGGAACTCCCCGCCGCCCGCCCTGCGCGGCACCTGACGTTACGTACGCCACACCCGGCCGGGCACTATGGGTTCGCAACGCGCACGAAACCGTGTGGTGGCATGCTGGCCCTGATCAGCGAGGATGGGTGTGGAAATGGACAAGCAGCAGGAATTTGTGCTCCGAACCCTGGAGGAGCGCGACATCCGCTTCGTGCGCCTGTGGTTCACCGACGTGCTCGGCTTCCTCAAGTCGGTCGCCGTCGCCCCCGCCGAACTGGAGCAGGCGTTCGACGAGGGCATCGGCTTCGACGGCTCGGCCATCGAGGGCTTCGCGCGCGTGTACGAGTCCGACATGATCGCCAAGCCGGACCCGGCCACCTTCCAGATCCTCCCCTGGCGCGCCGAGGCCCCCGGTACGGCCCGGATGTTCTGCGACATCCTCATGCCCGACGGCTCCCCGTCCTTCGCCGACCCCCGCTACGTCCTCAAGCGCATCCTCGCGAAGACCTCCGACCTCGGCTTCACCTTCTACACCCACCCCGAGATCGAGTTCTTCCTGCTCAAGGACAAGCCCGTCGACGGCAGGCGGCCCACCCCCGCCGACAACTCCGGCTACTTCGACCACACCCCGCAGAACGTCGGCATGGACTTCCGCCGGCAGGCCATCACGATGCTGGAGTCCATGGGCATCTCCGTGGAGTTCTCCCACCACGAGGGCGCCCCCGGCCAGCAGGAGATCGACCTGCGCTACGCCGACGCCCTGTCGACGGCCGACAACATCATGACGTTCCGCCTGGTCATGAAGCAGGTGGCGCTGGAGCAGGGCGTCCAGGCGACCTTCATGCCGAAGCCGTTCTCGGAGTACCCCGGCTCCGGCATGCACACCCACCTCTCCCTCTTCGAGGGCGACCGCAACGCGTTCTACGAGTCCGGCGCCGAGTACCAGCTGTCCAAGGTCGGCCGCTCCTTCATCGCGGGCCTCCTGCGCCACGCCGCGGAGATCTCCGCCGTCACCAACCAGTGGGTCAACTCCTACAAGCGCATCTGGGGCGGCTCCACCCGCACCGCCGGATCGGGCGGCGAGGCCCCCTCGTACATCTGCTGGGGCCACAACAACCGCTCCGCGCTGATCCGCGTCCCCATGTACAAGCCCGGCAAGACCGGCTCCTCCCGCATCGAGGTCCGCTCCCTCGACGCCGGCTGCAACCCGTACCTCTCCTACGCCCTCCTCCTCGCCGCGGGCCTGCGCGGCATCGAGGAGAACTACGAGCTCGGCCCCGGCGCCGACGACGACGTGTGGGCCCTCTCCGACGGCGAGCGCCGCGCGATGGGCATCGAACCGCTCCCGCAGAACCTGGGCGAGGCGATCTCCCTGATGGAGCGCAGCGAGCTGGTCGCGGAGACCCTGGGCGAGCACGTCTTCGACTTCTTCCTGCGCAACAAGAAGCAGGAGTGGGAGGAGTACCGCTCCGAGGTCACCGCCTTCGAGCTGCGCAAGAACCTGCCGGTGCTGTAACCGCGGGCCACCGCGCCTCCCGCCACGCGGCCCCGGCCCGGCGCTCCACACCCCCCGGGCCGCCCCCGGGCCGTCCGGCGCGGTCCCGCGGTGCGGCGGGGGGCCGGGAGGGCGAGCATGGGGGGATGAGCAAGGTCTTCGTGAGCCTCGGCGTGTCCCTGGACGGCTTCGTCGCCGGGCCGCACGCCGGGCCCGACAACCCCCTCGGGGACGGCGGGGAGCGACTCCACGCGTGGCGGTACGCCGCCGGGGACCCCGACCGCGCCGGGGCGTACGTCATGGGCCGCCGCACGTTCGACGGGGGCGAGCGGGCGTGGCCCGACCCGCCGCCCCTCCGGGCGCCCGTCTTCGTCCTCACCACCAGCGCCCGCGACGCGCGGGTCGGTGAGGGCACCGTCTTCACGTACGTCACGGACGGCATCCACGCCGCCCTCGACCAGGCGCGCGCCGCGGCCCGCGGCGGGGACGTGCGGGTCTCCGGCGGGGCGCACACCGCGCGCCAGTACCTGAACGCGGGCCTCGTCGACGAGTTGGAGCTGCACGTCGTCCCGCTGCTGCTGGGCGGCGGCGTCCGCCTCTTCGACGGCGTCGACCCCGCGCTGCGGCTGGCGAAGGACCGGGTCGTCGACGCCCCGGACGTCACGCACGTGCGGTACCGGATCCTCCACTGACCGGCGCGCGGACGGACGCCGGGCGCATGCGCGCGGCCGGGGCGAATAGGCTCGGGCCGAGCGTGGACGCGTGGAGGGAGAGGCCGACATGACGACGGCGCCGGGGCGTAGGAGCAGCACCTTCACACGGCTGCTGCGGCACGGCTTCACCGACGCGTCCGCCGCCGAGCGGCTGCTCGACGGCCCCGCCCTGGCCCCGGTCCGCTCCGACCCCGTCCTCCTCGACGCCCTCGGGGCGACCGCCGACCCGGACCTCGCCCTGCGCGGCCTGGTGCGGCTCGCGGAGGCGCAGCCCGACGGGCCGCAGGAGCTGCTGTCCACGCTGGTCTCCGCCAAGCCGCTGCGCGACCGGCTCCTCGGCGTGCTCGGCGCGTCCGAGGCGCTCGGCGACCACCTGGCGCGCCACCCGCTGGACTGGCGGGCCCTCGTCACGTACGAGGCGGCCGACCTGCACCCGGGGGTCGCGGAGTTCGAGCGCGACCTCGCCGCCGCCACCGACCCGGTGTCCCTGCGCGTCGCCTACCGCCGCAGCCTGCTGGGCATAGCCGCCCGCGACGTGTGCGGCACCACCGACGTCGCCCAGACCGCCGCCGAGCTGGCCGACCTCGCCACGGCGACGCTCCGCGCGGCGCTCGCCCTCGCCCGCGCCGCCGCCCCCGAGGACGCCGCGCGGTGCCGGCTCGCGGTCATCGCGATGGGCAAGTGCGGCGGCCACGAGCTGAACTACGTCTCCGACGTGGACGTGATCTTCGTGGCGGAGGCCGCGGACGGTGCCGACGAGCGGGAGGCGCTCCAGGCCGCCACCCGCCTCGCCTCCCACCTGATGCGGATCTGCTCGGAGACCACCGTCGAGGGCTCGATCTGGCCCGTCGACGCCAACCTCCGCCCCGAGGGCCGCAACGGCCCCCTCGTCCGCACCCTCTCCAGCCACGTCGCCTACTACCAGCGCTGGGCGAAGACCTGGGAGTTCCAGGCGCTGCTCAAGGCCCGCCCGGTCGCCGGCGACACCGAACTGGGCACCGCGTACGTCGAGGCGCTGTCCCCGATGGTCTGGCAGGCCGCCGAACGGGAGAACTTCGTCACCGACGTGCAGCGGATGCGCCGCCGCGTCGTCGACAACATCCCGCCCGCCCACCTGGAGCGGGAACTCAAACTGGGTCCGGGCGGCCTGCGCGACGTGGAGTTCGCCGTCCAGCTCCTCCAGCTCGTCCACGGCCGCAGCGACGTGACGCTGCGCAGCGGCACGACCCTCGCCGCGCTCTCCGCCCTCGCCGCCGGCGGCTACGTCGGCCGGGCCGACGCCGCCCAGCTCGACGCGGCGTACCGGTTCCTGCGCGCCATGGAGCACCGCATCCAGCTGTACCGGCTGCGCCGCACGCACCTGGTCCCGGAGGGCGAGGAGGACCTGCGCCGCCTGGGCCGCTCCCTCGGCCTGCGCACGGACCCCGTCGCGGAGCTGAACCGGGAGTGGCGGCGGCACGCGTCCGTCGTGCGGCGCCTCCACGAGAAGCTGTTCTACCGGCCGCTGCTCGACGCCGTCGCCCAGCTCGCCCCCGGCGAGATCCGGCTCAGCCCCGAGGCGGCCGGGCAGCGGCTCGAGGCGCTCGGGTACGCCGACCCGGCGGCCGCCCTGCGCCACCTGGAGGCCCTGTCGTCCGGGGTGAGCCGCAAGGCCGCCATCCAGCGCACCCTGCTGCCGGTGCTACTGGGCTGGTTCGCCGACTCCGCCGACCCCGACGCCGGCCTGCTCGGCTTCCGGAAGGTGTCGGACGCGCTCGGCGCCACCCCCTGGTACCTGCGGCTGCTGCGCGACGAGGGCGCCGCCGCGGAGAACCTGGCCCGCGTCCTGTCCGCCGGCCGCCTCGCCCCGGACCTGCTGCTGCGCGCCCCCGAGGCGGTGGCGATCCTCGGCGCCCGGGAGGGCCTGGAGCCGCGCGGCCGCCGCCACCTGGAGCCGGAGATCCTCGCGGCGGTCGGCCGCGCCGACACCCCGGAGCAGGCGGTGGCCGCGGCCCGCGGGGTCCGCCGCCGGGAGCTGTTCCGCACGGCCGCCGCCGACATCATCGCGTCGTACGGGACGGAGGAGGCCCCGGCCCACGCGGACGCGGGCGCGCTGGTGGACCGGGTGGGGCAGGCCGTCACGGACCTCAACGCGGCGACCGTCGCGGGCGCCCTGCGCGCCGCCGTGCGCGCCGAGTGGGGCGACAGGCTCCCCACCCGCTTCGCGGTCATCGGCATGGGCCGGTTCGGCGGCCACGAGCTGGGCTACGGGTCGGACGCCGACGTGCTGTTCGTCCACGAACCGCGCGACGGCGTCGACGAGCAGGAGGCGGCCGGCGCCGCGAACCGGGTCGTCGCCGAGATGCGCCGGCTGCTGCAACTGCCGACCGCCGACCCGCCGTTGCCGATCGACGCCGACCTGCGCCCGGAGGGCCGCAGCGGGCCCCTGGTACGCACCCTGAGGTCGTACGAGGCGTACTACCGGCGCTGGTCGCTCGGGTGGGAGAGCCAGGCCCTGCTGCGGGCCGAGCCGATGGCGGGCGACCTCGACCTGGGCCGCCGGTTCATCGAGCTGATCGACCCGCTCCGGTACCCGGCGAAGGGCCTGGACGAGGCGGCCGTCCGCGAGATCCGCCGCCTGAAGGCCCGGATGGAGAACGAGCGGCTGCCGCGCGGCGCGGACCGCACCCTGCACACGAAGCTGGGCCGGGGCGGCCTGTCCGACGTGGAGTGGACGGTGCAGCTGATGCAGCTGCGGCACGCCCACGAGGTGCCGGGCCTGCGGACGACCCGGACGCGCGCGGCGCTCGCCGCGGCCCGCGAGGCGGGGCTGATCGACGAGCGGGACGCGCGGACCCTCGACGAGGCGTGGGTGCTGGCCACCCGCGTCCGCAACGGCGTGATGCTGGTGCGGGGCCGCGCCGGGGACACGTTCCCGGCGGACGCGCGGGAACTGGCCGCCGTGGGCCGCTACCTGGGGTACGGGCCCGGTCACGCGGGGGAGATGGTGGACGACTACCGGCGGACGACGCGCCGCGCCCGGGCCGTGGTGGACGAGCTGTTCTACGGGGGCTGAGCCGCGGGCCCGCCCGCCCTACGGCGCGTGGGCCGCGCCCACCGCGGGCGCCGCCGGGTCCCCGGAACCGCCCGCGGCGAGGGCGGGCACGGCGACCGGCCCCGCGTCGGCGTCCTCCCGCAGGGTGCGCCTGCGCACGTGGCGCGGCAGCCGGTGCGGCAGCGTGCCGTACCAGACGTACACGAGGCCGAGGCCGAAGCCGAGGCAGAGGACGCCGCCCACGGCGTCCAGCCAGAAGTGGTTGGCGGTCGCGACGATCACGACCAGGGTGGCCGCCGGGTACAGCAGGCCCAGGATCCGCGCCCACGGTGCCTTGGCGAGGGCGAATATCGCCAGTCCGCACCACAGGGACCAGCCGATGTGCATCGACGGCATCGCGGCGTACTGGTTCGACATGTGCTTCAGGTCGCCCGAGGCCATGGAACCCCAGGTCTGGTGGACCAGCACCGTGTCGATGAAGTTCTCGCTCTCCATCAACCGGGGGGGAGCGAGCGGGTACAGGTAGTAGCCGAGCAGGGCCACGGCGGTGGTGGAGAACAGGATCATGCGGATCGCCGCGTAACGGCCCGGGTGCCAGCGGTAGAGCCACACGAGCACGCCGATGGTCACGATGAAGTGCAGCGTCGCGTAGTAGTAGTTCATCGACACGATGAGCCAGCCCACCGAGTCCACCGCGTGGTTGACCGTCTTCTCGAAGGCCAGGCCCAGGCTGTGCTCGGCGCGCCAGATCCAGTCGGCGTTGCGCAGCGCCTGCGCCTTCTGTTCCGGTACCGCGTTGCGAATGAGCGAGTACACGCCGTAACTGACCGCGAGGAGCAGGATCTCGACCCAGATACGCGGATGGCGCGGTGAACGCAGCCGGTGCCACGCGGCCGGGCGTCCTGCCGAACGGCCTTCCGACGTGGTCAAAATCCTGTCACTCATGAGCGGAGAGTCTGCCAGAAAGCACCTGGAGGTCGATCATCCTTCAATCGGATTCTCGCCGCCATCCGTCCGCCTTTCGGAGGACCGCTGACCCCGAGGTCCCGCGGCCGTCGAACCGCGCACGACCAACTCGGGCATGAAGACGAACTCGCTGTGGGGGGCGGGCGTCCCGCCGATCTCCTCCAGCAGCGCCCGCACCGCCGCCTGCCCCATCGCCTGCACCGGCTGCCGGATCGTGGTCAGGGGCGGGTCGGTGAAGGCTATGAGGGGGGAGTCGTCGAAGCCGACGACCGACACGTCCCCGGGCACCTGCAGGCCCCGCTGCCGGGCGGCCCGGATCGCGCCGAGCGCCATCATGTCGCTGGCGCACACGATCGCCGAGCAGCCCCGCTCGATGAGCGCGCCCGCCGCCGCCTGCCCGCCCTCCAGCGTGTACAGGGAGTGCTGGATCAGCTCCTCGGTCTGCTCCGGGGAGAAGCCGAGCCGCTCCCGCATCCCGGCGTGGAAGCCCTCGATCTTGCGCAGGACGGGCACGAACCGCTTCGGCCCGACCGCGAGGCCGATCCGGGTGTGGCCCAGGGAGGCGAGGTGGGTGACGGCGAGCTTCATCGCGGCCCGGTCGTCGGGCGAGACGAACGGCGCCCGGACGTGCGGGGAGAAGCCGTTGAGCAGGACGAACGGGACGCCCTTGCCGCGCAGCTGGTCGTACCGCTGCGTGTCGGCGGTCGTGTCGGCGTGCAGGCCGGAGACGAAGATGATGCCGGAGACGCCGCGCTCGACGAGCATCTCGGTCAGCTCGTCCTCGGTGGACCCGCCCGGCGTCTGCGTGGCGAGGACCGGGGTGTATCCCTGGCGGGTGAGGGCCTGGCCGATGACCTGGGCCAGCGCCGGGAAGATCGGGTTGTCCAGCTCGGGCGTGATGAGTCCCACGAGTCCGGCGCTGCGCTGGCGCAGCCGCACCGGCCGCTCGTAGCCGAGGACGTCCAGCGCGGCCAGCACGGACTGGCGGGTGGCCGCGGCCACCCCGGGCTTGCCGTTGAGCACCCGGCTGACTGTGGCTTCGCTGACCCCCGCCTGGGCTGCGATGTCGGCTAGCCGTGCGGTCATGTGGTGGGACTGTACCGGGCGCACGTCAGATTGCCCACCAGGAGCAGGAGTCGGGGGCGACGGTGACGGTGCCGGCGGGGCCCCGCGGACCGTCCTCCGGCACGGGGTCCTCCTCCGCGGCGGCGGACAGCAGGAGCCGCCCGCCGGGCCCGCCGGGACGGGGGATCCCCACCGCGCGGTCCGTGGTGTTGGCGACGCACACCACGCCGCCGCCCTCCGCGGTCCGCCGGAACGCGAGGACCCCGCGCGGTGCGGGAAGCCACTCCACCGCCCCGCCCGCGCCCAGGGCGGGGTGCTCGCGGCGCACGGCCAGGGCGGTCCGGTACAGCTCCAGCGTCGACGCCGGGTCCCCGGTCTGGGCCGCGACCGACAGCGCGCCCCACCCCTCGGGCTGCGGCAGCCAGCTCCCGCCCGGCCCGAACCCGTACGACGGGCCGTCCCGCGTCCACGGGATCGGCACCCGGCAGCCGTCGCGCAGCCCGTCCTGGCCCTCGCCGCGGCGGAACGCCGGGTCCTGGCGCAGCCCGTCCGGCAGGTCCGTCACCTCCGGCAGCCCCAGCTCCTCGCCCTGGTAGAGGTAGACGGACCCGGGCAGCGCCAGCGTCAGCAGCGCCGCCGCCCGCGCCCTGCGCAGGCCGCCGAGCCGCGTGGTGTGCCGCACCACGTCGTGGTTGGACAGCACCCAGGTCGCGGGGGCGCCCACCGACCCGGTCGCGCGCAGCGACTCGTCGATCACCCTGCGCAGCGCGTCCGCGTCCCACGGGCACTGCAGGTAGGGGAAGTTGAACGCCTGGTGCAGCTCGTCGGGGCGTACGTACAGGGCGAGCCGCTCCGGCGTCGGCGCCCACGCCTCGGCGACCGCGATGCGCCGCCCCTCGTAGGAGTCCAGGAGGCGCCGCCAGCCGCGGTGGATCTCGTGGACGCCGTCCTGGTCGAAGAAGGGCAGCCGCTGCGCGCCGATCAGCCGGGCCTGCTCGCGGCTGCCGACGTCGGGCAGCCCCGGCGCCTTCACCATCCCGTGCGCGACGTCCACGCGGAACCCGTCGACCCCCAGGTCCAGCCAGAACCGCAGCACGGAGGCGAACTCGGCCCACACCTCCTCGCACTCCCAGTTCAGGTCCGGCTGCTGCGGGGCGAACAGGTGCAGGTACCAGGAGCCGTCCGGCACCCGCGTCCAGGCCGGGCCGCCGAAGACGGACTCCCAGTCGTTGGGCGGCAGCGACCCGTCCGGGCCCTTGCCGGGGTGGAAGTGGTACCGGTCCCGGCCGGTGCCCGCGAGGGCCTCCTGGAACCAGGGGTGCCGGTCCGACGTGTGGTTGGGGACGACGTCGACGATCACCCGCAGGCCCAGCCCGTGCGCCGCCCGGACCAGGTCGTCCGCGTCGGCCAGGTCCCCGAAGACCGGGTCGACCGCGCGGTGGTCCGCCACGTCGTAGCCGCCGTCCGCCTGCGGCGAGGCGTAGAACGGGGTGAGCCACACCGCGTCCGCGCCCAGCCGCGCCAGGTGCGGCAGCCGCTCCCGCGCGCCGCGCAGGTCCCCGATCCCGTCGCCGTCGCTGTCGGCGAAGGAGCGGACGTACACCTGGTAGATGACGGCGTCCCGCCACCAGTCGGGGCGGTCGGGCGGGGCGGGGCGCCGGCCCCGCGGCGTCCGGGCCGGTGTGGTCAGCTCGTGGGCCATGGGCGCGGGTGCCTCTCGTCCGGAACGCGACCTCCTGCAAGCGGTGTGAAAAGGCTTGCAGACCCTTGCGGCGCCCCGCAAGACCGGCCGCGGGGGCGCGTGGAAGCGGCGCGAGGGCGCCCGCGCCTGGTGTGTCAAGCGATGCGACGGCAACTGTAGGGACACGTGGATGTAACGATCCCCTGGCCTTGCAGAAATTTGCCGCAAGGTCTTTCGGCTCGTTTTCATCCCTGTTACGTTCCTGGCAACCCGGCGCGCCCGCGAAGGAGCGGTCGGCAGGTGGCAAGTCATCGCAAGATCTTCCGCCTCGGTCTTCCCCGGGATCAGTTGAAGGAGTTCACATGCGGCGTGGCATAGCGGCCACCGCGCTGGTCGCGAGCCTGGCCCTCGCGGCGACGGCCTGCGGCGGCGACAGTGAGGACACGGCGGCGACCGGCGGCCCGGTCACCATCACCTGGTGGGACACCTCGGATGCCACGAACGAGGCGCCGACCTACAAGAAGCTGATCGAGAAGTTCGAGGCCGCCCACAAGGACGTCAAGGTCAAGTACCAGAACGTCCCGTTCGCCGAGGCCGAGCAGAAGTACAAGACCGCCGCCCAGGCCGGCAACGCCCCCGACGTGCTGCGCGCCGACGTCGGCTGGACCGCCGGCCTCGCCGAGAACCAGTACCTCGCCCCGCTCGACGGCACGCCCGCCACCAAGGAGATCGACTCCTTCAACCAGGGCCTGGTCGACGGCGCCAAGGTCAACGGGAAGCTCTACGGCGTCCCGCAGGTCACCGACGCCCTCGCGCTCCTCTACAACAAGGAGGTCTTCGCGAAGGCCGGCGTCCAGCCGCCGAAGACCTGGGCCGAGCTGTCCACCGCGGCGAAGACCATCAAGCAGAAGACCGGCGTCGACGGCATCTACCTCAACCCGGACAGCTACTTCGCCCTGCCGTTCCTCTACGGCGAGGGCGGCATGATGGTCGACACCGACACCAAGAAGATCACCGTCGACGACGAGGCCGGCAAGAAGGCCGTCCAGACCGCCGTCGACATGATCAAGAGCGGTGTCGCCGTCAAGCCGGACTTCACCGACGGCTACAACAACATGCAGGCCGCCTTCAAGGACGGCAAGGTCGCCATGGTCGTCAACGGCCCGTGGTCCACGGCCGACGACCTCACCGGCAAGGCGTTCAAGAACAAGGACAACCTGGGCGTCGCCCCGGTCCCGTCCGGCTCCTCCGGCAAGGCCGGCACGCCCACCGGCGGCCACAACCTCGTCGTCTACAACGGCGCCGACGCCCCCCACAAGGCGGCCGCCCAGAAGTTCGTGGCGTTCATGACCTCCGCCGCGTCGCAGGAGTTCGCCGCCACCGAGACCGGCGTCCTGCCGACCCGTGACGACGCCTACACCGTCAAGGTCGTCGCCGACCCGATCCGCGCCTCCTTCAAGAACGTGCTGGCCGACTCCACCGCGCGTCCCGCCGTCGCCGGCGTGAGCGACATGTTCACCGAGTGGACCAAGCAGTACATCGAGACCCTCAAGGGCAACACCACCGTCGAGAAGGGCCTCGACACCACCGCCGAGAAGTGGAAGACCAACATCAACTCCCTCAAGGAGTACTCGGTCGACTGAGCCCCTTCGGCCCGGACCGGCACCGCGAGGACGCGGACGCCGGTCCGGGCCGGACCCGTACGCACTGAGGGAAAACAACTTCCATGAAGACAGCCACCGCAGATCCCGCCACGGCCGCGCGGCCTGCCCGGACCGGGCTGCTCACCCGCATGAAGCGTCTCTACGACCGGCACTGGTACGCCTGGGCCATGGTGCTGCCGGTGGTGCTGGTCATCGGCGTGCTGATCGCCTACCCGCTGGTCCAGGGCGTCTACCTGTCGTTCACCGACGCCAACGAGCTCAACGTCGCCAAGCAGCTCGGCGCGACCGAGATCCCGGCCACCTACCAGTTCGTCGGCCTCGACAACTACTGGCGGGTGCTGTCCGGCGCCGACGGCGAGTTCTACCCCAAGCTCCTGTGGACCGTGGTGTGGACCGTGTCCTGCGTGTTCTTCCACTACACGATCGGCCTGGGCCTGGCCCTGCTGCTCAACCGCAAGCTCAAGGGCCGCTCCCTGTACCGCGTGCTGCTCATCCTGCCGTGGGCGGTGCCCCCCTTCGTCGCCACCTACATCTGGCGCATGATGTACAACTCCGAGTCCGGCGTCTTCAACGCCATGCTCGGGAAGCTGGGCATCGGCCCCGTCGACTGGCTCGGCGACACCTTCATGCAGAAGGTCGCCGTCATCGGCGTCAACGTCTGGCTCGGCGTGCCGTTCATGATGGTCGCCGTCCTCGGCGGCCTCCAGGCCATCTCCAGCGAGCAGTACGAAGCCGCCGAGATGGACGGCGCCAGCCCCTGGCAGCGGTTCCGCCACGTCACCCTGCCGGGCCTGCGCCCGGTCAGCGCCACGGTGATCATGCTGGGCACCATCTGGACGTTCAACATGTTCCCGATCATCTACCTGATGCTCGGCGAGGCGAACGCCCTGCACAGCGAGATCCTCGTGACCTACGCCTACCGGCTCGCCTTCGGCTCCGTGCGCGACTACGCGGGCGCCGCCACGTACGGGATCCTCATCCTCTCCATGCTCCTCGTCTTCGCCGTCTTCTACCGCCGGATCCTCGACCGTCAGGAGGCCGCCCGATGAGCACGGCGACCGAACCCCGGAAGAACGCCCCCGCGGCCCGCGCCGCGGCCGGCCCGGCCGGCACCGCCGGCGCCGGCGCCGGCGCCGGCGGCACCCGCCCCCGCAAGGTCCGCGGCCGCCACGAGCGCTCCCCGCTGGCCTCGGCCGGACTGCACGGCGCGCTGATCGCCGCCAGCCTCGTCGCGGTCTTCCCGATCGTGTACATGGTCTTCATCTCGCTGCGCGGCCGGGACGGCTGGACCAGGCCCACCAGCGCCGAGGGTGGCCTGGAGATCAGCAACTACGCGTACGTGCTGAGCGAGACCGAGTTCCCGCGCTGGTTCGCCAACTCGCTGCTCGTCGCCGCCGGCACCACGCTCATCGGCGTCTTCGTCGCGGCCTCCACCGGCTACGCCATCTCCCGGATGCGCTTCCCCGGCCACAAGTCGCTGATGTGGGTGCTGCTCGTCACGCAGATGTTCCCCGTCGCGGTGCTGATCGTCGCCCTGTACAACATCCTCGGCGACATGGGCCTGCTCGACTCGTACATCGGCCTGGTCCTCACCTACTGCTCGGTGTCGGTGCCGTTCTGCGCCTGGATGATGAAGGGCTACTTCGACACGATCCCGCACGAGATCGACGAGGCCGGCCGGGTCGACGGGCTCACCCCCTTCGGCACCTTCTACCGGCTGATCCTGCCGCTGGCGAAGCCCGGCCTCGCCGTCACCGCGTTCTACTCCTTCATCACCGCGTGGGGCGAGGTCGCCTTCGCCCGCGCCTTCCTCTCCACCGACTCGATGCTCACCCTGTCGGTCGGCCTGCAGAGCTTCATCGGCCAGCACAAGGCCGAGTGGGGCTACCTCACGGCCTCCGCGGTGATCATCTCGATCCCGGCGGGCCTGGTGTTCCTCCTGGTCCAGCGCAACCTCGTCGCCGGCCTCACGGCGGGCGGCACCAAGGGCTGAGCACCGCCCGGACCCGTCCCCACCGGGACCCGTCCGACCCGCCCGCGCCCCCAGACGGCGGTGCCGGGTCCGGCCCGACAGCCCCGTCGCCGGACCCGGCACCGCCCCCATCCCACTCCACCCAGGGAAGACATGACCCAGCACCTTGCCGCCCCCGCCGCCCCGACCACCGGCACGGACACCGGCTGGTGGAGAGAAGCGGTGATCTACCAGGTCTACCCGCGCAGCTTCGCCGACGGCAACGGCGACGGCATGGGCGACCTGGAGGGTGTCCGCAGCCGCCTGCCGTACCTGAAGGAGCTCGGCGTCGACGCCGTCTGGCTGAGCCCCTTCTACGCGTCGCCGCAGGCCGACGCCGGGTACGACGTCGCCGACTACCGGGCCATCGACCCGATGTTCGGCACCCTCCTCGACGCCGACGCCCTCGTCCGCGAGGCCCACGACCTGGGCCTGCGCATCATCGTCGACCTCGTCCCCAACCACTCCTCCGACCAGCACGAGTGGTTCCAGCGCGCCCTGCGCGAGGGCCCCGGCTCCCCGCTGCGCGAGCGCTACCACTTCCGCCCCGGCAAGGGCGAGAACGGCGAACTCCCGCCCAACGACTGGGAGTCCATCTTCGGCGGCCCCGCCTGGACCCGGGTCGAGGACGGCGAGTGGTACCTCCACCTGTTCGCTCCCGAGCAGCCCGACTTCAACTGGGACCACCCGGCCGTCCAGGACGAGTTCCGCTCCATCCTGCGGTTCTGGCTCGACATGGGCGTCGACGGCTTCCGCGTCGACGTCGCCCACGGCCTCGTCAAGGCGCCCGGCCTGCCCGACATCGGCGCCCACGACCAGCTGAAGCTCCTCGGCAACGACGTGATGCCGTTCTTCGACCAGGACGGCGTCCACGAGGTCTACCGCAGCTGGCGCAAGGTCCTGGAGGAGTACGACGGCGAGCGCGTCCTCGTCGCCGAGGCCTGGACCCCCACCGTCGAGCGCACCGCCAACTACGTGCGTCCCGACGAGATGCATCAGGCGTTCAACTTCCAGTACCTGGGCACCCACTGGGACGCCGCCGAGCTGCGCCGGGTCATCGACGCGTCCCTCGCCGCGATGCGCCCCGTCGGCGCCCCCGCCACCTGGGTGCTCTCCAACCACGACGTCACCCGGCACGCCACCCGCTTCGCCAACCCGCCCGGCCTCGGCACCCAGCTGCGCGAGCCCGGCGACCGTGAGCTGGGCCTGCGCCGCGCCCGCGCGGCGACCCTGCTGATGCTGGCCCTGCCCGGCTCCGCGTACGTCTACCAGGGCGAGGAGCTCGGCCTGCCCGACGTCACCGACCTGCCGGACGAGGTCCGCCAGGACCCGTCGTTCTTCCGCGCCACCGGCCAGGACGGCTTCCGCGACGGCTGCCGCGTCCCGATCCCGTGGACCGTCGAGGGCAGCTCGTACGGCTTCGGCTCCGGCGGCAGCTGGCTGCCGCAGCCCGCCACCTGGGGCACCCTGAGCGTCGAGGCGCAGACCGGCGTGGCCGGCTCCACCCTGGAGCTGTACCGCACCGCCCTGCGCGTCCGCCGCGAGCAGCCGGGCCTCGGCGCGGGCGAGGCGGTGGAGTGGCTGGAGTCGCCCGAGGGCGTCCTGGCGTTCCGCCGCGAGGGGTTCGTGTGCACCGCGAACACCACCGGCGAGCCGGTCCGCATCGACGTGCCCGGCCGGATGCTGCTCTCCAACGAGCAGGTGCGCACCAGCGTGGACGGCACGGCCGAACTGCCCGCCGACACGACCGTCTGGTGGGCGGTGTGACCGTTCCCCTGTCGCGGGGCGCCGGCGACCTGGCCGCCGGCGCCCCGCGGCTCGCGGACATCGCGGCCCAGGCGGGGGTGAGCGAGGCGACCGTCAGCCGGGTCCTCAACGGCAAGGCGGGCGTCGCGGGACCCACCCGCCACCGCGTGCTCGCCGCGCTCGACGTGCTCGGCTACGAGCGCCCGGTACGGCTCCGGCAGCGCAGCGCGGGCCTCATCGGGCTGCTCATCCCCGAGCTGACCAACCCCATCTTCCCGGCGTTCGCCCAGGTGATCGAGCAGGTCCTGGCCGGCTACGGGTACACGCCGGTGCTGTGCACGCAGATGCCGGGCGGAGCCACCGAGGACGAGCTGGTCGAGCAGTTGGAGGAGCGCGGCGTCACCGGCATCGTGTTCCTGTCCGGGCTGCACGCCGACACGAGCGCCGACCCCTCCCGCTACGAGCGGCTCGCCGCGCGCGGCGTCCCCTTCGTCCTCATCAACGGCTTCAACGAGCGCATCGACGCGCACTTCGTCTCCCCCGACGACCGGACCGCGGCCCGCATGGCCGTGCGCCACCTGGTGGAGCTGGGCCACGAGCGCATCGGCCTCGCCATCGGCCCCACCCGGTACGTGCCCTCCCGCCGCAAGGCCGAGGGGTTCGTCACCGCGCTGCACCGGATGCTGGGCGTGGAGCGCGAACGGGCCGAGGCGTACGTCCAGCCGACCCTGTTCGGCGTGGAGGGCGGCCACGCGGCGGCGAGCGTCCTGCTCGACCAGGGCTGCACGGGCATCGTGTGCGGCAGCGACCTGATGGCCCTCGGCGCGATCCGCGCGGTCCGCGCCCGCGGGCTCGACGTGCCGTCGGACGTGTCGGTGGTCGGCTTCGACGACTCGCCGCTGATCGCCTTCACGGACCCGCCGCTGACGACCGTGCGGCAGCCGGTGCGGGCGATGGCGACGGCGGCGGTGGACGCGCTGCTGGAGGAGATCGAGGGGAACCCGGTACAGCGCACGGAGTTCGTCTTCCAGCCGGAACTGGTGGTCCGCGGCTCCACCTCGGCCCCGCCGAGGTAGCGGGGGCGGCGCCCCCACCCCACCCGCACCGCCGCGGCCCCGGGCCGCGGCGGTGCGCGTGCCGGGGGCCGTGGAGCCGGACGGGCGCGTCCGGAGCGCCGGCGACGTGAAGTCCGTGAGGGGGAGGTGCCGGACGGGGGGGGTACGCCGCCCACGGGCCCCCGGTGCGGGGCGGGTTCGCCGGTCGTCCCGTCCGGCGGCGGAACGGCAGGACGGCGGTGCGGAAGGGCGACCGGACGGCGGGGCGGCGGTCGAGGCGTGGAGCGGGGCGCCCCCGGCCCCCGCACGCGGGGAGCGGGACACGGGGCCCGGGGCGTACCCGGGCCGGCGCCCCACCGTCGGGGGCGCCGTGGAGGACGGGTGCGTCACGCGGCGGAAGGGTCGAGGAGGCCCGGGGCGTGCCCTGGGCGGGGCGGCGGGGTCCTGATCGGGCCCCGGGCCTCCCGGTTCGTGACCGGCCCGGCCGGCCGGGCGCGTGGGGCCCCGCCGGGTCGGCCGGACCCCCGGCCGACCGGACCGGAGACGCGGTTGAACGTAACACCACTGCAATGCCTTGCGAAAGACCTTGCAGCCCTCCGGGCGCGCTGGTTTCCGTGTCGTGACCCGGAAGTGAGCGGAGTGTGTCAGGGGGGTTGACCTTGCGGCGGGGGGCTCGTACGGTCACGTCCGAAAACTGTTGCTGCCGTCTTGCAGCAAGAAGATTCAACCGGCCTTGCGGGCATGGCGCGTTGCCGTACGAGGCTGCCCCCACAGCATCCGCACCTCCCTTCCCCAGGAGGAAACATGGCCAGAAGAACCGTGGCCGCCGCACTCGCCCTCGTGGCGGGAGCCGCAGTCGGCGTCACGGCGCCGAGCCAGACCGCCCAGGCCGCCGCCCCCGGAGACAAGGACGTCACCGCGGTGATGTTCGAGTGGAAGTTCGCGTCGGTCGCCAAGGCGTGCACCGACACGCTCGGCCCGGCCGGGTACGGCTACGTCCAGGTCTCGCCCCCGCAGGAGCGCATCCAGGGCTCCCCGTGGTGGACGGCGTACCAGCCCGTCAGCTACCGCATCGCCGGCCCCCTCGGCGACCGCGCCGCCTTCAAGAGCATGATCGACACCTGTCACGCCGCGGGCGTCAAGGTCGTCGCCGACACGGTCATCAACCACATGACCGCCGGCAGCGGCACCGGGACCGGCGGCTCGTCGTACACGAAGTACGACTACCCCGGCACCTACTCCGCGACCGACTTCGACAACTGCACCTCGCAGATCACCAACTACCAGGACCGCTGGAACGTCCAGCAGTGCGAGCTGGTCGGCCTCGCGGACCTGGACACCGGCGAGGAGTACGTCCGCGGCCGCATCGCCGCCTACATGAACGACCTGCTGTCGCTGGGCGTCGACGGCTTCCGCGTCGACGCCGCCAAGCACATGCCGGCCGCCGACCTGGCGAACATCAAGTCCCGGCTGACCAACCCGAACGCCTACTGGAAGCAGGAGGCGATACACGGCGCCGGCGAGGCCGTCTCCCCGAGCGAGTACCTCGGCAACGGCGACGTGCAGGAGTTCCGCTACGCCCGCGACCTCAAGCGCGTCTTCACCGGCGAGAAGCTCGCCCACCTGAAGAACTTCGGCGAGGCGTGGGGCTACATGGCCTCCGGCCAGTCCGGCGTCTTCGTCGACAACCACGACACCGAGCGCGGCGGCGACACCCTGAACTACAAGGACGGCGCCGACTACACCCTCGCCAGCGTGTTCATGCTCGCCTGGCCCTACGGCTCCCCGGACGTCCACTCCGGCTACGAGTGGTCCCACAAGGACGCCGGCGCGCCCAACGGCGGCCAGGTCAACGCCTGCTACAGCGACGGCTGGAAGTGCCAGCACGCCTGGACCGAGATCAAGTCGATGGTCGCCTTCCGGAACACGGCCCGCGGTCAGGGCGTCGTGAACTGGTGGGACAACGGCAACAACGCCATCGCCTTCGGCCGCGGCACCAAGGCGTTCGTCGCGATCAACCACGAGGCCGGCCCGCTCACCCAGACGTTCCAGACGTCGCTGCCCGCCGGCACGTACTGCGACGTCCAGAGCAACAAGCCCGTCACGGTCGACGGCTCCGGCCGGTTCACCGCCACGCTCGGCGCCGACACGGCGCTCGCCCTCCACGCCGGCGCCACGACCTGCGGCGGCTCCACCACCCCCGCCCCGGCACCCACCAGCGGCGCGTCGTTCCAGGTGACGGCCACCACCTCGCCGGGCCAGAACATCTACGTCACCGGCAACCAGTCCGCCCTCGGCAACTGGAACACCGGCAGCGCCCTCAAGCTCGACCCGGCCGCCTACCCCGTGTGGAAGCTCGACGTGACCCTGCCCGCGGGCACCACGTTCGAGTACAAGTACGTCCGCAAGGACGCCGCCGGGAACGTCACCTGGGAGAGCGGCGCCAACCGCGTCGCCACCGTCCCCGCCGGCGGGAAGGTGACGCTGAACGACACCTGGCGCAGCTGACCCGCACCACCGAGCCCCGCACCCGGCCCGGGTGCGGGGCCTTCTCTCTCCCGTACGACCCTCACCGAGGAGAACCCGCCTTGACACGCCTGAGCCTCCCGGCACGCCGCCGGTGGCGACGCCCGACGCGCAGATCGGTGGCCGCCCTCGCGGCGGCGACCCTCGCCGCGCTCGCCGTCCCCGCCACCACCCCGGCCGGCGCCGCGCCCCGGCCCCCCGAGCCCCCGTCCGACCGGCGGCTCGCCGCCGAACCCGCACGGCACGACCTGACCCGCGAGCAGTTCTACTTCGTCCTGCCCGACCGGTTCGCCAACGGGGACCGGGGCAACGACCGCGGCGGACTGACCGGGACCCGGCTCACCACCGGCTACGACCCCACCGACAAGGGCTTCTACCAGGGCGGCGACCTCAAGGGCCTCACCGAGCGGCTCGACTACATCAAGGGCCTGGGCACCACCGCGATCTGGCTCGCCCCGATCTTCAAGAACCAGCCCGTGCAGGGCGAGGGCGAGAACGCCTCCGCCGGCTACCACGGCTACTGGATCACCGACTTCACCCAGGTCGACCCGCACTTCGGCACCAACGCCGACCTGGAGCGGCTCATCGACCGAGCCCACGCCAAGGGCATGAAGGTCTTCTTCGACGTCATCACCAACCACACCGCCGACGTCGTCGACTACGAGGAGAAGTCCTACGGGTACCTCTCCAAGGGCGCCTTCCCCTACCTGACGAAGGACGGCCGGCCCTTCGACGACGCCGACTACGCCGACGGCACGCGCCGCTTCCCGAGGACCGGCCCCGGCTCCTTCCCGCGCACACCCGTCGTCGCCGCGGACAAGAAGGACGCCAAGGTCCCCGCCTGGCTCAACGACCCGTCGATGTACCACAACCGGGGCGACTCGACCTTCGCCGGCGAGTCCTCCACCCACGGCGACTTCGTCGGCCTGGACGACCTGTGGACCGAGCGTCCCGAGGTCGTCCGGGGCATGGAGGAGATCTACCAGCGCTGGGTGCGCGACTTCGACATCGACGGCTTCCGCATCGACACGGTCAAGCACGTCAACAGCGAGTTCTGGACCCAGTGGGCCACCGCCCTCGACGCGTACGCCGCCGAGCGCGGCCGCGACGACTTCTTCATGTTCGGCGAGGTGTACTCCTCCGACACCTCCGTCACCTCGCACTACGTGCGCGAGGGCCGCCTCGACGCCACCCTGGACTTCCCGCTCCAGGAGGCCGCCCGCCAGTACGCCTCGCAGGGCGGCTCCGCGGCGAAGCTCGCCGCGCTGTTCGCCGACGACCACAAGTACACGACCGACAAGGCCAACGCCTACGAGTCGGTCAACTTCCTCGGCAACCACGACATGGGCCGCTTCGGCGCGTTCCTCAAGCAGGACAACGCCCGGGCGTCCGACGCCGAACTGCTCAAGCGGTACACCCTCGCCAACGAGCTGATGTTCCTCAGCCGCGGCAACACCGTCGTCTACGCGGGCGACGAGCAGGGCTTCACCGGCCCCGGCGGCGACAAGGACGCCCGCCAGCCCCTCTTCGCCTCCCGCACCGCCGACTACCTGGACGACGACCGGATCGGCACCGACCGCACCCACGCCGACGACGCGTACGACACCGGGCACCCGCTGTACCGGCAGATCGCCGCGCTCGCGAAGCTCCGCAAGGCCCACCCGGCGCTCGCCGACGGCGTGCAGATCGAGCGGCACGCCGACCGGGGCACGGGCGTGTACGCGTTCTCCCGCATCGACGCGAAGGCCCGCACCGAGTACGTCGTCGCCGTCAACAACGCCACCGAGGCGAGGACCGTCGCGCCGGCCACCGGCTCGCCCGGCACCGCCTTCCACCCCGTCCACGGCGACACGGCCGCGGTGACCAGCGGTGACGACGGGAAGATCACCGTCACCGTCCCCGCGCTCTCCGCCGTCGTCCTCAAGGCCGCCAAGCCCCTCGCCGTCCCGGCGGCCGCGCCGTCCGTCGAGCTGAGGGCCCCCGCCGCGGGCGCCTACGGCACCGTCCAGGTCACCGCGGAGGTCGCCGGCGGACAGCTGAACCGGGTCGTCTTCGCCGCCCAGCAGGGCACCGGGAAGTGGCAGGTCCTCGGCACCGCCGACCACGCCCCCTACACGGTCAGCCACAAGATCACCGCCCCGGCCGGCACCCCGGTCCGCTACAAGGCCGTGGTCGTCGACCCCCGCGGCCGCACCGCGAGCGACCTCGCCGCCACCACCGCGGGCCAGACACCCCCGACCCCGGCCCCGACCGCCACCCAGCGCGACTACGCGATCGTCCACTACAAGCGCGCGGACGGCGACTACGCGAACTGGCGCCTCCACGCCTGGGGCGACATCGCCGAGGGCGAGGCCAAGCCCTGGCCCGAAGGCCACGCCTTCACCGGCCGCGACGCCTACGGCGCCTTCGCCCGGGTCAAGCTGAAGCCGGGCGCCTCCACCGTCGGATACCTCGTCATCGACGAGAACGGCGACAAGGACGTCTCCACCGACCGCGCCATCGACCTGTCGAAGACCGGCGAGGTGTGGATCGAGCAGGGCAAGGAGACCGCCCTCGACCAGCCGCCCGCCGGCGCCTACCCGCCGCAGGACACCACCAAGGCCGTCCTGCACTACCACCGCCCCGACGGCGCCTACGACGGCTGGGGCCTGCACGTCTGGACCGGCGCCGCCACCCCCACCGACTGGTCCAAGCCGATCCTGCCCACCCGCACCGACCCGTACGGAGCGGTCTACGAGGTCCCCCTCGCCCAGGGCGCCACGTCACTGAGCTACATCCTCCACAAGGGCGACGAGAAGGACCTGCCCACCGACCAGTCCCTCGACCTCACCGCCGACGGCCACGAGGTGTGGATGCTGAGCGGACAGCAGAAGTACCTCCTCCCGCAGCCCAAGGGCGGCGGCGCCGCCCTGGACCTCACCAAGTCCACCGCCGTCTGGATCGACGAGACCACCGTCGCCTGGAACGCCTCGCCCGCCGCGGCCTCCAGCCAGCTCGTGTACTCGCCCACCGGCTCCCTCGCCGTCGAGGGCGGCGCCCTCACCGGCGAGGACCGCGCCCACTGGCTCCGCCTGGACCGCACGGCGCTCACCGACGCGCAGAAGGCCGCGTTCCCGCACCTGGCGAAGCACACCGCGTACTCCGTCGACCCGCGCGACCGCGACCGGATCCGCACCGCCCTGCGCGGCCAGCTCGTCGCCACCCAGCGCGCCGCCAACGGCGCCCTGCTCACCGCGACCGGCGTGCAGACCGCGGGCGTCCTCGACGACCTGTACGGCGAGAAGGCCAGGACCAGCGCGCTCGGCCCGGTCTTCCGCGGCGGCACCCCCACCCTCTCCGTGTGGGCGCCCACCGCGCAGACCGTCGCCCTCGAACTCGACGGCCGCACCGTCCGCATGAGGCGCGACGACACGACCGGCGTCTGGTCCGTGAAGGGCTCCGCGTCCTGGACCGGCAAGCCCTACCGGTACGTCGTGCGGGTGTGGGCGCCCAGCGTCCGCGAGATCGTCACCAACAAGGTCACCGACCCCTACTCGACCGCCCTCACCACCGACTCGGCGCGCAGCCTCGTCGTCGACCTGTCCGCCCCCCGGCTCGCCCCCCGGGGCTGGGCCGCGCTGAGGAAGCCGGCCGCCGTCCCGCTGCGCGACGCGCAGATCCAGGAACTGCACGTCCGCGACTTCTCCGCCGCCGACCCCACCGCGAAGCACCCCGGCGGCTACCTCGCCTTCACCGACCGCGACTCGGCCGGCATGAAGCACCTGACGAAGCTCGCCCGCAGCGGCACCTCGTACGTCCACCTGCTCCCCGCCTTCGACATCGGCACCATCCCCGAGAGGAAGACCGACCAGACCACCCCCGACTGCGACCTGAAGGCGTACGCCGCCGACTCCGACGCACAGCAGAAGTGCGTCACCGCGGCCGCCGCGAAGGACGCCTTCAACTGGGGCTACGACCCCCTCCACTACACCGTGCCCGAAGGCTCGTACGCCTCCGACCCCGAAGGCACCCGCCGCACCGTCGAGTTCCGGCGGATGGTCCAGTCCCTCAACGGCGCCGGCCTGCGCACCGTGATGGACGTCGTCTACAACCACACCGTCGCCGCCGGCCAGGACGACAAGTCCGTCCTCGACCGGATCGTGCCCGGCTACTACCAGCGGCTCCTCGCCGACGGGACCGTCGCCACCTCCACCTGCTGCGCCAACACCGCGCCCGAGAACACCATGATGGGCAAGCTCGTCGTGGACTCCGTCGTCACCTGGGCGAAGCAGTACAAGGTCGACGGCTTCCGCTTCGACCTCATGGGCCACCACCCGAAGGAGAACATCCTCGCCGTCCGCGAGGCGCTCGACGCCCTGACCGTCGAGAAGGACGGCGTCGACGGCAAGAAGATCGTCCTGTACGGCGAGGGCTGGAACTTCGGCGAGGTCGCCGACGACGCCCGCTTCGTCCAGGCCACGCAGAAGAACATGGCCGGCACCGGCATCGCCACCTTCTCCGACCGGGCCCGCGACGCGGTCCGCGGCGGCGGCCCCTTCGACGCCGACCCCGGCGTCCAGGGCTTCGCCTCCGGCCTGTACACCGACCCCAACAACTCCACCGCCAACGGCACCCCGGCCGAACAGAAGGCCCGCCTCCTGCACTACCAGGACCTGATCAAGGTCGGCCTCAGCGGCAACCTCGCGGACTACACCTTCACCGACACCTCCGGGAAGCGCGTCAAGGGCTCCCAGGTCGACTACAACGGCGCCCCCGCCGGCTACGCCGCCGCCCCCGGCGACGCCCTCGCCTACGCGGACGCCCACGACAACGAGACCCTCTACGACGCGCTGGCGTTCAAACTCCCGGCCGGCACCTCCCCGGACGACCGGGCCAGGATGCAGGTCCTCGCCATGGCGACCGCCGCGCTCTCCCAGGGCCCCGCCCTGTCCCAGGCCGGCACCGACCTCCTGCGCTCCAAGTCCCTGGACCGCAACTCGTACGACAGCGGCGACTGGTTCAACGCCCTCCACTGGGACTGCCGCCTCGGCAACGGCTTCGGACGCGGACTGCCGCCCGCCGCCGACAACCAGGACAAGTGGGCGTACGCGCGGCCACTGCTGTCCTCGCCGTCCCTGAAAGCCGGATGCGCGCAGATCGACGGCGCCTCGGCCGCCTACCGGGACCTGCTGAAGATCCGCACCACGGAGCAGGCGTTCAGCCTCGCCACCGCGGACCGGGTCCAGTCGGCCCTGTCGTTCCCGCTGTCCGGGCAGGACGAGACACCCGGCGTCATCACCATGCGCCTCGGCGACCTGGTCGTGGTCTTCAACGCCACGCCCGAGCAGCGGAAGCAGACCGTCCCCGCCCTCTCCGGCAAGGGCTACGCCCTGCACCCGGTGCAGGCCGGCGGCGCGGACACCACGGTGAGGACGGCCGCGTACGACACGGCCACGGGCACCTTCACGGTCCCGGCGCGGTCGGTGGCGGTTTTTAAGGCTCGTTTTTAGGGCTCGTTGCGCCTCCGGGGCGCTTTGTGCGGGTGTCGGGAAGTCGACCGTGCTCGGCCCCTCGTTCCTCGGGGCCTGCGCGCGCTCGTCTTCCCGACACCCGCGCGCCCCTTCGGCTCCACGAGCGGTACAGGAGGACACCCTCCCCCTCCCCGGCACAGGGGGTGACCCCGCACGGAGAGTGCTTCCACCGCCTCGACACCCGCGCGCCCCTTCGGCTCTCCCTTTCTTCCGGGCTCGTTGCGCCTCCGGGGCGCTGTGGGCGGGTGTCGAGGCGGTGAACGTGCTCGGCCCCTCGTTCCTCGGGGCGCTGCGCGCGATCACCGCCTCGACACCCGCGCGCCCCTTCGGCTCCGCGAGCGGCCCGTGTGGGCACCCGCCCCCTCCCCAGGGGTGGGCGGGGGCCGGGCCCTGTGAGTCGGTTTTGCGGGGGTGCCCCCTCCTCGGGCCCCCTGGGCACCCGTACGCCCCTCCGGACCGCTCACGGTCCGGAGGGGCGTACGTCGTCCCGGTATCCGGGCGGCGCTTGTGCGGGTGGGGCGGGGCGGGTGAAGGTGGGGCCATGCCGCAGATCACCGTCGACTACTCCGCCACCCTCGACGACGCCTTCGACCGGAAGGGCTACGTCAGGGCCCTGCACCCCGTCGTCGTCGACACCGTCGCCGCCCGCACCGAGGGGTGCAAGTCCCGCACCCGCCGCGCCGACGACTTCACCGTCGGGGACGGGACGGCCGACTCCGCCGTCGTCCACGTGGAGATCGCCCTGCTCCCGGGCCGCGCCGACGAGGCCAAGGCCCGCCTCGCCGAAGCGGCCGCCGCCCTCGCGCGGGACTTCCTGAAGCCCGTCGACGGACTCGCCGTGCACGTCTCCGCGGAGGTCCGCGACCTCGACGCGTCCTACCGCAAGGCCTGAGCCGGCACGGCCGGCGTGCCCGCGACGAGCGTCACGAGCCGCCCGACGAGGTCACCGAACGGCCCGTCGGCGGGCTCGTCCGCGAGCATGCCGGCCACGAACCCCGCCATCTCCTCGTCGTACGCGGCGCTCACCGCGACCAGCGCCCCGAAGTTGTGCACCAGCTGCCGCTCCAGCTCGGCGCGCGGGACGCGCCGCCCGTCCAGCCAGATCAGCGCCGTCGACTCGGCCAGCGCCACCCACGACCGCACCACCAGGTCGAGCCGCGCGGGCGGCCGCCCGCGCACCCCGAGGTGCGCCATGACGTGGTCGTACGCCGCCTGCCGCACCCCGTCGATCACCGTGTGCGTGGCCGACACCGCGCCGGCCGGGCGGGCCGCCCCCGAGGGGCAGGCGGGACCGCCGCGCATCAACGCCGCGAAACCGGGCCCGTGCTCCTCGACGAAGTCGAAGAAACGGCCCATCACCCGCAGCAGCCGCGCGCCGACCGGCCCCTCCCGAGGCTCCACGAAACGGCTCGCCAACTCGTCCGCCGCCCGCCGCAACGCCGCCTCGTACAGGCTCTGCTTGCCGGGGAAGTAGTGGTAGACGAGCGGCCGGGAGATTCCCGCCGCCGCCGCGATCTCGTCGATGGACACCTCTTCGGGGGAGCGGTGGCCGAACAGCTCCAGCGCCACCCCGATCAGCTGCTGCCTGCGCTCCTCGACGCCCATCCGTCTGCGTACCCCGGTCGTCATGCGGACAGCCTAACGGCCGCCCTTCGAACAGCGGCGGTCGTGCGGTCCGTTACGCTCCGGGACATGACCACAGCGGACCAGGACCCCCCCGGCACGCCGGACGCCCCGGACGCCCCGGACACCCCGGAGGCGGCGGAGACGGAGCCCGCCGGTGACGACGCGCCCGAGCAGCCCCACGACGGCCTGACCCCCCGCCAGGCGCGCCGGCTGCGGGTCGTCGTCGCGACGGTCGTGCTGGTCACCCTCGCCGTCGTCCTCGCGCTGCGCCTGGCGAGCCGGACGTCGGTCCTCGTCGTCGGCGTGTACGGACTGGCGATGATCCTGTGCGGCGTGGTGATCGAGCTCAGCCGCCACGGCCGCACCCGCCTGGGCACCTGGCTCCTCGGCACGGGCCTCCTCGCCGCCCTCGCCGCCGACTGGCTCCTGCTGCCCTAGGCGGTGTCTTCAAATGGTCATCGCTCCGTGAATCACGGTGTCGTGACCTGTCGTCATGAATGACGACCGAAGCGAACCAGGGTCACAGGCCCGCGGTATCAGTGCGAGGGAACACGATCTCCACGCGGGTCCCCCGGCCAGGTGCGCTGTCAAGGTGGATCCGGGCGTGGTGGAGTTCCGTGACCGCGGCGACGATGGACAGGCCCAGGCCGCTGCCGCCGTGGGCTCGGCTTCGCCCCTTGTCTGCTCGGTAGAACCGGTCGAAGACGTGCGGGAGGGAGTGCTCGGGAATGCCCGGTCCGTCGTCTTGGACCATGAGTACGGGGTGGCCGTCAGCAAGGCGCAGCCGGATGGAGCAGGACGCTTCGGGGGGACAGTGCATGCGGATGTTGCCCAGCAGATTGGCCAGCATTCCGCGCAGTTGCGCCTCGTCGCCGAGCACCGTGACCCCGGACTGGATGTCGACCGTGTGCGGCCGGCGAGGCTCGACCGCCGCGGCGTCGCGGCAGGAGTCTGCGACGACGCGGCTGAGGTCGACCGGCTCCGGTTCGGCATGGGCGTACTCGTCGAAGCGGGCCAGCATGAGCAGCGCCTCCACCAGTCCGGACATCCGGTGCACCTCCGACAGCATCCGTTCCATCGCCTCGTCGACCGCGGCTTTGTCGGGGAGCGCCCCGTGTCGGTAGAGCTCGGCGTACCCGCGCAGGGACTGCAACGGTGTGCGCAGCTCGTGCGAAGCGTCGGCCACGAACTGGCGCATGCGCTCCTCGGACGCCTTGCGGGCGTCGAGGGCTTCCTGGATCTCGTCCAGCATTCTGTCCAAGGCGTGGGCGAGGCGGCCGACTTCCGTGGCCGGTGCCGTCGGGGCCGCGCTGACGCGCTGGCTCAGCTCGCCCGCGGTGATGGCGTCCGCCACGTCGGCGGCGTCCTTGAGCGGGCCCAGCTCACGTCGTACCACGACGGTGCTGACCGTGGCGATCGTGAAGAGACCGGCCAGTTCGGTGGTCACGATCACCACGGGATCCTGGGTGAGGGACCAGGCGGCCGCCGTGGCCGCCATGGCCAGCGCGCACAGGACGGTCACCAGGACGCTGATCCGCGTACGCAGAGGCCAGTGCCGGGGACGATTCCACGTATCGCTGCTCGGGGACGCGGGATCCTCCGAGCCCTTCGCCCCACGGCCGGGGCCTGGCGGCCGCGAGTGGTGTCCGTTCAACGGGGCTCCCGGATGCTGTAGCCGATCCCGCGCTGCGTGTGGATCAACGGGGGCCCGAGGCGGTCGATCTTGCGGCGCAGGTAACTGATGTAGGTGGCGACGACGGTGTCGTCTCCGTTGAAGTCGTAGGACCATACGTGGGCCAGGAGCTGGGCGCGGGGCACCACTCGCCCGCGGTGCAGCATGAGGTAGCGCAGGAGACGGAATTCGGTCGGGGACAGCTCCACGGGCGTGCCGCCCCGGTGGACGGTGTGGGCCGCGGGGTCGAGTTCCAGGTCGGCCACGCGCAGTACCGGGTCGGAGAGCTGCCGGGGCCTGGTGCGGCGCAGTACGGCCTGGACCCGGGCGGCGACCTCGTCGAGCCCGAACGGCTTGGTGATGTAGTCGTCGCCTCCGGCGGTAAGTCCTCTGACCAGGTCCTTTCTTGTGTCGCGTGCGGTGAGGAAGACCACGGCGTGCGGAAGCCCGTCCTGGCGCAGCCGGCGCATGACCTCGAATCCGTCCCCGTCCGGGAGCATCACGTCCAGCAGGATGAGTTCCGGGAGGAACGCCCGCGCCGCGGTGACCGCCTCGTGGACCGTTGCCGCGGTGCGGACCTCGTAACCGAGGAACTTCAGGAACCTGCCGACGGTGTCCAGGATCGCCGGTTCGTCGTCGACCACCAGGAGACGGCCCTGCGCTGCCGGACCGGTCCCCGCGTCCGGGGAGGTGTCTGGGGCGCCTGTCATCGAAGTCCTCGACCTCTTTCTCTTTCGTTCCCCTCTCCGATCATGACCGAGCAGCGAGTCGGGTTCCATGGGAGTTGTATGTGAACAAGGCCCGCCAGAGGCATCGACCGGCGGGTCCGCCCCGAGGCCGGTCTAGCGTGGAACGAGCCTCTCACCAGGCACGGCGTCCGGTTCACAGGCAGTGGGCCGACCGGACGCCCTCGTCCTCCGTGTTCGTTTCCGAGGAGCTTCTGCATGTCCGCATTCCTCTACCGGCTCGGCCGGTTCTGCTACCGGCGAAGGGGCGCCGTCATCGGTGCCTGGCTGGGTGTCCTGGTGGTCGCGGGGGTGTCGGCGTTTGCCCTGATGAAGCCGTTCACCTCGGCCACCGCCATTCCGGGCACCGAGGCGCAGCGCGCCCTGGACGTGATGGAGAGGGAGTTTCCCTCCGCTGGTGAGGAGCACGTGACCGGCACGATCGTCTTCCGGGCGCCGGACGGCCGGAAGATCACTGCCGGGCAGGCGAAGCAGGACGTCGCCAGGGCCGTGGAGGAGGCCGACCGCGCCCCTGGCGTGGTAGCGGTCACCGCCCCCTCAGCCGAGGCCGGCAACGTCTCAGCCGACGGCCGGACAGGCATCGCCGAGATCGTCTTCGTCGCCGAGAAGGCCGATGGCATCCCCGCCGAGACGAAGCAGAGCCTCGAGAAGGCCGCCACCGAGGCCCGCTCGGCGGGACTGACCGTCGAACTCGGGGGAGCGGCCTTCAACACCCTGCCCCCCGTCATGGGGCCGACCGAGGTCGTCGGTGTCCTGATCGCCCTGGCCGTGCTGGTCCTCGTGTTCCGCACCCTGCGCGGCGCCATCGTCCCGGTGGCCACCGCCCTGGTCGGCGTGCTGTCCCTGCTGGCCCTGACCAGCGTGATCACGATGGACAGCACGTCGATCATCCTTGCCGTGATGCTCGGCCTGGCCGTCGGCATCGACTACGCCCTGTTCATCGTCTCCCGCCACCAGACGCAGGTACGTCAGGGCATGGGCCCGGAGGAGTCCGCCGGTCTCGCCACCGGGACCGCCGGTGGTGCCGTCGTCTTCGCCGGTGCCACGGTCGTCGTCGCCCTCGCCGCCCTGGCGATCGTCGACGTCCCCTTCCTGACCGTCATGGGCCTCGGTGCCGCCGCCACTGTCGTCGTGTCGGTCCTGATCGCCGTCACGCTCCTGCCCGCGGTGCTCGGGCTGATGGGCGGCCGCATCGCCACGAGCACGGTGCCCGTGCTGGCCCGGCGGTCCCGGAGCGGTACCCGACGCACGGACGGAAGCCGCACCCCGGGAGAGCGGTGGGCGGCCGGAGCGGCTCGCCGCCCCTGGCTGGTCCTGGTCGTCTGTGTGCTGGGCCTGGGTGTCCTGGCAGCCCCCGCTGCCGATCTGCGCCTGGGACTGAGCGCCACGAACGACCCCCACAGCTCTGCCGCGCGGGCTCAGAAGATGATCGATGAGGGATTCGGGCCCGGCCACGGCGGCGGCCTCGTCGTTCTCGCCCAGGGTGAGAACAAGGCCATCGTGACGTCCGCGGCACGGGAACTGGCGGACCGGATCGAAGGACTGCCGGGCGTGGCGGCGGTCTCCCCGGTGGTACCGGCGGCCTCCGGGAAGGCCGCGCTGGTGAACGTCACACCGTCCAGCAGCCCCGGATCCGAGGAGACCACCCGGCTGCTCAAGGAGATCCGCGAGGTCCGCGGCGGCGTCGAGACGAGCACCGGCACGCAGGTGGACGTCACCGGTACGACCGCGGTGAACATCGACGTCGTCGACAAACTCTCCGCGGCGCTCCCCCTTTACTGCCTGGTGGTGATGGGCCTCGCCCTGATCCTGCTGACCCTGGTCTTCCGGGCCGTCGCGGTGCCGCTGAAGGCAGCACTGGGCTTCCTCCTCTCCCTGGGCGCCTCCCTGGGCGTGCTGGTGGCGGTCTTCCAGTGGGGCTGGCTCGCCGGCCTGCTGGGCGTCGCGGAGACCGGGCCCGTCCTGAGCTTCCTGCCGATGCTGCTGGTCGGCATCCTGTTCGGCCTCGCCATGGACTACGAAGTCTTCCTCGTCTCCCGCATGCGCGAGGAGTACGCGCGCGGAACGGCACCCACCGAGGCGATGATCCGCGGCTTCGGCCACAGCGCCAAGGTCGTCACCGCCGCGGCCGCGATCATGATCGCTGTCTTCGGCGGGTTCGTCTTCGCCGAGATGCAGGTCATCAAGGGCATGGGACTCGCTCTCGCGGTCGGCGTCCTCATGGACGCCTTCGTCGTCCGGATGACCCTCGTCCCCGCTGTGATGGCGCTGCTCGGGCGCAAGGCGTGGTGGCTGCCGCGCTTCCTCGGCCGCGTCCTGCCCGACGTGGACATCGAGGGCGGGCGGCTCATGAGGCACAAGGCCGCTTCACGGCCCGAACCGACGGCCGTGGAGGCCCAGCCGGTCGGCGAGGTGAGCGCCGGAACCCGCCTGACCTAGAGGCTGCGGTGGACTGCCACGCCCACATCAGGAGTGATGCGAGGGTGACGGCCGCTTCGTGGGACTGGGCGGTCTCGTCGTACCGAGCGGCGATGCCACGCCACTGCTTCAGGCGGTCGAAGCACCGTTCCACGTCGTCGCGGTGCTGGTAGACCTCGCGGTCGAAGGCCGGCGGGCGACCCCGCGGCTGCCGCGCCGGGCCCGGTTGCGGGCCTGGCCGGCCCGCAGCATCCGGCCGAGCGTCCCGTCCACCGCCCACCCGCGAAAACGCGTGTGCAGCGTGGCTCACGGACCGTGACGCTCCGGCACGTCCCGCCAGGCGACACCGGTGCGGAACTTCCCCACGATCCCGTTCGGGACCCTGCGGTCGTCCAGCCGCTTCCGCCCCCGCATCGAGCCGGGCGGCAACGGCCGGACGAACTCCCACCCGGCATCCGACAGTTCATGGCGACGTATCACGGCACCATGCTCCACCAGCAATGATCATTCGAAGGCGCCGCCCAGCGGGACGCTCAGCGCAGGGCGTCGATCCGCGTCCCGTCCTCCAGCCTGCCGGTCAGCTCCACCCGCGTGCCCCGCTCCGCCTCGACCGCCAGCAGCCGCCCCTCGGCACCCTCCTCGACGCCCCCGGACGTGGCCAGCGACGCCACCTGCGGACTGCCCGCCGCCAGCACGTACCACCGGTCGCCCGGACCCTTCCACAACACCCCGGCCAGCACGTGCGGTTCGCGCGTGCCGCAGGTCGGCGAGTCCTCGACCCGCGCCGCGATCGCCCCGGCCGACGGCGGCTCGCCCGGCCCGGTGTCCGGCGCGGGCGCCTGGAACTGCGCCAGCACCCTGCTGCCCGGCCCCCGCCACGTCTCCGCGCGCGTGCACAGCCACACCGCCGTCCCGGTGCCCGGACCGGGCAGCTCCTGCTCGGCGAACCGCCACGAGTTCACCGACCGCACGCCCAGCGCCCGCATCGTCGGCAGCAGGCACGCCGTACGCGCCCACTCCCGCCGCGCGTCCCGGCCCGCCACGTCCGCGGGCTTCACCGGCGGGCCCGACGTGAGCCGCACCGGGGTCAGCTCGCCCAGGTCCGTCAGGACCCGCGTCGCCACCCCGTCCCGCACCTCCAGCACGTCCCACGACCGGCAGTCCCTCGCCGTGGCCGGGCTCTGCATCGGCGCGGTCACCCCGGCCGCGTCCCGCTCCAGCGGCCGCGTGCCCCCGTCCGGCACCAGCAGGTCCCGCACGGCCACGTCCCGCACCCACGGCGCCGTCAGGTAGCGCACGTTGGCGTACGTACGCCCCACCACCAGGGCCGACGACGCCGCCGTGTCCGCCCCGTCGGTACGGGCGAAGTCCAGCGCCGCCCCGTCCGTGCCGTCCTCCGGCTCCGCGTACCGCACCGCCCGCAGCCCGTCGTGGAACAGCACCACCCGCGCGCCGTCCACCTCGCCCGCGAACAGCAGCTGCGGCGGGCCCATCGGCGGCCCCGGCATCGTGCTCGGCGTCACCGACGCCCGCACCCGCGAACCGGGCCGCGCCCACACCGCGAGCGCCCGCCGCAGCAGCGCCTCGTCGTCGACCAGCCCACCCCGCGCCGGCCACACCGAGAAGTCCGTACGGGACGAGCGCTGCCACGCGGCCGGCGCGACCCGCCGCAGCTTCGCCGGGTCCAGCGCCGCCTCCGACACCGGGTTGCGCGCGTACGGCGGCGCCGCCGCGCCGTCCGGCCCCCAGCCCCCGCCCGGCAGCCCCAGCAGCGCCCCGCACACCACCGCCGCCACGCCCGCCGCGAGCGCCGCCTTCACGTGCTGCCGCCGCCGCATCAGGTCCGTGGGCCGCGCCTGGAGCGAACACGGGTCGAACTCCGGGGACTCCAGCAGCGCCGTGCCGCCCGCCCCGCCGGCCGCCTCGATCCGGTCCGCCTCCGCCAGGGCGGCCTTCGGGTCCGCGACGCGGGCCGCGGCCAGCATCCGCCGCACCTCCGCGTCGCCCTGCCGCTCCAGGCAGCGCAGCACGTACGCGGCCCGCCCGGCACCCGACAGGGCCGCCATCCGCTGGTCCAGCGCCAGTTCGTCGGCGCCGCCCGACCGGGGGAACAGCCGCAGCCCCCACACGACCGGCAGCAGCGGCGGCAGTTGCGCCCGCTTCGGCCGCGCCCGGCGCCAGAGCGGCAGGCCGGCCTCCAGGGCCTGCCGCAGCACCCGCCCGCGCAGGTACGCGTACCCCGGGTCCACGGCGTCCTCCGGGCGCCGCTGCACCGGCACCGCCGCCTCGCCGCCCCCCGCCGTGCGGCGCCGGGGCAGCGACCGCTGGACCAGCGCGTGCGCGGTGAGGACGCGCCGGTGCCGGCCGAGGGACGGCGGCAGCACCAGGTAGGCGATGCGGACCAGCCGTGGATAGTGCTCGACGAGCGCCGCCTCGGCCTGCTCCACGTCGACGGGAGCGACGGCGGAGGCCGCGCCGCCCGACTCCGCGGCTTTTCGGGTGTGCTGGGCTTCCTGGGTGCTCACGTTCAGCGCAACGAGTGACGGTGGGGTTGGTCACCTCCCGCCCCCCGCGCCCCCCACCCCGCGAGCCCGTCGAACACCGCCGTGCCGCGCGCCCCGCTCCCGCCGTGCGCGGCCGTCATGAACACCCCGGCGTCCTGCACGGCGGACGCCCCCGCGGCCGGCGCCGTCGCGACGGTGCGCCACGTCGCGCCGCCGTCCGCCGAACACGCCCCGGTGAACGCGCCCGCCGACCGCGACAGCCGCAGCACCACCGGCGCCGCCACCCCCACCAGCTGCCGGTACGTGTCGAGGGCGCCGTCGCCGTCGGCGTCCCACGCGAGCACCACGCCCCGCGCCGGCGTCACCGCCAGGTACACGAACCCCGGCGCCCCCGGCACGGCCAGCGCGTCGCGCACGGCGATCCCGGCGCGCGCCCACGGCCCCGTCGCCGTCTGCGCCTCCACCCGCACCCGGAGCGCCCCGCCCTCCGCGAGGGCGCCCTCCCGGTAGAACGCGCCGAACTCCGCGACGCGCCGCCACAGGTCCCGGCCCCCGCCGTTGACCGCGAACCGCCCGCCCAGCCGCCCGAAGACCGCGTCGTTCGCCGAGTGGGTGCGCCACCCGTCGCCGAGCGGCCCCGCCACGTACAGCTCGCCCCGCCGCACCGCCGTCACCGGCGGCTCGCCCTCGGGGCCGTACGTGGCGCGCACCGTGTACGGCAGCGGCTCGACCGGGTCGGTGAGCGGCCGGGCGGGCGCGGTGATCCGCCAGGACGCGGTGGCCGAACCGGCGGCGGGGACGGGCCCGGCGCGCCGGTCCGCCGCGCCGCCGGCCGCCGGGACGTCGAGGGTCAGGCCGACGGGGCCGGTGCCGCGCAGGCCGCTGGTGTTGCGGAACGTCACGGTCACCTCGGCGCCGCCGCCCGGCGCGAGCGCCGGCGGGTCGCAGGCGACGGTGACGGCCCCCTGGTACGGGGCGCGCGCGAGCACGTCGCGGACGCGCCGGGCGGTGCGGTACGGGTCGCCGGACGGCCGCAGCGGGTACGGCCGCGTGCCCCGGCTCCAGGCGTCCTCGGCGGCGTACCAGTCGGCCGGCCGGGGCTCGCGGCCCTCGGCGAGCGCGTCCTGCAGCTCCTCCAGGTACGCCCGCCAGCGCGGCAGGTACACGTCCGCGATCAGCCCCGACCAGTCCCGGTTGGCGTAGCCCGCGAGCCGCCCGCCGTCCGCCGCCGCCCGGTCCGCCCACGACGTGACGAGGACCCGCGCCGTGCGCTCCAGGCCCTCGCGGCGGGCCTCCGCCAGCCACGGGCCCAGCAGGAACGCCCGGTGCGCGCCCGCCACCTCGTCCGCCAGCCGCATCAGCCGCAGCCACAGCCCGGACAGGGTCCGCAGCGCCGCCCGGTCCTTCGCCGCGTACGCCGCGTCCAGCTGCCCGATCAGCTGCCGGGAGCGGTTGGCGAGCGCCTGCCGGGCCACGTCCGTCAGGTCGTGGCGGTACGCGTCGGAGCGGCGCAGCTCCTCCCGGACGCCGAGCAGCGCGGTGAGCGCCCCGTCGAAGGCCGCCGGGTCGAAGGCGGGGGAGCGGGTCGCGTGGTGCGCCCCGGAGCGCGCCGACAGGGACGGCCGGGCGGCGAACACCGAGTCGTGCGGCCGCCCGTCGTCGCTGGTGAGCCGGTACGCCGTGGCGCGCAGGCAGGCGAACGCGGCGCGGGCCGAGGCGTCGGGGCCGCCGTAGCGCAGGTCGGCGTAGCGCGCGAACCACCGCGCGCGGTCCACGGGCTCCTGCCGCCAGGCCAGTTCGGAGAACAGCTCGAAGGCGGCCGGGTCCCGCTCGGCGGCCTCCGGCATGTAGGCGGTGCCGGCGAGCGCCGAGCCGGGCCGGTCGCGCCACGCGGTGAACCGCTCGGCCCACCGGTGCGTCGCGGCGCCGAGCGTGGTGCGGCCGCCGAAGTTGGGGATCGTGCCGAACGCGTAGGGCGCGCCGCCCCAGTCCCGCTCCCGGTCGGTGACCGCCTCCAGGTCGGACAGCCCGTCGACGACGAGGAGCCGCGACCGGTCGAGGGCGTCGAGCAGTTCGCGGCGCGGGTTGCCCTGCCAGCCGAGGACCACCCAGGTCGCCCGGGGGAGGGCCGCGCGCAGGGCCGCCTCGACGGCGCGGGCGGCGTCCGGGACGGGCACGTCGCCGGGGTCGCCGCCCTCGTGGAGCAGGTCCATCTTGACGTGCCGGACCTCCCCGAACAGCTCCCGCTGGTGGCGGTAGTAGGCGGCGGCGACCCGGCGGAACGCGTCGGTGCGCGGGTCCAGCCAGCCGGGGCGGGGCAGCCCGGCCCAGGTGCCCTGCGGGATCGTGCGGGCCCCGGGGACGCGGTCGGCGAAACCGTCCGGGACGGTGCCGAAGTAGCCCGGCAGGACGGGGGACATGCCCAGTTCCCGCAGCCGCTCCGCGATGCGGCGGCCGAGCGCCGCCCGGCGGGCGAGGAGGTCGGGGGAGGGCGGCCCGCCGTACCCGCTCAGGTTCTGCAGCAGCCACCAGGGCTGGTGCGACGGCGCGGGGATCCAGGCCCGCGCCTCGGCGTCGGTGTGGCCGAACTCCCGCAGCAGCCGGTGGTACACCGCCTCCGTGCCGGTGGTGACCAGCACCTCGTTGCAGCCGTGCAGGGCCAGCACGTCGATCAGCCGCTCCCAGCGCGGCCAGTCGGCGTACGGGGCGGTGTAGCCGTCGTGGGTGTCGTTGAGGACGAACCGGTGCGGGACGGTGGCGCGGCGGGCGAGCGGCGCGGGCGGGGCGGGCAGGACGCGGGGCGGCACGGGCCGGCCACCGCCCCAGGGGACGTGCGTCCCGCACGCGTACTTCAGGTACCAGTGGACGCCGGTGAGCAGCGCGACGGGGCCGGTCCCGGCGACCCGGACGCGTCCCCGCGCGCCGGTGACGCGGAACCGCTCGGGGCCGGAGGACAGCGGGACGAGGTCGAACCGGTCGGCGTGGGCGGCGGGCAGGACGCGGTGGAGGGCGGCGCGGGCGGCGGCCGCGGGATCGGGGTGCGGCGGGGCCGCGGCCGCGGGGGCGTGCCCGGCGAGGGCGGCGGCCGCTCCGGCCGCTCCGGCGGTCCCGATCAGGTCACGGCGGGACATTCTGGATGGTTCGGGCACCGGCGCAGGCTACCCGGGGCTCGCCCCCGGGGCGGGGGAGCGAAACGGCACCGCGGCCGGATGCGCGCGGAGCGAACTCGTACGGCCGCGTCCGTGACGGCCCGGCCCCGTCCGCCGCCCCGGCGCCCGCACGGACGGGCGGCGCGGGACGTCCGGCCGCGCGCGGGGCTCAGGTCCGGTCGAGGTACGCCAGCACGGCGAGGACCCGGCGGTTGTCGTCGTCCGACACCTTCAGGTCCAGCTTGGCGAAGATGTTGGAGGTGTGCTTCGCGACGGCCCGCTCGGTGACGAGGAGCTGCGCGGCGATGGCCGTGTTGGACCTGCCCTGCGCCATCAGCTCCAGCACCTCCAGCTCGCGCGGCGTGAGCCGGCCCAGCGGCTCGTCCCGCGCCCGGCCCCGGTCCAGCAGCTGCGAGATGACCTGCGGGTCCATCGCCGTGCCGCCGGCCGCCACCCGCCGCACCGCGTCGACGAACCGGTCCGCGTCGAACACCCGGTCCTTCAGCAGGTAGCCGACGCCGCCGTCGCCGTCCGCCAGCAACTCCCGCGCGTACAGCCGCTCGACGTGCTGCGACAGCACCAGCACCGGCAGCCCCGGCCGGGCGCGGCGGGCGGCGAGGGCGCACTGCAGGCCCTCGTCGGTGTGCGACGGCGGCAGCCGGACGTCGACGACCGCGACGTCCGGCTCCAGCTCCGCGAGGGCCCGGGACAGTTCGGGGCCGGTCGCGACGGCGGCGAGCATCTCGCAGCCGTACGCCTCCAGCAACCGCACCAGCCCGTCCCGCAGCAGGAACAGGTCTTCCGCTAGGACGACACGCACGGGATCTCCATCGTCACCACGGTCGGGCCGCCGACGGGGCTGCTGACGGCCAGGACGCCGTCGAAGGCACCGAGCCGGCGCTCGACCCCGCCCAGCCCGGAGCCGCCCCCGGCCGCCCCCGCCCCGGCGCCGCCGATCCCGTCGTCGGTGACGGTGACGCTCAGCATGACGCCGGTGTACCGGACGTCGATCCACACGCGGTCCGCCCGCGCGTGCTTGACCACGTTGGTGAGGACCTCGCTGACCGCGAAGTACGCCGCCGACTCCACCGGCGGCTCCACCCGGCCCGGCAGGTCCACCGTCACCTCGGCGGGGAGCGGCAGCCGCAGCGCGAGGGCCCGGACGGCGTCGCCCAGGCCGCGCTCGGCGAGGACGGGCGGGTGGATGCCCCGCACCAGGTCGCGCAGTTCGGCCAGGGCGGCGGCCGAGTCCTCCCGCGCCTTCGCCAGCAGCGCCTTCGCCCGCGCCGGGTCCTTCTCGACGAGCGCCTCGATCGTGCCGAGGTCCATGCCCATGGCGACCAGCCGCGCCTGCGCCCCGTCGTGCAGGTCCCGTTCGATGCGGCGCAGTTCGGTGGCCGAGGCGTCGACGGCGTCGTGCCGGGTCTCGGTGAGCCGGTCGATCCGCTCGTGCAGCTCCGCCTCCGGCGGCCGGCCCAGCAGCGCCTTCGTCAGCGTGAAGTGGCCGCGCAGCAGCACCGGGCCGAAGCGCAGCCCCACCGCGAGGAGGACCAGCCCGAGCCCGCCCGCCGCCATCCCGGTGCCCAGGCCGTCCACCGGCACGAAGGCGTACCAGTACGGGTCGGCACCCCCGTCGAACGCCCGCCACAGGCCCGCCGCCAGCACCAGGCCCTCCACGCCGTACGCGAGGACCAGCGCGGGGGCGAGCGCGGTGAGGAACCCGGCGGACGGGTCCGTGAGCAGCCACAGCACGTCCCGCCAGGTCGCCGGGTCCTTCAGCAGGTGCGCGCAGCGCTCCGCCCGGCCGACGAGCCCGCCGCGCGCGTCGGCCGGCGGCGGACGGTACGCCTCCGGGATCCGCACCCCCGCCCAGCGGGCCGCCAGCGCCCGCCGCGCGCGGGCGTGGGCCCGCACCAGCGCCAGCACCGAGGGCGTCGTCAGCACGCCGACCCCCAGCGGGATCAGGGCCACCGACACCAGGGTGCACACCAGGAGGACGACCGAGGCGGGCAGCGCGGTCAGCGCCACCGCGAACCCCCGTACCGCGGCGAGCAGAGCCGCCCGCGCCGGGCCGGCCGGGGCGCCGCCCCCGCCGCCGTACGCCGCGCCCGCGTCCCCCGCCGTGGTCGTCCCCGCCGCCGTCCCCGCCACCGTCGCCTCCCGCGTCCGTGTCCCGCGGCGCGCCCCGTGTCGCGCCGCCGCCCCAGTCTCCCCGCCGGGCGGAGGGCGGGTCACTGGGCCGGGCCCCCGGCCCGGGGTGTACCTGGCACCACCCCCGCCCTACGGGCCGAGGACCTTCGCCTCCAGTTCGGGGCCGATCCCCACCGGCTCCCGGTCCGGCCGCCGCGGCGCCTCGCCGCCGAGGCCGCGCAGCCACGCCCACGTGTCGGCGACGGTCTCCTCGACGGGGCGGCACCGCAGGCCGGAGGCGAGCGCCTTGCTCACGTCGGCGCCGTGCATCGCGTCGTGCATCTCGCCCGGCGGGACCCACACGGGCAGCCCGGTCCAGGGCTCGACGCCCGCGGCGAGGATCCGGTCGGGCGGGGTCCAGCGCAGTTCGGCGTCCGAGCCGGTCGCCCGGACGCAGGCGTCCAGCAGTTCGCCCATCGTCGCGTGCCCCGGCCGGCTCACCAGGTCGTACGGGCCGGCCAGCCCGCCCTCGGCGGCGTCCAGCAGCCACCCGGCGAGGTCCCGCACGTCGACGTACTGCAGCGGCAGGTCGCGCGGTCCCGGCGCGAGGACGGGGCCGCCGCGCGCGATCCGGTTCAGCCACCACGGCAGCCGGCCCACGTTCTCCCAGGGGCCCAGGATCAGCCCCGCCCGCACCAGCAGCGTCCGCTCCGGGCCGAACGCCCCGACCGCCGCCAGCTCCGCGCCCCGCTTGGCGCGTGCGTACGGCACGTCGTCCCCGTCGTCCGGCGACGCCTCCACGACCGGTTTGTCCTCGCGCAGTTCGGCCACCAGCGGCCACTCGTACACGGAGCAGCTCGACACGTAGAGGTACCGCCCCGCCCGCCCCGCCAGCAGCCGGGCCGCGTCCCGCACGGCCGAGGGCGCGCCCGACCAGGTGTCGACGACCGCGTCCCACGTGCCCTCGCGCAGCGCGGACAGGCCCGCCCCGTCCGGCACCGACCGGTCGCCGCGCAGCACCGCCGCACCGGCGGGCGGTTCGTGCCGCCCCCGGTGGAACACCGTCACCTCCCAGCCACGGGCGAGACCGGCCTCGGCCACGGCGCGCCCCACGAACTCCGTACCACCCAGGATCAGAAGCCTCATGCGCTCGACTCTGCCCCGGTGCCTCCGCCCCGCCCAGCGCTTCCGCTACCGGAGGAACAGCCGGAAGCGGAAACTCCGCCCGAGTGAGAACATGTTCCAGCCATGACCGCATCCCGCCCGCCGCTCCGCGCCCTGCGGGCCGCGCTGTTCGCCGCGGTCTGCGTGCTGCTGTCCGCGACCGGGCACGCCCTCCAGTCCGCGCACCCCGTCCCGGTGCGCTCCCTGGTGGTGGCGTTCGGTCTGACCTGGGCACTCGCCTGGGTGGCGGCGGGCCGCCCGCGGGGCGCCCCGTCGATCGGAAGCGGGCTGGCCGCCGTGCAGGCGGTCATGCACCTGATGTTCGCGACCGCTCAGGGCTCGCCGGGCCACCCGGTCCACCCGGAACATTTCGGCCATCACGCCGACGCGGTCACCCTGCTGCCCTCGGGTGGCATGCTCATGGCCCACCTCGGTGCCGCGGCCGTCTGCGGCGTGTGGCTCGCGCGCGGCGAGAGGGCCTTCCTCCGCCTCGCCCGCACGGCGTTCGCCCCGCTGCGGCCGCCGCTCACCGCCGTACGCCTCCCGGCCGCGCCGCGCCCGCCGCGCCGCCGCCCGCCCCGGGCCTGCCGCCGGGGCGCCGGGGCCGTCCTCGCGCACACCCTGTCCCGGCGCGGCCCGCCCCGCGCCGCCGCACCCCGCGCCACGGCCCCCGCGCA
This sequence comes from Streptomyces roseolilacinus, assembly GCF_014649335.1. Taxonomy (GTDB): domain Bacteria; phylum Actinomycetota; class Actinomycetes; order Streptomycetales; family Streptomycetaceae; genus Streptomyces; species Streptomyces roseolilacinus. Next base: position 333,472 of record NZ_BMSV01000007.1, read on the forward strand.
CCACTGACGCCGGGGGCCGCTCCCCCCTGTCGTCGGCGCCGCGGACACGCGTGCGCCCGTACCGAGGACACCCATGCGTACGAAAGCCCACGAAGCGGGACAGGATCCCGCTCCTCCCGCCGCATCCGACCCGGCCGACCCGCCCGCCGCACCCGACCCGTCCGCCGCACCCGACCCGTCCGCCGCGTCCGGCCCGGCCGCCCCACCCGCCGCCCCCGCCCCGGCGCGGCGCGGCACCTGGAGCGCCCTGCGCCCGCTGGTGCTGCGCCTGCACTTCCACGCGGGCCTGCTCGTCGCCCCCTTCCTGCTCGTCGCCGCCGTCAGCGGCCTGCTGTACGCCCTCTCCTTCCAGGCCGAGGAGATCGTGTACCGGCACGAACTGGAGGTCCCCGCCGGCGACCGCGTCCTGCCGCTGTCCGAGCAGGTCGCCGCCGCCCGCCGCGCCCACCCGGACGCCACCGTCACGGCCGTGTGGCCCGCGCCCGAGGAGGGCGCCACCACCCGGGTCCTCATGGCGGGCCCGGACGTCGAGGAGGGCACCTCCCTCGCGGTGTTCGTCGACCCGTACACCGCCGCGGTGCGCGGCGCGCTGCCCAGCTACGGCAGCTCCGGCGCCCTGCCGCTGCGCACCTGGCTGGACGGACTCCACCGCGACCTGCACCTGGGCGAACCCGGCCGCCTCTACAGCGAACTGGCCGCCGCCTGGCTGGCGGTCGTCACGCTCGGCGGGGTCCTGCTCTGGCTGGGCCGCCGCCGCACCTCGCGGCGCTCCCTGCTCCTGCCGGAGCGCGGCCCCCGCTCCCGCCGCCGCACCCTGTCGTGGCACGGCGCGGTCGGCCTGTGGGCGTCGGCGGGACTGCTCGCCCTGTCGGCGACGGGCCTGACCTGGTCGACGTACGCCGGCGAGAACATCGCCTCCGTGCGGGAGCGGCTCGGCGGGGCCACGCCCACCGTCTCCGCCGCCCTCGGCGGGGCCGCGGCGGGCGGCGGCGCGCACGAGGGCCACGGCGCCCACCACCGGCCGGACGCGCCCGCCACCGGGGCCGACGTCGGGATCGACCGGGCGGTGGAGGCGGCCGGACGCGTCGGCGTCGACGGGCGGATCGCCGTCATCCCGCCCGCCGACGGCAACGGGTACGTGGTCAAGGAGACCGACACCCAGTACCCCGTCCACCTGGACCAGGCCGCGGTCGACCCGGCGACCGGCGACGTCATGGACGTCCTGCGCTTCGCGGACCACCCCCTGCTCGCGAAGCTCACCCGCTTCGGGATCGACGCGCACACGGGCGTCCTCCTGGGCCTGGCCAACCAGCTCGCCCTCGCCGCGCTCGCCGCCGCCCTGGTCCTGCTGATCCTGTGGGGCTACCGCATGTGGTGGCTGCGCCGGCCCGGCCGCCCGGTGGCGCTCGGCGCGTGGCGGCGCGTTCCCGCGACGGCGCTGCTGCCGCTGGCCGCGGGCACCGCCCTGGTCGGCTGGTTCGTCCCGCTGCTGGGGCTGAGCCTGCTGGGGTTCCTGGCCGTCGACGCCGCCCTCGCGGTCCTCTCCCGCCGCCGCGCCCGCCGCGCGGCGTAGCGCCCGCGCGGCAGGGCGCCCCCGGCCGGACGGTTCCGGCCGGGGGCGCCCCCTCGCGCACGGGCGGGATCAGACCTGGCCGGCCTTCTCCAGCGCCTCGCAGCAGGTGTCCACCATCAGGCGGGTCACCACGTACGGGTCGACGTTGGCGTTCGGACGGCGGTCCTCGATGTAGCCCTTGCCGTCCTTCTCGACCTGCCACGGGATGCGGACCGACGCGCCGCGGTCGGAGACGCCGTAGCTGTACTGGTCCCACGGGGCCGTCTCGTGCAGGCCGGTCAGGCGCTCGTCGACGCCGGCGCCGTAGTTCTTGACGTGGTCGAGCGGCTTGGAGCCCTCACCGAGCGCCTCGCACGCGGTGATGATCGCGTCGTAGCCCTCGCGCATCGCCTTCGTGGAGAAGTTGGTGTGCGCGCCCGCGCCGTTCCAGTCGCCCTTCACCGGCTTGGGGTGCAGCGTCGCGGAGACCTCGAAGTCCTCGGCCGTGCGGTAGAGCAGCCAGCGGGCGATCCACAGCTGGTCGGCGACAGTGACCGGGTCGAGCGGGCCGACCTGGAACTCCCACTGCCCCGGCATGACCTCGGCGTTGATGCCGGAGATGCCCAGACCCGCGGCGAGGCAGTGGTCGAGGTGCGTCTCGACGATGTCGCGGCCGTGGATCTCGTCCGCGCCGACCCCGCAGTAGTAGCCGCCCTGCGGGGCGGGGAAGCCGCCCTCGGGGAAGCCGAGCGGGCGGTGGCCCTTGAAGAAGGTGTACTCCTGCTCGATGCCGAAGATCGGCTCCTGGGCGGCGTACTTCTCCGCGACCTCGACCAGCTGCGCCCGGGTGTTCGTGGAGTGCGGCGTCATGTCCGTGTTCAGGACCTCGCACAGCACCAGGACGTGCTCGCCGCCGCGGATCGGGTCCGGGCAGGAGCGGACCGGCTTCAGCACGCAGTCCGAGGAGCGGCCCTCGGCCTGGTTGGTGCTGGACCCGTCGAAGCCCCAGACCGGCAGCTCGGCGACGTCCGCGACCGCGGTGGCCAGGATCCTCGTCTTCGAGCGCAGCTTGGCGGTCGGCTCGGTGCCGTCGATCCAGATGTACTCAGCCTTGATGGTCACGGGGCCTCATCCTCTTGCGGGTGCAGCGGTATGCCGCGCAGCCTGGCAACAGGGGGTTTCCCGACCGTTGCCCGGGTGTGAACCCCGTGTTACTCAGCCTTCCCGCAGGGCGCGCGCCCGCCGTGCGACCGCGTGCGCGTCGAGCAGCGCCCCGAAACCGGCCCGCCGGACCCGGGCGACCAGCTCCTCGTACCCCGTCCCGAGCGCCTCCGCGGTACGGGCCACGTCCCAGTCGCAGTCCGCCAGCCGCCGCAGCACCCAGCCGCGCCGGACCTGGTTCTCCGACAGCCGGAACGTCTTCAGGTAGGCCGTCCGCCCCTTCCGGTCGGTGATCACCTCGCCGATGTGCCGGCCGCCCCGGTCGGCCTGGAACGTCGGCAGGAAGCGGTACAGCGCGAACGGCCCCGCCCGGTGCACCCGCTCCCACGCGTACGGCGACTCCAGCAGGTCGCGCGCCATCAGCCCGTCGTGCGCCGCCGTCCACGCGAGCTCCTCGGCGCGCGCGGCGGCCCGCAGGTCCGCGAGGGTCCGCACGCGGCCCGCCGCGTCGTCGATCCGCGCGGCGAACGCGGGCACCGGCCGCCCGTACAGCGCGTACTGGTGCACCAGCTCGCCGTACAGGTCCCGCACCAGCGACGGGTGCAGGGCCCGGTAGTCGTCCGGGTGCGGCACGACGAACGCCGCGGCGAGGGCGTCCGCCGCGTACACCACCACCCCGCACTGCCCCGGGTGGATCTCGAAGACCCGCAGCGCCTCGGCGAGCCCCCGCACCGAGGACCCCGCGTACGCGTCCTCCTCCCGCGGCGACAGCCCCCGGCGCACCGCCTGCCGGGACCACTCCTCCCACACCACCGACGGCCCGCCGAAGTGCAGCGCCAGGTACCCCTCCAGCGCCAGGTGCAGCGGCAGGAACCGCAGCCGCCTCCCGTCGCCGCCCCCGACCCGCCGGGCCGTCCGGTGGTGCGTCCGCAGCGGCACGCACTCCGGCGCGGCGGTGTCCAGCTGCGTCCCGTACGCCGCGCCCCACCGCGGGCCGCCCCCGGCGCCGCCCCCGCCGGACCAGTCGGCGACGAAGCCGTGCGGGATGTACGACGTGTACGTGTGCCCCCCGCCGAGCACGACCCGGCCGTACTCGTCGCCGTACAGCTCCTCGTGCAGCCGCAGCCCCTCGACCGGCCGCTCCCGCAGCAGCGGCACCAGCCGGACGCCGCCCCACACCTGCGAGGGCCCGGCCGTCAGCCCGGCCAGGTCGATCCGGCTCACGCGTCCCCCAGGAAGAGCGCCACCCGACGGTCCAGGTACGCCCGCAGCTCCGCGAGGCCGGTGCGCCCCTCCGCGAACTGGGCGATCTCCACCAGCGACGGCAGGTCCTCCGCGTCCCGCACCCCGGCGGTCGGCACGCACGGCGCCAGCCGCCGCACGTCGAAGCCGTCCGCGTCGTACACCGGGTTCAGGTGCACCACGCTCGTCCGCCGCTCCGGATCCAGCCGGGTCCGCCACACGCGCAGCACCTCTCCGGCGAGCCCGGGCGGCGCGTTGTCCCAGCCGTCCGACACGATCAGCAGCCGCTGCGGACCGGTCTCCAGCGCGTCCAGGATCCGGGCGCCCAGCGGCGTCGGACCCCAGGGCCGCGCCATCAGCGGGTCGGTGGAGCCCGACGTCCACAGCGGCGCGTACCCGCCCGGCCGGGCCAGCGCCTCCAGCAGGAAGTGGCAGCCCAGCGCCACCGCCAGCGGCCGGCGCCGCTTCACGCCCGACCCGTACGACGAGTAGCTGTCGTCCAGCACCGCCGCGACCCGTCCCCACGTCCCCGCGTGCGGACCCGCCGCCCGGCGGGCCGCCGCCCGCAGCGCGCCCGTCAGCTCCGCCCGCCGCGCCGCCCGCTCCTCGAACCCGAGCGACAGCGCGTACAGCGCGAGCCGGGTCAGCGGCATCGCCGCCAGGCCGGCCGCGGGCACCCCCGCCCGGCCCTGCGCGCGCAGCCGCTCCAGGCGGGTCATGCGGGGTGCCATCCGCTCCAGGAACACCGCGCGCGGCACGCCGTGCCGGGCGGCGAACCCCTCGGCGACGGTGAACGGCAGCTCGTACAGCGCGGCCTGCTCGTGGCGGGCGCGGCGGCGCGCGTCGAGGCGCGGGTCGTCGTAGCGGGCGCGGCGGCGCGGAGCGAACAGGAAGTCGCCCAGCTCCGTGCCGCCGGGCAGCAGGTGCGCGTGCCGGACGGCGTGCTTCAGCCCGGCCCGGTACTTCACCGCGTCGTGCGCGAGGTCGGGCCGGGACGCCAGCCAGTCGCGCATCACCGCCCGCGTGCGCCGGTTGTTGACCCGGGCGGCGCGCAGGGCGTCGAACAGCCGGTACACGCGGGGCGGGGGCAGCGTGGCGAGCCGGGCCGCGACGAGCCGCCCCTCCAGCCGCTTCTCCTGCGGGCCCGCCTCGTCCGCGTGGCGCAGCAGCCGCTCGACGACGAGGGCGGCGTTGTGGTCGTTGATGTCGAGGGCGAGCGACGCGGCGTACAGGGGGCGGTAGTTGACCCGTACGTACGCGTGGAGGAAGTCCAGCGACAGCCGCTGCTCGTCGGCCGTCGACCGGAACTCGCGCTGGCCGGACGCGGTGACGGCGGCGTTGACGAAGAGGAGCACGTCCTCGGCGGCGACGAGGTCGGAGAACGTCTCGGCCATGGTCCCCCCGATCGGCCGGCGGTGCGTGTGCGGTGGTGTGCGCCGGCCGGGGAATGAGGGCGTGAACAGCGAAGGCGTTGCTTACAGGGCAGGTCTCGGAAGTCACGCCGGAGTCCCGCGGCCGGCCCGGGAAAGGTAGCACCGGAGGCGCCCGGACCGGCATGGTTTTCGAGCGGCGGGCAGACTTGCGGACATGACGAAGGCGATACGCATCGGACTCCTCGGCACGGGCCCCTGGGCCACCCGCACGCACGCCCCCGCGCTGGCGGCGCACCCGGACGTGGACTTCAGCGGGGTGTGGGGGAGGCGGCCGGACGCGGCCGCCGGGATCGCCGCGGAGTTCGGCACGCGCGCGTACGAGGACGTCGACGCCCTGTTCGCGGCGAGCGACGCCGTGGCCCTCGCGCTGCCGCCCGACGTGCAGGCGCCGCTCGCCGCGCGGGCCGCGGCGGCCGGGTGCCACCTGCTGCTGGACAAGCCGGTCGCGACGAGCGTGGCGGGCGCGCGGGAGGTGGCGCTGGCGGCGGAGAAGGCCGGGGTGGCGTCCGTGGTGTTCTGCACGCTGCGGTTCGCGGCGGCCACCGCGCCGTGGATCGAGGAGCAGGCGGCGGCGGGCGGCTGGTACCTGGCGCGGGCCCACTGGCTGGGCGCGCTGTTCTCGCCGGGTTCGGCCAGCGCGTACGCCGCGTCGCCGTGGCGCCGGGAGAAGGGCGCCCTGTGGGACGTGGGCCCGCACGTCCTGTCGGTGCTGCTGCCGGTGCTGGGCGACGTGACGGAGGTGGTGGCCGCGGCGGGCCCGGACGACACCCGGCAGCTGGCGCTGCGGCACGCGGGCGGCGCGGCCGCCTCGGCGGTCCTCTCGCTCAGCGCGCCGGTCGCGGCGGCGAGCGCGGGCATCACGCTGCACGGCGACCGGGGGCAGGTGGACATGCCGCGCTGGGACGACGCGGTCGGGTCGTTCGCGGCGGCGGTGGACGCGCTGCTGGAGGCGGCGCGGACGGGCGTGCCGCACGGGTGCGACGCCTGGTTCGGGCTGCGGATGACGGAGATCCTGGCCGAGGCGGAGGGGCGGCCGGCGGCCTGAGGCCCGTACGGGTCCGGGGCCCGTACGGGCCCCGGACCGCGGGCGGTGCGGGAGCGGGCGGGGAGGCCCGCACCGGCGCGGACGCCCCGGACGAAAGACCCCCACCCAGCGCCGCCCCGCACCTCGGCACCGGGACAACGCCTCAAAACCGGGTCGGCGCCTCAGGACCGGGACAGCGCCTCCCGGACGGCCTCCTCCGAGCGGCCGACCACCGCCGTGCCGTCGTCGGCGGTGATGAGGGGCCGCTGGATGAGCTTCGGGTGCGCGGCCAGCGCCTCGATCCACCGCCCGCGGGACGCCTCGTCGCGTGGCCAGTCCTTCACCCCCAGCTCCTTCGCCTCGGCCTCCTGGGTGCGGGTGATGTCCCACGGCTCCAGCCCGAGCCGGTCCAGGACGTCGCGGATCTCGTCGGCGGACGGCACGTCCTCCAGGTACCGGCGGACCGTGTACCGGGCGCCCTCCGCGTCGAGCAGGTCCAACGCGCCACGGCACTTGGAACAGGCGGGATTGATCCAGATCTCCATGCCGCCACCGTACCCCCGGAAAGGCCCCCGGACCCCGTCTGGCCAGGGCCGTTTGTCAGTGCCCGCCGGTAGAATCGAAGCAGTCAGTGAGGGTCCGGGGGAGGGCCCTCACACCCCGCACCAGGAGGTCGCCGATGGCCGTCGCCACCGTCACGCCGCTGCCGCTCGAACCCTGGAAGCCCCTGCGGAAGAAGCCGCTCCCGGCCGGACAGCCGCGCGAGTGGTACGTCTCCCACAACCGCCGCCTCAAGGCCATGCGCCTCGCGATAGCCCTGCTCGACTCGGGCGTGTACATCGCCTCCAAGGCCGACGACAAGAGGATCCGCGCCACGGCCCAGGACCTCGGCATCCACCCGCCGTCCGACACGACCTGCCGCATGGTCCGCTCGCTGATCCGCTCCACCCACTGACCGACCGCCGACCGACCGGCCCGCGGCGGGCGGGGCAGGGCCCCGGCCGCCGCGGGCACCCCACGCCCCGCCGCCCCACCGCACGCCGCGCCGGGCCCCCTCGACGGCCCGGTGCCCCGCCCCCGCGAAGCGGCGAGGGCCGCCACCCCAGGGGGTGGCGGCCCTCGAAGGCTGCCCGGCGCGGGAACGGACCCGCGGCCTACAGGTCGAAGTACAGCTCGAACTCGTGCGGGTGCGGACGGAGCTGGATCGGGGCGATCTCGTTCGTGCGCTTGTAGTCGATCCACGTCTCGATCAGGTCGGACGTGAAGACGCCGCCCGCCTGGAGGTACTCGTTGTCCTCCTCCAGCGCGTCGAGGACGGCGGGGAGGGAGGTCGGGACCTGGGCGACGCCCGCGTGCTCCTCGGGGGCCAGCTCGTAGAGGTCCTTGTCGATCGGCTCCGCCGGCTCGATCTTGTTCTTGATGCCGTCCAGGCCCGCGAGGAGGAGGGCCGAGAAGGCCAGGTACGGGTTGGAGGACGGGTCCGGGGCGCGGAACTCGACGCGCTTGGCCTTCGGGTTCGAGCCGGTGATCGGGATGCGCATCGCGGCCGAGCGGTTGCGCTGCGAGTACACCAGGTTCACCGGCGCCTCGAAGCCCGGCACCAGGCGGTGGTACGAGTTGACCGTCGGGTTGGTGAAGGCCAGCAGCGACGGGGCGTGCTTCAGGATGCCGCCGATGTAGTAGCGGGCCATGTCCGACAGCCCGGCGTAGCCCTGCTCGTCGTAGAACAGCGGCTCGCCGCCGGACCACAGGGACTGGTGGACGTGCATGCCCGAGCCGTTGTCACCGAAGATCGGCTTCGGCATGAAGGTCGCGGTCTTGCCGTTGCGCCACGCGACGTTCTTCACGATGTACTTGAAGAGCATCAGGTCGTCGGCGGCGGCCAGCAGCGTGTTGAACTTGTAGTTGATCTCCGCCTGGCCGGCGGTGCCCACCTCGTGGTGCTGGCGCTCGACCTGCAGGCCGGACTTCTCCAGCTCCAGGGAGATCTCCGCGCGCAGGTCGGCGAAGTGGTCGACCGGCGGGGCGGGGAAGTAGCCGCCCTTGTAGCGGACCTTGTAACCGCGGTTGTCCTCGACCGCACCGGTGTTCCAGGCGCCCGCCTCGGAGTCGATGTGGTAGAAGCCCTCGTTCGCGGAGGTGTTGAAGCGGACGGAGTCGAAGACGTAGAACTCCGCCTCCGGGCCGAAGAAGGCCGTGTCGGCGATGCCGGTGGAGGTGAGGTACGCCTCCGCCTTCTTCGCGATGTTGCGCGGGTCGCGGCTGTACTGCTCACCCGTGATCGGGTCGTGGATGAAGAAGTTGATGTTCAGCGTCTTGTCCCGGCGGAACGGGTCGAGACGCGCCGTCGACAGGTCCGCGCGCAGCGCCATGTCGGACTCGTGGATGGCCTGGAAACCGCGGATCGACGAGCCGTCGAAGGCCAGCTCCTCGGACGGGTCGAACGCCGTCGCCGGGATGGTGAAGTGCTGCATCACACCCGGGAGGTCACAGAACCGGACGTCGACCATCTTGACGTCGTTGTCCTTGATGAACTTCTTGGCCTCGTCGGCGTTCTGGAACATCCAACTCCTCCTACTCCCACCCGGGGGAGGGCGGGGTTGCAGCTCGTTCGTGCGGCCAGTGCGGTGACCCACGCTGGACCCGACCATAGGTACCCGGGATTTCTCAAGCATGACCCATTTGTTTCGCACAAGTTAACCGGTGCGGCCCTCCGTGCCCGGTGGACGGCGGTGGCGCGCGGCCCGCGGGCGGCCCGGCCCGCAGTGATCAAAAGGGGTCGCAGTACCGTGTACGGGTGGACAACAGGCGAGTAATCGGATCGTGGCTCTCCGGGCCGCGCGCGGCGGCCGAGGAGATGGGCGCCGACTTCGGCTACCGGGGTGAACGGCTCGGTCTGCCGGAGACGGGACCCGGCTCCGTGGCCCCCCTCGGACGGCGCTTCGGCGCCCTCTTCATCGACTGGTCCCTCTGCATGCTCATCGCATACGGACTGATCACCGGAGGTGACGGGAACGCGGCGGGCAACTGGGCCCTCGGCGTGCTGTTCGTCCTCGGCGTCCTCACCGTCGGCACCATCGGCTGCACCCCCGGCAAGCGGCTCCTCGGCCTGCGCGTCATCGCCGAGGACGGGCAGCGGCTCGGCTTCGGCCGCGCCGTCGTCCGCACCGCGCTGCTCTGCCTCGCCATCCCCGCCCTGATCTGGGACCGCGACGGCCGCGGGCTGCACGACCGGCTCGCCCGCGCCGTGCAGGTGCGGATGATGTAGCCCGGCTGCGGCGGGAGCGGAGAACGGGGGAGGGCGGCCGCGATGCGGCCGCCCTCCCCCGTTCTCGGTTCGTGCGTGTCAGCGGAGCCTTCCGCCGCGCGGCATGCGCGCGCCCTTCGGCATGGGGCCCTTGGGCAGCGGCATGTTGCTCATCAGGTCGCCCATGGCCCGCAGCCGGTCGTTCGCCACCGTCACCTGCGCCGCGGTCAGCACGCGCGGCATCTTCAGCATCGTCGTGCGGACCTTCTTCAGCGGCACCTGGCCCTCGCCGTCGCCGACGATGATGTCGTGCACCGGCACGTCCACCACGATGCGGGCCATCCGCTTCTTCTCGGCCGCCAGCAGGCTCTTGAGCCGGTTGGGGTTGCCCTCGGCGACCAGGACGATGCCGGGACGGCCGACCGCGCGGTGGATCACGTCCTGGCTGCGGTTCATCGCCACCGCCGGCGTGGTCGTCCAGCCGCGGCCCACGTTCTGCAGGACGGCCGCGGCCGCACCCGGCTGGCCCTCCATCTGCCCGAAGGCCGCCCGCTCGGCACGCCGCCCGAAGACGATCGCCATCGCGAGGAAGGCCAGCAGGAAGCCCAGGATGCCCAGGTAGACCGGGTGCCCGATCAGGAAGCCGATCGCGAGGAGGGCGCCGAACACGACGATCCCCACGCCCGCGATGACAAGCCCGACCTTCGGATCGGACCGCCGGGTCATCTTGTACGTCAGGGCGATCTGCTTCAGCCGCCCGGGGTTCGCAGCGGCGTCACCGCTGTCTGAATGTGACTTCCTCGCCATGCTCAGAAGTTTACGTGTCCGACGGCGCCCGGCTCGCCGCGGCCTCCAGTACGTGCTGCGCCTCGACCCGGGCGCGGGCCCTGCGGCGGTCCTCCAGCACGGACGTCCAGGCGTTGCGGCGGGCCGTCCGCTGGCCGCCGCGCAGCAGCAGCGACTCGACGGCGCGCAGGGCGCCGGTGACGGACGGGAGGGCGTGGGCGTGTACCTGCTGACTCGGGGCCTGCATGTCGGTGTCCCCCTGGAGCGGGTGGGCGGATGTGGACGGGGCCGGGCCGGCACACCGGGCCGGCGCCCGCGGGGCGCCGCCGGGGGTCCGGACGGCACACCCACCGGGGCGGGTGCCCGCACGGTGCGTACGACCATCGTCACTCACCGGTGTTACCAGCGCGTGTCCGGCCGGTCAAACGACGGCGACGGCCCGGCGCCGTCCGCACGCCCCCGCGCAGGCGTCCACCTGCGCGGGAACGTACGGCCGGGCGCCGGGCCGTGCCGGACGTCACACCGCCCGCGCGGCCTCCGCGGCCGCGCCGCGGGCCTCCATCGCCTGCTGGAACAGCCGGCCCGCGCGGTACGAGGAGCGGACCAGCGGGCCCGACATGACCCCGGAGAAGCCGATCTCCTCGGCCTCCTCCTTCAGCTCCACGAACTCCTGCGGCTTCACCCAGCGCTCCACCGGGTGGTGGCGCACGGAGGGCCGCAGGTACTGGGTGATGGTGATCAGCTCGCAGCCGGCCTCGTGCAGGTCCCGCAGCGCCTCGCTGACCTCCTCGCGGGTCTCGCCCATGCCGAGGATCAGGTTCGACTTCGTCACCAGGCCGGCCTCGCGGGCCCGCGTGACGACCTCCAGCGACCGCTCGTACCGGAACGCGGGGCGGATCCGCTTGAAGATCCGGGGGACCGTCTCGACGTTGTGCGCCAGCACCTCGGGGCGGGACGAGAAGACCTCGGCCAGCTGCTCCGGGACGGCGTTGAAGTCGGGGATCAGCAGCTCGACCTTGGTGTGGCCGCCCTCGCGGTCCGCGGTCATCGCGTGGATCTGGCGGACCGTCTCCGCGTACAGCCAGGCGCCGCCGTCCTCCAGGTCGTCGCGCGCGACGCCGGTGATCGTGGCGTAGTTCAGGTCCATCGTCACGACGGACTCGCCGACGCGGCGCGGCTCGTCGAGGTCGAGGTCCTGCGGCTTGCCCGTGTCGATCTGGCAGAAGTCGCAGCGCCGCGTGCACTGGTCGCCGCCGATGAGGAAGGTCGCCTCGCGGTCCTCCCAGCACTCGAAGATGTTCGGACAGCCCGCCTCCTGGCAGACCGTGTGCAGCCCCTCGCTCTTGACGAGCTTCTGGAGCTGGTTGTACTCGGGGCCCATCTTCGCCCGAGTCTTGATCCACTCGGGCTTGCGCTCGATGGGGGTCTGGCTGTTCCGGACCTCCAGGCGCAGCATCTTGCGTCCGTCGGGTGCGACTGCGGACACGGCTGGCTCCTACGGCTTCGATTCTTCGGCGAACACCAGGGTACGCCCGTCAAAAGTGCGGCCTCGCCTCTGGCCAACCTCCGGCCAGAGGGACGCATTCCCCCCCAGGTCCGGGGCGGTCAGGCGGTCGCCGCCCCCTCCGGCGCCCCCACGGGCTCCGGCGTCCGGTCGATCACGCGCGGCCGCGGCTCGGCGTCCTCCAGCACGGCCCGCAGGTGGCGCTCCGCCACCGGCAGGACCTCGGCGATCGTCACCTCGCGGCCCAGCTCGTTCGCCAGCGACGTCACCCCCGCGTCGCGGATGCCGCACGGGACGATGCGGTCGAACCAGGTGTTGTCCGGGTTCACGTTCAGCGCGAAGCCGTGCATGGTGACGCCCTTGGCGACGCGGATGCCGATCGCCGCGAGCTTGCGGTCCTCGCGGCGCTGGCCCGCGTTGGACGGGGCGTACTCGGGGCCGCTCAGGCGCGGGTCGAACTCCTCGTCGGCCAGCCGCGGGTCGAGGTCCAGCGACAGCCCGCCGAACGCGGGCCGCTCCTCGACCGGGTCGCCCAGCACCCACACGCCGCTGCGGCCCTCGACGCGGGTCGTCTCCAGCCCGAACTCCGCCGCCGTGCGGATCAGCGCCTCCTCCAGGCGCCGCACGTGCGCGACGACGTCCACCGGGCGGGGCAGCTTCAGGATCGGGTAGCCCACCAGCTGGCCGGGGCCGTGCCAGGTGATCTTCCCGCCGCGGTCCACGTCCACGACCGGGGTGCCGTCCAGCGGGCGCTCGCCGTCCGCGGTGCGCCGCCCCGCCGTGTACACGGGGGGGTGCTCCAGCAGCAGGCAGGTGTCGGGCACCTCGTCCGCGAAGCGGGCGGCGTGGACCTCGCGCTGCCTCTCCCATGCCTCCAGGTAGTCCACGGCGTCCTCACCGAACCCCAGATGGACGAATCGCAGCTCGCTCACGGCACCGTCTCCCTAGAAATGCGCGTCCCGCGCCCCTGCCACTGTACGGCGGCCGCGGCGCAGCGGACCGGGCGGGCCCGGACGGGGCCCCGGGGGGGCGCGGGACGGGAGGAGCGCCCGGGGCGGGACGGGCGCCGGAGGCGGTCCGCGGGCGTCACTGCCGGATCCGAACCTCACACGATCGGATGAATGCAGGGCGAAGGCGGCGGTATCGGCGCCCGCGACGGTTAAATTCGCGCCGTTCCAAGGGGGCTGACCCCGGCCCGGAAGGCAGGAGACCGCACAGCTGATGACGGATCGACCCCCGCAGCGCAACCCCAACCGCCAGCTCGCCGCACTGATCGCGGAAGCAGGGTTCTCCAACGCAGGTCTTGCCAGACGGGTGGATCAGCTCGGCCTCGAGCACGGACTCGACCTCCGCTACGACAAGACCTCCGTCACCCGCTGGCTGCGCGGGCAGCAGCCACGCGGCACCACCCCCGCGCTGATCGCCGAGGTGTTCACCCGGCGCCTCGGCCGGCGCCTGTCCGCCCAGGACCTCGGCCTCGACGCCTGCGCGCCGGTGTACGCGGGCCTGGAGTTCGCCGCCACCCCCGAGGAGGCCGTCGACATCGTCAGCGGGCTGTGGCGCAAGGACTCCGGCAGCCACGCCGAGCTGCGGAAGATCGCCTTCACCCCGGCGGGGCTGGTCGTCCCCAGCCGCGACTGGCTGATCGGCCGCACCGACGAGCACGTCGGCCACGACGAGCCCCCGCACGCCGCCCCCGGCCCGGCCGCCGCCCCGCCGCCGGGCGGGCGCGTACCGGCGCAGGGGCGTCCGCACGGTCACGGCGCCCCCGGCACGGCGCCGCTCGGCCTGGCCGGGGCCCGCCCCGGCCAGGGCGGCCCCGGCCCCGGCACCGCCCGTACGGCCGGCCCGCTCCGCGGGGCCCCGCCGCGCCCGGCCGGCGCGCCCGGACCGGCGGGCGCCCCCGCCCGGCCGGTGCCCCCGCCCGGCCGGTGCCCGCCGCCAGGACCGGCCCGGCGGGACCCGCCGGCGCGTCCGCCCCGGCCGACGCCGCCCTCCCCCCGCTGCGCCGGCGCGGCACCGAGGCCGGGGCGGGGCAGCGGGTGACCGCCGGGGACGTCGCGGCGCTCCGCTCGGTCGGCGAGCTGTTCCGCACGGTGGACCACGCGTACGGCGGAGGCCACGCCCGGCAGGCCCTCGTCCGGTACCTGGAGCACGAGGCCGAGCCCATGCTGCGCGGCAGCTACGGCGAGTCCACCGGGCGGCGGCTGTTCGCCGCGGCCGCCGACCTGACCCGGCTGGCCGGCTGGACGTCGTACGACATCGCCGCGCACGGGCTGGCCCAGCGGTACTTCGTGCAGGCCCTGCGGCTGTCCCAGGCGGCGGGGGACCGGGTGTACGGCTCGTACGTCCTGGTCACGATGAGCCGCCAGGCCGTCTACCTGGGCCACGGGCGGGAGGCCGTGCAGCTGGCGCGCGTCGCCCAGCAGGGCGTCGGCTCGTCGGCGCCGCCCGTCGTCCAGTCGATGCTGCACGCGGTGGAGGCGCGGGGGCACGCCGTGCTGGGGGAGGTGCGGGCCTGCACCGCGTCGCTGGTGCGCGCCGAACGGGTGCTGGAGGGCGCCCGCCCCGGGGAGGAGGTGCCGCCCTGGGCGCGCGCCTTCGACGAGGCGCAGCTGGCGGACGAGTTCGCGCACTGCCACCGGGACCTCCAGCAGTACCGGGCCGCCGCGCAGTACGCGGAGCGCGCGCTCCAGCTCTACGCGCCGGGGTACGCGCGCAGCCGTACGTTCTGCCGCGTCGTCCTGGCCTCGGCACGCCTCGCCCTCGGCGAACTGGAGCAGGCGTGCGCCCTGGGCGCGGAGGCGGCGCGGCAGGCCGCCGAGATGCGCTCGGCCCGCGCGGTGGAGTACGTCCGCGACTTCGAACGCCGTCTGGACCCCCACCGCGACGCCCTGCCGGTGCGCGCCTACCGGGAGCGGACGGCGGCACTGGACTGAACGCGCCGGCGGCGTGACCCCGGCCGCCGGCCCCCGGCCCCCGCGAGCGCGGGGGCCGGGGGCCGGGTCGGGGCGCCCGGGACGCGGTCGCGTTCCCGGGCGGCCCGGCGCGCCCGCGCCGCCCGGGAGGCCCCGCGGACGGCCCCGTGCGGGCAGGCCCCGGTCTACGCCGCCTCCTCCTCGCGGAGGGACGGGTCGGCCGGCGGGAGGCCCAGGTCCCGGAGGATCGCCTGGGCCGCGCGGCGGCCCGAGTGGAGCGCGCCCTGCGGGGAGCTCACGTCCCGGTGGTCGCCGCACACGTACAGCCCCGCCAGCAGCCGCACCGGGCGCCGCAGGTCGTGCGGGGCCGGCATGGCCGGCACCGCCTCCGGGTCGTGCCGCACCCCCAGGAGCTCCCAGTCCGCCGTCCCCGTGCCGTACAGCGCCGCCAGGTGCCGCCGCACCCGGGCGTCCAGGTCGTCCGGGGGCGTGCCGAGCACCGTGGAAGTGATCAGCACCCGGCCGTGCGGCGCCCTCGTCGGGTCCACCTCGCTCATCACCGCCGTGTGCGACACCGGGCCCGCCCGGTCCGCGTCCAGCACCAGCGCCGGAGCCGTCAGCGGCGCGGCGGGCGCGGTGTGGTGCAGGACCGTCACCGCGTGGAACCCCGGCACCCGCAGCCCCGGCAGCAGCTCCGCGGCGGCCCGCGCCCCCGTCGCCACCACCAGCGACCGGCAGGTGAACTCCCCGTGCTCCGCGGTGACCACCCGGCTGATCGACGCGTCCTTGACCCGCACCCCGGTGCGGACCGACCCGGCCGGCAGCGCCGCCGCCATCCGCTCCGGCAGCCGGGACGCCCCGCCCGCCGGGACGCACAGCCGCCCCCGCGCGAACCCGCGCAGCGCCAGGTCGGCGCACCGGCTGGAGGTGGTCAGGTCCGGGTCGCCGAGCAGGGCGCTCAGCAGTGGCCGCAGGAACGTCTCCACCGTCCGCGGCGGCAGGCCGCGGGCCGCCAGGGCCTCCGCGGCGGGGCGCTCCCGGCGGGCCAGCAACCGCTCCGTGGGGGTGCCGGCGAGCCGGGCCAGCGACGCGCCGAGGCGGGCCTGGTCCAGCGGGCGCGGACCGCTCGCCAGCGCCCTCGCCCGGGTGAGCGCGGACCGCGGGCCGCCCCGGACCTCGCCGGTGCGGTGCAGCCGGCCCGCGCTGTGCACCAGCACCCCCGGCTGGAACCGCCGCAGGGCCCCGGCGTCCACCCCGGCGACGCGGTGCAGCTCCGGGTACGACGTGTTGAGCAGCTGCCCGGCCCGGTCGAGGCGGAACCCGTCGACGTGGTCGGTGGCCATCCGCCCGCCGACCCGTGGAGCGGCCTCCAGGACCCGTACGACCAGTCCGGCGCTGGTCAGCTGGTGAGCCGCGGCCAGCCCCGCGAGCCCGGCTCCGACGACGACGACGTCCGCGTGATCTGCGGTACTGAGCACGTGATCCTCCCCGGATGACGGTTCGGTGCGTGGGTGGCTCATGCCCTGGACGGGCCCCCGGAATGCCGGAGTACGGGTCCGGGCGCCCCGAGCGGCACCAGAGCGTAGGCCGACCGGCCGGTACGGGGGAGTCGCGCGTGCGGGGGGTCACCGAAGCACGGAGGTCGCACACGCGTGCTGCCGCGGCCTCCCGCGCCGCACGTGCCCGGGCGCCGCGCGGCGCGCGCCGCACGGCCCTCCCGTACGAGCGCACGGCCTCCTCCCGTACGACCGCACGGCCTTCCGTACACCCGCCTCCCGAGGCGGACCGCCTTCCCCCGCGACCGGGCCCGTGCGACCGGACCCCGCGTGGCCGGGCCCGTACCGTCCGGCCCCGGGCGGCCGGGCGCCCCGCCCGCCGGCCGGTGCGGGTCAGGCCGCCGCGCGGATCGCCGAGTCCACCGTCGGGAAGGCGAAGCGGAAGCCCGAGTCCAGGAGACGGCGCGGCAGCACCCGCTGGCTGCCCAGGACGTCGTGGGCGAAGTCGCCCAGGGCCAGGCGGAGGGCCGGCGCCGGGACGTGGAGGACCGCCGGGCGGCGCAGGACGCGGCTCATCGCGGCCGTCACCTCCCGGTTGGTGACCGGCTCCGGGGCCGTCAGGTTCACCGGCCCCGACAGCTCCGGGGTGTCGACGAGGTGCCGCAGCGCCGCCACCTCGTCGTGCAGGGCGATGAAGCTCCAGTACTGCCGCCCGTCCCCCAGCCGCCCGCCCAGCCCCGCGCGGAACAGCGGGAACAACCGCCCCCACGCCCCGCCCCGCGCGGCCACCACCAGGCCCGTGCGGGCGTACGCGACGCGGATGCCGGCCTCCTCGGCCGCCGCGGCCGCCTCCTCCCACTCCACGCACACCGACGGCAGGAACCCCTCGCCCGCCGGGGCCGACTCGTCCACCGCGCGCGTGCCGGTGTCGCCGTAGTACCCGAGGGCCGTCCCGCACACCAGCACCCGCGGGGGCACGTCCAGCGACGCCACCGCCTCCGCGATCGCGGCCGTGCCCAGCACGCGGCTGTCGCGGATCTCCCTCTTGTACGCCTCCGACCAGCGCCGGTCGCCCACCCCGGCGCCCGCCAGGTGCACCACCGCGTCGCAGCCGGCGAGCCCCGCCACGTCCACGCGCTGCCGCTTCGGGTCCCACTCCACCTCGTCCGCGCCGCGCGCCGGCCGCCGCACCAGCCGGACGACCTCGTGCCCGTCCGCCCGCAGCGAGCGCACCAGGGCGGAGCCGATCAACCCGCCGGCACCGGTCACGGCGACCCGCCGGCGCGGGGACGGGGAGGAGGAGGCGGAGGGCGACGAGGAACCCGGGGAAGGAGACATGACCCCATCCTGCCCCCGTGGCACAGTGACGGCCATGACCTCCTCCCCCATACGCCCCGCGCGACCCGACGACGCCGAGGCCCTCAGCCTGATCGACTACACCACCTGGTCGACGCTGCACGCCGTGGTGCCGCGCCCGCAGCCGCCGTTCGACCCGTTCTTCGACGCCGACCACCGCCCGGAGAACTACCTCGTCGCGGACCTCGGCGACGGCCCCGTGGGCTACGTCCGCCTCGGTCTCCCCACCCGCCTCGCCTGCAACGGCCACGTGCGCCAGATCCAGGGCCTCGCCGTCGCCGAGTCCGCCCGGGGCCGGGGCGTCGCCCGCGCCCTGCTGCGCGCCGCCTGCGCGGAGGCCCGCCGCCAGGGCGCCACCCGCGTCACCCTGCGCGTCCTCGGCCACAACGCGCCCGCCCGCGCCCTGTACGCGTCGGAGGGCTTCGCCGTCGAGGGCGTCCTGCCGGGGGAGTTCCTGCTGGACGGGGCGTACGTCGACGACGTGTTCATGGGCCGGCCCCTCACCGGCTGACGGCCCCGGCCGCTCCCTGACCGCTCCCCGGCCACTCCCCGCCGCGTCCTAGCCGCCGAAGCGGTCCCACAGCCGGGGCAGCCGCTCCGCCAGCGCCGCGTCGTCGTCCACGTCCAGCGGTGTGCCCTCCGGTCCGGACGGCTGCGGGGCGAGCCCCAGGTCCGGCGCGTCCACGCCGGTGAGCTGCTCGTACGCCTCGTCCGCCGCGTACCCCAGCTCCTCGCCGTCCCCGTCGACCGCCGGATCGAAGTCCTCCAGCAGCTCCGCGAGCGTCTCCGCGTCGTGCACCGCGCCCTCGAACACCTCCCGGCCCCGGCCGATCAGCCAGCACCGGAAGCCGTCGAACGCGTCCTCCCCGGCCCCGCCCAGCAGCACCGCGGCCGCCGCCCACAGATCCCAGGTGTACGCGCGGTTGTACCGCGCCTCGAAGTGGCGGGCGAAGTCGAGGACGGAGTCGGGGTCCAGCCGCACCAGCCGTTCCACGAGCAGCTCGGCGTGGTCCTCGGGGTCGCCCTCGGCGGCCTCGCGGGTCGAGTCGACGATCTCCCAGAACTCCGTCTCGTCCATCACGGGACCAGCATCCGGTGTGACGGGAGGTACCGCACGGGGAACGGCGCGGGCGGAGCACCCGGACGAAACCCGCCGGAAAACCCGACAGGAGGTGTCGCCTTTGGGTGGGACGGTCACCTCATGACGAACCACAGCACCGAACACCGCGACCGGCCCCTCGCCGGCACCGTCGCCCTCGTCGCCGGCGCCACCCGGGGCGCGGGCCGCGCCATCGCCGTCGAGCTCGGCGCCGCCGGCGCCACCGTCTACGCCACCGGGCGCACCACCCGCGAGCACGTCAGCGAGGTCGGCCGGTCCACGGAGACGATCGAGGAGACCGCCGAGCTGGTCACCGCGGCCGGCGGCCGGGGCGTCGCCGTCCCCACCGACCACCTGGTACCGGACCAGGTGCGCGCCCTCGTCGCCCGGATCGACGCCGAGCAGGGCCGTCTCGACGTCCTCGTCAACAGCTGCTGGGGCGGCGACCACCTGCTCCTGTCCACCTGGAACGCCAAGATGTGGGACATCGACCTCGACCAGGGTCTGCGCATGCTGGACCTCGGGGTCCGCAGCCACGCCATCACCAGCAGCGTCGCCCTGCCGCTGCTGGTGCGCCGCCCCGGCGGCCTGGTCGTCGAGATGACGGACGGCAACGCCGAGTACAACCGGCGCTTCCGCGAGCAGTTCTACTTCGACCTCGCCAAGACCGCCCCGATCCGCATGGCGTTCGCCCTCTCCCACGACCTGAAGGACGTGGGCGGCACCGCCGTCGCGCTCACCCCCGGGTTCCTGCGCTCCGAGGCGATGCTCGACCACTTCGGCGTACGGGAGGAGAACTGGCGCGACGCCTGCGCCCGCGAACCGCACTTCGCCGTCGCCGAGTCGCCCGTGTACGTCGGCCGGGCCGTCGCCGCCCTCGCCGCCGACCCGGACCGCGGCCGCTGGAACGGCCGGTCCCTGGACAGCGGAACGCTCGCCAAGGAGTACGGCTTCACCGACGCCGACGGGTCGCGGCCGGACGCCTGGGGGTACTTCCGCGACGTCGTCGACGGCGGCAAGGACGCGTCCGCGGACGACTACCGCTGATCCCGCCCGTACAGCTGCGCCATCCGCGCCGCCGCCCCCGCGAACCGCTCCCGGAGCGAGGGCGGCTCCAGCACCTCGGCCTCCGGGCCCAGCGCCAGCAGCTGCCCGAACACCACCTCCTCGGACTCCGCCGGCAGGGTGACCGTCACCCGGCCGGCGGGGTCGGGGGGCCCGGCCGCCTCCAGCGCCTCCCGCGCCGCCGAGCGGTCCGTCACGTACGGCAGGGCGCGCGCCCCCGCCTCCGAGAGCCGCACCACGACCGCCGTGCGCAGCAGGGACCGCGCGAACTGGGCGGCCCGCTCCTCCCAGAACCCCGGCAGGTCGAACGACTCGTCCCGGTCGAACCCCTCCTCGCGCAGGGCGACCCGGGTGAACCGGTCCACGCGGTAGACCCGCACCGCGTCGCCGCACCGCGCGCACAGGTACCAGACCCCCGCCTTCAGCACGAGCCCGTACGGCGCGAGCTCCCGCTCCACCTCGCGCTCGCCCCGCAGGTACCGGGCGTCGACGAGTCGGTCGCCCCACACCGCCTCCGCGAGCACCGGCAGCAGCCCCGGCGTCTCCGGCTCCTGGTACCAGCCCGGCGCGTCCAGGTGGAACCGCTGCGCCGCCGTCCGGGGGGCGTCCCGCAGCGACGGCAGCAACGCCGCCGACACCTTCAGGCGGGCCGCCGACGCCGCGTCCTCCAGCCCCATCTCGCGCAGCGCGCCCGGCACCCCCGACAGGAACAGCGCCTCCGCCTCGCCGCGGGCGAGGCCGGTCAGCCGGGTCCGGTAGCCGCCCACGAGCCGGTAGCCGCCGCCGCGCCCCCGGTCCGCGTAGACCGGGACTCCCGCCTCGGAGAGGGCCAGCGCGTCCCGGGTCACCGTCCGTTCGGACACCTCCAGCTCCCGGGCCAGTTCGGCGGCGGTCATGGACGGCCGGGACTGGAGCAACAGCACCATCCTGATCAGGCGAGCGGCACGCATCACGCCATCATGCCCGGCGGCGGCCCCCGGGTACGACCGTGCCCCGGCCGCCGTGACGGCGGCCGGGGCACGGGTGCGGGAGGGGCGGGCCTACAGGCCGTACCGCTCCCGGGCGTCCTTCACCGAGGAGGCCGGGACCTCGCCGCGGCGGGCGAGCTGGGCCAGCGCGGCGACGACGATCGACGGGGCGTCCACGCCGAAGTGGCGGCGGGCCGCCTCGCGGGTGTCCGACAGGCCGAAGCCGTCGGCGCCCAGCGACGTGTAGTCCTGCTCGACCCACTGCGCGATCTGGTCGGGGACCTGGCGCATGTAGTCGCTGACGGCCAGCACCGGGCCCGGCGCGTCGGCCAGCGCCTGGCGCACGTACGGCACCCGCTCCTCGCCGCGCAGCAGCGCCGCGTCGGCCTCCAGCGCGTCGCGCCGCAGCTCGGTCCAGGAGGTCGCGGACCACACGTCGGCGGTCACGCCCCACTCCTCGGCCAGCGTCCGCTGGGCGTCCAGCGCCCAGTGGATCGCGGTGCCCGAGGCGAGCAGCTGGAGGCGCGGCGCGCCCTCGGCGCCCGAGCCCTCCTTGAACCGGTACAGGCCCTTGACGATGCCCTCGTCGACGTTCTCCACGGCCGGCTTGGCGGGCTGCGGCATCGGCTCGTTGTAGACCGTCAGGTAGTAGAAGACGTTCGGGTCCTCGCCCGGGGCGCCCTCGCCGTACATCCGGCGCAGGCCGTCCTTGACGATCACCGCGACCTCGTACGCGAACGCCGGGTCGTACGTCAGCGCCGCCGGGTTGGTCGCCGCGATGACGGGGGAGTGGCCGTCGGCGTGCTGGAGGCCCTCGCCGGTCAGCGTCGTGCGGCCGGCGGTGGCGCCGACGAGGAAGCCGCGGCCGAGCTGGTCGCCGAGCTGCCACATCTGGTCGGCGGTGCGCTGCCAGCCGAACATCGAGTAGAAGATGTAGAACGGGATCATCGGCTCGCCGTGCGTGGAGTACGCGGTGGACGCGGCGATGAAGTCGGCCATCGAGCCGGCCTCGGTGATGCCCTCGTTCAGGATCTGGCCGTTGACGGCCTCCTTGTAGTACATCAGCTGGTCGCGGTCGACCGGCTCGTACGTCTGGCCCTTCGGCGAGTAGATGCCGAGCGACGGGAACAGCGACTCCATGCCGAACGTGCGGGCCTCGTCCGGGACGATCGGCACCCAGCGCCTGCCGGTCTCCTTGTCGCGGACCAGGTCCTTGACGAGGCGGACGAACGCCATGGTGGTCGCGACGGACTGCGAGCCGGAGCCCTTGTCGAACGCGGCGAACGCCTTCTCCGCCGGGGCCGGCAGCGGCGCGACCGGGTGGACGCGGCGGGCCGGGGCGGGGCCGCCGAGGGCCGCGCGGCGCTCCTGGAGGTAGCGGACCTCGGGGGAGTCGGCGCCCGGGTGGCCGTAGGGCACCTGGCCGTCCTCGAAGGCGCTGTCCGGGATGGGCAGGCCGAGGAGGTCGCGCATGTCCTTGAACTCGTCCACCGTCAGCTTCTTCATCTGGTGGTTGGCGTTCTTGGACGCGAAGCCCTTGCCGAGGGTGTGGCCCTTCACGGTCTGGGCGAGGATCACCGTCGGCGCGCCCTTGTGGCCCAGCGCGGCCTTGTACGCGGCGAAGACCTTGCGGGCCTCGTGGCCGCCGCGCGAGAAGTGGAAGCACTCGACGATCTTGTCGTCGGACAGCAGCCTCGCCATCTCGACGAGGGCCGGGTCCTTGCCGAAGAAGTCCTCGCGGATGTAGGCGGCGTCGCGGGTCTGGTACGTCTGGACCTGCGCGTCCGGGACCTCGCGGAGGCGGCGGACGAGGGCGCCGGTGGTGTCGAGCCGGAACAGCTCGTCCCAGGCCGTGCCCCACAGGGTCTTCACCACGTTCCAGCCGGCGCCGCGGAACTGGGCCTCCAGCTCCTGCACGATCTTGAAGTTGGCGCGGACCGGGCCGTCGAGGCGCTGCAGGTTGCAGTTGATGACGAAGGTCAGGTTGTCGAGGCCCTCGCGCGCGGCGAGCGCGAGCGCGGCCGTCGACTCGGGCTCGTCCATCTCGCCGTCGCCGAGGAACGCCCACACGTGCGAGGCGGAGACGTCCTTGATGCCGCGGTGGGTGAGGTAGCGGTTGAACCGCGCCTGGTAGATGGCGGAGAGCGGGCCCAGACCCATGGAGACGGTCGGGAACTCCCACAGCCACGGCAGCCGGCGCGGGTGCGGGTAGGAGGGCAGGCCGTTGCCGCCGGCCTCCTGGCGGAAGTTGTCGAGGTGCGCCTCGGTGAGGCGGCCGTCGAGGAAGGCGCGGGCGTAGATGCCGGGGGAGGCGTGGCCCTGGATGAACAGCTGGTCGCCCGAGCCGTCCCGCTCCTTGCCGTGGAAGAAGTGGTTGAAGCCGGTCTCGTAGAGCCAGGCCGCGGAGGCGAAGGTGGCGATGTGGCCGCCGACGCCGTACTTGGAGCCGCGGGTCACCATGGCGGCGGCGTTCCACCGGTTCCAGGCGGTGATCCGGGTCTCCAGCTCCTCGTCGCCCTCGAAGCCGTAGCCGGCCTCGGCGGCGGTCGGGATGGTGTTGACGTAGTCCGTCTCGAGCAGCTTCGGCAGCGCCAGACCGGAGTCCTGGGCCCGCTCCAGGGTGCGGCGCATCAGGTACGCGGCACGGTGCGGCCCCGCCGCGGCGGTCACGGCGTCCAGGGACGCCTGCCACTCGGCGGTCTCCTCGGGGTCGCGGTCCGGGAGCTGGTCGAGCTCGCTCGGCTGGATGCGGGTGGGGTCGGTCATAATCGCCGCCTTCCTGAGTCGAAGGGGTGTGGAGCCCTTGGTCTTGGCAGGACAGGGCGAGGGGGACCTCTGTTGAAGTCCGCCGACGACTGTACGACCGTGATCGATGATCGATCAAAGGGAGAACGGCAAAATCTTATGTCAACGGGCAAAGTCGGCATCGGGTGCCATGATTCTGGGCACGCGGTGCCGTGTTTTCTTAGGGAAAGGTGAACGTGTGAGCGCGCTCACCTCAGGATGAGCACACCGCGCGCGGGAGGCGGCGGCCCGGCTCCGGGCGCGCGGGAGGGCCGCCCGCCGCCCCGTGCCCGGGGCGTGCGGGACGGCGGCGGGGGCGGGCCGGCGCCGCCGCTACGCGCGCGGGGCGCAGCCCAGGACGTGGGCCTTGACGAGCGCGCCGATCCCCGGGTCCCGGCGGCGGAACGCCGCCAGCAGGTCCTGGTGCTCCTGGGCGTACTCCTTCTGGACCGTGCCGAGCCAGCGGATCGACAGGGCCGTGAAGACCTCGATGCCCAGGCCCTCCCAGGTGTGCAGGAGCACCGCGTTGTGCGCGGCGCGTACCAGCTCGCGGTGGAAGGCGACCGTGTGCCGCACCTGGGCCGTCCCGTCGCCGTGCGCGTCCGCCTCGTACAGCGCCGCCACGTGCGGCTCCAGCGCCGAGCAGTCCGCCGCCAGGCGCTCCGCCGCCAGCTCCGCGGCGATCTGCTCCAGGCCCGCCCGGACCGGGTACGACTCCTCCAGGTCCGCGGCGGTCAGGTTCCGCACCCGGACGCCCTTGTTCGGGGCCGACTCGATGAGCCGCAGGCTCTCCAGCTCCCGCAGCGCCTCCCGCACGGGCGTCTGGCTCACCTGGAGCTCCGTCGCGATGCGACGCTCCACGATCCGCTCACCCGGCTTCCAGCGGCCACTGACGATCCCCTCCACGATGTGCTCGCGGATCTGTTCCCGCAGCGAGTGCACGACGGGGGGCGGGGTGGTCATGGAGGGGGCTCCTTCGCTGCCGCGGCGGTCGACACCATCGCGGCCATTATTCCGCCCGGGCACGGGCCGGACGGCGACGGCGCCCCCGCACCGGGCGACTGCCGGTGCGGGGGCGCCGTGTCGGGCCTAACGGCCGTCGGGCGGGCTCACAGGCCGAGGTCGACCTCGAACTCGCCGGCCTCCAGGATCGCCTTGACGGCGCTCAGGTAGCGGGCGGCGTCCGCGCCGTCGACCAGGCGGTGGTCGTACGACAGCGTCAGGTACGTCATGTGGCGCACGGCGATCGTCTCGCCGAGCTCCGGGTGGTCCACGACGACCGGACGCTTCACCGTGGCGCCGATGCCCAGGATGGCGACCTGGTTCGGAGGGACGATGATCGTGTCGAACAGCGCACCGCGCGAGCCGGTGTTGCTGATGGTGAACGTCGCGCCGGCCAGCTCGTCCGGGGTGATCTTGCTGGCCCGGACCTTGGCGGCCAGGTCGGCCGTGGCCTTGGCGATGCCGGCGATGTTCAGGTCGCCCGCGCCCTTGATGACCGGCGTCATCAGACCCTTCTCGGAGTCCACGGCGATGCCGATGTTCTCCGAGTCGAAGTACGTGATGGTGCCCTCGTCGTCGTTGATCCGGGCGTTGATGACCGGGTGGGCCTTCAGCGCCTGGGCCGCCGCCTTGACGAAGAACGGCATCGGGGAGAGCTTGACGCCCTCGCGGGCGGCGAAGGCGTCCTTCGCCCGGCCGCGCAGCCGCATCAGCTTGGTGATGTCGACCTCGACGACCGAGGACAGCTGGGCCTGGCCGTGCAGCGCCTTCATCATGTTGTCGCCGATGACCTTGCGCATGCGGGTCATCTTGACCGTCTGGCCGCGCAGCGGGGACGCCTCCGGGGCCTTGGCGGCCGGAGCCGGGGCCTCGGCGGGGGCCGGGGCGGCCGGGGCCTTGGCGGCCTCGGCGGTGGCGAGGACGTCCTGCTTGCGGATGCGGCCGCCGACGCCGGTGCCCTTGACGGACGCCAGGTCGACGCCGTGCTCGGCGGCGAGCTTGCGCACCAGCGGGGTCACGTACGCACCCTCGTCCGTCGCCTGGGCGGCGGCGGGCGCGGCCGGGGCGGCCGGAGCCGGCTGCGCCGGGGCGGCCTGGGCCTGGGCCGGAGCCGGGGCGGCCTGCGCCGGAGCGGGCTGCGCCGGAGCGGCCGGAGCCGGGGCGGCCTGCGCCGGAGCGGGCTGCGCCGGGGCGGCGGGGGCCGGAGCGGCCTGGGCCGGAGCCGGAGCCGGGGCCGGCTGCGCCGGGGCGGCCTGGGCCGGGGCCTCGGGAGCGGCCGGGGCCGGGGCCTCGGCGGGGGCCGGGGCGGCCGGAGCCGGGGCGGCGGCCGGAGCGGCACCGGGGGCACCGATGACGCCCAGCTTGGCGCCGACCTCGGCGGTCTCGTCCTCGTTGACGACGATCTCCAGCAGCACACCGGAGGTCGGGGCGGGGATCTCGGTGTCGACCTTGTCGGTGGAGACCTCGAGCAGCGGCTCGTCGGCCTCGACGGAATCGCCGACCTGCTTCAGCCAGCGCGTGACGGTGCCCTCGGTCACCGACTCGCCCAGCGCGGGCAGGACGACGTCGGTGCCCTCGGCCGAGCCGCCGCCGGCGGCGGCCTCGGCGGTCGGGGCGGGGGCCGGGGTCTCGGCCTCGGTCGACGGGACGGCCTGCGGGGCCTCCTGCGCCGGAGCCTCGGCGGCGGCCGGGGCGGGGGTCTCCTGCGCCGGGGCGGGCGCCGGGGCGGGCGCCGGGGCCTCGGCGGCGGCCGGGGCGGGGGCCTCGGCGGGGGCGCCCGTGCCGTCGTCGATGACGGCCAGCTCGGCGCCGACCTCGACGGTCTCGTCCTCGGCGACCTTGATGGAGGACAGGACGCCGGAGGCGGGAGCGGGGATCTCGGTGTCGACCTTGTCGGTCGAGACCTCGAGCAGCGGCTCGTCGGCCTCGACGCGCTCGCCCTCCGCCTTCAGCCAGCGGGTGACGGTGCCCTCGGTGACGCTCTCGCCGAGCGCCGGCAGGGTTACGGAAACCGGCATGGTTTCACTTGCTCCTAACGAACTTGTGCGGTAAGTGGTCGCGCCCGGTGACCGGTGCGTCAGTCGTGGGAGTGGAGGGGCTTGCCCGCGAGGGCCAGGTGGGCCTCGCCGAGCGCCTCGTTCTGCGTCGGGTGGGCGTGGATGAGCTGGGCCACCTCGGCCGGCAGCGCCTCCCAGTTGTAGATCAGCTGGGCCTCGCCGACCTGCTCGCCCATGCGGTCACCGACCATGTGGACGCCGACCACGGCACCGTCCTTGACCTGGACGAGCTTGATCTCGCCCGCGGTCTTGAGGATCTTGCTCTTGCCGTTGCCCGCGAGGTTGTACTTCAGCGCGACGACCTTGTCCGCGCCGTAGACCTCCTTGGCCTTCGCCTCGGTGATGCCCACGGAGGCGACCTCGGGGTGGCAGTACGTCACCCGCGGCACGCCGTCGTAGTCGATCGGGACCGGCTTCAGGCCGGCCAGCCGCTCCGCGACCAGGATGCCCTCGGCGAAGCCGACGTGCGCGAGCTGGAGGGTCGGGACGAGGTCGCCCACGGCCGAGATCGTCGGCACGTTGGTCCGCATGTACTCGTCGACCAGGACGTAGCCGCGGTCCATGGCGACGCCCTGCTCCTCGTACCCCAGGCCCTGGGAGACCGGGCCGCGCCCGATCGCGACCAGCAGCACCTCGGCCTCGAAGGTCTTGCCGTCCGCCAGGGTGACCCTGACGCCGTTCTCGGTGTACTCGGCGCTCTGGAAGAACGTGCCGAGGTTGAACTTGATCCCGCGCTTGCGGAAGGCGCGCTCCAGGAGCTTCGAGCTGTTCTCGTCCTCGACCGGGACCAGGTGCTTCAGGCCCTCGATGATCGTGACGTCCGTGCCGAAGGACTTCCACGCGGAGGCGAACTCGACGCCGATGACACCGCCGCCGAGGATGATCGCGGACTCCGGGACGCGGTCCAGGGTCAGCGCGTGGTCCGAGGACAGGACGCGGTTGCCGTCGATCTCCAGGCCGGGCAGCGACTTCGGCACGGAACCCGTGGCGAGCAGGACGTGGCGGCCCTCGACGCGCTGGCCGTTCACGTCGACGGAGGTCGGGGAGGAGAGGCGGCCCTCGCCCTCGATGTACGTCACCTTGCGGGAGGCGACCAGACCCTGCAGGCCCTTGTACAGGCCCGCGATCACGTCGTCCTTGTACTTGTGGACGCCCTTGATGTCGATGCCCTCGAAGGAGGTCTTGACGCCGAACTGGTCCGCCTCGCGGGCCTGGTCGGCGATCTCACCGGCGTGGAGCAGGGCCTTGGTGGGGATGCAGCCGTTGTGCAGGCAGGTGCCGCCGAGCTTGTTCTTCTCGATCAGTGCGACGTCCAGGCCCAGCTGCGCACCTCGCAGGGCCGCGGCGTAACCGCCACTGCCACCGCCGAGGATCACTAGGTCGAAAACGGTGCTGGCGTCGTTCGCCACGTCACGTCCTCCATGCATGTGCGCCGGCCGCCGGTCCTCGATGACTGGCGGCGGCTGGGGTTCGGCCGCTGTCTCTTCGGCCCTGTGGTGGGGGCCCTGTCCTGCCGGGAACCCATCTTCGCACTTGTCGCGGGAGTGCGGGACGCGGGGCCGGTTCCTGAGACCTGCCGACGGGACGCGAACGGCCCCGGACGGGTGACGTCCGGGGCCGTTCGCCGGGGCCGCCCGGGGGCGGCCGTACCGTGCGGTCCCTTCGCTGCCGGCCCTCCCCTGGGCCGGCAGCCCTCCCCGGGACCGGACCGGGTCAGCCCAGGTCGCCCTCGGCGACGCGCTCCGCCAGCCGCACCAGGGTGCGCACCGCCGAGCCGGTGCCGCCCTTCGGGGTGTAGCCGTACGGGCCGGACTCATTGAAGGCCGGGCCGGCGATGTCCAGGTGGGCCCAGGTGATGCCCTCGCCGACGAACTCCTTCAGGAACAGGCCGGCCACCAGGCCGCCGCCCATGCGCTCGCCCATGTTGGCGATGTCGGCGGTGGGGGAGTCCATGCCCTTGCGCAGCTCCGCCGGGAGCGGCATCGGCCAGGACTGCTCGCCGACCTCCTCGGCGATCTCGTGGATCGCGGTGCGGAACGCGTCGTCGTTCGCCATGATGCCGAACGTGCGGTTGCCGAGCGCGAGGACCATCGCGCCGGTCAGGGTCGCCACGTCGACGATCGCGTCCGGGTTCTCCTCCGAGGCGCGGGTGAGCGCGTCGGCCAGCACCAGGCGGCCCTCGGCGTCGGTGTTGAGCACCTCGACGGTCTTGCCGCTGTACATGCGCAGCACGTCACCGGGGCGGGTGGCCGAGCCGGACGGCATGTTCTCGGCGAGCGCCAGCCAGCCGGTGACGTTGACCGGCAGGCCGAGCCGGGCCACGGCCACGACCGCGGCGAACACGGCGGCGGCGCCGCTCATGTCGCACTTCATGGTCTCGTTGTGGCCGGCCGGCTTCAGGGAGATGCCGCCCGAGTCGTACGTGATGCCCTTGCCGATCAGGGCGAGGCTCTTCTTCGCGTCCGGGTGGGTGTAGGCGAGCCTCACCAGGCGCGGCGGGTTCTGCGAGCCGGCGCCGACGCCGAGGATGCCGCCGTAACCGCCCTTGGCGAGCGCCTTCTCGTCGAGGACCTGGACCTTGAGGCCGTTCTCCTTGCCGGCCGCGGTGGCGACGGCGGCGAACGCCTCGGGGGTCAGGTCGTTCGGCGGGGTGTTGATCAGGTCGCGGGCGCGGTTGAGCTCCTCGGTCACCGCGAGCGCGCGCTCCGCGGCCGCCTTGGCCGCCTTGTCGCGCGGCTTGGCGCCGAGCAGGACGACCTCGGCGAGCGGGCCCTTGGCGTCCTTGCCCTGCTCCTGGTAGGCGGTGAAGGCGTACGCGCCGAGCAGCGCGCCCTCCGCGACGGCCGCCACGTCCTCCGTCGCCTCGACGGGCAGGGCGAAGCCGGCCTTCTTCACGCCGGTCAGGGCGCGGGCGGCCGAGCCGGCGGCGCGGCGCAGGACCTCGGTGTCGTACGTCTCGTCCTTCCCGGGCGTCCGGCCGAGGCCGACGGCGAGGACGAGCGGTGCCTTCAGGCCGCCGGGCGACGGGGCCTTGGTCACCTCGCCCTCGGCGCCCGACGCGCCGAGGGTCTCCAGGACGGCGGCGAGCTTCCCGTCGAACGCCGAGTCCACGGCCTCGGCGCCCGGAGCGACGACGAGCCCCTTGCCGCCGTCCGCCGCCTTGGCGACACCGACCACGAGGGCGTCGGCGCGCAGGGACGCGGCACCGGCGGTGCTGAGAGTGAGAGCAGTCACGGTGGTGAAATCTCGCTTCCGTTGAGTTCTTTGGCGGTCGAGGGGTGGGCCGACCGTGCCCGCCGCATGGTAAGTCGGCCCGTTGGCGCGGCGGGCACGAGCCTACGCGCGCGCGGTGGCGCCGCTCACGAGGGCGTCCGTTCGCCCGTGCGAGGCCCCCGGTCACGCTCCCGGCGATCGCGGGGCCGACCGCGTACCCGTTTGCGTCATCTCCACGGATCCTCCCGGCGCGGGCACGTCGCGCGGGAGTACCCGCCGAGGGGGAAAGTCCCTGCGCCGCCCCGCAGTCCGGGCCCGCGGAACGGCCGGCGCCCTGCTCGCCGCGTCGCTGCTCGCCGCCCTCCGGCCCGCCTCGGCCGCGGGCGCCGCCACCGCCGCCGCGGCCCGCGTCGACCTGGCCGTCCCCGTCGTCGACGACGGGGGCGGCGCCGTCGCGGCCCTCACATCCGAACTCCGCGCCTCCGGTGTGCCGTACCGCGGAGTCGTGCTCTCCGACCCCGACCGGCCCGTCGTCGACGCCGGGTTGCCCGCCGGGGCCCACGACGCGGCGACCGGCCGGCCCCGCGCCGGGTACCAGGGCGTGATCCTGCCCGGCGAGGCGTCCGGCGGCCTCGGGGAGGACGAGCGGGCCGCGCTCGCCGCGTACGAGCGCGCCCTCGCCGCCGGCGGGGTCACCGCGTACCGCGTCGGCGACACCGTCACCGTCCAGGAGCCGCCCGGCGCCTCCGTCCCCCTCACCGCGTACCGCGTCGGCGACACCGTCACCGTCCAGGAGCCGCCCGGCGCCTCCGTCCCCCTCACCGCCCCCGAGGGCACCCGCGGGACGGGCCTGCTCGAGACCGGCCCCTTCGGCCCCCCCTACGCGGGCGCCCGCTCCGCCTGGGAGACTCCGGGGAAGCTCCGGAGCACGACCACCCCGGTGCCGCCGACGACCACCCGACCACCTCGGCCCCGCCCTTCCGCGCCGGCCCGACCGCCCACACCGGGGGAACCCCATGCCCAGCAGTGGCCGCCACGCCGGCCTGCTCACCGGAGGCACCCACCCGCACGTCCACGGAGGCGTGAGCACCCGGTGCGACCGGTTCGTCCGCGGCACGCCCGACGTCGGCTCCCGGGTCCCCGCCCTCACCGGCAGCGGCCGCGAACCGGCCGTCCGGGAGCTGCCGCCCCACGTCCGCCGGCACACGTCGTTCCCCCGTGGGGACCGGTCCCCGGCCGCTCCCGGCACCCCGTCGGACGCGCGGGTCACCGCGCCCGTCCGGTGCGCGGTGCCCGGCGGCGGGGCGCACCCCCGGGGGACCCTTCCGCACGCACTGGAGCACCGCCCGTGAGACACCCCTCCCGCCTCCTCCTCGTCGTCGGAGCCGTCCTCGCGCTGCTGGCGGCGGGCTGCGCCGCCGGCCCCGGCGACCGGGAGCGCCCGGCGCCCGGCACCGGCCCCACCGCCGGCGGTCCCCCCTCCGGCACCCCGAGGGCCCCCTGGCGGCCCGCGCCGGGCACGGCGTGGCAGTGGCAGCTCAGCGGCCGGCTCGACCCGGCGGTGGACGTCCCGGTGTACGACATCGACGGCTTCGACCACCCCGCGTCCGCCGTCGCCGACCTGCACCGGCGCGGCCGCAGGGTGATCTGCTACCTGTCGACGGGCGCCTGGGAGGACTTCCGCCCCGACGCGGCGCGGTTCCCCGCGTCGGTGCTGGGCAAGGGCAACGGCTGGGAGGGCGAGCGCTGGCTCGACATCCGCCGCACCGACGTGCTCGAACCGCTGATGGCGGCCCGCCTCGACATGTGCCGCGCCAAGGGCTTCGACGCCGTCGAACCGGACAACATGGACGGCTACGCCAACGACACCGGCTTCCCCCTGACCGCCGGCGACCAGCTCCGCTACAACCGGCTCGTCGCCCGCCTCGCCCACGCGCGCGGCATGTCCGTGGCCCTGAAGAACGACCTGGACCAGATCCCGGAACTGGTCGGGGACTTCGACTTCGCCGTCAACGAGCAGTGCGCCCAGTACGACGAGTGCGACGCGCTGCGGCCGTTCCTCGACGCCGGGAAGGCGGTCCTCCACGTCGAGTACGAGCTGCCCACGCGCGAGTTCTGCCCCTCGGCGCGCCGCACGGGGATGAGCTCGATGCTCAAGGAGTACGACCTGGGGGTCTGGCGCAGGCCCTGCTGAGCGCCCGTCAGCCCAGGGCCGACACGACCAGCGCGGCGGTCGCCGCCGTCTCCGCGACCGCCCCGAACACGTCGCCCGTCACCCCGCCGAACCGGCGCACGCACCGGCGCAGCAGCACCTCCGCCGCGCCCAGCGCCACCAGGGCGCCCACCGCGTGGCACAGCGCGCCGTACGCCTCCGGGGCCGCCCCGGACAGGGCCCCGGCGCCCGCGCACGCGCCCACCACCAGGGCGCCCGTCAGCAGCGCGGCGCGCGGCGGCACGGTGCCCGCGACCACCGCGCCCAGCCCCTCGGGCCGGGCCGCCGGGACGCCGGTGCGGGAGGCGAGGGTGAGCGCGAGCCGGGCGACGGTACCGGCGAGGACCGCCGCGACGGCGCCGCGCGCCCACCCCTCGTCGTACAGCCGGTGGAGCGCCGCCACCTGCGCGAGCAGCACGAGGAGCAGCGTGACGACGCCGAACGGCCCGATGTCCGACCGCTTCATGATCCGCAGTGCGTCCTCGGCGGGCCTGCCGCTGCCGAGCCCGTCGGCGGTGTCGGCCAGCCCGTCCAGGTGGAGGCCGCGGGTGAGCACGGCGGGCACGGCCGTCGAGGCGACGGCGGCGAGCAGCGGCCCGGCGCCGAGCAGCAGGAGCAGCGCGCCGGCCGCCGCCGCGCAGAGGCCGACGACCAGCCCGGCGACGGGGGCGCACAGCATCCCGGAGCGGGCCGCGTCCCGGTCCCAGCGCGCGATCCGCGCGGGAAGGACGGTGAGCGTGCCGAAGGCGAAACGCAGGCCGTGGAGGCGCGGGAGCGCGTCGGGGGTCGTCACCGCGCGCACACTAGTCGCTGCCGGACGCGCCCCAGCCGGGTAAATTGCGCATGACGCCTGATTCCGGACGGGGTGGCATGGATCACTGGTTCACCCGCAACATCGTCGAGCCGGGCAAGCTGCCGCTGCTCCTCGCGCTGTCCTCCTTCGTGCTGACGTTCCTCGCCACCCGGACCGTCACCCGGCTCATCCGCGCCGGGCGGGGCCCCTTCCGCGACGTCACCACCGGCGGCGTCCACATCCACCACGTGGTCCCCGGCGTCGTCCTCACCCTGGTCGGCGGCTTCGGCTCGATCGGCGCGCGGGGGCAGGTGGCCGCCGCCGTCTGCGCGCTGCTGTTCGGGATCGGCGCCGGGCTGGTCCTCGACGAGTTCGCCCTGATCCTCCACCTCGCCGACGTGTACTGGACCGAGCAGGGCCGCAAGAGCGTGGAGGCGGTCGTCCTCACCACCGCGCTCGTCGCCCTGGTCCTGGGCGGCTCCTCACCGCTCGGCGTGGACTCCCTGACGCCGGAGGAGCGGAGGGACCGGGCGAACGTCCTCCTCACGGTCGGGACGAACCTGCTCTTCGTGGTCGTCGCCCTGCTGAAGGGCAAGTTCCGCACGGCCGTCATCGGGGCGCTCGTGCCGTTCGTCGCCCTCGTCGGCGCCCTGCGGCTGGCCCGCCCCGACTCGCCCTGGGCGCGGCGCGCCTACCGCCGCCGCCCGCGCGCCCGGGCCAGGGCGGGGCTGCGGGCCTACCGCCACGACCGGCGCTGGGCGGGCCTCACCCGCCGCTTCCAGGGGGTGGTCGGCGGTTTCCCCGACCACGCACCGGCCCCGGACGGCCGCGTACCGCCCCCGTCCGGCGGGGACGGCGGTCCGTCCGGCGGGAAGGGCGATCCGTCCGGCGGGAAGGGCGATCCGTCCGGCGGGGACGGCTCCCCGCCCTGACGCGGGCGCGGGCGCCGCCGCCGGCGCCGGGCCGCCACCCCGTACGCCACCACGGCCGCCGCCAGGGCCGCCAGGTGCTCCTTGCCCGCCAGGTTCGGCTTGACGACCACCTCGACGACCATGGCGACGATCACCAGCCACCCCGTCAGCCACGCCCGGTACCGCCAGCACACGAACACCGCCAGCCCCACCACGGCCGCCGACGGGCCCGTGTCCACCACCCGGGCGTCCGAGGCGGGCAGCCCCAGCGGGGTGTCCGGGCCCAGCGCGACACCGAGCCGCGCGTACGTCGTCCCGGCCAGCGTCGCCGTGTACGCCACGGCCAGCGTCCGCGCCCGGCCCAGACAGGTCTCCGCGATCCCGAACACCACCAGGACCTGCGCGAGCGCCCCCCACACCGGCAGGTCGAGCGCCGGGACGAACAGCGACAGCGGCGTCCGCAGCAGCACCTGCCACACCGGGTCCTCGGCCCGCACCGACCCGATCGCCTGCACCGGGCCGTACCCCCACGGCTGGTTCTGCACCAGCTGGAACAGCGCCGTCAGGCACACCGCGCCCAGCGTCAGCGGTACGGCCCGCCACCCGCGTCCGGCCAGCGCCGCCCGGACGGTCCCGAACAGCGGCCCCCACTCGCGGCGCGCGTACCCCCGCGCCGCCGGGCTCATCCGGCGGCCCCGGGCCGCGACGGCGGCGCGGGGCGCGCGGCGGCGCGCCCCGACCGGGCTGATGCTTCGGCGGTCAACCGGATCTCCCCACGCAACGCGATCGACCGGGGCATCGCGTGCCATGGCGGACGCCGGGTGCGGCCCCGCGGGGCGGGGCCGCACCCGGGACGTCAGTCCGAGCCGTCCTCCCCGCGCGCGTCCCGCGGCTCCGGCTGGTCGGGCCGTTCCGGCAGCTCCGCCGCGAGTGCCGCGGCGGCCTGGACGAGGGGGAGGGCGAGCAGTGCCCCGGTTCCTTCGCCCACAGTGACGCCGTGGTCGAGCAGCGGGTTGAGCGCCATCCGGTCCAGCGCCTTCGCCTGCGCCGGCTCCCCGCTCACCTGCCCCGCCAGCCACCAGTCGGGCGCCCGGAACGCGGCCCGCTGCCCGACCAGCGCGCACGCCGCCGACACGACGCCGTCCAGGATCACCGGCGTCCGCCGCACCGCGGCCTGGAGCAGGAACCCGGTCATCGCCGCGACGTCCGCGCCGCCCACCGCCGCCAGCAGCTCCAGCTGGTCGCCCAGCACCGGCCGCGCCCGGCGCAGCGCGTCGCGGACCGCCGCGCACTTGCGCATCCACGCCAGGTCGTCGATGCCCGCGCCGCCGCGCCCGGTCACCACGGACGCGTCCGTCCCGCAGAGCGCGGCGATCAGGGTGGCGGCCACCGTCGTCCCGCCGACGCTCAGGTCGCCCAGCACCACCAGGTCGGTGCCCGAGTCGGCCTCCTCGTCGGCGATCGCCATGCCGAGCCGCACCGCCCGCTCGGCCTCCTCCGCCGTCAGGGCGTCCTCGACGTCGATGCGCCCGCTGCCGCGCCGCACCCGGTGCCGCACGACCTCCTCGGGCAGCAGCCCCGGGTCGCAGTCCAGGCCCGCGTCCACGACCCGCACGGGCACCCCCGCGCGCCGCGCCAGCACGGCCGCCGGGCCGACCCCGTCCAGCACCGCCCGTACCAGCGTGTGCGCCGTCCCCGCGGGGCGTCCCGACACGCCGAGCGCGGCCACGCCGTGGTCCCCGGCGAACAGCACGGCCTTCGGCCGCTCCACCGGCCGCACGGGCACGGCGCCCTGCGCGGCGGACAGCCACTCGCCGAGCTCGTCCAGACGGCCGAGCGCGCCGGGCGGGACGGCCAGCCGCTCCCGGCGTTCCTCGGCGTCCCGGCGGATGCCGCTGTCCGGGCGCTCGATCAGTTCGGAGAAGTCGTCGAGATTCAGCCTGCTCATTCGCGGAACAGTACCGGGCCCGCGCGGCGGTCAGCCGCGCAGGACGAGGACCTGGCCCGACACCGCGAGCAGCACCTGCTCGCACTCGTCCGCGAAGGCCGCGTTGAGCCGCCCCAGCTCGTCCCGGAAGCGCCGCCCGGCCGCCGTCGCCGGCACGACGCCGGAGCCCACCTCGTTGGTGACGGCGACGACCGTGCGGGGCGTGGCGCGGACGGCGGCGACCAGTTCGGCGACCCGCTCCCGCAGCGCCTTCTCCCCCGTACGGGCCCATGTCTCGTCGTCCCACGCGCCGACCCGGTCCATGGCGTCGGTCAGCCACAGCGACAGGCAGTCGACCAGCAGGGGAGGCCCGTCCGCCGCCAGCAGCCCGGCCACCTCGCAGGTCTCCTCGGTGTGCCAGGAACCGGGCCGCCGCTCCCGGTGCGCGCCCACCCGGGCCGCCCACTCCGCGTCGCCGTCCCGGCCGCCGCCCGTCGCCACGTACACGACGTCCGGGTACGCCTCCAGGCGCCGCTCGGCCTCCAGCGACTTCCCCGAGCGGGCGCCTCCGGTGACCAGCGTGCGGCGGGGCGGCGACGGGGCCTCCCGGTACGCGCCGACCGTGAGGGCCGTCCCGTCCGGCACGGCCCTGGCGCCGGCCGCGGCGAGCCGCCGGTCCAGCTCCGGGCCGGGCGGCACGTCGTGGTCCAGGTGCACGGCCAGCACGTCGGTCTCCCGGCCCACCGCGCCGGCCGCCCGCAGCCGGGCCAGCGCGTCCGGCCGCCCGGTCACGTCGAGGGCGACCAGGTCGTACGGGCGCCGCCGCGCGGCCGCCCCGGCGGGGGAGGCGCCCGGCGGCAGGTACAGCAGCCGCACCCCCTCCGGGGACGTCACCTCGTAGCCGGTGCCGGGCGCGTCCATCGGCACCGCCCGGACGCGGTGCCCGCTGATCAGCGTCAGCTCCCGCCCGTCGGGGACGCGGCCCGCGGACGGCAGCCCGGCGGGCAGCTCCACGGGCGGCCCGTCGTGCGGGTGTGTCAGCAGCACCTGCCGCACGCCCGTGAGGGTGTGCCCCGCGCGGGCGGCGGCCAGGGCGGCGCCCGGGGTGAGGTCGAGCAGCAGCGCGCCGTCCACGAGCAGCGAGGTCGCGGAGCGCGCGTACGGGCCGCGGGCGGTGGCGCACGCGGCGCAGGGGCAGCCGGGTCGGGGCAGTCCGGCCGGGGCTCCGGTGCCGAGCAGAGTCAGTTCCACGTACCCGATCCTCCCGCGAGCCCCGCGCGACTGCGCGCCCGGCTACGCTGCGGGCAGGAACCAGCACAGGTGCAGGACCCGGGAGGCGCACATGGCGTGGACGTGGCGGTTCGAGAAGTCCGACGGCACGGAGGTGGAGCCGGCGGTGAGGCCGGAGGAGTTCACCACGCAGGGGGACGCGGAGTCCTGGATCGGCGAGACGTGGCGCGACCTGCTGGAGGGGGGCGCGGACCAGGTGACGCTCTTCGAGGACGGCGCGAAGATCTACGGCCCCATGCCCCTGGACGCCGAGTCCTGACCCCCGCCGGACCGGACCGCCGCGGGCGGCCGGTCCGCCGGGCCCGGTGAGGGCGGGAGCCCCCGGGCCGGACGGGGCCGAGACCCCGGGGGAGGGGGCGCGGCGGACCGGCCGGACGCCCCCTCCCGGGCCCCGCGCATCGCGCGGCCGCCCGCGCGGGGCGCCCCGCAGTGGGCGCGGGGGTCACATCTCGCCCAGGGTCACCCGCGCCGTCCGCGCGCGCCCCCCGCGCACGTACCGCACGTCCACCTTCTGCTCCGGCTTCAGCGAGGCCAGCGCCTCCAGCAGCGACGTGATCGTCGTGATCTCCGCATCCCCCACCCGGGTGATGATGTCGCCCACCCGCATCCCGGCCTCCTGGGCCGCCCCGCCCTCCAGGACGCGCTCCACCGCGACCCCCGCCGGGCGGTAGGCGTCGTCCAGGACCGTGCGCCCGGAGATGCCCAGCGCCGCCCGCCCCGAGTCCCGTACGCTGCCGAACCGCACGATCTGGTCGGCGACCGTCCGCACCATCGACACGGGGATGGCGAAGCCGATCCCGGGCGCCGCGCCCCCGCCCGTCTCGGGGTCGACCGCCGCGAGCGTCGGGATGCCGATGACCTCGCTGTTCAGGTTGACCAGCGCGCCCCCGCTGTTGCCGGGGTTGATCGGCGCGGACGTCTGCACCATGTTGCCGATCGTCGCGCCCGTCCCCCCGCCGGCGCGGCCCTCGCTGACGGTGCGGCCGATCGCGGAGACGATGCCCTGCGTGACGCTGCCGGTCAGCCCCAGCGGCGAGCCCATGGCGAGGACGATCTGCCCGACCTCCACCTTCGCCGAGTTGCCGAACCGGGCCGGGCGCACCCCCTCGGGCGGGGGGCCGTCCAGTTTGATGACGGCGAGGTCCTGGTCCGGGTAGCTGGAGATGAGCCGCGCCGCGAGGGGCTGCTCCCGGGTGGCGACCGTGACGCGGAAGCTGCGGGCGGAGCCGACGACGTGGGCGTTGGTCACGATGTGGCCCTGGTCGTCGTAGACGACCCCCGAGCCCAGGCTCTCGCCCGCCTCGATGGTGACGACCGACGGCAGCACGGCCTTGATCACGGCCTGGTACTCGCTCTGCAGGTCGCCCGCCTGCCGCGGCGCCTGCGCCCGTGCGGTGCCCGTCACCCGCGGCCCGGCCGCCGCGGGCCCGGCGGGCGGCAGGGCGGTGGTGCAGCCGCCCAGCAGGGCGACCGCGCCCACTCCGGCGACGAGGGGCAGCGACAGCGCACGCACACGCGACAGTAGGGCGTCCATGTCCGGAGTATCCCTTTCATCCCTCCGTCCCTGCCCGTGCAGCGCACCCGATCAGGGGGGCCCGCCCCCGTCCCCGGCCCGGCTACCCCCGCGTCGCCAGGAACTGCGTCGCGGCCAGCTCCGCGTACAGCGGATCACCGGCCACCAGCTCCGCGTGCGTGCCCACCGCCCGGACCCGGCCCGCGTCCATCACCACGATCCGGTCCGCCAGCGTCACCGTCGACAGCCGGTGCGCCACCACCAGCACGGTCACCTCCCGCGCCACCTCCGCCACGACGTCCCGCAGCGCCAGCTCGTTGACCGCGTCCAGCTGCGACGTCGCCTCGTCGAGCAGCAGCAGCCGCGGCTTGCGCAGCAGCGCCCGGGCGACGGCGACGCGCTGCCGCTCCCCACCGGACAGCTTCGAGCCGCGGTGCCCCACGACCGTCTCCAGCCCGTCCGGCAGCCGCTCCACCAGCGCGTCCAGCCGCGTCCGCACGAGCACCTCCCGGATCTCCTCCTCGGTCGCGCCGGGCGCGGCGAACACGAGGTTCTCGCGGAGCGTCCCCGCCAGGACCGGGGCGTCCTGCTCGACGTACCCGATGGCCTCCCGCAGCGCGGCGACCGGCCAGTCCCGCACGTCCCGGCCGTCGACGAGGACCCGGCCGCCGGTCGCCTCGTAGAACCGCTCGACCAGCCCGAACACCGTCGTCTTGCCCGCGCCGGACGGTCCGACGAAGGCGGTCATGCCGGGCCCGGGCACCTCGAACGACACCCCGTGGTGCACGTACGGCAGGTCGTCCCGGTACCGGAAGGCGACGTCCTCGAAGACGACCGACGCCGGCCCGCCCCCGCCCACCGCGACGGCCCCCGTCCCCCGCTCCGGGTCCTCGGCGGCCAGCCGCTCCGCCTCCTCGATCCGGGCGATCGCCGCGGACCCCACCTGGTACTGCGTCACCGCCTCGACCAGCGCCGACACCGGCTCGATCAGGTAGAAGAGGTACAGCAGGAACGCGATCAGCTCCGCGACGCCGATCGCCCCCGAGGCGACCCGCGCCCCGCCGATGCCCAGCACGGCCAGGAACGACACCTGCACCGCGAGCCCCACCGACGACCCGGCCAGCGCCTGCCACTTCGCGGCCCCCACCCCGTGCCGCCACGCCTCGTGCGCCGCCGCCTCCACGACGGCCGTCTCCCGCGCCTCGGCGCCCGACGCCTTCACCGTGCGGAACGCCCCGAACGCCCGCTCCAGACGGCTGGATATCTCCCCGACCGCCGCCTGCGAGCGCCGCGTCGCCTCCGCGATCCTCGGCATGACCAGCGCGAACGCCCCGCCGATCAGCACGATCACGCCCAGCGTCACGCCGAGCAGCACGGCGTCCATCAGCAGCATCATCGCGAGCGTGGCGAGGAACCCGATGCCCCCGGTCACCGCCGAGACGACCGACCGCGTCGTCACGGCCCGCAGCAGCGTCGTGTCCGAGGTGATCCGCGACATCAGGTCGCCGGGCTGGGTCCGCTCCACCTCCGCCAGCCGCAGCCGCAGCAGCCGCCCGATGAGGGAGCGGCGGGCGGCCAGCACCACCGACTCGGCGGTGCGCTCCAGGACGTACGACCCGACCGCCTGGACCGCCGTCCCGGCGACCACCAGCACGGTCAGGCCCAGCAGGACGCCCGTGATCGGCTCCTCCCGGCCCAGCCGCTCCACCAGGGCCTTCGCGGCCAGCGGCTGCGCCAGCCCGGTCACCGTGCCGACCAGCGCCAGCAGGGTGCCGAGGGCGATGACCGCGCGGTGCGGCCGGAAGTGCCGGTACAGGGCCCGCCACGTCTCGCGTGCGGGCAGTCGGGGCGTCTGCGCCCCGGCGTCGATTGCGCCTTCACCAGTGCTCACACCGACAAGGACGCGAGGATCGCGCGCCCGCCTGTCCGGGGGACCCGGCCGATCCGCCGGGTCCCCCGGACAGGCGGGCGCGCGGGGGCGGGGTCAGCCGCGGACGCCGCACAGGTGCAGCAGCGACGCCACCCGGCGGTACGGGTCGGTGCGGCCCGCCCGGTCCTCGGCGGCCAGCAGCCGCTCCAGCTCCTGCGCCGCGGGCAGGCCCTCGTCCCGGGGCACCGTGTCGGTGAAGACCCGCACGCCGTACCAGGTGTGCAGCGGCGCCGCGATCCCGGCCAGCGTGGCCGTCAGCGTCTCCAGGCGGTCGGCGCGCGTCGGCACCCCGAGGTCGCTCATGCAGGTGTCCGAGTCGAACGCGGCCAGGGCGGCCGGCCAGTCCCCGCTCAGCCCCGGCCGCATGGCCAGCGCGTCCGCGTTCCGTACGACCAGGGACAGCAGGCCGCCGGGCGCCAGCATCCGGGCCAGCCCGGCCAGCATGGCGTCGGGCTCGTCCACGTACATCAGGACGCCGTGGCACAGCACGACGTCGAAGCTGCCCGGCAGGAAGTGCACGCCGGTCTCCCGGCCGTCGCCCTCGATCAGCCGGAACCGCTCGCGGATGCCGGCCGGCTCGGAGGCCAGCGCCTCCCGGGCGACCCTCAGCATCTCGGGGTCCGACTCCAGCCCGGTCACCGTGTGCCCGGCCCGGGCCAGCCGCAGGGCCTGCGTGCCCTGGCCCATGCCGACGTCGAGTATCCGCAGCCGCTGCCCCACCGGGTAGCGGCCGCCTATCTGCTCGTCCAGCTGACGCGCGACGAGCTCCTGGCGGACGGTGTCACGCAGTCCGCCGAGCCCCCCCAGCCACTCCGCCGCCGTGCCTCCGCATCCGGAGACCGCGGTACTCAGGGCCGCTCTCCCCGTTTGACCTGCGGCTTGGGCAGCCGCAGCCGGCGCATCTGGAGCGAGCGCATCAGGGCGTACGCCACGGCGCCGCGCTTCGGCTCGTTCGGGAAGCGCTGCTTCAGCTGCTTCTTCAGGCGGATCGACAGGCCGATCGAGTCGACGACGATCAGCACGATCACGCCCAGCCACAGCATCGTGGCGATCGTCTGCATCTGGCCGACCTGGATCACCGACAGGACGAGGATGACCACCGCCAGCGGCAGGAACATCTCCGCGACGAAGAACCGCGAGTCGACGAAGTCCCGCACGAAGCGGCGGACCGGCCCGCGGTCGCGGGCGGGCAGGAAGCGCTCGTCACCCGTCGCCAGCGCCTCGCGCTGGCGGGCCAGGTCTGCGCGGCGGGCCTCGCGCTGGCGGCGCATCGCCTCCTTGCGGTCGAGCGTCGGCGTCACCGCGCGGCGGCGCTGGGACTGGGCCTCGCTCCGCTTCGGCGTCGGGCGGCCCTTGGGGGCCTGCGGGTTGCGGGGCTGCGTGGAGAGGTCCGCCGTCACCTTGCCGGTGGGGGCCTTCTCATCCTTCGAACGGCTACGGAACACAAATCCCAAGGGTACGGGGTGCCGCGCATGGACCCCACCCCGGCGGGGAACGATCCGGCAACAGCCTGCGTCCCCGTCGTCGGGGCCCCGGACGGACCCCCGACGATCATCTACTCCCTGCGCCGGAGGGAAGCCGCCGGCAGTCGTCCTTGGGGAGGAGCGCAACAGCGCTCGAACAGTGCGGTAATGGAGGCAGGGCCCGTACTGTGGGTTCTGTCGGAGTGCTGCAGCCGAAGTCGGTCAGAAGGGGGCGCGCGAAGCCCATGAGCGGTGTCATGAAGCGTATGGGGATGATCTTCCGCGCGAAGGCGAACAAGGCCCTGGACCGGGCCGAGGACCCGCGCGAGACCCTCGATTACTCCTACCAGAAGCAGCTGGAGCTGCTCCAGAAGGTGCGCCGCGGCGTGGCGGACGTGGCCACCTCCCGCAAGCGCCTCGAACTCCAGCTGAACCAGCTGCAGAACCAGTCCGCCAAGCTGGAGGACCAGGGCCGCAAGGCGCTGGCGCTCGGCCGCGAGGACCTCGCCCGCGAGGCGCTGTCCCGGCGCGCGGCGCTGCAGCAGCAGGTGACCGACCTGGAGACGCAGCACCAGACCCTCCAGGGCGAGGAGGAGAAGCTGACGCTCGCCGCGCAGCGGCTGCAGGCCAAGGTCGACGCCTTCCGCACGAAGAAGGAGACCATCAAGGCCACGTACACGGCGGCGCAGGCCCAGACCCGCATCGCCGAGTCCTTCTCCGGCATCTCGGAGGAGATGAGCGACGTCGGCGTCGCCATCCAGCGCGCCGAGGACAAGACCGCGCAGCTCCAGGCCCGTGCCGGCGCCATCGACGAGCTCCTCGCCTCCGGCGCCCTGGACGACCACTCGGGCCTCGCGAAGGACGACATCCAGGCCGAGCTGGACCGCCTGTCGGGCGGGACGGACGTGGAGCTGGAGCTCCAGCGCATGAAGGCCGAGCTGGCGGGCGGCACGACCCCGCAGCAGGCCATCGAGGGCGCCGACGAGCGGCAGCAGGGCCAGGGCCAGGGCCAGCAGGCGCGGCCGAGGTTCGACAAGCAGTGAGGACGGGCGCGTCATGATCGTGAGGATCATGGGGGAGGGCCAGGTGCGACTGGCCGAGGGCCACCTCGCCGAGCTGGACGGGCTCGACGACGAACTGCTCGCCGAGATGGAGACCGGTGACGCCACCGGTTTCCGCCGGACCCTGCACGCGCTCCTGGACCGCGTCCGCGAGCTGGGCGACCCGCTCCCGGACGACTCCCTGGAGCCCTCCGAGCTCATCCTCCCGTCCCCGGACGCCACCCTGGAGGAAGTCCGCTCCCTCCTCTCCGACGACGGCCTGATCCCCCCGCTGTAGCGGCCGTGGGCGGCGGGCCCGGCCCGCCGCCCGCCCGCCGCCCGCCCCGGCGGGCCGGGGCTACCCTCTCGGTGTGCCGGCACAAGGAAACGCCCTCGCCCGCTGCCGCGACCGGCTGCGCGCGCACCCCCTCGCCTTCGACGCCCTCCTGGCCGCGGCCGTCCTGGGGGCCATGGTCCTGGGCTCCTTCGCCGACCCGCACGGCGACGGCGCGGGCCCCACCTTCACCCGCACCCCGCGCCCCACCAGCGTCCTGCTGATGGCCGCCGGCGCCGCCGCCCTCGCGGCGAGGCGCCGCGCGCCCCTGCGGGTCCTCGCGGTCACCGGCGCGATCACGGTCGCGGAGTTCGTCGCCGGCGACCCGCCGGCCCCGGTCTCGATGAGCGCCGTCGTCGCCCTGTACACCGTCGCGTCCCGCACCGACCGCCCCACCACCTGGCGGGTGGGCCTGGCGACGATGACGGTCCTGACGGCCGCCGCCATGTTCTTCGGCTCCTCCCCCTGGTACACCCAGCAGAACCTGGGCGTCTTCGCCTGGACGGGCATGGCCGCCGCCGCGGGCGACGCGGTCCGCAGCCGCCGCGCGTTCGTCGACGCGATCCGGGAGCGCGCCGAGCGCGCCGAGCGCACCCGGGAGGAGGAGGCCCGCCGCCGCGTCGCCGAGGAGCGCCTCCGCATCGCCCGCGACCTCCACGACGTGGTCGCCCACCACATCGCCCTGGTCAACGTCCAGGCGGGCGTCGCCGCGCACGTCATGGACCGGCGCCCCGACCAGGCCAAGGAGGCCCTGGCGCACGTACGGGAGGCCAGCCGCTCCGCGCTGGACGAGCTGCGCGCCACGGTCGGCCTGCTCCGCCAGTCCGGCGACCCGAAGGCCCCCACCGAGCCCGCGCCCGGCCTGGCCGTCCTCGACGACCTGCTGGACACGTTCCGCCACGCCGGCCTGCCCGTACGGGTGGCCCGCACCGACCACGGCACGCACCTGCCCGCCGCCGTCGACCTCGCCGCGTACCGGATCATCCAGGAGGCGCTCACCAACGTCCGCAAGCACGCGGGCACGGACGTCACCGCCGAGGTGAGCGTCCTGCGCGTCGGCCGGACCGTCGAGGTCACCGTCCTCGACGACGGCGGCGGCCCCGCCCCCGCGCCGGCGGACACGGCCGGCGGGCACGGCCTGGTCGGCATGCGGGAGCGGGTCACCGCCCTCGGCGGCGCCCTCACCACGGGCCCCCGGTACGGGGGCGGCTTCCGGGTGCAGGCGATACTGCCCCTCACCACACGCTCCGGGGAGGACCTGGTCCCATGACGACGACCGAGCCGATCAGGGTGCTGCTCGCCGACGACCAGGCCCTGCTCCGCAGCGCGTTCCGGGTGCTGGTCGAGTCGGAGCCGGACATGCGGGTCGTGGGGGAGGCCTCGGACGGCGCCGAGGCGGTCGCCCTGACCCGCGCGGCCTCGCCGGACGTGGTCCTGATGGACATCCGCATGCCCG
This sequence comes from Streptomyces roseolilacinus, assembly GCF_014649335.1. Taxonomy (GTDB): domain Bacteria; phylum Actinomycetota; class Actinomycetes; order Streptomycetales; family Streptomycetaceae; genus Streptomyces; species Streptomyces roseolilacinus. The sequence continues at coordinate 378,248 of NZ_BMSV01000007.1, forward strand.
GTACCGACGGCCTCGCCGCCACCCGCGAGATCACCGCCGACCCGGCTCTCGGCCACGTCCACGTGGTGATGCTGACGACGTTCGAGGTCGACGAGTACGTCGTGCAGTCGCTGCGCGCCGGCGCCTGCGGCTTCCTGGGCAAGGGCGCCGAGCCGGAGGAGCTGCTGAGCGCCATCCGGATCGCCGCCGCCGGGGACGCCCTGCTGTCGCCCGCCGCGACCAAGGGCCTGATCGCCACGTTCCTCGCCCAGAGCGGGAACGGCGGCCCCGCGGCGGACTCCGGCGGCCCCGGCGCGCACGCCGAGCGGCTGTCCGGGCTGACGGGCCGTGAGCGGGAGGTCCTCGTCCACGTCGCCGCCGGACTCTCCAACGACGAGATCGCCGAGCGCCTGCGGGTCAGCCCGCTCACCGTCAAGACCCACGTGAACCGGGCCATGGCGAAGCTCGGCGCCCGCGACCGCGCCCAGCTGGTCGTCATCGCCTACGAGTCGGGGCTGGTACGTCCGAGGGTGGACTGAGACGCCGCCCCGCGTACTCCGTACGCGGTACGCGCCGCGCCAGGAATGGACCTGGGGGCGAGGGAACACCCCTCCCCGATGGCGGATGGTGTGGGGGACCGCTCCACCACGCCGAGCCACTCCGCGGAAGAGAGACCCGAGACGCCATGTCCTGGCTGTCCAGACTCAGCCTCACCCAGCGGGCCCTGACGGGCCTGATGTCGATCATCGCGATCGTCTTCGGCACGATCGCGATACCCCAGCTCAAGCAGCAGCTCCTGCCGTCCATCGAACTCCCCATGGTCTCGGTCGTCGCGCCGTACCAGGGGGCCTCGCCCGACGTGGTCGAGAAGCAGGTCGTCGAACCCGTCGAGAGCGCCCTCGACGCCGTCGACGGCATCAAGGGCGTCACCTCCACGGCCAGCGAGGGCAACGCCCTGATCATGGCCACCTTCGACTACGGCGACGAGTCCACCAAGCAGCTCGTCGCCGACGTCCAGCAGGCCGTGAACCGGGCCCGCGCCCTGCTGCCCGAAGGCGTCGACCCGCAGGTGGTCGCCGGTTCGACGGACGACATCCCGACCGTCGTCCTCGCCGCCTCGTCCTCCGGCAAGGACCAGCAGGCCCTCGCCGACCTGCTGGAGCGGACGGTCGTCCCGGCCCTGGAGGGCATCGACGGCGTCGGCCAGGTCTCCGTCAGCGGCGTCCAGGACGTCCAGGTCTCCGTCACCCCCGACGACCGCAAGCTCGCCGCGGCCGGCCTGACGACCCCGCAGCTCGCGGACGCGCTCAGGTCGGGCGGCGCGACCGTCCCGGCGGGCTCGTTCGCGGAGGCCGGCAAGAGCCGCACCGTGCAGGTCGGCGGCGGCTTCACCTCGCTGCGGCAGATCGAGGAGCTGCGCATCCCGCCGGCCGCCCCCGGCAAGGGCAGGGCGGTCCGCCTCGGCGACGTCGCCACGGTCGAGCAGGAGGAGGCCGCCCGGACCTCCCTGACCCGGACGAACGGCCGGCCGAGCCTCGCCGTGATGGCGACCATGGACCAGGACGGCAGCGCCGTGGCCATCTCCGAGGCCGTCGCGGAGAAGCTGCCGGAGCTGCGGCGCGACCTGGGCGCGGGCGCCGAGCTGACGGTCGTCTCCGACCAGGGACCGGCGGTCGCGAAGTCGATCTCCGGCCTCACCACGGAGGGCGCGCTCGGCCTGGTCTTCGCGGTCCTCGTCATCCTGGTGTTCCTGGCGTCGATCCGGTCGACGCTGGTGACGGCGGTGTCCATCCCGCTGTCCGTCGTCCTCGCGCTGCTCGTGCTGTGGACCCGCGACCTGTCGCTGAACATGCTGACGCTGGGCGCGCTGACCATCGCCATCGGCCGCGTCGTCGACGACTCGATCGTCGTCCTGGAGAACATCAAGCGGCACCTGGGGTACGGCGAGGAGCGGCAGGCGGCGATCCTCACCGCGGTGCGCGAGGTGGCGGGCGCCGTCACGTCCTCGACGCTCACCACCGTCGCCGTGTTCCTGCCGATCGGGCTGGTCGGCGGCATGGTGGGCGAGCTGTTCGGGTCGTTCTCGCTGACCGTCACCGCGGCCCTGCTGGCGTCGCTGCTGGTGTCGCTGACCGTGGTGCCGGTCCTGTCGTACTGGTTCCTGCGCGCCCCCAGGGGCACGTCGGCCGACCCCGGGGAGGCGCGCCGCGCCGCCGAGGAGAAGGAGGCCCGCAGCCGCCTGCAGCGGATGTACGTGCCGGTGCTGCGGTTCGCGACCCGGCGCCGCCTCACCAGCCTGGCCATCGCGGTCGTCGTCCTGCTCGGCACGTTCGGCATGGCGCCCCTGCTGAAGACGAACTTCTTCGACCAGGGCGAGCAGACCGTGCTGTCGGTGAAGCAGAAGCTGCCGCCGGGCACCAGCCTGGACGCGATGGACGCGGCGGCGAGGAAGGTCGAGAAGGTCCTGGCGGCGGCCGACGGGGTCGAGGACTACCAGGTGACGGTCGGCTCGTCCGGCTTCATGGCCGCCTTCGGCGGCGGCACGGGCGCCAACCAGGCGTCGTACCAGGTGAAGCTGGCGGAGTCGGCGTCGTCCGAGGAGGTTCGCGACCGGATCGACGAGGAGCTGGGCAGGCTCGACGGCGTCGGCGACACGACCATCGCCGCCGGCGACGGCTTCGCCAACCAGGACCTGAGCGTCGTCGTCAAGGCGTCCGACGCGAAGACCCTGCGCGAGGCGGCGGAGACCGTGCGCGCGGAGGTGGCCGAGCTGGACGACGTCACCGACGTCCAGAGCGACCTGGCCCAGTCGGTGCCGCGGATCTCGGTCCGGGCCACCGCGAAGGCGGCGGACGCCGGGTTCGGCGACGCGGCGCTCGGCATGGCCGTCGCCCAGGCGGTCCGCGGCACCCCGGCCGGCACGGCGGTCCTGGACGACACCGAGCGGGACGTGGTGATCACCTCCGCCGACCCGGCCCGTACCCTCGACGAGCTGCGGCGGCTGCCGCTCGGCCCGGTCAGGCTGGGTGACGTCGCCGACGTACGGCTGGTCCCCGGCCCGGTCTCGATGACCCGGATCGACGGCTCGCGGGCCGCGACGATCACGGCGAAGCCGACCGGCGACAACACGGGCGCGGTGAGCGCCGAACTCCGGACGAGGATCGGCGCCCTGGACCTGCCGGACGGCGCGACCGCTTCCGTCGGCGGCGTCTCGGAGGACCAGGAGGAGGCGTTCGCCAACCTGGGCCTGGCCATGCTCGCGGCCATCGCGATCGTGTTCCTGCTGCTGGTGGCGACGTTCCGCAGCCTGGTCCAGCCGCTGATCCTGCTGGTCTCCGTCCCGTTCGCGGCGACCGGCGCGATCGGCCTGCTGATCGCCACGGACACGGCGATGGGCGTCCCGGCGATGATCGGCCTGCTGATGCTGATCGGCATCGTGGTGACGAACGCGATCGTGCTGATCGACCTGGTCAACCAGTACCGGGCACAGGGCCTCGGCGTGGTCGAGGCGGTCGTCGAGGGCGGCCGCCACCGCCTGCGCCCGATCCTGATGACGGCGCTGGCCACGATCTGCGCCCTGGTCCCGATGGCCCTCGGCATCACGGGCGAGGGCGGCTTCATCGCCCAGCCCCTGGCGGTCGTGGTGATCGGCGGCCTGATCACCTCGACGCTCCTGACGCTGCTCCTGGTGCCCACGCTGTACGCGATGGTGGAGCTGCGCAAGGAGCGCCGGGCCGCGAAGCGCGCGGCGAGGAGGGCGGCCGCCGACGGCTCCCCGGCCGCCGAGCCGGAGACGGCCGGGGCGAAGTAGCCCCGCGGCGAGCGGCACGGGCACGAGAGGGGCGCCCCCCGGTCGACGGGGGGCGCCCCTCGGGCGTGTGCGCCGCGCGGGTTACGGCAGGGCCAGCATCCGCTCGAGCGCCAGCTTGGCGAAGCTCTCCGTCTCGCGGTCGACCTGGATCCGGTTGACCAGGTTGCCCTCCGCGAGCGACTCCAGCGCCCACACCAGGTGCGGCAGGTCGATCCGGTTCATGGTGGAGCAGAAGCAGACGGTCCGGTCGAGGAAGACGATCTCCTTGCCCTCGTCCGCGAACCGGTTCGCGAGCCGCCGCACCAGGTTCAGCTCCGTGCCGATGGCCCACTTCGACCCGGCGGGCGCCGCCTCCAGGGTCTTGATGATGTACTCGGTCGAGCCCACGTGGTCGGCGGCGGCGACGACCTCGTGCCGGCACTCCGGGTGCACCAGCACGTTGACGCCCGGGATGCGCTCGCGGACCTCGTTGACCGAGTCCAGCGAGAACCGGCCGTGCACGGAGCAGTGGCCGCGCCACAGGATCATCTTCGCGTCGCGCAGCTGCTCGGCGGTCAGCCCGCCGTTCGGCTTGTGCGGGTTGTAGACGACGCAGTCGTCGAGGGACATGCCCATGTCGCGGACGGCGGTGTTGCGGCCGAGGTGCTGGTCGGGCAGGAAGAGGACCTTCTCGCCCTGCTCGAAGGCCCAGTTCAGGGCGCGCTCGGCGTTGGACGAGGTGCAGATCGTGCCGCCGTGCTTGCCGGTGAACGCCTTGATGTCGGCGGAGGAGTTCATGTACGAGACCGGCACGGTCACGTCCGCGACGCCCGCCTCCGTCAGCACGTCCCAGCACTCGGCGACCTGCTCGGCGGTGGCCATGTCGGCCATGGAGCAGCCCGCGGCCAGGTCCGGCAGCACGACCTTCTGGTCGTCGCCGGTCAGGATGTCCGCCGACTCCGCCATGAAGTGCACGCCGCAGAAGACGATGTACTCCGCCTCGGGCCGGGCGGCAGCGTCCCGGGCGAGCTTGAAGGAGTCGCCCGTGACGTCCGCGAACTGGATGACCTCGTCGCGCTGGTAGTGGTGGCCGAGGACGAAGACCTTGTCCCCGAGCTTCGCCTTGGCGGCGCGGGCGCGCTCCACCAGGTCCGGGTCGGACGGCGAGGGGAGGTCGCCGGGGCACTCGACGCCCCGCTCGCTCTTGGGGTCGGCCTCGCGGCCGAGCAACAGCAGGGCGAGCGGCGTCGGCTGGACATCCAGGGGCTGGGCGGTGGTCACGTCACGCACCCTTTCTACTGAGCCTTTTCGTCTAATTGACGCTATCTATCATAACTGGTTCACGTCACTTTGACGATGTCCATAGTGTCGATGTGACGAATTCGCTCTCCACAGGCCGGTGCTTGCGCGGACGGCGGTGTGCGAGCATGAAAGGGAAGGACCGGGCGCGGCCCGGAATGAATCGGCGACCCCGCCGGTTGCAACCGTCGGCAAGCAGTCTCCGAACAACCCGGGAGAGAAGCAGATGTCCGTATCGGACGAGAAGACCACTGTCAGTGACGGCATCATCCTGTCGGACGCCGCCGCGGCCAAGGTCAAGGCCCTGCTCGACCAGGAAGGCCGCGACGACCTGGCGCTCCGCGTCGCCGTTCAGCCGGGTGGCTGCTCCGGTCTGCGCTACCAGCTCTTCTTCGACGAGCGCTCGCTCGACGGCGATGTCGTCAAGGACTTCGGTGGCGTGAAGGTCGTCACCGACCGCATGAGCGCCCCGTACCTCGGCGGCGCCTCCATCGACTTCGTCGACACGATCGAGAAGCAGGGCTTCACGATCGACAACCCGAACGCCACGGGTTCCTGCGCCTGCGGCGACTCCTTCAGCTGATCCGCTGACGGCTCTCCCGTCCGCGACGAAGGCGGCGGCCCCCGGACCCGAAGGTCCGGGGGCCGCCGCCTTCCCGCGTCACCCCGCGGCGCGGCCCCGGGGCACCTGCCTGCCGGTCACGGCGTCCACCACGGCCCGGTCGCCGACCGGTTCCGCCAGGGTGACCGTTGCGTCCACCGGCAGCGCGATCGCGGGGCACATCACCCTCGGCCCGCCGGGGATCTCGAACAGCCGCAGCCGCACCTGCGTGGCGGTCTCCTGCACCCGCACCAGGTACGGGTTGCACGCCCCGCCGGTGAACGAAACCCGCAGCCGCAGGTCCCGCGGCGTGTACGGCTCGACGTGCAGCTGCGAGGACCCCGCCTCCGGGAAGAGCCGCTCCAGCGGCACCGCCGGATAGCTGAACCGGTGGGCCCGCCCGTCGCGCTCGCCCTCGAACAGCCAGGACGGGACCAGCGCCGCCCCGGTCCGCCCCGCCGACGCCGACAGCCCCAGCACGGCCGTGCGGATGGTGGTCACCGGCTCCTTCGCGGGCTTGGGCAGGTCCGTGCGCGGCTCGCACGGCCCGCTCGGGTCCGCCCCGGTCCGGTCGGTCGTCTGCGCGCCGGCCCCGTCCAGCGGGACGGGCGACGCGCAGCCGCCGGTGCCGCCCCTCGGCCAGTCCGCCCGGACGGTCGCGTTCAGCTCCCGCACCGCCTGCTCGGCGCTGATCACCGGGTACGCGTCGCCCCGCACGAGGGTGGCCAGCCGCCCCTCCGCGACGGCCACGCCCCCGCCGGCGTCCACGGTGAACACCGTCTCCCACAGCCGGGTCGGCAGCCCGCCGACCCGCGGGTCGGCGGTCACCAGGCGCAGCGGGCCCTGGGTGCTCGTGGTCACCTCGGCGCCCGTGAGGCCGAGCGCCTCCACCAGCGGCGCGGCGGCCCGCCGCGCGGCCTCGTCGCTCACCGGCCGGTCGGTCGGCTCCGCCTCGCACCGCTTGCCCTTGGGGCAGTCGTCGGTGGTCAGGCCCCGCGCCTCGTACCGCCAGTCACCCGTCTCGTACACGGTGAGCGTGGGCCCCGAACCGTCCTGCTGGGGGCCGACGCGCCACCCGATGGGGCCCTTCACCGGCGTGCCCGCGAAGCCCAGCGCCTTCGCCAGCCGGGCCGCGTCCGCCGCCGTGACCTTCCCCTGCTCCCGGTAGGCGTACGCCGTCCCCGGCGCCTTCGGCAGTGCGCCCGCCACGCGGTACCGCTCGCCGCCGCTCGGGTCCGGCTCGCCCGGCGCGATGCCCGGGGCCGTACCGCCGGGGGAGGGCGACAGGGCGGGGCCCCCGCCGCGCCCGTCCGCCGGTACCCCGGTGCGGGACGCCGTGTCCACGCCCCCGCCGCCCGGCTGGGCCACCGCCAGGTAGGTGCCGCCCCCGGCCGCCAGCACCGCGGCCGCCACCAGGGCGACGGCGAGCGGCGGGCGCCGCCGGCCGGGCTTCTCGTTCGTGCTGGTCTCCGTCTCGCTCACCGCAACGCTCCTTCGTCGGTCCACGTCACCAGTCGTATCCCCGCCTGACGGGAGACACGGGTGGGACGGGCCGGACGGGCGAGCGGTTCCCTACGCCGTACGGGTGTCAGGCGCCGTATTCGGCGGTGGCGGCGATCAGCCGGACGGACGCGGGCTCCACCACCACCCCGTGGATCAGCGACGGCGGCACGGGCGCGGCCGCGGCCGCCGCGGGGACCGACCAGTGCGGCGCCATCCGCGCGGAGGCCCCGCGCAGCTCCGCCAGGGTGAACTCGGACTCCGGCCGCTCACGCGGCGTGATGTGGTTGGCCATACCGGCACCGTACGCACACCGTCCTCGACCGAGAAGACCTACTATCGGGTAGTTTTCCCTCTTCGCCACCCTCCCGTGACCCGGTAGCGTGAACCGTCCATGCTGTCTCCCCCGCAGGAGCACCCCGCCGTGCGTATCGCAGTCACCGGCTCCATCGCCACCGACCACCTCATGACCTTCCCCGGCCGATTCGCCGACCAACTCGTCGCCGATCAGCTGCACACGGTCTCCCTCTCCTTCCTCGTCGACAACCTCGACGTCCGCCGGGGAGGCGTCGGCGCGAACATCTGCTTCGGCATGGGGCAGCTGGGCACCCGCCCGATCCTCGTCGGCGCCGCCGGCTCCGACTTCCACGAGTACCGCGCCTGGCTCGACCGGCACGGCGTGGACACCGACTCCGTACGGATCTCCGAGGTCCTCCACACCGCCCGCTTCGTCTGCACCACCGACGCCGACCACAACCAGATCGGCTCGTTCTACACGGGCGCCATGAGCGAGGCCCGGCTCATCGAGCTCAAGGCCGTCGCCGACCGCGTCGGCGGCCTCGACCTGGTCCTCATCGGCGCCGACGACCCCGAGGCGATGCTCCGCCACACCGAGGAGTGCCGGACGCGCGGCATCCCCTTCGCCGCCGACTTCTCCCAGCAGATCGCCCGGATGGACGGCGAGGAGATCCGCACCCTCCTCGACGGGGCCACCTACCTCTTCTCCAACGAGTACGAGAAGGGCCTCATCGAGAACAAGACCGGCTGGACCGACGAGGAGATCCTCGGCCGCGTCGGCCACCGCGTCACCACCCTCGGAGCCCGCGGCGTGCGCATCGAGCGCGTCGGCGAACCCGCCGTCGAGGTGGCCTGCCCCGAGGAGGAGGCCAAGGTCGACCCGACCGGCGTCGGCGACGCCTTCCGCGCCGGCTTCCTGTCCGGCCTCTCCTGGGACGTCGGCCTGGAGCGCGCCGCCCAGGTCGGCTGCATGCTCGCCACGCTGGTCATCGAGACCCTCGGCACGCAGGAGTACACCCTGCGCCGCGCCCACTTCATGGAGCGCTTCGCCAAGACGTACGGCGACGAGGCCGCCGCCGAGGTCCGGTCCCGCATCGGGTGACCGGGCGCCTCACACGAGCCGGCGGACCACATGGGCCGCGCCCCGCTCCGCCGGCTCCTCGCCCACGTACTCCTGGCCCCGCATCCCGCACCACGCCGGGATGTCCAGCCGCGCGGCCGCGTCGTCCGCGAGCACCCGCACCGTCCCGCCGACCGGCACGTCGCCGATCACCTTCGCCAGTTCGATGACCGGCACCGGGCACCGCTTGCCCAGCGCGTCCACGACCGGCTCCCCGCCCCCGCCGGACGCCCCCGCCGCCCCGGCCACCGGCGCCCCGAGCCGCTCCCGCACCCCCGCCACCACCCCCGGCAGCACCTCCAGGAACCGCTCCACGTCCGCCTCCGCCACCCCCAGCGGGAGCGAGACCCGCACGTTCCCCTCCGACAGCACCCCCATCGCGTGCAGGACGTGGCTGGGCGTCAGCGTCGAACTCGTGCACGACGAGCCGGACGAGACCGAGAAACCGGACCGGTCCAGCTCGTGCAGCAGCGCCTCCCCGTCCACGTACAGGCAGGAGAACGTCACCAGGTGGGGCAGGCGCCGCACCGGGTCGCCCACCACCTCCACCTCCGGCACCGACTCCGCCACCCGCGTCCGGATCCGCCCCACCAGCCCCCGCAGCCGCTCCGCCTCCGCCGCCGCCTCGTCGCGCACGGCCCGCAGCGACGCCGCCGCCGCCACGATCGCCGGCAGGTTCGGGAACCCGGCCGACCGCCCCGACTCCCGCTCGTCCGCCGGCCCCCGCGCCGCGAACCGCACCCCCTTGCGCACCGCCAGCAGCCCGACCCCCGCCGGACCGCCCCACTTGTGGGCGCTCGCCGCCAGCAGCGACCAGTCCCCGTCCACCGGCCCCCACGCCAGCGACTGCGCCGCGTCCACCAGCAGCGGCACCCCCGCCGCCCGGCACGCCGCCGCCACCTCCGCCACCGGCTGCACCGTCCCCACCTCGTGGTTGGCGGACTGCAGGCACGCCAGCGCCGTGTCGTCGCGCAACGCCCCCGCGTACGCCTCCGGGTCCACCGCCCCGGACCGTTCCACCGGCACCCGCTCCACCGCCCCGCCCGCCGCCTCGTGCGCGTCCGCCGCGTGCAGCACCGACGAGTGCTCCACCGCCGACACCACCAGGTGCCGGCCCGCCCGGTGCCGCCCCGCGAGGGCGCCGGCGATGCCGGAGTGGACCGCGTGCGTCCCCGAAGGGGTGAAAGTCAGCTCGTCCGGGCGGCACCCCACGGCCTCCGCCGCGGCCTCCCGCGAGGCGTCCAGCAGCAGGCGGGCGCGCCGCCCCTCCCGGTACAGGCGCGCGGGATCGGCCCACCCCTCGTCGAGGGACGCCTGGAGCGCCTGACGGGCGACGGGGTGGAGGGGAGCGGAGGAAGCGACGTCGAAGTAGGCCACGTGGCAACGCTAACTCCGCGCCCCCGCGGGGCGGGGCGATGGGCCCGCGACCTGCGCCCACGACCCGAAAGAGGGGCCCGGCGGCGCGTTGGGCACCCTCCCCGCGCGACCCCGGATGGCGTCCAGTAGGGTTTGGTCCGCATAAACATCCAAACCCTGCCCGCGTCAGGGCGGCGACCGACCAGCGAGACGGCCGCAGCCGAGCCGCGGGCGAGACTCTCGGGAAGGCGCTACGTGAGTCCCAACGGCTCCGACCGCTCGTCGCGGCGCCCGATGCGGCGGAAGCTGCCGCAGGTGCTGACTGCGGGCCTGATCCTGGCTACCGCCTCCGGTTGCTCGTACAACTGGAAAGACTTCCCTCGCCTCGGCATGCCCACCCCGGTGACGGAAGAGGCCCCGCGGATCCTCTCCCTCTGGCAGGGCTCGTGGGCGGCAGCGCTCGCCACGGGCGTGCTCGTGTGGGGCCTGATCCTGTGGAGCGTCGTCTTCCACCGGCGCAGCCGCACCAAGGTCGAGGTTCCTCCGCAGACCCGGTACAACATGCCCATCGAGGCGCTGTACACGGTGACCCCGCTCATCATCGTCTCGGTGCTCTTCTACTTCACCGCGCGTGACGAGTCCAAGCTCCTCGCCCTCTCCGAAAAGCCGGCCCACACCATCAACGTGGTCGGCTACCAGTGGAGCTGGGGCTTCAACTACATCGAGAACGTGGACGGCAACGCCACCACGGGCGCCAAGCCCTCCCCGGAGCTCGGCGCCATTCCGGACAAGTGGCAGAAGCAGTTCCCCGCCGGTGCCGAGGGCGTCCACGACGCCGGCGTCCCGGGGACGCGGAACCCGCAGACCGGCAACCCGGGCCCGACGCTGTGGCTGCCGAAGGGCGAGAAGGTCCGGTTCGTCCTGACCTCCCGCGACGTGATCCACTCCTTCTGGGTGGTCCCGTTCCTGATGAAGCAGGACGTCATCCCGGGCCACACCAACGCCTTCGAGGTGACCCCGACGCAGGAGGGCACCTTCCTCGGCAAGTGCGCCGAGCTCTGCGGCGTCGACCACTCCCGGATGCTCTTCAACGTCAAGGTCGTCTCCCCGGAGCGCTACCAGCAGCACCTCAAGGAGCTGGCCGAGAAGGGGCAGACCGGCTACATCCCGTCGGGCATTCAGCAGACGGACCCGGCCAGGAATGCGGAGAAGAACCAACTGTGAGCATCCTCAACGATCCTCAGGGTGCCGCCACGGCAGCTGACGGCTCGAAGGAGCCGTACGAGAACGAGCTGCCCGTCCGGCGCAAGCAGCCCGGCAACGTCGTCGTGAAGTGGCTGACCACCACCGACCACAAGACGATCGGCACGCTCTACCTGGTCACCTCGTTCGTCTTCTTCTGCATCGGCGGTCTGCTGGCGCTGTTCATGCGCGCCGAACTGGCTCGTCCCGGCACGCAGATCATGTCGAACGAGCAGTTCAACCAGGCGTTCACGATGCACGGCACGATCATGCTGCTGATGTTCGCGACGCCGCTGTTCGCCGGATTCGCGAACTGGATCATGCCGCTGCAGATCGGCGCGCCCGACGTGGCGTTCCCGCGGCTGAACATGTTCGCCTACTGGCTCTACCTGTTCGGCTCGATCATCGCCGTGGCCGGCTTCCTCACCCCGCAGGGTGCCGCCGACTTCGGCTGGTTCGCCTACACCCCGCTGTCGGACGCCGTCCGCTCCCCGGGCGTCGGCGCCGACATGTGGATCATGGGCCTGGCCTTCTCCGGCTTCGGCACGATCCTCGGCTCGGTCAACTTCATCACCACGATCATCTGCATGCGTGCCCCCGGCATGACGATGTTCCGCATGCCGATCTTCACCTGGAACGTCCTGCTGACCGGTGTCCTGGTCCTGCTGGCCTTCCCGGTCCTGGCCGCGGCGCTCTTCGCGCTGGAGGCCGACCGCAAGTTCGGCTCGCACGTCTTCGACCCGGCCAACGGCGGTTCCCTGCTCTGGCAGCACCTCTTCTGGTTCTTCGGCCACCCGGAGGTGTACATCATCGCGCTGCCGTTCTTCGGCATCGTCTCCGAGATCATCCCGGTCTTCAGCCGCAAGCCGATGTTCGGTTACATCGGCCTCGTGGCCGCGACCATCGCGATCGCCGGCCTGTCGGTGACGGTGTGGGCGCACCACATGTACGTCACCGGTGGCGTGCTGCTGCCGTTCTTCTCCTTCATGACCTTCCTGATCGCGGTCCCGACCGGTGTGAAGTTCTTCAACTGGATCGGCACCATGTGGAAGGGCTCGCTGTCCTTCGAGACGCCGATGCTCTGGACGATCGGCTTCCTGGTCACCTTCACCTTCGGTGGCCTGACCGGTGTGATCCTGGCGTCGCCGCCGATGGACTTCCACGTCTCCGACTCGTACTTCGTCGTCGCGCACTTCCACTACGTCGTCTTCGGCACCGTGGTGTTCGCGATGTTCGCCGGGTTCCACTTCTGGTGGCCGAAGTTCACGGGCAAGATGCTGGACGAGCGCCTGGGCAAGATCACCTTCTGGACGCTGTTCATCGGCTTCCACGGCACCTTCCTCGTCCAGCACTGGCTGGGCGCCGAGGGCATGCCGCGCCGCTACGCCGACTACCTGGCCGCGGACGGCTTCACCGCGCTGAACACGATCTCCACGATCAGCTCGTTCCTGCTCGGCATGTCGATCCTGCCGTTCTTCTACAACGTCTGGAAGACCGCCAAGTACGGCAAGAAGATCGAGGTCGACGACCCGTGGGGCTACGGCCGGTCGCTGGAGTGGGCCACGTCCTGCCCGCCGCCGCGCCACAACTTCCTCACGCTTCCGCGCATCCGCTCGGAATCGCCGGCGTTCGACCTGCACCACCCTGAGATCACCGCGATCGACCAGCTCGAGAACCAGGGCCGCGAGGACACCGCGCTGGTCGGCGGCAAGGAGGCCGGCAAGTGAAGATCCAGGGCAAGATGTTCATCTGGCTGAGCTTCTTCATCCTGGCCATGGCCGTCCTGTACGGCCTGTGGTCGAAGGAGCCGGTCGGCACCACCGCGCTGTTCATGGCCTTCGGCCTGGCGATCATGGTCGGCTACTACCTGGCCTTCACGGCCCGGCGCGTGGACGCCATGGCGCAGGACGACAAGGAGGCCGACGTCGCGGACGAGGCCGGTGAGCTCGGCTTCTTCGCGCCGCACAGCTGGCAGCCGTTCTCCCTGGCCATCGGTGGCGCGTTCGCCTTCCTCGCGGTCGCCCTCGACTGGTGGCTGATGTTCTTCTCCCTGCCGATCATCCTGATCGGCATCTGGGGCTGGGTCTTCGAGTACTACCGCGGCGAGAACCAGAACCAGTAACCGCCCCGGCGGTGAAGGGACCCGGCGGCCTCCGGAAGGAGGCCGCCGGGTCCCTCTTTTGCACCCATCCGGCGTGCCGCGTTCGACAGCCGTTCCTACCGTGTGGTTATGAGCCACACGCCGAGTCTCCGCATCGCCCTCAGCTGCTCCCTGCTGGTCGCCGCCGCGGGTGCCGGCGTGGCCGGCTGCGGGGGACCGGACGGCCACCCGCTCTCCGCGCGGCCGTACGACGCCGCCCGGCAGGTCGCCTTCGAGGGGGTCCCCGAAGGCCGCGAGGTGCCCCTGGGCAAGCCCCTCACCGTCACCGCCGAGGACGGCGACGCCCGCATCACGGACGTCACCGCCGTCGACGAGGCGGGCCACTACCTGGCGGGCGAGCTCTCCGCCGACGGCAGCCGCTGGCGCTCCACCGCCCCGCTCGTCGCCGGCGCCCGCTACACCGTCAGGGTCGCCACGGAGAACGGCGACGGCGCCCCCGGCGCCCGTACGCTGACCTTCCAGACGGCGCGGGCCAAGAAGCTCCTGAAGGTGGATTTCGGGCCGGAGGCGGGCAAGTACGGCGTCGGACAGCCCCTCACGGCGACCCTCAGCGCCCCCGTCACCGGCAAGGAGGGCCGCGCGGCCGTCGAGCGCGCCCTGAAGGTCCGCTCCACCCCCACCGTCACCGGCGCCTGGCACTGGGTCGACGACAAGGAGCTCCACTTCCGGCCCCGGGAGTACTGGCCCGCCGGCGCCTCCGTCACCCTGACGAGCAACCTCGCCGGCGTCCACGTCGGCAACGGGTTCCACGGCACCGCCACCGCCCCGCTGCGGATCGACATCGGCGACCGCGTCGAGGCCGTCGCCGACGCCTCCACCCACCAGATGGTCGTCAAGCGCAACGGCGAAGTGATCAACACCATCCCGGTGACGACCGGCAAGCCCGGCTTCGCCACGCGCAACGGCGTCAAGGTGGTGCTGGAGAAGCAGGCGTTCGTCCGGATGCGCAGCACCACGGTCGGCATCGCCGAGGGCAGCAGCGAGGCGTACGACCTGCCCGTCCACTACGCCACCCGCGTCACCTGGAGCGGCGAGTACGTCCACGCCGCGCCCTGGTCGGTCGGCTCGCAGGGGTACGCCAACGTCAGCCACGGCTGCGTCGGGATGTCCACCGGCAACGCCGCCTGGTTCTTCGAGAACATCCGGCGCGGCGACATCGTCCGGGTCGTCAACAGCCAGGGCGAGGAGATGCCCCCGTTCGGCAACGGCTTCGGCGACTGGAACCTGCCCTGGGACCAGTGGCGCCAGGGCAGCGCCGTCCACGCCGGCACCCGCGAGGGCGCCCTCCCCGCCCGGCTGCGGCCCCAGCCGCTGTGACCGGGCCCGGGGCCGTACGGCGGGGGCGGCGGGGGGCCTAGGGAGTGTCTTCGAAGTAGCGTCGTCCGCCCGCAGGGCGGGCCGGGCGGCGTCTGGTGCGTGCGATCGCAAGGCGGAGGAGGGAGCCACTGCGGAGCATTGGCGACCGACGACAACGCGGCGAGCGTGCGTGCCAGACGCCGGCAGGCAGACGGGACTTCGAAGACACGACCTAAGCCTCCACGGCCAGGCGGCTGCGCAGGAGCGACGCCAGGGCCTCCGCCAGCTCCACCGGGTCCACCGGCAGCGTCACCGCCGCGTCGGCCCGGCTCCACGTCGCCAGCCACGCGTCCTGCGGCCGCCCGATCAGCAGCAGCACCGGCGGGCAGTCGAACACCTCGTCCTTGATCTGCCGGCACACGCCCATCCCGCCCGCCGGAACGGCCTCGCCGTCCAGCACGCACACGTCGACACCGCCCTCGCCCAGCTGTTCCAGGACCGCCGGCAGCGTCGCGCACTCGACGTACTCGACCGGGGGAACGTCGGCCGCGGGGCGCCGCCCGGCCGCCAGCCGCACCTGCGCGCGGGTGTTCGCGTCGTCGCTGTAGACCAGTACGGTGGCGCTGGACTGCATGGTTCCTCCGAGTTCGTAACGGGCAGTGCTCGGTAACCGATGCGGCGGATGCTACTCCGTCCCCCCGCCCGTCGACACCGGTCCGACACCGCTTCGGACGCACCTTCGCTGGGCCGTTCGGGTGGGCCCGCGACGCCCGCGGAGGGCCGGGACACTCCGAACGGCACCCCCCGGAGTGAGGGCGGGATAAGCGACCGACATAATGTCGGTCGTGGCGACAGCAACGACAGTAGACACCGGGCACGCGCACCCGTCGGTCAATCGACCGAACCTCACCAGCGTCGGAACCATCATCTGGCTGAGTTCCGAGCTGATGTTCTTCGCGGCCCTCTTCGCGATGTACTTCACCCTGCGATCGGTAACGGGTGCCGAATACTGGTCCGAGCAGGCGGGCCATCTGAACTTCCCGTTCTCGGCGACCAACACCACGATCCTGGTGCTCTCCTCCCTCACCTGCCAGCTCGGCGTCTTCGCCGCCGAGCGCGGTGACGTGAAGAAGCTGCGCGCCTGGTTCATCGTGACGTTCATCATGGGCGCGATCTTCATCGGCGGCCAGGTCCTCGAGTACACCGAGCTGGTCAAGGACGCGGGCATGTCCCTGTCCTCCGGCCCGTACGGTTCCGTGTTCTACCTGACCACGGGCTTCCACGGCCTCCACGTGACGGGTGGCCTCATTGCGTTCCTGCTGGTTCTCGGCCGGACGTACGCCGCGAGGCGGTTCACTCACGAGCAGGCAACCGCCGCCATCGTCGTGTCCTACTACTGGCACTTCGTCGATGTCGTCTGGATCGGCCTCTTCGCCACGATCTACATGATCAAGTAATCGGGCCCGGCCCGACACATCCAGCAAGCATCGACGCAGAAGATCCTGACACCGGGGTAATCCGTGAAAAAGCTCTCCGCACGACGACGCCATCCGCTGGCGGCGGTCGTCGTCCTACTTCTCGCGCTGGCGGCCACCGGGGGGCTGTACGCCGCGTTCGCGCCCGCGAGCACGGCACAGGCCGACGAGACCGCCCAGTCCCTCGCCATCGAGGAGGGCAAGAAGCTCTACACCGTCGGCTGCGCCAGCTGCCACGGCACCGGCGGTCAGGGCACCTCCGACGGCCCGTCCCTGGTGGGCGTGGGCTCCGCCGCCGTCGACTTCCAGGTCGGCACCGGCCGCATGCCCGCGCAGCAGCCGGGCGCCCAGGTCCCGCGGAAGAAGAACATCTACACGCAGGCCCAGATCGACCAGCTCGCGGCGTACATCGCGTCGCTCGGCGCCGGTCCGATCACCCCCACCGAGAAGCAGTACAGCGTGGAAGGCGCGGACGTCGCCAAGGGCGGCGAGCTCTTCCGCAACAACTGCGCCCAGTGCCACAACTTCACCGGTGAGGGTGGCGCGCTCACCAAGGGCAAGTACGCACCGAGCCTTGACGGCGTCAGCGAGAAGCACATCTACGAGGCCATGCAGACCGGCCCGCAGAACATGCCCGCCTTCCCCGACACGACGATGCCGGAGAAGGAGAAGAAGGACATCATCGCGTACATCAAGGCCGTGAACGGTGAGGAGACGCCGACCCCCGGCGGCTTCGCACTGGGCGGTCTGGGACCCGTCAGTGAGGGCCTGTTCGGCTGGATCTTCGGGCTGGGTTCGCTGATCGCTGTCGCCGTCTGGGTCGCGGCCCACACCGCTAAGGCCAAGAAGTCATGAGTAGCCAAGAGATTTCCGAAGAGAGCCTGCCGAGCGAGCAGGACACCGCGCACGGCAAGGCAGTAGCCGAGAGCCCGTTCGCCAACCCGGGGCTGCCGCCCCACAAGCCCCGCATCCAGGACATCGACGAGCGGGCGGCCAAGCGCTCGGAGCGCACGGTCGCCCTGCTGTTCACGATCTCGATGCTGGCCACGGTCGGCTTCATCGCCTCGTTCGTGATCTTCCCGGTCGACAAGATCGTGTACGTGTGGCCGCTCGGCCACGTGAGCGCGACCAACCTGTCGCTCGGCCTGACGCTGGGCATCGCCCTCTTCTGCATCGGCGCCGGCGCGGTCCACTGGGCCCGCACGCTGATGTCGGACGCGGAGGTCGCCGACGACCGTCACCCGATCGAGGCGGCGCCGGAGCTCAAGGCGAAGGTCATGGCCGACTTCGCCCAGGGTGCCCAGGAGTCCGCGCTGGGTCGGCGCAAGCTGATCCGCACCACCATGTTCGGCGCGCTGGCCATGGTGCCGCTCTCCGGTCTGGTGCTGCTGCGCGAGCTGGGCCCGATGCCGGAGAAGAAGCTCTTCCACACGTCGTGGGCCAAGGGCAAGCAGCTCATCAACATGAACACGATGCAGCCGCTGCGCCCCGAGGACGTCGCGGTGGGCTCGCTCACCTTCGCCATGCCGGAGGGCCTGAGCGAGGAGGACCACGACTTCAACAACAAGATCGCCAAGGATGCCCTGATGATCGTCCGGATCCAGCCGGCGGACATCAAGGACAAGCGCGAGCTCGAGTGGTCCTACGACGGCATCGTCGCGTTCTCCAAGATCTGCACCCACGTGGGCTGCCCGATCTCCCTGTACGAGCAGCAGACCCACCACGTCCTCTGCCCGTGTCACCAGTCCACCTTCGACCTGTCCGACGGCGCCCGCGTCATCTTCGGTCCTGCCGGTCACGCCCTTCCGCAGCTGCGGATCGGCGTCAACGGCAAGGGCAACCTCGAGGCGCTCGGCGACTTCGCGGAGCCGGTCGGTCCTGCATTCTGGGAGCGCGGATGAGTACCGCAAACGACACGAAGCGGAAGGCGCCCGCCGGTGAGCGGGTGGCCGACTGGGCGGACGGCCGTCTCGGGATCTACACCCTGGCCAAGTCCAACATGCGGAAGATCTTCCCGGACCACTGGTCCTTCATGCTGGGTGAGATCTGCCTCTACAGCTTCCTGATCATCATCCTCACGGGTGTGTATCTGACGCTGTTCTTCCACCCGAGCATGAACGAGGTCGTGTACCACGGCAGCTACGTGCCGATGCAGGGTGTCCGGATGACGGAGGCGTACGCCTCGACGCTGGACATCAGCTTCGACGTCCGCGGCGGCCTGCTGATCCGGCAGATCCACCACTGGGCCGCGGTGATCTTCCTCGCCGGCATGTTCGTGCACATGATGCGCGTCTTCTTCACCGGCGCGTTCCGCAAGCCGCGTGAGATCAACTGGCTGTTCGGCTTCCTGCTGTTCGTCCTGGGCATGTTCACCGGTTTCACCGGCTACTCGCTCCCGGACGACCTGCTCTCCGGCACCGGTGTGCGCTTCACGCAGGGCGCGATCCTGTCCATGCCGATCGTGGGCACGTACCTGTCGATGTTCATCTTCGGCGGCGAGTTCCCCGGCCACGACATGGTCGCCCGGTTCTACTCGATCCACATCCTGCTGCTGCCGGGCATCATGCTCGGCCTCGTGGTGGCCCACCTGATCCTGGTCTTCTACCACAAGCACACGCAGTTCGCGGGTCCCGGCCGGACCAACAAGAACGTGGTCGGCATGCCGTTCATGCCGGTCTACATGGCCAAGGCCGGCGGCTTCTTCTTCCTGGTCTTCGGTGTCATCGCGGCCATCGCCGGCATGTTCACCATCAACCCGGTGTGGGCGCTCGGCCCGTACCGCCCGGACCACGTGTCCACCGGCGCCCAGCCCGACTGGTACATGGGCTTCGCCGAGGGCCTCGTCCGCGCCATGCCGGGCTGGGAGATCACCGTGTGGGGCCACACGTTCGTCCTGGGCGTGCTCCTCCCGCTGGTCCTGTTCGGCGTGATGCTGGCCGCGATCGCCGCCTACCCGTTCATCGAGTCCTGGATCACCGGCGACAAGCGCGAGCACCACATCCTGGACCGCCCGCGCAACGCCCCGACGCGGACGGCGCTCGGCGTCGCCTGGATCACCGGCTACATGATCATGCTGATCGGCGGTGGCAACGACATCGTCGCCACCTACTTCCACCTGTCGATCAACGCGGTCACCTGGTTCGTCCGGATCTTCTTCTTCGTCGGACCGGTCCTCGCGTTCATCATCACCAAGCGGATCTGCCTGGGTCTCCAGCGCCGCGACCGCGACAAGGTGCTGCACGGCCGCGAGACCGGCATCATCAAGCGGCTGCCGCACGGTGAGTTCGTCGAGGTCCACGAGCCGCTCAGCCAGGCGCACCTGCACGCGCTCACCGCGCACGAGCAGTACGCCCCGGCCGAGATCGGCCCGACGGTCGACGAGAACGGCGTCGAGCGCAAGCCGACCGCCAAGGAGAAGCTCCGCTCGAAGCTCAGCAAGGGCTACTACGGCGAGGGGAACCAGATCCCCAAGGCCACGGTGGAGGAGTACAAGGAGATCAGCGCGGGCCACGGCCACCACTGATCACCTGACCGAAGGTCGCCACGGCGAGAGCCCCGTCCAATCATCGGACGGGGCTCTTTGCCGTCACCCGGGCTCGCTAGGCTGGAGCCGTCTATCCGTCACGGACCCAGGAGCGACCATGAGCGCTGTGCAACCCGCTGGAGGCCCCACGGCGGCGGGCCGCTCCTGGCCCGTCGTCCTCGACACCCTGCTCTCGGGCCGCGACCTGGACGCGGACGCGACCGCGTGGGCGATGGAGCGCATCCTCGGCGGGGAGGCCACGAACGCGCAGATCGCCGGCTTCGCGGTGGCCCTGCGCGGCAAGGGCGAGACCGTGGAGGAGATCTCCGGCCTCGTCCGCACCATGTACGCCCACGCCCGGACCATCGAGGTCCCCGGGCGGACGGTCGACATCGTCGGCACGGGCGGTGACGGCGCGAAGACCGTCAACATCTCCACCATGTCGGCGGTCGTCGTCGCCGGTACGGGCGCGAAGGTCGTCAAGCACGGCAACCGCGCCGCCTCGTCCGCCTCGGGTGCCTCCGACGTCCTGGAGAAGCTCGGCGTCAACCTGGAACTGTCCCCGGAGCGGGTCGCCGAGGTGGCGGAGGAGGCGGGCATCACGTTCTGCTTCGCCGTCAAGTTCCACCCGGCGCTCCGCCACGTCGCCGCCGCCCGCAAGGAGTTGGGCATCCGCACGACGTTCAACTTCCTGGGCCCGCTGACCAACCCGGCCCGGGTCCGCGCCCAGGCGACGGGAGTGGCGGACGCCCGGATGGCGCCCATCCTCGCCGGGGTGCTCGCCGGGCGCGGCTCGTCGGCGCTGGTGTTCCGCGGTGACGACGGGCTGGACGAGCTGACCACGACGGCCGGGTCCCGGGTGTGGGTCGTCCGGGACGGGGCCGTCCGCGAGGAGGCCTTCCACCCGCGCGACGTCGGCCTGGACCTGGTCCCGGTGGAGGCCCTGCGCGGCGCCGACGCCTCGTACAACGCGGACGTGGCGCGCCGGCTGCTGGCCGGCGAGACCGGGCCCGTACGGGACGCGGTGCTGCTGAACGCGGCGGCGGCGCTCGTCGCGCTGGACCCGTCGGACGCGCCGCTGGCCGAGCAGCTGCGGGCCGGCATGGTGAAGGCCGCCGAGTCCGTCGACTCGGGCGCCGCCCGCGACGCCCTGGACCGCTGGGTGCGGGCCAGCAACCGCTGACTCCACGGGTTCGCGGCGCCGCCCCGCGCGGGGCGGCGCCGCGAACCCGTCCGCCGTGCGGGCCCCCCGCCTTGCGGGGTGACGGGGTGCGTGTGGCAGGATGCTCGGCAAGGTCATGAGTGACAGCGACCACGGCCCCGGCCCGCTGTCCGGCAACCCTCCGTCCGTGGCGGGGTGCCCCGGGTGAAGACCAGGCCGCAGGCAAAGGTCTGCGGCAAGCGCGGACCCCTGCACACCCTGGGGTCCTGGTCCCGAGGGAGCAGTCTCGTGAGCAAGCGAATGCGCTAGGGCCCTTCGGCCCCTTCCCCCCTCCTCCGCACGGCCGTCGTCGTGCGTCGAGGCAACACCCGTGTGCCGTACGGCCGTCGAGCCGTCCCCGCGGGACGTCACCTCCGTTCGCCCTGTCCTCACCGGGAGAGTCCGCCATGTCCGCGTACCCGAACACCGCCACCGCCCCCGCGCCCACCACCGTCGCCGCGCCCGCCGCCACCGCCCCCGCGACCGCCGTCGGGCCCGTCGGGTCCGCCGACCCCGCCGGCTGTTCCGCCGCTCTGCCGCTGCCCGTGCTCGGGCGGGACGTGACCGTGCCGCTCGTCACCGGCGGGGAGGTCGCGTACGCCGCCCTGGACTACGCGGCCAGCGCCCCGGCGCTCCAGCGCGTGTGGGACGACGTCGCCGCCTACGCGCCGTACTACGGCAGCGTCCACCGGGGTGCCGGATACCTGTCGCAGCTGTCCACCGACCTGTTCGAGAACAGCCGCAGGACGGTCGCGGAGTTCCTCGGCTGCCGCCCCGGCGACCAGGTCGTGTTCACCCGCTCCACGACCGACTCGCTGAACCTGCTCGCCCACGCCCTGCCCGCCGGCTGCGAGGTGTTCGTCTTCGAGACCGAGCACCATGCCTCCCTCCTGCCGTGGCGGGGCGCGCGCGTGACGTATCTGGACGCGCCGCGCACCCCCGGCCGCGCCGTGGAGACGCTGGAGCGGGCCCTCGCCGACCGGGACCCCCACGGACCCGCCCTGGTGTGCGTGACCGGCGCCTCCAACGTGACCGGCGAGCTGTGGCCGGTACGGGAGCTGGCGGCCGCCGCGCACGCGCACGGCGCGCGGATCGTGCTGGACGCCGCCCAGCTGGCGCCGCACCACCCGGTGGACGTGGCGGAGCTGGACGTGGACTGGGTGGCGTTCTCGGGGCACAAGCTGTACGCGCCGTTCGGGGCCGGCGTGCTGGCCGGGCGGACCGACTGGCTGCGGGACGCCGAGCCGTACCTGGCGGGCGGCGGCGCGTCGCGGACGGTGGCCCGGCGGGCCGACGGCGGGGTGGACGTCGACTGGCACACCACGGCGGCCCGCCACGAGGCCGGCTCGCCGAACGTGATCGGCGCCTACGCCGTCGCCTCGGCCTGCGAGGCGCTCACCGCGGCGGGGTTCGACGCGCTCGTGGCCCGCGAGCGGGAGCTGATCGCCCGCGTGCGGGAGGGGCTGGCCGAGGTGCCCGAGGTGCGGGTGCTGTCGCTGTTCGGCGACGACGCCCCGCGCGTCGGCGTCCTCTCCTTCGTCGTGGAGGGCTGGAACAGCTCGCACTTCGCCGCGGCGCTCTCCGCCGAGTACGGCATCGGCGTCCGCGACGGGCTGTTCTGCGCCCACCCGCTGGTCCGGACCCTGCTGGGCGGGTCGCCGCAGGAGCCCGGGGAGTGCGGGGCGCCGGAGGCCGGGCCGGGGGAGGGGTCCCTCAACGCGATCCGGGTCAGCTTCGGGGCGGGGACCCCGGACGAGCACGTCGACCGCTTCGTCCGGGCCGTGCGGGAACTGGTCAGGGACGGCGCCCGGTGGAGCTACCGCACGGAGGACGGGCGCTGCGTGCCCGACCGCGGCTGAGGCGGCGGCCGGGCCGTGGCCGGTTCCGCCTCACCCGTTCAGGTGGATCGGGTGGCGGGGAGGGTCAGGTGTCGAGGCCGATCGCGAAGGCCGCTTCCAGGTCGTGCTGCGAGTACGTGCGGAACGCGACGTGCGTGTCCGTCGCGACGACGCCGGGGATCTTGCTGATGCGGCCGGGGATGATGTCGGCCAGGTTCTCGTGCCGGGGCACGCGGACCATGGCGACCAGGTCGTAGGTCCCGGTGACGGAGAAGACCTCGCTCACGCTGTCGAGCGCGGCGATCGCCTCCGCGATCTCCGGGATGCGGTCCACGCTGGTCTTGATGAGCACGATCGCGGTGATCACGGCTGTCCCTCTCCCTCGGTGGCCGCTGCTGGGGCCTTCACTCTAATGCCCCGGTAGCGCGCCCACGCGTACAGGAACCCCAGCGCGAACCCGATGAGGTGCGCCAGGTAGGCGACGCCCGGCCCGCTGCCCGCCCCGCGCGCCGCCAGCCACTGCAGGACGAACCAGAAGACCAGGACGATCCAGGCGGGGAAGCGCAGCGGCAGGAAGAACAGGAACGGGAAGAGGCTGGTGACCCGCGCCCGGGGGAAGAGGTACAGGAAGGCGCCGAGGACCCCCGAGATCGCCCCCGACGCCCCCACCAGGGTCTGCTCGCTGTCCGCGTGGGCCAGTGCGTAACCGGCCAGGGCGAGGTAGCCGCACACCACGTAGAACACCCCGAACCGGAGGTGTCCCATCCGCTCCTCGGCCATCGCGCCGAAGACGAAGAGGAAGAGCATGTTCCCCAGCAGGTGAAGCCAGTTGCCGTGCACGAACAGGGCGCTGAGCGGGGTGAGCAGCGCCCGGGGGGAGCCGCTCAGCAGGTCCGCCGGGATCACCCCCCACCGCTGGAAGTACACGCTCTGCGCGACGACCAGGGCGTCTTCGGTGCCGTACGAGGCGGACAGGCCCGAGGCCGGGCCGAGGACGAAGACCAGCGCGCACACCCCGATGACGCCGTACGTCACCGAGGGGCCGGTGACGGCGCGCCGCAGCGCCCCACGCCCATCGATCATGAACAGATCATGACGTAAAGGGAGTGAGCAGGACAGAGCGCCTCGCCGGGGCGGATGTGTCCCGGTTCGGGCTTCCCCCGCCGTCCGCACGGGCGGGACCGTGGAGGCCGTAGGGTTACGGGCGTGCCCGGGCCGCTCCCGGGGCACCCGCAGTCCGAGGGCGCACCGCGGGTCGAAGTAGTGGAACGACCGGACCATGACAAGGACGGCACCATGACGACGGTTCCCCAGCCGACCGCCGACACCCGCTGGCGCTGCACGCTCTGCGGCAACCTGACGCGCTTCGACGTGACGCGCTCCTCGAAGGTCGTGGAGTACGTCCATCTGGACCTGGCGGGGGAGCCCACGGTGGAGGAGCGCGAGGTGGTCAGTGAGACCATCGAGTCGGTCCGCTGCCGCTGGTGCAACGCGGTGGACCGGATCGAGCTGGTGGACAGGCCGGGCGCCGGTTCCTGAGCGCGGGCCCGGGACGACGGGCGGCCCGGCAGAGTCAGAACGGACGGGTAGTGGGGTGACGGATCGTGGCGCAGCCCGCAAGCGGCGCTGAGTCGGCCGGTGCGGCCGGTGACGCCGCCGAGGCGCTCGACCGCCCGCTGCCGGAGGCAGTGCGGCGCCGGGTCGTCGCGCTCGTCTCCGAGGCGTTCGGCGGCCTGACGGTCCCCGAGCTGCCGCCGCAGCTGCGGCAGTACGCCCGCTTCACCCCCTCCCGGCGGGCCCGGTTCGCGGGCAACGCGATGGCCGCCGCTCTGGAGGGCGACCCGCGGTTCCGCCGGCGCGTCGGCGACTGGCTGGGGACCGCCCAGCCGGAGCTGACCGCGACCGTCGAGTCGGGTGCGCCGCCCGCCGCCGCCGACCCGGTCGACGTGGCGGCCGCCGCGTACGTGCTGCGCCCCACCGGCTGGGTCAAGCTGGTCGCCGCCGCCGGCGAGGAGGTGCAGCGCGCGGACGCCGAACGCGCCGACGAGGCGGGCCGGCGCGAGCTGGAGCGGCTGCGCGAGGAACTGGCGGAGGCCCGCGCGCACACCCGTACCGAGACGGAGCGGCTGCGCTCCGAGCTGGAGGCCTCCCGCAAGGAGGCCGAGGCGCTGCAGCGCAAGCTCCGCAGCGCGCAGAGCGACGTCAAGCGCGGCGAGGCCGCCCTGCGCCGCACCCAGGCCGAGGTCGACGGGATCAGGGCGGACGCCGCCGCCCGCGTCTCGGCCGCCGAGAGCGAGACCCGCCGCCTCAAGGCCCGGCTCGGCGAGACCGAGGCCGCCCTGGAGGCGAGCCGCCGGGCCGCCCGCGAGGGCCGCTCGGTGGAGGACGTACGGCTCCGGCTGCTGCTGGACACGGTCCTGGAGGCCGCCCAGGGGCTGCGCCGCGAGCTGGCCCTGCCGCCCGTCTCCGTACGGCCCGCGGACTCCGTGGACGCGGTGGAGCCCGGCCGGATGTCGCCGAAGGACGTCGCCGCCCGCGCGCTGTCCGAGACCGACCCGGCCCTCCTCGACCAGCTCCTCGCCCTCCCGCAGGCCCATCTCGTCGTCGACGGCTACAACGTCACCAAGACCGGCTATCCGACGATGCCGCTGGAGAAGCAGCGGCTGCGGCTGCTCGGCGGGCTCTCCGCGCTGGCCGCCCGCTCCGGCGCCGAGGTCACCTGCGTCTTCGACGGCGCGGAGCTGGCCGCCCCGGTGCTGCTCGCCCCGCCGCGCGGGGTGCGCGTGCTGTTCTCCAAGCCGGGCGTGACCGCCGACGAGCTGATCCGCCAACTGGTCCGCGCCGAGCCCGCGGGCCGGCCGGTGGTCGTGGTCTCCAGCGACCGCGAGGTGGCCGACGGCGTCGCCGCGTCCGGCGCCCGCCCGGTCGCGTCCGTGATGCTGCTGAAGCGGCTTTCGCGGCTCTCGTAACTCCTGGGCCGGATGCCCGGTTTGAGGAAGTCCCCGGGGAACACAACGTCAACCCCGCGTGACGCATTGTGGGGTGGGAGTAAAGAAAATGCCTGGCAGGCGAGATTTTTCTCATGAGGATTTGAACTGATCACAAGGTGGTCACTAGGGTCTGGGCTCGAACCTTCGCGCGGTTGACCGTCCATCCGGGACGGCAGCGAAGGCACCGCCTGAACCGTGCAGTTCGGACGTGGATCACGGGGAGTGTCCGGACATCCAGCGCGGAACCGGGGCATTGACCGTCGACCCGGCAGGCGGCTCGAACGAGGAAGAAGGAGCTCGCCTCCGTGGCGTCCCACCGTCGACCCAAGCAGCCGAGCCGCGCCCGCGTGACCGTGCTCACCGCGACCGCCGCCGCTGCCGTCGCCCTGACCTCCCAGACCGCTTCGGCCACGCCGCAGCCCACCAAGGAACAGGTCAAGGAAAAGGTCGACAAGCTCCATCACGAGGCCGAAGAGGCCACGGAGCAGTTCAACCTCGCAGACGAGCGCCGTGAGAAGCTCCAGAAGGAGGTCACGGCCCTCCAGGACCAGGTCGCCCGCGGTCAGGAGGAGCTCAACACCCTGCGCGACAGCATCGGTTCGGTCGCCAGCGCCCAGTACCGCAACGGCGGCATGGACCCGTCGCTGCAGCTGTTCCTCTCCTCGAACCCGGACGACTACCTCGACAAGGCGTCCGCCGTCGACCAGCTCTCCGCCAAGCAGGCCGAGACGCTGCGCACCATCCAGGCCAAGCAGCGCGCCCTCGCCCAGCAGCGCGCCGAGGCCACGACGAAGCTCGCCGACCTCGAGGACGTCCGCAAGACGCTCGGCGAGAAGAAGAAGAAGTTCCAGGGCAAGCTCGCCGAGGCCCAGAAGCTCCTCAACACGCTCACCGCCGAGGAGCGGGAGAAGATGCGCGAGGAGGAGCAGCGGGCCAGCCGCGACGCCGGCGAGCGCGTCGAGCTCGGCAACGAGGTCCCCGCCTCGCAGCGCGGCGCCGCCGCCCTCAGCGCCGCCGCCACCCAGATCGGCAAGCCGTACGTGTCCGGTGCCGAGGGCCCCAGCTCGTACGACTGCTCCGGCCTGACGCAGTGGGCCTACCGCCAGGCCGGCGTCAGCATCACCCGCACCACCTACACGCAGCAGAACGACGGCGTGAAGATCGGCCGCGGCCAGCTCAAGCCGGGCGACCTCGTCTTCTTCAACAACCTCTCCCACGTGGGCCTCTACGCCGGCAACAACACCGTCCTGCACGCCCCGTACCCGGGCACCTCCGTCCGCTACGAGTCGATGAACTACCTGGGCACGTTCCAGTTCGGCGTCCGCATCTGAGCCGTCCCGCCCGCGCCCCGGGCGCCCGATGCGCGTGACGTGCCGGGACCGGTCCCGAACCGTCGCGCGCACGCGCCCGATCGGGGGATTTCCGCCCCCCGTGCCGACCCCCCGCCCCGCCGGTGACCTGTGGTTCCCGGCGGGGCGGCGCCGTGTGCGGGCCCCGGGGACTTTGGCCGCTCCGTGACCGCCCGGCTACTGTCTGCCGCGCAACAGCCCCGAACAGCTGAAGGGAGCGCGGTCCGTGGCGTCCCACCGCCGTCCCCCCCACCCGGGCCTCCACCGGAGCGCCGCCAAGGCCGGCGTCCTGTCCGCCGCGGCGGCCACGGCGGCCGCCGCCTTCGGCGCCACCCCCGTGAAGGCCGAGCCGGCCGGACCCGCCGACGCCGTGCGCGCCCGTGTCGACCGGCTCTACGCCGAGGCGGAGAAGGCCACGGAGGACTTCAACGCCGCCGACGAGCGCGCCGACGAGCTCCGCGTGATCGTCGCCGCCGCCCGTGACCGGGTGGCGCGCGGCCAGGAGCGCATCAACCGCATGCGCGGCACCCTCGGTTCGGTCGCCGGCGCCCAGTACCGGTCCGGCGGGATCGACCCGGCGCTCGCGCTGATGCTGTCGGAGGAGCCCGACACGTACCTCGCCAAGGCCGCCGCCCTGGACCGGCTCAGCGAACGGCAGGCGACCGTCCTCGCCGAACTCCGCCTCGGCCAGCGCCGGTTGGCCCAGGAGCGCGCCGAGGCCACCCGCACCCTCGCCGAACTGGAACGCAGCCGCGCGGTGGTGGCCCGGTACAAGCAGGCCGTCGAGCGGAAGCTCGCCGCGGCGCGGGCGCTGCTGAACTCCCTGCGGTCCGAGGAGCGCGGCGCCTTCGACCGGGCCTCCCGCTCCGGCCGCGACGGCGCCCTGCTGCCCCCCCTGCCGGGCGGGGCCGCCTCGCCGCGGGCCGCCGCCGCGGTGCGGGCCGTCCGGTCGGTGGTGGGCAGGCCGTACGTGTGGGGGGCGAACGGGCCCGACGCCTTCGACTGCTCGGGCCTCACGCAGTGGGCGTACGCGCAGGCCGGGGTCGGGCTGCCGCGCACCTCGCAGGCGCAGCGGAACGCGGGGCGGCACGTGGGGCTGGCGGAGGCGCGGCCGGGCGACCTGGTGACCTACCGCGCGGACGCGAGCCACGTGGCGATGTACATGGGCCACGGCCAGGTCGTCCACGCCCCGTACCCGGGGGCCGGGGTCCGCTACGACCCGGTGGGCATGATGCCCGTCTCCGCGGTGACCCGCCTCTGAGGGGCCGGGCGCCCCGGGGGGACCGGGGCCGGGCGTCTACGATCGGCGCGTGGGTGTTCCGGGACGTTGGGCGGCGGCCGTGCTCGCGGCGGTCGCGCTGCTCGCGGGGTGCGCCCCGCAGGGGGGCCCGCCGGCCGCCGGGGCGGCCGGGGGCGTCCGCGACGCGGTGGAGGCGCACCGCCGCACCGAACTCGGCGGAGCGCCCCTCGCGTCATGGGCGTACCGCGTCCTCGCCGTACGGCGGGACGGCCGCCGCGCGACCGTCGACGCCGAGCTGACCTACGCCCTCGACGGGTACGACCCCGCCCCCGCCACCACCCGCCGCCGCCTGGACCTGGCGGAGCGCGACGGCCGGTGGCGCGTCACCGGCGACCGCCCCGCCGAGGGGCAGCCCGCCCAGCTGTGGGACCAGGGGCCGGTCCGGGCGGCGCGCGGCGCCCGCAGCCTCGTGCTCGGCGTCGGCCAGCCCCCGGCGCGGCTCGACGAGGTCGCCGCGGCCGCCGACCGCGCCGTCCCCGCCGTGGCGGCCGCCTGGCCGGACGGGACGTGGCGGGGGAGGGTCGTCGTCCTCCTGCCGGGGTCGCTCGACGCCATGGCCGCCCTCCTGGGGGAGGGGCCCGCCGCGTACCGGGGCGTCGCCGCGGTCACCACCGGCCGCACCGGCGGCGGGGCCGCCGACCGGGTGGTGGTCAACCCGGAGGCGTACCGGGACCTCGGCGACTTCGGGCGGACCTTCGTCCTCACCCACGAGACCGCCCACGTCGCCACCCGCGCCGCCACGACCGCCGCCACGCCCCTGTGGCTCTCGGAGGGGCTGGCCGACCGGATCGCGTACCGGGGCACGGGCCGCACGGCGGTCGAGGGGGCGCCCGAGCTGGGCCGGGCGGTGCGCTCCGGGGCCGTACCGGCGGCGCTCCCGGCCGACGCGGACTTCTCCTTCGGCGGGGAGCCCGCCGCCGTGGCGCGCGCCTACGAGGGCGCCTGGCTGGCCTGCGAGCTGGTCGCGGAACGGTGGGGCGAGGAGCGGCTCGCCGGCTTCTACCGGGAGGCCGGGCGGTCCGGCGCGCGCCGCGCCTTCCGGGACGTCCTGGGCACCACGCCGGAGGAGTTCACCCGCGCCTGGCAGGGCCGCCTCCGTCAGGAGTTCAGCAGCGCCCCGTCACGGTGACCGCCCTGGGCCGGCACCCGCGCCGACGCGGCCCTGTCCGCGCGCAGCCGCGGCTCGGTGACCGTCTGCCGCCACAGCTGCCGCCCCGCGACCAGGGAGGCCGCGACGAGCAGCCCGTTGCGGACGAACAGCAGCGCCAGCCCCAGCGCGTCACTGGCCACCACGTGGGAGAACCAGATCGGGAACTCCAGGATCGTCACCCCGGTCGCCGCCAGCACCATCAGCGCCGCCCGGCGCATCCGGCTCCGGCGCCACACCAGGCACACCGCGGCCAGCCCGACCAGCCACAGCATGTACTGGGGGCTGATCACCCGGCTCGTCGTCGTGAACAGCAGCACCGCCACGAACGCCGCGTCGCACAGCGTCGTCGCGCCGAACTCCCGCGCCCGCAGCCGCCACAGCACCAGCCAGCCGAACGCCAGCGCCGTCAGCGCCATCGCCGCGCCGCTCACCAGCGGCACGTACGGGCCGAGGAACTCCACCGACCCGTAGTTCAGCCGCACCTCGCCGTGCCAGCCGCCGAAGAACCGCGCCACGTGGAACACCAGCGACCCCAGCGACTCCACCTCGGTGCCCCGGTCGCGCTGGAACGTCAGGAACGCCAGCGCGCCCGGCGCCGCGAGGAGGCACGCCGCCAGCACCGCCGCGCCCGACGCCGCCGCGGCCGCCCACGACCGGCGCGTGACGCGGCCCCGCGCCGTGCCCGCGAGCAGCAGCGCCGGCCACACCTTCAGCAGCGCGCCGATCCCGGCGAGGACGCCCATCGTGCGCGGGTTGCGGACCCCGGCGAGCAGCGCGGTGACGGCGACGGCGGTGACCATGATGTCGTACCGGGAGTACGCGGTCGGCCCGAGCAGCGGCACGCCCACGAGCCACACCCAGGCGCCCGCGCGGCTCTTGCCGGGGCGCCCGCCCGCGTACACGAGCAGCCCGAACACCACCGCGTCGCAGACGAGCGCGAGCACGAAGAACGCGTGCGCGTACTCCAGGAACGGCAGCAGGCCGGGGGCCAGGATCGCGAACGCCGCGGCCGGGGGGTACTGCCACGTCACGTCGTCCAGCGGGTACGTGCCGCCGCGCAGCACCTCGTACCAGTTGAAGTAGATCACCGAGACGTCGGTGGTGACGTCCGGGCCGGGGACGAAGACGACCCTGAAGGTGTAGAGCAGGAGGACGGCCCTGCTGACCAGCCAGAAGGCCGCCAGGGACAGTCGCGGTCCGCTCGGGTGCTTCATCGGTACCTCGTCCGGTCTCGTGGTGGTCTGCGGGTGGGGGCGGTACGGGGCGCGAGCGGTGCGGGCGGGCCGTTCGGTACTGTCGGCCACGATGCACAAGACGCTGATCGTAACGAACGACTTCCCGCCCAGGCCCGGCGGGATCCAGGCGTTCCTGCACAACATGGCGCTGCGCCTGGACCCGGAGCGGGTCGTCGTCTACGCCTCCACGTGGAAGCGCGGGCGGGAGGGCGCGGAGGCCACCGCGCGCTTCGACGCGGAGCAGCCGTTCCGGGTGGTGCGGGACCGTACGACGATGCTGCTGCCCACGCCGCGGGTGACCGCGCGGGCGGCCGGGCTGCTGCGGGAGCACGGCTGCACCTCGGTGTGGTTCGGCGCGGCCGCGCCGCTCGGGCTGATGGCGCCCGCGCTGCGCCGGGCCGGCGCCCGCCGCCTGGTCGCGACGACCCACGGCCACGAGGCCGGGTGGGCGCAGCTGCCGGTCGCGCGGCAGCTGCTGCGGCGCATCGGCGAGGGCACGGACACGATCACCTACCTCGGGGAGTACACACGCTCCCGCATCGCCGCCGCGCTCACCCCCGAGGCCGCGGCGCGCATGGTGCAGCTGCCGCCCGGCGTCGACGAGAAGACCTTCCACCCCGACTCGGGCGGCGACGCGGTGCGCGCCCGGCTGGGCCTGGCGGACCGGCCCGTGGTGGTGTGCGTCTCGCGGCTGGTGCCGCGCAAGGGGCAGGACACGCTGATCCGGGCGATGCCCGCGGTCCTCGCCGCCGTGCCGGACGCCGTCCTGCTGGTCGTCGGCGGCGGCCCGTACGCGAAGGACCTGCACCGCCTCGCCCGCGAGACGGGCGTGGCCGACTCCGTGCAGTTCACGGGCCCCGTGCCGTGGGAGGAGCTGCCCGCGCACCACGGGGCCGGCGACGTGTTCGCGATGCCGTGCCGCACCCGGCGCGGCGGACTGGACGTGGAGGGGCTCGGCATCGTCTACCTGGAGGCGTCCGCGACGGGCGTTCCGGTCGTCGCCGGCGACTCGGGCGGCGCCCCGGACGCGGTCCTGGACGGCGAGACCGGCTGGGTCGTGCGCGGCGACTCCCCGCAGGAGGCCGCCGAGCGGATCGTGCCCCTGCTCCAGGACCCGGAGCTGCGCCGCCGCATGGGCGAGCGGGGCCGCCGGTGGGTCGAGGAGAAGTGGCGCTGGGACCTCCTCGCGGAACGCCTCAAGGCCCTCCTGTAGCCCCCGCCCCGCGAGACCCGCCCCCGGGACCGTCCCCGGCCCGGCGGGCGGTCCCCGCGGCCCCTCGCGGGCCGTACGGGCCGGCCGTCGGCGGGGAGGGCCGGCCGTCGGCGGGCCGCCGGCCTCGCGGCCCTCGCCCCGGAGCGCCCGCGGACGCCGAAGCGCCCGCCAGGACGGGTCCTGACGGGCGCCGGAGGGCTTCGGGCGGCGGGCTCAGCCCCGGTAGATCGCCTCGATCTCGTCGGCGAAGTCCTTCGCCACCACGTTCCGCTTCAGCTTCAGCGACGGCGTGATGTGGCCGGCCTCCTCCGTGAACTGCGCGGGCAGGACGCGGAACTTGCGCACCGACTCCGCCTTGGACACGGCCGCGTTGCCGTCGTCCACGGCCCGCTGCACCTCCGCCAGCAGCTCCGGGTCCTCCCGCAGCTGCGCCGCCGTCGACCCGGCCGGCTTGCCGTGCTCGGCCGCCCAGCGCGCCAGGAACTCCTCGTCCAGCGTGACCAGCGCGCCCACGAAGGGCCGTCCGTCGCCGACGACCATGCACTCCGCGACCAGGGCGTGCCCGCGGATGCGGTCCTCGATCACCGCCGGGGCGACGTTCTTGCCGCCCGCGGTGACCAGGATCTCCTTCTTGCGGCCCGTGATGGCCAGGTAGCCGTCCTCGTCGAGGGTGCCGATGTCGCCCGTGTGGAACCAGCCGTCCGCCAGCGCCTCGGCCGTCGCCGCCTCGTTGTTCCAGTAGCCGGCGAAGACGTGCTCGCCGTGCAGCAGCACCTCGCCGTCGTCGGCGATCCGCACCTTGGAGCCGGGCAGCGGCTGGCCCACCGTGCCGATCTTCTGCCGGTCCCACGGGTTGAACGCGGTCGCCGCGCACGACTCCGTCAGGCCGTACCCCTCCAGCACCGTGAAGCCGATGCCGCTGTAGAAGTGGCCGAGCCGCTCGCCCAGCGGCGCGCCGCCCGAGATCGCGAACTCGCAGCGGCCGCCCAGCACCGCGCGCAGCTTGCCGTACACGAGCACGTCGAACAGCTTGTGCTTCAGCCGCAGGCCGAGGGACGGGCCGCCCGGCGCGGACTTCGCCCGGCTGTACGCGATGGCGGTCTGCGCGGCCCGGTCGAAGATCCGGCCCTTGCCGTCCGCCTGGGCCTTCGCCCGCGCCGAGTTGTACACCTTCTCGAAGACGCGCGGCACGCCCAGGATCAGCGTGGGCCGGAACGACGCCAGGTCGTCGGTGAGGTTCTTGATGTCCGGCACGCAGCCGAGCCGGATCGGCGCCAGCACCGACGCGACCTCGACCATGCGGCCGAAGACGTGCGCGGCGGGCAGGAACAGCAGCACCGACGAGCGGCCCGTCCGGAACAGCGGCCCCAGCCGCTCCACGACGTTGCCGCACTCGGCGAAGAAGTTGCGGTGGGTCAGCACGCAGCCCTTGGGGCGGCCCGTCGTGCCGGACGTGTAGACGATGGTCGCCACGTCGTCGGCCCCGGCGGTCGCGCCGCGCTCGTCGAGCGTCTCGTCGGACACGTCCCGGCCGGCCGCGGTCAGCTCCTCGACGGCGCCGCCGTCGATCCGCCACACGTGCTTCAGCGCCGGCAGCGCGTCCCGCACGGACTCGACCGCCTCGGCGTGCGCCGCGCTCTCCACGACCGCCGCGACCGCGCCCGAGTCGCCGAGGATCCACTGGATCTGCTCGGGCGAGCTGGTCTCGTACACCGGCACGGTCACCGCGCCCGCGCTCCAGATCGCGAAGTCCAGCTGCACCCACTCGTAGCGCGTGCGGGAGATCACCGCGACCCGGTCGCCCGGCCGCACGCCCTGCGCGACCAGGCCCTTGGCCGCGGCCCGCACCTCGGCGAGGAACTCCTTCGCGGTGACGTCCGACCAGCCGCCGGCGACCTTGCGGGCCATCACGGCCACGTCTGGGTGCTGCGCGGCGTTGCGGTGGACGAGATCCGTCAGATTGCCGTCGGCGGGGACCTCGTACAGGGCCGGAAGGCTGAACTCGCGCAAGACTGCTGCTCCTCATCGGGCGCCGACGCCACGGCTCTGTGTGATGCGCCGGTTCGCGGTCCAAATCGGACACGTGCTCAGTGGGGTGAGCACGACTGGACTGCCCGGACGTTACCCACCAGTACCGGGTTCCCGATAGGGGGTCCTGGTCAGATGTTCGCTGCGTCACACACATCATGGGCACTACCTCGCGCACAGTAGTCCACTCCCGTCACGACTCGGAAGTAACCGCAGGTCCGGCCCCCTCCGGACCGTAAGGTGGGGTCCCATGCGAGTTCATGTGGTCAGCGACGTACACGGGAACGCCCAGGACCTGGCCAAGGCGGGGGACGGCGCCGACGCGCTGATCTGCCTGGGCGACCTGGTGCTCTTCCTCGACTACGCGAACCACGCCCGCGGCATCTTCCCCGACCTCTTCGGCGAGGAGAACGCCCGCCGCATCGTCGCCCTGCGCACCGCCCGCCGCTTCGACGAGGCCCGCGTCTTCGCCCGCGGCCTGTGGGAGGAGCTGGCGCGGCGCGGCGTCGACAAGGCCACCGCCGTCGAGTCGGCCGTCCGCGACCAGTACGCCGAGCTGTTCGCCGCGTTCCCCGCGCCGACGTACGCCACGTACGGCAACGTCGACGTGCCCCCGCTGTGGCCCGAGTACGTCCGCCCCGGCACGACCGTCCTGGACGGCGAGCGCGTCGAGATCGGCGGCCGCGTCTTCGGCTTCGTCGGCGGCGGCCTGCCCTCCCCGATGCGCACCCCGTACGAGGTGCCGGAGGAGGAGTACGCGGCGAAGGTCGAGGCGCTCGGCGAGGTCGACGTGCTGTGCTCGCACATCCCGCCGGAGGTCCCCGAGCTGACGTACGACACCGTCGCCCGCCGCTTCGAGCGCGGATCCACCGCCCTGCTGGCCGCGATCCGCCGGGTGCGGCCCCGGTACGCCCTGTTCGGGCACGTGCACCAGCCGCTGGCGCGGCGCGTGCGCGTCGGCGCCACGGAGTGCGTCAACGTGGGCCACTTCGCCTCCTCGGGACGGCCCTGGGTCCTGGAGTGGTGACCTGCGGGCACGCGATAGCCTTCCCCCACGTACCGAGCCCTGCGGAGGAGCCACAGCGATGGCGGAACACACCAGCTCGAGCATCACGATCGAGGCGGCGCCCGCCGAGGTCATGGGAGTGATCGCCGACTTCGCGCGCTATCCGGAGTGGACGGGCGAGGTCAAGGAGGCGGAGGTCCTGTCGCGGGACGCGGCCGGCCGCGCCGAGCAGGTCCGCCTGCTCCTGGACGCCGGCGCGATCAAGGACGACCACACCCTGGCGTACACGTGGACCGGGGACGACGAGGTCGGCTGGACGCTGGTGAAGTCCCAGATGCTGCGGAGCCTCGACGGCTCGTACCGGCTCGCCCCCCTCGCCGGCGGGACCCGCACGGAGGTCACGTACCGGCTGACGGTGGACGTCAAGATCCCCATGCTGGGCATGATCAAGCGCAAGGCCGAGAAGGTCATCATCGACCGGGCCCTGGCCGGCCTGAAGAAGCGCGTCGAGTCGACCACCGGCGCCTGAGCACCGGGCCGTCCGGGGCGCGGCCGTGGCAGCGCCCCGGACGGGAGCCGCGCGCCCCGCCCCGGACACCGCCCGCTACCGTGCACCCATGCGCACCCTTCTCGTCACGGGGCCCGGCGGGGCCGGCCGGTCCACCGTCGCCGCCGCGACGGCCCTGGGCGCGGCCCGCGAGGGCCGGAAGGTCCTCCTCCTGACCGCCGACCCGGCCGGCGCCCTCGCGGCCGGCGGCGACGACGGCCCGGCCGCCCGGCGCCCGGCCGTCCACCGCCTGGACCCCGCCGCCCACTTCCGCGGGGAGGTCCTCGCCCTCCAGTCCCACGCCGCCCCCGCCCTGGAGCTGCTGGGCGCCGCCCCCCTCGACGACGACGAGCTCACCCCCCTCCCCGGCAGCGCCCACTTCGCGTACCTCGCGGCCCTGCGCGAGGCGGCCCGCGGCGACTGGGACCTCCTCGTCGCCGACCTCCCGCCCCTGCGCGACGCGATCGCCCTGCTCGCCCTGCCCGAGCAGCTCCGCCGCTACCTGCGCCGCCTCCTCCCGCCCGAGCGGCAGGCCGCCCGCGCCCTGCGCCCGATGCTGGCCCAGCTCGCCGGCGTCCCCATGCCCGCCGACGGGCTGTACGAGGCGGCCGCCCGCCGGGACGCCGAGCTGGCCGCCGTACAGGACCTGATCGACGCCCCCGGCACCAGCGTCCGCCTCGTCGTCGAACCCGGCCCCGCCGCCGCCGACGCGCTGCGCACCGCCCGCGCCGGACTCGCCCTGCACCGCCTTCCCCTCGACCCGGTCGTCGCCAACCGCGTCCTGCCCGCCACCTCCCCCGACCCGTGGCTCGCCGCCCTCGCCGCGCGGCAGCAGACCCACCTCAAGGAGCTGTACGAGGACGGCGCCGTGCACGAGGTCCCCCACCTGGGCCGCGACCCGCGCACCCCCGACGACCTGGCCCTCCTCGGCGCCCCCGCGCCCGCCGCCGCGCCCGCCCCGGCCCCGGAGTGGCCCGTGGAGGACCACCGCGGCACCGACGGCGTGCTGGTCTGGCGCGTCCCGCTGCCCGGCGCGGCCAAACCCGACCTGGGACTCGTGCGGCGCGGCGACGAACTGGTCCTCACCGTCGGCCCGTTCCGCCGGGTCACGCCGCTCCCGTCCGCGCTGCGCCGGTGCGCCGTCGCCGGGGCCGCCCTGCGCGACGGCGAGCTGCGCGTCCGGTTCGCCCCCGATCCGGGGCTGTGGCCCCGCACCCCCTGAACGCCCGCCGCGGTTCGGGTACCGTCGA
The DNA here is from genome assembly GCF_014649335.1 of Streptomyces roseolilacinus. GTDB lineage: Bacteria > Actinomycetota > Actinomycetes > Streptomycetales > Streptomycetaceae > Streptomyces > Streptomyces roseolilacinus. The sequence goes on from NZ_BMSV01000007.1 coordinate 414,994, forward strand.
TGGCATGAGCGATGCCACCCACCGTCCCGGCCCTCCCGAGGACGACGCCTGGGCGCGGGCCTGCGCCGAGGACCTGGCCGCCGAGCGCGCCCGCCGCGGCCACGGTGGCCCCCCGCCCGGATCCGCCGCCGAGGAGCTGCGCAAGCTCGTCGACGCCGTCGCCGACAAGGTCTCCTCCCTGGGCACCCCGCTGCTCGGGGCCGGCGCGCAGAGCGCCGTCCGGCAGGCCGTCGCGCAGGCGAAGTCCGCGATCGAGCCGGTCATCGAGCGCAACCCGGAGGTTTTCGACCACCTCGCCGCCGCGGGCGGCGAACTCCTCGCCGCCTACCGCTCCGCCGTCCAGGGCCACGAGCACCGCTGGACGCAGGGGACCCGGGAACCACGGGCGCCGCGGGACGCCTCCGCACCCGGAGCCGGGGAGCCCGACGAGGGCCCGGAGGGCAGCCACCGCATCGACCTCGACTGACGCGGGAGCGACCGGGCGGGAGGCCGCCCTCGGGTACGGTTGGGCATAGCGGGGCTCGACCGAAAACTGAGGGACACATGGGACTCACCATCGGCGTCGACATCGGCGGCACGAAGATCGCGGCCGGCGTGGTCGACGAAGAGGGCACCATTCTCGACACCCACAAGGTGTCCACCCCGTCGACGCCCGAGGGCATCGTCGACGCGATCTGCGCGGCCGTCTCCGAGGCGGGCAAGGGCCACGACGTCGAGGCCGTCGGCATCGGCGCCGCCGGCTACGTCGACGACAAGCGCGCGACCGTCCTCTTCGCACCCAACATCCACTGGCGGCACGAGCCGCTGAAGGACAAGGTCGAGCAGCGCGTCGGGCTGCCCGTCGTCGTGGAGAACGACGCGAACGCCGCCGCCTGGGGCGAGTACCGCTTCGGCGCCGGCCAGGGCCACGACGACGTCATCTGCATCACGCTCGGCACGGGCCTCGGCGGCGGCATCATCATCGGCAACAAGCTGCGCCGCGGACGGTTCGGCGTCGCCGCGGAGTTCGGCCACATCCGGGTCGTCCCGGACGGCCTGCTGTGCGGCTGCGGCAGCCAGGGCTGCTGGGAGCAGTACGCCTCCGGCCGGGCCCTCGTCCGGTACGCGAAGCAGCGCGCCAACGCCACCCCGGAGAACGCCCGGATCCTCCTGTCCCTCGGCGACGGCACCCCCGACGGCATCCAGGGCAAGCACATCAGCGACGCCGCCCGCCAGGGCGACAAGGTGGCCGTCGACTCGTTCCGCGAGCTGGCCCGCTGGGCCGGCGCGGGCCTCGCCGACCTGGCCTCCCTGTTCGACCCGTCCGCGTTCATCGTCGGCGGCGGCGTCTCCGACGAGGGCGAGCTGGTCCTCGACCCGATCCGCAAGTCCTTCCGCCGCTGGCTCGTCGGCGGCCGGTACCGGCCGCACGCCCAGGTCCTCGCCGCCCAGCTCGGCGGCAAGGCCGGCCTGGTCGGCGCCGCGGACCTCGCCCGCCAGGGCTGAGCACCCGCCCGGGCCGGCGCCCGGGATCCCGGCGGCCGCCCGCCGCGCCCCCCGCGGGGCGCGGCGGGCGCTGTCGTATCGTGCCCGCATGGCGCTCACCGCACTGCCCGACTCCCGCACCGAGCCGGACGGTTCGGCCGTGGTCCGGGTGCTCGGCTACAACGTCCGGTCGATGCGCGACGACCAGGACGCCCTGGTCCGGGTCATCCGCGCCTGCGCCCCCGACGTCGTCCTCGTCCAGGAGGCGCCCCGCTTCTTCCGCTGGCGCGCGCACGCCGCCCGGCTCGCCGCCGGGAGCGGGCTGCTCGTCCTCGGCGGCGGGGCCCCCGCCGCCGGACCGCTGCTGCTGTGCTCCCCGCGCGTCACCGTCGAACGGACGCGGGACGTCCTGCTGCCGCTCACCCCCGGCCTGCACCGGCGCGGCTTCGCCACCGCCGTCGTCCGGGTCGCCGGCGCCCGCTTCGGGCTGCTCAGCTGCCACCTCGGCCTGCGCGGCGACGAGCGGTACGCGCAGGCGGGCATGCTGCTGGACGAGCTCGCCGCGCTCGACGTGCCCCACGCCGTCGCCGGGGGCGACGTCAACGAGGGCCCCGGCGGACGCTCGTTCCGCCGGCTCGCCGCCGAACTGCAGGACTGCCGGGCCGTACGCCCCTGGGGCGGCGAGCACACCTTCACGCCGGGCGACCCGCGCCGGCGGATCGACGCGATCTTCGCCACGAGGGGCGTGGAGGTGCTGGGCTGCGGCGTGCCGGCCGGGCTGCCCGGCGTCACCGACGCGGACCTGAGGGCGGCGACGGACCACCTGCCCGTGCTCGCCGCCCTCCGCGTACCGGCCGCCCCCTGACCGCGGGGGTCAGACGACCGCGCCGCGTCCCGGGTCGTCATCCTCGTCGTCGCCGGCCTGCATCCGCGCCACCAGCGTCGCGAAACCGCCCAGGAAGCCGCCGACGCACAACGTGGTCAGCCACCACGTCATGTCCCACCCGAGCAGCACGGCGAGCAGCATCAGCACCGGCCCGCCCACCACGCCCAGCCAGCCGAACTTCACCGCCGGGTCCGCCTCGGGCAGCGGGGGCGGCTCCGGCGGGACGAAGTGCCCCTCGCCGTCGTCGTCCTCGCCGGCCTTCGCGCCCGCGCCCGCGTCGGCCTTCGCGCCCGCGTCGGCCGCGCCGCCCCCGACGTCCGCCAGCTCGTAGTCGCGCGGGCCGCGCGGGCCGACACCCGGCGCGAACACGACGGAACCGCCCAGCACCGGCTTGCCCGCCGGGGCGTCGTCGTCCCTCCCCGCGTCCCGCCCGCCGTCGCCGTCGCCTTCGCCGTCCTCGTTCTTCGGGTCCTCCTCCAGCAGCGCCAGGTCCTCCACCGACCGGAACGGCTTCGCGCCCGGCGGGTCCGGCGGCTCCTCCCCGTACGCGGCGACGATCGCCGCCCAGGCCGCCTCCTCGTCGATCGGCGCCCCGCCGTCCACCGGCTCCGGCGCGGGCCGGTCCCCGGGGCCGTCGTGCCGGTCCCGGCTCTCCTCGCGGTCCGCGTCCGCGTCGTGTTGCTCAGCCACCGGTCGTGCTCCCCTCCCTGTGCCTGTCCTGGCCGGCGGTCCCGCCGGCCTCCGGAGCGAGCCGGCCGATGAACGCGTGGCTCTCCTCGAAGATCCGCTCCGCCTCGTGGTCCAACGTCGCCACGTGGTAGCTCTGTTCCAGCAGGATCTCCGTGACGTCCGTGGAGGAGACACGGCTCAGGACGCGCGCCGAGTCGGCGGGCGGTACGACGTGGTCCTGGGGCGCGCGCAGCAGCAGGAGCGGCTGTGTCACCTGCGGCAGCTCCCCGTCCACCAGGCGCAGGAACCGCCGCAGCGAGTACGCCGCGTGCAGCGGCACCCGGTCGTAGGCCAGCTCGTCCACGCCCTCCTTGGCGATGTCGTTCGCCAGTCCGCCCGTCGACGGCACCAGGTGGCGGACGAGCGGCAGCGCGTGCGCCGTCACGCCGTGCACCCTGTTCGCCGGGTTCACCACGACGACGCCGCGGACCGCGTCGCCGTGGCGGGCCGCCAGGCGCAGCGCCAGCGCGCCGCCCATGGACAGCCCGAACACGAAGACCCGGGCGCACTTCCCGCGCAGCGCGCGCAGCTCCCGGTCGACCTCCGCGTACCAGTCCTGCCACGTGGTGAGCTGCATGTCCTGCCAGCGCGTGCCGTGCCCGGGGAGCAGCGGCACCGACACCGTCAGGCCCCGCTCCGCGAGGTACTCGGCCCAGGGGCGCATCGACCGGGGCGAACCGGTGAAGCCGTGGCACAGGAGCACCCCGACGTCACCGCCCTCGTGGTGGTACGGCTCGGCTCCGGGAAGGACCGGCACGGAGGTCTCCTGTTCGATTCGGTGGGGCTCGTGGGCGTGTACTTCACCGTACGCGACCGGGGTGACACCGACCAGGGCCGTCGCACCCGCGGCCCGGACCCGTGTACGGGCGGGAGGGGGCCGGGGGCGGCACACGGGTTATGGTCTGTGCGACGGAACACGGGAGGAACACGAGTTGATCTACGGCGCTATGAAGTTCTCCATCGGAGGGACGCTGAAGCTCGCCTTCAGGCCCTGGGTGGAGGGCCTCGAGAACATTCCCGCCGAGGGGCCGGCGATCCTCGCGAGCAACCACCTGTCGTTCTCCGACTCCTTCTTCCTCCCGGCGGTCCTCGACCGCAAGGTCACCTTCATCGCCAAGGCCGAGTACTTCACCTCGCCCGGGGTGAAGGGCCGGCTCACCGCCGCGTTCTTCAAGGGCGTCGGCCAGCTGCCCGTGGACCGCTCGGGCGCCCGGGGCGCCGGCGACGCCGCCGTGCGCAGCGGCATCGACGTCATCAGGCGCGGTGAGCTGTTCGGCATCTACCCGGAGGGCACCCGCTCCCCGGACGGGCGGCTGTACCGCGGCAAGACCGGCGGCCTCGCGCGCGTGGCGCTGGCCACGGGCGCCCCGGTCATCCCGATCGCCATGATCGACACGGAGAAGATCCAGCCGCCCGGCAAGGTCGTCCCCAAGCTGATGCGCCCCGGCATCCGCATCGGCAAGCCGCTGGACTTCAGCCGCTACCAGGGCATGGACAACGACCGCTTCATCCTCCGCTCGGTCACCGACGAGGTGATGTACGAGATCATGAAGCTGTCGGGCCAGGAGTACGTCGACGTGTACGCCACGGTCGCCAAGCGGCGCATCGCCGAGGCGGAGAAGGCCGCCAAGGCGGCGGGCAGGGCCGAGGAGAAGGTCCAGGACAAGGCCCGGAACAAGGCCGACTGAGGCGGAGCGACGACGCACGCGCCCGGCGCCGGACGGCGGCCGGGCGTGCGCGCGGGGGGTGGGGGAGATGGCCAGGCGGGAGCGGGTGGTCCGCATGTCCGTGGAGCAGCCGCTGTGGCGTGCGCTCACCGCGTACCGCGTCCTCACCATGGTCTACGTGGACCTCCTCTTCGCGGTCAACCGCGGCGACTTCGAGCGGCCGTGGATCGCCGCCGGCTTCCTCGCCGCGATGAGCGCGTGGACGCTGGCGACCCTGCCCAAGGTGTCCGGCGCCGCCCGCTGCACCAAGCGGTTCCTGCTCGTCGACCTCGCCCTCGCGCTGACGGGCATCCTGCTCACGCCGCTCGCCGACAGCGACGCCCAGGTCCAGGACGGCCCCACGCTGCCCGGCATCTGGACGGCGGGCGCGGTCCTCGCCTACGCGATCAAGGGCGGCTGGCGCTGGGCCGGCTTCGCGTCCTCGCTGGTCGCCGTCGCCAACATCGTCGAGCGCGGCGAACCCAGCCGCGACACGCTCCACAACGTGCTGCTCGTCTGGGTGGCGTCCATCGCGATCGGCTACGTCGTCGAGGTCGCCCGCGCCTCCGAGCGGACGCTCGCCCGGGCGCTGGAGATCGAGGCCGCCACCCGCGAGCGGGAGCGCCTGGCCCGCGACATCCACGACTCGGTCCTCCAGGTGCTGGCCATGGTGCAGCGCCGCGGCACCGCCCTGGGCGGCGAGGCGGCCGAGCTGGGCCGGATGGCGGGGGAGCAGGAGGTCGCCCTGCGCACCCTGGTCGCCGGCGGCCTCGTCCGGCCCTCGCACCTCTGCGAGGACGCCTCGCAGGGGGCCGTCGTCCGCCTGGTCGACGAACCCGACGAGGACGACGGCGAGGACGGCGGCGAGCAGGACCTGCGGTCCCTCCTGGCCCCGCACGCCGGCTCCCGCGTCACGTTCGCCGAACCGGGCGCCCCGGTCGTGCTGCCGCGCCCGGCGGCCGCCGAGCTGGCGGCCGCCGTCGGTGCCGCCCTGGACAACGTGCGCAGGCACGCGGGGCCCGGCGCCCGGGCGTGGATCCTCGTCGAGGACTGGCCCGACGAGGTCGTCGTGACCGTGCGCGACGACGGGCCGGGCATCCCCGACGGGCGCCTCGCCCAGGCGGAGAGCGAGGGCCGGCTCGGCGTCGCCCAGTCCATCCGCGGCAGGCTGCGGGACCTGGGCGGGACGGCGGAGCTGGTCTCGGTGCCCGGCCAGGGCACGGAAGTCGAGTTGAAGGTCCCACGGGGGAAGGCGAGACGATGACGGAACGGCCGATCAAGGTGATGGTGGTCGACGACCACCCGATGTGGCGGGACGCCGTCGCCCGCGACCTGGCCGAGGCCGGGTTCGACGTGGTCGCCACGGCGGGCGACGGCGACCAGGCCGTCCGCCGCGCCCGCGCCACCGTCCCCGACGTGCTGGTCCTCGACCTGAACCTGCCGGCGAAGCCGGGCGTCGAGGTCTGCAAGGAGCTCGTCGCCGGCGGCGACCTGCCCGTGCGGGTCCTGGTGCTCTCCGCGAGCGGGGAGCACGCCGACGTCCTGGAGGCCGTGAAGTCCGGCGCCACGGGGTACCTGCTGAAGTCCGCCAGTACCGCCGAACTCCTCGACGCGGTACGGCGCACGGCCGCGGGCGACGCGGTGTTCACGCCCGGCCTCGCCGGCCTGGTGCTCGGCGAGTACCGCCGCCTGGCGGCCGAGCCCGCGCCGGCCCGGGGCGCCGCCGAGCCGGACGCGCCCCGCCTGACCGACCGCGAGACGGAGGTGCTCCGCCTGGTGGCGAAGGGCCTCGGCTACAAGCAGATCGCCGAACGGCTCGTCATCTCCCACCGCACGGTCCAGAACCACGTCCAGAACACCCTGGGCAAGCTCCAGCTCCACAACCGCGTCGAGCTGGTCCGCTACGCCATAGAACGCGGCCTCGACGACGCCTGACACCGGCGCCCCGCCCCGGGCCCGCTCCGGGTCCGGGTCCGGGTCGGGGCGCGCGCCGGGCGGGGTCCGGCCCGGAGCCGTATATTCGCGGTGACCGCACCGACCAGCGGGAGGCACCGTGGACGTCCTGGCCTTCGGCGTGCAGGCCGACGAGAAGCCCCTCCTGGAGCGCGCCTTCGCGGGCCGCCACGACCTGCGCTGCCTGGGCGTCTTCCTGACGGAGGACACCGCCCCCCTGGCCGCCGGCCACGAGGCCGTCTCCACCAGCGTCAACGCCGACCTCGGCGCCCGCGTCCTGCGCACCCTCGCCGAGGGCGGCACCCGGATGGTCGCCCAGCGCTCCACCGGCTTCAACAACATCGACCTGGACGTCGCCCGCGACCTCGGCCTGACCGTGGCCCGCGTGTCGTCCTACTCGCCGTACTCCGTCGCCGAGTTCGCGTGGGCGCTCGCCCTGGCGGTGAACCGCCGCATCGTCCGCGCCGCCCACCGCACCCGCGACTTCGACTTCCGCCTCGACGGCCTCCTCGGCCGCGACCTGCGCGGCCGCACCGTCGGCGTGGTCGGCACCGGCAGGATCGGCGAGGCGTTCACCCGGATCGCGCACGGCTTCGGCATGCGCCTCCTCGGGTGGGACCTGGCGGAGAACCCGGCCTGCCGGGACCTCGGCATGACGTACGTCGGCAAGGAGGAGCTCCTCGCCGCCTCCGACCTCGTCAGCCTGCACGTCCCGCTGACCTCCGCGACCCGGCACCTCCTCGACGGGGCCGCCCTCGCCACGATGAAGGACGACGCCGTCCTGGTGAACTCCAGCCGGGGCGGCCTCGTCGACACCGACGCCCTCGTCGCCCAGCTGCGCGCCGGGCGGTTCGCGGGCGTCGGCCTCGACGTCTACGAGGCGGAGGCCGGGCTGTTCCACCTCGACAAGTCACTCGTGGGCGTCGACGACGACACCCTGGCCCGGCTGATGACCTTCCCGAACGTGCTGGTCACCAGCCACCAGGCGTACTACACCGCCGAGGCGGTGGGCGAGATCGTCGCGGCGACCCTGCGCAACGTCACCGACTACGCCGAGGGCCGCCGCAACGAGAACGTGCTGGTCCCCGCCGGCTGACCGAGCAGGCCCCGCACGATCGCGGCGCCGTTCAGCGTGAGCACCGACTCGGGGTGGAACTGCACCCCGGCGAAGCCCCCGCCGCGCAGCGCGTGCACCTCCCCGGTCAGCGGGTCGCGGCTCACCTCCACCCCGCGCGCCGCCAGCCGCCCGGCCGCCGCGTCGTCGCAGCGGGCGGTGAAGCTGTTGTAGAAGCCGACCGTCTCCCGCGTCCCGAACAGGTCGATCCCCACCTGCGCGCCCTGGAACGGGGTCCGCTTGCGCACGATCTCCAGGCCCAGCTCCGCCGCGATCAGCTCGTGGCCCAGGCACACACCGAGCAGCGGGTACCGGTGGCCGCCCAGCAGCCGTGCGGCCAGGTCCCGCAGCATCCGCATCCGCGGGTCGCCGCCGTCGCCCGGGTCGCCCGGCCCGGGGCCCAGGACCACCGGCCCGGCGTGCGCCAGCGCGGCTCGGCGCAGCCCCGGCTCGTCGAACCGCCGCACCGTCACCTCCAGCCCGCAGGAGCGCAGCACGTGCGCCAGCATCGACGTGAACGTGTCCTCCGCGTCGACCACCAGCACGTGCCCGCCCAGCTCCGCGGACCGCTCCTGCATCCGCAGCCAGAACGGCGCCAGGTCCGCGCGGCGGGCGTCCAGCGCCGCCCGCACCCGCGGGTCGTCGGCGAGCCGCGGGGCCGGGGCGGCCTCGTCGCGCGGCCGCCCCGGACGCACCCCGAGCGCCGCCAGCACGCCCGCCGCCTTGGCGTGGGTCTCCGCGACCTCGCCCTCCGGGTCGGAGTGCCGCACCAGCGTCGCCCCGACCGGCACCCGCAGCCGGCCCTCGGCGTCGACGTCGGCGGTGCGGATCAGGATGGGCGAGTCCAGCGTCTGCGCGCCGCCGGCGTCCGTGCCGAGCAGCGCGAGCGCGCCCGCGTAGTAGCCGCGCCCGCCCTCCTCGTGGCGCTCGATGACCCGGCAGGCGTTCTGCACCGGCGACCCGGTGACCGTCGCCGCGAACATCGTCTCCCGCAGCACCTCGCGCACGTCCAGCGTCGACCGCCCGCGCAGCTCGTACTCGGTGTGGGCGAGGTGCGCCATCTCCTTCAGCCGGGGCCCGACCACGACACCGCCCATGTCGCCGACGGTGCACATCATCTTCAGTTCCTCGTCGACGACCATCGACAGCTCGTCGGTCTCCTTGCGGCTGGCGAGGAACGCCAGCAGGTCCTCGGGGGTCGGCCCGCCGGCCGGGTAGCGGTAGGTGCCGCTGATCGGGTTCATCACGACCGTGCCGCCGGACATCCGCACGTGGACCTCGGGGCTCGCCCCGACCAGGGTGCGGGCGCCGGTGTGGACGACGAAGGTCCAGTACGCGCCCCGCTCGCCGGCCAGCAGCCGCCGGAACAGGGCCAGCGCGTCCGCCCGGCCGAAGCCCGGCACGCGCCCGCGGTAGGTGCGGCGGATGACGAAGTTGGCGCCCTCGCCGCGGCCGATCTCGTCGTCGATCACGCGCCGCACGATCCGCGCGTACGCGTCGTCCGGCACGTCGAAGCCGCCGTCCTCCACCCGCACGTCGTGGGCGGGCAGCCGGTCCAGGGCGTCGGCGAGCGGCAGCTCGTACGTCTCGTCGGCGACCAGGACGGACAGCGGCGTCCCGTCGTCGCGGACGTCGAAGCCGCGCTCCCTCAGCTGCCGGAACGGGACGAGGGCCAGGGCGGGCCGCTCCCCGACGGGCAGGTCGGCGAGCCGCTCCACCTCGTGGACCTCGCCGACGAGCACCTCGACGGTGTCGTGGTCGCGGCCGGGCGTGCGGCGGCGGAGGAGGGCGAACGCCGGGCCGTTCGGGTCGAGCAGGTGGTCGAGGTCCATCCGTGGTGTTCCTTCCGTGGTGGGAGGAACGGCCCCGAGAACGAGAGAAGGCCGCCCCTCGGGCGGCCTTCGCGTGTCGTGTGCGCGCGTCGATCAGTGGGCCGCCGGATGAGCGGTCCACCACCAGTCACGGGTCGTCGTCGCGAACACGGTGGCGACACTAGCGCATCCGCCCGCGGCGCCGCAGGCCGTCTTGTGGAGTGGGACGGGCCGCGTGCCGCGGGCGGATGCGTGCCCCGGAGGGCGGGTGCGTCAGACGAACAGGTCGTAGACCTGCCAGCCCTTGCCGATCGTCGTGCGGGCGGCGAACGGGGCGGTGGCGCTGCCGGTGCCCCGGTAGAACCACAGCTCGCCGTTGCCGTCGCGGGCGATCACGTCCGGCCGGCCGTCCCTGTCCAGGTCGCCCGGGCCGAGCAGCGCGTCGTAGATCTGCCAGCCCCTGCCGACGGAGGTGCGGGCCGCGAACGGCGCGGTCGCGCTGCCGGTGCCCTGGTACAGCCACAGGTAGCCGGAGCCGTCCCGCGCGATCATGTCGGGCCTGCCGTCGCCGGTGACGTCACCGGCGTCGGTCATCGAGGGGTAGACCTGCCAGCCCTTGCCGACGGAGGTGCGAGTGGCGAACGGCGCGGCCGGGTTGCCGGTGCCCCGGTACAGCCACAGGTAGCCGGAGGCGTCGCGGGCGACGAGGTCCGCGAGGCCGTCGCCGGTGAGGTCCCGGGCGCCGCTCAGCAGGTCGTAGATCTGCCAGCCCCTGCCGACGTGCAGCCGGGAGGTGAACGGCGCGGACGGGTTGCCGCTGCCCTGGTGGTACCAGAGGTCGCCGGAGCCGTCGCGGGCCACGACGTCGCCCGTGCCGTCCGCGCGCAGCGCCGTCATCGAGGTGATCGCGTCGTACGCGTTCCAGGCGGTGCCGACCGGGTAGCGGGTGAGGAACGGGGCGGTGGCGCTGCCGGTGCCCTGGTACTGCCACAGCACGCCGTTGCCGTCGCGGGCGAGTGTGTTGTGGCGGTCGGTGCCCGGGTCGGGGGCGACGGAGGGGACCGTCTCCACGTCGGCCGCGTCGACCCACGCGAAGCGGTGGTTGTAGCGGATCGGGTAGAACGAGTTGCTCCCCCGCACCAGCGTCCGGGAGCCTGCGCCCGTGCCGTCGATCGTGCCGCCGTAGTAGTACGTGCCCGGCACGGCCGGACCGGCCAGCGTGTACAGCTGCCCGGCCGGGAGGGCGTACTTCGTCAGGTCCGCGCCGTTCTGGTCCTGCACCGGCACGCCCGTGCCCGCGTACGCCGCGTCGTCGGGGTAGCTGCGCCCGTACACCTTGACGGTCGCGCCGGCCTTGGCCCGCAGCGCGGTCCCCGACGCCACGGGCACGGTGAACTGGCCGCCCGGGTTGTGGAACCACGCCTTCTGGCCGCCGTACCAGATCGCCGTCCAGTCGTTCTGCGCCTCGGCGACGACGAACGTGCCGCCGGCGACGAGCTTGTTGCCCCAGTTCCAGCCCTCGGACCAGGTCTGCTCGCCCAGGTACGGGTCGCCGATGGTGGGCGAGCCGGTGGAGGGGGACGTGTACAGGTAGCCGAAGTTCGCCGGCTGCGTGGGCACCGCGGCGCCGTTGTTCGTCAGCTTCGGCTGGTTGGCCGTGGTGAAGGGCGGGACGAAACGGACGAGCTGCCCCGCCCGGAGCGGGCCGCCCGCGCCGCCGTCGCCCGTGCGGACGCCCATCAGGGACATGTAGTGGTTCCAGTCCCAGAACGGGCCCGGGTCCCAGTGCTGGGCGCGGACCTTGCCGTCCAGGACGCCCGGTATCTCGTCGTGGCCGATGATGTGCTCACGGTCGAGCGGGATGCCGTACTTGGCCGCGAGGTGCTTGACCAGCGCCGCGGACGACTCGTACTGCGGCTCCGTGTACCAGCTGCCCTCCTTGATCGCGTAGCCCTCGTGCTCGATGCCGATCGAGTGCACGTTGAGGGTCTTGTTGCCCGCGTGCCACGCCTCGTTCTTGTTCTCGACCATCTGGGTCACCAGACCGTCGGAGGCGCGGACCATGTAGTGGGCGCTGGCGTACGAGCCGGAGTTCTGGAAGAGCGCCAGCGACCCGTCGTAGCTGCCCTCCGTGTCGTGGATGGCGATGTAGCGGATGTCGTGGCCGCCCTCGGGGCGGTTGGCGACGTTGTAGTTGCCCCAGTCGTCGGGGCCGCTGTTCTGCCGGTACGCGGCCGGGCGGAAGTCGCAGCCCAGGCCGGCCGGGCAGTCGGGCGCCGGGACGTCGGCCGTGCCGGCGGGGGCCGCGGCGAGCGGGACCTTCGCCGCCTGGACGGGCTTCACGGACGGGTCGGCCGGGAGGGACAGCCGCTGGCCGTCGCCGGTGACCCGCCGCTCGCCGGTCCTGATCGACTCGAAGACGCGCTTCGCGAACAGCTGCGCGCCCTTGCGGTCGGGCGCCTGGCTGTAGCGGGCGACGGCCGGGTACCACCCGCCCGGCTCGTCGGGCAGGGAGCCGGTGGCCTCGCGCTGGTACTCGGCGAGGAGCGCCGCGCCGGCGCGGACGCTCTGCCCGGGGTCCTCGCGCACCGCGGCGGGGGAGGAGCCGATCAGCCCGGCGGCCTCGTCCAGCGTGTGCAGCCGGGGGTCGCCGGTGTCGACGGGCTCCCTCCCGACCGACTCCAGCGCCTTCTCGGCGTCGAAGTGCCTCTCGACGTTCGGGTCGCCGCTGCGGTTCATGTGGGCGAGGCGGTGGTCGTCGCCCTCGCCGTCGTGGCCGTCCTCCAGGTCCTCCGGATCGACCTGGGTGAGCCCCATGACGTTGTACGCGCCGGTGGTGCTGGGCAGGCCGTCATGGCTCTCCCAGCGCGTCTGCCGGTACGACACCGCCATCAGCACGCTCGTCGGGACGTCGAACTCGCGGGCCGCCTTCTCGAACTCGGTCTGCAGCTCCGCGGCCGGGGCCGCGGCGGCGGAGGGGCCCGGGAGACCCGGGGCCGCCACGGCGAGGGAGCCGGCGGTCGCCACGGCGGCCACCGCCGTGGCGATGCCGTGGATCAGGAACTTCCTCTTCTTGCGGTCTCTTCGATGGCCGACGCTCAAGTCCCACCCCTGTGTGAAGTTCGCGGCTAGGCAAAGTAGTTCAAGCCTCAAGAGTGCGTGACGCTACCAAACGCGTGTTCGGTCGGGTGCGGCGGGTCACCGCGCGCCGCCGCGTCCGGAACGGGAGGCGGCCGTCTCACTTTCTGATCCCCCACGTGGACGACCGCGCGGAACGCGTAATGTTGTCGAGGTGACCGTGAACGCTGACACCCACGCCGTCGCCGCCAAGGCGACCTGGCGAGACCTGCCCGCGGCGCAGCAGCCCGAGTACCCGGATGCCGAGGCTCTGCGCGATGTGATCGCCGACCTCGAGTCGTATCCGCCGCTCGTCTTCGCCGGAGAGTGCGACCAGCTGCGCGCCCGGATGGGGGCCGTCGCCCGGGGCGAGGCGTTCCTGCTCCAGGGCGGGGACTGCGCGGAGTCCTTCGACGCCGTGGGCGCCGAGGACATCCGGGCCAAGCTGAAGACCCTCCTCCAGATGGGCGCCGTGCTGACGTACGCCGCCTCCGTGCCCGTCGTGAAGGTGGGCCGGATCGCCGGCCAGTACTCCAAGCCGCGCTCCAAGCCCACCGAGACCCGCGACGGGGTGACCCTCCCGACGTACCGCGGCGACTCCGTCAACGGCTTCGACTTCACCGAAGAGGCCCGCATCCCGGACCCGCAGCGGCTGAAGCGCATGTACCAGGCGTCCGCCTCGACGCTGAACCTGGTCCGCGCCTTCACCACCGGCGGCTACGCCGACCTGCGCCAGGTGCACGCCTGGAACCAGGACTTCGTGAAGTCCTCCCCGTCCGGCCAGCGGTACGAGCAGCTGGCCCGCGAGATCGACAACGCCCTCAACTTCATGAAGGCGTGCGGCACCGACCCGGCCGAGTTCCGCACGGTCGAGTTCTTCGCCTCCCACGAGGCGCTGCTCCTCGACTACGAGTCCGCGCTGACCCGCATCGACTCGCGGACCGGCGACCTGTACGACACCTCCGGCCACATGGTGTGGATCGGCGAGCGCACGCGCCAGCTGGACCACGCGCACATCGAGTTCGCGTCCAGGATCCGCAACCCGATCGGCATCAAGCTCGGCCCCACCACGACGGTCGACGAGGCGCTCACCTACGTCGACCGCCTGGACCCGGAGCGCGAGCCGGGCCGGCTGACCTTCATCGTCCGCATGGGCGCCGACAAGGTCCGCGACAGGCTCCCCGAGCTGGTCGAGAAGGTCACGGCCTCGGGCGCGGTCGTCGCCTGGGTCACCGACCCGATGCACGGCAACACCTTCGAGGCGGCCTCCGGCCACAAGACGCGCCGCTTCGACGACGTCCTGGACGAGGTCAAGGGCTTCTTCGAGGTCCACAAGGCGCTCGGTACGCACCCGGGCGGCATCCATGTCGAGCTGACCGGCGACGACGTCACCGAGTGCGTGGGCGGCGGCGACGAGATCTTCGTCGACGACCTGCACCAGCGGTACGAGACGGCCTGCGACCCGCGGCTCAACCGCAGCCAGTCGCTGGACCTCGCGTTCCTGGTGGCGGAGATGTACCGGGACCAGTGAGCCGAGATCGTTGATCTTGGCTGGAAACAGCCGTGACATGCGCGTGGGGCGCGGATCCGTGTGATCCGCGCCCCACCGCCTTTTCCGGGGGCGTCCCGGGCTTTTGCGCATCGCGCCCTATAGGTAAGGTTAGGTTAGCCTCACCGACCAAGCGGGGGGCGTGAGCCCGTGACCTGCAGGGAGGTGACCCGCGTGTACGTCTGCTCGTGCTTCGGTATCACCGAGAAGCAGGTCAAGGAACACGCGGACGCCGGTGCCTGCACCCCGCGCCAGATAGCCTCGGCCTGCAAGGCGGGCACCGACTGCGGCTCCTGCGTGCGCCGCATCCAGGCCATCCTCGGCCGGGGTTCCTGCCCGAGGCGCGAGCTGGTCGACAAGGGCGAGCCGGCGCTGTCCGGGCTGTCCGGCCCGCCGGCGGCCCCCGTGCTCCGGGGCCTCTCCGAAGTCGCCTGAGACGCGCCCGGCACGCGGTCCGCGCGTCCTGGGCGTCGGCAGGCAGACGGGGCTTTGAAGGCGCGACCTAGCCCTCGGGCTGTTCGACGATCGTCGCCAGGTACAGCGACTCCCCGAGCTTCTGCACCAGCTCCAGCTGCGTGTCGAGGTAGTCGATGTGGTGCTCCTCGTCCGCGAGGATCGCCTCGAAGATGTTGGCCGAGGTGATGTCGCCCTTGTTGCGCATCACCTCGATGCCGCGCCGCAGCCGGTCGATCGCCTCGACCTCCACCTCGCGGTCCGCGTGGAACATCTCCGTCACCGTCTGGCCCACGCGCACGTGGAACAGCCGCTGGTAGTTCGGCAGGCCCTCCAGGAAGAGGATCCGGTCCGTGAGCACCTCGGCGTGCTTCATCTCGTCGAAGGACTCCGCGCGGGTGTACTTCGCGAGCTTCGTCCATCCGAAGTTCTCCTGCATCTTCGCATGCAGGAAGTACTGGTTGATCGCGGTCAGTTCGGCGGTCAGCTGTTCGTTGAGGAACTCGATGACCTCGGGGTCGCCCTGCATCGCAGAGGCTCCTTCCACGTGTGAAGGGGCGGGATGCGCATCCTCGCACCGCGGAAGGAGACCGTCCAGTAAGTGGAGGCTTAGTATGACTTGCCCGATTCGCCCCTGACCTCGGTCGTGACCACCCCTCCCGGTCTGTCACCATTGAGTCATGGGTCAGCCGGAGAGCGGGGAACACCGGGCAGCAGGGGAGTCCACGCTTCCGCCGGGGCAGCGTCTGCAACGCGGCTGGCCGGTCACCCACTACGGGCCCGTCCCCAAGTTCCGGCCGGAGCGCTGGGAGTTCCGGGTCTTCGGCGCCACGGCGGACGGCGGGAAGCACTGCTGGAGCCACGAGCAGTTCACCGCGCTCCCGTTCTCCACCGTCGTCGCCGATCTGCACTGCGTCACGAAGTTCAGCATGCTCGGGGCCGAATGGGGGGGTGTCCCCGCGCGCACGGTGCTGGAGCTGGCGCCGCCGGCCCCCGACGTCAGCCACGTGATGGTGTGGGCCGAGTACGGGTACAGCGCCAACGTGCGGCTGTCGGACTTCGCCTCCGAGCGCACCCTCTTCGCCACCCACAAGGACGGTGAGCTGCTCACCGCGGAGCACGGCTTCCCGCTGCGGCTGATCGTGCCCCACCTGTACGCCTGGAAGGGACCCAAATGGGTCCGCGGCGTCGAGTACATGACCGCCGACCGCCGCGGCTTCTGGGAGGAGCGCGGCTACCACAACATCGGCGACCCGTGGGCCGAGCAGCGCTACTCGTACCAGGAGGAGCCGGGCGACGGCCCGGAGCTCTGACCCCGGGCCCGGCCTCCGGCCGGGCCGGCGCGTGCGCCGTGGGGCGCCCCTCCTGCCCCCGCCGATCACGCGGGGCGTCTCCCCGCCCCGATCGCGCGGGGCGCCCGGCAGGGGTCAGGGCCGGGCGGTCCCGCGCAGGGACTTCAGCCGCGCCACGTCCTCGGCGTGCTTCTCCCTGCCGCCCGGCGTCTCGATGATCAGCGGCACGCCCTCCGTGGCGGGGTGGCGCATCAGCTCCCGGAAGGGCTCCTCGCCGATGTGCCCGGCGCCGATGTTGGCGTGCCGGTCCTTGTGCGCCCCGGCGACGTCCTTGGAGTCGTTGGCGTGGACCAGCTTCAGCCGGCCCTCGCCGACCGTCTCCACCAGCAGGTCCAGCGTCTTGCGCATGCCCTCGGCCCCGGTCAGGTCGTGGCCGGCGGCGAAGATGTGGCAGGTGTCCAGGCAGACGCCGAGCCGGGGGTGGGCGTCCAGCGCCTCGAAGTAGGGGCCGAAGTCCCAGGTCCGGGAGCAGAGCGAGGAGCCCTGCCCGGCCGTCGACTCCAGCAGCAGGAACGGGTCGTCGTCGTGCGTGAGCTCGTCCAGCAGCGGCAGCATCCGCTCCCGCACCTGCGCGAGCGCCTCCGCGCGGGGCCGGCCGCCGGTCGCCGAGCCGGTGTGGACGACGACGCCCAGGGCGCCGATCGCGCGGGCCCGGCGCAGCGAGTGGCGCAGGGACTCCACGGACCGCTCGACGGTGGCCTCGGTGTGCGAGCCGAAGTTGATCAGGTAGGGGGCGTGGACGTACGCCGGTATGCCCTCGGCGGCGCACTGGTCGCGGAACATCTCGTCCTGCGCCGGACTGCCGGCCGGAGTGGCCCAGCCCCGCGGGTTGGCGACGAAGACCTGCACGGCCTCGGCGCCGATCTCGCGGGCGGCGGCCAGACCGGTGGCGGCCAGGCCGCCGGCCACCGGGACGTGACCGCCCACGGGGCGCGCGGCGCCTTCGGGACGGGCGGTGCCTTCGGGGCGGGCGGTGCCTTCCGGGTGGGCGGATCCGAGGGCTCGGGGGAGCATGGGGGGCTAGATTCCCTTGGTCTTGATGGTGATGGTGCTGCCCTCGGGCGCGGTGCCGCCGCCGGGCACGGACTGCCCGCTGACGGTGTCGCCGAGGTACGGGAAGGACTTCTCGACCTTCACCTCGAAGCCCGCCGCCTTCAGCTCCCGCGTGGCGTCGTCGACGTTCGCGCCCGTCACGTCCGGTACGGCGACCATGCGGGGGCCCTTGGAGAGCGTGAGCGTCACGGTGTCGCCCTCGGCGGCGCGGGCGCCCGCCGGGAGGGACTGGGCGGCGACCGAACCGGCGGGGTGCGGGGAGTGGACGCGCTCCTCGGCGACCTCCACCCCGAACCCGGCGTCCGCGAGCGCGCCGCGGGCCTCCTCCAGCGGCCGTCCGACGGCGGCCGGCACGTCGACCGGGGCGCCCTTGCTGACGACCAGCGCCACGGCGGCGTCCGGCGACCGCTCGGTACCGGCCGGCGGGTCGCTGCTGACGACCGAGCCCCTCGCCACCTCGCCGTCGAACTCCTCGGTGACGACGCCCGCCGCGAGCCCCGCCCGGCGCAGCTCCTCCTTCGCGGCGGCCAGCGGCCGGCCCTTCAGGTCCGGCACCTTCACGATCCTCGGGCCGCGCGAGATGACGAGGTCCACCGAGCCGTTGCCGCGGATGCGCTCGCCGGGCGCCGGGTCCGTGGCCATGACCGTGCCCCGCTCGTACGCGCTGCTGAACTCCTGGCGCGTCGAGCCGACGTCGAGTCCCTCGTCCGTGAGCCGCCGCTCGGCGTCCGCCCGGGTCTTGCCGAGCAGCCCGGTGGCCGGGACGTGGGTGAACTGGCCCGAGTTGATGTACCAGACGCCGGCGCCGATCCCGAGGACCAGCAGCACGGCCGCCACGATCGCCGCGGCTCCCCGTCGCGGGCCGGAGGCCAGGGCCAGGGCGCGGCGGCGGGGCCCGGCGGGGCCGGCGGGCGGCTCGGGGCGCGGCTGCGGGCGCGTACCGGACTCCGGCGGCGCCTCCAGCCGGCTCGTGCGCTCCACGTCCCCGGCGACGGGCAGCGGGCGGGCGATGACGCTGGTCACGTCGTCGGGCCCGGCCTGCGCCCCCTGCCGTGCCGCGTCCGCGCGGTCCTCGCCGCGCGCGCCCGGCGGCACCAGGTCCAGCAGCGCGTCGTCGAGCGCGGCCCGGACGGCGAGGGTCCGGGAGAGCAGCGCCACGGCGTCGTGCGGGCGCTGCCCGGCGTCCCGCGCCGTGGCGGCGGCCACGAGGGCGTCCAGCTCGGGCGCGAGGCCGGGGACGGCGGCCGAGGGGGCCGGGACGTCGTGGTTCAGGTGCCGGTAGAGGACCTGGGCGGGCGTGTCGCCGCCGTGCGGCTTGCCGCCGGTCAGCATCTCGTACAGGACGACCCCGCACGCGTACACGTCGGTGCGGGTGTCGGCGGTGCCGTGCTCGATCTGCTCGGGCGCCAGGTACGACACGGTGCCCAGGACGGACCCGGTCGTGTGGGTGGCCGTGCCGACCGCCCGCACGAGGCCGAAGTCGGCGACCTTGACCCGGCCGTCGTCGCCGATCAGGACGTTCTCCGGCTTCATGTCCCGGTGGACGAACCCGGCCCGATGCGCCGCCCCGAGCGCGGCGAGCACCGGCTCCAGGACGTCCAGCGCCGCCCGCGGGGACAGCGCCCCGCGCTCGCGGAGCACGTCGCGGAGCGTGCAGCCGGCGACGTACTCCATCGCCAGGTACACGTACGGCCCGTCCGCTCCCTGGTCGAAGACGCCGACCACGTTCGGGTGGGAGAGCCGCGCCACGGACTTGGCCTCGCGGATGAACCGCTCCACGAACGACGCGTCGGTCGCCAGCGACGGGTGCATCACCTTCAGGGCGAGGTCGCGGTCGAGGCGGGTGTCGACCGCCCGGTAGACCGTGGCCATGCCGCCGACGGCGACACGCGCGTCGACGCGGTAGCGGCCGTCGAGCAGCCGGCCGACGAGCGGGTCGTGAAGGGTCGTATCCACGCGCCCGAGTCTACGAGCCCCGGCGGACCCGCCCGTCGCCCTGTACATGACCACGCCCGCGGTGCAGCGAACTTGTGACAGGCGCGGACGCCGCTCAGAAGGCCGGCCGCTCCGGGTCGAGGGCGGCGCGGCCCTCGGCGGGGGAGGAGGCGTGCGCGAAGTGCCGGCGCGGGATGCGGCCGGCCCGGTGGGCGAGCCGCCCCGCCTCCACGGCGTGCCGCATCGCCTCCGCCATCAGCACCGGCTCCTGGGCCCGGGTCACCGCGGACGCCAGCATCACCGCGGCGCAGCCCAGCTCCATCGCCAGCGCCGCGTCCGACGCCGTCCCCGCGCCCGCGTCCAGGATCACCGGCACCCGCGCCTGCTCCACGATCAGCTGGAAGTTGTGCGGGTTGCGGATGCCGAGCCCCGACCCGATGGGCGACCCCAGCGGCATGATCGCCGCGCAGCCCGCCTCCTCCAGCCTCCGTGCCAGGACCGGGTCGTCGTTCGTGTACGGCAGCACCGTGAAGCCGTCGTCGACCAGCGTCTCGGCGGCGTCCAGCAGCTCGACCGGGTCCGGCAGCAGCGTCCGCTCGTCCGCCACGACCTCCAGCTTCACCCAGTCCGTACCGAGCGCCTCGCGCGCGAGGCGGGCCGTCAGCACGGCCTCGCCCGCCGTGAAGCAGCCGGCCGTGTTCGGCAGGACGCGGATGCCCAGCCCGTCCAGCACGGACAGCACCGAGCCGTGGACGGTCGGGTCGATCCGCCGCATCGCCACGGTCGTCAGTTGCGTGCCGCTCGCCACGAGGGCCCGCTCCAGCACGTCGAGGCTCGGCGCCCCGCCCGTGCCCATGATCAGCCGGGAGTCGAAGGTGGTCCCGGCGATGGTGAGGCGGTCGTCACCCACGGTTCAGCCCCCCTGCACCGCGGTGAGGACCTCGACCCGGTCGCCGTCCGCGAGCACGGTGGACGCCCACCCGCCGCGCGGGACGACCGTCTCGTTGACCGCGGCGGCCACCCCGGAGGGGGCCGCGGTCAGCGTGGCCACCAGCGCGTCCAGGGTGACCGGGGCGGTGAGCTCGCGCGGCTCGCCGTTCACCGAGACGGTGACGGCGGCGCGTACCTGGTTCGTCATGACACTCCTACGGGGGCGAATCGGGCGGGCGTGAACGCGCGGGCGACCTCGGGCAGCTCCCCGGTCGTCAGCACGGCGGCCATCACGTCCCCGGTGACCGGGGTCAGCAGCACGCCGTTGCGGTAGTGGCCGGTCGCCAGGTGCAGGCCCGGCAGCGCGGACGGGCCCAGCAGCGGCGCGTTGTCGGGCGAGCCGGGCCGCAGCCCCGCGCGGGTCTCCGTGAGCGGCAGCTCCGTGATGCCAGGCACCAGCTCGTGGGCGTCGCGCAGCAGCTCGTACACCCCGCCCGCGGTGACCGTGGTGTCCCAGCCCATCTCCTCGCTCGTCGCGCCCACGACCAGCTCGCCGTTCTCGCGCGGCACCAGGTACACGTGGCTGCCCCGGACGACCGCCCGCACCGACCGGCTCAGGAACGGCGCGTACGCCCCCGGCACCGCCAGCCGCAGCACCTGCCCCTTCACCGGCCGCACCGGCGGCAGCGCCCCGTCGGGCACGCCGTCCAGGCGGCCGCTCATGCTCCCCGCCGCCAGCACCACCTGGTCCGCCGCCGGCTCCGCGCCGTCCGCGAGGACCGCGCCCGCCGCCCGGCCCCGCACCACCGACAGCCGGTCCGCCCGCGCGCGGTGGAAGACCACCCCGGCCCGCTCGCAGGCCAGCACCAGCGCCGCCGACAGCCGCCGCGGGTCGACCTGGTGGTCGCCGTCCACGCGCAGCCCGCCGCGCACGCAGGGCGCCAGCATCGGCTCCAGGCGCCGGCACTCCCGTCCCGTCAGCCACTCCGAGGCGAGCCCGCACCGCCGCTGCAGCGCGTGCAGCTCCCGCAGGTGGGCCCGGTCGTCGGCGTCCAGCGCCACGGCGAGCGTGCCGCTCGTGCGGAAGCCGACGTCCAGGCCGGTCGCCTCCTCCAGCTCGGCGACGAAGGCCGGGTAGCGCTCCGCCGAGGCCACGTTGAGGCCGAGGAGCGTCTCCTCCCCGTAGTGCAGCTCGGTGACCGCGGCGAGCATCCCCGCCGCCACCCGGGCGGCGCCGCCGCCCGGCTCCGGGTCCGCCACGGCGGTGCGCAGCCCGCGCTGCGCCGCCCGCCAGGCCGTGACCAGGCCGATGATCCCGCCCCCGATGACGAGGACGTCCGACGTGCTCCGTGACATGGGCGTCCAGCCCCTCCCTTCGCCGGCATGACCCGGATCAGGTTCGTACGGTCGGAGGCCGCCCAGCCTCCCTCTCAGCCCGGTGCGCCGGGCTCCCGCGATGTTCTGGCGTGGCCAGACTAACCCCACGCCCCGAGCCCCGGTAAGGGAGCCCGGGCCCGGCCGCCGCGTCGCGGGGATCCGCGGCGGACGCCCGGCGCGAGCGGCTTCCTGACGGTGTGACCGCTGCGTAAGGTGATCGCGTGAGCGAGCAGCAGCACGAGCAGCCGGGGCAGCGGCCCCCGGGAGGGCAGCCGGGGAACGGGGCGGCGCCCGGCCCCGCCGACACGCGGCGCGTGGTCGTCGTCGGCGCGGGGATGGCCGGGGTGCAGACCGCCGTCGCCCTGCGCGAGCAGGGGTTCACCGGGCCGGTGCTGCTCCTGGGCGCCGAGCCCCACCAGCCGTACGACAGGCCGCCGCTGTCCAAGGCGTACCTGCTCGGCGCGGCCGAGGGCTCCGCGTTCGAGGTGGACTTCGCGTCGCTCGGCGTCGAACTGCGCCTCGGCGTCGAGGTGACCGGGCTGCGCCCCGGCGACCACGAGGTCGACACGGAGGCCGGCCCCGTCCCGTACGACGTGCTGGTCGTCGCGACCGGCGCCGTCCCCGTGACGCTCCCCGGCTCCGAGGGCGTCCCCGGCGTCCACCTCCTGCGCACCCTGGACGACGCCGAGCGGCTGCGCCCGGTCCTCGCCGAGCAGCACGACGTGGTCGTCGTCGGCGCCGGCTGGATCGGCGCCGAGTTCGCCACGGCCGCCCGGGAGGCGGGCTGCGCGGTCACCGTCGTCGAGGCCGCCGGGCGGCCGCTGGCCGGCGCGCTGCCGGCCGAGGCCGCCGAGCCGATGGCCGCCTGGTACGAGGAGAGCGGCGCCACGCTGCTGACCCACGCGCGGGTGGACCGGGTCGAGCCCGGCGAGGTCGTCCTCGCCGACGGCCGCGTCCTGCCCGCCGGGGCCGTCGTCGTCGGCATCGGCGCGCGGCCCGCGACCGGCTGGCTGCGCGGCTCCGGCGTGGCGCTCGGCCCGGACGGCTCCGTGGTCGCCGACGACCACCTGCGCACCTCCGTGCCGGACGTGTACGCGGTCGGCGACTGCGCCTCGTTCCCCTCGGCCCGCTACGGGGCGCGGCTGCTGGTCCACCACTGGGACAACGCCCTGCAGGGGCCGCGCACGGTCGCCGCCGCCGTCGTGGGCGCGCCGTCCCGGCCGTACGACCCGGTGCCGTACTTCTGGTCCGAGCAGTTCGGCCGCTTCGTCCAGTACGCCGGCCACCACGCGTCCGCCGACACGGCCGTCTGGCGCGGCGACCCCGCCGACCCGGCGTGGGCCCTGGTGTGGCTGCGGGACGGCGCCCCGGTGGCGGTGCTCGCGGTGGGCCGGCCGCGCGACCTGGCGCAGGGGCGCAGGCTCATCGAGGCCGGCACGCCGCTCGACCCGGAGCTGGTCGCGGATCCGGACGTGCCGCTGAAGTCCGCGGTCCGCGCCTGACGGGCCGACACGGACCCGTGGCCCGGACGGCGGGCCCGGCTGTCGGCTGTCGGTGCGGGATGGCACGCTTGTCGTGTGACCGAGATTGACACGAAGATCGACGCGCTCGTCCCCGACTGGCTCTACCTCCCCGACATCGCCGAACTGCTCGACATCGAGGTGACGCGGGTGCGGCAGCTCGTCAAGGAGGGCCAGCTGATCGCCGTGCGCCGCGGCGAGAACCGGGCGCTGCAGGTGCCCGCCGCCTTCATCAAGGACGGCAAGGTCGTCAAGGGCCTCTCCGGCACCCTGACGCTGCTGAGGGACGACGGCTTCACCGACGAGGAGATGCTGGAGTGGCTCTTCACGCCGGACCCGTCCCTGCCGGGGACGCCCGCGCAGGCCCTGGCGGAGAACCGCGGCACGGAGGTGAAGCGCCGCGCCCAGGCGCTCGCCGTCTGAGCCCGCACATCAGCACACCGACACCGGGCGGTGCGCGGGCCGGGGCCTTCGGGCCCCGGCCGCGCGCCGCCGCACCGATCCGGGGGGAGCACCTCATGTCCACCAGCGTCCGCGCGGCCCTGTCCGACGCCCGGCTGTACCTGTGCACGGACGCGCGCAGGCGCCAGGGCGACCTCCCGGAGTTCCTCGACGCGGTCCTCGCCGCCGGGGTGGACGTCGTGCAGCTGCGCGACAAGGGCATGGAGGCCGGCGAGGAGCTGGAGCACCTCGCCGTGTTCGCCGACGCCTGCCGCCGGCACGGGAAGCTGCTCGCCGTGAACGACCGGGCCGACGTGGCGCACGCCGCCGCGTCCGACGTGCTGCACCTGGGCCAGGGCGACCTGCCGGTCCCGGCCGCCCGCGCGATCCTCGGCGACGGGGTGCTGATCGGCCGGTCCACGCACGCCGAGGCGGAGGTCGACGCGGCCGTCGCGGAGCCCGGCGTGGACTACTTCTGCACGGGCCCCTGCTGGCCCACGCCCACCAAGCCGGGGCGGTACGCGCCGGGCCTCGGCCTGGTGCGGTACGCGGCCTCCCTCGACCAGGACCGGCCCTGGTTCGCGATCGGCGGCATCGACGCCGGGAACCTCGACGAGGTCCTGGACGCCGGCGCCCGCCGCGTCGTCGTCGTCCGCGCCGTCACCGAGGCGGACGACCCGGCCGCCGCCGCGGCCGACCTGGCCCGCCGGATACGCGAGCGGGCCGCCGACGCGCGCCCCGTGGCGACCGGCTGACCGGCCCCGCCGGGGGTGGTGTCCGCATAGTGGGACGCCTGGGCCCGCAAACAGGCGTTTTGGGCCCGAAGTCGTCCGCTCCCTGGACAAGATTCCGGCAAAAAGCGCGAAACGCTCTGCTCTGGTTGGGTGACCCCTCCCCGGGTGGCTAACCTGCCCGTATGGCCCTTGGCACCCCCTCCACCAGGACGGATCACGCGCGTACCGTGCGTGATCTGCTCGCGAACGGCACCACCTACTCCTTCGAGTTCTGGGCGCCCAAGACCGAGAAGGGCGAGCGGAACCTCTGGAACGCGCTGCGCCGGGTGGAGGCGGTGGCCCCGAGCTTCGTCTCCGTGACCTACGGGGCCGGGGGCTCCACCCGCGACGGGACCGTCAGGGCCACCGAGCAGATCGCCGCCGACACGACGCTCACGCCCGTCGCCCACCTGACGGCCGTGGGCCACTCGGTCGCCGAACTGCGCAACATGGTGGGCCAGTTCGCCGACGTCGGCATCCGCAACATCCTCGCCCTGCGCGGCGACCCGCCCGGCGACCCGATGGGCCCGTGGGTCCCGCACCCGCAGGGGCTGCACTACGCGGCCGACCTGGTCCGGCTGATCAAGGAGGCCGGCGACTTCTGCGTGGGCGTCGCCGCCTTCCCCGAGATGCACCCCCGGTCCACGGACTGGGACACGGACGTCCGCCACTTCGTCGACAAGTGCCGGGCCGGCGCCGACTACGCGATCACGCAGATGTTCTTCGACCCCGAGAACTACCTGCGCCTGCGCGACCGGGTCGCCGCCGCGGGCTGCGACACGCCGATCATCCCCGAGGTCATGCCCGTCACGGCCGTGCGGCAGCTGGCCCGGCTGCCGCAGCTCAGCAACGCGCACTTCCCCGCGGCCGTCGAAGAACGGATCCTCGCGGTCAAGGACGACGCGGCCGCTGTACGCTCCTTGGGCATCGAGTTCGCGACGGAGTTCTGTGCGCGGCTGCTGTCCGAAGGCGTGCCCGGACTGCACTTCATCACGCTGAACAACTCCACGGCGACACTCGAGATCTACGAGAATCTCGGACTGCACCCGCAGTCCTGACCGGCCGTACCCGTCACGTCCCGAGGCGGCGGCCGAACGAGAGGGGCGGGCATGGACTGGAGCTGGTGGACGGTCCTCTACATCGCGTTCGGCGTCGTCGCGCTCTGGCTTCTCGGCGAGGTGCTCCTGCAGTACAAGGCGCGGCTGCGCTGGCGCCTGCTGGCCTTCTTCGGGTTCCTCGGCGTCGTCGCCGGCGTCGTCGTGTCGTCGATCGTCCTGATCATCGCCGGTGCCGCGGCCTTCGGCGTCGGCCAGACCTGCGTCACGCTGTCCTTCCTGCGCGGCTTCTCCACCGGGTGGGCGATCGGCGGCAGGCCCGGCGCCAGCCGCCGCCGCAGGACCGTGAAGGGCGGCCGGGACCGCGGCCCCGCCCTGGAGGTCACCGAGCTCGCGTACGACGAGCCGCAGGATCCGGCGGTGCCGGACGTCCCGCCCCTCCCGCCCGTCCACGAGCCGCAGCCGCTGCCCGACGACACCGGCGAGTACGGGATCTACGGCGCGGGCGCCCCGCGTCAGCCGGACGCCGCCGACCCGTCGGCGGCGGGCCACCCCGACGCGTACGGCGACTACCCGGCGTACGACCCGGGCGCCTACGACCCGAGCGCCTACGACCCGAGCGCCTACGACCCGGGCGCCTACGCCCCCGCCCACGACTACGACCCGGCCGGCCGGCAGCAGTACGCCGCCTACCCCGACCCGTACGCCGGCACGGCCACCGCCGCCCCCGACCCCCGGCAGTACGGCGCCCACGACGCGTACGGGCAGCCGTACGCCGACCCCTACGCGCAGCAGTACGCCACGGACACCCCGCCCGGCGGCGTGTGGGTGCCGCTCCAGCGCGACGGCGGGCAGCCGTTCCCGCCGCCCCCGCAGGAGCCCCCGGCCCCGTACGGCTACGACCAGGACGGCCGGCAGGGCTACTGAGCCGCCGCGGGCCCGCCCCGCCCCGCCCCCGACCGGGCGGCGGGGCGCCGCCCCGGGCTACCGCGAGCCGCGGAAGTCCGCGCCCTCCACGACCAGCCCCGCGACCAGCGCCCCCGACATCCCGGCGTGCGCCAGCCCGCCCCCCGGGTGGGACCAGCCGCCGGCGAAGTACAGGCCCGGCAGCGGCGCGGCGTTGGCCGCCGGCAGGTAGGCGCCGCCCCCGCCCGCCAGCGCGGGGCCGGGCACGCGCCGGCTGCCGGTCTCCTCCTCGGTGTGGACCGGTGTGCGGACCTCGCGCCACAGCAGCCGCTCCCGGAGCCCCGGCACCGCCGCCGCGGCGGCCTCCACCATCCGGTCCGCGAACGCCTCCGCGGCCCCCTCCGCGCCCCACGGGTCGCCCGGGGCCCCCGGGTCGCCCGCCGGGACGGTCGCCGTCACCGTGACCGCCTCGTGGTCACCGTCCGGCCGCAGCCCCGCGTCGTCGGGGCGCAAGACCACCACGGTCGGCCGCCCGCACGGCGGCCCGCCGCCCGCGAGGGCCGCCCGCTCCCCGGCCGGGTCCGCGGAGTGCACCACCGTGCGGTGCGCCGCACCCTCCTCCCGCGCGCCGCGCAGCGCCAGGCACACGGTCACCCGCCCCGTGGCCACCCCGGTCTGGAAGCGCGGCCAGGCGTCCTGCCGCTCCCAGGCCACCACGTGGTCCCGGTACAGCGCGGGCACGGGCGCCCCCGCCACCACGTGGTCGGCGTCCACGACCCGCCCGTCCGCCAGTTCCACCCCGGCGGCGCGCCCGTCCTCCTCCACCACACCGGTCACCTCGGCGCCGAAGACGAACGCGACCCGCCGCGCGAGGCACCGCTCGTACACCGCGTCCGCCAGCGCCCGCATGCCGCCGCGCACGTACCAGGTGCCGAAGGTCTGCTCCATGTACGGCAGGACCGCCGCCGACGGGGGAGCGGCCGCCGGGTCCAGGCCGTACGCCAGCGCGTACCCCTCCAGCAGCGCGGCCAGCCGCCCGTCCCCCAGCTCCCGGCGGCCCACCTCGGCCAGGGTCCTCGCGCTCCGGCGCAGCAGCCCCGTCCTCGGCGCCGGGTACGGGTCGCGGGAGAACGGCCCCACGTCGGCCGGCAGCGGCTCCTCCAGCAGGGGCCGCCGCGAGCGGTCCCACGCGTCGCGCGCCCGGTTCAGGAACGCCGCCCACCGCTCGCCCGCGCCCGGCCCGAGGGCGTCGTCCAGGGCCGAGACGGTCCCGGCCCGCGACGCGTTCGGCAGCGACACGGCCGTGCCGTCCGCGAAGACGTGCCGGCTCGCCGGGTCGACCTGCGTCAGCTCGACGCACCGCTCCAGCGGCTCCTTGCCGGTCTTGACGAACAGGTCCCGGTACACGGCGGGCAGGTGCAGCAGTCCGGGGCCGGTGTCGAAGCCGAAGCCGTCCCGCACGAGCCGGCGCACCCCGCCGCCGTACGTCTCCGTCCGCTCGTACACCGTCACCCGGTGGCCTGCCACGGCCAGCCGGGCCGCCGCCGCCATGGCGCCCGTCCCGGCGCCGATCACCGCAATCCGTGCCATGCCAGGGACTCTATAAGCCCCGCCGCGCGCCCCCGCGGGAAGCCCCGCGCGGCTCCGGCCGGCCGGCCGCCCGCCCGTGCGCGGGGTGCCCGCGGGGCGTCTGAGTATCCGTACTCAGGCCCCCGGATGAGTAGGCGCGCGGATGGTCCGGGCACCGCCGGGACGGAAGAGTGGGGGTCACGGAAAGGGAGCGCGACGCGGGCACCGCCGACACGGGGCTGCGGAACCGGCGTTGCGCACCCGTCCGGACCGGGGGGTGACGCGCCGGTCCGGTGGGGCTCGGGGGGATCGAGCCTCACCGGACCGGCGTTTTTCCGTGCCCACGCGCGCGGCCCCGGGGCCCGGGGCTGGGGGTCAGCGGCCGCTGACCCGCCCGTGCAGCAGCCGCGACAGGGCGGCGTGCACGTCGTCGATGGACCGCTCCCGCTGGAACGCCTGCCAGTCGAGCGCCGCCACCAGCACCATGCCGACGAGCGCGGCCGCCGTCAGCGGGATGTCGATGTCCTCGCTCAGCTCACCGCCCGCGACGGCGTCCCGCAGCACGGTCTCCACGACCGCCACCGCCTCCTGCCGCACCACCAGGAGGGTCGACTGCCACGCCCGGTTGGTGCGCCACAGCTCGGCCACGTACAGCTGGGTGAAGGCCGGGTACCGGTCGATGAAGACCAGGCCCGCCCGGATCATCGCGTCCAGCGCCTCGACCCGCGTCCCGCCGCGCGCCGCCGTCTCGTCGGCGGCGTCGCGCAGCGAGGCGGTGAGCAGTCCGACGCCGTGCCGCAGCAGCTCCTCGAACAGCTCGGTCTTGCTCCTGAAGTTGTAGTAGACCGTGCCCTTGGCCACCCCGGCCCGCTCCGCGATCTCGTCGACGGTCGTCGCCGAGAACCCCTGTTCCGCGATGAGGGTGACGGCTGCCTCGTACAGCTTGGTGCGGGTGGCCTGCCGTCGGGTGCTCTGGGTGTCCATGGCGTCGATTCTCACAGGTCTCGGCCGTCCTTCCCGCCTACAGGCTGAGCTCCGGGTGCAGACGGTCGAACGTCCACACCTGCTTGCGGCGGGCCGACAGGGCCGTCAGCGCGAGCGCTCCCGCCGTGAACGCGGCCAGGACCGCGCACGCCTGCCACACCGGGCCCAGGCCGCCGCCGGTGATGAGCCGGCGCAGCGCCTCGACGACGTGGGTCATCGGCAGGTACGGGTGGATCGCGTTGAAGAAGCCCGGGCTGGTCTGCACCGGGTACGTGCCGCCCGCCGAGGTCAGCTGGAGCATGAGCAGCGCCAGGACGAGGATGCGCCCCGCCGCCCCGAACCGGGCGTTCAGCCACTGGATGATCGCGGCGAAGCAGCAGGTCACGAGGGCCAGGAAGCCCACGGTCCCGGCGGCGCGCGCCATCTGCAGGCCGAGGCCCCAGTGCAGTACCGCCATCAGCGCCGCCACCTGCGCGAGGCCGATCGCGGCGACGGGCAGCCAGCCGGCGAAGGCGATCCGCCAGGCGGAGGCGCCCGCGGCGAGGGCCCGCCGGTTCATCGGCTGGATCAGCATGTACGCCACCATGGCGCCCACCCACAGGGACAGCGGGATGAAGTACGGGGCGAAGCCCGTGCCGTAGTTGGCCGCCTTGTGCAGCGACTGGGAGGCGAGCTGGACCGGGTCGGCCATGACCTCGGTGCGGCGGTCGCGGTCCTGCTTGTCGTAGTCGGGGATCCGCCCGACGCCCTCGTCGAGGCCGCTGGCGAGTTCGGTGGAGCCGTCGGCCAGTTTGAACAGACCGCCGTCCAGGTCGTTGGCGCCCTTCTTGATCTTGCCGAGGCCGGAGTCGATCCTGACGGCGCCGTCCTTGCTCTTGGTGATGCCCTTGTGCAGTTCGGCCATCCCCGTGGCGACGCGCTGCGCGCCGCTGTTCAGCTCGTTGATCCGGGCGATCGCGTAGTCCACGTCCTGGCTGAGGGTCGGCGCGCGCTTGCCGAGGGCCTCCGCCTTCCGCTGGAGGTCGGCGAGCTGGGCGTCCAGCCGCTTCAGGTCGCCGCCGCCGTCCTGTGCCAGCACGTGCAGGTCGTCCGCGATGGTCGCCACGTCGGTGGCGGCCACCACGGCCTTCTTCAGTTCGGCGCACAGCTCGGCGTCGGTGACCAGGGCGCCCTCGCACCGCTTGGCGTGCAGCGCGGTGAGGCCGTCGGCCGCCTTGTGCGCCCCGGTGCGGGCGGCGGGGCCGTTCCGGACGATGCTGTCCAGGCTGTTGCGGGCCGCCTTGGAGGTGTCCGCGACGAGGCGGGCCGCGTCGCCGATCTGCTTGCCGTTGTCCCGCAGGTACGGGCGGACCTTCGGCGCGACGCCGTTGACCCGGTCGGCGAGCTGCCGGGTGCCGTCCGCGACCTTGCGGGTGCCGCTCTCCAGCCGGCCGGCGGCGGAGTCGATCCTCTTGAGGCCGGAGGCGAGGTCGGCGGTGCCGTTCTTGGCCTTCGCCAGGTTGTCCGCGAGGCTCCGGGCGCCCTTCTTCGCCTCGCCGACGCCGTCCTTGAGGTCGTTGGCGCCCTTGGCCGCCTTCTCCGTCGCGTCGTGGATGTCGGAGAACGAGATGAAGATCTTGTCGAGGAACGAGCGGGACGACTTCGTCGACGCGGCGGTGCGCACCTCGGAGAACACGGTCCGCGAGATCTGGCCGACGATGTAGTTGTTGGCGTCGTTCGTCCGCACCCGGAGCGCGCCGGTCTCCGGGGCGTCGCCGGAGCTGGAGGCGACGCGGGCGCTGAAGTCCTCGGGCATGGTCAGCGACAGGTAGTACCTGCCGTCCTCGACGCCGTCGCGGGCCTCGGCGTCGCTCACCTCGTGCCAGTCGAAGACGGCGCTGTCCCGCAGGCCCTCGGTGATGTCGTCGCCGGCGTTGATCCTCTTGCCGTCGGCGGTGGCGCCCCGGTCCTCGTTGACGAGCGCCACGGGGATCCGGTCGAGCCTGCTGTACGGGTCCCAGAACGACCACAGGTACAGCGCGCCGTACAGCAGCGGCAGCAGCAGGATCGCGACCAGCGCGGCGCGCGGCAGCTTCCCCCGCCCGAACCGCTTCAGCTCAAGCGCGGCCAGTCTCGGCGAACGCATCGGCCGCCCCCTTCTCGTCGTCGGTGTCGTCCCCGGAGCCCGCGGCGTCCCGCCCGGCGTCCCCGGCGTCCTGCGCGGTCTTCCCGGCGTCCTGCGCGGTGTCCCCGGCATCGCGTGGGGTCTCCCCGGCGTCCCGTGCGGGTTCCGCGGCCCGGTCCTCGCCGCCGGAGTCCCGGGTCCCGCCGGGGCCCCGGGCCTTCCGGCCGGAGTCCCCGCCGTCCCGCCCGGTGCCGCCGTCCCGCCCGGTGCCGCCGTCCCCGTCACCGGAGCCGCCGCCGGCCGCGGCGGCCGGGCCCGCGGCCGTCGTGCGGATCACCACGTCCGCCTCGTCCGGGACCTCCGTGCAGACCGCCAGCACCGTGACGCCGCCGTCGGCGACGGCGCGGAGCATCGACCAGGCGGCCGCCTCCTCGGCGTCGTTCAGCTTCAGGTCCGTGTCGTCCACCGCGAGCAGCCGGGGCTCGCCCACCAGGGCGAGCGCGACGGACAGGCGCAGGGCCTCCAGCCGCTCCAGGTCCCGCACCGAGGTCCGCTCGCCCTTGGGCAGCGTCTCCGGGTCCAGCCCGGCCGCCTCCAGGGCGGCCGCCACCCGGCGCCGGTTCTCGGCCGCCCGCCCGGCGCGCGGCCGCAGCAGGGCCAGCGGCGAGCCGCCGAACCGGCGGCGCAGCAGCGCGGCCTCCCGCAGGTGCTCCGCGACGGTGAACGCCGGATCGAGGTCGCTCACCCCCGGTACGTGCGCGAGGGCGCTGAACCGCCGTACGGCGGCCATCCGGCGCGGCAGGCGCACCCCGCCCACCTCGGCGTACCCCTCGGCGGGCTTCATCCGCCCGCTCAGGGCGAGCAGCAGGCAGGTGCGGCCGGACCCGGAGGGCCCCGCCACGGCGACGAGGCTGCCGGGCGCGGCCTCCACGTCCACCCCGCGGAACGCCCAGCCGCGCGGGCCCTTCACACCGAACCCCTCGGCCCTGACGGCGGCTCCCGGCCGCGTCCGGGCCGCCTCCGTCCCCGTGGAACCGGTCCCGTTGTCCGCGCTCTCCACGAACCTCCCCCAACTCTTTTGAACTGACCAGTCAGTTCAAAAGTTACAGGTGGCCGGCGGAGGAGGCAAAACCGCAGGTCGGCCGGGACTGTCAGTGGCGGCTTGCACGATGGGAACCACACGGCCCCAGCGCCGTCAGCACGACGACAGGAGGTCCGTCATGGCGAGCGACGTCCACCCCGTGCCGCGCCGCGCCCCGGCACCGCCCGCCGCCCTCGACCTGCTCGCCCAGGCGCACGCCGGCCTGGCCGAGGCGACCACCCTCGGCGACCCCAACGAGCGGTACGCGAGGGCCCACCTGGCCGCCCTGCGCACCGCCGCCGCCGTCCTGGCCGTACGCGGCCGCCCCGAGGAGGCCCGGCAGCGCGGCCGGCGCAGGATTCGCACCGCCTGGGAGATCCTCACCGAGACCACGCCCGAGCTGGCCGAGTGGAGCGCCCTGTTCGCCGCCGGCGCCGACCGCAGGGCCCGCGCGGAGGCGGGCATACGCGGCGCCGCCACCGCCCGGGACGCCGACGACCTGGTCCGCGACGTCGCGATGTTCCTGCGCCTGGTGGAGCGGCTGCTCGGGCTGCGGCCGGAGCCGCGGCCGAGTACCGCTCCCGAGGCCATAGGCTGGGACCGTTCGTAACAGTCATCGAGGAGTCAACTGCCGTGTCCGACCCGCAGCGCCCCCGTGCCTCCCTCCGTACCGCCGTGGTGTGGGACGTTCTCGCGGAAGCCCTCGACCGCAGGGCCGAAGCGACCGGCAAGGACAGCCTCGACGTCCTCGACACGGGCGGCGGCAGCGGCAACTTCGCGGTGCCCGTCGCCCGCCTCGGCCACCGCGTGACCGTGGTCGACCCCAGCCCCAACGCCCTGTTCGCCCTGGAGCGCCGCATCGCGGAGGCGGGCGTCGCCGACCGCGTCCGCGGCGTCCAGGGGGACATCCACGACCTGTTCGACGTCGTCGGGCGCGGCGGCTTCGACGCGGTGCTCTGCCACGGGGTCCTGGAGTACGTCGACGACCCCGCCGAGGGCGTGCGCCACGCCGTCGAGGCCCTGCGCCCCGGCGGTGTGCTCAGCCTGCTCGCGGCCGGCCTCGGCGGCGCCGTCCTGGCGCGGGCCCTCGCCGGCCACTTCAACCAGGCGCTCCGCGCGCTGACCGACCCGGCGGGCAGCTGGGGCGAGGGCGACGCGGTGCCGCGCCGCTTCACCGCCGAGCAGCTCACCGAGGCCGTCCGGGCGGCCGGCGTGGAGATCGGCGCGGTGCACGGCGTGCGCGTCTTCGCCGATCTCGTCCCCGGCGTCCTCGTCGACACGGAGCCCGGCGCCATCGACGCCCTGAACCGGCTGGAAGCCGCCGCGGCCGAGCTGCCCGCCTTCCACTCGGTGGCCACGCAGCTGCACGTGCTGGGCGAAAAGCTCGACCGACCCGGCGAAGGGGTCTGAACAGCACCGCAGCGGCAGATGGAGTACGCCACAGCCGCCCCGATCGCGCCGGGATCCCCGTATGATCGAGGGACACCATCCGGCATGACGGTTCGGACGACGGGGAATCAACGCCTCACCAGCCGAACCGGCATGGCGGCTCGATCGGCGAATTGGCACTGAGGGCGGGTTTCACGGGGACGATTCCCTGCCTATCCTGAAAGGGCCGCATACCGGTCGCCCCCGCGACCGACGATGAGGAGGACTCCGTGCCGCTCTCGGAGCACGAGCAGCGAATGCTCGAGCAGATGGAGCGAGCGCTGTACGCCGAAGATCCCAAGTTCGCGACAGCGCTCGAGGGAAGCGGGCTGCGTACGTACACCCGACGACGGGTCTACCAGGCGGTCGCTGGATTCCTGGTGGGTATCGCGCTCCTCATGGCCGGAATGGTCGCCCAGCAGATCTGGATCAGCGTGGTGGGGTTCCTCGTCATGCTCGGCTGCGCGGTCCTGGCCGTCACCGGCTGGCGCAAGGCCCCCAAACCCGGGGAGCAGCCCGTTCCCGGGGGCGTGCCCCACGGCAGGGCGAACCGCCAGCGCCGCTCGATGATGGACCGCATCGAACAACGCTGGCAGCGTCGCCGCGACGAACAGGGCCACTGACACCCACCACGACGGAGGGGTGACCGCACCGGCGGTCACCCCTCCGTCGTGTTCCCACGCCCCGTCCCCCCGGGCCGGCCGGTGAGGTCCGCCCCCGTGCGGGGCGCGGACGCCGCAGCCCCGCACCCCGCCCGGGGGCCGGGGGCCGGGGGAGCCGCCGGGACGGCCCCGGCCTCACCCCGCCCAGAGGTGGATCCCGCTGGTCCCGGGACCGCCCTAGGGAGTGTCTTCAAAGTAGCGTCGTTCGCCCGTAGGGCGGGCCGGGCGGCGTCTGGTGCGTGCGATCGCAAGGCGGAGGAGGGAGCCACTGCGGAGCATTGGCGACCGACGACAACGCGGCGAGCGTGCGTGCCAGGCGTCGCCCGGCAGACGGGACTTTGAAGACACGACCTAGCCCTGCTGCCGGGACGGCCGCCGCAGCAGCGCGCCCCAGCGGGCCGCCACCGCCGCCCGGCGCCGCGACAGCGCCCACGCCACCCGCGCCGCCGACCGCGGCGCGAGCAGCGCCCGCAGGCGCACCCCGCGCCCGCTCGCCGCCACGATCCCGGCACGCACCCGCGCCGCGTCCTGCGCCAGGCCGTCCACGGGGCGCGGCGCCCGCGCATAGAGGGCCTCCTCCACGGCGCCCGCGATCCGGTGGACCGCCTCCGCCGCGGGGCCCTCCAGCGGCCCCGTCCGTACCAGCCGGTCCGCCGTGCCCCGCGGGGTCAGCGACTCGTCCGGCGGGACGCCGTGGTCCCAGGCCGTGTCCACGACCTCCGTCCACACCTCCAGCGGCCGCCCGCCGCGCAGCCGCCGCGCCCGCACCCGCCGCCGCCACAGCATCGGCGCCAGCGGCAGCACCAGGGCCGCCGTGGCGCCGGCCGCGGCCAGCAGCACCGGCCCGAGCGCCGCGCCCGCGTCCGCCGGCGGTTCGGCGCCCTGGGGCACCGGCCCCGCGCAGCCGCCCTCCGGCCCGGTCGCCCCCGGGGCGCAGACGTCCTGCGGGGACGGCTCCGCCGAGGGGACCACCGACGGGCGCGGCGCGGGCTCCTGGGTGTCCGGCTGCGCGCCGTCCGGCCGCTCCGTCAGCGCGTAGTCCGGGATCGAGCCCCGCGACGGCGTCGGCTCGAAGCGCGTCCAGCCCACGCCCTCGAAGTACAGCTCCGGCCACGCGTGGGCGTCCTTGATGCTCACCGACACGGTGCCCCCGCCCGAGGGCGTGCCCGGCATGAAGCCGACCGCGACCCGGGCCGGCACGTTCAGCGTGCGGGCCATCGCCGCCATCGCGAAGGAGAAGTGGACGCAGAAGCCCTCCTTGTCCCTCAGGAACCGGGAGATCGCCGTGACGCCCGTCCCCGACGACACCGTCGTGTCATACGTGAAGCCGCCCTTCGAGGCGAACCAGTCCTGCAGCCGGACCGCCCGCTCGTAGTCGTTCTTCGCCCCCGCCGTCACCTGGAGCGCGGTGGCCTTCACGTCGCGCGGCAGCGAGTCCGGTACGAGCGTGTACTCCCGCAGCAGCGCGCCGGGCGCCGCCGGGGCCGCCGCTAGCTGCTCCGCCGTGGGCTGCACCACCAGGCTGTTCACCGAGTACTGGACGCCGCTCGTCGTCTGCCCGTCGTCGCCGACGACCATCCGCCCGACCGGCTCGTACCGCCAGCGCCCCTCGATCCGCACGTCGGTCGCCGGGTACGGCATCGGCAGCCACTTCTGCTCGTACGAGCCGGCCGCCGAGACGTTCGTGCTGATCTCCGTCGTGCCGGTCCGCTCGCTCAGCCCGACCGGCCGGGGCAGCCGCTGCGGCACGTCCTCCACGCCGCGCACGGACGTCCGCCACGACGTGCCGTCGAACTGGTCCAGCGACACCAGCCGCAGGTACAGCCCGGAGCCGTCCGGAGCGTTCGTCCGGTACCGCAGGACCTCCCGGTCCTCCGACTGGTTGAGGTTTTCCTTGAGCGACACCAGCGGGTTCACCGCGGAGATCGTGCCGCCGCCCGCGCCCTCGCCCGTGCCGCCGGTGCCCAGCAGCCCGCCGTCCAGCGACGGCAGCACGCTCGGGACGACCAGCGCGATGCCCAGCGCGAACACACCGATCCGCCGCCCCGTGCGCAGCGGCGCGGGCGCCGTCCCGTCCGGGGACCCGAACGCGGCCGGACCGCCCGGCCGGGCCTGGGGCCCGCCGAACACCCGCCCCCACTGGGCGAGCCGGTCACGGCCCTCCGCCAGCAGCAGCATCAGGTATCCGGCCGCCGCCGCCAGGAAGCCCAGCCAGCTCGTCCCGCCGCCCGAGAGCCCGGCCGCGACCGAGTACAGCGCCAGCAGCGGGAGGCCCGCCGGGGCCGCGCTGCGGAACGTCACCGCCAGGACGTCCACGGCCAGGCCGATCAGCAGCACCCCGCCGACCAGCATCAGCCGGATGCCGTCCGTCGCCGGGGCCGGCGGCGCGTACTGCCCGACGTCCTGCGCGCCCGCCTCCAGCAGCGCGCCGAACCGGCGGAACACCTCGGGGGACGGCAGCACCCCGGCCACCGCCTGCTCCCGCGCGAAGACCACGGTCAGCAGCACGAGGCCCACCGCGACCTGGGAGGCCACCGTCAGCGGCCGCGCCACCGGCACCCGCCGCGCGGCCGCGCCCGTCCCGGCGACCGCCGCCAGCAGCAGCGCCGCCTGGACGATCCAGCCGACCTCGCCCACCAGGGGCAGCAGCGAGCACGCCGCCGCCACCGTGGCGATCAGGGCACACACCGTCAGGCGTCCACCGCCGCTCATGACCAACCCCCCGAGAACCCCGTCGTCCCACCGCCGGCGACCGCGCCCGCGTCCTGCGCGGCGTGCCGCCACAGCGCGGCGAGCGAGTCGCCCGGCCGCACCGGCACCGCCGACCAGCCCGCCTGCCGCAGGTGCCGCACCGCGTCCGCCGCACCGTCGGCCGCGCCGCTCCCGTCGTCCCGGACGAACGCGATCGCCGCGCCGCTGCGCCGCCGCATCCGGCCCGCCAGCTCCGCCTGCGCCTCGTCCAGCTCACCGAAGAACGCGATCAGCAGGCCCTCGCGCCCGGCGCGCAGCACGTCGTGGGCACGGGCGAGCCCGGCCTCCGACGAGTGGTCGACGACCGCGAGGGCGTCCATCATCAGGCCCGCGGTGTCCGCCGCCTCGTGCCCCGGCGTGACGTACCCGTCCGGACCGTCACCGGACAGCGCGTCCCCGGTATCCGTCAGGAGCCGCACCGCGTAGCCGCGTTCCAGCAGGTGGGCCACCGCCGACGCCGCGCCCGACACCGCCCACTCGAACGACGAGTCGGGCCCGTCGCCCCCGTACGCCTCCGCGCGCGTGTCCAGCAGCACGGTGCAGCGGGCCTGCTGCGGCTGCTCCTCGCGCCGCACCATCAGCTCGCCGTACCGCGCCGTGGACCGCCAGTGCACCCGGCGCAGGTCGTCGCCGTACCGGTACTCGCGGGGGATGATGTCGTCCTCGCCGACCTGGGCCAGTGCCCGGTGCCGCCCCTCGCCGTAGCCCGGGACCTCGCCGGCGAGCCGGGCGGCCGGCAGCGGCTCCGTCCGCGGCACGACCGTCAGCAGGTCGTACGCGCTGAACGAACGCGTCAGCTCGCACATCCCGAACGGGTCGCTCAGCCGCAGCTGGAGCGGGCCCAGCGGGTACCGCCCGCGCAGGTCCGACCGGACCCGGTACGACACCTCGCGTTTGCCGCCCGGCTCCACCCGGTCGAGCACGAACCGGGGCCGCGGCCCCAGCACGTACGGCACGTGGTCCTGGAGCATCAGCAGCCCGGTCGGCAGCCGCGAGACGTTGTCCAGGCGCAGCCGCACCCGTGCCTCCGCGCCCGCGGCGACCCGCTGCGGGGAGAGCCGCCGGCTGCCCGTGACCCGGTACCGCGTGCGGTACAGCACCGTCACGCACACCAGGGGCAGCGCCGCCAGCAGCAGCCCCACGCGCAGCAGGTCCGGCTGGCCCAGCACGTACGCGCACACCGCCGCCGCCACCCCGGCCGCCAGGAACGACCGGCCGCGCGTGGTCAGCCCGCCGAGGGCGCCCCGCACCCCGCCCCGGACCACGCCGTCCGGGACGGCGGGTCCCGCGGCCGTCATCACAGCCGCCGCAGGCCGGGCCGCTGGGAGAGGAACGCCTCCCCGGCGGGCTGCTGCGAGGCCACGGCCGGCACGGGCGTGCGCTGCAGGACGTCCATGACGACCTGCTCGGCGGTCCGCCGGTTCAGCTGGGCCTGCGCGGTCGGCAGCAGCCGGTGCGCCAGCACGGGCACGGCCAGCGCCTGCACGTCGTCCGGGAGGGCGTACTCGCGCCCGTTCAGCGCGGCGGCGGCCTTCGCGGCGCGCAGCAGGTGCAGCGTCGCGCGCGGGGACGCGCCCAGCCGCAGGTCCGGGTGGCTGCGGGTGGCCCCGACCAGGTCCACGGCGTACCGCCGGACCGAGTCGGCCACGTGGATCCCGCGCACCGCGTCGACCAGCTTCACGATGTCGTGGGCGTGCGCCACCGGCCGGAGGTCGTCCAGCGGGGACACCCCGCCGTGCGTGTCCAGCATCCGCAGCTCGGCCTCGGCGCTCGGGTAGCCGATCGAGACGCGCGCCATGAAGCGGTCCCGCTGCGCCTCGGGGAGGGGATACGTTCCTTCCATCTCCACCGGGTTCTGCGTGGCCACCACCATGAACGGGCTCGGCAGCTCGTACGACTGCCCGTCGACGGTGACCTGGCGCTCCTCCAGCGACTCCAGCAGCGCGGACTGCGTCTTCGGCGAGGCGCGGTTGATCTCGTCGCCGATCACGATCTGCGAGAAGATCGCGCCCGGCTTGAACTCGAACTCGCGCCGCTGCTGGTCGTACACCGACACGCCCGTGATGTCGGACGGCAGCAGGTCGGGCGTGAACTGGATCCGCCGCACCGAGCAGTCGATGGACCGCGCGAGGGCCTTCGCCAGCATCGTCTTGCCGACCCCCGGGACGTCCTCGATGAGGAGGTGTCCCTCGGCCAGCAGCACGGTCAGCGAGAGCCGTACGACCTCGGGCTTGCCCTCGATCACACCCTCCACCGACCGGCGGACCCGCTCCGCTGTGGTGGTCAGATCAGTGAGGCTCGCTCGGTCGTCATAGGTCGTCACCCGGCCCTCCTCGGCCCTTTCGATCGTGGGCGGGTGCGACGCGGTACGGCACGGCCCACCCAGAAACACGGAACACCGCCCGCGAAGCGTTCCTGCGGCCCGCCGGGGGTGTCACCCCCGCATTCTTGTTGGCGTACAGCGCGGTGTCACTCGGCTGCCGGCAACTGCGGGTGATATGTCAGGGCTTCGACGGATCGATCCCGTCGGTGACGGCCCTCGACGGCCCCCGGCGGCTCCTTCGGCAGGTCGTCCACCGGCCGGTCAGGCCGGATCGACCTCCCGCAGCAGACCGGTCGTCACGTCGAAGACGAAGCCCCGCACGTCGCCGGTGTGCTGGAGGAAGGGCGAGGTGCGCACCCGCTGCATCGACTGCCGCACGTCCTGGTCGACGTCCCGGAAGGCCTCCACCGCCCACGTCGGACGCTGGCCGACCTCGTGCTCCAGCTCGTCGCGGAAGCCCTCGGTGATCCTCTCCAGGCCGCACCCCGTGTGGTGCACGAGCACGATGCTGCGGGTGCCGAGCGCCCGCTGGCTGATGGTGAGCGAGCGGATCACGTCGTCCGTGACCACGCCGCCCGCGTTGCGGATGGTGTGGCAGTCGCCGAGGTGGAGGCCGAGTGCGGCGTGCAGGTCGAGGCGGGCGTCCATGCAGGCGACGACGGCCACCTTGAGCACGGGTCGCGCGTCCATGCCGGGATCGGTGAACTGCTCGGCGTAGCGGCGGTTGGCCTCGACGAGGCGGTCGGTGACCGTCTCGTCCTGAACGTCGTTCGGGAGGTGCGCGGAAGTCGACATGGCTACGACGTTAATGGTCACGCTGGTGGGGGGCTCGTCGTGAGAGGGGACAAAGAACGTCAATGAGGCGTGTTGTGAGGTAACCCACAAGGGTGGCGGGCGGCGAGGCCGGAGGGGTGATATGCGCTGTTCGTCCCTCCTCGCGCGGTCCCCGGACGACGCGCTGGCCGGTTGATTGACCGGGCGGGGGAGTGGACTAGAGTGGCGCGAAGTTCACGGAGACATTGAGCGAATTCCGAGCGATTTCCGCAGTTTCTCCTCCGCGTGTGCGGTGGCATGTACGGCTCGGCCCCTCCGCTCGCCGGTCGGTCGACGCCCCCTCCGGCGCCGGTGGCCCGGTGGTACGTACGCCGCGCCGGACCTGAGAGGGCAGATTGAAAGGGCGCGATGGGGGTGCCGCCGGCACGGATCCGGTGGAGCTCCCCGACAAGGACGGCGGCGAACGGCCGGACGGGAACACCCGGCACGTCCCCGTGATGCTCCAGCGGTGCCTGGACCTGCTCGCCCCCGCGCTGGAACGGCCCGGGGCGGTCGTCGTCGACTGCACCCTCGGCCTCGGCGGCCACAGCGAGGCCCTGCTCGCCCGGTTCCCCGAGGCGCGGCTCGTCGCCCTCGACCGCGACACCGAGGCGCTGCGCCTCTCCGGCAAGCGCCTCGCCCGGTTCGGCGACCGCGCCACGCTCGTCCACGCCGTCTACGACGAGCTGCCCGACGTGCTCGACCGGCTCGGCGTCCCGCGCGTCCAGGGCGTCCTGTTCGACCTCGGCGTCTCCTCCATGCAGCTCGACGAGGCCGACCGCGGCTTCGCCTACGCCCAGGACGCCCCGCTCGACATGCGCATGGACCAGACGGCCGGCGTCAGCGCCGCCGAGGTCCTCAACACCTACCCGCCCGGGGAACTGGTCCGCATCCTGCGCGCCTACGGCGAGGAGAAGCAGGCCAAGCGGATCGTCGCCGCCATCGTGCGGGAGCGCGAGAAGGAGCCGTTCACCCGCAGCGCCCGCCTGGTCGAGCTGATCCGCGACGCCCTGCCGCAGGCCGCCAAGCGCACCGGCGGCAACCCGGCCAAGCGGACCTTCCAGGCCCTGCGCATCGAGGTCAACGGCGAACTGGCCGTGCTGGAGCGGGCCGTCCCGGCCGCGGTGAGGGCCCTCGCGGTCGGCGGGCGCGTCGCCGTCCTGTCGTACCACTCGCTGGAGGACCGCCTGGTCAAACAGGTGTTCGCCGCCGGCGCCGCCACCACGGCGCCCCCCGGCCTGCCCGTCGTCCCCGAGCGGTACCAGCCGCGGCTCAGGCTCCTGACCCGCGGCGCCGAGCTCCCCACCGAGGAGGAGGTCGCCGAGAACCGCAGGGCCGCGCCGGCCCGGCTGCGCGGCGCGGAACGGATCAGGGAGGACGTGTGACGAAGGCGGGACCCCTGAAGGGGCGCGCGGCCCGGCTCGCCCGGTTCATGCCGTCCGGGCCGACCACCGCCGCCCGCACCCCCTTCGTCCTGCTCGTCGTCGTCCTCCTCGGCGGCGGGCTCATCGGGCTCCTGCTCCTCAACACCTCCCTCAGCCAGGGCTCCTTCAAGCTGACCGAGCTGAAGAAGAAGACCACCGAACTCACCGACGAGGAGCAGGCCCTCCAGCGGGACATCGACGCCCGCTCGGCCCCCGACGCCCTGGAGCGCCGGGCCCGCGAGCTGGGCATGGTGCCCGGCGGCGGCCCGGTCTTCCTGGAACCGGGCGGCAGGGTCCGGGGCGTCCCCGGCCCGGCCCCCACGCCCGACGGCGGCGTCCTCCCCGACGGTGGCGTCCTTCCCGACGGTGGCGCCTTCCCTGACGGCGGCGTCCTCCCCGACGGCGGCGTCCTCCCCGGCACGGACCCCTCCCCGGCCGGCGCCCCGGCTCCGCACCCCGTGTACCCCCCCGCGCTCCCGGTCCCCGCCCCGACGCCCTTCGGCAGGTGAGCAGTGCCCTCCCAGGAACCTCCGCACCGCCGCGCCCCCCGGCCCTCCGGCACCCGGCGCCCCACCGGACGCGCCCCCGGCGGCGCCCGCGCGAACGGCGCCGGCCACCCGCGCCCCGCCGCGCGCCGCCCCCGCCAGGCCCCGCCCCGGCCCGCGGCCGCGCGCCCGCTCCGCCTGGGCAGCCCGCGCCCCCGCCTGCGCCTGGTCAGCCTCGGCCTGACCCTCGTCATGCTGGCGTTCGTCGTACGGCTCCTCCAGGTCCAGGCCGTCGACGCCGCCGCGTACGCCGCCAAGGCCGAGAAGAACCGCTACCTCAGCCACAAGCTGGCCGCCGAG
Organism: Streptomyces roseolilacinus; assembly: GCF_014649335.1. Classification (GTDB taxonomy): domain Bacteria; phylum Actinomycetota; class Actinomycetes; order Streptomycetales; family Streptomycetaceae; genus Streptomyces; species Streptomyces roseolilacinus. The sequence continues at coordinate 457,102 of NZ_BMSV01000007.1, forward strand.
CGCGGCGAGATCACCGACCGCTCCGGCATCGCCCTCGCCACCAGCGTCGACGCGTACGACATCACCGCCGACCCGAAGATGTTCACCCCGCAGGAGAGCAAGGTCCCCGACGCGCCTGAGCAGGCCGCGGCCCTCCTCGCCCCGATCCTCGGCAAGGACCCCGCCGACCTCGTCCGCACCCTCGAGTCCCCGCCGTCCCCGCGCTACGCCGTCCTCGCCCGCAAGCAGACCCCGCAGGTCTGGAACCAGATCAAGGACCTCAAGGCGCTCTTCGCCAAGAAGGCCCGCGAGGACAAGGCCAGGGGCGGCCCCGGCACCAGCGTCCTGGCCGGTGTGCTCAGCGAGGAGAGCAGCAAGCGCGTCTACCCCAACGGCTCCCTCGGCGCGGGGATACTCGGCTACGTCAACACCGAGGGCCGCGGCGCCGGCGGCCTCGAGTCGATGCTCGACCGGGAACTCGCCGGCCGGGACGGCAAGATCACGTACGCCCACTCCGGCGGCCGCCGCGTGCCCACCGCCGGGGCCCGCGAGACGCCCGCCGTACCCGGCTCCGACATCGAGCTGACCATCGACCGCGACATCCAGTGGGCCGCCCAGAAGGCCATCAGCGAGCAGGTCGCCGCCTCCCGCGCCGACCGCGGCTACGTCATCGTCCAGAACACCCGGACCGGCGAGGTCCTCGCCATGGCCAACGCCCCCGGCTTCGACCCCAACGACCTGTCGCAGGCCGACTCCGCCGCCATGGGCAACGCCGCCCTCCAGGACGCCTTCGAACCCGGCTCCACCGCCAAGGTGATGTCGATGGCCGCGGTGCTGGAGGAGGGCGTCGCCACGCCCTCCACCCACGTCGTCGTCCCCAACCGGCTGCACCGCGGCGACCGCCTCTTCAAGGACGACATCGACCACCCCACCTGGTACCTGACGCTCAACGGCGTCCTCGCCAAGTCGTCCAACATCGGCACCATCCTCGCCACCGGCCAACTCGGCAGGAACCAGGCGGAGGCCAACCGGGTCCTCCACTCCTACCTGCGCAAGTTCGGCATCGGCAGCCCCACCGGCCTCGGCTACCCCGGCGAGACCTCCGGCATCCTCGCCCACCCGCGGGACTGGAACACCTCCCAGCAGTACACGATCCCCTTCGGCCAGGGCCTGTCCGTCAACGCCATGCAGGCCGCGTCCGTCTACTCGACCATCGCCAACGGCGGCGTCCGCATCGAGCCCACCCTCGTGCGCGGCACCCGGGGCCCCGACGGCCGCTTCACCCCGGCCCCCGAGCCCGACAGGACGCGTGTCGTGAGCGAGAAGACCGCCAAGACCCTCGCCGCCATGCTGGAATCGGTCGTCGACGACCGGGAGGGCACCGGCACCAAGGCCGCCATCCCCGGCTACCGCGTCGCCGGCAAGACCGGCACCGCCAACCGCGTCGACCCGAAACTCGGCCGCTACAAGGGCTACACCGCCTCCTTCGCCGGGTTCGCGCCCGCCGACGACCCCCAGCTCACCGTCTACTGCGCCATCCAGAACCCCACCCAGGGCAGCTACTTCGGCGGCCAGATCTGCGGCCCCGTCCACAAGAAGGTCACGGAGTTCGCCCTGAAGACCCTGCACATCGCGCCGACCGGAGCACAGCCCCCGCGCATGCCGGTCACCTTCACACCCGGCAGTTGAGCCGAGGGGAGCCCCAGTGACAACGATCACGCCCGACCCCGGGAACCGGTCCGGCACGGACCGTGACCCGGCGGCCTCATTTAGCCCGATCACGGGTGCGCCCGGTACGCTCACCGCCGTGCCACACCCCGATCAGTCCCCCACCACCGACCAGGACGCCCCCGCGAAACAGCCGGGAGCGCCCCGTCCGGTCCAGGTCCGTCCCACGCCCCTCGGCGAACTGGCCGCCCGGCTGGGCGTCCCCGCTCCGCGCGCGCCGCACCGGCCGTTCGAGGGGCAGGTCACCGGCATCACCCACGACTCCCGGGCGGTACGCCCCGGAGACGTGTACGCCGCCCTACCGGGCGCCCGGTTGCACGGTGCCGACTTCGCCGCCCAGGCGGCCGACCTCGGCGCCGTCGCGATCCTCACCGACCCGACGGGAGCCGACCGCGCCGCCGCGACGGGCCTGCCCGTCCTGGTGGTCGACGACCCGCGCGGCCGGATGGGCGAACTCGCCGCCGAGGTCTACGGCCGCCCCGGCACCGGTCTCCTGCGGATCGGCATCACCGGGACGTCCGGCAAGACCACCACGGCGTACCTCGTCGAAGGCGGCCTCAAGGCCGCCGGGCGCAAGCCCGGACTGATCGGCACCGTCGAGACGCGCATCGGTGACGAGCGCGTGAAGTCCGAGCGGACCACCCCCGAAGCCACCGACCTCCAGGCCCTGTTCGCCGTCATGCGCGAGCGCGGCGTGGAAGCCGTCGCCATGGAGGTGTCCAGCCACGCCCTCGTGCTCGGCCGGGTCGACGGCTGCGTCTTCGACGTCGCCGTCTTCAACAACCTCAGCCCGGAGCACATGGAGTTCCACTCCGACATGGAGGACTACTTCCAGGCCAAGGCGCAGCTGTTCACGCCGCGCCGCTCCCGCCGAGGGGTCGTCAACCACGACGACGCGTACGGCAGGAGGCTGGTGACGGAGGCGACCGTGCCCGTCGTCACCTTCTCCGCCGACGGCGACCCGGACGCCGACTGGCGCGTCGAGGACGTCCGCAGCGGCCCCCTCGGCAGCACGTTCACCATCGTCGGCCCCCAGGGCGAGCGGATCGGCGCCCGGGCGCCGCTGCCCGGCCCGTTCAACGTCGCCAACACCCTCGCCGCCGTCGTCACCCTCGCCGTCGCCGGGATCGACCCGCAGACGGCCGCCGACGGCGTCGCCGCCGTGCCCGGCGTCCCCGGCCGGCTGGAGCGCGTCGACGCCGGCCAGCCGTACCTCGCCGTCGTCGACTACGCCCACAAGACCGACGCCGTCGAGTCCGTGCTGCGCTCCCTGCGCAAGGTCACCGAGGGCAGGCTGCACGTCGTCCTCGGCTGCGGCGGCGACCGTGACGTCACCAAGCGCGGCCCCATGGGCGCCGCCGCGGCGCGCCTCGCCGACACCGCCGTGCTGACCTCCGACAACCCGCGCTCCGAGGACCCCCTCGCGATCCTCTCCGCGATGCTCGCCGGCGCCGCCCAGGTACCCGCCCACGAGCGGGGCACCGTCCTCGTCGACGCCGACCGGGCCTCCGCGATCGCCGCCGCCGTGGCCCTCGCGGGACCGGGCGACACCGTGCTGGTCGCGGGCAAGGGCCACGAGCAGGGTCAGGACATCGCAGGCGTGGTACGGCCCTTCGACGACCGCCAGGTCCTGCGGGAAGCCATCCAGAACAGTCAGGGATGAAGAAGTGATCGCCCTCTCCCTCACCGAGATCGCCGAAATCGTCGGCGGGCAGACGTACGACATACCGGATCCGGCGGTGCAGGTCACCGGGTCCGTCGTCTACGACTCCCGCCAGGTCGGGCCCGGCAGTCTCTTCGCCGCCTTCGCCGGTGAGAACGTCGACGGACACGACTACGCCGAAGGCGCCGTCGCGGCCGGAGCGGTGGCCGTGCTGGCCACCCGGCCCGTCGGCGTCCCCGCCGTCGTCGTACCCGACGTGACCGCCGCCCTCGGCGCGCTCGCCCGCACCGTCGTCGAACGGCTCGGGACCACCGTCGTCGCCCTGACGGGCTCGGCCGGCAAGACCAGCACCAAGGACCTCATCGCGCAGCTCCTCCAGCGCAAGGGCCCCACGGTCTGGCCGGCCGGCAACCTCAACAACGAGATCGGCCTCCCGGTGACCGCCCTGCGGGCCACCGAGGAGACCCGGCACCTCGTCCTGGAGATGGGCGCCCGCGGCGTCGGCCACATCCGGTACCTCACCGAGCTGACCCCGCCCCGCATCGGCCTCGTCCTCAACGTGGGTTCCGCCCACATCGGCGAGTTCGGCGGCCGCGAGCGGATCGCCCTGGCGAAGGGCGAGCTCGTCGAGGCCCTCCCGTCCGCCGAGGAGGGCGGCGTGGCCGTCCTCAACGCCGACGACCCGCTCGTGAAGGCCATGGCGTCCCGCACCACGGCGCGCGTGGTCTTCTTCGGCGAGTCCGCGGAAGCGTCCGTACGCGCCGAAAATGTCCGTCTCACAGAGAACGGACAGCCCTCTTTCAGTCTTCACACACCCACCGGGTGCAGCGACGTGACCATGCGCCTGTACGGTGAGCACCACGTGTCGAACGCGCTCGCCGCGGCCGCCGTCGCCCATGAGCTGGGCATGCCCGTGCACGAGATCGCCGTCGCGCTCTCCGAGGCGGGCTCCCTCTCCCGCTGGCGCATGGAGGTCACCGAGCGTCCGGACGGTGTGACGATCGTCAACGACGCCTACAACGCGAACCCCGAGTCCATGCGGGCCGCCCTGCGCGCGCTGGCCGCCATGGGCGAGGCCGCACGGGCCAAGGGGGGGCGCACGTGGGCGGTGCTCGGCCTGATGGCCGAGCTCGGCGACGAGGCGCTCGCCGAGCACGACGCGGTCGGACGGCTCGCCGTCCGGCTCAATGTCGGCAAGCTCGTCGCAGTCGGGGGCAGGGAAGCGTCCTGGCTGCAACTGGGCGCATATAACGAGGGTTCGTGGGGTGAGGAGTCGGTGCACGTGTCCGACGCGCAGGCGGCGATCGACCTGTTGCGCAGTGAACTGCGTCCGGGTGACGTCGTGCTGGTGAAGGCTTCCAGGTCGGTCGGGCTCGAGCGGGTCGCCCAGGCACTGCTCGGGAACGCCACCGAGGGCGAGGTCGCCGACCGATGAGGCAGATCCTCTTCGCGGGGGCCATCGGGCTCTTCCTGACCCTGATCGGCACGCCGCTGCTGATCAAGCTCCTGGCCCGCAAGGGATACGGGCAGTTCATCCGGGACGACGGCCCGCGCACGCACGGCAGCAAGAAGGGCACGCCCACCATGGGCGGCATCTCCTTCATCCTGGCCACGCTCATCGCGTACGCCCTGGCCAAGGTCATCACCGGCGAGGACCCGTCGTACTCGGGCCTCCTGGTGCTGTTCCTGATGGCCGGCATGGGCCTCGTCGGGTTCCTCGACGACTACATCAAGATCGTCAAGCAGCGGTCGCTCGGTCTGCGGGCCAAGGCCAAGATGGCCGGGCAGCTGATCGTCGGCATCGCCTTCGCCGTGCTCGCGCTGCAGTTCTCCGACAAGCGCGGACTGGCCCCGGCCTCCACCAAGCTGTCGTTCATCACCGACTTCGGCTGGACCATCGGCCCGGTGCTGTTCGTCGTCTGGGCGCTGTTCATGATCCTGGCGATGTCGAACGGCGTGAACCTGACGGACGGTCTGGACGGCCTCGCCACCGGCGCGTCGGTGATGGTCTTCGGCGCGTACACGTTCATCGGGCTCTGGCAGTTCCAGGAGTCCTGCGCCAACGCCAAGACGCTCACCAACCCGAGCGCCTGCTTCGAGGTGCGCGACCCGCTCGACCTCGCCGTCGTGGCCTCCGCGCTGATGGGCGCCTGCTTCGGCTTCCTGTGGTGGAACACCTCGCCCGCGAAGATCTTCATGGGTGACACCGGATCGCTCGCCCTCGGCGGCGCCCTCGCCGGCCTCGCCATCTGCTCCCGCACGGAGCTGCTGCTGGCGATCCTCGGCGGCCTCTTCGTCCTGATCACCCTCTCGGTGGTCATCCAGGTCGGCTCCTTCCGGATGACCGGCAAGCGCGTCTTCCGCATGGCGCCGCTCCAGCACCACTTCGAACTCAAGGGGTGGTCGGAAGTGCTCGTCGTGGTCCGTTTCTGGATCATCCAGGGGATGTGCGTCATCGTGGGTCTCGGCCTCTTCTACGCGGGATGGGCAGCCGACAAGTGAGCACCGAAGCAGCGGACTGGCAGGGCCGGAAGGTCACCGTCGCCGGACTGGGCGTGAGCGGCGTGCCCGCCGCCCGCGTCCTGCACGGCCTGGGCGCGCGCGTCACCGTCGTCAACGACGGCGCCGACGAGCGCGCCCGCGCCCAGGCGGCCGGACTGGAGGCCGAGGGGATCACGGTCCGCCTCGGGGACGGCGACACGCTGCCCGAGGGCACCGAACTGATCGTCACCGCCCCCGGCTGGCGCCCCGACAAGCCGCTGTTCGCCGCCGCGGAGGCGGCCGGCGTCCCCGTCTGGGGCGACGTCGAACTGGCCTGGCAGCTGCGCGGCCTGGGCGGCCGGAAGCCCGCCCCCTGGCTCGCGGTCACCGGCACCAACGGCAAGACGACGACGGTCCGCATGCTCGCCTCCATCCTGGAGGCGGCCGGCCTGCGGACCGCCGCCGTCGGCAACATCGGCGTCTCCCTCCTCGACGCCGTCCTCGGCGACGAGGAGTACGACGTCCTCGCCGTCGAGCTGTCCAGCTACCAGCTGCACTGGGCGCCGAGCGTGCGCGCCCACTCCGGGGCCGTGCTCAACCTGGCCCCGGACCACCTCGACTGGCACGGCTCCATGGAGGCGTACGCCGCCGACAAGGGCCGCGTCTACGAGGGCAACACCGTCGCCTGCGTCTACAACGCCGCCGACGGGGCCACCGAGGACCTGGTCCGGAAGGCCGACGTGGAGGAGGGCTGCCGCGCGATCGGCTTCACCCTCGGCACGCCCGGCCCGTCCCAGCTCGGCCTCGTCGACGACATCCTCGTGGACCGCGCGTTCGTCCCGAACCGCCAGAAGCAGGCCCAGGAGCTGGCGCAGGTCTCCGACGTGAACCCGCCGGCCCCCCACAACATCGCCAACGCGCTCGCCGCGGCGGCCCTCGCCCGCGCCTTCGGCGTGGAGCCGGCGGCCGTCCGCGAGGGCCTGCGGAACTTCCGCCCCGACGCCCACCGCATCGCGTACGTCGCGGAGGTCGGGGGGGTCGCGTACGTCGACGACTCCAAGGCCACCAACACGCACGCCGCGGAGGCCTCGCTCGCCGCCTACGACCCGATCGTCTGGATCGCCGGCGGCCTCGCCAAGGGCGCCACGTTCGACGAGCTCGTCGCGAAGTCGGCGGAGCGGCTGCGGGGCGTCGTCCTCATCGGCGCCGACCGCGCCCTGATCCGCGAAGCCCTCGCGCGACACGCCCCGCAGGTGCCGGTGGTCGACCTCGACCGGACCGACACTGGGGCGATGGCGGCGGCGGTCCGGGAGGCGGCGCGGCTCGCCCGGCCGGGGGACACCGTGCTCCTCGCCCCGGCCTGCGCCTCGATGGACATGTTCGTCAACTACAACAAGCGGGGCGAGGCGTTCGCGGACGCCGTCCACGCGCTCGCCGCCAAGGACGCCTGACCGGCCGCCGGGTCCGGCGCGCCGGACACGACTGGAGGGGACAGCGACCATGCCGGCCGACGACACCGCAGCCCCGGCGCCCGCGCTCGCGCGGGCCCGGGCGGCAGCCGACGCCCTCGCCGTGCGGCTCGCGGCCGCAGGCCGGCGCCTCGCGGCCCCGGCCGCCCCGCCGCGCCCGCCGGCCGCCGCCGGGGCGTGGGCGCCCGTCGGGGCCGGCCCGCGCCTCGCGCCCGGGCTCGCCCGGCGCACCCGCACGACGGCCCTCCGCAAGGCCGCCGTGCCGCGCGGCAGGCCCCGTACGCGGCCCTCGGGCACCCCCGGTCCGCCGCGCGGCTCGGGCGTGCGGGGGCTGTACGAGCGGGCGCGCCGCGCCTGGGACCGGCCGCTCACGGCGTACTACGTGATCCTCGGCGCCAGCATGCTGATCACCGTGCTCGGCCTCGTCATGGTCTACTCGGCGTCGATCATCAAGGCGCTGGAGCTGTCCCTGCCGGCCACGTACTTCTTCCGCAAGCAGTTCCTCGCCGCCGTCATCGGCGCCGCCCTGCTCCTGTTCGCCTCCCGCATGCCGGTCAGGCTGCACCGCGCCCTGGCGTACCCGCTGCTCGTGGTCACGGTCTTCCTGATGGTCCTGGTCCAGGTCCCGGGGATAGGGCACGCGGTCAACGGCAACCAGAACTGGCTGTACCTCGGCGGCCCCTTCCAGCTCCAGCCCAGCGAGTTCGGCAAGCTGGCGCTGATCCTGTGGGGGGCGGACCTGCTCGCCAGGAAGCAGGACAAGCGGCTGCTCACGCAGTGGAAGCACCTGCTCGTGCCGCTCGTGCCCGTCGCGTTCCTGCTGCTCGGGCTGATCATGCTGGGCGGCGACATGGGCACCGCGATCATCCTCACGGCCATCCTCTTCGGCCTGCTGTGGCTGACCGGCGCGCCCACGCGGCTGTTCGCCGGCGTCCTGGGCGTCGCCGCCGTCATCGGCGTGGTGCTCATCCGGGGCAGCGCCAACCGCATGGCGCGGGTCGCCTGCCTGGGCGCCACGGATCCCGGCCCGGGGGACGCCTGCTGGCAGGCCGTCCACGGGATCTATGCTCTGGCGTCCGGCGGATGGTTCGGTTCCGGCCTGGGGGCGAGTGTGGAAAAATGGGGCCAACTCCCCGAACCACACACCGACTTCATCTTCGCCATCACCGGGGAGGAACTGGGGCTGGCGGGGACGCTGTCGGTGCTCGCCCTGTTCGCGGCTCTAGGCTATGCGGGTATTCGCGTGGCCGGACGCACGGAGGACCCCTTCGTGAGGTATGCCGCGGGAGGTGTGACCACCTGGATCACGGCCCAGGCCGTGGTCAACATCGGTGCGGTGCTCGGCCTGCTGCCGATCGCCGGTGTCCCCCTCCCGCTGTTCTCCTACGGGGGCTCCGCCCTGCTGCCGACCATGTTCGCCGTCGGGTTGCTGATCGCCTTCGCGCGAGACGAGCCCGCCGCGAAAGCGGCCCTGGCCGGCCGGGAGCCCCGTTTCGGCGGCCGGACCGGGGTGAGTTGGATGTCGATGCGACGGCGCGTCAAGAAGCGCCCGTCCGGAGAGCGGTGAATTTCGGTGCATGTCGTACTCGCCGGCGGGGGGACCGCCGGCCACATCGAGCCCGCGCTCGCCCTCGCGGATGCCCTGCGCAGGCAGGACCCGACCGTGGGGATCACGGCCCTCGGCACGGAGCGGGGCCTGGAGACCCGGCTCGTGCCCGAGCGGGGCTACGAGCTGGCGCTCATCCCCGCCGTACCGCTGCCGCGCAAGCCCACCCCCGAGCTGATCACCGTTCCCGGGCGGCTGCGCGGCACGATCAAGGCCGCCGAGCAGATCCTGGAGCGCACCAAGGCGGACTGCGTCGTCGGCTTCGGCGGCTACGTGGCGCTGCCCGGCTACCTGGCCGCCAAGCGGCTGGGCGTGCCCATCGTCGTCCACGAGGCCAACGCCCGGCCCGGCCTGGCCAACAAGATCGGCTCCCGGTACGCCTCCGCGGTCGCCGTCGCCACGCCCGACAGCAAGCTGCGCAACGCCCGGTACATCGGCATCCCGCTGCGCCACTCCATCGCGACCCTCGACCGCGCCCGGGTCCGCCCCGAGGCGCGGGCGGCCTTCGGCCTCGACCCCAACCTGCCCACGCTGCTGGTCTCCGGCGGCTCGCAGGGCGCCCGGCGCCTCAACGAGGTCGTCCAGCAGGCCGCCCCGGTCCTCCAGCGGTCCGGGATCCAGATCCTGCACGCGGTCGGCCCGAAGAACGAGGTGCCGCACGTCGACAACATGCCCGGTATGCCGCCTTACGTCCCGGTATCGTATGTGGACCGGATGGACCTCGCGTACGCGGCGGCCGACATGATGCTCTGCCGCGCGGGCGCGATGACCGTCGCCGAGCTCTCCGCCGTCGGCCTCCCCGCCGCGTACGTCCCGCTGCCCATCGGCAACGGCGAGCAGCGGCTCAACGCCCAGCCGGTGGTCAAGGCCGGCGGCGGCCTGCTGGTCGACGACGCCGAGCTGACCCCCGAGTGGGTCCAGGGCAGCGTCCTGCCGGTGCTCGCCGACCCGCACCGGCTGTACGAGATGTCCCGCGCCGCCGCCGAGTTCGGCCGTCGGGACGCCGACCAGTTGCTCGTCGGCATGGTCCACGAGGCGATCGCGGCACGCCGGTAGGGGCGCGCCCCGGCTGAGGGAAGGGCAGGGAGCATGGCCGGACCGACGACCGCCGAGCGCGGCGCCAAGAGGGCCGCGGGCGCGTCGCCGGGCCGGTCCCCCAAGGGCCTCGGCCCGGAGCGCGGCGGGGGCGTGCGCGCCCTTCCGGCGCGCTCCCGCGCCCTGCTCCTCGCCCTCGCCGCCCTCACGCTCGCCGGCGGGGTGCTCTGGCTGCTGTACGGCTCCCCGTGGCTGCGCGTCGAGCACGTCTCCGTGTCCGGTACGCGTGTCCTGGCGCCCGGCCAGGTCCGCTCCGCGGCGGCCGTCCCCGTCGGCTCGCCGCTCGCCTCCGTCGACACGGACGCCATCGAGGGGCGGCTGCGGCGCGCCCTGCCGCGGATCGACTCGGTCGAGGTCGTCCGCTCGTGGCCGCACGGAATCGGTCTCGAAGTGATCGAACGCGAACCTGTCCTGCTGGCCCAACAGGGCGGAAAATACACCGAAGTGGACGCGAAGGGCGTCCGTTACGCCACGGTCGACACCGCTCCCGCCGGGGTGCCCCTGCTCCGCCTGCCCGCCGGGCGCTCGCCCAGTCTGCGCCGTTTCGACGCCGACCGCTTGACCCGGGAGGCGGTGGACGTGGTGGCCGGGCTCCCGCAGGAGATCGGCCGCGACCTGAGGTCCGTCCGCGTCCGCTCGTACGACTCCCTCACCCTGGAGCTGACGGGCGGCCGCACGGTGTTCTGGGGGAGCGGGGAGGAGGGCGAGACGAAGAAGCGCGCGCTCCTGGCGCTGATGAAGGCGGTACCCAAAGCGGGGCACTTCGACGTGAGCGCCCCGAGCGCCCCCGCGGCGTCGCGGAGTTGACGTACATACGCGCTGGCCAGCACCCTGGTTGGTCAGCGCCATGGGTGATCACATAGGGTGAAAAGAAAAACGGGAGGTTCGGCGTGTTCGTTGAACGCGCGCCACTCGTCGACTTAGTGTCCTGTTCGGAAGAGTGCAGGGAGCAGGCACACTGGTAACCCTAAACTTCAACGTTAGGGTTTGGGTCGGCGATTCGGACCGTCCCTTCGGCATCCGCCGTCGCGGCGCGCCACGCAGCGCGAAGCGGCGGCACGTAACTCGAGGCGAGAGGCCTTCGACGTGGCAGCACCGCAGAACTACCTCGCAGTCATCAAGGTCATCGGTGTCGGCGGCGGTGGTGTCAATGCCATCAACCGAATGATCGAGGTCGGTCTCAAGGGCGTCGAGTTCATCGCGATCAACACGGACGCGCAAGCCCTGTTGATGAGCGACGCCGACGTCAAGCTGGACGTCGGCCGCGAACTCACCCGCGGCCTCGGGGCCGGGGCCAACCCGGCAGTCGGTCGCAAGGCGGCAGAGGACCACCGCGAGGAGATCGAGGAGGTCCTCAAGGGGGCCGACATGGTCTTCGTCACCGCCGGCGAGGGCGGCGGCACCGGAACCGGCGGCGCGCCCGTCGTCGCGAACATCGCGCGTTCCCTCGGCGCGCTCACCATCGGTGTGGTGACCCGCCCCTTCACCTTCGAGGGCCGGCGCCGCGCGAACCAGGCGGAGGACGGCATCGCCGAGCTCCGCGAAGAGGTCGACACCCTCATCGTCATCCCCAACGACCGGCTGCTGTCCATCTCGGACCGCCAGGTCAGCGTGCTGGACGCGTTCAAGTCCGCCGACCAGGTGCTGCTCTCCGGCGTCCAGGGCATCACGGACCTCATCACCACCCCGGGCCTGATCAACCTCGACTTCGCCGACGTCAAGTCGGTCATGTCCGAGGCCGGTTCGGCGCTCATGGGCATCGGCTCCGCCCGCGGCGACGACCGCGCCGTGGCCGCCGCCGAGATGGCGATCTCCTCGCCGCTCCTGGAGGCGTCCATCGACGGCGCCCGGGGCGTGCTGCTCTCCATCTCCGGCGGCTCCGACCTCGGCCTGTTCGAGATCAACGAGGCCGCCCAGCTGGTCAGCGAGGCCGCCCACCCCGAGGCCAACATCATCTTCGGCGCCGTCATCGACGACGCCCTGGGCGACGAGGTGCGGGTCACGGTCATCGCGGCCGGCTTCGACGGCGGCCAGCCGCCCGCCCGGCGCGACAACGTGCTGGGCGCCTCGGCGGCCAAGCGCGAGGAGCCCGCCGCGCCGGCGCCCCGCGTCTCCGAGCCCTCCCGCTCCGCGAGCGGCGGGCTCGGCACGGTCCCGGTCCGCGAGGAGCCCCCGGCCCCTCCGGCCGAGCCCGCCCCGGCCGCCGTCGAGACGCCCCTCTCGACCGCCACGCCGCCGTCGATCCCGACGACGCGCCCGTACCCGGACAGCCAGGCGGAAGAGCTGGACGTCCCGGACTTCCTGAAGTGACGGACGCGAAGTGACCCTGACGTGATAGCGCGGCACGAGACCGTGGACGGCGCGCACTTCGCCTTCACCGACCGGTGGGGCGGGGTGAGCGCCGTTCCGTACGAAGAGCTCAACCTCGGTGGCGCCGTGGGCGACGACCCCGCCGCCGTACGGCAGAACCGGAAGATCGCGGCCGACGGGCTGGGCGTCGACGCCGGGCTGGTCGTGTGGATGCGCCAGGTGCACGGCCGGACCGTGCACGTGGTCGACGGGCCCTGGCCGGCGGAAGTGGAAGTTCCGGAAGGCGACGGCGTCGTCACCGCCCGACGGGGGCTGCCGCTCGCGGTCCTGACCGCCGACTGCGTCCCCGTTCTCCTCGCCGACCCGGCCGCGGGCGTCGTGGCCGCGGCCCACGCGGGGCGCCCCGGCATGGTCGCCGGGGTCGTCCCGGCGGCGGTCGAGGCCATGATCGCGCTCGGGGCGGAGCCGTCCCGGATCGTCGCCAGGACCGGCCCCGCCGTCTGCGGACGCTGCTACGAGGTCCCGGCGGCCATGCGGGACGAGGTCGCCGCCGTCGAGCCGGCCGCCCGGGCCGAGACCTCCTGGGGAACCCCGGCCGTCGACGTGGTCGCCGGGGTCCACGCCCAGCTGGAGCGGATGGGCGTCCGGAACAGGCGGGCCTCCGGGGTCTGCACCCGCGAGTCGGAGGACCACTTCTCGTACCGCCGCGACCGCACCACGGGACGACTCGCGGGATATGTCTGGTTTGACGGGGGAGCCGCCCGGCCGGGGTCGGGGGAGGACAGGACATGACGGACCGCAGGACCGAGCTCGCCGAGAACCTCGCGCGGGTGGAGGAGCGCATCGCCGCGGCGTGCGCGGCGGCCGGGCGCGCACGCGAGGACGTGACCCTGATCGTGGTCACCAAGACCTACCCCGCGAGCGACGTCCGCATCCTCGCCGAACTCGGCGTCCGCCACGTCGCGGAGAACCGGGACCAGGACGCGGCCCCCAAGGCCGCCGCGTGCGCGGACCTCGATCTGACATGGCACTTCGTCGGTCAGCTCCAGACCAACAAGGTGCGCTCCGTGGCCGGTTATGCCCAGGTTGTGCAGTCGGTCGACCGGTTGAAGCTGGTTTCGGCGCTGTCGACGGCCGCCGTGCGGGCCGGGCGGGAGCTGGACTGCCTGCTCCAGGTCGCGCTCGACGCCGAGGCGGGCGAGCGGGGGGAGCGCGGGGGCGTCGCGCCCGAGGGTGTCGAGGAGTTGGCGGCCGCGGTCGACGACGCGCCCGGGCTCCGGCTCCGCGGACTGATGACGGTGGCGCCGCTGGCCGGCCCGTACGCGGGGCGGCAACGTGCCGCGTTCGAGCGGCTGATGGAATTCTCGTCCCACCTGCGTGTGAACCGCCCGGCTGCGAACATGGTGTCGGCGGGGATGAGTGCGGATCTGGAGGACGCGGTGGCGGCCGGGGCGACACATGTGCGCATCGGTACGGCGGTGCTCGGAGTCCGTCCCCGGCTCGGGTAACGTCGCGAAGCAAGTCGGACCACAGTAGAAAATATGGTCATTTCCGCCAAATGGCGGTCAGGCCCAGTGGATCGCGGGCGCGACCCGACGTTGCCGATCCACCACAGAGCGGAGGAATCGGAGAATGGCCGGCGCGATGCGCAAGATGGCGGTCTACCTCGGCCTCGTGGAGGACGATGGGTACGACGGCCGGGGATTCGACCCCGATGACGATTTCGAACCCGAACTCGAGCCGGAGCCCGAGCGTGACCGGCGCCACCACCAGCCCCCCCGCCAGGTGGAGCGCGAGGAGTCGGTCCGTGCGCCGGTAGTGCAACCCCCGGTTCAGCGCGATCCCGTTCCGCTTCCCGCTGAAAGCGGACGACCCGCCCGAATCGCCCCCGTGGCGTCCATCACACCTGAACGCCCGAGCCTGGAGAAGAGCGCACCGGTGATCATGCCCAAGGTCGTGTCCGAGCGGGAGCCCTACCGCATCACCACGCTGCACCCGCGGACCTACAACGAGGCCCGTACCATCGGGGAACACTTCCGCGAGGGCACGCCCGTGATCATGAACCTCACGGAGATGGACGACACGGACGCGAAGCGACTTGTCGACTTTGCCGCCGGTCTCGTCTTCGGGCTGCATGGCAGCATTGAGCGAGTGACGCAGAAGGTGTTCCTGTTGTCGCCTGCTAACGTCGATGTCACGGCGGAGGACAAGGCCCGCATCGCAGAGGGCGGATTCTTCAACCAGAGCTGAGACACGACACCGGGAACGGCCCGGCCGAGAGGCCGGTAAGAGAGCCAGGGGAGAGGGAACGCGGGATGGGTATCGCACTACAGGTGATCTACATCGCGCTGATGTGCTTCCTGATCCTGCTGATCTTCCGGCTGGTCATGCAGTACGTCTTCCAGTTCGCCCGTTCATGGCAACCCGGCAAGGCGATGGTGGTCGTCCTGGAGGCCACCTACACTGTCACCGATCCACCACTGAAGCTTCTGCAGCGGTTCATCCCACCGCTGCGTCTCGGGGGCGTGGCACTCGACCTGTCCTTCTTCGTTCTGATGATCATCGTCTACATCCTGCTCAACATCGTGGGTACCTTCGCGATGAGGGTGTGAGCGATACGGTCCTGCCGACTGCCGACGACTACGTAGAGGTGAAGAAGAGATGCCGCTGACCCCCGAGGACGTGCGGAACAAGCAGTTCACGACCGTCCGTCTCCGAGAAGGCTACGACGAGGACGAGGTCGATGCCTTTCTCGACGAGGTCGAGGCCGAGCTGACCCGCCTGCTCCGAGAGAACGAGGATCTGCGCGCGAAGCTGGCCGCCGCGACGCGTGCCGCCGCGCAGAACCAGCAGCAGCAGGCGATGCGCAAGCCGCCGGAGCAGCAGGAGCGCCCGGTCGGCCCCGGCGGTCCGGGGGGCCCGGTGCCCGCCGCCATATCCGGTCCGCCGGTCCAGCAGCAGCCCCCGCAGATGGGTCCCCCCCAGCTGCCCGGTGGTGCTCCCCAGCTGCCGGCCGGTCCCAGTCACGGCGGACCGCAGGGTCCGCACGGCCCCGGACCCATGCAGGGCGGCCCCATGGGCGGCCCGATGGGTGGACCCATGGGTGGTCACGGTCCGGGGATGCCCCAGCAGGGGCCCGGCGGCGACAGCGCTGCGCGCGTTCTGTCGCTGGCCCAGCAGACTGCCGACCAGGCGATCGCGGAGGCCCGCTCCGAGGCCAACAAGATCGTCGGTGAGGCCCGGTCGCGCGCCGAGGGCCTGGAGCGGGACGCCCGCGCCAAGGCCGACGCGCTGGAGCGGGACGCGCAGGAGAAGCACCGCGTCGCGATGGGCTCCCTGGAGTCCGCCCGCGCCACGCTGGAGCGCAAGGTCGAGGACCTGCGCGGCTTCGAGCGCGAGTACCGCACGCGACTGAAGTCGTACCTGGAGAGCCAGCTGCGTCAGCTGGAGAGCCAGGGCGACGAGTCGCTGGCCCCGCCGCGCACGCCGTCCGCGGCCCCGTCGCTGCCGCCGTCCCCGTCGATGGCGTCGGCCGGTGCGAACGGCCCGTCGTACGGCGGCAACCAGCCGATGGGCGGCTCCCCGACGATGGGCGGCGGCCCGTCGTACGGCGGCCAGCAGCAGATGTCGCCCGCGATGACGCAGCCGATGGCACCGGTGCGGCCCCAGGCCCCGCAGCCGATGCAGCAGGCCCCGTCGCCGATGCGCGGTTTCCTCATCGACGAGGACGACAACTAGGAGCCGAAGGCAGTCGGCCACCCCCGGGGGCCCAGGACACACGTCCTGGGCCCCCGGGCCTTTTGCCGTCCCGGGGCGGACGGGCCCCGGCGCCCCGGGGCGGTCGCCGCCGTCTTCGGAGGGGACGGGAAAGCCCCGGCCGCGGACGGCCGGGGCTTTCCGGGGGCGTCGTCCCCGGGGTCCGGGGCGTCACCCCCGGGGGGGTCACGCCTTGTGCAGGCGGAAGACCAGGGACAGCGCCTCGTCCGTGAACGGCTCGCCGAACGTCCCGTCGCCCTCACCGCGCGCGAAGTCCGTGGCCAGGACCTCCTCCGCGATGAGCCCCGCGTGCTCCTCCAGGGCGGACGCGACCTCCGCGTCCGTCGACGACCAGCGCAGCGCGATCCGGTCCGCGACGTCCAGGCCGCTGTTCTTCCGGGCCTCCTGGATCAGCCGGATCGCGTCCCGCGCCAGGCCCGCCAGCCGCAGCTCCGGGGTGATCTCCAGGTCCAGTGCGACGGTCGCGCCCGCGTCGGAGGCCACCGACCAGCCCTCGCGGGGGGTCTCCGTGACGATGACCTCCTCGGGGGTGAGCGTGATCGTCTCGCCGTTCACGTCCAGCGTGGCCCCGCCCTCCCGCAGCGCCAGCGACAGCGCCGCCGCGTCCGTGGCCGCGATCGCCTTGGCCACGTCCTGGACGCCCTTGCCGAACCGCTTGCCCAGCGCCCGGAAGTTCGCCTTCGCCGTCGTGTCGACCAGCGACCCGCCCACCTCGGAGAGGGACGCCAGCGAGGAGACGTTCAGCTCCTCGGTGATCTGGGCGCGCAGCTCGGGCGACAGCGACTCGAAGCCGGCCGCGGCGACCAGCGCCCGCGACAGCGGCTGCCGGGTCTTCACGCCGGACTCCGCGCGCGTGGCGCGGCCCAGCTCGACCAGCCGCCGGACGAGCGCCATCTGCTGCGACAGCGTCGGGTCGATCGCCGACAGGTCCGCCTCGGGCCACGTCGACAGGTGCACCGACTCCGGAGCGCCCGGCGTCACCGGCACCACCAGGTCCTGCCACACCCGCTCGGTGATGAACGGGGTCAGGGGGGCCATCAGGCGCGTGACGGTCTCCACGACCTCGTGGAGCGTGCGCAGCGCGCCCTTGTCGCCCTGCCAGAACCGGCGCCGCGACCGGCGCACGTACCAGTTCGACAGGTCGTCCACGAACGCGGACAGCAGCTTGCCGGCGCGCTGCGTGTCGTACGCCTCCAGCGCCTGCGTCACCTGGTCGGTCAGCGCGTGCAGCTCGCTCAGCAGCCAGCGGTCCAGGACCGTGCGCTCGGCCGGGGCGGGGTCGGCGTCGGACGGGGCCCAGCCCGCCGTGCGCGCGTACAGCGCCTGGAACGCGACGGTGTTCCAGTAGGTGAGGAGCGTCTTGCGGACGACCTCCTGGATCGTGCCGTGGCCGACGCGGCGGGCCGCCCACGGGGAGCCGCCGGCCGCCATGAACCAGCGGACCGCGTCCGCGCCGTGCTGGTCCATCAGCGGGATGGGCTGGAGGATGTTGCCGAGGTGCTTGGACATCTTCCGGCCGTCCTCGGCCAGGATGTGGCCCAGGCACACGACGTTCTCGTAGCTCGACTTGTCGAAGACGAGGGTGCCGACCGCCATCAGCGTGTAGAACCAGCCGCGGGTCTGGTCGATGGCCTCCGAGATGAACTGCGCCGGGTAGCGCTTCTCGAACAGCTCCTTGTTCTTGTACGGGTAGCCCCACTGCGCGAACGGCATCGAACCCGAGTCGTACCAGGCGTCGATGACCTCGGGCACGCGGGTCGCGGTGAGTCGGCAGCCCTCGTGGGTGCACTCGAACGTGACGTCGTCGATGTACGGGCGGTGCGGGTCCAGGTCCGACTGGTCGGTGCCGGACAGCTCGGTCAGCTCCGCGCGCGAGCCGACGCACGTGAGGTGGCCCTCCTCGCAGCGCCAGATCGGCAGCGGCGTGCCCCAGTAGCGGTTGCGGGAGAGCGCCCAGTCGATGTTGTTGTTCAGCCAGTCGCCGAAGCGGCCGTGCTTGACGGAGTCCGGGAACCAGTTGGTCGCCTCGTTCTCCTCCAGGAGCCGGTCCTTGACCGCGGTGGTGCGGATGTACCAGGAGGGCTGCGCGTAGTACAGCAGCGCCGTGTGGCAGCGCCAGCAGTGCGGGTAGCTGTGCTCGTACGCGATGTGCTTGAACAGCAGGCCGCGCGCGTCCAGGTCGGCGGTCAGCGCCTCGTCGGCCTTCTTGAAGAACACGCCGCCGACGAGCCCGAGGGACTCCTCGAACGTGCCGTCGGGGCGGACCGGGTTCACCACGGGCAGGCCGTACGAGCGGCAGACCCTGAGGTCGTCCTCGCCGAACGCCGGCGACTGGTGGACCAGGCCCGTACCGTCCTCGGTGGTGACGTACTCGGCGTTCACCACGTAGTGGGCCGGGGCCCCGCCGTCGGCCGCGGCCGGGAACTCGACCAGGTCGAACGGGCGCCGGTACGTCCAGCGCTCCATCTCCGCGCCCGTGAAGGTCCGGTCCGTGGCCTCCCAGCCCTCGCCCAGGGCCTTCTCCAGCAGCGGCTGGGCGACGACCAGCTTCTCCCGGCCGTCCGTGGCCACCACGTACGTCACGTCGGGGTGGGCGGCGACCGCCGTGTTCGACACCAGCGTCCACGGGGTCGTCGTCCACACCACCAGGGACGCCTCGCCCGCGAGGGGGCCGGACGTCAGCGGGAAGCGGACGTACACGGACGGGTCGACGACCGTCTCGTAGCCCTGCGCCAGCTCGTGGTCCGACAGGCCCGTGCCGCAGCGGGGGCACCAGGGCGCGACGCGGTGGTCCTGGACCAGCAGGCCCTTGGAGAAGATCTCCTTCAGCGACCACCACACGGATTCGACGTACTCGGGGTCCATCGTCCGGTAGGCGTCGTCCAGGTCGACCCAGTAGCCCATGCGGGTCGTCAGCTCGGCGAACGCGTCGGTGTGCCGGGTCACGGACTCGCGGCACTTGGCGTTGAACTCGGCGATGCCGTACGCCTCGATGTCCTTCTTGCCGGAGAAGCCCAGCTCCTTCTCGACGGCGAGCTCCACGGGCAGGCCGTGGCAGTCCCAGCCGGCCTTGCGGGCGACGTGGTAGCCGCGCATGGTCCGGAAGCGGGGGAACACGTCCTTGAAGACGCGGGCCTCGATGTGGTGGGCGCCCGGCATGCCGTTGGCCGTGGGCGGCCCCTCGTAGAACACCCACTCCGGGCGTCCCTCGGACTGTTCGAGGCTCTTGGCGAAGACCTTGCTCTCGCGCCAGAAATCGAGCACGGCGTGCTCGAGCGCGGGCAGGTCGACCTGGGCGGGTACCTGGCGGTACTGCGACATCGAATCCTCCGGCGGACAGGTTCGTCGTTCCGTCGGAGGGACGAGAGCGACTGCTCCCGCGGTACCACCCTCCTTGGCGCCGGCCACACGGGTCCGGCACCCCCTCATTCGGGTCGCGAAGCCGGTTCTACTGACCTCTCGCCGGTGGGCGGGCCCACGGTCCGAGGCGTTCTTCCGGCGGCTCCGGGGTGATGCTTCACGTCGGGCTCGCCCCCGGGCTCTCACCGTCCCCGGGTCGCTCATGGCCGCGTGCGACGCTACTGGTCCCCATCCACGCCTTTCGCTGCGCCCAGTGTACGGGCCTGCGCGGACACCGGCCGACACGATGGGCGGGGCGGGACGGCGGGCGGGGGTGACCCGGACGGGCGCGCCCGGGACGGGCGGCTTCCGGGCGGGGCGCGCGACCGGTCGCCGGGCCGTGGGGCGGGGGGCGCGGGCCCCGCGGGCTCGCCTGGTCGGGTACCGGGTGCCCGGTACGGGCGGCGTGCCCCGTTGCCGCGGGACCGGAGTCGATTTATCGTCCCAGCACGATTCGCGCGCAAGATCACAATATGTGAAGGGGCCGCGGCATGGTGGCGAAGAAGACCGCCGTCGAGAGGACGGCGCCCACGCGGTCGGCCCCGGGCGAGCCCACGGAGGGCGGCGGGAGGGCCGCGGCGCCGGAGGCCGGGGCGGCGCCGTCCGGGGGAGCGGCGGCCCGGAAGCGGGCGGCGAAGAGGGCCCCGGAGAAGAGCGCCCCGGCGGAGGAGGCCCCGGCGAAGAAGGCCCCGGCGAAGAAGGCCCCGGCGAAGAAGACCTCGGCGAAGAAGGTCCCGGGGAGGGGGGCCGCCGCCGAGGAGCCGCAGCCGAAGAAGACCGCCGCCAAGGCGCCGCCGGCCGCGGCGGCCGGGAAGGCGCCCACCCGGAAGACGGCCGAGGGGAAGTCTCCCGCCGGGAAGTCCCCCTCCGGGAAGGCGGCGACCGGGAAGGCGGCGGCCGGGGAGGGGCCGGCTCCGGACAAGGCCGCGACCGGGAAGGCCCCCGCCCGGAAGAAGGCCGCCGGGAGGGCGCCGTCGGCGGAAGCGGGTGCGAAGGAGGCGTCCGCCGGGAAGGCATCAGGTCGGAAGGCGGTTGTCTCCGGGGCGGCCGGTGGGGCCGCGCGGGGTGGGGAGGAGGCCGCCGGGGTGTCCGGGGGCGCTGAGGTGGGTAAAGCGGCTGGGGCCGCTCGTACGGGTGGGAAGAGGGCCGCCGGGGGTGCGGCCGAGGCTGAACAGACAGGAGCCAGGACGGTGGCAGCGAAGAAGACGGCTGACGTGACCACGGCGGCCGGCGGGGCCATGCCCACGGCCCGCGGAGTCGCCGAGGCGGTGCCCGGGGAGCTCGCCGTACGGCCGGGCGAGGAGCCGTGGACGCCGGAGGAGGTCACGGAGGCCCGCGCCGAGCTGGAGGGCGAGGTCCGCCGCCTGCAGCAGGAGCTCGCCCTGTCCGAGGAGGCCCTGTCGGGGCTGATGCGGGACTCCGGTGAGGGCGCCGGCCACGACGAGGCCGACACCGGCACCAAGAACATCACGCGCGAGCACGAGATGGCCCTCGCCGCGAACGCCCGCGCGACGCTGGAGCAGACCCAGCACGCGCTCCAGCGGCTCGACGCCGGTACGTACGGGCTGTGCGAGGTCTGCGGCAAGCCCATCGGCAAGGCCCGCATGCAGGCGTTCCCGCGGGCCACCCTGTGCGTGGAGGACAAGCAGAAGCAGGAGCGGCGCGGCTGACCCGTACGCGTGTGCCGTACCCTCGTCACAGTCAGGTACCTAGGTTGAGGGACTCACGTGACAGAGGCGGAGCACGGCATCGGTACGCCGGACGTTGACGACGGGGCCGAGGCGTCCGCCGAGCGGCCCAGGGGCCGGCGCAGGGTCGTGGCGCTCCTCGCCATGGCCCTCGTCGCCTACCTGCTGGACCTCGGCAGCAAGATGCTCGTCGTGGCGAGGCTGGAGCACCGCGACCCGATCGTGATCGTCGACGGCCTGCTGAAGTTCGAGGCCGTGCGGAACCCGGGCGCGGCGTTCGGCATCGGCGAGGCGTTCACCGTCGTCTTCACCGCGATCGCGGCCATCGTGATCGTCGTGATCGTGCGGCTGGCGCGCAAGCTGTACAGCCTGCCCTGGGCGATCGCGCTGGGCCTGCTGCTGGGCGGCGCGCTCGGCAACCTCACGGACCGGATCTTCCGCGCGCCGGGCGTGTTCGAGGGCGCGGTGGTCGACTTCATCGCGCCCGCGCACTTCGCGGTGTTCAACCTCGCGGACTCGGCGATCGTCTGCGGCGGCTTCCTCATCGTGATCCTCTCCTTCAAGGGCCTGGACCCCGACGGGACCGTCCACAAGGACTGAGCGGCTGCCTCCGGTCGTCCACAGGTCCGACCGGGCACGGCCGCCGACAAGGCATACTCGACGGGTGAGCACGATTCCCGAGATCCGTACGCTGCCCGTTCCCGACGGCCTGGAAGGCGAGCGCGTCGACGCCGCCATCGCCCGCATGTTCGGGTTCTCCCGCACGAAGGCGGCCGAGCTGGCCTCGGCCGGGAAGGTCCTCGTCGACGGCGTCGCCGTCGGCAAGTCCGAGCGGGTCACGGGCGGCGCCTGGCTCGAGGTCGAGATGCCCGGCGCCCCCGCGCCGGTGCAGATCGTCGCGGAGCCGGTCGAGGGCATGGAGATCATCCACGACGACGACGACATCGTGGTGATCGTGAAGCCGGTCGGCGTCGCCGCCCACCCCAGCCCCGGCTGGACCGGCACGACCGTGATCGGCGGCCTGGCCGCCGCCGGGTACCGGATCTCCACCTCGGGCGCCGCCGAGCGCCAGGGCATCGTCCACCGCCTCGACGTGGGCACCTCCGGCCTGATGGTCGTCGCCAAGTCGGAGCGGGCCTACACGCTGCTGAAGGCGCAGTTCCGCGAGCGGGTCGTCGACAAGCGGTACCACGCGCTCGTGCAGGGCCACCCCGACCCGCTGAGCGGCACGATCGACGCGCCCATCGGCCGCCACCCGAACCACGACTACAAGTGGGCGGTCACCGCCGAGGGCAAGCCCTCCGTCACGCACTACGACCTGATAGAGGCCTACCGGGCCGCGTCCCTGCTGGACATCAAGCTGGAGACGGGCCGCACGCACCAGATCCGCGTCCACATGTCGGCGCACCGCCACCCGTGCGTCGGCGACCTGACGTACGGCGCCGACCCGACGCTCGCCAAGCGGCTCCGCCTCAACCGCCAGTGGCTGCACGCCGTGCGCCTCGGCTTCGAGCACCCGTCGGACGGCCGGTGGGTCGAGTTCGAGAGCGGCTACCCCGCCGACCTCCAGCACGCGCTGGACACCATCGCCGCGGAGAGCGCGTGAGCGCCTACGCGGTACGGGAGGCGCTGAGCGAGGAGGACCGCAAGGCGGCCTTCGCGGTCCGCCACGAGGTCTTCGTCGTCGAGCAGGGCGTTCCCGAGGAGATCGAGTACGACGCGCACGACGCGACGGCCGTGCACGTCCTGGCCGTCCGCACCGCCGACGGGGCCGCCCTCGGCACGGGCCGGCTCCTGTACGGGCCGGACGCCGCGGACCGCACGGGCGGCGAGGACGGCGTGGGCGCGCTCGGCCGTCTCGCCGTCACGCGGGCCGCCCGCGGCCTCGGCGTGGGCGCGGCGCTCGTGCGGGCCGTCGAGGAGGCGGCGCGGGCGCGCGGCCTCAGGGCCGTGGACCTGCACGCCCAGACCCACGCGCTGGGCTTCTACGAGCGCCTGGGGTACGAGGCGTACGGCTCGGAGTTCCCCGACGCGGGAATACCCCACCGGGCGATGCGCCGCGCGCTCTGATCCGCGCGTGCGCGTGGCAGGGTGGAGGCCCTGACCTGGCGTTCGTGAGCGGGCGGAGGGCGTCGCACCGTGGACCAGCTGGCCCTGCTGCTCGTTCTGCTGCTCGGTGCCGTGCTGACCGTTCCGCTCGGTGACCGGCTCGGGCTGCCCGCGCCGGTGCTGATGACGCTCCTCGGGGTCGTGCTGGCGCTGCTGCCGTTCGTGCCGGACGTCGACATCCCGCCCGAGTTCATCCTGCCGCTCGTCCTGCCGCCGCTGCTCTACGCGACCGTGCAGCGCACGTCCTGGCGGCAGTTCGCGGCGAACCTGCGGCCGATCCTGCTCCTCGCGGTGGCGCTCGTCCTGGTCACGACGGCCGCCGTCGCCGCGGTCGCGCACACGGTCGTCCCCGGGCTGCCGGTCGCCGCCGCCGTCGCGCTGGGCGCGCTCGTCGCCCCGCCCGACCCGGTCGCCGCCACCGCCGTCGCCGGGTCGGTGGGCCTGCCGCGCCGCCTCGTCTCCATCCTGGAGGGCGAGGGCCTGTTCAACGACGTGACGGCCATCGTCGTCTACCACGTGGCGGTCGGCGCGGTCGTCGCCGGGACGTTCTCGTGGGCGGACGCCGGTGTGGAACTGCTGCTGTCCGCCGCCGTCGCCGTCGCCGTCGGGCTGCTCCTCGGCAAGCTGGGCGGCCGGCTGGCGGGCGCCCTGGACGATCCCACCCTGCGGACCGGGCTGACCCTGCTGGTGCCGTTCGCCGCGTACGCGCTCGCCGAGGAACTGCACGGCTCGGGTGTCCTCGCGGTCCTCGTCACGGCGCTGGTCCTGGCCGGGCACACCCTCGACGCGGACGACGTGACGGGCCGGCTCGCGGGCCGCACCTTCTGGGAGATCGTCGACACCCTGGTCACCGGGGTGGCGTTCGGCCTCGTCGGGCTGGAGCTGAGCGCGGTGCTCAGGCCGGCCGAGGGGCGCGAGCTGCGGATGCTCGGCTGGGGCGCGGTCGTCGCCGCGACCGTCGTCGGGGTGCGGCTGCTGTGGCTGCTGCCCGCCACGTGGCTGGCGAAGCGGCTGCACACGCCGGGCTCCTCGGCCGAGGAGATCCCGGTGAGCTGGCGGGAGACGGTCGTCATGTGGTGGTCGGGCATGCGCGGCGTCGCGTCGGTCGCGCTGGCGCTGGCCATCCCGCTCACCACCGACGCGGGGGAGGGGTTCCCGGCACGTGACGAGATCCTGTTCGTCGCGTTCTGCGTGATCATGACGACGCTGGTGTTCCAGGGCCTGACCCTGCCCTGGCTGGTCGGGCGGCTCGGCGTGCGCGCCGACAGCGACGCCGAGCGGCGGCTGGAGCGGGAGCTCGCGCTGCGCGCCACCCGCGCCGCCCGACGGCGCCTGGAGGAGGTCCGGCGGACCGAGGACCTCTCCGACGAGCTGGTGGACCATCTGCGGCGGCTGGCGTTCGACATCGGGGCGCGGATCAGCCCCGACGTGGTCGACGAGGAGCGGCGGGCGGCGTACGAGCGGCGGGCGCGGCGCCTGGGGACCGTCCACCGCGTCCGGCACGACATGCTGTCGGCGGCCCGCCACGAGGTGCTGGCCGCCCGGACCGAGCCGGGCGCCGACCCGGAGGTCGTCGACCGGGTGCTGCACCAGCTGGACGTCCGCAGCCTCCGCTGAGCCCGGGCGCGGGCCGCGCGGCGCCCCGGGCGGGCAAGCGGCCCGCGGGATGCACGGCGGCGCCCTCCGGTACGCGGCCTAGGTGTATTGATCACGAGCGTTGTTAACAGGGCCGGGGTCTTGATCATGGCGAAGACCTCCGGTGTGGTGGAGGTGTCTAAGCTGCACCGCACACGGAGGTTTTCGTGTCCCACCGTAATGCCCGTCTGACCGTTCACGGCAGACGGATCCTGGTCGAACGTGTGCTGTCCGGTCGTCCGGTCGCGCACGTGGCGGCCGAGATGGGCATATCGCGGCCCACCGCCCACAAGTGGATCCGCCGCTGGCGGGCCGAGGGCGAGGTCGGGCTGCACGACCGCTCCAGCAAGCCCCGAACCACACCCCATCGCACACCACCCGCGCTCGAGGCCCGGGTCTGCCGGCTGAGGACCGACCGCAAGCTCGGCCCGGCCCGCATCGGACCGGTTCTGGGCCTGCCCGCTTCGACCGTGCACCGCATCCTGGCCCGTCACGGCCTCAACCGACTGGCCTGGCTCGACCGGCCCACCGGCGTGATCGTCCGCCGCTACGAACGCGCCCGGCCGGGCGAACTCGTCCACGTCGACATCAAAAAGCTCGGCAACATCCCCGACGGCGGCGGTCACAAGGTCATGGACCGCCGCCGGCTTCTGGCAGCGGGCGAACGCCTTCTTCGCCGCCCACGGCATCACCGTCG
>NZ_BMSV01000008.1 GCF_014649335.1 Streptomyces roseolilacinus
CTGGACGCCCCGGTGCTGGTCAACATGTACGGCATCACCGAGACGACCGTGCACACGACGTACCACCGGATCACCCGGCGCGACCTGGAGCCCGGCGCGGGCAACCCGGTCGGCCGGCCGCTCGGCGACCTGACCGTCCACCTCCTCGATCCGCGGGGGCAGTTGGTGCCCGTGGGCGTTCCCGGGGAGATCCACGTCGGTGGTCCCGGTGTCGCGCGGGGCTACCTGAACCGGCCGGAGCTGACGGCGGAGCGGTTCGTGCCCGACCCGTTCGGCCCACCCGGCTCCCGCCTCTACAGGTCCGGGGACCTGGCACGGCGCCGCCCCGACGGCAGCCTGGACTTCCTCGGCCGCGCCGACGACCAGGTGAAGATCCGCGGCTACCGCATCGAACTCGGCGAGATCGAAGCGGCCCTGGCCACCCACCCGGACGTGCGGGAGGCGGTCGTCCTCGCCCGCGAGGACACCCCCGGCGACAAACGACTCGTGGCGTACTGCGTCGCCCCCGCCGACGCCGACCTCCCCGCCGGTGCGGAACTGGCCGCCCACTGCGGTGCGGTCCTGCCCCCGTACATGGTCCCGGCGGCGTTCGTCGCGCTGGACGCGCTGCCGCTCACCGCCAACGGCAAACTGGACCGGCGCGCCCTGCCCGCCCCCGGCGACGACGCCTTCGCCCGCGCCGCGTACACCGCCCCCCGCACCCCCGCCGAGGAACGGATCGCCGCCGTCTGGCGCGACGTCCTCGGCGCCGACCGGGTCGGCGTCCACGACAACTTCTTCGACCTCGGCGGCGACTCCATCAGCGCCGTCGCCCTCGTCGGCGCCCTGCGCGAACAGCGCCTCGACGTGTCCGTCGGCGACGTGTTCGCCCACCGCACCGTCGGGGAACTGGCCGCGCTCCTCGCCACCCGCGCCGGGCTCGCCCACCGCGACGAACCCGTCGCGCCGTTCGCGCTGCTGGGCGACGAGGACCGGGCCAAGCTGCCCGCCGGGCTCGCCGACGCCTACCCGATGTCACTGGTGCAGACCGGCATGGTCGTGGAGATGCTGGGCGGCGGCGACGCGTACCGCAGCTTCGTCTCGTACCGGATCAGCGACCGCCACCCGTTCTCCGCCGACGCCCTGCGCGCGGCGACCGCCCTCGTCGTCGGCCGGCACGAGCTGCTGCGGACCTCCTTCGACCTGCACACCTACTCCGTGCCGATGCAGCTCGTGCACGCGGACGCGGACGTGCCGGTGACGGTCCACCGGGTGCCGACCACCGGAACCGGCGAGGACGGCACGCCCGGCGAGGAGCTGATGGACCTGCTCCGGGCGGAGCGGGACGCCGCCATCGACCTGGGCCGCGCGCCGCTGCTGCGCGTGACCGCCTACGTCTCCGAGACCGACGGCGCGGGCGGCCCCGGCACCGACGGCACCGACGGCGGCTGGTGGCTGTCGATCGCCCGCCCGCACGCCATCACCGAGGGCTGGAGCCACCACCGGCTGCTGGCCGAACTGACCGGCGCGTACCGCAGGTTCCGCGACGGCCTCGCCCCGGAGCCGTACGAGGCGCCCGCCGTCCGCTACGCCGACTACATCGCCGCCGAACTCGCCTCCCTGGACTCCGAGGAGGACGCGGCCTACTGGCGGGACATCGTCGCCACCCACGCGCCGTTCACCCTGCCCGAGGGCCGGCGGCGCGACGACGGGCCGGGGGAGAGCTACGACGTGCGGATCCCCCTCGACGACCTGGAGGACTCCCTGCGGGGCCTCGCCACCCGCCTGCGCGTCTCGCTCAAGAGCGTCCTGCTCGCCGCCCACGCCAAGGTCATGAGCCGGTTCACCGAGGCGCCCGCCTTCCACCTCGGCCTGGTCTGCGACGGCCGCCCCGAGATGACCGGCGCCGACCGGGTGTACGGCATGCACCTCAACACCGTGCCGTTCCCCGTCGACCGGACGGCCCGCACCTGGCGCGAGCTGATCACCCGGGTCTTCGACCGGGAGGCCGAACTGTGGCCGCACCGGCGCCACCCGCTCCCCGCCGTCCAGCGCGAACGGCGCGGCGGCCGGCTCGTCACCGTCGCCTTCAACTACGTCGACCTGCCCCGCGCGCAGGACGGCGACGGCCCCGACGACACCCGCGCCGACGCGCGGTTCGGGGTGTCGCAGACCGAGTTCGACCTCACCCTGCACTGCCGCGGCGACCGGATGAACCTCACGACGAACACGGCCGTCCTCAGCCGCGCCGACGGCGAACGGCTGCGCGCCATGTACCGGTCCGTCCTGGAGGCGATGGCCGCCGACGCCGACGGCGACGCCCGCGCCGCCCACCTCCCCGACGACGAGCGCCGGCTGCTGCTCGACGAACGGACGGCGACCCGCCGGGACCCCGTCGACCTGTCCGTACCGGAGGAGTTCCAGCGGCACGCCGCCCGCACCCCCGACGCGGTCGCCCTCGTCTCCGACGACACGGCGACCACGTACGGGGAGCTCAACACCCGCGCCAACCGGCTCGCCCACCGGCTGCGCGAACTCGGCGTCGGACCCGAGGTCCTGGTCGGCATCTGCCTGGAGCGCTCGCCCGACCTGGTCCTCGCCGTCCTCGCCGTCCTCAAGGCCGGCGGCGCCTACCTGCCGCTCGACCCCGAGTCGCCCGCCGAACGCCTCGGCTTCATGGCCGACGACGCCGCCACCCGCTTCCTGCTCACCCGCCGGGACCTGCTCACCGCGGTGCCCGCCGGCGGGGCCACCACCGTCCTGCTGGACGACGAGGCGAATTGGAGCGGACACCCCGGCACCGACCCCGCCCCGTCCGCCGGGCAGGACGGCCTCGCCTACGTCATCTACACCTCCGGCTCCACGGGACGGCCCAAGGGCGCCATGGTCCGCCGCGACGGCATGGGCAACCACCTGCTGGCGAAGATCGAGGACCTCGGGCTCGGCCCCGGCGACAGCGTCGTGTTCAACGCCCCGCCGGCGTTCGACATCTCCGTATGGCAGATGCTCTCCGCCCTCGTCACCGGCGGCCGCGTCCGCGTCGTCGACGGGGACACCGCGCCCGACCCGAAGGCCCTGTTCGGCCGGGTCGCCGACGAGGCGGTCACCGTCCTGGAGGTCGTCCCGTCGCTGCTGCGCACCGCCCTGGACCTGTGGGACGCCACGGGGTCCGCCCCCGCGCTGCCCGCCCTGCGCCGGCTCGTCGTCACCGGCGAGGCGCTGCCGCGCGACCTGTGCGCCCGGTGGCTCGCCCGCTACCCGCACATCCCGCTCCTCAACGCGTACGGACCCACCGAGTGCTCCGACGACGTCACCCACGCCGTCCTCGCCGACCCGGCCGCCGAGGGCCGCGTGCCCATCGGCGAACCGGTCAGGAACACCCGGCTGTACGTCCTCGACGCGTGGCTCCAGCCCGTCCCCTCCGGCGTCCCCGGCGAGCTGTACGTCGGCGGCGCCGGAGTGGGCCGCGGGTACCTGAACCGGCCCGCGCTGACCGCCGAACGGTTCGTCCCCGACCCGTTCGGCCCGCCCGGCGCGCGCCTGTACCGCACCGGCGACCTGGCCGCCTGGCGCCCCGACGGCGGCCTGGACTTCCTCGGCCGCGTCGACGACCAGGTGAAGGTGCGCGGGCACCGCGTCGAACTCGGCGAGATCGAGACGGCCCTCGCCGCCCACCCCGCCGTCGGCCAGGCCGTCGTGGTCGTCCGCGACGAGCGCCTCGTCGGCTACGTCACCGCGGCCGGCGGCGAACCGGCCGGCCCGGAGGAGCTGCGCGACCGGCTGGCCCGGACGCTGCCCGACTACATGGTCCCCGGCGCCTTCGTCACCCTGGACGCGATCCCGCTCACCCCCAACGGCAAGGTCGACAAGCGGGCCCTGCCCGCCCCCGGCGACGAGGCGTTCGTCCGGGGCGAGTACGTCGCCCCGCGCACCGACGCCGAGCGGCGCATGGCCGACGCCTGGCGCCGGTCCCTGGACGTGGAGCGCGTCGGCGTCCGCGACGGCTTCTTCGACCTCGGCGGCGACTCCATCCGCGCCGTCGCCCTGGTCGGCGCCCTGCGCGCGGAGGGCGTCGACATCGCCGTACGGGACGTCCTGGAGGCCCGCACGGTCGAACGGCTCTGCGCGCTCGTCGCCGGCCGGGAGGGGCTGACGGAGGCCGACCGGACCCTCACCGAGCGCTTCGCGCTGGTCTCCGACGCGGACCGGGCCCGGCTCCCCCAGGACGTGGTGGACGCCTACCCCCTGGGCAGGACCCAGCTCGGCATGCTCATCGAGATGATCGACGGCGAGCGGAACCCGTACCACATCGTCAACACCTTCCGCGTCGCCGACGACCGGCCGCTCGACCCGGACGCGCTGCGCCGGGCCGCCGCCGTCCTCGCCGAGCGGCACGAGGTGCTGCGCACCTCCTTCCACCTCACCGGCTACTCCACGCCGCTCCAGCTCGTGCACGCGACCGCCCGGATCCCCGTCCACGTCCACGACGTGCGCGGCCTCGACGAGGACGCCCTCACCGCCGTCCGGTCCGAACTGATGCGGCGGCAGCGCGCGGAGACCTTCGACGTCGAGCGGGCCCCGCTGTTCCGGATCACCGCCCACGACGAGAGCGACGAGGCGTGGTGGGTGACCTTCACCCAGTCGCACGCCATCACCGAGGGCTGGAGCTACCACCAGCTGCTGGTCGAACTCCTCGACTGCTACCACGCCTTCCGCGACGGCACCGAGCCCGCGCCGTACGAGGTGCCCGAGGTGCGGTTCGCCGACGCGATCGCCGCGGAACTCGCCTCCCTGGAGTCCGACGCCGACCGGGCGTACTGGCGGCGGATCACCTCCGGGCACGCCCCGGTCGTGCTGCCCGCCGACTGGGCCGGCGAGTCCGACGAACTCCTCTACCAGGAGGTGCCGTTCGACGACCTCGGCGAGCGGCTCAGGGAACTGGCCGCCACCGCCGGCGTGTCGCTCAAGAGCGTCCTGCTCGCCGCCCACATGAAGGTCCTCGGCCAGATCACCGACGAGCCCGCCTACCACGCCGGACTCGTCGTCGACACCCGCCCCGAGGCCCTCGGCGCCGACCGGGTGCTGGGCATGTACCTCAACACGCTGCCCCTCGCCGTCGACCGCTCCGCCCGCACCTGGCGCGAGCTGGTCGCCCAGGTCTACGCGCGCGAGGTCGAGCTGTGGGAGCACCGCCGCTACCCGATGCCCGTCGTCCAGCACGAGTGGGGCGGCGGACGGCTCGTCAACGTGTACTTCAACTACATCGACTTCCACCAGGTGGACACCGGCAGGGTCGCCACCGGGACGCGGATGACCAGCGCCACCAACGAGTTCGACCTGACCGTCTTCAACCGCGGCGACCGGCTCCACGTGAACACCCGCGCGTCCGTCATGACCCGCGACCACGCCGAACGGCTCGCCGGCACGTACCGGGCCGTGCTGGAGGCGATGGCCGCCGACGCCGACGGCGACGCGCGGGCCACCTGCCTCCCGGCGGGCGAACGCGAGCGGCTGCTGCGGCAGGCGGGCGCCACCGCGGACGCGGCCGCCGGCGCCCACGAGCCCGTACGGTCCTGCGTCCACGAGCTGTTCGCACGGCAGGCGGCCCGCACCCCCGACGCCGTCGCCGTCGTCGCGGGCGGCACGTCCCTGACGTACGCGGAGCTCGACGCCCGCGCCAACCGGCTGGCCCACCGGCTGCGGGCGCTGGGCGCCGGACCGGAGCGGCTCGTCGGGGTGTGCCTGGAGCGCGGCCCGGACCTGCTCCCCGCGCTGCTGGGCGTCCTGAAGTCCGGCGCCGCCTACCTGCCCCTCGACCCGGCCAACCCGGCCGACCGCCTCGCCCACGTCCTGCGCGACGCGGGCGCCGCGGTCCTGGTCGCCGAGACGGGGACGCTGCCGCTCGTCGAGGGCGTCCACGACGGCCCCCTCGTCGTCCTGGACCGCGACGCCGACCGGGCCGCGTGGGCCGCCGAGCCCGCCACCGCCCCCAACCCGCCGTCCGGCCCCGACAACGCGGTCTACGTCATCTACACGTCCGGGTCGACGGGCCGTCCGAAGGGCGTGACGCTCACCCATGCCAACGTGGTGCGGCTGATGACCACCGCGCAGGAGCACTACGCCTTCGACGACGCGGACGTGTGGTCCATGGCGCACAGCTACGCCTTCGACGTCTCCGTCTTCGAGATGTGGGGCGCCCTGTTGCACGGCGGCACCCTCGTCGTCGTGCCGGGCGAGGTGACCCGCTCGCCCGAGGAGTTCCTCGACCTGCTCGTCGAGCGGGAGGTGACCGTCCTCAGCCAGACGCCGTCCGCGTTCCGCTCGCTGGTCGCGGCGGCCGCCGCGGGGGACGAGCGGATCGGGCGGCTGTCCCTGCGCGCCGTGGTCCTCGCCGGCGAGAGGCTGGAGACCGGCGAGCTGCGGCCGTGGACCGAACGGCTCGGCCTCGGCCGGGTCGCCCTGGTCAACATGTACGGCATCACCGAGACGACCGTGCACACGACGTACCACCGGATCACCCGGCGCGACCTGGAGCCCGGCGCGGGCAACCCGATCGGCCGGCCGCTCAGCGACCTGACCGTCCACCTCCTCGACCCGTACGGCCGGCTCGTGCCGACCGGCACCCGCGGCGAGATCCACGTCGGTGGTCCCGGTGTCGCGCGCGGCTACCTGAACCGGCCGGAGCTGACGGCGGAGCGGTTCGTGCCCGACCCGTTCGGCCCGCCCGGCTCCCGCCTCTACAAGTCCGGCGACCTGGCGCGGCGCCGCCCCGACGGCAGCCTGGACTTCCTCGGCCGCATCGACGACCAGGTGAAGATCCGCGGCTACCGCATCGAACTCGGCGAGATCGAGACGACCCTGGCCACCCACCCGGACGTGCGGGAGGCGGTCGTCCTCGCCCGCGAGGACACCCCCGGCGACAAACGACTCGTCGGCTACGTCGTCCCCGCCGGCGACACCCCGCCCGACCCGGCCGCGCTGCGCGACCGGCTCGCCCGGACCCTGCCGCCGTACATGGTCCTGGCCGCGTACCAGGTCATCGACCGCGTCCCGCTCACCCCCAACGGGAAGCTGGACCGCCGTGCCCTGCCCGCCCCCGGCCGCGACGCCTTCGCCCGCGCCGCGTACACCGCCCCCCGCACCCCGGTCGAGGAACGGGTGGCCGCCCTCTGGCGCGAAGCCCTCGGCGCGGAACGCGTCGGCGTCCACGACGCCTTCTTCGACCTCGGTGGCGACTCCCTCAAGGCCGTCGTGATCGCCGGCGCGATGCGCGCGGCGGGCCTGGACGTCACCGCCCGCGACGTGCTGGAGCACCGCACCGTCGAGGCGCTGTGCGCCGGGGTGTCCGGCCGGACCGCGCCGACCGCGCTGATCACCGCCGTCGCCCCGTTCGCGCTGACGGCCGCCGAGGACCGGGCCCGGCTGCCCGAGGGGCTCGCCGACGCCTACCCGCTGACCCGGACCCAGACCGGCATGCTCGTCGAGATGCTCTCCGGTGACGGGCCGCGCGCCTACCACCGCGTGTCGTCGCTTCGGGTCGGGGCCGGGGAACCGTTCTCCGCCGAGGCCCTGCGCCGGGCGCTGGCCGAGCTGATCGCCCGCCACGAGGCGCTGCGCACCTCCGTGGACACCCGCTCCTTCTCCGTACCCCTCCAACTGGTCCACGCCTCCGCCGAGGTGCCGCTGCGCGTGGTCGACCTGACCGGGGCCGACGAGGCGCGGCGGGAGCGGGTCCTCGCGGAGGCGCTGGACGAGGAGAGCCGGACCCCGCTGCCGCACGACCGGGCGCCGCTGATGCGGCTCACCGTCCACCGGCTCGCGGACGGCGCCTGGCAGCTCACCGTCACCCAGTCGCACCTCGTCATCGACGGCTGGACCTTCGCGACGTTCCGCGACGAACTGCTGGGGCTGTACCGGGCCTTCCGGGACGGCTCCGACGTCCCGGCCCACGAGCCGCCGTCGGTCCGGTTCGCCGACACGGTCGCCGCCGAGCTGCGGGCCCTCGCGTCCGACGAGGACCGCTCCTACTGGCACCGCGTCGTCACCGGCCACGCCCCGTTCACGCTGCCCGACGGCTGGGGCGACGCCCCCGGCACGCCGCGCCGCACCCACCGGTTCACCGTGCCCCTGGACGAGGCGGGGCCGGGCCTGCGGGCCCTCGCCGCGGCGGCGGGCGCCCCCCTCAAGAGCGTCCTGCTCGCCGCCCACCTCACCGTCCTCGGCCGGCTCACCCCCGAACGGCGCTTCCACACCGGCCTGGTCACCCACTGCCGCCCCGAGGCGCCCGGAGCGGAGCGGGTCTACGGAACGCACCTGAACACCCTGCCGTTCCCCGCCGAACCGACCGCACCCACCTGGACGGCGCTGGTCGACCGGGTCTTCCGGCGGGAGCTGGAGGTGTGGCCGCACCGGAACTTCCCGATGCCCGCGATCCAGCACGACCTCGCCGGAGGCGGCCGCCTCGTCGAGGTGTACTTCAGCTACGAGGACTTCGACACCCCGCGCCCCGGCCCGGCCGGCCCGCGCGGCGAGGCGGCGGGGGGCTTCAGCCACGACGAGTTCCCCCTCACCGTCACCGCCCGCGACACCGACCTGGTCCTCGCCGTCGACGGCCGCGCCGTGAGCGAGGCGAACGGGCGGCGCCTCGCCTCGATGTACCGGCAGGTCCTCGCGGCGATGGCCACCGACCCGGACGGCGACGCCCAGGCGGTGTTCCTGCCGGACGGCGAGCGGGACGGCGCTCCCGCGGCGGCCCCGGCGGCCCCGGCTCCGGACCTGGTCGCGGCCGGGTTCGAGGAGGCCGGGGGGAGTCCGCTGGCACGGTTCGAGGAGTGGGCGCGGCGCACCCCCGCCGCCCCCGCGCTGACCGTGGACGGCGTGCGCGTCCCGTACGCCGGGCTCGACGCCGCCGCGCGCCGGATCGCCGGCCGGCTGCGCCGGGCCGGGGTCACCGCCGGACGCGTCGTCGGCCTGCTGCTGGACCGCGGCGCCGACTTCCCGGCCGCGCTGCTCGGCACCTGGAAGGCGGGCGCCGCCTACCTCCCGCTGGACCCGTCGCTGCCGGCCGAGCGGCTCGCGTACCTGCTCGCCGACTCGGGGACCGCGGCGCTGGTCACCACCGGCGCGCACGCGCCCGCCGCGGCGGGCTTCACGGGGCCCCGCGTCCTCCTCGACACGCCCGACGACACCGACGGCGCCGACGGTACGCAGGGCGCGGACGGCCCTGACGGCACCGGCGGTCCGCAGGACGCGGGCGCAGACGGGCAGGGGACGGGAGGCCCGGCCTCACCGGACCCGGACGGCCTCGCCTACGTGATCTACACCTCCGGCTCCACCGGCCGCCCCAAGGGCGTGCAGGTCACCCACCGGGGGCTGGCGCACTTCCTCGACCACGCCCGGCGCGTCTACGCCGGCGACGGCGGTCTCGGCGCCCCGCTGTTCGCGTCGGTCGCCTTCGACATGGCCGTCGCGAGCCTGCTCGCGCCGCTCACGGCCGGCCGGCCCGTGCACGTCTTCCCGCAGGGCCGGGACCTCGACGGGCTCGGCGCCTGGCTGGAGGAGCACGGGCCGTTCGACTTCCTGGAGGCCACCCCCGGCCAGATCGACCTGGTCCACGGAGGGCTCGGGACGCCGCGGGCGCCCCTGGCGGGCACGGTGGTGGTCGGCGGCGAGACCGTCACCCCGCACGGCGTCGTACGGGCGCGGGCGCTCGCGGGGCGGGGCGGGGTGCTCAACTCGTACGGCCCCACGGAGGCGACCGTCGTCACCCACGAGTTCGCCGTACCCGCCCCCGGGGCCCGGCCCGAGCCCCAGTCCGGAGCGTCCGTCCCGATCGGCCGCCCGCTGCCGTACGTGACGGCGCGCGTCCTGGACGCGCGGCTCCGGCCGGTGCCCCGGGGCGTCACCGGGGAACTGCACGTCGGCGGACCCGGCGTCGCCCGCGGCTACCTCGGCCGGCCGGCCCTGACGGCGGAGCGGTTCGTGCCCGACCCGTACGGCGCGCCGGGAGCCCGCCTCTACCGGACCGGCGACCTCGTCCGCGAACGGCCCGACGGGAGCCTCGACTTCCTCGGGCGCGACGACGGCCAGGTCAAGGTCCGGGGGCACCGCGTCGAACCCGGCGAGGTCGAGGCGGCCCTGACCGCCGTCCCGGGCGTCACCGACGCCCGCGTACTGCTCCGGGGCGACCGGGGCGACCGGGACGGCCGGGCTCACCGGGACGGCCGGGGAGCCGCCGGGGAGGAGCGGCTCGTCGCCTACCTCGTCGGTGACGCCGTGCCCGCGCCCGGGGCGCTGCGGGAGGCCCTCGCGAGGTCCCTGCCCGCCCCCATGGTCCCCGCCGCGTTCGTCACGCTGGACGCCCTGCCGCTCGACCCCAACGGCAAGCTGGACCGCCGCGCCCTGCCCCTCCCGGACGACGCGGCGTTCGCCCGGCGGCCGTACGAGGCCCCGCGCACCGGCACCGAGCGGCGGCTCGCCGCGGTGTGGGAGCGGCTGCTGGACGCCGGGCGGATCGGCCGCGACGACCGGTTCTTCGCCCTCGGCGGCCACTCGCTGCTCGCCCTCCGGGCCATCGCCGAGGCCCGCCGCGCCGGCCTGCCGCTGTCGCTGCTCACGATCTACCGGGACGACCGCCTGGCGGCGGTGGCGGCGGAGGCCGACGAGGCGGTGGCGGCGGAGAACCGCGGCGCCGCGCCCCCGAGCACCGCGCGGCGGTCGCCGGCGGCCGTGCCGGGGAGCACCGGGGGCGGGCTGACGGGGCCGGAGGTGCCCGGCGCGAGCCTCGCGGTCATCGCGGACGGCGAGCTCGTCGCCGTCGAGCACCACGGGGTGACGGAGGCGGGCGGCGGCACGCCGATCACCTCGGACACCCTGTTCCAGGTCGGCTCGCTCAGCAAGCTGATCACCGCCGTCGGCGCGGTCCGGCTCGCCCAGGAGGGCGTCGTCGACCTCGACGAGGACGTCGCCCGCTCCCTGCGGCACTGGAGCGTCCCGGACGGCGTCACCCTGACGCTGCGTCAGCTGCTCGGGCACCTGGCCGGCCTCGAACCGACGCCGAGCACCGGGCAGGACCGGGGGGAGCGGCTGGTGGAGCTGCCGGACCTGCTGCACGGGAGGCGTCCGGACCTCCATCCGGCGGTCCGCTCCTCCGCGGCGCCGGGCACGGTCTTCCGCAAGGCCAACGTCCACTTCTCGGTGGTCCAGCAGGTCCTGGCGGACGCGACCGGGGAGCCCTTCGACGCGTTGATGCGCCGGGTCGTGTTCGAGCCGTTCGCCATGGCGGACAGCAGCTTCGACCAGTCCTTCCCCGAGCGCTCCGGCCGGCCGGTGGCCGTGGGGCACGGCCGGGACGGGCGGCCGCTGCCGGGCGGCTGGCGCCGGTGGCCCGACACGGCCGCCGCCGGACTGTGGACCACGGCGACCGACGTCGCCCGGGTCCTGCTGGAGATCCGCCGCTCCCGCCTCGGCCGGCCGCTGGCCCTGCTGGGCGCCGACGGCGCCGGGC
The DNA here is from genome assembly GCF_014649335.1 of Streptomyces roseolilacinus. Taxonomy (GTDB): domain Bacteria; phylum Actinomycetota; class Actinomycetes; order Streptomycetales; family Streptomycetaceae; genus Streptomyces; species Streptomyces roseolilacinus. The sequence continues at coordinate 11,486 of NZ_BMSV01000008.1, forward strand.
AACTGCTGACGCCGGGGCACCCGCACAGCGCGTACGGGCTCGGCACGGTCGTCGACGACCTCGGCTCCGACACGCAGTTCGGGCACGGCGGTTCGGGCGCCGGCTACCACGCCCTGGCCATGTGCCGGATCGGCGCGGGCACCGGCTTCGCCGTCCTCACCAACGGCGACGCGGGGGCGGAGGCGGCCAGGCACTGCGTACGGCTGCTGGAGCCGGGGCGGTACACCGCCGGGTCGCCGGACCGGTCCGCGTGAGCGCCGTCGGCGGGCCGGACGTCGCGTCCGGCCCGCGGCGGCCCCCGGCCCCCCTGCGCAAGAACCGCGACTTCCTGCTGCTGTGGCTGGGCGCCGGCCTGTCCGTGCTCGGCGACCGGGCCGCCACCGTCGCCTTCCCGCTGCTGATGGTCTGGTACGGCGGCTCGACCGTGGAGGCGGGCCTGGTGGGCTTCGCCGGGCTCCTGCCGATGCTCCTGGTCCAGCTCCCGGCCGGTGTCGTGGTGGACCGGCTCGACCGGCGCCGCACGATGATCGTCTGCGACGTCGCCGGGCTCCTGGCCATGGGCAGCGTCGCCGTGGCGCTGGCGCAGGGACGGCTGTGGCTGCCCCACATGCTGGTCGTCGCGTTCGTCGAGGGCACCGCCGCCATCTTCTACCGGCTGTCGGAGCGCGCCGCGGTGCGCAACGTCGTCGACGAGGCCCACCTGTCGACGGCGCTCTCCCAGAACGAGGCGAGGGCCCGCGCGGCGGGCCTCCTCGGACAGCCGCTGGGCAGCTCCCTGTACGGGGCGGCGAAGTGGTCCCCGTTCCTCTTCGCCGCCGTCGGCCACCTCGCCGCGCTGGTCGGCCTGCTGCTGATCCGGGCCCGGTTCCAGACCGCCGAACGCCGGCACGAGCCGTGGCGGATGCGGGCCGAGATCGGCGAGGGCTTCACCTGGCTGTGGGGGCAGCGCTTCCTGCGGGCCGCCATCCTGTTCGTCGCCGTCACCAACGTCCTCTTCCAGGCGCTCTCCCTGGCGCTCGTCCTCATCGTCAAGGAGAGCGGCGGCTCCCCGGCCACCATCGGACTCATCGGCCTCGTGTCCGGCGTCGGTGGCATCGCCGGTGCCCTCACCGGCTCGCGGTTCGTGCGGCGGCTGCACCCCGGCACCGTGATGATCTCGATCTTCGCGGTGTGGGCGGCGCTGATGCCCCTCGTCGCGCTCACCACGAACGTGTTCGTCCTGGCCGCGCTGTTCGCCGGGACCTCCTTCGCCGGAGCCGTCCTCAACCTGATGGCCGGGGTCTACCAGGTGCAGACCACCCCGGACGCCATGCAGGGCCGGGTGGGCGCCGTCGCCGGGCTGCTGAGCTCCGGCGCGAGCTCCCTGGGCGCCCTGGCCGGCGGGTTCGCGCTCGCCGCCGTCGGGTCGACCACCACGGTCCTGGCGGTCGCCGCGGTGATGCTGGGCACCTTCGTGGCCGCCGCCCTGACCCCGGCCGTGCGCGGCGCCCGCCGCGACGGCACGCCGCCCTCCCCGCCCGCCCGGCCGGCCGACGCCGCCGACGGGCCGTCATAACCGCCGTATAGGCGCAGTATCGGCCGGCTCAGCACGATCGCACCCCGGGCCGAGCACCGCCCCGACCCTTTGGAGAGCCGATGAACCACGCGCCGGAGCCGCCCTTCGCGCCGCTCCACGAGAGCATCGCGCGCCGGGCCGACTCGACCCCCGACGCCCTCGCCGTCGTGGCCGGGGACCGCGCCCTGACCTACCGGGAACTCGACCGCGACGCCAACCGGCTGGCCCGGCTCCTGCTGCGCGCGGGCGTCGAGGCCGGGGCGCCCGTCGGGGTGCTCCTGCCGCGCGGCCCCCACCTCGCCGCCGTCCTCCTCGCCGTGTGGAAGGCGGGTGCGGCCTACGTCCCGCTCGACCCCGGCCACCCCGGGGCCCGCACCTCCGCCGTCCTCGCCGACACCGGCGCCGCCGTGGTGGTGACCGCGGCGGACCTCGCCGACCGCTCCGCGGCGCCCGGCGTCCGCACGGTGGCGCTCGACCCGGCCGCCACGGTGCTCGACGGCCTGCCCGACCACGCCCCGGCCGTCGAGGTGAGCGGCGACCACCCCGCGTACGTCCTGTACACCTCCGGCTCCACCGGCCGGCCCAAGGGCGTCGTGGTGAGCCACCGCGGCCTCGCCAACCAGGTCTCCTGGCGCGTGCGCACCCACGGCATCGGCCCCGGCGACCGGGTCCTCCACAAGACGCCGCTCACCTTCGACGCGGCGGGCTGGGAGATCCACGCCCCGCTGGCCGGCGGCGGCACCGTCGTCATGGCCCCGCCGGGCGCCGAGCAGGACCCCGCGCTGCTCGTGCGCACCGTCGCGGAGCAGCGCGTCACCGTCCTGCAGGTCGTGCCGTCCGTGCTGCGCGCGCTGGCCGACGAACCCGGCTGGCGGGACGTCACCACCCTGCGGCTCCTCTCCTCCGGCGGCGAACCGCTCCACGCGGAACCCGTCCGGCGCCTCCTGCGCCGGATGGCGGACGGCGACGGCGCGGCCGAGGTCGAGGTGTGGAACACGTACGGCCCCACCGAGTGCTCCAACGAGGTCACCGCCCACCGCCTCGACCCCGTCCAGCGCACCGGACCCGTCCCCATCGGCACCCCCCTGCCCGGCGTCCGCGCCGTCGTCGCCGGCCCCGGCGGCCGGCCCGTCGCGCCGGGGGAGCGCGGCGAACTGCGCATCGGCGGCGTCCAGCTCGCCCACGGCTACCTCGGCCGCCCCGCACTCACCGCCGAACGCTTCGTCCCCGACCCGGACGGGCCGCCCGGCGCCCGGCTGTACCGCACGGGCGACCTGGTGCGGCAACGGGCCGACGGCGCCCTGGAGTACCTGGGGCGCACCGACGACCAGGTCAAGGTCAACGGCGTCCGCATCGAACCCGCCGAGGTGGAGGCCGCCCTCGCCGGCCACCCCGGCGTCCTGGAGGCGGCCGTCGCCTCCTACCGGGCCCCCGGCGGCGCCACCCGCCTCGCCGCGTACCTGCGGCCCCGCCCCGGCGACCGGGCCCCCACCGCCGAGGAACTGCGCGCCCACCTCGCGACCCGGCTCCCGGCGACCCACCTGCCGTCCGCCTACGTGGAGACCGCGGCCTTCCCCCGCACGTCCAGCGGCAAACTGGACCGGCGGGCCCTGCCCGCCCCCGACACGACGGCGGACCCCGTCGGGGCCGCCCCGTCCACCGACGCCGAACGCCTCGTCGCCGGAGTGTGGCGGGAACTGCTCGGCGCCGGCGCCGTCGGCGCCCACGACGACTTCTTCCGCCTCGGCGGCTCCTCCCTCCAGCTCACCCGCCTCGCCAACCGGCTGCGGGCGGCCACCGGCCGGGAGATCCCGCTGCCCGAGCTGCTGCGCGCCACCACGGTCGCCGCGCAGGCCCGGCTCGTCACCGGCGACGACGACCGCCCCGACCGCCCCGTCGACCCCGCAGCCGACCCCGCCGTACGCCCCGTGCCGCGCACCGGCCCGCTGCCCCTGTCGCTCGGCCAGCGCCGCCTGTGGCTGCTGGAACGCATCCGCCCCCGCGGCCGCGAATGGGTCACCGGCCTGTTCCTGCGCGTCCCCGCCACCGACGACGTACGCCTGGTGCGGACCGCCCTCGACACGCTGAAGGCCCGCCACGAGGCGCTCCGCACCCGGTTCACGACCGACGGCGGCCGCGACGGCGAACCCGTGCAGGTCGTCGACCCGCCCGGCCCCATGGAGCTGCGCACCGTGACGGCCCCGCGGGCGAAGGCCGGGGAGGTCGTCGAGGAGGACGCCGCGGAGGGCTTCGACCTGGAGAAGGGGCCCGTCGTACGCGCGCTGCTCGTCAGCGACCCGGACGCCGGCGACGGATCGGCGGGCCCCGCCCCCGACCGCACGCTCGTCCTGCTGATGCACCACATCGTCGGCGACGGCTGGTCGGCCACCGTGCTGCGCGAGGAGTTCCACGAGATCATCGGCGCGCTGCGCGAGGGCCGCCCGCCCCGGCTGCCCGACCTGCCCGTGCAGTACGGCGACTTCGCCGTCTGGCAGCGCGCGCGCCTCACCGACGAGGTCGTGGCCCGGGAGCTCGCCCACTGGCGGACGGTGCTCGACGGGGCGGCGCCCCTCGCCCTGCGCACCGACCTGCCCCGGCCCCCCGCCCGCGACGCGCGCGGCGCGGTCGTGACGTTCACCGTGCCCGCCGCCGTCGCCGAGGCCCTCACCCGCACGGGGCGGCGCGGCGGCGCGACCCCGTTCATGGTGCTGCTCACGGCGTTCACGACGCTGCTGGCCCGGTCCACCTCCCAGTGGGACGTCGTCGTCGGCACGCCGGTGGCCGGACGGGAGCGGCCCGAGATCGAGAACGTCGTCGGCTTCTTCCTCAACAGCCTCGTCCTGCGCTGCCGGCTGGCGGGCTCCCTCACCTTCGAACAGGCCGTGCGGCACGTCGGGGACGTGTGCAAGGACGCCTTCGCCCACCAGGAACTGCCCTTCGAGGAACTCGTCGCGGACCTCGCGCCGGAACGCGACCCGTCGCGCACCCCCCTCTACCAGGTGGCGTTCGACTACCACGACGTGCAGCTCACCGGCTCCGCCGCCGACGCCGCCGACCTCGACGCCGTCACCGCCGTGTCGTCCGTGGCGAAGACCGACCTCACCCTGTACATGCGGGGCCAGCCCGACGGCACGGTCGTCGGCGCGCTGGAGTACGCCACGTCCCTGTTCACCCGCCCCACCGTCGAACGGCTCGCCGGCCACTTCCAGCGGCTGCTGGAGTCCGTCGCGGCCGACCCGCTCGGCCGCCTCGACGCGCTGGACCTCCTCCCGGACGGCGAACGCGCCGCCCTCGCCCGCTGGTCCACCGCACCGGCACCCGGGGTGACCGCCTCCGTGCCCGCCCTGTTCGGCCGCCGGGCCGCCGCCACGCCCGACGCGACCGCCCTGGTCGCCGACGGCGTCAGCGTCACCTTCGCCGAACTGGAGGCGCGGGCCAACCGGCTGGCCCACGCCCTGCGGGACCGCGGCGTCGGCCCCGAGTCGGCGGTGGGCGTCCTCCTCGACCGCGGCGCGGACCTGCCGGCCGCGCTCCTCGCCGTGTGGAAGGCCGGCGGCGCCTACGTGCCGCTGGACCCGTCCTTCCCGGCCGAACGCGTCCGGCGGGTCCTGCACGACGCCGGCGTGGACGTGCTGGTCACGTCCACCGCGCACCGGGAGCGCGCCGCGGCCGGCTTCCCCGGCCGCGTCCTGGCCACCGACGACGGGGCCGCGGGCGTCGACGCCCTCTCCGACGAGCCGCCGCGGCACCCGCCGCACCTCGACCCGGACCGCGGCGGCGACCTCGACCTGCTCGCGTACACGATCTACACCTCGGGCTCCACGGGCCGTCCCAAGGGCGTGCAGATCACCCACCGCGGCCTGGCCAACCACGTCCGCTGGGCGGTCGAGGAGCTGGCGTCACGCGGGGGTGGCGGCGGCGCCGTGTTCTCCTCCGTCGCCTTCGACCTCGTCGTACCGAACCTGTGGGCGCCGCTGCTCGCCGGACAGCCGATGCGGCTGCTGCCGCAGGACCTGGACCTCGGCGAGCTGGGGCCGCTGCTGCGCGCCGGGGCGCCGTACTCCTTCCTGAAACTGACCCCCGGCCACCTGGAGATCCTCGGCCGGCAGCTCACTCCCGAGGCGATGGCGGACCTCGCCGGCGTCGTCGTGGTGGCGGGCGAGGCCCTGCCGGTGAAGCAGGCGGACCGCTGGGCGCGCGCCCTCGGCCCCGGACGGCTGATCAACGAGTACGGCCCCACGGAGGCGTCCGTCGGCACCTGCGTCCACCCCGTGACGGCCCCCGTGACCGGCGAGTCCGTCCCCGTCGGACGGCCGCTGCCCGGCGTCACCACCCGCGTCCTCGACGACCTGATGCGCCCCGTCCCCGTCGGCGTCGTCGGGGAGCTGTACGTCGGCGGCACCGGCGTCGCCCGCGGCTACGGCGGCCGGCCCGGACTGACCGCCGAACGGTTCCTCCCCGACCCGTACGGCCCCGCCGGGACGCGCCTCTACCGCACGGGCGACCTGGTGCGGCTGCTGCCCGGCGGGGACGTCGACTTCGTCGGCCGGCGCGACGGCCAGGTGAAGATCCGCGGCCACCGCGTGGAACTCGGCGAGATCAGGAGCGTCCTCGACGACCACCCCGCCGTACGGGACAGCGTCGTCGTCACCGTCGAGGACGCGGGCGGCGCCGCCGCCCCGGCCGCCTACTGGGTGCCCGCGCCGGGCGCCGGGGACCCGCGCGAACTGCGGGAAGCCCTCGCCGCCCACTGCGCCGAGCGGCTGCCCGCGTACATGGTCCCCGCCACGTTCACCGCGATCGACGCCGTGCCCCTCAACGCCAACGGCAAGCTGGACCGGGCCGCGCTGCCCCGCCCCGAGAAGGCGCCCGACGAGACGGTCGCGCCGCGCGGCGTCGTGGAGGAGCGCATCGCGGAGATCTTCGGGGAACTCCTCGGGATCGAGGCCGGCGCGCACAGCCACTTCTTCCGCAGCGGCGGCAACTCGATCCTCGCCATCCGGCTGATCGCCGCCATCCAGGACGCCTTCGAGATCGACTTCCCGGCGCGGGCCGTCTTCGAGGCGGGCACCGTCGCCGAACTGGCCGAGGCCGTCGAGGCCGGCATCCGCGCCGAGATCGACCGGCTGCCCGAGGAGGAACTCCTGGCGCGGGCGCGGGAACTGGACGAGCCGCACACCCCCCGACCCACCACCGAAGGAAGCGAAGAGGGATGACCGAAGACGACTACGCGACCGCGCTCGTCCGGTACGTCGGCGGGGAACTGCTCCCCGGCGACGCGCGCGACGGACTCACCGACACGACACCGCTCATGGAGTCGGGCCTCCTCGACTCGCTGCGGGTGGCGCTCCTGCTGACCCACATCCGCGACGAGTTCGGCCTGTACGTGTCGCCCGCGAAGATCGACGCCCACCACTTCCGCGACATCCGCACCATCGCCGCCATGCTCCACGGCCTGGCGCTGGAGAACGAGACCCAGGGGGAACCGGCATGACGACGGCCGACTTCGACGTCGCGGTCATCGGGGGCGGGCCCGCGGGCTCCACCATGGCCTCCTACCTGGCCCGCGCCGGGCTGTCCGTGGCCGTGTTCGAGAGCGAGACGTTCCCCCGCCCGCACGTCGGCGAGTCCCTCGTCCCCGCGACCACGCCCGTCCTGCACGAGATCGGCGCCCTGGAGAAGATCGACGAGGCGGGCTTCCCCAAGAAGTACGGGGCGTCGTGGACCTCCGCCGAGTCCCGCGACATCCCGCGGATGGGCTTCAGCGGCCTCAGCCACGGCTGGACGGCCGACATCGCCTTCGTCGAACGCGACCAGCCCGGCGTCGACCGCGACTACACGTTCCACGTGGACCGCGGCCGGTTCGACGCCATCCTGCTGCGCCACGCCGACGAGCAGGGCGCCACCGTCTTCAACGGCGTCCACGTCCTCGACACGGACTTCACCGACCCCGAGGTGGTGCGGCTGACCGTCCGGCTCGCCTCCAAGGAGGTCGACTTCACCGCCCGCATGGTCGTCGACGCCTCGGGCCGCCAGACCCACCTCGGCCGCCGGCTGAAGGTGAAGGTCCCCGACCCGGTCTTCGACCAGTACGCCGTGCACACCTGGTTCGAGGGACTCGACCGCGACGCCGTCGCCGGCGACACCTCCCAGGCCGACCACATCTTCGTCCACTTCCTGCCCATCAAGGACACCTGGCTGTGGCAGATCCCCATCACCGACACGATCACCAGCATCGGCGTCGTCACCCAGAAGAAGCGCTTCGCGGCCGCCGCCACCGACCGCGAGGGCTTCTTCTGGGACTTCGTCTCCAGCCGCCCCGAACTGCACGACGCCCTCAAGAAGGCGCGGCGGGTACGTGAGTTCAAGGCGGAGGGCGACTACAGCTACGCCATGAAGCAGATCTGCGGTGACCGCTTCGTCCTCGTCGGCGACGCCGCCCGGTTCGTCGACCCGATCTTCTCCAGCGGCGTCAGCGTCGCCCTCAACAGCGCCCGCATCGCCGCGCGGGACGTCATCGCGGCACACGAGGCCGGCGACTACACGCGCAAGCGGTTCGAGACGTACGAGACGAAACTGCGCCGCGCGGTCCGCTACTGGTACGAGTTCATCTCCATCTACTACCGGCTGAACGTCCTGTTCACCGCGTTCGTCCAGGACCCCCGCTACCGCATCGACGTGCTGAAGATGCTCCAGGGCGACGTGTACGACGGGGAGGAGCCCAAGGCCCTCACCGCCATGCGGGAGATCGTCGCCGAGGTGGAGGCCAACCCGCAGCACCTGTGGCACCCCTACCTGGGCACGCTCAAGGCACCCACCTCCGCACCCGCGTTCTGACCGCGCGGGACGTCCACCGGGGCGAGACCATGCAGAGAATCCGTTTCACCGCGTCGGACCTGGCCCGCACCCGGCTGGTAGGCACCCTCGGCCCCCTCGCCGAGGGTGTCCTCGCACTCGGCGCCCTCACCACCTCCGGCCACGCCGAGTACGCGTGCTGGCGCACCGAGGCCCACCGCCGGCTCCTCCGGCACGCCGCCGCCTGGCCGCCCCCGGGCCGGCCGCTGCACGCCGCCGGGGCCCCCGACGGGCTGCTGTTCCTGCTGGAAGGGGGCCCCGGGCGGCCGCCCGCCCCCGGGCCGCCGCCCGGACTGTCCCGCGCCGACGCGACCCGGCTGGCCCTGGACGTGTGGCGGGCGGCGGTCGCCCCGTACTGGGACGGCATCCGGGAGGGGCTGGAGGCCGAGTGCGAGGCGCGCGGCCGGATCGCCCTGGCCGGGGGAGTGGAGCGGCTCCTCGCCACCCTGCACCCGCGGATCGCGTGGAACGGGCCGGTCCTCGAGGTCGCCGACGGCCCCGACCGCGACATCCACCTCGACGGGCGCGGCCTGCTGCTGTGCCCGTCCGTGTTCCTGCCGGGCCGGGTCGGCCGGGTCGTCGAGCGCGAGCCCGGGACCGGCATGGCCGCCCTCGTCTTCGCGGCGCCCGCCGCCGGGGCCCGGGCCGCCGACCTGTGGGGCCGGCCCGGGGACCGGGTCCAGGCGCTCAGCGCCCTGGTCGGGCAGACCCGGGCGGCGGCCCTGCGCGCGCTGACCGCCGCCTGCACCACCAGCGAGCTCGCCGCCCGGCTGGGCATCTCCGTGGCGGGCGCCAGCCAGCACACGGCCGTCCTGCGCCACTCCGGGCTCATCACCACCCGCCGCGTGCGCAACAACGTGCTCCACACGGTGACGCCCCTCGGCATGGCCCTGCTCGGCGGCCGCCTGCGCGACGGCGCCGCGTCCGTCAGCCCTGCGGGGCCGCCGGCCACGTACGGAACTGCCGCAGCCCGTACAGCAGCGGGACCGGGTCGCCTCGCCGGGTGACCCGCCGGACCTCCCCGTACACCGCCACGTGGTCGCCCACGGGCTGCGCCAGCGCCACCGCGCAGTCCGCGACCGTGTGCGCCGCGCCCGTCAGGTGCGGGCCGCCCGCCTCGGCGCCGGCCTCCCACGCCACCTTGCGGAAGCGCTGCGGGTCGCCGGAGGCGAACAGCTCGGCCGTCGGGCGGGCGGCGGCGTGCAGCAGGTTCACGGCGAACGCCCCGCCGGCCAGCACCGCCTCCAGGGTCGGGCCGCCCTGCCGGAGGCACACCAGCAGGACGGGCGGCTCCAGTGACACCCCGCACACGGACGAGCAGGTCATGCCGCGCGGTGAGCCGTCGGGGAGGGCCGCGGTGACGACGGCGACCCCCGTGGGGAAGCCGCTCATCAGGGTCCGGAACTCGTCGGGGGTGGCCGTGACCGGGATCCGGGTGGCCGATTCGCTCATGGCACGCTCCGTGGTGTGTCGGTACGGGCCTCCCGGGCGGCGGGCGGCGGGCGGCCGGCGGCGGGCGGCCGGCGGCGGTGGACCCGCGCGGGGTCCCGCCGGTCCGCGGCCCTCCACGACCTAGCGCAGCCGGGAGAAGTAGTCGTACGCCCGGGGCAGGGTCGCCGTCAGGTGCCGGGTCTTCTCCCGGATCGCGTCGAACTCCCGCCGCGCCGCGGCCGGGTCGGCCAGGGCCAGCGCCGGCGACGGCTTGACCTCGATGCCGCCCATGCCGAGCAGGACGCACATGTACGAGTACGGCGGCAGCCCGTGGTAGTACGGGAAGACCGTCTCGCTGTCCGGCAGCTGCGTCCGCCACCTCTCGATGCGCGCGGCCAGCCCGTCCGGCACCGGGCGGGTCTTCGCGTCGCGCCAGTACCGGGTGTCGGACCGCTTCGCCGCCGCGTAGTGGAGCACCAGGAACTCCCGCACGCCGTCCATCACGTGGGCGACCGCGTCGTTGTAGCGGTCACGGTGGGTGGGGTCCCAGTCCGCGCCGGGGAAGTTCTTGGCGAGCTGCTCGATCGCGTGGTGGATGAAGAAGATGCCGGTCGACTCCAGCGGCTCCACGAACCCGCTGGACAGGCCGACGGCGACGCAGTTGCGCACCCAGGAGTCGCGGCTGCGGCCGATGCGCATCCGGATGTGGTTCGCCTCGACGTCGGCGGCGGCGGGGCCGACGAACGCGCGCAGGGTGCGCTCGGCCTCCTCCGGGGAGAGGTAGTCCCGGGCGTAGACGTACCCGGTGCCGACGCGGCCCATCAGGGGGATCGTCCAGATCCACCCGGCGTCCTGGGCGGTGGCGGTGGTGCAGGGGCGGATGCCACGCTCCTCCATGTCCATCGGGACCTGGAGCGCGACCGCGCTGTCGTTGGGCAGGGTGTCCTGGTACGAGACGAACGGCTCCCCGAGCGCCTTGTTCAGCAGCAGGCCCCGGAAGCCGGTGCAGTCGACGAACAGGTCGCCGGTGAGCTCCCCGTGCCCGGCCGTCCGGACGCCGCTGATCCAGCCGCGCTCGTCGAGGGCGACGTCGGTGACGTCGTCGACGACGTGCGTGACGCCCCGCTCCACCGCGTACGCGGTCAGGTACTTCGCGAGGAGGGCGGCCTCGAAGTGGTACGCGTACGGGAACTGGGTCTTGCCCTGGTGCTCGGACATGGTCAGGCCCTGCATCTCGCCCGCGCCCTCGTCGAAGGGCTGGTCGAGGAGGGTGCCGTCGAGCCGGCGGGGGCTGAGCCCCGCGTCGATGACCGAGGCCATGACGAAGCAGTCCTTGTCGAACCGGTCCGTCGGCCCGTCCTGGAGCCACCAGTCGGCCAGCGGGTGGCCGTTGACGGAACGCATCTGCTCGAAGGGGTGGTAGAAGTAGTGCCCCGGCTCGCGCCAGTTCTCGAACCGCACCGCCAGTTTGTAGGTGGCGTTGCAGGCCGGCATCCAGTCCTCCTCCTTGAGCCCGAGGAACTCGAAGAAGTGCCGGATGTCGCTGAACGTGGCCTCCCCCACGCCGATGGTGCCGACCTTCCCGGACTCCACCAGGGTGATGTCGATCCGGTCGCCGAAAGCGGCCTTCAGATACGAGGCGGTCATCCAGCCCGCCGTTCCCCCACCCACGATGACGACTCTGTTGAGCATCCGCGTCCCCAATCCCGTGATTCCGCGACGGCCAGATGAAAAACGACACTAGGGCCGCCCGGCAATCCCCGGAAGGTCCTTAAGTGACCCCTGAATGACGCAGGTGGCGGGCGGCCCGGAGAAAGCGGGGGAGATCCCCGGAGGAACGCCTCCCGGAATTCCTCGGCGCACATTCCGGAAAACCTTCCGAAGCGGCCGGGATCGTTTTCCAGGAAAACGGGTCGCCCTCCTCTCCGGGGGAGAGGAGGGCGACCCGGGAAAAGCGGACGGGGGAATCCCCGGCGGGGAGGGGCTACGACTCCGCGGTCAGCAGCTGCGCGACGTGGTCGCCGATCGCCACCACCGTCGGCTGGTGCCACAGCAGCGTCGCCGGCAGCTTGTGCCCGAACCGCTTCTCCAGCCGCCTGCGGATGACGATCGTCATGACCGAGTCCAGTCCCTGCTCCACCAGCGAGCGCCGGACGTCCAGCGACGCCACCGGCAGCCGCATCTCACCGGCGATCTGCGCGGCGACCTCCTCCCGCAGCCGCTCCCGCAGCGCCTCCCCGGTCAGCCCGGCGAACGCGTCACCGGGCCCCTCCGGTCCGGGGGCGGCCGCGGCCGCCGTGCCGATCTCGCCCAGCAGCGGCAGCGGCCGGGCGCCCGCCTCCAGCGGCACGGTCCGCAGCACCGGGTAGTACCCCGGCCCCCGGCGCGCCGCGTGGTCCCACGCCGCGAACGCCTCCGGTACGGAGATGTCGGTGACGCCCCGCTCGCGCAGCTCCAGGTCGACGACCTCGTTCACCGCCATGCCCCGGCCGCGCCACGACGTCCAGGCGAGACTGGTCGCGTCCCCCCGGTACAGCGCCAGCGCGTCCAGGAACGCGTTGGCGGAGCCGTAGCCGGCCTGGCCCGGCAGCCCGAGCAACTGGCCGCAGGAGGAGAACAGGACGAAGAAGTCCAGGCTCCCCACCGGGAACAGCTCGTGCAGCGCCCACGCGCCGTCCGCCTTCGGGCGCATCACGAACCGCAGCGACTCCTCGTCGACCTGCGGGACCATGCGGTCGTCCAGCACCCCGGCCGCGTGCACCACGCCCCGCACGGGCGGGAGCCCCAGCGCGTCCGGCGTCAGCAGCCGGGCCGCCCCGGCGGCGTCGGCGACGTCCAGCGCCACCACCCGCACGGTGGCCCCCAGCGCCTCCAGCGCCCGTACGCCGGCGACCTGGCGGGCCGTCGCCCCGTCGGTCACCGCGTCCCAGGCGGACCGCGGCGGCAGCCCCCGCCGGCCGGCCAGCACCAGGCGCCGCGCGCCCCGCTCGACCAGCCAGTGGGCCACCTCCAGGCCCAGCACCCCGAGACCGCCGGTGATCAGGTACGTGCCGTCGGCGCGGCAGGCCACCGGCTCGCCGGCGGCCTCCCGTTCCGTGCGGACCAGCCGCGCGACCTCGGCGGCACCGTCCCGGACCGAGACGACGTCCTCGCCGGGCGCCGCGGCCAGCACGTCGAGGAGCGGGCCGGCCGCCTCCCGCGGCATGCCGGGCGGGAGGTCCACGGTGCCGCCCCACAGCTCGCCGTGCTCCCCGGCGACGATCCGGCCCAGGCCCCACATCGCGGAGTGCGCGAGGGCCGGGGCGTCCCGGCTCTCCCGTACGCCCGCCGTCAGCGACCACAGCCGGGGGAACGCCACCGCGTCCGGCGCGGCCAGCCGCTGCGCCGTCCGCAGCAGCAGCCAGGCGTTGCCGGCCGCCGCGTCCGGGAGGGACTCGCCCGGCGCGGGCGGCGGGGGCAGCACCAGCACGTCGGTGGTGGCGCCCAGCCCGTCCGGCCCGTTCGGGCCGGGCAGGTCCCCGGGGTCCTTGACGGCCCTGAACCGGCGGCCCTCGGCGGCCAGCCGCTCCCGCAGCGCGCCCGCGAGGGGCTGGTCGACCGCCCCGACCAGCACCACGTCCCGCTCCGCGCGGCCGTCCCGCTCCGCCGCCGGGTCCTGCGCCCCGGGCGCCCCGGGCCCGGTGGCCGCGGACCGCGCCGGCAGGGGGCGCCACACGAGGTCGTGGACCAGCTCCGCGGGCGGCGCGGCCACCCCGGTCTCCTGGCCGATCGTCCCGTACCGCACCCCGGTCAGCGCGGCCCGCACCCGGCCGTCCGCCCCGGCGACCAGCACGTCCACGGTGTCGGCCACCGGGTCGTGGGTGACGCGGACGTCGACGGTCCCCGGCGGCGTGCCCTCCACGGTCACCGCCGCCGCCCCCGCCACCATGCGCAGCGCAGCGGGACCGGGGTACGCGGACGGGGCGATCGACAGGGCCGCGTCGAGGACCGGCGCCCAGGTGGCCGGCGCCCGCTCGGGCTGCCGGGGCGTCACCCGCGCGTGGAGCACGCCCTCGCCGCGCAGCAGTTCCTCCACGGTCCAGTCGAAGGCCATGGACGGCACGCCGACCGACGCCAGGTGCCGTCCGATCTCCTCCGGGTCGGCCGGCGCCGGCCCCCGCGGCCCGGACGGCAGGGCGGGCAGCCCCTCCGGCAGGGCGGGGGGCGCGGCCGGGGCGGTCGCGGTGGCGTGGGTGAGCCAGGAGCCGTCGCCCTCGGCGGTGCGGGACGACAGCTGAAGCCCGCTGCCGTCGTGCACGACCTGGAGCTCGCGGCGCTCGCCCACGGTGAGCGGCAGCCGCAGCGCGACCTCGCCCACGGCGCGCCGCCCCCGCCCGCCGTCCCCGTCGCCGTCGTGGGCCGCCGCCAGGAACGAGTTGACGAGCACCGCCGCCGGCATGACCTCGGTGCCGTGGATGGTGTGGCTGCCCGGATAGGGCCGGTTGGCGTCCTCCAGCAGGGTGCGCCACAGCCGCAGCGACCGCCCGGAGACCGGCACGGGGGAGCCGAGGAGGGTGTGGGCGTCCACGTCGTGGCCCAGGCCCTGCCCGGCGCCGGGCAGGCGCGTCTCCCGCCAGTGCGGCTGCCGCTGCCAGGCCACCGGCGGCAGCGCGACCAGGCCGCCGTGCGGCTGCAGGCGCGTCCAGTCGCAGGCGACGCCCCGCGTGTGCGCGGCGGCCAGCGCGGCGAGCAGCGCCGGCCGCTCGGGCCGGTCGCGGCGGAGCGTGGAGCCGACGAAGGCGTCCTCCCGGCCGAGGTCGGCGAGCGTCTCGCGGATCGAGTGGGCGACCACGGGGTGGGCGGAGACCTCCAGGAAGGCGCCGTGGCCGTCCTCGGCCGCGGCCCGCACCGCCGCCGCCAGCCGCACCGTGTTGCGGAGGTTCGCCGCCCAGTACGCGCCGTCGGCGGACGGGGTCGTACGGGGGTCCGGGAGCGCCGTCGAGTACATCGGGACCACCGGCTCGCGCGGGGTCAGGTCGTGCGCGGCGGCGGCGAGCTCCTCGACGAGCACGTCCATCTGCGGGCTGTGGAACGCCACGTCGGACGCCACCCGCCGCATCTGGACGCCCTCCGCCTGCCACTGCTCGACGAGGGCCTCGACGGCGGCCGCGTCACCGGAGACGACCGTGGAGGAGGGGGAGGCGGAGATGGCGGCGACGACGTCGCCGCGGCCCGCGAGCCGCTCGGTGGTCTCCTCCAGGGAGAGGCCGGCCATCGCCATCGCGCCCTGCCCGGCGACCCGGCGCAGCAGCACGGAGCGGCGGCAGATCAGCCGGGCGCCGTCCCGGGGGGTGAGGACCCCGGCGGTGACGGCCGCGGCGATCTCCCCGACGGAGTGGCCGATCACCGCGGCCGGGGTGACGCCGTGGGCCCGCCAGACCGCGGCGAGCCCGATCTGCACCGCGAAGATCATCGTCTGGACGCGGTCGACGGTCGGGAAGTCGCCGTCGAGCAGCACCCGGCGGGGCGAGAAGCCGATCTCCTCCAGGAAGACGGGCTCCAGCTCGTCGATCGCGGCGGCGAACGCCGGTTCCCCGGTGAGCAGTTCGCGGCCCATGCCCGCCCACTGCGAGCCGTGGCCGGAGAACACCCACACGAGCCCCGGGCCGGGGTCGGCCGGCGCCGCGCCGACGACCGCCTCCCGCGACTCCTCGCCGCCCGCGACGATCCGCAGCCCGGCGGCGAGTTCGTCGCGGTCCGCGGCGACCACCGCGGCCCGGCTGTCCAGGTGCGAGCGGCGCAGCGCGAGCGTGTGCCCCACCGACTCCAGGGGCGCCTCGCGGCCGGGGCCGGTCAGCCAGTCGGCGAGCTCGCCGGCGTACGCCCGCAGCCCGGCCGGGGACCTGCCGGACAGCGGGTAGACGCGCGGTTCGTCCCGCGTCCGGGACGCGGCCGCCTCCGGGCCGCCCGGCGGCGCGGGCGCGGCGGGCGGCTCGGGCGCCTGCTCCAGCAGGACGTGCGCGATGGTGCCGCCGTAGCCGAACCCGGAGACGCCCGCGCGACGGGGCCGGCCCGTCTCGGGCCACGGGGTGCGCGCGGTGACGACGCGCAGCCCGCTGCCGGCCCAGTCGATCGAGGGGTTGCCCTCGGTGTGGTTGAGGCTCGGCGGGATCTCGCCCCGCGAGAGGGCCAGGACGACCTTGAGGAGGCTCGCGACGCCGGCGCCCGCCTCCAGGTGCCCGATGTTGGGCTTCACCGACCCGACCAGCACCGGGGCGTCGGCCGGCCTGCCCCGTCCGTACACGGCGGCGAGGGCGCCCGCTTCGAGGGGGTCGCCGAGCCGGGTGCCGGTGCCGTGCGCCTCGACGTAGTCGACGGTCCGCGGCGCGATGCCCGAGCGGCGCAGCGTGGTCTCCAGGAGCGCCCGCTGGGCCGTGCCGCTGGGGGCCATGATGCCGTTGGTGCGGCCGTCCTGGCTGACGTGGCTGCCGCGGATCACGGCGAGCACCCGGTCGCCGTCGCGTCGCGCGTCGGCGAGCCGCTTGAGGACGAGGACCGCGCCGCCCTCGCCCCGCCCGTAGCCGTCGGCGGAGGCGTCGAACGGCTTGCAGCGGCCGTCGGGCGCCGTGGCCCCGGCGGCCTCCAGGGTGAGGGTCAGGCCGGGGGAGATGATCAGGTTGACGCCGCCGACGAGCGCGATGCCGCTCTCCCCGGCGCGCAGGCTCTGGCAGGCGAGGTGGGTCGCGACGAGCGACGCGGAGCAGGCGGTGTCCACGGCCATGCTGGGGCCGCGCAGGTCGAGCGCGTACGAGATCCGGTTCGCGGCCGCGCACATCGCGCTGCCGATGCCGGTCCACGCCTCGATGCGCGGCAGGTCCTCCAGGAGGCGGCGCCCGTAGTCGTCGGAGCCGATGCCGACGAAGACGCCGGTGTCGCCGCCGGCCAGGCTGCGCGGCGGCACCCCGGCGTCCTCCAGGGCCTCCCACACGACCTCCAGGAGCAGCCGCTGCTGCGGGTCCATCAGCTCGGCCTCGCGCGGGCTGAGGCCGAAGAAGGCGGAGTCGAAGCCCTCCACGTCCCGGAGGAACCCGCCGGGGACGTCGGCGCGGCGGGCGGCGGCGCCGTACTCCGGGCCCAGGTCCCGGTAGACGCCCCAGCGGTCCTGGGGCATGGGGCCGATTCCGTCCCGCCCGTCGAGCAGCATGTCCCAGAACGCGTCGGGGGAGTCGGCGTCACCCGCCAGCCGGCACCCGGCCCCGATGACGGCGATGGGTTCGGGCGGCGGCGCGGACGCGGCCGGGGCGGGTGAGCCGGTCGCTGCGGATTCGTCTGTGATGGACACGACTTCGGTCTCCTTAGCCTTGGTCAACTGCACCACGGGGCGGACCGCAGGATCCGCACGACCGCGCAGGACAGGGTGACGCCGGGGCCGACGCCGAGCATCAGCAGGTGGTCGCCGGGCCCGAGCTCCCCGGTGCGCAGCAGGTGGTCGAGCGACACGACCTGGTCGCCGGCGCCCAGGTGGCCGACGGTCCGGCCGAACTCCCACGTGGACTTCTCCAGGGGCAGCCCGAGCGCCGCCATGCACCGCTGCTCGACGATCTCCCGCGAGTAGTTCATGTACGCGACGCGCGTGACGTCGCCCAGGCCGATCCCCGCCTCCGCCAGGGTCCGCTCGACCAGCTCCAGCGTCCTGCCGTGCACCCGCACCAGCGCCCCGGTGCCCACCCCGTCGGCGAGGGCGGCCTCCTTGAACTCGGCGTTGCGGGCCCGGAAGTCGAGCGGACGCCCCGTGGTCGGGCCGGGCGGGAACAGCGGCTCGGCGCCGCGGTGCATCTGCTCGGCCTCCGACACGGCCGCCGATCCCACGGCGAGGAGCCGCGCGAACGACGGCTCGGTGGTCAGGAGCACGGCGCAGGCCGCGTCCCCCGCCACGTAGCCGGGCCCCATGGTCCAGCGGTCCATCATCGGGGTCCCGAAGTTGTCCGCCGCCACGAGCAGCGCCGTCGCCGCCCGCCCGCCGCCCGCCCCGGCGGCGCGGCCCCGCAGGTAGCCGGCGCCCAGTTCCAGGGCGCCGAACATGCCGTTGCAGCCCTGCCGCACCTCGACGGCGAGCACGTCGTCGCCGACCAGGTGGCGCTGCAGGTGGTACTGCGGCTGCCACCCGTCGGGCCCCTGGTGCCAGGAGTCGGCGTAGAGCAGCAGGTCCGTGTCGCCGGGGCGGTGGCCGCAGCGTTCGTACGCCTCCCGCGCCGCCCGCAGCGCCATCTCGGGCGCGGGGGTCGCGCCGGCCACGGCGGCGCCGGCCAGCTCGTGCAGTTCGGCCTCGAAGGCGGGGTACCAGCCCTTCTCCACGGCCTCCTCGACGGTGACCGTGCCGGGCAGGAAGACTCCGAGCCCCTTGATGAATACGTCGGGCGTCCGCAAGGCCGCCTCGCCTCCTCGGTGGACGGGATCGGTGGGTGGTGCGCAGCAGCGGCGGGCACGGCGGGTCAGGGGAGTCCGGCGAGGGACTCCAGCGTGCCCACCAGCCGGTCCAGCAGCCTCCCGGCCTCCGCGCGCGAGAACAGGTCGGGCCGGTAGCCCAGCCGCAGGGCCAGCGTGCGGCCCGGCACGGCGGCCAGCCGCAGCGGGTGGTGGGTGCCGTCCGCCACGTCGAAGCCGGACAGCCGCAGGCCCCCGGCCGCCGCCGGCCCGACCGGGTCGAAGGAGTACCCGACGAAGGTGAGGGCCGTGTCGAACAGTGCGCCGGGGCCCGGGCCGGCGTGCCCGCCGCCCGTGTCCGCCAGCCGCACGATCTCGGGGAGCCCCAGGTGGTGGTGGGGCACCAGGGCGGTCTGCTCCTCCTGGAGGCGCGCCAGGGTGTCGAGGAGCGGTTCCCCGGCCCGCAGCCGCAGCCGCACCGGGACGGTGTTGGTCAGCAGGCCCACGATGCCCTCGACGCCCGGCAGCTCCGGGGGCCGCCCCGACACCGACGTCCCGAACAGCACGTCGTCGCGCCCGGTCATCCCGCACAGCAGCAGGCCCCACGCGCCCTGCACGGCCGTGCCCGCCGTGATCCCGCGGGCGGACAGCCGCGCGGTGAGCCGCCCGGTCAGTTCCTCGTCCAGTTCCCCGGACAGGTGCTCCTGCCGCGGCGCCGGCTCGGGCGCTCCCTCCGCCACGAGGGTCGGCCCGGCCAGGTCCTTCAGGGCGGTCGCCCAGGCGTGCCGGGACGCCTCGCGGTCCTGCCGGGCGAGCCACGCCAGGTGGGCGCGGTGTCCGGTGGCGGGGGGCAGGGCGCGGGCGTCGCCCCCGCGCGCGTAGAGCGTGAACAGCTCCCGCAGCAGGGTCGCCGTCGACCAGCCGTCCCACAGGATGTGGTGCGCCGTCAGCAGCAGGCGGCTGCGGCCGTCGCCGAGGCGCAGCAGCAGGAAGCGCAGCAGCGGCGGCGCCGCCATGTCGAAGCGGCGGTCCCGGTCCTCCGCGGCGAGCCGGCGCGCCTCCCGCGCCCGCCGCTCCCCGGGCAGCGCCGACAGGTCGTGCTCCGCCCACGGGAGCCGTACGTCGTCGCAGATCACCTGTACCGGCTCCGCCGTCCCCTCGTGCCGGAACGCGGCCCGCAGCGCGGGGTGCCGCCGCAGCAGCACCTCGGCCGCCGCGCGCAGCGCCGCCGCGTCGAGGGGGCCCTCCACGTCGAGGCGCAGCTGCGCCACGTAGGAGTCGTCGCCGTGCCCGGCCAGGACGCTGTGGAACAGCAGCCCCTCCTGGAGGGGGGTCAGCGGCAGGACGTCCGACAGGCCGGGGTGGGCGGCCGCGAGCGCGTCGGCCTCGGCGCGGGTCAGCGCCACCAGCGGCGCCCCGGTCGGCCCCGCCGCGCCCGCCGCGTCCCCGGCGTCCCCGTCCGCGCCGGTCCGCTCCCGTACCCGCGGCGCCAGCTGTGCGACGGTCGGGTACCGGAAGACGTCCGCCAGCTCGACCACCAGCCCCGCCTCGTGGGCGCGGGCCACCAGCTGGAGCGCGGTGACGCTGTCGCCGCCCCGCTCGAAGAACGCGTCCGCCACGCCGGCCCGCTCCAGGCCCAGCACCTCCGCGAACAGCGCGCACAGCGCCTCCTCGCGCGCGTCGCGCGGCGGCCGGTCCGCGCCGCCGGCGGACGGGTCCGGCGCGGGCAGGGCCCGCCGGTCGACCTTGCCGTTCGGGGTGACGGGCAGGGCGTCCAGCGGCACCACCGCGGCGGGCACCATGTGGTCCGGCAGCGAACGGGCCGCGAAGGCGCGCAGCTCCTCCGGGTCGGGCCGCGCACCGGGCCGGGGCACCACGTAGGCCACCAGCCGCTTCCGGCCGGGCCGGTCCTCCCGTACGTCCGCGAGCGCCGTCCCGACCGCCTCGTGCCGGGCCAGCACCGCCTCGATCTCCCCGGGCTCGACGCGAAGGCCCCGGATCTTGACCTGGCTGTCGGCCCGCTCCCGGTACTCCAGCTGCCCGTCGTCCCGCCACCGCACCAGGTCGCCGGTGCGGTACATGCGCTCCCCGGGCCCGCCGTACGGGCACGGCACGAACCGCTCGGCGGTCAGCGCCGGGCGGCGCAGGTACCCCCGCGCCAGCCCCGCCCCGGCGAGGTACAGCTCGCCGACCGTGCCCGGCAGGACCGGCTCCAGGGCGTCGTCCAGCACGTACACGCGGGTGTTGGCGACGGGCTCGCCGATCGGCGGCGTCCCGGTCGGCTCCAGCGGCCGGCTGACCGTGGAGGTGACGGCCGCCTCGGTCACCCCGTACTCGTTGTGCATCCGCCGTCCCGCGGCCCACCGCCGCAGCACCTCGGGCGCCATGGGCTCGCCGCCGGTGCGCAGCGCCCGCAGGTCGGGCAGGTCGTCGCAGGGCGTCCGGGACAGGAAGACCGGGGGGATCGCCGCGTGGGTGATCCGCTCCGTGCGCAGCAGCCGGGCCAGGGCCGGGCCGGTGACCGTCCGCGGGTCGGGGGCCAGCACCAGCCGGCCGCCCGACAGGAGCACCGGCCAGATGTCGCTCACCGCCACGTCGAAGCTGGGCGAGACCAGTTGCAGCACCCGGCTGTCGGCGGTGAGCCCGTACCGCCGGACGTGGTCGTCCACCAGGTTGCGCAGGGCGCGGTGGGAGACGACCACCCCCTTGGGCGCGCCGGTGGAGCCGGAGGTGTGGACGACGTACGCCGGGTGGTCCGGGTGCGGTCCGGGCGGGGCGTCCCGGACGGGCCCGCCCGCCTCGTCCCCGGCGTCCACCCGGGCGCCGTCCCCGTCCCCGTCCGCGGAGTCGACCAGCAGGACGCGGGGCGTGCCGGCGGGCAGCCGCCCGGCCGCCTCCGCCGTGGTGACGACGGACCGGGCGGCCGCGTCGTCCAGCGTGTACCGGACGCGCTCGGCGGGGTACGACAGGTCGACGGGCACGTAGGCCGCGCCGGTCCGCAGCACCGCCAGCATCGCGACGACCAGCTCGGGCGAGCGGGGCAGCGCGAGCGCCACGAGGTCCTCCGGCCCGGTGCCCCGCTCCGCCAGCCGCCGGGCGAGCCGGCCGGACGCCGCGTCGAGTTCGCCGTACGTCATCGTGCGCGCCCCGTCGACCAGTGCGACACGCGCCGGTTCGGCTGCGGCGCGCCGCGCGAACAGCTCGGGCACGGTCTCGCCGCCCGTCTCCAGGGCGGTCGCGTTGCGCTCCACGAGCAGCCGGTGCCGCTCCCGCGCACCGAGCACGTCCAGCGACGCGACCGGCGTGTCCAGGCCGGCCGCGGCGGCGCGCGTGAAGGCGAGGAGCCGCTCGCGGTGCGCGGCCAGGCCCTCGGCGTCGTGCAGCTCCGGATTGCCGTCCAGCACCAGCGACATCGCCTCGCCGGAGGGCTCCGGGCGGACGGTGACGAACAGGTCCAGGACCGGCCCGGAGGCCAGGTTGTGGCTGGTGGCCGGCGTGTCACCGAAGCGCAGGGGACCGCCGTACGGCATGAAGTTGACGATCGGCCCCAGCAGCGCGCCCGCGCCGGCGTCCAGGGCCAGTTCGCGCTGGAGGTCCTCCAGGCGGAACCGCTCGTGCCGCAGCGCCGCCCCGACCTCCCGCGTCAGCCGGCCCACCAGCCGGGCCAGGGTGTCGCCGGGGGCGACGTCCAGGCGCAGCGGCACGCTGTTGGTCGCCATGCCGGGGACGCGGCGGGACGCGGCGCTGCGCCGCCCGCTGACGGGCAGGCCGAGGACGACGTCGGGCCGGCGGGTGACGCGGTGGACGTAGGCGCCGACGGCGGCCGTGAAGAGGATCTGCCAGGTGGTGCCCGCCTCGGCGGCCGCCTCCCGCAGCAGCGCGAGGTCGGCGGCCGGGAGCGGGGCGGTCAGCCGCAGCCGCAGCAGCTCCTGCGGCAGGGCCGCCCCGCCCGGCCGGCCCGGCACGCGCGGGGGTTCGGGACGGTCGGCGAAACGCTCCAGCCAGTAGGCGCGGTCGGTCCGGAAATCCTCCGACGCGCGGTACGCGGCCTCCTCGGCGAGCAGGTCCTCCAGCGGGCCGAAGACCGGCGGGACCTCCCGCGCGCCGGCCGCGAGCGCCGAGTGGATCTCGGCGAGCCGCTGCCCCAGGAGGTGGACGCCGAAGCCGTCGACGGCGACGTGGTGGATCCGGTAGTAGAAGAAGTACCGGTCCTCCGAGAGCTTCAGCAGGGCGTACGCCGAGACCGGCCCCGCGGCCAGGTCGAGCGGGCGCTGCACGTCCGCGTGCATCCACCGTCGCGCGTCCCCCTCCGGGTCGGCCGCGCCCGTCAGGTCGACCAGCGGCACCGAGGCGCCGTGGCCGGGGTCCAGGACCTGCCACAGGCTGCCGTCGCCGTCCCGTACGACCGTCCGGACGCGCACGACGTCGGCCTCGGCGCGCAGCAGCGCCCACGCCCGGCCGAACAGCGCGAGGTCGAGGGGGCCGCCGATGTCGAGGTACTCCGCGCAGGTGTACGCCCATCCGGACGGATCGAGCTGGTGGGCGAACCACACGCCCTGCTGCCCCGCGGACAGGGGCAGCCGCGCCGCGCCTGCGTCGACCATCATCGACTCCCTCGCTCGCCGGATCCGGGTCCCTCCCGGGCGCACCGGGGTGACACGGTGACGACCACCCTGCGAAGCGCGGCTATAGACCGCCTATACGGCTGCGGGAGGGGGCGCGGACGGCGGCCGGATAGGCCGGATAGCGAAGAAATATAGAGGCGCTCCCCAGGGTCGGAGCGGGCCCGTGGCCCCGCCGGAGAGGAGAAACCCGATGGACGACCACAGCCCCTGGAAACCGCTCGTCGTCACCCCGGCGGACGTGGAGGAGGAGCCCTCCCCGGCCGGCCTGACCGCCCACCTGCGCGGCATCGGCGACCTGCGGGCGCGGCTCGTCGAGGCCAAGGCGCTCGTCTTCCGCGGCTTTCGCGTCACCGCCGCCGAACTGGACGGGGTCCTGGACCTGCTGCTGCCCGGCCGGCTGGCGTACGTCCACGGCAACTCGCCCCGCAGCAAGGTCGGGCGCAACGTCTACACCTCCACCGAGTACCCGCCCGAGTACACGATCTCCCTGCACAACGAGCTGAGCTACGCCCACCGGTGGCCGTCGCGGCTGGTCTTCCACTGCGACCGCGCCGCCGAGACGGGCGGCGCGACCCCCGTCGTGGACGGCGCGCGGTGGCTGGCGTCCCTGGACCCCGAGGTGCGCGAGCGCTTCGCCGGCGGCGTGCGCTACACGCAGAACCTGCACGGCGGGAAGGGCTTCGGCAGGAGCTGGCAGGACACCTTCGAGACCGACTCCCGGGCGGAGGCGGAGGCGTACCTCGACGGCACCGGCGCCGAGTACGCGTGGCGGCCGGACGGGACCCTGCGGATCAGCCGGACCCGGCCCGCGACGGTCAGGCACCCGGTGACCGGCGCCGAGGTCTGGTTCAACCAGGCCGACCAGTGGCACGCCGCGGGGCTCGGCGACGCGACGGCCGCGGCCCTCCGCGCGATCATGCCGGAGCGGGACCTCCCGCAGTCGGTGGCCTTCGCCGACGGCACCCCCATCCCGGCCGGGTACGTCACCCAGATACGGGACCGGGGCCTCGACGCCGCGGTCGACGTCGACTGGCGGACCGGCGACCTGCTCCTCGTCGACAACGTGCTGGTCGGACACGGCCGCAGGCCCTTCACGGGCCGCCGGCGCGTCCTGGTCGCGATGTCCGACGAGCCGCGCCCGGCCGCCTGGGCCGGGCCCCACGAGGAAGGCGACACGTGAACCAGTCCCCATCCCCCTCCCCGGCCCCGGCGTTCGCCGTGATCCCGGGCGCCCAGGTCCACCAGGTGCTCGACGGGAGGGAGGAGCACGTCACCCGGATCGTCGAGGCCGCCTACCGGCTGCACGGCACCGGGCGGACGGTGAACCCCGACTCGTACTTCCTCACCTTCCCCGACCGGCCGTCGTCGCGGATCATCGCGCTGCCCGCCTCCGTGGGCGGCGACGTGGACGTGCACGGCATCAAGTGGATCTCCAGCTTCCCCGAGAACGTGGAGGCGGGCCTCCCGAGGGCCTCCGCGGTCCTCGTCCTCAACGACACCCGGACCGGCTACCCCTTCGCCTGCCTGGAGAGCTCGATCATCAGCGCCGTCCGGACCGCCGCGTCGGCGGCGCTGGCCGCCGTCGCCCTGAGCGGGCAGCGGGGCGAACGGCCCCGCCGGGTCGGCTTCTTCGGCACCGGACTGATCGCCCGCTTCGTCCACACCTACCTCGCCGGCAACGGGTTCGTCTTCGACGAGGTCGGCGTGCACGACCTGTCGCCCGACCACGCGCGGGGCTTCAGGGGCTACCTGGAGCGGGCCGGGGAGGCGAAGACCACCGTCCACGCGTCGGCGGAGGACCTCGTCCGCTCCTCGGACCTGGTCGTGTTCGCCACCGTCGCCGGCCGCCCGCACGTCACCGACCCGGCGTGGTTCGCCCACCACCCGCTGGTGCTGCACCTCTCCCTGCGCGACCTGTCGACCGACGTCGTGCTCACCTCGCACAACGTCACCGACGACGTCGAGCACTGCATGAAGGCCGGCACGTCGCTGCACCTGACCGAACAGCGCGTCGGCCACCGCGACTTCGTCACCGGCACGCTGTTCGACGTCCTCACCGGCGGGGCCGCCTGCCCGCCGGACCGGCCGGTCGTCTTCTCGCCCTTCGGGCTGGGCGTCCTCGACCTCGCCGTGGCGAAGCACGTGTACGACGAGGTGGCCGGGGACGGCGCGCTGCACACCGTCCCCGGCTTCTTCCACGAGATGAACCGCTACGGCTGACGCGTCCCGAGCGCGGTGAGGAGGGCCCCGCCGCGCCAGGGGGAGTCCCCGCCCACCGGGGCGGGGTCGGGCCGGCCGGTGAACGCCTCGGGCGCGAACCCGTCGACGCTGCCGGTGAGGATCGCCTGGTAGGTGTGGCGCAGCGCCGGCCCCGGGTCGACCCCCAGCTCGTCCTCCAGCTGCCGGCGCCCCTCGTGGAAGACCGCGAACGCGTCGGCCTGCCGGTCCGTCGCGTACAGCGCCAGCATGAGCTGCGCCCGCAACCGCTCCCGCAGGGGGTACGCGCGGACCAGGCCGACCAGCTCGGAGGTGATCTGGACGTGCCGGGCGAGCGCGAGGTCGGCCGAGATGCGGCTCTCCAGCGTCTCCATGTACGCCTCCTCGATGCTCGGCCGCTCGGTCTCGCCCAGGTGCTCGGTCACGTCGGTGAGGGTCGGGCCCCGCCACAGCTCCAGCGCCGCCCGCAGCAGGTCGGCGGCGTGGCCGTAGCGGCGCCTGCGCAGCGCGGTGTGGCCGGCCCGCGACAACGCGTCGAACTCGCTGTAGTCGAACCTCCCGGAGACGATCCGCAGCAGGTAGCCGGAGCCCTTGCGGACTATCTCGGCGTGGTCCTCCAGGTGCTGCCGCAGTCTGGACGCGTAGGTGTATATCTGCGCCTGGTACGTGCCGGGCGGGTTCCTGCCCCACAGCGCCTCGCCCAGCCGGTGGTCGGGGAGCACCCGCTCACCGGCCAGCAGTAATGCCGCGAGCATGGTCCGTTGTTTCGTTCCGTTGAGCGGAATCTCTTTGTTCTCCAGCCAGAGTCCCACGGGGCCGAGAATCCGAAACTCCATCAGGAAAGCGCTCCTTTTGCATCGAGGCAACGTGGGTGCGTGCTCGCGGGATCGCCGGGGCGGCACGGCCCGGAAATCCCCCGGATGGCGCCGGTTCGATGGCGCGCCGCATTCCCCCCGGTACTGCCGGAAGGAGAGGGGCGGAGTGTCGGAGAGGGTCTCAGGAAAGGGCGGCGGGGAGATGCTGCGGTGCCGTGTCCCGCCGACGGGGGGCCGGCAGGGCGGTGCGGTCGCCCGGGCCGGCGCACGGGCCCGTGGAAGGAGCGTCAGAAGGCATCTTCTAGTCCCCGTCCCCCGTGAACTATTGCGTCGCCGACCCAGCGGGCGAATTTTCGCCGCGCTGTGACTGTAGGCACGTCCTGGAACGGGAGTCAAGGATCCCCGGCGGGGAGGGATTGCTGCCGCTAACGCGCCGGTAACCTTCGGAACTGGCCGGATCGGGGTGGTCGACCGGCTATTTCGACGGGTGGATTCGAATGTGATCACCCTGTTGGTCGCGGAGTACGGCTATGCCGGGATCGTGGTGATCCCGAATCACGGGGAGTGGCGTCCGGGCTGTTCGGCGGGCCCGCAAATGATGCGTGGCGGGGGTCCTGCAAGAAACGGTTGGCAGGGGGTGTTGTCGGGCGGGGCCCCGGCGGCCCGGTGATCTTCGGGGGAGGGGCGCGGCGGCCTTCCGTGGCGCGCGCCCCTCCCTTGTGTGAATTCCCCGGGGCCGGAGGGTATCGGCGGGAGGTCGCGCCCGCGGGGCCAGTAGCTGCCGTATAGATCAAATATCGGAGCGTGGCCAACTGTGAAATGCCGGTCGTGGCGGGCTTCCCTTGAAGAGATTGGGTTGCAACAGGTGGCGGCTATCATCTCGAATCCCATGGACTTCAATGTGGAGGACCTCTACGTCGATCTCCGGCGCAGCGTGGGCCGCCGGCTGTTCCTCAAGTGCGAGGGCTTCAACTTCGCCGGCTCGGTCAAGCTCAAGGCCGCCGCGGAGATGGTCGAGGCCAAGGAGCGCGCCGGGGAGCTGACGCCGGGCTCGACGCTCATCGAGTCGTCCTCCGGGAACATGGGGGTCGCCCTCAGCGTCGTCGCCGCCAGCCGCGGCTACCGCTTCGTCTGCGTCACCGACGTGCGCTGCACCCGCACCGCCATCCGGCTGATGGAGACGCTCGGCAGCGAGGTCCACATCATCGGCGAACCGGATCCCGAGGGCGGGTTCCTCGGCGCCCGCCTCGCGTACGTGCGCCGGCTGTGCGCGGCGAACAGCGGCTACCTGTGGCTCAACCAGTACGCCAACGACGGCAACTGGATGGGCCACTACCGCACGACGGGACCCGAGATCGCCAAGGCGTTCCCCCTCCTCGACGTCCTGTTCATCGGCGCGGGGACCACCGGCACCCTCATGGGCTGCGCGAACTACTTCCGCGAGAACCAGCCGTCGGTCACCGTCGTGGCCGTCGACGTCGTCGGTTCCGTGACGTTCGGGACGCCGGCGGGCCGCCGTCTCATCCCGGGCCTCGGCACCGGGGTCCGCCCCGGCATCCTCGACCCCTCCTGCGTCGACGACGTCGTGCACGTCTCGGAGACGGACACGGTCCGCATGTGCCACCGGCTGGTGCGGGGCGGCTTCCTGTTCGGCGGCTCCACGGGCACCGTGGTCAGCGGCGCGCTCGACTGGCTGGCGGCGAACGGCGCCGCCGAGGACGTCACGGCCGTCGCCATCTCCCCCGACTTCGGCACCAACTACCTCGACACGGTCTACGACGACGCTTGGCTGACCCGCTCCTACGGAACCGGGAGCGGAACCGGGAGCGGGACCGGGACCGGAAGCGGGACCGGAGCCGGGGCCCCGGACGCCGGCTGACGGCACGGCCACGGCGGGCCCCCCGGGCCCCCGGCGCCCTCACCCGCCCGAGGCCGCCCTCCTCAGCCGCCGTCCGCCGCCCGGCCGCCCTCACCCGCCGCCAGCAGCACGACCTCCAGCGTGCGCGGCCCGTGGACGCCCTCGACCCGGTCCAGCTCGATGTCGCTGGTCGCGGACGGACCCGAGATCCACGTCAGCGGGCGGCGCGGGTCCAGCCGCTCCAGCGCCTCCGGCACCGAGCCCACGACCTGGTCGGGCACCCGCACGACGCAGACGTGGTGGTCCGGCACGAGCGTGATGCGCCGCCTGCCCTGGTCGGGGCCGCCGTCCAGCACGATCGTGCCGGTCTCCGCGACGGCCACCGCGCAGCCCGTGACGACGCTGTCCACGGCGTCCAGCTCCCACGGCGTGGACGCCGCCCGGTCGTGCACCCGCGTCGCGTCCACCGCGGCCGTCCAGTGGGGCGGCAGCCCCGGCGGCACCAGGACCGACGCCGCGCCGCGCCGCGAGAGCAGCCGCGCCAGCAGCTCCCCGACGCCGTCCTCGGTGGTCCGGTGGACGACCGCCCGGTAGTCCGCGAGGTTCCCGGCGAGGAGGTCGACCGTCTCCCCGGCGGTCCGCGCGCCGTGCGTCCGCAGGTAGTCCCGCTCCACCGGGACGTCCCGGGGCCGCTCCCCGCGCGGTACGTCCGCCAGGGCGCGGCGCACCCGCGCCAGCACCCGGTCCCTGCCGTCGCTCATCGCGCGCCTCCCCGCGTCCGCTGCCACCAGTCCCGGAACGACTCCGCCGGCACCTTCGGCAACGCCCTCGTGTCCGACCAGGCCCGGCCCGGTCCCGGGAGCCGCTCGGGGTGCAGCCGCCGCGTCCGCGACGCCAGCCGCTGGCCGGCCCGCAGGGCGCCGGGGTGGTCCAGCGTCCAGCGGGCCGCCCGCATCGCCGCCCGCTCCGCCGCGTGCCCCCGGGCCGGCCGGAGGGTGACCCGCACCCCCTGCCGCGTCACCTCGCCGCCCTGCACCACCCGCTCCCGCAGGTGCACCAGCACCTCCGGGATGTCGATGGCGACCGGGCACACCTCGTAGCACGCCCCGCACAGCGACGAGGCGTACGGCAGCGACGCGTCGACCTCGCTGCCGGTGCCGCGCAGCTGCGGGGAGAGGATCGCGCCGATCGGGCCGGGGTAGACGGAGCCGTACGCGTGGCCGCCGGCCCGCTCGTACACCGGGCACACGTTCAGGCAGGCCGAGCAGCGGATGCAGCGCAGCGCCTGCCGCCCCACCTCGTCGGCGAGCGTGTCGGTGCGGCCGTTGTCGAGCAGCACCAGGTGGAAGTCGCGCGGGCCGTCCCCGTCCGCCGTGCCGGTCCACATCGACGTGTACGGGTTCATCCGCTCGGCCGTGGAGGAGCGGGGGAGCAGCTGGAGGAACACCTCCAGGTCCCGCCACGTCGGCACGACCTTCTCGATGCCGACGACCGAGATCAGCGTCTCGGGGAGGGTCAGGCACATCCGCCCGTTGCCCTCCGACTCGACGACGACGAGCGTGCCCGTCTCGGCCACCATGAAGTTCGCGCCGGACACGCCGACCTTCGCGCGCAGGAACTTCTCCCGCAGGTGCAGCCGGGCCGCCTCCGCGAGGTCCGTCGGGTCGTCCGTCAGGCCCTCGGGCGCGGCGCGGCCCCAACGGCCCATGCGCCGGGCGAAGACGTCGCGGATCTCGCCCCGGTTGCGGTGGATCGCCGGGACCAGGATGTGCGACGGCCGGTCGTCCCCGAGCTGCACGATCAGCTCGGCGAGGTCCGTCTCGTACGCGCGGACGCCGGCGGCCTCCAGCGCCTCGTTCAGCCCGATCTCCTGGGTGGCCATCGACTTGACCTTGACGACCTCGCTCTCGCCGGTCGCCTTGACGAGGGCGGTGACGATCCGGTTGGCCTCGTCGGCGTCGGCGGCCCAGTGCACCGTCCCGCCGGCCGCGGTGACGGCCCGCTCCAGCCGCACGAGGTGGTGGTCGAGGTGGCGCAGCGTCCGGTCCTTGATCGCCTTGCCGGCGGCGCGCAGCTCCTCCCAGTCCTCCAGCTCGGCGACGGCCCTGGCCCGCTTGTCGCGGATGGTGTGGGTGGCGTGGCGCAGGTTGCCGCGCAGCGTCCCGTTCCGCACGGCGTCGCGCGCGGCCTTCGGGAAGGCGGGCATGCCGAGGTACGTACCGCTCATGCGTAGGGCTCCTCCTCGGTGGCGGCCAGGATCTCCGCGAGGTGTACCGGACGGACCCGCGAACCGCGCCGGGCGAGGGTGCCGCCGATGTGCATCAGGCACGAGTTGTCGACCGCGCACACGGTCCCGGCGCCCGTCGCCTCGACGGCGTGCGCCTTGTCGGCGCCCATCGCCGCGGACACGTCCGGGTTCTTCACCGCGAACGTCCCGCCGAAGCCGCAGCACTCCTCGGCGCCGTCCAGCTCGCGCAGCCGAAGGCCCCTGACGTGGGCGAGGAGCCGGCGCGGCCGGTCCCGCAGCCCCAGTACGCGCAGGCCGTGGCAGGTGGGGTGGTAGGTGACGGTGTGCGGGAAGTACGCGCCGACGTCCGTCACCCCGAGGACGTCCACGAGGAACTCGGTCAGCTCGTACGTCTTGGTCACCGCCCGGGCGGCCGCCTCGGCCAGCTCCCCGCCCCGGCCCTCGGCGGCGGCCTTCGCGCCGACGCGCGGGTAGTTGTCCCGCACCAT
The DNA here is from genome assembly GCF_014649335.1 of Streptomyces roseolilacinus. Taxonomy (GTDB): domain Bacteria; phylum Actinomycetota; class Actinomycetes; order Streptomycetales; family Streptomycetaceae; genus Streptomyces; species Streptomyces roseolilacinus. Next base: position 41,981 of record NZ_BMSV01000008.1, read on the forward strand.
CGCGGCGCACGAACCGGACGGGGTGACCACGTGGTCGTAGGCGCGGAACGCCGCGTCGAAGCGGCGGACGAGGGGTTCCGTCTCGTGCCGGTAGCCGGTGTTGAACTGCGGCTGGCCGCAGCAGCTCTGTGTCGCCGGGAAGTCGACCGCGACCCCGAGCCGCTCCAGCAGCCGCACCGTGGCCCGGCCGGTGCGCGGGTACAGGGTGTCGTTGACGCAGGTGACGAAGAGCGCTACGCGCATGCCCCGTCCTCCTTCCGGCGGGTCCCGCCGTGGATCCGGTCCGCCGCCCGGTCCCAGGCGGCGCGATCACCTGACGGATCGTAGTACCGCAGGGGCTGGGTGGCGCGCACCAGTCCGCGCAGTTCGGCCCGGCCGCCCTCGACGACGCCGGCGGCGCGGGCCTGGACGAGGGCGTTGCCGAGCGCGGCGGCCTCGGCGGGTCCGGCGACGACGGGCAGGCCGGTGGCATCGGCGGTCAGCCGGCACAGCAGCGCGTTGCGGGCGCCGCCGCCGACGACGTGCACGGTGCGCACGGTGCGGCCCGCCAGGGCGGCCGCCTGCTCGACGGCCGCGCGGTGGGCGAGGGCGAGGGAGTCCAGGACGCAGCGGGTGAACTCGACGGGCGTGCGCGGGACGGGCTGGCCGGTGCGGGCGCACGCCCCGGCGATGCGGCGCGGCATGTCGTCCGGGGCGAGGAAGGCCGGGTCGCCGGCGTCCACCACGGACCGCAGCGGCGGCGCGTCGGCGGCCGCGGCGAGGAGGGCGTCGAGGTCCTGCGGGTGGCCCTGCGCCTCCCAGGCGCGCAGGCACTCCTGGAGGAGCCACAGGCCCATGATGTTGCGGAGGTAGCGGACGGTGCCGTCGACGCCCAGCTCGTTGGTGAAGTTCGCCGCCCGGGACGCCTCCGTGAGGACGGGGGCGTCCAGTTCGAGGCCGGCGAGGGACCACGTCCCGGTGGCGATGTACGCGAAGTCGTCGCCGTCCGCCGCGGGCACGCCGAGCACGGCGGACGCGGTGTCGTGCGACCCGACCGCCGTCACCGGGACCGGCCCGGTGAGCCCGGTCTCGGCGAGGACCTCCGGCAGCAGCAGCCCGGCGGGGTCGCCGGGGCGGCGCAGGGGCGGGAAGAGGCCCGGGTCGATGCCGAGGCGGCCGGCGACGACCGGGGACCAGTCGCGGGTGCGGGGGTCGAGGAGCTGGGTGGTCGAGGCGTTGGTCAGCTCCGTGCCGGCCTCGCCGGTGAGCCAGTACGCGATGAGGTCGGGGACCAGCAGCAGGCGCCGCGCGGCGGCGAGCTGCGGGGTGCCCCGGGCAGCGACCAGCTGGTACACGGTGTTGAACGGCAGGTGCTGGAGGCCCGTCGCCGCGTACAGCTCCTTCGGCGGGAGCACCGCGGCGACCTCCCCGGCGGCGCCGTCCGTGCGGGCGTCCCGGTAGTGCACGGGGTTGCCGAGCAGGGCGCCGTGCGCGTCGAGCAGCCCGTAGTCGACGGCCCAGCCGTCGACGCCGACCCCGGCCAGCCGCCCGCCCGCCGCCTCCCCGGCCGCCCGCAGTCCGTCCAGGACGCCGCGGTACAGGCCGAGCACGTCCCAGTGCAGCGTCCCGCCGACGCGTACGGGCCGGTTGGGGAAGCGGTGGACCTCCCGGAGCTCCAGGGTCCCCGCCCCGATCCGGGCGAGCATGACCCGCCCGCTGGAGGCGCCGAGGTCGACGGCGGCGAACGGCTGGCTGGAAGACATCTGCATCCTCGTCGTGAAGCGACTCTGTCGAAGGAGGGGCGGGCGGCCCGGGAGGAGCGGGCGCCCGGGAGGAGCGGGCGCCCGGGAGGCAGGGGCCGGGTGCGGGGGCCGGTGCGGGGCGCCGGTCCGACGCCCCGCACCGGCCCGCGTCCGCGGCCCGTCGCGCGGACCACGGACCGCGGCGGACCGCGGGCGCCGGGGCGGGCGTGGGCGCGGGCTCAGCGGAGGAAGGCCGCCGCGACGCCCGCGTCCACCGGGACGTGCAGGCCCGTCGTGTGGGTCAGCTCGCCGCCCGTCAGGGCGAAGACCGCGTTCGCGACGTGCTCGGGGAGGACCTCCCGCTTCAGGAGCGTCCGCTGGGCGTAGAACTCGCCCAGCTTCTCCTCCTCCACCCCGTACACCGCCGCCCGCTGCGCGCCCCAGCCGCCCGCGAAGATGCCCGAGCCGCGCACCACGCCGTCCGGGTTGACGCCGTTCACGCGGATGCCGTGCTCGCCCAGCTCCGCCGCCAGCAGCCGCACCTGGTGCGCCTGGTCGGCCTTGGTCGCCCCGTAGGCGACGTTGTTCGGCCCGGCGAAGACGCCGTTCTTCGACGCGATGTAGACGATGTCGCCGCCCAGGCCCTGCGCGGTCATCACGCGCGCCGCCTCCCGCGACACGAGGAACGACCCGCGCGCCATGATGGCGTGCTGGAGGTCCCAGTCCCCGCTGGTGGTCTCCAGCAGCGGCTTGGAGATGGAGATCCCGGCGTTGTTCACCACCAGGTCGACCCCGCCGAAGGCGAGCAGCGCCTCCCGGAACGCCGTCGCGATCTGCTCCTCGTCGGTGACGTCCACCGTCACCGCGACCGCCCGGTCGGGCCCGCCGAGCTCCTCGGCGACGGCGGCCGCGCGCCGGGCGTCGAGGTCGGCGACGACCACGCACGCCCCCTCGTCGGCGAGCCGCCGCGCGATGGCCCGGCCGATGCCGGACCCGGCGCCGGTGACCAGGGCGATCCGCGTGGCGAGGGCCTTCGGCTTCGGCATGCGCCGCAGCTTGGCCTCCTCCAGCTCCCAGTACTCGATGCGGAACTTCTCCCGCTCCTCGATCGGGGTGTACGACGAGACCGCCTCCGCGCCGCGCATCACGTTGACCGCGTTGAGGTAGAACTCGCCCGCTACCCGCGCGGTCTGCTTGTCCTTGCCGTACGAGAACATGCCGACGCCCGGCACCAGCACGATCGCCGGGTCCGCGCCGCGCATCGCGGGGGATTCCGGCCCGGCGTGCCGCTCGTAGTAGGCGCGGTACTCCTCGCGGTAGGCGGTGTGCAGCTCCGCCAGCCGCGCCACGGCCTCCTCCAGGGGCGCCGCCGGCGGCAGGTCCAGGACGAGGGGGCGCACCTTCGTCCGGAGGAAGTGGTCCGGGCAGGACGTGCCGAGCGCGGCGAGGCGCGGGTGCTCGGCGCGGGCGAGGAAGTCCAGGACGGTGTCGGAGTCGTCGAAGTGGCCCACCTGGGGCCGGTCGGCGGACGCGACGGCGCGGACGTACGGGGCGAGCGCGGCCGCCCGCTCCCGGCGCGCGGCCTCCTCCAGCGGCTCGTACCCCGGCAGGACCGGCCCGAACGGCTCGGGCCGGCCGCGCTCGGCGAGGAACGCCTCCGCGGTGCGGATGACGTACCGGGAGTTGGCCTCGCACTCCTCGCTGGTGGCGCCCCACGCGGTGATGCCGTGCCCGCCGAGGACGCACCCCACGGCCTGCGGGTGGGCCTCCTTCACGGCGGCGATGTCCAGGCCGAGCTGGAAGCCGGGCCGCCGCCAGGGCACCCACACGACCTTGTCGCCGAAGCACTCGGCGGTCAGCTTCTCCCCGTCGGCGGCGCAGGCGAGCGCGATGCCCGAGTCGGGGTGCAGGTGGTCGACGTGGGCGGCGTCGACCAGGCCGTGCATGGCCGTGTCGATCGAGGGGGCGGCGCCCCCCTTGCCGTGCAGGCAGTAGTCGAACGCGGCGACCATCCCGTCCTCGCGGTCGACCCCCGGGTAGACGCCGGCCAGCGCCCGCAGCCGGTCCAGGCGCAGGACGGCGAGGCCCGCCTCGGTGAGCGTCCCGAGGTCCCCGCCGGACCCCTTGACCCACATCAGCTCCACGTCACCGCCGGTGACCGGATCGGTGGCGGTGCCCTTGGCGGACGCGTTGCCGCCGGCGTAGTTGGTGTTCCGCGGGTCGGAGCCGAGCCGGTGCGAGCGCTCCAGCAGGTCGCGGACCGCACTGTGCTGTCCCATGGTGGTCACGCCCCCCATCCGGCCTGGGTCCCGCCCACGCGCTCGTCGGTGATCTTCCGTGCCCAGCCCGACCGGTGGTACGCGGCGACCGGGTCGGGGTCGAGGCCCGCCTCCTCGCGCAGCTCGGCGAGGAGCGGGCGCACGTCGGTGTCGTACGCGTCCATCAGGACGGCGTTCGCGGCGAGGACGTCACCCGCCTCCTGGGCGGCGGACAGCGCCTCGCGGTCCACCAGGAGCGCCTTGGCGGTGGCCTCCTGGACGTTCATCACGGAGCGGATGATCGCGGGGATCTTCGGCTCGACGTTGTGGCACTGGTCGAGCATGAACGCGACGCCGCCGTCGAGCCCGCCGCCGCGCACCACCTCGTACATGATGCGGAACAGCTGGAACGGGTCGGCCGCGCCGACCATCAGGTCGTCGTCCGCGTAGAAGCGGGAGTTGAAGTCGAAGCCGCCCAGCCTGCCCTCGCGCAGCAGCAGGGCGACGATGAACTCGATGTTGGTGCCGGGCGCGTGGTGTCCGGTGTCCACGACGACCTGGGCCCTCTCGCCCAGCTTGAGGCAGTGCGCGTACGCGGTGCCCCAGTCCGGCACGTCCGTCGTGTAGAAGGCGGGCTCGAAGAACTTGTACTCCAGCAGCATCCGCTGCCCCTCGCCGAGCCGTTCGTACACGGCGGCGAGGGCCTCGGCGAGCCGGTCCTGCCGGGCGCGGACGTCGTCCTGGCCGGGGTAGTTGGTGCCGTCGGAGAACCACAGCTTCAGGTCGCGGGAGCCGGTGGCGTCCATGATGTCGACGCACTCCAGCAGGTGGTCCAGGGCCTTGCGGCGGACCCGGGCGTCGGGGTGGCAGACGCTGCCGAGCCGGTAGTCGTCGTCCTGGAAGACGTTGGAGTTGATCGCTCCCAGCCGCAGCCCGAGCCCGGCCGCGTACGCGGCGAGGGCGGCGTAGTCGTCGACCCGGTCCCACGGGATGTGCAGGGCGACGCTCGGGGCGGCCCCGGTGTGCTCGTGCACGCGCGCGGCGTCGTCGAGCTTCTCCCGCGGGGTGCGCGGGACGCCCGGCTGCGCGAACACCTTGAAGCGGGTGCCGGAGTTCCCGTAGGCCCAGGAGGGGGTCTCGACGGCCTGGGATCTCAGGGCTGCCTTCACGGCGGGGACGTCGGCTCGGCTGGTCATCGTGTCAGCGCTCCTGGGTGCCATGCGGGTCATGAGTGAATCGTTTCATTGCGCGAAGTTATGGGGGGCGGTGGAAGCTGTCAAGAGGGTGACCGGGGTGGAGCGCGTGAAAGGCGTCCTGACCGGCTTCGAAAGTTTCGATGGGGTCCTGTTGACGGAACCCGGCGGTAGTGTCTAGCGTCCTGAAGCGCTGTTGAAACCTTTCATGAAATGGCGTCGCGTCGCTGAGGAGTCCCGCCGTGCAGCGTGTCTGCTTCCTGCTGAGGGTCCGCCGGGACCGGCTCGACGAGTACCGCGAGCGCCACACCGCCGTGTGGCCCGACATGCTCGCGGCGCTCTCCGGGGCGGGCTGGCGCAACTACTCGCTCTTCCTCCGCGAGGACGGCCTGCTGGTCGGCTACCTGGAGACGGAGGACTTCGACCGGGCGCGGGCCGCGATGGCGGAGACCGAGGTCAACGCCCGCTGGCAGGCGGAGATGTCCGGCTTCTTCGAGGAACTGGACGGCGCGGGGCCCGACGAGGCGATGAGGCCGCTCACCGAGGTCTTCCACCTCGCGTAGGCCGCGCGGCCGGAGGCCGGCCGCCGGGCGGTCCCGTGACCCGGTCGCCGGAGCCCCCCGTACGGCGTCCCGGGCCGGGCGCACCGGTCGCTCCGGCGCCCGGGGACGTCGGGTGCCTTCCTCCGCGGCGTGGGCGGAGGTCAGCGTTTGACGCGGCTGCGGACGGCGAGGACGGCCAGGCCGAGGAGGACGGGTTCGGCCAGACGGGAGGTCATCTCGGTGTAGGTGCCGGTGGTGGTGAGGTCCTGGCCGGAGGAGCGGAAGACCACCGAGTTGATCACCACCCGCAGGGCCTTCTCGAACCGCTCGGCGGTGACGCGGCCGGTCAGCGGGCCGGTGGGGTTGACCGGGTCGGGGGTGGCGGTGGTGAGGACGACCTCCTGCCCGACGGCGACCTGCCGGCCGGTGGTGGTCGGCTTCGGATCGTCGGCGGGCAGGCCCCACAGCACCATCACCGTGATCGTGACGGCCGTGGCCGCCCCCAGCCAGGCCAGCGCCCGGGTGGCGCGCAGCCCGTACCCGGACAGGGCCCAGTACGCGGTCAGCAGGACGCGCTCGCCCCGGGGGCGACGGGGGTCGTGGCGGCGCATCTCGCACTCGCCGTAGTAGAAGTCGGCGGCGTCCGGCTCGTTCTTGCCGTCCTCCAGCGACTTGCGCAGCTGCCGGTACAGCGCCGCCACCGCCGCCGGCTTCAGCGCGGGGGCGTCCGCCGGGGGCGGCGCCCAGCCGAGGGCGGTGGCCCGGCCGGGGTCACGGGCGGCACGCACCCGCCAGTGGTGCTCCTCGGTCAGGGTGTTGCGCCGGCTCCACCACCAGGGGAGGCGCCGGCCCCAGCCGGTGGGGGTGGTGGCGAAGGTGCACCAGCCGTCGACCTTCAGCTGGTCGAGGTGGACGGCCCCGGCGAACCGGCACCCGCTCAGGTCGATGTCGTGCAGCGCCAGGTGCGCGGTGTCCGCCCCGCCCAGCGACGCCAGCCGCACACCGGGGTCCCGGCCGGACAGCTCCGTCTCCGGCAACGAGTCGGCCGAGCCGGGCAGGGGGAAGGGGGTGGGACGGGCGGCGACCAGCACCGGGTACTCGAAGACCGCGTCCCTCAGGTCCAGCTCGGCGTGGCGCAGGTGCAGCGTGGCCGTCGAAGCCCACCGGGTGCGCGCGCAGCTCACCTGCCGGGCGGCGATCTCCACCGTCACCGGCTGCTGGAACACCGCGCCGTCCAGCACCAGCCGCTCACCGCACGCCAAGGGCCCCAGACTCGACGCCACCTCAAACCGCGCCATGCCGAACTGGGCGTCACCGGAGAAAGCCACCCCGGTAAACCAGGTGTTGCCGGAGAAGGTCGCCCCAACGAACCGGGTATCGCCGGAGAAGGTCGCCCCAACGAACCGGGTGTCACTGGAAAAGGTCACCCCAGCGAACCCGGCATCGCTGGAGAAGGTCGCCTGGACAAAACCGACGTCGCTGGAGAAGGCCGCCCCCACAAATCGAGTGATGCCGGAGAAGGTCACCCCGTTGAACTGGGCGGTCTTGAAGAAAGTCGCCCCGGCGAACTCAGCAACCTTGGAGAAGGTTGCCCCGGTGAACCAGGTGTTGCCGGAGAAGATCGCCCTGTCGAACCGGGCGGTGTCGGAGAAGGTCGCCTCCGCGAACCAGGTGTTGCCGGAGAAGGTCGCCCAGTCAAACCGGGCGGTGTCGGAGAAGGTCACTTCGGTGAACCAGGTGTCGCCGGAGAAGGCTGCCCCGTCGAACCGGGCGACCCCGATATGAGGACGGCCGGCGCCAGGGTCGCGCAGGGCGGCGAGTAACTGGTCCAGCAATTCAGGGGTGAAGGGGGTGCCCCGGTAGTCGATGTCGGCCCCGGGAGCCAGGTCCCCGAGATGGGCGGCGCGTTCGGCCTCCCCTAAATGGGCCAGGCAGGCCGTGTGCCCGGGAACGCGGATGCCGCGGCAGCCGACGGGATCGGTCGCGGGGGCGGCACCGTGGGCGCAGTGGGACCAGGCGGGGGGAACGGTGGACGGCGGGCCGGGCGTCGCTGGTGTCATGCGTGGAGGACGACCCGGGTGCCCCGACGGTTGCCCGCCGCCCCGCCGCCCCGCCGCGTAGGCCGCGGTACGGACGTCCTCGGTGCGCCGCCGAGGGACGCGGCGAGGCGAGGCGTGCGCTACCGGAGCCTCCCGCGCGCCCCGTCCCGGCTGCCGCCCCCGCCCCCGCTGCCGGGGCGGCCCCGCGAACCGACCCGACCGGATACCGGCCGAACGACGACACGAGGGTCCGTCGGCAGACGTATCCCCACCGGTACGGCACGCGGGAGCGTCCGCCGGGGCGTTACGGTGCGCCCCATCAGAGGGGGGATGGACGTGGTACCGGAGACAGTAGCCGCGGTGGCCGCCTTGGGCGGCGCGGCGGTGGTGCAGGCGGCGGGTACCGACGCCTGGAACGGTGTGAGGGCCCGGCTGGCCCGCTGGCTGGGGCGCGGGGACGGGGAGCGGGAACACGCCGAGGCGCGGCGGCTCGACGCGGCCGCCGCGGTCCTGCGGGCCACCGCGGACGTGCCGGAGGTCGCCGGGGAGCGCCGGCGCCAGGAGGAGGCGCACTGGCGCGACCGGTTCCTGGAGGCGCTGGCCGGCCTGTCCGACGACGGCCTCGCGGAGGTGGAGAGGGAGTTGAGGGCCCTGCTGCGGCACCTGGCGGAGGACCGGCCGGAGGGCGCCGCGGGCACGGGCATCCACGTGGAGGGGAACGTCTTCAGCGGCATCCAGAGCCTGCACATAGGCAACAGCACCGTGCGCCACGAGTACGGCTCCCCGGAATCCCGGCCGTGACCCCGGGCGGGGCCCCGTCCGGCGCGACCGGCACGGGGGACACGGACGGCTCCGTCCCGCCGGGGGAGACGGACGGCTCCGTCCCGCCGGGGGAGACGGACGGCTCCGTCCCGCCGGGGGAGAAGGACGGCTCCACCCCTCCAGCGGACACGAACGGCTCCGCCCCTCCGGGTGGCCGCTCCACCACCCTGGTGGGCAACGTCATCGAGCACAACGGCGTCGTGATCATCGGCGACGTCACCCACGACCCCGCGGCGTCCCGGGCCGCCGAGGTCCGTCGCTTCCTGCGCACCTGGGACGACACGGCCACGAAGGCCCGGGGGGCGCCGCGCACCCCCGCGTCCCTGCTGGAGGCGCACCGCGCCGTGGTGCCCTTCCGGGACCGCGCGCGGCAGCTGGCGGACCTGAAGGCGTGGTGGGGCGAGCCGGGCTTCGGCGCGTACCTGCTGCACGGGCCCGGCGGCCAGGGGAAGACCCGCCTCGCCCGGCAGCTGACCGGGCGGCCGGCAACGGGCGTCCGGGAGAGCCTGTGGCTGAGCCCCGAGGCTCCACCGGACGGGATGGCGCTCCTCGGGGACGTCGACTTCCCCCTGCTGGTGGTGGTCGACTACGCCGAGACCCGCACCGCCCAGCTGGCCGCCCTGCTCAGGGCCGGAGCCCGCTGCCACGCCGGGACGCTCAAGGTCCTCGCGCTGGCCCGCACCGACGGCGAGTGGTGGGAGGAACTGCGCGTCGCCACGCGCCTCGGCGACCTCTTCGACGCGTTCCCCGTCACCCGCCTGCCCCCGCTGGACCCCGGCGGCGCCACCCGCGCCGAGGCCTACCGCGAGGCCGTGGCCGGCCTGGCCGCGGCCCTGCCCGCCGTACCCGGACAGCGGCACTGCGACTGGCCCGCCCTGGCCGCGTCCCTGCCGCGGTCCCCCGACGGCCCCGTGCGCCACGCCGGTTCCGACGCGGTGCTCGACCTGCACATGACGGCGCTGGCGGACCTCCTGGACGCCGCCGCCCGCACGGCCGCCGGCGATCCCGCGGCCGAGGAGCCCCCTCCCCCCGCCGACGCCGGTCACGGCACCGTGGAGGAACGGCTGCTGCACCACGAGCGCTACTACTGGCAGGCCGCGGCGGAGGACCTGGGGCTCAAGCGGAGCAAGACCCTGGAGGGGCCGCTGGCCGCCGCCTTCCTCTGCGGCGCCGACGACCCGGAGCAGGCCGGGGACCTGCTGGGCCGGGTGCCCGCGCTGCGCGGGGAGAGCCACGACCTCCGCGAGGCCGTGGGCGCCTGGATCGCCGCCCTCTACCCCCCGTCCGCGGACGGGCAGGTCTGGGGCACGCTGCGGCCGGACCGGCTGGCGGAGTCCTTCCTCGGCCACCACCTGCGCGCCGCCCCCCGGTTCGCCGACGCGCTGCTGGAGGGCGCCTCCGAGGCGCAGGCGGCCCGGCTCCTCACCCTGTACACCCGCGCCGCCGCGCACCACGCCCACCTCGACCGCCTCGACGGCCCGCTCGTCGAGCTGTGCGTGAGGCACCCGCGGCTGCTCGGGCCGCTCGCCGTCGACACCGCCACGCAGGTGGAGCGGCCCGACCCCCTGCTGACCGCCCTCGGCGACCTGGCCACCGCCCCCGGTACGACGATCGGGGAGATCACCGCGCTGGCCGACCGCCTCCCGCGGTCCACCCACACCCTCACGTCCGTGGCGGTCGACGTGACCGGGCGGCTCACCGGGTTCCACCGCGAGCGGCACCGCCGGGACCCGGACCGGTCGGCGGACCTGGCCCTGGCGCTGCGCCAGTACTGCCGCCGCCTCCTGGACGCCGGGGACAGGCAGCGGTCCTGGGAGGCGGCCGACGAGGCCGTACGCCTGCTGCGGCCGCTGGCGCGCGGCGAGCCGGCCGCTTTCCTGCCGGAACTCGCGGCGGGGCTGCACAACGTGTCCGTGGCGCTCGGCAGCGTGGGGCGGCGGGAGGAGGCCCGGGCGCCCGCCCACGAGGCCGTGGCGATCTACCGGCGGCTGACCGCCGAGTCCCCGTCGTCCGGCGAGCTCCTCTCGGAACTCGCCCACGGCCTCAACGCCGTCTCCAACGCCGAGGCGGAGACGGGCCGGAGCGCCGAGGGGCTCGCGGCGATCCGGGAGGTCGTCGCCATCCGGCGGCGGCTGGTGGCCGAGCACGGGGACGCACACCGGGCGGAACTGGCGTACAGCCTGAACAACCTCGCCCTCCGGGAGGAGGACCGCGGGGCGTTCGCGGAGGCGCTGGAGGCCGCCCGGGAGGCCGTCGAGATCTACCGGTCCCTGGTCGAGGAGCACCCGGACGCCCACCTCCCGGGACTCGCCCTGGTCCTGGGGCCCTACGCCACCCTCCTGGGGACGACGGGCCGTCACGCCGAGGGGCTGCGGGTGGCCGAGGAGGTCGTGCGCGTCCGGCGCCGCCTGGCCGGCAGGCACGCCGAAGCGCACCGGTCCGGCCTGGTCAACGGGCTCAACAACCTCGCCGTCGACCTCGGCAGGGCCGGACGGCACGGCGAGGCCGTGGCGGCGGCGCGCGAAGCCGTCGCGCTCTGCCGCCCCCTCGCCGACCGGCACCCCGCCGTGTTCCGGGAGAAGCTGGCCATGAGCCTGAACACCCTCGCCGTCCAGCTCGGGGACCTCGCGCGGCCGCAGGAGGCGCTGGCGGCCTCGCGCGAGGCGGTCGGGATCTACCGGCTGCTGGTGGAGGAGGGCCCCCGGACCCGCACGGCGGACCTCGCCATGGGCCTGGTCACCCACGCGAGCCGGCTGCGGGACGCGGGGCGGGAGGAGGAGGCGCTGGCGGCCGCCCGGGAAGGCGTGGCGCTCCACCGGCGGCTGGCCTGGGGCGGGTCGGGGACCGCCTTCGCCGCCCTGGTGGCCGGGCTCAACAACCTCTCCCTGCTGTGCGGCGCCCTGGACATGCCCGACGACGCGCTCGCGGTGGCGCAGGAGGCGGTGGAGACCGCCCGCCGCGTCGTGCGGGCCCGCCCCTCCGGGCAGGCGCGCGCCGACCTCGGCGGGGCCCTGAACACCCGGGCGGGCGCCCTGGTCGGCGCGTCACGGCTCGACGAGGCCCTGGCCTCCTCCCGGGAGGCGGTGGACCTCTTCCGCGGCCTGGTCGGGGAGGGGCCGGACGGGGCGGCCCTCCACGCGCCGGCACTGGCGTCGGCCCTCACCACCCTCCGCGTCCTGCTGTTCACGGCGGGACGGGTGGACGAGGCCGTGGACGCCCTGCGGGAGGGGGTGGGGGTCCGGGGGCGCCTCCCCGCCGTGCCCGGCTCCACCGGCCGGACGCTGTACGCCGACGAGGCCGGGATGCTGGGCGTGCACCTGACGTCGACCGCCCGGTACGACGAGGCGCTGGAGCCCCTGCGGAGCTGCGAGGCCGTCCGCCGCGAACTGGCGGAGGAGGACCCGCCGGCCCACCTGCCGAGGCTGGCCGAGGTCCTGCTGGCCCGCGGCGTGTGCCTCGCGATGCTGGGGCGGCGGCGGGAGGCGCGGGAGCCCGCGGAGGAGGCGGTGGAGCTGTTCGACGGCCTCCCCCCGGACGCCGTCGGGCCGCACCCCGCCCGGTGCCTGGCGCTGCTGCTGCGAGGACAGCTCCAGCACGCCGGGGGAGAGGCGGGGGCCGAGGAGACCCTGCGGAGGGCGGTCGCCGCCGGCGAGGACGCCGCCGGTGCCGACGCCGCGCACGGCTCCCTGCCGCTGAGGGCGCTCACGGTGCTCGCGGCGCACCTGGTGGAGACCGGCCGCGCCGGCGAGGGGCTGGCGATCCTCGCCGACGCGGCCGCGCGGGGCCGCCTGCCGGCGGACGGGGACCCCGGGCGCGAGGGCGCCCTGGCGGAGACCCTGGCCGCCTTCGGCCGGTACGCGCCGGCCGACGGCGCCCGGCGCGCCGAGGCGTGCGCGGCGGCCCGGGAGGCGGTGTCCCGCTGCCGCCGGCTCGCCGGGGACGATCCGGAGCAGCACACGGTGCTCCTGGCGGACGCGCTGGCCGCCCACGGCCTGCTGCTGGCCGGCGAGGGCGACGTCGACGAGGCCCTGCGCACCACGGCGGAGGCGGTCGCCCTCCACGAGCGGAGCACCTCCGTGCCCCGCGCGGCCCGGGAGGCGGATCTCGCCTTCGCCCTGTACGCGCACGCCAAGGTCCGCCTGCTCGCCGGGGTCGAACTCCCGCGGGCGGCGGAGGGCATCACGCGGGCGGCGCGGATCCACCGCCGGCTCGCCCCGCGTGAGCCCGGTCTCGTCGCCTTCCACCTGGAGGACGTCCTGGACACCTACGAGCGCCTCACCGGGGAGGGGGAGGAACCCGGCTCAGTGGCCCCGCACCAGCATCCGTGACACGAGGTCGTGCCAGCCCGCCTCCACGCGGGCCAGCGGCAGGCCGCGCACGGTCAGCAGGTGGTGGACGAGCCCCGTGTCGAGGTAGCCCAGCAGGGTCTGCGCGGCCAGCTCGACGTCGGCGTCCGTGCCCGCCTCGCGCAGCAGCACCGCCAGGTGCGTGTGGCGCACGAGACGCGCCGGCACGGTGTGCCGGCGTGCCGGGTCGGGCTGGACGGCGGCGAGGTACAGGTCCCGGTGCGCGTCCTCGTGGCGCAGGGCGGCCGGGCCGAAGGCGTGCAGCCGCTCACCGGCCGGCGCTCCCGGCCCGAGCGGGGCCGGACCGGACATGAACGCCTCCTGGAACCGCTGCTCCTGGTGGTCCAGCAGGGCCAGCAGCAGTCCCGGGCGGTCGCCGAAGCGGCGGAACACCGTGCCCTTGCCGACCTGCGCGGCGCAGGCGACGGCTTCCATGGTCAGGTTGGCGGCGCCCTGCTCGGCGGCCAGCCGGGCGGCGGCCTCCAGGAGCCGGGCGCGGTTGCGGGCGGCGTCCGCGCGCAGCTGCGGCGGCGCCTCAACGGGGGTGAGGGACAGCTCCGTGCGTCCGTGCGGGGGCGGGGAGGTCATGGAAGCACCCTAACGCTGTCGGGAACAGAAGTGGACCGTGGTCCGTTTAGCTGGTACAACTATAAACGGACTTCGGTCCGGTTAGTTGCCCTTCTGACCGCTTCCCCCTTTCAGGAGTCACCATGTCCGCTCGTATCCTCGCGCTCGTCGGCAGCCTCCGCGCCGGTTCCCACAACCGCCAGCTCGCCGAGGCCGCCGCCGCCCTCGCCCCCGAGGGCGTCACCGTGGAGCTGTACGAGGGCCTCGCCGACGTGCCCTTCTACAACGAGGACATCGACACCGAGGCGGGTGCTCCGGAGAGTGCCGCCCGGCTGCGGGCCGCCGTCGCCGAGGCCGACGCCCTGCTGCTGTTCACCCCGGAGTACAACGGCACCATGCCGGCCGTGCTGAAGAACGCGATCGACTGGCTGTCCCGCCCCTACGGCGCCGGCGTCCTCAAGGAGAAGCCGGTCGCCGTCATCGGCACCGCCTTCGGCCAGTACGGCGGCGTGTGGGCGCAGACCGAGGCCCGCAAGTCCCTGGGCGTGGCCGGCGGCCGCGTGCTGGAGGGCGTCGAGCTCGCCATCCCGGGCTCCGTGGTCCGCTTCGCCGAGACCCACCCGTCCGAGGACGCCGAGGTCATCACCGGCCTGTCCGCGGTCCTCACCCAGGTCACCGAGGCCGCGGCCGCCCCCGCCGAGGCCACCGCCTGACCTCCCCGCCGGTCCCCGCGACGACGGCCGCCCCAGCCACCCGGCAGGGCGGCCGCCGCCGTACGCCCCAGCCGGAACGCGCGCACGCAGGCAGCGCCAGGCTCATGTCGGATTTCCGCCAGCGGCCCCCCGCCCGCCTCCCCGATGCTTGAGGCATGCACACCGACACCGAGCGCTGCGTGCGGGCCGTCCGCTCCAAGGACGCCCGCTTCGACGGATGGTTCTTCACCGCCGTCCTGACCACCCGCATCTACTGCCGTCCCAGCTGCCCGGTCGTGCCGCCCAAGCCGGAGAACATGGTCTTCTACCCGAGCGCCGCCGCCTGCCAGCAGGCCGGCTTCCGGGCCTGCAAGCGGTGCCGCCCCGACACGAGCCCCGGCTCCCCGGAGTGGGACGTCCGCGCCGACACCGTCGCCCGCGCCATGCGCCTCATCCGCGACGGCGTCGTCGACCGCGAGGGCGTCCCCGGGCTCGCCGCACGGCTCGGCTACTCGACCCGGCAGATCGAGCGGCAGCTGCTCGCCGAACTCGGCGCCGGACCGCTCGCCCTCGCCCGCGCCCAGCGCGCCCAGACGGCCCGCGTGCTCATCGAGACCACCGCCCTGCCCATGGCCGACGTCGCGTTCGCCGCCGGCTTCTCGTCCGTCCGGGCCTTCAACGAGACCGTCCGCGAGGTGTTCGCCCTCGCCCCCGGCGAGCTGCGCGCCCGCGCCGCCGGCACCCGCGGCGCCCCGGCCCCCACCCCCGGCGTGATCTCGCTGCGGCTGCCGTACCGCGCGCCCCTCGACCCGTCCAACCTGTTCGGCCACCTCGCCGCGACCGCCGTCCCCGGCGTCGAGGAGTGGCGCGACGGTGCCTACCGGCGCACCCTCACCCTCCCGTACGGGCACGGCATCGCCGCCCTCGCCCCGGCCACCGACCACATCGCCTGCCGCCTCCACCTCACCGACCCGCGCGACCTGGCCCACGCCATCAGCCGCTGCCGCTGGCTCCTCGACCTCGACGCCGACCCCGTGGCCGTCGACGAACAGCTGCGCACCGACCCGCTCCTCGCCCCGCACGTCGACCGCGCACCCGGCCGCCGCGTGCCGCGCACGGTCGACGCCGCCGAGTTCGCCGTCCGCGCGGTCCTCGGCCAGCAGGTCTCCACGGCCGCCGCCCGCACCCACGCCGGGCGCCTCGTCACCGCGTACGGCACCCCCGTCGACGACCCCGGGGGCGGGCTCACCCACCTGTTCCCCACGCCCGAGGCGCTCGCCGCCCTCGACTCGGACGCCCTCGCCCTGCCGCGCAGCCGCCGCGCCACGCTCACCACCCTGGTCGGCGCCCTCGCGGACGGCAGCCTCAAGCTGGGCCTGGACAGCGACTGGGACGAGGCCCGCGCCGGCCTCCTCGCCCTGCCCGGCTTCGGCCCCTGGACCGTCGAGGTCATCGCCATGCGCGCGCTCGGCGACCCCGACGCGTTCCTCCCCACCGACCTCGGCGTCCGCCGCGCCGCCGCCGGGCTCGGCCTGCCGTCGACGCCCGCCGCCCTCACGGCCCGCGCGGCCGCCTGGCGCCCCTGGCGCGCCTACGCCGTCCAGTACCTCTGGGCCACCGACAGCCACCCGATCAACCACCTCCCCGCCTGAGTCGAGGAAGCCCGCCATGAACCGGCAGCACACCGTCGTCGACAGTCCCTACGGCCCGCTCACGCTCGTCGCCACCGACGGCGTCCTCAGCGGGCTGTACATGACCGGCCAGCGCCACCGGCCCCCGGAGGAGACCTTCGGCGAGCCCGACCCCCGCCCCTTCCGCGAGGCCGCCCGCCAGCTCGACGCGTACCACGCGCGCGAGCTGACCGCGTTCGACCTGCCCCTGCGCCTGGCCGGCACGCCGTTCCAGCAGCGCGTGTGGGAACTGCTGCGGACCATCCCGTACGGCGAGACCCGCACGTACGGCGAGCTGGCCGCGGCCCTCGGGCAGCCCACCGCCTCCCGCGCGGTCGGTCTCGCCAACGGCCGCAACCCCGTCGGCATCATCGTCCCCTGCCACCGGGTCATCGGCGCGAGCGGCGGCCTCACCGGATACGGCGGCGGCCTGGACCGCAAGCGCCGCCTGCTCGCCTTCGAGAGCGGCGCCCCGGCCCCCGACACCCTGTTCCCGGTCGGCTAGGACCGAGGAGCCGCCTCGGCGGCGCGCCGACCGGGCGCGCCCGGTCGGGAGCGGCCGACCCGGACGTCCGGGTCGGCCGCGTGGTGCGCGTGAGTGTCACGGGCCGGGCGGCGAGGGGATTCCCGCGACCGGCGAACGGACGGCCACCCGGCGCTGTAGGGTCCGCCCATGGCCAAGGTGAGCGTTTCCCTCGACGCCGAACTCGTCGTGGAAGTCATGGTGCTGGCGGGCGTCGGCAACCCGCAGGACGCCGTCGAGCTGGTCGTCCGCGACTACATCCAGCGGGGCCACCGCACCGAGGCCGTGGTGGTGCCCCGCGAGGACGACACGCGGGCCCCGCGGACCAGGCCCCAGGACCAGGAATGAGCCACCGGGCCGGCGGCCGGGCACCGCTCAGCGGGCCGGGCGGCCGTTCTCCAGCTCCGCCGGGCCGCGGCCCGTCCCCAGGGCGTCCAGGGCGGCCTGGACGCGGAGGCCCAGGGCGCCCAGGAGGTGCGCCGGGATCTCCTCGGGGGTGATCAGCTTCCAGGACAGCAGCTCCGTCTCCTGCAGGCGGATCCCCCGGAAGTCCGCGTCGTCCAGGACGCCGCCGTCGTAGACGTACGCCACCACCGGCGGGCGGCCCGTGCCGAGGACCCAGTCGACGGCCAGGAGGGCACCCGGCCGCACGTCCAGGCCGATCTCCTCCAGCGTCTCGCGGCGGGCCGCCTGACGGGGCGACTCGTCCTCGTCGGACTCGATCGTCCCGCCGGGCAGCGCCCACCCGTCGCGGTAGTTCGGCTCCACGACCAGGACGCGCCCCGCGCCGTCCCGGATCAGCATGGCGGCGCCGGCGAGGACCTTCGGCAGGCCGGCGATGTACGTGGCGTAGTCGGTGGTCGTCATCCGGCCAGCGTAGAGGGTGCGCCGACCGGCCGTCAGCGGCCCGCCACCGGGCCGCCCTCCACGCCCCGCGCCCCCGCCGCCCCGCGCCCCGCGTCAGGTCTCCGTGCCGCCCGGGCCCCTGTCGTCCGGGCCGGTGTCGTCCTCCGCCCCGCTGCGCGCCCGCGCCGCGCGCCGCAGCCGGTGATGGCGCGCCGGCGCCTGCTCCGTCACCGCGTCGCCGACCATCGTCCGCACGACGTCCCGCAGCCCGTGCAGGGCGGGGTGCCGCACCAGCCCGGCGCCCGGGTCCTCCCGCAGCTCCTTCAGCAGCGCCCAGCACAGGCAGAGCATCACCACCACGAACGGCAGCGCCACCAGGATCGTCGCCGTCTGCAGCGAGTCGAGGCCGCCGACCACCAGCAGCACCGCCGCGACCGTCGCCATCAGCACGCCCCAGCCCACCACCAGCCACGTCGGCGGGTGCAGCGCGCCCCGGCTGGTCAGCGACCCCATCACCAGCGCCGCCGAGTCCGCGCTGGTGATGAAGTACGTCATGACCAGCACCATCGCCACGAACGACGTGAGCGTCCCGAGCGGCAGCGCGTCCAGCATCGCGAACAGCGACGCCTCCGCCCCCTCCCGCACGGCGCCCGCCAGGTCCGCCGAGCCGGTCGACTGCAGCCGCAGCGCCGAGCCGCCCATCACGCAGAACCAGACGACCGTCGCGCCGCTCGGCACCAGCAGCACCCCGACGAGGAACTCGCGGACCGTCCGGCCGTGCGAGATCCGGGCGATGAACGTCCCCACGAACGGCGCCCACGACAGCCACCACGCCCAGTAGAAGATCGTCCACGCCCCCAGCCAGGTGTGGTCGGAGAACGCGCCCGTACGCGTCGCCATCGGCAGCAGGTCCTCCAGGTAGCCGCCGACCGACGCCGGGATCGAGTCGAGGATGTACACCGTCGGCCCGATGAGGAAGACGAACACCATCAGCACCGCCGCGAGCGTGATGTTCAGCGTCGACAGCCACTTGACGCCCCGGTGCAGCCCGGAGAACGCCGACAGCACGAACGCCGCCGACAGCACCACGATGACCGTCAGCTGCGTCGCGCGGTCCGCCGCCACCCCGGCCGTCAGGTTCAGGCCCTCGGCCACCTGCAGCGCGCCCAGGCCCAGGCTGGTCGCCGTGCCGAAGACCGTCGCGAACACCGCCAGCAGGTCGATCAGCCGGCCCGGCCAGGAATCCGCCCGCCGCGCGCCGAGCAGCGGCACGAACGCCGCGCTCATCCGGTTCCCGCGGCCCTTGCGGAACCCGGCGTACGCCAGGGCGAGCCCGGTGATGCCGTAGATCGCCCACGGGGTGAGCGTCCAGTGGAAGAACGAGTACTCCATCGCCGTACGGGCCGCCTCGGCCGACTCGGCGCGCACCCCGGTCGCCGGCGGCGGGGTCAGGTAGTGCGTGAGCGGCTCCCCGACCCCGTAGAACATCAGGCCGATGCCCATCCCGGCGCTGAACATCATCGCGATCCACGCGAGGTTGCCGAACTCCGGCTCCGAGTCGTCCCTGCCCAGCCGGATCCGCCCGAACCGGCTGAACGCGAGCACCAGGCAGAGGACCAGGAACACGTCGGCGGCCACCACGAACAGCCAGCCGAAGTTGTCCAGGACCCAGGACAGGCTCGTGGACGAGGCGCTGTCGAAGGACTCCTCGCCCAGCCAGGCCCACAGCACCAGGACGAGGACGGCGGTGAAGCCGATCACCACCACGGCGTGGTCCGGCGAGGGTTGCGCGGAGCGGCCCGGAGGAGCACCGGGCGGGGGCTGATCCATCGGTTCCGTGCTCATGACGCCCCACTATGGTCCGGGACGGCACGACACGGAGGGGTGGCACGCCGTCCGACGCTCCGGATAGGGTCGCCGTGGCGCGACTGCCTGTTCGACAGCAAGGGATGCAAGGGTGACGGACGGAGCAGTTACTGAGGCCGCGCGCGTGCTCGTGGCGGCCGACAAGTTCAAGGGGTCCCTCACGGCCGTACAGGTCGCGGAGCGGGTGACGGCGGGGCTCCGGCACGTCGTCCCGGGCGTCCGGGTGGAGGCGCTGCCGGTCGCGGACGGCGGCGACGGCACGGTCGCGGCCGCGGTGGCGGCCGGATTCGAACGCCGCGAGGTCCGGGTGACCGGCCCGCTCGGCGAGCCCGTCACGGCGGCGTTCGCCCTGCGCGACGGGACGGCGGTCGTGGAGATGGCGGAGGCGTCCGGCCTCCAGCTGCTGCCCGACGGCGTCTTCGCGCCCCTCACGGCGACCACGTACGGCTCCGGCGAACTGCTGCGCGCCGCGCTCGACGCGGGGGCCCGCACCCTCGTCTTCGGCGTCGGCGGCAGCGCCACGACCGACGGCGGCGCCGGCATGCTCGCCGCGCTCGGCGCGCGGTTCCTGGACGCGGACGGCGAGCCCGTCGGCCCGGGCGGCGGCGGCCTGCGCGACCTGGCGACGGCCGACCTGTCGGGGCTGGACCCGCGCTTCGCCGACGTGGAGCTGGTGCTCGCCAGTGATGTCGACAACCCGCTGACCGGCCCGAAGGGCGCCCCGGCGGTGTTCGGTCCGCAGAAGGGCGCGACCCCGGAGGACGTGGCGGTCCTGGACGCGGCGCTCGTGCGGTACGTCGAGGTGCTGGAGAAGGCCGTGGGCCCGCGCGCCGCCGAGGCGGCCGTCTCGCCGGGCGCGGGCGGCGCGGGCGGCATCGGCTACGGCGCCCTGGTCGGCCTCGGCGCGGGCTTCCGCCCCGGCATCGAGCTGATGCTGGACATCCTGGGCTTCACCGAGGCCCTCGGCCGGGCCACGCTCGTGATCACCGGCGAGGGGTCCCTCGACGAGCAGACCCTGCACGGCAAGGCCCCGGCGGGCGTCGCCGCGGCGGCCCGCGCGGCCGGGGTCGAGGTCGTCGCGGTCTGCGGCCGCCTGGCGCTGCCCCCGGAGGCCCTGGGCCGGGCGGGCATCCGCCGCGCGTACCCCCTCACCGACCTGGAGCCGGACCCGGCCCGGTGCATCGCCGAGGCGGGCCCCCTCCTGGAGCGGGCCGCGGCGGGCATCGCCCGCGACTTCCTGCGCTGACGCCCCGCCGGGACCGCGCACCCCGGCCCGCCCCGCGCCCCGCCGGGACAGCGCCCCACGGCCGGGACCCCGGTCCCGGCCGTGGGGCCCCGGCGGGGCTCACGGCCCGGCGGGCGCCGCCGCGAAGCCCCGGTCACCGGGGCGCAACACACCGCTGCGAGGATCCGATCATGGACATGGACACCATCCGCATCGAGACCCTCGACGGCGGGCGCATCCGCGCCGGGGCCGGCGGCGAACTGGCCGCCCTGCTCCGGGACGCCGTCCACGGCGGCGCCTCCGTCGGCTTCCTGGCCCCGCTCGGTACCGGCGAGGCGGCCGCCTGGTGGCGCGGCCTCGCCGCGGAGGCCGAGGAGGGCGTACGGACCGTCTGGGCGGCGTACGACGCCGCGGGCACCCTCCTGGGCGTCGTGACGCTCGTCCGGGCCGGCGCGCCGAACCAGCGGCACCGCGGCGACATCGCCAAGCTCCTGGTGCACAGCTCCGCGCGGGGCCGCGGGCTCGGGCGTCGGCTGCTGGCCGCCGCCGAGGCGGGGGCGGCCGCCGCCGGCCTGACCCTGCTCGTCCTCGACACCGAGACCGGCAGCCCCGCCGAGGGCCTCTACCGGTCCGCCGGGTGGACCAGGGCCGGGACCATCCCCGGGTACGCCGCGGACCCGTCGGGGGAGCCGCGCCCCACCACGTACTACTACAAGGCGCTCGGCTGAGGGCGCAGGGCGAAGGGCCCGGGTGCGCGTCGCACCCGGGCCCCTCACACGGTCATCCGCCTACGGCAGCTGCGCCGCCCGCGCCTCCCGGTTCTCGCGCCGGTTGTCGCGGAAGGTGTTCACCCGCCGCGCCGTTGCGAACAGCGGGATCACCGCGCCCAGCACGACCTGCAGCGCGCAGCCCGTCTGGAGCAGCAGCTGGCCGCCCGGCGCGTCGAACGCCCACGCCGCCAGCAGGGCCATCGCGCCGACGATCCAGCTGAGCATCGCCACCGCGAGGGCGCCCCGCGGCTTGGGGTACTCCACCCGGCTCACCATCAGCCACGCCGTGCCGACGATCGCCAGCAGCGTCGGGATGAACGGCAACTCCAGCAGCACGATCGACACGACGGTCAGTGCCCCGAAGGGGCTCGGCATGCCCTGGAACATGCCGTCCTTCATCGTCACGACCGAGAATCTCGCCAGCCGCATCACGACGGCGAGCAGCACCACGATCGCCGCCACCGCGGACACCCGCTGGTGCGCGTCGTCCGCGACCATCCCGTACACGAGCACGAAGTACGCCGGGGCCAGACCGAAGCTGATCAGGTCGGACAGGTTGTCCAGCTCGGCGCCCATCGGCGACGAGCGGAGCTTGCGCGCCACGAGCCCGTCGAACAGGTCGAAGATCGCCGCGCACAGCATCAGGATCACGGCCGTCGCGGCGGAGTGCCGCGCCATGCCGGTCTCCTCGCTGCCCGTGAGGTGCGGGATGAGGATGCCGGTGGTGGTGAAGTACACCGCCATGAACCCGCACGTGGCGTTGCCCAGCGTGAGCGTGTCGGCTATCGACAGGCGGAGCGACAGAGGCATCTCCTCCTGCTCCTCGGCGGCGGCGGTGTCCGCCTCGCCGTCGGCGACCCAGCCGGCCGGTCGCTCGGGCTCAATCACGGTCAATGCGAGTCACCCCCGCGGTCGTGGTCTGACCGACCTCGACGGCGACGTCCACACCTTCCGGGAGGTAGATGTCGACCCGCGAGCCGAAGCGGATCAGACCGATCCGGTCGCCCTGCTCGACCTTGGCACCCTGCGACAGGTACGGCACGATGCGCCGGGCCACGGCGCCGGCGATCTGCACCATCTCGATGTCGCCGAGCTCGGTGTCGAAGTGCCAGACGACGCGCTCGTTGTTCTCGCTCTCCTTGTTGAACGCCGGCACGAAGCCGCCCGGGATGTGCTCCACGGACGTCACCGTGCCCGCCAGCGGGGCGCGGTTGACGTGGACGTTCAGCGGGCTCATGAAGATGGCGACCCGGGTGCGCCCGTCCTTCCACGGCATGATGCTCTGCACCACCCCGTCGGCCGGCGAGATGACCCTGCCCTGCGCGATCTCGCGCTCGGGGTCGCGGAAGAACCACAGCATGCCGGCCGCGAGCGCGGTGGTCGGGACGGCGATCGCCGCGGCGCGCCGGGAGCGGCGCGAGCGGACGAGGCTTACTGCTGCGGTGGCGACGGTCGGCAGAAGCCACGGCGATGCTCCGCGCGCGAGGCGGACGCGGCCGCGAGGTGCAGAGGTTTGGCTGTGGGGCATGGATGACCTTCGTAGCGGATGATGCCGCGCTCGGGAACGGGGGACGGCGGCTTTTCGGCGATGCTATCGGTTGCGGGCCGCAACTGGGCAAGCCAGAAGTCGAGTCGACGGCCGGAAGGAGATGACTGGATGTGATCTTCTTCGCGGCCGTATCACCCCAAAACCCACAATCAGCCCTGGAATCGGTACTCCTCGAGCAGGCGACGACCGATGATCATTTTCTGGATCTCGGCGGTGCCTTCTCCGATGAGCAGCATCGGCGCCTCCCGGTAGAGGCGCTCGATCTCGTATTCCTTGGAGAACCCGTATCCGCCGTGAATGCGGAAGGCGTCCTCCACGACCTCCTTGCAGTACTCGGAGGCCAGGTACTTGGCCATCCCTGCTTCGAGGTCGTTTCGTTCCCCTGAGTCCTTTTTGCGAGCTGCGTTCACCATCATGGCATGAGCAGCCTCCACCTTGGTAGCCATTTCGGCCAGTTTGAACTGGATCGCCTGGTGCTGGGCGATCGGCTTGCCGAAGGTGTGGCGCTGCTGGGCGTACTGCACACCCAGCTCGAAGGCACGCTGAGCGACGCCGCAGCCACGCGCGGCCACGTTCACCCGGCCGACCTCGACACCGTCCATCATCTGGTAGAAGCCCCGGCCGCTGACGCCGCCCAGGACGCGATTGGCCGGAACACGCAGCCCATCCATGATCAGCTCGGTGGTGTCGACCCCCTTGTAGCCCATCTTGTCGATCTTGCCGGGGATGGTGAGGCCGGGGCGGACCTCGCCGAAGCCCGGCTCCTTCTCCACCAGGAAGGTCGTCATCGACCGGTGGGGGGCCGTGCCCTCGGGGTGTCCTTCGTCACTCCGGACCAGTACGGCCACCAGAGTGGAGGTGCCGCCGTTGGTCAGCCACATCTTCTGGCCGTTCAGGACGTACTCGTCGCCGTCCCGCACCGCCTTCGACGTGATGGCCGACACGTCCGAGCCGAGGCCCGGCTCCGACATCGAGAACGCGCCGCGCACCTCGCCGGCCGCCATCCGCGGCAGGAACGCGTCCTTCTGCTCCTGCGTGCCGTGCTGCTTGAGCATGTACGCGACGATGAAGTGGGTGTTGATGATGCCTGAGACGGACATCCAGCCCCGGGCGATCTCCTCCACGCACAGCGCGTACGTCAGGAGCGACTCGCCCAGACCCCCGTACTCCTCGGGGATCATCAGGCCGAAGAGGCCCAGCTCCTTGAGCCCGTCGACGATCTCCTGCGGGTACTCGTCCCGGTGCTCCAGCTCGGTCGCGACCGGGATGATCTCCTTGTCGACGAACTCCCGGACGGTGGAAACGATCTCCTGCTGGACCTCGGTGAGACCGTGGGTCTGCGCGAGTCGGGCCATGGCTACTTCTCCTGCGCCTTCGGTTCCGGGCGGCCGGGCTGCTCGCCGCCGCGCTCCTTGATGTACGTGGCGGTGGGGACCATCACCTTGCGGCGGAAGACGCACACGAGCGTGCCGTCCTGCTTGTACCCCTTGGTCTCGACGTGGACGATCCCGCGGTCGTCCTTGGACTTCGACGGCCACTTGTCCAGGACCGTCGTCTCGCCGTAGATCGTGTCGCCGTGGAAGGTCGGCGCCACGTGCCGCAGCGACTCGATCTCCAGGTTGGCGATGGCCTTGCCGGAGACGTCCGGCACGGACATGCCCAGCAGCAGCGAGTAGACGTAGTTCCCGACGACGACGTTCCTCCCGAAGTCGGTCGTCTTCTCCGCGTAGTTCGTGTCCATGTGGAGAGGGTGGTGGTTCATCGTGAGGAGGCAGAAGAGGTGGTCGTCGTACTCGGTGACCGTCTTCCCGGGCCAGTGCTTGTACACCGCCCCGACCTCGAACTCCTCGTAGGTGCGTCCGAACTGCATCTTCCTCACGCCTCCGGGGCTTCGAACGTGCTGGTGCGCCGCATCCCCGCGGCCCGGCCCTTGCCCGCGATGACCAGGGCCATCTTGCGGCTGGCCTCGTCGATCATCTCGTCGCCGAGCATCGCGGAGCCCTTCTTGCCGCCCGCCTCGGACGTGCAGTACTCGTACGCGTCCAGGATCAGCTCGGCGTGGTCGTAGTCCTCCTGCGACGGGGAGAACACCTCGTTGGCCGCCTCGACCTGACCCGGATGGAGCACCCACTTGCCGTCGAAGCCCAGCGCGGCGGCGCGGCCCGCGACCGCGCGGAAGCCGTCCACGTTCTTGATCTGCAGGTAGGGGCCGTCGATCGCCTGGAGGTCGTTGGCGCGGGCCGCCATCAGGATCTTCATCAGGATGTAGTGGTAGGCGTCCGCCAGGTAGCCGGGCGGCTGCTCGCCGACCACCAGCGACTTCATGTTGATCGACGCCATGAAGTCGGCCGGGCCGAAGATGATCGTCTCGATGCGCGGCGACGCCTGCGCGATCTCGTTGACGTTGTTCAGGCCCCGGGCGTTCTCGATCTGCGCCTCGATGCCGATGCGGCCGACCTCGAAGCCCATCGTCTTCTCGATCTGCGTCAGCAGCAGGTCCAGGGCGACGACCTGCGAGGCGTCCTGCACCTTCGGCAGCATGATGCAGTCGAGGTTCGGGCCGGCGCCCTCGACGACCGTGACGACGTCCCGGTACGTCCAGTGGGTCGTCCAGTCGTTGACGCGCACCACGCGGGTCTTGCCGGTCCAGTCGCCCTCGTTGAGGAACTTCACGATCGTGTGCCGCGCGTCGGGCTTGGCGAGCGGCGCGCAGGCGTCCTCCAGGTCCAGGAACACCTGGTCGGCCGGGAGGCCCTGGGCCTTCTCGAGGAACCGCGGGTTCGAGCCCGGCACCGCCAGGCAGGAACGGCGGGGACGCAGCCGGTTCACGGGAGTGGTCTCGGTCATGCGGGGACCTCCAGGGGGTCGAGCTTGTTGGCTTTCCGGATCTCGTCGACGATACGGCCGATGATCTCCGTGATCCCGAAGTCCTTCGGGGTGAAGACGGCGGCCACACCGGCGCGCCTCAGTTCGGCGGCGTCGGCACCGGGGATGATCCCGCCGACGACGACCGGGATGTCGGCGGCGCCGGCGTCCCGCAGCCGGTCCAGCACGTCCGGCACCAGCTCGGCGTGCGACCCGGACAGGATGGACAGGCCCACGCAGTGCACGTCCTCCGCGAGCGCGGCGTCCACGATCTGCTCGGGCGTCAGCCGGATGCCCTGGTAGACCACCTCGAAGCCGGCGTCCCGGGCCCGTACGGCGATCTGCTCGGCGCCGTTCGAGTGACCGTCCAGGCCCGGCTTGCCGACCAGCAGCCGCAGCCGTCCCGCGCCCATCTCGGCGGCCGTCCGGGCGGCCTTCTCCCGGACGGCCGCGAGCGGGGTGCCCTCCTCCGCCGCCACCGCCACGGGGGCGGACGAGACGCCGGTCGGCGCGCGGAACTCGCCGAACACGTCGCGCAGCGCCCACGCCCACTCCCCGGTCGTGACCCCCGCACGGGCGCACTCCAGGGTGGCGGGGAAGAGGTTCCCGTCCCCGGCCGCCGTCGCCTTGAGGGTGGCGAGGGCGTCCTGGGCGCGGGTCTCGTCGCGGTTGTCGCGCCACTCGTGCAGCGCGGCGACGACCCGTGCCTCGTTCGCCGGGTCCACGGTCTGGATCGCCGTGTCCAGATCCGCGGTGAGGGGGCTCGGCTCGGTCGACTCGAAGCAGTTCACTCCGACGATCTTCTCCTCGCCGGCCTCGATCCGGGCCCGCCGCTCCGCGTGCGAGGCGACGAGCTGCGACTTGAGGTACCCGGACTCGACGGCGGCCATCGCGCCGCCCATCTCCTGGATCCGGTCGATCTCCGCGAGGCACTCCTCGACCAGGGCGTCCACCTTGGCCTCGACGACGTGCGAACCCGCGAAGATGTCGTCGTACTCCAGCAGGTCGCTCTCGTGCGCCAGGACCTGCTGGATGCGCAGCGACCACTGCTGGTCCCAGGGCCGGGGCAGGCCCAGCGCCTCGTTCCAGGCGGGCAGCTGCACGGCCCGCGCGCGGGCGTCCTTCGACAGCGTCACGGCGAGCATCTCCAGGACGATGCGCTGGACGTTGTTCTCCGGCTGCGCCTCGGTCAGGCCGAGCGAGTTGACCTGCACCCCGTAGCGGAAGCGCCGCTGCCTGGCGTCCTCGATGCCGTACCGCTCGCGGGTGATCCGGTCCCAGATGCGGCCGAAGGCACGCATCTTGCACATCTCCTCGACGAAGCGGACGCCCGCGTTCACGAAGAAGGAGATCCGGGCGACGACGTCCCCCCTGCGCTCCTCGGGGACCTGTCCGGAGGCGAACACCGCGTCCAGGACCGCGATGGCCGTGGACATCGCGTACGAGATCTCCTGGACCGGGGTGGCGCCCGCCTCCTGCAGGTGGTAGCTGCAGATGTTGATCGGGTTCCACTTGGGGAGGTGGTTCACCGTGTAGGTGATCATGTCGGTGGTCAGCCGCAGCGACGGACCGGGCGGGAAGACGTGCGTCCCGCGCGACAGGTACTCCTTCACGATGTCGTTCTGCGTCGTCCCCTGGAGCCTGGAGATGTCCGCGCCCTGCTCCTCGGCCACCACCTGGTAGAGCGCCAGCAGCCACATGGCGGTGGCGTTGATGGTCATGGACGTGTTCATCTGCTCCAGGGGGATGTCCTGGAACAGCCGCCGCATGTCGCCGAGGTGGGAGACCGGCACGCCGACCCGGCCGACCTCGCCGCGGGCGAGGACGTGGTCCGGGTCGTAGCCGGTCTGGGTGGGCAGGTCGAACGCGACCGAGAGACCGGTCTGCCCCTTGGCGAGGTTGCGCCGGTACAGCTCGTTGGACGCCTCGGCGGTCGAGTGACCGGCGTACGTCCGCATCAGCCAGGGCCGGTCCTTCTGACGCTCTGTCATGACGGTGGTGTCGCCTCTCGGACGTTCCGGTCAGATGTTCCGGAAGCGGTTGATGGCGTCGATGTGTCGGGCGCGCGTCTCGGGGTCGCGGACGCCGAGGCCTTCCTCGGGGGCGAGGCACAGGACGCCGACCTTGCCCTGGTGGAGGTTGCGGTGGACGTCGTAGGTGGCCTGGCCGGTGTCTTCGAGGGAGTAGACCTTGGAGAGGGTGGGATGGATCTTGCCCTTGGCGATGAGGCGGTTGGCTTCCCAGGCCTCGCGGTAGTTGGCGAAGTGGGAGCCGATGATCCGCTTCAGCGACATCCACAGGTAGCGGTTGTCGTACTCGTGCATGTAGCCGGAGGTGGAGGCGCAGGTGGTGATGGTGCCGCCCTTGCGGGTGACGTAGACGGAGGCGCCGAAGGTCTCGCGGCCGGGGTGTTCGAAGACGATGTCGATGTCCTCGCCGCCGGTCAGCTCGCGGATGCGCTTGCCGAAGCGCTTCCACTCCTTGGGGTCCTGAGTGTGCTCGTCCTTCCAGAACTTGTAGCCCTCGGCGGTGCGGTCGATGACGGCCTCGGCACCCATGGAGCGGCAGATGTCGGCCTTCTGCTCGCTGGAGACGACGCAGATGGGGTTGGCGCCGCCGGCGAGGGCGAACTGGGTGGCGTAGGAGCCGAGGCCGCCGCTGGCGCCCCAGATGAGGACGTTGTCGCCCTGCTTCATGCCGGCGCCGTTGCGGGAGACCAGCTGGCGGTAGGCGGTGGAGTTGACCAGGCCGGGGGCGGCGGCCTCCTCCCAGCTGAGGTGGTCGGGCTTGGGCATGAGCTGGTTGGACTTGACCAGGGCGATCTCGGCCAGGCCGCCGAAGTTGGTCTCGAATCCCCAGATGCGCTGCTCGGGGTCGAGCATGGTGTCGTTGTGGCCGTCGGAGGATTCCAGTTCGACGGACAGGCAGTGGGCGACGACCTCGTCGCCGGGGTGCCAGGCGTTGACGCCGGGGCCGGTGCGCAGGACGACGCCGGCGAGGTCGGAGCCGATGATGTGGTAGGGCAGGTCGTGGCGCTTGGCCAGTTCGCTGGTGCGGCCGTAGCGCTCCAGGAAGCCGAACGTGGAGAGCGGCTCGAAGATCGAGGTCCACACCGAGTTGTAGTTGACGGAGCTGGCCATGACGGCGACGAGGGCCTCGCCGGGGCCCAGTTCGGGCAGGGGCACCTGGTCGAGGTGGAGTGACTTTCGGGGGTCCTTCTCGCGGGTGGTCAGGCCCTCGAACATCTCGGTCTCGTCCTTGTGGACGGTGACCGCGCGGTAGGACTCGGGCAGCTTGATGTCGGCGAAGTCCTCGGACGTGGAGTCCGGCGACTGGATCGCGTCCAGGATTTCCTTCACGGTGGTGCCTCCGGCGATGCATGCGTCCTCGGGGACGCTGAGGGGGTACGTCGGGGTGCTGCTGCGGGGAGGTGCCGTCGGTTCGGCCGGTGGTGCGTGGCCGCGCGGGGTGGTGCGCGAAAGTGCCTGTGACGCAGGCGTCCGGGCGCGCGGCCCCGGGAAGGGTCGCGGGGACAGCCGGCGTACGAGAGTCCTCTGCACGCCGGCCGCCCGGACAACATCAACGTATGGCACGCCGTGCCAGGTGACAAGACACTGCGTGCCAGAAATTTGTCTCACTTGCGACGGGTCACGCTCGGATGAGCGATGATCGATCAATGCTCGCGCGGCCTGCTCCCGGAAGGGCGGTCCACCGTGCCGCGGACGTCACGGAGTGCCGAGCCGTCGGCCGGACGCACCCGAGGGGGCGGCCCGGCCTCAGCCGGTCCGCCCCCTCGGGGATCGGTGAACGCGGGTTGGTCAGCGGCGCTGTCGCGTGGTGCGGCGGCGTACGGAGACGACCAGCAGCCCGCCCACCGCCGCGAGCGCGGCCGCCGTGCCCGCGAGGGCCGGGGCGCCGTTCGAGCCGGTCGACGCGAGGGCGCCCGGGCCGCCACCCGTGCCCGCGCCGTGCACCGGGGTGACCGTGCCGGTGGTGGAGGCACTCGGGGTGGGCGCGACCGTGGCACTCGGCACCGTGCCGGGGGTGGGGGAGGGGCTCGCCGTGGCCGCCGCGGTGGCGGTGACCGTCAGGAACGCGACCTTCGCGCGCTGGGCGGTGTCGTACGGGCTGAGCGCCGGCTCGAACACGACGCCCCGGGCGCCGTCCAGCGCGCGGGTCGGCTTCAGGGTGAAGGAGAACAGCCACCGCTGCCCGGGCGCCAGGGCGCCCGGGTCGGCGCAGCGGTGGACCGCGCCGGTCGGCAGCGGGGCGGCGTCGCCGGGGCGGTCGCCGAAGGTGGGCGGCGGAGCGTCGTTCCACCGGTCCGACCACGCCTCGGGGCGGCAGCGAGGATCGGACCGTACGACCTCGACGCCCCGGGGCACCTCCACCAGGGCGACCGGCCCGGTGAGCGGCGCGCCGCCTCTGTTGGCGACGCCCACGCGGGCGGTGACCTCCCGGCCGACCGTCGTCCGGACGCTCGTGCCGACGGCGGCGCCGTCGGCCGCGGGCCCGCTGCGCACGCCGATGACGGGCGGCTGGTTGACCGTGTAGTGGTCGGCGGGAACCGGTACGCGCGGCGGGGTCGGCGTGGTGGCGGGCGCCAGTGTCAGCGGGGCGGAGCGGCCCCGCACGCCCGTCCCCGTCGCGGGGCGCGTGGAGGCGGAGAACCGGAGCCGGCCGTACTCGGCGAGGCCGACCATGGCGACCGCGAGGCCCGGCGACGGCCGGTAGGTCGTCCCCGCCCGCAGGCCCCCGGTGAACTCGCAGGTCATGCCGATGCGCGCGGACTTCGGGTCCGCGGGGTCCTTCGTCCGGTACCGGCAGTTGCCGTGGTCGCCGGGCAGGGCGACCGTCGTGTCGCCGTCGAAGCCGTCCACGTCGAGCGCCACGTGGTCCAGGGTGCGGGCGCCGGTGTTGGTCAGCTCGAACGGCACGGTGGCCCGGCCGCCCGGCGGCACCTCCACCGTGTTCGGATCCGGGAAGCCGCCGAGGACGACGGCGTCCCGGTCGCCGATGACGACCGCCATCCCGGTGGGGGTCTCCTCCCTCGTGCGGGCGTTGTCGGCGCTGACGGTCGCCGTCACCACGCCCCGGTCGCCGGCCGCCGTGCCCAGGCGGGGGCGGATGTGGAACGGGACGTGGGTCTCCGGGTCGCCGCTGCCGTCGGGCATGGCCACCGGGCAGGTCGCCAGCGTGCCCGTGACCCGGCACTCGGGGCGGAAGCGGAATTCCGCGATCCGCTCCGCGCCGGCGGTGTCGATGGTGATCTCCGCGCCGGTGACGGGCGTGCCGCCGGGCAGCCGCCCCGACACCGTGAACTGGTACGTGACGAAGTGGGCCTCGGTGAGCGCCCCGGCCGGCCGGGGCAGCGTGTCGGGGCTGCGGAGAGTGCCGACGTCGATCACGGCGGGCAGCCGCGGGGTGTCGGCCACGGCCGGCGGGGCGGCGGTGCCCGCGGCTCCCGTCAGGAGCACGGCCAGCGCCGTACCGCCTCCGACGGCGGCACGGCGCAGGGGTCCGGGTGGGGAAGGGGTCATGGCGGGAACGGGTCCTTTCGCGAGGCCGGTGTCCGAGGGGCGGGGAGCCCCTCGTGTCCGGTCGGCCCCCGCGTCCCGGTGGTGGGACGGCCCTCGGGCCCGGAGGGTTGTACGGAACCGGCCCGTACCCCCGCGTTCAGGCCACGCCGTGGCCGAGGGCGCGGGTGATCGTGCGCATGACCTGGTCCAGCGGCGCGTCGGTGCGGGCCACCGCGACCAGCACGTCGCCCTCCGCCGAGGCGGTGACCGCGGGCCCCTCGCCGCCGGTCCGCGGCGCCGTGGAACGGCCGGCGCCGATGCCGGTGCCGAACGTCCTGCGGACGATCGCGAACGCGTGGTCCAGCTGGGTCTCCACGTCGCCCTTGCCGCCGGCCCGCAGCCAGCGGCGCAGCACGTGGTTGTGCGCCGTGACGACCGCGGAGGCGGCCACCTCCGCCAGCAGCGGGTCGTCGTTGCCGTCGTGGTGGTCGCGCTCGTCGAAGTGGCCCAGCAGGTAGCGGGTGAACAGCCGCTCGTAGCGGGCCACCGACGCGATCTCCCGCTCCCGGAGGGTGGGGACCTCGCGGGTGAGGCGGTAGCGCGCGACGGAGACCGCCGGGGACGCCGCGTACATCTTCATGACTTCCTTGATGCCCCGGCACACCGTGTCGAGCGGGTGCTCGTGCGCGGGCGCCGCGTTGAGGACCGCCTCCGCCCGGACCAGCGTGTCGTCGTGGTCCGGGAAGATCGCCTCCTCCTTGGAGCGGAAGTGGCGGAAGAACGTCCGCCGTGCCACGCCCGCCGCGGCGGCGATCTCGTCGACCGTCGTCGCCTCGTACCCCTTCGTCGCGAACAGCTCCATCGCGGCAGCCGCGAGTTCGCGGCGCATCTTGAGCCGCTGGGCGGCGGCGCGGCCGCCCGCGGCGCTCTCCGGGGCGTCGGGCGCGGTGCTGGCACGGGGTGTCTTCGCGGGCTGGGACATGCCCCGAACGTACTCCATGGGTGCGGGGGAGCGCGCCCGAGGGGGAGAGCCGCCCGACGGCCCGAGCAGCCCGCCCCACTCGTCGTACGTCCCGTGTGGCCCCGGGCCGTACGCCTCCCCGGGCTCAGCGCCGCGCATACTCGCGGAAGCCGCGCCCCGTCTTGCGGCCCAGGCAGCCCGCCGCCACGAGGTGCTCCAGCAGCGGCGCCGGCGCCAGGCCGGGCTCGCGGAACTCCTCGTGCAGCACCCGCTCGATGGCGAGGGACACGTCCAGGCCGACCACGTCGAGCAGTTCGAACGGCCCCATCGGGTAGCCGCCGCCCAGCTTCATCGCGGCGTCGATGTCGTCGAGCGTCGCGTAGTGGTCCTGGACCATCTTGACCGCGTTGTTCAGGTACGGGAAGAGCAGGGCGTTGACGATGAACCCGGCGCGGTCCCCGCAGTCCACCGGGTGCTTGCGGATCCTCGCCGTGACGGCGCGGACGGTGGCGTGGACGTCGTCGCCGGTGAGGACCGTGCGGACGACCTCCACCAGCTTCATCGCCGGGGCCGGGTTGAAGAAGTGCATCCCGATCACGTCCTGCGGGCGCGAGGTGGCGCGAGCGCAGGCGACGACGGGCAGCGACGAGGTGGTGGTGGCCAGGACCGCGCCCGGCTTGCACACCTTGTCGAGCGCGGCGAACAGCTGCCGCTTCACCTCCAGGTCCTCCGCGACCGCCTCGACGGCCAGGTCCACCTCGGCGAACGCGTCGAGCGAGCCGGCGGGGGAGATCCGGGCCAGCGTCGCGTCGCGGGCGTCGGCGGTCAGCCGGCCCTTGTCGACGGAACGGGCCAGGGACGCGGCGACGCGGGCCTTCGCCGCGTCGGCCTTCTCCTGGGAGCGGGCGGCGAGGACGACGTCGTACCCGGCCTTCGCGAAGACCTCCGCGATGCCCGACGCCATCGTGCCGGACCCGGCGACACCGACCGAGACGACCTCGCGCACCGCCCCGCCCGCGCCCCCCGGCTCCGGGGTGAGCGGGTCCGCGACGACCACGGCGCTGTCCGGCGCCTCGTACGTGTAGAAGCCGCGGCCCGCCTTGCGGCCCGTCAGCCCGGCCTCGGCCAGCTGCTTCAGGATCGGCGCGGGCGCGTGCAACCGGTCGTGCGACTCGGCGTACATCGCCTCCAGCACGGTGCGCGCGGTGTCGACGCCGATCAGGTCCAGCAGCGCCAGCGGGCCCATCGGCAGGCCGCAGCCGAGCCGCATCGCCGCGTCGATGTCCTCGCGGGAGGCGTACTTCGACTCGTACATGGCGGCGGCCTGGTTGAGGTAGCCGAACAGCAGGCCGTCCGCGACGAAGCCGGGGCGGTCGCCGACCGCGACGGGCTCCTTGCCCAGGGCGTGCGTCAGGTCCGTGACGGCGGCGACGGCCCGCGGGTCGGTGAGCACCGACGACACGACCTCGACCAGCTTCATCGCCGGGGCCGGGTTGAAGAAGTGCAGGCCCAGCACGCGCTCCGGACGGGCGGAGTCGGCGGCGAGCCGGGTCACGGACAGCGCGTTCGTCCCGGTCGCGATGATCGCGTCCGGCCGGACGATGCCGTCCAGGGCGCGCACCACCTGCTGCTTCGCCTCGTACGACTCGGGCACGACCTCGATGACGAGGTCGGCGTCGGCCGCGGCCTGGAGGTCGGAGAACGTACGGAATCGGGTGAGGATGTCGCGCCGCTCCTCCTCGGTGATCCGCTCGCGGGCCACGGACCGGGCGGTGGAGGCCGCCAGCGAGGCGACCGCGCGACGGGCGGCGGCCTCGCTGACGTCGATGCCGACGACCTCGCGGCCGGCGCGGGCGAGGACCTCGGCGATGCCGGCGCCCATGGTGCCGAGGCCGACGACGGCGATGGTGGAGAGAGGGATGTCCATCACGGGACTCCAGGGATGAGTGACGGCTGGTGAGGTGCGGGCGCGGCGGGCCGGCGCCGCACACGCACGGGTGCGGCGGAGGGGGGCGTGCCGCGCGGGCCGCGCCGAACGGGTGTGTCCACGGCCGGGCGGGCGTGTCCGCGCGCGCCGTGCGGGAGGAGCCGACGGACCCTGTCCCGGAGTCACGTCGTGAAAGGTGCTGAACCGACTGGCACCCGGGCGGCTGCGTCACCAGGCCGCCCGGAGGGGTGCGGGGGTTGACCCCGCTCACCTGAGGTTAACCGGTGGGTAATGAGCGCGCCAGCCCCCCGGAACGGGCGGGCGATGTGATCTGGATCGCGGCCCCGGCCCGTCGCTACCCTGACCGCCATGGACCCGGAGTTCGGCTCGCTCACCGACCGGCTGCACGACGAGGCCGGGGACGACCCCGCGTACGGGCGGCTCGTCGCGACCGCCGACCACGACGAGCTGGCCGCCGTCCTCACCGCGCCCCGGCAGCCGCTGTGGGCCCGCGAACTGGCCGCGTTCCGGCTGGGGACCGCCGGCGACCGGCGCGCCTTCGAGGCGCTGGTGCTGCTCCTCAACCACCGGGACCCGGAGCGCTGCGTCTCCGCCGCCCACGCGCTGGCCGCGCTCGGCGACCCGCGCACCCCCCGCGCCGCCGCCGCGCTCGCCACCAACGAACTGCGCGTCGCCTACGCCCTCGTACCGGTACGGCTCCTGGCCGCGCTGCGCGCCCCCGAGTCCGTGCCCGCCCTGATCACCGTGCTGGGCCGCCGTCTCGCCCCGGACGACCCGCACTGGCGGGTGGGCGCCGCCTGCGCGGAGGGGCTCGGCGCCCTCGCCGACCCCCGCGCCCGCCCCGTCCTGGAGGCCGCCCGGCACCACCCCCGCATCGGCCCGGCCGCCGCGGCCGCCCTGGCCCGGCTGCCGGGGGAGTGAGCCGGGCGGACCGGGGCGGCTACAGGGTTCTCACGTAACGGAGTTCCGCGAGGGTGGTGCCGCCGACCTCCCACGGCTCGCACGCCCCGTCCGGGACGAACCCGGCCTTGGCGTAGAAGCGGCGGCCCAGCGCGTTGCCCTCCAGCACCCACAGGGACAGCCGGGCGCAGCCCCGGGCCGCCGCCCGCGCCGCCACCTCGTCCGTCAGCGCGCGCCCCACGCCGGTCCCCACCACGTCGGGGCGCGCGTACAGGGCGTACAGCTCGCCGTCGCCGGGCCCGGCGCCCGGTGACCGGTCCGGGCCGAAGGCCGCCCAGCCGACCACCTCCCCGTCGCGCTCCGCCACCAGGTGCACCACCTCCTCCCCGGCGCGCGCCAGGTGCTCGCGGCGGACCTCCGTGTCCTCCGCCACGCTCAGCGCCGCCAGGTACGCGGCGGGCAGCAGGTCGCGGTAGGCGGACCGCCAGCCCTCCACCCGCACCCCGGCGACCGCCGCGCAGTCGGCGTCCGTCATCTCCCTGACCCGGATCGTCACGGCCGGCGCTCCTCCGGTACCACGGCGAACGCCTCGACCTCCACGAGCAGTTCGGGGCGGAACAGGGCGGAGACCTGGACGGCGCTGCTGGCCGGCGGGCGGGCCGTGTCGACCACCTCGTCGCGGGCCGCGCGGACCGCCGGGAGGTGCGCCACGTCCGTCACGTAGTACGTCAGCTTCACCACGTCGCCGAACGTGGCGCCCGCCGCCGCCAGGCAGCGGCCCAGGTTCGCGAAGACCTGCCGGGCCTGGGCCGCCGGGTCGCCCTCCCCGACGACCCGGCCCTCCGCGTCGAGGGCGCACTGCCCGGACACCGCCACGAACCGGCCGGTGCCCCACACGACGTGGCTGTAACCGGAACCGGGGGCGACCCCTTCGGGGGCCGCCACATGCGTCAGATGTGTCGTCATGCCGCCCATCCTGCTGGACGGCCCCGCCCGGCCGCGCGCGGGTTTTCGTCCGTCAGTTCCCGCGCGGCAGCGCCGCGAGCGCCCCGTGCACGGCCGGGGCCGCCTTCCCGGGGGCCGCCGTGGGCCTCGGGTCGGGCGGGGCCGGGCACACCGCGTCCGGCCCGGCGCCGCCGTCGCCGCGCGGGACCTCGCCCGTGTCCAGGTACCGGGCGAGGATCCGGTCCGCGCAGGCGTTGCCGCGCAGGGTCACCGCGTGGTTGCCGCCGCCCCGCTCCACGACCAGCCGCGAGCCGCGCAGCAGCCGGTGGGTGGCGACGGCCCCCTCGTACGGGGTGGCGGCGTCCTCCGTCGCCTGGAACAGCAGCACCGGCGGGAGCGCGTCGTTCGCCACGTCCGGCGGGGTCAGCGACGGCACCGGCCAGAACGCGCACGGCGCGTTGTACCAGGTGTTGTTCCAGGTGGAGAACGGCGCCTTCGCGTGGATCGCCCAGGCGTCGCGGTGCCACACCTCCCACGACCTCGGCCACCGCGCGTCCCGGCACTCCACGGCCGTGTACACCGCGTAGGAGTTGGCGGTGGACGCGTCCGGCTCGGCGAGCGACTCGTACGCGGCGACCAGCGGGCGCTCGTTCCCGCCCTTCGCGTACGCGGCGAACGCGGCGGCCAGCACCGGCCAGTGGTCGTTGCTGTAGGTGCCCGGCAGGAACGTGTCCTCCGCCTCCGCCGCGCCCACCTTGCCGCCCGCCGGCCTCTCCCGCAACGCCGCGCGCATCGCGTACCAGCGCGCCTCCACCCGGGCCGGGTCCCCGCCCAGCCCGTACACGGCGTGGTGCCGGGCCACCCAGGCGAGGAACGCCTTGTGCCGCGCGTCGAACGCGCGGTTCTGCGCCAGGTTCGCGTCGTACCAGACGCCGCCCGGGTGGACCACCGAGTCGAGGACCGCGCGCCGCACCCGCTGCGGGTACAGCCGGGCGTACACGGCGCCCAGGTAGGTCCCGTACGAGTAGCCGAAGTAGTCGATCCGCGAGGCGCCCAGGGCCCGCCGGATCGCGTCCAGGTCGTGGGCCGCGCTCACCGTGTCGACGTGGGGCAGCAGCCGCCGGTGCGCGTCGCCGCACGACCGCGCGAAGGCCGCGGCCCGGGCCGTGTTGCGCCGCTCCTCGCGCGCGTCGCGCGGCACCGAGTCGGGGCGCACGGGGGCGAGGTGGCCGGGCCGGCACGTCAGGGCGGGCCTGCTGGCGCCGACGCCGCGCGGGTCGAAGCCGATCACGTCGTACCGCGCCGCGACCTTCGCCGGCAGGGTCGCGGCCACGAACCCGGCCAGGTCCCGGCCGCTCGCGCCGGGGCCGCCGGGGTTGACCAGGAGCGGCCCCTCGAAGGCGCGCGCCGTGTGCCGGATCCGGGACAGGGCGAGCGTGATCCGCTCCCCGGCCGGGTCGGCGTGGTCGAGCGGCACCCGGAGCGAGGCGCACTCCAGCCGGGGGTACCGCTCGGTGCCGCACGCCGTCCACGACAGCGTCGTGTGGGGCTCCGGCGCGGACGGTTCGGCGGCCGACGGCGCGGCGCCCAACGCCCCCGCGATCAGCGCGCCCGCGGTGATGACTACTCCTGCGCGTTTCTGCATCCGGCCAGTCTCCGGGGCGAGGTGCCCCGATCCGGGATGAACGGCACCGATACGCCCGGACGTGACCCGATCGGGGGGCGGGGAGGGCTCAGCGCAGGGTGAGCCGGGTGGGCCCCGCCGCCGCGCCGTGCCCGGGCGCCTCCCCGCCCGCGGGCGGCACGGCGGGGCGTGACGCGCCGCGCCCGGCGGGCCCGATGCCGAACTCGGCGGCGAACTCGTGCACCTGGCGGGTGATCAGCCGCTGGTACCAGGTCGGCGCGTAGGCCCCGGCCGCGTACATCGCCTCGTACCGCCGCACCAGCCCCGGGTGGTGCCGGTGCAGCCACCGCGTGAACCACTCGCGGGCGCCCGGACGCAGGTGCAGCACCAGCGGCGTGACCGAGGTGGCCCCGGCCTCGGCGACGGCCCGGACGGCGGCGCGCAGTTGCTCGGGGCGGTCGCCCAGGAACGGGACGACCGGCGCCATCAGCACCCCGCAGCCGACGCCCGCGCCGGCGAGGGCCCGTACGACGTCGAGGCGGCGCTCGGGCGCGGGCGCGCCCGGCTCGACGGTCCGCCACAGCTCGTGGTCGGTGAAGCCGACCGAGACGCACACGCCCACGTCGGTGGCCTCCGCCGCCTGCCGCAGCAGGTCCAGGTCGCGCAGGATCAGCGTGCCCTTGGTGAGGACGGAGAACGGGTTGGCGCGGTCGCGCAGGGCCTCGATGATGCCGGGCATCAGCCGGTAGCGGCCCTCGGCCGGCTGGTAGCAGTCCACGTTCGTGCCGATCGCGACGTGCGCGCCCGGCCAGCGGGGCGACGCCAGTTGCCGGCGCAGCAGTTCCGGGGCGTTGACCTTCACGAGGATCCGGGTGTCGAAGCCGGTGCCGGTGTCCAGGCCGAGGTGGGCGTGCGCCTTGCGGGCGAAGCAGTACACGCAGGCGTGGGCGCAGCCGCGGTAGGGGTTGACCGTCCACTCGAACGGCATACGGGACGCGCCCGGCACCCGGTCCAGGACCGACCGGACCCGGACCTCGTGGAAGGTGGTCCCGCGCAGCTCCGGCGCGTCGAACGTCCGGGTGGCCACCGCCTCCGTCCCCGAGGGCGCGGCCCCCCGGGCCGCGTCCGCGTCCGCCGCGCCGTCCGGGCGGTCCCCCGATCCGTCCCCGTGCATGGCGGCCCCCTCGGTCGTCCGTGTCGTCCCCCGCCAGAATAGAACAACTGTTCCCGTAGGGGCGGTGCCCGGATTTGGGCCGGCCCGCCCCAGGTGGTTGGCTGGTCCCCCTGACCGAGGTACGAAACGCTGGAGGACGAGGCAATGGCGCAGGTAGAGGCCACGACGGAACGGGTCGTCGCGGCGGGCGCGGAGGCGGTGTTCGACGCGCTGGCCGACTACGAGGGCACCCGCGCGAAGCTCCTGCCCGAGCAGTTCAGCGAGTACCGGGTCCACGAGGGCGGCGACGGCGAGGGCACCCTCGTCCACTGGCGGCTCCAGGCCACCAGCAAGCGCGTCCGCGACTGCCTGCTCGACGTCACCGAGCCCACCGACGGGCAGCTCGTCGAGAAGGACCGCAACTCCTCGATGGTCACCACCTGGACCGTCACCCCCGCCGGCGAGGGCCGCTCCCGGGTCGTCGTCACCACCGTCTGGAACGGCGCCGGCGGCATCGGCGGCTTCTTCGAGCGCACCTTCGCCCCCAAGGGCCTCGCCCGCATCTACGACGCGGTCCTCGCCAACCTGGCCGCCGAGACCGAGAAGTAACCCCCGCGAGCCACCCGGCCCGTCACCGGATCGGGTGGACTTCCCGGCCGCCCCGGCGCGCGCCGCGCGTGCCGGGGCGCCGCCCCGCGGGCCGGGCCGACCCCCGGACACCCTGCGCGGACGCCCCCGCCGCCCCCCTGCGGACACCGGCCGGCGACCCCTTCCCCCCATCTTCCGCCCGTGATGCCCCACTTGATCCCGGTGCGCGTATGAGGCGAACAATGGCGCCCCGTACGCGAACCGTGATGACGAGGGGAGCAGGTTCCGTGGGTGGGATCACACTGACGAAGGACGGCCGGGCGGGGGACGCCCCGCCCGACGGCACTGCACCGCCGGCCCCCGGGGACACCGCGCCCCTCCCCGACCCGGCGCCCCGGCGGAGCCGCACGGGGCCGGTACTGACGGGGCTCGTCCTCGCGGTGCTCCTCGCCGCGTTCCAGCAACTCGCCGTCGCCGCCGTCCTCCCGGCGCTCGCCGCCGACCTGCCGGGCGGACCCGGCCGCGTCCCCTGGACCGTCACCGCGTACCTCCTCACGGCCTGCGCGTCCCTGCCGCTCCACGGCAAGCTCGGCGACCTCTACGGCCGCAAGGGGACGTTCCTCTCCGCGCTGGCCCTGTTCGCCGCCGCGTCCGCCCTGGCCGGCTGGGCCCGCACGCCGGACGAACTGGTCGCCCTGCGCGCCGTCCAGGGCCTGGGCGCCGGGGGCGTGCTCGCCGGCGCCCAGGCCGTCACCGCCTCCCTGGCCCCCGCCCGCCGGCGCGCCCGCCACCTCGCCCTGCTCGGCGCGGCGTTCGGGACCGCCACCGCCGCGGGCCCGCTGCTCGGCGCGTACGTCACCGACACCGCCTCCTGGCGCTGGGCGTTCCACCTCACCACCCCCGGCTGCCTCGCCGCCCTGCTCCTCGTCGGCACCGCCCTCACCCCGCCGGGCCCCGGCGCCGCGCGGGGCCGGGGCTCCGCCGCCGCCCACCGCCGCGCCCGTCCCGGACTGCTCGGCGCGCTCCTCCTGACCGCCGCGACCACCTGCCTCGTGCTGCTGCTCACCTGGGCCGGCAGCCAGTACGCCTGGACCTCACGGACCGTCACCGGCCTGGCCTGCGCCGCCGCGGGCGGCTTCCTGCTGTACCTGGTCTCCGCCCGCCGCGCGCCGGAACCGGTCCTCCCGCCACGGCTGCTGCGCGACCCGGTCCTCCTGGTCGCCGGGTTCGTCGCGGCCGTCGTCGGCACCTGCCTGGCCGGCGTCGCGGTCTGCCTGCCGGCCCTCCTCCCGCGGGACGGCCGGCAGGGGCCGCTGGAGACCGGGCTGCTGATGCTGCCCCTGCTCGGCTCCCTCGCCGTCGCGTCCCTGGTCTCCGGGCACCTCGCCCGGCGCACCGGCCGCTACGCGGTCCAGGGCGTCATCGGCGTCGCCGTCGCCTGGGTCGGCATGTGGCTGCTCTCCCAGCTGGACGCCGGCACGCCGCACGTCGACCACGGCGTCTGGCAGGCACTCGTCGGCACGGGGCTCGGCCTCGTCCTGCCCGCCCTGGCCCTCGCCGCGCAGAACACCGCGCCCCCCGCCGACCTCGGCGCCGCGACCGGCGCCCACACCCTGTGCGGCCTGCTCGGCGTGTGCGCGGGCGTCACCCTCCTCGGCACCCTCGCCGCCGGACCGCACGCGCTGCCGTCCGCGCTGCGGGAGGGATACGTCCAGGCGTACGCCGGCGCCGCGCCGCGGATCCTGCTCCACCTGGTGGCGCTGCTGGGCGCCGGCCTGCTCGTCGTCCTCTTCCTCAGGGAGAGGCCGCTGGCGGACGCCGCCCGGCCGGCCGGGGCCACCGTCCCCGAGGCCCGCGCCCCCGAGCCCGGGCCCGCCGCGCCGCCCGCCTCCGGACCGGCGCCGGCCCCGCCGTCGGAGGAGGCGTACGACCCGGAGTCCACCGCCGGTCCCGGGGCGTCCCTGTGCGGCACGGTCCGCCACCACGACGGCACGCCCGTCCCCGGCGCGGCCCTCACCCTCCTGGACGCCCGCGGCCGCCAGGCCGGCCGCGGCGCGAGCGGCGCCGGGGGGCGGTACGCGCTGGGCACCCCCGCCGCCGGCGCGTACGTCCTCATCGCCTCCGCCGCCGGCCACCGGCCCCGCGCCCTCACCCTCACCGCGGGCGCCCGCCCCGACGGGCCCGTCGAACGGGACATCGTCCTCGGCGGCGCCGGCCGCCTCCGCGGGACCGTCACCACCCCGGACGGCGCGCCCGCCGAGGACGTCACCGTCACCCTCACCGACGCGCGCGGCGAGGTCGTCGCCTCGGTCCGCACCGGCCCCGACGGCGGATACGTCCTCACCGACCTCCTCGCCGGCGACTACGCCCTCACCGCCGGCGGCCCCGGTCTGGGGCCCACGGCCCTCCCGGTCGGG
Source organism: Streptomyces roseolilacinus (assembly GCF_014649335.1). Lineage (GTDB taxonomy): Bacteria > Actinomycetota > Actinomycetes > Streptomycetales > Streptomycetaceae > Streptomyces > Streptomyces roseolilacinus. The sequence goes on from NZ_BMSV01000008.1 coordinate 83,530, forward strand.
GTGCACGCGGAGCGCGAGACGTGGCAGGACGTCGAGATCACGGGCGGCGCCGTCCTGTGCGGCACCGTGCGCGCCCCCGGCGGCCGTCCCGTCGAGGACGCCCGGGTGTCGCTGCTGGACGCGGCCGGCAACACCGTCGGCACCCTCACCACCGGGCCCGACGGCGCCTTCCGCTTCCCCGACCTGGCGTCCGGCGCCTATACGGTGATCGCCTCCGGCTACCCGCCGGTGGCCACCGCGCTGCAGGTCGCGGGGGGTTCACGCGCCACGCGGGACGTCCGGCTCGGCCACGTCGGCTGACCCCCGGACGGTTCCGGAGTCCGGCGCGAAGTATTCGGGTGATACCCGGCGCACAACCGGCGCACGGTCGTACCGTGGTGACGGTGCCGCAGACAGCCGCGGTGGGGAGAGGAGCAGCCGGCCATGGACAGTGGCGCACCCCGGGCCGTGTCCGAGCCCGCCCCCGAGGAGGGCCGCGTCCCCCTCGCCGCGGTCGTCGTCGACCACGAGGGGCGGATCTCCCACTGGTCGGCCGGGGCCCGCCGCCTCTTCGGCGCCTCCCGCGAGGAGGCCGTGGGCCGCCCCGCCGCCGACCTCCTGCCCGTCCCCGGCGCGCTCGCCGACGGCGACGCGCACGGCGACGGCGAACCGCACGGCGGCGACGGGATGTACGGCGGTGACGGGGCGTACGGCGGTGGGGTGTACGGCCCGAGGGGCGCCGCGGAGGGACCGGGCGCCGCGCGGGGGCCGTACCCCGCGGCCGGGCGCGCCCGCCTCACCGTCCCGGGCCGGGAGCGCGCAGACGTGCTGTGGTGGGCGTACCCGCTGAGCGGGCCGGGCCGCGAGCGGCTCCTCGTCCTGGCCGCCGACGCCGCGCGGTACCGGGGCGGGCCCGGCGGGGACCCCGGCCGGATCGTCGCCCCCGGCTTCGCGCGGCACACCGGGTCCGAGGGCGCCGGCGAACTGGCCCGGCGCCTTCCCGAGGCCCTCCCCGGCATGAGCGTCCGGGAGGCCACCGGGATCGTCGCGCGGATCCTCGAACTGGGCCACCCGGTGCTGGAGTCCAGTCACCGTGTGCACATCCCCGGCCCGCCCGACCGGGGCGCGCCGCGCCGCACCGGCCGGTGCGCCGAGGCGTTCGGCGCGGAGGCGGCCGAGGCGGCCGAGACGTCCGAGACGTCAGGGGTGTCCGAGCCGGAACGGTAGGGGTGCCCGAGCCGAGGCGATAGGGGCGCCCGAGCCGGGGCGGCCGGGCGGGCCCACGGGGCGCCGCCGCGCGCCCGCCGTACCGGAGTCCGGGCCGGAGCAGGGGACCACCCCGGCGCCCCCGACGCCGCGGCGCCCGGCCGCTTCCGGGCGGCCGGGCTCGACCTGCCGGCGCCGGGGGCGCCGGCCGTCACGACCGGTCAGGCACCAGGCGGCGTGCGGCCGAAGGAGGCGCCGCGGCCGGTGCCGGGCCGTCGCCGGCCGCACGGCGGGGGATGCCGCGCCGGGCCGGATGGCGGGCGGCCCGGCACCGGCCGCGGGGACGGCGGGGGATGCCGCGCCGGGCCGTACGGCGGCCGTGCGCGGTCAGTCCCGCTTGCCGCGCCCGGTGAGCGCGTCGCGGAGCCGGTCGACCATGCCCGTGCCCGGGGCGAGGAGCTTGTTGGCCGGGGGCTTGTCCGGGGCGGCCGGGTGCGGCCGGGTCGGCGCGGTCTTCTTCGCCTGGCGCACCTTGTCGCCCAGCTCCTCCAGCTTCTCCTGCGAGCACGCCTCCCGGAGCCGGGGCAGCAGGTTCGCCTCCTCGTCGGCGACGTGCTCGCGGATCTCCACCATCAGCTCGGTGACCAGCGTGTCGAAGCGGGTGTCGTCGGCCTCGCAGCCCTCCAGCTCCTTCATGGTGCGCTCGGCGGACGCGTGGTCCTCCAGCTCCTTGTCGGCGAGCGCGTCGCCGCCGGACAGGTGCTCCCGCACCGCCGGGTACAGGTACTCCTCCTCCGCGACCGAGTGGCGGACCAGCTCCATCGTGACCTGGTCGGCGAGCCGCTTGCGCTCCGGGTCACCGGAGGGCAGCCCCTCGATGAGGGCGAACAGCCTCTCCACCTCCCGGTGGTCGGTGGTCAGCTCGTTGATCACGTCTCCGCCGTGTGCCATGGGGTCTCCGTCTCCTCGTGCGTTCCGGGTGAACGTGCAGAGTGCGGATACCACCTGGAGTGGGTGATATGCGTCATTACGCCGTTCGGCCCCGCCGGGGTACCGTGCAAGCCGTCCGAACACACTTACGCCTTACGGATCGACCGTGCACGCACCGCTCTCCTCGCTCGTCGCGGCCACCGCGCAGTGGCTCGTCCGCGCCTACCCCGCGGGCGGGGGCGCCGTCGACCGCGCCCTCGCGGAGGCGCAGGCGCGTCAGGCCGCGGGCGTCGCCGCCGCGCTGCGCTACCCCACCGAGCTCGACGCCGCCCTGGTCGCCGTCACCGGCGCGGGGGGCGCGGACCGGCTCGACTGGGTCACCGGCGCCGAGGGGGACGACGCGCCGTGGCGCAGCTGGGTGGACGAGGTCGTCGCCAGCTGGGCCGCCTGCCTGCTCGGCGAGCCGGCCCTGGCGTCCGCCGCCGTCGCCGCCACCGCGGGCCGGGCGCCCGCCGGGTACCACCGCCTCCTGTCGCCCGGCGACCGGGACCGCCGCGCGGCGGCGCTGCTGCGCCACCCCGACCTGCTGGCCCCGGTGGCGGACCTCCACCGCGCGGCGCTCCTCGCCGCCCTGGCGCTCGACCCGCGGGACCCGGCCCTCCCCGTGTAGCGCGGGGCGCGGGCTCAGGCCGCGACCGGGACCAGCACCGCCGCGATCGCCCGGGCCAGCTGGTCCACCCGGTCGGACGGGAGCCCCGCGATGTTGACGCGCCCCGCCGCCGTGCCGTACACCCCGTGGTCCCGGCGCAGCGCCGTCATCTGCTCCGGCGACAGCGGCAGCCCCGCGAACATGCCCTTCTGCCGGGCCAGCGGCTCGGCCCAGCCGCCGCAGCCCAGCTCCTCCAGCCGGGCGACCAGCGCGGCGCGGCCGCCGGCGATGCGGCTCCGCATCGCGTCCAGCTCCGCCCGCCACACCCCGCGCAGCTCCGCGTCCCGGAGGATCGTCGCCACGACCGCCGCGCCGTGCTCGGGCGGCATCGAGTACAGGGTGCGGGCGGCGTTCTGCAGGGCCGTCTCCACGTGGCGCAGGGCCCGCGGGGAGGAGCCCAGCACGATCGCGCAGCCCGTACGGTCCGCGTACAGCCCGAAGTTCTTCGAGCAGCTGACCGCGGCCAGCACCTCCGGCAGCCGCTCCGCCAGCATCCGCGCCGCCCACAGGTCCTCGTCCAGGCCGTCGCCCAGCCCGTGGTACGCCAGGTCCAGGAACGGCACCCACCCGGTGCGGGCCGCCGCCCCCGCCAGCGCCTCCCACACCTCCCGGGTCGGGTCGACGCCGGTCGGGTTGTGGCAGCAGCCCTGGAGCAGCACGACGTCGTCGCGGCCCGCGCCGCGCAGGTCCTCCAGCAGCCCCTGCGGGTCGGTCCAGCGGTACGTGCGCACCGCCAGGCCCGCGGCCTCCACGATCGGCCGGTGGTTCACGTACGCCGGGTCGCTGATCCACACCGTCGCGCCGGGGCGGGTCTGCCGCACGAGGTCGGCCAGCAGCCGCAGCGCGCCCGTGCCGGCGACGGTCTGCACGGCGGTGGCCCGGCCGGCCGGCACGTCGCCGCCCAGCACCAGCGACAGCATCGCGCGGTTGAACGCCGTGTTGCCGGACAGGCCCCGGTACTCCTTCGACGCGGAACGCTCCGCGAGGCGTATCTCGGCGTCCCGCACGGCCCGCATCACCGGGGTGACGCCCGTGTGGTCGCGGTAGACGCCCAGCACCAGGTCCAGGCGCTCCGGGCGCGGGTCGGCGCCGAACTCGGTGGCCAGGTCCCACAGCGGGTCGGCCGGCGGGGCGGGCAGCAGCTCAAGCATCGGGGGAGACCTCCGGTTCGCGCGGGGGACGGGGGCGCCGGTTCGCCAGGACCACGCCCGTGGTGATGAGGGGTACGCCGACGAGCACGGCCACCGTCGGCCGCTCGCCCAGCAGGGGGATCGCCAGCAGGACCACGGCCACCGGGCTGAGGCTTCCCACCACGGAGCTGCGCTCGGCGCCCAGCCGCCGGATCGCGAACGCGTACAGCAGCCCGGCGCACAGGCCCACGCCCAGCCCCTGCACCACCAGGAACAGCGCGACGTCGGCCACCGCCGCGTCCGCGAACCCGGTCGGCAGGACACCGGCCGCCACCAGCACGGCGACCACCGCGAGCGACGGCAGGCACAGCAGCCCGATCGACCCGACCGGGTCGAGGTCCACCTCGCGCAGCCCCACCGTGTACAGCGCCCACAGCCCGCTCGCCACCAGCAGCGTCCCCGAGCCCAGCATCACGTCGCCGTCGAACGGCACCGCGTACCGCCACACCAGCGCCACCACGCCCGCCGCGATCAGCGCCAGCCCGGCGCCCTGCGTCCCGCGCGGCACGCCCCGCCCCCGCGCCACCATCAGCGCGGACACGAACAGCGGCACCATGCCCGGCACGATCGCCCCGACGAACGACGCCGAGGTCAGCGACCCGCCGAACATCGCGGCCAGGAAGAACGGCACCCCGGCCCCGCACACGATCTTCACGGCCGGACCGGGCCGCACCGCGGCCAGCGCACGCCGGCGCCGCCACAGCGCGGGCGCCAGGGCGACCAGCGGGACGCCGAAGCGCAGCAGCGCCGCGTCGGCGGGCAGCAGCGTCGACGCGCTCAGCGCCCGCGCGCTCAGGGCGAACGCCGCCCAGATCGACACGGTCAGCAGCAGCGCCGCCATGCCCGCGGCCCGCGGGGACGGGCGGCCCGGGAACACCCCGCGGCCCACCGCGGGCGCCCCCACCGCGTTCGTCGCCACCACAGCACCCTCCACGCCAGACGGATTCCACCCCTGCGCCGCAACCGTAGGCCCCGAGGCGGGGCAGCCGATTGCTAGTTCTGCCCTTCGGATCTATGTTTGGGGCAGGATCTGCCAAGAACGGCGGGGACGGACCGGGGGCCGGAAGGCCGGGGGAGCGGGCGGCGTGGACGACATCGACCTGCGGATCATCCGCGAGCTCCAGACCGACGGCCGGCTCTCCAACCAGGAGCTCGCCGACCGCGTCCGGCTCTCCCCCTCCCCGTGCCTGCGCCGGGTGCGCCGCCTGGAGGAGGCCGGGCTCATCCGCGGCTACACCGCGATGGTCGACCAGGTCGCGTACGGGCTGCCGATCACCGTGTTCGTCCGCATCCGCCTGGAGCGCCACACCGCGGAGGCCGTCGCCGTCTTCGAGGAGCACGTCGCCCTCATCGAGCACATCCAGGACTGCTACCTGATGGCCGGCAGCAGCGACTACCTGCTGCGCGTGGTGATCGAGAGCCTGGAGGCGTACGAGCGGCTCGTCCGCGACCGCGTCCACGCCATCCCCGGGATCGCGTCGATCGAGTCCAGCTTCGCGTTCGGCAGCGTCAAGCAGTCCCGCACCTACCCGCGCCCGGCGCACCCCCGCTGACGCGGCCGTCCCTGGTACGGCCACCGGGCGCCGCGTACGGTGTGGGCATGAAGATCCTCATCAGCGCCGACATGGAGGGCGCCACCGGGGTCACGTGGCCCGCCGACGTCCTGCCCGGCACCCCCCAGTGGGAGCGCTGCCGGGCGATGTTCACCTCCGACGTCAACGCGGCCGTCCTCGGCTTCCTCGACGGCGGCGCGGACGAGGTCCTCGTCAACGAGGCTCACTGGACGATGCGCAACCTCCTCCTCGAACGACTCGACCCGCGCGCCCAGATGCTGACCGGCCGGCACAAGTCGCTCTCCATGGTCGAGGGCGTCCAGCGCGGCGACGTCGACGGCATCGCCTTCGTCGGCTACCACACGGGCGCCGGCAGCGAGGGCGTCCTCGCCCACACGTACCTCGCCAACTCCATCACCGGCGTCTGGCTCAACGGCACCCGCGCCGGCGAGGGATACCTCAACGCGCACGTCGTCGCCGAGTACGGGGTGCCCGTCGTCCTCGTCACCGGCGACGACCTGACCTGCCGTGACGCGCTCGGCTACGCCCCCCGGGCGCGTATGGTCGCGGTGAAAGACCATGTGTCGCGGTACGCGGCGGTCTGCCGCACCCCCGCGCGGACGGCCGCCGACATCCGCGCCGCGGCGAAGGACGCCACGCGTCTCGCCGTACGGTACGAACCGGTGCGGGGCGGTCCGTACACCGTGGAGCTGGAGTTCGACGCGGAGCACCTGGCCGCGGCCGCCACCGTCGTCCCGGGGGTGGCGGTCAGCGGCGAGCGCCGGGTCGCGTACACCAGCGACACGATGTACGAGGCCATCCGCACCTTCAAGGCGGTCACCACGATCGTCTCGGCCGCAGTGGAGGAGCAGTATGGCTGACCGGATCCTTCAGGACCGGGCGCAGGAGCGGTACCCGTCGGACGGGCCGGCCTTCGAGGAGGTGGTGGCCTTCACCTCCGACCTCATCCGGATCGACACGACCAACCGCGGCGGCGGCGACTGCCGGGAGCGGCCCGCCGCCGAGTACGTCGCCGAGCGCCTCGCCGACGTCGGGATCGAACCGCGCCTGCTGGAACGCACCGAGGGCCGCACCAACGTCGTCGCCCGCATCGAGGGCACCGACCCGTCCGCCGACGCGCTGCTCGTCCACGGCCACCTCGACGTGGTCCCGGCCGAGCCCGCCGACTGGACCGTGCACCCGTTCTCCGGCGAGGTCCGCGACGGCGTCGTGTGGGGCCGCGGCGCCGTCGACATGAAGAACATGGACGCGATGGTCCTCGCCGTCGTCCGCGACTGGGCGCGCCGCGGCGTCCGGCCGCGCCGCGACATCGTCCTCGCGTACACCGCCGACGAGGAGGCGAGCGCCGAGGACGGCGCCGGCTTCCTCGCGGACCGGCACGCCGATCTGTTCGAGGGCTGTACCGAGGGGATCGGCGAGTCCGGCGCGTACACCTTCCACGCCGGCCCCCACATGGCCCTGTACCCGATCGGCGCGGGCGAGCGCGGCACGGCCTGGCTCAAGCTGACCGCGCAGGGCAGGGCCGGGCACGGCTCCAAGGTGAACCGGGAGAACGCCGTCACCCGGCTCGCCGCCGCCATCGCCCGGATCGGCGAGCACCGGTGGCCGATCCGCCTCACCACCACCGTCCGGGCCGCGCTCACCGAACTGGCCGCCCTGCACGGCATCGACGCGCCCGACCTCGACGACCCGCACTTCGACGTCGACGCGCTCCTGGCCAGGCTCGGCCCGGCCGCCGCCCTCGTCGAGGCGACCCTGCGCAACAGCACCAACCCGACGATGCTCCACGCCGGTTACAAGGTGAACGTCATCCCCGGCTCCGCCAGCGCGCACGTCGACGGGCGGATCGTGCCGGGCGGCGAGGAGGAGTTCGCCGCCACCCTCGACGAGCTGACCGGCCCCGGCGTCGACTGGGGGTTCCACCACAAGGAGGTCGCCCTGGAGGCGCCGGTCGACTCGCCGACGTACGCCACGCTGCGCGCCGCGATCGAGCGCTTCGACCCGGACGCGCGCGTCCTGCCGTTCTGCATGTCCGGCGGCACCGACGCCAAGCAGTTCTCCCGGCTGGGCATCGTCGGCTACGGTTTCGCACCGCTGAAGCTGCCCGCCGGCTTCGACTACCAGGCGCTGTTCCACGGCGTCGACGAGCGTGTCCCGGTCGACGCGCTGCACTTCGGTGTCCGCGTCCTCGACCACTGTCTCCAGAACGTCTAGCCCTCAGGGGGGGAGCCGTCCATGATGCCCACGGGGCCCTACGGAACGTGGCCGTCACCGATCGACGCGCGTCTCGCCGCGGCGCACGACGGGTCGCCCGAGTACCTCGGCACGGTCGGCGACGAGGTGTGGTGGACCGCGCCGCGGCCCGCCGAGGGCGGCCGCCGCGCGCTGGTCCGCCGCACCGCCGACGGCGCCGAGGTGTCGGTCCTGCCGGCCCCGTGGAACGTCCGCAGCCGCGTCGTCGAGTACGGCGGGCAGCCGTGGGCGGGCACGGCGAGGGACGGCGGCGCCGGGCCGCTCGTCGTCTTCTGCCACTTCCCCGACCAGCGGCTGTACGCGTACGAACCGGACGGCGGCGCCCCGCCCCGCCCGCTCACCCCCGTCTCGGGGACCGGCGGCGGGCTGCGCTGGGCCGACCCGGTCCTCCACCCGGACGGCACCGAGGTGTGGTGCGTCCTGGAGGAGTACACCGGCGAGGGCCCCGGCGACGTGCGGCGCGTCATCGCCGCCGTACCGCTCGACGGGTCCGCGGCGGACGACCGGACCGCGATACGGGAGCTGACCGACGACCGGCACCGCTTCGTCACCGGGCCCCGGCTCTCCCCGGACGGGCGCACGGCCGCCTGGATCGCCTGGGACCACCCGCTCATGCCGTGGGACGGCACCCTCGCGATGACCGGCGAGGTCGTCGACGGCGGCCCGTTCGCCTCCGTCACGCCCGTCGCCGGGGCCGTCGACGAGTCGGTCTGCCAGGTCGACTGGGCGCCCGACGGCTCCCTGCTGTACGCCTCCGACCGCGGCGGCTGGTGGGAGCTGTACCGGTGGTCGCCCGGCACCCCCTCGGCGACCGCGCTGTGCGCGGGCCGCGAGGAGGAGTTCGGCGGGCCGCTGTGGAAGGTCGGCCTGCGCTGGTTCCGGCCCCTCGACAGCGGGCTCGTCGCCGTCATCCACGGCCGGGGCACCACCGCGCTCGGCATCCTCGACCCCGAGACCGGCGAACTCGTCGACGCGGTCGGGCCGTGGACCGAGTGGGCGCCCACGCTCGCCGTCCACGGCAGCCGCGTCCTCGGCGTCGCCGCCGGCCCGCGCAGCGGCTACGAGGTCGTGGAACTGGACACCTGCACCGGCCGCGCCCGCGTCGTCGGCGCCGCCCACACCGACCCGGTCGACCCCGCGTACTACCCCGAGCCGCGGCAGCGCACCTTCACCGGCCCCGGCGGCCGGGAGGTCCACGCCCACGTCCACCCGCCGCACAACCCCGACACGACCGCCCCCGACGGCGAGCTGCCGCCGTACGTCGTGTGGGCGCACGGCGGGCCCACCGGCCGCGCGCCCCTCGCCCTCGACCTGGAGATCGCGTACTTCACCTCCCGCGGCATCGGCGTCGCCGAGGTCGACTACGGCGGCTCCACCGGCTACGGCCGCGCCTACCGCGAGCGGCTGCGCGAGCAGTGGGGCGTCGTCGACGTGGAGGACTGCGCCGCCGTCGCCGAGGCCCTCGCCGCCGAGGGCACCGCCGACCCGGCCCGGCTCGCCATCCGCGGCGGCAGCGCCGGCGGCTGGACCGCCGCCGCGTCCCTGGCCCGCACCGACGTGTACGCCTGCGCCGCGATCAGCTACCCGGTCCTCGACCTGGTCCGCTGGGGCACGGCGGGGGAGACCCACGACTTCGAGTCCCACTACCTGGAGTCGCTCGTCGGGCCGCTCGCCGAGGTCCCCGGCCGGTACGAGGAGCGCTCCCCGCTCCACCACGTCGACCGGATCGACGCCCCGTTCCTGCTGCTCCAGGGGCTGGACGACCTGATCTGCCCGCCGGCGCAGAGCGAGCGGTTCCTGGCCCGGATGGCCGGGCGCGGCGTCCCGCACGCGTACATCGCGTTCGAGGGCGAGGAGCACGGCTTCCGCCGCGCCGAGACACTGGTGCGCGCCCTGGAGGCCGAACTGGCCCTGTACGCCTGGACCTTCGGCATCGACCGCCCCGACGTGCCGCCGCTGGAGATGGGGAAGTGACCCCAGCGTCCCGCGGCCGGGCCCTGTCCCCGCTGACCCGGCCGCCGCGGCTGCGGCCGGGCGCGCGGGTCGCCGTCGTCGCGCCCAGCGGCCCGGTGCCCGAGGAGCGGCTGGCGGCCGGCCTGGACGTGCTGCGCGGCTGGGACCTCGACCCGGTGGCCCTGCCGCACGTCCTGGACCGCCACCCCACCGCCCGCTACCTGGCGGGGACCGACGAGCACCGGGCCCGCGACCTCCAGGACGCCTGGTGCGACCCGGACGTCGACGCGGTGATCAGCGTCCGCGGCGGGTACGGCGCCCAGCGCGTGGTCGACCTGCTGGACTGGGACGCCCTGCGGGCCGCCGGGCCGAAGGTGTTCGTCGGGTTCAGCGACGCGACGGCGCTCCACGAGGCGTTCGCGCTGCGGCTGGGACTGGCCACGCTGCACGGGCCGATGGCGGGGGCGGCCGCCTTCCTCAAGGACGCCGCCACCCAGGAGTCCCTGCGGGCCGCGCTGCTGGACCCCGGGTCGGTGCGGGTGCTCGGCTCGGACGCGGCACGGCCGCTGGTGCCGGGCCGGGCCCGGGGCGTCACCGCGGGCGGCTGCCTCAGCCTGCTCGCCGCCGGGATCGGCACCCCGGACGGGCGGACGTCGCTGCGCGGGGCGCTGCTGCTCCTGGAGGACGTGGGGGAGGAGCCGTACCGGATCGACCGGATGCTGACCCAGCTGCTGCGGGCCGGGCTGCTGGACGGCGTGGCGGGCGTCGCGCTCGGCTCCTGGGAGGACTGCGGGCCGTACGAGGCGGTGCGCGAGGTGCTGCGGGACCGGCTCGGCGGGCTCGGCGTGCCGGTCGTGGAGGAACTGGGCTTCGGCCACGGCACGCCCGCGCTGACCGTCCCCCTCGGTGTCCCCGCCGTACTCGACGCGGACGCCGGGACGCTCACACCGCGGACGCCCGCCCTCCGCTGACGTGCGGGGGCGGGCGTTGCGGCGGGGCGGGGTCAGCCGGCCGAGCGGATCGCGGCGTAGCCGGGGCGGACGACCTCGTCGATGATCCGGCGGCGCTCCGGCAGCGGCAGGAACGCGGCCTCGACGGCGGCGACCGTGAACTCCTCGAACACCTCCGGGCCGTAGCCGAAGGCGTCCGCCGTGTGCTGGAACTCCTCGCTCATGGTGGTGCCGGACACGAGCCGGTTGTCCGTGTTCAGGGTGACGCGGAAGCCCAGGCGGCGCAGCAGGTCGATCGGGTGCGAGGCGTAGTCCTTCGCGGCGCCGGTCTGGAGGTTGGAGGTCGGGCAGACCTCCAGGGCGATGCGGTTGTCGCGGACGTACGCGGCGAGGTGCCCCAGCGTGCCGTCGGCGGCGATGTCGTCGGTGATCCGCACGCCGTGGCCGATCCGCTCGGCGCCGCACACCTGCACGGCCTCGTGGATCGACTCGGCGCCGACCGCCTCGCCCGCGTGGATGGTGAAGTGGCAGTTGTGCCGCTTGAGGTGCTGGAAGGCGGGCAGGTGGCGGGAGGGCGGGTTGCCGATCTCCCCGCCCGCGATGTCGAAGCCGGCGACGCCGCGGTCGCGGTGCGCGACGGTCAGCTCGGCTATCTCCAGGGAGCGGTCCGTGTGGCGCATCCCGGTGAGCAGGGTGCCGACGGTGATCCGGCCCCCGGTCCGGCGCTCGCCCTCGCGGAAGCCCTCGTTGACGGCCTCGACGACCTCGTCCAGCGTCAGCCCGGCCGCCAGGTGCTGCTCGGGCGCGTAGCGCACCTCGGCGTAGACGACCCCGTCCGCCGCCAGGTCCTCGGCGCACTCGGCCGCGACCCGGAACAGCGCCTCGCGGGTCTGCATCACCGCGCAGGTGTGCGCGAACGTCTCCAGGTACCGCTCCAGCGAACCGGAGTCGGCGGCGTCGCGGAACCACACGGCCAGCTCGGCCGGGTCCTCGGTCGGCAGGCCGGCGTACCCGCACGCGCGGGCCAGCTCGATGATCGTGGCGGGGCGCAGGCCGCCGTCCAGGTGGTCGTGGAGCACGGCCTTGGGGGCCCGGCGGATCCAGTCCGCGACGGAGACGGTCGAGGCGAGGTTGTCAGACAAGTGCATGACGGGAGTGTAGGGCACCCCGGCGGCGGGCGCCGTGACCCGCGCGACAGCCCCGGCCGCCCCGCCCGGCGGGCGCTCAGTCGGACTGGAGCACCGGCAGCGCGGGCGCGCCCGTGGGCAGCATGTGCTTCGCCGCCAGGACCGGGGTCTCACCCACCCGCACCACCTGCGTGACCAGCACCGCGGGCGTGTCCGCCGGCCGGTCCAGCTGCTCCCCGCGCCGCCGGCCCAGCAGCGTCGCCGTCACCGCGCTGTGCGCCCCCAGCGCCACCCCGCGCGACGCCCCCACCAGCACGGCCAGCATCGACGTGCCCCCCGCCGCCTCCCGCCCCGCCTCCCGCAGGGCCGCCGCGAACGCCGGGTGGACGCGCTCCAGCACCTCGTCGGGCGCCGCCCACTCCTGGCTGAGCGCCGCCGCGGTGCCCTCCGCCGCCAGCAGCGACTCCCAGAACCGCAGCTCGGCCCGCACGGGGGCGAGCAGGTGCTGCGCGGTGAAGTCCGTCGGCTCCTCCACGGTCCGCAGCAGCGCCCGCACCCGGGCGGGGGCGCCCGCGCCGAGCAGCTCCTCCAGGGGACGGACGTGCTCGAAGCCGCGCCGGGGCGGCCGGTCGTTGACGGTGCGGCCCACGCCCCGGCGCACGGACAGCAACCCGTCCTCCTGGAGCAGCAGCAGCGCCTCGCGCAGGGCGGGACGGCTGACGCCCAGCTCGGCGGCGAGGCGCGGCTCGGACGGCAGGGTGGAGCCGGGCGGGTACGCGCCGGCGTGGATCGCGTCGACGATCCGCTCGTACAGCACCACGACCGGACGCCTCCGCTCCGCACCGACCACCGCTGTACCTCCCTGGCTCGCCCGTCCGCCGATCCACCGCACGGTATGCCGCGCGCCGCCCACCAGGCAATCCATACTTGTCTGACAAGCTTGGGCCGGGTGGTGATCACGGCCTACGCTGGCCTGATGGCCGACGTCCGCACCCCGCACCCCCCGTACCTGACCGCGGGCCCCCGCGTGGGCCTGCGCCCCTTCCGGTACGAGGACGCCGAGGAGTTCACCGCCCGGGCGCGGGAGAGCGAGGACCTGCACCGGCCGTGGCTCTTCCCGCCCGGCACCGCCGCCGCGTACGCCGACTACGCCCGCGCGCTCCTGGAGGACCCGGCCCGCCTCGGGTACCTGGTCTGCCGTCGCGACGACGGCGGCATCGCCGGGTTCGTCAACATCAACAACATCGTCCGGGGCTCGTTCCAGTGCGGCGCCCTCGGGTACGGCGCCTTCGCGCACGCCGCCGGGCGCGGCCTGATGAGCGAGGCCCTCGCGCTCGTCCTGCGCCACGCCTTCGGCCCCCTGGGACTGCACCGGCTGGAGGCCAACATCCAGCCGGGCAACGAGCACTCCCTCGCCCTCGTGCGCCGGGCCGGATTCCGTCACGAGGGCTACTCCCCGGCGATGCTCCGCGTCGACGGGGAGTGGCGCGACCACGAGCGCTGGGCGATCACCGCCGAGATGCCCCTCCCGCCGGTCGGCGCCCCCCGCCGCTGACCTCCGCGGGGGCCGGACCGGTCACGTACGGGGCCGCCGCCCCCGTTCCCCGGGGCCCGGCGGGCGGGGCCGCCGTCCCCGGGGCGCCCCTCGGTCCGGTTCCGGGCGGGCGGGTTCCGGCAAGATGGGGGCGGAAAGCCCCCGCCCGGGGCGGCACGAGGAGAAGATCGCCCGCCATGACCGCCAAGTCCCCGCCGTTCGACGAGCTCGACCGGAAGATCGTCGCGACCCTGATGGAGAACGCCCGGGCGAGTTTCGCCGAGATCGGCGCGAGCATCGGCCTGTCGGCCACCGCCGTCAAACGCCGGGTGGACCGGCTGCGGAAGACCGATGTGATCACCGGATTCCGGGCCACCGTCCGCCCCGCCGCCCTCGGCTGGCGCACGGAGGCGTACATCGAGGTGTACTGCGACAGCGCTGCGCCGCCCAGGCGCCTCGCGGAGGTGGCGCGCAAGTACCCGGAGATCGCGGCGGCCATGACGGTGACCGGGGCCGCCGACGCCCTCCTCCACATCAGGGCCACCGACGTGGAGCACTTCGAGGAGGTGCTGGAGCGGATCCGCAGCGAACCCTTCATCCGCAAGACGATCAGCTACATGGTGCTGTCCCACCTGCTGCCGGAGAGCCCGGAGGCGGGGGCCAGCGAGTCCGCGCCGGACGCCGCGTCCCGCGACGCGACGAGCCGCGCAGCAAACCTGCTCTGAGGCGCCGAACCGCGCAGCATTCCTGCGTATGCGCGCAGCTCCCCTTCCTTGTCCGGCGTGCCGGCCGCTTCCTACGGTGAGAGCGTCCCCGATCGTCACCGCAGGAAGCGGAGGAATCCCCCGTGCCCGTAGGACGTGCCCCGCTCGGCCGCACCCCGAGTCGCAGGCGCTATCTGATGTGCGAGCCGCGCCACTTCGAGGTGCGCTACGCCATCAACCCGTGGATGGACACGGACGCACCGGTCGACCCCGCGCTCGCCCGCGACCAGTGGGGGAACCTGGTCCAGGCGTACCGCGACCACGGCCACACCGTCGAGACCGTCGCCCCGGTGGAGGGGCTGCCCGACATGGTGTTCGCGGCCAACGCGGCCCTCGTCGTGGACGGCCGCGTCTTCGGCTCGTCCTTCCACGCGCCCGAGCGGCGCCCGGAGTCGGCGGCGTACGAGGCCTGGTTCAAGGCGGCCGGTTACGACGTCCACGTCTCCGGGCCGGTCTGCGAGGGCGAGGGCGACCTCGTCCCGGCCGGCCGCTTCGTCCTCGCGGGCACCGGCTTCCGCACGGAGAGGGCCGCCCACCGCGAGGTGCAGGAGTTCTTCGGCAGGCCCGTGATCAGCCTCGACCTGGTGGACCCCCGCTTCTACCACCTGGACACCGCGCTGTTCTTCCTCGGCGAGGAGGACGGCGAGGACGGCGGGGCGGGTGACATCGCGTACTACCCGGCGGCGTTCTCCCCGGGCAGCCGCGAGGTCCTCCGGCGGCTGTACCCGCACGCGGTGATCGCCACCGAGGAGGACGCCCTGGCGTTCGGCCTCAACTCCGTGTCCGACGGCCGCCACGTCTTCGTCGCCCCGCAGGCGCACGGCCTCATCGACCAGCTCGCCCACCGTGGATACGTCCCCGTCCCCGTCGACCTCTCGGAGTTCCGCAAGGCCGGCGGCGGCATCAAGTGCTGCACCCAGGAGATCCGCTGATGACCAGCCCCACCACCGTCCCCGCGCCCCGGTCCGCCTCCGAGACCCGTTCGTCGGCGGAGCTGATCCGCGCCGAATCCCCGGTCGTCGCGCACAACTACCACCCGCTGCCCGTCGTGGTGGCCCGGGCGGAGGGCGCCTGGGTCGAGGACGTCGAGGGCCGCCGCTACCTCGACATGCTGGCCGGCTACTCCGCCCTCAACTTCGGCCACCGCCACCCGGCGCTCGTCGAGGCCGCGCGCCGCCAGCTCGACGAGGTCACCCTCACCTCGCGGGCCTTCCACCACGACCGGCTGGCCGGTTTCGCCGAGCGGCTGGCCGAGCTGACCGGCCTCGACACGGTGCTGCCGATGAACACCGGCGCCGAGGCGGTGGAGAGCGCCGTCAAGGTGGCCCGCAAGTGGGCGTACGAGGTCAAGGGCGTCGCCCCGGACCGGGCGACCGTCGTCGTCGCCGACGGCAACTTCCACGGCCGCACGACGACGATCGTGAGCTTCTCGACGGACGAGACGGCCCGAGCCGGTTTCGGGCCCTTCACCCCCGGCTTCCGCGTCGTCCCGTACAACGACTTCGCCGCGCTGGAGGCGGCCGTGGACGAGACGACGGCGGCCGTGCTGATCGAGCCCATCCAGGGCGAGGCCGGCGTCGTCATCCCCGACGACGGCTACCTCACCGGGGTCCGCGAACTCACCCGCCGTGCGGGGTGCCTGTTCATCGCCGACGAGATCCAGTCGGGCCTGGGGCGCACCGGCCGCACGCTGGCGGTCGAGCACGAGGGGGTGGTCCCGGACGTCCTGCTCCTGGGCAAGGCCCTGGGCGGCGGCATCGTCCCGGTCTCCGCGGTGGTCGCCCGCCGCGAGGTGCTCGCCGTCCTGCGGCCGGGTGAGCACGGTTCGACGTTCGGCGGCAACCCGCTGGCGGCGGCGGTCGGTTCGGCGGTCCTCGACCTGCTGGCCACCGGCGAGTTCCAGCGGCGGGCCGCCGAACTGGGCGAGGTGCTGGACCGGGGCCTGGCCGCGGTCACCGGCGCGGGCGTCACGGGCTACCGGGCCCGCGGGCTGTGGGCGGGCGTGGACATCGACCCCGCGATCGGCACGGGGCGGGAGATCAGCGAGCGCCTGCTCGCCGAAGGCGTGCTGGTCAAGGACACCCACGGGTCCACCATCCGGCTGGCGCCGCCGCTGACCATCACGGAGGAGGAACTCCGGACCGCGCTCGCGGCCCTGGAGAAGGTCCTGTCGGCGTAGCCCTCCGGCACGGGCCGGCCCCCGCCGCACGGCCGGGCCGGCCCGCCGGGGCCGGGTCGTCACCGCGCCCTCACCGCCGGCGCCGACGGCCCGGTCCCACCGCGCCGCACCCCCACCGCCGCGCCCCCACCGGTCCCCGCGCGGCGTGCGGTCGCGAGGGCCCCGCCGGTCCGTCGACGTCCAAGGACCGGCGGGGCCCGTTCCGCGCCCGGAGGCCCGGCCCCACCCGTCAGGCGGTGCGCCGGTCCACGTACTCGAAGACGGAGCCGTCCGGGTGGATCGCGATCAGGTTGCGGCCCACCGGGGTGGGCACCGGGCCGGCCAGGACCTTCGCGCCCACCTCGGTCAGCGTCGTGTGCGCCGCGTCCACGTCGGCCACCGCGATCGTCGCCGTGACCTTGCGCAGCACCTCCAACTCCGACTCGGGTCCGCTCATCAGCAGGAAGCAGCCGACCGCGGCGACGCGGACCCCGCCGCGCTCGAACCGCAGCGCCTGCGCGCCCGTGAGCCGTTCGTAGAACTCCGCCGCGGCGTCCAGGTCGTCGACGCAGACGCGCAGTGTGGTACCGAGGATCTCCATGCCGCCCAGGGTAGTTGGGTCGGATCACACCCGGCAGAGGATCTCGCCGTGCGGCACGGTGAACCAGCCGTCGTCGCTGCGCCCCCACTCCCGCCACCCCTCGGCGACGGCCGCCAGCCGCTCCGGCGTCGTGTGGCCGCCCTCCACCGCCTGCCGCGCGTACCCCGACTCCGTCGTGCGGTCCGCCCACAGCGCGCTCCACCAGGCGCGGTCCCCGGGGGTGGCGAAGCACCACGCCGCGGCGCTCGGCGTGACGTCGGCGAACCCCGCCCGCCGGGCCCACGACAGCAGCCTCCGCCCGGCGTCCGGCTCACCGCCGTTGGCCCGCGCCACCCGCCGGTACAGCTCCTGCCACTCCGTCAGCGCCGGCACCTCGGGGAACCAGGTGAACCCCGCGTAGTCGCTGTCGCGTACGGCGACGACCCCGCCGGGGCGGCACACCCGCCGCATCTCGCGCAGCGCGCCGACCGGATCACCCACGTGCTGGAGCACCTGGTGGGCGTGGACCACGTCGAACGTGTCGTCGGGGAAGTCCAGCGCGTGGGCGTCCGCCACCGCGAACACGACGTTGTCCAGGCCCCGTTCGGCCGCCACCGCCCGCGCCTGGTCCAGCACGCCGGCGGACGCGTCCACCGCCGTCACCCGGCCCGGCGCGACCCGCGCGGCCAGGTCCGCCGTGATCGTGCCGGGGCCGCACCCCACGTCCAGCACGTCGAGGCCGGGGCGCACCTCGCCCAGCAGGTACGCCGCCGAGTTCTCCGCCGTGCGCCAGCGGTGCGAGCGCAGTACCGACTCGTGGTGCCCGTGCGTGTAGACGACGTCCTTCATCACCCTGCTCCGTCTCCCTCGGGAAGGTCAGGGTGGCGACGCTACGGCACCCCGCCGCATCGCGAGACGCCTTTCTCGCCATGTGGACAGTCGGTGTGCGGTTGTTAACCGCCCGGACCTCCGGGTACCCGGGCTCGCATGATGAAGAAGACACCGCGGTCCCGGCAGCCGGTGCGGGCGGCAGCCGCGGCGCTCGGGGGTGCCCTGCTGGCCGCCCTCGTCACGGCGGTCCGCCGGCGCGCCGCCCGCACCGCCGAACACCACCCGCCGCGCCCCCCGCGACCGGAGCCCGCCGGACCCGGCGCCGAGGCGGACGACGTACGCGTCGTCGCCCCCGGGACCCCGCCCGCCCCGGTCGCGCCGCCCGGACCGCCCACCGACCCGGAGACACCGCACCACCGAGCCTGAACCCCACCCCATCCACGGGAGGCCCAGTGACCACCCAGCCGCGGCGCCGCCCGCGCGTCCTCATCGTCGGAGCCGGTTTCGCCGGCTACCAGACCGCCCGCGAACTCTCCCGCACGCTGCGCGGCCGCGCCGAGATCGTCCTGCTCAACCCCACGGACTACTTCCTCTACCTGCCGCTGCTGCCCCAGGTCGCCGCCGGCGTCCTGGAACCCCGCCGCGTCACCGTGTCCCTGCCCGGCACCCTCCGCCACGTACGGCTCGTCCTCGGCGAGGCCGGACGCGTCGACCTCGAAGCGCGCAAGGTCCACTTCACGGACCCGGAGGGCACGGAGGGCGAACTCGGCTACGACCGGCTGGTCCTCGCCGTCGGCAGCGTCAGCAAGCTGCTGCCCATCCCGGGCGTCGCGGAGAACGCCACCGGCTTCCGCGGCCTGCCCGAGGCGCTCTACCTGCGGGACCACGTCACCCGCCAGGTGGAACTCGCGGCGTCCGCGGCGGACCCCGCCGAGTGCACCTCGCGCTGCACCTTCGTCGTGGTCGGCGCCGGCTACACCGGCACGGAGGTCGCCGCCCACGGGAAGATGTTCACCGACGCGCTGGTGCGCAAGCACCCCGCCTGGCCGAAGGACGTACGGCCCCGCTGGATGCTCCTGGACGTCGCCGACCGCGTCCTGCCCGGACTCGACAGGCGCCTGTCCGACACGGCCGACCAGGTGCTCCGCTCCCGCGGCGTCGACGTCCGCATGGGCACCTCCGTCAAGGAGTCCACGTCCCGCGGCGTCCTGCTGGACAGCGGGGAGTTCGTCGAGACGCGCTCCCTCATCTGGTGCGTCGGCGTGCGCCCCGACCCGCTCGTCTCCCAGCTCGGACTGCCCGTCGAACGCGGCCGACTGGTCGTCACCCCGCAGCTGGAGGTGCCGGGGCGGCCGGGCGTCTTCGCGTGCGGCGACGCCGCCGCCGTACCGGACCTGCACCGGCCCGGCGAGTTCACCCCCATGACGGCGCAGCACGCGTCTCGGCAGGGCAAGGTGGCCGCCCGCAACGTCGCCGCCTCCCTCGGCGTCGGCGACCCCGCCCCGTACCGGCACAGCGACCTGGGCTTCGCCGTCGACCTCGGCGGGGTCAAGGCCGCCGCCAACCCGCTCGGCGTCCCCCTGTCGGGGATCGTCGCCGGGGCCGTCACCCGCGGCTACCACCTGGCCGCCATGCCCGGCAACCGGGTCAGGGTGGCCGCCGACTGGCTGCTCGACGCCGCGCTGCCCCGCCAGGCCGTGCAGCTCGGCCTGGTCCGCTCCTGGCAGGTCCCCCTCGACACGGCGTCACCCGAACTGGCCAAGACCGGCCCCGGCCCCCGCGAGGAGTGACATGGAACCCGAGGAACTCACCGAACTCGCCCAGCAGCTGCGCGCCGACGCGGTGCGCGCCTCGGACGCGGCCGGATCCGGCCACCCCACGTCCTCCATGTCGGCGGCCGACATCGCGGCCGTCCTGCTCGCCCACCACCTGCGCTACGACTTCGACCGCCCCGACCACCCGGCCAACGACCGGCTCGTCCTCTCCAAGGGCCACGCCTCGCCCCTGCTGTACGCCCTGTACCGGGCCGCGGGCGCCGTCGACGAGGACGAACTCCTCACCTACCGCACCCTCGGCAGCCGCCTGGAGGGCCACCCCACGCCCCGGCTGCCCTGGGTGGACGTGGCGACCGGCTCCCTGGGGCAGGGCCTGCCCGTCGCCGTCGGCATGGCCCTCGCCGGGCAGCGCCTGGACCGGCTCCCGTACCGCGTGTACGTCCTGTCCGGCGACAGCGAGATGGCGGAGGGCTCGGTCTGGGAGGCCGTCGAGCACGCCGCGTACCACCACCTCGACAACCTCACCCTCGTCGTGGACGTCAACCGGCTGGGCCAGCGCGGCCCCACCCGCCACGGACACGACCTGGACGCGTACGCGCGCCGCCTCCACGCCTTCGGCTGGCACATCGTCGAGGTCGACGGCCACGACGTGCGGGCCCTGGACGCCGCCTTCGCGGAGGCCCGCTCCACCACCCGGCAGCCCACCGCGATCCTCGCCCGCACCCACAAGGGCCGCGGCGTCGAGGCCGCCGAGGACCGCGAGGGCCTGCACGGCAAGCCCCTGCCGGACGCCGGGTCGGCGATCGCCGAACTCGGCGGCGTACGGAACACCCGCGTCCGGGTCCAGGCCCCGCCGGACGGCGAGCCGCCGGCCGTGCCGCGGGACACCCGGCCCGAGCTGCCGCGGTTCGACGTGGGCGACGAGGTCGCCACCCGCACGGCGTACGGGCACGCGCTCGAAGCGGTCGGCTCGGCCCTGGGCCGGGTCGTCGCCCTCGACGCGGAGGTGAGCGACTCGACGCGGACGGAGTTCTTCGCGAAGGCCCACCCCGACCGGTACTTCGAGTGCTACATCGCCGAACAGCAGCTGGTCGCCGCCGCGGTCGGCCTGGCCGCGCGCGGCTACGTGCCGTACGCGTCGACGTTCGCCGCGTTCCTCACCCGGGCCCACGACTTCATCCGGATGGCCGCCGTCAGCCGCGCCGGCATCAATCTCGTCGGCTCGCACGCCGGTGTCGCCATCGGCCCGGACGGCCCGTCCCAGATGGGCCTGGAGGACCTGGCGATGCTCCGCGC
Source organism: Streptomyces roseolilacinus (assembly GCF_014649335.1). Classification (GTDB taxonomy): domain Bacteria; phylum Actinomycetota; class Actinomycetes; order Streptomycetales; family Streptomycetaceae; genus Streptomyces; species Streptomyces roseolilacinus. The sequence goes on from NZ_BMSV01000008.1 coordinate 104,339, forward strand.
GGTCCACGGCAGCACCGTCCTCTACCCGTGCGACGCCAACCAGACGGCCCGCCTCGTCGCCGCCATGGCCGACCTCGACGGCATCCGCTACCTGCGCACCACCCGCGGCGACCTGCCCGTCCTGTACGGGCCCGACGAGGAGTTCCCGATCGGCGGGAGCAAGGTGCTGCGCCGCCACGACGGGGACAAGGTCACCGTCGTCGCGGCGGGCACCACCGTCCACGAGGCCCTCAAGGCCGCCGACGTGCTGGAACGCGACGGCATCCCCGTCCGCGTCATCGACCTGTACTCGGTCAAGCCCGTCGACGCGGACACCCTCCACGAGGCCGCCGGGCAGACCGGGTGCCTGCTGACGGTCGAGGACCACCACCCGGAGGGCGGCCTGGGCGACGCCGTCGCCGAGGTCTTCGCGGACGGCCGCCCCGCCCCCCGGATGGCCCGGCTGGCCGTGCGGAACATGCCCACCTCGGCCGCCCCGCAGGAGCAGCTGCACGCGGCGGGCATCGACGCCGAGTCCATCGCCGCCGCGGTGAAGCTCCTCGTCGAGCGGGTGATCGCCCCCTGAGCCGCCCCGCGGCGGTGCGGGGCGCCGACGGCCTCACGGCCGTCGGCGCCCTTCTCCGTCCTCCCCGTCCCCGCATCCGGCGAGCCCCGCACCCGGCGAGCCCCGCACCCGGCGGGCCCCGCACCCGACCCCCGCGCACGCACGGCGAAGACCCGCACGATCAAGCAACCAAGGCCCCTCCCACCACCAAGGCCCCTCCCACCACCAAGGCCCTCGCACGGCGAAGGCGCCCGTCCGCGCGGAGGGCTGACGGGCGCCCCGGTCCTGTATAGCCCGCACCGGCCGCCGACGGCCGGCCGGTCGGCTCACATGGTGGCCGCTTCGGTCTCCTTCTCGTCGTACGGCCAGCGCAGCAGCGCGCCCAGCCCGCCGACGGGCAGGTCGTCCTCGATCTCCGGCCGTACGCGCAGCACGTCCGCGCCGGTGGCCAGCGCCGACCTCAGCAGCGCGTCGTCCGCCCGCGCGGGCAGCGGCTCGGTGTCGCCCAGGTACTGCGTCTCCGTACGCCGCACCGCCACCTGGTCCGGCTGGGCGCCCACCCACACCTGGCGGTGCGCGTCGGGCCCCTCGGGCCGTATCAGCAGCTCCGCGATCCGGTGCTCACGGGCCGCCTCGACCAGCGCGGGCACCCCCTCGGCGGCGGACGCCCCGGCCGCGCTCGCGCCCTCGGCGGCGCGGGCGGCCCGGAACCGGTCCAGTTCCGCCTCGGCGGTACGCCGCAGGAACGCCTCCTTGGCGGCCCGCACGTCGTCGTCGAGCCGCTCCCGGCGCGCGCCGGCGGCCCGGCCGCCGTGCTCGCTCTCGACCACGTCGGCCGTCAGGGCGGCGGGCAGCCGCTCGTGGACCGAGCGGCGCTCGCGGACGTCGCCCGCCAGGACGACCAGGTCGACGCCGAGCCCCGGCACGGCGTCCGCGACCGCGTCGGCGATCTTCTGCGCGTTCTCCTCCCAGGTGTTCTCCACGCTGAGCTGGAAGTGGCGTTCGGACCAGGCGTTGCTCGACGTGCGGTGCAGCGGCCAGTCCCGGCCCTGCACCTGCCCGGCCGGCACCGCCCCGATGGGGCTGCGCAGCTCCAGGTCGGCACCGGTCCGGTCGATGTAGGCGACCAGGCACACGGGTTCCTGCGCCGCCAGGTCCAGCAGCGGCCCCAGCCGGGGCAGCGCCGACCAGTACACCTGGGACGGCGCGAGCGGCCGTACGGCCAGCGGCGGGTCGAGGACGACCTCGCCGTGCGTGGCGAACACCGCGCGTCCGGCCTCGCCCGCGGGGCGCGGCCAGTCGGACAGCGCCTCGTGGACGGCCCGCACGGTCGCCTCGTCGCAGCCCTGGGCGGCGAGTTCCTCGCAGGCGTTGCGCGCCGTGAGCTCCTGGCGCCACTGGGCGGACTCGTCCATCCGTGACGTGTCGAGGTACACGCTCGCCCAGGGGCCCGGACGGTCGTAGAGACTGGTCAGAAAGGCGAGTTGCATGGCTCCCTCCCGGAGGCCGGAATGTCCGTCTCGCCCGAGTACCCGTGGGCCCGGCCGCCACACGGGTGCGCTGCTGTCGCGTGGACCGGCGTCCCCGCACAGAGTGGAAGTCCGACACGACGCGGAGGTGACCCATGTCCGGCAGCCCGCTCCTCGACCGGCACGCGGAGGCGCTCGACCTGTTCTCGTCGCGCGTCCACGCGATCAGGGGGGACCAGTGGGACGCGCCCACCCCGTGCAGCGAGTGGTCCGTCCGCGACCTGGTCAACCACCTGGCCGGCGAGCAGATGTGGGTCGTCGACCTGGTGCGCGAGGGGCGGACCGTCGCGGAGGTCGGCGACCGGTACGACGGCGACGTCCTCGGTGACGACCCGGTCGCCGCGTGGGACCGCGCCGCGGCGGCGGCGCGGGACGCCTTCCGCGAGGAGGGCGCCCTGGACCGCACGGTCAGCCTGTCGTCCGGCGACACGGCGGCCACCGCCTACTGCTCCCAGATGACGGCGGACGCGGTGGTCCACTCCTGGGACCTGTCGCGGGCGATCGGCGCGGAGGAGCGGATCCCGCCGGCGCTGGTGGACTTCGCCCTCCAGGAGTTCGCCCCGTACGCCGACTCGCTGCCCTCCTCGGGCCTCTTCGCCGACCCGGTACCGCCGGCGCCGGGCGCCGACGCGCAGACGAAGCTCCTGAACTCGCTGGGCCGCCGCCCCTGAGAGGGGAACGGCGGCGGTGGGGTGATGCCGGCGCCGCGCACCGGGCCCGTGGGGCGCGGTGCGCGGCCGGGGCGGTCAGGCGGCCCGGGCGCCGGCCTTGCGGAACTCCTCGGTGAACGCCGAGCAGAAGGCGGGCAGGTCGTCCGGCTTGCGGCTGGTGACCAGCGTGCCGCGCCCGTCGTCGGAGACGACGACCTCCTCGTCGACCCACTCGCCGCCCGCGTTGCGGATGTCCGTGCGGAGGCTCGGCCACGACGTGAGGCGCCGCCCGCGCAGGACGTCCGCCTCGACGAGGGTCCACGGCGCGTGGCAGATCGCCGCGACCGGCTTGCCGGCCTCGAAGAAGCCGCGGACGAAGGCCACGGCCTTCTCGTCCATGCGGAGCGCGTCGGGGTTGGCGACGCCGCCCGGCAGGACCAGCGCGTCGTAGTCGTCCGGCGACGCCTCGTCGACCGTCCGGTCGACGGGGAACGTGTCGGCCTTGTCCAGGTGGTGGAACGCCTGGATCTTCCCCGGCTTCGTGGAGACGAGCTCGGGGGAGTCCCCGGCGTCGGTCACCGCCTGCCACGGCTTGGTGAACTCGACCTGCTCCACGCCCTCGGGCGCCATGAGAAAAGCTATGCGCACGATGAGTGCCCCTTCCTCGTCCTCATACGGTTTCGGTGTTGGGTTCCGCCCTGCTGATGTCCGCGAGGGCCGACTCCGGGTCCTGCGAGATCGCCAGGTCCCCGAGGCTGACCACGCCGAGCGGCCGGCCGTCCTCGACCACCGGCAGCCGCCGTACGGCGTGCCGCCGCATCAGCCGCACGGCGGTCGCCACCTCGTCGTCCGGACCCACGCACACGGGGTCCGGGGTGCACACCGTCTCGGCGTTCACGGTCAGCGGGTCGGCGCCCTCGGCGACCGCCCGTACGGTGATGTCCCGGTCCGTCACCACCCCGACGAGCAGGTCCCCGTCGGCGACGAGCACGTCGCCGATGTCCTGCGCCCGCATCAGCTGGGCCGCCTCGACCAGCGAGGCGTCGGGGCGGACGGCGGCGACGCCCGCCGTCATGACCTCTCTCACGAGCTGTGCCACGGCTGTCGTCACTCCCTCCGTCGCCCCTCGTCGTCACCTGCGGTGCAGGGCGACTGCCACGTCCTGCACGCTGCGGTACGTGCGGTCCCCGGGGAGGTCCTCCACACGTTGCGCGAGCGGATCGGGGGCGTGCCGCTCCCGCAGGACGCGCAACAGGTCTCCCCGGTGCGCCGGGAACGGGGTGCGGGCGAGGTGCCGGGCCAGTTCCAGGCGCAGCGCCTCGAACGTGTCGCCCGGTACGCGCCCGTAGGCCAGGTCCGGGTCGTCGTCGGCCACCGGCTCGGGGTCGTGCCACTCCTCCGTCCGAGTGGGGTGGCCTGACCGGAGCAGCCCTTCGAGCTGGTGCTTCATCGCGTCGTCCTGACGCCGGCTGAGCCGGTCGCTGCCTCGCTGCATGGCGCCCTCCCAGGTGCGCTGGTGTCGGTCGCCGGGCGGGTACCCGACGCGGCCGCCGCAAACCCCGCAGGTCGCCGCCCGCCGGTTTGAGCGCGAGGGGGCAGGGGACTCGCCGCTGCGGCCGACCGGGTTCGGACGGAGGGACGGGCGATGGACGTGACGGCCGTACTGATCGCCGTGCTGCTGCCGCCCGCGATGCTCGCGGTGGTCATGGCGATGGCGGGCTACGAGGACCTCGTCCTGCCGGCCGACCCCACCGACCCGGCGACCGAGGCGAAGGACCCCGCGACGGCCGAAGGAGGCGACACCCCCCTGCCCTGAACGCCCGGCGCCCGAGGCGAAGGGGCGCGCCCGCGCCCAAAGGAAGAGCGTCCACCCCACACCCGGCGAGCAAACCGGCGGCTTGTCCGACTGTGGCCCTGCAGCTCCCGCCCTGTGCCCGGCGCCTGAGGCGAAGGGGCGCGCCCGCGCCCAAAGGAAGAGCGTCCACCCCACACCCGGCGAACAAACCGGCGGCTCGTCCGACTGTGGCCCTGCAGGCTCCCACCCTGTGCCCGGCGCCTGAGGCGAAGGGGCGCGCCTGTGCCGAAAGGGAGAGCGCGCGCAGCCCCCGACGAAGGAGGGGGCGAGCACGGTCGACCGTCGGCACAGGCTCCCAGCGCCCCGGAGCCGAAGGCGCCCCCAAAAAAGGGGGGCGAGCACGGTCGACCGTCGGCGCAGGCTTTGCCGCCCCGGAGCCGAAGGCGCCCAAAAAAGGGGGGCGCCTCACCCGAACGGCGCAACACCGTCCCCCCGGTCGCCACCCCGCCGCACCCGTTCCCCACGTCCTCGGGGTGGCGTGCCGGATCTGCGGGTATACCGCGGCGCGCATCCCGAACCGACCGGTGGGGCCGGTGGCCGCCGCCGCCTTGGTCCCGTCCTGCGCGGGCCGTTCCGGGTGATCGGTCGGAGAGTGGGTTCAAGGCGTTTGCCACCGCGGGCCCCGGGCAGGCGCATCTCGTGCTTCGGACCGGAGGCACGCCCGTGGGAGCGGACCGCCGCTCCGGGCGTGCGTGTCCACGTCCGGTCCGAGCGGAGCTTCCCGGGGTGACAGCCAACCGTCAGCGCCGTTCAGGGAGCTGAGAACCACATGCCTACGCTCGCTCACACGAAGCATCCGCACGATGACGCCCCCGACACCGCCGAGGCGTTCCAGCGTCTGGCGACGTTGCCGCCCGGGGAGGAGCGGGACCGGCTGCGCCAGGACATCGTGAGCGCCTGGTTGCCCATGGCGGACCGGCTGGCCGGCCGGTTCCGCAACAGGGGCGAGGCGCTGGAGGACCTCAAGCAGGTCGCCGCGCTCGGCCTGGTCAAGGCGGTCGACCGGTACGACCCCTCGCGCGGCGCGGCCTTCGAGAGCTTCGCCGTGCCCACCATCACCGGTGAGATCAAGCGGCACTTCCGGGACCACATGTGGACCCTGCACGTGCCGCGCCGGGTCCAGGACCTGCGCGGCCGGGTCCGCACGGCCTACCAGGAGCTCTCGCACTCGGTCGGCGGCCGTGCCCCGACGGTGGCGGAGATAGCCAGGAAGGCGGGGATGACGGAGGAGGAGGCCGTCGCCGGCCTGGAGGCCCTCGACAGCTTCACCGCCCTGTCGCTCGACGCCGAACTGCCCGGCACGGAGGACGGCTACACCCTCGTCGACGCGTTGGGCGGGCCCGATCCGGCCCTCGACGTGGTCGTCGACCGGGAGGCGGTCAAGCCGAGGCTCCGCACGCTGCCGGAGCGCGAGCAGAAGATCCTCTACATGCGGTTCTTCCGCGACATGACGCAGAGCAGCATCGCCGAGGACCTCGGCATCTCCCAGATGCACGTCAGCCGCCTCATCAGCCGCTGCTGCAGCCGGCTGCGCGAGGACATCATGCGGGACGCCGCGTAGGCCGCCCGGTGCCACCGCCCGCATCCGGCCGCCTCCCCACCGAAACGCCCTGCGGGCCCCCGTGGCGCCCTCGGTCCGGCGGGCTCCTAGGCGGGTGGGCCCGGGCGGCGCATGGCCAGTCCGACGTGGCGGGACAGCGCGTCGGCGGCCTGGGCCTCCGCCATCGAGAACGCCCGCCGCGCCCGGGTGCGCAGCAGGGTCAGGACGCCCAGCACCTCCGGCCCCGTGGCGCCACCCGTCGCGGCGGCGTCGCCGACGACCGGCAGGCACAGCAGCGAGCTGACCTCGGCGCGTACCAGCACGGCCGCCCCGCCGGGGTCCGTACCGAGCGCCAGGGCGTCCTCGGGGCGCACCTGGAGCGAGGCCGATCCACCGGCCGCGACCTCCGTGACCAGGGGGCAGTCCGCCGGGTCCTGGTCGAGGAGCGTTTTCGCCAGCGCGCCGTCGTCGGGTGGCCCGAGTACCATCGCGCGGCGCGCCGGACCGGCGGGCCCGTCCGCCGCGAGGTCGGCGATCACCCAGTCCGCGAACCGCTCGTGCAGCACCCGCGCCGCCGCCTCCAGGGCGCCCCGCGCGTCTCCCGGGGTGGTGCGCAGCAGGGCCGTCGCGACGGCGTCGACCAGGTCCAGCGTCCCGGCCCGTTCGGTGACCTCGGCGAGGTCCGGCGCGCTTCCCAGCCGCCGGCTCCGCCCGCGCGCCCCGGCCGGCGCCGTGGGGAGCGCCGCGTCCCCCGTGGCGGAGGAGCGCCGTCCGATCCCGGCGGGTCCGGTCGGTCCGGCGCCGGCGGCGCCGGGCTGGAGGACGACCGCGACGGTCTGCTGCGGCTCCCCGGGGAGGATCAGCGCGGCGAGCGTGGCCCGCACCGGCTCCTTCGGCCGCTGCTGGAGCCGTACCGTCAGGCTCCGCCCGCCCTCGCCGCGGGCGGTGGCGGCGACCTGCGTGCGGAACGGCGCCCGGTCGCCCGGGGTGAACAGCGCGGACAGCGGGCGGCCCGTGGCGTATCCGGCCCGGACGCCGGTGAGCGTCGTCGCGGCCAGGTTCATCCGCCGGACGACCGTGTCCCGGTCGACCAGCGCCACGGGCAGCGGCAGCCGTTGGAACACCGTCTTCAGCAGCTGGCGTTCCTGCCGTTCCGCGGACGTGCCCTCCGGGGCGCGCGCCGCCAGCCGCTCGTAGCGGGGCCACAGGGTCTCCGCCGCGTGCTGGAGTTCGAAGAGGGCGGCGTCCAGCACGCCCCGCTGCTCCTCCGGCGGCAGGGCGCGGGCGCTGCGCAGTTCCGCCACCCGGCGGACGAAGTCCGCGAGGTCCTCGCCGAACGCGCCGGTCTCGCTCATCCCAAGGCCCCCGCTCCGCCCGGCATCTCCACCCCGGCTCCCGCTCCAGCACCGCACTCCGGAGCGCACACCCGCGTGCGCCCTTCGGTCGTATGCCCTGTTGTCCGCATATCAGCACGGTAACCGCGCACCCGCCCCGCCACGCTGCACCGTTTCACCGGACGCGCAGCGGGCAGCCGCACCCCGGAAGGAGATGCCGCCCCCATGCTGATCGAGCCCGAGTACGAAGCACCCGACTCGGCGTTCGCCGTCCGCCGGCTCCAGCGGCTGGCCGAGCAGTGCGTCCGTTCCGTCCCGGCCTGTTGCGGCGCGGTGGCGACCCTCGGCGACGAGGAAGAGGGGGAGCAGGGCGAGCGCCGCACCACCGCCACGCACCCGGACCTCGCCGTCCTCGTCGGCGTCCAGCTCGACTCGGGCGACGGGCCCATCAGGGTGGCCCTCGACAGCGGCGAACCCGTCGTCGCCGGGGACCTGCTCCATGACGAGCGGTGGCCCGCCTACCGCGCCGCCGCCCTCGGCGCCGGGGTGCGCTCCAGCGTCACGCTGCCGTTCCACCGCGCCGGTGTGCTGGTCACCCTCAACCTGTACGGCTTCCGCCCCGGCTCCCTGGCCAACGCCGCGCGCGGCCCGGCGGCCGTCCTCGGCGAGGAGGCCACCGCGGGCCTCGTCCGCGACCGCCGCTACCGCGCCGCCCTCACCGAGGTCGGCCAGCTGGAGTCCGCGCTGCGCTCCCGGCCCGTCATCGACCAGGCCGGCGGCATCGTCATGCACGTCCTCGGCTGCGGCGTCGAGGAGGCGTACGCCGTGCTGCGGCGCGTCTCCCAGCTCACCAACCGCAAGCTCTCCGACGTGGCCGCGCAGGTGGTGCGGACCCGCGGCCGGGGGCTGGAGAAGGAGCTGGCCCGGCTCGCCCCGCCGCACGCGGCCGCCCGCTCCCCGAACGGCGAAGCCCCGTGAATCTCCGTATAAAGGGTTCGGGTCCGCAGACGTACGGGAGGTCCTGGTGACGCGCAGCCCTTCTTCCGGGCATTCCCACGGGCACGGGCAGGTGCGCTACGCCCCGCCCGCCCCCGACACCGGTCTCCCCGTCGTCGAGGAGCTCGCCGGGCTGCTGGCGGCCGCCGCCTCCCGGCCCGACCCCGAACCCCCGGGCGGCGGCCCCGTCCTGCGCGAGGCGGCCTGCGGCTACTGGTCACGGCGGGGCCTGCGCTGCCACCCCGAGGACCTCGCCGCCTCGCCCGGCACCGGGCCGCTGCTGACCGCGCTGCTCGCCGCGCACGGCGGCGACGTGCTGATGCCGCGCCCCTGCCCGCTCTCCTGGCCCCCGCAGGCCCGCCTCCTCGGCCTGCCCGCCTACCACGTGCCGACGCCCGCCGAGTGCGGCGGGGTCCCCGACCCGTACGCCCTGCTGGAGACCGTGCGGCGGGTGCGCGCGGAGGGCGGCCGCCCCGCCGTCCTGCTGCTCAGCGTCGCCGACGACCCCACCGGCACCGTCACCCCGCCCGAACTCGTCCGCGAGGCGTGCGAGGCGGCCGTCGGGGAGGGCCTGCACGTCGTCAGCGACGAGACCTGGCGGGACACCGTGCACCGGCCGCACGACACCGTCTTCGTCAGCCCCGCCGAGATGTGCCCCGACGACGTCACCGTCCTGTGCGACCTCGCCGGCGCCGTCACCCCCGCCGCCTGGCCGGCCGCCGTCGCCCGCTTCCCCGCCGGCCCCGCCGGCGCCGCCCACCGCGCCCGCACCCTCGACGTGCTCACCGCGCTCGGCGCCGACCTGCCCGGCCCGCTGGCCGCGGCCGTCGCCCACGCCCTCGACGAGCCGGAGGCCGTCACCGCGCGGAACGCCGCCGCGACCGCCCTCCACGCCCGCGTGGCCGCCGAGGCGCACCGCACGGTGCTCGCCGCCGGGGCCCTCGCCCTGCCGCCCGAGGCCGGCCGCCACCTGTACGTGGACCTCGACCCGTTCCGCGGCCCCCTCGCCGCACGGGGCGTCACCGACTCCATCGAGCTGGAGGACCACCTGTCCGCGCGCCTCGGCGCCCCCGTCCCCGGCGGCCACCGCTTCGGCGACGAACTCGGCGCCCTGCGCGTCCGCCTCGCCACCACGCCGCTGCTGGGCGCCACCCAGGCCGAACGGCTGGAGGCCCTCACCGCCGACGACCCCCTCGACCTGCCGCACGTGACGGGGGCCCTGGAGGCCCTGTCGGCCGCGCTCCGCGAGGTCACCCCGCGCGCGGACCGTGCCGAGACCGCCGGAGGAGCCCGCAGATGACGGACGGCACGCCCACCGAGCTCACCGCCCCCTCCGCGCCCCCGGGGCGCGGCCCGGCCGTCCGGCCGGTGCCCCGGCCGCTGGGCGAGATCCGCGCCTGGCCCCGTTCCTTCGCCGGCCGGCTCACCGCGCCGCTGCCCGGCGTCCGCGCCTTCGCCCGCCTGGTCCGCGAGGGCTCCGCCGCCGTACGCCCCGGCAGCGACGGCCTGCGCGACGTCCCCCGGCTGCCGTTCGCCCCCGGCCCGCTGCCCCCCGCCGACCCGGACACGGTGGCCGTCACCTGGGCGGGCCACGCCAGCTGGATCGTCCGCGTCGGCGGCCTCACCGTCCTCACCGACCCCGTGTGGTCCCGCCGCATCCTCGGCACCCCGCCCCGCGTCACGCCCGTCGGCGTCCGCTGGGAGGACCTGCCGCCCGTCGACGCGGTCGTCATCAGCCACAACCACTACGACCACCTGGACGCGTCCACCCTGCGCAGGCTCCCGCGCGCCACGCCGCTGTTCGTCCCGGCCGGCCTCGGCCGCTGGTTCCGCCGCCGCCGCTTCACCACCGTCACCGAGCTCGACTGGTGGGAGTCGGCCGAGCTGCGCGGCGTCCGCTTCGACTTCGTCCCGGCCCACCACTGGTCCAAGCGGACCCTCACCGACACCTGCCGTTCCCTGTGGGGCGGCTGGGTCCTCGGCGACCACCGGAGGCGGGTGTACTTCGCCGGAGACACCGGCTACGGCCACTGGTTCCGCCGCATCGCCGACCGCCACCCCGGCATCGACCTGGCGCTGATGCCCATCGGCGCGTACGCCCCCCGCTGGTGGCTCGGCGACGTCCACACCGACCCGGAGGAGGCCGTCCGCGCCTTCCAGGACCTCGGCGCCCGCGTCATGGCCCCGATGCACTGGGCGACCTTCGTCCTGTCCTCCGAACCGGTCATGGAGCCCCTGACCCGCCTCCACGCCGCCTGGGGGGCCGCGGGCCTGCCCCGCGACCGCCTCTGGGACCTGGCGGTCGGCGAGTCCCGCGTCCTGGAGTGACCGCGCCCCTCATCCGCCGGAGCCGGAGCCTCCGCGCCGCGGCCGCCGCGCCCACCGCCACGCCCGCGGCGCGGCGCCGACCAGCAGCGCCAGCGCCACCGCCGCCGCCACCCCCTGCCAGGGCCGCGGGAACAGCGCCCCGCCCGCCACCCCGATCAGCTGGTACGTCGCCGTCCACGCCAGCACCGCCGGCACGTCACTCCGTACGAACCGGGCCGCCGGCATCCGTGCCAGCAGGCACGCCAGCATCACCGGGATCCGCCCCGCCGGCACCAGCCGGGACAGCACCAGCACCGGCACCCGGTGCTCCCGCAGCCTCGCCTGGGCCCGCTCCAGCCGGTCCGGCGCCGCCCGGGCCCGCAGCGCCGCCAGCCACCGCGACCCGCCCCGCGAGGTGACCCCGCGCCGCCCCAGCCAGTACAGCGCCGCGTCCCCCGCGAGCGCCGCCGCCGCGGCCACCAGGAAGACGAACAGCGGCGCGAGCGGCGCCGCCTGGTGGGAGGCCACGACCGCCGCCGAGCTGACGACCGCCCCCGTCGGCACGACCGGCACCAGCGCGCCGAGCGCGACCAGCAGGAACAGCGCCGGGTAGCCCACCACCCGCCGCGCCTCCTCCGGGGGCAGCTGGCCGGCCAGCTCCCCGATCACCGCGCCGCCCCCGGCCGCAGGCTCTCCCCGTGCCCGAGGGGGTGCACCGCCACGTCCGGCGCCAGCCGCGCCGCGAGCCGGGCGAACTCGCCGCCCGGCGCGTGGAACTCGTGCGGCCGCACCGCGTCCATCCCGACCGGCCAGTACGTGCCGTAGTGCACCGGCACCGCCGCCCGGGGCGCCAGCGACGCCAGGGCCTGCGCGGCGCGCCGCGCGTCCAGGTGGCCGTGGCCCAGGAACGGGCCCCACCCGCCGACCGGGAGGAGCGCCACGTCGACCTCGCCGACCGCGGCGGCCATCCCGTCGAACAGCCCCGTGTCCCCGGCGAAGTAGGTGCGCGCCGCGCCCCGGACCACGTACCCGAGCGCGGGGGAGCGGTGCGGCCCCACCGGCAGCCGCCGCCCGTCGTGCGCGGCCGGCACCGCCCGCACCACCACCGGTCCCGCCCGCACCTCGTCGCCGGCGCCGACCTCGGTGATCCGCAGCCCCGCCAGCCGCCGCAGCCCCGGCACCGTCCGGGACGCGCCGCGCGGCACCACCAGCCGCGTGCCGGGCGCGAGCCGGGCCAGCGAGGGCAGGTGCAGGTGGTCCGCGTGCAGGTGCGACACGAGCACCAGGTCGGCCAGCGCCGCCTCGGGCGGCGGCAGCGCGCCCCGGCGCCGGCGCAGGTGCGCGAGCCGCCGCGTGAACAGCGGGTCCGTCAGCACCCGCACACCGGAGTCCTCGACCGTGCAGGTGGCGTGGCCCCACCAGGTGACCTCCATGCCACGAGCGTAGAGCGGCGCCGCCTCCGGCGGGCGCCGTCGGGAGTAGGGTCGGCCCATGGACGACGTACGCGTGGCGGCGATCGCCAGCCTGACGCCGCTCGAGGAGCTCGACAGCGACCCGTTCCTGGTCGACACGCGCAGCCAGCACGCGATGTGCGAGCGGTGGGCGGCCGACAAGGGCTATGTCGTCAGCCGCGAGCTCCTCTTCTACGGGCTGCGCCCCGACCACCGCACCCTGTGGGCGGACGTCGAGGAGGGCGCCGTCGACCTGTTCGTCGCGCCCAACGAGCGCGTCCTGGAACGGGCCCTGACGTCGGCGCGGGACTTCTCCGCCGAGTGCGCGCGGCGCGGCGTGCGCCTGGAGACCGCCGGTCTCGACGAGCCCGCGTACGACGCGGAGACGAAGGCCCGCGTGCACCGGCGGCTGTCGATGCCCACCGCCGGCTACGACGGCTGCTGACACCCCGCCCCCGCAGCCCCCTCGCGGCCCGGGCCGCCCGGCCCGGCCGCCGCCACGGCGCGGTGTGCCACGCTGGAGCCGCCGGACGAAAACGGGCGAAAGGCGGATGGCGTGGGTCTCGGACGGTGGCGGTCGGCGAGCCGTGCCGCCCTGCGGGTCGTCGTGGTGTGGGCCGTGTCGACGCTCACCCTGCTCGTCCTCGCCGGGGCGCTCCCCGACTTCCGGCTCCAGTCCGACGACGGCGACAGCGCCACCCGCACGGCCGTCACCGCCGCCTGGGGCGCGGGCGCGTTCGGCCTGCTCGGCGCGCTGGTGTGGCCCCTGGTCGTACGGGCGCTGCTGCTCGTCCCGGCGCTCGTCCTCGGCGTGCTCGTGTTCTTCCTCAACGGGTCGCTGATGCTGGTCGCGCTCTGGCTGATCCCCGACGGGCGGGGCGAGGCCGACCCGGACAACGCCGTGGTCGTGGCCGCCGTCATGTCCGCCGTGGCGTCCGCGACCTCCACCGCCCTCGCCGTCGGCGACGACGACGCCTACCGGCGGCGCCTGTACCGGCTCGCCGGCCGCCGCACCGCCCCCGCGCCCGGCGCCGCGCCCGGCACGGTCTTCCTGCAGCTCGACGGCGTCGGCCACCGCGTGCTGCGCGACGCCCTCGACGCCGGGCTGATGCCGACGCTCGCCGCCTGGGAGGGGGTCACGCACCGGCTCGTCCCGTGGCGCACCGACTGGTCCAGCCAGACCGGCGCCAGCCAGCTCGCCCTGCTGCACGGCACCAACCACGACGTGCCCGCGTTCCGCTGGTACGAGAAGGACACCGGCCGCCTCATGGTGAGCAACCGGCCCGCCGCCGCCGCCGAGCTCCAGCGCCGCGCCGCCGCCCGCACCGGCGACCCGGGGCTCCTCGCCGGCGACGGGGCCAGCCGGGGCAACCTCTTCGGCGGCGGCGCCGAGCAGCTCGCCCTGGTGCTGTCGGTCTCCGGCCGCCGCGGCCCGGGGACCCGCTCCCGCGCCGGGTACTTCGCCTACTTCCGGGACCCGGCCAACGCCACCCGCACCGCCGTGTCGTTCGTCGCGGAGGTGTTCCGGGAGGTCGGCCAGTCGCTCGCCGCCCGGCTGCGGGGCGACCGGCCGCGGGTGCCGCGCGGCGGCCTGTACCCGTTCGTGCGGGCCTTCGCGACGGTCGTGGAGCGGGACGTGGTGGTCGCGGCCGTGATGGGCGACGTGCTGGCCGGGCGGACGGCCGTGTACGCCGACCTGGTGGCGTACGACGAGGTCGCCCACCACTCGGGGCCGTACGGCGGGGACGCGGCGAAGGTCCTGGAGCGTCTCGACCGGTGCGTCGGGCTGATCGCGAAGGCCGCCGGGCACGCCCCGCGCCCCTACCGGATCGTCCTGCTCTCGGACCACGGCCAGAGCTTCGGCGAGACCTTCGAGAGCGCCTACGGGCTGACGCTCCGCGACCTCGTGCGGGCGGGCTGCGGACTGCCGGTCTCCCGGCGGGTGCGGCACGGCGCCGGCGGCGCGGAGGCCCGGGGCGCGCTGCGCAGCGCCCTGCACCGGCCGGCGGAGGGGGAGCGCGGCGGGGAGCCCCCGGCGCGCGGCGCGGGTCCGGTGGTGCTGGCGTCGGGGAACCTGGGGCTCGTGTCCTTCCCCGACGTGCCGCACCGGATGTCGCGCGAGGAGCTGGACCGCCGCTGCCCGGGGCTGCTGGGGACCCTCGCCGGGCACCCCGGCATCGGTTTCGTCCTGGTGCGCTCCGAGCGGCACGGCTCGGTGGTGCTCGGCGCGAACGGGTTCGAGGCGCCGGTCGCCGAGCTGACCGACACGTCGGGGCCGCTCGCCGCGTTCGGGCCGGGCGTGGCCGCCGCGATCCGGCGTACCGACGCGTTCCCGCACGTCGCGGACGTCATGGTCAACTCGATGTACGACCCGGGGACCGACCGGGTGCACGCCTTCGAGGACCAGATCGGTTCGCACGGCGGGCTCGGCGGCGACCAGTCCGAGGCGTTCCTGCTGTGGCCGCGCGAGCTGTCGGCGCCCGTCGCGGAGGGCGGGGCGCTGGTGGGCGCGGAGGCCGTGCACCGGGTGCTGCGGCGCTGGCTGGAGGAGGGGCGCCCTCCCGGGAGACACGCCGAGACGCCGGTCACCTCCACGCAGGAATCATCGCCGCCGCGGCAAGCGGACGGAACATTTCCGGTTGTGGACGGTCTCGCACCGGACAAAAACGGGTGATTTGGAGCGCTGTTTCGCCGTACGCGAGCATGGTGGACGTTTGTACGGAGAAAGGCGCACCACCCTCATGACCACGGTCATCACCCCGGACACCGGGCAGGACACCCCGCACACCCCACCCCCCGGCGCGCGGGAGGACGACGGCGCGCACACGCGGCGGTTCGGCCTCCCCGTCGCCACGGCCCTGGTCATGGGCAACATCATCGGCGGCGGCATCTTCCTGCTGCCCGCGTCCGTCGCGCCGTACGGCACGATCAGCCTCGTCGCGTTCGCCGTCCTCACCGCCGGCGCCCTCGCCCTCGCCCTGGTCTTCGGGCGGCTCGCCGAGCGCCACCCGCGCACCGGCGGCCCCTACGTGTACGCCCGCGAGGCGTTCGGCGACTTCGCCGGGTTCCTGTCGGCCTGGTCGTACTGGATCACCGCCTGGGTCTCCAACGCCGCCCTCGCCGTCGCCGCCGTCGGCTACCTGGACGTGCTGCTGCCGCTGCGGGACTCGGTCGCCGCGACGATTGCCGCCGCGCTCCTTCTGCAGTGGCTGCCCGCCCTCGCCAACCTGGCCGGCACCCGGTACGTCGGCGCCGTCCAGCTGGTCGCCACCGTCCTGAAGTTCGTCCCGCTGCTGCTCGTCGCGGTGGGCGGGCTGTTCTTCTTCGACGCGGACAACCTGGGCCCCTTCCAGAGCGGCGGCTCCGGCACGCTCGGCGCGCTGTCCGCGTCCGCGGCGATCCTGCTGTTCAGCTACCTCGGCGTCGAGTCGGCCGCCGTCAGCGCCGGCGAGGTCCGCGACCCGCGCCGCAACGTCGGCCGCGCCACCGTCCTCGGCACCCTCGGCGCCGCCGTCCTGTACCTGCTCGGCACGGTCGCCGTGTTCGGCACCGTCGCCCACGACCGGCTCGTCGACTCCTCGGCGCCGTTCTCCGACGCCGTGGACGCCATGTTCGGCGGCACCTGGGGCGGCGCGGCCGTCGCCTGCATGGCCCTCGTGTCGATGGTCGGCGCCCTCAACGGCTGGACGCTGCTGAGCGCCCAGACCCCGTACGCCGCCGCCCGCGACGGGCTGTTCCCGCGCGCCTTCACCCGCCGGAGGCGGGGCGTCCCGACCGTCGGCGTCCTCGTCACGGTCGTCCTCGCGTCCCTGCTGACCGTCTACAACTACACGGCCGGCTCCGACGGCGTCTTCGAGACGCTGGTCCTGGTCACCACGTTCACGGCGACCGTCCCCTACCTGCTGTCCACGGCGGCGCAGATCTACTTCCTGCTCTCCGGGCAGCGCGATCGGGTGCGGGGCCCGCGGCTCGTCCGCGACGGCGTCCTCGCCGCGCTCGCCTTCGGCTTCTCCCTGTGGCTGGTCGCCGGATCCGGGTACGCCGCCGTCTACCAGGGCGTGCTGTTCCTCTTCGCCGGCGTCCTCGTGTACGCGTGGAGGGCGGCCCGTAGGGACCGCGAGGACCACGCCGCCGCCTGACGCGCAGCCGCCCGGCGCACCGGCGGCGGCCGAGTCGCCGGGCCGGGCGGTGCCGAAGCCCCCGGTCCGGGCAGGACCGGGGTCCGGTCGGCGCCGGGCGGTATCCGAGCCGTCGGGCCCGGGGTCCGGTCGGCGCCGGGCGGTACCGGGGTTCAGCCCGCGCCGGGCGCCGACAGGCCCGCCGCGGACCGCGCCAGCGCCTCCAGGACCGGCCGGATCAGCGGGTGCTCCTCCGCGCCCCGCCGCACCGCGGCGAACACCCGGCGGAACGCCGCCGGGCCCGCCACCGGCCGGACCACCACGTCCTTCAGTTCGATGCCGCGCAGCGCCGAACGCGGCACGAGCGCCACCCCCGCACCCGCGCCCGCGAGCGCCACGACCGCGCGGAAGTCGTCCGACACGTGCACCAGCCGCGGCCCGAAACCCGCCAGCTCGCAGGCGAGCAGCACCATGTCGTGGCACGGGTTGCCGGGTGACTGGCCGATCCAGTCGCTGCCCGCGAGCGCGGCCAGCGCGACCTCCGGCTCCTGCGCCAGCGGATGGCCCGCGTGCAGCACCGCGTCGAACGGCTCCGCGTACAGCGGCACCCGCGCCAGCCGCCGGTCGCCCTCGCGCGGGGCGCCCCGGTACTCCACGGCCAGGGCCAGGTCGGCCTCGCCGTCCAGGACGAGCGGCAGCGACTCGTCGCCCTCCGCGTCCCGCACCCGCAGCCGGATCCCCGGGTGCCGCTCCGCCAGCCGCCCGATCGCCGGGGCCAGCACCTCCGCGATGCCCGTCGCGAACGCCGCGACCGACACCTCGCCGGCCGTCCCGTCCGCGTACGCCGCGAGCTCCGCCTCGGCGCGCTCCAGCTGCGCCAGCACCTCGTTGGCGTGCTCCAGCAGGATCTCCCCGGCCGGGGTGAGCCGCACGCCCCGGCCGCTGCGGGTCAGCAGGGTGTGCCCCGTCTCCTGCTCCAGCGCGGCGAGCTGCTGGGAGACGGCGGACGGCGTGAGGTACAGCGCTGCGGCGGCGGCGGTCACCGTGCGGTGGTCCGCCGCGGCCCGCAGTATGCGCAGCCGGCGGGGGTCGATCACCCTGCCATTGTCACCCGGCCGCCGGGGCGGGCCTCACCCGTCCGCCGCCCCGGCCGCCGGGCCGCACCTCACGCGTCCGCCGCCCCGGCCGCCGGGCCGCACCTCACGCGTCCATCGCCGCCCGGGCGTCCACGAACGCCGCCACCGCGCGCTCCACGTCCGCCGTGGAGTGCGCCGCCGACAGCTGCACCCGGATCCGGGCCTGGCCCATCGGCACGACCGGGTACGAGAAGCCGATCACGTACACGCCGCGCTCCAGCAGCAGCTCCGCCATCCGCCCCGCCTTCGCCGCGTCCCCGATCATCACGGGCGCGATCGCGTGGTCGCCGGGCAGGATCTCGAAGCCCTCCTCCGCCATCCGCGTACGGAACAGCTTCGTGTTCGCGTCGAGCCGCTCCCGCAGGTCGCCCGCCGACTCCAGCAGGTCGAGGACCTTCAGTGACGCGGCGGCGATCACCGGGGCGAGCGAGTTGGAGAACAGGTACGGGCGGGACCGCTGGCGCAGCAGCTCCACGATCTCGGCGCGCGCCGCCACGTAGCCGCCGGACGCGCCGCCCAGCGCCTTGCCGAGCGTGCCCGTGACGACGTCCACGCGGTCCATCACGCCGTGCAGCTCCGGCGTGCCCCGGCCGCCCGCGCCGACGAACCCGACGGCGTGCGAGTCGTCGACCATGACCATCGCGTCGTACCGGTCGGCGAGGTCGCAGATCTCCCGCAGCGGCGCCACGTAGCCGTCCATCGAGAACACGCCGTCGGTGACGATCAGCCGGCGCCGGGCGCCCGCCGCCTCCTTCAGCCGGGCCTCCAGCTCGGCCATGTCGCGGTTGGCGTACCGGTACCGGGCGGCCTTCGACAGGCGGATGCCGTCGATGATCGACGCGTGGTTCAGGGCGTCGGAGATCACCGCGTCCTCGGGGCCGAGGAGCGTCTCGAAGACGCCGCCGTTCGCGTCGAAGCAGGAGGAGTACAGGATCGTGTCCTCCTGGCCGAGGAACGCCGACAGCCTCCGCTCCAGCTCCTTGTGGATCTCCTGGGTGCCGCAGATGAACCGCACGGACGCCATGCCGTAGCCCCACCGGTCCAGGGCGTCCTTGGCCGCCGCGACGACCTCGGGGTGGTCGGCGAGGCCCAGGTAGTTGTTGGCGCAGAAGTTCAGCACGTCACCGGGCGCGCCGCCCGCCGTGACGCCGACGGACGCCGACTGCGGGGTGCCGATGACCCGCTCGGGCTTGTACAGCCCGGCGTCGCGGATCTCGTCGAGGGTGGCGCGCAGTTCGTCACGCACGGACACGAACATGAGGGGTGCTCCTAGGAATCGCGGTGGCTGCGGGTGCGGGTGCGGGTGCGGGTGCGGGTGCGGGTGCGGAGGGGGCGGGGCCCGTCACGCGTCCCAGTTGAGGATGATCTTGCCGCTGCGGGCCGTCGCCGCCTCGTCGAACGCGGCGTCGAAGTCCTTGTACGCGTACGTGCCGGTGACCACCGGGCTCAGGTCGAGGCCGCCCTCCAGCAGCACCGTCATCGCGTACCACGTCTCGAACATCTCCCGGCCGTAGATGCCCTTGACCGTGATCATCGACGTCACGATCTTCGACCAGTCGACCGGGAACTCCTCCGCCGGCAGGCCGAGCATCGCGATGCGCCCGCCGTGCGTCATGTTGGCGACCATGTCGCGCATCGCCTCGGGGCGGCCGGACATCTCCAGGCCGACGTCGAAGCCCTCCCGCAGCCCCAGCTGCTTCTGCGCGTCCGCGATGCTCGTCCGCGCGACGTTCACCGCGAGGGTCGCGCCGACCTTGCGGGCCAGCTCCAGCCGGGGCTCGCTCACGTCGGTGATCACCACGTTGCGCGCGCCGGCGTGCCGGGCCACGGCCGCCGCCATGATGCCGATCGGCCCGGCCCCCGTGATCAGCACGTCCTCGCCGACGAGCGGGAACGACAGCGCCGTGTGCACCGCGTTGCCGAACGGGTCGAAGATGGCCGCGATGTCGAGGTCCACCTCCGTGCGGTGCACCCACACGTTGGACGCGGGCAGCGCCACGTACTCGGCGAACGCCCCGTCCCGCCCGACGCCCAGCCCGACCGTGGCGCGGCACAGGTGGCGGCGGCCCGCCAGGCAGTTGCGGCACTTGCCGCACACGAGGTGGCCCTCGCCGCTGACCAGGTCGCCGACCGCGACGTCCCGCACGCCGGAGCCGACCGCGGCGACCTCGCCGACGAACTCGTGGCCGAGGACCAGCGGCGTCGACACGGCCTGCCGGGCCCAGCCGTCCCACGCGCGGATGTGCAGGTCGGTCCCGCAGATACCGGTGCGCAGCACCTTGATCAGCACGTCGCCGGGGCCCGTCTCGGGCTCGGGGACGTCGATCAGCCACAGGCCGGGCTCGGCCTTCTGCTTGACAAGGGCCTTCATCGCGGTGACTCCAGGCGGGAGGGAGGGGCGGACGCGACCAATCTGCCGACCCGGAGGGGCCGCGTCCATCGAGGTTTTCTTAAGCGGTCCCACAGCCCAGCTTCACGCGCGCCCGCCGGGCGGGTGACGAGTCCCGCCCCGACGGGGCTGAAAGGCCGGGTGAGGGGTAGTCGGCGTCGTGAGAGCCGGACGGCGGCACCCGCCGCCCCGCGAGAAAGAGGTCGGCTCATGACCACTCACCCCCGTACGGCGGCCGCACGCACCCCCGTACAGCAGGCCGCGCTCCTGGTGGGCGCGGTGTTCCTGCTGGTGGGAATCCTCGGCTTCATCCCCGGGATCACGACGGACTACGACACGATGAAGTTCGCCGAGCACCACTCCGAGGCCAAGCTGCTGGGCCTGTTCCAGGTGTCGATCCTGCACAACATCGTGCACCTGCTGTTCGGGCTCGCGGGCATCCTCATGTCCCGCGCGGCCCCCACCGCCCGTACCTTCCTCATCGGGGGCGGCGTCGTCTACCTGATCCTGTGGATCTACGGCCTGATCATCGACCACGACAGCGCCGCCAACTTCGTGCCCGTGAACACCGCCGACAACTGGCTGCACTTCGTCCTCGGGGTGGCCATGATCGCCCTGGGTGTCCTGCTGACCCGCGGCCGTCCTGCCGGCCGGTAGGAGGGCGGGCCCTTCGGTACGGGGGACCGCGCAGGGGTCCCGCGGGAGCGGTTCGGTCCGGCAGTGGCGTGACCACGCGCCACCGGACCGCCCCGTGAGCCCCCGCCGGACCGGCGGCCGGACAAGGTGGGGAGCGGTGGCCACCACTCCCCACGCGGGTACGTCGGGCCCTCCGCGGCGCCCGGCGCCCGCTTCCGCCCGTGCCCGCCCCGGCGCCCCGGGCGTCCTCATCCGCGCATTACCCCGGCGTGGCCGGGCACGTCGAGGAGGTGTCCGGCGTGGGCGGGCCGTGCGACGAGCCGCACGGCCCGGCTGCTGCCGGTCAGGACGAAGGGCTTCCCCTCGGCCACGGCACGCCGGTGGACGGCGAGGAGGAGGTGGAGGACCGCCCGGTCGCAGACCGACACCGCCGACAGGTCGAGGTCGAGGCCGCTCGATGAGTCCAGGGCCGCGAGCAGGGTGGCGTGCAGGTGGGGGACCTGGGCGGCGTCGAGTTCACCGATCACCGCCACCACCGGCCGGTCCTCGTGCGACCCGGTGACCGTGGCGACGAGATGGGCCGGCCCCGCCTCCCGCCGCCGGCTCCGGCCGGCCGGCCCGCCCGTTCCTCCGCGCCGTCCCACCGCCGACGGGTTCCCTCCCGGGAGGGCCGTAACCGGCCCCGGGCGGTGTCCCCACGGCAGGGCGGCCCCCGCCGCCCGGAGGCCCCGCCCGGGGCCGTCGGCGACACGTGCCCGAACGCCGTGTTTGCCGCGGGGCGGCGGGGGAACACGGACGCCCGTTCTTTTCCGATCACCACCGACCGCCCGGATGGGGTTTCGCATGGTCGCATCCATGGACCCGCCCACCCTCGTGCCCGTGAAGGGGCGCGGAGTGGGGCGCATCGTCGTCGACTGGCTCACCACGACGGACCACAAGAAGATCGGGCACCTCTACCTGATCACGTCGTTCGGCTTCTTCCTGTTCGGTGGTCTCCTGGCTCTGATGCTCCGTGCGGAGCTGGCGCGTCCCGGTCTCCAGCTGCTCTCCAACGAGCAGTACAACCAGACCTTCACCCTGCACGGCACGATCATGCTGCTGCTGTTCGCGACCCCGACCTTCGCCGGGTTCGCCAACGCGATCATGCCGCTGCAGATCGGCGCCCCGGACGTGGCCTTCCCCCGGCTGAACATGCTGTCGTACTGGCTGTTCCTCTTCGGCGGCCTCATCGTCGTCGCCGGCCTGCTGACGACCCACGGCACGGCGGACTTCGGGTGGACGGCCTACACCCCCCTCAGCGGCGGGGAGCGCACGCCCTACGCCGGCGGCGACATGTGGATCATGGGGCTGGCGCTGTCCGGGTTCGGCACGATCCTCGGCGCGGTCAACTTCATGACCACGATCATCTGCATGCGGGCCCCCGGCATGACGATGTTCCGCATGCCGATCTTCACCTGGAACGTGCTGCTCACCTCGTTGCTGGTGCTGCTCGCCTTCCCCGTCCTGGCCGCCGCCCTGTTCGCCCTGGAGGCCGACCGCCAGCTGGGCGCGCACGTCTTCGATCCGGAGAACGGCGGCGCGCTGCTGTGGCAGCACCTGTTCTGGTTCTTCGGCCACCCGGAGGTCTACATCCTCGCCCTGCCGTTCTTCGGGGTGGTCAGCGAGGTCATCCCGGTCTTCTCCCGCAAGCCGCTGTTCGGCTACATCGGACTGGTGGCCGCCACGATCGCCATCGCCGGCCTGTCGGTGACGGTGTGGGCGCACCACATGTTCGCCACCGGGGCGGTGCTGCTGCCGTTCTTCTCCTTCATGACCTTCCTCATCGCCGTGCCGACCGGCGTGAAGTTCTTCAACTGGATCGGCACCATGTGGAAGGGCTCGCTCAGCTTCGAGCCGCCCATGCTGTGGGCCGTGGGCTTCCTGGTCACCTTCCTCTTCGGCGGGCTGACCGGCATCATCCTCGGCTCACCGCCCCTGGACTGGCACGTCCACGACACCTACTTCGTCGTCGCCCACTTCCACTACGTCCTGTTCGGCACCATCGTCTTCGCCATGTTCGCCGGATTCAGCTTCTGGTGGCCGAAGATGACCGGCAAGATGCTCGACGCGCGACTGGAGAAGATCCACTTCTGGTCCCTCTTCGTCGGCTTCCACCTGACCTTCCTCGTCCAGCACTGGCTGGGTGCCGAGGGCATGCCCCGCCGGTACGCCGACTACCTCGCCGCCGACGGCTTCACCGGCCTCAACATGCTCTCCTCCATCGGCGCCTTCCTGCTGGGCCTGTCCACCCTGCCGTTCCTCTACAACCTCTGGAAGACGGCCAAGGTCGGCGAGCGGGTCGAGGTGGACGACCCCTGGGGCTACGGCCGCTCCCTCGAATGGGCGACGTCGTGCCCGCCGCCCCGCCACAACTTCCTCACCCTGCCCCGGATCCGCTCCGAGTCCCCCGCCTTCGACCTGCACCACCCCGAGATCACCGCCCTCCGGGCACAGGAGACGGGAGGCCGCCGGGACGTGATCGAACCCGAGAAGGGGACGTCCGCCGCGTCGGGCGGCGAGGAGGAGCGGTGACGCGCACGACCGCCTCGGTGACGAGCCGCGAGACGGCCGAGGGCATCAACCGCATCGAGGGCTACCTCCTGGCCCGGGCGGAACTGCTCAAGGCCCGCGAGGAGGGCGAGGCGTTCGCGCGCCGCATGCCCTGGCTGACCACCGCCCAGCACGAGGAGGTCGCCCGCCTCTACGCGGAGGAGCGCGTCGAGGTGTCGAAGAGGGCCCTGCGGGCGGTCGCCGACCGCTGCGTCGAACTGCGGGCCGAGTACACCGCGCGCTACACGCGCCTGCGGCGGCGCCTCCTGTGCGCGAGCGTCGCCTCGCTCGTCACCGCGGCGGCACTGTGCGCCGGCGTCCGGATCATCGCCGGGTGAGGTGGGAACCTGCGTGACCGGCGGCCCCGCCTCGCCCGTCACGCTCCGCCACCGGCCGTCGGGACCGCCCCCGGGGACACCCCGGGCGCGGTCCCGTGTCGTACGGGCCCCACGGGGCACTCGACGGGTGGACGCCGTTCGCCCACGCCCGCGAAGAGCACCGGTGAGGGGCGTTTCCAGAGCCAGATCCCCACGAAGGAGGTGCCCGGTGAAGCACGTCAAGTCCGCTCTCGTGGTGGCGGCGGCCGTCGGTACGGGGGCCGTCGCGGCCCGCCGGACCCGGTCGCGGGCCGCCGCCGGCGACGAGTCCGCCGACCGGTGGCTGACCGTCACGATCAACCGCGCGCCGACGGACGTCATGCCCGACGGCACGCTGCCCCAACCCCTGGACCGGATGGCCGACCGGCTGGAGGCCCGGGTGCGCCCCGCCCCGGGGGACCGGGGCGCCGAACTGGCGGTACGGCTGAGGGAGACCCCTTCCGACGCGGAGACCTCCCTGCCGGGCCGCCTCGCCGGCGAGGACCCCCGCCAGGAGGTGAGGACCGCCCTGCGGGAGGCCAAGGCGATCCTGGAGGCGGGCGAGGTCATGCTGCCGGACACTCCGCCCACCACCAAGGAGACCCCGGTCGGGAAGGCCATCGGCATGGTCGCCCGCCGCTCGGGCGGGGAGGGAGTGCTGTGAAGGCGCTGTGCTGGCAAGGCGTGAACGAGCTGTCCGTCGAGCAGGTGCCCGACCCCGAGCTGCGCAACGACCAGGACGTCATCGTCCGGCTCGTCGCCGGCACGACGTGCGGCTCCGACCTGCACCTGATCGGCGGGTACATCCCCGCGATGCGCGCCGGTGACGTGATCGGCCACGAGTTCCTCGGCGAGGTCGTGGAGACGGGGAGCGCGGTGCGGCGCCACAAGGTCGGCGACCGGGTCGTCGTCGCCTCCTTCGTCGGCTGCGGGCGCTGCTGGTACTGCGCCAACGACCTGTGGTCCCTGTGCGACAACACCAACACCAACCCCGGCATCGGCCAGGCCCTGTTCGGCTACGAGTCCGGCGGCATCTTCGGCTACTCGCACGCCATGGGCGGCCTGCGCGGAAGCCACGCCGAGTACGTCCGCGTCCCCTTCGCCGACTACGGGGCCTTCCCGGTGCCCGACGGCGTCGACGACGTCAGCGCCCTGTTCGCGTCGGACTCCGTGCCGACCGGCTGGATGGGCGCCGACCTCGGCGGCGTCAAGCCGGGCGACGTCGTCGCGGTGTGGGGCTGCGGCGCCGTCGGGCAGATGGCGGCGCGCGCCGCGATCCTGCTGGGCGCCGAACGGGTGATCTCCATCGACCGAATCCCGGAGCGGCTGGAGATGACCGAGCGCCACATCGGCTCCGAGACGCTGGACTACACCTCCACCGACGTCGCCGCCGAACTACGCGAACGCACCGGCGGCCGCGGACCCGACGTGTGCATCGAAGCGGTCGGCATGGAGGCCCACAGCGACGGGCCGATGCACCTGTACGACCAGGTCAAGCAGCAGCTGCGCCTCCAGACCGACCGGCCGACCGCCGTCCGCCAGGCCGTCCACGCCTGCCGCAAGGGCGGCACCGTGTTCGTCCTCGGCGTGTTCGCGGGGATGGTGGACAAGTTCCCCCTCGGCGCGGTCGTCAACAAGGGCCTCACCGTGCGCGGCGCGCAGCAGCACGGCCAGCGGTACATCCCCATGCTCCTGGACCGCATGGCCAGGGGAGAGATCAGCACCGCGCACCTGGCGACCCACACGATGCCCCTGGAACGGGCCGTGGAGGGGTACGACATGTTCAAGGAGAAGAGCGACGGATGCGTCCGCGCCGTCTTCACCGGCCCGGGACGGACCGGGTGACCGGCGGCCCGCACGGCGGGGCACGCGCGCGGCGCGGAGGCGGGCGGCACCGGTAGGACGCCCCGGACCCGGGTGCCCGCGTCGGCCCGCGCCCGGGGCCCGTCCGGGGACGGCCCGGCCTCGTACGGGGCGGGCCGTCCCCGGACGGGCCGGGGTGCGGCGGGCCGGCGCCCCGCGGTCATTACCTCCGGAGTAATCGACCCGGTGGCGGCCGACCGGCAGGGTGGGTCGTACCGGACACCGGGCGGCGCACTCCGCCCGGCGTCCGGCCCCGCGACCGCGTACGACCCCGATGGAGGGTGACCCGCCATGTCCCAGGCCCTGCTCGCCGGCCTTTCCCGCACCACCGAACCGCGTGCCATGCTGCGCCGGTTCCTCGCCCTCGACGCGGTCGTCACCGGGGCGAACGGCCTCGCCTACGCCGCGGCGTCCGGCCCGCTCGGGCGGCTGCTCGGCGTGGACGCCACGCTGCTGCTCGCCCTGGGCGTCTTCCTCCTCGCGTACGCCGCCGCCGTCGCCGCGCTCGCCTCCCGGCGGCGCCCGCCCGCCGCGGCCGTCACGGCCGTCGTCGACGTCAACGCCGTGTGGGCCGCGCTCAGCCTCGTCGCGCTCGTCGCCTGGCTGGAGCCCAGCACCGCCGGCACCGTGTGGATCCCCGTCCAGGCCGCGACCGTCGCCGGGTTCGCCGTACTGCAGTGGACCTCCCTGCGCGCCTGGGGCGCGGGCCGCTGACCCGTCAGCCGGGCAGCGGCACGGAGCGGAGGAACGCGGCGGTCGCCGCGTCGGCCGGGAGGAACGTCTCGATGGCCAGCTCGGCGACCGTCACGTCCATCGGCGTGTTGAACGTCGAGATCGACGACACGAACGACAGCACCCGCCCGGCCACCTCGATCCGCAGCGGCAGCGCGAAGTACGGGTACGG
Source organism: Streptomyces roseolilacinus (assembly GCF_014649335.1). GTDB lineage: Bacteria > Actinomycetota > Actinomycetes > Streptomycetales > Streptomycetaceae > Streptomyces > Streptomyces roseolilacinus. The sequence continues at coordinate 130,536 of NZ_BMSV01000008.1, forward strand.
CTCCGGCTCCTCCCGCCCGCCGTCCGCCGCGTCCCGGCCGCCGGCCACCGGGTACGCGGCGACCTCCTCGTACAGCCTCCGCAGCAGCTCGGACCGGTCCAGGGCGATCTGCCGCTCCATCTGGGCCAGCAGGTGGCCGCGCCACTCCCGCAGGTTGCGGATCCTCGGCGCCAGGCCCTCCGGGTGCAGGGTGATCCGCATGGCGTTGGGCTGCTCCAGCAGGTGCCCGGGCAGCCCGTCCAGCAGGAGGCCCGCACCCCGGTTCGCGGCCAGCACCGCGTACGACCCGTCCACGACGACCGCCGGGTACGGGTCGTACCCCGCCAGGAGCCGGTCGATGCCCTCGCGCAGCGGCCCCAGCTCCGGGCCGTCCAGCGCCGACTCGGTGTACCTCGGCGCGTAACCGGCCGCCAGCAGCAGGGCGTTGCGCTCCCGCACCGGCACGTCCAGGTGCTCGGCGAGGCGCAGGACCATCTCCTCGCTCGGCCGTGACCGGCCCGTCTCCACGAACGAGATGTGCCGGGCCGACGAGTCCGCGCGCAGCGCCAGCTCCAGCTGGCTCAGCCGCCGCCGCTCCCGCCACTCCCGCAGCAGAGCCCCCACACCCGTGACCGTCGCGACCGTTGTCATACCGCAGACGGTAGCCGAGTCCGCCGTGTTGACCACGAGCGGCGGGTACCGGGACCGTAAGGTCGGGAGCGCCACCGGCACCGAACCGGAAGGAGCACGGGACATGCCCACCGAACCGCTGTCGCAGAAGGAGATCGAGGACCGGCTGCGCGAACTGCCCGGCTGGTCCCTCGCGGGCGACCGGATCGCCCGTACGTACCGCCTCGCCACGCACTTCGCGGCCGCCGCGATGGTCGTCCACGTCGCCCGCGTGCAGGACGAACTGAACCACCACTCCGACCTGACCCTCGGCTACGACACGGTCGCCCTGTCGGTGAACACCCACGACGCGGGCGGCGCCGTCACCGAGCGGGACTTCGAACTGGCGTCGCGCGTCGACGCCGTCGCCGCGGCGCACGGCGCCTCCTGACGCCCCGCCGGCCGGCCGCGGCCCCCTCGCGCGGCGCCCCCGCGCCGGGCGCCGCGTGCGGACGGACCCGGGGCGCCGGCCCGGGGGAGCGCCGTTCGGCGTGCGCCGGGAAGTTGCCGGACCGGCACGCTTCCTCGCCGCCGGCGGCCCCGGCCCGCACCCTGTCACCATGACGCACGACCACACCCACATGGACTGGCCCACGATGCTGCCGCTGCTGGAACGCGGCGCCGAGCTGCGCACCCCGCTGTACCGGCAGGCGGCGGCCTGGCTCACCGACCTGCTGCCGATGGGCGCCACCCGGCGGATCCTCGACGTCGGCAGCGGCCCCGGCGTGCTGTCCCGCATCCTCGCCGACGCGTTCCCGTACGCGGAGGTCGTCGCCGTCGACGCGACGCCCGAGCTGCTGGAGCGCGCCCGGGAACGCAACGCCGACCTCGGCGGCCGCATCACCACGCGGCTCGCCGAACTGCCCGCCGCCGTCGACGAACTGGGCGAGGCGGACCTGGTCTGGGCGGGGGAGTCCGTCCACCACATCGGCGACCAGCGGGCCGCCCTCGCGGGCCTCGCCCGCCGGCTGCGCCCCGGCGGGATGCTCGCCCTGGCGGAGGGCGGGCTGGCGGCGCGGCACCTGCCCCGCGACATCGGCATCGGCCGGCCCGGTCTGGAGGCCCGCGTCGAGGCCGCGTCCGCCGGCTGGTTCGGCGAGATGCGGGCCGCGCTGCCCGGTGCCCGCGAGGAGACGGAGGACTGGCCGGCGCTGCTCACCGCCGCGGGGCTCGTCCCGGCCGGGACGCGCACGTTCCTGCTGGACGTCCCCGCGCCCGTGCCCGCCGCCGTGCGCGAGCACATCGTCGAGGTGTTCACCCGCACCCGCACCGGCCTCGCCGACCGGCTCCCCGCCGAGGACCTCGCCACCCTCGACCGGCTGCTCGACCCGGACGACCCCGCCGGCCTCCACCACCGCCCCGACCCCTACCTCCTCACGGCCCGCACCGTGCACACCGCCCGCCGCGCCTCCTGACGGCCCGCACCCCGCCCGCCGCACCTCCCGGCGGCGCCCGGACGGGCGGCCCCGCCGCCGTCCGTCCGGGACCGCCGGCCCGCGTCCCCGTACGGCTGCCGCCCGGCCGCCGCACCGTGCGGCAGGCCGTCGCCGACCCCGCCCCGCCCGTGCCCGTCACGCGGTGGACGGCCGCACAGGGGGTGCCGCGCGGGCGAGTTGGGGACGGCTCCGCGCCCTCACTATGATCCGGCGATGATCACACGAAAGCGATTGGCGGCCGGGTTGTGCGGCCTGCTGGTCACCCTGACGGGCGGCCTCTCCCCGGTGGCCGCCCGGGCCGACGCCGGCGAACCCGCCGCGAAGGAAGCACCCAAGGTCGAACTGGTGCTGGACGTCAGCGGGTCCATGCGGGCCCGCGACATCGACGGGCAGTCCCGGATGGCCGCGGCGAAGCAGGCGTTCAACGAGGTCCTCGACGCCGTCCCCGCCGAGGTCCGGCTCGGCATCCGCACCCTCGGCGCCGACTACCCCGGAAAGGACCGCAAGACGGGCTGCAAGGACACCCGGCAGCTCTACCCCGTGGGCCCGCTGGACCGCACCGAGGCCAAGGCCGCCGTGGCGACGCTGACCCCGACCGGCTGGACGCCCATCGGCCCCGCGCTGCTCGGCGCCGCCGAGGACCTGGAGGGCGGCGACGCCACCCGCAGGATCGTCCTCATCACCGACGGCGAGGACACCTGCGCCCCCCTCGACCCCTGCGTGGTCGCGCGGGAGATAGCCGCCAAGGGCATCCACCTCACCATCGACACCCTCGGCCTCGTCCCGGACGCCAAGACCCGCGCCCAGCTCGTCTGCATCGCGGAGGCCACCGGCGGCACCTACACCTCGGTCCAGCACACCGACGAACTGTCGTCGAGAGTAAGCCAGTTGGTCGACCGCGCCGCGAAGCCCGTCCTCACCCCCGTCGCCACCGAGGGCGCCGACCGGTGCGCCGAGGCCCCCCTCCTGCGGCCCGGCCTCTACACCGACCGCGAGGTGTTCGGCCAGCACCGCTGGTACCGCGTCGAGGTGCTGCCCGGCCAGGAGCTGCGCGCCGCGGTGAGCGTCGCCGCCGACCGCCCCGTCCACCGCGACCACGGCGTCCTGCTGCGGGCGTCGACCCTGGCCGGCCGGGAGATCGTGCGCGGCGAGGCCGCCGGTGACGGCCGTACCGACGTCATGTCGACGGGCCTGCGCTACCCCCGGCCCGACGTCGACGACGCCGACACCGACGACGGCAAGCCCGCCGCCGAGACGGTCTGCCTGCGCGTCAGCAACTCCTTCTCCGCGCCGGCCGGCGTCAAGACCACGCCGGGCCTGCCCGTCGAACTGAGCGTCGCCGTCGTCGACGGCCCTGACGAGGCCGGCGACCCCGCCTTCCTCGGCCTCGGCCGCGGCTGGTGGCTGCTCGGCACGCTGACGCTCGTCGGCTTCCTCGCCGGCCTGCTGTGGGGCTGGATCTCGCGCTGGCGCGTCACCGTCTGGAGGACCAACTGATGCGTACCGTACGGACACCGCGGACCGCGATCGCCGCCGCCCTGCTCGCCGGGGCCGCCCTGCTGGGCCTGATCGCCCCGGGCACGGCGGCGGCCGCGAGCCCCACGCCCGCCCCGGCCGCGTCGGACGGCGAGCCGCCCGCGCCGACCGAGGCCGGCACGTCGTTCCGTGCCGCCACCGCCGTCCGCCCCGGCCAGCGCGCCACGGCCCGGGCGTCGACGGGTGACTACCTGTACTGGCAGTTCCCCGCCGACGCCGGGGACCGGGCGACCGTCCGCGCCGCGGTCACCCTGCCCGAGTCGTCCGCCCGCGGGGCGGGCAGCACCTGGCGGATCGACGTGTACGACGGGCTGCGCCGCCGCCAGGCGTGCCGCCACGGCAGCGACTCCCGCACCCTCGCGGCGGACGCCCGCACGGTCACGCTCACCTGCCACCTGCGCACGGTCCGGGGCTGGGCGGAGCCGTGGTCGAACGATCCGCTGCCCGGCGCCTACTACGTCCGGCTGACCGCCGTGCGCCTCGCCGCGGCCGACGTCGGCCTGCCCTTCGACGCGGCGCTGGACGTCTCCGCCGACGCCGTGGGCGCCGCCGCGGACGTGGACGGCAGCCTGGCGCAGCCCCTCGTCCAGGGGTCGTCGGCGACCGTGGAACCGGAGGACGGCTGGTCGTCCGGCTGGTGGTCGACGCGCTGGCTGTGGACGGCGGGCGGCGCCGTGCTCGCCGCCCTCGCCGGGGTCTGGGGCCACTCCCTGACCCGCGGCGGCGGCCGCCCGGCGGGAGTGCCCGGCAGGCCGTGACCGGGCGGACGCGGTGGCCGGGCCCACGAGGCCCGGCCACCGCACCGCCCGCACGGGGCCGCCCGCACCGCACCGCCCGCACCGCCCGTACGGGACCGTTCGCGCCGGACCCTCACGCGGGGCCGTCGCGCCGGGCGTCAGTGGTACAGCGCCTCGACCTCCGCCGCGTACACCGTCTCGATCGCGCGCCGCTTCAGCTTCAGCGACGGGGTCAGCAGGCCGTGCTCCTCGCTGAACGGGTGCGCCAGGATGCGGAAGGTGCGGATCGACTCGGCGTGCGACACGAGCGTGTTGGCGGCGACGACCGCCCGGCGGATCTCCCTCTCCAGCGCCGGGTCGCGGACCAGTTCGGCCGTCTGCAGCGTCGCCCGGCCCTGCATCGCGAGCCAGTGGTCGACCGCCTCCTGGTCGAGGGTGATCAGCGCCGCGATGTACGGCCGGTTGTTGCCGACCACGACGCACTGCGCGACCAGCGGATGGGACCGCACGCGGTCCTCCAGGGCGAGCGGCGAGACGCTCTTGCCGCTGGTCGTCACCAGGATCTCCTTCTTCCGCCCGGTGATGGTCAGGTAGCCGTCCTCGTCGAGCGACCCCAGGTCCCCGGTGGCGAGCCACCCGTCGCGCAGCACCGCCTCGCCGGCGGCCGGGTCGTTGAGGTACCCGGAGAAGACGTGCGGGCCGCGCAGCCACACCTCCCCGTCCTCCGCGATCCGCACCGACGTGCCCGGTACGGGCTGCCCCACCGTGCCGTACCTGGTCCGCTCCGGCGGGTTGGCGGTCGCCGCCGACGTGGTCTCCGTCAACCCGTACCCCTCGTACACGGTCACGCCCGCGCCCGCGAAGAACAGGCCCATCCGCCGGTCCATCGCCGAGCCGCCCGACATGGCGTGCCGGACCCGGCCCCCCAACGCCTCGCGCACCTTCCCGTACACGACCTTCTCGAAGAACTGGTGCTGCACCCGCAGCGCCGCCGAAGGCCCCGGGCCCAGGCCGAAGTCCCGGTCCTCCTGGGCCTCCGCGTACCGCACGGCCACCTCGACCGCACGGTCGAAGGCTCCGGCCCTCCCCTCGGCCTCCGCGCGCCGCCGCGCCGCGTCGAAGACCTTCTCGAAGACGTACGGCACCGCGAGCACGAACGTCGGCCGGAACGCCGCCAGGTCGGGCAGCAGCGCGCCCGCCGACAGCAGCGGCTGGTGGCCCAGCTTCACCCGGCCCCGCACCGCCGCGACCCCCACCATGCGGCCGAAGACGTGGGCGAGCGGCAGGAACAGCAGCGTCGACGCCTCCTCGCCGGGCCTGGAGCGGAACACCGGCTCCCAGCGGTGCAGGAGCGTGTCCGACTCGAACATGAAGTTCCCGTGCGTCAGCACGCACCCCTTGGGGCGCCCGGTCGTCCCGGACGTGTAGATGACGGTGGCGACGGACTCCGGGGTGACCGCGCGCCGGTGCCGGTGCACCACCTCGTCGTCGATCCGCGCCCCCGCCCGGACGAGTTCGTCGACCACCCCGGTGTCGAGCTGCCACAGCTGCTTCAGAAGGGGCAGGCGGTCGACGACCGACCCGACCGTCATCGCGTGGTCCTCGTGCTCGACGACGCACGCGCTGACGCCCGCGTCGTGCAGCATCCAGTGCACCTGGTCGGCGGAGGACGTCGGGTACACCGGCACGGGCTGCGCGCCCACGGTCCACAGCGCGAAGTCGAACAGCGTCCACTCGTAGCGGGTGCGGGACATGATCGCGACCCGGTCCCCGAACCGCACGCCCCGCGCGAGCAGACCCTTCGCGAGGGCCAGCACCTCGTCCCGGAACTGCCGGGAGGTGACGTCGCCCCACGTCCCGGACGCGTCCTTCCGGCCCAGGGCGACCCGGTCCGGATCACTCGCGGCGTGGTCGAACACGACGTCGGCCAGGCCGCCGACCAGCGGAGCCGCCGCCAGGGGCGGGACTGTCAACTCGCGCAATGGCCTGCTCCTTGTGGCGCTCAGCACAGCGGAGGGTGACCGTACCGTACGGAGAGTTGGCGCGGGAGACTCTTCCTAAAGTCCGGACAAACGACATTGCCACTGGTCAGACCGGTCAGCGCATGGTCACGGGGACGGGGGGCCGCCCGTTACTGACCGGCGGGTCAGGAGCGGCGTCGGGAATCTCCACCGAATCTGTACGGGCCGACCACAGCGGGGGTGGCCGAAGAGCGCCGGTGGCGGGGCGCCGCGACCGTACGGGAGGAAGGGGACGGCCACCGGACCGGGACCGCCCGCGCCGTGGGCCCCGCGCTCCGGGCCCCGAGCGCGCCGGTCGTCCCGTGCCACCGGGTCACCCTCGTACCCCCGGACCCGCCGGGCCAACCCGTACCGCTCCCGACCCGCCGGGCCCGCCCCACCGAGCCCCCGCACCACCGCGAACGCGCCCCCGCGACCCGCCACCCCACCGGCCGCCCCCGGCGCCGGGCGGGCACCCCTCGCATCCGGGCGGGCACCCCTCCGTCGTGCCGGCAGCCCCCACCACGCCGGGCAGCCCCCACCGCGCAGGCCGCCCCCACCACGCCGGGCAGCCCCCACCACGCCGGGCAGCCCCCACCACGCCGGCGACGCAGCCGCCGTGCCGGTCGCCCGGCCACCGCCCCGAGCCGCCCGCCGCCGTCCGGCGCGCACCCGCCCCGACCGGCCAAGATCACGGCGGCTACGGTGAGAGCCATGCCCGCACCCGCGACACCCGCCCCGGCCCGCGCCTCCGCGCCCGTCCCCGGCCCGTGCCCCGTCCCCCCGCCCTCCCGCCCGGGCGGTGTGCGGTGACGCGCGGCTGGATGCGCCCCGGAGCGTCCCGGCCGTGCTCGCTCGTCGTCTGCCGGGGCTGCTGCTGCGGCGACGCGCGCAAGAACCCCGGGACCGACCACGCGGGTCAGCTGGAGCGGCTGCGGCAGGCCGCGGCGGCGTCCGGCGGCAGGCTGGCCGTCCGTACGAGCGACTGCCTCGGCCCGTGCGGCCAGGCCAACGTCATGGTCGTCCAGCCCTCCACCGAGGCCCGGAGCCGCGGCGCCCGCGCCGCGTGGATCGGCTGGGCGCTGGACGACGACTGCCTGGACGACGTCCTTGCCTGGGTGGAGGCGGGCGGCCCGGGGATGGCCGAGCCGCCGGCGACGCTCGCCCTCCAGATGATCGACCCGCCGTCGGAGGCCCGCCGCCGGGCCCGCTGACGCCCCGCCCTCCCCGAGCGTGCCCGCCGGGCCCCCTCGCACACCGCCCACCCGGCCCCTCCCGAGCGCCCGCCCGGCCCCCTCAGTGAGCGGCCAGCGGGGCGCCGTCCGCGTCCAGGAGGCGGTGCTCCCCGGCGTACACGTTCATCGAACCGCCCCGCAGGAACCCCACCAGCGTCAGCCCCGTCTCGGCGGCCAGGTCCACGGCGAGCGACGACGGCGCGGAGACCGCCGCCAGCACCGGCACCCCCGCCATCACCGCCTTCTGCGCCAGCTCGAACGACGCCCGCCCGGACACCATCAGCACCGCCTGGCCCAGCGGCAGCCGCCCCTCCCGCAGGGCCCGCCCGACCACCTTGTCGACGGCGTTGTGCCGCCCCACGTCCTCCCGCACGTCGAGCAGCTCGCCCGACGCGGAGAACAGCGCCGCCGCGTGCAGCCCGCCGGTCCGCTCGAACACCTGCTGCGCGGCACGCAGCCGGTCGGGCAGCGCGGCCAGCACGTCCACTCCGACCCGTACCGGCGGGCCGTCGGCCGGCGCGAACCGGGTGGTGGTGCGCACCGCGTCCAGGCTGGCCTTGCCGCACAGACCGCACGAGGAGGTGGTGTAGACGTTCCGCTCCAGCGTGATGTCGGGCACCGGTACGCCCGGGGCGAGCTGCACGTCCACGACGTTGTACGTGTTGCCGCCGTCGTCGCGGGCGCCCGCGCAGTACACGATGTTCCGCACGTCCTCCGCCGCGCCGAGGACGCCCTCGCTGACCAGGAACCCGGCGGCGAGCGCGAAGTCGTCGCCGGGCGTGCGCATGGTGACGGCGAGGGGTTTGCCGTTCATCCGGATCTCCAGCGGCTCCTCGGCGACGAGGGTGTCGGGCCGGGCGGACACGGCCCCGTCCCGCACCCGGATGACGCGCCGCCGTTCCGTGACCCGTCCCATGTCTCCCCGTCCCCTCGCCGTGGCCGTAGCGCTTCCGAAGGCCATTGTCGTCCACGGCGCGTCCGGCGAGCCGACCGGCGGTGATGTGGCGGACCCTCCAAGGGACGGGCGGGAATGCTGTGGGATCACGTGACGGGTTACCGGTGAGTCGCTGACCAGACTGGGGGATTCCTTACCATCACGAACCAACCAGCCGAGGGGGTCCCCGAGCATGACGGGCACTCGTATCGCCGCGCTCGGGCATTACCAGCCCGCCAAGGTGCTCACCAACGACGACCTGGCCGCGCTGGTCGACACCAGCGACGAGTGGATCCGCAGCCGTGTCGGCATCCGCACCCGCCACGTCGCCGGACCGGACGAACCGGTCGACGAGATGGCCGCCCACGCGGCCGCGAAGGCCCTCGCCTCCGCCGGCCTGGCGTCCACCGACATCGACCTGGTCGTCGTCGCCACGTCCACCGCGATCGACCGCTCCCCGAACACCGCCGCCCGCGTGGCCGCCCGCCTCGCCATGGCCTCCCCGGCCACGCTGGACCTGAACGTCGTGTGCGCCGGCTTCACCCACGCCCTGGCCACCGCCGACCACGCCGTGCGGGCCGGTTCGGCGCGCCGGGCCCTGGTCATCGGCGCGGACAAGATGACCGAGATCACCGACTGGACGGACCGCACGACCTGCGTCCTGGTCGGCGACGGCGCCGGCGCGGCCGTCGTGGAGGCCGCCCCGGACGGCGTCCCCGGCATCAGCCCGGTCGTGTGGGGCTCCGTCCCCGAGATGGGCCACGCGGTCCGCATCGAGGGCACCCCGCCCCGCTTCGCCCAGGAGGGCCAGACCGTCTACCGCTGGGCCACCACCCAGCTCCCGCCCATCGCCCGCCGCGTCTGCGAGCGCGCCGGCATCGCCCCGGAGGACCTGGCGGCGGTCGTCCTCCACCAGGCGAACCTCCGCATCATCGAGCCCCTCGCCCAGCGCATCGGCGCGGTCAACGCGGTCGTCGCCCGCGACGTCACGGAGTCCGGCAACACGTCGGCCGCGTCCATCCCGATGGCCCTGTCGAAGCTCGTGGCCCGCGGCGACCTCCCCCCGGGCTCGCCGGCCCTCCTCTTCGGCTTCGGCGGCAACCTGTCGTACGCGGGCCAGGTGGTCCGCACCCCGTAAGACCGCCCCTCACACTGCGTGACGCCCCCGGAACCGGCCGGGCACCCCGCCTGACCACGGGATATGAGGGTGAAGGGCACCTCGAACCCCTGGTAGAGTTATCCATGTCGCCGCGGGGAACACCCCGGAGCGACAGACACCTTGTCCGGGTGGCGGAATGGCAGACGCGCTAGCTTGAGGTGCTAGTGCCCTTTATCGGGCGTGGGGGTTCAAGTCCCCCCTCGGACACTCACGACGAAGCGTCGACCGGATCATCCGGCCGGCGCTTTCGTCATGGGGCCCCCGACCGCCCCCGCCGCCCAAGGCCCCGGCCGCCCCCCCCGTGACGGGGCGGCCGAGCCCCTCCCGCACGGCCCTGCCGCGCGCCCCTCCTCGCCCACCCTTCCGGGCCCGTTCCCCATCGCGGCTCGCCGCTCGCCGTGTCACGGTCCCGGCGACCGGCCGGCCGGAGCGGTGCCGGTGGCGGCCTCCGGGCCGAACCGCCGCCGGTACGCGGACGGAGCCAGTCCCGTCTCGCGGCGCATCAGGGTGCGCAGGTTGGCGGCGGTGCCCAGCCCGCTGCGCCGGGCGACCACCTCGAACCGCGCCTCGCCCCGCTCGATCAGCCGGCAGGCCAGGGCGAGACGCTCCCGCGTAAGCCACGCGAGCGGCGTCGTGCCCAGCTGCGCCCGGAACCGGCGGTGCAGCGTCGCCGGACTGACCGAGGCGCGTGCCGCCAGGGCGGACACGGTCAGCGGCGCGTCCAGCCGCTCCTGCGCCCAGGCCAGGACGGACGCCAGCGACTCGTTCGGTACGTCGGGCACGGGCCGCTCGATGAACTGCCGCTGCCCGCCGTCCCGGTGCGCCGCGAAGACCAGGCGCCGGCTGACGGAGTTGGCGACCTCCGCGCCGTGGTCCCGGCGGACGACGTGCAGCCCGAGGTCGAGGGCGGCCGCGCTGCCCGCGGCGGTGAGGACGTCCCCGTCGTCCACGAACAGCACGTCCTCCTCCAGCCGGACGGCGGGGAAACGGGCCCGGAAGGCGTCCGCCCACTGCCAGTGGGCGGTGGCCCGGCGCCCGTCGAGGACCCCCGCCTCGGCGAGCGTGAAGGCGCCGCTGCAGAACCCGACGAGCCGCGCCCCGCGCGCGTGCGCCTGCCGGACCGCGTCCAGCACGGCGGGGCGGCGGGGCACCTCCACGTCGGGCCGGTTGGGGACGATCAGGGTGTCCGCCGACTCGGCCGCCTCCAGACCGGCGACGCCCGCGAGGGTGAAGAAGCCGTCCCGCATCGAGGTCTCCGGCTCCGGCGAACACAGGCGGAAGTCGTACAGGTCGCGCCCCAGTTCCGGTCTGCGCAGGCCGAAGACCTCGGTCGCGCAGCCCAGCTCGAAGGGGTTCGAGTTCTCGTCCACGATCACGACGACCCGGTGGGGCCGCCCGACCGGAGCCGCGTGAGAGGAATCTTGCGTCATGTGCGATTCCTAGCACTCCCGCGGGCCGCGCCCGACCCGCGAGGATCCTCCCGTGAGCAACGAACCCATCGACCTGACCCAGGCCCTGGCCTCCTTCGACGCGCTGTGGAGCCCCCGCGTCGTCACCCACGTCAACGACTACGACGTACGCGTCGCCAAGGTGGCGGGCGAGCACGTATGGCACGCCCACGACGACACCGACGAGTTCTTCCTGGTCCTCGACGGCGAACTGCGCATCTCGCTGCGCGAACCGGCGGGGGAGCGCACGGTGCGGCTGTCGCGGGGGGCGGTCTTCACCGTCCCGCGGGGGACGGAGCACCGGCCGTACGCCCCCGGGGGCGCGTCGATCCTCCTGTTCGAGCCCACCGGGACGTCGTCGGTCGGCGACCGCCACGAGGAGGTCCCCGACCACGTGGACGCCACGACGGGACACGCGCTCGACCTCCCGCACACGGCGGCGGGGGCGGTGGACGGGGCGGACGGGACGCGGCGGTCCTGAGCCCGCCGTCACGCACCGCCGCCGTGTGCCGCGATCGAGCGTTGCCGCCGCATACCGCTGCCGCGCACCGTGTGAGATCGGGTCGGGTCCCGCCGCCACGGGGTGCCGTCCCGGACACGTCCGGGGCGGCGCGGTGTGCGGTCAGGCCGGGCGGGCCGCCGTGACCAGGTAGTAGTCGAGGAGTCCGTCCCGGTACGCGCCGAGGAAGTTGCGGGGCCACGTCACCGGCAGGTCGATCCCCGCCAGGTACCGGTCGAGGCCCGGCCAGACGGACGCGCCGATCGACTCCGCCCGCACGTCCACCAGCCCCGCCGCCGTCAGCGCGCCGGTCAGCGCCCCCAGCGGGCGCGCCGCGTCCAGCCCGGACGCGAAGCTGTCCAGGCGTTCGGCGAGCGCGCGTGCCGCGTCGGGCCGGTCCTCGTCGCCGGGGACGAAGAACGACGCCACCGCCGTCCGGCCGCCGGGGTGCAGCACACGGGCGCACTCCCGCGCGAAGGCGTCCAGGTCGGAGAAGTGCTGGGCGGCCTCCACCGAGTACAGGTAGTCGAATTCGGCGGCTCCGAACGGCATCCGCTCGGCGGCGCCGCGCACCAGGCGCAACCGCTCCGGTGACGCGGCCAGCAGGGCCGCGTTGGCGCGGCGGGCGCGGTCCAGCTGGTCGGGGTGGATGTCCATCCCGGTCACCGAGGCGTACGGGTACTCCCGCAGGGCGAGCGCGCAGCCCACCCCCAGGCCGCAGCCCACCTCCACCGCCCGGCCGCCCCGCCCGCCGGCGTCGCCCGGGGGCCGTACGCCACGGTGGTCCGGCAGCCGCCCGTCACCGTCCGGCGGATGCCGGTCACCGTCCGACTGTCGTTCGTCACCGTCTGGGAGTCGCCCGCCGCCGTCCGGGAGTCGTACGACGGCACCGTCCGGGGGCCGTACGCCACCGTCATCCGGCAGCCGCCCGTCACCACCGTCCGGCAGGCGCCGCCCGCCGCCGTCCAGTGCGTCCAGCACCCGCCGGTACAGCTGCCGCTCGCTGCGCTCGCGGTCCTCCGCGGTGAGCGGGCCGTCCAGTGGGATCCCGTCCCAGCAGCCGAAGTTGATGAAACCGCCCCGGAACACCGGGACGGAACCGAGGTCGTCCGGTCCGTACACCGCGCGCACGACCGGCGGGACGGACCCGTACCGGGCCTCTGACGCGTCGTCATCCGTCATGCGCGTACCGTACCCGCGGTGGCGTCACGTCCCCCAGTTGGCGATCGACGCGGCGCGGTCGCCCCAGCCGAAGCGGGCCAGGTCCGGGTTGTTGCAGCCCTTGCGCGCGAAGAACTCGTTGCCCTGCCAGTCGAAGGCGTCGAACAGCGACACGTCGAAACGGCACCAGCTCAGCGACGAGATCACGTCGTTCCAGTTCTGCGTGGAGAGGAAGCCGCGGCGCACCCGGCTCAGGTTCGGGTACCCCAGGCCGGGGTCGAGGCACTTCGCGTCGCCCTGCTCGCCGGCGTCCTCGAAGAAGCACACGCGGGCGGGCAGGACGCTCGGGTTGCTCGTGCAGATGTGCTCGAAGGAGGCCCGCGCCCGTTCCAGCCGCTCCGGGGACACCTCCTCGTCCGCGTCGTCCTCCCGGCGCGCCGCCTCCAGCATCGCCGCCCGGTCGGTGAACGCGCCCAGCACCGTGTCGGCGCCGCGCCCGAGCGGGGTCAGGTGCAGGGGGCCGGCGAGGTCGGCGTGCATGCGCTCCTCGTCCTCGACGGGCTCCCCGTCCAGGACGAGCGGCACCGACGCCTCGAAGAGCCGGACGAGGCCCAGCGGGGCCCGGTCGGCGAACAGGTCGCGGTCCGCGGTCGGAGACAGCGGCCGCGGCTCCGCGTCCGGTGCGGAGGCCTGCCGGCCGGCCGGTTCCGCGCCCCCCGTCACCTGGTCCGTGTGCCCGTCGGTCCGCTCGTGCGACATGGCGCCACCTCCGTCCGTCGTCTCCAGGCTATGCCCGTCGGCGGGGGCGCGCCCGCGGGCGGCGGGGCCGGTGCGCGCGGGGCCGGGCGCGGCCCTCAGCGCCCGGGCGCGGGGGGTTCGATCCGGGCCGCGAGCGCGTCGAAGTACCCCCGGTTCACGGCGACGAGGTCCACCTTCCCGGGGTCCAGCAGCCACAGCAGGTGGACGCCCTCCAGGAACGCGGCCGCCTCCGCCGCGAGCGCCTCGACCGGCAGGTCCGCGCGGGCCGAACCGTCCGCGACAGCCCGCCGGAACACGTCCGCGAGCCTCGCCCGCAGCGCCCTGCCGCGGTCCCGGAACCAGGCGTGCAGCACCGATCCCGGCTCCAGGCTCTCCGCGGTCAGGGTGAGGTGCAGCGCGGCCAGCTCGCGCTCCGCGGCGGCCGTGTGCTCCGCGTCCCGCACGAACCAGTCGAACGCCTGGCGGACGGTGGGCCGCGCCTCGGGCGTCGCCGACAGCCGCTCCAGGGCCCGCCGGTCCAGCTCCTCCAGGACGGCGCGCAGCAGGCCGTCCTTGCTGCCGAAGTGGTGGATCAGGGCGGACGGCGTGACACCGGCGCGCTCGGCGACGGCGGCGACGCCCGTACCGCGCACGCCGTTGCGCGCGAACAGTGTGATCGCCGCGTCGACCAACGCGCGGCGCCGCTCCGCGCCCCGCTTCTGCACCTGCCCCTTGACCCCTGCCATGCGGAACAGGGTGCCGGGGCGCCCTCCCCCCGTCCAGCCGTGTCCGGGGGCCGCCATCCGGCCGGAAATCGGTGGCGGCCGCCTCCACGACCTCATTAGTTTGAACAGTCATGCAGGAAAATGAGTGCGGGACCGAGAAGGACCGCTTCGCAGGGGTCGAGCGCATGGTGCCCTCCGGGGACCTCCGGCTCTGGACCGAGGAGTTCGGGGACCCGGCGCACCCGGCGGTGCTGCTGCTGATGGGCGCCGGCGCCCAGGGCGTGCAGTGGAACGACGGGTTCGTCGCGCGGCTCGTGGCCGGGGGCCGCCGCGTCATCCGGTACGACCACCGGGACGCGGGCCGCTCCTCCACCGTCGACTTCGCCACCCACCCGTACACGGTCGCCGACATGGCGGCGGACGCGCTCGCCGTGCTCGACGCCCTCGGCGTCGACCGGGCGCACTTCGTGGGCGCCTCCCTCGGCGGCGTCATCGCCCAGCGGCTCGCCGTCACCCACCCCCACCGGATGCTGACCCTCACCGCCCTCGCCTCGTCGCCCCTGGGCACCGACATGGGGGGCGTCATCGGGCGCGCGATGGCGGGGGAGCCGCCCCTGGAGGGCGAACTCCCGCCGCCGGCGCCGGAACTGCTGGCGACGCTGGTCTCGGCGCCGTCGCCCGAGGGGATGAGCGAGGAGGAGTACCTCGCCGCGCGGCTGCCGCTCTGGCGCGTCCTGCACGGCACGGTCCTGCCCTTCGACGAGGGCGAGTACCGGACGATGGAGGCGCGCGTGTACGGACGGGCGCGCAGCCTGTCCGCGGCCCTCAACCACACGCTCGCCGGTGCGGCCGGCAGCGGGCGCACCGAGGACCTCGCCGGGGTGACCGTGCCGACGCTGGTGCTCCACGGCACCGAGGACCCGATGTTCCCCCTCCCGCACGGCGAGGCCGTCGCCGCCGCGATACCCGGCGCGCGGCTGGTCACCGTGCCCGGTCTGGGCCACACCCTGCCGTCCGTGCTGGACGGCCGGCTGGCGGAGGAGGTGCTGCGGCACACGGCGTGAGCGCGGCGGCGCCGGGCCGGGGGTGAGGGGCCGCGGGTGAGGGGGCGGATCGGCCGGCGTCCCCGCCCCGGCCTCGCCGGGAAGTCCCCTCCGAGGTGATAGACCGGATACGTCCGACTGCCGCCCCAGGCCGCCGCCTGTACCGAAGGAGACCCGAAGCGATGAGCGACGACCTTCCCGAAGGCGCCCCGGAGTCCGCCCCGATCGTCGTCCTCGGCGTCGCACCGGCCGACCCCCCGTACCGGGTGGTGGAGGTCAGGGGCGACGTCGTCGGGCTCGCCCGCGACATGGTCGACGTGATCAGGCTCGCCCACGCGTCGGGGATGGCCCACGTCGACCTCGACGACCCGGCCGTCGTCCGGTGGGTCGGCGGCGGCAAGTACCACTGGTCCCCGCGCGCCTGACGGCCGCCCCGCCCGGAAACTGCGGGCGGACCCGCGCCGGGCCGTGTGAGGATCCCGGACATGAGGGAGACGGGGGACACACGGATCGACGCCGTGCCGGTGGGCGCGACCGACACGGCCGGCCCGGTGCGGGCCGTGGCCGGCGGGCGGCTCGCGGTCCGGGCGGGCGGTCGCGTCGAGGTGTACGGGCGGGAGGCGTTCCTCGCCGGTGCGCGGGAGCCCCTCGCCGGGTGCGACCTGCCGGACGGGGCGCACGCGGAGCCCGCCGCCGACGGGGGGTTCGTGGTGGCCGAGGCGTCGCGCGTGCGGGCCGTCACCGCCGACGGGACGACGCGCTGGGAGGTCCCGCACGACACCTGGCACGGCGGCCACCGCCCGCCCCGCGCGCCCGGCGCCCCCGCGCCCGGCCCCCGCGGGCGATTCGTCGCGGTCACGGTGCCCACGTTGCTGCCCGGGGACGGGGCGCGGGAGCGGGAGGTCCTCGTCGACGACGGCCCGCCCCGGCGCGGCTACGGCCGGGACCGCCTGCTCCTCCTGGACGCGGCGACCGGCGCCGTCCTGGACGAGCGGCCGGTCGCGGCCGTGTCCGGAGCGGTCGCCCTCCGGTGGCGCGCCGACGGGGCGGTGCTGGCGGCGTCGTTCTGGACGGCCTGGTACGGCTGGGCGGGGTGCTGGCTGGAGGCCTCGTACGACGGCCTGCGCGTCCTGGGCGCCGGCCTGGACCGCCACGAGGCCGCCGCGTTCGTCCCCGGCACGTCCCGGCTGGTGACGATGCGCCGCGCCGAGGGCATGAGCCTCGACGACGACCGGTACGAACTCGCCCTCCACGACGTCCACGACCCGTCCGCGGCGGCGGTGCTGGACCTGAACGACCTGTCGTGGGAGCCCGAGGACGACGACTTCGACCACGTGTACGCGCTCGACGCGCGGCACCTCCTCGTCACCGCCGACTGGGTACCGCCCCGGGGGCCGCTGGAGCCGACGCACTGGCTGCTCGCCGCCGACACCCTGCGGCCCCTGGGCCGGCTGCGCTACCCCCGTCCGGTGGGCAACGCGGTCACCGCCCTCGGCGACGGCACCTGGCTCACCCACGACGCCGGCCGCCTCCACCGCTGGAGGCTCGGCTGAGGGAGGGACGGCCCGGTGGGCCGCCCCTCCGGTTCATATGGCCGCGACCGGCTCCCTGGTGGGGAGGCAGGACCCGTCGGTGGTGTCCCGGAGGGCGATGTCCCGGCTCGCGGCCGGTACCGCCGTGCGCGGCCCGCCGGGATGAGCCCAGGGGGAGGGGGCGGAGTCGAAGGTCAGGGGCAGGGTGCCGAACGCGAGCACGAGGGCGGGCGCGGCGACGGATCCGAAAGGCCGACGCCTTTGGTGATCAACTTTCACCGCGCATAATTACCATAAGAAATCGACCTGTCACCAATCCAGGTGATCTTGCCTTTCCTCTGTCATATTCATGAGAGCGCGGGGTTAGAGTCCGCCGGTCGATCATCCGGCCGTGGGCCCGCATTCGGCCATCCTCTTCCTGATCCGCCCCGCCGCCCCCGCGTCCAGGGGGTCCAGCAGCGCGCACGCGTGCCGCCACAGTTCGAGGGCTTCCGCGCGGCGGCCGGTAGACGCATACACCTCGGCGAGGCGCTCCTCGGCACGGGCCTCCTCCTCCGGCGAGTGGATCCGCCGGGCCGAGACGACCGCCGACGTGAGGTGGGACTCGGCCTCCCGGGCGTTGCCCCGGGCCAACTCGGCACCGCCCAGGAGCCGTTGCGCCTGCACCTCCTCCAAGCCCGCACCGATGCCCCGTGCCAGGGCCAGGGACTGCTGGAAGTGGGCAACCGCCCGTTCCGTCTCCTCCATCGCCTGGTGGGCCATGCCGAGCCCGGCCGACGTGATCGCCTCGTTCTTGCGGTCGCCCAGCTCCTGGAAGACCCGGAGCGCCCGCCGGTACATCGTGACGGCCTTGCGCGGGTTTCCGGAGTTCGCGAGGACCTCGGCGAGGTTGATCTGCAGCGTGGCGAGGTCCAGGCGGCTGCCGGTCCGTTCCGCGATGCGCAGGCCGCTCTCCAGCGTGCCGCGGGCGAGGACCGGATTTCCCATGTGCATGTAGAGGTTTCCGAGGTTGTTGAGCGTCTTCGCCAGCAGCCGCTCGTCGTTGCCCTCCCGGAACCCTGCGATCGCATGGCGGTAGTGGCTCAGCGCCTCGTCGTACCGCCCGAGGTACATCAGGGAGATCGCGATGTGGTTGTGGCAGCGCGCCTGCCGCCACCCGTCGCCGGAGGCCGCGCACAACTCCAGCGCCCTGCGGTGCAGGCCGAGGGCCCGCTGGTTGCGGCCTGTGTGCCATTGCAGGACGCCCAGCTCGCGAAGCGCCTCGCCCTGGGCGTCCGGGTCGCCGGTCTCCTCGGACAGGGCCAGGGCCTCGGTGGCCCGCGCCTCGGCCGCCGCGTAGTCGCCGGTCGCGGTGTGCGCCGCCGTCAGGTGCAGCAGGGATCGGCACAGCGCGCCACCGTCACCCGTACGGCGCCAGTGCCCGGCCGCCGCGCCGTGCATGCGGATCGCGTCCGTCCAGTGGCACTCGCCGTAGAGGAAACCGGCCAGGACGCGGCTGAGGAGGGCCGCGCGGCCGGCGGAGCCGCGCAACCGGGCGTGTCGCTCGGCGTTCACCAGGTTCGACCGTTCGGCCCGGAACCACGCCAGGGCCTCCTCCTCCCGGTCGATCCGTACCCATGGCTCCTCCGGAGCGCCGGCTGGCCCCTCGGGCGTGCCCGTTCCGTCCAGCGCGGCCTTCGCGCCGGGGCGGTACTCCCGCGGGTACAGCACCCGGTCGCACCGGTCGGCCGTGCGCAGGTAGAAGCCGAGGAGCCGCTCCACCCCGGCGTCCCGCTCCGCGGCGGTCTCCGTCGCCGCGCACAGCAGCCGCGCGTACTCGCCCAGCAGGTCGTGGAAGCGGAACCTGTGCGGGGCCGGCTCCTGGAGCAGATGGCACTGCAGGAGGCTCTCCAGCACCCGCTCGACCTCCTCCACCGGCCGGCCGCACAGCGCGGCTGCAGCGTGCGGGCCGAACTCGGGCCCCACGTGCAGGCCGAGCATCCGGAACGTGGCCTGCTCCGCCGCGCTGAGGGCCTGGTACGACATCTCGAAGGCCCGGCCGATCTCCGAGTAGCCGTCCCGGATCTCGCCCAGCCGGCTCGGCGTCCGCGCCAGCCGCTCCCGCAGGACGGCCAGGTCCCAGGAAGGGTGGGTGTTCAGGCGGTTGGCCGCGATCTCGATCGCCAGCGGCAGATGGCCGCAGAGTTCCACGATGCGGGCGACCTCCGCCTCGTCCCCGCACCGGTCCGGCCCCACCACCTCCCGGAACAGGGTGATCGCGTCCCGCGGCGGCAGTACGTCCAGGGCGAGCGTGCGGGCCTGCGGCAGGCCCACGAGGCTGCGGCGGCTGGTGACGATGGTGAAGCACTCCGAGCCCTCGCCCGGCAGCAGCGGCCGTACCTGACGGGGTCCGGCCGCGTCGTCCAGCACGATCAGCACCCGCCGCTGCCCCAGGACCCGCCGCCACAGCGTCGCACGCTCCTCCACGTCCGCGGGGATGGACTGCGGCGGTACGTCGAGGAGGCGCAGCAGCGTGGCGAGTGCCGCCCCCGCCGACAGCGGCTCCAGGCCCTGGGCGTGCGCGCGCAGGTTGACGTAGAGCTGGCCGTCGGGGAAGCGGTCCCCGAACTCGTGGGCGGCCCGGACCGCCAGCGCCGTCTTCCCCACGCCCGCCATGCCGGAGATCGACTCCAGGCTGACCGTCGACCCGTGCGTCCCGGCGGTGTCGATGGCCGCGAGGATGCGCCGCATCTCGTCGTGCCGGCCTATCAGGGCCGCCTGGTAGGGGAGCTGGTTGCGCAGCGGATGGGGCGCCGCCCCCGGCGCGGGGGCGGGCGAGGAGGCACGCGCGGTGCTGCCCGTCAGCTCCCCGACGGGCCCCCTCGCGAGGACGTGCCGGTGGATCCGTGCCAGTTCCTCACCCGGCTCGGTGCCGAAGTCCTCGCGCAGCCTCCTGCGCAGAGCCTGGTGGGCGAGGAGCGCGTCGGCGTGGCGGCCGCTCCCGTACAGCGCCACCATCAGCTGACCGACGAGCGTCTCGTCCCCCGGGTGCTCGTCGACGAGCGGGGACAGCTCCGCCGCGGCCTCCGCGAACCGCCCCAGGCGCAGCTCGATCGCGATCCGCGCGGTGGCGATGCCCCGCCTGCGTTCGGAGAGGCCCGCTCGGACGCGTTCCGCCCACAGGCCCGGGAGACCCGCCAAGGCCTCGCCCACCCAGAGCTGCTCGGCCCGGCGCATCAGCTCCGCGGCCCGTACGTCGTCGCCCTCTGCGGACGCCGTGCGCGCCCGGTCCGCGAGCCGCAGGTACCGGTGCCAGTCCACCGCCTCCGGCGGCACCCGCAACGTGTACGTGTGAGTCCGGTACGTCAGGGCCGCCGCGGGACCGTCCGGGCCGGCGGCGGAGCGGATGGCGCGGCGGATCCGCGAGACGTACGTGTGGACGTTCTCCCTGGCCCTCGCCGGGGCAGGACCCGTGTCCCACAGTCGCTCGACGAGGGCGTCGAGCGCCACCGGGCGGCCCACGTCCAGGGCGAGGGCCGTCAGCAGCAGGCGCTCCTTGTCCGAACCGAGCCCCAGCCGGCCGCCGCGGAAACCGAGACCGACCGGGCCGAGGATGTGGATGTCCACCAGCGTTCCTCCCGCCGGCTCCCGTGGTGGACTGCACAGGATGGCAGCTCGTTCGGACCCGGAACAGTGCGTCGAGGGCGAATTACCGGCGGATTCCCGCCCCTTACGGCCGTGCTCCGGCGGGTAGGGGAAGACGGGACGGACCACGGGGGGCGCGCAGTGACCGGTCAGGGGAACCGCGGGGACGACACGGGCCTCGCGAGGTACGTGGATCACACCAACACGATCGGTGGTTCCGCCACCGTCCACGGCGTCACCGTGCAGACGCACACCGTCCACGGCGGTATCCACACCCACGTCCAGGGCGTCCCCCCGGTGCCGGTGCCCCGGCAGCTGCTACCGGTGTCGCCCCACTTCACCGACCGGGAGAGCGACATCGCCGCCCTCGACGTGCTGATCGACCGGCACCCGGGGGAGCCGGAGCGCCCCGGCGGCGACGGGGAGCGGACGCCGCGGCTGGTCGTCGTCACCGGACCCGCCGGGGTCGGCAAGACGGCGCTCGTCACCCGCTGGCTCCACCGCGGCGCCGCGGCGTATCCGGACGGGCACCTCTACGCGGACCTGCGGGGCCACGCCGCCGACGAGGCCGTGCCGCCGGGCGAGGTCCTCGGCCGGTTCCTGCGGGCCATCCATCCGGGGCCCGTACCCGCCGACACCGTCGAGAAGACCGCGCTGTGGCGCTCCCTCACGGCGGGGCTGCGGCTCGCCGTCATGCTCGATAACGTCTACACCGCCGCCCAGGCCAGACCGCTGCTGCCCGGCTCGGGGCAGAGCCTGGTCGCCGTCACCGGCCGCCGCCGGCTCACCGGCCTGCGGATCGACGGCGCACTCTTCCACCCGCTCGGCCTCCTGCCGCCCGAAGCCGCCGAGGAACTCCTCGTGCGGGGCATCGGGCGGGCCCGGGCCGACGGCGAACCGGGCGCCGCCCGGCGTGTCGTGAAGCTGTGCGCCGGCCTTCCCCTCGCCGTCTGCATCGCCTCCGCCCGCCTCGCGGCACGCCCCCGCCAGCCCGTCGGCGACCTGGCCGACGCACTTGCCCGGGACCAGAACAGGCTCGCCGTCCTGGCCGTGGAAGGAGAACCCGCCGTGCGCAGCGCCCTCGACGCCTCCTACGCCGCGCTCGACGCGCCGGCCGCCCGGCTCTACCGGCTGCTCGGCCAACTGCCCCTGTCCGGCTTCGGCACCAGGAGCGCGGCCGCCGCCGCGGCCCTGCCGCTCGACCGGGCCGGCGAGCTCCTCGACGCCCTCGTGGAGGCCAACCTCGTCGAAGACACCGGCCCCGACCGCTACCGCTTCCACGACCTCATCGGACTCCACGCGCGCGAGCGCGGCGCCGCCGACGAGTCGGCCGACGCCCGCACCGCCGCCCTACGCAGGGTCTGCGACTGGTACCTGGCCACCACGACGGAGGCGCAGAAGCTCATCACCCCCGCCCAGCTCACCCTCGACCGCACCTATGCGTCCGGCCTGCCCGCCCTGGAGCCGCCCTTCACCGACGAGGCCGGCGCGCTGCGCTGGCTGGCCGACCACCAGGACGACCTGCGCGCCGTGCTGGCCGCCGCCGAGGAGCGGGGCTGGGACACCCTCGTGTGGCAGCTGGTCGACGCGATGTGGCCGCTCTTCCTCCGGCTGCGCGTGTACGACTTGTGGATCACCGCCCACGAGGCCGGCCTGGCCGCCGCGCGGCACGCCGGACACGCCGGGGCAGAGCGGCAGATGCTCAACTCCGGGGCCATCGGCCTGAGCGCGGCCGGGCGGCCGGACGACGCGATCTCCTGGTACGAGCAGTCCCGCGCGGCGGCCCGGCGCGCGGGCGACCGCCGCGACGAGGGGCAGGCACTGCTCGGTGTCGGCGCCGCCCACTTCGAGGCCGGGCGGCACGCCGAAGCCGTCACCCACCTGGACCGGGCCGTCGCCCTGTGGGAGGAAACCGGTTACCGGCGCGGGGTGGGCCTCGCCCGGATCGTGCTCGGCGAGGTCGCCCTTGCGGCGGACGACGCCCCGCGCGCCGTCGCGGAGTTCGAGGAGGCCCGGGTGATCCTCCTCGACGTGCGGGACCCGCACGACGCGACCCGTGCCCTCGCCTTCCTCGGGCGGGCACGGGCCCGCGCCGGGCAGTACGCGGCTGGTATGGAGCGGCTCCGCGAGGCGCTGGGGGCGTTCGAGGAATCCGGCGCCGTGCACTGGCAGGCCCGCACCCTGGAGATGATCGGCCTCAGCGCGCAGGAGGGCGGTGACCCGGACGTCGCGCGCGACTCCTATGAGCGGGCCCGTGCCCTCTTCGCCCGGACGAACCCCGGGGACGCGGCCAGGGTCGCCGGCCGGCTCGCCGCATCGGGGGCCTGAACCGGCCGCCGCGAGGACCACCAGGACGCATCCCGGATACCGGTCCAGCAGGGCACGCGCCTCCGCGAGGCCGCCCGGCCGGCACCGGTAGAGGACGTCCGCCAGCTCCCGCAGCCGCTCCTGCCCCGGCGCGTCGGCGTCCGCGACGAGCCAGTCACCGGGCAGCCACCCGAGGTCGGGCTCCCGCCGTGTGCCGCTCACGCCGTGGCCTCCCGCTCCGCGTGAGGCCACACGCGTACGGCCGGCGGTGGTGGCAGGGGGCGGGTGAGCGGGGCGTGGGCCGGTCGGCCCAGACCCAGGAGCCGGTACAACAGGGCCCTCATGTTGCGGTCGAAGCGGCCCGGCTCGGAGGTGATGCGCGCGGCGAGGGCCTGGTACGCCGGTGCGCTGTACTCCGCCTCGGCGTAGGTGAACTGCTCGTCCAGCGGGTGCACCGGTGACAGGGACGGCGCCAGGAGGGCCAGGTCGGCCGCGGGCGAGCCCGGGTTGATCTCCTGTTCCGGCGACGCCGCCATCAGGATCGGTGCACCCGTGAGCGCCCCGTACAGGGTGACGGACCCGTGGTCGCCGACGATCAGGTCGGCGGCGCACAGCACCGGCCTCCAGTCCATGTCCGGCGGGACGACCCCCAGGCCCCGCTCCGCCCAGCAGTGCAGCCAGGCCCGCACCTGTCGGGACCCGTGTCCCGACCACACGTTGGGGTGCAGGAGCACGACCAGCCGGTCGCCCGTGCTCCGCACCTCGTCCATCAGGCGCGGCAGCAGCAGGTCGAACCGGGCGAACGCCGATCCGGGCCCCCACGTGGAGGTGACCGCGACGAGCCGTTCGCCCCGCCCCAGGCCGAGCGAGGCCCGGTAGGCGTCCCGACGCGGCAGGCTCGTCACGATCCGGTCCCGCGCCGGATCGCCCACCACCGACGCCACCGGCACCGCCTCCGGGCAGCTGCGGCCCAGCGCGGCCAGGTCGTCCCGGTGCGCCAGGACCACCGCGGCGGGGGTCCTGCCGTCCAGCAGGACGTCCCGGCGGCGCAGGCCCAGCACTTCCGAGCCGGGGGCGCCGCGCAACCGCTTCACGAAGTTCGCGCCGTGGGGCAGCAGCACGACCCGGGCGCGCACCGACGCCATGTGGCGCGGCCCGGCCGCCAGCGCCAGGTCGAAGTCCGTCCGCACCGCCTCCTCCCAGGGCACCACCGCGCCCCCCGTCTCGTGCAGGAACCGCGCCGTGCCGTCGCCCAGCTCGTGCGGCGGCACGGTGAACACGCACTGGACGCGGAAGTCCGACTCCAGGAGCGGCACCACGTCGAGCAGTCGTTTCCCGTACGTGATGGTGTGCGCCACCACCAGCACGGTCTTGCGCCCGGTCAGCGTGAGCCACTGACGGGCGCCGGGCGCGGCCGCCGCGGACCGCGTGAACCTGCTGATCGCCTTCACTGCATTCCCCCCGCATCGCAATCGGCTGACGGGGAGGCGGATGCCCGGGCGGGTGGACGGCGTCCTTGCCGAGCCCTTGCAGAAACCTTGCTCGAACGCGTGTGCTCTCGATGCGCCGTGTGGTGCGCCCCGCGCGTGCGGGAGCGGCCGCTCCCGCGCACGCGGGACCGCTCAGGAGGCCGCCGTGAGGTGTGCCTCGGACGCCTCCTTGCTGATGCCGAGGCCGCTCAGCAGGCCGTCGCCGTTCTCGTACTCGAGCTGGGCGAGCAGCAGGTGCGCGGGGCCGACGTACTGGTGCCCGAGGCGCAGGGCCTCACGGAACGTCAGCTCCAGGACCTTCTTGGCGGCCTGGTCGTACGGGACGAGGGAGGGCGGTTCGTCGGCGGCCGGGGGCAGCGCGGCGGTCGCGGCGCGCCGCACGTCGTCGAGGGTCACGCCCTGCGCGGTGATCGCCCTCACCACGGCCGTCTCCGGTTCCGCCACCAGCCCCAGCACCAGGTGGGGCAGGCCGAGTTCGGCGCTGTGGGCGTTCTGCGCGGCGGTGTGCCCGGCGACGACGACCTTCCGGGCGGCGTCGTCGAACCGGCCGAACCCCTGGCTGGGGTCCGGTTCCGTCGGTTCGCCCGGGTCCTTCGGCACGAACCGCTTCTGCGCCGCCTGCCGGGTGACGCCCATGCTGCGGCCGATGTCCGTCCACGACGCCCCCGACCGGCGGGCCTGGTCCACGAAGTGCCCGATCAGGTGGTCGGCCACGTCGCCCAGGTGGTCGGCGGCGATGACGGCGCTGGAGAGCTGGTCGAGGGTGTCGGGGTGGGTCTTCTTGATGGCGTGGATGAGGTCGTCCAGGCGGACGGACGCGGTGACGTCTTCGGGTTTCGTCATGTGTCAACCGTAGGTTGACGGCCGGGCACTGTCAACCTCGGGTTGACATCGGATCGCCCTGTTCGCCCCGTCGAACCGGGGAGGCGATTTCCCCGGATCCTTGCGCGAGCCATTGACGGCCGGGACCGGGGAACCTACGGTCCCACCCGTTCGAAGTCGCGATCATCATTCGATATACCGAACAGAGGGTTGGAATGGGACGACCTGCCCTGAGCCGCAGACAGGCACTCACCGCGATGGGAGGGGCCGCGGCCGCCGGCGCCGCCGGCTGCGCGGCGCCGCGGACCGCCGACGCCGGGCGGACCAGGCTCCGCTACTGGCACCTGTTCGGCGGCGGCGACGGCATCACCATGCTCGCCATGCTCGACGCCTTCCGCGCCGAGCACCCCGACGTCGCCCTGGAGGCCGCCACCCTCCAGTGGGGCCCGCCGTACTACACCAAGCTCGCCATGGCCGGCGCCGGCGGCCGTGCCCCCGAGGTCGCCGTCCTCCACCTGGCCCGCCTCGCCGGGTTCGCGCCCGGCCGGCTCCTCGACCCGTTCGACCTGGACCTCCTCGCCGAACACGGCGTGCGGGAGGCCGACTTCCCGCCCGGCATCTGGCGGCGCGGCGCCGTCGGCGGGCGGCAGTACGCCGTACCGCTCGACACCCACCCCATGGTGCTCTTCTACAACACCGAGGTCTGCGCCAAGGCGGGCCTGCTCGCCCCCGACGGCACCCTCGAACCGCTCGACGGCGCCGACCGGTTCACCGCCGCCCTGCGCGCCGTCCGCGACGTCACCGGACGGCCCGCGCTCGTCACCGAGACGCTGGGCTCCGACTGCATCGGCCCCTGGCGGCTGTTCTCCACCCTGTACTCCCAGCTCGGCGGCGCCGTCCTCGGCCCCGACGGGACCACCCTCGCCCTCGACGACGCCAAGGCGCTGACGGTCCTGGAGTACATGCGCGCCCTCGTCGAGCAGGGCCTCGCGGTCCGCCGCGTCGACTACCCGGGTGCCGTCGGCGTGTTCAGCAACGGCGCCACCGGCTTCTACCTCAACGGCGAATGGGAGATCAGCTCCTTCCTCGCCACCGGGGTGCCCTTCTCCGTCACGCGCGTCCCCGGCCTCTTCGGCCGGCCCACCGCCCAGGCCGACTGCCACGCCTTCGTCCTGCCGCACCAGGACCGGCGCGGCGGACCGCCCGACGAGGCGGCCCACGCGTTCGTCGCCTGGATGCTGCGGCACACCGTCGAATGGGCGAAGGGCGGACACGTGCCCGCCTACCTGCCCACCCTGCGGCGGCCCGACTACCTCGCTCTCTCCCCGCAGTCGGCGTACCGCTCCGTCGTCGACGACGTGGCGCTCGACGAGCCCGCCTGGTTCGCCGGATCGGCCTCCGTCATGTGGATCGAGCTCGGCGCCGTCTTCTCCGGCGTGCTCACCGGGTCCCGCACCCCACGGAACGCCCTCGCCGAGGCGAAGGCCCGGCTCCGGGCCCTCCTCGACACGCCGAACCCCCTGGGAGGCACCCGGTGAGCGCCGCCCCCACCCCCGCGCCGACGCGCCCCGCCCCGCCCGCGACGCCCCCGGCCCCGCACCAGGTCCCGACGGCCCCGCGCCGGCACTGGACCGAACACGGCCTGGTCTTCGTCGCCCCCTTCTTCCTCGTCTACGGCGCCTTCCTGCTCTGGCCGCTGGTCTCCGGCCTCGGCATGAGCCTGACCAGCGAGAACATCTCCGGCGTCGGCGGCGGCTTCGTCGGCCTCGACAACTACGCCGAGGCGATCCGGGACCCGGCCGTCTGGTCGTCGCTGTGGAACACCGTCTGGTTCACCGTCCTGTCCACGGTCCCGCTGGTCGTGACGGGCCTCGTCCTCGCCCTGCTCGCCCACCACCTGCGGGTCGTCCAGTGGCTGTGGCGGCTCAGCTGGTTCGCGCCGTTCCTGCTGCCGTCCGGCGTCGTCGGCCTGCTCTTCCTGTGGGTGATCTACCCGTCCGACTTCGGCTTCGCCGACCAGCTCCTCGCCGCCCTCGGCCTCCACCCCGGCATCGGCTGGCTCACCGACGAGCGGTACGCGATGCTCTCCCTCGTCCTCACCACCGTCTGGTGGACCGTCGGCTTCAACTTCCTGCTCTACCTGGCCGCGCTCCAGGCCATCCCGCAGCACCTGTACGAGGCCGCCGAACTGGACGGCGCCGGCCCCTGGCAGCGGCTGCGCTCCATCACCCTGCCCATGCTCCGCACGACCACCGGCGTGGTCGTCGTCCTGCAGGTCCTCGCCTCGCTGAAGGTCTTCGACCAGGTGTACATCATGACCGGCGGCGGCCCCGACGACGCGACCCGGCCGATCCTGCAGTACGTCTACCAGGCCGGGTTCACCGGCTACCGCACCGGCTACGCCTCCGCCGTCTCGTACCTCTTCTTCGCGCTGATCCTGATCGTCTCCCTGGTGCAGCTGCGCCTGTCCCGCCGTACCCGAGAGGAGACCGCCCGATGAGCGCGGCCGCCGACACCCCCGCCCGCCGCGCCCGCTGGACCGCCGGCCGGCTGCTGGCGCTCCTCGCCGCGCTCGTCCTCGCCGTCGCGTGGGTGCTCCCGCTGGCCTGGGCGGTCGCCACCTCCCTCAAACCGGAGGGCGAGACGACCCGGACGCCCCTGGAGTGGATCGGCTCCACCGTCACCCTCGACGCCTACCGGCAGGTGTGGGACTCGGGCGACCTCACCCGCTGGATGCTCAACTCCGCGTACGTCTCGGTGGTGACGACCGCGCTGACCGTGCTGCTGTGCGCCACCGCCGCGTACGGCTTCTCCCGCACCGCGTTCCGCGGCCGCCGGGTGCTGTACGGGCTGGTCCTCGCCGGGATCATGGTGCCGCCGCAGGTGCTGATCGCCCCGCTGTTCGCCGAGATGGCCGCCCTCGGCCTGGTCGACACGTACTGGGGCGTGATCCTCCCGCAGGTCGCCGTGCCCGCGATGGTCTTCATCCTGGTGAAGTTCTTCGACGGCGTGCCGCGCGAGCTGGAGGAGGCCGCGTTCGTCGACGGCGCGGGCCGGTGGCGGGTCTTCTGGACGATCGTCATGCCGCTGTCCCGGCCCGTCCTCGCCGCCGTCGCGATCTTCACCTTCATCTCCACCTGGAACAACTTCCTCTGGCCGTTCCTCGTGACCACCGACCCGGGCGGCATGACCCTCCCGGTCGGCCTCGTCAGCGTCCAGTCGTCGTACGGAGTGCGGTACGCGCAGATGATGGCGTCCCTCGTCGTCGCCGGCCTCCCGCTGCTCGTGGTCTTCACCCTCTTCCAGCGGCAGATCGTCCGCGGCGTCGCCCACACCGGCCTCGCCGGCCAGTGACCCACCGACCCCCCGAAGGGAACCCCGTCCCCATGACCGGCACCGCCCCCGCCCGCTTCACCCTCGACCCGGCCTTCACGGTCGGCGACGTCGACCCGCGCCTCTTCGGCTCGTTCGTCGAGCACCTCGGCCGCTGCGTCTACACCGGCATCCACGAGCCCGGCCACCCCGCCGCCGACGACGCCGGCCTGCGCACCGACGTCCTCGCCCTCGTCCGTGAACTGGGCGTCACCGTCATCCGCTACCCCGGCGGCAACTTCGTCTCCAACCACCGCTGGGAGGACGGCGTCGGCCCCGTCGACAGCCGCCCCCGCCGCCTCGACCTGGCCTGGCGGACCACCGAGACGAATCGTTTCGGCCTCGCCGAGTACATGGAGTTCCTGCGGCGTATCGGCCCCCAGGCCGAGCCGATGATGGCCGTCAACCTCGGCACGCGCGGCGTCACCGAGGCGCTCCAGCTCCAGGAGTACGCCAACCACCCCGGCGGCACCGAACTGTCGGACCGCCGCGCCGCGCACGGCGACAAGGACCCGTACGGCATCCGCCTGTGGTGCCTCGGCAACGAGATGGACGGCCCCTGGCAGACCGGCCACAAGACCGCCGAGGAGTACGGGCGGCTCGCCGCCGAGACCGCCCGCGCCATGCGCCAGATGGACCGCGACGTGCAGCTCGTCGCGTGCGGCAGCTCCTCCCGCGCCATGCCGACGTTCGGCACGTGGGAGGCGACGGTGCTGGCCGAGACGTACGACCTCGTCGACTACGTCTCCCTGCACGCCTACTACGAGGAGCGGGACGGCGACCGGGACTCCTTCCTCGCCTCGGCCGTCGACATGGAGTCGTTCATCGAGGAGGTGGTCGCCACCTGCGACCATGTCGGGGCGCGCCTCAAGTCCCCGAAGAAGCTCCGGCTCTCCTTCGACGAGTGGAACGTCTGGTACCTGAGCCGCTACCAGCAGCAGGCCGAGGCCGAGCCGCTGGACTGGCCCGAGGCGCCGCGGCTGCTGGAGGACGTCTACTCGGTGACGGACGCCGTGGTCTTCGGCTCCCTGCTGATCGCCCTGCTGCGCCACGCGGACCGGGTGGCCGTGGCCTGCCTCGCACAGCTCGTCAACGTCATCGCGCCGATCATGACGGAGCCGGGCGGCCCGGCGTGGCGGCAGACCACGTTCCACCCGTTCGCCCAGGCGTCCCGGTACGGGCGGGGGAGGGTCCTCGACGTGCGGGTGGAGTCGCCGACGTACGAGACGAGGAAGTACGGCACGGTCCCGCTGCTGCACGCCACCGCCGTCCGCGCCGACGACGGCACGGTCACGGTGTTCGCCGTCAACCGCGACCGGACCGCGCCGCTGCCGCTCGACGTGACCCTGCACGGGCTGGGGGCGGCGGAGGTCCTGGAGCACACGGCGCTGGCCGACCCGGACCCCGAGGCGCGCAACACGCGCGACGAGCCGGAGCGGGTGACGCCGCACGCGGTGGACGGGACCCGGGTGGAGGACGGGGTGCTGCGGGCGGTGCTGGAGCCGATGTCGTGGAACGTCATCCGGCTCGGGGCGAGGTGACGAGGACCGGGCGGCGCCCGGGGCCCGGCGCGCGGACCGCCGCCCCGGCCTGACCCCCCCGCCCGCCGGAAGCGCCGTGGCGGCGTCCCCCCGAGGACGCCGCCACGGCGCTTCGGCGTGGGGAAGCGGCGCGCGAAACCCCGGTGAATCGATTCACGCGTACGATGGGGCGTCCGTCCGGGACGGGCCGGGGGGACAGGAGCGAAAGGGGTGCGCGGGCGTGGCGCGCATGGTGGGAATCAAGGACGTGGCGCAACGGGCCGGGGTGTCCGTCGGCACCGTCTCCAACGTGATCAACCGGCCCGGCACCGTCGCCGAGGCCACCCGCGAACGCGTCCAGGCCGCCATCGAGGACCTGGGCTACGTCCGCAGCGAGTCGGCGCGGCAGCTGCGGGCCGGGCGCAGCCGGATCATCGCGCTGCTCGTCCTCGACATGGCGAACCCGTTCTTCGTGGACCTGGCGACCGGCGCGGAGCGCGCCGCGCGGGAGGCCGGCCTCGGGGTCATGCTCTGCAACAGCGCGCAGGACCCGCAGGAGGAGGCGGAGTACCTGGGGCTGTTCGCCGAGCAGCGGGTGCGCGGGGTGCTGGTCACCCCGGCCGACCCGGAGGGGCACACGCTGCGGGCCTTCGCCCGGCACGGCATCCCGTACGTGTTCGTCGACCGCACCGCCGCCGGCACCGACGCGTGCTCCGTCTCCGTCGACGACGTCGAGGGCGGCGCGCTCGCGGCGCGGCACCTCCTCGACGCGGGCCACCGGAGCATCGTGTACGTCGGCGGGCCCGCGCACCTGCCGCAGATCCAGGACCGGCGCACGGGCGCCCTGGCGGCGGTCGCCGAGGCGGGGCTGCCGCCGGACGCGCTCGTACGGGTCGACACCGAGCGGCTGGACGTGGCCTCCGGGCGCGACGCCGGCGCGCGGCTGCTCGGCATGTCGCCCCGCCCCTCGGCCGTCTTCTGCGCCAACGACCTGCTGGCCCTGGGCGTCCTCCAGACCCTGTTCGCGGCGGGGGTCTCGGTGCCCGGGGACATCGCGCTGGTCGGCTACGACGACATCGAGTTCGCAGCGGCCGCCGCGGTGCCGCTCACCTCGGTGCGCCAGCCGGCCCAGCGGATGGGCCGCCTGGCGGCGGAACTCCTCATCGAGGAGACGAACGGCGCGGCCGAGGCCCACGCGCACCGGCACATCGTCCTCCGGCCGGAGCTGGTGGTCCGGGCCTCCAGCCTCGCGCCCCGCGGCCGTCCGTGACCGGCCCGGCCCGTGGGGTCCGGCCTGATCCGGCCCGTGGGTTCCGCGGGCGGCCGGCCGCCCGTCAGGCGAGGGTGAACCGCAACTCGGGGCGCTCCCAGGCCACCTTCGGCGGGGACGGGGCCACCGTGCCCACCCGCTCGGCGCCCAGGCGCCGGTAGAACCGCTCGGCCGGCGGGTGGGACACCACGCGCACCTCGGTCAGGCCGGCCTCCCCGGCCTGACCGAGCATGTGCTCCACCAGGAGTCGGCCGACGCCCGACCCCTGCGCCTCGTCCGCCACGAACGCCAGGTCCAGCTCGGGCGGTTCCAGGACGAGGGAGTAGAAGCCCAGCAGCCGGCCGGCGGTGTCGACGGCCACGAAGACCCGGTGCCGGGCCACGTAGTCCGCGGTGACCCGGTATCCGCAGACCATCGCGGCGTAGGCCCCCCGGTAGGCGCCGGACCCCCGGACCAGCGAGGTGAGGCGCTCCGCGTCCGAGGCGGCGGCCCGCCTGATCGTGAGGGGAAACATCCTCGGAGTATAGGGTCGCGGACGGTTTTCGACCATTACTTTCTGAGGTGGGGCCGTCGCGGTCGCGACCCTCGGTGTCGCCCCGGCCCGCGCCCGCGGGTCTTCTCGGTGGCGGGGGAGGGGGCGCCGCGGAGGGTTCGGGGCCTTGGTGCGGAGCCCCGCGGTTCGGCCCGTCGGACGTGCGCCCTCCGGGGCGGCGCGCCCGGCCCGGGGTCGCCGCGCCGCCCGGGTGAACGGATCTCGTCGTAACCGTTGACTCCCCGGCTCCGGGTCCTTACGTTGTCCCGGCAAGCGCTTTCCTAAAACGATTCAATGCGCGCTGGAGGACGACTGTGCGTACCAACGGGACCGGGACCCAGGGGTCTGTCGACCGGCGCGGCCTGCTGAAGCTGGTGGGCGGCTCCACGGCCGCCCTCGGCCTGACGGCGGCGGGCTGCGGCGGTGGAAGCGGCTCGGACGGCGGGACCGTCACGATCCGGTACGCGTGGTGGGGGTCGGACGACCGCGCCAAGCGCATCAACCAGACGATCGAGCTGTTCGAGAAGAAGCACCCGAAGATCAAGGTCAAGACCGACTTCCAGCCGTACCTCGACTTCTGGAAGAAGTTCAACACCCAGGCCTCCGGCGGCAATCCGCCGGACGTCTTCCAGAACGCCGTCGGCTTCCTCCGCAAGTACGACGCCAAGAACGTCCTGCTCGACCTCGGCGGGCAGGTCGAGGCGGGCAACCTCCGCATGGACGGCTTCCGCGCCGGCCTCGACACGTTCGGCGAGGTCGACGGCAGGCTCCTCGGCGTCCCCGTCGGCTCCAACTCCATGGCCCTCGTCATCGACGAGAAGGTCTTCGGCAAGGCCGGGATCACCCCCCGGCCGGGCTGGACCTGGGAGGAGTTCCACGCCGCCCTCGCCAAGATCCGCGACACCCAGGGCCGTGCCGGCGACAGCGGCATGTACGGCGTGATGTACCTGTACGACCTCCACCTCCGCCAGCACGGCAAGGCGTTCTTCACGCCCAAGGGGCTCGGCTTCACGGAGGCCGACCTCACCGACTGGTGGACGAAGGCGCTCCAGGGCGTCCGGGCCGGCACCTACTCCGACCCGAAGAAGGTCTCCCAGGTGAAGCCCAAGGCGGCCCTGTCCGCCGGACTGTCCGCGTGCGAGTTCACCTGGGACAACTTCACCATCCGCTACACCTCCGAAGGCAAGAGCGAGTACGGCCTCGCGCCCGTCCCCACCACCGACGGCAAGCGGACCGGCCAGTACCTCGGCTCCCTCATGCTCAGCGCCTCCAAGCGCACCAAGCACCCCGAGGAGGTCGCCCGGTTCATCGACTTCATGGTCCACGACCCCGAGGTCGCCACGATCATGGGCTACGACCGCGGCGTGCCCGCCACCACCGCCCAGTACGAGGCGTTCAAGCCCACCGACCCGGTCAACAAGAAGATCGCCGCCTACGAGCAGCAGCTCGTCGACTCCGGTGTCCTGGAGCAGATCACCCCGCACCCGGCCGGCGCCGACATCGCGGAGGCCGCGTTCCTGCGGATCGCCGAGGAGATGGCCCTCGGCAAGAGCTCCGTGGCCGAAGCGGTCCGGCAGTTCTTCTCCGAGTCGAAGACCGCCCTCGGCTCCTGAGGGGGAGGAACACCGTGACACCTGTACAGACGCCCACCGCCGCGGCCCTCCCCACCGGGGACGCGGCGGGCCCCGGCCCGGGGCGGGGCGGCGCGGCCGAGGAGCGCTCCGGCCCCGGCGCCCGGCGGAGGGCCCGCCGGGAGAACCTGGCCGGCTACCTCTTCATGTCCCCGTGGATCGCCGGCTTCGCGCTGCTCACCGCGGGCCCGATGATCGCCTCGCTCTACTTCGCCTTCACCGACTACAACCTCTTCGACGCGCCCCGCTGGATCGGCCTGAAGAACTTCACCGACATGTTCGCCGACCCCCGGTGGCGCCACTCCGTCGACGTCACCCTCTGGTACGTCGTCGTCGGCACCCCGCTGAAGCTGGCCGCCGCCCTCGCCGTGGCCCTGCTGCTCAACCAGAAGCGCCGCGGCCAGGGCTTCTACCGGGCCGCGTTCTACGCCCCGTCCCTGATCGGCGCCAGCGTCTCCATCGCCGTCGTCTGGCGCGCGATCTTCTCCGACGACGCCATCGTCGACCGCGCCCAGCGCAGCCTGCTCGGCATGGACGTCGGCGGCTGGATCGGCGACCCCGACTGGATCGTGTACAGCCTCATCGCCCTGACGATGTGGCAGTTCGGCGCCCCGATGGTCATCTTCCTCGCCGGCCTGAAGCAGGTGCCGCGCGAGCTGTACGAGGCCGCCGAGGTCGACGGCGCCGGGCCGTGGCGCCGCTTCTGGAACATCACCCTGCCGATGATCTCCCCGGTGCTGTTCTTCAACGTCCTGCTGGAGACCATCCACTCCTTCCAGATCTTCGGATCCGCCTACATCCTGGGCGGCCAGGCCGGCGGCACCTGCGGACCGGCCGACGCGACGCTCGTCTACACCTGCTACCTGTACGTGCAGGGCTTCGAGAACAGCCGCATGGGCTTCGCCTCCGCCATGGCCTGGATGCTGCTGCTCGCCGTCGGCCTGGTGACGGCGGTGCTGTTCTGGTCCCAGAAGCGCTGGGTGCACTACGAGGAGGCCGCCCGATGAGCGCGCTCGCCACCATCCGCCGCCGCGGCGCCGGCTCGATCGCCTGGCACGCCGGGGCCCTCGCCGTCCTCGCGGTGGTGCTCTACCCGGTGCTGTGGGTGATCGGCGCCTCGCTCAAACCCAACGACGAGATCGTCGGCAGCCTCCAGCTGTTCCCCACCGACCCCATCACCGACAACTACCGGCACCTCGCCCAGGGCATCGCCGACATCCCCCTGAGCACCTTCTTCGGCAACTCCCTCTTCCTGGCGGTCGGTTCCGTCGTCGGCGTGCTGGCCTCCAGCTCCCTGGCGGCCTACGCCTTCACCCGCATCGGGTTCGCCGGGCGCGGGGTGCTGTTCACCCTGATGATCGGCACGCTGCTGCTGCCGTACCACGTCCTGCTCATCCCGCAGTACGTGCTGTTCCAGAAGCTGGAACTGGTCAACACCTACACGCCGCTGCTGCTCGGCAAGTACCTCGCGACGGACGCCTTCTTCGTCTTCCTGATGGTGCAGTTCATGCGGAACCTGCCGAAGGAGCTGGACGAGGCCGCCCGCCTCGACGGGTGCGGGCACCTGCGGACCTACTGGTCGATCGTGCTGCCGCTGTGCCGGCCGGCGCTGATCACCAGCGCGATCTTCACGTTCATCAACGCGTGGAACGACTTCATGGGCCCGCTGATCTACCTCAACGAGCCCGAGAAGTACACCGTGTCGCTCGGCCTGAAGATGTTCGTCGACCAGGACGGCGTCGCCAACTACGGCGGGATGATCGCCATGTCGCTGGTCGCGCTGCTGCCGGTGCTGGTGTTCTTCCTCGCGTTCCAGCGGTACCTGATCGACGGCATGGCCACCTCGGGCCTGAAGGGGTGACGCGGACGTGTCGACGACGAACACGGGGCGGGCGGCGCGGCCGTCCGGCTTCCCCGCGGGTTTCGCGGTCTTCGCGGAGTGCCTGCTGACCGGGGTGTGGATCGCGGTGGCGGCGCTGCCGCTGGTCACGCTGCCGGCCGCGCTCGCCGCGGGCGCGGCGCACCTGCGGCGGGTCCTCGCCGACGAGGCGGGCGGGGTCCGGGAGTTCGTCGCCGACCTGCGGACCGCCGCCGCCCGGCACGGCTGGCTGGTCGGAGCCGCCGGCTGGGCGGCGGCCGCACTCGTCCGGGCCGACCTGGCCGTCGTGCGCGCCGGGGGACTGCCCGGCGGCGCGTTCGCCGGGGCGGTCGGGGTGCTGGCCCTGCTGGGCCTGGTCGTCGCCGGCGTACGGGCCGCCGCGGTGTGGCGGCCCGGCGCGTCGTGGCGCGCGCTGATGGGCGCGGCGGTACGGCGCACCGTGCGCGACCCGGCGGGGTCGCTGGCGCTGGTGTGCGGGCTGGCGGTGATCGCCGCGTCGGCGTGGCTGTCGCCGCCGCTGGCGGTGCCCGCGGTGGGGGTGCTGGTGGGGGCGGCGCTCGCGGTGGAACGCCGCCTGGCCTGAGCGCCGCACGCGACCGCCGGGCCCGACCGCCACGCGTGACCGCCGGCCCGACCGTCATGCCGGGGCCGGGCCCGGCCGTCGCACCCGACCTCCGTACCCGACCGTCGGGCTTGACCGCCGGACCCGGCCGCCGCGCCGGAGCCGGGCGTCCCGGCCACCGCACCACCACGGGACGGCGCCGGGCCTCCCGGACGGACCTACCGGACGGGGAGCGCCCCGCCGCGCCCGCCCCTCCCCGGGACCCCGGGGAGGGGCGTACCCCGCGGCGCGGACCCACCGCCCCGGCTCCCGTGCCCCGCCCCCACGGCACGGGGGCGTTGCTCGGTTTCATCCGCACTCACCGTCAGGAAGGAACGTTCATGTCTCCCATACCGCGCAGATCCCTCCTCAAGGCGGCGGCCGCCGTAGGGGCCGCCGCGCAGTTCAGCCGGGCACTGGGCCAGGGGACCGCACAGGCGGCGCCGGGGGCCGAGGCGGCGGCCGGGGACGCGCCGGTGCGCGTCGGCTGGCTGGAGGACGGCGGGCTCGGCGCCGCGCCCGGCTCCACGTTCGGCGTGCCCTGGCCCAAGGGCGCCGTCCCGGCCGGCCGGGACTTCGCCCTGGCCACCGAGGACGGCCAGACCGTGCCCGTGCAGAGCTGGGCGACCGCCTACTGGCCCGACGGCTCCCTCAAGTGGACCGCCCACGCCGTGGGCCCCGCCGCGGCGGGTGCCGAGAAGTTCACGCTCACGCCCGGCAGCGGGGGCGCCGCCCCCGCCCAGCGCGTCACCGTCACGGAGACCGGCCGGCGGGTCACCGTCGACACGGGCACCATCAAGGCGGTCGTCTCCAAGGACGGCGGGAAGCTCGTCGAGTCCGTCACCCGCGACGGCACGAAGATCGCCACCGACGGCCGGCTCGTCCTGCTGCGGCAGGGCGACCTCGACGACGGCGACCAGGGCAACGCCCGGTGGGAGCGGTTCGACGGCGAGATCGAGCGGGCCGTCGTCGAGCAGCGCGGCCCCGTGCGGGCCGTCGTGCGGATCGACGGCAGGCACCGCAAGGGGAGCCGGAGGTGGCTGCCGTTCAGCGTGCGGCTGTACTTCTACGCGGGCGCCGAGTCGTTCCGGATGGTGCACACCATCACCTACGACGGCGACCAGGACAAGGACTTCGTCCGCGGCCTCGGCGTCCGCTTCACCGTGCCCCTGCGGGACGCGGCGTACGACCGGCACATCCGTATCGCCGGGGAGGGCGAGGGGTTCCTCACCGAGGCCGTCCAGGGCGTCACCGGCCTGCGCCGCGACCCCGGCGCCGCGGTGCGGGCCGCGCAGGTCAAGGGCGAGAAGCTGCCCGACCCGTCGACCTGGGACCAGCGGGTCACCACCCGCCTGCAGTACGTCCCCACCTGGGGCGACTACACGCTCTCCCAGCTGTCCGCGGACGGCTTCGCGCTCCGCAAGCGGACCAAGCCCGGACACGGCTGGATCCCCGCCGGCGGCGGCCGCCGGGCCAACGGCTTCGCGTACGTCGGCGGGGTCAGCGGCGGGTTCTCCTTCGGGCTGCGCGACTTCTGGGAGAAGCACCCCGCCCAGCTCGACGTCCGCGGCGCCGCCGGGGACGCCGCCGAGGTCACCCTGTGGCTCTGGTCGCCCGAGGCGCAGCCCATGGACCTGCGCTTCTACCACGACGGCCTGGGCCAGGACACGTACCCCGAGCAGCTGGAGGGCCTCAACATCACGTACGAGGACCACGAGCCCGGCTTCGGCACCCCCTACGGCATCGCTCGTACCAGCGAGCTGATGTTCTGGGCCAACGCGGCCACCCCCACCGCCGACGTCCTCGTCGCCCAGGCGCGGGCCGTGCGGACACCGCCGCAACTGGCCGTCGGCCCCGAGGACCTGGCCCGCGCCAAGGTGTTCGGCGGGCTGTTCGCCCCCGTCGACCGGTCCACCCCAGCGAAGAGGGCGATCGAGGACCAGCTGGACTTCCTGTTCGCGTACTACAAGGACCAGGTCGAGCAGCGCCGCTGGTACGGCTTCTGGGACTACGGCGACATCATGCACACGTACGACGAGGACCGGCACCAGTGGCGGTACGACGTCGGCGGGTACGCCTGGGACAACTCGGAGCTGTCGCCTGACCTGTGGCTCTGGTACGCGTACCTGCGCTCGGGGCGGGCGGACGTCTTCCGGTTCGCGGAGGCGATGACCCGGCACACCGGGGAGGTCGACGTCTACCACCTCGGGCAGTGGGCGGGGCTCGGCACGCGGCACGGCGTGCAGCACTTCGCCGACAGCGCGAAGCAGCAGCGGATCTCCACCGCCGTGTACCGGCGGCCGTACTACTTCCTCACCGCCGACGAGCGGGTCGGGGACCTCATGCACGACCTGGTCGACTCCGACGAGACCTTCCTCGTCCTCGACCCGATCCGGAAGATCCGCACCGAGCCGTACGAGCCCGACCGGCACGCGCTGTCGATCGGCTTCGGCACGGACTGGAGCGGACTGGCGGCCGCGTGGCTGACCGAGTGGGAGCGGCGCGGCCCCAAGGCGGCGAAGGCGGAGGCGCGGCTGCGGTCCACCATGGAGACGATCGCCGCCCAGCCGAACGGCTTCGTGCAGGGCACGGGCCTGTACGACCTGGACACCGGGCGGTTCGCGGTGGCGACCGAGCCGGTGGTCGGCGTCTCGCACCTGTCGGCGATGTTCGGCCTGGTCGAGATGTGCGCCGAGCTGATCGACCTGATCGACATGCCCGCGTTCGAGGAGGCGTGGCTCGACTACTGCCGCTACTTCAACGCGACGAAGGCCGAACAGGCGGCCCGGTACGGCAAGAACTTCGGCTCGCTCATCCTGCTCCAGGGCCACTCCCGCCAGGACGCGTACGCCGCCGCCCGGACGGGCGACGACGCGCTGGCCGCGCGGGCGTGGCGGAAGTTCCACGACAGCGACGGGTACACGAAGGCCATGAAGTGGGAGAAGACCCCGCTGAAGGGCCCGCAGGTCCTGGAGCCCGGCTACGAACACCCGTGGATCTCCACCAACACCACGGCCCTGTTCGGCCTGGCCGCCATCCAGAACCTGGCCCTGGTGGGCGACAAGATGCCGGGGTGACACCCGGCGGGCCGGCCCCGCGCCGGGAGCGGGGCCGGCCCGCCGACGGGGGAGCGGTGGCGCTCGCGCCACCACGGAGCCGGTCCGCCACCACGGAGCCGGTCCATCGCCACGGGGCCGGTCCGCCGCCCGTCGTACGGCCGGTCCCGCCCCGGGGCGCGGACGCGGTCCGGGGACCGGCCCGGGGGCCCGCCGCCGCAGCCCGCGCGGACGTCCGGGCCGGTGCCCGGCGAGCCCCTGTCGGAGGCGCCCGCTACAGTGCCCGTGCGCATGCGTGTTCGAGGCGCGTGTGGCGGAGTGAAGGGGAGGCCATGCACACGCGACTCAGGGATCTGGCCCAGGAGTTGGCGACGGTCCTGTGGCGGGAGCACACGCTGTACCGCGAGCGGTCGGGCGGTGTCGTCATCCGGGGTGAGCACGTGCGGCGGTGGATCAGCCTGTCGCCCCGCGGCACCCGCGACGACGTGCTCATCCGGGCGGGCCGCATCCTCGACGGCGGCACCACCGCGCCCGCCCGCTCCGAAGTGGTGGTGAGCCTCTCCGCGGGCCGGGACGAACTGGCCGCCGTCTGCCGCCGCCTGCTGGCCGAGGCCGCGGCCGACGCGGAGCCGTCCGCGGCGGCACGGACCGGGTCCGCCCGTGCGGGCGGGCGGCGCGGCCGCGGCGGGGGCGGCGCCCCCACGGGCCGCCCGGGCGGGTCCCGTACCGGCAGGTCCCGTACCAGCAAGTCCCTTACCGGCGGGAGGCGTTCGCGGCACACGAGCCTCATGTCCTGGGTCATCCTGCTCGGCGTGATGGCCCTCGTCGGCGTCTACGCCTACAGCGTCTCCGCCGCGTACCGCTGACCCCCCGCCGCGCCTCCCGCCCGCGCCCGCCGTCCGGCCGGCGCACGACCGGGGCGGGAGGCGCCGGCCGCCGCTCCCGCCCCGGCCGCGGGCGGGGGCGCCGTGCTCGACCGCACCACCAGCTCCGTCGCCAGCTCCACCGGTAAGCCGTCCGTCGGCTCGCCGGCCGCCATCCGTACCAGCAGCGCCAGCGCCGCCCCGGCCATCTCCGCCAGCGGCCGCCGCACCGTCGTCAGCCCCGGCACCGCCCACCGCGCCTCCGGCAGGTCGCCGAAGCCCACGACGGCCACGTCATCCGGCACGCGCAGGCCCCGCTCGGCGAGCGCCCCGTACACGCCCGACGCCATCGCGTCCGAACCGGCGCACACCGCCGTCGGCGGCTCCGGCAGGTCCAGCAGCTCCAGCGTCCGGCGCCGCGCCCCGCACTCCTCCGGCTCGTCGGGACCGGTGCGGCGCACGTACTCCCGCCGGTGGGGCAGCCCGGCCGCCGCAAGCGCCTCGCGCCAGCCGGCGAGCCGCGCGCTCCGGCCGTGCC
This sequence comes from Streptomyces roseolilacinus, assembly GCF_014649335.1. Classification (GTDB taxonomy): domain Bacteria; phylum Actinomycetota; class Actinomycetes; order Streptomycetales; family Streptomycetaceae; genus Streptomyces; species Streptomyces roseolilacinus. The sequence goes on from NZ_BMSV01000008.1 coordinate 170,872, forward strand.
CGGCGACCAGCGCGATCCGCTCGTGGCCCAGTGCCAGCAGGTGCCCGGCCGCCGCGCGCCCGCCCTCCCGGTCCGCCGCGCCGACGGACACGGAGTCCGGTGACGGCTCCCGCCCGGGGTCGATCAGCACGTACGGCACCCGGTGCCGGGTCAGCCACGCGTGCCGGGACGCGGTCAGCCCGTCCCCGTGGAACAGCACCCCCGCCGTGCCCCGGGCGGCCAACCGGTCCAGCCGGTCCCGCCCCAGGTGCCGGCCGGTCGACACGACGACCTCCAGGCCCTCCGCGTGCGCGGCCCGCTCCACGCCGCGCAGCACCGCCGCCCCCGAGCCGTCCAGCGAGGACAGCACCAGGTCGACCATGCCGTACGGCTTCGGGGGGCCGCTCCGGCGGCGGCGCACGTAACCCAGCCGGTCCAGCACCTCGGTGACCCGGCGGCGGGTCTCGGGCGCCACGTCGTCACGGCCGTTGACGACCTTCGACGCGGTGGGCACCGACACCCCGGCCTCGCGGGCGACCACCGCCAGCGTCGGTCCGGCGGCGCTCACCGTACGCGTCATGGTGCTCCCTCCGAACAGCGTAGTAAGCGCTTCCTACCCTAGGTCGGGCCGCCACCCGGCGGGAAGACCCGTGCCGCACCGGTGATCTCCCCGGGGGCTCCGGCTCACCCCCGCAGCCGGTCCGACACGGCGGCGACGGCGTCCGGCCCCACCCGGCAGCAGCCGCCGACCAGCCGCGCCCCGGCCCGCCGCCACTCCTCCGCGAGGTCGGCCGAGAACGTGGGCCGGCCGCGCCAGCCGCCCGCCGCCGCGTCCCACGTCTCGCCGCTGTTGGGGTACACCACCACCGGTTTGCCCGTCACCCGCGCCGCGACCTCCACCGCCCGCCGCGCGTCCTTCGGCGCGCAGCAGTTCACCCCGACCGCGACGACCTCGTCCGCGTCGGCCGCGAGCCCGAACGCCTCCTCCAGCGGCTGGCCGGCCCGGGTGCGCTCCCCGTCGACGGTGTACGACAGCCAGGCCGGTACGCCCAGGCCGCGCACCGCGCGCAGCAGGGCGCGGGCCTCGTCGGCGTCCGGCACGGTCTCCAGCGCCAGGACGTCGGGCCGGGCCGCGGCCACGGCCTCCAGGCGGGGGCGGTGGAACGCCTCCAGCGCGTCGACCCCCAGCCCGTACCGGCCGCGGTACTCCGAGCCGTCGGCGAGCATCGCCCCGTACGGGCCGATCGACGCGGCGACCCACAACGGGCGGGTGACGCCGCCCGCGCGGGCCCGCCGGGCGGCCTCGCGGACCAGGTCCACGCCGAGCCGGAGCAGCCCGGCCGCGCGGTCGCGGCCGACGCCCCGGCGGGCGAACCCCTCGAACGTGGCCTGGTAGCCGGCGGACGTCACCACGTCGGCACCGGCCTCGTAGTACGCGTGGTGCGCCGCGACGAGCCCCTCGGGCTCCTCGGCGAGCAGCCGCGCCGACCACAGGTCGTCGTCCAGGTCGTACCCGGCGGACTCCAACTGGGAGGAGAGCCCGCCGTCGAGGACGAGCACGGCGGAGGGGGAGGCGAGGACCTCGGCGAGCGGGGGAGCGGCGGTGGTCATGAATGCGAACGTAGCGAAGTCCGTCACTCCCGCCCCGTTGACCTCTCCGTAACGCGCCCTTACCGTTTCGCCGTTCGGAATTGCAGATGCTGTTCGACATCACGAACGGAAGGCGAGCGAACATCCCATGAGCCACCGTCACTCCCTCAGCCGCCGACTCCTCCTCCAGGGCGCCGCCGCCGGAGCCCTCGCCGCCGCGCCCGTGTCCGCCGCCCGCGCGGCCGAGGCCGCCCCGGCGGCGGACACCGCCGGCCGGACCGTCGCGGCACAGGCGCCCGGCGCGCTGCCCGGCAGGCCGTACACCAACCCGCTCGTACGCAACCGCGCCGACCCGCACGTCCACCGCCACACCGACGGCCGCTACTACTTCACCGCGACCGCCCCCGAGTACGACCGCATCATCCTGCGCCGCTCCCGCACCCTCGCCGGCATCGCCACCGCCGACGAGGCGGTCGTCTGGCGCCGGCACACGAGCGGCGACATGGCCGCCCACATCTGGGCCCCGGAGATCCACCACATCGACGGCCGCTGGTACGTCTACTTCGCCGCCGCACCCGCCCACGACGTCTGGCGCATCCGGATGTGGGTGCTGGAGAACCGGCACCCCGACCCGTTCCAGGGCACCTGGACCGAACGGGGCAGCATCACCACCGCCTGGGACACCTTCTCCCTCGACGCCACCACCTTCACCCACCGCGGCTCCCGCTACCTCGCCTGGGCGCAGCACGAGCCCGGCACGGACAACAACACCGCCGTCTTCCTGTCCCGGATGGCCGATCCGCTGACCCTGACCGGCCCCCAGGTGCGGCTCACCACGCCCGAGTACGACTGGGAGTGCGTCGGCTTCAAGGTGAACGAGGGCGCCGCGTTCCTCCGCCGCAACGGCCGGATCTTCATGACGTACTCGGCCAGCGCCACCGACAGCAACTACTGCCTGGGCCTGCTCACCGCCGACGACACGAGCGACCTCATGGACCCGGCCTCCTGGACCAAGTCCCCGACGCCCGTCTTCACCAGCAACGACTCCACCCGCCAGTACGGGCCGGGCCACAACTGCTTCACCGTCGCCGAGGACGGCCGCACCGACGTGCTCGTCTACCACGCCCGCCAGTACAAGGAGATCACCGGCGACCCGTTGCACGACCCCAACCGCCACACCCGTCTCCAGAGGCTCGGCTGGAAGCCCGACGGGACCCCCGACTTCGGTGTCCCCGTCGCCGACCGCACCTGATCCCCGAAGGAGCCCCCGATGACCGGGACGAGACGCCTCGCCCTGCTCGCGACCGCCGCGGCCACGGCCGCCACCGCGCTGACCGCCACCCCCGCGGCCGCCGGCGGCCCGTACGGGCAGGGCCCGCGCCACTGCGCCGGCACCGCCCCCGTCACCTGCCACTACGACGTGCCCCCCGGCACGTACGACGTGACCGTCACCCTCGGCGCGGACACCGCCGCGACCACCTCCGTCACCGCCGAGACCCGCCGCACCGTGCTCGCCGCCACGCCGACGGCGGCGGGGGAGCGCACCACCCGCTCGTTCACCGTCGACGTCCGCACCCCGGAGGGCGAGCCCACCGGACCCGACGGGACACCCGGCCTCGACCTCGTCCTCACCGGCGCCGACGGCGCCGCCCCGGCGCTCGCCGCGATCCGGGTCACGCCCGCCCCCCGTGCCCGGAAGCTGCTGCTGATCGGCGACTCCACCGTGTGCGACCAGCCGGGCGCCCCCTACAGCGGCTGGGGCCAGCAGCTGCCCCGGTTCCCGGGCCGGGGCACGGCCGTCGCCAACCACGCCGACTCCGGCGAGTCCACCGTCAGCTACCTGGCGAACCCGGCCCTCTTCGACCGCGTCCGCGCCCGGATCCGCCCCGGCGACCTGGTGCTCGTCCAGCTCGCCCACAACGACAAGCAGACCGACGCCGCCACCTACCGCGCGAACCTCACCGCCCTCGTCGACGGCGTCCGGGCCGAGGGCGGCCGCCCGGTGCTCGTCACGCCCGTCGTCCGCCGCTGGTTCAACCCGGACGGCACCCTCGACAACGGCACCGCCCTCCTCGTCAACGGGCTCGGCGTCGACCACCCCGCCGAGGTCCGCGCCCTCGCCGCCCGGCTCGGCACCCCGCTCGTCGACCTGACCGCGCTCACCAAGGCGCGGGTCGAGCAGCTCGGGCCCGAGGCGTCGAAGGCCCTGTACCTGACGGACGAGAAGCGCGACAACACCCACACCTCCGTGCGCGGCGCCACCGAGTACGCCCGGCTGGTCGCGGACGAGCTGGCGGCGCGGGGACTGCTCACCCGCCGGGCGGCGCCCTGACCCCCGTCCGCACCCCTCGCCCGCGGCCTGCGGGCCCCGGGCGGGGGGACCGGTCGGCCCGGCCGGGGAGCGCCGTCCCCGGCCGGCCCGGCCGTGCGCCGCGGTGCGGCCGGTCACCCGGCGGTGGGCATCGACACGGCGCACGCCGCCCCGTTCAGGGTGAAGGCGGCCGGCGGCGTGTTGGCGCCGGACCAGGCGCCGTTGAGGCCGAACGTGACCGACCCGCCGGCCGCGACGACCGCGTTGTACGGCAGGTTCGCGGCCGTCACCGACGTCCCCGACTGGCTGACGGAGGCGTTCCACGCCTGGGTCACGCTCTGCCCGGACGGCCACGCCCAGCCGACCCGCCAGCCGTCCACCGGGGCGGTGCCCGTGTTCCGCACGGTCACCTGGGCGGTGAAGCCGCCGTTCCACTGGTTCTGCACCGCGTAGGTCACCGCGCAGCCGCCCACCGGATCGGGACCAGGGCCGGGTCCGCCGCTCCAGCCGAGCGCCTCGGCGATGCCGTGGTAGGCGGGCTTGGGCCGGAAGCCCTCGTCGTACGGGGTGGCCGCGCCCTCGCCCGGGAAGAAGTCGGGGATCCACGAGTCGGAGTCCGTGAAGCCCCACACGGTCACGCCCGTGCAGCGGGCCACCGCGACGCACGCCTGGGTGACGGCCTTGAAGTCGGCCTTCTGCTGGGCCAGTTTCGCCTCGGTCGCCGGGAGCCGCATCCGGATGTCGAGCTCCGTGACGGCCACGTCCACGCCGAGGTCGGAGAACCGCTTGATGTTCGCCTGGAGGGTGGACGGCACCTGACCGACGATCAGGTGGGCCTGGAGGCCGACGCCGTCGATGGGCACGCCCTGCGCCTTCAGCGAGCGGACCAGGGCGTACATGGCGTCGCTCTTGGCGTTGATCCCCTCGACGTTGTAGTCGTTGAGGTACAGCTTCGCCGCGGGGTCGGCGGCGCGGGCGGCGCGGAAGGCGTCGGCGATGTAGCCGTCCCCGACGACCCGCTGGAACACCGACGGGCGGCGCGTGCCGTCCTCCTCGAACGCCTCGTTGACCACGTCCCAGTGGTGGATGCGGCCCTTGTAGCGGCCCGCCTCGGTGGCGATGTGGTCCGTCATCACCGTGCGCAGGCTTTCGGCGGTCCACGAGCCGTTCTCCACCCACGACGGGAGCTGGCTGTGCCACACCAGCGTGTGGCCGCGCACCTTCTGCCCGTTCGCCTCGGCGAAGTCCACCACGGCGTCGGCACCGGACCAGCGGAAGTCGCCGCGGACCGGTTCGACCGAGCCCCACTTCATCTCGTTGCCGGGGGTGACGGAGTCGAACTGCCCGGCGGTCACGGCCGCGTAGGTGCCGGTCAGCTTGGACGCGGTCACGGCCGTCCCGTAGTAGACGCCCTTCGCCGCGGCGAGGTCCCGCAGCACGGGGTCCGCGGTCCCGGCGGCGTGTCCCGGCACCGCGGTGCCGGCCACCAGCAGGGCGGCGGTCGACAGGCCGAACACGGCTCTGCGTAAGCTCTGGAGCTTCATGGACGTCCCTCTCATGACGGCTTCCGGTCTCCCCCGGTTTTCCGGAAGACTGCTGCAAGGTTTCGAGAGTGCGTCCGGAACGGTAGAGGCGCGCGGGGCAACCGTCAACGGAGGTGGGGGAATTGGCAGAGGGCAGAACGCCCGGGGCCGCCCGGGGGAAGATCACCATCACGGAGATCGCGCGGGAGGCGGGGGTCTCCGTACCGACCGTGTCGCGGGTCGTCAACGGCAGGTCGGACGTGTCGCCCGCCACCCGCGCGCGCGTGGAGGACCTGCTGAGGGAGCACGGCTACCGGCGTCGCCCCACCGCGCCCGGCGACCGCGCGGCCCTCCTCGACCTCGTCTTCAACGACCTGGACAGCCCCTGGGCCGTCGAGATCATCCGGGGCGTCGAGCAGGTCGCCCACGCGGCCGGCATGGGCACCGTCGTCTCGGCGATCCACGGCCGCAGCGGCGACGCCCGCCAGTGGATGCGCAACCTGCGCGCCCGCGCCTCGGGCGGCGTCATCCTCGTCACGTCCGTCCTGGAGCCCGTCCTCCACGAGGAACTGCGGCGCCTCGGCGTGCCCCTGGTCGTCGTCGACCCGGCCGGCTCCCCGGCCCTGGACGCCCCGACCGTGGGCGCCACCAACTGGGCGGGCGGCCTCGCCGCCACCGAGCACCTGCTGGGGCTCGGCCACCGCCGGATCGGCTTCGTCGCCGGGCCGCCCCGGCTGCTCTGCTCGCGGGCGCGTCTCGACGGCCACCGGGCGGCCCTGGAGGGCGCGGGGATCGCCGTCGACGAGTCCCTCGTCGTGCAGGGCGACTTCTACCACGCGTCCGGGTTCACCGGCTGCACCACCCTCCTCGACCGGGAGGACCCGCCGACGGCGCTGTTCGCGGCGAGCGACCAGATGGCCCTCGGCGCCATCGAGGCCCTGCGCCGGCGCGGACTGCGGGTGCCGGAGGACATGAGCGTCGTCGGTTTCGACGACCTGCCGGAAGTGCGCTGGTCCTCGCCGCCGCTGACGACCGTGCGCCAGCCGCTGGTCGAGATGGGCAAGACGGCCGTCCGCACGGTCCTGCGCCTCGCCCGCGACGAGGAGCTGGACTCCCCGCGCGTGGAGCTCGCCACGGAGCTGGTCGTACGGTCCAGCACGGCCCCGCCCGCGAGGTGACCGCGCGGCCCCGCCGGTCCGGACCCGGCCGGCGGGGCCGCGTCCGCTCGGGGAAGCGGTGGGGGGAGGGCGCGGGGACCGCGCCCGGGAAGCGAGGTCGGGACGGGGCGGGGAGGTGGGTGAGCGTCCTCCCGCTTCCGGAAGCCTTCCGGAAGGCTTTCAGAGGTTCTGGGAGCGTTCTCCCGCCGCGCCGCACGGGCGCCGCGCCCGCCGAGGCGTCCCGGACGGCCGAGGGGGATCCCCCGGGACCTCCCGGAACCGCGCGGGAGCGAGGGGTCCCGTGGCCCGCCCCCGGCAGGGGGAGGCGCCGCCGCCCCGGCGCGGGGGAGCGGGGGTCAGATCCGGGAGCCGACCCCCGGCACCGTCCAGGCCGGCTCCGTGCCGGTGAGCTGGCAGACCACGAGGTACAGCGGGATCGGCGGGGTGTACGGCGAGGTGCCGCCCGGCCGCCGTATCAGCCGCGGGTGCCGGTCGGGGACGTAGCCGCCGGGCGCGTAGCAGGCGGGCAGCGGCCAGCGCAGGTCCGCGTCGGAGCCGGCCGGGACGAGCCACCACCACCAGTCGGAGTCGGCGAACACGCAGCCGTTCCCGGGCAGCCTGCTGAGCAGCCGCATCCCGTGCCGCGCGGGCATCCCCACCGCGTCGCAGCCCAGGGTGGCCGGCAGGTGCGGCGGCGGGGTCAGCCGCACCTCGCCGAGCGGCTCCTCCCACAGCGCGCCGGCCCTGCGGCGGCCGTGCGGGCCGTACGGGGACAAGGGGGTCACCATCGATCTCAGCATGGCTCCGCCGTGCCGTGGACCAGCTCCGCCCAGACGACGCGCCCCGCCCCGTGCCGGGCGTCGTGGGTGCCCCACGCGCTGCACATCGCGTCGATGAGGAACAGCCCCCGGCCGCACTCCTCCCGCTCGGCCGCGCGCAGCCGCGGCCCGGTCACCCGGCAGCCCTCGTCGTGGACGGCGATCCGCACGAGCTCGCCGCGGTCCCGCAGCTCGCAGACGACGCGCCCGCTCGCGGTGTGCACCACGGCGTTGGTGAACAGTTCGGAGACGACCAGCTCGGCCGTGTCGCGCACGTCCCCGGTGACGTCCCACAGGGCCAGGCGCTCCACGACGAGCCGGCGGGCCCGGGCCACCGACTCGGCGCGCGCGGGCAGCTCGAAGGCGAAGCGGCGGACGTCGGGCGTGCCCGGCCGGTTCGCGTGCGCGTACGGGCGCGGGACGCGGGGCAGCCCATGGGGGTGTGGAGCGGGGGTCACCGGTCGAGCGGCTGCGAGCTGGGGGGTGAGCGCATTGCCAGGTGCCACGACCGATTCCTCACATGGGAGCGGCGCCGTACGCCGCATCTCCCCGGGGCAGAGCGCGCGGCAGCCGCGTGAACTGGTTCACCGACTGGTTCATCGGAATACTTTCCTCCCGTCGTGGACACTTGGCAAGCGGCACTCTGAAAATTGCAGAGTGATGTGTCCTCTCTGGCAATCGCATGGCACACTCAACGAAAAAGCGCGTGGGGAGGTCAGAAGTGAGCGAGCCGCGGTCCGCCCCCACGGTGGGACAGGTCGTACTCGGCAAGCGACTGCAGGATCTGCGGGAAAAGGCGGGCCTGAAGCGGGAGGAGGCCGCCAGGGTCCTGCACGTGGCCCCGGCCACGATCCGCCGCATGGAGACCGCGGAAGTCGCCCTGAAGATCCCCTACGTCCAGCTGCTCCTCCAGGCGTACGGCGTCGACCGCGACGAGGCGGACGGCTTCGTGCGGCTCGCCGAGGACGCCAACAGACCCGGCTGGTGGCAGCGGTTCCACGACGTGCTGCCGGGCTGGTTCAGCATGTACGTCAGCCTGGAGGGCGCCGCGAGCATCATCCGGGCCTACGAACCGCACTTCGTCCCCGGACTGCTCCAGACCGAGGACTACGCCCGGGCCGTCCTCCGCGCCGGCGCGGTCGGCCGGGTCAGCCCCGAGGACACCGAGCGCCACGTCGCGCTGCGGATGGAGCGGCAGGGCCTGCTGACCCGGCCCGACCCCCCGAAGTTCTGGGTGGTCATGGACGAGACGGTGCTGCGGCGCCGTCCGCCCGGCACCGGCCCCGCGCTCATGCGCGCCCAGCTCGACCGGCTGGTCGAGGCGGCGGAGCTGCCCCACGTCACCCTGCAGGTCGCGGAGTTCGCGACGGGCCACCACCCCGGCACGTACGGCCCCTTCGTGCTGTTCCGGTTCGCGATGCCGGAACTCCCGGACATGGTCTACAGCGAGTACCTGACCGGCGCGGTCTACCTCGACGCGCGTCCCGAGGTGGCCTCCCACCTGGAGGTCATGGACCGCATGGCGGCGCAGGCCGCCACCGCACAACGTACGAAGGAAATCCTCCGGGCTTTCCGCAAGGAGCTGTGAATGGTTCGCATATACAACGGCATGCCCGCCGCCGACCTCGGCGCCGAGGGGTGGCACAAGCCGTGGAGCGGCGGCAACGGCGGCAACTGCATCGAGGCCATGAAGCTGGCCGACGGCAGGGTCGCGGTGCGCCAGTCCGCCGATCCTGACGGCCCCGCCCTCATCTACACCCCTGGGGAGATCGCCGCGTTCATCCAGGGTGCCAAGTCCGGGCAGGCCGACTTCCTGCTCACCTGACCCGGAGTCATAAGGTGACGTCCACCGAGGCGTTGACCACGCGGCCGACCCCGCGCACCGGAACGTCCTCAGTGACCGAGCACGCCCCGACCCCCGACCCCTGGAGCAGCCGATGACCGGGAACGACGCCGCCACCGACGGCGTACCCGCCGCAGGCGTACGGATCGACACCAGCAAGCCGCATCCCGCCCGGATGTACGACTGGTTCCTCGGCGGCAAGGACAACTACCCGGTCGACGAGGAGATGGCCCACCAGCTCCTCACCATCGACGCGCGCGGCCGCGACATGGCGCGCGTCAACCGGGCGTTCATGCACCGCGCGACCCGTTGGCTGGGCAGGGCGGGCGTCCGCCAGTACCTGGACATCGGCACCGGCATCCCCACCGAGCCCAACCTGCACCAGATAGCCCAGCAGGTCGCACCCGAGGCGCGGATCGTCTACTGCGACAACGACCCGATCGTCCTGGCCCACGCCGAGGCGCTGCTGCGCTCCACGCCGGAGGGCGCCACCGCGTACATCCAGGCCGACGCCCGCGACCCGCAGACCATCCTGGAGCGCGCCGGCGAGGTCCTCGACTTCACCCGGCCCGTCGCGCTGTCCCTGCTCGCGCTGCTCCACTTCGTCGACGACGAGGACGGGGCGTACGAGCTGGTGTCCCGCCTCGTCGAACGGCTGGCGCCGGGCAGCTACCTCGTCCTGTCGCACGTCACCAGCGAGTTCGACCCGGAGGGCGCGGCGAAGGCGCGCGCCATGTACCAGGGGCGCGGCCTCACCCTGCGGCCGCGCACCCGCGAGGAGTTCACCCGCTTCTTCGACGGCCTGGAGCTGGTCGAGCCGGGCGTGACGCTGACCGCCGACTGGCGCCCGGAGCTGGGCGAGCCCATCCCGGTCGCCGGCGACGACCCCATCCCGGGGTACGCCGGAGTCGCCCGCAAGCCGTGACGGCGCGCCCGGGGCCGGACCGGACCCGCTGCCCGGCGCCCGCGCGCTCCCGAGGGGCGCGGGCGTCGTGCGGGCGGCGTCACCCGGATCGGCCCCGGACGGGCAGATGTCCCTTTTGCCCGATTATCCTGTCAGGGTGGATTCCTCTCCGACGTCTGCGGGGGCCGGTCCCGCCAGGGGGCGGCCCCGCGGCGGGGTGCGCGAGGAGATCCGGGCGTCGTGGGAGCGGTCGCACCTGCTCGGCATCGACGTCGAGGGCACGGCGCTGCCCATCGAGAGCGACCTGGACCCGGACTCGCGGCTGATCAGGGCCGCCGCGCCGGTACTGGAGCGGCTGTGCGCGCGGTTCTCCGGGCTGCCGGTCACCGTGTCGCTGACGGACGCCCGCGCCCACATCATCGACCGGCGCGGCGACCCCATGGGGCTCGACCTGATGGACGAGGCGTCGCTGGTGCGGGGCGCCAACGTGGACGAGCGGTTCATGGGGACCAGCAGCGTCAGCATGGTCCTCAGCACCCGGGCGCCCTTCATGGTCGTCGGGCACGAGCACTTCCTGCACAACCTCAAGGCGCTGACCTGCATGGCCGCACCCGTGCGCGACCCCGTCGGCGGCGTCGTGCAGGGCGTGGTCAACCTCTCCGTCCCCGAGGGGCTGGCGAAGCCGGAGATGGCGCTGATGCTCCAGAACGCCACCGACCGCATCGGGGAGCGGCTGCTGGAGCTGAGCACCACCCGGGAGCGGGAGCTGGTGACCTCCTTCCTCCGGACCAGGCGGCGCGGCGGGCACGCCGGGCTCCTCCACGTCGGTACGGGCGAGCTGGCCGGCCACGGCGACACCGCGCCCCTGCTGGACCGGCACGAGCGGGTCGCGCTGCTGGACGCCGCCGTCGACCTGATCGGCTCGAACGAGCAGTCGTCCGCCGAGGTCGTCCTGACGGGCGGACGCGTCGCCGCGCTGCGCCGCAGGCAGCTGCGCCACGGCGACGCGGAGGGCGCCGCCGTCGAGGTCGTCTTCCGCGACTCCCGCCCCCGGGGCCCCGTCGGTACCGCCGCACGGGGCACGGCGGTACCGTCACCGGCGCTCGCGCCCGGCGGACCCGCCGGCACCACGGGGGGTACCGCGACGGCGCCCGACGGGCGGGAGGTCCCGCTGCTGTCGAGCGGCGCGGTCGGCACCGCCCCGGAGCAGGGCGGGCGCGGCGCTCCCGGCGAACACGGCGCTCCCGGCGAACACGGCGCTCCCGGCGAACACGACGCTCCCGGTGAGCACGACGTTCCCGGCGGGCGTGACGTTCCCGGCGGGAACGGGACCGACGCGTGGCTGCTGCTCGTCGGGGAGCAGGGCGTCGGCCGCCTGGCCGCCGAGGCGCGCGGGCGGCTCTCCCTGCTGAACGAGGCGGGCGTCCGCGTCGGCACCACCCTGGACATGCGGCGCACCGCCGAGGAACTGGCCGAGATCGCCGTGCCGCGCTTCGCCGACCTCGCCGTGGTGGAGCTCGTGGAGGGCGTCCTCGCGGGTGAGGAACCGCCGCCCGGCCCGCTCGCCCCCGGCACCACCCTGTGCCGTGCCGCCCTGCGCGCCGGCACCACCGCGACCGGCGCCTTCACCGACCCCGGCCCGGTCCGGCACCCCACGGGCACCCCGCAGGCGCGGTGCCTGCGCACGGGGCGTCCGGTGGCCGACTCCGTACCGGCGGCGGCCGCCGCCGGCGCCGCCCACCCGGTCGCCCTGCTGGGCGAAGGCGTCCACGCGTACGTCGCCGCCCCGCTGTACGCCAGGGGCCGGATCCTCGGCCTGGCCGGCTTCTACCGCCGCGGCGAGGACCGCCCCTTCGAGGAGGACGACCTGACGCTCGCCGGCGAACTCGCGGCCCGCGCCGCGATCAGCGTGGACAACGCCCGCCGCTTCAGCCGCGAGCACAACGCCTCCCTCACCCTCCAGCGCAGCCTGCTGCCGCACGCCATGCCCCGGCTCACCGCGGCCGACCTCGCCTCCCGCTACCTGCCGGCGGACGGGCGGACCGGGACGAGCGCGGGGGTGGGCGGCGACTGGTTCGACGCCATCCCGCTGTCCGGGATGCGCGTCGCGCTGGTCGTCGGGGACGTCGCCGGCCACGGGCTGCAGGCGGCCGCCACCATGGGCCGGCTGCGCACGGCGGTGCGCACCCTCGCCGGGCTCGACCTGCCGCCCGAGGAGGTGCTGGCCCACCTGGACGAACTGGTCGGACGCCCCTCCGGCGACCCGGCCGACGAGTACGACGCCGCCACGGCCACGACCTGCCTGTACGCGGTGTACGACCCGGTCACCTGCCGCTGCACCGCCGCCCGGGCCGGCCACCCGCCGCCGGCCGTGGCACCGCCCGGCGGCGAGGCGCGGCTCCTCGACCTGCCCGCCGGACCGCCGCTGGGCCTCGGCGGGCTGCAGCCGTACGAGTCCGCCACCGTCGACCTCGCCCCCGGCAGCCTGCTGGCGCTGTACACCGACGGGCTGCTCAAGGAGGGCCGCGCCTACGGTGACGTCGAGGCGTCGACCGGCCGGCTGCTGTCCGCGCTGGCCGGCCCCGGCCCCTCGCGCGACCCGGAGCGGGTCTGCGACCGGATCACGGAGGCGGTGCTGCCCGGCGGCCCGCGCGACGACGTGGCGCTGCTGGTGGCCCGGGTGCGCGCCCTGCCCGCCGACCGGGTGGCGACCTGGGAGCTGCCCGCCGACCCGTCCGTCGTCGCCGAGTCCCGGGCGCTGGTGCGCCGGAAGCTCACCGAGTGGGGGCTGGGGCACATGGAGTTCACCACCGGCCTGGTGGTCAGCGAACTGGTCACCAACGCCGTGCGGTACGGGGGCGGCGGCCCCGTGTCGCTGCGGCTGCTCCGCGACGACACGCTGATCTGCGAGGTGTCCGACCACAGCAACACGTCACCGCGCATCCGGCGGGCGGCCACCACCGAGGAGGGCGGGCGCGGCCTGTTCCTCGTGGCGCAGTTCACCAGGAGGTGGGGCGCCCGGTTCATGCCGCAGGGCAAGACGGTGTGGGCCGAGCAGGTGCCGCACGCGGACCGGCAGTCCCCGGAGGCGGAGGGACATGCGCTGCTGGCGATGTTCGACGACGTGGGGTGAGCCCCCGGGGACCGCCGGCACGCGGTCGCGCACCGGTGTGCGCACACCGTCGGCGGGGCGTGGCGTCCCGGTACGGGTGAGGTGCGGAGGGGCGGGGGCCCACGGCGGCCGCCGCGGCGAGGACCGGAGGGCGGGCCGTGAGCGGCGTCGGCGTTGACATGCCGCCCCGGTCCGGGGACCTCGAGGCGGCGCTCGCCGAGACGATGCGCCGGACCGGCGCGTCCGTCGGCGCCTTCTACCTGCTGGTCCCGGAACAGGACCTGCTGAGGCTGGTGGTGGTCGGCGGAGTGCCCGCCGACCTCGCGACCCCGTGGTCACGGGTCGCCCTCGCCTCCCCGGCGCCGGTCTCCGACGCCCTGCGGGAGGACCGGATGGTCTGGATCGGCGACCAGACGGAGATGGCGCGCAGGTACCCCCGCTCGGCCGTGGCCCTGCCGTACCAGCTCACGCTGGCGGCCGTCCCGGTGAGCGGGGAGCGGCGCTGGGGGTCCCTGCTGCTGATGTGGCCGGGCAGTCACCCGCCCCGCACGTCCCGGCGCGAACGCTCCCACATCACCTCCAGCAGCCGGCGGCTGGCGCGGCTGCTGGACGAGGCGGCGGCCGCCGGTCGGCCGGTGACCGTGCCCGACACGCCGCGCGTGCTGAGCCGCGAGGACGTCCGGGGCCCCACCGGGTCGCAGCCGGCCATGGCGGCCGCCGACTTCGCCGAGCGGCTGCCCGAGGGGTGCTGCGCCCTGGACCTCCAGGGCCGCATCGCCTACGTCAGCGCCAGGGGCGCCGCCCTGCTCGGCGGCGACCCGCAGGCCCTGCTGGGCACGCTGCCCTGGCAGGCCCTGCCGTGGCTGGACGACCCGGTGTACGAGGACCGGTACCGCGCCGCCGTCATCAGCCGCCGGCCCGTGTCCTTCACCGCCTGCCGGCCCCCCGACCGCTGGCTGGACTTCCGGCTCTACCCCGACGCGAGCGGCGTCAGCGTCCGCATCACCCCCGCCGGCCGGCAGCCCGACACGCCCGACGCCACCGGCCCCGACCGGCCGGCGCCCGCCGCCGCACCGGCCCGGGTGGGGCAGCTGTACCAGCTGCTGCACCTGACGGCCGCCCTCACCGAGACGGTGGGCGTGCAGGACGTGGTGGACGTGGTCGCCGACCAGATCATGCCCGCGTTCGGCGCCCAGGGCCTGGTCCTGTCCAGCGCCGAGTCCGGCCGGCTGCGGATCACCGGCTCGCGCGGCTACCCGCGGCACGTCGTCGAACAGCTCGACGGCCTGCCGATGGACACCCGCTTCACCCCCGCCGGGCAGGCGCTGTCCACCGGGGTGCCCTCCTTCTTCAGCCACCCCGACGAGATGGCCCGGATCTACCCGGAGGCACCCCGGGTGAGCGGCAAGCAGGCGTGGGCGTTCCTGCCCATGATCGTCTCGGGCCGCCCGGTCGGCGTCTGCGTGCTCACCTACGACCGCCCGCACACCTTCCCCGCCGAGGAGCGGGCCGTGCTCACCTCGCTGGCGGGCCTCGTCGCGCAGGCCCTGGACCGGGCGCGGCTGTACGACGCCAAGCACCAGCTCGCGCACGGCCTGCAGGAGGCGCTGCTGCCGCACCGGCTGCCGTCCGCTCCCGGGCTGCGCGTCGCGGCCCGCTACCTGCCCGCCACGCGCGGCATGGACATCGGCGGCGACTTCTACGACCTGCTGCGCATCGACGCCACGACGGCCGCCGCGGTCATCGGCGACGTCCAGGGCCACAACGTGGCCGCCGCCGCCCTGATGGGGCAGGTCCGCACCGCCGTCCACACCCACGCCACGGCGGGCGCGGCCCCCGAGGAGGTCCTGGCCCGCACCAACCGGCTGCTGCTGGACCTGGACCCGGGACTCTTCACCACCTGCCTGTACGCACGGTTCGACCTGGACCGCAGACGGGTGCGGATGGTCAGCGCGGGCCACCCGCCGCCGCTGCTGCGCTGCCCCGACGGCCGCGCCCGGCGCCTGGACGTGCCGCCGGGACCGGTGCTCGGGGTCGACCCGGACGCCGTGTACCCGGTGACCGAGCTCGACCTGCCGCCCGGAGCCGTGCTGGTCCTCTACACCGACGGGCTCGTCGAGACCGCCGGGACCGACATCGAGCAGGCCATCGACCGCCTGGCCGGACACCTCGCCACCTGGAGCACCGAGGACCCGGAGCGGCTGCTGGAGCTGCTGCTGGAGCACGCGGACCCGGCCGACCGGCGCACCGACGACATCGCGCTGCTCCTGGTCAGGCTCGGGACGGCCACCGCACCGGCCGACCCGCCCTGAGCCACCGCGCCCGGCCGCCCCGCCTCGAAGGGCCTCCCGGCCGCGGTCGGCGCCTCCCCGCGTCCCCTAGGAGAGGTACGCGAGCCCCGGGTGCTCCGCCCGGTAGGCGTCCAGCAGCCGCCGCGCCACCGCGACCGAGTCGACCAGCGGGTGCAGGGCGAACGCCTTCACCGCCGTCTCCCGCGACCCGCTCTCCGCCGCCGCGAGCACCTCCCGCTCCACCGCCTTCACCGCCGCCACCAGTCCCACCGCGTGGTACGGCAGCGGCGCCACGGACACCGGGTGCGCGCCGTCCGCGTCCACCAGGCACGGCACCTCGACCACCGCGTCCGCGTCGAGCACCGGCAGCGCCGACCGGTTGCGGACGTTCAGGATCAGCGTGGCCCGCTCGTTGCGGGCGACGGCCCGCATCAGTGCGAGCGCCACCTGCTCGTACCCGCCCGGCTCCAGGTCCTCCTCGGCGCGGCCCCCGGCGTCGCCGGCCGCCGCCCGGTTGGCGGCCATGTACGTGGCCTCCCGCTCGGCGAGGGCGCGCCGCCACGCGTCCAGGGCCCGCACCTCCGGCCGGGCGGCCGCCGCGTAGAACCCGGCCTGCTGGTCGCGCAGGTAGGCGCCGCGCGTCCGCTCGGCCTCCCGGTAGGCCCGTACCGTCTCGCGGTTGGCGTAGTAGTAGTGCAGGTACTCGTTGGGGATCGCGCCCAGCGAGCGGAGCCACTCGGCGCCGAACAGCCTGCCCTCCTCGAACGAGCCGAGCGCCTCCTCGTCCGCGAGGAGTCCGGGCAGCAGGTCCCGCCCGCCGACCCGCAGCCCGCGCAGCCAGCCCAGGTGGTTGAGGCCCGCGTAGTCGACCCACACCTCCGCCGGGTCGGCGCCCAGCAGCCGCGCCACCCGCCGGCCCAGTCCCACCGGCGAGTCGCAGATGCCGATCACCCGGTCGCCCAGCACCCGCGACATCGCCTCCGTCACCAGCCCCGCCGGATTGGTGAAGTTGATGACCCAGGCGTCCGGCGCCAGCCGCGCCACGCGCCGGGCGACGTCCACCGCCACCGGGACGGTCCGCAGCCCGTACGCGACGCCGCCCGCGCCCACCGTCTCCTGCCCCAGCACGCCCTCGGCGAGCGCCACCCGCTCGTCGGCGGCCCGGCCGGCGAGGCCGCCGACGCGGATCGCCGAGAAGACGAAGTCCGCGCCGCGCAGCGCCTCGTCGAGGTCGGTCGTCGTCGTCACGGCGGGCGCGTCCGCGACGCCCTCGGCCTGCTCGGCCAGCACGCGGCCGATCGCCGCCAGCCGGCCCGCGTCCACGTCGTGCAGGACGACGCGGGTGACCCGGCCCTCGCCCCGGTCGGCCAGCAGCGCCCGGTGGACCAGCGGCACCCGGAACCCGCCGCCGCCCAGAATCGTCAGCCTCATGCCCGTACGCTACTGCGTCGCCCGTCACCCCAGGTCGAGCGCGTTGGGCAGGCCCATCCGGTACCGGAGCAGGTCGTGCCGCTTGAGCGCCTCCAGCTCCGGCGGGCGGAAGAGCGACCGGACCGTGCAGCGCGGCGCCGTCGAACCCGCCCGGTCCAGCAGGGCGTTGACGGCCTGCCGGGCCGAGGCGTTGGCGCCCTCCATGGTCGCCAGGTCGATGTCGACGGAGACGTAGTCCCCGGCGAGGAAGAAGTTCGGCACCCGCGTCTCGGAGCGGGGCCGGTCGTGGAAGGTGCCCACCGGGTGGACGAGCAGCTCGTCCTCGTTCGTCGGGTGCGGCGTGCCCAGCCCGTCGACCCCCGGGTCCAGGAACCACGAGTGGAGCGCGCCGTCCTTCAGCGCCGGGCTCCCCGTGTCGTTGAGCGCGGCCTTCAGCTGCGCCCACACCTCCCGCGCCACCTGGTCGCGGGTGCACTGCTTGGCGGTCTTCCCGTACAGGACGCCGGGCCGGTCCCACTCCGAGACGTCGACCGACAGGCAGTCCACGACCGTGCCGTCGCCGTACTCGGCGGCGAAGTCCCGGCCCGTCCAGTGGTGGGCCTGCGCGATGGCGGTCAGCGACCAGGGCGAGTCGATGCAGTTCACGTGGCCGCGCACGAGCGGCGGCCGCTCGGTCAGGTAGAACTGGATGCCGGTCATCCAGTCCGTGCGGAGCCGGTCGCACCGGGCGAGCTGCGGGTCGGCCGCCCGCAGCGCCGGCCCCCAGGTGCGGCGGGCGTGCTCCACCGGCAGCGCGCTGACGTAGTGGTCGGCGGTGACCGCGTGGCGCACCCCGTCGGGGTCGTCGACCAGCGCGGCGGTGATCCGGCCGTCGCCGTGGCGCATCTCCCGCAGCGTCCAGCCGATCCTGAACTCCACGCCGAGGGAGCGCAGATGGGCCACCCACGGGTCGATCCACGCCTCGTTCGTCGGCGCGTCGAGGATGCGGTCCGGGGGGCCGTCCGCGCCCCGGCCGAGCGCGTTGAGCACGAACGCCTCGCCGAGCGTGCCGACGGTGCGGGTGCTGGCCTCCTCGGCCTTGGTGGCGACGATGTTGCGGGTGACGCCGACGGCGAGGATCCGCTGGTAGTCGACGGACATCCGGGCGGCGCGGGTGAACTCCCACCACGGGGTGTGCTCCCACACCTCGTCGCGCCGCTCCTGGCAGCTGGTCAGGAAGACGAGGGCGCGGCCGACGAAGTACGCCACCTCGTGGGCGGGCAGCCGGACCGCGGTGTCGAGCAGCGCGGTCAGCGCGCGGCGCAGCTCGTCGGGGGTGAGCCGCTCCGGCCGGTGGCCCGGCCAGGGGATGGCGAAGCGCAGGTCCTCGCGGCCGGTGCGGGCGAACATCATCTCGCGGGGCGCGACGAGGTTGTCGTACACGCCGTTCGGGTTCCCGGGGAACGGGATGCGCCGCATCGTGTCCGGCAGGTTGTGGTAGATGCCCGGGACGAACCGGAAGCCGTGCTCGGCCGGGAGCGGTCTGCGGCCGCCCCGCGCGCTGTCCGGCACGTCCATGCTGCGCGCCTTGCCGCCGAGGGCCCGCCGCTCGTACACGGTGACGGAGAAGCCCCGCTCGGCCAGTTCGTGCGCCGCCGTCAGCCCCGCGACGCCGCCGCCCATGACCGCGACGGTGCCGCCGCCCGCGGAGCGCGCGGGGCGGGGCGCCGAGGCCCGGGCCGGGCCGGCGGCCCCCGCGCCGGTGACGGCGGCCGCGCCCGCCACGAACACGCGTCGTGTCGTACCCGTACGCTCCATGCCCACCCCTTTACCGGCGGTAACCAACACGTCCGGCGCAGGAGGATAGGGCCGCCCCCTCGAACCCGGAAGCACCGCGCGGCACGGGCCGCGCACCATGGCCGGAACCCGCCTGGAGACGGCCGCCGGGCACAATGGCCCCATGTCGCGACGCAAGCCCCGCCCGAAGCCCGCCCCCGCCGCCCCGGCCGTCCGGCCGGAGGGCCCGTGCCCCTGCGGGCTCCCCGCCCCGTACGCGGAGTGCTGCGGCCGCTTCCACGCGGGCGACGCGAAGGCCCCGACCGCGGAGCGGCTGATGCGGTCCCGCTACAGCGCCTTCGTGACGCGCGACGAGCCCTACCTGCTGCGCACCTGGTCACCCGCCACGCGGCCGCACGCCGTCGACTTCGACCCGGACACGCGCTGGGAGGGCCTGGAGGTCCTGGACACCACCGACGGGACCCTCTTCCACACCACCGGCACGGTCACCTTCACCGCCCGCTACACCCACCGCGGCGAGCCGGGCGCCCTGCGGGAGCGCAGCCGCTTCGAGAAGGCGGACGGCGGATGGCTGTACGTGGACGGCACCTTCGACTGACCGGTCAGCGGATGCCGCCGCCGGGGCGGAGCACCAGACCCGGGTTGTACGCGGCGAGCACCTTGTTCGCGCGGGCCAGCGCCGCCAGGGCGTGCTCCCGGTCGGCCTGGTCCTCCTGGCACATCGGTCCGCGGAAGCGGCGCACCTCGCGGGCCGCGCACTCGGCGTCGATCTCCGCCTGCAGGACACCCGTCGGCATGCAGGACCCGATCAGGGCGGCGACGTGGTCGGGGATCGGGACGGGGATGAGGCGCGACACGGTCACGGGGGGTCCTTACTGCTGTCCTGCTTGTGGCAGGCGTCGGGTGCGGGGTGTACCCCCCTATGGTGACGGCTCCGGGGCACCGGTTCTCACCCGGGTCTGTATCCGTCTTGCAACCGTTTCGGCGTTTCCCTCCCCCGCCAGGGGTACCCGAGCGGGTCGGAGGTGATCGCATGCCCGAGCCCGGCAGCAAGAAGTACGACATCCACCGCGCCCGGCTCCGCAAGGAGGCCGAGGGCCGCGGCGTCTCCGACCAGGACGCCAACGACGAGGCGAACGCGACGCTGCGGAGGTCGCCGGTCCGGCGCTCCCGGGGTTCCCGCACCGAACGCGGCCGCGGACCCGAGGGCGAACGCCGGGGGGAGTGACCCGGCGGACGGCGGGGGCGGGCACGGGCTGCCGTACGGGGCCCGTGCCCGCCCCCGCCGCGTGCCCGCCGCGGTGCGGGGAGCCGGGGGGCCGCCGGCCCGCCACGGCGCGGCGGGCCTCACGGTCCCGACAGCACCTCGTCCAGGTCGTACGCGACCAGCTCCTCCACCTGCGCGTAGCCGCACCCGGCCGCCGTCCGGTCCGGGCGCCACCGGCGGAACCGGGCCGTGTGCCGGAACCGGTCGCCCTCCATGTGGTCGTACCCCACCTCGCACACCCGCTCCGGGCGCAGCGGCACCCACGACAGGTCCTTCCCGCCCGACCAGCGGCTCGGCGCCCCCGGCAGCCGGGCGTCCTCGTGCGCGGCGGCGTCCGTCCACGCCGCCCACGGGTGCCCGTCCGGCGGGTCCATGACGAGCGGCGCCAGCTCTCCGACCAGCTCCCTGCGCCGCCCGGCCGTGAACGCGGCGCACACCCCGACGTACTGGAGCGCGCCCTCGGCGTCGTGGAGCCCGAGCAGCAGCGAGCCGACGACGGGGCCGCTCCGGTGGAACCGGTAGCCCGCCACCACCACGTCCGCCGTGCGCTCGTGCTTGATCTTGTACATGAGCCGCGCGTCCGGCCGGTAGCGCAGGTCGAGCGGCTTGGCGACCACCCCGTCGAGCCCCGCGCCCTCGTACTGCTCGAACCACCGCCGCGCCACGTCGACGTCGGTCGTCGCGGGCGCCAGGTGCACCGGCGGCCGCACCCCGCGGAGCACCCGCTCCAGCGCCGCCCGCCGCTCCGTCAGCGGCCGGTCCATCAGGGACGCGTCCCCCAGCGCCGGCAGGTCGAAGGCGACGAACCGCGCCGGGCTCCGCTCGGCCAGGAGCCGCACCCGGGAGTCCGCCGGGTGGATGCGCTCGGCCAGCCGGTCGAAGTCCAGCCGCCCGTCGTGGGGGACCACGATCTCGCCGTCCACGACGCACCGCTCCGGCAGCAGCCGCCGCGCCGCGTCCACCAGCTCGGGGAAGTACCGGGTCAGCGCCTTCCCGGTGCGGCTGCCGATCAGGACCTCGTCCCCGTCCCGGTGGACGAGGGCGCGGAAGCCGTCCCACTTCGCCTCGTAGTGCATCCCCGGCGGGATGGTCCGCACGCTCTTCGCCAGCATCGGTCTCACGGGCGGCGTCACCGGCAGGTCCATGGCACGATTCTGCGCCCGGACCCGTCCGATGTGCGCGTCGTGCGTGCTCCGCCTACGGTGGCGCCCATGGGAGAAGCGGTGGAGCTGGAGGCCGGTGGGCGGACCGTGCGCCTGTCCCACCCCGACAAGGTGTACTTCCCCGAGCGCGGGTTCACGAAGCTGGACGTCGCCCGGTACTTCCTCGCCGTCGGCGACGGCATCACCCGGGCGCTGCGCGACCGGCCCACCACCCTGGAGCGCTTCCCGGACGGGATCGGTGGCGAGTCGTTCTTCCAGAAGAGGGCCCCGAGGAACCTCCCCGACTGGATCCCCACCGCCCGCGTCGCCTTCCCCAGCGGCCGCCGCGCCGACGAGTTCCGCCCCACCGGGATCGCCGCCGTCCTGTGGGCGGCCAACCTCGGCACGCTCACCTTCCACCCCTGGCCGGTGCGCGGCGACGCCACGGACCACCCCGACGAACTGCGCGTCGACCTCGACCCGCAGACGGGCACCGGCTTCGCCGAGGCGGTCCGCGCCGCGCGCGAGCTGCGCGGGCTCCTCGACGAGTACGGGCTGCGCGGCTGGCCCAAGACGTCCGGCGGCCGGGGCCTGCACGTCTTCGTGCCCATCGAGCCGCGCTGGACGTTCACCGAGGTGCGCCGCGCCGCCATCGCCCTGGGCCGCGAACTGGAACGCCGGATGCCCGGCGAGGTCACCACCGCCTGGTGGAAGGAGGAGCGCGGCGCGCGGATCCTCGTCGACTACAACCAGACGGCCCGCGACCGCACCGTCGCCTCCGCCTACTCCGTACGCCCCGGGCCGCACGCCCCCGTCTCGGCGCCCCTGCGCTGGGAGGAGCTCGACGGCGCCGACCCGCGCGACTTCGACCTCGCCACCATGCCGGCCCGGTACGCCGAGCAGGGCGACGTCCACGCCGACATGGACGACCACGCCTTCGCCCTGGAGGGGCTCCTGGAACGCGCCGAGCGCGACGAGCGGGACCACGGGCTCGGAGACCTGCCGTACCCGCCGGACCACCCCAAGATGCCCGGAGAGCCCAAACGGGTGCAGCCGAGCCGCGCCAAGAAGGAGTGACCCCCATGCTCACCACCCGCTTCGTCACCGGGTCCCCCGTCTGGGTCGACCTCGGCACGCCCGACCTCGACGGGGCCCGGTCGTTCTACCGGGCGCTGTTCGGCTGGGAGTTCGCGCCGGCGGGCCCCGGCACCGGTGGCTACGGGATGTTCACCCGGGAGGGCCGGACCGTCGCGGGCGGCATGACCGCCCCGCCGGAGCGGGGCGGATCGGCCTGGACGCTGCACTTCCGCGTCCCCGACGCCGACGCCGCCGCGACCGCCGTACGGGCGGGCGGCGGCAGCGTCGCCCTCGACCCGATGGACGTCCTCGACCTCGGCCGCACGGCCCTGTTCACCGACCCCACCGGCGCGGACTTCGGCGTCTGGCAGCCCGGCGCGAACCAGGGCCTCGACGTGGCCGGCGAACCCGGCGCGCTGTGCTGGACCGAGTTGTACACCCCGGATCCCGTGGCCGACCTGTCCTTCTACGACCTGGTCTTCGGCACGGAGGCCCACACCTTCGCCGAGGGGGCGGGCGGGGCGTACACGCTGCTCCGGCCGGCCGGCACCGGACCGGCCTCGCCCGATGACGCGTTCGGCGCCGTCGTCCCGCTCGCGAGCGACCCGGTCGAGGCGGCCGACGGCCCGTCCTGGACGCCGTACTTCGAGGTCGAGGACCTCGACGCGGTCGTCGCGGAGGCCGAACGGGGCGGCGGGAAGGTCCGCAGGGGCCCCGCCGACCTGGCGGGCCTCGGCCGCTGCGCCAAGCTCACCGACCCGTACGGCGCCCGTTTCGCGGTCCTGCGCGCCGGCCGCCGCGAAGCGTGACACGCCTGGCCGGGCAACCCCTTGTCCTGTCACCCTGCGCGGGGCGATCCTGACCGGGAGCGACCGCCCGGCCGGGCGTTGATCCGTCGTTGACAAGTCGTTTATCGGCCTTGGGCAGCGTGGTCCGCATGCCGACGTACCGCATCGAAGAGCGCACCGAACACCGCACCGTCGTCCGCGCGGAGGACCGCGCCGAAGACCGCACCGTGGTCCGCATCGAGGACCGCACCGCCCCCGACTCCGCCCCGGCGGACGCCGAGCTCTCCTGGCAGGAGACCGCCCTGTGCGCCCAGACGGGGCCCGAGCTGTTCTTCCCCGAGCCGGGCTCGTCGACCCGCGAGGCGAAGTTCCTCTGCGGGATGTGCGAGGGCCGCGTGGCCTGCCTGGAGTACGCCCTCAGGCACGACGAGCGGTTCGGCGTGTGGGGCGGGCTCTCGGAGCAGGAGCGGTACGCGCTCAAGCGGCGGCGCGCCGGCCGCCGCTGAGCGCCCGTCGTCCGGCGGGCCCGCCGCCCCCGACGGCCACCGGCCGTC
The DNA here is from genome assembly GCF_014649335.1 of Streptomyces roseolilacinus. GTDB lineage: Bacteria > Actinomycetota > Actinomycetes > Streptomycetales > Streptomycetaceae > Streptomyces > Streptomyces roseolilacinus. The sequence goes on from NZ_BMSV01000008.1 coordinate 194,435, forward strand.
AGCGTCCGGCGCGGGCCGCCATCCGGGCCTTGCGCGCGGCGAGCTTCTCGTCGAACTTCGCCGCCTCCGTGTCCAGCCCGTTCATGTACAGGCCCAGCTCCTCCTGCGCCTTGAGGCCCTCCGGGCCGAGCCCGTCGATCTCCAGGACCTTGAGGAACCGCAGCACCGGCTGGAGCACGTCGTCGTGGTGGATGCGCAGGTTGTAGATCTCGCCGATGGCCATCTGGGCCGCCGCGCGCTCGAAGCCCGGCATGCCGTGCCCGGGCATCCGGAAGCCGACCACCACGTCCCGGACCGCCTGCATGGTGAGGTCGGGGGCGAGTTCGAAGGCCGCGCCCAGCAGGTTCCGGTAGAAGACCATGTGCAGGTTCTCGTCCGTCGCGATGCGCGCCAGCATGCGGTCGCACACCGGGTCGCCCGACTGGTGCCCGGTGTTGCGGTGCGAGATCCGCGTCGCCAGCTCCTGGAACGCCACGTACGCCACCGAGTGCAGCATCGAGTGCCGGTTGTCCGACTCGAAGCCCTCGCTCATGTGGGCCATGCGGAACTGCTCCAGCTTGTCCGGGTCCACCGCCCGCGAGGCGAGCAGGTAGTCCCGCATCACGATGCCGTGCCGGCCCTCCTCGGCGGTCCAGCGGTGCACCCAGGTGCCCCAGGCGCCGTCCCGGCCGAAGAGGGTGGCGATCTCGTGGTGGTAGCTCGGCAGGTTGTCCTCCGTGAGCAGGTTCACCACCAGGGCGATCCGGCCCACGTCGGACACCTTCGACTGCTGCGGGTCCCAGGGCTCGCCGTCCTCGAAGAGGCCCGGGAAGTTCCGGCCGTCCGACCACGGCACGTACTCGTGCGGCATCCAGTCCTTGGCGACGGTGAGGTGGCGGTTCAGTTCCTTCTCGACCACCTCTTCCAACGCGTACAGCAGTCTGGCATCAGTCCATTCCGCCGAACTGCCGAGGTGGGGAGAGGTAAGGGTCACGGGGGCTCCTGAAAGAACGATCACTACCTACGGATTCGTAGGTTACGAGACCGTAGGCTAAACAGGCCGTAAGGCCTCCGCCAAGCCCGCCCATGGCGATGACCGCTTACGTTCCGTTATGGGAGGAGGTGAGAGCGTCCAGGTCCAGACGGCGTGTGATGCCGATCGCCTCCAGGAACGGCGTGTCGTGGCTCGCCACGAGCAGCGCGCCCTCGTACGCCTCCAGCGCCTGCGTGAGGCTCCGCACGCTCGCCGTGTCCAGGTTGTTCGTCGGTTCGTCCAGCATCAGCAGCTGCGGCGCGGGCTCGGCCAGCAGCAGCGCCGCCAGCGTCGCCCGGAAGCGTTCGCCGCCCGACAGCGTCCCGGCCCGCTGGTCGGCCTTCGCGCCCCGGAACAGGAACCGCGCGAGGCGCGCCCGGACGCGGTTCGGCGTGGCGCCGGGCGCGAACCGCGCCACGTTCTCGACGACGGTCAGCCCGTCGTCCAGGACGTCCAGCCGCTGCGGCAGGAAGCGCAGCGGCACCCGCACGACCGCCTCGCCCGCCCGCGGCTCCAGCTCCCCGGCGACCGTCCGCAGCAGCGTCGACTTGCCCGATCCGTTCCGCCCCACCAGGGCGATCCGCTCCGGTCCGCGCACCTCGAACTCGCCGTCGAGCCGGGCACCGTGGCGCAGCGTCAGGTCGCGCAGCAGCAGCACGCCCCGTCCCGGCGGCACGGCCGTGTACGGCAGCTCGACCCGGATCGCCTCGTCGTCCCGCACCGCCTCCACGGCCTCGTCCAGCCGCTCCCGCGCCTGGTCCAGCCGCTTGGCGTGGACGGCCCGGTGCTTGCCGGCCGAGACCTGCGCGGCGCGTTTGAGGTTGCCCGCGACGATCGGCGGCACCACCTTGTTCGCGGCGCTCTTCTCCCCGTACCTCCTCCGCTTGGCCAGCTTGGTCTGCGCCTCGGTCAGTTCGCGCCGCTGCCGGCGCACGTCGGACTCGGCGGCGCGGACCATCCGCTCGGCCGCCTCCTGCTCGGCGGCGACGGCCTCCTCGTACGCGGAGTAGGGGCCGCCGTACCAGGCCACCTCGCCGTCGCGCAGCTCCGCGACGCGGTCGACCCGCTCCAGCAGCTCCCGGTCGTGGCTGACCACGAGGAGGACGCCCGGCCAGGCGTCGACCGCCGCGTACAGGCGGCGCCGGGCGTGCAGGTCGAGGTTGTTCGTCGGCTCGTCGAGCAGCAGGACGGCGGGCCGCGCCAGGAGCAGGGCGGCGAGCCTCAGCAGCACGCACTCGCCGCCCGAGACCTCCCCGGTGGTGCGGTCCAGGCCGATCCGGTCGAGCCCGAGCTGGTCGAGCGTGGCGCGCGCCCGCTCCTCCACGTCCCAGTCGTCGCCGACGGCCGTGAAGTGCTCCTCGCGCGCGTCGCCCGACTCGATGGCGTGCAGGGCGGCCCGCGTGCCGGCGATGCCCAGGGCCTCGTCGACCCGCAGCCGGGTGTCCAGCGCGGCGTCCTGCGGGAGGTAGCCGACGTCCCCGGCGGCGCGGACGGTCCCGGCGGCCGGCGCCAGCTCGCCGGCCAGCAGTTTCAGCAGGGTCGACTTGCCCGACCCGTTCCGGCCGACGAGGCCGGTGCGGCCGGGGCCGACCGCGAGGTTCAGCCCGTCCAGGACGGGGGTGCCGTCGGGCCAGGCGAAGGTCAGGCCGGCGCAGGAGAGGGCGGGGTGGGCGGGGGGAAATGACATGAGCGTCTCCCGGTTGCGTGAGAGGGGTCGAGGGCAACGGGCGAGACACCGGGGAGGCGACCGGGTGGGGCGGCGGCACACCGCGCGGGCGACCGCCGGGACGGCGGTGCGGGAAGGCGGGGGACGGGCTCGTACGCCGAGGTCGCACTCGGGCGGCACGCACGGCGCGCGGAGGCGCGGCGGTGCGGCGGCACGGTGTCTCAAGACCTCAGACGAGCAATGTCCTACTCCGATCGACGGCTACAGGGCCGAGGAGAACCCTAGGAGGGGCCCGGCGCGGGCGGCAAACGATTTACGGCCCCGCCCGCCCCGCCCGCCCCGCCGGTCAGTGCGCGTCGCGCAGCAGCTGGGCCAGGTCGCGGTCCAGGTCGAGGAAGAGGCGCTCGCACCCGGAGGGCACCGCCCGCTCGGTGCGGGCCAGGAAGCGGCGGATCTCGCCGGTGCGGACGTGGACCACGGCGACGCCCTCGACGGCGTGGAACTCCACCACCGTCCGGTCGTGGCCGAACGGCCGGATCCGCACGTCGCCGACGCCGGCGGGCGCGTCCGCCCCCGCCGCGAGCAGCTCGCGGGAGAACTCCCAGACGGCCTCCACCCCTTCGAGGGTGGCCGGCGCGGGGAAGGCCATGCGGACGGCGAAGGGGTCGGCGGGGTCGTAGCGGAGGACGGTCGGGACGACGTCCATGCGGGGCGCGGACGCGACGAGGCGGGCTTGCAGGGCCTGTTCGATGACGGTGGACACGTCCGGCTCCCTCGTAGGTCTCCCTGTTCACGGGAGAGGACGGCGAATCCGGCCACGACGTGCACTGTCAGCCACTGTGACCTGCGTCACGGAGGTGGGTGCCCTGGACGGGGCGCGGGGAGGGCAGTACGTTCCGGCGCCATGACAGCCATGGGGAAGACGAGACGGTCGGTGTCACTGGCACTGTGTGGGGCGGTCGTGGCCGTGACGGCCCTGCTCACCGGCCCGGCGGCGCAGGCCGGGCCGGTCCCGGCCAGGGCGGCCGAGGTGACCGCAGGGGCCGGGGGCGGGATCGGCTGGCGGCCGGCCGCGACGGGGAGCACGGCCCGGTTCCGCGGCCTGGCCGCCGTGAGTCGCGACGCGGCGTGGGTCGCCGGATCGCGCGGCACGGTCCTGCGCACCGCCGACGGGGGCCGCGCCTGGCGGGACGTGTCCCCGCCGGGCGCCGGGGAGCTGGAGTTCCGGGACGTCGAGGCGTTCGACGAGCGCCACGCGGTGGTCCTGGCCATCGGGGAGGGCGACGCGTCCCGCATCCTGCGCACCGAGGACGGCGGGAGCACCTGGACGGAGGGGTTCCGCAACCCCGACCCACGGGCGTTCTACGACTGCCTCGCCTTCTTCGACCGGCGCCACGGCCTCGCCGTGAGCGATCCCGTCGACGGCCGGTTCCGCGTCCTGTCCACGGCGGACGGCGGGCGCACCTGGCGGGTCCTGCCCGACGCCGGGATGCCGGAGGCGCTCCCGGGCGAGGCCGGGTTCGCGGCGAGCGGCCAGTGCCTGGTGACCTCCGGTCCCCGCGACGTGTGGCTGGCGACCGGCGGCGGCGCGGCCGGCCGCGTGCTGCACTCCGGCGACCGGGGCCTGACCTGGACCGCCGCCGACGCGGTGATGCCGGCGGGCGACCCCGCGCGCGGGGTGTTCGGGCTCGCCTTCCGGAACCGCGCGCACGGCCTCGCGGTCGGCGGCGACTACCGCGCCGACCAGCCGTCCCCGCACGCCGCCGCCGTCACCCGGGACGGCGGCCGCACCTGGCGCCCGGCCGCCGCGCCGCCGCCCGCCTACCGCTCCGGCGTCGCGTGGCTGCCGCACAGCCGCTCGGCGGCGCTCGCGGTGGGCCCGACCGGCACGGACCTCACCACGGACGGCGGTCGCACCTGGCGGACCGTCGACACCGGTTCGTACGACACCGTCGACTGCGCCCCCGACTTCGGGTGCTGGGCCTCCGGCGCCCAGGGGCGCGTGGCGCGGCTCGTCGCCCACGGGGGTGCCGGCCACGTCCGGGAGCCCTAGGCTGACGGGCACTATGACGATCCTCGAAACACCCGCCGGCTGGCCCGCCGACGAGACCGAGGCCCTGGCCGTCCAGGACGGGCTGCGCGCCCGCGTGGTCCTGGACGAGCCGGGGCCCCCGGTCGGCACGGGCCTCGTGGCCGGGGTCGACGTGGCGTACGACGACGAGCGCGACCTCGTCGCCGCGGCCGCCGTCGTGCTGGACGCCCGCACCCTCGACGTGGTCGACGAGGCCACCGCGGTCGGCCGGGTCTCCTTCCCGTACGTGCCCGGCCTCCTGGCGTTCCGTGAGCTCCCCGCCGTCCTCGCCGCGCTGGACGCCCTGACGACCGGGCCCGACCTCGTCGTCTGCGACGGCTACGGGCAGGCCCACCCGCGCCGCTTCGGCCTCGCCAGCCACCTGGGCGTGCTCACCGGCCTGCCGGCGCTCGGGGTCGCCAAGAACCCCTTCGCCTTCACGTACGAGCAGCCCGGCCCCCGGCGCGGCGCCGCCAGTCCGCTGCTCGCCGGGACGGAGGAGGTGGGGCGCGCCCTGCGCACCCGCGACGGCGTGAAGCCGGTCTTCGTCTCGGCCGGGCACCGCGTCACCCTGGACGGGGCCTGCGCCCACACCCTGGCGCTGACGCCCCGCTACCGCCTGCCGGAGACGACCCGGTACGCCGACGCCCTGTGCCGCCGGGCGCTGCGGGAGGCCGCGGTCCGGCAGGGGAGCGGCTTGTGATCGGCCGCCTCCAGTGCGTGGTCCTCGACTGCCCGGACCCGAAGGGCCTGGCCCGCTTCTACCGGGACGTGCTGGGCGGCGAGGTCGACCGCCCCGACCCCCGCTGGTCCCTCGACGACGACTGGGCGACGCTCCACCTCGACGACGGCCGCGTCCTGGCCTTCCAGCGCGCGGCCGCCCACCGGCCCGACCCGGAGCACCCCCAGCGGTCCCACCTCGACGTCGGCGTGGCCGACCCGGCGCGAGCCCGCGACGAGGTCGTGGCGCTGGGCGCGTCCGTCCTGGACGCGGGCGGCCCGGACCGGGGCTGGATCGTCTGCGCCGACCCGGCCGGCCACCCGTTCTGCCTCGTACGGGAGTGACCGTCCCCGCCCGCGAGCCGTCCGCGCCCCCGTCCCGCCCGTGCGCCGGGGCTCAGCGGGCGTCCGCGACCCGGAAGCGGACGCCCGCCGCGCGGAGCCGCGCCAGGAGCGCGTCGCCCATCGCGACCGCCGTCGTCACCTGCCCGGCCGTCCTCGGCAGGCCGCTGTCGAAGGCGAGGCACAGCGCCGACTCGGCGAGCATCTTCGCCGTCTCGTCGTAGCCCGGGTCGCCGCCCGAGACCTCCGTGCACACCCGCCGCCCGCCGCCCTCGCCGACGAACCGCACCCGGAACCAGCTGCGCCGCCTGCGCTCCGCGTCCGGCCCGCTGCCCGGCGCGTGGCGGCTCATCAGCCAGCGCCGCGCCGGCGGCAGCTGCGCCAGCGCGAAGCCCGCCCCCACGGCCGCCGCGCCGCCCAGCGCCACCGGCAGCGTCCGCACCGCCGCGTAGTGCCGGTAGCGGAAGTCCGGCCCGTACACCGGCAGCGCCGCCGCCGACCGGGCCACGACCCGCGGGTCCAGCGTCGGCAGCGGCAGCGCCCACGCGCCCGTCTCCCGGCTGAACCGCGGCCCGCCCAGCGGGGCCACGGCCCGCCGCCCCACCTGCCGCGGCTCGTGCAGCCGCCGCTCCCGCGCCGCCCTCGCCGTCTGCCGGCCCCGGCCCAGGGCGGTGAGCGCGGAGGCGAACGTGCCGCCCGAGAACAAGGCGTTCGTCCGGACGAACCCGTCGACCCGCAGCGGCACGTCCCGCGGCAGCTGCCCCACGGTGAAGTAGACGCCCAGGTCGTGCGGGACCGAGTCGAAGCCGCAGGCGTGCACCAGCCGCGCCCCCGTCTCCCGCGCCCGCGCGTCATGGCGTACGTACATCAGGTCGACGAACTCCGGCTCGCCCGTCAGGTCGACGTAGTCCGTGCCCGCCTCGGCGCAGGCGGCGACGAGCGGTTCGCCGTACCAGACGTACGGGCCGACCGTCGTGGCCACCACCCGAGCCGACTCGGCGAGGCCGCGCAGCGCCTCCGCGTCACCGGCGTCCGCCACCAGCAGCGGCAGCCCGGCGCACCGCGGGTGCTCGGTGGCGAGCCGGTCGCGCAGCCGCTCCAGCCTGTCCCGGTCCCGCCCGGCGAGCGCCCAGCGGCAGCCGGCCGGCGCGTGCGCGACGAGGTACCGGGCGGTGAGCTCCCCGACGAACCCGGTCGCCCCGAAGAGAACCACGTCGAACGTCCGTGGCGTGCCGTCCCGCGTGTCCATCCGGTCTCCTCCGCCGCTGCTCCGGTGGGCTGATGTGAGGAGGCAGAGGCTAGCGCCCGCCCCGCTCCCCGCCTTCCCGGGGTACCGTCCGCGCGGACCCGCCCGAAGGGGTTGTGCGCGGTGGAACACGTTCTTAACATCATCACTGTCACAGCGGAAGTGTCACAGTGGAGTGGCGAGGGGGCCGGATGACGGCGACGACGGGCACCGGCCCGCTCCGCGGAGTGCGCGTGGTCGAGCTGGCCGGCATCGGCCCCGGCCCGTACGCGGCCATGCTCCTCGCCGACCTCGGCGCCGACGTCGTCCGCGTCGACCGGCCCGGCGGCGCCGGCCTCGGCATCGACCCCGCGTACGACCTCACCAACCGCAACAAGCGCTCCGTCCTCGTCGACCTCAAGGCCGACGACGGGCCCGCGGCCGTACTCGACCTCGTCGAACGCGCCGACGTCCTCATCGAGGGCTACCGCCCCGGCGTCGCCGAACGCCTCGGCGTCGGCCCCCGCGCGTGCCTCGCCCGCAACCCGAGGCTGGTGTACGGGCGGATGACCGGCTGGGGCCAGGAAGGGCCGCTCGCCCACCGCGCCGGCCACGACATCACGTACCTCGCCGTCACCGGCACCCTGTCCATGATCGGCGCGCCCGGCGGGCCGCCGGCCGTCCCCGCCAACCTGCTGGGCGACTACGCGGGCGGCTCCCTCTACCTCGTCGTCGGCGTCCTCGCGGCACTGCACCACGCCCGCGCGGAGGGCGGCACCGGACAGGTCGTCGACGCCGCGATCACGGACGGCGCCGTCCACCTCGCCACGATGATCCACGGCATGCTCGCGGCCGGCGCCTGGCAGGACCGGCGCGGCACCAACCTCCTCGACGGCGGCTGCCCCTTCTACGGCACGTACGAGACCTCCGACGGCGGCCACATGGCGGTCGGCGCGCTGGAACAGCGGTTCTACGACGAGTTCACCCGCCTCCTCGGACTCGACGAGCACACCGCCGCCGCCCGCCACGACCCCGCCCGCTGGGACGAGCTGCGCACCGCCGTCGCCGCCCGGTTCCGCACCCGCGACCGCGCCGAGTGGACCGCCCTGTTCGAGGACACCGACGCCTGCGTCGCCCCCGTCCTGTCGCTGCGCGAGGCCCCCGGCCACCCGCACCTCGCCGCCCGCTCCACCTTCACCGCGCACGGCGGACTCACCCAGCCCGCGCCCGCGCCCCGCTTCTCCGCGACCCCGGGCTCCGTGCGCCGCCCGCCCGCCCGGCCGGGCGCCGACGCCGACGAGGTCGCCCGCGACTGGGACGTACCGAGCATCCACCCCGCCGACAGGAGGCCGAGTTGAAGCGCCGGATCTTCGACGCCGAGCACGACGCGTTCCGCGACACCGTCCGCACCTTCCTCGCCAAGGAGGTCCTGCCGCACTACGACCGGTGGGAGAAGGACGGCGTCGTCGCGCGCGAGGCCTGGCTCGCCGCCGGCCGGCAGGGCCTCCTCGGCCTCGCCGTCCCCGAGGAGTACGGGGGCGGGGGCAACCCCGACTTCCGCTACGGCGCCGTCCTCGCCGAGGAGTTCACCCGCGCCGGCGCCCCCGGCCTCGCCATCGGCCTGCACAACGACATCATCGGCCCGTACCTGACCGACCTCGGCACCGACGAGCAGAAGCGCCGCTGGCTGCCCGGCTTCTGCACCGGCGAGACCGTCACCGCCATCGCCATGACCGAGCCCGGCGCCGGATCCGACCTCCAGGGCATCCGCACCACCGCCGAGGACCGCGGCGACCACTGGCTGCTCAACGGCTCCAAGACGTTCATCTCCAACGGCATCCTCGCCGACCTCGTCGTGGTCGTCGCGAAGACCACCCCCGAGGGCGGCGCCCACGGCCTGTCCCTCCTCGTCGTCGAACGCGGCATGCCCGGCTTCGAACGCGGCCGCAACCTCGACAAGATCGGCCAGAAGGCCCAGGACACCGCCGAGCTGTTCTTCCACGACGTCCGCGTTCCCAAGGAGAACCTGCTCGGCGAGGTCGACGGCGCCTTCGTCCACCTGATGACCCACCTCGCCCAGGAGCGCCTGGCCATCGCCGTCGCCGCCGCGGCGGGCGCCGAACACCTCCTGGAGATCACCACCGCGTACGTCAAGGAGCGCGAGGCGTTCGGCCGGCCCCTCGCCAGGCTCCAGCACGTCCGCTTCGAGATCGCCGAGATGGCCACCGAGTGCGCCGTCACCCGCGCGTTCCTCGACCGCTGCATCGAGGACCACGTGGACGGCGGGCTCGACGCCGTCCACGCCTCCATGGCCAAGTGGTGGGCGACCGAGCTCCAGAAGCGGGTCGCCGACCGGTGCCTCCAGCTCCACGGCGGGTACGGCTACATGAGCGAGTACCCGGTCGCCCGGGCGTTCACCGACGGGCGGATCCAGACCATCTACGGCGGCACGACCGAGATCATGAAGGAGATCATCGGCCGTTCGCTGCTCGGCTGACCCACCCCGGACGTCGAAGCGACCCCTCCCGCGACGCGAAAGGCCCGACCAGTGACCACCGAAGCGTACGTGTACGAAGCGATCCGCACCCCGCGCGGGCGCGGCAAGGCCAACGGCTCCCTCCACGGCACCAAACCCATCGACCTCGTCGTCGGCCTGATCCACGAGCTGCGCGACCGCCTCCCCGGACTCGACCCCGCCGCCGTCGACGACATCGTCCTCGGCGTCGTCTCCCCGCTCGGCGACCAGGGCTCCGACATCGCCAAGATCGCGGCCATCGCCGCCGGACTGCCCGACACCGTCGCCGGCGTCCAGTCGAACCGCTACTGCGCCTCCGGGCTGGACGCGGTCAACACCGCCGCCATGAAGGTCCGCTCCGGCTGGGAGGACCTCGTCCTCGCCGGCGGCGTCGAGTCGATGTCCCGCGTGCCGATGGGCTCCGACGGCGGCGCCTGGATGTCCGACCCGATGACCAACCACGACACCCGCTTCGTCCCCCAGGGCATCAGCGCCGACCTCATCGCCACCGTGGAGGGCTTCTCCCGGCGCGACGTCGACGAGTACGCGGCGCTCTCCCAGGAACGCGCCGCGACCGCCTGGAAGGAAGGCCGCTTCGACCGGTCCGTCGTCCCCGTCAAGGACCGCAACGGCCTCGTCGTCCTCGACCACGACGAGCACCTGCGCCCCGGCACCACCGCCGACAGCCTCGCCGCGCTCAAGCCGTCCTTCGCCGGCATCGGGGAGATGGGCGGCTTCGACGCCGTCGCCCTGCAGAAGTACCACTGGATCGAGAAGATCGACCACGTCCACCACGCCGGCAACTCCTCCGGCATCGTCGACGGCGCCGCCCTCGTCGCCATCGGCTCCCGCGAGGTCGGCGAACGGTACGGGCTGACGCCGCGCGCCCGCATCGTCTCCGCCGCCGTCTCCGGCTCCGAACCCACCATCATGCTCACCGGCCCCGCCCCCGCCAGCCGCAAGGCGCTCGCCAAGGCCGGACTCACCATCGACGACATCGACCTCGTCGAGATCAACGAGGCGTTCGCCGCGGTGGTCCTGCGCTACGCCCGGGACATGGGGCTGCCCCTCGACAAGACCAACGTCAACGGCGGCGCCATCGCGCTCGGCCACCCCCTCGGCGCCACCGGCGCGATGATCCTGGGCACCCTCGTCGACGAACTGGAGCGCCAGGACAAGCGGTACGGCCTCGCGACCCTCTGCGTCGGCGGCGGCATGGGCATCGCCACCATCGTCGAGCGTCTCTGACCGCCCCGTCCGACCCCCGTCACGGAAGAAGCACCCATGACCGCCATGCCGACGCGTTCCACCATCCGCTGGGAGCAGGACGAGACCGGCGTCGTCACCCTCGTCCTCGACGACCCCGACCAGTCCGCCAACACCATGAACGAGGCGTTCCGCACCTCGATCGCCGCGATCGCCGACCGGGCGGAGGCGGAGAGGGACTCCATCCGCGGCATCGTCTACACCTCCGCCAAGAAGACCTTCTTCGCGGGCGGCGACCTCAAGGACATGATGAAGGCCGGCCCGGCCGACGCCCAGCGGGTCTTCGACGCGTCCTGCGACGTCAAGCGCTCCCTGCGCCGCATCGAGACCCTCGGCAAGCCCGTGGTGGCCGCGATCAACGGCGCCGCGCTTGGCGGCGGGTACGAGATCGCCCTCGCCTCCCACCACCGGATCGCCCTCGACGCGCCCGGTTCGAGGATCGGCCTGCCCGAGGTCACGCTCGGCCTGCTCCCCGGAGGCGGCGGCGTCACCCGCGCCGTACGGCTCATGGGCGTCACGGACGCCCTGCTGAAGGTGCTCCTCCAAGGCACGCAGTACCCGCCACGGCGCGCCCTGGAGAACGGCCTGGTCCACGAGGTCGCCGAGACGCCCGAGGAGATGATCGCCAAGGCCCGCGCGTTCATCGACGCGCACCCCGAGTCCCGCCAGCCCTGGGACGAACCCGGCTACAAGATCCCCGGCGGGACGCCCGCGCACCCCCGGTTCGCCGCGAACCTGCCGGCCTTCCCCGCCAACCTGAAGAAGCAGCTGAACGGCGCCCCCTTCCCCGCCCCGCGCAACATCCTCGCGGCGGCCGTCGAGGGGTCCCAGGTCGACTTCGAGACGGCGCAGGTCGTCGAGGCCCGCTACTTCACCGAACTGGTCACCGGCCAGACCGCCAAGAACATGATCCAGGCGTTCTTCTTCGACCTCCAGGCCGTCAACGCCGGCCGCAGCCGCCCCCGGGGAGTGGAACCGCGCACCGTCCGCAAGGTCGCCGTCCTCGGCGCCGGCATGATGGGCGCCGGCATCGCGTACGCCTGCGCGAAGGCCGGTGTCGAGGTCGTCCTCAAGGACGTCTCCGAGGAGGCCGCGGCCAAGGGCCGGGCGTACTCCGAGAAGCTGTGCGCCAAGGCGGTGGAGCGGGGCCGCACCACCCGGGAGAAGGCCGACGCGCTGCTGGCCCGGATCCGGCCCACCGCCGACGCGGCCGACCTCGCCGGCTGCGACGCCGTCATCGAGGCCGTCTTCGAGGACACCGCGCTCAAGCACAAGGTGTTCCAGGAGGTCCAGGGCGTCGTCGCGCCCGACGCCCTGCTGTGCTCCAACACCTCGACCCTGCCGATCACCGCCCTCGCCGAAGGCGTGGAACGGCAGGCGGACTTCATCGGCCTGCACTTCTTCTCACCCGTCGACAAGATGCCGCTCGTCGAGATCGTCAAGGGCGAGCGGACCGGCGAGGAGGCACTGGCCCGAGCCTTCGACCTCGTCCGGCAGATCCACAAGACGCCCATCGTCGTCAACGACTCGCGCGGCTTCTTCACCTCACGCGTCATCGGCCAGTTCATCAACGAAGGCGTCGCCATGGTCGGCGAGGGCGTCGAGCCCGCGTCCGTCGAGCAGGCCGCGGGCCAGGCGGGATACCCGGCGAAGGTGCTGTCCCTGATGGACGAACTGACCCTGACCCTGCCCCGCAGGATCCGCGACGAGACGCGGCGCGCGGTGCAGGAGGCGGGCGGCACCTGGCGCACGCACCCCGCGGAGGCCGTCATCGACCGGATGGTCGACGAGTTCGACCGGCCCGGCCGCAGCGGTGGCGCGGGCTTCTACGACTACGACGAGAACGGCCGGCGCACCGGCCTCTGGCCGGGCCTGCGGGAACACTTCACCCGGCCGGACGCGGACGTCCCGTTCGAGGACATGCAGGAACGGATGCTGTTCTCCGAGGCACTCGACTCGATCCGCTGCCTGGAGGAGGGCGTCCTCACCTCCGTCGCCGACGCCAACATCGGCTCCGTGATGGGCATCGGCTTCCCCGCCTGGACCGGTGGCGTGCTCCAGTACGCCAACGGCTACCGGGGCGGACTGCCCGGCTTCGTCGCACGGGCACGCGAACTGGCCGAACGCTACGGCGAGCGGTTCGAGCCGCCGGCCCTGCTGGTGGAGAAGGCCGAGCGGGGCGAGGTCTTCAAGGACTGATTTTTGGGCTCGTTCCGCCTCCGGGGCGCTGTGTGCGGGTGTCGGGAAGTCGACCGTGCTCGGCCCCTCGTACCTCGGGGCCTGCGCGCGCTCGTCTTCCCGACACCCGCGCGCCCCTTCGGCTCCACGAGCGCTACAGGGGGGCACCCGCCCCCTCCCGACATCCGCGTGCCTTCGGCTCCACGGCGGGCGTCCCCCTTCGGCTCCACGAGCGCTACAGGGGGGGCGTCCCCGGAGAGGGGAGTGTGCCTAGGGGACGCGGAAGGCGGCCCGCAGTTCGTCGGTCAGGGACCGTTGGAAGGCGGTGACCAGGGCCTGCACCACCAGGGGCTGCATGTGCGCGGACAGGGACTTCATCGCCCTGACGTGCTGCGGGTCCTCCGGGTCCGCCTCCCGCTCCCGGTACGGGTTCCACACCTCGTCCCGGAACAGCCGGGTCAGCTCCTGGGCCGCGTCGCGGGTGTGCTCGACCAGCACCTCGCGGGCGGCCACGATCGTGGCGTGCGGGATCGGCACGTCGAGCAGCTGCAGCCCGAGCCGCAGGAGCCCGAGGTCGACGCGGAGGAGCCCCTCCTCGTCCGGGCCGGTGAGCACGTCCATCGCGGTGAGCAGGTCCATGTCCGCGTCGGTCAGCTCCCGTCCGGCCCGCCGCTCCAGCTCGGCCCGCGTCAGGTGCTCCGCGGCGTCCGGCGACCAGGTGGCCACCAGGGCCCGATGGATGGCCAGGCCGTGGGCGTCCACGTCCGCGGGGAGCTGCTCCAGGTACCGCTCGATCGCCGCGAGGGTCATGCCCTGGTGCTGGAGCTCCTCGATGAGCGCCAGCCGCGCCAGGTGCTCGGCCCCGTACCGGCCGACCCGGCGGGGGCCGATGACGGGCGGCGGCAGCAGCCCGCGCGTGCTGTAGAAGCGGATGGTGCGGACGGTGACGCCCGCGCGCGCGGCGAGCTCGTCCACGGTGAACGCCGACTGCTGCGTCTCGGTCGCCAAGGGGGCCTCGTTTCCACTGTGGTGTCGCACTGCTGCAACAGTATTGCTGTCCCACCACCGCTGTGAAGGAGAGGCGGGGTGATCTGCGGGCTGATGAGCTGCTGCTTCGCCGTCCGGGGAAGGGGATGGGCACTCGGCCGCGGGGCGCCGTTGTCGGCCGTGGCTGACCCCTGCGTCCGGCACGGTCGTGGCACGAACCTCAGCCGACGGCATCCCGTTATGACGGCGGGTGCGCCGACCGGTCAGGCGCGCGTGTGCCTCGCCGCACCCCCACAGGTCTCCACCGCGCTGCCAGTGCCGTCGACCAGAGCGAGCCACGGCGGCCGGCACGTGTTGACGCGGCCTGTGCCCCCAGCTGGGGAAGCTTGCGCTCCGCGCGGCCGGTGGGCTTGTCGACGATCCTGCTCCGACCTGCCTGATCACAACCTTGTGCAACACGCTTTAGGGTGTGTGCCGGTCGGCCCCGGGCGCGGGGCCCCAAGGGGGCGGGGAAGAGGATGTCGGTGGAACGTCACATAGCGGGGATGCTCCAGCAGATCGCCCGGCAGCAGGACACCGTCGAGATCGCCCCTCAGGGCTCCACGCCGAAGGCGGCCGCCCTGGCGCACGTGGCGGAGCAGTACGGCTACACGTACGGCATGGCGTACAGGACCGGGTTCAAGAACTCGCTCATCCAGGTCCGGATGTACCGGGACCCGCGGCCCGCCGCCCGCGTCCGCGAGGCGGCCACCATCACCGCCCATCCGCAGGCGGGCAACCGCGGGACGGTGCCGGGGCTGGAGCAAGGCTCGCTGAAGCCGCTCCCCGAAGCGGTCGCTGCCGTGGCCGTGCTGAAGGACCTCATCACCTTCGACGTCATGGCCCTTTACGTAGCCGACCGGAGACAGAAGGTGATGGGCTACCTCGCCTGCGCGGTCCTGACCGCCCTCCTGCTTGTCGACGGGTCGCCGGTCGAAGCAGTCGCCTCCGGCGGGGCGGTCGCGCTGCTCTTCACCGTGGCGTTCACGGTGGGCGCGACCCGCCGCGGGAAGATCGCACAGCGGCTGACGGACGCCGGGTACCTCGCGGTGCGCGACGAACAGGGCGGCCAGCGATTCCTGCGCCCGGGGCAGCAGTTGCCCGGCCACCCCGATCCATCCGCCGCCTGAGGCCCTGGCCTGCGGCGCAAGCAGGACTGGAACACCGCGCTGCACCTCATCCCACTCCATGAGTGCCTCTGAATCACCGGGACCGGCGGGAGGAGCGCGCCGGGCAGCTGGGGGCCGGCCGTCTCCCCGTGCCCTGGGGCAGCGGCTGGAGGCAGGCGTTTTCGGCGGGGTGGCAACCCTTCTCGAGTCTGCGGCGACTGAGGAGCAGCCCGTTCCTCACGGGCGCCCCCCACGTACGTACAGATCGGGAAGACACGCATGGCTGAGCGGCCCGGCCACGGTAAGGCGCGGCATCGCAGGAGGACGGCCCTGTTCTCGGGAATCCCGCTGGCGCTGGCCGCCGCAGGGGCCGTGGCCTACGGCACGGCTTTCGGGGTGTTCGGACAGGACATGGAGCCGAAGGCCGCGGCGGTGCCGTCGAGCGCGTCGGCCTACCCGGGCCCCGGGAGGGTCACCGGCGACGTCGTCGTCCACGACCCGACCATGCTGCGGGCGCCCGACGGCGGAAAGGACCTGCTCGTCTACCACTACTACGACGGCAGGGACGGCGGTGCTCCCAAGCTCGGCCTCAACCTGCTCGAGTGGAGCGGCGGCTGGCCCTCCGCGTACTGACCGGCGCTCGGCGGCGAGGAGGCGGCGGTTCACGCAAGGACCACCTGCGCCCTGTCGCGCCGGTGGCCCGAGCCGGAGGCCGCCTACCGCCGCCGGCACCGCGAGCGCGCCCGCAACGACTTCGGCCTCGGCGCCGTGCAGGACGTGCGGGTGGGCCCGTACCCGTGGGTCGCCGACATGGTGGGCCGGCGGGGCGTGCGCACGGGCAGCGGCGGCGTCCCGGTGACGGTCCAGGACCACGACGGCTGAGCCGGCCGGCCTCCCTGCCGGCGCGGACCGACGGCCCGAGCGGCCGGGAGGAGAGGAGCAGGGGAGGGGAGGAGGGCGGAGGCAGGGGGAGGGGTGTTCAGGCGGGGGTCTGGGGCGCCCGCACGGGGGCGGGGCCGAAAACCCTTTGCCGTCCGCCGCGCCGAGGTGGTCGAGTGCCCGCATGGACGACGCGGAGGTACTGGCCCTGTTCGACCGGCGGGTACGGCGGGAGGCCCGGCCGGACGGGCCCGGGTGCCGGATCGAGCGGGTCGGGGGCGTCGTGCGGCAGACCGGCCCGGCGGAGGCGTGGAACGGCGTGCTGTGGAGCGGCCTCACGGCCTCCTCGGCGGACCGCGCGATCGAGGAGCAGGTCCGCCACTTCACCTCCCTGGGCCGGGAGTTCGAGTGGAAGCTGTACGAGCACGACGAGCCGGGGGACCTGGGTGACCGGCTGCGTGCCGCCGGCTTCGCCCCCGGGCAGCGCGAGGCGCTGATGGTCGCCGAGACGGCCCGGATCGCCGCCGTCCCCGCCGCGCTCCCCGCCGGGGTGGACCTGGTCCCGGTGACGGACGCCACCGGGGTGGACCTCCTGGTGGACGTCCACGACCGGGCGTTCGGCACGGACGGCACCCGCCTGCGGCGGCGGCTGCTCGGGCAGCTCGCCGAGCAGGCCGGCACGGTCGTCGCCGTCGTCGCCGTGGCGGACGGCCGGCCGGTCAGCTCGGCGCGCATGGAGACGGCGCCCGGCACGGGATTCGCCGGGTTGTGGGGCGGCGGCACCGTGCCGGAGTGGCGGGGCAGGGGCCTCTACCGCGCCCTCGTCGCCCACCGGGCCCGGATCGCCGCCGACCGCGGCCACCCCTGGCTCCAGGTCGACGCGTCCGACGACAGCCGCCCCGTCCTCGCCCGCCTCGGCTTCACGGTGCTGTCCACCACGACCCCGTACGACTACCGCCCGGACGCCACGACCGGGTAGTGGTCCGACAGGTTGGTGTACGTGTACTCCCGGCCCCAGCTCGACACCTTCCAGGGGGCGCTCTGCTCCTTGACCACCAGGTTCGTCCAGCCGGCCGGGCGGACGTGCCCGGCGCGGTGCAGGACGTGGTCGAGGTCCTCGCGCGGGTCGTCCGGGTAGCGCTCCGCGGCGATGGAGTTCTCCGCCGTGTCGAAGGAGTACGCGTGGCCGGTGCGCGCGTCCGCGTCGGCCAGGCCCGCGTCGGCGAGCATCGTCGCGTACTCCGGCGTCCGCGAGTCGACGTTGAGGTCGCCGGCCACGATCACCTGCTCCGACGACGGGATGTGCTTGCCGTCCAGGAAGGCGTCCATCGCCCGGAACTGCCGCGCGCGCACCTGCGCCGCCTCGCCCGCCGCGCAGCCGGGGTCGGTCGACTGGGCGTGCGTGCCCACCACGTGCACCCGCGTGCCGTTCACGTCCAGCACCACGTACACGAAGCCCTTGTTGGAGTACCAGTCCGCGCCGCACGCGTCCTTGTACACGTACTGCTCCTTGCGCAGGATCGGCCACCTGCTCAGCACCGCCACCCCGCCGTCCTCCGGGGTGGCCGACGCGTACGACCCGCCCGTCGCGTCCCAGCCGGACGTGCCGCGGCCCATCACGGGCGTCCGGTGCGGGTACCGGTCGGACGCGTTCCCCAGCAGCGCGTCCGACGAGGAGTTGTCGAACGCCTCCTGGACCACCACCACGTCGTTGCCCTGGAAGAACGGCGCCGCCGGGATGGCCCTCGCGCGGTGGTCCTGCCCCCAGTTCGGGTACAGCGACCGGCTGAAGAGGAACACGTTGTACGTCAGGACCCTCAGGCTCGGCGTCGCCTCGGCCGCGGCGGGGGCGGCCGCCGCCCGCGGCGCCGCGGCGGCCAGCGACACCGCGGCGAGCGCGGCGGACACCGCGGCGGACAGGGCGGCGCGCGGCGCGCGGCGGACCGCGGAACGCGGGGAAAGGGGCACGGCAACTCCCTCGGAGAGGTGGGGCGTCGGACTCGGCGCCGCACATCAAAGCAGCCGCGGTTACTCTCGGGTAGATCGCGGATGGAGGAAATCTTGCGGAGATCGGGCGGTCCGGCGAAGAACCGCCGCCCGAAGCCCCCGGACCCCGCCACGGTCTCCACCGCCGCCGCTCGCATACTGGAAGTCCACCCGGCGGACACCGGCCCGCCACCCGCACCCCCGGAGCAGCTCCCGTGACCGAGGCCCCCGACCACCCCGCGCCGCCCCCTCCCGGCGGGGTCCTGTGGAGCCTCACGGGCGACGTCCGCGCCCTGCTCATGCTGCCCTCGGCGTTCGTCCTCCAGGTCGCCCACCCGGCCGTCGGCGCGGGCGTCGACGAGCACTCCGTCTTCCGCACCGACCCGTGGGGCCGCGCCGAGCGCTCCCTGCGCTCCCTGCAGCTGTGGGTGTACGGGGGAGAGGCCGCCGCCGAGGAGGGCCGGCGCCTGCGCCGGGCGCACCGCGCGATCCGCGGCACCGATGCGCACGGCCGCTCGTACCACGCCCTGGACCCGGCGGTCTACGCCTGGGTCCACGCCACCGGCTTCCCCGTCCACCGCCACGCGGCCCGCTACCTCGTCCGCCCCATGACCGAGGAGCAGGAGCGCCGCTTCTACGCCGAGTGGCTCCAGGTCGGCCGGATCCTCGGCATCCGCGACCGCGACATGCCGCAGACCGTCGAGGAGTTCTGGCCCTACTACCGCAAGGTCCTCGCCGACGAGGTCGAGGCGACCGCCGTCGTCCGCGAGCTGCTGGCCACCGACGTCCCGCTGCCGCCGCCCGACCGCGGGCCCCTGCCGCTCCGCCTCCTGCTGCGCCCGCTGTGGCCCCTGCTGTGGCCGCGCTTCGCACGCTTCCGCGCCTTCGTCGCCGTGGGGTTCCTGCCGCCCGAGGCGCGGGAGGCGATCGGCCTGGAGTGGTCGGACGCCCAGGAGCGCAGGCTGCGCCTCCTGGCCCGGGTCGTGCGGGCCGTCGTGCCCGCACTCCCCGAGCGGCTGCGCTACCTCCCGCGGGCCCGGGAGGCGCGCCGCGCCCACCGGCTCAGCCGGGCAGGCCGCCCCGCGCGATGACGTCCGCGTACCAGCGGGCGCTGTCCTTCGGGGTGCGCCGCTGCGACGCGAAGTCGACGTGGACGATGCCGAACCGCTTGCCGTAGCCGTACGCCCACTCGAAGTTGTCCAGCAGCGACCACAGGAAGTACCCGCGCACGTCCACGCCGTCCGCGAGGGCCCGGTGCACGGCGGCCAGGTGCTGGTGCAGGTACGCCACCCGCTCCGGGTCGTGGACGGCGCCGGACGGATCGGCGTAGTCGTCGTACGCCGCGCCGTTCTCGGTGATCACCAGCGGGACGTGCGGCAGCTCGTCGCGCAGCCGGGTCAGCAGCTCGTACAGCCCGTCCGCGTCCACCGGCCAGTCCATCGCGGTGCGCGGCCCCGGCGCGGGCTCGAACCGGACGTGCCCCTCGGCGCCCGGCCAGGGCGACGGCCCCTCGTGGGTGCCGGCCGCGACGACCGTGGGGGAGTAGTAGTTGATCCCCAGCGAGTCGACGGGCGCGGACGCCGCCTCCAGGTCGCCGTCCCGGACGAACGACCAGTCCGTCAGCGCCGCCGTGTCCGCGACCAGGTCCTCGGGCAGCCGCCCGTGGAACACCGGGTCGAGGAACACCCGGTTGCCGAGCGCGTCGACCCGCCGCGCCGCGTCCCGGTCCGCGTCCGACCCGGTCAGCGGCCGCACCGCGTGCAGGTTCAGCGTCAGCGACACCTCCGCCGACGCGGGCAGCGCCGCCCGCAGCGCCCGTACCGCGAGGCCGTGCGCCAGGTTGAAGTGGTGCGCGGCGCGCAGGGAGGCGGCCGGGTCCGTACGGCCGGGGGCGTGCACCCCGGAGGCGTACCCGAGGAACGCGGCGCACCACGGCTCGTTCAGCGTCGTCCAGGTGGCGACCCGGTCGCCCAGCGCGCCGGCCGTCAGCGCCGCGTACTCGGCGAACCGCTCGGCCGTGTCCCGGTGCGGCCAGCCGCCGGGGCCGTCGGCGGACGGGGTCTCCAGCTCCTGCGGCAGGTCCCAGTGGTACAGCGTGGCGACCGGGCGGATGCCCGCCCCGCGCAGCTCGTCCGTCAGCCGGCGGTAGAAGTCCAGGCCCTTCTGCGAGGCCGGGCCGCTCCCGGTGGGCTGCACGCGGGACCAGGAGACGGAGAAGCGGTAGTCGGTGACGCCGAGGTCCCGCATCAGCGCGACGTCCTCGGCCATCCGGTGGTAGTGGTCGGCGGCGATGTCGCCCGTGTCGCCGTTGCGCACCTTGCCGGGCGTACGGCTGAAGGTGTCCCAGATGGACGGGGTCCGGCCGTCCTCGGCGGCGGCGCCCTCGATCTGGTAGGCGGCGGTGGCGGTGCCCCAGCGGAAGCCGGCGGGGAAGGCGCGCCCCGCGGCCGGGCGGAGCCGTGCGTCGACAGCGGTCATGAGGAGGGAACTCCCGGGAGTCGGAGGGGAAGGGGAAGGGGGGCGGGGGTCAGCCCTTGACCGCGCCCTGCATGATGCCGCCGACGATCTGCCGGCCCAGCAGGCCGAAGACCAGCAGCACGGGCAGCGTGCCCAGCAGCGTGCCCGCCATGATCACGGACTGGTCGTGGACGTAGCCGCCGCCGAGCTGGCGCAGCGCGACCTGCACGGTCGGGTTCTGCGACGACAGGGCGACGATCGGCCAGAAGAAGTCGTTCCAGGCGGCCATGAACGTCAGCAGTCCGAGCACGGCCATGCCGGGCCGCGCGATCGGCACCACGATCGACCAGAAGATCCGCGCGGTCGACGCCCCATCGACCCGCGCCGCCTCGATCAGCTCGTCCGGCAGGGCCTGCACCAGGAACTGCCGCATGAAGAACACCCCGAACGCCGAGACCAGGCCCGGCAGGATCACCGACTGGAGCTGGTTCACCCAACTCAGCTCGGCGATCACCATGAACAGCGGGATCACCCCGAGCTGCGGCGGGATCATCATCGTGCCGACCGTGACCGCGAGGAGCGCGCCCCGGCCGCGGAAGCGCAGCTTGGCGAAGGCGAACCCGGCGAGCGTGCAGCACAGCACGGTGCCGACGGTGATGGACCCGGACACGATCAGCGAGTTGACCAGCGCCGTGCCGATGTCGGCCTCCTCCATCACCGCCTCGATGTTGCGGATCAGGTTCGGGCCCGGCAGCAGCGACGGCGGCACCTGGGCCAGGTCGGCGTTGGACCGGCTGGCGGCGACGATCGTCCAGTAGAACGGGAAGGCCGAGACGAGGACGGCGAGGATCAGGATCGCGTACGCGACCTTGCCGCCGTGCAGCGTGCGCCCCGCGCGCGTGGTCATCGACCGGCCTCCTTGCGGGAACGGCGGCGCGCGAACAGGGCGTTGGCCCCGACGAGCACCACGATGAGCAGGAACATCACCCAGGCGATGGCCGCGGCCCGCCCCAGGTGGAAGAAGCCCCAGCCCTGCTCGTACATGTAGAGGCCGAGCGTCTGGTACTGGTGCGAGATGCCGCCGGAGACGGAGCCCTCGTAGAGCAGCGGCTCACCGAACAGCTGGGTGGCGCCGATCGTCGACACGACGACGGTGAAGACGATGGTCGGCCGCAGCCCCGGCAGCGTCACGTGCAGGAACTGCCGCCAGCGGGAGGCCCCGTCCATCTCGGCGGCCTCGTACAGCTCGCTCGGGATCGACTGCATGCCGGCCAGGTAGATCAGCGCGTTGTAGCCGGTCCAGCGCCAGACGACGATCGTCGAGACGGCGACCTGCGAGGCGACCGTCCCGGTCTGCCAGTCCACCGGGCCGATCCCGACCAGTCCGAGGACGTAGTTGACCAGGCCGAAGTCGTGGCCGAAGAGCTGCGCGAAGACGAGCGTCGCCGCGGCGACGGAGGTGGCGTACGGCAGGAGCATCGCCGTGCGGAAGAAGGTCCGCCCGCGCAGCTTGTAGTTGAGCAGGTGCGCCAGGCCCAGCGCCATGACGAGCTGCGGGACCGTGGACAGCACGCCGATGGTGAACGTGTTGCGCAGCGAGGTCCAGAAGAACTCGTCGGCGAACAGCGCCGTGTAGTTGCCGAGTCCGCGCCACTCCATGTCGCCGGGGGTCTGCAGCTCGACCCGGTAGAGCGACACGAAGGCGGTGTACACGAGCGGGAAGAGCCCGAAGGCGGCGAAGAGGGTGAAGAAGGGGGCGATGTAGGCGTACGGCGAGACGGTCGCCCAGACCCGGCGCGCCGCCGAGGGCCGGGCGGCCTCGTCGGGGGGCGGGGTCGGCGGCGCGGCGGTGCCCGCCGGAGCGGTCAGGGTCACGGTGCGGCCCTTCGGGAGGTCGGTGGGTCGGTGGGTCGGGACGAGGGGGAGGGCCCCGCCGGGCGGGCAGCGCCCGGCGGGGCCGGCGCCTTGGGTCACCCCATGACGTTGTCGACGCCCTTCTTCGCGTTGGCCCAGGCCTTGTCCGGGGCGGTGCCCTTGCGCTCCACCTCGCTCAGCGCGTTGGTGATCTGGTCGGCGACGTTCTTGTCGTGCACGCCGAGGATCTGGACCGGCGCCTCCTTCGCGGCGTCACCGAAGATCCGCCCGATGGGCGCGTCGGAGAAGTACGGGTCCTTGGCGTCGGCGACCTTGGCGATGGCGCCGGTCGAGGAGGGGAAGTTGCCCTGCTTCTCGAAGAGCTTGGCCTGCTGCTCGGGCGCCGTCAGCCACTTGATCAGCTCGTACGCCTCCTTCTTGTGCTTCGCCGCGCGCGGCACCGCCAGGTAGGAGCCGCCCCAGTTGCCGGCGCCGCCGGGCAGCTTGGCGATGTCCCACTTGCCCTTGCCCGCTTCGCCGGCCTGGCCCTTGATGTAGCCGAGCATCCAGGCGGGGCACGGGATGGTCGCGAAGGACCCGGCGGCGAACGCCTGGTTCCACTGCGGCGACCACTGGTCGAGCTTGGCGCTCAGCCCCGCGCGGGCGGCCGTGGTCGCGGCGTCCCAGGCGGCCTTGACGGCCGGGTTCTCCTCGTAGACCAGCTTGCCGGAGGCGTCGTAGTACCGCTCCTCCTCCTGGCCGATCATGATCGTGTAGAGGCTGCCGACGCTGTCCAGCCAGGCGCTCTTGGCGGGGGCCTTCGCCTTGTACTGCTTGCCGAGCTCCAGGTACCCGTCCCAGGTGGCCCACTTCCTGGCGAGCTCCTCGCGGTCCGTGGGCAGGCCGGCCTGCTCGAACAGGTCGGTGCGGTAGCACATGGCCTCCGGGCCGACGTCGGTGCCCAGGCCCAGCACGCGGCCGTCCTTGGTGGTGGCCGCCGACCACTTGGCCTCGGCGAACTGGTCCTTGAGGTCCTTGGCGCCGTACTTGCCGAGGTCCTCGAACTTGTCGGCCTGCTGCTGGGTGACGGAGGCGATGCGCCCGACCTCGATGCCCTGGACGTCGGCGAGCCCGCCGCCGCCCGCGAGCCGGGTCTGCAGGGACTTCCAGTAGTCCTGCTCGTCCTCGGTGTCGGTCTGCTTGATCGTGATGCCGGGGTGGAGCCTCTCGTACTCGGCGTACAGCCCGGCCTCCTTGTAGCCGAACGAGCCGAACAGGTCGACGGTGATCGTGACCTTGCCGCCCGCGGCGTCGGACGAACCGTCCGACGCGCCGGATCCGCAGGCGGCGAGCAGGGCTCCGGTGAGCGCGACCGCACCGAGTCGGACGGCGGCCCTTCTGGCGGCTCGGGCGATGGGCATGGGAAGCCTCCCTTGGCTTCGATCGAGCGGTGACCATTCGTTGAGAGCGCTCTCACAAATGTGGGGGGAGCGTGCCCCGGCGGGCCGTGTCGCGTCAAGGCTCGAACGGATAACGGCCGTGGGCCGCCCCCAACTCCCCGCCGTGTCGCTTGTATTGACAGCCATGTTTCAGGAGTTTTACGTTCCAGGCATCTGAGAGCGCTCTCGAATGCTTTCCGCCACCCTCACCACTGAGGTGACCCCCATGAGAACCCCCCGCTCAGGCGTCGTCGCCCTGGCCGCGGCCCTGGCCGCCGTCGGCCTCACGGGCCCGGCCGCCGCCCCCGCGGCGGCCGCCACCGTCCCGGTCGGCGCCGGCAGCCACTCCGACACCCGCCCGCCCGGCACCACCGGACCGACCACCGACACCGGCACCCCCGTCACGCCCAAGGTCACCCCGGCCGCCCAGGGCAGACCGGTCCCCACCAACGACTGGTGGTCGTCCCTCGCCTTCCAGCGCTACGGCGGCAACCCGTACTCCACCCCCATGTACGGCCACCCGCTGACCTACCAGGCCACCGCCGCCGGCCTCGACGTCGGCTACCCGACCACCCCGGCCGTCGTCGGGGACGGCCGGCAGTACGAGTTCGCCCACAAACGCGACCTCACCCTCGGCCTGACCGGCCTCAACGCGCCCGACACCAAGGCCGACGCCTGGTCCGACTGGACCGTCACCCCCTACTGGTCCGACGGCGCCCGCACCCTGCGCACCACCATCGGCCACGGCCTGCCCTTCGTGTACGCCAAGGGCACCGGCGGCGACGCCCGCGTCACCACCGCCTCCGCGCCGACCGTCTTCGCCGACCAGGGCAACGTCCTCGGCATCACCGTCGCCGGCCACCACTACGCGCTGTTCGCGCCGACCGGCGCGGACTGGACGGTCTCCGGCTCGACCCTCACCGCGGGCCTGGCCGGCAAGGACTACTTCTCGCTCGCCGTGCTGCCCTCCACCGGGGCGCTGGCCACGTTCAGGAAGTACGCGTACAGCTTCGTCACCGGCTCCCAGGCGAGCTGGAGCACGAGCGGCGGCACCGTCCGGGCCACCTACGCGCTCACCACCCAGCCGCAGGAGGGCACCGAGACGGGCACCCTCCAGGCGCTCTACCGCCACCAGTGGCTGCACACCGCGGACCCGCTCACCGCGTACACGTACGTCTCCCCGCGCGGCACCATGAAGGTCCGCGAGTCCCGCACCTTCACCACCAGCCAGCGCGCCGCCTCCGTCCTGCCCGCCCTCCCCAAGGCGTCCGGCACCGACGCGGCCCGGCTGCGCGGCTACCTGAACGAGGTCGTGGGCGCCCCCGACCCGTTCTCCGGCGCCACCGACACGTACTGGACCGGCAAGGCCCTCGGCCGGCTCGCCCAGCTCGTCCCGGTCGCCGAGCAGATCGGCGAGACCGGCGTCCGCGACCGCCTCCTCGGACTGCTGAAGGGCCGCCTCCAGGAGTGGTTCACCGCGGGCGGCGCCTCCGAGTTCAGCTACGACCGCACCTGGCGGACCCTGACCGGCTACCCCGCCTCGTACGGCAGCGACAGCGAGCTCAACGACCACCACTTCCACTACTCGTACTACGTGTACGCGGCGGCCGTCGTCGCCCAGTACGACCCGGCCTGGGCCGCCGACTCGGCGTGGGGCGGCATGGTGAAGACCCTCGTCCGGGACGCCGCCAACCCCAGCCGCACCGACTCCGCCTTCCCCTTCCTGCGCGGCTTCGACGTGTACGCCGGGCACAGCTGGGCCTCCGGCCACCAGGGCTTCGCCGCGGGCAACAACCAGGAGTCGTCCTCGGAGTCCACCAACCTCAGCGCCGGCCTCGTCCTGTGGGGCGCCGCGACGGGCGACACCTCCCTGCGCGACCTCGGCGTCTACCTCCTCACCACCGAGTCCGAGGCGATCAGCCAGTACTGGTTCGACGCCGACCAGCAGGTCTTCCCCGCCTCCTTCGGCCACGACACGGTCGGCATGGTGTGGGGGAGCGGCGGCGCGTACTCCACCTGGTGGACCGCCAACCCCGAGGAGATCCACGGCATCAACGTCCTGCCGGTGACCGGCGGCTCCCTGCACCTGGCCGCCCGCAAGGACGCGATCCGCCGCAACATCGCCGAGATGGAGCGCGAGAACGGCGGCCCGGCCGTCGAGTGGCGCGACGTCCTGTGGGAGTTCCAGTCGCTCGCCGACCCGGCGGCCGCCAAGTCCCGCTGGGACGCGGGCCACGCCGCGTACACCCCGGAGCAGGGCGAGTCGAAGGCGCACACGTACCACTGGCTGACCACCCTGGACACCCTCGGCGCGCCCGACCCGTCCGTGACGGGCGACCTGCCGACGTCGGCGGTCTTCACCAAGGGCACGGTACGGACGTACGCGGCGCACAACCACGGCTCCACCGCCCGCACCGTCACCTTCTCCGACGGCGCGAAGCTCACCGTCCCGGCCCGCTCCACCGCCACCGGCACCGGGACCGGCGGCACGGACCCGGGCCAGCCCGGACCCTCCACCGGGAACACGTTCCAGCTGCGCACCGGCGGCGCGCTGACCACCGCGACCGACGGCACGGCCGGCGCCGACACGATCGCCTCGGCCTCCGGCGGCAACCACGACGGAACCCCGCACCTGCCGCTCGTCTACGAGGCGAAGGGCGTCCACGGCACCCTCCGGCCGGGCGCGGCCACGGCGTTCCGCCTCCAGGTCGACGCGGGCACCAATGTCGCCCTCGGCCAGCAGGCGCGGGTCAGCTACGACCTGACGGGCGACGGGACGTTCGACCGCACGGAGACGTACCAGTACTTCGCGACGGACCCGGTGACGGGCTGGGAGGAGTACACCCAGGCGCGCGGCCTGAAGGCGGCCACCGGCACGCTCGGCGACCTCCGGGGCGGCACGGTCCGCCTGGAGGTGTGGCACGCCATCGGCAACGGCACGGCCCGCCTCCAGACGGGCACGGACCGCTCGGTCCTGGTCATCCCGTACGCGTGAACCCCGCCCGCGCGTGGATCCCGCTCACGCGCGGGCCCCGTCCGCGCGTGGACCCCGTCCGGCGCGCGGGCCCCGTCCGGGGTCCGCGCGCCGGGCTCACGCGGACGCCCGGCGGACCAGCTCCGTCGGCGTGATCACCGACCCTGGGGCGGCGTCCGGCGCCCCGGGGCCGCCGTCCTGGTGCAGGGCGCGCATCAGCAGCCGCACCATCAGCCGGCCCATGCCCTCGATGTCCTGCCGGACCGTCGTCAGCGGCGGGTCCGTCGCCTCGGCGACCGACGCCATGTCGTCGAAGCCGACCAGCGCCACGTCCTCGGGCACCCGCAGTCCGCGCTCGCGCAGCACGCGCAGGGCGCCGGAAGCCATCAGGTCGTTGCCCGCGAACACCGCGTCCAGGCCCGGCCGCCGCTCCAGCAGTTCGGCCATGGCCCGGGCGCCGCTCTCCTCCGTGAAGTCGCCCTGCGCCACCAGGTCCGGGTCGGCGTCCAGCAGGACGTCCCGGTAGCCGGCCAGCCGGTCCGTCGCCGAGGTCTGGTCGCGCGGCCCCGCGATGTGCGCGATCCGGCCGCGGCCCTGGGCGAGCAGGTACCGCACGGCCTCCCGGGCGCCGCCGCGGTTGTCGGCGTCCACGTACGGCACGGCCAGCTCGCCGGTCGCCCCCGGCCAGCCGGGGCGGCCGCCGAACACGGTGGGCACCTGCACGCGGCGGACGATCGACGGCAGCTCGTCGTCGTCGTGCACCGAGAACGCCAGGGCCCCGTCGACGTGGCCGCCGCCCAGGTAGCGGGCGATCCGCTCGTAGTCGCCGGCGCCCTCCACCCACAGCAGCACCAGCTGCGAGTCGTGCGCGGTCAGCTCGCGGCTGATGCCGCGCACCTGCTGCTCGAAGAAGGGGTCGGAGAAGACGCGGAACTCCGGTTCCGCGATGATCACCGCGACGGCGCCGTTGCGCCGGGTCACCAGGGTCCGGGCCGCGTGGTTCGGGATGTAGCCCAGCTCCTCGACGGCCCGGCGCACCCGCTCCACCAGTGGCCGGCGCACCCCCGCCCCGCCGTTCACGACGCGCGACACCGTCGCCCGGGACACGCCGGCGCGGGCCGCGACGGCTTCGAGCGTGGGACGGGCCCCCGGGCTCGGATCGGGCAAGGCGGACTCCTCAGGGCGGCTGCGGCAAGGCGTACACCGGTCAGAATATC
The DNA here is from genome assembly GCF_014649335.1 of Streptomyces roseolilacinus. GTDB lineage: Bacteria > Actinomycetota > Actinomycetes > Streptomycetales > Streptomycetaceae > Streptomyces > Streptomyces roseolilacinus. The sequence continues at coordinate 222,371 of NZ_BMSV01000008.1, forward strand.
CGGTCCCGGCCGTGCTGAGAGCGCTCTCACCCCGGCGTCCGGAGCCTCCCGCGGGCACGGAGGCGGCACGGAGCTAGGGACTCCGACCACGCACTCGTGTGCGAAAACCCGGATGCCTCACCGCACGCCCCTTTGGGACGATGCGCGGATGGTTCACCCTCTCGCATCCCTGGTCGTCCGGCACACCCACCGACTGCCCGTCCCGTCCGGACCGCGAGGGCGCGGTGAGGTCGTGGCGCGGCAGTTCGACGCGGCGCTGATGTCCGCGGGCTTCAAGCTGTCGAAGGAGCTGCTGGAGCGGCTGTCGGAGCTGTCCGAGGAGACGGTCGTCGCCACGGCCACACCGACGCTCGACTGCGTCCGGGCGATGGTCGGCGACCACGTCGAGCACAACGCGTACTTCCGCGACTTCCCCGCCAACGTCCCCGACACGCCCGACTTCTGGGCGCGGTGCGTGCGCGAGGCCCTCGACGACGGCGCCTCGCGTCCGGGCGTGCTCGCCCGGCTGCGCGCCGGTGTGGTGGACCTGCTGTCCCTCCCGTCGTACGGCAGACCGCAGCACACGTACGCCGAACTGCTCGCCGCCCACGACGAGCTGCTCGCCGCGGCGGGCGACCGGGTGACCGTACTGCACCCGGGCGGCCCCGCCGAGGACGAGGTGGCCGCCCTGTACCCGGCCCTCGCCGGCAGCACCACGCCGCTGGGCGACGAGGGCCTGCGCGACCTGTACGCCCTCGCGGAGCACTGCGCCGCCGGCCCGCAGCCGGAGGCGGTGCCGGTCCGCGAGAACCGCGCCGTCGTCAACGCCGCCCGGCTCATGGCGGGCCACGAGCCCGTGCTGGACACCGTCACCGACGTCCTGCGTCTGGCCTGCGCCCTCTCCGGCGGCGACGTGACCCTGACGGAACCGACCCGCTTCCGGGCGCTGTCCCGGCCGGTGCGCCGCGCCCTGCTCGCCGGGCTCGACGCGGTGGTCGCGGCCGCCCCCGCCAAACTCGCCGACGTCCTCGCGCACCGCGAGCCGTTCAAGCGCCTCGGCGAGCGCCTCCACCCGCACGAGTACCCGCGCTGGCCGCACGCCGCCGACGTGTTCGCCGTCGCCCGGGGCGACAAGGAGGCCCGAACCCTGGAGAGCCGCGTCGAGGAACTGCTCGGCGCGGACGACGTGACCGGCGCGGCGCGGCTCCTGACGGCCGCCCCCGGCATGCTGCTGCGCTCCCTGGACCGCCTGCTGCGCGTGTGCCGCACCCAGGACGCCCGTGACGCCGTCGTGGCCGCCGCCGAGCGGGTCCTGCCGGAGGTCTCCGGCCGGGTCCTGCTGTCGGTCCGCGAGCACCTGCACCACCGCGCCGGGAACACCGGCGGCAGCCGCGTCTTCGTCAACCGGGGCGGACGCGCCCGGGTCGTGGCCGACACCCGCGCGCCCGTGCCGCCGTCCGACGTCGCGCGCCTGATCGCCGCGCTGGACGGGGAGACCCGCCGCCGCCTTCCCGACCCCGGGCACCTGCTGATCGACCCGGACGTCCTGGACGTGGCGCTCCCGCTCAGCGGCAGGGCGACGACCGGTGGCTTCGGCGTGTTGCCCCGGGGCTCCCTCACGCCCGTCCAGGGCGAACTGCTGCGCTTCTTCGTCCACTGGAAGCAGCAGCGCCGACGCACCGACTACGACCTGTCGGCGCTGATGCTCGACGCCGGCTACGAGACCGACTGCTGGCTGTCGTACACCGCCCTGAAGCAGTTCGAGGGTGTGCACTCCGGTGACGTCACGGAGGCCCCCCACGGGGCCTCGGAATTCATCGACCTGCGCCTGGGCGCCGTGCGCGGGGCCTTCATCGTCCCGCAGGTCCACATCTACTCGGGGGAGGGCTTCGACGAGGCCGAGGAGTCGTTCTTCGGCTTCATGCTGCGCGAGGCGGGGCAGAAGGGCCGCCCCTTCGAGGCGCGCACGGTACGCATGAAGTCGGAGCTGCGGGGGCCGGGCCGGGTCGCCCTGCCGCTCGTGTTCCTGCGCGGGGACGACGGCCGCTGGCACGCCAAGTGGCTCCACCTGTACCTGAGGGGCGCCCCGGCCGCCAACCGGGTCGAGGAGAACCAGCTGTCGGTCGCCACGCTGGTGCGCGGCATCGTCGAGCGCGAGCACCTCACGGTCCGGTACCTCACCGACCTGATGGCCGACCGCGCCACGGCCACCACGCTGTGGGACGGCACGGTCCCGGACGGCCCCGTCACGTACGTCGGCCTGGAGCGCCCGGACGGACTGCACCCGGAGTCGCTGGTGATCACCCCGGAAAACCTGCGCGCGCTGATCCCGGGCTGACTGCTAGCGTGGGGCGCGGCGAGGCCATGGAGGGGCTTCCTTCTCCACTCCTCTCATGAATCCAGTTCCTCCGCTTTCCTCGCCGCCGACATCACGCCGGGGTGCCCGATGGGGCACCCCGGCGTCGTCGTTCCCCGGCGTCGGCCGGACCGGGCGCTCCGGGCCGGTACGGCGGGTCCAGGCCCGGTCCGGCGGATGGCGGCCACCGTCCCCGCCGAGGGCGGGACCCGGCTGGATGCGGTGACCGCCCTGCGCCCCCACCCGGCCGGCACCCCGAGCGCGGAGCCGGTGCCGGGACGGACGGGCGGCGCACCCGGCCGGCTCCAGGGTGACGGGACTCCCGCCCGCCCCTCCCGTACGACCTTCACGGCCGAGCCGGAAGAAGGAGCCGGGTCCGGGACCCCCGCGGACTTCGGCGGAGGCGGCCTCGGCCACGTCCTTCCCTGCCGTCCCTGTGGCGAGGCCGCCTTCCCCCGGCAGCGAGGAAGGCGGCCTCCCGGGACCGGCCGGACCGGACTCAGTCGTGGCCGTGGCCGTCCTCGTGACCGTGACCGTCACTGTGGTCGCCGTGGTCGCCGTGGTCGCCGTGGTCGTGGATCGTGTTCGTCGCGGCGATCTTGGACCAGGACTTCGGCGGGCTCACCGGCACCGCCGTCGCCGTGCGGGCCGCCGCGGCGGACGGGGCGGACGGGGTGGGCGGGGTCTGCGGCTTCGACGGCTGGTACAGCCAGGTGTCGAACAGGCCGCCCAGCCGCTTGCCGGAGACCCGCTCCACGTACGCGACGAAGTCCGCCACCTTCGCGTTGCCGTACGCCCGCTCCGTCGGCCAGCCCTTCAGGACGCGGAAGAAGTCCTCGTCGCCCAGCTCGTTGCGCAGGGCCTGGAGCGCCAGCGCCCCCCGGTCGTAGACGGCCAGGTGGAACTGGTTGTCCGGGCCCGGGTCACCCGGCTTGACCGTCCAGAACGGGTCGTCGTCCGGGTGCGAGGCGTACACCCAGTCCGCCAGCTCCTGCGTCGTGCCCTCGCCCTCGCGCTCGGACCACAGCCACTGGCTGTACCGGGCGAAGCCCTCGTTGATCCAGATGTCCTTCCAGCCCTCCACGGACACGCTGTCGCCGTACCACTGGTGGGCCAGCTCGTGGACGACCACCGACACGTTGGAGCCGGCCGCGAACTGACGCGGGCTGTAGAACGGCCGCGTCTGCGTCTCCAGCGCGTACCCGCTGCGCACGTTCGGCACGTACCCGCCGAGCGCGTTGAACGGGTACGGCCCGAAGACCTCCTCCAGCCACTCCGCGACCTCGACGGTCCGCTCGACGCTCGCGCGCGCCGCGCCCGCGTTCGCCCCGAGGTCCTTGCTGTAGGCGTTGAGGACGGGCAGCCCGTTCGCGGTCGTGTCGGTGGTGAGGTCGAACCTGCCGACCGCCAGCGTCGCCAGGTACGTCGCCTGCGGCTTGTCGGAGCGCCAGTTGTAGCGGGTCCAGCCGAGCCGCGAGCTCTGCGACTGCAGCACGCCGTTGCTGATCGCCTGCGTGCCGTCCGGGACGGAGACGGAGACGTCGAAGGTCGCCTTGTCGAGCGGGTGGTCGTTGGAGGGGAACCACCAGGCGGCCGCCTCGGGCTGCTGCGCGGCGACCCCGCCGTCCGGGGTGCGGTGCCACGCCGTCCACCCGTCGATCTTCACCTCGGACGGCTTGCCCGAGTACCGCACGACGACCGAAACCGGTCGGTTCTTCGGCAGCGGCGCCGCCGGAGTGATCTCCAGTTCCTGGGTGCCCGTCGCCCTGAACGCGGCCTTCCGGCCGTTCACCCGCACCTCCAGCGCCTTCAGGCCGAGGTCCAGGTTGAAGCGGGACAGGTTCTGCGTCGGGGTGGCGAGGATCGTGGCCGTCCCCTCCAGCAGGTCCGTCGACGGCTGGTACTTCAGCCGCAGGTCGTAGTGGGTGACGTCGTAGCCGCCGTTGCCGCTGGCCGGGTAGTAGGGATCGCCGATACCCGGCGCGCCCGGCTCGAAGTCGGCGGCCGATGCCGGGATCGCCAGCAGCAGGGAGGCCGCGATCGCGCCCGGGACGATCAGTCTGCGGTGCACGTGTGTCTCTCCAAGTCGTCGGAAGATCGGACGGTCTGAACGCTATTCAGCTCGGCCGCCGCAGTCATGTCCACGACGCGCACTGTCACACGATCGCCATCCGGCCGACATGGCCCCTCCGGAACCGCCACGCCCCCTCTGCCGCTCTTGCCCCGCAATCGTCCTCTTCTGCGCCGCGGTTGACGGCAGTACCGTCCGCCCATGCCGATACGCATGCGGAGAACCCCCTCCCACGCTCCCGGCTCCGCCCGGGCAGGGGCGACCCCCCTGCCGAGCAGGGCCCTGGTGGTGGCGGCCGCGGCCGCCCTGATGTCCGCCCTCGTCCCCGCGGCCGGCGCCCACGGCGCCGGATCCCCCCGCCCCGGGACGTCCCGGCCCGTCTACGCGTACGACAACGCGATCCGCGAGTCCGTCTGGGTGGACACCGGCCTCGACGGCGACGGCGACGGCAGGGCCGACCGGGTGGCCGCCGACGTCGTCCGGCCGCGCGAGGCCGACCGGGACGGCCGCAGGGTCCCGGTCATCATGGAGGCCAGCCCGTACTACTCCTGCTGCGGACGCGGCAACGAGAGCCAGAGGAAGACCTACGACGCGAACGGCGGCCCCGTCGGGTTCCCCCTCTTCTACGACAACTACTTCGTGCCGCGCGGCTACGCCTTCGTCGCCGTCGACCTGGCCGGGACCAACCGCTCCGACGGCTGCGTCGACGTCGGCGGCCCCTCCGACGTCCGGTCCGCGAAGGCCGTCGTCGACTGGCTGAACGGCCGCGCCCCCGCCTACACCACCCGCACCGGCACCACCCCCGCCCGCGCACACTGGTCGACCGGCGCCACCGGCATGATCGGCAAGAGCTGGGACGGCACGGTCGCCAACGGCGTCGCCGCGACCGGCGTGGAGGGCCTGAAGACGATCGTGCCGATCGGCGCGATCTCCTCCTGGTACGACTACTACTTCAGCCAGGGCGCCCCCCTCCACGGCTCCGGCCCCGACCGGCTGTCCCACCACGTCGGCAGCCCGGAGGCCCGCGCCCGCTGCCAGGCCGTGCAGCGGGCCCTCGTGGAGGGCGCCCCCCGCTCCGGCGACCTGACCCCGCTGTGGGACGCGCGCGACCACGTGCCCGACGCCTCCCGCGTCCGGGCCAGCGTCCTCGCCGTCCACGGCCTGCAGGACCTCAACGTCCGCACCGGCCACCTCGGCCGGTGGTGGCGGGCGCTCGCCGAGCACGGCGTCGAACGGAGGATCTGGCTCTCCCGGGCGGGGCACGTCGACCCCTTCGACCTGCGCCGCGCCGCGTGGGTCCGCACCCTGCACCGCTGGTTCGACCACTATCTCCTCGGATACGACAACGGCGTCGAACGGGAGCCCATGGCCACCATCGAACGCGCCCCCGACCAGTGGACCACCGACCGCACCTGGCCCCCGGCGGGCACCGCGACGGCCACCCTGCGCCCCACTCCCGGACCCGCACCCGGAGTCGGCACGCTCGGGCTGCTGCTCGCCCCCGCGGGCGCCACCGAGACGTTCACCGACGACCCGTCGCTCGGCGAACTCGACTGGGCCGCGCGGATCGACTCCCCGACCCCGGCCAAGGCCGGGTTCGCCACCCGCCCGCTCGCCCGCGACCTGCGGCTGGCCGGCTCCGCCACGGTGACCGTCACCGCCACCCCGACCACCACCAGCGCCCATCTGACGGCCGTCCTCGTCGACCTGGGCCCCGCCGTGATCCGCGACTACGCGGCGCCCGGCGAAGGCATCACCACCCTCACCGAGCGCACCTGCTGGGGCGCGAGCACCGCAGGCGACAGCGCCTGCTTCAAGGAGACCGAGGCCCGGACGGCGGACGTCGGCCTCACCGTCGTCAGCCGCGGCTGGGCCGACCTGGGCACCTGGGCCGACCCGCGCCGGGGCCGCCCGCTCACCCCCGGCGAACCGCACACGATCACCCTCGGCCTGCACGCGGCCGACCACGTCGTCCCGGCCGGGCACCGACTCGCCCTGATCATCGCGGGCACCGACGAGGACCTCGTCGAGGCCCCGCCCGCCACCCCGACGCTCACCCTCGACCTGGCCCGCACCCACGCCCGCGTCCCGGTCGTCGGCGGCCCCCTGGCGTACGCCCTGGCCACCTTCCCGCGCCCGCGGGCCGACGCCCCCGCGAGCCCCGCCCCCCTCGCCGGAGTGGACGCCCCGCGTCCGCCGCGCGCCCAGCCGCCGATCCCGGGAGCCGCCCGATGAACCTCCGCCTCCGTGCCCTGGCCGCGTCGGCCGCCCTGGCCGCCTGCGCCGCCGCGCTGACCCTGCCCGCCGGTCCGGCGCAGGCCGCTGCGGCCGGCCCGCAGCCGCCCCGTACCGGTTTCGAGTCCAGCGGCGGCGCCCGCTGGACCGGTCCCGACGAGGAACAGCGCTTCCTCGCCGCCGTCGACCGGGGCAGCGACCGGACGACCACGACCACCCTCGGCACCACCCGCCAGGGCCGCCCCCTCCGGCTCGTCCGCGTCGGCGCGGGCCCCGCCGCGGCCACCACCGTCCTCCTCGTGTGCGGCCAGCACGGTGACGAGCCGTCAGGCCGGGAGGCGTGCCTCACCACCCTCCGGGACCTGGCGTACGCACGGGACGCACGCACCCTCCGCTTCCTCTCCCGCACCACCGTCCTCGTCATCCCCACCGCCAACCCGGACGGCCGGGCCGCGAACACCCGCCACAACGCCGACGACGTCGACGTCAACCGCGACCACGTCGCCCTGCGCACCGCGGAGGCCCGCGCCGTGGCCCGCGTCCTGCGCGACCACCGCCCGCACGTCGTCCTCGACCTGCACGAGTACAGCGCCGCACCGCCGTACTACGTGAAGGACCTCCTCGCCCTGTGGCCCCGCAACCTCAACACCCGCCCCGGCGTCCACCACGAGGCGCGCACCCTCTCCGAGGCGTACGTCCGCCCCGCCGCCGAGCGCGCGGGCTTCACCAGCGGCCTCTACGGCGTCTGGACCGACCCCGTCACCGGCGAACCGGTCCGCCAGGTCGCCGGCGACGGGCAGGAGCGCATCCTGCGCAACACCACCGGCGTCAAGCACGCGGTCGGCCTCCTCGTCGAGACCCGCGAGGAACCCCTCACGGCCGCCGACCGCGACGACCCCGCCCGCAACAACCGGCGCCGCGTGGACACCCAGCTCGCCGCGCTCGACGGCGCGTTCGCCCACGTCGCCGAACGGCGCGCGCGGATCACGGCGGCCACCGCGGAGGCCCGGGCCGCCGGACACGCCGACCGGGGCCCGGTCCTGCTGGGAGGCGCCGACAACGACCCCGCCGAACCCGCCGAGATCCTCCAGGACCCGCCCTGCGGCTACCGCCTGGACCCCGCCCAGTACGCCGAGTGGGGCGACGAACTGGCCCTGCACGGCGTCCGCGCCCTCCGCGACGGCTCCGGCGCCTTCGTCCCCCTGCGCCAGTCCCTGCGCGCCCTGGTCCCCCTCCTCCTCGACGCCCGCGCCGCGTACCACCTCACGGCCGGGGAGCCCGTACGGCACTGCTGAGCGGCACCTCCGCGACACACGGCCACCGCCGCGACACACGGCCACCGCCGCGCCCGGCCGGCCCGGCACCCACCGGCACCGGCCGTGCCCCGGCCGGCCCGGCCTGAGCCGGTCCCGCCGTCCCGGCCGGGGCCGCACGCGCGCGGCGGGCGGTCGCGCGCCTGCACGGCCCGACGGCGCCACCCGCCCCCCTCCCCGGCGGGGGCCCTACCCCGATCGGGCCCCCGCCGCCCGGTACGCCCCGGGCCGGGAGACCCCCACCGCCCGGCACGCCCCGCCGCCGCACACACCACCGCCCGCGGAAGGAGCCCGCCGCCCGCACCGCCCCGCTCGCGGCGGCCCGGTGCGGGCGGCGGGCCGCGGACCGCGCCGGGGCTGTCCTAGGATCGGTCCCCTGATGACTGCCACCCTCGTCGCCAAGAACCTCGCCGCCGGACACGCCGAGCGCTCCCTCTTCTCCGGTCTCGACCTCGTCGTCGCCCCCGGCGACGTCATCGGCCTCGTCGGGGTCAACGGCGCCGGCAAGTCGACGCTGCTCCGCGTCCTCGCCGGCCTGGACGCCGCCGAGGACGGCGAGGTCCACCTCTCGCCGCGCACCGCCACCGTCGGCCACCTCCCGCAGGAGCCCGAGCGGCGGCCCGGGGAGACCGTGCGGGACTTCCTCGCCCGCCGCACGGGCGTCACCGGGGCGCAGGCGGCGATGGACGCGGCGACCCAGGACCTCGTCGACGGGGCGCCCGGCGCCGACGACGCGTACGCCACCGCCCTGGAGCGCTGGCTCGCGCTCGGCGGGGCCGACCTCGACGACCGGGCCGAGGAGACCGCCGCGTCGCTCGGCCTCACGGTGGGCCTCGACCAGCGGATGACCGCCCTCTCCGGCGGCCAGGCCGCCCGCGCCGGACTCGCCTCGCTGCTCCTCTCCCGCTACGACGTCTTCCTCCTCGACGAGCCGACCAACGACCTCGACCTGGACGGGCTGGAGCGGTTGGAGGCCTTCGTCCGGGGCCTGCGCGCCGGGACCGTCGTCATCAGCCACGACCGCGAGTTCCTCGCCCGCACCGCCACCAAGGTCCTCGAACTCGACCTCGCCCAGCACCGGACGGCCCTCTACGGCGGCGGTTACGACGCGTACCTGGAGGAACGCGAGACGGCCCGCCGGCACGCCCGCGAGGACTACGAGGAGTACGCCGACAAGAGGGCCGCCCTGGAGGGCCGCGCCCGGATGCAGCGCTCCTGGATGGACAAGGGCGTCAAGAACGCCCGCCGCAAGGCCGGCGACAACGACAAGATCGGCCGCAAGTTCCGCAGCGAGGCCAGTGAGAAGCAGGCCGCCAAGGCGCGCCAGACCCAGCGGATGATCGAGCGGCTGGACACCGTCGAGGAGCCCCGCAAGGAGTGGGAGCTGCGCATGGAGATCGCCGCCGCGCCCCGCTCGGGCGCCGTCGTGGCGACGCTGCGCGACGCCGAGGTCCGGCGCGGCGACTTCACCTTCGGCCCCGTGACCCTCCAGGTCGACTGGGCCGACCGGATCGCCGTCACCGGCGCCAACGGCGCGGGCAAGTCCACCCTCCTCGCCGCGCTCCTCGGCCGCCTCCCGCTGGACGCCGGCCACGCGGCGCTGGGCTCCGGCGTCGTCGTCGGCGAGGTCGACCAGGCGCGGCGGTTGTTCCACGGCGAGGAGACGCTGCTGGACGCCTTCTGCGCCGCCGTCCCCGACACCGAGCCGGCGGAGGTGCGGACGCTCCTCGCCAAGTTCGGCCTCAAGGCCGCCCACGTCCTGCGCCCCGCGACGACGCTCTCGCCGGGCGAGCGGACCCGGGCCGCCCTCGCCCTCCTCCAGGGCCGCGGCGTGAACCTGCTCGTCCTGGACGAGCCGACCAACCACCTGGACCTGCCGGCGATCGAGCAGCTGGAGTCCGCCCTCGACGCGTACACCGGGACGCTGCTCCTCGTCACCCACGACCGGCGCATGCTCGACGCCGTCCACGTCACCCGCCGCGTCGAGGTCGCCGACGGCAAGGCCACGGAGAGCTGACTGGGCCGCCCCGCGCGGGCGGCCCCGCCGGACCTACGGGCGGTCCTCCGGCTCCTCGTACGCGTCGAACGTGCTGTACGCCTCGTCGTCGGGCGCGGCACCGCGGGAGCGGTCCTCCTCCGGGGCGCCCTCGGCCCGCTCGGCCCGGTCCTCGCGCTTCTTCCCGCCGGCCGTGCGCCGCGTCTCCTCGTGGTGCCTGCGGACCTCTTCGGGCTTGTCGCCGATCTGGTTCATGACCCTCTCCGTCTCCGTCGCCGGACGGTCTGGTGACCCGGTCAGACTCACACGGCCCGCCCGCGTCCGCACGTCGGCGCCCGGAACGCGCCCGGGGCGGGCGGGGAGACCCCCACCCGCCCCGGTGCGGCCGCCGGCCGGGCTCAGCGGCGGCCCCGCCCCCCGCCGGAGCCGCCGTCCAGCAGCCCCGCCTTGCGCAGGGCGTCCGCCATCGCGCCGTTGGCGGGCGGCGGCGCCTGCCGGTCGCCGCCGCGGCCACCGCGCCGCTCCTGGCCGCCCCCGCCCTGGCGCTGCTGCGGCGGGCGGCCGGCCCCGCGCTCGCGCTGCGGCCGTCCGCCGCCGGAGGGCCGGCCGGCCGCCGCCTCGTCGTCCAGGCGCAGCGTCAGCGAGATCCGCTTGCGCGGCACGTCGACGTCGAGGACCTTCACCTTCACCACGTCACCCGGCTTCACCACCTCGCGCGGGTCCTTCACGAAGGTCCGCGACAGGGCGGACACGTGCACCAGGCCGTCCTGGTGAACGCCGACGTCCACGAACGCGCCGAACGCCGCCACGTTGGTGACGACCCCCTCCAGCACCATCCCCGCCGCCAGGTCGCCGATCTTCTCGACGCCCTCCTTGAAGGTGGCCGTGCGGAACGCCGGACGCGGGTCGCGGCCCGGCTTCTCCAGCTCCCGCAGGATGTCCGTGACGGTCGGCAGGCCGAAGGTCTCGTCGACGAAGTCGTCCGGGCGCAGCGACCGCAGCACGCCCGTGTCGCCGATCAGCGCCGCGACCTCGCCGCCGGTCGCCTTCACCATCCGCCGCACCACCGGGTACGCCTCCGGGTGCACCGCCGACGCGTCGAGCGGGTCGTCGCCGCCGCGGATCCGCAGGAAGCCCGCGCACTGCTCGTACGCCTTCGGGCCGAGGCGCGGCACGTCCTTCAGCGCCTTCCGCGACCGGAACGGCCCGTTGGCGTCCCGGTGGGCCACGATGTTCTCGGCCAGTCCGGCGCCGATGCCCGACACCCGGGAGAGGAGCGGCGCGGAGGCCGTGTTGACGTCGACGCCGACACCGTTCACGCAGTCCTCGACGACCGCGTCCAGCGACCGGGACAGCTTCACCTCGGACAGGTCGTGCTGGTACTGGCCGACCCCGATCGACTTCGGGTCGATCTTCACCAGCTCCGCGAGCGGGTCCTGCAGCCGCCGCGCGATCGACACCGCGCCGCGCAGCGACACGTCGAGCCCGGGCAGCTCCTGCGAGGCGAACGCCGACGCCGAGTACACCGACGCGCCCGCCTCCGACACCATCACCTTCGTCAGCCCCAGCTCGGGGTGGCGGGCGATGAGGTCCGCGGCGAGCCTGTCCGTCTCGCGCGACGCCGTGCCGTTGCCGACGGCGACGAGCTCCACGGCGTGCTCCTTCGCCAGCCGCGCCAGCGTCGCCAGCGACGCGTCCCACTTGTTCTGCGGCACGTGCGGGTGGATCGTGTCCGTCGCGACGACCTTGCCGGTCGCGTCGACGACAGCGACCTTGACGCCCGTGCGGTAGCCGGGGTCGAGGCCCAGGGTCGCCCGGGTCCCGGCGGGCGCGGCCAGCAGCAGGTCCCGCAGGTTCGCGGCGAACACCCGCACGGCCTCGTCCTCGGCGGCCGTGCGCAGCCGCAGCCGCAGGTCGATGCCGAGGTGCACCAGGACGCGGGTGCGCCACGCCCAGCGGACCGTGTCCGCGAGCCACCGGTCGGCCGGCCGGCCGCGGTCGGCGATCCCGAACCGCCGGGCGATCGTCCCCTCGTACGTGGAGGGGCCCTCGGTCGGCTCCTCCGGCTCCAGGACCAGCTCCAGCACGTCCTCCTTCTCGCCGCGCAGCATCGCCAGCACGCGGTGCGAGGGCAGCCGGGTGAACGGCTCCGCGAAGTCGAAGTAGTCGGCGAACTTGGCGCCCGCCTCCTCCTTGCCCGCGCGGACCTTCGCCACCAGCCGGCCGCGCGTCCACATCCGCTCGCGCAGCTCGCCGATCAGGTCGGCGTCCTCCGAGAACCGCTCGGTGAGGATCGCCCGCGCGCCCTCCAGCGCGGCCGCCGGGTCGGCGACGCCCCGGTCCGCGTCGACGAACGCGGCGGCGGCCGCCACCGGGTCCACCGACGGGTCCGCGAGCAGCCCGTCCGCCAGCGGTTCGAGCCCGGCCTCCCGGGCGATCTGCGCCTTGGTGCGCCGCTTCGGCTTGAACGGCAGGTAGATGTCCTCCAGGCGGGCCTTGGTGTCGGCCTCCCGGATGCGCGCCTGGAGCTCCTCGGTCAGCTTGCCCTGCTCACGCACGGAACCGAGGATCGCGGCGCGCCGGTCCTCCAGTTCCCGCAGGTAGCGCAGCCGCTCCTCCAGGGTGCGCAGCTGCGCGTCGTCGAGCATCCCGGTCGCTTCCTTGCGGTAGCGCGCGATGAACGGCACGGTCGAGCCGCCGTCCAGCAGCTCCACGGCCGCCTTGACCTGCCGCTCCCGTACGCCGAGTTCCTCGGCGATCCTGCCTTCGATGGACGTCGTCACGGTGTGTCCCGACCCGCCTTCCGGTGCTTCCAGATTGCGCTCGCATTCTGCCTGCCCGGGGCCGGATGTGTCGCATTCCCGGCACGTCGGTCCGCGGGGCGTGCCCGGCCGGCGCCGGGCACGCGCGCGTGCGGTCAGCTCCGCCCGGTGAGGTGGGGCGGGAACGCGCCGGCCGCGGCCGCCGCCGCGAGGAAGCCCTTGGCCAGCCCGGTGAGCCGTTCGACGCGGGCCGCGCCGAGGTGGGCGTACGGCGCCGTGTCCAGCCGGTCCGTGTGGTCCTCCACCTCCTCGCGCAGCGCGGTGCCCGCCTCGGTGAGCCCGCCCTCGGCGTCCATCAGCCCGCGTCCGCGCAGCCGCTCCACGGCGGCGTCCCAGTCGGACTGCTGCCAGCCGCGGGAGGCGAGCACCCAGCGCGGCGCGATGCCCGTGCCGGTCGCGGTGTGGCTGACGACGGCCTCCAGCGGGTCGAGGCCGGCGTTCAGCAGGGCGACCAGGTGGGCGTCCCCGCGGTGCTCGCGCAGCAGCGTCGCCGCGTGCCAGTACGCGAGGTGCGGGGCGTCCGGTACGGGCAGGTCGGCGTGCGCGGCGTACAGCGGCCGGGCGTGCCGGGTGCACGCCTCCGTCGCGTGCAGGGCCAGCTCGGCGGCCTCCGCCATGTCGGCCGAGTCGACGGCGTCGCCGAGCAGGCGCCGCAGGGTCCGGTCGGCCGCGCGCAGCCGCGCCGCGAGCACGTCCGCGGGGGACGCGGTGTCCCACACGGCGGGCAGGTGGCGGGCGATGAGGGCGTGGTTGAAGTTGTAGAAGGTGGCGGCGACCACTCCGGCGCCCACCGCGCCCATGGCGGCGGCGCGTCCCGCGAAGTAGGCGGCGTGCGGGTCGGCGACGCCGGCGCCGGCCAGCTCCTCGCCGAACTCGGGGGAGAAGTAGACGCTCGAGTGGAGGAGGTTGACCGGGTGGTGGCAGCGGCGCACGGCCCGCGGCGGGAGAGTCGTCATCGTCATGCCCCATACGTTACCGACCGGTCGGTACGGTTCCCAGGGGTCCGGTCAGCCCCGGTACGTGAAACGCGGCGGCCGCCGCTCCAGGAACGCGGCGACGCCTTCCGCCCGGTCCCCGCTCCCGCGCGCCTCCCGCGCCCAGTGCGCGTCCCGGTCGGTCAGCCCGGCGGCGAACTCCTTGGCGGCGGCCTGCGTCAGCGGCGACCGCGACAGCAGCACCCGGACGAACGCGTCGACCCGCCCCTCCAGCTCCCCGGCCGGCAGCACCTCGTCGACGAGCCCCGTGCGCAGCGCCCGCTCGTCGTCGATCAGCTCGGCGGAGAACAGCAGGTACTTCGCGGTGGCCGGCCCGACGAGGGAGACCAGCCGCCGGGTGGACGAGGAGGGGTAGACGATGCCCAGCTTCGCCGGGGTCACCCCGAACCGGGCGCCCGCCTCCGCGAACCGCAGGTCGCAGGCGGCGGCGAGCTGGCAGCCGCCGCCCACGCAGTAACCGCGCACGGCGGCGAGGGTCGGCCGGGGGAAGGCGGCCAGGGCCTCCTCCGCGCGCACGGCCAGCGACTGCTGGCGGTCGTCCGGCTCGTGCAGCGTCGAGATGTCGGCCCCGGCGCAGAACGTGTCGCCCTCGCCGGTCAGCACCAGGGCCCGCACGTCCCGGTCGGCGGCCAGCTCCTCCAGCAGCTCCGGCAGGGCCCGCCACATGGCGGCGGTCATGGCGTTGCGCTTGGCCGGGTTGCTGATGACGACGGTGGCGACCCCGTCCGCGACGCGGTGCTCCAGCTGCGGCTCCATGCGCCGGATGCTATCCGGGGACCCCGGCCGTACGACCGGGGAGGGGCGCCGCGGGCGCGTCAGAAGGCGATCAGGAACGACCGAACCCATAAGGGTCGCTTACAAGAACGAGCGAAGCAGCTTGACAAGCGGTCAGTTCCGACCACCTGCCCGGGGTCCGTGCCCCGGGGCCAACACTCGGTCCGTGGCGACAATCGAGCACGAGGGCAGGAGCCGGACCATGGAGAGCCGCGGAAGCGTCCCGGCCCGGCCGCCGTCGTACGAAAGAGTCTGGCGCTTCACCGCACCCACGGTGGACGCCTCCGTACCACGGGCCCGGCACGCCGTCCGGGACCTGCTGGAGGGTCAGGAGGTCCCGGTCGCCGACGACGTCGTGCAGGGGCTGCTCCTGGTCGTCTCCGAGCTGGTGACCAACGCCGTGCGGCACGCGGCGCCGCTCTCCCCGCAGATGGCGGTGGAGGTCGCGGTCGGCGCCGAGTGGGTGCGGGTCGCCGTCGAGGACGACCACCCGTACCGGCCGAAGGCGCTGGAGACCGACCACGGCCGGACCGGCGGCCGCGGCCTGCTCCTGGTCCGCGAGATCACCCGCGAGGCCGGCGGCTCCTGCGACGTCGAGCACGCCCCGGGCGGCGGCAAGGTCGTCTGGGCCGCGCTGCCCCGCTGACCCGGCGCCGCCGGCCCGGCCCCGGCCGCCCTCCGGCGCCCGGAACGCGGACGCCCCCGGCCGCGTACGGCCGGGGGCGCACCACCGGGGCCGGTCCGGGCGTCAGGGGCTCACCAGCCGCCGGCCGCCCCCGTCAGCTCCCTGACGGCCGGACGGGCCGCGTCCAGGACGGTCATGAACCAGGCGGAGAACGGCGCCGACGCGTGCCGCTCGGCCAGCTCCGCCGCCGTCACGAAGGCGGTCTCCTCCACCTCCTCCGGGTCCGGCCGCAGCGGGGCCTGCACCATCCCCACGAAGAGGTGGTTGTACTCCTGCTCCACCAGGCCCGACGCCGGGTCCGGGTGGTTGTAGCGGACGGTCCCCGCCTCGGCCATCAGCGACGGCGACACCCCCAGCTCCTCGGACACCCGCCGCGCGGCCGCCGTGAACGGCGCCTCGCCCGGGTAGGGGTGCCCGCAGCAGGTGTTCGACCAGACGCCCGGCGAGTGGTACTTGCCGAGCGCCCGGCGCTGGAGCAGCAGCCGCCCCTCCTCGTCGAAGAGGAACACCGAGAACGCCCGGTGCAGCCGGCCGGGCGCCTGGTGCGCGGAGAGCTTCTCGGCCGTGCCGATGGTGGTGCCGTCCTCGTCGACCAGTTCGAGCATGATCGACGGCGCGGCTCCGTTCGGCGAGCTGCTCGCCGCGGTGGCGGGTGTGGTCGGCATAACCATCCTTCGCATCTGTTCTCGGCCCTGTGGGGCCATCCTCAGTCTGCCGTACGGGGGCCGCCCGCCGGCGCATCGCGTTCGCGTACCCCGGCCGGACGCGGCCCCCGTGTGGTTCAGACGCCGAACGCGGGCGGATAGGTGATCGTGCCCGGGGGCACCTCACCCCGGGCGTCCAGCCGGAGCGCCATCATCGCCTCGTCCGGGACGTCGAAGGACGCCCGGATCCCGTACCGCGAGGCCGGGACGAAACCGAAGCGCGGGTAGTACTCCGGGTGGCCGAGCACCAGCACCAGCGGCTCGCCGGCCAGCCGCGCCGCGTCCAGGACCGCCCGTACGACGGCCTGGCCGGCGCCGCGCCGCTGGTGCTCCGGGGCGACCGCCACCGGGGCCAGCGCCGCGGCCGGGGCGTCCCCGACGCGGCAGCGGGTGATCAGCGCGTACGCGGCGATCGAGCCGTCCGGCGCCTCGGCGACGTACGACAGGCCCGGCAGCCAGGCGTCCGGGTCGGTGCGTAGCGCGTCGACGAGGTCCGCCTCCGCGGAGGTCTCGAAGGCCGCCGCGTTCACCGCGTGGACGGAGGCGCGGTCGGCTTCCGTCTCGGGACGGGTCCGCCAGCGGGGGAGGGGAGAGGGGAGGACGGTGTGGGTGGAGTCGTCGTGGGACAACGTGGAAACCCCTTGGATGAGCGGGTCCCCGGCCTGTCGTGTCAGCCGGACACCCGGGAGCCTGAGTGGGAACGGAACTCTTCGCCGCCGAGGACGGCGCTGACCGCTGCGGTCATCGAACCCAGCTCCTCTCCACGATCCGGTCGGGTGTCTCCCGTCCGCAGCCTAACAGCCGGGTGATCAGTGGCACAGGCCCGCCTCGTGCTCCGCGTGCCCGCTCGGCTCCAGCTGGAACGTGCAGTGCTCCACGTCGAAATGGCCGACCAGGCACTCCTGGAGCTCGTGCAGCATCTTCTCGTGGCCGGCCCCGTCGAGCACGCTCGCCTCCACGACCACGTGCGCCGACAGCACCGGCATGCCCGACGTGATCGTCCAGGCGTGCAGGTCGTGGACGTCCTCCACCCCCGGCAGCGCCAGCAGGTGCGCCCGCACCTCCGTCATGTCCACGCCCTTCGGCGCCGCCTCCAGCAGCACGTCCAGCGTCTCCCGGAGCAGCTTCACCGTACGCGGGACGATCATCACGGCGATCACCAGCGACGCGATCGGGTCCGCCGCCTGCCACCCCGTGGCCAGGATCACCCCGGCGGCCACCAGCACCGTCACCGACCCCAGCGCGTCCGCCAGCACCTCCAGATAGGCGCCGCGCACGTTGAGGCTGTCCTTCTGCCCGCGCACCAGCAGCGACAGGGACACCATGTTCGCGGCCAGGCCGACCAGGGCGAAGACGACCGTGAGCCCGCCCTTCGTGTCCGCCGGCGTGACGAACCGCTGGACCGCCTCGAACAGGACGTACCCGCCGGCGCCCAGGAGCAGCAGGCAGTTCGCCAGCGCCGCCAGGATCTCGGCGCGGGCGTACCCGTACGTGCGGTTCACGGTGGCCGGGCGGTTCGCCATGTGGATGGCGAGCAGCGCCATGCCCAGGCCGACCGCGTCGGTCGCCATGTGCGTCGCGTCCGCGATCAGGGCGAGCGAGTCGGCGAGGATGCCGCCGACGATCTCCACGACCATCACGGAGAGCGTGATGGCGAGGGCGACCCGTAGCCGCCAGCGGTGTGCGGCGCCGGCCGTGCCGGTCGGCGGCGGCCCTCCGTGCGTGTGCCCGTGGTCGTGCCCAGCCCCCATGAGGACGCCTCCCGATCAGATCAGTGACTGCCTTCCGAGCGGTCAGTCAACTACGGGTGGGGGGTATGGGCAAGCTGAGGCTGAACACCGTTGTCATTGCCTCTGACCTGCGCTTCTCCGCCCCCCGCGACATCCGGCCACCTCCTGCGCCGAACCGGCCGGTCCACCGCCGGCCGGGAGGGCGCGGCCCCGGGGTTTGTGGGCCGAGCCGATGATCGACGATGATGACCCCGCCGCCGGGCCGGGCGCCGCCGGCCGGGGAAACCTCGGTGAGCTGCGCCTTCCGTTCATCCGATAGCCTCTGCCGACGTGCCGCCGCCCGCGACCGGGCCGAGCCGCCGCGCCCCAGCAGCTGTCAGCTCCAAGGAGTGAGTTCGTCTGTCGACCGCCATCCTCACCGGTCCTCCGGTACCCGGATCGCCGCTCGAGGGCGATCTGCGGTCGCTGGGCTTCGAGATCCGCACCGCCGCAGACCCGCGGGAGACCGCCGCGCTGCTCGCCGCCGTACCGGCCGGTGAGCGCGTCGCCGTCGTCGACCCGCGCTTCGTCGGCCACCGGCACGCGCTGCGACTGGCCCTGACCGACCCCCGGTTCGCCGCGGGCGCGGCCCCGGGCGTCCTCACCGCGCAGCCGGAGGCCCGCCCGTCCCTGACCCGCGCCCTCGCGGCCCTGCCCGCCGGTGAGCCCCTGCCCGCCGACGGATCCGCGCCCGCCGGTGGGCCCGCGACGCTGCCCGACGCGCTCGCCGCCGCCCTGGAGGCCGACGGCGTCACCGTCCACCGGCCCGAGCTCGGGTCGCTGGTCGCCGCCGTACCCACCGGCCCGCAGACCCGCAAGGAGACCCGCGACGCCGTCGCGGCCGTGGACGACGAGGCCGTGCGCCTCCGCTCCGCCGTGAAGTCCCGCGACGGCTTCTTCACCACCTTCTGCATCAGCCCGTACTCGCGCTACCTCGCCCGCTGGTGCGCCCGCCGGGGCCTCACCCCGAACCAGGTCACCACCGCCTCGCTGGTCACCGCGCTGATCGCGGCCGGCTGCGCGGCGACCGGCACCCGCGGCGGCTTCGTCGCGGCCGGGCTGCTGCTCCTCCTCTCCTTCGTCCTGGACTGCACGGACGGGCAGCTCGCCCGCTACTCCCTGCAGTACTCGACGCTCGGCGCGTGGCTCGACGCCACCTTCGACCGGGCCAAGGAGTACGCGTACTACGCGGGCCTCGCCCTCGGCGCCGCCCGCGGCGGCGACGACGTGTGGGCGCTCGCCCTCGGCGCGATGGTCCTCCAGACCTGCCGCCACGTCGTCGACTTCTCCTTCAACGAGGCCAACCACGACGCCGTGGGCAACACCAGCCCCACCGCCGCCCTCTCCGACCGG
Organism: Streptomyces roseolilacinus; assembly: GCF_014649335.1. Lineage (GTDB taxonomy): Bacteria > Actinomycetota > Actinomycetes > Streptomycetales > Streptomycetaceae > Streptomyces > Streptomyces roseolilacinus. The sequence goes on from NZ_BMSV01000008.1 coordinate 241,423, forward strand.
CTCGACGGCGTCGGCTGGACGGTCTGGGTGCGGCGCATGATCGTCCTCCCGATCGGCGAGCGCTGGGCGATGATCGCGGTCCTCACCGCCGTCACCACCCCGCGCGTCGTCTTCTACGCCCTGCTCGCCGGCTGCGCCTTCGCCGCCTGCTACACCACCGCCGGACGCGTCCTGCGCTCCCTCACCCGCAGGGCGAGCCGCACCGACCGCGCCGCCCGGGCCCTCGCGGACCTCGCCGACAGCGGCCCCCTCGCGGAGGCCGCCGCCAAGGCGACCCGCCGCCTGGCCCGCCCGGTCGGCGGCCGCACCCCGTACGCCCTGGCCGGCGCGGCCGTGCTCCTGGCCGCCGCGTGCGCCGCCCCGCTCGGCGGCCCCCTCGTCGTCCTGGCGGCGCTCCTGTACGCCGTGGCCTCCGGCGCCGCCGTGGCCCGGCCCCTCACGGGCGCCCTCGACTGGCTCGTCCCGCCCGTCCTGCGCGCCGCCGAGTACGGCGCGGTCCTCGCCCTCGCCGCCCGCGCCGACGCCCCCGGGGCCCTCCCGGCGGCGTTCGGGCTGGTCGCGGCCGTCGCCTACCATCACTACGACACGGTGTACCGCATCCGCGGCGGTACCGGCGCGCCGCCCGCCCGGCTGGTGCGGGCGCTCGGCGGCCACGAGGGGCGCACGCTGCTGGTGGCGGTCCTCGCCGCCCTCCTGGCGACCGGCGGCGGAGACGGCTTCACCCTGGCGCTCGCCGCCCTCGCCGGCGCCGTGGCGCTGGTGGGGCTCGCGGAGTCCATCCGCTTCTGGGTGTCCTCCGGAGCACCCGCCGTACACGACGAAGGAGAACCCGCATGATCGGCCTCGTACTCGCAGCCGGTGCCGGACGACGTCTGCGTCCCTACACCGACACGCTTCCGAAGGCCCTCGTGCCGGTCGACGGGGACAAGGCCGTCCTCGACCTCACCCTCGCCAACTTCGCGGAGGTCGGCCTCACCGAGGCCGCGATCGTCGTCGGCTACCGCAAGGAGGCCGTGTACGAGCGGAAGGCGGCCCTGGAGGCCGCGTACGGGGTGAAGCTCACCCTGATCGACAACGACAAGGCCGAGGAGTGGAACAACGCCTACTCCCTGTGGTGCGCCCGTGACGTGCTGCGGGAGGGCGTCATCCTCGCCAACGGCGACACCGTCCACCCCGTCTCCGTCGAGCGGACCCTCCTCGCGGCCCGCGGCGGCGACCGGCGGATCATCCTCGCCCTCGACACGGTGAAGTCCCTCGCGGACGAGGAGATGAAGGTCGTCGCCGAGGACGGCCTCGGCGTCCGCCGCATCACCAAGCTCATGGACCCGGCCGCGGCCACCGGCGAGTACATCGGCGTCACCCTCATCGAGCCCCAGGCCGCCGACGACCTCGCCGACGCCCTGCGGACCACCTTCGAGCGCGACCCCGACCTGTACTACGAGGACGGCTACCAGGAGCTCGTCCACCGCGGCTTCCGGATCGACGTGGCCCCCATCGGAGACGTCCGCTGGGTGGAGATCGACAACCACGACGACCTCGCGAAGGGCCGTGAGATCGCGTGCCTGTACTGACCCGGCTCATCCCCTCGCCGGTCGTCGTCGACATCAGCGACGGTGCCATGGACAAGCTGGCCGGCCTCCTGGCCGACCAGCGGATCTCCGCGTCCGGCACGCTCGCGATGGCCGTCAGCAACGGCTCCGGCCGCGCCCTGCGCGAGAAGCTGGAGCCGCTGCTGCCCGACGCGCACTGGTACACGGTCGAGGACGGCACCATCGACTCCGCCGTCCGCCTCGCCGACGCCATCCGCGGCAAGCGGTACGACGCGGTCGTCGGCGTCGGCGGCGGCAAGATCATCGACGTGACGAAGTACGCCGCGGCACGCGTCGGCCTGCCCATGGTCGCCGTCGCGACGAACCTCTCCCACGACGGCATCTGCTCCCCGGTCGCCACCCTCGACAACGACAACGGCCGCGGCTCGTACGGCGTGCCCTCGCCGATCGCGATGGTCATCGACCTCGACGTGATCCGCCGGGCCCCCGCGCGGTACGTCCGCTCCGGCATCGGCGAGGCGATCTCCAACATCTCCGCCATCGCGGACTGGCAGCTCTCCCACCGGGTCACCGGCGAGAGCGTCGACGGCCTCGCCGCCGCCATGGCCCGCACCGCCGGCGAGTCCGTGCTCCGCCACCCCGGCGGCCTCGGCGACGACGAGTTCCTCGTCGTCCTCGCCGAGGCGCTCGTGCTCGGCGGGATCGCCATGTCGATCAGCGGCGACAGCCGGCCCTCGTCCGGCGCCTGCCACGAGATCAGCCACGCCTTCGACCTGCTGTACCCGGCGCGCCGCGCCCTCCACGGCGAGCAGTGCGGGCTCGGCGCCGCCTTCGCGATGCACCTGCGCGGCGCCCGCGACGACGCCGGCCTCTTCGCCGAGGTCCTCCGCCGGCACGGGCTGCCGGTGCTGCCCGAGGAGATCGGGTTCACCCCGGACGAGTTCGCCGCGACCGTGGCGTACGCGCCGCAGACCCGCCCCGGGCGCTTCACGATCCTGGAACACCTCGACCTGTCCACCGACCAGATCAGGGACGCGTACGCCGACTATGCAAAAACCATCGGTAGCTGAGCTCCGCCCCGTCGTCCACCCGCCGGGTGTGAAGGACCGGCGCAGCGGCGAGCACTGGGGCGGCCGCCTCTACATGCGCGAGGTCTCGCTGCGCGTGACCCGCCACCTGGTCACGACGCGGGTCACGCCGAACCAGCTGACGTACGTGATGACGGTCGCCGGCGTCCTCGCCGCCCCGGCCCTCCTCGTCCCCGGCATTCCCGGGGCGCTGCTCGGCGTGCTCATGGTCCAGCTGTACCTGCTGCTCGACTGCGTCGACGGCGAGGTCGCCCGCTGGAAGAAGCAGTTCTCGCTGGGCGGCGTCTACCTGGACCGCGTCGGCGCCTACCTGTGCGACGCGGCCGTGCTCGTCGGCTTCGGCCTGCGCGCCGCCGACCTGTGGGGCGGCGGCCGCGTCGACTGGCTGTGGGCCTTCCTCGGCACGCTCGCCGCGCTCGGAGCCGTACTGATCAAGGCGGAGACCGACCTCGTCGGCGTCGCCCGGCACCAGGGCGGGCTGCCGCCGGTCAAGGAGGCGGCGTCCGAGCCGCGCTCGTCCGGCCTCGCGCTGGCCCGCCGGGCCGCCGCGGCGATCAAGTTCCACCGGCTCGTCCTGGGCATCGAGGCCAGCCTGCTCATCCTGGTCCTCGCCGTCGCCGACACGGTCCGCGACGACCTGTTCTTCAGCCGCCTGGGCGTCGCCGTCCTCGCCGGCATCGCCCTGCTGCAGACCCTCCTGCACCTGGTGTCGATCCTCGCGTCGAGCAGGCTGAGGTGACCGCGTGAAGCTCGGTGCCGTCATCATCACCATGGGCGACCGCCCCGACGACCTGAACGCCCTCATCGAGTCCGTCGCCCGCCAGGACGGCGAGCCGGTCGAGGTCGTCGTCGTCGGCAACGGCGCCCCCGTCCGCGGCGTCCCCGGCTGGGTCCGCACCGTCGACCTGCCCGAGAACCTGGGCATCCCCGGCGGCCGCAACGTCGGCATCGAGGCGTTCGGCCCGAACGGCTCCGACGTCGACGTGCTGCTCTTCCTCGACGACGACGGGCTGCTGCCCCGCAAGGACACCGCGGAGCTCATCCGGCAGGCCTTCGCCGCCGACCCGGAGCTGGGCATCCTCAGCTTCCGCATCGCCGACCCGGAGACCGGCGTCACGCAGCGGCGGCACGTGCCCCGGCTGCGGGCCTCCGACCCGATGCGGTCCTCCCGCGTCACGACGTTCCTCGGCGGCGCCAGCGCCGTCCGGTCGAAGGTCGTCGAGGAGGTGGGGCCGCTGCCCGGCGAGTTCTTCTACGCGCACGAGGAGACCGACCTCGCCTGGCGGGCCCTGGACGCCGGCTGGATGATCGACTACCGGTCGGACATGGTGCTCCACCACCCCACGACCGCCCCGTCCCGGCACGCCGTGTACCACCGGATGGTCGCGCGGAACCGGGTGTGGCTGGCGCGCCGCAACCTGCCCGCGCCGCTGGTCCCGGTGTACGTCGGGGTGTGGCTGCTGCTCACCCTCCTGAGGCGCCCGTCGGGGGCCGCGCTGAAGGCGTGGTTCGGGGGCTTCAAGGAGGGCTGGACGACGCCCTGCGGGCCCCGGCGGCCCATGAGGTGGCGCACGGTGTGGCGCCTCACGCGACTGGGCCGTCCGCCCGTCATCTGACAAGCTCGGACCCGGCGGCACCGGTGTCCGGGAAGGGCCGCCGCCCTCTCCGGACACCCCGGCGCCGCACCCCTCCCGCCCCCCGCCTCGTGAACACGAAAGTTTCGACCTGTGAGTGAGACAACCCACGACCGAGCGGTCGCCGTGAGTGTCCCGCCCTCGCCCGACGACGGCCTGACGCCGGCCGAACTGGCCGCCAAGTACGGCCTGTCGGTGAGCGGCGCCCGCCCGGGCCTGGCGGAGTACGTCCGGCAGCTGTGGGGACGGCGTCATTTCATCCTGACGTTCTCCCAGGCGAAGCTCACGGCCCAGTACAGCCAGGCCCGGCTCGGCCAGCTGTGGCAGGTGGCCACGCCCCTGCTGAACGCCGCGGTGTACTTCGCGATCTTCGGACTGATCCTCGAGGCCGGCCGGGGCATGGACAAGAAGGTCTACGTCCCGTTCCTGGTGACGGGCGTCTTCGTGTTCATGTTCACGCAGACGTCCGTCATGTCCGGCGTGAAGTCGATCTCCGGCAACCTGGGCCTGGTGCGGGCGCTGCACTTCCCGCGCGCCTCGCTGCCCATCTCGCTGGCCCTCCAGCAGCTCCAGCAGCTGCTGTACTCGATGCTCGTGCTGTTCGTCATCGTGGCGGTGTTCGGCAGCTACCCCTCGCTCGCCTGGCTGCTGATCCTGCCCGCGCTGGCGCTGCAGTTCACGTTCAACACCGGCCTCGCGCTGATCATGGCCAGGCTCGGCAGCAAGACCCCCGACCTCGCCCAGCTGATGCCCTTCGTCATGCGGACGTGGATGTACGCGTCGGGCGTGATGTTCTCCATCCCGATCATGCTCCAGGACAAGCCGGCGTGGATCGCCGAGGTCCTGATGTACAACCCCGCGGCGGTCTACATGGACCTCATCCGCTTCGCGCTGATCGAGGGGTACACCTCCGACAACCTGCCCGACCACGTCTGGCTGGCCGCGCTGCTGTGGGCGGTCGTCGTCGGCGTCGCCGGGTTCGTGTTCTTCTGGAAGGCTGAGGAGCGGTACGGCCGTGGCTGACGACATCGACGGCGCCCGCCCGACCGGGTCCCGCATCCCCACCGTCATCGCCGACGACGTGCACATCGTGTACCGCGTCAACGGCGGCGGGGTCGCGGGCCGGGGCAGCGCCACGGCGGCGCTCAGCCGCATCCTGCGCCGGGACAAGGGCGAGAGCCGCGGCGTCCGCAAGGTCCACGCCGTGCGCGGCGTCTCCTTCACCGCCTACCGGGGCGAGGCCATCGGCCTCATCGGCACCAACGGCTCCGGCAAGTCCACCCTGCTGCGCGCCATCGCCGGCCTGCTGCCCACCGAGCACGGCAAGGTCTACACCGACGGCCAGCCCTCGCTCCTCGGCGTCAACGCCGCGCTCATGGGCGACCTGACCGGCGAGCGCAACGTCATCCTCGGCGGCCTCGCCATGGGCATGTCCCGCGAGGAGATCAAGGAGCGCTACCAGGACATCGTCGACTTCTCCGGCATCAACGAGAAGGGCGACTTCATCACCCTGCCCATGCGGACCTACTCCTCCGGGATGGGCGCCCGGCTGCGCTTCGCCATCGCCGCCGCCAAGAACCACGACGTCCTCATGATCGACGAGGCGCTGGCCACCGGCGACCGCAAGTTCCAGATCCGCTCCGAGGAGCGCATCCGCGAGCTGCGCAAGGAGGCCGGCACGGTCTTCCTCGTCAGTCACAGCAACAAGTCGATCCGCGACACCTGCGACCGCGTCCTGTGGCTGGAAAAGGGCGAGCTCCTGATGGACGGGCCGACCGACGAGGTCCTCCGGGCGTACGAGAGGGAGACCGGCCGCTAGCCGGACCCGACCGGAGGGTCGCACGTCACACCGCCGGGGCCCCGGCCGGACCATCCGGCCCGGGCCCCGCGCCGTGAGCCGATCATGTACCGCACGGTGGACGACGTAAGCTGTACCGGTTCGTTTCACGCCACGTGCGGTGGTAGCTCCAGAGGACCGGCGGCGTGTCCGAAATGAGATGTATTGGGTCTGCAGTGTAGAACGGGAGACGTGACGGCAATGACGGAGAATCCCCAGCCGGCCGAGGGGCCCGCCGTCCCCGCGCCGGGCCGCCGCCCGTGACGGGTGTCCGACAGGTGAGCCCCGACGCCTCCGCGCGGACGACCCTCGACAAGGCCGCGGACGAGAACTTCCCCGTGGCCCCGTTCTTCCTGCCCCGGGCCTGGCGCGCCGACCTGATGGCCGTCTACGGCTTCGCCCGCCTCGTCGACGACATCGGCGACGGCGACCTCGCCCCCGGCGGCGCCGACGCCCGCCACCTCGGCGCCCGCCCCGACGACGGCCCGGAGGCGCTCCTCGACGCCTTCGAGACCGACCTGCTGCGCGTCTTCGACGACACGCCCCCGGGCCCCTCCCACCCGCTGCTCGCCTCCCTGCGCCCCACCGTGCGCCGCCACGCGCTCGACCCCGGCCCGTTCCTCGCGCTCGTCGAGGCCAACCGCCGGGACCAGCGCGTCCGCCGCTACGCCACCTACGACGACCTCGTCGGGTACTGCGCGCTGTCCGCCGACCCCGTCGGCCGGCTCGTCCTCGCGATCAGCGGCACCGCCACCCCCGAGCGGATCCGCCGCTCCGACGCGGTCTGCACCGCCCTGCAGATCGTCGAGCACCTCCAGGACGTCGCCGAGGACCTCCGCCGCGACCGGATCTACCTGCCCGCCGAGGACATGGACCGCTTCCGCGTCACCGAGGCCGACCTGGCCGGCCCCACGGCCAACGCCTCGGTGCGGGCCCTCGTCGCGTACGAGGCCGAACGCGCCCGCGCCCTGCTGGACGAGGGCGCCCCGCTCGTCGGCAGCGTCCACGGCAGGCTCCGGCTCCTCCTCGCCGGTTTCGTCGCCGGGGGCCACGCCGCCCTCGACGCGATCAGGGCCGCCCGGTACGACGTGCTCCCCGGACCGCCCAGAGCCCCCAGGCACCGCCTGCTCCGCCGCGCGGGAGCGGTGTGGCGAGCAGCGCGCGGAGAGGGGTGACCAGGACCGTGGACACGACACAGACGCCCCCGCCCGTCCAGGCCGCGTACGGGTACTGCGAGACCGTCACCGCGCGGCAGGCCCGGAACTTCGCCTACGGCATCCGCCTCCTGCCGGCGGGGAAGCGGCAGGCCATGTCGGCGCTGTACGCCTTCTCGCGGCGCGTCGACGACATCGGCGACGGCTCCCTCGCCCCCGACGCCAAGCGGCGCCGCCTCGAAGCCACCCGCGACGTCCTCGACCGGATCCGGCGGGGCGCCGTGGACGAGGACGACACCGACCCGGTGGCCGTCGCCCTCGCCGACGCGGCCCGCCGCTTCCCCCTCCCGCTGGAGGGCCTCGACGAGCTGATCGACGGCGTCCTGATGGACGTGCGCGGCCGGACCTACGAGACGTGGGACGACCTGAAGGTCTACTGCCGCTGCGTCGCCGGCGCCATCGGACGCCTCTCGCTCGGCGTGTTCGGCACGGCGCCGGGCGCGCGCGACGCCGAGCGCGCCCCGGAGTACGCCGACACGCTCGGGCTGGCCCTCCAGCTCACCAACATCCTCCGGGACCTGCGCGAGGACGCGGCCAACGGCCGCAGCTACCTACCCGCGGAGGAACTCGCCAAGTTCGGCTGCTCCGACGGCTTCCGCGGCGCGACGCCGCCCCCCGGCGCCGACTTCGCCGGCCTCGTCCACCACGAGGTGCGCCGCGCCCGCGCCCTGTTCGCGCAGGGGTACCGGCTGCTGCCCCTGCTGGACCGGCGCAGCGGCGCCTGCGTCGCCGCCATGGCCGGGATCTACCGCCGCCTGCTCGACCGCATCGAGCGCGACCCCGGGGCCGTGCTGCGCGGCCGCGTCTCGCTGCCGGGCCGGGAGAAGGCGTACGTCGCCGTGCGCGGCCTCTCGGGCCTCGACGCCCGCACGGTCGCCCGCCGCACCGAGGGGACCCGCCCGTGAGCCTTCGGACCACGCACCGCGGCCGGGTGTCGCCCCGCGCGCGGGGGGCCCGCGCATGAGCGGCCACCACGCCGTCGTCGTGGGGGGCGGCCTCGCCGGGGTCACCGCCGCGCTGCGCCTCGCCGACGCCGGGCTGCGGGTCACCCTGCTGGAGGGCCGGCCCCGCCTCGGCGGCCTGGCGTTCTCGTTCCGCCGCGGCGACCTCACCGTCGACAACGGCCAGCACGTGTACCTGCGCTGCTGCACCGCGTACCGCTGGTTCCTCGACCGCGTCGGCGGCACGGACCTCGCGCCCGTGCAGGACCGCCTCGACGTGCCCGTCCTGGACGCCGCCGGCCCGCGCGGCGCCCGCCTGGGCCGGCTGCGCCGCACCGCCCTGCCGGTACCCCTGCACCTGGCGGCGAGCCTCGCCACGTACCCGCACCTGTCGCCCGCCGAGCGGCTGGGCGTCGGGCGCGCGGCCCTCGCCCTGAAGGCCCTCGACCCCGCCGACCCGGCGCTCGACGCGACCGACTTCGCCGGCTGGCTCGCCCGCCACGGCCAGTCGCGCCGCGCCGTGGAGGCCCTGTGGGACCTCGTCGGCGTCGCCACCCTCAACGCCACCGCCGCCCGGTCCTCCCTCGCCCTCGCCGCGACGGTGTTCAAGACGGGCCTCCTCTCCGACCCGGGCGCCGCCGACATCGGCTGGGCCCGCGCCCCCCTCGGCCACCTCCACGACACGCTCGCCCGCCGGGCCCTCGAAGCCCGCGGCGCGCGGATCGCCGTCCGCACCAAGGTCACGGCCGTCACCCCCGCCGACGGCGGCCGCTGGGTCGTCGACGTGCCCGGCGACTCCCTGGAGGCGGACACCGTCGTCCTCGCCGTACCGCAGCGCGAGGCCCACGGACTCCTCCCGCCCGGTGCCCTCGACGCCCCCGGCGACCTCCTGAGGATCGGCACCGCGCCGATCCTCAACGTCCACGTGGTGTACGACCGCCCGGTCCTGCGCCGCCCGTTCTTCGCCGCGATCGGTTCCCCCGTCCAGTGGGTCTTCGACCGGACCGGGCCCTCCGGCCTCCGCGGCGGCGGCCAGTACCTGGCCGTCTCCCAGTCGGCCGCCGGGGACGAGATCGACGCGTCCGCGGCCGACCTGCGCGCCCGCTACCTGCCGGAGCTGGAGCGGCTGCTGCCGCCCGCCCGGCACGCCCGGGTGGAGGACTTCTTCGTGACCCGGGAGCGGACGGCGACGTTCGCCCCCGCGCCCGGTGTCGGACGGTTCCGCCCCGGCACCCGAACTCGTGTGCCCGGCCTGTATCTTGCGGGCGCGTGGACCGCCACCGGCTGGCCCGCCACCATGGAAGGAGCGGTACGCAGCGGTTTCACCGCCGCGGGCGCCGCCCTCTCGGCCCTCGGCCGCCCCCACGTACATCCGCTCGAGGAGGCGGCATGAGACCGAGTACAGGAACAAGAGGAGAGACCGTGCCGACAGTGCCCCCGGCGAACCCCGCCGTCGACGCAGCGGAGGTCGCCGCGCTGCTGGACCGCGGGCGGACCCTGTCCACCCCCGTGCTGCGCGCGGCCGTGGACCGGCTCGCGAAGCCCATGGACACCGTCGCCGCCTACCACTTCGGCTGGATCGACGCCCTGGGACGGCCCGCCGACGGGGACGGCGGCAAGGCCGTCCGCCCGGCCCTCGCGCTGCTGTCCGCCGAGGTGGCCGGCGCCCCGCCGGAGACCGGCGTCCCCGGTGCCGTCGCCGTGGAGCTCGTCCACAACTTCTCGCTGCTGCACGACGACCTGATGGACGGCGACGAGCAGCGCCGCCACCGCGACACGGTGTGGAAGGTGCACGGGCCCGCCCAGGCGATCCTCGTGGGCGACGCGCTGTTCGCCCTCGCCAACGAGCTGCTGCTGGAGCTCGGCACCGTCGAGGCCGGCCGCGCCACCCGCCGGCTGACCGTCGCCACCCGCAAGCTGATCGACGGTCAGGCGCAGGACATCTCGTACGAGCACCGCGAGCGGGTCACCGTCGAGGAGTGCCTGGAGATGGAGGGCAACAAGACCGGCGCCCTGCTGGCCTGCTCCGCCTCCATCGGCGCCGTCCTCGGCGGCGCCGACGACCGCACCGCCGACGCCCTGGAGGCGTACGGGCACCACCTCGGCCTCGCCTTCCAGGCCGTCGACGACCTGCTCGGCATCTGGGGCGACCCGGAGTCGACCGGCAAGCAGACCTGGAGCGACCTGCGCCAGCGCAAGAAGTCGCTGCCCGTCGTCGCCGCGCTCGCCGCCGGCGGGCCGGCCTCCGAGCAGCTCGGCGAACTGCTCACCGCCGACGCCAAGAGCCAGGACTTCGACTCGTTCTCCGAGGAGGAGTTCGCCACCCGCGCCGCCCTCATCGAGGAGGCCGGCGGCCGCGACTGGACCGCCGAGGAGGCCCGCCGCCAGCACACCGTCGCCGTCGGTGCCCTGGACCGCGTCGACATGCCGGCCCGGGTCCGGGACCAGCTCACCGCCCTCGCCGACTTCGTCGTCGTACGGAAGCGATGACCGCGGCCGGGAACGCGCCCGGGGCCTTCCCCGCCCCCGGGCCGAGGAGTCCGATCCGGCACATATGACGTCGCGGTCGCCGGCCGGTGCGGTGCGCGTGGCGCACGGCACCGGCCGACGGCAGACCCGTAGCAGCAGCACGTCCACTGCACGAAGGGGAAGCCATGACAGCGACGACCGACGGAAGTGCCGGGGCCGCGGGCCCCGCGACGGCCACGACCGCCGAGCTCCACCGCACCACCACCACCGCCCCCGTCGAGACGGACCTCCGCACCGCGGCGGAGACCGCGATGCGGCGCTCCGTCGAGCACCTCCTCGGCCGGCAGGACGCCGAGGGGTGGTGGAAGGGCGACCTGGAGACCAACGTCACCATGGACGCCGAGGACCTGCTCCTGCGCCAGTTCCTCGGCATCCGCGACGACGCCACCACCGAGGCCACCGCCCTCTTCGTCCGCGGCGAGCAGCGCGACGACGGCACGTGGGCCACCTTCCACGGCGGGCCCGGCGACCTGTCGGCCACCGTCGAGGCGTACGTCGCCCTGCGCCTGGCCGGGGACGCGCCCGACGCCCCGCACATGGCCCGCGCCGCCGCCTGGGTCCGCGAGAACGGCGGCATCGCGGCGAGCCGGGTCTTCACCCGGATCTGGCTGGCCCTGTTCGGCTGGTGGAAGTGGGAGGACCTGCCCGAGCTCCCGCCCGAGATGATCTACCTGCCGTCCTGGTTCCCGCTGAACATCTACTCCTTCGGGCAGTGGGCCCGGCAGACGATCGTGCCGCTCACCATCGTCTCCGCCAAGCGGCCCGTCCGCCCCACGCCCTTCGCGCTGGACGAACTGCACACCGACCCCCGCCGCCCCCTCCCGCCCCGCGCCCTCGCCCCCGCGAACACCTGGGACGGGCTGTTCCAGCGGCTGGACCGGGCCCTCCACGGCTACCGCCGGGTCGCGCCGCGCGCCCTGCGCCGGGCCGCGATGAACGCCGCCGCCCGCTGGATCGTCGAGCGGCAGGAGAACGACGGCTGCTGGGGCGGCATCCAGCCCCCCGCCGTCTACTCGCTGATCGCCCTGCACCTCCTCGGCTACGACCTCGGGCACCCCGTGATGCGCGCCGGGCTCGACTCCCTGGACCGGTTCGCGGTCCGGCGCGAGGACGGCGCCCGCATGGTCGAGGCGTGCCAGTCGCCCGTCTGGGACACCTGCCTCGCCACCATCGCCCTCGCCGACGCCGGGCTCCCGCCCGACCACCCCGCCCTGGTCAGGGCCGCCGACTGGCTGCTGGCCGAGCAGGTCGTACGGCCCGGCGACTGGGCCGTGCGCCGGCCCGGCCTCCCGCCCGGGGGCTGGGCGTTCGAGTTCCACAACGACACGTACCCCGACATCGACGACACCGCCGAGGTCATCCTCGCCCTGCGCCGGGTGCGCCACCCCGACCCCGCCCGGGTCGACGCGGCGATCGCGCGCGGCGCCCGCTGGACCCTCGGCATGCAGTGCCGCGACGGCGCCTGGGGCGCGTTCGACGCCGACAACACCAGCCACCTGCCCAACCGGCTGCCGTTCTGCGACTTCGGCGAGGTGATCGACCCGCCCTCCGCCGACGTCACCGCCCACGTGGTGGAGATGCTCGCCCACGAGGGCCGCGCCCACGACCCGCGCACCCGCCGGGGCGTCGCCTGGCTGCTGGCCGAGCAGGACCCGCGCGGCTCCTGGTTCGGACGCTGGGGCGTCAACCACCTCTACGGGACCGGCTCCGTCGTGCCCGCGCTCACCGCCGCCGGGCTGCCCACCGGGCACCCGGCGATCCGGCGGGCCGTCGCCTGGCTGGAGGCCGTGCAGAACGACGACGGCGGCTGGGGCGAGGACCTGCGCTCCTACCGCGACGAGAAGTGGGTCGGCCGCGGCGCCTCCACCGCCTCCCAGACCGCCTGGGCGCTGCTGGCGCTGCTCGCGGCGGGGGAGCGGGACTCCGCCGCCGCGGCGCGCGGCGTGGCCTGGCTGGCCGGTACGCAGCGGGAGGACGGCTCCTGGGACGAGCCGTACTTCACCGGCACCGGCTTCCCCTGGGACTTCTCCATCAACTACCACCTGTACCGGCAGGTCTTCCCACTCACCGCGCTCGGCCGGTACGTCCACGGGGAACCGCCTGCGGGCAGGGGGCACTGAATGACCGCCGGGCCGGGGCCGTCCGGTCCGGCCGCCGGCCCCGCTGCGGGACCGGACGCCCCGCCGCTGCTGGTCGCCTGCGCGCTCGGCATCGAGCACCTCGCCCTGCGCAGCGGCCGGGCGGCGGGCGGCGGGGCGGACCGGGCGGTCCTGCTGCGCACCGGCATGGGCCCCGGGCACGCCCGCCGCGCGGTGGCCGGCGCCCTGCGGGAGGGGCCGCTGCGCGGCGCCGCCGTCGTCGCCTCCGGCTTCTGCGCCGGGCTCGCCCCCGGCATGCACCCGGGCGACCTGGTCGTCGCCGACGAGACGCGCGGCCCGCACGGCGCCACCCCCTGCACGGCCCCGGAGACGCTCGTCGCGGCCCTGGCGCGGGCGCTGCCGGGGCGGGCGGTCCACACGGGACCGCTGACCGGCTCCGACCACGTCGTACGGGGCCAGGAGCGGGCGGCCCTGCGCGCCACGGGGGCGCTGGCGGTGGACATGGAGTCCGCCGCCACCCTGCACGCCGCGCTGGCGGCCGGTCCCCGGCCGGTTGCCGCCGTCCGGGTGGTCGTGGACGCCCCCGAGCACGAACTGGTACGAATCGGGACTTTTCGCGGTGGAATATCAGCCTTCCGTGTTCTTCGTGCCGTCCTTCCCGCGTTCCACGAATGGCACCGTTCCCTGCCGCTCCCCAGGAGGTGAGCCAGATGGCCATGCCGCTCCGCCAGACCGTCCGGGTCGGAACCTATCTGCTCCGACAGAAGCTCCGCGGGCGCGAGAAGTTCCCGCTCATCGTCGAACTCGAACCGCTCTACGCCTGCAACCTGAAGTGCGAGGGCTGCGGGAAGATCCAGCACCCGGCCGGAGTCCTGAAGCAGCGCATGCCCGTCGCCCAGGCGGTCGGGGCGGTCCTGGAGTCCGGGGCGCCCATGGTCTCCATCGCCGGCGGCGAACCGCTGATGCACCCGCAGATCGGCGAGATCGTGCGCCAGCTCGTCGCCCGCCGCGTCTACGTGTTCCTCTGCACCAACGCGCTGCTGCTCCGCAAGAAGATGGACGACTTCGCCCCCTCGCGCTACTTCGCCTTCGCCGTCCACATCGACGGGCTGCGGGAGCGCCACGACGAGTCCGTCGCCAAGGAGGGCGTGTTCGACGAGGCCGTCGCCGCCATCAGGGAGGCGAAGCGCCGCGGGTTCCGCGTCACCACCAACTCCACGTTCTTCAACACCGACACCCCGCAGACCGTCGTGGAGGTCCTCGACTTCCTCAACGACGACCTCCGCGTCGACGAGATGATGATCTCGCCCGCGTACGCCTACGAGAAGGCGCCCGACCAGGAGCACTTCCTCGGCGTCGAGCAGACCCGCGAGCTCTTCCGGAAGGCCTTCGCCGGCGGCAACCGGAGCCGCTGGCGCCTCAACCACTCGCCGCTGTTCCTCGACTTCCTGGAGGGCAGGGTCGACTTCCCCTGCACCGCCTGGGCCATCCCCAACTACTCCCTCTTCGGCTGGCAGCGCCCCTGCTACCTGATGAGCGACGGCTACGTCCCGACGTACCGCGAACTCGTCGAGGAGACCGACTGGGAGAAGTACGGCCGCGGCAGGGACCCGCGCTGCGCCAACTGCATGGCGCACTGCGGGTACGAGCCGACCGCCGTCCTCGCCACCGTGGGCTCCCTGCGCGAGTCCCTGCGGGCCGTCCGGGAGGCCGTCCCCGGCCGGCACGCCTGAGGGGCGACGCATGAGCACCGACTTCGACCTCGGCGAGCTGCTCGCGGACCGCGCCTCCGAGCGGTACGAACTGCACGCGCGGCACCTCAACCACCAGCTGCCGCGCATGCTGCACACCATCGGCTTCGACAAGGTGTACGAGCGCGCCGAGGGCGCCCACTTCTGGGACGCCGAGGGCCACGACTACCTCGACATGCTGGCCGGCTTCGGCGTCATGGGCCTGGGCCGCCACCACCCCGTGGTGCGCCGCGCCCTGCACGACGTCCTCGACCTGTCCCTGCCCGACCTCACCCGGTTCGACTGCGCGCCGCTGCCCGGCCTCCTCGCCGAGCGGCTGCTCGCCCACTCGCCCCACCTGGACCGGGTCTACTTCGGCAACAGCGGCGCGGAGGCGGTGGAGACCGCGCTGAAGTTCGCCCGCCGCGCCACCGGCCGGCCGCGCGTCCTGTACTGCGCCCACGCCTTCCACGGGCTGACCACCGGGGCGCTCTCCGTCAACGGCGAGGACTGCTTCCGCGACGGCTTCGCCCCGCTGCTCCCCGACACCGCGATCGGGCTGGGCGACCTCGACGCCCTGGACCGGGAGCTGCGGCGCGGCGACGTGGCCGCGCTGATCGTGGAGCCGATCCAGGGCAAGGGCGTCCACGAGACCCCGCCCGGCTTCCTGCGCGCCGCCCGGGAGCTGCTGCGCAAGCGGGGCGCCCTGCTCATCGCGGACGAGGTGCAGACCGGCCTCGGCCGCACCGGCGACTTCTACGCCTACCAGCACGAGGGGGGCGTCGAACCCGACCTGGTGTGCGTCGCCAAGGCCCTGTCCGGCGGGTACGTGCCGGTCAGCGCCACCCTCGGCAAGGACTGGATCTTCAAGAAGGTCTACTCCTCGATGGACCGCGTCGTCGTCCACTCGGCGAGCTTCGGCGCCAACGCCCAGGCCATGGCCGCCGGCCTGGCCGTCCTCGCCGTCCTGGACGCCGAGGACGTCGTCGGGAACGCCCGGCGCGTCGGCGCCCTGCTGAAGTCCCGGCTCACCGAGCTCGTCGACCGGTACGAGATGCTCCACGAGGTGCGCGGGCGCGGCCTGATGATCGGCATCGAGTTCGGCCGGCCCTCGTCGCTGGCCCTGCGCGGCCGCTGGGCGATGCTCCAGACGGCCCGCAGGGGGCTCTTCGCACAGATGGTCGTCGTCCCGCTGCTCCAGCGGCACAGGATCCTCACCCAGGTCTCCGGCGACCGCCTGGAGGTCATCAAGCTGATCCCGCCGCTGATCATCGGGGAGGACGACGTCGACCGGTTCGTCACCGCGTTCACCGCGGTGATGGACGAGGCGCACAGCGGCGGCGGACTGGTCTGGGACTTCGGGCGCACCCTGGTGAAGCAGGCCGTCGCCAACCGGTGAATTTTGCCCCAGGGGCAAGAAAATTGCCCCTGGGGAAATTTCCTGGCGCAATGGGACCATGACGACCGTCGAAGGAGAGTCGGCCGGCGCCCTGCCGGACGTCGCGCCCCAGCTGCGCGCCCTGCGCCGCCGCAGGGGCCTGACCCTGGAGGCGGCCGCCCGGCGCGCCGGGCTCTCCCCGGCCCACCTGTCCCGTCTGGAGACCGGCCGCCGCCAGCCGTCGCTGCCGATGCTGCTCGGTCTCGCCCGTACCTACGGTACGACGGTCTCGGAGCTGCTCGGCGAGACGGCCCACACCACGGACCCGGTGGTCCGCGCCGGTCGCGCCGAACCGGTGGAGGCCGGCGGCTGGACGTACCACCAGGCGGGCGCGGCGAACAGGGCCATGCAGGCGCTGCGCGTCGAGCTCCCGTACACCGGGCTGCGCGACGCGGTCCGGGTCCACCCGGGCGAGGAGTGGCTGTACGTGCTCGCCGGGCGGGTGAGGCTGGCGCTCGCCGACGCCGTGCACGTCCTCGACCCGGGCGACAGCGCCCACTTCGACTCGCTCACCCCGCACCGGATCGCCGCGGCCACCCGCGGCGGGGCCGAGCTGCTGTTCGTCCACACCCTCATGCAGAGCCCCGCCGCCGACCTGTGCCTCGGCGACGGCCCCGTCCAGCGTCACTGAGACGACCGAGAGGTACACATGTCCGAGCCGGAGAACCCGAACCCCATCCCCAGCACGCAGGAGCGGTGGATCAACCGCAACCTCGTCATACGGCTCTTCGCCTACCTGGTCGCGGGCCACCTCTTCGCGGCCTTCCTCTACCTGCTCTTCATGCTCGGCGGCCAGAACCAGTAGCCGCCGGTCCGGCCGCGGACCTCGGCGCGCCCGGCGGCCTCAGCCGACGGCCGCCCGGTCCGCCCGCCGGCCTCACCCCTCCAGCAGACGCCCGCGCAGCCGGTCGCGGGTCTCGCCGCTCAGGCCGAGCCCGTCGCCGAGGTACCGCTCGGTGGAGCCCCAGGTCTCCTCGATCGCCGCGTACGCCGTGTGCAGGTACTCGGCGCGCGCGTCGAACAGGGGGGCGAGCAGCTCCATCACCTCCGGGGACATCCCGGCGGGCGACGAGTCGCTGCGGTGGACCTTGTACCGGCGGTGCGGGTCGTTCGACTTCAGGTAGTCCGCCTCGATCGCCTCGCGCTCCACGCCGACCGCCAGCAGCGCCACCACTATGGACAGCCCCGCGCGGTCCTTGCCCGCCGCGCAGTGCATCAGCGCGGGCACGCTGTCCTCGGCGAGGGCGTGCAGGACCCGGCCGTGCTCCGCGGTCCGCTCGGTGATGATGCTGTGGTACGCGTACCGCATCCGCGCCGCCGCCTTGCCGTCCCCGAGCAGGTCGCGCAGCTGGTCCAGGTCGCCGTTGCGGACCATCGTCCAGAACTCGGCGCCGTCGGCCGGGTCCGTCAGCGGGATGTTGACGTTCCGCACGCCGGGCAGCTCCACGTCCGGGCCCTCCAGTGCCTGGTCGGCGGCGTTGCGGAAGTCGAAGACGGTGTGCAGGCCGAGCGACGCCAGGAACGCGGCGTCCTCCTCGGTGGCGTGCGCGAGGTGCCCGCTGCGGAACAGTGCCCCGGGCCGCACCCGGCGCCCGTCCACGGTCGGCAGCCCACCCACGTCGCGGAAGTTGCGGACGCCGGTCAGCTCCGGCTCGGCGGTCGACGGGAAGGACGGCAGCTGCTGCGTCACGGGGGCTCCTCCGTGTCCGGTGTCGGCGACGGCCGCCGACGAGGTAGCGGTCCGACGATACGACATCGCCTCCCCGGGTACGGAGCCCCGACGCGTCGCGCGGACCGGCCGCCCGCGCCCCCGGTGGACGGCGTCCCGCGCCCGCCGGACGGCGACCGGCCGGACCGCCTCCCCCGGGGTCCCCACCTGGTCGCCGGCGGCGCGCGGGCCCCTGTCCGGCGCCCCGGCGGCCGGCCCGCCGGGCCCGCCGCCCGCCGGGCGCGGGGGAGGGGCCCGGCGGGCGGCGGAGAGGGCCCCGGCGGACGTGAGGAAAGGCTCCGCCGGGCACCAGGGAGGACCCCGCCGGGAGCGGCTCCCGCACCCGGCCCGGCGGACGGGCCGGCCCCCCGCGCCTCCCCTCCGCCGGTGCGACGCCCGGAGCGCCGCCCGGGGTGCCCGGCGCCGGTGGGGTACGTAGGTCCGGTCACCCTCGCCCCTGCACGCTTCTGTCCCTGTTGGTCATGTTTTGCCCCCTGGGTCGCGGGTGATCCCGGCGCGGCGGACGCTCGCTTGTGCCGCTTCCGGGCGACTGATCACCTAAGCGGTTTTCCGGTGCTTCTGTCCGTATTGCTGGACTACGTCATAACGCGCCCTGGAAACAAGGGAGATGGGCACCGCCGCGTGAGCAGCGTCATAAAGGTGACGGATCGTATCCGGCGGCGCCTCCCAAAATCCCCGCGCCGTAAGGGAATTCATGATCCGTAATCCACGGAGGGTGACCGGAATTCCGTGGGGAATTCTCCGCCGTGAATGCACGGGGGCAACCATCCGCTTGTTCCGGTCGTCCTCACTCGTTTACGGTCCCGTTCCAGCCGGGCGGATCGCCGAATCCTGCCGCCGCCCCGGAATTCGCACCCATCCACGTGTGGCAGGAGCGGGGGAACCAGGTAGGCCGCCGTACGGGAATTCCCGGACGGCTTGGGGTGAAGTCGCGCCACCCGCGCGGCCGGGCAGCTCCAGCCCGAACCCGACAGCTCACCTCGCAGGCGCCGGAGAGGAATTCGCCATGCCCGCCAAGGGTAAGCACCGCCGTACCAAGTCCAGCCCGCTCACCCGCGGTTTCGTCGCCGCCGGAACGGGTGGCGCCGCCATCGCCCTCCCGCTCCTCGGTGCGACCGGCGCGCACGCCGCCGCCCCCGCCGCGGCCCCGGCCGCCGCCCCCGCCCAGACGGCCGCCGTCGCGTCCGTCGCCGAGGCCGCCAAGTCCGCGCCGCGCGTCTACACCGTCGTCGCCGGCGACTACCTGGCGAAGATCGCCCACAACAAGAACGTCAAGGGCGGCTGGAAGAAGCTGTACGCCGACAACCGCGAGGTCATCGGCGACGACCCGGCGCTCATCCACCCGGGCCTGAAGCTCACCCTCGGCGCCAAGGGCACCGCGAAGGCCGACGACACCCGCGACGAGCGCGCCTCCCGGTCCGCCGCCAGGACCCAGGCCCCCGCCGAGGCGAAGCCCGCGGCCCAGGCCCAGGCCGAGTCCCCGGCTCCGGCCCAGACCGAGACCCCGGCCGAGACCCAGGCGCCCGCGCAGAGCGGCTCCGGCTTCACCGCCCCGGTCTCCGCCGGCGTCACCACCCCGTACCGCGCCTCCGGCTCCATGTGGTCCTCCGGCTACCACACCGGCGTCGACTTCTCCGCCTCCTCCGGCAGCACCGTCAAGGCCGTCGGCCCGGGCACCGTCGTCTCCGCCGGCTGGAGCGGCGCGTACGGCAACGAGGTCGTCATCAAGCACGAGGACGGCAACTACTCGCAGTACGCCCACCTGTCCTCCCTCTCCGTCTCCGCCGGCCAGAGCGTCGGCGGCGGCCAGCAGATCGGCCTGTCCGGCTCCACGGGCAACTCGACCGGCCCGCACCTGCACTTCGAGATCCGGACCAGCCCCAGCTACGGCTCGGACGTCGACCCGCTGGCCTACCTCCGCGGCCACGGCGTCAGCATCTGACGCACCCCACCGCGAACCACCGCCGCCCGGCACCCCCCGAGGGTGCCGGGCGGCGGCGCGGTGGCGGAGATCACGCCCCGTCAACCCCTCCTTACGGTCGCGTAGGTCACACCCCGACGTGGATGATGTCCTGCCGTGGCAGACGATTCGACGATGGGGGAGAAGGACGTGATCGGGTCGTACACGGCGATCGGCGACAGCTTCACCGAGGGCGTCGGGGACCCGGGCCCGGGCGGGCGGTTCGTCGGCTGGGCCGACCGCCTCGCGGTCCTGCTCGCCGACCGGCTCCCGGAGGACCAGGAGTTCCGGTACGCCAACCTCGCCGTACGCGGCAGGCTCCTGGACCAGATCGTGGCGGAGCAGGTGCCCCGGGCCAAGGAACTCGCCCCCGACCTGGTGACGTTCTGCGCCGGCGGCAACGACATCATCCGGCCCGGCAGCGACCCCGACGAGGTGGCCGAGCGCTTCGAACGCGCGGTGGCGGACCTGACCTCCGTCATCGGCACCGTCGTGGTGACCACCGGCTTCGACACGCGCGGCGTCCCGGTCCTGCGCCGCCTGCGCGGCAGGATCGCCACGTACAACGGCCACGTCCGGGCCATCGCCGACCGGTACGGCTGCCCGGTCCTGGACCTGTGGTCGCTCCGGACCGTCCAGGACCGCCGCGCCTGGGACGGGGACCGGCTCCACCTGTCGCCCGAGGGGCACACGCGGGTCGCGCTGCGCGCCGCCCAGGTCCTCGGCATCGAGGTGCCGGCCGACCCCGACCAGCCGTGGCCGCCGCTCCCGCCGCGCGGCACGCTGGAGGTGCGGCGCGACGACATCCACTGGGCCCGCGAGCACCTCGTCCCCTGGATCGGCCGCCGCCTGCGCGGCGAGAGCTCCGGCGACCGGATCTCCGCCAAGCGCCCGGACCTGCTGCCGCTGTAGCGGACCCCGGTACCGGGGGCGGGCCGCCCCGCCCCCGGGCCCCGGACGCTCAGGCCCCGCCCTCCCCGGCCCCGCCCAACTCCCGCTCCAGGGCCTCGTCTGCCCAGCGCAGCATCCTCGTACGGCTCAACGACCCCCGGTACACCGTCATCCGCACACCCAGCCCGTCGAGGAACGCCGTCAGCCGCCCGGCCGCGCCCCACGGGTCCGGGCACCGGAACTCGCCCGCCTCCGCGCCCTGCGTGAACACCTCCGCCAGCGAGGACTTCCACTGCCGGTCGAGCCGCGCCACGACCTCCCGCAGCGGGCGCTCCCGCGGAGCGGCCGCCCAGCACTCGATCCACAGCCGCCACCCCGGCGCCTGCCCGCTCGGCAGGTACCAGCGCACGGCCGCCCGCAGCCGCCGCGCCGCCGGGGCCCGCCGGCCCAGGATGCGGCGCAGCTCCGCCAGGTCCCCCTCCGCCGCGTAGGCGAACGCCGCCGCGACCAGCTTCTCCTTCGTCGAGAAGTGGTACAGGACCAGCGCCCCGCTCACCCCGAGCGCCGCCGCCACGTCCGCGACCCGCACCGCCGCCATGCCGCGCGCCTCGATCTGGGCGACGGTCGCCCGCAGCAGCTCCTCGCGCCGCTCGGCCGCGGCCCGCCGCACCCTCGTCACGTCACCCCGCCCGTCCTCCGCTCCCTGGGCGCGACAGTATCCCGGACCGCGCCCACCGCCCCCCCCACCCCCGTCGCACCGCCCACCCATAATGGAAGGACCCGAGCCCCCTGGAGGTGCCGTGACCGGCGACGACGCTCTCGGACGACTGCGCGCCCGGCTCCGCTCCCTGCGACCGGCCGCCTTCGGCGCGGACGCCGCCGGGGACCGGCTGGAGCGGATCCGCCGCTCGCCCAACTTCGCGGACGGCGCCTTCCGCAACCCGCAGGCCACCCGGCACAGGCCCTCCGGATCGGCCGTCGAGTTCGCGAGGACGTACTTCCGCAAGGAGGAGCGCGTCCGCCGCGCCCCCGCCCGCCCCGTGCCCCTCCACACGGCCGCGGCCGCCGACCTGGCCCGGCCCCCGGCCTCCGGGCTGCGCCTGACCTGGACGGGGCACTCCAGCGTGTTCGCCGAGATCGACGGGGCGCGCGTGCTGTTCGACCCGGTCTGGGGCGACCGCTGTTCGCCCTTCGCCTTCGCCGGGCCCAGGCGGCTGCACCCGGTGCCGCTGCCGCTCGCCGCGCTGGGCCCGGTCGACGTCGTCGTGATCTCCCACGACCACTACGACCACCTCGACCTCCCCACGATCCGCGCCCTGGCCGGGTCGGACACTCTGTTCGCCGTCCCGCTGGGCGTCGGCGCCCACCTGGAGCGCTGGGGCGTGTCCCCCTCCCGGCTGCGCGAGCTGGACTGGAACGAGTCGACGCAGGTCCGCGACGTACGGCTCACGGCCACCCCGGCCCGCCACTTCTGCGGCCGCGGCCTGCGCAACCGGCAGCACACGCTCTGGGCGTCCTGGGTCGCCGCCGGACCGGAGCACCGCGTCTACCACAGCGGCGACACGGGCTACTTCCCCGGCTTCCGCGACATCGGCACGGAGCACGGCCCGTTCGACGCCACCATGATCCAGACAGGCGCGTACGCGGACTTCTGGCCCGACATCCACATGACGCCGGCCGAGGGCGTGCGCGCCCACCTCGACCTCCAGGGCGGCCGGCCCTCCGGCGTGATGCTGCCCATCCACTGGGCCACGTTCAACCTCGCCCCGCACCCCTGGGAGGAGCCCGGCGAGGGCACCGTGACCGCCGCCGCCGAGACCGGCTGCCGCATCGCCCTGCCCCGCCCGGGGGAGCCCTTCGAACCCACCGCGGCCACCGTGCCCGCCACCCCGTGGTGGCGCGCGTCGGCCCACCCGGCCCCCGCCGCCCGCCCCGCCCCCGCGGCGGCCCCGGACGACACCACCGACCGCAGCGGCGCCCCAACCGCCGGCTGAGGAGGACCCGCCCGAAGGCCCCGGCACGCCAGCGCGTGCCGGGGCCTTCCGGTGCGCCGGGCGACCGGCGGGGGAGGACGCCCGGAATGTGCCCCCGGGATATCGGGCGCCCGTACGACCGCTCATACCAGAGCGGGACGCTCCACGGGCAAGTTTGACGACAGCCCACCGCGCGCGAACGGTTGACGACTACCGTGTGTGCCCGGCGATCAACGGTGGGCTCGTCGGACGAGTGGCCCGTCTCCCTCCATCCGATGTCACACATCCGTTTGGTGCCGAAACACGCCGATTCCCTGGGACCCACGTACCAAGGACACTGATGTCTCCACTTCGCGCACCCACCGCGCGGCCCGACCGCCGTGAGGGCGGCGGACGGCACGGCCGGTCAGGCGCCCCCACCCTGCCGTACCCCACGACGCCCCCTCCGAAAGCCCGCATACGCCGGCGGCTCCTGCGCGCCGCCGTGCCGCCGGCCGTCGTGGCAGCGCTCGGCGGCACCGGCGCGGTCGTGTTCACCCTGCACTCCACCGGAGCCCGACCGACCCCCGCGCTCTGGACGGTCCTGGGCATCGCCGCCGCCCTCGCCGTGGCGGCCGTGACCGCCGCCGCGCTCGGCGCCGACCGCGCCGCCCGGTCCGTACTGGACCGCTGCAACGCCCTGCGCCGCACCACCGCGCGCAACCAGAACGAACTGCGCGGCGTCGTCGAGCAGTTGCGCCGCGGCGAGCGGCCACCGGTCCGGCAGGCCCCCGCGCCCGCCCCCGGAGGCGACGACTTCGACCTGCTCGCCCACGAACTCGGCCGCGCCCACGACGCCGCCGTCGCGGCCGTCGTCCAGGCGTCCCGCCTCTCCAGCAGCGTCGGCAACGAACAGAAGGTCGAGGTCTTCGTCAACCTCGCCCGGCGCCTCCAGTCCCTCGTCCACCGCGAGATCCAGCTCCTCGACGAGCTGGAGAACGCGGTCGAGGACCCCGAGCTGCTCAAGGGCCTCTTCCACGTCGACCACCTCGCCACCCGCATCCGCCGCCACGCCGAGAACCTCGCCGTCCTCGGCGGCGCCATCTCGCGCCGCCAGTGGTCGAACCCGGTCACCATGACCGAGGTGCTGCGCTCCTCCATCGCCGAGGTCGAGCAGTACCCCCGCGTCAAGCTGGTGCCGCCCATCGACGGCACCCTGCGCGGCCACGCCGTCGCCGACGTCATCCACCTGCTCGCCGAACTCGTCGAGAACGCCACGCTGTTCTCCGCCCCGCACACCACGATCCTGCTCCGCGCCCAGTACGTCACGGCCGGGCTCGCCGTCGAGGTCGAGGACCGGGGCCTGGGCATGCCGCTCGCCGAGCAGGAGAAGATGAACGCCCTGCTCTGCGACCCCGACCAGGTCAACGTGGCGCACCTGCTCCAGGACGGCCGGATCGGCCTGTACGTCGTCTCCGCCCTGGCCCGCAGACACGGCATCGCCGTACGCCTCCAGTCCAACATCTACGGCGGCGTGCAGGCCGTCCTGGTCATCCCGCAGGAACTCCTCGGCGCCGACCCCGCCAACCCGCACCGGCCCGGCCGGCCGCAGCCCGCCGTGTCCGGCGCCGCGCAGGCCACGACCGCCGGCGCCGTGCCGGCCGGCGCCGCACCGGCGGCGATCCCCGCCCCGTACGAGACCCGCGACCCCGCACGGGCCCCCGTCGCGGCCGGCACCGGCGGCCGCCCGCCGCGCCGGCCCCGCCACGCCGCCCCCGAGCCCCCGGCCGGGCAGGGACAGGCGCCCCTCCCCCTACGCGGCGGACACCCCGACCGGCCGTACCCGCAGGACGGCCCCGACCGACGCGACCCGTCCGCCCCGGCCCGCCCCGAACCGGCCCCCGGACCGGCACGGCCCCAGCCGGCCCCCGCGGACCACGCGCCCCCCGGGCCGGCCCGCCCCGCAACCGGACACCCCGCCCCCGGACATCCCGCAACCGGACACCCCGCCCCCGCCGCGTCCCCGCCCCCGGCGCACCTCCCCGCACCACCCGGCCCCCGGCCCCCCGCCGACGAACTCGGCGACGGCCCGGACGGACGCCCCCGGCTGCCCAAGCGGCGCGCCCAGGAGCACCTCGTCCCGCAGCTGCGGGACGAGCCCGTCCGACGCCACCACGACGACCACGCCCTGCACGACCCGGGGCTGATGGCGGCGTTCCAGCGCGGTATCGGCCTCGCCGAGGCGATGCCGCCGGCTTCCCCCGTCCCGTCCGTCAGCCCCGCCGAACCGCAGCGACAAGACGAAGCCCACAAGGAGTAGATGCACCATGGTGAGCGATGTGCCGAACGGCCACGCCCCCGATCTCGACTGGCTGCTCGGCGGCCTGGTCCAGCGGGTGCCCCACACCCGCAGCGCGGTTCTGCTCTCCTCGGACGGCCTGGTGAAATCGGTGCACGGCCTCGACCCCGACAGCGCCGACCACATGGCGGCCCTGGCCTCCGGTCTCCATTCGCTCGGCCGCAGCGCCGGGGCCCGTTTCGGCGACGGCGACGAGGTCCGCCAGGTCGTCGTCGAACTCGACAACACCCTGCTGTTCGTGTCCACCGCGGGCTCCGGCACCTGCCTCGCCGTCGTCGCGGGCCGGGAGACGGACGCCGCGGTCCTCGGGTACGAGATGACGATGCTGGTCAAGAGCGTACGGCCGTACCTCGTCACACCGGCCCGGCGGACGGCCGCCGCGCCCGGCGCCCCGGGGCGCTGAGCCATGCCGTTCCGACAGGACGGGCCGTGGCTCGACGACGCGGCCGGCCGCCTCATCCGCCCGTACACGGTGAGCGGCGGCCGCACCCGGCCCACGGCCGCACTCGACCTGCTGTCGCTCGTCATGGCCACGGGGGCGGCGCCGCCGGCGCCGCTGGGCCCCGAGCACACCACGGCCCTCGGCCTGTGCGACGGGCCGACGTCGGTCGCGGAGATCGCCGCGCACCTGCGTCTGCCCGCGGTCGTCACCAAGGTGCTGCTCTCGGACCTCGTGGACTGCGGCGCGCTGACCGCGCGGCAACCCCGCCGCCACGACGACACCACCGACCGTTCCCTGCTGGAGGCAGTGCTCGATGGCCTACGACGACGGCTCTGACACCCGGGCCGCGACCGAGGACGTCTTCCCGACCGCCCTGAAGATCCTCGTCGCGGGCGGCTTCGGGGTGGGCAAGACGACCTTCGTCGGCGCGGTGAGCGAGATCGAACCGCTCAGCACGGAGGAGGTGCTCACCCAGGTGAGCGCCGCCACCGACCGCCTGGACGGCGTCGAGTCGAAGACCACCACGACCGTCGCGATGGACTTCGGCCGCATCAGCCTCGACCCGCGGCACGTGCTGTACCTGTTCGGCACCCCCGGCCAGGAGCGCTTCTGGTTCATGTGGGACGAGCTGTCCGAGGGGGCCCTCGGCGCGGTGGTCCTCGCCGACACGCGCCGCCTGCAGGACTCGTTCTCGGCCGTGGACTTCTTCGAGCGGCGCGGCATCCGCTTCGTCGTCGCCGTCAACGAGTTCGACGGCGCCTACCACTACGACCCCGAAGAGGTGCGTGCCGCCATCGACCTCCGGCCGGAGGTGCCGGTCGTGCTGTGCGACGCCCGGATCGCCGGCTCCGGGATCCAGACCCTCGTCACCCTGGTCCAGCACCTGCTGGCCACCGACCCGGCACCGGCACCGGCGCCGAGCTACGGAGCACCCGCATGACCTACGACCCGACCGGGTACCTCCTCCTCACCCCCGTCGACCAGGAGGCGCCCGCCCGCGTGCGGCGCCTCCGGCAACTGGGCCTGGGGGACCGCCCGGACCCCGCGTTCGACGCGTTCGCGGACCGGCTCGCCGAGGTCACCGGCGCGCCGTACTCGATGGTCAACTTCATCGACGAGAACCGGCAGTTCTTCGCCGGCCTGCACACCCCGACGGGCTCCCACTCCGGGACCCACTCCGGCGCCGACCTCGCCGCCTCCGGCGCGGTCAGCCGCTACATGGCCCGCGACCACGGCTACTGCCCGCACGTCGTGGTCCGCCGCAAGGCGCTGGTCCTGGAGGACGTCTGCGACTACCCGCGGTTCGCCGGGAACCCGGTCGTCGACGAGATCGGGATCCGCTCGTACCTGGGCGCGCCGCTCATCGACCGCACGGGCACGACCCTGGGCACGATCTGCGTCGTGGACACCGAACCCCGGCCGTGGGGGCGGGCCGGCCTGGAGACCATCAAGTCGCTCGCGGCGGAGCTGGTGGAACAGATCCACCGCCGCGAGGACGGCCGCCCCTGACACGTGCCGCGTGGTGTCCCCGAGGGTGCTCACGGGCCCCTCGGGGACATTGCGTCCACGGGTCCGGACCGCGCCGGACCGGACCGGCCGGCTAAGGGACCGGCTCCATCCGCACGACGTCCGCGAGCCGCTCCGACCACTGGCCCTTCGCCGTGCCGAGCGCCACCTCCGCGAGCCGCAGCAACTGGACGTCCGAGGTCCCGGCCGGGGCGAAGATGTGGTGGGCGTCCCGCAGGTACCGTTCGATCGGCCGGTCGGTGAACAGCCCGGCCGCGGCGTGGATCTCCATCGCGTTGCGCGCCGAGTCCAGGGCCCACTCGACGTTGACCAGCTTCGCGTTCATCAACTCCGCGTCGCAGGGCAGCCCTTGGTCCAGCAGGTGCACGGCGTGGTACGCGGTGAGCCGGGCCGTCATCAGCCGCGACTGCAACTGGCCCAGCTTCAGCCGCACCGACGGCAGGGCGTGCAGCGGCTCGCCGTACCGGCGCCGTTCCTCGCAGAACCGGGTCGTCTCCTCGAGGATCGCCTGGTGCAGGCCGAGGGAGACCGCGGTCAGGTTCGCCCGCCCGTACAGCACGCTGGAGGAGTACGCGACCGCCAGTCCGTCGCCCTCCTCGCCGAGCCGGTTGGCGGCGGGGACGCGGCAGCCGTCGAAGAACAGCTCGCCGAAGCCGAAGCCGTGCAGGCCCATCGTCGACTTCTCGTCGCCGACCCGGAAACCGGGCCGGTCGGCCTCCACCAGGAACGCCGTCAGCCCCTTGGAACCGGGGCCGGTGCGGACGACGACGCCGTGCAGGTCGCCGACGTGGCTGTTGCCGACGAACACCTTCCGGCCGTTCAGGACGTACTCGTCGCCGTCGCGCACGGCGGTGGCCGCCATGCCCAGCACGTGGCCGCCGGACTCCGGCTCGGTCACCGCGATCGTGGGGAGGCACTCGCCGGCGGCTATCAGCGGCAGCCAGGTCTTCTTCTGCTCGTCGTTCCCGAAGTGCAGGATCTTCGCGACACCCAGCTGGGAGGCCTGCACCATGGCGCCCATCGCCGCGCTGACGCGGGACAGCTCCTCGATGATGATGGTCTTGCCGAGGTGGCCGACCCCCATCCCTCCCAGGTCCGCGCCGATCGTCGCGCCCAGCCAGCCCTGCCGGGCGATGAGCCGGGACAGCTCGTGGTGCACGGAGCGGGCCGCCTCCATGGCGGGAATCCGTGGCCTTACCTCGGCCTCCGCGAAGTCTCTCACCTGCTGCCTGAGTTGATGGTGCGGCCGACCGGCGAAATAGCCGTCCATGCGAGCCCTTCCTCTGCGAAACGCCTGCTCGCGTGGTTGTTCGAGCAGGTGGTGCGTCGGCAGTGGTCCCGTCCCGAGCAGGCAGACACCTCATGGTGTTGATCTCTCGGGAGCGGTTCAACACGGTCGTGAACATTGTCCGAAACAGGGTCCATTGGGCCCCCTGGGGACTGTGCAGGGCGGTGCGCCGTGTGACCAGCCCTCCGGAGGGCATTCCCCCCGCGCATCTCCCTGCCACATGCCAAGGGCAAAGGTTCGGCGGCGGGGCCCGACCGGGGTCTCCGCGCGGCCGGGCGGCCGCCCGACCAGTGACCGGAGCCGACCGCGGGCCGGCACGCGCCGTCCGGCCCCGACGCCGACCGCCCCGGAAGTGATGGCCGAATACGAGGGCGGCGTGCGGGCGCCCCAAGGGGAGCGGAGGCGCGCGCTGTATACGAGGGCGTACGCCCTCCGGGTCCTGACACGCCCCCCGCCGAAGCGGTTAGTGATCACCACCTGGAGTGCGGTATTGTTCTCGTGCACGCCGGGCCGGGGGAAACCCCAGGTCAGACGGGCATCGGGACGTGGCGCAGCTTGGTAGCGCACTTGACTGGGGGTCAAGGGGTCGCAGGTTCAAATCCTGTCGTCCCGACTTTGCGAAGTCGCAGGTCAAAGGCCGTTTCGGAGTGATCCGGAACGGCCTTTCGCCATGTCCCGCAGTCGCCCCGGCGCCAGCGTGCCGTATCGGGCTGGCGGGCGGGCGCGCGGGGGCCGGTGCCCCCGGTCCCGGCGAACCGGGCCGGTCCCGCACACGGGGACCACGACGGTGCGAGCCGCGTTCCCGGGGGATGTGACAACGTTGTCTCGGTGGGTGGGCCGTGGAGAGGCCGAAGGCGGCGCCGGGCAGGGCGAAGCCGTGGGCGGGCCCGGGCGGATCGCGCAGCCGGCACCCGCGGCGTCCGGGACCGGGGCGAACTCGCCGGGGCGGCGCGTGCCGTACGGCCCCGGTCACGCCTCGTCGTGGTGGGTGAGGTGGCCGTCGGCGAGCCGCCAGTGGCGCTGGTGGGAGGCGAGGCGCCAGGTCTCGTCGGCGGCGATCGCCCGCGTGATCCATGCGTGGAGTCGCGGAAGGGCACGCGCGCGCAGGACGGCGCGGACGGCGGCGCGCTCGGTGGCGTCGACCGGGTGGACGTCGAGGCGGAAGCCGACCGTGTCCGGGTGGACGCCGCGGCCGTAATTGCGGGGGTGCGGAGCGACCCACGCCGCGCCCAGGACGATGGTCCCGCTGTCGTTCCCGGTGAGGAACCGGAGGTCCGTGACGTGGCTCAGGAGGGGGCCGAGGCCTTCGTCGATGTCGGTGGTGGTCAGTGGCCAGGCACGGTGCCGGGGGAGTCTTCGATTGCGCGCGGGCATGGCGAGCATGATGGCAGGAGGCAGCCGCGGCCCGTACGGCCGCCGCCCCGACCGGCCGTCGTGGCGCTCGGCCACCGCCCCGACCGGTCGCTGCCCCGACCGGCCCCGCTGCCCCGGCCGCGCCCCGACCGGCTGCCGCCCGACCGGCCGCCGCCCGGGCGGGGAGGCCGGCCTCGCCCGGCTCCGGCGCACCGGCGGGCCGCCGGTCCGCAGCCGGGGACGGCGCGGGCCCCGGCCCGGGTACCCCGGCGCGAGCGGGACCGGACGCCGCCCGGACCACGGCCCGGGCGCCTCCCCGACCCGAAGCACCGACCCGAAGCACCGACCCGAATCCCCGACCGGAGTCACCTACCGGAATCACCGGGCCGTGCTCCGCGGGACCCGGTGGGGAGCCGCGGCCCCGGCCGGGGCCGGGGAGCGGACGGCCGGTACGGCGCGGGGGTCCTCGGCCCGGCGGGGCCGGCCGGCCGAGCCGGTCAGCGGGGCGGAAGCGGGGTCACCGTGAACTCCGCGTGGAGGCGCCGGCGGTGGTCCACCTGCCGTACGGGACCGGTGAGGGCGACGCGTGCCGTCAGCCGCGGATCGGTGCTGGACGCGCTGAACCGGAGCTCCAGCTCCCCCGGTTCCACGATCCGCGTTCCGTGCCGGCCGGTGAAGGAGGCCAGGTCGGCGGGGACGGTCGCCCGGACCCGGGCCGCCTGCCCCGCGGCGAGGTCCAGCCGGACGTAGCCGATGAGCCGTTGCAGGGGCTGGACCACCGAGGCCACCGGGTCGTGCAGGTACAGCTGCACCAGTTCGCCGCCGGCGCGGCCACCGGTGTTCCGTACGGTGCAGGCGAGCCGGAACTCGCCGTCCGTGGCCGCCTCGCCGTCCTCCACGACGAGGTCGTCCCACTCGAACGTGGTGTAGGTCAGGCCGTGCCCGAAGCCGAACGCCGGCGTCGGGTCGATGCTGGACACCTCACTGGCGTGGCCGAGGCGCGCCGCCAGATAGGTGGACGGCTGGGCGCCGGGGTGCCGGGGGACGCTCACCGGCAGGCGGCCGCTGGGAGCCGTTCGCCCGCTGAGCACGGAGGCGACGGCCGCCGTGCCCGCCTCGCCGGGGAAGAAGGACTGGACGATGGCGGCGGCCTCGGTCGCCGCCCTGCCGAGTGCGTAGGGACGCCCGGCCAGCAGGACCACCACGACCGGCGTGCCCGTGTCGAGGAGCGCGTCGAGCAGCTGCTGCTGCACGCCCGGCAGGGAGAGCGACGGGGCGTCGCACCCCTCGCCGCTGGTCCCGCGGCCGAAGAGCCCCGCCCGGTCGCCCAGCGCGGCCACCACGACGTCCGCGCCACGGGCGAGGGCGACCGCCTCGGCGAACCCCTCGGTTCCGGGGGCGTCGATGCCGGAGCCCGGTGCGACGTCGAGCCGCCCGCCGGGGAACTCCGCTTCGAGGGCCTCGCGGAGGGTGGGCAGCTCGATGCCGAGCGGGACGCCGGGGTGCTGCCCCCCGACGTGGACCGGGAAGGCGTAGCAGCCCAGGACCGCCGTCGGGGTTTCGGCGTTGGGGCCGATCAGGGCGATCCGGCGGGGCGGGGCGCCCCGGTCGAGCGGCAGGGTGCCGTCGTTGCGGAGCAGGACGACGGCCCGCTCGGCGATGCGGCGGGCCAGCGACCGGTTGTGCGGCGGGTCCAGGTCGACCGTGCCGCGCAGGGTGTCCACGGCCGCCGCGGGGTCGGCGCCGCGGAGGGCCTCGGGCACCGGGCTCCAGTCGGGGTCGAGGAGGCCGAGCTGGGCCTTCTGCGTCAGGACCCGCCGTACCGCGCGGTCCACCAGCGCCTCGGGTACGCGGCCCTGCGCGATCGACTCCAGCAGGGGCTCGCCGAACGTCTTGACGGTGGGGAGCTCCACGTCGACGCCCGCGGCGAGGGCGGCTCCCGCCGCCTCGCCGAAGGTGCCGGCCACCGCGTGCAGCGTCTTCAGGAAGGCGATCCCGAAGTAGTCGGCCACCACGGTTCCGGAGAACCCCCAGGTGTCGCGCAGCAGCCGGGTCAGCAGGCGGTCGTCGGCCGCGGAGGGGATCCCGTCGGTGTCGGTGTAGGCGTGCATGACCGACCGCACCCCGCTCTCCCGCACGGCCATCTCGAACGGCGGCAGGATCACGTCCGCCTGCTCCCTGGGGCCCATGCCGACCGGGGCGAGGTTGCGCCCCGCCCGGGAGGCGGAGTAGCCGGCGAAGTGCTTCAGGGTGGCGACGACGCCCGTGGACTCCAGTCCCTGGACGTAGGCGGTGGCGATCGTCCCGACGAGGTAGGGGTCCTCGCCGATCGTCTCCTCGACGCGGCCCCAGCGGGCGTCGCGCACGACGTCGAGGACCGGCGCGAGTCCCTGGTGCACGCCGACCGCGCGCATGTCCCGGCCGATGGCGGCGGCCATCTCGCGTACCAGCGCGGGGTCGAAGGTGGCCCCCCACGACAGGGGCACGGGGTAGGCGGTGGCTCCCCAGGCCGCGAAGCCCGCGAGGCACTCCTCGTGCGCCACGGCCGGGATGCCGAACCGGTTCGCCGCGGCGATCCTCCGCTGGGTGCGCATCAGGGAGACCGCGCCGACCGCGGGGTCGACGGGGACGGTGCCGAAGGGCCGGGTGAGTTGGCCGAGGCCGTGGGGCAGGAGCTCGTCGAGGGTGACCGGCTCCTCCATGTCGTGCTGGTGCGGGGCGACGTCGGCGCCCTCGTCGGAAGCGCCGACCCAGACGCCGAAGAGCTGGGCGATCTTCTCCCGCAGCGTCATCTCGCGCAGCAGCGCGTCGGCGCGGGCTTCCGGGCTCAGCGCCGGATCGCGCCAGGCGGGGAGCGGGGCTCCCGCCCGGAGGGGGTCTTTGGCGTCGGTGTGGGGCTCTGCGGCCGCGTTCTCGGTCACTTTCCTCCGACCCCCATCAGACCCTGGACCAGGGCGCGACGGGCGAACAGGTAGACGAGCAGGATGGGGAGCGCGGACAGGACCACGGCGGCGAGCATGCCGGGGATGTCGACGCCGTGTTCGGTCTGGAAGTCGTACAGGCCCATGGTGATGACCTTGTTCTCGGTGGACTGCGTCAGCACCAGCGGGAACAGGAAGCCGTTCCACGCCTGGAGGGAGGAGAACACCACGATCGTCGACAGGCCGCTCCGGGAGAGCGGCACCACCAGCTGGAAGAAGATCCGCCGGGACGAGGCGCCGTCGATCGTCATGGCCTCGTAGAGCTCGGGGGTGATGTCGCGCATGACCCCGGAGAGGATCAGCGCGCACACCGGCATGGCGAACGCCGCGGTCGGCAGGATGACGCCGATGAGGTTGTCGTAGAGGCCGGCCTCGTTGATCAGGTAGAACATGGGGACGATCACGGCCTGCGATGGGATGGCGAGGCCGAGCAGGAACAGCCGGAATACCGTGCTCGTGGCCCGTCCCTGGCTCCTGACGATGGCGTAGGCCAGGGGCGGTACGAGGAGCAGGACGATCCCCACCACGCAGACGGTGACGATCACCGTGTTGAGGAAGTACTGCCCGAAGCCCTCGCTCAGGTCGTTGACGTAGTTGTCGAGGGTGAGGCGCTCGGGGAGGGCCAGGGGGCCGTTCGCCGCGTAGTCGGCCCGGGTCTGGAAGGTGGCGACGAGCATCACGTACAGCGGGAGGCCGACCACGAAGAGCCAGACGAGCGAGCCGAGTCCCGCCAGGTAGTTGGGGCGGTTCCGCATCACACGCCCTCCATGGTGCTGCGCATCTTGTCGTAGCCGGTCAGCCGCACCATGACCAGCGACACGAGGCCGGCCACGGCGACGAGGAGCAGCGCGACGGCGGCGCCCGCTCCGAAGTCGAAGCTCTTGAAGGCCTTCTGGTACATGTAGTAGGCGCTGATCGTGGTGTCCGTGCCCGGGCCGCCCTGGGTGAGGATCAGTACGGTGTCGAAGGTCGTGAGCCCGCCCACCACCATCAGGATCGTCGAGGTGACGATGCTGTTGCGCAGCTGCGGCAGGGTGATGTGGAAGAACTGGCGGACCGTGCCGGCGCCGTCGATCTGGGCGGCCTGGTAGAGGACCTGCGGGACGGCCCGCGCCGCGCCCTGGTAGATGAGGGCGTGCAGCGGGGTGAACTGCCAGGTGCTGACGAAGACGAGGACGCCGAGGGCGCTGCTCTGCGTGCCCAGCAGGTTGCCGTCGCCGAACAGCCACGACGCCTGGGACGGCACGCCGAAGTTGGGGTCGAGCACGGCGCGCCACAGTACGGAGACGGCCGTGATGGACAGCAGGAGCGGGACGAAGTAGATGGCGGACAGGACCGCCCGGTTGCGCTGGTGGCCGGCGGCCCAGACACCGAGCAGGATGCTGACCGGTGTCTGGACGGCGACGCCGAGAACGGTGAGCAGCAGGCTCAGCCAGAGGCTCTCGATCATGACGGGGTCGTCGAGCAGCTTCCTCCAGTTGTCCAGGCCGGCGAACTCGGGCGAGCCGAGGCCGTTCCAGCGGGAGAAGGACAGCACGACGACCATGAGGAGCGGTACGACGGCGAACAGCCCGAAGAACACCGCGGCGGGTGCCGCCCAGGCGAAGCCCGGGCGTCCCACACCGGTCGCGGCCCGGTGACCGGGCCGGGGGCCGGACCGGTGGCCGGGCCGCTCCCGGCGCCGGGTCTTCGCGCCGTCCACGTCCACGGCAGGGGCTTTGGCGAGGGTCATGGCGAATAGGTCCCGAGGGTTCAGGCCGAAGGAAGGCTCTGCATGGCGGAGATGAAGCCGTCGGCGTCGGTCTGTCCGTTGAAGAACCGCTGGACGGCCTGGTGGATGCTGGTGGCGGCGGCGGGCGGGAACGCCTGGTCCCAGGAGAGCTGGAACGAGGGCGCCTCCTTGACCAGGCCGAACTGGTACTTCGAGTAGTCCGGGCTGGCCGACTCGTCCAGGAACCCGGACGTGTTCGTCGTGGTGGGCAGGTTGCCGATGCCGAGCTGGGCCTTGACGAACTCGTCCGAGTACATGAGCTTCAGGAAGTCGGCCACCGCCTCGGGGTGCCTGGTCTTCTTCAGGACGGAGTAGAAGTTGTTCGCGTTGCCCGCGAGGTTGCCCGGGTCGCCCTTGCCGCCCTCGACCGCCGGGAAGGCGCCGTAGCCGAGGTCGCTCTTCACGAAGTCCGGATAGGCGTCCTGGAGCGTGGAGTACTCCCAGGAGCCCATCAGTTCGAACGCGGCCTTGCCGGTGGCCAGCAGGGCGGGCGAGCCGCCGTCGGTGAACTTCACCGAGTCGTAGTTGGTGCCGAAGGCCCCGGCGTCGACCAGCTCCCTGAGCATGCCGAGCGCCTTCTTGCTGTCGGGGCTCTCCCAGGCGCTCTTGTCGCCGTCCAGGACCTTCCGGAAGAGCTCGGGCCCGGCCACCCGGTCGTACACGTACTGGAACCACATCTGCGTGGGCCACCGGTCCCCGCCGCCGAGGGCGATGGGGGTGATCCCCTTGCCCTTGAGGGTCCTGACGGCGGCGAGCAGATCGTCCCAGGTCCGCGGCGCGGCCACGCCGGCGTCCGCCAGCACCTTCTTGTTGCTGAACAGCAGGACCGGCTGGGTGCCGCGCATGGGCACGCCGTAGGCCTTGCCGTCCACCACCGCGGTGTCGAAGACCGACGGCAGGAAGTTGTTCCGCAGCCCCGGGTCCTTGGCGATGAAGTCGTCGAGCGGCAGCAGCAGCCCCGCGTCGACGTACGGCTTGATGCTGCCGCCGCCCCAGTTGAAGAAGACGTCCGGTGCCTGCTTGCCGCTGATGATCGTCTGCAGCTTCGTCTGGTAGTCCGCCCCCGGGACGGTCTCCAGCACCGCCTTCACCTCGGAGGTCTTGTTGAAGGTGTCGACGAGCTGCTTCTCCACCTTGTTGGCGGCGTCACCGTAGACCAGGACGCGGATCGTGCCCGACCCGCCCTCGGCCGAGTCCCCGGACGTGCCGCAGGCGGCCAGGGCCAGGGTCATGGCCAACGACACCCCACCCACGACAGCGGTCCTCAGGAGCTGTGCCCGACGCTTCATCGCCCCACCTCTCGAAACTGTTTCGATCCAGTTATCGAAACATCGCGTGTCGGGACGCTAAGGTTGCCGCGGCGGGCCGGTCAACCCTCGGGAGCCGCGTTATCAAAGCGTGACTCCGTGGCCGTGTTGTGCGTGCTTTATGCTCCTCGCCATGGGAGATGACCAGGAACTCGGGCGCATCACCTTGGCGCAGGTGGCGCAGAAGGCCGGAGTCTCCATTTCGACAGTTTCGAAAGTCCTCAACGGGCGGCAGGACGTGTCGCCGCCCACCCGGATCAAGGTGGAGCGCCTCCTGGAGGCCCACGCGTACCGGCGCACCACGCGGTCGGGCCGGGAGGCGCCGCTCATCGAAATCGTCTTCCACGAGTTGGAGAGCGTGTGGGCGATGGAGCTGATCCGGGGCGTGGAGAACCTCGCCAAGGCCCACCAGGCCAGCGTGGTGCTGACCGAGAGCGGCACCCGGCACTCGCCGAGCCCCGAGTGGATCGAAGGCGTGCTGCAGCGCCGGCCGATCGGGGTGGTGCTCGTCTTCTCCGCCCTCCCCGACGGGGTCAAGCAGCGGCTCAGGGCCCGGTCCATCCCGTTCGTCATCATCGACCCGGCGGGCGACCCCGACCCCGACGTCCCGTCCGTGGGATCGGCGAACTGGAACGGCGGCGTGGCCGCGACGCGCCACCTGGTCGAGCTGGGGCACCGGCGGATCGGCATCATCACCGGCCCCGAGGACATGCTGTGCTCCCTGGCGCGGCTGGACGGCTACCGGTCGGCGATGAGCATGGCCGGCCTGGGCGCCGACCCCGCCCTCGTCCGGTTCGGCGACTTCCACGTCGACGGCGGGTTCGAGCAAGCGATGGAGCTGCTGCGGCTCCCCGAGCGTCCCACCGCCATCTTCGCGGGGAGCGATCTCCAGGCGCTCGGCGTGCTCGAGGCGGCACGGGTCTGCGGGCTGCGGGTCCCCCACGACCTGTCGGTCGTGGGCTACGACGACGTGATGGTCGCCCGCTGGTCCAGCCCCGCGCTGACCACGGTGCACCAGCCGCTGCGCCAGATGGCCGAGGAGGCGGTGCAGTTGCTGTTCCGCCTGCGGGCCGGGGAGTCGACGGCGACGCGGATGGAGTTGGCGACCAGTCTGGTCGTCAGGAAGAGCACCGCGCCGCCGCCCGCGGACGGCGGCGCGGCCGCGCCCCGGGACCTCGCGGAGCCGCCGCCCGCCGGGTGAGCGGGACCGCGGACGGCGGCGCGGGCCGCCGCCTCCCCGCGCCGGCCGTCGTACTGGTCGTCGTGCCGGGGTGCCGCCCGCGCGGCGCCCGGATCGGGAGACCGCTCTCCCTCCTCGTCCTCACCGACCTGCCGCCTCCGAACGCCGCCGAGTCGGGCCGCCACCTCTTCGAAACTTTCGCCGCGCGGTTTCCGGCACGTGCTCCCGGAAACCGCCTCCTCGTGCCGGCGGTTCCCGTCTGACCGGGGAGGACGGAGGTGAATCCCGCCTGGGGACCCGCCCTCCAGCCGTCCGCCCGGCTGCGGACCTTTCGAAAGATTCACCGAAACCATTGACAGGCGTGGGGGGCGGTACACACTGTTCCGCAGCGGCAGAGCCCGCGTCACCGCCCTTCCGGGGCGCCCGACGAACCGGCCCCGCGGCCGCCGAGCGCATGGCGGCCGGGTCGCGCTCTGCCGTGTCACATGGCGTCGGCACGCGACCGACGCCACCCCATGGCCGCCGACGGCCCGTTCGGCCCGTGCCGCACCGCCCGCCCCGCACCGGCGTACACGAGGAGGATCCACCCCCATGCGCACCCCACCACGCCTGTCGCCGCGCTCGATGATCGCGGGACTGGCCACCGCCGTGCTGGCCGCCGCGAGCGTCCTCACCCTCGACACCGGCCCCGCGCGGGCCGCCGCCTGCAGCGGGTACGTCGGACTGACCTTCGACGACGGCCCGTCCGACCGGACTCCCGCCCTGCTC
The DNA here is from genome assembly GCF_014649335.1 of Streptomyces roseolilacinus. GTDB lineage: Bacteria > Actinomycetota > Actinomycetes > Streptomycetales > Streptomycetaceae > Streptomyces > Streptomyces roseolilacinus. The sequence continues at coordinate 278,991 of NZ_BMSV01000008.1, forward strand.
GACGCGCTCCGGCGCAACGGGCTGCGGGCCACGATGTTCAACCAGGGCCAGTACGCCGCCGCCGACCCCGCCCGGGTGCGGGCCCAGGTCGACGCCGGCATGTGGGTCGCCAACCACAGCTACACCCACCCGCACATGACCCAGCTGAGCCAGTCGCAGATGGAGTCGGAGATCTCCCGCACCCAGCAGGCCATCGCCGCCGCGGGCGGCGGCACCCCGAAACTGTTCCGCCCGCCCTACGGGGAGACCAACGCGACGCTGCGGTCCGTGGCGGCCAAGTACGGCCTGACCCAGGTCATGTGGGACGTCGACTCGCAGGACTGGAACAACGCCGGCGTGGACGCGATCGTGCAGGCCGCCGGCCGGCTCGGCGACGGCCAGGTCATCCTCATGCACGACTGGTCGGCCGACACGCTCGCGGCGATCCCGCGGATCGCGCAGGTGCTCGGCAGCCGCGGCCTGTGCTCCGGCATGATCTCCCCGCAGACCGGACGCGCCGTGGCCCCCGACGGCGGGGGTACGACTCCTCCGCCGGGTGGGGGGTGCAGTGCGACGCTGTCCGCGGGGGAGCGGTGGAGTGACCGGTACAACCTGAACGTGGCGGTCAGCGGTTCCAGCGCCTGGACGGTGACGATGAGGATCCCGTCGCCGGCGAGGGTGTCGTCGACGTGGAACGTCAGCGCGCAGTACCCGGACGCGCAGACGCTGGTGGCCAGGCCCGGGGGCGGTGGCGGCAGTTGGGGGCTGACCATCCAGCACAACGGCAACTGGACCTGGCCGACCGTCACCTGCAGCACGGGCTGAGACCCGCAGGCCCCGGGCGGCCCCCGCCCGCGGCCGCCCCCGGCACCCGCGTACGTCCGGCACCTTCGCGCGTCCGGGCACCGGCACCCGCCGTACCACCGCTTCCCGAGGGGGCGGCCCCGCGAGCCGGCTCGGTCCCCGACCGGCCGTGAGGGACGGCCCCGCGGGTCAGTACGCCCGGGACGCGGCCGGATCGCCGGACAGGCCCGCGCAGAGGGCCCCGGACGTGGAGAGCTCCTTGGGCGGCAGGGCGGCGACGAACTCCTCCAGGGCACGGTCGAGGCGCGGTACGGCGTCCCCGGAGAGCAGGGGGCACCCGTCGTCGTCGAGGCCGACCGAGCGGTCGAGTACGAACACGCCGCGGACGACGTGCCGGGCGCCCAGGGCCGCCAGCACCGGCTGCAGGGCGTAGATGGGGGCGAGGGCGTGTGCCAGGCTGCCGCCGGTCATCACCGGCAGCACCGTCTTCCCGGCCAGTCCGGACTGCGGCAGCACGTCGAGGAAGGTCTTCAGCAGACCGCTGTAGGCGGCCTGGTAGACGGGGGTGGCCACGAGGACGCCGTCGGCGGCGGCGACCGCGTCCAGCGCCCGGCGCATCGCCGGGCCGTCGGTCCGCCCGGCCAGCAGGTCCGCCGCGGGCAGGTCGCGGACCCGCAGGTGGGCGGTGCGGAAGTCGGCGCGGGACAGGCGCCGCAGCAGGTGGGCGGCGACCGCGGCGGTGCGCGACCGCGCCGAGGGACTTGCGGACACGGCGAGCAGGGAGGTCATCGGGGCTCCTTCGCGAGTGACGGGGCGGGTACGGCTGCCGGCGGTCCGGCGGCGCCCTCCTCGTCACGAGCCGTGTCCGGGAAGGCCATGGTGTTCCTCTGTGCCGGGTCGTTTCGGGGGCGGGGCCCGGTACGGCCTCAGCCCCGGGGGGCCTTCGGGGGAGCGGCGGGCGGGGGCGCCTGCCGTTCGCAGGTGGCCACGAAGGCGGCCGTGCCCTCCGGGGTCGCCAGGGCCCGCCACATCGAGACGGGGTCGTGGAAGTTGCTGATGAACGCGTCGGCGACCCGCGGGTCGGTCGCGGCCCGCAGGAACAGCTCCGCCACGTGCGGCCGCGGTTCGGCGAGGAAGGCGTTGCTCCACTCCACGACGTGGCGTGCGTGCTCCCACAGCCGGGCCGAGGCCGTACGGCAGAACTCCTCGTCGAACGGCCCTTCGTCGCCGGCGATGAGGTCGGCCAGCGCGAAGGCCGTGTGCGACCCGAGGTTGGCGCCCTGCGCGGTGAGCGGGTCGTTGGTGATCCAGGCGTCCCCGACGGCCAGCGCGCAGGTGCCGTCGTCCAGCCGGGCCCAGCCCCGGCGCACCACCGGCGTGATCCCGCCCTGGGCCAGTTCGCCGGGCGCGATCAGCGAGAAGCCGGTGGTGTCGATGCGCTCGCGCAACCGCGGGGCGTGGGCGGCGATCAGGTCCAGCAGGTCCCGGTGGAACGCGGCCGGGTCGGCGTCGGCGTCCAGGTGCCGGGCGGCCTCCAGCGGACCGCCGGGCACCGCCTCGATCGACAGGACGTCGGCCCGCCCCGCCGGCGAGAGGAACGGCATCTTCAGGATCTCCCCCGCGCCGGGCAGGAAGTGGATGTCGACGGAGTGCGGCACCTCCTCGTCGATGCCGAAGTAGATCCCGCTGCACAGGACGCGCTGGGGGGTGGAGTGGGGCGAGCGCCCGGGGTCGGCGGGGAACAGCTCCCGCATCGACCGGTTGCCGTTGGCGACGACCAGCAGGTCGTGCCGCGCGGCGAGGTCCTCGATCGCGAAGTCCCCGATCACGAGCTCACCGCCGCGGTCGACGAACGCGGACAGCAGGTGCGGCAGGTAGATCCGGAAGTCCACCACGCTGGAGGGGGGCCGCAGGGCACCGAGGAACTCCAGCGGCCGCGGCGCGCCCGTGTGCAGGGTGACCGCCCAGTGGTGGACCTGGGCGTCGGGGAAGTCCCAGTCGAAGACGCCGAGTTCGCGTTCCCGCTGCTGGGTGGGCGCGAACCGGGCGGGGAAGTTGCGGGGCCGCCCCGCCTTGAGGCGGTCGACGTCGTGCTCCGAGTACACCGTGGCCGGGACCCCCAACTGCTGCAGCCGCAGGGCCAGCTGGAGGCCGGAGATGCCGCAGCCTATGACACCCACGCCGTTCATGCTCTGGACTCCTCGTCGTCGGAACCGTCGCGCAGCCGGTCGGCGAGCCAGCCCACGGCCTCCACCGTGAACCGGGCCGCCTCCGGCGACGCCATGGCGGAGGCGGGTATCAGCATGGGGTGCCGCATGCCCGCGTCGATCAGCTCGCCGATCTTCTTCAGGACCGTCTCCCGGCTGCCGACCAGGACCTGGTCGGCGACCACCTCGTCGGGCACCGCGGCCAGGGCCCGCGCCACCTCCTCGCGGGTCAGCAGGTGCGGCAGCAGGTCCACCAGCCCCTTGTAGTCCTCGCCGAAGGGGTGCTCGGCGCCGTGCCTGCGCCAGGCCCGCGCTCCCGCGTGCAGGGCCAGGAAGCGGAGGGGGGCGGCCCGCAGCAGGTCCTGGGCGGCCGCGTCGGACTCCGCCACCACGATCGGCACACCGCCCGCGGGGAGGACCGCGTCGGGGTCCCGGCCCGCCTGCTCGGCGGCCGTGCGCACCACGGCCAGCCGCCGGGCGTACTCCTCCGGGGGCATCAGGTCGGAGGGGATCCACCCGTCGGCGTAGCGGCCGGCCAGGTTCAGCATGCGCTCGCCGTTCGCCCCCAGCCAGATCAGCGGGGTCCGGCCCGCGGGCGCGGGCAGGCCCATCAGGGCGCGGTCCAGGGTGAAGTGGCGGCCCCGGAAGTCGTGCGGGCCCTCGCCGGAGAAGAACATCCGCAGCACGCGCAGCGCCTCCTCGACCCGGCCCACCCGGCGGTCGTGCGGCACGCCGTACGGCACGAGGTTCTCCAGCGCCCCCGCCCCGATGCCGAGGACGGGCGCCCGCTCGGTGAGCTGGGCGAGGGTCAGCGCGGTCTGCGCCAGTACGGCGGGGTGCCGGCGGTGGGGGTCGGTCACCCCGACGGCGAGCCGGACCGGCCCGGCCAGCGGGGCGAAGTTGCCGAGCACGGTGGCGAAGTCGAGGCACCGGTCGGGTGTGGGCATGTCCGCGGCCAGGTAGCTGAAGTCGGTGTCCCAGGCCTGCCGGGGGAAGACGTTGATCAGGTGGTCGAACACCATGAAGGCGTCCAGCCGGGCGTGGCGCGCGACCTCCAGCAGCCCGCGCCCGGCCCCCACGTCCCCGACCGCGTCCCAGACGAGACCGACCTTCACGTTGCCCATGCGTCACTCCTCACTGATCGTGCCTTCTCGATGGACTCCGCCGCGCTGTCCGGGCCGCGTACGCACTGCCCCGTGGCGTCCGGACGGTCGAGCCGGGCCACGCGGACGTCCGGCTCCCACGCGGCCGGGCCGGGCGTCCTTTCCCGTTTCCGGGTGGAGGCGCGGCCGGTGACGGGGTCCGGCGGAGGTCCGCCGCGGATCTCCTCCGGCTCCCGGGCCGAGTACGAGGTGGCGTCGGCACCCGACTGCCGCGGCCGGAGCGCCGGGTGTGGCCCGGATAAGCCGGTGCTCATCGGCTCACTCCACCTGTGACCGGAATGGAATTCCGTCCGGGGTGGTGCCGGTCGAGAACCCGACGGCACGGGTGGGGGAGGGTGGCGGGAAACGTCGGGGATTTCCGGTGGCGGATTCGGAATTCGTCATGGTGGGGCACCTGTCTTTCCGGGCTTTCGCGGTGCGTGGAACGGCGGCTCGTGAACGCGGTGATTTCGGTGGGGAAGGCGTCGCGATTCGTGCGGCCCGGCCGGTTCACGGGGCCGGGCACCGGTCGCGGGGCGCGGCGCGGCGGAACGACCGGGACCGGGCCGTCCCAACGGGGAGCGGGGGCCTCGCCCCGCCGTCCGCGGGAGACCGCTCGCCGCGGGCCCGTCCCGGTCGGGGCGCCGCCGGGTCCGCGGCCGGTGCCCCGCCGGCCCACCGGTGCCGCCGGGAGGCGCCGGGAACCCGTCGTGACGTCGCCGTCCCGGCTGAAGCGCCCGTCACGTCACCGTTCACCACACCTCCTGGGAGCACTCGGGCACGGGCCGGGATCGGGGGTCGAGGGGGTCGGGGGCAGGGGGTCGGTCCGTACGGGCGGGCGGCTCGCCGGAGGGTGCTCGACGGTCGCCGATGACCTGTCGAACCGTCCCGCCGCCCGGTGGTCGTGCGCGCCTGCCGCCGTGGTGCCGGCCGGGCTCGTGCGGCCCTTTGCCGGCCCTTTCCGTGCCGACCCGATGACCGTCCTTCGGATGAGGTGCCGGGGAACACCTCGCCCTATACGGCGAATCCAGACAGGAAACGAGAGTGACGGACCGGTTTTCGGCCAGTTTCCCCGCCCTGTGCCGAAGCCCCCACAACTGGGCTCAGGCGACGTCAGCTTCTCCCGAACTGAAGGGCTTGCGCAATGATCCATCGATTAGCATGCTTGATGGATGAAGATGGAACTACAGCCTTAGGAGGCACGGGGGATGGCCGGCGCGGAAGACCCAGCCGTTCATCAGCTGCGGTCGTTGTTGGCGTTGTCCGAGGAACTGCATTTCGGCCGCGCGGCCGCACGGTTGTACCTCACCCAGCCCGCTCTCAGCCAGCAGATCCGCACCCTGGAACGGCGCCTGGGGGTCCAGCTGTTCACCCGCACCAGCCGCAGGGTGCAACTGACCCCCCTGGGCCGGTCCCTGCTGCCGCTCGTCCGGAACGTGGTGGGGGCGGCGGACGAACTCCGTGACGCCGCCCGGCACTCGGCGGCCGGCGCCGACGGGCTGGTCCTGCGGATCGGGCTCACCGACTGCGCCGCCACCCTGGCCGCCACGCGCACGGTGGTCGCCGCGCTCACCACCCTGCACCCCGGCCTGGAGGTCGACTTCCAGGTGCTCGACCTCGTCGAGCAGCCGCTGGCCCTGGCGCTGGGGAGGATCGACGCGGCCTTCGTGTACGGGCCGGTGGCCGCCGGTCTCCACGCCGAGCCGCTCACCGTCGAGCCGCGCGTGGTGTGCCTGTCCGCCTCCGACCCGCTCGCGCGGCGGCCGACGCTGCGGCTGGCGGACCTCGCCGACCGCTCCATGGTCGGCCTGGCGCCGGCGGTGTCCGTCGCCGAACGGCGGTTCTGGGGGATGGACCCCCGCCCCGACGGCACCCCGGTGCGCTACACCGACCACCACGTCATCCGGGTGGAGTCCCTGCTGTCCGCCGTCTCGTTGGACGGGGCCATCGCCTTCCTGCCCGCCGTCGCCGCCGAGTTGTTCCCCCGGCCCGACCTCCGCTACCGCCCCGTCGCCGACCTGGCGCCGTGCACCTTCAGCGTGGTCTGGCCCGAACGACGCCGGGAGAACCCCAACGTCGCCGTCCTGGCGGACGTCTGCCGCCGCCTGCGCGAGCGGGGGGAGCTCCCCCCGGGGACGATCCGGGGGCCCGACGAGCCGGCGGCGCCGTTCGGGACGGGACGGGAGGAGCATGCCGCGCACGCGGTCGCCCTGCCCTCCCGGTGAGTATCCCGCTGGTGTGACGGCGCCACCGGGCCCCGAGGCCCGCTCGGTCGGCGACGCGCGTCCGGGCGGCGGCGGTCGCCGCCCGGTCCGCCCCGCGCCGGGGCCGCCCCCGCGAGGGCGGCCGGGCGGCCCCTAACCGGCCGAGGGGGTGAGGGCGTTCTCGATGAGGGCCACGGTGGCCCGGGGGTCCTCGACCTCGACGACGAGCCGGGCGTAGCGCTCGTCGCGGAGCTCGATGACGACGGCCCTGGACCCGTCGTGCACGTCCCAGAAGACGCGCTCGCCGTCGAGGTGGAACGTCCCGGCGGTGATCACGCCGGGCAGGTGCGCGCCGGGTGCCCGGAACCCCTTGGGCTCCCTGACCGCGCCAGGGTCGGCGGTGGCGCCGCGTACGTTCTCCAGGGGGATCTCCAGGCGGCTCTTCAGCGCCCAGAGCTTGTCCAGTCCCTCGATCTCCACGACCAGGGTGTCGTCGGTGGTGCGGATGCGTGCCATGGGGGGGGCTCCTCAGTCTCGGGTCGGGGGAAGGGGGTCGAAGGGGGCGCCGCCGGATCCGGCCGCGGCCCGCAGGCACAGGCGCAGCCCGAGGACCGTCGCGGTCGGCGCGTACGCGGGGTCCCGCGCCGCCCCGCCGGCGCCCGCCGTGGCGTGCGGGCCGGGGGCGACGGCCGCGTCGAGGTCCCGCAGGGCCCCGGCGACCTCGTGGGCCGCCTCGGGGTCCACCGGGGCGCGCTCGGCCATGGCCAGCAGCAGCAGGTCCAGGTCCGCGCCCCGGTCGGGCGAGGTGGCCAGGTCCCTGAGCGCCCCGGCCGGGTCGGGCGCCGCCCGTACCCGGGCCAGCAGCGGCCGGAGTCGGTGCTCCAGGTGCCACCGGAGCGCGGCCAGGTACAGCCCGCGTTTGCTGCCGAAGACCTTGTACAGGCTGTTGCGGTGTACGCCGAGGTGCGCCACCAGGTCGTCGACGGACACGCCGTCGTAGGCGCGGCGGGCGAACAGGTCCGCCGCCGCCTCGACCACCTCGGCCTCGTCGAATGTTCTCGGTCGGCCCATGGGAGGACCGTAGACAGTAAAGGAACGATCAGTCAAGAACGATCGTTCCTGAATCCCTCCCCCCGAGAGGCGCCCGGGCACGGCGAAGGCCGTGCCGGACGGTGTCCGGCACGGCCTTCGCGGGCGTGGGGCGTCAGTTCAGCGACGCCAGGGCCTGGTTGAAGGTCCGCGACGGGCGCATGACCGCCGCCGCCTTCTCCGGGTCCGGCTGGTAGTAGCCGCCGATGTCGGCCGGCCGGCCCTGCGCCGCGATCAGCTCCTCGACGATCGTGCCCTCCTGCTCGGTGAGGGTCTTCGCGAGCGGCGCGAACGCCTCCGCGAGCGCGCTGTCGTCGGTCTGCCGCGCCAGCTCCTGCGCCCAGTACAGGGCGAGGTAGAAGTGGCTGCCGCGGTTGTCGATCCCGCCGACGCGGCGGGTCGGCGACTTGTCCTCGTTGAGGAACGTCGCGGTCGCGCGGTCCAGCGTGTCGGCCAGGACCTTGGCCCGGGCGTTGTCCGTGACCTGCGAGAAGTGCTCGAAGCTGACGGCCAGCGCGAGGAACTCGCCCAGGCTGTCCCAGCGCAGGTAGTTCTCCTTGACCAGCTGCTGGACGTGCTTCGGGGCGGAGCCGCCCGCGCCCGTCTCGAACAGGCCGCCGCCGTTCATCAGCGGGACGACCGACAGCATCTTGGCGCTCGTGCCGAGCTCCAGGATCGGGAACAGGTCGGTCAGGTAGTCGCGCAGCACGTTGCCGGTGACGGAGATGGTGTTCTCGCCGCGGCGGATGCGCTCCAGGGAGAACCGGGTCGCCTCGACCGGCGCCATGATCTCGATCCGGAGGCCCTCGGTGTCGTGCTCCGCCAGGTACGTCCGGACCTTCTCGATCAGCTGCGCGTCGTGGGCGCGGGTCTCGTCCAGCCAGAACACCGCCGGGTCGCCGGTGGCGCGGGCGCGGGTGACGGCCAGCTTCACCCAGTCCTTGATCGGCGCGTCCTTCGTCTGGCACATCCGGAAGATGTCGCCGCGGCTCACGGGCTGCTCCAGGACGACCTGGCCCGCCTGGTCCACGACGCGCACCGTACCGGGGGCCGCGATCTCGAAGGTCTTGTCGTGGCTGCCGTACTCCTCGGCCTTCTGCGCCATGAGGCCGACGTTCGGGACGGAGCCCATCGTCGCCGGGTCGAAGGCGCCGTTGGCGCGGCAGTCCTCGATGACGGCCTGGTACACGCCGGAGTAGCTGCTGTCCGGGAGGACCGCGAGCGTGTCGGCCTCCTTGCCGTCCGGGCCCCACATGTGGCCGGAGGTGCGGATCATGGCCGGCATGGAGGCGTCGACGATGACGTCGCTCGGTACGTGCAGGTTGGTGATGCCGCGGTCCGAGTCGACCATGGCGAGGGCCGGGCCCTCGGCGAGCTCGGCGTCGAAGGACGCCTTGATCTCCTCGCCCTGCGGCAGCGCCTCCAGGCCCTTCAGGATCCCGCCGAGGCCGTCGTTCGGGCTGAGGCCGGCGCCGGCGAGCACGTCACCGTACGCGGCGAAGGTCTTCGGGAAGAACGCGCGGACCACGTGGCCGAAGACGATCGGGTCCGAGACCTTCATCATCGTGGCCTTCAGGTGGACGGAGAACAGCACGCCCTCGGCCTTGGCGCGGGCGACCTGCGCGGCCAGGAACGCGCGCAGCGCCTCGACGCGCATCACCGACGCGTCCACGACCTCGCCCGCCAGGACCGGCACGGACTCGCGCAGCACGGTCGTCGTGCCGTCCTCGCCGGCCAGCTCGATGCGCAGCGTGCCGTCCTCGGAGACCACCGCGGACTTCTCGGTGGACCGGAAGTCGTCGGCGCCCATCGTCGCCACGTTCGTCTTGGAGTCGGCCGTCCAGGCGCCCATGCGGTGCGGGTGCGCCTTGGCGTAGTTCTTGACCGAGGCGGGGGCGCGGCGGTCCGAGTTGCCCTCGCGCAGGACCGGGTTGACGGCGCTGCCCTTGACCTTGTCGTACCGGGCGCGGATGTCGCGCTCCTCGTCCGTCTTCGGGTCGTCCGGGTAGTCCGGGAGGGCGTAGCCCTTCTCCTGCAGCTCCGCGACGGCGGCCTTCAGCTGCGGGATCGACGCCGAGATGTTCGGCAGCTTGATGATGTTGGCGCCGGGCGTCTTGGCGAGCTCGCCGAGCTCGGCCAGCGCGTCGTCGATGCGCTGGCCCTCCTGCAGGCGCTCCGGGAAGGAGGCGATGATCCGCCCCGCCAGCGAGATGTCGCGGGTCTCGACGCTGACGCCGGCCGTCGAGGCGTACGCCTGGACCACGGGCAGGAACGAGTACGTCGCCAGGGCCGGGGCCTCGTCAGTGTGGGTGTAGATGATGGTCGAGTCAGTCACCGGGTGCTCCGCTCCACGTCTGTAACATTGCTCGACATCAAGATATCTCGTGACCGACCCCCTCTCGACAGACCCCCTCCCACGGATTTCGTGGCGGTTTCCCGAGAGCGGCCCCATAGGTCTGGACCAGAGTCTTGCCCTGTCCGGGCGGGCCCGCGAAGCTCGCTCCATGGACCTCGAGTTGCGGCACTTGAAGACGGTGCGGGCGATCGCCGACGCGGGCAGCCTCACCAAGGCCGCCACCGCGCTCGGCCTGGCCCAGCCCGCCCTCAGCGCCCAGCTGAAGCGGATCGAGCGCGCGCTGGGCGGGGCCCTGTTCGAGCGGGGGCGGCACGGCGTGAGGGCCACGCCCCTCGGCGAGCTCGTCCTGGAGCGGGCCAGGATCGTGCTGCCCGCCGTCAGCGAGCTCCAGCGGGACGCCGTGCGGTTCGCCAGGGGCGCCGCCGAGAGCGCGGGCAGCCGCTTCCGGCTCGGCGGCACGCACGGCCCGCTCCTCGGCGCCCTCGTCGACCGGCTCGCCGCCGCCCACCCCGGAGCCGCCGTCACCACCCACACCTCCTGGTCCGAGCGCGAGATCGCCGCCTGCGTCACCGAGGGCCGCCTCGACTACGCCCTGATCGGCGCCTGCGGCGCCAGCGCCCCGCCCGAGAACGACCGGCTGGCCTGGACGGAGATCGCCACCGACCCCGTCTTCGTCATGCTGCCGACCGGCCACCCCCTCGCCGCCCGCGACCAGGTCGACCTCGCCGACCTCGCCGACGCCGCGTGGGCCGACGTACCCGGCGACGGCTGCTTCGCCGACTGCTTCCACGCCGCCTGCGCCCGCGCCGGCTTCACCCCGGTCCGCGTGTACGAGACCGACACCGCCTCCTGCGTCCACCTGGCACAGGTCGGGCGGGCCGTCGGGCTCTGCCGCGCCACGTTCCCCGACACGGCCGGACTCGTCACCCGTCCGCTCGCCGGCACGCCCCTCGTGTGGCGGCACCTCATCGGCTGGCACCCGGCCGCGTCCGCCGCGCTCGCCGCGCCGTCCGTCGTCGCCCAGGCGCGCGCCGCGCACACCGAGGCGGCGGCCCGCAGCCGCAGTTACGCCGCCTGGAGGGCTTCGGCCCTCCCATAACGCCGAAGAGAGGGAAAAGCGACATCTTCTGAGGGCCTTTCGGCAACACCTACGGTTTCGGGACCCCCACCGAAACCGAGGAGAACACCAGATGCTCCACAGACACGCCGGAGCCGCGTGGGCCGCCACCGCGGCGGCCGTCGGCGCGCTCGTGCTGACCGCGCTCCCCGGCGCGGCGGCCGCCGCGCCCTCCCCGCCCTCCACCACCCCGCCGGCGGCGGTGAGCATGGGCGCCGACAAGCCGTCCCCGGACGTACTCGCCGCGATGCAGCGGGACTTGGGGCTGAGCGCGCCCCAGGCCCAGCGGCGCCTGGTGAACGAGGCCGAGGCCGGTGCGGTGGCCGGCCGCCTCGGCGGCGTCCTCGGCGCGGACTACGCGGGCGCCTGGGTACGGGGTGCCGAGTCGGCGACGCTCACCGTCGCCACCGCGGACCCGGCCGACGCGCCGGCGATCCGGGCGGCCGGCGCCGAGGCCAGGGTCGTCCGCCACACCCTGGCCGCCCTCGACGCCGCCAAGACCGCCCTCGACCGGGCCGCGGCCCGCACCAACACCCTCGACGTGCCCGTCTGGTACGTCGACGTGCGCACCAACTCCGTCACCGTCCGCGCCGTCAGGCGGGCCGCCGCCGAGTCCTTCCTGCGGGCGGCCGGCGTCGACCGGTCCCTCGTCCGCGTCGAGGCGTCCGCCGAGCGGCCGCGCCCGGTGTACGACATCCGGGGCGGCGACGCGTACTACATGGGCGGCGGCCGCTGCTCGGTCGGCTTCGCCGTCACCAAGGGCACCCAGCACGGCTTCGCCACCGCCGGCCACTGCGGCCGCGTCGGCACCACCACCACCGGCTTCAACCAGGTCGCGCAGGGCACCTTCCAGGGGTCCAGCTTCCCCGGCCGCGACATGGCGTGGGTGGCCGCGAACACCAACTGGCGCTCCACCCCCTACGTCAAGGGCGCGGGCGGCCAGAACGTCCGGGTCGCCGGGTCGACGCAGGCCGTCGTCGGCGCGTCGATCTGCCGGTCCGGGTCCACCACCGGCTGGCACTGCGGGACGATCCAGCAGCACAACACGAGCGTCACCTACCCGGAGGGCACGATCAGCGGCGTCACCCGCACGTCCGTGTGCGCCGAGCCCGGCGACTCGGGCGGCTCGTACATCTCCGGCAGCCAGGCCCAGGGCGTCACCTCGGGCGGCTCCGGCGACTGCCGGACGGGCGGCACCACGTACCACCAGCCGATCAACCCGCTCCTCCAGACGTACGGCCTCACCCTCACCACGACGGACCCCGGCGAGCCGGGTCCCGGTGACCCGCCGGACGAGCCGGGCGGCACGTGGGCGGCGGGCACCGTGTACGACGCCGGCGACCAGGTCACGTACGGCGGCGCGACCTACCGCTGCCTCCAGCCCCACCAGGCCCAGGTCGGCTGGGAGCCGCCGAACGTGCCGGCGCTCTGGCAGCGTCTCTAGGCACGGGGTCCCGCCGCGGGAACGTCACCTCGGCCAGGGTGTCCGGGCACCGGACCCCGCCCCCGCGCCCCCGCCCCGCACGGCGGGGAGCGCCCCTGCCCCCGGCCCCGGTCTGCCCCCGGCGCCGGGGGCAGGCTTGTGCGGGCGCGGGCGCGGGCGCGGGTGCGGGTGCGGGTGCAAGCGCAGATGCGGGGCGCCGGGCCGTCCGTACGGGGCGCGGGGTCCTCCGTCCGGCCGGTGGGCGTTGCCGGGCGGCGGGAGCGGGGGGACGCTGGGGGCGTGAGCCCTTCCGCGCCCCGTGTCCGACTGCGGCGGGCGTACGACCCCCCGGAGCCCGGCGACGGGCCGCGGGTGCTCGTCGACCGGCTGTGGCCGCGTGGACTCGCCAAGGCCGACGCGCGGGTCGACGAGTGGCCCAAGCCCCTCACCCCGTCGACCGGGCTGCGGCGCTGGTTCCACGCGGCCGACGGCGCCTCCGGCGAGGTGTTCGAGGAGTTCCGGCACCGGTACGAGGCCGAGCTGGCCGAACCCGAGGCCGCCGGGGCCCTCGACCGCGTCCGGGCGCTCGCGCGGCGGGGGCCGCTCACCCTGCTGACGGCCGCCAGGGACCCGGAGCGCAGCCACGCCGCCGTTCTGCGCGACCTGCTCGGCGGCGGGTGACCATACCCGTTCCCGGCGCTCCCACCGTACGTTTTCCGCCGGATCACCGGCCCGGCTGACGCCCTGTCAGCCGAGGCGCCTCCGCGACCGGGTCCACCCCCGCGACCGCTTCCGGGCCCGTCTCCAGGTCCACCCCCGGGTCCGCCCCCTCAGGGCCGTCCGCGTCCCCGCGCAGCCGCCCCGCGAGCTCCCGCGCCCATGCCGCGAGGCCGCCCACGTCGATCCCGTACGGCCCGGGGGAGCCGTCCTCGCCCCCGTACGGCCCGATCCGGTCCGCGCCGCGCAGCAGCAGCCTCGCCCCGCCCACGGCGTTGCCGCGCGCCGCGTGCGTCAGCCCGACCGCCAGCTGCGCCAGCCCCCGCCACAGCTCGCGCTCCGGCTCGCCGCACGCCTTCCACGCGTCCTCCAGCACCTCGTGCGCGTGGAACGGCAGCCCCGCGTCCAGCAGCCGCTGCGCCTCCCGCAGGCTCTCCCCGGGAGAGCGCTCCACCCCCTCGGGCTGCCGCTCCACCCCCGGCGCCCCGTACGGCAGCGGCCTTCCCAGCCCGTCCCGGGGCCGCGCGCTGCGGGCGCGGCCCTCCGTGTCGCGGTCCCTGCGAGCCCTGTCCATCCGCCCATTGTCCCCGCCCGGCGCGGACGGCCCGAATCGTCTCCCCCGTCCGGCGGCCCCCACTACCCTCGGCCCTCGAACGTACATACGGGAAAGGGGAAGGGGATGCCGTCGCCCAGGTCGGGACACCGGCTGTCCGCACCGCTGCTGGAGCGGGAGCCGGAACTCGCCGCCGCCGCGCGCGCCATCGACGCGTTGACCGGCCCGGACGCCACCGGGGGCCTGCTCGTGTACCGGGGCGAGGCCGGCATCGGCAAGACGTCCCTGCTCGCGGAGATCGGCCGGCGCGCCGCCGACCGCTGCACCGTCCTGTCCGGCAGGGGCGGCGAGACCGTCACCTCCGTGCCGTTCCACGTCGTGCGCCAGCTCCTCGTACCGGCACTCCTGCCGCTGCCCGAGGAGCGGCTGCGGCGGCTGTTCGGCGACCGCTTCGACCTCACCGCCCCCGCCCTCGGCCTGGCCCCGCCCACGGCCCCGCTCGCCGACCCGCAGGGCGTGCGCGACGGGCTCGACCGGGTCGTCGCCCGCCTCGCCGAGCAGCAGCGCGAGCAACCGCTCGTCGTCCTCGTCGACGACGCGCACTGGGCGGACGCCGAGTCGCTGCTCTGGCTCGCCGAGTTCGCCGGACGCCTGCCCGGCCTGCCGCTGCTGATCGTGCTCGCCCACCGCGCCGACCCGCCCGCCGAACCCACCGCGACCCTGCTGCGCCGCGTCGACGAGCGGGCCAGGCTCACCGTCACCCTGCACGCCCTCACCGAGGACGCCACCGCCGACCTGGCCCGCGCCGCGCTCGGCGACCGCACCGACGACCCGTTCTGCCGGGAGGTGTGGCAGGTCACCGGCGGCAACCCGTACGAGACGGTCGAGCTCCTCGCGACCGTACGGGACCGGATGCTGGAGCCCGTCGCCCGCTCCGCCGGCCTCCTGCGCGGCCTGGGCGCGTCGGCGCGCGGCAGCGGCCTGGTCGCCCGCCTCGAACGCCTCGGCACCGCCGCCACCCGGTTCGCCTGGGCCGCCGCCGTCCTCGGCACCGACATACCGCGACGGCTCGCCGCCACCCTCGCCGGGATGTCCCCCGACGAGGCCGCCGACTGCGTCGCCCGCCTGCGCGAAGCCCGCATCGTCACCGGTTCCGACCCGCTGGAGTTCACCCACCCGCTCGTCGCGACCGCCGTGTACCGCTCCATCCCGCCCGCCGTCCGCACCGCCCTGCACGGGCGCGCCGCCTGGGCCGTCACCCTCGAGGGCCTCGGCGCGGCCGCCGCCTCCCGCCACCTCCTGGAGGTCCACCCCGACGACGACCCGGACGTCGTCGGACAGCTCCGCGAGGCCGCCCGCGAGCACCTCGCCGTCGGCGCCCCCGACGCCGCCCGCCGCTGCCTGGAACGCGCTCTCCAGGAGCCCCCGCCGCCCGACGCGTACGCCGAGGTCCTCTACGAGCTGGGCTGCGCCGCCCTCCTCACCTCCCCGGCCGCCACCGTCCGCCACCTGCGCTCCGCGCTCGACCTGCCCGGCCTCGACCCGGCCCTGCGCGCCGACGCCACCTGCCGCCTCGGCCAGGCCCTCGCCCACAGCAACCAGCTGCGCGAGGCCTCCGCCACCGTCGCCGCCGAGGCCGCCCGCACCCCGCCCGGCCGCGCCCGCACCCGGCTGGAGGCCGCCCACTTCATGTACGAGTCGTTCCGCGCCGCCGAGGACGACCCGCACGGCCGCTCCCGGCGCCTCGCCGCCCTCGCCGACCACCTGCCCGGCGCCGACGACGCCGAACGCGCCCTGCTCTCCCTGCGCGCCTTCGACGCGATGCTCCGCGGCGAGGACACCGCCCTCGTCCACGACCTATGCGACCGCGCCCTCCTCGACGGCAGCCCCGCCCCCGGGGTGGGCTGGACCGACACGGAGTGGGGCTTCGAGACCCCCGCCATGATCGGCATCGCGTACGCGTTCACCGACCGGCCCGACCGCGCCCGCGACCTGTTCGAGGAGGCCGTCCGCGCGTACGAGATCTCCGGCTGGAGCGGCGCCCACCTCGCCTTCGCGCACACCCTCCTCGGCCTCGCCCACCGCCGCGCCGGCGACCTGCCCCGCGCCGAGTCGTTCCTCCGCGAGGGCCTGCGCCTCGCCGACCGCGCGGGCCGGGGCCTGGCCGTGCAGTGGGACGCCGTCTGCCTCCTCGCCGACACCCTCCTCGCCCGCGGCAGGACCGGGGAGGCCCGCGAACTGGTCGACCGGTACGCCTTCGGCCCGCCCTGGCCCAGTGCCATGGTCCTGCCCGACGGCCCCTGCGTACGCGGCCGGCTCCTCCTCGCGGAGGGCCGGACCCGCGAGGCGGTCGCCGAGCTGGAGGCGGCCGGCCGCGCCCTGGAGGCCCGCGGCCGGCACAACGGCGTCTGGGCGCCCTGGGCCTGCGACCTGGCCCGCGCCCTCGCCGCCGACGCCCCCGACCGGGCCGCCCGCCTCGCCGGCCTCGCCCGCGCCCACGCGGAACGCTCCGGCTCCGGCACCGCCCTCGGGGAGGCCCTGCGCTGCGCCGCCCTGTTCGCCGCCCCCGACGAGGCCAGGGCCCTCCTGGCCCGCGCGGTGCGCCACCTGGAGGCGTCCCCCTCCGCGTACGAACACGCCCTCGCCCGCCACGACCACGGCGTCGCCCTCGGCTCCCGCACCGAGCTGGCCCGCGCCGCCGCCCTCGCCACCGCCTGCGGTGCCGACACCCTGGCCGCCCGCGCCCACCGGGCCCTTTCGGACCTGCCCGCCCAGTGAGGTAATGTTCTCTTGCGCGCTCACCCGGCGATGACCGGGCCGAAGCGCATCGGGACGTGGCGCAGCTTGGTAGCGCACTTGACTGGGGGTCAAGGGGTCGCAGGTTCAAATCCTGTCGTCCCGACTCTGCTTTTCGCAGGTCGGAGGCCGTTCTCTCGGATGAGAGGACGGCCTTTCGTGCGTCTGGGACCGTGGTGGCCGCCGCCACGCCGGCCCGGACGGGCGGCGGTGAGCGAGGGCCGGGCAGCCTCCCGCCCCGCCCGGATCCTCCGGTCCCCCTCCCCACGCACCGCCGTCCGGCGACGGCAGCGACGCCGCCACGGGGGAGCGGAACCACCGCACCGCGTGACGGCAGGAGCGCTTCCACCCGCCGGGCCCCCACACCACCGCACCGGCGGGGCAGGGACCGCGGCTGCGGTGTCGGTCCGCTGGGTTATTGTTCCCGCCACCGCACACCGACCGTAGGGACCCCGAGAGTTGACCGGCCTGCCTGCTTTCCCGCTGCCCTTTCACGCTTCCCGTTCCCTGGCGCTCGCGGAGCCCCGAACGCTGCGGGAACTCCAGATGATGCGGTGCAGCGCGCACATCCGGGCGAAGCCCGGGTGGTTCGACAAGAGGAACGACGCCAGCATCGTCGCCAGGTGGACGCAGGAAGCGGTCGCCCAGGGCCTCACCGAAGCGCAGGTGCGTTACGTGCTCGCCGAACTCGCGCACTACGCCGCGCTGCGGGACGAGCGGACCGGCGCCGAGGTGTCCGCCGTCGACGGGGTGTGGCAGTCGGACACGCTGGTCGACGACGGGCTCCGGTCCCGGCTGCGCGGGGCGGTCCGGGTCGTGGAACAGGTCCCCGAAGCGGAACGGGACTGGCACCCCGGATCCGACGGACAGGTGCTGGACCTGGTGCACCCCTCGCTGTTCTGCCTGGTCAGGGAGGTGAGCGGCGCGCCCGAGTGGGCTTGGCGCAACCCGACGGACCACTACTCGAAGTACGAGTTCTCGGAGAGGTTCCAGTGGCTGCCCACGGACGTCGACGTCAGTGACGACGGCGACGTCACCTTCCGCTCGTACGTCAACAACGTCCACCCCGAGAAGCACCGGGAACTGGCCTCCGTCCTGCCGGAGCTGTTCGCGCGCATGCGCCCGCTGCTGGAGAACGTGCTCACCGACCTGCGCCACCCGCGGCCCCTGCGGATCGAGGCCGACCCCTACGGGTGGTACGACTCGGAGCCGGAGCACCCGGACAGGTCCTCGTACGCCGACGACGAGGTCTACCGAGAGGCCCTCAGGGCATGGGAGGTGGCCCAGGACGACTGGTGGGAGAACCGCTGCCCGGTCGTCCCGGACGCCCCCGCCTTCACCCCGCCCGAGCCGCCCGGCGAGTCCGCCCGAGTCGACCTGCGCGGCCGCCGCCTCCAGGTCGTCGTCAAGCTCGCCGCCATCCACCTCACCCCGGACAAGCCCGAGTACCCGGGCGGTTCCTGGCACGTCGAGGGGATGCTCAACGAGCGGATCGTCTCGACCGGCATCTACTACTGGGACAGCGAGAACATCACCGAAAGCCGGCTGGGTTTCCGGGCGGCGCTCGACGACCCGCACTACGAACAGAGCGACGACAACGGCCTGCGCGAGGTCTACGGCCTGGAGGACGAGGACGCGCTGAACCAGGTGCTGGGATCGGCGTCGACGCCGGCGGGCCGCTGCCTGGCGTTCCCGAACGTCCTGCAACACCGCGTCGACTCGTTCCGCCTCGTGGACCCCACCCGCCCGGGGCACCGCAAGATCCTCGCGTTCTTCCTGGTCGACCCGTCGGAAAGGATCGTCTCGACATCCGACGTGCCACCGCAGCAGCCGTGGTCCGACACCTGCACCATGACGCTCGAACAGGCCAAGGAGTACCGCGAACAACTCATGCGGGAACGCAAGTTCTTCGTCGACGAACACAACGACCAGCTCTACGAACGGGAATTCTCCCTCTGCGAGCACTGAGCCCCTCCCTCCCCGGACACGTCCGGGCCGGGAGGCCGCGGCCGGCCCGCACCACGGCGGCGCCGGCGCGGCGGACGGGCAGCCGGCCCGCTGGGAGGCCACCGCGCTCGCGGCGGGCGTCCTGTCCGCGGCGGCGCACCGGGGTGCGCCGCCGCGGGGGAGTGGTGCGGGGTGGGGTCAGGACGCGGTGGGGGTCCAGCCGGCCAGCCAGTCCGCGACCTCCTGGTCGGCGGCCTGGGCGGGGGTGAGGTGCGGGCGGTCGGTGCCGGCGGGGCCGGCGCCGGGGCCGGTGTTGAGGTACTCGGCGAAGCGGGCGCCCTTCCACGAGAAGCCGCTCATGTCGGTCCACGGGGCGGTCTTGATCGCGTCGCTGAGCGTGGTGTCCCGGACGGTGACCTGCGGGTGCAGGGTGGCGTCGCCGCCGGCGTACCAGGGGCGGCCGAGGTGGAAGCTGCGCGCGGACACGTCGCCGTTGACCGTGGACCGGTTGATCAGGAAGCCCCTGCGGTTCGCGGGCGTGCTGGGCGCGGCGATGTAGCCGGCGGACGTGCCGTTCCAGCGCTTCTTCAGCGTCAGCACCGACTTGTCGATCACCGCGGTCGCCCGGCCGAAGACGAAGTCGACGTTGCCGGTGATGTAGGAGTTGGTGACGTAGACCCGGCCGAGCCTGTCCTTGGCCGCGGTGTCCAGCAGCAGGGTGTCCTGGTCGCCGTTGACGATGAGGCCGTCGAGGAGGACCTTGTCGGCGGCGGTGCGCAGGGCGACCGCCTGGTGGCCGTCGAGGTGCTGGTTGCGCGCCTCGTCGAAGTCGTTGGTGATGGTCAGGTTGCGGGCCTGGAAGTCGTCGGCCTCCACGGCCACGGTGGCGCTGCCGCCGGTGCCGTAGGTGCCCGAGCCGTCCGGCTTGGGGGTGCCGGACGCGTTGCCGTAGACGATGACGGTGTCCTTGCGGCTGCCGCCCGAGCCCTGGATCGTGACGTGCGGCTTGTTCGCCGGGATCTTGACCGTCTCGCGGTACGTGCCGGGGGCGACGGAGATGACGACCCGTGAGGTGTTGTTCGCCGGGACGGCGTCGACGGCCTTCTGCACGCTGGTGAACTGGGCACCGCTCTTGGCGACCGTGAGCGTCTTCACGGCGGCGGCAGCGGCCGGGGCGGCCGCGGTGGTCGCCGTACCGATCGACGGCCTCGGCCCGGCGCCCGCCCGGAGCAGCCCGGGCACGGCGTCGGCCTTGTCGAGGGTGTAGGCGTAGGACGACCGGGGGTCGAACGCCGTGCCGCCGCCGCTCTCGTTGCGGCCGCCGGTACCGGAGAAGACGTTGCCGCGCTGGACGAGCACGGCGGTGCTGTCCCGGATGACGGGGTTCCGTACGCCCTGGAAGTAGCTGTTCTCCAGGACCATCCGGGTCTTCCCGCGGGAGTAGTTGCCGTACGCCGTGGTGATGTCCGTACCCGGCGTGTCCTCCAGGTAGTTGTTGTACAGGTGCGCGCGGGCCGCGTTGTCGGTGGAGGGGTTGCGCTGCTCGGTCTCGCGCAGCCAGTTGTGGTGGATCGTGATGTCGGTGACGACGTTGGTGGTCCAGCCGATGCCGAAGGTCTTGTTGTTGTTGCTCAGCCGGTTCCAGGACACCGTCACGTAGGTGCTGTCCTTGCGGACGTCGATGAGGCCGTCGGCCATGTGCCGCAGGTCGTTGTGGTCGATCCACACGTGGTGGGCGCCGTCCATCTGCACGGCGTCGTAGTCGTGGTCCTTGTCGTTCCACACGCCCTGGTAGGCGTCCCGGATCGTCAGGTTCCTGATGATGACGTTGTGGACGCCCGGGCCGAGGAAGAAGCCGCCGCCCACGATGTGCCCGCTGGTGCCGGAGCCGACGATCGTCTTGTCGGAGGCGACCCGTATCTCCTTGCCGACCGGGTTCACGGGGATCGTCCCGGCCACGACGATGACGTACGGCTCGGCGGCGGTCGCGTACTTCTCCAGGTCGGCGAGCGTCCGCACGGTGACGGTCTTGCCGCCCCGGCCGCCGTACGTGCCGTTCTGGCCGAGGGCGTCGACGGAGGCGAAGCCGTCGGCGACGTCGTTCGTCCAGGCGGCAACCGTGGCTGCGGACGCGGACTGCTGCCCGGACCCGCCGAAGAGCCCGAAGGCGCCTCCGTAGGCCAGGGCGCCGGCGGCGGCGAGGGCGAGGGGGGCACCGACGGTGAGGGCCGTCCTCCGCCTGCGATGGCGTACCCGGCCACGGGTTTCAGTCATGTACTGGCTCCGATACTGCGTCGGGGGATCTACCTGCTCGCGCCGAGGGCCGAGCACCTGGCAGTCGCCGCGGAGCCGCGAAAGGTTGCCCTCCCCGCCGGCCGGATGCCGGGCGGGCCCTCCCCGACCGCTACCGGGGCGGGTTGGCCTGGAGCCACGCCGACCACGTCGTGGTGCCCCGGTGGCCCCAGGGGCAGGTGAGGCCCCGGGCCGCCCGGGCGGCCCGGGCCGGTACCGGGAGGCGCACCGTCCGCGCCGAACGGGCGCGGAACCGCTGCCACTGGGCCACCAGGGCGCCGAAGGACAGCACGTCCGGGCCGCCGAAGTCGTCGCACCGGCCGCCCGGCCCCGCCACGACCCGGTCCGCCACGTACCCGGCGAAGTCGGCGGAGTCCACCGGCTGGACGTCCAGGTCCGCCGGCACCGGGAGGACCGGCAGCCGCGCGGCCCCGGACAGCATCCGGTCGGCCAGCCAGTGGAACTGCGTCGCCCGCAGCACCGACCACGGCACGCCCCCGGCGCGCACCAGCCGCTCCGCCTCGCGCTTCACCCGCAGGTACGGCAGCCGCGGCCGGTCGGCGCCGACGACCGACACGTACGCGAAGTGGCCGACCCCCGCCCTCGCCGCCTCGTCCAGCAGGCGGCGGGTGCCGTGGACGTCCACGTCCGGCGGCGTGCGCACGAAGTCGGTGGGCAGCAGGTAGCCGCGCCGCGCGGCCGGCGACCGGGTCGCGGCGTGGACGACGGTGCGGACGCCCGCCACCGCCTCCGCGACCCCGGCCCCGGTGGCCAGGTCGCCCCGCACCCACTCCACGTCCGGGTCGTCACCACGGGAGCGGGAGAGCACCCGCACCCGGTGGGCGGGCTTCAGGAGCCGGACCAGGTCCCGCCCCAGGTGCCCGGTCCCGCCCGTGACCAGCACGGTGTCCATCGCCCACACCTCCGGAAGGGAACGGCGGGCCGCCGTTCGTCCGACTGTGCCACCCCCTCCGCGACCCGGCACGCCCGGGCGGCGACAGGGTGACGCCGGTGCGGTCCCGCGCCGACGAGGGAGGTGGCGGCGCGCGGGTGGCGGCCCCTTTCACGAGCCGCGCGGACGCGACGCCGGCGGTCCGCCGCACCGGCGCCGGCGGCCCGGTGCGCCGCCGTCGGGTGGCCGGCGGCGACGGGTTCGTCACGGAGGTCCGGCCGACCACCCGGGGGAAGGAGGCGGCCGGGCTGTTTCACCCGGCTCCGGGGCGGTAGCCGGGAGGGAGGCCCCGAGGACCGGAGCGCGGTCGGGGCCGCGCACGGCGGCACCGGACCGGACCGGGTCGCCGGGGCGCCGCCCGTACGGGAGAGGAGGTGCCCGGTGACCGGTCCGACCACCACCGTCGTGGCCCGCACACGGTGCGGCGCACCGTCCCGCGCCCCCGACCGGACGGTACGGCCGCCCGTGGCCGCCGAGGCGCCCGCGGACCCTTCCGGAGGCCCTCCCGGAGGCCCGGCGTGAGCCCGCGGTCCGCCGCCGCGCCGGATGACGGGCGGCGGCTCCCCCGGCGCCGAGAGCGAGGAAGATCGTGAACTGTTACGAATGCGCCCGGCCGAACCCGGCCGTCGCGGTGTGCCGCTCCTGCGGCGCCGGACTCTGCCGGGACCACGTGCGGGTACGCGGCGAGGAGCTCCACGAGACCGTCGGACCCGGGCCGTCCCAGCCGGTGCGCGGCCGCCGCATGCTGTGCGGCGTGTGCACCGACGCACCGGGCGCCCCCGGGAGGAGCAGCTCCCTGGACGGCGGCGGTGTCCTCGACGAGGGGGAGGAGTGACCACCACCGCACGGGCCGGGGCCCGCGGGGAGGAGACACGGCCCGCGGGCACGTGAGCCGGGCCCGCGCCCGTACCGCCCGCCGCCGCGGCCCGACGGCGGGTCACCGGGGGCGGCGGGGGTTCGGCAGGTCCCCGGGGAGGGGCTCCACCGGGTCGTCCGGACCGGCCACGACCCAGGCCACGCCGCCCGCGAGGGTCGACGGCCCGGAGTGGTGAGGGCGGCGGCGGGTCAACCGCACGCTCACGTACGCGTCCGCGTCCGGTACGGGAACGCGCAGCGCCCCGGCCAGCTCCCGCCCCCGCCGGTTGCCGCCCACCACCAGTACGCCCTCCTCCCGGAGCGCCGCGGCCGCCTCCCGGACCGTGCGGGCGCTGTCGCGGCGCCGCGTCACGGCCCGCAGCGCCGCCTCGGGCACCGGCCGCTCCCGCACCCGCCGGAACAGCTCCGCCGTGCGGTCCACGGCGGACGCGTGCGCCAGGACCGCGGCGCGGTCCGCCTCGGGCAGGCGCAGCAGGACGTTCTCCGGCAGCGGCGCGCCGCGGCGCAGCCACAGCACCGCCATCCGCGCCTCCGCGGTGAGCGGCGACGGCGCGTCCCGGTGCACCGGCGCGACCGTCATGCCCGGGCGTATCCGCAGCAGCCCGGCCGACCAGCGGGCGTGCGCGTCGTCGGCCTGGACGACCAGGTGGATCTCACCGTGCTCGGCCCGCGAGAACGACGTCCAGCTCCGGCCGCCGCCCAGCGACAGCCTCAGCCGGAACGGTGTCGCGGTGGGGAACACGCGCCGCAGCTCCAGCTCCAACCGCGGGCCGATCAGGGCTCTTTCCCGCTCGCTCAGCTGCGCCACGTCGTACCGGCCGGTGCCCTCCGGGTCGAGCACCGCGTCGAGGGACTCCCGCA
This sequence comes from Streptomyces roseolilacinus, assembly GCF_014649335.1. Classification (GTDB taxonomy): domain Bacteria; phylum Actinomycetota; class Actinomycetes; order Streptomycetales; family Streptomycetaceae; genus Streptomyces; species Streptomyces roseolilacinus. The sequence continues at coordinate 302,306 of NZ_BMSV01000008.1, forward strand.
CGGCCGCCGCCATCGCCCGTCCGTCCGGGTCGCGGTCGTTGAACACCCGCGCCAGCATGAGGAGTCCGCTGTCGTACGCGGACAGGTCGACGTGCGGGGTGAGGACGACGCACACGGTCCGGTCGCCCGCCCCGGTGACCTCGCGCGCCATGAACCGCCCGGCCACGAGACCGGCGTCGTCCCGGTCGCCGAGCCGGTCGAACACCTCGGGAGAGACGCACAGGGCGGGGTGGAAGGGGAAGTTCTCCGAGAGCGCCCGGAACTCCGCGGAGTCCAGCATGGTCAACGCGATCCGCACGTTCAGGTCGGCCGTCGCCCGTTCCGCGTCGAGCCCGTCGACGGAGCCCACGTGGACGGCCAGGCGCGCCGCCGGCTGCCGGCCGGTCGCCTCCAGCTCGTCCGGCAGCCGCTCCGCCAGCCCGCGGAGCAGCGCGTCGAGCGGGACGCCGGGGGGCAGGAACAGCAGGCAGCGGCCGTCCCTGACCAGCAGGCGGTGGTTCGACCGCCCGAGGACGCCGTCCTCGTGCAGGGAGAGCAGGGCGAGCGAGAGGGCTTCGCCCGTCGCCGGTGGATCACCGTCCGCCCCGACGGCGACGATGGTCCACGGCTCCGGGGGACCTGATCCCGCGACCGCGGCGGCGAGCAGCTGCCGGGCCTCCTCCCGTTCCTCCTCCGTGCCGGGGCCGTCCAGGTGCGCGAGCGCCGCCCGCGCGGTCTCCCCGGCCTCGTCGAGCCGGCCCAGCGAGATCAGCGTCCGCGCGATGCGGGTCAGGAGCAGGCCCTCGGCGCGGAGGTGCCCGCCCTCCGTCCGGTACTGGGCGAGGAGCGCCTCCTGCGTGGTGAGCAGCTCGCCGTACCGGCCGGCCGTCGTGAGGGCGTCCTCCAGCGCCAGGAGGGCACTGCGCATCAGCGGGTGGGGAACCGAGTCGGGGTAGCTGCCGAGCGCCTCCCGCACCGTCGGCAGCACCTCGTCGGTCCTGCCGAGCCGGGTGAGGACCGATGCCAGGTCCAGGCAGGTCGCCGCCACGCCGAAGCGGTCGCCGTCGGCGCGGAAGGCGTCGAGTGCCCGCCTCAGGTGTCCCTCGGCCTCGGCCCGCGCGCCGGTGGCCAGGGCCAGTCGCCCGGCCAGCCGGTTCGCCGGGCCGCGCAGGGCGCCGTCCGCCTCCCACGCCTCCCGCGGCACCCCGTCCAGCGTGGACGCGGCGTCCGCGACCGCCCCGGCGGCGTACTGCGCCAGGGCCAGCGCGACCCCGGCCCGGGCCGCCGGCTCCCGGGGCCCCGCCTCGGCCACGGCCCGTGCGGCGCCGGCGAACCGCGACCGGCAGGGGACCGAGGCGCCCCGGACGTGGAGGAGCAGCAGCAGGTCCGCCAGGCGCCCCGGCGGACCGTCGGCCGCGGCGGCCAGCGCCAGGGCGTTGTCGAGCCAGACGTGCCGCGAGGCCGGTTCGTCGACGAAGTCGACGACCCGCACCCCCAGGTTCTCGGCGAGGGCGGAGTCGGGGCAGTCCTCCTCGTACAGCGCGGCGGCGTGGGCGAGGTGGTGGTCGACGAGCCGCCGGAGCAGAGGGGCCTTCGCCCCGGCGTCGTACCCGTCCTCCCGGAGCACCAGGCGGCGCACCTCCTCCGGCAGGCGGTACCCCCCGGCGGCCCGCCGCTCCAGCAGGCCCCCGGCGACCAGCCGGCCGAGCACCGCGCGGCCGTCCGGGTCGCCGCCCAGGAGGATCCACGCCTCCGTGTGGGCCAGCTCCCCGGTCGGGGCGAGCGCGCAGCGGCGCAGCGCCGTCCGCTCCCGGTCCGGAAGGGCCCGCAGCCGCAGGCGCAGGACGGCGCCCAGGTCCTCCTCCGGTGTCGCCCGCCTCCCGCCGGGCGTGGTGTCGCGGACCGTCCGGACCAGCTCGGGCAGCGGCGGAGCGGAGCCCGAGGCGATCCAGGAGCCGATGAGCCGCAGCGTGAGCGGCCACCACGCGCGGCCGGCCGTCAGCTCCCGCAGGGCGGTGCGCTCCTCGCGCCCCCGGGGGCCGGCCCAGGCGGCGAGGAGGTCCGCGGCCTCCTCCTCCGGCAGGGGCGCCAGCCGGGAACCGGGCGGCACCTGCGCCTTCCGGGTCGTGGCGAGGACGGCGCAGCCGGGCGCGGACGGCAGCAGGCGCTCCATCCGCGCGGGCTCGGGAACGTCGTCGAGGACGAGCAGCACGCGCCGCCCGGCGACCGCCTCCGCCAGCGCGGCGGAGAGCTCCTCGACGGTCCGCGGTTCCCCGTCGGCCGGCGCGCCCACGGCGGCCAGCAGGCGGTGCAGCGCCGCCTCGGGCGGCAGGGGGTGGTCGCCCGAACCGCGCATGTCCACGAAGTACCGCTCACCGGGGAAGCGCCGGGCCGTGTGCAGGGCGAGCGCCGTCCGCCCCGCGCCGGGGGCGTCCCGGACCGCGGTCACCCACACGATTCCCGCGGCCGGGTCCGCGAGCTGTGCGAGGAGGGACGCGACGGCGTCCTCCCGCCCGACGAGGATCCCGGGCGCGGGCGGGAACGCGGCGGACGCGCCGGGCTCCGTACGCGTCGCCCCGTCCTCCTCCCCGTCCCCGTCCGGGGCGGGCGCCTCCTCGCCGGGCACCGCCAGCCCCAGCAGCTCCAGCGTCTGGCGGGACGCCCGGGCGAACGCCTCCTGCTCGGCCGGCAGTTCACGGGGCCCGGACGCGTCGTACGCCACCGAGCGCAGCCCCGGCCGGCCGTCGCCGCGTGACGCCACGTACCGGTCGAGTGCCTGGTGGACCCGCCACGCCTCGTGCGCGGGCAGCCGCTCACGCAGCACCGCCCTGGCCTCCTCGGGCAGGACCAGTTCCAGCGGCCCGAAGTCGCCGGCGGGCTCCTCCAGTTCGAACAGCCCGCTCGTCACGGCCTCCGCCACGTCGGCGGTCGTCGCGTCGGGCACCAGCTCCCGGCGGATCACGTGCAGCAGCCGCAGGCTGAGCCGGTCGAACGGCGCGCACAGCACCGCGAGCCGTACCGCCCGGGGAGCGGCCGTGCGGAGGAAGCCCCGCGCGGCCGTGCCGGGCGACGGCGGCACGGCGCGCCGCCGGGGCCGGCCCGGCAGCCGTCCGCCCGGCGGGACGAGGACGGCCGTACAGCCCTCGGGGGCGCCGCGCATCGCGGCCCGCGACCAGCGGTCCAGCGAGTGCGGCGACAGCGACAGCACCGGGATCGGCAGCCACGCCCCCGCGTCACCCCGCCCCGTGCCGTCGGGGGCGGTGCCGTCCGGGTCGGCGAGGTCGAGCAGCGGGGGCGCCTCGTGCGGGAGGCGGCTGCGGTGGGCGCCGGGCGCGGCGGGCGTGAACCGGACCGTGGGGAGGTCCAGTCCGCCGCGCCGCCACAGCTTCGTCGGGAGCGGGTTCAGCAGCGCCATGGGCGTCGTGGCCGCCCACTCCCGCAGCAGCCGCCACACGGCCGGGCCCCGCCACGGCGCGGCCACGCAGTCGGACACGACGACGACCAGCCTCCGGCCGTCCGCCTGACGCAGCTGGCCCGGTGCCTGCGGGCGCCCGGCCCCGTCGAACAACAGGTCCCGCACCTGGAGCGTGCGGAAGGCCCCCAGCCGGTCGAGGACGGTGACGAAGTCGTCGAGGGTCTCCTCCCACACCCGCATGTGGGGGGAGCGGTCGACGATCAGCGTCAGGTCGAACCAGCGTTCCGGGGCGGCCGAGAACACGGGGATCAGCTCGCCGCTGCGGGCGTAGCCGTCGACGGTCGCGTCGACGTCGAGCGCGCCGCGCCGTCCCTCCGGCCACGGGCGCTTCCACGGCCGCAGCGCCCGCGTCACCTCCAGCGCGCGGGGCAGTCCCGTGGTGCGGGGCGCCGCCACGGCGTGGCCGGGCAGCCGCGTACCGGCTCCGGGCAGCCGCTCGTGCAGCCCGCGCGCCCCGGCGGTGTGCTCCGTGCCGGGAGCCACCGGGCCGGGTTCCCGTGCCGTCGGCTGCCGCGGCGGCGGGCCCTCCGGCTCCGCCCCCCTCGGCGCGGGCGCGTCACCGCCCGGTGCGGCGGACGGCGGCGGGCCGGGCGGGGGCGGGGCCGCCGGCCGGTGCCGGGCCATCGTGGCCGCCAGCCAGAGGGCCTCCGCCAGCGCCGTGCCGTCGAGCCCGCCACCCGGTCCCGCCCCGCCGCCCGCGGCCGGGTCCAGGTGGGGGACGGCCGCGCGCAGCGCCGACAGGACCCGGCCCAGTGCGTCAGGCACGGGACAACTCCCGCAGCAGCAGGTCCACCACGGCCTGCCGCCGCTCGTCGTCCGGCGCCCCGTCCCCGGTCAGCAGGTGGACGGCGTTCAGCAGCTGGTCCACGGCGAGGCTCTCGCCGGCCGTGATCCGCTCGACGAACGCGTCCACCAGCTCCCCGGCCGCCTCCGACTCCGCCGCGCCGGCGCCCAGGTGCGCCGCGACGACCCTGAGCAGGGTCTCCGGCGTCGGCATCGGCATCGTGAAGCGGATGCACCGGCGCAGGAACGCGGCCGGGAAGTCCCGCTCGCCGTTGCTGGTCATCACGATGAACGGGAACTCCGTGCACTGCACCCGGCCCCGCACCACCTCGTGGTACGCGTCGCCGCCCCACTCCCGGACGGCCACCACGTCCCTGCCGTACCGGGCCAGCTCCGGGACCTCGAACTCGCCCCGCTCCAGCACGTCCAGCAGGTCGCTGGGCAGGTCCAGGTCGCTCTTGTCGATTTCGTCGATGAGCAGCGCCCGCGGCCGGCGCGCCGGCAGCAGCGCCGTGCCGAGGGGACCCATCCGCAGGAACGGCGCGATGTCGTCGCTGCCGTCCGGCCCTTCCAGCCGCTGCGCGTGGATCCTGCCCAGGGCGTCGTACCGGTACAGGGCGTCCGCGAGGCTGCTGCGGGACGTGATGTGCCAGCGCAGCACCGGGCCCAGGTCCAGCTCCGCCGCGACCTGCTCGATCACCGTGGACTTGCCCGAACCGGCCGGGCCGGTCAGCAGCAGGGGGCGGCGCAGGACCAGTGCGGCGTTCACCGCCTCCACCAGGCCCCGCGGGGGGACGAACTGCTCGTGCAGGGACCTGCGGGGGAACACCCGCCAGGGCGGCGGCGGGGCCAGCTCCACCCGCTCGCGCGGCGCGCTGCCGGTTCCCGCGTAGAAAGGCTGCCAGGTCATGCGGGACTCTCCCCATCCGTCGCGAACTGTTCGAACCACCTGCAGAACTCCAGCCACTCCGCGTCGTCCCACACCGTGCGCAGCCGGGCCAGGTGCCCGCGTCCCGGCCACCCGGCGGGCGGGGTGCCGTGACCGCTCCACCGGTCGCGGTACGCCCGGCAGAACTCGCCGGGCAGCAGATGCCAGTGCGTGTCCAGGTAGCGGCGCGCCTCGGCCGGGACGCGATGCGTCTCGTCCTCCGGCCACAGCACGATGGGGGAGGACGCCAGCAGCGTCTCCAGCACGTCGCCGAGGTGCGCCGGCCGGTGCTCCAGGGCGACCGCGCGCGCACGCGGCCCGCCCAGCAACCGGTCGCGGAGCTCCCGCGCCTGCCGGGTGTCGCTCTCGCCGAGCCACTCCAGCCGCGTGCCGTCGGGGGAGGCCTCCATGGCGCGGAGCGTCCTGCGCGCCCGGTCGTTGATCCACCACAGGTGGTCCGGCGGCTGGATGCGGTCGCTCCACCGCAGGACGACGTCGTGCTCGGCGCCCAGCCGCATCCCGAAGTCGGTCTCCTCCGGGCGCCACTGCAGCAGCAGCGGGGCCGGCGCGGCGACCTCGACGCGGCGCAGCGGCACGTCCATCCCGGCGGCCAGCCGGGACGCCCACCGCAGCGCGGCGCCCACCTGCCGCTCCACACCGGCCCGGTCCGGGCGGCACGCGAACTCCTCGCGGTCGCGCACCTCACCGCCGTCCAGCAGCCAGGCCGCCAGCGACTCCGGCCACTCGTCGCCGACGGCCGCGTGCAGGCTCACCACCAGCCGCAGCCGCATGTCACGCGTCCGGTCGGTCAGCCGCTCGAAGGCGTCGTTCAGGTCGATCACCGCACCGAGGGCCGCCGCCCAGCCGCGCACCGCCGGCGTCCCCGGGTCCACGCCCGTCTCGTGCGCCAGCAGCGCCACGAAGTCGACGAGCGGCCCCGTCCGCCGCTTCCCCGCCACCGGCGCCCGCAGCAGCAGGTACTCGACGGCGTCACGCAGCAGGTCCGTGCCCGACGACCCGGGCGGCGACTCCAGGGGGCCGGGGCACACCGCGGTGAACGTCCGCCGCAGCAGCCCCGACGTGAGTGGCGTCCCGGGCCAGGAGCCGAGCAGGCCGACGGTCCGCGCCGCGGCGTCCAGCGCGTCCACCACGTCGAGCGCCCACTCCCGGGCGGGCGACGGCGGGGCCGCCGCCAGCCCGCACCGTACGGCGTCGAGGTCCCGGGCCGTCGTCACCGGCCCGGCGGGCAGCGACTCGTCCACCACCGCGACCGCCCGGGCCAGCTCCTCCGAGGCGACCGGGCCGAGCAGCGTGCCCGCGGCGGCCGCGTGCCGGGGGTTGCGGGCCAGCCACAGCGGGCCGGGCCCGAACCGCGCCCCGTCGAACTCGGCCCGCAGGATCGCCTGCCCCGCCGTGCCGCCGTCGTCGCGCACGGCCTCCACGACGGCGTCCGGCGCCAGCGTCTCGCCCACCGCGGGCAGCCCCTGCCGGAGCACCTTCACCAGCGTCCGGCTGAACCGCAGCCCGTACGCCTCCTCCGCCGCGCCCGACCCCATGAGCAGCGACAGCCGCGTGTCGCCCTGCCGGATGCCGTTGGCGACGGACTTCAGGTCCGGCACCGCGTTCCCCGCGTGGCACGTGTCCACGATGGCGATGACACCCGCCAGGCCCTGCGTGTCCAGCGCCTGCGCCAGCAGTGACCCCACGTCCACCGCCGTCAGCGGCGCCTCCGCCCGCGAGTCGCCCGCCATGAAGTACAGGCCCGTCCCGGAGGCCATTCCGTGGCCGAGCAGCGCCACGACCAGCACGGCGCCCGCCTCGCCCGCACCGAGCGCCGCCGTGCGGATCGCCGCCTCGACGTCCGCGCGCGTCACCCCCTCCCCGCACAGCAGCGTCGCCCCGCCCGGCGGGTCCTTCTCGCAGCCGCCCGCCCACGGCGCCGTCAGCGTGTCGTGCAGCGCCCGGGCGGACTCCTCCAACTCCTCCAACAGGCCGAGGTCAGGGCACTGCGCCCCGATCACCAGGGCGTGCCGCGGGCCGGTCATGACTCCGCGGCGGCGGTCAGGGCCTCGATGAGCGGACCCGCCACGGCGGCCTGCGCCAGGTACTTGGCCGCCGGGTGCACCCACGCGCCGTCCGAGTCGACCCGGCTGCTCACGGGACCGACCGAGGAGGCGTTCGGCAGCACCACGTCCTCCAGCCGGGGCCGGGCGGCCACGAGGTCGTCGCGGTCCCAGAAGTTGAGCCACCGGCCGACGCACGCCGGCGCCCTCGGCGGCTGCGGCCGCACACGGGGCAGTACCGCCGTCCGCGTCCCGATCGGCGACCCCAGGGTGATCAGCAGCGGCACCTCGCCCCGGTGCGCGTGCAGGGTCTCCAGGGCGACGACCGTGCCCAGCGAGTGCGCCACCACCACCGTCGGCCCGTCGCCGTCCAGGCAGGCGGCCACCCTCCGGCGGATCCGGACGTCCAGGGTCTCCCCGCCGTCCCCGGGCTCGCCGCGGTTGAGGTAGCGGGCGACCTGGCCGAGCGTGCCCGCCGTGAGCCGGGCGCTGAGCCAGCCGCCCGTGGAACGCAGCCCGGGCAGCGCCATCAGGGTCGTCAGCGCGTTCACCACGTGCCGGCCGGGCGCGCCCACGCCCTGCGCGCCGCCGGGCGGGGCGAGTTGCGTGCGGGCGTGACGCAGCACCCTGGCCTCGTCCGCTGCCGGCGCCGGGCCCGCCAGCCGGTCGTCGACGGCTTCGAGCAGCAACTCGGCGACCAGCTCGTCATCCTGACGGTCCGTCCGCGACCCGGCCGAACCGCCCGTGCCCTGCGAGCCGGGCGTGCGGAACAGGTCGCCGTAGTAGGCGAAGCGAGCGTCGGCGGCCCACCCTCCCGTCAGGCCGGACAGCCTGCCGCCGTGCCCGGCCGCGCGGGCGCCGTGCGCCGCCGCGCGTAACCACTCCTCCAGATCCGCCGCGGCGTCCCGGGGACCGCCGATCCCGTGGACGAACACCAGACGAGGCTTCATCGCTCCCCCCTTCGTCGACGTCCAGTAAGGAGAACGATCTTTTCGTGTACGGACGAAGACCGGCAACCCCTGTGGACAACCCCGGCGGACGGCGTCGTTCCGCCGGTGCGCGGCACCCCGGAGGGCCCCGTGCCCGCGGCCGCCTACCCCCGCCGCGCCGCGCCGCTCAACTCCGCGTACAGCTCCGCCCCCGACCAGCGGCGGGCCCGGCCCGGAGCGGCCGCCTCCGCCTCCCGCACCAGCTCGACGAGGCGCGCGTTCACCGGGGCGCGCACGCCGTGCCGGCGGGCCAGCGCCACGATCTCCCCCTGCAACGTGTCGACCTCCGTCGGCCGGCCCCGCTCCAGGTCCTCCCACATCGACGACCGGGCGTGCGCGTCCACCCGCAGCGACGCCGCCGCCACCCGCCGGAACACCCCGTCCGGCAGGCGCAGCACCCAGGGCGTCACCGCCGCCGGTACGGGCCCCAGCCGCGCCGGGGCCACGCCCTCCGCCCGGTACACCGCCAGCGCCTCCCGCTGGCACAGCGCCAGGCACCGCCGGTACGCCCGCGCGCCGAGCTGGTCGCGCAGCGGCAGCCCCGACAGGGCGTTGACCGCGTTGTTCAGGTTCATCAGGAGTTTCGCGTACTGGACGTGCCGCATGTCGTCGCGCGGCTCGACCTCCAGCCCGGCCCTGCGCAGCGCCGCCACCAGCGGTCCCGCGTCGGGTACGTCGTCGACCATCAACGCGCCCGCCGTGCCCTGGTGGAAGGCGGCGGGGCCGGTGCGCACCACGTTGTACGAGACCATGCCCGTCAGCACCGTGGTGCCCGCGGGCAGGGCGGACCGCAGGACCTCCGGGTTGCGCAGCCCGTTCTGGAAGCTCGCCACCACGGTGTCGGCGCCCAGGTGCGGGCCGATCGCCTCGGCGGCCTCGCGCGTCGCCCCCGACTTGACCGTGACCAGCACGTAGTCGGCGCCCGCCACGTCCGAGGCCCTACTCGACGCCCGCAGCAGCGCCGGGGCCACCCGCGCGTCCGGGCGGCCGCCGCCCGTCAGCCGCAACCCCCGCTCCCGCACGGCCTCCATGGCGGAGGGGCGTCCGACGAGCGTCACCTCGCAACCGGCGGCGAGGGAGCCGCCCAGGTGGCAGCCGACGCTCCCGGCGCCGAACACGGCGATCTTCAGTGGCATGCAGCCAGTGTGGCCCCCGCACGCACCGGCGTCGAGGTGTCTTCACGCCCCGCCCGTACCGCCTCCGCCCGTCGCCCTCCTGCCCGTCACGCCTTTGCCGTCGTACTCCGTCCGTCGCACCCCCGCCCGTCCCCCGCCTCGCCCGTCCCGCCCCTCACGCCCCGTCCGCCTCCGGCGCGGGCCGCCGGTGGGCGGGTGTCGCGGCGCGCGTGTGGATGAACAGCTCCTGCCGCCCCGGAGGGGCCGCCCGGTGCTCGGGCACCGGCAGCTCGTACCGCACCGGCCGGCGGTGGTCCGCCATCTGCCGGTCCGCGTTGTACACGCGGCCGAACTTCCACAGCATCCGCGCGAAGTTCGTCTGCCCGCGCAGCAGGTTCCGGCCCAGCACCCCCATGGCGCCCACCGCGTTGCGCAGCCCCAGGTGCTTGCGGTCGAGGACCGCCTGGGTGCGCACCAGCTCCCGGTAGAACACCTCCAGCGGCAGCTTCGTCGGGACGACCGCGTGCTGGATGTCGAACAGCCGGTAGTCCCGCGTCGTCAGCTGCCGCGCCTCCGTGTGCCAGATCTCCGTCCCCGGGTACGGCGTCATCACCGTCAGGTGCACGATCTCCGGCACGCTCAGCGCGAACTCCCGCACCACGCGGAACCGCTCCTCGTCCCACGCCGGGTCCACGATCAGGTTGATGGCCACCATGATGCCCATCCGCCGGGCCGCCTCCAGGGCCCGGAAGTTGTCGTCCGGGCTGACCCGCTTGCGGTACAGGTCCAGGCCCTCGGCGTCGATGGCCTCCATGCCCAGGAACATGTACCGCAGCCCCAGGCGCGTCCAGCGCTCGAACACCTCCGGGTTGCGCAGCAGCACGTCGCTGCGGGTCTCCAGGTAGTACCGCTTGCGGATCCGGCGGCGCTCCAGGGCGGCCGCGATGCCGTCGCCGTGCTCCGGCCTGATGAACGCCACGTCGTCGACGATGAAGACGTTCGGCTCCCGGATCGACGCCATCTCCTCGGCCGCCGCCTCCGGCGACGCCTTGCGGTAGCTGCGCCCGTAGAACGTCCACGCCGAGCAGAACGAGCAGTCCCAGGGGCAGCCGCGGGTGAACTCGATCGACGCGCACGGATCCAGCTCCCCGATGAAGTACCGGTTCCGCCTGCGCATCAGGTCGCGCGCGGGACGCGGACGGTCCAGGCTCTCCAGCAGCCGCGGCGCCGGGCCCCGGCCCTCCGCCGACACGACGCCCGGCACGGTGCCGAGACCGCCGTCGCGCGCCGCCTCCAGCAGCGGCGCCACGGCCGGCTCGCCCTCACCGCGCACGACGGCGTCCACCGCGCCCTCCGCCTGCCGCAGGACGTGCTCCGCGATGAACGACACGCTGTGCCCGCCGAAGAAGACGAAGCAGCCGGGGGACGCCTCCTTCGCGCGCTTGGCGATCTCGATCGCCTCCGGGACGTTCGCCAGGTAGTTGAGGGAGATCCCCAGCGCCTCCGGCGCGAACGACCGCAGCTCCGCGTCGAGCACGGCCGCCGGCAGGACCTGGAGGTCCACGACGCGGACCAGGTGCCCCGCGTCCCGCGCCGCGGCCGCCACCCGCTCCAGGCCCAGGGGTTCGAGTCGAAGGAAGATCTCCGAGTACATCAGGGCACTCGGGTGGACGAGGAGCACGCGCATGTGAGTCTCCAGCCGGACGGCGACGACGATCGACGACGGTCTCTTCCCTGACGGTCCGCGTACCGTCAGCACAGGGTCAGGCGCGCCTCCACACCAGGCGGACGGCGAAGTTCACCTCCGCCGTGCCCTTCGCCACGACGATGCCGCTCTCACCGCCCACCTTGAGGCCGAAGTCCACCTCCGCCTCCTCCGGTCCCAGGCGGCGGAGCATGCCGACGACCTGCGCCAGGGCGGGGTTCAGCTGGTCGAGGGCCTCCCGGAGCGACACCCGGGCCCGGGCCGCGGCCGACTCGCCGGGGAACCCCTCCGGGCCCACCGCCACCAGGTCGTCGTCGACCTCGAAGACGGCCGTACCGTCGTCCACCTCGAACGTGATCAGCTGTGTCACGGAGCCAGCCTCGCGCAGCCGCGCGGGCCCCGCACGCCGGGCCGTCCGGAGGGACCACCCGGGCGCCCCGACGGCCCTCCCGCGCCGTCCCCGGCGCGCCCACCGCGCGCGGGAACGACACGGAGCCGTACGAGAGCCGCACCCCGGCCCGGCGGCGCGGCCGCCGACCACGTGCGCCGCGTCGCCGGCCTCGCCGACGCCGGACGAGCCGACGCCCGCTGCCCCGCTCGCGTGCCGGCGACCGCCCCCGGGAGGCCGCCCGGCGCAGCGCCGCTCAGGCCGGGTCGGCCAGGGTCTGCACCCACACCGTGCCCTCCGGCCCCGGGACGGCCGCCACGCCCGTGTCCCGGTAGCGGCAGCCGAGCATGTTCTCCTGGTGGACGGAGCCGTCCATCCAGTCGTCGACGACCACCGCCGCGTCCCGGGGCCCCCGGTGCAGGTTCTCGGCCCACGCGCCGGCCTCGTACCCGGCGTCGGCCATCCGCGCGTCCGCGTGCCGGCCCTCCGGGTCGGCGTGGGCGAAGTAGCGCCGCGCCACCATGTCGCGCGCGTGGGCCCGGGCGGCCGCCGTCAGCCGGGGGTCCAGGCGCAGCGGGGCGCAACCGGCCTCGGCGCGCCGGGCGTTCACCAGCGAGGTCAGCCGCTCCGCCGTGCTCGGCGCGGCCGGCCGCGTGGCGCTCGGGGACGGTGCCGGTGCCGCGGTGGCCGAGGCGGCCGGACTCGGGGGAGGGGTGGGCGGCGCGGAGGGCGGGGGCGTACGGGACGCGGCGGGCGCCGTGGCCGGTGACGCCGGCGCGGTGGGTCCCCCCGGGGCCCGTACCTCCGGGGCGGGTGCGGGAGCGTCGGGCCCCGCCGGCCACAGCACGGCCAGCAGCACCCCGCCGGCCACCACGCCCCCGACCGCCGCGGGCACCCGCAGGCGGGCCGCACCGCCCGCCGCACCCCCCGCGTGCCGGGCGCCCTCCCGTACGGCCCCGGCCGCCCCGTCGGCCACCATCGCCGATGACGTACCGTCCGACGCCGCGCCGGGCACCGCACCGGACGCCGCGACGGTCGCCGTGCCCGCCTCCACGGCGGGCACCGCCGGGTACCCGGACAGCGGAACGACCAGCGCGAGGCCGGCCAGCAGCCCCTCGGCCGGCATCAGGTCCGTCCCGTGCCCGCCGCAGGCCCGGCAGCCGCGGACGTGCCGTGCGACGCGCTTGCGCCACACTGGGGCCGGCCGCCCGTCCCAGTCCGCCGTCAGCCGCACCAGCGCACCGCACCGGGGCTTCGCCGCCAGGGCCCGCACCACCACCCGCCCCGTCTCCAGCTGGGCCTTCATCCGCTGCACCCGCACCGCCGCGTGCCGCGCCGGGACGCCCAGCGCCTCGGCCAGCTCCGCGCGCGTGAGCCTGCCCGACGCCTCCTGCCACCACAGGGACAGCAGCGCCCGGTCGTCCTCGTCGAGCCACCGGGTCGCCTCGGCGACCTCCCGCCGCTGACCGGACAGGCCGAGCCGCAGGATCGTCAGGTCCACGAAGTCGCCCGCCGGGTCCGGCCGCTCCACCACGTGCTCCAGCGACGCGACCGGCGCCTGCCGTCGCTCGTTCCAGCGGCGGCGTATCTGGTTCATCGCTATGGCGACCAGCCAGGACCGGAACCGGGACGGCTCGCGCAGCCCGCTCAGCCCGTCCAGGGCCCGGAACATGGTGTCCTGGACCACGTCGTCCACGTCCGCGTGCCCGTCCAGGGCCCGCCCCACCACGTTGTAGACCAGCGGCAGGTAGTCCTCGACGAGCCGCTCGCGCGCCCGGCCGTCACCCGCCCGCGCCGCGCTCACCAGCTCCGGTACGTGCTCGCTGTCCCTGTGCATGCCCTGCCTCGCCCCGTCGTTCGGTACGGTCCTGTCGTCGGGGGACCCGGCTGCGCGGCCCCGACAACAGAAATCAGCCGGACCTTACGCACCCCGGCCCGCCCGCCGAAACTTTCGAACCGGCCGAGGGGCCCCACCCGCCCTTGCCGAACACGGAGCGCGGAAATTACGTTCCCCGTGAAACCGTCCAGGTCCGGGCCCCAGGCCCCCGGCTACCGGAGTCCGCATGCCCTTGAACGTCCCCGCCGGCTCGCACATCCTCTTCCAGGGCGACTCCATCACCGACGGCGGCCGCGACCGGCGGCCGCACGCCGACGTCAACGCGGCCCTCGGCCACGGCTACGTCTACCTCGTCGCCGCCCGCGCCGCGGCCAGGGCACCCGGCCACCGCTGGCGCGTCACCAACCGCGGGGTGAGCGGCGACAAGGTCGCCGAACTGGCCGCCCGCTGGCAGGCGGACGCGCTCGACCCGGCCCCCGACGTCCTGTCGGTCCTCGTCGGCGTCAACGACGCGTGGCGCGTGGTGGACGGCGAATCCTGCGACATCGACGCGGACGGCTTCCGCGCGGTGTACGACGCCCTCCTCACCCGCACCCGCCGGACGCTGCCCGCGGTGCGCGTCCTGCTGTGCGAGCCGTTCTGCCTGCCCGGCGGCCCCGACTCGGACTTCGACGAGGCCCTCGCCGCGCAGGTGCAGCTGCGGCAGAATGCGGTCGGCGAACTCGCCGCCGTCCACCGCGCGGAACTCGTCAGGCTGCAGCCCGTGTTCGACGAGGCCGCGCGGCGCGCGCCGGCGGCCCACTGGCTCCACGACGGCGTGCACCCCACCCCGGCGGGCCACCAGTTACTCGCCGACACGTGGGTCAGCGCCGTTGCAGCCGGGCCGCACGCGCGCTGATGTCCGCCAGCCTCGCGTACAGGGCCGTGCCCGGGCAGCGGGTCGCGTAGCCGTCCATGTGGCCGCCGACGACGGGCAGCACGGCCGTCGTGCCCTCCGGGAAGCGCGACTCGTCACTCGTCGAGACGAGGGTGACCGTGCCGCGCGGATCGGCCCCGTAGGGGTCCAGCTTCCAGGCGACCAGCCGCGCGATCGCGTCGAGCATCGGCTCGGGCACCCGCGCCCCCTCCGAGAACGTGCCGATCGCCGCGATGCCGACCGTCCCCTCGTTGAACCCCTTGGTGTGGGCGCCGATCACGGCACGGTCGACGCCGCCCGCCCGGCCCTCGTAGATGGTGCCGCAGGCGTCGACGAGGAAGTTGTAGCCGATGTCGTCCCAGTCCCGGGCGTAGGCGTGTCCCGCGTACAGGTCGCGCAGCGTCCCGGGGACGCTCGCGCAGTCGTACCCGTTGGGGGTGCTCGTGTGGTGGATGACGGCGGCCCGCACTGCCGGCGCGTACCGGGCGGCGGGCGCCGTCGAGACGGTCTGCGCCCGCCAGGCCGTGCGGGGCACGATCACCGGCCGCGGCCCCTGGTGGTGGGCGGCGCGCTGGGGCGCGGCGCCCTCGGGCCGGGCGGCGCCGGAGCCCCGCGGACCCGACGACGGCCCGAGGACGAGGTTCGCCGCCACGAGCGCCCCGAGGACGGCCAGCGACGTGACGGCGCGAGCCCCGCGGGTCTGCGGCAGACGCATGCTCCCCGCCTCCTCCGCGCCGAACCGCCCCGGCCGTGGTCTTCCTCCTCGTCGACACCATCGTCGCCAACGGCGCGGCGGGCCGCCCGCCGGAGTGCTCCGTACGGGACGCCCGGCTCCGGGCGGTTGTCAGTGCCGCGTCCTACGGTTTTCCCAGTGGGACCCGCGGGACAGGCCGCCGGTCCGCCCTGGGGAGGGGTCTGTCAGCCATGTCTGCTGTGTCCGCGGAGACGACGTACCTGGAGCTGTCGCAGGACGGCGGCGGTGCGCACAAGTTCTACGAGGTGACCGTCGACGGCCAGGTGGTGACGGTGCGGTACGGGCGGATCGGCGCCGCCGGCCAGACCCAGACGTCCACCTTCCCCACGGCGGAGAAGGCGCGTGCCGCCGGGGCCAGGAAGGTCGGGGAGAAGGTCCGCAAGGGGTACGCGCCGGCCGTCCCGGGCGGGCGGGCCCCGCGCGCGGTGACCCGCCGCCAGGTCGCGTCGGCCCCGTCGACGGCCCGCGCGGTCGCGCCGGTGCTGTGGCGGTTCCGGACGGGGTCGGCGGCGTTCGGCATCCACGTCGACGACGACCGCTGCTGGGTCGGCAACCAGGCGGGCGACGTCTACACGCTGGACCACGACGGCGCCGTCCTCGCCCGCTTCAGCCTGCCGGACGGCGTGAAGTGCCTGGTCGCGGACGACTTCTGGATCTACGCCGGCTGCGACGACGGCCGCGTGTACGACCTGTCGTCGAAGCTGCCGTTCGCGGCGTACGACATCGCGGCGGACGTCGACATCTTCTGGCTCGACATCCACGAGGGCGTGCTGAACGTGTCGGACCGCGCCGGCCGGCTCACCGTCATCGACCACGAGGACGAGCACCAGTGGGCCCGCCGCAGCCAGGGCGAGCACGCCTGGATGGTCCGCGCCGACGACCGGGCCGTCTACCACGGCCACCAGCGGGGCGTGACGGCGTACGCGCCCGACGGCGGCGGCGAGCTGTGGCACACGGCGACCCGCGGCGGCGTCCTGTTCGGCTGGCAGGAGGACACCGCGGTGTACGCGGGCACCGCGCACCACGTCGTGCAGCGGCTGTCCAAGGACGACGGCCGGATCGAGGCGACGTACGCCTGCGACAGCGCCGTGTACGCGTGCGCCACGTCGCCCGGCGGGCGGTTCGTCTTCGCCGGTGACGCGGCGTCCTCCGTGTACTGCTTCGACCGGGACGGCACGCGCCTGTGGAAGCTCGGCACGGGCGGCGGCTCGGCCCTGTCCATGCAGTACCGGGACGAACGGCTCTACCTGGTGACCACCGACGGCTCGCTGCTCTGCGTGGACGCGAGCGAGACGGCGATCGAGGCCGCCCAGCGCGGCACGGTCCCGGTGGCCCGCGACGTGAAGCTCGCCGCCGCCCTGCCGACGTACGCGCCGGCGACGGCCGCGGCCTCGGTGGCCTCGGTGGCGAACGCCCCGGTGGGCTCGGTCGTCGTGGAGTGCGTGCAGGAGTCCGGCCGGATGCGGGTGCACGTCGTCTCCGAGGGCTACGAGCCGTCGTGGAACGTCCAGTTCCCGCGCGCCATACGGGAGCCCGGCGCACGCTACGTGGTGGACGCGCTGCACGCCGCGGCGGGCGGCTTCTACCGGGTCCGCGGCGACATCAGGCGGCTCCTGTGACCGGGGCGGGCGGCGCGTTCGAGGCGGCCACCGGGGACGGGCCGCCGCTCCCGGACCCGACGGCCGACCCGGCGGGGGCCGGGCGGCGCGCCGCCGAGGTCCGGGTGGCGTACGAGGGGCTGCTCCAGATCCGGCGGCTCACCAACACCGCAGGCGGCGATCCCGGGGCCGTACCGGCCCCGTGGGAGCGCAACCAGCCGGTGAGGGCGGTCGCCCTGGCCCTGGAGGCGGCCGGCGTCCCGCCGTCCGCGCTGGACGCCGGGGGACGGCGCGTCAGGACCGGCTACCGCGTCGGCCCCGGCGAGCGGCCGGGGCAGGTGCGGGTGGAGTGGCTGGGGCCGCCGGGCGGCGGCGCCGCGCAGGAGGAGGACACCGCCCTGGCCGAGTGCGCCCGGGCCCTGGAGCGGCTGGGCTGGGAGGCCCTGCTGTACCGGGGGCCCCGGCGCCGGCGCCATCTGGAGGTCGAGCCGATACCCGCTCCCGGCTGACCGGGGTCCGTGATCGGCGCCGCGGACGGACCGGAGCGCCGCCGGGAGGGGCGGAGGTGCCGCCGGGAGGGCCGGCGGCCCGGCCGGACGCCCCGCCGTGCGGGGGACGACCGCCCGTGCGTGGAGCGATCGGTGGCTCAGGCGATGGACGCCGACACGATCGCGGACACCGCGAGGTTGCAGGAGGCCGTCACCCACACCGCCGGGTGCGGCTCCGGCTCCACCAGGAGCGCGCCCAGGCGGCCCGGCGTGATCAGGTCCACCACGAGGAACGCCACCGCCATCATCGCCAGGCCGAGCAGACCGAACACCGCGGTCGACACGAGGCCCTTGCCGAAGTCGTCGTACGTCGACCAGATGGAGGTGAACACGATGCCGCCGACACCGAGCAGCGCCGAACTCAGCAGCAGGGCGCCGTTGCGGTTGCGGTGCTCCCACACGAGCCGCCGGAGGTTGCCGGGGGTCAGCACGTCGATCATGACTATGCCGAGGATCAGCAGGATCAGCCCGAGTCCGCCGTAAGCGGCGGCCCGGCCGAGTCCGTTGACGATGTCGATCATTGTGAGCCGGCTCCCCGTGCAGAAGTGATCATGAGTGATCGTGGTCAAGGCGACGCAAAATGTAGCGCACCGCCGGAGGGCACCGGCCCACGCGGGCGGGGGAACGCCCGTGACCCGGATGGCCCCGCCACCCGGCGCGCGGCGCCGAATCCCGCGCACAGTGGTACGGCACGCGGAGCGCCACCCCGTCGCGCCCCGTGCCGCAGCAGCCCCGACGCCGGGAGGAACCGCATGGCGTTCGACGAGACGGCGGGTCGGGCGGCACCGCCGTCCGCGGTCGCGTACCGCCCCCGCCCGCGTCCGGCGCGGGCCGGCGGCCCCCCGCACCACCGGTCCGCCGCACCGCTCGCGCCACTCACACCGCCCATCCCGTTCACGGTGCTCGCCCCGCTCCTGGCGGGGAGGGGCCGTCCACGTCCGGGCGGGGACCCGCGGGGGCCGGAGCGGCCACCCGGGCACCGCGTCCGCTGACCCGCCCGCGCCGCCCGTCCGCCCGCGCCGCCGACCGACGAAAGGCCCAGCCCCCATGAGCAGCACGACCGACCGCCGCCCGCTGTCGTTCCTCGTCCTGACCGGCTCCCGGCGAACCGACTCGTTCAACACGAAGCTCGCCCGGCTGGCCGTGGCCGCCGTCCAGGCCAACGGGGCGACGGCCTCCTTCGCCTCCGTCGGGGACTTCCCCGTGCCGGACTACGACGCCGACGCCGAGACCACCGACGGCATCCCGCCCGGAGCCGAGCGCTTCCGGGAACGGCTCCACGAGGTGGACGCGCTGATCATCGCGTCACCCGAGTACAACGCCTCGGTGCCCGGCGTCCTGAAGAACCTCATCGACTGGACGTCGCGGTTCCGCCCGCAGCCCTTCAACGAGTTGCAGGTGCTGCTCCTGTCGGCGTCCCCGTCGATGGTCGGCGGCAACCGCGGCCTGTGGGCCCTGCGCGTCCCGCTGGAACACCTCGGCACCCGCGTCTACCCCGACATGTTCTCCCTGGCCGCCGCCCACACGCAGCTCGACGACGAGGGGCGGTTCACGGACGGGACGCTCCGGGAGCGGTTCGAGGCGAACATCGTCAACTTCATGAACCTCGTGGAGGCCGCCACGCACTACCCGTGCGTCAAGAAGGCCTGGGTGGAGTACCTCGGCGAACGCCCGGACCCGGCGGTCGACCGCGTCCAGGCGGAGACCGGTCAGGGGCCCGCCCGGTGACCGGGGTTTGTGGACCGTCGCGGCGGTCACCCGGACGGCACGACCGACGTGTGTCGAGACGGTCCGCGAGGGACCGGAGGGAGATGCCATGACTTCGGTGGCCGACTACGTACTGGAGCGGGTGCGCGGATGGGGCGTCGACCGCGTCTACGGGTACCCCGGCGACGGGATCAACGGCCTGCTCGGCGCCTTCGGCCGGGCCGCGGAGGGGCCGGAGTTCATCCAGGCGCGGCACGAGGAGGCCGCCGCGTTCATGGCGTGCGGACACGCCAAGTTCACCGGTGAGGTGGGCTGTTGCGTCGCCACCTCCGGGCCCGGCGCGATCCACCTGCTCAACGGCCTGTACGACGCCAAGCTCGACCACCAGCCCGTCGTCGCGATCGTCGGCCAGCAGCGGCGCCTGAGCCTCGGCTCGTCCTACCAGCAGGAGATCGCCCTCGAACAGGTCTTCGCCGACGTGTCCGAGTACTGCCAGGTGATCACGCACCCGGGGCAGGCGCGGCACGTCGTGGACCGGGCGTTCAAGACCGCCCTCACCACCCGCTCCGTCGCCACGGTCATCATCCCGGCGGACGTCCAGGAGGAGGAGGCCGTCCCCTCGCCCCCCAAGCAGCACGGCTCCGTCTACTCCAGCATCGGCTGGAGCCGCCCGCGGGTCCTGCCCGACGAGACCGAACTCCGCAAGGCCGCCGACATCCTCAACGAGGGCGCCAAGGTGGCCATGATCATCGGTCAGGGCGCCGCACACGCCGAGGCCGAGGTCACCGAGGTCGCCGAACTCCTCGGCGCGGGCGTCGCCAAGGCCCTCCTCGGCCGCGAGGTCCTCCCCGACGACCTGCCGTTCGTCACCGGCCCCATCGGCCTGCTCGGCAGCAAGGCCAGCGACGACATGATCCGCGGCTGCGACACGCTGTTCATGGTCGGCACCTCCTTCCCGTACGCCGAGTGGCTCCCCGACGAGGGCCAGGCCCGCGGCGTCGAGATCGACATCGACGGCCGCATGATCGGCATGCGCTACCCCATGGACGCCCACCTCGTCGGCGACGCCGGCGAGACGCTCAGGGCGCTGATCCCCCTGCTGCAGCGCAAGAAGGACCGCTCCTGGCGCAAGAAGATCGAGAAGGACGTCAAGGAGTGGCACCGCGTCCTCGACCGGCGCGCCCACCAGAGCTTCGACGGGAAGGTCAACCCGCAGAGCGTCGTCGCCGAACTGTCGCCGCGCCTTCCCGACCGCTGCATCCTCACCGCGGACTCCGGGTCGGCCACCAACTGGTGGGCCCGCCACCTGAAGCTCCGCAAGGGCATGCACGCCTCGCTGTCGGGCACGCTCGCGACGATGGGCCCCGCCACCCCGTACGCCATCGCCGCCCGCTTCGCCCACCCCGACCGGCCGGTGATCGCCTTCATCGGGGACGGCGCGTTCCAGATGAACGGCATGAACGAGATGATCACCGTGAAGAGGTACGGCGACCGGCTCGCGGGCGGCCCCCCGCTGATCTTCTGCGTCTTCAACAACCAGGACCTCAACCAGGTCACCTGGGAGCAGCGCGCCCTCTCCGGCGACCCCAAGTTCCCCGGTTCCCAGGACATCCCGGACGTGCCCTACGCGCGGTACGCCGAACTCCTCGGGCTCAAGGGCGTCTACTGCGACGACCCGAAGAAGGTCGGTGCGGCCTGGGAGGAGGCCCTGCGCAGCGACCTCCCCGTCGTCCTCGAGTTCAAGGTCGACGCCGACATCGCCCCCATCCCGCCGCACATCGTGCTGGACCAGGGGGTGAAGGCCGCGAAGGCCGCCGTCCGGGACCCCGACGGCGTCGGCATCGTCACCCGCGGTGTCCGCCAGAAGCTCACCGACCTCGCCGGTCACCTGACGGGAGGTCGCGGCTCCGCCTGACGGGCCCCGAGCGCCTCCTCCCGACGGTCCGCCGATCCGACGGCCCACCCGGAGCGCCCCGTGTCACGACCGGTCGTCGTGGTGCGGGGGCTCCTGGAGCAGTTGCTCCACGGCCCGGTGGGCGTCCACGAGGAGCGAACCGTACAGGCCCATCCACTCGGGGTCGGTGGTGCCCCTGCCGGCCAGGAGCCGCCGCAGGTCCTCGTGGGCGGCGTCGGTCTCCTCGACCGCCCGCCGCAGCCGGGACCGCGCCGGCCCGGAGTCCTCGGTGACGACGTGCCCGAACGCCGTCACCGCGGCCGCCAGGCAGCGGAGGAGCCGCGCGTAGCGGGCCGCCACGTCCTCTTCGGGGCGCGGTTTGGCCGTATCGCCGTCAGCGGCCTCGGTGAGCGTGTGCGTCAGGTCGCGCGTGTAGCGGGCGAGTTCCTCCAGTACGTACATCGTGTGGGCGTACGGGCCGTGCCGGTGCAGGAACCGCGTCCGGTGGCGGGCGGCGGGGTTGAGGCGGGCGCTCTCCTCCGTCCTGGCCAGGGCGTCCCGCGCCTCGCCGACGAGTTCGGCGAGGCGCCGGGCGCACCGGTCCCATTCGCGGGCGTCCCCGTGGTCCCAGGAGCCGGCCAGCCCCCGGGCGATGCGGGCCAGGCAGTCCGAGGTCGCGTCGAGGGCGGTGCTCAGCGAGTTGCGGCCGTCGCGCAGGTACACCGGGGGGCGGACCAGCATGTTGACGGCCACGCCCACGGTCGCGCCCAGCAGCGTCTCCAGCAGCCTGGCGACGGCCTGGTCGACGCTCGGGTCACCGGTGGTGAGGGTGAAGAGGGCCGCGGTGGCGCCGTAGATCCCCTGGTCCCCGAGCTTGCGCCAGTTGCCGAGGAGGAGGGTGACGGGGAGCACCAGGGCCATGGCCAGTGTCGGGTCGCCGAGTGCCATGCCGGCCGCGGTCGCGAGGGTGGTGCCCACGGCGATGGCGGCGAACTGCTCCAGGCTCTGCGCCACCGACCGGTACACCGTGGCCCGCACGAGGGCGACCGCCGCCCACGGGGCGATGAAGGCCATCGGCGCCTCCAGCACCCGGCTCGCGATGATCCACGCGACCAGGGCCGCCAGGGCGGCCTTGAGCGACTGGACGGCCAGGTCGCGTTCGCGTCCCGGCCCCGCCCAGGCGCTGCGTACCGCACGCGTCACGGACCGGGTCTCGGCGCGCAGGGTTTCGGGGAGGTGGTGCCACGGTTTCGCCATCCGGTGCAGGTGCCACGCGGCGCGCCCCCGCACACCTCCGTACCCGCCCCGGCTCCGCGCGCCCCCGGCGGCGGGGCCCACGAGCCGCCCGACGGCCGGACGCCGCCCGGCGCGGCGCGCCCTCCCTCCGTCACGCACCCGTCACGCGGCGAACCGGCGACCGTCGGACCGGCGGACCCGGACGCCGCCCGGCGCGGCGCGCCCTCCCTCCGTCACGCACCCGTCACGCGGCGAACCGGCGACCGTCGGACCGGCCGACCAGGCGATCAAGCGACCGAGGACGGCCGGCGTGATCAAGAACCGTCCAGGGTGATCACGACCTTGACGTCGTCGTCGTGCCCGGCGAAGGCGTCCCGGAAGCGCTCCAGCGGCACCCGCCGGGTGACCAGGCCGTCCAGCCACCCCTCGTCGGCCCGGGCCAGCGCCGCCGCGGCCTGCCGGTAGTGGTCGAGGTTGGCGTTCACCGAGCCGACGACCACGTCGTTCTCCAGCACCAGGTCGCGGTTGACCATCCCGGCGTCCACCGTGATGTGCCGGCCGGCGGGGGACACCCCGGTCAGGCACAGGACACCGTACGGCGAGGTGCCGGACATGGCCGCGAACACGACCTGCGCGGCGCCGGTCGCCTCGATGACCACGTCGGGCCGCAGACCGTCCATCACGTCACGGACGTCGGCGCTGTGGTACGTCGCGCCGAGGGACCGTACGAGCGCCAGCTTCGGGCCCCGCTCGACGCGGTCCAGCACGTGCACCTCCAGGCCCCGCTGCACGCCGATCAGCGCGGCGAGGAGCCCGACGGGGCCGGCTCCGGTCACGAGGACGCGCCGCGGTTCGAACCAGGAGCGGTCCCCCACCAGGTCGACCTGCCGCCACGCCTTGGCCACGACGGACGTCGGCTCCAGGAGCGTCCCCACGTGCTCCAGACGCGGATCCAACGGGACGGCGTAGTCGCACTCCACGGTCCAGTACTGCGCACCGTAGCCGTCGAGCTCCTTGATGCCCCGCTCCCGGTAGCGGCCGTTGCGGCACATGTCGAAGTGCCCGCGGGCGCACGCACCGCACGGGACGGGGTCCGGGCGGCGGACCACGCCGACCACCAGGTCGCCGGGGGAGAATCCGCTCCCGGGCGGCGCCTGCTCCACCCGCCCCAGCGACTCGTGACCGGCCACCATCCAGTCCCGTCCGTCGGGCGCGGTGCCGTACCGCCCGTCGGCGATCTCCCGGTCGGTACCGCAGACCCCCAGCGCCAGCCCCCGCACCAGCAGCTCCTGCGGGCCCGGATCGGGTGGGGGGAGTTCACGGACCTCCATCGAGGCCCCGGGGCCGGGCCGGACCGTCAGTGCGCGCATGGGTCGTCCTTCCGTTCCGTGTCGGGAGAGGGGAGTCCTGGGCGCGGTTCGCCGCTTCGGCCCGCACGTGTACGGGGCCGGTGCCGCGCCCGGCGGCGGGGGCACGGAGGCCGGACGCGCCCCGCTCCCCGCAGGGGCGCCGTGCCGGCGTACCGGAGGGGCCCGGCCCGCGCGGCAGCCCCGGGCGACGGGCTCCGGTGCCTACGGCGCCGCACGGGACACCGCCAGGCCCGACCCGATCAGACGGCGCAGCGCGATCACGGCGGCGGCCGCCAGGATGCCGTCCCACGACGGGGCACCGGCCAGCCGCACCAGGCCGGCCGCGGTCAGGAAGTCGAGCAGGACGGCCAGGGCGCGGCGGACGTCTCCCGTCAGCCGGTGGGCCGCCGCCGCCGAGACGAGACCGGCGCCGGTGACCAGCACGGCGGCGGCCTGCAGCCAGGCGTTCACGACGGCTTCCCCCCGACGGGCCGCTCCAGCGGGTCCCCGCCCCGCGCGAGCTCCGCACGCTCCTGTGCGATCTCGCGTCCGAGGAAGTAGTTGAGCGCGGTACGGATGGCCGCGATCGCCGCCAGCTGGCCGATCTCGGTGAAGCTCGGCGCGACCGCCGTGCGCAGCACGTCGCCGGCGAGCTGGAACTCCAGGCCCAGGACGAGGAAGCGCCCCAGGCTGAGCCGGATCCGGTTGAACCCGGCCACCCGGTCGCGCCGCCGCAGGCCCGCCTTGACGAACTGGACGAACGCCCAGCCGGCACCGATGAAGATGATCAGCGCTCCGGCGGACTCGACGAGCCGTACCAGGAGGCTGATGGCTTCGCGCAGGGTCGACTCGGGCAGGAGCTCCACCGACACGATCATGGGAGGCAGGTACCCCCGCACCCCGGCACCGATGCCGCCCGTGCTCCACCCGGCCCACGCCGCCGGCGCGCGACCGGCCGGCAGCCACCCCGCACCTCATGCCCCTCCTGCACCTCACGACATCCCGTACCTCACGGCGACCACGTCCCTCACATGACCACGCCCGTCACGGTGACCACGCCCGTCACGGTGATCAAGTCCCCCGTGGCGCCCCTCACCGCGAGGCGCCCCTCACCGCGGCGAGCGCCAGCGCGGTCGTCTCCTCGGGCGTGCCCTCGACGGACACCTCGGCGCCGTGCTCGTCGGGTCCCGGCGGCTCCAGGGCCTCGAACTGCGACCGCAGCAGGCTCACCGGCATGAAGTGGCCGCGTCGGGCGGCGATGCGGGCGGCGATCAGTTCGGCCGGACCGTGCAGATGGACGAAGAAGACACGTGGTGACACGGCGGCGAACCGGTCGCGGTAGCGCCGCTTGAGCGCGGAGCAGGTGATGACGCCCCCGTGGTCGAGGTGGCTCCGCAGCCACCCGGCGACCCGGTCCAGCCAGGGCGCCCTGTCCTCGTCGGTCAGAGGCACACCGGCTTCCATCTTCTCGATGTTCCCCGGCGGGTGGAGGTCGTCCCCCTCCTCGTACGGCACGCCCAGGTGCCGTGCCAGGGCCCGGCCGATCGTCGACTTGCCGGAGCCGGAGACCCCCGCGACGACGACCAGCGGAAACGCGTGATCCGGCATGTCCCCATCCCCGTTCGGTACCCGTGTCCAGGGCAGGACGGGTACCCGCGCGGCGCGCCTCGTACGCGGCGGGATCGGGCCCCGCCGCCGTACGTCCGGCGGGAGTACGGGCGCGGAGCCGGACGGCGCACGTCGGGGCACGACCCGTCGGCGGAGAGCGGGACACCGACCCGTGACGCCGCGATCGAAAGCGATCGGTCTGATTCATGCGCTTATGGCAGGGCAGTGGACCGGTGTGGTCATTCCCGTTCATGACGTGAACCCGGCGCGGCGCGTCCCCTGGGTGACGTACGCGCTGATCGCCGTCAACTTCGCCGTCTTCCTGCGCACCCCCGGCATGGCGGGCTCGCTGGTCGGCGAGGGCGGTCTGGCCCAGGCGTGCCGGCTGGAGTCGTTCCTCGGCCAGTGGGCGGCCGTGCCGCGTGAGCTGATCCACGGCCGGCTGCCGGAGCTGGTGCCCACCGGCCAGGTCGCCGTGGGACCGTCCGGTCCGGGTTGCCTGGTGGGCCCGCCCGGCTACGACAAGTCGCCGCCGCTGTCCGCGCTCACCGCGATGTTCCTGCACGGCAGCTGGCTGCACCTGCTCGGCAACATGATGTTCCTCTGGGTGTTCGGCGACAACGTCGAGGATCGCCTCGGCCGGGTGCGCTACCTGCTGTTCTACGGCCTCTGCGGCTACGCCGCCACGTACGGCTTCGCCCTGGTCGACGCCGGCTCGGCCACCCCCCTGATCGGCGCGTCGGGCGCCGTCGCCGGGGTCCTGGGCGCCTACCTGGTGCTGTACCCCGGGGCCAGGGTGTGGGTCCTCGTGCCGTTCCTGATCCTGCTGCCGCTGCGCCTGCCCGCCTGGACGGTGCTCGGGCTGTGGTTCGTCCTCCAGGCCGTGTACTCGTACGGGGCGGGCGTCTCGCAGGCCGGGAGCGTGGCGTACCTGGCGCACGTCGTCGGCTTCGTGGTGGGCATGCTGTGCGCCTGGCCGCTGCGCCGGGGCACCGTGCCGCCACCGGAACCGGGCGGACCGCTGTGGGGGAGGCGGGCACGACCCGGCCCCGCCCGGCCGAGGTGGTCGCGCCCGATCTGGTGACGGAACCGGCCACCCACCGGGCGGTGCCCCTCCCCGCGACCGAACGCCTTCCCATGGGTGGCCTCCCGAGCGTCAGGACCCGCGCGACCACAGACCCCAGGACGGGCCCCCTTCCCCGCCCCGGTGACCCGGCGGGCGGCGACCTCCACATGAACAAGTTGTTCACAACTAAGAGTTGACACCTTTTCGTGCAGTACCCCACCCTGGTCCCATGACGTCGAACCCGGACCAGCCCACCGACCCCTTCACACCTCCGCAGCCCGACCAGGCGCGGGCGCGCCGCGTGTACGCCTCCCTGATGCGCATCACCGAGCGGCACGCGGCCACCGACGAGCAGCGCCGCCGACAGGCCCACCCCACGGCCGTCGGGCCGCACGAGGCGGTCCGGCTCGTGTCGTTCCTGCTCAGCGGGGCGGCCCGGTTGCACGACGGCGAACCGGAAGTGGACCAGGCGGACATCACCGCCGCCCTGAGCCTCATCCCCCTGGTCCGCGGCGAGATGGACGAGCTGGAGGCCGGCCTCCTCCAGATGGCGCGGGGCCGCGGCATGACCTGGCAGGAGATCGCCTTCGGCCTCGGCCTCGGCACCCCGCAGGCCGCCAGGCAACGCCACGAACGCCTCACCGAACGCGCCGGCACCGACGCGGAGAGCGCGGACTAGGCGGCCCCCGGGAAGCCCGTGCTCGGCCGGCCACCCCACCCCGGACGGCCCCCCGCTCGTCACACCGGCCGCCGTATCACCGGCCCTTGCGGCGGGCTTGTCCGCCCGCCCGGTAGGTCCACCGCCCTGTACCCGGTCGACCGCCGCACCCGGAGCCCGGAGTCGCGGGAACTCGCCACCGACGACCCCGACGCCGCCCTGGCGATCCGCGACCACGAGTGGCGAGCCCGGCCCCCGAGGGCGGGGAGCGTCAGCGGTGTTGCGTCGCGTGGGGTGGTCCCCTCCGGTGGCGGGCGCTCGCCCGGTGCGCGGCGGTCGACGGCCGCCAACCGCCGCCACATGCGCGGACCGGTACCGAAAGCGGCACGCCGGCCGGACTCCTCGGCGGGGGTGCGGGGCTGTCCTCCCGCCCGTCGGCAGGGGGTCCCGGCGGGCCCGTACGCGGTGGACGCGGTGTCCTTCGGGGGCGGCGCGGGTGTGTCCCTTCGGCAGGCGCCGCGACCGAAGGGCGCCGCCGCGGCCTCCGGCCGTAGGGGCCTCTCGGGGCCGCGCCCCCCGTCGGCGCTTCGGATGTCTATAGTAGGTAGACCGAACTACCTACTTCGAGGGGTGTGCGATGGGCGGGGCCGACGAGGCGACGACGGGGTCCACCAGACCGAGGCCGGCGCGGGACCGGCTGCTGGCCGCCGCCGCGCGGCGCTTCTACGCCGACGGCGTGTCGGCGACCGGGATCGACACGATCACGGCCGAAGCGGGCGTGGCGAAGAAGAGCCTGTACAACAACTTCTCCTCCAAGGCCGATCTGGTCAGGGCCTACCTCGACGCACGGCACGAGGAGTGGCTGGAGCTGTACCGGCTGCGGCTGGAGCAGGCCCATGACCCCCGAGCCGGGGTGCTCGCGGTCTTCGACGCCTACGCCGACCACGCGGAAGCCGCCTACGAGCACGGCTTTCGCGGCTGCGGCCTGCTGAACGCGGCCGCCGAACTGCCCGCCGGCGACGAGGGGCGCGCCGTGGTGCGCCGCCACAAGGAGGAGGTCGAGCGCCTGCTCGCCGGCCACCTGGAACGACTGCTGCCCGACCGGCCCGACCGGGCGCGCGCGAGGGCGGAGCACCTCGCCTTCCTGCTGGAGGGCGCGATGGCGCGCGCCGGCCTGGAGGGCGGGAGCACCCGCCTGCGGCACGCCCGCGCGATGGCCGCGGACCTGCTGGAGCAGTGGTGAGGCAGCCGGCCGTGCCCGCCCCCCGCTCGGTGGGCACGGGATCGCTGTGCGTGCTCGCGGCCTCCGTGCTGTGGGGCACCACGGGCACCGCGGCGACCTTCGCCCCGGCCGTGGGGCCCCTGGCCGTGGGGGCGGTCGCGATGGGGCTGGGCGGACTGCTCCAAGCGCTGACGGCCGCTCCCCACATCGCCCGCCAGGCCCGGGAACTGCGTGCGCGGCGCGGTGTCGTCCTGCTGGGGGCGCTCGCGGTGGCGGTCTACCCCCTGGCGTTCTACAGCTCGATGCGTCTGGCCGGAGTGGCCGTGGGGACGGTGGTGTCGATCGGTACGGCCCCGCTGGCCTCGGCCGTGATCGAACGGGTCGTGGACCGGCGGCGGCTGTCGCGCCGGTGGAAGGCCGGCGCCGCCCTCGGTCTGCTGGGCACGGTACTGCTCTGCGTGGCCCAGGCCGCGGGACCCGCGCAGCACGGTCCGGCGGAGGCGTCCGCGGGCGCCACGGTGCTCGGTGTGGGCCTGGGCCTGGTCGCCGCGGCGACCTACGCCCTGTACTCCTGGGCGGCCCACCGGCTGATCACCCGCGGGATCACCTCCCGGGCGGCGATGGGTGCGGTCTTCGGGGTGGGCGGGGTGCTGCTCGTCCCCGTCCTGCTGGTCACCGGCGCCCCGCTCGTCGACTCCTGGCCCAACGCGGCCGTCGGCGCCTACATGGCGCTGGTGCCCATGTTCGCCGGCTACGTCCTGTTCGGCTGGGGTCTGGCCCACGTGCCCGCCAGCACGGCCACCACGCTCTCCCTGCTCGAACCGGCCGTCGCGGCGGTGCTCGCCGTGCTCGTCGTCGGGGAGCGCCTCCCCGCCGTCGGCTGGGCCGGCATCGCGCTCGTCGTCGGCTGCCTCGCCGTCCTCACCGCCCCCATCCCCTCCGCCCGGCGGCCACGACGCCGGGAAGGCCCGACGGCCCCGGCACCCGGCGGGACGGCCCCGCCACACGAGGGGACGGCCCCGGCGTACGAAGGGGCGGCGCCGGTACGGGGAGGAGCGGCGCCGGTGTACGAAGGGACGCTGCGGCAGGCCGCCGCAGCGGTTCCCGAACGCGACCAGTAGGCGGAGCCCCGCCTCGCGGGGCGCCGGACACCGGCCCGCCCCGCCCGCGGCCGCTGCGCCCGCGGGCGAGGGCCGGTGCGCTGCGCGACGACCGGCGGCCCGGCGCCCGCCCCGGCGTGACCGCGTTCCCGGCCTCGCCGGAGCCCTGCCCGCCCAAGACGGACGACAACCCGGCCGGGGCGCCGCCGCGCGGACGAAACGCGTCCCGCCCCCCGGGCACCCGGGCCGTCCGTCCCGTTCGCCGCGGCCGTCTCAGGCGGTGGCCTGGGGCTGCTCCGGGCTGAGGTAGTGCACGGCGGTCCGTGCGGCGTGAGGCGCGAGGAGGTCCCGCAGCTCCTCAGCGGCGGCCTTGAGGAGGTGGCCGTCGCGGGGGCCGTGGAGGGTCTCCAGCAGGAAGGCGACGTGGGTGGAGTCCTCGGTGACGCGGGTGCGGTGGGCGTCGCGGTGGTTCCAGTGGCGGGTGAGGACGCCCGCGGCGTCGGCGTAGACGACCTCCCCGGGCCTGGGCCGCTCGACCGTGCCGGGTTCGCCGAGCGGGGTGAACTCCTCGGTGCCGTCGGCGTGGCGGACGTCGATGTCGCCGGTGACCCGGTCGAGGTCGAAGGCGCCGGCGGGCAGGCCGTGGCGGACGGAGACGGCGTTGTACGTGTCGACGGCCGGGTTGACGCGCGGCAGGGCGCCCTTCTTGGCGAGGCGGCGGCCGAGGGCGTCGACGCTGGGGCGGGTGCGGCGGGGGTTGGTGCCGAAGGAGCGGTAGGCGGTGTGCCACGCCTCGATGCGGGGGTCGGTCTCGTCGGCGGGCTGCCAGGTGCCGAGGGCGAGTTGCCGCTCCAGCGCCTCCAGGGCGGTGGCGGTGCCGGGCCAGGGCTCGCGGCCGCGCAGACCGGTGGCGGTGACCAGGGCGATGAGGGTGTCGGGGAAGGCGTCCGCGACGGCGGGGGCGAGCCGGAGGACGGTCATGGGAGGGGTGCTCCGTTCTTTCGTGCGCAGGGCGGCGGGTGGTCAGGGCTTCCAGGGGCCCGTGCGGTCCAGGCGGCGCCGCTGCTGGAGCGCGGCGGGGACGTCGAGGCCCCGGCCCCGTTCGGTGAGGCGGTCGGCGACGGTGGTGCGGTGCTCGACGGGCTTGTGGTCGTCGTACTTGAACTTCGCCCGTACGTCGGTGACCTCCAGGCGCAGACCGCGGATGCCGGACAGCATCCGGCCGTACGGGGGCCGGTCGGCGGAGACGGGGGCGTGGTCGCCGTCGGGCTGGAAGTGGGCCATCTGGCGGCGCAGCAGCTCGGCCTTGGCCTCGGGGTCGTCGACGACGTGGGCGCGGCAGGTGAACTGGACGGCGGTGTAGTAGCTGGTGGGGACGCCGTCGGTGGGCGGGCTGCCCGGCTTGGCGCGCCAGGGGCCGGGGACGAAGGCGTAGTCGCCGAAGACGGTGAACAGGACGTTCGGGTCGTTCTCGATCGCCTTCCAGGCGGGGTTGGGGCGGGCGAGGTGGACCAGGAGGTGGCCGGGGTCGCTGGTGAAGTGGGTGGGGACGGCGACGGGCGGCCGGCCGGGCGGGCCGTTGACGGCGAGGACGCCGAAGTCGTGGCCGTCGGCGATCCAGGCCCGCCATTCGGCCTCGTCCAGGCCGGCGTCCCAGGGCTGGATGAACATGCGGTGCTCCTTGCGGGGTGCGACGTGGGGGAGGGGGGTCAGGTGAGGGCGAGGAGGCTGACGGCGACGGCGGCGGTGCCGAGTCCGACGAGCTGGCCCCGGTGGATGCGTTCGGCGAGCACGCCGCGGGCGAGCAGGACGGTGCCGGCCGGGTAGAGGGCGGTGATCACGGCGACGACGGCGAGGTCCCCGCCGCGGGCGGCCAGCAGGAACAGCAGGTTCGCCACCGAGTCCAGCACGCCGGCCGCGGCCGACATCGCGTACGCGGGCTTCTCCGACCCGAGCCTGCGGTACATCAGCCCGGCCGCGGCCAGGGTCACGGCGGAGGAGACCGCCCGGCCGACGATCAGCGGGGCCACGCCGCTGTCGGAGGGGGCCTGGTGCAGGAAGACCAGCTGGAGCGCGATCGCGGAGCCCGCGCCGAGGGCCAGCAGCAGCGCGGTACGGGAGGGGCGGACCGACCCCGTGCCGTGGCCGGCGCTCACCAGGACGACCGCGGCCAGCGCGAGCGGCAGCCCGACCATCCCGGCGGCCCCCAGGTGTTCGCCCTGCAGCAGTCCCACGCCGACCGGCAGCACGGCGGACACGAGGGCGGTGACGGGGGAGAGGACGTTCATCGGGCCGATCGCCAGGGTGCGGTAGAGCAGGGCGAACGCGGCGGCCGAGGCGACGCCGGACGCCGCGCCCCAGACGAGCGCGCCGGTGCCGAACGAGGCGCCGAGGAAGGGCCACAGCAGCAGTTCGACGGCGAGCGAGGCCGGGGCCGCGATCATCACGGTGCGCAGCACATGGGCTTTTCGGGCACCGAGTCCGCCGAGGAAGTCGGCGCACCCGTAGGCGAGGGAGCTGCCCAGGGCCAGCAGCAGAGCGATCACGGTACGTACATCCCTTACTATTTCAATGGAACGACTGAACCGTACAGCGAACCGACCGGGGTGTGTCAACCAAACGACCGGGCGGTACATCGAAGTGTTCCCCTGGTGAGGATGGTGACCGGATGACCGAGACAGAGGCAGCCCTGCGGACTCTCGCGCACAACGTCAGGACGGCCCGCACCCGCGCGGGCCTGTCCCTGGACGAGCTCGGCCGGCGCGCCAAGGTCAGCAAGGGCGCCCTGGTCGGACTGGAGAAAGCCCAGGGCAACCCGAACTTCGCCACCCTGGTCCGGCTGGCCGACACCCTCGGCGTCTCCGTCTCCGCCCTGCTGGAGGGGCCGGCCGAGGGCCGCGTCCGCGTCGTGAGCGCCGACGCCGTGATGCCGCTGTGGACCGGGGCGGAAGGCGGCGAGGCCCGCCTGATGCTGACGACCTCCGGCCCGGCCCCCGTCGAGGTCTGGCGCTGGAAGCTCCGGCCGGGGGAGGAGTACCCCAGCCACCCCCACCAGAGCGGGGTCGTCGAGACCGTCAGCGTCACCTCCGGCCGGATGACCCTGGTCGTCGACGGCGTCGAGCACCCCGTCGAAGCCGGACAGACCGCCACCTTCGACGGCGACGCCCCGCACACCTACCGCGGCGCCGGCACCGAGACCTGCCACCTGATCATGACCGTCCACATCCCGCCCGGCCCCGCCTCCGCGTGACCCGGCCCGGGCGCCGCGGGTGTCCGGTCGCGGACGGCGGCACGGAGGGGACCTGGCGCCGCGCGGGGCGGGTACGGGATGCTGCGGGCACCGCCGCGACGGCGGAACGGGCCGTCCCCGGCGCCGCCCCGGCGACCGCGCCGCCGTACCGCGTCGCACCGGGGCTTTCTCCTCGGGCGCGCACGCGCGGGCGAGGGCAGGGGCCGCCCGGCGCCGGTGCCTCCGGCGGTCGGGCTCCTTCCCGGAACCGAACGGCACGGGACGAACGGCACGGGACGAACGACACAGATCGCACAGCGCAGACCGCACGGCACAGACCGCACAGCACGCAGCGAACAGGGGGACACGCGCCGCATGACGATCGCGGACACACTTGCCCGGGTCTCGGCCACGGGCCCGTACTTCGCCGTGTCCTGCGGGCCGCGCGCCGACCCGGGGGACTTCCGCCCGCTCACCGACCTCTACACGGACCGGGAGATCCTGTCGGCGCAGGTGGCGGACCTGGTCCGCCGCATCGGCACCGACCGGCGGGTGGCGGCCTCCGCGCTCCACCTCGGCACCGCCGCACGCCTCTGGTCGATCGCCCTGGCCACGGCGGCCCTGGCCGGCCGCGTGCCCGACCTGACCCCGGACCGGCTGCACTGGCGCGCGACCGGATCCGGCACGGTCGAGCTGTGGCTGCCCGAACCGGCCGCCATGCCCGGCCGGGACCTTCCCGCAGCCCTGTACGAGACCGTCGCCGTACGCAACCTGGCCCCGCTGGGCGAGGCGCTGGGCGGGCCCTTCGGGCTGTCGCCGAAGCTGCTGCGCGGCAACGTGGCCTCCGCGCTCGCCGGAGCCGTACGCATCCTGCGCACCCACGGCCCCGACACCCCGCACCCACCGCTCCCGATCGCCGCGGCCCTGCTGGAACGGGGCCCGCTCGCGGACGCGGGCACCCTCACCCTCGCCCCGCCCGCCTACCGCCGCCGGAGCTGCTGCCTCTTCTACCGGGTGCCGGGAGCCGACTACTGCGGCGACTGCGTCCTCAACCGCGGGGAGGCGGCCCCCCTCTGACCGTCCGGACCGGCGGGCGGCACCGGGGACCGGCCGGTGCGAGCGCGCCGGCGGGCCCGTGGCCCTCCCGCGGCGGACGTGCGCGGCGACCCCGCCCGGCGTGCGGCGGGCGGGCACCCGCGGCCCCGGTCGCGGGGCGGGAGCGACCGGGGCCGCGGGAGGGCCGGATCAGTAGCCGTAGACCATCTTGTAGGCGACCTCGGGCAGGAACTGCCCGGCCGAGGAGCCGGCTCCGACGCCGCAGTTGCCGTCGGACTCGCCCGGAACCTTGATCCACAAGAGCATCTCGGCGCCTCCGCCCAGCCGGGTGGGGGTGCCGATGCGGCGGCCGGAGGGGTTGCACCACTGGCCGTTGGAGCCGTTGCCGTTGCGGCTGGTGTCCACGACGAACGGCTTGGTGTAGCCGTAACGGGCGCTCAGCTCGCTGTTGACGGCATTGCCGTAGGCCGTGTTCTCGGCCGTGGTGAAGTAGTTGGAGATGTTGAGCGAGAAGCCGTGGGCCTGCCGGAGGCCCGCTTCGTGAAGGCGCTGGGCCATGGTCGCCGCACTGGCCCAGCCGGGGTTGCCGGCGTCGAGGTAGACCCAGGTGTTGGGGGCCTGGCGGCTGAACTGGGCGAGGGCCCCGGTGAGCATGCCCTGGCGCTCGGCGATCTGAGCCTGTGTCATGCAGCCGTAGTCCCCGAGGGAGTCCGGTTCGAGGATCACGACGGCCGGGCGGTCGGCGATCCCGCCGGCGAACTGCCCGATCCACGTCGCGTAGGCGGACGGCGAAGCGGCTCCGCCCGCGGAGTGCCCGCCGCAGTAGTCGCGGTGGTAGATGTTGTAGGCGACGAGGACGGGCAGTTTGTCCGAGCGGTCCGCCGCCCCCGCGTACGCACCCGTGGCGGTGCCGATGGCGCCGCTCCACGAGCCGAACCAGCGGGCCGTCGGGGTGCCGGCGATGGAGGCGTTGATCGCGGGGGCCCGGCCGTCGCCGGGGTTGGCGGCCACCCACCGCTTGGCGCTGGAGTCGGGGTCCACGTAGAAGCCGCTGGTCATGGTGGTCGGGTCGGCGGCGTGGGCGGGCGGTGCGACGGCGAGCGCCAACGGCAGGGCGAAGAGCGCTGCCGTGAGGGCGCGGAGTCTGCGGCGCATGGCTGTACCTCGTTTTCCTGGCAGGGGTCCGCCGTACGCTCTCGTCCCGAGCGTGCGACGCGCTGAGGGGGGTGCGGTGGTACGCCGTCCCCTCGCGCCGAGGGTCTCACCGGCGGGGACGACACACCCGGAAGGCCACGCCGGGCACTGGGAGCGCTCCCACCGGAAGCGTGCCCCGTGACGCCGGAAAGCCTTGGGGGTGCGGTCGGTATCGTGTGGTGGCTCGATGAGGCTGTCAAGGGTCGACGTACGCCCGCCCGCTACATGGCGGGAAACGAGACCCCTCGTCACGCGACCGGGGCGCTCGGCCTCTTCCACGGCTTCCCGCACGTCGCCGACGCCAGGACGCCCCCGGGGCGGCCTGTTCGCCCGCTCGTCACCAGCGGCCCGCCCCCGCCACTGAAACGCGCCCCGGCGTGCGCCCTCCCGGCACCGTCCGAGCCCTTCCGGGGCGTCGAACCGGGCACCGCCCCGCCCCGCCCCGCCTGCCCGCGCTCGCGGCGCCCGCCGTCGGCCACCCGCTGGTGCCGCGCGCCCGGCCGGGACGCCCTGGGAGGACTTCGTGAGGCCGACCCTGCCGCTGATCGTCCTGCCGCACCCGGCGGAGAAGGCCGCCCTCACGCGACCCGGCCGCGAACCGCCCCCTCCCGCGCTGACACCGGCAGACAGGGGGAGTCACGCACGAACTCCCGGCGCTGCTCCGCGCGTACGACCGCGCCCACACCGACGAACTGGGGAAGGGCCCACCCCGACGAGGTGACCTGGCGCCCGCACGAGGACCCCGGTGCCATCGGCGGCATCTCGGCCACCAAACCCACGCGGCCCCCTTCATGGTCCGCGACCCCACCGCGGCCCAACCCGGCCCCGACCCGGAACCGGACGGGCTCATGGACTCGGCCGCCCCGGAGGAGTTCCGCGGCGCGCTGCCGACCGTCGAACGCCTCGCCGCCCCCCGCGGCACCGCCGCCGAACGCGTCCACGCCCGCATCGGTGACATCGCCACCGGAAACGTCGGCGCCCCCACCCGACTGCCCACCGCCGCCCACCGCTTGCCGACCGCACTCATCGGCCGCGAGTACCGGCACGACCAGTGGATCAGCGAGGTCCGCGCCGAGAACCCCGGCCACCCGCTCCCGGACGGCCCTGCCTCGGACCTGCTCAGCCACGTCGACGGCCACCTCGGCCGCGACCCCTACGCCTGACCGACGCGACGGGCCCCCCGCCCTCGTGGACTCCGCACCCGCCGGCGGTACCAGCCGGCCCCTGCGACCGCCAGGGCGGCAGTCGCCGAGGCCGTCAGGGAAAGCCACGGGGGCACCGGTCCGGAGGCGGTGACCGTCCACACCGCGGTGACGAGCAGCCAGCCGCTCGATGCCCCCAAACCGAGACCAGCCGCCGCGTCGATGCGGGCGAGCGGCCCGGAAACGGTCGCCGGCGCGGCGCGGCCTGCCGCCACGCGCGAGGCGGCCAGCGGCAGGGCCAGGGCGAGGACGAAGAGAAAGGCGATGAGCGGGGCTTGCACGTGGCCGGGCATCGGAACCCGGTAGCCGAGTGCCTGGACGGCGGCCAGTCCCATCAGCAGCGCTCCGAGGAACGCCGTCTGCAGCAGGGCCAGCCGCTGCTCGCGCCGGTTGAACCGGCTGCTGATCGTCGTCTCGGTGATCCGGACGATCTCGCCCACTTGCTCCCGGACGTCGCCCAGGTAGGCGCTGTCGTCCTCCACCACGCGCCGGAAGAGGGCGCCTGCGCGCAAGTCGGCATCAAACATGGAGTGCGGCCTGATCTCGGGCAGCGCGACGGCCTGTTCCATGGAGTGCAGCGCGATCTCCACTGTGCGCAGCGCCGAGCGGCGCAGGGTCAGCGTGCGGACCAGGCCGCTCTCGCCGACCTGCAGGTTCCTCAGCAGGGCCTGCGAGCGCAACAGTTCTCCGAAGAGTGCGGCGGACTCGTTCTCGGTGAACCGCCGGTGCAGTCCGGCGAGCTGGTCGCACTGCTCGGTCAGCAGACGCCGGAGTTCACCGAAGTCGCGGCCTTCGAGGTAGACGGCCATCTGGCGGCGCATCTTCCCCGCGTGGACCAGATACCGCACCAACGGCGCCAGCGTGTGCCGGTCGGGAGGCTGCCAGAGCCACTCGTCCAGCGCTTGCTCGGCCTCCGTGGCGGCGAGCGCGGCCAGCCGGCGGTCCCGCGCCGGGAGCCGGCCCTGTCCACCCTGCCGGGCGTGCCACACCAGTGTTCCTCCGGCCGTGCGCTGCCACAGCCGCTGCCAGTGTCCGTCCTGCAGGCCGGGGATCTCCTGGGCCAAGAGGGCGGCGGCGGCCGCAACGCCGTCTTCCGACACCAGCGTGCCGTTCCCGTGCGGGGCGCCCGCGGGCCCGGCGGTCGGGTCCGCGACGAGCGCCGTGTACACGTGATGCAGGCCGAGCAACCGTTCAGCGGGGAGCGGCCCGAGGTGCCGGGACCACCGCCTGTCCAGATCCGCCCAGGAGTCGACCTCGTTCTCGCCGGGGGCGAGCATGGTCATGAACCCCAGCACATCGTGCTCGACGAACAGGAACGCCTGGTGGACGGCCGGCCTGTCGGCGCCCCGTGCCCGGGAGCGTTCACGCGCCCGTATCAACCGCGTCCCGCCGCCGCGAGTGCGGGCGAGCTGCTCGTCCAGTTCCTCCCCGGTCGGGAAGGAGGTGTCGAGGCGCCAGCGCGCCAGAGGGGCGGAC
Organism: Streptomyces roseolilacinus; assembly: GCF_014649335.1. Classification (GTDB taxonomy): domain Bacteria; phylum Actinomycetota; class Actinomycetes; order Streptomycetales; family Streptomycetaceae; genus Streptomyces; species Streptomyces roseolilacinus. The sequence continues at coordinate 339,381 of NZ_BMSV01000008.1, forward strand.
ATGGCGAAGTGCTCGCAGTTCTCCCAGAGCTGCCGCACCGCGTCGACCGCCCGCGGGTCCTCGGGATCAGCAACGGCCAGGACGAGGAGCGCCCGGCTGTGCAGCACGGGGTCGGCCACCGGATCAGTCCCCCGTGCCGGGAGCCTGCTCCGGTGGACGTGGCGAAGCACCGGGTGGGTGAGCGGACACGTCCCTGATGAAGGTGTCGGCCAGCGCGAGGACGTCCGCAGGGGCCTCGGTGAGCTGCCCGGGTCCGGGTTCCTCGTCCAGGGCGGGCCGCGCCAGGGGCGGGGAGGTGAGTTCCAGCAGGCGCGCGTAGGCGTCCTGGGCCTCGGCCAGCGCTCCGTCCTCGAAGGCGGACTTCAGGCCGCGGATCTCCCCTTCGACGCGGGACCAGGACGAGGCGGTCAGCAGGTCCCAGTCCTCCGGTGCTCCCAGATGGGAGAGAACCTCGGTGTGCAGTGCGTCCCAGGCGGCGGACCGGTCGTCGTCGGGCAAGGCGGGGCTCCTTCCGGAACGTCACGGATGACGGTGCGAACTCGGGTCGAAAGGTCGAGACGGGCCGAAGTGGACGTAAGTGGCCCATAGTTGAGGGTCGCGCGGCACGAGCCGCCGGATGTCGCGCACCGCATCGTGAAGGGCCAGCGCAGGGTCGATCCGTCGGAGGTGGCGGGCACCCGCGGTCCCCGGCGTGAACAGACGCCGGGCTATGCCGGCCGCGATGTGGTCGCGTGCGGGCATGAGCGAGCTGAGCACGTGGGGGAAGCCCGCGACTTGGAAGGCCGCCCCCAGGTGGGCGACCTCGTTGACGAAACGATGGCCCGCGAAGCCGCCGTGGCAGGTGAGGAGTAGGCACCCGGTACGACCGTCGCCGAAGCGGCGCGCTCTGATCTCGGCGACGCTCAGCCGCGTGTCGTGAAGCAGGAGGCTGGTGTCGCTGGGATTGTCCGTGTCCACGTGTGTATGGGCGGTGATGACGGCCCAGGCGCTCCGGCCGAGTTCCGCCGCCACCCGATCCGCTGCGGCGGCCTCGTCGACCAGGGGTTGCACACCGTACGCGGTGGCGATGTCGACGGCCGCGCGCCCAGTGGCCCGCAGACGGCGCTCGCCCGGGGTGTTCCCCATGGCGACGACGGTGATCGACCGGTCGTCCGTACCGGTGCTTCCGGCTGCCCGCCGCTGCGCCTGGCGCAGCATGCGCAGCGTGGGGGTGTACGAGGAGATGACCCGGTCGATCGCGCACGTTCCCGTGTCGGGGTCGAGCGCCGCGTGCAAGGGGAGCACGGTCAGGCGGCCGGTCGGGCACCAGTGGAGCCGGGGCCAGCACGACGTGTGCGGCGTGGCGGGATCCGAGTGGCCGAGGTGGGCCAGAACGGGCCCGACGACGTGCTGCCACAACCACACCTGGACCCCCGCGAGGCGGGTGCTGCGACCGGCCTCGTCGCCGTCCCACCACCGAGCGGCTTGTTCGTTCACCTCTTCCGGTGTGACCCCGGGCAGCGGTACCACCTCGACGTGGTCCCTGCCCTGCCTGGTGCGGATGACGAGGGCGTCGGACCGGTGACCACTGACGTTGACCAGCACGGTGGGATCGGGATCAGGGCTCGCCGGGGCGCCCGCGGGGGCGGGCCGGCGGAAGGACTCGAAGCCGGAGAGCCCGCGGACCCTCGCGAGTGCGTCGAAGCACCCCGGGTGCCGTGTGTCCTGCTGGTCCCCGTCGTCCGCACCGCCGCGGCTCACCGGCAGGCCGGCCTCGTGCCGTCGGCGGTCTTCGGCCCGGAGGTCGGCTGCCAGGCGCGGGTGAGCGCGGTCGAGGGCCTCCAGGTCCCAGTCGTCGGCCATCTGAGCCAGCAGGATCCCGCGCCCCTCCTCCAGACGTTCCACCGCCGCACCGGCCCTGCCGGTTTGGAGCGCCGCCGCGGCGGCGTCGGTGACCAGGTCCTCGAAGAGGGTCAGCACGTGCTCGCGGTCGGCGGGCTCCAGGTGGGTCTGGCTCATGGCCCCGCGGATCTCCAGAGCCTTGCGGTAGGCGGCCTCGGAGGCCGGCCAGTCCTTCTCCTCGGCGGCGAGCCGTCCCCAGGCACGGGCGGCGGTCAGCCGTACCCGGAGGTGCCCGGCGGTGGACGAGACCACCTCCTCCAGGAGCGCGGCGGCCTCGCGCCGGAAGGGACGGGGATTCTCGGCGGCCTCGGCCTTGTACTGCAGCGAGTTCGCCACGTTCGTGCGGAAGACGACACCGTCGGGGGTGTCCGGCAGGCTGGCCTCGACGCACTCCCGTCCATGGGCTATCGCATCGTCGAGGTCCTGGGGGCGGCGGAACGCGTCGTAGCGCATGCGCAGGGCGTTGGTGAGCACCGTCAGGAAGCGGAGCCGACCGGGGCTGCCGGGCGTGCTGATCCGCACCGCCTCACGAGAGGCGTTGACGGCCTTGGACAACTCCTCGTCCGAGGCGGGGTCCACGAGCCGTTGCGCGTCAGCATAGTTGGACAGGGCAGCGGCGTGGTGCGCGGTGCCCGCGGCGGTCTCCACCGCCCGAGCGAAGGCGTCGACCGCGGCGGTGATGTCGGCACGGGTGTGGAAGCGCTCGTACCGGCGTAGCAGCGTCGCACCGAGCGTGGTCGCGGCCAGGTGGCGCAGCCAGGGATCCTCGACCGTACGCAGGAAGGCGTCTGCCAGCCCGGCTTCCTCGACCGCCGCCTGTGCGAGGGCGGAGTCACCGACACGGGTGACACGTGCCTGAAGGGCCCGCGCGAGGACCAGGCGGTACCGGGCGCGCAGGAGGGAGTCGTCGTCGGGACGCAGCAGCACCTCGCGGAAAACCTCCACACCGAGATCCCGCCTGCCCTCCAGATTGAGTTCGGCGGCGAGCAGCACGGCGCGTCCCAGGTCGGTCATGACGTCGTCCTGGTCGGGCCCGTGCCGCGTCACGGGGTGATCGGCCAGGGTGCACAGGGTGCGCAGAAAACCCTCCAGGAGCCGTCGGTCGTGGTGTTGGTGGAGTTCCGCGACGAGGACGTACAGATGAGACCGCAGGGCCGTCACCACGTCGGCTGCCGGCGTCTGCGCCGGTTCACGCGAGGCTTGGACGGAGGTGACGTCGGACAGCGCGGCCGCGGGGATCCCGGTCCCGGCCCCCTGCCGGCTGAGGGCGGCGAAGCACCAGGAAGCGGCCACCCGGTCGAGGTGGTGGCCGTCGTCATCGCGTCCCAGGTACCGGTACCAGTGGAAGAGGCCGAGCAGGTGCAGGACTGCCGTCGGCGGAGCACCGTCGCCGGGCTGTCGGCGGTCTGTGAGACCTCCCCGTTCGGAGAGCCCCGCCAGGACCATCCGGGCCAGTTCCGTGGCGGCCGTGAGGGCGTCCGGCGTGGTGAGAGCCGTGGCGTTCCCGGCGGCAAGGGCGGTGTCGAGGCGTTCCCGGAACGCTGTTGTGGGACTCGATGCGGTCAACGACTCTCCTGCGCTGCCGGGGTGACGCGACCGCCTCGGGGAACTCGGTCGAGGGGAAGCAAACCACCACGTCCGCACGAAAGGCAGGGGGCGCACGGTGTCACACACCCGGCGCGCGCATCACAGCCGACTCACGGCACCCCCGGCTTCATCGGCGCGGCCCCCGTCCCCCACGGCCGGACCGACGATCCGGTGAGCGGAAGGGCTCTCCCCGGAGCCGCCTTCTGCCATCGTCCTTGACCGAGTGGACGTGGTCAGGACCTTCGGCCCCGTGCCGGGACCCAGCGCCCCTGTCCCGGCCGCCGCCCCGGTGTCAGCGTGAGGAGCGCGACCGTCCACGGTGCGACGGCTGTCGGGTGCGTGAGGAGGGGCCATGGCGACCACCGCTGGGCGTGAGGGGATTCTCGTCGGCGTCGACCCGGAGGAGCAGTCCCTGCCGGCTCTGGCCTGGGCGGCCGACGAAGCGGTCCGCAGGGGGCTGGGCCTTCGGATGGTGCTGTCGGTCCCGCCGTCGCGCGACACGTGGCACGGCGACGCGGAACCGCACCGTACGGCCCGGTGCGCGCGGGGGAGGAACGCCCTGGCCACAGCGGCGGAGGCCGTGCGCGCCCTCCAGCCGGGCGTCCCCGTGACGACGGAGCTGCTCGACGGCGTACCCGCCTCGGTGCTCTGCCGGGAAGCGGCGCACGCGCGGCTGGTGGTCCTCGGGTCCCGGTGGCTCGGCCGGTGGGAGGAGGCCTTCGGCACCGGCTCGGTGGTCATGCCGGTGAGCGCTCGGGCGCGGTGCCCGGTCGTCGTGGTGCGGGAGCCGGAGCACACCAGTGAAGACGAGCCGTTCCTGGTGGTGGGGGTGGACGGCAGCGAGGAGTCGAGCGCCGCCGTGGCGTTCGCCTTCGCGGAGGCCCGTCTCCGGGGCGTGGCGGTGCGCGCCGTGCGGGTGCGGCCCCGCCCCCTCGCCGGCCTCGGAGACGCCCCGGGGGAGGAGGAGCAGGAGCGCGTGCCGGCCGGGTTCCTGGAGCCCTGGCTGCGGAAGTACCCGGAACTCGACGTCACGCGAGGTGTCTTGCGGGGCCACCCGGTGGAGCGGCTGTCGCGCGCCTCGGCACGCGCCCTGGCCGTCGTCGTGGGGCGCCGCGGACGGGGCGGCCGCGCCGGGACGCGGCTGGGTTCCGTGGCCCACGGGCTCCTGCGCAGGGCGGAGTGTCCCGTCATCGTCGTGCCCGGGTCCGGGCGATGACCGGGGGTGCGGACGGCACGCGCGCACGGGGCGGGCAGGGGAACCCGGCTGCCCCATGCCGGGTGGGTTCGGGCGGGCGGCGTGGGGCGGCCCGTGCCGCCGGTCGTGGATCCCGGGGAGACCGAGGAGCCGCGGGAGGGCGTCGGCGAGTTCGTCGCCGAGGTGTTCGCCTCGTCGAAGCGCGGCGGTGATCGGCGCGGGCGGGGGCTGCCACCCGCGTGGGCCGGTGCCGGACGGGCGGCGCGAGCCGGTCCGCGGCGACGCCGGCGCCCGTCCCGGCGCGGCGGTCACGGCCGCCCGGTGCCCGTACCGCTGCCGTGTCGTGCCCGCTGACCGCCTCCGCCCTCCTTCCGCTCCTTCGGTGACGGGTCGTTCGGCCGGGGCTCCCCGGGCGGTGTCGCCGGCGGCCGGCCGGGGAGCCCCGGCACCGGCCGGAGGGACGGTCGTTCCGGCGGCCCCTTCACCGTCCCCGCGATCACGCGCCCGGGCTCCGCGCCGGTGTGGCCGTCGAGCCGTGCACGACACCGACCACCCCGTCCACCCGCCAGGCGGCCCGCGTCAGCGCGGTCGCGTCGATGTCCTCGCGGGCGGGGAACTCCAGCCGTACCACCCCGTCGCGGACCCGGACGCGGACGCCGTCGCGGACGGGCAGCGGTACCAGGGTCCGTACCGCGTGGGTGACGTCCCGAAGGACGTCGTCATCGGTCCGCAGGAAGACGCCCAGGAGGTCCCGGCGGGTGGCGATGCCGATGAGCCGGTCCTCCTCGTCCACCACGGGAAGCCGGTCGACGCGGCACCGTTGCATGACACGTGCGGCATCGGCGACGCGCTGCTCGGGGTGCACCGTCACCGCGGGCGTGGTCATCAGCGTTCCCGCCGTCGGAGCGTACGGCGAGGAGCGGTCGCCCCGAGCCCTCCGCCCCCACCGGGCGAGCACGCCCGCCATGGTGGTTCGCGTTCGCGCCGGGCGCGCCGCCCGGCGCCGGGTGAGGTCGGTCCGCGACACCACGCCGACCACCTTGCCGTCGTCGTCCACGATCGGCAGACCACTGATCCGGTGCGTGGAGAACAGCCTGGTCAGCTCTTCGAAGGAGGTGCCCGGGCGTGCCCGGACGACCCCGTCGCTCATCACTTCGCCCACGGTGCGGGTCCTCACCGCGATCACCCCTCCATCGGATGGCGCCGGTGCCCATCGGCGGCGCCCCGGTCGTCGGCTCCAGCCTCCCGCCGGACACCGGGGACCGGCAGATCCGGTCGGGGTCGACACGCGGGGCCCTTCGTCCTTCTCGCGCCGGGCCCGTCGTACGGCGCCCGCCGGGGCCGAACGGCCCGGCCCGGACGGCACATCCGCAAGGAGGGCCATCCGGCCCTGGCCCTTCGGCCCCGGCCCGGGGGATCCTGCAGGAGGCCCCCGCTTTCGGGTGTCGGACCGAGCATGACGGAGCTGCATGATGACGGACAACACCACCGGTGTCCCGACGCGAGGACCGGTCAAGGTCTTCCTCCTCGACGACCACGAGGTGGTGCGCCGCGGTGTCCACGACCTGCTGGACGGGGAGCCCGACCTGACGGTGGTCGGAGAAGCCGGCACCGCCGAGCAGGCCCTCACCCGCATTCCCGCCCTGCGTCCCGACGTGGCGGTCCTGGACGTGCGCCTGCCCGACGGCGACGGCGTGAGCGTCTGCCGCGAACTGCGCTCCCGGATGCCGGACCTCCACTGCCTGATGCTGACTTCGTTCGACGACGAGGAGGCGCTCCTGGACGCCATCATGGCCGGAGCGTCGGGCTACGTCCTGAAGCAGATCACCGGCACCGACCTCGTCTCGGCCGTACGCACCGTCGCCGCCGGCCAGTCCCTGCTCGACCCCGGCGCGACCGCCCGGGTGATGGCCCGGCTGCGCGGGGGCGACCCGCAGAAGGAGGAGCAGCCGGGACTCGCCGGGCTCACCGAACGGGAGCGCGACATCCTCGCGCTGGTGGGGGAGGGGCTGACCAACCGGGAGATCGGCAAACGCCTCTACCTCGCCGAGAAGACCGTCAAGAACAACATCTCCCGGCTGCTGGCCAAGCTCGGCGTGGAGCGCCGCGTGCAGGCCGCCGTCCTGGCCACCCAGCTGTCCGGCCGCACCCCGGCCTCCGACCCGCCGCGCGGTGACCGGCCCCACCGCTGACGGTCCCGCCCGCCCGCGGCGCCGCTGCCGAGGGGCACGGTGACGGTTCGACCCGGTCGTGCGGTGGTGGTGCCGGGACCTGCTCGTGGTGCGCAGCGCGTGCCGACCGGGGCGAGCCGGTGGCGACCGGCCCTGTCCCGGGACCGCCGATCCCCCTCGCCACCGGCCGCGACGGCGGGTTCCCACCGCGTCCGCCGCCGTCTCCGGAGCGCCGTCACGGCTGGATAGGGTGGGGAAGGACAGGGCGCGGTGTTTCGAGGAGGGGTCTGTGGGCGTGGAGGAGCCGTTGTCGCGGATGCCTCAGATGCGGCTGGACGAGCTGCTGGAGGAGCTGCAGGCGCGTATCAACGCCGCTCGCGGGACCAGGGACCGTGTCCACAGCCTGCTCGAAGCCGTCGTCTCGGTGGGCCGCGAACTCGACCTGGCGCAGGTGCTGCGCCGCATCGTCGAGGCCGCCGCCCAGCTCGTGGACGCACGGTACGGGGCGCTGGGAGTCATCGGGCCGGACGGCCGCACGCTGTCGCAGTTCCTGACCACCGGGCTCCCGGACGAGGAGATCGCGAAGATCGGTCCCCTCCCGGCCGGTCACGGGCTCCTCGGGGAGATCATCCGCAACCCCGAACCGCTACGGCTGCGCGACCTCGGCGCCCACGAGGTGTCGTACGGCTTTCCGGCGCACCACCCGCCGATGCGCACCTTCCTGGGGGTGCCGATCCGCGTCCGCGACCAGGTCTTCGGCAACCTGTACCTGACCGACAAGCGGGGCGGTCAGGACTTCGACGCCGAGGACGAGTCGGTGATCTCCACCCTCTCCGTCGCCGCCGGCGTGGCCATCGACAACGCCCGGCTGTACGAGGACTCGCGACGTCAGCAGCGGTGGCTCCAGGCCAACGCCGAGATCACCCACAGCCTCCTCTCCGGCAGCCCCCGCCTCCGGGTACTGGAGCTGATCGCCCGGCGTGCCCGGGAGATCACCGGAACCCGGCTCGCGGACGTGGCGGTGCCCGTCGGCGGAAGCGACGACCTGGTGGTCGAGCTGGCGATCGGAGCGGACGAGGACGCCCGGCGCGGCCTGGTCGTTCCCGTCGACGGCACCCTGTCCGGCGCCGCCTACGGATCCGGCAGCCCCGTGACCACGGCTTCACTGGCCGACGACACGCGGTACCACGCCGGGCCCCGGTGCTTCGAGGGGCTGGGACCGGCGGTGGCCGTACCGCTGGGCACGGGTGCCGAGGACACGCGGGGTGTCCTGTTGCTGGCGCGGGCCACGGACGGAGTGGTCTTCACGTCCGAGGAACTCGCCCCCCTGCTCGCTTTCGCCGGCCAGGCGGCGCTCGCGCTGGAGCTGGCCGAGCGCCGGCGCGACGCCGAGCAGCTCGCCCTGCTGGAGGACCGGGACCGGATCGCCCGCGACCTGCACGACCTGGCCATCCAGCGGCTCTTCGCGACCGGCATGACCCTGCAGAGCGCGGCGCGGCTGGTGGAGCACAAGGGCGCCGCGGAACGGGTCGAGCGGGCCGTCGGGGACCTGGACGAGACCATCAAGATCATCCGTTCGACGATCTTCGGCCTCCGGGCCCGCGACGAGGACACCGGGCCCAGCCTGCGCGCACGGATCGCCCGTGCCGTCGAGGAGGCCGCCTCGGCCCTCGGCCACCCGCCGAGACTCAGCATGGAGGGCCTGCTGGACACCGACGTGCCGGCGCAGGTGGCCGATCACGTCATGGCCGCGCTCACGGAGGCGCTCAGCAACGCGGCCCGGCACGCGCACGCCACGCGCGTGGAGGTCACCGCGCGGGCCACCGCCGACGAGGTCGTCCTGACGGTGGCCGACAACGGCAGGGGCATTCCCCGGGGCGGCCGGCGCAGCGGCCTCGGGAACCTGCGGGAGCGGGCGCACGCGGTCGGCGGCACGTTCGAGGTCGAGGGACCGGCGGCAGGCGGCACCCGCCTCGTGTGGCGGGCCCCCCTGGCCGCCGCGGGCCGCGCCTGACCCCGGCCGTCGTGCCGCCCTCCGCGCGGCTCCCCAGCCGCTCGGGTGCTCAGGCGCTCGGGCGCTCAGCCGGAGGGCGGTACGACGGCGGCTTCGGCAGCGGTGCCGGCGGTCCCGGGCGCGGGTACGGCGGGCGGGTCGCCCGTGAGCCGGAACCCGGTGACGAGGTCGGGCCGAACGCGAAGGACGCGATCCGCGGCGCCCGCCACCCAGGGCCGGAGCACGGAGGAGTAGCGGGCCAGCCGGTCGGGATCGGTCACCGGGCGCGCGTATCCGGTGACGACCACGCTCCAGCCGGTACGGGCGTCCGCGTCGATCACGTCGGCTTCGTACGCCACGACCAGGCCCGGACCGTCGGCGGGGGCGGTGAGGGAGGCGAGCGTCGTACCGTCGTGGATCCCGACGACGACGTCGTCGCCGTCGAGGCAGTGGTTGACGGGGCGCACCGCGGGCAGTGCCCGGTGCGTGAAGACGATCCGTCCCAGCGGGACGGTTCCCAGCAACCGCAGCGCCTCGGTCCGGGACAGGGGCGTCAGGTACCGCGGCGCCACCTCACGGCGAACCCCCGCGTGGTCGTTCATCGTGTGCACCCTTCGCCGCGGCCGTGAGGCCGATCGCCTCTGGTTCCGGCACCAAGCGTTTCCGCATCCGCCCTCCCCCGCCAGGGCCGAACGGACCTTTCGGCGGGCCCCGGCGGCCGGCGCTCGCCGAACGGTGCCCTCCCTCAGCCGAACGTGCACGGGATCGCGCGGTCCACGCCGAGGACCCGCAGCACCCTGCCCGGCCGGCGTGGAACGCGGCACAGGCTGAGTCGGCACCCGCCCGCCGCGCACCTCCGCTGCAGGCGCAGGAGGAGTTCGACCCCGGCGGTGTCGCAGAAGGTGAGGTCCGCCAGGTCCAGGACGACGTCCCGGCCGCTTCGCGACGTCGCCGACATCAAGTCCGGCTCGATCCGCGCGGCGGTGTCCAGGTCGAGCTCACCGGCGAGCGCCAGAGCCGTCGACCCGTCGTCCTGCACCTGCACCGTCAGCGTGATGGGGGTGGTGGTCATGGACTGCCTTCCTGGACTCGGGGGGCGAGGACGCGCCCGCTCACGTCGGCCGGCCCACCACCCGGTGGAGGGAGGGGGGACAGGTCCGCAGGCCCTCGGCGGAGGGCCGAAGGTTTTTCGTGGCCGTACGCGACGGTCCCGCCGCGTACCCACGGCGGGGCCCGGCCCCGCCGGCCCCGCCGTTCGTCCAGCCGCCCGTCCCTAGACGTGGGGGACGACGGCCACGGGGCACGGCGCGTGGTGCAGGGCGGCGTGCGCGACGGATCCGATGCGCGTCCCGATGGGCGAGTGCCGGGTGCGCCGGCCGACGACGAGGAGCCGCGCCCCGGCGGCCGCCGCCAGCAGCACCTGGCCGCCGCTGCCCATCTCGACGTGCTCGACGACCGGAACGTCGGGGAACCGGTCGCGCCAGGGCGCGAGGGCCTCCCGCAGCGCCTTCTCCTCGAACGGCACCAGACCGCCCGCCTCGTCCGCCAGCCTCAACGAGCCCGGGCTGTAGGCGTAGATCGGGGGCAGGCTCCACGCCCGCACCGCGCGGACGGCGGCACCTCGCACCGCCGCCGCCCGGAAGGCGAACCCCAGCACCTCGGCGCTGTCCTCCGGGGACCCCTGCTGCCCCACGACCACGTCACCGCCCTCCGGTACGGCGCGGTCCGGCACGGCGCGGACGGAGACGACCGGGCGGGGGGACGCGGCGATCACCTGCTGTCCGTACGAGCCCAGCAGGAAGCCGAGGAAGGGGCCGTGTCCGCGGGAGCCGAGCACCACCATCTCGGCGCGCCCCGCCTCGCCCAGCAGGGCGGACACGGCGGTGTCCGACAGGACCTCCGAGGTGAACGCCAGGTCCGGATGCCGGCCCGCGACGCGGGCCCCCGCCTCCCGCAGGACGGCCTGGGCGGCCTGCGCCTGGGCCTCCCTGTCCTGGACGACGGGCACGTCGAGGGGCTGCCAGAGCCAGGCGTGGACCAGGCGGAGAGGCGTGCGGCGGAGCGCGGCCTCGTCGGCGGCCCAGTCCACCGCCGCCAGGCTTTCGGGGGAGCCGTCCACTCCTACGGTGATCGCGGGGGTCATCGCACGTCTTCCTCATCGGTCGGGATCGGGTCGGGGCGCGGTCCTGCGGGCCGGTGCCCCCTCACCCCAGCATCGGCCCGGTGACCGGGGCGGGGGGAGGGCCGATCGGCCCTCCTCGCGCGGCCGTTCGGCCGTGGCCGCGAAGGCCGCCGCACCGGGACGTCCGACGCGGGAACGGCCGACCGCACGAGGGCGGTCGGCCGTTCGGGCCGCGCGGGCCGCCCCGGCGGGTCAGGAGGGGCGTCGACTCCCCGGGCACTTCCGTCAGGCCGTGACGTCGGCCGGCCAGAGGTCCGGTCCGAACATCTCGTAGTGGACGCGGGACGCCGGGACGCCCCGTTCGAGCACCCGCGCACGGGCGGCGCGCATGAAGGGCAGCGGGCCGCACAGGTAGACGACGGCGTCGGACGGTACCTCGACCGCGTCGAGGTCCATCAGACCGCCGCGGACGTCGCCGGCCGCGTCCGCGGGACACCGCTCGTACCACTGGACGGCCCGGGCCCGGGGCAGGAGCGACACCAGCCGCCGCGTCTCGTCCCGCAGGGCGTGGTCGGCGGGGGAGCGGTCGGCGTGCAGCACGGTGACGGGGCGCCGGGAGCCCGTGGCGGCCAGGTGCCCGAGCATGCCCACCATCGGCGTGCAGCCGATGCCCGCGGACACCAGCAGGAGCGGCCGGTCGGTCCCGTCCAGGACGACGTCACCGAAGGGAGCGGACAGGGTGAGTTCGTCACCGGGGCGGATGGTGCGGTGGAGGAGGTTCGACACCTCCCCCTCGGGCGCGTGACGGCCGTGCACCCGCTTCACCGTGATCCGCCGGGTCCCGGCGTCCGGGGCGGACGAGAGGCTGTACTGGCGCAGTTGGCGCACCCCGTCGGGCATCGGCACCCGGACGCTCACGTACTGCCCGGCACGGGCCGCCGGCACGGGGCCGCCGTCGGCCGGGCGGAGCAGGAAGGAGACCGTGTCCGCCGTCTCCTCACGGCGTTCCACGACGGTCCACCGCCGCCACGGGTGGCCCGGGCGTACGTGTGCCTCCAGGTACAGCCGGGCCTCCTGCGCGATCAGGGCGCCCGCCATCAACCAGTACACCTCGTCCCAGGCGGCCGCCACCTCCGGTGTGACCGCGTCCCCCAGCACCTCCGCTATCGCCGCGAACAGGTACGTGTGCACGAGGGCGTACTGCTCCTCGGTGACCCCCACCGCGGCGTGCTTGTGCGCGATGCGGGCGAGCAGCGCGTCCGGCCGGGCACCGGGATCGGCGGCCAGCGCGCCGGCGAAGGCCGCGAGGGAACCGGCCAGCGCACGGCGCTGGGTCCCGGCCGCCTGGTTGCCGCGGTTGAACAGGCCGTCCAGCAGTTCGGGGTGCTCGGCGAACATCTTCGCGTAGAAGCGCGTCGTGATGGCGTCCAGCGCCCCGCCGACGGGAGGCAGGGTGGCCCGGATGACGGACGCCGATTCGATGGACAACACCGGGGACCCTCGGAGGGGAAGGCGAATGCCTGTCGTCTCGGCGCAGGGCGGACGCCGACCGGTCTAGCACCCGCGTCGCGGGAAACCAGCGGTCCGCGGCGGCATCGGGGCCGATGGTCCCGGCCTTGAGGACCTTGCGCCCTCGCCCCGCCCCGAGAAGGGGCCGCCCGGCCCTGTCGGGCGCCCTCACCGCGCTCCGCGCGAAGCGGCTCCCGCCGGCGGGCCCGGCCGCGCGGGGTCCCACACGGGCATCCCCGGAACGCCCGGCCGGCCGTGATCGGCCGTCGGAACCGTCGCGGCCGGCTTCGCGGGGTTCCGGCCGAACCCGCACGCTCCCGGACCCCCGGTGTCACCGCCGGTGCCGCGCGAGCACGCGGCGGCGGGGGATCCGTGGCCCGGTCGGCCCTCGGACAGGGCCGGGAGGGCCATGGCGGCGGGACACGGCCGGGGGTGGGGTGGGGGCAGGAGTTCCGACGACCGGAAGAGGGAGGCACGATGAGCGGGCTGGTGGTCGTGGGTGTGGACGGGTCGGCGTCGAGTCTGGCCGCGGTGGACGCGGCGGTGCGGCAGGCGCGTTCCCGGGGAGCGCGCCTGCGGGTGGTGCACGCGTTCCTCTGGCCCGCCCTGCACGTGCCGCTGGGCCCGTCGCCCCTGGGGCCGCCCGAGGGCGGGTTGCGGAAGATGGCCGACCGGCTGGTGGCCGAGGGGGTCGAGCGGGCCCGCGCGGCCGTACCCGAGGTCGAGGTCAGCGGCGAAGTGGTGACGGGGGAGCCGCTGACGGTGCTGGAGACGCAGTCGCGGGCGGCCGAGCTGGTGGTCGTCGGATCCCGGGGCATGGGCGGATTCGTCGGGCTGCTGATCGGATCGACCGCGGTCCACCTGGCGGCACACGGCCGGTGTCCCGTGCTCGTGGTACGCGAGCGAGCCGGTGGCGACGGTCCCGTCGTGCTGGGCGTCGACGGGTCCGCCGAGGGAGCGAGGGCGGTCGACTTCGCCTTCGCCGAGGCACGGTCGAGGAAGGCCCCCCTGGTCGCGCTGCACGCCTGGACCACGTGGAACGCGCCGATGCCCGGCCCGCGGGAGGCGTCGACGCCGTACGCGAACCCGCCGGGCGCGTTGGCCGAGGAGGAGGGGCGCCTGTCGTCCGAGGCGCTCGCCGGCTGCCGGGAGCGGTACCCCGACGTGACGGTGGAGCACGAGGTGGTGCACGGGGAGACGCGGAAGGCGCTGATCGAAGCCAGCCGCTCCGCCCAGCTGGTGGTGGTCGGCGCACGGGGCCGGGGCGGCTTCGCGGGCCTGCTGCTCGGTTCGGTCAGCCAGGCCCTGCTGCACCACGCCCACTGCCCGGTCGCGGTGGTACGGGGAGCGGACGCGCGCCGGTGACCCGGGTGGGAAAGCCACTCGGTCCGGTGGCACGCTTCCGTGCCCGGTGCGGTTCGTGCCGACGGGGTAGCGGGAAGACGAAGGCCCCGACAGTACGGGAAAGGACCTTCGGACCGCGCGACGCGGGACCGTCGGAGCCGTGGCACGGCCGAGGGGCCCTGTCACCCGGAGCGGGAAGCTGCGAACTTCGTAGCGGCACGACGTACGAGACCACGCCCCATCACCGAACCCAACAGGAGGCGACATGCCCGGCATCATCACCGTGGGACTGGACGGAACCGACCCCGCCCTGGCCGCAGCGGACTGGGCGGCCGACGAGGCGGAGCGCCGGGGCGCGAGCCTACGGCTCGTACACGCCTGGAAGTGGGGCCCCGTCGACGTGGTGCACGGCGCGGACCGCGCGGTGGAGGAGGACTGGGTACGGCGGGCGTTGAGTGAGGCCCGGGCCCGGGTGGCCGAGACGCATCCGGACCTGCACGTCACCACGGAGGTGCTGGACGGCGACCCGGTGCCCTCCCTGGTCGCCGAGGCCTCGCGGTCCGAGGTGCTGGCCCTGGGGTCCCGCGGATACGGGACCCTGACCGGCTACCTGGTCGGTTCCGTCTCGCTGCACGTGCTCCGCCAGGCGAACGGGCCCGTGGTCATGGTCAGGGAACCGGCCCGCCCCGCCGCGCGTCCGGGCCCCGCCGAGGTGGTGGTCGGAATCGAGGACCCCGGACGGGACGGCGGCGCCGTCCTGCGGTTCGCCTTCGAAGCCGCTGCCGGGCGGGGGGTCCCCCTGCGCGCCGTACACGCCTGGAGCCTCCCGGCCTCCGTGGGCTGGAGCCCCGCTTCGCTCTACGTGGCCGATCAGGCGAACGACCTGGAGCAGGTCGAGAAGGCGGCCCTGGGCGACGTCCTCAAGCCGTGGCGTGAGGCGTACCCGCAGGTGGAAGTCGTCGAGCACTGCGAGTTCGGCTCCGCCTCCGAGGTCCTGCTGTCCAGCGGCGACCGCGCGGAGCTCGTGGTCGTCGGGCGCCGTGACCACGGAGAGGGGATGCGGCGCCTCGGGTCCGTCACGCACGCCGTGCTGCACCACGCCACCACGCCCGTGGCCGTCGTGCCCCACGACTGAGCTCCCCACGCCGCAGGGCACCGGCAGGGGCTCCGGCCGGCGGGTGCGCGCCCGGACGACGCGGTGGGCGGTGGGCCCGCCCGGAACCCCGCGGACCGCGCGGGGGACGGGAGACGCCGGGCCTCCCGCCCGCGGGCGGAGCCGACCTCGGGGGAGCACCCCCGCCGGTGCCACGACGGCCGGGCCGCCGCCCCCGGAACGCCCGGATCGCGTCCTCGGCGAGACGGGCCCGGCCGTACGGTGCCGCGTCCCTCGGTCCGCGTCCCTCGGCCCGCGGACCGCTGCGAGCGGATGCGTCGGCCCCTCGGGCGCTACGCCGAGGCGGGCGGGTGCGGGGAGCGGAGTACGAGCAGGGTGATCTCGCTGGGGGCGAAGACGCGGAACGGCGGGCCCCAGAAGCCGGTGCCGCGGCTGGTGTAGAGGACGGTGCGGTTGCCGTGGTGGCTGAGGCCGGCGAGGGTGGGCTGGTCGATGCGGACGAGGTGGTGGAAGGGCCAGATCTGGCCACCGTGGGTGTGGCCGGAGAGCTGGAGGTCGATGCCGGCGGCTGCCGCCCGGTCGACGAACTTGGGCTGGTGTGCCAGGAGCAGGACGGGCAGGTCGGGGTCGGCGCCCTCCAGGGCTCCGGCGAGGTGGGCGCGGTGGCCCGCCAGGCCGGAGGACTCGGCGGTGACGTCGTCCACACCGGCGACCACGAGGGTGTCGCCCCCGCGTTCGAGCAGCAGGTGGCGGTTGCGCAGTGGCTCCCAGCCCAGCTCGTCCATCAGGTCGACCCAGCCCTGGGCCTCGCTGTAGTACTCGTGGTTGCCGGTGACGTAGACGCGGGCCCGGGTGGCCCGCACGGTGCCGAGCGGGACGGCCTGGGCGCGGCGGCGCCCGGCCGTGCCGTCCGCGATGTCGCCGGTGTGGCAGACCAGGTCGGCTTCCAGGGCGTTCACGGTCTCGCACACCCGTGCCGACCAGCGGGCGCGGTCGAGCGGACCGTAGTGGGTGTCGGTGATGAGGACGACACGCAGCCCGTCCAGCCCGGCACCCAGCCGCGGGAGCCGCACGTCGAGACGGCGCACGCGGGGCACGCGACGGGCCTCGGCGTACCCCCAGGCGAGCAGTACGGCGGTCACGCCGAGGACGGCCCACGTGACGATCCTGGCCCGGCCCTGACCGTCCTCGACGCCGGCCACGGTCAGCGCGAGCCGCAACAGGACGCCGAACAGGACCGACCAGGTGAACAGCACCCAGCCGGCGCCCAGCAGGGTGTCACCGATGATCGCCGCCCAATCCTGCTGGCGCCGGCCGTGGCCGCGCGCCATCGCGAGCGGCATGCCGGTGAGGCCGAGGACGAACAGGGCGGTGCCGACCAGCGTGACGGGCAGCGGCCAGCGCTGGCCGCCGTGCAGGAGCACCCAGCAGGGCACGGCCCACAGCAGGACGGGGGCGATCAGGGGGACGAAGCGCAGCAGGCGGTGCAGCCGGCTCTGCCGCGGCGCTCGCGCTCCCCCCTCGGCGGGCTGGGTGTCACTGGTGTCCCTCACGCTTCCCCTCCCTGACCAGGCTGCCGTCTCGCGCACTGTAGCCGCTTGCCTCCGGGCCGGTCGGACCGGTGTTTCCGAGACCGAAGCCGCGGCCGACCCCACCGCGGCGGCCCTCCGCGTGACCTGCTGCGTCATGATCACCCGTACCCGCGAGCGGGACCGTCCCCTGGTCGGCCAGGCAGCCGGTCGCCATGCCGTCCGGTGGCTGCACGGAGAGGCCATGATGCGCCATGCGCCCGCTGGGGGAGATGCCCGAGGGAAAGGCGGTCGGCCGCCCGACCCGTACGTACGACAGGGGAGCCCCGTATCCGCCATGCCGTCGCCTCCCAGCAGTGATACTGGATGCATGGACACGACGATCACCGCACCCCGCGCCGAGGTGCTGCGGGACCGCTACCGCAGCCGACTGCCCGAGCGCTTGCAGGAGCTGGCCGGCCCCATCGAGGGCAACGTGGACCTGCCGCTCCACATCGTCTGGTCCGGGCGGACGAGCTACAGCCTGGACCGTCCGAAGTCCCGCATGACGCTCTACCGGACCGTCCTCGCCGAAGGACTGCGCGAGGACCTGGTGGCCCTCCTGCACCACCGGCTGCTCGCCGAGCAGTGGCCCGTGCTGCGGCGCTTGATCAGTCCCTACGTCCGCGAGGTCTGGGAGGACGCCTTCCCAGAGCTGCTCCGCACCGCTACGACCAGCGCGACCGCCGCGTGAAGCTCACTTTGCTCCACGAGCGTCTCCTCGCCGACATCCTCGACCTCGGCTCCCCCTACCCTCTGGTCCTCACCGGCGGATACGCCGTGCAGGCCCACGGCCTGGTCGAACGCTTCAGCCGCGACCTCGATGTCGCCACCGAGAACCCTGCTCCGATGCAGGAGATCGTCGCCTCACTCACAGCTGGCCTCAGCGCGCGCGGATGGCGGACCACGCACGTCCAGACCGATCCGCTCAGCGGCCGGTTCCTCGTCACCGATCCGGACACCGGCGAGGAGTGCGAGGTCGACGTCCTCAAGGAGGCGTTCTGGGCTCCGCCCGCTCAGACCCCCTACGGCCCCGTTCTTTCCCTCGATGACGTGATCGGCACCAAGGTCCGCGCCCTCGCCGACCGCGGCACCGTCCGTGACCTCATCGACGTCCAGGCTGCCTCCCGCCACCGCTCCACCGCCGACCTCGAATCCCTGGGCCGCCGTCGCGCCCACGACGAGTTCAGCCTCGAAGACCTCCGGGACCGGCTCATCGGCGCGGACTGGTACGAGGACGAGGACTACACCGCGTACGGGCTCACCTCCCGGCAGATCGAAGAACTCAAGGCGTGGGCGCTGGAGTGGGCGGAGGATCTGGGTGCGCGGATCCATGACGACAACGCCTGAGAGGCGGTCATCGCGTCCATCCCCTCTACCACCGTTGCAACGAGAGGATGCGGTGTAGCCAGCAGGTCCCACCCCGGAGCCGTCCACGGCGGTGGCTGCCCTGCACGGCGGATGTGCAGGGCAGCCGAGCGATACACCGCAGTGGACTCACGGCGAAACCGGTCTGCGGTAACGGTCAAACACTGCATCCCACTCCCATGCCCAGTCCGGGTCCCGACGGTGGAACTCGGTAACGGCCGGCTCGAAGAATTGGTCGGAAGGCTTCCGGCTGGATCCGGAAAGTCTCGCCGAATCCCTCGGCGTCACCCCGCTGTCGAAGTCGTGTGTGGAGGAGGGGCATGGACCCGTCTGTAGTGAAGGCACGCCGCGAGCGGGGTCAGCAAATGGCGGGGGAATGCGCGAAGGGGTGATGGCCGCGGCAGCGGAAGAGGCCGCGTGCTGGACGGGCGAGCACGCCGATCTTTCACTATGTGCCCCCTATGTGCCAGTTCGGCTCGTGGAAGCTGAACACCGTCACGCCTGTCCGTGTCCGTCTGTCGCCCACGAGATTTCTACTAAAGGTCCGTAACCTTATGAATGAAACTATGATGTAGGCCACGTCCCGGTCTCCAGGGAGGGAGAGCCGAGGGAGCGGCGCGGTCAAGCATTGGCCGGGGCCGTGTGCAAGGGGGGTATACATGCCCGAAGGGCAGACGGTTTCTGCGGCGTCGCGGAAGGTTGCAGAGCTGGTCCGTGCCTTCTCGTCCGGAATTTCTGAGCGGGAACTGGTCGTCGAGGCCAAGAGGCAGTTCGGCACACTGCCGGAGCAGCGGTTAGTCAAGCTGGTCGCCGAGGCGGTCCGCGGAGGTCTGCTGATCGCTTCGGGGGACCTTCTCCTGCCTGTTGCTCCGCAGGAACTGGTGCGTCCGGCACAGGTGGCGTCCGAACGGCGCCAGCCAGGCGCTGAGTCCGCTGTTGCTGCACGGCTGGACGAGACGTCCGTGCTGCGGACCGTCGCGCTCGACGTCGAAAGCGTCGTACGGACGACGGCGACCGCTCCCTACTTGGAGCGGCACGTTTACGAGGCGGCAGCGGTCAGGTTCGGCGCCGATCGTGAATGGGTCGCTGCGGCGCCCCGCTGGCGGCGATACCTCAGGTTCCCTGGTGACACTGAGGAGTTGCGTGACAGCAGCGTGCGGGACGCTGTGCTTGGCCAGGGGGTATCCCAGCAACAGGCGTGGACGGAGCTGCGTGACTTCCTGTCGGACGCCGATGTCGTGGTCGCCTATAACGGTACGACACTGGACTTTCCCGTCGTCTGTGAAGCGGCGAAGGAGGCCGGTACCAGCGATCCGCTCTCCGCCGTGCGCCCCGTCGATGCCCTGTACCTCGCGCACGCCATGTGGCCGACAGCCCCGTCCCACCGACTTCAGGACCTGGCGATCCAGCTCGACGTGTCCCGTTCGGGCCTGCGCGCCCATACTGCGGACAGTGACGCGCTCTTGCTGGTGCGCCTCCTCGAGCGGGCCGCCGCCGAGTTCGCCTGCAGGACGGCCGAATTACGCGGTCTCATCGCCGACGTCTGCCCCGACTCCGACGCGTGGCGACTGCTGCGGGAACTGGCCGAGGGCGAGGATGCCAATGATCGAGAGCCGCAAGTGTGGGAGTACGCACACGTGACCCGCCTGTTGGGTGCCGAGTTCGAGCAGCACACGCCGCGTCGAACCCCTGGCGGAAGAGCACCGGGCAAGGGCGCCGTGGACGTGCCGGACGTCTTGCGGGGCGCCGACGGACGGGTCGAGCCGACCGCTCTCGCCCGGGTCGTGCACGGCGCCCGCGTTGAACCCCGGCCCGCCCAGCAGGAGATGACGGCGACGCTGCATGACTGGACCGACCGCGGCGTCGGCGGCCTGCTGGAAGCGCCCACCGGCACCGGAAAGAGCTATGCCGTACTCGCCGCCGCGCTGGACTGGCTCGCCGGTGGCGACAGCCGTACCGCTGTAATTGCCACGTACACCAAACAGTTGCAGAGCCAGATGGCGAAGGACGTCCAGGACCTGGAGCGGGCCCTGCCAGGCATCCTCGGGGTCGCCGACCTGGTCAAGGGCAAGTCCAACCGGCTCTCTCTCGCAGCCCTGACGAAGACCCTCGCCGAGGCCACGCGTCGGCGCCGCTCCGCAGGCACCGCCCGCGCCCGCTTCTCCCAGCGGATCCGGTTTCGCGAACTCGCCGTCTTCCTCGCGCTGCGCCTGCTCGCGGCCAAGGAGCCCCCCCCAGTCCTGGACGGCCAGATCGGTCGACCCGGTGGACCTGCCCGCCTTCTTCATCGATTACATCGGGCGCGGCCTGCCGCTCTGGTTGGAGTCGCTGTCCCAGCGCGACGGTGACTATGGCCCCGCCACAGGCAATCCGCTCACTATGCACACCGACACCGTCCGGGAGTCGATCGACAGCCACCGCCTCATCCTCGCCAACCATGCACTCGTCCTCTCCCACTTGGACGACCTGCGTGCCGTCGGACCTGAGGTGCTCCTCGTGATCGACGAGGCGCATGAGCTGGAGAACGCCGCCACGTCCGCGCTGACTGTGACCGTCAACTATCAGGATCTGGAAGCTCTACTGCCGGAGTACCAGGCATGGATCGCGGACGCGCACCCGGGCACCGCCAAGGAGCAGGCCGTCGCACCGATTGCAGACCTCGAACGACTGCTCGATGATGAACGCCTTCCTCGGCTGGCGGCGCAGGCCCTCGACGCCCAGGCCAAGGGCGTGGGCGTACGCATCGGCAGCCGGGCGACCACGCTCGCCAGTCCCTACGTCGGCACCTCCGGCACCCGGCACACCCGGCGGCTGTCGGTGGTGCTGGAGAGCATCGCCAAGGCGCTGGTGTTTTGTCGCATCACGCTGGAGCGGTACGTGGTCCAGCACGCTGCCGGAATCGATCCCCTGGTACGCGAGCGCCTGACCGCGCTCGCGGAGCACACCGAATCACTCACTACGGCCCTCGACCGGATCACGACCGACATCCGCGCCTTTCTCGACCCCGCCCTCACTCTGGACGAGGCTCCGCCTTCGCGCGTCATACATCTGGAGGAAGTGGACGAACCCAAGGCGGAACTGCGGTCCTACCGCTTCCGTGTCGCCACCAGTCCCGTTGATCTGCCCGCAGACCCGGAGTGGCGGCGCTACCTGGAGTCCTTCGACCGTGTCTACTACGTCTCCGCGACCCTGCGTGTCGCCGGAGAATGGGATTTCATGCGGACCCGACTCGGGTTGCCCGACGATCTGCCGACGCTGTCCCTGCCTTCCCCGTTCGCCCTGCGCAGCCAGGCCGAGGTCGTGTGCTTCTCCGACTTCCCCTCCTGGGCGGAGCAGGAGGAGGGCGCCCTGCGGACCGTCGCCCACCACGTCGCCGGATTCGCCACCGAAATGACACGTGGACGCGCCGACGGCAACGGCTTTGATGGCGGCGGCGTGATCCTCACGACCGCTCGCTCGACCGCCGCGGGCATCGGCTTCCACCTCGTGCGGGAGCTGCGCTCCCGCGCCCTCGACACCCCGGTCGTCGAGGCGCTCACTCTCGGCAACGGCCGGGCCTATCAGGCCTTCACCGACCGACGGGATGGCGGAGGGTTTCTCGTCGGCACCAAGGGACTCTGGCAGGGGGTCGACGTCTCCGACGCCGAGCGGCTGCGTCTGGTGTGGATCAACAAACTGCCCTTCGCGCCGTTCGCCGCTCCGATCGTGGAGGCCCGGCGCGCGGCGGTTGCCGAACGCGCCGAGCAGGACGGCCACCCCGATCCGGAAGGTGCCGCCACCGAGCACTACTACCTGCCGCTCGCCGCGCTTCAGCTGCGTCAGGCGGTGGGCCGGCTCATCCGCTCCGACCGCCACCGTGGCGTCGTCGTCATCAGCGACCGCAAGCTTGCGGGAGCAAGCAGCCTGCGTCGCTCCTACCGGCGTGCCTTCCTCGGCAGCCTCGATGACGGACTTCAGCGCCCCGACCCGGAAACCGGCGACATCGGCGGTGGCAACGTCGCCACCATGGCCGAAGGATGGCGTCGTATCTGGGAGTTCATGGCGGCCCACAACCTCCTGGACCCCACCCGGGCTGCGGAGCTGTGTACCGACGAAGCCCTCGAACGACAGACCCTCCTACCACACACCAGGCGCATCCGTGAACTGGCCCTGACCACCGAGGAGACTCAAAAGCTGCGGGAACAGGGCCTGCTCGTGGAGGAGATCAAGGACCGCTGCGCCCGCATCGGAGGATTGCTGCGGCTCGTCGACGAACCCGTGGCCCTCAAGCCGGCCCAGCAGGCCGTCATCGCCGCCGTGACCGAGGGGCGCAACGTACTCGGACTGCTTCCCACAGGCTTCGGTAAGAGCTTCACCTTCCAGCTGCCTGCGCTGGTCCTGCCCGGCGTCACCGTGGTCGTCAGCCCGCTCGTCGCTCTCATGCACGACCAGGCGCTCGAACTGAACCGGTCCATCGGTGGCGCGGTCCGCGCACTCATCTCCCCGCTGCGTGAGTCCAGCAGCAGGGCTGGCAAGACAGAAGTGACGGACCAGCTCCTCGGTCGGGCCGACCACGGTATCCGCCTGGTCTACGTCAGCCCGGAACGCCTGTGCCAGCGGCGCTTCCGGGAGACCGTCCGCGCGGCCACGGCGGCGGGCCGGGTGACCCGGATCGCCGTGGACGAGGCACATACCCTCCCGCAATGGGAGGATTTTCGGCCCAGCATGCGCCGGGTCAGCAGGTTCCTGGACGAGCTGCGCCGGGACCACGGGGTGGCGGTCACCGCGGTGACCGCCACCGCTAACAGGGCCGTCCACGAGGCGCTGCGCGAAGGACTGTTCGGTCTGCCCGCCGAGGTCCCTGAGCCCGCCTCGGCCGAGGCGACCGCCGAAGCAGAGCATCCCGGAGTCGTCGGTGGGCTTTTGACGGTGCGCGAGAACCCGATTAGGCCCGAACTCGCCGTCTTCCGCCGCTCCCTCGACCGACTCGGACAGGGAGGTGTGGCGGGGCTGGTCGAGCGCGTCGTCGACGCGCTCGACGGTCACGCCATCTTCTACTGCCTCACCGTCAAGGAGGTCAACACCCTCTACACCCACCTGCGCGAGTACGTGGGTGACGCTGGCGTCCGCGTGCTGCGGTTCCACGGCCGTCTGACGGAGGCGGAGAAGGCGGCCGTCATGACTGAGTTCCGGGAGGCGCCCCGGGGAGGCGACGACGGCTTCGTCCCGGTCGTGGTGGTGGCCACCTCCGCGTTCGGGCTCGGTGTCAACCGGCCCGACGTACGCACCGTGATGTGCGTGTCGCCGCCTACCGACCTGGCCGCGCTCTACCAGCAGTTGGGTCGGGCGGGGCGGGACGGCGCGGGCCGGGGGACGGCCGACGACGGCCCCGTCAACAGCGGTCTCGCCCTCGCGACGAGCCGGGGCCTGCGCATGGTCCGTTTCATGACGGGCCAGGAATTGCCCGCGTCGCTGCTCCGGCGCATGGGCAACCTTGTCCTTGCCCAGCGGGACGGCACGCTCGATCCGGTACGGCTGGCCGACCTGCTTATGGCCGAGGACGCCGCGAGCGGTGCGCTGAGCGAGGCTGAGCTGGACGACCGGCACACCCAGGAGCGCTACCAGGGCGGCATCATGCGGGCATTCAGCGCGCTCGCCGACCTCGGCGCCGTCGAGGACCTCGGCGACCACCCACCGTTCTGCGCGGTCAAACCCGGCGACCTCCGACCGGCCGGCCACGGCGGGGGACAGACGCCTACCACTGCAGCGGAGCGCGACGAGGAAGCGGCCGGGTCCGTGCGGCTGGAGCAGACCGTCATCGACACCGCCCTGTCCTGGGACACCCCACGACAGGTCGACGTCCGAGCTCTCGACGGGGAACTCGCCGCCCGGTGCCCCGACTACCGCTCGGTCGCCGATGGACCGTCGGCGACCTGGGAACTGCTCGCCGACTTCCACGACCGTGGGCTCCTGGACGTCTCAGCGGCACCCAGCCGCCGCCTGGTCACCGGTCTGACCACCCGCACCGGCACCCTGCCCGACGGGTTCCTCCCGCTGCTCGGCCGACGCGGGCGCCGGGCCGCCGAGGAACTGGCCAGGCTCCGAAACTTCTTCGACGCGAGCACGGTATGCGCCCAACGGGTCTTCGCCGATTACTTCGGCGTCAGCGACCTGCCCGAGGGGTGCTGCACCACGGCCCGCTGCCGCTGCTCGGCCTGCTGGGACACCGGCCGCTGGCCCGTGGAGGAGCGGCGCCCTGCCGTCGCCCAGGCATTCGACAGCCCGCGCCCCCGCGAGGGAGGCGGTACCGACACCTCACTGCGCGACCAGCGCGTCGACCTCCAGGTCCACCGGCTGCTGCAGCTCCAGCCGCAGGGCGCACACCCGCGCCGGCTCTGGCACGCACTGCGCGGCGACGAATCCTCCTACAACCCGAGGAATCGAAAGATGGTCCCCCTGCCGAAGGCGATCCGGGAAAGCCGCCACTTCGGCGGTCGTGCGGATCTGTCCTATACGGCGGTGGGCGCGAGCCTCACACGGCTGGCCGCAGCCGGAGCCGCAGTCGAGGGCCCGGACAGCCTCTGGCGAGCTGTCCGCCCAGTCCGAAACATGAGATCCCGCCGGGCGGGAAGCGGACCCGAACGGAAGGACAGCTGGGCGTGGCCACGATGATCAGCACTGGACCGGACATCTGGCGGCCGTTCGACGGCGAGCCTGTGCTTACTCCCGCCATGACCGGCGGACACCGCAGCACACCCGCCGAGGAACTGGAACGGTTGCGTCGCTACCTGGAGGCGGTCGTGTCCGACCGCGTGTGTCCGGTGCACACCGCGGTCGCCTTCAATGCGGCCTATTTCGGCTACGAGCTCAGTGGCGAAGGTCACGGCAACGGCCCCTTCGACCTGGACGCGTTCCCCTCCCTGACGCTGGGCGACGAAGTACCGGCCGTACCCGTCGGGGCACTCGTTCGCATCGAAACAGGATCCGACCCGCTGTACGCGGAGATCGTCTACAAGGAGGGCCGCCACCCCGGCGTCGAAGAGGGTGCCGACGTACCCGCGTGGGTGTCCGGGGTACCGGCCGGTGTCCGAGGACCGAGCGAGCTGTCGGAGGCACCGCACCCAGTGCGCCGGGAGCTGCTGGTCCCTGATCTCACGGCGTTCGGCCCCGCGCTGCAGCTCAGCGAGGCGAAGTTGCAGCGGTTCCGGTCCCGCCAGAAGTGGCTCAACAAGGACGGCCACGTCGTCGTCGACGCCCGCTACGGCTCGGCGCCGCACGCCGGGCTTGACGACTGCACCGCCTTCGTGCAGCATCTGCTGACCCACCAGCGCGAAGCACTGCTGAGCCCCCTCGTTCCCGCGTCCGTCGCCCACCTGGCCGGGGGTGGCACGGAGGAGCGGCTGAAGAGCGCCCTCAGCGGGCTGCTGGACACCGTCGATCACGCCTTGCGCACCAGCGACAGTCTGCGCAGCTGGGGCCACTACGCACTGACCCGTACCCGCATCGGGGCCGCCCTGGGCCACGACGGGCCGCTGGGCGGCGACGACCTGAAAGCCCTCGCCAGCTCCCTGGAACGCAGTGCGGCCCCTGCCACCCACCGACGGCACGGCGTGAACGGTTCCCGCACCGTGTACACGGCGATCGGGGCGTGGCTGCGCGGCGTCGACGGTGCCGAACCACTGCTGAGCGGAGTGGAATACGCGGTCTCGGTGTGCCGCGCCAACCTGGCGGTCGCGGACTTCGTCCGGGGAGACACGGACAACGGCATACGCGCCGGGAGCGACGTACGGATCACCCTCGACGACGACTTCCAGAACGGTGGCATCTGGCGGTCCCACCACCCGGGCTCGGAGGAGGCGGACGACAGTGATCCGCTACGCCCAGCGGGACGCGGCTGGCATGACACGGTGCATCCACCCGCGCCGCCTCGGCCTGTCGCGGTGCCGCACGCACAGATCGTCCCCCGAGAGGAACAGCCGGAGGACGAAAGGTACGTCGATGCCGAACCCGCGGACACCCCGCTCGCGGACGGTGACCGGATCGGTCCGCCGAACTACCTGAGGATCAACGACAGCGAGGTCTGCTGGCAGATCCCGCTGCGGCTCGCCCACCTCATGGAGGACCGACTGCCGTTGAGCCCCAGGGCCCGGGACGGGTTGGCATATCTCGGCACGGATACCGGCTCCGTGCGCGTACGCCTGGAACTCAGCCATCCCGGCGGCGAGCTCGACGCGTCCGAGGAGGTCCAGGAGGTGCTTCTGGATCTCACCGATGAGACCGGCATGCTCCGGAACGTCCAGTGGCCCATCGATTTCTTCCCCGGGCTGTGTCTGTACATCCAGTGGCCGCGCGGCGGTACCGTCTTCCGGGTCCACACCGTCGAACTGGAACACCCTGTCGACATCGACGGGCAGCTCGTCGCGCATCGCTACGACTCGGGAGTGCTCACCCGGGAAGGAGCGCCGGGTAGTGAGCGGGACGGCGACTCGTCCGCCGGCCTCGACACCCGGCGTATCGTCCTGCGTACCGTACGACGCTTCGGCCGCCTCACGCCCGACGGACATGCTCTCCTTGACCGGGCCGCCCTCCCTCGAGGCGTCTACGACACAACTCCCGCCCCCCAGCAAGTCACCGCACTGGAGCAGGTCGTTGACGAGCTCCTCGCCGAACACCACCTGTACCCGGCCATCGGCAGCCGCGGTGTGGGCGGCGAGCCCCACCACCCTGCCCGCGACGGTGAGCCGCCCATCGCCCTGATCGGTTACGCGCCGAACCCCGTGGTGGTGCCACGACCGGGCTCGCGTGCCGGCGCGCCGCCGCAGGTCCACGGCGTGGAGCACTTCGTCCACGGCTTTCTGCGGAGGCTGCCCG
This sequence comes from Streptomyces roseolilacinus, assembly GCF_014649335.1. Classification (GTDB taxonomy): domain Bacteria; phylum Actinomycetota; class Actinomycetes; order Streptomycetales; family Streptomycetaceae; genus Streptomyces; species Streptomyces roseolilacinus. The sequence continues at coordinate 366,083 of NZ_BMSV01000008.1, forward strand.
CGGGCTCGAAACCGACCAATGCACAGCGCGCTGCCTACCGCGAGCACTGCCGCCACGTCGGAAAGGCGGACGGCTGGGAACTGCCACCCGGCTACACCTTCGTCACGGAACACTCTCGCCGGCGCTGACCCGCCCCGGCCGGACCGGCCCGACATGGGCGGGCCGCACGCCACACCCCCCGCATCCACATCACAGGAAACAAGAGATCGGGACTGAATGACCGCCAGCTACGCCGTGGTCGCCAAACCACCGTCCTCCCCGCACGGCACACCGGTTGGACTGCTTAAGGAACTCGCCGTAACGCTCGACGGACTCGGCCAGATCCTGGACGCCGCCCTCGACGCCCTCACAGTCGGCGAGACGGAACTCGCGCTGAACTCCCTCGGGCCCAAGGATCGTCAGGCCATCATGAGGGCTCTCGGCTTCCGCAAGGTCGAACCGCGGCGGTTCGGGCGCGTGCTCAGCGAGCAAGTGCTCAAGCGATTGCAACGGGTGGAGCCGACCCACCACAGGCATGCGGTGTCCCACCTCACCGCCCGGATCATGAACGACATCGATCACGAGGTCGCTGAGCACGGGGCCGCGGGTACGAGCCCCGGTCTCGTGGGCCGCTGGGGCGCATGCCTGCTCCGCCTGGCGCTCTTCTCCCACCTCCAGGCTTCGGCGCACGACGCCCGACTGCTCGTATGGGCCGCGGAACACGACTGGTTCGGTATGGAGGCGGACGAGGCGGCACTGGCCGCAGTACTCAAGGCCGCTCAGCAGGTAATCGACGCGACTCCCGGGTTTGACCACCTCACTGCGCTTGGCGAGGACGCGGCGGCTGAGGAACCACAGCCGACCGCTGCGGTCCCGGCTCCCCGGCTGCCCGATCACATCTCGGCTCCAGAACTGGCCGAGTCCTCAGCGCAGCAGGGAGAGCAGCCCCCTGGTGAGGGGCGCTCCCTAGACGATCTGGCCTCGGCCGAGGAGGAGCTCAAGCACGTCGTCGAGGAGGCACGAGGCGCCGTCGACCGCGTGCGCGCCGCCCTGCTGGACGGGTGCCCGCCCACCGACACTGATTTGGTGCCGCTCGCCGCGGTCGCCCCGGCGTTCTCCCACGTGCGGGGTGTGCTCTCAGAACTCGGCGTCACCGGCGTCACCGATCGCCTCACCGATGTCCTGAGGTCGATCGACGAGGTTCGTGCGCGCGTCGAACGGAAGGAGAGGAATGCCGAGGCCCGTCAAGTGGTGCAGACGGTGACGGCCCTGGGCTGCGCTCCGGACAGTGCGGTGGCCGCGGTGATCGCGGACGCCAGGCACAGCGCGGAGGCACTGCTCGCGAAGCAAGAGTGGGACGAACAGGACGACGTGTGCGCACACATTCTCACGCTGCTGGTGCGCCTCGCCGACATGAAGGACCGGTCCGACGCACAGCAGGAGATCATCGAGCTCCAACAGCAGTTGTCGGTTGCACATCCGCCGTACGCTGTGGCCGCCGTCCTGTACCAGCAGATCACGTTGAGCGAGCACAGGACCCCTCACCCCGACACGGCCGCTGCCCCGCAGGGCGAGGAATCCGCCGAGGTTCCCGAGGCGCCGGAAGGGGCCATATCCCCGGAGACGGCCACCGCCGCGCAGGCTGACACCGGCGTGCCTGAAACGCGGGACCACAGCACCGCCGATTGCGTCCCGGCCGAGCGACCTCCCCGGTCCGCCGACACCGCTGAGCAGCAGCACGCGCCGGAACGGCGGGTCTTCGCCGCCCCCGCAGCGACCGCGGCCGTCGACACCACCACGGAAACAGCCGACGGCACGGAAACGAAGAGCATCGAACCCGTCCTCGCCCGTCTCATCGCCGAGAAGCGCTTCGGACTTGCCGCTCACCTGTCGCAGGCCGCCGACCGCCCGGACACCGAGGCCGCGGTCCTGCGCCTGGCCGCCGCGGCGACACTGCTGCACTCCAGGACCGGCCGAGCGGCTCAGATCATCGAAGAGGCGCTGCACGAGTGGGAGGCCCGTAAGGAGAGCGACAGTGACGCGCTGTCCCTGCTCCTGCTGCCCACGCTGGTCCGGGCAGCCCTAGTGACGGGTGCACCCGTGGTCGGTGCACAGCTGAGGGCGCTCACCCCGCAACTGCCCGATGCCCTGCACGAGGTGGCCACCATGGTGGCAGAACGTGCACTGCAGGGCGCACTGCTCATCGCGCCGCCCCATGCCGTTGTCGCCGATGTCTCCCACACCGAGGGCGAGCTGCGCGCGGCCGTGGACGCCTGCCAGGCTATGCTCACTGTCCCTCGAATGCGCTTCCAACGGGCCAGCGCCATGGTGCAGCGCTGGCTGGCGCCGACCGGTCTGCTCGGCAGCGTGCTGACCGCAATCGTGGCCGGGGCCCCGGACGCCGAGCACCTGGCCGACGAGCTGCTGGAAAACCTCGCCCGCCGAGCTCAGGTCGAGGCGGCGATCGACGAGATGGACGCTGCACTGCGCGGGCCGGGCGGTCGTGGCATCCAGGGGTCGGGCCGCAACAACGTCCGCCACTGCCTCGACCGCGTCCGGGACGCCGTTCGGCAGTGGCGTACGGTCAAGCGCGACCTGGAAGCAGGACGCTCCGAGGAGAATGTGTGGGCGTTCCAGTCCATTGCATCCCTGCGCCTCTCCCTCCTCGGCCTGCGCGAGCGGGTCGCCGACGACCTCACCGCGGCCGAACGCAGCTCCGCCGTCTTGGCGAAAGCCACCGCCTACGTGGCGCGGGACCTGTTCGCCGAGGTCTTCGACGGGTTGGATGCGAATAGTCGACCGGTCGAGACGGGATCCGAGCCGGACGTTCAGACGGTTCTGGACGCCGAGCTCCACAAGGCCGAGTCGGCCGTGCCGGGAGAGAAGCCGACCTTGGACGGCTTGCTGAAGGCAGTGGACCGTACCTGGGACGACGCGATCGAACGGCAGCTCGCCCGTGACGAATTTGGCGTGATTCGCACCATCACGGACCTCGCGGACTTCGACGTCCTTCCTGCAGCCCACACCTTGTCGCTCTCGGAGGAGCGTCGCGCACGCCTCAGCGCGATCCAGAAGGAGCGCCGCGCCGCGCTCGCCGAGAAACATCGGCAACTGGCCGCCCGGCTCCGCCGGTCCCAGGCCGACGAGGCACTCACCGTCGAACAGGACGTCAGCCTCCAGGAGTTGCTCGCCGACGCCCGAGCACACCTGGAGCACGACCGGCCGGGCGAACTGGCCGCAGTCCGGCGCAACCTCGACCGAGTCGAAGAACTGCTGCCCCGTTACCGTGAGGAAGCCGCCGACCGGCTGCGCGCCCGGCTGGCGGCGCTGACGGACGTGAGCGCGGAGGACCGCGAACGAGTCCTGCGCAACCTGGACACCGACAGCCTGGCTACCGCGGCCGAACTCGTCTACTTCCTCGAACTCGGCGAACCGGTACCCGAGATCAGGTCCGAGGACTCGCACCTGGAGGCGTTCTTCCCCGCCGTGCCGGACTCGTTGCCGGGCGGCATCGACGCTGACCTGATCGCGACCGTCCGCGCCCGTGGCCGATACGGCGACCGCGCCGTGCTGGACTATGCAGGACTCTCGGAGGAGGAGGCCGAACGGGCCGCCGCGGCCCTGAACTTGTGGAGCACGCTCGCCGCGACGAAGGACCGTATCAACATCAATCCGCGCGAGAGCCTCAATCCGGCTCTGGCTCTCCTCGGATACGAGGCCCGGCGCGCACGGCCTCTGGACGATCTGCCGCGTGGTAAGGACTACCGGTTCTTCGAACTCGCGCCCGTGCACGTCACCGGCCGTGCCTGGGCGCCCGCGTTCGGATCGCAGATCAAGGACCGTGGCGGCAAGCTCCGCGCCCTGTTGATCTGGGGCCGGCCCGCGGCCAAACTGCTCATCACTCGCGCTCTGCAGGACCCCGACGAGAGCAGTCTGCTCGTCGTCCACTTCGGGACGCTGGACAGCAGAACCCGTAATGAGCTGGCCGCCGCCTCCCAGGACACCAAGCCGGTCATGGTGGTGGACGACGCCGCGCTGGCCTACCTCATCGCGCACGGCAACCGGCGGGTGGACGCCACGACCGAGACGCTGCTTCCGTTCTCCGCGGTGAACCCATACATCAAGGAGAAGCGGGGCCAAATCGGCCGGGAGATGTTCTACGGACGGGACCGCGAGCGCAAGAGCATCCACGACCCGGCGGGGACCCAGATCCTCTACGGCGGCCGGGGTCTCGGCAAGTCGGCCCTACTTGCCGACGCGGGGGACCGCTTCGAGGAACAGCGGCCGGGGGCCTACCGCAAGCTCTACCTCAACCTGGACAAGATCGGCATCGGCCGGGGCACTGCACTCGGTGCCGAGGCCATCTGGCCCACGCTCGACCAGGAGCTGATCAGGCAGGGCGTTCTGGAGGAGCCCCGACGCCGGGGCCCACAACAGGAATCATGGCAACGGGTCACCGACGGGATCGCCCGGTGGCTCGCTCAGGATCCCGACCGGCGGCTGCTCATCCTCCTCGACGAGTGCGACCGCTTCTTCGAGGCAGACGTTCCCGAGTGCACGGAGACCCGTCGGCTGCGCGGTCTGGGTGAGGACTCGCGCGGCCGGGCCAAGGTCGTGTTCGCCGGTCTGCACTCGGTGCAGCGCTTCACCCGGCTCGCCAGGAACGGCCCGTTCAGCCACCTGGCGCAGACCCCGACGGTCGTGGGACCGCTCGCCCCCCAGTTCGCCGCCGACCTGATCGTGCACCCGATGCGTGCGCTCGGCTTCGAGTTCGCTGACGTCGACCTCGTCAACCGCGTGCTCGGCTTCTGCTCGTACCAGCCCTTCCTGCTGCAGATCTTCGGCAGCAGGATGGTGCAGGTCATGCAGGACAAGCGGGCGCGAGCACCGCTCGCGCCGCCTCCATACACGATCGAGGATTCCGATGTCGACGCGGTAGAACAGGACACCTCGCTGCGTTCGGACATCACCGCGGCCTTCAAGGACACCCTTGCCCTGGACGACCGCTACCACGTCATCGCCAATGTGCTTGCCCAGCACGCTCGGGACAACGGTCTGGAAACCCGCCTCAGTGACAGGGAGTTGCGGGAGGAATGTGCTGGCTGGTGGCCCCGCGGCTTCGAGCACCTGGACAGCGAGGGGTTTCGCGCCTATCTGCAGGAGATGGTCGGCCTCGGTGTCCTGGCGCCGAACAACGACGGTCAGGGCTGGCATCTGCGAGGGCCCAACGCGCTGCGCATGATCGGTACCGCCCAGGAGATCGAGGCGCGGTTGCTGCGGGCGGAGACGGAGTCCCGGCTTGAGGAGACCGTTGTCCTGGAGAGCCGTCCGGACCTCTACGACGGCAGGTCCGCCCCGCTCACCGTCAACCAGATCGACTACCTGCTGGGCGAATACGTGAACCAAGTCCGCGTTGTTCTCGGTACACAGGCGACGGGCGTCGCCGATGTGGAACGGACCCTGCGTGAGGTGACGGGCAGGGTGGCGGGCTGGTCTGTGCCCGCCATCGGAAGTGCCAAGACGTTCCGCAAGGAGCTCGCCGCTGGCCGCGCTGGCGAGCGGCGACTGCTCATCAGCGATCTCTCTCTGGGCAGCGAGAAGTCCTGCCGGGAGTCCTTCGACCTGGCCAGGGCAGTGCTGCCCGACGCCGCCGAGGCGACCCGCTCGGTGGTCCTCGTGTCGGGTGTGGAACAGCTCGGCTTCTGGTCCGGCCTCCTCACCGGTCCCGACGCCGACCACGACACCATCATGGTGCTGCGCCGGCATGACCTGCGCAGCCTGAAGGACTGGACGCAGCGCCACAGCCTGTGCGAGACGGAGGAACGGCTGATGCGTCTGGCGAAGGCGACCGGTGGCTGGCCGTACCTGCTGGACAAGGCGCTGCACCTGCGTGATCGCCGACCGGACCAGGACCGGGTGCTGGCGGACCTGGCGTCGTGGCTTGGGCAGAGCAGCGGCGCCGAACAGTTCGTCGATGCCGTGGGGCTGCTGGAGAACGACACCCTCAAGGCCGCCTACGACGGGGTCGTCGAGCAGCTCGGTACCGATTGGCATGACGACGCCTACCTCGTCACCGCGGCCGAGATGGCAGGTCTCTCGTCCGGGGAGGCATGCCGGGCCGTTGTCTGCCTGGAAGCCCTCCAGGTGTTCGACCGGGACGGGACGCGCCTGCGCGTGGAGTCGGTTCTCCATACGGCGCTGGGCGTACTTGAGGCCAAGGTTTGACCAACCGGGTGGGGCCGGGGTTGCGCCTGGCCCCACCGAGACTCGACAAGCACACTCGCGTCCTGTCGGCGGCCACAATAGGAGTGCCGACGGGGCGATCTACTGTTGCCCCTTTTCCAACTCGCTGCCGAGCTTGCTCTGCCATGGGAGACCCTTGGCGCTGATAGCGATGACCGGGGAGAGGGTTAAGCATTCTGTCGGCCCCGTCGGGGTAACGGAACGAGACGGTTCACTGGTCGAGAGAGCGTCGGGGGCTTCTCGGTTGTCGAAGTGAAGATTGCGGAAATCCGCTGGTACGACACGAAGGCCGTGCGCCTGACGCTGGCTGTGTGAGCTCCTCGCGGAGCTCTCGGGCTGCAGTCGTGCTCCCGGTCAGCGAGTCGTCCTGTGACCCGCATGCACCTGATGTGGCGTCAGGTAAGTCGGCATCTGGTCAGCATCAGTTCCCGAACAGCCTGATACGGCTGTCCGGCAGGCGCTTGGTCGATGGCGTCCCAACAGCCTGGTCGGCGCGGAAGCCCAGGCAGGGAGCGCTATCCCCGCTGAGAAGCGATGTTCCTCACAATCATCGACCCCGGCGTGCCCGTGTAGAGTGAAGACCGCCCTTGACCTGCACAAAGCAGGCAGGGAGCCGTCTTCCAGGAGTTCAACATGCTGCGCACCATGTTCAAGTCCAAGATCCATCGGGCCACGGTGACCCAGGCCGATCTCCACTACGTGGGGTCCGTCACCATCGACGCCGACCTGATGGACGCCGCCGACCTCCTGCCCGGTGAGCTCGTCCACATCGTCGACATCGACAACGGCTCCCGCCTGGAGACGTACGTCATCGAGGGCGAGCGCGGCTCCGGGGTCATCGGCATCAACGGCGCCGCCGCGCACCTCGTCCACCCCGGTGACCTGGTCATCCTCATCAGCTACGCCCAGGTCGACGACGCCGAGGCCCGTGCGCTCGTGCCGCGCGTCGTCCACGTCGACGCCGCCAACCGCATCGTGGAGCTCGGCTCCGACGCCTCCGCCCCGGTGCCGGGCAGCGACACCGCGCGCAGCCCCCACGCCGTACCGGCCGCCCGCTGACCGGGAGGGCCGGCGGGCGGCCGCCCGGAGGCGTACGGGGACGGCCGCCCGCCGCTCCGGCGGTGGGCCCCCACTGACCGCGTTCGGTGGCGGCTCCGCGTCGGATCGGGTGTCCGGGCGGGTGCGGCGGGCATGGTTCCGGCGTGCCGGGGAACGCGCGGGACGAGATCCCCGACAGGGAGCGACGAACACCCCCAGGGAGAGGCCATGACCGAGCCCCGACCCGACCCCGTGCCGCCCATGCCCGACCCGGCCCCCGTTCCGGAGCCGCCGGCCCCGGGCCCCGGGCCCGTGCCGACACCGGCGCCGCCGCACCCGGCGCCCGGGCCGGTGCCCACCCCGGACCCCGTCCCGAAGCCGCCCGGCCCGGACCCCGTGCCCGACCCGGACCCGGCTCCGGGCCCCCTCGGCGGCGCCTGACGCCCGCGTCGCCGGACCGCCGGGGCCCCCGGAGCGCGGACGCGCCGTACGTGTGCCCGCGTGCGGACCCGCGGGCTCCCCCCGACCCGCGGGCCGCCCCGACACCGCGACTTTCGGCCATCCGACGGGCAAGTCGCGCCCTTGCGCCCTGTGCGCCCCCTTGTCACGCCTCGGCGCCCGCCTCTAGCTTGGGCGGCTGCTGACCTGTGCACAGGGGGGAACCGCCATGGCCGTACGGGGACGACACCGCCGGCAGCAGCCGAGCCGTCTCAACCGCGCGTCGTTGACCGTCACCATCGGCAGCGCCCTGCCGCTGATCGGCGCCGGGACGGCCCACGCGGCGTCCGTCGACGTCTGGGAGAAGGTCGCGGCCTGCGAGTCCACCAGCCGCTGGCAGACCAACACGGGCAACGGCCACTACGGCGGGCTCCAGTTCACCCAGTCCACCTGGGAGGCGTACGGCGGCACGCGCTACGCGGCCCGAGCCGACCAGGCCACCAAGGACCAGCAGATCGCCGTCGCCGAGAAGGTGCTCAAGGGCCAGGGCCCGCGCGCCTGGCCCACCTGCTCCGAGCGGGCCGGGCTCACCCGTGGCGGCGAGGCGCCCGTCGTCCGGACGGAGACCCGCGGCGACCGCGCCGACCGGCCCACCACGCCGACCACCATCCCGAACCAGCGCCGCGAGAGCTACACCGTCGCCCACGGCGACACGCTCTCCCGGATCGCCGACGACGAGCGCCTCCCCGGCGGGTGGAAGCGGCTGTACGCGCAGAACCGCACGGTCATCGGGGAGGACCCGGACCTCATCTTCCCTGGCCAGAGACTGACGCTCCGCGCGACGGCGCCCGCGAAGCCCGGGTCCGGCACCCGGCCGGGCACCAAGGCCCCGGACAGACCCGCGGCGGCGCCTACGTCCCAGGACCGGACCCAGCCGAAGCCCAGGACCCAGCCGAAGCCGGAGGCCACGGTCCCCCGCGCCGACCCGAAGCCCCGGACGCAGCCCGCGCCCGTCGCCAAGCCCCGCACCCAGCCCGCCGCGAAGACCAAGCCGAGGACCCAGCCCGCGGCCAAGCCGAGGACGCAGCCCGCCGCGAAGACCAAGCCCCGCACCCGGCCCGCGGCCAAGCCCGCCGCCGCCAAGCCCCGCACCGGCGGCCTCAGCGCGCCCGTCGACTCCGCGCCCGGCACGGCGTACGGCAAGGCCGGTTCCGCCTGGTCCTCCGGCTACCACACGGGCGTCGACTTCCCGGTGCCCACCGGCACCTCCGTGAGGGCGGTCGCCTCCGGCCGCGTCGTCTCCGCCGGGTGGGCCGGGGCGTACGGCTACCAGATCGTCATCCGGCACCACGACGGCAAGTACAGCCAGTACGCGCACCTGTCCGCGCTCGCCGTCCGCGAGGGCCAGAGCGTCGGCAGCGGCCAGCGCATCGGCCGGTCCGGTTCGACCGGCAACAGCAGTGGCCCGCACCTGCACTTCGAGGTGCGCACCGGGCCCGGTTACGGCTCCGACATCGACCCCCTCGCCTACCTGAGGAGGGGCGGCGTCGGCCTCTGACCGCCGGGCACGCGGCGGTCCGGCCGGAGGCGGCGCGGCGGGGCACGGCGCCGCGTGACCGCCGCCGGCCCGCCCGCGGCGCCGTCGGGGTCCCGCTGCCGGAGCACGGAGCGCGGAGCCCGGAGCACCGAAGCAGGAAGCCCGGGGCACGTGCCCCGGGCGCGCGCCGCTACGGTGGTGCCGGGCCGGACGCCGGCGGCCCAGGGGAGGAGCGGGCGGGATGGAAGCGGAGGGGCGGGGGCCGACCGCCGCCGGACTGCGAACCGTGAGCGAGGTGGGCGGCTTCTTCGTGCTCCGCGCCGAGCCGCCGGGCCCCGGCGCGTACGTCCCGCTCGCCGAGGCGTACGCCCCCCGGCCGGCGGAGGACGCCCCGGGCCTGAGCCCGCCCCTCGCCGTGCGGGTGGCCCGGGTCGCGGAGGGCCTGCGGACCTCCGAGTACCGGGTCGCGGCGTCCGCCGTGCAGCTCGGGCTCGCCGCGCGGCTCTGGTCGGTGACGCTGGGCGCGGCCGCGCTGCACGGGGCCTTCCCGGACGTGTCTCCCGCGACGCTGCACTGGGACCCCGCGCGCTCCACGCCCGACGAGCTGTGGTGGTCGGGCACCGCCACCCGCCCCGGCACCGCGCGGGAGCTGCGGCAGGTGGTCCAGGAGGGCCACCTCCGCCCGCTCGGCGACGCCCTGCGGGCCGCCGGGCCCGTGTCGTCGCGCCTGCTGTGGGGCAACGCGGGCTCGGCGCTGGGCGGCGCCGTGCGCGAACTCACCCGCTGGGCGCACCGCCGCGGCCGCGCCGACGTGGCCGAGCGGGCCGCCGCGCTCGCCGCCGGGCTGCTCGACCACCCGGACCTGGCCGGGACGCTCCAGGGGCCCGCCCTCCGGCGCCGTACCTGCTGCCTGTACTACCGCTGCCCGGGCGGCGGGCTGTGCGGCGACTGCGTCTTCGACGCCCCGCCGCGGAGCGCCGCCGCCGGTCCGGGTTTGGCGGGTGGGGCGTCGGCTCCGTAAAGTGCCACTTTTGGAACGTGGCAAACGAGTGATCGAGGAACGGCAGCGGCCATGACGGTGACAGAAGACAACCACGCGTACGGGCCGGGAATCGACCCCGAGCGTCTGGCCGTCTGCCTGAGCGTGCTCGAGGAGCTCGACAAGCTGGAGGTCGACCACCCGGACGCGGTCGCCGTCCGGCGCGCCACGGCCGGTGTCTACCGGACCGTCAAGCAGCGCCGCCGCCAGGAGCGCCGGGCCGCGAAGACGGCGCACGACCGGGCGGTCACCGAGGCCACCGCGACGGGCTCCGCCGAGCGCATCGACGACGAGACGCAGGGCCTGCTGCCCAGTTCCTCCACCGCCGGCGAGATCGCGGGCATCCTGCAGCGCCCCCGGTCCTGCTACACCTGCAAGGACCGGTACGTGCAGGTCGACGCGTTCTACCACCAGCTGTGCCCGTCGTGCGCGCTGGAGAACCGGGCCCGCCGCGACGCCCGCACCGACCTCACGGGCCGCCGCGCGCTGCTCACCGGCGGCCGCGCCAAGATCGGCATGTACATCGCGCTGCGGCTCCTGCGTGACGGCGCGCACACCACGGTGACCACGCGCTTCCCCAACGACGCGATCCGCCGCTTCAAGGCGCAGCCGGACAGCGACGAGTGGATCCACCGGCTGAAGATCGTCGGGATCGACCTGCGCGACCCGGCGCAGGTCGTCGCCCTCGCGGACTCCGTCTCCGCGGCCGGCCCGCTCGACATCCTGATCAACAACGCCGCGCAGACCGTGCGCCGGTCCCGCCGCGCGTACAGCGAGCTGCTCGCCGCCGAGGCGGCCCCGCTGCCCGCCGGTGAGCTGCCCGCGGCGGAGGTCATCGGCACGTTCGGCAGCGGCGCCGTCGAGAAGGTGGCCGCCCTGCCCTCCGCGCGGAGCGGCGACGCGCTGACCGCGCAGGACGTCACGGACCTCGCGCTGGTGAGCGGTTCGGCGACCCCGGCGCGGATCGCCGCGGGCACCGCCATCGACGCGGGCGGCCTGGTGCCCGACCTGGCGCCGGTGAACAGCTGGATCCAGACCGTCGAGCAGGTCGACCCGGTCGAGCTGCTGGAGGTCCAGCTCTGCAACTCGACGGCCCCGTTCATCCTGATCAGCCGACTGCGCCCGGCGATGGCCGCCTCCACGGCCCGCCGCAAGTACGTGGTGAACGTCTCCGCCATGGAGGGCGTCTTCGGCCGCGGCTACAAGGGCGCGGGGCACCCGCACACCAACATGGCGAAGGCCGCGCTCAACATGCTGACGCGCACCAGCGCCCAGGAGATGTTCGAGGCGGACGGCATCCTCATGACGGCCGTCGACACGGGCTGGATCACCGACGAGCGGCCGCACCCGGACAAGATGCGCCTCGCGGAGGCCGGCTTCCACGCCCCGCTCGACCTCGTCGACGGCGCCGCCCGGGTCTACGACCCGATCGTGCGCGGCGAGGCCGGCGAGGACCTGTACGGCTGCTTCCTGAAGGACTACGCGCCCGGCAAGTGGTAGGGGCCGGCGTCCCGCACACCCCGTGAGACGGCACGGAGTGCCCCGAGATGGGGCACTCCGGGCCACTGTGTCCGGTTATCGATGGTGTGACGCGTTCCATCGAGCGGCATCGCGCTCATGTGGTTACTCTGAGCCCAACGGTCGGCCGACCGGGATCCACGAACTCCCTGGCGCCGACCGCGGGACCGGCCTGCCACCGAGGGGTCGCGGTCCCGCCCGGAGACCGGCGCCACCGCGACCGAACGGCAGTACACGTCCCACAGGTTCGCGACACTAAGGAGTGCGCGGTGACACCAGAAGCGACCACGCAGGAGCAGCCGGCGGAGTTCCCCGGCCGGTCCACCCGTTCGGACGAGCTCGGCAGTCTGGAGGTGTGGGCCCGTTCGGCCCCGATCCGCCTCGCCGGGTACGAGGACGACCTCGCGGAGCCGCACATCCTGCCCGGCATCGACTGACCCGGCCCGCACGCCGTGCCCCACCCGTGCCCCCCGCCGCCGAGGCGGGGGGCACGGGTCTCTGTCCGCCCGGCGCCCACACGGGAGGGAGCGCCGGACGGGACTGCCGCGACGGGGCAGACGGCCGGGCCGAGCGTCATCGGCATCCGCTCGGCCCGGCTCACTGCCGGTGAAACGTAGCGGAGACCACCCCCGGCCACCAGCTTTGCCCAGGGCTTCACCCAGCGCGTCAGGGCCGGGCCCGGTGGGGCGTCCCGGCCAGCCGCGTCGGCGGCAGGAAGTCGCGCACCGGGGTCCGGTGCCACCACGCGCCCGTGGACCGCAGCTCCCGCCAGGTCGTGAAGCGGTACCGGTACAACCGCGCCCTGACCAGCGCCGGGGGCGCGTCGGGGAACGGGTTGCGGCGCAGCAGCCGCAGGGTGTCCCGGTCCCCTTCGAGGAGCCGCTCCACGAACGGCCCGAACCACTCCGCCGCGTACGCCGGGGACAGCGCCGCGAACCACATCAGCCAGTCGAGCCGCAGGTGGTACGGGGCGAACTGGCGCGGCAGCCGCCGCACGTCGCCGGGCTTGCCCTTGAACTCGTAGGCGCGCCACACCGTCCCCGCGTGCGCCACCGGCTCGTCGGTGCCCTCGACGACGATCTCGTACCGGACCCGGCCGACCGTGCCGAAGGCGCCGTACGTGTTGACCAGGTGCAGCGGGTCGAAGGAGCGGTTCATCGCCTGGTGCCGGGAGAGCAGGTTGCGCACCGGGCGCACGCTCAGCGCCAGGACCAGGACGGTCAGGGCGACGACCAGGACGCCGTACCAGAGCGGCGGCCGCGGCAGGTCCGGCGGGGCGCCGAGGAGGGTGCCGTCGACGGCGGACAGGGCCAGGACGATGGTGATCCAGTTCAGCCAGGCGAAGTTCCCGGACAGCACCAGCCACAGCTGGGTCAGCACGATCAGCCCGGCCGCGGCGGTCGCCACGGGCTGCGGGGCGAACAGCAGGAAGGGGACGGCCAGCTGCGTGACGTGGTTGGCGGCCGTCTCGACGCGGTGCAGGGGGCGCGGCAGGTGGTGGAAGAACCAGCTCAGCGGGCCCGGCATCGGCTGGGTCTCGTGGTGGTAGTACAGGCAGGTCAGATCGCGCCAGCACCGGTCCCCGCGCAGCTTGATCAGTCCCGCGCCGAACTCGACGCGGAACACCAGCCAGCGCAGCAGCCACATCACCAGCACGGGCGGCGCGGTCTCGTCGTTGCCGAGGAAGACCGCGAGGAAGCCGGCCTCCAGCAGCAGCGACTCCCAGCCGAAGCCGTACCAGGTCTGGCCGACGTTCACGATCGACAGGTACAGCCCCCACAGCACCGCCCACATCGCCATCGACGCGGCCAGCGGCACGGCGTCCCCCGCGCCGGCGGCCAGCGCCAGGGCGAGGGCCGCGCCCGTCCAGGCGCAGAGCGCGAAGAACCGGTCGGAGTAGTGCAGGCGGAACAGGCTGGGCGCCCGCCGCGCGGGCACCCGCCGGAGGTACTCCGGCACGGGGGTCATCCCCCGCTCGCCGATCAGCGCCCGGAACTGGAGCGCGGCGCACAGGAACGCGACGAGGTAGAGACCGGCGAGGCCCCGCTGGAAGAGCAGGCGGCCCAGCCAGTGGTCGGACGAGGCGAACCAGGCGAACGGCTCCATCCCCTCCAGTATCAGCCGCGCGCGATCCGGCGCACCGTGCGGCCGAGGCGGCGCGCGTACCACCGCTGGGCGACGGGGACGAGCGGCCCCGCCACCCGGGTGTACCAGCGGGCGGGGCGGCTGAACGCGGTGACCGTGAACCACACCGAGCCGTCGGGCAGCTGCTCGACGACGAACGCCTCCTCGCCGCTCTCGGGGTGCCCGGTGAGGGTGCCGTAGGCGAAGCCGGTGCGCCTCTCCTCGTACGCGGTCCACACCACCTCGCACGGCACGCCGTACTGCAGCGGGCCCGCGCCCACCGAGACCCGCACGCGCACGCCGGGCTCCGCCCGGACGGCGTCGGTCCGCAGGCGGGCGCCGGACGCGCGGTGCATCCGCCAGGTGGTGACGGCGGCGCCCGCCGCCTCGAAGGCGCCTCGGCCGTGGCCGACCAGGGTGCGGTGGCGCAGGTGGTGGTAGCCGTCGGGGAGGGCGGGGGAGCGGGTCGCGCCGACCTCCGGGTAGGTGAAGCGGCGCGGGGACGCGGCGCCGGGGCGGCGGGGGCCGGGGGCGGGCCGGTTCATGCGGGGACCTCCTCGTGGTCCGGGGCGGTGGTACGGGGCCGGGGGGTCTGCAGGCGGCGCCAGGCCAGGAGCGAGCAGAGCGCGAAGCCCAGGGCGTTGGCGACGCCGTGGGTGGCGGTCATCCACGCCAGGCTCGGGTGGGGCAGCCCGGTCGCCTCGCCGACCGCCCAGCTCAGGGCCAGCAGCATGGTCGCCACCAGCACGCCGGCGGAGACGGCGAGCAGCGCCCCGGTGAGCCGGTCGTCGGTGCCGGCCCGCACGTCCCGCCAGGTGACCAGGGCGACGGCCCACATCCCGGCGGTCAGCACGACGGCCCCGGCCAGCTCGGCCCAGTCGTCGACGAAGTACCCCAGGAGCACCAGCAGGGTGCCGAGCGGGACGCTCAGCGCGGCGAACGCGCCCAGCCGGCGGCCGGGGGCGGCGCGGTGCGCCAGCCCGGCGACGAGCGCGGCGGCGAACCCGGCGAAGTGGAAGTGCGGCACGGTCAGGTCCAGGATCTCCAGGTCGAACCCGAACAGCCGGTACCCCCACCGCTCGGCGACCAGCGCGGTCGCGGCGACGGCGGGGCTCACCAGGGCGGTGCACAGGGCCACCTCGGCGGGCGCGAGGGACCGCGTCGCGGCGAGGCGGCGCGGCGCGGCGAGCGCCGGCAGGAGGGTGCCCGCCGCGTAGCAGCAGGCGAGGGCGGTGGCGAGGGCGCCGCGCGGCAGCCACAGCGACACCGCGCCGGGTATGGCGAAAAGCGGCCAGAGCCGTACGGCGGCGGCCGTCTCGGGCACGGCCGCCAGACGCAGCCCCAGCGGGACGACCACGAGCATGCCGAGCGTCACGACCAGGTCGACGAGGACCGCCATCGCGGCACACCCCCCTTCTTTGAACGTGTTCAACAAGGATGACGCACGGAGCGTAGCGCCACGACTTGAACATGTTCAAGTCGGCCGTGCGGCCCCCCGGGAGGCGAACCTCCGGTTGCGGCCCGCCCCTCGGTCCGGCAGACATGGAAGGACTCGT
Organism: Streptomyces roseolilacinus; assembly: GCF_014649335.1. Taxonomy (GTDB): domain Bacteria; phylum Actinomycetota; class Actinomycetes; order Streptomycetales; family Streptomycetaceae; genus Streptomyces; species Streptomyces roseolilacinus. The sequence goes on from NZ_BMSV01000008.1 coordinate 381,555, forward strand.
ACGGTCAGATCGGCGGAAAGGCGGGAGATTCGCGTGCGTCCACCCACACGCCGACCCTCGGCACGTGCCCGCCGCCCCGGAGCCGTCTCCCTGGCGGTCCTCGCCGGGCTGCTCGCCGCCGGCTGCGGCGACGACGGCCGCCCCGCCGCCCGCCCCGCCGCGGCCGACCCGGTCTCCCTCCTCCAGCCGGCCGCCGAACCCGGGCCGTACCCCTTCACCGCCTCCACCGCCCTCACCGCCGCCCCCGCCTCCGAGCACCTCTCCGGCCGCCCCGCCGCGGACCGCTCGCCGTCCCCCGCCGGACCGGGCGGCCCGTCCGCCACCGCCGGGCGGGCGCCGCGCGCCGTCGACGGCGCCACCCCCGGCCTGTACGGCGGTACGCACTCGCTGCCGAGCTGCGACGTGGACCAGCAGGCGCGGTTCCTCACCGCCGACGGGGCCAGGACCCGCGCCTTCGCCCAGGCCGCCGGGGTCACCCCGAGCGGGCTCGGCGCCTGGCTGCGCGACCTCACGCCCGTGATGCTGCGCGCCGACACCCGCGTCACCGGCCACGGCTACCGCGACGGCGCGGCCGTCCCGTACCAGGCCGTCCTCCAGGCGGGCACCGCGGTCCTCGTCGACCAGTACGGCGCGCCCCGCGTCCGCTGCGCCGGCGGCAACCCGCTGCGCACCCCCGCGGAGACGCGGTCGCCCACCGGGTACCGGGGCGAGCCCTGGCCCGGGTTCCGCCCCGAGCGGGTCGTGCTGATCAGCCCCACCCAGCGGGTCCTGGACAGCCTCCTCCTCGTGAACGTCCTCAACGGCACCTGGCTCGAGCGCGGGGCCGGCACCCGGGGAGGCGAGGACCGCAAGCCCGCCGTCCCCCCGGCGTACGACCCCGGCGACCGGCACGTCGCGGACGGGCCCGCGCCGGGCGGGGCCAGGGCGGAGGCGGGCGGGCGTCCCGCCGCGTCCGCCGCCCCGCAGGAGCCGTCCACCTCCCGGGTCCCGGGGCCGCCGGCGCCGAACCCGCCGTCCGCGCCCGACCCCGGGGCGCCGGACGCCGCGGTGCCCGACGCCCCGCCCCGGGAGGCGCCCGAGCCCGAGGGGTCCGGGTCGGACGGGTACGCGCCTGACGGGTCCGAGGCGGACGGGTCCGAGGCAGGGGCCGTGCCGGACGGGACCGTACCGGACGGGCCCCTGTCGGACGGGCCGTCCGAGGGCGACGCCCTGTACGGGCCGCTCCCGGACCCGGCCGCCGAGGAGTGAGGCGGAGGGGCGCCGCGCCCTCCCGCCCGGTTCCTCATCGGTCGATAAACCCGACAAATGATGGCAGAGTGGCTCCATGGTTGATCCGGCAGCGGATGCCCTGTCGCTTCCCGAGGACTGGCCCGCCCACCCGGATCTGAGCCTGTCCCTCAACCGCATGGGCAGCTTCGACTGGGACCTCGACGCCGGGCTGATGCACATGGACGAGGTCGCCCTCGCCGTGTTCGACATGGACCCGGCCGAGTACGACGGACGGCCCGAGTCCCTGGGGCGCAGGGTCCCGCCCAGTGAGTCCGTACGCCTCGACGGCATGGTGGCGCAGGCCCTCAAGAACGGCAGCACGCACTACGGCACGTACTTCCGCATCCGCACCCGCGACGGCGGACTGCGCTGGACCCACACCCAGGGGTTCATCCGCCGCGACGGGAACGGGCGCCCCCACCGGATCATCGGCATCGTCCGCGACGCCACCCAGGAGCTGGCCGAGTCCGCCAGCCGGCGGGAGGTCGACGTCGAACGCCGCCGCCAGACCAGCGTCGTGGAGTCCACCACCGCCGCCCTCGCCCACGCCCGCACCGTCCAGGACGTCATCGACGTGCTGAAGGACTCGCACGGCCTGGAGCACCTCGGCGCGACCAGCGTCGTCATGGGCCTCCTGGAGGCCGGCCGCATCCACCTCGTCGCCGACGGGCCCGAGGGCTCCTTCGTCCCCGGCACCCGCTACACGCGCGTGGACGAGAACTACCCCATGAGCGAGGTCGTCCGGACCCTCGCCCCCCGCTTCATCGAGTCCCCCGAGGACTTCGCCGGCTCCTACCCGCTCCTGTGGCCGCACATCACCCACCTCGGGATCACCGCCGCCGCCTACCTGCCCCTCATCGCGCAGGCCCGGCCGATCGGCGCCCTGGGGCTGCTCTACAGCGACAAGAACGGCTTCACGCCCGACGAGCGCAACGTCCTCGTCGCCCTCGGCAGCAGCATCGCCCAGAGCCTCCAGCGCGCCATGCTGTTCGAGCAGGAGCACGACCTCGCCGAGGGCCTCCAGCAGGCCATGCTCCCGCGCCGCATCCCCGACATCCCCGGCGCGCAGGTCGCCGTCCGCTACCGGGCCGCCCGGCTCGGCCGGGACATCGGCGGCGACTGGTACGACGTGATCCCCCTCCCCGGCGGCCGCGTCGGCGCCGTCATCGGCGACGTCCAGGGCCACGACACCCACGCCGCCGCCGTCATGGGCCAGCTGCGGATCGTCCTGCGCGCGTACGCCGCCGAGGGCCACACCCCCGCCACCGTCATGGCCCGCGCCTCGGTCTTCCTCCGCGAACTGGACACGGACCGCTTCGCCACCTGCACCTACATGGAGGTCGACCTGGCGACCGGCGTCGTCCAGGTCGTCCGGGCCGGCCACGTCGACCCGCTGCTGCGCGACGCGGACGGCGACTGCCGCCGGCTGCCCGTGCCGGGCGCGCTGCCCCTCGGGCTGTCCGCCGAGTTCGGCGCGCTCGACTACCCGGTCAGCGTCCTCGAACTCGACCCCGGGCAGACCCTCGTCCTGTACACCGACGGCCTCGTCGAGCAGCCCGGCACCGACCTCGACGAGGGCATGCAGTGGCTCACCGCCCTCGTCCGCAACGGCCCCGCCGACCTCCGGCTCCTCGCCGACCAGCTGTGCGAGGTGGTGGACGAGCGGGGCGGCGACGACGACGTGGCGATCCTGCTGCTGCGCCGCCGGGGCGGCCACGCCCCGCAGGCGGGCGGCAGGCTCCGGCAGCACGTCGCCCAGAACGACCCCGAGGCGCTGCGCTCCGCCCGCCACATGATCCGCGCGGCCGTCCGGGCCTGGGGCGGGCAGGAGCGGTCCGACGAGATCGAACTGGCCGCCGACGAACTGATCACCAACGCGCTGCTGCACACCGACGGCGGGGCCATCGTCACCCTGCGGATGCTCACCGGGCACGAACGGCGGCTCCGCGTCGAGGTGGAGGACCGCTCCAGCGCCCTGCCGCGCCGCCGCGACGCGGATCCGAGCGGCCTGTCGGGGCGCGGGCTGCTGCTCGTGGACCGGATGGCCGACGTCTGGGGTGTCGAGTCGCGCGGCGGCGGGAAGTGCGTGTGGTGCGAGTTCACCCTCCCCGACCGGTCCGGGGAGGCCCGCGAGATCCGGCGAGACATCGGACCAGTCGGGCCGGGAAACGAAACGGGCAGCCGCCGGTGGCGGTCGTAGCGTGCGCGGGACGTCTTGACGACCGGCATCCCTCGGATGAATAGTGCGGTCGGCGGTCGTGCTGCGTCCGCCGACCGGCCGGTACGGGACGGGGGAGGGGCGATGCGGCGCGGCACGCTCGGGCGGAGCGGGGTCACGGTCACCGAGCTGTCGTTCGGCACGGCGGGCATCGGCAACCTCTACGCGCCCGTCACCCCGGAGGCCGCCGCCGCCGCGGTCGACGCCGCCTGGGAGGCGGGCGTCCGCCACTTCGACACGGCCCCGCACTACGGCCTCGGCCTCTCCGAGCGGCGCCTCGGCGAGGCCCTGCGCGGCCGCCCCCGCGACACGTACACCGTCGCCACCAAGGTCGGGCGGCTCCTCGTCCCGTACGGGGGCGACCCGGGGGGCGACGACCTGGCGCACGGCTTCGCCGTCCCCGCCACGCACCGGCGCGTGTGGGACTTCAGCGCCGACGGGGTGCGCCGCGGCATCGAGGAGAGCCTCCTGCGGCTCGGCCTCGACCGGGTCGACGTCGTCCACCTCCACGACCCCGACGACCACGAGGACACCGCGTTCCGCGAGGCGTACCCGGCGCTGGAGCGGCTGCGCGGGGAAGGCGTCGTCCGGGCCGTCGGCGTCGGCATGAACAGCACGGCCATGCTCACCCGCTTCCTGCGGGACACCGACGTGGACGCCGTGCTGTGCGCCGGCCGCCTCACCCTGCTCGACCAGTCCGCCCTCGACGCGCTCCTCCCGGAGGCCGCCGCGCGCGGCCGGAGCGTCCTCGCCGCCGGGGTCTTCAACTCCGGGCTCCTCGCCGACCCCCGGCCGGGCGCCCGCTACGACTACCGCGCCGCGCCCCTCGCCCTCCTCGAACGGGCCCTGCACGCCCGGGCCGTCACCGAACGGCACGGGGTACCGCTCCGCGCCGCCGCCCTGCGCTACCCGCTGCGGCACCCCGCCGTCACCTCCGTGGTCCTGGGCTGCCGGTCCGCCGACGAGGTCCGCGACGCGGTCGCCCACCACCGCCACCCGGTGCCCGACGCCGTCTGGGACGACCTGCGCGCCGAGGGGATCCTGCCGTGACCGCCGGCCTCGTCGACGCCCACCACCACGTCTGGGACCTCGCCGTACGCGACCAGCCGTGGCTCGACGGGCCCGGCACGGCCCCACTGCGGCGCGCCTTCGCCGCCGACGACCTGGCACCCGCGGCCCGCGCGGCCGGGGTCCGCACCAGCGTCGTCGTCCAGACCGTCACCGGGCCCGGCGAGACGCCGGAGCTCCTCGCCCTCGCCGACCGTCACCCCCTGGTGGGCGCCGTCGTCGGCTGGGCCGACCTCACCGCGCCCGGCGTCGCCGACTCCCTCGCCGCGCTGCGCGCCCTGCCCGGCGGGGACCGCCTCGCCGGCGTCCGCCACCAGGTCCAGGACGAACCGGACCCCGACTGGCTGCTGCGCCCCGCGGTGTTGCGCGGCCTGGCCGCCGTCGCCGCCGCGGGACTCGCCTACGACCTGGTCGTCCGCCCCCACCAGCTGCCCGCCGCGACCCGCGCCGCCGCCCTGCTGCCCGGACTGACCTTCGTCCTCGACCACCTCGGCAAACCGCCCGTCGCGTCCGGCGCGCTCGAACCGTGGGCCGGGCACGTCCGCGCCCTCGCCGCGCTCCCCCACACCGTCTGCAAGCTCTCCGGCCTCGTCACCGAGGCCGACCACGCCGCCTGGACCACCGCGGACCTCCGCCCGTACGCCGACACCGTCCTCGACGCCTTCGGCCCCACCCGGCTGATGTTCGGCTCCGACTGGCCCGTGTGCCTCCTCGCCGCCCGGTACGACGAGGTCGTCACCGCCGCCCGCGACCTCACCGGCGGGCTCTCACCCGCCGAGCGCGCCGCCGTGTTCGCGGGCACCGCCACCCGCGTCTACGGCCTGCCGGCCCCCTGACCGCCGGCGGCACGGGCCGCCCGGACCCGTGCGCGCGGCGACCGCTTCTCGCCCGACGGGCGCCCGCCTACACTCCGCTGCATGCTGCGCGTACTGGCCGTCGACGACGAGAAGCCCGCCCTGGAGGAACTGCTGTACCTGCTGCGCTCCGACCCCCGGGTCCGCAGCGCGGAGGGCGCCACCGACGCCACCGAGGCACTGCGCCGCATCGGCCGGGCCCTGGAGGCGGGACCGGACGGCGAGGACGCCATCGACGTGGTCTTCCTCGACATCCACATGGCGGGGCTGACCGGACTGGACGTCGCGCGGCTGCTCGCCGGGTTCGCCAGACCGCCGCTCGTCGTGTTCGTCACCGCCCACGAGGGGTTCGCGGTGCAGGCGTTCGACCTGAAGGCGGTCGACTACGTCCTCAAGCCCGTCCGCAGGGAACGCCTCGCGGAGGCCGTCCGCCGGGTCAGCGACCTGTCCGGGCCCGCCCCGGCCGCCCCGGCGGTGGCCGAGCAGGTCCCCGTGGAGCTGGGGGGCGTCACCCGGTTCGTCCCGGTCGACGACATCGCGTACGTCGAGGCGCAGGGCGACTACGCGCGCCTGCACACCGACGAGGGCAGCCACCTCGTCCGCATCCCGCTGTCCACGCTGGAGGAGCGCTGGGCGGCGCGCGGCTTCGTCCGCATACACCGCAGCCACCTCGTCGCGCTCGGCCGCATCGACGAGCTGCGGCTGGACGGCGGCGCCACGACGGTACGGGTCGGCAGCGCCGAGCTGTCCGTCAGCCGCCGCCACGCCCGCCAGCTGCGCGAGCTGCTGATGCGGCACGTGCGCGGGTAGCCCGCGGGCCGCCCGTGCGGAGCCGACCGTTCGACGCGCGGATCGGGCCGTTCGCCGACCGCCCGCCGGGCCGGCGCCACCGGTGGGCGGTACCGCCCCTACCCTTGATCACCGGAGCGGGGGAGGGGGCGCCGGAGTGCCGGAACTCGAAGCGGAGATCGACGCGTTGCAGCGCGAACTGAGCGCCCTGCGCGCCCTGCCCGCGCCGCACCCGGCCCGCCCCGGGGAGTTCGCCGCGCTGCTCGCCGGGGCCCGGAGCGCCGCCGGGCGCTGGGCGGACGTGCTGGACGAACTCCGTGAGACGTCGCGGGGCCTGGTCGGGCCGTGCGGCGCCGCCGCCCTGGAGCTGGCGTTCCGCAGGGCCGAGGAGTCGTACGTGGAGCTGGAGATCGCGCTCGGCGACACCACCCGGGCGGGGTAGGCACCCGCGGGTCACGGGTATGACCATCCGCCTACCTGCGCGGACGGGATCTGCGTAGACTCCACCCCCCGGGCCCCCAGGGCCCCGGAACCCCGCCGCACCGCCGACCCCCGGACACCGATGCCCCCAGAGCCGCAGCCCGCGACGCGCCGGCCCCGGCGCGAGACCGTCACCGGAGTGCCCCGCTCCGGCCGCCGGCCGCCGGGCCACGCGCCCGCCCGCTCCGAGATCAGCGAGCAGACGACCCTGGGCCACACCTACGTCCGGTCCCTGATGCGCAGCCAGCTGCGCGCCGCGCTCTCGGCCCTCGCCACCCTCGCCCTGCTCGTCGGCTCCCTGCCGCTGCTCCTCACCCTCCCCGCCGCGCTCGCCCCCGACGGCCCCGCCCCGTCCGCCGAACCGTTCCTCTGGGCGGCGCTCGGCGCCGTCGTCCACCCGGTCCTGTGGCTCATCGCCCGCTGGTACGTACGCCGGGCCGAGCGCAACGAGCGCGACTTCACCGGCCTCGTCGAAGGCAGGTGAGCCGGGCCGGTGAACCAGACCTACGCGATGGCGGCGGTCGCCGCCGTCGTCGCCGCCACCGTCCTCATCGGCTCCCTCGGCCTGCGCATCTCCCGCACCACCTCCGACTTCTACGTCGCCTCCCGGTCGGTCAAGCCGGCCCTCAACGCCGCCGCCATCAGCGGGGAGTACCTCTCGGCGGCCTCCTTCCTCGGCATCGCGGGCCTGGTCCTCCTCCAGGGCCCCGCCATGCTCTGGTACCCGGTCGGCTACACCGCCGGCTACCTGGTCCTGCTGGTCCTCGTCGCCGCCCCGCTGCGCCGCTCCGGGGCGTACACCCTCTCCGACTTCGCCGAGGCCCGCCTGGAGTCGCCGTACGTCCGCCGCCTCGCCAGCCTCTTCGTCGTCGGCATCGGCTGGCTCTACCTGCTGCCGCAGCTCCAGGGCGCGGGCCTCACCCTGGAGGTCCTCACCGGCGCGCCCGACTGGTTCGGCGGCCTCCTCGTCGCCCTCGTCGTCACCGGCGCCGTCGCCGCGGGCGGGATGCGCAGCATCACCTTCGTCCAGGCCTTCCAGTACTGGCTCAAGCTGACCGCGCTGCTCCTCCCCGCCCTCTTCCTGGTCACCGCCTGGGTCGCGGACGACGCGCCGCGCGCCCGGTTCGACGCGCCCGCCGTCTTCCGCGAGCACACCTCCGTCCGCGTCGACGACACGGTCCGCCTCGCCCTCGACGCCCCGCTGACCGTGACCGTCTCCGGCACGGTCGACTCCACGACGTACGACGGGCGGCGGACCACCCTCGGGGAGGGCCTGCACCGCGTCGAGGCCGGCACCACCCTCGGCTTCCCGTCCGGCGCCCGCGTCCCCGAACGCTCCCCCGACCCGGACGACCCGCTCGGCTGGTCCGGCTCCCTGTCCGGCGAACCCGACGGGCAGCGGCTCTACGCGACGTACGGGCTCATCCTCGCCACGTTCCTCGGCACCATGGGCCTGCCGCACGTCGCCGTGCGGTTCTACACCAGCCCCCACGGGCGGGCCGCGCGCCGCACCACCCTCGTCGTCCTCGGCCTGGTCGGCGCGTTCTACCTGCTGCCGCCCGTGTACGGGGCGCTCGGCCGGATCTACGCGCCCGAGCTGGCCCTCACCGGTGACGCCGACGCGGCCGTGTTGGTCCTGCCGGACCGGCTCGTCGGCGGCCTGGCCGGGGAACTGCTGGGGGCGCTGCTGGCGGGCGGCGCGTTCGCCGCGTTCCTGTCGACGGCGTCCGGGCTGACCATGTCGGTCGCCGGGGTCCTCGGCCAGGACGTGCTGCCGTCGCGGGGCGTGCGCCACTTCCGGCTGGCGACCCCCCTCGCCATGGCCGTGCCGCTCGGACTGAGCGTCGTCGCGACGAACGTGCCGGTCGCCGACGCGGTGGGCCTCGCCTTCGCGGTGTCCGCCTCCTCCTTCTGCCCGCTGCTGGTCCTGGGCATCTGGTGGCGGCGCCTCACCCCGCCGGGCGCCGTCGCCGGCCTCCTCGCGGGCGGGGGCGCCGCGCTCACGGCCGTCATGGCGACCCGCGCCGGACTCGCCCCCGACGGCTGGCCGCACACCCTGATGGCCTGGCCGGCCGTGTGGTCCGTACCCCTCGGCTTCCTCACCATGGTCGGCGTGTCGCTGGCCACCCCCCGCCACGTCCCGCCCGGCACCCCGGCCACCCTCGCCCGGCTGCACCTGCCCGAAGGGCTGATCGGCCGCCCCCACCCCGAGGGGGCCGAGCGGTGACCGGGACGCTCCTCGCCGCGCTCGCCGCCACCGGGACGCTGCTGCTCGCCGCCGGGTTCGTCCTCGGCCGGCTCGCCGCCCGGCGCGAGGGGCGCGACGGCCTCGACCTGGGCACGCCCGTCGAACGCGCCACCTTCCACACCCTGCACACCGCGTCCCTCGCCGCCCCGCCCCTGCGCGCCGGGCTCACCGAGGACACCGCCCGCAAGGCCGCCCGCCGGCTGCGCCCCCTCCTGGGCACCGAGGCCCTCGCCCTCACCGACCGCACGGCCGTCCTCGCCTGGGACGGCACCGGCGGCCACCACGCCGAGCAGGTGGGGGAGTACGTCGCGCAGGTCCTCGCCTCGGGCCGCGGGCAGAGCGTGCGGGCCGGGTGCGCCGATCCCGGCTGCCCCCTGCGCTGGGCCGTCATCGCCCCGCTCACCGGCGAGGAGGGCGTCGTCGGCGCGCTCGTCGCGTACGGGTCCCACGAGTCCGCCGTCCTCGTGCGGGCCGCGACGGAGGTCGCCCGCTGGGTCTCCGTGCAACTGGAGCTGGCCGAGCTCGACCTGTCCCGGACGCGGCTCATCGAGGCGGAGATCCGCGCCCTGCGCGCCCAGATCTCCCCGCACTTCGTCTACAACTCGCTCGCCGCGATCGCGTCGTTCGTCCGCACCGACCCGGAGCGGGCGCGGGAACTGCTGCTGGAGTTCGCGGACTTCACCCGGTACTCGTTCCGCCGGCACGGCGACTTCGCGCAGCTCGCCGACGAACTGCGCGCCATCGAGCAGTACCTGGCGCTGGCCGGGGCCCGCTTCGGCGACCGGCTCCAGGTGACGCTGCAGGTGGCGCCGGAGGTGCTGCCGGTGACCCTGCCGTTCCTGTGCCTCCAGCCGCTGGTGGAGAACGCCGTCAAGCACGGCCTGGAGGACTCCCGCAGGACGTGCCGGATCACCATCGCCGCCCGGGACGCGGGCGCCGAGGCCGTCGTGACCATCGAGGACGACGGCGTCGGCATGGATCCGGACGTGCTGCGCGCCGTCCTCGCGGGCGAGCGCCCGCAGTCGTCCGGCATCGGCCTGCCCAACGTCGACGAGCGGCTGCGCCAGGTGTACGGCGACGACTACGGCCTGGTGGTGGAGACGGGCATCGACGCGGGCATGAAGGTCACCGTCCGCGTCCCCAAGTACCGGGCGGGCGTCCACCGCGACCCGCCCTAGGTGTATTGATCACGAGCGTTGTTAACAGGGCCGGGGTCTTGATCATGGCGAAGACCTCCGGTGTGGTGGAGGTGTCTAAGCTGCACCGCACACGGAGGTCTTCGTGTCCCACCGTAATGCCCGTCTGACCGTTCACGGCAGACGGATCCTGGTCGAGCGGGTCCTGGCCGGTCGTCCGGTCGCGCACGTGGCGGCCGAGATGGGCATATCGCGGCCCACCGCCCACAAGTGGGTCCGCCGCTGGCGGGCCGAGGGCGAGGTCGGGCTGCACGACCGCTCCAGCAAGCCTCGAACCACACCCCATCGCACACCACCCGCGCTCGAGGCCCGGGTCTGCCGTCTGAGGACGGAGCGGAAGCTCGGCCCGGCCCGCATCGGACCGGTTCTGGGCCTGCCCGCTTCGACCGTGCACCGCATCCTGGCCCGTCACGGCCTCAACCGACTGGCCTGGCTCGACCGGCCCACCGGCGTGATCGTCCGCCGCTACGAACGCGCCCGGCCGGGTGAACTCGTCCACGTCGACATCAAAAAGCTCGGCAACATCCCCGACGGCGGCGGTCACAAGGTCATGGACCGCCGCTCGGCGATGGACAACAAACTCGCCACCACCGACCGACGCCGCAGCTGCAAGCCGGTGATCGGTTACTCGTTCATCCACTCCGCCGTCGACGACCACTCCCGCCTGGCCTACAGCGAGGTTCTCACCGACGAGCGCAAGGAAACCGCCGCCGGCTTCTGGCAGCGGGCGAACGCCTTCTTCG
>NZ_BMSV01000009.1 GCF_014649335.1 Streptomyces roseolilacinus
CCGGCGCGGTCGCCTTCCGGGTCGCACGACGACGCGTACGGGCCGGAGCGGCCGGCTCCTCGGCGGCCGGCGCCTCGGCGGCCGGCGCCTCGGCGGCCGGCGCCTCGGGCGCGGCGGCCGGAGCGGCCTGCGCCTCCTCGGCGGCGGGCGCGGTGGCCTTGCGGGTGGCGCGGCGACGCGGACGCGCCGGTGCCGTGGCCTCGGACGCGTCCCCGGCGGCGGGCGTGTCGGACGCGGCGGCCTCGGTGGCCGGGGCGACCGTGGACACGACGGTCTCGGGGGTGGTGTCCGCCGCGGCCGGCGGGCCGGCGGGGCGTGACGCGGCGCGGCGCCTGCGGCGCGGCGGCAGCGTGTCGCTGGGTGTGTGGTTGTCCTCGTTGATACCGGCGGTGCCGGTTTCGTTCGGCTCGAGCATGCGGGCGGTTCTCCCGTCACGCTCCCGGGCGCCGCGCCTGTGTCCGGTCCGGCCGCGGCACCGCGTGATGCGCGGTGGCCGCCGTCCGGGGCGCGGGCGCCGCACGGGAGCTGTATGTCTGGCTCGCCGGTTCCGTACGCCTTGTGCGTACGGCCTGGCGAAAGTCTCCTGTGTCTGTACGCGGCCGGACCCAGGTGGCTCCCGAGTGCCAGGGCCGCGCTTCGACGACCGCTCCTACGCGGAACCTGCACCTTCCGGCGCCGTCGCGGCGGCGGGTCCGGCGGCCCGGGAAAGGGCGGCCGTGACTGCCTCGCGGTCGGGCGCGAGCGGGTCGGTCACCGTGCCGGACTCCTCGTCGAAGAGCCCCTGCGCCAGCCTGGTCACCGCTGCGGGGACCGGCGGCGCCAGGTCGGCCACAGCTCGGAGACCGGACAGGACGTCGTCGGGTCGGACGGCAGGTGTCACGTGCCGAACAACCAGCCGCAGTATCGCACAGGGGCCGTCCAGCGGCCTATCGGCCGAAGCGGGGACGGTTTCGAGCCCCGCCACGGCGGCACGGGCGTCGAAGGTGCGCAGACCGTTCTTGGTCATGCGCTGCACGTCCACGGTGTCCGCCGCGAGGAACGCGGCGACGGCCCGCTCGGCGTCGGCCGGGTCGACCCCGTCGAGCCGCAGCTCCCACACGGAGGCGGTGAGGCGGTCGGCGAGGCCGGAGGCGCGGGCCTCGACGGCGTCGACGATGTCGAGGCCGTCGGGCAGGGACTCGTCGAGCAGCTCCCGCAGCTTCGCGGGGTCGCGCGGCTCGGTGAGCGCGATCTCCAGGTACTCGGCCTCGGAGGCCGTACCGGTCGGCGCGGCGTTCGCGTACGACACCTTGGGATGGGGGGTGAAGCCGGCCGAGTACGCCATGGGCACCCCGGCGCGGCGCAGCGCGCGCTCGAACGCGCGCTGGAAGTCTCGATGGCTGGTGAACCGGAGGCGGCCGCGCTTGGTGTAGCGCAGTCGGATGCGCTGCACCGCCGGTGCGGGCGGCGGGCCTTCGGGCTGTCGCTTGCCCAGTGGTTCTTCTCCTCGGTGCGGGGCGACGCGGTGGCGCGCCGCCCACCGGATGCGGTGGATGCCCCGGGGGACCCGCCCGGATCACCCCCGCCGGTGCGGGGAGACCTCGGGGGCGGGCGCCGCGCCGGGGGCATTCGTTGTACTACCCAGGGTACGCGCAGGAACAGCACCCTTTCCCACGGGCCGCGGGACGGGACCCGCGCCGAACAGCGCGCGACGCACCGTGTCGCGGGCGGAGGCGAGCGCGGCGCGGGCGGTGTCGCGGACCGGGCGCCACACCGCGTCGCGGACGAAGTGGCCGACGGGCGTGCACACCCCGCGGTAGAACCAGCGGGCCGGACGGCCCACCGCCTGCCACGCCGCCCACCGGAGCGCGCGCCCCACGGCGCGCGACACGTACCCGGCGACCCGCCAGGCCACGGCGAACGCGGCGACGGCCTCCCGGCCGAGGACCGCCAGCCCCCGGCCCAGCGGGACGAGCACCCACCGCCACAGGGCGCCCAGCGGCAGCACGACCAGGGCCCGCAGCAGCCAGGCGACGCCCCGCCCCACGGGCGCGAGCACCCATCGCCACACCCACCGCGCGGGAACCACGACGAGGTACCCGACCAGCCAGACGACCCCCCGGCCCAGCGGGGTCAGCAGCCACCGCCACACCCACCGGGCGGGTACCACCAGCCCGTACCCGACCAGCGCCGCCAGGAACCGGGCGATCCCCACGCCCACCGGCTCCAGCACCCGCCGCCACAGCCACACCAGGGGGACGACGAGGAGGTACTCGACCAGCCAGGCCAGGCCCCGGCCCAGCGGGGTCAGCACGTGGCGCCACAGCCACGTGAGCGGGATCACGACGAGGAGGCGGCCGAGGGGGCGCAGGACCGCGCGGTGCAGGGTCCGCGCGCACAGGACGAGGACGTCCCACGCCATCCGGACGGGGACGACGACGACCAGGACGACGATCCGCACGGGCAGTCTGACGGCCGCCACCAGGCAGCCTTCGGGTTCGCGCCTCGGTGGGCGCCTCTCCGGTTCCATACCCCCCACGACGCGACGGCCCGCCCGGAGGTTTCCCGGGCGGGCCGTCGCGGACCGCTTCACGGCCTTCGGTGGCGGCGCTCTCGGCTCATCCCCGCGCGAGCGGGCGACGGTCGGTCACCGTCCGGCCGCCACCGGTCACTTGACGACCGTGAGCGGCAGCAGCTTCTTGCCGGTCGGGCCGATCTGGATGTGGGTGTCCATCTGGGGACACACGCCGCAATCGAAGCAGGGCGTCCAGCGGCAGTCCTCGACCTCGGTCTCGTCGAGGGCGTCCTGCCAGTCCTCCCACAGCCAGTCCTTGTCCAGGCCGGAGTCCAGGTGGTCCCAGGGCAGGACCTCCTCGTAGGAGCGCTCGCGCGTCGTGTACCAGTCGACGTCGACGCCGTACTGCGGCAGCGTCTTCTCGGCGCACTCCATCCAGCGGTCGTAGCTGAAGTGCTCGCGCCAGCCGTCGAAGCGGCCGCCGTCCTCGAACACGGCGCGGATGACGGCGCCGACGCGGCGGTCGCCGCGCGACAGGAGGCCCTCGACGATGCCCGGCTTGCCGTCGTGGTAGCGGAAGCCGATCGAGCGGCCGTACTTCTTGTCGCCGCGGATCTTGTCGCGGAGCTTCTCCAGGCGGGCGTCCGTCTCCTCGGCGGACAGCTGCGGCGCCCACTGGAACGGCGTGTGCGGCTTGGGGACGAAACCGCCGATGGAGACCGTGCAGCGGATGTCGTTGGACTTCGCCACCTCGCGGCCCTTGGCGATGACGTTCGCCGCCATGTCGGCGATCTGGAGGACGTCGTCGTCGGTCTCCGTGGGGAGGCCGCACATGAAGTACAGCTTCACCTGGCGCCAGCCGTTGCCGTACGCCGTGGCGACCGTGCGGATCAGGTCCTCCTCCGAGACCATCTTGTTGATGACCTTGCGCAGGCGCTCGGACCCGCCCTCGGGGGCGAAGGTGAGGCCGGACCGGCGGCCGTTGCGCGTCAGCTCGTTGGCCAGGTCGACGTTGAACGCGTCGACGCGGGTGGAGGGGAGCGACAGGCCGATCTTGTCGTCCTCGTAGCGGTCCGCGAGGCCCTTGGCGACGTCGCCGATCTCGGAGTGGTCCGCGGAGGACAGGGAGAGCAGGCCGACCTCCTCGAAGCCGGTCGCCTTGAGGCCCTTGTCGACCATCTCGCCGATGCCGGTGATGCTTCGCTCCCGCACGGGGCGCGTGATCATGCCGGCCTGGCAGAAACGGCAGCCGCGGGTGCAGCCGCGGAAGATCTCGACGGACATCCGCTCGTGGACCGTCTCGGCGAGCGGGACGAGGGGCTGCTTCGGGTACGGCCACTCGTCGAGGTCCATGACGGTGTGCTTCGACACGCGCCACGGCACGCCGGACTTGTTGGGCACGACGCGGCCGATGCGGCCGTCCGGCAGGTACTCCACGTCGTAGAAGCGCGGGATGTACACGCTGCCGGTCCTGGCCAGGCGGAAGAGGACCTCCTCGCGGCCGCCGGGACGGCCCTCGGCCTTCCAGGCGCGGATGATGTCGGTGATCTCCAGGACGGCCTGCTCGCCGTCGCCGATCACCGCGGCGTCGATGAAGTCCGCGATCGGCTCGGGGTTGAACGCGGCGTGGCCGCCGGCGAGGACGATCGGGTGGTCGATGCCGCGGTCCTTCGCCTCCAGCGGGATGCCGGCGAGGTCCAGGGCCGTGAGCATGTTGGTGTAGCCCAGCTCGGTCGAGAAGCTGAGGCCGAAGACGTCGAACGCGCCGACCGGGCGGTGGCCGTCCACGGTGAACTGCGGCACGCCGTTCTCGCGCATCAGCTTCTCGAGGTCCGGCCACACGCTGTAGGTGCGCTCGGCGAGGACGCCCTCGCGCTCGTTCAGTACCTCGTAGAGGATCATGACGCCCTGGTTGGGCAGGCCGACCTCGTACGCGTCGGGGTACATGAGGGCCCAGCGGACGTCGCAGCTCTCCCAGGGCTTGACCGTGGAGTTGAGCTCGCCGCCGACGTACTGGATCGGCTTCTGCACATGCGGGAGCAGAGCTTCGAGCTGTGGGAAGACCGACTCAGGCATTTCGGGGAACCTTCGTGAGCTGACGGGGGCGGCCCTCAAGCGTAACGCGCCCGGGGCCGCCCCCCGGTACGGCGAACGGCTCAGCCGCCGAGGCTCCGCGCCTGCGCCTTGGCCCACACGTCCGGCAGCTCGCGTTCGCGGGCGGCGGCCTCGGCCTCCTCCCTGGCGTAGAGCAGGCCCCAGGTGAAGGACGACTCCGCCGCGCCGTTGGCCTGGACGCCGAGGTCCCGCAGGGCCTCACGTGCGACGACGCTGTCCTGGTGGTCGCCGAGGAGCTGCTGGACCGCCTTCATGCCCTTGGCGCAGCGCCGTGCGGGCCCGCCGAGGGCGGGGACGGCGAGTTCGGCGGCGTAGCGGGCGCGTTTGGCGGCCTTGCGGGTCTCGTGCAGGGCCACGTCCCGGTCGTGGCCGGGGGCGAGTGCCAGGGCGCGTTCGAGGCGGGCCGCCACCCGGGCGTGGTCCTTCGTGACGGCCTTGGCGAGGATCTTCTCGGGGGCCTTCGCCGCGGCGGGGCGCAGCGGCGGGTCGGCGAGGAGGGCGTCCAGGCCGTCGAGGAGGGCCAGGTAGCGGTCGCCGTCGAGGATCTCCAGGAGGCGGCCGCGGGAGCCGGCGGTGCGGGCGGTGGACCAGCGGCGGAGGCGGCCGTGGACCGGGCCGAGCAGGAGGGTGCGGGGGACGGCGTCGAGGGCTTTCCGCAGGCGTTCGTCGAGTACTTCCTGGTCGCGTTCCACGCCGAGCTCGGTGGCCAGCCACCGGAGCTCGTCCGCGAGCGGGTCGGTGGCCTCCCGGTCCAGGACCCTGCGGTGGCTGCGGAAGGTGCTGCGCAGGCGGCGGGTGGCGACGCGCATCCGGTGGACGGCGTCGGGCTGGTCGCGGCGCAGGCCGGCGTCGTGGGTGAGGAGGGCGTCGACCTGGGCGCGGAGGTGGGCCAGGACGTGGTCGCCGGCCGTGTCGTGTGCCGCGGGTGGGGCGGTGCGGGGCGGGGTGCCGGTCTCTTCCAGGGCCCTGGCGAGTTTGGACGGGGAGCCGGCGGGGTGGACGCCGGCCTTGCGCAGGCGCTTGTCGACGGCGTCCAGCAGGGCCGGGTCGCCGCCGTCGGCGAGTTCCACCTCGATCTCGGTCCAGTGGGCGGTGCCGCCGCCGTCGGTGAGGCGTTCGGCGTGGACGGTGTCGGTGCTCAGTTCGGCGAGGAGGGTGCCGTCGCCGTCGAGGAGGTGGCGCACGTCCCGGGAGGAGCGCAGCCGTACGACGGGGGTGAGGGTCCGGCCGCGGGTGCGGGCCCGGACGAGTGCGGCGAGGGTCTGCGGCACCTCGTCGCCGAGGGGGGCGTGGATCTCGTCGCGGACGCCGGGGGTGACGGGCAGTTTCAGGTGCCAGCCCGCGTCGCCGCCGCCGGTGCGGCGGCGCAGGGTGATGGAGTGCGCGGCGAGGCGCAGGTCCGGGGTGTCGTAGTAGACCGCGTCGAGGTCCGCGGTGCCCGCGTCGGCGACGCGGGACACGGCGCGGACCCGGGTGAGGTCCGGCACCCGGGTGTCGGTGGTGGCTTCGTACTTTCGCTCGGTTTCGCGTTTCGTATCCGCCATGTACCGAATGTAGTCCACGGCGGCGTTGGACCGTTGTGCCCCGGTGCGTCTATGCCGTTATGGGGCGCTGGGAGCGGATGGACTGGAGCAGGCCGACGGCGATCCACACGGCGAACATGGAGGAGCCGCCGTAGGAGACGAACGGCAGGGGGAGGCCGGCGACGGGCATGATGCCGAGGGTCATGCCGATGTTCTCGAAGGACTGGAAGGCGAACCAGGCGATGACGCCGGCGGCGACGATCGTGCCGTACAGCTCGGTGGTCTCGCGGGCGATGCGGCAGGCGCGCCACATGACGAGGCCGAGGAGGGCGATGATCGTGCCGGCGCCGAGGAAGCCGAGTTCCTCGCCGGCGACGGTGAAGATGAAGTCGGTCTGCTGTTCGGGGACGAACTGGCCGGTGGTCTGGTGGCCGTTGAACAGGCCCGCGCCGTACAGGCCGCCGGAGCCGATGGCGATGCGGGCCTGGTTGGTGTTGTAGCCGACGCCCGCGGGGTCGAGTTCGGGGTTGGCGAACGCGGCGAAGCGGTTGATCTGGTACTCGTCGAGGACGCCGAGGGCGGCGACGAGGACCGCGCCGGTGATGCCGGCGCCGATCAGGCCGAAGACCCACCGGTTGGAGGCGCCGGAGGCGAGGAGCACGCCCAGGACGATCACGACCATGACCATCACGGAGCCGAGGTCCGGCATCAGCATGACGATCGCCATCGGGATGACGGCGATGACCAGGGACTTGGCGACGGTGCGGTGGTCGGGGTGGAGCTGGTCCCCGGCGTCGACGCGGGCCGCGAGCAGCATCGCCATGCCGAGGATGATCGTGACCTTCACGAACTCGGAGGGCTGGAGGGAGAAGCCGCCGCCGAGGACGATCCACGCGTGGGCGCCGTTGATGGTGGCGCCGAGCGGGGTGAGGACGAGCAGGACGAGCACGACCGAGAGGCCGTACAGGAAGGGGACGGCGCCGCGCAGGGTCCGGTGGCCGAGCCAGATCGTGCCGGCCATCAGGACGATGCCGATGCTGGTGTTCAGCAGGTGCTTGAAGAGGAACGAGTACGGGTCGCCCTGGTTGAGTTCCGTGCGGTTGCGGGTGGCCGACCACACGAGGAGCGCGCCGACGAGGGACAGGGCGAGCGCCGAGAACATCAGCGGCCAGTCGAGGCGGCGCACCAGGGAGTCGCGGGCGGTGAGCCTGGCCCACAGGCCGCCGGGTTCGGGGGCGTAGCGGGGGACGGAGAAGGCGTTGTTTCCGGGCATGGTGGTCGGTCAGTCCCTCCAGACCGGCGGGCCGGCGAGGCCCTGTCGTCCGTCGTCCTGCCCGTCGCCCTTCTTGGGCTTCTGCAATTCGGGGTCGTACGGCTTGACGGTGGGCGCCTCGATGGAGCCGTCGGGCAGGATCTTCGGCAGGTCCTTCTGCGGCTTGGGCAGGAGGGCCCGCTTGAGGTCCTGGTTGCCCTCGTCGTCGAGGCCGTAGAGGGCGTCGTAGATGTTGCGGACGGCGGGGCCGGAGGCGCCGGAGCCGGTGCCTCCCTGGGAGATGGTCATGACGATCGTGTAGTCGTCGGTGTAGGTGGCGAACCACGAGGTGGTCTGCTTGCCGTAGACCTGGGCGGTGCCGGTCTTGGCGCGCATCGGGATCTTGTCCTGGGGCCAGCCGCCGAACCGCCAGGCGGCGGTGCCGCCGGGCTCGACGACGGAGCGCAGGCCCTTGTCGAGGTCGCTGATGGTCTCGGCGTCGACGGGCAGCCTGCCGCGGGCCTTGGGCTTGATCTCCTGGACCTTCTTGCCGTCGGGGCTGATCACGGCCTTGCCGACGGTGGGTTCGTAGAGGGTGCCGCCGTTGCTGATGGCGGCGTAGGCGGTGGCCAGCTGGACGGGGGTGATGAGGACGTCGCCCTGGCCGATGGCGAAGTTGATGCTGTCGAAGGCCTTCAGCTGGTTGCCTTCGAGGCAGTTCTCGTAGGCGATCTGCTGGACGTAGGAGCCGCCCTTCTTGCCCTGCTTGCACCAGGCGTCCTTGTTGGCCTGCCAGAACCTCTGCTTCCACTGGCGGTCGGGGATGCGGCCGGTGACCTCGTTGGGCAGGTCGATGCCGGTCTCGGAGCCGAATCCGAACTCGCGGGCGGTCCGGTAGAACCAGTCGTGGGCGTCCTTGTTCGGCTTGAGGCCGCCGTCGCGCTGCCACTCCTTGTGGCCGAGGGCGTAGAAGACGGTGTTGCAGGAGAACTTGAGGGCGTCGCCGAGGGTGATGGGGCCGTGCCCCTTGGACTCGAAGTTCGCGAAGCTCCGGCCGCCGAGGCTGTAGGAGCTGCTGCAGTTGTAGCGGTCGTCGAAGGGGTAGCCGGCCCGTACGGCCGCGCTCGCCGAGACCACCTTGAAGACGGAGCCGGCGGGTGCCTGGCCCTGGATGGCCCGGTTGAGCAGCGGGTAGTTGGAGTTCTTGCTGGTGAGCCTGGCGTACTCCTTGCCGGAGATGCCGCCGACCCAGGCGTTGGGGTCGTAGTCGGGCTGGGAGGCCATCGCGACGACGCGGCCGGTCTTGGACTCCATGACGACGACGGCGCCGGCGTCGGCCTTGTACGGCCGTCCGGTGATCCTGTCGGTCTCCTTCCGGACGGTCTTCATCGCGTGGTGGAGCTCGTACTCGGCGACGGCCTGGACGCGGGCGTCGATGGAGGTGACGAGGGTGGAGCCGGGCACCGTGGGGTCGTTCTCCGCCTGGCCGAGGACGCGGCCGAGGTTGTCGACCTCGTAGCGGGTGACGCCGGCCTTGCCGCGCAGGTACTTGTCGTACGTGCGCTCGATGCCGGAGCGGCCGACCTGGTCGGAGCGGAGGAAGGGCGAGTCGGTGTCCTTGGCCTTCTCGATCTCCTCGTCGGTGACGGGCGAGAGGTAGCCGAGGACCTGCGCGGTGCGGGCCTTGCCGGGGGCCGGGTAGCGGCGTACGGCGGTGGGTTCGGCGGTGATGCCGGGGAAGTCCTCGGCCCGTTCGCGGATCTGCAGGGCCTGCTGGGTGGTGGCCTCGTCGGTGACGGGGATCGGCTGGTAGGGGGAGCCGTTCCAGCAGGGCTGGGGGGTCTCGGCGTCGCAGAGGCGGACCTTGTCCATGACCTCCTTGGGCGTCATGCCGAGGACGCCGGCGAGGCGGGTCAGGACGCCCTTGCCGCGGTCCTTCATGCGCATGAGCTCGGTGCGGGAGGCGGAGACGACGAGGCGGGTCTCGTTGTCGGCGAGGGGCACGCCGCGGGCGTCGAGGATGGTGCCGCGGACGGCGGGCTGGACGACCTGCTGGACGTGGTTGTTCTTCGCCTCGTCGGTGTACTCCTCGCCGTTGCGGATCTGGAGGTACCACAGGCGGCCGAGGAGGGTGAGGAGCAGGGAGAAGACCAGGACCTGGATGACGACGAGGCGGATCTGGACCCGCGGGGTCCGGCCCGTCTCGGGGATGTTGCTCACGACTCCCTCCCCTGGGTGCCTCGGTTCGTTCGTGTCGCGTGCCGCTCTCGTCGGGGTCGGGCCGGTGTCACAGGCGCTTGACCCCCTTGATGCGGGTGGCGCGGGCGGCTCTGCCGCGGGCGGCCCGGGCGCGCAGTCCGCCCCGCCGGCCGCCGAGGCGCAGTCCGGTGCCGCCGGCCGTCCAGCCGGCGGCGAGGTCGCCGGCGGCGGGCTCGGCGAGCGGGTCGTTGTCGGCGCGGCGGGCCAGCGCCATGATCCACGGCACGGTGAACGGGGCGAGCAGCAGGTCGTAGACGACGGCGGTGAGGATCAGCGAGGCGAGGCCGACGTGGCGGGCCCCGGTGTCGCCGACGAGGGCGCCGACGCCCGCGTACAGCAGGGTGGAGCCGATCGCGGCGGCGACGACCATGACCATCGGACCGGCCGCGGACCGGGGCTGGCCGTTCTCCGGCTTGGTGAGCCCCGCGACATAGCCGACGACGCACAGGACGAGGGCGTAGCGACCGACGGCGTGGTCGGCGGGCGGGGCGAGGTCGGCGAGGAGGCCGGCGGCGAAGCCGACGAGGGCGCCGCTGACGTGCCCGTACACCATGGACAGGCCGAGGACGGTCAGCAGGATCAGGTCGGGGACGGCGCCGGGCAGGTGGAGGCGGGCGAGGACGGAGACCTGGACGACGAGGGCGACGACGACCAGGGTGCTGGAGAGCAGGATCCGGTTGAGACGCATGGGGTTACTCCTGGTCCTGCTCGTCGGCGCGGGGGGTCACGCCCGGCTGGGCGTTCATCTGCCCGTCCCGTTCGCCCTGCGGCTGCTCCCCGGGGGGCTGTTCGCCGGTCGGGGACGGGGTGACCGTCACGGTGACCGTCGGGGCGGGCTTCGGCTTGGCGGGCAGGACCGTGTCGCGCGGGTCGGTGCGGGGCGCCTGGACGACGACGCCGACGATGTCGAGGCGGCTGAACCCGGCGTAGGAGCGGACGAACAGGCGGCGGGTCAGGTCGCCGCTGGACGGGTCGACGCGGATGACCTCGCCGACGGGCACGCCGGGCACGAAGGGGCGGTCGGCCTGGGAGCCGAAGGTGACGAGCCGGTCGCCGGGCTTCACCTTGGCCTTGCCGTTGAGGAGTTGCACGGACAGCGGGCGGTCGCCCTGGCCGGTGGCGAAGCCCAGCTCGTTGGTGCGCTCTATCCGCGTGCCGACCGTGAAGTCCGGGTCGTTGGCCAGGAGCACGGTGGAGGTGGAGGGGCCGACGGTGGTGACGCGGCCGACGAGGCCGTCGCCGTTGATGACGGTCATGTCGCGGCGGATGCCGTCCTGGGAGCCGGCGTCGATGGTGACCGTCCAGGAGAAGCCCTGGGCGGCTCCTATGGCGATGACCTCGGCCGCCTTGATGCCGTACTGCCCCGCGCCGGCCGTCCTGAGCAGCTTGTCCAGTTCGCGCACGCGGTTGCGGTTGCGGTCGTCGCTGCCGAGCCTCGCCTTCAGCTCGGCGTTCTCCTTCTCCAGCTGCGCGATGCGGTTGTGGCGCTCGCCGGAGTCCCGTACGGCCCCGATCGCGTTGCCGATCGGGTCCACCGCGGACGCGACGCTGTTCTCGACCGGGCCGAAGACGGCGGCGGCGGCGCGCCGGGCCCCGTCGACCGGTGACTCCTCGCCACCGCGGATGTCCACCGTGATCAGCGCGAACGCGACGGCGACCAGAAGCGCCAGAAGCAGCCGGCTCTCTTTCGTGTCCCTCACGTGGGGCGGCCGTGCCTTCCTCGTAGGAATGTTTGTGCCGTTATACCAACGATCAGCCGTACGGGTTCGACGACACCCGTACGGCTGATCGTGCATGCGCTATCTGCGGGGCTGGGCGTCCAGGACCTGCTGGAGCGCCTCGAACTCCTCGACGCACTTGCCGGAGCCCAGCGCCACCGAGTCCAGCGGGTCCTCGGCGATGTGGATGGGCATGCCGGTCTCCTGGCGCAGCCGCTCGTCGAGGCCGCGCAGCAGGGCACCGCCGCCGGTGAGGACGATGCCGCGGTCCATGATGTCGCCGGACAGCTCGGGCGGGCACTTGTCGAGGGTCGTCTTCACGGCGTCGACGATGGCGTTGACGGGCTCCTCGATGGCCTTGCGGACCTCCGAGGCGGAGATGACGACGGTCTTCGGCAGGCCGGAGACCAGGTCGCGGCCGCGGATCTCGGTGTGCTCGTCCTCGCCGAAGTCGTACGCCGAACCGATGGTGATCTTGATCTGCTCGGCGGTGCGCTCGCCGAGGAGGAGGCTGTACTCCTTCTTGACGTGCTGGATGATCGCGTTGTCCAGCTCGTCGCCGGCGACCCGGATGGACTGCGCGGTGACGATTCCGCCGAGGGAGATGACGGCGACCTCGGTCGTGCCGCCGCCGATGTCGACGACCATGTTGCCGGTGGCCTCGTGGACGGGCAGGCCCGAGCCGATGGCGGCCGCCATCGGCTCCTCGATGATGTGCACCTGCCGGGCGCCGGCCTGGGTGGACGCCTCGATGACCGCGCGGCGCTCGACGCCCGTGATGCCGGACGGCACGCAGACGACGACGCGGGGGCGGGCCAGGTAGCGGCGCTTGTGGATTTTCAGGATGAAGTAGCGCAGCATTCGCTCGGTGATCTCGAAGTCCGCGATCACACCGTCCTTCAGCGGCCGCACCGCGACGATGTTGCCGGGGGTGCGGCCGATCATCTTCTTCGCCTCCGCGCCGACCGCCAGGATGCCACCGGTATTGGTGTTGATGGCGACGACCGACGGCTCGTTGAGGACGATGCCGCGACCCCTGACGTACACCAGCGTGTTGGCGGTCCCGAGGTCGACAGCCATGTCACGGCCGATGAACGACATTGAGTTCCCCTTGTTTCCCATGAGGAGCGCCGGGCCTTCCCATAGAGCGTTGACGGCTTCTCAGGACGGCGCGCTGGATCGTGTGGAGCGGAGGATTCCATCGTAGTGCCGCTTCCGCGAACACGGCGCGGTGGTCCGCCTCTATACAGGTGACGAGATGTCGGGGCGATGCGTTCCCGATCCACTCCGTCATATGCCGCGGGGCGACCGAAATTCCACTCGGTCGCCCCAGGTCATGAGCGCGTATGGCTGACAGCGGGTCAGGAAAGGCCGGGGAAGAAAATCTTGAGTTCCCGAATGGCGGACTCCTCGGAGTCCGAGGCGTGGATCAGGTTCTCCCGGACGATGGTGCCGTAGTCGCCCCGGATGGAGCCGGGCTCCGCGGCGATCGGGTCCGTCGGGCCGGCCAGCCGGCGCACGCCCTCGATGACCCGCTCCCCCTCGACGACCATCGCGACGACGGGGCCGGAGGACATGAACGCGACGAGCGGCTCGTAGAAGGGCTTGCCCCGGTGCTCGCCGTAGTGCTGCTCCAGCGTGTCCTGGTCGAGCGTGCGCAGCTCCAGCGCGCCGATGGTCCAGCCGGCCTTGCGCTCGATACGGCCGATGATCTCGCCGATCAGCCCGCGCCGGACGGCGTCGGGCTTGAGGAGGACGAGGGTGCGCTGGGTCATGGTGTGCGGCTCCTTGCCGGCCGGGGTGTGCGGTTCCGCCCGAGGTTACCCGGTGTGACGGGCGGCGCGGCACCCGCCTCCCCGGGAGCTACGGGGCCCCGGCCTCGGCCTCGGCGGCGGCCCAGCGGGCCTTCGCCTCGTCGATCTTGCGGCCGAAGTGGAGGGACGCCCACCACAGGCCCGCGAAGACCGCGCCGAGGAAGAACATGACCGGGACGACGAAGCCGCTCAGGACGAGGGCGATCTGGAGCGCCCAGCCCAGCTGGACCCCGCCGGGGCGGCCGATCATGCCGCACAGCAGGACGGACAGCACCATCGCGGTGCCGCACACCGCCCACACCGTGCCCATGGCCAGGGTGTCGTCCTTCATCGCGACCAGCCCCGCGAAGCCGATCACGAAGAACTCGCCGATCAGCGTCGAGGCGCAGAGCGTACGCATGGGTGTCAGCCCTTCCCCAGGAGCAGCCGGGCTTCCCCGACCGTGATCACCGAACCTGTCACCAGCACGCCCGCGCCCGCGAACTCGCCCTCTTCCTCGGCGAGCGTGATGGCCGCCTCCAGCGCGTCGTCGAGGCGCGGCTCGACGACCACCCGCTCCTCGCCGAAGACCTCCACCGCGACCGCCGCGAGCGCGTCGGGGTCCATCGCGCGGGGCGTGGAGTTCGCCGTGACGACGATCTCCGCGAAGATCGGCTCGAACGCCTCGAGGAGCCCCCGCACGTCCTTGTCGCCGCTCGCGCCGACCACGCCGATCAGCCGCGAGAAGCCGAACGCCTCCCGGACGCCGTCCGCCGCGGCCTGCGCGCCCGCCGGGTTGTGCGCGGCGTCCAGGACGACGGTCGGGCTGCGCCGGACGACCTCCAGGCGGCCCGGCGACGCCACGGTCGCGAAGGCCCGGCGGACCGTGTCGAGGTCCAGGGAGCGGGCGTGCTGCGCGCCGATCCCGAAGAACGCCTCCACCGCGGCGAGCGCCACCGCGGCGTTGTGCGCCTGGTGCGCGCCGTACAGGGGGAGGAAGACGCCCTCGTACTCGCCGCCGAGGCCGCGCAGGGTCAGCAGCTGGCCGCCGACGGCGACCTCGCGGGCGACGACGCCGAACTCCATGCCCTCGCGGGCGACGGTCGCGTCGGCGTCCACGGCCTTCTTCAGCAGGACCTGCGCCGCGTCCACCGGCTGCTGCGCCAGGATGACGGTGGCGCCCTGCTTGATGATCCCGGCCTTCTCGCCGGCGATCTCCGCGGGGGTGGAGCCGAGCCGGTCGGTGTGGTCGAGGGAGATCGGCGTGACGACGGCGACGGAGCCGTCGATGACGTTCGTCGCGTCCCAGCTGCCGCCCATGCCCACCTCGACGACGGCCGCGTCGACCGGGGCGTCGGCGAACGCGGCGTACGCCATGCCGGTGAGGACCTCGAAGAACGACAGCCGGTGCTCCTGGGCGCCGTCGACCATCTCGACGTACGGCTTGACGTCCCGGTACGTCTCGACGAACCGCTCGGCGCTGATCGGGGCGCCGTCCAGGCTGATCCGCTCGGTGATCGACTGGACGTGCGGCGAGGTGTACCGGCCGGTGCGCAGGTCGAACGCGCCGAGCAGCGCCTCCACCATGCGGGCCGTGGACGTCTTGCCGTTGGTCCCCGTGATGTGGATGGAGGGGTACGCGCGCTGGGGCTCGCCCAGGACGTCCATCAGCGCGGCGATCCGCTGGACGGACGGCTCCAGCTTGGTCTCGCCCCAGCGGGTGGAGAGCTCCTGCTCGACCTCCCGCAGCGCCTTGTCGACCTCCGGGTCGGCGGGGCGCGCCGGTACGGGGTCGCCCTGGGGCGGGCCGGCCTGCGCGCGCAGGGTGCGGCTGCCGGCCTCGATCACCGCCAGGTCGGGGTCTCGGGTGGTCTCCGCCTCGACGATGTCGTCGAAGTCGTCGCTGTCCGGGTGGTCGCTGGACGAGGGCTGCTCACTCACGCGTCCAGTCTACGGAGGGCCGCCGACACGGTCCGGCCCGACCCGCACGCGCGGCGGGGCCCCGGGACCGATCGGTCCCGGGGCCCCGCCGCGCAGCGGTGTCAGCCCTGCGGGAGGCCGGCCAGCTGGGCCTCGATGCGGGCGATGT
The DNA here is from genome assembly GCF_014649335.1 of Streptomyces roseolilacinus. Lineage (GTDB taxonomy): Bacteria > Actinomycetota > Actinomycetes > Streptomycetales > Streptomycetaceae > Streptomyces > Streptomyces roseolilacinus. The sequence goes on from NZ_BMSV01000009.1 coordinate 15,244, forward strand.
CCTCGTCCGCCTTGGCGAGCCGCGTGCGGATCTTCTCCACGACCTGGTCGGGGGCCTTGGCGAGGAACGCCTCGTTGCCGAGCTTGGCCTGCGCCTGGGCCTTCTCCTTCTCGGCCGCGGCGAGGTCCTTCGCCAGGCGCTTGCGCTCCGCCTCGACGTCGATCGTGCCCGACAGGTCGAGCGCGACCGTGGCGCCGGCGACCGGGAGCGAGGCGGTGGCGTGGAAGCCCTCCTCCTCCGGCTGGAGGCGCAGCAGCTGGCGGATGGCCGCCTCGTGCGGCGCCAGCGCCGTACCGGTCAGGTCCAGACGGGCCGGGACCTTCTGGCCGGGCTGGAGGCCCTGGTCGGAGCGGAAGCGGCGGACCTCGGTGACGACGCGCTGGACGAGCTCGATCTCCCGCTCGGCGGCCTCGTCGCGGAAGCCGCTGTCCTCGGGCCAGGCGGCGACGACGAGGGACTCGCCGCCCGTCAGCGTGGTCCACAGGGTGTCGGTGACGAAGGGGACGACCGGGTGCAGCAGGCGCAGCGTCACGTCGAGGACCTCGCCGAGGACGCGGGCGGAGACCCGGGCCTGCTCGCCGCCGCCGAAGAACGTCGTCTTCGACAGCTCGACGTACCAGTCGAAGACCTCGTCCCAGGCGAAGTGGTAGAGCGCCTCGCTGAGCTTGGAGAACTGGAAGTCCTCGTAGTACGCGTCGACGTCGGCGACCGTCTTGTTGAGGCGGGAGAGGATCCACCGGTCGGTGGCGGACATCTGCGACGGCTCCGGCAGCGGGCCCTCGACGGTCGCGCCGTTCATCAGCGCGAAGCGGGTCGCGTTCCAGACCTTGTTGGCGAAGTTCCGGGACGCCTGGACCCAGTCCTCGCCGATCGGCACGTCGGTACCGGGGTTGGCGCCCTTGGCCAGGGTGAAGCGGACGGCGTCGGAGCCGTACTTGTCCATCCAGTCGAGCGGGTCGACGACGTTGCCGAAGGACTTCGACATCTTCTTGCCGCGCTCGTCGCGGACGAGGCCGGTGAGGGCGATCGTCTTGAAGGGCACCTCGCCGTCCATCGCGTACAGGCCGAACATCATCATCCGGGCGACCCAGAAGAAGATGATGTCGTGGCCGGTGAGGAGGACGTCGGTCGGATAGAACTTCTCCAGGTCCGGCGTCCGCTCGGGCCAGCCGAGCGTGGAGAACGGCCACAGGCCGGAGGAGAACCACGTGTCGAGGACGTCGGTGTCCTGCGTCCAGCCCTCGCCGGCGGGCGGCTCCTCGTCCGGTCCGACGCAGACGACCTCGCCGTTCGGGCCGTACCAGACGGGGATGCGGTGGCCCCACCACAGCTGGCGCGAGATGCACCAGTCGTGCATGTTGTCCACCCAGTCGAAGTAGCGCTTCGACATGTCCTCGGGGTGGATCTTCACGCGGCCGTCGCGGACCGCGTCGCCGGCGGCCCGGGCGAGCGGCCCGACCTTGACCCACCACTGGAGGGAGAGGCGGGGCTCGATGGTGGTGCTGCAGCGGGAGCAGTGGCCGACGGAGTGGAGGTAGGGGCGCTTCTCCGCGACGATCCGGCCCTGCTCGCGCAGGGCGCCGACGATGGTGGAGCGCGCCTCGAAGCGGTCGAGCCCCTCGAACGGGCCGTGGACCGTGATGACGCCGCGCTCGTCCATGACGGTGAGCGACTCCAGGCCGTGGCGCCGGCCGATGGCGAAGTCGTTCGGGTCGTGCGCCGGGGTCACCTTGACGGCGCCGGTGCCGAACTCCGGGTCGACGTGCGTGTCGGCGACGACGGGGATCGTACGGTCCGTCAGCGGCAGCTTGATGCGCTTGCCGACGAGGTGCTTGTAGCGCTCGTCGTCGGGGTGGACGGCGACGGCGGTGTCGCCGAGCATCGTCTCGGCGCGGGTGGTGGCGACGACGAGGCTGTCCTCGCCCTCGCCGTAGCGGATGGAGACGAGCTCGCCGTCGTCCTCCTGGTACTCCACCTCGATGTCCGAGATGGCCGTGAGGCAGCGGGGGCACCAGTTGATGATGCGCTCGGCGCGATAGATGAGCTCGTCGTCGTAGAGGCGCTTGAAGATGGTCTGGACGGCGCGGGACAGGCCCTCGTCCATGGTGAAGCGCTCACGGCTCCAGTCGACGCCGTCGCCGAGGCGGCGCATCTGGCCGAGGATCCTGCCGCCGTACTCCTCCTTCCACTGCCAGACCCGGCGGACGAACTCCTCGCGGCCCAGGTCGTGGCGGGACCTGCCCTCCTCGGCGAGCTGCTGCTCGACCTTGTTCTGGGTGGCGATGCCGGCGTGGTCCATGCCGGGCAGCCACAGCGCCTCGTACCCCTGCATGCGCTTGCGGCGCGTGAGGGCGTCCATGAGGGTGTGCTGGAAGGCGTGGCCCAGGTGGAGGCTGCCGGTGACGTTCGGCGGCGGGATGACGATGGTGTAGGCGGGCTTGCCGCTCGTCGCGTCGGCCGTGAAGTAACCGCGCTCCACCCAGCTCTCGTACAGCTTCCCCTCTACCTCGGCCGGCGCGTACTGGGTCGGCAGTTCGGGGACGGATGCTGGCTGCTGCTGAGTGTTCTCGGTCACGGGCCCAGTTTAGAGGTGTCACAGCCGCGTACTGAAACGGGAATGTTCCGTGACGGTGCGCGCCCCCGGGCCCGCGGGGAACGTTCTTTCGGCCAAGATGTGAGCAACGCATAAGCATCTGGATGGGGGAACCCCTCAATGAGCTACAACCAGCCGGGCCCGTACGGCGGGCAGCCCCAGCAGCCCGGTCCCTACGGCCAGCCGGGCCCCTACGGCCAACCCGGTCCGTACGGCCAGCCCCCGCAGGCGCCGCAGCCCGGCTACGGCTACCCGCAGCAGGCGCCGCCGCCCCAGCCGGGGTACGGCTACCCGCAGCAGCCGCAGGCCCCGTACGGCCAGCCGCCGCAGCCGGGCGCGTACGGGCAGCCCCCGCAGCAGCCCCCGTACGGCGCCGGTCCGGGCTACCCGGGCGCGCCGGTCCCGCCGCAGGCCCCGAAGAAGAAGACGGGTCTGGTCATCGGGGTGACGGCGGGCGTCGTGGCGCTGGGCGTGGGCGCGTGGTTCCTCTTCGGCGGCGGGCTCGGCGGCGGGCTGGAGGACGACGGGCCGCACAAGCTGACGGCGCCGGAGACGGTGCTCGGCGAGTACAAGCGCTCCGGCAAGGAGGGCGCCGGCAGCTCCGACATGGTCAAGGACATGGAGAAGGCCGGCGTCCAGGGCGGCACGTCCGTGACGGGGTCGTACTCGACGATCGACCCGAAGAAGATCGACCTGTCCAACCCGTCGGCCTCCCCGGAGCTGATGACGGCGAAGTCCGTCATGTTCAGCGGGATCTACGGCAAGATCGCCGATCCGGAGAAGACCCTCGACGCCTACTTCGCCGGGATCAGCGAGGAGGCGAAGAAGGACACCGACAGCAAGGCGAAGCTGGTCGGCTCGCCGGAGGAGATGACCCCGGACGGCTTCAACGGCGTCATGAAGTGCCAGTCGGTCGAGGGCGAGAACCTCATGACGAAGCAGCGCCAGACGAGCTGGTTCTGCGCCTGGTCCGACTACAGCACCTTCGCCGTGGTCTCCGCCGGCCAGGCGGCGACCGGCCTCGGCAAGGACGCTGCGGCGAAGATCGCCGCCGACCTCCGCAAGGAGATCCGCGTCAAGGCGTGAGCCCGGCGCACGACGAAGGGCGCCCGTCCGGTTCGGTGAACCGGACGGGCGCCCTTCCGCCGTACGGGGGGTGCTACGCGCTCTTCTCGTGGCGGCCCTGGTCCTTGACGACCCGGGGGACCAGCGTCGGGTTGACGTTGTTGTGGACGACGTCCTCGGTGATGACGACGCGGGCGACGTCCTTGCGGGACGGGACCTCGTACATCACCGACATGAGGACCTCCTCCATGATGGCGCGCAGGCCGCGGGCGCCGGTGCCGCGGAGGATGGCCTGGTCCGCGATGGCCTCCAGGGCGGGGCGGTCGAAGTCCAGCTCCACACCGTCGAGTTCGAACAGGCGCTGGTACTGCTTCACCAGGGCGTTGCGCGGCTCGACGAGGATCTTCAGCAGGGCCTCGCGGTCCAGGTTGTGGACGGAGGTGATGACGGGGAGGCGGCCGATGAACTCGGGGATCATCCCGAACTTCACCAGGTCCTCCGGCATGACCTCCTGGAACTGGTCGCTCGCCTCGATCTCCCGCTTGGAGCGGATCGTCGCGCCGAAGCCGATGCCCTTCGCGCCGGCCCGCGACTCGATGATCTTCTCCAGACCGGCGAAGGCGCCGCCCACGATGAACAGCACGTTCGTCGTGTCGATCTGGATGAACTCCTGGTGCGGGTGCTTGCGTCCGCCCTGCGGCGGGACGGAGGCCGTGGTGCCCTCCAGGATCTTCAGCAGGGCCTGCTGGACGCCCTCGCCCGACACGTCGCGCGTGATGGACGGGTTCTCGCTCTTGCGGGCCACCTTGTCGATCTCGTCGATGTAGATGATGCCCGTCTCGGCCTTCTTGACGTCGTAGTCGGCCGCCTGGATGAGCTTCAGCAGGATGTTCTCGACGTCCTCGCCGACGTACCCGGCCTCGGTGAGCGCCGTCGCGTCGGCGATGGCGAACGGGACGTTCAGCATGCGCGCCAGCGTCTGGGCGAGCAGCGTCTTGCCGGAGCCCGTGGGGCCCAGCAGCAGGATGTTGGACTTGGCGAGCTCGATCGCGTCGTCCCGGCCCTGCCCTCCGCCGTTCTCACCGGCCTGGACGCGCTTGTAGTGGTTGTACACCGCGACCGACAGGGCCTTCTTCGCCGGCTCCTGGCCGACGACGTAGCCCTCCAGGAACTCGTAGATCTCGCGCGGCTTGGGGAGTTCCTCCCACCGCACCTCGCTCGACTCGGCGAGCTCCTCTTCGATGATCTCGTTGCAGAGGTCGATGCACTCGTCGCAGATGTACACACCGGGGCCTGCGATGAGCTTCTTCACCTGCTTCTGGCTCTTTCCGCAGAACGAGCACTTGAGCAGGTCGCCGCCATCACCGATGCGTGCCACGAGGTGCTTCCCCTTCGCCTGGGAGCGGCTTGTTCGCAGCCGACTCCTGGTGCCTCATATCCGACGGTACCTTGCCGGGCCCCCCATTCGGGCCCCCCTTGGCACGGTTCGCGCCCACGGGCGTCCGCGGCGCGCCGTGCCAAGGGAAGGTCGAGCGTCAGGCCGCCGCGGCCGCCGTGCTCTTGCGGGTGGACACGATCTGGTCGATCAGGCCGTACGCCAGGGCGTCCTCGGCCGTGAGGATCTTGTCGCGCTCGATGTCGTCGCGGATCTTCTCGATCGGGGTGCTGGAGTGCTTGGCCAGCATCTCCTCCAGCTGCGTGCGCATGCGGAGGATCTCGTTGGCCGCGATCTCCAGGTCGGAGAGCTGCTCGCGCCCGGTGCCGCCGGACGGCTGGTGGATCAGCACGCGCGCGTTGGGCAGGGCCATGCGCTTGCCGGGGGTGCCGGCGGCGAGGAGGACGGCCGCGGCGGAGGCCGCCTGGCCCATGCAGACGGTCTGGATGTCGGGCTTCACGAACTGCATCGTGTCGTAGATCGCCGTCAGCGCGGTGAAGGAACCGCCGGGGCTGTTGATGTAGACCGAGATGTCGCGGTCCGGGTCCATCGACTCCAGGCACAGCAGCTGCGCCATGACGTCGTTGGCGGAGGCGTCGTCAATCTGGACGCCGAGGAAGATCACGCGCTCTTCGAAGAGCTTCGCGTAGGGGTCGTACTCGCGCACGCCCTGGGAGGTGCGCTCGACGAAGCGGGGGACGACGTAACGGTTGTCCACCTGCGGGCCGGTGTAGAGGCCGCTCGCGGAGAAGTTGCTCATGGGGTGTTCACCATCCTGGTGGCGTCGGCGGGCTGCCGGGGCGGGGGCTGTCGGTGTGGCGGGGCGCTCAGGCGCCGGTGCCGCCACCGCCCGGAACGCCCGAGGCGGCGGAGATGATCTCGTCGATCAGGCCGTACTCCTTGGCCTCGTCCGCGGTGAACCAGCGGTCGCGGTCGCCGTCACGGATGATCGTTTCCACGGACTGGCCCGAGTGGCGCGCCGTGATCTCGGCCATGCGCCGCTTGGTGCGGAGGAGGTACTCGGCCTGGATCTTGATGTCCGAGGCGGTGCCGCCGATGCCGGCGGAGCCCTGGTGCATCAGGATGTCGGTGTTGGGCAGGGCGAAGCGCTTGCCCGCGGTGCCGCCGGTCAGCAGGAACTGGCCCATGGAGGCGGCCATGCCCATGCCGATCGTGACCACGTCGTTCGGGATGTACTGCATGGTGTCGTAGATCGCCATGCCGGCCGTCACCGAGCCGCCGGGGCTGTTGATGTACAGGTAGATGTCCTTGTCCGGGTCGGCGGCGAGGAGGAGCATCTGTGCGGTGATCTTGTTCGCGATGTCGTCGTCGACCTGCTGGCCGAGGAAGACGATCCGCTCGCCGAGCAGCCGGTTGTACACATGGTCGCCGAGGCCACCACCGATGGACGGCTCACCCGCGGCGTAAGGCATCAGATTCGTCACGTATCCACCTGCTCGTCTCTGACGGCTGCGGCCGTCTCAGCGTCTGTCGTACTGGGGGCGGGTACTCCCCTGCCCTCGTATTCATGGACCCTAACGCGCAGGTGGGCGGGCGCCATCCCGGTTCCCGAACTGTTCGCTGGGAGCGCAAGGTTCCTTGAGTACGGCGGCGGGCCCCGGCCGCACAGTGCGTCCGGAGCCCGCCGCGGAGCTCAGGGCGAGGCGGATCAGGCCTCGGTCCGCTCCTCGGCCTTCGCCTCGGCGTCCTCGGAGGCCTCGACGGTCTCGGCCGTCTCGTCCTCGTCGTCGTCCATGACGACCGGCTCGCCGTCGGTGTCGACGACCTTGGCGGACTCGACGACGAGCGCCAGGGCCTTGCCGCGGGCGACCTCGCCGACGAGCATCGGGACCTGGTTGCCCTGGACGACGGCCTGGGCGAACTGGTCCGGGCTCATGCCGGAGGACGCGGCGCGGCGCATCAGGTGCTCGGTCAGCTCGTCCTGGTTGACGTTGAGCTTCTCCCGGGAGACGAGCTCGTCCAGGATGAACTGGGTCTTGATGCCCTTGACCGCCTGCTCCTCGGTCTCGGCGTCGAACTCCTCGACCGTCTTGCCCTGGAGCTCCAGGTACTTCTCCAGCGTGAGGCCCATCTGGCCGAGCTGGTGGTGCTGCAGGTTGTGCTTGCGGGTGTTGACCTCGTCCTCGAGGAGCTTCTCGGGGATCGGGACCTCGACCAGCTTCAGCAGCTCGTCCAGCACGCGCTCCTGGGCCTGCGTGGCCTGGTCGTACTGCTTCATGTTCTCGAGGCGCTTGCGGCTGTCGGCCTTCAGCTCGTCGAGCGTGTCGAACTCGCTCGCCATCTGGGCGAACTCGTCGTCCAGCTCGGGGAGCTCACGGGCGGCGACCTGGGTGACCTTGACGGTGACCTCGGCCTCCTTGCCCTCGGCGGAGCCGCCCTTCAGCGTGGAGGTGAAGGTGGCCTCGCCACCGGCCTCCAGGCCGGTCACGGCCTCGTCGATGCCCTCCAGCAGCTCACCGGAGCCGATCGTGTACTGCACGCCGTCGGCGACGCCGTCGGGGAGGACCTCGCCGTCGACCTTGGCCTCGAGGTCGAGCGTCACGACGTCGCCCTCGGCGGCGGCGCGCTCGACCGGGGAGGTGGAGGCGAAGCGCTCGCGCAGCTGCTCCACGGACTTCTCGACGTCCTCGTCGGTGACCTCGACGGCGTCGACGGTGACCTCGATGCCGGAGAAGTCCGGGATCTCGATCGTCGGACGGATGTCGACCTCGGCGGTGAAGGCCAGCAGCTCGCCGTCCTTCAGCTCGGTGATGTCCACCTCGGGCTGGCCGAGGGGGTTGACCTCGGCCTCGTTGACCGCCTCGGTGTAGAGCTTGGGGAGGGCGTCGTTGACGGCCTCCTCCAGCACCGCACCACGGCCGAACCGCTGGTCGATGACCCTGGCCGGGATCTTGCCCTTGCGGAAGCCCTTGACCGTGACCTGCTGGTTGATCTTCTTGTACGCCGCGTCGAGGCTGGCCTTGAGCTCCTCGAAGGGCACCTCGACAGTGAGCCGAACCCGAGTCGGGTTCAGGGTCTCCACGGCGCTCTTCACGGTTCGGTCTCCTTGGTGGCTGATTCTGGGATTCTGCCGGGGCGCTGACTGCGGCGGCCCGGCCGATCGGCCCGGTCAGAGAGACACACGGGCACGTAGCTTGCATAGTAACCGCAAGGAGTACGGGCCCCACAACGTGATCTTGGTTGCGTCCGGCACGCGTGGGGTGGCCTGTCGTGGTCGGGGTGGCGGGATTTGAACCCACGGCCTTCCGCTCCCAAAGCGGACGCGCTACCAAGCTGCGCCACACCCCGTCGGTGCGACACGTAGGGTACATGGCCGCGGGCGTTGCGTCGGCACGTTGAAGGAGTGTGCGACCTGGTGCGGGGACCCGCTACGATGCTCTACGTGGCGCTGCCGTCGCTCCCGGGTGGCGTGCGGTGTGCCGCCTGCGGGCGTAGCTCAATGGTAGAGCCCTAGTCTTCCAAACTAGCTACGCGGGTTCGATTCCCGTCGCCCGCTCTGTACGGAAATCCGGCCCGGCCGGGTGAGTGATCACCCGGCCGGGCCGGAGTCGTTTCCGGGCACGCCGGAGGTCGGGGGCGGCCGGAATCGCCCGGCCGGCTCCGGCTAGAAGTTGATCTTGCTGATGGACGCGGCTATCTCGTTGAGGACCTTGGTGATGGTCGGCCCGAGTCCGGAGGACGCGAGGAAGAAGCCGAACAGGGCGGCGACGACGGCCGGCCCCGCCTTGATCGAGCCGCTGCGGATCATCACCACCAGGACGATCGCCAGCAACAGCACCACGGACAGCGAAATGGCCACGAGTGATCCCCTCGGTCGGTCCGTCAGGACGGCCGGGGGCACCGGCCTGGCACACCCCCGCACGCGTCCATCGTGCCATCAACGGCCCCTTCCGCGCCGCCCCGTGACGGATCGTGAACGGCCGCGGGAGCCCGGGGGCGGGGCGGGCACGGCCGGCGTACGGTCTCGCGGGAATTCCGAAACGGAAAGCGCGGGGATTCCCCCAGGGCGCCCGCGTGTCCCTCACGGAAAATCCGCAGACGCCCCGCCCGCTTTCCCGACCGGCGTGTGCGACGTAGGGATCGACGGGGAGATGTGCGGCTTTTGTGCGGGATTTGTCCTGCCATTCCGGGCACCGCACGGCATGCCGTGACCGGGTCTCCCCGATTCCCGGGAGGGCGCGGGGCGGGGCTAGGGTGCCTGGGATGTTCCAGCCACACCGGGAAAAGCAGAGTCAGCGGAACCCCTTCTTCGACAACGCGAAATACCTGGCGATCGTGCTCGTCGCGGTGGGTCACGTGTGGGAGCCGGTCATGGAGGGAAGCCGTGCGACACGCGCGCTGTACATGGTCGTGTACGCCTTCCACATGCCGGCGTTCGTGATCGTCTCCGGGTACTTCTCGCGGAGCTTCGCCGGACGGCCCGACCAGCTGAGGCGGCTGGTGGGCGGGGTCGCCGTCCCGTACCTGGCGTTCGAGGTCGCCTACACGCTGTACCGGCGGTGGGCGCAGGACGCGCCGCAGCAGGCGTTCTCGCTCACCGACCCGTTCTACCTGACCTGGTTCCTCCTGGCGCTGTTCGTGTGGCGGCTGTCCGCCCCGCTGTGGCGCGCCCTGCGGTACCCCCTGCCGGTCGCCGTGGCCGTCGCGGCGCTGGCGTCGCTGACCCCGCGCATCGCGGCCGACCTGGACCTCCAGCGGATCCTGCAGTTCCTGCCGTTCTTCGTGCTGGGCCTGACGCTGCGCGAGGAGCACTTCCGGCTGCTGCGGCGGCGGGCCGTGCGGGTGGCGGCCGTGCCGGTCGCGCTGGCCGCGCCGGCCGTGGCCTACGCGGCGGCGCCGCACCTGCGGATGGGCTGGTTCTACCGCAACACCAGCGCCCAGGAGCTCGGGTACGGCTGGTGGGCGGGGCCGCTGGCGACGGTCGCGCTGGGCGCCGTCGCGCTGGTGCTGACGGTCGCGTTCCTGGCGTGGGTGCCGGCGCGGCGGACCTGGTTCACCGTGCTGGGCGCCGGCAGCGTCTGCGGGTACCTCCTGCACGGCTTCGCGGTGAAGGCGCTGCAGTACTGGGAGCTCGTCGACGCGCACCCGGTGCTGGCCACGCCCGTGGGGCGGGTCGGGCTGACGGTGGCGGCGGCCGGGGCGGTGACGCTGATGTGCACCCCGCCGGTGCGGCGCGCGCTGCGGTGGGTGACGGAGCCGCGCCTGGAGTGGGCGTTCCGCCCGGCGGCGGCGGCGCCCGCGCCGGGAGCCGCCGGCCCGCCGGATGCCCCGGATGCCCCGGGCGCTCCGGGGGCCTCGGGCGCCGGCGCCCCGGGCCGGGCGGTGCCCGCCGGGGCGGTCAGCCGGGCGTGAGGCCGAGCAGCCGCCGTACCCGCGCGTACTTGGCGGTCAGCCGGGCCCGGACCGGCTCGTCGAGGACGGCGAGCCGGTCCGGGTCGGCGTTGTGCGCCAGGTCGGCCTCCTTGACGAGGCGGGCGCCGGGCACGGCGAGGACGCGGGCGGCGTAGTCGGCGAGGTCCTCGCCGGGGCGCTTGGTGAGCGCGAGGACGATGTCCTTGACCTCCTGCGGCAGCGCGGCCCCGGCGAGGTCGCGCGGTGACAGGACGCCGTCCTCGACGGCGTCGTGCAGCCACGCCGCGGCGACCTGCTCGTCGCTGCCGCCCCGCGCCCGCACCCCCTCGGCGACGGCCTGGAGGTGCTCGGCGTAGGGGCGTCCCGCCTTGTCGGTCTGACCGGCGTGGACACGGCGGGCGAGCGCTTCGACCTGCGGCAGGGAGAGGTGCGGCATGGGGCGACTGTACGTGCGGGCTCAGGCGTCGCGGGAGATCAGGAGCAGCGCGCGGTCGTCGTTGACGTCCTTGGCGCAGGCCTCGATGAGATGCCAGGCCGCGCCGCGGAAGCCCGCGGTGACGTAGCGGTCGGCCTCGCCGGTGAGCCGGTCGATGCCCTCGGCGATGTCGCGGTCGGCGGCCTCGACGAGGCCGTCGGTGAACAGCATCAGCACGTCACCGGGGTGCAGGGTGCCCTTGACCGGGTGGAACTCGGCGCCGTCGTAGACGCCGAGCAGCGGCCCGTCGGCGGCCTTCTCCTCCCAGCGGCCGCTGCCCGCGTGGAGCTGGAGGGCCGGCAGGTGGCCGGCGGACAGCAGCTCGTAGTCGCCGGACTCCAGGTCGAGGACCAGGTGGATGGAGGTGGCGAAGCCCTCGTCCCAGTCCTGCCGGAGGAGGTAGGCGTTGGCGGCGGGGAGGAAGCCGTGCGGCGGGAGGGACCCGACCAGCCCGCCGAAGGCGCCGGACAGCAGCAGGGCGCGGGAGCCGGCGTCCATGCCCTTGCCGGACACGTCGGTGAGGACGGCTTCGAGGGTGCGGCCGCCGTTGGTGCGGGCGGCGACGACGAAGTCGCCGGAGAAGGACTGGCCGCCGGCCGGGCGCAGCGCCATCTCGCGGTGCCAGCCCTTGGGCAGCGGGGGCAGGGCGCTCTGGGTGCGGATGCGTTCGCGCAGGTCGAACAGCATGGTGCCGCCGCGCCGCCAGGGCACGCCGACGCGGGCCCGGAACTGGGCGATGAGCAGGCCGAACAGTCCGCACGCGGCGACGACCAGGACGGTGCCGGGGGTGACCCGGGCGGCGCCCTCGGTGTACGGGCCGAGGGCGGCCGACTCGACGATCAGCGCGGCGGCGGAGGCGGCGTACAGGCCGAGGAGGCTGGCGGGGCGCAGCAGCAGCCCGCCGGCGACGATCGGGAGGACGAGGGCTTCGGGGGCGCACCACACGGGGGTGGCGATCGTGGCGAGCATGATCGCCGGGATGGTGAGGAAGAGGCCCGCCAGGGCGATCCAGTCGGAGCCGTCGCCGCGGAAGTAGTCGACGGCGGACCTGCGCAGCGCGACGCGGGCCCGGTGGGCCGCCTTGCGGTACCGGGCCGTGTACGTGTCCGTTCGTGGAGCGCTGCGGGCCATTGGCCTGGACCCTATCCAGCCGGGCGGGTCGCGTGCAGGGGGACCCCCGTGACATTGCGTTCGAAATCGGGTCGCCCGGCGTGGGGACGGGCTGATACGCATGGCATATGACGATTGAGCCGAGGGTCCTCGCCGCCACCGAATGGAACGTGTGGTTCACGCAGTTGGAGCTTGCGTTCGGGGGTGTGCCCGAGGCGCCGGAGGAGCGCGCCCTGTGGGAGGAGCTGACCGAGTGCGACCGCTCGCTGGGCGTCTGGGACGGGGAGGCGTGCGTCGGGACGGCGGGGGCGTTCTCGTTCCGGCTGTCGGTGCCGGGCGGGGCCGTGGTGCCGGCGGCCGGGGTGACGATGGTGAGCGTGGCGCCGACCCACCGCAGGCGCGGCGTCCTCACCTCGATGATGCGGCGGCAGCTGGACGACGTGCGTGCCTGGGGTGAGCCGCTGGCGGTGCTGACGGCGTCGGAGCCCGGCATCTACGGCCGGTTCGGCTACGGCCTGGCGACGCAGCGGATGCGGGCCGACATCGACACGACCCGGGTGCGGCTGTCCGTCCTGGAGGGGACGGACGGCGTACGGCTGCGGCTCGCGCGGCCCGAGGACGCGGCGGCGGCGTGCGAGGCGGTGTACGCGCGGTCGGTGCCGCTGCGGCCGGGGATGACGGAGCGGCGGCCGGGGTGGGAGCGGCTGCCGCTGCTGGACCCGCCGGGGGACCGGGGCGGCGCGTCGGCGCTGCAGTGCGTGCTGGCGGAGCGGGACGGCGAGGTCACGGGGTACGCGCTGTACCGGGTGCGGCCCGAGTGGAACGCGGCGGGACCCGACGGCACGGTGGTGGTGGAGCACGTGGGGGCGCTCGACCCGGTGTCGTACGCCGCCGTGTGGCGCTACCTGTTCGCCATCGACCTGACGACGAGCGTGTCCGTCAACAGCTGTCCGGTGGACGCCGCGTGGCAGCACCTCGTGTCGGACGTGCGGCGGTGCGGGATCGCGCTGCGGGACGGGATGTTCGTCCGGCTGGTGGACGTGGGCGGGGCGCTGGAGGCGCGGACGTACCAGGCGCCGGTGGACGTGGTCCTGGAGGTGGCGGACGACTTCTGCCCCTGGAACGCGGGCCGTTGGCGGCTGACCGGGGACTCCGAGGGCGCGCGGTGCGTCCGTACGGACGAGGCGGCGGACCTGGCGCTGTCCGTGCGGGAGCTGGGCTCGGCGTACCTGGGCGGGTTCTCGCTGGCGTCGCTGGCCGGGGCGGGCCGGGTGCGGGAGCTGCGGGAGGGCGCGCTGGCGGAGGCGTCGCTCGCGTTCGGCTCCGCCGCCGCCCCCTGGCTGTCGCACAACTTCTGAGCCCCGCCCCCGGACCGGCCGGCGGCGGGGGTCAGCGCCGCTGGCAGCCGGGGCACCAGAAGAGGTTGCGGGCGGCGAGATCGGCGGTGCGGATCTCGCCGCCACAGATGTGGCAGGGCAGGTGGGCCCTGCGGTACACGTACACCTCTCCGCCGTGGTCGTCGACGCGCGGCGGGCGGCCCATCGCCTCGGGGGTGTGCTCGGGCCGCACGGTGTCGATGCGGTTGGTGCGGACACCCTCGCGCATGAGCGTGACCAGATCCTGCCAGATCGCCGCCCACTCCGTCTCGGAGACGTCCTTTCCCGCGCGGTACGGGTCGATGCCGTGCCGGAAGAGGACCTCGGCGCGGTAGACGTTGCCGACGCCGGCGATGACCTTCTGGTCCATGAGGAGCGCGGCGATCGTCGTGCGGGAGCGGGAGACGCGGCGCCAGGCGCGGGCCGGGTCGTCGCCGTCGCGCAGCGGGTCGGGGCCGAGCCGGTCGTGCACCGCCTGCTTCTCGGGGTCGGTGACGAGCGCGCAGGCCGTGGGGCCGCGCAGGTCGACGTGGGCGTCGTCGTGGGCGAGCCGCAGGCGGACCGTGTCGGTGGGCGGCGGTACGGGCGCGCCGCCGAAGGTGACCTTGCCGAACAGGCCGAGGTGGATGTGCACCCACTCCCCCGCGCCGAAGCCGAGGAACAGGTGCTTGCCGTGCGCCTCGGTGGTCTCCAGCACGGTGCCGTCGAGGAGGGCGGCGGCGTCCGAGAACTTGCCCTGCGGGCTGGTCACCCGCACGGCCCGGCCGCCGAACCGTTCCCGGTAGTCGGCGGCCAGCCGGTGGATCGTATGCCCTTCGGGCACGGTGTCAGTCCTGCTGGGGGTGGTGGGCCGGGATCGGGGGGAGCTCGCCGGTGGTCTCGTACGCGGCGAGCATCTCGATGCGGCGCGTGTGGCGCTCGTCGCCGGAGTACGGGGTGGCGAGGAAGACCTCGACGAACCTGGTGGCGTCCTCCAGCGAGTGCATCCGGGCGCCGACGGCGACGACGTTGGCGTTGTTGTGCTCGCGGCCCAGGGCGGCGGTCTGCTCGCTCCAGGCGAGGGCGGCACGGACGCCCTTCACCTTGTTCGCGGCGATCTGCTCGCCGTTGCCGGAGCCGCCGATGACGACGCCGAGGGCGTCGGGGTCGGCGGCCGTCCGCTCCGCGGCGCGCAGACAGAACGGCGGGTAGTCGTCCTGGGCGTCGTGGATGTGGGGTCCGCAGTCGACGGGCTCATGGCCGTGGGCCTTCAGCCACTCGACGAGGTGGTTCTTGAGTTCGTAGCCGGCATGGTCCGAGCCGAGGTACACGCGCATGGCTCCGAGTGTGACACGGAGGGTGCCCGGAGGCGGTCGCCGGGGTGGGCCGGGAGTGACGCGTGCAACGATCCGGACTCGGGCCCTTCCGGGCCCGGACGCCCTCGGGGTTCAATGCACGGGCTCGCGACCCGAGCACCCGAGAAAGTTAAGGAACTGCCCATGACTACCCAGACGAACCTGGCGAAGGAAGGCGGAGAGGCCGGAAACCCCGGTACTTCGCAGTCCCCCCAGGGTCTCAAGGCGGGCCTCAAGAACCGCCACCTGTCCATGATCGCCATCGGCGGCGTGATCGGCGCCGGCCTCTTCGTCGGGTCGTCCGGAGGCATCGCCGCGGCCGGCCCCGCCATCCTCCTGTCGTACGCCCTGGTGGGCGCGATGGTCGTGTTCGTGATGCGGATGCTGGGGGAGATGGCCGCGGCCAGCCCCGACTCCGGGTCCTTCTCGGCCTACGCGGACCGGGCGCTGGGCCGCTGGGCCGGCTTCTCCATCGGCTGGCTGTACTGGTTCTTCTGGGTGGTCGTCCTGGCCGTCGAGGCGACGGCGGGCGCGGTGATCCTGGAGGGCTGGGTCCCGGCCGTGCCGCAGTGGGCCTGGGCGCTGATCGTCATGGTGGTGCTGACCGCGACGAACCTCGCGTCGGTCTCCTCGTACGGCGAGTTCGAGTTCTGGTTCGCGGGGGTCAAGGTCGTCGCGATCGGCGCGTTCGTCGTCATCGGCCTGCTGGCGGTCTTCGGGCTGCTGCCGGGCTCCGAGAACCCGGGGGCCGGGCTGGCCCACCTGACGGACACCGGCGGCTTCTTCCCCAAGGGCGTCGGGGCCGTGCTCACCGGTGTGCTGATGGTCGTCTTCTCGTTCATGGGCAGCGAGATCGTCACCCTCGCGGCCGGCGAGTCGGAGGACCCGCGCCGGGCGGTCACCAAGGCCACCAACAGCGTGATCTGGCGCATCGGCGTGTTCTACCTGGGCTCGATCTTCGTCGTGCTGACGCTGCTGCCGTGGAACGACTCCTCGATCGTCGAGAAGGGCTCGTACGTCGCCGCCCTCGACTCCATCGGCATCGCCCACGCCGGGCAGATCATGAACGTGATCGTGCTGACGGCCGTGCTGTCGTGCCTGAACTCCGGCCTGTACACGGCCTCGCGCATGGCGTTCTCGCTGGGCGAGCGCGGTGACGCGCCGAAGTCCTTCGCGCGGGTCAACGCCAAGGGCGTGCCGGTCATGGCGATCTGGGCGTCGGTGGTCTTCGGCTTCGCGGCGGTGTACTTCAACTACGCCTTCAAGGACACCGTCTTCACGTTCCTGCTGAACTCCTCGGGCGCCGTGGCGCTGTTCGTCTGGCTGGTGATCTGCTTCACGCAGCTGCGGATGCGCGGCATCCTGATGCGGGAGGCGCCGGAGAAGGTCACCGTGAAGATGTGGCTGTTCCCGTACCTGACCTGGGCGACCGCCGCGATGATCCTCTTCGTGCTGGTCTACATGGTGTTCGACGAGGCCAACCGCCAGGTCGTGCTGCTGTCGGTGCTGGTGGCGGCGATCGTGGTGGCCGTGGGCCTGGTCCTGGACCGCAGGCACCGGGCGGCCGCGCGGTCCTGAGACGCGCGCAGACGACATAAGGAGGGCCCCTCCTCCGTCCCGCGGGACGGAGGAGGGGCCCTCCCCGTTCGTATGGGTGGCGCGTGCCTCGGCCTCAGCCGCGGTCGCGGTCGCCGTCGCGGCCGCCGAGGAGCTTCCAGGCGGTGGGCACCAGTCCCATGGCGAGCGCTGCCTTCAGCGCGTCGCCGACGAGGAACGGCACCAGGCCGACGGCCACCGCCTGGGACAGGGACATGCCGGTGGCGAGGGCCAGGTACGGCACGCCGACCGCGTAGACGATCAGGGAGCCGACCGCCATCGTGCCCGCCATGCGCAGCACCGAGCGGTCGGCGCCGCGCCGGGCGAGGGCGCCCACCGCGGTGGCGGCGAGGAGCATGCCGAGGACGTAGCCGATCGTCGGCATGGTGTAGCCGGCCGTGCCCTGGGCGAACCACGGCACCCCGGCCATGCCGAGGAGCGCGTAGAGGGCGAGGGAGAGGAAGCCGCGGCGGGCGCCGAGCGCGGTGCCGACGAGGAGCGCGGCGAAGGTCTGGCCGGAGACCGGGACCGGCGAGCCCGGCACGGGGACGGCGATCTGGGCGGCGAGGCCGGTGAGGACGGCGCCGCCGGCGACGAGCACGAGGTCGCGGGCGTGGGCGCGGCTGGAGGGGAGCAGGTCGGCGAGGACCGCTCCGGTGCGGGCGGGGACGGCGGCAGTGCTCATCGGAACTCCGGTACTCCGCGGTGCTTCGCGGGCGGTGGGCCAGGGGGACAGGCCCCGACCGTAGCCCAGGGGCGGACGGGCGATCACCGTCAGCGGACGACAAAGCCCCGCTCCCGGCGTTGGTGGACTTCGCACAAAGGCCGCCCGTGAACCTTCCACGGACGTGATACGTGTCACTAGGGATGCCGGTGGAACCGCCCCTTTTGCGTGGCGGCGTGATCTCCGGAGAGACTGTGGGGTCTCGCCAAACGCACGAAGAGAGTGTGCTCAGCACCATGCACGACCCCCGGACCGCCCCCGCCGAACCCCTGTCGCACGTGCTGAAGCGGCGCCACCTGACGATGCTCGGTCTGGGCGGGGTGATCGGCGCGGGGCTGTTCGTGGGCTCCGGGGCGGGGATCGCGGTGGCCGGGCCGGGGATCGTGCTGTCGTACCTGATCGCCGGCGCCCTCGCGATGCTGGTCATGCGGATGCTCGGGGAGATGTCGGCGGCGATGCCCGCGTCGGGCGCGTTCTCGGTGCACGCCGAGCGGGCGCTGGGCCGCTGGGCCGGGTTCTCCGTGGGCTGGCTGTACTGGTTCCTGCTGGTGGTGGTGCTGGCGGTGGAGGCGGCGGGCGCGGCGCGGATCGCGAGCGGCTGGCTGCCGGCCGTGCCCCAGTGGGGCTGGGTGCTGGTCTTCATGCTGGTGTTCACGGCCGCCAACCTGGCCGCCGTGAAGAACTTCGGGGAGTCGGAGTTCTGGTTCGCCGCGCTGAAGGTCGGGGCGATCGTGCTGTTCCTGCTGCTGGGCGTGGCGGCGATCGCGGGGTGGCTGCCGGGGCGCGAGCCGGTGGGGCTGGCGAACCTGACCGGGCGGGGCGGGTTCCTGCCCCACGGCTGGGCGGGCGTCGTGTCGGGCGTGCTGGCCGTGGTGTTCGCGTTCGGCGGCCTGGAGGTGGTGACGATCGCCGCCGCCGAGTCGGACGACCCGGTCCGGAACGTGGCGCGCGCGGTGCGCACCGCCGTGTGGCGGATCCTCTTCTTCTACGTGGGTTCGATGCTGGTCGTGGTGACGCTGCTGCCGTGGACGGCGATGCGGCCGGGGCTCAGCCCGTACGTGGCGGTGCTCGACTCGATCGGGGTGCCGGCGGCGGGGACGCTGATGGACGGGGTGGTGTTCGTGGCGCTGCTGTCCGCGCTGAACGCCAATCTGTACGGGGCGTCCCGGATGGTGTTCTCGCTCGCGGAACGCGGTGAGGCGCCGCGCGGACTGTTGAAGGTGTCGGCGGGCGGGGTGCCCCGGCGGGCGGTCCTGGCGTCGGTGGCGTTCGGATTTGTGTCGGTGCTGCTGAACCTCCTGTGGCCGGATTCCGTTTTTCTCTACCTGCTCAACTCCGTCGGTGCGGTCCTGCTCTTCGTGTGGGCGCTGATCGCCCTGTCGCAGTTGCGGCTGCGGCGGCGGATCGAGCGGGAGGCGCCGGGGTCGCTGACGTTGCGGATGTGGGCGTTCCCCTGGTTGACGTGGGCGGCTCTGGCTGCGATGACGGGGGTCGTGGTGCTGATGCTGCGGGAGGGGTCGACCCGTCCCCAGGTGCTCTGGTCGGCCGGTGCGACGGCTCTCGTGGTGGCGGTGGCGCTGCTCCGGGAGTGGCGCGCGAGGCGGGTGTAACGGCCGTTTCCAGACAACCGGTGATCACATTCCGCTTGTGAGGAATCTGTGGTCAGATCTTCACTTTGTGTGAGCGCTGTGTCCGTATAGCGGAAACATGTTCCCTGTCGCCGGTGTGCGCATCAACACTTGGGCGCACCTTTTGCCTCTCCCCCGATACGGAACAGGGCACTCCCATGTCTCGGACCCCCGCGCCCGCGTCCACCGGATCGGCCGACGTCGACGCATCTGCGACGCCGACCACCGACGCGCCGCTCTCGCACGGACTCAAGCAACGCCACCTGTCGATGATCGCCCTCGGCGGTGTGATCGGCGCCGGCCTCTTCGTCGGGTCGGGCTCCGCCATCGCGGCCGCCGGCCCGTCGATCGTCGTCGCCTACGCGATCTCCGGCCTGCTCGTCATGCTGATCATGCGCATGCTGGGCGAGATGTCGGCGGCCAACCCGGCCTCCGGTTCCTTCTCGGTCCACGCCGAGCGGGCCGTCGGCCCGTGGGCGGGCTTCACGGCGGGGTGGGCCTTCTGGTTCCTTCTGTGCGTGGCCGTGGGTCTGGAGGCGATCGGCGCCGCCAAGATCGTGACGGGCTGGCTTCCGGGCGTGCCCGAGTGGTCGATGGTCGCCCTGTTCATGCTGGTGTTCTGCGTGACCAACCTGGCCGCCGTGAAGAACTTCGGCGAGTTCGAGTTCTGGTTCGCCGCGCTGAAGATCGGCGCCATCTCGCTGTTCCTGGTCATCGGCCTGCTGGCCATCCTGGGCCTGCTGCCCGGCACCGACTCCCCCGGCCTGTCGAACCTGACCGGCCAGGGCGGCTTCCTGCCGAACGGCACCGACGGACTGATCGTCGGCCTGCTCGCCTCCGTCTTCGCGTACGGCGGTCTGGAGACGGTCACCATCGCCGCCGCCGAGTCCGAGCGCCCGGTCGAGGGCGTCGCCAAGGCCGTCCGTACGGCGATGTGGCGCATCGCCGTCTTCTACATCGGCTCCATGGCGGTCATCGTCACGCTGATCCCGTGGAACAGCGACTCGCTCGCCAAGGGCTCGTACGTCGCCACCCTGGAGCACCTGGGCCTGCCGGCCGCCGGCGAGATCATGAACGTCGTCGTGCTGATCGCGCTGCTGTCCGCGATGAACGCCAACATCTACGGCGCCTCCCGCATGGCCTGCTCGCTGGTGGCGCGCGGCCAGGGCCCGAAGGTGCTCGGCAAGATCTCCGGCGGCGTGCCGCGCGTCGCGGTGCTGACCTCGTCGGTCTTCGGCTTCGTGTGCGTGCTGCTGAGCTACTGGCGGCCGGACGACCTGTTCATGTGGCTGCTCAACATGATCGGCGCGATCATCCTGGTCGTCTGGTTCTTCATCGCCGTCTCCCAGCTGATCCTCCGCCGCCGCACGGAGAAGGAGGCGCCGGAGAAGCTGGTCGTGCGGATGTGGGCCTTCCCGTACCTCACGTGGGCGGCGCTCGCGGGCATCGCCGTGGTGTTCGTCCTGATGGCCCGCGACGCGGGCACGCGCGAGCAGCTCTACTACACGGGCGGCCTCGTCGTGGTCCTGGCCGCGCTGGGCTACGCCCACCAGCGGCTGACCGCCGACAAGGCGACCGCCCCCGCCGCCGCGCAGCCGGCCGCCGCCGGAGCGCCCGCGCCCGTCGAGGAGGCGCCGGCCGCCGAGAAGCCGGTGGCAGAGGAGAAGTCCGCGACCGCCGGGAAGCCGGTCTCCACCGAGAAGGCGGCGACCACCGGGAAGTCCGCGTCCGAGGAGAAGCCCGCGGCCGCCGCCGCGAAGGGCGACGACTGATCCACCCGCACTTCCTGGGAGGCCCCGGCGCGACGGCGCGCCGGGGCCTCCCCGTTCTCCGGGCGCCTTCCGGCCTAGGGCCAAAGGCTGATCAACTCCGGGCAGTGCTGCTGCTAGCCTGCACTTGCACACAGGTTGCAATAAGCCGTCGGAGGCTCGGCATGGCGATGTACACCCTTCCGGAACTTCCCTACGACTACTCGGCCCTGGCGCCCGTCATCAGCCCGGAGATCATCGAGCTCCACCACGACAAGCACCACGCCGCGTACGTCAAAGGCGCGAACGACACCCTGGAGCAGCTGGAGGAGGCGCGCGACAAGGACCAGTGGGCCGCCCTGAACGGCCTGCAGAAGAACCTGGCCTTCCACCTCTCGGGCCACATCCTGCACTCCATCTACTGGCACAACATGACCGGCGACGGCGGCGGCGAGCCGCTGGAGAAGGACGGCACGGGCGAGCTCGCGGACGCGATCGCCGAGTCGTTCGGCTCGTTCGCCCGGTTCAAGGCGCAGCTGTCGAAGGCCGCCGCCACCACGCAGGGCTCCGGCTGGGGCGTCCTGGCGTACGAGCCGGTGAGCGGCCGCCTCATCGTGGAGCAGGTCTACGACCACCAGGGGAACGTCGGTCAGGGCTCCGTGCCGATCCTGGTGTTCGACGCCTGGGAGCACGCCTTCTACCTCCAGTACAGGAACCAGAAGGTCGACTTCATCGAGGCGATGTGGCAGGTGGTCAACTGGCAGGACGTGGCCAAGCGCTACGCCGAGGCCAAGGACCGCGTGCCGCTGATCGCGCCCTGACGACGGCGCGACACCCCCCGGTCCCCTGCCCGTGATCGTCTTCTCACCCTTCACGCGGCGGGCGGAAAAGAGGAACGGCCCCCGCGAGGACAGGACTCGCGGGGGCCGTTCCGGCGTGGGTGCTCAGTCGAAGACCGGGCCCGTCGTACGCGTGCGCTTGATCTCGTAGAAGCCGGGCGTCGACGCGACCAGCAGCGTCCCGTCCCACAGGCGGGCCGCCGCCTCGCCCTTGGGCGCCGGGGTGACGACGGGGCCGAAGAACGCGACCTCCGTGCCGTCCGGGCCCGGCACCGAGATCACCGGCGTGCCGACGTCCTGGCCGACCTTGTTGATGCCCTCCTTGTGGGAGGCGCGCAGCTCCGCGTCGTACGTGTCCTTCTCGGCGTACTCCAGCAGCTCCGCCGGCAGCCCGGCCTCCTCGACCGCCGCGGCCATCGCCTCGCGGGTCGGGCCCTGGCCCTCGTTGTGGAAGCGCGTGCCCATCGCCGTGTAGAGCCGGCCCAGGACCTCCGGGCCGTGCAGCTGCTCGGCCGCCACGGCGATGCGGACGGGCTGCCACGCCGTGGTCGCCAGCATCTCCCGGTACTCCTCCGGGACCTCGTCCAGCTTGTCCTCGTTGAGGACGGCGAGGCTCATCACGTGCCAGCGCACGTCCACCGGGCGGACCTTCTGGACCTCCAGCATCCAGCGCGACGTCATCCACGCCCACGGGCACAGCGGGTCGAACCAGAAGTCGGCGGTGGTCCTCGTCTCGGACATGTGTCTCCTCGGATCCGTGAATCGTGAAGGGAAGCCGTGCGGTCGCGCTCCTCCCACAACGCCAGGGGACGACGAGGGCATTCCCGCTTATGGCGGCTCCGGGCGGCATGGGAGGATCGCCGCCTACCAACGAGTCACGAAGGAGTGCCCGTGCCCGGTGAGAACCTGTCCCGCGACGAAGCCCACGAGCGGGCGGCCCTGCTGTCCGTCCAGGGGTACGACGTCGCGCTCGACCTGCGGTCGGCCGTCGGGGAGAGCGAGGCGGAGCAGCGGACGTTCCGCTCGGTGACGACGATCCGGTTCCGCTGCACGGCCCCCGGGGCGAGCACCTTCGCCGACCTCGTCGCGCCGTCCGTGACCTCCGTCGTGCTCAACGGGCGCGAACTGGACCCGTCGGCCGTCTTCGACGGGGCACGGATCGCGCTGGACGGCCTCGCCGAGGAGAACGTGCTGGTCGTGGACGCGCAGTGCGCCTACAGCCGCACCGGTGAGGGCATGCACCGCTTCGTCGACCCGGAGGACGGCGAGGTCTACCTCTACACGCAGTACGAGCCGGCCGACGCGCGCCGCGTGTTCGCCAACTTCGAGCAGCCCGACCTGAAGGCCCCGTACCGCTTCGAGGTGGCGGCGCCCGAGGGCTGGACCGTGTGGAGCAACGGCGCGGAGGAGTCCCGGGACGGCGGGGTGTGGCGGTTCGCGGCGACGCAGCCGATCTCCACCTACATCACCTGCGTCGTCGCCGGCCCGTACCACCACGTCACCGACACCTACCGGCGCGGCGACCTGGAGATCCCGCTCGGCGCGATGTGCCGCAAGGGCCTCGCCAAGCACTTCGACGCGGACGACGTCTTCCTCGTCACCAAGCAGGGCCTGGACTTCTTCCACGAGGTCTTCGACTACCCGTACCCCTTCGGGAAGTACGACCAGGCCTTCGTGCCCGAGTACAACCTCGGCGCCATGGAGAACCCCGGCCTGGTCACCTTCCGCGAGGAGTACATCTACCGGGGCAAGGTGACCCGCGCCGCCTACGAGCGCCGCGCCAACGTCGTCCTGCACGAGATGGCGCACATGTGGTTCGGCGACCTCGTCACCATGAAGTGGTGGGACGACCTGTGGCTGAAGGAGTCCTTCGCGGACTTCATGGGCACGTTCTCCATGGTCGAGGCGACCCGCTTCACCAACGGCTGGACCACGTTCGCCAACAACCGCAAGGCGTGGGCGTACCGGGCCGACCAGCTGCCCTCGACGCACCCGGTCACGGCGGACATCCGCGACCTGGAGGACGCCAAGCTCAACTTCGACGGCATCACGTACGCCAAGGGCGCCTCCGTCCTGAAGCAGCTCGTCGCGTACGCGGGCCGGGATGCCTTCCTGGAGGGCGCCCGCCGCTACTTCACGCGCCACGCGTACGGCAACACGACCCTCGGCGACCTCCTGGCGGTGCTGGAGGAGACGTCCGGCCGCGACATGAAGGCGTGGTCCCGGTCCTGGCTGGAGACCTCCGGCGTCAACGTGCTCACCCCCGTCGTCACGTACGACGGGACGGGTGAGCGCATCGCCGAGCTGGTCGTCGAACAGGACGGCGCCGAGGCGCGGCCGCACCGGGCCGTCGTCGGCCTGTACCGGCTGGACGGCGGGCGGCTCGTCCGCTACGCGCGGGCCGAGACCGACATCACCGGCGCGCGGACGGCCGTGACCGAGCTGGCCGGCGCCGAACGGCCCGCCCTGGTGCTGGTCAACGACGAGGACCTGACGTACTGCAAGGTGCGGTTCGACGAGGACTCCCTCGCCACCCTGCGGGCGCACCTCGGTGACATCACCGACCCGCTGGCGCGGGCGCTGTGCTGGTCGGCGCTGTGGAACACGACGCGTGACGCGCTGATGCCGGCGCGGGACTTCGTGGAGGTCGTCCTGGCCTTCGCGGGGCGCGAGTCGGACATCGGCGTCCTGCAGATGCTGCACGCCTGGGTGCGGACCGCGCTCGTCCACTACGCGGCGCCGCAGTGGCGCGAGACCGGCGGCCGGCTCGTCGCCCGGGCCGCGCTGCGGGAGCTGCGGAACGCCGAGCCGGGCAGCGAGCACCAGCTGACGTGGGCGCGGTTCTTCGCGTCGGTCGCGGGGACGGACGAGGACTTCGCGTTCCTCCAGGGCCTGCTGGCCGGCACGGAGACCGTGGACGGGCTCGACGTCGACCAGGAGCTGCGCTGGGCGTTCCTGGAGCCGCTCGCCGCGCACGGGCGGGCCGACGAGTCGGCGATCGAGGCGGAACTGGCGCGGGACGACACCGCGTCGGGCAAACGGCACCAGGTGCGGTGCCTGGCGGCGCGGCCGTCCGAGGCGGTCAAGGCGCAGGCGTGGGCCCAGGTGGTCGAGTCCGACAAGCTGTCGAACGCGCTGGTCGAGGCGACGATCGCGGGCTTCGGGCAGTCGTCGCAGCGGGAGCTGGTCGCGCCGTACGCGGAGAAGTACTTCGCGGTGATCGAGCGGGTGTGGGCCGAGCGGTCGATCCAGATCGGGATGGACGTGGTGCGGGGCCTGTTCCCGGCGCTCCAGGACCGTGCGGAGACGCTGGAGGCCACCGACGCGTGGCTGGCCGCGCACGAGGGGGCCGCGCCGGCGCTGCGCAGGCTCGTGCTGGAGGCGCGCGACGACCTGGCGCGCGCCCTGCGGGCGCAGGAGTGCGACGCGCGCGCGTGACCTGATCCCCCTCCCGGGGGCGGCGGCCGGCTTCCCGGCCCCGCCCCCGGGGGCTTTCGGGGCCGTCCCCGCCGCCGGTGAGGCGTTCCCCATCGGCTCTCGAACGTCCGTACTTTAGGGCGGGCTTGTCCCTGAATGTCAACGGACTCGTAACAGCGGTTAGGGGGACGGGGCCCGGTGGGCACGTCCGGAGCATGAAGAACACCCCGCTCTCCGCACGCTCCCTGTCCCGCCCCTCCGACGCGTCCGCGCGCGTCCTGACCGCCGCGCAGCTGCGGACGCGGGGTGTGCCCGCGGCCGAGGCCGCCGCGCGCTGCCGGGCCGGCGGGCCCTGGCAGCAGCTGCTGCCGGGCGTGTACCTGCTGCACCCGGGCCCGCCGACCGGCGAGGAGCTGCTGCGCGCCGCCCTGCTGTACACGGGGCGGCGGACCGCCGCGGCGGACCCGGACGGGTTCGGCGAGGCGATGGTCACGGGGGCGGCGGCGCTCGTCCTGCACGGGTTCGGCTCCCCTCCCCCGCTGTCCGCGCTGGACCGGGTCGACGTGCTGGTGCCGCGCACGCGGCGGCTGCGGTCGGCCGGGTTCGTCCGGATCGTACGGGCGTCGCACGAGTTCCCCGAGGCGCGCGTGATGGCGTCGCTGCCGGTGGCGCCCGTGGCGCGGGCGCTGGCGGACGCGGTGGCGCAGCCGGCCGACCCGACCTCCGTGCACCGGCTGCTGGCGGAGGCGGTGCGCGACGGCCACTGCGAACCGGCGGCCGTCGTGCGGGAGCTGAGCCGGGCGCGGCTGCTGTCGCGGCCGCACGTGGTGGACGCCGTGGACGCGCTGCTGGCCGAGGGGCGGACGGCGGCGGAGGAGCGGCTGTACGCGATGGTGCGGGAGTGCGGGCTGCCGGAACCGCTGTGGAACGTGGACCTGCGGCTGCCGGGCGGCCCGCACCTGGGGGGCGTGGACGCGTACTGGCCGGACCAGGCCGTGGTGGTCGAGCTCGACACCCGGGCGCCGCGCCAGGACGACGACGCGGCGTGGTCGCAGTACACCCGCAAGCGCGAGCACCTGGAGCGGCTGGGCATCACGGTCGTGCACATCACGCCGCGCAAGCTGCGCGAGGCACGGGACCAGCAGGCGATCGTGGTGCGTACCGCCCTGATGGCGGCCGGCGACCGCGAGCCGGCCGCCCACGTGGTCGTCCTGCCGAGGTGACGGCGGGGCGCCGGCCCCGCCGTCACCGGGCCGCGGGGCCTGGCCGCGGAACGCGGGCCTAGCCGCAGAACTCGGCCTCCGCGATCCTGCTCGTGTCGCCGGCCCAGTCGCCGTTGGCGTTCGCCGCCAGGGTGTGGTCGCCGGAGCGGGTCGCGAGGACCAGGGAACCCGAGCCGTGGATGCCGCCCGTGTGGCCCCACACCTTCTTGCCGCAGCTCAGCTCGGTGCTCATCAGCCCCAGGCCGTACCCCTCCCCCGCCCGGTCGGCCCCGGTGGGGACGGTCCTCGTCAGCTCCTTCATCTGCTGCTGTGGCAGCAGCCGGCCGGTCAGCAGGGCCCGCAGGAACTTCTGGAGGTCGGCGTTGGTGGAGATCATCTCGCCGGCGGCGCCGGCGATGGACGGGTTGAGCTCGGTGACGTCGTGGATGCGGGTGGCCGGGTCGGCCGGGTCGGCGCCGAGGGTGGAGTACGCGCGGCCGCTCGGCCGGGGCATCCGCGCGTCGGTGCCGGGCACGCTGGTGGCGCGCAGGCCGAGCGGCTTGAGGAGGCGGCGCTCGACGGCCTCCCCGTAGGGGCGGCCGGTCACCTTCTCGACGAGCATCCCGGCGAGCACGTAGTTGGTGTTGGAGTAGTCCCAGGAGGAGCCGGGGGCGAAGGCGGGCGCGTGCTCCATGGCGAGGGCGACGAGCTGCCGGGGGGTCCAGGTGTCGTAGCGGTGGTGGAGGAAGTCGGGGCCGAAGACCTTGGCCTGGAATCCGGGGTCGGCGGTGACGTTGTAGATGCCGCTGGTGTGGTTGAGGAGCTGGCGGACGGTGATCTCCCGGCCGTCGTGGCCGTTGCCGCGGACGACGCCGGGCAGCCACTTCTCCACGCTGTCGTCGAGGTCGAGGCGGCCCTCGGCTTCGAGTTGGAGGACGACGGTGGCGACGAACGTCTTGGTGATGGAGCCGACGCGGTAGCGGTCGTTCGGGAGGCGCTCGCGGCCGGTGGTGCGGTCGGCGACGCCCGCGCTGCCGTTCCAGACGCCGTGCCGGTCGCGGGCCTGGGCGAGCACGCCCGGGACGCCGCTGCGCACGACCTCCTCGACGGCCCGCCGGGTGGCGTCGTGGCGGCCGCCGGCCCGGTCCTCCGCCGCCGCGGCGGTCGCGGCGGGGCCGGGGCCGGGGGCGGCCGTGGCGGGGGCGGTGAGCGCGGTGGCGGTGACGGCGGCCGCGACCAGGGTCGCGGCGAGCGCGCCGCGTGCGGTGCGTACGGACATGGGGTCCCCTCTTCGGTGACTGCGTGACTGCGGTCGTCGGAGGGGACCGCGGGGCATCCCGCCTGGTTGATCGGCGCGCCGGGGATCCGGTGGGGTTGAGCGGGTTTCAGCCATTCGCGCCGGGCGCGGCGCGGCCGGTGGCGGGGCGGTCGCGCCACAGCCGCAGGGCGGTGTCGACGAGGGGGACGCGCGGCAGGGCGGGGACGTCGGCGAGGGGGTGCCAGGCGGCGAGGTCGGTGGTGCCGCCGACCTCGGGGCGGAGGCTGCCGCCGGTGACGCGGCCCTCGTAGACGATGCGCAGGCTGTGGAAGTCCGTCCGACCCCGGCCGCCGAGGCGGGGGTGGCCCGGCAGGTGCAGGGAGTCGACGCCGAGGAGGGCGGTCACCTCGGCGCGGTAGCCGGTCTCCTCCTCGACCTCCCGGACGACGGTGGCGAGCGGGTCCTCCCCGTGGTCCATGCCGCCGCCGGGGAGGGCCCACTCCCCCGCCGCGTCGGGGGTGGTGCACCGGGCGAGGAGGAGCCGTCCGTCACGTACGCACACGGCGTAGGCCGCCACCCTCAACCTCTGTCTCATATCGGCAGGTTACGGGGGACCGGGGAAAGCCCGGCGGTCGTCCGCGGCGATCGCGCCACCTCTCCCGGCCGCCGCGCCCGCACCGGGGAGGGGCGGCGGGGCGCCCCAACTGCCGCGGCAGCGGCGAGGATACGGTATCTGCCCTTTTGTTCCCACTGGCGGGCATCCCGCAGTGGCGGATGTCCGCCACGAGGACATTCCGCCTCCGGCAGACCTCCACAAAACCCGGTCGCGTACGAAAGGCTCAGCGGTCATCCGGTACCGATTTCCGGACCGTCCTTCACTCGACAGGGATGCCGAATGACGCTCGAACCCTCCCGCCCCATACCCGGGGCGAGACGCGCGGCCCGAATAGCCGCCGCCGCGGGCCTGGTCGCCGCACTCGCCGCGACCGGTGCCGCCCCCGCCTTCGCCACCCCCGCTGAACCCCCGGCGGTCACGCCCGAGCCCGCCAAGTCCGCGGCGGAGAAGCTCGGTTCGGACGACGCCGAACTGCTCGCCGAGGCCGAGGCCCGCGGCGAGAAGAACATCACCCTCATGGTCGCCACCGCCCCCGGCGCCACCGAGCAGGTCGCCCGCCAGCTCGACGCGGTCCAGGGCGGCACGGTCGGCCGGACGTACGACAAGCTCGGCTACGTCCGCGCCACCCTCCCGACGGCCCGGGCCGAGGCCGCCATCGGCGCCGCCGCCAAGCTGTCCAGCGTCCAGGGCATCGACCTCAAGCACGAGATCGTGCTGGACGACCCGTCGCCGGCCGCCGACCGCGCGCGGAGCGGCGCCACCGGCACCGCCGGGACCTACCCGGCGCCCGGCCGCGGCACCCCGGCCGTCAACCCGTACAACCCGTCCCACGAGACGGGCGCGGTCGACTTCGTCCGCAAGCACCCGACCGCGGACGGCCGCGGCGTCACCATCGGCGTCCTCGACTCGGGCATCGACCTGGGCCACCCGGCGCTGCAGAAGACCACCACCGGCGAGCGCAAGGTCGTCGACTGGGTCACCGCCACCGACCCGGTGGGCGACGGCGACCAGACGTGGCGGCGCATGGACGTCGGCGTCGCCGGGCCGTCCTTCACCGCCGAGGGCCGCTCCTGGAAGGCCCCCGAGGGCGCCTACAGGTTCCGCACCTTCGCCGAGGCCGCCACCAAGGGCGGCGACATGGACGGCGACCTCAACCGCGACGGCGACACCACCGACGTCTGGGGCGTCCTGTACGACCAGGCCGCCGGCACCGTCCGCGTCGACCTCGACGGCAACGGCGACTTCGCCGACAACGAGGCGATGAAGCCGTACAAGGACGGCTTCCAGGTCGGCTACTTCGGCACCGACAACCCGGCCACCGACGTCGTCGAGCGCATCCCGTTCGTCGTCGAGATCCGCAAGGACGTCGTCTACGGCGCCTCCGGCGCCAAGGCCGACTACGTCAACATCGGCGTCATCGAGGGCTCCCACGGCACCCACGTCGCCGGCATCACCGCCGCGCACGGCCTCTTCGGCGGAAAGATGAACGGCGCGGCGCCCGGCGCCAAGCTGGTCTCCTCGCGCGCGTGCACCTGGAGCGGCGGCTGCACCAACATCGCGCTCACCGAGGGCATGATCGACCTCGTCGTCAACCGCGGCGTCGACATCGTCAACATGTCCATCGGCGGCCTCCCGGCGCTGAACGACGGCAACAACGCCCGCGCCCGGCTCTACACCCGCCTCATCGACGAGCACGGCGTCCAGCTGGTCGTCTCGGCCGGCAACAGCGGCCCCGGCGTCAACACGATCGGCGACCCGTCCCTGGCGGACAAGGTCATCAGCGTCGGCGCCTCCATCTCCAAGGAGACCTGGGCCGCCAACTACGGCTCGGCCGTCACCAAGCCGTACGCGATGCTGCCCTTCTCCTCCCGCGGCCCGCGCGAGGACGGCGGCTTCACGCCGACCCTCAGCGCGCCCGGCGCGGCGGTCAACACCACGCAGACCTGGTCGCCCGGCGGCCCGGTCGCCGAGGCGGGCTACCCGCTCCCGGCCGGCTACTCCATGATGCAGGGCACCTCCATGGCGGCCCCGCAGGCCACCGGTGCCATGGCGCTGATGCTCTCCGCCGCCAAGCAGCAGGGCGTCGACCTCACCCCGGCGAAGCTGCGCACGGCCGTCGTCAGCCAGGCCGACCTCATCCCCGGCGCGCAGGCGCACGAGCAGGGCGCCGGTCTCCTCAACGTCGTCGACGCCTGGAAGGAGGTGCTCCGCGGCGCCCACGCCCACGAGTACACCGTCAAGGCGCCGGTCGACACCGCGCTCGACCAGCTCCTCGCCGAGCCCGGCTTCGGCACCGGCCTGTACGACCGCGAGGGCGGCGTCAAGGTCGGCCAGGAGAAGGTCTACGAGGTCACCGTCACCCGCACCACGGGTGCCGACCGCCCGATCCGGCACGAGCTGTGGTTCGAGAACAACCACGAGCGCACGTTCCGCGTCGTCGGCAGCGACGAGGTCCTCCTGCCGCTGAACAAGCCCGTCACGGTCAAGGTCGCCGCCAAGCCGCGCAGCGCCGGTGTGCACAGCGCGGTCCTGGAGATCACCGACCCGAAGACCAAGGGCATCGACAAGCAGGTCCTCACCACGGTCGTCGCGGCCGACCAGCTGGCCAAGCCCGCCTTCGGCCTGTCGGCGCAGGACACCGTCCAGCGCAACAGCCACCGGTCGTACTTCGTGAACGTCCCGGCCGGCGCCCAGTCCCTGGAGGTCGCCCTGGGCGGCCTGGCGAAGGACAGCCAGACCCGCTTCGTCGCGATCCACCCGTACGGCGTGCCGTCCGACCCCACGTCGACGATCAACTGCTACGCCAACTACACCAACCCGGCGAACACCTGCCGCCCCGACCTGCGCTCGTACCCGAACCCGCAGCCGGGCGTCTGGGAGATCGAGGTCGAGTCGCGCCGCACGTCGCCGCTGCTCGACAACCCGTACAAGCTGGACGTCGCCGTGCTCGGCACCACCTTCGACCCGGCCGTCCAGACCCTGCCGGAGGTCACGGCGGGCAAGGCCGCGCCGGTCGAGTGGACCGTGTCCAACGGCTTCGCCGCGCTCGACGGCAAGCTCCAGGGCGGCTCGCTCGGCTCCGCCAAGGTGACGCGCCCGACGATCGCCCACCACGCGGTGCAGCGCACCACCGTGGAGATCGGCGAGGGCGTCGAGCGGTTCGACGTCGCCATCGGCAACGTCTCCGACAAGGCCGCCGACCTGGACCTGTCGGTCCTGCGCAACGGCGTGCAGGTCGGCTCGTCCGCGGACGGCGACTCCGAGGAGTCGGTGTCCCTGGTCAAGCCCGCGGCGGGCACGTACACGATCGTCGTCGACGGCTACTCGGTCCCGGCCGGGGAGACCGCCTACGACTACAAGGACGTGTACTTCTCGTCCGCGCTCGGTCAGGTCAAGGTCGACGAGTCGAAGTCGATCTCCCTGGCCAGCGGCGCCTCGGCGCGGTTCGGCGCCGAGGTGCTGGTGAACGGCGCCGCCCCCGAGGGCCGGCAGTTCTTCGGCGAGGTGCGGCTGCTGAACGCGCGCGGAACCGCCGCGGGCACCGGCAGCGTCGTGATCGGAAAGGTCACTCCGTAGTCTGGAGGGATACGGAGTGAGGGGGCGGACGTCCGTGGGGACGTCCGCCCCCTTCGTCTTCCGCCGCCCCCGCGCGGTCCCGTGGTCCCGTGGGCCTTCTCACCCCCTGGACAACGGATTGGCGGGGCGGCGGGGGACGGACGCATCATGGAGCAGCGCCCAGCACACACGTACGGAGGAGTCCCCGTGAAGGTAGGAATCGTCGGAGCCACCGGTCAGGTCGGCACGGTCATGCGCAGGATCCTTGCCGAGCGGAACTTCCCGGTCGACGAGCTCCGGCTGTTCGCCTCCGCGCGCTCGGCGGGCTCCACCCTGGAGTGGCAGGGCCGCGAGGTCACCGTCGAGGACGCCGCCACCGCCGACTACACCGGCCTGGACATCGTGCTGTTCTCCGCCGGCGGCGCCACGTCCCGGGCGCTCGCCGAGAAGGTCGCGGGCCAGGGCGCCGTGGTGATCGACAACTCCTCCGCGTGGCGCCGCGACCCCGAGGTGCCCCTGGTCGTCTCCGAGGTGAACCCGCACGCGGTCAAGGACCGCCCGAAGGGGATCATCGCCAACCCGAACTGCACCACCATGGCCGCCATGCCGGTCCTGAAGCCGCTCCACCAGGAGGCCGGCCTGGTCGCGCTGGTCGCCACCACCTACCAGGCCGTGTCGGGCTCCGGCGTCGCGGGCGTCGCCGAGCTGGACGGCCAGGTCAGGGCCGTCGCCGAGCGCGCCACCGAGCTCACCCACGACGGCGGGGCCGTCGAGTACCCCGAGCCGGGCGTGTACCGGCGGCCCATCGCGTTCAACGTGCTGCCGCTGGCCGGTTCGATCGTCGACGACGGCTCCTTCGAGACGGACGAGGAGCAGAAGCTCCGCCACGAGTCCCGCAAGATCCTGGAGATCCCGGAGCTGAAGGTGTCCGGCACCTGCGTGCGCGTCCCGGTCTTCTCCGGCCACTCCCTGCAGGTGAACGCCCGCTTCGAGCGCCCGATCAGCGTCGAACGCGCGTACGAGCTGCTCGGGGAGGCCGAGGGCGTCGAGCTGTCCGAGATCCCGACCCCGCTCCAGGCCGCCGGCAAGGACGCCTCGTACGTGGGCCGCGTCCGCGTCGACGAGACCGTCGAGCACGGCCTGGCGCTGTTCGTCTCCAACGACAACCTGCGCAAGGGCGCCGCGCTGAACGCGGTGCAGATCGCGGAGCTGGTCGCCGAGGAGCTGCGCGGCTGACCCGCGTCCGTGCGCGAGCGGCGGACGGCCGCTCGGGGGGTGGTCCCGCCAGACGGCGGACCACCCCCTTTTTTGCGCTCCGTGTTCGGCGCCGCCCGTGGAAGGATGGCCCCCAAAGTCGTACATGGAGGAGATGACCGGGTGCCTGGCACAAACCTGACCCGTGAAGAGGCGCAGCGGCGCGCGGCGCTGCTGACCGTGGACGCGTACGAGATCGACCTCGATCTCAGCGGTGCGCAGGAGGGCGGGACCTACCGGTCCGCGACCTCCGTGCGGTTCGAGTGCGCCGAGGAGGGCGCGGAGTCGTTCATCGACCTGGTGGCCCCGGCGGTGCACGAGGTGGTGCTGAACGGCAGGCACCTCGACGTCGCGTCGGTCTTCCGGGACTCGCGGATCGCGCTGAAGCACCTGCGGCAGGGCGTCAACGAGCTGCGGGTCGTCGCGGACTGCGCGTACACGAACACCGGCGAGGGCCTCCACCGGTTCGTCGACCCGGTCGACGACCAGGCCTACCTGTACACGCAGTTCGAGGTGCCGGACGCGCGGCGGGTGTTCGCCAGCTTCGAGCAGCCGGACCTGAAGGCGACGTTCCGGTTCACCGTGAAGGCGCCGGCCGGGTGGACGGTGATCTCGAACTCGCCGACGCCGGAGCCGAAGGACGACGTCTGGGCCTTCGAGCCGACGCCGCGCATCTCCACCTACGTGACGGCGCTGATCGTCGGCCCGTACCACGCGGTGCACTCGACGTACGAGGGTCCGGGCGGGCAGGTCGTGCCGCTGGGCGTGTACTGCCGCCCGTCGCTGGCGGAGTTCCTGGACGCGGACGCGATCTTCGAGGTGACGCGGCAGGGCTTCGACTGGTTCCAGGAGAAGTTCGACTACGCGTACCCGTTCGCCAAGTACGACCAGCTGTTCGTGCCGGAGTTCAACGCGGGCGCGATGGAGAACGCGGGCGCGGTCACCATCCGCGACCAGTACGTGTTCCGGTCGAAGGTGACGGACGCGGCGTACGAGGTGCGGGCCGAGACGATCCTGCACGAGCTGGCCCACATGTGGTTCGGCGACCTCGTCACCATGGAGTGGTGGAACGACCTGTGGCTGAACGAGTCGTTCGCCACGTACACGTCGATCGCCTGCCAGGCGTACGCCCCCGGCTCGAAGTGGCCGCACTCGTGGACGACGTTCGCGAACCAGATGAAGACCTGGGCGTACCGGCAGGACCAGCTGCCGTCCACGCACCCGATCATGGCCGAGATCCGCGACCTGGACGACGTCCTCGTCAACTTCGACGGCATCACGTACGCCAAGGGCGCCTCGGTGCTGAAGCAGCTCGTCGCGTACGTCGGCATGGACGCCTTCTTCCAGGGCGTGCAGGCGTACTTCAAGCGCCACGCGTACGGCAACACGCGCCTGTCCGACCTGCTGGGCGCGCTGGAGGAGACCTCCGGGCGCGACCTGGGCACCTGGTCGGAGAAGTGGCTGGAGACCGCGGGCATCAACATCCTGCGGCCCGTCGTCGACACGGACGCCTCCGGGGTCATCACGTCGTTCGCGGTGAAGCAGGAGGCCCCGGCGCTGCCCGCGGGCGCGAAGGGCGAGCCGGTGCTGCGGCCGCACCGCATCGCGGTCGGCTTCTACGACCTGGACGACGCGGGCAAGCTGGTGCGCACCGAGCGCGTCGAGCTGGACGTGGACGGCGAGCTGACCGGCGTCGACGCGCTGGTCGGCAAGCGGCGCCCGGCGGTCGTCCTGCTGAACGACGACGACCTGTCGTACGCCAAGGTGCGGCTCGACGAGGAGTCGCTGCGCAACGTCGTGGCGCACCTGGGCGACTTCGCCGAGTCGCTGCCGCGGGCGCTGTGCTGGGCGTCGGCGTGGGACATGACCCGCGACGGCGAGCTGGCCACGCGCGCCTACCTGGACCTGGTGCTGTCGGGCATCGGCAAGGAGTCCGACATCGGCGTGGTGCAGAGCCTGCACCGGCAGGTGAAGCTGGCGCTCGACCTGTACGCGGCGCCGGACTGGCGCGAGACGGGCCTGGCCCGCTGGACCGAGGCCGCGCTGGAGCACCTGCGGGCGGCCGAGCCGAACAGCGACCACCAGCTGGCGTGGGCGCGGGCGTTCGCCGCGACGGCCCGCACGGACGGGCAGCTGGACCTGCTGGCGGCGCTGCTGGACGGCTCCGAGACGATCGAGGGCCTGGCCGTCGACACGGAGCTGCGCTGGGCGTTCGTCGAGCGGCTCGCGGCGACCGGCCGGTTCGGGACGGACGAGATCGCCGCCGAGCACGAGCGGGACAAGACCGCCGCCGGTGAGCGGCACGCCGCCACGGCGATGGCGGCGCGCCCGACGGCGGAGGCGAAGGCCGAGGCGTGGGCGTCGGTCGTGGAGGCCGACACGCTGCCGAACGCCGTGCAGGAGGCCGTGATCGGCGGTTTCGTGCAGACGGACCAGCGGGAGCTGCTGGCGCCGTACACGGAGAAGTACTTCGCGGCGGTCAAGGGCGTGTGGGAGTCCCGGTCGCACGAGATGGCCCAGCAGGTCGCGGTCGGCCTGTACCCCTCCCTCCAGGTCTCCCAGGCGACCCTGGACGCCACGGACGCGTGGCTGGCGAGCGCGGAGCCGAACGCGGCGCTGCGCCGCCTGGTCTCGGAGTCCCGCGCGGGCGTCGAGCGCGCCCTGAAGGCGCAGGCCGCCGACAGGTGACGCGACGGGGCGGGGCCGCTCGCGGGCGGCCCCGCCCCGAAGGGCGGAGGAGGGGCGGGGTGCCGAGGGCGCCCCGCCCCTCTCCGTCTCCCCCGGGGGTGCGCTACGGGCGGCCGGCCGCCCGCCGCACCGCCCCGGCGGGCGGGAGGTCCTCCGCCGCGCGGGGTCCGGGTGCCCGGGGCGCCGACTGCCCCAGCACCGTCGCGGTGAACGCCACCGCCATCCC
Organism: Streptomyces roseolilacinus; assembly: GCF_014649335.1. Taxonomy (GTDB): domain Bacteria; phylum Actinomycetota; class Actinomycetes; order Streptomycetales; family Streptomycetaceae; genus Streptomyces; species Streptomyces roseolilacinus. The sequence goes on from NZ_BMSV01000009.1 coordinate 50,756, forward strand.
CACCAGCTGCACGGGTCCCAGCGCCTGGCCCAGCGCGGCCCAGCCCACCACCGCCGCCGTGATCGGCGACAGCGGCCCGAGCAGCGTCACGGACGTGGCGGTCAGCCGCCCGATCCCGCGGAACCACAGCCAGTACGCGACCGCCGTGTTCACCAGCGCCAGGTAGGCGTACCCGAGCACGGCCCCGCCGTCCAGCGCCGGCGGGGCCCCCTCGACCAGGAACGCGACCGGCGCGATGACCAGCCCGCCGGCGGTGAGCTGCCACCCGGTCATGGCGAGCGGGCCGACCCCCGGCGGCCGCCCCCACCGCTTGGTGAGGACCGTCCCGGCGGCCATCGCCGCGGACGAGGCGAGCCCGGCCACCACCCCGACGAGGTCGAACGCGGCGCCCGCCGTCAGCACCACGAGGCTCACCCCGAACGCCGCCCCGATCGCGGTCAGCAGGGTCCGTACGGTCGGCCGCTCCCCCAGCAGCAGCGCCGCCAGCCCGACGACGAACAGCGGCCCCACCGACCCGACGACGGCGGCGACGCCGCCCGGCAGCCGGTACGCGGCGAGGAACAGCAGCGGGAAGAACGCCCCGATGTTCAGCGCGCCCAGCGCCGCGGAGCGCCACCACCAGGTGCCGGACGGCAGCGTCCGGGTGAGCGCGAGCAGGGCCAGCCCGGCCGGCAGGGCCCGCATCAGGCCGGTGAACAGGGGCCGGTCGGGTGGCAGGAACTCGGTGGTGACCGCGTAGGTGGTGCCCCAGGAGACCGGGGCGAGCGCGGTGACGGCGATGAGGGCGGAGCGGGACGGCACGGCGATCCCTCCGATCGGATGGCTTGGCGATAAGTAGCTTAGCCCTAAGCTACTTAACCACAAGCTACTTACCGGGGATCCGCTTTCTTGCGAGCGAGCGGGGAGAGGGCGAGACTTCCGCCATGACCGCGAGCCCCGCCCTGGACCCCGTCGACGCGATCACCGCCCAGTGGGCGGTGGTGCGCCCCGACCTGGACACCGTCCCCATGGCCGTCTTCGGCCGCGTCTACCGGCTCACGCACGCCATGGCCGAGCGGATGGACCGCGCCTACGCGTCCTTCGGCATCTCACGCGGCGAGTTCGACGTCCTGGCGACGCTGCGCCGCTCCGGCGAGCCGTACACGCTCTCGCCGCGCCAGCTCTCGGCGACGCTGATGCTGACGACGGGCGGGATGACGGGCCGGCTGGACAAACTGGAGCGGGCCGGGCTGCTCGGCCGCAGCCCCGACCCGCACGACCGGCGGGCGCTGCGGGTGACGCTCAGCGAGCGGGGCCTGGAGATCGTGGACGGGGCCGTGACGGCGGGGCTGGCCGTGCAGCGGGAGGCGCTGGAGGCGGCGCTGGACGAGCGGGAGGCGGAGCAGCTCGCCGGCCTCCTGCGGAAGCTGCTCCGCGCGACGGGAGCCTGAGCGCCTCACGGCACGGGCGCCCCGGAGCCGTACGGCACGGGCGCCCCGGGCGGGGGCGCGGCCCGTGCCGGGACAGCAGGGCGCCGCACACCGGGGACGGTTCCCCGGCGCGCGGCGCCCTGGAGGATCGGGGTGGGTCAGGCCTGCTTCTTGGAGCGGTCCAGCACCATGACCAGGCCGGCGATGACCGCGAACAGCGCGATCGGCGCCACCACGAACAGGCCGAGCGTCTCCACGACGCTCAGGCCGGGGCCCGGGTCGTCGCCGTCGTCGCGCACGAGTGCGAGCGCGGGGGACGACATGAGCAGCATCATCAGCGTCGTACCGGCCGCGACGGCGCCGGCGCGCAGGGCGTTCTTCTTGTCCACGGAGCAAACGTAGCGAACGCCTAACCGCGCCGCGCGTCCGGGGGTGCCGTACGGGCCCCGGGAGCCTCCAGCTCGGCCGCCAGGGCGCGCAGCCGGGGCGAGGCGGCGAGCTCCTCCAGGGTGACGGGGCGGCCGTCGGCGCCGGCCACCGGCAGCCGCCAGTTCGGGTACTGGTCCCAGGTGCCCGGCAGGTTCTGCGGGCGCCGGTCCCCCACCGCGTCGGGCAGCCACACGCCGGTCATCCGGGCCCGGGTGCGGCGCAGGAACCGGTACACGGCCCGGATCTCCGCCTCCTCGTCGCGCGCGGCGCCCTCCTGGAGGACGCCCAGCTCCCGCAGGTACGCCAGCCACTCGGCGACGTCCCCGGCGTCCTCGGCCCGCTCCTCCTCCAGCGGCCGGAGCAGCAGCCCCAGCCGGTGGCGCAGCTCCACGTGCTCCCCGCTCAGCCGGGCGGCGGTGGGCGGCAGGTCGTGCGTGGTCGCCGTGGCCACGCAGTCGGCGCGCCACGCCTCGGGCGGCAGGGGGCGGCGGGTGCCCTCCCAGTCGCGCTCGAACCACATCACCGACGTGCCGAACACGCCCCGGCGCCGTAGCACGTCCCGCACGCCCGGCTCGACCGTGCCGAGGTCCTCGCCGATCACGGCGGCACCCGCGCGGTGGGCCTCCAGGGCGAGGACGGCGAGCATCGCGTCGGCGTCGTACCGGACGTACGTGCCCTGTGCCGGCGGCAGCCCGGCGGGCACCCACCAGAGCCGGAACAGCCCCATCACGTGGTCGATCCGCAGGGCGCCCGCGTGCCGGAACAGGGAGCGCAACAGGTCGCGGTAGGGGGCGTAGCCGGACGCGGCGAGGGCGTCGGGGCGCCACGGGGGCAGCCCCCAGTCCTGGCCGCGCGCGTTGAACGCGTCCGGCGGGGCGCCCACCGACATGCCGCGCGCGTACGCCCCGGCCTGCGCCCAGGCGTCGGCGCCGTCCGGGTGCACGCCGACCGCCAGGTCGTGGACGACCCCGACGGCCATGCCGGCCTCGCGGGCGGCGCGCGCGGCGGCGCCCAGCTGCTCGTCCGTCAGCCAGGCGGCCCGGCGGTGGAAGGCGACCCGGTCCTCCAGTGCGGCGCGGGCCCGCGCGGTGGCCGCCGAGCGGGGGTCGTGCAGGCCCTCGGGCCACTGGGCGCGGTCGGCGCCGTACCGCTCGGCCAGCGCGCACCAGGTGGCGTGGTCCTCCAGCGCCTGCCCCTGGGCGGCGCGGAAGGCGTCGAACGCGGCCTGCCGGCCGGGGCCGAGCGGGACGGTCCCGACGATCTCCAGGGCGCGCCGCTTGAGGACCCACACCGCGTCCCGGTCGATCAGCTCGCCCTTGCGCAGGACCCCCTCGCGCAGCTCCCCGGCCCGCCCGGCGAGCGCGTCGAGCTCGGCGCGGCTGGCGCCGGAGACGTACGCGAACTCGGGGACGTCCTCGATCCGCAGGTGCACCGGGTCGGGGAAGCGGCGCGAGGAGGGGCGGTACGGGGAGGGGTCGGTGGGCGTGCCGGGCACGGCCGCATGGAGGGGGTTGACCTGCACGAAGCCCGAGCCGAGCGCGCGGCCCGCCCAGCCGGCGAGCTCCCGCAGGTCGCCGAGGTCGCCCATGCCCCAGGAGCGGGTGGACAGCAGTGAGTACAGCTGGACCAGCACGCCGTGGCAGGACGCGGCGGGCTGCGGCACGCGCGCGGGGGCGACGACGAGGGTGGCGCGGGCGGCGCGCCCGTCGGGGGCGCGGGCCTCCAGCGCGTGGACACCGGGTGGCAGCTGCGCCCAGGGGACGGGCGAGGCGGCGGTGCCGCCGTCCTCCAGGGCGATGCGCAGGGCCGTGCCCGCGGGCAGGGCGGCGACCGGCCGGGGGCGGCCCGCCGGCTCGTCGCCCTGCCACACCACGACCGTGGGCGGGAGCAGCCGCGCCGCCCGCGCCTCCTCGGCGGCGGCGAGCGACGCGTCGACCGCCGCCGGGGTGGTGGCGTCGACGTCCAGGGCGCCGAGGACGGTGACCACGGTCGCGTCGGGGACCGGGACCGTGGCGCCCGGGGACGGGGAGTACGCGGTGGCGACTCCGTGCAGCGTGGCGAGCCGGGCGAGGGTCATACGGCCTCCTGGACGCTTCGGGTGCTTCTGCGTGCCTACGTGTGGAGTGGCTCCGGTCCGCCGGCCGTGCCGCGCGCGGTCGGTTCGCTGGTCAGGGGCGCGGCGTCGGCGAGCGGGGGTTCGCTGGTCAGGGGGGCGGCGTCGGCGAGGGGCGGTTCGCTGGTCAGGGGCCCGGAGAAGGGCGCGGGGGCGGGACCGGAGGACTGTCCCGGTACCCGTTTGGAGAGCGCGGAGAGCAGCAGCTGGGCGGACGCGGCCATGGTGGCCTCCCTGTGCGAGGTGACGGTGCGATCGCAGCAGCCCTACCCATCGCACCCCCGGGCATCCACGCGACGTGGCGCTGCTCACACTCCACGAACACGCCGGCCCCGGAGCGGCTCCGCCGGGGCCCGGCGGCTCGGTGTGCAAATACGACACATCGGCCACGCACATTGACACCTTCGTCAGGGGGTGGTGGGCTCGAAACCCGTCAGTAGGGCGACCTGCCCGACGGACCGTCAGAACAGCGGTACGGCCACCGGCAAAGCTACCCACAGAACCACGCAGGACGAGGGGAGACGCGCGTGCAGTTCGGCCAGCTCGCGCAGTTCGGTCGCGGCAAGGGCACCGCGACCGCCATCGCGGTCGCGGTGATCGGCGGTCTGCTCGGCGGCGCGCCGGGCGCGCTGGCCGCGCCCGGCGGCCCCGGCACCCCCGCCGCGGCGGTGCCCGACCGGGACGCCGCGCCGCGGCCGCCCGCCGTGTGGCCGCGCCCGCAGACGATGCGGGCCGTGGACGGCGCCGCCGTACGGCTGGGCGACGAGGTGACGCTCGCGGCGGACGCCGCCGCCGACCCGTACGCCGTGTCGGCCCTGGAGGACGCGCTGCGGGAGGCGGGCGTGCGGCGGGTGCGCCGCACCGCCCCGGAGGGCGCGGCCGGGGGGCGCGGACCGGTGGTGTGGTTGGGCGGCACCGGCGCGCAGAGCGCGCTGCACGCCCTGCGCGCGCCCGAGCGCGGCGACCTGCCCTCCGGCGGCTACCGGCTCGCGACCGGCCGCCACCAGGGCCGGGACACGGTCGCCGTGGACGGCGTCGGCGCGGACGGGCTGTTCCACGCCGTGCAGACGCTCCGTCAACTCGTGGCCCCCGACCGGACGGTCCCCGGGGTCGTCGTGCGGGACTGGCCCGGCACGGCCGTGCGCGGCCTGGCGGAGGGCTTCTACGGCCACCCCTGGAGCCACCCCCAGCGGCTGGACCAGCTCGACTTCATGGGCCGCACCAAGCAGAACCGTTACCTGTACGCGCCCGGCGACGACCCGTACCGGCAGGCGCAGTGGCGCGAGCCGTACCCGGCGGCGCAGCGCGCCGAGTTCCGGGAGCTGGCCGAGCGGGCCCGGCGCAACCACGTGACGCTGGCGTGGGCGGTGGCGCCCGCCCAGTCGATGTGCCTGGCCTCCGAGGACGACGTCCGGGCGCTGAAGCGCAAGGTCGACGCCATGTACGCGCTCGGCGTGCGGGCGTTCCAGCTGCAGTTCCAGGACTCCGCCTACGACGAGTGGCACTGCTCGCGCGACGCGGACGCCTTCGGCAGCGGCCCCGGGGCGGCCGCCCGGGCGCACGCGCGCGTGGCGAGCGAACTGTCCCGGCACCTCGCCGGCCGGCACCCGGACGCCGAGCCGCTGTCGCTGATGCCGACCGAGTACTACCAGGACGGGGCGACGGAGTACCGGACCGCGCTCGCCGAGACGCTCGACGCGCGCGTGCAGGTGGCGTGGACGGGCGTCGGCGTCGTGCCCCGCACGATCAGCGGCGGCGACCTGGCGAAGGCCCGGGACGCGTTCCGGCACCCGCTGGTCACCATGGACAACTACCCGGTCAACGACTACGCGCAGGACCGGATCTTCCTCGGCCCGTACACCGGCCGGGAGCCGGCCGTCGCGGCCGGTTCGGCGGCGCTGCTCGCCAACGCCATGGAGCAGGCGTCCGCCTCCCGCGTCCCCGTCTTCACCGCCGCCGACTTCGCCTGGAACCCGCGCGGCTACCGCCCCCAGGAGTCCTGGCGGGCCGCGCTCGACGACCTGGCGGGCGGCGACCCCGAGGCCCGCGAGGCGCTGGGCGCGCTCGCCGGCAACGACGCCTCGTCGCTGCTGGACCCGCAGGGCGAGTCGGCGTACCTGCGCCCCCTGCTGGCCGGGTTCTGGCGGACCCGCACCGCGGCGGGCGGCCCGGCCGAGGCCCGCGACCGGGCGGCGCGGCAGCTGCGCGCGGCGTTCACCGTGATGCGCACCGCGCCGGAGGCGCTGACCGCGCCCGCCGGGGGCCGGTTCGACGACGAGGTGCGGCCCTGGCTGGAGCAGCTCGCCCGGTACGGCCGGGCCGGCGAGGCCGCCGTCGACATGCTCCAGGCGCAGGCGCGGGGCGACGGCGCGGCGGCCTGGCGGGCCCAGCTGGCGCTGGAGCCGCTGCGCCGGGACCTGGCGGCGAGCCCCGCGAAGGTCGGCACCGGCGTCCTGGACCCGTTCCTGGAGCGGGCGCTGGCCGAGGCGGGCTCGTGGACCGGCGCGTCCCGCCCGGTCGGCGAGCCGTACCGCACGGCCACCTCGTACACCGTGGACCTGGGCCGGGCGCGCCCCGTGGAGGCGGTCGCCGCGATGGCGGAGCCCGACTCCGGCGAGGGCGCCGTCGACGTGCACGTGCCGGGCGAGGGCTGGCGGCGGCTGGGACCCCTGTCGCCCACCGGCTGGACGCAGGCCCGCGCGGGCGGGCTGCGCGTGGACGCGGTCCGGGTGAGCTGGGCGGCGGGCGCGGCGAAGGTGCCCGTACGGGCCCTGGTGCCGTGGTTCGCCGACGAGCCGCGGGTCAGCCTGGACCTGCCGCGCACCGAGGCCGACGCGGTGATCGGCGGCGGCCCCCAGCGGGTGGACGCGGTGCTGTCGACCCGGCGGCCGGAGGCGGTGCGCGGGGCGTTCACCGCGAAGGCGCCCAAGGGCGTCGTGGTGAACGCCCCGAAGGAGACGACGGTGCCGCGCGGCGTGGCCGCCAAGGTCCCGGTGACGGTCACCGTCCCCGAGGGCACCCCGGCCGGCTCGTACACGGTGCCGCTGTCCTTCGCGGGCGAGGAGCGGACGCTCACGGTCCGGGCGTACCCGGCGACCGGCGGCGCGGACCTCACCCGGTCCCCCGGCGCGACGGCCTCCTCCTCCGGCGACGAGACGTCCGACTTCCCCGCGTCGGCGGCCGTCGACGGCGACCCGGAGACCCGCTGGTCGTCGCCGGCGGAGGACGGCGCGTGGTGGCAGGTCGAACTGGCCGAGCCGGCGCGGGTGGGCCAGGTGGTCCTCCACTGGCAGGACGCCCACGCCAAGCGGTACCGCCTCCAGGTCTCCCCCGACGGCCGCACCTGGCGCACGGCGGCGACGGTCGGCGAGGGCAGGGGCGGCCGCGAGACGGTCCGCATGGACGCCCCGGGCACCCGCTTCCTGCGCGTGCAGGGCGAGGAGCGGGCGACGGAGTACGGGTACTCGCTGTTCGAGGTGGAGGCGTACGCGGTCACGGAGTGAGGCACGGCGGGCGCGGGTGCCGGTGTGGGGCGCGGGCGTCGCGCCGAGCGCGGGTGCGGGGCGCGGGTGCCGGTGCGGGGCGCGGGCGTCACGCCGGGCGCGGGCGTCACGCCGGGCGCGGGTGCCGGTGCCGGGTGCACGGGCACGGCCGTCCGCGTCCGGCGCACCGGCGGCACCGCGTCCCGGCGGCCCTCCCGTCCGCGGGCACGACCGTGCGGCCCGGCGCGCCGCGTGGGCACCGGGCCGTTCCGGTCCGGGCCACCGGGCCACCGGACCGCCAGGCCGTTCCGCCCGAGCCACCAGCCAACCGGGCCGTTCGGTCCGGGCCGCCGGGGACGCCCCGCCGTGCGCGGGTCGGCCCGCCGTCCGCCGTCCCGTTCCGGGTGGCGGGCCGGCCCGTGGACGGCGGGGCCCGGAGGTCAGGCCGAGACGCCGTCGATCCGGGCCAGGGCGTCGTCCGCGCCGTACGGCTCCAGATAGGGCAGCCAGCGCGGGTCCCGGTGCCCCGTGCCGATGATGCGCCAGGCGAGCCCGGTGGGCGGCGCGGGCGGCTGGTGCAGCCGCCAGCCCAGCTCGCGCAGGTGCCGGTCGGCCTTGACGTGGTTGCAGCGGCGGCAGGCCGCCACCACGTTGTCCCAGGCGTGCTTGCCCCCGCGGCTGCGCGGGATGACGTGGTCGACGCTGGTTGCGACGCCACCGCAGTACATGCAGCGCCCGCCGTCACGGGCGAACAGTGCCTTGCGGGTCAGAGGAACGGGCCCCCGGTAGGGGACCCGTACGAACCGCTTCAGCCGTACGACGCTGGGGGCGGCCATGGCTCGGGTCGCGCTGTGCATGAAGGCGCCGGACTCCTCGAGGCACACGGCCTTGTTCTCGAGGACGAGTACGAGCGCGCGTCGGAGCGGTACGACGCCGAGGGGCTCGTACGACGCGTTGAGGACCAGGACATGCGGCACGGATGCCTCCTTGTACGCCGGCGGCGCGTGGCTCGCGCCGGGACGATCTGCTCTCAGTCTCTCCTCATGCCAGGTCGAAGCGCCACCACGTGGGGGTAACGGGCTGGAGGTGTTTTCGACCACAGGGTGCTCATCCCCACATGAGACAAGGCTCTCCCTCGAACACGGCGACGAACCCGGTGGCTCCCCCCGTTTAATGGAAGAGACCCGCCCGTGATGCCAGGAGGTTCCCCGCCGTGCTGTGGTCGGCCCCGCCCGCTGTCCCCTCCCCCGACTCCGACCCGTCCCCGACGCCCGCGACCCCCGTGTCGCTGGACGAGGCCGCCCGCCAGGCCGGCGAGGCCGCGGGCTGGGTCGAGCAGAACTGGGCCACGTGGGTCAACACCGGTCTGCGCATCCTGCTGATCATCGCCATAGCGGTCACGCTGCGCTTCCTGATCCGGCGGGCGCTGACGAAGCTGATAGACCGCATGAACCGCAGCGCCCAGGCCGTGGAGGGCACGGCGCTGGGCGGGCTGCTGGTCAACGCCGAGCGGCGCCGCCAGCGGTCGGAGGCGATCGGCTCGGTCCTGCGCTCGGTGGCGTCGTTCCTGATCATGGGCACGGCGGCGCTGATGATCCTCGGCGCCTTCCAGATCGACCTCGCGCCGCTGCTGGCGTCGGCGGGTGTGGCCGGTGTGGCGATCGGCTTCGGCGCGCGCAACCTGGTCACCGACTTCCTGTCCGGCGTCTTCATGATCCTGGAGGACCAGTACGGCGTCGGCGACTCCATCGACGCGGGCGTCGCCTCCGGCGAGGTCATAGAGGTGGGCCTGCGGGTGACGAAGCTGCGCGGCGTGGACGGCGAGATCTGGTACGTCCGCAACGGCGAGATCAAGCGGATCGGCAACCTGAGCCAGGGCTGGGCGACGGCCGGCGTGGACGTCACGGTCCGCCCGACGGAGGACCTGGACGAACTGCGGGCGCTGATCGAGGGCGTGGCGAGCGAGATGGCCGCCGAGGAGCCCTGGAACGAGCGCCTGTGGGGCCCCATCGAGGTCCTGGGCCTGACCGAGGTCCTGATCGACTCCATGACGCTGCGGGTCTCGGCGAAGACGATGCCGGGCAAGGCGCTGGGCGTGGAGCGGGAGATCCGCTGGCGCGTCAAGCGCGCCTTCGACGCGGCGGGCGTCCGCATCGTCGGCGGCCTGCCGCTGCCCGCCGAGGACGCCCCGGCCCCCGACCCGACGGCCGCCGTGGCCGCCCCGTCCGCCTTCGCCTCCCCGACCACCCCCCAGTCGATGGCGGCGACCCCGCTCCAGCAGCCGTCGATACCGCAGCCGTCGACGGGGCCGAACCTGTCGAAGGGCTGACGCGCACACAGACGAAGGCGCCCCGCACCGGTCGGTGCGGGGCGCCTTCACGTGTCGGTACGGGTCACTGCGGTTCCGGCAGGACGTGCTGCATGACGTAGTGCGCGTTCATGGCACCCGTCCACAACCGCAGGGACTTCACCGCGCCCGCCAGGGCGTGGGCCGCACCGGAGCTCCCACCCGGATCACCGCCGACGGTGAGGGCGCCGCCGTCCACCCGCACGCGCATGAACACCGTGAGCGGCTTGAAGGTGTCCACGGCGGTCCGGGCGGTCTCCGCATACTCGCGCGGGCGCTGCCCCTCAGGAGCGTCCAGCAGGAGCGCGCGGTCCTGGTCTCCCCACCGGCGACGGGGGACCACGCGTTGCCCTCGGTATGGAGGACGGCGTCGCGGCGCTCCCCTCCTTCACCGGTGTCCGTGGCCATGGCGGCCGTCGCGGCGACGGCCAGCCAGCGTCCGACGCAGCTGCCCGGCAGGTATGCCGGACGACGAAACTGCAAAGATCCCCCTGAGGCCATAAACCGTATTTGGAGGCATGAATTACTGCAAAATCGACCGTGGTGATAAACGAACCTGACCCATGCCAATTCGTCATCACACTTGCATCCCGCGCCACATGCCGAGCGTAACACCATGATCCACACTGTCGCAGTTGGCAGGCTTAGGCTTGGGCAATAAATTGACCAACTAAACCTCTCTGACAGGGGCCCAGCAAAGGGAGGCAAGAGGACAGCATACTGCGCGTGAAACCCGAATTTACTTCTGCTCCAAGCGCATCTTCGATCCGATGAGCACGGATACCATTCATACATGATTTTAAGCAGCCCAATACGCATATCACCCTGAACGGCCGGACTCTCACGCCGACCATGGTCAACCAGGGCGGCCTGACAGAATCGCATTACACCTGCGATCTCTTGATGCACCGACAGGCCCTGCACCTCATAGAGCTTCACCTCTCAGGGCAGGAGAAAGACTATCGCGCTTTGGCAAGGTGCGCTTGGAGCAGCCCTTCGGCCATTGTGTGACCATGCCTCCTTGCAACCTCCGTCGGTGTACGACCAGCGGGATCGACCAATTTAGGGTCGGCACCGAACGCTAGCAATACAGCCGTGGTATGCACCGTCAGCGGATGGCCACTTTGCACTGCGCCATCACCTTCAGCGTCGATGGCGTGAGTAAGTAGGGTCATGCCCTGGCAAGTCTCGTTGGGGTCGGCTCCCTGCGACAATAGGCGCGCCAACAGCTCCGCATCCTCGTTCTCGACTGCGGCGTGCGCAGCTGTCCAGTAACCTTCCCATTCACTCATCATGGGGGGATTTAATCACCTTACAGCAGTGAGCGCAAAGACCCAGGGGAAAATTTTACGATCACCAAAAAGAGACGCCGGAGGCCAATCAGGCCCCCGGCGCCACGTCAACCCCGTCCGGAAGTATAATTTATCCTAATGTTGGGGAACTGCTCTGCGAACTGACCTATGACTGACGTGCACGATGGGCACGCAGGCTGTGATGAATGCATTGTCAACGACCCCCGAACTCGCGAAGGGGCGCCGATTTGATTGGCAACATAGGTCAGCATGGCATACTCAGTGTCGTAATTCCGGTTATTATTCCCACCGACGTTGCTCGGCGTGAATCGCTGAGGATTCTGCGGAGAACCCACAACAGGAACGAGTCTAGCGTGCCCCGGCCGCTCTCCGCTTACAGAGAGCAAGAGCCGAGGGCTAGAACCCGGAATTACCAACTCCCCCGCAAGAGCAGATCTTTTCTTACCTGCCACTCCCGCAGAAAAGAGCTTTTCGACCTCGTTGCGGAGCATCCCGCCATTCGGCTTAACGCGCGGCGCCGGCCTGTGAGAAAAGATGGCCGCACCAAGCCCAGGGATCAGATAGCTGTCAGCGCTAACGTCATGCCCTTGACCTGCAACCCAAGTGTCGTACTGGGCCCCGTAGTTGCAGCCTGGCGCACCAGCGCCGCCATGCCAACAGTCGCCATCTGCAAGCCAGCCGAAAAGCTCCGAGGTATACGCGAAGTTACGGCCCAATCCATACACGACCGGACTAACCGGATCGTCCTGCGGAGCCAGCGTGTTGTATACCTCATCGCCACCGCAACGCGTCAGGAGCCCCGCGCCCACACATTGGAGCCCACTGTTGCCACTCCCTCCATCGTTGGAAGTGGTTCCTGACGTGTCGCCCGTCGCGGGGCTGTCACCGCCGCCAGTGCCGGGTATCCTGTCCGGCTGGCCGCTCCTGCCGCCACCAGGGTTCTGAGGGCATGGGATGTCATGCCCCTTACCGCAGGGCAGCTTCATGCCGGTCGGGTCGGCGTTGGCCACCGGGTTCTGGGCGCCGTAGGTGTAACCGTTCAGGGTCTGGTGGATCTCGAGCTGGAGGACCGGGTCGATGCTGATGAACAAGCCGGTCGACGGGTCGTACTCGCGGGCGCCGATGTGGGTGAGACCCGTACTCTTGTCCGCCGGCTTGCCCAGGAAGGACTTGTCGTCCGGCCAGGTCGGGGCCGTCGGGCCGCGCTGGGCGCCGAAGGGAGTCGTGTAGCGCTTGGTGACGGCCATGGTCGTGGCGTCGAGGGCCACACTGCCCGTGCCGTGGTGGTCGGCGGCCAAGTAGCTGAGCTTGCTGTCGGCGACGCCCGCCGTGGCGGTGCGGACCGCGATGGTCTTGCCGGCCGCCGTGTAGTAGCGGGTGCCGGAAAGGGTCTTCGTGGTGCCCTTCGTGGTGAGGCGGACCTCCGTGGAGCCGAGGTAGAGGATCGTGTCACCGTCGCCCGTGGCGCGGCGGATGAGCAGTTCGCCCGAGGCGTCGTACAGGTAGCTCGTGCCCAGGGCGGGCTTGGTGCCGGCCGCCGGTTCGGTCGTGCCGACGAGCTTGCCCTCGCTGTTCCAGGTCAGGGTCTGCTGGGCCTGGGCGCCGGGGCGGCTGGTGGTGTTGCCCGCCTTGTCGTAGGCGTACGTGGCGTTCTTGGCACCGGTCGTCTTGGCGAGCGGGTGCGGCTGGGCGGCCGCGGTGCCGTAGGCGTACGTGGTGGTCTTGTCACCGGTGGCCGCGTGCTCGGTCTCCGTCGCGCGTTGGCCTGCGGCGTTGTAGGTGTAGCTGTGCCAGTACGGGGCGGCGCCGTCGATGTTCGCCATGGTGCGGCCGGTGGCGGCACAGTCGGCCGTCCGAGGGGTCCAGGCTTCGCTGAGGCGGCGGTGGCCGTCGTAGGCGAAGCACTGGTAGTCGGCCTTGGTGGTGCCGCCTTGGGTGGTGGCGTCGAAGAGGGAGGTGACGTTACCCGCGTCGTCCTGGGTGTACTGCAGCTCCTGCGGCATGTAGGAGTGCACCGTGTCGGTGACGTACGAGCGGGTCAGTCGGCGGGTGCCGGTCTCGTAGTCGTAGTTGAGGTAGGCCTTCTTCGTCGTTTCGGCCGAGCTGGTGCCCAGGGTGAGCTGGCGCACGTCGCCCTGCGGGGAGTACGCGGCTCCGAGGAGGTACCCGGTGCCGCTGGCCACCTTCGTCTCCTGCCCCAGTTCGCCACGCGTGATGGTGACGGTCTCCGAGCCGAGTCCCGCCACAGCGGGCATCGTCGAGCTCAGGACGGAGCCGTCCAGGCCGTAGGTGGTGGAAGAGGACAGCGTCGCAGGCACACCGGCGGCGACGAGCGGCTCACCGGCCGGAAGGACCATCTGGCTGCCAGTGGGCTGGTACAGGGCGTTGTAACCGGTGACCTTCTGGGTGTAGGCCTTGCTGGTGGTCTGGTTGACGCCGTTCTCGTAGCGGATCGAGCTGTCCGGCTGCCCCTTGGCGAGGGTGTCGTATGTCCAGGCTGCGAGTTTGGTGGCGTCCGTCTTGGCACCGTCCCACAGGCCGGTCTTCCGGCCGAGGACGTCGTACTCGGTGACCAGGCTCTTGCCTCGGGAGTCCGCACTGCGGATCGCCTGGTCGAGCTCGTTGTAGGCGGTGGTGGCGGTGCCCTTGTCCGGGTCGGTCGCGCTGGTTTGGCGGCCGAACAGGTCGTAGGAGTAGCTCCACTTGGTCTGGTCCGGTCCGGTGACCGTGGCCTGGCGGCCGCCGGGGAGATACGCGTACGTGGTGGTGGTGTGGTTCGAACCCTCCGGCTGGGGGCCGCCGTACTCGCGGCGCTCCGTCGTCTGACCGAGGGCGTTGGTGACCACTGCCGTGGCCTGGCCGCCGGCCGGGGCCGTGGTGGTGACGGTGTCGCCGGTGTAGGCGGTTTCGGTGGTCCACCGGGGAACGTTGAGGGCCTTGGTAACCGACTTGACGGCGCGGCCCGCACCGTCGTAGGTGACGTCGGTCTGCGTCGGGGCCTGCCCGCCGTCCGTGGCGACGAGGCCACCGGCCGGGTCGTTCTTCGCGTCCCAGATGTCGGCGGAAGTGGTGACCGCCAGTCCCCGCTCGTCGTACAGCGTCTCACTGATGATCCGCCCACCCGCGGGCGAGGGGGTCTGGACCTGGCGGGGCCTCAGGAGCGAGTCGTAGATCTCGTACGTGGTGTTGTAGGTGCCGCCGTGGTTTCCCCTGATGGTGCTGGTGGAGACCCAGGGAAGGGTGTCGCCGGAGTTGGTGATGTTGTAGGCGTAGGTGTAATTCGGCGGCTTGCCGAGTGACTTGTTCAGGTTGGGCAGCCACACCTTCGTCACGCGGCCGAGGGCGTCGTACTCGGTGTACGTGCTCCTGCGGTTCGCGTCGGTGACCTTCGTGGCCGCGCCGGTGGCGAAGTCCAGGAGGGTGTCGGTGGAGTGACCCTTCGCGTTGGTGACCTTGGTGGCGGTCAGCGGGCCGGTGCCGGCCGGGGTGTAGACGGTGGTCGCCGTCACCGTGTCGTTGGTGTCCATGACGGTCAGCAGGCGACCGAGGTCGTCGTACGTCATCGTCGCCGTCTTCTGCCAGACGGGCTGGTCGTCGATGCCGTATCCCCGGGCGCGGCCGGTCCACTGCGCCTGGCCCTTCGTGGGCGACTGGGTCGCCGACCAGGTGGTCGAGTCGTAGGCGGTGGCGGTGTCGGAGATGACGTCGCCGGGGCGGCTGGAGTCGGCGGGCAGGTCCAGCTGGTCATCGGGTACGCAGGCGCCGGCCGTGGTGCGCGTGCGGGTGACCAGCTTGTTGATGCCGACGGCGTTGTTGCGGGCGTACCAGGTGCGGGTGCACGTGTCGTCGGTCTGGACGGCGTTGTCGCCCTTGTCGTGGACCTGGTAGGCCATGCCATAGGCGTCGTACAGCGTCTCGACCGTGCGGACGCGGTCACGGGCCGGCTGGCTGGTCGTGATGCGGGTCCGGCTGTGTGTGGTCGACGTGCGGACGAAGTGGGCCTCGGTGTCGGCGTACGACTGGTGCTGGGTCGCCGTGCGCTTGGACCAGGGGTCGTTGACCTGGCCTGACACCTCCGCCTCGCCGTTGTAGGTGACGGACTCGCGGGTGAAGCCCGCGTACTGCGCCGAGTCGGTCAGGGCCGGGGCGGCGATGCCGGTGACCGTGGCGGTCTTCCGCTCGGTGGGGTGCGGGGTCTTGCCGTCGGGGCCGAGGACGCGGTCGCCGTTCATGCCGCGCAGGTAGACGGTGACGGTCTTGGAGCGGGTCTTGCCGACGACGCCGGTGTGGTGGGTGACCTTGCCGAAGCCGCGCCAGGTGGACCAGGTGCGCTCCTTGGCGGGGGTCATGGGGTCGTTGTTGTAGTGCCAGGCTCCGCCGCCGTCGTAGGTGTAGGTGTGCTCGACGGGCGGGGAGGAGCCGAGTCGGTCGCTGGTGGTCACCGAGCTGACCGGGTACTTGTGGAACCAGTCGAGGGTCGGTTCCTCGGCCCCGTTGGGCGACCAGTAGACCGGGTAGCAGCGGCGGGTGTTGGTGTCGACCTTCGGCTTGGTCTGGGAGGCGAGGCAGTCGGCCTGCTGGTAGTTGACGATCGTCCGCGCGCCGGTCTCGGAGGTGATCGTGTACAGGCGGGGCTTGTTCAGCGGCAGGATGTCGTCGCTGGCGCCGTCGACCCGGTTCGCCCGGAACTCGTGCGCGAAGGTCACCGGCGGCAGTGTGATGGCGGTGCCGCGCCGGCCGGTCTGGCGGATCTCGTCGAGCCAGAGTGCCTGGTCGGTGGAGTCGCCCGTGTCACCCGGATCGAGGTAGGTCTGCTTCAGGCTCCAGGAGTCCACCGGCTCGTAGGCAGGCGTGGCCGCGGCGGCGTTCCACGCCTCGGTGGTGATGCCGGTCATGCGCTTGCGGGTGTAGAAGGCCGGGCCGGTGTTGCCGGTGCACTTCAGATCGGCCTTGCACTCGGCGTCGAAGGGGACGTCGGGCCAGTTGTCCCGGGTGTCCTCGGTCAGCGAGTCGCAGCCGGTGCCGGAGGCGACGCAGCGCTCGGCGTAGTCGAACAGCACGCGGTTCGAGCCCGCCGGCAGTGCGAACAGGGTGTCCGCTCGCTGGCCGTAGCGGATCTCCTTCAGGATGCCGCCGCGGACGTACGGCGTGCCCGTGTTGTCGTCGCCGAGCATGTCGTAGTGGTTGTGCTCGGCGGCGTACCAGTACGACATGGCGTTTTTGTGGGTGTCCTCGACGTAGTCGAGGTTCCAGCGCCATGCCTGCTTCTCGGCGCGTCCGGAGAAGCTGCCGCTCTGCGTGTAGCCGGGCTCTCCCTCGTCGTCGCCGAAGACGGGCACGGTCCACACGGACTGCGTCGCCTGGGTGGTGGCGCCAGGCAGCTTGTTCAGGCCGAAGTGGTACTTGGTGCCGTCACCGGTGATGACGGTCCAGTACTCACGGTTGTCGTCGCCGTTGTCGGCGCCCTTGGCGTCCGAATGGTGCAGGACGGTGGAGGCGTCGTCGTTCTTCAGGCGCCACTGGCCGCTGACGTCGTCCTTGACGAGTTCGGTGGCATGGCCGTTGAGGACGAGGGAGGCGTTCTCGTACTTCCAGCACAGGTCGTTCTTGTCGTCCTGGCCGTCGTCGTCGCACGAGCCGTACTTCCGCTCGATGTAGGACGACGGGATGTCGAAGCCCTCACCGATCGCAGTGCCCTGGTTGTTGGTGGACGCCGTACGGCCGTCGATGCTGCCCGAGTCGTAGGAGATCTTCAGGTCGGGCTTCGGGCCGGCCGCCGACGGCGGGACCCGCAGGGGGTACGACCAGGTGAAGGTGCCGGACGAGCCGCCGGCCTCCCAGGTGGAGGACGCGGCGAGGGGCGTGGCCTTGTAGTCGCCCGAGCCCGACTTGGTGCCGGCGGCTACGGCCAGCACCATCGTCTGCGCTGCTGCGGGAGCCGATGCCGCGCGGGCGGCACGGGCCGGAGCGGCCCTGAAGGCCAGGTCCGTCTTCAGCTGCTCGGAGCGGCGGTCGTTGGTGAAGCGCAGCGGCGTGCGGGTGCGGCACGCGGCGCTGGCGGGGGCGCTGAGCGCGCAGCCGGGCAACTGCGCGAGCTGGAGACGCCCGGCCCAGTCGCCGCCGTAGGCGGAGGCGAAGGCGGAGTAGTCGAGGGCCAGGCCGGAGGTGCCGCCCTGGGCCGGGCCGGTGACCGACAGGACCAGACCCTTGACGCCGAGCTCGGCGGCGCGCTTCTGGTCGAGGACGGTGACGGTGACCGACTCGGCCGCCTTTCCCGCCTTGCCGCTCCTGGTCAGGGTGATCGGGAGGCCACCGGGCGCGGCCTTCGCTTCACCCTTCCCAGGGAGCCGCAGCGTGGATGCGCCGGCGGTCGGCCAGGCAACGGACCGGGATCGGTCCTTGGCCGCCCGCTCGGTCGCCCGACGGTCGGCTGCGGCGGCCCGCTGGAGGGTCTCGGCCGTCCGCTTGTCCACCTTGGCCCTGAACGGGGAGACCTCGGCCGATTGTGGTGCCTCGAGTTTGCGCAGGCCCAGCGGCGCGATGTCGTCGGCCCAGGCGGGGACCGTGAGGAGGCCGGGTACGAGGGTCAGACCGGTGAGTGCGGCGATGTGCCGCACCAGCCATCTGCGCCTACGTCTGTCATAGGCAGCGTTCACAGGTGATTTCATCGATCTTGTCCGTCTTCATGAGAGATGCTGTCTGAGTGCCGGAAGGTGCGGTACGTGCGCCCTTCGCCCATCACCGGCGGAAAGTGGGTCCGGGTGGCCCGGGGCGACGTGTCGCCCCGGGCAGTGGTGTGCGGGAGGTCAGACGTCGCCGGGGTTGCCCAGCACCCTGCCGTTGATCTGCTCCTGGTTCATGGCACCGGTCCAAACACGGAGGTCACCGATCGCACCAGGCAGGTGGTGACCCGTGGAGCCGTCCGCCGAGCCTCGACCGCTCGACAGCGCGCCCGTGCCCTGTGCCGGTGAGCTGAAGGCCGTCGGATCCGATGGGGCCTGGGGCATGGCGTCGAGGTAGAGGCCCAGATCGCCGAAGCCCGACTCCGTCTCTTCCAGGTGGTCGTGGATGCCCGTGATCTGAACCCAGGTGTCGAGCTCCGCCGACCCCTCCGAGGACGCCACGGCCTCATGCGTGACCTTGCCCGCGGCGTCGACGGCGGTGCGGCCGAAGCGCCACAGGTAGCCGTCTGCTGAGACCTTCTCCACCCACAGCGCCCAGGACGACTCCCCACCCGCGGGGGTGGCCTGGCCGAGGATGTAGGAGCGGGAGCCGACCGGTCGTGTCGCCAGCTTGGCGCTGTCCAGCCGCACCCGGGCGGACACCGTGAAGGATCCGGTCTCGTCGATCACCGGGCCGGTGGCCTGGGCGTACCCCTTGGTGCCGTCGAGGCGGAGTTCCTTCCCGTCGTCGCCCTCGGCCAGCTGCGCGCCCTCGGCGGACAGGGCCAGGGCGGGCTTGCCGTAGCCGCTGGACTCCGGGATCTGCGTGCCGGACGCGCCCTCGGCGTTCCAGTGGGCGGCCAGTTCGACGGCCGGCGCCTCGAGCGTCTCCGTCTCCCTGCCTCGTGACTCCTCGCGGACCTCGTCCGCGTTCAGCGCCCGCTGCCAGACGGCCGTCTCGTCGATGTACCCGCGGAAGTACTGCTGGTAGGCGCCGGTCGCCTTGGTGCGGCCGATCTGCAGGCCGTCGGTGGACGTCCACGGCACGTACGCCGGGGCCGCTGCGGACAGCTTCACCGGCTGCCCCTGGGGACGGCCGTTGACGAACAGCTGGATCGTGTCGTCCGCCTTGTCGGTGTTCCCCTTGGTGTCGAACACACCGGCCAGGTGCGTCCAGACGCGGGCCGGGCCGGTCGCGTCGGCGAGGGAGACGACGTCCGCCGTCGAGGCGAGGTCCTGCGCGCCCCGGTTGAAGGCCCACTTCCGGTTGTTGGCGGAGTAGTACAGCGTGAACGCGCTGTCCTGGGTGCCGGACGAGGACAGGACGACGCGGTTGGACGCCGTGTCGGTCAGGTACGCCCAGGTGGACACGGTGAAGGAGTCCCGCGTGTTCACGGCGGGGCCGGTCGTGGCGGCGTACGCCTGCTGCTTGGCCGGGTCGGTGCTGTTCAGGTTGAGCGAGTGGTCCCCGGGGCCGCGGCGGGCGCGCTCGGACCAGGTGGCGCCGCCGGACAGGGTCGCGTCGTGGCGGACGGTGCCCTCCGTGGCGGTGTCCTTGGTCGTGGTGCTCGTCGTCGTGCCCGCCGGGCGGTCGGCGAACTGCCACCGTCCGACGGCCGTCTGACCGGGAGCGACCTTGAAGACGTACTCGGCCTTCTCCCCGTAGCGCTCCCGCACGTCCCTCGCCTCCACGGTGAGCACATGGGTGCCCGCCAGCCTGGGCGTCACGGACTGCGCGGCCGGTGAGCCGCCGTTCACGGTGCTCGCACCGGTCTGGGTGATCAGCCGGTACCGGTAGCCGGCGATGTCGGTGGCGCCGGTGGTGGCGTTCACGTCGGCCGGATTGGGACGGAAGGTGAACAGGCCGGGCTGACCGGGTGATCCCGCGCCGGGGCAGTCGTTGGGCAGGCACGGGACGTACGGGCCGTTGCTGGTGATCTGCGGGGCCTTCGGGGCCGTGATGTCGGTCTTGAAGTAGCACCACGGGGTGTAGCCCGAGGACATGGAGGACGTCTTGCCCTCGAGGGTCCAGTAGGAGCGCGTCTGCATGCGGACCCGGTACATGATCTGGTCGGCCCGGTACGACATCTCGACGGTCTCCAGGTACCCGTCGGGCCGGAAGCTGGGCGACAGCGCGTCCCAGGTGTGGATCCACTTCCCGGTGGCCGGGTCGTAGCGCTCGGCGTCGAAGTAGGCGTGCAGGGAGCCCTTGAACGCGGTGGACGCCGGCTGCACCAGGGTCTGCGTACCGGCCTGGACGCGCGGGGTGGAGTCGGTGACGATCAGCGGGTCCCCGATGTGGGGGTTGCAGTACCGCATGGTGCCGTTGCCGGGGACGACCCCGTACGGGCTCGGCAGGCCCGGCTTGGGCACGTAGTTGATCTGCAGCTGGGCGTTGTCGTCGAACCGCTTCCAGGCGTCCGGGTTGCCCTCGTCCGTGGCGCGCAGCATCAGCGTGAGCCGGGAGAACTTGCCGTTCGCGAAGGAGCGCACGGTGGAGGTGAGGTTCTCGTCGGTCTCGGCGGGGTTGTCGTGGAACTCGATCCACGAGTCCGGCTGCTCGGGGTCGCACGCGGTGCCGCGGCCGGCGGACACGTCGCGGTCGCCCATGAGGTCGAGTTGCGCCGGGCCGGGCCAGGTGCTGCCCTCGGAGATGTTGTTGGTGCGCCACAGGTCGATTCCCTGCGGGTTGCAGGAGAACGACCACGTCTCGTAGGCGCGGAACACCGCGTCGACCACGTGCTTGCCCGCCAGGTTGGTGGGCGCGAACTCGAAGTACATGCGGTTGGTGTGGTACTTGTCGCAGTACCAGGGGCCGAGGCGGCTGCAGTTGCCCACGCCGTGGTCGCCGTCGAAGTCGTAGAACCGGTCGCCGTCCGACGACAGCACGGTCCGCTCGGCGAGCGCCAGGCCCATCGGCGGGTCGATGTAGACGGGGAAGACGGTGTTCTCGCCCCGCAGGAGCTTCAGGTCCGGCTTGACCGTCACCGTGTCGGCCGCGACCGTCACCGGCAGGGTCGCGCTGACGTCGCCCGGATCGGGGTGCGCGGTCTCCTTCCGGGTCGGCCCGTCCGCTTCCCGTCCGGTCGGCGCCGCGGCCGGGGCGGCGGACAGCGTCTGCGGCTGCGGGCCCTGCGGGGCGTCTCCGGCGGAGTCCCACATCTGGCCGGCGGGTCCGGCGAAGACGGTGTTCCCGTCCTCGTCGAGGGCCCGCATCCCGCCGCCGGCGCCGGGCGCCACGTCCAGTCCGTCCTCGACGACGGTGAGCGCGATGTCCTGGAGCGCGGGGTCGGCGGCCGCCTCGGGGGTCTTGACGACCAGCACCTCGCGGTAGCCCTCGGCCGTCGCGGTCATCTGGAGGTCCGTGCCGGGGAACACCTCGGCGTAGGTGGCCGTGGGGCCGTCGAGCGTCGGCTGGGGCAGCGGTCGCTGCCACTGCAGGGTCACCGACCCGCCCCTCCGCGTACCGAGGCGCAGGAGGTCCTTGTCCCCTCCGTCGGAGAACGCCACGTCGGCCACGGCGGCCTTGGGGCCGATCGTGCCGTCGGGGCGCCGCTCCAGGGTGACGTCCACGCTGCGCCACGCGCCGTCATCGCCGCGGACGTGCTGCGGCGTCGTCGACTGCGTCAGCGTGTAGGTGCCGTCCGGGTTCGCCGTCGTCGTCGTGTACTCGGTGCGTTCCGCGACCACCTCGACCGGCTCGCCCGTCTTGGCGGCCCGGACCGACGCGTCGGTCGCGCCGAGCTGTTCGGGCCGCTGCGGCGGCTTCGCGGCCGCGGTGGCGTGTTGTGCCGGGTACACGAAGGCGTTTCCGGTCGCCACCATGGCCAGGCTCAGGGCCACGAGAAGTCCGCGTCCGCCTTGTCTTCGCCTGTGTGCAGGCATGGCTGAGTCACCCCCCAGGGGCCTCCCCAGGCCCCCTTAATCGAACAAACGATCCATTCAGATCACTGTTCGACGCTACGCAGTCACAAACAGCAAGGTCAACGCGTTATCGGCCATGTCACAGACTCTTGCAGGAACCTGACCCTCTGACATTTGCCGCACTTCTTCCCTTGTCCACCCAATAAGGGTGAACGATCGGTTCCGCGCGGATCCCGGTCTTGACGCGGACCGAGGCGGCGCCTACGTTCGGCGGCGACGATAGGAAAGTTTCCTAACAGTGTCGAAAGCTGGTGCCGACCGACGTGACCGGAACCACCCCCGGGACCCCGCGCGTGCTGCGGGCGATGAACGACCGGGCCGCGCTCGACCTGCTGCTGGAGCACGGGCCGCTGTCGCGGGCCCGGATCGGGAAGCTGACCGGGCTGTCCAAGCCGACCGCCTCGCAGCTGCTGGCGCGGCTGGAGGCGGCCGGGCTGGTCGTCGTGACCGGGACGTCCGAGGGGCGGCCGGGGCCGAACGCGCAGCTGTACGGGGTGAACCCGCGCGCCGCGTACGCCGCCGGGCTCGACGTGAACCCGCGGCGCGTGCGGGCGGCCGTCGCGGACGTGACGGGGACGGTCGTCGGGGAGTTCGAGCTGCCGACGCCCCGCCGGGGCCGGTCCGAGGCCGTGCGGCAGGTCACCGAGGCGCTCGACGGGGCGGTGGGGGCGGCCGGGCTGGCCCGGCGGGACGTGCACCGGCTCGTCATCGGCACGCCCGGCGCGTTCGACCCGTCGACCGGGCGGCTGCGGTACGCCTCGCACCTGCCCGGCTGGCACGGGCCGGGCCTGCTGGAGGAGCTGGCCGCCGCGCTGCCGATGCCGGTCGAGTACGAGAACGACGTCAACCTGGTGGCCGTCGCCGAGCAGCGCCTGGGGGCCGCCGCCGGGTACGGCGACTTCGTCCTGCTGTGGAGCGAGGAGGGCCTCGGCGCCGCCCTCGTGCTGGGCGGGCGGCTGCACCGCGGGTTCACGGGCGGCGCCGGCGAGGTCGGGTTCATGCCCGTGCCCGGCACCCCCCTCGTACGGAACGTCGCCAAGGCCGGCAGCGGCGGCTTCCAGGAGCTGGCCGGCGCCCAGGTGCTGCCCCGGCTCGCCCGGGAGCTGGGGCTCGGCGTGCCGTCCGGTGGTTACCCCGAGAGCGCCGTGCGGCTGCTGCGCGCCGCCGCCTCGGAGGACTCCGGCGGGTACGCCCGGCTGCTCGACGCGTACGCCACCGGACTCGCGACCGGGCTGGCCGCGCTGGTCGCGGTGCTCGACCCGGAGCTGGTGGTGCTCTGCGGGGACGCGGTCGTCGCCGGGGGCGAGCCGCTGCGCGAGCGGGTGGCCGCCGAGCTGGCCGAGCTGGCCGCCGCCCGGCCGCGCCTGGTCACCGGCGCCGTGCAGGAGCACCCCGTGCTGCGGGGGGCGCTGGAGGTGGCGCTGGCCGCCACCCGCGACGACGTGTTCGACACCTCCGCGCGATGACGTGACGTCCCGATGACCGTATGGCGTGGTGACCCGATGACCGGATCGCGTGATGACTCGATGAGGCGATGGCGTGGTGACTCGATGACCGGATGGCCCCATGACCGGATGGCGTGACGACTGGATGACATGACGACTCGATGACGCGATGACGCGATGACGTGGTGTCCCGGCGAGTGGATGATCCGCTCCCTCGATGACCCGATGACCCCATGAGCCCACGACCGGTGAACCCCGCACCGCCCGCACGACCCGTACCGCCCGCACGTCCCGCATGACCCGCACGTCCCCGCCGTCCCCCGTCGACAGGAGACACCGCCATGCCCGTGCCCCGCCGGTCCCGGATCCTCCGCGCGGCCGTCGCGTCCCTCGCCCTGGCCGCCGCCCTCGCCGGCTGCACCGGCTCCCCCGCCGGGGGCGCCCAGGACGACCCGAACGCGCCGGTGACGCTCACCTTCTGGCACGGCTGGTCCGCGCCCGCCGAGGTGGCGGCGGTCGACGCGAACATCGCGCGGTTCCGCGAGGCCCATCCCCACATCACCGTCAAGGCCGTCCCCAACGTCACCGACGAGAAGATCCAGCAGGCGCTGCGCGCGGGCGGGTCCGGGGCACCGGACGTCGTGTCGTCCTTCACCACCGACAACGTCGGCATGTTCTGCTCCTCCGGCGCCCTCGCCGACCTCTCCCCCTTCATCGAGAAGTCCGGGATCGACCTGGCGAAGACCTTCCCGAAGGCGCGCCTGGACTACACGCGGTTCGACGGGGTCCGCTGCGCGCTGCCCCTGCTCGGCGACGCGTACGGCCTCTACTACAACAAGGACGCCTTCGCGCAGGCCGGCATCACGGCCCCGCCGCGCACCTGGAGCGAGTTCGACCGGGTCGCGCGGAAGCTGACGAAGCACCGGGGCGACTCGTACGAACGGCTCGGCTTCATGCCGGTCTTCCACGGCTACGAGACCACCCCCGGCCACCTCGCCGCCCAGTGGCAGCCCACCTACTTCGACGCGGACGGCAGGTCCGCCGTCGCCACCGACCCGGCGTTCGCCGCCATGTTCACCTGGCAGAAGAACCTGGTCGCGAAGCTCGGCGGCTTCCGGAAGCTGGAGAAGTACCGCGGCACCTTCGGCGACGAGTGGGGCGCCCGGCACCCCTTCCACACCGGACAGGTGGCCATGCAGCTCGACGGCGAGTGGCGGCTCGGGATGACCGCCGACGCGAAGGTGCCCTTCGAGGTGGGCGTCGCCCCGCTGCCCGTGCCGGACGACCAGGCCGCCGACTACGGCAAGGGCTACCTGTCCGGCACGATCGTCGGGATCGCCTCCACCAGCGCCAAGCAGAACGCCGCCTGGCAGCTGGTGAAGTACCTGACGACCGACACCGACGCCGTCGTGGCCTTCGCCAACGAGCTGCGCAACGTCCCCTCGACCCACGCCGCGCTCGCCTCGCCGAAGCTGCGGCTCGACCCGCGGTTCCGGGTGTTCCTCGACATCGCCCGCCACCCGAGGTCCAACACCACCCCCGCCTCCGTCAACGGCGGCGCCTACCAGGTCACCCTCCAGGAGTTCGGGTACCGGTACGAGTCCGGGCGGGAGCCCGACCTGAGGGCGGGGCTGGAGCGGACCGCCGCGCAGATCGACACCGACATCGCGAAGGCCCGGTAGGGCCCGTGACGACGCGCACCCGCGGCGCGCTGCGGACCGCCGCCTTCCTGTCGCCCTGGCTCGTCGGGTTCGGGCTGTTCTTCGCGTACCCGCTCGCCGCCACCGCCTACTTCTCCCTCACCCACTACGACGGCTTCCGGCAGCCCGTCTTCAACGGCCTGGAGAACTGGTCGTACGTCCTCACCGACTACCCGGCGTTCTGGCCCGCGATGGGCAACACGCTGTGGCTGGTGGTCGTCATGGTGTCCTGCCGGGTCGTGTTCGGGCTCGGCGTCGGCCTGCTCGTCACCAGGATCAAGAGGGGCGCGGGGGTCTTCCGGACGCTGTTCTACCTGCCGTACCTGGCGCCGCCGGTCGCCGCGACCCTCGCCTTCGTCTTCCTCCTCAACCCCGGCACCGGGCCGGTCAACTCCCTGCTGGAGGGCGCCGGCCTGCCCGCGCCCGGCTGGTTCAACGACCCGGACTGGTCCAAGCCCGCGCTGACGGCGCTCGCCGTGTGGGGCGTCGGCGACCTGATGGTGATCTTCATGGCGGCGCTGCTGGACGTCCCCCGCGAGCGGTACGAGGCGGCGGAGCTGGACGGGGCGTCGGCGTGGCAGCGGCTGCGGTACGTGACGCTGCCGGCCATCTCGCCGGTCGTGCTGTTCGCCGTGGTGACCGGGGTCATCCAGGCCATGCAGTACTACACGCAGCCCCTCGTCGCCGGGAAGGTCGCCTCCGGCGCCATCGGCGGCAGCGGCCGGCAGTTCCGGCCCGGCTACCCGGAGGACTCGACGCTGACGCTGCCCCAGCTGGTGCACGACCTGGGCTTCCAGCGCTTCGACTACGGCTCCGCGTGCGTGGTGGCGCTGGTGCTGTTCGCGCTGTCCATGGTGTTCGCGGCGCTGCTGATGCGGCGCGGCGGGCCGCTCGGGGCGGGTGGGTAGCCGATGGCCCCGAGGAAGCGCCTGCTGCACTGGATCGCCGTGCACGCCCTGGGCGTCGCCGCCGCGCTGTTCTTCGTCCTGCCGTTCGTGTTCGTGGGCCTCACGTCCCTGATGAGCGACGAGCAGGCCCTCACCCGGGACCTCGTGCCGGACACCTGGGAGTGGGGCAACTACGCGGCGGTGTTCCGCGTGGAGGGCTTCGCGCTCTGGTGGCGCAACACCCTGCTGTACGCGGGGCTGGGGACGGTGCTGACCGTGGTGTCGTCCGTCCCGGTGGCGTACGCGCTCGCCCGGTTCCGCTTCCGGGGCCGGCGGCTGGTGCTGATGCTGGTGGTGGCGATGATGATGCTGCCGCCGCAGGTGGTGGTCATCCCGATGTACCTCTTCTGGGCGAAGCAGCTGGACCTGTCGGGGAGTCTGTGGCCGCTGATCGTGCCGATGGCGTTCGGGGACGCGTTCTCGATCTTCCTGTTGCGGCAGTTCCTGCTGACCATTCCCGACGAGTACCTGGACGCGGCCCGCGTCGACGGGTGCGGCGAACTGCGCACGCTGCTGCGGGTGGTGCTGCCGATGGCCCGGCCGGGCGTCGCGGCCGTCGCGCTGTTCCAGTTCTTCTACGCCTGGAACGACTACTTCGGGCCGCAGATCTACGCCTCCGAGAACCCGGCCGCCTGGACGCTGAGCTACGGCCTGGAGTCGTTCAAGGGGGCGCACCACACCGACTGGAACCTGACGATGGCCGCGACGGTGCTGGTCATGGCGCCGGTCGTCGTCGTGTTCTTCTTCGCCCAGAAGGCTTTCGTCGAGGGCGTCACGCTGACCGGAGTGAAGGGATGAGGGGACGGGAGATGGCAATGGGGACGGGTGGCATGAAGCTCGTGGTCGTGGGGGGCGGCTCCACCTACACGCCGGAGCTGGTCGACGGGTTCGCGCGGCTGCGCGACACCCTGCCGGTCGGGGAGCTGGTCCTCGTCGACCCGGCGGCGGACCGGCTGGAGCCGGTCGGCGGACTGGCCCGGCGGATCTTCGCCAAGCAGGGCCACCCGGGGAAGGTCACCACCACCGGTGACCTGGAGGCGGCCGTCGACGGCGCCGACGCGGTCCTGCTCCAGCTGCGCGTCGGCGGGCAGGCGGCGCGGCAGCGGGACGAGACGTGGCCGCTGGAGTGCGGCTGCGTCGGGCAGGAGACCACCGGGGCGGGCGGGCTGGCGAAGGCCCTGCGGACCGTGCCGGTCGTCCTCGACATCGCCGAGCGGGTCCGCGACGCCAACCCCGAGGCGTGGATCATCGACTTCACCAATCCGGTCGGCATCGTCACCCGCGCCCTGCTCCAGGCCGGGCACAAGGCGGTCGGCCTGTGCAACGTCGCGATCGGCCTGCAGCGGAAGTTCGCCGCGCTGCTCGGCGTGGCGCCGGCGGACGTGTACCTGGAGCACGTGGGGCTGAACCACCTGACGTGGGAGCTGGGGGTACGGCTGGGCGGGCGCGACGGGGCGGACGTGCTGCCGCGGCTGCTCGCCGAGCACGGCGACGCCGTCGCCGGCGACCTGCGGTTGCCGCGCGGCCTGCTGGACCGGCTCGGCGTCGTCCCCTCGTACTACCTGCGGTACTTCTACGCGCACGACGAGGTCGTGGAGGAGCTGCGCGGCCGGCCGTCGCGGGCCGCGGAGGTCGCGGCGATGGAGCGGGAGCTGCTGGAGATGTACCGCGACCCGGCGCTGGACGAGAAGCCGGAGCTGCTGGCCCGGCGCGGCGGGGCGTACTACTCGGAGGCGGCCGTCGACCTGGCCGCGTCGCTGCTGGGCGGCCGGGGCGCCACGCAGGTGGTGAACGTCCGCAACGCCGGCACGCTGCCGTTCCTGCCGGACGACGCGGTGGTGGAGGTGCAGGCCGAGGTGGACGCGGACGGCGCCCGGCCGCTGCCGGTGCGGGAGCTGGACCCGCTGTACGCGGGGCTGGTCGCGCACGTCACCGCGTACGAGGAGCTGGCGCTGGAGGCGGCGCTGCGGGGCGGCCGGGACCGGGTGTTCCGGGCGCTGCTGGCCCACCCGCTGGTCGGCCAGTACGCGTACGCGGAGACGCTCACGGACCGGCTGATCGCGCACAACCGGGAGCACCTCGCGTGGGCGTGAACGCCACGGCGGCCGTGCTGGCGGTCGACGCGGGCAACAGCAAGACGGACGTGGCGCTCGTCGGCGCGGACGGCACGGTCCTCGGGACGGGGCGCGGCGGCGGCTTCCAGCCGCAGGTGGTGGGGGTCGAGGCGGCGGTCGACGCGCTGGCGGCCGCGGTCGGGGAGGCACTGCGGGCGGCCGGACGCGGGGAGGGCGGGCGCGTGGGGGGCGGACCCGCGGGGGGCGGGGCGGCGCCGGGGCGGCGGGAGCGCGCGGGGGGCGGGGCGGGGGGCGCGGTGCACGTGTCGGCGTGCCTGGCCAACGCCGACCTGCCGGTGGAGGAGGACGAGCTGGCGCGCGCCGTGGGGGCGCGCGGCTGGGGCGCGTCCGTACGGGTGCGCAACGACACCTTCGCGGTGCTGCGGGCCGGGGTGGACGAGCCGCGGGGCGTGGCCGTCGTGTGCGGGGCGGGCATCAACTGCGTGGGCATGCTCCCGGACGGGCGCACCGCGCGGTTCCCCGCGGTGGGGCGCATCTCCGGTGACTGGGGCGGCGGCTGGGGCCTGGCGGAGGAGGCGCTGTGGTACGCGGCGCGGGCGGAGGACGGGCGGGGCGAACCGACCGAGCTGGCCCGGGCGCTGCCCGCGCACTTCGGCCTGGAGTCCATGTACGCGCTGATCGAGGCACTGCACCTGGGTCGCGTCCCGGGGGAGCGGCGCCACGAGCTGGCACCGGTGCTGTTCGCGGTCGGCGCGGCCGGCGACCCGGTGGCGCGGGCGCTGGTGGAGCGGCTGGCGGGGGAGGTCGTCGCGATGGCGGTGGTCGCCCTGGAGCGGCTCGGGCTGCGGGACGCGCCGGATCCGGTGCCGGTGGTGCTGGGCGGCAGCGTCCTGGCGGCCGGGCACCCGCAGCTGAACGGCCGGATCGGCGAACTGCTGCGGGAGCGGGCGCCGGCGGCGGTGCCGCGGGTGGTGGCCGCGCCGCCGGTGCTGGGCGCGGCGCTGCTGGGGCTGGACGACGTGGGGGCGCACGCGGCGGCCGGGGAAGCACTCAGGGCGCACTACGCGCCGGACCGGAACCGGGTGGGGGCGAACCGCGTTGGGTGAGTGGGGGGTTCGAATGACGGTGCGAAGGGGACGCCGGGCACGATAAGTACAAGATCGAGTCAAGCCGGTGTCCTCGCCGCCCCCCTGCGGCCATACTGCTGGCCGGACCGCCGCCTCCCGGCATCCCGGGGGCGGGCGGGCCGGTGCCGGAGACCGAGGGGGAGGTCACGTGTCAGACGCGGGGAACGCGCGACCCGCACCGGCGGGCGCGCCGGCGCCCGCGGGTGTGCCCGTGCCGCCGCCGGACGGGCACGGCGTCCCGCGCGGCGCCCCCCGGCGAGGGGGGCCGGCCCGGCTGCGGGCCGCCGCGGCCACGCCGCCCGGCCGGCTGCGGATCCTCGGCGCCGTACTCGCCCTGCTGGTCGTCGCGTTCGGCGCGGTCACCGCCGTGGAGGTCACCGGCAGGTCGGACGCGGCCGGCGACGTCGTGGGCCGCAGCCAGCCGCTCAGCGCCGACGCCGCGCACATCTACCGCTCCCTCGCCGACGCCGACACGGCCGCCGCCGGCGGGTTCCTCGCCGGGGCGCGGGAGCCGGCCGGCGTCCGGGAGCGGTACGAGGAGGACGTCGCGACCGCCGCCCGCCTGCTGGTGAAGGCGGCGGCGAACACGGACGGCTCGTCCGCGGCGGCCGCCGAGATCACCACCCTCAACGAAGAACTGCCCCGCTACACCGGCCTCGTCGAGCAGGCGCGCGCCGCCGACCGGCAGGGCCTCCCCCTCGGCGGTGCCTACCTGCGGTACGCCAACCAGCGGATGACGACCCGGCTGCTGCCCGCCGCCGAGCGGCTGTACGAGGCGGAGACGGCGCGGCTCGCCGAGGACGAGGGGGACGCGCGCGCGTGGCCCGTGCTCTCCCTCGCGGCGGGCCTGCTCGTCCTGGCCGCCCTCGTCCGGGCGCAGTGGCGCGACCACCGGCACACGAACCGGATCCTCAACCCGGGGCTGCTGGCCGCGACGGCCGCGACGGCGGCGGTGCTGCTGTGGCTCGCCGGGGCCCACACGCTCGCGCGGGCCGGGCTGGGCGACGCCCGCGCCCACGGCCAGGATTCGCTCAAGGTGCTGAACGAGGCCCGGATCGGTTCCCTGAAGGCCCGCGCGAACGAGAACCTGACCGTCGTGGCACGTGGCGCGGTACTCACCGACGACGGCAGGAGCGACAAGTACGCGACCGAGTACGGTGCGGCCATGGCCGGACTGGACCGGGCGCTCGCCGAGGCGCGGCGGCTGGCCGACGACGCGGCGGGCGGCGACCCGGTGGCGGACGCCGCCCACTGGACCGCCGAGTGGCGGGAGCGGCACGCGGAGGCGCGGCGCACGGACGAGGCGGGCGACTACGACGGGGCGCTGAAGCGGGTCATCGGCGGGGAGGCGTCGACGGGCGCCGCGTTCGACCGGGTCGACGCGGCGCTGCGGAAGGCCCTGGACCACGAGCAGGAGGAGTTCACCGGCGCCGCCGGACGCGCCCGCGACGCCCTGGCGGGCCTGCCCGCGGGGGCCGCCGCCCTGGCGGTGCTGGGCGCGGTGGGCGCGGTGGCGGGCGTCAACCGCCGGCTGGCGGAGTACCGGTGACCGGCGGAGGGAGGGGCACGGTGGACGAGCGGGGAACACGCGGCGGCCGGGGCGGGAGGGGCGCCCTGGGCCTCGCCTGCCTGCTGGTGGCCGCCTCGGCCCTCGTACCGCCGCGGCACGGACCGGCGCCCGCGCCCGGCGCGGGCCCGGCGCGGGCGCCGGCCGCGGAAGCCGCCGCGGCCGAGGGAGCCGCGGAGGACTGCACGGACCCGGAGGCGTCGCTGCCGCCGTCCGCCGCGGACGGGCCGACGATCGCCGCGATCAGGGCGCGCGGGAAGCTCGTCGTCGGCGTCGACCAGAACAGCTACCGCTGGGGCTACCGGAACCCCGCCACGGGCACCCTGGAGGGCTTCGACATCGACCTGGCGCGGGCGGTCGCCGCGGACATCCTCGGCAGCCCCGACGCGGTGATCCTGCGCGCCGTGCCCACCAACCAGCGCATCGCCGCGCTGGAGGGCCGCAAGGTCGACCTGGTCGTCCGCACGATGACGATCAACTGCGCCCGGATCAGGCAGGTCGCCTTCTCCACCGCCTACTTCGAGACCGGCCAGCAGGTCCTCGCCGCCAAGGACTCCCCGATCACCGGGTACGACACGTCCCTGGCCGGCAAGCGCGTCTGCTCGGCCGAGGGGTCCACGGCGTACGAGGCGCTGGAGCGCCGGTCGTACGGCGCGATCCACCGCGACGAGCACGACGGCACCCCGCGCGACGCCGACCGGTACACCGTGCCGAACCAGCTGGACTGCCTGGTGCGGCTGCAGGCGGGCGAGGTCGACGCGGTCGTCACCGACAGCGCCCTCGCCGCCGGCCAGGCCGCGCAGGACCCGGCCGTGGAGCTCAAAGGCACCCCGTTCACGACCGAGTACTACGGCGTGGCCGCCCGGTTGGGCCACGACGACCTGGTGCGCCGCGTCAACCACGTGCTCGTGGCGTACCGTGCCGGGCCGTGGGCACGTGCGTACGAGAAGTGGCTCAAGGCGGACCTGCCCGGCATATCCGGGCCGCCCGCGCCCCTGTACCGGACGGAAGCGTCCTCCTGAGAGCGAGAGGTGATCGATGGCCGTCACGGGTCCCCCCGGTCCGGTGATGGACCGGGACGAGGTGGACCGTGCGCTGGCACGCCTCGGCGCGGAGCACAAGGCGGTCGAGGACTCGCTGCTCGCGCTGCAGGACCACGCGGGCCGCAGGCTGCTCGAAGGGGCCGCGCTGACCGGGACGACCCAGGAGCGCTGGGCCGCGACCGAGCGGACGATCGCGCTGCTGTGGGCGTGCTTCGACGCGTACACGGACGCGCTGCGCGCCGCCCGCGAGGTGCGCGCCCGGCGCCGCTGGCCGGGGTCCGAGGAGCTGGCGGAGCTGACGGAGCGGCTGTGCGGCGAGAGCGTCGTCGTACCGGACGCGTCGGCGCACGGGGCGCCGCCGGGGTCCTCCGGGGGCGCGCCGGCGGAGCGGTTCACGCTGGAGGG
Organism: Streptomyces roseolilacinus; assembly: GCF_014649335.1. Taxonomy (GTDB): domain Bacteria; phylum Actinomycetota; class Actinomycetes; order Streptomycetales; family Streptomycetaceae; genus Streptomyces; species Streptomyces roseolilacinus. Next base: position 82,744 of record NZ_BMSV01000009.1, read on the forward strand.
CCTGGTCGCGCGGATGAACGAGCTGTACGCGCGGTCCCTGGACGTCGTCGTGTCGGCGGACGCCGTCTGGTCGGCGCTGCCCGCCCGGATAGACCTGCTCGCGGCGGAGCTGCACCGGACGCGGTCGCTGGCGCGTTCCGTCGGCGTACGGCCCGGGGAGCACCCGGCGGGGGACGACCTGGAGGCCATCACGGAGGAGCTGACCTCGCTGCGCGCGCAGGTCGTCAGCGACCCGCTGGCGTTCTGGCGGCCGGCCCCGGGCAGTTCGGCGCCCGGCGTCGGGCGGCCGGACACGGACCGGTACGACCGGGCCGCGCGGGCGTTGGAGGACGTGCGCCGGGAGATCGAGGCGGTCCTCCAGGTGCGGCAGGACTCCGAGTCGCGGCTGCTGCGGCTGCGGGACCTGCTGTCGCGGGCGGACCGCACCCTCGCCGAGGCCCGCACCGCGCGCGTCGAGGTCCTGTCGAAGATCGCCGCGTCGGAGGTGCCGGCGGTGAGCGGGCCGCCGACCGCGCTGCACGAGCGGCTGGCGACCGCCGCCGACCACCGGCGGCACGCCCGGTGGCACCGGCTGTCCCCGCTGCTGGAGGCGCTGGAGCGGGAGGCCGAGGAGGAGCTGCTGCGGGCCCGCGAGTCGCTGGCCGCGGTGACCGCGCCGCTCGCCGTCCGCGCCGAACTGCGCGGGCGCCTCGACGCGTACCGGGCGAAGACGGCGCGGTACGGGCTGGCGGACGACCCGGTCCTGAGCGAGCGGTACGACGCGGCGCGCCGCATGCTGTGGAGCGCCCCGTGCGACCTGCGCGCCGCCGAGCAGGCCGTCCTGCGCTACCAGCGGGCGGCGAGCGAGGTCCTGTCGGCCGGGGGGCACGGATGAGGACGTGCCAGCGCCCGGAGTGCGGCGGCGCCTACGAGGACGTGGGCGGCGGCGAGCTGTACTGCGACACGTGCGGCCTGGCCCCGGTCGTCGCCCCGGACGGCGCGGTGTCGTCGCCACCGACGGGCGTGGTGGGCGGCGGGCGGCCGGCGGCGGGTCCCGGCGCGGCGGCGGGGGCGTCGTCCGGTGCGGCGCCGGGGCCGGGGGCCGCGCGCCCGTCGGGCCCTTCCGCCCGCTCGTCGGGCTCGTCGGGCTCGCGCCGGTCGGTGTCCGGGCGGCTGTCGCAGGACCTGTCGGGCCCGGCGACGGCACGGTTCGTGTCGGTGCGCAGCTCCGGTTCCTCCAGCGGCCGTTCGACGCGCGGGCGGCTGGGCGCGGGCCTGGTGGCGGTACCGGCCGTGCCGCGGCCCGATCCGCGGTCGGCGGTGATGGAGCGCCCGGAGGTGCCCGAGCGGCGGCGGTTCTGCTCCCGTTCCGACTGCGGCGCGCCGGTCGGCCGGGCCCGCGGCGAGCGGCCGGGCCGTACGGAGGGGTTCTGCACCCGGTGCGGCCACCCGTACTCGTTCGTGCCGAAGCTGCGGGCCGGTGACGTGGTGCACGGCCAGTACGAGGTGGCGGGCTGCCTCGCGCACGGCGGGCTCGGCTGGGTCTACCTCGCCGTGGACCGGGCGGTCTCCGACCGGTGGGTGGTCCTCAAGGGCCTGCTGGACACCGGCGACCAGGACGCGATGGCGGCGGCGATCTCGGAGCGGCGGTTCCTCGCCGAGATCGAGCACGCCAACATCGTCCGCATCTACAACTTCGTGGAGCACCTCGACCAGCGGACGGGTTCGCTGGACGGGTACATCGTCATGGAGTACGTCGGCGGCAAGTCCCTGAAGGAGATCGCGAACGAGCGGCGCGGACCGGACGGGCGGCGCGACCCGCTGCCGGTCGAGCAGGCGTGCGCGTACGGCATCGAGGCGCTGGAGGCGCTGGGCCACCTGCACGGCCGGAACCTGCTGTACTGCGACTTCAAGGTCGACAACGCCATCCAGAGCGAGGACCAGCTGAAGCTGATCGACATGGGCGCGGTGCGGCGGGCGGACGACCACGAGTCGGCCGTCTACGGCACGGTCGGCTACCAGGCGCCCGAGGTCGCCGGGACGGGCCCGTCGGTCGCGTCGGACCTGTACACGGTGGCGCGGACGCTGGCGGTGCTGACCTTCGACTTCCAGGGCTACACGAACGTGTTCGCGCACGAGCTGCCGGACCCGGAGCACATCGGGGTGTTCCGGCGGTACGAGTCGTTCCACCGGCTGCTGGTCCGGGCGACCGACCCGGACCCGGCGCGGCGGTTCGCGTCCGCGCAGGAGATGGCGGAGCAGCTGACGGGCGTCCTGCGGGAGGTCGTCGCCCTCCGGACGGGCACGCCGAAGCCGGCCCTGTCGACCCTGTTCGGCCCGGAACCGCGGGTGGCGGACACGGTCCTGTTCACCGAGCCGGGCGGGGAGGTCTCCCTCCTGGGCGCGCGTACGCGGCGCCGGGCGGGGCGCGCCCCCGCGGCGGCCCCCGGGCCGGTGCCGCCGTTGCTCGCCGTGCCGGACGTGCGGGGCGCGGCGCTCGCGCTGCCCGTCCCCCACGTCGATCCGGACGACCCGAACGCCGCGTTCCTGGCCGGGCTCGCGGCGTCCGGCCCGGCCGAGCTGGTGGCCGCCCTGCGCGCCGCCCCGGCCGGCTCGACCGAGCTGCGGCTGCGGGAGCTGCGGGCCCTGCTGGAGCTGGGCGACGCGCCGGCCGCCGCACGCCTGCTGGACGCGCTGGAGGAGTCGCACCCGGACGACTGGCGGGTGGTCTGGTACCGCGGCGTCGTCTCGCTGGCGGCCGGCGACCACGTCGCGGCCACGCCGGCGTTCGACGCGGTGTACGACGCGTTCCCCGGCGAACCGGCGCCCAAGCTGGCGCTGGGCGCCTGCGCCGAGGCGCTCGGCCGGCTGGACGACGCCGCCGCGTACTACCGCCTGGTGTGGGCGACGGACCCGAGCCACGTGGGCGCGGCGTTCGGCCTGGCCCGCGTCCGGCTGGCGGCGGGCGACCGGGAGGCGGCGGTGCGTACGCTGGAGTCCGTGCCCGAGTCGTCGATCCACTACGTCGCGGCGCGGGTCGCGGCGGTACGGGCGCGGCTGCGCCGGCGGGACCCGCAGGAACCGCTGCGGGACGACCTGTACGCGGCGGCGCGCCAGGTGACGGCGCTCGACGCCCTCGGGCTCGACCCGGTGCGGCGCGAACGGCTGTCGGCGGAGGTACTGGGCCTGGCCCTCGACTGGTGGCTCTCGGGGCGGCCGGGCGGCCCGTCCCCGGACCACGGGCTGCTCGGCAGTGAACTTCACGAACGCGGGCTGCGGTTCGGCCTGGAGCGTTCGTACCGGGTGCTCGCCCGGCTCGCCCAGCGGGGCGAGGAAAGGATCGAACTGGTGGAACGGGCCAACCGGTTCCGCCCCCGGACGTGGGTGTGAGCGATGTCGCAGACTCATCAACTGTCGGCCTGCCCGGGCTGCTCGGAGCCGTTGGAGTCGGGTGACCGGTTCTGCGGGGCGTGCGGGTACGACCTGTCGGCCGTACCGGAACCCCCCCTGGACCACCCCACGGTGGTCCTGGCCACCCCTCCGCCCGCGCCTCCGGCACCGCCCGTGCCCCCGGCGGGCCCCGTGCCCCCGGGCGCGCCCGCGCCCGCGCCGGCCGGGCCCCCCGCGCAGCCCGTACCGCCGCCACCGCCCCCGCCGCCGCCCGCGGCCCCCAGCGGGCCGGCGGCGCACCCGTCGCACCCGGTGGCGGCCCCGGTGCCGCCGCCCCCACCCGCACCCGCGCCGACGAGCCCGCCGCCGCCCGCCGGGCCACCGGCCCCTCCGGCGGTCCCCTCCGTCCCGGCGGCCTCCGGGACCCCGGCGGCCCCGGAGCCGTCCGTGCGGCACGACGACCCGCACGGGGACTTCGAACTCGCGGCGCCCGACCCCCGGGCCGCCCGCCGCCCCGCCGCCGGCCACGCCCCCTGCGTGGCCTGCCGGGCCGGGCGGGTCTCGGCGGACGGGTACTGCGAGAACTGCGGACACAAACAGCCACGGGAGCGGGACCACATGGAACAGGAGAGGGGGCGCGCCGTCGCCGCCGTCAGCGACCGGGGGCTGCGGCACCACCGCAACGAGGACGCGTTCGCCGTGTCGACCGCCGCCCTCCCCGACGGTTCGACCGCCGTCGTCGCGATCGTCTGCGACGGGGTGTCCTCCGCGTCCCGCCCCGACGACGCCTCGGCCGCCGCCGCCCGCGCCGCCGACGCCTCCCTGCGGGCCGCCCTCCCCCTGGGCACCGACCCCCGGCAGGCGATGCACGACGCCATCGTCGCCGCGTCCGACGCCGTCAACGCCCTCGCCGACGAGCCCCCCGGCGACGGCTCCGGCGGTTTCGGGCACGACGCGCACCGCCACCGCAACGCCCCCGCCTGCACCCTGGTGGGCGCCGTCGCCGCGCACGGCCACCTCGTCGTCGGCTGGGTCGGCGACAGCCGCGCCTACTGGGTGCCCGACGACCGGGCGACCCCGGCGGCCCGGCTCACCGAGGACGACTCGTGGGCTGCCCAGATGGTCGCGGCGGGCCTGATGGGCGAGGCCGAGGCGTACGCGGACGAACGCGCCCACGCCATCACCGGCTGGCTCGGCGCCGACGCGTACGAACTGGAGCCGCACACCGCCGTGTTCCGGCCGGACCGCCCCGGCGTGGTCGTCGTCTGCACGGACGGCCTGTGGAACTACGCCGAGTCCGCCGGCGACATGGCCCGCGTCCTCCCCGCCGACGCCGCCGAGCACCCCCTGCACTGCGCGCGCGTCCTGGTCGGGCACGCCCTCGACGGCGGCGGCCACGACAACGTAACGGTGGCGGTGGTGCCGTTCGCCGCGCCGGAGCCGGGGGCAGTATCGGCCTGACCGGGGGTGCGAGCCGGCTTCCGTCCGTCCGTTGTGTGGAGCACCAAGGAGCCCCAGGAGACGACCCGATGGCGAACTTCTCCAAGTCCAGCGTGCCGCGGTTCTCGGTGGAGGTGTACCAGAACGAGTACCTGCCGGAGGGCGGGAGCGAGGTGCACGCCGTCGTGACGGTCGGCGCCACGGGCGGGGGTACGACGGGCGGGGTGCCGCTGCCCGCGGCGGCCCGGCGGTCACCGCACCGGCGGAGCCCGGCGCAAGGCGACGCGGCGCACGACCAGCGGGCACAAGGCGACGGCGCGGCCGACGCGGCGGACGGACCGGGGCGCGGCACCGCCGTCGTCCTGATGGTCGACTGCTCCGGCTCCATGGAGTACCCGCCGACGAAGATGCGCCACGCCCGCGACGCCACCGCCGCCGCGATCGACACCCTCCGCGACGGCGTGCGCTTCGCCGTCGTCGCCGGCACCCACCTCGCCCGGGAGGCGTACCCGGGCGGCGGGCGCCTCGCCACCGCCGGCGCGAGGACGCGGGCCGAGGCGAAGGAGGCCCTGCGCCGCCTCGCCCCCGGCGGGGGCACCGCCATCGGTACGTGGCTGCGGCTCGCCGACCGGCTGCTCGCGGCCTCCGGCGCCGCCATCCGCCACGGCGTCCTCCTCACGGACGGGCGCAACGAGCACGAGGCGCCGCAGGACCTGCGGGCGGCGCTCGACGCCTGCGCGGGGCGGTTCACCTGCGACGCGCGGGGCGTCGGCACCGACTGGGAGGTGGCGGAGGTCACCGGCGTCGCCTCGGCGCTGCTCGGCACGGCCGACATCGTCGCCGACCCGGCGGGCCTCTCCGCGGACTTCACGCGGATGATGGAGCACGCGATGGGCAAGGAGGTCCCGGACGTCGCGCTGCGGCTGTGGACACCGGTCGGCGCGGAGATCGTCTTCGTGAAGCAGGTCGCGCCGGCCGTGGAGGACCTGACGGGCCGCCGCACGGAGGCGGGGCCGCGCGCCGGGGACTACCCGACCGGCTCGTGGGGCGACGAGTCCCGCGACTACCACCTGTGCGTACGGGTGCCGCCCGCCGGCCTCGGCCAGGAGATGCTCGCCGCCCGCGTGTCCCTGGTCCGGCCCGACCCGGCCGGGGGGCTGCCCGAGACGCTGGGGCAGGGCCTCGTACGGGCCGTGTGGACGGCCGACACGGCGGCGTCGACCTCCATCAACCCGCAGGTCGCGCACTACACGGGCCAGGCCGAACTCGCCCATGTCATCCAGGAGGGGCTGGAAGCGCGCAAGTCGGGCGATCTGTACGGCGCGACGGCCAGACTCGGGCGCGCGGTGCAGTTGGCGGCCGCCTCGGGGAACACGGATACTGCGAAACTGCTTTCGAAGGTGGTCGACGTCGTCGACGCGGCGACGGGTACTGTGCGGCTGAAGGCCAAGGTCGCGGACGCGGACGAGATGACGCTCGAGACACGGTCCACGAAGACGGTTCGCGTGAACCGGACGCACATGAAGAAGCCGTGACGGCGGCCGCAGCGGCGGCCGGCGTGGAGAGGGGGAAGGGCCGAGATGCCGACCTGCCCGAACGGACACCAGTCGGGTGCCGAGGACTGGTGCGAGGTCTGCGGCCACCGCATGGCCGGGGCGGGCGCGCCCGCGGGTGCCGTGCCGCCTCCTCCCCCGCCGCCCCCCGCCCCCGGGTACGGCTACCCGGGCCCCGCGGGCGGCGACCCGAACGCCACCCAGCAGGCGGAGCTGTGCCCGCAGTGCCGTACGCCGCGGGAGGCGGGGGCGCCGTTCTGCGAGGAGTGCCGGTGGAACTTCCTCACCAACACGGCCACCTCGTACACGCCGATCTCCCCGCCGCCGCCCCCGTCCCGGCCGGGCGGCGGGCTGAACCTGCCGCCCGGTTTCACGTCGGCGCCGCGTCCGCCGGACCCGTACGAGTACCAGGGCTCCCGCCCGTCGCAGGTGAACCGCCCGGCGGAGCCCCTGCCGTCCGAGCCCGAACCGCGGGAGCCCGGCTTCACGCCGCCCCCCGGCCAGGGGCCCTCCCCCTTCGGCGGGCCTCGCCCTCCCCAGCCCGCGGGCCCCGGTCAGGGCGGCCCGGCGTTCGGTCGCGACGGCGCGCCCGCCCAGGGCCCGAACCCCGGACCGGGCGCCCCCGCCCCGTCCTTCGGCCCCGGTCACGGCCCCGGGCCGGGCAACGGTCCCGGTCCCGGTAACGGCCCGGCGACCGGCGGCCCGTCCTTCGGCGGACACCCCGGCGGTCCGGGCGGTCCCGGCGGTCCGGACACGCCCGGCCTGCGTCCTCCGGGCCCTCCCGGTCCGGGTCCCGGCGGCCCCGGCGGCCCCGCGTACGGTCCGGGCCCCGCGTCCGGCACCGGAGCGCACCCCGGCGGCCCGGCCTTCGGCCCGGGCTCCGGGAACCCTCCCGGCGGGCCCGGCCAGGGTCCCGGCGGCGGACCCGGTGCGCCCGGGCAGGGTCCCGCCGGCCCTCCGCCCGGCGGCCCCTCGTACGGCCCCGACTCCGCGCAGGGTCACGGCCCGGCCGGCGGTCCCGGCACCGGTTCCTACCCCGGCGCCCCCGACCGCGGCCCGGCCGGCGGACCCGGCGGCGCCCCCGGCCGGGGACCGTCCGGCGGACCCGGCGCCCCCGTCTTCGGCCCGGGTTCCCCGCCCGGTCCCGGTGGCGCGCCCGGCCAGGGACCCGGCCCGGGTGCCGGTGGGCCCGCTTCCGCGCAGGCCGCGCCCGGCTCCGCGCCGCCGCGGATGTTCCGGCAGCCCGACGCCGACAGGGGCGACGACTGGGTGCTGCCTCCGCCGTCCCAGCCGCAGGCCCCGCCGTCCCAGGCGCGGCCCCCGCAGCAGCCCTCGCACGGCCTGTCTCCGCAGGGGCAGCCCCCGCAGCACGGGCAGCCCCCGCAGCCGCAGCACGGCCAGGCCCCGCCGTCCCAGCCCCAGCAGGGGCAGGCTCCGCACGGGCAGACCCCGCCGCCCCAGCCTCAGCACGGCCAGGGTCCGCAGCACGGCCAGCCCCCACACGGGCAGGGTCCGCAGCCCCCGCACGGGCAGGCTCCCCAGCACGGGCAGCCGCCGCAGCAGCCGCAGGCGACCGCGCCCGCCGGGTGGACCGTCGTCGTGCGGCCCGACCGTGAGTACTTCATGGCCATGATGCGCCGCAGCGGCCCCGAGGCGGCGAGCCTCAACCTGCCCGCCTACTCGCCCGAGCGGCGCGTGTCGCTGGACGGGCAGCAGGTGACGGTCGGCCGCCGCCGGCAGTCGACGGGCGAGTCGCCGGACATCGACCTGTCGGTGCCGCCGGAGGACCCGGGCGTGTCGCACCAGCACGCCGTGTTCGTGCGGCAGCCCGACGGCTCCTGGGCGGTGATGGACCAGAACTCCACCAACGGCACCACCCTGAACGGCGCCGACGAGCCGATCCAGCCCTACGTGCCCGTACCGCTCCAGGACGGCGACCGCGTCCACGTGGGCGCCTGGACGACGCTCACCGTCGTCCGGGGCTAGCCCCGGACCGCGCGGGTCAGGACAGCCGGCCCGCCCCTCCGAGGGCCCAGCTGTACGGGCCCTCGGGGTCGTCCAGCCACGCCCACTGCCGGCCGCCGCGGACGGTCACGCCGTACCGTTCGCGGGCCGGGCGGCCCTCGCGCTGCCACAGGGCGTACGCCTCGTACGGGTCGAGGCTGCCCGACGCCAGGGTGAGCAGGAAGCGGAACAGGTCGCTGTCGAGGGCGCGCCGGGGCAGCCCGCCGGTGCGCGGCTCGGACACGGCCGCGCCCGGGCCGCGCAGCGGGACGAAGTACGCGGACGTGGGCAGGAAACGGCCCTCCGCGTGCTCGGCGTCCTCGACGCGCAGCCGGACGACGCCCGTGGACAGCGGCGCGACGACGCACGCGCCCGGCCGGCACTGGGCGAGCCACGCGGCCGGCACGGACGGCATGGCGCAGGTCGCGACGATCCGGTCGAAGGGGGCCCGGTCCGGCCGGCCGCGGGCGCCGTCGCCGGTGACGACGACGGGGTGGTGGCCGGCCTCGTGGAGGTGGGCGCGGGCGGCGTCGGCGATGTCGGCGTCGATGTCGACGGTCGTGACGCGCGCGTCGCCCAGCCGGTGGCACAGGAGCGCCGCGTTGTACCCGGAGCCGGCGCCGATCTCCAGCACCGTGTCGCCGTCCCGCACGTCGAGGGCGTGCAGCATGTCGGCCATGAGGGACGGCTGGCTGGCGGAGGACACGAGCTCGTCGCCGCGGAGCAGGGTGCCCAGCGGCTGGTCCTCGTACGCGCCCTCCAGCCAGCGCCGCCGGCCCTCGGGGTCGGGGTCGTCGCGCCGCAGCCGCTCGTACCCGCCGAGGACGCCGACGTGGTAGGACGGCACGAACAGGTGGCGCGGGACCTCCTCGAACGCCGCCCGCCAGGCCGGGTCGGGCAGGGCGCCCTCGGCGGTGAGCGCGGCCACCAGCCGGTGCCTCGCCTCGGCGGCGGCCTCGGCGAACGGGTCCCGCTCCCGCCCCACACCTGTACCCATATGTCCACTATCGCCGCTTTGTCGTAGGGAGGGGCGGGGTCCGGTGGTCCTAGGGAGTGTCTTCGAAGTGGCGTCGTTCGCCCGTAGGGCGGGCCGGGCGGCGTCTGGTGCGTGCGATCGCAAGGCGGAGGAGGGAGCCACTGCGGAGCATTGGCGACCGACGACAACGCGGCGAGCGTGCGTGCCAGACGTCGGCAGGCAGACGGGACTTTGAAGGCACGACCTAGGGCCGGGGTCCTCCGTCGGCGCGTCTGAGACGATGGACGGGTGAATGAGATTCCGCGCGGCACTCTCCAGGAGCAGACGTTCTACGAGCAGGTGGGCGGCGAGCAGACGTTCCGGCGGCTCGTCCACCGCTTCTACCAGGGCGTCGCCGAGGACCCGCTGCTGCGGCCGATGTACCCGGAGGAGGACCTGGGACCGGCCGAGGAGCGGCTCGCGCTGTTCCTGATGCAGTACTGGGGCGGCCCCCGCACGTACAGCGACCACCGCGGGCACCCGCGGCTGCGGATGCGGCATGCCCCGTTCGTCGTGGACAGGGCGGCGCACGACGCGTGGCTGAGGCACATGCGGGTCGCCGTGGACGAGCTCGGCCTGTCCGAGGAGCACGAGCGGCAGCTGTGGGACTACCTCACGTACGCGGCCGCGTCGATGGTCAACACCGCCGGCTGAACCGGCGGCGCACGGCGGGTGACGCGGCGGGCCTCAGGGGTGGCGGACGGGCATGACGCCCAGCTCCCCGAGGCCCGCCGTCGCGCGTACCGCCACGGAGCCGTACGGGGTGCGCAGCCGCAGCCACGGCCCGGCGGCCAGCAGCACGACGGGCACCTCGTGCGGGACGGCCCCGGCCGGGGGCAGGAAGCCCAGCGACTGGGCGGCGTGCGCCGCGCGCAGCGGCAGCCCGGTGCCGGGGACGGGGCGGGACCAGATCTCGCGGCCGATGCGGTCACGTTCCGCGCGGGTGCGGTGCTGCGGCGGCAGTTCCTCGTCCCGCGCGCGGAACTCGGCGACCGCCGCGGCGACGGTGCCGCGCAGCCCGGCGGCGTCCGGCAGGCCGGGCACCTCGCGCCAGCCGCCGCGCGGCGGGAGGACCCCGCTCCACGGCGGGCCGGTGACGGGCGCGGGCACGATCGCCTTGCCCACCGTCTCCTCGATGCCGTCGAGCAGCTCGCCGGCGGAGACGGTCGTGTCGAGGACCGTGTCGTCGAGGAGGGCCGCCGTGCGGACGGCGAGGACCTCGAACGACGGCGGGCGGCCGAAGACGGCCAGGGCCCCGCCGCCCGCCTGGAGGCGGACGGCGGCGGCCCGGTCGTAGTGGACCAGCCGGGCCAGGAAGGCGGCCGTGCCCGCCGCCTCCCGGCCCTCGGCGAAGTGCAGCGGCGCCGTCATGCGACGGCACCCTCCGCGTGCATCCCGTCGTCCACGTACTCCTGGAGGAACTCCCGCTCCTCGGCGGTGATGCGCCGCGGGCGCTGCGCCTGGAGGTCGTAGGGGACGACCACCGTGGAGGCCCGCACGTACACCTGGTCGGGGTCCTTGACCTCGTAGGCGATCGTCAGGGACGCCGCGCCGATCTTGGTGACCCAGGACTCGACGGTCACCGGCTCGTGCCGGTGGACCAGCGGCCGTACGTAGTCGATCTCGTGGCGGGCCACGACGGACCCGCCGGAGAACGAGGGGGAGCCGTCCCCCGGCGCCAGCCGGAACATGAAGTCGATGCGGGCCTCCTCCAGGTAGCGGAGGAAGACCACGTTGTTGACGTGCCCGAAGGCGTCCATGTCCGACCACCGCAGGGGGCAGCGGTAGATGTGCCGAGCCACTCGAAGCGCCGCCTCAGCCCCGGGTGAGCTTCTTGTACGTGGCGCGGTGCGGACGGGCCGCGTCCGGGCCGAGGCGCTCGACCTTGTTCTTCTCGTAGGACTCGAAGTTGCCCTCGAACCAGAACCACTTGGAGTCGCCCTCGTACGCCAGGATGTGCGTGGCGACGCGGTCGAGGAACCAGCGGTCGTGGGAGACGACCACGGCGCAGCCGGGGAACTCCAGCAGCGCGTTCTCCAGGGAGGAGAGGGTCTCGACGTCGAGGTCGTTGGTCGGCTCGTCGAGGAGCAGCAGGTTGCCGCCCTGCTTGAGGGTGAGCGCCAGGTTGAGGCGGTTGCGCTCACCGCCGGAGAGGATGCCGGCGGGCTTCTGCTGGTCCGGGCCCTTGAAGCCGAACGCGGACACGTAGGCGCGGGACGGCATCTCGACCTGGCCGACGTTGATGTAGTCGAGCTCGTCGGAGACCACGGCCCACAGGGTCTTCTTGGGGTCGATGTTCTCGCGGCTCTGGTCGACGTAGCTGATCTTGACGGTGTCGCCGACCCGGATGGTGCCGGAGTCCGGCTCCTCCAGGCCCTGGATCATCTTGAACAGCGTGGTCTTGCCGGCGCCGTTCGGGCCGATGACGCCGACGATGCCGTTGCGCGGGAGGGTGAAGCTGAGGTCGTCGATGAGGACCTTCTCACCGAAGGCCTTGCTGAGGTTCTCGACCTCGACGACGACGTTGCCCAGGCGCGGGCCCGGCGGGATCTGGATCTCCTCGAAGTCCAGCTTCCGCATCTTGTCGGCCTCGGCGGCCATCTCCTCGTACCGGGCGAGGCGGGCCTTGGACTTGGCCTGCCGGCCCTTGGCGTTGGAGCGGACCCACTCCAGCTCTTCCTTGAGCCGCTTGGCGCGCTTGGCGTCCTTCTGGCCCTCGACCTTCAGGCGGGCCTGCTTGGTCTCCAGGTAGGTGGAGTAGTTGCCCTCGTAGCCGATGGCGCGGCCGCGGTCGAGCTCCAGGATCCAGCCGGCGACGTTGTCGAGGAAGTACCGGTCGTGGGTGATGGCGACGACGGTGCCGTGGTACTTGGCGAGGTGCTGCTCCAGCCACTGGACGGACTCGGCGTCCAGGTGGTTGGTGGGCTCGTCGAGCAGCAGCAGGTCGGGCGCCTCCAGCAGCAGCTTGCAGAGCGCGACGCGGCGCTTCTCGCCACCGGAGAGGTTGGTGACCGCCCAGTCGCCGGGCGGGCAGCCGAGGGCGTCCATGGCCTGCTCGAGCTGGGCGTCGAGGTCCCACGCGTTGGCGTGGTCCAGCTCCTCCTGGAGCTTGCCCATCTCCGTCATGAGCTCGTCGGTGTAGTTGGTCGCCATCTCCTCGGCGATCGCGTTGAACCGGTCGAGCTTGCCCTTGATCTCGGCGACGCCGTCCTGGACGTTCTCCAGGACGGTCTTGGACTCGTCGAGCGGGGGCTCCTGGAGGAGGATGCCGACGGTGTAGCCGGGCGACAGGAAGGCGTCGCCGTTCGAGGGCTGCTCCAGGCCCGCCATGATCTTGAGCACGGTGGACTTACCGGCGCCGTTCGGGCCGACCACACCGATCTTCGCGCCGGGCAGGAAGCTCAGCGTCACGTCATCGAGGATGACCTTGTCGCCGTGCGCCTTGCGCGTCTTGCGCATCGTGTAGATGTACTCAGCCAAGAGAAACCGTCCGGCAATCAGTAGGGGTCGATTCGCGGCTCCGCCGCATGAGGGCAGACACACCCCATCTTGCCTGACCGCCACCCCGCAACAGAAACCAGCACCCGGCGGCGGCGCTGACCTGCCGCTCCGTGAGCGCCCCGGACGGCGGACGCGTCACCCCTCGTCGCCGTCGGCCCCCCCGCGGGGCCCTGGGGCCCGCTTTCCGGGCCGTCACCGCCTCCGGGCCACGGGCGCTCCCTCCGGCCGGTGGAGCCGGCTGAGGCCGGAGGCCGCGGCGGGGCGGGGGCCGGAGCAGGGGCCGGTCGGGGCTGGAGGGCCGGGTCGAGGGGGCCGGGAGGCCGTGGGCGGGGGCCGTGGTGGGGAACGGGAGGGGCGAAGGAAGGGGAGAAAGGGGAGCGGCCCCGGACGCGGTGTGCGTCCGGGGCCGCCCCTACGGGTCGCTGCGGGGTCACTGACCGGCCGCGGCACCCTTCTTCCTGCGGAGGAAGAAGACCGCGCCGCCGCCCAGCAGGACGAACGCGACGGCGATGCCGGCGATCATCGGCGTGGCGTTGGAGGCGCCGGTCTCGGCGAGGTCACCGGTGGTGTCGCCGCCGGTCGTGCCGCCCGAGGTGGTGCCGCCGGACTGGGGGCTCGGCTCGGAGCTGGGCTCGTCGCCGCCCGTGGTCGGCGGGGTGGTCTCGCTGCTGGTCTTGCAGTCGAGGACGCCCTTGAACGTCTTCGTCTCGCCACCGGGCAGCGCGATGGTGAACTCGTACGGCTGGTCCTCGGCGACCGGGACGGTGACGGTCTTGGACTCGCCCGCGCCGACCTCGACCTTCTGCTCGGCCAGCTCGAAGGTGAAGGCCTCGTCACCCTCGTTCTTCGCGGTGATGTCGACGCCGCCCTTGGCGCAGTTCTTCTCGGCGGTCAGGGCCGGGATGGCGCCCTTCTTCGCCCAGGTGGCGTTGCCGGTCGCGGAGACGGTCGACTCGCTGGAGCCGGCCAGGATCTGCGTCTGGCTCTTGGAGAGGCTGGCGAAGGCGCGGCCCACGGAGACGGACGTGCTGGCCTGGACGTTGAAGGCCGCGGTGGCGTCGGCGGTGCCGGCGGGCACGTCGACGTACAGCTCCGTGCCGTCCTTGGCCTCGGTGACGGGCTTGCCGTCCTTGTCGGTGACCTTCACGCCGGAGACGTCCGGGGCGGTCACGGTGGCCGTGCCGGCGTTGGTGCGGACGGTGAGCGGGCCGAGCTTGCCACCGGCCTTGCCGGAGACGGCGTTCGGCTCCAGGGTCAGGGACGCCTTGGGCTCTTCGAGCTTCTTGGCGTTCGCCTGCAGCCAGTCGGCGAGCTTCTCGGCGGCCGGGTCCTTGGCCTCGACGTCGACGCCGTCGGAGAAGCGCCAGATGGCGACCTGCGTGCCGGCGGCGGCGGTCTTCTCGGTCAGCGGACCGCTCTGCGCCTTGTCGGCCAGCGCCGCCAGGTTGTCGATCTGCGGGTACGAGTTCTTCAGAACCCACAGGATCTTGCCGGCCTCGTCGTTGCGGCCGAGGGAGGTCTGCTCCCACGGCGTCTCGAGGTACTCGGCCTTCGGCAGCGTCGGGTTGTGGATGTCGATGCAGTACGTCTTCAGCGTGCCGCCGCCGTCGACGGCCATCTCGAAGAGGCCGGCGGGCAGCTTCTTCTCCTCGCCGTTCTTCTTGAGGACGGCGTCGTCGAAGGTGGTCAGCCCCTTGAGGGTGGCGGAGGCGCCGCCCTGGTGCTGAGGGTTCTCGTCGGCGACGGCCACGGCCGCCCCGGCTATGGAACCACCCGCGACCAGACCCGAGGTCAGGACCGCGGCGGCGAGCCGGCGGCCGAGCCGCTCCCGCCTCTGGACAGAAAACGCAGCAAACACAGATTTCCCCTCTGGGCGAGGCCCCGTCGACGTGTGCGCGGCGCGGGTCACGACGTGCGCACGTGGGGGGTGGGACTCGCCTGATGACTCAAGTGCCCCGTGAGTACCGGAATCCTAGAGAGGCGGACCCGGTCCGTCCCACCCGAGGCCCCCACTCAACCATTCCGAATCGAAATCGTTACCGTGAACCGGGCATGGAACGCGTGCTTTCCGGTCACGGGCCGGCGAAGTCTCCGCCCTGATCCTCCCGTTCGGGGCGGTATGGGCGCCGCGCTGAGGCCATCTCAGGTCGCCACCGGCTCCGGGACGCGCGCCGGTGCCCGGTCCTGCCGTCCCGTCACGACCTGTTCAGGTGCTCGTTTCCCGCCACCGCGGCGGAACGCCGCCGTGCCCCGGGTCAGGTCGTGGCCGGCGGCCACCGCGTCGATGTCGACGAACGTCCTGCGCTGCCCGTCCTGCCCGCCCGCGGGCTCCTCGCGGACCCGCAGCCGACCGTGCACCACCAGGGGTTCACCGACCGTCACCGAGGCGGCCAGGTTCTCGCCGAGCTGCCGCCACGCGTTGACCGTGTAGAAGCTGGTGTGCCCGTCCGCCCACGCCGCCCGCTCCCGGTCCCAGCGGCGGGCCGTGACGGCGAAGCGGAACCTCGCCACCCCGCCCGCCGGCGTCTCGCGGTACTCCACGTTGGTCGCCACGTTCCCCACGACCGTCACCAGGCTGTCGTTCACGACGTCCGCTCCTCCCCGTCCGGCGGCGCTCCCCCGCGTCGCCCTTCCTCCCCATGGTGGCCGCGCCCGGCGGATCCCGCTCGGCCCTGTGGACGGCGCCGGCGGTTGTGGACAACTCCGTCACCCGGTCGGGGTCCGGCCGCCCGACACCGTCGCGTACTGCTCGCGCACCTCCCGGTACCGCATCAGCTCCGTCGCGATCGGGTCGAGCACCATGGCCCGGCCGCAGCCCGCGGCCGCCTCGCGCAGCCGCCGCTCGGTCTCCTGCCCGTACCGGCGCGCCGGCCCGCGCGCCGCCACCACGCACGCCCACTCGACGAGCGGCCCGCCCACGATCCCGGCGAGCATCACCAGCACCGGCGGCATCAGGCCCGGTTCCAGCAGGCCGACGATCTGGCCCACCAGCCACAGCCCGCCGTACACCTGAAGCAGCGTCATGGACGCCTGGGCGAGGACGGCGACCGGCCACCAGGCGGGGCGCAGCGGCCGCTTCCCGGACTGCGGGTCGCGGGCGTTCGCGGCCAGTTCGTCCAGCGCCTCGGGCAGGCCCCGCGCGCCGCGCACCGCCGCCTCCCGCACGGCCTGCGCCCAGGGCGCGGGCAGTCCGCGCGCCGCCTCCTCGGCGACGACGCGGACGGCGTGCTCGACGCGCTGCCGGGCCGTCGGCTCCTCCTCGGGCGGCGTGGTCCCGGCTGGTTCGCCGGTCCTGCCGCCGGGGGTGCGCAGCGCCTCGTACCAGCGCCACAGCCGCAGCCACGGGGTGCCGCAGGCGCGTCCGGCGTTGCGCCGCCACTCCCGTTCGGCGGCCTCGCCGGCCGCGGTGGCGCCGACGGCGACGGCGAGCCGGGCGGTGAAGTCCTCGCGGGACCGCTCGCCGAGGCCGGGCCTCCCCTGCCCCACGTAGACGGGGCGCAGCCGGGTCGCGGCCGCGTCGACGTCGGCGGACAGGCGACGGGTGGCGGCGTGCTGGTCCTGGACGAACGCGCCGAGCACCTCGCGCAGTTCGGGGACGCCCTCGCCGGTCAGGGCGGACAGGGCGAGGACGGTGGCGCCGGGTTCGCCGTGTTCGCCGAGGGCCACGCCGTCCTCGTCGAGGAGCCGGCGCAGGTCATCGAGGACCTGGTGGATGGCGTCGCCGGGGAGCCGGTCGATCTGGTTGAGGACGACGAAGGTGACCTCGGCGTGGGTGGCGAGCGGCCGCAGGTACCGCTCGTGGAGGGCGGCGTCGGCGTACTTCTCCGGGTCGACGACCCAGATGACCGCGTCGACGAGGCCGAGGACGCGGTCGACCTGGTCGCGGTGGGCGGTGAGCGCCGAGTCGTGGTCGGGCAGGTCGACGAGGACGAGCCCGCGCAGGGCGTCGTCGCCGTCGCCGCCCGCGAGGGGCCTGCGCCGCAGCCGGCCGGGGATGCCGAGCCGGTCCAGGAGGCCGGCGGCGCCCTCGGACCAGGCGCAGGCGATGGGCGCGGCGGTGGTGGGGCGCCTGAGGCCGGTCTCCGAGACCGGGACCCCCGCGAGCGCGTTGATCAGGGTGGACTTCCCGCTCCCGGTGGCGCCGGCGATGGCGACGACGGTGTGGCGCAGCGAGAGCCGCTGGCGGGCGGCGGCCTCGTCGAGGACCCGTCCCGCCTCGGCGACGGTCCGCGGGTCGAGGCGGGTGGCCGACAGGCCGAGGAGGTCGCGCAGGGCGTCGAGGCGCGCCTTGAGGGCGCCCGCGTAGGTGCCGCCGGGGGGTGGGGGCCCGTCGCCGCCGTCGCCGCTCCCGTCGCCGTCGTACCCGCCGTACCCGCCGCGTCCGTCGTCGTACCCGCCGCGTCCGCCCCGCCCGCCGCGTCCGCCGCCCGCCGGTTCGTCGGCCCGGCGGACCGGGCCGGCGTCCGCCGCGGTGTCGCCGCGGACGGCCCGGCCGGCGACACGGCGGGCGATCAGCCCGTCGTCCCACTTCTGCTCCACGGCGCTCACCCGCCGTCACCTCTCCTTCTGCAGTACGGACAGTGCGGCGATGAGCTGGGCCTGCGGTTCCGGGGTGACGCCGAACGCGTCGATCGGCGCCATGCGCCGGTCGCGTTCCTCCCGCAGGACGCGGTCGATGTACGCGTCGATCAGCTCCGCGCCCCTCTCGCGCAGGCGGAGGGTGCTCTGGGCGCCGATCAGCTCCGCAAGCCGCTCCCCCGCCCCCCGTGCGCGGCGCCCGCCGAGGAGGGCCGCGGCCAGCAGCGCGGCCACCGTGTCGGAGTCGGGCACCGGGGTGCGCTCGCCGCGCCGCGACTCGTCCTCGGCCAGTTCCTCCAGGACGCGGCGCCAACGGCGCACGGCCATGCCCACGCGCTCCCCCGCCTCCCGGTCGCGCCCGGTGGGGGCCGTCCCGAGGACGGCGGCGGCCGGTTCGCGCCGCCACGCCTCCCGCACCTGCTCGTCGGCGGCGGCGACGGCGCAGTGGAGGAGGGCGCCGAAGGACTCGGCGAGGGCGTCGAGCAGTTCGGTGGGGGTGCAGTCGTGGGGGTGGGCGCGCCAGCGGGCGCGGGCGTCGCCGGACAGCACGGCGCCGCGCCGCAGTTCGTGCCGCACCCGGTCGCCCTCCCGCTCGTACGCCGCCTCGACGGCGCCCGTGAGGCGCAGGGCCGCGGCGCACTGGGCGGCGACGGCACCGGCGAGTTCCGGCATGCGCACGCGCAGGGAGTCGATGACGCCGCCCGCGGTGCGGGCGACGGTCTGCCGGCGGGCGGCGGGGTCCTGGGCGCGGTGGGCGAGCCAGGCCCGGAGGGAGGCGACGGCGGTGTCGGGCAGCAGACCGCTGCCGCCGCCCGCCGACTCGGGCAGTTCGGGGATGGTGAACCGGGGGACGGCGCCGAGTCCGGCCCGGACCAGGAGCGCCTCGTACTGGCGGGAGACCTCGCCGATCACCTGGTGCGGGACCCGGTCCAGGACGGTGACGAGGGTGGCGTCGTACTCCTTGGCCGTACGGAGCATCTGCCAGGGGACGGCGTCGGCGTACCGGGACGCGGTCGTGACCATCACCCAGATGTCGGCGGCGCAGATCAGCTCGGCGGCCAGTTCGCGGCTGCCGACGACGAGGGAGTCGATGTCGGGCGCGTCGAGGAGGGCGAGCCCGCGGGGCAGTGTCTCGGCGGTCTCGACGCGCAGGACGCGGCCTTCGGCGACCTCGTCGCCGTCCTCGCCGGGTGCGCCCCAGACGCGGGTGAAGCGGGGCAGGACGCGGGTGCCGGAGAACCAGTGGTGTTCGTCGGGGTGGCAGACGAGCACGGGGACGCGGGTGGTGGGCCGCAGGACGCCGGCCTCGCTGACGGGGCGCCCGACAAGGGAGTTGACGAGGGTGGACTTGCCGGCGCCGGTCGATCCGCCGACGACGGCGAGGAGCGGCGCCTCGGGATCGACGAGCCGGGGGACCAGGTAGTCGTCGAGCTGGGCGAGCAGCTCGGCCCGCGTCTGCCGCGCCCGGGGAGCACCCGGGACGGGCAGGGGGAGACGCACGGCGGCGACACGGTCGCGCAGGGCGGAGAGTGCGTCGAGGAGCTGAGGCCGTACGTCCAAGGTCACCACATGTGAAGAATGCCCAATTTCAGCATCTTTTTGAAGCGTATGACCCTCTCTGCGCGCCGGTATCGCACGGGGACAGAGGGGATGAGTAGGACGCAGGCATAACGAGTGCACAACACCCGGGCCGCGAGGCGCGAAAAGCGCTGCGGGAATCGCACCTGCCTGCGATTATCGGGTTCGCTTCACCGAACCTCCACATCGTGCCACGCAGGTGAAGCGACCGGGCCAAGGTGATCGGAGCCCTATCCTTGTCCCCGGCCAAGGTCACGGACCACCCTCCCGGGCTCCAGCGGCCACCAGGCCGCACCACCGGCCCCCGTAGCTCAGTGGATAGAGCAGGTGCCTTCTAAGCACTTGGCCGCAGGTTCGAGTCCTGCCGGGGGCGCTTCGCGAGGACCCTCCTTCGGGAGGGTCTTCTTGCTGGTCAGAGCCGCTTTCCAAGCGACGAGGCGAAGCCCCGGGTGCCCTCTTGACGATCAAGGGCGGACTCCGGGGCCGTCCGGCTGTCACCGGGTTTTCGCGGGTGGCTGTATCGAATACGTGTCGAAGTTCTCGCGCCGGAGGATCAGCCGGCGCCGGGCGCGTCCGGCAGGTCGCCCGCGGCTTCGAGGCGCCGCTTCAGGTCCGGAAGCTGCCCGTCGACGCACCGGGCGTACGTGGCGAGGAGCACGGCCACGCTGTTCCCGGCCCATTCCGCCACCTGGGCGGGCGGGATGCCGTCGTTGAGCCACTTGGTCAGGCGGGTGTGCCGGGTGTCGTACACGCGCCGCCCGGTCGGCGACTCGAAGACGTGGGGCGGCAGCACGGCCTTGCGCGCACCGCGCCACGCCCGGCGGATGACCGACCCGGCGAGGACGCCGCCCGGCTCGCCCGGGGACGGCGGGCCGTCAACGTCCCCGTCGACGGGCCAGGACGATCCCGACCACGGCCAGTACCGCGACGACGAAGACGAACCACGTCGGCATCAAGTCGAGCCCCTTGTAGGCGATCGGGCCGGTCATGGGCATCAGGCCTCCTCATGCGCGAGCCCTCTGCGCATACCCGCCGGCACGGCCGGGATGTCGGCCGGCCGCTCACCGCTCTCCGGCCCCGCGGGGCGACGCCACGGACGACGGCGGACGGCCGTGAACGCCGGTGAACCACCAGCGCGGGCGAGGGGCGCACCGGTCCGAGGCGAAGCCCCCACCCGGGTCGCCTCGGGGCGAAGGGGGCGTCGGTACCGCGGCGTGGCAGCGCGACCCCGGCGACCGCCACCGCCCGGCGGCGCTCCTCAACATGGCTGAGGCGGTGGGGGCGGAGCGTGGCCGGTCGGCGCGCCCGCCGTGGTGGCCGACTGCCGTCGGCGGGGGTTCGGGCAAGGCCGTCAAGGGGGCCGACCGTCGGTCGAGCGCGGCAGAGCCGGGCCGTCCCCGGACCGCGCCCTGTCCCGCGGATCCCCTGCGCTACGCTCCGCGCCATGAGGCTGAAGAGGGTGGCCGTGCCGGTTCTCGTCGGTGCGGGCGGCATGGCCGTCGTCGCGGCAACGGGCGTGTGGACGCTGTCGGGTGGGCTCTACGGCTGTACCGGAGCCGACCGGGAATTCGCGCCGACCCTGGTGTCCCTGGCCATCCTCGACGCGCACCCGAGTCGTACGCGGGCCAAGGACGAACGGTACTCCGGATGCGACGAGGACGACGGGTTCGCCTACGCCGGGCAGCACTACCAGTACACGACGTCCCGGGCCGGCGTGCTGTCCTTCTACCGCCAGGCCGCCACGGAGGACGGCTGGCGGCTCGCGAGCGTCGATCCCTCACCCGCCCCGACACCCGGCAGCCTCGCGGTCGACGTCTCGGCGCTCTGTTTCGAGAAGCCCGTCGCCGGCGCCACCGCCCACCTCGCCGTGTGGTTCCCCAGCGACCTCGGTGGCAGCGCCGGCGACTACGGCCTGGAGGTCACGGCCAGCCACGACGGATCCGCCTGGTGCTGACCCGCCGTCGCCGCTGCGCCGTCCTTGCTCCGGCGGCGATGTGAGGCGTCAGCCGTCCGGGATCACGGACGACCGGCGGGAGGCCGGTGCCGCACGGCAGCCACCCCTGCGGTGGCGGCCGACCGCCCACGAACCCGGGTGAACGGCCCCGTACGCCGCCCACCACCCGCACGGGCGGCGCGCGTTCGGATCCTGCCGGGTCCGGCGCGTCCGCCACGTGCTGTGGTGCGGCAACTCTCCTCACGCCGTTCGTGCGTGTGCCGAGCGTGGCCGCGTTCGGCCCCGCGACCTTCCGGGCCTGGTGCGCCCGTTCGGCTTCCGCCGCTTCACGCCTCCGCTGCCTCGCGCTGCCCGGCGGCCCGGGGCGGCAGCGGAGCCCGTCGTCCGCGTCCGCGCGGGTCGGGGCGACGGCCCGCCGGTAGGGTCGGCCGGCATGACCGTCGTTCGTTCCGTCGCCCTGTTCGTCCTCGCGGCCCTCTTCGAGATCGGTGGCGCCTGGCTCGTCTGGCAGGGCGTCCGCGAGCACCGGGGGTGGGTCTGGGTGGGCGCCGGCGTCATCGCGCTCGGCCTGTACGGAGTGGTGGCGACCTGGCAGCACGACGCCCACTTCGGCCGTATCCTCGCCGCGTACGGCGGTGTCTTCGTCGCGGGGTCGATCGCCTGGGGCATGGTCGCCGACGGCTACCGCCCCGACCGCTACGACGTCGTCGGCGCCCTGGTGTGCCTCGCCGGGATGGCCGTGATCATGTACGCGCCGCGCGGGCACTGACCCGGACCGGCGGCGTTCACCCGACCGTGATCCGCGCCGGGGAGACTTCCCCCATGGACGCATCCACCACACGGGCCGTCACCGTCGTGCCGCTCACCGCCGGGCACGCGGACGAGGTCATCGCGATCTACCAGGCCGGCATCGACGAGGGCGACGCCACTTTCGAGACCACCGCCCCCACCTGGGCGGAGTTCGACGCGGCCAGACTGCCCGAGCACCGCTTCGCCGCCGTCGACGAAACCGGCCGCGTCCTCGGCTGGGTCGCGGCGGTGAAGGTCTCCGACCGGTGCGCGTACGCCGGGGTCGTCGAGCACTCGGTGTACGTCCGTCCCGACGCGCGTGGGCGGGGCGTCGCCTCCGCGCTCCTCGCCGCCCTCGTGGACTCCACCGAGGCGGCCGGGGTCTGGACCATCCAGTCCGGTGTCTTCCCCGAGAACGCCGCGAGCCTCGCCGTCCACGAACGCGCCGGTTTCCGGGTCGTCGGCACCCGCGAACGCATCGGCCGCCACCACGGCCGCTGGCGCGACACCGTCCTCATCGAGCGCCGCAGCCCCCGCGTCGGTTGACAGCCGGCGGCCGGCGCGGGGCGTGGCCCGCCCGGCCCGCGCCGGGAGGGCGGGCCGCACCGGTACGCCTGGAGGTCACCCGCGGCGGCGGGCCGTACGGCGCCGCAGCCAGGCGCCCAGTTCGCCGACGGCGACGAGGAGCGCGGCGGACGCCGCGCACCGCGGCAGGGCCGCCGGCTGGTCGACCGCCTCGCCCAGGGACCACAGGGCCAGGGTGAGCAGCAGCCACCAGGCGGCGAGCGACCACGCCAGGCGGGCGCGGCGGGACGTGTCCTTCACGGGGCTCCCGGCGGTGCGGTGCGGCGGTGCGCACGGGGATGTCGGAGCCAGGGTACGGCCGGGGCCGGCGCGGCCGCCCGGACCCTCGCATCCACCGCCCCGCCGCGCGCTCCCCCGGCCTCCCGGGGGCCGCTGCGGGGAGGGGTCAGCCCAGGTCCTGGAGGGCCTGCTCCACCGTCCGGTGGAAGGTGGGGTACGCGTACATCATGTGCCGCAGCCGCTCCAGCGGGACCTCGGCGTGGACGGCGACCTGCAGTCCGTACAGGACCTCGCCGCCCGTCGGGCCCGCGGAGGTCGCGCCGACCAGGACGTCCCGGTCGGCGTCCGCGACGAGCTTGACCAGCCCTTCGTTGCCCGCCTTGTGGATCCAGCCGCGCGTCGACGACGGCACCTGCGCGAGGCCGGTGCGCACCGTGATGCCGCGTTCGCGGGCGGCGTGCTCGGTCAGGCCGACCGAGCCGACCTCCGGGTCGGTGAACGTGACGCGGGGCAGCGCCCGGTAGTCGGCGTCCGGGCCGGGTTCGCCGAGGACGTCCCGCGCGGCCAGTTCGCCCTGGTACATGGCGACGTGGGTGAACGCCCCGTGCCCGGTGACGTCGCCGACGGCCCACACGCCGTCCGCCGCGCGCATCCGCCCGTCCACGTCGAGGGCCTTGGCGCCGGGGTCCAGGCCGATGTGCTCGACGCCCAGGTCGGACAGTGCGGCGCGGCGGCCCGTCGCCACGAGCAGGTGGCGGGCGGTCAGTTCCGCGCCGCCGTCCAGGGTGAGGCGGAACGTCCCGTCCTCGTGCCGTACGCCGACGGCCCGCGCCCCGGTCCGCACGTCGACGCCCTCCGCGCGGAACACGTCCGCGACGAGCGCGGCCGCCTCCGGCTCCTCCGAGGGCAGCAGCCGGTCGGCCGCCTCGACGACGGTGACGGCCGTGCCGAACCGGGCGTAGGCCTGCGCGAGCTCGGCGCCGATGGGTCCGCCGCCGAGGACGAGGAGCGACGGCGGGGCCTCCTTCGCGGAGACGGCGTCGCGGTTCGTCCAGTACGGGACCTCGTCGAGGCCCGGTACGGGCGGGATCTGCGGGCGGCTGCCCGTGGCGAGGACCACGCCCCTGCGGGTGGTGAGGACCCGCCCGTCGACGTCGACGCGCCCCGGCCCGACGAGGCGCGCCCGGCCGCGCAGGAACCGGCCGCCCTTGCCGGTGAAGCGGTCCACGGCCGCCTTGTCGTCCCAGTCGTCGGTCGCCTCGTCGCGGATGCGGGCCGCGACGGGCGTGAAGTCCGCGGTGACCTCGGTGCGCCCGGCCATGCCGGGGACCCGGCGGGCCTCGGCGAGCAGGTTGCCCGCGCGGATCATCATCTTGCTCGGTACGCACGCCCAGTACGGGCACTCCCCGCCCACCAGCTCGGCCTCCACGCCGACGACGTCCAGGCCGGCCTCGGCCAGGCGCCCGGCGACGTGCTCGCCGCCCACCCCCATGCCGACGACGACCACGTCGACCGTCTCCGTACCGGTGTCGGCGTGACCGGTGTCGGCGTGCTGTCCGGGACCCGCCATGGGTGACCTCCTCGCGTCGGCTCAGCCCGAAGTTCCCCCCGTGGTGATCGTTATACGCACCACCGACGCACTTCTTGCGAACGGTCCCTTCACGAAACCGGCGGGAACCACCCCTGCCGGTCCGCTCACGGGATGGGCGGGGGGGCGGACACCGGGGCGGTGAGGGGCGACCGGTGGGCGGTGCGCACCTGTGCCGGGGAGGGTGACCACGTGGGGCTGCTCGTGGAGCCGGGAGGGCGCGGTCCCCTGGGCGGGTCACACCTGAACCCGGGAGGGGGAGGGTGCCCCGCTGGGCCGCTCGTGGAGCCGAAGGGGCGCGCGGATGCCGGGCCGGCGGGGGCACACTTCGGCGGGGCCACCCCTGTGCCGGGGAGGGGGCGGGTGCCCCCCCTGTAGCGCTCGTGGAGCCGAAGGGGCGCGCGGGTGTCGGGAAGACGAGCGCGCGCAGCGCCCCGAGGAACGAGGGGCCGAGCACGGTCGACTTCCCGACACCCGCCGAAAGCGCCCCGGAGGCGCAACGAGCCCAGAATTAACGCATGAACCACGCCCCGACCCCCGCCACGACGAAGACCGCGACGAGGAGCTGGGTGGTGGCGCCGGTGGACATCTTGTTGTCGGGGGACCTGGGGTTCCGCTTGACGTCCTCGGCGAGTCGTGCCAGTTCGCCGCGGCGGCCGAGTACGCCGAGGGTCAGGGCGAGCATGGCCAGGGAGTACATGGAGAGGACTTCCCAGGGCCGCATGTCGCGGGCGTAGTAGGTGGCCGCGCCGAAGACCGCCATCGCGAGCACCATGGCGTACACGCCGCGGCGCATCTTCCCGGTCATCCAGGAGCCCCATGTCACGGCGAAGGCCGCGGTGCAGGCCAGGGCGGCGAGCCACAGGACGGGGACGGGGGTTTCGGACAGGGTCACGGTGCTCCTCGCGGGTCCGCCGCCGCGGGGGCGGCGCGAGCGCCGGGCGGCCCGGTCCACGGGCCGCCCGGCGGTCATACGGTTGTTCGGATACTAGGCGGGGGCGGCTACCAGGTGAACACGCCCCACACGGGTGACAGCAGGTCGTGTCCCGCGGCGACCACCGACGAGCCCCACGACTTGACGTGCCCGGCGGCCTCCAGCGCCTTGTCGGCGTACTTGATGGCCGAGCCGACGCGGAACCCTATGGCGCCGAGGGCCACTCCGACGGCGGCGTTCTTGAACGCCTCGCTGCCGAACCCGTCGGTGTAGGCCCAGATGCCGGCGCTGATCGCGCCCAGCGCCAGGGAGGCCACGCCGGCGACGCCGGCGGCGACCGCCAGCGGCGGGAAGAACGCGGCGCCGACGGTCAGGCCGACGGACACGAACCCGATGACGGTGCTGGCGCGGCCGGTCCAGGTGGCCGCGGTCCGCCAGCCGTCCTTGCCGTCGTTCGGCGGCTGCTGGGCGTTGACCCGGTCGTTGTTCGGGTCGTTGGCCGGGTTGGTGCCGTTGGCCGCGTCCTGGCGGGCCTTCTCGGCCGCCGCGGCGGCGGCCGCCGCCTGCTCCTGCGCCCGCTTGTCGGCGGCGATGCGGTGCGCGTCGCTCGCCGCGGCGGAGGCGGCCTCGGCGTCCCGGCCGGCCGCGAGGGCGGAGGCGCGGGCGGCCGTGGCCTGCGACTGGGCGAAGGCGGCGGAGGACTGGGCCTGCTGCGCGGACGCCGAGGCGCGGTTCGCCGAGTGGTTGGCGTACCGGGCCGCCGTGCGCGCGGTCTGCTCGGCGGTGGTCGCCTTCTGGGCCGACGCGGCCGCCGCGGCGGCGGAGGCGTCGGCGGCGTCGGCGCTGTCGCGGGCCGCCTGGGCGTGGTGGGACGCCTGGGTGGCGGACTGCTGCGCCTTGTCCGCCCACTCGGCGGCCTCGGCGGCCGCGTTGCGGGCCTTGGCGGCCGCTTCGGAGGCGCGGGCCGCGTCCTCGTGGGCCTTGGCGGCGACGCGGGCCGCGTTGGCGATGGAGGCGCGGATCGCGGCGACGTGCGTCGCGGTGTCCTGGTCGAGCTGGGCGGCCTTGTGGTACGCGCCGTTGGCGAAGTCGTGGCGCATCCAGGCGGGGCCGGCCATGGCGACCTCGGCGGTGGCCTTGACGTTGGCGCCGCCGGTGTTCATCAGTGCCAGCGTCTTGACCCGGTCGTCCTCCATCACGGCGTCCCGCAGGCCCACCATGAGGAAGTCGAGCATGACCGGCACGCTGCCGTCGGTGAGGGCGGCGTTGCCGGCCTTCGTCACGGCGGGGCCGGCGCCGTCCATCAGCTTCAGGATCTGACGGCGGTAGTCCTCGCCCTGGATGTTCGCGGCGTCGGTGGTGATGAACCGCTCGGCGGCCGCCGGGTCGGGGTTCTCCAGCGCCTTCTGCGCGGCCTCGGCCACGGCGGTCTGGCCCAGCTGGGCCATGAAGAGGACCTTCTCGCGCGTGTCGAGCCGGACGGCCTTCGGGTGGTCGTTCCTCAGCCAGGTCAGGACGTCGGTGTCGGAGCCGGCCGCGGCGAACTGGGCGGCCGAGCGGGTCCAGGAGCCCCGGTCCTCGAAGAGGTTGATCGCCGCCTTGCGGCCGAGCCTGACCGCGGTGGACGTGTCGCCGGTGTCGGCGGCCGTCCTGGCCTGGGTGATCAGCTGCCGGGCCTCGGCGTCGAGGGTGGCCTCGTGGGACTTCCGCGCGTCGGCGACCGCGTTGGCCTCGGTCTCCGACTTCAGTACCTCGTCGGCTTCCTGGATGCCGGTCTGCTTGTCGCCCTCCAGCTGCGCCGCCTCGGTCTCGCGGGCGACGCGCTCGATGTTCTGCGCCTGGGCGACGGCGTCGGAGGCGACGGTGGCCGCGGCGATCGCCGCGTTGGCGTGGAGGGTCGACTGGTTGGCGTAGTCCAGCGCCTTGCCGGCGTAGTCGGCCGCCTTGTCGGCGGCGGCGGCGGCGTTCTCGGCGTGCTGGGCGGCGTTGTTGGCGGCCGTGTGCGCGGCGCGCGCGGCAGACGCCGCCTGGGAGGCGAGCGACCGGGCGCGGGCGGCGGCGGCGGACGCGGTGGCCGCGGCGGCGTTCGCCTCGGCGGCGGCGGCGCGGGCGCGGCGGGCCTGCTCCGTGGCGGTGCCGGCGGCGGAGGCGGCGGCGGCCGACGCGGACGCGGCGGCGGCGGCGTTCTGCGCGGCGGACGCGGCGGCGGAGCCCGCGGCTCCGGCCTGTTCGCTCGCGGTCGCCGCGGCGGACGCGGCGGCGGCGGCGGTACGGGCACCGGCGGCGGCGTTGCGCGCGGCCTGGGCGGCGGAGCGGGCGGCCGACGCCTGGGCGGCGTCCTTCGAGGCGGCGGTGGCCGCGTTGTAGGCGCGGGACGCGGCCTGGCCGGCGGTCGCGGCGGCGGAGGCGGCGGCCTGGGCGGCGGACGCGGCGCGGTGCGAGGCGGCGACGGCGGCGTTGGACGCGTGGACCGCGGTGCGCGCGGCCTGGGCGGCGCCCCGGGCGGCCTCGGCGGCGCGGCTGGCGGCCTGGCCGGCCTTGTTCGCGTCCTCCTTGGCGGCCTCGGCCTCGGCGGCGGCCGTCAGCGCGGCCTCCTTGGCCTTCGCGGCGGCTTCCTGGGCGCGGGCCGACGCCTCCAGGGCGGCGTCCGTCTCGCGCTTGGCGCGGCGGCCGGCCTCCTGGGCGACCTGGACGAGCTGATTGACCGTCAGCGTCTCCTGGTCGCGGGCGCGGGCGATGTGCTGGCCGGTCTCGATGTACCGGCTGATGTCGGCGGGGGTGCCCTCCAGGGCGCGGGAGGCGGTGCGCTGCACCTCCGGGCCGCCCGCCGACATGATCTGGAGGACCTCGAAGCGCTCGTCCTCCTGGTGGGCGGCGTACTGCTTCGTCTTGAGGAACTCGTCGAGCGCGGCTTCGGTGCCGGCGTCGAGGGCCGCCTGACCGGCGGCGCGTACGGAGCGCTTGCCGTTGTTCATGATGGTCAGCACGGTGGTGCGCTTGTCGTGCAGGAGCGGGGCCTTGTAGCCCTCCTTCATGAACGCGTCGATCGCGGCGTCGTCGCCGGCCAGCGCCTTGATCGCGGCGTCGCGGACGCCCTTGCCGGACACCGAGATGACCCGCATCACGGCGACGCGGTTGTCCTCGGCCTTGAGGCGGGGGAGCTGGTTCCGGACGAACGCGGCGACGTCCTGGTCCGTGCCGGACAGGGCGGCCGCGGCGGCGTCCTTGGTGGAGGTGCTGCCGGTCAGCCAGGCTTCGACGGCCCGGGCGCGGAGCCCTTCGGGGAGGTCGCCGGGGAGGGTCTCCTCGGCGTACGCGGTGGACGTCCCGAAGACGGTCACCGCGGTGGCGAAGGCGGTCGCTGTCAGGAACCTGCGGCGCAGTTGTCGCTTCCCGCGCGGCGATCTGAGTATGTCCATACCTCTTCTCCAGCACCCCGTCGTGCAATGGGGCACGTGTGTCGTGACACCATTCCGGTGACGGATGATCACATGGCCAACCGACTTGGCATAAGAGGTTGTTGGAGCCGCCGGCGCCTCCCGCCGGGCTCCGTTCGGCGGGCCGGAGGGCCGTTCTCCCCCGGCCCCGGGGGCCCGGAGCGCCGTCCGGAGCCCTTCCGCACCGACTCCACGGCGTTATCGAATCGTTGCCATCAGTGGGCAACCGGCACCCTCGGAGCCGCTTCTTCCTGACGGCCCGCCGCCTCCGGCACCACCGCCCGCGCCGGATGCGAAATCTTGTGCGGGTTGCGGGAAGTGATAACAATGATCACGCCAATCCGATCTGGGGAGCCGGAGTCTGGCCGTCGCAACGGGGGGAGTTGACGATCCATCTGTGAGAGATCCGAAGCGCCCACCACCGTGGCGTTTCGTCTTCCGGCCTGCCCACGTGCCCTCGACCCGGGCACGTTCGCGCGTGGGCCGGCCCCATGCGCTCCTTCTCACCTCACGGAACAGGAAACGAGACTCCCATGAAGTTCATCTCTCGTCTGCTCGTCGCGGGCGCGGTCGCCGGCACCACCGTTCTCGCCGTCACCACGACCGGTGGCGCGGGCGCGCCCTCCGTCGCCCCCGTCGCCGACGAGGCGCCGGGCTACGCGGTGGAGGACTTCAACTACCCGCAGGCCGACAAGATCCTCGCCGAGCAGGGCATCAAGCTGAAGCGCGGCGACGGCCACATCGTCCTCGCGACCTGCGGCGACCCGACCCTCCTCGAGGTGTGGGCCCGCAGCAAGGAGAAGATCTGCTTCCGCGTCACGGGCAACCAGGGCTACCTCAGCCTGGAGATCCCCGCGGTCTACGGCGTCAAGGGCAACGCCTACAACACCGACGTCACGATGACCGTGGACAACGAGGAGAAGTCCTTCGAGGTCACCAAGAACACCTGGACGCCGGTCGGCGAGAGCGCCGACCCCCAGGGCCGCGACCACATGCTGCTGGAGATCGTCACCAGCAAGTAAGGCGCGCCCCGTCCCGGGGACCGGCGCGCCCTGCCCGGCCGCCGGTGCCCCACCCCCACCGAGGAAACAGACATGCACCGTGCACACCTGGCCCGTTCCGCCGGACTGGCCGCTCTCACCGCGGCCCTGATGGCCGCACCCCTGGCGGTACCGGCCACCGCCGTCACCGGCACCCCCGAGGCGGAGGGCTCCCTCGCGTTCACCGCGCGCCTCGACATCGGCAACGGCCAGCGCGCCTGCTCCGGCGCCCTCGTCGACCGCGAGTGGATCCTCACCGCGGCCAGCTGCTTCGCCGACGACCCGGCCGTCAGCCTCGCCGTGCCCGCGGGCTCCCCGAAGCTGAGGACCACCGCCACCATCGGCCGTACGGACCTCACCACCACCACCGGCGTGGTGCGCAACGTCGTCGAGGTCGTCGCCCACCCCTCCCGTGACGCGGCCCTCGTCCGCCTGAACCGCCCCGTCACCACCGTCACGCCCGTCGCCCTGGGCACCACTGCGGCCGCCGCCGGCGAGGAGCTGAAGGTCGCCGGCTACGGCCGTACGAAGACCGAGTGGGCGCCGCTGAAGCTGCACAGCGGCACCTTCACCGTCGACGCGGTGAACGCGAGCGACGTCAACCTCACCGGCAAGGACGGCGCGTCCGTCTGCATGGGCGACACCGGTGGCCCCGCCCTGCGCGTCGCGGGCGGCCAGGCCCAGCTCGTCGCCGTCCACAGCCGCTCCGCCCAGGCGGGCTGCTTCGGCGTCGACGCCGCCGTCACCAGCACCGCCGCCGTCGACACCCGCGTCGACGACCTGCGCCCCTGGATCGACGCGAAGCTCGCCGCGCCCCAGTTCACCGACTTCAACTGCGACGGTGCCGAGGACATCGCCATCGGCGACCCGAAGGCCACCGTCGGCGGTGACGCCAACGCCGGTGTCGTGCGCGTCGTCTACGGCGGCGGCAAGGGCGCCGTCGAGCTGAACCAGGACCAGGCGTACGTGCCCGGCGGCGCGGAGGCCAGTGACTGGTACGGCGAGGCCCTCGCCACCTTCGACCACAACGAGGACGGCTGCACCGACCTCGTCGTCGGCGTCCCCGCCGAGGACATCACGGTCGGCACCACCGTCCACGCGGACGCCGGCTCCGTCCACGTCCTGTACGGCGCCAAGGGCGGCATCGGCACCGGCCAGGCCGCCGTCGACCACGTCCAGGGCCTCGGCACCATCGCCGCGATCAAGGGCTCGGCCTCCGAGGCGGGCGACCGCTTCGGCCACGCCGTCGCCGCCGGCCACACCGCCGAGGGCGAGCCGTACCTGCTGATCGGCGCCCCGGGCGAGGACCTCGGCACCGCCACCGACGCGGGCAGCGCCATCTACCTGCGCGGCAGCGTCAACACCGCCGTGAACCAGGACAAGCCCGGCTACGCGGGCGACCCCGAGGCGAGCGACCGGTTCGGCTCCGCCGTCGCCGGCTCCGCGAACCACCTGGTGATCGGCAGCCCCGGCGAGGCCATCGGCACCGAGAAGAACGCCGGCGGCGTGCAGATCCTCAAGCACGCCCTGAACGCCGACAAGGTCCCGGCGCCGGTCCTCGGCTTCGACCAGGACGCCGACGTCGTCAGCGGCGGCGCCGAGCCGGGCGACCAGTTCGGTGCCTCCGTCGCCGCCGTCGCGTACCGCCCGTCCGGCGCGGCCACCGCGACCGACTCGATCATCGCCGTCGGCACGCCCGGCGAGGACCTGACGGTCGGCACCGCCGACAAGGCCGACGCGGGCGCCGTCCACAGCCTCCGCGTCACCGCGTCCGGCACGGTCACCCAGGTCGCCAACATCCAGCAGGAGGTGACGGACGTCTCCGGCACCGCCGAGGCCGGCGACAGGTTCGGCACCAAGGTCGTCCTGGCCAACACCGCGCCGCGCGCCGTCGGCTCCCCCTCGACGCTCGCGCTCGCGGTCGGCATCCCCGGCGAGGCCCTCGGCTCCGTCGCCGGCGCCGGCGCGATCCAGACGTTCCACCCGCTCGGCGCGGCCGGCGCGTACGACCACTGGGTCCAGCCGGGCGACGCCTCCGGCCTCGGCGGCGCCCCGACCGCCGACCACGCCGTCGGCACGTACCTGGGCGGCTCGGCGACGCAGCTGTACGTCGGTGTCACCAACGCCGCCCCGTACGGCGTCGCGTACGCCCTCCCCTGGGGCAACGTGACCGGCG
This sequence comes from Streptomyces roseolilacinus, assembly GCF_014649335.1. GTDB lineage: Bacteria > Actinomycetota > Actinomycetes > Streptomycetales > Streptomycetaceae > Streptomyces > Streptomyces roseolilacinus. Next base: position 114,504 of record NZ_BMSV01000009.1, read on the forward strand.
GCCGCACCGGAGCCGCCTCCGCGGCCACCACCTACAAGCCGGGCACGGGCGGCCTGCCCGCCGCGGGCGGCCAGTTCGGCCGCTCCTTCGGCTGATCCACCGGGGCCCGTACCCGCCTCCCGGCGCTCGCCGGGAGACGGGTACGGGCCGGCAGACGGGCGAGCCCCGGGAGGACCTCTCCTCCCGGGGCTCGCCCGCGTCCGGGCGGGCACCGCTCAGGCGGGCACGCCGTACAGGACGAGGTTCTCGGCGTACGTCCGCTCCTCCCGGTCGAACGCCCCCGCGCAGGTGACCAGCACCAGCCGGGGACGGCCCTGCGCCGAGAACAGGTCGCCGGGCAGCGCGCTCGCCCGGTACGTGCGGCGCGCCACGATCCGGTACGTGTGGCGGCCGCCGTCCGCCGCCGCCACCTGCGCCAGCGCGCCGATCGGCAGCGAGTGCAGCGCCTCGAAGGGGCCCGGCCCCTCCTCCGCCGAGTCGAGGTGGCCGGCGAGCAGCAGGGTGCCCGCCGCCGCGCCCGGCCGTGCGCCGAGCGCCCACCAGCCGAGCCGCGACGGGGAGGCCGGCAGGTCCAGCGCTCCGTCGTCGGTCCCGCCGACCGGGTCGATGGGCAGGCGGTCGACGTGGCCCGGCACGGTGAGGGTGACCGGCGGGGAGTGGGCGGCGGCCGCGGCCGCCGCGGCCGGGGCCGCCGTGCCGCGGCCGGAGGGCACCGTGCCCGCGTCCGGCGGGGCGGTCGGCCCGGCCGCCGGGAGGAGCAGGGCCAGGGCCGCCGAGGCGGCGCCCGCGACCCCGGCCCAGACCGGGAGGCGTCCCGGTCCGGGCTCGGTGGTCAGCCGGAGGAGGCCGCCCATGCGCGTCAGCGGACGTCGTTGCGGCGGATGCGCCCGGCCGCCCAGAAGGCGCCGCCCGCGACGAGGACCCCGCCGATGGCCATGGCCGGCACCGCGACGAACACGGGCACGCCCTCGTCGGCGAGGGCCACCTGGCCGCCGCTGCCGGCGTGGATGTGGCTCGGGGCGGCCACGGCGTCCTCGTGGCAGGTGCCGCCGCGGACCATGGCCAGGTGGTGGGCGACGATCGGGCGGGCGGCCTTCGCGCCGGCCGTGATCTCGGCGATCTTCCCCTCGGCGATCTGGTGGTCGAGCATGGCGAGGGTCTTGGTGTGCGCGGCGTCCATGGCCTTCAGCCAGGCCGGGTCGTAGGCACTGGTGCCGGCCTTGGCCATCACGGAGGCGAGGGTCTGCTGCTGCTCGGGGGTGGGCGCCGCGGGCAGGTCGACGCCGAACTTGTCGGCCAGGGCGCGGACGGCGGCGTCGAGCTTGGTGTGGTCGCGTTCGAGGACGCCGCCGGCCTTCTTCACGCAGGCGGCGATGGCGTTCTTCTGGGCGTCCCGGCCGGCGGCGGTCTCGGTCAGGTTCCCCTGGTGGGCGGCGCGCAGGAGCGCGTAGTCGGTGGGCGGTTCGTCGGCGGCGAACGCCGGGGCCGCGGCTATGCCGGAGAGGGTGAGGCAGGTGAGGGCCGTCGCGGCCCAACGGTGCATGCGCATGGTGATGTCGTCATCCGTTCGTGGTCGGTCGGTCGTCGGCCGGCGCACCGCGCCGGCCTCGATCCCATCCGGGCACACCACCGCGCCCGGCGCCATCCGCGGTACTGCGAACCGGTTCAGTCGTCACCCGGACGGCGGGCGCGCCGAGGCCCGGGGGGTGCGCTGGGGCGAACCGACCAGAGTGGACGCCCTTCTTCCGCGATGCGAAGCGCTTGGCTTGGACTCGCCATCGGGGAAAACGGGCCTTGTCACCGTGTGCAGTTGCATGAGTACATGGAGTGGCGTATGTGCGTACCGTGGGATGACGGGGGTGGTCGGCCGTGGCGAACGTCCAGGGCTCCGTACTGGGCCTGGTGGCTGCGCGGGAGGGAAGCCGTGAGGGCGCCCCCGCACGGGCGGCTCCCCTGCCCGCGCCGCGCCCGCCCGGCCAGCCGGTGACGGGCGCGCGCCACATCTGCGCCGCGCTCGCCGCGCTGACCGAGTCGGCCCGCCGGGAGCTGCTGACCTTCGACGATCCGGCGGTCGGGCTGCGGCGGCCGGTCCCGGAGCCGTTCCCGGAGCTGGCGGGCGCGTGCGTCCGGACGGCCGCCGAGCGGGTGCGGACGGTCCGTCAGGTGGTGCCGCGCCACGCGCTGGCCCGGCTGGCGGCCGCCGACCCGGGCGGCGCGGCGCGGCTGGCGGGGCGGGCGCGGCTGACGGACGCGATCCCGTTCAAGATGATCGTGGTGGACCGGACGGTCGCGGCGGTCCCGCTCGACCTGGAGCTGCTCTGCAACGGGCTGCTGCTGATCCGCGACCCGGTGGTCGTCCACGCGCTGGTGCGGGCGCACCACGCGTGGTGGGACGCGGGCGAGGACGTCGGCGAGGGCCGGCAGCAGGGCTCCGGGCTGCCGCCGCGGCTGCGTCCGGTGCTGAACGCGCTGCTGGCCGGGCTGACCGACGAGACGGCCGCGGCGCGGCTGGGCATATCGGCGCGTACGTACAGCAGGCGCGTCGGCGAGCTGCTGACCGCGCTGGGCACGACGAGCCGGTTCCGCGCCGGGGCGGAGGCGGCGCGGCGCGGCTGGCTGTGACCCCGCGCCGCGCCGCCGCGGCCCGGCGGCCGGCCGTCCCGGCACCCAGCGGTCGGGGTGCCGGGCCGTGGCCGTTCGGGGCGCCGGGCCGTGACGGTCGGGGGCCGGGCCGTGCGGCCGGCCGCTAGGACACGATGTCCTTGCGGGCGAAGCCGCGGAAGGCGAGCGCGAACAGCACCAGCGCGTACGCCACGGACACGGCCGCCCCCTTGGCCATGCCGCCCCACTCCAGTTGCGGCTGGAGCGCGTCGACCCAGGCGTACTGCCAGTGCGCGGGCAGGAAGTCGCGCCAGTCGCCGAGCGCCGTCACGGCGTCCAGGACGTTGCCGACGATGGTCAGGCCGACCGCGCCGCCCACCGCCCCCAGCGGGGCGTCGGTGCGCGTGGAGAGCCAGAACGCCAGCCCGGCGGTGACCAGCTGGGACACGAAGACGAACGCGACGGCGATCCCGAGCCGCCCCAGGCTGTCCGCCGCGGGCAGCGTCCCGCCGGTCGGCAGCCGCAGCGGCCCCCACCCGTACGCGACGGTCCCGGCGGCGAGCGCGACGAGCGGCAGCAGCACCATCGCGGCGGCGCTGAAGCCGAGCGCCACGACGAGCTTCGACCACAGCAGCCGGGCGCGGGGCACGGGCGCGGCGAGCAGGTAGCGCAGCGAGGACCAGCCGGCCTCGGAGGCGACGGTGTCCCCGCAGAACAGCGCCACGGGGATCACCAGCAGGAAGCCGGCCGAGACGAACAGGCACGTCGCGGCGAAGTTCCCGGCCGACGCGGTCGCCGTGTCCATGAGCGTGATCCGGTTGTCCGGTCCGTCGTCCTCGCCGCCGCCGATGGCGAAGGCGACGATCAGGACGAACGGCAGGACGGCGAGGATCGCGCCCATCACGGCGGTGCGGCGCCGCTTGAGCTGCCGCACCGCCTCGACGCGCAGGGGCAGGGTGTGCCCGGCGCGGTAGCCGGGCGCCGAGTCGAGCAGCGCGGTCATGCGGCGCCTCCTCCGATCAGGGTGAGGAACGCGTCCTCCAGGCGGCGGTGCGGGCCCACGCCGGCCACGGGCACGTCGAGCCGTACCAGTCCGGCGACGAGCGCGGCGGCGGTGGTGGTGCCGTCGAGCCGTACCAGCAGGCCGCCGTCCGTGCGGACCGCGGAGGCGACGCCCGGCAGCGCGGCGGCCTTCTCGACGAGGGGCTCGGGCAGGTCGCCCTCGGTGGTGACGAGCAGCGTGTCGCCGTTCCCGGTGATCTCGGCGACGGGACCGGCCTGGACGAGCCGGCCCCGGTCCATGACCACGAGGTGGGTGCAGGACTGCTCGACCTCCGACAGGAGGTGGCTGGAGACGATGACGGTCCGGCCGCCGGCCGCGTAGCGGATCATCACGTCCCGCATCTCGCGGATCTGCGGCGGGTCGAGGCCGTTCGTCGGCTCGTCGAGGATGAGCAGGTCCGGCAGGCCCAGCATGGCCTGGGCGATGGCGAGCCGCTGCCGCATGCCCTGCGAGTACGTGCGGACGGCGCGGGCCAGGGCCGTGCCGAGCCCGGCGATCCGGAGCGCCTCGTCGAGGTGGGCGTCCTCGGCGGGGCGGCCGGTGGCCCGCCAGTACAGCTCCAGGTTCTCCCGCCCCGACAGGTGCGGCAGGAAGCCGGCGCCCTCGACGAAGGCGCCGACGCGGGACAGGACGGGCGCGCCGGGCCGGACCGCGTGCCCGAAGACCCGGATCTCGCCGGCATCGGGCGTGATGAGGCCCATCAGCATGCGCAGCGTGGTGGTCTTGCCGGCGCCGTTGGGTCCGAGCAGCCCGAGGACCTGCCCCTTCTCGACGCGGAACGACAGGTCGCGGACGGCGTACGCGTCGGAGGACCGGGCGTAGCGCTTGGTCAGGCCGCTGATGGTGAGCGGCACGTCGGCCGACTCGGGGTCAGGGGCGGGCGCGGCGGTCCTGCGGCGGGCCGTCAGCAGCAGCGCCGCCGCGACGAGGGCGCCGCCGGCCGGCAGGCCCCACACCCACCAGGGCAGTCCGGCGGCCTGGGTGCGCACGGCGGGCGCGGTCGGCACGGACAGCCCGCCGCCGGTGAGGGCGACGGTGTACGCGGCGGGGGCGGTCGGGGAGGCGTAGCCGAGGTCGGTGGCGGCGAGGACGAGGCGCAGCCGGTGCCCGGCCTCCACCTCGTGGTCGACGGCGGGCAGCGTCAGGTCGACGGTCCGGCCGCCCGCGGCGCCGTCGATCCGCACCGGGGCGACGAGTTGGGCCGGGAGCACCTGGCTGCGGCCGTCGGGGCCGACGTCGTACACCTTGCCGAACAGCACGGCCTTCCCGCTGTCGGAGGTGACGGTGACGCGGACGGTGGGCGTGCCGGTGATCCGCAGCGGCTCGCCGAGGGGGCGGGTCTCGAAGCGGGCGTGCTGGCCGGGGAAGTCGAGCGAGACGCCGACGCCGAGCGTGGACAGCCGGGAGAGGCCGCCGCCGACGCCGGGCACGGCGGAGATGCCGGGCGGGGCGGCCCCGGCCGGGTTGCGGAAGGTCTGCGGGGGTCCGGCGAGCGGGAACGTGCGGGTGCCCTCGCGCAGGCCGGGGTAACGGTCGGCGGTGGCGCCGCGCAGGGTCGCGCGGCCGTCGGTGGAGTCGACGCCGCCGGTCCTGCTGACGCGGAAGGCGGGGCCGGTGTCGGCGGCCGTGTCGCCCTTCAGGTACCGGTCGAACCAGGCGCCGATCCTCGCGTGGACGCGGTCGGTCTCGGCGGCGCCGCCGTCGTGGCCGCCGGCGATCCAGTCGACGGAGACGGGCGCGCCGTTGGCGGCGACGGCCTCGGCCATGGCGTCGGCGTGGGAGAGCGGGAAGAGCGAGTCGGACTGGCCCTGGACGATGAGGGTGGGGACCTTGATGCGGTCGGCGACGGCGGACGGGCTGCGGGCCTCCAGCAGCGCGCGGGCGGCGGGGTCGGGCTCGCCGGTGACGGCGACGCGCTCGTACATGGCGCACAGCTCGGGCTGGAACCGGCCGCAGGCGGTGGGCTTCCCCCCGCCGGGCCCGCCGCCGGACCCGGTGGTGAAGAAGATCCCGGCCCACAGCTTCTTGAAGACGCCGTCGGGGAACAGCGCGTCGGCGAGGTTCCAGTACGTGATCTGCGGGGCGATGGCGTCGACGCGGGGGTCGTGCCCGGCGGCGAGCAGCGAGGCCGCCCCGCCGTACGAGGCGCCGGACACCCCGACGCGCGGGTCGCCGGCCTTGTCGAGCCGCACCTCGGGGCGCTCGGCCAGCCAGTCGACCAGCCGCCGGACGTCCTTGACCTCGTACGCGGGGTCGTTGAGGCCGATGCGGCCCCCGGAGCGGCCGAACCCGCGGGCGGTCCAGGTCAGTACGGCGTACCCGTCGCGGGCGAGCCGTTCCGCCTGGGCGCGCACGTCGTCCTTGCTGCCGCCGAAGCCGTGCCCGAGCAGCACGGCGGGGCGGCGCCCGGAACCGGACGTGAAGAACGACGTGTCGATCTCCGCGCCCTCCATGGCGAGCACGGTGTCCTCGCGGTGCACGGCGGCCTCGCCGTCGGAGGCGACGGCGCTGAGGGTGCCGGCGCCGGCGAGCAGCACACCGGCCACGGTGAGCGCCGCCCACCGCCGGGAAAGTCGGATCCGCATGTCTCGACCCTAAACGGCCCGGGTGGGGCGCCCCGCCGCCACCGGTCGGAAGTCCCCGGCCTCCTTCAGGCGTAGGCGCCGGTGCCCGCGTACCGCGGGCGCGGTAGACGCGCGGGGACGCAAGCGGACGAAGAGGACGTGTCGCCCCGCTCCCGGGCCCGCGCGGTCTCCCGCCCGGCGGGCGGGGCGGAGGGGCCCGGGTGCGGCTGCCTCAGTGGTTGCGGGGGAAGCCCAGGTCGACGCCGTCGGGGGCCTCGGACGGGTCGGGCCAGCGGGTGGTGACGACCTTGCCGCGGGTGTAGAAGCGCACGCCGTCGTCGCCGTAGACGTGGTGGTCGCCGAAGAGCGAGTCCTTCCAGCCGCCGAAGGAGTGGTAGCCGACGGGCACCGGGATGGGCACGTTCACGCCGACCATGCCCGCCTCGACCTCCAGCTGGAAGCGGCGGGCGGCGCCGCCGTCGCGGGTGAAGATCGCGGTCCCGTTGCCGTACGGGGAGGCGTTGATCAGGGCGATGCCCTCCTCGTACGTCTCGGCGCGCAGCACGCACAGCACCGGGCCGAAGATCTCCTCCCGGTACGCCCGGGCGGTGGGCGGCACCCTGTCGAGCAGCGAGGGGCCCATCCAGAAGCCGCCCTCGTGGCCCTCGACGACGTGGCCCGTGCCGTCGAGGACGACCTCGCAGCCCTCGGCGGCGGCGCCGGTCACGTAGGAGGCGACCTTGTCGCGGTGGGCGGCCGTGATGAGCGGGCCCATCTCGGAGGCCGGGTCGGAGCCGGGGCCGACCTTGATCCTCTCGGCGCGTTCGCGGATCCCCGCGACGAGCGCGTCGCCGACCGCGCCGACCGCGACGACGGCGGAGACGGCCATGCAGCGCTCGCCCGCGGAGCCGTACGCCGCGGAGACCGCCGCGTCGGCGGCCGCGTCGAGGTCCGCGTCGGGGAGGACCAGCATGTGGTTCTTGGCGCCGCCGAGCGCCTGGACGCGCTTGCCGTGGGCGGTGGCGGTGGCGTGGACGTGCCGGGCGACGGGCGTGGAGCCGACGAACGACACGGCCGCCACGTCGGGATGGGCGAGCAGCGCCTCGACGGCCTCGCGGTCGCCCTGGACGACGTTGAACACGCCGTCGGGCAGTCCGGCCTCGGCGAGCAGCTCGGCGAGCCGGAGCGAGGGCGACGGGTCCTTCTCGCTGGGCTTGAGGACGAAGGTGTTGCCGCAGGCGATGGCGAGCGGGAACATCCACATCGGCACCATGGCGGGGAAGTTGAACGGGCTGATGCCGGCGACCACACCGAGGGGCCGGCGGATCGAGGCGACGTCGACCCGGTTCGACACCTGGGTGGACAGCTCGCCCTTCAGCTGCGTGGTGATCCCGCACGCCAGCTCGACGATCTCCAGGCCGCGGGCGACCTCGCCGAGCGCGTCGGAGTGGACCTTGCCGTGCTCGGCGGTGACGAGCGCGGCGATCTCGTCGCGGTGCGCGTCCAGCAGGGCGCGGAAGCGGAAGAGCACGGCGGTGCGCTGGGCGAGCGACGAGGTGCCCCAGGTGGCGTAGGCGTCCTTGGCGGCGGCGACCGCGGCGTCGACCTCGTCGGCGGAGGCGAGCGCGACGCGGGCGGCGACCAGGCCGGTCGCCGGGTCGGCGACCGGGCCCCAGCGGTCCGACGCGCCCTCGACGGGCTTGCCGCCGATCCAGTGGTGGACGGTCTTCGTCATGGCGTGCGTACTCCTTCACAGACGGCGGCGTCGGGCCCATCCCACCACGCCCCGCGGCCGCGTCGCGCCCGGCAGCGTGCCGGGCGCCGGGGCGCGGCCGTGGACGGGTGCGGTGCTGTCCTCCCCCGTGTCACAGGTGTTCCACGGCCGTCACGTTTGTCACCGATCGTCGGATGTACGGTCACAGCCGTTCACCAGTACGCGCCCATCCGGTCACTCTGCGTCGCGGACTGGGCACAGGGTCGTTGATCATCAGTCCGCGCCGCGGCTCCCGCGACGGCCCTCCCCGGGTCGCGCCGCGGCGTACGCAGGGAGGTGCCATCCAGATGACGGACCGAAGACTCTGGTCGTACAAGGAGATCGCGGCGCACATCCGGGTGCAGCCGGACACCGTCCGCTCGTACCGCAAGCACGGCCTCCTGCCACGGCCCGACCACGTGGAGGCGGGCAAGCCCTACTGGTACGCGGACACGATCCGCACCTGGGTGGCCAACCGCCCCGGCAACCGCCCGCGCGGCGGCTGACCCGGCGCGCGGGCCCCGGCCGGGCGGGACCCGGGACCCGCCCGCCCCCCGGTGGCCTCCCGCTCCGGCGCGCGGGCCCCGGCGCGCGACCCCGCGCGCCGGGGCCGCCGGCCGGCTGCGCGGCGGCGGGGAAACCTCGTTGCCCCGCCGCCGCCGGTCGTCTTCGATCGGGGGATGAGCGACTTCTCCCACAAACCCGTCCTCACCGGCGACCGGGTGGTCCTGCGGCCCTTCACCGAGGACGACGCCGCCACCATGGCGGCGATCATCGAGGACCCCGAGACCTCGCGGCTCACCGGCGGCGCCGGCCGGCCCCCCTTCACGTTCGCGCACCTGCGCCACTGGTACGGGTCGCGGGGCGCGCAGGACGACCGGCTCGACCTGGGACTGGTCGACCGCGCGTCCGGCGGGCTGGTCGGGGAGCTCGTGCTGAACGAGTGGGACGAGCCGAACCGCAGCTGCAACTTCCGCGTCATGATCGGCCCGGCGGGGCGGGACCGGGGCCTGGGGACCGAGGCGATCCGGCTCCTCCTGGCGTACGGCTTCGAGCGGCTCGGCCTGCACCGCGTCCACCTCGGCGTGTACGCCTTCAACCCGCGCGCCCTGCGCGTCTACGAGCGCGTCGGCTTCGTCCGGGAGGGGGTGGAGCGGCAGGCTCTGCTGCACGAGGGCGCGTGGATCGACTCGATCCGGATGGCGATCCTGGCGCCCGAGTGGGCACGACACCGCGGTCACACTGGAACTCATACCCCCTAGGGGTATAGAGTGGCGACCGCACCGGGGCACCACCCCTCCCCCACCTCCACGAGGAGAAGCACCATGACCGCCGAGACGAACACCGACGTCACCACCGTGTACGAGGTCAAGGGCATGACCTGCGGGCACTGCGAGGGCGCCGTCACGCAGGAGCTGTCCGCGCTCCCGGGCGTCACCTCGGTCCGGGCCGTCGCCGCCACCGGCGAGGTGACGGTCACCTCCGGCGCGCCGCTCGACGAGGAGGCCGTGCGCGCCGCCGTGGACGAGGCGGGTTACGAACTGGTCGGCACGGGCGCCTGAGGGCCCGCCCCCACCGCGCCCCCCGTACGGGCCGTATCGCGACAAATGCCGCGGTGCGGCCCGCCCTGCTTGCGGGACCTGAACGCGCGTTCACGTGAATTCACCTTCACGTGACTCACCAGACCTTCACAAGGAGACCTAGATCACAGATATTTAGGGGTAACCATTTGGACGGCTCGCGAGTCTAAATGGGCGATGCCGAGAACGTCTTGGGGGACGTTCATGGGATGTCTTGGGGGACGTCCCAGGCAAGCGTTGGCCGGGGCACGTGCACCGGGGAGCTTTGAGCGGCCCTCCCGTACGTACCCCGGCAGACCGCACACGCGAGCTTCTGCCGGGACACCGGCAGACGCCCGGCCCGGATCCCGTGGGGGGAATCCGCACCGGGGATAGGGAAGCGCCCCGCTCGCCGACCCGTGGGGGGATCGGCAGGCGGGGCGCTTTCGTCACGGCCCGGGCGGCGCCCGGAGGGGTCAGCGGCCCTCGACCGGGACGAAGTCGCGCAGGACCTCGCCCGTGTAGATCTGGCGCGGGCGGCCGATGCGGGAGCCCGGCTCCTTGATCATCTCGTGCCACTGGGCGATCCAGCCCGGCAGGCGGCCCAGGGCGAACAGCACCGTGAACATCTCCGTCGGGAAGCCCATGGCGCGGTAGATCAGGCCCGTGTAGAAGTCCACGTTCGGGTAGAGGTTGCGCGAGACGAAGTAGTCGTCGGCGAGCGCGTGCTCCTCCAGCTTCAGCGCGATGTCCAGCAGCTCGTCGCTCTTGCCGAGCGCCGAGAGGACGTCGTGCGCCGCCGCCTTGATGATCTTCGCCCGCGGGTCGAAGCTCTTGTAGACGCGGTGGCCGAAGCCCATCAGGCGGACGCCGTCCTCCTTGTTCTTCACCTTGCGGATGAAGGAGTCGACGTCGCCGCCGTTGGCCTGGATGCCCTGGAGCATCTCCAGCACCGACTGGTTGGCGCCACCGTGCAGCGGGCCCCACAGGGCCGAGATGCCGGCGGAGATCGAGGCGAACATGTTCGCCTGCGACGAGCCGACCAGGCGGACCGTGGACGTCGAGCAGTTCTGCTCGTGGTCCGCGTGGAGGATCAGCAGCTTGTCGAGCGCCGAGACGACGACCGGGTCGAGCTCGTACTCCTGCGCCGGCACGGAGAACGTCATGCGCAGGAAGTTCTCGACGTACGACAGGTCGTTGCGCGGGTAGACGAACGGGTGGCCGATCGACTTCTTGTACGCGTACGCCGCGATCGTCGGCAGCTTCGCCAGCAGCCGGATCGTCGACAGGTGGCGCTGCTTCTCGTCGAACGGGTTGTGGCTGTCCTGGTAGAACGTCGACAGGGCGCTGACCACGGACGACAGCATCGCCATCGGGTGCGCGTCGCGCGGGAAGCCGTCGAAGAACCGCTTGACGTCCTCGTGCAGCAGCGTGTGCTGCGTGATCTCGTTGGTGAAGGTCTCCAGCTGGTCGGCCTTCGGGAGCTCACCGTTGATCAGCAGGTAGGCCACCTCGAGGAAGGTGGAGTTCTCGGCGAGCTGCTCGATCGGGTAGCCGCGGTAGCGCAGGATGCCCTGCTCGCCGTCCAGGTAGGTGATCGCGGATTTGTACGCGGCCGTGTTGCCGTAGCCGCTGTCCAGGGTCACCAGACCCGTCTGCGCCCGAAGCTTCCCAATGTCGAAGCCCTTGTCCCCGACGGTGCTCTCGACCACCGGGTAGGTGTACTCGCCGTCCGCGTACCGCAGTACTACAGAGTTGTCGCTCACGTCATCCCTCACCGACGTTGTGCCTCTTCTTCGAGGTGCCCTGACTGTCTCTACCATCCCCCACTTGGCTCAGCAGAGTGCACTCGGGGTCGACCATTGGGCCTATTGGCGGCACTGAGTGCCGTCAACCTGCTCATCTTGCCCCCTTCGCCCCGGTTCCGAAAGTCCTAGGTGATGTTTCCCACGGGACGTGCTCCTGTCAGCCGGTGGTCGAGTGCGGTAAAGCGCCGCCCCGCGGAAACCGTCCGGACGGCCTGGCCGATCGCCTTGCGGGACCCGACGAGGACGACCAGCTTCCGGGCCCGGGTGACGGCCGTGTAGAGGAGGTTGCGCTGGAGCATCATCCAGGCGCCGGTCGTGACGGGGATGACGACGGCCGGGTACTCGCTGCCCTGCGAGCGGTGGATCGTCACCGCGTACGCGTGGGCCAGCTCGTCCAGCTCGTCGAAGTCGTACGGCACCTCCTCGTCCTCGTCCGTCAGCACCGTCAGCCGCTGCTCGTCCGGGTCGAGGGCGGTGACCACCCCCACCGTGCCGTTGAAGACGCCGTTGCGGCCCTTCTCGTAGTTGTTGCGGATCTGCGTGACCTTGTCCCCGACGCGGAAGACGCGGCCGCCGAACCGCTTCTCCGGCAGTCCGGGGCGGGCCGGGGTGACGGCCTGCTGGAGGAGCCCGTTGAGCGTGCCCGCGCCGGCCGGGCCGCGGTGCATGGGCGCGAGGACCTGCACGTCCCGGCGCGGGTCGAGGCCGAACCGCGCCGGGATGCGGCGGGCGGCCACGTCGACCGTGAGCCGCCCGGCCTCCTCGGTGTCCTCCGCCACGAACAGGAAGAAGTCCGGCAGGCCGCTGGTCACCGGGTGCTCCCCGGCGTTGATCCGGTGGGCGTTGGTGACGACCCCGGACTTCTGCGCCTGGCGGAAGATCCGGGTGAGCCGCACCGACGGGATGGGGCTGTCCGGCGCCAGCAGGTCGCCCAGCACCTGGCCCGCGCCGACGCTCGGCAGCTGGTCCACGTCCCCCACCAGCAGCAGGTGCGCACCCGGCGCGACCGCCTTGACCAGCTTGTTCGCCAGCAGCAGGTCCAGCATCGACGCCTCGTCGACCACCACGAGGTCCGCGTCGAGCGGCCGGTCCCGGTCGTACGCCGCGTCGCCGCCGGGCTTCAGCTCCAGCAGCCGGTGCACCGTGGACGCCTCGGCGCCCGTCAGCTCCGCGAGCCGCTTGGCCGCCCGGCCCGTGGGCGCGGCCAGCAGGACCTTCGCCCTCCTGGCGCGGGCCAGCTCCACGACCGAGCGCACCGTGAAGGACTTGCCGCAGCCGGGCCCGCCGGTCAGCACGGCGACCTTCCGGGTGAGGGCGAGCCGTACGGCGGCCTCCTGCTCGGGCGCCAGCTCCGCCCCCGTACGGTCCGCGAGCCACGCCAGGGCCTTGTCCCAGGCGACGTCCCGGAAGGCGGCCATGCGGTCCTCCTCGGCCCGCACCAGCCGCAGCAGCTGCGCGGCGAGGGCCACCTCCGCGCGGTGGAACGGCAGCAGGTACACGGCCGTGACCGGCTCGCCGTCCGGGCCGGGCACCCGCTCCCGTACGACGCCGCCCTCCTCCTCGTCCGCCGCCAGCTCGGCGAGGCAGTCGATGACCAGGCCCGTGTCGACCTGGAGGAGCTTCACCGCGTCCGCGATGAGCCGTTCCTCGGGCAGGAAGCAGTTGCCCTGGTCGGCCGACTGGGACAGGGCGTGGCGCAGCCCGGCCATGACCCGGTCGGGGCTGTCGTGGGGGATGCCGACGGCCTGCGCGATGCGGTCGGCGGTGAGGAAGCCGATGCCCCACACGTCGGCGGCCAGCCGGTACGGCTGGTTGCGCACGACGGAGATCGACGCGTCGCCGTACTTCTTGTAGATCCGCACCGCGATCGAGGTGGACACGCCGACGCCCTGGAGGAAGACCATGACCTCCTTGATGGCCTTCTGCTCCTCCCAGGCGGCGCCGATCATCCGGGTCCGCTTCGGGCCGAGGCCGGGCACCTCGACGAGCCGCTCCGGCTCCCGTTCGATGACGTCGAGCGTGTCCGTGCCGAAGTGCTCCACGATCCGGTCGGCGATGCGCGGGCCGATGCCCTTGATCAGCCCCGAGCCCAGGTAGCGGCGGATGCCCTGGATCGTCGCGGGCAGCACCGTCGTGTAGTTCTCCACGGTGAACTGCCGCCCGTACTGCGGGTGCGAGCCCCAGCGGCCCTCCATCCGCAGCGACTCGCCCGGCTGCGCGCCGAGCAGCGAGCCGACGACGGTGAGCAGGTCACCGCCGCCGCGCCCGGTGTCGACCCGGGCGACCGTGTACCCGTTCTCCTCGTTGCTGTAGGTGATGCGTTCGAGGACGCCTTCCACCACCGCCGTCTGCGACATGCCCCCGACGCTACCGATCCCCTCCGACAGCGCGCCGCCCCCGGGGGCGGCCCGTCCGCGGGCGGCGGCCGGCACGGGCGGCCGGAGGGCCGGGCCCGGCGGGGCCCGGCGGGGCCCGGCGGGGCCCGGCCCTCCTCCCCTGCCGGGGCCTTCCGTCCCCCCGCCTTCCCCTCCGGGGCTTCCGGCGCCGGTGACGGCGCCCGTCGCGCCAAAGGGGCCGCACAGGGGCGGGGGGCGGTGTCCGGAAGGGCCCCGCGCCGCCACGGGACGCCGGAGCCCTCCGTCAGAGGGTGTGCTCGGCGTACCGGCGGACGGTCTCCTCCAGCACCTCCACGCCGTCGCGTGCCCACAGCGCGTCGTTGAACAGCTCGACCTCGATGGGGCCCCGGTACCCGGCCGCGTCGAGGCGCGTCCGCCACTCGCGCATGTCGATCGACCCGTCGCCGATCTGCCCGCGCCCGTTGAGGACGCCCTCCGGGAGGGGGGTGACCCAGTCGGCCAGCTGGAAGGAGTGGATGCGGCCCTGCGCGCCCGCGCGGGCGACCGCCGCCGGGGCCCGGTCGTCCCACCAGACGTGGTACGTGTCCACGCCCACGCCGACCAGGGACGCCGGGAAGCGTTCGGCGACGGCCAGCGCCTGGTCCAGGGTGGAGATCGCGCAGCGGTCCGACGCGTACATCGGGTGCAGCGGCTCGATCGCGAGGCGCACGCCGCGCTCGGCCGCGTGGGGCGCGAGTTCGGCGACGGCGTCCGCGATGCGCTCGCGGGCCGCGGCCAGGTCCTTGCCGCCGGGCGGCAGGCCGCCGGAGACCAGGACGAGCGTGTCCGTGCCGAGCGCCGCCGCCTCGTCGATCGCCGCGCGGTTGTCGTCGAGGTCCCCGGCGGTGGTGAAGAAGCCGCCCCGGCACAGGGTGGTGACGGCCAGCCCGGCGTCGCGGACCAGCTTGGCGGCCGCCTCCACGCCGTACTCCCGGACCGGCTCGCGCCACAGGCCGACCCCGGGGACGCCCAGGCGCGCGCACGCCTCGGTGAGTTCGGGGAGGGACAGCTGCCTGACGGTCATCTGGTTGATGCTGAAGCGGGACAGGTCGAGGTCGGTCACCGGGCCACCCCGTACACCGCGAGGAGGGAGGTCATGCGGGCCGCCGCGCGCTGCGGGTCGGGGAACAGGCCGAGCCCGTCGGCGAGTTCGTAGGCGCGTGCCAGGTGCGGCAGGGAGCGCGCCGACTGCAGGCCGCCGACCATCGCGAAGTGGTCCTGGTGGCCGGCGAGCCACGCCAGGAACACCACGCCCGTCTTGTAGAAGCGGGTCGGGGCCTGGAAGAGGTGCCGGGACAGCTCGACGGTGGGGTCGAGGAGCTTGCGGAAGCCCCCGGTGTCCCCGGTGTCGAGGAGCCGCACCGCCTCGGCGGCCAGCGGGCCGAGCGGGTCGAAGATGCCCAGCAGGGCGTGGCTGAAGCCGCGGTCGTCGCCGGCGATCAGCTCCGGGTAGTGGAAGTCGTCGCCCGTGTAGCAGCGCACGCCCTCCGGGAGGCGGCGGCGCAGGTCGATCTCGCGCTGCGCGTCCAGCAGGGAGATCTTGACGCCGTCGACCTTGTCCGGGTGGGTGGCGATGACCTCCAGGAAGGTCTCCGTCGCCGCGTCGAGGTCGGACGAGCCCCAGTAGCCCTCCAGCGCGGGGTCGAACATGGGGCCGAGCCAGTGCAGGACGACCGGTTCGCCCGCCTGCCGCAGCAGGTGGGCGTAGAGCTCCAGGTAGTCGTCCGGGGTGCGGGCGGCGGCGGCCAGCGCGCGGGAGGCCATGACGATCGCCTGGGAGCCGGTCTCCTCGACGAGGGCGAGCTGCTCCTCGTACGCGGCGCGGACGGCGTCCAGGCCGGCCGGGCCGGTCAGCTGGTCGGTGCCCACGCCGCAGGCGATGCGGCCGCCGACCGCCTTCGCCTCGGCGGCGGAGCGGCGGACCAGCTCGGCGGCGCCCGCCCAGTCCAGGCCCATGCCGCGCTGGGCGGTGTCCATGGCCTCGGCGACGCCCAGGCCGTGCGACCACAGGTGGCGGCGGAAGGCGAGGGTCGCGTCCCAGTCGACGGCCGCCGGGGAGTCGGGGCTGGTGTCGGCGTACGGGTCGGCGACGACGTGCGCGGCCGAGAAGACCGTGCGGGAGGCGAGCGGGGCGCCGGTGGCGAAGGCGCGCGGCTCGGTGCGGGGCCGGTACGCGCGCGTGGAGCCGTCCGGGTTCGGGAGGGGGACCGTCGGTCCGGCGGCCGCGGTCACAGCGACAGCTCCGGCACCTCGAAACGGCGGCCCTCGGCGGAGGACCTCAGGCCCAGCTCGGCGAGCTGCACGCCGCGCGCGCCCGCCAGGAGGTCCCAGTGGTACGGCTCGTCGAGGTAGACGTGGCGCAGGAACAGCTCCCACTGGGCCTTGAAGCCGTTGTCGAACTCGGCGTTGTCCGGCACCTCCTGCCACTGGTCGCGGAAGGAGTGGGTGACGGGCAGGTCCGGGTTCCAGACCGGCTTGGGGGTCGTGGAGCGGTGCTGGACGCGGCAGCCGCGCAGCCCGGCGACGGCGGAGCCGTGCGTGCCGTCGACCTGGAACTCGACCAGCTCGTCGCGGTGGACGCGCACCGCCCAGGAGGAGTTGATCTGGGCGACGGCGCCGCCCTCCAGCTCGAAGACCCCGTACGCGGCGTCGTCGGCGGTGGCGGTGTAGGGCTTGCCCTGCTCGTCCCAGCGCTGCGGGATGTGGGTGGTGACGTGGGCGCTGACGCTGGTCACGCGGCCGAACAGCTCGTGCAGCACGTACTCCCAGTGCGGGAACATGTCGACGACGATGCCGCCGCCGTCCTCGGCGCGGTAGTTCCAGCTGGGGCGCTGGGCGTCCTGCCAGTCGCCCTCGAAGACCCAGTAGCCGAACTCGCCGCGCACGGAGAGGATCTCGCCGAAGAAGCCGCCGTCGATGAGGCGCTTCAGCTTGAGCAGGCCCGGCAGGAAGATCTTGTCCTGGACGACGCCGTGCTTGATGCCGGCCGCGCGGGCGAGGCGGGCCAGTTCCAGGGCACCGGACAGGTCGGCGGCGGTGGGCTTCTCGGTGTAGACGTGCTTGCCGGCGGCGATCGCCTTGGTGAGGGCGTCCACGCGCGCGGAGGTGACCTGGGCGTCGAAGTAGACGTCGGTGCGGTCGTCCGCGAGCACGGCGTCGAGGTCGGTGGACCACTCGGTGAGGCCGTGGCGCTCCGCGAGCTCGCGCAGGGCGTGCTCGCGGCGGCCGACGAGGACCGGCTCGGGCCACAGGACGTTGCCGTCGCCGAGGTCGAGGCCGCCCTGCTCGCGGATCGCGAGGATGGAGCGCACCAGGTGCTGGCGGTAGCCCATCCGCCCCGTGACGCCGTTCATGGCGATCCGCACTGTCCTGCGTGTCACGAAGGTCCCTCCCTGTCTGGCCGCGTGAGCCGCGCGGGCTCCGCGGGGTGTATGCGGGGTGCCGCGACTTCTGCGAGAAGTGCGGCTTATCGTCGTAGCAAGCGCTTTCTATCGCTGATGACGCTAGCCTGCCGACAGTGGCCCGTACAAGAGCCGCGCCCGACTTCCCCGACTTCTCCTCGGAGGGAACGCGATGACAGTCACCCTGGCCGACGTGGCGGCACGCGCACGGGTGTCGCCGGCGACCGTCTCGCGGGTCCTCAACGGCAACTACCCGGTGGCCGCGACCACCCGGGAGCGGGTGCTGCGCGCCGTCGACGAGCTGGACTACGTCCTGAACGGCCCCGCCAGCGCCCTCGCCGCCGCCACCTCCGACCTCGTCGGCATCCTCGTCAACGACATCGCCGACCCGTTCTTCGGGATCATGGCGGGCGCCGCGCAGAGCGCCATCGGCGACACCGGCACCGGCCGCGCGGGCGGCGAGAAGCTCGCCGTCGTCTGCAACACCGGCGGCTCCCCCGAGCGCGAACTGACGTACCTGACGCTCCTGCAGCGCCAGCGCGCGGCCGCCGTGGTCGTCACCGGCGGGGCGCTGGTCGACCCGGCGCACATCGCCGCGCTCACCGCCAAGCTGACGAAGCTCGGCGACGCCGGGACGCGCGTCGTCCTGTGCGGACGGCCGCCCATGCCGGGCGACGCCGTCGCGGCGACCCTCGCCTTCGACAACCGGGGCGGCGCGCGGAGCCTCACCGAGCACCTGCTGTCCCTCGGCCACCGCCGCATCGGGTACGTCGCCGGCCCGGTCGAGCGGTCCACCACCCGCGACCGGCTGGACGGCCACCGCGACGCGATGACCGCCGCCGGGCTGGACGGGCCGGACGCGGACCGGCTCACCGTCCACGGCCGGTACACCCGCGCCTCCGGGTACGACGCCACCCGCGAACTCCTCGCCCGCGACCCCTCCCTCACCGCCGTCGTCGCCGCCAACGACACGGTCGCGCTCGGCGCCTGCGCGGCCCTGCGGGAGGCGGGGCTGCGCATCCCGGACGACGTGTCCGTGGCCGGCTTCGACGACCTGCCCTTCTCGATCGACGCGGTGCCCTCCCTGACGACGGTGCGGCTCCCGCTGCACGAGGCGGGGGTACGGGCGGGCCGCCTCGCGATGGGCGCGGACACCCCGCCGCCCGGGGGCGTGGCGACGATCCCGGGCGAACTGATGGTGCGCGCGTCGACGGCGCCGCCGCGCGGTTAGGGACGGCTCGCGGGGCGTTTCGCTGGGGCCTTGCGGGTGTCTTGCGGGGCGTTTCGCCGGGGCCTTGCGAGGTGCCTTGCGGGGCGTTTCGCCGGGGGCCTGCGGGGGGGCCTTGCGGGGTGCCGCCCTGCCGGGCGCCGTCCTCCCCGGCGCCGCCTTGCCGTACGCGTACGTCCCGCGGCCGCCGTACGGCACGCCCCACCCGGCCGTCACGGACAGTCGACCTCGGCCCACACCGTCTTGCCCGGCCCCCTCCGGGGCGCCACGCCCCAGCGGGACCCCACCGCCTCCACCAGCAGCAACCCGCGCCCGCCCTCGCCCTCGGGCGGCGCGGCGACACGTTCGGGGCGACCCGGATGCGCGTCGGACACCTCGACCCGCACGGTGCCCGCCCCCCGGTCCCGTACGAGCCGCAGCTCGAACTTCCGGCCGGGCACGTGCCCGTGCAGCACGGCGTTGGCGGTCAGTTCGGCGACGACCAGTTCCACGGCCTGCCCCTGCGGGCTGTCGTACGGGACGCCCCACACGTGCAGCCGGTGCCCGGCGAGCATCCGGGCGAGCCGCGCGCCTTGACGGGTGGCGGAGAACCGCTGGGCGAAAACACGTACGGTGAGGGCGTCTTGGTCCCGAGCTGTGCGCATGCGGCCCAGCGTCGGGGCGGATCATACCCGGCACCAGGGGCTTCACCGGTACAGAACGATCTGTACCAGTTCACCGACTGGACCGGAAGAGTCACGCACCGTGAAGATTTCTCCGTTGGGCGAGCACGAACCACCGGAGGCGGGCGGCGATGGGACGGGACGACGGCGAGGGATGTGACGTCACGGGCGCGGGACTCGAACTGTCGGAGGGGCTGCAGGTGTTCGGCGCCGTGCTGAAGTCCTTCAGGCAGGCTGCTCGCCTGACCCAGGAGAGCTTCGCGCCGAAGGTACGGTACTCGGCCCACTACATCGCCAAGATCGAGCAGGGCAAGCGGTTCCCTCCGTGCGACTTGCCCGAACGGGTGGAACCGGTACTGGGTGAGACGGCGGCGAGTGTTCTGAAGGCTGCGGCGAAGAAGTTGAGCCGGAGGTCGGGGTTGGCGTCGTGGTTCCAGCACTGGGTCGAGATCGAAGAAGAGGCGCTGACCCTGTACGCCTACGAATGCCGCGTGGTGCCAGGGCTGTTGCAGGCGGAACCGTACGCGCGGAAGGTGCTGGAGAGCCACTTGCCCCCCGTGACCGACGAGCAGGTGGAGGCCAGACTGGCCGCGAGGCTGGATCGACAGCGGCTGCTCAGTGAACGGCAGAACACCTCGTTCGGATTCATCATCGAGCAGGCCGTCATCGAGAGGGGCTTTGGCGGGCCGGACGTCACCCGCCACCTCGTCGACCACCTGCTGACCTGCGCGCGGTCACGCAACGTCGAACTGCTGGTCATGCCGACTCGTGGAGTCGAGCACGCAGGGGTCTACGGACCCATGTACCTGGCGGAGACACGGGCTCACGAGTGGGTCGGGTACGTGGAAAACCAGGAAACCAGCCTCCTCATCACCGACCGGAATCAGGTCAGTGGGATGCTCCAGCGCTATGGCAGGATGCGTTCGCAGGCTCTCGATCCAGAAGCCTCGATGAGCCTGCTTGAACACATGCGAGGAGCCCCATGAGCATCCGAGACCCGCACTGGTTCAAAAGCAGCCACAGCGACCCCGGCGGCGGCAACTGCGTCGAGGTCGCCCGTGTGCCCGGCGCCGTCCACGTCCGCGACTCCAAGGACACCCGCATCACCCCCCTCACCCTCTCCCCCACCGCCTGGACCGCCTTCCTCGCCTCCGAGGCGATGAACCCGCAGGAGTGATCGCGAGGAGCGCCGTGAGCACCCCAGACCCGCACTGGTTCAAGAGCAGCTACAGCGGCGGCGGAGGCGACAGTTGCGTCGAGGTCGCGCACGCTCCCGGCGCCGTCCACGTCCGCGACTCCAAGGACACCCGCATCACCCCCCTCACCC
This sequence comes from Streptomyces roseolilacinus, assembly GCF_014649335.1. Lineage (GTDB taxonomy): Bacteria > Actinomycetota > Actinomycetes > Streptomycetales > Streptomycetaceae > Streptomyces > Streptomyces roseolilacinus. The sequence goes on from NZ_BMSV01000009.1 coordinate 134,866, forward strand.
TCTCCCCCACCGCCTGGACCGCCTTCCTCACCCACGCGGTTGGCCCCCGCACCCGCTAGGGCCAGGATCGGCTCCGGCTGGACCGTCTTCCGCACCTCACCAACGCCGGGAAAGTCGCCGCCGGTGGACCTCCGCGAGTAGGCATACCCATTCCTCGACGTCGGCCTCGGTCCTCCGCCGGACCCGGTCGTCCGGCCCCTTCACCGCATCCCTGAACTCCTTGATGGTCACTCCGGCATGGAAGCGCGGCCCGGACCGCCGGGCCGCGACGGCCCGATGGCACCACACGGACGGCGCCGGCTGCCGTCAATGCGCGGATACACCCAGCCCTCCCCGGAGGACCGCCCTGTCACACCAGTCGCCGATGCCGCCCCGACACTCCGGCTCCGAGAGACCACACGGCACGGCGGGCGGGTGTCGGTGCGGCGTGGATTCAGCGGCGACCTACGGCGCGTACGGGTACCTCGTCGAGGCAACAGTCCGTCTGGGCGGCTTCGGGGAGAGGATCCTCCCCGACTTCACCGCATCACCCAAAAGCGGAGCATTTCGCTCCAAAGATGATTATGAGACACAACAGCCGCTTCGCCCGGGGCGCCAGCCGTGCCGCAAGACCACCCATTCCCCACGGCTCACAAGGCACCCACCTCAACGGGAGCCCGAATCACACCAGTTCGGGGGTATATAACATGAGGGCACTTTCAAGCCTCGTTGAATTTTTCACATTTGAGAGAGGGCTCTCCTCCCGGACACCATTTCGCCCGGCACATACAGGTGAAAATACAAAGCCAAGTGAAACCGGGAGGGAAAATGCGACTCAAGCAGGCGATGGTCGCCGTGACGGCGAGTGCCGGTCTGGTCTTCTGTACGGGCGGGATGGCCGCGGCCGAGAAATCCGTCAGCACGAAGCTGTCGAACGGCGTTCTCACGGTCATCGCAGAGGACGGATGCGTCCTGGGAGGAAACTGCAAGCTTTTCTTCCCCGCCACGCAGTACAAGAAGACAAGCGGCAGCAAGGTCTCCATCCAGCTCGCCCTGGACACGGGGAACTCCCTGCACAAGACCGAGGCCATGACCATTTCGTCCGGACAGACGAAGAGCAAGAGCTGGGGCGGCATGCCGAAGTCCAAGGCGAAGGACTGCAGCGTGGCAGGGTACATGGTAGCGACCACAGGCAAGTACTGGACACCGAACCTCAAGGTCTGTTGATCCGACTCTCCTGGTGTCGGGGCGCGGAATCCGCCGCGCCCCGACCCGCAGCCACCGAGGTTTTCCGTGATTGAAGCATCCATGGGAGCGGTCCCCCGGCTCCTCCTGTTCTTCTGTGTCGGCGCGATGGCAGTCAGCGCCGTTACCTTCCTTGCGGCCAGGCTCCTCAAGAAGCCGCCGCTGCTCCCCGTCCTGCTGGCGGTGGCGGTCACGGGGATCCTGTCGGTGACCCTCCTGCCGAGCGGATCCGGCGCCGAAGTCGCCCAGTGCGACGTGGGGACACCCCGAAACGTCCTCACCTCGTCCAGCGCGCTCTTGAATGTCGCACTCTTCGTCCCCGCGCCCTTCCTGGCCGTCCTGATCTGGCGTCGTCCGGTAACCACCGCAGCCGTGTTCGCAGTCCTCACGGGTGGCATCGAGTTCTTGCAGACGGTGATCCCGGCAGGACGCTCCTGCAGCATCACGGACATGGTCGCCAATTCGATCGGCGCCCTTTCGGGCATCGGCCTCGGTGTCGTGTGGTCCAGGGGCAGGCGGCAGCATTTCAGAAAGCCACTGCGGGACCTGCTGAGCGGAGTCGCGGTCATCACCGCGGGGGCGACGTTGCTGGCCGTCGGGTTCAACGGACGGGTGCGGGCCGTGGACGTTGTCACCATGGACGAGCGGCGTCAGGAGTACGCCGACAGCCTCGACGGGGCCGACCAGTGGATCGGCGAGGCCGCGGAAGGTCTGTTCGGCCCGGGGACCGTCGTCAGGCAAAGCTCCGTGGAGAAGGACGGACCGCACTCCGTGATCACTGCGACGACGGATCGGGGCAACGTATCGGGGTCTTGGCCCGACCGCACGTTGCGATGGGGGTGGACGGCGCGGAGCAAGGGCGACCCCGGGGCACTCGATCAGGAACAGGCCCGGAGGGTCGCGCACACGTACGCGGTGAAGTGGCTTCCGGGATTCACCGAAGGAAGCAGGGTGAAGGTCAGAGAGCTCGGGGACGGGACCGACACGACCGCCCCGTACCAGGTCAGCTATCGCCGTTACAGTGCCGGGGTGATGATGCCCATGCGCCTTGACCTGACGGTCACCAAGGCGGGTCGCATCATGGGATTCACGTCCAGCGACGAGAAGGATCCCGCCTTGCCCGAGGTCACCGTGTCGGCGGAGTCCGCCAAGCGGATCGCGACCCGGGAAACGGGGAAGAAGGCCGCTACCGCACTGCTGCTCGCCCAGAAGGTTCGCGGTCAGTGGCGCCCCGTATGGCTCATCGGCCTGGACGATGAGGACATCAACCTGGACGCCGTCACGGGGAAGGAAGTGCGTCCCGACCCGGTGAAGACACCTGAGATGAAAGTGCCGTTGGTCGAAGACGGTCCGTGACGTGCGCCTTGCGCCGGAGGGGCGGTACGGGATCCACCCCGGTCCGCCCCCGTGAGACCGCCGTGCTCACGGAACCCGCCGCAGCAACGGTCCCCGAACGGCTCCCGTACCACTGCCCCGCCGGCAACGTGACCACGGTCGGGACGACCGCCGGGGCGCGGTCGGTGCTGCGTGCGTCACATCCGTCCGGATCGTTCGAACCGGCCCCGGACGCGGGGGCCCCGGGTTAGCGTGCGTGTGTGATCACGAGTGTGGAACCGCCGGAGGCGACGCGCGCCTGGGTGGAGGGGCGGCTCGGCAGCGGGGAAAGAGTCGTCGGGGCCACGGCGCTGCGGGGCGGGTGGACGTCGGAGATGCGGCGGCTGGAGGTGGAGGGGCCGGGAGGGCGGCGGTCGCTGGTGCTGCGGTCGTTCGTCAGGCCCTTCTTCGTACGGCACGCCCACGGGCTGCTGAGCCGTGAGGCCGACGTCCTGCGGCTCCTCGCCCCCACGGACGTGCCCGCCGCCGAGCTGGTCGCCGTGGACGCGACCGCCGAGCACTGCGACCATCCCTCCCTGCTGATGTCCCTGCTCCCCGGGACCGTCCGCGTGGACGACGCGGGGGCCGGGCCGCGTGCCGGGCTGCTGGCCCGCCGGCTGGTGGCGATCCACCGGCTGGCGGTGCCGGAGGGCGCACGCCCCCGGACGTACCAGCCCTGGGTGTCGCCCGAGCGGGTGAGCGTGCCCGCCGGGACCGGGCGACCCGAACTGTGGCGCCGGGCCGTGGACGTCATCCGGCGGGAGGCGCCCGCCTACCAGGGGTGCTTCCTGCACCGGGACTTCCACCCCGGCAACGTCCTGTTCACCGGCGACGGGCACGGGACGCGGATCAGCGGGGTGGTCGACTGGGTGGAGACCTCCTGGGGGCCCGCGGACCTGGACGTGGCCCATTGCTCGACCGCCCTGGCACTGCTGCACGGGGTGCAGGCGGGTCTGGGCTTCGCCGACCTGTACGTGGCGGCGGGGGGCGCCCTGTCGGAGGACCCGGGCGCCCACCTGTACTGGCGGCTGCTCGACGCGCTGGGGTTCGCGCCCGACGCCGAGAAGGTCGCCGCCCCCTGGCGCGGGCTCGGACGTACCGACCTCACCCCCGACGTGCTGACCGGGAGGCTCGAAAGCTACCTCCGGGCCCTCTTCGACCGCTACGGCTGAGGAGGGGGGCGGAAGGGCACGGGCGAGAGCGGATGTGCCGCGGGGCGCCGGTCACGCCCGGTCGGCGCCCCCGGCGGCCGTCGGCCGTGGCGCGTCACGTCCGTGGACCGAGCTCCGCCTCCAGCGCCTGCTCCAGCCAGAGGTAGTCCTCCTCGGGGACCGGGCGGGGCCGGTTCCCGCGGACGAGGGACAGCAGCCGGCGGAAGCGCTGGGCGTCCGCCGTGAACCCCGCCCGCAGGGCCGCCAGGACCTCGGCCCTGTCGGCGTCGTGGAACAGCCGGGACAGTACGGCCGCGGCCTGTGGTCCCGCGGGGTCCACGCCGCGCTCCCGGGCCTCGGCGACGACCTGCACGACGTGCCGGGTGAACCAGATGGAGCTGCCGGGGCGGCCGGGGGCGTTCAGTTCGAGCATGCGGCGCATCCGGGCGCGGTGGTCCGGGTCCTGGATGAGCTCGGCGAGTTCGAGCCACGCCTCCACCTGTTCGGCGGACGGGTGGTCGGGCAGCTCCAGGGGGGAGCGGCGCAGGCGTTCCTCCAGGGCGTCGGCGCCCCGGAGTCCGTCGGACACCTCCTTCATGAAGTCCTCGATGATCGTTCGGCGCTCTTCGACCGAGAGCCGTGCCAGTCTGTTCACCAATACCGTCTCCTCGGTGGTGGATCCGCGATGTGCGATCGCGGACAGAACCGCCCGGTTCACCCTGAGCACCCGCATCTGCGCGTCCACCGCGGCGACGTGCCGGGCGGCGACCTCGGCCACCGTCGTCTCGTCGTGCAGAACCAGGCGCACCTCCTCCATGCCCAGCCCGAGTTGCCGCAGGCTGTGGACGAGGCCGAGCCGTACGACGGCGTCGGGCCCGTACAGGCGGTAGCCGCCCGCCGACCGGCGGGCCGGGGTGATGACGCCGGCGTCCGACCAGCGGCGGATGCTGCGGACGCTCAGGCGCGTCCGGTCGGCGAGCTGCCCGATGGTGAGCAGGGGTTCTTCGTCGTTCACCCGGCAACTGTGGACCTTCTCCCCGGGGGAGACTCAAGCCCGGGGCCGGCGCGTGCGCGCACTCCGGTTCCCCGCCGGCCGCGGCGCGGTGGCGGGGGCGTGGTCGTCGAACCGGAAGTCCGGGTCGGCGGCCGGGAGTCGTACGGTCTTCTCGACCAGTGACGACGCGGCCCTCAGCCGTTCGTTCCAGCCCGGCTGCTCGGGCGCGTACGGGAACGTCTCACCCGAGCGGGAATCCACGAACCTCAGCCACCGCGGCTCCGAGGTGAAGCCCAGCGGCGCCTGCGCGACGGCGGGGCGGAGGGGCTCGGAGTCCGCCGGCTGCGGCGGTCGACCCAGCCGCCGGGTGCCTCCGATCCCGTCGTCGATCTCCACGTACAGCGCGGTCGGCAGGGCGGCCAGGTTGTTCGTCACACAACGATCCCGGACGCCCTGCCTGCGTTCCCGGGCACACCGTCAGCATGCGCATGTCCCCACGGGGGCCGCACCGCCAGTTCGGTCGCCGACTCCGTCCCCGTATCCGTGACAGGGTGAACGAATGGCGACGAACCGCGGGCACTCACCCGATCTCCACTCCACCGGATTCGAACCGTGGTCGGGCACCACCCCGGTCCACGGGGATCTCCTCGCGGCGAAAACGCTCGTCTACGACCCCTGCGGGTTCACCTGCTCGCAGCCGGCCCCGGAACCCGAGAGCGCCGCATACGCCGCCCACGCCTTCACCCTTGACGGACTCGCCGTCCGATTCCGCGCGGCCAGGACGACCCCGACCAAGGTCGGCCAGTTCGTCACCGTATGGAAGAGGTCCCCGTGCGGGCCCATCCGGCCTTTCGACGCCACCGACCCCGTCGACCTCCTCGTCGTCAGCACCCGCGACCACCATCACTTCGGCCAGTTCGTCTTTCCCATGGACGCGCTCCGCCACCACGGTGTCGCGTCAGCAGACGGCTCCGGTGGGAAACGGGCCTTCCGCGTCTACCCGCCCTGGGTGACCACCACCAACCGCCAAGCCGGCACTGCGCAGGCGTGGCAACTGGACTACTTCCTGCACCTGCCCCAGGACCGACCCGTCGCTACCGCCCGCGCCCGAGAGCTGTACCGCCCCTAGGGCGGACGACCAGCCGGAGTGACACGATCGCCTACGGCCCCTGATCACTCGGAACGACTCGCCTAGGCCCTGTCCGACGGATCATGTGACTGCCTCGGATTCGAGTCGTTGGCATGTTCATGGGGCGGGGAGATCTCACAGACGACGAATGGGCACGCCTGCGTCCGCACCTGCCGAAGTCCGGCCAGCGGGGTGGGCGTTGGGCGAATCATCGCAGGGTGATCAACGGAATCCTCTTCCGGCAGCGCACCGGGGTGCCGTGGCGGGATCTGCCTGCGCGTTTCGGCAAGTGGAAGACCGTGTATGAGCGACACAGGCGCTGGTCGGCGGACGGCACGTGGGACACGGTCTTCGCGGCCGTCCTGGCCGACGCCGACGCGGAAGGCCGTATCGACTGGTCCATGGTGAGTGTGGACTCCACCTCCTGCCGGGCCCACCAGCATGCCGCCGGAGCGCGCAGGAGACCCCCGCGAGTGCCGGGAAAAGACGCACGCCCCGGCAGCACCGGCCCGACGAGGGGCTCGGGCGATCCCGGGGCGGTCTCACCTGCAAGATTCATCTCGCCGGCGAGGGCGGGCGCCGTCCGCTGGCCCTGCTGATCACTCCGGGCCAGTGGAGCGATGCCCCACAGCTCATCCCCGTCATGGAACGTATCCGTGTTGTTCGCCTCGGCGGCGGGCATCCCCGCACCCGCCCGGATCATCTCGGCGGTGACAAGGCGTACTCCTCGCGCCGTAACCGCCGCTACCTGCGCCGACGGCAGATCAAGCACACCATCCCCGAACCGGGCAACCAGCGGGCCAACCGAAAGCGTCGCGGCAGCCGCGGCGGCAGGCCGACCGGCTTCGACAAGACGATCTACAAGCGAAGGAATGAAGTTGAGCGGACGATCAACGCCCTCAAGAACTTCCGGGCCGTAGCCACGAGGTTCGACAAGCGTGCCTATGTCTTCCAGGGCACCGTGACTGTCGTAGCGATCCGGCTCTGGCTTCAGGGATAGATCCATTATCCCCATGTGGGGAGGTGCCTGTCACCGTTCTCCGGGATGATCTTTACGCCTGATTTGCGCCTTTAGGCTTGCGGGCAACCGGCACAACGCACTGATTTATCTTGGGAGTTGAGAGTGGCGCACGACATTGCCGCGCTGGCCGTGGAGCTCGCGGATATGGCTGCGGCCGATCACCAGTCCGCGGTCCGCGCGAACAGCGATGACCCTGCCGAGCAGCTGGCCTGGCGGCGGCTGACCGCACGGCACGGCGACCGGCTGGGCGAGATCATGGACGAATACGGCTGGCCGACGGCAGAACTGGTCGGTGAGGAGGCCGCACGCGCGGCATGGCTGATCGCCCAGCACGCCGACCGGCAGCTCGATGTTCAGCGGCGCGCCCTCCATCTGATGCAGCAGGCGGTGTCGACAGGCTCGGCCAGCCCGCGCGAGCTGGCCTTCCTGCGCGACCGCACGCTGGTCAATGAGGGCCGCAAGCAGGTCTACGGCACTCAAATCGCCGGTGTGAAGGACGGGGCGCCGATTCCGTGGCCCTGTGAAGAGCCCGAGCGCATGAATGAGCTCCGTGCAGAAGTCGGGATCGAGCCCTTCGACGAGTACGTTGCCAAGTTCTCCCTGGCCTGACGCGCTGTTCCAAGTCGCGTGCTGCGGATCACTGCCCGAGGCTCGCTGCCGCAGGCCATGATCCGCTGGACAGAACCTAGTCGTCGACGCCCAGGTCAGCGCGCATGGCCCGCTTCATCTCCCCCAGGTGGGGCCAGACCTCCTGGTGGAACTCCTCCTCCAGGAAGGACAGTTCCCCGTCACCGGCGGAGGGCGGCGTGCCGTACTTTCTGAGCTTGCCGTATGCGGTGTTCAGGTGCTTCTTGGCCGCGCTGGCCGCGCGCAGTACCGCGTCCGGAGCGATCATCTGGGCTTCCGCGTAACTGTCCCGGAAGGAGAACCGACCCGTCTCCAGATCTTTCAGGGACGCGTCGACGTCCTCGCCGCGCTGAAGTGCGTGGAGGTGGTTGGTCATCGCCGTCAGGTACTGGCGCGCGGTGGTGTTCAACGTGATGTAGCAGGTGCGTCGGCGTTCGAGGCTCTCGCTCTGCCGTTGCCTGGCCTGCTCCGCCCGGAGCAGTTCCTCGGCGTGGTCGCGTTCCTCGCGGCGCTGTTCGGCCGCGGCCTGGAGCTCCATCCGCTTGGTGCGATCCGCGCGGTTCTGCGTCAGCAGCGCGGCCCCCAGCGTTCCCGCCACACCCACGACAGCGACCAGCAACCCCGCCCAGGCGGTACCCATGACGCCCCCTCCGTGAAGCCGAAAGATCGCGCCCCGCGGCGGGCGCTCCCTCTCACGCGCCACCGCAGGACCTCGGACTCCCCCATACTGCACGGGAGTTCCTCGTGTCCGGAGCGGAAAGGCCCGGTAGCGGCCGGCCCCTCGGCGCGCCGCGGTGCTCGGTGGCGGCTCGTCCGCCGCACCGTCCGCGGCCCCTTCCGGCGGACCACCGAGGCGCCGGGCCTCCGTACGCGGTGCCGGGGCGCTCGCCGAGCCGGCCCGCGCGCCCGGCGGGCGGGCCCGGCCGGTCCGGGGCCGGCGGCTTCCGGGAGGCACGGGCCCTCCCCCGCCCGGGCGGGCACGGGGCCGGAGCGACGCCCCCGGATTCCGCTCCGGGGGCGCTCCGACGCGACGACGGGGACGAGGCGGCGGGGCGCGGCCGGGGGCGGGAGGGCGACGGGCGAGGCGACCGGGTCCGAAAGTTTCCCTCGGTTCGCGGTGATTGACGTGCCCATGGCGCACTCCTAGCTTAGCAAGCGCTTTCCATCTCTCGTGTCGAGAGCCGCACTCCCCCGCCCGCACCCCGCGGGCGGCCACGGAGAAGGACGAGGACCCCCCATGAGGACGAAATCCGCACTGTCCGCGCTGGCGTGCGCCGCCCTGGCGGCCGGCACCGTCGTGGTGCTGCCCGCCACCGCGTCGGCCGCGCCGACCCGCTACGAGGCCGAGCGCGCCCCCGCCACCTGCGACGGCACCGTCGACACCGACCACGCCGGGTACTCCGGTACCGGCTTCTGCAACGGCCGCAACGCCGTCGGCGCGGCCCTGCAGTTCACGGTGGACGCCCCGCAGGCCGGCACCGCGACGCTGACGGTCCGCTACGCCAACGGCACCACCACCCCGCGGCCCGCGGGTGTCACGGTCAACGGCGCGTCGGCCGGGTCGGCGTCGTTCGCCGGCACCGGCACCTGGATGACCTGGGCGATGGCGACGCTCACCGTCCCGCTCAACGCGGGGAGCAACACCGTCCGGTTCAGCCCCACCACCGCCGGCGGCCTGGCCAACATCGACGCCCTGGACGTGGAGGCGGGCGGCACGACCACCCCGCCGCCCGTGGACGGCGCCCTGTACGTGGCGCCGAACGGCACCGACGGCGCCGCCGGCACCGTGTCGGCGCCGACGACGCTCACCTCGGCGATCAGCCGCATCGCCCCCGGCGGGACCATCCACATGCGCGGCGGCACGTACCGCTTCTCGCAGACCGTCACCATCCCGGCCGGCAGGAACGGCACGGCGGGCGCCCGGACGAGGCTGGCCGCGTACCCGGGCGAGACGCCGGTGCTGGACTTCTCCGCCATGGCGGAGGACCCCGCCAACCGCGGGCTCGCCCTCAACGCGTCGTACTGGCACGTCCACGGCCTCGTCGTCCAGCGCGCCGGCGACAACGGCATCTTCGTCGGCGGCAGCAACAACGTCATCGAGCGCACCGTGACCCGCTTCAACCGCGACACCGGCCTGCAGCTGTCGCGGGCGGCCTCCACCACCCCGCGCGACCAGTGGCCGTCCCACAACCTCGTCCTGGGCGCGGAGTCGCACGACAACGCCGACTCCGACGGCGAGGACGCCGACGGCTTCGCCGCGAAGCTCACCGTCGGCCCCGGCAACGTCTTCCGGTACGCGGTGGCCCACCACAACATCGACGACGGCTGGGACCTGTACACCAAGACGGACACCGGCCCCATCGGCCCGGTGACCGTCGAGGACTCCCTCGCCTACGAGAACGGCACCCTCAGCGACGGCACGCAGAACTCCAGCGGCGACCGCAACGGCTACAAGCTGGGCGGCGAGGACATCGGCGTCCCCCACGTCGTGCGGCGCAGCATCGCCTACGACAACGGCAAGCACGGGTTCACGTACAACCGCAACCCGGGGTCGATGACGGTGTCGAACAACCTCAGCGTCGACAACGCCCAGCGCAACTACACCTGGGAGGCCGGGAGCTCGGTGTTCCGGAACAACACCTCCTGCCGCAGCGGCGGCGGCACGAACGACAAGGTCGTCGGTGACGCCGACGCCACCAACCAGTTCTGGACCGGCACGAACGGCTCCCGCTGCTCCTCCTACACCGGCACCCTGACCTGGTCCCACGCCTCCGACGGCCGTCTGGTGGTCTCCTTCGGCGGCAGGGTGGTCACCCTGTAGCCGCCCGCACCGCCCCGGCCGCCGCACGCCCCCGGCCCCGGCCGCCGCACGCCCCCGGCCCCGGCCGCCACACGGCGGCCGGGGCCGGTCATGTTCGGGCGGCGCGGACGGGGGTAGCTTCGGGGGATGAAATTCGCATTTTCCACCCTCGGGGTGCCCGGGACGGCTGTCGGTGACGTGGTGCGGCTGGCCGGCGAGGCCGGGTGCCGGGGGGTCGAGCTGCGGGCCCACCCCGAGGAACCCGTGCACCCCGGGCTCGTCGCGCACGAGCGGCGCCAGGTGGTGCGGGAGTTCGCCGCCGCCGGGGTCGAGGTCCTGAGCGTCGCCGGGTACGCCCGGGTGGCCGCCGAGGGCGACGACGACACCGTGTACGAGGAGCTGTACCGGCTGATCCACCTGGCGGCCGACCTCGGGGCGCCGTTCGTGCGGGTCTTCCCCGGCGGCGGCGAGCAGCCGCGGGAGCGCGCCGACGCCGCCGCCGCGCGGCGGCTCGGGGCCGCCGCCGAGGTCGCCGCCGAGACCGGTGTGCGGGTCCTGCTGGAGAACCACGACTCGCACCCCGCGGGCGCCGACGTCGCCCGGGTCGTCGCCGCCGTGGGCCATCCCCACGTGGGCGCGGTGTGGGACGTGATGCACTCCTGGCGGGCCGGCGAGGAGCCCGTGCGCACCCACGGGCTGCTGGCGCCCTACCTCGGGTACGTGCAGGTCAAGGACTGCGCCGGGCGCGACGACACGACGCCGGTGCCGCTCGGCGCCGGCGCCCTGCCGCTGGGCGCGTGCGTCGCGCCCCTCGACCCGGACGGCTGGTTCTGCTGGGAGTACGAGAAGCGGTGGTACCCGGACGCCCCGGAGCTGCCCGCCCTGCTCGCGGCCGGGCGCGCCCACGTCGAGGGACTGCTCGCCGCCGGATGACGACCCGTATCCGCCCCGGTAACGGCCCGCCCCGGCGCTAGCGTGGTCGGGACGACCGTACGGAGGGGGCGGGCCCATGCCGGAGATCACGTACGACCTCGACGCCGTGATGGGGGAGGTGCGGCAGGTCTGGCGGCGGGGCGGCGACGGGGGCGCGGACCTCGGGCGCGTCACGGCGCTCGTCTGCGAGCGGCTGGGGTGCGCCACGGCCGGCGAGGCGTACGACCGGCTGTACCGGGACTGGCTGGCGCTCCCCCGGGGGACGCTGCTCTCCGGCACGCGGGCCGGGCAGATCCTCGCCGTCCTGCCGATGCTCCAGCTCGACCAGGCGTCCGCGGTCTCCGGCCGGAGGGAGCGGCTCGACGAACTGGCCCGTGAGCAGCGGGAGCACGGCCCACGGGACGCCGGCTGGCAGGCCACCGTCACCGGCATCCACGGCATGACCGGGCTGCGCGACTCCGTCGGGCGCCCCGCCGACCTGGAGGCGGACCTGGCCCGGATCGAGGAGTCCATGGCGATGCTGCCGCCCGGCGACCCCGCGCAGCTCCCGCTGAAGGCCGTGCACGCCGGGCTGCGCGCCCACCTGGCCCAACTGGGCGGCGGCGAGGACGACTTCGACTCCGCCATCGAGGACATGGGCCGGCTCCTCGACTCGCCCGCCTTCTCCGCCCCGGAGCGGCTCTCCCTGGCCGGGCAGCTCGCCTCGTTCCGGGCCCGCCGGGCGGCGCTCCGCCGGGACGGGGCGGCGCTGGCCGCGCACATCGCGGAACTGGACGAGGTGGCGGCCCGCATGGCGCCGGACCACGTCGACCGGCTCGCCGTCCGGTCCAACGCCGGGATCATGCGCGCGCAGCTCGCGGTGCTCCGGGGGGACCGGCCCGACCGGTCCGGCCCACAGGCCCCGCCCCCCGACGCCGTCCCGCCGATCGAGGAGGTGCGGCGGCAGATCGCCGTCCTGCCGCGCGAGGGCCGGGTCGACCGGCTCGGCGAGGCCGCCATCGCCCGCACCGGCCACGCCGCCCTCGTCCGCGACACCGCACGGATCGCCGAGGCGGTGGAACTGCTGGACGAGGCGATGGAGCTGCTCGAACCCGACGACGAGCGGTGGGCCCGGTACGCGCTGAGCCTCGGCACCGCGCACGTCATGCTGGCCGCCCCGGGGGGCGTGCCGCCGGCCGAGCGCTCCGACGCGCTGGACCAGGGCATCGGATGGCTGCGGCACGCACGGCGGGCGGGCGGACCGGAGCACGCGCTGTGGCACAACATCACCCAGGTCCTGGCCCGCGCGTACCGCGCCCGGGGCGACGCACGGCGCCTCGACCGGCGCGCCGCGCGGCTCGACCACGAGGAGGCGCGCCGTGTCGGTCTGGAGGGCGTGCGGATCAGCGCCCGCAGCGTCCTGCTCCAGTCCGGTACCGCGCACGCCGCCGCGACCGGCCGGCTGACCGGGGAGCAAGCACACGAGGTGGCCCGCTGGTGCCTGGCGGACGGGGCGTACGAGGAGGCCGTGGAGGCGCTGGACTCGGGGCGGGGGCTCGTCCTGCACGCGGCGGCGGTCGCGGCGACCGTACCGGAGATGCTGGCCTCGCTGGGGCGGCACGACCTCGCGGAGAAGTGGCGGACGGCGGGGGCCGCGCCGGAGCCGGTCGCCGGGCTGCCGCCGGCCGCCGCGACGGGCCCGTCCAGCCGGCTGCGGCGGCGGGTGCTGGCCGCCCTGACGGACTCCCCGCACCAGGAGCGGCTGCTGAAGGCGCCGTCACCGGCCGAGATCGCCGCGGCGCTGCGCGCGCTGGACGCGGACGCGCTGGTGTACCTGCTGCCGGCCGAGGAGCGCGAGCCGGGCGCCGCGGTCGTCGTCGCCCCGGACGCCTCCGTCCGCCTCGTGCGCCTGCCCGAACTGGAGGCGCACCCACCGGCGTTGGCGGAGTACCGGGCGACGGGCGCGCCGGGGCGCGCCGGGCGTGACGTCGGGCGCCCGGCCGGGTACGTCGCGCCGCCCGCCGCCGGGCCGCCCCCGGGTGACGGCCGCGCCGCCCTGGAGCGGCTGTGCGACTGGGCCGGGCGGACCGTCATGGAGCCGCTGCTCCGGCAGGTCCCGCGGCGGTTCGGGGGCGTGCCGTCGCTGGTGCTGGTCCCCCTGGCGGAGCTCGGCATGGTGCCCTGGCACGCCGCGCGCCTGGCCGGGCGGCGCGGGCGGCGCCGGTACGCCTGCCAGGAGGCCCGCGTCTCGTACGTGCCGTCCGCCCGGCTGCTGTGCGAGGTCGCCGCGCGTCCCGCCGCGACGGGGCCGGGCGCCGCGCGGCAGGCGCTCGTCGTGGGCAACCCGACGCACGACCTGCCGCACGCGGGTGAGGAGGCCCGGGCGGTGCACGCGGCGTTCCACCCCGACGGGCTGCTGCTGGGCCCGGGCGAGGCCACGCCCGCGGCCGTCGCCGACTGGCTGCGCCGGCAGCGCGGCGGGCTGCTGCACCTGGCCTGCCACGGGGTCGTGCGGCCGGGCGAGCGGCACAGCGCCTACCTGGAGCTGTCCGGCGGCCGGTTCGCCGCGGAGGAGCTGACGGAGGGCACCGCCCGGTACGGCGGCCTGGACCTGGTGCTGCTCGCGGCGTGCCGGACCGGCGTCTCCGGCCACGGCTACGACGAGGCGTACAGCCTGGCCACGGCGTTCCTGGTGGCGGGCGCCCGGTCGGTGGTCGGGTCGCTGTGGCCCGTACCGGACGAGGCCACCTCGCTGCTGATGTACATGACGCACCACTACATGAGCCGCGAGGGCCGGTCCCCCGGCCAGGCGCTGCGCGGTGCCCAGCTGTGGATGCTGGACGACCGCCGCGAGGCCCCGCCGGGCATGCCGGCCCACCTGCTGCCCCGGGTGGGGCGCATCGACGCCGCGGACCCGACGGGCTGGGCGGGCTTCACGCACCTGGGCCGGTGACGGCGCGGGGGGGCGCGGGCGGGGTGTCTCCGGGGCGGGCGTGCCCGGTGCGGGCGCGGGACGGACGGCGGGACGGGCGGCGGTTGGCGCGATGTCGGCCCTACGCGATAGGAGTTGACCGGTGTCCGGCCGGTTCCGCCGCCACCGCAGGTGCGCCATCCAGGAGGGACGTCGACGTGTCGTTCGGGGGACAGAGTCCACAGGGGGGCGATCCGTACGCGGGTCGTCCGTACACGGGCCGTCCGCACGGGGGAAACCCGTACGGCGGGAATCCGTACGGCGGCGGTCCCGGTCCGCACGTGCCGGGGCCGCGCCCGCCCCACCGGCACCCGTACCCGTACCCGCACTACCCCCACCCGTACCGCCGGCCGCCCCTGTGGCAGCGGTTCAGGGAGGAGGAGTGGCCGACCCTGCGGGAGCTGCTCGGGTACATGGGCGGGGCGCGGGCGCTGCTGTGGGTGCCGTTCGTGTGCTGCGTGTGGCCCGCGCTGGCGATCCTGGTCGGCTACCCGATGGCCCGCGTGGCGCGCAGGAAGGCGCGGCAGGTCTTCCCGTACGACGCGCGCCGGATCGGGGCCCCGGACATCGCGCGGGTGCAGAAGACCCGGGCCTGGGCGGCGGCCGTCGCGTCGCTGCTGATCCTCGCCGTCTACGGCACGGCCGAGGACTGGGACCAGGCGCAGGAGCAGTACTTCCTGCGGCTCGCGCTCACGCCGTGGCTGCTGCTGCTGAGCACGCCCGTGGTGGTCCTCGTGTTGTTCCGGCTGTCGCCGCCGGCGGCCCGCCCGAGGATGCGGGCGGGGCTGCGGCCGGCGATCCGGTCGGTCCTGTGGTACTTCGGGGCGCTCACCGCGACGCCGCTGCTCGCCTGGGGCAGCGTCCTCGTCGGCGACGCCGCGCGGGGGCGGGTGCCCGAGCCGGTCGCTGCGCTGATGGGCATGTCGGTGCTGGTGGTGGCGCTGGCGACGTCGCTGTTCCTGGTGTTCTCGTCGGGGCGGGCGGTGCGCAGCGCGTTCAACACGACGGAGGTGCACGCCGCGCTGCCCGCGCTGCTGACGGGCGTCCTGGTGTGGGAGATGGCGGCCGTCAACCTCTCCTACGGCGGCCCCCCGCCGGGCCCCCCGCTGGTGCAGGTCTGCGCCCTGCTCGGCGGCCCGGCGTCGGTGACGGCCGTGGCGTGGTGGGAGATGCGGCAGCTGCGCCTGCGGTACGGGGTGACCGTGCGCGGCTGAACCGGCGCTACCGACGGGGCCGTTCAGTGCGCGTGGAAGCCGCCGTCGACGAACACCGACTGGCCCGTGACGTACGCCGAGGCGCGGCTCGCGAGGAACACGGCCGCGCCCGCGAAGTCCCCGGGGACCCCGTTGCGGCCGGCGAGGGTCCGCTTCGCCAGCGCCTCGACCGTGCCGGGGTCGGACTGGAGCCGCGCGTTGAGCGGGGTCAGGACGAAGCCGGGCACCAGGGTGTTGCAGGTGACGCCGTACGGCGACCAGGCCTCCGCCTGGGAGCGGGCCAGCGACTCCAGACCGCCCTTGGACACCCCGTACGCGCCGCTCTGGACGAACGCGCGGTGCGCCTGCTGGGAGGTGACGTGGATGATCCGGCCGAAGCCGCGCTCGGCCATGCCGGGCCCGAACCGCTGGCCCAGCAGGAACGGCGCGTCCAGGTTCACCGCCATCGTCGTGTCCCACACGTCCTCGCCGAGCTCGCCCATCGGCGGGCGCAGGTTGATCCCGGCGCAGTTCACCAGGATGTCCGGCTCCCCGAACGCGGCGGCGGCCCGCTCGGCCGCCTCCCGCACGCCGTCGCGCGTGGCGAGGTCGGCGCTGACCCGGGCGGCGCGGCAGCCGAGCGCCTCCAGCTCCTCCACCGTCGCGGCCAGCTCCGCCTCGCGCCGGGCGACGACCACGACGCTCGCGCCCGCGCGGGCCAGCGCCCCCGCGATGGCCCGGCCGATGCCGGAGCTGCCGCCCGTGACCAGGGCGACCCGGCCGTCCAGCGAGAACAGTTCGGAGAGGTACGTCTGGGAGTCCATGGCCGCCACCCTAGGCGGGGGCCCTCCCGGGGGGTGCGGGCGGGCCCGGCCGCGGCGCCGCGCGGTGTCCGGCACTCAGGTCGTCGGGCGGCGCCGGTCGCGGGTCCGTCCTGCGCGCGTCCTTGACCTGGCAGTTACTTTCGCCTACGTGTGACACCTTGGAAGTTTCCTTCATCCCTCGTCACGTACGGCCGGAAGGAGCACCAGTGCACCACCGAGCCACCTCCAGACGCAGCGTCCTCGCCGCCACCGCCGCCGCGGCCGCCGCCACCGGGATCGCCTTCCCGCGCACCGCCGCCGCCACCGCCCCCACGTCCGCCACCGCCGCCTCCGACGCCGACGGGGAGGAGCGCCGGCTCGTGCGGACCGTCTCCCGCATGACCCTCGAGGAGAAGGTCGGCCAGCTGTTCGTCATGCGGGTGTACGGACACTCCGCCACCCACCCCGACCAGGCCGACGTCGACGCCAACCTCCGCGAGATCGGCGTGCGCACCGCCGCCGAGCTGGTCGCCAGGTACCACGTCGGCGGCGTCATCTACTTCACCTGGGCGCACAACACCCGCGACCCGCACCAGATCGCCGACCTGTCCAACGGCATCCAGCGGGCCGCGCTCGCCCAGCGGATCCCCCTGCCGGTGCTCATCTCCACCGACCAGGAGCACGGCATCGTCGCGCGCGTGGGCGAGCCGGCGACGCTGCTGCCCGGCGCGATGGCGCTCGGCGCGTCCGGCGCGCGCGACGTGGCCCGGCGCGCCGCGCACATCGCCGGCGCCGAGCTGGCCGCACTGGGCATCCGTCAGAACTACGCGCCCGTGGCGGACGTGAACGTCAACCCGGCCAACCCCGTCATCGGCGTGCGGTCCTTCGGCGCCGACCCGCAGGCCGTGGCCCGGATGGTCGCCGCGCAGGTGAAGGGGTACCGGGGGGCCGGTGTCGCGGCGACCGCGAAGCACTTCCCCGGGCACGGCGACACCACCGACGACAGCCACACCAAGCTGCCGTACATCCACCACACGCGCGAGCAGTGGGAGACCCTGGACGCGCCGCCGTTCCGGGCGGCGATCGCCGCCGGGATCGACTCGGTGATGACCGCGCACATCGTCGTGCCGTCCCTCGACCCGTCGGAGGACCCGGCGACCCTGTCGCGGCCCATCCTCACCGGCATCCTGCGGGAGCGGCTCGGCTACGACGGGGTGGTGGTGACCGACTCGCTCGGCATGGAGGGCGTGCGCACCAAGTACGGCGACGACCGGGTGC
Organism: Streptomyces roseolilacinus; assembly: GCF_014649335.1. Classification (GTDB taxonomy): domain Bacteria; phylum Actinomycetota; class Actinomycetes; order Streptomycetales; family Streptomycetaceae; genus Streptomyces; species Streptomyces roseolilacinus. The sequence continues at coordinate 152,343 of NZ_BMSV01000009.1, forward strand.
CGGTGCTGGCGCTGAAGGCGGGCTGCGACCAGCTGCTCAACCCGCCGGACCTGGACCTGGCCTGGAACGCCGTGCTGGACGCCGTGCGCGGCGGGGAGATCGGCGAGGACCGGCTGGACGAATCGATTCTCCGCATCCTGCGGCTCAAGGCGCGGCTGGGGCTCCTGCGCGACCCCTACGTCACCCGCGAGAAGGTGGACCGGGTCGTCGGCAGGCGGTCCCACCTCGACGCGGCCGACCGGATCGCGGAGGCGACCACGACGCTGCTGCTCAACACGGACGGGTTCCTGCCGCTCAACCGGCTCACCCACCGCGACCTGCTCGTCGTCGGCGCCGACCCGGCGTCGCCGTCCGGGACGACGGGCCCGCCGACCGCGACGCTCGCCGCGGCCCTCACCGAGCTCGGCTTCACGGCGACCGCCCTGTCCACGGGCACCGCCCCGTCCGCCGCCCGCATCGAACAGGCGGTCGCGGCGGCGGCCGGCAAGGACGCGGTCGTCGTCGGCACGTACAACGTGTCGGCGACGAGCGCGCAGCGCACCCTCGTCGCGCGGCTCGCCGCGACGGGCGTGCCCGTCGTCACGGTGGCCATCCGCAACCCGTACGACGTCGCGCACCTGACGGGCCAGCGGGCGACGGTCGCCGCGTACGCGTGGACCGACGTGGAGCTGCGGGCCGCCGCCCGGGTCCTCGCCGGCCGTGCCCGCCCGGAGGGCCGGCTGCCGGTGCCGGTGCAGCGCGCGGACGACCCGTCGCGGGTGCTGTACCCGATCGGGCACGGCCTGTCGTACTGACCGGGAGAAGCGCGCGGGGTGCGTGCGCCGGCACTGGCGCCGGCGCACGCACCCCGTTCGGTCCCCGGTGGCGCTACGGGCGGAGCGTCAGCTCGCGCCGGACGTCGCGCTTGTCGAGGCGGGCGTCGTACCGGGCGAGGGGCTCGGCGCGCTCCGGGTCGGCCTGGACGGCGGCCGGGGCGACGCCCGTCCACTCCAGGAGCTTCGCCGTGGCGAGGTCCCGCTCCCGCTCGGTCAGGCCGGCGATGTTGGCACCGTGGTTGGCGCCGGGCGCGGTGAGGACGTAGCTGTCCTTCGCCCCCCGGTCGACGCGGAACGGCTCGGCACTCCACGGGTCGTGCTCACCGTTGACGAACAGCATGCGGTGGGCGTTGTGGCGGACCCACGTGTCGACGTCGCGCATCACCCACGGCTTGAACCGCACCGGGATGTCGTCCGGCACGAAGGCGCGCGCGGGCTGGTAGCCGTAGCGGCTGAGGCCCTCCAGGTGGCGCAGGCGCAGGCTCGGCGAGCCGAGCTCGGTGGCCGCCTGGTAGTAGTACGGCGTGTACGGCTCCAGGCCCTGGTCGGTGTAGGCGGACCAGCCGGAGTACGCGTCGATGGTCTCGTACACGGCGTCGTCGGTGGCGGTGGCGGCGTCCGGGATGCTCGCGCAGTCCTGCTCGCCCCAGTACTGCCGGAACGCCCACACGAAGTCGAGGACGACGGCCTCGTACGCCTTGTCGACGCCGCCGACGGTGTGGAACGTGGCGCCCTCGGCGGCGGCCCACTCCTGGTAGCGCTTCCTGAGCGGCTCGCGGCGGACGAGGGCCTCGCGCTGCAGGGCGTTCAGCCGGTCGCGGCACTCCTGGGTGCCGACGGTCGCGAAGAAGCGGTCGTAGGCGGAGTCCTCCTTGTCGACGACGTCGTTGGGCGCGACGTACGCGACGACGGCGTCCATGTCACGCGGGTAGAACCGCTCGTAGTACGTGGCGGTCATGCCGCCCTTGGATCCGCCCGTGGCGACCCACTTGCGGTCGTAGACCTTCTTCAGCGCCGCGAACAGCCGGTGCTGGTCGGAGGCCGCCTGCCAGATGTCCAGCTTGGACCAGTCGGCGGGCTGCGGGCGGGAGGGGGTGAAGAAGCGGTACTCCAGGGACACCTGGTTGCCGTCGACGATCCGGGTGGGCTCGGACCGGCGGGGCGTGGTGCTGAGGCCGTAGCCGCTGGTGAAGAAGACCGTGGGCCGGGTGGTGTCCTTGTGCAGCAGGGTGAGGCGCTGCCGGAAGGTGCCCTTGGAGGGCCGCCGGTGGTCCACCGGCTGGGTGTAGGTGAGGACGAAGAAGCGGTAGCCGGGGTGGGGCTGCTCCTCGACGAGGGACATCCCGGGGATCGCGAGGATGCGGTCCTTGATGTCCGGGGCGGTGCTGTCCCGGCCGACGGCGGTGGCCGTGCCGGCCGCGCTCAGGGTGCCTATGAGCACCACGAGCGACAGCAGCCATCTGAGCGTCGTGCGCATGCGCTGCCTTCCACTGGGTTCGTTGCGGTCGCGGTGAACCTAGCGGTGCGCGCGGGTGCGTGGCCAGCCCCCGGCCCGGTGCACCTGATGCCCTGTCAACACAGGATCCAGCCGGTGGCGCCTCCCCGCCCGGCGACCGAACCGACGGCGCGGACGCAGCGGTTGAGGGCGTGGACGGTCACCGGGCCGGCCTGCCGGGTGAACCGGCCGGCGTCGACGACGGCCCGCCCGCCGCGCGGCTGGAGGGTGACGGACATGGCGCGGCGGGCGCCGGGCGCCTTGGCGACGGTGACGGCGCAGGCGTACTGGCGGTTCTTGTAGACCCGCAGTTCCCCGGTGGCGAACCTGACGGTCTTGGCCAGCCGCCCCGAGCAGCCCGCGAGCGCGGCGGCCTCCGCCGCGGCCACGCCCGGCCCGGCGACGCCGAGCACCCCGGTGGCGACGGCGACGGCCACCGCGCCGGCGACCCGCCCCCGCCACGCACGCGTACCCCACCTGGACATGCGCCGTCCCCCTCTCCTGGTCTCCGTACATGCGTACGACGCGGGAACCCCCTGGAGGGTTGCCCTCCGCCCTCCGGGGCCGGCGGCCGGTGGCGCGGGGACGGCAGGGCGCGCGCCCGGGCCCCCGCCCTGCCCCGGCGCCGTCCCCGCGCGGCCGCGCGCCGCTCAGCCGTGGGGCGCCGCTCCCGCGGGGCGGACGCCGGCGGTCACGGGCAGTTCGGGCCGTTCGGCTCGACGTGGCAGCTCACCTGCCACTCGGTCCAGTAGCCGTTGGTGTGGCGCATCCGGAACCAGCGGTTGCCGTCCTTGCCGATGGCCGACATGACGATGAGCGTCCTGCTGGTCTCCTCGGGGTCGACGTTCACGCGGCTCTGGACCCATCCGCCCATGGACACCCAGCCGTTCCAGGAGCCGTCGGGGTGGGTCCAGTTCGTCCACACCGCGTGGTCGGCGCCGACGACGAACTCCTCCTTCGTCCCGTTGAGGAACTTCGTGGTCGAGACGCCGTACTCGCAGAGGTACTTCTGCCCCTTGTTCGTGCAGTAGGTCGCCGCCTGTGCGGGCGCCGCCGCGGCCCCCAGCCCCGCGAAGGCCGCCAGGGCCGCGGTCGCCGCGAGGGCACTCCTGAATCTGCGCATGTCCGTGTTCCTTTGCCGAGTGGTGCGGTCGTGCCGGGGAGGGGAAGGACCGGCGCCCCCGGCGCCTTCGGACAGTCGATCACGGGCGTGCGGGGGCGGACCATGCAAAATCACCGGCAGAAGTAGGATCTGCCGGTCGCGGGGCGGGAGCGGGCCGGTGGGCCGCGGAGGGCGGGGCGGGCCGCGCCACCCGCGAAGGGCCGGCGCCCTCCGCCCGGACGCCGCCGGGCCGGAGTACGGGGCCGGCGGGGCGCCGGACGATGCGGCCCCGCCCCCTCCCCCGCGCCGCCCGGCGCTCGCCGGCGCACGAAAGAGGGCCCCGCTCCCGGAGGCCCTCGGCGGGGCGGGCGCCGCCGGAACCGGCACGGCGCCCCCGCCTCAGCCCACGTGCTCCGGCTCGGGCTCGCCCACGAAGGTGCGCCACAGTTCGGCGTACCGGCCGCCGCGGGCCAGGAGCTCCTCGTGGGTGCCGTCCTCGACGGCCCGGCCGTGGTCCATGACCACCACGCGGTCCGCGCGGGCGGCCGTGGTGAGGCGGTGGGCGACGACCAGGGTGGTGCGGCGGCCCGCCAGGCGCTCGGTGGCGGCGTTGACCTGGGCCTCCGTGGCCAGGTCCAGCGCCGCCGTCGCCTCGTCGAGCAGCAGCACGTCCGGGGCGACCAGCTCGGCGCGCGCCAGGGCGATCAGCTGCCGCTGGCCCGCCGACAGGTTGCGCCCGCGCTCGGCGACCTCGTGGAGGTACCCGCCGTCCAGCGTGGCGACCATGTCGTGCGCGCCGACCGCCCGCGCCGCGGCCTCCACCTCGGCGTCGGTCGCGCCGGGCCGCCCGTAGGCGATGGCGTCCCGCACCGTGCCGGGGAAGAGGTACGCCTCCTGCGGGACGACGCCGAGGCGGTGCCGGTACGCGGTGAGGTCCAGCTCCCGCAGGTCGGTGCCGTCGACGGTGACCCGCCCGGACGTCGGGTCGTAGAACCGGGCGACCAGCTTCACCAGCGTCGACTTGCCCGCGCCGGTCTCGCCGACGAACGCGACGGTCTGCCCGGCCGGGATGCGCAGGGAGACCCCGCTCAGCGCCTCCTCGTCGTCGCCGTACGCGAAGGTCACGTCCTCGAAGGCGATCTCGCCCTTCAGGGACCGCACCGGCCGCGGGTCGGCGGCGGGGGGCGTGGACGTCGGCTCGCGCAGCAGTTCCTGCATGCGGCCGAGCGACACGGACGCCTGCTGGTAGCCGTCGAAGACCTGCGACAGCTGCTGCACGGGCGCGAAGAACAGGTCGATGTACAGCAGGTACGCGACGAGGGCGCCCGGCGTCAGCGTGCCCGCCTCGATGCGGCCCGCGCCGACGACCAGCACCGCCGCCGCGGCCAGCGACGACAGCAGCTGCACGAACGGGAAGTACACGGAGATCAGCCACTGGCCGCGCACCCGCGCCTCGCGGTACTCCAGGCTGCGCCGCGTGAACCGGGCGCCGCCCGACCGCTCGCGGCGGAAGGCCTGCACGATCCGCAGCCCGGCGACGGACTCCTGGAGGTCGGCGTTGACGACGCTGACGCGCTCGCGCGCCAGCTCGTACGCCCGGACGCTGGCGCGCCGGAAGAAGAACGTCCCGACGACCAGCACGGGCAGCGTCGCGAAGACGACCAGCGCCAGCTGCACGTCGATGACGACGAGCGCCACCATGATCCCGAAGAAGGTCACCACGGACACGAAGGCGGTGACGAGGCCGGTCTGGAGGAACGTGGACAGGGCGTCCACGTCGGTCGTCATCCGGGTCATGATCCGCCCGGTCAGCTCGCGCTCGTAGTAGTCGAGGCCGAGCCGCTGGAGCTGGGCGAAGATCTTCAGGCGGAGCGCGTACAGCACCCGCTCGCCGGTCCGCCCGGTCATGCGGGTCTCGCCGACCTGGGCCGCCCACTGCACGACGACGGTCAGCAGCGCCAGCGCGGACGCGGCCCACACCGCGCCGAGCGCCAGCCGGGTGACGCCCTCGTCGATGCCGTGCCGGATCAGCACGGGCAGCAGCAGGCCCATCCCGGCGTCGACGGCGACGAACAGCAGGCTCACCAGCAGCGGCGCCCCGAAGCCGCGCAGCAGGCGGCGCAGCCCGTACGACTCCTCGGGCCGCACGGCGCCGGCCTCGTCCACGTCCGGGGTGTCGGCCGCCGGGGGCAGCGCCTCCAGCCGGGCGAGCAGTTCGGGCGTGGCGCCGGGCGCGGCGGCCGGGCCGGACACGGCGGCCCCGCGGTCCCAGAGGGCGGGCGTGATGCCGCGCTCGGCGTCGAACTCGGCGTTCAGCTCCTCCCGTACGGTGCGGTCGTCCTCGTCGGGGACGTGCGCCCGGGGGGCGTGGCCGGGGGAGACGCCGCCCAGCTCGTCGGGGTCGGTGAGCAGCCGCCGGTACAGGGCGGAGCGCTCCTGGAGCTCCTCGTGGGTGCCGATGTCGGCCAGGCGCCCGCCGTCGATGACGGCGATGCGGTCCGCGAGGTTGAGGGTGGAGCGGCGGTGGGCGATGAGGAGGGTGGTCCGCCCGGCCATGACGGAGCGCAGCGCCTCGTGGATCTCGTGCTCCACGCGCGCGTCGACGGCGGAGGTGGCGTCGTCGAGGAGGAGCAGCCGGGGGTCGGTGAGGATGGCCCGGGCGAGGGCGATGCGCTGGCGCTGCCCACCGGAGAGGGTGAGCCCGTGCTCGCCGACGGTGGTGCCGTACCCGTCGGGCAGTTCGGCGATGAACCGGTCGGCCTGGGCGGCGCGGGCGGCGGCCTCGACCTCCTCGTCGGTGGCGTCGGGCCGCCCGTAGGCGATGTTGGCGCGGACCGTGTCGGAGAAGAGGAAGCTGTCCTCCGGTACGAGGCCGACGGCGGCGCGCAGCGACTCCAGGGTCAGGTCCCGCACGTCGTGGCCGCCGACCCGGACGGCGCCGCCGGTCACGTCGTAGAAGCGGGGGACCAGCAGGGAGACGGTGGACTTGCCGCTGCCGGACGCGCCGACGACGGCGACGGTCTCGCCGGGCCGGACGGTGAGGGAGAAGCCGTCGAGGACGGCGGGCCCGTCGTCGCCGTAGGAGAAGGAGACGTCGTCGAACTCGATGCCGGCGGGGGCGTCGGCGGGCAGCTCCCCGGTGCCGTCCTTCAGGGACGGCTCGGTGTCGATCAGCTCCAGGACGCGCTCGACGCCGGCGCGGGCCTGCTGGCCGACGGTGAGGACCATGGCGAGCATCCGCACCGGGCCGACGAGCTGGGCGAGGTAGGTGGAGAAGGCGACGAACGTGCCGAGCGTGATCTCCCCGCGGGTGGCGAGCCACCCGCCGAGCGCCAGCATGGCGACCTGGCCGAGCGCGGGCACGGCCTGCAGGGCGGGGGTGTAGCGGGCGTTCAGCCGGATGGTGCGCAGGCGGGCGGCGAACAGCTCCCGGCCGGCGTCGCGGAGCTTGCCGGTCTCCTGGTCCTCCTGCCCGAAGCCCTTGACGACCCGCACCCCGGTGACGGCCCCGTCGACGACCCCGGCGACGTGCCCGGCCTGCGCCTGGGCGTACCAGGTGGCGGGGTGGAGGCGGGTGCGGCTGCGCTGGGCGATGAACCACAGGGCGGGGGCGACGGCGAGGACGACGAGCGTGAGCGGCGGGGAGAGCCACGCCATGATGCCCAGGGAGATGAAGAAGAGGAGGAAGTTCCCCAGGGTCATCGGGAGCATGAAGAGGAGGCCCTGGATGAGCTGGAGGTCGCTGGTGGCCCGCCCGACGACCTGCCCGGTGGACAGCTCGTCCTGCCGCCTCCCGTCGAGCCGGGTGATCGTCCCGTACATGTCGGTCCGCAGGTCGTGCTGGACGTCGAGCGCGAGGCGGCCGCCGTAGTAGCGGCGGACGTACGTCAGCGCGTACACGGCGACGGCCGCGGCGACGAGCACCCCGATCCACAGGCCGAGGGAGCCGCCGCCGTCCCCGATCACGTCGTCGATGACGATCTTCGTGATGAGCGGCACGAGCGCCATGAGCGCCATGCCGCCCAGCGACGAGCCGAGCGCGAGCACGACGTCCAGCCGGTGCCGCCAGGCGTAGCCCCACAGCCGCTTGGCCCACCCCCGCTCCGCCGTGCGCCCCTGTTTCTCCCCCGCCGCCGACACCACGTTCCGGCCTCCCGTTTCGCCCGTTTCCGCTGATCTACCGGAAGGCACCAACAGGGCGGGGTCTGATTTTCATCCCGGCGCGGCCCCCGGGTTCCGAAGTCCCTCCTTTCGGCCTAGGCCGGACCTAGGTCCGGTCCGGGGCCGGTCCGGGGCCGGTCCGGGGCCCCGGCCGTGCGGCCCGCGCGCCTCCCGGGGGCGGGAAGCGCGCGGGGCGCCCGGTCACGGGGTGGAACGGGCCAGGTGCTCGGAGCGGTCCAGGCTGCTGGTGGTCGCGGCCCACAGGCCGCCGCCGGGGATGCCGGTCAGTTCGACGGCCTCGCTCCGGACGAGGGGCGCGGCCCGGCCGGTCCAGGCGGTGCCGGTCCACTCGGCGACGCAGGCGGTGCCGCAGTCGCCGGCGCCGGCGGGCCGGGCGAGGCCCGCGACGAGCCGGTCCCCGGAGTACGTCAGGGACCGCAGGCGCCCGGCCGAGGCCAGCGGGTGGGTGGTGGTCCATCCCGTGGCGGTGCGGTGGAGCACGAACGCCCGGTTCGAGGGGGTGGCGGACGTGCCGCCGAGCGAGACGGCGCCGTTCCCGGCGGCGACGGCGGTGAGGGACGCCCCGCCGGGGACGGCGGGGGTGGCGATCCGGGTCCAGGCGCGGCCGTCCCAGTGGGCGGCGTAGGGCTGGCCGCCGGCGGTGCCCGCCACCCAGACGTCGCCGGCGGCGACCGCGCGGACCGCGTGCAGGGTGACGCCGAGCGTGTCGGCGCCGGGCACCCGGACCACCGACCACGCGCTCCCGTCGTAGTGGGCGACGGCGGCGTGGAAGCCGCCGTCCGTGCGGTCGTCGCCGACGGCCCACACGTCGGTCCTGGTCAGGGCGTGGGCGTCCACGGGCTGGAAGTCCTCGAGACCGGGGCCGCCGGTGGTCCAGGTGCGGCCGTCCCAGTGGTGGCCGGGGTGGCGGCCGGTGACGTGGCGGCTGAACGCCCACACGTCGTCGGGGGCGGTCCCGGCCAGCGCCACCTCGCCTCCGGTCTCGGCGCCGGACGGGAGGGCGAGGCCGCTCCACGCCGTGCCGTTCCAGCGCCACAGCCGCGGCCCGCCGGGGGCGTCGCCCCACGGGGAGTACTCGGCGCCGGCGGCGAAGGCGTCCGACGGTCCGAACGGGAGGACGTCGCCGACGGCGCGTTGCAGGGTGCTGCCGGAGAGCGGCGGGTCGTACGGGGTCCACACCGTCGCGGCGGCGGCGGGCGCGGCGGCGAGCCCGGTCGTCAGGGGCACGGAGAGGGCGAGCGCGGTCAGGGCACCGGCCAGCCGGCGGCCGGAGGAGGGGAACGGTCTCAAGGGGGATCTCCCTCGCGGAGTTCGCGGACACACGGTCCGTCCCATCCTTCGGTTCCGCCCTATGAGGGAGCCATCGTCCGGCCGGAGCCGTCCCGTCCGGTCACCGCCCCGCGGGGTCCCGCCCGCACGCCGGTGGCCCGCGGTGGGACTCCCCCGGCGGACGCGCCCCGCCGCGCGGGCGGATGACGCGCCGTCACCCCGGGGAGGCGGATCCCGGCCATATCGCCACGTCCATGACAACGACACAAGACCGCCCCGCCCCGTTCACACGCCGGTGACCGCGGCCGTGGCACTCTCCCCTTGCCGCAGCGGTCAACTCGCGTAGATCGCAGAAACGTTCCCTCGCGTCCCCACCCCGGGAAAGGACTCCCCCATGCCGTCATCCCCGGCCGCCTCCGCACGCCGCTGGAGGCTTCCCGTCCTGGCCGCCGCCGCCCTGCTCGTCGGGGTGGCCGTACCGGGGGCGGCCGCCGCTCCGGCGCCCGGGACGACCGGCGCCGCCGCCGTCACCGCGTACGACGACACGTACTACGCGCCCGCCGTCGGCAAGACCGGCACCAGTCTCAAGAGCGCGCTGCACTCCATCATCCGCAACCAGACCAAGATCTCGTACTCCGCGGTCTGGACGGCCCTGAAGGAGACCGACGAGGACCCGGCCAACAGCGCCAACGTCCGGCTCCTCTACAGCGGCACCTCCCGCAGCAAGTCGCTCAACGGCGGCGACGTCGGCGACTGGAACCGGGAGCACGTGTGGGCCCAGTCCCACGGCGACTTCGGCACCTCCGCCGGGCCCGGCACCGATCTCCACCACCTGCGCCCCGCCGACGTGCAGGTCAACAGCATCCGCGGCAACAAGGACTTCGACATGGGCGGCAGCGCGGTCAGCGGCGCCCCCGGCAGCTACACCGACTCCAACAGCTTCGAGCCCCGCGCCGCCGACAAGGGCGACGTGGCGCGCATGATCCTGTACATGGCCGTCCGCTACGAGGGCACCGACGGCTGGCCGGACCTGGAGCCCAACGACACCGTCACCAACGGCACCGTCCCGTTCCACGGCCGCCTCTCCGTGCTGAAGCAGTGGAACGAGCAGGACCCGCCGGACGCGTTCGAGCGCAACCGCAACGAGCTGATCCACAGCACCTACCAGCACAACCGGAACCCGTTCATCGACCACCCGGAGTGGGTCGAGTCCATCTGGTGACCGCCGGCTGACCGCCCGTCAGTCCTCCGTGTGGGTCGGCGCGAACATGCGGAGGACCGCCGGGAGCACCACCACCGACGGACCGGGGGCCCTGAGCGCGTCCCGCAGGTCGCCCTCCAGCCCCTCCGGCGTCGTCCGTCGCGCCGGCACGCCGAACGACTCGGCCAGGGCCACGAAGTCGGGGCGCGCCAGCTCCGTGCCCGTGGCCCGGCCGTAGGCGTCCGACATGTACGCGCGCAGGACGCCGTAGCCGCCGTCGTCGACGATCAGCCACGTCACCGGCAGGTCGTGCTGGCGGGCCGTGGCCAGCTCGGCGATCGAGTACAGGGCGCCGCCGTCGCCGGAGACCGCCAGGACCGGGCGGCTGCGGTCGGCCACCGCGGCGCCGAGGGCGGCCGGGTAGGCGTAGCCGAGGCCGCCCGCGCCCTGCGCGGAGTGCATCGTGCCGGGGCGCCGGGCGTCGAACGCCGACCACGCCCAGTACCCCAGGATCGTCATGTCCCAGAAGCTCGGCGACCTGTCCGGCAGCGCCGCGCGCACCGAGGCGAGGAGGCCCCGCTCCAGGTCGAGGTCCTGCGCGTCGATCCGCGCGCGGACCGCGTCGAGGACCTCCCGCACCCGCTCCGGGGCCGCCGGGTCCCGGCGCTCCTCCACCGTCTCCAGCAGCGCCGACAGCGCGAGGCGGGCGTCCGCGTGGATGCCGAGCGCCGGGTGGTTGGACTCCAGCTTCCCGAGGTCGGCCTCGATCTGCACGATCCGCCCGCGCGGCCGGAACGTGTGGTAGTTCGACGACAGTTCGCCCAGCCCGGAGCCGACGACGAGCAGGACGTCCGCGTCCTGGAGGAACTCCGTCGTGTGCCGGTCCTCCAGCCACGACTGGAGCGACAGCGGGTGCTCCCACGGGAAGGCGCCCTTGCCGCCGAAGGTCGTCACGACCGGCGCGGACAGGCGCTCGGCCAGCGCCCGCAGCTTGCCGGAGGCGTCCGCCCGCACGACGCCGCCGCCCGCCACGATCACCGGGCGCTCGGCGTGCGACAGCCAGTGCGCCGCGAGCGCGGTCAGTTCCGGGCGGGGGACGAGCTCGTGCGGGGTGGCGTCCGCCGCCGTCACGACGGGCAGGTCCGTGGGGGCGTCCAGCACGTCCGCCGGGATCTCCACCCACACGGGCCCGTGCGGGGCGGTGAGCGCCGACTCCCAGGCCGCGGTGATCGCGGACGGGATCTGGGACGCCGCGCGCACCGGGTGCACGGACTTCACGACGTCGCGGAACGACGCCTGCTGGTCGCGCAGTTCGTGCAGGTACCCGCGGCGCCCGCCGCCCAGGCCCCGGACCGGGACCTGCGCGCCGATCGCGACGACGGGCGCCGAGGCCGCGGCGGCCTCCTGCAGGGCGGGCAGGGCGGTCAGCGCGCCGGGCCCGGCGGACAGCAGCAGCGGCGCGGCCTCGCCGGTGATCCGGCCGTACGCGTCGGCGGCGAAGCCCGCGTTGTTCTCGACGCGCAGGCCCACGTACTCCAGGTCCGAGCGGCCGAGCGCGTCGAACACGCCGAGCGCGTGCTGCCCGGGCAGCCCGAACACGGTCGTGGCACCGAGGCCGCGCAGGGTCTCGACGACGAGGTCGCCGCCGATCCGTCCGGGCGTCAGATTCAGGGCGGCTTCCGTCTGCGCGGCGGTGGGGCGCAGGACGACGTCGTGGTCGTGGGTCATGGTCTCCGGACTCCGTGGGCGGTGCGGCGGCGCCGGCCCCGTACGCAACGGTCCGGCGCCGCTCAGCGGAGGCTACCCGGCCGCCGCTACGCCCCGGCGGAGCGGGCCGCCGCGATCTGCCGGGACATGATCGTGGTCAGCTCGTACGCCGTGTGGGACGCCGCGACCGAGGTGATCTCCGCGTGGTCGTACGCCGGGGCGACCTCGACCACGTCGGCGGAGACCAGGTTGCACGAGGCCAGGCCGCGCAGGATCTCCAGCAGCTCGCGGGAGGTCATGCCGCCCGCCTCGGGCGTGCCGGTGCCGGGCGCGTGGGCCGGGTCGAGGCAGTCGATGTCGATGGAGATGTACAGCGGGCGGTCGCCGATGCGCTGGCGGAGCTGGTCGGCGACCTCGTCGGCGCCGCGGCGGTACACGTCCGCCGAGGTGACGATGCCGAAGCCCATCTTCTCGTCGTCCGTCAGGTCCTGCTTGCCGTACAGCGGGCCGCGGATGCCGACGTGGGAGAGCGCCTCGGTGTCGAGGATGCCCTCCTCGACGGCCCGGCGGAACGGCGTGCCGTGGGTGTACTCGGCGCCGAAGTAGGTGTCCCAGGTGTCGAGGTGGGCGTCGAAGTGGAGCAGGGCGACCGGGCCGTGCTTCTTGGCGACCGAGCGGAGCAGCGGCAGGGCGATGGTGTGGTCGCCGCCCAGCGTCATCAGGCGGGCGCCGGTGCCCAGCAGGTCGTCGGCGGCGGCCTCGACGGTCTCGACGGCCTCGTTGATGTTGAACGGGTTGACGGCGATGTCGCCGCCGTCCGCGACCTGCGCGAGGGCGAACGGGGAGGCGTCCTGCGCCGGGTTGTACGGGCGCAGCAGGCGGGAGGCCTCGCGGATGGCGTTGCCGCCGAAGCGGGCGCCGGGCCGGTAGGAGACGCCCGAGTCGAAGGGGACGCCGACGACGGCGACGTCGGCCGTGCCGACCTCGTCGAGGCGCGGCAGCCGGGCGAACGTCGCCGGGCCGGCGTAGCGCGGGACGCGGGAGGAGTCGACGGGGCCGCGGGGCGTGCCGCTGGTGCTGCTCATGTGGGGTGCCTTCTTTCCTGCGCTCGCGCCGTACGTCACACGGCGTCCATGGATACGACGGTACGGGCGGCACCCGGGCCGCAGAAGTGTACGTTTCTTCCATTCGGGCGTGTCGGAATGGAGGAAGCGTCCATGGTGGAGCCGTTGGTGCCGTTCGCCCCGCCGGTGCGGCTGGCCGCCCTGCTGGCCCGCCGGGAGCTGGGGCTGCGGCTGGTCGCCGGCGATCCGGACACGGAGCTGCACTGGGTGCACACCTCCGAGATGGCCGACCCCTACCCGTACCTGCTGGGCGGGGAGCTGCTGCTCACGGCGGGCGTGCAGCTGGCGGACCCGGAGCGGTTCGTGGCGCGGGCCGCCGAGGCGGGCGCGGCGGCGCTGGGCTTCGGGGTGACCCCGGTGTACGACACGGTGCCGGCCCCCCTGGTCGAGGCGTGCGGGCGGCACGGGCTGCCGCTGGTGGAGGTGGAGCCGGGCACGACGTTCGCGGCGGTCGCCCGGGCGGTGTGGCGGCTGATGGCGGACGCCCGCCTCCACGAGCTGCGCCGGGTGACGGACGCGCAGCGGGCGCTGGCCACGGCCGCCGCGCGCCCCGGCCCGGTGCCGGCGGTGCTGAGGGTGCTGGCCGCGCGGCTGGGCGGGCGGGCCGCGCTGTACGCGCCGGACGGCACGGAGTACGCGGCGGCCGGCCGGGGGCTCACCCCGCGGGAGGCGGCGGCGCTGGACCGGCTGGTCGCGGTGGTCGCCGGGGAGGAGCGGCGCCCGTCGTCGGCGGCGGACACGGTCGGCGGGACGGGCGGGCCCGCGGGGACCGGCCCCGGTGCGGCGGAGGGCGCGCCCGGTGCCCCCGGCGTACGGCTCGCCGCCTACAGCCTGGGCACCGGGCGGGAGGGGCTGACGCTCGGCCTGGCCCTGGCGCGGCACGAGGAGGCCGACCAGCGGATCGCCGAGACCGCGATGGTGCTGCTGTCCCTGCTGACCGCGCCCCACCAGGGCGCCGACGAGGCCACCCGGTCGGCCGCGCTGGTACGGCTCCTGCTGGGCGCCCGCCCCGAGGAGGTGGCGCCGCTGCTGGGCGAGGCGCCCTGGACGGTGGTCCACGCGCGCGGGGGCGACGGGCAGGCCCCGCCGCCGGCGCTGGGCACCCCGCTGGTGGACGCCGCGGAGGGCACCGTACGGGCGCTGCTCCCGGCCGGGCGGGACGTGGCGCCGCAGCCGGGCTGGACGCTCGGGGTGAGCGCCCCGGCCGGGCCCGGCGAGCTGGCCGCCGCCGACGCGCAGGCCCGCCGCGCCCTGCGCCGCGCGCAGGCCGCGCACACGGGCCTGGCGCGGCACCACGCGGGCGGCCTCGACGCCCTGGTGGACCCGGCCGAGGCCCACGCCCACGCCCGCGCCCTGCTGGGCCCGCTCCTGGACAGCCCGGCACTGGTGGAGACCCTGCGCGTGTGGCTGTCCCTGCACGGCGGCTGGGACCGCACGGCCACCGCGCTGGGCGTCCACCGCAACACGGTCCGCCAGCGCATCACCCGGTGCGCGGCCCTCCTCGACGCGGACCTGGAGGACGCCCAGACGCGGATGGAGCTGTGGTTCGCGCTGCGGCGGCTGTGAAGCGGGGCGGGCGTGGGGGCGGGGCGGGCGGTTCGGCCCCCTGCCGCGCCGCGAGCCGGACGCGGGCCGGAGGCCGCGCGGGGGACTCAGGTCCCGTGCGTCGCCAGGCAGAAGGGGTGGCCCGCCGGGTCCAGGAGCACCCGCCACGCGTCGGGCTTCGGCTGGAAGGAGGGCAGGACGGCGCCCAGGGCGAGCATCCTCTCCTGCGCGGCGTCCAGGTCGTCGACGCCCAGTTCGAGGTGGGCCTGCTTGCTGTGGGAGGGGTCGGGCCAGGCCGGGGGCCGGTAGCCCGCCTGGCGGACGAAGCCCAGCCCCGGGGCCCCCTCCCGCCCCAGCAGGACGAAGTCGTCGCTGCGGTACAGCACGGGCAGGCCCAGGGCCTCGCCGTAGAAGCGGGCCAGCTCGGCCGGGTCGGGGCAGTCGAAGTCGCAGGAGAGGAGACGGATCTCTGGGGTGCTCATGGGACCGGACCGTAGGCCATGACCCGGACAGGACGTGTCCTGGTCGTACGGGACACTGGCTGCTCGTGACCACGACCTCCTCCCGCCTGCTGCGCCTGGTGTCGCTGCTGTCCGCGCGTCCCGAGTGGACCTGCCGCCAGCTGGCCGAACGCATGGCGGTCACCGACCGCACGGTCCGCCGCGACATCGCCCGGCTGCGGGACCTCGGCTACGGGGTCGAGTCCGCCCCCGGCCCCTGGGGCGGCTACCGGCTCAGCCCCGGCACCCGGACGCCGCCGCTGGTACTGGACGACGAGGAGGCCCTGGCCGTCGCCGTCGCCCTGCGCGAAGCCGCGCTCAGCGGGGTCCTCGGCACCGGGCAGGCCGCCCTCTCCGCGCTGCTCAAGCTCCGCCAGAGCCTGCCCGCACGCCTCGCGGGCCGGCTGGGCACGATGGACGCGGCCCTGGAACACACCCCCCGCTCCGGCGAGCCGCAGATCGACCCGCTCCTGCTGCTGGAACTGGCGCGGGCCTGCCACAGCGCCCTGCGCGTCACCCTCTCCTACCGGGACCACGCCGGCCGGGCCTCCGTGCGGGCCGCCGACCCCTACCGCCTGGTCCACACCGGCCTGCGCTGGTACCTGGTCGCCCGGGACGTCGCCAAACAGGAGTGGCGCACGTTCCGCGCCGACCGGGTGGTGGGCGTGCGCTCCACCACCGAACCGGCCGACCTGACCGACCCGCCCGACGCCGCGGCGCTGGTCTCCCACGGGATAGCGAGCGTCGTGTACCCGGTGTACACGACGGTCCGCCTCCCCCTCCCCCTGGACCGCGCCCTGCGGAAGGTGCCCCCCACCATCGGCACCCACCACTCCGACGGCCCCGCGACCACCGTGGTCCGGATCGGCGGCAACAGCGTCGACCAGCTCGCCGCCTACCTCCTCGGCCTGGCCACCCCGCTCACCGTGCTGTCCCCGGACGAGGTGCGCCAGGCACTCGTCCACCACGCCCACGCCCTCCTGTCGGCCAACCGCTGACCGCGACGGACACCGGGGCGGCGAACACCGGCCCCCGCTGGTCTGGAACCGCACCGCGGCGGCGCTGGGCGTGCACCGCAACACCGTCCGCCAGCGCGTGGCCCGCTGCGCGACGCTACTCGACACGGACCTGGAGGACCCGGACGTGCGGATGGAGCTCTGGTCCGCCCTGTAGGCGGGGCCCCGGAAGCAGGCCGGGCCCCCACGGGCTGAAGGGCCCGCAAGCCCACCAGCGCGCCTACGCGGTGTCGGGGCCTCCGGCGTCCGCGTGGGTGGTCACCGGAGGACGCCGCTACGCCTGCCCTCGTCGAGCAGGGCCCGCACCAGGGCGGACTTGGCTCCCGGCGCCACGAACCAGAGGGGCGCGGCACCGCGTCTGAGGACCTCGACGCGGTGGCAGGCCACGACGAGACCCGCCACCGCTTGCTGCCGCACCCCGGTCACCTCGCTCCACGCCACGGAGTCGCGTATCCGGCCGAACCGGTCGGTGACGGCCACTCCGTCCGCGCACAGGTAGCACCTGTTGACGCCGAGCCGGGCGGTCAGCCGGCGCCATCCGAACTTCAGGGCGTACACCGCGGCCACCACGGCGGTCGCGACGGCGGCGTTCCCATCGACCGCGGACGGGTTGACGACGGTGGTGACGAGCAGGGCGCCCCACAAGAGCAGCAGAAACCCCCGCAGTACCTGCGCCACGGCGCCCAGCGCCGGGTTGATGACGGCGTAGTCACCGCGGACCGCGCCGAGCCCCAGGCCAGCCACTCTGTCGTTCCCCACTGACGCCCCCTCGGTCGAAGCCGGATCCGCCCGCGTTCCCCGCGCGCGGCTGGACGGGGCATACCCGCACGGTCGACGCCCTCAACCGCGTCACCCCGGGCCCGTGCACCTGTGAAGCGGTTCTTGCCGCCCGGTCGAACCCGGGTGGCAAGAACCGCCGAGTGGTCGGCTCAGCCGGGCCGTCGCGGGTGATTCCTGCGCGGCGGGCTCACCTCGTCCGACGGTCATGGACCACTGCGCCGTGGACGGAGCCTGGACGGTCACCGTCCCAGCGGTCCGGTGTCTCCGGACAGGCATTGACCAGGACGGGATCACACCGATCGGAGGCCCTCGGTCGTGGTGGTACTCCACGGCAGATCGGACGTCCCTGAGGCGCGTGCAGGGTGACCGCGGCGTCCCGTCCGCAGCCGCACCCGCCCGAAGTGGGCGATCAGCAGCTTCAGCCGCTGATCGGCGAGCTTGGCGGCACCCGCCGTGGCGCCCGAGCCGCCGATACGGTTGAAGTCGAGCTGGTTGAAGAGGCCCCTGAGCTTGGCGTTCTGCCCTTCGAGCGCTTGGAGGGCGGGCCTCAGACGCGTCTCGTTGATGTTGTGGGTGCCGGACGCGGTCCTCGCCCAGCGAGCCTCCTGCGGGACGAAGAGGACTCCGCGCTCGCTGTACGGTGACGGGCGCTCCAGGCAGCCCTCCAGCCGCTCCCCGGTCATGCCCGGCAAGGTCTCCGCGTGCTCTCTGATCCGCTCGCGTGCCGCCTCGAACTCGTCGTTGGCCCGCTTCAGGAACAGCAGGCCGAAGATGTAGTCCTTCTACTCGGAGGCGTCCATCGTGCCGCGGAGGATGTCCGCGGCGGCGAACAGGTGCCGCTCCAGCTGCGCGAGCGTGAGCTTGGCCACGTCACCGTCTTCCCTACGACCCGATATGACGAGGGAACCCTACGGCGACTCGGGGCGGAGGTGGAAACCGCGGACCCCGCCGGCCGCGATCCCTCAGTATCCGGCGACCCTGAGGCCCTTCTCGACGAACTCGTACACGTCCGTGTACGGGTCGCGCTGGTCCATCGGCACGTGGGCGGGGTGCTGGGCGTTGATCTTCTGCGCCCATTTCTTCGCCTGGGCGAAGCTGTTCTCCGGGAGCTCGTCCGGCGCCATGTGCTTGAGCTTCTCGGGGGTCCCCGCGAGGGGGAGCTGCCTCACGACCTCCCCGCACACACCGCTGAACTTGCCGTGCACCGGCTTGTGGTGGAGCAGCCGCCACAGTTCGAAGCACGGGTGCGAGAAGGCGACCCGCACCCCCGCCTCGTCGGCGAGCCGCAGGGCCGCCGGGATCTGCTGGTGTTCGTCGCGGTCGAAGAGGCACCAGACCTCCGGCCACAGCTTCTCGTCCAGCTTCGCCTTCCTCGCGGCCCGCGTCTCCTCGCGCATCAGCCGTGCCGCGGCCTCGACCAGCACGATCGGCTTGCGCTGCGAGCCCGGCGCGGACGCGTTCGCGATCCGGACCTCGACCCCCGTCTTGTCGGGCTTGCCGCGCACGATCTCGATGTACTGCGGCTCGGTCACCAGGCCCTCGGTGAAGACATGGACGATCTTGTAGCGCCGCTGTCCCCTCTTCGCGGGCCCCAGCGCGTCCTTCCCCCTCGTACGTGCCATCAGTCGCCGCTCCGCTCCGCCCCGGATTCGCGTTCCCGCTCGTTCGCCGCCAGCAGCCGCCGGGCGATCTGACCCTCCAGCAGCGAGGGGACCGCCCCGAAGGCGCCGGCCAGGTAGGACTTCATCAGGTCCTCGTCCTCCCCCGGGGAGGCCGCGGTCAGCGGGTACAGCTCGGTCGCCCCGTCCTCGTCCTTCTCGGTGAACCACACCTGCGGGGGCTCCAGCAGGCGGCCCCCGCTGGGTGTGGTGAGGACGGAGGGATCGTGCGAGGTGAAGACGAGCTGCGCCCCCTTGGCGTTGGCCTGGGGGTCGTGGAACAGCCGGATGACCTCGGCGGCGAAGCGGGGGTGCAGGCTGGCGTCGAGTTCGTCGACGAGCAGCACCGCTCCCTCGTCCAGGGCCAGCAGCAGCGGACCGAGGAGGGCGAACCAGGAGCGGGTCCCGTAGGACTCGTCGCGCCAGTCGAGGGGGACGTCGCCCGTGGCGGACCGGTGGGTGAGCCGGACCTCCGGGCGCCCCCCGGGGCCCTCCACGGCCTGGGCCCCGGTGATGCCGAGGTCGGCGACCCTCAGCAGCTCGTTGATGCGGCGGGCGCGCCTGCCGGCCAGCTCACGCGTCGTGAACGTCTCCCGCTCCTCCCGCTCCACCTCCGGGTTGACCAGCCAGAGGTTGCGGCGGAACCAGTGGAAGAGGGGGGTGAGCTGCGGATGGTTGTCCGTGCCGGCGGTGGAGAGCACCAGGGCGTTCGGCCGGGTGCGGCGCTCCAGGCCCGCCCGGTCCTTCACCCGGGCGCCAGGCCAGTCGTAGACCTTGGCGCGCGAGGCGTCCCGGTCGAGCCACACCTGGCGGTGTCCGCGAGGGTAGCCGTGCAGCCACTCGGCTTCGACGCGCTCGGGACCCAGCTCGAAGCCGTACGTCCAGCGCACGCCGTCGAGGACGAGGTCCACCTCGTAGAAACTGGCCTCCTCGCCGCCCTTGCCGTCCAGCGCGAAGGGGGTCCGGTCCGTGCCGTCGTAGGCGGCCCAGCGGGCGTAGGAGTTCTGCACCGCGCCGCTCATGTCGGTCATCGCGGCGAGGACGTTCGACTTGCCCGAGGCGTTGGCGCCGAAGATGCCCACCAGGGGGAGCACGCCGACCGCGCCCCCCGCCAACTCGATGCGCCGCGCCGCACCGCCCTGCTCGTCCTCGGACACGACGAACGTCAACTCCTGCTCGTCGCGCAGTGACCGCACATTGGCCGTGCGGAATCTCAGCAGCATGCCGGCCCCTCTCCGCCGCCAGCGTAGTGGTTGGCTGCGACAGCATCCCGTTGCACGGCGAGGGACAGGTGGAGACCGCTGTGCCTGCCCCCGTCGGGCAGGGCCCGCACCGGGGCGGTCCTCACTTCCGGCGCCGCGAACCGGAGGAGCGCGACGGCGGCGCGCCCGGGTTCCGGACGCGCCGCTGTCGGACTGTGGTCGGCCCCCCGGGGGAGCCCCGGGTCAGTGGAGCTTGTTGACGGCGGTCTTCGTCGTGGTGCGGAAGGCGGTCAGCGGGGCGTCCTCGAGGTCGCCCATCTGGCCCCAGCGGACGAGGGTGACGGTGCGGCCGTCGCGGCCGACGGCGAACAGGTGGATGTCGCTGTTGCCGATCTGCGGGTCGGCGGTGTCCAGGCTGTAGACCCAGGCGCCCTCCTCGACGGCGAGCTGGCCGTGGGAGGCGCTGACGGCCTGCAGGCCCGGGTTCTGCTGCTCCAACAGGGGGCCGCAGCCGGCGAGGGACTTGCGCAGGGTGTCGACCAGCTTCACGGCGTCGGCCTCGGTGGGGGCGACGTTGGTGATCTGGACGCCGTAGGCGTCGAGCCCGTTGCTGAAGTCGCGGTAGCGGCTGTTCTGCGCCGGGATCTTGTACGGGGCGCAGAGGGTGCCACCGTTCTCCGGGACGCCGGCGAAGACCTGGGAGGCGGTCCACGG
The DNA here is from genome assembly GCF_014649335.1 of Streptomyces roseolilacinus. GTDB lineage: Bacteria > Actinomycetota > Actinomycetes > Streptomycetales > Streptomycetaceae > Streptomyces > Streptomyces roseolilacinus. The sequence continues at coordinate 172,653 of NZ_BMSV01000009.1, forward strand.
CGTGGACGACTTCGGCATCTCGGAGGCGGAGAGGAAGGCGGGCTGGGCGGCGGCCTGCGCCGGGGCCGTGGCGAGGGCCGCGAGGCCCAGGGCGGCAGCGGCGGCGGTGGCGAGTGCGGTACGGAGCTTGTTCACGGTGGTGGATCCCCCGTCGGGTCGTTCGTTCGGTCAGTGCTCAACCAGCGTGGGGCCGGCGCCCGCCGCCTGCAACGATCACGGGCCCACCCTCCGTCCCGGAACCATTCCACCCCTGCTGACGTGCAAGAACGTGAAGGGTGGGACGCGGGGCCGAGGGGGATGGAATGCCGAAGGACGCAGCCGTCGAGGAGTTCGCGGGGCTCATGCGCGCGCTGAAGGCGCGGGACGGGAGGAGTTACGAGGCGCTGGGCCGGCGCCTGAGCGTCAGCGCGTCCACCCTCCACCGCTACTGCTCCGGCGCGACCGTCCCGGAGGAGTTCGCCGTGGTCGACCGCCTCGCCTTGCTGTGCGGGGTGGGCGAGGAGGAACGGCGGGCCCTGGAGGCGGCCTGGACGGCGGCGGACCGCGCCCGCCGCCGCACGGCCTCGCCCGTGCCCTCGCCCACGCCCACGCCCACGCCCGAACCGTCCACGCCGTCCGAGCCGGAACCGAACCCGGAACCGGCCGCGCCGGAACCGGGGCCCGACCCCGACCCGGAACCGGCCGCGCCGGAACCGGGGCCCGACCCCGCCCCGGACCCGGCCGCGCCGGAGGCGCCCCGCGCCCGCCCCCGTCGTGCCGTCCCCGCTCCCCGCCTCGTCGCCGCCGCCGTCACCCTCGTCGTGCTCGCCCTCGCCGCCGCCCTGCTCGGCCGCCCCACCCGTACGCCCTCCGCTCCCGCTCCCACCCCTCCGGGGCGGTCCGCGGCCCCCCTCCCCTTCACCTGGACCGTCGGCTCCCAGCTCTGGCAGGGCGGCTGCGGGCACACCTACGCCGTGGACCGGGCCCCCCGCGCGGTCGCCCCGCCGCCGGTCGCGGCCGACTCCGGGGCGTGGGCCCGGACGCACGGTGCCGTGCACGGCGGGGAGGCGCTGGTGCGGATCACGCTCCAGGGCCGGTCGCCGTCCGACGCCGTCGTCCTCCAGGCCCTGCACGTGCGCGTGGTCGACCGGGCCGCGCCGCTGCCGTGGAACGCGTACCGGATGGACGACGGCTGCGGCGGCGCCGTCACACCGCGCCACTTCGCCGTGGACCTCGACCGGCCGCGCCCGCTCGCGAGGCCCGTCGACGGCCTCGACGCCTCCGGCGCCGAGGTCCGGACGATCCCGGCCGTCTCCTTCCCGTACAAGGTCACCTCCTCCGACCCCGAGGAGCTGCTCGTCTCCGCCCGGACGGCGGGGTGCGACTGCCGCTGGTACCTGGAGCTGGAGTGGAGCGCCGGGGGCCGTTCGGGGACGGTGCGGATCACGGACGGCGGGAAGCCCTTCCGCACGAGCGGGACCCGCGGGAGGCCGACGTACGTGTACGACCCCGCCGAAGGGCTCTGGATCACAGACACGGAGTCTGGACAGACCGGGTGACCGGTGAGTAACTTCGACTGACACAGGCTGAGCAAGCGCTTAGGCACATGCCGGAGCGTCGGAGCATCCGGCCGAACCAGGACAGGAACCGAAGGAGGCGGCTCGTGCGCCGTACCGTATTCAACGAGGACCACGAGGCGTTCCGGGACACCATCCGCGCCTTCGTCGAGGCCGAGGTCGTCCCGGTCTACGACGAGTGGTTCGCCGCCGGCCAGGCGCCGCGCGACTTCTACTACAAGCTCGGCGAGCTGGGCGTCTTCGGCATCAACGTCCCCGAGGAGTTCGGCGGCGCCGGCCTGGACACCCACAAGTTCGAGGCCGTGCTGTACGAGGAGACCGCCCGCGCGGGCGTCAACTTCGGCGGCTCCGGCGTGCACGTCCTGCTCGCCCTGCCGTACCTCAAGATGCTCGCCACCGACGAGCAGAAGAAGCGCTACCTGCCGAAGTTCGTCACCGGCGAGGAGATGTGGGCGCTGGCGATGACCGAGCCGGGCACCGGCTCCGACGTCGCGGGCATGAAGACCACCGCCAAGCTCTCCGAGGACGGCACGCACTACGTCCTCAACGGCGCCAAGACCTTCATCACCGGCGGCGTGCACGCCGACCGCGTCATCGTCTGCGCCCGCACGTCCGCGCCGCGCGAGGACGACCGCCGCTTCGGCATCTCCCTGTTCGCGGTGGACACCAAGTCCGCCGGCTACTCCGTCGGCCGCAAGCTGGACAAGCTGGGCCTGCGCACCTCCGACACCGCCGAGTTGGCGTTCGTCGACGTCAAGGTCCCGGTCGAGGACCTGCTCGGCGAGGAGGGCAAGGGCTTCTCCTACCTGGGCCACAACCTGGCCTCCGAGCGCTGGGGCATCGCCTTCGGCGCGTACGCGCAGGCCAAGGCCGCCGTCCGGTTCGCCCAGAACTACGTCCAGGAGCGCACCGTCTTCGGCAAGCCGGTCGCGCACTTCCAGAACACCAAGTTCGAACTGGCCGCCTGCCAGGCCGAGGTGGACGCCGCCGAGGCCGTCGCCGACCGCGCCCTGGAGGCCCTGGACGCGGGCGAGCTGACCGCGGCCGAGGCCGCGTCCGCCAAGCTGTTCTGCACCGAGGTCGCGCACCGCGTCATCGACCGCTGCCTCCAGCTGCACGGCGGCTACGGCTACATGAACGAGTACCCGATCGCCCGCCTGTACGCGGACAACCGCGTCAACCGCATCTACGGCGGCACCAGCGAGATCATGAAGTCGATCATCGCCAAGTCGATGGGCCTGTAAGCACAGGTGGGCGAAGCACTCGACGACCTCCTCGACCTGCTCGACCTGGAGCGGGTCGAGGAGGACATCTTCCGGGGCCGGTCGCGCAGCGCGGTCGTGCCCCGGGTCTTCGGCGGCCAGGTCGCGGCCCAGGCACTGGCCGCGGCCGGCCGCACGGTGCCCGAGGACCGCGCGCCGCACTCCCTCCACGCGTACTTCCTGCGCGCGGGCGACCCGGACGCGCCGATCGTCTACACCGCGGACCGCATCCGCGACGGGCGGTCCTTCACCACCCGCCGGGTGGTCGCCGTCCAGCACGGCAGGCCGGTCTTCCACCTCTCGGCGTCGTTCCAGAGGGACGAGGAGGGGCTCGACCACCAGGCGGACATGCCGCCCGCGCCGGACCCGGAGACCCTGCCGCCGGGGCGGGAGGCCCTCCCCCGGTACGCCGACCGGTTCACCGACCCGGGCGCCGTCGACCGGCTGCTGGAGGCCCGCGCCGCGGTGGACCTGCGCTACGCGGTCGAACCGCCGTACGCCACGCCGGGCGAGCCCCGCGAGCCGCGCTCGCAGGTCTGGTTCCGCGTGGACGGCAAGCTCGCGGACGACCCCCTGCTGCACGCCTGCCTCGCCACGTACGTCTCCGACATGACGCTCCTCGACCCGGTGCTGCTCGCCCACGGGCGGGGCGGCTGGGCGGTCGGCGACGTGGTCGGCGCGTCCCTGGACCACGCGATGTGGTTCCACCGCCCGTTCCGCGCCGACGAGTGGCTGCTGTACGACCAGGAGTCCCCGACGTCGTCCGGCGGCCGCGGCCTGGGTCAGGCCCGCATCTGGACGCGCGACGGCCGTCTGGCGATCTCCGTCGTCCAGGAGGGCGTGGTCCGCGTCCCGCGGTGAGCCGCCTCCCGGAGGGGCCGTGGGGGCCCGCCGGGCGGGCGGGCGCGCCCGGCGGGTCGCCGGGGGCGGGAGGCCGGGGTCAGCGGTACTCGTGGTGCCGGGGGAGGAGCACCTCGTCCACCACGTGCACCAGACCGGTCTTCTTCTCCCTGACGTTCTCGGAGCAGTCGGTGTTGTTGTCGGAGGGCCCGAGGTTCGGCTGGTCGACGATCTCGATGAACCCGCAGCTGACGATCTGCCCGTCGTTGCCGAACTTCGTCGTGTCGTCGTCGGCCGCCTGCGCGGTCCCGGCGGCGCCGCCGGTGGCGGCCAGGGCGGCGAACGCGCAGGCGAGGGTGTTCCTGAACTTCATGGGTGTCGTGCCTTTCGAGGTCTTCCGCGGTGCGGACGCGTCGGCACGGAGCCGCGCGGCCGGGCGTCGGTCCGGGGCGCGAAGCTCTCCGCCGCGCGGGCGCCGGTCTCCGCACGCCACCCGTCCCCGCCGAACGGTCAACGAGATCCCCCGTACGGGGGTGTTGCTCCGAGCAGGTGACACCGGCCTCCTCCGGGGGCGCGGCCGGCGCCCTCCGGTCACCGTGCCGGACCGCCGCCCACCCGGCGCGCGGTCGCCGGACGGGGCGGGCGCGGCCGGGCGGACCGCGGGTCAGAGCAGGCCGGCCGCGTCCAGCAGGTAGGCGGTCAGGGGCTCGTAGAAGCGCGGGTCCAGGACGTGGTCGTCGAGGGGGACCGCGACCTGGAGGGTGCCCTCGGCCTCCCCGATGAACAGGGCCGGGTCGTTGCAGTCCGCGTAGCCGACCGCGTCGATGCCGCGCTGGCCCGCGCGGCCCGCCCAGCCGTGGTCCGCGACGACCAGGTCCGGGAGGGGCTGGTCCATGGCGCGCAGCCCGTCGAGGATCGCGTTCATCGGCTCCGGCGAGTGGGTGTGCCACAGCGTGGCGCCCCGCTCGAACACGGCCACGTCCGCGAACTGCACCACGTACCCCTCGTCGGCGGTGAGCCCGCCGGGGATGCGGACGACGTCGCAGCCGGCGGCGCGCAGCGCGGCGGCGGTGCGGCTGTGCACGTCGAGGAGCGCGCCGGGGTGGCCGGTCGCGAAGAGGACCCGCTCCCGGGCCGCGGCGGCCTTGCGCAGGCGGGCGGCCATCCGGTCCAGGGCGTCGACGGTCAGCTCGGGGTCGATGGTGTCCTGGCCGGCCCGGTGCCCGGGGTCGTCGTCGACGCCGCACCGCTCGGCCATCACCGCGAGGACGTCCTGCTCGTCGGTCCAGCGGTCCCCCAGCTCCAGGCCCAGCCAGTAGTGCCGGTCGCCGTTCGCGAGCTTGCGGTAGTGGGCGAGGTTGTTGTCGCGCGGGGTGGCGACGTCCCCCGCGATGCGCGTGCGGACGAGGTGCTCGACGAGGGCGGCGCGGCTGGGTATCGGCATTCCCCCATTGTGCCGCCCGCCACCCGCCGTGGCCGAGGCGTTCCGCGGCGTGGGCGGCGGGGTCACGAGGGACCTTCGGCCCCAGTCGGGCGAAACCCACCGGTAACCACCGTTCGGGCGGGCAGACTGGCGCGCGCCACCCCACACCGCCCGGGACGCGGTAAGTCCCCGAACGGCCGGGCCGCCGCGCCCGGCACTGGAGAAAGGCACCTCTTTGAACCGTGCGATACGCGCCGCCGCCCTGTCGACGGCCGCCCTGTCCCTCGCCGCGCTGTACACGCCGGCCCAGGCGGCGTCCACCACGGGCGCGCTCATGATCACCCATGTGCGGCCCAACACCTCGGGGGCGGACGTCAGCGGCACCCGCCAGCTGAACCTCAACGGCGAGTACTTCATCATCAAGAACGTCACCGCGCGGACGGTGAACACGGGCGGGTACGTCCCCGACATCACCAGCAACACGTACGGCCGGGCGCTGCCCTCGTACAACCTGCCCGCCGGCGCCAAGGCGTACGTGCACACCGGCAGCGGCACCCACCACCGCGACAGCGCCGGCTGGCACCACGTCTACCGGGGCTACGCGCGGCACGTCCTGCCCAACGACGGCCGGTCCCGCAACCCGGACCTGCGCCTGAAGACGCCCGGCAGCCCGGACAACAACACGTCCACCGGCTCCGTCAGCCCCTGCAACTGGAACCTCGCGGCGGACGGCACGACGTACGCCTGCTGACGCGGGCGTGACGTGAAGGGGCCGGCCGCGGTGGCACCGACCACCCGGCCGGCCCTCCGCGCGCCCGGGGCCGCGCCCGCGCACCCGCGGGGCCGGCGGCCCGGGGCTCAGTCGGCGGCGGGCGCTCCGGGCGCGTCGCCCGAGTCCTCGTGCGCCGCCGCCGCGAAGGCGCCGCGGGCGAGCCGGTGCAGCAGGGCGCCCGTGGCGGGGCGGCCCACGAGGGTGCCGGCGGGGCCGAGGTGCGGGGTGGAGTTGAGCAGGCCGAAGACCGCGTGGACGGCGGCCCGGGCGTCGGGCTCCGCCAGGGACGGGTAGGCGCGGCGAACCGCCTCCACCCACAGCTCGACGTACTGGCGCTGGAGCTGGCGGACCAGCTTGCGGTCGGTCTCGCGCAGGCGGTCCAGCTCGCGGTCGTGCAGGGTGATGAGGGCGCGGTCGTGGAGCGCGAAGTCGATGTGGCCGTCGATCAGGGCGGAGAGCAGCGCCTCGGGGTCGCCGTCGGACTCCGCGACGCGGCGGCGGCCGCCGTCGAGGAGGCGCTCGCTGATCCCCACGAGCAGTTCGGCGAGCATGGCGTCCTTGCCCGGGAAGTGCCGGTACAGGCCGGGCCCGCTGATGCCGACGGCGGCGCCTATCTCGTCGACGCCCACGCCGTGGAAACCGCGCTCGGCGAAGAGGCGGGCGGCCTCCCGCAGGATCTGCTCGCGGCGTGTCGGGGCGTCGGTCCTGGTCGTCATGGATCGATTCTAGACAACGCGGTTAGCGGTCGTTAACCTGAAGGCCATACGTTAACGCTCATTAACGTTCTCGTACGGGCAAGGGGGCTCGACACGATGCACCAGGCACCTGTGCTGGCGAGCGCGGCGGATCCCGCGTCGCCGGCCTGGCAGGCCAACGAGGCGGCACACCGGGAGTTGGCCGACGACCTCCGGGCGCGGCTCGCCGCCGCCCGGCTCGGCGGTGGCGAGAAGGCGCGCGCCCGGCACACCGCGCGCGGCAAGCTGCTGCCGCGCGACCGGGTGGACACGCTGCTGGATCCGGGCTCGCCCTTCCTGGAGCTGGCCCCGCTCGCGGCGAACGGCCTGTACGACGACCAGGCGCCCGCCGCCGGGGTGATCGCCGGCATCGGCCGGGTCAGCGGCCGCGAGGTGGTCGTCGTCGCCAACGACGCGACGGTCAAGGGCGGCACGTACTACCCGATGACCGTCAAGAAGCACCTGCGCGCGCAGGAGGTGGCGCTGGAGAACCGGCTGCCCTGCGTGTACCTGGTCGACTCGGGCGGCGCGTTCCTGCCGATGCAGGACGAGGTGTTCCCGGACCGGGACCACTTCGGGCGCATCTTCTACAACCAGGCCCGCATGTCCGGCGCGGGGATCCCGCAGATCGCCGCCGTCCTCGGTTCGTGCACGGCCGGCGGCGCGTACGTGCCGGCGATGAGCGACGAGGCGGTGATCGTCCGCAACCAGGGCACGATCTTCCTGGGCGGCCCGCCGCTGGTGAAGGCCGCCACGGGCGAGGTCGTCACCGCCGAGGAGCTGGGCGGCGGCGAGGTCCACTCCCGCGTCTCCGGGGTCACCGACCACCTCGCGGAGGACGACGCGCACGCCCTGCGGATCGTGCGGAACATCGTGGCGACGCTCCCCGCGCGCGGGCAGCTGCCCTGGACGGTCGAGCCGGTCGAGGAGCCCAAGGTCGACCCGGCGGGCCTGTACGGCGCGGTGCCGGTCGACTCGCGCACCCCGTACGACGTGCGCGAGGTGATCGCGCGCATCACCGACGGGTCCCGCTTCGCGGAGTTCAAGGCCGAGTTCGGGCAGACGCTGGTGACGGGCTTCGCCCGGATCCACGGGCACCCGGTGGGGATCGTCGCCAACAACGGCATCCTGTTCGCCGAGTCCGCCCAGAAGGGCGCCCACTTCATCGAGCTGTGCGACCAGCGCGGCATCCCCCTGCTGTTCCTGCAGAACATCTCCGGCTTCATGGTGGGCCGGGACTACGAGGCCGGCGGCATCGCCAAGCACGGCGCGAAGATGGTCACGGCCGTGGCCTGCACGCGCGTGCCGAAGCTGACGGTCGTCGTCGGCGGCTCGTACGGCGCGGGCAACTACTCGATGTGCGGCCGGGCCTACAGCCCCCGCTTCCTGTGGATGTGGCCCAACGCCAAGATCTCCGTCATGGGCGGCGAGCAGGCCGCGTCCGTCCTCGCCACCGTCAAGCGCGACCAGATCGAGGCGCGCGGCGAGGAGTGGCCGCCGGAGGCGGAGGAGGACTTCAAGGCCCCGGTCCGCGCCCAGTACGAGCGGCAGGGCAGCGCGTACTACGCGACGGCCCGGCTGTGGGACGACGGGGTCATCGACCCGCTGGACACCCGCCAGGTGGTGGGCCTGGCCCTGACCGCGTGCGCCAACGCCCCGCTCCCCCAGCGGGAGCCGGGGGCGCCCGCCTTCGGCGTCTTCCGGATGTGAGGGACCTGACGACCATGACGATGTTCGACACTGTCCTCGTCGCCAACCGCGGCGAGATCGCGGTCCGTGTCATCCGGACGCTGCGCGCCCTCGGGGTGCGCTCGGTCGCCGTGTTCAGCGACGCCGACGCCGACGCCCGGCACGTGCGGGAGGCGGACACGGCCGTGCGGATCGGCCCGCCGCCGGCCGGCGAGAGCTACCTGCGCGTCGACCGGCTGCTGGAGGCCGCCGCCCGCACGGGCGCGCAGGCCGTCCACCCCGGGTACGGGTTCCTCGCGGAGAACGCCGTGTTCGCGCGGGCCTGCGCCGACGCGGGACTGGTCTTCATCGGGCCGCCCGCCGACGCGATCTCCCTGATGGGCGACAAGATCCGCGCGAAGGAGACCGTGCGGGCGGCCGGGGTGCCGGTCGTGCCGGGCTCCTCGGGCAGCGGCCTGACCGACGGCGAACTGGCGGCGGCCGCGCGGGAGATCGGCATGCCGGTGCTGCTGAAGCCCTCGGCGGGCGGCGGCGGCAAGGGCATGCGCCTGGTGCGCGACGAGGCCGCGCTGGCGGACGAGATCGCGGCGGCCCGCCGGGAGGCGCGGGCGTCGTTCGGCGACGACACGCTGCTGGTGGAGCGGTGGATCGACCGGCCCCGGCACATCGAGATCCAGGTCCTCGCCGACGGCCACGGCAACGTGGTGCACCTCGGGGAGCGCGAGTGCTCCCTCCAGCGCCGCCACCAGAAGATCATCGAGGAGGCGCCGTCCGTCCTGCTGGACGAGGCGACGCGGGCGGCGATGGGCGAGGCGGCCGTGCAGGCGGCCCGCTCCTGCGGCTACCGGGGCGCGGGCACGGTGGAGTTCATCGTCCCGGGCAACGACCCCTCGCAGTACTACTTCATGGAGATGAACACCCGCCTCCAGGTGGAGCACCCGGTGACCGAGCTGGTCACGGGCCTGGACCTGGTGGAGTGGCAGCTGCGGGTCGCGGCCGGCGAGGAGCTGCCGCTGCGGCAGGAGGACATCACCCTCACCGGGCACGCGGTGGAGGCCCGCCTGTGCGCCGAGGACCCCGCGCGCGGCTTCCTCCCGTCCGGCGGCACGGTCCTCGCGCTGCGCGAGCCGCAGGGCGCGGGGGTGCGCACGGACTCGGGGCTCAGCGTGGGCACCGAGGTGTCCAGCCTGTACGACCCGATGCTGTCGAAGGTCATCGTGCACGCCCCGGACCGGGCCACCGCCCTGCGCAGGCTGCGCGCCGCCCTCGCGGACACGGTCACGCTCGGCGTGCCGACGAACGCCGGGTTCCTGCGCCGCCTCCTGGCCCACCCGGCCGTCGTCTCCGGCGACCTGGACACCGGCCTGGTGGAGCGGGACGCCGACGGGCTCGTCCCCGACGGCGTCCCGGACGAGGTGTACGAGGCGGCCGCCGCCGTACGGCAGGACGCGCTCGCCGCGCGGCCCGACGCGCGCGGCTGGACCGACCCGTTCTCCGTGCCGAGCGGATGGCGGATCGGCGGCGACCGGCTGCCGGTCACCCACCACCTGCGCGTGCCGGGGCTCGAACCCGTCGCGCACGTGGCGCGGGCCACCGGCCGCACGGTGACCGCCGACCGGGTGACGGTCACCCTGGACGGCGTCACCCACACGTTCCACCGCGCCGGCACCTGGCTCGGCCGGGACGGCGACAGCTGGAACGTGCTGGACCACGACCCGGTGGCCGCCTCCCTCACCGGTTCGGCGCACTCCGGGGCCGACTCGCTGACCGCGCCGATGCCCGGCACCGTCACGGTGGTCAAGGTCGCCGTGGGCGACGAGGTGACGGCCGGGCAGGGGCTGCTCGTGGTCGAGGCGATGAAGATGGAGCACGTCATCTCCGCCCCGCACGACGGCACGGTCGTCGAACTGGACGTGACGCCCGGCACGACGGTCGCCATGGACCAGGTGCTGGCCGTCGTCGAGCCGCACGCCCCGGAGGAGGAAGCGAAGTGACCGACGGACTGCCGATGGCCTTCCCCGCGCCGGGGCTGCCCGCGCGCGTGCGGATCCACGAGGTGGGCCCGCGCGACGGCCTGCAGAACGAGCAGGGCGTCGTACCGACCGAGGTGAAGGCCGAGTTCATCCGCCGCCTCGCCGGGGCGGGCCTGGACACGGTCGAGGCGACCAGCTTCGTCCACCCCCGCTGGGTGCCGCAGCTCGCCGACGCCGAGAAGCTGTTCCCGCTCGTCTCCGACCTGGACGTGCGGCTGCCCGTCCTCGTGCCGAACGAGCGGGGCCTGGACCGGGCGCTCGCGCTCGGCGCCCGCGAGGTCGCCGTGTTCGCCAGCGCGACCGAGTCGTTCGCCAAGGCCAACCTGAACCGCACGGTGGACGAGGCGCTCGCCATGTTCGAACCGGTCGTCGCCCGCGCCAGGGCGGAGGGGCTGGCCGTGCGCGGCTACCTGTCGATGTGCTTCGGGGATCCGTGGGAGGGCCCCGTGCCGGTCGACCGGGTCGTGCGGGTGACGCGCGCCCTGGCCGACCTCGGCTGCGGCGAGCTGAGCCTCGGCGACACGATCGGCGTGGCCACCCCCGGCCACGTGGACGCCCTGCTGACCGCCCTCGGCGAGGCGGGGGTGCCGGCCTCCGCGCTCGCCGTGCACTTCCACGACACGTACGGGCAGGCCCTCGCCAACACGCTCGCCGCGCTCCGGCACGGCGTGACCACCGTCGACGCCTCCGCGGGCGGGCTCGGCGGCTGCCCCTACGCCAAGTCCGCCACCGGGAACCTCGCCACCGAGGACCTCGTGTGGATGCTCCGCGGCCTCGGCATCGAGACCGGGGTCGATCTGGACCGGCTGACCGCCACGAGCGTGTGGCTGGCCGAGGAGCTGGGTCGCCCGAGCCCGTCACGTACCGTCCGCGCCCTCTCCCACAAGGAGTGACCCCATGCCCCTGGACCACCGGCTCTCCGCCGAGCACGAGGAACTGCGCCGCACCGTCGAGGAGTTCGCCCACGACGTGGTGGCGCCGAAGATCGGCGACTTCTACGAGCGCCACGAGTTCCCGTACGAGATCGTGCGGGAGATGGGCCGCATGGGCCTGTTCGGCCTGCCCTTCCCCGAGGAGTACGGGGGCATGGGCGGCGACTACCTGGCGCTGGGCATCGCCCTGGAGGAGCTGGCCCGCGTCGACTCGTCGGTGGCCATCACGCTGGAGGCGGGCGTCTCGCTGGGCGCGATGCCGATCCACCGGTTCGGCACGGAGGAGCAGAAGCGGCAGTGGCTGCCGAAGCTGTGCTCCGGCGAGATGCTGGGCGCCTTCGGCCTGACCGAGCCCGACTGCGGCTCCGACGCGGGCGGGACGCGCACGACGGCCGTGCGGGACGGCGACGAGTGGGTGATCAACGGCACCAAGTGCTTCATCACCAACTCCGGCACGGACGTCACGGGCCTGGTGACGGTGACCGCCGTGACGGGCCGCAAGCCGGACGGGCGCCCGGAGATCTCGTCCATCATCGTCCCGTCGGGGACGCCGGGCTTCACGGTCGCCGCGCCGTACTCGAAGGTCGGCTGGAACGCCTCGGACACCCGCGAGCTGTCGTTCTCCGACGTCCGCGTGCCGGTGTCCAACCTGCTGGGCGAGGAGGGCCGCGGGTACGCGCAGTTCCTGCGCATCCTGGACGAGGGCCGCATCGCCATCGCGGCGCTCGCGACGGGCCTGGCGCAGGGCTGCGTGGACGAGTCGGTGAAGTACGCGAAGGAGCGCCGCGCCTTCGGCCGGCCCATCGGCGACAACCAGGCCATCCAGTTCAAGCTGGCCGACATGGAGATGCGGGCGCACATGGCCCGGATCGGCTGGCGGGACGCGGCGTCCCGGCTGGTGCTGGGCGAGCCGTTCAAGAAGGAGGCGGCGCTGGCGAAGCTGTACTCGTCGACCGTCGCCGTCGACAACGCGCGGGAGGCGACGCAGATCCACGGCGGGTACGGCTTCATGAACGAGTACCCGGTGGCGCGGATGTGGCGGGACTCCAAGATCCTGGAGATCGGCGAGGGCACCAGCGAGGTGCAGCGCATGCTCATCGCCCGCGAGCTGGGCTTCACCGCCTGACGGTCGGCCACCCGCCGGACCCCGGCCGGGGCGCGGTTCCCGCCGCGCCTTCCGGACCGGGGTCCTCGCGCGGGCGGGGCGGTCCGTACGGACGTGACGTGATCGACAGCCGTATGACCGATCTGCCCCCTGGACATGATCTGAGGTTAGGCTAACCTACCTTCGAACGTGCCCAGTGGCCGGAACTCGGCCGTACGAAAGCGACTCCGCCATGCCCAGCAACGCCCGAGCCACCCACCTGACCCGACGTGGACTCCTCGCCGCGGGAGGCGCCCTGGGCCTGGGCGCCGCGCTCGCCGCGTGCGGCAAGGAGAAGGCCGCCGAGCCGTCCGGTGACAAGGGTGCCGCGGCGAAGGCGGGGCCGTGGAAGTTCACCGACGACCGCGGCACCGTGGCGGAGGCCAAGACCACCCCGAGGAACATCGTCGCCTTCACCGGCATGGCGGCCGCGCTGCACGACTTCGGCGTCGAGGTGAAGGGCGTCTTCGGCCCCACGAAGACCGCCGACGGCAAGCCCGACGTCCAGGCCGGCGACCTCGACGTCGACAAGGTCAAGATCATCGGCAACGTCTGGGGCGAGTTCAACATCGAGGAGTACGTCAAGCTCCAGCCCGAGCTCCTCATCACGGACATGTGGGAGAAGGACGCGCTCTGGTACGTGCCGGACGAGTCCAAGGACAAGATCCTCAAGCTGGCCCCGAGCGTCGCCCTGTGGGCCGCCGACCAGTCGATGCCGAAGGTGATCCAGCGCCACGTGGAGCTGGCCGAGAGCCTGGGCGGCGACGTGAAGTCGAAGGAGGTCGCCGACAGCAAGGCCCGCTTCGAGAAGGCCGCGGCCCGGCTGCGCGCCGCCGCCAAGGCCAAGCCGGAGATCAAGGTCCTCATCGGCTCGGCCAGCGCCGACCTGTTCTACGTCTCCACCCCGGCCCGCCCCACCGACACCCTGTACTTCAAGGAGCTCGGCGTGAACGTCGTCGTGCCCACGAAGCTCGACCAGGGCGGCTGGTTCGAGGGCCTGAGCTGGGAGAACGTCGACAAGTACCAGGCCGACATCATCATGATGGACAACCGCAGCTCGGCCATCCAGCCCAAGGACCTGGCCTCCAAGCCCACCTGGGCGCAGCTGCCCGCCGTCAAGGCCGGCCAGGTCATCCCGCGCGTCACGGAGCCCGTCTACTCCTACGAGAAGTGCGCCCCGCTGCTGGAGGACCTCGCCAAGGCGCTCGAGAACGCGAAGAAGGTGGCCTGACCCCATGACGACCGCCGAGACCGCCGCACCGCCGTTCAACTTCTTCCCCCTGCAGGTCGCACGGACGCGGCGGCTCGGACCGTCCCTGGTCCGCGTGACCTTCACCGGAGCCGGTGACGAGGACCTGTCGGGCTTCGCGTCCGGGGGCCGGGACCAGAGCCTGTCGCTGTTCCTGCCGCACCCGGGCCAGCCGGAGCCGGTCCTGCCGCCCGTCGTCGACGGCGACCTGTACGGCGCGCTGGGCGCGTGGCGGGCCATGCCCGACGACGTACGGGCCGTCATGCGCTCGTACACCGTGCGCGAGCAGCGCCGGGCCGACGACGGCACGACGGAGGTCGACATCGACTTCGCCGTCCACGAGGACGGCGGCCCCGCCTGCCGCTGGGCGCTGCGGGCGGCGCAGGGCGACCGCGTGGCCGTCCTGGGCCCGGCCGTGGAGGACAACACCGGTGTCCGCTTCCAGCCGCCCGCGGACGCCGACGAGGTGCTGATGTGGGCCGACGAGACGGCGCTGCCCGCCGCCTCGGCGATCCTGGAGTGGCTGCCGGCCGGGACGAGGGCCCGGGTGTGGCTGGAGGTCCCGCACGCCGGCGACCGGATCGAGCCGCGCACCGCGGCGGACGCGACGGTGACCTGGCTGGTGCGGGACGAGGGCGCTCCCCCGGCCGTCGAGGCGGTCCGCGCGGCCGAGGTGACCGGTTCGGCGCCGTACGTGTGGCTCGCGGGCGAGTCCGGTGCGGTGAAGGCGCTGCGCCGGCACTTCGTGAACGAGCGCCGGTTCGACCGCCGTCGTGTCACGTTCGTCGGGTACTGGCGCAGGGGCCTGAGCGAGGACGCCCTGCGCGAGGTCCCGGAGACCGATCCCGAGACCGCCGCCGACGTGTAGTGCCCGGACTGCCGCGCCCATCGCCGCAGTTCACGCCGTACCCGCGGGGGCGAGCGGCGTTGCGAGATCAATTTAGGTTAGGCTAACCTTACTCACGCAACGTCCCTCGCCCCTCACCCTGTCCTGAGAGGGACGCCCAAGTCCCCGCATCCGGGAGGATGTCGCATGCGCTCGCACCTGCTCAACGACGCAACGGCGGAGCAGTACCGGCGTTCCGTCACCGAAGGAGTCGAGCGGGTGGCGCGCAAGCTCGCCACCACGCGGCGCCCGTTCACCGGCGTCACCCCCGACGACCTGGCACCGCTCGTCTCCGCCGTCGACCTCGACCAGCCCCTCGGCGACACCACCGCCGCCCTGGACGAGCTGGAGGAGCTGTACCTCCGTGACGCCGTCTACTTCCACCACCCCCGCTACCTGGGCCACCTGAACTGCCCGGTCGTCATCCCGGCCGTGCTCGGCGAGGCGGTCCTCTCGGCGGTCAACTCCTCCCTGGACACCTGGGACCAGAGCGCCGGCGGCACGCTGATCGAGCGCCGCCTCATCGACTGGACCACCGAGCGCATCGGCCTCGGCCCGTCCGCGGACGGCGTGTTCACCAGCGGCGGCACCCAGTCCAACCTCCAGGCGCTGCTCCTGGCCCGCGAGGAGGCCAAGACGGACGACCTGACGAAACTGCGCATCTTCACCTCCGAGTGCAGCCACTTCAGCGTCCAGAAGTCCGCGCAGCTCCTCGGCATGGGCCGGTCCGCCGTCGTGTCGATCCCGTGCGACCGCGACAAGCGCATGCAGAGCGTCGTCCTCGCCGCCGAGCTGGCCCGCTGCGCCGCCGAGGGCCTCGTGCCGATGGCCGTCGTCGCCACCGCCGGCACCACCGACTTCGGCTCCATCGACCCGCTGCCCGAGATCGCCGCGCTGGCCGCCGAGTACGGCGCGTGGATGCACGTCGACGCCGCCTACGGCTGCGGGCTGCTCGCCTCCCCCACCCGCCGCTCCCTCCTGGAGGGCATCGAGCGCGCCGACTCCGTCACCGTCGACTACCACAAGTCGTTCTTCCAGCCCGTCAGCTCCTCCGCCGTGCTGGTCCGCGACGCCGCGACGCTGCGCCACGCCACGTACCACGCGGACTACCTCAACCCGCGCCGCACGATCGAGGAGCGCATCCCGAACCAGGTCGACAAGTCGCTCCAGACGACCCGCCGCTTCGACGCGCTCAAGCTGTGGCTGACGCTGCGCGTCATGGGCGCCGACGGCGTCGGCCAGCTGTTCGACGAGGTGTGCGACCTGGCCTCGGAGGGCTTCGACCTGCTCGCCGCCGACCCGCGGTACGACGTGGTGGTCCGGCCGTCGCTGTCCACGCTGGTCTTCCGCTACGTCCCGGGCGCCGTCACCTCCCCCGAGGAGATCGACCGCGCCAACCTGCACGCCCGCAAGGCGCTCTTCGCGTCGGGCGAGGCCGTCGTCGCCGGCACGAAGGTCGACGGCCGCCAGTACCTGAAGTTCACCTTGCTCAACCCCGAGACGACCGTGCGCGACATCGCCGCCGTCCTCGATCTGATAGCCGGCCACGCCGAGCAGTACCTGGGAGAGAACCTTGTCCACGCCTCTTGACCTGATCGGTATCGGACTGGGTCCGTTCAACCTGGGACTCGCCTGCCTGACCGAGCCCATCGCGGAGCTCGACGGCCTGTTCCTGGAGTCGAAGCCGAACTTCGAGTGGCACTCGGGGATGTTCCTCGAGGGCGCCCACCTCCAGACGCCGTTCATGTCGGACCTGGTCACGCTCGCCGACCCCACCTCGCCGTACTCCTTCCTCAACTACCTGAAGGAGAAGGGCCGGCTGTACTCGTTCTACATCCGCGAGAACTTCTACCCGCTGCGCGCCGAGTACAACGACTACTGCCGCTGGGCCGCCGGGAAGCTGGGCAACGTCCGCTTCGGCACGACCGTCACCCGCGTCGAGTACGACGCCGCCTCCGAGCTGTACGCGGTCCACACCGACGCCGGCGACACGCTCCACGCCCGCCACCTCGTCCTGGGCACCGGCACCCCGCCGTACGTCCCCGACGCCTGCCAGGACCTGGGCGGCGACTTCCTCCACAACTCCCGCTACATGCAGGGGCGCGAGGCCCTCAAGGCGAAGAAGTCGATCACCCTCGTCGGAAGCGGCCAGAGCGCGGCGGAGATCTACTACGACCTGCTCTCCGAGATCGACGTCCACGGCTACCAGCTGAACTGGGTGACCCGCTCCCCGCGCTTCTTCCCGCTGGAGTACACCAAGCTCACGCTGGAGATGACGTCCCCGGAGTACATCGACTACTTCCACGGCCTGCCCGAGGAGACCCGCTACCGGCTGGAGACCGAGCAGAAGGGCCTGTTCAAGGGCATCAACGGCGACCTCATCGACGCCATCTTCGACCTGCTGTACCAGAAGAACCTGGACGGCCCGGTCCCCACCCGCCTGCTCACCAACTCCTCGCTGAACACCGCGTCGTACGACGAGGCGACCGGCACGTACACGCTGGGCCTGCGCCAGGAGGAGCAGGGCAAGGACTACGAGGTCCGCACCGAGGGCCTCGTCCTGGCCACCGGCTACAAGTACCGCGTCCCCGCGTTCCTGGAGCCCGTGCACGACCGGCTCAAGTGGGACGGGCGCGGCCGGTTCGACATCGCCCGCAACTACTCCGTCGACGTGACGGGCCGCGGCGTCTTCCTGCAGAACGCCGGGGTCCACGCCCACTCGATCACCTCGCCCGACCTGGGCATGGGGGCGTACCGCAACTCCTACATCATCCGTGAGCTGCTGGGGACCGAGTACTACCCCGTCGAGAAGTCCATCGCGTTCCAGGAGTTCACCGTATGAGCACCACCGCCGCGCACACGGCACCCGGCATAGGCACCTTCACCTTCCGCCCGCTCGACCCGTCGGCCGACGCCGAGCTGGTGCACCGCTGGGTCACCCACCCCAAGGCGTCCTACTGGCTGATGGGCGACCACCGGCAGGAGGACGTGGAGCGGGACTACGCGGCGATCGCCGCGCACCCGCACCACGACGCGTTCATCGGGCTCCGCGACGGGGAGCCGGCGTTCCTGATGGAGCGCTACGACCCCGCGCGGGTCGAGCTGGTCGGCCTGTACGACCCGCTCCCCGGCGACGTCGGCATGCACTTCCTGGTCGCCCCGACCGACACCCCGGTCCACGGCTTCACCCGCGCCGTGATCACCGCCGTGATGGCCGAGCTGTTCCGCGACCCGGCGACCGCCCGCGTCGTGGTCGAGCCGGACGTCCGCAACACCGCCGTCCACGCCCTCAACGAGGCGGTCGGCTTCGTACCCGTGGACAAGATCGTCAAGCCCGAGAAAGAGGCACTGCTGAGCGTGTGCACCCGCGAGGCGTTCGAGGCGGCCACGGGAGCCGCCCGATGAGCACCCCCACCCCCCGCACGGCCGGCGCCGTCGCCCACCTCACCCCCGAGCGCTGGGCGCACGCCAACCGCCTCCTGGTCCGCAAGGCGCTCGCCGAGTTCTCCCACGAGCGGCTGCTCGACCCGCAGCCGCTGGGCGAGGGCCGCTACCGCGTCCTCAGCGACGACGGCGCCACCGAGTACCGCTTCACCGCCGGCCGGTTCGCCCTGGACCACTGGCAGGTGTACGCCGACTCCGTCAGCCGCCACCGCGACGGCCGGGAGCTGCCGGTCGACGCGCTGGAGTTCGTCATCGAGCTGCGCGGCGCGCTGGGCCTGAGCGACGAGATCCTCCCCGTGTACCTGGAGGAGATCTCCTCGACCCTCTCCGGCACGGCGTACAAGTCCGCCAAACCGCGGGTGACCGCCGCCGAGCTGGCGAGGAGCGACTTCCAGGCCGTCGAGACGGGCATGACCGAGGGCCACCCGTGCTTCGTCGCCAACAACGGCCGGCTCGGCTTCGGCGGGGACGAGTACCACGCGTACGCCCCGGAGGCGGCGAGCCCGCTGCGGCTCGTCTGGCTGGCCGCGCACCGGGACCGCACCGCCTTCACGGCCGGCGCGGGCATCGAGTACGACGCGTTCGTCCGCGCCGAGCTGGGCGACGCCGCCGTCGACGGCTTCGCCCGCACGCTCGCCGAGCGGGGCCTGGACCCGGCCGACTACCTCCTCGTGCCGGTCCACCCCTGGCAGTGGTGGAACAAGCTGACCGTCACCTTCGCCGCGGAGATCGCCCAGCAGCGGCTGGTGTACCTCGGCGAGGGCGACGACGCCTACCTGGCGCAGCAGTCGATCCGTACGTTCTTCAACACCTCGGACCCGGCCAAGCACTACGTCAAGACGGCCCTGTCCGTGCTGAACATGGGCTTCATGCGGGGCCTGTCCGCCGCGTACATGCAGGCCACGCCCGCCATCAACGACTGGCTGGCGAACCTGATCGACCGCGACGACGTGCTGCGCGCGGCCCGCTTCTCGATCATCCGGGAGCGCGCGGCGGTCGGCTACCGGCACCTGGAGTACGAGGCGGCCACCGACCGGTACTCGCCCTACCGCAAGATGCTCGCCGCGCTGTGGCGGGAGAGCCCGGTGCCGTCCCTGGAGCCGGGGCAGCGGCTGGCCACCATGGCGTCGCTGCTGCACGTCGACCACGAGGGCGCGTCGTTCGCCGGCGCGCTGATCGCGGAGTCGGGCCTCGCCCCGGACCGGTGGCTGCGCCGCTACCTGGACGCGTACCTGCTGCCGATCCTGCACACCTTCTACGCGTACGACCTGGCGTGGATGCCGCACGGCGAGAACGTGATCCTCGTCATCGAGGACGGCGTGGTCCAGCGGGCGATCTTCAAGGACATCGCCGAGGAGATCGTCGTCATGGACCCGGACGCGGTGCTGCCGCCGGCCGTGGAGCGCATCCGGGTCGAGGTGCCCGAGGACCAGAAGCTGCTGTCGGTCTTCACCGACGTCTTCGACTGCTTCTTCCGCTTCCTGGGCGCCACGCTGGACGCCGACGGGGTCCTCGACGAGGAGACGTTCTGGCGGACGGTCGCCGAGTGCGTCACGGCGTACCAGGAGTCCCGGCCGGAGCTGGCGGACAGGTTCGCGCAGTACGACATCTTCGCGGAGGAGTTCACGCTGTCCTGCCTGAACCGGCTCCAGCTGCGCAACAACCGGCAGATGGTGGACCTGGCGGACCCGTCGGCGGCGCTCCAGCTGGTGGGGACGCTCCGCAACCCGCTCGCCGAGCACCGCCCGTAGGGGCGCCCCGGACCGGCCGGGGCCCGGAGGAGTACGGTCCTCCTCCGGGCCCCGGTTTCGCCGTTTCCGGCCCGTCCGGTCTAGACCAACCCCGTTTCAGCTTTCGATCATGAGGGCTCCTGCCCGATAGCGGGCAGATTTCTTGCGAAGACGGCCCTCCACCCCTCAGTATCTACGGGTGCTCGATCGCCGCCCGTCGCATGACGACCTCATCGACCACCTGGTGCGCAGCACCGCGCTCCAGCGCGGTGAGGCCGCCCGGGTGGTGCTCGACGTGCTGGCGTACTTCGACGAGACGACGGAGGAGTTCGTCCGCCGCCGCCACCGGGAACTCCAGGCGGCCGGCGCGGTGAACTCGGAGATCTTCGAGCGGATCGCGGCGGAACTGCCGCACCGCGCCGTGGCGCCCCCGGAGCTCTCGCTCCGGCAGCTGCGCCGCATCGTCTACGGCTGAACCGGCCGGGCCGGTGGCCGGGAAGCGCCCGGGCACACACTCGTGAAACCAGGAGGGGTACCAACTCTATGTGCGGAATCGTCGGTTACATCGGCAAGCGTGACGTCGCCCCGCTGCTGCTGGAGGGCCTGCAGCGGCTGGAGTACCGCGGCTACGACTCCGCGGGCGTCGTGATCACCAGCCCGAAGTCCTCGGGCCTGAAGATGGTCAAGGCCAAGGGCCGCGTCCGCGACCTGGAGGCGCGGATCCCCAAGCGCTTCACCGGCACCACCGGCATCGCCCACACCCGCTGGGCCACCCACGGCGCCCCCAGCGACGTCAACTCGCACCCGCACCTGGACCCCGAGAACAAGGTCGCCGTCGTCCACAACGGCATCGTGGACAACGCCGCCGAGCTCCGCGCCAAGCTGGAGGCCGACGGCGTCGTCTTCGCCTCCGAGACGGACACCGAGGTCATCACCCACCTCATCGCCCGTTCCCAGGCCGAGACCCTGGAGGAGAAGGTCCGCGAGGCGCTCAAGGTCATCGAGGGCACCTACGGCATCGCCGTGATGCACGCCGACTTCAACGACCGCATCGTCGTCGCCCGCAACGGCTCCCCGGTCATCCTCGGCATCGGCGAGAAGGAGATGCTCGTCGCCTCCGACGTCGCCGCCCTGATCGCCCACACCCGCCAGGTCGTCACCCTCGACGACGGCGAGATGGCCACCCTCAAGGCCGACGACTTCCGCACGTACACCACCTCCGGCGCCACCACCACCGCCACCCCGGAGACCGTCGAGTGGGAGGCCGCCTCCTACGACATGGGCGGCCACGACACCTTCATGCACAAGGAGATCTCCGAGCAGCCCGACGCGGTCGACCGCGTGCTGCGCGGCCGGATCGACGACCGCTTCTCCACCGTGCACCTGGGCGGCCTGAACCTGGACCCGCGCGAGGCCCGCACCATCCGCCGGATCAAGATCCTCGGCTGCGGCACCTCGTACCACGCCGGCCTCATCGGCGCCGGGCTCATCGAGTCCATGGCCCGCATCCCCGCCGACGCCGAGCCGGCCTCGGAGTTCCGCTACCGCAACCCGGTCGTGGACCCCGACACCCTCTACATCGCGGTCTCCCAGTCCGGCGAGACCTACGACGTGCTGGCCGCCGTCCAGGAGCTGAAGCGCAAGGGCGCCCGCGTCCTCGGCGTCGTCAACGTCGTCGGCTCGGCCATCGCCCGCGAGGCCGACGGCGGCGTGTACGTCCACGCCGGGCCGGAGGTCTGCGTGGTCTCCACCAAGTGCTTCACCAACACCGTGGTCGCCTTCGCGCTGCTCGCCCTGCACCTCGGCCGCATCCGCGACCTGTCCGTCACGGACGGCAAGCGGATCATCGAGGGCCTGCGCCGGCTGCCGGAGCAGATCAGCGAGATCCTCAAGCTGGAGGACGAGATCAAGGAACTGGCCGCCGAGTACGCGGGCGCCCAGTCCATGATGTTCATCGGCCGGGTGCGCGGCTACCCGGTGGCGCTGGAGGCCTCCCTGAAGCTCAAGGAGATCTCGTACATCCACGCCGAGGCGTACCCGGCGTCCGAGCTGAAGCACGGTCCGCTGGCGCTGATCGAGCCGGCGCTGCCGACCGTCGCGATCGTCCCGGACGACGACCTGCTGGAGAAGAACCGCGCCGCGCTGGAGGAGATCAAGGCCCGCAGCGGCCGCATCCTCGCCGTCGCGCACCAGGAGCAGGAGAAGGCCGACCACACCATCGTCGTGCCGAAGAACGAGGACGAGCTGGACCCGATCCTCATGGGCATCCCGCTCCAGCTGTTCGCGTACCACACGGCCCTCGCCATGGGCCGCGACATCGACAAGCCGCGCAACCTCGCCAAGTCCGTCACGGTCGAGTAGGCGCACGCGTCCCGGGTGCCCGGGGGCCGGCCGTCGCGGCCGGCCCCCGGGTACCGGTGTCTACAGGGCCCGCAGCTGGAAGGTGGTGGCGGTGTAGCTCCCGGTGGAGCACTCGTGCCCCTGCCGGACGGCCGTGTAGGTGAACCCGGACGGCACGGAGCAGGCCCACATGCCGGTCACGGGCTTGTAGATCAGGAACGCGGTCTGGGGGTAGCTCGCGGCGGAGCACGTGTGGCTGTTCTGCACCGCGATGTGGGTGTACCCCGACACGGGGGTGCAGGCCCACAGGCCCTCGGCGGGCGGCTGGACGTAGTACTCCTTGGCCGTGTAGCTGCCGTTGGAGCAGGCGTACGAGTTGCGGGCGCTGGTGTACGTGTAGCCGGACGGGACGGTGCAGGCCCAGAACCCCGAGGCGGCCGCCGTGCCGCCCGCCTCCGCGGCGGGCACGGCGGGCGCCGTGTCGGGGGCGGGCGCGGCGGCGGCCGGGGTGGTCGCCGTGGCGACGGCGAGGGCGGCGGTGGCCGCGGCGGCGAGCAGCGTGCGCAGGGTCGTTCGCGACATCGGGGGCACTCCTGGTCGACGGTCCATCGGGCAGAGCCAACGGGTGGGGGACCGACCGGAGGTCTGACCCGTTCCCCGGCCGCCGCGGGACGCGCAGGAAGACTGTCAGCGGCATCCGCCCCGGACAAGTGCCCTCCCCCGCGGCCCGCCGCCTTTCGGCCGCCCCGGCGCCCCGGCCGACCTGCGGGTCGACCGGGGCGTACCGCTCCCGTCAGGGCTTTCGGCATGACCGGAACGGCGCGGACCGCGCCCCCGGCCGCCGGATCACTCCTCGGGCCGGTTGAAGTGCACCTCCGGGTTGTCGGCCGTGGGCCCGTCGAGGAGCGGCTGGGGCAGGCCCCGCAGGTGGAGGTCGAAGAACGCCGCGGTGTACGCGCGGACCAGTTCCACGGCGCGCTCGGCGCGGATGGTCGGCTGGGTCGGCGCGTCGTAGGGGATGCCGAGCTGGTCGAAGAGGACCGGCACGTCCGAGAAGGTCAGGTGGTCGGTCCCCGCCACGCTCAGCCAGCGCTTCCAGCCGTCGAGGTTCCGCCAGGCCTCGCCCCACGTGGGGTCCCCCTCCCCGTCGGGCAGGTGCACGCTGCTGTGGGTGCCGAGCATCATGAACGGGCGCCCGTCGAGCCCGCCGGCCGGCACCGGGTCGCCGAACGTGCCGTCCATGTTGATCCCCGCGCGCACGCGGGGGTCCTGCGCCATGGCGGAGGCCGCGGCCGCGCCGCCCAGGGAGTGGCCGGCAGCGCCGATCCGCTTCCGGTCGATGATCGAGGCGTGCCGCCAGGCGGGGCGCGGCCCGGTCAGCCGGTCCAGGACGAAGGCGATGTCCTGGCCGCGGTTCACGGTGGCCTTCCGCATGTCCTCCAGCGTCTCGGCCTTCTCGCAGGCCACGCAGGTCAGCACGCGGCCGCCGGGGAAGACCGTGCCGGCCGCCTCGTGGGCGTGGTCGACGACGGCGACGACGTAGCCGCGGCTGGCGAGGTCCTCGGCGAGGGTGGTCAGCGTGTACCGGGGCCCGCCGAAGCCGGGCGACAGCACGACCAGCGGGTGGCGGCCGCGTTCCGGGCGGGCGCCGGCGACGCCGTGGGTGCGGGTGGCGGCCAGCTTGGCGACGGCGGCGGGGTCGCGCACGCCGACGGCCTCCAGCAGCAGCCGCGCCTCGCGCGGGTCGGCGTACGGGGCGGGGGTGCCCGCGCCGGACCGGGCGGGGTAGTACAGGTCGACCATCAGCTCGCGGCGCTGCTCGGGCACCCACAGGTCGGCGCGCGAACGGTCGACGAGGTGGAGGGTCTCCCGCCCGACCGGGGAGGCGCCGGTGGGCCGGGGCAGCAGCACCCCTTCGGCGGACTGCCGGGCGGCCGGGGCGGAGGAGACGGCGGCGGCGGAGACGGTGGCCTGGGCCTGGCTCTGGGTCTGGCTCTGGGTCTGGGCGACCGCCGGGGCGGCGGCGGTGAGGGCGATGACGAGGGCCGCGGCGGCGGCCGTGCGCAGGGTGCGTGGCGACTTCATGAGCAGGACGCTAGGTGGACGCCGGGCCCCGGGGCGTCGCCCTCTGGTCCACGACCGATACGCCTGCCGATTGATCTCCGTTACGACCAAAGGCGTATGACGGTTCGTCAGCGTAAGACCGTGGGGGCAGACGGGACCCTAGGGGCAGGGGGGAGGCGAGGCCGCGGTCCCGCCCCGGACGGGCCCCGCGCGGACCTCGGCGCGGGCCCTCGTACGGGCCCCGCGGACCCTCGTGAAGGCGCCGGGCGTGGGGCGCCCGGGGCGTGGGGCACTCGGGGGCGTGGGGCACTCGGGGCCGCGGTGCGCCCGGGGCGCGGGGGCACCACTCCACGCCCCCGGGCGACCTTCCCGGCGGCCCTTCACGCACGCGTGATCGCCCCGAAGCGGTGGCTTGATTTATTCGTGAACTATCTGGGGTGCGCTACGAGGCGTCCCCGGAGGCGCGCGCCGCGAGGGGGCGGGCCCGTGGGACGCGCTACGGGATGACGATGACGGGCCGCTGCGCCCGGCGCGCGAGCCGGCCGGCGACGGAGCCGAAGATGCGCCCGACGAGGCCGTGGGTGGAGCCGACGACGATGGCGTCGGCGGAGTACTCGTGGCCGACCTCCTCCAGCTCGTGGCAGATGTCGCCGCCGCGCTCGACGAGGATCCACGGCACCTCGGACAGGTGGTCGGCGCAGGCCAGCTCCAGCCCCAGGACCTCGGTGCGGTGGTCGGGCACGTCGACGAAGACCGGCGGCTCGCAGCCGGCCCACACGGTGGTGGGGAGCCGGTTGGCGACGTGGACGATGATCAGGCCGGACCCGGACCGGCGCGCCATGCCGATCGCGTACGCGAGCGCCCGCTCGCTGGAGGTCGAGCCGTCGAAGCCGACGACGACGCCGTGCTGGAACGCGGGGTCACATGCATGACGCGTGTCTGCCGCCGCCAGGGGGTCCACCGTCGAATCGGCGACCCGTCTGCGGTCGGCTGGTTCAGGGAATTCGTGACCGGCCATGGGTGTCTCGGCGAAGAAGGTCCTTGTGGGAAGGGTTCAAGGGACGGGTGGCAGCGGAGCCGTGTCCGGGAATCTTCTTCCCAACCCCATACCCCCAAGGGTACGGCGCCACTCCTCTCGTGCCCAGGATCCGCCGCCGCGCTCGCGGCGTTCCAGGGAGCATGCACGAGCCCGCTCCCCGACGCAACGCCGGTTGGCCCCTACAGCGGTCTCGGAGGGTCACCCGGGATGCTCCCACAGTGACCGCCCCGGCGGCGCCGCGGGGTTCCGCACCACCCCCTCCCGACCCGGCCGGGCACCACCGGCCCCTCGGGGCGCCCCACGGACCCGGGACGCCCCCGGCCCGTCCGGGCGGCCGCCCGGGCAGGCGTCGGACCAGGCCGGGCGGCACGTCGGCGCTCCGGCCCCGCGAACCACCACCCGGGCCCCCTGCGCGAGACCCCACCCCCGGGCCCCTCACAGGACCGGCGGCCGGGACCCCGCGCAGGAACGGCGGGCGGGGCGCCCCACCCACCCGGAGGAGCCGGGGCGCGGCCGGGACACCGCCCGGATCCGACGGCCGGCGTTCTCACGTCACCACAAGCCCTCTTCACCCCTCCCCCAGCCCTCCCCTTTCCGGCGCGGCCCCGGCCCTCCGCCCACGCCCCGTCCGAAGCGGTCCCGCTCCGTGAGGCGTGCCGTGCCGGGTCGGGGGTAGGCGGGCCCCCTACGGAGGTGGCGAGTACCCGCCAGTGGCGTACCGGCGCCCTGCCGGCCCTCGCGCGGGGCGGTCCGGGACGGCGCGGACATCGTGCGACCGATGGTTTCGCACACACGGACCCGTATGTTTTCGGCCAACTTGAGGGAACCCGGCGATCCATGCCGGAATGGCCTGCGAACCCCCTTGTCACCTGGGAGATAAGGGCCGCAGGGCTTTCGCGCACCCTACGCGGATGGGCCATGAGTGCGAGACGCACTTCCCTGCGGGGCCCCGAGGGTGAAACGCTTCGTGATCGAATGCTTCGCGCCAAGTTGCCTTGTCGACATAGTGCCGGATGCGGAACTTGTCGTTCCGGCGCCGCGGGACGCAGTAGATTCGATCATGACTATCGGAGAACGGGGTCTCGTGCAAAACCGAGGGGAAACGTGCAGGAGCGACAGGACCTAGGAGACGCGAACACCGAGGGGGGCTTAGCGTCATGAGCCAGGACTCCGCCGCACCGGAGGCCGGACGCAAACTGTCCGGACGCCGCCGTCGCGAGGTCGTCGCCGTCATGCTGTTCAGCGGCGGCCCCATCTTCGAGAGTTCCATCCCACTTTCGGTGTTCGGGGTTGACCGCCAGGACGCCGGAGTTCCGCGCTACAGGCTGCTGGTCTGCGCGGGCGAGGACGGGCCATTGCGCACGACCGGGGGACTCGAACTCTCCGCACCGTACGGCCTGGAGGCGATCAGCAGAGCGGGCACCGTCGTCGTACCGGCCTGGCGGTCGATCACCTCGCCGCCACCCGCCGAGGCGCTCGACGCGCTGCGCCGCGCACACGAGGAGGGCGCCCGGATCGTCGGCCTGTGCACCGGTGCCTTCGTACTGGCGGCCGCCGGCTTACTGGACGGACGGCCCGCCACCACGCACTGGATGTACGCGCCGACGCTCGCCAAGCGCTACCCGTCGGTCCACGTGGACCCGCGGGAGCTGTTCGTCGACGACGGCGACGTCCTGACGTCCGCGGGAACGGCGGCCGGCATCGACCTCTGTCTGCACATCGTGCGGACCGACCACGGCACGGAGGCGGCCGGCGCGCTCGCCCGGCGGCTCGTCGTGCCACCGCGCCGCAGCGGCGGCCAGGAGCGGTACCTGGACCGGTCCCTCCCCGAGGAGATCGGCGCCGACCCGCTGGCCGAGGTGGTGGCGTGGGCGCTGGAGCACCTCCACGAGCAGTTCGACGTGGAGACGCTCGCCGCCCGGGCGTACATGAGCCGGCGGACCTTCGACCGGAGGTTCCGCTCGCTCACCGGCAGCGCGCCGCTGCAGTGGCTGATCACCCAGCGGGTGCTCCAGGCGCAGCGGCTGCTGGAGACCTCCGACTACTCGGTCGACGAGGTCGCCGGACGCTGCGGCTTCCGTTCGCCCGTGGCGCTGCGCGGCCACTTCCGGCGCCAGCTGGGCTCGTCCCCGGCCGCGTACCGGGCCGCCTACCGGGCGCGCCGCCCGCAGGGCGACGGCGCGACGGCGGTCGCCGACGTCGTACCGCCGCAGGGCGTGGGCGGACCGGGCGGGCACGGCCCCGGCCTGCGCCGTCCCACCGCGGGCGCCGCGGCCGGCATGGGCGGCGAACCGGGCAAGCAGCACATGGACGCGCTGACGTCCGGCCGGGCCTCGCTGCCCGGCCAGCGCAGCGCACCGTAGCCGCGGGGCACGGCACGTCCCCGAGGGGCCGCCGGCGAGGGGAACGCGAGAGCACCCCCTCACCGGCGGCCCCTTTAAGGTGGACGCATGAACGATCGCATGGTGTGGATCGACTGCGAGATGACCGGGCTCTCGCTGACGGACGACGCACTCATCGAGGTGGCCGCGCTGGTCACCGACTCGGAACTGAACGTGCTCGGCCAGGGTGTGGACATCGTCGTCCGCCCCCCGGACGCGGCGCTGGAGACGATGCCGGACGTGGTGCGCGAGATGCACACCGCTTCCGGACTCCTCGACGAGCTCGCGGGCGGCACCACCCTCGCGGACGCGGAGGCGCAGGTCATGGCGTACATCCGCGAGCACGTCAAGGAGCCCGGCAGGGCCCCGCTGTGCGGCAACTCCGTCGGCACGGACCGCGGCTTCCTCGCTCGTGACATGCCCACGCTGGAGAAGTACCTCCACTACCGGATCGTCGACGTCTCCTCCGTCAAGGAGCTGGCCCGCCGCTGGTACCCGAGGGCGTACTTCAACAGTCCGGAGAAGAGCGGCAACCACCGGGCGCTCTCCGACATCCGCGAGTCCATCGCCGAGCTGCGGTACTACCGCGAGGCGGTCTTCGTCCCGCAGCCCGGCCCCGACTCGGACACGGCGAAGACCATCGCGGCCCGCCACGTCCTGCCCGCGGAGCCCCCGAGATAGGCGGCCCGCACGGCTCCGGACCGGCCCTGGAACGGCCCCACGGAAACGTGTGCGCGAGCACCCCTCCGGACCCTGTACACTTTTTCTCGGCCGGTCAGGAAAAAGACCGGACGCGGTGGGTGTAGCTCAGCTGGTAGAGCACCTGGTTGTGGTCCAGGATGCCGCGGGTTCGAGTCCCGTCACTCACCCTGACAGACGAAGGGTCGACCTGTGAAAGCAGGTCGGCCCTTCGTCGTGTCCGCCCCCACCGGGCCTCGTCGGGCCCTCCCCCTCCTCCCCGGCCAGGCGGCGCTCCGGCGGCCACGGCCGACCACTCGATCGGTTCGCTGCACGACCTTCTGCCCATCGTCACCGCATCGAGGTAACCGCAGCCCGGCCCCGCACCGTTCACCCACCGGGTGGACGGCGTGAGAGATACCGTGCGGGCATGTCCACGGACCCGATGCGGGAGGTCGGACGCCGTATCGCCGCGGCTCGACGCGCGCGCCGCACGTCCCGATCAGAGCCGGCCGCCATCGCGTACGTATCGCTCAGCATGGTGCGAAGGATCGAACAGGGTACGCGGCTTCCCAGCGACGACGCCCTCGACACCGTCGCGACCGCACTCGGTCTCGACCCTGGTCGACTGCTGACCGACCGGTCCCGGACCGACGGACGGGTGCGGGCGCCCCGGCCCCTTCCGCACCCTCCACGTGCCCGCCCACGGGGATCACACCGCTCTGTGACCCCTGACCGCCGTCCCCGGGCCGACCGGGCCCGCCGAAAGGAGATGCTCACGCATGCGCCCCGCCCGCTTCACCGATTTCGTCGTCGACGTCGTCAAGAACCAGCCCACCACCGGCCGCGTGCGGTCCCTCGACGAGGCGGGTGACTCCACGCACCCGTACGGGATCGCCCTCACGCTCCAGGGCAGTAGCCGTGAGACGCGGTGGCAGTTCACCGGGCAGCTTCCCGACGGCGTCAAGCACGAGGGCTTCACGGACGAACCGGTGCACGGCACGCCCGTCCCCGCCGGGCCCGCGCCGCAGGCCGGCGACGAGCCCGAAGCGTGGCTGGCCGCGGCCCTCGCCCTCGCCGAGTGCCCGGAGGTGGCGAACGTCGAGCGCTGGTCGACACGGCCCGACCCGGGGGCGCAGAAGGGGCTCACGGTCACCTTCCACAACGGCGCGCGGATCTTCGCCCGCGTCCTCTGACCCTCCCCGGCCCGTGCGCGGCAACCCTTTCCGGGCGGGTGGCGACTGGGGGGTACCCCACCCGTCCTCTCCCCGCAGGAGGAACCCCGTGCACCACAGGAGAACGCGCCGGGCGCTCACGTCCGCGGTGCTCGCCGGTGCCGCCGTCGCCGGTGCCGCCGCGCTCACCCTCACCGCCCTGCCCGCCGACGCCGCCGACACCGCGGCCGCCGCCCGGCAGGTCGAGCGGCTCGACCGGGGCGTGGTCAGCGTCCACACCGGCACCGGCAACCTCGTCAGCTGGCGCTGGCTGGGGACCGACGCCGACAACGTCGCCTTCAACGTCTACCGCGGCGGCACGAAGGTCAACGCCACGCCCGTCACCGGCTCCACCAACTACTTCCACTCCGGCGCCCCCAGCCACGCCGACTACACGGTCCGCGCCGTCGTGGGCGGCGTCGAGCAGGGCGACTCCGTGCACGCCGTCCAGTTCCGCGCCGGGTACAAGGACGTGCCGCTGTCACCGCCCACCGGGGGCACGACGCCCGACGGGGTGGCGTACACGTACGAGGCCAACGACGCCTCCGTCGGCGACCTCGACGGCGACGGCGACCTCGACTTCGTCCTCAAGTGGCAGCCCACCAACGCCAAGGACAACTCGCAGAGCGGGTACACCGGCAACACGTTCGTCGACGGGATCACCCTCGACGGGACCCGGCTGTGGCGGATCGACCTCGGGCGCAACATCCGCTCCGGCGCCCACTACACGCAGTTCCAGGTGTACGACTACGACGGCGACGGGCGCGCCGAGGTCGCCATGAAGACCGCCGACGGCACCAGGGACGGCGCGGGCCGCGTCATCGGCAGCGCGTCCGCCGACCACCGCAACTCCGGCGGGTACGTGCTGGCCGGGCCCGAGTACCTGACCATGTTCGACGGGCGCACCGGCGCGGCGCTCGGCACCACCGACTACGTGCCCGCCCGCGGCACGGTCTCCTCGTGGGGCGACGGCTACGGCAACCGCGTCGACCGGTTCCTCGCGGGCACCGCGTACCTCGACGGCACGCGGCCCTCGCTGATCATGGCGCGCGGCTACTACACGCGCAGCGTCATCGCCGCCTGGGACTGGCGCGACGGGCGGTTCACCCGGCGCTGGACCTTCGACACGAACTCCTCCGCCAACGCCGGGAAGGGCTTCGACGGGCAGGGCTCGCACAGCCTGTCCGTCGGCGACGTCGACGGCGACGGGCGGGACGAGGTCGTGTACGGCTCCATGGCCGTCGACGACGACGGCAGCGGCCTGTGGACGACGCGCACCGGGCACGGCGACGCCCAGCACCTGGGCGACCTCGACCCGGGCACGCCCGGCCTGGAGTACTTCAAGGTGTCGGAGTCGACCAGCCAGCCCGCCGAGGTGTACGTCAACCCGGCGAACGGGGCGATCCGCTGGAAGCTCGCCGCCTGCTGCGACAACGGCCGCGGTGTCGCCGGGGACGTCTGGGCCGGCAACGACGGCGCCGAGGTGTGGTCCACCTCCGGCGGGAACGTCCGCGACGAGGGGGGCGCGGTGAAGGGGCGCCGCCCCTCGGCGGTGAACTTCCTCGCCTGGTGGGACGGCGACACGACCCGTGAGCTGCTGGACGGCACGCGCGTCGACAAGTACGGGACGAGCGCCGACACGCGGCTGCTGACCGGGGCGGACGTGGCGTCCAACAACGGCACCAAGGCCACCCCGGCCCTCTCCGGCGACATCCTCGGCGACTGGCGCGAGGAGGTGGTGTGGCGCACGGCGGACAACCGGGCGCTGCGGATCTACTCCACGCCGCACGTGGCGGACACCCGGATCACGACCCTGCTGCACGACACCATGTACCGGACGGGGCTGGCCTGGCAGAACACCGGCTACAACCAGCCCCCGCACCCGAGCTTCCACATCGGGGCCGGGATGCGGACCGCACCCCGGCCGGCGGTCACGACGCCGTAGCGGTGCCCGTGGGCGCGGTCGTCGTGCAGGCCGCGCCGTTCATCCTGACCGCGGTCGGGGGCCGGTTGGTCCCCGACCACGAGCCGGTGAACCCGAAGGCGACCGTGCCGCCCGGTTCGACCCTCGTGTTCCAGCCCGCCGGGGCGACCGTCACGTCGGCGCCGGACTGGGCGTACGTGGCATTCCACCCCTGGGTGACGCGCTGGCCGTCGGGGAAGGACCAGCCGGCCTGCCAGCCGCTCCAGGCGGTGGTGCCGGTGTTCCTGACGGTCACGTCGGCCTGGAAGCCGCCCTGCCACTGGTTGGTCACCTTGTAGGTGGCCTCGCACGCCGCGGGGACCGGCGGGTCGGTCGGGTCCGGCGGGTCGGTGGGGCCGCCCGTGTCGGAGGTGTCGCCGTAGACGATGCCGCGGCCGTTGGTCGACACGTACACCCGGCCGTAGATCCGCGGGTCGCCGGTGATGGCGGCGCCGGTCCAGCCCCACTGGTGGGCGTCGTCGTTGATGCGCGTCCAGGTCGCGCCCGTGTCGGTGGAGCGGAAGACGCCGCGCACTCCGCCGATCCTGGCGCTCGTGTAGAGGGTGTCGTACGAGGCGCCGGGCGCGGCCTTGCCGAAGCCGATCGTGTCGGCCTCCTCCACCCCCGGGACCTTCGTGAACGTCGCCCCGGAGTCGGTGGAGCGCCACAGCCCGTAGGCGCCCGCGGTGCCGCCGGCGAGCCAGATGTCACCGGTCCGGCCGGGGACGGCCTTGAAGCGGACGTTGCCGGACGCGGGCAGGTTGGTGGCCCCGGCGGTGAACGTCGCGCCGCCGTCCGTACTGACGTAGAACGTCCCGGCCTTGAAGCCGTAGAACTTCCTCGGGTCGACGCGGTCGGACTCCACGACGGCGCCCGCCGGGATGCCCCGGGAGGCGGTCCACGCGCCGCCGAAGCCGGAGGTCGTGTGGACGCCGGTGCCGGCGGGGCTCCACACGAAGCGGCCGCCGTCCGCCGCGGCGGCGACCGTGCCGCCGCCGGAGACGCCCGGGGGCTCCTGCCCGGCGAACCAGTTGGCGCCGTTGTCGGTGGAGAACGCGATGCGCGGGCCGGAGTCGAGGTCGCCGACGCGCACGACGGTGTCGGGTTTCGTCTCGGCGTAGTCGAGGCTGGTGGAACTGGTGAAGTTGGGCGAGGTGAACATCATCGCCGGGACCTTGGTGACGTCCGTGTGGCGGAAGCCGCCGACGTCGCCGAGGGCGCTGATGAGCGGGGCGCCGGACGGCGGGGAGACCAGGTCGTTGACGGCCGTCTCCTCCAGGCCCCGGACCATCGGCCTGATGGTGATCTTGCCGCCGGTGTCCCACCGGGTGAGGTCCTCGGTGCCGTAGACGGTGGCCCCGGTGCCGTACATCATCCGGTCGGAGTCGAACGGGTCGATCTCCAGGGCCTCGGTCATCCAGCCGAGCTTGGGGGTCTGCTCGGGCGGGGAGGGGTTCGCCCCCCAGCTGAGCCAGGGCGAGGAGGACACGTCCATCGTGTAGCGGTCGGAGCGGTTCGGGTAGGAGGTGAACTCCCACGCCCGGGTCCAGGTCGACCCGCCGTCGGTGGTGCGGAAGATCTGCGTGTCGGGCCACCAGGAGCTGTAGCCGGTCACCATGACCGTGCCGGGCTTTTGCCGGTCGACGCTCAGGCCGCTGAAGCCGTAGTACGGGTCGGCGTCCGGGGTGATGTCCTGCCAGGTCCCGGCCTTCGTGTCGTACCGCCAGACCGCGCCGTCCGCGCCGTCGTACGGGCCGCCGGTGTCGCTGTACGCCAGGTACAGCCGGCCGCTGTCCGCGTCGAGGACGCCCTTGTGGGCGAGGAGCCCGGTGGGCTGGCCCGGCAGCCGGGACCAGGTGGCGCCGGCGTCGGTGGAGCGGTAGACGGCGTTCTCCTTGTCGGCGACGCCGACGTAGATCGTGCGGGTGGCCTGCCCGGCCGTGCCGGTGGACTCGTCGAAGGTGACCCAGACGACGCCCTGGTTGTCGGAGGCGTAGCCGCTGGTGTCGGAGGGGTCCTGGGCGTAGTCGCCGGGGTTGGGGAAGGCGGTGACCTTCGACCAGGTGGCGCCGGAGTCGGTGGAACGCCACAGGCCGTTGCCGCTGGGCGCGCCGAGGTAGAGGACGCTGTTGCGGTGCGGGTCGACGGCGAGGCGCTCGCCCATGCCGCGCCCGGGCATGTTGCCGCCGAGCTTGAACGGCAGGTCGGCGGTGCGCCAGGTGGCGCCCCGGTCGGTGGAGCGCAGGACGGCGCCGTTGCCGGGGTCCCAGCTGTTGGTGTACGTGCCGACGGCGGCGTACACCCGGTCCGGGTCGACCGTGTCGGTGGCGATGCTGACGACGCCGGTGTGGCCCCAGCGGTCCCAGCCGACGTGGTCGAGCAGCGGTGTCCACGTCTTGGTGGACTGCTGCCAGCGGTAGGCGCCGCCGATGTCGGTGCGGGCGTAGGCGAGGTCCTTCTCGGAGCGGTTGAAGACGATGCCGGGGACGAAGCCGCCGCCGTCGATGCGGACGTTCTTCCAGGTGTAGGTGTCGGCGGCGACGGTGGCGCGCGGGGCCGGCTCGGCGCGGGGCGCGGCGTGGGCGGCGGGTGGTGCGGTGGTGAGCAGACCGGCCGCGAGGGCCAGTGCGGTGAGCAGGCTCCACTTCTTGCGCACGGTGCTTCCTCTCGGGACGCGCGGGGTGTGGGGAACGTGCCGGAACGTGCGGGGACGTGCGGAAGCCGGGTGGACCACGGGCACCGCGGCCCACCCGGCTGTGACGTACGCGGAGTCAGCGCGGGGCTACTCGAGAAGCTCCGCGTACGAACCCATGGCGAGGGCGATGTCCGCCTGCGCCCAGAAGCGGTGGTACGTGAAGACGGGCGCGGCGCCGCCCTTCAGGTAGGCCTCGACCTTCGACCAGGCGGGGTCGTCCTGGTAGAAGGAGCGGATCGAGGCGAAGGTGGACGTGGAGTCGATCCGGTCGCCGTTGGGCATGGTGCCGGTCCAGCCGCTGGGGACGTACACCGGGTCGTCGAACCGGTTGTAGTCGGCGCGGGTCTCCGGGACGGCGATGCCCAGCGGGTCCTGGTGGTGCTGCCACATGCCGTCGAGGAGCGCCTTGGCGACCCGCTTGGCGTCCGCGTCGCCGGACTTGGCGGCGTAGTACGTCAGGGTCTTGGCGTACGCGGCGGCCACGCCGACGTCGTTGGTGTAGTCGGCGACGGTGACGTGCAGGCCGGCGTTGGCGCCGGGGGAGGCCGGGTTCCACGTGTCGGGCTTGCCGGTCCACTGGAGGGTGGAGGGGAAGCGGAACGTCCCGTCGGGGTTGACGGTGGTCTCCGACAGGGCCCAGTCGACCCACTTGTCGAGGACGCTCTTGGCGAGGGCGTCACCGCTCTGGTGGTAGTACTCGGCGACGCGCTCCATGGACCACGCCTGGAAGCCGAACCACTGGTTGGACGGCGGGTCGTGGTAGACGGGCTTCTCGTCGTAGAAGAGGCCGTGGAAGGTGGGCGTGCCGGCCGGCGGGGTGGCGTAGCGGCCCTGCCAGCTGTTGGTGGCGCCGCCCGCGATGGCGCCCTCGTCGGACTGGAGCCAGCGGTAGAACTCGACCTGCCGGTCCAGGCTGGTCGCCCAGTCCTGGGCGCCGGTGGGCGACTTGGGCTTCAGCGGGGCGTACTCGCTGAGCGCGTACGCGGCCAGCGGGTTCTGGTAGCCGCTGTGGGCGTGGCTGGAACCGATGCGCCAGGCCCAGCCGGCGGAGGTGTCGGTGGCGCCGCCCCAGGCGTAGTACCAGGACATCAGGTAGTGGGCGCTGTTCTTGCCGGTGCCGGCGGGGCAGCTGGTCGGGCCGACGCAGTTGCCGGCCTTCTTGAAGTACTTGTCGAAGAACGAGTACCGCAGGTAGTCGCCCATCTTGGCGGCCTTGGCGACGACGCCGCCGACCGCGGAGCCCTTGCCCTGCTGCTTGGCCCAGATGTCGGCCCAGTACGCGGCCTGGACGGCGCGGGCGTCGGCGTCGGGGGCGTTGGTGTACTTCCACTGCTTGGCGTAGGACGCGTCGCCGGTGAACAGGTCCAGGTAGCCGTTGCGCCCGCCGTAGGTGAAGTTGTCGCAGGTCGGGTGGGTGACGGTCTCCCAGACGGACTCCTGCGGGCCGCGCTGGAAGGTGTTGATGTACGACGGGCCGGTGGCCGTCGGGCCGGCGGAGCACTTGCCGGGCTCGTTGCCGAAGCCGTAGACGTTGTCGACGTCCTGGAGCCAGTGCATGCCGTACACGTCGGAGGTGCCGTAGGCGCTCCTCAGCTCACCGGCGATCGGGTCGGAGCCCGAGGGGACGCCGCCGTCGAGGCGCGCCGGGTACTGCGACGGCAGGTCGTGCTCGGGGGCGTACGTGGCCGGCTTGGAGGCGTCGTACTTGTCGTTGGTCGGCTGGTCGGCGTGGGTGGGGATCATGTACTTCTCCATGGTGTCCCACGCACCGTTGAACTTGGTCCAGTCGCCGGTGACCTTGCCGTACATGGCCTGGAGCCAGATCAGGTAGCTGTACGCCTCGGACGTCGTCTCGTGGCCGTGGTCGGGCGCCTCGACGATCAGCGTCTCGACCGAGTGGTACGGGATGCCCTCCGGCGAGAAGTAGCCGTTCGCCGGGTCGGTGATCTTGGCGTGCATGGCCAGGAAGCGGGCGTCGTACGTGGAGTCGCCGTCCAGCTGGGTGGCGGTGACCTCGGCCTTGGTGTGGCCGGGGGCCGTCACGGCGAACACGGCCGAGCCGGTGCCGGACGCGGCGGCGGTGACGGTCACCTTCTGGGCGGTGCTCCAGTTGGCCGGGGTGAAGGTGAGCGTGCCGGGGGACGCGGTGAGGCCGGTGTTGCCCGAGGCGCGGGCGACGGTCACCGTGACGTTCGCGGACGGCCGGGTGGAGAGCTTCACGTCGAAGGTGGCGGACTCGCCCTGCCGGACGCCGAGTTGGGCGGGGGTCGCGACGAGGGCCGGTCCGGCGGCGACGGTGATGCCGACGGGTGCGGACTCGGCGGCGGCGCCCTGGCTGTCGTACGCCTTCGCGTAGAGCGAGTGGGTGCCGGCGGCGAGGCCCTGGGCGGTGAAGGCGTAGGGCGAGGTGGTGTCCGTGCCGAGCAGGGTCGTGTCGTCGTAGAACTCCACCTTGGCGATGGTGGCCCCGTCGGCGGCCGCGGCGGTGGCGGCCAGCGGGACCGGGTCGCCGGCGGTGTAGGTGGCGCCCGGTGCGGGGCTGGTCAGCACGGCGATGGGCGGCTGGTGGGCGCCCGCGCAGGTGGTGCCGTTGACGGTGAAGGCGGTGGGTGCGGCGTTGCTGCCGCTGTAGGTGAACTGGGCGCCGGTCGTGACGGCCTGGCCGGCGGCGACGGTCCGGTTCCAGCCGCTGTTGGTGACCGCGACGGTCTTGCCGGTCTGGGTCCAGGTGCCGTTCCAGCCGTTGACCAGCTGCTGGTTGCCGGTCTGGTCGTAGCGGATGGTCCAGCCGTCGAGGGGCGCGGTGCCCCGGTTGGTGAGGGTGAGCTCGGCGGTGTAGCCGGAGCCCCAGTCGTTGGTCTTGTAGTCGACGCTGCACTGTACGGCGGCGGCGGCCTGCGGCTCGGCGGGTGCGCCGTTGGCCGCGGTCACGCCCAGGGGAAGGGCGAGGAGCGCGGCCAGGACGGTGGTCAGCCGCCTGCGGCGACTCGTGCGTGGTCCTGGCGACATGCGGGTGACTCTCCTAGCGGCTCAGTGGGGCAGGAGGGTGGGGGTGACAAGCCTTGAACCAGTGGGAGCGCTCCCACTATGAGGAGGGGCCGGTGCGGGGTCAAGGTGCTTGAAGACCCGAAGAAGTTCGAAAGAAAAACTTTGCCCACCCTCTGTTGCTTGACGACAGGAGGGCGCTACGGTCGGCGGCACCAGTGGGAGCGGTTCCATCCAGTCGGTGCGTTTGTCAGGTACGCACCCAAGCTGCAAGGAGTCGCTCATGTGACACCCCGCGTCCCGCGGCGCTCCGGGCGGGATCCGCACCCGCCCCGGTCCGCACGGCGGAGCGCTCCGCCGCCGACCGGCGGGCGGGCGGCTGCCCGGGCTCCGTCCCGGCAGCCGGCGACGGCCCGGTGGGCGGTCCCACCCGGAGAAGCCGCCGCGGGTCCGCACGCCCCACCCCGTACGCGTCCCCCTCGCCGCCCGCGTCCCTGACGACGGGCGGGACCGGCGAGGGCACACCCACGGCCGGGATGGCACTTCCACACCGTCCGGCGCCCATCCGCACGACCGCCCGCGCGGACCGGCCGGTCGCGTCCCCACACCGCATCCCGGGTCACCCGGGCGCGCCCGCGCCCACCCGGCAGAACACCGAGGAAGCCGAGAACCACCAGGCACGACAGAAGAATCCAGAGAGGAAACCCCACCCCCATGAGCCGCACCGGTACCAGCACCACCTCCTCACCCCAGCGCCGCAGAACCGCCCTGCTGGCCGCCTGCACCCTGATCGCCACGGCCGGCGCCACCGCGACCGCGCTGTCCTCCCCCGCCGGGGCCGCCGCCCCGGGCTGCAAGGTCGACTACTCCGTGACCAACCAGTGGAGCAACGGCTTCGGCGCGAACGTCACCATCACCAACACCGGCGACGCCGTCGGCAGTTGGACGCTGGAGTGGTCGTTCGGCGGCAACCAGCAGGTGTCGCAGCACTGGAACGCCGGCCTCACCCAGTCCGGCGCGGCCGTCACCGCGAAGAACGTCTCGTGGAACGGCGCCCTGGCGACCGGCGCCTCCGCGTCGTTCGGCTTCAACGCCTCGTACAGCGGCACCAACGCCGTGCCGACCGTGTTCAAGCTGAACGGCGTGGTCTGCAACGGCTCCACGGGACCGACCGACCCGCCCACCGACCCGCCCACCGACCCGCCGGTCGGCAGCCGCGTCGACAACCCGTACGCGGGCGCCAAGGGGTACGTGAACCCGGAGTGGTCGGCGAAGGCCGCCGCCGAGCCGGGCGGCACGAAGGTCTCCAACCAGCCGACCGGTGTCTGGCTGGACCGGATCGCCGCGATCAACGGCGTCAACGGCGGCATGGGCCTGCGCGACCACCTCGACGAGGCGCTGCGCCAGAAGGGCAGCGGCGAGCTCACCATCCAGTTCGTCATCTACAACCTGCCGGGCCGCGACTGCTCCGCCCTCGCCTCCAACGGCGAGCTGGGCCCGACGGAGATCGACCGGTACAAGACCGAGTACATCGACCCGATCGCGAAGATCCTCTCCGACCCGAAGTACGCGGGTCTGCGGATCGTCACCACGGTCGAGATCGACAGCCTGCCGAACCTGATCACGAACGTCACCCCGCGCCCGACCGCCACGCCCAACTGCGACGTCATGAAGGCGAACGGCAACTACGTCAAGGGCGTCGGCTACGCCCTGGCCAAGCTCGGCGCCGTCAAGAACGTCTACAACTACGTCGACGCCGGACACCACGGCTGGCTCGGCTGGGACGACAACTTCGGCGCGACCGCCCAGATCCTCAAGCAGGCGGCCACGGCGGAGGGCTCGACGGTCGCCAACGTCCACGGCTTCATCGTGAACACGGCGAACTACAGCGCCCTGAAGGAAGACCACTTCACGATCAACGACACGGTCAACGGCCAGTCGGTGCGCACCTCGAAGTGGGTCGACTGGAACCGCTACACCGACGAGCTGTCGTACGCGCAGGCCATGCGGGCCGAGCTGATCCGCATCGGCTTCGACTCGAAGCTCGGCATGCTGATCGACACGTCCCGCAACGGCTGGGGCGGCGCGGCCCGGCCCACCGGCCCGGGCGCGAAGACCAACGTCGACACGTACGTCGACGGCGGACGCTACGACCGCCGCATCCACCTCGGCAACTGGTGCAACCAGGCCGGCGCGGGCCTCGGCGAGCGGCCGAAGGCCAACCCGGAGCCGGGTATCGACGCCTACGTGTGGATGAAGCCCCCGGGTGAGTCCGACGGGTCGAGCAAGGCCATCCCGAACGACGAGGGCAAGGGCTTCGACCGGATGTGCGACCCGACGTACACGGGCAACCCGAGGAACAACAACAACATGTCGGGCGCCCTCGGGGACGCCCCGATCTCGGGCCACTGGTTCTCGGCCCAGTTCCAGGAGCTGCTGAAGAACGCCCACCCGGCGCTCTGACAGCCCGAGCCGGCTCCTGAACGAGCCCCCGCACCCGGTGTCGACACACCCCCGGGTGCGGGGGCTCCGCACGTCCGCCCACCGACCGCCGCGCATCCGCCCGCCGGCCGCCGCGCGGGCGGCCGGCGGCCTTCCCCTCGTGCCGGCGGCCTTCCCCTCGTGCCGGCGGTGTGCTCCGTTCGCAGTAGTACCGGGTGCGGCCGGCGGTCGGACGGGGAAACGTGGGGGCGGGCCGGCGGGGTGCCGGCCGTGGTCGTCACAGGGAGCGGATGAGATGTCGGAACGCAGTACAGGGCTGCGCAGCCTGCACGACCTGGGCCTCGCCGCGTGGTTCGGCGGGTCGCTGATGGGCGCGGTCGGCCTGAACGGCGCGGCCCGGGACGAGGGCGGGACGTGGCGGGACACCGCCCGGATCGCCAGTGCGGGATGGGCGAGGTGGACGCCGGTCAACGCCGCGGCCATCGCCGCCCACCTCATCGGGTCGACCGGCATGCTGGCGGTGAACGCCGACCGGGTCGCCACCCAGCGGGGCGTGGGCGCGTCCACCCTCGCCAAGACCGTGCTGACCGGCGCGGCCCTGGCCGCCACCGCGTACAGCCGCGTCCTGGGCAAACAGATCGAACTCGCCTCCTCCGACGACCCCGAGGACGTGCGGGAGGCCGCCGAACACCCCGTCGACACGGACGACGCGCAGCGCCGGCTGACCCTCATGCAGTGGATCGTGCCCGCCCTCACCGGCGGCCTGCTCGTCCTCAGCGCCCTCCACGGCGAACAGCAGCGCCCCGAGGAGCAGGCGCGCGGCAGGTGGCAGCGCGCCCGGTCGATGGTGCCGTCCGCCTACGCGTCGTACTGCGGCCACACGCCGCACTGAGCCGGCCGTCCGGTACGGGTCCGGGCCGTCCGTCGCCGTCCGCCCCCGGACGGCGACGGCGCCCGGTCCCCCGTCGGCGCGGTCCTTCGACAGGAGCGGGACGAAACCCAGCGGATCCCGTCAAAGCGATTCGTTTTCTTCCCGCCGGAGCGGTTACCCCACTGACATGGCACGGACACCAGAACCAGGGCGCCCTGGAGACGAGACCCCCGCGGGCCGCGACGGTGGCGGCCGCCACCCCGACCGGCGGGACGCCGGACCCGACGCCCCGCGCGGGTCCGAGGGCGCCGTCGGGCCCGATCCCCAGGTGGAGCGCGACGCCCCCGACGAGCCGACCTCCATGCCGAGGAAGTCGTGGCTGGCGGTGCTGAAGCGCACGGTCAAGGAGTTCACGGACGACGAGCTCACCGACCGGGCCGCGGCCCTCACCTACTACGGGGTCCTCTCCCTCTTCCCCGCCCTGCTGGTCCTGGTCTCCCTGCTGGGCATCGCGGGCCGGTCGGCCACCCAGCAGGTGATGGACAACCTGCAGAAACTGGCGCCCGGACCGGTCCGGGACATCGTCACGGACGCCGTGGAGCAGCTCCAGGGCAACGGCGGCACCGGCTCGCTCATGGCGATCGTCGGTCTGCTGCTGGCCGTGTGGTCGGCGTCCGGGTACATCGCCGCGTTCATCCGCACCTCGAACGCCGTGTACGACATGCCGGAGGGCCGCCCCGTGTGGAAGGTGCTGCCCCTGCGCCTCATCCTGACGGTGGTCCTGATGGTCCTGGCGGTCGTGAGCGCCCTGATCGTGGTCTTCACCGGGCCCCTCGCCCAGCGCGCCGGCTCCGCCCTGGGCATCGGCGACACCGCCCTGACGGTGTGGTCGATCGCCAAGTGGCCGGTCCTGATCCTGCTGGTCACGATGATGATCGCGATCCTGTACTGGGCGGCGCCCAACGCCCGCGGCCGCGGGTTCCGGTGGGTGACCCCCGGCAGCTTCCTCGCGCTGGTCCTGTGGATGATCGCCTCGGCCGGCTTCGCCCTGTACGTGGCGAACTTCGCCTCGTACAACAAGACCTACGGCACCCTCGCCGGCGTCATCGTCTTCCTGGTGTGGCTGTGGATCACCAACCTCGCGATCCTGCTGGGCCTGGAGTTCGACGCGGAGATGGCCCGCCAGCGCGCCATCGAGGGCGGCCACCCCACCACCGAGGAGCCGTACGTCCGGCCGCGCGACACCACGAAGTGGACCGAGGAGGACCGCCGCCGCCTCGACTGACCGTCCGCGCGCCCCGCGGGGCCGTCCCCACAGGTGGGGGCGGCCCCGCGCCGCGTCCGCGGCCCGGGGAGCGGCCCGGCGCACCGGTCGGAGTCGAAAGCCGCGCCGCAGGGGGTTTTCCGGTCGCCGGAACGGCCGGAACCCCGTTGTGGGAGGTGGGACGCGGGGCTAGGGTCGGACGCGTGACTGCCGGGTCGGCCATGGGCCACGAGCGAGAGAAGTCCCCGGCCTCCTCGTGAGGCCCGGGTGGGCCAGGGGCCCGCCGGAGCGCCGCGCGCCGCCGTACGCGCGCCGCCTCCCCGCGCACCCCTTCCACCCACGCACGAGAGGGTCACCATGACCGCCGATCTCAACCACACCGTCGTCCACGCCACCGACAGACTGGCCTCCGCCGAGTTCCTCGCCGGGATCCTGGGGCTGGAGGTCGGGGCGCCGTTCGGGCCGTTCATCCCGGTGGACACCGGGAACGGTGTGACGCTGGACTTCTACGAGGCGGGCGACACGCCGGTCGCCCCCCAGCACTACGCGTTCCTCGTCCCCGACGAGGAGTTCGACACGATGATCGACCGGCTGGAGGCGGCCGGGGTCACGTACTACGCCGACCCCCACCACACCGAGCCCGGGCGGACCAACCGCCTCTTCGGCGGCAAGGGCGCCTACTTCGACGACCCCGACGGGCACAACATGGAGATCATCACCCGCCCGTACGCGCGCCCCGCCTAGAGCGCGGCACCGAGGCCGAGTCCGGCGACGACCCGGTCGCCGCTCGTCCCACCGGCCGGCCGGAAGCCGGGCCCGGCGTGGTGGGGCGTGCGCCTCGGCGAGCGACCGCGCGACGAACCCCTCCTGCTCGGGCCGCACCCGGAGCGCGCACGCGTCCAGGACGTTGCCGAGGGGTGATCTCCACGAGTCGCGGCGCGTCAGCCATGCGCGGACCCTCACCGCTCCGGCGGACCCCTCCCCAGGGGTTTTCAGGTGCGCGGGCCGCCCCGGGCACCGCCCGAAGCGGCCCGCGCACCGGGCTCCCGCGCCCCCGCGGCCCGGTGCCAGAGCACGCGCGGCCGCCGAAGCACGCGAAGCCGCCGGAGCGCGCGGCCACGGGGCCGCCGGGCCCGGGCCGGGGGTCAGGCCGAGTCGCGGACGACCAGTTCGGTGGGGAGGACCAGCTGGCGCGGTTCCGCCTCGGTGCCGGCGATCTCCTGGAGCAGGACCCGGGCCATCACCCGGCCCATCTCCTCGATCGGCTGGCGGACGCTCGTCAGCGGCGGGTCCATGTGGCGGGCCACCGCCGAGTCGTCCACGCCGACCAGCGCCACGTCGTCCGGGACCCGGCGGCCCGTCTCGCGCAGGGCCACCCGGGCGCCCGCCGCCATCACGTCCGACGCCGCGAACACCGCGTCCAGGTCCGGGCACCGCTCCAGCAGGTCGCGCATCGCCCGCCGGCCCCCCTCCTCGGTGAAGTCGGCCGCGGCGACCAGCCGTTCGTCGCCCACCAGGCCCGCCGCCGCCAGGCCCTGGCGGTAGCCGTCGAGGCGGCAGCGGGCCACGTACATGTCGAGGGGGCCCGTGATCGTGGCGATGCGGCGGCGCCCGCGCTCCGCCAGGTGCGCCACCGCCGAGCGGCCCGCGCCCACGTTGTCGGAGTCGACGTACGCCACCGGTTCCGACTCCGAGCGGCGGCCGTTGAGGACGGCCGGGATGCTCAGCTCCCGCACCACGTCCGGCAGCGGGTCGTCCGCGTGCACCGACACCAGCAGCACCCCGTCGACGCGCTGCGCCGCCAGGTACTGCTCGAAGCGCTGGCGCTCCTTGCGGGAGCGGATCAGGGTGAGCAGCAGCTGCTTGTCCGCGTCGGCCAGCTCGGCGCTCACCCCGCGGATGATGTCGAGGAAGTACGGCTCCGCGAACAGCCGCGCCTCCGTCTCCGGGATCACCAGCGCCACCGCGTCCGTGCGGGCGCCCGCCAGGGCGCGGGCGGCCCGGTTCGGCACGTACCCCAGCTCCGCGATGGCCCGGGAGACGGCGGCCTTCGCGCGGTCGCTGACCCGCGGCGAGCCGTTGATCACGCGTGACACCGTGCCCCGGCCGACACCGGCCCGGGCCGCGACCTCCTCCAGGGTGGGCCTGCCCCCCTGCCGTCCGTTCACCGCCATCGCGTCACGTCTCCCGTCCGTTCCTCGGCCCGCCGGCCCGCCGCCGGGCGGGAAGCCGGGAAGCCGCGCGCCCGGCCGGGCCGCGAGGCT
This sequence comes from Streptomyces roseolilacinus, assembly GCF_014649335.1. Taxonomy (GTDB): domain Bacteria; phylum Actinomycetota; class Actinomycetes; order Streptomycetales; family Streptomycetaceae; genus Streptomyces; species Streptomyces roseolilacinus. Next base: position 216,547 of record NZ_BMSV01000009.1, read on the forward strand.
TCTGATGCAGTCAAAGTAGAGCCTGCCGCGCTCCACGGCCCCAACAGGAGACCCGAAAATTGACCCTGGGTAGTGGGAGCGCTCCCAAACTAGCGGATCGTGGCCGTCGCCTCCAGCGGGCGCCTTGATGACCTGAAGGCAGTCACCGCACTGCGGACACCCACCTCCCCCCTCCCGCAACAATTCGCGTTCATCTCTTGACACCCGTACCCGCCAGGCAGCAACCTTCCGGGCATGACCACGTGGGAGCGCTCCCACGAATGCGTGCCCCCACGGCGCGCGAGCCGCCGCACACCGATCCGATCCGCACCGATCAGGACCGCCCGAGGACCGGCGGAGGACTCCGCACAGGACCCCGCTCCCCGGCTCCGGCCCCTGCCCCACCCGGCGCACAACCAGCACCACCCTGGACGAGGAGAGTGGAGAATGCGCACTTCCAGCAGTACCCGTGACCTGGCCCGCAGACGTCGCCCCGCACTCGCGGCGACCGCCCTCACGGCCTGCGCGGCCCTGATCGCCGGGTGCAGCGACGGCGGGGGCGACGGCTCCGCCTCGGCGGGCGACGACGGGAAGATCACCCTGCGGATCGGCACCTTCGGGTCCTTCGGCTACGACAACGAGAACGGCGCCAAGCTCTACGCCGAGTACGAGAAGCTGAACCCCAACATCAAGATCGTCGAGTCGAACGTCGCCGACGGCCAGAAGTACTGGGACACCCTGAAGCTGCGCCTCTCCCGCAACAGCGGCCTCGCCGACATCCAGGCCGTCGAGGTCGGCTACATCGCCGAGGCGACCGGCCCCACCATGGGCAACAAGTGGGTCGACCTGTCGAAGACCGGCGGCGCCGACACCTCCGCCTTCCTGGACTGGAAGGTCAAGCAGGCCACCACCGCCGACGGCAAGGTCATCGGCCTCGGCACCGACATCGGCCCCATGGCCATCTGCTACAACAAGGACCTCTTCGCCAAGGCCAAGCTGCCCACCGACCGCAACCAGGTCGCCGAGCTGTGGGCGGGCGACTGGGCGAAGTTCGTCGCCACCGGCAAGACGTACCAGCGCAACGCGCCCGCCGGGACCGCCTTCCACGACTCCGCCAGCGGCCTGTTCAACGCCGTGCTGTCCAGCCAGCCCCAGCAGTACGCCAACGACGAGGGCGAGCTGGACTGGGAGAACAGCCCCGGCGTCAAGACCGCCTGGAAGCTCGCCGTCGACGCCGCCGGCAACGAGATCACCGCCAAGCTGCGCCAGTTCGACGAGAAGGGCACCTGGAACGCCGGGTTCAAGAACTCCAAGTTCGCCACCGTCGCCTGCCCGTCCTGGATGACCGGCATCATCAAGGACCAGGCCGGGCCCGCCAACAAGGGCAAGTGGGACATCGCCGCCCCGCCCGTGGCCGGCAACTGGGGCGGTTCCTTCCTCGCCGTCCCGAAGGCCGGCAAGCACGCCGAGGAGGCCGCCAAGCTGGCCGCCTGGCTGACCGCGCCCGAGCAGCACGCCAAGGTCTTCGGCGTCAACGGCAACATCCCCTCCACCAAGGAGACCCTGGCCTCGCCGACCGTCCAGAACGCCAAGATCGACTACTTCGGCGACACCCCCGTCGGCAAGATCTACTCGTCGGCCGCGGCCGGGATCACCCCGGCGCCGGTCAGCCGCCACGACGGCCAGGTGAAGACCTTCATCACCGACAACGGCATCCTCGACATCGAGCAGCGCGGCACCTCGCCCGAGAAGGCGTGGAGCAACGTGAAGAAGCTGATCGACGACAAGATCGCCCAGTAGGCGGTCCGGCCCGGCCGCGCGGCGCCCGCCGCCGCCCGGCCGGGTCCGCGCGGGGCGGGCGGGCCCGGCCCGCCGGGGCGGCCCGCCCGGTGCCTCCGGCGGGCCCGGCCCGCCACGGGCGCGGGCCGGGCGCACGGGGTCCGGCGCCGGGCCGTACGGCCCGGCTCCCCGTACGGCCCCGCGCCACCCGCACCAGCCGCCCGTACCCGCCGCCCGCCCGTCACCCGTGCCGCACGACCGCGCCCGCACGACCGCGTCCCCGCCGTACGGCCCGCCCGGCCCCGCGCCGGGCCCACGGCCCGCCGGGACCACCGCCCCGCGGCCGTACCCGGACGGGCCGGCCCGGCCACCGGACCGCGGGCACCCGGCCACCGGACCCGGACCCACGGGCACCCGCCCGGCGCGAACCGGACCGGTGCGCGCCCGGGCGGCACCCCGGGGCGCCGGAGCGGTCCGGCAGCCTCCCCGACGTACGCACCGACCTGGAAGGACGCCCCTCGTGGCCACCTCCGTCCGGGCGGCGGCCGACGGCACACCGCCGCCCGCCCCGCCTCCGCCCCCCGCATCCCGGAAGACCACACCGCCCCCGGCGCGCACCGGCTGGCGCAGCAAGCTCTACCGCTGGGACCTCAAGGCGACCCCGTACGTGTTCGTCGCCCCGTTCTTCCTCTGCTTCGCGGCGTTCGGGCTGTTCCCGCTGATCTACACGGGCTGGCTCTCCCTGCACCGGGTGGAACTGGGCGGCGAGCCCGAGTGGCGGGGCTTCGACAACTACACCGCCCTGTGGGACAGCGACTTCTTCTGGAACGCGCTCGCCAACACCTTCACCATCGGCGTCATCTCCACCGTCCCGCAGCTCCTCATGGCGCTGGGCCTGGCGCACCTGCTCAACTACAAGCTGCGCGGCCGCGGTTTCCTCCGCGTCGCCGTCCTCGCCCCGTACGCCACCTCCATCGCCGCCGCGACCCTCGTCTTCGCCCAGCTGTTCAACAGCGACTACGGGCTGATCAACACGGTGCTCGGCTGGGTCGGCTTCGAGCCGGTCAGCTGGGAGTCCTCCAAGTGGCCCGCGCAGATCGCCATCTCGGTGATCGTGACGTGGCGGTGGACCGGGTACAACGCGCTGATCTACCTCGCCGCGATGCAGGCCGTCCCGCAGGACCTGTACGAGGCGGCCTCGCTCGACGGGGCGTCGCGCTGGCGGCAGTTCGTCAGCGTCACCATCCCGTCCATCCGCCCCACGATCCTCTTCACCATCGTCGTCTCGACCATCGGCGCGACCCAGCTGTTCGGTGAGCCGATGCTGTTCGGCGGCAGCCTGGGCGTCAGCGGCGGCAGCGGCAACCAGTTCCAGACGCTGAGCCTGCTGATGTACGAGAAGGGCTGGGTGACCGGCGCGCTGGGGCAGGCCTCGGCGATCGCCTGGGTGATGCTGCTGCTCCTGCTGCTCATCGGCGGCCTCCGGCTGCTCGTCGCCCGCGTCAACCGCAGGAAGCTGGGGGCCTGATCCATGAAGCTCAAGCAAACGGCCGGGCGGCAGCACCACGCCGGCCCCGTCACCTACGTCCTGCTGGGCCTGGCCGCCCTGGTCTCCCTCTTCCCGCTGTACTGGAACCTCGTCGCCGCGTCCCACACGGGCGAGCGGGTCGTCGAGGCGCCGGCGCCGCTGCTGCCCGGGCCGCGGCTGTTCGAGAACCTCACCTTCGCCTGGAACCAGGTCGACATGGGCGAGGCGCTGGTCAACACCACGATCGTGGCGGGGCTCGTGGCGGTGTCCACGGTGGTGTTCTCCACGCTCGCCGGGTTCGCCTTCGCCAAGCTGCCGTTCCGGGGCCGCAACGTCCTGCTCGCCCTGGTGGTGGCGACGATGACGATCCCGCCGCAGCTCAGCGTCATCCCGCTGTACCAGATCATCACCGACCTGGGCTGGGTGGACCAGCTGCAGTCGGTGGTGCTGCCGTCGCTGGTCGCCGCGTTCGGCGTGTTCTTCATGCGGCAGTACCTGCTGGAGGCGCTGCCGATCGAGCTGATCGAGGCGGCCCGCGTGGACGGCGCGCACAGCCTGCGGATCATCTGGCACGTGGTGTTCCCGGTGGCGCGGCCCGCGATGGCCGTGCTCGGCATGCTGATCTTCGTCCAGGCGTGGAACGACTTCTTCTGGCCGTTCATCGCCCTGACCCCGGACGGCAACCCGACCCTCCAGGTGGCGCTCGCCGGCCTGGGCTCCGGCAACCACACCATCAACCAGGCCATCGTGCTGACCGGCGCGCTGATCTCCACCGTTCCGCTGCTGCTGGTCTTCGCCCTGCTCGGCAAGCACATCGTGGGCGGCATCACCTCGGGCGCGGTCAAGAGCTGACGCGCCCGGGCGCCGCCCGCGCCGCTCCTCCCCCGTCTTCCACCACCCATTCCCCTCCGCGTTGGGAGCGCTCTCCATGACTGCGTCCGAAGCCCGGCCGCTCACCGCGACCCGCCAGTTCCCGCCCGGTTTCCTGTGGGGCTCCGCCACCGCCGCGTACCAGATCGAGGGTGCCGCGGCCGAGGACGGCCGCACGCCCTCCATCTGGGACACCTTCTCCCACACGCCGGGCAAGGTGTTCGGCGGCCACACCGGTGACGTGGCGGTCGACCACTACCACCGGTTCCGCGACGACGTCCGGCTGATGAAGGAGCTGGGCCTGACCGCGTACCGCTTCTCGGTGTCCTGGTCGCGGGTGCAGCCGACCGGGCGCGGCCCGGCCGTGCAGAAGGGCCTCGACTTCTACCGGGCCCTCGTCGACGAGCTGCTCGACGCGGGCATCCGGCCCGCGCTGACCCTGTACCACTGGGACCTGCCGCAGGAGCTGGAGGACGCGGGGGGCTGGCCGGAGCGCACCACCGCGGAGCGGTTCGGGGAGTACGCGGCGCTCGTCGGGAACGCGCTGGGCGACCGCGTCGACCGGTGGACCACGCTCAACGAGCCCTGGTGCAGCGCGTTCCTGGGGTACGCCTCCGGGGTGCACGCGCCGGGGCGCACCGACCCGGTCGCCGCGCTGCGCGCCGCCCACCACCTGAACCTCGGCCACGGCCTGGCCGTGCAGGCGCTGCGCGCGGCCCTGCCGCCGCGCGCCGAGGTCGGCGTGTCGCTCAACCTGCACCAGGTCAGGCCGCTGACGCAGGCACCGGGCGACGTGGACGCGGCGCGGCGGATCGACGCGGTCGGCAACCGCGTCTGGCTCGGCCCGATGCTCGACGGGGCGTACCCGGAGGACCTGGCGGCCGACACCGCGCGGCTGACGGACTGGTCCTTCGTGCGGCCCGGCGACACGGCGGCGGCGCACCAGCCGCTGGACTTCCTGGGCGTCAACTACTACACGCCGACGCTGGTGTCGGCGGCCGGCGGCGCCCAGCCGGGGATGGCGGACGGCGGGCACGGCGGCGGCGCCTTCTCCCCGTGGCCGGCCGCGGAGGACGTGGTGTTCCACCAGCCGCCGGGCGCGCGGACCGCGATGGGCTGGTCGGTGGACGCGTCGGGCCTGTACGACCTGCTGATGCGGCTGGCGCGGGAGTACCCGGAGCTGCCGCTGTACATCACGGAGAACGGCGCGGCGTACGAGGACGTGGTCGGGCCGGACGGCGCGGTCCACGACCCGGAGCGCATCGCGTACGTCCACAGCCACCTGGAGGCGGTGCACCGGGCGGTGGAGAGCGGCGCGGACGTGCGCGGGTACTTCCTGTGGTCGCTGCTGGACAACTTCGAGTGGGCGTACGGGTACGAGAAGCGGTTCGGCGCCGTCCACGTCGACTACGAGACGCAGGTGCGCACGCCGAAGGCGAGTGCGCACTGGTACGCGCGGGTGGCGCGCAGCGGTGAGCTGCCCGCGCCGGGCGGCACCGTGTGACCCGGCCCGGCGGCGGGTGACACGCCCCGGCGGGAGCACGGCGGCGGCGCCCGGTACGTACAGAATCGTCCTTGTTCGTGGTGGAGGTTCCGTACCGGGAGGACGCGATGCGCAGCCGCACCCGCGGGGCGGGGGCGCCCGACCGCCCCGGCCCCCGTCCCCGGCCCCGCCGGCCGCGCCGCGCCCGCCGCGCCCGTGCCGCCGCCCTGCTCGCGGGCGCCCTGCTCGCGGGGTGCTGCGCGGGCGGCGGTGGTGACGACGGGGCGGACGGCCGGATCCGGCTGACGGTCGGCGTCTTCGGGTCGTTCGGCTACGCGGAGGCCGGGCTGTACGACGCGTACACGCGGCTGCGTCCCGGCGTCGTCGTCGAGCAGACCTCGATCGCACGGAACGAGAACTACTACCCGCAGCTGCTCACCCACCTCGGCAGCGGCAGCGGCCTCGCCGACGTCCAGGCCGTCGAGGTGAACAACATCGCCGAGATCACCGCCACCCAGGCGGACCGGCTGGTGGAGCTGGGCACGGCCGAAGGCGTGCGGAAGGAGGACTTCCTGCCGTGGAAGTGGGCGCAGGGCACCACCCGGGACGGCCGCACGGTCGCCCTCGGCACGGACGTCGGGCCGCAGGCCGTCTGCTACCGCAAGGACCTGTTCGCCCGGGCCGGGCTGCCCACGGACCGGGAGGAGGTGGGCCGGCTGTGGGCGGGCGACTGGCGGGCGTACCTGGCCGCCGGGCGGCGCTACCGGGCGAACGCCCCCGCCGGTACGGCCTTCGTGGACTCGGCGTCCGGGGTGATGGCCGCGATCACCGGGTCCAGCGCCCTGCGGTTCTACGGCGCGGACGGCACCGTCGTCTACCGGTCGAGCCCCGCCGTGCGGGAGGCGTGGTCGGTGGCGGCGGCGTTCGCGACGGGCGGGCTGACGGCGCGGCTCCAGCAGTTCACCCCCGCCTGGGACCAGGGCTTCGCGAACGGCACCTTCGCCACCGTGTCCTGCCCCGCGTGGATGCTCGGCTACATCCAGGACAAGGCGGGCCCCGCCGGGCGCGGCCGGTGGGACGTGGCGGCGGCGCCCCGGCCGGGCAACTGGGGCGGTTCGTTCCTGGTCGTCCCCCGGGCGGGCCGGCACCGGGCGGAGGCGGTGCGGCTCGCGGCCTGGCTGACGGCCCCCGCGCAGCAGGCGGTGCTGTTCGAGCGGCGCGGCAGCTTCCCCAGTGCGTCCGCCGCGTACGCCGGGCCGTCCGTCGCCGGGGCGCGCCACCCGTACTTCGGCGGGGCGCCGATCGGGGCGGTGTTCTCCCGTGCCGCCCGCGGCGTGCCGGTGACGATCCTCGGCCCGAAGGACCTGGTCATCGCCCAGAACCTGGCCGACGTGGGGATGCTCCAGGTGGAGCAGCGGGGCGAGCCGCCCGGGGACGCGTGGCGGTCGGCCGTGCGGACCATCGACAACGCCCTCGACCGGTGAACGCGCCCCCCGCGGCCGCCGCACCCGTGTCCGCGGGGGACCCGGCGGCGGGCGGTCCGGCCGCGCGGGGCTCCGGGCCGGACGGGCGGTGGACTCCGTACGCCTGCCTCGCGCCGTTCTTCGTCCTCTTCCTCGCCTTCGGGCTGTTCCCCCTGCTCTACACGGGCTGGGCGGCGCTGCACCGGGTCGAACTGACCTCCCCGACCCGCATGGAGTGGGTGGGGCTGCGCAACTTCTCCCGGCTGGCCGTCGACGAGTTCTTCTGGAACGCGCTGCGCAACACGGTGACGATCGGGCTGCTGTCGACCGTGCCGCAGCTGCTGGCGGCCCTGGGCATCGCGCACCTGCTGCACCACCGGCTGCGCGGCTCGACGTTCTTCCGGGTCGTCGTCCTCACCCCGTACGCCACGTCCGTCGCCGCCGCGACGCTCGTCTTCGTGCTGCTGTTCGGCCGCGACCACGGGATGGTGAACTGGCTGCTGGGCCTCGCCGGGATCGACCCGGTCGACTGGCAGAACGGCCGCTGGTCGTCGCAGGTCGCGGTGTCGACGATCGTCGTCTGGCGGTGGACGGGCTACAACGCGCTGATCTACCTGGCGGCGCTCCAGTCCGTGCCGCCCGAGCTGTACGAGTCCGCGGAGCTGGACGGCGCGTCCCGGTGGCGGCAGTTCGTGCACGTCACGGTGCCCTCGCTGCGGCCGACGATCCTGTTCACCTGTGTCGTCGCCACGATCGGCGCGACCCAGCTGTTCGGGGAGCCGCTGCTGTTCAACGGCGGCGCGGGCGCGACCGGCGGCGCGGACCACCAGTTCCAGACGCTCGGCCTGTACCTGTACGAGCAGGGGTGGGTGAACTTCCACCTGGGCCGGGCCGCCGCCGTCGCGTGGACGATGTTCCTGCTGCTGGCGCTGCTCGCGCTGGCCGCGGGACTGGCCGTCCGCCTGTCGCGGGCCCGGTCGGCGGCGCGGGAAGGGGGCCGCTGACATGCGCGTGCCACCCATGCCCCGTACCCGGCCGGGCCGCTCCCGCCCGCACACGGGCCGCCCCCGTCCGCACACGGGCCGCCCCCGTCCGTACGGGGGCCGTCCCCGGCGGGGCGGGGCGCTCACCTACGCGGTCCTGGCCTGCGTCACCGCCGTGTCGCTGTTCCCGCTGCTGTGGACGGCGGTCGCCGCGTCCAGCGACACCACCCGGCTCGCCCGGACGCCGCCGCCCCTCTGGTTCGACGGCCACCTCGCCGGCAACCTCTCCACCGCCTGGGCCGACGCCGACCTGGGCGCCGCGCTGTGCAACACGGCGTTCGTCGCCGGGACCGTCGCCGCCGGGACCGTGCTGTTCTCCACCCTCGCCGGTTTCGCCTTCGCCAAGCTGCGGTTCCGGGGCCGCCGGGCGCTGCTGCTGGTGGTGGTCGGCGCGATGGCGGTGCCGCCGCAGCTGTCGGCCGTCCCGCTGTACCTGCTGGTCGCGCGGCTCGGCTGGGCCGACCGGCTCCAGGCGGTGATCCTGCCGGCCCTGGTGAGCGCCTTCGGGGTGTTCTTCATGCGGCAGTACCTGCTCGGCGCGCTGCCCGGCGAACTGGTCGAGGCCGCCCGCGTCGACGGCGCCGGCGCGGGGCGGATCGTGTGGCACGTCGTCTTCCCGGCGGCGCGGCCCGCCATGGCGGTCCTGGCGATGCTCACGTTCGTCATGGCGTGGAACGACTTCCTCTGGCCCGTCATCGCGCTCACCCAGAGCGGCAACCCGACCGTGCAGGTCGCCCTCACCGGCCTGGGCCGCGGCTACGTCCCCGACCAGGCCGTGATCATGGCGGGCGCCCTGCTGGGCACCCTCCCGCTCCTCCTCGTCTTCGTCGTCTTCGGCCGGCAGATCGTCGGCGGCATCATGCGGGGCGCCGTCAAGGGCTGACACCCGCGCCGGCGCGCCCCCTCCACCCGTACCCCGTCCCGACCCGTTGGGAGACCTCCCTTGCCCGTCAGCTTCCCGCCCGGCTTCCTGTGGGGCACCGCCACCGCCGCGTACCAGATCGAGGGCGCCGCCCAGGAGGACGGCCGCGGACCGTCGATCTGGGACACCTTCAGCCACACCCCGGGCCGCACCCGCGGCGGCGACACCGGCGACGTGGCCGCCGACCACTACCACCGCGCGCCCGACGACGTCCGCACGATGGCGGAGCTCGGCGTCAACGCCTACCGCTTCTCCGTCTCCTGGCCGCGCGTCCAGCCGACCGGGCGCGGACCGGCCGTGCAGAAGGGCCTCGACTTCTACCGCGCGCTCGCCGACGACCTCCTCGACCGCGGCATCACGCCCGTCCTCACCCTCTACCACTGGGACCTGCCGCAGGCCCTGGAGGACGAGGGCGGCTGGCCGGCGCGGGACACCGCCCAGCGGTTCGCCGACTACGCGGGCCTCGTCGCCGACGCGCTGGGCGACCGCGTCGAGCGGTGGACGACCCTCAACGAGCCCTGGTGCAGCGCCTTCCTCGGGTACGGCTCCGGCGTCCACGCCCCCGGCCGCACCGACCCCGTCGACGCGCTGCGCGCCGCCCACCACCTGAACCTCGCCCACGGCCTCGCCGCGCACGCCCTGCGGGCCGTCCTGCCCGGCCACGCCCAGCTGTCGATCAGCCTCAACACCTGCGCCGTCCGGGCGCGGACGGACCGTGACGCCGACCGGGACGCCCGGCGCCGCGTCGACGCCCTCGCGAACCGGGTCTTCACCGGGCCGCTGCTGCACGGCGCGTACCCCGAGGACCTCCTCGACGACACCGCCCACCTCACCGACTGGTCCTTCGTCCACGCGGACGACCCGGCCACCATCGCCCGCCATCCGCTGGACTCGCTCGGCGTCAACTACTACGCGCCGACCGTCGTGTCGGCCGCCGCCGGCGGCCCGGCCTCCACCGCCGACGACGGCCACGGCGCCAGCGCCCACTCCCCCTGGCCGGGCGCCGACCGCGTCTCCTTCCACCAGCAGCCCGGCGAGCGCACCGACATGGGCTGGGGCGTCGACCCGACCGGCCTGTACGACCTGCTGACCCACTACGCCCGGGAGGCGCCCGGCCTGCCGCTGTTCGTCACCGAGAACGGCGCCGCCTACCCCGACCGGCCCGCCGCCGACGGCACCGTCCACGACGTCCGCCGCATCCGCTACCTCCACGGCCACATCGCCGCCCTGCACCGGGCGCTGGCCGACGGCGCCGACGTGCGCGGCTACTTCGTGTGGTCCCTGCTGGACAACTTCGAGTGGTCGTACGGGTACGCCAAGCGCTTCGGGATCGTGCACGTCGACTACGCGACGCAGACCCGCACGCCCAAGGCGAGCGCCCGCTGGTACGCGCGGCTCGCCCGCACCGGCGTCCTGCCGGACCCGGTCGTGCCGTGACGGGCGCGCGCCCCGGCCGGGGCCGGGTGTCGGCCGGGGCGCGCGCGGTCCCGGCCGTGCCGCGTGCGGCCTAGCGGTCCAGGACGCGGCGGGCCGCCGCCAGCCAGCGGTCCTTGCGGGCCTTGGCCTCGCGCAGCCGGTCGGCGTTCCGCCGGATCAGGCCGTGCTGGACGCGGGTCTCGGCCGCCGCCCACACCGCCATCACCCCGCTGGTCCGCTGGCAGGCCGCGTCGGCGCGGGCGGTGGCGCGTTCGGCCGGTGTGGGTTCGGGCGTCCTCCAGCGCTCGTCGGTGGCGGCGGCCAGGGGGTCGGGGTAGTCGAAGCCCGCCTCCGCCATGCACGCGCTCCACCTACCCGCGGCGGCCCGCACCTCGGGGGTGCGCCGGGAGGTCTCCAGGGCGGTGCCGGTCAGCTGGTTGTAGGCGCCGTAGTCGGGCGGGGCGGTGTCGCCGACGAGCCGGCGCCGGGCGACTTCGAGGCACCCGCCCCGGCCGGTGGGGCCGTAGGCCGCGCGCAGCACCCGGTCCGGAAGGGCGTCGCGTTCGTCCCAGGCGCGGTCGCGCCGCACCACCGACGGCGGGTCGGGCGGCGAGTGGTACCCGTGGCGGACGGCATCCGCCGCGTCGGCCCCGTACCGGCCGAGGTTCCACGGCGCGAGGTCCCGGGCGTCCACCCGGGGCAGGGGCTTCCACTCCAGGCCCAGGGCGTTCATGCACGGCCGCATGAGGACGTCCTGCGCGTCCTCCACGGCGTGGGTCTCGGCCACGTCGGACACGTAGGCGTCCAGCGGCAGTCGGAGCCGCTGCCCGGTCTGCCGGGCGGCGGGCGAGGGGGCGGCGGTCCCCGGGGCGGGCGCGGATCCGGGCTCCCCGGCCGTGCAGGCGGTGGCGGCCAGGAGCAGCAGGGCGAGCGCGGTGGTGGTCCGGGCGCGGGAGGGCGGCATGGTGACCTCTCGTCGTACGGTGCGCGGTGCGCGGCGGACGTGTGGTGCGCGGGGCGGACAGGCGGGGGGGGGCGGGGTGCGGCCCCGGACGCCGCACCCCGCCCGTCAGCGGTTCACCGCCGACACCGCCGGCCGTCAGTGGAACTTGATGGAACTCGTGTTGTCGTGCATGCCACGCTTGCTGAAGTGGGCCTCCGTGTGACCCGGCGCCAGGGCGAACTTGGCGCCCTTGTAGTCGGGGTGCTGGTGGAAGGAGACCGTGCGGTTCCCCTTGTTCTTGGCAGAGCTGATCGTGTTGTCCCAGCCGAACTTCTTCAGGTGCGGCACGTTCTTGGTGAAGGTCGTGCTCCTGTTCTTGAACTTGGCGTCCTGGAAGACGACGACCTTCGTGATGCGGGCCTTCGCCGCGGCGACGCCCGCGTGGCCGTCGGCGGGAGCCGACGCCGCGGGGGTCGCGGAAGGCGTGGCTCCGGCGTTCGCCGTCCCGAGGCCGACCAGGCCCGTGACACCGAGCACCACCACACCGAGCGACATTGCCAGATTCTTCTTCAACGTTCTTCCCCTCGTTTTCCAGCGCCCGCTTATCCGGGCCGACTGGCTGTGAATTCATCCTGGCGGAACGGGAATCGGTGGGAAAGGGTTCATTGATGCGGCCGAATCCGCCACTGATTCCCCGCCCGTATGAGTCCTGCACGGGTGATCGGCCACCCCCGCGCACGGGGGAGTCCACGGCCGCCGGTCCGCGCACCCGCACGCGTCGGCCGCGCCGCCCGGCGGCGCGGAGCGCCCCGACGAGGTCCGGTCCCGGGGCCCTTTGCCCCGGCCGCTGTGCGAAGATCCGACGGTGCAACCGATCACCGCCGAAGACCCCGCGTGGATAGGCCCCTACCGTCTCCTCGGCCGGCTCGGCGCGGGGGGCATGGGCCGCGTGTACCTCGCGCGGAGTGAGGGCGGTCGCACGGTCGCTGTGAAGCTGGTCCTCCAGGAGCTGGCGCGGGACGCCGAGTTCCGGCAGCGCTTCGCCCAGGAGGTCTCCGCCGCGCGGCGCGTGGGCGGGCAGTGGACGGCCCCGGTGCTCGACGCCGACACGGGCGCGGCCGTGCCGTGGGTGGCCACCGGGTACGTACCGGGCCCCTCGCTGACGGAGGTCGTCGACCGGGACCACGGCCCCCTCCCCGACACGTCCGTGCGGGCCCTGGCGAGCGGGCTGTCGCAGGCGCTGGCGTCCATCCACGCGGTGGGCCTGGTCCACCGGGACCTGAAGCCGTCGAACATCCTGGTGACGGTCGACGGGCCGCGCGTCATCGACTTCGGCATCGCCCGCGCGCTGGACGGGCGCAGCGCCGCCGCCGACGTGCGGACCCGGACCGGGGTGATGGTCGGCTCCCCCGGCTTCATGTCGCCCGAGCAGGTGCGCGGGGAGAGCGTCACGGAGGCGTCGGACGTCTTCTGCCTGGGCGCGGTCCTCGCGTACGCGGCGACGGGACGCACCCCGTTCGGCGGCGCCGACAGCGGCGTCCACAGCGTGCTCTACCGGATCGCGCAGGAGGAGCCGGACCTGGAGGGCGTGCCGTCGAGGGTGGCCGGGCTCATCCGGGCGTGCCTCGTCAAGGACCCGGCCGGGCGGCCCTCGGTGGCCGAACTGGTCGACGCCACCCGGGACGCCGAACCGGCGGGGGCCTGGCTGCCCGGCGCGCTCCTGGCGCAGCTGGGGCAGCGGGCGGCGCGGCTGCTGGACGCGGAGGCGCCCCAGTCGTTCCGGCCGTCCCCGCACGCCCCGGCACCGTCCCCGGCCGTCGCCCCGACGCCGACCCCGGCCCCGTCGCCGTACGGGCCCACCGCCTTCGGCACGCCGCCGCCGGGCCCCGGCCCGTACGGGCCCGCGCAGCCCTCGCCGTACGCGTCGGTGCAGCCCGTCCCGCACCTCCAGACCTACGCGCCCCTGCCCCCGCCCGCGCCGGCCCGCAGCGGCGGGCGCACCGCGCTGATCGTCGTCTGCTCGGTCCTCGGCGGCATCCTGCTCGTACCGATCCTGCTGATCGTCATCGGCATCCTCGTCGAGAAGGACGACGAGGGGACGCCCGAGCTGAAGAAGATCGAGGGCGCCGTGCCCGACCCGTACCTCGGCTCCTGGGAGGGCGTGATCCGCACGTCGTCCGGCGAGCGGGTGCACGGCCGCTTCGAGATCTCGCAGGGCGAGAAGGGCATGTCGGTCGCCAAGGTGAGGCTGACCGGCCCCGAGGCGCTCTGCGAGGGCGAGAACACGCTCCGCGCGGTCGACGACGAGAAGATCACTCTCGACGGGGGCAGGAAGACGCGGGCGGTCCCGAAGGGCACGAAGGAGTGCGCGCCGCCCCCGCCGCAGACGCTCGCCCTCCGTACGGACGGCAAGCTGGACTGGCTGATGGGCGGCGCCGAGGCGGTCCTCGAACCGGCCACGACCAGCGACGCCGCCGTCCATCCGAAGTTCCTCGGCACGTGGCGGCTGGCCGCGCAGCACACCGACGACCGGATGAGGATCACCATCAAGCAGGGCGACGTCGGGGCGAAGGTCGCCACCGCGACCGGCGCGGGCCGCCACGCGGACTGCTCCTGGGTGTCCGTCCTGGCCGGTGCGCACAACGACCGCCTGGTCCTCAGCCCGCTCGAACCGGCCGCGTCCTCGTGCCCGGTGCGCGGCCGCATGGTCCTCACCCCGGCCGGCGAGGGGAAGCTGTACGTCACGCGCGGGGGCGGCCCGGCGATGGAGGAACTGACCCGCGTCGACCCGTAGCCGGACGCGGACGCCCGCGGGGCCGGTTCACGCGGAGGCCCCGCGGCGGCGCCGTACGCGGTGGGTGCGGAGGGCGGACGGGGCGGTGCGGCGGGCGTCCAGGTCCAGCCGGACGCGGACCTCCGTGCCGCCCAGGGCGGAGCGGCCGATGCGCACGTCGCCGCCCGTGGACTCCGCGACGCGGCGCACGATGTCCAGGCCGAGCCCCGTCGAGCCGTCGCGCGCCCCGCTGTTGCCGCGGGTGAGCGCCGCCTCGGGGTCGGCGATGCCGGGTCCGGCGTCGGAGACGAGCACGATCACCGCGTCGTCGCCGTCGTGCACGTCGACCGCGAACGCGGTGCCCTCCGGGGTGTGCCGGAAGACGTTGCCGAGCAGCGCGTCCAGCGCGGCGGCCAGTTCGGGGCGGGCGACGGGGACCCGCACGGGCCGTCCGACCCCGGCCGTCCGCACCGCGCGGCCCTCGTCCTCGGCGAGCGCCGACCAGAACGCCATCCGGTCCCGTACGACCTCCGACACGTCGCAGCCGGCGCCCGGACCGGCCGCCGTCGTCTGCGGCTTGGCCTCGCGCGCGGTGCGGATGATCGTGTCGACCTCCCGTTCCAACTGCTCGACGGCGGCACGGGTCTGGTCGGCGGCCGGGCCCTCGCCGAGCGAGGCGGCGTTGAGACGCAGCACCGTCAGGGGGGTGCGCAGCCGGTGCGACAGGTCGGCGGCGAGTTCCCGCTCGTTGGCGAGGAGCCGGACGACCTGGTCGGCCATGGCGTTGAAGGCGACGGCCGCGGAGCGCAGTTCGGCGGGCCCCTCCTCCGGCACGCGCGCGCCCAGCCGGCCCTCGCCCAGGTCGTGGGCGGCGCGCGCGAGGCGCCGGGCGGGCAGCACCATGCGGACGCCGAGCCGGTCGGCGACCGCGACCGACCCGACGACCAGGGCGATCCCGACGCCGGCGAGGACCAGCCAGGCGGTGGCCGGCCCGTCGGTCAGCTCGCCCTCCGGGACGAACACCTCGACGACGGCGATCTGCCCGGTGCCCAGCGCGGTCGGCTGGAGCAGGACGAATCCGCCGGCCACCTCCGCGACGGAGGCGCGCGGCACCCGCCGCACGGTCGCCAGGTCCGCCTCGGCGGCCCGGCCCGTGCCGATCTTCAGGGCGCCGGCGCCGGTCCGGCCGGGCGGCGCCGGGATGTGCACGGCCATGCGCCCGTCCGCCCCGGCCTGCGTGGAGGCGACGGCGCGGTCCAGGGCCGCCCGGTCGGTGGTGACGGACAGGGTGGGGCCGATCGCGGCGGCCTGCCGCTCGGCGTTGCCGAAGGCCCGGTCGCGGGCCAGTTCCCTGGTGACCATGCCGAGCGGTACGGCGAAGGCGAGGACGACCATCGTCGTGACGGCCAGCGCGACCTTGACGAGCGCCCACCTCACCGCGGCGGCTCCAGTTTCACTCCGACGCCCCTGAGGGTGTGCAGGTAGCGGGGGTTCGCGGCGGTCTCGCCGAGTTTGCGGCGCAGCCAGGACAGGTGGACGTCGATGGTCTGGTCGTCGCCGTACGCCTGCTGCCACACCTCCGCGAGCAGTTCCCGGCGCGGTACGACGACGCCGGGCCGCCGGGCGAGGAACACCAGCAGGTCGAACTCGCGGCGCGTCAGGTCCAGCCTCCTGCCGTCCAGTTCGGCCTGGCGGCGCAGCGGGTCGATGGCGAGGCCGCCGACCCGGACGACCGTGCCGGGCGTCCCCTCCCCGGCGCCGCGCGCCCGGCGCAGTACGGCGGCGATCCGCGCCGACAGGTGCTCCACGGAGAACGGCTTGGTGAGGTAGTCGTCGGCGCCGTCGTTGAGGAGCCGTACGATCCCCGCCTCGTCGTCCCGCGCGGTCGCGATGATCACCGGTACGTCGGTGACGCCGCGCAGCATCTTCAGCGCCTCCGCCCCGTCAAGGTCGGGCAGACCGAGGTCCAGGATGACCACGTCGAAACGGTGATGGGCGACCTCGCGCAGCGCCTCCAGGGCCGTGCCGACGCTCCGCACCGTGTGGGAGGCCTCGGTCAGGTGCCGGACGAGGGCGGAGCGGACGAACGGGTCGTCCTCGACCACGAGCACACTTGCCATGGGCGGCACCGTACGCCATACGGCGTAACCGGAGGCCCCCCGAAGCCCGGAACGACACCCCCGAGCCGGACCCCTCCCCGAAGCGTCCACCGAACCGGAGGGCCGAGAGGAGGTGCCCCCGTGGACCACCCGCCGAGCCGGGCAGGGCATGCGGATGCCGGGAGGAGGGTGCCGTGTTGGGCCGCTCGTGGAGCCGGAGGGACGCGCGAATGCCGGGAGGGGGAGGATGCCCACGTGTACCGCTCGTGGAGCCGAAGGGGCGCGCGATTGTCGGGAGGGGGACGGTGCGCTCCTGTGGCGCTCGTGGAGCCGAAGGGGCGCGCGGGTGTCGACAGGCCGATCGCGCGGAGGCCCTGAGGAACGAAGGGCTGAGCACGTTCGGCCTGTCGACACCCGCCCAAAGCGCCCCGGAGGCGCAACGAGCCCAAAAAAGGGTGCAGTATGGCGCGGTGCGAAGAGGACTGGTTCACGCCCTGGCGTGGTTGCTCGCCACGGGCGCGGCGGTCACCCTGACGTGGTGGGGCGTGCTCACGGTGATGTCCGGCACGGTGTACGACCGGCCGAGCGCCCTGCCGTTGGCGGCGGCGGACTCGGAGCCGCAGGTGTCGTCGACGTGGCGGCCGCGGCCCTCGCCGTCCCGTTCTTCGTCGCCGTCCCCGTCCGCGTCGCAGGTGCCGCCCGTGGCGCGCCCGGTGTCGGCGTCCTCCTCGGCTCCCGTCTCGTCCGCGCCTGCGCCGGAGCGGAGCCGTACGCCGTCTCCGTGGTCCCCGTCCCCGTCCGTGCCGCCGGCCACCGGATCGGTGAAGAGTTACGCCGTCGACGGCGGTCGTGTGGCGTTCGACCTCGGTGACGTGTCGGCCGAGTTGGTGTCCGCGACGCCGGCGTCGGGGTGGCGGATGCAGGTGTGGAAGCAGGACCGCTGGATCCGGGTGACGTTCACGCGGGAGGACCGGGAGATCTCGGTGTTCTGCGTCTGGCACGACTCGGCGCCCCGCGTGGAGATCGACGACCGCCGCGCGTAGCACTCGCCTCACGACGAAACGCCCCCACGACGGACCCGTGCCGCCCGCGGGTGCCCTAGTCGCGGAAGACGGAGGACGGCGGCTCCGGGGACGCCTTGGCGGCGGCGTCCGTCACGGGGGCGGCGCCGCCCGTGAAGTCGGCCAGTTCCCGCCCGTGTTCGACGCGGCCCGGGTGGGGGTCGCTCGCCACGCGGCGGGTGAGTTCCGCGACGGGCAGGGGTGCGGCGGAGGCCAGCAGGACGGCGTTGCCGAAGCGGCGGCCGCGCAGCACGACCGGGTCGGCGGCGAGCGCCAATTCGGGGAAGAGGGCGGCCGCGGTGGCGATCTGGCCGCGCAGGTGGGTCAGGGGCGGCCCGTCGGCGAGGTTCGCGGCGTAGTGGCCGCCGGGTGTGAGGACGCGCCGTACCTCGGTGAGGAACTCGGTGCTGGTGAGGTGGGCGGGGGTGCGGGCGCCGCTGAACACGTCCGCGATCACCAGGTCCGCCCAGTCGTCCGGCAGCTTGGCGAGTCCGGCGCGGGCGTCGCCGCCGCGTACCCGTATCCGGGCGGCGGGGTCGAGCGGCAGGACCCGCCGTACGAGCTGTACGAGCGGCGCGTCGATCTCCACGACCTGCTGGGTGGAGCGGGGCCGGGTCGCGGCGACGTACCGGGCGAGGGTGAACGCGCCGCCGCCGAGGTGCACGACGCGCAGGGGCTGCCCGGGGGGCGCGGCGAGGTCGATGACGTGGCCGAGGCGGCGCTGGTAGGCGAAGTCGAGGTGCGCGGGGTCGTCGAGGTCGACGTGCGACTGCGGCGCGCCGTCGATGAGCAGGGTCCATGCCCGGGGCCGTTCCCGGTCGGGTACCAGTTCGGCGACGCCGCCGTCGACGGTCTCGCTGACCGTCTCCGGCGCGGCCGCCCGCCCGCCCCGCTGTCTGTTTCTCGCCACCCACCCATTATCGGCTCACCTACGGCGTCCCGGGTGCGGCCGCAGCCGTAAGGCCCGACGTACGGCGGCAGCACCCACCACCCCTACCGGCACCCACCGGCACCACCGGCCCCCACCGGCGGCTAGCAGCACTCGTCGGCGGCTCGGAGGAGGCGGGCGGCCTCGTCGAGGGCCTCGCGCAGCAGCGCCGGGTCGGTGACCGGATCCGTGTCGGCCGGCGGGAGGAGCCAGCCGCTGCCGGGCACGGGCGGCTCGGGCGACGCGTCCCGCGGGGCGTCCGGGTCGGCGGGCAGGCGCAGGCCGCGCCCGTTCGTCCGGGTGCAGGCGCTGCCCGGTACGTCCCAGGCGGCGGCCGTGCCCGGCGGGACGAGGAAGCCGAGCGTGTCGCTGGCGCCGTCGTGCAGGACCGGGCCGACCGCCGGGGCGCCGCGGCGCAGGATGTCGACCGCCTCCAGGCCCTGCCGGGCGGGGACCGTCACCAGGTCGCACGCCTCGTCCGCGGGGTGCTCACGGGCCCGGGCGCCGCCGTCGGGCCCCGCCGGGGGGCGGGCGCTCTCGTCCCGGGTGGGCTCGTGCCGCAGGCCGCCCCGTGGCTCGCCGTCGTCGCGCGGGCTGGCCTCCATACCGACCTCCAACAAGGGATCCCCTCCTCGCTCGAGTTCCGAGTGGAGACACGTTCCGTCTCTCCGCGGAGTTCAACGGCGCGGGGCGTCAACAGCTACGGCGATATCCCGCCGCAAAGGATGGCACTTCATGGCAGATGGTGGGTGAGATATCCCGTTTGTAGCTAAACCATGGGTATGCACCGTGCCGCAGCCGGTACGTTCTTGCCCCGCCGGAGCATCGGCAGCACGTAGGAGAGGGCTCGCCATGGCCTCGTCACGGGCAGTTCCGAATCTCGCCTTCCGCCGCCTGCGGGGGCAGCGCTCCCCCGCGGAGTTCGCCGCCGCGGTACGCCGGGCCGCCCGGGAGATCGGGGAGCAGGTGGCGTGCGACGCCCGTTACGTCGGCCGCGTGGAGTCGGGTGAGATCCGCTGCCCCAACTACGCGTACGAACGGGTGTTCCTGCACATGTTCCCCGGCCTGTCGCTGACCGACCTGGGGTTCCTCGCGCGGGAACGCGTGCGGGGCCGGGCGGCGCGTGCGGCGACCGGTGCGCCGGCGCCCCCCACACCTTTCCGGAACGATGAGGAGAGCGACGTGCTGCGTCGCGCATTCATGACGGGCGGCACCGCCACCGTGGCGGCCGTCTCCCTGCTCCGCGGCCCCGCCGCCGGGGCCGCCGGGCGGGGCGGCGGCCCGGACCCGCTCGGGGCGATCCCCGCGCCGCGCGCCGGCGGCCGGTTCGGCGAGTCCGAGGTGGCCGCGGTCGAGGAGGCCGTACGGCGCATCCGGCTGCTCGACGACCGGCACGGCGCCGACGGCCTGTACGCACGGGCGGCGGGGCCGCTGCGCTCGGCGTACGCGCTGCTCGACACGGGCAGGGCGACCCGGCAGTCGACGGTGGACCGGCTCCACTCGGGCGCCGGCGAACTGGCCCTGTCGGTGGGGTGGCTGGCCCATGACTCCGGCCGGCTGGAGGACGCCCGCTCGCACTACGCGGAGGCGCTGGCCACCGCGCGCGTGGGGGGCGACCCGGGGCTGGAGGCGCACGCGTTCTCCAACACGTCGTTCCTGGCCAGGGACGGCGGGCGGTTCCGGGAGGCGGTGCGGGCGGCGCAGGCCGGGCAGCGCGCGGCCCGGCACCTGTCGTCGGCGCGCCTGCTGTCCCTGCTGGCGCTGCGGGAGGCGGGCGGCTGGGCCGGGCTCGGCGACCGGTCGGCGTGCGAGGAGGCGCTGGGGCGGGCACACACCCTGTTCGGGCGGGGCCGCTCGGACGCGGACCCCGAGTGGATGTCGTTCTTCGGGGAGCCGGAGCTGGAGTTCCTGGAGGCCCAGTGCTGGTCGCTGCTGGGCGAGCCGGCCCGCGCGGTGCGCCACGCCCGCCGGGCGGCCGCGCTGGACGACCCGCACTTCACCAGGAACCTCGCCCTGTACCGCGCCCAGCTCGCCGCCGACCTGGCCCGGGACGGCGCCCCGGAGGAGGCGGCGGCGGCCGGCGGGCAGGTGCTGGACCTGCTGGGTGACGTCCGGTCGACCCGCATCGGGGCGATGCTGGCCGAGACCGCCCGCGTCCTGCACCCCCACCGCGCCGCCCCGCGGGTCGCCGCGTTCCTCACCCGCCGCCGGCCCATGGTCCCCCACCAGGGCGGGGGGTAGGGCGGCCGGAGGCGAAGGCCGGGGCCGGCGGGGGCCGTCGGCCGGGCCGCTCGGCGGAACGGCCGGGCGGCGCGACCGGGCCGTACGGCCGGGCCGTACGGCCGGGCGGTGCGGGTCACGGCTCCAAGTGGCCGGTGTCGTTCCAGCGTTCGAGCGCGGGCATGCCGTACGCCCAGCCGAGGACCGACAGGCTGGTGGGGTCGAGGCGGACGCGGGCCCCGAAGGCGATGTCCTCGCCCAGCCAGCGCGCGGCGATCGTCCGCAGGATGTGGCCGTGCGCGAAGACCAGCACGTCGCGGTCGGCGGAGCGGGCCCACTCCACGACCTCGTCGGCGCGGGCCGACACCTGCGCCAGGGTCTCGCCCTCCGGGACGCCGTCGCGCCAGATCAGCCAACCGGGCCGGGACGCCCGGATCTCGGCGGGCGTCAGGCCCTCGTACGCGCCGTAGTCCCACTCCATGAGCGTGTCCCACTCCTCGGCGCGGCCGCCGAAGCCGGCCAGGTCGCAGGTCTCCCGCGCGCGTACGAGCGGGCTCGTCCGGATCTCGTACCCCTCCAGGCCCGCCCAACGGCCCTGGTGCAGCCGCTTCCCCAGCAGCTCGGCGCCCCGCCGGCCCTCGGCGAGGAGGGGGATGTCCGTCCGGCCGGTGTGCCTGCCGAGCAGCGACCATTCGGTCTGGCCGTGCCGGGCGAGCAGGATGCGCGGTGCCATGGGGCGTACTCCTGGGGGTTCACGCGGAAGGGTGCACACGACGGCGGGTGCAGTGACGTACCCGTCCATCATCGCGTACACGCGCGGAGCGGTCGAAAGCGGGCGAGCGGCGGGACCCGGTCCCGTTTGTCGGTGGCGGATGCGAGACTTCCGCGGTGAGCGATTCCCTGGGCAGCGGACCGCGTCCGGCTCCGCGAACTCCGCAGACCCCGCACGCCGCGCGGACCCCGCAGGAGCCGGAGGTGCCGCGGCAGGCGGCCCTGCGGCGGCGGCTGGCCGAACTGCGCGGCCCCGCCGCGGCACCGCACCCGCTGGACGCCCGCGCGCTGGCCGCCCTCGCCGCCAACCCGGGCTGCCGCCGCCGCGCCCTGCTGGACGGCGCCGGGGTCGACAAGACCGCGCTCGCGTCGGCGCTGGGCGCGCCGTCCGGGTTCGGGCAGTCGCAGTTCGCCTTCATGCGGGGCCACGCCTTCGAGGCGAAGGTCAAGGCCGACGGGGGCGCCGAACTGCTGCGGCTCCTCGGGGCTGACGCGCCGGAGGAGGCGCACACGCCCGACCTGGCCGCCGCCGGGCCCGAGGGGCGGGCGGCGCGGACGGCGCTGGCGCTGCGGGAGGCCACGGAGGCGGGCGGCTGGGCGCTGCTCGACCACCCGCTGCTGGCGCTGGAGGTGGCCGGTTCGCCGGCGTACCTGGAGCCGGACGCGGTGGTGGTGCGGCCGGACGGCCGGTGGGTCGTCGTGGAGATCAAGTCGTTCCCCATGATCGACGGCTCGGCGGACGCGGCGAAGGTCGGGGCGGCCGCGCGGCAGGCGGCGGTGTACGTACTGGCGCTGGAGCGGGTCGCCGCGGTCACCGACGGGGCGGAGGTGGACCACACGGTGCTGCTGGTCTGCCCGAAGGACTTCTCCAACCAGCCGACCGGCTCGCTCGTCGACGTGCGCAGGCAGTTGTCGGTGACGAGGCGTCAACTGGCGCGGCTGACGCGTCTGGAGGAGATCGCGGCGGCGGTCCCGCAGGACGTGACGTTCGATGTGGCGGCGTGCTCGGCGGAGGAGTTGGCGGCGGCCGTGGAAGCGGTGCCGCACGCGTACGCGCCGGAGTGCCTGGCCGCGTGCGAGCTGGCGTTCCACTGCCGCGAGCGGGCCCGCGCGGCCGGCGCGGTGGAGGCCCTGGGGCGTTCCCTCCGGGCCGAGCTGGGCGGCCTGACGACGATCGGCGCCGTCCTGTCCGCGGCCCGCGGCGACGCGGACGGCCCCGGCCCGGACGGGGACGGGAGGCCGGAGGAGGCCACCCCCACAGGCCCGGCGGACTCCGCGGACCCGGCGGTCGCGGCCCTGCGGCGGGCGGCGGCCCTGCGCGCGGAGGCGCTCGCCCGGGCCGCCGAGGCGAGGGCGGCCTCGGGGCGGCCGGACCCGGCGGAAGGCGCGGTCGTGCCCGGACAGGCCCCCGCGGAGACCGGCGCGCGGACCGGATCAAAGACCGGTGCGGAGACGGACGCGGAGACCGGTGCGCGGACCGGGTCGGGGGTGGCGGGATGTCGCTGATCTCCACCCTCGCGCGGCTGGAGGCCGTCGAGGCCGGGCGGGCCCGGGCGCTGGCCACCGTGCGGCACCGGCACGTGTCGGAGCGGCCGCTCGTGTTCGTGCCGCTGACCACGGCCGGCGAGGCCGGTGCGCCGCTGGGCGCCCTGGTCGGCACCGACCCGGCGGAGCCGCGGCTGCTCGTCGTGCCGCAGCCCCGCGACCGGGACCTGCGGTTCGCGTTCCTCGCCGACCTGGCGGAGGCCGTGCTGCCGTACGTCGACGCGTACGCGGACGCCGTCGAGCCGGTCGAGCGGTCCGAGACCGACCCGGCGACCGGCGGGAAGGTGAAGGTCGAGGTCGAGCTGTGCCTGGACGCGCCGCAGCTGGTCGTGCCGAGCCGGGCCGGCGTGGAGTACGTACGGCTGCTGGGGCGGTCCATGCGGTTCCGGCGGACGGCCGAGCAGGACCCGGAGACGCCGTTCCCCGCCCCGCCGCGGGTACCGCTGCTGGGCCGGTGGCTGACCCACTACGGGGACCGGGCGCGGGTGCCCGGCTCGTCGCTGCTGGTCGCGGCGACGGACCTGCTGAACCGGCACTGGGCGACCGGCCAGTCGTCCCTGGAGGACCAGCACCTGGGCGCGCTGCTCGCGTGGATCGACCCGCCGGCCGGGGAGTCCGGCGAGGCGGCCGCCCTGCGCGCGGAGCTGGGCCGGGACCAGGGCGGGCAGCTGCTGTGCCCGCCGGCGGGCCCGGCGACCGACCCGGCGTTCGACAACCGGCTGCTGGCGCCCGCGATCGAGCGGTACGACCGGGCCCGGCAGGCGCTGGGCGCGGCGGAGGACGGCGAGGCGGCCGACGAGCGGCTGGGCGCCCTGCACCGGGCGGAGCGGGAGGTCAGGCGTCTGGTCCTGTCGCAGTTGCGGCCCACGTGGGACGCGGTGTGGCGGGCGCTGGAGCTGGTGCGGGAGCTGCCGCCCGGGCGGCGCGTCGCGGACCGCTGGACGCGCGACCGCTGGTCGTTCACCGGGCACCGGGACCGGGTGCGGGCCGGTGAGCCGCCGCAGCCGCGCCGGGACGACGCGGTGACGGCGGCGCGGAAGCTGGCCGCGCGGGAGGCCGCGCAGGCGCAGCTGGAGGCGCAGGAGGCGCTGGACGACCCGCTGGTGATGGCGGGGCGGCGGCTCGCGGGCGAGGCGTTCGCCGGGGAGGTGGTGGACGTGACGATGACGTGGACGGAGTCGAAGCGCCCGTCGCCGCGCCCCCTGGTGTCCGTGCGGACCGACGACGCGCCGCACCTGGGCGCGGGCGTGAAGGCGTACCGGTCGCTGGACGGGCGGCCGCAGACGGCGGTGTTCGTCGGGTACGAGGAGGACGGAGGGGGCGCGGGGGGCGGCCGGACGGTGGTGCTGCGCGTGCTGGACCGGATGGGCCGGTCGAGGGAGCCGGCGGAGGGCTCCGTACCGGAGAAGGGCGACCGGATCGTGTGGACGCTGTTCGAGCACGACCAGCGGGTCGGCCCGAAGCTGCCCGACCCGGAGGAGACGCCGTGGACGCACGGCGGCCCGCCCCGCCAGGACGCGGCGGAGGCCCCGGACCCCGTGACCCCGGAGGACGTGCTGTGAACCACGAGGTGTCCGACCCGTCGTCGGCGGCGGCCGAGGCGACCCGCGGGATCCTGCGGGACACCCTCCACGGGGACGCGCGGGGCGTCGTCGTGGACTCGCCGCCCGGCGCGGGCAAGTCGACGCTGGTGGTGCGCGCCGCGCTGGAGCTGGCGGCCGCGGGCCGCCCCCTGATGGTGGTCGCGCAGACGAACGCGCAGGTCGACGACCTGGTGCTGCGGCTCGCCGAGAAGGAGCCGGAGCTGCCGGTGGGGCGGCTGCACGCGAGCGACGCGGACGCGTACGACAAGGCCCTGGACGCGCTGGACGGCGTCGTGACGTCGACGAAGGCGGCGGACCTGGCGGGGCTGCCGGTGGTCGTCTCCACGGCGGCGAAGTGGGCGCACGTGAAGGGCGTCGAGCCGTGGCGGCACGCCATCGTCGACGAGGCGTACCAGATGCGCTCGGACGCGCTGCTGGCCGTGGCGGGGCTGTTCGAGCGGGCGCTGTTCGTGGGCGACCCGGGGCAGCTGGACCCCTTCTCGGTGGTGGGCGCCGAGCAGTGGGCGGGCCTGTCCTACGACCCGTCGGCGAGCGCCGTGTCGACGCTGCTGGCGCACAACCCGGACCTGCCGCAGCACCGGCTGCCGGTGTCGTGGCGGCTGCCCGCGTCGGCGGCGCCGCTGGTGTCGGAGGCGTTCTACCCGTACACGCCGTTCCGCGCGGGCACGGGCCACGGCGACCGTCGGCTGGCGTTCGGCGCGGCGTCGGACGGCTCGGCGGCCGACCGGGTGCTGGACGAGGCGGCGGAGTCCGGCTGGGGCCTGCTGGAGCTGCCGGCCCGGCACACGCCGCGCACGGACCCGGAGGCCGTCCGGGCGTGCGCGCTGGTGGTGCGGCGGCTCCTGGACCGGGGCGCGGCGGCCGTCAGCGAACGCGCCGAGCACCCCGTACCGGTCACCCCGGACCGCGTCGCGGTCGGCACCGCCCACCGCGACCAGGCGGCCGCCGTCCGCGCGGCCCTCGCCGACCTGGGGGTCGCCGGTGTGACGGTCGACACGGCGAACCGGCTGCAGGGCCGCGAGTACGACGTGACGGTCGTCCTGCACCCCCTGTCGGGCCGCCCCGACGCGACGGCGTTCCACCTGGAGACGGGCCGGTTGTGCGTCCTGGCGTCCCGCCACCGCCACGCGTGCGTGGTGGTCTGCCGCGAGGGCGTCGCGGACCTCCTGGACGAGCACCCGTCGACGGAGCCGGTCCAGTTGGGCGTGACGGTCAAGTTCCCGGACGGCTGGGAGGCGAACCACGCGGTGCTCTCGCACCTGTCCGAGCACCGGGTGGCCTGGCGTCCCTGACCGCCCCTCCGGCACCCGGGCGGCGGACGACCGGTGCGGTGCCCGCCCCGTCCGCCGGGCGGGGTCCGGCACGCCGCCGGAGGCGGCCGACGGTCACGGCCCCCGACGGCCGGGAGGCGGACCGCGCGGTGCTCTCGCACCTGTCGGGGCACCGCGTCCGCCGGGGTCCCCGAGCGCCCGGCACGCGGTCTTGCGGGAGGCGGGACAATGGTCGGTGGCCGCCGAACCGGACGGGCGGCGGCACGGCGAGCGGAACGGAGTCCTCGATGGCGGAGACCGAGCGGAACGAGCAGCAGCGGCGGCTCAGGCCGGCGCCCCTGCTCTTCGAGCCTGCCGAGGCCGCCGCCGACCCGGAGCACTTCTTCGACCTGGAGTCCATCGACGACCCCCGGCGGCTGCTCGCCCGGTCCACGGAGCTGACGCTCGCCTTCCGCGCGGCCGCCGACCGGGCCGCCGAGTACCAGGCGATCGCCGCGGCCCAGCTCGCGGACCCGCGCCGCTTCGACCGGTTGTCCACCGCCGACATCGCGGAGCGCGCGGAGTGGAGCGAGGACTACGCGACGAGGATGGTCGAGTTCGGCCGGGACCTGCTGCGCGGCGGCGCCCGCGACGGCGAGGACTGAGCCGGCCGCCCAGACCCGGCGGGCACGCCCTGGGCATATGCCGAGGGCGAAAGATACCCCTCTCGTTCCCTTTCTGTCCCCGTTTCCGAAAACTCAGCGAAATCGGGCCGTCACAGCCGGTAGATCTGGGTCCATGAGTACCTGGCTGCGAGAACAGACCCTTCCGAGCCCCGTCCACACCGGTGCCGACGGGCGCCGCGCCGACCTCCTCGGGCGGTCGCGGGACCACGGCCCGCGCCACACCTCGCAGGTCACCGCCGACGGCGCCGAGTGGCTCGCGTCCGCCTCCCCGCACCCGGCCGCCACCCTCGCCCGGTGGGGGACCCGTCCCGGCACCCCCGCCGTCCTGCCCTGCGGCACCGTCTTCGACGTGGTGAACGTCCCGGCGATCTTCGGGCGCCGCCTCCTGGACCGGCTGTGGGACGAGGGGCCCGGCTCCGGGCCGGTCGCCGCGCACCTCGGCCGGATGCTGCTGTTCACCGCCCCCGGTACGGGCCAGCGGCTGCCCGCATTGCTCGGCTGGGAGGAGTGGGGCGACGCGGTCCCGCCGCTGCTGTGCCACGGCGTCGGGGACGCGGTCACCATCCCGCCGCCGGCGTCCGGCGCCGCGGAGGGTCCGCGCTGGCTGGTGGCGCCCGACACGCGCTCCCCCTGGCTGCCGGGACCGGAGGTGCTGCTGTGGGCCTGCGTGCGGGTGGCGCGCGCCACATCCGCCGGTGACGTGCGGGTATCGATTTCTCCTGACGTCGACCGGGGTGCTAATGTCTACGACGTCAGCAGGCGCCGCTAGCTCAGTTGGTTAGAGCAGCTGACTCTTAATCAGCGGGTCCGGGGTTCGAGTCCCTGGCGGCGCACAGACGGAGGAAGCCCCTCGCGGAAGCGGGGGGCTTCTTCGTGTGCCCGTCACCGGGTCACGGGGTGATCCTCACCGTCCAGGCGCCCGCCGCCGTCCGGCGCAGGACCTCCACCCGGGTCCCCTCCCCCGGGACGGTGAACGCCTCGCCCTCCGCCAGCGGGGCGTCCGCGAGGGGCGGGTAGACGGAGCGGTCCCGGCACGCCTCCGTCAGCGGGTGCGCGTCCACGACCTCCACGGGTCCCGCGCCCGACTCCGTCTCGCTGCGCACCCGGTAGACCAGTACGCCCTCCGTGCAGGTGTCCCGGTCGTTGCCGACCGCCCCGCGCGCCTCGAACGCGAGGGCGCTGCCCGTGCCCGTGCGGACCACCGCCAGGCGGGTGCCCGGCGCGGCCGGGCCGTCGGTCTCCGCCGCCAGCGGCTGGAGCGTCACCAGCTGCGGGTCCCGTACGCAGCGCACCTGGTGGCCGCCGAGCCAGCCCAGCTTCCACTTGTGCCAGCCGAAGGGCTCCGGGGCCAGCGCGAACTGGCTGCCCATGACGTCCCAGTCGCCGACGTGGGTGTCCCAGTCGCCCTTGCCGTCCGCGGGCCGGTTGTACAGGTCCGGCAGGTCGAAGACGTGGCCCGTCTCGTGGGCCAGGACGTTCCGGTCCGGCGGGTGCCGCTCGAACAGGGTCACCACCCGGTCGATGTCGGTGCCGTCGGCCCGCAGCGGCGTCCGCAGGTTCACGACCTTCGTCGCGTCCGAGTCGACGCCCGGCGCGTCCGGGTCGGTGACCAGGTAGACGATGTCGTACCGCGAGAAGTCGACGACCGGGTCCGCGACGGCCAGCGCGTCCCGCAGGTAAGCGGCCCGCCGGTCCACCGCCCAGTCGCGCCGCACGGCGTACTCCGTGGACGGGCGCGGCATCCGCAGCCAGCCGTGCCGCGGCCGGACGCGCAGCGAGAACCGGCCGTACGAGGCCCGCTCGAAGAACTCGCCGGTCTCCGGGAAGTAGTCGGCGGCGATCGTCTCCGTCGGGTGCGCCGGCACCGCGTCCGGGAACGACAGGAAGACCATGACCGCGTCGAGCGTCCGTTCGGGTCTGGGGTACGCCGTGTTCCAGGTGTCCAGCCCGAGGGAGTGGTGGGCCTCGGTGCGGGGCAGGGCGCACGGGCCGGCCGGCGGTCCGGCCGCGGCGGGCCCCGCGGCGAGGCTCGTCGCGGCGATCGCGAGGAGGGAGAACACCCCCGCGGCCGCGGAGCGCAGACTCGGCCGGTGCACTCCCCCGGGTGGCTGCGCGAGCGACTGCTGACCCTCCACGTCGACCTCCGGGTGCGAGATACGGGACGTCTCCCCACCCTGGGTGATTTTGTGGTGATACGCCCTGTTCCGCTGCACCACTCGGGTGAGCAGCGACACTCCCCGATCACATGAGTCACTTCACTGACAGTCACATCCGTTCAGACCCCGACCGAGCGCCGCCACACCCGCGCAGAAACGATCGGCCGTGTCCCATGGGCGTCCCAGCCGTTGTCCACAGGCCGGAGGAGTCGCTGGAACGGCCCCACGGCAGCCTCTATGATCGGCACACTTCCATGGCTGACCTCGCCCGACCACATCTGTACGTCACAACTGCCCTGCGGGAGCGAGCGGTGAGCGGAACCCCAGAAGGACCGGGACACACGGCAGTCGCACAGCCCTGCACCGCACTCCACGCGACCACGGAGCGTGAGGGCGGGGCGGCGACCGGCCGCGGTCACGGCGGACCCACGGCGTGCTGCCAGCCGCCGCCGCGCCCCGGCCCCGCGCCCGCGCCCGCCGCGGAGCTGCGCGACGTCCACGCCGCGTTCAACGCCGCGCAGCTCCCCATGGCCGTCGTCGACACCGAGGGCCTGGTGGTCAGCGCGAACGACGGGCTGGCCGCCCTCCTCGGCGCGGACGCCGCGTCCCTGCGCCACCGGGCCGCCGCGGACCTCGTCGACCTCGCCGCCGACAACCGCGCCTGGCACGCGTACCGCGAGGTGCTGCGCGGCCACCGCTCCCGCCTCCGCTGCACGCGCCGCCTCAAGCACCCCGACGGGCGGTCCCTGTGGGCGGAGGTCACCGTCGCGCCCGTCCCCCGCAGCCGGCACCTGCTGCTGTCCGTCGCCGACGTCAGCGACCGCCGCGAGCTCCAGGACCGGCTGCGGCACCTGCAGATGCACGACCCGGTGACCCGGCTGCCCAACAGGACCCTGTTCTTCGAGCGCCTCACGTCCGCGCTGGAGAACTCCTCGTACGACTCCTACGACGCGTACGGCGACGGCGACGGCGGGACGGGCCGGATCGGCCTGTGCTACCTGGACCTGGACGGCTTCAAGGCCGTCAACGACACGCTCGGCCACCGGATCGGGGACCAGCTGCTCGCCGCCGTCGCCGCCCGGCTCTCCGAATGCGCCGAGCGCGACGGGTACGCGCGCGGCGGTGGCCACCTGGTGGCGCGGCTCGGCGGCGACGAGTTCGCGATCCTCGTCGAGGACTCGACCGGCACGGAGCAGCTCACGGACCTCGCCGGGGCGGTGCTCGCCGCCGTGCAGCGGCCCTTCGACCTGGCCGGGCAGCGGCTGTCGGTGTCCGCGTCCATCGGCGTCGTCGAGCGGCCCGCGGCGGGCACCACGGTCAACGGCCTGATGCAGGCCGCCGAGACCACGCAGTACTGGGCGAAGGCGGACGGCAAGGCCCGCTGGACGCTGTTCGACCCGGAGCGCAACGCCCACCGCATGACCCGGCAGGCGCTCAGCTCCACGCTCCGCCCCGCCGTCGACCGGGGCGAGTTCACGCTGGAGTACCAGCCGCTGGTGGGCATGGCGGACGGGACGGTCAGCGGCGTCGAGGCGCTGGTCCGCTGGAACCACCCGCGGTTCGGTTCGCTCGCGCCGAATCGGTTCATCGGAATCGCCGAGGAGGACGGCTCCATCGTGCAGCTGGGCCGGTGGGTCCTGCGGACCGCGTGCCGGCAGGCCGGCCGCTGGCGGGCCGACCACCCGGACGCGCCGCCCCTGTTCGTCAGCGTCAACGTCGCCGTGCGCCAGGTGTGGGACTCCGACCTGGTCGCGGACGTCGCGGAGATCCTCGACGAGACCGGCCTCGCGCCGGGGCTGCTGCAACTGGAGCTCACCGAGTCGGCGGTGATGGGCTCGGCCGGGCGCCCCCTCCGGGCGCTGCAGGCGCTCAGCGAGATGGGCGTGCGGATCGCCATCGACGACTTCGGCACCGGGTACTCCAACCTCGCCTACCTGAGCCGGCTGCCCGTGTCGGTGCTGAAGCTCGACGGGTCCTTCGTCCGCGGGTTCCAGGACGAGGCGCACCCGAACCCGGCCGACGAGGTGATCGTCGAGGCGATGGTGGACCTGGCGCACCGGCTGGGGCTGACCGTGACGGCGGAGTGCGTGGAGACCGCCGGGCAGGCGGACCGCCTGCGGAGGATCGGCTGCGACACCGGCCAGGGCTGGTGGTACTCGCGGGCGGTCGCCCCGGAGCGCATCGCCGAGATGATCCGCGGCGGCGGGAGGGTCGCCTGAGGGGGCGGGGCCGCGCCCATGGGAACCGCCCCTGTCCGGGAGGCCGGGGCTCTCCGGGCAGGGGCGGTGGTGTGGGGGGTGGGTTCCGGGTCAGCAGGCGCCGAGGTCCTGCCAGACTCCCCACTCACCGGTGGTGCCGGGCTCCTCGCCGCGCGTCCACCACTTCGCCTTCCACGTACGGCCCTTGTGGGAGGCCTGCGCGCCGCCCGCGTACGAGGCCGCCGCGTCCCACGCCGGGGCCGAGCACGCCGCCGGGCCCGTCGGGGTCGGGGTCGGAGTGGGCGTCGGGGTGGGAGTGGGAGTGGGCGTCGGGGTCGGGTCCGGGGTCTGCGGGGTGCCGCCGACCGCCGCGGCGATCTCGTTCAGCAGCGTGGCCTTCTCGTCCAGGCCGAGCAGCGAGTACATCATCGCGCCCGCCAGACCGCGGCTGTGCGCGTACGCGGCGCGCGCCTGGACGGCCCGCTTGTCCAGGCCGGTGAAGAACTCGCCGTCCTTGTAGAAGTACGAGGCCTTCGCCTGGTCGTCCCAGAAGGTGGTCGCCGGGTTGTCGACGATGCCGCCCAGCTCCTTGTAGTGGGCGATGCCGGCCTGCTGGCTGACCGGGCGGGCCGCCGAGGCGCCGGTCGCGGGCTGCGCCAGGCCGTTCTTCGCGCCGGCGGGGACGCCCTTCCAGCCGCGGTAGTAGAACTCGTAGCCGAGGGTCAGCTTGTTCGCGGGGAAGCCGCCGGCGATGCCGTAGGCGGGCTCCCCGTCGATCCAGGCGTCGATGGCGTCGTCGACCGAGTACTTCTCGGTGCCCGGCGCGATCGGGTCGGTCGGGTCGTCGGCGCCGGAGTACAGCGGCGACTGGTGGTACGTCGGCCCGTCGCCGTCCCAGGCCCCGTGCATGTCGTACGTCATGATGTTCGCGTAGTCGAGGTACGCGCCGATCTTGTCCGTCTCGATGTGCCGGATCTTGTCCTGGCCGGCCGGCAGGGCGGCGGTCAGCAGGTACTTCCTGCCGCCGTGCGCGGCGCCGTACGCGTCGAGTTGCTTGCGGAACTCGGCGAGC
This sequence comes from Streptomyces roseolilacinus, assembly GCF_014649335.1. Classification (GTDB taxonomy): domain Bacteria; phylum Actinomycetota; class Actinomycetes; order Streptomycetales; family Streptomycetaceae; genus Streptomyces; species Streptomyces roseolilacinus. The sequence goes on from NZ_BMSV01000009.1 coordinate 248,336, forward strand.
AGCAGCGTGAAGTTCCGCTTGTCCTCGGGGCCGTAGTGGTTGCCGAGGTGGCCGCCGTCCGAGCCGGGGTACTCCCAGTCGACGTCGATGCCGTCGAAGATGCCGGCGGCGGTGCCGGGACCGCCGTAGCCGCCCTCGACGGGCAGGTCGCCCTGGATGTACTGCTTGATGCAGGACGAGACGAGCTTCTTGCGGCTCTCCTCGGTCTTCGCCGCGTCGTGGAAGTACTTGGAGTACGTCCAGCCGCCCAGCGAGATGTTGATCTTCAGGTGGGGGTACTTCGCCTTCAGCTCCCTGAACTGGTTGAAGACGCCCACGATCGGCTGGTCCCACTTGTCGGCGACCCCGTCGACGCTGTCGGCGGCCGAGAAGGAGCGCTGGTAGTCGGCGTACGAGTCGCCCGCGCCGTCACCGGCGTTGGGGTTGTTGTCGTCGCCCGCCGCCTTGTTGGCCATGAAGCACGTGTGCTCGGTGGGGTGGATGTTGCCGAACGAGTAGTTGATGACGTCCAGCTTGGCCGCGATGCCCCTCGTGTCGAGGTGCTTGGGGTAGAAGGCGTTGCCGTAGACGCTCCACTGGTCGTAGTAGGCGATCTTCACACCGCCGGTGGAGGCCGCGGAGGAGGTGGTCTCCGCCGCGCGGGCGGTGTCGGGGCCGGCGACGGCGGCCAGCGTGCCGGTGGCGGCGATGGCCAGACCGGTGAGCGCGGCGAGCAGGGGTTTGCGGGCGTGCACGAGCAGCCTCCGGGGGGGGTGAAGCGTGGTACGCGAGCGGAAGTTGACGAATTGATAACCGCCGCGAGAACGCCGCGTCAATGGTCTGCACCAGATGAGGACTAGACCACCCGGCGGGAAAAACCCCTCATCAGAGGCGTGCGAGTGCAAGAAGAACCGCTCGCCACCCAGGGTGACGAGCGGTTTAAGGCTGCCTTAGGAATCTTGTGCGCCGCTTCCCGAGGAGGAACCAGCGCCTCCCATTCCGTACGCGTCCGCGATCAGCTCGTACGAGCGCAGCCGCGCCTCGCCGCCGTGCACGCTGGCCGTGATCATCAGCTCGTCGGCGCCGGTCCGCTCGCGGAGGTCGTCCAGACCGGCCCGCACCTCGTCGGGCGTGCCGTGGACCACGTTCGCCAGCCAGCCGTCGACGAAGTCCCGCTCGGCGGGACCGTACGGGTACGCCTCCGCCTCCTCCGGCGTCGGCACGAGGCCCGGCCGCCCGGTGCGCAGCCGCACCATCGACAGCGCGCCGCTCAGCGCCTGGCGCCGCGCCTCGCGCGGGTCGTCGGCGGCCAGCGCGGAGACGCCGATCAGCGCGTACGGGGCGTCGAGCACGGCGGACGGGCGGAACGACGACCGGTACAGGTCCAGCGCCGGGATCGTGTTGCGGGCCGAGAAGTGGTGGGCGAAGGCGAACGGCAGGCCGAGCGCCCCGGCGAGCCGCGCGCTGAAGCCGGACGAGCCGAGCAGCCACACCGGAGGCCGTCCCACCGGGCCCTGCACCGGCCCCGGGACGGCGTGGATGCGGGCGTAGGGGTGGCCGTCGGGGAAGTCGTCGTCCAGGAACCGGATCAGCTCGGCCAGCTGCTGCGGGAACTCGTCGGCCCCCTCGTCCAGCCGGTCCGCGCGGCGCAGCGCGGCGGCGGTGGCGCCGTCCGTGCCGGGCGCGCGGCCGAGGCCGAGGTCGACCCGGCCGGGGGCCAGCGCCTCCAGGGTGCCGAACTGCTCGGCGACCACGAGGGGCGCGTGGTTGGGCAGCATGACGCCGCCCGAGCCCAGCCGGATGCGGCGGGTGTGGGCGGCGAGGTGGGCGAGGATCACGGCCGGGGACGACGAGGCGACGCCGGGCATCGAGTGGTGCTCGGCCACCCAGTGGCGGTGGTAGCCGCGCCGCTCGGCCAGCCGGGCGATCTCCACGCTGGTGGCGAGGGCGCGCGCGGCGGTGGACCCGCTGCCGACGGTCACCAGGTCCAGTACGGACAGGGGGACGGGGGCGGTGCCGGACGGGGTGCCGCGGACGGGGTCGCCGGCCGCGGCCCGGTCGCCGGGGGCGCCGGGCCCCGCGCCGCCGCCGGCCGTGTCCCCGGCGGGCGGCGGCGCGTCCCGCGTGGGCGCCGGTCCGGGCCGTGCGGCCGTCCCGTCCGCCGCCGTCCCTCGTGTCGCCTCGTCGTCACTCACCTGTGGGGCCCTCCTGCACCTGACGTCTCTACGCCACCGTCTAACAGGAGGGACCATCCGGTTATTCCCCGGGCTCCCACACGTCCTGCGGGCTCCGCCGGACGAACAGCGCGCCCAGCTCGTCCGCCCACGCCCCGTGCCGCTCCGCCAGCCGCAGCCCCTCCCACACCGTGACCAGCGTCCCGGTCAGCACCGGCTTGCCCACCGCGGCCTCCGCCTCCGGCACCTGCGCGACGGTCGGCACGGCCGTGTCCGGCACGAGCACCGCCTCCGCGCGCGGGTCGTCGGCGGCCCGTACCAGCTCGGGCAGCGACAGCCCGCCGTACGCCCGCCGCTCCCCCACCACCTCGACCCCGGCCGCCTCCAGGAACCGCACCACCGCCCCCGCGACCTCCTCGGGATAGGCGCCGGCCACCACCACGCGGGACGCGCCCACCGCCCGTACCGCGTGGGTGAAGCCGATCGCCGTGCTGGAGGCCGGGATGCCCGCCGCCAGCGCGAGCGACCTGGCCTGTTCGCCCGCCGCCTCCCGGCCCTGGGCGAACGTCGCGCTCGCCGACGCCCACACCACCGCGTCGGTGCTGGCCAGCCGCAGCCGCTCCGCGCCGGCGGCGAGCTGCCCGGGGTCGGCGCCGGGTCCCGCGTACACGACGGAGTCGACGCGGATGTCACTGTCCAGCAGCGTCTCGATACGGCGGTAGTCGTCCTCCGGGTGACCCTCCGGGCGGAGAAGTCCGACGGTGGTCATGCAGGCCTCCTGTCCTGAGGGCGTCGATCGGGCACACCCCGCACGGGGCCGGGTGGCCGCGCGCCCATGGCTCGTACAGCTCGTCGCGCAGACAACAGGGAATCAGGAACGGTGAGACGCCGCTCGTCGCTCCCCGGCACGGCGGCGCCCGGCGTGTCGGGCGCCCTCGGTGCCGCCGGGTGCGCCCGCCTCCCGTCCGGGGACGTCCTCGCCCGCCCGAGGTCGCGGGGCACGGTACGGCTCGGCATCGCCGGCGGGGTCTCCTACGGGTACGTCGACGCGCGGGGCGCGTTCACCGGTGAGGCGCCCGGACTCGCCGAGGCCGCCCTCCGCCGCCTCGGCGTCGACCGCGTCCGGCCCGTGGCCACCGGCTTCGGCTCTCTCGTACCGGGCCTCGGCTCCCGGCAGTCCGACGTCGTGTCCGCCGGCGCGTGCGCCCGGGGGGAACGCTGCCGGCAGGTGCTCTTCTCCGATCCCGAGTACCAGATGCTCGACTCCTTCGTCGTGCGGGAGGGCAACCCGCCGGGGCTGCGTTCGTACGCGGACCTGGTGGCGGGGCGGGCCCGCCCCGCCACCGGCTCCGGACACGCCCGGAGCGCCCGTGCCGTGGCCGCCGGGTACCCCGGGAAGGGGCTCGTCATTCTCCGGACCGGGTGGCCGGGGTGAACGCCGTCGAGTCCGGCCGCGTCGACGCCTTCGCGGCGGCCGCCCTCACCCTTCGTCAAGTGGCGCGCGGGAAGGCCCGGGTGAGGGCCCGTCGGGGCGTTCGCCCCCGTCGCCGGCGGGCGCCGCCGGATCGGCGGCGGCGGGTTCGCCTTCCGCCGCACCGGCCGGGAACCGCGGGACGCCTTCGACACCGGCATCCACCGGGCGAAGGAGAGCGGGGAACCGTTCCGCGTCATGCGGCGGTTCGGCTCCACCCGCGCCGAGATGACCGCCCTGACCGCCGAGGAGCCGTGCCGACGGCCGCCGGACTCCGGCAGAACCGGGTCCTGCCCGGCATCCGGGTCACCGTCCGGCTGTTCGTCCCCAGCGCGGCGATCGGCACGGTCGCGGCGTTCGGCGTCGCCCAGGAGACGAATCTCGCCAGGGACATCTCGGACGAGGTTCTCATGTTCGACTCCGGACGCGTGATCGAATCCGGTTCGCCGGAGAGGATCTTCTCCGGCCCGCACCACGAACGCACGCGCGAATTCCTCGGCGCGGTGCTCTGACCTCGCCCTCCTCGGTTCCGCCATGCCTGCGGCATATGCCGGAGGGGCACTCCCCAGCATGCGCGGCGGGACGGGAGGCCCATCTTGCCAACGGGTGGCCCGTAAACGGCCCTTGGCGGTTATCGTGGTACGGAAGCTTGCGGTCACGACCTGGTAGGGGGAACCGTGGCGCTGAAGCCCGAGCCGACCGCGCCGTTCCACTCGGTGCAGTACGCCCTGCGCGTCCTGGAGACGGTGTCCCGGCACGGAGGCGGGGTCACCGACGTGCAGATCGCGCGCGAGACCGGGCTGCCCCCGGCGCACCTGACGCCGCTCCTGCGGATGCTGCGCCGGGAGGGGTACGTCGAGCAGGTCGCCGACGGCGCGTACGTCGTGGGCGACTCACTGGTCCTCCTCGGCTCGGGCGTGACGCGGCGCGAGGCCCTGGAGGCCAAGCTCCAGGAGACGCTCACGGAGCTGCGCGACTCGGTCGGCGCGGCCGTGTACATCAGCCGGTACATCGACGGCGAGGTCAAGATCACGCAGATGGCGGACGGCCCCCACACGCCGAAGGTCAACGAGTGGGTGGACTTCCGCTCGGCGGCGCACGCCAGCGCGGTCGGCAAGTGCCTGCTGACCCAGCTCGACCAGAACGGGCGGCGCGACCGCCTGGCCCGGCACAAGATCGCCCGGCTGACGTCGCGGACGATCACGAGCGAGCGGGTGCTGTTCTCCAAGCTGGACAGCCAGCCGCCGACCGTCCCCGTCCTGGACCTCCAGGAGTACGCGGTGGGCACGGTGTGCGCGGCGGTTCCGCTGACGGCCGGGTCCTCGGTCGGCTGCCTCGCGCTGTCCCTGCCGATCGAGCACGCCCACCGGCTGCGCTCGGCGGCGGACGTCCTGAACCGCAAGGCGGCCCCGGTGGTGCTGTCGCTGGCCCTGTGAGGTCCGGACGGCGCCGTGAGGCCCCGGCGGCACGGGTCGGCTCGGGTGGTGGGAGCGAGTCCGGCAGGGGCCGGGGGTGCCCGTGGGGACGCCGGTGCGGGTGGTGGTCAGGAGCACTCCTGAGGGCCGGGTAGTATTACTCCTGTCAGCAGGCGCCGCTAGCTCAGTTGGTTAGAGCAGCTGACTCTTAATCAGCGGGTCCGGGGTTCGAGTCCCTGGCGGCGCACAGACGGGGAAGGCCCCTCGCGGAAGCGAGGGGCCTTCCTGCTGTCCGGGGTCAGGCGCCCCGCTCCGCGCCGACCGGCAGGGCGTGGCCCGTGTAGAACGCCACCGCCAGGTCCTTCACGAGGTCCTTGCGCTCGTAGTCGTCCAGCTCGACCAAGCCCCGCTCGGTGAGCCGGTGCACCATGTCGTCCACGGCGTCCACGACCGAGCCGAGGACCGCGTCGCGGTGCTGGGCGTCGATCGCCGCGATCCGGCGGCGCCACATCGCGGCCGCGATCTCCGGGGCGTACTCGATGCGGGTCGGCTGCACCGAGAAGACCTCGACACCGATCGGGTCGCACTCGGCGGCCACCATCCGCGTCATCGCCTCCCCGACCCCGTCGGCGTCCCGCAGCGTCGGGGAACCGCCGTGGAACACGTCGGCGGGAAGCCGGGACAGCACGCGGGCGAGGGCCGCCTCCACCTGTTCGCGCAGGTACCGCTCGTGGTCGGCGACGGCGAGCGCCGCACGGACCGTGTCCTGGATCCGCCACACCACCAGGACGACGACGCGCAGGGCCGTGCCGTTCGCGTCGACGGCCGGGAGCGGTTCGCTGCGCCAGTGGCGGAGGCGCACGTCGAGGTGGCGGCGCAGCAGCAGGGGGCTCACCCACAGCAGGCCGGCGCGGCGCACCGTGCCCCGGTAGTCGCCGAACAGGGTGAGGACGAAGGCGTTCCCGACCCGGCCGCGCACCAGCCCGCCGAACGCCAACAGCGCCAGCAGCACACCGGCCGCCAGCAGCACGACGGTGCCCGGGGTGAGGCCCCGGTACGGCCGGAACGGCAGGCCCAGCAGCGGGCCCACGTCCTCGGGCAGGGCGCCCGACCACCAGGCGGCGACCCCGCACCCGGCGAGGGCCAGGGCACCGGCGACCAGCCCCGCCCATCCGGGCAGGACGGCCCCCTCCCGCTCGACGAGCTCCCCGTCGGCCGGGGCCCACCCCCGCCGCACCCCGGCGTGCCTCCCCCGCCGGGCCCCCTTCGCCCGCGTGCCGGCGTCCCGGGTCCGCCCACCGGCCTCCCCGGTCCGCGCACCGGCGGGCCCACCGCCCGGCCCGCCCCCGGCCCGCCCGGCACCGCTTCCGCCACGGGCGCGCCGGGAGCCGGTGGCGCCGTGGGAGCCGGGGAGGCGAGCGGGGCTGGTGAGGTCGATGGGCTGGGTGAGGTCCATGGGCCGGGTGAGGCTGGCGCCGGGTGAGGCCTCGGCCCCGAAGCCCGCGGCGGGACGGGTCCGGGGCGTGGTCCCGGGGGTACGGGTCCCGGGGGTGCGGACCCCTTCGGTGCGGCTCCCGCCGGTGCGGATCCCGGTGTCGGTGTCCGCCGGAGGGGTGAGCCCCACGGGGGCGGTGTGCGGTGCCGCTCCCGCCGCGGGGGCGGTCCCGGCGGCCGGCGCCCCGAAGTGCACGGTCCCGGCGGGGGCCGGGCCATCGTGGCCACCGGCGGTTCCGTCCGGGCGCGCCGGCCGGTCGGCGCCCGGACCGGACGAGTCCCCCGGCCGCCCACCGGAGCCCGGACCGGTCGTGTCCCCCGGCTGTCCGGGCCGCCCGGCGGAGTCCGGCGCGTGGGAGGCGACGCCCCCGCCCGCGAGCACGGGTTCCGCGAGGAACGGCCCGGCGGGAGGCGCGGCCCCGGCGGCGCCCGTCCCGTCCGGGGCCGCGGGCCCACCGGCGTGGAGCGCCCGGGCCGGACCCGGATCGCCGGGAGGAAGCTGCTCCGCTCGGTACGGTCCGTCGGCGGGGAGCGGCCCGGTACGGCCGGGTCCACCGGTGCGGGGCGGCCCGGTCCGGTCCGGTGCGGCGGGGGCGTCCGGAGCCGCCGTCCTGTCCTCCACCGGTTCGCCCGCACGCACCGCACCGGTGACCCCGGGGCCCTCGGGGCTCCTGGCCTCCCCGGCGGCGGGGGCGTGCGGGCCGAAGTCCGTTCCGTCCCCGTGCCCGGCGGTGTCCGGTCCGTCGGCGCGCGCGGCCAGGGCCGCCTCCCCCGTCGGGTCGGCGGGGGCTGCATCGGGCGACCGCCGGTCCGGTCCGGCGGCGTGCTCCCCCGGCGGCGTCGTCCCGCCGGGTTCCGAAGACGCGTCGGGGCCGCCCGCCCGTGCGGGGTCCGCCGCCGGGGCGGTGGAGGGCGCCGGTTCGTGCCCGGGTCCGTCCGGCCCCCCGGTCGTCGCCGGGCGGGGCGGGGTGGCGGGGGTGCGGGGGTCGGCGTCCGGCGGCTGCCGGTGGGCAGGCGCGACGGTGCTGTTCGCCGGCGGCCGCGGCACGGGCCCGTCCGGAGCCGTGGCCGTGGCCGTGGCCTCTGGAGTCGAAGCCACAGCCGCAGCTGAAACCGCGGCCGGAGCGGAGGCCGTGGCCGTGCCGGGTGGGGCGGGGGGCTGCTCGGGTGCGGGGCCCGGTGCCCCGGCTTCCGGCTCCGTGCCCGTGGGCTCCGCCGTGCCCGGCTCGGCGGCCGGGCCGGAGTGCGGTGCCTCCGGCCGGGGGGCGGGTGCCGGGGCCGGGGGCTTGGGCGGAGGGGCCGCCTCCCGGGTGCGCTGCGCCGCCGACGGCCGGGGCGGGGATTCCGTACGGGGGCCCTCGACCACGACGGACGGGGTCGGCTGGAGCAGGTTGGGGACCTCCACCGGGGGCGGGGGCGTCCTGCGGGTGTGGTGCTCGGTCATCGGAAGAGCCGCCTCCATGTCTCCGGGCCCGGGTAGCCGTTGGCCGCGCCGCCGCGCCAGCCCTGGGCGCGCTGGAAGTCCTGGACGTTGCGCCGGTCCGCCTCGCTCCAGCGGCGGTTCGGCCCGGTGCGGTAGTGCTTGCCGTAGCCGCGCCGCACCAGCTGCCGGCCCAGCGCCTCGACGTGCTGGTTCGCCTGGCCCGGCCGGAAGTGGCCCCGCCCCGGGTACGGGGGCGGCGACTGGCCCGCGACCGGCGGGATGTCCCGGCCCCGGCCGGTGGTGAGCAGGCGCCACGTGTGCGGCCCCGGCAGTCCGTTCGCCTCCGCGCCGCGCCAGCCCTGCGCCCGCTGGAACGCCGCCGTCGCCCTGCGGTCCGCCTCCGACCAGGCGAAGCCCGGCCCCTTGTCGTAGAAGCGGGCGCCGCCGCGCTCGACGAGCATCCGGCCCAGGCGGGTGACGTGCGCGTTGGCCGCGCCCGGGCCGAAGCGCCGGGCGCCCGGGAAGGCCGACGACGGGGGGTCGCCGCCCACGGACAGGTCGTCGGCGACGACGCCGAGGTAGCGGTAGCCGACGTACCGGTCGGAGTTCGTCCAGTACGCCAGCGGTGTCGCCTGCCGGCGGGCGTGCGGCTTCGTCTGCTCGTACGCGATGTAGTGGGTGCGCCGCTGGTCCGTCCACCCGCCGAAGATCGTGACGTGGGAGCCCTTGGTGGGATTGTCGGGGTTGTGGAACAGCAGGATGTCGCCCGGCTGGAGGTCCGCCCAGGCGATCTTCGTGCCGTAGCGGTGCAGGCTGCCGGTCCACTCGTTGGCGGGCAGCTTCCACGCCATGGAGACGTAGCCGGAGCAGTCCTGGCGGTAGCCGTCCGTCCAGTACTTCTCCATGGAGTACGGGACCTTCTCGGCGACCCAGCGCTTGGCCCGTTCGATGATGCCGGTACGGGTGATCGTGGGCAGCGGCGCCGTCACGACGGAGCCGGTCGCCGGGCCCGTCAGGGGGAAGCCGTGCAGCCCGGTCGTACCGCCCTGGGGGGTCTCCGGGCCGGGCTCGTCCGTGTCGCGGCCCGCCGGTCCTGCCGGGTGGAGCGGCCCCGCCGGGTGGGCGGCGCCGCCCGCGGCGGGTGCGCCGCCCCCCAGGACGACGCCCGCCGCGGTGAACAGGACGAGGGCGCGCCGGGCGCCGTGCGCGGCGGGGTGCCCGCCCGCCCGGACGGCCCGGCGGAGCACGAGCTCCCGCCGTCGCCGGGCGCAGCCGGGGCAGGGGCAGTCGGCGGCGGGCTCGTACTCCTCGAAGACCGGAACGGGCATGCGGTTCCCCTCGACGTTCGACGAGATCTCTCCGTGCATACCGCATTTTGACCGCCAAAAGGGAAGAAACGACCATCCGACAGGCGCGGAGGGGCGGGAAATTCTCGGCCGGGCGAGCGGGTGGTCGGGAGCACCCCCCGGGGTCGGGTAAAGTTGTCCAGGTCAGCAGGCGCCGCTAGCTCAGTTGGTTAGAGCAGCTGACTCTTAATCAGCGGGTCCGGGGTTCGAGTCCCTGGCGGCGCACAGACGGAGGAAGCCCCTCGCGGAAGCGGGGGGCTTCTTCGTGCGCCCGCCGCCGAACCGCCACCGAGCCGCCACCGGGCCGCCGCCGGCCGGCGCACTGCGGCTCAGCGGACCGCCGTCAGGTACGCCGAGACGACCACGTTCGCCGTGTACGTGGCCGTCCGCCGGTCGAAGGTGCCGCCGCAGGTGATCAGGCGGAGCTCCGCGCGGGCCGCGTCGCGCGGGCCGTACACCCGGTGGGCGTCGAAGGCGTGCCGCGAGAAGACCCGCACGTCCTCCACCGTGAACTCCGCGACGGTGCCGTCCGCGCGGCCCACCCGCACGACCGCGCCCGGCCGGGCGGTGCTCAGGCGGTGGAAGACCGCGGGCCGGGTCTCGGTGTCGGCGTGGCCGACGAGGAGCGCGGTGCCGCGGGCGCCGGGCGCGGTGCCGGCGGCGTACCAGCCGACCGTCCCCGGCGTCTCGTACGGCGGTGCCTCGACCGCGCCGGACGCCTCCAGGCCGCGTTCCACGACCGGGGCGCCGATGCCGAGCGACGGCATGTCCAGCCGCTGCGGGCGGGACGGCCCGACCGGTTCGCGCGGGGGCGGCAGCGGCACGCCGCGGGGGCGGCCGACCGCGGCGACGTCCCCGGTCGTGGGGGCGGACAGGCCGCCCTGCCCGGCGGTGACCTCCTTGCCCCACAGCCACATCAGGACCAGGACGAGCGCCCAGACCAGGCCGACGGCCATCCGGCCGGCGCCGGACGCGGCGCGCGGGGGCGGCGCCGCGGTCACGGGCGGTCCGCGCCCGGTCCGCGGCGGCGGCGGCGCGCGGAGCGCACCGCGACGGCGACGGCGGCGGCCGCGGCGAGGACCAGGCCGATGACGGTGTGCCGGGTGCCCGGTCCCTGTTCGGCGACGCCCGGGGCGTCCGCGACCGGGTGTTCGGCGACGCTCGGCATGTCCGGGGTCGGCCATTCGGCGGCGCTCGGCATGTTCGGGGCGGGCAGGGCGGCGCCCCCTCCGCCGGCCCTGACGGGGGCGTGGGGGCTGGGTGGCGGCGCCGGTTCGACGTGGACGCGTCCGGCGCCGCGGTGGTCGCGGCCGGCGCAGACGACGGTCAGCGGGTACGTGCCGGTCGCCGTCCCCGACCGGACGGTCGTGTCGCCGTGCAGGGCGCCGCCCTCGCCGCCGGTGCGCCCGGACAGCTGCACGTCCGCGACGAACGCCTCGGACCGGACCGTCCCGCCCGGCCCCGCACAGCCCTCGACGCGGACGTCCACGTCGCCGCCGGGTGCCACGTCCGCCGGGGCGACCACGGCGGTGACCCGCGCCTCCGGCGGGTCGCCCGCCGCCAGGGCGGGGCCGGCCGCCGGGACGAGCGCGAGGACGGCCGCCGCCGCGGCACGGAGAGCAGCCACACCTGAACGCATCGTGAACCTCCTCGTAGGAGAAGGTTCACCCGGATCACCGCTCCCCGCATCCGCAGCGGCCTCCCCGGCCGGCGTCCACCGGGCGGCGGGCGGCCCCGGCTCCCGGACGGTCGGATCCGGTGGGCCGGGTGCGGTGGGCCGGGTGCGGTCGGTCGGATCCGGTCGGTCAGATCCGGTCGACCAGGTCGGCGATGGAGTCGACGACCGACGAGGGGCGGAACGGGTAGCGGTCCACGTCCGCCGGCGTGGTGAGCCCGGTGAGGACGAGGAAGGTCTCCATGCCGGCCTCCAGCCCGGCCAGCACGTCCGTGTCCATCCGGTCGCCGATCATGGCGCTGGTCTCGGAGTGGGCGCCGATCGCGTTCAGCCCGGTCCGCATCATCAGCGGGTTCGGCTTGCCCGCGAAGTACGGGTCGCGGCCGGTCGCCTTGGTGATCAGCGCGGCGACCGAGCCGGTCGCCGGGAGGGGGCCCTCGGTGGACGGGCCGGTCTCGTCCGGGTTGGTGCAGATGAAGCGGGCGCCGCCGTTGATCAGCCGGATCGCCTTGGTGAGGGCCTCGAAGCTGTACGTGCGGGTCTCGCCGAGGACCACGTAGTCCGGGTCGTGGTCGGTGAGGACGTACCCGATGTCGTGCAGCGCCGTCGTCAGCCCCGCCTCGCCGATGACGTACGCGGTGCCGCCGGGCCGCTGGTCGTCGAGGAACCGGGCCGTGGCCAGCGCCGACGTCCAGATGTTCTCCACCGGCACGTCCAGGCCCATGCGGTACAGCCGGGCGTGCAGGTCGCGGGCCGTGTAGATGGAGTTGTTGGTGAGGACGAGGAAGGGCCTCTCGTTGTCCCGCAGCTTCCTGATGAAAGCGTCGGCGCCGGGGATCGGCACGCCCTCGTGGATGAGGACGCCGTCCATGTCGGTCAGCCAGGATTCGATCGGCTTGCGCTCTGCCATGGGGCGGGACTCCTGCCGTACAGATACCGCGTCTTGCGTGCTGGGGGCGCCGCGACAGCGCTGTGGCGGCGCCCCCAGGGTAATCACGATGTGCGGATCCCGACCCCGTCGATCACCCGGTGCCGGACGTCCTCCCGTGGCGCCGCCGTCCGTCGCGGCGGCCGGCGGTTCACCCCAGGCGGGTGGTGAAGCTGAAGCGGTCCCCGCGGTAGAGGCTGCGGACGCGCTCCAGGGGCCGGCCCTCGGTGTCGCGGGACAGCCGGTGCAGCAGCAGCATGGGCAGCGCGGGCGGGGTGCCCACGAGCAGTGCCTCGCGCGGGGTGGCGAGGACGGTCTCGATGCGCTCGTCGGCGTCGCCGAAGCCGGTGCCCAGGCGCTCGCGGAGGTACGTGTGGAACGACGAGTCCGGATCGAACTCGACGTCCAGGCGCGGGGCCCGGGCGACGGCCGCGTACGTGCTCTCCAGGCCGATGCGCTCGTCGTCGGCGAGGAGGACGCGCTCCATGTGCCAGACGGCCTCCCCCTCCGCGAGGTCCAGGTCGGCGGCGAGCGGGGCGGGGGCGGGGAACCGTTCGAGCGTCACGAGCCGCCGTCCGGGCCGGTGCCCCTGCCCGCGGACGCCCTGGGCGCGGCCGGCCGGGGCGAGCGGCTGCTCCAGCTTGGGCCCGGCGACGACCCTCCTGCGCCCCCGCCGCCGCAGCCGCCCCTCCAGCAGCAGCTCGCGCAGCGCCTGCCGCACGGTCTCCCGCGACACCCCGTACCGCACGGCGAGGTCCCGTTCGGCGGGCAGCGCCCCGCCCTCCCCCAACTCCTCGACGAGCAGCGCGACCTGCGCCTTGACCGCGTAGTACTTCGGCACCCGCCCGTGCTCGGGCACCCCGGAGCGCACGGGGGCGCCCGGTGCCGGATGACTCGGATGTCCCACACGGCGATGCTCCCAGGCCCAGGTGAACGCGGGACTGCGGTGACGCTACGACCGGTCCGGGCGCGTCAGCCGCGCCGGCGGGCGCGGGACCGGGGGCGGCGCCGGGCGAGGGCGACGACTCCCGCGCCGAGGGCGAGGCAGGCGGCGGCCGCCGCGGCGAGGGGGAGGAGGGGGGCGGCGCGGCGGCCCGTGCCGGCCAGTTCCTCCGGGGAGGCGGTCCGGGACGGCCGGGGGCCGGTGAGGGTGAAGCGGTAGGGCGGGGACGTGCCGACCCAGTCGCCGTCGTCGCCCCTGCGCTGCACCACCGCCGCGGCGGCCGTCATCTCGTCCGGGTGGGTGCCGGCCGCGAAGGCGAGGTGCACCGGGACGCGGACGGTGCCGGACGGCGGGACGGTGAAGCCGGCGAAGGCCCGGTCGGTGTCGTCGTCGAGGACGCCGACGACCTCGCGGCGGTCGGTGTGCTCCACGCGCACCGGGCGCGGGTCGCCGCCGGCCGCGGTGGAGAACCCCATCCGGACCCCCGCCGGGACGAGCCGGCCCGACGCGTCGGTGAGGACGATCACCGGATGGATGTTGCGGCACGGCTGCCGGGTGGTGTTGGTCAGCTCGACGTACCAGGTGCGGGGCGCCGCGCCCGGTTCGTACGCCGCCGGGCCGCCGGTGATGCGGGTGCGGAGCGGGAAGACCGCGGCCGCCCGGTCGCCGCAGCTCGGCTCGCGGCCGGCGACCGACACGTCGGCGCGCGGTCCGGCGGGGGCGGCCGGGGCCGGGGACGGGACCGCGAGGACGGCCAGCGCCGCCGAGGCGGCCAGGGCGGTACGCACGCGCATGGGGACTGCCTTCGCTGCTCGCCGGGCGGTCGTCCCCGGATGCCTTCCACCGGTGCGGCGCCCTCCCCCGCCCGTACGGCGGAATGCGCCCGATCGGCCCAGCGGCCGAGCGGGCGGGGCGGCGGCCTGTCGGGGTGACGGCTTGTCGGGGCGGTGACTGTCGGGGTGACGGCTTGTCGGGGCGGTGACTGTCGGAGCGGAGGCTGTCGGGGTGACGGCTTGTCGGAGCGGTGGCTGTCGGAGCGGTGACCGGCCGAGACCGGGTGGCCCGTCGTGGGCGGTGACGCGGCCGGGTCAGAGGCCGAAGACCGGGGCCAGGACCAGCTGGGCCGCGCCCTCCGCGACCAGGTGCGGGGTCCCGGGGGCCGGGGCGGCGGGCACCGCGGGCTCGCCCGTGCGGCGGGCGCGTTCCGCGAGCGCGGCGCCCACGCCCCGGACGAACGGCTCCGGCGCCGCCGCCACGACCCGGCCGCCCAGCAGGACCCGGTCGATGTCCAGCAGTCCCGCCAGGTTCGCGGCGCCGACGCCCAGGACGCGAGCCGCCCCGTCCAGGTCGCCGCGGGCGACGGCGGCCAGGCACAGGGCCTCCAGGCAGCCCCGGCCGCCGCACCCGCACGCGACGCCGTCCAACTGCACCGTCTGGTGCCCGAACTCGCCCGCGCCGGTCCGCGCGCCCCGGTGCAGCGCGCCGCCCAGGACGAGGCCGGCGCCCAGCCCCGTGCCGACGTGGACGTACGCGAACGACCCCGCGCCCGGCTCCCGCAGCGCCAGCGCCAGGGCCGCCGCGTTGGTGTCCTTGTCGAGCGCCACGGGCGGCGCGTCGCCCGGCCGCCCGGACAGGGCGTCGCGCAGGGCCCCGCGCAGGGCCTCGCGCAGCGGGAAGCCGTCCCACGCGGGGAAGCCCGTCACCCGGTGCGGCACCCCGGTGGCGTGGTCGAGCGGCCCCGGCATGGCCACGCCGACGCCCATGAGCGTGCCGCCGCCGCGCAGCGCGGCCACCTCGGCGGCGGCCGCCGCCAGTACGTCCGCGGGGCCGGCGCCCAGGTCCAGGGCGCCGGTGCGCGCCGCGACGGTCACGCCCGCCAGGTCGACCAGGACGGCGGTCAGCCGGTCCCGGTCCAGGTGCAGGCCCACCGCGTGGGCGGCGTCCGGGACGAGGCGCAGCAGCGTGCGGGGCTTGCCGCCGGTGGACGGGCCGCGCCCGGCCTCGGCGGCGAGGCCCTCCTCCCGCAGCCGGGCGGTGATCTTGCTGACGGCCTGCGGGGTGAGCCCGGTCCGCTCGGCGACCTCCAGCCGGCTCACCCCGTCCCCGCCGGCCGCGCGGAGCAGGCCGAGGACGCGGGCGGTGTTGTGGCTGCGCAGGCCGGAGAGGTTCACGTCCGCATTGTGGGGCCCTGGCTTGCGGTAACGCAACAGCGTTGCTTAAGTAGCGGGCATGAGCACTCCTCCTCCCCTGCGCGTCGGTCTCGTCGGCTACGGCCTGGCCGGTTCCGTCTTCCACGCCCCGCTGATCGCCGCGACCGGGGGCATGGTGCTCGACACGGTCGTCACCGCGAACGAGGAGCGCCGCCACCAGGCCCGCGCCGAGTTCCCGGACGTGCGCCTGGCCGCGTCGCCGGACGAGCTGTGGGCGCGGGCGGACGAGCTGGACCTGGTCGTCGTCGCGTCCCCGAACAAGACGCACGTGCCGTTCGCGACGGCCGCGCTGGAGGCCGGTCTGCCGGTCGTGGTCGACAAGCCCGTCGCCGGCACGGCGGCCGAGGCACGGGCCCTGGGGGCGCTGGCGGCGCGGAGGGGCCTGCTGTTCTCCGTCTTCCAGAACCGCCGCTGGGACAGCGACTTCCTCACCCTGCGGGCCCTCCTGGAGAGCGGCGAGCTGGGCGGCGTGCAGCGCTTCGAGTCCCGGTTCGAGCGGTGGCGGCCGCGGCCGAAGGGCGGCTGGCGGGAGTCGGGCGCCCCGGAGGAGATCGGCGGGCTGCTGTACGACCTGGGCAGCCACGTCGTGGACCAGGCCCTGGTGCTGTTCGGCCCGGCGGTGCGGGTGTACGCGGAGGCGGACGTACGGCGGCCGGGCGCCGAGGCGGACGACGACACGTTCCTCGCCCTCACCCACGCGGGCGGGGTGCGCTCGCACCTGTACGTCAGCGCGACGACGGCCCAGCTGGGCCCGCGCTTCCGGGTGCTGGGCGAGCGGGGCGGCTTCGTGAAGTACGGGCTCGACCCGCAGGAGGCGGCGCTGCGCGAGGGCGCCCGGCCGGTCGCCGGGGAGCCCTGGGGCATGGAGCCGGAGGAACTGTGGGGCCGGGTCGGCGCGGGCGAGTCGCCGGTGACGGGCGGCGGACGGCCGGTGCCGTCGCTGCCGGGCGACTACCCGGCGTACTACGCGGCGGTGGCCGCCGCCCTGCGCGACGGCACGGCCCCGCCGGTCACCGCCGAGCAGGCCGCGGCGGCGCTCGACGTCCTGGAGGCGGCGCGGCGCTCGGCCCGCGAGGGCGTGACGGTCGAGCTGGCCTGACCACCGGCCCGAAGGCGTGACGGTCGAGCCGGCCTGACCACCGGCCCGAAGGCGGCCGGCCGCGGCGGACCGCACCGGCCGGCCGGGTGCCCCCGCGCGGGGGCACCCGGCCGGCCCCGCCCTCAGGCGTCCTTCAGCTCCTGCCGCTGGCGGCCCAGCCCGTCGATCTCCAGTTCCACCACGTCCCCCGCCCGCAGGTACGGCTTCGGTTCCGGCCGGCCCATGGCGACGCCGGCGGGCGTGCCGGTGTTGACGACGTCGCCCGGGTGGAGCGTCATGAAGTGGCTGACGTAGCGGACGACCTCCCCGACCGGGAAGATCTGGTCCGCCGTGCTGCCGTCCTGCTTCAGCTCGCCGTTCACCCACAGGCGCAGCCGCAGGTCCTGCGGGTCGGGCACCTCGTCGGCGGTGACGAGCCAGGGGCCCAGGGGGTTGAACGTCTCGCAGTTCTTCCCCTTGTCCCAGGTGCCGCCGCGCTCGAGCTGGAACTCCCGCTCCGACACGTCGTGCGCGACCGCGTACCCGGCGACGTGGGCCAGGGCCTCCTGCGCCGAGTCCAGGCGGCGGGCCGTACGTCCGATGACCACGGCCAGCTCGACCTCCCAGTCCGTCTTGCGGCTGCCGCGCGGGACGAGCACGGTGTCGTGCGGGCCGACGACCGTGTCGGCCGCCTTCAGGAAGACGACCGGCTCGACGGGCGGTTCGGCGCCCGTCTCGCGCGCGTGGTCGTGGTAGTTCAGCCCGATGCACACGACCTTGCCGATCCGGGCGACCGGCGGGCCGATCCGCAGCCCCGCGGCGTCCAGCGGGGGCAGGACGCCCGCCCCCGCGGCCGCCCGGAGGCGGTCCAGCGCGGCGGCGTCGGAGAGCAGGGCCGGGTCGACGTCCGTGACGAGGGCGGACAGGTCGCGCAGGGTGCCGTCCTGGTCGAGCAGGGCGGGACGCTCGGCGCCCGCCGGTCCGACGCGCAACAGCTTCATGGTCTCTCTCCCTGGTGGTCGAGGTGTGCCCCGGCCGATGGGGTGCGGCCATCGTCAGGATCGGCTGATCCTCCAAGACATCCGATCATCCCCGCAAGCCCGTGTTCACGTACCGGACCGCCGCCCGGCCCCGCGCCCGGCCGCGTCCGGGGACCCGCCACCGGCGCCGCGTTCCGGGCGGTGCAGCACGGCTCGCTCGCCCGCGCTCCAGGTCGTGCTGGTCACCACGTACAGCGCGGCCGCCAGCGGGACGACGGCGACGGTCACGAGCGTCGCGAACGACAGCAGCGGCGCGAACCGCAGCACCTGCCCCATGCCGGGCACGGCCGGGTCCGCCGGCACCTCGCCCAGCTGCGTCCGGGTGCTGCGGTAGGTGTACGTGGCGACGGCGGCGACCAGGGCGAACAGCGCCAGGTACACCAGCCCGGTCTGCCCCAGGAGGCCGTCCCCCGCCAGGGCGTCCGTCCACCGGCCGCCCAGGGGCGCGCCCAGCAGGGAGTGGCCGGACAGCTCGTCGCGGGAGAAGAGGTGGTACAGCAGGAAGAAGACCGGCGCCTGGAGGAGGCCCGGCAGGCACCCGGCGAGCGGCGACACCCGCTCGCGCGCGTGGAGGTCGAGCACGGCCCGCTGGAGGCGGTCCGGGTCCTTGGCGTACTTCTTCCGCAGCGCCGCGATCTGCGGCGCGAGCCGGGCGCGGGCCCGCTGGCCGCGCGCGGCGGCGACGGCGAGCGGGAGGAGCGCGGTGCGGACGAGGAGGGTGAGCAGGACGATCGCGGCGGGAGCCGGGACGAGCCCGGAGAGCCACGTGAGGAAAGCCACGCATGCGGACAAGGGAGACCCCTGAGTCGTCGTGCCGTCGTGCCGACGGCCAGGCCGGAGTGAGGAACACGCGGCGTGGCGGCGGAGCGGGCGGGACGGGACGCGCGGACGGGGGGACCCGTCCGAGGGTCAGAGCGCCGCGACCGTGACCGCCGCCGGGAGGCGGCGGCCGGGGGCCCTGGGACGCCGGCGCCCCGAGGCGTCGGGGTCGCGCTGCGGCAGGAACGCGGTGCGCCGGTCCCGGTCGCGCAGGGCGGTGCGCACCCGCGTGGGCGGCACGGACGGGACGCTGCGGGCGCTGACGACGGCGCAGGCGACGAGCGCGGCGGCGGCGAGGGCCACGGCGGAGAGGGAGGGGCCGTCCGCCAGGAGGACGACGGCGAGGAGGAGCGGCAGCAGCAGGCGCAGGAACGTCCCGTACACGCCGCCTCCCCTCCCGTACACACGACTGTTCTCCCCGTCACCGTACAGGAGTTCACCCCTCGGGCGCCCCGGCGCCCCCGCGCGCCCGACCGGTCCGCCCGCAACCCCACCGGAGGCGGGGCGCACAGCAGTACGGTGGTGACCATGCGCCTCGACACGCCTGCTGACCACACCAACGAAGCCGAGCGCCTGCTGCGCACCGCGGAGCAGTACCCCGGGGACCGCGAGCCGCTGCTCCTGCGGGCGGCCGCGCACCTGGAGCTGGCCGGCGACCGCGCCCGAGCGACGGCGCTGTACGACACGCTGCTGTCCTCGCCGCCCGAGCCGGACAACCCGCACCTGGTGCGGGCGCTGAAGGCGGCGAACCTGTGGGAGTACGGCCACGAGGCGGAGGCCCGCGTCATCATCGACGGCCTGCGGGCGACGACGCCGACGGACGCGGCGGCGTGGGAGATCGCCGGGCAGGCGCTGGAGGCCCACGACGAGCTGGAGGCGTCGGAGGAGACGCTGACGGCGGCGGCGCAGGCGCTGGTGCCGCTGCCGCACGAGCAGGAGGTGCCGTACGCGGCGCAGTCGCTGCTCACCTCGCGCCACCGGGTGCGGCGCCTGCTGGCGCGGGAGCACGACGACTGGGACGTCCTGGCGGACCGGTTGCACACGGGCGCGGTTCCGCTGGACGAGCTGCACGACCCGAAGCGGACCTGGGCGCTGGGCTCGTCGGACCCGGCGGAGCTCCAGGCGGAGATCACCCGCCTGCGCAGCGAGCTCGGCTCGTACCGCACGGCCCTGTCCCGCCCGTTCCCGGTCGCCGTCCTGCTGTGGCCGCGGGAGGAGCTGGCCGAGCTGCTGGCGGCCTATCCGGAGCTGGAGGCCGAGTACCCGACGCACGAGGCGCACCTGACGGACCTGGAGGCCTCCCTGCGGGAACTGGCCGCGGCGGGCACGCCGAACCTGGGTGTCGTGCAGGGCACGGTCCCGTCGTACGAGGCGTTCGCCGCCTCCGAGGGGGCCTCCCCGTCCCAGGCGGCGCTCCTGCCCCAGTACGCCACGACCCTCGCCGCCCGCGGCCGCGCCCTCCCCTGGCCCCCGCACCGCACCGCCCCCTGCTGGTGCGGCTCGGGCGCCCCCTACGCCGACTGTCACGGCAAGGCGCAGCTGTAGGGCGGGCACACCCCTCGGCCACGGGAACACCCGTTCGCCTTTTCCTGGCGTCCCGGGTCCAGTAGTTTCACTCTGAACCATCACTGGTGGCTCGGCCGTCCCCCCACGCACCCCAGTCCCGTGTGCCCGAGGGAGACCCCTGTCCATGAGCAACCCGTACCAGCAGCCCCACACCCCGCCCCCGGCGCCCGCGACGCAGCGTCCGCTCCACCGCATGAAGCGCGTGTGGGGCGGCGGGCTGCTCCTCCTGCTGATCGGCGGCGGCTGCGGGGCGATGGGCGACTCGGGCGGCGCCGAGCCGGCGGCCGAAACCGCCGCGCCCGCCGCCACGGTGACCGCCACGGCCACCGTCACCGCCTCGCCCCCCGCGCCGGCCTCCGCGAAGCCCGCCCCGACCGTCACCGTCACCACCACCGCCACCGCGACGGCGACCATGACGGCCACCGCCACGGTCACCCGGGAGGCCCCCGCCGACGGCGACGGGTCGAGCGGCGGCGGCACGTCCGGCGGTGGTACGTCCGGCGGCGGCAGCGTCTTCTACGACAACTGCTCCGCGGCCCGCGCGGCCGGCGCCGCCCCGGTCCGCCTCGGCGACCCGGGCTACGGCCGCCACCTCGACCGCGACGGCGACGGCGTCGGCTGCGAGGGCTGACCTCCGCACCCCACCCACGCCCACGTTCGTGTCCGTGCCGCCGGGAGTCCCGGCGGGGGCCGTCCGGAGGGCGTCGCCCGCCGGACGGGCGGGCGCCCGGGGCCCGGAGCCGGGACGGGGTTAGCCTCGGGGTGTTGTCGATGTGGCAGGAGGGTTTTCACATGGCCAGGGTTCCGGCGTCGGTCGTCGCCGCAGGTGGGCTCGTCGGGGGATACGGCGTCGCCCGGTGGACGAAGAAGCGGCCGCTCGGCGGGGTCGCACTGGCCGCCGCCGGGGCGGTGGCCGCGCGGGAGTGGCGGCGGCGTGGCGGGAACGCCACGGCCGCCGGACTGAGCGCCGCGTACGTCGCGGCGTTCGCCGGGTCCCACCCGCTGGCGAGGAAGGTCGGCCCCTGGCCGGCGGTGTTCTCCGTCGCCGGCGGCATGGCCCTGGCCTCCTGGGCGGTCACCCGGTGCCAGGAGCGGGCACCGCGGGGGTGAACGCCCGCGCACCCGCGCGCGTGTTCGGGGGCGCCTCCCCGTGGGCACCCGGGCGGGTGGCCGGCCGGCGGGGGCCGGTCACCCGCCCAGGGAGTGGGAGACCGTGTGGATCAGCAGACCCGCCAGCGCCCCCACCACCGTGCCGTTGATGCGGATGAACTGCAGGTCGCGGCCGATGTGCGCCTCGATCTTGCGGGACGTCTGGTCGGCGTCCCAGCTCGCCACCGTGTCGGTGATCAGCGAGGTGATCTCCGCCCGGTACGTCGTCACCACGTACGCCGCGGCGTCCTCCAGCCAGCCCTCGACCTTCCGCTGGAGGTGCGCGTCCGTCGTCAGCCGGGTGCCCAGGGACAGCAGCGACGTCCGCGCCCGCAGCCGCAGCTCGCTCCGCTCGTCCTCCGCCGCCGACATGATCATCGAGCGGACGGCCCCCCACGCCGACGCGATGACGTCCTGCACCTCCGGCCGCGCCACCAGGTCGGACTTCAGGCGCTCCACGCGGGCCCGCGTCTCCGTGTCCGCCTGGAGGTCCGTCGCGAAGTCCCCGAGGAACCGGTCGATCGCGCCCCGCGCCGGGTGCCCCGGCATGTCGCGCATCTCGGTGACGAACCGCAGCAGCTCCTTGTAGACCCGCTCCCCCACCTTCCGGTCCACGAACCGCGGCGTCCAGCCCGGGGCCCCGCCCTGCACGGCGTCCATCACCGAGTCGCCGTGCGTGACCAGCCAGTCGTGGGCGCGGGCGCAGACCAGGTCGACCGCCCGGTGGTGCGCCCCGTCGGCGACGACCCGGTCGAGGGTCTTGCCGATGCCGGGGGCGATCTCCGCCGCCTCCGCCCTCCGCGTGATCGCCTCGCCGACGACGGCCTGCACGTCCGCGTCCCGCAGGACGGTCAGGGCGCCGCGCAGCGCCGTGGACAGCTCCGCCGTGACCCGGTCGGCGTGGGCGGGCTCGGCCAGCCAGGCGCCGAGGCGGCCCGCGATGTCCAGGGCGTGCAGCCGGGCCCGTACGACGTCCGCCGAGAGGAAGTTCTCCCCGACGAACTTCCCCAGCGACTCGCCCAGCTGGTCCTTCTTCGTCGGGATGATCGCCGTGTGCGGGATGGGCAGGCCCATCGGGCGGCGGAACAGCGCCGTGACCGCGAACCAGTCTGCCAGCGCGCCCACCATGCCCGCCTCGGCGGCCGCCGCCACGTAGCCGGGCCAGCCGGTCACGCCGGAGGACTCCGCCCAGGTCGCGAGCGCGTAGACCACCGCCACCAGGAGCAGCAGCGCCGTCGCCGCGGTCTTCATGCGGCGCACCCCGCGGCGCTTCTCCTCGTCCTCCGCCGTGTACGAGAAGCCGCCGGCGCCCGCCGTCCGCGTCGCCTTCGTGCCCGTTCCGGTCATTCGCTCCGCCCTCTTCGGCCCGGGCTCGTCCCCCCTCCGGGGAGTTGCGCGCGAGCCGGCACCGCCACTTGTCCTATTCCAGGTACTCCCGAGGCGGGCCGCTAGTTCCTGGGGCGAATACTTTTCCGGGTACTCATGCGCTTTCTCACCCTTTCGGGTTGCCGTGCCCAGGGCGGAAGCCGAGGGTGA
Organism: Streptomyces roseolilacinus; assembly: GCF_014649335.1. Classification (GTDB taxonomy): domain Bacteria; phylum Actinomycetota; class Actinomycetes; order Streptomycetales; family Streptomycetaceae; genus Streptomyces; species Streptomyces roseolilacinus. The sequence continues at coordinate 270,582 of NZ_BMSV01000009.1, forward strand.
CGTCCGTGATCAGGGAGCGGGTGTGGTCGGCGATGCTGAGGCTCTCCACGCCGCCCTGGTTCCAGGCGATGAAGTCGATCCGGCTCGCCTGCTCCCGCTCGGCCTGGCGGCGGGACTCGCGGTTGGCCTGCCGGGCCTGGTCGTTGGCCCTTCGGGCTTCGAGGAAGCTGAGCAGGGAGAGCGCGACGGCGACCACCGCCACGGCCGGCGTCAGCCACTCCCTGGCCCCTTTGCGGCCGTCCTCGTCGGGCTCCTTCGGCATGTCACCAGCCTGGGCGCTCCCCGCCGCCCGGGGCCACCGGAACGCACCCGGCCGGGGGGCGGGCGGCCGGGCGGGCGAAGGCCCGAGGGGGCCCGGCCCGGGTCACCGGACCGGCCGCCGCTCGGCGTACATCCGCGCGATGACCGCCTCGATGTCCGGTTCCCGTACGGACAGGTCGACCAGCGGGTACGCCCCGGCGACCTCCGCGACCAGCGGCGCCGCCGACGCGGACGCGGGGAACGCCAGCCACTGCCGGGTCCCCTCCACCCGTACCACGCGGGCGCCGGCCACCTCGATCGGCGGCACCTCCCGCTCCAGGTCGACGACGAGCGTCCGCGTCGCCGCGCCCGCCTCGCGCAGCCCGCTCAGCGTGCCGTCGTACACCAGCCGCCCGTGGTCGATGACCATCACGCGCTTGCAGAGCTGTTCGATGTCGGTGAGGTCGTGGGTGGTGAGCAGCACCGTCGTGCCCTGCTCGGCGTTGAGGTCCCGCAGGAACCCGCGGACCTTCGCCTTCGACACGACGTCGAGGCCGATCGTCGGCTCGTCGAGGTACAGCACGTCCGGGTCGTGGAGGAGCGCCGCCGCGATGTCGCCGCGCATCCGCTGGCCGAGGGACAGCTGGCGGACCGGCACCTCCAGCAGGGCGCCCAGGTCGAGGAGTTCGACGCACCGGTCGAGGTTCTCCCGGAAGCGGGCGTCGGGGATGCGGTACATGCGGTGCATCAGCCGGTAGGAGTCGCGCAGCGGCAGGTCCCACCAGAGCGTCGTGCGCTGCCCGAAGACGACGCCGATGCGGCGGGCCAGGCGGGTCCGCTCCCTGGCGGGGTCGATGCCGGCGACGCGCAGCCGGCCGCCGCTCGGGGTGAGGATGCCGGTGAGCATCTTGACGGTGGTGGACTTGCCGGCGCCGTTCGGGCCGATGTAGCCGACCATCTCGCCGCGCGCCACGCGGAAGGTCAGCCCGTCCACGGCCCGCACCCGGCGCCTCTCCCGGCGCAGCAGGCCCACCCTGCGGCGCACCTCGAAGACCTTCTCGACGCCGTCGAGGTCGATGAAGTCCGGTTCCATGGCGGTCACGCGTCAGCTCCCCGTGCTCCGGTACGAACGGATCCCCACGCGCCACGCCAGCCCCGCCAGCGCGACGCACCCCGCGGCGACCAGCGGGGAGGCGAAGGCCGCCCACGGCGGCAGCCCGGCCGGCGCCTCGCGGCCCAGCACGTACAGCGCGGGCACCCAGTTGACGAACGCCAGCGGCACGACGTACACGACGCCCCGCACCAGCTCGCCCGCGAAGATGGACGGCGGGTACTGGAGGAGGGTGTTCCCGCCGTAGGTGAAGGAGTTGGCGACCTCCGCGCCGTCCTGCGCCCAGAACTGGAACGCCGCCCCGGCCGTCATCAGCGAGCCGAAGATCAGGGCGCCCGTCACGGTCATCAGCGGCACCATCGCCGCCTTCGCCACCGTCCACTCCACGCCCTCCAACACCACCAGCGACCACACCAGCACCAGCAGCCCCTGCGCCAGCCGGCCGAGCCGCCGCAGCGCGAACCGGTCGGCGGCCACCTGCGCCAGGACGGGCGCCGGGCGCACCAGGAACGTGTCGAGCGTGCCGTCCCGCACCCGCCGCCCCACCTTCCCCACCTGGCCCATCGCCAGGTCGGCCAGCCCGAAGGCGGTGCTCGTCGTCCCGTACAGGAACGCCACCTCGCCGAAGGCGAACCCGCCGAGCCCCCGCACGTGGCCGAACATCAGCAGGATCACGACGAAGTCGAAGAAGTTCACCACCAGGTTGGACACCAGCGTCATCGCGAAGGAGAAGCGGTACGTCATCGTGGAGCGGATCCACATGACGGCGATCAGCCCGTACGCGCGCAGCCCCTCGGCGGCCGTCGCCACCCGCCCGCTAGCCACCCTGGACCACCACCCGGCGCGTCGCGACCGCCTGGACCGCGCGGCCCGCGGCCAGCAGCACCAGGGCCCAGCCCGCCTGGAAGGCGTACGCCTCCCACAGCTCCCAGCCGGTCCGCTTCTCCAGGAACACGTCGGCCGGGACCTGCAGCATCGACGCCCAGGGCAGCGCGCGGGCGACCTCGCCGAGCGCGCCGGGGAAGACGGTCAGCGGCAGCAGCATCCCGGAGAAGAACACCCCCGACAGCCACGCCACCTGCACCGCCCCCGCCCCGTCGAGCAGCCAGAACACGGAGAGCGCGACCAGGTACCAGACCGCGAAGCTCACCGTGACGCCGAGCAGCACCGACACCAGGAAGGCGAGCCAGGTGAGGGGGTGTTCGGGCAGGGCCAGGTCGAAGGCGAGCGCGCCCACCGCCATCGGGACGACCCCCCGTCCGAGCAGCTGGAAGGCGGCCCGTCCCAGGTTGGCCGAGAACCACCACAGCTGGAGGTCGGCGGGCCGGTAGAGGTCGACGGCGATGTCGCCGGTCTTGATGCGCTGGATCAGCTCCTCCTCGAAGCCGCCGCCCATCAGGGAGCAGGCGGCGAGCAGGGACTGGCCGATCCAGACGTACGCCAGGGCCTCGGCCATGTCGTAGCCGCCGAGGCGGGGGCGCTCGTCCCACAGGGCCACATAGGTGAACGTCAGGACGAAGCCGAAGACGGTGTTGGTGAACACCCCGGCGGCGGTGGCCACCCGGTAGGTGGCGTGGCGGCGGAAGCCGCTGGCCAGGACGGTCCAGTACAACCGCATGGCACCGCCTCCCCCCTCTGGCCGCATCCGCGCCGTCCGACACCCCGTCAAAGCGGGTGAGCCTAACCGGCCGCACCCCGGGCACGCGACCGCTTTTCGCGTCGCGGGACAGGCGCTCCGGGGCGGGATGCACGGGTCGGCGCTCGGCGCGGTGCACTATGTGGGGAGTGATAAAACATCACAATTCGGACAGTGATCGCGACCATGACCGCAACCGTGCCGGAGACCCAGTGAGCGACGCCCCGCCGCAGCCCCCCGCCGGAGGCTGGGAGCCCCGTGACCCCACCGTCCAGACCCCGGGCGACGCCGACGCCCCGCCCTCCCCCCGCCCCCCGGGCCCCGACCGGCCCCGGGCCAGGACCCCGCACCCCGACCGGACCCCGGACCCCGGCCGGACCCGGCCCCGCCGCACCGGGTGGCGCCGCGCCCTGCCCACCCGCCGCACGGTCCTCGGCGGCCTGCTGCTCCTCGTCCTCGTCCTCGGCGGCGGCTTCCTCGCCGGGTACCACCTCATCGAGATCCCGCCCGCCAACGCCGCCGCGACCGCGCAGGCCAACGTCTACCTGTACGCGGACGGCAGCCCGCTCGCCCAGGGCGGCCGGGTCAACCGCGAGAGCGTCCCCCTCGCCCGCATCCCCCGCCCCCTGCAACAGGCCGTGCTCGCCGCCGAGGACCGCGACTTCCACACCGAACCGGGCGTCGACCCCGGAGCGCTGCTCCGCGCCTCCTGGAACACCCTCACCGGCAAGGGCACCCAGGGCGGCTCGACGATCACCCAGCAGTACGTGAAGAACTACTACCTGGGCCAGGAACGCACCGTCACCCGCAAGGTGAAGGAGTTCTTCATCGCGATCAAACTGGACCGCGCCAAGTCCAAGGACGAGATCCTCGAGGGATACCTGAACACCAGCTACTACGGCCGCAACGCCTACGGCGCCCAGGCCGCCGCCCAGGCCTACTACGGCAAGGACGTCCAGGACCTCGACACCTCCGAAGGCGCCTACCTGGCGTCGCTCCTCAACGCCCCCAGCGCGTACGACGTGGGCGCACGCCCCTCCAACCGCCCCCGCGCCCTGGCCCGGTGGAACTACGTACTGGACGCCATGGTCCAGGAACGGTGGCTGACGGCGGCCCAGCGCTCCGCCCTCCGCTTCCCCGTGGTGCTCCCCTCCCACCCCACCGCCGGACTCGCCGGCCAGCGCGGCTACGCCGTACAGGCCGTGAACGCCTTCCTCGCCCGCCACGGCGTCCTCTCCCAGAAGGAACTCGCCGCGGGCGGCTACCGCATCACGACCACCCTGCGCAAGGACCGGGTGGACGCCTTCAGCGAGGCGGTAAGGGAGCAGGTGCTCGACCGGCTCGACCCGGACACCAACCCCGCCGACCGCTACGTCCGGGTGGGCGGCGCGTCCATCGAACCCTCCACCGGCAAGATCATCGCCCTGTACGGCGGCGTCGACTACACACGGCAGTACGTCAACAACGCCACCCGCCGCGACTACCAGGTCGGCTCCACCTTCAAACCGTTCGTCCTGGCCTCCGCCGTCGCGCACGGCGCCACCACCCAGCACGGCGAGCCGATCACCCCCAACACCGTCTACGACGGCACCAACAAACGCCCCGTCCAGGGCTGGACCGGCAAGGCCTACGCCCCCGCCAACGAGGACGACGTGTCGTACGGCGGCATCCCCCTCCACACCGCCACCGACCGGTCCGTGAACGCGGTGTACGCGCAGCTCGCGGTGGACGTCGGCCCGAAGAAGGTGCAGCGGACCGCCATCGCGCTCGGCCTGCCGGCCGACACCCCCGACCTGAACGCGTCCCCGTCCATCGCCCTCGGCCCCGCCACGGCGAGCGTCCTGGACATGGCCGAGGCCTACGCCACCCTCGCCAACCACGGCAGGCGGGGCCTGTACACGCTGGTCGAGAAGGTCGAACGGATCGACCCGGACGGCGACCACCCCCTGCCGCTGCCCGCCGCCGGCTCCGGCGCCCGCCAGGCCGTGAGCCGCGAGGCCGCCGACACGACCACGGCCGTCCTGCGCGGCGTCGTCGAAGGCGGCACCGGCACCGCGGCACGGGCGGTCGGCCGCCCCGCGGCCGGGAAGACCGGCACCGCCGAGGACGACAAGGCCGCCTGGTTCGCGGGGTACACCCCGGACCTGGCGACCGTGGTCGCGCTGATGGGCCAGGACCCGAAGACCGGCGCGCAGAAACCGCTGTACGGCGCGATGGGCCTGGCCCGGATCAACGGCGGCGGCGCCCCCGCGGAAGTGTGGGCCCACTACACCGGCACGGCCCTGGACGGCACCCCCGCCCGGGACTTCGACCTGCGGCTCCCGGAGGGCTCGGAGATCGACAGGGACCGGGAACCGGAGGACCTCACGGAGGAGGCCGGCGCCGAGGACACCACCGACCAGGCGACGGACGACCGGCCCCGGCCCCAGGACCCGCCGCCGCCCGACCGGACGGCGCCCGAGGACGAGATCCGCATCACGGAGTGACGGCGGCGCACACCGCCGCCGCACACCGCCCGCGCCCCGCCGCACCCCGGCGGGGCCCCGGCCGCGACCGGGGCGGGGCCGGAGCCGGCGGGACCTCAGTGGCCCGACGTGGCCTTGAGCCCCACCACGGCGACCAGCAGCAGGCACACGAAGAAGATCCGGGCCGCGGTGACGGGCTCACCGAGGACGAGCATCCCCACCACCGCCGCCCCCGCGGCACCGATGCCGACCCACACCCCGTACGCCGTGCCGATCGGCAGCGTCCGGGTCGCCTGGGCCAGCAGGACCATGCTGGCGACGATGCCGAGACAGGTCAGCACACTCGGCCAGAACCGGGTGAAACCATCCGTGTACTTCATGCCGACCGACCAGCCGACCTCCAGCAGACCGGCGACGACGAGCAGGACCCAGGCCATGACCACACACACCCTTCGGGGACGAGAGGTTCTCGGGGTGCGTCGTCTTTGCCTCGGGACCCGGTACGGCGCGTCTCGTCGGGTGGTGCCTCCACGGTGACAACCGTCAGAGGTAGAGCCCCGTGGAGTCCTCGGAGCCCTCGAAACGGTCGGCGGCGACCGCGTGCAGGTCGCGCTCGCGCATCAGGACGTACGCCACACCGCGCACCTCGACCTCGGCACGGTCCTCGGGGTCGTACAGCACCCGGTCACCGGGCTCCACGGTACGGACGCTCTGGCCGACCGCGACCACCTCGGCCCAGGCCAGCCTGCGGCCCACCGCGGCGGTCGCAGGGATGAGGATGCCGCCTCCCGAGCGCCGCTCGCCCTCGGGAACGTCGGACCGGACCAGCACCCGGTCGTGCAGCATCCGGATGGGCAACTTGTCGTGGGTGTTCTCGCTCACCCCACGAACCTACCCGGCCGGACGCCGCTCCCGGCCCCAGGGGCCCCTCAGACCCCGCGCCGGCGGGACGACACGACGACCAGCCCGATCACGCCGGCCGCCAGGAGCGCCACCGGCACCACCCGCTCCAGACGCGGCGCGCCCCCCTCGTCCACGAAACGGGCCTTCACGTCGGTCACCACCCGGTTGACGGCCACGAAGGCCCGGCCGGCCGTCTCGTCGACGGTCGACGCCACCTTCGCCTTCGCGTCACCGATGATCGTCTTCGGGTGCAACCGCACGCCGATCTCGTCGAGCGCGACGGCGAGCTGCTCGCGGCGGCGGACGATGTCCGCCTCGATCTGCGCGGGGGTCCTGGCGTCCGACACCGAGCTGCCTCCTTGGTGGCCGTGATCTGCGGTCGCTTCGTCAGGACAGTCTGTCAGCTCCACCGGCCCGGAGCTGTCCCAGACCCCCGTTAGGCTCGGTCGCGTACCCGCCCGTACCCCGTGAGGAGAGCCACAGCCATGAGCGAGCGACTGCAGCCCGGCGACACCGCCCCCGCCTTCACCCTGCCCGACGCGGACGGCGGAGAGGTCTCGCTCGCGGACCACAAGGGCCGCAAGGTCATCGTCTACTTCTACCCGGCGGCGCTCACGCCCGGCTGCACCAAGCAGGCGTGCGACTTCACGGACAACCTGGCGCTGCTCGCGGACGCCGGCTACGACGTGATCGGCGTGTCCCCGGACAAGCCGGAGAAGCTGGCGAAGTTCCGGGAGAAGGAGGACCTGAAGGTCACGCTGGTGGGCGACCCGGAGAAGAAGGTGCTGGAGGCGTACGGCGCGTACGGCGAGAAGAAGCTCTACGGCAAGACGGTGACGGGCGTCATCCGCTCCACGGTGGTCGTCGACGAGGACGGCAAGGTCGAGCGCGCGCTGTACAACGTGAAGGCCACCGGCCACGTCGCGAAGATCATCAAGGACCTGGGGATCTGAGCCCCGCTCCCCCGGCCCCGAACGGCCCGCACCGCCCCACCGGCGGCGCGGGCCGCTCCGTTCTCCGGACGCAACCATCCGACCATCGGTTCGTTACTCCGTACGAGGCCACGAACAGACGGCCGCGTGGGGGAGGAAGCGATGCCGGTCAGCCCGTACACGAAGGAACGCCTGGAGCAGGCCGCCCGAGGGGCGCGATCACTGTCGGAGGCGATGGAGCGGCTCGGGGTGGACCCGGCGAGTCCGACACGGCGCTACCTACGCGAGCGGATGAGGCGGCTGGGGGTGGACACCTCGCACTTCGAACGGGAGACGAAGTGGACCAGGGACGTCCTCCGGTCCGCGGTCGCGGCGTCCACGAACATGTGCGAGGTCCTGCGCCACCTCGGCCTCGGGGTCGTCGGCGGACACCACACCCACATCAGCCGCCGCATCAGGGCGTACGGCATCGACACCTCGCACTTCCGGGCACCCGAACGCCGCGGGGTGCCCCGGCGCCCGGGGACGCCGGAACACGTGCTCGTCCGGCAGCCCGCCGACCGGGCCAGGCGCGTCCCGGGCGACCGGCTCAGGTCCGCCATGGCGGCACTGGGGGTCCCGGAGCGGTGCGCCCTGTGCGGCACGGGACCGGTCTGGCGGGGCAGCCCTCTGCCCCTGGAGGTCGACCACGTCGACGGCGACTGGCGCGACAACCGGATCGAGAACCTGCGCTACCTCTGCCCCAACTGCCACTCCACCACGGACGGCTACCGGGGCCGCGCCAAGAGGCGCCCCGCGGAGGGAGCCGCGTGAGCGGGGGCGTGAGGTACACCCGTGAGCGGCTGGCGCAGGCGGCCGAGCAGTGCGCGGACCTGGACGAGGTGATCGCCTTCCTCGGCGCACGGCCGTGCGGCAAGCTCCGCGCGTACCTCGTCGGGCGGTTCGCGCGGTTCGGCATCGACATCTCGCACCTGGCCCCCTGTGACGGCCCGGCCCGGCCGACGCCCGGCGAACTGCGTGAGGCGGTCGCGAAGTCGGTCTCCCTCGCCGAGGCGCTGCGCCGCCTGGGCCGGCCGGACAGCGGCACCCAGCGGAGGAAGTTCCGTCAGTGGGTGGCCGAGGACGGCCTTTCGACCGCGCACTTCCTGGGGCAGGCGCACCGGCGCGGCAAGCCGGGCGCGACGCCGGTCAGGCGCGCCGAGGAGATCCTGGTCAAGCACGGGGGCGAGCGCCGCACCAGGACCCTCCTCCTGCGCCGCGCGCTTCACGAAGTCGGTGTGCCCGAGGTGTGCGCCGGGTGCGGGGTGGGGCCCGAGTGGCGGGGGAAACCCATGACGCTGGAGGTCGACCACGTCAACGGCGACTGGAGCGACGACCGGCGCGAGAACCTGCGGCTGCTGTGCCCCAACTGCCATGCCGTCACCGGCACCTGGTGCCGCGGGGGCCGTCCGCGAGGAGGTGTCCGGCGTCCGCCTCCCGGCCGGGGGGCCGGGCCAGTAAAGTAGGGCGCGGCCAGGCGCCCGTACGCCAAGGGCTGAGCGGCGATCTTTAGGTGGTCGTGTTTGTCGGTTCGAATCCGACCGGGCGCACAGGGTGGAAAGGGCCCCGCACCTTGGATTCCAAGGTGCGGGGTCTTTTCGTGTGATCAGCCCAGCAGCTCGCGGACGGCCGGTACCAGGGCGCGGAACGCCTTGCCCCGGTGGCTGATCGCGTTCTTCTCCTCGGGGCTCAGCTCGGCGCAGGTCCGGGTCTCCCCCTCGGGTTGGAGGATCGGGTCGTAGCCGAAGCCGCCGGTGCCGGCGGGGGTGTGCCGCAGGACGCCCGGCAGTCGGCCCTCGACCACCCGTTCGGTGCCGTCGGGCAGGGCGAGTGCGGCGGCGCACGCGAAGTGGGCGGTGCGGTGCGGGTCGTCGATGTCGGACAGCTGGGCGAGGAGGAGGTCCAGGTTGGCCCGGTCGTCGCCGTGGCGGCCGGCCCAGCGGGCGGAGAAGATGCCAGGGGCGCCGCCGAGGACGTCGACGCAGAGGCCCGAGTCGTCGGCGACGGCCGGGTGGCCGGTGGCCTGGGCGAGGGCGTGGGCCTTGAGCAGGGCGTTCTCCGCGAAGGTGACGCCGGTCTCCTTGACGTCGGGGACGTCGGGGTAGGCGTCCGCGCCGACGAGCTCGTGGGTGAGCCCGGCGGCGGCGAGGATGGCGCGCAGTTCGGTGATCTTCCCGGCGTTGCGGGTGGCGAGGATCAGGCGGGTCATGGCGTCCAGTATCGCGGGCGGTGCGTTGCGCGGTGCGGGGTGCGGGGTGCGGGGTGCGCGGTGCGTTATGGGGTGCAGACCTTGCCGACTTCGGTGGCCGCGTCGGTGACGGGCTTGATGTCGGGGGTGGTGTCGCCGTTCTTGACGGAGGTGCGGACCTGTTCGACGCCGTTCGCCAGGTCGTCGACGGCCTTGGACAGGTCGGCGTTGCCGGTCTTGTCCTTGAGGGTGGTCAGTTCCTTGTCGATGGCGTTGAGGGATTCCTCGATCTGCGTGGGGTCGCCGGCGTTGGCGACGGCCTGGCTGAGGCGGTCGACGCTGGTGGCGATGGCCTCGGCGGCCTGGACGCAGTCGAACGCCTTGTCCAGGGCTCCGCAGCCGGTGAGGGTGAGGGCGGCGGCGAGGGCGACGCCGGAGACGAGGGCGGTGGTGCGGTGACGGCGCATGAGCGGGTGTCCTCCCCTGGCTGGTTACGGGCGTACGGTACCTTCCGCACGCCCGTGTCCGGTGAGACGCCGCCGGGTGGCGGCGCGGTTGCTCAGAGGGTCGTTTCGAGGGCTTCGCGCTGGAGTGCGGCCAGGTCGGCGCAGCCGCCGGTGGCGAGGTCGAGGAGGGCGTTGAGTTCCTTGCGGTCGAAGGGTTCGGCCTCGGCGGTGCCCTGGACCTCGACGAAGCGGCCGTCGCCGGTGCAGACGACGTTCATGTCGGTCTCGGCGCGTACGTCCTCCTCGTAGCAGAGGTCGAGGAGGGGGGTGCCGTCGACGATGCCGACGGAGACGGCGGCGACGGTGCCGGTGAGGGGCTTGCGGCCGGCCTTGACGAGTTTCTGCCGCTGGGCCCAGGCGACGGCGTCGGCGAGGGCGACGTACGCGCCGGTGATCGCGGTGGTGCGGGTGCCGCCGTCGGCCTGGAGGACGTCGCAGTCGAGGACGATGGTGTTCTCGCCGAGTGCCTTGTAGTCGATGACGGCGCGCAGGGAGCGGCCGATGAGGCGGGAGATCTCGTGGGTGCGGCCGCCGATCCTGCCGCGGACGGACTCGCGGTCGCCGCGGGTGTTGGTGGAGCGGGGCAGCATGGAGTACTCGGCGGTGACCCAGCCTTCGCCGCTGCCCTTGCGCCAGCGGGGGACGCCCTCGGTGACGGAGGCGGTGCAGAAGACTCTGGTGTCGCCGCAGGAGATGAGGACGGAGCCCTCGGCGTGCTTGCTCCAGCCGCGCTGGATGGTGACCGGGCGGAGCTGTTCGGGGGTGCGGCCGTCGATACGGGTCATGGGGAGAGCCTAGGCCGTGTCGTGGGGGTGGGGCGCCGGCCGGTCGGGGGCGGGGGTGTGCGGTTCGGGTGGGCGGGGGGGTTCGTCCGTGCCGGGTCCCTGTTCCGTCGGGGGTGTGGCGCGGCCCGCCTCCGTGCCGGTCGGGGTGGGGGCGGGCCGTGTCGTGGGGCTGGGGAGTGTCTTCGAAGCGGTGTCGTTCGCCCGTAGGGCAGACGAGACTTTGAAGACACGACCTAGGTGTATTGACCCGGAGCGTTGTTGACGCGGCTGATGGGCGGGTGTCCGCCGAGTGC
>NZ_BMSV01000010.1 GCF_014649335.1 Streptomyces roseolilacinus
GTGGAGTTGACCGGTACTAATAGGCCGAGGGCTTGTCCTCAGTTGCTCGCGTCCACTGTGTTGTTCCCGGGTTGCGAACAGTCGCACCGGCACAAAATCTTGTTCAAGTGAATAGTGTGCTTGTTCGCTCGAACCCAATAGGGTTTCGGTGGTCATAGCGTTAGGGAAACGCCCGGTTACATTCCGAACCCGGAAGCTAAGCCTTTCAGCGCCGATGGTACTGCAGGGGGGACCCTGTGGGAGAGTAGGACGCCGCCGAACAATCTTTCAGGACCCTTGGTCCCAGCGTGCATGCTGGGACCAAGGGTCCTTTTTGTTGTCACTTGAATTTGCTCGAAGCGCGGTGGGCCCTCCACTGCGCGAGAATGACTTGCGGTACCCGAAGACAGGAGCTCCACCCATGTCCACCAACTCCTCCGACGACCGTCCGGAGCGCGAGCCTCGTCGTAGGGACGGTGGCGAGCGGGGCGGTTTCCGCGGACCCCGCCGCGACGACGACCGACGCGGCGGTGGCGGCTTCCGCCGTGACGACCGCCGTGACGAGCGTCGTGATGACCGTCGCGACGACCGCGGTGGCTTCACGCGTGATGACCGCGCTCCGCGCCGTGACGACCGGGGCGGCTTCGCGCGCGATGACCGCGCCCCCCGCCGTGACGACCGTGGCGGGTTCCGGCGGGACGACCGTCGCGACGACCGCGGTGGGTCCGCGCGCGATGACCGTGCCCCGCGCCGCGACGACCGTGGCGGGTTCCGGCGGGACGACCGCCGTGACGATCGGGGTGGGTTCCGTCGGGACGACCGGCGCGACGAGCGTCGTGACGACCGCGGTGGTTTCCGCCGGGACGATCGTGGTGGGTTCCAGCGCGGTGGTGACCGGCCGGCCTTCCCGCGTGACGACCGCGCCCCCCGCCGTGACGACCGCCGTGATGACCGGGGCGGCTTCCGCCGCGACGACCGGCGCGACGACCGTGGCGGTTTCTCGCGTGACGACCGCCGGGACGACCGCGGTGGCTTCTCGCGTGACGACCGGGCCCCGCGCCGTGACGACCGGAGGGACGACCGCCGCGACGACCGTGGTGGGTTCCGCCGCAACGACGAGCGTCCGCCGTTCCGGCGTGACGACGAGCGCCCTCCCTTCCGGCGTGACGACCGGGACCGCGACCGCGGGCCTCGCCGTGACGACGACCGTCGGGGCGGGTTCCGCGGGGGCTTCCGCGGCGGCCGTGACGACCGGCGCGACGACCGCGGGCGCGGTGGCTTCCGCGGCCGTGACGACCGGCGCGACGACCGCAGGGACGACCGTCGGGACCGTGAGCCCATCAAGCGGCTGCCCATCCCCGACGACGTCACCGGTGACGAGATCGACCAGGACGTGCGGCAGGAACTGATGAGCCTGCCCAAGACCCTCGCCGAGGACGTCGCCCGCAACCTGGTGATGGTCGCCAAGCTCATCGACGAGGACCCCGAGAAGGCGTACGCCTACTCGCGGATCGCCCTCCGGCTCGCCTCCCGCGTCGCCGCCGTCCGCGAGGCCGCCGGCTTCGCCGCGTACGCCACGCAGAAGTACGCCGAGGCCCTCGCCGAGTTCCGCGCCGCCCGGCGCATGACCGGCAACGTCGACCTGTGGCCCGTCATGGCCGACTGCGAGCGCGGCCTCGGCCGCCCCGAGCGGACCCTCGCCATGGCCGGCGAGCCCGAGGTGCAGAAGCTGGACAAGGCCGGCCAGGTCGAGATGCGGCTCGTCGCCGCCGGCGCCCGCCGCGACATGGGCCAGGTCGACGCCGCGATCGTCACCCTCCAGTCGCCCGAACTCGCGTCCAACTCCGTCCAGCCGTGGACCGCGCGCCTGCGGTACGCGTACGCCGACGCGCTGCTCGCCGCCGGCCGGGAGGACGAAGCGCGCGAATGGTTCGCCAAGGCCCTCGAGTCCGACAAGGACGGCACCACCGACGCCTCCGACCGGCTCGCCGAACTCGACGGCGTCGAGTTCGTCGACGCGTTCGAGGAGACGGAGGAGGCCGAGGAGACGGAGGGGACTGACGACGGCGGCCGGACCCGCGGCGGTGACCTCGATGAGGACCTCGACGAGGACAGCGACGAGGACACCGACGAGGACGTCGACGGCACCGAGCGCTGATCGCGGGACGAAACGAGGAAGGGCGGCACCCCGGGGGGTGCCGCCCTTCCTCGTTTCGTGCCCTCAGTCCAGGGCCAGACTGCGCAGGACCAGGCCCGTCGCCGGCTTCGGGCCGAACGAGGTCGACTTGCGGGGCATCGTCACGCCCTGGCGTGCCAGGTCCCGTACGACCTCCTCGCGCACCGGGTGCATGAGGACCGCCGTCGCCCCGTTCCGCTCCGCCTGCGTCACCGCCGCCCGCGCGTCGTGGATGTACGCGATGTGCTCCGGGGCGTCCGGGACCCGCCACACGTGCTCCAGCAGCGCCGCGTGCAGCACCGTCGCGTCCAGCGTCCGCCACGCCTCCGGCCGGTCCCGCCGCACCGTGCGCTCCAGCAGGTCCGGGTCGGCGCGGTCCACCAGGTGGAAGCGGCCGTCGCCCGCCAGCAGGAACGCGTTGCCGTCGCCCGCCGCCTCCGCCAGCGCGTCCAGGGCGGCCTCCAGCGGCACCTCCTCCAGCGTCCGCACCCGGAAGGCGCCGTCCAGGGCCGTCAGCGCTGCGGCGACCGGCAGGCGGTGCAGCAGCCGGTGGATCGCCCGCACCTGCAGCGGGTGGCGGGCCGTGTCGACGAGGAGCACCAGGCCGTAGTTCCACGGGCCCGGTCCCGACTGCTCCTCCCGGAGCCGCAGGTACGTCGCCCAGCGGTGGTGACCGTCCGCGATCAGCGCCTGATGGCCCGCCAGGTCCTCCGCGACCTCCGCCAGCTCCCCGGGGTCGGTCACCGCCCACAGGCGGTGGCCGAACCCGTCCTCCGTCGTCGTCGCCAGCAGCGGCGTGCCCGCCGTCGCCCGCTCGATCACGGCCGTCGCGCCCGTCACGCGGCCCTCGCCCCGGTACGTCAGCAGCAGCGGCTCCAGGTGCGCGCCCGTCGTCCGCATCAGGTCCGCGCGCTCCGCCACCACGTGCGGCATCACGTCCTCGTGCGGCAGGACCACGCCCTCCGCCGGCGACGACAGCTCCAGCGCGCCGATCAGGCCCCGCTGCAGCAGGTCGCCCTTGCGCTGCTCGTACACGTACAGGGCGGGCTCCGCGTCCGGGGCGAGCACGCCGTCCGCCAGCCAGTCCGCGAGGGTGTCCGCCGCCCGGCGCGGACGGGCGTCGGGCGTCGGCGCCTGAGGCAGGATCAGCCGCACGATGTTGTGCGGGTCCGACGACTCCAGGTGGTGCAGCCCGTCCGGCCTGACGACCACGTCGTACGGCGGGGAGGTCACCGCGGCGAGGCTGCGGACCCGTTCGGGGACGTACCGCAGTCCGCGGAAAGGTTTCAGGTGAAGGCCGTCGTTGGCCGCAGGACCTCTCGTGTTCATCCTTGCATCGTAGGTGGGGGGCCAGATGAGCGATGATCGGGGGACGGGATCCGCCGGACGAGTGAGGAGCCAGGACGATGGGGCAGCACGGACGGAGCGCGCCGGGTGGCAGCGCGACCGCGTTGAGCGCGGCGTACGACACGGCGCTGCTGGACCTGGACGGCGTCGTCTACGCGGGCGGCGAGGCCATCGCGCACGCCGTGGAGGCGCTGGCGGAGGCGCGGGCCGGCGGGATGCACCTGGCGTACGTCACCAACAACGCGCTGCGCACCCCCGACGCCGTCGCCGCGCACCTCACCGAACTGGGCGTGCCCGCCGAGCCGGCCGACGTGATCACGTCGGCGCAGGCGGTGGCGCGGCTCGTCGCCGACCGGCTGCCGCAGGGGTCGCGCGTCCTCGTCATCGGCGGCGAGGGGCTGCGGGTGGCGCTGCGCGAGCGGGGCCTGGTCCCCGTCGAGTCCGCCGACGACGACCCGGCGGCCGTCGTCCAGGGGTACGGCGGGCCCGAACTGCCGTGGGGCCGGTTCGCGGAGGCGTCGTACGCGATCGCGCGCGGCGTGCCCTGGTACGCGTCCAACACCGACCTGACCATCCCCGGCGCGCGCGGCATCGCGCCCGGCAACGGCGCCGCCGTGGAGGTCGTGCGGATCGCGACGGGCGCCGAACCGCAGGTCGCGGGCAAGCCGCTGCCGCCCATGCACCGCGAGACGATCCTGCGGACCGGGGCGCGGCGGCCCCTCGTCGTCGGGGACCGGCTCGACACCGACATCGAGGGCGCGCACAACGGCGGCGTCGACTCGCTGCTCGTCCTCACCGGCGTGACCACCCCGGCGGTGCTGCTCGCGGCCCGGCCCGAGCACCGGCCGACGTACGTCGACGCCGACCTGCGGGGCCTGCTGACCGGGCAACCCGAGGTGACCGGGACGGCGGAGGGCGCCTTCCGCTGCGGGGGATGGGTCGCGGCCGTCGACGGCGAGGCGCTCGCCCTCGACGGGAGCGGCGGGCCCGTGGACGGGCTGCGGGCGCTGTGCGCGGCCGCCTGGAGCCACGCCGGGGACGGCGTGTGCGGCCTGGAGGCGGGCAAGGCGCTGGCCAGGCTGGGGTGGTGACACCCCCGCGATCATCGCGGCGAGGGTAGGCTAACCTAACCGCGTGTTGGTTGAGAGTTCCTCCGAACAGAGCGCGGAGCCCCAGGCCGCCGCGCAGCCCCGCGGGCGCCGGTCGGTGCGCGCGGCAGGGCTGTTGCTGTCCCTCGGCGTACTGGTGCTCGTGTGTGTCGCGAGCATCGTCGTCGGCGCCAAACCGGTGCCGCTCGGCGATGTCTGGCACGGCCTGTTCCAGAACTCCGGGACCGGCAACGACATCCTCGTCGCCGACGTCCGCGTCCCGCGCACGCTGCTCGGCCTCCTCGCCGGCGTCGCCCTCGGGCTGGCCGGCGCCGTCATGCAGGCCCTCACCCGCAACCCGCTCGCCGAACCGGGCCTGATGGGCGTCAACGCGGGCGCGGCGGCCGCTGTGGTCACCGCCACCAGCCTCCTCGGCACGACCTCCTTCATGGGGTACGTGTGGTTCGCGTTCGTCGGCGCCGCGATCGTGTCGGTGCTCGTGTACGTGCTCGGCGGCGGGCGCAGCGCCACGCCCGTGCGGCTCGCGCTGGCCGGCACCGCCGCGACCGCCGCGCTGTACGGGTACGTCAACGCCGTCCAGCTGCTCGACTCGGCGGCCCTGGACCGGCTGCGGTTCTGGACCGTCGGGTCGCTGGCCGGCGCCGACGCGGACGTCGTCGCCGCGGTCGCGCCGTTCGTCGCCGCCGGCGTCGTGTTGGCCGCGCTGGTCGCCCGGCCCCTCAACGCCATGGAGATGGGGGACGACACCGCCCGCGCGCTCGGCGCGAACCTCACCCGCACCCGGGTGCTGGCCATGCTCGCCGTGACCCTGCTGTGCGGCGGCGCGACCGCCGCGTGCGGGCCGATCGTCTTCGTCGGACTGATGGTGCCGTACCTGGTCCGCGCCCTCACCGGGCCCGACGTGCGGTGGATCCTGCCGTACGCGGCGGTCCTCTCGCCCGTGCTGCTGATCGGCTCCGACATCGTCGGCCGGGTCGTCGCCCGCCCGTCCGAGCTCCAGGTCGGCATCGTCACGGCGCTGATCGGCGGGCCTGTCTTCATCCACCTCGTACGCCGCAAGAGGATGGCCCAGCTGTGACCGCGACCCCCGTACCCACCGCTCCCGCGCCGGCCGCGTCCGGCGCCCCGGCCGCCCGTACCCACACCGTCCGGGCCGTCCGGACGGCGGGCGGGCTGTCCGTCCGGGTCGAACCGCGCGCCGTGGCCGTCTGCCTGCTGCTGCTCGCGCTGGCCCTCGCCACCGGGATCGTCCTCATCGGCAGCGGGGACTTCCCCATGGCGCCCGGCGACGTCGTCGCCACCCTCCTCGGCGACGGCACGGCCGTGCAGGAGTTCGTCGTCCTCGACCTGCGGCTGCCGCGGGTCCTCGTCGCGGTCCTCGTCGGCGCGGGCCTGGCGGTCGGCGGGGCGGTCTTCCAGACCCTCACCCGCAACCCGCTCGGCAGCCCCGACATGCTCGGCATCAACCAGGGCGCGATCGTCGGCGCCCTCGGCGTGATCGTGCTCCTCCACGGCGACGCCACCGCCGTCGCGGTCGGCGGACTGGTCGGCGGCACGCTGACCGGTGCCGCCGTGTACGTCTTCGCGTGGAAGCGGGGCGTGCACGGCTTCCGGATCGTCCTCATCGGCATCGGCCTCGCCGCGATGCTCACCGCGGTCATCCACTACCTGATCACCAAGGCGAACCTGGTCGACGCGACCCGCGCCGTGGTGTGGATGACCGGTTCCCTGGAGGGCCGGGACTGGACCCAGTTCTGGCCGCTGCTGGCCGTCAGCGCCGTCCTGCTGCCGCTGGTCCTCGCGTACGGGCGGCCGCTGCGCATGCTGGAGATGGGCGACGACGCCGCGTACGCGCTGGGCGTGCGCGTGGAGCGGGTGCGGATCGTGCTGCTGGTCTCCGCGGTGCTGCTCGTCGCGTCCGCCACCGCCGCGGCCGGCCCCATCACGTTCGTCGCGCTCAGCGCGCCCCAGCTGGCCCGCCGGCTGACCCGGTCGCCCGGCCCGAACCTGGGCGCGTCCGCGCTGATGGGCGCGGCGGTGCTGCTGGTCGCCGACTGGACCGCCACCAACGCCTTCGGCGAGCGCCAGCTGCCCGTCGGCGTCGTCACCGGCGTCGTCGGCGGCTGCTACCTGCTGTGGCTCCTGGTCACCGAGCGCCGAGCAGGCCGGATATGACCCCCGTGAACGACCAGAACGCCAGGAGTACGTCCATGCAGCCCCAGCCCCCGCAGCAGCGCCTCGCCGCGGAGTCCGTCACCCTCGCCTACGAGCAGCGGACCATCGCCCGCGACCTGTCCGTGGCGATCCCCGACAACTCCTTCACGGTGATCGTCGGGCCGAACGCCTGCGGCAAGTCCACGCTGCTGCGCGCCCTCGCCCGGATGCTGAGGCCCACGCAGGGCCGGGTGCTGCTGGACGGGCAGAGCATCCACACGATGCCCGCCAAGAAGGTCGCGAAGACGCTCGGGCTGCTGCCCCAGTCGTCGATCGCGCCCGACGGGATCACCGTCGCCGACCTCGTCGCCCGCGGCCGCTACCCGCACCAGGGGCTGCTGCGGCAGTGGTCGCCGCAGGACGAGCGGATCGTCCGGGAGTCGATGGACGCCACCGGCGTCGGCGAGCTGGGCGACCGGTACGTCGACGAGCTGTCCGGCGGGCAGCGCCAGCGCGTCTGGATCGCCATGGCGCTCGCCCAGCAGACCCCGCTGCTGCTGCTCGACGAGCCGACGACGTACCTCGACATCCAGCACCAGATCGACGTCCTCGACCTGTGCGCCGAGCTCCACGAGACGCAGGGCCGCACCCTCGTCGCCGTCCTGCACGACCTCAACCACGCCGCGCGGTACGCCACGCACCTCATCGCCGTGCGCGGCGGGGAGATCGTCGCCCAGGGCCCGCCGTCCGAGATCGTCACCGCCGACCTCGTCGAGCGGGTCTTCGGCCTGCGCTGCCAGGTCATCGACGACCCCGAGACGGGCACGCCGCTGATCGTGCCGGCGGCCCGGCGGGCGCGGGCGCCGCAGAAGCAGCGGTAGCCGCGGCGGGGCGGCACGGCACCGGTCCGGACCGCCGGCGGGCGGGGGCTTCGCGGTAGCGTCGGGGCATGGACGCCACGCCCCCGCAGCAGCTCCGCCCTCCGGCCGACCCGGACCCCGCCGGCGCCCCGGACCCCGCCGGCGCCCCGGCGCCGCCCGCGTCCCCGCCCGGGGCGGACGGCGGCGCGCCCGCCGGCCCCGACGAGGAGGGGGCCGGCGGCGGACCCCTGCCGCTCGGCGTCGAGCGGACCGCCACCGGGCACGGCCTCGTGGACGCCCTGCTGGAGCGGCTGGGTGACGCCGACCACCTCGTGGCGGACGGACACCCGGAGGTGTACGAGGATGTACACCGGGGGCTGCGCGAGGCGCTGGCCGCGCTGGACGCACACCCCCGGCCGGGACCCCCGAACGACCACAGGAGCTGAACCGAACGTGGCAGGAGTGGCACGCCGCCGTCTCGACGCCGAGCTTGTACGCCGCAAGCTCGCCCGCTCGCGCGAACACGCGAGCCAGCTGATCGCGGCGGGGCGGGTGACGGTCGGCGGCACCACCGCCACCAAGCCCGCCACCCAGGTCGAGACCGCCGCGGCCCTCGTCGTCTCCCCGGACGACTCCGACCCCGAGTACGTGTCGCGCGGCGGCCACAAGCTCGCCGGCGCGCTCGCCGCGTTCGTACCGCGCGGGCTGGAGGTCGAGGGGCGGCGGGCGCTCGACGCCGGGGCGTCCACGGGCGGCTTCACCGACGTGCTGCTGCGCTCCGGCGCCGCCCACGTCGTCGCCGTCGACGTCGGCTACGGGCAGCTCGCCTGGTCGCTGCAGAGCGACGAGCGCGTCACCGTCAAGGACCGCACCAACGTGCGCGAGTTGACGCTCGACGCGATCGGCGGGGAGCCCGTCGACCTGGTCGTCGGAGACCTCTCGTTCATCCCGCTGGGCCTCGTCCTGCCCGCGCTCGCCGGCGTGACCGGGCCCGGCGCCGACCTCGTGCTGATGGTCAAGCCGCAGTTCGAGGTGGGCAAGGAGCGGCTCGGCAGCGGCGGCGTCGTCCGCAGCCCCGAACTGCGCGCCGAGGCCGTACGGAACGTGGCGCGGCAGGCCGCCGGGCTCGGGCTCGGGGTCCTGGGCGTCACCGCGAGCCCCCTGCCCGGACCGTCGGGCAACGTCGAGTACTTCCTGTGGCTGCGGGCCGGGGCGCCCGCGCTCGATCCGGCCGACGTCGACCGCGCCGTGGCGGAGGGACCCCGTTGACCTCACGACCGAACACGGCACCGGGCCCGAGGCCGCGGACCGTCTTCCTCCTCGCGCACACCGGCCGTCCCGCCGCCGTGCGCAGCGCGGAGCTCGTCGTCCTCGGCCTGCTGCGCAGCGGCCTCGGCGTACGGGTCCTGGCCGCCGAGGCCGCCGACCTGCCGCTGCCGCCGTCCGTGGAGACCGTCCCGGAGGCCACGCCCGACGTCCTCGACGGCTGTGAGCTGCTGATCGTCCTCGGCGGTGACGGGACGCTGCTGCGCGGCGCCGAGTTCGCCCGGGCGTCCGGCGTGCCGATGCTCGGCGTCAACCTGGGGCGGGTCGGGTTCCTCGCGGAGGCCGAGCGGGACGACCTCGACAAGGTCGTCGACCGGGTGGTCACCCGCGCCTACGAGGTCGAGGAGCGCATGACCCTCGACGTCGTCGTCTACGACAACGGCGACGTCCTGCACACCAACTGGGCGCTGAACGAGGCGGCCGTGCAGAAGGTCGCGCCCGAGCGCATGCTGGAGGTCGTCCTCGCCATCGACGGGCGCCCGGTGACCGGCTTCGGCTGCGACGGTGTGATCTGCGCGACACCGACCGGGTCCACGGCGTACGCCTTCTCCGCGGGCGGGCCGGTGATCTGGCCGGAGGTCGAGGCGCTGCTGATGGTGCCGATCGGCGCGCACGCCCTGTTCGCGAAGCCGCTGGTCACGACGCCCGACTCGGTGCTGGCCGTGGAGGTCGAGCCGCACACCCCGGACGGGGTGCTGTGGTGCGACGGGCGACGCACCGTCACCCTGCCCGCCGGAGCGCGGGTGGAGGTGCGGCGCGGATCGGTGCCGGTGCGGCTGGCGCGGCTGCACCACGCGTCGTTCTCGGACCGGCTCGTCGCCAAGTTCGCCCTGCCCGTCTCGGGCTGGCGCGGCGCCCCGCACTAGGTCGTGTCTTCGAAGTCCCGTCTGCCGGGCGAACGACGCCACTTCGAAGACACTCCCCAGGCCCCGCGCCAGGCCCGCGACGGCCGTGGACGCGCCACCCCCGCGGGTGATTGCGGGGGTGGCGCCACCTGGTCGTTCCGGCGTGGAGGACGGGGCTCGTCGCGTCGGGGCCGCCGGACCTCGTATGGTCTTCCACGTGCTGGAGGAGATGCGGATACGGTCGCTCGGAGTCATCGACGACGCGGTGGTCGAGCTGTCACCCGGGTTCACCGCGGTGACCGGTGAGACGGGCGCGGGCAAGACCATGGTCGTGACCAGTCTGGGGTTGCTGTTCGGCGGGCGCGCCGACCCGGCCCTGGTGCGGATCGGAGCCGCGTCCGCCGTCGTGGAGGGACGCGTCAGCGTCGCCCCCGACGACGCCGTGGCCCGCCGCGCCGAGGAGGCGGGTGCCGAGCTCGACGACGGGGCGCTGCTCATCAGCCGCACCGTCTCGGCCGAGGGCCGCTCGCGGGCGCACCTCGGCGGGCGCAACGTCCCCGTGGGGCTGCTCGCCGAACTGGCCGACGACCTCGTCGCCGTCCACGGCCAGACCGACCAGCAGGGCCTGCTCAAGCCGGCCCGGCAGCGCGCCGCGCTCGACCGGTACGCGGGCGACGCCGTCGCCGGGCCGCTCGCCGCGTACGGGAAGGCGTACCGGCGGCTGCGGGCGCTCGACGCCCAGCTGGACGAGCTGACCACGCGGGCGCGGGAGCGGGCGCAGGAGGCGGACCTGCTGCGGTTCGGGCTGGCGGAGATCGAGGCGGTCGCGCCGCGCGCCGGCGAGGACGTGGAACTGGCCGCCGAGGCGGAGCGGCTCGGCCACGCCGAGGCCCTCGCCTCCGCCGCCGCGCTCGCGCACGGCGCGCTCGCCGGGGACCCGGAGGACCCGGAGGCGGTCGACGCGACGACGCTCGTCGCCGGCGCGGGACGCGCCCTGGAGTCCGTGCGGTCCCACGACGCGGCCCTGGCCGCGCTCGCCGACCGGATCGGGGAGATCTCGATCCTCCTCGCCGACGTGGCGGGCGAACTCGCCGGGTACGCCGACGACCTGGACGCCGACCCGCGGCGGCTGGCCGCCGTCGAGGAGCGGCGCGCCGCGCTGACCGCGCTGACCCGCAAGTACGGCGAGGACGTCGCCGCCGTCCTCGCCTGGGCGGAGGAGGGCGCCGCCCGGCTCACCGAACTCGACGGCGACGACGACCGGATCGAGGAGCTGACCGCCGAACGGGACGCCCTGCGCGCCGAACTGTCGCAGCTCGCCCAGGTCCTCACCGACGCCCGGACGGAGGCGGCCGCGCGCTTCGCGGACGCGGTCACCGCCGAGTTGGCGTCGCTGGCGATGCCGCACGCGCGCGTGTCGTTCGACATCCGGCAGACCGAGGACCCCGACGGCGTCGAGGTCGGCGGGCGGCGCGTCGCCTACGGGCCGTCCGGCGCCGACGAGGTGGAGCTGCTGCTCGCGCCCCACCCGGGGACCCCGCCGCGCCCCATCGCGAAGGGCGCGTCCGGTGGTGAGCTGTCCCGGGTGATGCTCGCCGTGGAGGTCGTCTTCGCCGGTACGGACCCGGTGCCCACGTACCTGTTCGACGAGGTCGACGCCGGCGTCGGCGGCAAGGCGGCCGTCGAGATCGGCCGGCGCCTCGCCAAGCTCGCCAGGACGGCGCAGGTGGTCGTGGTGACGCACCTGCCGCAGGTCGCGGCGTTCGCCGACCGGCAGCTGCTGGTGGAGAAGACCGACGACGGCTCCGTCACCCGGTCCGGGGTGACCGTCCTGGAGGGCGAGGACCGGGTGCGGGAGCTGTCGCGGATGCTCGCCGGGCAGGAGGACTCCGAGACGGCCCGGGCCCACGCCGAGGAGCTGCTGGCGACCGCGCGTGCCGATCTGTGACCCCGGGCCCGCCGGGCACCGGGCGCGGGCGGGCGGCCCCGACAAGGTGACGATCATGATCGACCACCTGCTGAGGGCCGCCGCCGTCTGCGGTACGGCCGCCGCGGCGACCCGTGCCGTGCGCGCGGGTCTGGCGCGCCGCCGCAGGCCGGCCTGGGAGCGGACCAACCACGCGGGCCGCGCCGTCGACCTGTACGCGGCGCCCGCCGTCACCGCCGGCACCGCCCTCGCCGCCCTGGGGGCGCCCTCGCCCCGGGAGCGGGGCGCCGCCGTGCTGGCCGCCCTGGCCGGGGCGGCCTGCGGGGCGTACGACGACGTGCGCGGCGACCACCGGCGCGGCTTCCGCGCCCACCTGGGCGCCCTGCGGCACGGCGAGGTCACCAGCGGCGCCGTCAAGCTGTTCGGGATCGGTGCCGCCGGGCTCGCGGCGGGCGCGCTGCTCAAGGAACGGCCGTTCGACCGGCTGCTCGCCGGCGTGGTCGTCGCGGGCGCCGCCCACTTCGTCAACCTCGTCGACGTACGGCCCGGGCGCGCCGCGCTGGCCGTCCTCGCCCTCGGGGCGCCCGGCGTGGCGCGGGGCGGGCCGCTCGCCGCCGCGCCCATGGGTGCGGCGGCCGCCGTCCTCGGCGACGACCTGGGGGAGCGCACGA
Source organism: Streptomyces roseolilacinus (assembly GCF_014649335.1). Classification (GTDB taxonomy): domain Bacteria; phylum Actinomycetota; class Actinomycetes; order Streptomycetales; family Streptomycetaceae; genus Streptomyces; species Streptomyces roseolilacinus. The sequence continues at coordinate 12,395 of NZ_BMSV01000010.1, forward strand.
TGCTCGGCGACACGGGGGCACACGCCCTGGGCGCCGCGCTCGGCGTGGCCGTCGCCGCCGGGAACGGGCGGCTCGGGCTCGCCCTGCACGCCGCGGCGTTCGTCGCCGCCGCCGTCAACGGGGAGAGCGTCAGCCGCCTCGCTCGCTCACCCGTGTGAGTGATCCCGGCGGCGAGGTCGCGCCGCCGGGCGCCGGAAAGTGGCGGGATACGGCCGGCTGCGCCCCGGAGCGGTGCCGGAACGTGCGTACGGACTGGCATCCTTGGCGGGTGACACAGCTGCGTACGGTCCAGGTGCTGGGCGGCGGCAGCGCGGGCGGCAGCGCTCACGTCAGATCACTGGCCGCCGGGCTCGTGGCGAGGGGCGTGCGGGTGACCGTGTGCGCCCCCGCCGAGCTGGACCACGCCTACGACTTCCCGGGCGCCGGGGCGCACTTCGTGCCCGTGCCGCCCCGCAGCGACCCGCTGACCGTGGGCGTGCTGCGGGCCGTGTGCGCGGGCGCCGACGTCGTCCACGCGCACGGGCTGAACGCCGCGGTCCGGTCCGCGGCGGCCCTCGCCGCGCAGCGGGTGCCGCTCGTGTTCACCTGGCACTCCCGGCCGCACGCCGAGGGGGCGCGCGGCCATCTGCTGCGGCTGAGGGAGCGAAGGGCCGTACGCGCGGCGGCCGTCGTCCTCGCCACGTCGTCGGAGCTGGTCGACCGGGCCCGCCGGCGGGGTGCCCGCGACGCCCGCCTCGGGCCCGTCACCCTGCCGCCGCCGCGCGGCCTCGCCCACCTGACCGGGGAGAAGGCGCGCGCCGAACTGGGCGCGGTGGGCCGGCCGTTGGTGGTGACGGCCGGGCCGCTGGAGCCGTACCGGGGGCACGGCACGCTGCTGGACGCGTCCCGGCGGTGGCTCGGCCACGACCCGGTGCCGCTGGTCGCCGTCGCCGGCGAGGGCTCCCGGTGGGCCGCGCTCCGGCGGCGCGTCGACGCCGAGGGGCTGCCGGTGCGGCTGCTCGGGCGGCGCGACGACGTGACGGCGCTGCTGGCCGCGGCGGACGTGGCGGTGCTGGCCGGCCGCTGGGAGGCGCGGGCGCCGTTCGCCCAGGAGGCGCTGCGGCTGGGCGTGCCGCTGGTCGCCACCGCGGTGGGCGGGGTGCCGGAACTGGTCGGGGAGGCGGCGGAGCTCGTCCCGTACGGCGACTCCGTACGGCTCGCGGCGGCCGTGACCCGGCTCCTGTCGGACCCGGCCCGGCACGCGGCGCTCGCGGCGGCCGGGCCGCGGCAGGCCGCGACGTGGCCGACGGAGGAGGAGACCATCGCCCAGGTGCTGAGCGTCTACGACGAGCTGTGCCCGCGCGGCGGGCGCGGCTCCGGGGCCCGGCGCCCCGCCGGCCCCCCGCCCGGCCAGGGCGCGTAGCGGCGGGCCCGCAGGGCGGGGGAGAGGGCCGGGACCGTCCGGGGGCGTCCAGGTCCGTGCCGGGGAGCTCGGAGACGCGGGCCGGCCGGTGGTACGGCGTCCGGCGGCTCAGGTGCGGCTCCCGCGCGGTCTCCGCCTTGCGGCCCGCGTGCGCCCGGTACGTCCCCGGCGTCGGCGGCAGCGGGCCGCGCGACACCGCGTCGTGTTCCCGCAGCGGGCCGATCACCCGGTCCGCGAACACCGCCGGGACCGGCACGCCGACCCGCGACAGCTCCTCCGCGACCACCCGCGCCGGCGGTGCCCAGCGCCGGCGGCTCCAGGGCCCGCCGTGCGGTGACACCGCCCTGTTCGTCCACGGGGCGGGACGCCGGCGCGCCCGCCCCCGGAGCATCCCCGGGGCCGCGGCCCCGGGGAGGTCAGCCGCCGTAGGCGCCGCTCGCGGTCAGGCGCAGCGCCGTGTCGATCAGCGGCACGTGGCTGAAGGCCTGCGGGAAGTTGCCGACCTGCCGCTGGAGGCGCGGGTCCCACTCCTCGGCGAGCAGCCCCAGGTCGTTGCGCAGGGCGAGCAGCTTCTCGAACAGCTTGCGCGCCTCGTCGACCCGGCCGATCATCGCCAGATCGTCGGCCATCCAGAACGAGCACGCCAGGAAGGCGCCCTCGTCGCCGGGCAGGCCGTCCACGCCCTCGTCGGAGCCCTGCGTCGGGTAGCGCAGGATGAAGCCGTCCTCCGTGGACAGCTCCCGCTGGATCGCCTCGATCGTGCCGATGACCCGCTTGTCGTCCGGCGGCAGGAAGCCCACCTGCGGGATGAGCAGCAGCGACGCGTCCAGCTCGCGCGAGCCGTAGGACTGCGTGAAGGTGTTGCGCTCCGGGTCGTAGCCCTTCTCGCACACGTCGCGGTGGATCGTCTCGCGCAGCTCGTGCCACCGCTCCAGCGGGCCGTCGGCGTCGCCGGACTCGATCAGCTTGATGGTGCGGTCGACGGCGACCCACGCCATGACCTTGGAGTGGACGAAGTGGCGGCGCGGACCGCGCACCTCCCAGATGCCCTCGTCGGGCTCGTTCCAGTGCTTCTCCAGGTAATTGATCAGCTTCAGCTGGAGGAGCGACGCGTAGTCGTTGCGGGCCAGGCCCGTCATGTGGGCCAGGTGCAGGGCCTCGGTGACCTCGCCGTACACGTCGAGCTGGAGCTGCGCGGCGGCGCCGTTGCCGACGCGGACCGGGGCGGAGCCCTCGTAGCCGGGCAGCCAGTCCAGCTCCGCCTCGCCCAGCTCCCGCTCGCCCGCGATGCCGTACATGATCTGCAGGTTCTCCGGGTCGCCGGCGACCGCGCGCAGCAGCCACTCGCGCCAGGCGCGGGCCTCCTCGCGGTAGCCGGTGCGCAGCAGCGAGGAGAGCGTGATCGCCGCGTCCCGCAGCCAGGTGTAGCGGTAGTCCCAGTTGCGGACGCCGCCGATGTCCTCCGGCAGGGAGGTCGTCGGCGCGGCGACGATGCCGCCGGTCGGCGCGTACGTCAGCGCCTTCAGCGTGATCAGGGAGCGGACCACCGGCTCCCGGTACGGGCCGCGGTAGGTGCAGTGGTCGACCCACTCGCGCCAGAACTCGGTGGTCGCCTCCAGCGCGCCCTCGGGGTCGGGGAGCGGCGGCTGCGGGTGGTGCGAGGGCTGCCAGCTGATGGTGAAGGCGACCCGCTCGCCGGCGGCGACGGTGAAGTCGGCGTACGTGGTGAGGTCCTCGCCGTACGTCTCGCACGCCGTGTCGAGCCACACCGAGTCCGGCCCGGCGACGGCGACCGTGCGGTTGTCGACCTTGTGCACCCACGGCACGACCCGGCCGTAGCTGAACCGCATCCGCAGCGCGGAGCGCATCTTCACCCGGCCGCTGACGCCCTCGACGATCCGCACCAGCTGCGGCGCGCCGTCGCGGGGCGGCATGAAGTCGGTGACGCGCACCGTGCCGCGCGGCGTGTCCCACTCGGATTCCAGGATGAGCGAGTCGCCCCGGTAGCGGCGGCGGTCGGCGGCCGGGGGCCGGGAGCCCTCGGCGTGCGCCGGCCCGACCCGCCAGAATCCGTGTTCCTCGGTCCCGAGGATTCCTGCGAAGACGGCGTGCGAGTCGAAGCGGGGCAGGCACAGCCAGTCCGCCGTGCCGTCCCGGCAGACCAGGGCGGCGGTCTGCATGTCTCCGATGAGTGCGTAGTCCTCGATGCGCCCGGCCACGTGCAATCTCCAGTCGAACGGCCACGTTCGCCCCGCGGGGCGCTTACTGGGGTCAGGGTCAAGGATCGTTGACGCGAGGGGTCCCGGACGACGGGCGGGGGTGGTGCCGTACGCGGGCCTGACTCGGCAACGGGTGTCCGAGCAGGATACGACGCGCCCGGGTCCTCTGTGTGATCTTCCTGGTAGAGGCTGGTAGTGCGGATGATCCGAACGAGTGAGCGCGTACCCAGATGTGCGCGTGCATGCAGCACGGCGCACGCCCATCTGTTTCGCACAGGTCCGCGCGCATGCGCGCAGGACTCCACAATGGCCGATTCGTGGCGGTCGTGTGGCCGGAACGCGGTCCCCTTCCGTCGCTGATACCCTGGTAGCCCGTGGACCGGTGGGCGCCGCAGAACCAATCGGCGGCCCCCGAACCGCAGCGACGGCACCCCCGGAGACCTCGGGTTTTCCCCTCGGACCGCTCCGGGCCGGACGCCGGTACGCACCTCCAGACCGCGACCACGGGAGCCCCCTCTTGGCCATGCCGCCCGCTGCTTTCCGAAACAGCACAGCCACGACGACCAAGCACATCTTCGTCACCGGGGGTGTCGCCAGCTCCCTCGGCAAGGGCCTGACGGCCTCCAGCCTGGGTGCGCTCCTCAAGGCGCGGGGCCTGCGGGTCACGATGCAGAAGCTCGACCCGTACCTGAACGTCGACCCCGGCACGATGAACCCGTTCCAGCACGGTGAGGTGTTCGTCACCAACGACGGCGCCGAGACCGACCTGGACATCGGCCACTACGAGCGCTTCCTCGACGTCGACCTCGACGGCTCCGCCAACGTCACCACCGGCCAGGTGTACTCCACCGTCATCGCCAAGGAGCGGCGCGGCGAGTACCTCGGCGACACGGTGCAGGTCATCCCGCACATCACCAACGAGATCAAGCACCGCATCCGCCGCATGGCCGCCGACGACGTCGACGTCGTCATCACGGAGGTCGGCGGCACGGTCGGCGACATCGAGTCGCTGCCGTTCCTGGAGACCGTCCGCCAGGTCCGCCACGAGGTCGGCCGCGACAACGTCTTCGTCGTGCACATCTCGCTGCTGCCCTACATCGGCCCGTCCGGCGAGCTGAAGACCAAGCCGACCCAGCACAGCGTCGCGGCGCTGCGCAACATCGGCATCCAGCCGGACGCGATCGTCCTGCGCGCCGACCGGGACGTGCCGACCGCCATCAAGCGCAAGATCTCCCTGATGTGCGACGTCGACGAGGCGGCCGTGGTCGCCGCCATCGACGCCAAGTCGATCTACGACATCCCGAAGGTGCTGCACACCGAGGGCCTCGACGCCTACGTCGTCCGCAAGCTCGACCTGCCCTTCCGCGACGTCGACTGGACCACCTGGGACGACCTGCTGGACCGCGTCCACAACCCGGACCACGAGGTCACGGTCGCCCTCGTCGGCAAGTACATCGACCTGCCCGACGCCTACCTGTCGGTCACCGAGGCCATGCGCGCCGGCGGCTTCGCCAATAAGGCCCGCGTCAAGGTCAAGTGGGTCACGTCCGACGACTGCAAGACCCAGGCCGGCGCGGCCCAGCAGCTCGGCGACGTCGACGCGATCGTCATCCCGGGCGGCTTCGGCGAGCGCGGCGTCAACGGCAAGGTCGGCGCCATCCGGTACGCCCGCGAGAACCGGATCCCGCTGCTCGGCCTCTGCCTCGGCCTGCAGTGCATCGTCATCGAGGCCGCGCGCAACCTCGCCGGCATCACCGACGCGAACTCCACCGAGTTCGACGCCGCCACCTCCCACCCCGTCATCTCGACGATGGAGGAGCAGCTGGCGTACGTCGAGGGCGCGGGCGACCTGGGCGGCACCATGCGGCTCGGCCTGTACCCGGCGAAGCTCGCGGAGGGCTCGATCGTCCGCGAGGTCTACGGCGACCAGCCGTACGTCGACGAGCGGCACCGCCACCGCTACGAGGTGAACAACGCCTACCGCGCGGAGCTGGAGAAGAAGGCCGGCATCCTCTTCTCCGGCACGTCCCCGGACAACAAGCTCGTCGAGTACGTCGAGTACCCGCGCGACGTCCACCCCTACCTGGTCGCCACCCAGGCCCACCCCGAGCTGCGGTCCCGGCCGACCCGGCCGCACCCGCTGTTCGCCGGCCTGGTGAAGGCGGCGGTGGAGCGCCGGCAGGCCGCCGAGTCCGGCAGCTGACGGCGTCACCGCAGGCGATACGGTTGACCGGGGTGCGGGTCCACGCGGACCCGCACCCCGGTTCCGTGTGCCGAGGGAGGACGACCGCATGACCATCAAGGACACGCCGGCCCAGTGGCGGGTGACCGCGACGGAGACCCCGTTCCGGGGCAACAAGACGAGTGTCCGCACGGACGAGGTGGTCATGCCGGACGGGGCGGTCGTGCGCCGCGACTACCAGGTCCACCCCGGCTCGGTCGCCGTGCTCGCGCTCGACGACGACGACCGCGTCCTCGTGCTGTGCCAGTACCGGCACCCGGTGCGGCAGAAGCTGTGGGAGATCCCGGCCGGCCTGCTCGACGTGCCCGGCGAGAACCCGCTGCGCGCGGCCCAGCGGGAACTGTACGAGGAGGCCCACGTCAAGGCCGAGCAGTGGCACGTCCTGACCGATGTGTACACGACACCGGGCGGCTGCGACGAGGCCGTGCGAATCTTCCTCGCGCGCGGCCTGTCGGAGGCGGACGGGGAGCGCTTCGAGGTCGCCGAGGAGGAGGCCGACATGGAGATCGCCCGCGTCCCGCTGACCGAGCTGGCGCGGGGCGTCCTGGCGGGGGACCTGCACAACAACTGCCTGGTGGTGGGTGTCCTGTCGGTGCTCGCCGCGCGGGCGGGCGACGGCCTCGACGCGCTGCGCCCGGCGCAGGCGCCCTGGCCGGCGAGGCCCTTCACGGCGTGAGCGGGACCGGCGCGGGGCCACCCGGCGCCAGCCGGTGTGACGATCAGCTGATCCGATCGGGCGATGTGCGGGCCGCGCTCCGCACGGAACGCCCCCGGCGCTGAACTACGCTCGGAGCACCCGCCGGAGACCCGGCGGAACCAGCACGTAGCGCAGGCGGACGGGAGCGTGACCCGTGACGGACCAGGCGGTGAACATCGGCGACCCCGAGCGCCCCACAGCCGGCGCGGGCGGCACGGGACGACCGGGCACCGACGCCTCCCGCCCCGCCCGGGACGACCACCGGGACACGGACGCGCCACCGGCGCCGCCCGCCGGCGCCGACCGGCCGCGCCCCGCCCCCGCACCGGCCGCCGGGGGCCCGGACACCGCCGGAGGACCCGGGCGGACCGGAGGGGACGCCCCCGCCCCCCGGCGGGGCGGGGGTCCCGCGGGCGCCGGCCGGCCGGCGCCGGACGGCACCCGCGGCGAGCGTCCCGGGCGCGCGGCGCGCGACGCCGGCGCGCACGACCGGCAGGGCGCCGGGGGTCCCGGACGGGGCCGCGGCCAGGGGGACGGCGGCGGCCGGGCCGGCGCGCCGGAGGACCGCGAGCGGCCGTTCTTCGGGCGGACGCGGGAGATCAAGGCGCTGCGGGTCGACATCTCGCGGGCCGGGCTCGACACCCTCGCCGGGCGCAAGGCGCCCCGCGCGCGCGTGCTGCTCATCGCCGGGCGGCCCGGGTCCGGACGGACCGCGCTCGCCGAGGAACTGGTCCGGGACCTGGAGCGCGGCTACCGCGACGGGGTGCTGCGGGCCCGCCTCACCGAGCCGGGCGGCGAGGCCGTACCGGTCGAGCGGGTGGCCCGCGCGCTCCTGGACGACCTCGGCGTCGCCGCGCCCGCCGGAGCCGACGAGGACGACGTCAGCGAGCTGCTGCGGGCCGCCCTGCTGGACCGCCGCGCCCTGCTCCTGCTCGACGACGCCGCCGACGCCGGGCAGGTGGACGCCCTGCTCCCGGAGAACCCCGACTGCCTGGTCGTGGCCGTCGCGCACGGCCCCCTCACCGGCATCCCCGACGTCCGGCCCTGCACGGTCGGCGGCCTCGACGTCAAGGCCGCCGTCGAGCTCCTCGACACCTACGCCGGCTCCGTCCGCATCACCGTCGACCCGCAGGCCGCCGAGACGCTCGCCGAGCTGTGCGCCGGCCAGCCCGCCGCGCTCGTCCTGGCCGGCGGGTGGCTCGCGGCCCATCCCACCGCGTCCGTCGCCGACCTGGCCAAGCGGCTGCGCGCGGTGCCGGACGACGACGGCCGCCCCGCCGCGCTCCGGCCGCTCGCCCGCGCCTTCCGCCTCGCGTACGAGACGCTGCCCGCACCCGGCGCGCGCGCCCTGCGCCTGCTCTCCCTCGCCCCGCTGGGCACGGTGGACCCGCAGACCCTGTCCGGGCTGGCCGGCTGCTCGGTGTCGACCGCCGCGTCGCTGCTCGACGGCTTCGTCGCGCTCGGGTTCGTACGGAAGGCCCCGCACGGCCAGTACGAGGTGCCCGGGTGCCTGATGCCGTTCCTGAGGGAGCGGCTCGCCGCCGAGGACCGGCCCGCCGAGACGCAGCTGGCGCGGGCGCGGATGCTGGAGCGGACCGTGCGGCTCCTGCAGTCCTGCAAGGCGGTCACCGAGTCCGAGGGCGCCCCCGCGCGCCGCCGCCTCGCCGGGCTGCCGCGCGCCCTGCGCTTCTCCAGCCGGCGGGCCGCCGCCGAGTGGCTGGAGCAGCGGCAGCCCGCCCTGCTGGCCTGCGCGCGCCTCGCGGTCGCGGACGGGGAGCTGGACACGCTCGCCCGCCGCCTGATCGCCGCCCTCGTCCGGGCCCTCGCCGCGCACCGCGGCACCGAGGCGGCCGCGCCCGAGCTGTACGGCCTCCACCAGCTGGTCCTCGGCGTCGCCGAGCGCCGCGGCCTGCACCGGGAGCGTGCCGCCGCCCTGCTGAACCTCGCCGACCTGGACGCCGGCACCGGCCGCACCCGCGACGCCCTGGCCCGCTACCGGGCCGCCCTGGACGCCGGCCGGCTGGCGAACGACCCGTACGCGACCGGGCGCGCGATGGAATCCGTCGGAGGGGCCTACCAGGAGCTGGGGGACTGGCAGCGGGCCGCCGACTGGTACGGCCGGGCCCTCGCGCAGCGGCTCGCGCGGGACGAGCGGGCCGACCAGGCGCGGCTCTACGGCCGGCTCGGCGCCGTCCACACCTACGCCGGCCGCTACGGCGAGGCGCTGCGCAACTGGCGCGCGGCGGCGGCCGGTTACCGGCGCCTGGCGGATCTGCCGGGCCACGCGCGGGCGTTGAGCGAGGCGGCCCGGGTGCAGGAGTACGCGGGCCGTCCCGAGGACTCGTTGCGCACCTGCGAGGAGGCCGTGGAGTGGGCGCGCCGCGCCGGTGACGCGCGGCTCCACGCCGCGTTGCGGCTCCGTCTGGCGGACACCCTCGACCGCCTCGGGGACCCCGCCGCGGCCCGGATGCACCGTGCGGCCGCCGAGGGACTCCTCGGCTCCGGCGGGCTCACCGGGCAGCCCGGGCCCGCAGGTCAGGGGCCCTTCGACCATCCCGCCCCGTCTGCCTACGAAATCCGCAGTGGTTCTCAAAAAAATTAATGCTTTGTAAGGCTAGACACGGGGAAGTCCTTCATTAGACTGGGTCCGCCGCGTTTACCCGCGGTGTATCCCGGTGTGTCCTGCAACACACGGGTATGTATCGCTGTACAGCGCTTTGCCCCCCTTACCCCTGATTCAAGGACCGTGATCGACGATGAAGGTCGGCATCCCCCGCGAGGTCAAGAACAACGAGTTCCGCGTCGCCATCACCCCGGCCGGTGTGCACGAGCTCGTCCGCAACGGCCATGAGGTCTTCGTCGAGCGGAACGCCGGTGTCGGCTCCTCGATCACGGACGACGAGTACGTGGCCGCCGGTGCGCGGATCCTCCCCACCGCCGACGAGGTCTGGGCCACCGCCGACCTGCTGCTGAAGGTCAAGGAGCCCATCGCCGAGGAGTACCACCGCCTCCGCAAGGACCAGACCCTCTTCACGTACCTGCACCTCGCCGCCTCCCGCGAGTGCACGGACGCGCTGCTGGAGTCCGGCACCACCGCCATCGCCTACGAGACCGTCGAGACCGCGAACCGCGCGCTGCCGCTGCTCGCCCCGATGTCCGAGGTCGCGGGCCGGCTGGCCCCGCAGGTCGGCGCGTACCACCTGATGCGCGCGGCCGGCGGCCGCGGCGTCCTGCCCGGCGGCGTCCCGGGCGTGATCCCGGCCAAGGCCGTGGTCATCGGCGGCGGCGTCTCCGGCTGGAACGCCACGCAGATCGCCGTCGGCATGGGCTTCGAGGTCACCCTGCTCGACCGCGACATCAACAAGCTCCGCGAGGCCGACAGGATCTTCGGCACGAAGGTCAAGGCCGTCATGTCCAACTCCTTCGAGCTGGAGAAGGCCGTCCTGGAGGCCGACCTCGTCATCGGCGCCGTCCTCATCCCGGGCGCCAAGGCCCCGAAGCTGGTCACCAACGAGCTCGTCTCCCGCATGAAGCCCGGAAGTGTCCTTGTCGACATCGCGATCGACCAGGGCGGCTGCTTCGAGGACTCCCGCCCCACCACGCACGCCGAGCCGACCTTCCGGGTCCACGACTCGATCTTCTACTGCGTGGCCAACATGCCGGGCGCCGTCCCGAACACCTCCACCTACGCCCTGACCAACGCCACGCTCCCCTACATCGTGTCGCTGGCCAACAACGGCTGGGCCGAGGCGCTGCGCCGCGACCCGGCGCTGGCCAAGGGCCTCAACACCCACGACGGCAAGGTCGTGTACAAGGAGGTCGCCGAGGCGCACGGCCTCGACCACGTGGGGATCGCCTCCCTCATCGGCTGACGCCCGTCCGCGCTCCCCGTCGCCCACCCGCCCGCCCGCGGCGGCCGGTTGACGCCGGGTCAACGCGCACCGTCAACCTCATGCACCCGGCCGGACCTCGTGGGACGAGGTCCGGCCGGACGCGTGTCCGCTCGTACGCGGGTGTCGGTTCAAGTCGCCTCGAACGTAACCCTTCAACCGTTTCGCACACCCGCGAAACACGAGGATGGACGGCCCCACACCCTTGACAGGAAGGCGTTCGGGCCCCGACACATCCCGCCGCGTCCGGCCGATTGTGTTGCTGCGGAGCGGTGACACGCCATAGAGTCGCCAACCGTCGGCATAGTGCCACGCTGACCTATCGATAAGTTTCCTGGTCCCGTCCAAGGAGGTAAGACGACTTGTGAATGAGTCGACATTTACTCCCGAGGTCGCCCGACCAGGAACGCCGGCGGCGGGCCGCGGTGGTCCGTCCTCCGGACCCGAGGCCGCCGGATCCGCCGCGGCCCGGACGTCCGCGACGCACCAGCACATGACGGCACCCCACACGATGAAGACGATGGACGGCCCACACGTGAACGCCATGGCCGGCAACGAGAGTGGCCGAGAGTCCACCCACTTCGCCGCCTACGACGAGCTGCCCGAGGGGCACTTCTACGACCCCGACGCCGAGTACGAGCCCGACCCCGAGTACGCGGCCACCCTCGCGCCCGACGCCGCCCGGCAGCGCCGCGAGCGGATCGGCCCGACCGGACGGCCCCTGCCGTACTTCCCGATCCCGGGTCCGCTCACCGAGCACGGCCCCGCGAAGATCATCGCGATGTGCAACCAGAAGGGCGGCGTCGGCAAGACCACGTCGACCATCAACCTGGGCGCCGCGCTCGCGGAGTACGGGCGGCGGGTGCTGCTCGTCGACTTCGACCCGCAGGGCGCCCTCTCGGTCGGCCTCGGCGTCAACCCGATGGAGCTCGACCTCACCGTCTACAACCTGCTCATGGAGCGGGGCATGTCGGCCGACGAGGTCCTCCTGAAGACCGCCGTGCCCAACATGGACCTCCTGCCGAGCAACATCGACCTGTCGGCCGCCGAGGTGCAGCTCGTCAGCGAGGTCGCCCGCGAGTCGACGCTGCAGCGCGCCCTGAAGCCGCTGCTGCAGGACTACGACTACATCGTGATCGACTGCCAGCCGTCCCTCGGCCTGCTGACCGTCAACGCGCTGACGGCCGCCCACAAGGTGATAGTGCCGCTCGAGTGCGAGTTCTTCGCGCTCCGGGGGGTCGCGCTGCTCACGGAGACCATCGAGAAGGTCCAGGAGCGCCTCAACCCCGAACTCGAGCTCGACGGCATCCTCGCCACGATGTACGACTCGCGGACCGTCCACAGCCGCGAGGTCCTCGCCCGCGTGGTCGAGGCCTTCGACGACCACGTCTACCACACGGTCATCGGCCGCACCGTCCGCTTCCCGGAGACCACGGTCGCGGGCGAGCCCATCACCACGTACGCCTCGAACTCGGTCGGCGCGGCCGCCTACCGCCAGCTCGCCAGGGAGGTGCTCGCCCGGTGTCACGCCGAGTGAGTCTGCCCGGAGCCGACGAGCTGTTCCGCACCACCGGGGGCATGGCGCTGCAGGCGTCCACGCCCCGACGCCAGCCCGCGGAGGAGGCCGCCCGGGTACCCGGGCAGGGCGGCGAGCAGGACCCGCCGTCCGAGGAGCACTCGGCGGCGGCGGGGGACGCCGAGACCGCGCGGCAGCCCCGGGCACGGGCGTCGGCCGACGAGCCGGAGTCCGGTACGGCCGCCAGGACCGCGGCCGCGGCCTCCGGGGCGGCGGCGGGCGCGCCGGCCGCCCGGCGGGGGCGCAGGTCCCCGAACCGCCGGCCCAGCGGGCGGGAGCGCCACGACGAGAAGATCACCGTCTACGTCTCCGCCGAGGAGCTGATGGACCTGGAGCACGCGCGCCTGGTCCTGCGCGGGGAGCACGGGCTGGCCGTGGACCGCGGGCGCATCGTCCGCGAGGCCGTCGCGGTGGTCCTGGCCGACCTGGAGTCCCGGGGGGACGCGAGCATCCTCGTACGGCGGCTGAGGGGCCGCTGAGCGCACGGCGGCCGAGCGGCCGCCGAGCGGACCCTCCCGCGCGTGGCGCGCCGCCGGGAGGGCGTACGCGACCGGTAGCCTACGGGCCGCCGCCCCTCCGCGCTCCTGGACCACGATGCCCCCCACCGCCCCACGCCGCCGCCCGCTCGGCCGGGGCCCGGCCGTGCCCGCGGGCCCCGGGCCCCGTCCCACCGCGCAGGCCCCCGGCGGCCCCGCCGCCCCACCCGCCGGCGGGGGACCGCCCCGCGAGGAGCCACCCCGTGGCGATCCTCTTCACGATGAGCCGCCCCCCGGCGAGCCTCCTCACGACGAGCCGCCCCGCCCGGACACGGCGGCCGGCGAACCGGACGGCGGGCCGGACCGCCGCGCCGCCGGCGCCGCGGGCGCCGCGACGGGGGAGGGCGCCGGCGGGGACGCCGGCGGCTCCCGCGGGGAGGGCCGCTTCACCGTGCGGCTGGCCAACTTCGAGGGGCCCTTCGACCTCCTGCTCCAGCTGATCGCCAGGCACCGGCTGGACATCACCGAGGTCGCCCTCTCGAAGGTCACCGACGAGTTCATGGCGCACCTGCGCGCCATGGGCCCCGAGGGGAACCTCGACCAGACGACCGAGTTCCTCGTCGTCGCCGCCACCCTGCTCGACCTGAAGGCCGCCCGGCTGCTGCCCGCGGCCGAGGTGGAGGACGAGGCCGACCTCGCGCTGCTGGAGGCCCGGGACCTGCTGTTCGCCCGGCTCCTCCAGTACCGCGCGTACAAGCGGGTCGCCGCCGTCCTCGGCGACCGCCTCGACCACGAGGGCCGCCGCCACCCCCGCACCGTCGGCCTGGAGCCGCACCACGCGCGGCTGCTGCCCGAGGTGGTCCTCGGCATCGGGCCCGAGGGCCTCGCCAGGCTGGCCGTGAAGGCCATGCGGCCCAAGCCGAGGCCGCAGGTGTACGTGGACCACGTCCACGCCCCGCTGGTCAGCGTCCGCGAGCAGGCCGGGATCGTCGTGGCGCGGCTGCGGGAGCGCGGCGAGCTCCGGTTTCGCGAACTCGCCGAGGACGCGGCCGACACCCTCACCGTCGTCGCCCGCTTCCTCGCCCTCCTGGAGCTGTACCGGGACAAGGCCGTCGCCCTCGACCAGGACGACCCGCTGGGCGAGCTCACCGTCCGCTGGACCGGCGGCGACGCCGAGGCGGCGGTCACCGACGAGTTCGACCGGGTCGTGGAGCCGGAACAGGAGGAGGAGACGTGACGGACGCCCTGGAACTGAAGCCCGCCCTGGAGGCGGTCCTCATGGTCGTCGACGAGCCGGCGACCGAGGAGCACCTCGCCCGGGTGCTCGGGCGCCCCCGCCGCGAGGTCGCCGACGCGCTGCGCGAGCTGGCCGGCGAGTACGACGCCCAGGGCCGCGGCTTCGAGCTGCGCCCCGTCGCGGGCGGCTGGCGGTACTACACGCGGCCCGCGTACGCCGCCGCCGTGGAGGACTTCGTCCTCGACGGCCGGCAGGCCCGCCTCACCCAGGCCGCCCTGGAGACCCTGGCGGTCGTCGCGTACCGGCAGCCGGTCAGCCGCTCACGGGTCTCCGCGGTCCGCGGAGTGAACTGCGACGGGGTCATGCGCACCCTCCTGCAGCGCGGTCTGGTGGCGGAGGCGGGCACGGAACCCGAAACAGGTGCGATCCTGTACAGGACGACGAACCACTTCCTGGAGCGGATGGGCCTGCGCGGCCTGGACGAACTCCCCGAGCTCGCGCCCTTCCTCCCCGAGGCGGACGCGATCGAGGCCGAGACGGGGGAAGGGGCCCCGTCGTTCGATCCGGATGCACCGGATTCCGAGGACGCAGACGACAAGACGGAACTTTGATGCGAAGCAGCAGCGGCAGGAACAGCAGCGGAAACAACGGCGGGAGCCGTGGTGGCAACAGCGGCGGCCGCGGCAGCAGCGGCGGCCGCGGCGATCACCGGGGTGCCGGTGGCGGCCGCGACGACCGCCGGCAGGGCGGGAGCAACCCGCGCCGCCCCCGCCCCGAGGAGCGCAGCTACGACGTGGGCGGCGGGCCCTCCGAGGGGCCCCGGCGCGGACGCGGCGCGGCGGCCCGCGGGGGAGCCAAGGGCGGCCCCCGGCAGTCCCCCCAGCGCGGTGGCGGGCGCACGACCCCGGCGCGTCCGCGCGAGCTGGACGCCCGGATCGAGGAGCGCAACCGCGAGCGGTACGCGAACCGGCCGCAGACCGGGTCCGCCCGCCCGTCCGGGGACCAGGAGGGCGAGCGGCTCCAGAAGGTGCTCGCCCGCGCCGGCGTGGGCTCGCGGCGCGCCTGCGAGGAGCTGATCGACGCGGGCCGCGTCGAGGTCAACGGCGAGATCGTCCTCGAGCAGGGGACGCGGGTCGACCCGGAGAAGGACGAGATCAAGGTCGACGGCCTGACCGTGGCCACCCAGTCGTACCTCTTCTTCGCGCTGAACAAGCCCGCCGGCGTCGTCTCCACCATGGAGGACCCCGACGGCCGCCAGTGCCTGGGCGACTACGTCACCAACCGCGAGACCCGGCTCTTCCACGTCGGACGGCTCGACACGGAGACCGAGGGCATCATCCTGCTCACCAACCACGGTGAGCTGGCCCACCGCCTCACGCACCCGAAGTACGGCGTGAAGAAGACCTACCTGGCGGCCGTCACGGGCCCGCTCCCGCGCGAGGTGGGCAAGCGGCTCAAGGAGGGCATCCAGCTGGAGGACGGCTACGCGCGCGCCGACCACTTCCGGGTGGTCGAGCAGACGGGCAAGAACTACCTGGTCGAGGTGCAGCTCCACGAGGGCCGCAAGCACATCGTGCGCCGCATGCTCGCCGAGGCGGGCTTCCCCGTCGACAAGCTCGTCCGGACCGCCTTCGGCCCGATCCAGCTGGGCGACCAGAAGTCGGGCTGGCTGCGCCGGCTGACCAACACCGAGGTGGGCATGCTGATGAAGGAGGTCGGCCTCTGAGCCGTCCCCGCCCCCGTCACGCGGAAGCCCGCGGCCCCAGGGCCGCGGGCTTCCGCGTGCTTGCGGTCCGTTCCTCCCCCTGTTTATAGTCAGGGTGACTCTTAAGAACGTCCTCCGGAGCAGCGATGCACGCCCAGGTGCCCGACGGCTACGACCCGCGCGCCTTCGAACCGTTCGCCGTCACCGTCGACCTCGCCGTCTTCACCCTCCGCGACGACCGGCTGCACGTGCTGCTCGTCCGGCGCGGCGAGGAGCCCCACCGCGGCCGCTGGGCCCTCCCCGGCGGCTTCGTCCTGCCCCGCGAGTCCGCCGACACCGCCGCCCGCCGCGAGCTCGCCGAGGAGACCGGCCTGTCCGCCGGCACCGCCGCCCACCTCCACCTGGAGCAGCTGCGCACCTACAGCGAACCCGACCGCGACCCGCGCATGCGCGTCGTGTCCGTCGCGTACGCCGCGCTGGGCCCCGACCTGCCCGAGCCGCGCGGCGGCGGCGACGCCGCGGACGCCCGGTGGCTCCCGTACGGCACCCAGGGGGCCCTGGCCTTCGACCACGACGCGATCCTCGCCGACGCCCACGACCGCGTCGGCGCCAAGCTCGAGTACACCTGCCTGGCCACCGCCTTCTGCCCGCCCGAGTTCACCCTCGGCGAGCTGCGGCGGGTGTACGAGGCGGTGTGGGGCGTCGCGCTCGACCGCCCCAACTTCCGGCGCAAGGTCCTCTCCGCGCAGGGCTTCGTCCGCCCCGCGCAGGGGCCGCCGCGCCTCACCGGCGGCCGGGGGAAACCGGCCGCCCTCTACCGGGCGGGCGGCGCGACCGCCCTGCACCCGCCCCTGCTGCGACCGGAACGACGGGAGACGACCACATGACCGCCACCGAGGCCGCCACCAAGCGGGCCGCCACCAAGCGGGCCGCCACCAAGCGGGCCGCCACCGGCGCGCTGTTCGGGCTCGCGCTCGGCGACGCGCTGGGCCTGCCCACCGAGTTCATCGGCGTATCGAAGATCACCGAGTGGTACGGGCCCTGGCGCGAGCTGCCGCTGCCCGAGCCCGCCCGCGTCACCGACGACACCCAGATGACCCTCGCCGTCGGCCGGGCCCTGCGGACCGCCACGGGCCGGGGCGCCCTCGCGCCGGGGCGGTTCGCCCGCCCGCTGCGCGAGGAGTTCGTCGACTGGGCCGGGTCGCCCGAGAACGACCGGGCCCCCGGCCGCACCTGCCTGGTGGCCTGCGGCCTGCTGGCGGCCGACGGGCCCTGGCAGGACGCCAGCCAGCCGGGCTCCAAGGGCTGCGGCGCCAACATGCGGGTCGCGCCGCTCGGCCTCGTACCCGGACTCGACGAGGAACAGCGCGCCGGCGCCGCCCAGTTGCAGGCCGCGCTGACGCACGGGCACCCCACCGCGCTCGCCGCGTCCGACCTGACCGCCCGCGCCGTGTACCTGCTGGCCCAGGGCGTCGAGCCGCTCGGCCTGGTCGGGCTGCTGCGCTCGTACGCGTACGACCACCGCTCCCGGTACCACGAGGCGTGGCTCGGCGACCTGTGGACCCGCTCCCAGGACCCCTCGCCCCGGCATTTCGTCGAGCGCGGCTGGGACGAGTGCCTCGCCGTGCTGGAGCGCGTCGCCGCGGTCGCGCGCACCGTCAACCCGGAGACCGACCCGTGCCTGCTCACCGGCGAGGGCTGGATCGCGGAGGAGGCGCTCGCCACCGCGCTGCTGTGCTTCCTCACCTTCCCCGAGGAGCCGCTCACCGCCCTGCGCCGGGCCGCCTGCACCAGCGGCGACTCCGACTCGATCGCCTGCCTCACGGGTGCCTTCGCCGGGGCCCACCTCGGCGCGGACGCCTGGCCCGAGGAGTGGACCGAACGCGTCGAATACCGCGGAGACCTCCTCAGGCTCGGCGCTCTCTGGGATGCTTGACCGGTGATCGAACACCTGGACCTCTCCTCTGTCGTCGCCGAACAGCCCGACCGTCTGCTGTTCGCCACCGTCTCCGGCGCGCACCTGTACGGGTTCCCGTCCCGCGACTCGGACGTGGACCTGCGCGGGGTGCACCTGCTGCCGGTGGACGCGCTGATCGGTCTGCGGGAGGCGGAGGAGACCCGCTCCCGGACGTGGGAGCGCGACGGCGTCGAGATGGACCTGGTCACGCACGACCTGCGGAAGTTCGTCCGGCTGATGCTCCGGCGCAACGGGTACGTCCTGGAGCAGCTGCTGTCGCCGCTCGTCGTCCACACCGGCGACCTGCACGCCGAGCTGATCGCCCTCGCGCCCGACGTGCTCACCACCCACCACGCCCACCACTACCGGGGCTTCGCCTGCACCCAGTGGCGGCTGTTCGAGAAGAACGGCGAGCTGAAGTCGCTGCTGTACACCTTCCGCGCCCTGCTGAGCGGCATCCACCTCATGCGGTCCGGCGAGGTCGTCGCGCACCTGCCGACCCTGTGCGAGACGGTGGCCCAGGCCCCGGCGTACCTCGGGGAGCTGATCGCGGCCAAGGCCGAGGCCGAGCACGGACCGGCGGACGGCGCCGAGCCGGAGCGGCTGCACGCCGACGTGGAGGCGCTGCACGAGGCGCTCGACGCGGCGCAGGCGGCCTCCCGGCTACCCGATGCCGTGACGGGGGCGCACGACGCGCTGCACGACCTCGTCGTACGCGCCCGGCTGGGGCAGCGCGTCGAGGGCTGAGCGCAGCCGGGTCCGGAAGAGGAAGTCCTCCACCCGGTCCCGGTCGGGCTCCGCCGGCAGCGGGGAGGACGGGAGCGCCGCGTCGGTCCCGTCCGCCAGGCGGACCATCCACGCCTCGACCTCGGCCCACGGGACCTCGCCGCGCCTCACCGCGAGCAGCCGCTCCCGGTCCTCGCCCACGTCCACGGTGAGCTCGCCGGTGCGCACCAGGTCGCGGCAGCTCCCGAGGAGCCGCAGCAGGTGCATGGCGTGCTTCCAGCGGGGCGCGCCGTGCTGCCGCACGTCCGCCTCCAGCTTGCGGCGCTGCGACAGCGCGTACCGGGTGAACGTCTCGTGCACCCGCCGGGACAGGAACGCGCCGCGCAGCGCCAGCAGTTCCCGGCCGGTGTCGTCGACGTGGTCGACGAGCGGCGAGTGCAGGCACTCCAGGATGTTCGGGTTGCCCCGCAGGGCCAGCTCGCAGAAGCGCTCCAGCTCCCAGCTGAACTGCTCGGGGGCCGGGCCCTCTACGTGCGTCGGCGGCTTGGCGAAGCGCCACTGCGACGGCGTCGGGGCGAGGAACACCCCGCGGCGGTCGGTGTCGCTGCCGTCCGTCGCCAGCCCGAAGGCCCGGGACCCCATGACGCAGGAGTAGACCGTGTGGTCGCGTACGAGGGCTTCCGGAGTGAGGGCGTTCCCAGACATGGGCACGACCCTAGCGGCCCGGTTCAGGAGAGCCGGATGTCGCCGCCCGACACGGTGATCTCCCGCGGCGGCAGCGGCCGCGTCGCCGGGCCCGCGGCGACCGACGCGTCGGCGATCCGGAACCGGCTGGCGTGGCACGGGCAGTCGATCAGCCCGTCCGCCACCGAGCCGACGGTGCACCCCCGGTGGGTGCAGACGGCCGAGAACGCCTTGAAGTCGCCCGCGACCGGCTGGGTCACCACGACCTTCTCCTCGGCGAAGACCCGGCCCTCGCCGACCGGGATGTCGGACGTCGAGGCGATCACCTTCCCGCCGGGCGGGGACTCCTCGGCGCCACCGCCGCACGCGGAGGCCAGGGCGGCCGCCGCGGCCGCGGTCAGGGAGCCGGCGAGGACGGTGCGGCGGCGGGGCGCGGGCCCGGACGGCCCGTGGGGAGAGGAGGACATGACCTCATCCTGGGGCGTGCGGCCCCCCGCGGGGAAGGAAACCCGCCGGTGTCACACCCGGGGGACGAGCGCCGGGGCCCTTCCGCCCCCGCCGCGGGGCACCTCCGGGACGACCGTGGCGGCGTCCCGCTCCACCGGGCCGTACACGTGCGGGAACACCCCCGCCGCCGACTCCTCCCAGCGGACCTCCGCCGACCGCCGCTCCTCGTCGGCCACCGGCACCGGCAGCCTCCCCGGCACCGCCCGGCGGCGCGCGTCCGCGACGGCCGGCGCCACCTCGGCGTCCGCCGGGCAGTGCACGAACCCCTCCTCGGCCGGCGACGCCGGGCGGTACGGGAGAGCGGGCCGCGCGGCCCGCTCGCGCAGCGGTACGACGGGGCGGACCACGCGCACGGTCTCACCTGTCAGGAGGCCGCCGCGCGACCGCGCGGCGTTGACTACGCTGAACGCGCAGCACAGCACAGCCCACACAGCCGGGTCCCGGGCGCGAGGAGCAGACGTGGCGGTACGAGCGGTCCCCAGGGCCGTCCAGCCGGGGCGCGCCCGCACCGGGGCCGCCGGCGGGCGGTCCGGCGCCCCGTCCGCCGGCGCCCCGCCCCGCGCCGTCCGGGACGTCGCCCCCCGGGACCCCGGCCCGCCCACGACCGCCGCCGCCCGCGTCCGCCCCGGCGCCGCGGCGGCCCTCCGCAAGGACACCGCCCAGTGAGAACCGCCGTCGTCATCGGAACCGGGCTGATCGGCACGTCCGTCGCCCTCGCCCTCACCGACCGGGGCGTCACCGTCCACCTCGCCGACCACGACCCCGACAGGGCCCGCACCGCCGCCGCGCGCGGCGCCGGCACGGACGCCCCGCCGGAGGGCCCCGTCGACCTGTGCGTGGTCGCCGTGCCGCCCGCCCACGTCGCCGCCACCCTCGCCGACGCCATGCGCGCCGGCACCGCCCGCGGCTACCTCGACGTGGCCAGCGTCAAGGGCGGCCCCCTGCGGGAGCTCCAGGCCCTGGGCGCCGACCTGTCCGCGTACATCGGCACGCACCCGATGTCCGGCAAGGAGCAGTCCGGCCCGCTCGCCGGCAGCGGCGACCTCTTCGAGGGGCGCCCCTGGGTCCTCACGCCCACGCGGGACACGCACACGGAGGTGCTGAACCTCGCCCTGGAACTGGTCGCCCTGTGCCGCGCCGTCCCGGTCGTCATGGACGCCGACGCCCACGACCGGGCCGTCGCCCTCGTGTCGCACACCCCGCAGCTCGTGTCCTCCATGGTCGCCGCGCGGCTGGAGGAGGCCGAGGAGACCGCCGTGCGCCTGTGCGGGCAGGGAATCCGCGACGTCACGCGCATCGCGGCGTCCGACCCCCGCATGTGGGTCGACATCCTCTCCGCCAACCCCGGACCCGTCGCCGACGTCCTCGCCGCGCTCGCCGCCGACCTCGACGAGACGGTCAGCTCGCTGCGCGCCCTGCAGTCCGCCGACGACGGCAAGCGCCGCGAGGGCGTGACCGGCGTCGAGGACGTCCTGCGCCGCGGCAACACCGGCCGCGCCCGCGTCCCCGGCAAGCACGGCACGGCCCCGGCCGCGTACGAGACGGTCGCCGTGCTCATCAGCGACCAGCCCGGCGAGCTGGCGCGGATCTTCGCGGACGCCGGCCGGGCGGGCGTCAACGTCGAGGACGTCCGCATCGAGCACGCGACGGGGCAGCAGGCGGGTGTGGTGCAGCTGATGGTCGCCCCGTCCGCCGCACCGCTCCTCGCGGCCTCCCTGCGGGAGCGCGGCTGGGCCCTGCGCCAGTAGCGCGGGGCCGGCCGGGGGCCGGTCCACAGGGGTGCGAGGAGTGGCGGGGACAGTCGGTAACCTTGTGCCGGGCCCTCGGCAACCGGCCGGCCCCTCTCCCACGTAGGCAGGAAGGTGTCCGACACCGTGGATTCCGTGATCGTCGCCATCGACGGCCCCTCCGGTACGGGCAAGTCGAGCACCTCCAAGGCCGTCGCCGCCAAGCTCGGCCTCAGCTACCTGGACACCGGCGCCCAGTACCGGGCGATCACGTGGTGGATGATCACCAACGGGATCGACGTGGACGACGCCGCCGCCGTGGCCGACGCCTCCGGCAAGCCCGTGATCGTCTCCGGCACCGACCCGTCCCACCCGACGATCACCGTCGACGGGGTGGACGCCTCCGGCCCGATCCGCACGCAGGAGGTCACCTCCAAGGTCAGCGCCGTCAGCGCCGTCCCCGAGGTGCGCACCCGGATCACCGGGCTCCAGCGCTCCATCGCCGCCGCCGCCCCGCACGGCATCGTCGTCGAGGGCCGCGACATCGGCACCACGGTCCTCCCCGACGCCGACCTCAAGATCTTCCTCACCGCCTCCCCGGAGGCCCGCGCCGCCCGCCGCGCCGGCGAGCTGAAGGGCGCCGACGTCTCCGCCACCAGGGAGGCCCTGGTCAGGCGGGACGCCGCCGACTCCACCCGGAAGACCTCCCCCCTCGCCAAGGCCGACGACGCCGTCGAGGTGGACACCACGGAGCTGACGCTCCAGCAGGTCGTCGAGTGCGTGGTCACCCTCGTGGAGGAGCGGAGGGCGGCCGCCCAGTGACCCCCTCGGCCAAGGGCGCCGCCGTCGGGCGGGGCATCGGCATCGGCCTGATGTACGGGCTGTGGAAGCCGCGCGTGCTGGGAGCCTGGCGCGTACCGGCCTCCGGCCCCGTCATCCTCGCCGTCAACCACGCCCACAACCTCGACGGCCCCATGCTCATGGGCACCGCGCCCCGGCCCGTGCACTTCCTGATCAAGAAGGAAGCCTTCGTCGGGCCGCTCGGCCCGTTCCTGGAGGGCATCGGGCAGCTCAAGGTCGACCGCGCGACCGCCGACCGCACCGCGATCACCGGCGCCCTGGACGTCCTGGCCGCCGGCGGTGTCCTCGGGATCTTCCCCGAGGGCACCCGCGGCGAGGGCGACTTCGCGTCGCTGCGCGCGGGGCTCGCCTACTTCGCCGTGCGGTCCGGGGCGCCCGTCGTCCCGGTCGCCGTCCTGGGAAGCAGCGAGCGCCGCGGGCGGTTGCTGAAGGGGCTGCCCCCGCTGCGCAGCCGCGTCGACGTCGTCTTCGGCGACGCCTTCGACGCGGGCGACGGCAGCGGGCGCCGCACGCGCAAGGCGCTGGACGACGCCACCGTACGCATCCAGGAGCGGCTCACCGGCCACCTGGAAAACGCCAGGCGCCTCACCGGGCGCTGAGCGACACTCGAGTAGTGGGCCCGGCCCCGGCCGGCACCCACCGACCACCACGAACGCACGAGGAACGGACTTCATGAACGACCAGCACGACCACGGGGCACTTGGCGACGCCGAGTACGCGGAGTTCATGGAGCTCGCCGCCGAAGAGGGCTTCGACGTCGACGAGGTCGAAGGCGCGATCGAGGAGGCCGGGCACGGCCCGCTGCCCGTCCTCGCCGTCGTCGGCCGCCCGAACGTCGGCAAGTCGACCCTGGTGAACCGGATCATCGGCCGCCGCGAGGCCGTCGTCGAGGACCGCCCCGGCGTCACCCGCGACCGCGTCACCTACGAGGCGGAGTGGGCCGGCCGCCGCTTCAAGGTCGTCGACACGGGCGGCTGGGAGCAGGACGTGTTCGGCATCGACGCGTCCGTCGCCGCGCAGGCCGAGTTCGCGATCGAGGCGGCCGACGCCGTCGTCTTCGTCGTCGACGCGACCGTGGGCGCCACCGACACCGACGAGGCCGTCGTCAAGCTGCTGCGCCGCGCCGGCAAGCCCGTCGTCCTCGCCGCGAACAAGGTCGACGGCCCGTCCGCCGAGGCCGACGCCGCGATGCTGTGGTCCCTGGGCCTGGGCGAGCCGTTCCCCGTCTCCGCGCTGCACGGCCGCGGCACCGGCGACCTCCTCGACGAGGTCCTCAAGGCCCTGCCCGACGCGCCCGCGCAGACGTTCGGCGCCGCCGTCGGCGGCCCGCGCCGCATCGCCCTCATCGGCCGCCCGAACGTCGGCAAGTCGTCCCTCCTCAACAAGGTCGCGGGCGAGGAGCGGGTCGTCGTCAACGAGCTCGCCGGCACCACCCGCGACCCGGTCGACGAGCTCATCGAACTGGGCGGCACGACCTGGAAGTTCGTCGACACCGCCGGCATCCGCAAGAAGGTCCACCTCCAGGAGGGCGCGGACTACTACGCCTCCCTGCGCACCGCCGCCGCCGTCGAGAAGGCCGAGGTGGCCGTCGTCCTGATCGACACCACCGAGTCCATCTCCGTCCAGGACCAGCGGATCATCACGATGGCCGTCGAGGCGGGCCGGGCGCTCGTCATCGCGTACAACAAGTGGGACGAGCTCGACGAGGAGCGCCGCTACTACCTGGAGCGCGAGATCGAGACCGAGATGCAGCAGGTCTCGTGGGCGCCCCGGGTGAACGTCTCCGCCCGCACCGGCCGCCACATGGAAAAGCTCGTCCCGGCGATCGAGACCGCGCTCGCCGGCTGGGAGACCCGCGTCCCGACCGGCCGCCTCAACGCCTTCCTCGGCGAGCTCGTCGCCGCCCACCCGCACCCGATCCGCGGCGGCAAGCAGCCCCGCATCCTGTTCGGTACGCAGGCGGGCACCAAGCCGCCCCGGTTCGTGCTGTTCGCGTCCGGCTTCCTGGAGCACGGCTACCGCCGGTTCGTGGAGCGGCGCCTGCGCGAGGAGTTCGGCTTCGAGGGCACCCCGATCCACCTGTCGGTGCGGGTGAGGGAGAAGCGGGGCCGGAAGAAGTGACCGCGCGCCGGCACGGCGCACGGCGGCGGGGCCGGGGAGACGATCGCGTCTCCCCGGCCCCGCCGCCGTTCACATGCCGCGGCGCGGCGCCGGTGGCAGCGCCACCTGCGCCGGCCCGCCGTGCGGCCGGGCCGCCGCGTAGCCGCCGTACTGCTGCGCCTGCCACCCCTGCCCGTACCCGTGCGTGCCGGTGGTGTGGCCCGTGGTGTGACCGACGGGGCCCTGCCCGCCGTCGGCGTGGTGGGCCGGCGGCAGGGCCCCGAAGGCCCGGAACCTGAGGTCCTCCTCGCCGCTGCGGTCCCCGGGCAGCGCCCGGAAGGACCGGCGGTACTCGGAGTACAGCGCGTCGTAGATCGGCGTGGCCGAGTAGGACAGCCCGTCCTCCGCCGGGCGCATGGCGGGGATGTACTGATACGACTGGCGGGACGGCTCGTATGAGTGCTGCACGTAGGTGCCAACGACCCCGCCGCCCGGGGGATGCGGGCCGTCCCGGGAAATCGCCTTCCACCGGGCGGGGAGCGGGGTGCCCATCAGGACGTGCCGGCCAGCGGCATGGCGGCGGCGACCAGGCGGCCGTTCGCGGCGGCCTTCTCCAGCGCGTCGCGCAGCAGGTCCTCGCGGGGCTGCTGGCCGATGGAGCCGACGGGCGCGGCGAACACCAGCACCGTTCGCGACTTGTTCGCCGCCGTCCGCCAGCCCTCGGTGACCTGGAGCGGTTGGTGCGCCTGCCACCAGGCGACCGGCTGGGTGCCGACCGCGCTCGGCTGGAGGATCGCGTGGAGCTGCCCCATGGCGAGCAGCACGGACCAGCCCGTGAGCACCGACGGCTTCAGCGTGAGGCTGGAGACCGGGAGGAAGCCCTGCTCGACGAGGAGCGGCAGGAACTCGTCCTCCGTGCCGTACGAACCGGGGCGGGTGATCGGCGCGGTCGGCTCGACGACGAGCGCCGGGTGCAGGTCCCCGTCGATGAGGACCAGCCCGCTCGTCACGCCCAGGACGGCCTGCTGGGTGTCCTGCGGCACCTGCGCGGGCGCGGGCCGCTGCGGTTCCTGCCCGGTGATCGACCGGACGGCGCCCTGCAGCTGCTCCTCCGAGACCCTGACGACCTGGGAGGGGATGCAGGTGGCGTGGGCGAAGGCGAGGACGGCGGTCTCGTCGCCGACGAACAGCACGGTGCTGGTGCGCTCCTGCTCGGGGTCGCCCGGGGTGCGGCAGGAGGTGCAGTCGTAGCTGCCCGGGGCGTTCTCGCCGGCGAGCAGCCGGTCGGCTTCGTCGTCGCCGATCTCGGCGCGTACGTCCTCGCTGACGTCGAGCATGCGCGGCACGGGTGGCTCCTCGGACTCGTTGGTGCGTGCGGTGCCGGGCGGGTCCCGGCACATCTCATGAAGGGTTCAACGGGTGAGTGCCGACCGGGGTCACGCGTGCGGGGCGACCGAATCGGCGGCCGGATCCGGCCCGGTGCCGTCCGGGCGGCCGGGTCTGCCGACCGGGTGGGTTTGCGGCGCGGCGGGGCGGCACGCCGGTGCGGTACGGGGGCGGGGCACGGGGCGGTGCCTAGCGTGGCCCGATGCCGAAGCAGCCGAAACCTTCATGCACCGCGCGCGTGCGGGGCGGCGCCGTGGCGCCGGCGTCCGCCGCGCTGTTCGTGCCCGTACTGGCCCTCGCCTTCGCCCTGGTACCGGCCCTGCCGCGGGGCGCGGCCGCCTGGGCCTCCCCGCCGCCCTCCGCGCCCGCCGCCGCCGTGCCCGCCACCACCGCATCCGCCTCCGTGCCCGCCTCCGTGCCCGCGCCGCCGGGCCGCCGGGCGCCCGGCGCGGACACGTCCGCCGACTGCCCCGGCGACTGGCCCTGGGGCTGCGTCGCCCTCTGTGAGAGCGGCGGCCGCTGGGACGCCGACACCGGCAACGGCTTCTACGGCGGGCTGCAGTTCAAGCAGTCCACGTGGGAGGAGTTCGGCGGCCTGGCGTACGCGCGGCGCGCCGACCTGGCGACCCGCGCGCAGCAGATCACCGTCGCGCAGGAGGTGCTGCGCTGGCAGGGGTGGAACGCGTGGCCCACCTGCTCCCGCCGGTACGGGCTGTCCGGCCGGTACCACACGGTCCAGCCGGGCGACACGCTGAGCGGGGTGGCCCGGCGCTTCGGCGTCGCCGGCGGCTGGCAGGCGCTGTACGCCGCGAACCGGGACCTCGTGGGCGGCGACCCGAACGTCCTCAGGCCCGGCTGGATGCTGCTCCTCCCGTAGGCCCCCCGAAGCGCCGCCGCGCGGCGGCCTCCGCGGCCTCGCCGCTGAACGCGACCGTCCCGCGGCGCAGTTCGTGGACGAGGGCGCCGCGCGGCAGGCCCTCCGGGAGGCGCCGGCCGGTGGTGACGACCGCCGCCCCCCGCGCGCACACGCCGCCCAGCAGGGCGTACGTACGCGCCGCCACCGCCGGCGACATGCCGAGCGTCGGCTCGTCGACGAGCACGACGCGCGCGGGCCCCGCCAGCGCCCGCGACACGGCCAGCATCCGCCGCTCGCCGCCCGACAGCGTGCCGGCCCGGCGGGGGAGCAGGGGGCGCAGCTCCGGGTACGCGTCGAGGGCGGCCGAGGGGTCCCCGGCGAGCCGCAGGTTCTCCGCGACCGTGAGCGTGGCGTACACGGCGCGCAGGTCGGGCACGAAGCACAGCCCCCGGCGTGCCCGCAGGTGCGCCGGCAGCCGCGTCACGTCGTCGCCGCGCCACAGCACCCGCCCCGCCGCCGGGCGCACCGTCCCCGCGAGGGCGCGCAGCACGGTCGTGCGGCCGGAGCCGTTGCGGCCGAGCAGCACGGTGGCCGTGCCGGCCGGGACGGGCAGGTCCACGCCGTGCAGCGCCTCCAGCGGCCCGTACCGGACGCGCACGGCGCGCAGCTCCATCTCCACGCTCACGCCACGATCCTCCCGGCCTCCATCACGTGGACGGTGTGCGCGACGCCGGCCACCAGGTCCGGGTCGTGCTCGACGACCAGGACGGCCGTGCCGTCGGCGGCCAGGGCGGCGAGGACCCGGGCGAGCGCGGCGGTCTCGGCGGCGTCCAGGCCGGCGGCGGGCTCGTCGAGCAGCAGCGTGTGCGGCCGCCCCGCCAGGGCCCGGCCCAGCTCGGTCCGGCGCAGGACGCCCGTCGGCAGCCCGGCGGCGGGCCGGTGCCGCACGGGCCCGTCGAGGCCCGTCAGCCGCAGCGCCTGCTCGGTGGCGGTGTCCGCCTCGCCGCGGCCCCGGCCCCGCTCGGCGCCGAGACGGACGTTCTCCTCGACCGTCAGGGACGGGAAGACGGCCGGCTCCTGGAACGTCCGCGCGATCCCCAGCCGGGTACGGGCGTGCGCGGGCCGGCGCGTGATGTCGGCCCCGTCGAGCGTGACCCGGCCGGCGGCGGGCCGCACGGTGCCGGCGAGGCAGTGGAACAGGGTGCTCTTGCCCGCCCCGTTGGCCCCCACGAGCGCGGTGACCCGGCCGGGTACGAGCGAGAGGTCGACCCGGTCGAGCGCGGTGACCCCGCCGTACCGCACGCTGAGCCCCCGCGCCCGCACCCGGGGCGCGGGCGGGCCGCCCGGACCGGTGGCGCCGTCCGCCGTGCCGTCCGTGCGGCCCGCGACCGCCGTGCCGTCCGCGACCGCCGTGCCGCCCGTGTCCGGTGTCGGTGCCGGTGCCGGGGTCGCCGGGGCCGCCGGGGCGCGCGCCGCGTCCGGCGCGGCCCTCCCGGGGCCGGGGCGCCCCGGCGCGCGGCGGCGCTGCGGGAGCAGGGACGTCAGCGGGGGGAGCCGGGCGGTCAGGGCGGCCAGGAGGCCGACGGCCGCCGCCGCCGCGCCGCCCCGGGCGCCCGCGTCCAGGCCGACCAGGAGCGCCGCCGCCAGCAGCGGGGACAGCAGGCTGTCCGCGCCGAGGACCAGGACCGCCGCGAACCACAGCAGCGCCCGTACCGGGTCGAACGCCGCCGCGTCGAACGCGCGGACGCCCATGCCCAGCAGCCCGCCGCCCAGCGCCGCCAGCGCCGCGCCCGCCACGAACACCAGCACCTTCAGCGCGGGCACCGGCACGCCCGCCGCCGCCGCGCCCGCCTCGTGGTCGCGCAGGGCGGCCAGGGCCCTGCCCGTACGGCCCCGGCGCAGCGCCGCGACGCCGGCCAGCGCGCCCGCCAGGACGACCAGCTCCAGCACGTAGAAGCGGCGGTCGGTCAGGAAGCCCGCCGGGCGCTCCACCACCAGGCCCGCCGTCGCGTACGGCTGCGCCAGGACGAACCGGCTCACCGCGACGCCCACCGCCAGCGTCACCAGCGCCAGCGCCAGCCCGCGCCGCCGGATCGCGGGCCAGCCGGTCAGCAGCCCGAGCGGCGCCACCAGCACCACCGCCGCGCCCAGCGCCGCGAGCTCCGGCAGCCGCGGCAGGCCCGGCATCCGCCCGGCCGCCAGGAGCGCCGTGAACAGGGCGCCCAGGCCCGCGTACGCCGCCTGCCCCAGGGAGATCTGCCCGCCCCGGCCCGTCACCACCACCAGCGACAGCAGGACCACCGCCAGGGCGGGCACCTGCACCGAGGTGCGCAGGTCCGCGCCCGCGAACCCCAGCGGCAGGACCAGCGGGAGCGCCACGCACAGCCACAGCCCGGGCGGCACCCGCGCGCCCGCCGTCGTCCCGCGCGGCAGCACGTCCCGCCCGCCGGCGCCCACGGCGGGCCACGCCAGGGCCGCCACCAGCAGCGCCACCGCGAACAGGTTCGCGCCGACCGACTGCACCAGCGGCCCCGCCCAGCCGCCCGGGTGGAACCGGGTCAGCTGCGCCTGGGCCACGCCGATCGCCAGCGCCGCCCCCACCGCGACGGGCAGGCTCCGCATCCGCGCCGCCACGGCCACGGCGATGACCTCCACGACGAGCAGCGGCAGCCCGTACGGGTCCAGCCGCACGTGCGGCGCCAGCAGCACACCCGTCAGCCCCGCCGTGAACGACCCGAACGCCCACCCCGCCGCCGCCACCCGGTCGGCGGCGATCCCGCCCAGCACCGCCAGCTCCCGGTCGTCCACCACGGCCCGCAGCTCCCGCCCCAGCCGCGTCCACCGGGTCACCGCGCCGACCGCGCACGCCACCGCCACGGCGACGGCCACCTGCGCCCACGGGGCGTCGCCCGGCAGCACCGGCGCGTCCGCCCGCGCCCCGCCGCCCCACACGAGCGCGGCGCCCCCCACGAGCAGCACGAACACGCCGATCGACGCCACCAGCGTCAGCGCCGGGTCGGCGCCCGGCAGCACCGCCGGCCGGAACACCACCCGGTACAGCACCAGGCCGATCCCCGGCGCGACCAGCAGCAGCGTCGCGCAGGCCGCGGGCGCGAGCGGCCAGCCCCACTCGACCACCAGGTGGCGCAGCACGTACGCGCACACCATGGCGACCGCGCCGTGCGCCAGGTTCAGCACGCCCGTCGCCCGGTAGGTGACGATCAGCCCGATCCCGGTGAGCGCGGCCGCGCCGCCGACCGCCAGCCCGGCGAGGAACAGCTCGTACGTCAGCGCGCCCACGGCCCGGCCCCGGCGGCCGCCGCGGGACCGCCCCCCTTCCCCGGCTCGCAGACCGGGCACGGGTCGAGCGCGGCGCCGCCCGCCGGGAGCACCCCCGGCCTGCCGGCCACCAGCGGGCAGTCGGGGCGGTGCGCCAGGGTGCCGCCCGGCACCCGTACGGGTGGTTCGTCCGACGAGGGGCGGAAGGCGCCCCCGGCGGGTTCCTCCGGGGGCCGCGCGTCCCCGTCCGCGCCCGGCGCCGCCCGGCCCGCGGCGGACGCGGCCACCCACACCGCGCCCGCCACGACCAGGGCGGCCCCCGGCACCGTGGCGGACGCCAGGTGGGGGAGCTGCCGCTCCGCGAACCGCTCGCCGGACACGCCGTACCAGCCGAGCACGCACAGCACGGCGCCCCCGGCGAGGGCGGTCAGGCCGCCCCACCACAGCAGTCGCGGCATCGGGACCCCTTCGCGCTACTCCACTGGCGACACATGGTGATTCCTTGCACTATGCCGGTGAATGTCCTTTTTCCGTGCAGTGAGAGACCCCGGTGGTGACCCAGATGGTCCACGCGACCCCCCGCAGGGCCCGCACGCGCACCGCAGCGCTGGCGACGGCCGCCGTCCTCGCCCTCGTACCGCTGACCGCGTCGTGCGGCGAAGGGGACGACGCCAGCGTCGGCCCGCAGTCCCCCGACCTCCAGACGACCTCCGAGGCCGCGAGCCCTCCCGCGTCCCCCACGGCCACCGCCACCGGCTCGCCCACCGCCACCGGCAGCGCGCCCGCCGACCCGCAGGACGCCGAGGAGGAGATCCGCGAGAACTGGACGGAGTTCTTCGACCCCAAGACCTCCACCGACGAGAGGGTCCGGCTGCTGGAGAACGGCGACCGGCTGCGCCCCGTCATCGAGGCCTTCGGCAACGACCCGAACGCCGCGAAGACCTCCGCCCGGGTGAAGTCCGTCTCCTTCACCTCGGCCACCGGGGCGGACGTCACCTACGACGTGCTCGTCGGCGGCCGCCCCGCCCTGCCCGGCTCCAAGGGCACCGCCGTCCTCCAGCAGGACACCTGGAAGGTCTCCCGCAACACCCTCTGCGCGCTGGTGAAGCTCAGCGGCAATGCGGCCGTTCCGGGGTGCTGAGCCCCTCCTCCCGGCGGCGCTCGCGGTCCTCGTCGCGCTGAGCGCCGCCTGCGGCAGCCGGCTGCCGGAAGGCGACTTCACGTCCCCCCCGCCCGCCGCCACGCCCGGCGCGCCGCCGATCCGCGTCGGCGTCATCACCAGCGCCACCAGCCCCGTCGGGGGCGAGGCGTTCACCGGGCCGCGCGACGGCGCACTGGCGTACTTCGCCGCCCTCAACGCGAGCGGCGGCCTCGACGGCCGCCGCGTCGAACCGCTCACCTGCGACGACGGCGGCAGCGGCGCCGGCAACCACACCTGCGTCACCGAGCTGGTCGAGCAGCGCCGGGTGTTCGCCCTCGTCGCCACCACCGCCCTCGACTACGCCGCCGCCCCGCGCGTCTCCCGCGCCGGCGTCCCCGACGTCGGCGGCCAGCCCATCGGCCCCGCCTACGACACCCACCCGCACCTGTACGGGATCCACGGCAGCTCCGCGCCCCGCACCGGCGGCCGGCCCGGCTGGAACGGCGTCCTGTACGGCGGCACCGAGGTCTACCGCTACTTCAGGCGGACCCACGGCGCCCGCACCGCCGCCGTCGTCTCCTACAACCAGCCCTCCTCCGCCGCCTACGCCCGCCTCGTCACCCGGGGCCTGCGGGCGGAGGGGTACCGGGTCGTCACCGAACAGGTCGACTTCGCCCTGCCCAACTTCCGGGCCGTCGCCGCCGACCTGCGCGTCCAGCGCCCCGACCTCGTCCTCGACGCCCTCGACGGCCACGGCAACGCCCGGCTGTGCGAGGCGATGGACGCGGTCGGCGCCGTCCCCACCGCCAAGGTCACCCACGTCCAGAACTGGGACTCGACGGTCCCCGACCAGTACCGGAAGTCCCCGCGCTGCCGCAACGCCCTCTGGGCGACCGGCTCCAGCCGCAACCACGACGACGCCTCCCACCCGGCCGTCCGCGCGTTCCGCGCGGCCATGGACACCCACGCCCGGGGCGTGACGACCCGCTCCCAGTGGCAGGTGGAGGGCTGGGCCGCGGCCATGTGGTTCACCGACGCGGCCCGCTCCTGCCTCGCCGGCCCCGGCGGCCTCACCCGCGCCTGCGTCGAGCGGTTCCTCACCCGCCGCGAGCCCTACACCGCGCGCGGACTGCTCCTGCCCGTGCGCTTCGAACACCTCGACCGGCCGCCGCGGACCCGCCGCGCCTGCCTGTCCGTCGCCCGCTGGCGGGACGGCCGCGGCTGGGTCACCCAGGGCGACATGAACCGGAACTGCGCCACCGTCCCCCAGCTCGGATACCGCCCGTGACGGCCAAGTACAGTCCACCCTTGACGACCTATCGACCTGGGGGACCCGGCCACGCGATGCACATCTCCTTCCTGCTCCACAACGCGTACGGGATCGGCGGCACCATCCGCACGACCTTCAACCTCGCCGAGGCGCTCGCCGCCCGCCACGACGTGGAGATCGTCTCCGTCTTCCGCCACCGCGACGAGCCGACCCTCGGCGCCCCCGCCGGCGTGACCCTGAAGCACCTCGTCGACCTGCGCAGGCACAGCCCCGGGTACGACGGCGACCACCCCGACTACCAGGCGCCCGCCAGGGTCTTCCCGCGCGGCGACGGCCGCTGGAAGCAGTACAGCCGCCTCACCGACACGAGGATCGCCGCGCACCTGCGGACGGTGGAGGCGGACGTCGTCGTCGGCACCCGGCCCGGACTCAACGTGCACATCGCCCGGCAGACCCGCCGCGGCCCCGTCCGCGTCGGCCAGGAGCACCTCACCCTGGACAGCCACGGCTACCGGTTGCGCCGCGAGATCGGCTTCCGCTACCCGCTGCTCGACGCCGTCACCACCGTCACCGAGGCCGACGCCCGCTCGTACCGCACCAGGCTCAAGCTGCCCGGCGTCCGCATCGACGCCGTCCCCAACAGCGTCCCCGCGCCCACCGTCGCACCCGCCGACTCCACCGCCAAGTGGGTCGTGGCGGCCGGCCGGCTCACCAAGGTCAAGCGGTACGACCTGCTGGTCGAGGCGTTCGCGAAGGTCGTCGCCGCCCGCCCCGACTGGCGGCTGCGGATCTACGGCTCCGGCGACGCCACCGGCAACGAGAGGGACGCCCTGCGCGCCCTGATCGAGCAGCGCGGACTGCACAACCACGTCCACCTGATGGGCCCGGCCAACCCCCTCGAACCGGAGTGGGTCAAGGGGTCCGTCGCCGCCGTCACCTCCCGCCTGGAGTCCTTCGGCATGACCATCGTCGAGGCGATGCGCTGCGGCCTGCCGGTCGTCTCCACCGACTGCCCGCACGGCCCCCGCGAGATCATCGAGGACGGCGTCGACGGCCGGCTCGTCCCGGTCGGCGACGCGGACGCCGTCGCCGAGGCGCTGCTCGGCCTCATCCAGGACGACGAGCTGCGCCGCCGCGCCGGGCAGGCCGCGCTCGCCGCGTCCCGCCGCTTCGACCCCGTACGGATCGCGGAGCGGCACGAGGCGCTGTTCGCGGAACTGGTCGCCCGCGGGTCCGGCGCCGCCTCCCGCGGCCGCGGCCGCGACGCGCTCCACCGCGCGCGGGGCGCCGTCCTCGACGCCGCGTACACCGCCCGCTACCGGGCCGCCGACGTCCTCAGGAAGGGGAAGCGCGCATGACCGGGACCACGGACGCCTCCCGGCCCAAGGGCCCGCGCGCCGACTGCGTCGCGGACTCGGCGGGCGGCATCACGTTCGACATGGCGGGCCACGGCGCCGGGGAGGCCCCCCTGCCCGAACGGGGCGGGGAACCGGCCCTGGTGCTGCGCCGCCGGGGCGCCGCCCCCGCCGAGGAGACGCGGCTGCCCCTCACCCCGGCCGGCGGGGACCGGTCGCGCGCCGTCCTGCCCAGTACGGTCGAGCTGGCGGAGGGCCACTGGGACGTGTCCGTCGGGGACCGCCCGGTGGAGCCGGGCATCCGCGACGTGCGCGCCCTCGTCGACCGCGTCCCCGGGCCGTCCGGGCCGGTCGCCGCGCGCGTCCCGTACCCCACGGCGGACGGGCGGCTCGCCGTGCGCAGCTGGCTGCGCGCCCGGCACGCCGAGGCCGGCGACCTGACGTTCGGGGAGGGCGCCTGCACGGTCGAGGGCCGGCTGTACGGCGCCCCGCTCGGCGCCGGCGCGGTGGCCGAGGCGCGTCTGGGCGACGAGGTGCGGGAGGTGCCGGCGAGCGGCGAGGGGCACGCGTTCGCCTTCACGCTGCCCTACGACCGGCTCGCGCGGCCGTCGCTGGACCGGCAGCGGGTCTGGCAGCTGTGGCTGCGGCCCTCCGCCGGCGCCGAGCCGGTGCGGGTCGCCCGGATCCTCGACGACGTGTGGGACCGCAGGAACGTCTTCGTGTACCCGGAGTCCGAGGGCGAGGGGTTCCGCGCGGCGCCCTGCTACAGCGCCGACAACGAGCTCTGCGTCCGCGTCACCCCGCTCCCGTAGTCCCCCCGGCCGCGGGAGCCGGGCCGCCCGGTGCCCGCCGCACACGGCCGCGGGCGGCCCCGGCGTGCTCGTGGGGCGCCCGGGGCCGACGGGCCCGAAGTCCGAGGCGGCCCGGAGTCCGAGGCGGTGGAGCCGGGTGGGCCGGCCGGCCGCGTCAGTTCGGCTCGACACCGCCCGACCCGCGCCCCGGGCCGCTCGGCCGCTCGGACGGGTCGGCCGGCGCGTCCCGCTCCGGACGCTGGTACGTCGCGTGGTCCGGGTGGTGCAGGTCGAACGCCGGGGACTCCGACCGGATGAGCGGCACGGACCTGAAGTTGTGCCGCGGCGGCGGGCAGGACGTCGCCCACTCCAGCGACCGCCCGAACCCCCACGGGTCGTCGACCTCGACCTTCGCGCCGTACCTGGCGGTCCGCCAGACGTTGTACAGGAACGGCAGTGTGGAGGCGCCCAGCAGGAACGCGCCGATGGTGGAGGCCGTGTTGAGCGCGGTGAAGCCGTCGGCGGCGAGGTAGTCGGCGTACCGGCGGGGCATGCCCTGCGCGCCGAGCCAGTGGTGCACCAGGAAGGTCAGGTGGAAGCCGGTGAACAGCGTCCAGAAGTGGATCTTCCCCAGCCGTTCGTCCAGCATCCGCCCGGTGAACTTCGGCCACCAGAAGTGGAAGCCGGCGAACATCGCGAAGACCACCGTGCCGAAGACCACGTAGTGGAAGTGGCCGACGACGAAGTACGTGTCGGTGACGTGGAAGTCCAGCGGGGGAGAGGCCAGCAGGACGCCCGTCAGCCCGCCGAAGAGGAACGACACGAGGAAGCCGACCGCCCACAGCATCGGCGTCTCGAAGCTGAGCGAGCCCTTCAGCATGGTCCCGGTCCAGTTGAAGAACTTCACCCCGGTCGGCACGGCGATGAGGAAGGAGAGGAACGAGAAGAACGGCAGCAGCACCGCCCCGGTGGCGAACATGTGGTGCGCCCACACGACCACCGACAGGCCGGTGATGGCCGTCGTCGCGGCGACCAGCGTCAGGTAGCCGAAGATCGGCTTCCGGGCGAAGACCGGGACGATCTCGGTGATGATGCCGAAGAACGGCAGCGCGATGATGTACACCTCGGGATGGCCGAAGAACCAGAACAGGTGCTGCCACAGCAGCGCCCCGCCCCACTGCGGCGCGAACACCACGGACCCCAGCTGCCGGTCCGACTCCAGCACCAGCAGCGCCGCCGCGAGCACGGGGAAGGCGACCAGCACCAGCACCGAGGTGAACAGGACGTTCCAGGTGAAGAGCGGCATCCGGAACATCGTCATCCCCGGCGCCCGCATCCCGATGATCGTCGTCAGGAAGTTCACCGAGCCGAGGATCGTGCCGAACCCGGACAGCGCCAGGCCCATGATCCACAGGTCGGCGCCGACACCGGGGGTGTGGACCTCGGAGTTCAGCGGGGCGTACGCGAACCAGCCGAAGCTCGCCGCCCCGGTCGGCACCAGCAGCGATCCGAGCACGATCAGCCCGCCGAAGAGGAACAGCCAGTAGGCGAGCATGTTCAGCCGCGGGAAGGCCACGTCGGGCGCGCCGATCTGCAGCGGCACGATCTCGTTGGCGAACCCCGCGAAGGTCGGCGTCGCGAACAGCAGCAGCATGATCGTGCCGTGCATCGTGAACGCCTGGTTGAACTGGTCGTTGTTGATCAGCTGCAAACCGGGGCGGGCCAGTTCCGCGCGCATCAGCAGCGCCATCACCCCGGCGATCAGGAAGAAGCCGAACGACGTGATCAGATAAAGGTGACCGATCTTCTTGTGGTCGGTGGTCGTCAACCAGTCCACCACCACCCGGCCGCGCCGCCGGACCGGTGGCGGCCCGGCGGCCGCCCGGATGGTATCGGTCCCCATCAGCACCCCTCCGCATGGCTCCTGGTCGGCCCGGTCTCGCCCCACGATGCTCGCGGCCCCCTTCCCGGATCACCTGCGTTCACGCCGTCCGGGAATGCGGGAATTCTGTGGAGAGCCCGTGAACCAGACGTGCCCGATCGTGTTCGGGGGGAGCCGTCCGGGGGAATTCCGAAGCCGTCGAATACCGGCCGTCCCACCCGCGGGGAATTACCGCGGAACGCCTCCCGCCCGCCCCCTCCTCGCGGAAAACCGTCCGATAACCGTCGACCGGACCCTTGTGACATACATGTGACAGACCGCGTACAGGAGGATGGCGGCACCCGTGTAGGGGCGCCTACGGTGAAGCCATGGCACCGATACCCACCTCACCCCCCGCCCGGCCCGACGAACCCGGCGCGTACGTCGGCCTCGACGACCGCGAGGCCGAGCGCCGGGCCCGCTCCCGGGGCTGGACGACCGTACGGGCGCTGCCGCCCGGTTCCATCGTCACGCTCGAGTACGTGGAGGGGCGGATCAACTTCGAGGTGCGCGACCACACGGTCACCCGCTGCTGGACGGGCTGAGCCCCGACCCGGCCCCGGCCTGATCCGCCCACCCGCTCACCCTCCGGCGCGGCGGCGCCGACCGGCGAGCGGCACCGAAGAGGGCCCCGGCCTGTCGGCCGGGGCCCTCCCCTCTCGCATACGGACCGCCGCCGGCGGTTCAGCCGCCCGTCGCCGGGCGGGAGCGCGGCGGTCTGCGGCTGCCCGCCGGCGTGACCGGCATCCGCTCGGACCGCAGCACCGCGTGCGTACGGGGCTGGGACAGCGTCGTACGGATGCTCCCGGCGTGGGCCCCGGCGCCCACCGCCCCGGCCCCCGCCACCGGTTCGCACACCGGCTCCTCCAGGCCCACGGCGGGCTGCCGCCGCGGCCGTACGTCCGGCAGCGGCCCGACGGCCGCCACCGGCGCCACGGGCAGGACCGGAACGGGCGCGTGGCGGTGCTCCCGCAGCCGGTCGCGCAGCCGGTCCCGGACGCCGAGGAGCAGCGCCTCCGCGCGCCCGATCAGCGGCTCGCACCACGGCAGGCCCAGCAGGATCAGCAGGCCGGCGGCCCAGCCCAGCAGCACGTCGCTCAGCCAGTGCGTACCGAGGTAGACCGTGGTCAGGCCGACGCCCAGGGCGACCACCGCGGAAAGGGCCGACAGGTAGCGGCGCGCCCGCGGCGTGGTGGCCAGGTAGGAGAGGATGCCCCAGGTCACCACGGCGTTGGCGGTGTGTCCGGAAGGGAATATATCGCCGCCCGCGAACAGTTCGGCCGAGCCGATCTGCGTCGCGTAATGCGGGCCGAGCCGGCCCAGGCCGATCTTCACGGCACCCACGGTGACGTTCAGCAGCAGCAGCGCCGTGCCCAGCACGAGCAGCGGGCGCAGGGTGTGCTGCCGCCACGACCGCCAGCCGAGCCAGGCGGCCACCATCACCGCGGTCGGGCCGCGCTGGCCGAGCACCACGAAGTAGTCGAGCGGCGCGTGCAGCTCCGGCCACTGCTGGTAGGGCCGGAACAGCATGACCTTCCAGTCGATGAGCACCAGCCACGTCGAGGCGAGCACGGCCACGACGATGGCCAGATAGAACACGGACGTCCCGCCGAAGAGGGCAAGACGCGTGCGGCTCATCCGCGGGATCTCTATCTTCGGCGGTTCCGGCTCCCGGTCCAGTCGGGCAAAGATGTCGGTACGCACGCAATCGACGTTACAGGGAGTGAGCGTCGGGCCAGGCCGATCCGGTCTCTTTGTGATGACGATGTGATGTGGAGTGGGTCTCGGCGGCTGTTTATCCGATACTTATCCATAAAGCGGCGGGGTGATCTGCCCTAATGCCCGCAAGGGTTCTTCCGTAAGTGTGTTTGCGGGTCGGGGGAAAACGCGCCGCGCCCGAACCCGTGGGTAATTGGTACGCCGTTCGGGTGGCCGTCGGCGTGTCGCGGGGGGTCTCCGCGTGGCGCACGCCACACTCCCGCGCGCGTCCCGGTGAGAGCTGGGCCACGCGCCACCCGCCCCACGTCACGTAGGCTGACGTCTCGCTCGCCCGCCCCCGAGGATCCGGACACGCCCGGCCAGGGGGACCCCCAGATGCCGGGCCGCCCCGCGGGACGTCCCCTTCCCCGGCCGGCGCCCGCCGAGCGCGAGAGTTCCACGCGGGAGGTACCTACATGTCGGGAACGGCCACGGCCACAGCGCGTCTGCGCGCAGCCGGCGGCGGTGCCAACCGCTGGGTCGTCCTGTTCGTCCTCTGCGTGAGCCTGCTGCTGGTCGCGCTGGACGCCACCGTCCTCCACGTCGCCGTCCCCGCGGTCACCGAGGACCTCCGGCCCAGCTCCACCGCCCTGCTCTGGATCGTCGACGCCTACCCCCTCGTCTGCGCCTCACTCCTGATCCTCTTCGGCACGCTGGGCGACCGGGTCGGGCGGCGGCGCGTCCTGCTCGGCGGCTACGCCCTCTTCGGCGTGGCGTCCGCCGTCGCGGCGCTGGCCGACACGCCGGCCGTGCTCATCGCCGCCCGCGTGCTGCTCGGCGTCGGCGGCGCGATGATCATGCCGGCCACGCTCTCCGTCCTGCGCGCCGTCTTCCCCGACCGGCGCGAACGGGCCACGGCCATCGGCATCTGGACGGCCGTCGCCGCGATCGGCGCCGCCACCGGCCCCGTGCTCGGCGGCTTCCTGGTCGAGCACTTCTGGTGGGGCTCGGTCTTCCTGATCAACATCCCCCTGATGGCCCTGATCCTCCCCGCCGGCCGCTGGCTGCTGCCCGAGTCGCGGGGGAGCGGCAACGGCCCGTGGGACGTGCTGGGCGCGCTGATGGCCGCCGCCGGTGTCCTCGGCGTCGTCCTCGGCGTCAAGCGGACCGGCGCGGGCGACCCCGTCCTGAGCGCCGCCACGCTCGGCCCGCTGCTCGTCGGCGCCGCGCTGCTCGTCCTGTTCGTCCGCCGGCAGCGGAGCCGCGCCCATCCGCTCGTCGACATGCGGATGTTCTCCCGCGCCGCGTTCACCACCTCCGTCGGCTGCATCGTGCTCGCCATGCTGGCGCTGGTCGGCCTGGAGCTGATCGCCGTCCAGTACCTCCAGCTGATCCTGGGCCTGAGCCCCCTGGAGACCGGGCTGCGGCTGCTGCCGCTGACGTTCGCGGCGATGGCCGCCGGCGCCACCGGCTCGTACACCCTCGCCCGCCTCGGCCCGCGCCGGATGGTCGCCGGCGGCTTCGTGCTCACCGCCGGGGCCGTGCTGCTCCTGGTCCTCATGGGGCAGCACGACCGGCCGCTGCTGCTGACCGTCGGCTTCGTCCTGCTCGGCTTCGGCCTGCAGACCACGCTGTTCGCGGCGTACGAGTCGATGCTCAGCGAGGCGCCCGCCCACAGCGCGGGCGGCGCGGCGGCCATCGGCGAGACGTCCTACCAGCTCGGCGCGGGCATGGGCATCGCCCTGCTCGGCAGCGTCATGAACGCCGCGTACGCCCCCGGCCTCGCCGGCGTGCCCGGTGTCCCCGCCGGCGCGGGCGCCGCCGCGGCCAACTCGCTGGGCGAGGCCTACCAGGTGGCGGCCCGGCTCGGCGGCGCCGCCGGCGAGGCGCTGCACAGCGCCGCGCGCCACGCCTTCGTCCACGGACTGCACGTCACGCTGGTGGTCAGCGCCGGGCTGCTGCTCGCCGGGGCGGTCATGGCGCTGCGCCTGCCGCGCGTGATGGACGTCCAGGCCGACGGCGACGACGGCACCGGCCCGGCGGACCGCGCCGCCCCCGGGGCCCCCGGGCGGTCCGAGGGCCACGACGCGCCGCGGGTGCCCGCCGGCCGCGCCCCGGTGGAGCCGGCCCGCTCTGGACGCGCGGCGCACTGAGCCGTAAGGTCAGCGCCCAGCTCGACTACCCACGGTAGTTTTCCCGTCGTCTCCCTGGTGAGCCAGCCGCCGGAGGTCCGTATGCCCGCACCCTCGAAGCTCCCGCCGTTCGACCCGGGCGACCCGCTCGGCGTCGACGACCTGCTCGACCCGGAGGACCTCGCCGTCCGCGACACGGTGCGCGCCTGGGCCGCCGAGCGGGTGCTGCCGCACGTCGCCGAGTGGTACGAGAGGGGCGAGCTGCCCGTCATCCGCGAACTCGCCCGTGAACTGGGCGCGCTCGGCGCGCTCGGCATGTCCCTGGAGGGGTACGGCTGCGCCGGTGCCAGCGCCGTCCAGTACGGCCTGGCCTGCCTGGAGCTGGAGGCCGCGGACTCCGGCATCCGCTCCCTGGTCTCCGTGCAGGGCTCCCTCGCCATGTACGCGATCTGGAAGTACGGCTCCGAGGAGCAGAAGCAGCGCTGGCTGCCGTCCATGGCGGCGGGCGAGACGATCGGCTGCTTCGGCCTCACCGAACCGGACCACGGCTCCGACCCGGCCGCCCTGCGCACGTACGCCAGGAGGGACGGCACGGACTGGGTCCTCGACGGCCGCAAGATGTGGATCACCAACGGCTCGGTCGCCGGGGTCGCCGTCGTCTGGGCGCAGACCGACGGGGGGATGCGCGGCTTCGCCGTCCCGACCGACACCCCCGGCTTCTCCGCGCCGGAGATCAGGCACAAGTGGTCGCTGCGGGCCAGCGTCACCAGCGAGCTGGTGCTGGACGGCGTGCGGCTGCCCGCCGACGCGGTCCTGCCCGGGGTGACGGGGCTGAAGGGCCCGCTCGGCTGCCTGTCGCACGCCCGGTACGGGATCGTGTGGGGCGCCATGGGCGCGGCGCGGGCCTCGTTCGAGGCGGCGCTCGACTACGCGCGGACGCGGGAGCAGTTCGGGCGGCCCATCGGCGGCTTCCAGCTCACCCAGGCCAAGCTCGCCGACATGGCGGTGGAACTGCACAAGGGGATCCTGCTCGCCCACCATCTGGGGCGGCGGATGGACGCGGGGCGGCTGCGGCCCGAGCAGATCAGCTTCGGCAAGCTGAACAACGTGCGGGAGGCGATCGAGATCTGCCGTACGGCCCGGACGATCCTGGGCGCCAACGGGATCTCCCTGGAGTACCCGGTCATGCGGCACGCGACGAACCTGGAGTCGGTGCTCACCTACGAGGGCACCGTCGAGATGCACCAGCTGGTGCTGGGCAAGGCGCTCACCGGTCTCGACGCCTTCCGGTGAGCGGCCTCGCCTCAGCTCTGGTTGAAGAAGCCGCCCTGGTGGCGGCCGCCGGACTCCCCGGTCACGATCTGCGTGTCCGCGGGGGTCAGCAGGAAGACCCGGGTGGCGACCCGCTCGATGGAACCACGCAGACCGAAGGTGAGGCCGGCCGCGAAGTCCACGACGCGCTTGGCGTCGTCGGGCTCCATGGCGGTGAGGTTCATGATGACCGGGACGCCGTCCCGGAACAGCTCGCCGATCGTCCGGGCGTCGCGGAAGCCGTCCGGTGACACCGTGGCGATCCGGCGGCCTTCCTCCCGGGCGCTCTCGGAGGCGACCCGCACCCGGGGGTCGGTCACCCAGGCGTCGCCGCTGTCGGCCGTCTCGGCGTACTCGTCGTCGTAGTAGCGCTCGTCGTTGTCCTCGACGAGTCCCAGCCAGGCACTCGCCTTGCGCACCGATCCCATGGACGCCTCCTTTCAACGTGGTCACGTGTGGTTCCGCATCCCTATGGTCGACCATGATGCGGATCGCGCGCCAAGTGGATAGCCGCCGAGCGAGCGTTTCGTGACGGTACTGGTGCAGAAGATATGGCGATACGTCAGGGTTCTTGCTGCGTAACGGGCTTCTTGTACCCCAAATACGAAATTCACACCGGACGGGCGAGTCCACGTGCGTACGGGTGAACGGGCTCCCGGCTACGATGCCCAGCGCGTAAGGATTCAGTCACGGGGGAGCGCATGTTCGGAATCGTCAGGCCCTGTTCGCACCGGCTCACGGAAGGGCTCCGGACGGAGTGGATGGCGCACCTGTGCGGGCTCTGCCTCGCCCTGCGCGCCGACCACGGGCAGTTCGCCCGCGTCGCCACCAACTACGACGGCCTCATCGTCTCGGTCCTGACGGAGGCGCAGGTCCCGCGCACCGCCGACGCCCGGCGCACCGCCGGACCCTGCCCGCTGCGCGCGATGCGCACCGCGCCCGTCGCGCGCGGCGAGGGCGCGCGGCTGGCCGCCGCCGTCTCCCTGGTGCTCGCCTCGGCGAAGGTGCGCGACCACGTCACCGACCGCGACGGGCTGCTGGCCCGCCGGCCGGTCGCCGCGGCCGCCCGCCGGGTCGCGCACCGCTGGGACGCCGCGGGCGCCCGGACCGGGCGGGAACTCGGCTTCGACACGGCGGTCCTGCTCGACGCGGTCGACCGGCAGGCCGGCGTCGAGGCGCTGGCCCGGCCCGGCACGCCCCTGCTGACGGTGACCGAGCCGACCGAGACGGCCACCGCCGCCGCCTTCGCGCACACCGCGGTCCTCGCCGGCAGGCCCGGGAACGCCGCGCCCCTCGCGGAGGCCGGCCGGCTGTTCGGGCGCCTCGCCCACCTGCTGGACGCCGTCGAGGACCTGGAGGCCGACACGGCCTCGGGCGCCTGGAACCCGCTCACCGCGACCGGCACGTCCCCGGCCGAGGCGCGGCGCCTCGCCGACGACGCCGTGCACGGCGTACGCCTCGCGCTGCGGGACGCCGAGTTCGTCGACGACCGGCTGCTGCACCAGCTCCTCGCGCACGAGCTGCGGCGCTCGGTGGACCGCGCGTTCGCCACGACGACCTGCGCGCACCAGGGGTACGGCGCCCCCGGCGCGCCCCGGCCCCCGCACGGCCACCCCCACCAGGGCGGGGGCCGGGCCCCCGGCCCGTACGACTCCGTCAACCCGTACGGGGGCGGCCACGGGGGACACGGCGGGCACGGCGGCGGGTCCGGCGGGTCCGGCTTCGGCGGGTCCGGGCGCGGCTTCGGGGGCGAGGGGCCGGGGCGGAAGCCGCCGCGCGGGCTCCTCGCCGGCTGCGCCGTCTTCGTCGGCCTCTTCTGCACCTGCCGGATCTGCTGCGCGAAGGAGTACGAGGGCCCCTGGTCCCGCAAGAAGCGCGAGGGCTGCTGCCGCGACTGCGACGGCAACTGCGGCTGCGACTGCTGCTGCCCCTGCGACGGCTGCTGACGCGGTACGCGGCCGGCGCCCCCGTACGCGCACCGGGCGCCCCGGCGACCTCGGATCCGCCCCCCTCACCCGCCCCCGCCCGGTCCGGCCGGGCGGGGGCGCCGCGCATCCGGGGAGCGCCCGGCGCGGCAAGTCCGGGCGCCCGGCGACGGGTTGACACCCGCGCGAACAGGACAGGACTAGTCCTCACGTCACGTCCACCGGACCGTTGCAGTGGGTGTTCGCAGTCGGAACCGACCAGTGATGATCCACGGTGGCCCGCAGGGCCGGGGGCAGGGTGTGACGATCATGTGCGCGTCCTGAAGTCGACCTTGTGTGCTACCCGTTGGTATCGGAATAGTGGGCGGCCCATCCTCCGTGCCAGGCACCCCACGCGCCGGGCACGGCCCCCACAGGAGGTCGATGTTGAAGCACCGACGCATACCCAAGAGGCGTGCGGCCCTCGCCGGCGGAGCCGTGGTGGCTCTGCTGGGAGCAGCGGTCACCTTCCAGACTGCGAACGCCAGCGACGACGTACCGCGGCCCGAGGCCAAGGTCCTGTCCGCCGTCGCGGCCGGAAACCTCGCCTCTTCGCTCGACGCACGGCTCGGTGACGGCGACACCGCCGGGGCGTACTACGACGCCGAGTCCCGCACGCTCGTGGTGAACGTCGTCGACGAGGCCGCGGCCGACACCGTCCGCCGCGCCGGCGGCGAGGCGCGGATCGTCGAGCACTCCCTCGTCGAGCTGAAGTCCGCCCGGGAGACGCTGAAGGACCGGGCGACCATCCCCGGCACCTCGTGGGCCGTCGACCCGGTCACCAACAAGGTCGTCGTCACCGCCGACCGCACCGTCAAGGGCGCCTCCTGGGAGAAGCTCACCCAGGTCGTCAAGGGCCTCGGCGGCAAGGCGGAGCTGAAGCGGGCCGCCGGCACGTTCACGCCGTTCGTCGCGGGCGGCGACGCCATCCACACCGGCGGCGGCCGCTGCTCCCTCGGCTTCAACGTCGTCAAGGAC
This sequence comes from Streptomyces roseolilacinus, assembly GCF_014649335.1. GTDB lineage: Bacteria > Actinomycetota > Actinomycetes > Streptomycetales > Streptomycetaceae > Streptomyces > Streptomyces roseolilacinus. The sequence goes on from NZ_BMSV01000010.1 coordinate 56,483, forward strand.
GGCCGGCCGCACTTCCTCACCGCCGGCCACTGCGGCGACACCGGCTCCACGTGGTCCGACACGCAGGGCGGCGAACCGGTCGGCACGATGGCCGACTCGCAGTTCCCCGGCAACGACTTCGCGCTGGTCAAGTACGACCGCGAGGTCGAGCACCCGAGCGCGGTCAACCTGTACGGCGGCGGCACCCAGCAGATCACCCGCGCCGCCGACGCCACCGTGGGCATGAAGGTGACCCGCAGCGGTTCCACGACGCAGGTGCACGACGGCGAGGTCACCGGCCTCGACGCGACCGTCAACTACGGCAACGGCCAGGTCGTCGAGGGGCTCATCCAGACCACCGTGTGCGCCGAGCCCGGCGACAGCGGCGGCTCCCTCTTCTCCGGTGACGCGGCCGTCGGCCTGACCTCCGGCGGCAGCGGCGACTGCACGTCCGGCGGCGTGACCTTCTTCCAGCCCGTCACGGAGGCGCTCGCCGAGTACGGCGCGCAGATCGGCTGACGTCGGGCACGACAGGCACGAGAGCCCCCCGGTCCCGGTCTCCCCGGGGCCGGGGGGCTCACGCGCGGGCGGTGTCCGCGCCGGCCGCGCCCCCGGGGCCGCCGTCGCGGCGCAGCGACGACACGACCAGGGTGACCACCGTCCCGGCGACCGCCCAGACGGACAGCACCTGGAGCGGACCGGAGACGGCGTTGCCCCGGAAGTACGCGAGGGAACGCGCCGCCCAGGTGCCCGCGCCCGGCGGCAGGCCGGGGCCGATCGCCCGCCAGAAGTCGGGCAGCATGGGGCCGGGGAACGCGCCGCCCGCGCTCGGGTTGCCGGCGATCACGATCAGCAGCACGGCCAGCCCGATGCCGACCACGCCGGTGAGGGCCTGCAGGGCCAGGGTGATCGCGCCGACCGAGAAGACCACCAGCGCGCCCAGCCCCCACAGGGCGGCGATGCTCCCCGGCAGCGCGCCCAGGACCGGGCCGACGATGATCGCGCCGCCCAGCCCGCCGAGGAGGGCGGAGAGCGCCAGGACGGCGAGCCGGATGATCGCGCGCCGGGTGTTGGCGGGCCGGGAGCCCGCGCTGATCGCCAGGATCGACGCGAGCAGGTAGCCGCCCACGCACCACCCGACGACCAGGTAGAAGGCGGACAGCCCGTCGAAGTCCCGGGCGGAGGCGGGGGCCACGTCCACCGTCCGGACCGCGCGCTGCCGGGGCCGTTCGACCTCGGTGGCGATCCGCTCCAGGGCGGTCGCCAGGACCGTACCGCCGCCGGAGGCGACCAGCAGGGTGTCGGTGCCGCCCGCCGGGTCGAGGACCAGGGCGCCGTCGATCTCCCGGTTCACGATCCGCCGCCGCGCCTCGGCCTCGTCGGACAGCACCCGGGGGTCGAGCGGGTCGCCGGGCAACGCGGCGAGGCGGTCGGCCGTCCGCTCGGCGGCGGCGCCCGGCGCGACCACGCCGAAGGGCACGTCCGTGGGCCTCGGGTCGTGCAGGGCGCCCACGTAGGACGCGATGAACAGCAGTTGGAGCGCCAGCACGCCGACGACCAGCAGGGCGGCCCTGGGGGTGACGGCGCTGCGCACCTCGGAGGCGAGCGTCATGCCCCCCACGCTCCGGCCAGGCGGGTGCCCCCGCAGGCGGGGCGGGGCCGAATGGCTGAGGGGCGGGCGCCGCCGCCCGGGGCCCGCGGCACCCGCCGGCCGGCCCCTCCGGGCCGGCGCCCGGACTTTTTTTACTGACGCGTAACTTCCCTCTTCGCGCTGCCCGTACGTAACTTGACCCGGGCGCGGCCCCACGCCGCGCCCTCCCCGTCAGTGGTCCGGGCCGCCGGGGCGTACCGCCGCCCTTTTCCTTGAGCCGCGAGGAGACCACCCGATGCTGCCCCCGCGCCCGCCCGCCGCCCCGCGGCGCGCCCTGCGAGCCCTGACCGCCGCCCTCGTCCTGACCGCCGCCCTCCTCACCCCGGTCCACGCGGCCACCGCCGCGCCCGGTCCCGAGGGGAGCCGAACGGACCGGGGCGGCTGGAACGACTACTCCTGCGAGCCGCCCGCCGCCCATCCGCGCCCCGTCGTCCTCGTCCACGGGACCTTCGGCAACTCCGTCGACAACTGGCTGGGACTCGCCCCCTACCTGGTGCGGCGCGGCTACTGCGTCTTCTCCCTCGACTACGGGCAGCTGCCCGGGGTGCCGTTCTTCCACGGCCTCGGCCCCGTCGCGGAGTCCGCCGAGCAGCTCGACGCCTTCGTCGACCGGGTCCTCGACGCCACCGGGGCCCCCGAGGCCGACCTCGTCGGCCACTCCCAGGGCGGCCTGATGCCCCGCCACTACCTGAGGTTCCTCGGCGGCGCCGCCGAGGTGAACGCCCTCGTCGGCATCGCCCCCAGCAACCACGGCACCACCCTGCTCGGCCTCACCCGGCTCCTGCCGTACTTCCCCGGCGCCGCCGACCTGCTGAACGAGAGGACCCCGGCCCTCGCCGACCAGGTGGCCGGCTCCCCCTTCCTCCGGAAGCTCGACGAGGGCGGCGACACCGTCCCCGGCGTCCGCTACACCGTCATCGCCACCCGGTACGACGAGGTCGTCACCCCCTACCGCTCCCAGTTCCTCGACGGCCCCGGGGTCCGCAACGTGCTCCTCCAGGACCTGTGCCCCCTGGACCTCTCCGAGCACCTGGCCATAGGGCTGTTCGACCGGATCGCCTTCCACGAGGTCGCCAACGCGCTCGACCCGGCGCACGCGACCCCCACCACCTGCGCGTCGGTCCTCGACTGACCGATACGTGGGCTAGGGCGCCCGCGGGCGCCCTAGCCCACGTACCGGTAGCGGCGCTCCGGGCGGCCCGTCCCGCCGTAGCGCAGGGTGACCTCGGCGCGGCCCGTCTCCGTGAAGTACTCCAGGTACCGGCGGGCGCTCACCCGGGACAGGGAGCCCGCCTCCGCGCACTCCGACGCGGACAGCCCCCCGGGGTGCTCGCGCAGGATGCGCTCCACCAGGTCCGCCGTGTGCGCGGCCAGCCCCTTCGGCAGCTCCCGCGAAGCGCGGGGCCGGGTGCCGAAGATCCGGTCGACGTCCTCCTGGCGGGCCTCGTCCAGCGCGGCGAGACGCGTACGCACGGACGCCGCGTGCAGCAGCTGCTCCCGCAGCGCCGCCTGGCTGAACGGCTTGATCAGGTAGTGCAGCGCGCCCGCCCGCAGCGCCGAGCGGACCGTGGCCGCGTCCCGCGCGGCCGTGATGAACAGGGCGTCCGCGTGCGCCCCGCCCCGCCCGGCGCGCTCCTCCTCGGCCCGGACCGCCCGCAGCACCTCGATGCCGTCCATGTCGGGCAGGTACACGTCGAGCAGCAGCAGGTCGGGGCGCAGCTCACGGGCGGCGCGCAGCGCGTCGGCGCCGCTGTGCGCGACCCCGGCGACCGTGAAGCCCTCCACCGCGGACACGCAGCGGCCGTGCAGCTTGGCGACCATGAAGTCGTCGTCCACCACCAGCACCCTCGTCATGCCCCGAACGCTAGGCCGCGACCACAAGGACCACAACGTCCGTTGGTTGCGGAACGGAGACATGTTCTTAACGCGCGGGCAACATGTGGGCCACTCCCGGAACCCAGAACCGAAAGGCGGCACCCGTGCGACTGCGCACTCCCCTCGCCCTGCTCGGGGCGGCGCTGCTGGTGCTCGTGGGGCCGCCGCTGCTCCAGCCCGGCAGCGGCTCCGACACCGGCACCCACATCCCCGGCCTGCGCCTCATGGTCCCCAACACGCCCGGGGGCGGGTACGACATCACCGCCCGCACCGCGGCGAAGAACGCCGAGGACGCCGGCCTGACGCGTGACATCGAGGTCTTCAACCTGCCCGGCGCGGGCGGCACCGTCGGCCTGACCTCGCTCGTCGGCGAACACGGCAACGGCAGGCTCGCCATGTCCATGGGCCTCGGGGTCGTCGGGGCCGTCCACACCAACAAGGCGTCCAGGACCCTCGCCGACACCACGCCCATCGCCCGGCTCACCGAGGAGCAGGACATCGTGGTGGTGTCCGAGGACTCCCCGTACCGGACCCTGCCGCAGCTGCTCTCCGCCTGGAGGGCCGCCCCCGGCAAGCTGCCCGTCGGCGGCGGCTCCTCCCCGGGCGGCCCCGACCACCTCGCGCCGATGCTGATGGCGCAGGCGGCCGGCATCCCGCCGAAGTCGGTCAACTACGTCCCCTTCGACGGCGGCGGCGAACTCCTCGCCTCGATCCTCGGTGACAAGGTCGCCTTCGGCGTCTCCGGCGTCGGCGAGTACCTCGACCAGATCAAGGCGGGCGAGCTGCGGGTCCTCGCCGTCACCGGCGCCGAGCGCGTCCCCGGCCTCGACGCCCCCACGCTCCGCGAGTCCGGCCTCGACACCGAGTTCACCAACTGGCGCGGCATCGTCGCCCCGCCCGGCCTGACCGACACCGAGCGCGACAAGCTCGTCACCCTCGTCACCGAGCTGCACGCCTCCCCGCAGTGGCGCGCGTCCCTGGAGAAGAACGGCTGGACCGACGCGTTCCTCGCCGGCGAGGAGTTCGGCGCCTTCCTCGACGCGCAGGACCAGCGCGTCGCCGACGTCCTGAAGGAGCTGGGACTGTGACCACCCCCGCGCCCCGCGACCGCCGCGCCTGGCTCCGCGACCACTCCGAACTCGGTGTCGGCGCCCTCCTCTTCCTCCTCGGCGTCCTCGTCCTCACCGACGCCGTCACCATGAGCGTCGACCTCACCCAGCGCGGCCCCGTCGGCCCCCGCACCGTGCCCCTCGTCGTCGGGGCCGGGCTGCTCCTCGTCGCCGTCCTCCTCACCGTCGACGTGCTGCGCGGGGGGCGCGGCGAGGCCGAGGGGGGCGAGGACGTCGACCTGTCCGAGCCCGCCGACTGGCGGACCGTGCTGCTCCTCGTCGGGGTGTTCCTCGGCAACGCCGTCCTCATCGAACCGCTCGGCTTCCCCGTCTCCGGCGCGCTCCTCTTCTGGGGCTGCGCGTACGCCCTGGGCAGCCGCCGCACCGACCGCGACCCGCTCATCGCGGCGGTCCTCTCCTTCGTCACGTACCTCGTCTTCCACCACCTGCTCGGCGTCCCGCTGCCCGGCGGGCCGCTCATGGGAGTGATCTGATGGATTCCCTGAACTCCCTCATGGAGGGCTTCGGCACCGCCCTCACCCCCGTCAACCTGCTGTGGGCGGCGATCGGCGTCCTCCTCGGCACCGCCATCGGCGTCCTGCCCGGCATCGGCCCCGCCATGGCCGTCGCGCTGCTCCTGCCGGTCACGTACGGGCTGGAGCCGACCGGCGCGTTCATCATGTTCGCCGGCATCTACTACGGGGCCATGTTCGGCGGCTCCACCACCTCGATCCTGCTGAACACGCCCGGCGAGAGCGCCGCCGTCGTCGCCGCGATCGAGGGCAACCCCATGGCGAAGGCCGGCCGCGGCGCCCAGGCGCTCGCCGCCGCGGCCGGCGGCCACTTCGCCGGCGGCCTGATCGGCACGGTCCTGCTGGTCGCGCTCGCCCCCGTCGTCGCCGCGCTCGCCGTCGACATCGGCGCCCCCGACTACTTCGCGATCATGGTGCTGGCCTTCATCGCCGTCACCTCCGTCCTCGGCTCGTCCCGCGTCCGCGGCCTGGCGTCCCTGCTGATCGGCCTCACCCTCGGCCTCATCGGCCTCGACCGGATGACCGGTCAGCCCCGGCTCACCCTCGGCTCGCTCCAGCTCGCCGACGGCATCGACGTGGTCATCGTCGCGGTCGGCCTCTTCGCCATCGGCGAGGCCCTGTGGGTCGCCGCGCACCTGCGCCGCCACGGCGCCACCGCCATCCCGGTCGGCCGGCCCTGGCTGGCCCGGTCCGACCTGAGGCGCACCTGGAAGCCGTGGCTGCGCGGCCCGCTCATCGGCTTCCCGTTCGGCGCGATCCCGGCCGGTGGCGCGGAGATCCCGACGTTCCTGTCGTACGTCACCGAGAAGCGGCTCTCCCGGCACAAGGACGAGTTCGGGCACGGCGCCATCGAGGGGGTGGCCGGGCCGGAGTCCGCCGCGTCCGCCTCCGCCGCCGGCACCCTCGTCTCGATGCTCACCCTGGGCCTGCCCACGACGGCCGTCGCCGCCGTCATGCTCGCCGCGTTCCAGCAGTACGGCATCCAGCCGGGCCCCCTGCTGTTCGAACGCGAACCGCAGCTCGTGTGGGGCCTGATCGCCTCCCTGTTCGTCGGGATGGTGCTCCTGCTGGCGCTGAACCTGCCGCTCGCCCCGGTGTGGGCGAAGCTGCTGCGGGTGCCCCGCCCCTACCTGTACGCGGGCATCCTGTTCTTCGCCGCGGTCGGCGCGTACGCGGTCGGCGGCGAGGCGCTGGACCTGGTGGTCCTGCTGGCCGTCGGCCTCCTCGGATTCGGCATGCGGCGCTACGGCCTGCCGGTGCTGCCCGCCGTGATCGGCGTCATCCTCGGCCCGGCCGCCGAGCAGCAGCTGCGCCGCGCCCTCCAGATCAGCGACGGCAGCCTCACCGGCCTGGTGAACACGCCGTTCTCCGTCACCGTGTACGCGGTCGTCGCGCTGCTGCTGGCCTGGCCGCTGATCCGGAAGGCGATCACCCGCCGCCGTAACCTGACGGCATGACACACGCCCCCGACGACATCCGCCCCGCCGGCCCCGCCGACGTGCCCGCCGTGCGGGCCGTCACCGACGCGGCCTACCACCCCTACATCGCGCGGATCGGCCTCGTACCGGCCCCGATGGAGGCGGACCACGCCGCCGACGTGGCGGCGGGGCGGGTGTTCGTCGCGGGGGACCCGGTGCGGGGCCTGGTCGTGGTCCGCACCGAGCCGGGCCACCTGTACCTCGACAGCGTCGCCGTCCACCCGGACGCCCGGGGCACCGGCCTCGGCCGCCGCCTCCTCGCCTTCGTCGAGGACCGCGTCCGCGCCCTGGGCCTGCCCGAGGTGCGGCTGCTGACGAACGCGATGATGTGGGAGAACCAGAGGATGTACGAGCGCTACGGCTACGAGGTCGTCGAGCGCCGCAAGGACGGCCCCTACGACCGCGTCCACTACCGCAAGCCGCTGCCCTGACGGGCCAGGGCCTCCAGCGCGTCCAGCGCCTCCACCGCGCGGGCGGCCGCGTCCGGGTCCCGCTCCGCGAGGCCGCTCGCCGCGAACTCGTCCTCGTCCAGCCGCAGCACCAGCCGCCGGTCCGCCGACACCCACAGGTCCAGGTCCAGGTCCTCCACGACCACCTCCCCGGCCCGCACCTCGGCGGGCCGGGTGACGTCGCAGTACCAGCCCTTCAGCGTCCCGTCGGCGGCCCGCACCTCCTTCACCGAGTACCACCGGTCCCGCCGGTAGTGCTCGGTGAACACGTCCCCGGGCTCGAACCGCACGAAGCCGAAGTCCCGCACCCCCTCGCCCGCCCACGCGGCGCGGACGGTGAGCACCGTGCCGTCGTCGGTGACCACCTCCGCCGGGTAGCGGATCTTCACCCGGCCCGCCTTGACGAGGACGACGTCCACGACGTCACCCGAGCGTGCCGACATGGCGCACCTCCGTCGCGCACGGCTCGTACCCGAAGCGCCGGTTGATCGCGAGCATCGGCCCGTTCTCGGAGTCATTGCTCGTGTACGCCTCCACGCAGCCGGCCGCGCGGGCCCGGCGCAGCGACTCGGCCTTGGCGAGCGTGGCCAGCCCCCGCCCCCGGTGGGCGCGCAGCGTGCCCGTCATCGCCGACACGTACCGCCCCTCGCCGTCCGTGTGTGCGGCGCTGAACGCGGCGACGGCCCCGTCCACCAGCACCACCGCCGTCAACTCCCGGTCGAGCAGCGGGTCGTTCCAGGTGTCGGCGAGCCACTCCTCGTAGTCGCCCAGGCCGAAGGGGATGTCGGTCGGCTCGTCCGCCGTGACCTCCGTGTCCGCCGCGTACATCGGCCGCGGGTCGGCGGCGAAGTCCGCCGCCGTGCGCAGCTCCACACCGGGCGGCAGCACGGCGGGCCGCTCCGGCAGCCTCGCCGACGCCAGGTCCAGCCGCTGGTAGCGGAGGGTGCGCGCGGGCCGGTAGCCGCGCGCCTCGGCGAACGCCCGGCACTCCGGCGCGTCCAGGGCCCAGGTGTACACCTCGCGCGCGCCGAGGCCCGCCAGGTACTCCTCGGCGGTGCGCAGCAGCGCCCCGCCCACCCCGCGGCCCCGGTGGGCCGGGTGCACGACGGGGGTGGTGAACGCCTGGCCCGGTTCCGGGGACTCGTACACCACGCCCGCGTTGGCGTAGCCGGCGACCTCACCGTCCAGCTCGGCGACCAGCATCAGGTAGCGGCGGGCGGGCGGCGCGGCGCGGTACTCGTTCACCAGGGACGCGGGCGTCGTCACGAGGTACGGCGCCGCGGCGCGCCGCACCCGGACGACGGCCGCCGCGTCCTCGGACAGGAACTCACGGACGATGACAGTCATGGACGCCGACGCTATGCGCGCACCCCTCCCCGCCGCCTCCCGATTTCCGCCCGGTGGGGGAGAATCGGCCCCGTGACGCTGCAGATCGCCCTCGACCCGGACGCGAACGTCCCCCCGTACGAGCAACTCCGCTCCCAGATCGCGGACCAGGCCCGCTCCGGCCGGCTGCCCGTCGGCCGCAAGCTGCCGACCGTGCGGGGCCTCGCGGAGGAGCTGGGCCTCGCCGCCAACACGGTCGCCAAGGCGTACCGGGCGCTGGAGGCGGACGGCGTGATCGAGACCCGGGGCCGCGCCGGCACGTTCGTCGCGGCGGCCGGCGACGCCGCCGAACGCCACGCGGCCGCGGCGGCCGCCGCCTACGCCCGGGAGGCCCACCGCCTGGGGCTGACCCGGGCCGAGGCCCAGGCGGCGGTGGCCGACGCCCTGCGCGCGGTGTACGGGGCGTGAGCCCTCCGGGGAGCCCCGCGTGTCCCGGGGGGAGCCCTACAGGTACAGTCCCGCGCCCGCGCTCCGCGGCTCCGGCAGGGACGTGGGGCTGGTGCCGCGCCGCAGGGCGTACAGCTCCGCGAGGGTGGCGCCGTCCCGGCCGACGCCCTCCTCGCCGCCCAGCCAGGTGACCGCCTCGGCGCGGGTCAGCGGCCCGACCTCGACGCGGGCCAGGCACCGGCCGGGCCGGACGACCGCCGGGTGCAGCCGCTCCAGGTCCTCGTTGGTGGTGACGCCGACGAGGACGTTGCGGCCCTGCCCCAGCAGCCCGTCCGTCAGGTTCAGCAGCCGTGACAGGGCCTGTCCCGCCGTGTGCTTGGCCTCGCCGCGGATCAGCTCGTCGCAGTCCTCCAGGAGCAGCAGCCGCCAGCGGCCCTTCGCCGTGCCGTCGTCCTCGCCGATCGCGATGTCCATCAGGTAGCCGACGTCCCCGAACAGCCGCTCCGGGTCGAGGACGCAGTCCACCTGGCACCAGTCCCGCCACGAGCGGGCGAGGGTGCGCAGCGCGGAGGTCTTGCCCGTGCCGGGCGGGCCGTGCAGGAGCAGCAGCCGGCCCGCGACGTCGTCGGGCGTGACCTTCATCAGCCGGTCCAGCGCGTCCGCGACGGGCGCCGTGTAGTTGGGCCGCACCTCGTCCCAGGAGCCGGCGGAGATCTGGCGGGTCGTGCGGTGCGCGCCGCGCCGCGGGGACAGGTACCAAAAGCCCATGGTGACGTCGTCGGGGCGCGGTTCGGCCTCGTCCTGGGCGCCGTCCGTCGCCTCGGCCAGGACCCTTTCGGCCAGGTCGTCGTCGACGGCGGTGACCGTGACGTCCGCGCCCCGGTTCCAGCGGGACACGAGCAGCGTCCACCCCTCGCCCTCCGCGAGGACGGCGCCGCGGTCGTCCGCGCGGGCGGACCGCAGCACCGTCGCACCCGGCGGGAGCAGCGTCGCACCCGGCCTGACCCGGTCGAGGCTGCGGCTGCGCGAGTGCGGTTGCTCACCGGTCGCGAAACGGCCGAGGAACAGCGCGTCGATCACGTCGGAGGGGGAGTCGCTGTCGTCGACGGTGAGGCGGATCGGCAGTGCGTCCTGCGGGTTGGCTGACATGCGCCCCATGATCCGGCACACCCGCCGCCCCCGCACCGCTTTTCGCCCCGCCGCGCCGCCCGCCGCCCGCCGCCGTACGGGCCGGGAAGGTTGCCCGGCGCCCGGGTGAACGGCCGGTGCGCCGCAGGGGCGCGGGGCGGGCGCCGCGGCGCCCCGTACCGGGGGAGGGCGGACCGGCGCGGGCGGGGGGTGCGCTGGTCAGGCCGACTCCGCGGGCGCGCGGGGGAGTTGGGCGGCGCACGCGGGTGCCGCGTGACGCGCCCCCTCCGAACGGGGGAAAGCGCGGACGAACGCCGTCACCACTATTGGCATGGACACGTCCCCACTGCTACCAAGGGGCAGGCAGTGATCCTGCGACAGGGGGTTCCATGAAAACGTCCCGCGTCGGCGCGCTCGCGTCCTCGCTCCTTCTCGGCGCCGCCCTCACCCTCACCGGTGCGGGGGCCGCCCAGGCCGACTCCTCGACCGCCGCCGTCGACTACGTGGCCCTCGGCGACTCCTACTCCTCCGGCGTCGGAGCCGGCGCGTACGACACCGCCAGCGGCTCCTGCAAGCGCACGCCCCGCGCCTACCCCGCCCTCTGGGCGGCCGCCAACGCTCCCTCGTCGTTCGCGTTCACCGCCTGCTCGGGCGCGCGCACGGGCGACGTGACGGCCAACCAGCTCGGACCGCTCAACAGCGGGACGGACCTCGTCTCCCTGACCGTCGGCGGCAACGACGCGGGCTTCGCCGACGTCATGACGACCTGCGTCCTGCAGTCCGAGGCCACCTGCCTCCAGCGCATCAACGAGGCCAGGAGTTTCGTCGACACGACGCTGCCCGGCCGCCTCGACACCGTGTACCGCGCCGTCCGCGGCAAGGCCCCGTCCGCCCGGGTCGTCGTCCTCGGCTACCCCCGGTTCTACAAGCTGAGCGGCTCCTGCGTCGCCGGCCTCACGGAGAACGAGCGGAGCGCCATCAACGGCGCCGCCGACCACCTCAACGCCGCCACCGCCAAGCGCGCCGCCGACCACGGCTTCACCTTCGGCGACGTCACCCCGACCTTCGCCGGCCACGAGATCTGCTCCGGCTCGGCATGGCTGCACAGCGTCAACTGGCTCAACATCGGCGAGTCGTACCACCCCACGGCCGCGGGCCAGTCGGGCGGCTACCTCCCGGTCCTCAGGAACGCCGCGTAGGCGCGGACGCGCCGCCCGGCCCCGGCGGCGGGGCCACCCCGCCCCGCCGCCAGGGCACGACCGCGTGCACCACCGCGCCCGCCACCGGCGCCGGCACCACCGCCCGCGCCGCGACCTCCCGCCCCCGTACCCCGTCCCGGGCCCGCCACACCGTGCCCGCGCGTCCCGCGCCCGGCGCACCGACCAACCGGTAACACCTCGCCACCAGCCTTTTCCCGCCCGCCCCTTGACGCGTGACGGCCCCTTCCCCGCCTCGGCGACGGCCCGCGGGAGCCCGGCCAACTCGCCCTGGAACCAGACATATTCGAAGAGTCACCGTCAACCCGCGTATCCGGGAGGTGAATCCCGATACCGGGATACACGGCTGCGAGGCGGGGACGATAGGGTTAACGTTGGCCCGGGCCGGGTGCCCTTGTACGGGTGGGGAGTGTCATGGAACAGATAACGATGCGCAGCAGGGCACGTGTGCCCGCCATCACCTGCGGGAGCAGCGCGACCAGTTCACGTCTCGACCGCCACCTCGCGGTGCTCGGCGGCCCCGCCGTCCCGCAGCGCGAGACCGCCGAGGCGACGTCCCTGATGCTGGAGCTGACGTCACGCGACGTCGCGCACCGGCACCGCAGCAAGAGCGCGCGCGTCTCGCTCTTCGCGCCGCTGCGCCGACTGCGCCGCTCGCTCTTCGGCAACCACGGCTGAGGCGGCCCCGCAGCCGACGAGGTCCGGCCGGCCGTTCACCCGTCAGCGCCCGCGCGAGACGGCTCCCACCCGGCCGTTCCTCGGCAGGACCGCACCCCGCCCACCGGTCCTGACCCCTCCCGGCCGCCCGCCGGCCACCACCCGCCTCACCCGACCACACCGTCCCGGCGCAGAAGCGCGCACTCCCGCGCGTCCACGCCGAGTTCCCGCAGCACCGCGTCCGTGTGCTCACCCAGCCCCGGAACGGCTCCCATCAGCGCTTCCGGCCCGCCCGGCAGGGTGATCGGCGGGAGCAGCGCCCGCAGGGGCCCCACCGGCGAGCCGACCTCGCGCCACCGGTCCCGCGCCGCCAGCTGCGGGTGCGCGGCCAGGTCCGCGACCGTGTTCAGCCGCGCGCACGCGATGCCCGCCGCCTCCAGCCGCTCGACCGCCTCCGCCGTGCCCAGCACGCCCAGCGCCCCACCGACCGCGGCGTCGGTCCGCTCCCGGTTCGCCACCCGCGCCGCGTTGGTCGCGAACGCCGGGTCCTCGCCCAGCTCCGGCCGCTTCAGGACCTGCTCCGCCAGCCGCCGCCACTCCCGGTCGTTCTGCACCGACAGCAGCACCTGCCCGCCGTCCGCCGTCGGGTAGGCGTCGTACGGGGCGATCACCGCGTGGGCGACCCCCGTACGCGCCGGGGCCTCGCCCCCGTGCATCCCGTGGTGCAGCGGATGGCCCATCCACTCGGCCAGCGACTCCAGCATCGACACCTCCACCGGCCCGCCGACCCCCGTCGTCGCCCGCCGCAGCAGCGCCGCCAGCACTCCGGAGAACGCGTACATCGCCGCCGCGATGTCCGCCGCGGGAACGCCCGCCTTCACCGGCTGCTCCGGCGTGCCCGTCACCGACACGAGCCCCGCCTCGCACTGGACGAGCATGTCGTACGCCCGCTTGTGCGCGTACGGGCCGCCCGCCCCGTACCCGGAGACGTCCACCGCCACCAGGCGGGGGTGCGCCGCGCACAGCGTCGCCGCGTCCAGCCCCAGCCGGGCGGCCGCGCCCTGGGCCAGGTTCTGCACGAACACGTCCGCGCGCGCGACGAGCCGGCGCACCAGCGCGATGCCGCGCGGGTCCTTCAGGTCCACGGCCAGGGACTCCTTGCCCCGGTTGCACCACACGAAGTGGGAGGCGAGCCCGCGCGCGGCCGTGTCGTAGCCGCGCGCGAAGTCCCCTCCGTCCGGCCGTTCCACCTTGATCACCCGCGCCCCCAGGTCGGCGAGCTGACGGGTGGCGAACGGAGCCGAGACGGCCTGCTCGACGGCGACGACGGTGACCCCGTCGAGCGGCAGGGGAAGCGGCCGGGGCCGCGGATGGGTGCTCATGACAGCCGTACCTACCGCGGACCGGCCGTCCTTGTCACCCCTCCGCCCCCGCGCCGCCGGCCGTGCGGCGGCGCGGGGGCGCGGGGGCGGCCGGGTCAGGCGCCGCCGTGGACCTCCCAGGCGGCGCGGACCGCCGACTCCAGCGCTCCCTCGATCCAGGCCGGCTTGAGGGACGTGTGGCAGCCGGCGAAGTGCAGCGGGCCCTCGGGCGTCCCCATGCCGGGGAAGAGCTCGGTGTGCTGTCCCGGCAGGAGGACGGACGCCTCGCCGTACGCGTACGGGTCGCGCTGCCAGCTCTGGGTGCGGCCCACCCCGGTGAAGAACACCTCGAGCCGCTGCCCGTAGACCTCCTGCATGCCGCGCAGGGCGAGGGCGTACCGCGCCTCGTCGTCGAAGGAGTCCCAGCGCCGGGCGTCGTCCGCCCAGCTGTACGAGGCGAGGACGACGCCGCCGTCGCTGCCCGGCACGGGGTGGGAGGGGTTGAACATGAAGCGGTTCGGGTTGTCGGTCACCGACCCGCCGCCCACGACCCGCGCCGCCTCCGGCTGGTCGCGGGAGACCCAGACGTGTGCCGCGTAGTGGGCGCGCTGGCTCTCGGACAGGTACCCGCGCGGCACCGAGGGGTGCGCTCCGAGCAGCCGGCCGTCGTCCGGCACCCTGCCCCTGCGGTAGGCGTCGTACAGGCCCGGCCTGACGGCGTCCAGCTCGCGCCGCCAGTCGTCCTCGCCGTACTCCCACCAGCGGCGGCTGAACTCCAGGAGCACCTTGGTGGCGCTGTCGTAGTGGACCTCGGTGACCGCCCTGCGCTTCCCGTACGAGAGGGAGGGGGTGATCTGGACGTGCCGCAGGCCGGAGAACGGGATGGTGACGACGGCCGTGTCGCCGGTGAACCGCTCCCGGACGACCTTGCCGTCCCGGCCCTCGGAGACGGTGTCGACGCTGACGCCGGGGCGCCGGCCGCCGCCGGTCTCGATGCGGGTCACGCGCCGGTCGAAGCGGACCTCGCCGCGCACCTGCTCCAGGAGCGCGTCCGCGAGCACGGCGGTGCCGCCGACCAGCTCGTAGAAGGCGGTGCCGGGGTTGATGAGGGAGGCGCCCATGAAGCTGTGCATGAAGGACAGCGGCAGCCGGGAGGTCATGTTCTCCAGGGTGCCGATCAGGTCGATCGTGCGGGTGTCCAGCCGGGCGTGCTCCGTGAGGAAGCGGTACATCGACCAGTCGCCGAAGCGCTGCACCACGCGCGCCCAGCCTTCGAGGCGCTCCGGCATGGGCTTGTCGACCCGTGTCCCGTCGGGGCGGCGGACGCTGAACTCGTCGCGGACCGGGTCCAGGGCCCGCCGGACGATCTCCCCCGCCGGGACGTCCTCGTACGCCGCCGGGACACCGAAGGAGCGGTTGACGGCGCGGGGGTCCTTCGCGTAGTCGGCGCGGCGGACGCTGATGCCGTTGACGCGGATCCACGTGCGGTGGGCGGGCCTGCCGTCCGGGCCGACGTCGACGTAGTGGAAGGGGCGCCGTTCGATGCCCAGGGCGTCGATCAGCCCGATGACCAGGGGGTGGCTGCCGGGGATGCGCATGGCGCCCGCCTCGGCGTACTGCTTGGGGTCGGCGAACGCCCGGCGCGCGTTCTCGTGGCCGCCGGTGCGGAAGGTCTTGATGCGGCCGCCCGCCCGGTTGCCGTTGGCCTCGATGACGGTGACGCGGTGACCGGCCCGTTTGAGCAGCCAGGCGGCGACCATGCCCGCCGGGCCGGCGCCGAGGACCAGCACGTCCTTGGCGGCGCCGCGGCCCCGGGGCAGCCCGCCGCCCAGGAGGATCTTCTCGTACCGGGGGACCAGCGGCCGGCCGTCCTCGTCGAGGACGAGCAGCGCCCGGGCGACGGCGAGGCAGGTCTCCCAGTCGGCGGTGGAACGCGGTGCCGCGGAGGGGGGCGCCGCGGTGGCCGGCGACGCGACGGCGGCGGCCGGACCCGACAGGGCGGTGGCGGCGGCTGCGGACCCTGACAGCGCCGCGACCTGGCGGCGCGTCAGCTCTAAGTTCTTCATGATCATAAGAACGGGGAACCGGCCGTCCTGTCACCGGTCCACCTGGTCGTTCACCCGAAAGTGCGGCTCCCTCACCGCCCGCCCGCCTCCGTCCGCTACCCTTCGCGGGATCCGCGCGGAGGCGTCAGTCCTCCGCGATCACGATCACCGTGTCCCGGTCCCCGAACCGCACCGGTTCGCGCTTGTCCGGATTGATCCGTACGCCGTGGGCGGGGCCGGTCGCGGCCCCGGCGTGCAGCCGGTAGCCGATGGCGCACTCGTGCCGGCGGCGCGCCGACTCGACGACGGTGGCGAAGGAGACCGGGCGGTCCGTCACGACGTAGTCCGCGGCCGGCTTGAGGTGGACCTCGCTCCCCTCCGCGGCGAACAGCTCGTCGTAGAGGGCCGCCAGGTGCCGGTTCTCCGAGATCTGCGTCATCAGCAGGCTGACCAGCCGGTCGCTGACGATGAAGTCGGCGCCCTCCCGCACCGGGGCGAGCAGCCGGTTGCGGTCGTCGGTCATCTCCGTGATGACGAACAGTTCCCGGCCGGCCGACTGCTCGATGTCCCGCAGGTGGAGCAGCGTCACCAGCGTGCGGTCGTCCGCCGCCCTCTCCGGCTCCGCGTCCGGTCCCACGGCGTGCCCCCGGTCCCCGATGACCAGCACCCTGTCGTACGACGGCACGTCGAGCTCGGCGAGCCGCCCCCGGTCGGTGGTGTCGCCGCGGAGGAACCTGACGTCCAGGCGGCCGGGGCGGCACGCACCGCGGACGGCCGCGGCGTCGGCGAGTGTGACGACGTCGAGCGTGGAGCCGGACGGCACGTACGAGGCGAGCTGCTCGACGATCAACGGGGCGCGTCGGTTCCAGCCGAGGAGCAGCAGGCGCTCGGCGGCCTGCGTGCGGGGGCGGGCGGTGACGATCGCGTCCTCGTCGACGGCCGGCGGCGTGTCGGCGAGCACCGCCGTGCCGTCGTCCTCGGTGATGACGACGAACCGGTCGGCCGGGCCGACGCGGGTGTCGGACGGCGGGTTGAGGACCATGCCGCCGCCGTCCCGCCGGAGGCCGACCACCGAGGAGGTGGCGAAGGCCCCGAGCGCCTCGCCGAAGGTGCGGCCGGTCAGCGCGGGCACGGGGACGACGTAGAACTCGTCCCCCGCGAAGTCCAGCAGCTCCTGGTGGACGAGCGAGAGGCCCGGCTGGCGCGACGTCTGGACGAGGAGCCGGGCCACGACGTCGTCGACGCTCAGGACGTGCCCGTGGGGACCGGCGGCCAGGGCGGCGGCCGGATGGTTCCGGGCGTCCCGCACCGCCGCGACCACCACGCAGTCGCGGGTCTCGGGGCCGGTCGCGCGGAGGGCGAGGAGCGTCTTCACCACGTGGGCGTCGCCTCCCGGATCCTCCGGCGGGAGCACCAGCACGGCCTTGGCGGTGTGGGGGCTCACCACGGAGAGGAGCGTGGGGTCGGTGGTGGAGCCGCTCCGGCAGACGACCCGCGTGGCACCGGTGCCGCCGACGCGGCTGGTGATCTCGGTCTCCATCCCGACCTTGTCCCTGTCGGCGAAGACGGCGACGGTCGCCCTGCGCCGGTCGGCGTTGGCCGCCACCAGTTCCGTGATGACGGGGAAGACCTGGTCGGTCCACCCGAGGAGCACCGTGTGCCGTTCCTCCAGGACCGGGGACCTGCCCGAGCGCAGGGCCAGCAACCGGTGGTGGAGCCCGGTGGTGATCAGGCTGACGAGCGCCGACACGAACAGCAGGGCCACGAGCGCCAGGAGGACGGACATCATCACGTACACGGGTGACCCGACCTCGCCGCCCAGCCTGAGGGTCTGCCCGACGCTCCTCCAGACGGCCGCACCCCACCCCGCGGCGGTGGTCGGGACGTCGCGGGAGGCCCCCACCAGCACCACACTGGCCGGGACCACGATCGCGAGGCAGACGGCCGTGAGCCAGCCGATGAGCACGGGGGTGCCGTGGGCCATCAGGATGTCGAACCGGTAGCGGAGACGCGACCACAGGTGGGGCGTGTGCTGTGTCATGCAGGGCCCCTCGTGCGGGAGGCGACGTAGCAGGACCGCGACGGGAGGTCGCGGGGGGTCCCACGCTAGCGAGCCGTGGGGGGCCGACGTCCCGGAGATCCCCTTCTCCACTCCGAGGTATGAGCGCTCGTCCACATCTCGCAATCCGTGCGCGGCGACGGCGGCCCGCGCCGTCCGGTCCCCAGGGGAGCCGGGCCCCGGCCGGCCGGAGGAATCCCGGGCCGACCGGAGCGCCGCGTACTGCCCGCTCAGTTCTTGTGGATCACGATGGAACCACCGGAGAGGGCGGTCGTCGGGGCGGCGGTGTCGTCGGCCCCCATCTGGTTGTCGTAGACGAGGGTCGAGTCCGCCGTCTTCCAGATCCTCATCCGGAGCCGGTCGGGGTTCGCGTCGGTGGCGGTGAGCATGAAGCTGTAGCCGTCCGAGCCGTTGACCGTACCGGTGCCTTTGAAGATCGCCTTGTCGCCCGCCACGACCAGCCACTGGTGCTCGCCGGAGTGGAAGTTCACGGCGCCGGCCTTGAACTGGAACTCCGTGTTGCCGCTGGGGACGGTCGCACCGTTCTTGTACTTGGACACGAACCCGAAGTTGGCCCGGCCGGTCGCTCCCGGATCCGCCGGATAGGCACCGGCGGGTGACTCGATCCAGCCGCCGCCGGTGACGAACCCGCCATCGGGGTCGTACACGACGACGAAACCGCAGGTCTTCGTGTCGGACCCGCCGTCGTCGTCGGTGATGGTGACGGTGATGTCGTGGATGCCCGCCGCGGCGTACTGGTGGGTGGCACCCACCGGGGAGGTGACCGGCGCGGTCGTGGTCCCGTCTCCCCAGTCGACGGTCATCTCGTGGGTGTCGAGTGTGCCCGGGTCGGTGAAGGTGCCGGTGAACGACACGTCATCACCGACGGCGCTCGGGTCCACCGGGCAGGACGTGAGGGTCAGGCTCGGCGCCACGTTCTGCACCGTCACGGTGGTGCTGTCGTCGTCGACGAGCCCGTTGTCGTCCGTCACGGTGAGGGTCACGGCGTCGGCCCCGTCGTCGAGGCCGTTGTAGGAGGCCACCGGGTCGCTCGTGCCCGACAGCGCCCCGACCCCGGCGTCGGCGCCGTTCCACGCGTACGAGGTGAGGACCCCGTCCGTGTCGTGGCTGCCGGAACCGTCGAGGGCGACGGACGATCCTTCGGCGACGGTCTTGTCCGGTCCGGCGTCGGCGACCGGAGGCACACAGGTGACGGTGACGACGACGGGCGGGAACACCACCGCGGCGTTCTCGTCGTCGTGGTACGTCACCGACGAGTTGACGTCCAGCGGGCCGCAGGGGGCGCCGACGTGCTCGACCCGGTAGGTGATCACCAGGTCCTCGTCGCCGAGGTCGGCCCGCGACCATGTGAACCCGTCCGGGGTCACCCCGCCGATCGACGACCCGGCCAGGTCGGCGCTCACCGAGCCCGGCACCAGCCGCCACGGCGGTGTCAGCGTGACGGCGATGGAGGGGTGGGTCGCGCCGGGGACCGACACGGCCGCGACGAGCTTTTCGAGCAGGGCGGCGAGGTCGTCGAAGCTGCCCGCGGTGAAGGTGTTGTCGGCCCCGGGACCGCTCGCGACCGTCTCCAGAGTGGCCTGGCTGACCCCGTCGCCGACACCGACCGCGAAGACGGTGGCCTTGCCCTGGAGCGCGGCGGCGGCCGAGGCCGTCGGGTCGCCGGGGTTGGCGTTGCCGTCGGTGATGACGATGACCGCCTGGTTCCGCTGCGGGTCGTCGGGTCCCAACTGGACGCCCGCCCGGTCGAGACCGCAGGAGATGCAGGTGTTGTTGCGCAGCTGGGGGTTGTTCGCGATGGCGCTGCGGACGGCCCCTTCGTCGCCGCTGAGCGGGATGACGTCCTCCGCGACGTGGGAGAACCCGACGACACCGACCCTTCCGCCGTTCGCGAACAGGCCGTCGTCGGCGACCGCCGCGACCACGCCGTCGGCGAAGTCCGTCAACTGGTCGAACTCCGTGTCGTTGACACTGCCGGACTCGTCCAGCACCAGCACCAGGTCGGTCGGCGTCGACTGGGTGCTGCTCTCGCCGTCGAGCGTCAGAGTCACCGTGGAGGTGCCGTACCGCGGAACGGTCGTCGGACTGGCGGACGCTCCGGGCAATGGCGCCGCGGACGCCTCAGGCGCCCAGGTCAGCGCACCGGCAACCGCTGCCGCCAGTGCCGCGGTGGTGGCCAGGAGACGGCGGAAAGGCATGGATCCGCGCCCACGCGCAGTGGATGGTCGCATGATTCCCCCCTCGGAATCGTCGCGGTACCGGCGCCTGACGCGACCGGTCCCCGCGTACCGGAACGGAATATCGCTCACCGTGGGTAGCCCGTCAATCACCTGGTGAAATCGATAATCCATACGGAACCGGCTCGGCCGGCCCGGAGTGCCGGCGCCGCTAGAGCAGCGCGAACTGCCCCTCCGGGCCCTCCTCGGGGTGGTCCAGCACGGAGGCCGGGCGCCGGACGGCCGCCGGGTGGGGGAGCACCCCGGCGGCCCGCAGGCCGGCGCGGGTGAGGGGCGGCGCGCCGGAGGACCGGAGCCGGTCCGCGAGGGCCGCGCGCTCCGCGTCCAGGGCGCCCAGCAGCGCCAGGACGGTGATCAGCTCCAGCAGTTCGGACGTCCACTCGCGCGGCCAGGCCGGCGGGCGGATCGCCTCCAGGGTGCCCGGCTCCGCGGCCGCGGTCCGCCGTTCGAACCAGAGCGGCAGCACCCGCACCCCGCCCACGTGGTACTCCCACGCCTCCGCCGGCACCGGCGCGACGCGCCCGGTCCCCACGTGCAGGACCTCCTCGTCGGCGTCGTACTCCAGCGTCCCGGGGTGCGGCGGCGGCGCGGCCCGCACGTAGGGCCGCCGCCCGCCCGGCAGGCGCGGCCGCTCCCCGCCCCGGGCGCCGCGCAGTTGGACCGACGCCATCCGGTGGCCCAGGGCGACGCCCGCCGCCCAGACGTCCGGGTCGCCGGGCAGCGGCACCCGGCACCCGGCGGGCGACGGCACCGCCGCCGCGACCGCCCACGCGAGCAGGTCGGGGGCGGCCGGCTCCCGCCCGTACCGCTCCCGCAGCAGCGCCGGCAGGCCCGGCGCGACGTTCGGCTCGCGGCCGCCGGGGCGCCGGTACAGGGGGCGGACGCGGCCGGGGCGCCCGGTGGGGGAGCGGCCGTCCGGGAGCGGGGCCGTCACCAGCAGCGCGGGGCCCGCCGCCCCCGGCACGTACCCCTGCTCCACCGCGAAGACCTGGTGCTCGTCCGCGACCCGCCACAGCTCCGGCCGCGCCGCGTCGATCAGTCGGTGGTCCGGCAGCAGCCACCGCTCGTCGAACGGCCCGTACGCGATCCGCACCGGCCGCGGGCACGGCCCGTCCTCACGGGCGAAGCGCGCGGTCCCGGTCCGCTGCCCCGGCAGCGCGGCCACCGCGCTGCGCGGGGTGCGCGCCCGGCTCGGCCGGAACAGCGCCTCGCGCTCCGTGCCGCCGGCCGCGACCAGCGCGTCCCAACGGGCCCGCAGCGTCCCGGTGTCCGGGGCGGTCACCCACTCCCGGCCCAGCCGCAGCGCCGGCACGGACCACGGCATGAGGTCGTCGAGCAGAGGCACGTCGTCGGGAGGCACGTCCGCGTTCACGCGCTGCATGCTAGCGCCGCCCCGACCGGGCCGTGGCGGCCTCAGTCGGCCTCGACGGTGACCGTGAAGGAGAACCGGTCGCCGCGGTAGCGGATGCGGGCCACGTCCACCACGCGGCCGTCCTCGTCGTACGCCACGCCCGTGTAGTGGAGGATCGGCGACAGCAGCGGCACCTCCAGCAGGTCCGCCGTCACCGGGTCGGCGAGCCGGGCCTCGACCGTGTCGGTGATCCGGCTGATGCGCACCCCGACCCCGTCCCGCAGCACCTTCGTCATCGGCCAGCGCTCCAGGTCCGCCACGTCGATCCGGTCGGCCAGCTCCGGCAGGACGGCGTTCTCCGCCCAGTTGGTCGGCTCGCCCGTCTCCACGTCCCGGCGCAGCCGCCGG
The DNA here is from genome assembly GCF_014649335.1 of Streptomyces roseolilacinus. GTDB lineage: Bacteria > Actinomycetota > Actinomycetes > Streptomycetales > Streptomycetaceae > Streptomyces > Streptomyces roseolilacinus. The sequence continues at coordinate 77,814 of NZ_BMSV01000010.1, forward strand.
TAGGTGACGACCTCCGCCACCCCCGGGAAGTACTCCGCCAGCTCCCCGGGCACCTTCGCCGCGCCGTGCCCGAGCACCGTGGTCCGCTCGCCGGACTGCTGCGCCACGATCGCGTCGATCGAGCCGAGCAGCCGGCGCGGGGCGCTGCGCCGGGCGCCCGGCTCGATGAAGGTGCCGCGCCGCCGGTGCCTGCTGATCAGCCCCTCCTGCTCCAGCTCCTTGAGCGCCTGGCGCATGGTCAGCACGCTCACCCCGTAGTGCGCCGCCAGCTGCTCCTCGGTGGGCAGCCGCAGCGACGCGTCCGGGGAGCGCCCCAGTATCGAGGCGCGCAGGGACTGGGACACCTGGTACCAGAGCGGAAGCTTCCGGTTCAGGACCAGGGAGTCGGGGGCGAAGGCGGACACGGCATCTCCGTACTGCTGCGTGCGGCGTACGACCCTGGGGCGGCGTACTTACGAGCGGAAGTGGCGCTCCAGACCCTGCCACACGTCGTCGTAGCCCCGCTGCAGGTGGTCCGCTCCGGCCGCCTGGGCGGTGGCCGTCACGGGCCAGCGGGTCTCGAACATGAAGGCCAGGCCGTCGTCGACCTTCTGCGGCCTCAGCTCGGCGGCGCTCGCCTTGTCGAAGGTCTCCCGGTCGGGGCCGTGCGCGGACATCATGTTGTGCAGCGACCCGCCGCCGGGGACGAATCCCTCCGCCTTCGCGTCGTACGCCCCCTCGATGAGGCCCATGTACTCGCTCATCACGTTGCGGTGGAAGTACGGCGGGCGGAAGGTGTCCTCGCCGACCAGCCAGCGCGGCGCGAACACCACGAAGTCGACGCCCGCGAGGCCGGGCGTGTCGGTCGGCGCGGTGAGCACCGTGAAGATCGACGGGTCGGGGTGGTCGTAGCTGATCGTCCCGATGACGTTGAAGGAGCGCAGGTCGTAGACGTACGGGACGTGGTTGCCGTGCCAGGCGACGACGTCCAGCGGGGAGTGGCCGTAGGTGGCCCGCCAGAGGTTGCCGCAGTACTTGTTGACGACCTCGACCGGGCCCTCCACGTCCTCGTACGCGGCGACCGGGGCCCGGAAGTCGCGCGGGTTCGCCAGGCCGTTGGCGCCGATCGGGCCGAGGTCGGGCAGCCGGAACGGCTGCCCGTAGTTCTCGCACACGTACCCGCGGGCGGTCCCGTCCACCAGCTCCACGCGGAAGCGGACGCCGCGCGGCACCAGCGCCACCTCGCCGGGGCGCACGGCGAGCAGGCCCAGCTCGGTGCGGAGCAGCAGCCCGCCGCGCTCCGGGACGATCAGCAGCTCGCCGTCCGCGTCGCTGAACACCCGCTCCATGGGGGCGTTCGCGTGGTACAGGTGCACGGCCATGCCGGCGCGCTGCGCCACGTCGCCGTTGCCGCCCAGCGTCCACAGGCCGGCCAGCCAGTCCGTACCGGGCGCGGGCTCCGGGAGGGGGTTCCAGCGCAGCCGGTTGGGGTCCGGGACGGTCTCGGTGAAGGGCGCCGAGCGCAGCGCGCCGTTGTCGGCGCGGGTGAACGGCGGGTGCGCGGCCGAGGGCCTGATGCGGTACAGCCACGACCGGCGGTTGTGGGCCCGCGGCTCGGTGAAGGCGCTGCCGCTCAGCTGCTCCGCGTACAGCCCGAGCGGTGCCCGCTGCGGGGAGTTCCGCCCCAGCGGGAGGGCGCCGGGCACGGCCTCCGAATGGTGCTCGTTGCCGAAGCCGGAGAGGTACTCCAGGCTCTCGGCGGTCTTCCTCGTCTGCTCGTTCGCCTCTGCGGCGCCGCCCATGCTCATCGCACGCTCCTGCTGCTCATGGAATCCTATGGGAGACCGTAGGATTCCAGGCGGTCCACGTCAACGGGGCGGGCCGCCGGAGTCCGCGGCCCCGGTCGCCGGCCGTGCGCCGCGTGCCGGAGCGGGAGTGGGACGGATCCGCCGCCCGGGGGGTTCCGGGGCGGGGCCGGGTGGTTCGCCCGCCCCCGTGCAGGGCCCCGGTGCCGGGCCGGCCGGGGACCGGTCGCGAAGCCCCGCCCGCTCCGGGCCCGCCCGCTCCGGGCCCGCCCGCTGCTCCGGTCCCGTCCGCTCCGGTCCCGCTCCGACCGTCGCCAGCGTGCGTACCGGTCGGTATGCTCGGCCGGGTCCGCTTCCGTGTCCGCCGTAGAACCGGGGGAGACCCATGCCCACCACCACCGCGCCGCGCATCTGCCCGCTCTGCGAGGCCACCTGCGGGCTCACCCTCACCCTCGACGGCACCCGCGTCACCGGGGCCCGCGGGGACCGCGACGACATCTTCAGCCGCGGGTTCGTCTGCCCCAAGGGCGCCTCCTTCGGAGAGCTGGACGCCGACCCGGACCGGCTGCGCTCCCCGCTCGTCCGGGTGGACGGCGCCCTGCGCGAGGCGACCTGGGACGAGGCGTTCGACCTGGTCGCGCGCAGGCTCCCGCCGCTCGTCGCCGCCCACGGCCCGAACGCCGTCGCCGTCGTGCTGGGCAACCCCAACGTCCACACCATGGCCGGCGCCCTCTACCCGCCGCTGCTGCTGGGCGCGCTGCGCACCCGCAACGTCTTCAGCGCCTCCACCGTCGACCAGATGCCCAAGCACGTCTCCTGCGGCCTGCTGTTCGGCGACGCCCAGGCCATCCCCGTCCCGGACCTGGACCGCACCGCCCACCTGCTGATCGTCGGCGCCAACCCGCTGGACTCCAACGGCAGCCTGTGCACCGCGCCCGACTTCCCCGGCCGCCTCAAGGCCCTGCGCTCCCGCGGGGGCACCCTCACCGTCGTCGACCCGCGCCGCACCCGCACGGCCCGCCTCGCCGACCGGTACGTGCCGATCCGCCCCGGCACGGACGCGCTGCTCCTCGCCGCGCTGGCCCAGGTGCTGTTCGCGGAGGACCTCGCCGACCCGGGCGCCCTCGCCGGCCACCTAGAGGGCGTCGACCGGGTCGCCGCGGCGGTACGGGACTTCACCCCCGAGGCGGTCGCCGCGGCGTGCGACGTGGAGCCCGGCACGATCCGCGCCATGGCCCGCGAACTGGCGGCGGCGCCCTGTGCCGCGGTCTACGGGCGGGTGGGCGGCAGCACCGTCGCGTACGGCACCCTGACCAACTGGCTCGTGGACGTCCTGAACGTCCTCACGGGCAACCTCGACCGCCCCGGCGGCGCCATGTTCCCGCTCGCCGCCACCGCGCCCGCGCCCCGCCCCGCCGGACCCGGCAGGGGCTTCGCCCTCGGCCGCTGGTCCAGCCGCGTCTCGGGCCACCCGGAGGCCAAGAGCGAACTCCCGCTCGCCGCGCTCGCCGAGGAGATCGACACCCCCGGCGACGGCCGCGTCCGCGCCCTCGTGACGATCGCCGCGAACCCGGTCCTCTCCGCCCCGGACGGCGACCGCCTCGACCGCGCGCTCGACCGCGACCTGGACTTCATGGTCGCCGTCGACCCGTACCTCAACGAGACCACGCGCCACGCCGACGTGGTCCTGCCCCCGCCGCCGCCCTCCCAGACCGCCCACTTCGACTTCGCGTTCAACCACTTCGCCGTCCGCAACCAGGTCCGCTACACCCCGGCCGCCGTCCCGCTGGAGGAGGGCCGGATGGACGAGTGCGAGATCCACGCCCGGCTGGTCCTCGCCGCCACCGGCGCGCAGGGCACGCCGCCGGACGCCGTGGACGCCCTGGCGATCGACCGCGCCCTCGCCAAGGCCGCGGCCCAGCCGCACTCGCCCGCGCACGGCATGGACCCCGCCGCGTTCGCCACCCGGCTGACCGGCCGCACCCCCGCCGAGCGGCGGCTCGACCTGATGCTGCGCCTCGGCCCGTACGGGCTGACGCTGGAGGACCTCCTCGCCCACCCGCACGGCATCGACCTCGGCCCGCTCCGGCCGCGCCTCCCGCAGGTGCTGAAGACCCGCAGCGGCCGCGTCGAGCTGTTCCCCGAGCCGATCGCCGCCGACCTGCCCCGGCTGCGCGCGGCCCTCGCCGACCCCGCGCCGCCGCTCGTCCTGGTGGGCCGCCGCCACCTGCGCTCCAACAACAGCTGGCTGCACAACGTCCCCGCCCTCAACGGCGGTACCAACACCTGCACCCTGCAGGTCCACCCGGACGACGCGGCCCGCCTCGGCCTGCGCGACGGCGCGCCGGCCCGGGTGAAGGGCGAGGGCGGCGAGGTGGAGGCCCCGGTCGAGGTGACGGACGCGGTCCGCAGGGGAGTGGTGAGCCTCCCGCACGGCTGGGGCCACGACCGGCCCGGCACCCGCCTCTCGTTCGCCGCGACCCGCCCCGGGGTCAACGTCAACCAGCTCCTCGACGGCACCCGCCTGGACCCCCTCTCCGGAACGGCCGTGCTCAACGGCTTCCCGGTGGAGGTGACGCCGGTGGGCTGACCGGGCGAACCGGCGGCGGCGCGCCGTGCACCGTGCGGCTCATATCCGGGATGTGACTGATAGTCGGATTATCGGTTGATCCGTACGACATCCTCACGGAGGAACCCGTCATGACCGCAGCCCGACCACTCCTGCGCACCGCCGTCGCCGGACTCGTCCTCGGCGGCCTCGCCTTCGCCGGCGCGCCCGCCGCCGTCGCCCAGCCCGGTGAGAACGGCGACATCAAGATCCACGACACCGACACGCCGCCGCTCGACCAGCGCAGCGAGTCCAAGGTGTGTCGCTTCTACCTCGCCGCCTTCAACTTCGAGGGGCTGCAGCAGCTCACCTACACCCTCACCCCGGAGCCGCTGGAGGCCGGCGACCCCACCGTCCAGGGGGCGATCACGCTCACCGCGACCGGGACCGGGCAGACCACCGAACTGACGCTGCCGGACGGCCAGTACAGGCTCACCTGGACCTTCCCCGGCGCCACCGGGATCAAGCTGAAGACCTTCCGCGTCGACTGCCCCAACGGCGAGCGGCACAAGGACGGCGACCACGGCAAGGACCACAAGGACACCAAGGACACCAAGGACGCCGGCCAGGGCAACGGCGGCGACGGCGGCGGCGACCAGGCCCACAAGGAGCCGCGCGGCGGTGTGGGCGCGGGCGGCGGCGGCATGGCGGGCACGGCCGGCGACACGCCGGTGCTCGGTGTCGGAGCGGCGCTCGCGGCCGGCCTGGCGGGAACCGCCGGGCTGATCCTCGTCCGCCGTCGCCGTCGCGCCGATGGCGCCGCGTAGGCCCCGGTACTCACGGTTCACCCGTCGGCAGCGGCGCCTCCTCCGCCTCACCAGGACGGTGGCGGCGACGGTGGTGCTGGTCTCCGGCGGGGCCTGGTGGGCCCAGGACGGCGAGCCGTCCGGGCCCGCCCCGGCAGTGGTGGCGGCGCCGCAGCCGGGGCCCGTGACCACCCCGCCGCCCACCGCCGAGGCGAAGGCCGGGCAGCCGGCCGCCCCGCGGGCGCGGCAGCAGGGCGACCCGCGGACGGGGTGGCCGGCCGCCCCGCGGACCCGGCAGCCGGCCGGCCCGCAGGCACGGCGGGACGCCGGACGGCCGGCGGGGGGCCCGACGTGGCCCGCGGCGCCGCGGCCGTCGGCGAAACCGCCCCCCGCCCCCCTCCCGCCCTCGCCCGCCAAGCGGATCGCCGTCCCGGCCATCACCATCGAGGCGCCGGTCATGCGCCTGGGCCTCGACCGGTCGGGGCAGCTGCTCTCCCCGCCCGTCGACCGGCCCCGGCTGGTCGGCTGGTACGAGGGCGGCGCCACGCCCGGCGAGAAGGGCACCGCGATCGTGGTCGGCCACCGCGACACCCGCACCGGGCCGGCCATCTTCCTGAACCTCAACGCGCTCAAGCCCGGCAACACCGTCCGGGTCACCCGCGAGGACGGGATCACCGCGGTGTTCACGGTCGACCGCGTGCGCACCTACGACAAGGCGAACTTCCCCGACCGGGAGGTGTACGGGCCGGCGGGACGGCCCGAGCTGCGCCTGCTCACCTGCGGGGGTGCCTTCGACCCCCGTCAGGGGTATGCGGCCAACGTCGTCGTCTTCGCCCACCTCACCGACACCGTCCCGGCGGACGCCCCCCGCGGGGCGTGACGCGGCGGGCCCGCGCCCCACGGCGCGGGCCCGCCGCGGCGTTCCCGTCCGCCGGACCCGCCCCGGTGACCGGGCGCCCGCCCCGCCCCGCAGAGGAGACCCGCATGCCCCTCCCCGCGCGCCCCCGCCCCCGCGCCCGCACCGCGGTGTTCGCCGCCGCCTGCCTCCTGGCGGCCGGCGCCCCCACCGCGTACGCCGCGTTCGGCGACGCCCCGGCCCCCGCGGCCGCCACCGCCGCCGTGCCCGGGGCGCGGTCCCACGTCGAGACCCGCCTCCTCTTCGGCACCCAACGGCCCGACGGCGGACCGGACGTGACGGACGCCCAGTTCACGGCGTTCGTCGACCGCGAGGTCACCCCCCGCTTCCCCGCCGGGCTGACCGTCCGGGAGGGGCGCGGCCAGTGGCGGGACGCCTCGGGCCGGATCGTGCGGGAGCGCTCGTACGAACTGGTCCTGCTCTACCCGGCCGCCGACGCGGCGGCAGGCGGCCGGGAGGTCGAGCGGATCCGCGCGGCATACGTGCGCGCCTTCGGGCAGGAGTCCGTGGGGCGGGTCGACGAGCGGGTCCTGGCCGACTTCTGAGCGGACCGTGGTGGCAGGATCGTGCCGACCCGGGGGCGCCGGCCTCTGGCGGTGGAAAACTACCGCCGCTAGTTTGGTGGGCGACGCACGCGCGACAGCCCCAGCGAGCCAGGCCGAAGGAGACAGCGATGAAGGTCCACGACGGGATGTACATCGACGGTGCGTGGCGGCCCGCCGCCGGCACCGGCACCATCGCCGTGGTGAACCCGGCGACCGAGGAGGTCTTCGCCTCGGTGCCGGCCGGCGGGGCGGAGGACGTCGACGCCGCCGTACGCGCCGCCCGCGCCGCGTTCCCCGGCTGGTCCGCCACCCCGCCCGCCGAGCGCGCCGCCCGCCTCGCCGCCCTGCGCGACGCCCTCGCCGCCCACCAGGACGAGGTCGCCGCCACCGTCACCGCCGAGCTGGGCGCCCCGCCCAAGATCTCCCACGCGGTGCACGCCGGGCTGCCGGTCACCGTGGCCGGCTCGTACGCCGACCTCCTCGCGACGTACCCGTTCGAGGAGAAGGTCGGCAACTCCACCGTGCTGCTGGAGCCGGTGGGCGTCGTCGGCGCGATCACGCCGTGGAACTACCCGCTGCACCAGGTCGTCGCCAAGGTCGCCCCGGCCCTCGCGGCGGGCTGCACGGTCGTGGTCAAGCCCGCCGAGGAGACCCCGCTCACCGCGCGGCTGTTCGCGCGGTGCGTCCAGGAGGCGGGCCTCCCCGCCGGCGTCGTCAACGTGGTCACCGGCCTCGGGCACGTCGCGGGCCAGGCCCTCGTCGACCACGAGGGCGTCGACATGATCTCCTTCACCGGCTCCACCGCCGTCGGCCGGCGCATCGGCGCGGCGGCCGGCGGCGCGGTCAAGCGGGTCGCCCTGGAGCTGGGCGGCAAGTCGGCCGGTGTCGTCCTGCCCGGCGCCGACCTCGCCCAGGCGGTCGCCGGCAGCGTCGCGAGCGTCATGTTCAACTCCGGCCAGCGCTGCAACGCCCTCACCCGCGTCCTGGTCCGCGCCGACCAGTACGAGGAGGCCGTGGCCCTCGCCGCCCAGGCCGCCGCGAAGTACCCGGCCGGCGACCGGATCGGCCCGCTCGTCAGCGCCGCCCAGCGCGACCGCGTGGTCTCCTACATCGAGAAGGGCGTCGCCGAGGGCGCCCGGCTCGTCGCGGGCGGCCCCCAGCCGCCGCTGGCGCGCGGCTACTACGTCGCGCCGACCGTCTTCGCCGACGTGACGCCGGACATGACGATCGCCCAGGAGGAGATCTTCGGCCCGGTCGTGGCGTTCCTGCGGTACGAGGACGAGGAGGACGCCCTGCGCATCGCCAACGGCACGGTGTACGGTCTCGCGGGCGCCGTGTGGGGCGAGCCCGACGCGGCCGTCGCCTTCGCCCGCCGGATGGAGGCCGGGCAGGTCGACGTCAACGGCGGCCGCTTCAACCCGCTGGCCCCGTTCGGCGGGTACAAGCAGTCCGGCATCGGCCGGGAGCTGGGCGTCCACGGCCTCACCGAGTACCTGCACACCAAGTCCCTCCAGTTCTGACAGCCCGGGGAACCCCGGGCGCCCCGAACGCTCCGAGCCTTACCAGTCGGGAGAAACCGATCGTGGTCGTCCGCGCCGCCGTCCTGCCCGCCGTCGGGTCTCCGCTGGAGATCACCGGCATCGAACTGCCCGAGCCCGGCCCCGGCGAGGTCCGGGTCCGCCTCGTCGCCGCCGGGGTCTGCCACTCCGACCTGTCCCTGTCCGACGGCACCATGCGCGTGCCCGTCCCCGCCGTCCTCGGCCACGAGGGCGCCGGCACCGTGGTCTCCGTGGGGGAGGGCGTCACCGACCTCGCCCCCGGCGACGGCGTCGTCCTCAACTGGGCGCCCGCCTGCGGGTCCTGCCACCACTGCGGGATCGGCGAGGTGTGGCTGTGCGTCGACGCCCTGTCCGGCATGCACCGCGTGCACGCCGTCTCCGAGGACGGCAGGGACCTCCACCCGGGGCTGAGCGTCGCCGCGTTCGCGGAGGAGACGGTGGTCCCCGTCTCCTGCGTCCTGCCCGTCCCGGACGGCGTGCCGCTCGCCGACGCCGCCCTCCTCGGCTGCGCCGTGCTCACCGGCTACGGCGCCGTGCACCACTCCGCCCGCGTGCGCGAGGGCGAGTCGGTCGTCGTGTTCGGCGTCGGCGGGGTCGGCCTGGCCGCCCTCCAGGCCGCCCGGATCGCCGGCGCCGGACCGATCGTCGCCGTCGACGTGACGCCGGAGAAGGAGGCCCTGGCGAAGGCCGCCGGGGCCACCGACTTCCTCGTCGCCTCCGACACGACCGCGCGCGAGGTCCGCGCGCTGACCGGGGGGCGGGGCGCCGACGCGGCCGTGGAGTGCGTCGGCCGGGCCGCCACCATCCGCGCCGCCTGGGACTCCACCCGGCGCGGCGGGCGCACCACGGTCGTCGGCATCGGCGGCAAGGACCAGCGGGTGACGTTCCACGCCCTGGAGATCTTCCACTGGGGCCGCACCCTGTCCGGCTGCGTCTACGGCAACTCCGACCCGGCCCGCGACCTGCCCGTGCTCGCCGAGCACGTCCGCGCGGGGCGCCTGGACCTGAGCGGCCTGGTGACCCACCGGATCGGTCTGGACGGCATCCCGGAGGCGTTCGGCAACATGCTCGCCGGCAAGGGCGGGCGCGCCCTGGTCGTCTTCTAGAACCGCAGGTGGGAGACCCCGGCCGCGCACCCGGCGGCCGGGGTCCCCGTCCTGCCCGGACGCCTTCCGATGGGGCCGGGAGGCCGGGCCGCGGGGCGGCGAAACCGTTGCGGTCCAGGCCGTTGACGCCATACCAGCCGGTCGGTACGTTCCCGGCAACCAGGCGCCGCCCCCCTTTCCCCGTCCCCGCCCGCACCCGTTCGGAGTGTGCACCCATGGACACGGCCCCCTCCTCCGCTCCCCCCGCGACCGCCCCCGCCGACCGCCGCCGGCGCAGGGTGGCCACCGCCGCCGCGCTCGCCTCGGCCGTGGAGTGGTACGACTACTTCGTCTTCGGCATCGCCGCCGCCCTCGTGCTCGGCGACCTCTACTTCCCGGCGGACAGCCCGTCGGCCGGGGTCCTCGCCGCCTTCGCCACCTTCGCCGTGGGCTTCCTCGCCCGCCCCGTCGGCGGCATCGTCGCCGGCCAGCTCGGCGACAAGCGCGGCCGCAAGCCGATGCTGGTCCTCGCGCTCACCCTGATGGGCCTCGCCACCGTCGGCATCGGCCTGCTCCCCACGTACGAGACGATCGGCGTCGCCGCCCCCGTGCTGCTGGTCCTCCTGCGCGTCCTGCAGGGCGTCGCGGTCGGCGCCCAGTGGGGCGGCGCGATGCTCATGGCCACCGAGTACGCCCCCGAGGGCAGACGCGGCCTGTACGGCAGCCTCGTCCAACTCGGCGTCCCCATCGGCGTGGTGACGGCCAACACCGTCTTCCTCGTCGCCGGTGCCGTCACCAGCGACGCGACGTTCGCCTCCTGGGGCTGGCGGGTGCCGTTCCTCGTCGGCTTCCTCGTCCTCGGCCTCGCCTGGTACATCCACGCGCGGGTGGAGGAGACCCCCGACTTCAAGGCCGCCGAACGGGCCCTCGCGGAGCGGGAGAAGGGCGAGTCCGGCTCCCCGCTGGGCACGATCCTGCGCCACCACCTCGGCACGGTGCTGCTGGCCGGCGGCTCCTTCGCCGTCAACACCGCGACCTTCTACATCGTCATCACCGGCGTCCTCGACTACGCGACCCGCGAACTGGCCATGGAGCGCAGCGCCGTGCTGACGGTCTCCCTCTGCGTCAGCCTCACGCAGCTGGTGCTGATCCCCTGGGCGGCCTCGCTCTCCGACCGCGTGGGACGCCTGCGCGTCTACGCGTTCGGCGCGCTCGGCCTGCTCGTGTGGGCGGTGCCGATGTTCCTGCTCATCGACACCGCGTCGCTGCTGTGGCTGGCCGTCGGCACCTTCGTCGCCAGCTGCTTCCTCAGCATCATGTACGGGCCGCAGGCGGCGCTGTTCGCGGAGCTGTTCACGGCGGAGATGAGGTACACCGGCGCCTCGCTCGGCTACCAGATCTCCGCCGTCATCGGCGGCGGCCTCGCGCCCTTCGTCATGGTGCTGCTGCTGGAGGCGACCGGCACGTCGATGTCCGTGGCCGGCTACATCATGGTCCTCGCCGTGGTCGCGCTCGTCTCCATCAGGATCCTCGCCGCCCGGGCGACCTCGGCCGGCGGGAGCTGACCGCGCCCTCCGCGCCCTCCGCGCCCTCCGCGCTCCCGGCCCCGGCCCCGGTCCGCGCCCCGGCCCCGCCCCGGGCGGTCCCGCGGGTCCGGGGCCGGGAGCGCGAGACCGCCACCCCCGCCAGGCACAGCGCCCCGCCGGCCAGCGTCAGCGCCCCGGGCACCTCGCCCAGCGCCAGCCACGACATCGGCACCACCAGCGCGGGCACCGCGTACGTCGTCGCCCCCATCCGCCCGGCCGGCGTACGGGCCAGCGCGTACGCCCACGTGGTGAACGCCAGCGCGGTCGGGAACACCCCCAGGTACACCATGTCGAGCGTCGCGGACAGCGGCGCCCGGGAGGCCTCCTCGACCAGCGCGGGGGCGAACGGCAGGCACGCCACCGTCCCGACCAGGCAGCCGAACGTGGTCACCTGCAGGGCGCCGGCGTGGCGCAGCGCCGGCTTCTGCGCGACGACCCCGCCCGCGTACCCGGCCGCCGCGAGGAGGCACAGGCCCACGCCGAGCACCGGCGCCCGCCCCCCGCCCGACAGGGACAGCCCGACGGCGACGGTCCCCGCGAGCGACAGCGCCATGCCGGACAGCAGCCGGGGCGGTGCCGTCTCCCCCAGGAACCGGACGCCCAGCAGCACGATGAGGACCGGCCCGGTGTTCACGACCATCGCGGCCGTCCCCGCGTCGACCTCCCGCTCGCCCTGGTTCAGCACCACCATGTACACCCCGAACCACAGCAGCCCCGACACGGCGATCCCCGGCCAGGCGGCACGCGGCGGCAGCCCCTCGCGCCGGGCCAGCAGCAGGCAGCCCAGCACGAGCGAGCCGGCGAGCAGCCGTCCGAGCGCCAGGGCGCCGGGGGAGTAGGCCGTGCCGGCGCTGCGGATCGACACGAACGCCGACGCCCACAGGACGACGCTGACGGCGGCGGCCGCGAGGGCGGTCCGGCGCGTGCGGGAGGAGGAGACCGGTTCCATGGGGCGACCGTACGGCCGGAACGGTTCGCCGCTCACCGAAGTGTCACCGCCCCCGCCCGTGCGAACGCCCGCCGGGACACCGGGTGGACCGCCGGCCCGCCGCGCCGTCACCCGCACAGAAGCCCGCCCGCCGCGCCGTCATCCGCGGAGAAGCCCCCCGCATCCCCCGCCGAGCCGCCCGCCCCGCCCCCCGGCGGGGCGTCAGCGCAGCGCCTCGGCGCCGATCCCGAGCAGGTCGGCCAGCGCCCGCTCCCCGTCGGCCGTCACCCTCACCGCGCGCTCCGTCCCGATGCGTACGCACCACCCGGCGTCCAGCGCGTGCCGGCACAGCGCGGCGCCCGCCACCCCGGCCAGGTGCGGCCTGCGCTCGGTCCAGTCGAGGCAGCCACGCGCCAGCGGCCGCCGCCCCTTCGCCTCCAGGCCGACGCCCAGGTCCCGAAACCAGCGCAGGCCGCGGTCGCTCAGCGCGAACCCGGCGTCCTGGCCGAGCAGCCCGCGCGCCGTCATCGCGTCCGTGACGGCCGTCCCGAGCCGTCCGGCCAGATGGTCGTAGCAGGTGCGCCCCCGCGCCATGGCGTCCCGTGCGCCCGCCTCCCGCAGCGAGCGCGGCGGCGGGACGCCGGCGCCCGGCACGGTGTACGCGACGAGGTCCTCCACCAGCTGCGCCGCCCGCGCGCCGGCGAGCCGCACGTACCGGTGGCGCCCCTGCCGTTCCTCGGCGAGCAGGCCGCCCGCGACCAGCCGGCCCAGGTGCTCGCTGGCCGTGGACGGCGCCACGCGCGCGTGGCGGGCGAGTTCACCGGCCGTCCAGGCGCGCCCGTCCAGCAGGGCGAGGCAGAACGCGGCGCGCGTCTCGTCGGCCAGCAGCGCGGCGAACGCGGCGAGGTCCCGTGCGACGGGGGAGCGGGTCGTCATGCGTCCAGGATGGCGCGGCTACCGTTCGGTGCCGGCCGCAGCGTGCGCGTCCGGCACCACCGCCGCGTACTGCAGGGCGAGCCCGTCGAGCAGCGCCCGCAGGCCCGTCTCGAAGGCGCCCTCGTCGACCTTCTCCCGCCGCTCGGCCAGCAGGTGCGCCTGGCCGAGGTGCGGGTAGTCGGCCGGGTCGTACGCGGTCTCGTCGTCGACGAAACCGCGCGCGAAGGAGCCGAGCGCCGAGCCGGTGATGAAGTACCGCATGAGCGCGCCGATGTACGTGGCCTGCGCGGGCGGCCAGCCGGCCCGGACCATCGCGCCGAACACCGCATCCGCGACCCGCAGTCCGGCCGGGCGGCGGCCCGGGCCGCGGGCGAGCACCGGGACGATGTTGGGGTGGTCGGTGAGGGCGGCCCGGTAGGAGAGGGCCCAGTCGTGCAGCGCCGTCCGCCAGTCGCGGGCGTCGGACTCGTCGAACATCGACAGGTCGACCTGCGCGCTGACCGCGTCCGCGACCGCTTCCAGGATCTCGTCCTTGGTGCGGAAGTGGTTGTACAGGGACGGCCCGCTCACGCCGAGCCCGGCGGCGAGGCGGCGGGTCGAGACCGCTTCCAGCCCCTCCGCGTCGACCAGGGCGGCCGCCGCGGCGACGATGCGGGCTCTGCTGAGGAGGGGCTTGCGCGGTCTGGCCATGCGGCACATAGTAGGGCTGCCCACAAAAAACTAGCGCTGGTAATTTAAGGGGAGTCCGCGTGAACCTGGAGCTGAGCGAGGAGCAGGAGGCCGTCCGCCGGCTCGCCGAGGAGTTCGTCCGGCGCGAGGTCACCCCGCACGCCGCCGCCTGGGACCGGCAGGAGGGCGTGGACCGGGGCGTCGTGAAGAAACTCGGCGCGCTCGGCTTCCTCGGCCTGACCGTCCCCGAGGAGTACGGCGGCTCGGGTGGCGACCACCTCGCGTACTGCCTGGTCACCGAGGAGCTCGGACGCGGCGACTCCTCCGTGCGGGGCATCGTCTCGGTCTCCCTCGGCCTGGTCGCCAAGACCGTCGCCGCCTGGGGCGACGAGCACCACAAGCGCGCCTGGCTGCCCGGCCTCACCTCGGGCGAGCTGCTCGGCTGCTTCGGCCTCACCGAGCCCGGCACCGGCTCCGACGCCGCGAACCTCGCCACCCGCGCGGTCCGCGGCCCCGGCGGCGACTGGGTGGTCAACGGCTCCAAGATGTTCATCACCAACGGCACCTGGGCCGACGTCGTCCTCCTCTTCGCCCGCACCTCCGACGCCCCCGGCCACCGCGGCGTCTCCGCCTTCCTCGTCCCGACCGACACGCCGGGGCTCACCCGCCGCCCCGTCCACGGCAAGCTCGGCCTGCGGGGCCAGCCCACCGCCGAACTGGTCCTCCAGGACGTGCGCGTCCCCGCCGACGCGATGCTCGGCCCCGAGGGCAAGGGCTTCTCCGTCGCCATGTCGGCCCTCGCCAAGGGCCGCATGTCCGTCGCCGCCGGCTGCGTGGGCATCGCCCAGGCGGCGCTCGACGCGGCGGTCGGCTACGCGGGGGAGCGCGAGCAGTTCGGCAAGCCCATCGCCTCGCACCAGCTGGTGCAGGAGCTGATCAGCGACATCGCCGTCGACGTGGCGGCCGCCCGGATGCTCACCTGGCGCGTCGCCGACCTCGTCGACCGCGGCCGGGACTTCGCCACCGCCGCCTCCCAGGCGAAGCTGTTCGCCTCGGAGGCCGCCGTCCGCTGCGCCGGCAACGCCCTGCAGGTCTTCGGCGGCTACGGCTACATCGACGAGTACCCGGTCGGCAAGCTGCTGCGCGACGCGCGCGTGATGACCCTGTACGAGGGCACCAGCCAGATCCAGAAGCTGATCATCGGCCGCGCCCTCACCGGGATCTCGGCGTTCTGAGTACCGGGCCTGAGTAGCGGCGCGGATGTGCCGCGCGCCGCGGCGCCGCCATCCTCGTCCGCATGAGTGAGACACCGGTCAAGCAGCAGGGCACCGCGGCCTACCACGCCCAGGCGGTCGCCTCCTTCGCCGTCGCCCTCGCGGCCGTCGCCCTCGGCATCGGCAACCTGGAGGCGGACGTCTGGGTGCGCGCCTTCCTCGGCGTCGCCGTCCTCTACCTGACGACCTCCGCCTTCACCCTCGCCAAGGTCGTCCGCGACCGCCAGGAGGAGGGGCGGATCGCCAGCCGCGTCGACCAGGCGCGGCTGGAGAGGCTGCTCGCCGAGCACGACCCGTTCCAGAAGCTCTGACCCCGGCCCCTAAGCGCTTGCTCACCCTCGCGGTATGGTGTTCGTCCTTGTGCGGTCGGAAAGGGGCGAACGATGGGTACGGCGGAGGAGACGGCCGGCGGCGAGAACGTGCCGTGGGGCGAGGTCACCCCGGACGCGGCCCGGCGGCTGCTGGTGGCCGCCGTCGACGCCTTCGCCGAACGCGGCTACCACGCCACGACCACCCGCGACATCGCGGGCCGCGCCGGGATGAGCCCGGCCGCGCTCTACATCCACTACAAGACCAAGGAGGAGCTCCTCCACCGGATCAGCCGCATCGGCCACGACAAGGCCCTGGAGATCCTGGAGGAGGCGGCGGACGGCCCCGGGACGGCCGCCGAGCGGCTCGCCGACGCCGTGCGCTCCTTCGTCCGCTGGCACGCCGAGCGCCACACCACCGCGCGCGTCGTCCAGTACGAGCTGGACGCGCTCGGCCCCGAGCACCGCGCGGAGATCGTCGCCCTGCGCCGCAGGACCGACGCCGCGGTGCGCCGCATCATCGGCGAGGGCGTGGCGGCGGGCGAGTTCGACGTGCCGGACGTGCCGGGCACCACCCTCGCGGTGCTCTCCCTCTGCATCGACGTGGCGCGCTGGTTCAACACCCAGGGCAGCCGCACGCCCGACGAGGTCGGCGCCCTCTACGCCGACCTCGTCCTGCGCATGGTGGGCGCCGGGGACCCGGCGCTCCGGGCCCGGGGGTAGGTCAGAAGTAGAAGCGGGAGATCGACTCGGCGACGCACACCGGCTTGTCGCCGCCCTCGCGCTCCACCGTCACCACGACGGTCACCTGCACCCCGTCGGTCACGTCCTCGACCGCCTTCACGGCCGCGGTCGCCCGCACCCGCGACCCGGCCGGCACCGGCGCGGGGAAACGGACCTTGCCGGTGCCGTAGTTGACGCCCATCCGGACGCCCTCCACCCGCATCACCTGCGGGACGAGGACGGGCAGCAGGGACAGCGTGAGGTAGCCGTGCGCGATGGTCGTCCCGAACGGGCCCGACGCCGCCCGCTCCCGGTCGACGTGGATCCACTGGTGGTCCCCGGTGGCCTCGGCGAACAGGTCGATCCGCTTCTGGTCCACCTCCAGCCAGTCGCTGTGGCCCAGTTGCTCGCCCACCGCCGCCCGCAACCCGTCGACGGAGGTGAAGATCCTCGGCTCTGCCATCCCTGCTCCCTGTCCCAGGCGGATCACGGTCATGTCCAAGCGCTTGCTTAGCATGCTGGGGGCGGTTGCCCTTGTCAACGGACCAGTAGGGTTCGGGGGGTGCCGCAGATTCCAGAGAAGATCCACGAACTCACCGTCGGCCAGCTCTCCGCGCGCAGCGGCGCGGCCGTCTCCGCTCTGCACTTCTACGAGTCCAAGGGCCTGATCAGCAGCCGCCGCACCAGCGGCAACCAGCGCCGCTACAGCAGGGACGCGCTGCGCCGCGTCGCCTTCGTGCGCGCGGCCCAGCGCGTCGGCATCCCCCTCGCCACCATCCGGCAGGCCCTCGCCGAACTGCCCGAGGAGCGCACGCCCACCCGCGAGGACTGGGCGCGGCTCTCCCAGACCTGGCGCGCGGAGCTGGACGTGCGCATCCAGCAGCTCGCCCGGCTCCGCGACCACCTCACCGACTGCATCGGCTGCGGGTGCCTGTCCCTCGACACCTGCGTCCTGTCCAACCCGGACGACGCGTTCGGCGAGCGCATGACCGGCTCCCGGCTCCTGCCCGGACGCCCCCGCACGCGCGAGGAGGGCGCCCGCGCACCGAAGGAGCGCCCCCGGCAGGGGTGCGCGGACTAGGTCGTGTCTTCAAAGTCCCGTCTGCCTGCCGACGCCTGGCACGCACTCCCCCGAGCTCTCGGCTGCGCTCGAGCAGGGGGGCCCCAGCCGCGTTGTCGTCGGTCGCCCATGCTCCGCAGTGGCTCCCTCCTCCGCCTTGCGATCGCACGCACCAGACGCCGCCCGGCCCGCCCTGCGGGCGAACGACGCCACTTTGAAGACACTCCGTAGGAGCGGGCGCGGAGGGGGAGCACCCCCGGCCCGGCACCCCCGGCCCGGACCCGGGGCCCGGTCCTACTCGTACTCCGTGCCGCCCTTGCGGGTCAGGTACGCGGGGCTCACCGCCTTGGCGATGGCCCGTCCGCCCACCACCGGGCTGTGCCGCTCGGTGGCCGGGCGGACCACCACGCCCTCCCGCAGGTGCAGGCCCCGCCCCGAGACGGTCTCCCGGCCGGTGGCCAGCTCCAGCACCGCCGCGATGTCGTACGGGCCGGTGTACAGCCGCGGGACGAGCGGCAGTTCGCCGTCCAGCACCTCGTGCAGCTCCGCCGCGTCCACCCGGCGCACCCGCCCGGCGACCTCGACGGAGAGGTCGAACACGGCGTACCCGGGGCGTTCGCCGCCGGCGCCGTACGTCAGGTCCTGCACCCCGGGCCCGTACACCTCGCCGAACACGCCGACCCGGGTGGCGCCGAGGCGCTCGGCCAGCCGGGCGGCCGCCTCCGGCACGCCGTGGCCGCGCACCGCGCGCCAGTACACGTTGCGCGGGTCCTCGCGCAGCGCCAGGTTCCGGGCGCCGAAGCCCTTGGAGGAGACCTGCACCCGCCCGTCGGCGGCGTGATACGTCATCAGGCAGGCCGTGCCGTGCACCTTCTCGGTCAGCACGACGGGTTCGCCGGGGACGAAGAGGTCCGGGTAGCGCCGGATGTTCTCCACGTCGCCCCACGGCAGCAGGTCGGGCGCGGACTCCACGTCGCCGCTCATGTGCACGGGGACCGGCGGCACCCACTTGGTGACGCCCAGCAGCCCGGCGAAGTCCGTGCGGTCCCGCGCCGCCCGCACCAGGTCGACGCCGGCCAGCGCGCGCGGGCGGCACACGATGCCCTGCGACAGCTCGCCGCGCAGCCGCACCGCCTTCACCCGGTCCGCCGAACCCCCGGCCAGCCGCCCGGTCAGCCCCAGCTCCTCGATGAGGGGCGCCGGGAGGACCGCCTGCTCGGGGATGTACACGGCGGCGTCGCCCGTCCGGTAGGCGCCCTTGGCGACGACCGCGCGGTAGAGGCCCACCTGGGCCAGTTCGAGGGCGTCGGCGTTCGGATGCTCGTGGACGGTCAGCACTTCGGCGGTGACGCGCAGCGTGGACATGGCGCGGCTCCTCACGGTCGGTGGGTCGGTCACCGCCACTGTCGCCGCACCGAATCCGGTGGCTCACCGGGATTTCCGGCTGCTACCTTCGCTCCGCCGCGGGTGCGCCGGGCCGCTCCGGCGGCCCGTCCGCGCCCGCGTGACCCCGCGCCCCGCCCCGGGTCACCCCACGGCGGCCAGCTCCCGCACCGCGTCGGCCCGCGCCGCCCGGCGGCGGGCCGACGCCAGGGTCTCGTCCGACAGCACCGGCGCGGGCACGAGCACCCCGCAGTTCCCGCACACCGGCCCGCACGCCTCGTCCAGGCCGTCCCACCGCCACACGAACCGGTCCCCGCCGCACACCGGGCAGCAGCCGCCCGTCCCCGCCTCCAGGGCCGCGATCAGCCGGCGCAGCGCCTCGCCCAGGGGCAGGTCGGGGTGCACCGCCGGGTCGACGCAGCGCGCCACGCCGTTGCCGCCCCAGGTGAGCCGGTGCCAGTCGTCGATCGGCCCCGGGGTGCGCAGCCCCAGGCGCTTCTCCCTGCGGCGCCGCTCCGCGAACCGCCGCTCGTAGGCGAGCCACACGGCCCGCGCCTCCTCCACCTCGTCGAGCGCGGCCACCAGCCGCGCCGGATCGAGGTCCCTGTCCTCGTGCCCGAACCCGTGCCGCCGGCACAGGTGGTCCCAGGTCGCGCGGTGCCCGTACGGGGCGAACCGCTCCAGGCACTTGCGCAGCGAGTAGCGCCGCAGCGCCACGTCGCACCCCGGATCACGAACCTGTCTGGCGAGACTTCGGAAACCGGCCATCGCTCCGCCACCTCCGTCGCTGGTACTTCGGCGTCGTTGAAGAGACGTACGGGTGCCCGTTCCGGCTCCATCGAAAATCGAATGGACTCCATCACCACCACCTCTCCCCATCCGTACGGAAGGGCGCGCGGCGGCGCCCGGCGCGGCGGCGGCCGGGACGTGACGGCCCCTCACCCCGCCGGCCGGGCGCCCGCGCCCCCGTTTCAGCGGTACAGCAGGTACTTCGCGCGCACCGCCCGGAACGCCGCGAGGTCGCGCTGCCACGCGGCGGCCACCTCGTCCGGGCCGGCGCCCGCGTCGATCAGGGTCCGCACGGTCGCCGAGCCCGTCAGCTTGTCGATCCAGCGGTCGGGGCGCCAGGCGAACCCGCTCCACGTCCGCTTCGCCGTCACCAGCAGCCCGATCCCGGTCCGCACGGGGTCGAACGCCTCCCGGTCGTGGACGTGCAGCTGCACCCCGCCGACCGTCTTCCCCTGGAACTTGGAGAACACCGGCGCGAAGTACGCCTCCCGGAACACCACCCCGGGCAGCCCCAGCGCGTTCGCCGCCTGCGCCCACCGCCGGTCCACGCCCTCGGCGCCCAGCAGTTCGAACGGCCGGGTCGTGCCGCGCCCCTCCGACAGGTTGGTGCCCTCGAACAGGCAGGTCCCGCCGTACACCAGGGCCGTGTCCGGGGTCGGCATGTTCGGGCTCGGCGGCACCCACGGCAGCCCCGTCGCGTCGAAGAGGTCCCGCCGCCGCCACCCCGACATCCGCACCGTCCCCAGGCGCACCGGGCGGGCCAGGAACTCCCCGTTGAACAGGCCCGCCAGCTCCGCCACGGTCATCCCGTGCACCTGCGCGATCGGCTCGCGCCCCACGAAGGTGGCGTACGCCCGGTCCAGCACCGGGCCCAGCGCCGCCCGCCCGCCGACCGGGTTCGGCCGGTCGAGGACGACGAATCGTTTCCCCGCCAACTCGGCGGCGACCATGCAGTCGTACATGGTCCAGATGTACGTGTAGAAGCGCGCCCCCGCGTCCTGGATGTCGAACACCACCGTGTCCACCCCGGACGCGGTGAACACGTCCGCGAGGGCCTGCCCGCTCCTGCCGTACGTGTCGTACACCGGCAGCCCGGTGGCCGGGTCGTCGTACCGCCCCTCCGAGCCGCCCGCCTGCGCGGTGCCCCGGAAGCCGTGCTCGGGCCCGAACACCGCCACCAGCCGCACCCGGTCGTCGGCGTGCATCACGTCCACCACGTGCCGCACGTCGGCGGTGACCCCCGTCGGGTTGGTCACCACGCCGACCCGCTGCCCGGCGAGCACCGCGTACCCGTCCGCGGCCAGCCGGTCGAAGCCGGTCCGCACCCGCCGCCGCGGGGCGCCCTGCGCGGCCCCGGCCGGAGCCTCCTCCCGCGGAGCCGCCGGAGCCGCCGGAGCCGCCGGGGCCGCCGCGAGACCCACCGCCCCGGTCGCCCCCGTGGCACCGGCCGCCCCCACCGCACCACCCGCCACCGCCAGCAGACCCCGTCTGGACACGCCCATGGGACCACCTCCGTGATCGTTCCGTCACGCTCCGGCATGAGACCTCGCAGGCTAGCGCGACGCCCCTTCCCGGTGGACATACCGACCGGTTAGTCTGCTGGGCGGCGGCCGGTCTTCACGGTGCCGCCCGTCCCGGTGGAAGCGCGGCGGAGAGGGGTTTCACGATGAGCACGGTCCAGGGCGCGCACGTGGTCGTCACGGGAGCGGGCGGCGGCATCGGCGCCGCCCTCGCGCGCAGGTTCGCCGCCGAGGGCGCCCGCGTCGTCGTCAACGACCTCGACCCGGTCCGCGCGAGGGCCGTCGCCGAGGAGATCGGCGCCGTCCCCGTCCCCGGCGACGCCTCCGCCGTCGTGGAGGAGGCCCGCGACGCCCTCGACGGCACCGTCGACGTCTACTGCGCCAACGCCGGCCTCGCCTCGCCCGGCGACGCCTTCGCCGACGAGGAGGTGTGGGCCGCCGCCTGGGACGTCAACGTCATGGCCCACGTCCGCGCCGCCCGCGTCCTGCTGCCCGGCTGGCTGGAGCGCGGCGCCGGCCGGTTCGTCTCCACCGTCTCGGCGGCCGGCCTGCTCACCATGGTCGGCGCCGCCCCGTACAGCGTGACCAAGCACGGCGCGTACGCCTTCGCGGAGTGGCTGTCCCTCACCTACCGGCACCGCGGGATCAAGGTCCACGCCATCTGCCCGCAGGGCGTCCGCACGGACATGCTCACCGCCGCCGGGTCGGCCGGCGAACTGGTCCTCGCCCCCACCGCCATCGAACCGGAGGACGTCGCGGACGCGCTGTTCGCGGGGATGGCGCAGGACCGGTTCCTGATCCTCCCGCACCCCGAGGTCGCGGACTTCTACCAGGCCCGCGCCGCCGGGCCGGAGCGCTGGCTGGGCGGCATGAACCGCATCCAGCGCGCCTGGGAGGCGACCGGGCGGTGATCCCCGCCGCGACTAGTGGGAAGATCGGTCGACCACCGGGTGACGGAACGGCGACGAGGGAGAGGTGTCGGCACATGGCCAGGACGACGGACGGGAACGGTGCCACCCCCGTCCCCCGCAGGCTGCTGGCCGCCGCCACCCGCCTCTTCGCCGAGCGGGGCTACGACCGGACCTCCGTCCAGGAGATCGTCGAGGCGGCCGGGGTCACCAAGGGCGCCCTCTACCACTACTTCGGGTCCAAGGAGGACCTGCTGCACGAGGTGTACGCGCGCGTGCTGCGCCTCCAGCAGGAACGGCTGGACGCCTTCGCGGACGCCGACGCCCCGGTCGAGCGGCGGCTGCGGGACGCCGCCGCCGACGTCGTCGTCACCACCATCGAGAACCTCGACGACGCGTCGATCTTCTTCCGCTCCATGCACCACCTGAGCCCGGAGAAGAACAAGCAGGTGCGCGCCGAGCGGCGCCGCTACCACGAGCGCTTCCGCGCCCTGGTCGAGGAGGGCCAGCGCGCCGGCGTGTTCTCCACCGCCACCCCGGCCGACCTGGTCGTCGACTACCACTTCGGCTCGGTGCACCACCTGTCGACCTGGTACCGCCCGAACGGCCCGCTCGGCCCGCAGGAGGTCGCCGACCACCTCGCCGACCTCCTGCTGCGGGCCCTGCGCCCGTAGGCCCCGCGGCCCTCGCGCCCGCGGCCCTCGCGCCCGCGGCCCTCGCGCCCGCGGGCCGCGGGGCCCGCGGACCGCGGGGTCCGCGGGGCCTCAGGCGTACCGCTTCAGCTCGCGCCGGGCGAGCGACCGCTGGTGCACCTCGTCGGGCCCGTCCGCCAGCCGCAGCGTCCGCGCCGCCGCCCACAGCTCCGCCAGCGGGAAGTCCTGGCTCACGCCGCCCGCCCCGTGCAGCTGCACGGCCCGGTCGATGACGTCCACGACCGTGCGCGGGGTGGCGATCTTGATGGCCTGGATCTCCGTGTGGGCGCCCCGGTTGCCGACCGTGTCCATCAGCCACGCCGTCTTCAGCACCAGCAGCCGCAGCTGCTCCACGGCGACCCGGGCGTCCGCGATCCACGCGTGCACCTGCCCCTGCGCGGCCAGCGGCTTCCCGAACGCCGTCCGGGACACGGCCCGCCGGCACATCAGCTCGATCGCCCGCTCCGCCATGCCGATCAGCCGCATGCAGTGGTGGATCCGCCCCGGGCCGAGCCGCGCCTGGGCGATGGCGAACCCGCCGCCCTCCTCGCCGACGAGGTTCGAGACCGGCACGCGGACGCGGTCGAACACCACCTCGGCGTGCCCGCCGTGGGAGTGGTCCTCGTACCCGTACACCCGCATCGCGCGCCGCACCTCGACGCCCGGGGTGTCGCGGGGGACCAGCACCATGGACTGCTGGCGGCGGACGTCGGCGCCGTCCGGGTCGGTCTTGCCCATCACGATGAAGATCCGGCAGTCCGGGTTCATCGCCCCGGAGATGTACCACTTGCGGCCCGTGACGACGTACGCGTCGCCGTCCCGCTCGATCCGCGTCTCGATGTTCGTCGCGTCCGACGAGGCGACCTCCGGCTCCGTCATCGCGAACGCGGAGCGGATCTCCCCGGCCAGCAGCGGCTCCAGCCACCGCTCGCGCTGCTCGGGGGTGCCGAACTGGGCGAGGACCTCCATGTTCCCGGTGTCGGGCGCCGCGCAGTTCAGCGCGGTCGGCGCCAGGTGCGGGGAGCGGCCGGTGATCTCCGCGAGCGGCGCGTACTGGAGGTTGGTCAGCCCCGCGCCGTACTTCCCGTCCGGCAGGAACAGGTTCCACAGGCCCCGCCGCCGCGCCTCCGCCTTCAGCTCCTCCACCACGGGCGGGGTGTCCCACGGCGAGGCCAGCTCCGCCCGCTGCTCCTCGGCGACCGCCTCGGCCGGGTACACGTGCGCGGACATGAAGTCCAGCAGCCGCTCCCGGAGTTCCTCGGTGCGCGCGTCCATCGCGAAGTCCATGGGTCAGCCCTCCTGAAGGGTGGTGAGGCCGTGCTCGATGAAGAGGGGGACCAGCTCCCCGATCCGGTCGAAGCCCGCGCCCACCGTCTGGCCGAGCGTGTACCGGTAGTGGATGCCCTCGAGGATGACGGCGAGCTTGAACCAGGCGAACGCCGTGTACCAGGCGAGCCGCGACACGTCCCGCCCCGACCGGGCGGCGTACCGCTCGACCAGCTCGCGCGCGGCGGGGTGCCCGGCGGCCGTCGCGGTGGTGCTGATGACGGCCCCCGGCACGTCCAGCGGGGTGCTGTACATGACGAGCAGCCCGAGGTCGGTGAGCGGGTCGCCGAGGGTCGACATCTCCCAGTCGAGGACGGCGGCGATCCGGTCCCCGTCGTCGATGAGGACGTTGTCGAGGCGGAAGTCGCCGTGGACGACGGTGGCGGCGGGGGAGGCGGGCAGGTCGCGCCCGAGGGCGGCGTGCAGTTCGTCGATCCCCGCCAGCTCGCGGCCGCGCGAGGCGGCGAGCTGCTTGCCCCAGCGGCGCAGCTGCCGGTCCAGGAAGCCCTCCGGCCGCCCGAAGTCCCCGAGGCCCACCTCCTGCGGGTCCACCGCGTGCAGCTCGACCAGCGTGTCGACCAGGCCCAGCACGGCGGCCCGGGTGCGCTCGGGGCCCAGCGGGGCCAGCTGCCCGGCGGTCCGGTACGGGGTGCCCGGCACGAAGTCCATCACGTAGAACGGCGCCCCGAGCACCGACTCGTCCTCGCACAGCAGCAGCGGCCGGGGCACCGGCACGGCGGTCGGGTGCAGGGCGCTCAGGACGCGGTGCTCGCGCCTCATGTCGTGCGCGGTGGCCAGGACGTGGCCCAGCGGCGGGCGGCGGACGACCCAGCGGCGGGTGCCGTCCGTGATGGCGTACGTCAGGTTGGAGCGGCCTCCCTCGATCAGCCGGGCGTCGAGGGGCCCGGCCACCAGCCCGGGCAGCTCGCGGTCCAGCAGCCCGCGCAACCGCTCGGGGTCGAGGCCTGGCGGCGGGGCAGAGCTCATGGGGCGCACCTTTCGGGGACGGGGCCGGGTCACCCGGGCATCATGACCGACCAGTCGGTATGTCGTCCACCCCCGCGGGCGCGCACGGGCCGCCGCGCCCGCCCGCACATCGGCCCGGGGCCGGCGGGGCCCGACGTGCGGGCGGGCGCCGTCAGGCGTGGCAGGCCACCGCCCGGCCGCCGTTCATCACGGCCATGTCCCCGAACACCGCCGCCACGTCCAGCGGCGACCCCTCCGGCAGCCCCTCCAGTTCCGCGTACGCGCGGTGGAGGTTGGCCACCAGCCGCTCCGGCTCGCGCAGCTCCCCGAACACGCCCAGGTCCGCCCGGCGCGCCACCTCCAGCGGCGTCAGCCCCTCGGCGTGCCCCTCCTCCGCCAGCCCGGCCACGAACCGCAGGTACGCCTCCGTCTCGTCGTACACGGACGGGTCCGCGAGCGGCCCGTGCCCCGGCACGACCGTCTCCGCCCCCAGCGACCGCAGCAGTTCCAGGGCCCGCAGCGACCCGCGCAGCGAACCGGTCGCCAGGAACGGCGTCCCGCTGTGGAAGACCAGGTCCCCGGTGAAGACGACGCCCCGCTCCGGCAGGTGCACGATCGTGTCGCCCGCGGTGTGGGCCACGCCCGGGTGGATCAGCCGCACCTCGGTGCCCGCCGCGTGCAGGGTCATCCGGTCGGCGTACGTCACCGAGGGCGGGCTGACGCGGATGTCGCCGAAGTCGGTCCGCGGCCAGATCAGGTGCAGCTGCCGCCCCGCCGCCAGCACCTCGCGGCGGCACGCCTCGTGCCCGACGACGGTCGCCCCGGGCAGGAAGACGCAGTTGCCGTACGTGTGGTCCCCGTGGTGGTGGGTGTTGACGACCGTGTCCGGCGGGGCGGCGCCGTGGGCGAGGAGCGCGTCGCGCAGGGCCAGCGCCCGGCGTTCGGTCGCCGCGGTGTCGACCAGGACGGTCCGGGCGCCGTCACCGATCCACCCGGCGTTGTTCAGGCACCACCCGCCGTCCGGCTGGACGTAGGCGTGCACGTCGGGTGCGAGCTGGACGGTGTACGGGTCGATTGCGGGCACCGGTGTCCCCCCGGGTCGTGGCCGAACTGGACATGCAGAGCCTGCCAGTCCGGGACGGCGGGGGACAGGGCGGGGTCATCCGCGGGGCCGGGGCCCGGTCAGTGGTCGTCCCAGTGCCCGTCGTGGGCGGCGTGCCGGTGCCCGTCGTGGACGTAGTCCATGTGGTCCCCGTGCGCGACCGCCGGGTGGCCGCAGGTGTCGCCGTGCTCGTGGGCGTGGCCGCTGTGGGCGACGTGCTCGCCCGGCTCGCACTCGTCCCAGTGCCCGGAGTGCTCGCGGTGCAGGTGCCCGTCGTGGGCGTAGTCGACGTGGTCGCCGTGGACCACGGACTGGTGGCCGCAGGTGGGGCCGTGTACGTGGGAGTGCGCCTGGTGTTCCTGATGCAGGACCGTCATGGCGGGGCCTCTGTACGGAGGGTTGCTGACACTCCCAGGTTATCCCTGTTTGCCTGATTGATCACCTTGGTGGAGGGTCGTCCCATGAAGGCGATCAGCTACCGCCGCTACGGCGGACCGGAGGTCCTGGAGTACGGCGACCGCCCCACCCCGAAGGTGGGCCCCGACAAGGTCCTGGTCAAGGTGCGGGCGGCGGCCGTCAACCCGGTCGACTGGAAGTGCCAGGCCGGCTACCTCGACACGATCCTGGACGCCTTCTTCCCGGTCGTCCCCGGCTGGGACGTGTCCGGCGTGGTCGTCCAGCCCGGCGTCTCCGTCCCCGAGTTCGGCGTCGGCGACGAGGTGATGGGGTACGTCCGGGAGGACGTCCTGTGCCACGGCACCTTCGCCGAGTACGTCGCCGCGCCCGTCCGCACCCTCGCCCGCAAGCCCCGCACCCTGGGCTTCGCGGAGGCGGCCGCGCTGCCCCTGGCCGGCCTCACCGCGTACCAGGCGCTCCACCGGGCGCTGCGGGTGCGGAACGGGGAGACCGTGCTGGTCCACGCGGCGGCCGGCGGCGTCGGCTCGTTCGCGGTGCAGATCGCCCGCCACCTCGGCGCCCGCGTGCTGGGCGCGGTCCGGGAGTCCGGCGCCGACCGGGTGCGGGAGCTGGGCGGCGAACCGGTCCTATACGGCGACGGGTTCGCGCGCCGGGTGCGCGACCTCGCCCCGCACGGCGTGGACGCGGTCCTGGACACGGTGGGCGGCGAGCCGCTGATGACCTCCCCGGAGGTGCTGACCCCCGAGGGGCGCCTCGCCTCCGTCGCGGACGGCGAGGTGGTGGGCCTGGGCGGCCTGTACTTCTGGGTGCGTCCGGACGCCGACGACCTGACGGCGCTCGCCGACCTGGCCGAGGGGGGCGTGCTGACGGTGCGGGTGGCCCGGACCTACCCGCTGGAGGAGGCGGCCCGGGCGCAGCGCGCGGCGATGGCGGGCGGCCTCGGCGGCAAGGTCGTCGTCACGGTCGGCGAGGACTGACCGGCCCCCGCCCCCGCTCTCCGCCCTCCGCCCCGGCGCTCCCTGCCCCGGCGCCCGCCTCAGAGCCCCGGACCCGCCCAGAGCCCCGGTGCCCGCCTCAGAGCCCCGGACCCGCCCAGAGCCCCGGCACCCGCTCAGAGCACCACCGCCACCGCGAACCCGGCCAGCGCGACCGTGCAGCCCGCCGCCGCCACGGCGGCGGGCCCCCTCAGCGCACGCGGCCGCCCCCGCCCCAGCGCGGCGATCCGCCGGTGCGCCACCACCAGGAACGCCACCCACACCAGCAGCGACAGCCCCGCCCCCAGCACGCCGGCCGCCGACACGTCACCGCCGTGCACGGCCTGCCGCGCGGCCAGCACGGCGGCGACGGTGCACGACAGCGTCGTACGCCGCCACGCCAGCCGCGTCCGCTCCGGCTGCAGACCGGGATCGCGCACCTCCCCCGTCACCCCGTCCACCCCGACACCACCGCCAGCACCATCGCGAGGGCCACCAGCCCCACCGCCAGGCTCAGCAGCGCCGGGAACCGGCTGACCGGCAGGTCCTCCCCGCGCCGCATCGCCCGCTCGCACCGCACCCAGTGGTTGACCGCCCGCAGCGCGCACAGCGCCCCGGCGCCCAGCAGCACCAGCGCCATCCCGACCCGCACCCCCCACCGCAGGTCGGGCAGGAACTGGTCCACGGCGAACCCCCCGCCCACCAGGGCGAGACCGGTCCGCAGCCACGCGAGGAACGTCCGCTCGTTGGCGAGCGAGAACCGGTAGTCCGGCGTCTCGCCCTCCTCCCGCACCCGCTGCGGCGAGAACCACAGCCGGACATCTCGTCCGAAATCACCCACCGCCGCACCCTAACCGCGCGCCGAGCGCAGCCGCTCCCACGCCACGAGGCCGTCCGGCACCCACGTCCACTCGCCCAGCCGCCGCTCCAGCTCCTCCTCCGTCAGGAACGCGTGCCAGGCGACCTCCTCCACCTGCGGCGACACCGGGAGGTCGCACCGCACCTCGTACACCCGCGACCACCACGAGCCGCGCCCGCCCGGCCCGTCGTCGTACAGGAACGACAGGACCGGCACCGGCCGGGGCAGGCCGCGCACGCCCAGCTCCTCCTCGGCCTCCCGGAGCGCCGCCGCGTCGTACGACTCGCCCGCGCCGACGACACCGCCGACGAACATGTCGTACAGGGAGGGGAAGAGCAGCTTCGACGCGGTGCGGCGGTGCACGAACACCCGGTCGGAGGCGTCCCGCACCAGGACGAACGCGCAGCGGTGGCGCAGCCCGCGGGCGTACACCTCGCCGCGCGGGAGCGTTCCGATCACCTCGTCCCGTTCGTCGACGACGTCCAGGAGCTCCTCGGCGGGGGATGCGTTCACGTTCCGTCCTCATCGGTCGTTCGGATGCTCCGCGGTCCACGGGGGTTGACGCGGTTACCGCAGAGTACGGAAGATCGGACGCCCCGATCATCCCCGGAAGGACGGAAGCCCATGGCCTACGACGCTGACGTGATCGTGATCGGCGCGGGCCTCGCCGGCCTGGTGGCCACCGCCGAGCTCGTCGACGCCGGGCGCAGCGTCATCCTCCTCGACCAGGAGCCGGAGCAGTCCTTCGGCGGGCAGGCCCACTGGTCCTTCGGCGGGCTGTTCCTCGTCGACTCGCCCGAGCAGCGCCGCATGCGCGTCCGCGACAGCCGCGACCTGGCCCTCCAGGACTGGCTCGGCACGGCCGGCTTCGACCGCGCCGAGGACCGCTGGCCGCGCCGCTGGGCGGAGGCGTACGTGGACTTCGCGGCCGGCGAGAAGCGCGCCTGGCTGCACCGCCAGGGGGTCCGTTTCTTCCCCGTCGTGGGCTGGGCCGAGCGCGGCGGCTACGGCGCCACCGGGCACGGCAACTCCGTCCCGCGCTTCCACATCACCTGGGGCACGGGGCCCGGCCTCGTCGCCCCGTTCGAGCGCCGCGTCCGCGCGGGCATCGCCCGGGGCCTCGTCCGGACGGGCTTCCGCCACCGCGTCGCCGGCCTCGGCCGCACCGGCGGCGCCGTGGACACCGTCAGCGGTGAGGTCCTGGAGCCGTCCGACGCCCCCCGGGGCACGGCCAGCAGCCGCGAGGTCGCCGGCGCCTTCGAGTACCGCGCCCAGGCGGTCGTCATCGCCTCCGGCGGCATCGGCGGCAACCACGACCTGGTCCGCGCCCAGTGGCCCGAGCGGCTCGGCACCCCGCCCAAGCGGATGCTGTCCGGCGTCCCCGCGCACGTCGACGGGCTGATGCTCGGCATCGCGGAGGCGGCCGGCGCCCACCACGTCAACCGCGACCGCATGTGGCACTACACCGAGGGCATCGAGAACTGGGACCCGATCTGGGCCCGTCACGGCATCCGCATCCTCCCCGGCCCGTCCTCCCTGTGGCTGGACGCACTCGGCCGCCGCCTGCCCGTCCCCCTCTTCCCCGGCTTCGACACGCTCGGCACGCTGGAGCACATCATGGGGACCGGCCACGAGCACACGTGGTTCGTCCTCGACCAGCGGATCATCGGCAAGGAGTTCGCGCTCTCCGGCAGCGAGCAGAACCCCGACCTCACCGGCAGGTCCGTCCGCGACGTCGTCAACCGCGCCCGCGCCGACGTGCCCGCGCCGGTCCGGGCGTTCATGGACAAGGGCGCCGACTTCGTCGTGGAGCGCGACCTGTCCGCCCTGGTCCGCGGCATGAACGCGCTCACCGGCGAGCCGCTGGTCGACGAGGCCGCGCTGCGCCGCGAGATCGTCGCCCGCGACCGGGAGATGGCCAATCCCTTCACCAAGGACCTCCAGGTCACCGCCATCCGCGGTGCCCGCAGGTACCTCGGCGACCGGCTGATCCGCACGGCGGCCCCGCACCGCATCCTCGACCCGAAGGCCGGGCCGCTGATCGCGGTGCGGCTGAACATCCTCACCCGCAAGTCGCTGGGCGGCCTGGAGACGGACCTGTCGTCGCGGGTCCTCACCGCGGCGGGGGAGCCGCTGCCGGGCGTCTACGCGGCGGGCGAGGCGGCCGGCTTCGGCGGGGGCGGCGTCCACGGCTACCGCGCCCTGGAGGGCACGTTCCTCGGCGGCTGCCTCTTCTCCGGCCGCGCGGCGGGCCGGGCGGCGGCGCGCGCCGTGGCCTGACGCCCTCCCGCCGCCGGTCCCGGCTCCCGCCGCCGGTCCCGGCTCCGCTGCCGACGCCCGGGCCCTGCCCGGCACCCCGTCCGGGCCTACGCCCCGTCCGGGACCGGTGTCCCCTGGTGGTGGTACAGCCGCCACGGCGCCCCCGTGCCGTCCGCCGCGTGCCGCCAGAGCGAGGAGCGGCGCACCCGCCGGCCGCCGGCGACCGTCTCGTACGTCAGGTGCACCAGGCCCGGCGCGAGCGCCACGCCCGCCATGCGGGAGACCTCGTGGCGGGGCCCCCGTGCCGCGCTCCCCTCCATCCCGGGCAGCTCGGCGAGCATCTCCTCCCGCGTCCAGCGCCGCCCCGACGCGCCGACCTCGGTGAACTCCGGGTCCAGCAGCCGCGACGCCTCGGCCCGCGACGCCCGTACGGCCGGGTCCAGCAGCCGCAGTTCGCCCGCGACCGCCGCGGCGACCGGGTCGAGCACCTCCACCACGCGGAACCGTTCCGCCACCACCCGGGTCGTGTCGTCCACCGTGAAGTGCGGGTCGCCGAGCGCGGACCGCAGGGCGTCGCCGTGCCAGAACCGCTCGTGCGCGGCCCGCCACTCCGCCACCGACCGGTGGCCCTCGCCCTCGTCGACGGCGTGCCGGAGGTCGACCTCGCCGAGCGGCAGCACCCGCGCCTCCACCACCTCCACCACCGCGACCGGCCGGTCCGCCGAGTCGACCAGCGCCGACCGGGCACCGGGCGCGGGCAGGGGCTCCCCCTCCGCCTCGTACTCCGCGAGCAGCCCGGTCGTCGCCGTCTTCGCCCCGGTCAGGACGGCGGCGACGAGCCGGTCGCGCAGCGGGCCGGGGAAGGCGAGTAGGTACGGGGGGAGGGCGTCGTGGTCGCTCATGCCCGTAGCGTCACACGCGGGCGGGCCGGGACGCCCCCGAATTGGGGGGCGCCCCGGCCCGCACCACCACCGGCCGCCGGCCGGCTACAGCACCAGGGACAGCAGCAGCACGCACACGATGCCGACGACCGAGATGATCGTCTCCATCACCGACCAGGTCTTGACCGTCTGGCCGACGTCCATGCCGAAGTACTCCTTCACCAGCCAGAACCCGGCGTCGTTGACGTGGCTGAAGAACAGCGACCCGGCGCCGATCGCCAGCACCAGCAGCGCCGCGTGGGAGGCCGACATGTCGGCGGCCAGCGGCGCGACCAGGCCGGCCGCCGAGATCGTCGCCACGGTCGCGGAGCCCGTCGCGAGGCGGATCGCCACCGCGATCAGCCAGCCGAGCAGCAGGCCCGGGATCGCCCAGTCCTTCGACAGGTCGAGGATCATCCGGCCCACGCCGATGTCGATGAGCGTCGTCTTGAAGCCGCCGCCCGCGCCGACGATCAGCAGCACGCCCGCGATCGGCGCCAGCGACCTCTCCACGGTCGTGGAGATCCGCTCCTTGGTGAACCCGGCCGCCCGGCCCAGCGTGAACAGCCCCACGAGCACGGCCGCGAGCAGCGCGATCAGCGGCGAGCCGATGATGTCCGTGACCCGCTGGAGGCCGTCGGCGGGGTCGTCCACGACGATGTCGACCAGCGCCTTCACCATCATCAGGACCACGGGCAGCAGCACCGTGGCGACGGTGACCCCGAAGCCGGGCCGCTTCTCGGGCCCGCCGTCCTCCGCGGCCCGCTGCGGCAGCATGCCGTCGGGCGCGGGGATGTCGACCCAGCGGGCGGCGTACCGGGAGAACAGCGGCCCGGCGACGATCACGGTGGGTATGGCGACGACCAGGCCCAGCGCGAGCGTGATGCCCAGGTCCGCGCCGAGCGCGTCGATCGCGACCAGCGGGCCGGGGTGCGGCGGGATCAGCCCGTGCATCACGGACAGGCCGGCCAGCGCCGGGACGCCGATGCGCATCAGCGAGTAGCCGCCGCGCCGGGCGACCATCAGCACGACGGGGATCAGCAGCACGATGCCGACCTCGAAGAACAGCGGCAGCCCGATCACCGAGGCGATCAGCACCATCGCCCACGGCATGGACCGCCCGCCGGCCCGCGCCAGGATCGTGTCGACGATCCGGTCGGCGCCGCCCGAGTCCGCGAGGAGCTTGCCGAGGATCGCGCCCAGCGCGACGAGCACGCCCACCCCGGCGACCGTCGACCCGAGGCCGCCGGTGAACGAGGCGAGGGTCTTGTCCAGCGGCGCGCCCGCGAGGACGCCCAGCGCCAGCGACCCGATGGTCAGGGCGAGGAAGGCGTGCAGTCTGAACCGGGTGATGAGGACGACGATGAGGGCGATGCCGGCGAGCACGGCCACGCCCAGCTGCGCGTCGCCCGCCGAGGTGATCGGTTCGGCGGCGTCCGCTGCCAGCATCTCGACGCTGAGTCTGGTCACGGTGATTCCTTGGGGAGGGGGATCGGGGGTCAGGGAAGGAGGGGGCGGGCAGGCGGCGGGGGAGCCGTCGCCTCCCCGCCGAGCCGCCGCAGCGCGGCCACGGCCCGGTCGGTGATCTCCTCCGGCGTACCGGAGACGTCGACGGCGACCCCCGCCTCGTCGTCGCCGAGCGGCTGGAGCGTCGCGAACTGCGAGTCGAGCAGCGCCGTGGGCATGAAGTGGCCGCGGCGCGCGGCCATCCGCCCCTCGATCAGCGCCCGGTCCCCGGCCAGGTGCAGGAACACCGCGCCGGGCGCGGCCGCCCGCAGCCGGTCCCGGTAGGACCGCTTCAGCGCCGAGCAGCTCACCACCCCGCCGCGCCCCGCGTGCTCCCCGGCCCACCGCCCGATCGCGTCGAGCCACGGCCACCGGTCCGCGTCGTCCAGCGGGACGCCGGCCGACATCTTGGCGATGTTCGCCGCGGGGTGGAAGTCGTCGCCCTCCGCGTAGGGCGCGCCGAGCCGTTCGGCGACCAGCGGCCCGAGGGTGGTCTTGCCGGTCCCGGCGACCCCCATCACCACGACGACCAGGGGTTTCTCCATGACTGAGTGCCTCGCTGTCCAGGTCTGCGCTCCATGACGCCGCGTGCGGCGTCGGGACACTGAAACCCATGGGGTACGACGTATTCAAGTCCCTGTGATGTAAAAGTCATACTTTTTGTTCGTGGTCTTCACCGGCGCATAGGCTTGCCCCATGACGACTCAGGCCCGGGGGCTCCATACGCGTGTGCTGGAAGCCCTGGGCCTGGCGATCACCGCCGGGGAGTACCCGCCCGGCAGCGTCCTGCGCACCGACGACCTCGCCCAGCGCTTCGAGGTCTCCCGCACGGTCGTCCGCGAGGTGGTCCGCGTCCTGGAGTCCATGCACCTGGTCGCCTCGCGCCGGCGCGTCGGCGTGACCGTGCGCCCCACCGAGCAGTGGAACGTGTACGACCCCCAGGTCATCCGCTGGCGGCTCGCGGGCGCCGACCGCCCCCGCCAGCTCCGCTCGCTCACCGTGCTGCGCTCCGCGGTCGAACCGGTCGCCGCCGGCCTCGCCGCGCTGAACGCCACGCCCGAGCAGTGCCGCGCCCTCACCGAGGAGGCCCTCGGCATGGTCGCCACCTCCCGGGGCCGGCGGTTGGAGGCGTACCTGGTGCACGACATCGCCTTCCACCGGATCGTCCTCGACGCGTCCGGCAACGAGATGTTCGCCCGCCTCGGCGACGTCGTCGCGGAGGTCCTCACCGGCCGCACGCACCACCACGTCATGTTCGACGACCCCGACCCGGCCGCCGTCACCCTCCACGTCCAGGTCGCCGAGGCCGTACGGGGGCGGGACGCGGTCCGCGCGGAGGAGCTGACCCGGCAGATCGCCCTCGGCGCCCTCCGCGAGCTCGACGTCCTCGCGCCCCGCGCCGAACCGGCGCCCGGCCCCGGGCCGTCCCGCGCCGTACCCATGCCGCATACTGGCCCGTAACCTCAGATACACCTCAGATCTGTCGTTGCGCGTCCCTGATGTGACACCGGCCACAGCGGACACCCTTGTCCTGCTGTGACGATGTGCCGCAGGCCCGCCGCCGCGGTGAACATCCCTCCCACCCGGCCCCAGGGCGGCGCACCGCACGATCCTCCCTCACAAAGGCGAACCACTCCTCATGAGCGACCGCACGCTGCCCGCGGG
Organism: Streptomyces roseolilacinus; assembly: GCF_014649335.1. Taxonomy (GTDB): domain Bacteria; phylum Actinomycetota; class Actinomycetes; order Streptomycetales; family Streptomycetaceae; genus Streptomyces; species Streptomyces roseolilacinus. The sequence goes on from NZ_BMSV01000010.1 coordinate 111,827, forward strand.
CACCACCCCGCCGGGCACCGGCTCCCCGGCACGCCCGGACGCCCCCCACGTCGACGCCGGCGACGTCGGCTACAGCAAGGACCTCAAGTCCCGGCACGTCAACATGATCGCCATCGGCGGGGCGATCGGCACCGGCCTCTTCCTCGGCGCGGGCGGCCGGCTCGCGGGCGCGGGCCCCTCCCTGGCCATCGCGTACGCGGTCTGCGGCGTCTTCGCCTTCTTCGTCGTCCGCGCCCTCGGCGAGCTGGTCCTCTACCGCCCGTCCTCGGGCGCGTTCGTCAGCTACGCCCGCGAGTTCATGGGCGAGAAGGGCGCCTACACGGCCGGCTGGCTGTACTTCCTCAACTGGTCGACCACCGCCGTCGCGGACATCACCGCGGCCGCCACCTACGCCCACTTCTGGTCGATGTTCAGCGACATCGACCAGTGGATCCTGGCGCTGATCGCCCTCGCCGTCGTCCTCACCGCGAACCTCATCTCGGTGAAGTACTTCGGCGAGATGGAGTTCTGGTTCGCCATCGTCAAGGTCGCCGCCCTGGTGATCTTCATGGGCGTCGGCATCTTCCTCGTCGTCACCTCCCACGACGTCGGCGGCCACACCCCCGGACTGCACACGGTCACCGACAACGGCGGCGTCTTCCCGCTCGGCATGCTCCCGCTGCTGCTGGTCGTCCAGGGCGTCGTCTTCGCGTACGCCTCCGTCGAGCTGTGCGGCGTCGCCGCCGGCGAGACCCGCAACCCCGAGAAGATCATGCCGCGGGCGATCAACTCGATCATGTGGCGCGTGGGCCTCTTCTACGTCGGCTCGGTGGTCCTGCTCGCCCTGCTCCTGCCGTACACCGCGTACTCGTCCGACGAGAGCCCCTTCGTCACCGTCTTCGACCAGCTCGGCGTGCCCGGCACGGCCGGCGTGATGAACTTCGTCGTCCTCACCGCCGCCCTCTCCAGCCTCAACTCCGGCCTGTACTCCACCGGCCGCATCCTGCGCTCGATGGCCATGGCCGGCTCGGCGCCGAAGTTCACCGCCCTGATGAACCGGGGCCAGGTGCCCTACGGCGGCATCCTCCTCACCGCCTCCTTCGGCGTCCTGGGCGTCGGCCTCAACTACGTCATGCCGGGTGAGGCGTTCGAGCTCGTCCTCAACTTCGCCTCGATCGGCATCCTCGGCACCTGGGGCATGATCATGATCTGCTCGCTGCTGTTCTGGCGGCGGGCCCGGGAGGGCCGGGTCGTCCGCCCGGAGTACCGCCTGCCGTGGGCCCCGTACACGCAGATCGTCACCCTGGTGTTCCTCGCCTCGGTGCTGTTCCTGATGTGGTGGGGCGGCGGCGTCGGCCGGACCACCGTGGCCTGCCTCCCGCTGCTCGCGGCGCTCCTGGTCGGCGGCTGGTTCGCCGTCCGCAAGCGGGTGCTGGCGCTCGCCGCCGAGCGGCAGGACTGACCCCTCCGCGGCTCACCCGGGCCACGCGAGCCGCAGCCGGCTCTCGAACCGCACGGGTGAGCCGCCGAACGGGTCGGTGAACTCCAGGACCCGCGCCAGCAGCCGCAGCGGGCGCCCGTGGTCCTCGGGCCCGTCCTCCCGGACCACCGGGTAGAGCGGGTCGTCGAGGATCGGCACCCCGAGCCCGCTCATGTGGACCCGGAGCTGGTGGGTGCGGCCGGTCTCCGGGACCAGCCGGTACCGGGCGAGGTCGCCCCGCCGCTCCACCCGCTCGATCCGGCTCTCGCTGTTCGGCTCGGCGCCCGGCACCTCGTACGCGGTGAGGACCCCCCGCTCCTTGACGATGTGGCTGCGCACGGTCACCGGCGCCGCCGGCCCCGGCGCGTACGGCGCCAGCGCCTCGTACTCCTTGCGCACCCGCCGGTCCCGGAACAGCGTCTGGTACGCGCCCCGGTCCTCCGGCCGCACCACGAACAGCACGAGCCCCGCGGTCAGCCGGTCCAGCCGGTGCGCGGGCTGCAGGTGCGGCAGCCCCAGGTCCCGCCGCAGCCGGGCGAGCGCGGTCTCCGTCACGTGGCGGCCGCGCGGGGTCGTCGCCAGGAAGTGCGGCTTGTCCGCGACGACGATCCGCTCGTCGCGGTGGACGATCCCCACCTCGAACGGCACCCGCGCCTCGGGCGGGAACTCCCGGTGGAACCACAGGCTCCGCCCGGCGGCGTACGGCTCGCCGCCCGTCACGGACCGTCCGTCGGCCCCGACGAACGCCCCCTCGGCGAGCATGGCGTCCACCCGCGCGACCCCGATGACCCGCGCGTACCGCTCGACGAGGTGGTCCCGCAGGGTCGCCCAGTCGCCGGCGGGCAGCCGCACCCGGACGGCGTCGATCCCGTCACGCTGTCCCAACGGCCCGACGACCCCACGCACACTCCGACGCCCCACGCCCCCACGCTAACCGACGGGGCGGGTCGCGCCGCGGGCGGGCGCTCCCGCCGGCCCGCGGCCACCGCGGCGCGGGCCGGCGGCCACCGCGGCGCGGGTCCCGCCAAGGGGCGCGGCGACCGGCCGGCCACCGCGCCCCGCCGGGCGTCACCGGGGCGTCACCGGGCCGGGACCACGACCTCCCCGGCCCCCCGGGCGGCCCCCGAGCCCACCACCCGCACCCGGAACTCCCGCTCCGTCCCGCGGGCCGTCACCCGTACCGCCCCGCCGTCCTCCCGCACCACGGAGAACCGCCCGGCCTCCGCCCCGGAGTGGTCCGGGACCGTGACCGTCACCCCGTCGGCGTCCGGCTGGACCAGCAGGGTCAGGCCGTCCAGCCAGTCCCCGTCCGGCCGCTGGTCGTCCGCCCCGAGCGGCAGCACGGCCCCCGGCCGCACGTACAGCGGCAGGCTGTCGAAGCCGTGCCGCTCCCGCCGCCACGCCGGTCCGGTCACCCGCTCCCCGGTCAGCAGGTGCGTCCAGGTGCCCTCCGGCACGTAGAACTCGACCTCCCCGTCCGCCGAGAACACCGGCGCCACCAGCAGGTCGGGCCCGAGCATGTACTGCCGGTCCAGCGTCCGGCACCCCGGGTCGTCGGGGAACTCCACCAGCATGGGGCGCATCAGCGGCACGCCCGTCCGGTGCGCCTCCACGGCCGCCCCGTACAGGTACGGCATCAGCCGGTGCTTCAGCTCCGTGAACTGCCGCGCGACGTCCACCGCCTCGTCGCCGAACTCCCACGGCACCCGGTAGGACATGTTCCCGTGCAGCCTGCTGTGCGACGACAGCAGGCCGAACGCCAGCCACCGCTTGAACACCGCCGGCTCCGGCGTCCCCTCGAACCCGCCGATGTCGTGGCTCCAGAAGCCGAACCCGGACAGGCTCAGCGACAGCCCGCCGCGCAGCGACTCCGCCATCGCCTCGAACGACGCGAAGCAGTCGCCGCCCCAGTGGACGGGGAACTGCTGCCCGCCCGCCGTCGCCGACCGTGCGAACAGCACCGCCTCGCCGCGCCCGCGCTCCTTCTCCAGGAGCTCGAACACGCACTGGTTGTACAGGTGGGTGTAGTAGTTGTGCATCCGCTCCGGGTCGGAGCCGTCGTGCCACACGACGTCCGTCGGAACGCGCTCTCCGAAGTCCGTCTTGAAGCAGTCGACGCCCTGGTCCAGCAGCGCCTTCAGCTTCCCCTGGAACCAGGCGCGGGCCGCCGGGTCGGTGAAGTCCACCAGCGCCATCCCGGCCTGCCACAGGTCCCACTGCCAGACGTCGCCGTTCGGCCGCCTCACCAGGTACCCGAGCGCCGCGCCCTCCGCGAAGAGGGTGGACTTCTGCCCGATGTACGGGTTGATCCACATGCTGACGCGCAGCCCGCGCTCCTTGAGCCGGGCGAGCATGCCCTCCGGGTCGGGGAAGGTCTCCGGGTCCCACTGGAAGTCCGACCACTGGTACTCGCGCATCCAGAAGCAGTCGAAGTGGAACACCGACAGCGGGATGTCCCGCTCGGCCATCCCGTCGACGAACGAGGCGACGGTCTCCTCGTCGTACGAGGTGCAGAACGACGTCGTCAGCCACAGGCCGAACGACCAGGCCGGCGGCAGCGCGGGCCGCCCGGTCAGCGCCGTGTACCGGGAGAGCACCTCCTTCGGCGTCGGCCCGGCGACGACGTAGTACTCCAGCGACTGGTCCTCGACGCTGAACTGCACCTGCCCCACCGACTCGGAGCCGATCTCGTACGACACCCTCCCCGGGTGGTTGACGAAGACGCCGTAGCCCCGCGACGACAGGTGGAACGGCACGTTCTTGTACGCCTGCTCGCTGCTCGTGCCGCCGTCGGCCTGCCAGACGTCGACGCTCTGGCCGTTCCTCACGTACGGGGTGAACCGCTCTCCCAGCCCGTAGACGTTCTCGCCCACGGCCAGCGCGAGCTGCGCCACCATGTGGTGCGCCCCGTCCGCGTCCACCACGAACGCGGTGCCCTTCGGCCCGGCCTCGGTGAGCCGCCGCCCCTCCGCGTCCAGGAACGTCAGGCCCCACGGCCCGTCCCGGTCCAGCCGCACGGTCAGCGGCCCGCTGGTCAGCTCGGTCACGGAGCCGTCCCGCCGGGTGCGGGCGAAGCCCCCGCCGCCGGTGTCGGCGCCGGGCAGCGCGAACTCGGGCCCGCGGTGGGCCCGGCCCGCGTGGTGGGTGGCGCGGACCCCGATCACGCCCTCGGCGGGGGAGAAGCACTCCACCGTCAGGAGCGGCGAGTTGAGCGTGTGGCCCCGGTGCTCGACCCGCTTGACCGCCGCGTAGGCGGTGAAGTGGTCGTCGCTGACGTGCAGGTCGCGCACCTCGGTCGCGTACGAGGCGCGAACGCCGTCACGCATCAGCCAGAAGCCGTCGGTGAACTTCATCGGTGTCCCTGTGTGGTGAGGAGAGCGGTTGCCCGGTCGAGTACGGCGGCGATCCGGTCCAGGGTTCCACGGTCCGGCGCGACGGGCGGCAGCGTCTCGCCCTCACCGGTCCGCCACCCGGCCGCGACGGCCACCGGATCGCCCCCACCGGCGGCGCCCGCCGCGAGCGCGGCGGCGCCGACGGCGACGAGTTCGGTGGTGCGGGGGAGGACGACGGCCCGCCCGGAGAGCCGGCGCACCGTCTCCACCCAGGTGCGCCCGCGGGCGCCGCCGCCGACGAGCCGCAGCGGCGCGTCGCCGCCGGCCCCGCCCGGCAGTTCGCCCAGGGCGCGCAGCAGCGCGAAGACGGCGCCCTCGTAGGCGGCGCCGAGCAGCTGCTGCGGGGTGGTGGTGTGGCGCAGCCCGGTCAGCAGCCCGGACGCGCCGGGCAGGTCGGGGGTGCGCTCGCCGTCGAGGTACGGCAGGACGACGGCCTCGCCGCCGGGCGCGGCGTCCTCCCGGTCCAGGCCCAGCAGCGCGGCGACCCTGTCGACGGCGAGGGTGCAGTTGAGCGTGCAGCCGAGCGGCAGGTACGTGCCGTGGCCGTCCGCGGCGGCGAACCCGGCGAGCGCGGCGGTCGCGGGGCGGACCCGCGTCGCCGCGAACACGGTGCCGGACGTGCCGAGCGACACGGCCGGGTGGTCGAGCAGCCCGGCCGCGCCGAGGCCCAGCCCGACGGCGGCGGCCATGTTGTCGCCCGTGCCGGCCGCGACGGCGACCCCGGCCGGCAGGCCGAGCGCCCCGGCCGCCGCCGCGGTGAGCGTGCCGACGCGCGCGCCCGCCGCGGGCGCGACCTGCGGCAGCAGGGCGGCGTCCAGTTCCAGCAGGTCGAGCAGGCCGGGGTCGTACGCCCCGGTCGCCGTGGAGTACCAGCACGTCCCGGAGGCGTCGCCCGGGTCGGTGACGGCGGTCCCGGTCAGCCGCTCGGTGAGGAAGTCGTGGGGGAGGCGCACCGCGGCGGCCGCTTCGGCGGTGCGCGGCTCGTTCTCGCGCAGCCAGCGCCACTTGGCGGCCGTCATGGAGGCCACCGGCACGGAGCCGGTGCGCTCCAGCCACGCCCGGGCGCCGAGCCCGTCGGCGAGGGCGGCGGCCTGGGGGGCGGAGCGGGTGTCGTTCCACAGCAGCGCGGGGCGCAGCGGCCGGCCGGCGCCGTCCAGCGCGACCAGCCCGTGCTGCTGCCCGGCGACCGCGATCCCGGTCACCGCGCCGGGGTCGGCGCCGGCCTCCTTCAGCCCGGCGGCCACGGCCTCGGCGAGCGCGGCCCACCACTGCTCGGGATCGCTCTCCCGGGCACCGCCCTCGCCGGTCACGGTGTGCGGTGCGCGGCCCACGGCCAGGAGCCGGCCCGTTGCGGCGTCCACGACGGCCGCCTTGGTGGACTGCGTCGAGCTGTCCACGCCGATGACTAGGGAGTCCATCTTTTGATCGTACACAAAACAAATTGCCTTCCAACAGGGTTGGACGGGCGGGTCCCCTTGGCGGAAGTGCCTGCGTAAGCTATTAGTAATCTAAGCAAACAAATACACGAGGCGAAGGATCAGGACCATGTCGGACCGCTACACCCCCACCCCCGAGGACAAGTTCACCTTCGGTCTGTGGACCGTGGGCTGGCAGGGCGCCGACCCGTTCGGCACCGCGACCCGGCCGGCCCTCGACCCCGTCGAGTCCGTGGAGCGCCTCGCCGCCCTCGGCGCGCACGGCGTGACCTTCCACGACGACGACCTCATCCCGTTCGGCTCCTCCGACGCCGAGCGCGAGGCGGCCGTCAAGCGGTTCCGCGCGGCCCTGGACCGCACCGGCATGAAGGTGCCGATGGCCACCACGAACCTGTTCGCGCACCCCGTCTTCAAGGACGGCGCCTTCACCGCGAACGACCGCGACGTCCGCCGCTACGCGCTGCGCAAGACCATCCGCAACATCGACCTCGCCGTCGAACTGGGCGCGACCGTCTACGTGGCCTGGGGCGGCCGGGAGGGCGCCGAGTCGGGCGCCGCCAAGGACGTCCGCGTCGCCCTCGACCGGATGAAGGAGGCGTTCGACCTGCTCGGCCAGTACGTCACCGAGCAGGGCTACTCCCTGCGCTTCGCCGTCGAGCCCAAGCCCAACGAGCCGCGCGGCGACATCCTGCTGCCCACCATCGGCCACGCCCTCGCCTTCATCGAGCGCCTGGAGCGCCCCGAACTCGTCGGCGTCAACCCGGAGACGGGTCACGAGCAGATGGCCGGCCTCAACTTCCCCCACGGCATCGCCCAGGCCCTGTGGGCGGGCAAGCTGTTCCACATCGACCTCAACGGCCAGTGCGGCATCAAGTACGACCAGGACCTCCGCTTCGGCGCCGGCGACCTCCGCCAGGCGTTCTGGCTGGTCGACCTGCTGGAGACGGCCGGGTACGAGGGCCCGCGCCACTTCGACTTCAAGCCGGTCCGCACGGACGGCGCGGACGGGGTGTGGGAGTCGGCGAAGAACTGCATGCGCAACTACCTGATCCTCAAGGAGCGCGCCGCGGCCTTCCGCGCCGACCCGGAGGTCCGCGAGGCCCTGCGAGCGTCCCGCCTCCACGAGCTGGCCCGCCCCACGGCCGAGGACGGCCTGGCGTCCCTCCTCGCGGACACCACCGCCTACGAGGAGTTCGACCCCGCGGCGGCGGCCGAGCGCTCCATGGCCTTCGAGCGCCTCGACCAGCTGGCCCTGGACCACCTGCTCGCCACCCGCTGACCCACGGCCCACCCGGGGCGGCGTCCCACGAGGGCGCCGCCCCGCGGGGTGCCCGTACGGCCCCGCGGGGTGCCCGTACGACCCCGCGGGGCGTCCGTACCGCGCCCGCGCCGGACCCCGCCGCCCTACGCCGCGCCCGCGCGCTCCGCGTACCCCGCCGGATCGGCGATCACGTCCCGCACGACCAGCGCGGCGGCCCCCCGCGCCGCGTCCCCCGAGGACGACGCCGCCCGCAGCCGCCCGCCCCCCGCGACCCACAGCCCGGACACCACCCGGCGCCCCAGCTCCGCGTCGACGGACGGCCCCAGCCAGGGCATCAGCCCCCGGTACACCCCGCCCAGCACCACCGCGTCCGGGTCCAGCAGGTTCACCGCCCCGGACAGGACCAGCCCCAGCATCCGCCCGGCCCGCTCCAGCGCCCCGGCCGCCCGCGCGTCACCGGCGGCGGCGCGGCGCTCCAGCTCGGCCACCCCGGGCCCGCCCGCGTCCCTCGCGATGCCCGCGCCCCGCAGCAGCGCGGCCTGCCCGGCGTACTGCTCCAGGCAGCCCCGCGACCCGCACCGGCACTCCGGGCCGTCCGCGTCCGCCACCACGTGCCCGATCTCCCCGGCGAAGCCGTGCGCCCCGCGCAGCAGTTCGCCGTCGACGACGAGGGCCCCGCCCACGCCGATCTCCCCGGACAGGTACAGGAAGCTCCGCGCCCGCTCCCCGGCGCCGCCGCCCTCGCCGAACCACAGCTCGGCCAGCGCCGCCGCGTTCGCCTCGTTGTCCGAGCCGACCGGCAGCGCCCGCAGCCCGGGCCGCAGCGCCCCGAGCGCCTCCCCGAACAGGTCCTGGGCCGCCACCCGGTTCCAGCCCAGGTTCGGCGCCTGCCGCACGGTGCCGCCGGACACGAGGCCCGGCAGGGCGAGCCGGACGCCCGCCGGACGCAGCTCCTGCTCGGCCGCCGACTCCAGCGTGCGGGCCGCGATCCGGGCCGCCCGCGCCAGCACCTCGCCGGGCGGTACGTCCCGGTTGTCCAGGTGTTCCGTGAGGCGTACCCGATCGGTTCCGGCCAGATCCACGACGCACACCGACACGTAGTCGATGTTGATCTCCACGCCGAGTCCGGCGGGGCCGGTCCGCGCCACCCGCAGCGCCGTCCCCGGCCGCCCCGCCAGCCCGCTGAACGTCTTGCCCGACTCGGCCAGGAAGCCCCCGGCCAGCAGCTGTTCGACCAGCGACGACACCGCCGCGCGGGTCAGTCCCACGCGCGCGGCCACCGCGGCCCGCGTGGCCTCGCCCTCGTCGTGCACGGCCCGCAGCACCAGGCTGAGGTTGTGCCGCCGCACGGTGGCCTTGTCGGCTTTGGGCTCCAGCGGATCCAGTGTGTTCTTCATCGCCTCTCGCAGCAGCCGCCCAACAGCAGAAAGACCCCAGGTGAACTGGGGTCTTCGCTGGTGTCCGAGGGGGGACTTGAACCCCCACGCCCGATAAAGGGCACTAGCACCTCAAGCTAGCGCGTCTGCCATTCCGCCACCCGGACAAGGTGTCTGTCTCGCGGCCCTGGGCCGTTCCGACGTGGAAAACCATAGCAAACATTCGGCGTGCTCGATCACGCCCCCGCCCCCGGTGCCGCCCTTGGGTCCGGGGCCCCGTCGGTAGCAGGATGGCGCCAGACCAGCCACACCGACAGCACGACGCGGAGAGGAACCAGCGTGAGCGAGTCGAATCCGGCCAGGACCGGTCCCGGAGCCAGCGCCGAGAGCGAGGTCGTCGACCTCTGCAGCGAGCTCATCCGTATCGACACCAGCAACTACGGCGACCACTCCGGCCCCGGCGAGCGCGGCGCCGCCGAGTACATCGCCGAGAAGCTCGCGGAGGTGGGGCTGGAGCCCCGGATCCTCGAGTCCCACAAGGGCCGCGCCTCGACGGTCGTCAGGATCGCGGGCGAGGACCCCTCGCGCCCGGCCCTGCTCATCCACGGCCACACCGACGTCGTCCCGGCCAACGCCGCCGACTGGACGTACGACCCGTTCTCCGGCGAGGTCGCCGACGGCTGCGTCTGGGGGCGCGGCGCGGTCGACATGAAGGACATGGACGCGATGACCCTCGCGGTCGTCCGCGACCGGATGCGCGCCGGCCGCAGGCCGCCCCGCGACATCGTCCTGGCGTTCCTCGCCGACGAGGAGGCCGGCGGCACCTACGGCGCCCGCTACCTCGTCGACAAGCACCCGGAGCTGTTCGAGGGCGTCACGGAGGCGATCGGCGAGGTCGGCGGCTTCTCTCTCACCGTGAACGAGAAGCTGCGCCTGTACCTCGTGGAGACGGCGCAGAAGGGCATGCACTGGATGCGCCTCACCGTCGAGGGCACCGCCGGGCACGGCTCCATGACCAACGACGACAACGCCATCACGGAGCTGTGCGAGGCCGTGGGCCGCCTCGGCCGCCACCAGTGGCCGATCAGGGTCACCAAGACCGTGCGGTCCTTCCTCGACGAGCTGTCCGACGCGCTCGGCACCCCGCTCGACCCGGACGACATGGACGGCACGCTCGAGAAGCTGGGCGGCATCGCCAAGATGGTCGGCGCCACGCTCCGCAACTCCGCGGCCCCCACGATGCTCGGGGCCGGCTACAAGGTGAACGTCATCCCCGGCCAGGCCACGGCCCACGTCGACGGAAGGTTCCTGCCGGGGTACGAGGAGGAGTTCCTCGCCGACCTCGACCGGCTGCTCGGCCCGCGGGTGAAGCGCGAGGACGTCCACGCCGACAGGGCGCTGGAGACCAGCTTCGACGGGGCCCTGGTGGACGCCATGCAGACGGCGCTGCGCGCCGAGGACCCGATCGCCCGCGCCGTGCCGTACATGCTCTCCGGCGGCACCGACGCCAAGTCCTTCGACGACCTCGGCATCCGCTGCTTCGGCTTCTCCCCGCTGCAGCTGCCGCCGGACCTGGACTTCGCCGGGATGTTCCACGGCGTGGACGAGCGGGTGCCGGTGGACGGGCTGAAGTTCGGCGTGCGGGTCCTGGACCGCTTCATCGACGCGAGCTGAAAGTCTGCTGAAACGACCCTCCAATAATCGACCAGATGTGCAGATCTGACCGGAACGGGTGAAGAGGGTCATCGGCTCGTAGCCCGCTTCCCTCCTCCTCGTTACAGGTGATGCGGTCCGCGGCTGGGACCGCATTGCCAACTAGGAGGAAAAATGATCAAGAAGATTGTCGCGACCGCGGCTGCTACCGGCGGTCTGGTGCTGGCCGGCGCGGGCATGGCCGTCGCCGACGCGGGCGCGGGTGCCGCGGCCGTGGGCTCCCCGGGTGTCCTCTCGGGCAACGTGGTGCAGGTTCCGGTCCACGTGCCGGTCAACGTCTGTGGCAACACGATCGACGTCATCGGGGTGCTGAACCCCGCCTTCGGCAACGTGTGCGTCAACGCCTGAGCTGTCGCCTGACGTTGAGTCTCGACTCCTAGGGGGGTCAGGGCCCGACCGGCCTCGGAGCGCGCGCCATGCGCTCCGAGGCCGGTGGGCATTCGGCCCCCGCGCGAGGTGCGCGGGGGCAATCGGAAGCCAAGAAGGCAGGAACAAGCTATGCGACAGGTCACGCGCAAGGGCCTGACCATTGTGGCGGCGGCGGGCAGCGTGCTCGCCCTCGGCGGCTACGCCCACGCGAGCACGGGCGCCGGGGCGGACGGTGCCGCGGTCAACTCGCCGGGGGTCGCGTCCGGCAACAACGTGCAGGCCCCGGTCAGCGTGCCGGTGAACGTGTGCGGCAACACCGTCGACGTCGTCGGCGCGCTCAACCCGACGTTCGGCAACAAGTGCGTCAACGAGTCCGGCGGCGCGCAGGCGAGCGGCTCGGCCGCGAACTCGCCGGGGGTCGCGTCCGGCAACAACGTGCAGGCCCCGGTCAGCGTGCCGGTGAACGCCTGCGGCAACAGCGTGAACGTGGGCGGCGCCCTGAACCCGTCGTTCGGGAACGCCTGCGCCAACGGCGCGACGCCGGGCAAGCCGGGGAACCCCGGAAACCCGGGGAACCCTGGCAACCCGGGCAACCCCGGGAACCCGGGCAACCCCGGCAACCCGGGAACCCCGGGGGAGCCCGGTAAGCCCGGTACCCCGGGAGAGCCCGGCAAGCCCGGCGCCCCGAGCACGCCGAGCAGCCCCGCGCCGCAGGACGACACCACCCCGCAGGGGGGCACCGGCCCGAAGAGCGACGACCAGCTCGCCGAGACCGGGGCCTCCGCGCTGGGGCTGCTGGCCCCGGCCGGCGCCGCCGCGCTCCTCGGCGGCACGATCCTCTACCGCCGCGCCCGCCAGGCCGCGTAAGCGCAGCGCATCCGGTCGTGCACGCGACGGAGCGGGCCCCGCGATCCCGCGGCGCCCGCTCCGTCCCGTTCCGTCACTCCCCGTCCCTCACCAGGTGGCGCGCACCTGACGGATGATGCGCCTCCGCAGCCGCACCCTGCGGCTCCCGTCCCGGTGCAGGCTGAGTCGGTCCAACTCCCAGTGCCCGTACTCGGCGTGGTCGGTCAGCAGCCGCGTCGCCTCCTTCCGGGAGACCCCCCGCGGCACGTACACATCGACAAATTCGTATTCCGGCATCGCATCTATTGTGCGGGCACGGCCCAGGTACGGATAGCGTCTGCGGTATGTCTGATGCTGCGCAGCCCACCGCTGCCGAGGTACGCGCCGCCGCCGAGGCGGTCAAAGCCGCACTGGACCGTCACCTGGCGGCGGTCGAGAACCGCACCGGTGACGACGACCCGGCGGTCTACGCCGCGTTCAACGACCTGGCCGCCGCGGCCGAGGCGTACGACGAGCGGCTCTACGACCGCTACGACGAGGTCACGCCCTTCGAGATCCCGGGCGTCGAGGACTCCCTGCCGCCGTACGCGGGACCGGCCCAGCCGAACGCGCTGAGCGTACTGATCCGCCGCGACTACGCCATGGCGGAACCCCAGCGGCTGCTCGCCCAGGCACAGCGCATCGCCGACGCCGAGGGCGACGACGAGGCGCCGAGGACGGCCGCCGCGGTCGGCTCCAGCGTCCACGCGGCGATCGGCGTGCTGTTCGGCGAGTACGAAGCGGACGAGATCGCCTCACGCCACAAGGAGTTCGGCCTCGAGGAAGGCGACTCCACGCTGTGGGTGGCGGCGGCCGACGAGCTGCCCGAACCGGGGGAGTGGCTCAGCACGCCCTTCGACCAGACCGACCCGAGCCGCGTCATCTGCCGCTTCGACGTGAGCGCCGTCTTCGACGAGGACGAGCTCTACGAGGAGGACCCGACCGGCAGGACCCACGAACTGCCCTGACCCGACCCGCCGCGCCCACCCCACCGGGGCGGGCGCGGCGCACGCGGCCCCGCTACCTCCCCACCGGCTCCCCGACGGCCTCCAGCAGGCCCCGCAGCCGCGTCACCCGCTCCTGGTCCGGCACCTCGGCGACGGCCCGCGCCAGCGCCTGGTCCACGCCGTGGACCACCGACAGGTGCCGCTCGCCCCGGCTGAACGCCGTGTACACCCACGCCCGGCTCAGACCGCCCACCGCGTCCCCGGGCAGCACCACGACCGCCGCGGGCCAGCGCATCCCGGCCGCCTGGTGCGCGGTCAGCGCCCAGCCGTGCCGCACCGCCGACTCCACCCGGTCCTTCGGCACGACCACCCGCTCCGGCCGGCCCTCGCAGTGCAGGTGCAGCCCCTCCGCGTCCGCCGACACGACCCTGCCCTGCAGGGTGCGGCCCGGCGCCTCGGCGTACGCCACCCGGTCGCCCGGGTCGAAACCGCCGAAACGGCCGGGCCCCGGGTTCAGCCGCTGCTTCAGCGCCGCGTTCAGCGCCCGCGTCCCCGCCGAGCCGCCGTGGCCCACCGTGATCACCTGGGTCTGCTCCACCGGCACGCCCAGCGCCCTCGGCACCGAGTCCGCGACCAGCTGCACCGCCCGGTGCACGGCCTCGCCCGCGTCCCGCACCGGGACGATCACGACCTCCCGGCCCGGCGCGTCCACCTGGAGCAGCTCGCCCACGCCGACTGCGGACACGAGCTCCCCGATCGGCCCCGGATCCGGCGTGCGGGACACGACCTGCGGGCACACCCGCGCCGCCAGCAGGTCCCCGAAGACCCGGCCCGCGCCCGCCGACGGCAGCACGTGCGGATCGCCGCTCAGCACCAGCCGGCAGCCGTCCGGTACGGACTCCACCAGCGTCGCCGCCGCCTCCACGTCCAGCTGCGGCGCGTCCAGCACCACCAGCAGGTCGAGGGCGAACGCCCCCTCCTCGTCCCGGCCCGGACCGTCCGCGCCCGACAGCAGCGCCGCCACCGTGACGGCCCCCACCTCGGGGCCGAGCCCGCGCCGGCCGTTCTCGCTGTGCACCGCCACGGCCGCGCGCAGCCCGAGGTCGCGCGCCGCCCGCGCCAGGGCGACCGGTTCGGCGCGCGCCGCCTCACCGCCCGTGTGCGCCACCAGGCCCTGCGCGGCGACCGCCCGGGCCAGCTCCGGCGGGGCGGCCCGCGCCCAGCGCGGGTCGGGGCCGGAGCGGGCCAGCCGGGCCAGGCCGTCCGCGAGGCTCTCCTCGGCCAGGGCGTACCGGTCCAGCCCCAGCAGCACCGGTGACTTCCCGGCCCCCGCCTCGGCGTCCGGCTCCGGCTCCTCCCCGTCCGGCTCCTCGTCCTCCTCGTCGCGGAAGTCCAGGACGGCCCCCTCCGCCACGGCGTGCCGCACGGCCTCCTCCGGGTCCGGTACGGACCGCTCCGCGAGCGCCGCCCGCACGGCCGTCTCCTCCAGCGCCGTGTGCCCCCGCAGCGCGGCGTGCTCCAGCAGCCAGCCCACCAGGGCGTCCGTCCGCCGCGGATCCCCGGGCCCGCACTCCGCGCCGAGCAGCGCCCGCGCGAAGCCGTCCGCCTGCTCCGGCCGTACACCCGGCACGGCCAGGAGCCGCCACGGGTCCTCGCGCAGCAGCTCGCCGGCCGCCTCCCCGAGCACTTCCGCGGCCCGTACCGCCAGCGCCTCGGGGGCACCGCCCTCGACCAGCACGGCCCGCGCGGCCGCCACGGCCTGCGGCGCCACCACGCGCGGCCCGGCCGGCACGGGCTGCCCGGTCCGCGGCCGCGGCGGCGCGGCCGGCGGGGGAGCGCTTCGGTCCGGCGCCGCCACCGGGGCGGGGGAGTCCTCGAACGCGGCGGGCGGCTTCCCCCCGCTCTCCACGGCCCGTACCGCCGCCAGCAGGTCGGCGGCCCGTCCGCTCAGCTTGGTGCCGCTCGCGATCGGCTCGGCGCGCTCGGCCTTGCGCCGCTCGATCCGCTCCCGCAGCTCCCGCTGGGCCGCCAGCTCGGCCGCCGCCTCGGAGACCTCCGCCCCGGTGCCCTCCGCGCCGGTGCCCTCCGCGCCGGGTTCGCCCCCGTCCGGCTTCCCGTCCGCCCCCGGTTCCGTACCCTCCGCCCCGTCCGTGTCCGGGGCCCCTTCCCCCTCCGCGTGCACGTCCGCCTCCGCGTCCGGGGTCGTTTCCCCCTCCGCGCCGGCGTCCGTGCTCGCCTCCGTCTCCGCCTCCGGCGCGTCGGCGTCCGGCGCCGCTCCGGCGGTGGGCACGGGGCCTGCGGTCTCCCGCTCCGGCCGGGCGGGCGCGGCGGGGGCGGTCTCGGCGGCCGGGGAGTCGGGGTTCTCCCCCCGGGGGTGCGCGGTCACAGCGTGCTCCAGTCCTGGTCGGGGTAGCGGTGCACGGGCGCCGACACGTCGTCCAGCGCCCGTCGGATCTCGTCAGGAAGACTAAGGCTCTCCACTGACAGCGCCGCCGTGAGCTGCCGCGCCGTCCGCGCGCCCACCACCGGCGCCGTCACTCCCGGCCGGTCCCGCACCCAGGCCAGGGCGACCTGGAGCGGCGTCACCGCCAGGCCGTCCGCCGCCGTCGTCACGGCGTCCACGATGCGCCGAGCCGACTCGTCCAGGTACGGCTCCACGAACGGCGCCATGTGGTCCGACGCGCCCCGCGAGCCGGCCGGGACGCCGCTCCGGTACTTGCCGGTCAGCACGCCCCGGCCCAGCGGCGACGACGGCAGCAGGCCCACGCCCAGGTCCCGCGCGGCGGGCAGCACCTCCCGCTCCACACCGCGCTGGAGCAGCGAGTACTCCATCTGCGTCCCGGCCAGCCGCGCCCGCGTGCCCGGCGCGGACAGCTGCCACGTCGCCGCCTTCGCCAGCTGCCAGCCGCAGAAGTTGGCCACGCCCACGTACCGGGCCCGGCCGCTGGTCACCGCTATGTCGAGGGCCTGGAGCGTCTCCTCCAGCGGCGTCCACGGATCGTAGGCGTGCACCTGCCACAGGTCCACGTAGTCCGTGCCCAGCCGCTCCAGCGAAGCGTCCAGGGCGGCCAGCAGGTGGCCGCGCGAGCCGTCGAAGCGCCGCTCCGGGTCCGGGTCGGGCACGCTCCCGGCCTTCGTGGAGAGGACCAGGTCGCGCCGCGGCACCAGCCGCTCCGCCAACTGCCCCAGCAGGTACTCGGCCTCCCCGCCGCCGTACACGTCCGCCGTGTCGACGAGGGTCCCGCCGGCCTCCCAGAACGCCTTCAACTGCTCGGCCGCCTCGTGCTCGTCCGTGTCCCGCCCCCACGTGAGGGTGCCCAGCCCGATCCGGGACACGCGCAGGCCGGTGCTGCCGAGATGCCTCTGCTCCATGGCCGCGAGATTACTGGCCGGAAGCGCAGGCCAGGACACCCTGTGGACAACGCGCCCGACAGGCCCACTGCCCGGACGGCCGCCCGCGCGCTAGAGTCCGCACACCACACACGTTACTGATCAGTAAAAGGGGATCGGCATGCGGCTCGGCATCAACCTCGGCTACTGGGGGGCGGGCATGGACGGCGACAACCTCGCCGTCGCCCAGGAGGCGGACCGCCTCGGCTACGACGTGTGCTGGGCCGCCGAGGCGTACGGCTCCGACGCGCCCACCGTCCTGTCCTGGGTCGCCGCCCAGACCGAGAACATCGACGTCGGCTCCGCGATCATGCAGATCCCGGCGCGCCAGCCGGCCATGACCGCCATGACGGCCGCCACCCTCGACTCGCTGTCGGGCGGCCGGTTCCGCCTCGGCCTCGGCGTGTCGGGCCCGCAGGTGTCCGAGGGCTGGTACGGCGTCACCTTCGACAAGCCGCTCGCCCGCACCCGCGAGTACGTCGAGATCGTCCGCAAGGCCATGGCGCGCGAGCGCCTCACCTACGACGGCGCGCACTGGACCCTGCCGCTGCCCGGCGGCCCCGGCAAGCCGATCAAGCTGACCGTCCACCCGCAGCGCGAGCACATCCCGCTCTACATCGCCGCCATCGGCCCCAGGAACCTCGAACAGACCGGCGAGATCGCCGACGGCGCCCTGCTGATCTTCCCCTCCGCCGCCCACCTGGAGGAAACGGCCCTGCGCCACCTCCGCGCCGGGCGCGAGAAGGCCGGACTGACCATGGACGGCTTCGACGTCTGCCCCACCGTCCCGCTCGCCGTCGGCGACGACGTCGACGCCCTCGCGGACATGTTCCGCCCCTACACCGCCCTGTACGTCGGCGGCATGGGCAGCCGCAGGCAGAACTTCTACAACCGGCTCGCCCAGCGCATGGGGTACGAGCGGGAGGCCGCCGAGATCCAGGACAGGTACCTCTCCGGGGACAAGGACGGCGCCGCGGCCGCCGTGCCGCACCGCCTGATCGACGACACGACGCTGCTCGGCCCCGTCGAGCGGATCGCGGACCGGATGCAGGCGTACGCGGCGGCCGGCGTCACCACCCTCACGCTCGCCCCCGCCGGCTTCACGCTCGACGAGCGGATCGCCGCCCTGCGCGCCGGCACCCGGGCGCTGGAGCGCGCCGGCCTCGTCGACTGACCGCTTCCGCGGCCACCGGACAGGTCTGCGGCCGTGGTGGGGGCTCGGGGTCATCCCCGCCACGGCCGTCACGCAGCACAACGCGCCACCCGCCCGTCGGTTACGCACGGCGGCGGACGGGCCCATCCGCTGCTCCGTTCGGCGCAGCGACGGCGCGCGGTGTTGCCTCCCCTCCCGCACGGCACTTGACTCGTGCCGACACGTGGAGGTGACAGCGATGCTCTCGGCCCGCAGTCTGTTCCAGGAGATCGTCGACGACGACGAGGCCTACCGGCTGTTCTGCTCGATCGCGGCCGGCGGCGAGACGCAGGGAGGCTGGGAGAACGGCCGGATCGCCGCCCTGGTCCCCGCGTCCCTGAGCGACCTCGCACCCAAGATCGCCCGGCACGGCGCCGACGAGGACAAGCACGGCCGCATCTTCCACGCGCTGCTGAGGAAGCGCGGGCTCGGCCCGGTGCCCGTCCCGCCGGAGACCGACTACACGATGCTCCTCGAACGCTCCGGCATCGGCCTCGCCCACGACCGGCTGCGCCGCGACGAGCCGCTCACCGAGCACGACGTCGTCGTCTACCTCTCGCACAGCCGCGTCACCGAGCAGCGCGCCGCCGACCAGATGGCCCAGCTCGTCCGGCACTTCGGCGACCACCCGGAGCTGGGCAAGGCCGTCCGGATGATCGGCGACGACGAGGACGGTCACCTCGCGTACTGCCACGAGGAACTGCTGCGGCTGGCCCGCGCCGGGCACGGCCGCGCCATCCAGCGCACCCTGCGCGAGTGCGCCCTCACGGAGATCGCCGTCCACCGCGACGTGAGCCTCGCCGTCGTGGACCACATGGGCCGCCTCCTGGGGTGGCCGCGCGCCAAGGCGGCCGTCCTCGCGGCGGGCGTCCGCGCCCGGTACGCGTACGAGCGGGCCGGCGGCTGGCGGCGCATGGTCACCCTCTCCCCGCCCGAGCGCCGCAACGCCCTCGGCGGCCCCGCCGAGACCGCGCCCGCCCTCTGACCCGCCGCCCGCCCGGCCCGCCGCGGCCCGGCCGCACCCCGGCGGCCCGGCGCCCCGGCCGTGCCCCGCGCCCGGTCACCGCGGGCGGGGCGTCACAGCCAGCCGCGCCGTTTGAACAGCCGGTACAGGCCGACCACCGCGACCGCCATCAGCCCCACCACCGCCGGGTACCCCCACACCCACCGCAGCTCCGGCATGTGCGTGAAGTTCATCCCGTACACGCCCGCGACCATCGTCGGGACCGCCGCCATCGCCGCCCAGGCGGAGATCTTCCGCATGTCGTCGTTCTGGCGCACGCCCATCTGCGCCAGGTGCGCGGACAGGATGTCCGACAGGAGCCGGTCCAGCGCCTCCACCTGTTCCCCGGCCCGGGTCAGGTGGTCGCTGACGTCCCGGAAGAACGGCCGCGCGTCCTCGGCCACGTACGGCACGCCCGCCCCGGCCAGCCGCTCCATCGGCCCGCCCAGCGGGCCCGTCGCGCGCCGGAACTCCAGCACCTGCCGCTTGAACTGGTAGATCCGCGACGCCGTGTTCTTCGCGTCGCCCCCCGCCGGCTGGAAGACCTCCGCCTCCAGCTCCTCCAGGTCCAGCTGGAGCTCGCGGGCGACCTCCACGTAGTGGTCGACGACGGCGTCGCTCACCGAGTACAGCACCGACGTCGGGCCCTGCCGCAGCATGTCCGGCTCCGCCTCCAGCCGCCGCCGCACCTCCGCCAGCGGGGACCCCTCGCCGTGCCGCACCGTCACCACGAACGAGTCGCCCATGAACACCATCAGCTCGCCCGTGGAGACCGTGTCGCCCTCCGGCTCGTACATCACCGGTTTCAGGACCAGGAACAGCGAGTCGTCGTACACCTCCAGCTTCGGCCGCTGGTGCGCCTTCAGGGCGTCCTCCACGGCCAGCGGGTGCAGCCCGAACTCGGCTGACACCCGGTCGAACTCCTCGGCGGTCGGCTCGTGCAACCCGATCCACACGAACGCGTCGACCGAGTCGCGCGCCTCCTCCAAGGCGACGACGATGTCGGAGGGGCCCTGGCGGCGGCGCCCGTCCCGGTAGATGGCACAGTCCACGATCACGGCGCGTATTCTTCCCCGGTCCGCCGCCCCCACGCCTGCCCCCCGGCCCTACCCTTGCCGTCATGGCGACGTTGATCCTCGTACGGCACGGCAGGTCCACCGCGAACACCGCCGGCGTCCTGGCCGGCCGCACCCCCGGTGTCACCCTCGACGAGCGCGGCGCCGCCCAGGCCGCCGCCCTGCCCGGGCGGCTCGCCGAGGTGCCGCTCGCCCTGGCCGTCAGCAGCCCCCTCCAGCGCTGCCGCGAGACCCTCGCCCCCCTCCTCGCCGCCCGCCCCGGCCTGACCCTCCACACCGAGGAGCGGATCAACGAGTGCGACTACGGCGACTGGTCCGGCCGCAAGCTGGCCGAGCTCGCCGACGAGCCGCTCATGGACGTCGTCCAGCACCACCCGTCCGCCGCCGCCTTCCCCGGCGGCGAGTCCATGCGCGCCATGCAGGCCCGCGCCGTCGACGCCGTGCGGGACTGGGACGCGCGCGTGGCGGCCGACCACGGCGACGACGCCGCGTACGTGATGTGCTCGCACGGCGACATCATCAAGGCGCTCGTCGCGGACGCCCTCGGCCTGCACCTCGACCTCTTCCAGCGCGTCCACGTCGACCCGTGCTCCGTCACCGCGATCCGCTACACCCGCACCCGGCCCTTCCTCGTCCGCCTCGGCGACACCGGCGACTTCGGCGGCCTCGCCCCCCGCGACGGCGACGGGGGCGCGACCGCGCAGGTCGGCGGCGGCGCGGGCGCACCGTGATCGCTTCGCACAGTAGGGTGGATGCGCTGCCGAGGCGGCCGTAGCGTCGTACTCACGAACGAGATCAAGGGAGAGGGAACGTGTCCCGTCAGGTGTTCCTCTATGACCCGCCGGAGCGCTTCGTGGCCGGTACGGTCGGGCTGCCTGGCCGCCGTACGTTCTTCCTCCAGGCCTCCGCCGGCGGCCGGGTCACCAGCGTCGCCCTGGAGAAGACCCAGGTCGCGGCGCTCGCCGAGCGCATGGACGAGCTCCTGGACGAGGTCGTGCGCCGCACCGGGGGAAACGCCCCGGTCCCGGCCGTCGTCCCCGCCGACGTCGCCGACACCGCGCCGCTCGACACCCCCGTCGAGGAGGAGTTCCGCGTCGGCACCATGGCGCTCGCCTGGGACGGCGAGGAGCAGCGGCTCGTCGTCGAGGCGCAGGCCCTCGTCGAACTCGACGTGGACTCCGAGGAGGACCTCGCCGAGGCGGAGGAGCGCCTCCTCCAGGACGAGGAGAACGGCCCCCCGATGCTCCGCGTCCGGCTCACCGGCGCCCAGGCGCGGGCCTTCGCCAAGCGCGCCCTCGACGTCGTGAACGCCGGCCGCCCGCCGTGCCCCCTGTGCAGCCTGCCGCTCGACCCGGAAGGACACGTATGTCCGCGCCAGAACGGATACCGCCGCGGGGCCTGACGGCGACCGCCGACGTACTGGAGCTGCTCGCCGAGGGCGAGCTGACCGTACGCGGCCAGGTCCGCGAGGCGTCCAACGCGGTGCTGCTCTGCTCCGCCGCGTACGGGGGCGCCGAGATCGACTGCGTGTACAAGCCCGTCGCGGGCGAGCGGCCCCTGTGGGACTTCCCCGACGGGACGCTCGCGCAGCGGGAGGCCGCCGCGTACGCCGTCTCCGACGCGACCGGCTGGGGCCTGGTCCCGCCGACCGTCCTGCGCGACGGCCCGTACGGGCCGGGCACGGTCCAGCAGTGGATCGACGCCGACCCGTCGGCACCGCCGCTGCTCTCCCTGGTGGAGGGGGACGAGCCCGGCGAGGGGTGGCGGGCGGTGGGCCACGCCGACGTGGGCGGGGGCCGCACGGCGCTGCTGGTCCACGCCGACGACCCGCGGCTGCGGCGGCTCGCCGTGCTCGACGCCGTGATCAACAACGGGGACCGCAAGGGCGGCCACCTGCTCCCGGCCGCCGACGGCCGGCTCTACGCCATCGACCACGGCGTCACCTTCCACGTCGACGACCGGCTGCGGACGCTGTTCTGGGGCTGGGCGGGGGAGCCCCTGCCCGAGGAGGCGCCGGCCGTCCTGGCCCGCCTCGACGCGGAGCTGGCGTCCGGCGCCCCGCTCGCCACCCGTCTGGAGCAGCTGATCACCCCGGCCGAGCTGGACGCCCTCCGCTCCCGCGTCACGGCCCTGCACACCACGTCCCGCCACCCCGAGCCGTCCGGCACCTGGCCCCCCATACCCTGGCCGCCCGTCTGACCGGGCCGGGGGCCGGACAGCACATCGCGGGGGTGGGCGCAAGAGCGCGTAACCGGTCATGAACCTGCATCCGGTTCGTATCCGGAACACCCGTCCGGTTACGCTCGATGCATGCATGCCTGGCCCGCTTCTGAGGTCCCCGCCCTGCCCGGCAAGGGCCGCGACCTCCGGATCCACGACACCGCGACCGGCGGACGAGTGACCCTCGACCCCGGCCCCGTCGCCCGTATCTACGTCTGCGGCATCACGCCGTACGACGCGACCCACATGGGTCACGCGGCGACCTACAACGCGTTCGACCTCGTTCAGCGCGTGTGGCTCGACACCAAGCGGCAGGTCCACTACGTGCAGAACGTGACGGACATCGACGACCCCCTCCTGGAGCGCGCCGCCCGCGACGGCATCGACTGGACCGGACTCGCCGAGCGCGAGACGACCCTCTTCCGCGAGGACATGACGGCCTTGCGGATGCTGCCGCCGCAGCACTACATCGGCGCCGTCGAGGCGATACCCGGCATCGTCCCGCTCATCGAACGGCTGCGCGACATGGGCGCCGCCTACGAGCTGGACGGCGACGTCTACTTCTCCGTCGAGTCCGACCGCCACTTCGGCGAGGTCTCCCACTACGACGCCGACGTCATGCGGGCCCTGTCCGCCGAGCGCGGCGGCGACCCCGACCGCCCCGGGAAGAAGAACCCGCTCGACCCGCTGCTGTGGCTGGCCGCCCGGGACGGCGAGCCCAGCTGGGACGGCGCCTCCCTCGGCCCGGGCCGGCCCGGCTGGCACATCGAGTGCGTCGCCATCGCGCTCGACCACCTCGGCATGGGCTTCGACGTCCAGGGCGGCGGCTCCGACCTGATCTTCCCGCACCACGAGATGGGCGCCTCCCACGCCCACGCGCTGACCGGCGAGTTCCCCTTCGCCAAGGCGTACGTGCACGCCGGGATGGTCGCCCTGCACGGCGAGAAGATGTCGAAGTCCAAGGGCAACCTGGTCTTCGTCTCCGCGCTGCGCCGCCAGGGCGTCGACCCGGCCGCGATCCGCCTCACCCTGCTCGCCCACCACTACCGGGCCGACTGGGAGTGGACCGACCGGGTCCTCGACGACGCCGTCGAGCGGCTCGGCCGCTGGCGCGCCGCCGTGTCCCGCCCCGACGGCCCCTCCGCGGACCGGCTGGTCGAGGAGATCCGCGAGGCGCTCGCCGACGACCTCGACACGCCGGCGGCGCTCGCCGCCGTCGACCGTTGGGCCGAGCTCCAGCACACCGAGGGCGGCACGGACGAGGGCGCGCCCGGCCTCGTCTCCCGCGCCGTCGACGCCCTGATGGGCGTGGCGCTCTGACACGCGGCGCCCCGACGGGTGCGGTGCTCTGACACGCGGCGCCCGACGGGTGCGGCGCTGCGAGCCCTTCCGACCGGTGGCCGGCCGCCCCGGGGACACGGCGTCCCCGGGGCGGCCGGCGGCTATCCGGAGGGCCCGCCACCTCCTGTGCCGCACGGGGGGCGTGTGATGGGGTGTGGCTGATCGGTACGACCGACCTCCACACCGTTCGAAAGGACGCCCCATGCCCCGTTCCTTCGCACGCAGGCACCTCCTCGGTGCGGTGGCCGCCCTCGGTGGGGCCGCGGCGCTCGCCCCGCTCGCCGGCCCCGCGCACGCCGCCGCCGGCACGGCGGCCACCGGACCCGCCGACGGCGCCTGGCCCGCCGGCTTCCCCCTCCCGGACGGTTTCCGGCCCGAGGGCATCACCATCGGCCGCGCCCCGTACGCCCACCTCGGCTCCCTCGCCAACGGCGACGTGTACCGGGCGGCGCTGGCCACCGGCCGTGGCGGGGTCGTCGTCCGGGGCGGCGGCGCCGACCACCCCACGGTCGGACTCAAGATCGACCGGTGGGGGCGGCTGCTGTTCCTGTGCGGCGGCATGAGCCGGGAGATCCGCGTGGCCGACGCCCGCTCCGGCGCGTACGTGCGGACGTTCACCGTCGGCTCGGACGGCACCATGGTCAACGACGTGGTCCTCACGCGGGACGCCGCCTGGTTCACCGACTCCTACCGGCCGCAGCTGTACCGGCTGCCCCTCGACCGGTACGGCGCGCCGGGCGACGCGGTGGCGACCGTCCCGCTGTCGGGGGAGTGGGTGCAGGGCGGCGACTTCACCGCCAACGGCATCGCCCGCACCCCGGACGGCCGGGCCCTGCTGGTGGTGAACACGGTCGTCGACGGCGGCTCCCTCATGCGGGTCGACCCGCGCATCGGCGCCGCCCGCCGCGTGCCGCTGGGCGACCTGCGCATCCCGCGCGGCGACGGCCTGCTGCTGCTCGGCAGGGACCTGTACGTCGTCCAGCAGACGCTCGAACAGGTGGACGTGGTCCGCCTCGACGACGCCGGCACGCGGGGCACGCCCGTCGCCCGGATCACCGACCCGCGCTTCCGCATCCCGACGACGGCCGCCGCCTGGGGCGACCGGATCTACCTGCCGAACGCCCGCTTCGACGTGGAGCCGACACCGCAGACCGCGTACGACGTCGTCGCCGTACGGCGGGTCTGAACCGGCGGCCGGGCGCACGGCGACCCGGGGGACGCACGGCGGCGGGGCGGCACCGGCGCACCGGTACCGCCCCGCCCTCGGGTCCTACTCCGCCGAGTCCTCGCGCCCGCCGTCCCCGGAGCCGTCCCCCGGGCCACCGTCCGAGCCGCCGTCCGATCGGCCGCCCTTCCCGTCCCGGCCCTCGTCCCGGTCGTCCGCCCGGTCCTCGGCCCCGCGCCTGGGGGGCTTGGACGGGCGGGTGCGGCCGCCGGACGGGTCGCGCAGGTACGATCCGTCGCCGCCCTCCGCGGCGTGGCCACCCGCACCGGGCAGGCCCGCCTGCCCCGCGCCGGGGACGCCCGGCCCGGCCGTGGGGCCCGGGCCCGGACCGCCGTCCCGCCGCCGCAGGTACCGCTCGAACTCGCGGGCGATGGCCTCGCCCGACGCCTCGGGCAGCTCGGCCGTGTCCCGCGCCTCCTCCAGCGTCTGGACGTACTCGGCCACCTCGCTGTCCTCGGAGGCCAGTTGGTCCACGCCGAGCTGCCAGGCCCGGGCGTCCTCGGCGAGTTCGCCGAGCGGGATGCGCAGGTCGATCAGGTCCTCGAGCCGGTTGAGCAGGGCCAGTGTGGCCTTGGGGTTCGGCGGCTGCGACACGTAGTGCGGCACCGCCGCCCACAGGCTGACGGCCGGGACGCCCGCGTGCGTGCACGCCTCCTGGAGGATGCCGACGATGCCCGTCGGCCCCTCGTACCGGGTCTCCTCCAGCTCCATCCGGCGCGCCAGGTCCGGGTCGGACGTGACGCCGCTGACCGGGACCGGCCGCGTGTGCGGGGTGTCGCCGAGCAGCGCGCCGAGGATCACGACCATCTCCACGCCCAGCTCGTGGGCGAAGCCCAGCAGCTCGTTGCAGAACGAGCGCCAGCGCATCGACGGCTCTATGCCGCGCACCAGCACCAGGTCGCGCGGCTTCTCACCGCCCACGCGGACCACGGACAGCCGGGTGGTGGGCCAGGTGATCCTCCGCACCCCGCCGTCCAGCCACACCGTGGGCCGGTTGACCTGGAAGTCGTAGTAGTCCTCGGCGTCGAGCGCCGCGAACACCTCGCCCTTCCACTCCCGCTCCAGGTGCGCGACCGCGGTGGAGGCGGCGTCGCCGGCGTCGTTCCAGCCCTCGAACGCGGCCACCATGACCGGGTCGATCAGCTCGGGAACCCCCTCGAGCTCGATCACCCAGGCCTCCTTCCGAAGTTCCGTGCGTACGAACCAACCTTACGGCGTTCGGGACCCCTGTCCGCAGCCACTTGCACACGTCCGGGTGCTGTACCGGCCTCCCACGACTACCCTCATCAGCCCCCCGGAACACCCCTGATTCATCCGAGGTCAGCACGGCTTTTCCCGGCGTGAGGGGTGGACGGCCCGATCATCTGTCGCTATACATCGGATGACTGGTCAGAGATCCGATGACACGAGGGCAGGTACCGCACGCATGGCCCACCCGGCGCACCCCCCGGACGCCCGCCCCACCGTCACCGCGGTCGAGGTGCACGACGTCCGCTTCCCCACCTCCGATCACCTCGACGGCTCCGACGCCATGAACCCCGACCCCGACTACTCCGCCGCCTACGTCGTCCTGCGCACGGACCGCGGACCGGACGGCCACGGCTTCGCGTTCACCATCGGCCGCGGCAACGACGTCACCGCCGCCGCCATCGGGGCCCTGCGCCCGCACCTCCTCGGCCGCCCCGCGCCCCGCACCGCCGCCGACCTCGCGGCCCTGCACCGGGACCTCACCCACGACTCGCAGCTGCGCTGGCTCGGCCCCGAGAAGGGCGTCGTCCACATGGCCGCCGGGGCCGTCGTCAACGCCGCCTGGGACCTGGCCGCGACCGCCGCCGGGCTGCCCGTCTGGGAGTTCCTCTCCCGCATGAGCCCCGAGGAGCTCGTCTCCCTCGTCGACTTCCGCCACCTCACCGACGCCCTCACCCCCGACGAGGCCCTCGCCCTCCTGCGCGCCGCCGAACCCGGCCGCGCCGCACGCGCCGCCCGCCTGCGCGCCGAGGGCTACCCCGCCTACACGACCTCACCCGGCTGGCTCGGCCGCGACGACGCGACCCTCGTCCGCCTCGCCCGGCAGGCCGTCGCGGACGGGTTCGGCCAGATCAAGCTGAAGGTCGGCGCCGACCCCGGCGACGACGTGCGCCGCCTGGCCCTGGCCCGCGCCGCCGTCGGCCCCGGCGTCCGCATCGCCCTCGACGCCAACCAGCGCTGGGACGTCCCCGAAGCGCTGCGGCGCCTCGCGGAACTCGCCCCGTACGACCCGTACTGGATCGAGGAGCCCACCAGCCCCGACGACGTCCTCGGCCACGCCGCCGTCCGCGCCGGGCAGCCCGTCCCCGTCGCCACCGGCGAACACGGCGCCAACCGCGTCCTGTTCAAGCAGCTCCTCCAGGCCGGCGCCGTCGACTTCGTCCAGATCGACGCCGCCCGCGTCGCCGGCGTCAACGACAACGTCGCCGTCCTGCTCCTCGCCGCCAAGTACGGCGTGCCCGTCTGCCCGCACGCCGGGGGAGTGGGACTGTGCGAACTGGTCCAGCACCTCGCCATGTTCGACTACGTCGCCGTGTCCGGGACCCTGGAGAACCGGGTCGTCGAGTACGTCGACCACCTCCACGAGCACTTCACCCACCCGGTCGCCGTCCGCGCCGGCCGGTACGCCGCCCCCACCGCGCCCGGCTTCTCCGCCCGGATGCGGCCCGAATCGCTCGCCGCCCACCGCTACCCGGACGGACCGGTCTGGCAGGACAGGAAGGACACCCGCCGTGCGTGACCTCGACGGAACGAACGCGCTCGTCACCGGGGGCGCCTCCGGCATCGGAGCCGCCGTCGCCCGGGAACTCCTCGGCCGCGGCGCCCGCGTCGCCGTCCTGGACCGGGACACCTCGGGCGCGCCCGGCGGGACGCTCGCCCTCACCGCCGACGTGACCTCCGACGCCGGCGTACGGGACGCGGTCGCCGCCGCCGTCGCCGAGTTCGGCTCCCTGCACACCGTCGTCGGCAACGCCGGGACCGGCGCGGTCGGCACCGTCGAGGACCAGACGGACGAGGAGTGGCACCGCGTCCTCGACGTCAACCTCATGGGCCTCGTCCGCACCGCCCGGCACACCCTGCCCCATCTGCGGCGCGCCGCCGCCGACCGCCCCGGCGCGGTGTCGGTCACCCACACCTGCTCCGTCGCCGCCACCGCCGGGCTGCCGCAGCGCGCCCTCTACTCGGCCTCCAAGGGCGCCGTGCTCTCGCTGACCCTCGCCATGGCCGCCGACCACGTCCGCGACGGGATCCGCGTCAACTGCGTCAACCCCGGCACCGCCGACACGCCCTGGGTCGCCCGGCTCCTCGACCGCGCCCCCGACCCGGCCGCCGAACGCGCCGTCCTCGAGGCCCGCCAGCCCCTGGGCCGGCTGGTCACCGCCGAGGAGGTCGCCGCCGCCGTCGCCTACCTGGCGAGCCCCGCCGCCGCGTCCGTCACCGGCACCGCGCTGGCCGTCGACGGCGGCATGCAGGGCCTGCGGCCGCGTCCCGCCCCCTGACCGCGGCGTCCCGCCCCCGCCGCGCCCGGCCGAACGGCACCGCCCGGCCGGGCGGGCGCGGGCGTCTCAGAGGGCCGCCCGCAGCCACTGCTCGACGCTCGCGACGTGCACCGTCGCCCACGACCGGGCCGCCTCGGCGTCCCGGTCCCGCAGCGCGGCCAGGATCGCCCGGTGCTCGTACAGCGTGCGGCCCACGGCGTCCTCCTGGGTGAGACCGCGCCAGACCCGGGCCCGCGTCGTCGGCCCGGCCAGGCCGTCCAGCAGCGAGCACAGCACGGTGTTGCCCGACGCGCCCGCGATCCGCCGGTGGAAGTCCAGGTCCGCGGCGACCAGGTCGTCCACGGCCGGCTCGGCGCCCAGCGCGTCCAACGCCGAATCCAGCGCGTCCAGTTCGGCGGCGCCGATCCGGTGCGCGGCCATCGCGGTCGCCGCCGGTTCCAGGATGCGGCGCACCGCCAGGAACTCCAGCACCGTGTCGTCGCGGTGGAAGTCCACGACGAAGCTCAGCGCCTCCAGCAGCAGCTGCGGGTCCAGGCTCGTCACGTACGTGCCGTCGCCCTGCCGCACGTCGAGGATGCGGATCAGCGACAGCGCCCGCACCGCCTCGCGCAGCGAGTTCCGCGACAGGCCCAGCCGGGCGGCGAGTTCGCTCTCCTTGGGCAGCCGGTCACCGGGGCGCAGCGCACCGGAGACGATCATCTCCTTGATCTTCTCGATCGCCTCGTCGGTCACGGCCATGGTGTCCCCCGCTGCCTCTCAGACATCCGATGGGTGAGCTGTGCGAGCCTACAAGGAGGGCGGCCCCCGCAGGAGCCGCCCTCACAGCCGACCGGAAGCCGCCCCCGGCCGGAGCCGGAAGCCGGGAGGTCAGGGCTTCTCGGCCAGCACGTCCTCGACCCGGCCGCGGATCTCGTCCGTGGCCAGACCGCGGATCGTCAGGGTCGTACGACGGCGCAGCACGTCGTCCGCCGTCTCGGCCCACTCGTGGTCGCGCGCGTAGGCGACCTGCGCCCAGATCTCCGGGGCGTCCGGGTGTATGCGCTCGGCCAGCGCCGGGTTCTCGTACGCCATGCGCGCGATGTCGAACGCCAGCGAGCCGTAGTGCGTCGCCAGGTGGCGGGCGGTGTCGGCGGCCATGCGCGGGCCGGGCGTCCCGCCGTCGACGAGCAGCCGGTGCGCGACCGCGTTCGGGTTGGCGATGCCGGGCAGCGGGAGCTTCTTGGGCAGGCGGGCGATCGGCTCCATGTCGTCGGCGAGCGGCCGCCCGGGCAGCGCGGCCAGCTTGTTCATGACCGTGCGGCCGATGTGGCGGAACGTCGTCCACTTGCCGCCGGCGACCGAGAGCATCCCGCCGCGGCCCTCGGTGACGACCGTCTCGCGCTTGGCCTTCGAGGTGTCGCCGGGGCCGCCGGGCAGCACCCGCAGACCGGCGAACGCGTAGGTGATCAGGTCGCGGTCCAGCTGCTGGTCGCGGATGGAGAAGGCGGCCTCGTCCAGGATCTGGGCGGTGTCCTTCTCGGTGACCGCGACGTCCGCCGGGTCGCCCTCGTACTCCTCGTCGGTGGTGCCGAGGAGCAGCATGTCCTCCCAGGGGAGGGCGAAGGTGATGCGGTACTTGTCGATCGGCGTGGCGAGCGCGGCCTTCCACGGCGAGGTCCGCTTCAGGACGAGGTGCGCGCCCTTCGACAGGCGGATGGACGGGGCCGCGTTCGGGTCCTCCATCCGGCGCAGGTGGTCGACCCACGGGCCGGTCGCGTTGAGCACGAGCCGGGCGTCGACGCCGAACTCGCTGCCGTCGAGCCGGTCGACCAGGTCGGCGCCGGTGACGCGGCCCTGGGTGAACCGCAGGCCGGTGACGGCGGCGTGGTTGAGGACGGTGGCGCCCGCCTCGACGGCCGCGCGGACCGTCATGAGCGCCATCCGGGCGTCGTTCATCTGGTCGTCGCCGTAGACCGCGACGGCCTTCAGGCCGTCGGTGCGCAGCTCCGGCACGTCCTGCGCGGCCTTCGCGGGGCTGAGCAGGTGGCCGACGCCGTCGCCGAACGCGGAGAGCGCCGAGTACGCGAAGACGCCCGCGCCGAGCTTCGCCGCGCCGTGCGGCCCGCCCTTGTACACCGGGAGGTAGAAGGTGAGCGGGTTCGCCAGGTGCGGGGCGACCTGCCGGGAGACCGCACGGCGCTCGAAGTGGTTCTCCGCGACCAGCTTCACCGCACCGGTCTGCAGGTAGCGCAGACCGCCGTGGAGCAGCTTGGAGGAGGCGGAGGAGGTGGCGCCGGCGAAGTCGCCGGCGTCCACCAGGGCCACCCGCAGCCCGGACTGGGCGGCGTGCCAGGCGGTGGAGATCCCGAGGATGCCGCCGCCGACGACCAGGAGGTCGTAGGTCGCCTTGGACAGCAGCTCCCGGGTCTCGGCGCGGCTCGGCAGGGAACCGGCAGCCGGATGCGTCCCGAGGGCGGGGACGCTCTGCAGGGTGGTCATGTCGATTTACTCCTCGTCCTCGATCCAGCCCATGGTCCGCTCGACGGCCTTGAGCCAGTTCTTGTACTCGCGGTCGCGGGTCTCCGCGTCCATGCGGGGGGTCCACTCGGCGGCGCGCCGCCAGTTGGACCGCAGCGCGTCGGTGTCCGGCCAGAAGCCGACGGCCAGGCCGGCGGCGTAGGCCGCGCCGAGGCAGGTCGTCTCGGCGACCATCGGGCGCACGACGGGTGCGTCCAGGACGTCCGAGAGGGTCTGCATCAGCAGGTTGTTGGAGGTCATGCCGCCGTCGACCTTCAGCGCGGACAGCTCCACGCCGGAGTCCTTGGTCATGGCGTCGGTGATCTCACGGGTCTGCCACGCGGTGGCCTCCAGCACGGCGCGGGCGATGTGCGCCTTGGTGACGTACCGGGTCAGGCCGGCGATCACCCCGCGGGCGTCGGAGCGCCAGTACGGGGCGAACAGCCCGGAGAAGGCCGGCACGAAGTACGCGCCGCCGTTGTCCTCGACGGTCAGGGCCAGGGTCTCGATCTCGGCCGCGGTGCTGACCAGGCCCATCTGGTCGCGCATCCACTGGACGAGCGAGCCGGTGACGGCGATGGAGCCCTCCAGGGCGTAGACCGGCTTGTCGTCGCCGATCCGGTAGCCGACGGTCGTGAGCAGCCCGCTGTACGAGTTGATCACCTTGTCGCCGGTGTTCATCAGCATGAAGGTGCCGGTGCCGTACGTCGACTTGGCCTCGCCCTCCGCGAAGCAGGTCTGGCCGAACAGGGCCGCCTGCTGGTCGCCGAGCGCGGAGGCGACGGGGATGCCGTCCAGGACGCCGCCCTTGACGTGCCCGTACACCTCGGCGGAGGAGCGGATCTCCGGGAGGACCGCGGCGGGCACCTCCATGGACTGCAGGATCTTGTCGTCCCACTCCATCGTGTGGAGGTTCATCAGCATGGTGCGGGAGGCGTTGGTGACGTCGGTGACGTGCCGGCCGCCGTCCGTGCCGCCGGTCAGGTTCCAGATGACCCAGGAGTCCATGGTGCCGAAGAGGATCTCGCCGCGCTCGGCGCGCTCGCGCAGGCCCTCGACGTTGTCGAGCAGCCAGCGGACCTTCGGGCCGGCGAAGTAGGAGGCCAGCGGGAGGCCGGTCTCGCGGCGGAAGCGGTCCTGCCCGACGTTCCGGCCGAGCTCCCTGCACAGGGCGTCGGTGCGGGTGTCCTGCCAGACGATCGCGTTGTGGACCGGCTCACCGGTGTTCCTGTCCCACAGCAGCGTGGTCTCGCGCTGGTTGGTGATGCCGATGGCCTTGACGTCGGCGGCGGTGATGCCGGCCTTCTCGATGGCGCCGGCGACGACTTCCTGGACGTTCGCCCAGATCTCGGCGGCGTCGTGCTCGACCCAGCCGGGCTTCGGGAAGATCTGCTCGTGCTCCTTCTGGTCGACGGAGACGATGCGCCCGTCGCGGTCGAAGACGATGCAGCGGCTGGAGGTGGTGCCCTGGTCGATGGCGGCGATGAAGGGGCCGGCGCCGTGGGAGGTCGTGGCGGTCATGGGGGTGTGCTCCTCGAAGTCGGTGGACGGATCGGGTCGGCTGGGCTCAGGCGAACGCGAGGGAGTAGATACCCGCGGCCGCCGCGGCACCGATCAGCGGGCCCACGACGGGGATCCAGGCGTACCCCCAGTCGGAGCCGCCCTTGTTCGGCAGGGGCAGCAGGGCGTGCACGATGCGGGGGCCGAGGTCACGCGCCGGGTTGATGGCGTAACCGGTCGGGCCGCCGAGGGACAGGCCGATACCGACGACGACGAAGGCGACGATCAGGCCGCCGAGGACGTTCAGGCCCTTGCCGTCCTCGTTGAGGCCCTGGGTGAGCACGGCCAGGACGAGCACGAGGGTGCCGAGGGCCTCCGTGGCGAGGTTCTGCCAGACGTTGCGGATCTCGGGACCGGTGGAGAAGACGCCGAGCACCGGGCCGGGGCCCTCGACGGCGGGCTTCGAGGCGGCCTCCGGGTCGGTCAGGTGGGCCTGGAACTGGCCGTAGTAGGCCACCCAGACCAGAGCCGCACCGATCATGGCGCCGAGGAACTGGCCGGCGAGGTAGAAGGGGACGTCGCCCCACTCCCCGTCCTTGAGGGCGATGCCGAAGGTCACCGCCGGGTTCAGGTGGGCGCCGGAGAGGGAACCGGTCATGTAGACGGCGGTCATGACCGCGAAGCCCCACCCGAGGG
The DNA here is from genome assembly GCF_014649335.1 of Streptomyces roseolilacinus. Lineage (GTDB taxonomy): Bacteria > Actinomycetota > Actinomycetes > Streptomycetales > Streptomycetaceae > Streptomyces > Streptomyces roseolilacinus. Next base: position 144,331 of record NZ_BMSV01000010.1, read on the forward strand.
TGATGGCCAGCCAGCCGGCGTTCTGCGCCTTCGAGCGCTTGAGCACGACGGCGGCGACGACGCCTCCGCCGAGGAGGATGAGTACGGCGGTACCGATGGTCTCGCCGATGAAGATGTCGGAGCTGGACACCCGCGACTCCTTTGTCCTTCGTCCAGGGGAAAGGCGAACCCCGGGTCCCTCCGGTGGTCCGTGCCCTCGGGGTGAGGGCGGTGCCGGCCTCCTGGCGTTGTCACACTCTAGCGCGTGATTCCGGTAAGTGTTCGACAATGCCGACCGATGGACGGCAGTTTTGCCCCCGGGTTAACAGCGAGTCAAGGCTTCGCACCCCAGAAACCCGATCGTTACCGTGCCCGCGGTGCGCGGGCCCCCGGACGCGGGCGCCCCGGCCCGGCGGGGCGCGGGCGAGGGGCGGCGGAGGGGAGGGCGGCGCCGGCAGGCGCGCGGCGGGCCCCGGGGCGCCGGTACGGCGCGGTACGGGGACGCGGGGCGGTACGAGGGCGGGCGGGGCCCGGGAGCGCGGGGCGGGGGCCCGGCGTCAGAAGCGTCCGGCGCCCAGGTCGCGCGAGACGGCGCGCGCGCACTCGCGTACGGCGGCCACCAGCTCGGAGCGCAGCTCGCCCCGCTCGCAGACCCGCTCGACGGCCCCGGTGATGGCCACCGCCCCCACCGGCATCCGCCGCCGGTCGTGGATGGGCGCCGCCACCGACGCGACGCCCTCCCAGGTCTCCTCCACGTCCGCGGCCCAGCCGCGCGCCCGCGTCAGGTCCAGCAGCTCCTCGAAGTCGTCCAGCGACGTGACCGTGCGGGGCGTGAACGCCTTGCGCTCCACCTCCACGGCCTCGCTGTGCGCCACCGGGTCGTACGCCGAGAGCACCTTCCCCAGCGCCGTGGAGTGCAGCGGCTGCATCGCGCCGACCTCCAGGACCTGGCGGCTGTCGTCCGGGCGGAAGACGTGGTGGATGACGAGCACCCCGTGCTGGTGCAGGACCCCCAGGTGCACGCTCTCGCCGCTCGACCTGGCCAGGTCGTCCGTCCACACCAGCGCCCGCGCCCGCAGCTCGTGCACGTCCAGGTAGCTGTTGCCGAGCCGCAGCAGCTCCGCCCCCAGCTGGTACCGGCCCGACGCGGGGTCCTGCTCGACGAACCCCTCCGCCTGCAGCGTGCGCAGGATGCCGTGCGCGGTGCCCTTCGCCAGGCCGAGCGACGACGCGATGTCGGAGAGACCCAGCCGGCGCTCTCCGCCCGCGAGCAACCGCAGCATCGCCGCCGCCCGCTCAAGCGACTGGATGTTCTTCGCCATCCCCGGCCTGCTCCTTCACTCTGCGGTTCGACAATGCTGAACAGTATCGGTCGTTGCCGACCTCCGGCCACATTGCGGAACTCCGTACGGGCCACGTGGCCGGACTTCGCCCCCGCCAAGCATGCCGTCCGTCACGTGGGACGACGTGTCCGCCCCGGAGGATGGCGGTTACGCTGACGGCGTGCGCCTCCCGCCGGAGACGCAAAGCCGACAGCCGTCGCACCCCAGGGAGCACCTCCATGGCCTCGTTGCCGACCCCTTCCCCCGCGTCCGCCGACAGCGGCGCCCGAGCAGCCGCCCTCCGCGACGCACTCGCCACGCGGGTGGTCGTCGCCGACGGGGCCATGGGCACGATGCTCCAGGCGCAGGACCCCACCCTCGACGACTTCGAGAACCTCGAAGGCTGCAACGAGGTCCTCAACCTCACCCGGCCCGACATCGTCCGGTCGGTCCACGACGCCTACTTCGCCGTCGGCGTCGACTGCGTCGAGACGAACACCTTCGGCGCCAACTTCTCCGCGCTCGCCGAGTACGACATCGCCCACCGCGTCCACGAGCTTTCCGAGGCCGGGGCCCGCATCGCCCGCGAGGTCGCCGACGAGTACGGTGCCGACGGCCGGCAGCGCTGGGTCCTCGGCTCCATGGGCCCCGGCACCAAGCTGCCCACCCTCGGCCACGCCCCGTACACCGTCCTGCGCGACGCCTACCAGAGCAGCGCCGAGGGCCTGATCACCGGCGGCGCCGACGCCCTCCTCGTCGAGACCACCCAGGACCTCCTCCAGACCAAGGCCGCCGTCCTCGGCGCCCGCCGCGGCCTGGAGGCCCTCGGCGCCGACGTGCCGCTCATCGTCTCCGTCACCGTCGAGACCACCGGCACCATGCTCCTGGGCTCCGAGATCGGCGCCGCGCTCACCGCGCTCGAACCGCTCGGCATCGACATGATCGGGCTGAACTGCGCCACCGGCCCCGCCGAGATGAGCGAGCACCTGCGCTACCTCGCCCGCCACTCCCGCATCCCCCTGTCCTGCATGCCCAACGCCGGCCTCCCCGTCCTCGGCAAGGACGGCGCCCACTACCCGCTCACCGCCCCCGAGCTCGCCGACGCCCAGGAGACCTTCGTCCGCGAGTACGGGCTGTCGCTCGTCGGCGGCTGCTGCGGCACCACCCCCGAGCACCTGCGCCAGGTCGTGGAGCGCGTACGGGACCTCGCCCCCGCGCCCCGCGACCCGCGCCCCGAGCCGGGCGCCGCGTCCCTGTACCAGACCGTGCCGTTCCGGCAGGACACCTCGTACCTCGCGATCGGCGAGAGGACCAACGCCAACGGCTCCAAGAAGTTCCGCGAGGCCATGCTCGAAGGCCGCTGGGACGACTGCGTCGAGATGGCCCGCGACCAGATCCGCGAGGGCGCCCACATGCTCGACCTGTGCGTCGACTACGTGGGCCGCGACGGCGTCGCCGACATGGAGGAGCTCGCCGGCCGCTTCGCCACCGCCTCCACCCTGCCCGTCGTGCTGGACTCCACCGAGGTCGAGGTGCTGCGCGCCGGCCTGGAGAAGCTCGGCGGCCGCGCCGTCATCAACTCCGTCAACTACGAGGACGGTGACGGCCCCGAGTCCCGCTTCGCCAAGGTCACCGCCCTCGCCCGGGAGCACGGCGCCGCGCTGATCGCCCTCACCATCGACGAGGAGGGCCAGGCCCGCACCGCCGAGAAGAAAGTCGAGGTCGCCGAGCGGCTGATCGCCGACCTCACCGGCAACTGGGGCATCCGCGAGGAGGACATCCTCGTCGACTGCCTCACCTTCACCATCTGCACCGGCCAGGAGGAGTCCCGCGGGGACGGCGTCGCCACCATCGAGGCCATCCGCGAACTCAAGCGCCGCCACCCCGCCGTGCAGACCACCCTCGGCCTGTCCAACATCTCCTTCGGCCTCAACCCGGCCGCCCGCATCCTGCTCAACTCCGTCTTCCTCGACGAGTGCGTCAAGGCCGGCCTCGACTCCGCGATCGTCCACGCCTCCAAGATCCTCCCCATCGCCCGCTTCGACGAGGAGCAGGTCACCACCGCCCTCGACCTGATCCACGACCGCCGCCGCGAGGGCTACGACCCGCTCCAGAGGCTGATGGAGCTGTTCGAGGGCGCCACCGCCAAGTCCCTCAAGGCCGGCAAGGCGGAGGAGCTCGCCGCCCTCCCGCTGGAGGAGCGCCTCAAGCGCCGCATCATCGACGGCGAGAAGAACGGGCTCGAGGCCGACCTCGACGAGGCCCTGCGCACCCGCAAGGCCCTCGACATCGTCAACGACACGCTCCTGGACGGCATGAAGGTCGTCGGCGAGCTGTTCGGCTCCGGCCGGATGCAGCTGCCCTTCGTCCTCCAGTCGGCCGAGGTCATGAAGACGGCCGTCGCCCACCTCGAACCGCACATGGAGAAGACGGACGACGAGGGCAAGGGCACCATCGTCCTCGCCACCGTCCGCGGCGACGTCCACGACATCGGCAAGAACCTCGTCGACATCATCCTGACCAACAACGGCTACAACGTCGTCAACCTCGGCATCAAGCAGCCCGTCTCCGCGATCCTCGAGGCCGCCGAGGAGCACAAGGCCGACGTCATCGGCATGTCCGGCCTCCTCGTCAAGTCGACCGTGATCATGAAGGAGAACCTGGAGGAGCTCAACCAGCGCGACCTCGCGGCCCGGTACCCCGTCATCCTCGGCGGCGCCGCCCTCACCCGCGCCTACGTCGAGCAGGACCTCCACGAGATCTACCAGGGCGAAGTCCGCTACGCCCGCGACGCCTTCGAGGGCCTGCGCCTCATGGACGCCCTCATCGCGGTCAAGCGGGGCGTCCCCGGCGCCGCGCTCCCCGAACTCCGGCAGCGCCGCGTCCGCGCCGCCGCCGTCGAGGAGCGCGAGCCCGAGGCCGGCGCCCGCTCCGACGTGGCCACCGACAACCCCGTACCCGAGCCGCCCTTCTGGGGCACCCGGGTCATCAAGGGCATCCAGCTCAAGGAGTACGCCGGCTGGCTCGACGAGGGCGCCCTGTTCAAGGGCCAGTGGGGCCTCAAGCAGAACCGGACCGGCGAGGGGCCCTCGTACGAGGAGCTCGTCGAGACCGAGGGCCGCCCCCGGCTGCGCGGCTGGCTCGACCGCCTCCACACCCGCAACCTGCTCGAAGCGGCCGTCGTCTACGGCTACTTCCCCTGCGTCTCCAAGGGCGACGACCTCATCATCCTCGACGAGGCCGGCAACGAGCGCACCCGCTTCACCTTCCCCCGCCAGCGCCGCGGCCGCCGCCTCTGCCTGGCCGACTTCTTCCGGCCCGAGGAGTCCGGCGAGACCGACGTCGTCGGCCTGCAGGTCGTCACCGTCGGCTCCCGCATCGGCGAGGCCACCGCCGAGCTGTTCGCCTCCGACGCCTACCGCGACTACCTGGAGCTGCACGGCCTGTCCGTCCAGCTCGCCGAGGCCCTCGCCGAGTACTGGCACGCCCGCGTCCGGGCCGAGCTCGGCTTCGCCGGCGAGGACCCCGCCGACGTCGAGGACATGTTCGCGCTCAAGTACCGCGGCGCGCGCTTCTCCCTCGGCTACGGCGCCTGCCCCGACCTGGAGGACCGCGCCAAGATCGCGGACCTGCTGGAGCCCGGACGGATCGGCGTCCACCTCTCCGAGGAGTTCCAGCTCCACCCCGAGCAGTCCACCGACGCCATCGTCCTCCACCACCCGGAGGCGAAGTACTTCAACGCCCGCTGACCCGTCCGACGCGCCGTGCCCGCCGCGGGGTACGCGCCGGCGCGGAGCGTCGTACACTGGTCGGTCCCATGCAGGCCGGCCGCGTGCCTCCACCGGGAGTTCCCGGAGGGGGAGCGCGGCCGGCCTTCTCGTCCCGTGGAGGTGTGTGCCGGATGACCAGTACGGTCCCCGCGTCCCTGACCCGAGCGTCCGACGGGTCGGCCCTGCAGGCCGTGTTCCTCGACATGGACGGCACGCTCGTCGACACCGAGGGCTTCTGGTGGGACGTGGAGGCGGCCGTCTTCCGGGAGCTGGGGCACGAGCTGGACGAGTCCTGGCGCGACATCGTCGTCGGCGGGCCCATGACCCGCAGCGCCGGCTACCTCATCGAGGCCACCGGCGCCGACATCACCCTCCCCGAGCTCACCACGCTCCTCAACGACCGGTTCGAGGAGCGCATCGACGACGGCGTGCCCCTCATGCCCGGCGCCGCCCGCCTCCTGGCCGAGCTGACCGAGCACGCCGTGCCCACGGCGCTGGTCTCCGCCTCCCACCGCCGCATCATCGACCGCGTCCTGTGCTCCCTGGGCGCCGACCACTTCACCCTCACGGTCGCCGGCGACGAGGTGACCCGGACGAAGCCGCACCCCGACCCGTACCTCCTCGCCGCCCGCCGGGTCGGCGCCGACCCGGCCCGGTGCGCCGTCGTCGAGGACACGGCCACCGGGGTCGCGGCCGCCGAGGCGGCCGGCTGCCGGGTCGTCGCCGTCCCGTCCCTCGCGCCCATCGCGCCCGCCGAAGGCCGGGTCGTCGTCGGCTCCCTCGAAGAAGTCGATCTCCGCTTTCTGCGCGCTTTGATCACGGGAATGGACTGAGCCGCACACTTAGCGTGGCCCGTCGAATGGGGGAAAACGCTGGGCGTCGGACCGTGCCTTTTCCGTCACGGCACGGAAAGCCGCCCCACGTGACCTTGGTCACCCACAGTGGCGCCCGCCGGGCGTCCGCAACCGCACGCATGCCCGGATCGGGCCGCTTCCGGCATGCCCATGTGTCCGGATTCATCAGGGCGTGTACGAAACATTCCGGTGTTACCGGGCCGTACGGTCACGGTCGAAGATCGATTTCTGATGACCCCTCAACTCCACCCCGGTCCGGGATTAGTGGCGGTGCCACTAATCTTTTCGCCGAGCACCCCGCCGCACTTTCCCCCGCGCCGCGGCCGCCACGAAGCGGCCGTGAACACGGGGCCGATCGTTCGTATCCCGATCCGATCGCCGCGCCCCACCGGGCGCCCGCGGCGGAGGCTCCGCACACGCACCACCCCCGTGCAGGACCAGGAGCACCACCCCATGAACCGCAAGACCTTGGCGCTGCCGGCGATCGCCGGACTGCTGGCCCCCCTCCTCGCCGCCTGCGGCACCGAGACGGGCGGGGCCGCCGGAGGCAGCGACATCGTCGTCGGGACCACCGACCGGTTCGCCGCATCCCAGGACTCCCCGGCCCCCTTCGACCCGGCCTACGCGTACGACACCGGCGTCTGGAACGTGCTGCGCCAGACCGTCCAGACCCTGACGCACATCCCGCGCGGCGGCGGCCGCCCCGTGCCCGACGCCGCCTCCGAGTGCCAGTTCACCGACAGCGCCAGCGAGAGCTACCGCTGCCTGCTCCGCGAGGACCTCGTCTTCTCCGACGGCCGGCCCGTCACGGCCCGCGACGTCAAGTACTCCATCGAGCGCGTCCTGGCCATCAAGTCCGACAACGGCGCCGCCGGACTCCTCTCCAACATCGACACCATCGAGGCCAAGGGCTACCGCGAGGTCGTCTTCCACCTGAAGACGCCCGACGCCACCTTCCCGTACAAGCTCGCCACGCCCGTCGCCGGCATCGTCAGCAGCGACAAGTACGGCGCCACCGAGCTCCGCGAGGGCTTCCAGGTCGACGGCTCCGGCCCGTACACCATGAAGCCCCAGGTCCGCGACGGACGCCTCGTCAGCGTCGCCTTCACCCGCAACCCCCACTACAAGGGCGACGTCAAGATCCGCAACGAGGGCGTCGAGCTGCGCTCCTTCGACGACGCCGGCTCCATGGCCGAGGCGCTGAAGGCCGGCGACATCGACATGATGACCCGCACCCTGGAGCCCGAGCAGATCAAGGAGCTCGACACCGACCCCCAGGAAGGCGTCGAGCTCACCGAGGTCCCCGGCCTGGAGATCCGCTACCTCGCCTTCAACACCAAGGCCCCCGCCGTCAGGGACAAGGCCGTGCGGCAGGCCATGGCCGCCCTCGTCGACCGCGACCGCATCGCCCGGAACGTGTACGGGCCCACCGCGACGCCGCTGTACTCCCTCATCCCGTCGACGATCGTCACCCACAGCAACTCGTTCTTCAACAAGTACGGCGAGCCCAGCCGCGACAAGGCCGCCGCCCTCCTGCGCGACGCGCACGTCGCCACCCCGGTCAAGCTGACCCTGCACTACACCACCGACCACTACGGCGCCGCGACCGCCAAGGAGTTCGCCGCCCTGCGCGACCAGCTCAACGAGAGCGGCCTGTTCGACGCGACCGTCGAGGGCGTCGAGTGGTCCTCCTTCCGGCCCGCCCAGAAGCGCGGCGACTACGCCGTCTACGGACTCGGCTGGTTCCCCGACTTCCCGGACCCGGACAACTACATCGCGCCGTTCCTGGACGCCGACAACTTCCTCAACACGCCCTACGTCAACCACGAGGCCCGCGAGCGGCTCATCCCCGCCTCCCGCCGGGAGGCCGACCGGGCCGCCGCGGCCCCCTCGTTCCAGCGGCTCCAGGACATCGTCGCCGACGAGGTCCCGGTCCTCCCGCTCTGGCAGGGCAAGCAGTACGTCGCCTCCCGCGACACCCTCACCGGCGTCGAATGGGCCCTCAACACCTCCTCGGACCTCCAGCTCTGGGAGCTCGGCCGAGGTAACGCCTGACCCCTGCTGTACCGAAGAGATCCAGAGGCAAGGTTCCAGTGAAGGCACACAACAAGTGGCTGACGGCCCCGCTCGCCGCGGGGCTCGCCGCCGCCACGCTCAGCGGCTGCGGTACCGACAAGGACGCCGGCGCCGGTGACGGTTCCGGGACGATCGTCGTCGGCATGTCCGACGAGGTCCTGGCCACCGACCCCGCCACCGGGTACGACCCCGGCTCCTGGCTGCTGTTCAACAACGTCTTCCAGTCCCTGCTGAGCTTCCCCAAGGGCGCCACCACGCCCCAGCCGGAAGCCGCCGACCGGTGCGAGTTCGACAAGGGCGCCAGCACCGTCTACCGCTGCACCCTCCGCGAGGGCCTGAAGTTCAGCAACGGCAACCCGCTCACCGCCGAGGACGTCAAGTTCTCCTTCGAGCGCGCCCTGAAGATCGACGACAAGAACGGGCCCGGCCCGCTCCTGTCCACCATCGACAAGATCGAGACCCCCGACGACAAGACGGTCGTCTTCACCCTCAAGGTGCCCGACGCCACCTTCCCCAGCAAGATCGCCTCCGGTGCCGGCTCCATCGTCGACCACCGCGAGTACCCGGCCGACGGGCTGCGCACCGACGGCCTGGCCGTCGGCTCCGGCCCGTACAAGCTGGAGTCCTTCACCGACGAGAAGGCCGTCTTCTCCGTCAACCCGGAGTACCGGGGCACCGCCAAGGTCAAGAACGACGGCATCACCCTGAAGTTCTACGACGGCGACCGCAAGGCCCTCGCCGAGGGACTGACGAAGGGCGACGTCGACATCGCCTACCGCGGCCTGGACTCCGACGACATCCAGAAGCTCAACGGCTCCCCGACGGCCGGCCAGAAGGGCATCGAGGTCATCGAGGGCTCCAGCGCCGAGGTCCAGCACCTGGTCTTCAACATGAAGGACCCGGTCGCCGGCAAGCTCGGCGTCCGCAGGGCCATCGCCCACCTCGTCGACCGCCAGGCCCTCGTCCAGGACGTCTACCAGTCCACGGCGACCCCGCTGTACTCGATCGTCCCCGCCGGCATCCTCGGCCACAACACCGCCTTCTTCGACCGCTACGGCGACCGCCCGCAGCCCGAGCTGGCGAAGAAGGCCCTCCAGGAGGAGGGCATCAAGGGGAAGGTCGAGATCACCCTCTACTCCACGCCCAGCCGCTACGGCCCCGGCACGGACGAGCAGCTGGGCGCCATCGCCAAGCAGCTCAACGACAGCGGCCTGTTCGACGCCCGGGTGAAGTCCGTCGAGTACGACCAGTACGAGAAGGACATCCAGGCCGGCAAGTACGGCGTCTACATCAAGGGCTGGGTCCCCGACTACCCCGACCCGGACAACTTCACCCAGCCGTTCTTCGGCGAGGACAACGTCCTCGGCAACCACTACGAGAACACCAAGATCACCGACGCGATCATCCCGGACACCGCGGCGGCCGCCGACCGCAGCTCCGCCCAGGACGACTTCGACCGGCTCCAGAACCTCGTCGCCGAGGACGTCCCCCTCCTCCCGCTCTGGCAGGCCAAGCAGTACGCCGTCGCCTACAACACGATCACCGGCCTGGAGTGGACCCTCGACGCGTCCACCGTGTTCCGGTTCTGGGAGATCAAGAAGGGCTGACCCGCCCCGCCCGACGGCGGTGCCCCGTGGACACACCACGGGGCACCGCCGTCACACCGTCACACCGTCCCGCCGCGCGCGGGCGGGCCACCGGCCGGCGCTACTGCGCGCCCGGCCGCACCAGGCCGCTCTCGTACGCGTACACCGCCGCCTGCACCCGGTCCCGCAGCCCCAGCTTCGTCAGCACGTGGCCCACGTGGGTCTTCACCGTCGTCTCGGACACGAACAGGTCCGCCGCGATCTCCGCGTTCGACAGCCCCCGCGCCACCAGCTTCAGCACCTCCACCTCACGCTCCGTCAAGGTGTTCAGCGCGTCCGGGACCGGCTCGTCCCCCGACGGCAGGTGCCCCGCGTACTTGTCCAGCAGCCGGCGCGTGATGCTCGGCGCCAGCATCGCCTCGCCGGCCGCCACCACCCGGATCGCCTGCACCAGCTCGTTCGCCGGGGCGTCCTTCAGCAGGAACCCGCTCGCCCCCGCCCGCAGCGCCTCCACCACGTACTCGTCCAGGTCGAACGTGGTCAGCACCAGCACCTTCGCCGGCCCGTCCCGCCCCGGCCCGGTGATCTGCCGCGTCGCCTCCACCCCGTCCATCCGCGGCATCCGGACGTCCATCAGCACCACGTCCGGCTGCAGTGCCCGCACCTGCTCGAGTGCCTGCAGGCCGTCGCCGGCCTCACCCACCACCGCGAGGTCCTGCTCCGCCTCCAGGATCATCCGGAAACCGGTACGCAGCAGCGGCTGGTCGTCGACCAGTAGGACGCGGATGGCCACGGGCACTCCTCAAGAGATCGCTGGATCCCGCCCATTCTGCCCCGGACCGGCCGGCCGCACCGGCAGCGGGTAGACCGGGGGAGTCCCCCCGAACTCCGGACAGAACGCCTGATGGTCGCACCAGCCGCACAGCTTCGTCGGCCGCGGCCGCCAGTCACCCGTCTCCGTCGCCGTCCGGATCGCCTCCCACAGCGCCAGCAGCTTCCGCTCCACCCGCCGCAGGTCGGCCATCACCGGGTCGTACGTCACCACGTCGCCGCTGCCCAGGTACACCAGCTGCAGCCGCCGGGGCAGCACCCCCTTCAGCCGCCACACCACCAGCGCGTAGAACGTCATCTGGAACAGCGCGCCCTCCCCGTACTCCGGGCGCGGCGCCTTGCCCGTCTTGTAGTCGACGATCCGCACCTCGCCCGACGGCGCCACGTCGACCCGGTCGATCACGCCCCGCAGCCGGAGCCCGGACTCCAGCTCCGTCTCCACGAACAGCTCCCGCTCCGCCGGCTCCAGCCGCGTCGGGTCCTCCAGCGTGAACCACCGCTCGACCAGGTCCTCGGCCTCCCGCAGCCAGCGGGCCAGCCGCTCCCCGTCCGCGTCGTCCTCGAACAGCGCCCCCAGCTCCGGACGCGACTCCAGCAGCCGGCCCCACTGCCCGGGGACCATCGCCCGCGCCTTCGGAGCCGTGCGCTCCGCCGCGGGGTCGTCGAAGAGGCGCTCCAGCACCGCGTGCACCAGCGTGCCCCGCGTCGCCGCCGGACTCGGCTTCTCCGGCAGCTTGTCGATCACCCGGAACCGGTACAGCAGGGGGCACTGCATGAAGTCGGCGGCACGGGACGGCGAGAGCGACACGGGCGGCTGCGGGCTCGGAGTCATGTCCCCGACCCTACGACCCGCCACCGACAGCCGTCGGCATACCATCGACGGCAGACCACCGCACACTGCATGATCGAGTGGAAGACACCCCCCACGCCGAAGGGAACCCGTGAACCAGGACGACGAGAGCGGCGAGAGCACGCGCCCGCGGTCCGAGCCCACCGGAAGCACCCCCGGCCCCGGCAGGCGCCGCCGCACCGACAAGCCCGGCGGCGGCCTGCTCATGGGCCGGATCCTCGGCGTGCCCGTCTACGTCGCCCCCAGCTGGTTCCTCGTCGCCGCCCTCATCACCTGGGTCTTCGGCGGCCAGCTCGACCGCGTCCTGCCCGAGCTGGGCAGCGCCCGCTACCTGGTCTCGCTGTTCTTCGCCGTCGCGTTCTACGCCTCCGTCCTCGTCCACGAGCTGGCCCACACCGTCGCCGCGCTCCGCTTCGAGCTCCCCGTCCGCCGCATCCAGCTCCAGTTCTTCGGCGGCGTCTCCGAGATCGAGAAGGAGTCCGAGACCCCGGGCCGCGAGTTCGTCCTCGCCTTCGTCGGCCCCCTGCTCTCCCTCGTGCTCGCCGGCGTCTTCTACGCCGGCATGCACGCCGTCGAGCCCGGCACGGTCCCCGGCGTCCTCCTCGCCGGCCTGATGATCTCCAACCTGATCGTCGCGGCCTTCAACTTCCTGCCCGGCCTCCCCCTCGACGGGGGCCGCATGCTCCGCGCCGTCGTCTGGAAGATCACCGGCAACCCCATGACCGGCACCGTCGCCGCCGCCTGGTTCGGCCGCGCCCTCGCCGTCGCCGTCCTCATCGGCCTGCCCCTGCTCACCCAGACCGGCGCCCTCGGCGACACCGCCGACCTCAGCGGCATGGACACGGTCATGGACGCGCTCCTCGCCGCCATCCTCGCCGCGATCATCTGGACCGGCGCCGGCAACAGCCTCCGCATGGCCCGCCTCCGCGAGCGCCTCCCCGACCTGCGGGCCCGCGCCCTCACCCGGCGCGCCGTCCCCGTCCCGTCCGAGACCCCCCTGTCCGAGGCGCTCCGCCGCGCCAACGAGGCCGGTGCCCGCGCCCTCGTCGTCGTCGACGGCCAGGGCGAGCCCACCGCCCTCGTCCGCGAGGCCGCCATCGTCGGCGTCCCCCAGCACCGCCGCCCCTGGGTCGCCGTCAGCGGCCTCGCCCAGGACCTCACCGACGGCATGAGGATCCCCGCCGACCTCGCCGGCGAGGCGCTCCTCGAAAGGCTCCGCGAGACCCCCGCCACCGAGTACCTCGTCGTCGAGGACACCGGCGAGGTGTACGGGGTGCTGTCCACCGCCGACGTCGAGCGCGCCTTCGTCCAGGCCATGGCCCGCCCGGGCACCGGCCCCCGCTAGCCCCGCCCCTCCCCGCCGGCCCCGTGCCGTGGTCGGGGCCCCCGTCACCGGCGGGTACCCTGGTCACATGTCCGAACCGACCGGTGCCGCCCGCCGTCGCGGGCCCTTCAAGGTCGGGGACCAGGTCCAGCTCACCGACCCCAAGGGACGCCACTACACGTTCACGCTCGAGGCCGGGAAGAACTTCCACACCCACAAGGGTTCCTTCCCGCACGACGAGCTGATCGGCGCCCCCGAGGGCAGTGTTGTCCGTACCACGGGAAACGTCGCCTACCTCGCGCTGCGCCCCCTGCTCCCCGACTACGTCCTGTCCATGCCCCGCGGGGCCGCAGTCGTCTACCCGAAGGACGCGGGCCAGATCCTCGCCTTCGCCGACATCTTCCCCGGCGCGCGCGTCGTGGAGGCCGGCGTCGGCTCGGGCTCGCTCAGCAGCTTCCTGCTGCGCGCCATCGGCGACAGCGGCATGCTCCACTCCTACGAGCGCCGCCAGGACTTCGCGGAGATCGCCCAGGCCAACGTGGAGCGCTACTTCGGCGGCCCCCACCCCGCCTGGCAGCTCACCGTGGGCGACCTCCAGGACAACCTCACCGACACCGACGTCGACCGCGTCATCCTGGACATGCTCGCCCCGTGGGAGTGCCTGGAGGCCGTCTCCAAGGCCCTCGTCCCCGGCGGCATCCTCTGCTGCTACGTGGCGACGACCACCCAGCTCGCCCGGACCGTCGAGTCCATCCGCGAGATCGGCTGCTACGCCGAGCCGCAGCCCTGGGAGTCGATGATCCGCAACTGGCACGTCGAGGGCCTGGCCGTCCGTCCGGACCACCGCATGATCGGCCACACCGGCTTCCTCGTCACCGCCCGCCGCCTCGCGGACGGCGTCGAGCCGCCCATGCGCCGCCGCCGCCCCGCCAAGGGCGCCTACGGCGAGGACTACGAAGGCCCCAACAAGGGCTGACACCACCCGCAACGCGGCAGCGCCGCCGTGGAGTTCCCCCACCGAACGGGAAACTCCACGGCGGCGCTGCCGCGTTCACCCGGGCGGCACCCGAGCGCCCGTGCCCGCCGACCTCCAGGGCGGCCGCACCCCCCGGTTCCGGGCGCCTGTGACGTGTGGCACGATGCTGGCCACTCCCCGCGGCGACACCCACCGCCACCGCACGACCACAGGAGACAGCCCGCGTGCAGACCTCCGCCGTCCCGGACCTCGCGCACACCCACGCCCGTCCCGCGCACTGGCTCGCGACCGCGGCCGCCATGGCCTGCGTCGTCGCCCTGGTGGGCCTGGTGCGCTCCGACCCGGCCACCGCCACCTCCACCGCCGACCCCGCGGTGCGCGCCCGGCAGGCCCCCGCCGGCGCCCCCGCCCCCGACGCGGCGACCGCGGCCTACCCGCTGACCTGCGCCGGAGTCCCCACGGCGGTTCCCAGGACCGCCAGCGGCGACCTCGACGGCGACGGCAGGCCCGAGACCGTGGCCGCCGCCCACTGCCAGGCCGGTTCCGGCACCCCGCCCCAGGGCCTGTACGTCCTCACCGGCGCGGCCGGAGGCTCCGGGGGCGCCCGCGTCGTGGCGACCCTCGTGGCCCCCGGGGACGCCCTCTCCGTCGCCGGCCTCGCCGTGCGTGACGGCGTCGTCACGGCGGACCTGCTCGGCTACTCGTCCCCCGACGTGCCCCGCTGCTGCCCCGACGAGCGCCGGACCGTCGAATGGCGGTGGAGCGGCGGCGCGTTCCTCCGCACCACCGCCACCGACAGCTGACGGACGGCTACTCGGCGTCGGGGCCGTACACCTCGACCCCGTCCGAGACCCGCCGCACGTGAATGCAGTCGCCCGGGCACTCCTTGGCCGAATCCACCACGTCCCGCAGCAGCGGCAGCGGTACCGGCGTGGTCGCGCCCGGCTCCTGGAGCAGCTCGTCGTCGGCGCTCTTGACATAGGCCAGTCCGTCGATGTCGAGCTCGAACACCTCGGGCGCGTACTGGGCGCAGATCCCGTCCCCCGTACAGAGATCCTGGTCGATCCAGACTTCCAGGGCCTCTCCGGCGGCCGTGGTGGGAGCCTCGTGCTGCGCGGTCATATGCCCTGCCGTTTCCTGCGTCGGGTGAAGCGTCGAGAAGTAAGTCCGGCCCGCCCTGACGGGTGTTGGCCACTGACGACGATACAACCGGCCGCTTTCCGATGTTGATGGGTGGGTATTCCCTTGAGGTGGGGGAGAGCGCAAGGGTGAAGATCGGACACACCTCGAGAGTCTTTGTGATCTAGGGGTTTCAATCACCACCCACGCAGGTAGGGTCTGGAAGCGTCCAGCTCCCCTTGGAGGAGGTGAGGACCGTGGCAGCCCACGACGACGACATCAACCGCGGCATCCGGCCGGGGCGGGGGTCTGACGACCCCGCCGGCCAGGTTGCCTATCTCGAGCAGGAAATCGCCGTCCTGCGACGCAAGCTCGCCGACTCTCCGCGGCACACGAGGATTCTCGAAGAGCGGATCGTCGAGCTGCAGACCAACCTGGCCGGCGTGTCCGCGCAGAACGAGCGGCTCGCCGGCACGCTCCGCGAGGCCCGCGACCAGATCGTGGCCCTCAAGGAGGAGGTAGACCGCCTTGCCCAGCCGCCGGCCGGCTTCGGCGTCTTCCTGCAGGCCAACGAGGACGGCACGTGCGACATCTTCACCGGTGGCCGCAAGCTCCGGGTGAACGTCAGCCCCAGCGTCGAGCTCGACCAGCTCCAGCGGGGCCAGGAAGTCATGCTCAACGAAGCGCTCAACGTGGTCGAGGTCATGGAGTTCGAGCGCGCCGGGGACATCGTCACCCTCAAGGAGATCCTCGAGGACGGCGAGCGCGCCCTGGTCATCGGCCACACGGACGAGGAGCGGGTCGTACGGCTCGCCGAGCCCCTGCTGGACGCCACCGTCAGGCCCGGCGACGCCCTCCTGCTCGAACCCCGCTCGGGGTACGTCTACGAGGTCATCCCGAAGAGCGAGGTCGAGGAACTCGTCCTCGAGGAGGTCCCGGACGTCGACTACGACAAGATCGGCGGTCTGGGCAACCAGATCGAACTGATCCGCGACGCGGTCGAGCTCCCGTACCTCTACCCCGACCTCTTCAAGGAGCACGAGCTCCGGCCCCCGAAGGGCATCCTGCTGTACGGCCCGCCCGGCTGCGGCAAGACCCTCATCGCCAAGGCCGTCGCCAACTCCCTTGCGAAGAAGGTCGCCGAGGTCACCGGGCAGCCCGCCGGCAAGAGCTACTTCCTCAACATCAAGGGCCCGGAGCTCCTCAACAAGTACGTCGGCGAGACCGAGCGGCACATCCGCCTGGTCTTCCAGCGGGCCCGCGAGAAGGCGTCCGAGGGCACCCCCGTCATCGTTTTCTTCGACGAGATGGAGTCCCTCTTCCGCACCCGCGGCTCCGGCGTCAGCTCGGACGTGGAGAACACCATCGTCCCGCAGCTGCTCGCCGAGATCGACGGTGTCGAGGGACTCGAGAACGTCATCGTCATCGGCGCCTCCAACCGCGAGGACATGATCGACCCGGCGATCCTCCGCCCCGGTCGGCTCGATGTGAAGATCAAGATCGAGCGCCCGGACGCCGAGGCCGCCAAGGACATCTTCGCCAAGTACCTCACCCCGTCGCTGCCGCTCCACGAGGACGACCTCGGCGAGCACAACGGGTCCAAGGAAGCCGCCGCACAGGCCATGATCCAGTCGGTCGTGGAGCAGATGTACGCGGAATCCGAGGAGAACCGGTTCCTCGAGGTCACGTACGCCAACGGCGACAAGGAAGTCCTGTACTTCAAGGACTTCAATTCCGGCGCGATGATCCAGAACATCGTCGACCGGGCGAAGAAGATGGCCATCAAGGCCTACCTCGACCAGAACCAGAAGGGCATCCGCGTCTCCCACCTCCTCCAGGCGTGCGTGGACGAGTTCAAGGAGAACGAGGACCTGCCCAACACCACCAACCCGGACGACTGGGCCCGCATCTCCGGAAAGAAGGGCGAGCGGATCGTCTTCATCCGCACCCTCGTCACCGGAAAGCAGGGCGCGGACACCGGGCGCTCCATCGACACGGTGGCGAATACCGGCCAGTACCTGTAGGAGCGCGCAGAACCGGCTGCGGATGTCCCCGGACCCCGAAAGGGGAGGGCATCCGCAGCCGCCTGCATTCCACGGGGTACCGCCAGATACGGACCACACCGGAGCAATGACGCAATTGATCTCCCCCCCAGCGCAAAGGCGCTCTAGGCTCATCCGTACCGCCGAATCGCGCAGTGCGGGGTCGGGCACCGCACACGCATCGGAGAACCGGTACTCGGGCGCCGTTCCCGCGCGGGGACGCCGCCGGGCAAGGAGGGCCGCATGACCGTACGGCGAGTAATGGGCATCGAGACGGAGTACGGGATCTCCGTCCCCGGCCATCCGAACGCCAATGCCATGCTCACCTCGTCCCAGATCGTCAACGCCTACGCGGCGGCGATGCACCGGGCGCGCCGCGCCCGCTGGGACTTCGAGGAGGAGAACCCGCTGCGGGACGCCCGCGGCTTCGACCTGGCCCGCGAAGTCGCCGACTCCAGCCAGCTCACCGACGAGGACATCGGCCTCGCCAACGTCATCCTGACCAACGGCGCCCGCCTCTACGTGGACCACGCCCACCCGGAGTACAGCGCGCCCGAGGTCACCAACCCCCGCGACGCCGTCCTGTGGGACAAGGCCGGCGAGCGGATCATGGCCGAGGCCGCCGAGCGGGCCGCCCAGCTGCCCGGCGCCCAGCCCATCCACCTGTACAAGAACAACACCGACAACAAGGGCGCCTCCTACGGCACGCACGAGAACTACCTGATGAAGCGGGAGACCCCCTTCTCGGACATCGTGCGCCACCTCACGCCCTTCTTCGTCTCCCGCCAGGTCGTGACGGGCGCCGGCCGCGTCGGCGTCGGCCAGGACGGCCAGGAGCACGGCTTCCAGATCAGTCAGCGCGCGGACTACTTCGAGGTCGAGGTCGGGCTGGAGACGACACTCAAACGGCCCATCATCAACACGCGGGACGAGCCGCACGCCGACGCCGAGAAGTACCGCCGCCTCCATGTGATCATCGGCGACGCGAACCTCTCGGAGATCTCCACCTACCTGAAGCTCGGCACGACCGCGCTGGTGCTGTCGATGATCGAGGACGGCTTCATCACCGTCGACCTCGCCGTCGACCAGCCCGTGCGCACCCTCCACCAGGTCTCGCACGACCCGACGCTCCAGCGGCTGATCACGCTCCGCAACGGCCGGACACTCACCGCCGTGCAACTCCAGATGGAGTACTGCGAGCTGGCGCGCAAGTACGTCGAGAACCGCTTCGGCTCCGACGCGGACGAGCAGACCGCGGACGTCCTCACCCGCTGGGAGGACACCCTCGGCCGGCTGGAGAACGACCCCATGAGCCTCGCCGGCGAGCTGGACTGGGTGGCGAAGCTGGAGCTCATGGAGGGGTACCGGCGCCGCGACCGCCTCGACTGGGACGCCGCGCGCCTCCACCTCGTGGACCTCCAGTACGCCGACGTGCGCCCCGACAAGGGCCTCTACAACCGCCTGGTGGCCCGCGGGCGCATGCGGCGCCTCCTGGACGAGGCGGACGTGGAGCGGGCCGAGAGGCAGCCTCCCGAGGACACCAGGGCCTACTTCCGCGGCCGCTGCCTGGAGCAGTACGCGGACGACGTGGCGGCGGCGTCCTGGGACTCCGTGATCTTCGACCTCCCCGGCCGCGACTCCCTGCAGCGGGTGCCCACGCTGGAGCCCCTGCGGGGGACCCGGGAGCACGTGAAGGAGCTCCTGGACCGCTGCCGCACGGCGGAGGAGCTGGTCCGGGTCCTTTCGGGCGGCTGAGAAGTGCTTCGGCGGGCCGCCAGAGGGAATCATGGAAGTGGCCCCCGGACGTCGAGAAAGACAGGGCCGATGTCAGACCGGGCTTGTAAGGTCTGATCTTGAGACACCTGACCAAGCGGGCAATCCGAGCGGGGTGAGGGACATGGCGACCAAGGACACCGGCGGCGGCCAGCAGAAGGCCACGCGTTCCACCG
This sequence comes from Streptomyces roseolilacinus, assembly GCF_014649335.1. GTDB lineage: Bacteria > Actinomycetota > Actinomycetes > Streptomycetales > Streptomycetaceae > Streptomyces > Streptomyces roseolilacinus. The sequence goes on from NZ_BMSV01000010.1 coordinate 163,009, forward strand.
AAGAGGTCGAGGACCAGGCACCCGAGGCACAGGCCTCGGAGGACCTCAAGGAGCGCCACGAGAAACTGAGCGACGACGTGGACTCCGTCCTGGACGAGATCGACGACGTGCTCGAGGAGAACGCCGAGGACTTCGTGCGCTCCTTCGTGCAAAAGGGCGGCCAGTAAGGCCCCTGCGACCTTCGGATCGAAGACGACCGGGGGGCCGGTGACAGAGTCGGGGGGCGAGCGCCGCGTGCGGTGCGGCGAGTCCGGACCGCACGCGGCGCTCACCTGTGGGGGCCGGGTGCCACGGGCTCCGCACGGGGGCCCTCCACGCGGGCCCGTGCGGCACGGACGCGGTCGCGGGCCGCGTCCGCCGAGGAGCGGCGCGGGGTCCGTCCGGCCGAGCCCCGGCGGCATGTGGATCACCGCCACACCGGGGGTAGGGTCCGTGGCGTACTGTGCTTCAACTGCAATTCGGCCATCGGCAAGCCGACAGATGACCCCGACGTCATCAGGCGGGCCGCCGCACACGTGGAGGGGAACTCGTGGAAGCCAACACCCGTAGCACCGGGCGTCTGCCGGCTGCCTTCCTGACGCCCGGATCCTCGTCCTTCATGGACTTCCTGGCCGAGCACTCGCCGGAACTGCTGCCCGGGCGTCGGACGCTGCCCGCGGTGCAGGGCGCGATCGAGGTGCCGCACGGCACGACCATCGTGGCCACCACCTTCCCCGGGGGCGTGGTCCTCGCCGGTGACCGGCGCGCCACCATGGGCAACATGATCGCGCAGCGCGACATCGAGAAGGTCTTCCCGGCCGACGAGTACTCGGCCGTGGGCATCGCCGGCACGGCGGGCCTCGCCGTGGAGATGGTCAAGCTGTTCCAGCTGGAGCTGGAGCACTTCGAGAAGGTCGAGGGCACCCAGCTCTCCCTGGAGGGCAAGGCGAACCGGCTCTCCACGATGATCCGCAGCAACCTCGGCATGGCCATGCAGGGACTCGCCGTGGTCCCGCTGTTCGCCGGCTGGGACGTGGACCGCGAGAAGGGCCGGATCTTCTCGTACGACGTCACGGGCGGCCGCTCCGAGGAGCAGGGGTACGCGGCCACCGGCTCGGGCTCGCTCTTCGCGCGCGGGTCGATGAAGAAGCTCTACCGCGAGGACCTCACCGAGCAGCAGGCCGTGACCCTGGTGGTGCAGGCGCTGTACGACGCGGCGGACGACGACTCGGCGACGGGCGGACCGGACGTGGCGCGCCGCATCTACCCGATCGTCACGGTGATCACGGAGGACGGTTTCCGCCGCCTGACGGAGGCGGAGGCGTCGGACGTGTCGCGTGCCGTGCTGGAGCGCCGGATGGACCGGCCCGACGGTCCCCGCGCCGAGCTGCTCTGATGTTCTCGCCACTGACAGAAAGGGACGGATAGCCGGTGTCGACGCCGTTCTATGTCTCACCCCAGCAGGCCATGGCCGACCGGGCGGAATACGCCCGCAAGGGCATCGCGCGGGGCCGGAGCCTTGTTGTGATGCAGTACGCCGACGGCATCGTCTTCGTCGGCGAGAACCCGTCCCGCGCGCTGCACAAGTTCAGCGAGATCTACGACCGGATCGGTTTCGCCGCGGCCGGCAAGTACAACGAGTACGAGAACCTGCGGATCGGCGGTGTGCGCTACGCCGACCTGCGGGGCTACACCTACGACCGCGACGACGTGACGGCGCGCGGCCTGGCGAACGTGTACGCGCAGACGCTCGGCACGATCTTCTCCAGCGCGGGCGAGAAGCCGTACGAGGTGGAGCTGGTCGTCGCCGAGGTGGGCTCCTCGCCGGAGGGCGACCAGATCTACCGGCTGCCGCACGACGGCTCGATCGTGGACGAGCACGGCTCGGTGGCGGTCGGCGGCAACGCCGAGCAGATCGGCAGTTTCCTGGACCAGCGGCACCGTGACGGGATGTCGCTGGCGGAGGCGCTGAAACTGGCGGTGCAGGCCCTGTCGCGGGACACCAACGGCAGCGAGCGGGAGATCCCCGCGGAGCGCCTGGAGGTGGCCGTACTGGACCGTACGCGGCCGCAGTCGCGGAAGTTCAAGCGGATCGTGGGCCGGCAGCTGGCGCGGCTGCTGGCGGCCCGGGAGCCGGCGACGGCCCCGACCGACGCGGTGGGCGACGAGGCCGAGGGCCCGGAGGGCTCCGAGGAGTAGACGCCCCCCGGTGGCCTGGTGCCCCGGTCCGCCCTTCGGGGCGGGCCGGGGCTTTCGCGTGCGTCAGGCGCGCGGCGGCGGGGCGGTGGAGGCTCGTACGCGCAGGGTGACGGGCAGGTCGCCGGGGGGCGGTGTGCGTCCGTCGAGGACGGCGAGGAGGGCTTCCATGCCGCGCTCCCCGACCTGTTCGGCGGGGAGGCCGACGGTGGTGAGCTCGGGTTCGACGGCGGTGGCGAGGGCGAGGTCGTCGAAGCCGGTGACGGACACGTCCTCGGGGACGCGCAGGCCGAGGCGGCGTACGGCCTTGCAGGCACCGGCGGCGATGAGGTCGTCGTCGCAGACGAGGGCGGTGGGACGGGGGCCGGGCGCGGCGAGGGCGCGGGCGGCGGCTTCGCGGGCGCCGGCCACGTCGAGGGGCGCGGGGACGGTGCGCACGGTGGTGTCGGGACGCTCGCGCAGGGCGGCGGCGAGTGCCCTGGCGCGGACGTCGAAGGTCCAGGAGGGCACGGCGGACGCGAGGTGGACGAAGCGGCGGTGGCCGAGGGCGAGGAGGTGGCCCGTCACCTGGCGCATGCCGTCGGCGATGTCGAGGTTGACCTGGGCGGCGGAGCCCCGGTCGGCCGGGTCGCTGTCGAGCATGACGAGCGGCAGGTCGGTGTCGTGGAAGGCGTGCAGGGCGTCGGTGGCCATCGACGAGGCGATGACGCCGTCGAGGGCGGTACGGGCGGACGCGAAGGGGTCCCTCGCGGGGCCCACGCCCTGGGGGGAGGGGTAGAGGACCACGCCGAAGTCGTGGCGGGCGGCGACGGCGGAGGCGCCGGTGTAGACGCGCGCGAAGAACTCGTTGGTGAGGGCGGGGACGACGAGGAGCGCGGTGCGGGTGCGGCCGAGGCGCAGGTTGCGGGCGGCGAGGTTGGGGCGGTAGCCGAGCCGGCGGGCCGTGTCGCGGACGAGGCCGGCGGTGCGTTCGGAGACGCGGCCGTGCCACTTGCCGCCGAGGACGAGGGAGACGGTGGCCTGGGAGACGCCGGCGGCGGCGGCGACGTCGCGGCTGGTGGGGCGGGGCCCGCCGAGGGGTTCCGGGGCCTTCACGCGCGTCCGCCTCCGTGGGTTCTCCGGGGCCGCCGCGGGGTGCGGTGCGGCCGGTCAGGGGTGCGCGGATGGACCCGCGGCTGCGGACATGGTACGTATGACGCAGGAAGTTATACGTAAAACCCCGGCGGGACGCCGGGAGGAGGAGCGGGCGATGGCTGCGGCGAGCGGCGGGTACGCCGACATACTCAGGGCTCCGCACGCGCTGCGGCTGCTGGTCGGCACCCTGGTCGGCCGGCTCCCGAACGGCACGGCGCACGTCGCGATCGCGCTGTTCACCCGCGCGGAAGGCGGCAGCTACAGCCTCGCGGGCGCCCTGGCCGCCGTGTACGGGCTGGCGACGGCGGCGGGGCAGCCGCTGCTGGGGCGGGCCGTCGACCTGCACGGGCAGCCGCGCGTGCAGCTCCCGGCGGCCCTGGTCTCGGCGCTGGGCATGGCGTGGCTGGCGGCGGCCGGCATCGGGTCGCTGCCGGTGGCGTTCGCGGCGGTGGTGGTGGCCGGCTTCTTCACCCCGCCCCTGGAGGGCGGGCTGCGGGCGCTGTGGCCGAGCGTCCTGGGCCGCGAGGACCGGGTGCACCGCGCGTACGCCCTGGACGCCGTGGCGCAGGAGGTCATGTTCACGGTCGGCCCGCTGCTGGTGACCGTACTGGTGTGGCTCTGGTCGCCGGCGGCCGCGCTGCTGGTGATCAACGCCGCGGGCGTCCTGGGCGCCCTGTCGGTGGTCGCGTCGGCCCCCTCGCGCGCGTGGCGCTCGGAGCCGCGCGACGCGCACTGGCTGGGGGCGCTGCGCTCGCGCGGGCTGCTCGCGCTGCTGGGCGCGTTCTTCTTCGTGGGCCTGGCGCTGGGCTCGATCACGGTGGCGGCGCTGGCGTACGCGGACCTCCACGGGGGCGACGCGGTCTACGGGGCGCTGATGGCGGCGCTGGGCCTGGGCGCGCTGGCCGGCGGGCTGGTGTACGGCGCGCGCTCGTGGGAAGGGGAGCCCGAGGCGCGGCTGCGGGTGCTGGTGGGGCTGCTGGCGCTGGGCTACCTGCCGCTGGTGCTGGTGCCCGGCGCGGTGGCGATGACGGTGCTGGCGGCCGTGTCGGGCGTCTTCCTGGCCCCGGCCATCGCCTGCGCGTTCCTCGTCGTGGACCGGCACGCGCTGCGCGGCACGGTGACGGAGGCGTTCTCCTGGCTGGTGACGACCTTCGGGGTCGGCGCAGCGGTGGGGGCGGCCGCGGCGGGGCCGGCGGTCGAGCTGGCGGGCGTGCCGTGGAGCTTCGGCGTGGCCGGGGCCGGGGGAGTGGCGGCGCTGCTGGTGCTGGTGGCGACCCGGCGTGTCCTGACCGTCACGGCGGGCGCGGACCGGCCGGAAGCGGGACAACCGGTGCGTGTATCGGAAAATGATCGAAACGGTGCCGTCGAACCCGGTTTCAGCGAGGGCCGTCAGGCGTAATGTTCTGACATGGACCGCCGCATTTTCGGGCTGGAGAACGAGTACGGCGTCACGTGCACGTTCAGGGGACAGCGCCGACTGTCTCCTGACGAAGTGGCGCGCTACCTCTTCCGCCGTGTCGTGTCATGGGGCCGCAGCAGCAACGTCTTTCTGCGGAACGGCGCCCGCCTCTACCTCGACGTGGGTTCGCATCCGGAATACGCGACGCCGGAATGCGACAACGTGACCGAGCTGGTCACGCACGACAAGGCGGGCGAACGCATTCTCGAAGGTCTGCTCGTGGACGCCGAACGCCGCCTGCACGAGGAGGGAATCGCGGGCGACGTCTACCTGTTCAAGAACAACACCGACTCGGCGGGAAACTCCTACGGCTGCCACGAGAACTACCTCGTGGCGCGGCACGGGGAGTTCTCGCGGCTCGCGGACATCCTCATCCCCTTCCTCGTCACCCGCCAGCTGCTGTGCGGCGCGGGCAAGGTGCTGCAGACCCCGCGCGGCGCCGTGTACTGCGTGAGCCAGCGCGCGGAGCACATCTGGGAGGGCGTCAGCTCGGCGACGACCCGGTCCCGGCCGATCATCAACACGCGGGACGAGCCGCACGCCGACGCCGAGCGGTACCGGCGGCTGCACGTCATCGTCGGCGACTCGAACATGTCGGAGACGACGACGCTGCTGAAGGTCGGCGCGACCGACCTGGTGCTGCGGATGATCGAGGCCGGGACGGTCATGCGGGACCTCACCCTGGAGAACCCGATCCGGGCGATCCGCGAGGTCAGCCACGACCTCACCGGCCGGCGCAAGGTCCGCCTGGCCAGCGGCCGCGAGGCGTCCGCGCTGGAGGTGCAGCGCGAGTACTACGAGAAGGCCGCCGACTTCGTCGACCGGCGGGGCATCCGCACGGGCACGGTGGCGCAGGTCCTGGAGCTGTGGGGCCGCACGCTGGAGGCGATCGAGGCGGAGGACCTGGACCGGATCGGCACCGAGATCGACTGGGTCATGAAGTACAAGCTGCTGGAGCGGTACCGGGCCAAGCACAACATGACCATGTCGCACCCGAGGATCGCGCAGATAGACCTCGCGTACCACGACATCCACCGCCGGCGGGGCCTGTACTACCTGCTGGAGAGGAAGGGGCAGGCGGCCCGCGTCTGCAACGACCTGAAGATCTTCGAGGGGAAGTCGGTACCGCCGCAGACCACCCGGGCGCGGCTGCGGGGCGACTTCATCCGGCGCGCGCAGGAGCAGCGCCGGGACTTCACGGTGGACTGGGTGCACCTGAAGCTGAACGACCAGGCGCAGCGCACGGTGCTGTGCAAGGACCCCTTCCGGTCCGTCGACGACCGGGTGGAGAAGCTCATCGCCGGGATGTGAGCGCGCGTCGGCGCCACGGGCCCCGCACCGGCCGTCCGGTGCGGGGCCCGGCGCGTGGGGCGGCCGCCCTGGCGGGGGGAACGCCGGGAGGTGGCGCGCACGTTCCTCGTGCGGCACCACCCGCACGCCGTAGAGTGGCGCGCACCCGACCGCAAGATCGACCCCCGACCAGATACGAGGCTTCCCGTGCGTCGTCGCTCCCTTATCCTCGCCGTGCCCGCCGGCCTGCTCACCCTGTCGGCCTGCGGTGACGAATCGTCAGACCAGGACAAGGCCAAGGACAAGGACAAGGTCGCCGAGAGCCCGTCGGCGCCGGAGCCGGGCGCGTCCGCGAAGATCGTGGACGGGCCGCTGCCCGCCATCACCGGCGGCGCGAAGTTCGGTGAGAAGCCCACCATCGCCAAGGGCTCCGGCAAGCCGTCCACCGACCTGGCGGTGAGGACGGTCATCGCCGGCTCCGGCACGCCGGTCGCCGAGGGCGACTACGTCAGGGCGCACTACCTGGGTCAGATCTGGGACACGGCGAAGGTCTTCGACAACTCCTACGACCGCAAGCAGCCGCTGATCATCCAGCTCCAGCAGGGCTCGGTCATCGACGGCTGGCGCCTGGGCCTGGCCGGCCGGAAGACGCGCAGCCGCGTCGAGATGGCCGTCCCGCCGGCCCTCGGGTACGGCTCCGAGGGCCGCGGCGACATCAAGGGCACGGACACGATGGTCTTCGTCATCGACATCGAGGAGACCTTCAACGGCACGTCCTCCGCCAAGGGCAAGGAGGTCCCGCAGGACGACGCGGCCCTCCCCGAGGTCGGGACGAACACGGACGGCAAGGCGCCCGCGATCACCGTCCCGAAGACCGCCGCGCCGAAGAAGCTCGTCGCGAAGTACGTCCTGGAGGGCGACGGCCCGGAGGTGCAGCCCACCGACCAGCTGCTGCTCCAGTACAAGGGCGTGCTGTGGAACGGCGGCAAGGAGTTCGACTCCAGCTACTCCCGCCGGCAGCTCGCCGCCTTCCCGCTCCAGCAGCTGATCAAGGGCTGGCAGGAGGGGCTCGCGGGCAAGAAGGTCGGCAGCCGCGTGATGCTGGTCGTGCCCCCGGACAAGGGCTACGGCAACCAGGCCTCCGGCGAGATCCCGGCCAACTCCACGCTGGTCTTCACGCTCGACATCCTGGCGAAGATGTAAGACTGTGCGGGTTGTGCACAAACGATCAACAGGAGCACTGACGTGAGCATCGACAAGCCCGAGGTCGACTTCCCGGGCGGCGAGCCGCCGGCGGATCTGGAGATCAAGGACATCTGGGTCGGCGACGGCGCCGAGGCCAAGGCCGGCGATGTGGTGAAGGTCCACTACGTCGGTGTGTCCTTCTCCTCCGGCGAGGAGTTCGACGCCTCCTGGAACCGCGGCACGCCGCTGCAGTTCCAGCTCGGCGGCGGCCAGGTCATCCCCGGCTGGGACCAGGGCATCCAGGGCATGAAGGTCGGCGGCCGCCGCCAGCTGATCATCCCGCCGCACCTGGCCTACGGGGACCGCGGCGCCGGCGGCAAGATCAAGCCGGGCGAGACGCTGATCTTCGTCTGCGACCTCGTCGCGGTCTGATCCGGCCCTCCGCCGCGCCCCGCGCGGCGGAGGCAGGCCCCCGGGGCCCGCGCCCACCGGGCGCGGGCCCCACCCGGCTCCGCCCGCCCCGCGCGGACCGCGACGGGTGTTCGAGCCGATCAGGGGGCGACTTTGGTCACGCGCGCCCGGAGCGGTACGGTCATCGGGCGATAGGGACTCCATACGAAGAGGTGCTGGGCGTCGATGGCCATTGCCAAGGCCGAGCGGCTGATGAATCTCGCGCTGTGCCTGCTGGGCACGCGGCGGCCGCTCAGCAAGCGCGAGCTGCGCGGCTCCATCGAGGCGTACGTGGAGGCGTTCGGCCCCGGCGACGGCGGCCCCACCCCGTCCGACGACTCCTTCAGCCGCATGTTCGAGCGCGACAAGGACGACCTGCGCGAGCTCGGGCTGGTCATCGAGACCGTCGAGAACCTGGACGGCGAGACCGGCTACCTCGCCCGCCGCGACTCCAACCGCCTCCCGCCCATCCAGCTGGACGCCGAGGAGGCCGCCGCCCTCGGCCTGGCCGCCAAGGTCTGGCAGCAGGCCCGCCTCGCCGGGGCCGCCAGCGGCGCCCTGCAGAAGCTGCGCGCCGCCGGCATGCCCGAGGCGGAGGACCCGTACGACGACCGGCCCGGCGCCCTCGAACCGCGCATCCCGGTCCACGAGGCCGCCTTCGAACCGCTGATGCTGGCCTGCCGCGACCGCCGGCCCGTGGTCTTCGAGTACCGCAAGTCCAACGCCGCCCGCGCCGAGACCCGGCACGTCGAGCCGTGGACCCTGGAGTGCTGGCGCGGCCACTGGTACCTCGCCGGCTGGGACCGGGACCGCGGCGCCGAGCGCGTCTTCCGGCTCTCCCGCATCACCGGCAAGGTCCGCTCCCGCGCCGGCGCCTTCACCGCGCCCGTCCCCGACGTGTCCACCGTCCGCGAGGCCGTGGAGCGCTGGGCCGGCGAGAGCGCCACCCGCACCGCGCTGATCCGGCTGCGCGCCGGCTGCGGCTACCCGCTGCGCGCCCGCGCCCTGACCGTGCGGGACCGCGGCGACGGCTGGGACGAGCTGGAGATCCCCTACGGGCACGGCCTGGACGCCTGGCTCGTCGAGTTCGGCCCCGACGTCGTCGTACGGGAACCCGCGGACCTGCGCGCCGACGTGGTGGACCGGCTGCGCGCCGTCGCCGAGGGCAGCTGACCGGCAGGCGCTGAAGGAAACGGACGGACGGACGAGCGATGGCCCCCAACGCGATCGACCAGACCAGGCGGATGCTCTCCCTGGTGACCTACCTGCGGGAACGCCCCGGCGCCCACGTCGGCGACGTGGCCCGCGCCTTCGGCATCACCGAGGCCGAGCTGATCGCCGACCTCGACGTCCTGCCCATGTGCGGCACCAGCTTCCGCGGCGGCGACCTGCTCGACATCGACACCGACGGCGAGCAGATCTGGTGGCACAACCCCGACGACGTGGCCGAACCGCTGCGCATCGCCGCCGACGAGGCCACCGCCCTGCTCGTCGCCGCCCGCGCCGTCGCCACCCTGCCGGGGCTGCGGGAGAGCGACCGCGAGGCCCTGCTGCGCGCCACCGCCAAGCTGGAGGCCGCCGCCGGGGAGGCGGCCGGCGCCAGCTCCCGGCTGTCGGTCACCTTCGAGTCCGAGGGCGGCGTCTTCGCCGAGGTCGACCGGGCCATCTCCGAACGGCGCCGGCTCTGGCTGCGCTACTACTCCCCGGCGCGCGACGAGCTGACGGAACGCGAGGTCGACCCGATCCGGCTGTTCGCCGTCGGCCACACGTACATGGAGGCGTGGTGCCGGCTCTCCGAGGCCCGGCGCACCTTCCGCCTCGACCGGGTGGCCGAGATCCGGATCCTCGACGAGCCGTCCGCGCCCCCGGAGATCGAGCTGCGCGACCTGTCCGAGGGACTCGTCCAGCCCTCCGCCGACGACCCCGAGGTCGTCGTCGAGGTCGGGCCCGGCGGCCGCTGGGTCGCCGAGTACTACCCGCACGACAGCGCCGAGGAACTGCCCGACGGCGGGCTGCGCATCACCCTGCGCACCCCCGACCCCGCCTCGTTGCGGCGGCTCGCCCTGCGCCTCGGGCGCGACGGGCACATCGCCGCCCCGGCGGCGCTCGCCGAGAGCGCGCGCCGCGCGGCGCGCGAGGCCCTCGCCGCGTACGGGGACCGGGGCTGACACGCGCCCGGGGACCGGCGGCCACGTCACACCGGCAGGAGGAGAGGAAAGCCATGGGGGACACGGGAGGCACGTCTCCGCTGTCCGGCGTCCCGCAGCCGCGCCGCCCGGTCCTCTTCAAGGCCGCCTGCCCCGAGTGCCGCTCCCGGTTTGAACTGCCCCCGGGGTCCCTGCGGCTGGCCATCGGCGCCAGCCGGCGCACCACCTTCTACTCCTTCACCTGCCCCGAGTGCGGCTCGGCCGTCCGCAAGCCCGCCGGGGAGCGCATCGTCGAACTCCTCACCGGCGGCGGGGTGCGGACGCTGCGGCTCCACTCCACCGTCTGACACGGTCTAGGCTCTGTCCATGTTCTGGCCCATGCTCGCCGTCGCCCTGGGGTTCCTCGGGATCGCCGTCCTCGGCGTCCTCGGTGTCCGGGTGTTCATCGAGGCCCAGCGCCTCGGCCGTCAAGTGACGCGCACCACACAGCGGATCAACAGCGCCGCCGAGGAACTGGAGAAGGCGTCCCTCAACCTCGCGCGGACCGGCGACGGCCTGCCGTACCGCCGGCCGGCGGCCGACGCGGCCGACACTCCCCGTACACCACCCCCGTGACTCCCGCACCGGGGGTACGCCGGGGGATTGCCCCCCGTTCACCGGTGAGGGTTACGATGAATGCCCGCGCGGGCGGCCCGCAGGGTCATGCGTCCGCACCGCTCCGGTTCAGGACCTCGGTCAGAAGGTAGGGAAACATGGGTCAGGTCGGTATCTGGCATCTGGCCATCGTGGTGGGCATCTTCGTGCTGCTGTTCGGCGCGAAGAAGCTGCCGGAGGTGGCCCGTTCGCTGGGCAAGTCCGCCCGCATCCTCAAGAGCGAGGCCGCCGCCATGAAGAACGACGGGGCCGCCAAGGACGACGCGGCGCCGGCCGGCACCGCCGAGCAGACCGCCGCTCCCCGGACCATCCAGGCAGCTCCCGGTGACGTCGCGTCCGCCCGCCCGGTGGAGGAGCCCAAGCGGACCACCCAGGGCTGACGCCCCGGGATGCGGTTCACGGTTCACCCCAGGCACACGGTGGCCGCCGGACGGTCGGCCGCCCTCCGAGACAAGGACGTGGGTTGCTCAAGTCTGCCCGCAAGAAGCCCAAGGACCCCGAGGGGCGGATGCCCCTCGTCGATCATCTGCGCGAGCTCCGCAACCGGCTGGTCAAGTCCCTGCTGGCCTTCATCCCGCTGATGATCGTGGCGCTGTTCTTCTCCAAGGACATCGCCGAGTTCCTGAGCTCCCCCGTGCCCCGGTGCGCGAGCGAGCTGGAGCCGGCCGCGCGGGCCGGCAAGTGCGCGGTGCTCTCGCAGATCGGCATCACGTCCCCCTTCACCACGTACGTCAAGGTCGGCATCATGGCCGGCCTCGTCGCGTCCGCCCCGGTCTGGCTCTACCAGCTGTGGGCGTTCATCGCGCCGGGCCTGCACCGGAACGAGAAGAAGTACGCGATCTCCACGGTCGTGATCGGCTCGCCGCTGTTCCTCGCCGGCGGCTACCTCGCGTACTGGATCCTCCCGCACGCGGTGCCGCTGCTGCTCAGCTTCAGCGTCGACGGCTCGGTGAACTACATCACCGTCGACGACATGATCGGCATGACCATCAAGCTGGTCCTCGCCTTCGGTCTCGCCTTCCAGCTGCCGCTGCTGCTCATCCTGCTCAACATGGGCGGCGTGGTCAGCGGTGCGCGGATGCTCGGCTGGTGGCGCGGCATGGTCATGGGCATCGCGATCTTCGCGGCGATCGTCACGCCCACCGACCCGCTGTCCATGATCGCGCTCCAGGTGCCGCTCACGGCGCTGTACTTCGCGGCCGTCGGCTTCTCCCTGCTCAACGACCGCCGCCGGCGCCGGCAGCAGGGCCCCGAACTGGACGACGACGAGGCGTCCAGCCTCGACCTCAGGCCCGAGCCGATCGCCCCCGTCGAGCCCGTCGCCGCGCCCGCCCTGCCCGAGCAGGCCGTCGGGGACGCCGCCCCGGCCCGGCGCGTCAACGGCTACGACGACGTCACCTGAGCCCCCGGAACCCCGCACGACGTGAATGGCCGGCCGCGCGCACGCAGCGCGGCCGGCCGTTCACCGTACGCGATGGAAAAACGTGCCGCCGGCGACCCGGCGACGAACGCCCGGACAAGGTCGAATAAACGCTGAGCTGACTGTCAGCGGCGGCGGGTAGTCTCGATAACAAGATGACAGACGACCTCACACCAGCGGAAGCGTACGCGGCCGCCCGGCGCCGGGCCGCCGAGGAGGCCACCGCGCTCCACGCCTTCCGCGCTCTCTACGACTTCGAACTGGACCCGTTCCAGATCGAGGCATGCGGCGCCCTGGAGACGGGCAAGGGCGTGCTCGTCGCCGCGCCGACCGGCTCGGGCAAGACCATCGTCGGCGAGTTCGCCGTCCACCTCGCCCTCGCACAGGGCCGCAAGTGCTTCTACACGACACCGATCAAGGCGCTGTCGAACCAGAAGTACACCGACCTCGTCAAGCGCTACGGCCCCGGCAAGGTCGGCCTGCTCACCGGTGACAACAGCGTCAACTCCGACGCCCCCGTGGTCGTCATGACCACCGAAGTGCTCCGCAACATGCTCTACGCGGGCTCCCAGTCCCTGCGCGGCCTCGGCTACGTGGTCATGGACGAGGTGCACTACCTCTCCGACCGCTTCCGCGGCGCCGTCTGGGAAGAGGTGATCATCCACCTCCCCGAGTCCGTGACCCTCGTCTCGCTCTCCGCGACCGTCTCCAACGCCGAGGAGTTCGGCGACTGGCTCGACACGGTCCGCGGCGACACGGAGGTGATCGTCTCCGAGAGCCGGCCCGTGCCGCTGTGGCAGCACGTCCTGGCGGGGCGCCGGATCTACGACCTCTTCGAGGAGGAGACCGACCACGGCGGCCGCGGCGTCACCCACCGCGAGGTCAACCCCGACCTGGTCCGCCTCGCCCGGATGGAGAACTCGCGCACGTACAACCCGCGCGACCGGCGGCGCGGCAAGATGGTCCGCGAGGCCGACCGGGAGCGGGAGCGCCGCCAGCGGTCGCGGATCTGGACGCCGGGCCGGCCCGAGGTCATCGAGCGGCTCGACGCCGAGGGACTGCTGCCGGCGATCACGTTCATCTTCAGCCGGGCCGGCTGCGAGGCCGCCGTCCAGCAGTGTCTGCACGCGGGACTGCGGCTGAACGACGAGGAGGCCCGCGCCCGGGTCCGCGAGATCGTCGAGGAGCGCACGGCCTCCCTCCCCACCGAGGACCTGCACGTCCTGGGCTACTACGAGTGGCTGGAGGGGCTGGAGCGGGGCATCGCCGCGCACCACGCCGGCATGCTGCCGACCTTCAAGGAGGTCGTCGAGGAGCTGTTCGTCCGCGGCCTGGTCAAGGCGGTCTTCGCCACGGAGACGCTGGCGCTCGGCATCAACATGCCCGCCCGGTCGGTCGTGCTGGAGAAGCTCGTCAAGTGGAACGGCGAGCAGCACGCCGACATCACCCCCGGCGAGTACACCCAGCTGACGGGCCGCGCCGGCCGGCGCGGCATCGACGTCGAGGGCCACGCCGTGGTGCTCTGGCAGCGCGGCATCGACCCGACGCACCTCGCGGGCCTGGCCGGCACGCGGACCTACCCCCTGCGCTCCAGCTTCAAGCCGTCGTACAACATGGCGGTCAACCTGGTCGACCAGTTCGGCCGGCACCGCTCGCGCGAGCTGCTGGAGACGTCGTTCGCCCAGTTCCAGGCGGACCGGTCCGTCGTCGGCATCTCCCGCCAGGTCCAGCGCAACGAGGAGGGCCTCGAGGGCTACCGCGAGGGCATGACCTGCCACCTCGGCGACTTCGAGGAGTACGCGCGGCTGCGCCGCGACCTGAAGGACCGGGAGACGGAGCTCGCCAAGCAGGGCGCGGCGCAGCGGCGCGCCGCGGCGGCCACGTCCCTGGAGCGGCTCAAGCCCGGTGACGTCATCCACGTGCCGACCGGCAAGTTCGCCGGGCTGGCCCTGGTCCTGGACCCGGGGCTGCCCGCCGGGCGGTCCAACGGGTACCGCGGCCTCGACCAGCACGACGGGCCCCGCCCGCTGGTCCTCACCGCGGAGCGGCAGGTCAAGCGGCTCGCGGCGATCGACTTCCCGGTGCCGGTGGAGCCGCTGGAGCGGATGCGCATCCCGCGTTCGTTCAACCCGCGCTCCCCGCAGTCGCGCCGCGACCTGGCGTCCGCGCTGCGGACGAAGGCGGGGCACATCGTGCCGGACCGGCACCGCAAGCAGCGGTCCGCCGCCGTCGACGACCGGGAGATCGCCCGGCTGCGCGCCGCGCTCCGGGCGCACCCCTGCCACGGCTGCGACGAGCGGGAGGACCACGCCCGCTGGGCGGAGCGGTACCACCGGCTGCAGCGGGACACGCGGCAGCTGGAGCGGCGCATCGAGGGCCGTACCAACACGATCGCCCGCACGTTCGACCGGATCGTGGCGCTGCTGACCGAGCTGGACTACCTGCGCGGCGAGGAGGTCACCGAGCACGGCAAGCGGCTCGCCCGGCTCTACGGCGAGCTGGACCTGCTGGCCAGCGAGTGCCTGCGCGAGCGGGTCTGGGAGGGGCTGGACCCGGCCGAGCTCGCCGCGTGCGTGTCGGCGCTGGTGTACGAGGCGCGGCAGGCCGACGACGCGGTCGCGCCGAAGGTGCCGACGGGCCGGGCGAAGGCCGCGCTGGGCGAGATGGTCCGCATCTGGGGCCGTCTGGACGCGCTGGAGGAGGAGTTCCGGGTCAACCAGGCGGAGGGCGTCGGGCAGCGCGAGCCGGACCTCGGCTTCGCCTGGGCGGCGCACCAGTGGGTGTCCGGGAAGGGCCTCGACGAGGTGCTGCGCGAGGCGGAGATGCCGGCCGGCGACTTCGTCCGCTGGTGCAAGCAGGTCATCGACGTGCTGGGTCAGATCGCGGCGGCCGCGCCGCGGGAGGACAGCACAGTCGCCAAGAGCGCGCGCAAGGCGGTCGACGGGCTGCTGCGGGGCGTCGTCGCGTACAGCTCGGTGGGCTGACGCGGCCGTACGACGCGGAAGGGCCCGGCCGGGGCGTCCCGGCCGGGCCCTTCGCCGTCACCGGCCGGGCGCGGCGCCGCGGGTGGCGGCACCCGGGCACCTTCGAGGAAAAACGGATAGCAAAACTCGCCACTATCCGATACTGCCGCTATCTATGATGGGAGCGGCCCTGACAAGCGTGGGGCGCGGAGCGAGGAGGGTGAGCCGGCGTGCGCGTGGGCGAGTTGAGCCGCAGGACCGGGGTCTCGGTGCCGACGATCAAGTACTACGTGCGGGAGGGCCTGCTGCCCGCGGGGGAGCTGAGCAGCCCCAACCAGGCGCGCTACGACGAGTCGCACGTCCGCAGGCTGCGGCTCGTGCGGGCGCTCATCGACGTGGGCGGGCTCTCCGTGGCGGCCATCCGGGACGTGCTGGAGGCGATCGAGGACCCGAAGCGCTCGGTGCACGAGGTGCTCGGCGCGGCGCACGGCCACATCGCGCCGCGCGAGGGCGGGCCGGGCGACGCGGTGCGGGAGGCCGCCCGCGGGCAGGTCGCGGAGCTGATCGCCCGTCGGGGGTGGCGCGTGGACGACGGCAACCCGGCGGCCGGCTCCCTGGCCGACGCGCTCGCGGCGCTCGCCCGGCTGGGGCACGGCCGGTTCGCGGAGGTGTCGCTGGACGCGTACGCGCAGGCGGCGGAGCGGATCGCCGAGGCGGACGTGGCGTACGTGGCGCGGGAGGTGGCACGGGAGGACGTCGTGGAGAGCGCCGTGGTCGGCACGATCCTGGGCGACGCGGTCCTCACTTCGCTGCGCCGCCTCGCCCAGGTCGACGCCTCGGCCCGTACGTACGACACCGGAGAACCGCCGGCCACGGCCTGACCCCGTGCCGCGCCCGGCGACGCGAAGCGCCCCCGCCGGGGGGCGGGGGCGCTTCGGGCCGCGGGGGGAGCGGCTTGACGGGTCGGGGGACCCGTCAGGTGTCGTCGTCCGGACCGGGCTCCCTGTGCCGGCGCAGCAGCGCCACACCCGTCAGGAGGGCCCCCAGCATCGCGCACATCACCGCGGCGACACCCGACCAGGCCCACGCGCGGCCCAGGCTGCTCTGCAGGAGGGCGACCCCGCTGCTGCCCGCCATCCCGTGGAGGGCCACGACGCCGACGGACAGGGCGGCGGCGGACCCCCAGACGCGTGCGGTGTCCCGGACGATCAGCCACTCGCCGAGCACCAGGCAGAGCACGGCGACGACCAGGGCCATGGCGTCCGCGTACCCGCCGGCCCACAGTCCCGCGAAGTCCGTGGGCAGGTGGATGATGCCGCAGGCGAACAGGGTCGCCGCCGCGGGCCAGCGCAGTGAGGAACGGACGGGCAGGACGAGGCCCTCGCCGACCGACTCGGGGGTGAGGACCCGGACCCTCTCCGCCTCCGGTTCCGGTTCCGCTTTCGTCGCCGCGGCCGCCACGGTGGCGGAACGGGGCGGGCGGACGTTGGGGTTCTCCGGCACCGGCGGGGTGCCGCCGTCCGCCGCGCCCGCGCCCGGGGAGCCGGCCGGCGCCGTGTCCGGCCGGGGCGGCGCAGGGGCCTGGCCGCCGTTGCCGAGGATGCTCACCAGCTCGACGACGTCCTCGATCGGCCTGCCGACCGCCGCGGCGCGGAGCGTCGTGTCGTTCTCGTCGAGCGTGTGACCGGCCTCGTTCAGCATCGCGACCAGCTGCCGGACCTCTTCCAGGGGCCGGGCCACCGCGGCCGCGCGCAGGGCTTCGTCCGCGGGGCTGTCGACGGCCTTGGTGTGCTTGAGCTGGGTCACCAGCGCGGCGACCTCCTCCAGCGGACGGTACGTGGCCGCCGTCCAGATCAGTGTCCGTATGCGCTCGTCGCCGTCCTCGTCGTCCGTGCCCGTGCCCGAGGTCTCGGCGAGCACGGCCTCGACGAGCGCGGCGTCGACCGCCGTCGCGGAGTCGTCGGGGCCCGAGGGAGGGGAGGGGGCGGAGGGGCGGGGGCGACCGGGGGGCGCCCCGGGGTCGGGGGGCGCGCCGTCGGCCGCAGGTGCCTCGGCCGGAGGTGCTTCGTCCGGCGCGACGTCGCCCGGTGTGACGCCGTTCGGTGTGACGCGGTCCGGTGTGACGCGGTCCGGTGTGACGCGGTCCGGCGCGGTGCCGCTCCACGGGGCGGCGCCCGGCGCGGGGCCGGTGGGGGGCGTGTCGGCGGGGCCGGGGGCGGCGTCCGCGTCGGCCGGTGCGGTGTCCCAGGGTGCCGCCGGGGTGCGCGGGGGGCCCGCGGGGGCGGCCCCGCCGTTCGCGGCCCGGCCGCCGTCGGTCCGTACGGGACCGATCGGGACGGACGGCGGGGTGCGCGGGCCGTCCGCCGGCGGGGCGGGCGCCGTGCCGTTCACGGGCGTGCCGCCCGCGTGCGCGGTGGTGACGTACGTCGTCTGCGCGGACGTGCCGCCCGTGTGCGTCGTCCCGGCCGGCGCGGTGCCGGCGGGGGCGCGCGGCGCGGTGCCCGGACGTACGGGCCCGACGTGCGCGGCGCCGGTGGGTGGTGCGGCGCCCGGGCGCGCGGGTTCGAGCTGCGCGGCGCCGAGGGGCGGCGCGGTGCCCGGGCGCGGGGGTTCGAGCTGCGCGGCGCCGAGGGGCGGCGCGGCGCTCGGGCGCGCCGGTTCGAGCTGTGCGGCGCCGGTGAGCGGCGCGTCGCCGTGGGCGACCACGGGTGCGGCCGCCGGGGCCGGGGGGACCCCGGTGTCGGGGGCCCGGGCGTCGGGCGGCTGCTCCCGGATGGGAGCCGCCCCGGCGGCGCGGATCGTGGGGTCGTCGGTTGTCATGGCGTGGCTCCGTTCGCCGGACTCCGGTGAGGCACACACCGTGTCGGTCGTCGTGCGCCGACTGGGCGCGCGGTTTGCTCCATGTAATAGGCAAACCGGACAATTGCGCCATCCGGGAAGGGCGGACGGGGTAACCGCCCTCCGCCCCGTGGGCCCGCACGGGGAAGTGCGGGCCCACGGGGCGGACGAGGGGGGAGACGGTCCCGCCTAGGCGGACTGCTCCTCGCGCTCCACCTGGGCGTTCCACTCGCGCTTGACCGCGCGCCACGCCTCGTCCGACTTGCCCAGGCGCCAGTAGCCCGAGATCGACAGGCGCTCCAGGGGGACGCCGCGGTCCTTGCGCAGGTGGCGGCGCAGCTCCCGCACCGCGCCCGCCTCGCCGTGGACGAACGCGTGGACGGTGCCCTCGGGGAAGTCCAGGTCCCGCACGGCCTCGATCAGCGCCTCGCCCACCGGGCGGCCGCGGCGCGGCAGCCAGCGGACCTCCGCGCCGGCCGGCGCGGCGATCTTCAGCTCGTCGTCCGGCTCGCCCACCTCGATGAACGCGCGCGCCACGGCGCCGTCCGGCAGCCCCTCCAGCGCCGCCGCGATCGCCGGCAGGGCGCTCTCGTCGCCCACCAGCAGGTGCCAGTCGGCCCCGGGATCGGGCGCGTACCCGCCCCCGGGGCCCAGGAGCCGCACCGTCTCGCCGATCCGTGCCCGCGCGGCCCAGGGGCCGGCCAGCCCCTCGTCGCCGTGCACCACGAAGTCGACCGTCAGCTCCCGCTGCACCGGGTCCCAGGCGCGCACCGTGTACGTGCGCTGCGCCGGCCACCGGTCGCGCGGCAGCTCCTCGCGGATCCGCTCCAGGTCGAACGGCTCCGGGTACGCCACGCCCTCCGGAGCGAACAGGATCTTGACGTAGTGGTCGGTGAAGCCGCTCGTGGCGAAGGAGTCCAGCCCCTCGCCGCCGAGCACGATCCGCACCATGTGCGGGGCGATCCGCTCGGTGCGCACCACCTGTGCCTCGTGGGCCTTCGGTGTCCTGCGGGACGGCTCATCCGCCACGGCGTACTCCCCGGAAAAGTAGTTGCTTAGGCATGCCTAAGCTAACACTTCACCGGGGGAGAGCGGCGAGCAGACGCTCCAGCGACCCGCCGAGCCCCCACCTTTCGGCCAAAGCGCGCACCGCCTCCCCGTCCTTCGGGCCGGCCGGCAGCGCCGGGTCGAAAGGCGGCAGCGGTACGTCGCCCGCGACCCGCACCACCTTCGGCGCGACCGCCAGGTAGTCCCGCGCGCCGTCCAGCCGCCGGCGCTGCGCCGGGGTCAGCCTCGCCGCCGGGTCGTCCAGCGCGG
Organism: Streptomyces roseolilacinus; assembly: GCF_014649335.1. Taxonomy (GTDB): domain Bacteria; phylum Actinomycetota; class Actinomycetes; order Streptomycetales; family Streptomycetaceae; genus Streptomyces; species Streptomyces roseolilacinus. The sequence continues at coordinate 182,041 of NZ_BMSV01000010.1, forward strand.
CCATGACCCCCGCCAGGTCCCCGAACGACTCCAGCAGCTTCGCGGCGGTCTTCTCGCCGACGCCCGGCACCCCCGGCAGGCCGTCGCTCGGGTCGCCCCGCAGCGTGGCCAGGTCCGCGTACCCCGGGCCGTCCACGCCGTACTTCCCGCGCAGCCACTCCCCGTCCACCACCTGGAGCGTCCCCACGCCCTTGACCGGGTACAGCACCCGCACCCCGCGCGCGTCGTCCACCAGCTGGAACAGGTCGCGGTCGCCCGTGACGATGTCGACCGGCCCCGCCGCCCGGCCCGCGAGCGTGCCGATCACGTCGTCCGCCTCGTACCCGGCGACGCCCACGCGCGCGACGCCCACCGCGTCCAGCACCGCCTCGATCACCGGGACCTGCGGCGACAGCGTGTCCGGCACCTCCTCCTCGTCCGGCACGCCCGGCCCCGTCTCCGCGGCGACCCGGTGCGCCTTGTACGAGGGGATCAGCTCCACCCGCCACTGCGGCCGCCAGTCCGCGTCCATGCAGGCCACGAGGTCGTCGGGGTGGTGGTCCTGCACCAGGCGGGCGATGAAGTCGAGCAGTCCGCGCACGGCGTTCACCGGCGTGCCGTCCGGGGCGCGCACCGAGTCGGGGACCCCGAAGTAGGCCCGGAAGTACAGGGAAGCGGTGTCGAGGAGCATCAGGCGTCGCGTCACACGTCGCATGATGCCGTACGCCACCGACAAGGCGGCCAGCGCAGCGCTTCCGCCGTTTGCGCTACTCGGGGGTACTCGCGCTGCGTAAGGTTGTCGGGAGAGGGAGGGAAGGGAGGGAAGACATGGACGACAAGGAAACACCGCGGGTCGGCGCGGCCGTGCGCAGGAGGCGCAGGGCGCTGTCGCTGACCCTCGCCGCCGTCGCCGAGCGCAGCGGCCTGTCCGTGCCCTTTCTCAGCCAGATCGAGAACGAGCGCGCCCGCCCCAGCACGCGCTCCCTGGAGTGCATCGCCGACGCGCTGAAGACCACCGCCGTCGAACTGCTCGACGCGGGCGACGCCGCCCGCACGGTCGACGTCGTACGGGCCGCGGCGTGCGCCGACGACCCGGGCGCGCCGGCCGGCGTCCGCGCGCTGGTGCGCGGCGAGCACCAGATGCACGCCGACGAGTTCACCGGGGAGCACGACGCGGGCCGCGAACTGGTCCTGCGCAACGACGCCCTGCTGTACGTCGCCGACGGCACCGTGGAGGTGGAGGCCGAGGGCCGCGCGTACCGGCTGGAGCGCGGCGACACGCTGTACCTGTCCGGCGGGGTCCGCCACCGCTGGCGCGCCTCCGGCCCGGGCACCCGCGTGCTCGTCGTGTCGGTGGCGCCCCACATGGAGGCGGCGGAGCAGTGATCCGGGTCGTGTCGCTGGTGCCGTCCCTCACCGAGGCCGTCGCCGTGACCGCGCCCGGTGCCCTCGTCGCCCGCACCGACTGGTGCACCCACCCGGCGGACCTGGGCGTGCCCCGGATCGGCGGCACCAAGAACCCGGACGTCGCCGCGGTCACCGCGCTCCGCCCCGACCTCGTCGTCGCCAACGAGGAGGAGAACCGCCCCGAGGACCTCGCCGCCCTGCGCGCCGCCGGCCTCGACGTCCTCGTCACCGAGATCCGCGACCTGGAGCAGGCGCTGCGCGAACTGGACCGGGTCCTGCGCGCCTGCGGCGTGCCCTCCCGGCCCCGCTGGCTCGACGAGGCCGAGGGGGCCTGGTCCGCCCTCACCCCCGACGAACCGCCCCGCAGGGCGGTCGTCCCCGTCTGGCGGCGCCCCTGGATGGTGCTGGGCCGGGACACGTTCGCCGGGGACCTCCTCGCCCGGCTCGGCGTCGCCAACGTGTACGCCGGCCACGCCGAGCGCTACCCGCGCGTCCCGCTCGACGAGCTCCGCGCCGCCGGCGCCGACCTGGTCGTCCTGCCCGACGAGCCGTACCGGTTCACCGCCGACGACGGGCCCGAGGCGTTCGCCGGCCTGCCCGCCGCGCTCGTCGACGGCCGTCACCTCACCTGGTACGGACCTTCTCTCGTCCGAGCGCCCCGGGTATTGGGCCGGGCCCTGCGAGCAGCGTCCCGCTGAGCAGGCCCCGCGCCGTCCCCGACACCGCCGCCAGCCACCCGGCGACCAGCAGGGCGTACAGCACCACCGCCGCCCCGTCGAACACCACCAGGCCGGTGTGCCGCGCCAGCGCCTCCATCCCCGTCACGCACGTCCCGACGGGGAAGGTGAACGCCCACCACGTCATCGTGAAGTGCATCCCGCGCCGCCGGGCCCGCACCACCAGCGTCCCGGCCAGCGCCAGCCACAGCAGCGCGAAGCCCATCACCGGCGCCCCGTACGCCACCGAGATCCCCCGCGCGTACGGCACGCCCGGCGCCGCGTCCGCGAAGGCGCCGACCGCCGTCACCGACTGCCCCAGCGGGCCCAGCGCCAGCAGCAGCGCCGGCGTCGCCGGGGCCGGGGGCGGGCCGGCCGTCACCAGCCGGCGGAAGACCGGCGGGAGCACCAGCAGCACCGCCAGCGCGCTCAGCCCGAACATGCCGTGGCAGGCCGTGAGCAGCGTCTCCCGCACCTGCCCCCGCGGCAGGTGCGGCGCCAGCAGCGGCCCCGCGGACGCCGACACCATCGGCGGTATCACCGGCAGCAGCCACAGCGGCGACGCCTCCTCGATGCGGTGCCGCACCACCATCAGGTACGGGACGCCGACCGCCACCGCCAGGCCGACGGCCGTGCCCGTCGTCCACAGCGCGGTCGCCAGGGCCGCCGCCGGGCCCGTGCCGAGCCAGTCCCGCCCGGCGAGCAGCGCCCCGCCGCCCACCGAGGTCAGCGCCATCGAGAGGCAGCCGTAGAACGGCGCGACCGCCGGGTCCAGCAGGTGCGCCCGCGCCTGGTCGGGGTGGCGGACCCAGTGCGCGGCCCGGGCGCCCAGCAGCACGACCAGGGCCAGCAGGGCCAGGGCCCACAGCGCCGTGCAGACGGCGGGTAAACCCGGCAGGCGCAGCGGCAGCCCCGCGCCCGCGGTGCCGACGATCCCGGTGCCCATGACGGCGGCGTAGTAGTGCGGGCCCAGGTGCCGCACGCCGGCGGTCCGCCGGAGCGGGCGGACGCGCGGCAGGGACGGGGGCGGGGACTGGGGCGGAACGACAGTGGTCATGGCCCCCACCCTGGCGGCGGGGCGCGCCCCCGGCCAGAGGGCCTCCCTCTATGGCCCCATAAGCTGGGTTTATGAGTCTTTCCCATCGCGTGCCCGACCTCGGAGCCCTGGAGCTGCTGCTCGCGGTCGCGCGGCACGGCAGCCTGGGCCGGGCGGCGCGCGAGGTCGGCATCACGCAGCCCGCCGCCAGCGGCCGGATCCGCTCCATGGAGCGGCAGCTCGGCGTCGCCCTCGTCGACCGGTCGCCCCGCGGCTCCCGGCTCACCGCCGCGGGCGCCCTCGTCACCGACTGGGCGCGGCGCGTGGTCGAGGCGGCGGAGGCGTTCGACGCGGGCGCCCAGGCGCTGCGGGACCGCCGCGACTCGCGGCTGCGCGTCGCCGCGTCGATGACCATCGCCGAGTACCTGCTGCCCGGCTGGCTGATCGCCCTGCGCGCCGAGCGGCCCGACACGGCCGTGTCGCTGCGGGCGGGGAACTCCGCCGCGGTCGCCGCCCTGCTGCTCGCGGGCGACGCCGACCTCGGGTACGTGGAGGGCCTCGCCGTCCCGGAGGGGCTGGACGGCGTGGTCGTCGCCCGCGACCGGCTGGTGGTCGTCGCGGCGCCGTCGCACCGCTGGGCCCGCCGCCGCGCCCCGGTCACGCCCGCCGAACTGGCCGGGACGCCGCTGGTGCTGCGCGAGCACGGCTCCGGGACCCGTCAGGTCCTCGACTCGGCGCTGGCCGCGCACGGCGGGCTCGCGGCGCCGCTGATGGAGCTGGCGTCGACGACGGCGGTGAAGGCGGCCGCCGTGAGCGGCGCGGGGCCGGCCGTCCTCAGCGAACTGGCGGTCACCGAGGAGCTGGCGTCCCGCCGCCTGGCGGAGGTCCCGGTCGAGGGCGCCGACCTGCGCCGCGCCCTGCGCGCCGTGTGGCCGACCGGCCCCCGGCCCACGGGCCCGGCCCGCGACCTGCTGTCGCTGTCGCGGGCCCGCTGAACCGCCCGGGCGGCCCGTCAGGCCGACGCCGCCCGCACCAGCCCCGCCATCACGCGCGTGTCGTCGTCCATCTCCGGGTGCCACTGCACGCCCAGCACCCAGGAGCCCGGCAGTTCCACCGCCTCCACCGTGCCGTCCTCGGCGTACGCGGACGGGACCAGTCCCGCGCCGAGCCGGTCCACCGCCTGGTGGTGGTAGGTCGGCACCTCCACCGCCTCGGGGACCAGCGACCCGTACCGGGTCCCCGGCACCGGCTTCACCGTGTGCCGCCCCAGCCGGCCGACCCCGGCGGTGTGCCCCTCCAGGTGCTGGAGCAGCGTCCCGCCCAGGGCGACGTTCAGCAGCTGCATGCCCCGGCAGACGCCCAGCACCGGGGTGCCCGCCGTCAGGGCCGCGTCCACCAGGGCCAGCTCCCAGGCGTCGCGCTCCCGCGCCGGCGGGCCCGTCCGGGGATCGCGTGCGGCCCCGTACCGCGCGGGCTCCACGTCGGCGCCGCCCGCGACCACCAGCCCGTCCAGCCGGGCCACGACCGCCGCCGCCGCGTCCGCCCCGTCCGGCGGGAGGAGCGCGGCCAGCCCGCCCGCCGCCCGGACCAGCCGCGGGTACGCGGCCGGCAGCAGCGTCGCGGGCAGCTCCCACACCCCCCACCGCGCGGTGTCGAGGTACGTCGTCACACCGATCAGCGGCCTGCTCACGCGGAACGCTCCTCCCGCCCGCGGCCGAGCTCGGCCTCGGCGGCCGCCAGCGCCGCGAACTCCTCCTCCGGCGCGCTCGCCACGAGGCGGTGCCGGCTGTAGAGCGCGAAGTAGGCGACGGCGACCGCGTACACCCCGAGCGCCAGGCCCGCGGCGACCACGTCCACCAGGAACGTCGCCACCAGCGCCGCCAGCGCCAGCACCAGCGCCACCGAGGAGGTCGCCACCCCGCCCGGCGTCCGGTACGGCCGCTCCAGCCCCGGCTCGCGGCGCCGCAGCACGATGTGGGACAGCGCCATCAGGGCGTACGAGACGGTGGCGCCGAACACGGCGACGTTCAGCATCCGCGCCCCGTCGCCGGAGCCGGCCGCCAGCGCGAAGCCGAGCGCGCCGGGGACCAGCAGCGCCCAGTACGGCGACCTGCGGCGGCTGGTCAGCGACAGGAACCGCGGCAGGTACCCGGCCCGCGACAGGGCGAACAGCTGCCGGGAGCCCGCGTAGATCAGCGAGAAGAACGACGCGACCAGGCCGGCCAGGCCCGCGTAGTTCACGAACCGGCTCAGCGTCGTCGGCCCGCCGTCCCCCTCCAGTGCCACGACCAGCGGGTTCCCCGCGTCCTGCACGGCGGCCGCGCCCCGCGCCCCGGTCGCCGCGAGGAGGGTCACCGCGGCCAGCACCGCCAGGACGCCCATCGACAGCGCCAGCGCCCTGGGCATCGACCTGACCGGGTCCTTCGCCTCCTCCGCGGCGAGCGGCACGCCCTCCACCCCGAGGAAGAACCACATCCCGAAGGGGAACGCCGCCCAGATCCCGAGCAGGCCGTACGGCAGCCACGGGCCCGCGCCGAACGCGTCCGCGTCGACCGGGATGTCGTTCAGCCGGTCCACCCGGAACCCGGTGGACGCGCCCGCCGCGAAGACCAGCAGCGCCACCACCGCGACCGCCGTCACGACCAGGCTGAAGCGCAGCGCCTCGCCCACGCCCCACAGGTGGACGCCGATGAAGACCGCGAAGCACGCCAGGTACACCGGCCACCCGGACTCCAGCCCGAACAGCCCCAGCGACTCGACGTAGTCGCCGATGAAGAGGGAGATCGCGGCGGGGGCGAGGACGTACTCGACGAGGATCGCCGTGCCGGTGAGGAAGCCGCCCCAGGTGCCGAGCGCCCGCCGGGCGAAGCCGTAGCCGCCGCCCGCGGCGGGCAGGATCGCGGACAGCTCGGCCAGCGCGAAGACCAGGCACGCGTACATCACGCCCATCAGGAGCGTGGCGACGGCCAGCCCGCCGAAGCCGCCCTTGGCGAGGCCGATGTTCCAGCCGGAGTAGTCCCCGGAGACGACGTAGCCGACGCCGAGCCCGGTGAGCAGCAGCCAGCCGGCGCTGCCCCGCCGCAGCGCGCGGCGCTTCAGGTAGTCGTCGCCGGGCGGCGGCGCCGCTGTGCCGCCCGTGGTGCCCGAGGTGTCTTCCAGCGTCATGGTGGCGTCAGCTCCCCGCGTCGGGTCCGGCCCAATGGGATGGCCCCATACCTTTGCGGTGCGGCGCGGTCGGCGCAAGCCCCCGCGCGTCGCGCACCCGCCGCGCCGGGAGTCCGGGAGCCCCGGCCGCGCGCCGCGTCCCCCGCGCCTCCGCCCGCCGCGTCACCCCGCGCGCCCTGCCGTGCCGCCTCCCGCCCCGCCACCTCACCCCCGTGCGCCCCACGCCCCACGCCTCACGCCAGGAACCCGCGCAGCAGCGCCGCCGTCCCCGCGCAGTGCTCCCGCGCCACCTCCCGCGCCCCGTCGGCGTCGCCCTCCAGCACCGCCTCCACCAGCGCGTCGTGCTGGTGCTGGGCGTGCTCCAGGTTCCGCACGAGCAGCGGGATGCAGTCCAGCAGGTCGTTCACGGTCGCCCGGACCGCCGCGTACCGCGCCGTCAGCGTGGGCGAACCGGACAGCTCCGCCAGCGTCAGGTGCAGCAGCGTGTCCTGCCGCCGGTAGTCGTCCAGCGGCGCGTCGTGCGTGGCCCGCAGCGCCGCCCGCAGCCGCTCGGCCTCCTCGCCGGCCAGCCCCCGCGCGGCGCACAGTCCCGCGGCGCCGGTCTCCAGCACCTCCCGGAACAGCAGCGCGTCCTCCAGGTCGACCGCCGCCGTCCGCCGCCGCAGCTCCTCCTCGCCCGCCCCGCGGTCCGGGCGCAGTACGAAGGTCCCCCCGTACCGGCCGCGCCGGCTCTCCACCAGGCCCTGCTCCTGGAGCACCTTCAGCACCTCGCGCAGCGTGACCCGGCTGATCCCCATCCGCTCCGCCAGCTCCCGCTCCGCCGGCAGCCGCTCCCCGGCGGGCACCAGGCCGAGCCGCACCACCTGCAGGATCTGCTCCAGCGCCTCCTCGAACCCGTTGCCCGCCCGCACCGGCCGCAGCACCGGCGCCAGTCGATCGGATATCCGCTCCGTCGGCATGTGGCCGTCCCCTTCCCAAGCAAAGGTCTCCGGCAATACCTTATGGCTCCCGGCTGACCCAAGGAGGACCCACCCCGTGGCAGACCGCACACCCCCGCTCCCCGTCGGCGAACTGCGCGCGCTCGTCGCGGGCGGTGAGATCGACACCGTCGTCCTGGCCTTCCCCGACATGCAGGGGCGGCTCCAGGGCAAGCGGTTCGCGGCCCCCTTCTTCCTGGACGAGGTGCTGGAGCACGGCACCGAGGGCTGCAACTACCTGCTCGCCGTCGACGCCGAGATGAACCCCGCCGACGGCTACGCCATGTCCTCCTGGTCCACCGGTTACGGCGACTTCGCCCTGCGCCCCGACCCCGCCACCCTCCGCCGCGTCCCCTGGCACCCCGGTACGGCCCTCCTCCTCGCCGACCTCGCCTGGCACGACGGCGCCCCCGTCGACGCGGCGCCCCGCACGATCCTGCGCCGCCAGCTGGAGCGGCTCGCCGCCCGCGGCTACACCGCCCATGTCGGCACCGAGCTGGAGTTCATCGTCTTCACCGACACCTACGAGCAGGCGTGGGACGCCCACTACCGCGGCCTCACCCCCGCCAACCGGTACAACGTCGACTACTCCATCCTCGGCACCGGCCGCGTCGAGCCCCTCCTGCGCCGCATCCGCACCGAGATGGCCGGCGCCGGGCTGACCGTGGAGTCGGCCAAGGGGGAGTGCAACCCCGGCCAGCACGAGATCGCCTTCCGCTACGACGAGGCCCTCACCACCTGCGACCACCACGCCGTCTACAAGACCGGCGCCAAGGAGATCGCCGCCCAGGAGGGCGTCTCCCTCACCTTCATGGCCAAGTACAACGAGCGCGAGGGCAACTCCTGCCACATCCACCTCTCGCTCCAGGACGCAGACGGCCGGAACGTCCTGGCCGGCGACGGCCCGCCCGGCACCCCGGCCGCCCTCTCGCCCGTCATGCGCCACTTCCTCGCCGGCCAGCTCGCCGCCCTCCGCGAGTTCTCCCTGCTCTACGCCCCCCACGTCAACTCCTACAAGCGGTTCCAGCCCGGCTCCTTCGCCCCCACCGCCGTCGCCTGGGGCCACGACAACCGCACCTGCGCCCTCCGTGTCGTCGGCCACGGCCGCTCCACCCGCTTCGAGAACCGCCTGCCCGGCGGCGACGTCAACCCGTACCTCGCCGTCGCCGCGCTCGTCGCCGCCGGCCTGCACGGCATCGAGCAGCGCCTCGAACTCCCCCCGCCCTGCACCGGCAACGCCTACGCCGGCGACCACGCGCACGTCCCCGTCACCCTGCGCGAGGCCGCCGGACTGTGGGAGACCAGCGCCCTGGCCGAGGCCGCCTTCGGCGGCGACGTCGTCGCCCACTACCTGAACATGGCGCGCGTCGAACTCGCCGCCTTCGACGCCGCCGTCACCGACTGGGAACTGCGCCGCTCCTTCGAACGCATGTGAGGCCGCCTTGACCACCGAGCTCCACGTCCTGAACCCCGCCACCGAGGAGCACCTCGCCACCGTCCCCGCCACCGGCGCCGCCGGGGTGGACGCCGCCGTCACCCGCGCCGCCCGCGCCCAGCGCGCCTGGGCCGCCGCCGCCCCCGCCGACCGCGCCCGGCTCCTGCGCCGCTTCGCCGCCACCGTCGACGACCACCTGGAGGAACTGGCCCTCCTGGAGGTGCGCGAGGCCGGCCACACCATCGGCGACGCCCGCTGGGAGGCCGGCAACGTCCGCGACCTCCTCGACTACGCCGCCGGGGGAGTGGAGCGGCTGACCGGCCGCCAGATCCCGGTACCCGGCGGCGTCGACGTCACCTTCCTCGAACCCCTCGGCGTGGTCGGCGTCATCGCCCCCTGGAACTTCCCCATGCCGATCGCCGCCTGGGGCACCGCCCCCGCCCTCGCCGCGGGCAACGCCGTCCTCCTCAAACCCGCCGAGGCCACCCCGCTCACCGCGCTCCGCCTCGCCGAACTCGCCCTCGACGCCGGCCTGCCCGAGCACCTCTTCCAGGTGCTCCCCGGCGAAGGCCCCGTCGCCGGCGCCGCCCTCGTCGCGCACCCCGGCGTCGCCAAGATCGTCTTCACCGGCTCCGCGCGCGTCGGCAAGGGCGTCATGGCGCGGTGCGCCGACCGCGTCAAGCGCGTCACCCTCGAACTCGGCGGCAAGAACCCCAACATCGTCTTCGCGGACGCCGACGTCGAGGCCGCCGCCCTCGCCGCCCCCGCGGCGTTCCTCGACAACGCCGGCCAGGACTGCTGCGCCCGCACCCGCGTCCTCGTCCAGCGCACCGTCCACGACCGGTTCCTCGAACTCCTCGCCCCCGCCCTGGAGAAGGTCGTCGTCGGCGACCCGGCCGACGAGGCCACCCGGATGGGCCCCCTCATCTCCCGCGCCCAGCTCGACCGCGTGCGGTCCTACGTCCCCGACGGCGCCGACGCCCTGCGCGGCAGCGCCCCCGAGGGCCCCGGCTTCTGGTATCCGCCGACCGTCCTCACCGGCGTCGCCCCCGACGCGCCCGTCGCCACCGAGGAGGTCTTCGGCCCCGTCGCCGTCGTCCTCCCCTTCGACGACGAGGACGACGCCGTACGCCTCGCCAACGCCACCGACCACGGCCTGTCCGGCTCCGTCTGGACCCGCGACGTGGGCCGCGCCCTGCGCGTCGCCCGCGGCGTCCAGGCCGGCAACCTCTCCGTCAACTCCCACTCCAGCGTCCGCTACTGGACCCCCTTCGGCGGCTTCAAGCAGTCCGGCGTCGGCCGCGAGCTGGGCCCCGACGCCCTCACCGCCTTCACCGAGACCAAGAACGTCTTCATCAGCACGGAAGGCTGACCCATGACCGAGACCACGGGCACCCCCGTCTGCCGCCGCCTGGTCGGGCGCACGGCCGTCATCACCGGCGCCGGCAGCGGCATCGGCCTCGCCACCGCCCGCCGCCTGGCCTCCGAAGGCGCCCGCGTCGTGTGCGGCGACATCGACGAGACGACCGGCAAGGCCGCCGCCGACGCGGTCGGGGGCCTCTTCGTCCGCGTCGACGTCACCGACCCCGAGCAGGTCGAGGCGCTGTTCGGGGCCGCGTACGACACGTACGGCAGCGTCGACGTCGCCTTCAACAACGCCGGCATCTCCCCGCCCGAGGACGACTCGATCCTGGAGACCGGACTGGAGGCGTGGAGGCGCGTCCAGGAGGTCAACCTCACCTCCGTCTACCTCTGCTGCAAGGCGGCCATCCCCCACATGCGCCGCCAGGGCCGCGGCTCCATCGTCAACACCGCCTCGTTCGTGGCCCGCATGGGCGCGGCCACCTCGCAGATCTCGTACACCGCGTCCAAGGGCGGCGTCCTCGCCCTCTCCCGCGAACTGGGCGTGCAGTTCGCCCGCGAGGGCATCCGCGTCAACGCCCTGTGCCCCGGCCCCGTCGACACCCCGCTGCTGCGGGAGCTGTTCGCGAAGGACCCCGAGCGCGCCGCGCGCCGCCTCGTCCACATCCCGGTCGGCCGGTTCGCGGAGGCCGAGGAGATCGCCGCCGCGGTCGCCTTCCTCGCCAGCGACGACGCGTCCTTCGTCAACGCCACCGACTTCCTCGTCGACGGCGGGATCTCCGGTGCGTACGTCACCCCGCTCTGAGCGCTGACTACCCTGACCGCATGAGCATGACGACACCGCCGGGCTGGTACCCGGACCCGGCCGCACCCGCGGTGGAGCGCTGGTGGGACGGCACCGCGTGGACCGGGCACACCCGCCCCGCGGGCGGCGCCGGGCCCGCGGCGGCCGTCGTGCCCCCCGGGCGGTTCGGCGGCCGGGGGACGCGGATCGCCGTCGCGGCGCTCGTCGTGGCGGCGGTCGTGGCCGCCGCGGTCCTCCTCCGCCCCGGCGGCGACCGGGCCCCGGACGCCCAGGGACCGCCGGCCTCCGCCGCGCCGTCCGCCCCCGCCCCGGCGCCGCCCGCCCCGCGCACCCCGGACGCCGGGCCGTCCCCCGCCCCGAGCGAGGACGGCTCCGTCCTGGCCGACCAGCTCAACGGCATCGCCCTGCCCCTGCCGAAGGGCTGGGAGAAGGCGGAACCGGGCATCGACCAGGCGCCGACCATGGTCACCACCGGCGACCACCAGTGCCCCGGCGGTACCCGCCTGTGCCGTCCGGGCCGCGTCCTGTCCCGCACCCTCGCCTCCACCGCCCCCACCCACCGGGAGATGGCCGAACAGGACGTCGCGGAGGCCGCCGAGCAGCTGTACGGCGAGGACGTCCTCGGCAACAAGCCGTACGGGGGCGTCACGGCCCACCGGGTCGTCGCCGCCCGCCAGGCCGTCGTCGCCGGCCGCACCGGCTACCTCGTCCGCTGGCGGGTCACCACCGGCAAGGGCCCCGGCGGCTACGTCCAGTCGCTGGTCTTCCCGTCGCCGGGCGGGGTCGGGCAGCCCGTCGCCGTACGGTTCGCCTTCGACGCCGGGCCGGACGGGCCGCCGCTCTCCGCCATGGACGAGATCACCCGGGGCATCCGCCCCCTCGACGGCTCCACCGGCGGCGGCGTGGGCAGCAGCATCGCCCCCGGCGGCTGACCCGCTACAGGAACGTCCGCCCCTCGCCGCGGTAGGTGGGCACGACCGCCGCCACCCGGTCGCCCTCGACCAGGTGCAGCCGGTCGAACCGCTCGCACAGCTCGCCCGCCTTCGCGTGCCGGAACCACACCTTGTCGCCGATCAGCAGGTCGTCGGCGGCCGAGCCCAGCAGCGGCGTCTGCACCTCGCCCGGCCCCTCCAACGGGTCGTAGCGCAGCCCCTCCGGCAGGTACGGCACCGGCAGCCGGTCCCGGCCCGCCGCACCCGACGCCGGGTACCCGCCGCCCAGCACCGTCACGACGCCCACGCCCGGCCGGCGCACCACCGGCTGCGCGAACAGGGCGGCGGGCCGGCCGCTGAACGACGTGTAGTGGTCGAACAGCCGGGGCACGTACAGCCCCGACCCCGCGGCGACCTCCGTCACTGCGTCCTCGGCCGCCGTGTACTGCACGCTCCCGGTGCCGCCGCCGTTGACGAACTCCAGGTCCGGCGCGACGGCCCGTACGGCCGCCACCACCGCCGCCCGCCGCCCCGCCAGCTCCCGCCGCGCCGCCGACTGCATCAGCCGCACCGCCCGCGACCGCACCGGCCGGTCCTCGACCGCGTCGCCGACCCCCGCGACGTGCCCCTCGTACCCCATCAGCCCCACCAGCCGGAACCCCGGCCGGCGCGCCACCGACCGGGCCAGCTCCGCCACTTCGGCCGGCTCCCGCAGCGGCGACCGCAGCGCGCCGATCCGTACGCGCCCGCCGAGCAGCCGCAGCGAGGTGTCCAGCTCCAGGCAGACCCGCACCTCCTCCCGGCCGTCCCCGCGCGCCGCCTCGACGAGGTCCAGCTGCGCCGGGTCGTCCACCGTCACCGTGACCGACCGCGCGAGCTTCGGGTCGGCGGTCAGCTCCGCGAAACCGGCCCGGTCCGCCGACGGGTACGCCAGGAGCACGTCGCCGAAGCCGGACCGCGCCAGCCACAGCGACTCCTCCAGCGTGAACGACATCACCCCCGCGAAGCCGGGCCGCGCCAGCGCCCGTTCCAGCAGCGCGCGGCAGCGCAGCGACTTGCTCGCGACCCGGACCGGCTTGCCCCCGGCACGGCGCACGAGGTCGTCGGCGTTGGCGTCGAAAGCCTCCAGGTCGACGACGGCGAGCGGGGCGTCGAGCCCCGCGGCGGCCCGGTCGTAGCGGGCGCGGTCAGCGGCACGGGGAGTCATGGGCCAGAGCGTGCCAGACCCCGTTACCAGTGGGTAGGGGGCGTGGACGGGACGTTCCGGTCAGATCCGTCCCGACCTGCGGCCGCGTTCCCGCGGGCCCGTCCACAGCCTTTAGAGTGACGCCTACACGCCGGTGAACGGGCCTGCCCCGACGGCGTCTCCGGTACGAGGACGAGGGGGGCGGATGAGCACCGAGGCACGGCGCCCGGCCCCTCGGCCCGAGTCCCCCGCGGAGACCACCACCCGCCTCCGCCCCATCCCCCACCAGCCCCCCGAGGGCGCGCCCCGCGCCGGGGACCGGCCCGCGCGGGCCGGCGCCCCGCCGGCGCCCCGGACCCCCGACTCCCCGGCCCCCGGCGCCCCTTCGGCCCCACCGGGACCGGATACCCCGCCCGCCGCGGGCCCCGCGGCGCCGGCGGGCGGCGTCCCGGCACCCCGGCCCGCCGGCCGGCCGGACACCCCGCCCGCCGCCGCCCCGCCGCCCCCGACCGCCCCGCCGCCCCCGGCGCGGACGCCCGCCGGGCCCGGACCCCTGGCGCACCCGTTCGGGTACGGGGCTCCGCCCGAGGCCCCCCACGAGACGACCGTGCAACTGCGGCCGGTCCGCGAGCCGCGGCGGATCGCGCGGATGCCGGCCGCCGTCGTGTGCCTCGTCCTCGGGCTGGGGCTGATCGCCGGGGCGGCCGCCGGCGCCTGGGTCCTCCGGGGACCCGACGGCACACCGGACCGCACGGCCTACACCGAGGCCGCCACGCTCTGGCACAGCACCCCCGTCGACACCCTCTTCCCGCGCACCCTCGCGGGCGAGGGCGCCGGCCCGGGCGGGGCGGACCGCGCCTGGACGCGCGTCGCCGTCGCGCCCGACGCGCCCTGCGCCACCGTGCTCCAGCCGCAGCTGGCCGCCGCCCTCGCGCCCGCCGGCTGCCTGCGCGTGCTGCGCGCCACCTACGCGGACGCGACGTCCAGCAGCGTCACCACCGTCGGGATGGTCTTCATGGAGACCGACACCGCCGGCATGACCGCCCTGCACGCCCGTTTCACCGACGGCGGCCTCGACGAGGACCCCGACCTCATGCCCCCCGCGCTCGCCGCGCCCGGCACCGTCGCCGCCCGGTTCGGCAACGTCCAGCGCGCCAGCTGGCACGTGAAGGTCCTCACCGAGGTCCCCGTCGTCGTGTACGGCGTCTCCGGCTTCGCGGACGGCCGCGCCGTGCCGCGGCCCCAGCCGGCCCGGCAGGCGATGGCCAAGGGCCAGACGACCGCCCCCGCGCAGGCCGGGCTCGGCCACGAGGCGCACGGCGTCGCGGACCGGGTGGAGAAGGGCCTGCGCACGGTGGTCACCCGGGCGACCGAAGGGCCCGAGCGGAAGGAGGACCGGTGAAGCACACCCGCACCGACCGCACCACCGGCACGCCGGGCCCCACGCGCACCGCCCGGCTCCTCCTCGCCGCCCTCACCGCCACCGCCCTCGCCCTCCTCCCCGCCGCCCCCGCCCGCGCGGACGGCATCCGCGCCCGCCAGTGGGGCAACGAGGCGATCAACGCCGAGCAGGCCTGGCGGACCACCAAGGGCGAGGGCGTCACCGTCGCCGTCCTCGACACCGGCGTCGACGAGACCCACCCCGACCTCGCCGGCAGCGTCCTTCCCGGCAAGGACCTCATCGGCTTCGGCGCCCGGCGCGGCGACCGCGCCTGGGCCCGCCACGGCACTGCCATGGCCGGCATCATCGCGGGCCACGGACACGGCCCCGGCGGCGGCGACGGCGTCATCGGCGTCGCGCCCGGGGTACGGATCCTCCCCGTCCGCGTCATCCTCGAAGGCGCCGACAAGGCCCGCGTCCGCGCCCGCCAGACCCGCGGCGGCGCCCTCGCCCAGGGCATCCGCTGGGCCGCGGACCAGGGCGCCGACGTGATCAACCTCTCCCTCGGCGACGACAGCGAGTCCGCCCACCCCGAGGCCGCCGAGGACGCCGCCGTCCAGTACGCGCTCGCCAAGGGGGCCGTCGTCGTCGCCTCCGCCGGCAACGGCGGCGAGAAGGGCGACCGCGTCTCGTACCCCGCCGCCTACCCCGGCGTGATCGCGGTGACCGCCGTCGACCGCTTCGGCGCCCACGCCCCGTTCTCCACCAGCCGCTGGTACGCCACGGTCAGCGCGCCCGGCGTCAACGTCGTCATCGCCGACCCGGACCGCAAGTACTACGAGGGCTGGGGCACCAGCGCGGCGGCGGCGTTCGTCTCCGGCGCCGTCGCCCTCGTCCGCGCCGCGCACCCCGGCCTCACGCCCTCCCAGATCAAGAAGCTCCTCGCCGACACCGCGCGCGACGGCCCCGAGGGCGGCCGCGACGACGACAAGGGGTACGGGATGGTCGACCCGGCCGCCGCGATCGAGGCCGGCGCCGCGCTCCGCCCCGCCGACCTCAAGGCCGCCGCCGCCGGCTACGGCCGCGAGTACTTCGGCCCCGGCCCGCGCCGCGAACCCGAGCCGGAGGAGCCCGCCGGCCTCGTCGCCCCGGTCACCGGCGGCGTCGGCGCGCTGCTGGTGGTGGGCGCCGCCGTGCTGTGGCGCGGAGGGCGCCGTACGGGGTGAGCGGGCCGCCCGGATAGGCTCGGCGCGTGGCGCTCAAGAACATTCCCGACCCCGGTTTCTCCGACGACGACGGCTCCGCCGACCCCCGGCTCACCGCGGCCCTCGCGGCCTGGGCCGAGGACCGCGGCGCCGAGCCGCGCGTGCTGGAGGCGCTGAAGGGGGCCCGGCTGCTCGTCCCCGTCGTCGCCCTCCTCGGCGAGGTGGAGGAGGACGAGAACGGGCTGCGCCGCGAGAAGACCAGCGACATGGCGGTGCCCACGCTCACCGCGGGCGATCGCCGCGCGCTGCCCGCGTTCACGTCCACCGACGCGCTGGCCCGCTGGGACCCGGCCGCCCGCCCCGTCGCCGTACCGCTGCACCAGGCGCTCCAGGCGGCCGCGCACGAGAAGGCCGACACGCTGATCCTGGACATGGCGGGACCGGTGCCGTACGAGCTGACCGGCCGGGCGCTGCTCGCCCTCGCCGAGGGCCGCACCAGCACCGACCCCCTCGCGGACCCCGCCGTCACCGGCGCCGTGCGTGCGGTCGTCGCCGCCGAGCCGGCGGTGCTGCGCGCCTACCTGGGCCGCGGCGGCGGCGCGGACGGCACGCTCGCCCTGGTCCTCGCCCCGGGCGCGGCCCCCGCGGAGGCGGCGCGCCGCGTGGCGACGGCCATGGCGGCGGACGAGACGCTGAGGGCCCGCCTGGTGCGGGGCCTCGACCTGGCGCTGCTGCCGGCCGGGGCCACCCCGCCGGGCGGGCCCTTCTACGTACGGGAGTGAGGGGAGGGGGCGGAGGGACCGCCCCGGTCAGCCGTAGACCGGGCCGGTGTACTTCTCGCCCGGCCCCTGGCCCGGCTCGTCCGGCACCAGCGACGCCTCGCGGAACGCCAGCTGCAGGGACTTCAGCCCGTCCCGCAGCGGCGCCGCGTGGAAGGAGCTGATCTCCGTCGCGCCGGCGTCCAGCAGACCGGCCAGGGCGTGCACCAGCTTGCGGGCCTCGTCGAGGTCCTTGTGCGCGTCCCCCTCCTCGGTCAGCCCGAGCTTCACGGCCGCGGCGCTCATCAGGTTCACGGCGACCGTGACGATCACCTCCACCGCGGGGACCTCCGCGATGTCGCGGGTCATGGCGGCGAAGTCGGGTCCGGGCTCGCTGGGCGTGGCGTCACTCATGCCCCACACGATAGGCGGTCCCGGGGACACCGGACGCCGCCCGCCCGGTTGGGCGCAGCCCCGGTCAGCTGGTAGCCTGGTGTGACGACCGGCCGGAACCCAAGTGCTCCGGCCCACAAGTGGAGGCTCCGTCTCCCACCTGGCCGCCCTCCGGGCGGCGGGTCACCGGTCAGGCGGCGCCCATCGTTCCGTACGGACGATGGACCCGCCCGAGTACAGCGCCCCGCGGTTCGCCGTGGCGGTGTTCCGGTATCACCAGGAGCCCCGCCTGTGTCCCGTCCGGGGCATTTTTCATGCGCCGGCGCGGTTGGTCTCACTGAAACAGACGTTGCGCGTCCGTCCGCCAGGCGGTCGCGTGGTGCTACCGAGGAGGATCCATCAGCGCCGAGCCCCGCATCAACGACCGGATTCGCGTTCCTGAGGTGCGACTTGTCGGTCCCAGCGGCGAGCAGGTCGGAATCGTTCCGCTTGCCAAGGCCCTGGAGCTTGCCCAGGAGTACGACCTCGACCTGGTCGAGGTCGCGGCGAACGCCCGTCCGCCCGTGTGCAAGCTCATGGACTACGGGAAGTTCAAGTACGAGTCGGCCATGAAGGCCCGTGAGGCGCGCAAGAACCAGGCGCACACGGTCATCAAGGAGATGAAGCTCCGGCCGAAGATCGACCCGCACGACTATGACACCAAGAAGGGTCACGTCGTCCGGTTCCTCAAGCAGGGCGACAAGGTCAAGATCACGATCATGTTCCGCGGACGCGAGCAGTCCCGGCCGGAGCTCGGCTACCGGCTCCTGCAGCGGCTCGCGGAGGACGTCCAGGAGCTCGGTTTCGTCGAGTCGAACCCGAAGCAGGACGGCCGCAACATGATCATGGTTCTCGGTCCGCACAAGAAGAAGACCGAAGCCATGGCCGAGGCCCGCGAGGCGCAGGCCGCCCGCAAGGCGGAGCGCCAGGGCCAGCCCGCCCAGGCGGATTCGTCCGCCGAGTAGCCTGCAAGGCCGTGTCCGGGGCAATTCCGCCCAGGACCCGAAAACGATCCATCTGACGCTCCCGCGCGCCGGTCCCCGGACCGGCTGGGAGCGCCACTGACGAGGAGAGAACGGCGCTATGCCGAAGAACAAGACGCACAGCGGTGCCAAGAAGCGCTTCAAGATCACCGGCTCGGGCAAGGTGCTCCGCGAGCGCGCCGGCAAGCGCCACCTGCTCGAGCACAAGTCGTCCAAGCTGACGCGCCGCCTCACTGGCAACGCCGAGATGGCCCCGGGTGACAGCGCCAAGATCAAGAAGATGCTGGGCATCTGACCCTGATCGCCTGATCCGAAGCCCCCGTAAGCCGGGACCCATTCGTTTTCGGGCCGTGTGACCATCCCCGCGGCCCCGCTACAAGGAGTCAACAAGTGGCACGCGTCAAGCGCGCAGTCAACGCTCACAAGAAGCGCCGTGCGATCCTCGAGCAGGCCAGCGGTTACCGCGGCCAGCGCTCGCGCCTGTACCGCAAGGCGAAGGAGCAGGTCACCCACTCGCTGGTCTACAACTACAACGACCGCAAGAAGCGCAAGGGTGACTTCCGCCAGCTGTGGATCCAGCGCATCAACGCCGCTGCCCGCGCCAACGGCATCACGTACAACCGCTTCATCCAGGGTCTGAAGGCCGCCAACGTCGAGGTGGACCGCAAGATCCTGGCCGAGCTCGCGGTCAACGACGCGGGCGCGTTCGCCGCCCTCGTCGAGGTCGCCCAGAAGGCCCTCCCGAGCGACGTCAACGCCCCGAAGGCCGCCGCCTGATCTCCCAGGCCGCCGTTCTTCCGACCGGACCCGCAGGCCCCGAGCCTGCGGGTCCGGCGCGTTCACCGTCCCGCCACGACCCCGACCCCGCAGCCAGAAAGAGTCGCCGAGCACCATGGGCACCCCCGAGCTGATCTCCCCGCGTTCCCCGCGCGTCGCCGCCGCGCGGCGCCTCGCCAAGCGGAACCTCCGGAGCAAGGAACGCCGGTTCATCGCCGAGGGGCCGCAGGCCGTCCGCGAGGCCGCCGAGCACCGAGGGCCGG
This sequence comes from Streptomyces roseolilacinus, assembly GCF_014649335.1. Taxonomy (GTDB): domain Bacteria; phylum Actinomycetota; class Actinomycetes; order Streptomycetales; family Streptomycetaceae; genus Streptomyces; species Streptomyces roseolilacinus. The sequence goes on from NZ_BMSV01000010.1 coordinate 200,840, forward strand.
GCGGCGAGCCGACGCTGCTCGAACTCTTCACCACCGCCGAGGCCGCCACCCGGTACGCCGCCATCGTCGACGCCGCCCGCGCCGCCGGGGCCCGCGTCCACCACGCCTCCGACGCGGTCCTCGCCGAGATCTCCCAGACCGTCACCCCCCAGGGCATCGTCGGCGTGTGCGGCTTCCTCGACTCGCCGTTCGAGGAGATCCTCGCCGCCCGCCCCCAGCTGGTCGCCGTCCTCGCCCACGTACGCGACCCCGGCAACGCCGGCACCGTCCTGCGCTGCGCCGACGCCGCCGGCGCCGACGCCGTCGTCCTCACCGACGCCTCCGTCGACCTGTACAACCCCAAGTCCGTCCGCGCCTCCGTCGGCTCGCTCTTCCACCTGCCGGTCGCCGTCGGCGTCCCCGTCCGGCAGGCCGTCGCCGGACTGAAGGCCGCCGGGGCCCGCGTCCTGGCCGCCGACGGCGCCGGCGAGGACGACCTCGACGCCGAGCTCGACGCGGGCACCATGGGCGGCCCCACCGCGTGGATCTTCGGCAACGAGGCCTGGGGCCTCCCCGAGGAGACCCGCGCCCTCGCCGACGCCGTCGTGCGCGTCCCCATCCACGGCAAGGCCGAGAGCCTGAACCTGGCGACCGCCGCCGCCGTGTGCCTGTACGCCTCCGCGCGGGCGCAGCGGGCGGCGGGAGGGTGCCGTTCCGTCACTCCGAGCTAGTAGGGTGACGGGCTCGAAGACCCGTCGCGCGACACTGAGGGTGGGGACACGGGGATGACGCTCGGGACGAGCAGCCACGCGGAGGACCGCGGCGCCTTGACGCGCCGGGCGGTCCGCCCCGGCGCCCCCGCGTCCGGCCCCGCCGCCTTCCCGGTCCAGGAGTGGGACCCGGACGAGCTGCCGGACGGGCTCGTCGTCGCCGACGCCGACGGCCGGGTCGTCTGCTTCAACGCCCAGGCCGTCCGCATCACCGCCGTGCCCCGCGAGCGGGCGCTCGGCCGCCGCCTGGAGGACACCCTCCCGCTGGAGGACCTCAAGGGCCGCCGCTGGTGGCCGCTGACCGACCCGTACGGCGGCCTCGCCACCCGCACCGGCCAGCCGGAGCGGAACCTCCTGCTGCCCGGCGGCCGGGAGGTCCTGGTCGCCGCCCGGTACGTCAGGGACGAGCCGCTCGGCCCGGTCCGCCGCGTCGTGGTCACCCTGCGCGGCACCGAGGCCCGCCGCCGCACCGAGCGCAGCCACGCCGAGCTGATCGCCACCGTCGCCCACGAGCTGCGCTCCCCGCTGACCTCCGTCCGGGGCTTCACCCAGACCCTCCTCGCCAAGTGGGAGCGGTTCACCGACGACCAGAAGCGGCTCATCCTGGAGACCGTCGACGCCGACGCCAACCGCGTCACCCGGCTCATCACGGAGCTGCTCGACATCTCCCGCATCGACTCCGGCCGGCTGGAGGTGCGCCGCCAGCCCGTCGACATGGCGGCCGCGGTCGGCCGCCACGTCCAGGGCCACACCGCCCGCGGCCAGTCGCCCGACCGCTTCTTCGTCCGCGTCCGCCGCCCCCTGCCCAGCCTGTGGGCCGACCCCGACAAGATCGACCAGATCCTCGGCAACCTCCTGGAAAACGCGGTGCGGCACGGCGAGGGAACCGTCACCATCGAGGTGGCCCCCACCGGCCCGCAGGACGACGAGAAAGGAACGGCGGTCACCGTGAGCGACGAAGGCCCCGGCATCCCCGAGGAGTCGATGGGCCGTGTCTTCACCCGCTTCTGGCGGGGGAGCACCCGCGGCGGCACCGGCCTCGGCCTGTACATCGTCAAGGGCCTCGTCGAGGCCCACGGCGGCGCCATCACCGTCGGCCGCGCCCCCGCCGGCGGGGCCGAGTTCCGATTTACCCTGCCCGTGGGCGCCCCGGCGTACCTGACCCAGGGAATCTGACCCCGCCGGTCCGGACCCGGCAGCACCCACGGGCTCATCCGCGACAGCCATACCCCGTTAGACTCGACCTTTGGCACCTTTGCGTCCTCGGTCGTCGAGCGGGGGCCCCAGCCAGCCCATTCGGAAGTACGGGAAGAGATGTCGGCACCCAACAAGTCGTACGACCCAGTCGAGGTCGAGGCACTGAAACCGGAAGAGATCGAGCGCATGCGGGACGAGGCGCTCGCCGCCTTCGCCGCCGCCGGTGATCTCGACGAACTCGCCCACGCGAAGGTCGCCCACACGGGCGGCACCTCGCCCCTCGCCCTCGCCAACCGGGAGATCGGCGCCCTGCCCCCGCAGGCGAAGGCCGAGGCGGGCAAGCGCGTCGGCCAGGCGCGTGGCGCGGTGTCCAAGGCCCTGGCCGCCCGCCAGGCCGAGCTGGAGGCCGAGCGCGACGCGCGCGTGCTGGTCGAGGAGGCGGTGGACGTCACCCTCCCCTACGACCGCACCCCGGCCGGCGCCCGGCACCCCCTGACCACCCTCATGGAGCGCGTCGCCGACGTCTTCGTCTCCATGGGCTACGAGGTGGCCGAGGGCCCCGAGGTCGAGGCGGAGTGGTTCAACTTCGACGCCCTCAACTTCGTCCCCGACCACCCGGCCCGCCAGATGCAGGACACCTTCTTCGTCCAGGGGCCGGAGGGCACCCGCGGCGACGAGTCCGGCATCGTGCTGCGCACCCACACCTCGCCGGTGCAGGCGCGCACGCTCGTCGACCGCGAGCCGCCCGTGTACGTCGTGTGCCCCGGCCGCGTCTACCGCACCGACGAGCTCGACGCCACGCACACCCCGGTCTTCCACCAGATCGAGCTCCTCGCCGTCGACGAGGGCCTCACCATGGCCGACCTCAAGGGCACCCTCGACCACATGGTCCAGGCGCTGTTCGGTCCGGACATGAAGACCCGGCTCCGCCCGAACTACTTCCCGTTCACCGAGCCGTCCGCCGAGATGGACATGCTCTGCTACGTCTGCCGGGGCGAGTCCGTCGGCGACGCGGACCGGCCCTGCCGCACCTGCGGCAGCGAGGGCTGGATCGAGCTCGGCGGCTGCGGCATGGTCAACCCCAAGGTGCTCGTCGCCTGCGGCGTCGACCCGGAGAGGTACAGCGGCTTCGCCTTCGGGTTCGGCATCGAGCGGATGCTGATGTTCCGCCACAACGTCGAGGACATGCGAGACATGGTCGAAGGTGACGTCCGGTTCACCCGGCCGTTCGGGATGGAGATCTGATGCGGGTCCCGCTTTCGTGGCTGCGGGAGTACGTCGACCTGCCGGCGACGGAGACCGGCCGTGACGTACAGGCCAAGCTGGTCGCGGCCGGCCTGGAGGTCGAGACCGTCGAGCGGCTCGGCGCCGGCCTCACCGGCCCCCTCGTGGTGGGCCGGGTCCTCACCGTCGAGGAGCTGACCGAGTTCAAGAAGCCGATCCGCTTCTGCACCGTCGACGTCGGCCAGGCCAACGGCACCGGCGAGCCCCAGGAGATCATCTGCGGCGCCCGGAACTTCGCCGAGGGCGACAAGGTCGTCGTCGCCCTCCCCGGCGCCGTCCTGCCCGGGGACTTCCGCATCGCCGAGCGCAAGACGTACGGCCGGATGTCCCGCGGCATGATCTGCTCCTCCGACGAGCTCGGCATGGGCGACGACGGCACGCACGGCATCATCATCCTGCCGCCCGAGCACGAGGTCGGCACCGACGCCACCGCCCTGCTGGAGCTGTACGACGAGGTCCTCGACATCGCCGTCACGCCCGACCGCGGCTACTGCCTGTCGATGCGCGGCGTCGCCCGCGAGGCGGCCATCGCCTACGGGCTGCCGCTGCGCGACCCGGCGCTCCTGGACGTGCCCGCGCCGAACTCGTACGGCTACCCGGTCCAGGTCACCGACCCGGTCGGCTGCTCCCACTTCACCGCGCGCACCGTCGTCGGCCTCGACCCCGAGGCCCGGTCCCCGATCTGGCTCCGGCGCCGCCTCCAGAAGGCGGGCATGCGCCCGGTCTCCCTCGCCGTCGACGTCACCAACTACGTGATGCTCGAACTGGGCCAGCCGCTCCACGCCTACGACCGCAGCCGTCTCGACGGCCCGATCGGCGTGCGCCGCGCCGAGCCCGGCGAGAAGATCACCACGCTCGACGGCACCGTCCGCGTCCTCGACCCGGCCGACCTCGTCATCACCGACCACCGCGGCCCCGTCGGCATCGCGGGCGTCATGGGCGGCGCGAACACCGAGATCGCCGACGCCGAGACCGATCCCGAGACGGGCCAGGTCCGCGGCACCACCGAGGTCGTCATCGAGGCCGCGCACTTCGACGCGATCTCCATCGCCCGTACCGCCCGCCGCCACAAGCTGTCCTCCGAGGCGTCCAAGCGGTTCGAGCGCGGGGTCGACCCGCAGGCCGCGGCCGCCGCCGCGCAGCGGACCGTCGACCTGCTGGTCCTCCTCGCGGGCGGCACGGCCGAGGCCGGCGTCACCCAGGTCATCGCGCCGGGCGCCCCGCGCACGGTCGCCATGCGCGCCGACCACCCCGACCGCGTCGCGGGCGTCGCCTACGGCCGCGAGACCGTCGTCCGCCGCCTCCAGGAGATCGGCTGCGACGTCTACGGGCAGGACGAGCTGGTCGTCACCGTCCCGTCCTGGCGCCCCGACCTGAGCGAGCCGAACGACCTCGCCGAAGAGGTCATCCGGCTGGAGGGCTACGAGAATCTCCCCTCGACGCTGCCCAAGCCGCCCGCCGGCCGCGGGCTCACCGAGCGCCAGCGCACCCACCGCCGGGTGGGCCGGGCCCTGGCCGGCGCCGGCTACGTCGAGGCGCTGACCTACCCGTTCGTCGGCGAGCAGGTCTTCGACCAGCTCGACCTCCCCGCGGACGACCCGTGCCGCCGGGTCGTCCGGCTCGTCAACCCGCTCTCCGACGAGGAGCCCGCGCTGCGCACCACGCTGCTGCCGGGCCTCCTCGGGGCGCTGCGCCGCAACGACGGCCGCGGCAGCCACGACCTGGCCCTCTTCGAGACCGGCCTGGTCTTCCGCGCCCCCGCCGAGCCGGGCGTCGCGGTGCGGCTGCCCGTCGACCGCCGCCCGACCGACGCGGAGCTCGCCGGCGTCGACACCGTCCTGCCCGAGCAGCCGCGGCACGCCGCCGTGGTCCTCGCCGGGGCGCGCGAGCAGGCGGGCTGGTGGGGCGGGGGCCGTCCGGCCGACTGGGCCGACGCGGTCGAGGCCGCCCGGACCGTCGCCCGGGAGGCCGGTACCGAGCTCGTCGTCCGGCAGGGCCAGTACGGCCCGTGGCACCCGGGCCGCTGCGCCGAGCTGGTCGTCGTGGTCGACGGCGCCGAGCGGACCGCCGGCCACGCCGGCGAGCTGCACCCGCGCGTCGTCAAGGCGTTCGGCCTGCCCGCCCGCACGTGCGCCATGGAGCTCGACCTCGACCTCGTCGAGCGGGCCTCCGCCGGCCTCGTGCGCGCCCCGCGGATCTCCCTGTTCCCGGTGGCCACGCAGGACGTCGCCCTGGTCGTCGACGAGGACGTGCCGGCCGCCGACGTGGAGCGCGCGCTCCACGAGGGCGCGGGCGAGCTGCTGGAGTCCCTCCGGCTGTTCGACACGTTCACCGGTGAGCAGATCGGCGAGGGCCGGAAGTCCCTGGCGTACGCGCTGCGGTTCCGCGCCGGGGACCGCACGCTGACCGTCGAGGAGGCCACGGCCGCCCGCGACGCCGCCGTGGCGCTCGCCGCCGAGCGCACCGGGGCGGTGCTGCGCGGCGCCTGACCCGCCCGTCGCCCGTACGGAGGGGCGCGTCCGGACCACCGGACGCGCCCCTTCCGTTTCCCGCCGCCGAGGGCGCCGGGGGCGTCCGCACGGTTGCTCACTCATTCGAGTGAGAAGTCTGGTGGACGTTCCCCGCGAGACGGGACGATCGACAGAATCGTCCCGACCGCGACAAGGGGCCTGAAGAAGGGCGGTCCGCATGATCCGTAGGTGGTTCCGGAGGCCCCGTGCGCGCGGAGCCGCCCCGCTCGCCCCCCTGGCCCTGCCCACGCTGTGGGGCGCCGCGGCCGTGACGTGGAAGCTGACCTGCCCGCTGGCCCGGCAGGACGACCTGGCGACGCGGGTCGCCGGCAGCGCCGTCTTCCTCGCCGTCGGCGCGGGCCTGCTGATGGGCGTCTTCCGGAGCCTGCGCCGCGAGCTGCGGCAGACCCGGGCCGTCGCCCAGGCGGCCCAGCAGGTCCTGCTGCGCCCCCTGCCGCCCCGCCTCGACGGGCTGTCCGTGGCCGGCACGCAGCTGCCGGCCGTGCCGTGGGCGGCCGTGGGCGGCGACCTCTACGAGGCGGTGGCCACCCCGTACGGCGTGCGCGTGATCATCGGTGACGTGCGGGGCCACGGGCTGGCCGCGCTCGGCGCGGTCGCCGCCGTCCTGGGCAGCTTCCGGGAGGCGGCGTACGAGGAGCCGGGGCTCGGCGGCCTGCTGCGGCGGCTCGACCGGGCGCTCCAGCGGTACGTGGGGGAGCGGGCGCGGGACGAGGGCGCCGGGCACCCGGTGCCGGGGAGCCCCTCGGCCGAGGAGTTCGTCACCCTCCTGCTGCTGGACATCCGCCACAACGGCGACGTGCTGGTCCTCAACTGCGGCCACCCCTGGCCGTACCGGATCGGGCACGACGCCGAGCTCCTCGCGGCCGGGGAGCCGCTGCCGCCGCTCGGCGCGTTCCCGCTGCCGGACACCCTGCCCGTACGGCGCTGTGACCGGCTGCTGCCGGGCGAGGCGCTGTTCCTCCACACGGACGGCGCGGGGGAGGCGCGGGACGCCGCCGGACGGTTCTTCCCGCTGGAGGAGGTGCTGGGCCGGGTCGCGCGGCGGGCACCGCGGACGCCCGCCGGGGTCATCGAGGACGTCCGGGCGGCGCTGCTGGCGCACACCGGGGGCCGCCTCACCGACGACGTGGCCTTCGTCGTCGTCCACGACGACCGGGCGCCCGCTCAGCGCGTCCTGGTGCCGGCGCGGACCGGGAGGCCCGGCCCGTGCCGCCCCCGGCCCACGCCGTCCCCCCGGTAGCGGCCGGACGCGGACGGTGCGGACCGGCGCCCCTCCCGCCCCGCCGTGGCGTGCGGCCGGGAAGCCGCCCGTACGCGGGAGAGCGGGCGGTCCGGCCGCCTCCGGGGAGGCGACGTGCCGACCGGGCCCCGGCGCTTGGCGGGAGAGTGCGCGGGGCACGGGTGCGAACATTTCATCCGCATTCCGTGCGAAAGGGGCACCCCGGCCCGGGGCGGCCGACGAGGCACGGCACCCTGGGGGCACCCATGCAGCCCAACACCCTGCTCGACGCCCTGCTCGACGAGGCGGGGATGTCCCACGCGGGCCTGGCCGCCCACGTCAACCAGGCGGGCCGCGCGCACGGCCTGGAGCTGCGGTACGAACACACGGCGGTGGCCCGCTGGTTGAAGGGCCAGCGGCCGCGCGGCCGGGTGCCGGACCTGATCTGCGAGGTGCTGGGCGCCCGGCTGCGCCGCCCGGTCACGCTGGACGACATCGGGCTGGGCGTGCCGGGCGGCGGGGCGGTCCCGCCGCCCGGCACGCCGCTGTCCGGGTTCGTGGAGCGGGCGACGGCGCTGTGGCGGTCCGACGAGCAGCAGCGCCCGCACCTGCTGGGGGTGGCCGCGGCGACCGGGACGCCCGCGGTGATGCCGGTGTGGGAGTGGGAGAACCCGCCCGAGGACGCCGACGTGTCGCGCGGCGGCCGGACGCGTGTCGGCGCCGGTGACCTCGGGACGCTCCGCGCGGCCCGGGCCCACTACGAGCTGATGTACCGCAGGGCCGGGGGCGTCGCGACCCGTTCGCGGATCGTCGGGTTCCTCAACGCGGAGACGGCCCCGCTGCTGCGCGGCGCCTACGGTGACGCGCTGGGGCGCCGGCTGCACCGGGCGGCGGGCGGACTGGTCGCGGTGGCGGGCATCTGCGCGTACGACTCCGACGAACTGGGCCTGGCGCAGCGCTACTTCCACCAGGCCCTGCGGCTGGCGAAGGCGAGCGGCGTCCGCGGGCTGGGCGCCTACGTGGTCGCGCTGCTGGTCAACCAGGCGCTGTTCACGGGGGAGTACCGGCAGGCCGTGGCGTTCGCGGAGACGGCGCTGCGGGCGGCCCGGCGGCGGATCACCCCGGCGCTCGCCGCCGACCTGCACGCGATGCAGGCGAAGGCGTACGCGCGCCTCGGCGACGGGCCGGCGGCGCTGCGGTGCATCGGCCGCGCGGAGTGGGAGGCGCAGCGGATCCGGCCCGGGTGCGAGCCGGACGAGACCGGGTACGTCGAACCGGGGCTGGTCAACGCGCAGGTGGCGGAGGCGCTGCTGAGCCTGGGCGACCTGCCCGGGGCGCGGGAGAACGCCACCGCGGCCGCCCGGGCCCCGGCGCACGACCGGGGGCGGGTCCACCGGCTGGCGATCCTCAGCCAGGTCCAGCTGCGCCAGGGGGAGGCCGACGGGGCGGCGCGGACGGCCGCGGAGATGGCCGAGCGGGCCCTCGGGATGGAGTCGCGGCGGCTCAGGGGGCGTCTCCGCGAGGTGCGGGAGCGGCTGGTGGCCAGCGGCTCGGGGGACGCGGAGGAGGCGGCCGGGAGGATCGACGCGGCCCTGCGCGTCCCGGTCTGACGGGCGTCGCCGCCATGCCGCCACCGCATCCGGGAGCCGGCCCCGCGCACGTCGGCGGACCGGAGGGGGCCGTCGCGTCCGCCCGCCGCGCGCGGGGCCGGTTCCCGGCGTGGTGGTCGCCCGCGGGGAGGTGTCCGGCCGCCGGTACGGCGGCCGGTCCGCCGGGGCCGCGCCGCCCGCGCGCCCGGACCGGCCGGTGCGCGGGGGCCGGACCTGCGGGTGTCGGCCCCCGGTGCTCAGGAGTACGGGTAGAAGCCCGAGCCCGTCTTGCGGCCCAGACGGCCCGCGTCCACCATGCGCTGGAGCAGCGGGGGAGCCGCGTACAGGGGCTCCTTGTACTCGGCGTACATCGAGTCGGCGACCGAGGCGACCGTGTCGAGGCCGATCAGGTCGGACAGCTTCAGCGGGCCCATGGGGTGGGCGCAGCCCATCTCCATGCCGTTGTCGATGTCCTCACGGCTGGCGATGCCCGACTCGAACATCCGGATCGCCGACAGCAGGTAGGGGATCAGCAGCGCGTTCACCACGAAGCCGGACCGGTCCTGGGCGCGGATCGCGTGCTTGCCGAGCACCTTCTCGACCACGGCCTGGGCCCGGCTGATCGTGCCCTCCGAGGTGGTCAGCGCGGGGATCAGCTCGACCAGCTGCTGGACCGGCGCCGGGTTGAAGAAGTGGATGCCGATGACCTGGTCGGGGCGGGAGGTCGCCACGGCCAGCTTCACCAGCGGGATGGACGACGTGTTGGACGCCAGGATGGCGTCCTGCCGGGTCACCACCTGGTCGAGGACCTGGAAGATCTCCGTCTTGACCTGCTCGTTCTCGACGACCGCCTCGATGACCAGATCGCGGTCGGCGAACTCCCCGAGGTCGGTCGTGAAGCTCAGCCGGGCCAGCGTCGCGTCGCGCTCCTCCTCGCTGATCTTGCCGCGCTGGGCGGCCTTGTCGAGGGAGTTGTACAGCCGGGTACGGCCGATCTCCAGCGCCTCGCCGGTGGTCTCGGCCACCTTGACCTCGAGGCCGCTGCGGGCGCACACCTCCGCGATGCCCGCGCCCATCTGACCGCAGCCCACCACTCCGACGCGTGCAATGTCGGCCATTGAGTCCGTCACCTCGTGCCTTTCGCTGATCTTCGGATGGCGGGGCGGCCGTATGGTTCCGGCACCCCCGCCTCGACCCCACGACGTTACTCCGTTCGCGCGGATCGACGACCGTCCGGGCCGGGCATGCTCTGCGAGGACGGTCATACGGTCCGGAGCGCCCGCTCCCGCCTCACCGGGTGCACAGGGCGCGAAGCGGTCGAAACGATCACAGGTGCGCGGGAGGACCGCGGGACGGCCGACGGGGACCGGGGCAGACCGGGAGCGAAGCGGACCAGGGATCGACGGGAAGGCTGGGGTGACCCATGGGGCACAAGGGTGGCGGCGGTGTCGGGCGGCGCGGAGTGGTCGCGGGGGCGGCGGGGCTGGTGGCGTCGCTGATGGTCACCGGCGACGTGGCCGGCGCCGCGGGGCCGGAGCCGGGGAACCGGCGTGGCGGGGACGGCAAGCCCCGGCGCGGCGGCGCGCGTGCGGAGGAGTTCCGCGGGATGTGGGTGGCGACGGTCGTCAACCGCGACTGGCCCTCCCGCACCGGACTGCCCGCGGCCGACCAGCGCGCCGAGCTGATCGCCCTGCTCGACCAGGCCGTGAAGCGCCGTCTCAACGTGGTGATCCTCCAGGTGCGGCCGACCGCCGACGCCCTGTGGCCGTCGCCGTACGAGCCCTGGGCGCAGTGCCTCACCGGCGTCCAGGGCCGGGACCCCGGCTGGGACCCGCTCGGCACCGCCGTCGCGGAGGCGCACCGGCGCGGCCTGCAGCTGCACGCCTGGTTCAACCCGTACCGCGTCGCCACCCACGCCGACCCGACGCGCCTGGCCGAGGACCACCCGGCGCGCCGCCACCCGGACTGGGTCGTCCCGTACGGCGGGAAGCTCTACTACGACCCCGGCCTGCCGGAGGTCCGGCGGTTCGTCCAGGACGCGATGCTCGACGCCGTGCGCCGCTACGACCTCGACACCGTCCACTTCGACGACTACTTCTACCCCTATCCGGTGGCCGGGGAGGTCTTCGACGACGACGCGGCCTACGAGGCGCACGGCGGGGGCTTCCCCGACCGGGCGGCCTGGCGGCGGGACAACATCGACCGGCTGGTGGGCGAGATGTCCGAGCGGATCAAGGACGTCAAGCCGGACGTGAGGTTCGGCATCAGCCCCTTCGGCATCTGGCGCAACGCCACGACCGACCCGCGCGGTTCCGACACGCGCGGCCTGCAGACCTACGACGACCTGCACGCCGACACCCGCAGGTGGGTCAAGGAGGGCTGGATCGACTACGTCGTCCCCCAGCTGTACTGGCACATCGGCTTCGGCGCCGCCGACTACGCCACGCTCGTGCCGTGGTGGAGCGACGTGGTGCGCGGCACCGGCGTCCACCTGTACGTGGGGGAGGGCCTGTACCGGGCCGGGGACCCGGCGGCGCCCGCCCCCTGGCAGGACCCGGCGGAGCTGTCCCGCCACCTCACCCTCGCCCTCGGCCACGACCAGGTGCTGGGACACGCCTTCTTCGGCGCCCGGGACGTGGTCACGGACCGGATCGGGGCGATGGCCAGGGTCGTGGCCGACCACTACCCGACACCGGTCCGTCCTCCGGGGTGGTGAGGCGTGGGGGAGGCGTGTCCGCCCGGGGTGTTCAGGGACGCGTCCCGAACTGCCCCTTGTGACGCACGACGGCGTCCGGGCCCGGGGACATCACGGCCTCGTGCCCGTCGTCGTCGAAGCGGACGCGGTACGGCGGGTGGCCGTGCTCGCCGAGGACCTCGACGATCTCGGCCGTACGGTCGTGCCGGCCGACCACCCGGCCGTGCACCAGCAGCTTGTCGCCCACGGTTGCTTCCATCAGGAGTGACCTCCTCGCGCCGGTATGTCCGTATACGGGAGTCTACGTCCGAAGGTGTGGTCCGCGTCACCCGGAGCGGACCCGCCCGCCTCAGAAGACGGGCGCCGACGCGGTGCGGAACTCCGCCCCGTCCAGCAGCTCCGGCGTCAGCCGCACCCCGGTCAGCCGCTCCGCGAGGGCGAACGCCGCCTCCGTCGACCCCTCCGGGTCCGCGTCGTCCCCGCGCAGGTCGAAGCCCACCTCCCGCATCAGCGCCACCGCCCCGTCCGGGTCGGCGCCCTCCCGCGCGTACGGGAACAGCGGCTCGAAGTGCAGGCGCAGTTCGCCGTCCACGTACCGGCTGAAGTGGTCCACCGCGTTCACGTTGCGAAAGTGCGTGACCAGCTCCGTGCCCCGCGACAGGGGTGCCGCCGCCTCGTCGAGGCTGCCCAGGTACCCGTTCGGCTCGACCAGCAGCGTCCAGCCGTCCACCGCGCACAGGCCCAGGAAGTGCCGGTCGCCGCCGGACGCCTTCCACGCCTTCCCCGCGGCCTCGACCAGCGCGGCTATGCCCGTCACCCGGCCGTCCGCACGCGCGCGCAACCGCCCGAGCGCCTCCTCGGGGGACACCGCGTGCACCAGCGTCACGCAGTACGCCTCGATCAGCTCCGGGCAGTGGTCGCCGAGCCAGCGGTAGTCGGCAGCAGTCGCGTTCATGCCTCCGATCGTGGCATCCGCCACTGACAACGACCCCTTCCCCTGCGAACGTTCGACCATGAAGGAGACGATCGCTTTCGGCTCGTACGAGTTCTCGACCGACCCTGCCCGACTCGACCGCGCGCGGATCCACCGGTGGCTGTCCACCGACGCCTACTGGGCGCTCGGCCGCAGCCGCGAGGAGCAGGACCGCGCCATCGACGCCTCGCTCAACTTCGGGGCGTACGAGCGGGAGGGCGGCGCCCTGGCCGCGTACGCGCGGGTCGTCACCGACCTCGCGACCTTCGCCTGGCTCTGCGACGTGTACGTCGACCCCGCCGCCCGCGGCGCGGGCCTCGGCACCGCCCTGGTGTCGGTGGTCCGCGACCACCTGGTCCCGTACGGCCCGAAACGCGTCGCGCTGGCCACGCAGGACGCCCACGGCGTGTACCGGAGGATCGGCTTCAGGCCCCTGGAGGACCCGCACCACTGGATGACCCTGGACCTCCGGTAGCGCCGGCCGGGCGGGCGCCCCGGCCGCGGGCGCCCGACCGCCGCGGCACCCGCTAGCCTGAACCCCACGATGAACCGTTTGACCACGTCATGGGGCGACCACGCGCTCACCCGCTTCCCCGAGCACCCCCGCGACCCCCTCCGCGCCTGGGACGCCGCCGACGAGTACCTGCTGCGGTACCTCGCGGAGCCCGGCGCCCCCGCGCTCACGGGCACCGTGGCCGTGGTCGGCGACCGCTGGGGCGCCCTCGTCACCGCCCTCGCCGGCCACCCGGAACCCGGCGAGCTGGTCCAGATCACCGACTCGTACCTCGGCCGCGAGGCCACCCGCGCCAACCTGGCCCGCGCCGGCCACGCCGAGGGGCGCGTCCGCCTCCTCACGACGCGGGACGCCCCGCCTGCCCGCGTCGACGTCCTGCTGGTCCGCGTCCCCAAGAGCCTGGCGCTCCTGGAGGACCAGCTGCACCGCCTCGCGCCCGCCCTCCACGCCGGGACGGCCGTCGTCGGCACGGGCATGGTCAAGGAGATCCACACCTCCACGCTGACCCTCTTCGAGCGGCTCGTCGGCCCCACCCGCACCTCCCTCGCGGTGAAGAAGGCCCGGCTCGTCCACACCACCCCCGCCCCGGACCTCCGGCGCCCCGGGAACCCCTGGCCGCACCGGTACGCGCTGCCCGGCGACGCCCCGGCGGTGGCCGGGCTGACCGTCGTCAACCACGCGGGCGTCTTCTGCGCCGACCGGCTCGACATCGGCACCCGCCTGTTCCTCCAGCACCTGCCGAGCGGCCTCGACGGGGCCCGCGTCCTCGACCTGGGCTGTGGCAACGGCGTGGTCGGCCTCGCCGTCGCCGTCGCGGAACCCGGCGCCGAGGTGGTGCTCACCGACGAGTCGTACCAGGCGGTCGCCTCCGCCGAGGAGACGTTCCGCGCCTCCGCGCCGCCCGGCACCACGGCGCGCTTCGTGGTCGGCGACGGCACGGCGGACGTCCCGGACGGCTCCGTCGACGTGGTCCTGAACAACCCGCCCTTCCACAGCCACCAGGCCCTCACCGACGCGACCGCCCGCCGGATGTTCACCGGCGCGCGCCGCGTCCTGCGCGGCGGGGGCGAACTGCGCGTCGTCGGCAACCGCCACCTCGGCTACCACGTGGCCCTGCGCCGGGTGTTCGGCAACTGCGAGGTCGTCGGGAGCGACCCGAAGTTCGTGGTGCTGCGCGCCGTGAAGCGCTGACCTACCGGTCCCCTCCCGCCCTGGCGCGCCGGTGCGCGGCCACCCGTTCGCGGGTCGCGCACCGCCGCGAGCAGTAGCGGCGGGGCACCCCGCTGCCCAGCGCCAGGTACACGTTCCCGCAGCCCGGCGCCGCGCAGACACCGCCCGGCGGGCGCTGGCGGTCCCACACGAGGACCGTCAGGCACAGGCACGACGACGCCAGGAGCCACTCGCCCCACGGGGCGTCGTCCGACCCGTCCAGGTGCGGGTGCCAGGGGCTGCCGCCACCGTGCGAGGTGAGCCGCAGCGGGCCGGGGCCGCGGGCGAGCAGCCGGTTCAGCTCCGCCACGGCCGCGTCGAGGCCGTCGGCGGCGAACACCGCGCGCAGGGCCCGCGCCGCCGCCCGCATCTCCGCCACGTCCCGCCCGGACACGGCCACCGGCTCGTTCTCGCCGTGCTCCCGCAGCAGCGCGGCGATCGCCTCGGGCGTGGGGGAGGGGTCGTCGCGGGTCAGGGCGTTGACGAGGGCCTCGGTGCGGCGGGCGACGGCGTGCGCGGAGTGGCGGGAGGAGCGGTCGTCGGCGTACACCCCTGGAATGTAACGCATCTGGTGTGGTTTTCCGTTACGCGCGTACCGTGCGGCGGGTGAGAGACCGTCACGCCCTCGCCTGGTACACGACCGGCGCCGCCCTCGCCCGCACGGGCGACGAGGCGGCCGGCCCCGCGCTGCTCCTCGCGGGGCTCGCCGCCACCGGATCGTCCGCCACCGCCTCCGCCCTGCTCGCCGCGAGCACCGCCACCGCGGCGATCGGCGGCCCCGTGCTCGGCGCGCTGCTGGACCGCTCGGCCCGGCCCGGCCGGCTGCTCGCCGGGGCGCTCGCCGGCCACGCGGCGAGCCTCCTCGCCGTCCTGGTGTGCCTCGGCCGGACCCCGGCGGCCGTACCGCTCCTGGTCGCGGCCGCCTCCGGCCTCCTGGCCCCGGCCCTGTCCGGCGGCTGGACCGCCCAACTCCCGCGGGTCACGGGCCCCGGGAGCCTGCCGCGCGCCACGGCCCTCGACGCGATGACCTTCCACGCGGCCGCCCTCGCCGGCCCCGCCCTGACGGCCGCCGCGGCCACCCTGTACGGCGCCGGGGCGGCCGTCCTCACCGCGGCGGCGCTGCTGGCGGCGGCCCTCCCGGCGGTCCGCGCCCTCCCCCGCGGGCCGGCGGCCCCGCCCCGTTCCGGGCACCTGGCCGCGGAGCTCGCCGCCGGGTTCCGCGCCCTCGCCCGCACCCCCGCGCTGGCCCGGGTGACCGGCGCGTCCGTCCTGTCCTGCGCGGGCCAGGGCGCCCTGGTCGCCTGCACGCCCCTGCTGGGCGAGCGGCACCTCGGCGGCGCCGGGTACGGGGCGCTGCTCCTCGCCGTCCTCGCGGCCGCCGCGCTCGCCGCGAACGCCGTGCTCGCGCGGCTGCGCCGGCCGCCCGCCCCCCACGCCCTGTTCCGCGCGGCCACCCTCCTCCAGGGCGTCGCCCTGCTGCCCGCCGCGACCGCGGGCCACCCCGCGCCGCTCGTGGCGGCCGTGGCCCTGGCGGGCCTGGGCGAGGGGCCGCAGCTCACGGCGCTGTTCGCGATCCGGCACCGCGAGGCGCCGCCCCGGCTGCGCGGTCAGGTCTTCACGACCGGTGCCAGCCTCAAGATCAGCGGCTTCGCGCTCGGCGCGGCCGCCGCCGGCCCGCTCGCCGGGGTCTCCCTGCCGGGCGCCCTCCTGGCGGCCGCCGCCGTACAGCTCCTGGCCGCGGCCGTCACCGCTCCGGCAGGGCGGTGCCGCACCGCGCGCAGAACCGCACCTCGGCGCCCTCGGGCGCGAGGCGGCCGCACTCCGGGCACACCCGGTCCAGCAGGCACGCCGGCTCACCACCGGCCCGCTCCGCCCCGGGCGCCCGACCGATCGTCATGCCGGGACGCCGACGGTGCACCGTGAGGTAGTCGAGCCCGTGCGGGCCCGCCGTCAGCCCGCGCCGGGCCCCGCGCGGCAGCCACACCACGCACCCGGCCTCCAGCGGCTCCGCCCCGCCGTCCGCCTCCAGCTCGCCGCGGCCGTTCACCACGAACACCAGGACGTCCAGGTCCGGTTCCACGTGGACGGCCACCCCCGCCCCGGGGGCCAGCCGCACCACGTTCGCGTCGAGCTGCCGCTCCTGGGCGGCGAGTCTCCACAGGGCGCCGCCCCGGTCCGCCGGCATCGCGCGGACGAGGTCGGTCATCCGGGCGAGCACGCTCGCCGCCGGGGACGCTGCCACGTTGTTCCTCCCGGGAACAGGGAACGGGGGTGAAGGCCCAGGGATCGTAGCGAGTCCCACGGCCTCGCACCTCCCCCGGCACGCCTGCCCCGGGCCGGTGCCGCGCGGCGCGTCCGCGCCGGCAGACCCTCCCCGCGCCGGCGGCTCCCCCCGCGCGGCCCACTCCCGCCGCGTCCGCGGGGCACGGGCCCGCAGCGGCGGCAGGACCACCGGGTACCGGGCGGTCCGGTCGAGCGCCTCGAAGCCCTCCCGTGCCGCGGGCGCCGCGCCGACCCGTCCCCCGCCGGTGACGGAGGGGACGCCGGACTTCCCCTCCGCCGCCCCGACCCGGACGCCCTCCCGGCGCGCGTGGTGCCGGGCCGGCCACTCCTCGAACGCCACGGCGTCCGGGAAGGCGGCGGCCTCCACCCCGTCGACCTCGTCCACGGCCCCCGGCGTCCGCCGCGGCGCCCGCAGGCCCCGGCCGGCGGGAAACCCGGCCGGGTCCTCCGACCGGGCGCCGCCCGACGCGGTGCCGGACCGCTTCGGAGGCGTACCGCCGCCCCGTCCGAGGTGGCGGTACGCCTCCGGCGCGGTGGCCCCCGGGGCGCGCGGGCGCGGTGCTCCCCGATCGCCGACCGGCGGCGCGAGGGGCGCGGGGCAGCCGCCCGATCGGCCTCCGGGCGGGGGAGGCCGGCGCCGCGGACGCCGCCGCGGAGGGCTGCCTAGGATCACCGGCATGGCACTGCGACCCGTCCACGTGAACGTGAAGGCCCTCGACGCCCCGGCGGTCGGCCGGTTCTGGGCGGAGGCGCTCGGCTGGAGCGCCTTCCACCCCGGCGTGACCACCTACGTCGGGCCCCCCGGCGACCTCGTCTGGCCGGACCCGGTCTTCGTCTGCGTCGACGTCGTCCCGGTCCCGGAACCCAAGACGGCGGCGAAGAACCGCGTGCACCTCGATCTCGCCACCACCTCCGCGGCCCACCGGGCGGAGCTGGTGGCGCGCCTGCGGGACCTCGGCGCGACGCCCGCCGACGTGGGCCAGGGCGACGTGCCGTGGACGGTCCTCGCCGACCCGGAGGGCAACGAGTTCTGCGTCCTGGAGCCCCGGGAGGTCTACCGGGACACCGGGCCGATCGCCGCGGTGGTGGTCGACTGCGCGGACCCGCGGACCATGGCCCGGTTCTGGGGCGGGGCGACGGACTGGACCGTGCACGAGGTGACCGAGGAGCGTGCGGCGCTGCGCTCCGCCGAGGGGGTCGGCCCGTACCTCGAGTTCCTCCGCACGCCCGACGCGAAGACCGCGCCGGACCGCGTCCACCTCGACCTGCTGCCGTACCCCGGCGACGACAAGGAGGCCGAGGTGGCCCGGCTGCGGGCCCTCGGCGCCACCGACCTCGACCTCGGCCAGGGCGACGTCCCGTGGACGTGCCTGACGGACCCGGAGGGCCACGAGTTCTGCGTCCTCGCCCCGTCCTGACGCACAGCCCCGACGAGGCCCCGGCAGGTGAGCCCGGCGAGCCCCCGGCAACCCGTGGGCGCCCGAAAAGCCCCGACCCCTCACGCACGCTTCGGACAGGATGTCCCCGTGCACCACATCCTGTGCGGGCTCGCCGCCAATCCGGCCCTGCCGTCCGAGATGGTCGACCGGCTCATATCCCTCGCGGACGAAGAGATCGCCGAGAACCTCGCCGAACGTGCGGATCTCAGCCGTGCGCAGGCGGTCGCGTTGGCCGGGCGCGTCGAGGAGAGCGCGGCGCGGCTCGCCTACGAGGGCCGGTTGGCCTCCGCGGACATCGACCCCTCCGTCTGGCCGGACGCCGCTCTCGCCCTGCTCGAGCAGGGGCTCGGCCGCCCGGAGTGGGCGGGTCTCCTCGCGACCGATCCGGTCCGCGGGCGCCGGGAGAGGCTGGCGGCCTGCCCCGGCCTCCCGTCCGACGTGGTGGACACGCTCGCGACGGATCCGGACGTACCCGTGGTCGCCGAACTCGCCCTGTCGGCCGCCTCGGACGTGGCCGACGCACTCGCGGCGCACCCGCACGCCGAGGTCCGCCTCGCGGTCGCGGACAACACGGCGACGTCCCCGGCCGTACTGGAGGCGCTGGTGACCGGGGAGGGACTGCCCGCGGCGCGACGCTGTCCGGTCTGCGACCGCGAGGAGACCCCCTTCGTTCACGGCCCGCAGTGCCCACGGCCCGACTGCGAGCTGCCGCCGGGCGCCGCGTGCGACGGATCCCACGAGTCCACCGTCCACGCCATACGGGAGGCGGCGTTCCGCAACCCGTCCACCCCCACCGGAGCCGTCGTCGGTTTCGTGGACCATCCGTCGACGCTTCTGCGCCGGGCGCTCGCCGCCCGCCGGGACCTGCCCCGAGCGGTCTTCGCGCGGCTCGCCGCGGACCCCACCCCCGGTGTCCGGGCCGACGTCGCCGAGAACCCCGCCATCGACGACGCCCTGATCCGTGCGCTGGCCGACGACCGCGACCCCGAAGTGCGCCGCAGGCTCGCGCACCATCCCCGTGTACCGCTCGACGTCCTCACCCGCCTGGCCGGGAACACCAGGATCGGCGCCGCCCTTCCGCCCCGCATCGCCGCCGCCTCTCCCGCCGAGGTCGAAGAGCTGGCCGGGTCACCGGAGCCGACTGTCCGCATGCTCGTGGCCCGACGACGCCACCTACCACCCGGGATACGCGACCGGCTGGCCGCCGACCCCGACGTGAAGGTGGCCAAGACCCTCGCCCCGCACCCGGACCTCACCGAAGCGCAGCTGCGCGCCATGGTCGACCGGTACGGCGTCCAGGTCCTGGCCACGGTGGCGGCCAACCCCAACGCGTCCGCGGCGCTCCTCGAAGACCTGGTCCGGTACGAACCGGCGGCGCGGAGGGTCTTCCGTGAGGTCGCCCGGCACCGCCGGGCGACGGCCCCGGCGCTGCTCGTCTGCTTGGCGGACGGACGGGCGAGACCCGTGGCCGCGGGCCATCCGGCACTCCCGCCACCGGTCATCACGGAGCTGCTCGCCGACGCGGACCGGCAGGTGGGGGAGGCGGCAGCGGCCAATCCCTCCCTGCCGCCCGCCGTGATGGCGGATCTGATGCCCGGGCGGTGAGCACCCCGCCCGGTGAAGCGCCCAGTCTCATCGGCCGCCCGGGCACCGGTCGGACGACCTTTGCATAAAACTGCATGAGTACGTATAGTCATGCCATCCAGAAGGAGGGTCCGATGACGGTACGTGTGGCAGTGGCGGGTGCGAGCGGATACGCGGGCGGGGAGCTGCTCCGCCTGCTCCTCGCGCACCCCGGCGTCGAGATCGGCGCGCTGACCGGCAACGCCAACGCCGGCCAGAGGCTCGGCACGCTGCAGCCCCACCTCCTCCCGCTCGCCGACCGCGTCCTGGAGCCGACCGCCGTCGACGTCCTCGCGGGTCACGACGTGGTGTTCCTCGCCCTGCCGCACGGCCGGTCCGCCGCCGTCGCCGAGCAGCTCGGCGACGAGGTGCTGGTCGTCGACATGGGCGCCGACTTCCGGCTGAAGGACGCCGCCGACTGGGAACGGTTCTACGGCTCCCCGCACGCCGGGACCTGGCCCTACGGCCTGCCCGAACTGCCGGGCGCCCGCGCCGCGCTGGAGGGGGCCAGGCGCGTCGCGGTGCCCGGCTGCTACCCGACCGCGGTGTCGCTCGCGCTGTTCCCGGCGTACGCGCACGGCCTCGCCGAGCCCGAGGCGGTGATCGTCGCCGCGTCCGGCACCTCCGGCGCGGGCAAGGCGCCCAAGCCGCACCTGCTCGGTTCCGAGGTCATCGGCTCCATGACCCCGTACGGCGTCGGCGGGGGCCACCGGCACACCCCGGAGATGGCCCAGAACCTCGGCGCCGCCGCGGGCGAGCCCGTCACCGTGTCGTTCACGCCCACCCTCGCGCCCATGTCCCGCGGCATCCTCGCCACGTGCAGCGCCAAGGCGAGGCCCGGCACGACGGAGCAGGACCTCCGGGCCGCGTACGGCAAGGCGTACGCCGACGAGCCGTTCGTTCACCTCCTCCCCGAGGGGCAGTGGCCCGCCACGGCGTCCGTCCAGGGTTCCAACGCCGTTCAGGTGCAGGTCGCGTACGACCGGGCGGCGGGCCGCATCATCGCCGTCAGCGCCATCGACAACCTGACCAAGGGCACCGCCGGCGGCGCGGTGCAGAGCATGAACATCGCCCTCGGACTCCCCGAGGAGACCGGGCTTTCCACGATCGGAGTCGCACCGTGAGCGTCACGGCAGCCAAGGGATTCGCGGCGGCGGGCATCGCCGCCGGGATCAAGGAGAACGGCAACCCGGACCTGGCCCTCGTGGTCAACCGCGGCCCCCGCCGCGCCGCCGCGGGCGTCTTCACCTCCAACCGCGTCAAGGCCGCCCCCGTCCTGTGGTCCGAGCAGGTCCTCAAGACCGGCGAACTGGCCGCCGTCGTCCTCAACTCGGGCGGCGCCAACGCCTGCACCGGCCCGCAGGGCTTCCAGGACACCCACGCCACCGCCGAGAAGGCCGCCGAGGTCCTCGGCGTCGGCGCGGGCGAGGTCGCCGTCGCGTCGACCGGCCTCATCGGCGTCCTCCTCCCCATGGACAAGCTCCTGCCCGGCGTCGAGAAGGCCGCCGCCGAACTGTCCGAGCACGGCGGCGAGAAGGCGGCCATCGCCATCAAGACCACCGACACGGTCCACAAGACCGCCGTCGTCACCCACGCGGAGGGCTGGACGGTCGGCGGCATGGCCAAGGGCGCCGGCATGCTCGCCCCCGGCCTCGCCACCATGCTCGTCGTCCTCACCACCGACGCCGACCTCGACGCCCCCGAGCTGGACAAGGCGCTGCGGGCCGCCACCCGCGTCACCTTCGACCGGGTCGACTCCGACGGCTGCATGTCCACCAACGACACCGTCCTGCTCCTCGCCTCCGGCGCCTCCGGCACCACCCCCGCGTACGACGACTTCGCGGATGCCGTGCGGGAGGTCTGCGACAGCCTCGGCCGGCAGCTCATCGGCGACGCGGAAGGGGCCTCCAAGGACATCCGCGTCGAGGTCGTGGGCGCCGCGTCCGAGTCCGACGCCGTCGAGGTCGGCCGGTCCATCGCCCGCAACAACCTCCTGAAGTGCGCCATCCACGGCGAGGACCCCAACTGGGGACGCGTCCTCTCCGCGATCGGCACCACCGGCGCCGCCTTCGAACCGGACCGGCTGGGCGTCGCCATCAACGGCGTCTGGGTCTGCCGGAACGGCTCCATCGGGGAGGACCGCGCCCTCGTCGACATGCGCTACCGGGAGGTCACCATCACCGCGGACCTCGCCGCGGGCACCGAGTCGGCCGTCATCTGGACCAACGACCTCACCGCCGACTACGTCCACGAGAACAGCGCCTACAGCTCATGAGCACCCGTAAGCACACCGCGCTCCCGAAGGCCCGGATCCTCATCGAGGCACTGCCCTGGCTCACCCGCCACCACGGCAGGACGGTCGTCATCAAGTTCGGCGGCAACGCCATGGTCGACGACGCCCTGAAGGCGGCCTTCGCCCAGGACGTCGTCTTCCTCCGGCACGCCGGCCTCAAGCCCGTCGTCGTGCACGGCGGCGGCCCCCAGATCAGCGCCGCCCTCGACCGGCACGGCCTGGTCAGCGAGTTCAAGGCCGGCCTGCGCGTCACGACGCCCGAGGCGATGGACGTCGTACGGATGGTCCTCGCCGGCCAGGTCCAGCGCGAACTCGTCGGGCTGCTCAACCAGCACGGCCCCCTCGCCGTCGGCCTGACCGGCGAGGACGCCCACACCATCACCGCCACCCGGCACCAGCCCCTCATCGACGGCGAGCCCGTCGACATCGGCCGCGTCGGGGAGATCACCGCCATCGACACGGGCGCCGTCGAGGCGCTCCTGGCCGACGGGCGCATCCCCGTCGTGTCGTCGATCGCCCGATCGGAGGACGACGGACATGTCTACAACGTCAATGCTGATACGGCGGCTGCGGCACTCGCTGCGGCGCTGGGCGCCGAGACGCTGATGGTCCTCACCGACGTCGAGGGCCTCTACGAGGACTGGCCGAACAGCGACGAGGTCATCAGCCGCCTCACCGCCACCGAACTGGAGAAGCTCCTGCCCGAGCTGTCCAGCGGCATGGTCCCCAAGATGGAGGGCTGCCTCCACGCCGTACGCAACGGCGTCCACACCGCCCGCGTCATCGACGGGCGCGTCCAGCACGCGATCCTGCTGGAGATCTTCACCGACGAGGGCATCGGCACCATGGTCGTCCCCGACGAGCAGGAGGCACCCGCATGAGCAACGAGCAGCTCACCCGGCGCTGGCGGTCCGCCCTCGCGGACAACTACGGCACGCCCCGCCTCGCGCTCGTCCGCGGCGAGGGCACCCGCGTGTGGGACGCCGACGGCAAGGAGTACCTGGACTTCGTCGGCGGCATCGCGGTCAACGCGCTCGGCCACGCCCACCCGGCGGTCGTCCGGGCGGTCGGCGAGCAGATCGCCTCCCTCTCCCACGTCTCCAACCTCTTCGTCGCCGAGCCGCCCGTCGCCCTCGCCGAACGGCTCCTGCAGCTGTTCGACCGGCAGGGACGGGTCTACCTCTGCAACTCGGGCGCCGAGGCCAACGAGGCCGCCTTCAAGATCGGGCGCCTGACGGGCCGCCGGCACATGGTCGCCACCACCGGCGGCTTCCACGGGCGCACCATGGGCGCCCTCGCCCTCACCGGCCAGCAGGGCAAGCGGGAGCCGTTCCACCCCCTCCCCGGCGACGTGACGCACGTCCCGTACGGCGACGCGGACGCCCTGCGGGCCGCCGTCACCACCGACACCGCCCTCGTCGTCATCGAGCCGATCCAGGGCGAGGTCGGCGTCGTCGTCCCGCCCCGGGGCTACCTGGAGGCGGCCCGCGAGATCACCCGCGCCACCGGCACCCTCCTCGTCCTCGACGAGGTGCAGACCGGCGTCGGCCGCTGCGGCCACTGGTTCGAGCACCAGGCGCACGGCGTCGAGCCCGACGTGGTCACCCTCGCCAAGGGCCTCGGCGGCGGCCTCCCCCTCGGCGCGACCGTCGCGTTCGGCGCGGCGGCCGACCTCCTCAAGCCCGGCCACCACGGCTCCACGTTCGGCGGCAACCCCGTCGCCTGCGCCGCCGGACTCGCCGTCCTCGACACCCTCGCCGCGGACGGGAGCCTCGACCGGGTCAAGCGCCTCGGCGAGCGCCTGCGCGACGGGATCGAGGGCCTGGGGCACCCGCTGGTCTCCCACGTCCGCGGTGCGGGCCTCCTGCTGGGTATCGTGCTCACCGAGCCCCTCGCACCCCGGGTGCAGCAGGCGGCTCAGGACGCCGGCCTCCTGGTGAACGCGCCCGCCCCCGATGTCGTCCGGCTCATGCCGCCGCTGATCCTCGGGGACGACGACGCGGACGTGTTCCTCCGGGCGCTGCCCGGCGTCCTGGACGAGGCCAACGGGGAGAGACGAGCCGGAGAATGACACAGCGATGACCGAGCCGCAGGACAACGGCCACGGCGGCCCATCCGTACCGCAGACCCGCACGGCGCGGCACCGCCGGATCGTGGACATCCTCAACCGGCAGCCGGTGCGCTCGCAGAGCCAGCTGGCCAAGCTCCTCGCGGACGACGGGCTGAGCGTCACCCAGGCGACGCTCAGCCGCGACCTCGACGAGCTGGGCGCGGTGAAGATCCGCAACACGGGCGGTGAGCTGATCTACGCCGTGCCGAGCGAGGGCGGCTTCCGTACGCCCCAGGCGCCGCTGGGCGAATCCGCGAAGGAGGAGCGCATGCGGCGGCTCTCCGGCGAACTCCTCATCTCCGCCGAGGCGTCCGCCAACCTGGTCGTCCTGCGCACGCCGCCCGGAGCGGCCCAGTTCCTCGCCTCGGCCATCGACCAGGCGGAGCTCCACGCCATCCTCGGCACCATCGCGGGCGACGACACGCTGCTGCTCATCTCCCGCGACCCGGCCGGCGGGCAGGCCCTCGCCGACCACCTGCTGCGCCTGGCGCAGAAGGAGCGCTGAGGGCCGCCGCCCGTACGGCGCTCAGGCGCCCGCCCATCCGATGGAGATGCGCGGGCGCGCGGCCGGGCGGACCCACCGCAGGATGCGCTCCATCGCCTCCTCGGGGACCGACACGCACCCGGCCGTCGCCCCCTTCCCGTGGACGTGGAGGAAGATGCCGGCGCCCCGGCCCCGCACCGGCCGGCGGTGGTTGTAGGCGATCACCAGGGCGTGGGCGTACTGCGCGCGGTACGCGACCAGGTGCTCGGCCTCCGACGCCCGGCAGTCCGCCGGCAGGGGCTCCACCCAGCGGTTGTACGAGCGCGACGCGTTGTCCTGGCACCACCACGACGCTTCCGTCACCCGCCGGTACGGGTACGCGGTGCCGGCCGGCGCGGGCTCGATGCCGAACGCGAACGGCAGCGCGTACACCCCGGTCGGCGTCGTCGACGTGCCCTGCCGCCGCCGGTCGCCCGGCACCAGCCCGCCCGCCCCGAACCGGGCCGGGGCCGACCCGACGCGGACCCAGCCGCGGCCGCCGCGCCGCTCCCACCAGGTGACCGTCCCGGACGTGGCGCGCGCGGAGGGCGCCACGGCGGTGATCAGCTGGCTGCCGGTCCCCGCGCCGGACCCCGCGCCGGGCCCCGGCGCGGGCGGTGGCGGGGCGTCGGCGCGGGCGGGGGAGTGGGCGGGCAGGAGGAGCAGGGCGGCGGCGAGGACGAGACCGGGGCGCATGCCCCGACGGTAAGGCGGCCTTGCCCGTCAGCGCGCCCCCGGCGGGTCCGTCCGGGGCGGCAGGGGCAGCGGGAGGGCCGGCAGGCCGTCGAGGCTCCGCCCGACGTGCTCCTTCTTCGCGCAGTACGCGGCGAACTCCTCGTCCGACTTCCGGGCGAAGTACTCGGCGTGCTGGGTGCGCTCCTCCCGGTACTCCATGTACGGCACGGCGAAGCCGCACGAGTCGCTGACGCGCCGCGCCCGCACGACGACGATCGCCCGCGCCGACGGCCCGTCCGCGCCCTCGAAGCACCCGATGTACTCGCCCCAACGCGGGTCGTCCCGGAAGATCGCCTCCCCGGTCCCGTGCACCCGCAGGATCTTCGGCGGGCCGCTGAACGCGCACCACATCAGGGTGATCCGCCCGTTGCCCGGCTCGCGCAGGTGGGCGAGGGTCTCGGCGCCGCTGCCGCCGAAGTCCAGGTAGGCCAGGGTCTGCTCGTCGAGCACGACGAGGGTGCCCTTGCGGCCCTTGGGGGAGAGGTTGACGTGCCCGTCGCCCGCCAGCGGGGCGGTGGCGGTGAAGAAGACGGGCTGCTCCTCGATGAACGCCCGTATCCGGCCTTCGATTGCTGCATAGCGCTGTCCCATGGGCGGATTATCGCCGCCGGGGCCGCCGGGCGGGGCGCGCCCGCGTTGACAAAACATACGGAGGTCTGCATAGTTATACCCATCGTTGGATGCACCGCTAAGGAGAAACCCGTGACCGAGCGCGTCGTACTCGCCTACTCGGGCGGCCTTGACACCTCCGTCGCCATCGGCTGGATCGCCGAGGAGACGGGCGCCGAGGTCATCGCCGTCGCCGTGGACGTCGGCCAGGGCGGCGAGGACCTGGACGTGATCCGCAAGCGCGCGCTCGCGTGCGGCGCGGTCGAGGCCGAGGTCGCGGACGCCAAGGACGAGTTCGCCGACGAGTACTGCCTCCCGGCCATCAAGGCCAACGCCCTCTACATGGACCGGTACCCGCTGGTCTCGGCGCTCTCCCGGCCGGCGATCGTCAAGCACCTCGTCGCCGCCGCGAAGAAGCACGGCGCCTCCGTCGTCGCCCACGGCTGCACCGGCAAGGGCAACGACCAGGTCCGCTTCGAGGCCGGCATCGCCGCGCTCGGCCCCGACCTGAAGTGCATCGCCCCGGTCCGGGACTACGCGATGACCCGCGACAAGGCCATCGCGTTCGCCGAGAGGGCCGACCTGCCGATCGCCACCACCAAGAAGTCCCCGTACTCCATCGACCAGAACGTCTTCGGCCGGGCCGTCGAGACGGGCTTCCTGGAGGACATCTGGAACGCGCCGATCGAGGACATCTACGACTACACCTCCAACCCGGCCGAGCCGCGCGAGGCCGACGAGGTCGTCGTCACCTTCAAGGAGGGCGTCCCGGTCGCCCTCGACGGCAGGCCCGTCACGGTCCTCCAGGCCATCCAGCAGCTCAACGAGCGGGCCGGCGCCCAGGGCATCGGCCGGATCGACATGGTCGAGGACCGGCTCGTCGGCATCAAGTCCCGCGAGGTGTACGAGGCCCCCGGCGCGATCGCGCTGATCACCGCCCACCAGGAGCTGGAGAACGTCACCGTCGAGCGCGAACTGGCCCGGTACAAGCGGCAGGTCGAGCAGCGCTGGGGCGAGCTGGTCTACGACGGCCTGTGGTTCTCCCCGCTGAAGCGGGCCCTGGACGGCTTCATCGACGAGGCCAACCAGCACGTCACCGGCGACGTCCGGATGACCCTGCACGGCGGCCGGGCGGTCGTCACGGGCCGCAGGTCCGAGGAGTCGCTGTACGACTTCAACCTCGCCACGTACGACACGGGCGACACCTTCGACCAGTCCAAGGCCCAGGGCTTCATCGACATCTTCAGCCTCTCGGCGAAGATCGCCGCCAAGCGCGACCTGGTCTGATCGCGGCCCGTCCGACACCGCACCGGCACCACCCGCGTCCGCCTCCCCGCCTCCTGCGCGCAGGGAGGCGGACGCGCATCCGCACACCGATCCCTCCCGAGGAGCTTTACGCAGTGAGCAGCAACAACGGTGACGTCCGGCTCTGGGGCGGCCGGTTCGCCGACGGCCCGGCCGAGGCGCTGGCGAAACTCTCCGCGTCCGTCCACTTCGACTGGCGGCTCGCCCCGTACGACATCGCCGGGTCCCGCGCCCACGCACGGGTGCTGCACCGGGCGGGGCTCCTCACCGAGGACGAGCTGACCCGCATGCTGGCCGGGCTCGACCTGCTGGAGCGGGACGTCGCGTCCGGCGCCTTCGTCGGCACCGTCGCGGACGAGGACGTCCACACCGCCCTGGAGCGCGGCCTGCTGGAGCGGCTCGGCCCCGAGCTGGGCGGCAAGCTGCGCGCCGGCCGGTCGCGCAACGACCAGGTGGCCACGTTGTTCCGGATGTACCTGCGCGACCACGCCCGGATCATCGGCGGCCTCCTCGCGGACCTGCAGGACGCCCTCGTCGGCCTCGCGCAGGCGCACCCGGACGTCGCGATGCCGGGCCGCACGCACCTCCAGCACGCCCAGCCGGTGCTCTTCGCCCACCACGTCCTCGCGCACGTGCAGGCCCTGTCGCGGGACGCGGAGCGGCTGCGCCAGTGGGACAAGCGCACGGCCGTCTCGCCGTACGGCTCCGGCGCGCTCGCCGGGTCCTCCCTCGGGCTCGACCCGGAGGCCGTCGCCCGGGACCTGGGCTTCGAGAACGGCAGCGTGGGCAACTCGATCGACGGCACCGCGTCGCGGGACTTCGCCGCGGAGTTCGCGTTCATCACGGCGATGATCGGGGTGAACCTGTCGCGGATCGCGGAGGAGGTCATCATCTGGAACACGAAGGAGTTCTCCTTCGTCACCCTCCACGACGCCTTCTCGACCGGCTCGTCGATCATGCCGCAGAAGAAGAACCCGGACATCGCGGAGCTGGCGCGCGGCAAGTCGGGCCGCCTCATCGGCAACCTGACCGGCCTGCTGGCCACGCTGAAGGCGCTGCCCCTCGCCTACAACCGGGACCTCCAGGAGGACAAGGAGCCGGTCTTCGACTCCTGCGACCAGCTGGAGGTGCTGCTGCCGGCGTTCACCGGGATGATGGCCACCCTCACGGTGAACCGGGAGCGCATGGAGGAGCTGGCCCCGGCCGGGTTCTCGCTCGCGACGGACATCGCGGAGTGGCTGGTCAGGCAGGGCGTGCCGTTCCGGGTGGCGCACGAGGTCGCGGGCGAGTGCGTGAAGGTCGCCGAGTCGGAGGGCAAGGAGCTGGACGGCCTCACGGACGAGCAGTTCGCGAAGATCTCCGAGCACCTGACGCCCGAGGTCCGCACGGTCCTCGACGTCCCCGGCGCGCTGGCCTCCCGCAGCGGCCGCGGCGGCACGGCCCCCTCGGCGGTGGCGACCCAGCTGGCCGAGCTGAAGGCCGACCTGGTCATCCAGCACGCCTGGGCGGACGCCGGGAGGAAGTGACCCCCGGGGCCCTCGGCGCCCCTCGACCCGCCCGCGGCCAGGACCGCGTCCCCCGAAGGCCCCGCGAGGGGCCTTCGGTGCGTTCCGGGCGCGCGGCGGGCGGGCGTGGCGCCCCGACCTCTCAGCGGTGATCTCATCATTTTTCATATGAGACGTTTTTGTCTCACCGGGGTTATGGTTGTCTCATGAGTGTGGATCGTGACCAGGTACTGCGCGCCGCCGCCGCGCTGCTCTCGCGCAAGTCGACCGCCACCATGGACGAGGTCGCCCGGGCCGCCGGGATCGGACGGGCGACGCTGCACCGGCACTTCGCCGGACGGGAGGCGCTGGTCAGAGCGCTGGAGGAGCGGGGGATCCAGGAGATCGAGGCGGCCCTCGACGCCGCCCGGCTCGACGACGGCACCGCCGAGGAGGCCCTGCGGCGGCTGATCGCCGGGGTGGAGCCGGCCGCCGGACTGCTGTCGTTCCTCGTCACCGAGAACCAGCTCTTCGAGGGCGAGGTCAACGAAGGCTGGTCCCGGCTGGACGCCCGCGTCTCTGCGCTGTTCCGGCGCGGCCAGGAACGGGGCGAGTTCCGGTTCGACCTGACCCCCGCCTGGCTGACGGAGGCGCTCTACGGCCTCGTCGGCAGCTGCGCCTGGGCCGTCCAGGACGGACGGGTCGCCGGCAAGGACTTCCAGTACATGATCGTCGAGTTGCTGCTCGGCGGAGCGCGCAGGAGCGTGGAGAAGTGACCCGAACCGAACAGCGGAGCGGGGAAGCGGAGTCCGTACGGCGCCCGGGCCGCTGGCTGGCGCTCACCGTCCTCGTCCTCGCCGTCCTGCTCGTCGCGGTGGACGCCACCGTCCTCGGCCTGGCCACGCCCTACCTGAGCGAGGACCTCAAGCCGTCCGGCACCCAGCTCCTGTGGATCGGCGACGTCTACTCCTTCGTCATCGCCGGGCTCCTCGTCTCCATGGGCAGCCTCGGCGACCGCATCGGCCGCAAGAAGCTGCTGCTCACCGGCGCGACCGCGTTCGGCGCGGTCTCCGTGCTCAACGCCTACGCCACCACCCCCGAGCTGATGATCGCGGCCCGGGCGCTGCTCGGCGTCGCGGGCGCGACGCTCATGCCGTCCACGCTCGCGCTCATCCGCAACCTCTTCCACGACCCGCGCGAGCGGAGCCTCGCCATCGGCATCTGGGGCGCCATGGCCTCTGCCGGCGCCGCCGTGGGGCCGGTCGTCGGCGGCTTCCTGCTGGAGCACTTCTGGTGGGGCTCGGTCTTCCTGATCAACCTCCCCGTGATGGCCGTCCTCGTCCTCGTCGGCATCCGCCTCATCCCCGAGTCGAAGAACCCGGCCCCCGGACCGTGGGACCTGCCCAGCGTCGCCACGTCCCTGGTCGGCGTGATCGGCGTCGTCTACGCGATCAAGGAGGCCGCCGCGCACGGCGCCCGCGCGGACGTGTTCGCGGCCGCCGCCGTCGGCGCCGCCGCGCTGGTCTGGTTCGTCCGCCGCCAGCTCCGGCTGCCGGCGCCGCTGCTCGACATGCGGCTGTTCCAGCACCGGGGCTTCTCCGGCGCGGTCCTCGCCGACCTGCTGACCATCCTGGGCCTGGCCGGGCTCATCTTCTTCCTGTCCCAGTTCCTCCAACTGGTGCAGGGGCGCAGTCCGCTGGAGGCCGGGCTCGCCGAACTGCCCGCCGCGCTCGGCGCGGTCGGCGCCGGACTGGTCGCGGGCGTCGCCGCCCGCCGCTTCTCCGTGCGGTCCGTCGTGGCCGGCGGCCTCGCGGCGATCGGCCTCGCCCTGGCGGCGCTGACCGTGCTCGACCGCACCACCGGGTACCCGCTGCTGGGCGGGTCCCTGCTGGTCGTGGGCCTCGGCGCCGGCCTGGCCTTCACGGTGACCGCCGACGTCATCCTGTCCAGCGTCCCCAAGGAGCAGGCGGGCGCCGCGTCCGCCGTCTCGGAGACGGCGTACGAGCTGGGCGCCGCGCTCGGCATCGCCCTGCTGGGCTCCGTCGTGACCGGCGTCTACCGGGACTTCGCCACGCCCCGGGGCGTGCCCGCCGAGACGGCGGCCGCCGCGCACGAGTCGCTCGGTGGCGCGGTCGAGGCGGCCACGACCCTGCCGGAACGTTCCGCCGAGGCCCTGGTGGGCGCCGCCCAGCACGCCTTCGTCGAGGGCCTGCGCATCGCGGCCGGCTGCGGCGCGGTCGTCCTGCTGGCCACGGCGGTGGCCGCCTGGGTCCTGCTGCGCGGCCAGCGCCTGGAGGAGGGCGCGGAACACCCGTGACGGCGCCCCGGTGACCCGACGGCCGAGGGCCCGCACCCCCACGGGGGTGCGGGCCCTCGGCGCGCGGCCGGCCGGCGCCCGCTCAGGCCGCCTTCGCCTTGGTGGCGTACATGTCCACGTACTCCTGCCCCGACAGCCGCATGACCTCCGCCATCACGGAGTCCGTCACCGCCCGCAGCACGTACCGGTCGCGGTCCATGCCCTCGTAGCGGGAGAACTCCATCGGCTCGCCGAAGCGCACCGTCACCCGGCCCGGCCGGGGCAGCCCCGCGCCGCCCGGCTGCAGCTTGTCCGTGCCGATCAGCGCGAACGGCACCACCGGCGCGCCCGTCATCAGCGTCAGCCGCGCGATGCCCGTGCGGCCCCGGTACAGCCGGCCGTCGGGGGAGCGCGTGCCCTCCGGGTAGATGCCGAAGACCCTGCCCTCCTCCAGCACCCGGCGGCCCGTGTGCAGCGCGGCCACGGCGGCGCCCGCGCCGTCCCGGTCCACCGGGACCATGCCGACGCCGGTGAAGAACCAGGCCATGAGACGGCCCTTCAGGCCCGTGCCGGTGACGTACTCGTCCTTGCCGATGAAGCACACCTGGCGGTCCACCACCAGCGGCAGGATCATGGAGTCGATGAAGGTGAGGTGGTTGCCCGCCAGGATGACCGGCCCGGTCCCGGGGATCCTCTCGACGCCCTCCACCCGTGGGCGGAACATCAGCCGCATGACCGGGCCGAGCACTGCCTTGATGAGCGCGAAGCGGGACAACGAGTCCTCCGGTGTCGTGGGCGGTCGCGGTCGCGGTCCCGTAGGGCCGGCGAAATCCGTGCAGGTGAGGACGATACTCGCCGGTCACGCTCCGTCGCACATCGGGCTCGCCGAGTCGGCGCGCGGCGTCGGCCCGTGTTCTCCGCGTGTTCGTCCGGGGTCTCCCGTACGTAACACCGGGGCGCCTACCATCGGCCGCGCCCGTCAGGCCGAGGAAACGTTCAGTGGAGGAGCCTTCATGACTCAGGGTGCGCGCAGGAGTCCCGCCCGCCGGACCGTACTGGGAGCGGCGGCGCTCACCACCGCGGCCGCCGCCGCGTCCGCAGCCGGCGCGGGGACCGCCGCCGCGGCCCCGGGCACCGGGACCGCGACGGGCGCGGAGGGGGCCCGGGGCGGCGCCCACCGGGGG
Source organism: Streptomyces roseolilacinus (assembly GCF_014649335.1). Classification (GTDB taxonomy): domain Bacteria; phylum Actinomycetota; class Actinomycetes; order Streptomycetales; family Streptomycetaceae; genus Streptomyces; species Streptomyces roseolilacinus. The sequence goes on from NZ_BMSV01000010.1 coordinate 232,684, forward strand.
CTGCCGGTCCCCGCGGTCATCGCCCACCGCGGCGCCAGCGGCTACCGCCCCGAGCACACCCTCGGCTCCTACCAGCTCGCCCTCGACATGGGCGCCCACGTCATCGAGCAGGACCTGGTGCCCACCCGCGACGGGCACCTGGTGTGCCGTCACGAGAACGACATCAGCGCCACCACGGACGTCGCCGACCACCCCGAGTTCGCCTCCCGCCGCACCACCAAGACGGTCGACGGCCAGGCGCTCACCGGCTGGTTCACCGAGGACTTCACGCTCGCCGAGCTGAAGACGCTGCGCGCCAAGGAGCGCATCCCCGGCACCCGCCCGCACAACACGCTGTACGACGGCCGCTGGACCGTCCCCAGCTTCGAGGAGGTGCTCCGCTGGGCCGAGAAGGAGGGCCGCCGCCGCGGGCACCCGGTGTGGCTGCACGTCGAGACCAAGCACCCCACGTACTTCCGCAAGCTCGGCCTCGGCCTGGAGGAGCGCCTCGCCCGGCTGCTCCGCCGCTACGGCCGCCACCGCGCCGACTCGCCCACGTTCCTGCAGTCCTTCGAGCCGACCAGCATGCAGCGCATGGCCCGGCTCGTCGCCACGCCGCGCGTCGTCCTGCTGTGGACGCCCGACGACCGCCCGTACGACTTCGTCGACGCCGGCGACCCGCGCACCGTCGCGGACCTGGTGACGCCGCGCGGCCTCGACTGGATCGCCTCGTACGCCCAGGGCATCGGCCCGCTCCTCGACCTGGTCATCCCCAAGGGCCCCGACGGCCGGCTCGGCGAGCCGACCACCCTCGTCCGCGACGCGCACGCGCGCGGCCTGGTCCTCCACCCGTACACGCTGCGCAACGAGAACACCTTCCTGCCCGCCGACTTCCGGCGCGGCACGGACCCCCACGCGTACGGTGACGTCTTCGGCGCGTACCGGGCGTACTTCGCCACCGGCATCGACGGCATCTTCACCGACCAGCCCGACACGGGCCTGCTCGCCGCCGCGGACCACCGCGGCCGCTGACACCACGCCCACCCCCGGCCGCCCGCCGGCCCCGCCGTCCGCCGGCGTCCCGCGGGGGCACGCAGGTCGTCACCCGCGTGCCCCCGCGGTCACTCCCTCGGGTGAATCCCCGCCCGTCCGGCAACCGCGCCCGCCCCGGGGCGAGTCGTGCCCGGCATGACGCCCCGTGAATCCGCCCCGCACGCGCCGGCCGTCCCCGAACCGTTCGGCGCGCTCGCCCCGCTCCTGGCCGCCGAGTCCGACGCCGAGGCCGCCGCGTCGGGCCTCGACTCCCGCGACCTCCAGCAGGCCGTCTGGCTGAGGCTCCTCGAACACCTCGACGGCCCCGGCGCCCCCGCCCGCCCCGCCGAGTGGCTGCGCCGTGCCGTGCGGGAGGAGGCCCGCCGCGCCCGCCGCACGGCCGTCCGGGAGCTGCCGTACGACGACGAGCCCGCCCCCGACGCCCGCTTCGGGTCCGCTCAGGCGCCCGCCCCGGAGTGGGCCGCCGTGCAGGCCGAACGCCGTCGCGCGCTGCGCGCCGCCGTCCGCCGCACCCCGGTCCGCTGCCAGCGGCTGCTGTCTGCGATGTTGGCGCCGAACGACCCCACGTACCGAGAAATCGCAGGGAAGTTGGGTATCTCACAGGGCAGTTTGGGGCCGATGCGTTCCCGGTGCCTGGGATGCTTGCGCAGAATGCTCACCGCAGGGGTTGCCGCCCCCACCCATCGGGGAAGGGTGCGGTAGACCGACAGGGCGTATCAGGTGAGCCGGAGGCATGCACACATGGGCATGAGCGTGACCATCTCAGCGGCAAGCGCACAGGATGCCGAACAGATCCTCAAGCTGCAGTACCTCTGCTACCAGGACGAGGCCGAGCTGTACGGCGACTACACGATCGAGCCGCTCACCCAGCCACTGGACGACCTGAAGGCCGAGCTGGAGCGCGGCCACGCCCTCGTCGCCCGCCTCGGCGACGAGATCGTCGCCTCCGTGCGCGGCGAGGCCGACGAGACGGGCACCGCCCGCATCGGCAGGCTCATCGTCCACCCCCGGCTGCGCGGCCACGGTCTCGGCGGCCGCCTCCTCGACGCCATCGAGGAGCACTTCGCCCGGGACGCGGAGGCCGCCGCCACGCGCTTCCGGCTGTTCACCGGCGACCGCAGCGAGGGCAACCTGCGCCTCTACCGCAGGAAGGGGTACGAGGCGGTGGCCACCGAGCGGGTCGGCCCCCGCCTCACCCTCGTCACGCTGGAGAAGGCCGCCTAGGCGGCCGGGGCGACCCGGCGGGCGCGGCGCAGCCACAGGATCCCGGTCACCGGCAGCAGGACCGGGATGAACACGTAGCCGTAGCCGAACTCCGACCAGACCGTGGTGTCGGGGAAGGCCGCCGGGTCGAGCACCGTCCACGTCCCGATGGTGAGCACGCCCACCAGCTCGGCGGCGCAGCACACCAGCGCCGCCCTGCGGGCCGTCTCGCCGCCGCGCACGAGCGTGTAGGTGATGAAGACGTACACGACCGCCGCCACGGCCGACAGGGAGTACGCCAGCGGCGCCCGGTCGAACTCGGTCGCGATCTGGTACGCGGAGCGCGACACCGCGCCGACCGACATCACCCCGTACAGCCACACCAGCAGCATGCCGGGTCCCTTGACCAGCCGATCGGCGGTCATCTCAGCCCTCCCACCAGATGTCGTGGAGGCGCACCTCCAGCACGGCCAGGACCACCGCCCCGGCCGCGACCGTCGCCGACCCCCACCGGCTCCGCTCGACCAGCGACATGAACCCCGCCGCCGGCAGCGCGAACAGCGCCCCCAGCAGGTACGCCACGAAGATCGCCGTGCCCTCGTCCGCCTCGTCGCCCTGCGCGAGCCGCACCACCCCCACCACCAGCTGGGCCAGGGCGAGCACGGTCACCACGGCCATGCCGGCGAAGTGCCAGTCCTTCGTCGGCTGGTCCCGGTACGCGGCGAAACCGCACCACGCGGCGAGGGCCAGCGCGGCGAGGGACACCGTGAGCGTCAGGGCGTTGAGCATGCGCCGAGACTATTACGGACGAAAACCCCCGCTGCCGCCGCCCCCGCCCCCCACGTGGTCTTGACCACAGCGGCCCCCGCGCCGCCCCCGGCCGCCCCTCCGCCCGCACCCCGTGTCGCCCCCGCGTTCCCGCAGGCCAGCCCGGTGCGGACGGTAGGAGGCGGCACGCCGGGCCGGTGTGCTCCCGTCCACGTATCGCCCCCCGCCCGTCCGCTATGCGGACACCTCCGCTCGCCCCCGGACCCCGTCTGCTTTACTGGGCGCCATGACCACGACGAGCACCCGCACCCTTGCGACCGAGGCGATCACGACGCCCGGTGCTCGTTGTACGTGTCGAATGCGCGCCTTCTAGAGGGCCCCTGACGAGCCTCGCGCCCCGAAGCGAGACCCGACGGCAGAGCAGTCGGCCGCGTCCGCGTGTACGAACGAACCCCGGACCGCGTGCCCGCCCCGCGCACACGCCTCCCCACGGCAGCCGTGCCGCGCGACGCAATGACGAATGCCCCGTGCCCGGCGGACACCGCGCCGTGCACTCGACAGTGACGGATAACCCTGTGATCACCACCAAGGGCCTGACCAAGGTCTACGAGTCGCGCGGCCGCCAGGTCACCGCTCTGGACGGCGTCGACCTGCACGTCCGCGAAGGCGAGGTGTTCGGCGTCATCGGCCAGAGCGGCGCCGGCAAGTCCTCCCTCATCCGCTGCGTCAACCTCCTGGAGCGCCCCACCTCCGGCACCGTGACGGTCGACGGCACCGACCTCACCGCCCTGGCCGGACGCGGCCGGCGCGCGGGCCGGGACCTGCGCCGCGCCCGCAGCCGCATCGGCATGGTCTTCCAGCACTTCAACCTGCTGTCCTCGCGGACCGTCCAGGACAACGTCGAACTGCCCCTGGAGATCCTCGGCGTATCCGGCGCCGAGCGCGCCCGCCGCGCCCTCGAACTCCTCGACCTCGTCGGCCTCGCCGACAAGGCCAAGGCGTACCCCGGCCAGCTCTCCGGCGGCCAGAAGCAGCGCGTCGGCATCGCCCGCGCCCTGGCCGGCGAGCCCAGGGTGCTCCTCTCCGACGAGGCCACCAGCGCCCTCGACCCGGAGACCACCCGCTCCATCCTCCAGCTGCTGCGCGACCTGAACCGGCAGCTCGGCCTGACCGTCCTCCTCATCACCCACGAGATGGACGTCGTGAAGACCGTCTGCGACTCCGCCGCGCTGATGAGGAGCGGCCGCGTCGTCGAGTCCGGCACCGTCGCCGAACTCCTCGCCACCCCCGGCTCCGAACTCGCCGGCGAGCTGTTCCCGGTCAGCGGCCAGGCCACCGGCCCGGACCGCACGGTCGTCGACGTGACCTTCCACGGCGAGGCCGCGACCCAGCCGGTCATCTCCCAGCTGGCCCGCACCTACAACATCGACATATCGATCCTCGGTGCCGCGATGGACAGCGTCGGGGGGAAGCAGATCGGCCGCATGCGCATCGAACTCCCCGGCCGCTACGAGGAGAACGTCGTCCCCGTCGGCTTCCTGCGCGAACAGGGCCTCCAGGTCGCCGTCGTCGACCCCGCCGCCACGAACACCGCCACGACCGCCGCCCCGACCACCGTCCCGACCCCCGGCACCGCCTCGCCGTCGCCGCTCGCCAAGGAGGCCGCCAAGTGACCTGGCCGGAGATGCAGCCCCTGCTCACCCAGGGCACCATCGACACCCTCTACATGGTCCTGTGGGCCACCGTCGTCTCCGTGCTCGGCGGCCTGCCCCTCGGCCTCCTCCTCGTCCTCACCGACAAGGGCGGACTGCTGCAGAACACGGCCGTCAACAAGGTCGTCGGCGTCATCGTGAACATCGGCCGCTCGCTGCCGTTCATCATCCTGCTGATCGCGCTGATCCCGTTCACCAAGCTCGTCGTCGGCACCTTCATCGGCCCGACCGCGATGATCGTCCCCCTCGCCATCGGCGCCATCCCCTTCTTCGCGCGCCTCGTCGAGACCGCCGTCCGCGAGGTCGACCACGGCCTCGTCGAAGCCGTCCAGTCCATGGGCGGCTCCATCCCCACGATCATCCGCAAGGTGCTCCTGCCGCAGGCCCTGCCGTCCCTGGTCTCCGCCGTCACCACCACCGTGATCGTCCTCATCGGCTACTCGGCCATGGCCGGCGCGGTCGGCGGCGAGGGCCTCGGCTCCAAGGCCATCACCTACGGCTACCAGCGGTTCGACACCACGTTCATGCTCGTCACCGTGGCGATCCTGATCGTCGTCGTCTCCGTCGTCCAGCTCCTCGGCGACGGCGTCGTACGGCTCCTCGCCCGCCGCGGCCGCACCGCGTCCTGACCGGCGCCCCACCAGACTTCGCGCGACCCTCACGGCTCGCCACCGAAGAACGAGCCCGCACTCCTTGTCCGGGCGTCCCCGTACACCAGAAAGAGGCACTCTTCGTGCGCAACCAGATCAAGACCCTCGCCGCCTTCACCGGCATCACCGCCCTCGCCGTCGGCCTCACCGCCTGCGGCACCGCCTCCGACCCGGCCGCCTCCGGCTCCGGTGACGACGCGTCCAAGCCGCTCGTCGTCGCCGCGTCCCCGACGCCGCACGCCGACATCCTCACGTACGTCAAGGACAACCTCGCCGAGAAGGCCGGCCTCAAGCTGGAGGTCAAGGAGTTCACCGACTACGTCCTGCCCAACACCGCCACGCAGGACGGCCAGGTCGACGCCAACTACTTCCAGCACAAGCCGTACCTGGACGACTTCAACAAGAAGAACAAGACCACCATCGTCCCCGTGGTCGACGTCCACCTGGAGCCGCTCGGCCTCTACTCCCAGAAGCTGAAGTCGCTCAAGGACGTCAAGCCCGGCCAGACCGTCGCCGTCCCCAACGACACCACCAACGAGGGCCGCGCCCTCAAGCTCCTCGCCGACAACGGCCTGATCGCCCTCAAGCCGGGGGTCGGCGCCGACGCCAAGCTCTCCGACATCACCGACAAGAAGGGCCTGGAGTTCAAGGAGCTGGAGGCCGCCACCGTCCCGCGCGCCCTGAGCGACGTCGACGCCGCCGTCATCAACGGCAACTACGCCATCGAGGCCAAGCTCACCCCCGCGAAGGACGCCCTCGCCCTGGAGAAGTCCGAGGGCAACCCGTACGCCAACTTCCTCGCCGTCAAGGACGGCAACGAGGACGACCCGCGCGTGAGGAAGCTCGCCGAGCTGCTCAACTCGCCCGAGGTCAAGAAGTACATCGAGGACACCTACAAGGGCTCCGTGGTGCCCGCCTTCGGCGCCGCGAAGTAACGACGGCCCCGCCCAGGGCCCCGCGCACCACCCGGTGCGCGGGGCCCTTGCCGTCCCACCCTGCGCGGCGACCTGCTCATGCTGCATGCTGGGCGTTCACGGCCCTTCACCAACAGTCCCCGGCCAACGGCATGGAGTTGCGCATGACCACCACCTTTCCGGACGTCTCCATCAGCACGGAACGGTTGGTGCTGCGCCCCTACGACGACACGGACATCCCCGCCCACACGGAGATGATGAACGACGAACTCGTCGTCGCCTGGACCTCCGCGCCCCACCCCTACACCACCGCCCACGCCGAGGAGTGGGTCCACCGGGCCGCCCCCGCCGAGCGCACCAGCGGCCGCGGACTCGCCCTGGCCGTCACCGAGTTCCTCACCCAGCGCCTCGTCGGCACCGTCCACCTCCGCCACACCGACTGGCGCACCCGCTCCACCGAGATCGCCTACATCACCGCCTCCTGGGCCCGCGGCGAGGGCTACGCCACCGAATCCGTCCTCGCCGTCGCCCGCTGGCTCTTCCGCGAGCAGCGCTTCGAACGCCTCGAACTGCGCACCGCCGCCGGCAACACCGCCTCCCAGCAGGTCGCCCAGAAGATCGGCTGCCTCAGCGAGGGCGTCCTGCGCAGCGCCTGGATAGCCCGCGCCCAGGCGGAGGACGGGACCTGGGCCGAGACCCGGACCGACCTGATCGTCTGGAGCCTGCTTCCCGAGGACCTGGAAGGCGCCGACGGCCCCTACGCCCGCACCGGCCACCCCTCGTACCCCGACTGGAACTGACCCCGCCGTCCGCCGGGGCGCCCCGCTTCCCGGTACGCTCACGGCAGCCCCGACCTGCACCGACACCCCAGGGAGACAGACGAAGATGGCCGACCGGGTCACGGTGATCGGATGGGACGGCTCCCCCCTCACCGCCGCCGCGCGGTCCGCCCTCTCGGCCGCCACCCTCGTCGCCGGGGCCGCCCACCACCTCGCGCTCCCGGAGGTCCCCCCGCGGGCCGAGCGGATCCGCCTCGGCAGCGTCGACCTCGCCGCCCGCCGCATCGCCGGACACCGCGGCACGGCCGTCGTCCTCGCCGACGGCGACCCCGGCTTCTTCGGCGTCGTCCGCACCCTGCGCGACCCCCGGCACGGCCTGGAGGTCGAGGTCGTCCCCGCCGTCTCCTCCGTCGCCGCCGCCTTCGCCCGCGCCGGCATGCCCTGGGACGACGCCCGCGTCGTCGTCGCCCACACCCGCACGCTGCGCCGCGCCGTGAACGTCTGCCGCGCCCACCCCAAGGTCGCCGTCCTCACCTCCCCGGGCGCCGGCCCCGCCGAACTCGCCCTCATGCTCGACGGGGTCCACCGCACCTTCGTCATCTGCGAGGCCCTCGGCACCGAACGCGAACAGGTCACCGTCCTCACCTCCGACAAGGCCGCCGACCTCGGCTGGCGCGACCCCAACGTCGTCCTGTCCATCGGCGGCTCCGTCCCCGCCCCCGCCGCGGGCGGTTGGCTCATGGGCCCCGACCCCGGCCCGGTACGCGGCTGGGGCCTGAGCCCCGGGGCGTACGACGAGCCCGCCCCCGCCGCGCCGCGCACCGGCGAGGCGCCCGTCCTGCGCGCCGCCCAGCTCGCCCGCCTCGGCCCCCGCGTCGGCGACCTCGTCTGGGACGTCGGCACCGGTTCCGGCGCCTTCGCCGCCGAGGCCGCCCGGTTCGGCGCCGCCGTCATCGCCGTCGACCTCGACCCGGACGCCTGCGGTCGCGCCGAGGCCGCCGCCCGCCGCTTCGGCGTCCAGCTCCAGGCCGTCGCCGGCCGCGCCCCCCACGTCCTGGAACGCCTCCCCGAACCCGATGTCGTACGCGTCGGCGGCGGGGGAGCGGAGGTCGTCGCCGCCTGCGCCGACCGCCGCCCCGAGCGGATCGTCACGCACGCCGGCACCCGCGACGAGGCCGAGGCCGCCGGCGCGGCCCTCGCCGCCGGCGGCTACACCGTCGAATGCGTCCTCCTGCAGTCCGTCGACCTCGACCCCGCCGCCTGGTCCGAACGCGACCGCTCGGTGGCCTTCCTCATCACCGGACGCAGACCCGCCCCGTGATCCCCTCGCTACGGAAGGCCAGGTAGGCTGGCCGACCGTTCCACCACAGCCGGGTATGTCGGCGTTTTGTTCGTCAACACCCGTCAGGAGGCGTCCCCCCTCGGGGGTGCCGCGTGGGGGAACACCACAGGGGGGACGCGCGACGTGGCGCAGTCCACAGCCGCCCGTGGCGGAAGCCACTGCCACGGGGCGCGAACGCGGCGAGAATGCTGGATGTCCGCTCGCCGTTCGTGCCGCGCGGCGCGCACGCTCGTTGTCGATGGCGGGCGGAAGTCTGAAGGAGCACAACCGATGGGCGAGGGGTACGCATGACTGACACCGGCCAGGTCCCGGGCGAGGGACAGCCCGAGAACGCAGGCATGGTGGAGCAGCCGGGCATGCCCGCCCCGGACGCGTACACCTTCCTCGACCCCTCCGGCACAGGCGCCGACGACGACGATCTGCTCCTGATGCCGGGCGCCCAGGGCGCCTGGACGGAGCCGCAGTCCGGTGTCGCCCCGGCCCCGCCCGTCACCGTGCCGACGCCGCAGGCGCCGGCCGCCGAGCACGGCGCGTACGACCCGCTCGCCCCCCAGGAAGGTACCGCCCCCGTGTACGAGCCGGCCCACCACGAGCCCGGCGCCCACGAGACGGGCGGCCAGGACCTCGGGACCGACGGCCACGGCGCCGTGTACGCCCCGCAGCACGCCCAGGCCCCCGCGCAGGTGCCGCAGCAGGCCCCGCGGCGGCCCCTGCACATGGGCCCGCCCATGCCCGACACGGGCGGTGTCGTCCGTTCGCTCGCCGACCGCGGCCCCGCCCCCGTGCCGGCCGCCCCCGCGCCGGCCGTCCAGGGCCCGCCGACCCTCGGCACCGAGTACCTGGACGTGCCCGGCTCGGCGGCGCAGGGCGCGCAGCCGTGGGCGCAGCAGCCCGCCGCCGCGGAGGCGACGGGCGGGTCCGTCCCGGCGGAGGGCGCGGCCCCGGCGGCCCCGCACCCCGCCCCGGCGCAGCCCTCGGTCCCGTCCCCCCGCCACGGCGCGCCGCAGCCGCAGCCCCACGTCCCGGCGCAGGCCACCCCCGCCCACGGCGTCCCGGTAGCCCAGCCGGCGCCCGCCCAGGTCCCCGCCGAGCAGGCGACGGCCGCCCCGGAGCCGGTACCGGCCCAGGTCCCCGGGGCGCCCGCCCCGTCCCCGGAGCAGGTGCCCGCGCACGGCGTCCCGGCCCAGGAGGCGGCCGCCCCCGCCCAGGACGCCGCACCGGTGTGGCCCGCCGACGCGCCCGCCCCCGAGGCGGCCCCGGCCGCCGCCCACCCGGCGACCGCCGAGCCGGTCGCCGCACCGGCACCCACGGCGCAGGCCCCGGCCGAGCCCGCCACCCCTGCCGTACCGGCTGAGCCTGCCGTACCGGCCGAGCCCGCCGAGCCTGCGGTACCGGCTGAGCCCGCCGTACCGGCCGAGCCCGCCGAGCCTGCGGTACCGGCTGAGCCTGCCGTACCGGCCGAGCCCGCCGAGCCTGCGGTACCGGCCGAGCCCGCCACGCCGGCCGAGCCTGCGGTACCCGCCGAGCCCGCCGCACCGGCCGAGCCCCAGGCGGCGGAGGCCGCGCCCACCGCGGCGGCGGCGCCCGAGCCGGTGGCCGCCGACCCCTCCGCCACCCCGGAGGCCGCGCCCACCGCGGCGGCCCCCGCAGAGCCGGCCGCGCAGCTGCCCGCCGAGCAGGTGGCCGCCGCTCCGCCCGCCCCGGAGCCGGCCGCCGCGCCCGTGACCGAGGCGGCGCCCGCCGCTCCCGCGGCTCCCGACGACACGGCTCCCCAGCTGCCCGCCGAACCGGCGCCCGCAGGCCCGGTGGCCGACGCGGCGCCCGCCCAGGCACCGGCCGAGGCCGCTCCGGAGGCGGCCCCGTCGGCGCAGGCTCCCGCCGCCGACGCGCCCGCCCAGGTCCCGGCCGCCGACGGCACGCCCGCCGCGGCCGCTCCCTCCGACACGGAGGCGCCCGCCGGGTCCGCGGCCGACGCGGCGTCCCCCGCGCCCGCCGAGGCACCGGCCGCCCAGGTACCGGCCGAGGCACCGGCCGAGCAGGCACCGGCCGAGCAGGTGCCGACCGCCGCCGGCGCGCCCGAGGAGGCGCCCGCCGAGCCGGTCGTCCCGGCCGGAGCGGAGCCCGCCCCGGCGGCCCCCGCCGGGGAAGCCCCCGCCGGACCCGTCGCCGAGGACGGCACGCCCGCCGGTACGCCGTCCACCGGTTCCGTCCCCGCCGAGCCGGTCCCCGCCGACGCGGCGCCCGCCCAGGCCCCCGCCGAAGGCGCGCCCGCCGACGCGGCCCCCGCCGCCGACGCGGCCGCCCCGGCCCCCCAGGCCGACGGGGCCCAGGAGGCCCCGGCCGCCGGCGCCGAGGCCCCGGCCGCCGAGGTCCAAGCCGTCGAGGCCCCGGCCGCCCCCGCCGGTCCCCCCGCCCCCGGCTACGCCGACGACGAGCGGGAGGCGATCCTGCGGGTCATGCGGGAGCGGCGGGACATCCGCCACGGCTTCCGCAGCGACCCCGTCCCGCACGAGGTCCTGCTGCGCGTCCTGGAGGCCGCCCACACGGCGCCCTCCGTGGGCCACTCCCAGCCGTGGGACTTCGTCGTCATCCGCTCCGCCGAGACGCGCCGCACGATGCACGAACTCGCCCAGCGCCAGCGCGAGGCGTACGCCAGGTCGCTGCCCAAGGGCCGGGCGAAGCAGTTCAAGGAACTGAAGATCGAGGCCATCCTCGACACCCCGGTGAACATCGTCGTCACCGCCGACCCGACCCGCGGCGGCCGCCACACCCTCGGCCGCCACACGCAGCCGCAGATGGCCCCGTACTCCTCCGCGCTCGCGGTGGAGAACCTGTGGCTCGCCGCCCGCGCCGAGGGCCTCGGCGTCGGCTGGGTCAGCTTCTTCGACGAGCGCGAGATGGTCCGCGCCCTCGGCCTGCCCGAGCACCTCGAAGTCGTCGCCTACCTGTGCGTCGGCTACGTCGACGAGTTCCCCGAGGAGCCGGAGCTGATGCAGGCGGGCTGGTCGAAGAGGCGCCCCCTGTCGTGGGTCGTCCACGAGGAGACGTACGGCCGCCGCGCCCTGCCCGGCGAGGAGCCGCACGACCTCCTCCAGGAGACCGTCGCCAACATCCGCCCGCTGGACGCCAAGGCGCTCGGCGAGGCGTGGGAGCGCCAGAAGCGCATGACGAAGCCGGCCGGCGCGCTCGGCATGCTGGAGATCATCTCCGCGCAGCTGTGCGGCCTGTCCCGGGCCTGCCCGCCGCCCATCCCCGAGCCCGCCGCGGTGGCGATCTTCGCCGGGGACCACGGGGTGCACGCCCAGGGCGTCACGGTCTGGCCGCAGGAGGTGACGGCGCAGATGGTCGCCAACTTCCTCGGCGGCGGCGCCGTCTGCAACGCCTTCGCCAACCAGGTCGGCGCCGAGGTCTGCGTCGTCGACGTCGGCGTCGCCGCCGAACTCCCCGCCACCCCGGGCCTGCTGCCCCGCAAGGTGCGCGCCGGCACGGCGGACTTCACCACCGGTCCCGCCCTCACCCGCGACGAGGTCCTCGCCGCGGTCGAGGTCGGCATCGAGACCGCCCGCGACCTCGTCGCCGCCGGCAACAAGGCGATCCTCACCGGCGAGATGGGCATCGCCAACACCACCGCGTCCGCCGCGCTGATCTCCGTCTACACGGGCGTCGACCCGGCCGAGGTCACCGGCCGCGGCACGGGCATCAACGACGAGATGCACGCCCGGAAGGTCGACGTCGTCCGCCGCGCCCTCGACCTCCACCAGCCGGACCCGGCCGACCCGATCGGCGTGCTGGGCGCGGTCGGCGGCCTGGAGCACGCCGCGATGGTCGGCTTCATCCTCGGCGGGGCGTCGCTGCGCACCCCGGTCGTCCTCGACGGCGTCAGCGCCGGCGCGGCCGCCCTGGTGGCCCGCGCCATCGCGCCGGAGTCGCTCGCCGCGTGCATCGCCGGCCACCGCAGCGCCGAGCCCGGCCACATGGCGGCGCTGGGCAAGCTGGGCCTGCGCCCGCTCGTCGACCTGGACCTCCGCCTCGGCGAGGGCACCGGCGCCCTGCTGGCCCTGCCGCTGGTCCAGAGCGCGGCCCGCGCCATGCACGAGGTGGCGACGTTCGACTCGGCGGGCGTCACCGAGAAGTAGCGGCCCCGCCGGGCGCCCGTGCCCGCACGTCCCCGCGGCCGGCCCGTCACCCCGACGGACCGGCCGCGGCGTGACGATCGCAACGCGCCCGGCCCCGAGTGCCGGTGTCCCCGCCCCGTATCGTGGTCGCCAGCGCACCCCCCGCCTCACCAGCCACTTCACCGTCGCAGTGGCCCCGCCCCGCACCATCCGCCGAGGAGACCACACCGCCATGGTCGAGAACGCCGAGCAGCCCGCCTACCCCGTCGGACTTCGCCTCTCCGGGCGCCGTGTCGTCGTCATCGGCGGCGGCCAGGTGGCCCAGCGCCGGCTCCCGGCGCTCATCGCCGCGGGCGCCGACGTCACCCTCGTCTCGCCGTCCGCCACGGCGTCGGTGGAGGCCATGGCCGAGACCGGCGAGATCCGCTGGGAACGCCGCCGGTACGAGGAGGGGGACCTCGCCGACGCCTGGTACGTGCTCGTCGCGACCACCGATCCGGAGGCCAACGCCCGCGCGTCCGCCGAGGCCGAGCGGACCAGGACCTGGTGCGTACGCTCCGACGACGCCGAGGCCGCCACCGCCTGGACCCCGGCGACCGGCAGGATCGAAGGCGTCACCGTCGCCGTCCTCACCGGCAACGACCCGCGCCGCTCGGCCGCCGTGCGCGACGCGATCGTCGAGGGCCTGCGCGACGGCACCCTCGCCGCGCCCCAGCACCGCTCCCGCGCCCCGTTCGTCGCCCTCGTCGGCGGCGGCCCGGGCGATCCGGACCTCATCACCGTGCGCGGCCGCCGGCTCCTCGCCGAGGCGGACGTGGTGATCGCCGACCGGCTGGGCCCGCGCGACCTGCTCGACGAACTGCCGCCGCACGTCGAGGTGATCGACGCGGCGAAGATCCCCTACGGCCGGTACATGGCCCAGGAGGCCATCAACGACGCGCTGATCGAGCACGCCCGGCGGGGCAGGTCCGTGGTCCGCCTCAAGGGCGGCGACCCGTTCGTGTTCGGCCGCGGCATGGAGGAGGCGCAGGCGCTGGCCGAGGCGGGCATCCCCTGCACCGTCGTCCCCGGCATCTCCAGCTCCATCTCCGTCCCCGGCGCCGCCGGCATCCCGGTCACCCACCGCGGTGTCGCCCACGAGTTCACCGTGGTCAGCGGCCACGTCGCCCCCGACGACCCGCGCTCCCTCGTCGACTGGGCGTCCCTGGCGAAGCTGCGCGGCACGCTCGTGATCCTCATGGGCGTGGACAAGATCGGCAAGATCGCGGAGGCGCTGGTCGCCCACGGCAAGGACCCGGCCACGCCCCTCGCCCTCGTCCAGGAGGGCACGACCGCGGCCCAGCGCCGCGTGGACGCGACGCTGGCCACGGTCGCGGAGAGGGTACGGGCCGAGGACGTCCGCCCGCCCGCCGTCATCGTGATCGGCCCCGTGGTCCGCGAGGCCCCGGACGGGCACCGGCGCTGACCCCCCCACCCGCACCTCCGACAAGGCGACAGCTCCCGTGGCAGAACTCCTCACCGTCAACGACCCCGACGACCCGCGCCTGCACGACTACACGGGCCTCACCGACGTGGAGCTGCGCCGCCGCCGCGAACCGGAGGAGGGCCTGTTCATCGCCGAGGGCGAGAAGGTCATCCGCCGCGCCCTCCACGCCGGGTACGGGATGCGGTCGATGCTGCTCTCCGCGAAGTGGGTCGACGCCATGCGGGACGTCATCGACGGCGTCCCCGCACCGGTGTACGTGGTGGAGCCGGACCTCGCCGAGCGGGTCACCGGCTACCACGTCCACCGCGGCGCGCTGGCCTCCATGCGCCGCGAGCCGCTGCCCGCGGCCCGGGACCTGCTCGCGACGGCCCGCCGGGTGGCCGTCATGGAGTCCGTCAACGACCACACCAACATCGGCGCCATCTTCCGCAGCGCCGCAGCCCTCGGCATGGACGCGGTCCTGCTGTCCCCGGACTGCGCCGACCCGCTGTACCGGCGCTCGGTGAAGGTGTCGATGGGCGCGGTCTTCTCCGTCCCGTACGCCCGCCTCGACAGCTGGCCGCACGACCTGGGGGCGGTGCGGGAGGCGGGCTTCCGGCTGCTGGCGCTGACGCCCGACGCGACGGCGACCGCCCTCGACGAGGAGGCCCCGCACCGTCTGGAGCGGGTGGCGCTGATGCTGGGCGCCGAGGGCGAGGGGCTGTCGGCGCGGGCCCTGCGCGCGGCCGACGCGCGGGTGCGCATCCCGATGTCGCACGGCGTCGACTCGCTGAACGTGGGCGCCGCGGCGGCCGTCGCGTTCTACGCCGTGACGGCGGGCCGCCCTCAGCCCTGAAGGGCCTGCGCCCCGGCGATGCCGAGCAGCACGATCAGCGTCACCACGACGAACACGAACAGCCGCTGACGCAGCAGCCGCGGGTTGGCGGGCCGCCGCAGGCCCGACGAGGTCCCCGGCCCCGTGCCCGTCCCGGTCCGGCGCGGCCCGGTGCGCGGACCGGGCCGGACGCCCGGCTGCGAGGGGTGCCGCCGGCCCCGTGCCCCGCCGCCCCTGGACGGCACCGGCTGCGCGCCGCGGGGCCGCGGCGCGGGGGTGCGCTGCGCCCGCCCCTGCGTGGTCCGCTCGGTGTACCGCTCCGTGGGCCGCGGCGGCGGATGACCGGCCCGCCGCCCGCCCGTGGCCCGGTCGGCGCGCTCCAGCCGCTCCGCCCGGTCCGGGCGCGGCACGACGGGCCGCGCCTCCGCCAGCGGGGCCACCATGCCCAGCCCCTGCGCCTCCCGCGCGGCGATCTCCTTCAGCCGCAGCGACAGCTGCAGCGTGCTCGGCCGCTCCTCGGGCTCCTTCGCCAGGCACGCCCGCACCAGCGGGGCCAGCGCGTCGGGGACGCCCTGCAGCTGGGGCTCCTCGTGGACGACGCGGTACAGCATCACCTCGGAGCTGCCGTGCCCGAACGGCGAGTCGCCCATCGCCGCGTACGCCAGGGTCGCGCCGAGCGCGAAGACGTCCGTCGCGGGCGTGACGGCCGCGCCCCGCACCTGCTCGGGCGCGAGGAAGCCGGGGGAGCCCACCGCCGTGCCGACGTGGGTGAGGGTGGACGCGCCGGTCGCCCAGGCGATGCCGAAGTCGATGATCCGCGGCCCCTTCGGGGACAGCAGGATGTTGGACGGCTTCAGGTCCCGGTGCACGACGCCCGCCTCGTGGACGGCGACCAGGCCCTCCGACAGCGCGGCGCCGATCGCGGCGACGTCGGCCGCGGGCAGCGGCCCCTCCTCGGCGATCTTGTCGTGGAGCGAGGGCCCCGGTACGTACTGCGTGGCGAACCAGGGGCGCTCGGCCTCCAGGTCGGCCGCCACGAGCCGGGCCGTGCAGCCGCCGCGGATCCGCCGCGCGGCGGACACCTCGCGCGCGAAGCGCGACCTGAACTCCTGGTCCTCGGCGAGATCCGGCCGGATCACCTTCAGCGCCACCCGCTGCCCGCGCCGGTCGGAACCGAGGTAGACCACCCCCATCCCGCCCGCGCCGAGCCGCCGGTGCAGCCTGAACGAGCCGACGACACGCGGGTCCTCGCGCCGGAGCCGCATCATCGCCATGTCCGTCCCCTACCTGCCGTGGGGAGCTCCCCACCCCGCCGTCGCGGTCCTTCTGACGCCGCCCAGCTTACGTACCCGGGCCCGGGTGCGCTCATAGGCCGCGCCCTCACACCACGATCGATTCTCGGCCGCGGGACCGGAAGATGAGCCCGTCTCAGGTGCCGCCGGAGGCAGGGCGGCGGGCCCGACGGTCAATCAAGATCCTTTGTGGGCAAGGGCGTTGGCGCGGGGGACCGGTCCGCCCCGCCGGGGCCGGCCGGCCCCCGCCGGCCGGTGCCGCGGGGGAGGGGGGCGGGCCCGTACGGACGCGGGGCGGGCACGTGAGCGATGTCACCCGGGCGCCGCGCGCCCCCCTGACGCCACCCGCTCCCGCGGCCCCCCCCCTCCGGGAAGACCCGTAGGACGGAGCGGCCGTCTCCAACCAGGGGAGTACGCCACCGGGCGGGGCCTCCTCCTGGAGGAGGCCCGTCAATCGGTACGCGGGCATGACGCCCGGGCTGCCCCGTTTCCCTAGGGTTGGTGTCGAGCGGCGGGTGCAGCACTCGTCCCCCGAGGTCCGACACCCGCCGCCGCAGACAGAGGGGAGAGGAGCCATGGCGGACACGGCACCGCGGACGATGGTCCGTACGCAGGGACGGAAGGCGGTCTTCGCCCCGTCCGGCGGCCACCCGTCGGGCCGGCGCCACCCGCTGGTGGCGACGGCGATGGTCCTCCCCCTGGCCACGCTCCTGGTCGTCGCGTTCGGCGGCTGGGAGGCGGTGATGACACAGGCGTCGTCCGTGGGCGTGATGCTGGGGCGCTGAGCGGGCGCCCCGGGCCCGGGAGAGCGGCCCGGGCCGGCGACATCCGGCCAACCCCGTGGGGACGGGGGTGCGGCGGACGGCAGTGGCGGTCGGTCAGCTGGGGAGCTGGCCGGCCGCCACTTCTTTCGTGCCCGGAACCCGTGGTACCCGCCCCGCCTCACGCACGGACGAAGCCCCGGCGCACACGCGAGGAGCCCCCGTCCGCGCTGGGCGGACGGGGGCTCCTGTCGGTGGACGATACTGGGATTGAACCAGTGACCTCTTCCGTGTCAGGGAAGCGCTCTCCCGCTGAGCTAATCGTCCTCGGGACCACGGAGTCCTCACACAACGTGCGGAACCGCGGGCACTGCGTGCGCGATACTGGGATTGAACCAGTGACCTCTTCCGTGTCAGGGAAGCGCTCTCCCGCTGAGCTAATCGCGCGGGAAACCACTGCTACCAGCGGTTTCAGTGGACGATACTGGGATTGAACCAGTGACCTCTTCCGTGTCAGGGAAGCGCTCTCCCGCTGAGCTAATCGTCCTTGGAGGTGGAGACGGGATTTGAACCCGTGTAGACGGCTTTGCAGGCCGTTGCCTCGCCTCTCGGCCACTCCACCAGGAGTGCGGGGGGTCGGGAAGATCCCCCACTTTCGAGCGGACGACGAGATTCGAACTCGCGACCCTCACCTTGGCAAGGTGATGCTCTACCAACTGAGCCACGTCCGCCTGTCTTTTCCGTTCCGCTTGCGCGTCCCGGCGACGTGTTGAACTCTAGCGGATTCCCGGGCCAGTACAAAAACGCGTTTCCGCAGCGTGCTGCGCCGCCACCC
This sequence comes from Streptomyces roseolilacinus, assembly GCF_014649335.1. GTDB lineage: Bacteria > Actinomycetota > Actinomycetes > Streptomycetales > Streptomycetaceae > Streptomyces > Streptomyces roseolilacinus. The sequence continues at coordinate 250,387 of NZ_BMSV01000010.1, forward strand.
GCCGCGACCCGCCGCCGCGACCCCGGCGGCCCCCGCGCCGACCTGGGACCATGCCCGCCCGGACGGCCCCGGCGCGCCCCCGTCCTACACTCGCATCCGTGCACGACCTCGCTCCTCTGGCCCGCTTCGGCGGCCTCCTCGCCACCGACCTGCGGGACGTCACCAGCGACCCGGAGGCCCTCGAGTCCTCCGGCTTCTGGGCCGTCGCCGCCGACTTCGAAGGCCGTCTCACCTGCGCCCGCTTCGGTGACGTCCGCCCCGACCCGGTGCCCGCCCCCGTGCCGGGCCGCTGGCGCGGGCCCGCCGTCGGGGACTGGACGTCGTCGCTCGACCGCGACGCGTACGTCGCGGGCGTGCGCCGCATCCGCGAGCACATCGCGGCCGGCGAGGTCTACCAGGCCAACCTCTGCCGCGTCCTGTCCGCGCCCCTGCCGGCGGGCACCGCCGCCACCGCCGACGTGGACGCCCTCACCGCGCTCCTGGCCCGCGGCAACCCCGCCCCCTATGCGGGAACGATTCGCCTGCCCGCGCACGGCGTGGAGATAGCCACCGCCTCCCCCGAGCTGTACCTGCGCCGCGACGGCCGCACCGTCGAGTCCGGCCCCATCAAGGGCACCGGCAGGACCGCGCAGGACCTGCTGGAGAAGGACCACGCCGAGAACGTGATGATCGTCGACCTGGTCCGCAACGACCTCGGCCGCGTCTGCGCCACCGGCACCGTCAGCGTCCCGAGGCTCTGCGCGGTCGAGCCCCACCCGGGCCTCGTCCACCTCGTCTCCACCGTCCGCGGCGAGCTGGCCCCCGCCCAGGGCTGGCCGGGCCTGCTGGCCGCCACCTTCCCGCCCGGCTCCGTCACCGGCGCCCCCAAGTCCAGTGCCCTGCGGATCATCGAGGCGCTGGAGACGGCACCCCGCGGCCCGTACTGCGGCGGCGTCGGCTGGGTCGACGCCGACCGCCGCACCGGCGAGCTGGCCGTCGGCATCCGCACCTTCTGGATCGACCGGCGCGAGCGCGGGGGCGTCCTGCGGTTCGGCACCGGCGCGGGCATCACCTGGGGATCCGACCCCGAGGGGGAGTGGCGGGAGACCGAACTGAAGGCGGCGCGGCTCCTCGCGGTAGCGTCGGGCGCGCACGAGGCGAGCGGAAGGACCATCTGACGATGAAGCTGTGGGTCAACGGCGAACTGCGGGACGCGGACGCCGCGACGATCTCCGTCCTGGACCACGGCCTGACCGTGGGGGACGGCGTCTTCGAGACGCTCAAGACGGTCCGCGGCCGGCCGTTCGCCCTCGACCTCCACCTGGACCGGCTCGTCCGCTCCGCGCGCGGCCTCGGCCTGCCCGACCCGGACCTGGACGAGGTGCGCCGCGCCTGCGCCGCCGTGGTGGAGGCCAACCCGGTGGAGCTCGGCCGGCTCCGCGTCACGTACACCGGCGGGCTGTCCCCGCTCGGCTCCGACCGGGGCGACGCCGGCCCGAGCCTCGTCGTCGCCCTCGGCGAGGTCGCGCCCCGGCCCGACACCACGGCCGTCGTCACCGTCCCCTGGACCCGCAACGAGCGCGGCGCCCTCACCGGCCTCAAGACCACCTCGTACGCGGAGAACGTCGTCGCCCTGGCCCACGCCCACCGGCAGGGCGCGTCGGAGGCGCTGTTCGCCAACACCGCCGGCCGGCTCTGCGAGGGCACCGGATCCAACGTCTTCGTCGTCCTCGACGGCCGGATCCACACCCCGCCGCTCGCCTCGGGCTGCCTCGCGGGCATCACCCGCCACCTGGTCATCGAGTGGACCGGCGCCCAGGAGACGGACCTCCCCCTGGACGTGCTGCGCACCGCCGACGAGATCTTCCTGACCTCCACGCTCCGCGACGTCCAGGCCGTCCACCGCGTCGACGACCGCGAGCCGGCGTCCGCGCCCGGCCCGGTCACGGCCAAGGCGATGCGCGTCTTCGCGGAGCGGGCCGCCCTGCTGTGACCCGGTGATGGCCCGGGGCGCGTGGTGGGTAGGAGACCGGCGATGACCACCACCCTGCGGCCGACCGGGCCGCTCCAGCAGGCCGACGACGGCACCCTGTCGCGCTCCTACGAGGTGTGCGTCAACAGCCGCCCCGTGGGCGTCGTCCGGGTCGGCACGCTCCGCGCGCGCGGCCGCCCCCTCGGCACGATCAGCGACCTGCGCGTCGACGAGGCGGACCGCGGCCGCGGCCGGGGCACCGTCGCCGCGCTCGCCGCCGAGGAGGTGCTGCGGGGCTGGCGCTGCGACCGGATACGGGTCTCCGTGCCCGCCGGCGCCCCCACCGCCCTGCGCCTCGCCACGGCCCTCGGGTACACCGAGAACGGCCACGTCCTGGTCAAGGACCTCGGCTCCGCCGAGCCGGCCCCGCCGCCCCCGGCCGGGCTGGAGGTCCGCCCCATGACGGAGGCGGAGTCCGCCCGCTGGATCGCCGCCGACCCGGGCCGCGCCGCGCTGCTCCCCGACGGCCCGGCCACCGCGGGCACCCACCTCCACGTCGCCGTACGGGACGGGGTGCGGATCGGCCACCTGTGGACGGGCCGGCGCGACCTGCCGGCGGGGGAGCGGGTGCCGTACGTGTGGGAGATCGAGGTCGTCGAGGGCGAGCGCCGCAGGGGCCACGGCCGGGCGCTGATGCACTTCGCCGAGGGCCTCGTACGCGCCGGGGGCGGCGACCGCCTCGCCCTCCGCGTGGACCCCGCCAACACCGCGGCCCGCTCCCTGTACGCGTCGCTCGGCTACCGGCTGCTGTCCTCGGACTACGAAAAGGCCCTGTACTGAACGGGGCCGGACCGCGCGGCCCGGCCCCGGCGGCGGGTCAGCGCCCGGCCAGCAGGCGGTCGACGATCTCCTCGACGCGGGCGCGCAGGCCCTCCTGGCTCTTGCCGCCGTCCAGGCGCTCGCCGCCGATCACGTACGTGGGCGTGCCGGTGACGCCGATGGCCTTGCCCTCGGCCTGGTCGGCGTCGACCGCCAGCAGGTGCCGCCCGTCGACGAGCGCCGTGTCGAACTCCTCGTCGTCCAGGCCCAGGCCGCGCGCGACCTCCAGCAGGAACGCCTCGCCCTTCGCGTCCAGCTCCTCCACGCGCGCCAGGACCTCCTCCGCGTACGGCCAGCCCTTGCCCTGGGCCAGGGCCTCCTCGGCGGCCTGTGCGGCGGCGTAGGCGTGCGGGTGCTTCTCCAGCGGGAAGTGGCGCAGCCGCACCTCCAGCCGGTCGCCGTAGTGGTCCCGCAGGGCCCGCAGGTCCTCCAGCGCGGTCCGGCAGTCGGGGCACTGCAGCTCGCACCAGACGTCCAGGACGACGGGTGGGGTGGTGGGGTCGGTGGTGGAGTCGTTCATGGGGCCAGTCTCCCAGCCCGGTCACCGCCGCCCCAACCGGGACGGCCGCCGCCGCGACCGGGACCTGAGGAGGAGACCGCCCCGGAGATCTCCCGGAGACGGCCCGCCGCGCCGCCGGAGCCGTGGCCACCGCACGTCCGGTCGATGCAGGATGGGAGGGACGACACCCCCAGGGCTGGAGGACCGGATGCTTGCCGAGACGATCTGTTCCGCGGCGGCCGCGGCGGGGTTGGGCATCGCGGCGCTCACGGCGTACCGCAGGCGGTTCCTCGCCGCGGCCCGCGTCGCGGCCTACGCGCTGGTCCCCCTCGGCCTGGTGCTGACCGGCGCCGTCGAGTGGCTGGCCGGCACGGCGTTCAGCCCCGTGGCGTGGACCGGGTTCGGGCTGCTCGGGGCGTCGTGGCTGGTGTTCGCCGGCACGCGGGCCGTCGAGCGGCGCCGGGGCGGGGGGCGCGGCACGCGCCGGGAGCGCCGGACGGTGGGGGCACGGCAGCCGGACGCGGTGGCGCCGCCGGCCGCGCGGCCGGCGCCGGCCGCGGGGGAGGGGCGTACGGGCAGCAGCGCGCCCGCCGACGACTTCAGCGACATCGAGGCCATCCTGAAGAAGCACGGCATCTGACCGCCGCTCACCCCCACGGGGGACGGCGAAGGGTGGCGCGAAGGGTGGCGGTGGGCGGCGGAGCGGTGGCGGTCGGTCGAACTATGCGGTGAACTGCCCCTGTTTGCCGGTCCTGTTGGGTGAAGGGCGGCACACCGGCTGCGCCATGATCTGCCCCGAGATGCTCGATACCTCGCGGGAGCAGAACCCCGCCCCCACCGAAGAACCGCGCGGCTGCCTGTTCGCGCTCTCCCAGCCACCGCTCATGATCTTCCTGGCGGTGATCGGCGTCCTCCTCCTGATGGCGTCGGTGCACGACCTCTTCCTGTTGTGAGCGGCTCCCCCTCCTCGGCCCGCTCCGCCTCCGGGCCGCTCCCGGCGGGCGCCGGGGGAGGAGCGTGCCCGGCGCCCCGCGCCCGCGCGACCGCCCTCCCGGCGCCCGCGGGCCCCTCCGGCTCCGCGCGCGGCACCGGGGGAAGCGTTCCTCCCCGTGCTCCGGCCCCGTCGGCCGCGGGCCGGCCGGGGGTGCCTTCGGCCGGTCAGCCGGACGCCGCGTCCTTGCGCCGCGCCCGGTACGCCGCCACGTGCAGCCGGTTGCCGCAGGTGCGGCTGTCGCAGTAGCGCCGCGACCGGTTGCGGGACAGGTCCACGAAGGCCCGCCCGCAGTCCGGCGCCTCGCACCGGCGCAGCCGCTCCCGCTCGCCCGCCACGAGGATGAACGCGAGGGCCATGCCGCAGTCGGCGGCGAGGTGGTCGGCGACCGAGGCGCCGGGGGCGAAGTAGTGGACGTGCCAGTCGTAGCCGTCGTGGTCGGTCAGCTGCGGCGTGGTGCCGGCCGCGGCGACCAGCTGGTTGATCAGGCCGGCCGCCGTCCGCGCGTCGGGCGCGGCGAACACCTGGGCGAACCGGTCCCGTACCTCCTGCACGGCCCGCAGGTCCCGCGGTCCCAGCTCGCCGACCCCGCTCACCTGGTGGCCCTCCACGAACGCGTACAGCGACGGTACGTCCCCGAGGGTCTCGCCGCGGCCGCCCTCCGGCGCGGTGTTCATCAGGTCGACGACGGTGTCGAGGGCGATCCGGGTGTCGTGGGGGATCAGCACGCTTCCGCTCCCTGGCCTGCCGCGGGCGGGCGCCCGGCGCGCATCCGTCGACTCTAGCGGCTTGCGCGCGCGGCCCCCCGGACGCCCGGCGGGCGCGACCGGGCACGCGGGCGCGCCGCCGCCGCGACGACGCGCGGTGACGGCGTGCCCGCCCACCCTGTCCGGCGATCCGCCGCCCCGCACGCACCGTGCCGAGGCCGTGGAAGGGTGGCCGGCGCCGTCGCCCCGAGTCGGACGGCGCCGGAGGGCTCCTGGGTGTGGCTCAGCTCTCCGCGAGGATGTGCGAGAGCTCCGTGTCGAGGTCGAAGTGGCGGTGTTCGGTGCCGGGCGGCACCGCCGCGTCGGTCCGCTTGAGGAACGACTCCAGGGCCCGCGCCGGAGCCTCGAGCAGGGCCTCGCCCTCCGGGGAGCTGAGAGCGATGCAGACGACGCCCTGGCCGTGGCTGCGGGAGGGCCAGACTCTGACGTCGCCGGTGCCGGTGGGCCGGTGCAGCCCCTCGGCGAGAAGATCGCGGGCGAAGACCCACTCGACCGTCTCCTCGGCCCCGGTGTGGAAGGTGGCGTGCACGGCATACGGATCGGCCGTGTCATACCGCAGGCCCGCCGGAACAGGCAGTGAGGACTCGCTCGATACAACGAGGCGCAGGTGCAGCTCGCAGCTGACCGTGGTGTTCATAAGCGCCATGGCCTTTCGCTCAGTGTGCGCTCGGGGATTCGCACGTCGGCGAAATCGACATCCCACCTACGGTGCCGTTGTAAACCCCTCTGTCCGCTTTGGGGCACATTGGATACCTCGATCAGCGGCGGGTAACCGCCGGTTATAGGTCAATTTCGGTAACTCGCCCCGGCCGGGCCGTCGGGTAAGTTTGGCCTTATGAGCGCGGAGAGTGACGAGCGGGGCAAGGTCGCCCAGTCGGCGACCGGGGTCCCCGCGACGGGGGACGTGACACGGCAGACCGGCGACGAGCGGCCGCTCGGCTCGCGGGCGCCCGCCTTCGTGAAGGCCCGGCGCACCCTGCACCTGAGCTGGCAGGTCGGCGTCTTCCTCATCGGCCTCGCCGTCGTCGTGGTCGGCGTGATCATGCTGCCGCTGCCCGGGCCCGGCTGGTTCGTGATCTTCGCCGGCATGGCCATCTGGGCGACCGAGTTCGTCTGGGCGCAGATCGTCCTGCGCTGGACCAAGCGCAAGGTCACGGAGGCCGCACAGCGCGCGCTCGACCCCCGCGTCCGGCGCCGCAACATGACGCTCACCGCCATCGGCCTGGTGATCGCCGGCGTGCTGGTCGGCGTGTACGTGTGGAAGTTCGGCATCGTCATGCCGTGGAAGATCAACCAGTGATCCCGGTGCCCTTCGGCCCCGGTCGGGGCACCCGCTGACATGCGGTAATGTTTGCGGTGCGCCCGGGCGATTAGCTCAGTGGGAGAGCGCTTCGTTCACACCGAAGAGGTCACTGGTTCGAACCCAGTATCGCCCACCACCCGGCACGAAGGCCCCGGAGACCGACCTCCGGGGCCTTCGGCATGTCCGGCGCCCCACGCGGCAGACGTCCCCCCATGGACTGGAACCACTACCGCTTCCGCAGCCTCTGGACCCTGCCCGCCCCGCCCGGCGCCGTCTACGCCGTCCTGGAGCACCCCGAGCGCTACCCCCGCTGGTGGCCGCAGGTCCGCGACGCCCGCCGCGTCGACGACCGCACCGTCACCGCCCGCGTCCGCTCCCTCGTCCCGTACGCCCTCCGCGTCACCCTCGTCGGACGCCGCCGCGACCCCGCCGCCCGCGTCCTCGAGACCACCCTCACCGGGGACCTGGAGGGCTGGGCCCGCTGGACCCTCGTACCGCACGGCACCCGCGGCACCCGCGTCCTGTACGAGCAGGAGGTGCGCGCCCGCAAACCGCTGCTGCGCCGGCTCGCCGTCCCCGGCCGGCCCCTCTTCCGCGCCAACCACGCCCTGATGATGCGCGCCGGCCGCCGCGGCCTGGCCGCGCACCTGCAAGCGGTTTGAACGGAACCCGCCGGGACCTGTATGGTTCAGTGCGTTCCCGGGCGATTAGCTCAGCGGGAGAGCGCTTCGTTCACACCGAAGAGGTCACTGGTTCGATCCCAGTATCGCCCACAGAGAAGGCCGGTCCCCTCAGGGGGCCGGCCTTCGTGTTCCTCCCGGGAGCCGCCTCAGGCGGCCGCCGCCGGCTGCTCCGGGCGCAGGGGCCACGTCGGATCCACCACCTCGTCCGAGCCGTTGCGCGCGAACCACGCCTGGAGCCCCCGCGCCTGCGCCGCGTGCCACACGGCCTGCCGCGCGTGCAGCTCCGCCACGGACAGCTCCTCCAGCCGCTCCGCGTACCGGCGCCCCAACGCCCGTACGACCTCCAGCGCCGCCGCCGCGTCCGCCGCCGCGTCGTGCGCCCCGTCCAGCGCCACCTCGTAGTGCGCGCACAGGTCCGTCAGCGTCCGGCGGCCCTTCCGGTACCGGTCCAGGTGCTTGTCCAGCACCCGCGGGTCCAGCACCCGCAGCGGCGCGTCCCGCAGGTACAGCGCCAGCGAAGAAGCCCGGTGCCGCCGCAACTCCCGGTCCAGCAGGGTCAGGTCGAACGGCGCGTTCATCACCACCAGCGGCCGCCCCTCCGCGCACTGCTCCGCCAGCAGCCGGGCTATCTCGTCCATCACCGGCGCCGGCCAGCGCCCGTACCGCTGCAGGTGGCCGTCGGTCAGGCCGTGCACCTCCGTCGCTCCCGGCGGCACCGGCACGCCCGGGTCCACCAGCCACCGCGTCGTCCGCGGCCGGCCCCCCTCGGCGTCCTGCACCACCAGCGCCGCCGAAACGATCCGGTCCCGCTCCACGTCGATCCCCGTCGTCTCCGTGTCGAACGCGGCCAGGGGTCCCTCAAACCAGCGCGCCATACCCCGAACTCCTCGCACATCACCGGCAGATGGACCTATCCCCTGCCCGAAACGGTGATACCCGGACCGTTTGCCCCGTACGCCGCCCGGTGACAACACACATGAACGGTCACCCGTCTGACGTACCGACAGCCCGGAAGGCACGAGGAGCATGGCGCCCGCCGCGCAGCCCGACCCCGGCACCCCGTACACCCCGTCCCTCCGCGGCGCACTCGCCACCACCGCCTGCATGGAGACCCTCCAGGTCGGCTATCTGCACGCCGTCGTGGCCGCCGCCGGATGCACGCTCTCCCAGCCCTTCCCCGACAACGGCATCGACTGGCACATCAGCCACAGCGCCCCCGGCCACACCGTCGACGACGAGGTCACCGTCAAGGTCCAGCTCAAGGCGACCCACCAGATCCCCCCGCGCCCCCCGGGGCCGGCCTTCCCCTTCACCCTCGACAACGCCCACCTGGTCAAACTCGCCCGCACCCCCGTCGCCGTCCACAAGATCCTCGTCGTCATGCTCGTCCCGCGCACCCAGGACGACTGGCTCCGCGCCCGGCACGACGGTCTCGACCTGCGCCACTGCTGCTACTGGACCAACCTCGCCGGCCACCCCGTCACCGGCCGGCGCCGCACCACCGTCCGCGTGCCGACCGCGCGGATCTTCGACGACCGCGCGCTCTGCGAGATCATGACCCGGATAGGGGCGGGAGGCACTCCCTGATGAACCGACCGACCGGCGATCCCGCCCACACCGGCCCACCCGACCCCCGGCGCGTCGACCCCCGCGTCCTCGCCGCCCTCCTCGACCGCCACGGCTGGCGCCGCACCGGCGGCGCCCGGGGCCCCTACACCCGCTGGACCCCGCCCGGCCCGGACCCCGCCAGCCTCCTCGTCCCCGACAGCCGCGCCTTCCCCGACTGCGACGACCTCCTCACCGACGCCCTCACGGCCCTCGCCCGCACCGCCGCCCCCTCCGCCCGCGACATCCTCACCGCCCTCGCCGTCCCCAGCGACGAGGTCCGCTGGCACCGCGAGACCGCCCCGCCCACCCGTGCCCCGTCCGGCGCCCCCGGGCCCTGGACCGCCCAGGACCGCCTGCGCGCCGCCGCCCGCCGGGTCCTCCTCGCCGCCGCCCTCGCCGTCCGGGGCCACGCCCGCCTCCACGCCCGCGCCCTCGTCGACGAGGTCCTCGTCGACGCCCCGTCCGACGCCGCCCGCGGCCTGACCGCCTTCGTCCCCGTCGACCCGGGCCGCCCCGTCACCGAACGCCTCCACCACGCGCTCCACGCCACCCGCGAGGCCGTCGACTACCAGCGCGCCACCGGCCGCCCCGACGCCTTCGACACCGCCGTCGCCGCCGGCGTCGGCCACGAGCTCACCGAAGCCCTCGTCGCCCTCGTCCACGGCACCGCCGTCGCCGCCGTCACCCTCGCCTGGGCCCCCGCCGCCGGCGCCCCCTCCGGCTGCGCCGCCCGGCCCGAACCCGTCGCCTTCACCCCCGGCGACCTCCCCGCCCTCCGCGAGGCCGGCGCCCGCTACCTGCGCGCCGGACCGTCCGCGCCCGCCCACGTCACCGGCACCGTCGTCCGCCTCCGCCGCCCCGGCGCGCGCGGCCCCGGCACCGTCCGCCTCCGCGTCCTCACCGGCACCGACGCCCCGCACCTGCACGTCACCCTCGACGAGGACGCCTACCGCACGGCCGTCCACGCCCACCTGGCCGGCCTGCCCCTGCGCGTGTCCGGCCGCCTGGAGGGCCGCGGCGGCCTCCGCCGCCTCACCGACACGTACGGCGTGGCCCCGGTCGAGGTCGACGACGCCGAGCGGGACCGGCTGACGAAGACCCTCGACGAGGAGTGCTGACCGGGCCGCAATCCGTTTCGCGAGGGGACGGGACGGCTCGGTACCATGCCTGGGACCTCTTGCGTGCGCCAGGGAACAGGGCGGCGCTCCCCCTTCAGTCAGGAGAGACCGGTGTCAGACGTCCGTGTGATCATCCAACGCGATTCCGAGCGGGAAGAACGCGTGGTGACGACGGGCACTACGGCCGCCGACCTCTTCGCCGGCGAGCGCACCGTCGTCGCGGCCCGCGTCGACGGCGAGCTGAGGGACCTCACGTACGAGCTGCGGGACGGCGAGGCCGTGGAGGGCGTCGAGATCACCTCCGAGGACGGCCTGAACATCCTGCGCCACTCCACCGCGCACGTCATGGCCCAGGCCGTCCAGGAGCTCTTCCCGGAGGCCAAGCTCGGCATCGGCCCGCCGGTCAAGGACGGCTTCTACTACGACTTCGACGTGGACCGGCCGTTCACGCCCGAGGACCTCAAGGCCGTCGAGAAGAAGATGCAGGAGATCCAGAAGCGGGGCCAGCGGTTCGCCCGCCGCGTCGTCACCGACGAGGCCGCCCGCGAGGAGCTGGCGAACGAGCCGTACAAGCTGGAGCTGATCGGCCTGAAGGGCTCCGCGTCCAGCGAGGACGGCGCGGACGTCGAGGTGGGCGGCGGCGAGCTGACCATCTACGACAACCTCGACGCCAAGACCGGCGAGCTGTGCTGGAAGGACCTCTGCCGCGGCCCGCACCTGCCGTCGACCCGCGCGATCCCGGCGTTCAAGCTGATGCGCAACGCCGCCGCGTACTGGCGCGGCAGCGAGAAGAACCCGATGCTCCAGCGCATCTACGGCACCGCGTGGCCCTCCAAGGACGAGCTGAAGGCGTACCTGGACTTCCTCGCCGAGGCCGAGAAGCGCGACCACCGCAAGCTCGGCAGCGAGCTGGACCTCTTCTCCGTCCCCGAGCAGATCGGTTCCGGCCTCGCGGTCTTCCACCCGCGCGGCGGCATCATCCGCCGGGTCATGGAGGACTACTCGCGCCGCCGGCACGAGGAGGAGGGCTACGAGTTCGTCTACACGCCGCACGCGACCAAGGGCAAGCTGTTCGAGACCTCCGGGCACCTCGACTGGTACGCCGAGGGCATGTACCCGCCCATGCAGCTCGACGAGGGCGTGGACTACTACCTCAAGCCCATGAACTGCCCGATGCACAACCTGATCTTCGACGCGCGCGGACGCTCGTACCGTGAGCTGCCGCTGCGCCTGTTCGAGTTCGGGACGGTGTACCGGTACGAGAAGTCGGGCGTCGTCCACGGCCTGACCCGCGCGCGCGGCTTCACCCAGGACGACGCGCACATCTACTGCACCCGGGAGCAGATGGCGGAGGAGCTCGACAAGACGCTCACCTTCGTCCTGAACCTGCTGCGCGACTACGGGCTCGCCGACTTCTACCTGGAGCTGTCCACCAAGGACCCGGAGAAGTTCGTCGGCTCGGACGAGGCGTGGGAGGAGGCCACCGAGACCCTGCGGCAGGTGGCCGAGAAGCAGGGCCTGCCCCTCACCCCGGACCCGGGCGGCGCGGCCTTCTACGGCCCGAAGATCTCCGTCCAGGCGCGCGACGCGATCGGCCGCACCTGGCAGATGTCGACCATCCAGCTCGACTTCAACCTGCCGGAGCGCTTCAACCTGGAGTACACGGCCGCGGACGGCACCAAGCAGCGCCCGGTCATGATCCACCGCGCGCTGTTCGGTTCCATCGAGCGGTTCTTCGCGGTGCTGCTGGAGCACTACGCGGGCGCCATGCCGCCGTGGCTGGCCCCGGTCCAGGCGGTCGGCATCCCGGTCGGCGACGCCCACGTCGAGTACCTCCGGGAGTTCGCCGCCGAGGCGCGGAGGAAGGGCCTGCGGGTCGAGGTGGACGCCTCGTCGGACCGCATGCAGAAGAAGATCAGGAACCAGCAGAAGCTGAAGGTCCCGTTCATGGTCATCGTCGGCGACGACGACATGAACGCGGGCACGGTCTCCTTCCGCTACCGCGACGGCTCGCAGGAGAACGGCGTCCCGCGCGAGGAGGCCCTCGCGAAGCTCGCCGACGTGGTGGAGCGCCGCGTACAGGTCTGACGCGCCACGGGGGGCGGTACCCGGTGCGGGTACCGCCCCTCGGCGTATCCGGGGTCCGGGGTGGTCATATGCTGAGGCGCATGACGAATGAGCCGGAGCAGCAGATCGGAGTGGGGGCGCCGGACGCGTTCCAGCGTCTGTGGACGCCCCACCGGATGGCGTACATCCAGGGGGAGAACAAGCCCACCGGCTCGGGGGCCGGCGACGGCTGCCCCTTCTGCTCGATCCCGGCGAAGTCCGACGAGGACGGTCTCGTCGTCGCCCGCGGCGAGAGCGTCTACGCGGTGCTGAACCTGTACCCGTACAACGGCGGCCACCTGATGGTCGTGCCGTTCCGGCACGTCGCCGACTACACCGACCTCGACGGGGCGGAGACGGCCGAGCTGGCCGTGTTCACCAAGCGGGCGATGACCGCCCTGCGCGCGGCCTCCGGCGCGCACGGGTTCAACATCGGCATGAACCAGGGCGCCGCCGCCGGCGCCGGGATCGCCGCCCACCTGCACCAGCACGTCGTGCCGCGGTGGGGCGGCGACACCAACTTCATGCCCGTCGTCGGCCACACCAAGGTGCTGCCCCAACTCCTCGCCGACACGCGGCGGATGCTCGCCGAGGCCTGGCCCGCCGCCTGATCACGCGTCGTACACGTCGGCCTTCTTCGGAGCCGGGTCGGCGGTGAAGTTGCTGCCGGCGAGCGAGGTCGTGTCCACGCCGTGCTCGTCGAGCATCTTGACGATCGCGGAGTGCACGGCGCGCATCACGGGCGTGGACGCGCGGATGACGTCGTCGGCCATGAAGCGGTGCTTCCACGGCGCCTCGGCCCAGGCGTGGCGCAGGCCGAACGGCTCGGGCAGGACGAGCTTGCCGCCGAGGAAGTCGAGGACCGGCGGGAACCAGGTCAGCGGCGCCCGGACGGCGAGGCGGACGACCTCGTTGGTCTCCACGAGGGGGAGCTTGATCTCGCGGGTCTCCCAGAACCGTACGGTCTTGGAGACCTCCTTGGTCTTCCCGGCGGGCTTGCTGGTGAAGAGGGAGTGGACCGGGCCGAGGGCGTGCCCGGAGACCTCGATGCGGAGGGTGTGCAGCAGCGCCGTGACGGTGACCAGCATGGTCAGCACCAGCTGGCCGTCCCAGAGGACGAACTGCACGCCGAGGTAGTGGCGGTTGCCCTTGCCGAACTGGTTCTCGTTGCAGATGCGCTGGATCTCGTGCGGCTTCACCTGGTACTTGACGACGTCCTCGCCCTCGGGGCGGGAGACCTCCTTGGCGCCGTCGCCGACGGGGACCACGATCCAGTGGTTGACGGACGGGGTGGGGAAGCCGGTCTTCAGCGAGCCGCGCTCCAGGAGCTTCAGCTGGTCGTGGATGGGGCGTACGACGTCCCAGGTGCGGAAGGCGTGGATCTCCTTGCCGTCGCGGGGCTTGAGCTCCTCGGCGAGGTGCCAGCCGCCCCAGCGGGTGCCCATGCCGAGTATGCCGCGCGGGCCGGCGTAGAAGACGACGTTGGAGCGCTGCTCGGCGGTGAGCTTCTCGAGGGACTGGCGGAGTTCCTCGGCGGCGGTCTCGCCGGGGTTCTGGGGGACGGCCTCGGGGATCTTGGCGGCGACGCCGCCCCCGCTGAGGAGGGCCTCCCAGCGCGCGCGGAGGTCCTTGGCGGTGGTCTCGCAGACGTGCTTGGCGAGGAACCAGCCGACGACCGGCGCGATGATCATGGCCCGCAGGTAGAAGGACAGGAAACCGCCGAACGGCAGCTTGACGAGGACGAGCGCGGCGAGGATGCCGACGCCGGCGAGGAGCGCCGTGCCGGCGGCGCCGGCGCGCTTGTTGGCGGCGCCGGCCAGGGAGCGGCGGACCTGGAAGACGACCAGCCAGAGGAGCAGTCCGGGGAGGAACACGACGCCGCACAGGAGGGTGATGAGGGTCAGGCGGAGGTCGCGCTGCTTGCGGATGCGGTTGGCGGCGAGGCAGTGCTCGACGACCGGCCGGGGGTCGGTGCCGAAGGACTGGATGACGGGTTTGCGGCCGCCGCCGAGCATGCGGACGACGACGGCCCGCGAGAAGGCCTCGCCGAGGTTGGGCTCGAAGAGGGAGAACTTCCCCTTCTTGACGGTGGATTCGTACCACGCGTTGTTGGCCTTGAGGATGTCCTCGACCGGGCTGTCGCGGTACGCGGCGGAGGCCAGGGCGTTCGTGGCCACCGTCTGTCCGGCCGAGCCCTGGAGCGGGACCTGTGCCCCGGGACCGAAACTGTCCATCGTGTCTTCCGCCCCCATCGACGCATGTGCCGCAGTACTTGCCCCGTACTGCGGCCTTCCCAACTCGGCGGTGGCGCACACCTCCTGAGCTGGGCTCCCCAGCCTATCGGGGAGCGGGGGCGCGCGTCAGGACGACGGGGAAGCCGGGAGGGCCGCCCGCCGGGAGGGGGGCCGGCGGGCGGCCGGGTGCGCGGCGGGGCCGGTGGTCAGCGGGCCGGCCGGGCGTGTTCCTCCTTGCGGACCCTCTCCGCGAGGTGCGGCGGCATGGGCTCGTGGCGCACGTACGAGCGGCTGAAGCGGCCGGTGCCGTGGGAGAGGGAGCGGAGGTCGACGGCGTAGCGGTCGATCTCGAGTTCGGGGACGTCGGCGCGGACGAGGGCCCGTCCGGGACCGGCCTGCTCGGTGCCGACGACACGGCCCCGGCGGCCGGAGAGGTCGCTCATGACGGGGCCGACGTACTCGTCGGGGACGAGGACCCGGACTTCGGCGACGGGCTCCAGCAGGTCGACGGGGGTGTCGGCGGCGGCTTCGCGCAGGGCGAGGGCGCCGGCGGTCTGGAAGGCGGCGTCGGAGGAGTCCACGGAGTGGGCCTTGCCGTCGACGAGGGTGACGCGGACGTCGACGAGCGGGTACCCGGCGGCGACGCCGCGCGCGGCCTGGGCGCGGACGCCCTTCTCGACGGACGGGACGAACTGGCGCGGCACGGCCCCGCCGACGACCTTGTCGACGAACTCGATGCCGGAGCCGGGCGGCAGCGGCTCCACCCGGATGTCGCAGATGGCGAACTGGCCGTGGCCCCCGGACTGCTTGACGTGCCGGCCGCGGGCCGTGGCGGGGGCGGCGAAGGTCTCGCGGAGGGCGACCTCGTGGGGCACGGCGTCGACCTGCACGCCGTAGCGGGTGCGCAGGCGTTCGAGGGCGACGTCCCGGTGGGCCTCGCCCAGGCACCACAGGACGACCTGGTGGGTGTCCTGGTTCTGCTCCAGGCGCATGGTGGGGTCCTCGGCGGCGAGCCGGGCCAGCCCCTGGGAGAGCTTGTCCTCGTCGGCCTTGCTGCGGGCCCGGACGGCGAGGGGGAGCAGCGGGTCGGGCATGGTCCAGGGGGCCATGAGGAGCGGGTCGTCCTTGGCGGAGAGGGTGTCACCGGTCTCGGCGCGGGAGAGCTTGGCCACGCAGGCCAGGTCGCCCGCGACGCAGTGGCCCATCTGGCGCTGCTGCTTGCCGAAGGGGGCGAAGAGGGCTCCGACCCGTTCGTCGACGTCGTGGTCCTCGTGGCCGCGGTCGGCGAGACCGTGCCCGGAGACGTGGACGGTCTCGTCGGGGCGGAGGGTCCCGGAGAAGACGCGGACCAGGGAGATGCGGCCCACGTACGGGTCGGAGGCGGTCTTGACGACCTCGGCGGCGAGGGGGCCGTCGGGGTCGCAGGTCAGGGCGGGGCGGGGGTCGCCCTGCGGGGTGGTGACCTCGGGGACGGGGCGTTCCAGGGGGGTGGGGAAGCCGCGGGTGATCAGGTCGAGGAGCTCGACGGTGCCCAGGCCCTGCCTGCCGCCGGGCGCGGCGGGGGCGGCGGCGAGCACGGGGTGGAAGGTGCCGCGGGCGACGGCCTTCTCCAGGTCCTCGACGAGGGTCTTGAGGTCGATGTCCTCGCCGCCGAGGTAGCGGTCCATGAGGGTCTCGTCCTCGCTCTCCGCGATGATGCCTTCGATGAGGCGGTTGCGGGCCTCCTCGATGAGGGGGAGTTGCGCCTCGTCGGGAGGGTTCTCCTTCCGTTCCCCGGTCGAGTAGTCGAAGACCGTGCGGGCGAGGAGCCCGACGAGGCCGGTGGCGGGGGCGTGCCCGTCGGGGGTCTCGGGGCCGAGCACGGGCAGGTGGAGGGGGAGGACCGCGTCGGGGTCGTCGCCGCCGAAGATCTCGCCGCAGACGCGGGTGAGCCGGTCGAAGTCGGTGCGGGCGGTGTCGAGGTGGGTGACGACGATGGCGCGGGGCATGCCGACGGCCGCGCACTCCTCCCAGAGGAGGCGGGTGGAGCCGGGGACGGCGTCGGCCTCCTGCGCGGCCGAGACGACGAAGAGGACGGCGTCGGCGGCGCGCAGGCCGGCGCGGAGCTCGCCCGTGAAGTCGGCGTAGCCGGGGGCGTCCAGAAGGTTGATCTTGCAGCCGGCCCACTCCAGGGGGACGAGGGAGAGCTGCACGGACCGTTGCTGGCGGTGTTCGATCTCGTCGTGGTCGGAGAGGGTGGAGCCGTCCTCCACGCGTCCGGCCCGGTTGACGGCGCCCGCGGTGAGGGCGAGCGCCTCGACGAGGGTGGTCTTGCCGGATCCGCTGTGGCCGACCAGCACCACGTTCCTGAGGGAAGAGGGCCGGTCGGCCGTCGCCGCCCTGCCGGCGGCTCCGATGTGGGTGTTCGCCTTGTCGCCCATGGTTCTTCCTCCCGATCGCCATCGGACGGTGAGGTGGGGGCGCGGGCGCGGGGGAGCGGTGGGGTCGTGGGGCGCGGCCTCGGCCCCGGCGGGACGGCTCCGGCGGTGCCCGCGGTCGTCCTTCGAGCTTTCCACTCCACCCGTGCCGCGTCCATACGTCGGACGTCGGCCGACGTCGGAGCGGGTGGGACGGGTGCCCGAGGGTGGGGAGGGGCGGTGCGTGGCTACGATGGGCCAGCCGGTGGCCGAAGGGGCCGCCGGCACCACCGACCCCTCGGGAAGGCCATGCTGAACAAGTACGCGCGTGCTTTCTTCACGCGTGTTCTCACACCGTTCGCCGCGTTTCTGCTCCGCCGCGGGGTGAGCCCCGACGCGGTGACCCTCGTGGGGACCGCGGGTGTCGTGGTGGGGGCGCTGGTCTTCTTCCCGCGCGGGGAGTTCTTCTGGGGAACGATCGTCATCACGCTGTTCGTGTTCTCCGACCTCGTCGACGGCAACATGGCGCGCCAGGCGGGGGTCTCCAGCCGCTGGGGCGCCTTCCTGGACTCGACGCTCGACCGGGTCGCGGACGGCGCGATCTTCGGTGG
Organism: Streptomyces roseolilacinus; assembly: GCF_014649335.1. Classification (GTDB taxonomy): domain Bacteria; phylum Actinomycetota; class Actinomycetes; order Streptomycetales; family Streptomycetaceae; genus Streptomyces; species Streptomyces roseolilacinus. The sequence goes on from NZ_BMSV01000010.1 coordinate 267,533, forward strand.
CTTCGCGCTGTGGTACGCGGGCGGCGGCGACGACAACGTGCTGTGCGCGGTGTCCATCTTCTGCCTGGCGAGCGGCCAGGTCGTGTCGTACACCAAGGCGCGGGGCGAGTCCATCGGGCTGCCCGTCGCGGTGAACGGCCTGGTGGAACGGGCGGAGCGGCTGGTGGTGTCGCTGGTCGCGGCGGGACTGGCCGGGCTGCACGCGTTCGGGGTGCCGGGGGTGCGGGTGCTGCTGCCGGTGGCGCTGTGGCTGGTGGCGGTGGGCAGTGCGGTGACGCTGGGGCAGCGGGTGGTGACCGTACGGCGTGAGGCCGCGGAGGCCGACGCGGCGGCCGGCGGGGAGACCCGGAGGGGGAGCGAGGCCACATCATGAGCACGACGAGCGAACGCCTGACGGACGCCCTGTACGGGCTGGGCTGGGCGACGGTGAGGAAGCTGCCGGAACCGGTCGCCGTCGGGCTCGGGCGGCGGATCGCGGACACGGCGTGGAAGCGGCGCGGCCAGGGCGTGCTGCGCCTGGAGGCCAACCTGGCGCGGGTCGTGCCGGACGCCTCGCCCGAGCGGCTCGCCGAGCTGTCGAAGGCCGGGATGCGGTCGTACATGCGCTACTGGATGGAGTCGTTCCGGCTGCCGTCGTGGAGCGCGGAGCGAGTGGCGCGGTCCGTCGACATCAAGGACATCCACCACCTGACGGACGGCCTCGCCGCCGGGAGGGGCGTGGTGCTCGCGCTGCCGCACCTGGCCAACTGGGACCTGGCGGGCGTGTGGGCGACGCGGGTGCTGGGCGTGCCGTTCACGACGGTCGCCGAGCGGCTGAAGCCGGAGTCGCTGTACGACCGGTTCGTGGCGTACCGCGAGTCGCTGGGCATGGAGGTGCTGCCGCACACGGGCGGGTCCGCGTTCGGGACGCTGGCGCGCCGGCTGCGGTCGGGCGGGCTGGTGTGCCTGGTCGCGGACCGCGACCTGTCGTCGTCCGGGGTCGAGGTGGACTTCTTCGGGGAGCGGGCACGGATGCCCGGGGGCCCGGCGCTGCTCGCGCAGCACACCGGGGCGCTGCTGCTGTCGGCGACGCTCTGGTACGACGACCCGGCGACGATGCGGGGGCGGGTGCACCCGCCCGTCGACGTGCCGGAGTCCGGCACGCGCGCCGAGAGGACGTCCGTGATGACGCAGGCGCTGGCGGACGCCTTCGCCGCCGGGATCGCCGAGCACCCGGAGGACTGGCACATGCTGCAGCGGCTGTGGCCGGCCGACCTGGACCCCGCGAAGGGACCGAAGTGAGGATCGGCATCGTCTGCCCGTACTCCTGGGACGTGCCGGGCGGCGTCCAGTTCCACATCCGGGACCTGGCGGAGCATCTGATCCGGCTCGGCCACCACGTGTCGGTGCTGGCCCCCGCGGACGACGGGACGCCGCTGCCGCCGTACGTCGTGTCGGCGGGGCGGGCCGTGCCCGTCCCGTACAACGGGTCGGTGGCGCGGCTGAACTTCGGCTTCCTGTCGGCGGCGCGGGTGCGGCGGTGGCTGCACGAGGGCACGTTCGACGTGATCCACATCCACGAGCCGGCCTCGCCGTCGCTGGGACTGCTGGCGTGCTGGGCCGCCCAGGGCCCGATCGTGGCGACGTTCCACACCTCCAACCCCCGGTCGCGGGCGATGATCGCGGCGTACCCGATCCTCCAGCCGGCGCTGGAGAAGATCAGCGCGCGCATCGCGGTCAGCGAGTACGCGCGGCGGACGCTGGTGGAGCACCTGGGCGGCGACGCGGTCGTCATCCCGAACGGCGTCGACGTGGACTTCTTCGCGCGCGCCGAGCCGAAGGAGGCGTGGCGGTCCCAGGGGGCGCGCGACGCCGCCGAGGGCGGGACGCTGGGGTTCATCGGCCGGATCGACGAGCCGCGCAAGGGGCTGCCGGTGCTGATGCGGGCCCTGCCGAGGATCCTGCGGGCGCGGCCCGGGACGCGGCTGCTGGTCGCGGGGCGGGGCGACGAGGAGGAGGCCGTCGCGTCGCTGCCGGCCGCGATGCGGCAGCGCGTGGAGTTCCTCGGGATGGTCAGCGACGAGGACAAGGCGCGGCTGCTGCGCAGCGTGGACGTGTACGTGGCGCCCAACACGGGCGGCGAGAGCTTCGGCATCATCCTGGTCGAGGCGCTCTCGGCGGGCGCTCCGGTGCTCGCCAGCGACCTCGACGCGTTCGCGCAGGTCCTGGACCAGGGGGCGGCCGGCGACCTGTTCGCCAACGAGGACGCGGACGCCCTCGCCGACGCCGCGATCCGCCTCCTGGGCGACGAGGAGCGGCGGGCCGGGCTGCGCGCCCGGGGCAGCGCCCACGTACGGCGCTTCGACTGGTCGACGGTCGGCGCGGACATCCTGGCGGTGTACGAGACGGTGACGGACGGCGCGGCGTCGGTCGCGACGGACGAGCGGACGACGGGGCTGCTGGCCCGGTGGGGGCTGGCGCGCGACTAGGTGGTGTCTTCAAAGTGGCGTCGTTCGCCCGTAGGGCGGGCCGGGCGGCGTCTGGTGCGTGCGATCGCAAGGCGGAGGAGGGAGCCACTGCGGAGCATGGGCGACCGACGACAACGCGGCTGGGGATCCCCCCTGCTCGAGCGCAGCCGAGAGCTCGGGGGAGGGCGTGCCAGGCGTCGGCAGGCAGACGGGACTTTGAAGACACGCCCTAGGTGTATTGACCCGGAGCGTTGTTGACGCGGCTGATGGGCGGGTGTCCGCCGAG
>NZ_BMSV01000011.1 GCF_014649335.1 Streptomyces roseolilacinus
TTCCGTTTCCGGTGCGGATTTCGTTTCCGGTGGCCGTTGGAGGGCCTTTCGCCTTTCGGCTTCCACTACTTTAGCGGGTTCCCCGCGGTGCTCATAATCGAGCCCCTCGAAATGAATCCCGGACACGCCGAAACCCACCCCGCCAGGGGGAAGATCGCTAGATGGTGGTTTGGCCGCCCCCGGAGGCGCTGGTACAGCGTGCCCCGGCTCTTACGGCTCGGTCGACATTAGGCGGTTCGGCCTCGAGAGTCAAGCCCTCCTCCGGCGTGGTGTGTGGGCCCGGTACGGGCTCACCGTCGGGTCCCCCTCGATCCAGAAGCGCCACGGGTGCACCGCTCCCTCCCCGCCCACACCGGTGCGGGGGCCGTTCCGCACCTGACCGGCGGCGACCGGGGTCCCGGCCAGTACCGACAGGGGGGAGTCGCCGTCCGCGCAGGCGTCCGTGCCGTCCAGGGTGCGGTCGACGTCCAGGGCCGTGGCGAGACGGGCCGGGCCCTTGGCCAGTTCCTTGTCGTGCCGGGCCGAAAGGCGACGACGGCGGGCCAGCTCGTGGCCGGCGCGGATCTCGCCCGCGCGCAGCAGGACCCCGCCGGCGGTGCCCACCGGGCCACACACGAGGTTCAGGCAGTGCCACATGCCGTAGGTGAAGTACACGTACGCGTGACCGGGCGGGCCGAACATCACGGCGTTCCTCGCCGTGCGGCCGCGGTAGGCGTGCGAGCCGGGGTCGACTTCCCCGGCGTACGCCTCCACTTCCGTGAGGCGCAGTTCGATGGGTCCGTCGTCCGTCATCCGTACCAGGGTGCGGCCCAGCAGGTCCGGGGCGACCTCCAGTACGGGGCGGTCGAAGAAGTCCCGGGGCAGCGGCGTACGGTCGGGGCTCTCGATCATGTTGAACGAGCGTACTGGGACGGCGCCCGGAACCGGCTACGGTCTTCCGCGCGTACGCGTATGTGAGCTGTGGACCGAGAAGGAGTGGACATGGGCTTCAAGAAGCTGCTCGCGAGCCTGGGTGCGGGCGGGGCCAACGTCGAGACCGTGCTGACCGAGTCGAACGTGGTGCCCGGCGGTGTCGTCCAGGGCGAGGTGCGGATCGAGGGCGGCTCGGTGCCGCAGGAAATCCAGGGCCTGTCGCTCGGGCTGCAGGCGCGGGTCGAGGTCGAGGGCGGCGACCAGGAGACGAAGCAGGACGTCGAGTTCGGCAGGACGCAGATCGGTGGTTCCTTCACCGTCCAGGCCGGGGCCGTGCACGTCGTGCCCTTCGGGCTGGAGATCCCCTGGGAGACGCCCGTCACCTGCATCGCCGGGCAGCAGCTGCGCGGCATGGACATCGGGGTGACGACGGAGCTGGCGATCGCGCGGGCCGTGGACTCCGGCGACCTGGACCCGATCAACGTGCACCCGCTGCCGGCACAGCAGGCGATCCTGGACGCGTTCGTCCGGCTGGGCTTCCGGTTCAAGAACGCCGACATGGAGCGGGGGCACATCCGGGGGACGCGGCAGCGGCTGCCGTTCTACCAGGAGATCGAGTTCCTGCCGCCGCAGCAGTACCGGGGGCTGAACCAGGTCGAGCTGTCGTTCGTCGCCGACGACCGGGAGATGGACGTCGTGCTGGAGATGGACAAGAGGGGCGGGCTGTTCAGCGAGGGCAGCGACTCGTACCGCTGCTTCGTGGTCGGGCTGGACGACTACCGGAACACCGACTGGGCGGCGTACCTCAACCAGTGGCTCGCCGACGTCGGTGGGCGCCGGAACTGGCTCTAGGCTCGAGGATCGAGGATCCAGAGCGATCGGAGGTTCTGACGTGACCGAGGCGAAGAGGGCGCCGCTCCCCCACGACTTCCACCCGCCGGTGCCGTCGTTCACCGTGGTGAGCGACGACGTCGCGCCCGGGGGCGTGCTGGCGGACGCGCAGGTGTACGCGAAGGGGAACACGTCGCCGCAGCTGCGGTGGGAGGGCTTCCCGGCGGAGACGAAGAGCTTCGCCGTGACGTGCTTCGACCCGGACGCGCCGACGGGCAGCGGCTTTTGGCACTGGGTGCTGTTCGACGTCCCGGCGTCCGTGACGGAGCTGCCGGCGGGCGCGGGCGGCGGGGGGTTCGAGGGCCTGCCCGAGGGCGCGGTGCACGTCCGCAACGACTACGGGTCGAAGGACTTCGGTGGTGCCGCGCCGCCGCCCGGGGACGGTCCGCACCGGTACGTGTTCACCGTGTACGCCGTGGACACCGAGCGGTTGGGCCCGGACTCCGACGCGTCGCCGGCGGTCGTCGGCTTCAACCTGCGGTTCCACACGCTGGCGCGTGCGCAGCTGATCGGGGAGTACGAGACACCCGCGGAGAGCTGAACGTTCGCCTTCCGTTCACCCGCCCTCGGCCTGGAGAAGGCCGGGGGCGGGCATTTTCCGTCTGCGGATATTGCGTTGTCCCGTTCGGTGCCGCCCCGCCAGAGTTGGTCCAGGCGCGTCAGGGGACGGCCGGCACACGGAGGTGGGCGGAATGCGGGACACGCTGGTTCTCAACGCGAGCTTCGAGCCGTTGTCGACGGTGTCGCTGCACCGGGCGGTGGTGCTGGTGCTGCAGGACAAGGCCGTCGTCGAGCAGGCCCATCCGGGACTTCGGCTGCGGGCGGCCGAGGTGGAGCTGCCCGTGCCGCGGGTGATCAGGCTGTGCCGGTACGTACGGGTGCCGTTCCGAAGACACGCGCCGTGGTCGCGGCGCGGTGTGCTGGTGCGAGACCAGCACCGGTGCGCGTACTGCGGGCGGCGCGCGACCACGGTCGACCACGTCGTGCCGCGGTCGCAGGGGGGCGCGGACAGCTGGCTGAACACGGTCGCCTCCTGCGCGGAGGACAACCACCGCAAGGCGGACCGTACGCCGCAGGAGGCGGGGATGCCGCTGCTGCACCAGCCGTTCGTCCCGAGCCCCGCGGACGCGATGCTGCTGGCGCTGCGGGCCGGTGGGCGGTCGGAGCTGCCGGAGTGGCTGACGGCGCAGCGGCCGGAGGCGGCCGCCGCCTGAGCGTGGTCCGTCGGTGGAGCCCGTCCCCGTGTGTCGCCGGGGGCGGGCTCCTCGTCATCGGGTGACGAGTTGGAGGATCGCGGCGCTGCCGATGACGACGATCAGGGTGCGGAGGACCTTCGGGGGGAGCCGCCGGCCGACGCGGGCGCCGATCTGGCCGCCGATGGTGGAGCCGACGGCGATGAGGGCGACGGCGGTCCAGTCGAAGTGGGCGGCGAAGACGAAGAACAGCGCGGCGATGGTGTTGACGACGGCCGCGAGGATGTTCTTCGCGGCGTTGAGGCGCTGGAGGGTGTCGTCGAGCAGCATGCCCATGAGGGAGAGGTAGACGATGCCCTGGGCCGCGGTGAAGTACCCGCCGTAGACGCTGGCCAGGAGGAGGCCGGCGAACAGGAGGGGGCCGCCGTGGCGGGTGGTGTCGGTGCGGCCGTCGCGTTCGCGGCGGGCCTGGACGGCGCGGGTGATGCGGGGCTGGAGGACGACGAGGACCAGGGCCAGGGCGACGAGGACGGGGACGATCGTCTCGAAGGCCGTGGAGGGGAGGACGGTGAGGAGGACGGCGCCGCCGAGTCCGCCGAGGGCGGCGGCGACGGCGAGGCGCAGGATGCGGTCGCGCTGGCCGGTGAGTTCGGCGCGGTAGCCGATGGCCCCGCTGATGGAACCGGGGATCAGCCCGAGGGCGTTGGAGACCGTGGCGGTGACCGGGGGCAGGCCGGTGGCCAGGAGAACGGGGAACGTGATGAGCGTCCCCGATCCCACGATCGTGTTGATGGTGCCCGCGCCGACGCCGGCCGCGAGGACGGCGAGCATCTCCCAGATCGTCACTGCGCCCCCGTACGGAATCGGTGGTGGATGAACCGATCATGCACGAGGGCGCCGGAGTGAGTCGACCGGGGTCCGGTCCGTGGTCAGTCGACGGGGGGTTCCTCCCGGCGCCGCTCCTTCGCGGAGGTGTCGAAGCCGGGGGCGCCGCCGCCGAGGTTGCCGAAGGCGCCGGAGAGGCCCTTGAGGGCGTCGCCGATCTCGCTGGGCACGATCCAGAGCTTGTTGGCGTCGCCTTCGGCGATCTTCGGGAGCATCTGGAGGTACTGGTAGGAGAGCAGCTTCTGGTCGGGGTCGCCGGCGTGGATGGCCTCGAAGACCGTGCGGACCGCCTGGGCCTCGCCCTCGGCGCGCAGGGCGGCGGCCTTGGCCTCGCCCTCGGCGCGCAGGATCGCGGACTGCTTCTCGCCCTCGGCGGTGAGGATCTGGGACTGGCGGATGCCCTCGGCGGTGAGGATCGCGGCGCGCTTGTCGCGGTCGGCGCGCATCTGCTTCTCCATCGAGTCCTGGATGGAGGTGGGCGGCTCGATGGCCTTCAGCTCGACGCGGTTGACGCGGATGCCCCACTTGCCGGTGGCCTCGTCGAGGACGCCGCGGAGGGCGGCGTTGATCTCCTCGCGGGAGGTGAGGGTGCGCTCCAGGTCCATGCCGCCGATGATGTTGCGCAGGGTGGTGACGGTGAGCTGCTCGATCGCCTGGATGTAGCTGGCGACCTCGTAGGTCGCGGCGCGGGCGTCGGTCACCTGGTAGTAGATGACCGTGTCGATGTTGACGACCAGGTTGTCCTGGGTGATGACGGGTTGGGGCGGGAAGGGGACGACCTGCTCGCGCAGGTCGATGCGGTTGCGGATCGTGTCGATGAACGGGACGACGATGTTGAGGCCCGCGTTGAGGGTGCGGGTGTAGCGGCCGAAGCGTTCCACGATGGCGGCGCTGGCTTGTGGGATGACCTGGATCGTCTTGATCAGGGCGATGAAGACAAGCACCACCAGAATGACCAGAACGATGATGACTGATGGCATCGTGCTCCCCGTGCCCTTCGCTGCCGGTTGATGTCGGTGATCGATTTTCCCAGACGGCGGGCGGTCATGTGGGTGGTTCGGCCCGTTCCCCCGGCGATCGGCCTTCCCCTGACGGTATATGACGCGATGTCATAGGACGACGGCGGTCGCTCCGTCGATGTCGACCACGTCGACCTGCTGCCCCGGTTCGAAGGCCTGGCCGGGGTCGTAGGAGCGGGCGGACCAGACCTCGCCGGCGAGTTTGACGCGTCCGCCGGAGGCGTCGACCCGTTCCAGGACGACGGCTTGACGGCCCTTCAGGGCGTCGACGCCGGTCGCGTGGGCCGGTTGCCCTTCGCGGTGCCGGGCCGCGATGGGCCGTACGACGGCGAGGAGCGCGACGGAGACGGCGACGAAGACGATGACCTGGGCCACCACTCCGAAGCCGAGTCCCGCGGTGAGGGCGCCCGCGACCGCCCCGACGGAGAACATGCCGAATTCGGGCATCGCGGTGATGACGAGCGGGATGCCCAGCCCCACCGCCGCGATCAGCCACCAGACCCATGCGTCGATGTCCACGTCGTCATGGTAGGTGCGCGGGGCCGCCGGGGACAGGGCACCGAGGGGGCCCGGCGGGTGCGGGGGCCCTTCGGCTCCCGCGGCGTCCGGTGCTCCGGTGCCCCTGGGGGGTGGACGGCGGGTCAGCCGAGCGGGAGGCCCTGGGCGGTGTAGCGGTCGCCGACGCGCTCGACGACGAGGGGCAGGCCGAAGCAGTGGCTGAGGTTGCGGGAGGTGAGCTCGGTCTCGACGGGACCGGCGGCGAGCACCTTGCCCTGACGGATCATCAGGACGTGGGTGAAGCCCGGCGGGATCTCCTCGACGTGGTGCGTGACCATGATCATGGAGGGGGCGTACGGGTCGCGGGCGAGGCGGCCGAGGCGGCGGACGAGGTCCTCGCGGCCGCCGAGGTCGAGGCCGGCGGCGGGCTCGTCGAGGAGGAGCAGCTCGGGGTCGGTCATCAGGGCGCGGGCGATGAGGGTCCGCTTGCGCTCGCCCTCGGAGAGGGTGCCGAACCTGCGGTCGAGGAAGTCGGACATGCCGAGGCGGTCGAGGAAGGCGCGGGCCCGGTCCTCGTCGACGGCCTCGTAGTCCTCCCGCCAGGTGGCGGTCATGCCGTACGCCGCGGTGAGGACGGTCTGCAGGACGGTCTGCCGCTTGGGGAGCTTCTCGGCCATGGCGATGCCGGCCATGCTGACGCGGGGACGCAGGTCGAAGACGTCGACCTTGCCGAGCTCGTCGTCGAGGATGCGGACGGTGCCCCGGGTCGGGAAGAGGTAGGTGGAGGCGACGTTCAGGAGGGTGGTCTTGCCGGCGCCGTTGGGGCCGAGGATGGCCCAGCGCTCCCCCTCCTTGACCGACCAGGAGACCTCGTCCACCAGAGCGCGTCCGTCGCGGACCACGGATACGTCCACCAGCTCCAGTACATCGCCCATGAGCGCGTTGTCTCCCCTTGCGGTCGTTGCTTCGTCGTCGGTCCTCGCGCGGACCGCCGCGGGAGCGGCGGGCGCAGGTTCCCAGGGAAAACCTACGCCACCTGTGGTGGGACCCGTACCCGTGGGGCCGGAACCTAGGCTGGGGCCATGCTTTCGGAACCACGTTCAGGACGGTTGGCCGCATGGGGGAACGCCCTGCTGGCCGGGTTGGTGTCGCCGGACGAGGCGGTGGGCGCGATCGTCGGGGACGACGCGCCGCACCGCGTGGAGGGCCTGCCGGGTGAGCGGGGGCCCGTCGGGCTGACCCTGGGGCTGGGGCGGCTGCGGTCGCTGGGGGTCACCGGGTGGCGGGTGGCGCTGCCCGCGCCGGGGCACCCGCTGGGGTTGAGCGGACCGCCGGAGTTCAACGCGCGGGCGCTCGACGCGGAGGAGGCGGCGGTGGGGTACGGGGCCGGGTTCGGGCTCGTACCGGAGGTGACCGAGGCGGGGCCGGCCGGGGACCTGCACGTGGAGGTCGTGTGGCACTGCCTGCCGGTGCGGGAGGCGCCGCCGGCGGACGTGCCGTCGCTGGGTGAGGCGGAGCGGGAGCTGGCGGAGGCGCTGCGGGAGGCGACGGTGGCGCTGACGCGGCTGAACGTGGCGGCGTCGGGCCCTGCGGCGGAGGCGGCGCTGGACGCGTACCGGGCGCGGGCGCACGCCGGGGGCGAGCTGCTGGCCCCGGGGTACCCGCCGCGGGCGGCGCGGGTGCTGGAGCTGGCGCGGCGGGTGGCGCTGCTGGTCTCGCTGGCGTACGGGAACGGGCACGGCGGCGCGGTGAGCGCGTCGGAGATGGCGGCGCGGACGGAGGCGCTGCGGCCGGTGGAGCGCGTGGCGCGGCGGGCGCAGGTGGCGGCGTTCAACGCGTACGTGGAGGAGCGGGAGCGCGGTCGGCCCTGAGCCGCCCGTCCCCCGGGCGGCCCGGAGTGGCTCCGGTCGCCGCCCGGGGGACGCGGGCCGTCCGGGCCGGGTGGGGCGGGTGGACCCGGGTGGGCGGGCCCGGGTGGGACCGTGGGCCGTCCGGGTGGGGCGGGTGGGGCGGGTGGACCCGGGTGGGCGGGCCCGGGTGGGACCGTGGGCCGTCCGGGTGGGGCGGGTGGGGCCGGTCAGGTGGTGAGGCCGTGGCGCACCGCCCACAGGGCGGCCTGGGTGCGGTCGGCGAGGTCCAGCTTCATCAGGATGTTGGAGACGTGCGTCTTGACGGTCTTCTCGGAGAGGACGAGGGCGCGGGCGATCTCCCGGTTGGAGCGGCCGTCGGCGATCAGGCCGAGGACCTCGCGCTCCCGCTCGGTGAGGGTGCCGCTGCGGCCGCCGGAGCCGCCGTTCGTCTCCTCCTGGCTGAGCAGCGCCCCGGCCACCTCGGGCTGGAGCAGGACGTGCCCCGCGTGGACGGAGCGGATGGCGCCGGCCAGGGCGTCCGGGTCGACGTCCTTGTAGACGTATCCGGCGGCGCCCGCGCGCAGGGCGGGGACGACCGTGCGCTGCTCGGTGAAGCTGGTGACGATCAGCACCTTCGCCGGGTTGCCCAGCTCGCGGAGCCTGCGGAGGGCCTCGATGCCGTCCGTCCCGGGCATCTTCACGTCCATGAGGACGACGTCGGGGCGCAGCTCCTCCGTGCGGGCGACGCCCTCGGCGCCGTCCGCGGCCTCGCCGACGACCTCGATGTCGTCCTGGACCTCCAGGAACGTGCGCAGCCCGCGGCGGACGACCTGGTGGTCGTCGACGAGGAGGACGCGGATGGCGCGCCCCTCCCCCGCCCGCGCGGTGCCGTCGTTCTCCTTGTCAGCCACCGGGGACCTCCATCTCGATCGTGGTGCCCTCGCCGGGCGCCGAGTGCACGGTGAGTCTGCCGCCGACGCCGCCCGCCCGGTCCCGCATGGACACGAGGCCCAGGTGGCGGCCGGCGCGGCGGACCGCCCGCGGGTCGAAGCCCTTGCCGTCGTCGGTGACGGTGAGGCGGGCGCCCTGGCCGTGCCGGGCGAGCCGGACGGCGACCTCGCCGGCCCCGGAGTGGCGCAGCGCGTTGTGCAGGGCCTCCTGGGCGACGCGGAGCAGCGCCTCCTCCTGGGCGGCGGGCAGGGCCCGTATGCCGCCGCCGTCGAAGGTGACGCGGGCCGTGTGCGCCCGGTCGAGGACCTGGACGTGCGTACGCAGGGTGTGGACCAGGCCGTCCTCGTCGAGGGCGGCGGGGCGCAGCTCGACGACGGCGGCGCGCAGTTCGTCGGCGGCCTCGGCGGCGAGGGCGGTGACCTGCTGGAGCTCGCCCTTGGCGCGGGCGGGGTCCCGGTCGACGAGGGCGGCGGCGGCCTGGGCGGTGAGCCGCAGGGAGAACAGCTTCTGGCTGACCGCGTCGTGCAGCTCGTGGGCGAGGCGGGAGCGCTCCTCGGCGATGGTCAGCTCGCGGCTGCGCTCGTAGAGGCGGGCGTTGGTGAGGGCGATGGCGGCGTGCTGGGCGAGGATGCCGAGCAGCTCCTCGTCCTCGGCGGTGAAGCCGCAGCCGCCGTCGGGCGAGGGGCAGCGCTTGTTCGCGAGGAACAGCGCGGCGATCGTCTCCTCGCCGTCGCGGACGGGCAGGCCGAGGAAGTCCGACATGTCGGGGTGGGTGGTGGGCCAGCCCTCGAAGCGGGGGTCCTCGCGGACGTCCGCGAGGCGCTCGGGCTGCTCGCTGTGGAGCATCGCGGCGAGGATGCCGTGCTGCCGGGGCAGGGGGCCGATGGCCTTCCACTGCTCGTCGCTGACGCCGTCGACCACGAACTGGGCGAAGCCGCCGTGGTCGTCCGGGACGCCGAGCGCGGCGTACTCGGCGTCGAGCAGGTCGCGGGCGGAGGCCACGATCGTCTTGAGGACGTCGCGGACCTCCAGCTGCCTGCTCATCTCCAGCAGGGCGGTGCTCACCGCGGCGAGGCCGGAGCGTGGTCGGTCGGTCATGCGTTCACCGTACCCACGGGGGGTGACGGTCCGTATCCGCCTGTGGACGGCGATGTCTGGGTCCCAGGCCCTAGGTCCTCGCACGGATGCCGTGGAAGGGTCCGGAAAGCACCACACGCAAAGCATTGCTGCCGCAACAATCGGTGAGCTCGACGGGGGCCCGGTGTGAGGCCGCGCATAGGACCCAGGTCACGTACGAGCCTCCGTAGTGGAACCGTAATGGGACATATCAGTGCTGGTCGGGCGAGCGTCAGGGCCGAGTGGGGGCCGCGCGCCGCACCTCCTGATCCACTACCCGGGGTCGTACGTCACACCTTTGCCTCGGGTTTTTGCGGCCGCTAAGAATTGCTCCCGTCGCCCGCCAAGCCAGGCGCAACGCCGCCCGGCGTGCGACTCCCGCGATTCGAAGAGGTACGACTGTATGTCCCCGTCCAGCACCCCTGGTCTCAGCCGTCTCAAGAAGAACCACAAGCTCTCCCTCGCCGGCGTGGCAGCCGTCGGCGTCGCCGCCCTCTCCTTCTCCCTGGTCCCGGGCCCCGCCTCGGCCAAGGCGGAGGTCGCGGAGGTGGCCGCCGCTCCGGCCGCCGCCTGGAGCGGTTACCAGAGCGCGGAACTGCAGGCCGGCATCGCCGGACAGAAGTCGGCGTTCGAGGTGAAGGCCGCCGCCGAGACGAAGGCGAAGGCCGCGGCCGCCGCCAAGGTCAAGGCCGCCGCCAAGGCGAAGGCCGCGGCCGCCGCGAAGGCGGAGGCCGCAGCGGCCGCCGAGGCGAAGGCCCAGGTCGCCGCCAAGGAGCGCCTCGTCGTCAAGACCGTCGCGAGCCGTGCCGCCGCGCGCACGCCGGTGTACGCGAACAACCTCGACGGATGGATCCGCGAGGCGCTCGACATCATGAAGAAGCACGACATCCCGGGCACCTACGAGGGCATCCACCGCAACATCATGCGGGAGTCCAGCGGCAACCCGAACGCGATCAACGACTGGGACATCAACGCCCGCAACGGCGTCCCGTCCATCGGCCTGCTCCAGGTCATCAAGCCGACGTTCGACGCGTACCACATCCCCGGCACGAAGAAGAGCCAGTGGGACCCGGTCGCCAACATCGTCGCCGCGTGCAACTACGCGGCCGACCGGTACGGCTCCATGGACAACGTCGACAGCGCGTACTGACCCGCGACGACGTGGAAAGGGCGGCACCCCGGTGGGGTGCCGCCCTTCACGCGTGCGCGCCGCCGGTCACTTGCGCATGACCTCCGGCTCGTGGCGGCGCAGCAGGCGCGCCACGAGGAAGCCGAGGACGACGGCCATGGCGAGCAGCACCGACACGTTCATGCTCCACTGGCCCACGCCGTGCTCCCACAGCGGGTCCAGGTCGGTGGGGTTCTTGTGGTCCCACGGCGGCATGAGGTGCGCCAGGTCGAGGGTGGCGCCCGCGCCGGCGATGGCCCAGCGGGACGGCATGAGCCAGGCGAACTGCTCCAGGCCCGGCGAGCCGTACACCTTGAACAGGATGCCGGTGAAGACGACCTGGACGATCGCGAACATGACCAGCAGCGGCATGGTCTTCTCGGCGGTCTTCACCAGGGCCGAGATGACCAGGCCGACCATCATCGAGGTCAGGCCGAGCGCGATGACGACGACGCACAGCTCGACGGCGGGCGGCATGATCAGGCCCTCGACGGGCAGCTCGCGCGGGATGAAGCCGATGGCGCAGATGATGACGCCCTGGAAGGCCGTGATGAGGCCGAGGACGATCACCTTGGACATCAGGTACGCCGAGCGGGACAGGCCGGTGGCGCGTTCCCGTTCGTAGATCACCCGCTCCTTGATGAGCTCCCGCACGGAGTTGGCGGCGCCCGAGAAGCACATGCCGACCGCGAGGATGAGCATGATCGTGCCGGCGTCGCCGTTGAACCGGGACGGCGGCGTCGGCGGGGCCAGGCCGAAGTCGGCCGGGATGACGACGGAGACCGCGCCGAGGACCGCCGGGAGGATGACCATCAGGGCGAGGAAGCCCCGGTCGGAGGCGATCACGGAGACGTACCGGCGGATCAGGGTCCACAGCTGGGCGCCCCAGCTCTGCGGCTTGGGCGGCTTGGCGGCGGACTGCGCCGGCATCTGGACCGGCTGGGCGGCGACGGCGTCGATGTCCGCCGCGTACAGCTGGTAGTGCTGCGAGCCCTTCCAGCGGCCGGCCCAGTCGTAGTCGCGGTAGTTCTCGAAGGCGGAGAAGACGTCCGCCCACGTCTCGTACCCGAAGAAGTTCAGCGCCTCCTCCGGCGGGCCGAAGTAGGCCACCGAACCGCCGGGCGCCATCACCAGCAGCTTGTCGCAGAGCGCCAGCTCGGCGACGGAGTGGGTGACGACGAGGACCGTGCGGCCGTCGTCGGCGAGGCCGCGCAGCAGCTGCATGACGTCGCGGTCCATGCCCGGGTCGAGGCCGGAGGTCGGCTCGTCCAGGAAGATCAGGGACGGCTTGGTCAGCAGCTCCAGGGCGACGGAGACGCGCTTGCGCTGGCCACCGGAGAGGGAGGTGACCTTCTTCTCCTTGTGGATGTCGAGCTTCAGCTCGCGCAGCACCTCGTCGATGCGGGCCTCGCGCTCGGCCGTGGCGGTGTCGCCGGGGAAGCGGAGCTTCGCCGCGTACCGCAGCGCCTTCTGGACGGTCAGCTCCTTGTGGAGGATGTCGTCCTGCGGGACCAGGCCGATGCGCTGGCGCAGCTCGGCGAACTGCTTGTAGAGGCTGCGGTTGTCGTAGAGGACGTCGCCCTGGTCGGCCGGGCGGTACCCGGTGAGCGCCTTGAGGAGCGTCGACTTCCCGGAGCCGGACGGGCCGATGACGCCGATCAACGACTTCTCCGGGACGCCGAAGGAGACGTCCTTCAGGATCTGCTTGCCGCCGTCGACGGTGACCGTGAGGTGGCGGGCCGAGAAGGAGACCTCGCCGGTGTCGACGAACTCCTCCAGCCGGTCGCCGACGATCCGGAACGTCGAGTGGCCGACGCCGACGATGTCGTTCGGGCCGATGAGGACGGTGCCCGACTTGGCGATCGGCTGGCCGTTGACGTACGTGCCGTTGTGCGCGCCCAGGTCGCGCAGTTCGAAGCGGCCGTCCGGGTGCGCGGTGAACTCGGCGTGGTGGCGCGAGACCTGGAGGTCGGAGACGACCAGGTCGTTCTCGAGCGCGCGGCCGATGCGCATGACGCGGCCCAGGGCCAGCTGGTGGAAGGTGGTGGGGCTGCGGTCCCCCCCGTACGCGGGGGACGCGGGCGCCTGGTGGGCCGCCGCGCCGCCCTGCTGGTGCGGGATCTGCTGGTGCGGGATCTGCTGCTGCCAGCCGGGCTGCTCCTGGTGGTGCTGCGGCTGGTGGTGCTGCTGCTGCGGCTGGTGGTACTGGTGCTGCTGTTGCGGGGCTTGTGCCGCGTGGGCCTGCTGGCCCGGCCAGGGCTGCTGTGCCTGCGGCGCCTGGGCGTGGTACGCGGCGTCGGCCGCGGGTGCGGCGTGGGCCGCGGGTGCGGCGTGGGCGGCGGGCGCGGCGTGGGCGGCGGGCGCGGCGGCACCGGTGAAGTCCAGCCGCGGGCCGTCGGTGGCGTTGCCCAGGTGCACGACGGCACCCGGTCCGATTTCCATCTGGTGGATCCGCTGGCCCTGCACATAGGTGCCGTTGGTGGAGCCGTGGTCCTCGATGACCCAACTCCGGCCCCCCCAGCTCACCGTGGCGTGCCGCCACGAGACCCTGGCGTCGTCGATCACCACGTCGCCCTGCGGGTCGCGCCCGAGGGTGTACGACCTGGACGGATCGAGGGTCCAGGTCCTTTCGTTCAGTTCCAGTACGAGTTCCGGCACTCCATGCCCCACGTAGTTGTCCCCCGAGGTACCCCCGTCGCTGGGAGTCTAGGGATGGCGAACATCGAGGAGGAACTATTTCAGGCCCGGTCCCCGATCCGAAAGTCGGGCGGTGTGAAGACCCCGGGCGCCCCGGGGGAACGGCGGCCGGCCCGGTCGGCGAATGGGACGCCCGGGCCCCTACCCGGGCATCCCGCCGCCCCGAAGGGACGGCGGCCGGCGCGGCGGTAAGCCCCGGCACGGCCCGGCGTTCCTGACACGCGCGCGGGCCCCGCCGTGCCGCCGCCGAGGGGCGCCGGGCGGGGAACCCGAACGGCCCCCCGCCGCGTCCGGGTGGGAGAGGGGCGGGTTCCGCGCCGCCCCGGCCCCGCGCTCCGGGCGGGGTGTCCGCTGGACGGGACGGGGGCGGTGGGCATCCGACGGGCCGGATACGGTGGAGGGACCATGAGCGCATCACAGACCTCAGACGTTCCCACCCTTCTCGTGAAGATCTTCGGGAAGGACCGTCCCGGGATCACCGCCGGGCTGTTCGACACCCTTGCCGCGTTCTCCGTCGACGTCGTCGACATCGAGCAGGTCGTCACCCGCGGCCGTATCGTCCTGTGCGCGCTCGTCACCGAGCCGACCGCCGGGACGGAGGGGGAACTGCGGGCCACCGTCCACAGCTGGGCCGAGTCGCTGAAGCTCCAGGCGGAGATCATCTCCGGTACCGGCGACAACCGGCCCCGCGGGCACGGGCGTTCCCACGTGACCGTCCTCGGCAACCCGCTGACCGCGGAGAACTCGGCGGCCATAGCGGCCACGATCACCCGCACCGGCGGCAACATCGACCGCATCTTCCGGCTGGCCAAGTACCCGGTGACCGCCGTGGAGTTCGCCGTCTCCGGCGTGGAGACCGAGCCGCTGCGCACCGCGCTCGCCACCGAGGGGCACGAGCTGGGCGTGGACGTGGCCGTCGTGTCGGCCGGGCTGCACCGGCGGGCGCAGCGGCTGGTGGTGATGGACGTCGACTCGACGCTGATCCAGGACGAGGTCATCGAGCTGTTCGCCGCCCACGCGGGGTGCGAGGGGGCGGTCGCGGAGATCACCGCCGCTGCGATGCGCGGTGAGCTGGACTTCGAGCAGTCGCTGCACGCGCGCGTGGCGCTGCTGGAGGGCCTGGACGAGTCGGTCGTGGACAAGGTGCGGTCCGAGGTGCGGCTGACGCCCGGCGCCCGCACCCTGATCCGTACGCTGAAACGACTCGGCTACCAGGTCGGCGTCGTGTCCGGCGGGTTCACCCAGGTCACGGACGACCTGAAGACGCGGCTCGGCCTGGACTTCGCGTCCGCCAACACGCTGGAGATCGTCGACGGCAGGCTGACCGGCCGGGTGACCGGCGAGATCGTGGACCGGGCCGGGAAGGCGCGGCTGCTGCGCCGGTTCGCGGAGGAGGCGGGCGTGCCGCTCGCCCAGACCGTGGCGGTCGGCGACGGCGCGAACGACCTGGACATGCTGAACGCGGCCGGTCTCGGCGTGGCCTTCAACGCCAAGCCGGTGGTCCGCAGGGCCGCCGACACCGCGGTCAACGTGCCGTTCCTGGACACCGTGCTGTACCTGCTGGGCATCACCCGCGAAGAGGTGGAGACGGCGGACGCCGGGCCCGCGTGACGCGCGGCCCCGCGGGGACGACGGCGGCCCGGACACCGCGTGGGTGTCCGGGCCGCCGTCCTTCCGCCGTGCGGGCGCGCGTCACGCGTGGGGCGCCCAGAAGTCGACGAGCCTGCCGACGCCGTGCTCCACGGACTTCCACGCGCCGTCGAAGGTGAGGACGGCGAGGGCGGAGGTCGGGAACCCGCTGCGGTTCATCCTGGTCAGGATGTCGCCGTCGGCCTCGCCCGCGAGGGCGTCGGCGAGGGCGTGGACACCGGGGTTGTGCCCGACGAGGAGGAGGTCCCTCACCTCCTCGGGGGTCTCGTTGAGCACCGCGATCAGTTCGCCGAGGGACGCTTCGTAGATGCGCTCGTCGTAGAGGGTCCTGGGCCGCTGGGGCAGCTCGGAGACCACCAGCTTCCACGTCTCGCGGGTCCGCACGGCGGTCGAGCACAGGGTCAGGTCGGGGGTGATGCCGACGCCGGCGAGCCGGCGCCCGGCGAGGGGCGCCTCCTGGCGGCCGCGGTCGGCGAGCGGACGCTCGTGGTCGGAGTCCTGGGACCACTCGGCCTTCGCGTGCCGCAGTAGCACGATCCTGCGAGGTGTATCGACGCTCATGTCCCCAGCTTCGCACGAAACGGACCCTGTGGCGCAGGGCGTTGACGCGTTGGACCTGCACGGGTGAGCGGGGGTCCCTAGGGCGTGAGGGTGTGCCGGAGCTGGTCGACGATCCGGCCCACGGCGGGCTCGGCGCCCGCCCCTGGGGCCTGCCCCGGCGCCGTCAGGAGCAGGAACAGGGCGGTGAAGGCGGCGACGGGCGGGGCGACGGCCCACCAGGGCAGCCGGGCGCGCACCCCGCCGGTGCCCGCGGCCGCACCGCCGCCGGTGGCGTGGGTCCGGGTGGGTGTACGGGCCGGCATGGCCGCCTCCCTCGTCGTCGCGGGTCCGTGGTGGGCCCCACGCTACGAAGTGGTGGCGGCGCGCCCCTCCGGTGATCCACCCACGCGACCCCGACAGCCGCCCCTAGGGAGTGTCTTCGAAGTGGCGTCGTTCGCCCGTAGGGCGGGGCGGGCGGCGTCTGGTGCGTGCGATCGCAAGGCGGAGGAGGGAGCCACTGCGGAGCATTGGCGACCGACGACAACGCGGCTGGGGGTCCCCCCTGCTCGAGCGCAGCCGAGAGCTCGGGGGAGGGCGTGCCAGGCGTCGGCAGGCAGACGGGACTTTGAAGACACGACCTAGGGGACGGGGCGGCCCCGGGTCCGGACGGGTCAGGCCGGGGCCGGGAGGGAGGCGCGGGCGGTCAGGGGGAGGCGATCGAGGCGAGGATTCCGATCACCACGCCGATCGCGAGCATGGCGCCGAAGACGGCGAGCAGCTTCTTCTGGCCGTTCTGGGGGTTCGGGTCGAGCACAGGCATGGGGCCAGTCTCGCATCTCAGGCCTCGTCCTCGATCGTCCGGTCCCGTCCGGCCAGCACCCCGGCCGCCATCTGGGGGACGATCAGGGCCGCCATCAGGGCGAGGGGTGCGGTCCAGCCGCCGCTGTGCTGGTACAGGGCGCCGACGAGGATCGGCCCGGGGACCGAGAGGAGGTAGCCGGCGCACTGGGCGAAGGCGGAGAGCCGCACGACACCGGTGCCCGTCCGGGCCCGCATGCCGATCATGGTGAGGGCGAGCGGGAAGGCGCAGTTGGAGATGCCGAGCAGGACCGCCCAGAGCCAGGCGCCGGCGGCCGGCGCGGTGAGCAGCCCGGCGTACCCGGCGAGCCCGGACAGGCCGAGGGCGACCACGATCGGGCCCTGCTGCCGCATCCGGCCGGCGACGCGCGGGATGACGAAGGCGAGGGGGACGCCCATGACCATGGTGACGGCCAGCAGGACGCCCGCGGTCCCGGCGGGGACGCCCGCGTCGCGGAAGATCTGCGGGAGCCAGCCCATGGTGATGTACGCGCCGGTGGCCTGGAGGCCGAAGAAGCAGGCGAGCGCCCAGGCCGTACGGCTCCGGGCCACGCGCGGCCCGGCCGGCGGGGCGGCGTCCGCGGCGGGGGCGGGGCTCGCGGCGGGGGCGGCGGCCGCGGACGCGCGGCGGTCCCGTACCACCGGGATCCAGGGCAGGACCGCGAGGACGGCCAGGGCCGCCCACACGCCCAGGCCGGCGCGCCAGCCGCCGCCCAGGGCGGCGGTGAGCGGGACGGTGACGGCCGCCGCGAGGGAGGTGCCCAGGGCCAGGGCCATCGAGTACAGGCCGGTCATCGTGCCGACGCGGTCGGGGAAGTAGCGCTTGACGATGACGGGCATCAGCACGTTGCTGAGGGCGATGCCCATCAGGGCGAGGGCGCTCGCGGCGAGGAAGCCCGGCGTGCCGCCCGCGAAGGGGCGGACGGCCACGCCGACGGCGATCGCCACCATGCCCGCGCAGACCACCGCGGCCCCGCCGAAGCGGCGGGCGAGGCGCGGCGCGGCGACGCCGAAGACGGCGAAGCACAGCGGCGGCACCGAGGTGAGGAGGCCCGCGACGCCGCCGCTCATGTGGAGGCCGGTGCGGACCTCCTCCAGGAGCGCGCCGAGGCTGGTGATGGCCGGGCGGAGGTTGAGCGCGGCGAGGACGAGACCGACGACGAGGAGGCGGGTGAGCCAGGTGCCGGAGGACGCCGCCGCGGCGGCCGGCGCGGTCCGGGGCGGCGGGTCCGCCGGGCGGGGGGCGGTGCGTACGGGACTGCGCGTCGGGGTCTGCGGCTCGTCGGACATACGCCCATCATAGAATCATGGGATGATTGGTTGTCCAATCGTGAACGAACTTCCGTCGAACCAGTCCCGAACCCGAGACGAGGAAGAACCATGGCGCTCAGCTCGCCCCGCCGGTCCGCGCTCTCCGACCAGGTGATCGCGCAGCTGCGCAACCAGATCACCTCCGGTGAGTGGCCGGTCGGCTCGCGCATCCCCACCGAGCCGGAGCTGGTGGAGCAGCTGGGCGTCGCCCGCAACACCGTCCGCGAGGCGGTGCGGGCGCTCGCGCACAACGGCCTGCTGGACATCCGCCAGGGCTCCGGCACGTACGTCGTCGCGACGAGCGAGCTGGCCGGGGTGATGCACCGCCGCTTCGCTGACGCCGACCCCCGGCACGTCGCCGAGCTGCGCTCCACGCTGGAGTCGTCGGCGGCGCGGCTGGCCGCCGGGCGCCGCACCGAGCGGGACCTGCGGCAGCTGGAGGTGCTGCTCGCGCGGCGCGAGGAGGCGTGGGGGACGGGCGACGCCGACCTGTTCGTGGCGGCGGACGCGACGTTCCACCTCGCGGTGGTCGCGGCCTCGCACAACGACGTGCTGACCGAGCTGTACGCCGACCTCGGGCACCTGATGCGCGCCTGGCTCCGCGACGACGTGGGCCAGGAGCTGCGCCCGGAGCACCACATGGACCACGGGCGGCTGGTGGAGGCGATCCGCGCGGGCGACGCCGAGACGGCGGCGCGGGAGGCGGCGGGCTATCCGTTCATGTGCCTCAGGAGCCCGGGCCCGGAAGGGGATCGTGGCTGATCCAGGCGGCCCGGACCTCCTTCCAGCACCGCGCGGTCAGCTCGACGTAGGCGGTGGCCGGCACCTCGGCCGGCGCGCTGTCGGCGTCGACGTCCCACCAGCGGGCGCACTCGACGTGCAGCCGCACGCGATCGGTGCGGGGATAGGGGTTGTGGCAGTACGCGGTGACGCGGGAGCCCTCGACCTCGGTCCGGCACGACGCGCCCGCGCGCTCCCGCGGGCCGTCCGCCGCGGCGGGGCCCGCCGGCACGGCGAAGCCCGCGAGCAGGACGGGGGCGAGGACCGAGACGGCGGTCCGCGCCGCCGTCCGGTGGTGTCGGATCACCACGGCTACACCTCCTCCCCGGGCGCCGGGAGGCGGCGGCCACCCGGCTCGACCAGTCTGCCGCAGACACGGCGAGGCCGCGCGCCGATCGGGTGACGGTCGCGCGGCCTCGACGGCGGGACGCCGGGTCGGACGGGGTGGGTACGGGGAGTCAGGCACCCATGATGTGGACGCCGCCGTCGACGTGGACGATCTCGCCGGTGGTCTTCGGGAAGAAGTCCGACAGCAGGGCGACGACGCCGCGGCCGGCCGGCTCCGGGTCCGACATGTCCCAGGCGAGCGGGGAGCGCTCGTCCCAGACCTTGGCCAGCTCGCCGAAGCCCGGGATGGACTTGGCGGCCATCGAGCCGATCGGGCCGGCGGAGATCAGGTTGCAGCGGACGTTCTGCTTGCCGAGGTCGCGCGCCAGGTAGCGGCTGGTGGCCTCCAGGGCGGCCTTGGCGGGGCCCATCCAGTCGTACTGCGGCCAGGCGAACTGCGCGTCGAAGGTCAGGCCGACCACCGACCCGCCGTCCTCCATCAGGGGCAGGCAGGCCATGGTCAGCGACTTCAGCGAGAACGCCGAGACGTGCATCGCCGTGGATACCGACTCGAACGGCGTGTTGAGGAAGTTGCCGCCGAGCGCGTCCTGCGGGGCGAAACCGATGGAGTGCACGACGCCGTCGAGGCCGCCGAGCTCCTCGCGGACGACGCCCTCGACCCGGGCCAGGTGCTCGTCGTTGGTGACGTCGAGCTCGATGACCTTGGCCGGCTTCGGGAGCTTCTTGGCGATGCGCTCGGTCAGGGTGGGCCGCGGGAACGCGGTCAGGATGACCTCGGCGCCCTGCTCCTGGGCCACCTTCGCGGTGTGGAACGCGATGGAGGACTCCATCAGCACACCGGTGATGAGGACGCGCTTGCCGTCGAGAATTCCGCTCATGTGACTCAGTGACCCATGCCCAATCCGCCGTCAACCGGGATGACGGCTCCAGTGATGTACGAGGCGTCGTCCGACGCCAGGAAGCGCACCGCGGCCGCGATCTCCTCCGGCTGCGCGTAGCGGCCCAGCGGCACCTGCGAGACGATGCCGGCGCGCTGCTCGTCGGTGAGCACCTTGGTCATGTCGGTGTCGACGAAACCGGGTGCGACGACGTTGAAGGTGATGTTGCGGGAGCCGAGCTCCCGGGCGAGCGAGCGGGCGAAGCCGACGAGGCCGGCCTTCGAGGCGGCGTAGTTCGCCTGGCCCGCCGAGCCGAGCAGGCCGACGACGGACGAGATGAGGACGACGCGGCCCTTCTTGGCCCGCAGCATGCCCCGGTTGGCCCGCTTGACGACGCGGAACGTGCCGGTCAGGTTGGTGTCCAGGACGGAGGTGAAGTCCTCCTCGGACATCCGCATGAGCAGCTGGTCCCTGGTGACGCCGGCGTTGGCGACCAGGACCTCCACCGGGCCGTGCCTCTCCTCGATCTCCTTGTAGGCGGTCTCCACCTGCTCGGAGTCGGTGATGTCGCACCGGACGGCCAGGCAGCCGAGCTCGACCAGCTCGGCGGGCGGCTCGCCGGACCGGTACGTGAAAGCGACCTTGTCGCCGGCGTCGGCGAAAGCGCGGGCGATGGCGAGGCCGATGCCCCGGTTGCCTCCGGTGACGAGAACCGAGCGGCTCATCGGATCACCCTTTCGATAGCGGTTCTTTCCCCGCCCGAACGCCCGGATGACAGGGGCGGTGACGGGCGGCTCACCCGAAAACCTATCGGTCCGCGTCCGCGGCGGGACATCGGGGCACCGACAGTGGCTCTCGGGGCCGCCTGTCGGGTTCCTACAGTCCGGCCCCCGGGTCAGTCCGACATGCCGGGCGCGTCGGCCGGCAGTCCCTCGGCGCGGGCGGTCTCCGGCATCCTGCGGTCGTAGGTCACCAGGGCGGTCAGGTCGTCCCGCGGGGAGAGCGCGCCGGCCACGTGAATCGCGTCCAACGTCCTCAGGCGCCCGACCAGGAGGGCCGCCGCGTCGCGCACCTCCCGGGTGAGGAGGATCTCGGTGATCCGGGCGTCCAGGTCCTCCATGGCTTTCGGGAAGTGCCCCACGAGGTCCAGGGTTCGTACGGTCTCCACGAAGCCGAGCGTGCCGGTGGCGAGCGGCTCCGTGGCCCGTTCCTGGAGGAAGGCGTCCAGCGCGCCAGTGACTGCGCCGCGTCATCCACGTGACCAGCGCGGACGTGTCCATGTAGATCAACGGTCGTCCTCTTCGCGCTCGGCCAGCAGGAGCGCCACGGGGTCGACGTCTTCCGGCACCTCGTAGTGCGGCATGCTGTGGCGGTCGGCGGCGGTGACCGGCTTCAGCTTGATCTTCCCCTGCGCCACCAGGTGCGCGTACCGCTCCATGGGGCTGCCGGCCGGTGACAGTATCGCGATGACGTTGCCGTGCCGGGTGACCTGGATGGCCTCGCCCTTCTCGACGCGGGCGAAGACCGCGCTGGGGTCGTACGAGAACTCGCGGACGGAAATGGTGCTCATACCGCGCTCCCCTCACAGCAGGAAGATTGTGCGTAGACAATCCTGATAGCACCTACACCTGGCCGCCATGGGCGTTTCCACCCACCCCCGTGCCGCGCGCGGTGTCGACCGACTCGGCGAGGGCGCCGATGCCGGAGGCGGGGACCATGGCCTGGCGGAGCACACCGTCCCGTGGCGTCGGCAGGTGGTGCACCAGGTCCGGCTTGAGCGCGTGCCGGCCGACGGTGTCGAGGAAGAAGCTCCGGTGCCGGTGGCGGAGAAGCGCCGGGCGAACACACTTACGGTCACGGCCTCCCGGGCCCGGGGCGTCGGCGTGCGCCCACGCTCCGGCGCCCCTTCCGGCCCCCGACAGGGACGACACCCGTACAAGCACGGCTGTACCGGTGCACACTCTGGACCGGGTGGGTAACTCCCCGTGACCATGGGCGGGTCGGGCGGGGTTGAGCACGGCGTGAAAGCGCGGACACGGGAGGCACGCGGCGATGAGGGCGGACCACGGCGGAGGCGGCAACGGCGGCGCGAACGGCACGGGGGCGGAACTCTCCGACGGCCTGAAGACCTTCGGCGCAGTCCTCAAGGCCCTGCGCGAGGAGTCCGGCCTGACGCAGGAGGAGTTCGCGTTGCGGGTGCGGTACTCGGCCGCGTACGTCGCCAAGATCGAGCAGGGGAAGCGGTTCCCCCCGGCGGACCTGCCCGCGCGGGCGGAGGGCGTCCTGGGCCCGGCCGCGGTCAAGGTCCTCACGGCTGCGGCGAAGAGCCTGACGCGGAGGGCCGGGCTGGCGTCGTGGTTCCGTCAGTGGGCGGGGATCGAGGAGGAGGCGATCTCCCTGTACGCGTACGAGTGCCGGGCGGTCCCGGGGTTGTTGCAGCCGGAGGGTTACGCGCGGGCGGTGTTCGAGCGCAATCTGCCGCCACTCTCACAGGAGCAGATCGAGCGGCAGGTATGCGCGAGGCTGGAGCGGCAGGAGCTTCTGGCCTCGCGGCCGAACACGGCCTTCAGCTTCGTCATCGAGCAAGGCATCCTGGAGCGGTGCGTCGGGGGAGCCGGCGTCGCCAACGAAGTCATCGACCACCTTCTCCTCGTGGGACAGCGGCACAACGTGGAGATCCAGGTCATGCCGCTCCGGCAAGAAGAACACTGTGGCGTCGAGGGACAGATGTACCTGGCCGAGACGCCGACTCACCAGTGGATCGGCTACACCGAGGGGCAGCGATCAAGCAACCTGATCACCGCCCCGAACGACCTGAGTGTCCTCCTCCAGCGCTATGGGAAACTGCGTGCCCAGGCCCTGGACTGCCGGGCTACCGTGAGCCTGCTGGAACAGATGCGAGGAGCACTATGAGCACCACTGATCAGCTGCGCTGGTTCAAGAGCAGCTACAGCGGGGGCGAGGGTGACAACTGCGTCGAGGTCGCCGTGCGCCCCGAGGCGGTCCACATCCGCGACTCCAAGGACAAGCGCGTCCGCCCGCTCGTCGTCACGCCGGCTGCCTGGGCGGCGTTCGCCGCCCTCGCTGCCGGGGCGTCCCTGGACGGCTGAGTCGCGTCGCACGTGACGCCGGTGGGCGGGTACGGGAGCTGTTCCCGTACCCGCCCACCGGTCTGCGCCCGCCCGTCCCCCTCCTGCTCGTCCTCGCCGAACAGGCCGAGCACGTCGAGCCGCGCGTCGTCCCCGGCGGCCCCGGTGGGTGTGCGGCCCGTCAAGGGCGGGGAAGCGCGGGCGCCGAGCGGCATCGATCAGCTCCTGGCGCTCGTCGGGGCGGTTCCACGGGAGCCCCGCGGGCCGGACGTGGTTCACTGCCCGGGACGGTCGTCACCGACAAGCGGCAGAAGGGATTTCCACCTGTGGCCCATGACATCGATGAGGCGTTCCTCGCCCTGCCCCTGCGGGCGCTCGCGGACGCGGCGCTCGCGCGGGCCAGGGCGCTCGGCGCCGAGCACGCCGACTTCCGGTTCGAGCGGGTGCGCAGCGCCTCCTGGCGGCTGCGGGACGCGAAGCCGGCCGGGTCGTCGGACACGACGGACCTCGGGTACGCGGTGCGGGTGGTGCACGGCGGGGCGTGGGGCTTCGCCTCGGGCGTCGACCTCTCCATGGACGCCGCCGCGAAGGTCGCCTCCCAGGCGGTGGCCATGGCGAAGCTGTCGGCGCGGGTGATCGCGGCCGCCGGGAGCGAGGAGAGGGTGGAACTCGCGGACGAGCCGGTGCACGCGGAGCGGACGTGGGTCTCGTCGTACGAGGTCGACCCGTTCTCCGTGCCGGACGCCGACAAGGCCGCGCTGCTCGCGGAGTGGAGCGCGCGGCTGCTGCGCGCGAAGGGCGTGGCGCACGCGGACGCGTCGCTGCTGACCGTCCACGAGAACAAGTTCTACGCCGACACGGCGGGGACGGTCACCACGCAGCAGCGGGTGCGACTGCACCCGCAGCTGACGGCGGTCGCGGTGGACGCGACGAGCGGCGAGTTCGACTCGATGCGGACGCTGGCGCCCCCGGCCGGGCGCGGCTGGGAGTACCTGACGGGCACCGGCTGGGACTGGGACGCGGAGCTGGAGGAGATCCCGGCGCTGCTGGCCGAGAAGATGCGGGCGCCGAGCGTGGAGGCGGGGACGTACGACCTGGTCGTCGACCCGTCGAACCTGTGGCTGACGATCCACGAGTCGGTCGGGCACGCCACCGAGCTGGACCGGGCGCTGGGGTACGAGGCGGCGTACGCGGGCACCTCGTTCGCGACCTTCGACCAGTTGGGCACGCTGCGGTACGGCTCGCCGGTGATGAACGTGACGGGCGACCGCACGGCCGAGCACGGGCTGGCGACGATCGGGTACGACGACGAGGGCGTCGAGGCGCAGTCGTGGGACCTGGTCAGGGACGGGGTGCTGGTCGGCTACCAGCTGGACCGGCGGATCGCGCGGCTGACGGGCCTGGGCCGGTCCAACGGGTGCGCGTTCGCGGACTCGCCGTCGCACGTGCCGGTGCAGCGGATGGCGAACGTGTCGCTGCTGCCGGAGCCGGGCGGGCTGTCGACGGAGGACCTGATCGGCGGCGTCGAGCGGGGCGTCTACGTGGTCGGCGACCGATCGTGGTCGATCGACATGCAGCGGTACAACTTCCAGTTCACGGGCCAGCGGTTCTTCCGCATCGAGAACGGCCGGCTGGCCGGCCAGCTGCGGGACGTGGCGTACCAGGCGACGACGACGGACTTCTGGGGGTCGCTGGAGAAGGTCGGCGGGCCGCAGACGTACGTCCTGGGCGGCGCCTTCAACTGCGGCAAGGCCCAGCCGGGCCAGATCGCGGCGGTCTCGCACGGCTGCCCGTCCGCCCTGTTCCGGGGCGTGAACATCCTCAACACGGCGCAGGAGGCGGGTCGATGAACGGGCGGAACACCATCTGCCGGGGGTCCGGGGGTCGCCCCCCGGGCCAGCACAGTCTCGACACGGCGCAGGAGGCGGGCCGATGAGTCGCGTGAGCAAGCCGTACGAGATCGTCGAGCGGGCGCTGGAGCTGTCCCGTGCCGACGGGTGCGTCGTCCTCGCCGACGAGCACTCCTCCGCGAACCTGCGCTGGGCCGGGAACGCCCTGACCACCAACGGCGTCACCCGGGGCCGCACGCTCACGGTCGTCGCGACGGTCGACGGGGCGCAGGGCACGGCGTCGGGCGTGGTGTCCCGGTCGGCGGTGACCGCCGACGAGCTGGAGCCGCTGGTGCGGGCGGCGGAGGCGGCGGCGCGCGCGGCGGGCCCCGCCGAGGACGCGCAGCCGCTGGTCGCCGGGGCCCCGGAGTCGCCGGACTTCCGGGACGTGCCGGCCGAGACGTCGTCGGCGGTGTTCGGGGACTTCGCGCCGGCGCTGGGCGAGGCCTTCGGCCGGGCCCGGGCCGGGGGGCGCGAGCTGTACGGGTTCGCCAGCCACGAGCTGACCTCCACGTACCTGGGCACGTCGACGGGGCTGCGGCTGCGGCACGACCAGCCGAACGGGACGCTGGAGCTGAACGCGAAGTCGCCGGACCGGTCGCGTTCGGCGTGGGCCGGACGGGCCACGCGGGACTTCGCGGACGTGGACCCGCTGGCGATGGACGAGGACCTGGCACGGCGGCTGGACTGGGCGCGGCGCCGGGTGGAGCTGCCGGCGGGGCGGTACGAGACGCTGCTGCCGCCGACCGCGGTGGCGGACCTGCTGATCTACCAGCAGTGGTCGGCGGCGGCCCGGGACGCGGCGGAGGGCCGGACGGTGTTCTCCCGGCCGGGCGGCGGCACCCGGGTCGGGGAGCGGCTGGCGACGCTGCCGCTGACGCTGCGCAGCGACCCGGCGGAGCCGGGCCTGGAGTCGGCGCCGTTCGTGATCGCGCACGCGTCGGGCGACGACGCGTCGGTGTTCGACAACGGGCTGCCGCTGGAGCCGGTCGACTGGATCCGGGAGGGCCGGCTGGAGCGGCTGGTCACGACCCGGCACAGCGCGGCGCTGACCGGATCGCCGGTGGCGCCGGGGGCGGGCAACCTGGTCCTGGAGGGCGGGGGCGGCCGGTCGCTGGAGGAGATGGTGGCCGCGACCGGGCGGGGGCTGCTGCTGACCTGCCTGTGGTACATCCGCGAGGTCGACCCGGCGACGCTGCTGCTGACCGGTCTGACCAGGGACGGCGTGTACCTGGTCGAGGACGGGGAGGTGGTCGCCGAGGTGAACAACTTCCGGTTCAACGAGTCGCCGGTGGACCTGCTCGGGCGGGCGGCCGAGGCGGGGCGGACGGAGCGGACGCTGCCGCGGGAGTGGGGCGACTGGTTCACCCGGGCCGCGATGCCGCCGCTGCGGGTGCCGGACTTCCACATGAGTTCGGTCAGCCAGGGCGTGTGACCCCCATAGACTGGCGGGGCTGACACACACGTATCGAGGAGGCCAGGGAACCGTGACGGACATCGTCGACGAGCTCAAGTGGCGCGGGCTGTTCGCCCAGTCCACCGATGAGGCGGCACTGCGCAAGGCTCTCGCGGACGGTCCGGTCACGTTCTATTGCGGCTTCGACCCGACCGCCCCCAGCCTGCACGTGGGACACCTGGTGCAGGTGCTCACCATGCGCCGGCTCCAGCTGGCGGGCCACCGCCCGCTGGCGCTGGTGGGCGGGGCGACGGGGCAGATCGGCGACCCCAAGCCGACCGCCGAGCGCACGCTGAACTCCCCGGAGACGGTCGCGGCGTGGGTGGAGCGGGTGCGCTCGCAGATCGAGCCGTTCCTGGTCTTCGAGGGCGACAACGCGGCCGCGATGGTCAACAACCTCGACTGGACGGGCGGGATGTCCGCCATCGAGTTCCTGCGGGACATCGGCAAGCACTTCCGGGTCAACAAGATGCTGACCAAGGACTCGGTGGCCCGGCGCCTGGAGTCCGAGCAGGGCATCAGCTACACCGAGTTCTCGTACCAGCTGCTCCAGGGCATGGACTTCCTGGAGCTGTACCGGCGGTACGGCTGCGTCCTCCAGCAGGGCGGCAGCGACCAGTGGGGCAACCTCACGGCCGGGCTCGACCTGATCCACCGCCTGGAGCCGGACGCGCAGGCCCACGCGCTGGCGACGCCGCTGATGACGAAGGCGGACGGCACCAAGTTCGGCAAGACCGAGGGCGGCGCCGTCTGGCTGGACCCGGAGATGACCACGCCGTACGCGTTCTACCAGTTCTGGCTGAACGTGGACGACCGGGACATCTCGCGGTACATGCGGATCCTCAGCTTCAGGAGCCGCGCGGAGCTGGAGGAGCTGGAGAAGGTCACCGAGGAGCGTCCGCAGGCCCGTACGGCGCAGCGCGCGCTGGCCGAGGAGCTGACGACGCTGGTGCACGGCGCGGAGCAGTGCGCCGCCGTGATCGCCGCGTCGAAGGCGCTGTTCGGCCAGGGCGAGCTGGCGGAGCTGGACGAGGCGACGCTGGCGGCGGCCCTGTCGGAGCTGCCGAGGGCCGAGGTCGCGGAGCCGGGCCTGGTGGTGGACCTGCTCGCCGAGGTCGGGCTCGCGCCGAGCAAGTCGGCGGCGCGGCGCACGGTGAAGGAGGGCGGCGCCTACGTGAACAACGTGAAGGTGACCGCCGAGGACGCCGCGGTGTCCGCCGGTGACCTGCTGCACGGGCGCTGGCTCGTGCTGCGCCGGGGCAAGAAGAACCTGGCGGCGGTCGAGGTCAAGGCCGGCTGAGCCGGCCGGGAGCCGCGCCGGACGGGCGGCCCGGGAGCCTTCGGGTTCCCGGGCCGCCCCCGTTCGTTTCGGTGCCCGTCGGGCCGCCCCGGCCCCGGGGGCGGGCGCCCCGGCCGATCAGGCGCGCTGGCGACTGCCGCGCATGGCCATGTACAGCATGTCGCCGAGTCCGACGACGACCACCGCGGCGACGACCTGGAGGGCGTGCCGCCCCCAGTCGATGCCGGGGGTCGCCTCGATCCCGAACGCTCGGGCCAGGGCGTTGCCGGCGATGCCGCCGATGATGCCGAAGATGGTGATCAGCCAGAGTGGGCTGTGCTGTTTGCCCGGAATGATGGCCTTGGCCAGCAGGCCCAGCACGAATCCCACGATAATCGCCCACAACCAGCCCATGGCTGCCTCCTCGGAACGGATCGACGTGAGCAGTCCCTGACAGTTTCGGCCCACAGCGCGTACGGCGCATGTCGGAGACGCCCATACGACATCGGTATGACGAGTACGGACGGGGCCGGGGGCCGCGGCGGCAGGCGGCGGGCGTACCGTGGAAGGAGGTCCGGTCCAGGGAGCGACCGGCGCGCAGGGTCGGTGGTGGAACGCGATGCGGAAGCACGGCGGCGCCCAGGTCTTCACGATCACGGGTGCCCGGCAGGGACTGGCGGACGACGTCCGCGGCCGGCAGCGGCGGTACGTGATCTCGATGTCGGTCCGCACGCTGTCGGTGATCGCGGCGGCGTCGCTGTGGAACGTCGAGCGGCACGTGGCGATCGTGGCTCTGGTGCTCGGCGCCGTCCTGCCGTACGTCTCGGTGGTCATCGCGAACGCCGGGCGCGAGACGGCACCGAAGCTGCCGTCCACGTTCGTGTCGGCGCCCCCGGTGGCGCGCCCGGTGCTGGAGGCGGCGGAGCCCCGGACGGAACCGCAGGCGGAGGACGCCGCGGAAGCCGCGGAGGGGCGGCGGGGCGGCGGGGCGGGGCCCGGGCGGGGGTGAGCCGGCCCGGGGCCGCGGCGGCGCGGCACGGTGCGGGCGGCTCGCAAAGCTCAAGAAAAGCTCAGATCAATAGTGAAGTTCCGGTGCACCTCATTGGGTTGTGCGTGACATACTGCGTAGGCGCTCCGCATCCCCCGTCGGAGCGACGGACCGACGCCGGGCAGCTCCCCCCGTGGCTGCCCGGCGTCGCCTTTGTCCGTACGCGGTTGTTGGGACGTGTGCTGTGAGCGACGAGAACCACCCGATCTGTTCCGCCAAGGGCTGCCGGACCGCCGCCGTGTGGGTGCTGGCGTGGAACAACCCGAAGCTGCACACCCCCGAGCGCCGCAAGACGTGGCTGGCGTGCGAGGAGCACCGGGAGCACCTGTCGCAGTTCCTCGGGGTGCGCGGCTTCCTGAAGGACGTGGTGGCGCTGGCCGAGTGGGAGGCCCCGTCGGGGCCGGGGTCAGCCGCCGATCGCTGACATCGGGCGGTCGGGCTGGAGGAACTCCGGGTCGTCCAGGCCGGAACCGGCCTTCTTGCCCCACATCGCCTGCCGCCAGAGGCGGGCGATCTCGCCGTCCGGCGCCCCGGAGCGCAGCGCGGCGCGCAGGTCGGTCTCCTCGCGGGCGAAGAGGCAGGTGCGGACCTGGCCGTCGGCGGTGAGCCGGGTGCGGTCGCAGGCGCGGCAGAACGGGCGGGTGACGGAGGCGATCACGCCGACGCGGTGCGGTCCGCCGTCGACGACCCACCGCTCGGCCGGTGCGGAGCCGCGCTCCCCGTCCGCTTCCGGGGTGAGCGTGAAGCGGGTCCGCAGGGAGGCGAGGATGTCCCCGGCGGTGATCATGCCGTCGCGCTTCCAGCCGTGCTGGGCGTCGAGGGGCATCTGCTCGATGAAGCGCAGCTCGTAGTCGTGGGCGACGGCCCAGGCGAGCAGGTCGGGGGCCTCGTCGTCGTTGAGCCCCGGCATGAGCACCGTGTTGACCTTGACGGGGGTGAGGCCGGCGTCGCGGGCGGCGGCCAGGCCGTCCAAGACGTCGTGGTGGCGGTCGCGGCGGGTGAGGGCCTTGAAGACGTCGGGGCGCAGCGTGTCCAGGGAGACGTTGACGCGGTCGAGGCCGACGGCCTTGAGGGCGGCGGCGGTGCGCTTGAGGCCGATGCCGTTGGTGGTCAGCGACATCCTGGGGCGGGGCTCCAGGGCGGCGCACCGCTCGACGATGGAGACCAGGCCGGGGCGCAGCAGGGGCTCGCCGCCGGTGAAGCGGACCTCGGTGACGCCGAGTTCGGTGACGGCCACGCGGATGAGGCGGACGATCTCGTCGTCCGTGAGGAGGTCCGGCTTGGCCAGCCACTGCAGGCCCTCCTCGGGCATGCAGTACGTGCAGCGCAGGTTGCACCGGTCCGTGAGCGAGACCCGAAGGTCGGTGGCCACGCGGCCGTAGGTGTCGATGAGCACGGTGGACGCCCTCCCGGTTCGACCTGCTGTTCGTATGCGGTCTCCCTCCGAGCCTACGCGACCCCGCGCCCCGCCTCGTGGGACGTTTGCCCCAGGAAGTGGCGGGGCCGTGTCGTAGGGTCCTACGACACGGCCGCCGGCGGTGACTCCGGGTGCGCGGGTCAGTGCGCTCCGACACCGGTGAGGGACTTGACCTCCAGCTCGGCGTACTTGCCTCGGTCGGGCTGCTCCTTCGACAGGAGGGAGCCGAGCCAGCCGAGCAGGAAGCCCAGCGGGATGGAGACGAGGCCGGGGTTCTCCAGCGGGAACCAGGCGAAGTCGACGTCCGGGAACATCGAGCTGGCCTTGCCGGAGACGACCGGGGAGAACAGCACGAGGACGACGGAGGTGGCCAGGCCGCCGTAGATCGACCACAGGGCGCCCTGGGTGGTGAAGCGCTTCCAGAACAGGCTGTAGAGGATCGTCGGCAGGTTGGCCGAGGCGGCGACCGCGAACGCGAGGGCGACGAGACCGGCGACGTTGAGGTCGCGGGCGAGCGCGCCGAGCGCGATGGAGACGATGCCGATGAGGACGGTCGCCCAGCGGGCGGCGCGGACCTCCTCCTGCTCGGTCGCCTGGCCCCTGCGGATGACGTTGGCGTAGATGTCGTGCGCGAACGACGAGGACGAGGCGAGGGTGAGCCCGGCGACGACGGCGAGGATCGTCGCGAAGGCGACCGCCGAGATCACGGCGAGCAGGATCGCGCCGCCCGGGGAGTCCGCCCCGCCGATGTGCAGCGCGAGCAGCGGGGCGGCGGTGTTGCCGGCCTTGTTCGACGCGGTGATCTCGGCCGGGCCGACGATGGCGGCGGCGCCGAAGCCGAGCGCGATCGTCATCAGGTAGAAGGCGCCGATGATGCCGATGGCCCAGTTGACGGACTTCCGGGCGGCCTTGGCGGTGGGCACGGTGTAGAAGCGGATGAGGATGTGCGGCAGACCGGCGGTGCCGAGGACCAGGGCGATGCCGAGCGAGACGAAGTCCAGCTTCGAGGTGGCGGTGGCGCCGTACTTGAGGCCGGGCTCCAGGAAGGCGGCGCCCTTGCCGCTGTTCTCGGCGGCCCTGCCGAGCAGTTCGGAGACGTTGAAGCCGTACTTCAGCAGCACCAGGAAGGTGATGAGCAGGGTGCCCGCGATGAGCAGGACGGCCTTGACCATCTGCACCCAGGTGGTGCCCTTCATCCCGCCGATGGTCACGTAGACGATCATCAGCACGCCGACCAGCGCCACGATGGCGATCTTCCCGGTGTCGCTGGTGATGCCCAGCAGCAGCGAGACGAGGACGCCCGCGCCGGCCATCTGCGCCAGCAGGTAGAAGATCGACACGACGATGGTGGAGGTGCCGGCCGCGGTGCGGACGGGCCGCTGGCGCATCCGGTACGCGAGGACGTCGCCCATCGTGAAGCGGCCGGAGTTGCGCAGCGGCTCGGCGACGAGCAGCAGGGCGACCAGCCAGGCGACGAGGAAGCCGATGGAGTAGAGGAAGCCGTCGTAGCCGAAGAGGGCGATGGCGCCGGCGATGCCGAGGAACGACGCGGCGGACATGTAGTCGCCGGAGATCGCGAGGCCGTTCTGGAAGCCGGTGAACTGCCGGCCGCCGGCGTAGAAGTCGGCGGCGCTCTTGGTCTGCCGGCCGGCCCAGACGGTGATGAAGAGGGTGGCGACGACGAAGCAGCCGAAGAGGGTGATGATCAGCGGCCGGTGTTCGCTCGCGGCTCCGGCGGCGGCCAGGGTGAGGGTGCTCATGCGTCGGCCTCCGGGCGCGGTTCGTTCTCCATGCGGGTCTTGATGGCCTCGGCCCTGGGGTCGAGCTTCTCGGCGGCGTGCCGCGCGTAGAACCAGGCGATGAGGAACGTCGTCACGAACTGGGCGACGCCCAGCACGAGCGCCACGTTGATGTTCCCGACCACCCGGGTGCCCATCAGGCCGCCCGCGTAGTTGGAGAGCAGGACGTAGAGCAGGTACCAGGCGATGAAGGCGACGGTGAGCGGGAAGGCGAAGGAGCGGTGCGCCCGGCGCAGTTCGCCGAACTCCTCGCTCTGCTGGGTCCGGACGAACGCCTCCGTCGGGAGCTGGACGGGAACGGTGTCCGCGCCCCCTCGGGGCGGCGGTGCTTCGGTGGCCACGGGAACTCCTCGCTGCGCGGGTGCTGGGACAGGGGCGGGGCGCACCTCACGGGTGCCGGGGAGCCGTAGGGGCTCCCTCCCCTGACAACGTCACGGAGTGCGACACGACGCGGTTCACCACACGTCTACTTTCCGCCTGTTTTCTTGGCCGAACTCATTGCTGGCCGGGGATGATCAGCGATAGCTTCACTCGTCATGTACCCGCCCAACCTTTATGTGGGCGGACGTCACGGATGATGTGGAGAACCCATGGCTCATCTGGGAACCAGGCGCGGGCGCGTACTCGCTCTGCCCGTCGGTCTGGCGCTCACGGCCTCGCTCGGCTTCCTGCCGGTCGGCGCCGCCTCGGCCGCACCCGCCGAGGACGTTCCGGCCGCCGTCGCCTCGGACGGCCCGAACCTCTCGTACGTGGTGAACACCGAGGGCGGTCGCCACACCGCCAAGGTGCGCAAGGCGATAGCCGCGGCCGGCGGCACGGTGGTGGCCTCGTACGACGCGATAGGCGTCATCGTGGTCCACTCCAAGAACCCGGCGTTCGCGGAGACGATCCGCGCCGTCAAGGGCGTGCAGTCGGCGGGCTCGACGCGCACCGCGCCGCTGGCGCCGGTGGCCACCACGGAGGTCGACGAGGCCTCCCAGCCGCTCACCGCCGCCGAGGCCCGCGCCGCCGCCGAGGCGGCGGAGGACGGCCAGGACCCGCTGGAGCCGATGCAGTGGAGCCTGCCCGCCATCAAGGCGGACAAGGCGCACGACATCACCCTCGGCAGCAGCAAGGTCACCGTCGCGGTGATCGACACGGGTGTCGACGACACCCACCCGGACCTGGCGCCCAACTTCGACCGCGCCGCGTCCGCGAACTGCGTGACCGGCAAGGCCGACACCACCGAGGGCTCCTGGCGTCCCGCGCAGGGCGAGAGCGACCACGGCACGCACGTCGCCGGGACGATCGCCGCCGCGAAGAACGGCGTCGGCGTCACCGGTGTCGCGCCGGGCGTGAAGGTCTCCGGCATCAAGGTGTCGAACCCCGACGGGTTCTTCTACACCGAGGCCGTCGTCTGCGGCTTCATGTGGGCGGCCGACCACGGCGTCGAGGTGACCAACAACAGCTACTACGTCGACCCGTGGCTGTACAACTGCAAGAACGACCCGGACCAGGGCGCCCTCGTCGAGGCGCTGCAGCGCGCCACGCGGTACGCGGAGCGCAAGGGCACGGTCAACGTCGCCGCGGCCGGCAACTCGGCCCACGACCTGGCGGCCGACGAGATCACGGACACCACCAGCCCGAACGACACCACGCCGGTCGACCGCGTCGTCGACCCGAGCGAGTGCCCCGACATCCCGACGATGCTGCCCGGCGTCGTCACCGTCTCGTCGACCGGCGCGAAGGACCTGAAGGCGTCGTACTCGAACTACGGCCTGGGTGTCGTGGACATCGCCGCCCCGGGCGGTGACCGGACCGAGTACCAGACGCCGGAGGCTCCCGCCGTCAACGGCCGGATCCTGTCGACCACGGTCAACGGCGGCTACAACTACAAGGCCGGCACCTCCATGGCGTCCCCGCACGCGGCGGGCGTCGTGGCGCTGATCAAGTCGAAGCACCCCCACGCCACCCCGGCGATGGTGAAGGCGCTGCTGTTCGCGCAGGCCGACGACAGGGCCTGCACGAACCCGTACGACATCAACGGCGACGGCGCCGTCGACGCGGTGTGTGAGGGCGGGAAGCGCCACAACGGCTTCTACGGCACCGGACTGGTCGACGCGCTGGACGCGGTGCGCTGGTGACGCACGTCTGATCGGGGAGGGGGAGCCCGGGCGCGCGAGCCGCGCCCGGGCTCTTTCATGTCCGGAACCTTTCCCTCTTCGGCACTCAGTGCCATGATCGAGGGGTGAACAGGGCGACTTTCCAGGCATGGGCGGCACTCGGTGCCGATCAGGGGCTGCTGGAGCGGGTGTCGTACACCCGTGTGCCGGGCGTGCTGCCCGCGCGGCTGCCGGTGCCGGAGGCGGCGCGCGCCGCGGTCTCGGTGTGCGCGCTGGCCGCCGCGGAGCTCGCGGCCGCCCGCTCGGGAGGGCCGGTGCCGCGGGTGCGGGTGGATGACGGCGCGGTGGCGACGGCCTTCCACAGCGAACGGTTCACACGGCTGGACGGGCGGGCCGGGGACGGGTTCGCGCCGCTGTCCCGGTTCTGGCGCACCGCCGACGGGTGGGTGCGCACCCATGCCAACTACCCGCACCACCGGGACCGGTTGTGGGCCGCGCTGGGGCTGCCGGCCGGCGCGCGCGTCGAGGCGGTGGCGGAGGCGCTGGCGGGGCGGCGCGCGGCGGAGGTGGAGGACGCCGTGTACGAAGCCGGCGGCCTGGCCGTCGCCGTGCGGGACGCCGCCACGTGGGCCGCCGGGGAGCAGGGCGCCCTGGTGGCGCGGCGGCCCCTGGTGGCGCTGGAGCGGCAGGCCGGGGCGCCCGCCCCGGTACGGCGGCCGGCCGGCGCGGCGTCGCCGTGCGCCGGGACGCGGGTGCTGGACCTGACGCGGGTGCTGGCCGGGCCGGTGGCGACGCGGACGCTGGCGCTGCTGGGCGCGGACGTCCTGCGGGTGGACGCGCCGGGGCTGCCGGAGAGCCCGGGGACGCACCAGGACACGGGCCTGGGCAAGCGGTCGACGCTCCTGGACCTGGGGCGGGGCGCGGACCGGCGGGTCCTCGACGAACTGCTGGCGGCGGCCGACGTGGTGGTGACCGGCTACCGGCCGGGCGCGCTGGACCGGTTCGGGCTCGCCCCCGAGGCGCTGGCCGAGCGCCGCCCCGGCCTGGTGGTCGCGCGGCTGTCGGCGTGGGGCGCGTACGGGCCCTGGGGCGGGCGGCGCGGATTCGACAGCCTGGTCCAGGCGGCGACGGGCATCGCCCTGCTGGAGGGCGACGGGGAGGCGCCCGGGGCGCTGCCGGCGCAGGCCCTCGACCACGGCACGGGCTACCTGGTGGCCGCCGCGGTGCTCCGGGCCCTGACGGAGCGCCGGCGCCAGGGCGGGACCTGGCGGGTGGAGGCGTCGCTGGCGCAGACGGCGCACTGGCTGCTGCACGGCACGGACCACGAGCCCCCGGCCGGGGAGCCGGCCGGCCCCCCGTACGAGGCGGGGCCCTGGCTGCGGGAGCGGGACACCGCCCTGGGCCGGCTGCGCCACGCCCTCTCCCCCGTCAGCTACGAGGGCGGGCCCGCGGACTGGGCGCGGCCACCGGGCCGGTGGGGAGCGGACGCCCCGCGCTGGACGGCGTGAGCACCCCGGTGACCAGGAGGTACTGGGCCGCGCCGTACGTGAGCATGATCCAGAAGTCGGGTACGGGCGGCTGCGGCCACCCGGCGACGCCGGCCGCGATGAGCGTGTCGGACAGCAGGAACAGCGCGCCGCCCGCCCCCGCGACCGGGCCGAGGCCGCTCGCGCGGTACGCCGTCACGGCCAGCAGCAGCGCGTACCCGGTGACCGGGATCCGCAGGTCGGCGGGGAGGTCGGGCCACAGCAGGGCGACGACGGCGACCAGGGCCGCGGCGTAGCAGGCGCCGAGCACCGGCGACGTGCGGACGCGGCCGAACAGCAGCAGGTAGCAGACGT
The DNA here is from genome assembly GCF_014649335.1 of Streptomyces roseolilacinus. Lineage (GTDB taxonomy): Bacteria > Actinomycetota > Actinomycetes > Streptomycetales > Streptomycetaceae > Streptomyces > Streptomyces roseolilacinus. The sequence continues at coordinate 35,466 of NZ_BMSV01000011.1, forward strand.
GCCCGGCGGCGAAGGAGCCCATGCCGACGAGGAACGCCCAGTCGGCGCCGGACAGCAGGAACACGTCGCCGCCCCAGCCGAGGAGGAGGGCGGCGACCAGGGCGCGCGGCGCGCCGCGCACGGCCGCGTACGCCGCGAGGAGCGGCATCAGCAGCGGCTTGGCCACCAGGTGCCCCGTGCCGGAGCCGGCGAGCAGGGCGAGGAGGTCGGCGGCGAGGGCCGCGGCGAACGCCGCCCCCAGGAGCCCGGCCAGGCGCTCGCGGCTCACGCGACGCGCTCCCGCGAGGCGGCGGGGCCGGCGGGCGGCGGCGGGGGCGCGGGCGCGGGCTGCCAGCCGGGACCCCGCAGGACCCGGCCCGCGCGCTCCCGCCAGGACCGGGCGCGGCGCAGGTCGCGGGCGATGGCGGCGTACTCGTGGGTGGCGACGCGCAGCGGGTTGTACGTGTCGATGTTCTTGGTCAGGCCGTAGACGGGCCGCTCGGCCTCTGCCGTGAAGGAGCCGAAGATCCGGTCCCAGAGGATGAGGATGCCGCCGAAGTTCCGGTCGAGGTAGCCGCCCTGGGAGGCGTGGTGCACCCGGTGGTGGGAGGGGGTGTTGAAGACGTACTCGACGGGCCGGGGCAGCTTGCCGATCCGCTCGGTGTGCACCCAGAACTGGTACACGAGGTTGGCGGAGTAGCAGAAGAAGACCGCGGCGGGGGGCACCCCGCAGGCGACCATCGGCAGGAAGAACGGCCAGACGGTGAGCGAGGTCCACGGCTGGCGCAGCGCGGTCGTGAGGTTGAACTTGCGGCTGGAGTGGTGCACGACGTGGCAGGCCCACAGGATGCGGACGACGTGGTGGCCGCGGTGGGACCAGTAGTAGAGGAAGTCCTGCGCGAGCAGCATCAGCGGGATCGTCCACCAGACCACCGGGACGCGGGCCGGGGTGAGCTCGTGGACGGCGGTGAACAGCGCCAGGGCCGGGATCTTCCACAGCAGGTCGAAGACGATGCTGCCGAGGCCCATGCCGATGCTGGTGGCGGAGTCCTTGACCTCGTACCCGGCGGCGCCCTCCTCGGGGTGGAGCCGGCAGCTGACCATCTCCAGGACGGTGAGCAGCACGAAGGCGGGTATCGACCACAGCACGGCGTCGGGCAGGTTCGGCGACATGCGAGCACGGTAGGGCCGGGTGTCGGGCCGGGGCTAGAGGTTGTTACCGACAAGTATGCGAGACGGTCCGTCAACGACCTTCGGCGAAACCCGCCAAGGCCGCGACCGCGCGCTCCCCCGCCGGACGGCGTCGCACGTACTAGACCCCGAACGCCCCCAGCAGCGACCCCGCCGCGTACGTCACGGCCATGGCCACCGCTCCCCCGCCCACCACGCGCACCACCGCCGGGCGGGCGGGCGCCGAGCCGAGGCGGGCGCTCCACCAGCCGGTCAGCGTGAGCGCGGCGAGGACCGACACGACCGTGACCCACAGCCGGGCCGGCGCAGGCGGGCACACGATGGCGAGCAGCGGCAGCAGCGCGCCGGCCGTGAAGGCGAGGAAGCTCGCGGCGGCGGCGTGCCACGGGTTGGTCAGCTCGTCCGGGTCGATCCCCAGCTCCACCCGCGCGTGGGCCCGCAGCGCGTCGCGCTCCGTCAACTGCTCGGCGGCCTCGCGCGCGACGTCCCAGGTCAGCCCGCGCTCGGCGAGCAGGCCGGTCAACTCGTCCAGTTCGGCCTCCGGCCGCTCCCGCAGCTCCCGCCGCTCCGCCGCCAGGGCCGCCTTCTCGGAGTCGCGCTGCGTGGACACCGACACGTACTCGCCGACCGCCATCGACATGGACCCGGCGAGCAGCCCGGCCAGTCCGGCGGTCAGGAGGGCGGAGCGCTCGGTGGTGGCGCCCGCGACGCCCACGACGAGCCCGGCGGTGGACACGATCCCGTCGTTCGCGCCGAGCACGGCGGCGCGCAGCCAGTTCAGCCGCGTCCCCAGCCCCTCCGGGTGCGTCTCCCCCGGCGTCGGTTCCGTCACGCCGCCGAGCGTCTCACCCGCGCGCGGGTCCGCCGGGAAACGGCACGCCGACCGGCGCGCGGCGCGCCCCCGCCCGCGTCCCCCGCGGCGCCGTGCGCGGGGCGGACCGCGCGGGGCGGACGGCACCGCGGTGCCCGCCGCGCGGGCCGCCGCCGGACGACGGGGATCGCTCGCACGGATGGCCGGACTCCCGCCCCCGAGGACGCTCCGGGCGCCGCGCACCGGCTGCCGCCGGGACCCGGGGACGGCCGCGACCGGCGCGGAGGGCCGCCGGGGGACCGGTCGGGCCGCTCGGCCGGCGCGCCGGCGCGGGGGCCCGGTGGTGTGCCCGGAGCCGGAGGTGTCGGTGGCGGGCTCTATTCTCGGTAACCATGCTCGACGACCGTACGACAGCAGCAGCGTGGCCGCCCGCCTACCCGCAGGGGTACGCGGTCGTCGACGTGGAGACCACCGGCCTCTCCGCGCACGACCGGATAGTGTCCGCCGCCGTCTACCGGCTCGACGCGCGCGGCGAGGTGGAGGACCACTGGTACACGCTGGTCAACCCGGAGCGCGACCCCGGGCCGGTGTGGATCCACGGGCTGACGAGCGACGTCCTGGAGGGCGCGCCGCTCTTCCCCGACGTCGCCGCCGAGTTCTCGGAGCGGCTCGACGGCCGCGTCCTGGTCGCGCACAACGCGTACTTCGACTGGACGATGATCGCCCGCGAGTACGCCCGCGCCGAGCGCACCGCGCCGGTGCGGCAGCGGCTGTGCACCATGGCGCTGGCGAAGGAGCTGGCGCTGCCGCTGCCCAACATGAAGCTGGAGTCGCTCGCCGCGCACTTCGGCGTCCGGCAGGAGCGGGCCCACCACGCGCTGGACGACGCGCGGGTGCTGGCGGAGGCGTTCCGGCCGAGCCTGCACACGGCGGCTGAGCGCGGCGTGCGGCTGCCGCTGCTGGAGTGCCTGCCGCTCGTGGAGTGGTCGGCGCCGCCCACCGCGGGGACGCCCCGGGTCGGCCGCCAGGCCGCGTACCGGTCCGGCGGCTGGCGCCCGTCCCGCAGGCGGCCGGCGTGCCCGTACCCCAACCCCGGGCGGTACGAGGCGGACAAGCCGCTCAAGCAGGGCATGCGGGTGGCGTTCTCGGGCGACACGTCCGTCGAGCGCGAGCTGCTGGAGGACCGGGCCGTCGAGGCGGGGCTGCACATCGCGGGCAGCGTCTCGCGGCTGACCAGCCTGCTGGTCACCAACGACCCGGACGCGGGCACGTCGAAGGTCGTCAAGGCGAAGTCGTTCGGCACGCCCATCGTCGACGAGGCTGCCTTCACCCATCTGCTGCGGGACGTCGCCCCGGCCGACGGCTGAGCCGCCGGGACCGTCCGGTCGAACGGGTGACGGGCGGGCGCGCCGTCCCCGTTCGGGCCGCCGCGCCCCGCACCCTGTGGCGCATGGCACGTTGTGAGGTCTGCGGAAACGAGTACGGCATGTCCTTCGAGGTGCACGCGCAGGGCGCCGTGCACGTCTTCGACTGCTTCGCCTGCGCCATCCACCGCATGGCGCCCATCTGCGAGCACTGCCGCGTCCAGATCATCGGACAGGGCGTCGACGTGGACGGCCGCTGGTTCTGCGGCGCGCACTGCGCCCGCGCGGAGGGCGCGGCGGGGATCGTCGACAAGGTGTGACCCGGGGACGGGAAGCGGGGGCGGCGGAGGTACGGTCGTGGGGTGTACCGCTTCCTGTTGTCCCGGCAGTGGGTGATCCTCACCCTCATCGCCCTCGTCCTGATCCCGGTGATGGTCGAGCTGGGCTTCTGGCAGTTCCACCGGCACGAGCGCCGGGTGTCCCAGAACGCCCTGATCGCGGACAACCTGCGGGCGGAGCCGGTCCCCGTGACCGAGCTCACGTCACCCGGGCACACCGTCCCGCGCGCCGACTACTGGCGCCGCGCGACCGCCACCGGCACCTTCGACACGGCCCACGAGGTCGTCGTCCGCCGCCGCACCAACGCCGACGACCGGGTCGGCATGCACGTCCTGACCCCGCTCGTCCTCGACGGCGGACGGGTCGTCCTCGTCAACCGCGGCTGGGTTCCCGCCGGCCCGGACCAGAAGGCGTACCCGGACGTGCCGCCCGCCCCGAAGGGCAGGGTCACGGTGGTCGGCCGGCTCATGGCCGACCAGACGACCGGCAGCAGCGGCATCAAGGACCTCCGGGGCCTGCCGCCGCGCCAGGTCATGCTCATCAACAGCGGGCAGCAGGCCGAGCGGCTGGGCCGCCCGGTCCTCGGCGGCTACCTGGAGCTGACGGAGCCCGCGCCGGCCGGGGGCTCCCCCGAGCCGATCCCGGACCCGGACCACGAGTCGATCGGCGCCCACATGGCGTACGCCGTGCAGTGGTGGCTGTTCGCGGCGGGCGTCCCCGTGGGGTGGGTCGTCCTGGTCCGCCGGGAGCGCCACGACCGGGCGGCCGCATCCGCCGCCCAGGCGGCGGACGGCCCCTCGGACGGCGGCCCCGGGGAGGCCGGCTCCGCCGAGGACGCGTCGGCCGCGCGGGCGCCCGCGGGCGCCTGAGCCCGCGCTCGTGTGACACGGCCCACACCGCGCGGTACGCCCCCGCAGGTCACGCGCCCCGCGGGGCGGTCCGACTGATTGGCCGTTCTCCCCGGTGGGAACACGCCAGGACGTGACCCAACACATCGAGGACTATGCCCTCATCGGCGATCTGCAGACCGCCGCTCTGGTGGGCAGGGACGGTTCGATCGACTGGCTCTGCCTGCCCCGCTTCGACTCCGGTGCCTGCTTCGCCGCGCTCCTGGGCGACGAGGACAACGGCCACTGGCGGATCGCGCCCGCCGGGGCGCGCACCTGCGCCCGGCGGGGCTACGTCGGTGACTCCCTGGTCCTGGAATCGGTGTGGGAGATCCGCACCGGCACCGTGCGGGTCCTCGACTTCATGCCGCACCGCGACCGCGCGCCCGACGTGATGAGGATCGTGGAGGGCGTGGCCGGCCGGGTCGAGATGTCCTCCGTGCTGCGCCTGCGCTTCGACTACGGGTCGATCGTGCCGTGGATGCGGCGCTCCGACGGCCACCGGGTCGCCGTCGCCGGCCCGGACTCCGTGTGGCTGCGCAGCGAGCCGGAGGTGAAGACGTGGGGGCAGCAGTACAGCACCTGCTCGTCGTTCGTGGTCGGCCCCGGCGAGAAGGTCGCCTTCTGCCTCACCTGGCACCCCTCCCACGAGCCGCGTCCGCCGCTCGTCGACCCGTACATGGCGCTGGAGCACACCCTGGAGGACTGGAAGTCCTGGTCGGCGCAGTGCACGTACGAGGGCCCGTACCGCGAGGCGGTGATGCGCTCGCTGATCACGCTGAAGGCGCTCACCTACGCGCCCACCGGCGGGATCGTCGCCGCCGCGACCACGTCCCTGCCGGAGGAGCTGGGCGGCGTGCGGAACTGGGACTACCGCTACTGCTGGCTGCGCGACGCGACGCTGACCCTGCGGGCGCTGCTGTCGGCCGGGTACCTGGAGGAGGCCGCCGCCTGGCGGGACTGGCTGCTGCGGGCCGTCGCGGGCGACCCGGCGGACCTCCAGATCATGTACGGCCTGGCGGGTGAGCGGCGGCTGCCGGAGTCCGAGGTGCCGTGGCTGCGCGGCTACGGCGGGGCGCGCCCGGTCCGGATCGGCAACGCCGCCGTGAAGCAGCTCCAGCTGGACGTGTACGGCGAGGTGATGGACTCGCTGGCCCTGGCGCGCGAGGTGGGGATGCCGCCGCAGCGGCAGGCCTGGGCGCTGCAGCTGAGCCTCCTGGGGTTCCTGGAGTCGACGTGGCGCCAGCCGGACGAGGGGCTGTGGGAGGTGCGCGGGCCGCGCCGGCACTTCGTCCACTCGAAGGTCATGGCGTGGGTGGCGGCCGACCGGGCGGTGCGCACGCTGGAGTCGGACCCGTCCCTGCCGGGGGACGTGGCCCGGTGGCGGGCGATGCGCGAGGAGGTGCACCGGGAGGTGTGCGAGCGGGGCTACGACCCGGTGCGCAACACCTTCACCCAGTCGTACGGGTCCGCGGAGCTGGACGCGGCGACGCTGATGATCCCCCGGGTCGGCTTCCTCCCGCCCGACGACCCCCGGGTGGTCGGCACGGTGGAGGCGGTGCGGGCGGAGCTGGGGCACCACGGTTTCGTCCGCCGGTACGGCACCGACGGGATCGCGGTGGACGGGCTGCCCGGCGGGGAGGGGACGTTCCTCGCCTGCTCGTTCTGGCTGGCGGACGCGCTGCGCATGATGGGCCGCACGGAGGAGGCGCGGGAGCTGTTCGAGCGGCTCCTGGAACTGCGCAACGACGTGGGGCTGCTGGCCGAGGAGTACGACCCGGTGGCCCGGCGGCAGCTGGGCAACTTCCCGCAGGCGTTCAGCCACGTCGGACTGGTGGCGACGGCCCTCGCGCTGACACCGGACGACCCGGCAGGATAGGCGTATGGATCTCGGACTGAAGGACCGTGTGTACGTCGTGACGGGCGCGTCCCGTGGTCTCGGGCACGCGACGGCGAAGGCCCTGGTGGCGGAGGGCGCGAAGGTCGTCCTGTCGGCGCGCGACGCGAAGGCCGTCGAGGACGCCGCCACCGAACTCGGCCCCGACACGGTCGGGGTGCCCGCGGACAACGCCGACCCGGACACGCCCGACCGGCTGATCGCCGCCGCCCGGTCGTACTTCGGCGGGTTCGACGGCGTGCTGGTCAGCGTCGGCGGGCCGGCGCCCGGCTGGGCCGCCGACAACACCGACGAGGACTGGCGGGCCGCGTTCGACTCGGTGTTCATGGGCGCCGTGCGCATGGCCCGCGCCGCGGCGGCCGCGCTGAACGAGGGCGGGGTCGTCGGTTTCGTGCTGTCCGCCTCGGTGCACGAGCCGATCCCCGGCCTGACCATCTCCAACGGCCTGCGCCCCGGCCTGGCGGGGTTCGCCAAGTCCCTCGCGGACGAGCTGGGACCGCGCGGCATCCGCGTCGTGGGCCTGCTGCCGTCCCGCATCGACACGGACCGGGTGCGGCAGCTGGACGCCCTGACCGGTGACGCCGCGGCCGCGCGGGCGGCCAACGAGGCCCGCATCCCGCTGCGCCGCTACGGCACGCCGGAGGAGTTCGGCACGACGGCGGCGTTCCTGCTCTCCCCCGCCGCCTCGTACCTGACGGGGGTGATGCTCCCGGTCGACGGGGGCGCCCGCCACGGCTTCTGACCCGCCACCGCCCCGGGCCGGGTCCCGGTCCGGGGCGGTGCGCAGGCTCAGTCGGAGAGGCCCGCGAGGTCGCGCAGGCGGCGGGCCTGGGCGGCGCGCTCGGCGGCGCGCTGCTCCTCGTACGTCCGCCCGGTCGCGCCGCGCAGCAGCGCCTTGGTCTCGACGACGGCGTCGCGCGGCGCGGCGAGCAGGGCGGCGGCCAGGTCCCGTACGGCCGCGTCCAGCTCCTCGGCGGGCACCACGAGGTTGGCCAGGCCGATGCGCTCGGCCTCGGCGGCGTGGACGAACCGGCCCGTGGCGCAGATCTCCAGCGCGCGGGCGTAGCCGACCGCGGCGACGAGGGGCTGCGTCCCGGTCAGGTCGGGCACCAGGCCGAGGCTGGTCTCGCGCATCGCGAACTGCACGTCCTGCGCGACGACCCGCAGGTCGCAGGCGAGGGCGAGCTGGAAACCGGCACCGATCGCGTGGCCCTGGACGGCCGCGATCGACACGACGTCGTTGCGGCGCCACCAGGTGAACGCCTCCTGGTACTCGGCGATGGTCGCGTCCAGCTCCTCGTCGGAGCCGCGCGCCAGGTCGAGGAACGACGGCTCCCCGTCGAACCCCTCGGGCGTGAACGCCTGCCGGTCGAGGCCGGCGGAGAACGACTTGCCCTCCGCGCGCAGCACCACGACCCGCACGTCGCCGGGGAGCGCCCGCCCGGCCTCGGTGAGGGCCCGCCACAGGGCGGGCGACTGGGCGTTGCGCTTCGCCGGGTTGGTGAGGGCCACCGTGGCGACGTCGCCCTCGACGGTGAGGCGTACGCCGTCCTTGTCGAGCACGACGGGGGCAGGGTCGAGCGAGGTCATGGGGTGCCTCCGGATCCGGTGCAGCGGTCGGTCGGCACAGCTGGTGCAGCTGCGCCGACCGACAAATTACTGCACGGTAACCACCCGGTCGACCGCCGGACCGCGGCGAACCACGGCCGGCGGCGGCCGGACGGCATGCCGGAACCGCCGGGGCGCCTCACGACCCGCGCACGGCGATCAGGCCGGCGTGGCCTTCTTGCCCCGCGTCGCTCCACCGCGTCCACGCAGCACGACTCCGGACTCGGTGAGCATCCTGTGGACGAATCCGTAGGACCGGCCGGTCTCCTCGGCCAGGGCCCGGATGCTCACGCCGGCGTCGTACTTCTTCTTCAGGTCTGCCGCGAGCTTCTCGCGCGCGGCGCCGGTCACCCGGCTGCCCTTCTTCAGAGTCTCGGCCACCCGTGCCTCCTCATGGGAAGTGCGCTCTGGACTTCTCATGATCACCCCTCCGGGGCCACATGGCCAGCCATTCGACAAGGTCGGTGGACGCGGGTTTCGCCGTCCGGCGGTCGCGGCGCGCGCCGGGATCCCGGCCGCAGCGCGCATTCTGCGGCGAAGTACCAGGTCAGCGGGGCGCCGTAAAGAAACGCGCGGCGCGGCTCCGGCGCCGGAAAATCTGCCGGATGCCACGCCGCGGTATGAGATCCCCTCACTCAGATGAAGGAGCGCGACTAGGCTGAATGATCCATACGGAGATGATCAGGCGAGGGAGACCAGGTCCGCGTAGTCCGCTCCCCAGAGGTCCTCGACCCCGTCGGGGAGGAGGATGATCCGCTCCGGCTGGAGGGCGTCGACGGCGCCCTCGTCGTGCGTGACCAGGACGACCGCGCCCTTGTAGGTGCGCAGCGCGCCGAGGATCTCCTCGCGGCTGGCCGGGTCGAGGTTGTTCGTCGGCTCGTCGAGGAGCAGCACGTTCGCCGAGGAGACGACGAGGGTGGCCAGGGCGAGACGGGTCTTCTCGCCGCCGGAGAGGACGCCGGCCGGCTTGTCGACGTCGTCGCCGGAGAACAGGAACGAGCCGAGGACCTTGCGGACCTCGACCAGGTCCAGGTCGGGCGCGGCCGAGCGCATGTTCTCCAGGACCGTGCGCTCCGGGTCGAGCGTCTCGTGCTCCTGCGCGTAGTAGCCGAGCTTCAGGCCGTGGCCCGGCGTGACCTGGCCCGTGTCGGGCTTCTCCACTCCGGCGAGCAGGCGCAGCAGGGTCGTCTTGCCGGCGCCGTTGAGGCCGAGGATGACGACGCGGGAGCCCTTGTCGATGGCCAGGTCGACGTCGGTGAAGATCTCCAGCGAGCCGTACGACTTGGACAGCCCCTCCGCCGTGAGCGGGGTCTTGCCGCAGGGCGCGGGCTCGGGGAAGCGCAGCTTGGCGACCTTGTCGGACTGGCGCAGCTCCTCCAGGCCGGACAGCAGCTTCTCGGCGCGGCGGGCCATGTTCTGCGCGGCGACCGTCTTGGTGGCCTTGGCGCGCATCTTGTCGGCCTGGGCGTTGAGCGCGGCGGCCTTCTTCTCGGCGTTCTGCCGCTCGCGGCGGCGGCGCTTCTCGTCGTCCTCGCGCTGGCGCTGGTAGAGCTTCCAGCCCATGTTGTAGACGTCGATCACGGACCGGTTGGCGTCCAGGTAGAAGACCTTGTTGACGACGGTCTCGACGAGGTCGACGTCGTGGGAGATGACGACGAAGCCGCCGCGGTACGTCTTGAGGTAGTCGCGCAGCCAGGCGATCGAGTCGGCGTCGAGGTGGTTGGTCGGCTCGTCCAGGAGCAGCGTGTCGGCGTCCGAGAAGAGGATCCGCGCCAGCTCGATGCGGCGGCGCTGACCGCCGGAGAGGGTGTGCAGCGGCTGGCCCAGCACCCGGTCGGGCAGGCCGAGGGCGGCGGCGATGGTGGACGCCTCGGCCTCGGCGGCGTACCCGCCCTTGGTCAGGAACTCGGTCTCCTGGCGCTCGTACTGCTTGAGGGCCTTCTCGCGGGTGGCGCCCTGGCCGCCCGCGATGCGCTCCTCGTTCAGGCGCATCTTGCGGATCAGCACGTCGAGGCCGCGGGCGGAGAGGATCCGGTCGCGGGCCAGCACGTCGAGGTCGCCGGTGCGCGGGTCCTGCGGGAGGTAGCCGACCTGGCCGGAGCGGGCGATGGTGCCGGCGGCGGGGACGCCCTCCCCGGCGAGGCACTTGGTGAGGGTGGTCTTGCCGGCGCCGTTGCGGCCGACGAGGCCGATGCGGTCGCCCTTGGCGATGCGGAAGGAAGCGGACTCGATGAGGACGCGTGCGCCGGCGCGCAGCTCAAGGCCGGTGGCGGTGATCACGGACAGACTCCAGGGCGGGGGGACGGGTGGACGGCGGCTGCGGTGACGTCGACACCGTCTAATGCACAGGGAGAATGGCCATACGGGCCAGTCTAACGGGCGCGTGCAACTGCTTTTCCGGGATGCGGCGGCCCGCCCCCGGGGCGTCCCGGGGGCGGGGCGGCCCCTTCCGGGCGTGGGGGCGGGGCGGGCGCCGGCACGCGGGGCGGCTCCGGACCGGGTGCCGGGCGGGCCGTCCGGCGGCGGGCGCCGGAGCGGCGCCGAGGCCCCGGGCCCCGCGCCCTCGGGCCGGTGCGCCCGGAGCGCGAGGCCCGGAGCGCAGGGCCGGGGCGCGGGAGCCGCGGCGCGGGGGCCGGGGCGTGCCGCGGGCGGGTGTGGGTCAGGCGCCGCCCGCGTGGACCTGGAACGCGGCGCGGCGGACCGCCTTGGCGAGGGCCGGGTCCGGGTGCGCCGCGGCCAGCGCGACCAGCACCTGCACCGTGCGGGGGTGGCCGACCGCGCGGACCTCGTCGAGCAGCGCGGGGACGGTGCCCTGCACGGCGGACTCCAGGTGCCGCACGAGGAGGTCGCTCTCGCCGTGGTCGACGACGGCCGCGGCGGTGTCCACCCAGAGCCAGGTGGCCTCCTGGCGGGTGAGGACGTCCGGCGCCTCGTCGGGGTCGGCGCCCTCGTGCTCGGCGAGCCAGAGCAGGGCGTACGGACGGAGTGACGGTTCGCCCGCGGCGGCGCGCACCTCGGCCTCGGCGGCGGCGCCCACCACGCGGAGGGCCTCGAAGGCCAGCCCGCGCAGGAGGGCGTCGTCGCCGCGGGCGACGGCGAGCAGCTCGGCGACGGCCTTGCCGGTGGGCCGGGCGGCGAGCCAGGCGCGGTACTCGGCGCGGGCCGGGCCGGGGGTGAGCCGGACGCAGCCGCGCAGCATGTCCTCCGCGGACTGCTCGATGTGCCCCGCGGGGCTCTGGGCGGCGACGCAGATCTGCTCCAGCTTGACCCACACCGCCCAGTTGCCGAGCGGGGTGAGCGTCGCCTGGCCGTCGCCGAGGGTCAGGGCGCCGACGGAGGCGAGCCCCTCCAGCGCCCAGTCGAGCAGGCGGGGCAGGGTCTCCGGGTCGGGGGCCGCCCGCGTGCCCTCCCGCCGCTCGCCCGGCGCCGGGGCGCCCGGCTCGGGCGGCGCTCCCGCGTCGGCGGCGTACGGCACCTCGCAGCGCTGCTCGCGCAGTTCGGCGACGCGCTGCTGGAGCAGGTCGAGCAGGGCGGGGACGGGGACGGGTCCGGCGGACAGCTGGAGGAGGGAGAGGACCTGCGGGACGGCCTCCACGACCTCGGCGACCGCGGCCGGTTCGGCGTCCTGCGGGGCCGGGTGGGCGAGCGACCAGGCGTCGAGGAGCGCGACCCAGCCGCGCAGCGCGGCGGAGTCGTCGCGGTCCCAGGCGCGCAGCCGCCAGCCGGGGCGGACGGCGTCGCCGTGGATCTCGACGAGCCCGGCGAGCCGGGCGCGGTCCCAGGCGGTACGGACCTGCTCCTGGGTCAGGCCGAGGGCGGCGGCGGCCCGTTCGCGGGCCGAACCGGGGGCGTGGGCGGTGACGAGGCCGCGGTCGACGGCGGCCCAGCGGGCGACGCGCACGGCGTCGGCCAGGACCTGCCGGGCCTGACGGGCCAGCTCCGCCCGGGGCGGCGTGCCCTCCGGCGGGCGCGGGGCCGGCCGTGTGCGCCGGTCGGCGACCGCCCGGCGGGCGGTCGCCGCCAGCGACCGGGGCCGGACGAGTCGGAGTCTGGAGTTGCGCGCCAGTTGCTCATCGGGCTTTCGAGAGGTCACGGGGGCAGTCTTCCCGCTGACGGCCCGAAAGCCCAAACGGAAGGGGACGGTCGACTCAGAGGAGCGGGGTGAGGAAGCGGCGCACGGCCTCCTCGTACCGTTCGGGGTCGGCGTTCCACATGGCGGCGTGCGGCGCGTGCCGGACGGCGCGGAGGGTGACCAGGTCGGGGCGCCGGTCGGCGAAGGCGCGGGTCGCCGCCCAGGGGGCGATGGCGTCGTCGGGGCCGTGGAGGACCAGGGCGGGCACCTTCAGGGCGCCGGGGTCGGCGGCCCGGACGGGGCCCCCGCCGCGCAGCCCGGTCCTGCCCTGCGCCGCCCGGACGGCGAGGGGCAGCAGGGCGGAGGGGACGCGGTGAGCGGCGGCCAGGGCGCGGAGGGTCGCCTCCCAGTCGAGGACCGGCGAGTCGAGGACGAGACCGACGATCCGGTCGCGCAGGCGGCTGCGGGCTGCGGTGCGCAGGGCCATGGCGGCGCCGGTCGACCAGCCGTGCAGGATCACGCCCTGGGCGCCCTGGCGGACGGCGTGGTGGACGGCCGCGTCCAGGTCGCGCCACTCGGAGTCCCCGAGGTGGCCGAGGCCGTCGGCGGGGCGGGGGGCGCCCGGGTCGCCGCGGTAGGCGAGGTCGAGCACCGGGAAGCGCAGCCTGCCGTGGAGCAGGCCCAGCAGGTTCAGCGGGTGCTCCCGGGTGGCGCCCAGGCCGTGCGCGGTGATCACCCACGTGGCGCGGGCGGCCGGGACGTACCAGGCGGGCAGGGGGCCGAGCTCGCCGGTGATCTCGACGTCCTCGTACGGGAGGCCGAGCGCGGAGGCGGGGGTGCCGGTGTGGAGCTGCGGGGTGAGGCGGACGCGGGTGCCGGCCTCCAGGGTGCCGCGGTCGACCCGTTCGAGGCGGCGCACGACGGTGTCGGGGGCGTGCGGCACCTCGTCGAGGACGGGGCCGACGACCGCGTGGACGCCGGGGCCCTCCAGGCCGTACGCGCCGGGGCGGAGGGAGGGCAGGGCGCGGGTGAGGGTGACCCGGCCGGGGCCGGTGGCGTGCACGGTGAGCCGGGGCTCGCCGGGCAGGGGCCGCCCCGGGCGCGGCCTGAGCGCCACGCCGCTGGCGTACCGGCCGGCCGCCACGGCGGCCGTCCCGGCACCGATCACTGTGGTGGCGGCCACCGCCGCGCCTGTAGCGGAACGCACCCGTCCAGTGTCCGCACGCCGGCCGGTCGGTGCCAGTGGACGGCGGCCGCCGGGTGACGGGGACGGGGGCCGTACGGGGACGGGTGACGCGGGGCCCGTACGAGGCGGGGCGGCGTGCGGGTCAGCCGGGGTGGCCGTAGCCGCGGAGCTTCTCGGCCGTCTCGGCCAGCTGGTCCGGGGTGAGGAGCGCCGGGGTGCGGGTGGGGTGGCTGTCGGCGGCGAGCCAGACCCGGCACATCCACTCCAGCTGGGCGGTGCGGTCGTACGCCTGGTCGAGCGTCGCGCCGTAGGCGATCGTGCCGTGGTTGCGCAGGAGGCAGGCGGTGCGTCCGGTCAGGGCGGTGAGCATGTGGTCGGCCAGCTCCCGCGTGCCGTACAGGGCGTAGGGGGCGACGCGCACGGGTCCGCCGAGGGCGGCGGCCATGTAGTGGACCGGCGGCAGCTCGTCGACGAGGGTCGACACGGCGGTGGCGTGCACGGCGTGGGTGTGGACGACCGCCCCGGCGTCGGTGGAGCGGTACACGGCGAGGTGCACCGGCAGTTCGCTGGTCGGCGGCAGCGTGCCGCGGACCGGCCGCCCGTCCAGGTCGACGGCGACGACGTCGTCCCCGGTCAGGCGGGAGTACGGCACGCCGCTCGGGGTGACGAGGACGAGGTCCCCGACGCGTACGGAGACGTTCCCCGAGGTGCCGACGACCAGCCCGTCGGCCACCGTCCTGCGCGCCGTGGCGACCAGGGCGTCCCACGCCTCCCCGACCGCCGTCCCGACCGCCCCGCCGGGTGCTCCCGCGTCCGTCCCGCCGTCCTGCGCCATGCGGTGATCCTGCCAGCGGACGGACCGGCCCGAAAGTGACGAGTGTCTCGGTCCGACCCGGTTTCGGATCCCGGGGGGCCGGGATTCCGGGGCCGGGGCACAAGCGGAATCCCCTCTCACAGGTCGGGACACCACGCCGCCCGGTCCAGTTCACCTTCCGTTCACCCAGGTTGCCTACGTTCGGCGAGCCACTGACGTCGAACGATTGCCTGGGTAAATGGAACACATCACGCTGCTGCTCGCCATTGTGGTCGTGACAGCTCTCGTGTTCGATTTCACAAACGGTTTCCACGACACCGCCAACGCGATGGCCACGACCATCTCGACCGGCGCGATGAAGCCCAAGGCGGCGGTGGCCATGTCGGCCGTGCTGAACCTGGTGGGCGCGTTCCTGTCCGTGGAGGTCGCCAAGACGATCTCCAAAGGGCTCGTCGACGAGACGGGCATCCAACCGGAGGTCATCCTCGCCGCCCTCGTCGGCGCGATCCTCTGGAACCTCCTGACCTGGCTGGTCGGCCTGCCCTCCAGCTCCTCCCACGCCCTCATGGGCGGCCTGATCGGCGCGACCGTCGCGTCCATCGGCGTCAGCGGCGTCAACGGCGGCGTCGTCCTCACCAAGGTCCTGATCCCGGCCGTCGCCGCCCCGGTGGTCGCCGGCGTGGCCGCGATGGTCGCCACCCGCCTCACGTACAAGGTCGGCGCGAACATCGACCAGAAGACCGGCCGCAAGGGCTACAAGGCCGGCCAGATCGCCTCCGCGGGCCTGGTCTCCCTCGCCCACGGCACCAACGACGCGCAGAAGACCATGGGCATCATCACCCTCGCCCTGGTCGCCGGCGGCGCCCTCGCCCCCGGCTCCAACCCGCCCGTGTGGGTCATCGTCTCCGCCGGCCTGGCCATCGCGCTCGGCACCTACCTGGGCGGCTGGCGCATCATCCGCACCATGGGCAAGGGCCTCACCGACCTCCAGCCGCAGCAGGGCTTCGCCGCCCAGACCGGCGCCGCGACCGTGATCCTGGCCTCCTCCCACCTGGGCTTCTCGCTCTCCACCACGCACGTCTGCTCCGGCGCCGTGATGGGCGCGGGCCTCGGCCGCAAGGGCGGCGTGGTCCGCTGGTCCACCGCCACCCGGATGTTCGTCGCCTGGGGCCTGACCCTGCCGGCCGCCGGCCTGGTCGCCGCGCTCGCCGAGCTCGTCGCCCGCCAGGGCGACTGGGGCGTCGCGGTCGTCGCCGCCTTCCTCGTCGGTTCCTCCGCCGCCATCTGGTTCGTCTCGCGCCGCCAGGTCGTCGACCACACCAACGTCAACGAGACCGGGGACGGCGCCGAGGCCGCCGGCGAGCCCGAGCCCGCCGGGGTCGTCACCACCGCCATCGCGGCCGTCACCCCGCCGCCCGCCGGCACCGTCCCCGCCGACCCCGCGGACGACGCCGCCCTCAAGACCACCATCCCGGCCCCGGCCGCCGCGTCCGGCGCGGCGCCCACGGCCACGGTGTAAGGAAAGACGCTATGGACATCGACTGGGCAGCCCTCGGCTCCGTCTTCGGCGTGGGCCTCGTCACCACCGTCGCACTCGTCGGCCTGTTCACCCTCGGCCTGGTGGGCCTCTCCCGGCAGGAGCGGGCCTCCGCCCAGGGCGGTTCCGCCGCCCTGGCCCGCACCGGCGCGTACGCCTGCTTCGCGCTGTGCGCCGCGGCCGTCGCGTACGGGATCTACCTGATCGTGGCCTGAGCAGGGCCGAAGCATCCGGCCGGGCCGGTCGTACCCCGCGGTACGGCCGGCCCGGCCGTCGTCGTACGGTCCTCCCGCGGCCGCCCTGTGGGGCGCGGCACACCGCTCCGCCGCAGGTCAAGGGTGAGTTGACGGGCCTTCGCGGGCCGTGGTGGACTGCCCAGGCCATCTACGGCGGCAGGAGAGGAAGCCCGGTGCGAATCCGGCGCGGTCCCGCCACTGTCACCGGGCTCCGCGCGACACGCCGTCGCGGGGCGCCCGGGAGCCAGGAACTCTCACCGCCGGTCACGTCGAGCCAGGGCGCGGACCCTGAGTGAGGACATTGCGCATGCCCGGCTGCGTTCCCCTCCCCCCGTCGAGAACCCCGAGCCCCGGCTCGCGGACCCGTGGCCGATCCGGCGCACCGGGCTGCTGAGCCGATGCGGGACGATCGAGTCTTCGCGTACGGCGCCACCGCCGGGCTCCTCGGCGACCTGATCTTCGCGGACCCCCGCCGCGGCCACCCCGTGGCCGCCTTCGGGCGGGCCGCGGGCGCCGTCGAACGCGCGCTGTGGCGCGACCACCGCGGCTGGGGCGCGCTCCACACCGCCGTGTGCGCCGGAGGCGCCGCCACGGCCGCCGCGCTCGCCGCACGGGCCGTCCGGGGTCGGGGCGCCGCGTCCGTCGCGCTGACCGCCGCCACGGTGTGGGCCGTCGTCGGCGGGACGTCCCTGGGCCGGGAGGCCCGGGCGATCGGCGGCGCGCTGGCCGCCGGCGACGTGGAGGCGGCCCGCGAGCGGCTGCCGCACCTGTGCGGGCGCGACCCGCAGGCCCTGGACGGGCCGGGCATCGCGCGGGCCGTGGTGGAGTCCGTCGCCGAGAACACCTCCGACGCGGTGGTCGGCGCCCTCGTGTGGGGCGCGCTCGGCGGCGTGCCGGGCCTGGTCGCCTTCCGGGCGGTCAACACGCTGGACGCGATGGTCGGCCACAGGTCCCCGCGCCACCTCCGGTTCGGCTGGGCCTCGGCGCGGCTCGACGACGTGGCCGGCGCCCCCGGGGCCCGGCTGACGGCCGCGCTCGCGGTCGTCGCGGGCGGTGACCCGCGGGGGGCCGTACGGGCCTGGCGGGCGGACGCGCGCAAGCACCCGTCGCCCAACGCGGGCCCCGTCGAGGCGGCGTTCGCGGGCGCCCTGGGCGTACGGCTCGGGGGCACCCTGTCGTACGGGGGGCGGGTCGAGCACCGGCCGGTCCTCAACGGCGGGGGGCGGGCCGTCGAGGTGGCGGACGTCGAACGGGCGGTGCGGCTGTCGCGCCGCGTCGGAGGACTGGCGCTGGCCGTCTGCGCGGGCGGGCGGCTGCTGTACGGGGCGTGGAAGCGGAGGGGCGCGTGAGCGGGGGACTGCTGGTCGCGGGGACGACGTCCGACGCGGGCAAGAGCGTGGTGACGGCCGGGATCTGCCGCTGGCTGGTCCGGCAGGGCGTGCGGGTCGCGCCGTTCAAGGGGCAGAACATGTCCCTCAACTCGTTCGTGACGCGCGAGGGCGCGGAGATCGGGCGGGCGCAGGCGATGCAGGCGCAGGCCGCCCGCGTCGAGCCGAGCGCGCTGATGAACCCGGTGCTGCTGAAGCCGGGCAGCGACCGGTCCAGCCAGGTCGTGCTGATGGGCAAGCCGGTCGGCGAGCTGAGCGCCCGCGGCTACCACGGGGGCCGGCAGCAGGCGCTGCTCGGCACGGTCGTGGAGTGCCTGGAGGAGCTGCGGGCCACGCACGACGCGGTGATCTGCGAGGGCGCCGGCAGCCCCGCCGAGATCAACCTGCGGCGCAACGACATCGTGAACATGGGCATCGCGCGGGCCGCGGGCTTCCCCGTCCTGGTGGTCGGCGACATCGACCGGGGCGGGGTGTTCGCCCAGTTCTTCGGCACGACGGCGCTGCTCTCGCCCGAGGACCAGGCGCTCGTCGCGGGGTACCTGGTGAACAAGTTCCGCGGCGACGTGACGCTGCTGGAGCCGGGCCTCGACATGCTGTACGACCTGACGGGCCGGCGGACGTTCGGCGTGCTGCCGTACGCGCACGGGCTCGGCATCGACGAGGAGGACGGGCTGCGCGTCTCGCTGCGCGGCGCCGTCCGCGAGTCGGTGGTGGCGCCGCCGGTCGGCGAGGACGTGCTGCGGGTCGCGGTGTGCGCCGTACCGCTGATGTCGAACTTCACGGACGTGGACGCGCTGGCCGCCGAACCGGGCGTCGTCGTCCGCTTCGTGGACCGGCCCGAGGAGCTGGCCGACGCGGACCTGGCGGTCGTGCCGGGCACCCGCGGCACGGTGCGGGCGCTGCAGTGGCTGCGGGAGCGGGGACTGGCCGACGCGCTGGTCCGGCGCGCCGCCGAGGGGCGGCCGGTGCTGGGCGTCTGCGGCGGCTTCCAGGCGCTCGGCGAGCACATCGAGGACGACGTGGAGTCGCGGGCCGGGGCCGTGGAGGCGCTCGGGCTGCTGCCGGTGCGGGTGCGGTTCGCCCCCGACAAGACCCTCGCGCGGCCGGTCGGCGAGGCGCTCGGCGAGCGGGTCGAGGGGTACGAGATCCACCACGGGGTCGCCGAGGTGCTGGGTGGCGAGCCCTTCCTCGACGGCTGCCGGGTGGGGGCCGTGTGGGGGACGCACTGGCACGGCTCGCTGGAGAGCGACGGTTTCCGGCGGGCGTTCCTGCGGGAGGTCGCCGCGGCGGCCGGGCGGCGCTTCGTCCCGGCGCCCGACACGTCGTTCGGCGTGCTGCGGGAGGAGCAGCTGGACCGGCTCGGGGACCTGATCGAGGAGCACGCGGACACGGACGCGCTGTGGAAGCTCATCGAGTCCGGCCCGCCGGGCGGGCTGCCGTTCGTCGCGCCGGGGGCGCCGTGAACGCCCCCTCGACCCCCGCGCGGGCGGGGAGCACGGGCACTTGCCCGTGCCGTGCCACGGCGGCACACCTGCGGTCCGGCCGGAAGCCACTCGAAGGAGCGATCAGCTGATGAGCACCCGCTACCCGTTCACCGCCGTGGTGGGGATGGACGACCTGCGCCTGGCGCTGCTCTTGAACGCCGTCAGTCCGGCGGTCGGCGGCGTCCTGGTGCGCGGCGAGAAGGGCACGGCGAAGAGCACCGCCGTGCGCGCGCTCGCCGAGCTGCTGCCGGAGGTGCCGGTCGTGCCGGGCTGCCGGTTCAGCTGCGACCCCGCCGCGCCCGACCCGGACTGCCCGGACGGACCGCACGAGGCCGGTGCCGGGGTGCCGCGGCCCGCGCGGATGGTGGAACTGCCCGTCGGCGCCTCGGAGGACCGGCTCGTCGGGTCGCTGGACATCGAACGGGCCCTCGCCGAGGGGGTGAAGGCGTTCGAGCCGGGGCTGCTCGCGCAGGCGCACCGGGGCATCCTCTACGTCGACGAGGTCAACCTGCTCGGCGACTTCCTCGTCGACCACCTGCTGGACGCCGCCGCTATGGGCGCCTCCCACGTCGAGCGCGAGGGCGTCTCGGTGCGGCACGCCGCCCGGTTCCTGCTCGTCGGGACGATGAACCCCGAGGAGGGCGAGCTGCGGCCGCAGTTGCTGGACCGCTTCGGGCTGACCGTGGAGGTCGCCGCGTCCCGGGACCCGGAGCAGCGGGTGGAGGTGGTGCGCCGGCGCCTCGCGTACGACGACGACCCGGCCGGCTTCGCGGCGCGCTGGGCCGGCGAGGAGGCCGCGCTGCGGGAGCGGATCGCGGCCGCGCGGGCGCTGCTGCCGCAGGTGCGGCTCGGGGACGACGCGCTGCGGCAGATCGCGGCGACGTGCGCGGCGTTCGAGGTGGACGGCATGCGCGCGGACATCGTGATGGCGCGGACCGCGACGGCGCTCGCCGCCTGGGCGGGGCGCACCGGGGTGACGGTCGACGACGTGCGGCAGGCCGCGCTGCTGGCGCTGCCGCACCGGCGGCGGCGGTCGCCCTTCGACGCGCCGGGCCTCGACGAGGACAAACTGGACGAGACGCTGGAGGAGTTCGGCGGGGACGACGGGCCGGACCCGGACCCGCAGGGCCCCGACGGTGACGGCGGTGACGGCGACGACGGCGGCCCGGACGGGGACGGCGGCGGTCCCGGTGGCGGCGGGGGCGTTCCGCCGCAGGCGCAGGAGCCCGGCCCACGGGCGGGCGCGCCGGAGCCGTCCGGGGAGCGGCCGGAGGCGGCCCCCTCCCCCGGCGCCGGCCCGGCCCCGGCCCGCGAGCAGTCGCCGGTCGCCGCGGCCGAGCCGTTCCGCACGAAGGTGCTGACCGTCCCCGGGGTCGGCGACGGCGCCGCCGGGCGCCGCTCCCGGGCGCGTACCGAGCACGGCCGCACCACCGGGGCGCGCCGCCCGCACGGCGCCCTGACGAAGCTGCACCTGACGGCCACCGTGCAGGCGGCCGCCCCGCACCAGCGGGCGCGCGGCCGGTCGGGCCCCGGGTTCGTCGTCCGCCCCGACGACCTGCGCCAGGCGGTGCGGGAGGGGCGCGAGGGGAACCTGGTGCTGTTCGTGGTGGACGCCTCGGGGTCGATGGCGGCCCGGCAGCGCATGGGCGCGGTGAAGGGCGCCGTGCTGTCGCTGCTCCTCGACGCGTACCAGCGGCGGGACAAGGTGGGCCTGGTGACCTTCCGGGGGCGGGACGCGGAGCTGGTGCTGCCGCCCACCTCGTCGGTGGACGCGGCGGCCACGCGGCTGGAGCGGCTGCCGACCGGGGGCCGCACGCCGCTGGCGGCGGGCCTGGTGAAGGCGCACGACGTGCTGCGGGTGGAGCGGCTGCGGGACCCGGCGCGGCGTCCGCTGCTCGTCGTGGTGACGGACGGCCGGGCGACCGGGGGCCCGCAGCCGCTGCGGCTGGTCGCGCGGGCGGCGGGGCTGCACGCGGCGGAGGGGACGGCGTCGGTCGTCGTGGACTGCGAGACCGGGCCCGTGCGGCTCGGTCTGGCCGCGGGGCTCGCACGGGATCTGGGCGGTACGGCCGTGACGCTGGACGAGTTGCGCGCGGACGCGATCGCCGGGCTGGTCAAGGATGTTCGTACTACGAGGAGGGCAGCATAGTGCCGCAGGGACAGCCGACCGTCGTTCCGGACGACGGTCTCACCACCCGCCAGCGCCGCAACCGCCCGCTGGTGATGGTCCACACGGGTGTGGGCAAGGGCAAGTCGACCGCCGCGTTCGGGATGGCGCTGCGCGCCTGGAACCAGGGCTGGCCGATCGGGGTGTTCCAGTTCGTCAAGTCGGCGAAGTGGAAGGTCGGTGAGGAGAACGCGCTCAAGGCGCTCGGCGCGACCGGCGAGGGCGGCACGGTCGCCTGGCACAAGATGGGCGAGGGCTGGTCGTGGATCCAGCGCGACCCGAAGGACGGCGAGCAGTCCAACGAGGACAAGGCGCGGGAGGGCTGGGAGCAGGTCAAGCGCGACCTGGCCGCGGAGACGTACCGGTTCTACGTGCTGGACGAGTTCGCCTACCCGCTGCACTGGGGGTGGGTGGACACCGCCGAGGTGATCGAGGTGCTGCGCAACCGGCCCGGCACGCAGCACGTGGTGGTCACCGGCCGGAACGCGCCGCAGGAACTGCTGGACTTCGCCGACCTGGTGACCGACATGTCCAAGGTGAAGCACCCGATGGACGCCGGTCAGAAGGGCCAGCGGGGCATCGAGTGGTAGCACGTCTCGTCATCGCCGCGCCGTCCTCCGGCGCGGGCAAGACCACGGTCGCGACGGGGCTGATGGCCGCGTTCGCCGGCCGTGGTCTGGCGGTGTCGCCGCACAAGGTGGGCCCCGACTACATCGATCCGGGCTACCACGCGCTGGCAACGGGCCGCCCCGGGCGGAACCTCGACGCGTTCATGTGCGGTACGAACCTGGTGGCGCCGCTGTTCGCGCACGGCGCGCGCGGCTGCGACCTGGCCGTCGTCGAGGGCGTGATGGGGTTGTACGACGGCGCCGCCGACCAGGGCGAGCTGGCGTCGACGGCGCAGGTGGCGAAGCTGCTGCGGGCGCCGGTGGTGCTGGTCGTGGACGCCTCGTCGCAGTCGCGGTCGGTGGCGGCGCTGGTGCACGGGTTCGCGTCGTGGGACCCGCAGGTGCGGATCGGCGGGGTGATCCTCAACAAGGTCGCCACCGACCGGCACGAGCACCTGCTGCGGGAGGCGCTGGGCGAGTCCGGCGTGCCCGTGCTGGGCGTGCTGCGGCGGGCGCCGGCCGTCTCGACGCCGTCGCGGCACCTGGGCCTGGTGCCGGTCGCGGAGCGGCGGGCCCAGGCCGTGGACGCCGTGCGGGCGCAGGCGGAGCAGGTGCGGCAGGGCTGCGACCTGGACGCGCTGCTGGCGCTGGCCCGTTCGGCGCCGCCGCTGCACGCGGAGCCCTGGTCGGCCGAGGCCGCCCTGCTGCGCGCGGGCGCCGCGGAGCCGGCGGCCGGGGCGCGGCCGGTGGTGGCGGTGGCCGGCGGGGCGGCGTTCACGTTCTCGTACGCGGAGCACGCCGAGTTGCTGGCGGCGGCGGGTGCCGAGGTGGTGGCGTTCGATCCGCTGCGCGACGAGAAGCTGCCGGAGGGGACGCGCGGCCTGGTGGTCGGCGGCGGTTTCCCGGAGGTGTACGCGCCGGAGCTGTCCGCGAACGCGTCCCTGCGGGACGCGGTGTCCGCGCTGGCGCGGTCGGGTGCCCCGGTCGCGGCGGAGTGCGCGGGCCTGCTGTACCTGGCGCGTTCGCTGGACGGGCGGCCGATGTGCGGGGTGCTGGACGCGGACGCGCGGATGTCGGAGCGGCTGACGCTGGGGTACCGGGACGCGGTCGCGGTGAGCGACAGCCCGGTGGCGGCGGCCGGGACGCGGCTGCGGGGCCACGAGTTCCACCGCACGGTGATCGAGCCGGGCGCCGGGGCGAACCCGGCGTGGGGGCTGCGGCAGCCGGAGCGGCGCGTGGAGGGCTTCGTCCGGGGCGGGGTGCACGCGAGTTACGTGCACACGCACTGGGCGGCCGTGCCGCAGACGGCGCGGCGGTTCGTCGGGCACTGCCGGCCGTGAGCCTGGTGGTGGGCGTGGGCGCCCGGCGCGGGGTGAGCGCGCGGGAGGTGTGCGACCTGGTCGCCGCGGTCCTGCGGGAGGCGGGCCGGGGGCCACGGGAGGTGGTGGCGCTGGCGACGGTGGCGGCGAAGGCCGGTGAGCCGGGCCTGGTGGAGGCCGCATCCCTGCTCGGCGTACCGCTGCGCGCCCACCCGGCCGACGTGCTGGCCCGCGTCGCGGTGCCCCGTCCCTCGGGGGCAGCGCTGGCGGCGGTGGGCACGCCCTCGGTGGCGGAGGCCGCGGCCCTGGTGGAGGCGGCGCGGTACGGGGGGTGCGGTCCGGCGGGGAGCGGGCTGCTCGTGCCGAAGCGGAAGTCCCCCTGCGGGGCGGCGCGTGTGACCTGCGCGGTGGCGGTGGCGTACGGGGCCGGGCGGTTGCCCGCCGGGGGGCGGGGGTACACCCGTGGGGACGCGGTGTTCGAGTTACGGACGCGGCGTTGAACCGCTGATCCCCGCGCCGGATCCCCCGTCCGGCACCGAGAGCCACCCGGTGGGCCGCCGATGCCGTCGGCCCGCCACCACCCCCCACTGTCCCCCACCCCGGCTGGCGGCCATGTATACCCACACAGACAGCGACAGACCGTTCCCCGGCCCCCGCGACGCGGACGCGTACGACCTGCGGCACCACGGCGACGTGGAGGTCCGGGACGAGAAGCTGACCGACCTCGCGGTCAACGTCCGCACGAACACCCCGCCCGCGTGGCTGCGGGAGCGGCTCATGGAGTCCCTCTCGGGGCTGGCCGCCTACCCCGACGGGCGGGCGGCACGCGCGGCGGTCGCCGAGCGGCACGGGCTGCCCGCGCGGCGGGTGCTGCTGACGGCGGGCGCGGCGGAGGCGTTCGTGCTGCTGGCACGGGCGTTGCCGGTGCGGCGGCCGGTGGTGGTGCACCCCCAGTTCACGGAGCCGGAGGCGGCGCTGCGGGACGCGGGGCACCAGGTGCGCCGGGTGGTGCTGCGCGAGGAGGACGGCTTCCGGCTGGACCCGGCGCGGGTGCCCGAGGACGCGGACCTGGTGGTGGTCGGCAACCCGACGAACCCCACGTCGGTCCTGCACCCCGGGGCGACGCTCACGGCGCTGGCGCGGCCGGGGCGGACCCTGGTCGTGGACGAGGCGTTCATGGACGCCGTGCCGGGCGAGCGGGAGGCGCTGGCCGGGCGGGCGGACGTGCCGGGGCTGGTGGTGCTGCGGAGCCTGACGAAGACGTGGGGGCTCGCGGGGCTGCGGATCGGGTACGTGCTGGCGGCGCCGGACACCGTGGCGGCGCTGGAGCGCGTGCAGCCGCTGTGGCCGGTGTCGACGCCGGCGCTGGTGGCGGCCGAGGCGTGCATGTCGCGGGAGGCGCTGGAGGAGGCGGAGGAGGCGGCGCGGCGGGTGGCCGTCGAGCGGGCCCATCTGCTGGCCGGGCTGGCGGAGTTCGACGAGGTACGGGCCGTGGAGGCCGCGGAGGGGCCGTTCGTCCTGATCCGGGTGGAGGGGGCGGACGTGGTCCGGGAGCGGCTGCGGGCGCTGGGGTTCGCGGCGCGGCGCGGTGACACCTTCCCGGGGCTGGGGCCGCAGTGGCTGCGGCTGGCGGTGCGGGACCGGGTGACGACGAATCGATTCCTCCAGGCCCTGGACCAGGCCCTGGTCATGGCCGGCTGCAGCCGGTCGTGACCGGGGGCCGGGGCCCCTCCCGCGGTGGGAGGGGCCCCGGCCCGGCGGGGCGTCAGGAACGGGCGCGGCGGGTGAGCCTCACGGTCGCCGCCCCCGCCGCCAGGAGGAGCACCGCGGCGCCGGCGACGTAGGGCGTGCGGGAGTCGCCGCCCGTCTCGGCCAGGTCGCCGCCGGACGCCCGGGGCGGCGCCGCCGCGCCGGCCGGGGACGGGTCGGGGGCCGGGGACGCCGGGGTCGGGGCGGGGGACGACGAGGCGGCTTCCGGTGCCGTGCAGCCGGCCTCGGCGAGGGTCACCGTGCCCTCGACCTTCGCGACGTTCAGGTTCAGCGGGTTCACGGCGACCCTCAGCCGGAGGGCCGTGGCCGCCGCCGTCGTGGACGTGGTCGTGCGGTGGGACAGGTCCAGGGTGACCTCGCCGACGTTCGGGACGCGGACCGTGCTGCGTTCGCCGGGCGTCACCGTGACCCGCTTGCCGAGGACGGTCACCGCGCCGAGCAGGTTCGCCTCGGCGGTGGGCCGGGCGCCCGTCTCGCAGACCGCGCGGGCGGTGACCTGTTCGAGTTCGACGAGCGACAGCAGGGGCATGCCGGGGAGGTGGACGCGGGCCCGGACGAGGTTCGCGGAGCCCTCCGCGCGCCGCCCGTCCGCGGTGGCCCCGGCCGACGCCGCGTCGGCGTGCAGCAGGCGTACGGGCCTGCCCCGGTCGACGCCGTCCAGGCGGACGGTGAGCGCGGTCCGGTCGGCCGAGGCCGGGGCCCGCACCTCGTTGAGGACGGCGTTCACGGGGACGCGGACGCCGCCGTCGAGGAGCGAGACGTCCAGGCCGGTCCGCAGGACCACGGCGTGGGCGGCCGGGGCCTGGGGGGCGGCGGGCTCGGCGCTCGCCGCCGGTGCCGTGGCGGCGGCCAGGGCGGCCGTCGCCGCGGCGGTCGCGGCCACGGCGGTCGCGCGGGCGCGGAAGGTGGTGCTGTTCACGGTGGTGGGACCCCCACGGGAAGACAGGGGTCGCCGAACACCCGCCCGTAGGGACAGGCGTGCGGTGGCGACCCGGGACACCGGAATCCTGGCGCACGGAGGGTGAACACGCCTGCACCCGAAGTGAGTTCACCCCAAAGGGGAGTTTTGGGTCACGCATTCGATTCGACCCCCGCCGGATTGCGCCTCCGGCGCCCGTAGCTTAAGTTAGGGCAGCCTTACCTAAAGAGATCAGGACAAGAGTGAGCATCGAGGTCTACCGGGACCCTTGGGGCATCCCGCATCTGCGCGCCGACGACCCGCGTGAACTCGCCTACGCGCAGGGCCGCACCACGGCCCGCGACCGGGCGTGGCAGCTGGAGGTCGAACGGCACCGCGCCCAGGGCACGACGGCCGCCTTCCTCGGCCCGGACTCCGTCGAGTGGGACGTCTTCGCCCGCCGCGTCCGGCTCGCCGACACCGCCCGGCGCTGCCTCGACCGGCTGGACGCCCCGACCCGCGCCTGGGTCACGGCGTACACGGACGGGGTGAACGCGGGCCTCGACGAAGGCGCCCGCCGCAGCCGCGAGTTCGCGGCCACCGGCCTCGAACCGGGCACCTGGGAGCCCTGGGTGCCGCTGGGCGTCTGGCTGTCGACGCACATCCTCTTCGCCGGCTTCCCGACCAAGCTGTGGCGCGAGCACGTCGCCCGCACCCTGGGCGACGAGGCGACCGAGCTGTTCGCGACGGACGGCCCCGGCACCTCCGGCAGCAACGGCTGGCTGGTCGACGCCGACCGGACCGCCACCGGCGCCGCCCTCCTGGCGGGCGACCCGCACCGGTTCATCGAGGCGCCCGGCGTCTACCAGCAGATCCGGCTCGCCTGCCCCGAGTACGACGTGGTCGGCCTCGCCGTGCCCGGCGTCCCCGGCCTCGCGCACTTCGGCCACACCGGCACGGCCGCCTGGGCCATCACCAACGCCATGGCCGACTACCAGGACCTCTACCGCGAGAAGCTGCGGCGCCGCGCCGACGGGACCCCGGAGGCGCTCGGGCCGGACGGCTGGCGGCCCGCCCGCGCCCACACCGAGACCGTCGAGGTGAAGGGCGCCGAACCGGTCACCGTCGAGGTCGTCGAGACCGACCGCGGCCCGGTCGTCGTCCCGGACGACGGCGAGGGCGGCGCGATCAGCCTGCGCCACCCGCCCCGCGTCACCGGCGAGCTGGGGTTCGCGGCGCTGCCCGCGCTGCTCGCCGCGCGGACGGCCGGCGACGTCGACCGGGCCTTCGACCGGTGGGTCGAGCCCGTGAACGTCGTGCAGGCCGCCGACACCGAGGGGGGCACGCTCCACCGGGTCGCCGGCCACGTCCCCCTGCGGCCCCGGGCCAACATGCTGCGGGTCGTACCGGCGTGGGAACCGGCGCACGAGTGGCGCGGGCACCACGAACCGCTGCCCCGCGCCCCCGTCGACGGCATCGCGGTCATGGCGAACGCGCGCGGGCTCGCGACGCCGCTGGGCGTCGAGTTCGCGCCGCCGCACCGGGCCGACCGCATCGCCCGCCTCCTGGAGGCGTCGAAGGAGTGGACGGCGTCCGGCATGGCCGCCGTCCACACCGACACCCGGCTCGCCTCGGCGCGCCCGCTGCTGGCCCTCGCCTCCCGCCTGGACGGGATCTCCCCGGCCGCGGC
This sequence comes from Streptomyces roseolilacinus, assembly GCF_014649335.1. Classification (GTDB taxonomy): domain Bacteria; phylum Actinomycetota; class Actinomycetes; order Streptomycetales; family Streptomycetaceae; genus Streptomyces; species Streptomyces roseolilacinus. The sequence continues at coordinate 62,711 of NZ_BMSV01000011.1, forward strand.
GGCGCTGCGCGACCGGCTGCTGTGCTGGAACCGGCGCATGGCCGCCGACAGCCTGGACGCCGCGCTGTACGCCGCCGTGCGCGGCGGTGTCGTGCGCCGGATCGCGGCGCACCCGGTGTTCGCGCCGCTGGCCGACCTCCCCGCCTACCCGGAGCTGTTCCGGCCGTGGCTGGCGCTCGTGCCGCGCGTCGCGTACGCGCTGGAGACGCTGCTGACCTCCGGACCCGTGCCCCCCGCCGACCGGGAGGCCGCCGTGCGGGACGCCCTGGAGGAGGTCGCCGCCGCGCCGCCGGACGAGCCGTGGGGCGCCACGCACCGGCTCGCGCCGTGGGCGGCGCTGCCGGACGGGGACGAGGCGCTGCGGCCGGCCCTGGACGGCGACCACGACTGCGTCCTGTCCACGTCGAGCGTGCCCGGCGTCACCGACCTCAGCGCGCGCGGCCCGGCCGCCCGCTACGTGTGGGACCTGGCCCGCCGCGAGGACAGCCGGTGGATCGTGCCGTTCGGCGCGTCGGGCGTGCCCGGCGACCCGCACGAGCGCGACCAGCTGCCGCTGTGGCTGCGCGGCGAGCTCGCCCCCGTGATCACCGACTGGAACCGGCTCAGCAAGGAGCACCCCGCATGACCACCAGCACCGACCCGCGCCCCGCCGTGTACGAGCACGTCGTCGAGGGCTTCGGCACGGTCCGCCTCGTCCCCGTCGACCCCGACCGGGACGCCCCGCTGCTGCACTCCTGGGTGAGCGAGGACCGCGCCCGGTTCTGGGGCATGCGGGACGCGGGCCCCGAGGAGGTGCGGGGGATCTACGCGCACCTGGACTCCCTCACCACCCACCACGCGTACCTGGCGTACCGCGACGGCGTGCCGGTCGCGCTGTTCCAGACGTACGACCCGGCGGCCGACCGCGTCTCCGAGTGTTACGAGGTGCGGCCCGGCGACATCGGCGTCCACCTGCTGCTCGCGCCCGCCGCCGCGCCCGAGCGCGGCTTCTCCGCGCACCTGCTGGAGGCGCTCGTCGCGTACTGCCTGAGCACCCACGAGCGGATCGTGGCGGAGCCGGACGCGGCGAACGGGAAGGCCGTGGCGCTGCTGGAGCGCAGCGGCTTCGAGCTCGGCCCCGAGGTGGTCCTCCCGGAGGTCGTGCTCCCGGAGGTCCACCTCGTGGAGAAGCGGGCGCGGCTGGCGTTCCTCGGCCGCTGAGCCGCCGCGGGCCCCCGCCGGGCGCGGCGGGCCCGCCGGGCCTCAGAGGACGACGCGGCCGTCGAGGACCACCCGCCGGGGCGCCGCCAGGACGCGGACGTCGGCGCGGGGGTCCTCGTCGTAGACGACCAGGTCCGCCGGGGCGCCCTCCTCCAGGGCGGGGCGCCCCAGCCAGGCACGGGCGCCCCAGGTCGTCGCGGACAGCGCGTCCCGTGCGGGGATGCCGGCCTTGACCAGCTCGGCCACCTCGGACGCCACCAGGCCGTGCGCGAGGGAGCCGCCCGCGTCGGTGCCGACGAAGACCGGGACGCCGGCGTCGTAGGCCGCGCGGACCGTGTCGTAGCGGCGCTCGTGCAGCCGGCGCATGTGGTCCGCCCAGCGCGGGAACTTCGCCTCCCCGCCGGCGGCGAGGTGCGGGAAGGTGGCGATGTTGACCAGCGTCGGCACGATCGCCACCCCGCGCTCCGCGAACAGCGGGATCGTGTCCTCGGTGAGGCCGGTGGCGTGCTCCACGCAGTCGATGCCCGCCTCGACCAGGTCGCGCAGGGAGTCCTCGGCGAAGCAGTGGGCGGTGACGCGGGCGCCGAGCCGATGGGCCTCCGCGATGGCCGCCTCCACCTCGGCGCGCGGCCAGCAGGCGGTGAGGTCGCCCGCGTCGCGGTCGATCCAGTCGCCGACGAGCTTCACCCAGCCGTCGCCGCGCCGGGCCTCGCGCGCCACGTACGCGACCAGGTCGGCGGGTTCGATCTCGTGGGCGTAGTTGCGGATGTAGCGGCGGGTGCGGGCGATGTGCCGGCCCGCACGGATGATCTTCGGCAGGTCCTCGCGGTCGTCGATCCACCGGGTGTCGGCGGCGGACCCGGCGTCGCGCAGCAGGAGCGCGCCCGCGTCCCGGTCGGTCAGGGCCTGCTTCTCGCTGGTCGCGGCGTCCACGGCGCCGTGCGCGTCGAGGCCGACGTGGCAGTGCGCGTCGACCAGGCCGGGCAGGGCCCAGCCGCTCACCGTGCGGACGTCGGCCGCGAGGGGTCCGGTGGGCCGGGTGTAGGTGACCCGGCCGCCCACCACCCACAGGTCGTCGCGCACGTCCTCCGGGCCGACGAGCACCCGCCCCTTCACATGCAGCACCACCGTGCGATCGCTCATGTCCCGCACTGTACGAGGGGCTGGGTACGCTCGACAGGGCGCCCCGCACCCCGGACCGAACAGACGGGCGCACGAGACGTGAAGAGAGCAGCCGACGTGACCCACTCCCATCCCTTCCTGGACCTGCCCCCGCTGACCGCGGACCGCTTCGCCGCCGTCGAGCGGCGCGTGGCCGCCCTCCTCGCCACCGAGCAGGACGTGGTGATCACCCAGGGCGAGGCGCTGCTGCCGCTGGAGGGGTGCGTCCGCAGCGGCGCGCGGCCCGGCTCCACCGCCCTGAACATCGTGACCGGCCCGTACGGGCAGACGTTCGGCGGCTGGCTGCGCGACTGCGGGGCGACGGTGGTCGACCTGGAGGTTCCGTTCCACACGGCGGTGACGGCCGAGGACGTGGAGCGGGCGCTGGCCGCCCACCCGGAGACCGACTTCGTGTCGCTGGTGCACGCGGAGGCCGCGACCGGCAACACCAACCCGGTCGCGGAGATCGGCGAGGTCGTCCGGGCGCACGGCGCGCTGTTCATGCTGGACGCGGTGGCGTCGGTGGGCGCGGAACCGCTGCTGCCCGACGCGTGGGGCGTGGACCTGTGCGTGATCGGCGCGCAGAAGGCGCTGGGCGGCCCGGCGGGCGTCTCGGCGGTGTCGGTGAGCGGCCGGGCGTGGGAGCGGTTCGCCGCCAACCCGCGGGCGCCGCGCCGCTCGTACCTGTCGCTCCTGGACTGGAAGGAGCGCTGGATCGACGGCGGGCGGCGGACGCTGCTGCACGCCCCGGCGCAGCTGGAGATGCTGGCGCTGGAGGCGTGCCTGGAGCGGGTCGACGCCCAGGGCGGCCTGCCGGTGCTGACGGCCCGCCACGCGGCGGCCGCGGCGGCGACCCGGGCCGGGGCGGTGGCGCTGGGCGGGGGCCTGGAGCCGTACGTGCACGAGGCGGCCCAGGCCGCGCCGGTGGCGACGACGCTGCGCGCCCCGGCCGGGGTGAACGCCACCGAGCTGGTGGCGAAGGCGCTGGCCGCGGACCCGTCGGCGCCGCTGGCGGCGGGCGGCGGGGCGCTGGCGGCCGAGATGGTCCGCGTGAACCACTACGGCCCCGCCGCCACCCCGGAGGCGGTACGGGCGTGCCTGACCGCCCTGGGCGCCGCCCTGGCCGACCTGGGCCGCCCGGCGGACCCGGAGGCCGCGCGGGCGGCCGTCGCGGCCTCCTGGCGCTAGACGGGCGGCGGCCGGGGCCCGCACGCGGGCCCCGGCTACCCGGAGGCGGCCCCCGCCGTGCGCGGGGCGGGCACGGGCGGCACGGCCCCGGGGTGCCCCGCCGGGCCGCGCGGGGGCTCGGCGGTGGCGGTGAGCGCCTCCAGCAGGGCCCGGACGGCCGGGGTGAGGCGGTCCGGGCGGACCGCCAGGGAGACGGGGACGCGGGGCGCCTTGAGCGGGCGCACGACCAGGCGGCGGTCGCGCGGGAGGGCGCCCGCCGGGTGGAACACCGTCCAGGACGGCTCGGCGGCCGCGGCCAGGGCGTCGAGGGTGGCTTGGAGGGTGGTGAAGGGCGGGCCGGGCGTCCAGTCGGGGACGGCGGACGTGACCAGGTCGTGGAGCGCCGGGTTCGTCTCGCGCGGGGCCAGCCGCAGCGGCAGCCGCGCCAGTTGGGCCGGGTGCGGCTCGTCCAGCGCGGCGAGCGGGTGCCCGGCCGGCAGGGCGGCCAGCAGCGGCTCGGTCCACACCGGGTACAGGGCGACGCCCTCGGCGCGGCACACCGTCCGGACGAGCGCCGCGTCGAACGTGCCGGAGCGGACGGCGGCGAGCCGCCCCTCCTGGGGGGCGCGCTCCAGCCGCACCCGCAGCCGGGGCCGCCGCTCGGCGAGGGCGCCCAGCGCGCGGTACACGCGGTCGGCGAAGGCCCGGCTGGTGCCGAGGCGGACCAGTCCCTCGGTGCCGCCGACGATGCCCGCGGCGGTCTCCCGCACCCGCTCGGCGGCGGCGAGCGCGGCCCGCGCCTCGGGCAGCAGGCGCTCGCCGGCGGCGGTGAGCCGTACGTGCCGGGGCGGCTTCCCCCGGTCGAACAGCCTCAGGCCCAACTCCCCCTCCAGGCGGTCGATCTGGCGGCCGACCGCCTCCTCGGCGGTCTCCAGCCGCTCGGCGGCCCGCCGGAGGCCGAGCTCCTCGGCCACGGCGACGAAGTACTCCAGCTGACGCAGTTCCACAGCCGCGCCCACCCGCCCCTCACTGTCCGCTGCCGACCCGTCCGATCCGGACAACGACCGGCCGGGTGCGGCTCTTCCCCAGGTGTACGGGCGATCCGCGGCGAAACGCGGGCACGACGCGCGCCGGAGGCGGGGAAACGGCCGCGCGGGTGAGCCCGCGAGGGCGTCCCCGTACGGCCGGCGGGCCGGCCGCCGAAACCGGCGGACCGCACCCCACACGAGGGCGGGACATGCTTTCCGGCACGAATACGAGGGTATTTCACGGGCGAATTCCCGTGCATTCGCGGAGCAGCTTCCCGGCTTCTCCTGCCCGGTTCCACGGATGCTAAACGCACGGATCCGAGAACGATTCCGCAACCGATCCGACACCGCGTCAAGCGGGTTGCGGTGATGTGACGCACTCAACATCACGCCCATTTTGACCGGATATGCCGAGCCAAAACGGCCGGAAACACGTCCCCTTCGTCCGCGTCCCGCGCACGCGTGATAACACACCGGCGCTTTGCCCCCAAGAGATCACCCCGATGAAATCCAGGAAATTGCTGGGTAAGTTCCCTTCGCATGACCGCCGCACAAGCAGACCTTGCACGTGCCCGATACGAATTCATCGAAAGCCCGCGGGTGGAGGACGGAGCCGCGATCTGGCGGATAGCCCGCGACTCCGAGGTGCTCGACCTGAACTCCTCCTACAGCTACCTCCTGTGGTGCCGCGACTTCGCCGCCACGTCCCTCGTCGCGCGCGGCGAGGACGGCGGGCCGGTCGCGTTCGTCACCGGCTACCTGCGCCCCGACCGCCCCGGGACCCTGGTCGTCTGGCAGGTCGCCGTCGACCGGGAGCACCGCGGCCGGGGCCTGGCCGCCACCCTGCTGGACGCGCTCACCGCGCGGCTCGCGGACCGCGGCGTCCACACGGTGGAGACGACCGTCACCCCGGACAACACCGCCTCCGACCGGCTGTTCACCTCGTTCGCCCGGCGCCGGGGCGCCTCCCTGGAGCGCGAGGTCCTCTTCGACGGCCGGCTGTTCCCCGAGGGCACCCACGAGCCCGAGATGCTGTACCGCATCCGGCCCGTCACCGGCGCCGGCCTGCCGGACTGACCCCGGCGCGGCCCGTGCCGCCCGCCCGCCGTCCCCCCTTCCCCCCCCCACCGCAGGAGCGATCAGCTGTGACCATCACCCCGCCCGCCGGGCCCTCCGCCTCCCCCACCTCCGCCGGCCCCGGTCGCGGCAGGAGCCGCGGCGGTGCCTCCGCCCTGAGCGTCTTCGAGGCCCTGGAATCGGAGGTGCGCAGCTACTGCCGCGGCTGGCCCACCGTGTTCGACCGCGCGCAGGGCGCCCGCCTCACCGACGAGGACGGCCGCACGTACCTGGACTTCTTCGCCGGCGCCGGCTCCCTCAACTACGGCCACAACAACCCCGTGCTGAAACGCGCCCTGCTCGACTACCTGGAGCGCGACGGCATCACCCACGGCCTCGACATGGCGACGACGGCCAAGCGCACCTTCCTGGAGGTGTTCCACGACCTCGTGCTGCGGCCGCGGGAGCTGCCGTACAAGGTGATGTTCCCGGGCCCGACCGGCACCAACGCCGTGGAGGCGGCGCTGAAGCTGGCCCGGAAGGTGAAGGGGCGCGAGTCGATCGTGTCGTTCACCAACGCCTTCCACGGCATGTCGCTGGGCTCCCTCGCCGTCACCGGCAACGCCTTCAAGCGGGCCGGCGCCGGGATCCCGCTGGTGCACGGCACGCCGATGCCGTTCGACAACTACCTCGACGGGCAGGTGCCGGACTTCCTGTGGTTCGAGCGGCTCCTGGAGGACAGCGGCTCCGGGCTCAACCAGCCGGCCGCCGTCATCGTCGAGACGGTGCAGGGCGAGGGCGGCGTCAACGTGGCCCGCCCCGAGTGGCTGCGGGCGCTCGCGGACCTGTGCCGCCGCCGCGACATGCTGCTGATCGTCGACGACATCCAGATGGGCTGCGGCCGCACCGGCGCCTTCTTCTCCTTCGAGGAGGCCGGCATCGTGCCGGACATCGTCACGGTCTCCAAGTCGATCAGCGGCTACGGGCTGCCGATGTCGCTGTGCCTGTTCAAGCCGGAGCTGGACGCGTGGGGGCCGGGCGAGCACAACGGCACGTTCCGCGGCAACAACCCGGCGTTCGTCACCGCGACGGCCGCCCTCGGCGCGTACTGGGCGGACAGCGCCCTGGAACGGCACACCCTCGCGCGGGGCGAGCAGGTCGAGCAGGCGCTGCTGACGATCTGCGACGAGAACTCCGCGGACGGCGCCCACTACCGCGGCCGGGGCCTGGTGTGGGGGCTGGAGTTCGCCGAGAAGGAGCGGGCCGCGCGGATCTGCCGGCGGGCGTTCGAGCTGGGGCTGCTGCTGGAGACGTCCGGCCCGCAGAGCGAGGTCGTGAAGCTCCTGCCGCCGCTGACCGTCACGTCCGGGGAGCTGGACGAGGGGCTGCGCACGCTGGCCCGCGCGGTCCGCGAGACCGCCACCGCCTGAGCGCCGGGACGGCGCCCGTACGCGCGGGGGCCCGAAGTCGCCGAAGTCATGAAACGAAAGGTGCAGTTGCCGTGATCGTCCGATCGTTGCAGGAGATCGAGAACACCGAGCGTCATGTGAGGTCCGCGTCCGGGACGTGGGAGAGCAAGCGGATCGTGCTCGCCCGCGAGAAGGTCGGCTTCTCGCTGCACGAGACGGTGCTGTACGCGGGCACGGAGACGTCCATGTGGTACGCGAACCACATCGAGGCCGTGCTGTGCGTCGAGGGCGAGGCGGAGCTGACCGACCACGAGACGGGCGAGGTGCACTGGATCCGGCCCGGCACCATGTACCTCCTCGACGGGCACGAGCGCCACACCCTGCGCCCCAAGACCGACTTCCGCTGCCTGTGCGTCTTCAACCCGCCCGTGACGGGCCGGGAGGACCACGACGAGAACGGTGTCTACCCGCTGCTGACGGAGGAGGGCTGACCGGTGGAGGACCTGTATCCCACGCGCGGCACGACCGAGGTCGTCACGCCCCGCCGCGACCCGGTCGTGTGGGGCCCCCTCGACGCGGAGCTGGAGGCGTTCGACCGGGACGGCTTCCTTCCGGTCGAGGACCTGCTGGCGGACGAGGAGGTCGCGGTCTACCGGGAGGAGCTGGACCGGCTGGTCGCCGACCCGGCCGTACGGGCCGACGAGCGGTCGATCGTCGAGCCGCGCTCGCAGGCGGTGCGGTCGGTGTTCGAGGTGCACCGGATCAGCGACGTGTTCGCGAGGCTGGTGCGGGACGAGCGGGTCGTCGGCACGGCGCGGCGGATCCTCGGCTCGGACGTGTACGTCCACCAGTCGCGGATCAACGTCAAGCCGGGGTTCGGGGCGTCCGGGTTCTACTGGCACTCGGACTTCGAGACCTGGCACGCGGAGGACGGACTGCCGCGGATGCGGACCGTGTCGGTGTCGATCGCGCTGACCCGCAACCACGACACCAACGGCGCCCTGATGATCATGCCGGGGTCGCACCGGACGTTCCTGGGGTGCGCGGGGGCCACGCCGAAGGACAACTACAGGAAGTCCCTGCGGATGCAGGACGCGGGCACCCCGTCGGACGAGGCGCTGACCCGGCTCGCGGACGCGCACGGCATCCGGCTGTTCACCGGGCGGGCCGGGTCGGCCACGTGGTTCGACTGCAACGCGATGCACGGCTCGGGCGACAACATCACGCCGTACCCGCGGAGCAACGTCTTCATCGTGTTCAACAGCGTGGAGAACACGGCGGTGGAGCCGTTCGCGGCACCGGTGCGCCGCCCCGAGTTCGTGGGGGCGCGGGACTTCACACCGGTGAGGTGAGCCGCCCCTGCCGGGGGTCCGGGTGCCCGCCGCCGTCGAACGGCGGGCACCCGGACCCCCGGCGGTGTCAGACGGCGCAGGCGCCGTCCGCGTCGCAGGCGGGCGCCGTGCCGGCGGCGGCCGCCGGCTGGAGGGCGCGGCCCTGCCACGCCTGCTGGAGCGCCTGGGTGAAGACCTCGGCGGGCTGGCCGCCGGAGACGCCGTACCGGCGGTCGAGGACGAAGAACGGCACGCCGGTCGCGCCGAGTTCGGCGGCCTCGCGCTCGTCGGCGCGCACGTCGTCCGCGTACGCGGTCGCGTCGGCGAGCACGGACCGCGCCTCGCTCTCGTCGAGCCCCGCCTCGACGGCGAGCCGGACGAGCACCTCGGAGTCGTACACGGACCGCTCCTCGGCGAAGTTGGCCCGGTAGGCCAGGTCGAGCAGGGCCTCCTGCCGGCCGCGGGCCTTGGCCAGGTGGAGGAGCCGGTGGAGGTCGAAGGTGCCGCCGTGCAGGCGCCCCTCCACCCGGTACGCCAGCCCCTGCCCGTGCGCGACGGAGGCGACGTGCTCCTCCATGGCCCGCGCCTCCTCGGGGGTGCGGCCGTACTTGGCGGCCAGCATGTCGACGACGGGCGCGACGTCCTCCCGGGCGCGGCCGGGGTCGAGTTCGAAGGACCGGTACACCACCTCGACCTGGTCCCGGTGCGCGAACGCCGCGAGCCCCTCCTCGAAGCGGGCCTTCCCTATGTAGCACCAGGGGCAGGCGATGTCGCTCCAGATCTCGACGCGCATGGTGGGTCTCTCCAGGTCTGACGGCACGGTCGGCGGATCGGTGCGGAGGGGGCCTCCGCGCCACCGCCCCCCAACGCCGCCGGGCCCCGGCGCATTCCCCGGGCCCGGCGGCGGGCGTCGGCCGCGGGTGTCAGGGGCGGGCGTGCTGGATCAGGTCCCAGCGGTTCCCGTACAGGTCGCGGAAGACGGCGACCGTGCCGTACGGCTCGCGGCGCGGGGCCTCCTCGAAGGTGACGCCGGCGGCGCGCATCCGGTCGTGGTCGCGGTCGAAGTCGTCGGTGTACAGGAACAGGCCGACCCGCCCGCCCGTCTGGTCCCCCACCCGCTCGCGCTCCCGGGGGGTGGCCGCCCTGGCGAGGAGCAGGGCGGTCTCGCGGGCGCCGGGCGGGGCGACGACCACCCAGCGCTTCCCGTCCCCCTGGGGGGTGTCCTCCCTCAGCTCGAAGCCGAGGGCGCGCGTGTAGTGGGCGATCGCTTCGTCGTAGTCGCGTACGACCACGGTGACCAGTCCGAGATGGGGCATGGACCGATCATGCCCGCTCCGGGCCGGGGGCGCGGCCCCCGGCCCGGAGGGGGTCAGGGCTCCAGGCGGCCGTCGACCCGCCGCGGCAGGCCCAGCGGGTTGTCGTCGCGGAGCTCCGGCGGGAGCAGGGAGTGCGGGGTCGACTGGTAGGCGACCGGGCGCAGCCAGCGCTCGACGGCGGTGCCGCCGACCGAGGTGGACATGGACGTGGTCGCCGGGTAGGGGCCGCCGTGCTGCTGGGCGTAGGCGACGGCGACGCCGGTGGGCCAGCCGTTGACGACGACGCGGCCCGCGAGCGGGGTGACCTCCGCGAGGAGCGCGGCGCCGGGGCCCTCGCCGGCCGCCTCCCGGGAGGAGACGTGCAGCGTCGCCGTGAGGTTGCCGGGCAGGCGGGACAGGACGCGGGTGACCTCGTCGTCCGTCTCGTACCTGGCGACGACGGTGACCGGGCCGAAGCACTCCTCCAGGAGCAGGTCGTGCGGCCCCTCCTCGGCCAGGCGGGCGGCCGGCACGGTCAGGAAGCCCGCCGCCACCTCGCGCTCGCCGGCCTCGCCGGGGGTGACCGGCGCCTCGACGTCCGGCAGGCCGGCCCGTTCGGTGACGCCCGCGACGAAGTTGTCGCGCATCCGTCCGTCGAGGAGGACGCCGCCGGGGACCTTCGCCACCGCGTCGGCCAGGGAGCCGACCAGCCGGTCGCCGGCCGCGCCCGCGGGGGTGAGCACCAGGCCGGGCTTCACGCAGAACTGGCCGGTGCCCAGGGTCATGGAGCCGGCCAGGCCCGTGCCGATCTCCTCGGCCCGCTCCGCCGCGGCGTCCGCGGTCACCACGACGGGGTTGAGGGAGCCCAGCTCGCCGTGGAACGGGATCGGCACCGGCCGGGCGGCGGCCGCGTCGAACAGCGCCCGCCCGCCCCGTACCGAACCGGTGAAGCCGGCCGCGGCGACCAGCGGGTGGCGGACCAGCTCGACGCCCGCGTCGAAGCCGTGGACCAGGCCGACGACCGTCTCGGGGACGCCGTGCTCGGCGGCGGCCTCGCGCAGCGCGGCGGCGGCCAGCTCGGAGGTGGCCGGGTGGTCGGGGTGGGCCTTGACGACGACGGGGCAGCCCGCGGCCAGGGCGCTGGCCGTGTCGCCGCCGGCCACCGAGAAGGCGAAGGGGAAGTTGGAGGCGGAGTACACGGCGACGACACCCAGCGGCACCTTGTAGCGGCGCAGGTCCGGGATCGGCGGCGTCGCCGAGTCGTCCGGGTGGTTGATGATCACGTCCAGGAACGCGCCCTCGTCCACGATGTCGGCGAAGGCGCGCAGCTGGTAGCAGCTGCGGGCGAGTTCGCCGGTGAGACGGGGCACGCCGAGGGCGGTCTCGGCGTCGGCGGCCTCGACGAGCCGGCTCCTCGCCGCTTCGAGCCGGTCGGCCGCGGTCCGCAGGAACGCGGAGCGCACGGCGCGGTCGGCCAGCGCGGCGCGGGCGTCGTGCGCGGCGCGTACCGCGCGGTCGACGTCCTGCGCCGTCGCTTCCGATGCGACCTGCTCCCGCTGCTTCCCGGTTCGGGGGTCGACACTCCAGACTTGTGCTGCAGACACCGCGGACGTCCTCTCCGACTGTGCGCGTTCCATCCGTTCGGTATTCTGAACGGCGTTCCTGATGATGAATATGCTGGAACTCTATTAACGGGCGTCTGAAGGGGTCAAGGGCGATGTCTGCTACCGAATCCGGCGGAGCACAGGTCAAGTCCGCGGTACGCACGGTGGAATTGCTCGAGTACTTCGCCGGAAGTCCCGGCATGCACTCGCTGGCGGCCGTCCAGGAAGCGGTCGGCTACCCCAAGTCGAGCCTGTACATGCTGCTGCGGACCCTCGTCGAGCTGGGCTGGGTGGAGACGGACGCGACCGGCACCCGGTACGGCATCGGCGTCCGCGCCCTGCTCGTGGGCACCTCGTACATCGACGGCGACGAGGTCGTCGCGGCCTCCCGCCCCACCCTCGACCGGCTCTCCGACGACACGACCGAGACCATCCACCTCGCCCGCCTCGACGGCACCAGCGTCGTCTACCTGGCGACCCGGCAGTCCCAGCACTACCTGCGCCCCTTCACCCGCGTCGGGCGGCGGCTGCCCGCCCACTCCACGTCCCTCGGCAAGGCGCTGCTCGCCACGTACGACGACGAGCAGGTGCGCAAGCTGCTGCCGGAGACCCTGCCGGCGCTCACCGAGCACACGATCACCGACCGCGAGAGACTCATCGAGGAGCTGCACGCCGTCCGCGAACAGGGGTACGCCGTGGACCGCGAGGAGAACACCCTCGGCCTGCGCTGCTTCGGCGTCGCCATCCCGTACCGCACCCCCGCGCGCGACGCGATCAGCTGCTCGGTGCCGGTCGCCCGGCTCACCCCCGCCCACGAGCAGACGATCAAGGACGCCCTGTTCGACGCCCGCGACCGGCTCACCCTCGCCACCCGCAGGCTCTGACGGCGGACGGGGGGCGGGGCCGGCCCTCCCGGCGTGAGCCGAACCGGCCGCCGGCCCACGCGGGCGGGCTCGGGCGGGCGCCGACCGGCACGGGCCGGGTACTCCCCCGGTGGACGCCGGGCACTCCCCCCGGTGGAGGCGGCGTCTCCGCCGCGCGGCGGAGGGGGATCGTCGGCGCGCACGAGGCGCCGGGGCCCTCCCCGGCGGGACCGTGGGGGCATGACGACGCCCCCGCTCGCCCTCCCCCGACCCGACCCCGGTGCCCACCCCGGCACCGGCCCCGACGCCGCCGCACGCGTGCTGCGCGCCGTCGCGGTCGTCGCCTGCGTGCCGTACCTGGCGCTGAAGACCGCCTGGCTGGCCGGCGGTCGCGTCGGCCTGCCCGAGGGCAGCGTGCTGCTGGAACACCCCCGGCTGGTGGCGGTCGCCAACGCCGGGACCCTCCTGATGGACCTGGCCGTGATCGCCCTGGCGCTGCTCCTCACCCAGCGGTGGGGCCTGCGCGTGCGCGCCTGGCTGCCGGCGTTCCCGCTGTGGGTGGCGACCGGTCTGCTCCTGCCCATCGTGGTCGGGTTCCCGGTGGACGCCCTCGCCGGGCTGCTGGAGGGCGGGGGGCACGCGGCCGCGGGCCCGGCGGAGCCGCTGCTCGACGCGTGGGTCTTCCCCCTCGTGTACGGCGGGTTCACCGTGCAGGGCCTCGCCCTGGGCGCGCTGTCCGTCCGGTACGCGCGCCACCGGTGGGGCCGGCTGTGGCGCGGCACGGTCCGGGACCTGCCGGCGCGCGTGTCCGGGCCCGGGACGCGGGCCGCCGCCGCGGTGGCGTCGCTGGCCCTGGTGCCCGTCGCCGCGGTCCACCTGGGGTGGGCGGCGGGGATGACGGAGGGGCTGTCCCCGTCCCGGATCGCCACCCGGACGGCGGGCTTCCACGCCCTGGAGGCGCTGCACGTGCTGTACGCGGCGGCCGCGGTGGCGGGGGTCGGGCTGCTGGTGTTCCGGCGCGGCCGGGGCCTGCCGCTGCGGTTCCCCCTGGCGCTCGGCTGGGCCGGGTCGGGGGCCGTGGGCTGCTGGGGCGGCTGGCGGTTCCTCACCGCCGTCGCCCCGGCCGCCGATCCGGCGGAGGAGCCCACGGCGCTGCTCACCCTCACCTACGCTGGCGAGATGATCACGGGGATGGTGCTGGCCGGCTGCCTGGCCGTGTTCCTGCGCGGGCGCGCCGGATGAGCGTGCGGGGCCGCCCGGCGGGCGGGCGGGTGCGGCGGACGGCGGCGGCGCTGCTGGGCGCGCGGGCGAGGCTGCGCTGGGCGCACCTCATCCTGGGCGGCGCGCTGCTCATGCCGTACTGGCTGCTGTCGACGGTCGTCCTGTCCGTGTTCTCGGACCGGGTGGGCGCGTTCTCCGGGTCGTTCCGGGCGCAGGCGGCGGCGTACCTGCTGGCGCTGCCGATGGCCGCGGTCACGGGGGCCGTGCCGCTCGCCCGGCCGATGTCGGTGGCGGTGGCGCGGGTGCTGTGCGGCGTCCCCGCGGAGCTGTTCGCGGACTCCCCGGCGCTGTCGCGGGCGGCGAAGGCCCGGACGGCCGCCTGGTTCACCCTGCACGTGGGGCTCGGCGGGCTGGTGAGCGGGGCGTCGCTGGCGCTGCCGCCGTTCGCGGCGGCGACGATGGCGCTGCCCTTCTCGCCGGGGCTGCGGGAGTCGCGGCTGGGCGACGCGTGGGGCGCGGACCACCGGTGGTGGGTGGTCCTGGGCGTCCCCGCCGGGCTGCTGATGCTGCTGGCGCTCGCCGCGGCCGCCGCCGCGGCGGGGGCGCTGCTGGCACGGCGGGCGCCGGTGCTGCTCGGGCCGACGCCCGCGGACCGGCTGGCGGCGGCCGAGCGGCGCGCCGCCGAACTCGCCGCGCGCAACCGGCTCGCCCGCGAACTGCACGACTCGGTGGGCCACGCGCTGAGCGCCGTCACCCTCCAGGCGGGGGCGGCGCGCCGGGTCGTCGACGCCCCGGAACCGGACCTGGTGTTCGTCCGGGAGGCGCTGGCCGCCATCGAGGGGACGGCGCGGCGCACGGTCGGCGAACTGGACTCCGTGCTGGGGCTGCTGCGGCAGGGCGAGGACGACGGGGAGCAGTCGGCCGGGCCGGGGCTGGAGGCGCTGGACGCGCTGCTCGCGCACAGCGGCCTGAAGGTGGCGTGCGCGCTGGAGGGGGACCCGGTGGCGTCCGTGCCGGGGCCGGTCTCCCGCGAGGCGTACCGGATCGTGCAGGAGGGGCTCAGCAACGTGCTGCGCCACGCGGGGGCCGTGCCGCTGTCGCTGCGGCTGCGCGCGGCGGACGGGGAACTGGAGGTCACGATGGAGAACCCGCTGACCGGCGGTGCGCCGGTGGTACGGCCCGGAGGCGGCCGGGGGCTGCGCGGGATCGCCGAGCGGGCGGCGCTGCTGGGCGGGCACGCGGCCGGCGGTCCCGCGCGGGACGGGGCGGTGTGGCGGCTGACCGCGCGCCTGCCGCTGGCGGGAGGCCGCCGGTGATCCGCGTCGTGCTCGCCGACGACGAGCGGATGGTCCGCACCGCCCTGCGGGTCATCCTGGCGGCCGAGCCGGACCTGGAGGTCGTCGGGGAGGCCGCGACCGGCGCGGAGGCGGTGTCGGTGGTGCGGGAGGCACGGCCCGACGTGGTGCTGATGGACGTTCGCATGCCGGAGGTCGACGGCATCCGCGCCACCGAGCAGCTGCTCGCGACGATGGCCGAGCCGCCGCGGATCGTGGTCGTCACCACCTTCGAGAACGACCAGTACGTGTACGACGCGCTGCGCGTCGGCGCAGCCGGGTTCCTGCTGAAGCGGGCGGGGGCGGAGGACCTGGTCGCGGCGGTGCGGCTGGTGGCGCGCAGCGACTCGCTGCTGTACCCGGCGGCGCTGCGCGGCCTCGCCGCCGCGCACGGGCGGCGGTGGGCCGCCGCGCCGGCCGCGCCCTGGGTGGCGCGGCTGACCGAGCGGGAGGCCGACGTGCTGCGGCTGGTCGCGGCGGGGCTGACGAACGCGGAGGTCGCCGCCCGGCTCGGGGTCGGCGCGGCGACGGTGAAGACCCACGTGGCGGCCGTCCTGGCGAAGACGGGCGCCCGGGACCGGACGCAGGCGGTGATCGCCGCCTACGAGTCGGGGTTCATCACCCCGGGGTGACCCGCGCGCCGCCCCGTGGGGGATCCGGGGCGGCGCGCGCCTCGACGGCGCCGGGGCCGGCGGGAGGACCGGCGCGGCGCGGGGTGGACGACGGCCGGGAGCCGTACGCCTGGTTCACCTCGTACGCGAAGGACGCCGGCAGCGGCGGGGAGGCGGCCGTCGCGGTGTTCGCGGAGGACTCGGACGCGGCGCGTGCGGAGGCCGGCGGCGGCCGTCGCGCGGCCGACGCGCGGCCGACGCGCGGCCGACGAGGGCGGCGGCGCCGGAGCGGGGGCCCGGCGGCGGGCGGCCGGCCGGGGCCTGCGAGCATCGACCCGCTGACCGCCGACCGTGCCTGGAGGACCCGTGCGCCGCCTGTCGTCCCGCCCCCGCTCCCTGTCCGGCTGGACCATGGCCGTCTTCGGCCTGCTGGCCGCGGCGCTCGGCGCGGTGGGCCTGGCCGCTCCGGACGCGCTGCTGGCGGTGATGGGCTTCGCGCCCGTGCCGGACGGGGCCCGGGTGGAGGGCGACCACACCCTGGTGTTCCTGACCGCGTCGTCGATGGCGGCGGTGAACATGGGCGTGTACTACGTGCTGGCGGCGCTCTCCGACTGGCGGGCGTTCTTCGGCTGGACGGTGCCGTTCCGGCTGCTGACCTGCGCGGTGTTCACCGCCGCCGTCCTCGGGGGGCGCGCCCCGGCCGGGTTCCTGGGCGTGGGCCTGTGGGAGGCGGCGGGCGCGGCGGCGACCTGGGCGGCGCTGCGCCACGAGCGCCGGACGGCCGCGCCGCCCGCGCCGGCGGGGTGAGCCGGCCGGGCGGCGCGGTACGCGGCGGGCCTACGGGAGGCGGTGCTCCGCGGCGCCCCGCGCGGCCCACGGACGCCAGTCGCCCAGGTACGCCTCGCGGGTGGCCGCCGCCGCCTCGGCCCTTGTCAGCTGGGGCCGTTCGGCGGGGTCGAGGATCCGCGCGCCGGGTCCGGAGTTGCGGTACTCGGCGAACCGCTGCGCCTGCCAGGGGTACTGCTCGCGCATGTTCGCGTACGGCGCGGCCGCGTCGATGCCCGGGCCCAGCAGGCTGTCGCGGACCACGAGCGACGGCCGGGCGGTCGGGTCGGAACTCGGCACCCACGGCCGGGCCAGCTTGTACGCGCCGTCCTCCGCGCCGCTGGTGATCCGGCACCCCACGGCGAGGTGGCCGTGCGGGTTGGCGACGGCCGTGGACGGCGCGAAAACCATGCCCTTCGGCGTGAAGTCGACGTCCCGGGCGAGGGTGTGGAACCGGCAGTGCTCGAACACGGCGGTGGCGCGCCCGAAGACGAAGTCGACGTCGCCCTCGGCGTAGCAGTGCGCGAAGTACTGCCGCGCGAACACCGGCAGGGCGGCCGTGTCGGCGTACAGGGTGTCCTGGTGGCCGAGGAACCGGCAGTGGAGGAAGGCCGACCGGTCGCCCGTCGCCTTGAGGGCGACGGCCTGGGTGGCGGTGATCCCCGGGTGGTCGGCGCGCAGGAAGTCGTTGGCGAAGGTGACGCGGTGCGCGGTGAACCCGTCCGCGAGGACGGTGGTGGTGGCGGAGCCGGAGGTGCCGTACGTGCCCGAGCCGTCGGGCTTCGGGGTGCCGGCGGCGTTGCCGTACACGATGACCGTGTCGCGGGGGTCGCCGCTCGCGCCGAGGAGGGTCAGGCCGGTGTGGCCGGCGGGGACGACGACGGTCTCGCGGTACGTGGCGGGGGCGAGGACCAGGGTGTGGCCGGGGCCGGCGGCGGTGACGGCCGCCTGGACGGTGGTGTGGTCGCCGCGGCCCGCGGGGTCGACGTACAGCGTGCGCGGGGTGAGGCGGCGGTGGGGCCCGCCGTAGCGGCCGAAGGGCGGGAGGGGCCCGGTGGCCAGGGCGTTCCCCGGGGCGGCGGCCCCGAGGAGGATCCCGAGGCCCAGGGCCCCGGTCCGCAGGAGGGTCCTGCGGCTGGGCGTCGACGGCATGCGTCTGCTCCTTGCGGTGAGGGCGGGTCGGCCGGGGCCGCGTCGCGGCCGGGGCGGCCGGAGCGCGGCGGGGCGGCGCGGGGGGCGGGGCGGCACAGGACGTGCGGCGGCACCGGGCGTGCGACGGGGCGGCATGGAGGTGCGGGAGTGCGGGGACGGGGCGGTGCGGGGAGGTGGGGGCGGGAGCGTCGACGTCCCGGTCGGGGACGCTGTGCGGGCGCTCCCGCCCTGCTCGGGGGCGGGGTCAGCGCAGGCGGCCCGCGCCGGCGCGGTGGGCGAGGAGCGCCGGCAGCACCCGCGGGTGGTCGACGCGGGTCCGCAGCGTGGGCGTCCAGCCCGCGCCGGACTGGAGGACCTCGCCGGGGACCTCCGCGTTGTGCACCGCCAGGAGGTCCACCGCGCGCCCGTTGACGTGGTTGCCGCCGACCGTGACCGGCGCCTCCTTCCACTTCTTCAGGATCTTCCCGGCTGGCACGCCCTCGGGCAGCCGGAAGGAGTTCTTCTCCGCCACCAGCTGCGACTCGGCGCCGATGCCGAAGCTGTACGCGTAGCCGTCCCCCGGCACCACGTAGTGGTTGTTGTAGGCGTCGACCTTGCCGAAGCGGACGCGCGGCGCGCGCTCGACGACGTTTTTGAAGACGTTGTGGTGGAGGGTGACGCGCAGCCTGCCGCGGTCGGTGGCGCCCGCGCTGTCGCTGTTGCCGATCATCAGGGTCTTGTCGTGGTCGGCGAAGACGTTCCAGGACGCCGTCACCAGGTCCGCGCCGCGCACGACGTCCAGCTCGCCGTCGTGCTGCTGGTACAGCTCGCCGAAGTGGCGGGGCAGGGAGCTGTCCGGGTGGCGGCCGTCGGTGAAGGTGTTGTGGTCGATCCACACGTGGGTGGAGCCGTGGACGACCATCGAGTCGTACTCGGAGTTCCAGGCGCCCGTCGCCCCGTCCGTGGGGTCCCACTGCGGGAAGCAGTCGAGGGGGCTCTCCAGGGTGAGGTTGCGGACGATGACGTTGTCGGCGTCCTTGATCTGGAGGCTGCCGCCGGTGATCCCGGCGCCGCGGCCGACGCCGACGATGGTCGTGTGGGAGGGGACGAACGCCTTGACGGCCCGGTCCTGGTTCCTGGCGGAGGCGGCGCGGAGGTCCTCCTGCGGACCGCTGACCTCCTTCTCGTAGCCCCAGACGGCCGGGTCGTAGTCGGCGAGGTACCGGTCGAAGTCGTAGCCGGGCGCCTCGAAGGTCTCGCAGCCGCCCTCGGTGGCGTCGAGCGTGCCGACCACGCGGATGATCTTCGGTGCGTCGCCGCCGGCGGCGAGCGCGTCCCGGAACCCGGCCCAGGTGGTGACGGTGTACACGTGGGCCGCGTCGGCGGCGGCGCCGCCGGTGGTGCCGCCGTCGGCGGAGGCCCAGCCGTCGCCGGCGGGCAGCGTGTGGCGGCCGAGGTCGCGGGGGCCGGTCCCGGCGGCGGCCGCGGGGGCCGTGAGGGACAGCACCAGCGCGGTGCAGCCGGCCAGCGACGCGGCCGTTCCCATGACCCGAGCATGACATCCGTGAGTGCGCATTGCGGCTCCTGAGGGGAGGGGAGGGAGGGGGTCAGGCGGTGGGCCAGGTGATCCGGCCGGCCGGGACCTCGTCGTCGAGGCGGCGCACGTCCCGGGGCCGGAGCACCCGCTCCGCGAGCAGGCCCCGGGCCACCGTGCGGGCGACCTCGATCGCCCCGAGGGGCCGGAAGTGGGTGTTGTCCCGGCGGCCGTCCGGGTAGTTGGGCGACTCCCCCGGCTCCAGCCAGTTGAAGTACGCCTTCGAGCCCTCGGGGCCCAGCCGCTGCCACGCGGCGAGCGACGCGGCCTGGACGTCGACGAGGGGCACGCCGTGCTCGGCGGCGAGGGCGCGCACGGCGGCCGGGTACTCCCCGTGGGAGGTGACGGCCCGGCCCGCCGCGTCGAACCTGCGCCGCTCCACCGAGGTGAGCAGCACCGGCCGGGCGCCGCGGCCGCGCGCCCCGGAGACGTACCGCAGGAGGTGCTCCCGGTAGGTGGTCCAGGGCTCGGTGTGACGGGCCGGGTCCTCGGACTTCTGGTCGTTGTGCCCGAACTGGACGAGGAGGAGGTCGCCCGGGCGGATCGCCGCCAGGATCGGGTCGAGCCGGCCCTCGTCGAGGAAGCTCTTGGAACTGCGGCCGTTGACCGCGTGGTTGGAGACGCCCAGGTGCGGGGTGAGGAAGAACGGCAGGGCCATGCCCCAGCCGGTCTCCGGCGCGGCGGGGGCGTACTTCTGCGCCGCCGTGGAGTCGCCCGCGATGTACAGGGTCCGGGGGGCGGTGGCCGCGCCCTGCCCGGTGGCGGCGGCGGCCGGGCGGGCCGCCGCGCCCGCCACGGGGAGGGCGGCCAGCGCCGCCACGGTCCGTCTGCGGCTCAGGGACACGTCGTCGTGCCTCGCTCTCGTGCCGGATGTCGCGCGGATGAGGGGGAGGTGCGGCCGGCGGCGGGGCGCGACCCGGACCGCCGCCGGCCGGTTCTGGGGGGGAACTAGCCCTTCTTGAGCTGCTCGTTCCACTCGGCCTGGGCCTCGTTGAGCTGCTTGGCGAGGGTGTCCAGGAACTCCTTGGGGGTCATCGCGCCGAGGAGCACCTTCTGGAAGTTCGGCTCGTTCTCCGACTTGCTGATCTTGTTCCAGTCGGGCAGGTAGTACGGCAGCTGGACGATCTTGGTGGAGCCGTCGGTGAGGGCCTGCGCGCCGAGCTTGGTGGCCTGGGCCTTGTCCAGCCACGCGTCGCCCGCGGCGTCCGTGTGGGACGGGATGGCGCCGGCCGACTCGTTCCACTTGCTGTTCGACTCGTGGGAGACGGCGAACTCGATGAACTTCCAGGCCGCGGCCTTGTTCTCGCTGGTGCGGAAGAGGCCGAGGCCGTCGACCGGGTTGGAGACCTGGACGCGGACGCCGCCCGGCCCGACCGGGTTCGGGATGCCCGCGAACTTGTCCGTGCCGAGGGCCTTCACGTGGTCCGTGTAGGAGCCCAGGTTGTGGTTCATCATGGCGATGGAGCCCGAGTCGAACTGGGCGTTCATCTTCTTGAAGTCGTTGTTGACGTCGGCCTCGGGCGTGGCCTTCTTGTACAGGCCGACGTACTTCCCCAGCGCCGCGACGTTCTTCGGGTCGTTGACGGTGGTCTTGTCACCCTTCCAGAACTCGGTGATGCCGGACTGGCCGTACATCGCGTCCAGGGCCTGGGCGATGGAGCCGGAGCCGCCGCGGATCGTGTAGCCGAACTTGTTGTTCTTGGCGTCGGTCAGCTTCGCGGCGGCCGTGTAGAAGGCGTCCCAGGTGGTGGGCGCCGGGAGGCCGGCCGCCTTGAACAGGTCGGTGCGGTAGTACACGACGCCGTTGCTGGCGGAGGTCGGCACCGAGTACATCTCGTCGCCGCGCCCGCCGGCCGACTTCACCGACTCGACCATGCCGGGGACGAGCTTGCCCTTGAGGGACGACGCCTCGATGCGCTCGCCGACCGGGTCCAGGGCGTTCTGGGCCACCATGTTGGCCAGGTAGGCCGCGCCCACGCCGCCGACGTCGGGCAGGCCGCCGCCCGCGATGGCCGTGTCGTACTTCGACTGGACGTCCTCGCTCGGGATCGGGACGTACTTGACCTTGATGTCGGGGTTCTTGGCCTCGAAGTCCTTGATGATCTCCTGCCAGACGGCGGTCCGCACACCGCCGTTGTTGTCCCAGAAGGTGATGGTGCCCTTGCCCGAGCCCTCGGTGCCGCTGCCGCCGGTGCCGTCGTCACCGCAGGCGGTGGCGGTGAGCGCGAGCGTGGCGGTCAGGGCGACGGCCGAGGCCGCGCGTCCTCTGAGGCTTCTCGAGATGGTCATGTCGGCTTCTCTCTTTCGGGTGCGGGTCGTGCGGGGGAGGGTGGGGTGCCCTTCGGTGCTGCGGGTGGTGCGGATGGTGCGGGGTCCTCCGGTGGTACGGGGTCGTGCGGGTGTCACGAGAGGTGCGGTGCCCGGTTTCCCGCCGGGGTGCCGGGGGCGTCCGGGGTGGAAGCTCCCCGCGGGGGTGTCGCCGACGATCCGGGACCGGGTGGTCAGGAAGCCGTACGGGTCGCCCTTCCAGGTGCTCGCCGCGGTGACGTGGCCGTCGTCGGTGGCGGGGCCGCGGCCGAGCGCCCCGACGAGGGAGTCCTCGACGACGGTGGCGGCCCGTCCGCGGAGGAAGTCGGCATCCCCCTCGAGGTACGAGTCGCGGATGCGGACCCGGCTGACGACGTCCGGCTCGGGGCCGTCGGTCATCAGGGTGTCCTGGTCGCCCTGGAAGGCCGTGTCCTCGAAGACGGTCCGGTCGCCGGTCGTCCTCACCGCCAGGGCCCGCTCCCCGTTCGGCCCCGCCGCCGCCTCGTCGAAGTCGTCGGCGAAGGCGAGGTCGCGGGCCGAGACGTCGGAGGAGGCGATCGGGACGGTGGCGCCGCCCGTGGACCCTCCGTACGCGGCCGGGGTGTCGTACACGATCACGGTGTCCGGCCGGTTCTGTCCAGTCCCCTGAAGCGAGATTTTCGGCTTGTCGGCGGAAATACGCGCTTTCTCACGGTACGTCCCGGGAGTGATGCGCAGCGTGACGCGGCCGCCGTTGCCGGCGGACGCGGCGGCCAGGGCCCTGCCGGGCGCGGCCCCCGACCGGGGCAAGCGCTTGCTGGGGAAGTGCGTCATTGCGGCTCCCGACGGCTCGTGGGGTGAGGGGATTGCGCGAGGTGGTGCGGCTTCGCGTCAGACGACCCGGAAGTCGGCGAACGTGGCGGTCCCGGCGCTCCCCCGCCCCGGGGGCGCGGCCGCGAACAGGCCGAGCAGCGCGCCGACCCAGCGCCACGGCGTGGCGGCGAAGACCGGCCCGGACGGCCGCGGGCCGTCCCCGGTGTCCGCCTGGAACCGGCAGCGCGCCCCGGCCGACACCTCGATCCGCAGCCGCGCGCGCCCCCGGGGCGCCGGCCGCGGCGGCGCGGCGTCCCGTTCGGCCTCCGCCACGGGCTCGGCGAACCGGTGCACCAGGCGGACGGCCCCGTCGTCGCCGCGCTCCAGGCCGATCCACGAGAACGCGTCGCCCAGGACGGCGAGCCCGGCCCGGGCACCGGGCTCGGCGCTCTCCAGGGCGAGGTCGACCTCGACGGTGAACTCCTCGGCGGGCAGCCGCTGGGTGAGGACGTGCGGCAGCAGCCGCAGGTCGTGCGCGTCGCCGGTGCGGACGCAGTTCATGCGCAGCCCGTCCCCGCCGTGCTCGACGGTCCAGCCGGGCCGGGGGTTGGCGGTCCACTGCCACTGCCGTCCGAACCGGCCGCCGGGGAACGCGTCGTCGGTGGCGGGCGCCTCGACGGGCTGCTCGGGGGCGGCCGGCTTGCGGTGCTCGGCGACCGGCTCGCCCCGGTCGCCCATGACCGGCCAGCCGTCGTCGTCCCACGTCATGGGCTGGAGGTGGACGACCCTGCCGTACGCGCCGCGCGCCTGGAAGTGCAGGAACCAGTCCTCGCCGGCCGGGGTGCGCACCCAGCCGCCCTGGTGGGGGCCGTTGACCTCGGTACGGCCCTGGGCGAGGACGATCCGCTCCTCGTACGGGCCGAGGAAGTCCCGCGACCGGAAGGCGCCCTGCCAGCCGGTCTCCACTCCCCCGGCGGGCGCGAGGATCCAGAACCAGCCGTCGTGCCGGTACAGCTTGGGCCCTTCGAGGGTGAACCAGCCGGGGATGCGGTCGCCGTCGACGATCGTGGTGCCCTCGTCGAGGAGGGTGCGGCCGTCGCGGCTCATCCGGTGGCCGGTGAGCCGGTTCTTCACCCCGGAGCGGGACTTGGCCCAGGCGTGCACGAGGTACGCCTCGCCGGTCTCCTCGTCCCACAGCGGGCAGGCGTCGATCAGCCCCTTGCCGGCCTTCAGCAGGTGCGGCGCGGTCCACGGGCCCCGGACGTGCTCGGCGCTGATCTGGTAGACGCCGTGGTCGGGGTCGCCCCAGAAGATCCAGAACCGACCGTCGGCGTGGCGCAGGCTGGGCGCCCACACCCCCTTGTCGTGGCGGGGCGCGGCGAAGTCGGCGGCGGGTTCGAGGCGTTCGAGGGCGTGGCCGACCAGGGACCAGTTGACCAGGTCGCGGGAGTGCAGCAGCGGCAGGCCGGGGGCGCGGCCGAAGCTGGACGCGGTGAGGTAGAAGTCCTCGCCGACGGCGACGACGTCGGGGTCGGACCAGTCGGCGGCGAGCACCGGGTTGCGGTAGGTGCCGTCACCGAGGTCGGCGCGGTGGACGGGTGTCATGACAGGGCCTTCCGTACCAGCGCGGCCGCCGCCGGACGGTCCAGGCGGCCGTCGGCGACGACGGTGACGAGGCGGCGGACGACGGTGCCGCCCGCCGGGACGGGCAGCCTCCGGTCCCAGGCGAGGGACGAGCCGACGCCGGGGTACTCCCCGGTGCGGACGAACCACGGGTCGCGGCGGGTGTCGTCGGTGGCTCCGGCGAAGACGAGCGTCCAGTCCGCCCCGCGCAGCGCCAGCCAGTCGGCGGTACGGCCGTGGACGGCCTCCTCGCCCTCGGCGGCGGCGGTGAACACGTCGGGGGCCGCGGCGCCGGCGGGCTCCTTGGGCGCGCGCCAGAAGAAGCCCCCGTAACCGGCGCCGGGGCGGCCGTTGGTGGCCGGGGAGCCGATGGACAGGACCTCGCCGCCGGGGTTGGTGAGCGAGAAGGTGAAGTCCAGCGCCCAGGCGTCGGCCGTGAGCCCGGTGGCGGCGACGGTCCGGCGCTCGCGCAGGAGGTCGGTGCCGCCGGAGGTCCAGACGAGGTCCTCCACGAAGCCGTCCGGGTCGCGCAGCTTCCAGTCGGCGTGGCGCTGCTCGCCGTGGTTGTCCAGCTCGGTGGGGCCCTGGTCGCGGACGAAGGTGCGGCCGCCCCAGAAGTTCCGCCCCGCCACGTCGGGGACGGCGACCGACACCCCGAGGTGGTGGAGGTGGTCGGCCGGCCGCTCCTCGGTGACCGGTGTGCCGTGGAGGGTGGTGACGGGGTGGAGGTAGGGGCGGGGGGAGAGCCGGGCCGGCAGGTCGCCCCGGTGGACGTAGTGGCCGACGGCCCGGCCCCGGCAGCGCAGGACCAGTGGGTGCGTCATGGGGCTTTCGCCTCCAGCTCGGAGAAGAGGGAGAGGGAGTCGGCGCTCGCGTGGACGAGGCTGTCGACGCCCTTCACGATCCGCCGCCGGGCCCCGTCGGCCGTCTCCTCCGCGTACCAGTCCGCGGCGGGCAGGACGCGCGGCTCGGGGGCGGTGCGGACGGCCTCGACGACGCGCATGAACGCGCCGGTCCGGTCGGGCGGGACGAGGAGTTCGGCGCCGTCGACGAGGTGGTGGACCAGGTTCTCCAGGAGGTCGGTCCGGCCGTGCACCGTCTCGACGGGGCCGTGCCCGGCGCGCTGCACCAGGACGCGGTCCTGCTTGTACCAGAAGGTGATGCGGCCGTGCCGGCCGTGGACGAGGACGTACGGTTCGCCGGGTTCCTCGGCGCAGAGGGTGACGGCGGTGGTGACGCGGGTGCCGCGCGCGGTGGTGACGCGCAGGCAGGAGGTGTCGTCGGCCTCGATGTCGTTGGCGCGGGCCAGTTCCAGCTCGATGTCGGCGACGTCCTCGGCGAACGGGCTGCCGTCGAGCGCCAGGGCGGTGGCGACGGCGTGGGCGAGCGGGTTGGTGAGCACCCCGTCGACCACGTCGGTGCCGTGCAGGCGGCGCTTGCCGGCCCAGGGGGAGCGCCGGAAGTACGCCTCGTCGCGGGCCCACGCCCCCGCGGCGCCGATGCCGGTGACCTCGCCGACGGCGCCCTCGGCGACGAGGCCGGCGATGGCGGTCAGGGCGTGCGAGCCGAGCGACTGGAAGCCGATCTGGCAGGCGGTGCCGGCCAGGCGCACCCCGTCGGCCATGCGCCGGAACTCCGCGAAGGACGGGGCGGGCGGCTTCTCCAGGAGGAGGTGGACGCCGCGCCGCGCCGCGGTGAGCGCGAGGTCGGTGTGGGTGTCGATGGGCGTGCAGACGACGGCGATCCGGGCGCCGGTCGCGTCGAGGAGGGCGCCGAAGTCGTCGGACTGCGCGGGGGCGTCGAACCCGTCGAGCTCCTGCGCGTCGAGCGGGCGCAGTTCGCACACCCCGGCGAGCCGTACGAGCCCGGCCCCGGCGAGGCGCCGGATGTTGTGCAGGTGCCAGCGGCCGTGGCCGCGGGCGCCGGCGAGGACGACGGGGAGGGGCAGCGGTCCGTGGTTCATCCGGTGTCAGCCCTTCACCGCGCCGGCGCTGAAGCCGGTGATGAGCCACTTCTGGATGAACGCGAAGACGATCACGACGGGCACGGCGGCGATGACGCCGCCCGCGGCGAGGGCGCCCAGGTCGACGCTGTCGGCGCCGATCAGGGTGTTGAGGCCGACGGGGATCGTCTGCTTGTCCTGCTCGCTGAGGAACATCAGGGCGAACAGGAAGTGGTTCCAGCTGTGCACGAAGGCGAAGGAGCCGACCGCGATGAGACCGGGGCGCAGCAGCGGCAGGACGACCGCGCGGAAGGCGCGGAAGCGGGTGCAGCCGTCGACCCAGGCGGCCTCCTCCAGGGAGACGGGGACGTTCTTGATGAAGCCGCTGATGAGGATGATCGACAGGGGCAGCTGGAAGACCGTCTCGGCGATGACGACGCTGCCCAGCGAGTTGATCATCTGGAGGTTGCGGAAGATCTCGAACAGCGGGACCAGCATGAGCGCGCCCGGGATGAACTGGGAGCACAGCAGCGCCAGCATGAAGCCGTTCTTGATGCGGAAGTCGAACCGGGCGAGCGCGTAGCCGCCGGCGAGGGCGACGACGGTGGTGGCGACCAGGGTGGCGACGCCGACGAGCATGCTGTTCTGGAAGAAGACCCCGAAGCTGCGCTCGTTCCAGACCTTCTCGAAGTGCTCGAAGGTGACGGGCCAGGGCACGAGCGAGGTGGAGCCCGCGGGCCGCACGGCGAACAGCAGCATCCAGTAGAACGGGACGAGCGTGAACAGCAGGTAGAGGGCGAGCGGCAGGTATATCTGCCAGCGCGGCACGTCGTCGAAGGCGCGTTCGCGCTTCCGGCGGCGGGGGGCGGCGGGAGGCGCCGGGGTGTCGTGGGCGGGCACGCGCGCACGGGTGCCCTTCTCCGCGAGTGCGGCGGTCATCAGCGGTCGCCTCCGAACTTGCTCAGGCGCAGATAGAGGATCGAGCAGAACAGGAGGATCACGAACGCGACGGTGGTCAGCGCCGAGGCGTAACCGAAGTCGTGGCCCTCGATGCCGGTGTTCGCGATCATGAGCGGCAGGGTGGTGGTGACCCCGGCCGGGCCGCCGCCGGTGAGGGTGTAGAGCAGGTCGACGTTGTTGAACTCCCACACGGCGCGCAGCAGCGTGGAGAGGATGATGGCGTCCTTGAGGTGCGGCAGCGTGATGTGGAAGAACTGCCGCAGCCGGCTCGCGCCGTCGACCGACGCCGCCTCGTAGAGGTCCTTGGGGATGGACTGGAGGTCGGCGAGGATGAGGATGGCGAAGAAGGGGACGCCGCGCCAGAGTTCGGCGAGGACGGCCGCCCAGAAGACGGTGCCGGTGTCGGACAGGACGGACGTGCCGTACGTGCCGATGCCGACGTCCGCGAGGTAGCGGCTCATGCCCGTGGACGGGTTGTAGAGCAGCATCCAGATGGTCGTGGTGAGCACGCCGGAGACGGCCCAGGGCGAGAAGACCAGGGCGCGGGCGATGCCGCGGCCGACGAAGGTCTGGTTGACCAGCAGGGCGAGGACGAGTCCGAGGGCGAGCTGGAGCGTGACCTCGACGACGACCCACTTGGCGCTGAAGCCGAGCGTGGACCAGAAGAGGGGGTCCTCGGTGAAGATGCGGGTGAAGTTCTCGAAGCCCGCGTAGCCGTTCTTCCACGGCTTGGTGACGTTGTAGTGCTGGAGGCTGTAGTAGAAGACGCTGAGCACGGGATAGGCGATGAAGCCGAGCATCAGCAGACCGGCGGGCGCGATCAGCAGGTACGGCAGGCGACGTGGCTCGGCTCCCGTGCGGCGCCGACCGGCCCTGGGTTGTTTCGCCACGGCTGCGGCTTGGGCCATGACATGTCTCCGTTCATCGTGCGGTGCAGTGCAGTGCAGTGCAGTGCGGTGCGGTGCGGGTCGTGCGTGAAGCGCTTTCCGGATCCCGTTCGAGATCCCGGACATGAAGACCGGTGGCGCCTCCCGACCGGGGCTCAGCCCGCGTACGGCTCCGGTACGGTCCCCGGCCTCGCCAGGAACTCGAAGTCGCAGCCGGTGTCGGCCTGGGTGATCTGCTCCTGGTACAGCGCGCCGTAGCCGCGCTCGTACGGGTGGGACGGCGGCGTCCACGCCGCCCGGCGCTCCGCCAGCTCCTCGTCGTCCACGTGGAGGTGGAGGGAGCGGGCGTCGACGTCGAGCGTGATGAGGTCGCCGGTCCGGACGAGGGCGAGCGGCCCGCCGACGTACGACTCGGGCGCGACGTGCAGCACGCACATGCCGTAGCTGGTGCCGCTCATCCGGGCGTCGGAGATCCGCACCATGTCCCGCACGCCCTGCTTCAGCAGGTAGTCGGGGATCGGCAGCATCCCGTACTCCGGCATGCCGGGTCCGCCCTTGGGGCCCGCGTTGCGCAGGACCAGGACGTGGTCGGGGGTGATGCCGAGGGCCGGGTCGTTGATGGTCCGCTGCATCGTGCGGTAGTCGTCGAAGACGACCGCGGGGCCGGTGTGCCGGCGCAGGTGCTGCTCGGCGGCGATGTGCTTGATGACGGCGCCGTCCGGGCAGAGGTTGCCGCGCAGGACGGCGAGCCCGCCCTCGTCGGCCAGCGGCTTCTCGCGGGGGCGGATGACCTCGGCGTTGTGGACCAGCGCCCCGGCGAGCTGCTCGCGCAGGGTGGCGTGGGCGACGGTCGGCCGGTCCAGGTGCAGCAGGTCCGTCAGCCGGGCGAGGAACCCGGGCAGCCCGCCGGCGAAGTGGAAGTCCTCCATGAGGTACTGCCCGCCGGGGCGCAGGTTCGCCAGGACCGGCACCGTGCGGGCGATCCGGTCGAAGTCGTCCAGGGTGAGCCGGATCCCGGAGCGGCCCGCCATGGCGATCAGGTGGATGACCGCGTTGGTGGAGCCGCCCAGGCCGAGGACGGTCGTGACGGCGTCCTCGTACGCCTCGCGGGTGAGGATCCGCGACAGCCGCAGGTCCTGCCGGACGAGTTCGACGATCCGCAGTCCGGCGGCCGCGGCCATCCGGTCGTGGCCGGAGTCGACGGCCGGGATGGAGGACGCGCCGGGCAGGGTGACGCCGAGCGCCTCGGCGGCGGCCGTCAGCGTGGACGCGGTGCCCATGGTCATGCAGTGGCCCGGCGACCGGGCGAGCCCGTTCTCCAGTTCGGTCATCTCGCAGTCGCCGATGAGCCCGGCCCGCTTGTCGTCCCAGTACTTCCACATGTCTGTGCCGGAGCCGAGGACCTCGTTGCGCCAGTGGCCCGGCAGCATGGGTCCGGCCGGGACGAACACGGTCGGCAGGTCCACCGAGGCGGCGCCCATGAGCAGCGCGGGCGTGGACTTGTCGCAGCCGCCCAGCAGCACGGCGCCGTCCACGGGGTAGGACCGCAGCAGCTCCTCCGTCTCCATCGCGAGCATGTTGCGGTAGAGCATCGGGGTGGGCTTCTGGAAGGTCTCCGACAGCGTGGAGACCGGGAACTCCAGCGGGAAGCCGCCGGCCTGCCACACCCCGCGCTTCACGGCCTGCGCGCGGTCGCGGAGGTGGACGTGGCAGGGGTTGATGTCGGACCAGGTGTTGAGGATCGCGACGACCGGCTTGCCCAGGTGCTCCTCGGGGAGGTAGCCGAGCTGCCGGGTGCGGGCGCGGTGGCTGAAGGAGCGCAGCCCGTCCGTGCCGTACCACTGGTGGCTGCGGAGGGTGCGGCCCCGCGCGGCGGCGGGGCCGCCGTCCTCGGGCGGGGTTCCGTCGGTGTTCATGCGTCCCATTCCTTGACGATCTCGGCGATCTCGGCGCGGCGCGGCTCGGGCAGCAGCCGGCTCGGCGGGCGCACGTCGCGGCGGCACAGGCCGAGGGCGGCCAGGGCCTCCTTGACGACGGTGACGTTGTTCGCCGCCTGGTCGGCCGCGCGCAGGTCCTCGAAGCGGCGGATGCGCTCCCACACCGCCAGGGCTGCCGGGTAGTCGCCGTCGCGCAGCGCCCGGAGCAGGGTGAGGGAGACCGCCGGCGAGACGTTGACCAGCCCGGAGGTGAAGCCGGTGGCGCCCATGGCCCAGTAGGAGGGGGCGTACAGCTCCGCGAGGCCGGCGATCCACACGAACCGGTCGAGGCCGGCGTCGCGGGCGACGGCGGCGAAGCGGGCCGCGTCGGGGACGGCGTACTTGACGCCGATGACGTTGGGGCACAGCTCGCCGAGGCGGGCGATGGCCGCGCCGTCCAGGAGCGGGTTGCGGACGTAGGGGACGACGCCGAGTTCGGGCACGGCGTCGGCGATCTCGCGGTGGTAGTCGATCCAGCCGTCGCGGGAGACGTACGGGTGGACCGGCTGGTGGACCATGACCATGCCGGCGCCGGCGTCGCGGGCGTGCCGGGCGGCGGCCGTGGCGGTCGGCACGTCGTGGCCGACGCCGACGAGGACGGCGGCGCGGTCGCCGGTCTCCGCCACGGTGAGCTCCGTGACCAGGCGGCGTTCGTCGGGCGTGAGCGTGTAGAACTCGCCGGTGTTGCCGTTGGGGGTCACGGCCCGTACGCCGCTGTCGAGCAGCCTGCGCAGCAGGGCGCGATACGTGTCCCGGTCGACGCCGCCGTCGGCGTCGAACGGGGTCACGGGGATCGCGACGACGTCTGCGAGCGCCGCCCTCAGCGATGAGTGGTCCATGCGTACCGGCCTTTCTCTGACTGTCACGGGTGCACGGGGGGCCGGGTTCACCGCGGTTCCCGGTGCGGGTCCCTCGCCTGGCGGCGCCCGGTCCGTGCCTGGGGGGTGGTCCTACGGGTGGTGCGGCGCCTCGGCGTCCGGGGCGTCGGGGAAGGCCCGCCGGACGAACCGGGCGATGTGCTCGCGCAGGGCGCCGGCGGCCCCCTCGGCGTCGCCGGCCCGGGCGAGGCGGAGGATCCCGCGGTGCTCGTCGGCCTCGCGCTGCCACGACGGGTCGGCGCTCCAGGCGACGGTGGACACGAGCGCGGCTTGGTCGCGGACCTCGTCGAGCATCCGCGCCAGCAGCGGGTTGCCGCAGGGCAGGTACAGCGCGCGGTGGAACTCGCGGTTGGCGAGCGAGCGTTCGGCCTGGTCGCTCGCGCCGTCCGCGCGCAGGAGGGCCTGTCCGGCGGCCTCCAGCGACGCGCGGCGGGTGATGGTGCGGCGCAGCGCCTCGGGCTCCAGCAGCAGCCGCACGTCGTAGACCTCGCGGGCCATGGCGGCGTCGACGGTGCGGACCGTGGCGCCCTTGTACTGGCTCATGACGACGAGTCCGGTGCCCGCGAGGGTCTTGAGCGCTTCCCGCACGGGCGTCTTCGACACCCCGAAGCGCGCCGCCAGTTCGGCCTCCACCAGGGCGCGGCCGGGCGGCAGCTGGCCGGTGAGGATGGCGTGCTTGATCTCCTCCAGCACGTACTGGGTGCGGGAGGGGACGGGACTGGGGGCGAAGGCCATACGGGGTCTCATATCTCGCGTATCGCGTCTCATATATGACGTACGAAGTACGACGGCGATGAACGTAAGGCGGGGTTCCCCGTTCGTCAACGCTTCTGACAAAACTCGTCGCAACGGTGGTCGGGCGCGGGCCGGGCACGTCCGGGCACGCCCGAGGGCCCCGGGTCGCGGGGACCCGGGGCGGGACGGAGGGGCCGACGGCCCGTCAGGACAGGGCGCGCAGCGCGGCGGTCACCGCCTCCAGGTCGGGGCCGGAGGCCAGGCCCGCGTGGTACAGGCGCAGTTCGGTGGCGCCGAGCGCGGCGGCGTGCGCGGCGTCCTCGACGAGCCGTCCGGGCGCGCCGCCCATGCCGGTGACGACGGTGAGGTTGGCCGCCAGGACGGTGTCCGCGCGCGCGTGCGGGGCGAACGGCGGCAGTACGGCTCCGGCGCCGCCGCCCGTGCAGGGCAGGACGACCCCGTCGGCGACGCCCAGGATGTGCGCGGGGTCCACGCCCGGGTTGGCGCCGGTGCGGTACGGGGCGGGGTCGGCGTGCAGCAGGACCCGGAAGCCCGGCGGCGCGGCCGCCCGGACCGCCGCCACCGCCTCCTCCTGGAGGGTGCGGGCGGCGCGGGTGCGCCAGGCGAGGGTGGCCGCGGCGAGGGGGGCGCCCAGCAGCCTCCCGACGGCGGGCCAGCCCGCCTCGTGCGCGTCGGCCCGGCCGGCCCAGACGGGTTCCAGCGCCCGGCGCACCGCGGCGGCGACCGCCTCGGGGTCGGCGCCCTCCCCGGCGTACCCCTGGCGGCAGGCGTCGCAGAAGCAGAGCGACATCAGGTACTGCGCGGCGTCCCCGAGGGCGACGCCGCCGATCTTGTCGTGGGCGTGCAGGTGGGCCATGCCGTACCAGCCGCACGACTCCAGTTCGGTGCCCCGGGCGCCGGGGCGCACGGCGGCCTCGGCGGCCAGGTCGACGAGGAGGGCGCGCACCTCGGGGCGGGCGATGCAGGGGGCCCACGGGTAGCGGTCGCCGTAGGCGTTGACGACGGACGTCCCGGGGTGCTCGGCGCCGAGGCGGGAGTCGTGGGCGAGGACCACCCAGCTGTGCACCTCCAGGCCGGCGGCCTCCAGCGCCCGGGCCGCCGTGCCGTACGCGTCGCCGGGGGCCCAGGCGCCGGCCTCGCGGGGGCGCAGGGCGCGCCCGGCCCAGCGGTCGGGGTCGGGCGGGTAGAGCACCGCGGCGTGCTCGGCGGTGACGAGGCGGTGGCGCGGGTGGCGGGGCGTCAGGGCGCGGGTGGAGTGGTACGCGGAGGCGAGGGTGACCTGCCGGACGCCGAGGGCGGCGACGCGCCCGGCGGCGTCGGGGTCGCCGTTGACGTCCCAGGGGTAGAGGAAGGCGGACGCTCTCACCGGCCGCCCTCCGGGCCGAGGAGGGCCAGGCCCCGGTCGATGAGGGCGGCCAGCTCCTCGACGTGGGCGGGGGCGGGCTCGGTGAGCGGCGGGCGGACCTCGCCGACATCCGCACCGCGGAGCCGCACACCGGCCTTGACCAGGGAGACCGCGTATCCGCGGCCCTTGGCGCGCAGGTCGGCGAAGGGCCGGTAGAAGCCGTCGACGAGCCGGTCGACGGCCGCGTGGTCGCCGGCGCCGAGGGCCCGGTGGAAGGCGAGGGCGATCTCCGGCGCGAAGCAGAAGACGGCCGACGAGTAGAGCGTGACGCCGATGCCGCGGTAGGCGGCGCCGGTGAGTTCGGCGGTGGGCAGGCCGTTGAAGTACAGCAGGTCCAGGCCCTCGGCGCGGACGGCGCTGACGATGCGCTGCATCAGGTCCAGGTCGCCCAGGCCGTCCTTGAGGCCGACGACCCGGTCGAGGCGGGCGAGGGCGACGGCCGTCGCGGGGGTGAAAACGGCGTTGTCGCGCTGGTAGACGACGAGGTCCAGGGAGGTGGCGGCGGCCAGCGCGGTGTAGTGGCGCAGGAGCCCGGCCTGGTCGGCGACGACGAGGTAGGGCGGCAGGGCGAGCAGCCCGTCGGCGCCGGCCTCCTCGGCGAGCCGCGCGTACCGGATGGCGAGCGCGGTGCCGTAGCCGGTGCCGGCGACGACGGGCACGCGCCCGGCGGCCTCCTCGACGGCCGCGGCGACGCACGCGCGGTACTCCTCGGGGGTGAGGGCGTGGAACTCGCCCGTGCCGCAGCACGCGAAGACGGCGGCGGCCCCCCGCTCCACACCGGCGCGCACGTGCGCGCGGAAGGCGCCGAGGTCGAGTGCGCCGTCCGGCCCGTAGGCGGTGACGGGGAAGAACAGCAGGCCGTCGAGTCGGTCGGCGAGCGGGGGTGGGGTCACGGGCGCTCCCTGGGCGAAACCGTCGGATGGTTCAGTTGGTACGCACTTCTGATCATCGTCCACATCTCTGAACTTCGGTCACGCTAGGACAGCCCGAAGGAGCGGGTCAAGGCACAAAACCGCAGAGAAAAGCGGCGCTTGACGGTACAGGGCACCCTCATTAGCGTGTCCACGCTTGTGAATGACATCCACGTATCCGCAAGGAGCTCCGCTGATGCCCGCTGCCCGCACCGTCCTGCTGACCGGCGCCGCCGGCGGCCTCGGCACCCTGATGCGCGGCCTGCTGCCCGACCACGGGTACGAGCTGCGCCTGCTCGACGTGGCCCCCGTCGAGGGCGCCCCCGACGCGATCACCGCCGACCTCGCCGACAGGGAGGCCCTGCGCGAGGCCGTCCGGGGCGTCGACGCGATCATCCACCTCGCGGGCATCTCCCTGGAAGCCCCCTTCGACAAGATCCTGCGCGCCAACGTCGAGGGCACGTACAACCTGTACGAGGCCGCGCGCGAGGAGGGCGTCCGCCGGATCGTCTTCGCCTCCAGCAACCACGCCGTCGGCTTCACCCCCCGGCCCCGTGCCGGCGACCCCCTCATCCCGGTCCACACCCCGCGCCGCCCCGACACCTTCTACGGCCTGTCGAAGTGCTTCGGCGAGGACCTGGCCCAGCTGTACTGGGACCTGCACGGCCTGGAGACCGTCTCCGTGCGGATCGGCTCCTGCTTCCCCGAGCCCACGTCCGTGCGGATGCTGTCGGTGTGGCTCAGCCCCGGCGACGCCGCCCGCCTCTTCCACGCGGCGCTCACCGCCGAGGAGGTCGGCCACACCGTGGTCTACGGCTCCTCCGCCAACACCCGGCTGTGGTGGGACCTGTCCTCGGCGCGCGCCCTGGGCTACGAACCGCGGGACGACTCGGAGCGGTACGCGGAGAAGCTCGTCGCGGAGCAGGGCGAACTGGACGACGCCAACCCGGACCACGCCCACCTGGGCGGCCACTTCTGCACCCGCCCGCCGCAGTGGCCGCACTGACCGGACACCGCCGGCCGGGGGCACCGCGCGCCCGGCACCGGGCGCGGGGGACGGACGAAAGGGCGCAGGCCCGGCCCGATCTCACGGGGGGCGACCCGGGCCGGGCCTGCGCGGGGACGCGCGCACCCACGGGGGACAGGTGCGTCCGCGTCACAAAGTGACACTAAAGGCCACCGAAACGATCAACGATCCGCCAAGCGCGGCACCCTGTCCGCCGAACGCGGCGCACCGTCGCACGGGGAAGCACGGCTCACGGCCGCTTCGCCGCGGGCGCCTGCAACGTCTGCGACGGCGCCTCGCCGAACCGCTCCCGGTACCGCGCCGCGAACCGCCCCAGGTGCGTGAAGCCCCAGCGCCAGGCCACCTCGCTGACCGTCAGCCCGGCGCCCGGCTCGGCCTCCCGCAGTTCGTCGCGGACCCGCGCCAGCCGCACGTCGCGGACGTACCCCATCGGCGTCGTCCCCACGTGGGCACGGAACGACTCCTGGAGCCGGCGGGTGCTCACCCGCGCGAGGGCGGCCAGCTCCGTCGCGGTGAACGGGTGCTCGGGCCGCTCCCGCACCGCGTCCATGACCCGCTTGACCGGCGCCGGGCGCAGGGTGCGGGCCGGCTCGGCCACCTCCGTGCGGTACGGGTGCGAGGCGGCCAGCAGCAGCCCCGTGAGCAGCGCGTCCTTCAGCGGCTCGACGACCAGCGGGTGCTGGGCGAGCCCGGCGGGATCGGCCGCCTCGCGCGCGAGGCGCCGCACCAGCGCCGCCCAGTCCCGGCCCGCCCCGCGCGTCAGGTCCAGCATCGGCGCCAGCACCAGCCCGCGCGGCGGGGTCCGGCCCAGCAGCTCCTCCAGCCTGTGCCGCAGCGCGGCCGTCTCCACCTTGACGGCGACCACCCGGCAGTCCCCCTCCCACCGGTCGACCACGACCGGCCCGGCCGGGTTCAGCACCGTGCCGCGCTCGGGCGTCCCGGTGAGGGTCCCCCCCGCCCCCTGCCGCAGCTCCAGTCGCCCGCTCAGTGGCATGTTCACGTGGTAGGCGCCCAGCTCCCCGAAGCGCAGCCGCACGTCGGCGCCGCACCGCATGTCCCCCACGACGAGCGGCCCCAGACGCACCGTCTCGAAGCGGGCGGCGAAACGGCGCCCCCGCTCCTCGACGACGTCCATGAAGGTGGCGTAGAAGCGCTCGCCGATCTCCCGGCGCGCCTCTTCCACGTCCCCCGTACGAAAAACGGTCGCTACAGTCACGTAGCGAGAGAATATGCCTCCCGCACGTGCGCTCCGCGCCCGCCGTCCCGTCACCGGGGTGGCGGGGGGTAAGGGAACGGCAAAGCGGACCCGATCGTTACGGCAGTCATGACAGCTATGACCCCCGGCTCGAACATCCCCCTGTCCGCCGCGCGCGTGGCGGTGGACGTCGCCGCCCCGGTGCGGCTCGACGTATCGGGCCTGCTGCTCACCGCCCACGGCAAGGTCCGCTCCGACGACGACTTCGTCTTCTACAACCAGCCGTCGGCCCCCGGCGTCACCTACCGGTCCGGCGGCGGCACGGCGCCCGACGCGATCACGGTCGACACGGCCGCGGTGCCCGCGGACGTCGAGCGGATCGTCGTCACGGCGAGCCCGGACGCCGCGG
The DNA here is from genome assembly GCF_014649335.1 of Streptomyces roseolilacinus. GTDB lineage: Bacteria > Actinomycetota > Actinomycetes > Streptomycetales > Streptomycetaceae > Streptomyces > Streptomyces roseolilacinus. The sequence continues at coordinate 98,609 of NZ_BMSV01000011.1, forward strand.
GCCGGACGTTCCAGGGCGTCGAGCCGACCGCGACGATCCGCGACGCCGCGACCGGCGCCGTCCTCGCGACCTTCACCCCGCCCGGACTCGGCGCGGAGACGGCGCTGGTCGTCGTCGAGGTGTACCGGCGCGGCGGCGCGTGGAAGGCCCGCGCGGTGGGGCAGGGGTACGCGAACGGGCTGGCGGGCATCGCCACCGACTTCGGCGTGACCGTCGAGGAGCCCCCCGCAGCGCCCCCGGCGGCCACACCCGCCCCGGCCGCGCCGCCGGCCGCCGCGACCGCGCCGCCCGCGCGGGCCCGGGCCGGCTCCGCGCCCGAGCCGGCCGCCGCTCCCCCGACGCCGGCGGCCGCTCCCCCGGCGGCCGGGAGGATCAACCTGGACAAGGGCCGGGTGAACCTCCAGAAGAACCAGACGGTGTCCCTGGTCAAGGGCGGCCGCCCGCTGCTGTCGCAGGTCAAGATGGGCCTCGGCTGGGAACCCGCGTTCCGCGGCAAGGACATCGACCTGGACGCGTCCGTCATCGCGTACGGCCCGCGGCGCGACCACCTGGACAGCTGCTACTTCGGCAAGCTGACCATCCTCGGCGGCGCGATCCGCCACTCCGGCGACAACCTGACGGGCGAGGGCGCCGGCGACGACGAGGTCATCACGGTCGACCTGGGCCGGCTGCCCGCCGAGGCGACGGGCCTGGTGTTCACGGTGAACTCGTTCTCCGGCCAGAAGTTCACCGAGGTCGCGAAGGCGTACTGCCGGCTGCTCGACGCGGCGACGGGCGAGGAGCTGGTCCGCTTCGACCTGACGGGCACCGAGCCGCAGACGGGCGTCCTGATGTGCAAGCTGATCCGGCAGTTCTCCGGCGAGTGGGAGATGACCGCGATGGGCACGTTCGTGAAGGCCCGCACGGTGCGCAACATGGTGCGCCCGGCGGCGGAGGCCCTCTGACGGACCGGGGCCCCGCCCGGGTCCTCCGGGCCGGGGCCCCGCCCGGGTCAGCGCCTCGGGGCGCGGTGCCAGGGGCCGGTGACGGCGAGCAGCAGACCGGGCTTCTGGATGTTGGCGTACAGCGTCCGCCCGTCCGGTGAGAAGACGACGCCGGCGAACTCGGAGTCGTTGAGGTCGTTGCGGGCGATCGGGTACGTGCGCCCGGAGTCCGTCGCGCCGAAGAGGTGCTGGACGCCCTCGCCGTCCTCCGCGATGACGAGTCCGCCGTACGGCGAGACGGTGATGTTGTCCGGCCCGTCGAGGGCGCCGTCCTCGTCCGGGGCGGCGTTGACGCCGAGCAGCACCTTCAGGGTGAGGGTGCGGCGCTTCGGGTCGTAGAACCAGACCTGCCCGTCGTGCGGGGCGCCGGGGCTCTCCTCACGGGCGTACGAGGAGACGACGTACGCGCCGCCGTCCGCCCACCACATGCCCTCCAGCTTCCGGCCGCGCGTGACGTCGCCGTCCCCGAACTGCTCGCGCACGGCGACCGTGCGGGCGTCCCGGTCGGGCACGTCCACCCAGTCGACGCCGTAGACGGTGCCGATGCGGGTGGCGCGGGACAGGTCGTCGACGAACCGGCCGCCCGCGTCGAAGCAGCGCGGCGCCTGGAGGACGCCGGCGTCGTCGGCGAGGGTGCGCAGCCTGCCGCGGCCGTGCCGGAAGCCCTCCGGCGGGACCCAGCGGTAGAGCAGCCCGTTGGGCGAGGAGTCGTCCTCCGTCAGGTAGGCGTGCCCGCGCCGCGGGTCGATGACCACCGCCTCGTGGTCGAACCGGCCGAACGCCTTGATCGGCTTCGGGTCGCGGTTGGCGCGGCGGTCGTAGGGGTCGACCTCGAAGACGTAGCCGTGGTCCTTGGTCATGCCGTTCTCGCCGGCGCGGTCGGAGTTCTCCTCGCAGGTGAGCCAGGTGCCCCAGGCGGTGGCGCCGCCCGCGCAGTTGGTGGAGGTGCCCGCGATGCCGACCCACTCGGCGGTGGTGCCGTCGCGGCGGGCCTCGACGACCGTGCAGCCGCCGGCCGCGGCGGGGTCGTAGACCAGGCCCTCGGCGAGCGGGACCGGGTGGGCCCAGCCGCCGCGCGGGCCCTTCAGCTCGTGGTTGTTGACCAGCAGGACCACCCCGCGCGGGCCGGGGAAGGCGGCCGTGCCGTCGTGCCGCTCGGGGGTGAACTCGCCGCTCTCCAGACGGGTGACACCGCTGCGGGTGAGGACCCGGTAGGTGAACCCGGCGGGCAGGGCGAGCAGTCCGGCCGGGTCGTCGAGCAGCGGGCCGTACCCGTGCCCGCCGCCCCGCTCCGGGGGTGCGGCGACGGCGCCGGGGGCGGTGGCGAGGGCACCGACGGTGCCGGTGAGGGCGAGGGCGGTGCCGGTGGCGGCGGCGAACTCTCTACGACTGAGCGGCATCTGGGCTCCTGGTCGGCCGGACGGTGACGCCCCACGCTCACCCCCGCAGCTGAACACGGGCTGAACCCCACGCGTCACGGCCGGGACGTCCGCGTGGCCGGGAACGGCCGAAAACCGCCCCCGCGCCGGCCGTACGGGGAGCCCCGGCGGCCCGCGGGCGTCAGGAACCCGCGCGGGACCTGGCCTTGAACGCCGCCTTCCGGGCGTCCTTCGCGATCCGCTTGTCGCGGTGCAGGCGCCCCATCGCCTCCAGCACCTCCGGCGTCGAGGGGTGCTCGACCCGCCACGCCTCGTCGAAGAACCCGCTGTGGCGGCCCGTCAGCCCCTCCACCAGGTCCTGGAGCTCCTCCAGGTCGCCGTCGGCGTCGAGCTGGGCGGCGATCGTGTCGACGGCCAGCCAGAAGATCATCTCCTCGGGCGGCGGCGGCACGTCCCCCGCGCCCCGCTCGGCGAGCCACACCCGGGCGAGCCCGCCCAGCTCCGGGTCGTCCAGGACCTCCCGCACGGCGGGCTCCGCCCCGGCGCCCACCAGGGCGAGCGCCTGCTGGCAGTGGAGCCGGCGCAGCGGCGACCCGGCGTCGGCGCCCCTCGCCGCGGCGAGCAGCTCACGGGCCGCCGCGACCGGTTCGCGCCCGGCGAGCCACTGCTCCGTCTCGGCCCGCGCCGCCGCCTGCGGGAAGGCGCCGACCGCGCCGAGCAGTTCGTCCGCGCCCCGCTCCGCGAGCTCCCCCACCGCCGGGGCGGCCACGCCGGCCTCCAGCAGCCGGCTGCGGACGCCGTACAGGCCGAGCGGGGTGAGCCGCACCATGCCGTACCGGGCGACGTCGTCCTCGTCGAGGTCGGCGGGCGAGGGCTCGTCGGGGGCCTCCTCCGTCATCAGCGCCTCGTCGACGGGCCGGTACTCGACGAGCCCCATCGGCTCCAGGACCCGGAACTGGTCGTCGAGCCGCATCATCGCCTGGGACACCTGCTCCAGCACCTCGTCCGTCGGCTCGCCCATGTCGTCGGGGACGATGACGGACGCGGCGAGCGCGGGCAGCGGCACCGGCCCCTCGCCGGACCCGCCCTCGGCCACGGTCAGCAGGTAGAGGTTGGCGAGCACCTCGTCCAGGAACTCCGCCTCCGCCTCCGGGTCCCAGCCCAGCGCGTCGAAGTCGATGCCGCCGTCCGCCCCGGCCAGGGCCTCCAGCGCCTCGACGTCGTCCACGACGGGCGCGGCGGCGTCCGCGAACACGGTCTCCAGGCCGTCCAGCCAGAGGGCGAGCACGTCCTGCGGGCCGCCGCCGGTCACCAGCGGCAGGGCGTCCCCGGCCGTGGCGGTGCCCGTGTCGCCGGCGCCGTCGGCGGGCTCCCGGACCTCGACGAGGCCCGTGTCGACCGCGACCCGCCACGCCTCGCTCGCGTACGCCTCGCCGTCCTCGTCGCCCGCGAGACCCAACGCCTCGGCGGCCGCTCCCAGCTGCGCCTCCGCGAGCTCGCCGCCCGCACCGACCCGGGTCTCCGGCCCCGCCCAGCGGGCGAGCCGGACGGCACGCGCCAGCACGGGCGCGGCCAGCGCGGCCCGCGCCAGTTCGGCGTCCGGTCGGAGCCGCACCGGCGGCAGGGTCGGACGGTCTGAGGGCATCGGCGGTATCTCCTCGGGACGGGCGGCGGTGCGGGTCCAAGCCGCCCCCAGCGTAGACGCATGCGGGGACGCCTCCCGCGTTCACTCACCTGACAGGCGTCGTCCACCCGGCGCCCCTTGACAAGTGGCCCGCTCACCCAAGAGATTGACGCGCGTAGAGCGGCCACCTCTCCTTTCCAGCCACTCCGCACACCCTCACCTCCCACCACCCCCTTGGAGTCCATCCATGGCTTCCTCCCTGCCGAGAACCGCTGCCGTCTCGGCCGTCGTCGCCGCCGCCCTGGCCGCCGGCCTGCTCGCCGGCGCCTCCACCTCGGTGGCGGACACGACCGACGCCGTCCGCATCCACGACATCCAGGGCTCCACGCGCATATCCCCGCTCGTCGGCCAGCGCGTCACGGACGTCCCCGGCATCGTCACCGGCGTGCGGACGTACGGCTCCCGCGGCTTCTGGTTCCAGGACCCGGAGGCGGACGGGGACGCGGCGACCAGCGAGGGCGTCTTCGTCTTCACCAGCTCGAAGCCCACCGTCTCCGTCGGCGACGCCGTGAAGGTGTCGGGCACGGTCACCGAGTACGTCCCCGGCGGCCTCGGCTCCGGCAACCAGTCGCTCACCCAGATCTCGAAGCCGGCCGTCACCGTCGTCTCCTCCGGCAACCCGGTCCCCGCCCCGGTGGCCGTCACCGCCGCGTCCGTCCCCGACGCGTACACGCCCGAAGGCGACCCGGCGCAGGAGGGCTCCGTCAACGGCCTCCCCCTCAAGCCCGGTTCCTACGCGCTGGACTACTACGAGTCGCTGGAGGGCGCGAACGTCCGCATCGGCTCCTCCCGCGTCGTGGGCCCCAGCACCGAGCACGGCGAGCTGTGGGTGACCGTCAAGCCCGGCGAGAACCCCAACCGCCGGGGCGGCACGGTCTACGGCTCGTACACCTCCCAGAACCCCGGCCGCCTCAAGGTCCAGTCGCTGGTGCCGCTCGCCGAGCAGCCCTTCCCGACCGCGAACGTCGGCGACGTGCTGACCGGCACGACCGAGGGCCCGCTCGACTTCAACCAGTACGGCGGCTACACCCTCACCGCGCGCACCCTCGGCACCGTGCAGGACCGCGGCCTGCAGCGCGAGAAGACCTGTCCGCAGCACCGCAGCGAACTCGCCGTCGCCACGTACAACGTGGAGAACCTCGACCCGACCGACCCGCAGGAGAAGTTCGACGCGCTCGCGAAGGCGGTCGTGGAGAACCTCGCCTCGCCCGACGTCATCGCCCTGGAGGAGATCCAGGACGACAACGGCGCCAAGAACGACGGCACCGTCACCGCCGGCGAGACGCTGCGGAAGTTCACGGACGCGATCGTCGCCGCGGGCGGCCCGGCGTACGCGTGGCGGTCCGTCGACCCGGAGAACAACAAGGACGGCGGCGAGCCCGGCGGCAACATCCGCCAGGTCTTCCTCTTCAACCCCGAGCGCGTGTCGTTCACCGACCGCGCGGGCGGCGACGCCACGACCGGCACCGGAGTCGTCAAGGAGCGCGGCAAGGCGGCACTGACCCTCTCCCCCGGCCGGATCGCGCCGGCGGACGCCGCCTGGGAGAACAGCCGCAAGCCGCTGGCCGGCGAGTTCGTCTTCCGCGGCCGCACCGTCATCGTCGTCGCCAACCACTTCGGCTCGAAGGGCGGCGACGAGTCCATCGTCGCGCACCGCCAGCCGCCGAACCGTTCCTCCGAGGTGAAGCGCGTCGAGCAGGCGAAGGTCGTCAACGCCTTCGTCAAGGACGTCCTCGCCGTCCAGCGCAACGCCGACGTCGTGGTCCTCGGCGACATCAACGACTTCGAGTTCTCCGCCACGACCCAGGCCCTCACCGACGGCGGCGCCCTCCACGCGGCCGTCACGAGCCTGCCGCGCAGCGAGCGCTACTCGTACGTCTTCCAGGGCAACAGCCAGGTGCTGGACCAGATCCTGACCAGCCCGGGCATCCGCCACTTCACGTACGACAGCGTCCACATCAACGCGGAGTTCGCCGACCAGAACAGCGACCACGACCCGCAGGTGCTGCGTTTCAGGCCGTAATTTTGGGCTCGTTCCGCCTCCGGGGCGCTCCCCTTTTTGGGCTCGTTCCGCCTCCGGGGCGCTTTGAGCGGGTGTCGGGAAGTCGACCGTGCTCGGCCCCTCGTTCCTCGGGGCCTGCGCGCGCTCGTCTTCCCGACACCCGCGCGCCCCTTCGGCTCCACGAGCGGCCCACGCGGGCGCCCTCCCCCTCCCCACGGCTGACCGGCCCGAGCCGAGGAACGCCCTCCCCCTCCCCGTAGCCAACCGGCCCGAGGCGGGGGGCACCCGCCCAATCTCACGGGCAACCCGCGGGGGCGTCCTCCTCGGGTGCGTGGAGTCGTGGGTGGTGTCTCACACGTCCGGGGTGAGGCTCAGGGCGGGTGTGTGGCGGCGGACCGTGCTGCGCACCAGGCCCGGGTACGACTGGACCCTGCGCCACTGCGGCGTCGGCGCCCCGACGCCGTCGCCGGGGGCCGCCACAGCCTCCTCGTGGGCGGCCGCGCTCTCCCACTCGGCGTAGTTGAGGACGCGGGTGCCGTCCAGGCCGAGGTGGAAGTGGCCGGAGATCCCGCCCGGGTGCGGCGCCGGGTCGCTGCCGAGCGCCTCGAACACCGCGTCCACCCAGCCCCGCTGCCGCGCCGGGTCCGGCCCGTCGAACTCCACCTCCACGGTGACCACGCACCCCGGCACCCGGTCGTGCGCCGCCGCGAGCATGCCGCTGCGGTACAGCTCGTACGAGTGCAGGGCGACCCGCTCGATGCCGGGCACGGCGGCGTCGATCTCCGCGTTCCGCTCGGCGCGCTCGGTGCGCACCAGCTCCTGGTAGTCCTCCTCGGCGCGCCACTGCGAGTAGTGGAACAGCGTGTCCCCGTCCGAGCCGATGTGGACGGTGTAGGAGAGCAGCCCCTCGTTCGGCCAGCGCCGCTTCCCCCAGGTGCGGGCGATGGCGTCGACGGCCGCCCGCTGCCGCTCCGGGGTGCCCACGCGCCAGGTGCTGGCCTTGACCAGGCCGACCCCCGGGCGGGTGAGGTCGGGACGGGAATGGGGCCGGACGTACACGGTCATGCGCTGCCTCCTCGACGAGCGCCCGGCCGCACCCCCGTGGCCCGGCCGGGCACCCCCCATCCTGAGAGCTCAAGCGTGCTTGAGGTCAAGAGCCGCCCGGCCACGTCCCGGTGAGCCGCCGCACCCCGATGGCGCCGCCCCGGTCCACGGCCGCCCGCACCACCGAGAAGATGGCGCCCTGGATCGCGGCCGCGATCAGGATCTCCCGCCAGGAGCGGTCCTCGTCCAGCGCGTCGGGCGCGTCGCTGCCCCGGCCGACGGCCTTCCACGCCTGGGTGAACAGCGCGCTCGCGGCGGCACCGCCCGCCAGGCCGAGGATCAGCCCGACGGGACGGTAGAGCATGCTCTGCCGGCGCTTCGTCCTCGACCTGGGCCACGGCGGCCTGCGCGCGCTCATCGCCTGCCCCCTCCGTGCCGGGACCTGCTCATCAGCACCGCGGCGAGCACGGCCAGCGCCACGGCGGCCGCGGACGCCGCCACCAGCGGCCGGCGGTCCATGCGGGCGGCACGCGCCCGCAGGTCCGTCCGCGCCACCAGCTGGTCGAGCGTCTCGGCCAGCTCCTGCCGTTTACGCGCCGCTTCGAGACGCAGTTCGTCCGGCCGTGTCATCGGTGGACCCTCCCCTTGATCTCGTCGATGTCCGCGCGCACGCCGTCGATGGCCCGTTCGGGCAGCGGCGGCCCGGCACGCCGCATCTGCGCGCGTCCGGCCAGCCCCAGGACGGCGGCGACGAGGAAGAGCACGACGGTCACGATCAGGGCGGCGGCCCACACCTCCAGGACCAGGGCGAGGAGCGCCACGAAGGTCCCGGCCAGGGCCATGAGCCCGACGTAGGCGACGGCCGTGGCACCTCCGATGAGCCCTCCGCCGACCCCGGCGCGCTTGCCCTTCTGCGCCAGTTCGGCCTGGGCGGTGCGCAGTTCGGCCCTCACCAGGTCGGAGAACTGCTCCGTCGCCCGTTTGACCAGCTCGCCGACCGACGGTTCCGCGGTTCTGATCGCCACGGCGGTCGCCTCCCTTCCTGTGCACGTACGGGAGCGACCCGAGTACCCGGACGCACCCCCGCCATGCCACGCTTAAGCACGACTTCACCATGAACCGGAGCAGAACTAAGTGGACCTACGACGTCATGCCCCGGAGACTGCGGGGATGACGTACGACGGCACCACGCCCCCTCCCTTCGGCCGCGCCCTGTGCGCCATGGTCACGCCCTTCACCCCGGACGGCGCCGCCCTCGACCCGGACCGGGCCGCGAAGCTGGCGGTGGACCTGGTCTCCGGGGGCTGCGACGGGCTCGTCCTGAACGGCACGACCGGGGAGTCCCCGACCACCTCCGACGCCGAGAAGAGCAAGCTGGTCCGCGCCGTCAGGGAAGCGGTCGGCCCGTCGGTGCCGCTCGTCGCGGGCGTCGGCACGGCGGACACGGCGCACACGGTCGAGCTGGCCCGCCAGGCGGAGGCCGCGGGCGCGGACGGCCTCCTGGTCGTCCCGCCGTACTACAGCCGCCCGCCGCAGGCCGCCGTCGAGGCGCACTTCCGCCGGGTCGCCGACGCGACGGACCTGCCCGTGGCGCTGTACGACATCCCGGGCCGTACCGGCACCCGCATCGAGCCGGACACGATGCTGCGGCTCGCGGAGCACCCCCGGATCGTGGCCGTGAAGGACTGCGCCTACGACCTGCTGGGCACGACGAAGGTGATCTCCCGTACGGCGCTGGCCGTCTACTCGGGCTGCGAGGAGCTGAACCTGCCGCTGTACGCGGTGGGCGGCGCGGGCTTCGTCAGCACGGTGGCGAACGTGGCGCCCGGCGCGGTACGGGCCGTGCTGGACGCCTTCGACGCGGGCGACACGGCGGAGGCGGCCCGGCTGAACCGGCGCCTGCTGCCGCTGACCGAGCTGATGATGGCGTCCGGGTTGCCCGGGACGGTGACGGTGAAGGCGCTGCTGGACGCGGGCCCGGTGCGCGAACCGCTGCAGCCCGCCGGCCGCGGGGCGGTCGACGGGCTGCGAAGGGCGTACGCGGAACTGGTCAGCCGCTGACGACGTTCCGCCCCAGGAGCGCGACGTGCTCCAGCACGTCCTCCATCGGGTCGTCGACCTGACCGGTGTTGATCAGGGCGATGCGGGGGCCGTTGTGCGCGTGGTCGTTGGTCTCGTCCGCGTGGGCGGCCCCCGCGCCGAACAGGCCCGCCGCGACGAGGAGCCCCGCGAGCACGATCGTCCTGCTGGTCTTCATATCCGTTCCTCGCCTTGCCGTTTCGTGTGACCCTGCGTCGACCTGTTCATCGGCCCGGCGGGTCGGAAGGTCACGCGGGGTCACCCGATCGTGCGGCGTGTCGCGGCCGCTCCGGTTGTCACGAACACGTCCGGGGGCTCTTGTCGCTCCGGCTTGGCTCCCGGCGGCCCCCCACCCCGCGCCGGGAGAGCGCACGAGCAGCGAGAGCGAGGAAGGGGCCTTCGCCCACCTGAGCAAGCTGGACGAGCCGAACACCCACCCGTCGATGCGCATGCGGATCGAGCACGGCCCGACCGACCGAGCCGAGCCCTACATCGGCTGAGGACCTCGAACCCGCTCACCTGACAGGTGCCGGCGCAGCAACCGGATCGCCGGAGCGTGGTCGTGGGGAAAGCAGGGACTCAGCGAGCTCGGCCGCCCCCTGGGGCGTGTCCGGCGCAGAAGGCATGGACGGAACGGTAACCGAGCCAAGCAGCGAGCCGACAGGCCATGAGCGAGCGGCCACACGGTCATGAGCGCGGTAAGGCCTTCCCTCCTTCAACTCCGGCCGGCCACCCAGGCGGCTGCGGGCACGAAGTACGGAGGCGCCCTCCCTCCCGGGCCGTCCTGGGGCCGGGAGGGAGGGCGCTCGGCAATGACCAACGTCGACGGCTACCGGCAGCTCGGCAGCAGGTCAGGCCATTGATCAGTACGGCGGCCGCAGGTCACGGCCGTCCGGGGTCAGTTGTGGCTGTGCAGGATGTCGTTCAGGCCGCCCCACACGGCGTTGTTCGGGCGGGCCTCGACGGTGCCGGTGACCGAGTTGCGGCGGAACAGGATGTTCGAGGCGCCGGACAGCTCGCGGGCCTTGACGATCTGCCCGTCGGGCATGGTGACGCGCGTGCCGGCGGTGATGTACAGGCCGGCCTCGACGACGCACTCGTCGCCCAGCGCGATGCCGACGCCCGCCTCGGCGCCGATCAGGCAGCGCTCGCCGACGGAGATCACGACGTTGCCGCCGCCGGACAGGGTGCCCATGGTGGAGGCGCCGCCGCCGATGTCGGAGCCGTCGCCGATGACGACGCCGGCGGAGATCCGGCCCTCGACCATGGACGTGCCGAGCGTGCCCGCGTTGAAGTTGACGAAGCCCTCGTGCATGACGGTCGTGCCGGCCGCGAGGTGCGCGCCGAGCCGGACGCGGTCGGCGTCGGCGATGCGCACGCCCTTCGGGACGACGTAGTCCGTCATCCGCGGGAACTTGTCGACGCCGGTCACCTGGAGGTGCAGGCCCTCGGCGCGGGCGTTGAGGCGGACCTTCTCGACGTCGTCGACGGCGACGGGGCCGAGGCTCGTCCAGGCCACGTTGGCGAGGAGGCCGAAGATGCCGTCGAGGTTCTGGCCGTGCGGCCTGACGAGCCGGTGGCTGAGCAGGTGCAGCCGCAGGTAGGCGTCGTGCGCGTCGAGCGGCTTCTCGTCCAGGGAGGCGATCACGGTGCGTACGGCGACGACCTCGACGCCGCGGCGGGCGTCGGCGCCGACGGCCTTGGCGGCGCCCTCACCGAGGAGGTCCACGGCCTGGTCGGGGGTGAGCCGCTCGGTCCCGGCGGGCCCGGCCTCCTCGGTGAGCTCGGGCGCGGGGAACCAGGTGTCGAGGACGGTGCCGTCACCGGCGAGGGTGGCGAGGCCGGCGGCCACGGCTCCGGTGGTACGAGGTGCAGAAGTCATGCCCCGAACCTAACCGCCCGGCCCGCCCGGGTGCTAACCGGTCTCGGGTCCCGGGCCGCCCGTACCCCCCGGACGGCCGTGCGGGAACCCGCCCTCCCCCGTGCCTGCCGGAGGACGGCGAAGGCCGGGCCCGCCGGGTCGGTCCGGCGGGCCCGGCCGTCCGGTCGCGGTCCGGGGTGACCCGGGCCGCGGCCGGACGTCTCAGACGTTGAAGCCGAGCGCGCGCAGCTGCTCGCGTCCGTCGTCCGTGATCTTGTCGGGACCCCACGGCGGCATCCAGACCCAGTTGATCTTCAGCTCGCTGACGATGCCGTCCGTCGCCGCCTTCGCCTGGTCCTCGATCACGTCCGTCAGCGGGCAGGCCGCCGACGTCAGCGTCATGTCCAGCGTCGCGACGTTGGAGTCGTCGACGTGGATGCCGTAGATCAGGCCGAGGTTGACGACGTCGATGCCCAGTTCGGGGTCGACCACGTCGTACAGCGCCTCGCGGATCTCTTCCTCGGAGGCGGGCTTCATCGTTGCCGTCTCGTTCTCACTCATGCCGTCTTCCCATCCGCCTTCGCGGGCTCCTCGCCCAGGGCCTGGGCGGTCGCGTCCTTCCACGCCATCCAGCTCAGCAGCGCGCACTTCACCCGGGCCGGGTACTTGGAGACACCGGCGAACGCGACCGCGTCCTCCAGCAGCTCCTCCATCGCGTCGTCGGGCTCGATCCGGCCCTTGGACTGCATCAGCTCCAGGAACGCGTCCTGGATCCGCCGCGCCTCCCCCAGCTCCTTGCCGACCAGGAGCTCGTTCAGCACGGAGGCGGAGGCCTGGCTGATGGAGCAGCCCTGCCCCTCGTACGACACGTCCGCGACGCGCGAACCGTCGTACCTCACGCGGAGCGTGATCTCGTCACCGCACGTCGGGTTGACGTGGTGCACCTCGGCGTCGCCCGGCCGCAAGCCCCGCCCGTGCGGGTGCTTGTAGTGGTCCAGGATGACGTCCTGGTACATCGAGTCCAGCTTCACGAGTCAGCCCCTCATCCGAAGAAGTTACGGACGTGCTCCAGGCCGTCCACCAGGGCGTCGACCTCGGCGGGCGTGGAGTACAGATAGAACGACGCTCGCGTGGTCGCGGGAATTCCGTACCGGAGGCAGACGGGCCGTGCGCAGTGGTGGCCGACCCGGACCGCGATGCCCTGCTCGTCGAGGACCTGGCCCACGTCGTGGGGGTGGATGTCGCCGAGCGTGAAGGAGATCGCGGCGCCCCGCTCCTCGGCCGTGGTGGGGCCGATGATCCGCAGGTCGGGGACGTCGTGCAGGCGCCGGATCGCGTACTCGGTGAGCGCGTGCTCATGAGCGGCGATCTTGTCCATGCCGATCGAGGAGAGGTAGTCCACGGCCGCGCCGAGGCCGACGGCCTGGGCGATCGGCGGCGTGCCCGCCTCGAACTTGTGGGGCGCGGGGGCGTACGTCGACGAGCTCATCGAGACGGTCTCGATCATCTCGCCGCCGCCGAGGAACGGCGGGAGGTCCTCCAGCAGCTCCTGGCGGCCCCACAGCACGCCGATGCCGGTCGGGCCGCACATCTTGTGGCCGGTGAAGGCCACGAAGTCGGCCTGGAGGGCCTGCACGTCCAGCGCCATGTGCGGGGCGGCCTGCGACGCGTCGACGAGGACGAGCGCGCCGACCTCCTGGGCGCGGCGCACGATGGCCTCGACCGGGTTGAACGTGCCGAGGATGTTGGAGACCAGCACGAAGGAGACGATCTTCGTCTTCGGCGTGATGACCTCGTCGATCCGGGAGAGGTCGAGCCGGCCGTCGTCGGTCAGCCCGAACCACTTCAGCTTCGCGCCGGTGCGCTGCGCGAGCAGCTGCCACGGGACGATGTTGGAGTGGTGCTCCATCTCCGTGATGACGATCTCGGTGTCGGCGTCCACGCGGTAGGGCTCGTCGGCCCAGCCCAGCATGTTGGCGACGAGGTTCAGCGACTCCGAGGCGTTCTTGGTGAAGATCACCTCGTTGCGGCTGGGCGCGTTGACGAAGGCCGCCACCTTGTCGCGGGCGCCTTCGTACAGCTCCGTGGCCTCCTCTGCGAGGACGTGCACACCACGGTGGACGTTGGCGTTGTGCTGCTCGTAGTACTCGTTGAGCACGTCGAGCACCTGGCGCGGCGTCTGGGACGTCGCCGCGTTGTCCAGGTAGACGAGCTTCTTGCCGTCGTGGAGGACGCGGTCCAGGATCGGGAAGTCCTTGCGGATCGCCTCAGTGTCGAGGAGGCCCGGAAGCTGTGTCACGCGGATACGCCGCCCTTCGTGTATGCCTCGTAGCCCTCGGCCTCCAGCTTGTCGGCCAGCTCGGGGCCGCCCGACTCGACGATGCGACCGCCGGCGAAGACGTGGACGTGGTCCGGCTTGATGTAGCGCAGGATGCGCGTGTAGTGCGTGATCAGCAGGGTGCCGACCTCGCCGGTCTCGCGGACCCGGTTGACGCCCTCGGAGACGATGCGCAGCGCGTCGACGTCGAGGCCGGAGTCGGTCTCGTCGAGGATCGCGATCTTCGGCTTGATGAGCTCCAGCTGGAGGATCTCGTGGCGCTTCTTCTCACCGCCGGAGAAGCCCTCGTTGACGTTCCGCTCGGCGAAGGAGGGGTCCATGTGGAGACGCTCCATGGCCTCCTTGACCTCCTTCACCCAGGTGCGCAGCTTCGGGGCCTCGCCGCGGACGGCGGTGGCGGAGGTGCGCAGGAAGTTGGAGACGGAGACGCCGGGGATCTCGACCGGGTACTGCATGGCGAGGAAGACGCCGGCGCGGGCGCGCTCGTCGACGGACATCTCCAGGACGTCCTCACCGTCGAGGGTGACGGTGCCGCCGGTGACCGTGTACTTCGGGTGGCCGGCGAGGGAGTAGGCGAGGGTGGACTTGCCGGAGCCGTTGGGGCCCATGATGGCGTGGGTCTCGCCCTGCTTCACGGTCAGGTCGACGCCCTTGAGGATCTCCTTCGTGGCGTTGTCGGCCTCGACGGAGACGTGCAGGTCGCGGATTTCAAGCGTTGCCATGGGTGACTCAGGACTCCTGGGTGACGGAGACGAGCACATCGTCCCCTTCGATCTTTACGGGGTATACGGGGACGGGGCGCGTCGCGGGAAGGCCGGACGGCTTGCCGGTACGGAGGTCGAAGCTGGAGCCGTGCAGCCAGCACTCGATGGCGCAGTCCTCGACCTCTCCCTCCGAGAGGGACACGTTCGCGTGCGAGCAGATGTCGTTGATCGCGAACACCTCCCCCTCGGTGAGGACCACGGAGACCGGCGTGCCGTCGATCTCCACCCGCTTCGGGGTGTCCTCCGTCAGCTCGCTCAGGCCGCAGGCGCGGACGAAGGCCATCAGACGGACGCCTCCAGCTCCGTCTCGATCCTCTCGATGAGTCGCTGCTCGACGTCGGCCAGGCCGATCTGCTGGACCAGCTCGGCGAAGAAGCCGCGGACGACGAGGCGGCGGGCCTCGACCTCCGGGATGCCGCGGGCCATCAGGTAGAACAGCTGCTCGTCGTCGAAGCGGCCGGTCGCCGAGGCGTGGCCGGCACCCGCGATCTCACCGGTCTCGATCTCCAGGTTCGGCACCGAGTCGACCCGGGCGCCGTCCGTGAGGACGAGGTTGCGGTTCATCTCGTACGTGTCGGTGCCCTCGGCGGCGGCCTGGATCAGGACGTCGCCGATCCACACGGCGTGCGCGGCCTCGCCCTGGAGGGCGCCCTTGTAGACGACGTTCGACGTGCAGTGCGGGGCGTTGTGGGTGACCAGGAGGCGGTGCTCCTGGTGCTGGCCGGCGTCGGTGAAGTACAGGCCGAGCAGCTCGGCCTCGCCGCCCGTCCCGGCGTACTCGACGCGCGGGTGGATGCGGACGAGGTCCCCGCCGAAGGTGACGACGACGGACTTGAAGGAGGCGTCGCGGCCGACGAGCGCGTTGTGCTGCGCCACGTGGACGGCCTTGCCGTCCCAGTCCTGGACGGACACGACGGTCAGCTTGGCGCCGTCGCCGAGGACGTAGTCGACGTTGGCGGCGAGGACGGCCTCGCCGGTGTGGTCGATGACCACGACGGCCTCGGCGAAGGCGCCGAGTTCGACGACGAGGTGGCCGAAGGAGGTGCCGCCCTGGCCGTGCACGGCGATGCGGACGGGCTCGGAGAGCACGGTCTCCTTGGGCACGGTCACGACCGTGGCCTTCTCGAACGAGGAGTACGCCTGGGCGGCGACCCGGTCCACCGGCGTGCCCGCCCTGCCCAGCCTCGCGTCGTCGCGGCCGACGGCCTCGACGGTGACGGCGTCGGGCGCGGTCACGTCGACGCGCACCCCTTCACCGGTGGCGGCGGCGGTGCCGTCGTGCAGTCCGCGCAGGCGCTCCAGCGGCGTGAACCGCCACTCCTCCTCGCGGCCGTGCGGGACGGGGAAGTCCGCGACGTCGAAGGACGGGGGGGCGCTCATGCGCGTGGCGACGGTCGACTCCGCCGCCACCGCGATGGAGCCGGCGGTGGTCGAACCCACCGGGATGTTCTCAGCCATGGCTGTCGTGGTTTCTCTTCCTACGTGCGTACGTCGTCAGGTCGTTCGGGCGGGCCGGGTCAGCCGACCGCGCCCTCCATCTGCAGCTCGATCAGCCGGTTGAGCTCCAGCGCGTACTCCATCGGCAGCTCCTTGGCGATCGGCTCGACGAAGCCGCGCACGATCATCGCCATGGCCTCGTCCTCGGAGAGACCGCGGCTCATCAGGTAGAAGAGCTGGTCCTCGGAGACCTTCGAGACCGTGGCCTCGTGGCCCATGGACACGTCGTCCTCGCGCACGTCGACGTACGGGTAGGTGTCGGAGCGGGAGATCGTGTCGACGAGCAGGGCGTCGCAGAGCACGTTGGACTTGGAGCCCGGGGCGCCCTCGCCGATCTCGATGAGACCGCGGTAGGAGGTGCGGCCGCCGCCTCGCGCCACCGACTTGGAGACGATGTTGGAGGAGGTGTTCGGCGCCATGTGGACCATCTTGGCGCCGGCGTCCTGGTGCTGGCCCTCGCCGGCGAAGGCGATGGACAGGGTCTCACCCTTGGCGTGCTCGCCCATCAGGTAGACGGCCGGGTACTTCATGGTGACCTTGGAGCCGATGTTGCCGTCGACCCACTCCATGGTCGCGCCCTCGTACGCCACGGCACGCTTGGTGACCAGGTTGTAGACGTTGTTCGACCAGTTCTGGATGGTCGTGTAGCGGCAGCGGCCGCCCTTCTTGACGATGATCTCGACGACGGCGCTGTGCAGCGAGTCGGACGAGTAGATCGGGGCGGTGCAGCCCTCGACGTAGTGGACGTAGGCGTCCTCGTCGACGATGATCAGCGTCCGCTCGAACTGGCCCATGTTCTCCGTGTTGATCCGGAAGTAGGCCTGGAGCGGGATGTCGACGTGCACGCCCTTCGGCACGTAGATGAAGGAGCCGCCGGACCACACGGCCGTGTTCAGCGAGGCGAACTTGTTGTCGCCGACCGGGATGACCGTGCCGAAGTACTCCTGGAAGAGCTCCGGGTGCTCCTTCAGGGCGGTGTCCGTGTCGAGGAAGATCACGCCCTGGGACTCCAGGTCCTCGCGGATCTGGTGGTAGACGACCTCGGACTCGTACTGGGCCGCGACACCGGCGACGAGGCGCTGCTTCTCCGCCTCGGGGATGCCGAGCTTGTCGTACGTGTTCTTGATGTCCTCGGGCAGGTCCTCCCAGGACGCGGCCTGCTTCTCGGTGGACCGGACGAAGTACTTGATGTTGTCGAAGTCGATGCCGGAGAGGTCGGAGCCCCAGGTCGGCATGGGCTTCTTGTCGAACAGGCGCAGACCCTTCAGCCGCAGCTTCAGCATCCACTCGGGCTCGTTCTTCTTCGCGGAGATGTCGCGGACGACGTCCTCGTTCAGACCGCGCTTGGCGACGGCACCGGCCGCGTCGGGGTCGGCCCAGCCATATTCGTACCGACCCAGGCCCTCGAGCTCGGGGTGGCTGATCTCGGTGGTCATGCGGGGTTCCTCCCGGCCGTGCTTGCGGATGGTGATGAAGGGGTCTTGGGGTGTCTCGGATCGCTGTGCGGAATGAACGTCGTGCAGACCCCGTCGCCGTGCGCGATGGTGGCCAGGCGTTGGACGTGCGTCCCCAGCAGACGGGAGAAGATCTCCGTCTCCGCCTCGCAGAGCTGCGGGTAGCGCTCCGCGACGTGGGCGACCGGGCAGTGGTGCTGGCACAGCTGCTGGCCGACCTGTCCGACCGGCGCCTCGCGTGCCGTCGCAGCGTACCCGTCGGCGCTGAGCGCCTTGGCCAGTGCCCGGGCCCGCTCGCGCGGCGGCACCGACTCGACGGCCTCGCGGTACGCCTCCGCCTGCGCCTCGATCCGGTCCCGGGCGAACGCCGCGACGGCGGCCTCCCCGCCGGCGTTCTGCTCGATCCAGCGCAGGGCGTCGACCGCGAGGCTGTCGTACGACTGGTCGAAGGCGTCACGTCCGCAGTCCGTGAGCGCGAAGACCTTGGCGGGGCGGCCCCGGGTGCGGGCGCCGTAGACGCGCTGCTCGCGCGGGGCGACCACGTCGTCCGCGACGAGGGCGTCGAGATGGCGGCGCACGGCGGCCTGGGTGAGGCCGAGCCGCTGGGCGAGTTCCGCGACGGTGGACGGACCATGGTCCAGGATGGACCGCGCGACCCGGTTGCGGGTGGACCGCTCCCCGGTCGCGAGTTCCTCCCCGGAGGTCGTGGAAGCCTCACCGACGTTTTTCACAACGCCATTGTTGCGTAATTCCGAAGAGAGTGACAAGCCGCGCCGACACGGCCCGTCGGTGCCGTGCGTCACTTAGGGAAACCTAACCTGACCTGCGGAAACGATCACCGGCGATCGCCGGTGCCGCCCGCGGGGGCCCGCCGGGGCCCCGCGGCCCGGAGGCGCCCGGCGGCTGCCTAGACTTGGCTGCCATGCGAAATGAGTCCGCCGTCCAGGTACGGGGCCTGGTCAAGCGGTACGGGAGCAAGACCGCGGTGGACGGGCTCGACCTCGACGTCCGCGCGGGCACCGTCACCGCCGTCCTCGGCCCCAACGGCGCCGGCAAGACCACCACCGTCGAGACCTGCGAGGGCTACCGCCGGCCCGACGCGGGCACCGTGCGCGTCCTCGGCCTCGACCCGGTCGCCGACGCGGCCCGGCTGCGCCCCCGCATCGGCGTGATGCTCCAGTCCGGCGGCGTCTACTCGGGCGCCCGCGCCGACGAGATGCTCCGCCACATGGCGCGGCTGCACGCCCATCCCCTCGACGTGGACGCCCTGGTCGAACGCCTGGGCCTGGGCTCGTGCGGCCGCACGACGTACCGGCGCCTGTCCGGCGGGCAGCAGCAGCGGCTCGCCCTCGCCCTGGCCGTCGTCGGCCGGCCCGAGCTGGTCTTCCTGGACGAGCCGACCGCGGGCCTCGACCCGCAGGCCCGCCGCTCCACCTGGGACCTGGTGCGCGAGCTGCGCGCGGACGGCGTGACCGTGGTCCTCACCACCCACTTCATGGACGAGGCCGAGCAGCTCGCCGACGACGTGGCGATCGTCGACGCCGGGCGGGTCGTCGCCCAGGGCAGCCCCGAGCGGCTGTGCCGCGGCGGCGCCGAGAACTCCCTGCGCTTCACCGGCCGCCCCGGCCTCGACCTGGGCTCCCTGCTGAAGGCCCTGCCCGACGGCACGGCCGCCGCCGAGACCGCCCCGGGCTCGTACCGGATCACCGGCACGATCGACCCGCAGCTCCTCGCCACGGTCACCAGCTGGTGCGCCCAGAACGGGGTGATGCCGGACGGCATCGCGGTCGAGCGCCGCACCCTCGAGGACGTCTTCCTGGAGCTGACCGGCAAGGAGCTGCGCGGATGAACAGCGGTACGTACACCCCCAGGCCGGGGGCCGCACCGGTCGGGCGGATGATCGTCGCGCAGGCCGCGCTGGAGACGCGGATGCTGCTGCGCAACGGCGAGCAGCTGCTGCTCACCGTCGTCATCCCGTCCCTGCTGCTGGTGCTGTTCTCCACCGTCGACATCGTCGACACCGGCGCGGGCGAGGCCGTGGACTTCCTCGCCCCCGGCGTCCTCGCCCTCGCGGTGATGTCCACCGCCTTCACCGGCCAGGCCATCGCCACCGGCTTCGAGCGGCGGTACGGGGTGCTCAAGCGGCTCGGCGCGTCCCCGCTCCCCCGCTGGGCGCTGATGGCGGCCAAGACGCTGTCCGTGCTGGTCACCGAGGTGCTCCAGGTCCTGCTGCTGACCGCGATCGCCCTCGGGCTCGGCTGGTCGCCGCGGGGCGGTCCCCTCGCGGTGCTCCTGCTGCTCGTCGCCGGCACCGCCGCGTTCTCCGGGCTCGGCCTGCTGATGGCCGGCACGCTGAGGGCCGAGGCGACCCTGGCGGCGGCGAACCTGGTCTTCCTGCTGCTCCTGGTGGGCGGCGGGGTGATCGTCCCGCTCGACAGGTTCCCGGACGCGGCGCGCGCGGTGCTGGAGTGGCTGCCGATCTCGGCGCTCTCCGACGGGCTGCGCGACGTGCTCCTGCACGGCGCCGGCGTGCCGTGGGACCGGCTCGGCGTCCTCGCCGCCTGGGCGGCGGCGGGGCTGGGCGCGGCGGCGCGCTTCTTCCGCTGGGAGTAGGCGCGGCCCCACCCCCTCGTGAAAGCGTGCACAAGCGCCGACTTACGATAGGTCCGTGTTGACCCCCCTCGCCTTCATCGCCCAGCGCTGGACCCCGTCCCCCCGGACGCTCCGGCGGGCCGCGTTCTCCGCGGTCGTCATGACCGTCGTCATCGTCGTCACGGGCGGCGCGGTCCGGCTGACCGGCTCCGGCCTCGGCTGCGACACCTGGCCCAAGTGCACCGACGACAGCCTGTTCGCCACGCCCGAGCAGGGCATCCACGGTGCCATCGAGTTCGGCAACCGGCTGCTGACGTACGTGCTGTCGGCGGCCGTCGGCTGGGCGATCGTCGCGGCGCGGTCCACCAAGCCGTGGCGCCGCGGGCTGTCCCGGCTGGGCTGGCTGCAGTTCTGGATCGTCGCGAGCAACGCCGTGCTCGGCGGCATCGCCGTCTGGACGGGCCTGAACCCGTGGACGGTGGCCGGTCACTTCATCGCCGCGAACGCGCTGCTGACCGTGGCGGTCGTCACCTGGGTGCGCACCGGCGAGGGCGACGCCCCGCCGCGTCCGCGCGTCCCCGGCCCGGTGCGGAAGCTGGGCTGGGCGCTGGTCCTCGTGTCGGGCGTGCTGATCGTGGCGGGCACCGGCGTGACGGGCAGCGGCAAGCACGCGGGCGACAGCAGCGACGTACCGCGCATGCCGTTCGACTACACCACGGCCGCCCAGGTGCACGCGGCGTTCGCGTGGATCGTCTGCGTGGGTGCGGTCGCCATGTTCTTCGTGCTGCGGGTGGTCGACGCCCCGGACGACACCCGGGCGCGCGCCCGGGACCTGCTGGTGGTGCTGCTGCTCCAGGGGGGCATCGGCTACGTGCAGTACTTCACCGGCGTCCCGGAGATCCTGGTGGGCGTCCACATGCTCGGCTCGGCGCTCCTGTGGATCGCCGTGCTGCGGCTGGCCCTGAGCCTGCGCGAGCGGCCCCGGGACGCGGCGCCGGATCCCACCCGGACGGACGACGCGGCGCTCGTGGCGGCGTAGCGCCGGCGGGGGTCACGGAAGACGCCCGGGGCGTCACCGGCGAGGAGGTCGTTCCTCGCCGGTGACGCCCCGGGCGTTCGTGCGCCGCGGCACGGGAGCCGTGGTGCGGGGGGGGTCGTGGTGCGGGGCCGCGGGGGGCGCCGCGTCACCCGGCGGTCTTGCCGCCGATCTGGATGCCGGCCATGCGGCTCCACTCGTACGGGCCCGTGCGGACCTTCGCGGCGAGCTCGCCGTCGAAGGACTCGTGCAGGGTCAGGCCGGCCCGCTCGGCGGCGTCCTGCGCGATCTGCCCGGTCGGCGCTACCAGGTCGCCCCAGCCGCCGTCCTCGCCGACCAGCACGATGCGCGTGCCCGCCTGCCCTAGGTAGGCGAGCTGGCCCTGGGCGCCGCCGTGCTCCGTGGCGAACGCCTGGATCTGCCGGGCGAGCTTCGCCGCCGTGCGCTCTGCCTGCTTGGTGGTGTCTGCCATGGACAGGATGCTACTGCCGGGTAGATCAACGTGCGACGGGCGGGCCACGTGGCCTTGGCCACGCGACCCGCCCGTGGGGCGGCCCGGTCGTGCGGTCAGCGCAGGAACGGGTCCACGGCGACCGCCACGAACAGCAGTGACGCGTACGTGATGGACCAGTGGAAGAGCCGCATCTCCTTCAGCTTCGCGCCGGTCTCACCGGACCGGGCGCGGTGCTGGAGGGCGTGCGCCTCCCACAGCCACCAGCCGCCGGTGACCAGCGCCACCACCGTGTAGAACCAGCCGGTGTAGCCGAGCGGCTGGAGCAGCAGCGAGACGAGGACCATCATCCAGCTGTAGAGGACGATCTGCCGGGCCACGGCCTTGTTGGAGACGAGGACCGGGAGCATCGGCACGCCGACGCGCGCGTAGTCCTCCTTCACCTTCATGGACAGCGGCCAGTAGTGCGGCGGGGTCCAGAAGAAGATGACGAGGAAGAGGATGACCGCGGCCCACGACATGGAGTTCGTGACCGACGACCAGCCGATGAGGACCGGCATGCAGCCGGCGATGCCGCCCCACACGATGTTCTGCGCCGTGCGGCGCTTGAGGATCATCGTGTAGACGACGACGTAGAAGAGGAGCGCGCCGAGGGCGAGCCACGCCGACAGCCAGTTGACGAACAGGCCGAACCAGAGCGTGGACACCACACCGAGCCCGAGACCGAACACCAGGCCCTCGCGGGGCGAGACCATGCCGGTGACGAGGGGACGCTGCGACGTGCGGTCCATGAGCGCGTCGATGTCCCGGTCGATGTACATGTTCAGCGCGTTGGCGCCGCCCGCCGAGAGGTAACCGGCGAAACACGTGTGGAGCACCAGCAGCAGATCCGGTACACCCTGTTCCGCGAGGAACATGACCGGTACCGTGGTGATCAACAGCAATTCGATGATCCGCGGCTTGGTCAGCGCCACGAACGCCTTGGCGCGGGCCCCGAATGGCCGATGGACGGGGCTCGTCCCGAGCCCACCCGCTGGACGGGATTCGACGGCCGTCACGCACACCCCTGACAGAGACATCCCTGCGAGCCCGCCCCTGGACGTGATGGGCCGGTGAAGACTCGCGCGTACCACGCCACTGTAGACGTTGCCCCTACTCCGCCCTTCGCGGGGGTGGGTCGTGTTCCCCCTCCCCGGGGCGACGGGAGGGGCGGGGCGCATACGGGCGGCTCCCCCTCTCGTACGAGCGCTCCGATGAGCGCCGTCCGGGCGGTCGGGGCACGGATGAGCGATCGGATGAGCGGGCCCGTGTACACGTGGTGCACGGGGGTGGTCGCGGGTGGCGGCACCCGGTCGAGAGCCGGAAAATCGGGCCTGGTGACGGGATAGGCTCGGCAGCGGCCGGTGCACCGACGTCATCGGCATGCGACATGTGGAGAGGAGCCCTGACCGAGGGTGAGCACCAAGCCGACCACCACAGACCTCGAGTGGACCGCATTGGACCAGCGTGCCGTAGACACCGCCCGTGTCCTGGCCGCGGACGCCGTACAGAAGGTCGGCAACGGCCATCCTGGTACGGCCATGAGCCTGGCCCCCGCGGCGTACACGCTCTTCCAGAAGGTGATGCGCCACGACCCGGCGGACCCGGACTGGGCCGGACGCGACCGCTTCGTGCTGTCCGCGGGCCACTCCTCGCTGACGCTGTACACCCAGCTCTACCTGGCCGGGTTCGGCCTGGAGCTGGACGACCTGAAGGCGTTCCGCACCTGGGGCTCGAAGACCCCGGGCCACCCGGAGTACGGCCACACCAGGGGCGTGGAGACGACGACCGGCCCGCTGGGCCAGGGTGTCGCCAACGCCGTGGGCATGGCGATGGCCGCCCGCTACGAGCGCGGCCTGTTCGATCCGGAGGCGGCGCCCGGCACCTCGCCGTTCGACCACTTCGTGTACGTCGTCGCCGGTGACGGCTGCCTCCAGGAGGGCATCTCCGCGGAGGCGTCCTCGACGGCCGGCCACCAGAGGCTCGGCAACCTGATCATGCTGTGGGACGACAACCACATCTCGATCGAGGGCGACACCGAGACCGCCGTGTCCGAGGACACCCTGAAGCGGTACGAGGCGTACGGCTGGCACGTGCAGCGCGTCGAGCAGCAGGAGAACGGCGACCTCGACCCGGCGGCCCTGTACGCGGCGATCCAGGCGGCGAAGGCGGAGACCGGCCGCCCGTCGTTCATCGCGATGCGCTCGATCATCGCCTGGCCCGCGCCGAACGCGCAGAACACCGAGGCGTCCCACGGCTCCGCGCTGGGCGACGAGGAGGTCGCGGCCACCAAGCGCGTCCTGGGCTTCGACCCGGAGAAGACGTTCGAGGTGTCCGACGAGGTCATCGCGCACACCCGCAAGGCGCTGGACCGGGGCCGCGAGGCCCGCGCCGCCTGGGAGAAGGACCTCCGGGAGTGGCGCGCCGCCAACCCGGAGCGCGCGGCCGAGTTCGACCGGATCTCCGCGGGCGAGCTGCCCAAGGGCTGGGAGGAGAAGCTCCCGGTCTTCGAGGCGGGCAAGGGCGTCGCCACGCGCGCCGCGTCCGGCAAGGTCCTCCAGGCGCTCGGCGCGGTCGTCCCCGAGCTGTGGGGCGGTTCCGCCGACCTGGCGGGCTCGAACAACACGACGATCGACAAGACGTCGTCGTTCCTGCCGGAGGGCAACCCGCTGCCGGAGGCCGACCCGTACGGCCGCACGATCCACTTCGGTATCCGCGAGCACGCGATGGCCGCCGAGATGAACGGCATCGCGCTGCACGGCAACACGCGGATCTTCGGCGGCACCTTCCTGGTGTTCTCCGACTACATGCGCAACGCGGTCCGGCTCTCGGCGCTGATGCACCTGCCGGTGACGTACGTGTGGACGCACGACTCGATCGGCCTCGGCGAGGACGGCCCGACCCACCAGCCGGTGGAGCACCTGGCGTCGCTGCGCGCCATCCCCGGCCTGAACGTGGTCCGCCCGGCCGACGCGAACGAGACGGCGATCGCCTGGCGCGAGGTCCTCAGGCGCTGGACGAAGGAGTTCGGCAAGGGCGCCCCGCACGGTCTGGCGCTGACCCGCCAGGGCGTGCCGACCTACGAGTGGAACGAGGGCGCGGCCAGGGGCGGCTACGTGCTCGTCGACGCCGAGGGCGGCGAGCCGCAGGCCGTGCTGATCGCCACGGGCTCCGAGGTGCACCTGGCCGTGGAGGCGCGCGAGCAGCTCCAGGCGGCGGGCGTGCCCACGCGTGTGGTGTCGATGCCGTGCGTCGAGTGGTTCGAGGAGCAGGACCAGGGGTACCGGGATGCGGTGCTGCCCCCGTCGGTGAAGGCGCGGGTGGCGGTGGAGGCCGGTATCGGTCTGACCTGGCACCGGTACGTCGGTGACGCGGGCCGGATCGTGTCGCTGGAGCACTTCGGTGCGTCGGCCGACGGCAAGCTGCTCTTCCGGGAGTACGGCTTCACCCCGGACGCCATCGCCGCCGCCGCGCGGGAATCGATCGCGGCCGCGACACGCTGACGCCCACACAAGCACGAGTAGGAGATGCAATCCTCATGACAGACGCACTCAAGCGCCTCTCCGACGAAGGCGTCGCGATCTGGCTCGACGACCTGTCCCGCAAGCGGATCACCTCCGGCAACCTGGCGGAGCTGATCGACGAGCAGCACGTGGTGGGTGTCACCACCAACCCGTCGATCTTCCAGAAGGCGATCTCCGAGGGCCACGGCTACGACACCCAGCTGACCGACCTCGCGGCCCGCAAGGTGACGGTCGAAGAGGCCATCCGCATGATCACGACGGCGGACGTCCGGGACGCCGCCGACATCCTGCGTCCCGTCTTCGACGCGACGCAGGGCCAGGACGGCCGGGTGTCGATCGAGGTCGACCCGCGGCTCGCGCACGACACGCGGGCGACGGTCGCCGAGGCGAAGCAGCTGGCGTGGCTGGTGGACCGGCCGAACACGCTCATCAAGATCCCCGCGACCGAGGCGGGCCTGCCCGCCATCGCGGAGGTCATCGGCCTGGGCATCAGCGTCAACGTCACGCTGATCTTCTCCCTGGAGCGCTACCGCCGGGTGATGGAGGCGTACCTCATCGGCCTGGAGAAGGCCAAAGAGCGCGGCCTGGACCTGTCGAAGATCCACTCGGTGGCGTCGTTCTTCGTGTCCCGCGTGGACACCGAGATCGACAAGCGCCTGGACGGCATCGGCACGCCCGAGGCGAAGGCGCTGCGCGGCAAGGCCGCCCTGGCCAACGCGCGCTTGGCCTACGAGGCATACGAGGAGGTGTTCTCCTCCGAGCGCTGGGCCGCCCTGGACCGGGCGCAGGCCAACAAGCAGCGTCCGCTGTGGGCGTCGACGGGCGTGAAGGACCCGGCGTACAAGGACACCTTGTACGTGGACGAGCTGGTCGCGCCAGGCACGGTGAACACGATGCCGGAGGCGACGCTGGAGGCCACCGCCGCGCGCGGTGAGATCCGCGGCGACACCGTCACCGGCACGTACGAGCAGGCCCGTGCGGACCTGGACGCGCTCGCCGAGCTGGGCATCGGCTACGACGAGGTGGTCCAGCTGCTGGAGGACGAGGGCGTCAGCAAGTTCGAGGCGGCCTGGAACGACCTGTTGGCGTCGACCGAGGCGGAGCTGAAGCGCCTCGCCCCTTCGGAGGCGTAGGACCTTGCACAGCAGCAATCCGCTGCGTGACGCCGCGGACCGACGGCTCCCGCGCATCGCGGGGCCGTCGGGCCTGGTCATCTTCGGCGTCACGGGCGATTTGTCACGCAAAAAGCTGATGCCCGCCGTCTACGATCTGGCGAACCGGGGGCTGCTGCCGCCGGGCTTCGCGCTGATCGGCTTCGCCCGCCGCGAGTGGCAGGACGAGGACTTCGCGCAGGTCGTCCACGACGCGGTGAAGCAGCACGCGCGCACCCCCTTCCGCGAGGAGGTGTGGCAGCAGCTGATCCAGGGCATGCGGTTCGTCCAGGGTGACTTCGACGACGACACGGCGTTCGAGCAGCTCAAGGCCACCATGGACGAGCTGGACAAGGCGCAGGGGACCGGCGGCAACTTCGCCTTCTACCTCTCCGTGCCGCCCAAGTTCTTCCCCGTGGTCGTCCAGCAGCTGAAGCAGCACGGGCTGGCCGAGCAGCGGCAGGGGTGCTGGCGGCGCGCGGTCATCGAGAAGCCGTTCGGGCACGACCTCGTGTCGGCCCAGGAGCTGAACGCGATCGTCCACGAGGTGTTCACCCCGGACCAGGTGTTCCGGATCGACCACTACCTGGGCAAGGAGACCGTCCAGAACATCCTGGCGCTGCGGTTCGCCAACACCCTCTTCGAGCCGATCTGGAACCGGTCGTACGTCGACCACGTGCAGATCACCATGGCCGAGGACATCGGCATCGGCGGCCGCGCCGGCTACTACGACGGCATCGGCGCCGCCCGCGACGTCATCCAGAACCACCTGCTCCAGCTGCTCGCGCTGACCGCGATGGAGGAGCCCGCCTCCTTCGGCGCGGACGCGCTCGCCGCCGAGAAGACCAAGGTGCTGGGCGCCGTGCGGCTGCCCAAGGACCTGGGCGCCTCGACGGTGCGCGGCCAGTACGCGGCCGGGTGGCAGGGCGGCGAGAAGGCCGTCGGCTACCTGGAGGAGGAGGGCATCGACCCCGCCTCCAAGACCGACACGTACGCCGCGATCAAGCTGGAGATCGACAACCGCCGCTGGGCGGGCGTCCCCTTCTACCTGCGGACCGGCAAGCGCCTGGGCCGCCGGGTGACGGAGATCGCGGTCGTCTTCCAGCGGGCCCCGCACTCCCCCTTCGACCACACGGCGACGGAGGAGCTGGGCCACAACGCCCTGGTGATCCGCGTCCAGCCGGACGAGGGCGTGACCATGCGGTTCGGCTCGAAGGTGCCGGGCACCTCGATGGAGGTGCGGGACGTCTCGATGGACTTCGCCTACGGCGAGTCGTTCACCGAGTCCAGCCCGGAGGCGTACGAGCGGCTGATCCTCGACGTCCTCCTCGGCGACGCCAACCTCTTCCCGCGCGTGGAGGAGGTCGAGCTGTCGTGGCGGATCCTCGACCCGATCGAGGAGTACTGGGACACGCACGGCAGGCCCGCGCAGTACCAGGCGGGCACGTGGGGTCCGGTGGAGGCGGACGAAATGCTCGCACGAGACGGACGGAGCTGGCGCCGGCCATGAAGATCGACCTTACGGACACCACCTCCAGCAAGATCAACAAGGCGCTGGTGCAGGGGCGGCGCGCCATCGGCACGCCGGCCGTCGGCATGGTGCTGACCCTGGTCATCGTCACCGACGAGGAGAACGCCTACGACGCGCTCCGGGCGGCCAACGAGGCCTCCCGCGAGCACCCGTCGCGCAAGCTCGTCGTGATCAAGCGGGTCTCGCGTTCGCCGCGCGACCGGGCGAAGGCCCGCCTGGACGCGGAGGTGCGGGTCGGCGCGGACGCGGGCACCGGCGAAACGGTCATCCTGCGGCTGCGGGGCGAGGTCATCGACCACGCCCAGTCGGTCGTGCTGCCGCTGCTGCTGCCCGACGCGCCCGTGGTGGTCTGGTGGCCGGTCAACGCGCCGACCGACCCGGCCAGCGACCCGCTGGGCGCGCTCGCCCAGCGCCGGGTGACCGACATGTACAACACCGAGGACCCGGTCCGCGAACTGGCCGCGCGCGCCGCCGCGTACACGCCGGGCGACACGGACCTGGCCTGGACCCGGATCACGCCGTGGCGCTCGATGCTCGCCGCGGCCCTCGACCAGATCGCCTGCCAGGTGGCCTCGGCCGAGGTGGAGGGCGAGGAGTTCAACCCGAGCGTGGAGCTGCTCGCCATGTGGCTGGCGGACCGGCTCGGGATCGCGGTGCGCCGTACGGCGTCCGCGGGCCCCGGCCTCACCGCCGTACGGCTGGAGACGGACTGCGGGCCGATCGTGCTGGACCGGCCGGACGGCTCGCTCGCCACGCTCTGCGTGCAGGGGCAGCCGGACCGGGCGGTGGCGCTGAAGCGCCGCGAGACCGCCGAGCTGATCGCGGAGGAACTGCGGCGGCTGGACCCGGACGACACGTACGCCTCGGCGCTGCGGTACGGGGTCGAGCGGCTGGGCGAGGCGGCGGACGACGCGGCCGGCGCTCCGGCTCCCGCCGCGGACCCGTCGCCGGACTCGTCCGCGGACGCGTCGGCCGCGGACGCGTCGGCCCAGGGTGACGCCGTCGGTGGCGACGGTACGGCCGCTTCCGCCCCCACGGGGAAGTCCGGCGCGAAGAAGGCGCCGGCGAAGAAGGCGGCCGCCAAGTGAACGCACCCCAGCTGGTCGTCCACCGCGACAAGGAGCTGATGGCGCAGGCCGCCGCCGCCCGGCTCATCACCCGGATCGTCGACGCGCAGGCCGCCCGCGGCTCCGCGTCGGTGGTCCTCACCGGTGGCCGCAACGGCAACGGCCTGCTCGCCGCGCTGCGTTCGGCCCCCGCGCGGGACGCGGTCGACTGGTCGCGGCTCGACCTGTGGTGGGGCGACGAGCGGTTCCTGCCGGAGGGCGACCCCGACCGGAACGACACGCAGGCGCGGGCCGCGCTGCTCGACAGCGTGCCGCTGGACCCCGCCCGGGTGCACCCGATGCCGGCGGCGGACGGCCCGTACGGCGCGGACGTCGACGCCGCCGCCGCCGCGTACGCGCGGGAGCTGGCCGCCGCGGCCCACCCGGAGAGCCGCGGGCCGGTCCCGCGGTTCGACGTGCTCATGCTGGGCGTCGGCCCGGACACCCACGTCGCGTCGCTGTTCCCGGAGCACCCGGCGGTGCGGGAGACCGAGCGGACGGTGGTGGGCGTGCACGGCGCGCCGAAGCCGCCGCCGACCCGGATCTCCCTGACGCTCCCGGCGATCCGCTCGGCGCGCGAGGTGTGGCTGCTGGCGGCGGGTGAGGACAAGGCGCAGGCCGCGGCCCTCGCCCTGTCCGGTGCCGGTGAGGTGCAGGCGCCGGCGGCCGGCGCGTACGGGCTGGCGCGGACGCTGTGGCTGCTCGACGCGGCCGCGGCGGCGCGGCTGCCGCAGCCGCCGCACCCGGCGGCGCCGGCCTGACCGGCCGTCGTCCCCCACGGGTGGAGGCCCGGTCCGCGGAGGGTTCGCGGACCGGGCCTCCGTCGTTCCCCGGGGTCAGAGGACGACCTGGTCGGGGTCCTGGTGCAGTCGGGCGATGGCGGCGCGGCAGGCGCGGACGAAGTCCCAGTACCGGGCCGTGGTGCTGCCGGCGCGTCCGGCACGGGTGTTGACGGAGAACATCGCGGCGCGCAGCTCGGTGGTGAGCTCCAGCTGGCCGCCCTTGTCGAGCATGGTGCGGTTGCAGGGGTTGTCGGGGTTGACGCCGGCGAGGTCGCGGACCTC
The DNA here is from genome assembly GCF_014649335.1 of Streptomyces roseolilacinus. GTDB lineage: Bacteria > Actinomycetota > Actinomycetes > Streptomycetales > Streptomycetaceae > Streptomyces > Streptomyces roseolilacinus. The sequence continues at coordinate 128,188 of NZ_BMSV01000011.1, forward strand.
GGGGTCGTTGCCGTCCTTCCAGGCGATGCCGGCCCTGTCGAACTCGGCCTTGAGGAGGGTCTTGAACCGCTCGTTGAGCCCGCCGACGACGACGGCCTGCGGGTTGGCGGTGTGCGCCTGGGCGGCCGTGCAGCCGTGCAGGCTCAGCACGTTGAGGCTGGAGCGGACCATCGAGAGGCAGACGTGGTCGTCGTTGTTCTTGGCGGTGACGTGCAGTTCGCGGTTGTTGGAGCTGCGCAGCCCCTCGAACATCCAGTAGTCGTGGACGCCGAGTCCGTCGTCGACGGGCTGGAGGGTGGCCGGGTGGTAGCCGGCTATGCCGAAGCACAGCTCGGACGTGCCCACCTCGATGCCGCCACCGTGCATGGCGAGGACGGTGGTGCGGTTGTAGGGGTGTCTCTCCGTGTAGCTGTGGTCGAGGAACTCGTGCCGCTTGTAGCGGCGCGCGAACTCGGTCCCCTCCTGCCCGGCCAGCTGCTTGTAGAGGTCGGTGTTGGAGGTGTAGAGGTCGAGCTCGTCGGTGGCGTGGGCCCGCGGCGCGGCCACGGTGCCCAGCAGGGGCCCGGTGACGGCGGCGGTGGCGAGCGCGGTGAGGACGGTGCGTCGGCTGGCGTGGGTCATCCGGACATGATCGCCGCAGGCGCCCGGAGGCGACCAGTCCGTCTCCGGGCCGTGCGTCACTCCGCCGGTTCGAGGAACGGCTCCAGGAGGCCGGGGACGGCGGCGGCCGCGAAGCGCAGGCCCTCGCTCTCGTCGGCGTCGTGCACGTCGTAGGCGCCGGCGCCGGCCGCCGTGGTGGCGGTGAGCGTGAGGAGCCCGGCGCGCCGCTGGACGTACGACTGCCTGAGCGTCCACCCGATGACGCCGCCGCGCTGGAGGGCGACGGTCGACCGGCGCACCGTGCCGGAGCGCGCCACCAGGTAGCCCCCGGCCAGGCCGTGCCCGAGGCCGCGGTACGCGTCGAGGGCGAGGGCCACGGCGGACGGCACCAGCACCAGGGCGGTCGCCCCGGCGGCGTACAGCAGGGCCCGGACGTCCAGGGCGGCGCCGAGCACGGCGAGCGGCACGACGGGCAGCAGCGCGGCGCCCACCGCCCAGCGCAGCCGCCGCGCGCGGGCCGCCCGGGGGTGCGGGGTGAGCGGTGCGCCCGTGGGTGAGACGGGCTCGCGCAGGACGCGGGCGGCGACCCCGTCGGCGACGGCGCGGGGCACGGCGGGCAGCAGCGACCGGTGGGTGCCGTGCCGGTCGTCGGCGCCCTGCGCGAGGCCCGTGGCGACGGCGTCCATCCGCGCGGCCCCGAACAGCCGGACGCCGAGCGGCTCGACCAGCTCGACGCCGCGCAGCCGCCGCTCCTCGACGGACAGGGAGCGGGCGGTGAGCAGACCGCGCCTCACCCGCAGCGTGCCGCCGGGTTCGCGCTCCAGCCGGAAGTTCCACCACATCTCGACCCACAGGGCGAGCGCGCCGACGACTCCGGCGAGCAGCGCGGCCGCGGTGAGCGTGAGGACGATCCACACGACCGGCGTCGTCCGGAAGAGGTCGCCCGCGCGGTCGATGACCTCGCCCTGCACCCCGAACCACTCGCTGACCTGCATCACACCGCCGATCGCCGCCCCGCCGAGGAGCGGCGCGATGAAGGAGACCGGCGCGTACCGGATCCAGGACGGGTCCAGGACGGCCAGCTCGCCGTCGTGACGGGCCGTCGCGTCCGGTCCGAGGGCGCGGTTCAGCAGCTCCCGCCGCAGCCGCTCGCCCTCGGCGCGGCTCACGGCGTGCAGTTCCAGCGTGGACTCGGCGCCGCCGGTGCTCTCCCCCGTCCCTATCCGCACCTTCACCAGGCCGAGGAGGCGCAGCAGCAGATGGGCGGTCAGGTCGACGCTGCGGATGCGGTCGCGGGGCAGGGAGCGGCGCCGTTCGAGGACGAACAGCCGCGCGTGCAGCTCGACCCGCTCGTCCCCGACGCGGTAGCGGGTCCGATGGCACCGGACCGACTCGATCGCCGCGCCGCCGACCGCGAGCAGCAGGAAACCGGCGGCGACCAGGAGCAGCGCGCCCCCCGCGCCCATCGGGCCGGTCAGGCCGAGGAAGGCCGGTACGGCGCCGCCGGCCGCGACGCCCGCCCCGGCGGCGCCGGTGACGAGGGCCGTGCGCGGTTCGAGGCGCCGCCAGTCCGCACCGCCGTCGGGGCCCCCGGTCACGTCGCGTCCCCCGGCGTGTCCCGGGTGATCAGCGTCAGCCGCTCGGCGAGGTCGGCGGCCAGCCGGTGGTCGAGTCCCGTGAGGGTGACCGCGCCCTTGGCGGACGCCGTGGTGACCGTGACCGTGGCGAGCCGGAACGCCTGCTCCAGGGGCCCGCGGACGGTGTCCACGGTCTGGATGCGGGACATCGGGGCGATCCGCCACTCCTGCCGGAAGAAGCCGGTGCGGACGTAGACCGCCTCGTCCGTCACCTCCCACCGGTGGACCCGGAACCACCAGCGGGGGAAGAACGCGGCGCACCCGAGCCCGACCGCCGCCAGCGCCCCCGCGCCGGCGAGCAGCCAGGTCCGGGCGGGCTCCAGGAGCCCGCCCAGTACGGCCAGGACGACCACCGGAACGGCCGTCACCAGCAGCCACTGCGTGCGCCACCAGGCGACCGCCCGCTCGTCCGGCGTGTTGCGCGGCGGCCTCAGCCGCACCGCGCTCTCCCCCCGCACCGCGTCACCCCGCCCGCAGCACCCGGTAGGTGGCGGCCAGGGCCGCCGTGGAGCTGTCGAGGCCCTCGCCGCCGACGCCCTGGGTCAGCACGGGCTCGATCCGCTTGGCGAGGACCTTGCCCAGCTCGACGCCCCACTGGTCGAAGGAGTCGACGTTCCAGACGGCGCCCTGGACGAAGACCTTGTGCTCGTACAGGGCGACCAGCTGGCCCAGGACGGACGGGGTCAGCTCGCGGGCGAGGATCGTGGTCGTCGGGTGGTTGCCGCGGAACGTCTTGTGCGGCACGAGCTCCTCGGGGACGCCCTCCGCCCGCACCTCGTCGGCGGTCTTGCCGAAGGCCAGGGCCTGCGTCTGGGCGAAGAAGTTGGCCATCAGCAGGTCGTGCTGGGCGGCGAGGTGGGGCGGCAGGTCGCCGACGGGCTCGGCGAAGCCGATGAAGTCGGCCGGGATCGTCTTCGTGCCCTGGTGGATCAGCTGGAAGTAGGCGTGCTGGCCGTTGGTGCCGGGCGTGCCCCAGACGACCGGGCCGGTCTGCCAGTCGACCTCCCGGCCGTCGCGGTCCACGGACTTGCCGTTCGACTCCATGTCGAGCTGCTGGAGGTACGCCGTGAACTTGGACAGGTAGTGCGAGTACGGCAGCACCGCGTGCGACTGGGCGTCGAAGAACGCGCCGTACCAGACGCCGAGGAGGCCCAGCAGCAGCGGGGCGTTCTCCTCCGGGGGGGCCGTGCGGAAGTGCTCGTCCATCAGCCGGAAGCCGTCGAGCATCTCGCGGAACCGGTCCGGGCCGATGGCGATCATCAGGGAGAGGCCGATGGCGGAGTCGTACGAGTAGCGGCCGCCCACCCAGTCCCAGAACTCGAACATGTTCGCCGTGTCGATGCCGAAGTCCTGGACCTTCTCGGCGTTGGTCGACAGGGCCACGAAGTGCCGGGCGACGGCCTCCTGGCCGGCCTTCAGCTCGTCGAGCAGCCACGCGCGGGCGGAGGTCGCGTTGGTGATGGTCTCGATGGTGGTGAACGTCTTGGACGCGATGACGAAGAGGGTCTCCTCCGCGTCCAGGTCGCGGACCGCCTCGTGCAGGTCGGCGCCGTCGACGTTCGAGACGAAGCGGAACACCAGGTCGCGGCGCGTGTAGGAGCGCAGCGCCTCGTAGGCCATGGCCGGGCCCAGGTCGGAGCCGCCGATGCCGATGTTGACGACGTTCCTGATGGGCTTTCCGGTGTGGCCCGTCCACGCGCCGGAGCGGACGCGCTCGGAGAAGGCGGCCATCCGGTCCAGGACGGCGTGCACGCCCGGCACGACGTTCTCCCCGTCGACCTCGACGACGGCGTCGCGCGGGGCGCGCAGCGCGGTGTGGAGGACGGCGCGGCGCTCCGTGGTGTTGATCTTCTCGCCGCGGAACATGGCGTCCCTGAGCTCCGCGACCCCGGTGGCCTCGGCCAGCCGGCGCAGCAGCGTCAGGGTCTCGTCCGTGACGAGCTGCTTGGAGTAGTCCAGATACAGGTCGCCGACCCGCAGGGTGTAGCCGGTGCCGCGTGCCGGGTCGGCGGCGAACAGCTCGCGCAGACGTGTCGTACCGAACCGCTCGCGGTGCTCCGCCAGGGCGGCCCACTCCGGCATCCGGGTCAGCCTCGGGCGGCTGCTTTCTGCGTTCATGTTGGACATCAGCCCACTTCTTCTCGTACCTGCCTGCTTGCCCCGCTGCCTCTCCAACCTAATTGATCTGACCCCCGCCCACCGACTTGTCCACAGGTCGGAGTTGCCCGCGGGCGCGAAAAGGGCCCTGCTCGCGGGAACCGGTGGGGTTCCGCGGGCAGGGCCCGTGCTGCGGGTGCCAGGACTCAGATCTCGCCGCGCAGTTTGGCCAGCGCCTCGGCCAGGATCGCCTCGCCGTCCGCGTCGCTGCGCCGCTCCCTGACGTACGCCAGGTGCGTCTTGTAGGGCTCGGTGCGCGGCGGGTCCGGCGGGTTGTCCCGGTCCTGGCCGGCCGGGAAGCCGCACCGGGGGCAGTCCCAGGTGTCCGGGACCTGTGCGTCGCTGGCGAAGCTCGGCTGTGTCTCGTGCCCGTTGGAGCACCAGAAGGAAATGCGGAGCCGGGGTGCGGATTCACCGCGCTCGGCCTCCCCCATCGGCCCCGCCCCGACCCGGCTTCCCCGGATCGCGTTGCCACTTGCCACGGTCGTCACTCCCTGCGTGATGGTGCTCGAGGATGCCCCAGTCTACGTAAGGCCCAACGCGCGTCCAGTGACGGGAGTTACCCCGTCCCCGGGACGCGGGGCCCGGACGGGAACGGCTCGGTCAGCCCTCCAGCTTGATGAGCAGACCCACGACGACGATGCAGGCGACCCAGAGCAGGCCGACGACGACGGTGATGCGGTCGAGGTTGCGCTCGGCGACCGAGGAACCGCCGACGGAGGACTGCATGCCGCCACCGAACATGTCGGAGAGACCGCCGCCCTTCCCCTTGTGCATCAGCACCAGCAGCATCAGCAGCAGGCTGAACACGATCAGGGCGATCGAGAACCCCATAATCACGGCTGGACCCTACTTCCTGGCAATTCTCTCGGACTGGATGGACGACGGGGGCCCAGGCTCATCGAAAGCCCCGGGCCCCCGCAAGGGTACGACGATTCGGCCCTACCGCATACTCACTGGTCGCGGAAGCGCACGATCTTGACGAACTCCTCGGGGTCCAGCGAGGCGCCGCCGACCAGCGCGCCGTCGACGTCGGGCTGCGCCATGATCGCGGCGATGTTGCCGGCCTTCACGGAGCCGCCGTACTGGATGCGGACCTTGCCGGCCACGTCCTGCCCGTACAGCTCGGCGAGGCGGCCGCGGACGGCGCCGCACACCTCCTGCGCGTCCTCGGGGGTGGCGACCTCGCCGGTGCCGATGGCCCACACCGGCTCGTAGGCGATGACGATCGTCTCGGCCTGCTCGGCGGGGATGTCCTTGAGGCCGCCGTCGAGCTGGGCGAGGGTGTGGGCGACCTGGTCGCCGGCCTTGCGGACGTCGAGGCCCTCGCCGACGCAGAGGATCGGGGTCACGCCGTGCCGGAACGCGGCCTTCACCTTCTCGTTGCAGACGGTGTCGGTCTCGCCGTGGTACTGCCGGCGCTCGGAGTGGCCCACGGTGACGTAGGAGCACTTCAGCTTGGCGAGCATGGCGCCGGAGATCTCACCGGTGTACGCCCCGGAGTCGTGCGCCGACAGGTCCTGGGCGCCGTACTTGATCTTCAGCTTGTCGCCGTCGACCAGGGTCTGCACGGAGCGCAGGTCGGTGAAGGGCGGCAGGACGGCGACCTCGACGGCGTCGTGGTCCTTGTCGGTGAGGGCGAAGGCGAGCTTCTGGACGTGGGCGATGGCCTCGAGGTGGTTGAGGTTCATCTTCCAGTTGCCCGCCATCAGCGGGGTGCGGGTGGTCACGGTGTTCAGTCCTCCAGTGCGGCGAGGCCGGGAAGCGTCTTGCCCTCGAGGTATTCGAGGCTGGCGCCGCCGCCGGTCGAGATGTGGCCGAATGCGTTCTCGTCGAAGCCCAGGATCCGGACGGCGGCGGCGGAGTCCCCGCCGCCGACGACGGTGAACGCCGGGGAGTCGACGAGCGCCTGGGCGACGGCCTTGGTGCCCTGGGCGTAGTCGGGGTGCTCGAAGACGCCCATCGGGCCGTTCCAGAAGACGGTGGCGGCGTCGGCGAGCTTCGAGGCGTACAGTTCGCGGGTCCTCGGGCCGATGTCGAGGCCCTCCTGGTCGGCGGGGATGGCGTCCGCGGCGACCGTGGCGGGGTCGGCCGGGGCCTTCGTCTTCAGGTCCGGGAACTCCGTGGAGACCAGGACGTCGACGGGCAGGACGAACTCCACGCCCCGCTTCTCGGCGCGGTCCAGGTAGTCCAGGACGGCCGGGATCTGGTCCTCCTGGAGCAGCGAGACGCCGACCTCGTGGCCCTTGGCCTTGAGGAAGGTGTACGCCATGCCGCCGCCGACCAGGATGCGGTCGGCCTTCTCCAGCAGGTGGTCGATGACGCCCAGCTTGTCGGAGACCTTCGCGCCGCCGAGGACGACCACGTACGGCCGCGCGACGTCGTCGGTGAGCTTCCGCAGGACGCCGACCTCGGTCGCGATGAGGTGGCCGGCGTAGGCGGGCAGCAGCTTCGGCAGGTCGAACACGGAGGCGTGCCGGCGGTGCACGGCGCCGAAGCCGTCCCCCACGTACACGTCGGCGAGGGCGGCGAGGCGGGAGGCGAACTCGGCGCGCTCGGCGTCGTCCTTGGAGGTCTCGCCCGCGTTGAAGCGGAGGTTCTCCAGGACGGCGACCTGGCCGGCCCGGAGGCCGCCCACCACGTCGTGGGCCTCGCTGCCGATGGTGTCGCCGGCGAACGCGACGGGCGCGCCGAGCAGCTCGGCGAGGCGGGCGGCGGCGGGGCGGAGCGAGAAGGCCGGGTCCGGGGCGCCCTTGGGGCGGCCGAGGTGGGAGGCCACGACGACCTTGGCGCCGGCCCGGGCGAGGGCCTCGATCGTGGGGAGGACCGCGCGGATGCGGCCGTCGTCGGTGATGGCGGTGCCGTCGAGCGGCACGTTGAGGTCGGCGCGGACGAAGACCCGCTTGCCGTCGACCCCCTGCTCGAGAAGTGTGTCGATCGTCTTCATCGGTTGGTGCTCCTTGGAGAACTCGTGACCGGGGCAAGCCACGGGGCCCGTACAGCGCGGCGTTGCGCTGCCCGGGCCCCGTGCTCACATCGAGGTGCCCGCCCTGCTGTTTATCAGAGCCGGCCGCCGACGAAGACGGTCAGGTCGACGAGACGGTTCGAGTAACCCCACTCGTTGTCGTACCAGCCGACGACCTTGACCTGCTTGCCCTGCACCATCGTCAGCGACGAGTCGAAGGTGCAGGAGGCCGGCCAGTTGACGATGTCGGAGGAGACGATCGGGTCCTCGGTGTATTCGAGGATGCCCTTCAGCTGGCCCTCGGCGGCCTTCTGGAAGGCGGTGTTGATCTCGTCCCTGGTGACCTCGCGGTCGAGCTCCAGGACGAGGTCGGTGACCGAGCCGGTCGGGACCGGGACGCGCATGGCGATGCCGTCCAGCTTGCCCTTGAGCTGCGGGAGGACGAGCGCGGTGGCCTTGGCGGCACCGGTGGACGTCGGGATGATGTTCTCCGCGGCGGCACGGGCGCGGCGCAGGTCCTTGTGCGGGAAGTCCAGGATGCGCTGGTCGTTGGTGTACGCGTGGACGGTGGTCATCATGCCCTTGACGATGCCGAAGTTCTCGTCGAGGACCTTGGCCATCGGCGCCACGCAGTTGGTGGTGCAGGAGGCGTTGGAGATGACGTGGTGGTTGGCCGCGTCGTACTTGTCCTGGTTGACGCCCATGACGATGGTGATGTCCTCGTCCTTGGCCGGAGCCGAGATGAGGACCTTCTTCGCGCCACCGGCGATGTGCTTCTCGGCGTCGGCCTTCTTGGTGAAGATGCCGGTCGACTCGATGACGACGTCGACGCCCAGCTCGCCCCAGGGGATGTCGGCCGGGTCGCGCTCGGAGAGCACCTTGATGGTGTGGCCGTCGACGGTGATGGTGTCGGCGGTGTGGGTGACCTCGGCCTTGAGGCGACCCAGGATGGTGTCGTACTTCAGCAGGTGAGCGGTGGTCGCGGTGTCACCCAGGTCGTTGACAGCCACGATCTCGATGTCTGCACCCTGCTCCAGCAGCGCGCGGAAGTAGTTACGACCGATGCGGCCGAAGCCGTTGATGCCTACGCGGATCGTCACGAACCGATCTCCTCGTTAGGTACGCCGGGGTTCGACGCCCGGCGAGCTTTGTTTGGGATGTCCCCGACCGCCTCCGACCCTACCTCTACCCGGCCCTCGGAGTGACATCCAGCGCACCGTGGGGACAAGGGCCGGAAAATCTACCCTCGGGTAAATCATTTGTCGGTCCACCGGCCCATATGTGCAGATGACAAACCCCGCCGGGCCTGCGAAAACAGCGGCTCGGCGGGGTCGCGCCCGGGGCGGTGGCGAGGCGGTGGAAATCAGCCGACGAGACCGTCGGCCATCTCCTCCGTCAGATTCGATTCGGTGCCCGGAATACCCAGGTCCTGGGCGCGCTTGTCGGCCATTGCGAGAAGGCGGCGGATACGGCCCGCGACGGCGTCCTTGGTGAGCGGCGGATCCGCGAGAGCACCCAGTTCCTCCAGTGACGCCTGCTTGTGCTCCATGCGCAGCCGCCCGGCCGCCGCCAGGTGCTCCGGCACCTCCTCGCCGAGGATCTCCAGGGCGCGCTGCACGCGGGCGCCGGCGGCGACGGCGGCCCGGGCCGAGCGGCGCAGGTTGGCGTCGTCGAAGTTGGCGAGCCGGTTGGCCGTGGCGCGGACCTCGCGGCGCATCCGCCGCTCCTCCCACGCCAGTACGGACTCGTGGGCGCCGAGCCGGGTCAGCAGGGCGCCGATCGCGTCGCCGTCGCGGACGACGACCCGGTCCACGCCCCGCACCTCGCGGGCCTTGGCGGCGATGGAGAGCCGGCGGGCGGCGCCGACCAGGGCGAGCGCCGCCTCCGGGCCGGGGCAGGTGACCTCCAGGGAGGAGGACCGTCCGGGCTCGGTGAGCGAGCCGTGCGCGAGGAAGGCGCCGCGCCAGGCGGCCTCGGCGTCACAGGTGGCACCGGAGACGACCTGTGGGGGCAGGCCCCGGATCGGCCGGCCGCGGCCGTCGACGAGGCCGGTCTGCCGGGCCAGCTGGTCGCCGCCCGCCACCACGCGCACCACGAAGCGGGAACCGCGCCGCAGCCCGCCCGGGGCCATGACGATCAGCTCCGAGCCGTGCCCGAAGATCTCCGCGATGTCCCGTTTCAGGCGGCGTGCCGCCATCGCCGTGTCCAGCTCCGCCTCGATCACGATCCGGCCGCTCACCAGGTGCAGGCCGCCGGCGAACCGCAGGATCGACGAGACCTCGGCTTTTCTGCAGCAGGTGCGGGTGACGGGGAGCCGGGAGATCTCGTCCTTCACCGCTGCCGTCATCGCCATGGGCCGATCCTTCCATGCATCCGAAAAATACGGTCGTACGCGGCGGCCAGCAGCTCCGGGTCGTGCTTGGGCAGGCCGTCCTTCCTGGCCACCGGGGCCAGCTCGACCGCTGCGCCGAGCCGCTTCGCGGCGTCCGCCAGCGACTCACGGTCGGGTACGGCGGCCTCGTCGGCCAGCACCACGTCCAGGGCGAGTTTAGGGGCGTGTCGGGCCAAAACCTCCAAATGACGCTGCGGGGAGAACCCGGCGGTTTCGCCGGGCTGCGGCGCGAGGTTCAGCGAGAGGACCCTGCGGGCCTTCGTCTCGACGAGCGCGTCCAGCAACTCCGGCACCAGGAGGTGCGGGATCACCGAGGAGAACCACGAGCCCGGACCGAGGACCACCCAGTCGGCGTCCAGGACCGCGGCGACGGCCTCCGGGACGGCCGGCGGGTCGTTCGGCACCAGGTGCACCGACTGGACCTCGCCGGGGGTGAGCGCCACGGTCGCCTGGCCGCGCACGGTGTCCACGTCGTCCGGCCGGGCCGGGTCGTGGCCCCTGACGAGGGCTTGGAGCTCCAGCGGCACGGCGGACATGGGCAGCACCCTGCCCTGCGCGCCGAGCAGCCTGCCGACCAGGTCCAGCGCCTGCACGTGGTCGCCGAGCTGCTCCCACAGGGCGACGATCAGCAGGTTGCCGACGGCGTGCTCGTGCAGGTCGCCCCTGGACTGGAAGCGGTGCTGGATGACCCGCGCCCAGGTCTGGCCCCAGTCGTCGTCGCCGCACAGGGCGGCGAGGGCCTTGCGCAGGTCCCCGGGGGGCAGGACGCCCAGCTCCTCGCGGAGCCGGCCGCTGGACCCGCCGTCGTCGGCGACGGTGACCACCGCGGTCAGGTCGCCGGTGATCCGGCGCAGGGCGGCGAGGGACGCGGACAGGCCCATGCCCCCGCCGAGCGCGACGACCTTCGGCTGCGCGCCGCGCCTGCGCAGCGTGCGCACGGGCAGGGTGCTCACGCGCCGCCGGTACGGGCGCCTCATTCGCGCCCCATGTCCCGGTGCACGACGACGGTCTCGACCCCTTCCGAGGCGAGCCGGGCGGCGAGCTTCTCGGTCATGGCGACGGAGCGGTGCTTGCCGCCCGTGCAGCCGACGGCGATGGTGGCGTAGCGCTTGCCCTCGCGGCGGTAGCCGGCGGCGATCAGCTGGAGCAGCTCGGCGTACCGGTCGAGGAACTCCTTGGCGCCGGGCTGGTTGAAGACGTAGCCGGACACCTCCTCGTTGAGCCCGGTGAAGGGGCGCAGCTCGGGCACCCAGTGCGGGTTGGGCAGGAAGCGGCAGTCGACGACGAGGTCGGCGTCGACGGGCAGGCCGTACTTGTAGCCGAAGGACATGACCGTGGCCCGCAGCTCGGGCTCCTCGTCGCCGGCGAACCGGGCGTCCATCTTGGCGCGCAGCTCGTGGACGTTGAGGCTGGAGGTGTCGATCACCAGGTCGGCGTCGCCGCGCAGCTCGCGCAGCAGGTCGCGCTCGGCGGCGATGCCGTCGACGATGCGGCCGTCGCCCTGGAGCGGGTGGGGGCGGCGCACGGACTCGAAGCGGCGCACGAGCGCCTCGTCGGACGACTCCAGGAAGACGATGCGGCGCGCGACCTGCTTGGCGTCGAGGTCGGCGAGGGACTCGCGGAGGTTGTCGAAGAACTGCCGCCCGCGGACGTCGACGACGACGGCGATCCGGGCGACGTTGCCCTGCGAGCGGGCGCCGAGCTCGACCATGGTGGGGATCAGGGCGGGTGGCAGGTTGTCCACGACGAACCAGCCGAGGTCCTCCAGGCACTTCGCGGCGGTGCTGCGCCCGGCGCCGGACATGCCGGAGATGATCACCAGCTCGGGGATGGCCGCCTCGGCGGCCTCGCCGGCCTCGATCGTCGTGCCCGTACTCACGTCTGCTGCTCCGTCTTCTCGGTCGTCGTGCGCGGTGTGGTCATTCATGTCCGGATGCCCGTCCCATGCGTGGTTCCCCCGTCGTCGTCTTCCATGATCTCCCCTGTCGCGGTGTTCACGGCGGGAGCGGCCGGGGCCGCCTGGGCGAGCGCGACGGCGACGGCCTCGGCGGTCTTGCGGCCGAAGCCCGGGACCTCGCAGATCTGCTCGATTGTCGCCTGCCGGAGCCGTTTCACCGAACCGAAATGCTTGATCAGCGCCCGTTTGCGCGCCTCTCCGAGGCCCGGCACGTCGTCCAGGGGACTGGTCGTCAGCCGCTTGCCCCGTTTGGCGCGCTGGTAGCGGATGGCGAAGTCGTGAGCCGTGTCACGGACCCGCTGGAGGAGGTACAGGCCCTCGCTGGTGCGGGGCAGGACGACCGGGTCGTCCTCGTCGGGCAGCCAGACCTCCTCCAGCCGCTTGGCCAGCCCGCACACGGCGACGTCGTCGATGCCCAGCTCGTCGAGGGCCCGGCGGGCGGCGGCGACCTGCGGCTTCCCGCCGTCGACGACGACGAGCTGGGGAGGGTAGGCGAACTTCGCCGGCCGGCCGTTCTCCTCGGCGGGGACGGGGCCCCCGGCGCCGGCGGGCACCTCGCCGTCCTCGGCGAGCCACTCCCCCGTGCGTTCCTTCTCCGCGAGGTAGCGCCGGAAGCGGCGGCTGATCACCTCGTGCATGGAGCGGACGTCGTCCTGCCCCTGGCCGTGCCAGACCTGTGTGTCCCCGACGCGGCCCTTGATCTGGAAGCGGCGGTACTCGCTCTTGCGGGGCAGCCCGTCCTCGAAGACGACCATGGAGGCGACGACGTCCTCGCCCTGGAGGTGGGAGACGTCGAAGCACTCGATGCGCAGCGGGGCCGCGTCCAGGCCGAGGGCGTCGGCGATCTCCTCCAGGGCGCGGGAGCGGGTGGTGAGGTCGCCGGCGCGCTTGGTCTTGTGGAGGACGAGGGCCTGCTGGGCGTTGCGCGCGACGGTCGCCATCAGGTCCTTCTTGTCGCCGCGCTGCGGGATGCGCAGGGACACCTGGGAGCCGCGGCGGTCGCCCAGCCACTGCGTGACCGCGTCGAGGTCCTCGGGCAGGGCGGGGACCAGGACCTCCTTCGGTACGGCGTCGCCGCTCTCCTCGCCGTACAGCTGCTGGAGGGCGTGCTCCACGAGGCCGGCCGTGTCGACGGCCTCGACCTTGTCGGTGACCCAGCCGCGCTGGCCGCGGACCCGGCCGCCGCGGACGTGGAAGATCTGGACGGCGGCCTCCAGCTCGTCCTCCGCGACGGCGATCAGGTCGGCGTCGGTGGCGTCGGCGAGGACGACGGCGTTCTTCTCCATGGCCCGGCGCAGGGCCTCCACGTCGTCCCGGAGGCGGGCGGCCCGCTCGTACTCCATGTCGTCGGCGGCCGCCGCCATCTCCTTCTCCAGGCGGCGGATGTACGTGCCGGTCCGGCCGGCCATGAAGTCGCAGAAGGCCTCGGCCAGTTCGCGGTGCTCCTCGGGGTCGACCCGGCCGACGCAGGGCGCCGAGCACTTGCCGATGTAGCCGAGGAGGCAGGGGCGTCCCGTGCGGTTCGCGTTCCGGAACACCCCGGAGGTGCACGTGCGGACGGGGAAGACCCGCAGGAGCAGGTCGACGGTCTCCCGGATGGCCCACGCGTGTGCGTACGGCCCGAAGTAGCGCACGCCCTTCTGCTTGTGGCCGCGCATGACCTGGACGCGGGGGAACTCCTCGCCGAGGGTGACGGCGAGGTAGGGGTAGCTCTTGTCGTCGCGGTACTTGACGTTGAAGCGGGGGTCGAACTCCTTGATCCAGGAGTACTCCAGCTGGAGCGCCTCCACCTCGGTGGAGACCACCGTCCACTCCACGGACGCGGCCGTGGTGACCATGGTCCGCGTGCGCGGGTGCAGGCCCGCCAGGTCCTGGAAGTAGCTGGCGAGGCGCTGGCGCAGGGACTTGGCCTTGCCGACGTAGATCACGCGGCCGTGCTCGTCACGGAACTTGTAGACCCCCGGCGAGTCGGGGATCTGTCCCGGCTTGGGGCGGTAGCTGGAGGGGTCTGCCATACCCCACACCCTACTGGCGCGCACCGACGGACCGGCCCGGCCGGCCGGGGCCGGGGCGGGCCGCCGGGCCGGTGCGGCCGGCCCGGCGGCTGGTGGGGGGGGTGGGGGGCGGGGTGGTCCCGGTCGGGCGGTCAGGCGGCGCCGGGGGCCCTTCGGCGGCTCCGTGCGCGGAGCGCGGTCAGGGCGGTGGCCAGCAGGGCCGTACCGGCCACGGCCCCGGCGGCGGTGGTGGCGGTGGCGCCGCCGGGGCCGGTGGCGTCGGTGAGGCTGGCGGCATCCGCGGTGCCGGCGGGCGCCGCCTGCGCCGCCGGGGCGGGGCCGGGCCCGTAGCCGCCCGCCCGGCCCCCGCGCGCGTAGGCGGAACCGGGCAGCTTGTCGCCGTAGGCGGCCTTCACCCGGTCGCGGTACGCGGCGAGCGTCGTGCCGTCCGCGCCGACCGCCCGGACCGCGTCCTCGTCGAGGGGCAGCACCGTGCGGCCCCGGACGACGTACCAGGCGTCGATCTGCGGTTCGCGGAAGACCGTACCGCCGGGCAGCCGGCGGGCGCCCTGTTCGGCGTACCGGACCTCGTCGTCGCCGGTGGCGATGTTCACCACCCGCCAGCCGCCGCCCCGCCGGGCGGTCCACACCGACGCCGTGCGCCCGTCGCCCGCGACGGCCCGGGCGGCGTGGAACTCGACGCGGGCGACGGCGGCGCCCGGCCGGCCCGCCACGAAGTCGGGCGACAGGACGCGGACGGGGACGGCCGGGCCCTCGACGCGGGGCCGGGCGGCGGCCGTCGCGGCGGCCGGGGCGGCCGGGGCGGCTCCGGGGCTCGCGAAGAACCGGGCCAGGGTGTCGAGCGTGGCGGGTGCGGCGGCCGCGTCCCGCGGGGTGGCCGCGGCGGGCAGGGGGTCGGCGGCCTCGGCGGTGGGCGCGAGGAGGGCCAGGAGGGCCGCCGCGGCGAGCGCGCCGCCGGCGGCGGTGTGCCGCCGTGCGTACGGGTGGGTCATCCGGGTCACGCCCCGATCCGGTAGAGCGAGTGGGTCCAGGAGAAGGAGCCGTTGTCGACGTACCAGGCGTGCGAGGCCCAGTTGTAGCGGTCGCTGGAGGGCCACGGGTCGCCCCAGTAGACCCAGCTCCCGGAGTCGTCGTAGCCGTGGACGACGTGCATGTGGCCGCCGCCCGAGGACCACTGGATGCGGGTCTCGACGGGCCGGTTCGCGTTGATCTCGGTCTGGACGGTGGAGTAGCGGAGCCAGCCGTCGACGTACGAGCCGGGGCTGATGCCGGCCCAGCGCAGCCCGGTCTGGACGTTGCCGAGGGTGGCCTGCCAGTTGGGGCAGTCGTAGCCCTGCTGCCGGCCGAAGGCGGCGTTGCAGAACTGGTTCTGCGTGTGGCCGCGGCCGTACCAGGTGGCGATGGTGTTGCCGGCGGCGGCCCAGCACCAGTTGGTCTTCTGCTGGGCCTGCATGGTGATGTCGAGGCGGCGGGCGGCCGACGCGTTCGGGTCGTCCTGCGGTACGGCGGTGGCCGTGGCGGTCGGCACCGTGAGGAGTGTGGCGCAGACGGCCGCGGCGAGGCCGAGGCGGTGCCTGTTCCGTGGCTTGCTGGGGTGGCGCATCGCGGTCCTCCGAGGGGGATGTGGGGAGGGAGGAACGCGTCCGGACGCTTGCCCCGAAGCATCAATCGTTGTCGCGAGCAGGTCAACGCGCTTCAATGCGGGATGACATCGCGGTGTGAGCGGAGGCCGTCGGGGTGTGAACGGCCCTGCCCGCCCGACCTGCCGCCCCGTCCGCGCCGGAGCGATGTCGTACCACCCCGTATGTGAACGTTCACTGAGGAGACCTCGTGGAACACACCGAGGCGGCGGCCGACCTGGCGCAGCTCCTGCGCGCCGGTCCGTTCCATCTGGCGCTCCGCGCGGCGCTCACCGCGCGGGGGCTGCCGTTGCAGCGGGTCCAGCACCACCTGGCGCACCGCGGGATCAGGGTCGGGGTGACGAGCCTGTGCTACTGGCAGCAGGGGGCCCGGCGGCCCCAGCGGCCCGAGTCGCTGAAGGCGGTGCGGGCGCTGGAGGAGCTGCTGGAGCTGCCCCGGGGGTCGCTGATCCGGCTGCTCGACGGCGCGGCGGACACGGGCGGGGCCGGTGAGCGGGGCGAGGCGGCACGGCCGGCGGCCCGTGCGTACCGGTCGCTGGTGGAGACGTCGGGGGTCGTGGAGCGGCTGATCGCGGACCTGGGGCTGCCGGCGGACGGCGGGCTCCACACGGTGGGGCACCACGAGCGGGTGCGGATCGGCTCGGGGCGGCAGCTGGTGGCGCGGGACTCGCTGCACGTGGTGCGGGCGCACCGCGACGGCGTCGACCGCTACGTGGCGATCCACCACGGGGATCCGGGGTGCGCGCCGGACCGGGTGGTGGTGCGGGCGGGTGACAACTGCCGCACGGGGCGGGTCCGGTGGCACCGGGAGACCGGGGTGGTGGTCGCGGAGCTGCTGTTCGACGCGCGGCTGCGGGCGGGCGACACGTACGTGTTCGGGTACGGCTTCGAGGACGGTACGGGCGGGCAGAGCGCCGAGTACGTGCGCGGGTTCAGCTTCGCGGGCGGGCAGTACGTGCTCCAGGTGGGATTCCACGAGGAGGCGCTGCCGGTGCGGTGCCGGCGGTTCGCGCAGGCGTCGGCGGGGGCCCCGCGCGGAACGCGGGGCGACCTGACGCTGAGCGGCCGGCACCGCACGGTGCACTTCGTGGAGCAGGGGGTGCGCCCGGGGCTCCTGGGGATCGACTGGGACTGGGACTAGGTCGTGTCTTCGAAGTTCCGTCTGCCTGCCGACGCCTGGCACGCCCTCCCCCGAGCTCTCGGCTGCGCTCGAGCAGGGGGGACCCCCAGCCGCGTCGTCGTCGGTCGCCGATGCTCCGCAGTGGCTCCCTCCTCCGCCTTGCGATCGCACGCACCAGACGCCGCCCGGCCCGCCCTGCGGGCGAACGACGCCCCTTCGAAGACACTCCCCAGGAGCCCGGCGGGACGGTCAGGACTGGGGGCCCGCGATGAGCCTGCCGTCCCTGACGACGACGGGCACCTCGGGCAGCGGGACGGTCGCGGGGCCCTTGAGGACCCTGCCGGTGGTGACGTCGAAGCGGCTGCGGTGGCAGGGGCAGTTGCCCTCGTTCTCCTCGATCCGGTCGAGGACGCAGCCCGCGTGGGTGCACTGGGCGCTGAACGCCTTGTACTCGCCCGGGGCGGGGCGGTGCACGAGCAGGCGCTGCTCGCGGTAGAGCCGGGCGCCGCCGACGGGCACCTCGGTGGCCGCGCCGAGGTCGACGGGTGCGGTGGGGGTGGGCGTCCGGGCGTGGCCCAGCTTGGATTCGGTGGAGCAGGCGGCGGCGCCGAGCCCGGCGGTGCCGGCGAGGGCGGCGCCTTTCAGCACGGTGCGGCGGGTGGCGGGCTGGCCGGGCATGGGGCGCTCCAGGGCGTGCGGGGGTGAGGGGTGCGTCGGCGCGACGGGTACGGACCCGACGATACCGACGCAGACCACCGCCCCCGGGCCCGGGTCCCGCCCCGTGCCCGGGGGCGGGCGGACCAGGGGCCGGACCAGGGCGGACGGACCGGGGCCGGGGCGCACGGGCGCCCTCGCGACCGGGCCCGCCGCTCGGAGGCGGCGGGCCCGGTCGTGGGGTGTCCGGGGTCCGGCCCCGGTGGGTGGCGGGGCCGGGGTGCGCTCAGCGGGTGGACGAGGCGGCCCGGCGCGCGGGGCGCTTGGTCTTCGCCTTCACCGGTGTGGCGTCGCTGATCCGGCTCGGGTCCAGGATGTCGCGGAGGAACTTGCCGGTGTGGCTCGTGGTCACGCCCGCGACCGCCTCCGGCGTGCCCTCGGCGACGACCAGGCCGCCGCCGCTGCCGCCCTCGGGGCCCATGTCGACCAGCCAGTCCGCCGTCTTGATCACGTCGAGGTTGTGCTCGATGACGATCACCGTGTTGCCCTTGTCGACCAGGTCCGACAGCACCTTGATCAGCTTGGCGATGTCCTCGAAGTGCAGACCGGTCGTCGGCTCGTCGAGGACGTAGACCGTACGGCCCGTGGAGCGCTTCTGGAGCTCGCTGGCGAGCTTGACGCGCTGCGCCTCGCCGCCCGACAGGGTCGGCGCGGACTGGCCGAGCCGCACGTACCCCAGACCGACCTCGTTGAGGGTCCTGAGGTGGCGGGAGATCGTGGGGACGGCCTCGAAGAAGTCCAGGGCCTCCTCGATGGGCATGTCCAGCACCTCGGCGATGGACTTGCCCTTGTAGTGGACCTCCAGGGTCTCCCGGTTGTAGCGCGCGCCGTGGCAGACCTCGCACGGCACGTACACGTCGGGGAGGAAGTTCATCTCGATCTTGATGGTGCCGTCGCCGGAGCAGTTCTCGCAGCGGCCGCCCTTGACGTTGAAGGAGAACCGGCCCGGCATGTAGCCGCGGACCTTGGCCTCCGTCGTCTCGGCGAACAGCTTGCGGACGTGGTCGAAGACTCCGGTGTACGTGGCCGGGTTGGACCGCGGGGTGCGGCCGATCGGCGACTGGTCGACGTGGACGACCTTGTCGACGAGGTCGTCGCCGTCCACCCGCGTGTGCCGCCCGGGCACGGACCTGGCGCCGTTCAGCTCGCGCGCCAGGTGGGTGTACAGGATGTCGTTGACCAGCGTCGACTTGCCGGAGCCGGAGACCCCGGTGACGGCCGTGAGCACGCCGAGCGGGAACGACACGTCGATGTCGCGGAGGTTGTTCTCGCGGGCGCCGTGGACGGTCAGCTGCCGGGCGGTGTCGACGGGGCGGCGGACGTCCGGGACGGGGATGGACTTCCTGCCGGACAGGTACTGCCCGGTCGTCGACTCCTCGTTGTCGAGCAGCTGCTTCAACGGCCCGGAGTGGACGACCTTCCCGCCGTGCTCGCCGGCGCCGGGGCCGATGTCGACGATCCAGTCGGCGACCTTGATGGTGTCCTCGTCGTGCTCGACGACGATGAGGGTGTTGCCCATGTCGCGGAGCCGGACGAGGGTCTCGATCAGGCGGTGGTTGTCGCGCTGGTGGAGGCCGATGGACGGCTCGTCGAGCACGTACAGCACGCCCACCAGGCCGGAGCCGATCTGGGTGGCGAGCCGGATGCGCTGGGCCTCGCCGCCGGAGAGCGTGCCGGCCGCGCGGTTGAGCGAGAGGTAGTCCAGGCCGACGTCGACCAGGAACCTCAGCCGCTCGTTGACCTCCTTCAGCACCCGCTCGGCGATCTTCTTGTCGCGGGCGCTGAGGGTGAGCCGGCCGAGGAAGTCAGCGCACTCGCTGATGGACATGGCGGAGACGTCCGCGATGGACTTCTCCATGATCGTCACGGCGAGGACGATCGGCTTCAGGCGCGTGCCCTCGCAGGTGGGGCAGGGCACCTCGCGCATGTAGCCCTCGAAGCGCTCGCGGCTGGAGTCGCTCTCGGCCTCGCTGTGGCGGCGCTTGACGAAGGGGAGGACGCCCTCGAAGGCGGTGGTGTAGGCCCGCTCCCTGCCGTACCGGTTGCGGTAGCGCACCTCGACCTGGGTCTTGTGGCCGTGCAGCAGGGCCTTCCTCGCGCGCAGGGGCAGCCCGGCCCACGGGATGTCGGTGCGGAAGCCGAGCGCCTGGGCGAGCCCGTCGATCAGGCGGCCGAAGTACTCCTTGGTGTGGCCGTGCGACCAGGGGTGGATGGCCCCCTCGTCGAGGGAGCGGTCCTCGTCGGGGACGACGAGCTCCGGGTCGACCTCCATGCGCGTGCCGATGCCGGTGCAGTCGGGGCAGGCGCCGAAGGGCGAGTTGAAGGAGAAGGAGCGGGGCTCCAGCTCCTCGAAGGACAGGTCGTCGTACGGGCAGTACAGGTGCTCGGAGTACATCCGCTCGCGCTCGGGGTCGTCCTCGGGGAGGTCGACGAAGTCGAGCACGACCATGCCGCCGGAGAGGCCGAGCGCGGTCTCCACGGAGTCGGTGAGCCGCCGCTTGGCGCTCTCCTTGACCGTGAGGCGGTCGACGACCACCTCGATCGTGTGCTTCTCCTGCTTCTTCAGCTTCGGCGGGTCGGTCAGCGGGACCGTCTGCCCGTCCACCCGGGCGCGGCTGAAGCCCTTGGTCTGGAGGTCGGCGAAGAGGTCGGCGAACTCGCCCTTGCGCTCGCGCACCAGCGGCGACAGGACCTGGAAGCGGCTGCCCTCGGGCAGCTCCAGCACCTTGTCGACGATCGCCTGCGGCGACTGGCGGGAGATCGGCCGGCGGCACTCGGGGCAGTGCGGCTTGCCGATGCGCGCGAAGAGGAGCCGGAGGTAGTCGTAGACCTCCGTGATCGTTCCGACCGTGGAGCGCGGGTTGCGCGAGGTGGACTTCTGGTCGATGGAGACCGCCGGGGAGAGCCCCTCGATGAAGTCGACGTCCGGCTTGTCCATCTGGCCGAGGAACTGCCGGGCGTACGACGAGAGGGACTCGACGTAGCGGCGCTGCCCCTCGGCGAAGATCGTGTCGAACGCGAGGGACGACTTGCCCGACCCCGAGAGCCCGGTGAAGACGATGAGCGAGTCGCGTGGCAGGTCGAGCGAGACGTTCTTCAGATTGTGCTCGCGCGCGCCACGGACGATGAGACGGTCGGCCACGCCGGGTCCGCACCTTTCTTGAGAGAAGCGGGGGGTACAGCCCCCGTCCCAGACGGCCCCACACTAGGGGGCCACCAGATGGATGACTGCCTGACTTCCAAGAATGCCTCCATCGAGCGTATAGCACGCGCATTCGATTTCGGTCCACGCTCCACCGCCTTCACCCGAACGAGTGGCGGCGCTACTGTCAGCACCATGATCGACCACGCACATGACCTGGCCTCCGTGCACGAGGCGACCGAACGGCTGCTCTCCGCGGCCTCCGCGCTCGACGACACCACCGTCGCCGAGCCGTCCCGGCTCCCCGGCTGGACCCGCGGCCACCTCCTGGCCCACCTCGCCCGCAACGCGGACGCCCTGGTGAACGTCCTGCACGGTCGGCCCATGTACACCAGCGCCGAGGACCGCGACGCCGACATCGAGCGCGACGCCCGGCGCCCGCTCGCCGCCCACCTCGACGACCTGCGGGCCTGCGCCGACCGCTTCCGGGCGGAGGGCGACGCGCCGGCGGACTGGAGCCGCACCGTGGAGCTCCGCAACGGGGTGACCGACCAGGCCGCCCGCGTCCCCTTCCGCCGGCTCATCGAGGTCGAGCTCCACCACGTCGACCTGGGCGTCGGCTACGAGCTGGAGGACCTTCCGGAGGAGTTCACCCAGCGGGAGATCGACTTCCTGACGGAGCGGTTCGCCGGCCACAGGGACGTCCCCGCCACCACGGTCGTCGCCGACGACGGCCGGACGTGGACGACGGGCGGCGGCGCGGCCGGCGGCCCGGTCGCCGTCCGGGGCACCGCGGCCGACCTGCTCGGCTGGCTCGCGGGCCGCCGCGACGGCTCCGCGCTGGACGTCTCGAACGGCCCCCTCCCGGCGCTGCCCCCGCTATAGGCTGGCCCCATGACGTACAGCGGAGCGGTGAAGGTCGGCGGACCCGCGGACGTGCACGAGCTGGCGGACCTGATCATCTCGAAGGTCGCCGTCGGGCCGATGGACAACAACGCGTACCTGCTGCGCTGCCGGACCACCGGCGAGCAGCTGCTGATCGACGCGGCGAACGAGCCGCGGACCCTGCTCCGGCTGATCGGTGACGACGGCATCACGGCCGTCGTCACCACCCACCGCCACCACGACCACTGGTACGCGCTGGGCGAGGTGGTGGCGGCCACCGGGGCCCGCACGTACGCGGGACGGTACGACGCCGAGGGCATCGACGTGCCGACGGACGTCCTCGTCGAGGACGGCGACACGATCCGGGTGGGCCGGGTGGAGCTGACGGCGCGCCACATGACCGGGCACACGCCCGGCTCGATCACGCTGGTCTACGACGACCCGCACGGCCACCCGCACGCCTTCACCGGCGACTGCCTGTTCCCCGGCGGCGTCGGGAACACCCACAAGGACCCGGAGGCGTTCGCGCGCCTGCTCCACGACGTGGAGACCAAGCTGTTCGACGCCCTGCCGGACGAGACGTGGGTCTACCCGGGCCACGGCCGGGACACGACGCTGGGCGACGAGCGCCCGCAGATCCCGGAGTGGCGCGCGCGGGGCTGGTGACGCCCCCGGCCACGCCTCCCGTGCGTCCGTGCGCCCCGTGACCGGGGCGCTCCCCGGACGGTTGGCGCGGCATGCGCCACCCTCACACGCCCCCGTCCCCCTCCGCGGAGCCGCCCCGGCGGCCACCGGAGCAGTCGCCGGAGCGGTCCTCCGACCGGCCTTCCGACCGGCCCTCGGATCAGGTCCCGGGGCGGTCCCCGGGCGGGCCGTCCATGCGGCGGCTGGCGGCGGCCTCCCTCGCCGGGACGGCCGTCGAGTTCTACGACTTCTACGTCTACGGGACCGCCGCCGCGCTGGTCCTGGGCCCCCTGTTCTTCCCGACGTTCTCCCCGCTGGCGGGGACGCTCGCCGCTTTCGGGACCTTCGCCGTGGGCTTCGTCTCGCGCCCCCTGGGAGCGGTGCTCTTCGGCCACGTCGGCGACCGGCGCGGGCGGCGGCCGGTGCTCTTCGCGTCGCTGGCGCTGACCGGCGCGGCGACGGTCGCGGTGGGCTGCGTCCCGTCGTACGCGGTGATCGGCCCGGCGGCCCCGGTGCTGCTGCTGGTGCTGCGGTTCCTCCAGGGGCTGGGCCTGGGCGGTGAGTGGGGCGGGGCGGTCCTGCTGGCCGGGGAGCACGCCCCGAAGCGGCGGCGGGCGCTGTGGGCGAGTTTCCCGCAGGTCGGCCCGTCGGTGGGGTTCCTGCTGGCGAACGGGGTGATGCTGGCGCTCTCGGCGGGGCTGAGCGACGCGGCGTTCCGGGCGTGGGGGTGGCGGGTGCCGTTCTGGGCGGCGGGCCTGCTCGCGCTGGGCGGGCTGCTGCTGCGGTCGTCCCTGGCGGAGACGCCCCAGTTCCGGGAGCTGGCACGGACGGGGCGGCGGGCGGGCGCCCCGCTCGTGGAGGTGGTGCGCGGGCACTGGCGGCTGCTCCTGCTCACGGCGGGGGCCCTGGCGGTGGGGTACGCGGTGTTCTACGCGGTGTCCACCTGGGCCCTGGCGTACGGCACGGAGCGGCTCGGCGTGAGCCGTACGGTCATGCTGGGGTGCGTGATGGCGGCGGTGGCCGTGAAGGGCGCGGTGACGCCGTTCGCGGCGATGCTGGGCGACCGGTACGGGCGGCGGCCGATGTGTCTGGCGGGGTGCGCGGCGTCCGCGCTGTGGATGTTCCCGATGGTGGGGCTGCTGCACACGGGGCGACCGATGCTGATGTTCCTGGCGATCCTGGTGGCGCTGCTGGCGTTCGTCACGATGTTCGCGGTCGTCGGCGCGTACCTGCCGGAGCTGTACGAGCCGCGGGTGCGGTGCACGGGGGCGGCGGTGGGCTACAACCTGGCGGGGGTGCTCGGCGGGGCGCTGACGCCGGTGGTGGCGACGGCCGCCGCGGACGGCTCCGGGCCGCCGTGGGGCGTGGCGGCCTATCTGGCGGGGATCGCGGTCGTGAGCCTGGGCTGCTTCGCGCTGCTCCCGGAGACCGCGCCGGCGGCGGTCCCGGCCCGGAGCGGCCGGGCGGGGGAGCCGGCGGCCGCGTGATCGGCGGGGCCGGCTCCCCCGTCCGGCTCCCCCGCCCGGGACACGGCACCGGCCGGGTCGTCGAACGACCCGGCCGGAGCCCTCTTCGTGCCCCGCGGCATCAGACCTTCGTGGACTCGGTCTCCTTCTCGCCGGCGGCGGACTGCCGGCGGGAGGCGATGAGGCTGGTGACGGTGGTGATGACCAGGACGCCGCAGATGACGGCCAGCGAGAACGGGATGGAGATCTCGGGGACGTGCACCCCCGACTCGTGCAGGGCGTGCAGCACCAGCTTCACACCGATGAAGCCGAGGATGACGGACAGGCCGTAGCTGAGGTGGACCAGCTTCTTGAGCAGGCCGCCGATGAGGAAGTACAGCTGCCGCAGGCCCATCAGCGCGAAGGCGTTCGCGGTGAAGACGATGTAGGGGTCCTGGGTCAGACCGAAGATCGCGGGGATCGAGTCCAGCGCGAACAGCACGTCCGTGGTGCCGATGGCGAGCATGACCACCATCAGCGGGGTCAGCACCCGCTTGCCGTTGACCTGGAGGAACAGCTTCGTGCCGTGGTAGCGGTCGGCCACGCCGAAGCGCTGCTCGATCGACTTGAGGAGGCGGTTCTCCTCGTACTCCTCGTCGGGCTCGTCGGACGAGGCCTCCTTGATCAACTTCCAGGCGGTGTAGATCAGGAACGCGCCGAAGATGTAGAAGACCCACGAGAAGCTGGCGATGATCGCGGCACCCGCGGCGATGAAGATGGCCCGCAGGACGAGCGCGATGAGCACACCGACGAGCAGCACCCGCTGCTGGAGGTGGGAGGGCACGGCGAACTTCGCCATGATCAGGACGAAGACGAAGAGGTTGTCGACGCTCAACGACTTCTCGGTGATGAAGCCGGCGAAGAACTCCCCGGACGCCTTGCTGTCGCCGAAGAAGAACAGACCCAGGCCGAACAGGACGGCGAGGACGATCCAGACGACCGTCCAGGTACCGGCTTCCTTGATCGACACGTCATGGGGCTTGCGCCCGATGAGGAAATCGACCGCGATCAGGGCGATGAGACCGAGAACGGTCACCACCCACAGAGTCATCGAAACGTCCACTGCGCCTCCGGCTTCGTACGGCTACTGATCAGCGTCGTCGCTGCCGGAGGTCTCTTCCACCCGGGCACCGCCCGTGGCCCGGGCGGCGCGGGGGCCGGCGCCCCGGGACCAGGTCTCCGTCCGACCGGTCCGTACTGACGGGCACGCCGCTGTGTGGGAGTACTCCCCTCCGCGTAAAGAAACCGTACATGAAACACCAAGGACAGGTAAAGCCCTTGGCAAAGAAAGCGCCAAAAGCCCTGATCGGAGGCGCTTTACGAAGTGGGGGAAGGGGCTCGGGCGGTCAGCGGCGCCAGGTGCGGCGGGCCTCCGCGACGCTCGCGAGGACCTGCTGCAGCACCTGGCTGTCCTGCGGTATCCGCGGCGGCTCGTACGTCCAGGCGTGACCCACCCACGGGTCGGCCAGGTGGTCGTCCGGCACCGGGGTGACCCGCAGCAGCGAGCGCCACAGCGGGTCCAGCACCGGCCCGTACGCGGCGGCGTCCTCGCGGTCGGCGACCATCATCAGGTGCACGCCCACGGCCGGGCCCTCGTCGGCGAGGTACCGCAGCTGGGTGACGGCCCGGTCGTCGAAGCCGTGCGGGAAGTCGTGGACGACGAGCAGCTGCCCGGCCGTGTCCAGGTCCGGCGGGAGCACCTCCGTGCCGGCGCCCCCGCGCACCGCCATCTGCACCAGGTCCACGCGCCGGGTGAGCTGCGCCAGGACCGTCGCCACTCCCCCGGGCCCCGCCGCCGGGGGCCCGGCCAGCACGCCCGAGGCGGTGAGCGGGGCGAACGCGGCGGCGCCCGAGCCGGCCGGGTCGATCACGTGGACGGTGAAGTCGCCCGGCGGGTGGACGGCGAGGAGGCGGGCGGTGTGGGCGACGGCCGTGTCGAGGGCGAGCCGGCGCAGCCGGGCCTCGTCCATGAGCAGGGCCTGCTCCGAGCCGCGGCGGCCGCTGTCCACCCACAGGCCGCGCTCCAGGGGCAGCCTGACCAGCATCGGGATGCGCAGCTCGGGCCGCTCCCGGAGGTGGAGGTCGCCCAGGCGCAGCGCCATCGGGGCCTCCGTGGGGGCGCGGTAGGCGTGCCACACCGGGTGGTCCCAGCGGGCGAAGGCCGGCGGGAGCGCGGGCTCGACGACGTCGGACTCGGCGGTGAGCTGGGCGAGGTCGCGGTCGAGGGCCTCGCGGGCCCGGTCGGTGAGCTCCCGGCACCTGGCGCGGGCCTCGGCGCGGGCCGCGTCGCCCGCGGTGCCGATGCGGCTGCGCGGGTCGGACAGGACGCCCTCCAGCTCCCGCTCCATCCGGGACTCGGCGAAGTCGACGGCGCTGCGGTAGGCGGCGGTCGTACGGGCCAGGTCCTCGAACATGCCCCAGACCTGGTTGTAGAGGCGCTCCTCCATGGACCAGCCGGCGGCGTCCCCGGCGACCGGGGTGGCGGGGGTGCCGGGCGGCGCGGGCGGGGCCGACGGGGGCGGCGGCGGAGGCGTGGCGGTCCGGCGACGGGGGTGCGTGTAGTCGACGGGGCCGCCGGACGGGGCGGGCGCGCCGACCGGGGGCGGCGGGGCCGTGGGGGCCGGGGCGGACGGGGCCGTGGGGGCCGGGGCGGGCGCCACGGCGTCCTGGACGGCCGCGGCGAGTCCGGCCGCGCCGGGCACGCCCTGGTCCCGGAACAGCGCGGCGAGACCGCCCGCGTACCCCTGGCCGACGGCGCGGACCTTCCAGGCGCCCTGCCGGCGGTACAGCTCCAGGGCGACGACGGCGGACTCGGTGTCCAGGCCGGTGAGGGTGTACGTGGCGACCGCGGCGCCGCCGGGCACGGCCACCGCGACGAAGGGCGCGGCGAGGGCGCCGAAGCGGCCGGGCCCGCCCGGGTCCGCGGGCAGGGCCAGCAGGACGGCCACGCGGTGCACGTCGGCGGCCACGGCCCCGAGGTCCACGGCGAGCCGGTGCTCGGCGGCCGCCTGCCGGGACACCTCGACGCCGGGCAGGGACGGCGCGCCGGGGTGGACGACCCGCCCGGCTCCGGCGACGGCCCCGGCGGCGTCGAAGAGGGTGGCCGCCACCGCCACCGGCGCACCGGACGACACCCGGATCTCGAGTCGGGTGTCGGGCAGCGGGTGGTTCTGCCCCCGGACCAGCTCGGCCGTCATCGCCTGTCGTCCCCTCGGTGGTTGCGGCTGGGTGGTGCGCGTCGCGGAACGCGTCGGTGGCGCACGCGTGGCAGCCCCCGGCGGTCGGACCTCCGGGAGCTGCGGTGCGTACGCCGGTTGCGGCTACAGGTGCGGCAGGATCGCCGGCATCAGGTCCTGGAACGTCCGGCCGTTGGCGGAGGCGCCGATGGCCGTCATGGTCCAGCCGCCGCCGGTGCGGTGCACCTTCGCCATGATCTGCGCGGTGTACTGGCCGCCGCCGTCCAGGGTGTAGCGGGCGAGCTCCTGGCCGTTCGTCTCGTCGACGAGGCGGCAGAAAGCGTTCTGCACCTCCTGGAACGTCTGGCCGGTGAACGAGTTCACGGTGAAGACGATCTGGTCGATGTGGACCGGGACCCGCTGGAGGTCCACGAGGACCGCCTCGTCGTCGCCGCCCTGGCCCGCGCCGCCCACCAGGTTGTCGCCGGTGTGGCGGACCGAGCCGTCGTCACTCACCAGGTGGCGGAAGAAGACGACGTCGACGGGCTGCTTGCCGGCGAACAGCACCGCCGACGCGTCGAGGTCGATCTCCCGGGTGCGCGAGCCGAACAGACCGCGGCGCGGTGCCGCCTGCCAGCCGAGCCCCATCCGCACCGCGGACAGAGTCCCCCCGTCGCTCTTCTGCAGGCTGATGGCCTGGCCCTTGGTCAAGTTGATCGACACGCGCTGTCCCCTCTCTTAGCGTTCCCCGCGGCCGCCCTGTGGTGGGGTGCGGTTGCGAGCACCCTATGCGGGGACGTGACACCGGCACGGCGGCAGGTCCCCCTTTGTATCGGTGTTGCAACACAGCGGGCGCGGCGCTCCGGGCCGCGCCCGCGGCGGCGCGCCCCGGCGGTGGGCCGGGACGCGCCGGGGCACCCCGTCAGGCGATGCCCGCCTCCTTCATCTGGCGCAGTTCCTTCTTCAGTTCGCCCACCTCGTCGCGCAGCCGGGCGGCGACCTCGAACTGGAGGTCCGCGGCGGCGGCCCGCATCCGCTCGGTCATCTCCTCGATGATCCCGGCCAGTTCGGCGGCGGGGCGGTCGCTGGTCACGGCGCCCGTACGCGCCGCCCTGCCGGCCCTGCCGCCGTCCTTGGCGGCCTTCGCCGCCGTCCCCAGGGAGGGGACGGGGGCCTTGGCGCCCTTGCCGTCCTTCGACTGGCGGTAGCCGGTGCCGAGCAGCTGCTCCGTGTCGACCTCCTCGCGCGCGATCGTGGCGACGATGTCGTTGATCTTCTTGCGGAGGGGCTGCGGGTCGATGCCGTGGGCCTCGTTGTACGCGATCTGCTTCTCGCGGCGGCGGTTGGTCTCGTCGATGGCCTGCGCCATCGCGGGCGTGATCGTGTCCGCGTACATGTGGACCTGGCCCGAGACGTTGCGCGCGGCGCGGCCGATGGTCTGGATGAGGGACGTGCCGGAGCGCAGGAAGCCCTGCTTGTCGGCGTCGAGGATGGCGACGAGGGACACCTCGGGCAGGTCGAGGCCCTCCCGGAGGAGGTTGATGCCGACCAGGACGTCGTACTCGCCGGCGCGCAGCTCGCGCAGCAGCTCGATCCGGCGCAGGGTGTCCACGTCGCTGTGCAGGTAGCGGACCTGGATGCCCAGCTCCAGGAAGTAGTCCGTGAGGTCCTCGGCCATCTTCTTGGTGAGCGTGGTGACCAGGACCCGCTCGTCGCGCTCGGTGCGGAGGCGGATCTCGTGGACCAGGTCGTCGATCTGGCCCTCGGTGGACTTGACGACGACCTCCGGGTCGACGAGGCCCGTGGGGCGGATGATCTGCTCGACGAACCCGTCGGAGCGGGACAGCTCGTACGCCCCCGGCGTCGCCGACAGGTAGACGGTCTGGCCGATGCGCTCCTGGAACTCCTCCCACTTCAGGGGCCGGTTGTCCAGCGCGGACGGCAGCCGGAAGCCGTGGTCGACGAGGGTCCGCTTGCGGGAGGCGTCGCCCTCGTACATGGCGCCGATCTGCGGCACGGTCACGTGGGACTCGTCGATGACCAGCAGGAAGTCCTCGGGGAAGTAGTCGAGGAGGGTGTTGGGCGGGGAGCCCGGCTCGCGCTGGTCGAAGTGCATCGAGTAGTTCTCGATGCCGGAGCAGGAGCCGATCTGGCGCATCATCTCGATGTCGTACGTGGTGCGCATGCGCAGCCGCTGGGCCTCCAGCAGCTTGCCCTGCTTCTCCAGCTCGGCGAGGCGCTGCTCCAGCTCGCGCTCGATGCCGTTGACCGCGCGCTCCATGCGTTCCGGGCCGGCCACGTAGTGGCTGGCGGGGAAGACGTACAGCTGCCGGTCGTCGCTGATGACCTCGCCGGTGAGCGGGTGGAGCGTGGAGAGGGCCTCGATCTCGTCGCCGAACATCTCGATGCGCACGGCGAGCTCCTCGTAGACCGGGAAGATCTCGATCGTGTCGCCGCGGACGCGGAAGGTGCCGCGGGTGAAGGCGAGGTCGTTGCGCGTGTACTGGATGTCGACGAAGCGGCGCAGCAGCTGGTCCCGGTCGATCTCGTCGCCGACCTTGAGGGAGACCATCCGGTCGACGTACTCCTGCGGCGTGCCCAGGCCGTAGATGCAGGAGACGGAGGCGACGACGATCACGTCCCGCCGGGTGAGCAGGGAGTTCGTCGCGGAGTGGCGCAGGCGCTCCACCTCCTCGTTGATCGAGGAGTCCTTCTCGATGTACGTGTCCGACTGCGGGACGTACGCCTCGGGCTGGTAGTAGTCGTAGTACGACACGAAGTACTCGACGGCGTTGTTCGGCAGCAGCTCGCGGAACTCGTTCGCCAGCTGTGCGGCCAGCGTCTTGTTCGGCGCCATGACGAGCGTGGGCCGCTGGAGCCGCTCGATCATCCAGGCCGTGGTAGCCGACTTGCCGGTGCCGGTCGCACCGAGCAGGACGACATCCTTCTCACCTGCGCGGACGCGTCGTTCGAGGTCGGCGATGGCCGTGGGCTGGTCACCGCTGGGCTGGTACGGGCTGACGACCTCGAAGGGCGCCACCGAGCGTTCGATCTGGGTTACGGGCCGCATGAGTCCACCGTACGACCCCGCACTGACAGCCGGGCGCCGGTCGCCCCGCCGGCCGGCCCCGCGGCGGCGGGCCGGTGGGGGCGCGGTCAGCGGTCAGTGGTCGGCGTCGCGGTCGCGGTGGCGCGGGGCGGGGATGCCGGGGAGGTGCGCGCGCGGGTCGGCGGGGTGCCGTCCGGGCGGGTCGCCGCCGACCAGGGCCGGGTCGAACAGCACGACGACACCCGCGAGGAGCAGGAAGGCGGCCGGTCCGACGAGAAGCGGGGCGAGCGACGCCGACGCCGTACCGCCCCCGGCGGTCACGGCCGCGTCGAGCGCGCCGTCCACGGCGTCGGCGGCTCCCGCGCCCACGGCCTCGGCGGCGCCGGCCGCGTCCACCGCTCCGACCGGGCCCGTCGGGTGGGCGGGGACGTGCGCCGTGGCGGCGCCGTGGAGGTGGACGCTGGCGGCGGCCATGCCCGTGTAGTGCATGCCGGTCACCGCGAGGCCCAGGACGAGGCTCGCGCCGACGCTCGCCGCGAACCCGCGGACGCTGACGGCGGCCCACAGCGCCGTGGTGGCCGCCACCACGGCGATCGCCACGGAGAGGGCGACGACGGGGGTGTCGTACTCGATGCGGCCGGGCAGGCGCATGCCGGCCATGCCCAGGTAGTGCATGGTGGCGATGCCGAGGCCGGTGACGGTGCCGCCGGTGACCAGGGCCATCGCGGTGCGGCCGCGCAGCGCCACGACGAAGATGCCGACGCCGACCATGAGGATCGCGACGGCGAGACTGGCGAGGGTGATCGGACGGTCGTAGACGATGGGCACCCCCTCGATGCGGAAGCCCGCCATCGCGATGAAATGCATGGTCCATATGCCGGCGCCGATGGACGTGGCGCCGAGGACGAGCCAGCCGGGGCGGGGGGCACCGGGGGTGCGCAGGGACCTGGTCGTGCAGCGCAGGCCGAGCGCGCCGCCCAGGCAGGCCATGAGGTAGGCCGCCACGGGCGTGACCAGCCCGTGGCCGAATCCGTCGACGGTGCCCTGCATGCCCGTGCCCCCCTCACCGCTCGGCGCTCCACCGTGAACCTGACCGTGGAGGGTAGTGCACCCGCCGGGCGCCCGCTCGGCCGGGCGGCAAACCCGGCCGGGCGGTGGGGCGGGCCCGGCGGCGTTGTCGGTGGCGGCGCGTACCGTGGCGGCATGGACAGCAGTGCGCGGGGCGGGAGGCGGACCGTGGAGTGGGCGGTCGTCGGCAGCGGCATCGGGCCGCTGCTGCTGGCGGCCACCGCCGACGGGCTGGCCGGTGTCTTCTTCCACGCGGGCGAGGAGGTCCGGCGCGAGGCGCCGGCCCGGCTCGCGGCGCGGCTCGGAGCGGAGCCGGAGGAGACCGCGACGGGGCGCCTCGCCGAGCCGATACGGGCGCTGGAGGCCTACTTCGCGGGCCGCCTCCGGGAGTTCCGGCTGCCCCTGGACTGGTCGCTGACCGGCGGATTCAACCGGCAGGTGCTGCGCGAGCTGGCGTCCGGGGTGCCGTACGGGACGCTCGTCGGGTACGGGGAGCTGGCCGCCCGGGTCGGGCAGCCCCGGGCGGCGCAGGCCGTGGGCGCGGCGATGGGCGCCAACCCGCTGCCGGTCGTCGTCCCCTGCCACCGCGTGGTCGAGGCGGGCGGCGGCCTCGGCGGGTTCGGCGGCGGGCTGGAGACCAAGCGGCGGCTCCTGGTGCTGGAGGGGGTGCTCCCGGAGCCGCTGTTCTGACGGCCGCCGCCCGGGCCGTTGGGCGGGCGGGGTCAGGCGCGGGCGGTCATCATCGGCTGGAAGAAGCCGGTGCTGTCCGGGGCGTGCCAGTCGGTGGAGCGGAATCCGGCCTCGGCGGCCAGGTCGGCCAGCTGCCGCCGGGTGAGCGCCCAGTAGGTGGCGCGGCGCACGGTGGTCGTCCAGCGGTCCGGGGCGGGGGCGGCGCCCTCGTCGGAGTCGGGGCGCAGCCGGAACAGCTCCAGGTCGTAGCGCTCGCCGTCGTCGTGCCAGTGCCACAGCTGGAAGCTGACGGCGCGCCCCCGCGGGCCGGTGCGGACGGAGGGCGGTGTGGCGAGGGGGCGTTCGCGGCGCAGCTCGTCGTACGGGCGGGTGGTGACGATCAGCAGTCCGCCCGGCCGCAGCACGCGGCGCATCCCGGCGAGTGCGGTGCGCACGTCGTCGGCGGTCAGCAGGTGCGGCAGCGAGTTGTCGGCGCACACGACCACGTCGAAGGCGTCGTCCCGCAGCGGCAGGGCGCGCATGTCGGCGGCCCCGACGGCGAGGGGCAGCCCCCGCGCGGCGGCCTCGCGGGCGGCGCGGGCGGCGGCGACGGGGCTGAGGTCCGTGCCGGTGACCCGGTGGCCCCGGGCGGCGAGGCCCAGGGCCTGGGTGCCGATGCCGCACGCGCAGTCCAGCACGTCGTACGTGCCGGGGCCCAGCGTCCGCGTGACGCGGTCGTCCAGGGCCGTGCCCTGCCGGGCGACGCTCACGTCCCAGTCCGCGTAGAGCAGGTCGTAGTCGGCTGCCAGGTCGTCGTAGAAGTACCGGGCCGTGGGGGTGCGCATGGGAGCAGCGTACGGGCCGCGGGCGGCGGGGCCGGAGAGGTTTGGGGGCGCGGCCGGCGCGCCAGGGATGGGACATGTCGCAGACCGCAGTGGTGCTGTCGGAAGAGGTGCGGGAGGCGCTGGCCGCGCGCCGCCCCGTGGTCGCCCTGGAGTCGACGATCATCGCGCACGGGCTGCCGCGCCCGCGCAACCTGGCCGTCGCCCGGGAGCTGGAGGCGCTCGTACGGGCCGGGGGCGCCGTCCCGGCCACGATCGCCGTGCTGGACGGGACGCCCCGGATCGGGCTGGAGGACGGCCGGTTGGAGCGGGTCGCGACGGACGGCGCGGTGCGCAAACTGGGCCACCGGGACTTGGCGCTCGCGGTGGCGACGGGCGCGAGCGGGGCGACGACGGTGTCGGCGACGGCGTTCCTGGCGGCGCGGGCGGGCCTGCGGGTCTTCGCGACGGGCGGGCTCGGCGGAGTGCACCGGGAGTGGGTGCGCACCCAGGACGAGTCGGCGGACCTGCGGCTGTTGGCCCGGACGCGGATGACGGTGGTCTGCGCGGGCGTGAAGTCGATCCTCGACGTGCCGGCGACGCTCCAGCGGCTGGAGGCGCTCGGCGTGGGCGTGGCCGGGTACGGTACGGACCGCTTCCCCGGTTTCTACCTCGCGTCGTCGGGCGAGCCGGTCGACTGGACGGTGGGGTCGCCGGAGGAGGTGGCGGCGGTGATGCGGGCGCAGGACGCGCTCGGCGGGCCCGAGGCGGCGCTGGTCGTCGCCAACCCGGTGCCGAGGGACGAGCAGCTGGACCCCCGGCTGCACGACCGGGTGCTGGCGGAGGGCCTGGCGGAGTGCCGGGAGCGGGGCGTCACCGGCCAGGTGGTGACGCCGTTCCTCCTGGAGTACCTGGTGCGGCACACGGACGGGGCGTCGCTGGAGGCGAACCTGGCGGCGGTGCGGGGCAACGTGCGGCTGGCGGCGCGCATCGCGTCGGCGTGGGCGGCCGGGGCGGGGGACGCGGCCGGGACGGAGGGGGCCACCGGGGCGGCGGAGGTGCGGTGAACGGCCTGCTGCTGGTGGGGGACGTGGTCACCGACGTGGTGGCCCGGCACGTCGAGCCCCTCTCCCCCGGCACCGACACCGCCGCCCGGATCCGGGTCCTGCCGGGCGGGGCGGCGGCGAACGCGGCGTGCTGGGCGGCCCGTTCCGGCTGCCCCGACGTACGGCTGCTGGGGCGGGTCGGGGTGGCCGAGGCGGCCTGGCACGAGGCCGCGCTGCGCCGGGCCGGGGTGCGCCCGCTGCTCGTCCGGGACGCGGAGGCGCCGACCGGGACGGTGGTGGTGCTGGTCGACGGGCGGGCCGGCGGGGAGCGGACGTTCCTCACGGACGGCGGCGCGGCGCTGCGGCTCGCGCCCGCCGACTGGTCGCCGCGGCTGCTGGACGGGGTGGCCCATCTGCACCTGTCGGGCTACCTGTTCTTCTCCGCGACGAGCCGGGACACCGCGGCGCTCGCCACGGCGGCGGCGCGGGAGCGGGGCGTCCGGGTGAGCGTGGACCCGGCGTCCACCGGGTTCGTCGGCGGGCTGGGCGTGGACCGGTTCCTCGCGGCCGTGGCCGGCGCGGACGTGCTGTTCCCGAACGCCGGCGAGGCGGCGCTGCTGACGGGCCTGTCCGCTCCGGAGGCGGCGGCCGCCGCGCTGAGCCGCCGCCACCGGCTGGTCGCGGTCACCCTGGGGCCACAGGGCGCGCTGGTGGCGGAGGCCGGCGAGGTGGTCGCGCGGGTGCCGTCGCCGCAGGTGCGGCCGGTCGACACCACGGGCGCGGGCGACGCCTTCACGGGCGGCTTCCTGGCGGCCCGGCTGGCCGGCGCGACGGCGGCGGAGGCCGCGGCGGCGGGGTGCCGGGCGGGCGCGGAGGCGGTGGCGGTGGCGGGCGGCCGCCCGGCGTAGCGGCGGGGCGGGGCCCATCCGGCGGGGGCGGCAGCCGTACGGCGGGACGGCGGCGCGGCCGGCGAGGCGGCGGCGCGGCCGGTCACGGCAGGCCGGTCCAGGCCGGGTGGCGCGGGTCGTCGGCGCGTACGACCACGTCGGCGGCGTCCACCGGGGCGACCTCCTCCTCGTACCGCTCGAAGGCCGGCAGCGTCCAGCGCTCGGGCGTGCGGCGGGCCAGCGCGGCCCGCGACAGCCGCAGGTGCACGGTCAGGTCGAAGGGGAACCAGTGCCCGAGCAGGAACGGCCCGTGCAGCAGCAGCACGCCGCCGGGCGCCAGCTCCCGGTAGGGGCTGCGCGTGGCGCGGTCGGTGGCCGGGTCCCACAGGTCGGGCAGGACGCGGCCGCTGCCGCCCGGTTCCAGCGGCCCGAACACCTCCCGCCACAGCGCGCCGGTGTCGAACCAGCCGCCGTAGTACGCGTCGGGGTCCTGCCTGCCGTACTCGAACCGCAGCGACGCCGGGCGCAGGAAGCCCGACGTCCCGACCCCGATCACGTCCCGCCCGCGCAGCCGCAGCTCCCGCGCCATCCCCTCCACCAGGTCGCCGGGCCGGGCGGCGGGGGCGCCGTCGACGGCGACCTTCAGCCAGCGGCCTCCGTCGGCGGGGCGCAGGCCGTCCAGGTGCCCGGCGAGCGCGTCGGTGAGCCGTTCCCAGGTGATCGGTTCCAGTCGCACGCCCCCATCCTGCCAAGGAGGACCGGCGTCGCGGACGGCGGACGGGGCGGTCAGAGCGGGCCGGGCCCGCCGCGGAGCGCGGCGGCCAGCGGGCCCTCCCCCGCCACCTCGACGCGCCCGGCCCGCACGCCCGCCGCCAGCGACAGTTCGCCGCCGCCCAGCGCCGCGCAGGTCGCGGCGTCCATGCGCAGCCGCGCGTCCGGCGCCTCGGCGGGCCCGTCCCCGTAGGCGGCCCCGCCGTCGCCGTCGAGGCGGACGTGGAACACGCCCTCGTCCAGGCGGACCTCCACCGTCCCCGACCCGCCGGCCGACTCCAGCGCGTCGAGCAGCGGAACGGCGAACCAGTGCGCCCGCACGGCGTCGGTGGGGCGGGGACCCTCCAGGGCGGGGGCGCCCCAGCGGGCGAGGGCGCGCAGCACGGGCAGCAGTCCGCGGCCGCGGTCGGTGAGCTCGTACACGTACGCGGGCGAGGGGGGCGGCAGGCGGCGGCGGGTGGCGAGGCCGTCGCGCTCCATGTCCCTCAGGCGCGTGGCGAGCATGTCGGTGCTGACGCCGGGCAGGTCGGCGTGGAGGTCGGTGTAGCGGCGGGGGCCGGCGAGGAGTTCGCGGACGATCAACAGGGTCCAGCGGTCGCCGACGGCGTCGAGGGCGCGGGCGGCGGCGCAGTACTGGTCGTAGCTGCGGCGGCGCTCGGCGGGACGCGTGCTCGGACGTGGCATGCGACGCAGTCTAGACGTCTTGTTGGACTTTCCAAGCTCCCACTTGGTAAAACCAAGCAACACCCTTTCCGTGGAGGTCGCCGTATGGAGTTCCGGCAGTCGAGCAAGCTGAGCGAGGTCTGCTACGAGATCCGCGGCCCGGTGATCGAGCACGCCAACGCCCTGGAGGAGGCGGGCCACAGCGTCCTGCGCCTCAACACCGGCAACCCGGCCCTGTTCGGGTTCGAGGCGCCGGAGGAGATCCTCCAGGACATGATCCGGATGCTGCCGCAGGCGCACGGCTACACCGACTCGCGCGGCATCCTCTCCGCCCGCCGCGCCGTCGCCCAGCGCTACCAGGCCATGGGGCTCACCGGGGTCGGCGTCGACGACGTCTTCCTCGGCAACGGCGTCTCCGAGCTGGTCTCCATGGCGGTCCAGGCGCTGGTCGAGGACGGCAACGAGGTCCTCGTCCCGGCGCCCGACTTCCCGCTCTGGACGGCGGCCACCACCCTCGCCGGCGGGCGGGCCGTGCACTACCTGTGCGACGAGTCCTCCGACTGGTACCCGGACCTCGACGACATGGCCGCGAAGATCACCGACCGCACCCGGGCCGTGGTCGTCATCAACCCCAACAACCCCACGGGCGCGGTCTACCCGCGCGAGGTCGTCGAGGGCATCCTCGACCTGGCCCGCCGCCACGGGCTGATGGTCTTCGCCGACGAGATCTACGACCGGATCGTCTACGACGACGCCGTCCACCACCCGGCCGGCGCCCTCGCCCCCGACCTGGTCGTCCTCACCTTCGGCGGGCTGTTCAAGACGTACCGCGTGGCCGGCTTCCGCTCCGGCTGGCTGGTCGTCAGCGGCCCCCGGCAGCACGCCCGCGACTACCTGGAGGGGCTGACGATGCTCGCCTCCATGCGGCTGTGCCCCAACGCCCCGGCGCAGTACGCGATCCAGGCGGCGCTCGGCGGACGCCAGTCCATCGAGGAGCTGACCGCGCCCGGCGGCAGGCTGTACGAGCAGCGCGACCGGGCGTGGGAGAAGCTGAACGAGATCCCGGGCGTGTCCTGCGTGAAGCCGCGCGGCGCCCTGTACGCGTTCCCGCGCCTGGACCCGAAGGTGCATCCGATCCACGACGACGAGAAGTTCGTCCTGGACCTGCTGCTGCGGGAGAAGATCCAGGTCGTGCAGGGCACCGGGTTCAACTGGCCGCGCCCGGACCACTTCCGCATCCTCACGCTGCCGCACGCCGACGACCTCGACGCGGCGATCAGCCGGATCGGACGGTTCCTCAGCGGCTACCGGCAGTAGGCCGGGCGGTTTCGGGGCGGGCGCGGCACGGGGAGAACCCCACCGACGTACGGGTGACGGGGGTGGTGAGCCGCGGTGCCGCGAGACCCGGTCGTGGTCGTCGAGCCGCTCCGGCCGCGCGCCCGCTGCGCGGAGTGCCGCCGGGGCCCGCTGCGGCGGATGGTGGCGGAGCCCTCCGCGCCTTTGTGCCTGGACTGCGCCGGCCTGGGGCACCTGGTCTACCTGCCGCGCGGCGACGCGGCGCTCACCCGGCGCGCCCGGGAGGCGAGCGGCCTGTGGGCCGTGGTCGTCCGGCACGACCGGCGCCGCACCCGGTACGAGCGCCGGGGCGTCCTCGTCGAGGAGGCGGCCCTGGCCCGGGCGGAGGCGGCGTGCCTGGCCGACGCCGGGGCGCGGGCCCGCCGCCGGGCCAGGGACGCGGAGCGCCGCGCGGCCGAGGACGTGCGGTTCACGGCCGCGCTGGAGGCGGAGATACGGCGCCTGTTCCCGGGGTGCCCGGCCGGCCGGGCCGCCGAGATCGCCGCGCACGCCTCGGTGCGCGGCAGCGGACGCGTGGGCCGTACGGCGGCCGGGCGGACCCTGGACGAGGGCGCGGTCACGGCGGCGGTACGGGCGTCGGTGCGGCACCGTGACACCCCGTACGACACGCTGTTGACGCGCGGGGTGCCGCGCCGCCAGGCACGCGTCCGGGTGGCGCCGGCCATCGAGGCCGTGCTGGCGTCCTGGCGGCGGTGACGGGCGCCCGGGGGTCCGGTCAGGCGCGCGCGGCCGACGAGCGGGAGCGGCGGTAGAGCAGCGTCCCGGCGAGGACCAGGCCGGCGGCGGGCAGCCCCATGCCGACGAGGTTGCCGGCGCCCGTGGCGGCGAGGGACGGGGCGTCCGCCGGTGCGGGCGCCTCCTCGACGGGCATCGGCGCGGCCGGCTCCTCGCCCTCGGGCGGCGCGACCGGCTTCGCCGGCTTCGCGGGCTCGGCGGGCTTCGCGGGCTTCGGCGGCGTGACGGCCTCCTCCGGCGGCTTGCCGCCGCTGTCGTGGCCCGAGGCCGGGTCGCCGATGATGACGATGCTGACCGCGTCGCCGGAGATCTTCGCCGGGGAGTCGACGGGGAGCTTGATGCCGTCACCGGGGAACGCGCCGGACGAGTCGATCACCCCGGCGATGGCGGTCGCGCCGCCGTCGCCCCCTCCGCCGGCGCGGGGGGTGCCGGACTTGTGCGAACCGCGCGCCTCGTCCTCGTCGGCACAGGTGTTGCCGGCCGCGGGGTTGAGCAGCCCCTCGGCGTTCACCGTGTCACCGCAGACGCTGACCGGGCTGTCCATCGGCAACTGCGTCTCGTCGCCGGCCACCAGACCGGCTGAGTCGAACGCCGCGGCGAACGCGTCGGCGTCGGCGTGCGCCGAGCCGGCGGCCAGCGCGAACGCGCCGCCTGTGGCCATCAGAGCGACCAGACCACTTCGGCGAATGTGCCTCATGGCTTCCTGCCTTCCGGAGATGTTCACGGGCACTCGCCCGCACTCCGGTTAACGCGCCAGTCCCGGACGGGTTATGACACATCCCTCAATCACCCCATCGAGGGAGGTTTCAATCGTTCCCTCACATCATCCGCTCCTTGGACAGTCCTTCCGGGCGGTCGCGTCATCCGGCCCGGGGGCCACCGAGGTCGACGCCGTCGACCCGGCCGATCGTGCCGATCTGGATCAGCGTGCCGTTCTGCGTCACCCCGCTCACCGTGTTGTGGATCCGGACGGCCTGCCGGGGCTCGGCCGACGGCCCCTCCAGCTCGTCGAGCAGCGCGCGCAGTTCGGTCGCGGCCGCCGGGTCGTTGCGCAGGGCGCGGCGCATGCGGCCCCTCCACTCGGCGAGCGCCTCGGTCCTGGTCTCCTCGTCACCGGACCGCTCGGCCTCGACCAATTCGGCCCTGGCCTCCTCCAGCTCCCCGTCGATCACCGCCACGTCGCGGCCCGAGCGGCGGGCGAAGAACACGGCGACCCGTCCCCGGGCCTGCTCCCACGCCTCCCCGACCATCTGCTGCACGAGGGCCGCCGCCCCCGCCGACGCCAGCGCCACCAACTCCGCTTCCACAGTGCCCCCTTGGGGTCGATCGAGACAGGACAGCAGCGTAACGCTCAGGTGCCGAGCAGTCCGGCGAGTGCGCCGACCGGGTCGGGGTCCGGGGTGCCCCGCGGCCACCAGTCCTCGTGGCCCGCGTCGGACTCGTAGCCGTACCAGAGGCCGTCGCGGCCGTAGCGGAGCTGGAGCGCGGCCGTGGAGAGGCGGTTGCGCCACGGCCGGAAGTGCGGGGAGTCGGCGGCGATCAGGGCGGGCCGGGCGCGGTCGAAGGGGCCGGCCGGCGGGTCCCAGGGCTCCTCGAGCACGGCGAGGCCGGCCGGACCGCCCTGCCGCCAGGCGGCGACGGCGCGCGCCAGGTCGGCGGGCGTGCGGTCCACGGCGGCGGCGAGGTCCCGGTACAGGGCGCGGGTGGCGGCGGTGAGGCCGGAACCGGGGTGGGCGGCGGCGAGCCGGACGGCGTCCTGCCAGGGGGTGAGACCGGCGACCGGGTCGTGGCCGGTGGTCAGGTGCGCGTGGGCGCGGGCCGCGGCCTCGGAGGCCAGGAGCTCCAGGGCGAGGGGGTCGGGCGCCCCGGGCGCCTGCGGGTACGCGGGCGGGCGGCCGGGGTGGGCCGGGGGCGGCAGCGGCGGGGGCAGGGTGGCGGCGGGCACGGCGGTGACGGCGTCGCGGGCCGGCACGGTCGGGAGGGACGGGGGCGGCGCGGCGGCGGCCTCGGCGGCCGAGCGGACGGCGCTGCGGTGGCCGAGCGCGGCGAGGATCTCCTGCTCTCCGCGGCCGCGCATCAGGAACAGCGTGAACGGGTCCTCGTCGAGGAGCCGGGCCACCTGGTAGCAGAGCGCGGCGGCGTGCTTGCAGGGGTGGCCGTCGTCGGGGCAGGAGCAGTCGGGGACCAGGTCCCCGGCGTGCGGGAGGAGGCCGGTGAGGTCGGCCGGCGCGTGCGGGACGTCCTTGTCGAGGAGGGCCGCCAGGTGGCCGGGCCGGGCCGCGGCGGTATCGAGGAACGTCTCCCAGTCGTCGTCGCCGAGGACCCGGAGCCGGATCTGCGTGCGGTAGGGGCGGGCGCGGCTGCCGTGGACGTACGCCGTGACGCGGCCGGGCATGACGGTGATCGCGTCGACCAGTCCGCGGCCCGCGTAGGCGCGGCCCCGGGCGAGGCGGGCCGGGTCGAGGGCGGTCTCCTCCAGCGCGGCCACCCAGGCCTCGCCCCACCAGGTGGCGGCGGACGCGCCGTCCCCGCCGCCGGCGGGCGGGAGCCGGGGGAACGTGCGGCGCAGGTCGTCGTGGGCGGGCGCCGGGGCGCGGGTGCCGCGGGGGGCGGGGCGGCGCGGGCCGGGCCGGGGGGTCATGACGGCCTCCTCAGGGACACCAGGTCGGCCAGTTCCCGGTCGGTCAGCTCGGTGAGGGCGGCCTCGCCGGAGCCGAGGACCGCGTCGGCGAGGGCGCGCTTGGCGGCCAGCAGTTCGGCGACGCGGTCCTCGACGGTGCCCTCGGCGATCAGCCGGTGGACCTGGACGGGCTGGGTCTGGCCGATGCGGTAGGCGCGGTCGGTGGCCTGCTCCTCGACGGCCGGGTTCCACCAGCGGTCGTAGTGGACGACGTGTCCGGCGCGGGTGAGGTTGAGGCCCGTGCCGGCGGCCTTCAGGGACAGGACGAAGACGGGGACGCCGCCGGACTGGAAGCGGTCCACCATCCGCTCGCGCTCCGCGACCGGTGTGCCGCCGTGCAGCAGCTGGGAGGGGGCGCCGCGGGCGGCCAGGTGGGCGGTGAGGAGCCTGGCCATCGCCACGTACTGGGTGAAGACGAGGACCGAGCCGCCCTCGGCGAGGATCGTGTCCAGCAGCTCGTCGAGGAGGGCCAGCTTCCCGGAGCGGCCGGCGAGCCGGTGCGTGTCCTCCTTGAGGTACTGCGCCGGGTGGTTGCAGATCTGCTTGAGGGAGGTGAGCAGCTTCATGACCAGGCCGCGGCGGGCGATGCCCTCGGCGCCCTCGATGGCGGACATGGTCTCGCGGACGACCGCCTCGTAGAGGGACGCCTGCTCGCGGGTGAGGGGCACCGGGTGGTCCGACTCGGTCTTGGGCGGCAGCTCCGGCACGATGCCGGGGTCGGACTTGCGGCGGCGCAGCAGGAAGGGGCGCACGAGGCGGGCGAGCCGCTCGACCGCTTCGTCGTTCTCGATCTCCTCGCTGTTCTCGACGGCGCGCGCGTGCCGGGCGCGGAACGCCTTGAGGGGGCCGAGGAGGCCGGGCGTGGTCCAGTCGAGGAGGGCCCACAGCTCGGAGAGGTTGTTCTCGACGGGCGTCCCGGTGAGGGCGACCCTCGCCGGGGCGGGGAGGGTGCGCAGCGCCCTGGCCGTGGCGGAGAACGGGTTCTTCACGTGCTGGGCCTCGTCCGCGACGACCATCCCCCAGGGGTGGGCGGCGAGCTGGGCGGCGCTGGTGCGCATCGTGCCGTACGTGGTGAGGACGAAGCCGCCGTCGGTGCCGTCGAGGCTGCGGTCGGCGCCGTGGAAGCGGCGTACGGGCACGCCGGGGGCGAAGCGGTGGATCTCGCGCTGCCAGTTGCCGAGGAGGGAGGCGGGGCACACGACGAGGGTGGGCTCGCGGCGGGCGCGGCGCAGGTGCAGGGCGATCAGCGTGACGGTCTTGCCGAGGCCCATGTCGTCGGCGAGGCAGCCGCCGAGGCCGAGCGAGGTCATCAGGTCGAGCCAGGCCAGGCCGCGCAGCTGGTAGTCGCGCAGGGTGGCGGCGAGACCGGGCGGCGGGGCGGTCCGGCCGGGCGCGGCGGTCAACCGGTCGCGCAGGTCGGCGAGCGCGCCGACCGGGACGGCGGGGACGGTCTCGCCGTCGACCTCGGCGGTCCCGGTGAGGGCGGCGGCGAGCGCGTCGACCGGCTCCAGCAGGCCGAGCTGCCGCTTGCGGGCCTTGCGGACGAGGGCGGGGTCGACGACGACCCAGCGGTCGCGCAGCCGTACGACGGGCCGGTGGGCCTCGGCGAGGGCGTCCATCTCCCGCTCGGTGAGGGGCTCGCCGTCGAGGGCGAGCTGCCAGTCGAAGCGGAGCAGTCCGGCGCCGTCGAAGAACGCCGTCCCGTCCGTGGCGGAGCCGGGTGCGGGCCGGACGACGGCGGTGGCGGTGAGGGAGCGGGCCAGTTCGCGGGGCCAGTGCAGCGCGACGCCCGCCGCGTCCAGGCGGGCCGCGGCGAGGCCCAGCAGCTCGTACAGCTCGTCCTCGGTGAGCGCGAGGACGTCGGGCACGGGGCGCTCCAGGAGCCGGCCGAGCGGGGGCCAGACGCGGGCGGCGCGGCGCAGGGCCAGGAGGGCGTCGACGCGGGCGCGGGGGCCCAGGTGCTCGTCGCCGGCCGCGGCCCACAGGGCCTCGGCGTCGACGACGAGGGCGGGGTCGGCGAGGCTGTGCACCTGGACGACCGCGGCGGCGGCCCGCCGCTCGCCGCCGCCTTCCGGGGCGGTGTCGAACAGCTCGTACGAGGAGAGGTCGAGGCGCAGGGAGACGCGGACGCCCGCGTCCATCCCGGCGGCGGCCTCGGCGGCCCAGGCGCGCGCGTGGGGCAGCCGCTGCGGCTCCCGGGCGGCGAACGGCGCCCCGGCGGCGAACGCGGCGGCGGGCGTGCGCGGCAGGCCGTCGGCGACGGCGTCGAGGAAGGCGCGGACGAGCGCCTCGGGCTCGGGCAGCCGGAGCGGCCGGCGGTCCGGTACGGGCACGGCGTACGCCTCGTACGGCATGGCGGCGGCGACGGCGCGCAGGTGGGTGACGTCGTCGGCGTCCAGCGGGCCGGCCCGCCAGGCGTCGAGGTCGCCGGCGGTGAGCCCGGGCAGGAGGCGCCCGCGCGCGACCAGGTGCAGCCCGTGCAGGGCGGCGGCGCCCCAGCAGGCGGCCGCGGGGTGGGCGTGCGGGTCGTGGCGGGCGGCGGCGAGCAGGGGCAGGGCGTCGGCGACGGACAGGAACAGGGCGGGCACCCGCCGGCTGCGGGCCCCGCCGCCGTGGCGCCGCACGACGGTGAGCGTGCCGGCCTCCCCCACCGTGCCGGCCTCCCCCGCCGGGCCGGCGGGCAGGGGGCCGCCGTCGGGGGACCAGAAGGCGACGCGGCCGTCGCGGGGCGGGTCGGCGGGCAGGAACACCGCGGCGGCGCCGTGCGGCGCGCGGACCCGCGGCGTCTCGTCGCTCATGAGCCGGCCACCTCCCCTGACGTGTCCCCCGGCGGTCGGGACCCTCTGCCCACCGACCTTACGGCGGGGGTCTGACAACAGGTCCCGCCGCGGGTGCCGGCCGCCGTGATCGGGGGCGGCTCGCGGGTACCCGCCCAGCGGGAGAACGATGACCATGCGCAGTGGAAACGAACCGGTCACCGCGCGCAGCCCGCTCAGGCTGCGGCTCGGGCTGGGTGTGTGGGGCCTGCTGTGGGCCCTCGGCGGCACCGTCGCGTTCGCGCTGGCGGGGCGGACGGGCTGGGCGGTCGCCTGCGGGGTGCTGCTGGTGGTGGTGGCGGCCGACGTGGTGGTGATCCTGCGCCACATGAGGCAGGGCCCCCGCTACCAGCCGGGCCGGGACGTCCCCCCGTACGAGCCGCCGTACGGGCCGGGCCGCCGGAGCCGGTGGCGCGGCGGCCCGTAGGCGGCGTGGGCCGCGGCGCCGCCGGGGGCGCCGCGTCAGTCGGTGGCGTCGAAGCGCGCCGCCTCCACGTACTCGGGCTTCGGGTCGAGGGCGGCGGCCAGCCGGAAGTGGCGCCTGGCGTGCTGCGGGCGGCCGGCGCGCTGCAGGGTGCGGGCCAGTCCGAAGTGGGCGAACGCGTTGTCCGGCTCGCGCTCCAGGACCAGCTCGAACTCGAGCTCCGCGGGACGCAGTTGGGCGGCCGCGAAGAAGGCGCGGGCGCGCAGGAGGCGCGCGGCGGTGTTCTCCGGGTGAGCGGCGATCACGGAGTCGAGCAGCTTGACGGCGCCGCGCGGGTCGCGCGCGGCGAGCAGCTGCTCGGCCGCCCGGTAGTCGATGACATGGGTTTCCGGGTTGCTGTCGGGCACGGTCGGATCCTTCCCCTCGTCGCGGCCCTTCAACATCCCCGGTGGCGGGCCTATTCCGGCCCGGTGCGGGCCGCGCGGGCCACCAGCCGCTCCCAGACCTCGCGGACCTGCGGCTCCAGGGCTTCGAGGGGGCCGTCGTTGTCGATGACGTGGTCGGCGACGGCGCGCCGCTGCTCGGAGGTGGCCTGGGCGGCCATCCGGGCGCGGGCCTCGGACTCGGTCATGCCGCGGAGCCGTACGAGGCGGTCGATCCGGGTCTCGGCGGACGCGTCGACGACCACGACGACGTCGTAGAGGGGCGCGAGGCCGTTCTCGGTGAGGAGGGGGACGTCGTGGACGACGACGGCGTCGGGCGCGGCGGCGGCCTGCAGTTCGGCCGAGCGGGCGCCGACGAGGGGGTGGACGATGCCGTTGAGGGTGGCGAGGCGCTCGGCGTCGCCGAAGACGATGGAACCCAGCTTGGGCCGGTCCAGGGTGCCCTCCCCGGTCAGGACGTCGGGGCCGAACGCCTCCACGAC
This sequence comes from Streptomyces roseolilacinus, assembly GCF_014649335.1. GTDB lineage: Bacteria > Actinomycetota > Actinomycetes > Streptomycetales > Streptomycetaceae > Streptomyces > Streptomyces roseolilacinus. Next base: position 172,687 of record NZ_BMSV01000011.1, read on the forward strand.
GGCGGCGAGCCCGGGCGTGCCGGGCTCGACGACCTCGCGGGCGATCCGGTCGGCGTCGACGAGGACGGCGCCGTACGAGACGAGGAGGCGGGAGACCTCGCTTTTGCCGGCGCCGATTCCGCCGGTGAGACCTACGGTCAACATGAGCGGAAGCCTAGGGGCAGGGGCGGGGCGGACGTCGGCCGCCCCCGTGGCGGCCGGCGTCCGCGCGCTACGGCGTGTCGCCCTCCCGCTCGGCGAGGAAGCGCTCGAACTCCCGGCCGATCTCGTCGGCGGACGGCAGCTCCACGGGCTCCGCGACGAGGCTGCCGCGGGTCTCGACGCCGGCCAGCGCGTCGTACTGGTGCTCCAGCCCCTTGACCAGGGCGACCAGTTCCTCGTCGCCCTCGCCGATCTGGCGGTCGATCTCGGTCTGCGTACGCTGCGCGGCGGCGCGCAGGTTGTGCGCCACGGTCGGCAGGACCAGGCCCGTCGCCGCCGTGATCGCCTCGACGGTGGTGAGCGCCGCGTCGGGGTAGGCGGAGCGGGCCACGTAGTGCGGGACGTGCGCGGCGATGCCGAGCACGTCGTGCCCGGCCTCGATCAGCCGGTACTCGACGAGCGCGACGGCGCTGCCGGGGACCTGCGCCTCGTCGAACGGGCTGCGGTGCCCCGGTACGAGGTCGGCGCGGCTGCCGTGCGGGGTGAGGCCGACGGGCCGGGTGTGCGGGACGCCCATCGGGATGCCGTGGAAGTTGACGGAGAGGCGCACGCCGAGCCGCTCCACGATCTGCCGCACGGCCGCGGCGAAGCGCTCCCACTCCACGTCGGGCTCGGGCCCCGACAGCAGCAGGAAGGGGGCGCCGGTGGCGTCCTGGACGATACGGAGCTCGATGGCCGGGGTGTCGTACCCGGTCCAGCGGTCGCGGCGGAAGGTGAGCAACGGGCGGCGCGCCCGGTAGTCGACCAGACGGTCGTGGTCGAAGCGGGCCACCACCTGGTGCGGGAGGGTCTCCAGCAGGCCGTCGACGATCTGCTCGCCGACCTCTCCCGCGTCGATGTATCCGTCGAAGTGACAGAGCATGATCAGGCCGGCCGACTCCTGGGCGAGCGCCATGTCGGCCACCGCCAGGCCCTTCGGCTCCCATGCGTACAAATCCTGCGGATCAAGCACGATTACCGCTCCTCCTCGTGTTCCCACGGAACAACGTCGCACGGGCCTCCGACATTCCCGGAGGCGCCCATGTCGCGGACGGGGCACGGCGTTTGGTCCAGACCTTGACATGCCCACAGCCCATCCCTACCGTCTCGGGACAGCGCGCGTTCAGCATCCCGCCCGGCGTCCACGTACGAGAACCCCACGGGAAGGCCCCCCATGCGCACCGGCACGCTGCTCCCCGCCCTGCTCCCGGCCGCCCTCGCCCTGACCGCCACCGCCACCGTGACGGCACCTCCGACCGGGGCCGCCGCCGAGCGGACCGCCGCCGTCGTCGACGTCTCGACGGCGGCCCAGCTGAAGGCGGCGCTCACGACCGTGCGGCCCGGCGACACGATCCGGCTCGCCGACGGCACCTACCCGGGCAACTTCAAGGCCAGGACTCCCGGCACCGCCTCCGCGCGCATCGTCCTGACCGGCTCGCCGCGGGCCGTCCTCACGGCGGGCGGCGGCTACGGCCTGCACCTCGACGGCGCCTCGTACTGGACCGTGCACGGCGTGACGGTCACCGGCGGGCAGAAGGGGATCATGATGGACCGCGCGAACGGCGTCGTCATCGACGCGGTCACCGTGCACGGCCTGGACATGGAGGGCGTCCACTTCCGGAACTCCAGCAGCGACGGCGTCGTCCGGAACTCCCGCATCCACGACACGGGCCTCGACGGCCGCGGGATGGGCGAGGGCGTCTACGTGGGGACGGCGAACACGCTGTCGGACCGGAGCGACGGCGTCCAGGTGCTCCACAACACCATCGGCCCCGGCGTGGGCGGCGAGGGCGTCGACGTCAAGGAGGGCACCACCGGCGCCCGGATCGTCGGGAACACCTTCGACGGGCGCGGGATGACGGGCGTCCACCACGACGACTCGTGGGTGGACGTGAAGGGCAACGACGTCCTCGTCTCGGGCAACACCGGCCGGAGCACGCTCGGCAACGGCTTCGAGGTGCACTCCCAGCAGCCCGGCTGGGGCTGCGGCACCGTCTTCCGCGGCAACCACGCGGACCTGACGGGCGCGACCGGCGCGAACCGGTACGCGGTCCACGCCCCGCACCACTCCGCCTCCTGCCGGACGACGGTGTACGCCGACAACACCCGCACCGGCGGGAGCGGCCTGGTCACGCCGGGCGTCCCCGTCGTGGACTGACGCCCCCGGCGCGGGGAGGCCGCCGCCCGCCCGGCCGGCCGGACGGGCGGGCGGGCGGGAACGCACCGAGGCCCGCCCCTCGCGGGGCGGGCCTCGGTGTCTACCGGCTAGGAGCTAGCGGGTCGGTGCGGAGCCGTTCAGCTCTGGCCGCCGGCGAGCTTCTCGCGGAGGGCGGCGAGCGCCTCGTCCGACGCCAGGGCGCCGGAGGTGTCGTCCGACTCCGAGGAGTAGGAGCCACCGGTCGGCGCGCCGGCGCCGGAGGGAGCGGCGGAGCCGCCCTCGGCAGCGGCGGCCTCGTCGGCCTCGCGGGACTTGATGACCTGGGCCTGGTGCTGCTCGAAGCGCTGCTGCGCCTCGGCGTACTGGGTCTCCCACGCCTCGCGCTGGGCCTCGTAGCCCGGCAGCCAGTCGTTGGTCTCCGGGTCGAAGCCCTCGGGGTAGATGTAGTTGCCCTGGTCGTCGTAGGACGCGGCCATGCCGTACAGGGTCGGGTCGAACTCGACCGAGGCCGGGTCGGCACCGAAGGACTCGTTGGCCTGCTTCAGCGAGAGGCTGATGCGGCGGCGCTCGAGGTCGATGTCGATGACCTTGACGAAGATCTCGTCGTTGACCTGGACGACCTGCTCCGGGATCTCCACGTGGCGCTCGGCCAGCTCGGAGATGTGGACCAGACCCTCGATGCCCTCGTCCACGCGGACGAACGCGCCGAACGGAACCAGCTTCGTGACCTTACCCGGGACGACCTGGCCGATCTGGTGGGTCCGGGCGAACTGCTGCCACGGGTCCTCCTGCGTCGCCTTCAGCGACAGGGAGACGCGCTCGCGGTCCATGTCGACGTCGAGGACCTCGACCGTGACCTCCTGGCCGACCTCGACGACCTCGGAGGGGTGGTCGATGTGCTTCCAGGACAGCTCGGAGACGTGGACCAGACCGTCGACGCCACCCAGGTCCACGAAGGCACCGAAGTTGACGATCGAGGACACGACGCCGGAGCGGACCTGACCCTTCTGGAGGGTCGTGAGGAACGTCTGGCGGACCTCGGACTGGGTCTGCTCCAGCCAGGCACGGCGGGACAGGACCACGTTGTTGCGGTTCTTGTCCAGCTCGATGATCTTGGCCTCGAGCTCCTTGCCCACGTAGGGCTGGAGGTCGCGGACACGGCGCATCTCGACGAGGGAGGCCGGCAGGAAGCCACGGAGGCCGATGTCGAGGATGAGACCACCCTTGACGACCTCGATGACGGTGCCGGTGACGATGCCGTCCTCTTCCTTGATCTTCTCGATCGTGCCCCAGGCGCGCTCGTACTGGGCGCGCTTCTTCGAGAGGATCAGGCGGCCTTCCTTGTCCTCCTTCTGGAGGACCAGGGCCTCGATCTCGTCGCCGACCTTGACGACCTCGTTCGGGTCGACGTCGTGCTTGATCGAGAGCTCGCGGCTCGGGATGACACCTTCGGTCTTGTAACCGATGTCGAGCAGGACCTCGTCCCGGTCGACCTTCACGATGACGCCGTCGACGATGTCGCCGTCGTTGAAGTACTTGATCGTCTCGTCGATCGCGGCGAGGAAGGCTTCCTCGTTACCGATGTCGTTGACCGCAACCTGCGGGGTGGTGGCGGTGGTCTCGGTGCTGCTCGTCATGTGGGAAAGGGCTCCGGTGCGGACATTGAAGTCGTAGGTACTGCTACGCCGAGAGCCCGTATCGCAGCTGCAGAAGCCGGACAGCCAAGGAAGCGCGCGGCCCAGCGGACTGGGGGCGCCTCGAAAACCGAGGGGACATACAACAGATGCGAGCGCGGCCTGCTCCGTCCGAGGCACGCAGGCCCGCAGCGCAACCTTTAGCATACGGGCGCCGCGGTACACGGTCAATGCGCGAAGGCGCCCACCCGGGGCGGAACCCCGCATACCCGGCACAACTAAGCTTGATCGAGGCCGTCCTGGCCCCGACGCGCCGGTGACACACCGGGGGCGCGCGACACCGCCGCGGGCGCCCGTCACGACCGCCCCCATGCGCGCTGTGCGCAAACTACAACGATGGACGAGATGATCCAAGACTACGAGCCCCAGGCCACGCGCCGTGACGCCGGCGACGCGGAGAGCAGCAGGGCGAGCCGCGGCTGGTGGGACCGGAACGCCGACGAGTACCAGAGCGAGCACGGCGGCTTCCTCGGGGACGACCGGTTCGTGTGGGGACCCGAGGGGCTGGACGAGGCGGAGGCGGGGCTGCTGGGGCCGGCCGGGTCGCTGAGGGGCCTGGACGTCCTGGAGATCGGCGCGGGCGCGGCGCAGTGCTCGCGCTGGCTGGCCGCCCAGGGCGCCAGGCCGGTGGCGCTGGACCTGTCCCACCGGCAGCTCCAGCACGCCCTGCGCATCGGCGCGGACGGGCTGTGGCCGGTCCAGGCCGACGCGGGGGCGCTGCCCTTCCGGGACGGCTCCTTCGACCTGGCCTGCTCGGCGTACGGGGCGGTGCCGTTCGTCGCCGACCCGGTGCGGGTCTTCCGGGAGGTGTGGCGGGTGCTGCGGCCGGGCGGCCGGTGGGTGTTCTCCGTGACGCACCCGATCCGCTGGGCGTTCCCGGACGAGCCGGGGCCCGAGGGGCTGACGGTGGCGTCCTCGTACTTCGACCGCACGCCGTACGTGGAGCAGGACGAGCAGGGCCGGGCCGTGTACGTGGAGCACCACCGGACGATCGGCGACCGGGTGCGGGAGGTGGTCGCGGGCGGTTTCCGGCTGGTGGACCTGGTGGAGCCGGAGTGGCCGGCCTGGAACGGCCAGGAGTGGGGCGGCTGGTCCCCGCTGCGGGGGAACCTCCTGCCCGGTACGGCGATCTTCGTGTGCGAGCGGGGCGAGCGGGCCGCGTGATCCGCGAGGAGGAGTGGGGGCGGCTCCCGGTACGGCACGCCCTGCCCGCGCTGGAGCAGGCGCTGGACGAGCACGGGGCCGCGGTGCTGTGCGCGCCGCCCGGGACCGGCAAGACGACGCTCGTGCCGCTGGTGCTGGCGGAGCGGGGCGCCCGGGTGGTGGTCGCCGAGCCGCGGCGGATCGCGGCGCGGGGCGCGGCCCGGCGGATGGCGTGGCTGCTCGGCGAGGAGGTCGGCGGCCGGGTCGGCTTCGCGGTGCGCGGCGAGCGGGTCGTGTCGCGGGAGACGGTCGTCGAGGTGGTGACGACCGGGGTGCTGCTCCAGCGGCTCCAGCGGGACCAGGAGCTGGCCGGGGTGGACGTGGTGGTCCTCGACGAGTGCCACGAGCGGCACCTGGACGCGGACACGGTCGCCGCCTTCCTGCTGGACGTGCGGGAGTCGCTGCGGCCGGAGCTGCGGCTGGTGGCGGCGTCGGCGACGACGGACGCCGAGGGGTGGGCGCGGCTGCTGGGCGGTGCGCCGGTCGTTCGGGCGGTGGGCACGGCCCACCCCGTGGAGGTGGTGTGGACGCCGCCGGGCGGGACGGTGCGGCCGGCGCACGGGACGTTCGTGGACCCCGCGCTGCTGGCGCACGTGGCGGGGACGGTGCGGCGGGCGCTGGCGGAGCGCGCGGGCGACGTGCTGTGCTTCCTGCCGGGGGTGGGCGAGATCGCCCGGGTGGCGGGACTGCTGTCGGACCTGCGCGGCGTCGAGGTGCTCCAGGTGCACGGCCGGGCCCCCGCCGCGGTGCAGGAGGCGGTGCTGTCGCCGGGGCGCGGACGGCGGGTGGTGCTGGCGACGTCGGTGGCGGAGTCGTCGCTGACGGTGCCGGGCGTGCGGGTCGTGGTCGACTCGGGCCTGGCGCGGGAGCCCCGGGTGGACCACGCGCGGGGGCTGGGCTCGCTGGTGACGCTGCGGGCGTCGCGGGCGTCGGCCCGGCAGCGCGCGGGCCGTGCGGGGCGCGAGGCGCCGGGCGCGGTGTACCGGTGCTGGCCGGAGGCGGAGGACGGCCGCCTGCCGGCCTTCCCCGCGCCGGAGATCCGGGTGGCGGACCTGACGGGGTTCGCGTTGCAGGCGGCGGCGTGGGGCGACCCGGACGCGTCGGGCCTGGCGCTGCTGGACGCCCCGCCGGCGGGGGCGATGGCGGCGGCGCGGTCGGTGCTGGAGGCGGTCGGCGCGGTCGACGCGCACGGCCGGGTGACGGAGCGGGGCGCCCGGATGGCGCGTCTGGGCCTGCACCCCCGGCTGGCGCGGGCGCTGCTGGACGGCGCGCCGCTGGTGGGCGCGCGCCGGGCGGCGGAGTTGGTGGCCCTGCTGGGCGAGGAGCCGCCGCGCGAGTACGGCGACGACGTGGCGGCCGCGTGGCGTGCGGCCCGCCGGGGCGGCGACGCGTACGGGGCGCGGTGGCGCCGGGAGGCCGGCCGGCTGGCCCGGCGGCTCGCCGCCCCGGGCACCGGTGGGGCGGCCGGCGGCCCGGCGGGGGCCGGTCCGGCCCGCGGGGGCTCCGGTGACGGGGTGCCGGACGACGTGGCCGCCGGGATCGTGGTCGCGCTGGCGTTCCCGGAGCGGGTGGCGCGGGCGCGCGGCGGGGGCTCCTTCCTGATGGCGGCCGGGACCGGCGCCGAGGTGGGCCGCGAGTCGGGTCTGCGGTCGGCCGGCTGGCTGGCCGTGGCCGTGGCCGACCGGCCCGCGCACCAGGCGTCGGCCCGGGTGCGGCTGGCCGCCGTGTGCGACGAGGACACCGCGCGGCTCGCGGCCGGGCACCTGCTGGTGGCGGGTGACGAGGTGCGGTGGCAGGACGGTGACGTCGTGGCGCGCCGGGTGGAGCGGCTGGGCGCGGTCGACCTGGTGGTGCGGCCGCTCGGGGACGCCGCGCCCGGGCTCGTACGGGAGGCGCTGCTGGAGGGGCTGCGGCGGGAGGGGCCCGGGCTGCTGCGCTGGTCGCGGGAGGCGGTCCGGCTGCGGGAGCGGCTGGCGTTCCTGCGCCGGGTGGTGGGGGCGCCCTGGCCGGAGGTGTCGGACGAGGCGCTGGTGGCGCGGGCCGGCGAGTGGCTGGAGCCGGAGCTGTCGGCGGCGCGCAGGCGGGCGGGGCTGGCGCGGATCGACGTCGAGGAGGCGCTGCGGCGGCTGCTGCCCTGGGCGGGCGGGGAGGCGGCGCGGCTGGACGAGCTGGCGCCGGAGCGGATCGAGGTGCCGAGCGGCTCGCGGATCCGGGTGGAGTACGGGGACGAGCAGCCGGTCCTCGCGGTGAAACTGCAGGAGATGTTCGGGCTGGCCCGGACGCCGCGGGTGGCCGGGGTGCCGGTGCTGGTGCACCTGCTGTCGCCCGCGGGGCGGCCGGTGGCGGTCACGGCCGACCTGGAGTCGTTCTGGCGGGACGGCTACCGGTCGGTGCGGGCGGAGTTGCGCGGGCGGTACCCGAAGCACCCCTGGCCGCAGGACCCCTCGGCGGCGCCGCCGACGCGGCGTACGAACCCGCGACGCTGACGGCCCGCCGCCCTCGTACCGGTGAGGGGGCGGGCCGTCGGGGCGCGGGGCGGGTCAGGCGGCGGTGACCTGGAGCTCCACCGTCAGCGTCGCGCCGCCCGGGGCGGTCAGGCGCAGCAGGAACGTGCCGGTCCGGCCGTCCGCGTACATCGGCGGGAGCTGGAGGACGCCGTCCGCGTCGGTCGTGAGACCGGTGAGCGTACGGATCGGTGCGCCCTGCGCGTCCTTGAAGTAGGGGCCGTCGGCGCTGGGCGCCTGCGTGCCGTCGGGGCCCTGCGCGACCATCGTGGCGGTCAGCGCGGCGCCGGGGACGGGGGCTCCCCCGCGGGTGGCCCTCACCGTGAGCCGCTGGGCGAACTCCCCTTCCGGGGCGGCCGTGAGCGGGGTCCCGCCGGTCCGGGCGAGGGCGTCGGCCTGGCCGGTGGTGACGGTCGCCGCGAAGACGACGGGGGCGAGGGCGGGGCGCTGGGGGACGGTGGCGCGGACGGTGAACCGCCCGGTCTTCTCGCCGGCCCGCAGGGCGGGCGCGGTGGCGGTGCCGTCGCCGCCGGTGGTGACGGTGGCGGTGGTGGCGCCGTTCGCGAAGCGCGCGTCGGTGTCGCCGGCGATCTCGAACCGGACCGGTACGAGGGCGAGGGCGTTGCCCCAGGCGTCGCGGGCGACCACGGAGGGGCGCTCGGCGAACCCGGTGCCGGCGGGGGCGGTGAGCGTGCCGGTGCCGGCGTCCGCGAGGCGGTTCACCTTGTCGGCGGGGGTCTGCGGCGTGGTCGGCTTCGGGGCCGGGCCGGTCGGCGGGGACGAGGGGTCGGGCCGGGACGGGACCGTCTCCACGGGGGCCGGGCCGGGGGCCGGGCTGGTCGTGCCGGGCGACGGTGCCGAGGTGCCGGGCGACGGGGTGGTCGAGGGCGACGGCGTCTTCGTCGGGGCCGGAGTGGGCGTCGGGGTGGGGACCGGCGTCGGGGTCGGCGTGTACGGGGTGCCGCCCGGGGTGCGGGAGTCGCTGCGCTCGCCGGGCTGCACGCCGGTGCCGTCGGGGACCTGGTGCGTGCCGCGCTGGTAGAACTCGAACCAGGACAGGACCGTGCGCAGGTAGGCGCGGGACTGGTTGTAGCTGAGGATGGCCCGGTCGAGGTCCGCCTTGACCGCGAGGTCGCGGCCGTTGGCGCACAGGTACATCCCGGCGGCCTGGGCGGCGTCGTAGATGTTGTTGGGGTCCTTGCGGCCGTCGCCGTTGGCGTCCTGACCCCAGGAGGCCCAGGTGGACGGGATGAACTGCATGGGGCCGACCGCGCGGTCGTGGCGGCTGTCGCCGTCGTACGCGCCGTCGTCGGTGTCGCTGATGTCGGCGAAGCCGTTGCCGTCGAGGACGGGGCCCAGGATGGGCGAGAAGGTGGTGCCCGCGGCGTCGACGCGGCCGCCGCGCGCCTGCCCGGACTCCACCTTGCCGATGCCCGCGAGGAGTTGCCAGGGCAGGTTGCAGCCGGGCCTGGTGGTCCTCAGGTGCTGCTCGGCCTGCTTGTACGCGGCGAGCACGGTGGCCGGGATGCCCGCTTCGGCCGGACCGGTGACCACGGGGCCGCCGTCGCCGGGCCCCACGGGGTTGGGGGACTTCAGCGGCGGCAGGTCGGTGTAGTAGGGCGAGTCACCCGTGGCGGTGGAGCCGGACGAGGTGGGTGATGTCGCGTCGCCGGCCGGCTGGCCGCCGGCGGCGACGGGAGTGGCGCCCGGCGCCTGTGATGCCGAGAGCGCGGCCACGGCCGCGGCGGCGACCGCGGTGGTCGTGGCGCCCTTGCGCAGTCGACGGCGGATGTGCGCTGCCATGCGTCTGTCCCTCCCCGGTGGCGCCCGTCGGCGCCGAAGGCCTCTGCCGCGCGCCCCAGTGCGCGGCTCAGGCGACCCTACGTCAACTCGGGTCTTCCTCACACCGAGGGGTGACCGCTTTTCACGCTTTCGTCACCGACCGTCCTTGCGACCCTCTCGGACCTGACGGTGCCACAGGTCGATCGCGCCGTGACCGATACTGACCGGGCTGGTGTTTGAGGGCCGATTACCGGGGGGACCGCCGACCATGCCGTTCACGCTCAGCCACGCCGCCGCCGTACTGCCGGGGATGCGGAGGACCGGCGTCGCCCGGGGTCCGCTGGTCGCCTCGGCCCTCGTCACGGGGTCGCTTTCGCCCGACATGACGTACTACGCGGACAGTGTCGTGCCCGGTGCCATGACGTTCGGAAACGTCACGCACGGCGTGTGGGGGGTGCTGACCGTCGACGCCCTGACGGCCGCGCTGCTGACCGGTGTGTGGCTGATGGTCCGTGAGCCGCTGGTGGCCCTGCTGCCGGGGCGGTGGCGGGGCCGGGTCCACACGGTGCTGCGCGGCCGGCCGTGGCGCGGGCGGCGTCCGGCGGCGCTCGCGGCGTGGTTCTACGTCTCGGCGGTCGTCGGGGCGGCGACCCACGTGGTGTGGGACCTGTTCACCCACGCCGACCGGTGGGGCGTGCGCGTGCTGCCCGTGCTCGGCGAGTTCGTGGCGGGCTTCCCGCTGTACCTGTACGCCCAGTACGGCGGGTCGGCCGTGGCGCTGGCCGTCCTGGTGTGGTTCGGGTACGGGGCGCTGCGCCGCGTACCCGCCGGACAGGCCGAGGCCGCGGGGGCGCTGCGGCCGGTGCCGACGCGGCGGGGCCGGTGGCTGGCGGGCGGGGTGCTCGCGGGGTGCCTGGCGGCCGGGGTCGTCCACCGGTGCCTGCGCTGGTACGCGTACTGGGGGCGGATCGAGACGCCGCTCGACATCATCCCGACCGCGTGCTTCGGCGCCGGGGCAGGGCTGGCCGTGGGGATCGTCCTGTACGGCGCGGGGATGCGGCTGCGATCCGGCGCCGCGCTCCGGCCCCGGGGCCGCACCCCGTGAGGGGGCGGCGCGACCTCGCACGGTCGCGCCGCCCTCCCGGGTTGTCCCGGCCGGTCAGTGCGCGGCCGACTCCCAGTCGTGGCCGACGCCCACCGACACGTCCAGCGGCGCCCGCAGTTCGACCGCCGAGGCCATCTCCCGGCGCACGATCTCCTCGACCCGCTCCCGCTCCCCCGGCGCGAGCTCCAGCACGATCTCGTCGTGGACCTGGAGCAGCATCCGGGAGTTCAGGCCGGCCTCGGACAGCGCCCGGCCGACGCGGAGCATGGCGACCTTCACGATGTCGGCGGCCGTGCCCTGGATCGGGGCGTTGAGCGCCATCCGCTCGGCCATCTCGCGCCGCTGCCGGTTGTCGCTGTTGAGGTCCGGCAGGTAGCGGCGGCGGCCCAGCATCGTCTCCGTGTACCCGGTCGCGCGGGCCTCGTCGACGACGCGGTGGAGGTAGTCCCGCACGCCGCCGAACCGCTCGAAGTACGTGTCCATCAGGGCGCGGGCCTCGGCGGCCTCGATGTTCAGCTGCTGGGACAGGCCGAACGCGGACAGGCCGTACGCCAGTCCGTACGACATGGCCTTGATCTTGCGGCGCATCTCGGCGTCGACCGCCGACTTGTCGACGCCGAAGACCTGGGAGGCGACCGTGGTGTGCAGGTCCTCGCCGGAGGTGAACGCCTCGATGAGGCCCTCGTCCTCCGACAGGTGCGCCATGACGCGCAGCTCGATCTGGCTGTAGTCGGCGGTCATCAGGGCCTCGAAGCCCTCGCCGACGACGAAGCCCCGGCGGATGGCGCGGCCCTCGTCCGTGCGGACCGGGATGTTCTGCAGGTTCGGGTCGGTGGAGGACAGCCGGCCGGTCGCGGCGACCGTCTGGTTGAACGTGGTGTGGATCCGGCCGTCCGTCGCGACCGTCTTGATCAGGCCCTCCACGGTGACGCGGAGCTTCGCCTGCTCCCGGTGGCGGAGCATGACGACGGGCAGTTCGTGCTCGGTCTGGGCGGCGAGCCAGGCCAGCGCGTCCGCGTCCGTGGTGTAGCCGGTCTTGGTCTTCTTGGTCTTCGGCAGGTTCAGCTCGCCGAAGAGGACCTCCTGGAGCTGCTTGGGCGATCCCAGGTTGAACTCGTGGCCGACCGAGGCGTGCGCCTCCTTCACGGCCTGCTGGACGGCGCCGGCGAACTGCTGCTCCATCGCCTCCAGGTGCGGCCGGTCGGCGGCGATGCCGTACCGCTCCATCCGGGCGAGCAGCTCGGAGGTGGGCAGCTCCACCTCGTGCAGCAGCCGCGTCGCGCCCACCTCCTCCAGGCGGGCGGTGAACGCCTCGCCCAGGTCGAGGACGGCCCGCGCCTGCGTCATCAGCGCGTCGGCCTCGGCCGTGTCGTCCGCGCCGAACGCCAGCTGGCCGTCGGCGGCGGACGGCGGGGCGAGCTCCCGCCCCAGGTACTCGACGGCGAGCGCGTCCAGGGCGAAGGAGCGGCGGCCCGGCTTCACCAGGTACGCGGCGAGCGCCGTGTCCATCGTGACGCCGGCGACGCTCCAGCCGTGCTCCGGGAAGACGCGCATGGCGGCCTTGGCGTTGTGCATGACCTTCGGCCGGGCCGGGTCCGCGATCCACGCGGCGAAGGCGCGCTCGTCGGCCTCGTCCAGCCGCGTCGGGTCGAACCAGGCCGCCGCGCCGTCCGCCGCCGCGAGGGCGACCTCGGCGACGCTGCCCACCCCGAGCGCCCAGCTGTCCACGGTCACCACGCCCAGCGGCCGGTCCCCGTGCCGCTCCAGCCACGGCGCCAGCTCGCCGGCGTCCAGCACCGAGCCGTCCAGCTCCACGCCGGCGGCCGGGGCGGGCGCCTCCTCCTCCCCGGCGCCCGGGTCCACGGCGAGCAGCCGCTCCCGCAGGCTCGGGTTGCGGATCTCCATGACCTCCAGGAAGCCGGTGAGCGCGGACCGGTCGTAGGGGGCGCGCTCCAGCTCCGCCACCGACTTCGGCAGCCGCACGTCCCGGACCAGCTCCGTCAGGTGCCGGTTCAGCTTCACGGACTCCAGGTGGTCGCGCAGGGCCTGCCCGACCTTGCCCTTCACCTCGTCGGCCCGCTCCACCAGCTCCGCGAACGACCCGAACTGGTTGATCCACTTCGTGGCCGTCTTCTCGCCGACGCCCGGGATGCCCGGCAGGTTGTCCGACGGGTCGCCGCGCAGCGCCGCGAAGTCCGGGTACTGGCTCGGCGACAGCCCGTACTTCTCCTGCACCTTCTCCGGCGTGAACCGGGTCAGCTCGGAGACGCCCTTCGTCGGGTAGAGCACCGTGACGTGGTCGGAGACCAGCTGGAAGGAGTCGCGGTCGCCGGTGACGATCAGCACCTCGAAACCGGCGGCCTCCGCCTGCGTGGCCAGCGTGGCGATGATGTCGTCCGCCTCGTAGTCCTCCACGGCGAAGCGGACCGCGTTCATCGTGTCCAGCAGCTCGCCGATCAGCTCGACCTGGCCCTTGAACTCGTCGGGCGTGGCGGAGCGGTTCGCCTTGTACTCCGGGAAGTCCCGGGAGCGCCAGGTCTTGCGGGACACGTCGAACGCCACCGCGAAGTGGGTGGGCGCCTCGTCACGCAGCGTGTTCGCCAGCATCGACGCGAAGCCGTAGATGGCGTTGGTCGTCTGCCCGCTCGACGTCGTGAAGTTCTCCGCGGGCAGCGCGAAGAACGCCCGGTACGCCAGGGAGTGCCCGTCCATGAGGAGCAGGCGCGGACGGTCTTGTGCGGTCTTCTTCGATGCTCTCTCAGCCACGGACACGATCCTGCCACGCTCCACTGACAACCTCGGACGGGCACCACACGCCGCCGTCCCCACGTGACAGGATCGGAGGCGTACCCACGTACACACGTACGGCGAAACGAGGGAGTGCGCCATGGCCAGCAAACCGCCCGCAGGGGACCCCGTCCAGGACGCTCCGCAGGTGACGGCCGTCCAGCACTCCGCCGCCGGCCTGCCCGGCGTCGTCCACGGCCTGCGCGCCTCCCAGGCGCAGATGGGTCTGACCCGCACGGCCCGCACGCTCCTCAAGGTCAACCAGAAGGACGGCTTCGACTGCCCGGGGTGCGCCTGGCCCGAGGGCGACAAGCGGCACGTCGCGGAGTTCTGCGAGAACGGCGCCAAGGCCGTCGCCGAGGAGGCCACGCTGCGCCGGGTCACCCCGGAGTTCTTCGCCGCGCACCCGCTGTCCGACCTGGCGGACCGCAGCGGCTACTGGCTGGGCCAGCAGGGCCGCATCACGCACCCGGTGTACCTGCCGGAGGGCGGCGACCGGTACGAGCCGGTCAGCTGGGAGCGGGCCTTCGCGATCATCGCGGAGGAGCTGACCGCGCTGGACTCCCCCGACGAGGCGCTGTTCTACACGTCGGGCCGGACCAGCAACGAGGCCGCGTTCCTGCTCCAGCTCTTCGCGCGCGAGTTCGGCACGAACAACCTGCCGGACTGCTCCAACATGTGCCACGAGTCGTCCGGCTCCGCGCTGACCGAGACCCTCGGCGTCGGCAAGGGCAGCGTCTCCCTCGACGACCTCCACCAGGCCGACCTGATCATCGTCGCCGGGCAGAACCCGGGCACGAACCACCCCCGGATGCTGACCGCGCTGGAGAAGGCCAAGGCGGCCGGCGCGAGGATCATCTCGGTGAACCCGCTGCCCGAGGCGGGCCTGGAGCGGTTCAAGAACCCGCAGACCGCCAAGGGCCTGCTGAAGGGCTCGGCCCTCACCGACCTGTTCCTGCAGATCCGCATCGGCGGCGACCAGGCCCTGTTCCGCCTCCTCAACAAGCTCGTCCTGGACACCGAGGGCGCCGTCGACGAGGAGTTCGTCCGCACCCACACGCACGGCTTCGAGGACTTCGCCGCCGCCGCCCGCGCCGCCGACTGGGACGAGACGCTCGCCGCGACGGGGCTGACCCGCGACGAGATCGAGAGCGCCCTGCGGATGGTCCTCGCCTCGCGCCGCACGATCGTCTGCTGGGCGATGGGCCTCACCCAGCACAAGCACTCCGTGCCCACCATCCGGGAGATCGTCAACCTCCTGCTGCTGCGCGGCGCCATCGGCCGCCCCGGCGCCGGGGTCTGCCCGGTCCGCGGTCACTCCAACGTCCAGGGCGACCGCACCATGGGCATCTTCGAACGCCCCTCGGAGGCGTTCCTCGACGCCCTCGACCAGGAGTTCGGCATCACCTCGCCCCGGCACCACGGGTACGACGTGGTCCGCTCCATCCGGGCGCTCCGCGACGGCCGCGCGAAGGTCTTCTTCGCGATGGGCGGCAACTTCGTCGGCGCGACTCCCGACACCCGCGTCACCGAGGCCGCGATGCGCCGCGCCCGGCTCACCGTGCACGTCTCCACCAAGCTCAACCGGTCCCACGCCGTCACCGGCACGCGCGCGCTGATCCTGCCCACCCTCGGCCGCACCGATCGGGACGTGCAGGCGTCCGGGCGGCAGTTCGTCACGGTGGAGGACTCGATGGGCATGGTCCACGCCTCCCGGGGCAACCTGCCGCCCGCCGGCCCCCACCTGCTGTCCGAGCCGGCCATCGTGGCCCGCATGGCCCGCGCCGTCCTCGGCGCCTCGTCGGCCACCCCGTGGGAGGAGTTCGAGGAGGACTACGCCGCCATCCGCGACCGCATCGCGCGCGTGGTGCCCGGTTTCGAGGACTTCAACGCCCGGCTCGCCGCCGCCCCGGGCGGGTTCGCCCTCCCGCACGCCCCGCGCGACGAGCGGCGCTTCCCCACCGCGACCGGCAAGGCCAACTTCACCGCCGCCCCCGTCGAGTACCCCCGGGTCCCCGAAGGCCGGCTGCTGCTGCAGACTCTGCGCTCGCACGACCAGTACAACACCACCGTCTACGGCCTCGACGACCGCTACCGCGGCATCAAGGGCGGCCGCCGCGTCGTCCTCGTCCACCCCGACGACGCGCGCGAGCGGGGCCTCGCCGACGGTTCGTACGCCGACCTGGTCGGCGAGTGGACCGACGGCGTCGAGCGCCGCGCCCCCGGCTTCCGGGTCGTCCACTACCCGACCGCGCGGGGCTGCGCCGCCGCGTACTACCCGGAGACGAACGTCCTCGTGCCGCTGGACGCCACCGCGGACGTCAGCAACACCCCCGCCAGCAAGTCCGTCGTCATCCGTCTGGAACAATCACCGGCCGACTGAGCGTTCGCTCAGCAGCGTCACCAGGACAGCCGTACGACGACGAACGGAGTTCGGGCCCCATGGGCGAGCAGACCGCAGCCAAGTTCCCGCAAGAGGTCATCGACGAGTACGCCGCGCTCGGCGTCGACCTGCCCGCCCTCTTCTCCGCGGGCCACCTCGGCAACCGCATGGGCCTGCAGATCGTCGAGGCCGCCCCCGACCGCGTCGTCGGCACCCTGCCCGTCGAGGGCAACACCCAGCCCTACGGGCTCCTCCACGGCGGGGCCTCCGCCGTGCTCGCCGAGACGCTCGGCTCCGTGGGCGCGATGCTCCACGGCGGCTCCCGGAAGATCGCCGTGGGCGTCGACCTGAACTGCACCCACCACCGGGGGGTCCGCTCCGGGCTCATCACCGGCGTCGCCACCCCGGTGCACCGCGGGCGCTCCACCGCCACGTACGAGGTCGTCATCACCGACGAGCAGGACAAGCGCGTCTGCACGGCGCGACTCACCTGCATGCTGCGCGACGCCACCCCGCAGGACGCCGAGAACATCCCGGGCACCGCCTGACGGACGCCGAGAGCGCCGGGCCCCCCGCGGGGCGCCCGGCGCTCTCGTCCCGTGGGATCAGGCCGCGCCCTCACCGAGGTACGCCGCGCGGATCCGGCTGTCGGACAGCAGCTCGCCCGCCGGACCGGACATCGCCACGGAGCCCGTCTCCAGGACGTACCCGCGGTCGGCCAGGCCCAGGGCCTGCGTGGCGTTCTGCTCCACCAGCAGCACCGTGGTGCCCTGGTCGTTGATCTCCTTGATGATCTCGAAGATCTGCTGGACGATCAGCGGCGCCAGGCCCATGGACGGCTCGTCCAGCAGCAGCAGTTCGGGCCGGCCCATCAGCGCGCGGCCGATCGCCAGCATCTGCTGCTCGCCACCGGACAGGGTGCCCGCCTGCTGCGAGCGGCGCTCGGCGAGGCGCGGGAAGAGCGTGAACACCCGGTCCAGGTCGCCGGAGTCCACCGACGAGAACTTGTAGGCGCCCATCTCCAGGTTCTCCAACACGGTCATCGTCGCGAAGACCCGCCGCCCCTCGGGGACGTGCCCGATGCCGAAGCGGACCAGCTCGTGCGACTTGATGCCGTCGATCCGCTCGCCGCGCAGCAGCACCTCGCCGTGGCGGGGCTGGAGCATGCCGGAGACCGTGCGGAGCGTGGTCGTCTTCCCGGCGCCGTTGCCGCCGAGGAGGGCGACGATCTCGCCCTTGCCGACCGTCAGGCCGATGCCCTTCAGCGCCTCGATGGCGCCGTAGAACACCCGCATCTCCTTCAGTTCGAGCAGCGGGGCGTCCGGGGTCCCGGCGTCGCCGGATTCCGTCCGCAGCTGTGCCGTCGTGCTCACTCGCCGCTCTCCTCGTCACTCCGCGCGCGGCTGCCGCCGCCCGACCCCTTGGCCGTCCCGTCCGGCGCCGCCCCGTCCGGCTCGCCCCCGGCCTCTTCCGACGCGGTCGGCTCGTCCTCGGCGCCCGTCCCCGCCGGGTCCCCGGCGTCGGCGTCGTCCCCGTCGTCCGCGCCGGTCGGCTCCCCGGCGTCGGCCGGCTCGTCCCCGGCGGCCTCCGGTACGACCGGCTCGTCCCCGGCTGACTCCGGCGCGGCCTCTTCCTCCGCCGTGTCGGACGCCGGGTCGGACGCCACGTCGACCGCCACGTCGACCGCGGCCACGGCCGCGACCGCGCCCCCGGCCGACGCGCCGTCGGAGTCCGCCGGTGTCCCGGCCGCCTCCTCGGCCACCTGCCGAACCGTTCCCGCGTCCTCGGCCGACGCACCCAGGTACGCCTCGATCACCGCCGGGTGCTGCTGGACCTCGCTCGGCGTGCCCTCGGCGATCTTCTTGCCGAAGTTGAGCACCATCACGCGGTCCGCGACCGACATCACCAGCCGCATGTCGTGCTCGATCAGCAGCACGCTCACGCCCAGCTCGGCGTTGATCCGGCGGATGAGCTGCTCCAGTTCCAGCTTCTCCGTCGGGTTCGTCCCCGCCGCCGGCTCGTCGAGGAGCAGCACCTGCGGGTCCGTCGCGAGGGCCCGGGCGATCTCCAGGCTCCGCTGGTCGCCGTAGCTCAGGCTGCCGGCGATCTCGTTGAGCTTGTCCTCCAGGCCCACGAACCGCAGCAGCCGGTGGGCCCGCTCGTCGCTCTCGCGTTCCGCGCGCCGCGCGCTCGGCAGCCCCAGCATGATCGACACGGGGCCGGCCTTCAGCCGCGTCTCCGCCGCGATCTTCACGTTCTCCAGCGCCGTCAGCGCCGAGAACAGCCGGATGTTCTGGAACGTACGCGCCACTCCCGCCCGGTTCACCAGGTGCGGCTTGCTGCCCAGCAGCGACTTCTCGCCGCCGCCCTTGGGCAGGAAGGCGATCCTCCCCTCCTGCGGCGTGTACGCACCGGTCAGCGAGTTGAAGAACGACGTCTTCCCCGCACCGTTCGGGCCGATCACCGCGAGCACCTCGCCCCGGCGCATCGACATGTCGACCTTGTCGAGGACCGTCAACCCGCCGAACCGCAGCGTCACATCCGTCACCCGGAGCACGAGCTCCTCGGTGGACGTACCCGTCACTTCAGTGCTCATCAGGCCTTGCCTCCCGCCGGCTCGGACATCGCGTCCGCGTCACCGAGGCCCTCCTCCGCCATCTTCAGCTCACGCTGACGACGGCGTGAGGGCCAGATGCCCTGTGGCCGGTAGATCATCATGATCACAAGCAGCGCGCCCAGGTACATGTACCGGTCCGACGCGTCCACGTAGTCCTTCAGCGCCTCCGGCAGCCACACCAGCGCCGCCGCTCCCATCAGCACGCCCGGGATCGATCCCATGCCGCCGAAGATCACGTACGCCAGGATCAGGATCGACTGGAGCAGCGGGAACACCTCGGGGTTGATGTAGCCGTACTTGCTGGTGAAGATCACCCCGGCCACACCCGACGTCGACGCGCCGATCGCGAACGCCATCAGCTTGAACCGCACCGTGTCCACGCCGTTCGCCGCCGCGGCGATCTCGTCCTCGCGGATCGCGGTCCACGCCCGGCCGACCCGTGAGTGTTCGAGCCGCGAGAACAGCACGATCACCAGCACGATGAAGAAGACCAGCAGGTACCAGTACGGCAGCGGCTTGATCGACCACGTGTACTCGATGCCGGCGAAGTCGAACGAGAAGTCCGGGATCAGCCGGGCGCCCTGCGGGCCGCCGGTCACCCCGTCCGCGTTCTTCGCGACCAGGTAGATGATCTCGTGGAAGCCCAGCGTCACGATCGCCAGGTAGTCACCGCGCAGCCGCAGCGTCGGCGCCCCGAGCAGCAGGCCGGTGACCAGGCACGTCACCACCGCGATGGGGATCACCCAGAACGGGTTGAGCACCATCGGCGGCTCGACGGGCAGACGTCCCGTCCAGAACGCCGTCGAGTACGCGCCCACCGCGAAGAAGGCGAAGAACCCGAGGTCCAGCAGACCCGCCCAGCCGATCACCACGTTCAGGCCGATCGCCAGCAGCGCGAAGATCGCGATCTGGTCCACCAGGACCGTCTGCCACGTCCGCGACAGCATCGACGGCACGACCAGGGCCAGCACCAGCGCCAGCCCGATCAGGCCCCACCGCAGCCGCTGGTCGCCCTGGAGCCGGTCGCGCAGCGCGCCGCCGGGACGGCCCACCGCCGCCTTCGCCTGGTCCACCGCGCCCTTGATCGGCGTCGAGGCGAACTCCCGCAGCGCCCACACCCCCACGGTCAGCGCCAGGCACACCCACAGGTTGGGGCCGGTCAGCGACCCCTCCAGGGAGAAGAAGATGTCCCGGGTGTTGCCCTGCTCGCCCGTCACCAGCGCCAGCAGCACGCCCAGCGCCACCATCGCCCACAGCCGCGTGAACCGGGGCTGCCGGTACCACGCCGTACGGCGCAGCCTGCTCGCCGCGGACGCCACGTCCTTCACGGAAGTCTCCACCGCGCTCATGCCGCCCTCCCCACTTGCTTGCCGAGGATGCCCATCGGACGGAACATCAGCACGAGAATCAGAACCACCATCGCCGACACGCTCCGCCACTCGTCACCGAGCAGCGGCACCGTCATCGTCTCCACGACACCGATCAGCACACCGCCCGCCATCGCGCCGCGGATGTTGCCGATACCGCCCACCACGGCCGCCGCGAACGCCGTGATGCCGGGGATGAACCCCATCGTGTACGACACCTGGTTGAGGTTCGCGAAGAGGAAGCCGGCCACGCCGCCGAGCACACCGCCGATCACGAACGTCCGGGAGATCACCCGGTCGATGTCGACGCCCATCAGCGACGCCACCTCGGCGTCCTGCGCGACGGCCCGGATGCCCTTGCCGAGCTTCGTCCGGTTCACCAGCAGGTCGAGGCCCACCATCATCACCACGGCGGTGAGGAACTGCAGCACCTGCGTGATGTTCACGCCCGCGCCGAAGACGCTGAACACGTCGTGGTTGTCGTACATCTCGGGCAGCGTCATCGGGTCGCGGCCGAACAGCTTGCCCGCCAGGTTGTAGAGGAAGAACGAGGCTCCGATCGCCGTGATCAGGAAGATCAGGCGCGGCGCGCCCCGGCGGCGGAGCGGCCGGTAGGCCACCTTCTCCAGGCCGTACGCGGTGACGCCGCCGAAGAGGGCCGAGCCGGCCATGGCCAGGGCCACGAAGCCGATGGACGCCAGGGCGGAGGGGTTGTCGCCCGGGTCGAGCAGTTGGAGGACGATGAGGCTGCCGTAGGCCCCCAGCATGAACACCTCGCTGTGCGCGAAGTTGATGAGCTGGAGGACGCCGTAGACGAGTGTGTAACCGATGGCGATGACGGCGTACAACGAGCCGAGCATCACACCCAGGACGAGATAGTCCCAGAATTCCTGAAGGGACATGGAAGAGACTTCCTTGTGGGAACCGGCGGGACCGGGGCGCTCATGGCGCGGCTGCGGCCCGCGGCGGAACGTGCGGATCGAACATGGCGGGGACCGTCCGAGGGGTCCCCGGTACCGGGCGGGGGCCGGAAGACCAGCGCCTCCCGACCCCCGATCACCTGGCGTTCAGCCGCTCCGGCTCAGCCGGCCAGCTGGTTGATGTTGCCCTGGTAGGCGATCTTGCCGCCCTTCACCTGGTACAGGTACACGTCCGTGCCCTTGAACTCGCCGTTCTCGTCGAAGGAGAACGTCTTCGTCAGGCCCTTGTAGGAGGCCTTCGCCAGGGCGTCGCGCAGCGGCTCGCGCTCCACCCCGCCCTTGGCCGCCCTGAGCTGCTCGATGATCATGTTGGTGATGTCGTACGACTCGGCCGAGTACGTGCCGGGCGCCCGGTTGAACGCCTTCTGGTAGTCCGCCGAGAACTTCTTCGTACCGGCCTCGACGGTGGCGTCGGTGCAGGGGCAGGTCAGGAACCAGTTCTCGGACGCGTCGCCGGCCAGCTCGACGAACTTGACGTCGTTCGTGCCGTCGCCGGAGATCGCCGCGCCCTTGTAGCCGGCCTCCTTCAGCTTCTTCGCGAACGGCGCGGCGTCCTGGTAGTACCCCGCGTAGATCAGCGCGTCGGACTTGGAGTTGACGACGTCCTTCGCGGTGGCGCTGTAGTCCGGCGTCTTCTGCGGGACGGACTTGCGGAGCACCTCTATGCCCGCCGCCTTCAGGCCCTTCTCGGCGACGCCCGCCAGGCCCGCGCCGTAGTCGGTCTTGTCGTCGATCAGGTAGACCTTCTTCGCCTTGAGCTTCTTGGCGTAGTAGGTCGCCATGCCCGCGCCCTGCTGGCTGTCGTTGGGGACGCCGCGCAGCAGGCTGGTGAAGTTGTTCTTCGGGTCGGTCAGCGTCGGGTTGGTCGCCGAGGGCGACACCGTGACCAGGCCGGCCTCCGCGTACAGCGGCGAGGCGGTGTTGGTGGCGCCGGAGAAGGCCGGGCCCACCACCGCGACGACGCTCTCGTCGTCGATGACCTTCTGCGCGGCCGCGGTCGCCTTGTCGGGCAGGCCCTGGTCGTCCGAGGCGACGTACTCCAGCTCGAAGCCGAGGTCGCCCTTGGCGTTCGCCTGGTCGATGGCCAGTTTCACGCCGTTCTGCATGTTCTCGCCCAGGGCGACGTTGTCACCCGACAGCGGCCCCTGGAAGGCGATCCTGACGGTCCCGTCACCACCGCCGGAGTCGCCGCACCCGGTCAACGCCAGAGCTCCCACGACCATCGGAACCGCAAGTCTGACAACGGTTTTGTTCAGCACAACGCACTCCCTGGAGCCGCCCGAACGGATCTTGTGTGAGCCGGAAGTTCGAACAACTTCCTCACATGACACCGCTTGTCCGTGCGGTGTGCGGGGAATGTAATCGCGCTTTCAAGCCACCGGATAGGTGGCCGAGAGATGTGTGATCGGCCTGTGACCTGCGTCATGTGCCGGAAACAGAACACTCCTTACCGGCCAGCGGACGTCACGGCGCCAGTCACACGATCTTCACAAGCCGCTGCGGCGCGGCCGAAAACCGCTCCTGAGCTGCGGCGCGATCCTCACGACGAAGGCCCCCGACCCGGCGTCCACCCCCTCACACGGGAGGGGACACCGAGTCGGGGGCCTCCCCACGACTCACATGACCCTCACGGCCCCCACGGGCCGCGCGAACCGGCCTCGCCGGCCGGGCTACTGGCCCTTCGCGGCCTTCTTCTCCTCGGCGTCCTCGATGACCGCCTCGGCGACCTGCTGCATCGACATGCGCCGGTCCATCGACGTCTTCTGGATCCACCGGAAGGCCGCCGGCTCCGTCAGGCCGTACTGCGTCTGCAGGATGCTCTTCGCCCGGTCCACCAGCTTGCGCGTCTCCAGGCGCTGCGCGAGGTCCGCGACCTCCTTCTCCAGCGCCCGCAGCTCCGCGAACCGCGACACCGCCATCTCGATCGCCGGGACGACGTCGCTCTTGCTGAACGGCTTCACCAGGTACGCCATGGCGCCCGCGTCCCGCGCCCGCTCCACCAGCTCGCGCTGCGAGAACGCGGTCAGCATCAGCACCGGGGCGAGCGATTCGCCCGCGATCCTCTCGGCGGCGGAGATGCCGTCGAGGACGGGCATCTTCACGTCCAGGATCACCAGGTCGGGGCGGTGCTCGCGGGCCAGCTCCACCGCCCGGGCCCCGTCGCCCGCCTCACCGACGACGGTGTACCCCTCCTCCTCCAGCATTTCCTTGAGGTCGAGGCGGATGAGGGCCTCGTCCTCGGCGATGACGACGCGGGTCGTCAGCGGCGGGACGTGCGACTTGTCGTCGTCGGCGACGGGCTGGGGCGACTCGGGGGCGGTCACGGAGGCTCCTCGTTGGGGACAGATACAGCTCTCCATGAGCCTACCCAGCTCCTGTAAGGTAGGAATCACAAGGGTCACTGCTGACCTTCGTTTCAAAGGATGCCCCGGTAGCCCAGCGGTAGAGGCAATGGTCTCAAACACCATCTAGCGTGGGTTCGAATCCCACCCGGGGTACTTTTCCAAAGGTTCCATGGTCACGAATTCGGGTGGCCGCGACCAGCCGGCAGCGGTGGAGGCCCCGCCTCCCGCCCCACCGGAACCCCGTGGGAATCCCCTGCGCGCCGATGCCGCCCCGCTCACACCGCCCGCGCGCGACCGGACGACGGCCGTCCCGCCCGGGAGCCGGAGCCACGCCGCCCGCCGGGTCGCCGACCGGACCGCGCACCCCGCCGGCGGCGGGCGAAGGCGCCACGAGCGCCCCCGATGCCCCTTCACCACCGGGTCCGCGCGCGTCCGGGGACCCGACGGCGAACCCGGCTCCGCGTGGCCGCGCCGCGTGTACGGCGGCGGTCCGGTACCGGCGGCCCCGCCGCCCGGAGGGCGCCCGTCGCGCCGCCGGGCGCCCGGAGAGGGCGGTGTCCTAGCGGACCGCCTCCCCGATGTGGTGGACGCGGACCATGTTGGTGGTGCCGGGCACGCCGGGCGGGGAGCCCGCGGTGATGATCACGATGTCGCCGGGCCGGCAGCGGCCGACCTTCAGCAGGTGCTCGTCGACCTGCGCCACCATCGCGTCCGTGGAGTCGACGTGCGGGCCGAGGAAGGTCTCGACGCCCCAGGTGAGGTTGAGCTGGGAGCGGGTCGCCGGGTCGGGGGTGAAGGCCAGCAGCGGGATGGGCGAGCGGTAGCGGCTGAGGCGGCGGACGGTGTCGCCGGACTGGGTGAAGGCGACGAGGAACTTGGCGCCGAGGAAGTCGCCCATCTCGGCGGCCGCGCGGGCGACGGCCCCGCCCTGGGTGCGGGGCTTGCTGCGTTCGGTGAGCGGCGGGAGGCCCTTGGCCAGGACGTCCTCTTCGGCGGCGGTGACGATGCGGCTCATGGTGCGGACCGTCTCGACGGCGTACCGGCCGACGCTGGTCTCGCCGGAGAGCATGACGGCGTCGGTGCCGTCGATGACGGCGTTGGCGACGTCGCTGGCCTCGGCGCGGGTGGGCCGGGAGTTCTCGATCATCGAGTCGAGCATCTGGGTGGCGACGATGACCGGTTTGGCGTTGCGCTTGGCGAGCTTGACGGCGCGCTTCTGGACGATCGGGACCTGTTCGAGGGGCATCTCGACGCCGAGGTCGCCGCGGGCGACCATGATCCCGTCGAAGGCGGCGACGATGTCGTCGATGCTGTCGACGGCCTGGGGCTTCTCGATCTTGGCGATGACGGGGACGCGGCGCCCCTCCTCGTCCATGACGCGGTGGACGTCCTCGGCGTCGCGGCCGCTGCGGACGAAGGAGAGGGCGACGACGTCGGCGCCCGTGCGCAGGGCCCAGCGGAGGTCGTCGACGTCCTTCCCGGAGAGGGCGGGGACGGAGACGGCGACGCCGGGGAGGTTGAGCCCCTTGTGGTCGGAGACCATGCCGCCCTCGACGACCCGGGTGTGGACGCGGGGGCCGTCGACGGCGGTGACCTGGAGGGCGACGCGGCCGTCGTCGACGAGGATGCGCTCGCCGGGGGTGACGTCGGCGGGGAGGCCGTCGTAGGTGGTGCCGCACCGCGCGCGGTCGCCTTCGACGGGTTCGGTGGTGATGGTGAAGTCGTCGCCGCGTTCAAGGAGTACGGGGCCCTCGCGGAAGCGGCCGAGGCGGATCTTCGGGCCTTGAAGGTCGGCGAGGACCCCGACGCTGCGGCCGGTCTCGTCGGCGGCTTTGCGGACGTGGGCGTAGCGTTCTTCGTGGTCGGCGTAGGTGCCGTGGCTGAGGTTGAAGCGGGCCACGTCCATTCCCGCTTCGACGAGGGCCTTGATCTGGTCGTACGTGTGGGTGGCGGGTCCCAGGGTGCAGACGATTTTGGCTCGGCGCATGGTTCGAGCCTAGGGCTTACCGGTGGGTAGAGGTTTGGCTGCGGATGACGGGTCAACCTCCTTTGGGTGACCGGCTTTTGACAAGTGTTGAAGTGGGCGGCGGACTGCTCCGATGAGCGGTTTTTCGGTGTGTCAGAGGGTCGGCGGGTGGAGGGTGAACCGGGCGGTGACGCGGGCCGTGGCGGTCTGGCGCTGCGGCTGGAGGTCGAGGGGCGGGGGGGCCTCGGCGCCTTCGGTGGCGAAGGCCATGCGGGCGGTTCCGGCGCCGAAGGGCAGGTGGTCGGGGGCGGTGTCGTCGAGTTCGAGGAGGGCGGCCACCTCCGTACCGAGGGCGTGGGCGTAGTCGCGGGCGCGGTGGACGGCGTCCTCGACGGCCTGCCGGCGGGCCTGGGTGTGGGCGGGCGAGGTGGGGCGCAGGCTCCACCAGGGGCCGTCGACGCGGGTGAGGTCGAGGTCGGCGAGGCGGGTGACGAGCTCGCCGAGTGCGGTGAAGTCGCTGAGGGCGGCGGTGAGGTGGACGGTCCCGTGGTGGGTGCGGACGTGTTCGCCCCGGCCGCGGCGGGTGAGTTCGGGGGTGAGGGTGAGGGCGCCGGTCTCCAGGCTGTCGACGGCGGCGCCGTAGCCGCGGACGAGGTCGACGGCGGCGGCGTTGCGGCGGGTGAGGTCCTCGAGGGTGGCGCGCCGGTCGGCGCCGCGGGCGGTGACGGTGACGCCGATGCGGGCGAGGTCGGGGTCGGTCTCGACGTGGGCTTCGCCGTGGACCGTGATGCGGGGGGCTTCGGGGGTGGCCATGTGGTGTCTTTCGCACGCGGTCACCGGATCGAAACCTGAGGGGGCTGTTCGAGGCCGACGCGCCTGGTCCAGAATCTACGCGCGTCGTGTCTACGCGCGTTGTGTAAAGGAACAAAGGGGAGTACGCATGCCGCTGAACCGCAGGTCGTTTCTGGGGCGGTCCGCCGCCGTGGGCGCCGGTGTGACCGTGACGGGTACGGCGGCGGCCCCCGCCGCCCAGGCGAAGCCGGTGCCCAAGCGGTACTCCTTCACCGTGATGGGCACGACGGACCTGCACGGCCACGTCTTCAACTGGGACTACTTCACGGACCGGGAGTTCGACGACAAGGCGCACAACGACGTCGGCCTGGCCAAGATCTCGACGCTGGTGGACCGGATCCGCGCGGAGAAGGGCCGCGGGAACACCCTGCTGATCGACGCGGGCGACACGATCCAGGGCACGCAGCTGTCGTACTACTACGCGAAGGTCGACCCGATCACCGCCGAGAGCGGTCCGGTGCACCCGATGGCGCAGGCGATGAACGCCATCGGGTACGACGCGGCGGCGCTCGGCAACCACGAGTTCAACTACGGCATCCCGGTGCTGCGGAAGTTCGAGGAGCAGTGCGACTTCCCGCTGCTGGGGGCCAACGCGCTGGACGCGAGGACGCTGCGCCCGGCGTTCGCGCCGTACAGCATGCACCGGCTGCGGACGCCGTGCGGACGGGACGTGCGGGTGGCGGTGCTGGGGCTGACGAACCCGGGCATCGCGATCTGGGACAAGGCGAACGTCGACGGGAAGATGGTGTTCCCGGGCCTGGAGGAGCAGGCGGCGCGCTGGGTGCCGAAGCTGCGGTCGATGGGCGCCGACGTGGTGGTCGTGTCGGCGCACTCCGGGTCGAGCGGCACGTCCTCGTACGGTGACCAGCTGCCGTACGTCGAGAACGCGGCGGCGCTGGTGGCCGAGCAGGTGCCGGGGATCGACGCGATCCTGGTGGGCCACGCGCACACGGAGATCCCCGAGTACCGGGTGGCGAACCAGGCGACTGGCAAGGAGGTCGTCCTGTCCGAGCCGCTGAAGTGGGGGCAGCGGCTGACGCTGTTCGACTTCGACCTGGTGTGGTCGAAGGGCCGCTGGGTGGTCGAGGGGGTCGGCGCGCGGGTGCTGAACTCGAACACCGTGGAGGAGGACCCGAAGGTCGTGCGGCTGCTGGCGGACGAGCACCGGAAGGTCGTGGCGTACGTCAACCAGGTGATCGGCACGTCCCCGGTGGAGATGTCGACGGCGCAGGCGCCGTGGCGGGACGAGCCGATCATCGACCTGATCAACCACGTCCAGGCGGAGACGGTGCGGGCGGCGCTGGCGGGGGGTGCCCACGCGGGGCTGCCGGTGCTGTCGCAGGCGTCGTGCTTCTCGCGTTCGGCGGCGATCCCGGCGGGCCGGATCACCATCCGGGACGCGGCGGGCCTGTACCCGTTCGAGAACACCCTGGAGGCGCGCGTCCTGACGGGTGCGCAGCTGAAGGAGTACCTGGAGTACTCGGCGAGGTACTACGTCCGGACGGCGCCGGGCGAGCCGGTGGACACCGCCAAGCTGACGAACGCGGACGGCACGCCGGACTACAACTACGACGCGGTGTACGGGCTGACGTACGACATCGACATCGCGCAGCCGGTCGGGTCGCGGATCGTGGGCCTGTCGTTCCGAGGGGCGCCGATCGACCCGGCGGCGGAGTTCGTGCTGGCGGTGAACAACTACCGGGCGAGCGGCGGCGGCGCGTTCCCGCACGTGGCGAAGGCGAAGCAGGTGTGGGCGGACTCGGACGAGATCCGCAACACGATCATCCAGTGGGTGCGGGCGAAGGGCGTGCTGGACCCGGCGGAGTTCGCCTCGGTGGGGTGGCGGCTGACGCGGGCGGGTGTGCCGCTGTTCTAGTCGCGGGACCGGGGCGCCCCCGGCGGACGGTGTCCGCCGGGGGCGCCCCGCCGTGCGGGGGCGGGTCAGCCCTCGCGGACGCGCAGGGCGCGGCGCAGGTCGTCGAGGCGGTCGACGAGCTGGCGGCGGAGGGCCGGGGTGAGGTCGGCCGTTTCGAGGTGCCCGTCGCCGAGCCGGAGGTTCTCCCGGGTGACGGCGTAGCCGGGGAAGGCGTGGCGGCCGGCGGCGGTGGCGATGGCGGGGCCCCGGCGGGCGGCCAGGGCGGTGGCCTCGGGGTAGTACCGGGGGACGTACGGGGCGAGGAGGTCGGCCTGCTCGGGCTGCCAGAAGCCTTCGGCCGTGGCGTTGAAGAGGTAGTTGGAGAGCGTGTCGTCGTGGAACATGCGCTCCCAGGCGGTGTCCTTGGCCTCGGCGGTGGGCAGGGCGGCGCGGCAGCGGGCGGCGCCCTCCTGCCCGGTGGCGCTGGGGTCGCGGTCGAGTTCGGCGTCGATGGCGGCCTCGTCGGTGGCGCCGAGGGCGGCGAGGCGCCGCAGGGCGCGCCAGCGCAGCTCGGGGTCGAGGTCGGGGCCGCCGGGGACGGCGCCGTCGCCGAGCCAGGCGTGGAGGGTGCCGGTGCGGTCGGTGCAGTCGATGAAGTGGCGCACGGCGGTGAGGCGGAGGCCGGGGTTCTCACCGTCCTCGGTGCGGCGGATGAGGTCGCGGGCGAGGTCGGTGAGGGTGGCGCGGGCGGCGGCGCGGTCGGCGGCGGGGACGTAGCGGTCGGCGATCTGGTGGAGGGCGAAGCCGAGGACGCTGTCGACGAGGGAGACGTCGGTCTCCTCCGGGAGGTGGGCGTGCGCGGTGGCGAGGTAGTCGGCGGGGGCGAGGTCGCCGTCGCGGACCATGTCGCGCAGGGTGTTCCACAGGACGGCGCGGGTGAGCGGGTCGGGCACGCCGGAGATGCCGCGCAGGGTGGTCTCCAGGGAGACGTCGTCGAGGCGGATCTTGGCGTAGGTGAGGTCGTGCTCGTTGGGGAGGACGAGCGCGGGGCGGGGGCCGGGGCGGCTCTCGGGGGCGTCCTGCGGGACGTCCGTCTCGTACCGCTCCCGCAGGACCAGGGTGCGGCTGTCGCCGAGGTCGCGGTCGTAGACGCCGACGGTGGCGCGGTGGGGGCGGCTGCCCTCGCGGCGGAGGGCGAGGTCCCAGCGGCCGGGCCCGGTGGTGACGTCCGCGGTGAGGGTGTCGATGCCGGTGGTGCGGAGCCAGGCGTCGGCCCAGGCGTGGACGTCGCGGTCGGTGGCCGAGGCGAGGTTGTCGATGAAGTCGGCGAGGGTGGCGTTGCCGAACTTGTGGCGGGCGAAGTGGTTGTTGATGCCGGCGAGGAACTCCTTCTCCCCCATCCAGGCGACGAGCTGGCGCAGGGCGGAGGCGCCCTTGGCGTAGGAGATGCCGTCGAAGTTGAGCAGGGCGGAGGCCGTGTCGGGGACGGCCTCGGGGTCGGGGGCGACGGCGTGGGTGGAGGGGCGCTGGTCGGCGTCGTACCCCCAGGACTTGCGGGCGATGCCGTAGCCGATCCACGTGTCGGGGTACCGGATGGTGGCCTCGTTGACGGTCTGGTAGCCCATGTACTCGGCGAAGGACTCGTTGAGCCAGATGTCGTCCCACCACGTGAGGGTGACGAGGTCGCCGAACCACATGTGGGCCATCTCGTGGGCGATGACCATGGCGCGGGTCTGCCGTTCGGCGACGGTGACGGCGGAGCGGAAGACGAACTCGTCGCGGAAGGTGACGAGGCCCGGGTTCTCCATGGCGCCGGCGTTGAACTCGGGGACGAACGCCTGGTCGTAGGAGTCGAAGGGGTACGGCTCGTCGAACTTCTCGTGGTACCGGTCGAAGCAGCGCCGGGTGACGTCGAGGATCTCGGCGGCGTCGGCGTCGAGGTGGGGGGCGAGGGAGCGGCGGCAGTGGATGCCGAAGGGCAGCCCGGCGTGCTCGGTGCGCACGGAGTGCCAGGGTCCGGCGGCGACCGCGACGAGGTAGGTGGAGATGCGGGGGGTGGTGGCGGCCTTCCAGCGGCCGTCCTCCTGCCGCGTGGTGGTGCCGTTGGCGAGGACCGTCCAGTGGTCGGGGGCGGTGACGGTGACGTCGAAGACGGCCTTGAGGTCGGGCTGGTCGAAGGCGGCGGCGACGCGCTGCACGTCGTCCAGGAACAGCTGCGTGTAGGTGTAGGTCTCGCCGTCGGCGGGATCGGTGAAGCGGTGCATGCCCTCGCCGGTGCGGGAGTAGCGCATGGCGGCGTCGACGCGGAGTTCGTGGCGGCCCTCGGTGAGGCCGGTGAGGGGGAGCCGGTTGTCGTCCAGGGTGGCCGGGTCGAGGGGCCGCCCGTCCAGGGTCGCGCCGCGCAGGGTGGCGGGCTTCACCTCGACGAAGGTGTCACCGGCGGTGCGGACGGTGAACTCGACGACGGTGGTCGAGTCGAAGGTGTCGTCGCCGGTGGTCAGGTCGAGGTCGATCGCGTAACGGTGGACGTCCAGGATCCGGGCTCGGGTCTGCGCCTCTTCGCGCGTCAGTACGGGCATGGGCACATGCTGCCCGATGGGGCGGCGGCGGGGGGACGGGTTCCGCTGTAAGCGTCAGTCGGGGGCGCGCGGGCTGCGGCGGGCGCCCCCGGTGCCGCCGCCGGCGCTCTCCTACCGGCGGTCCTCGGGGCCGTCCTCGGCGCTGCCGGTGGTGCCGCGGGGGTCGTCGGTGCCGGGGTCGTCCGCGGTGCGGGGTTCGACGGCGATGCGCTCGTGGTGGCGGATGACCTCGGCGATGATGAAGTTGAGGAGCTTCTCGGCGAACGCCGGGTCGAGGTTGGCGGTCTCGGCGAGCTGGCGGAGACGGGCGATCTGACGGGCCTCGCGGGCGGGGTCGGCCGGGGGCAGCTGGTGGCGGGCCTTGAGGAGGCCGACCTGCTGGGTGCACTTGAACCGCTCGGCCAGCATGTGGACGACGGCCGCGTCGATGTTGTCGATGCTCTCGCGGAGGCGGGTCAGTTCGGCGACGACGGTGTCGTCGATGTCGCGCATGTCGCTCGTGCTCATGTCGGCGAGCTTAGACGGGTCGCCGCGGGGCGGGGCGGGGGTGTTCGGGATGCGGTCATCCGCGGACGGGACGGGCCGCGGGTGGGACGGGCCACGGGGCCGGATGGTCCCGGGAGCGGGTGGTCCCGGGGGCGGGAGCGGACCGCGGGTGGGACGGGCCACGGGGCCGGGCGGTCCCCGGAGGCGGGCGGTCCCCGGAGGCGGGCGGTCCCCGGGGGCGGGCCGGAGGCGGGGGCGGGCCGGGGCCCGTGGGCCGTACGGCGGGAGGCAGGCCCGCGGTGGTGCCGGGCCTGCCTCGCGTCGGAAGCGCGTCGGGGACGCGTCAGGGGGTCACAGGGTCGCGGCCGCCGACTTGATGGCGGAGGCGAAGGTGGACACCTCGGTGTACACGCCCGGGTAGTTCGGCCGGGCGCAGCCGTAGCCCCAGCTCACGATGCCGACCTGGATCCAGGCGCCGTTGGCGTCGCGGCGGAACATGGGGCCGCCGGAGTCGCCCTGGCACGTGTCGACGCCGCCGCTGGTGTAGCCGGCGCACAGCTCCTCGGAGGGGATCAGCTCGTCGTACGCCTGCTTGCAGGTGGCGTCGGAGACGAACGGCACCTGGGCCTTGAGGAGGTAGCGCTGCTGGCTGCCGCCCTCGCGGTTGGCGCCCCAGCCGGCGACGGTGAAGGTGCCGCTGTTGTAGGCGGTGGTGGTGGCGATGTTGAGGGTGGGCAGGTTGATCGGCTGGGCGAGCTTGATCAGCGCCCAGTCCTTGCCCGAGCCGTTGTAGCCGGGGGCCTGGAGGACCTTGGTGGAGCGGACCTTGATCGCGGAGGTGCTCTGCAGGTCGACCACGCCGGCGGTGGCGGTGATGCTGGTGTTGTTCCCGGAGCCGCTGACGCAGTGGGCGGCGGTGAGGACGATCTGCGGGGTGAGCAGGGAGCCGCCGCAGCCCATGGAGAGCCGGACCATCCAGGGGAACTCGCCCTGGGCCGCGCGCGTGCCGCCGACGATGGGCGCGGGGGCGGCGGAGGCCGGCGGGGGCTGGAGGCTGACCGCGGCGAGCACGACCGCGCCGGCTGCGGCGAATCTCTTCAGGGCGCGTACCAGTGTCTTCTTCAACTGTTTGCCTTCCGTGGGGGGTTGGCGCCTTGCACACGAGGGGTCGCACGTCTGGGTGACATGAGCCCGTCAAGGCATGGACGGGATTATCCGGAGGTTCACGCACGGGGCACAAGCACGTCTTTTCGGCCATCCGCCGACCGCCGGATCCGGACAGGCGGCCGGCGCGGCCGCCGCCGTACCGTGGAGGGAGGGACGGCGTCGTGCTTGGGGGTGCGGACGTGGCGGACGACAGGGCGGGCGGGGCCGGCGGCGACGTCGTCCACGGCTTCCCGCACCTCGGCACGGTACGGGCGGCGATCACCGCGCTGTACCGGCGGATCTCACCCGAGGGCCTGCACGCGTACGCCACCAGCGTCGCCCCCGCCGACGTGGCCTTCGCCGACGCCGACGACCTGCACCTGGGCGCGCACCGGGCGGCCCGGGCGCTGGTGCGGCAGCTGCGGCTCCCGGAGGCGCGGATGGTCGTGAGCTTCCGGCCGATGGAGCACGCGGCGAGCGTCGAACTGGCGGCCGGACCCGAGTACTTCGTCGAGCTGAACGACCGGTTCCGGACGCACCGCCGGGACATCGGCGCCGCCCTCGCCCACGAGGTCGCCCACGTGCTGCTGCACCGCCTGGACCTCGCCTTCCCCGGCACCCGGGACAACGAGGTCCTCACCGACACCGCCACCGCGTACCTGGGCGCCGGATGGCTGCTGCTGGACGCCTACCGGCAGGACGCGGTGTCGAGCCAGAAGCTCGGCTACCTCACCCCGGAGGAGTTCGGCTACGTCCTGGCCAAGCGGGCGCGGGTGTTCGGCGAGGACCCGTCGCCGTGGTTCACCAGCCCGCAGGCGTACGCGGCGTACCGGCTCGGCCTGGAGGAGGCGCTGCGCGACGAGCGGCGGCCCCCGCTGGTGGCGGCCGGGTGGGCGGGACGGCACCGGTACGCGAAGGAGCGGCGCCGGTACGCGCAGGGCGACCCGGACGCCGCCGCGCCGGCCGGGGCCGGGTACGTCTTCGAGGGCGGGGGCCCGAACGCGCTGCGGGTGTCGTTCCCGTGCCCCACCTGCCGGCAGCGCGTGCGGGTGCCGGTGCGGGGCCGGGTGCGGGCGCGCTGCGGGCTGTGCCGCACGGTGCTGGAGTGCGACACGTGAGGGGTCTGTTCGGGGGTGCGCTTGCTTGCGGTCGGGCGGCGGACGGGTGAGGGTCGGGGTATGACGATGGTGCCCGCCCCTGTCCACGAGGATCTGTTCGAGGCCGTCCACGGAGGTGACGACGACGCCGTGGTGCGGCTGCTGAGGTCGGGCGCGCCCGCCGAGGCCACCGACGAGGACGGCGGCACCGCCCTGTACACCGCCGCGGTGAGCGGCCGCACCGGGATCGTGCGGCTGCTGCTGGCCGCCGGGGCCGACCCGGGACGGGGCAGCGGGGAGGGCGGCGGCGACCTGCCGCTGTGCGGCGCCGCGTGCAACGGCCACACCGAGACGGTGCGGGCGCTGCTGGCGGCGGGGGCGTGGCCGGACCAGCGCGAGGAGTTCGGGTACACGGCGCTGGCCTGGGCGGTGCGCCAGGGGTACGCCGGCACGGTGCGGGCGCTGCTGGAGTACGGCGCCGACCCGGGCGCCCCCGGACCGGACGGGGCCGTGCCGCTGGTGGCGGCGGCGCGGCGCGGGTCGGTGCCGGTGGTGCGGGCGCTGCTGGAGCGGGGCGCGCCGGGGCGGGCCGAGGCGCTGGCGGAGGCCCGCGCGTGGCTCGGCCGGGACGTGGAGCGCGTCCTGCGGGACGGGCTGGCGGAGGCGTACGGGGACGGGATCGAGACCGTGACGCGGCGCCTCCCGGAGGACGGCGGCGTGACGCTCGTCGTGGAGGTCCTGCGGGACGGGCGGCCGGTCGCGGGGCGCGAGCAGCAGACCGGGCACGCCGCGATCGCCACCCTGCTGGAGGCCGCACTGGGCGAGCGCGCGCCGTACGAGGAGCTGGCCGGGCGGGCGCTGGGCTGCGGTGACCCGTCGCTGGACGACTGGACGGAGGCCGCGGAGGCGCTGGGGCGGCGCGGGGACGAGGAGACGTTCGGGGCGGCGGTCGCGTGGTGCGCGGACGGGGACCCGCTGCGCCAGGCGTTCGGCGCGGACGTGCTGGCCCGGCTCACCGCCTCGGGCGGGCGCGCCGGGGCGTTCGCCGCACGGGCGGTGCCGGTGCTGCGGGAGCTGGCCCGTGAGGCGCGGGAGGCCGACGTGGTCCTCGCGGTGGTGCGGGCGCTCGGGGCGCAGGGCGACGCGTCGGTGCTGGACGACGTGCTGCGGCACGCCGTCCACCCGGACGCGCGCGTACGGCGCGGGGTCGCCGTGGCCGTGACCGGGCTCGTCCCGGAGGGGCACCGGGAGGGGGTGGCCGCGCTGGTGGCGCTGGCCCGCGACGGGGACGCGGCGGTGCGCGCGGCGGCGGTGCACGCCCTGGCGGTGTCCCCGGACGACTCCCCCACCGTGCGGGGCGCGCTGGCCGCCCGGCTGGACGGGGAGGAGGCGGATCCGGCCGTCTCCGCGGAGGCCGCGCGCGGCCTGGCGGCCCGCCGGGACGACCGCGCCGTGGACGCGCTGGAGGGGCTGCTGGCGACGGCGGACCCGGACGGGCGCGCGTACGCCACCGCGCTGGCGGCCCTGGAGCACGTGCGCGACGAGGCGACGCGCCGCCGCCTGGAGTCGACCCTCCCGCGCCACCGCGACTGAGCGGCCCCCGGACCGCGGCCGGCCGCGGGAGACGCGGGGGACCCCGGCGACCGCGGCGGTACCGGCGGCCGCGGTGGACACCGGCGGGCACCGGTGGGGAGGATCCGCCGCATGGACATCACCGACACCCCGGGGACCGCGCCCGCCGAGAGCACCGGCGGGGCCGCCGCCCGCCGCCTGTGGACGCTGGTCGAACCCGTCCACGCCGTCCTGTACTTCGCGCCCGAGTGCCGGGACGCCTTCGAGGCGGCCGGGCTGCGCGGCTTCTGGCGCGGCTACTTCGCCGGGCGGGCCGCGCCGCTGGGGGCGGTGGGCGCGGAGGTGGTGACGGCGGCGTTCTTCTCGTTCGCGCCCCGCACGGCGGCGCGGGCGGTCCCGGCCGTGTGGGGGACCGTCCCGCCCGGCGAGGCGCTGCGGGTCCGGCGGGAGGGGGCGCGGGCGGCGCTGGCACGGCTGCTGGCGGGCCGCGGGCGGGAGGTGGAGCGGGCCGCGGGGCTGCTGGCCGGGCGCCTGGCGGGCCTGGACTGCGCGGGCCGCCCGCTGGCCGCGGCGAACGCGGCGCTGCCCGTGCCGCAGGACGATCCGCTGGACCTGCTGTGGCACGCGGCGACGGTGCTGCGGGAGCACCGCGGGGACGGGCACGTCGCGGCCCTGGTCGCGGCGGACCTGGACGGCTGCGAGGCGCTGGCGCTGCGGGCCGGGACGGACCTGCCGCGCGCCGAGCTCCAGCCGTACCGGGGCTGGACGGACGAGGAGTGGGCGGCGGCGGTGGCCCGGCTGGCGGCGCGGGGCCTGCTGGCCCCGGACGGTACGGCGACGGAGGCGGGCCGCCGCCTCCGCACGCGCGTGGAGGCGGCCACGGACGCGGCGGCGTCCCGCCCGTGGGCCGGGGACCCGGCCGGTACGGAGGCGGTCGCCGCCGCCCTCGCGCCCCTCGCGGCCGGGTGCGCGCGGGCGCTCCGCTTCCCCAACCCGATCGGCGTCCCCGGCGGCGGGGGCCCGCGCTAGCCGCCACCGGCCCGGCCGCCGCGCGCCGCGGGATCAGGCCGCGCGCTCGGCGGCGCTGCGCTCCACGCAGAACTCGTTGCCCTCGATGTCGGCCAGGACCGCCCAGCCCGTGCCGTCCGGGCGGCGCCGGTCGGAGACGAGGGTCGCGCCGAGGGCGAGGAGGCGCTCGACCTCCTCGTCCCGGGTGCGGTCCTGCGGCTGGAGGTCGAGGTGCAGCCGGTTCTTGACGGCCTTCTCCTCCGGGACGGTCACGAAGAGCAGGCCCACGCCCGGCGCCCGCACGGTGGCCTCGGGGTCACCGGGGTGGTCGTCGTCGGCGAGGGGCGCTTCGAGGACGGCGGCCCAGAAGGAGCCCAGCCGGTACGCGTCGGAGCAGTCGATGGTCACGTGTCTCACCAGGGAACCCATGGGCCCAGACTGCCACTTCGGGCGGCTTCCCCCCACCGGGTTTCCGGGCGGGCGCCGGGACGGGGCGTCCCGGCCGCACGGCACGCCGTCGACGACGCGGTGCGGGACGCCGGACCGGCGGGCGTCCGGACCGGCGGGCGTCCGGACCGGCGGGCGTGTGCGCGGTGCCCCGCACGACGTGCTCCCGCGCCTCCGGGGCGCTGTCCCGACATGGCGCAGCGCCCGCCAGGGTCCGGTCGGGGACATGGCGGGCGCTGCTGTGTTCCGCACGCCGTTGTACGGGACGTCGTGGGCGCGGACGGTCAGACCGTGAGCGCGCGGTCGGTCGGGCGGACCGGGGCCGGCAGGTCGCTGGCACCGGTCAGGTGGAGGTCCACCCCGCGGGCCGCGGAGCGGCCCTCGGCGATGGCCCACACGATGAGCGACTGGCCGCGGCCCGCGTCACCGGCGACGAAGACGCCCGGCACGTTCGTCTGGAAGTCGGCGTCGCGGGCGATGTTGCCGCGCTCGTCGAGCTCCAGGCCGAACTGCTCGACCAGGCCGTTCCGGACGTCGGTGCCGGTGAAGCCCATCGCGAGGGTGACCAGCTGGGCGGGGATCCTCCGCTCCGTGCCGGGCTTCTGCGTCAGCCTGCCGTCGACGAACTCTACCTCGACCAGGTGCAGCCACTGGACGTTGCCGTCCTCGTCGCCCTCGAAGTGGGTGGTGGAGACGGAGTAGACCCGCTCGCCGCCCTCCTCGTGGGCCGAGGTGACCTTGTAGAGCATCGGGAAGGTCGGCCAGGGCTGGTTCGCGTTCCGCTCCTCCCCCGGCCTGGGCATGATCTCCAGCTGGGTGACGGACAGCGCGCCCTGGCGGTGGGCGGTGCCCACGCAGTCCGCGCCGGTGTCGCCGCCGCCGATGACGACGACGTGCTTGCCCTCGGCGGTGATGGGGGGCGCCACGAAGTCGCCCTCCTGCACCTTGTTGGCGAGCGGCAGGTACTCCATCGCCTGGTGGACGCCCTTGAGCTCGCGGCCCGGGACGGGCAGGTCGCGCGCGGTGGTGGCGCCCGCCGCGATGACGACCGCGTCGTACCGCTTGCGCAGGTCCGTGGCCTTCAGGTCGCGGCCGATCTCGACGCCGGTGCGGAAGCGGGTGCCCTCCGCGCGCATCTGTTCGATGCGCCGGTTGATGTGCCGCTTCTCCATCTTGAACTCGGGGATGCCGTACCGGAGCAGGCCGCCGACGCGGTCGGCGCGCTCGTACACGGCGACCGTGTGGCCGGCGCGGGTCAGCTGCTGGGCGGCGGCGAGGCCGGCCGGTCCGGAGCCGATGACGGCGACGGTCTTGCCGGAGAGCCGCTGCGGGGGCTGCGGGGTCACGTTGCCGGACTCCCACGCCTTGTCGATGATCGAGACCTCGACGTTCTTGATGGTGACGGCCGGCTGGTTGATGCCGAGCACGCACGCCGCCTCGCAGGGCGCGGGACACAGCCGCCCGGTGAACTCCGGGAAGTTGTTGGTGGCGTGCAGCCGCTCGTACGCGGCGCCCCAGTCCTCGCGGTAGGCGAAGTCGTTCCACTCGGGGATGAGGTTTCCGAGGGGGCAGCCGTTGTGGCAGAACGGGATGCCGCAGTCCATGCACCGCGACGCCTGCTTGCTGATGATCGGCAGCAGGGAGCCGGGGACGTAGACCTCGTTCCAGTCCTTGACGCGCTCGCTCACCGGGCGGCTCTGGGCACCTTCGCGCCCGGTGGTCAGGAAGCCCTTGGGGTCAGCCATTGGTCGCCGCCTCCATCATCTTCTCGGTGGTCTCGGCCTCGGAGAGACCGGCCCGCTCGGCGGCGTCCTTGGCGGCGAGCACTGCCTTGTACGTGGTCGGGATGATCTTGCTGAAGCGGTCCACGGCGGTGGGCCACTCGGCGAGGAGCCTCTCGGCGACGGTGGAGCCGGTCTCCTCGTGGTGGCGGCGCACCACGTCGTGCAGCCACGCCCGGTCGGTGTCGTCGAGGGCCTCGACGGCCTGCAGGTTGCCGGAGTTGACGTTGTCCGGGTCGAGGTCGATGACGTAGGCGACGCCGCCGGACATGCCGGCCGCGAAGTTCCGGCCCGTCTCGCCGAGGACGACGGCGTGGCCGCCGGTCATGTACTCGCAGCCGTGGTCGCCGACGCCCTCGGAGACCACCAGCGCGCCGGAGTTGCGGACGCAGAAGCGCTCGCCGGTGCGGCCGCGCAGGAAGATCTCGCCGCCGGTCGCGCCGTACGCGATGGTGTTGCCCGCGATGGTCGAGTACTCGGCCAGGTGGTCGGCGGCGCGGTCCGGGCGGACGACGAGGCGGCCGCCCGACAGGCCCTTGCCGACGTAGTCGTTGGCGTCGCCCTCCAGGCGGAGGGTCACGCCGCGCGGCACGAACGCGCCGAACGACTGGCCCGCGGAGCCGGTGAAGGTGATGTCGATCGTGTCGTCGGGCAGGCCCGCGCCGCCGAACCGCTTGGTCACCTCGTGGCCGAGCATGGTGCCGACCGTCCGGTTGATGTTGCGGATCGCCAGCTGGGCGCGGACCGGCCGGGCGTCCTCGGCGCTCGCCGCGCCGAGGGCGTCGGCGGCCAGCTCGATGAGCTGGTTGTCCAGGGCCTTCTCCAGGCCGTGGTCCTGTCCGACGACCTGGTGGCGGACGGCGCCCTCGGGCAGCTCGGGGACGTGGAACAGCGGGGCCAGGTCGAGGCCCTGGGCCTTCCAGTGGTCCACGGCCCGCGCGGTGTCGAGGAGTTCGGCGTGGCCGACCGCCTCGGCCAGCGTGCGGAAGCCCAGCTCGGCGAGGAGCTCGCGGACCTCCTCGGCGATGAACTCGAAGAAGTTCACGACGAACTCGGGCTTGCCGGAGAACCGCTCGCGCAGCACCGGGTTCTGCGTGGCGATGCCGACCGGGCAGGTGTCCAGGTGGCAGACGCGCATCATGACGCAGCCGGAGACGACGAGCGGCGCGGTGGCGAAGCCGAACTCCTCGGCGCCGAGGAGCGCGGCGATGACCACGTCGCGGCCGGTCTTCAGCTGGCCGTCGGTCTGGACGACGATCCGGTCGCGCAGCCCGTTGAGCAGCAGGGTCTGCTGGGTCTCGGCGAGGCCGAGCTCCCAGGGGCCGCCCGCGTGCTTCAGCGAGGTGAGCGGGGAGGCGCCCGTGCCGCCGTCGTGGCCGGAGATGAGCACCACGTCCGCGTGGGCCTTGGACACGCCGGCCGCGACCGTGCCGACGCCGACCTCGGACACCAGCTTCACGTGGATGCGGGCGGCCGGGTTGGCGTTCTTGAGGTCGTGGATCAGCTGGGCCAGGTCCTCGATGGAGTAGATGTCGTGGTGCGGCGGCGGGGAGATCAGGCCGACGCCGGGCGTGGAGTGCCGGGTCCTGGCCACCCACGGGTACACCTTGTGGCCGGGCAGCTGGCCGCCCTCGCCGGGCTTGGCGCCCTGGGCCATCTTGATCTGGATGTCGTCGGCGTTGACCAGGTACTCGCTGGTGACGCCGAAGCGGCCGGAGGCGACCTGCTTGATGGCCGACCGGCGGGCCGGGTCGTACAGCCGGTCCGGGTCCTCGCCGCCCTCACCGGTGTTGGACTTGGCGCCCAGCTGGTTCATGGCGACGGCGAGGGTCTCGTGCGCCTCCTTGGAGATGGAGCCGTACGACATGGCGCCGGTGGAGAACCGCTTGACGATCTCGCTGACCGGCTCGACCTCCTCGATCGGGATCGAGGGGCGGTCGGAGGTGAAGCCGAACAGGCCGCGCAGCGTCATCAGCCGCTCGGACTGCTCGTTCACCCGCTCCGTGTACTTCTTGAAGATGTCGTACCGCTTGGAGCGCGTGGCGTGCTGGAGGCGGAAGACCGTCTCGGGGTCGAACAGGTGCGGCTCGCCCTCGCGGCGCCACTGGTACTCGCCGCCGATGTCCAGGGCGCGGTGGGCCGGCGCGATGCCGCTGGCCGGGTACGCCTTGGCGTGGCGGGCGGCGACCTCCTTGGCGACGACGTCGAGGCCGGCGCCGCCGATCTTGCTGGAGGTGCCGTTGAAGTACGTGTCGACGAAGGTCTGGTCGAGGCCGACGGCCTCGAAGACCTGGGCGCCGCGGTAGGAGGCGACGGTCGAGATGCCCATCTTCGACATGACCTTCAGCACGCCCTTGCCGAGGGCGTGGATGAGGTTGCGGATGGCCTGCTCGGGCTCGACGCCCTCGATGAACGTGCCGGCGCGGGCGAGGTCCTCGACGGACTCCATGGCGAGGTACGGGTTCACGGCGGCGGCGCCGTAGCCGATGAGCAGCGCGACGTGGTGGACCTCGCGGACGTCGCCGGCCTCGACCAGCAGGCCCACCTGGGTGCGCTGCTTGGTGCGGATGAGGTGGTGGTGGACGGCCGCGGTGAGCAGCAGCGAGGGGATCGGCGCGTGCTCGGCGTCGGAGTGCCGGTCGGACAGGACGATGAGGCGGGCGCCGTCCTCGATCGCGGCGTCGGCCTCGGCGCAGATCTCCTCGATCCGGGCGGCGAGGGCGTCGCCGCCGCCGGAGACCCGGTACAGGCCGGAGAGGGTGACCGCGGTCATGCCGGGCATGTCGCCGTCGGCGTTGACGTGGATGAGCTTGGCCAGCTCGTCGTTGTCGATGACCGGGAACGGCAGGGTGACGCTGCGGCAGGACGCGGCGGTCGGCTCCAGCAGGTTGCCCTGCGGGCCGAGCGAGGAGATCAGCGAGGTGACGAGCTCCTCGCGGATGGCGTCCAGCGGCGGGTTGGTGACCTGCGCGAACAGCTGGGTGAAGTAGTCGAACAGGAGGCGCGGGCGGTCGGAGAGCGCGGCGATGGGCGAGTCGGTGCCCATGGAGCCGATCGGTTCGGCGCCGGCGCGGGCCATCGGCGCGAGGATGACGCGCAGCTCCTCCTCGGTGTAGCCGAAGGTCTGCTGGCGGCGGGTGACCGAGGCGTGGGTGTGGACGATGTGCTCGCGCTCGGGCAGGTCGCCCAGCTCGATGATCCCGGTCTCCAGCCACTCCTGGTACGGGTGTTCGGCGGCGAGCTTCGCCTTGATCTCGTCGTCCTCGATGATGCGGTGCTCCGCGGTGTCGACGAGGAACATCTTGCCGGGCTGGAGGCGGCCCTTGCGGACGACCTTGCCGGGCGCGACGTCGAGGACGCCGACCTCGGAGGAGAGGACGACGAGGCCGTCCTCGGTGACCCAGTAGCGGCCGGGGCGCAGGCCGTTGCGGTCCAGGACGGCGCCGATCTGGGTGCCGTCGGTGAAGGTGACGCAGGCGGGGCCGTCCCAGGGCTCCATCATCGTGGAGTGGTACTGGTAGAAGGCGCGCCGGGCCGGGTCCATGGAGTCGTGGTTCTCCCACGCCTCGGGGACCATCATCAGCACCGCGTGGGGCAGGGAGCGGCCGCCGAGGTGCAGCAGTTCCAGGACCTCGTCGAAGGAGGC
This sequence comes from Streptomyces roseolilacinus, assembly GCF_014649335.1. Lineage (GTDB taxonomy): Bacteria > Actinomycetota > Actinomycetes > Streptomycetales > Streptomycetaceae > Streptomyces > Streptomyces roseolilacinus. Next base: position 214,227 of record NZ_BMSV01000011.1, read on the forward strand.
GGAGTCGGACGCGTCCGGGGAGCAGATCGGGAAGATCCGCTCCAGGTCCCCGTCGCCGAAGAGGTCGGAGACGAGCTGGGACTCGCGGGCGCGCATCCAGTTGCGGTTGCCCTTGACCGTGTTGATCTCGCCGTTGTGGGCGACGAAGCGGTACGGGTGGGCGAGCGGCCAGCTCGGGAAGGTGTTGGTGGAGAACCGCGAGTGGACCAGGGCGAGCGCGCTGGCGACGCGGCGGTCGGACAGGTCCGGGAAGAACGGCTCCAGCTGGCCGGTGGTGAGCATGCCCTTGTAGACCAGGGTCCGGGCGGACAGCGAGGCGAAGTAGACGCCCAGCTCCAGCTCGGCGCGCTTGCGCAGCACGAACGCCCTGCGGTCCAGTTCGAGGCCGGAGCGGGCGCCGCCGTCGGTGACGAACAGCTGGCGGAAGGCGGGCATGGTGGAGCGGGCGGTGGCGCCGAGGAGGCCCGGGGTGACGGGGACCTCGCGCCAGCCGAGGACGGTGAGGCCCTCCTCGCGGGCGAGCGTCTCGATGTGTGAGACGGCTTCGTCCGCGGTGTCCTCGGGGAGGAAGGCGGCGCCGACGGCGTACGTGCCGGCCTCGGGCAGCGGGAACCCGGCGACCTCGCGCAGGAACGCGTCCGGGACCTGGATGAGGATGCCGGCGCCGTCACCGGAGTCGGGTTCGGAGCCGGTCGCGCCGCGGTGCTCCAGGTTGCGCAGTACGGTCAGCGCCTGCTCGACCAGCTCGTGGCTGGGGACACCGGTGAGGGTGGCCACCAACCCGACGCCGCACGCGTCGTGTTCGTTGCGGGGGTCGTACATCCCCTGCGGAGCGGGGCGACTGTCCATGGGCGACCAGGCGTCGGAACGCATCGGCTCTCCCGTCGTCGTCGTGGCATATGCGAGTGCCGAAGGGACGACGTTGGCCCTCCGCTGAAATTTCGTGCAGGTTACATGATGGAATGCTTCTCGAAAACCGGATAGTTCATTCCAGCATGCGGACACCACAGGGGGTGGTGTCGCTGTGGTCTCACGTCGGGTGGACAGAGCGGAAGGGACACGGGTGGCGTCCTGCGGCCTGTCGGGGGGAAGCGGGCCTCGTTGCCCGCGGCGCTCACGACTCATCCCCTCGGACGAGGGAGTCGAAACCGCCGGGTATCGGCTACCTATGTGGTGCCTTGCATAGTGTCCCACCTGCCGACCGATCCGGCTATTGGACGTTCGTCACAACGCCCCGGCAACACGACGGTAACCCGGCCGCCCGCGGACCGCACCGCGGGCGGCCGGCCGCCGGGACCCTCCCGCCTCAGAGCACCGCGCCGAAGGCACTGCCCAGCGCGTACGTCACGGCCGCCGCCGCGCCGCCGAGGGCCAGCTGCCGCAGGCCGCTGTACCACCAGCCGCGCGCCGTCACCCGCGCGACGAGCGCCCCGCAGGCGAACAGCCCGGCGAGCGCCAGCAGCACCGCGGGCCACAGCGCGGTCGCGCCCAGCAGGTACGGCAGGACGGGCAGCAGCGCGCCCAGCGCGAACGAGCCGAACGACGAGGCGGCGGCGACCAGCGGCGACGGCAGGTCGTCCGGGTCGATGCCCAGCTCCTCGCGGGCGTGGATCTCCAGCGCCTGCTCCGGGTCGCGCGACAGCTGCATGGCCACCTCGCGGGCGAGCGGGGGCTCGACACCGCGCGCCACGTACAGCGCGGCCAGCTCCTCCATCTCGTCCACCGGGTGCTTGCGCAGCTCCCGCCGTTCGACGTCCAGCTCCGCCTCGACCAGCTCCCGCTGGGAGGCGACGGAGGTGTACTCGCCGGCCGCCATGGAGAACGCGCCGGCGGCGAGGCCGGCCAGGCCGGTGACGACGACGGCCTGCTGCGAGACCGAACTGCCCGCCACACCCGTCATCAGCGCCAGGTTGGAGACCAGCCCGTCCATCGCGCCGAACACCGCCGGGCGCAGCCAGCCGCCGTTCACGTCGCGGTGGGTGTGGTTGTCGCGGTGGGCGACGTGCAGCGCGGCCTCGGTCTCGATGATGGACACAGCTCTCCCCTTGCTCCGCGCGGGCCGACCCGCGCCTCTCCCTGATCAACATCGAAAATACGCTCGATGTAAGGGGCGCGCCAGCAAGGCAGGCTTTACTTAGTAAGGGTCACCACACCAGCGGGCGGGGTGCCCGCCGGGGACGGGAGGCCCCTCGCGGGGGAGAATCCCGGCATGACGCGCACCTGGCCCCCGCCCCGCATCGCGGTGCTGGGCAGCACCAACATGGACCTCGTCGCCTACGTGGCCCGGGCGCCCGGGCTCGGGGAGACCGTGGCGGGACGGGAGTTCCGCACGGTCCCCGGCGGCAAGGGCGCCAACCAGGCCGTCGCGGCGGCCCGGGCGGGCGCCGAGGTGTCGATGATCGGCGCGGTGGGCTCCGACGACTTCGGCGTCCGGCTGCGGACGGCCCTCGCGGAGTCCGGCGTCGACACCGGCCTGCTGCGCACGGTCGACGGCCCGTCCGGCACCGCCCACATCGTGGTCGACGACGACGGCGGCAACGCCATCGTCGTCGTCCCCGGCGCCAACGCCTCCGTCACCGGCCTCACCCCGGCGGACGAGGCCCGCATCGCGGCGGCGGACGCTCTGCTGCTCCAGCTGGAGCTCCCGTTGGAGGCGGTCGTCGCCGGTGCGCGGGCCGCCCGCCGCCACGGCGTCCGCACCGTCCTCACGCCCTCCCCCGCCCGGCCGCTGCCGCACGACCTGCTGGAGCTGATCGACCTGCTGGTGCCCAACGAGCACGAGGCGAGCGGGCTGGCCGGCGTCGCCGACCCGCGCGCGGCCGCCGAGGAGCTGCTGCGGGTCGTCCCGGAGGTGGTCGTGACGCTCGGCGCGGCCGGCTCCCTGTACGCGGCCCGGGGCGCCCGGCCGGTGACCGTGCCCGCCCGGCGGGTGCGGGCCGTGGACACGACCGCGGCCGGGGACACGTTCACCGGGGCGCTCGCGGTGGCCCTCGGGGAGGGCAGGGCCGTGCCGGACGCCCTGGCGTGGGCGTCGGCGGCGGCGTCGCTGTCGGTGCAGCGGGCCGGGGCGTCGTCCTCCATGCCGTACCGCTCGGAGATCGAGGCGCTCTGAGACGGCGGAGCGGCCGCCCGGGCCCCCTCGGGTCCGGACGGCCGCTCCTCGCGCGCGGGCGCGGTTACGACTTCTGCGGCGCCTTGGCCCCCGCGCCGGCCTCGCCGGCGGCGGGCTCGTCGGCGGCGGGCTCGTCGGCGGCGGGCTCGCCGGTGTCGGTCTTGGCGAGATCGGTCTTGGCGGTCTCGGTCTTGGCGAGATCGGTCTTGGCGGTCTCGGTCTTGGCGCCGGTGTCCGCGGTGGCCGTCCCCGCGCCGGCCCTGGCGGCCGCCGGGGGCTCCACGACCTCCTCCCGGCCCGGACGCTTCCGCGCCGACAGCACGATGTACGTGACGGCCAGCAGGAAGACCACGATCGCCGTCCACACGTTGAGGCGCAGCCCCAGGATGTGGTGGGCGTCGTCGACGCGCATGTACTCGATCCAGCCGCGGCCCGCGCAGTACGCGGCGACGTACAGGGCGAAGGCCCGGCCGTGGCCCAGCGTGAACCGGCGGTCGGCCCAGATCACCAGGAGGGCGACGCCGACGCACCACAGCGACTCGTACAGGAAGGTCGGGTGGTAGAGCCCGGCCTCGCGGTTCACGCCCTCGCCGATCTCCAGCGCCCACGGCAGGTCGGTGGGCCGGCCGTACAGCTCCTGGTTGAACCAGTTGCCCCAGCGGCCGATCGCCTGGGCGAAGGCGATGCCCGGCGCGATCGCGTCGGCGTACGCGGGCAGCGGGATCCCCCGGCGGCGGCAGCCGATCCAGGCGCCCACCGCGCCGAGCGCGATCGCGCCCCAGATGCCGAGGCCGCCTTCCCAGATCTTGAACGCGTCGACCCAGTTCCGGCCCTCGCTGAAGTACAGCTGGTAGTCCGTGACGACGTGGTAGAGCCGGCCGCCGACCAGTCCGAAGGGAACCGCCCAGACGGCGATGTCGGCCACGGTGCCGGCGGTGCCGCCCCGGGCGACCCAGCGCCTGTTGCCGTACCAGACGGCGACGAAGACACCGATGATGATGCAGAAGGCGTAGCCGCGCAGCGGGACCGGTCCGAGGTGGATCACGCCGGTCGACGGGCTGGGAATGTAGGCAAGGTCCATGGCACCACCGACGCTACCCTGCCGGGCCGGTGACCGGGTCACCCGCCCGGCAAAGACTGCATAACACCCGGCCGGTTCCGCCCGGTCGGACGGTGGCCGGGGCCGCGGCGCGGGCCCCGGCCACCGTCGGTACGGCGTCGGTACGGCATCGATACGCGGGGTCGGTACGGCGTCAGTACGCGGGGTCCGCGCCGAAGCCCGGCCCGGAGCCGGTGTCCGAGCCGCCGTCGGCTTCGCCCGCCGAGGGCGACGCGGACTGCGAGGCGGCCCCCGGCGCGGACGCGGACGCCCCGGCGGACGGGGTCGCCGTGCCCGGCTTCTTGCCCTTGTTGGCCTGCGCGACCCACTTCCTCAGGTTCGCCGGGGAGATCTGCTCGTTCCCCTTCGCCGGGAAGATCGGCTCGCCGTTGAGCAGGACGGTCGGCGTGCCCCGGAAGTCACCGGCGCGGAACGCCTCGTTCGACGCGTTCACCCAGCCGTCGTGCGTGCCGCCGGTGACGCAGGAGCGGAAGGCGGGGGTGTCGAGGCCCGGCACCTTCGCCGCCAGCTCGAAGAGCTTCGCGTCCTTGGCGAAGGCGTCGTCGGCCTCCTCCGGCTGGTTCGCGAAGAGCACGTCGTGGTACGCGCTGAACTTCCCGGCGTCCTGCGCGCACGCCGCGGCGTTCGCCGCGTTGAGCGAGCCGCCGCCGCCCATGTTGCCGTCGATGAGCGTGGCGAGCCGGTACTCGGTCCGGAGCTGCCCGGCGGCCTCCAGCTCGTGGATCGTGTCCCGGAAGGTGTTCTCGAACATGGCGCAGGCCGGGCAGCGGAAGTCCTCCCACACGGTCAGCGTGGCGGGGGCGTCCGGCGCGCCGACCGGGACGACCAGCTGGTCCTCGCCGGTGGCGCCGGACGGGGCGGTCACCGGGCCCTTGCCGGCCGTGTCGCCCTTGCCGCCGGTGTTCGCCGCGATGACGCCGACGACGGCGGCGAGGCCGAGCACACCGGCGACGGCCGCCGACACGAGCACCAGGCGGCGGCGCTTCTCGCGGGCCCGCTCGCGCTCGCGTTCGATCTGGAGCCGCTGGCGCGCGCTCTGCTTCCCTGCCCTGTTCTTCTCGTTCACGCCCAAGCAACGAACCGGGGAGGCACGTCCGCGCCTCCCCGGTTCCACAACCACCCGTACGAGCTACGAAACCCGCTTCACGCCCCGGGCCAGTTCGCCCGCCAGTTCCCGTACGGCCGCCACTCCGGCCGCCTGGTCGTCGGCGTCGAGGAGTCGCTTGACGAAGGCGGAGCCGACGATGACGCCGTCCGCGAAGGAGGCCACCTCCGCGGCCTGCTCGGCGTTGGACACGCCGAGCCCGACGCAGACCGGCAGGTCCGTGGTGGCGCGGGTGCGGCGCACGAGGTCGGCGGCCTGCTCGCCGACGGACTCGCGGGTCCCGGTGACGCCCATGAGGGACGCCGCGTAGACGAAGCCGGAGCCGGCGGCGGTGATCGTGGCGAGCCGCTCGTCCCTGCTGCTCGGCGCGACGACGAACACGGTGGCCAGTCCGTGCTTCTCGGCGTGCTCCCGCCACAGCCCGGACTCCTGGACCGGCAGGTCGGGCAGGATGCACCCGGCGCCGCCGGCCTCGGCCAGCTCCGCGGTGAACCGCTCGACGCCGTACCGGTCGACGGGGTTCCAGTACGTCATGACGAGGACCGGCTTGCCGGTGGCCTCGAACGCCTCGCGGACCGTGCGCATCACGTCGGCGATCCGCAGGCCGCCGCGCAGGGCGATGTCGTCGGCGGTCTGGATGACGGGGCCGTCCAGGACCGGGTCGCTGTGCGGCAGCCCGACCTCGACGACGTCGGCGCCGCCGTCCAGGACGGCCTTGACCGCCTCGATCCCGCCGTCCACGGTCGGGAAGCCGGCCGGGAGGTACGCGATGAGCGCGGCCCGGTCCTCGGCCCTGGCCGCGGCCAGGGTGTCGCTCAGCAGCCGGACGTTGCCGCTCACTTGGCGTCCCCCTCGATCTCGGCGGTGTCGCCGGCCTCGTCGGAGGCGACCTCGGCGTCGGTGTCGTACAGCCCGAAGTAGCGGGCGGCGGTGTCCATGTCCTTGTCGCCGCGGCCGGACAGGTTCACCAGGACCAGCCCGTCCGGGCCCAGCTCCCGGCCGATCTCCAGGGCGCCGGCGAGGGCGTGGGCGGACTCGATGGCCGGGATGATGCCCTCGGTGCGGGAGAGCAGGCGCAGGGCCTGCATGGCCGCGTCGTCGGTCACGGCGCGGTACTCGCCGCGGCCGCTGTCCTTGAGGTAGGCGTGCTCGGGGCCGATGCCCGGGTAGTCCAGGCCGGCGGAGATCGAGTACGGCTCGGTGATCTGGCCCTCGTCGTCCTGGAGGACGTACGAGCGGGAACCGTGCAGGATGCCCGGCTCGCCGGCGGTCAGGGTCGCCGCGTGCTCGCCGGTCTCCACGCCGTGGCCGGCCGGCTCGCAGCCGACGAGGCGGACGCCCTCGTCGGGGATGAACGCGTGGAACAGGCCGATGGCGTTGGAGCCGCCGCCGACGCAGGCGACGGCGGCGTCGGGCAGCCGCCCGGCGCGCTCCAGGATCTGGCGGCGCGCCTCGACGCCGATGACCCGGTGGAAGTCGCGGACCATGGCGGGGAACGGGTGGGGGCCGGCGACGGTCCCGAAGAGGTAGTGGGTGTGGTCGACGTTGGCGACCCAGTCGCGGAACGCCTCGTTGATGGCGTCCTTCAGCGTGCGGCTGCCGGACTTCACGGCGATGACCTCGGCGCCGAGCATCCGCATGCGGGCGACGTTGAGGGCCTGGCGCCGCGTGTCGATCTCGCCCATGTAGATGGTGCAGTCGAGGCCGAACAGCGCGCACGCGGTCGCGGTGGCGACGCCGTGCTGTCCGGCGCCCGTCTCGGCGATGACGCGGGTCTTGCCCATCCGCCGGGTGAGCAGGGCCTGGCCCAGCACGTTGTTGATCTTGTGGGAGCCGGTGTGGTTCAGGTCCTCGCGCTTGAGGAAGACCCGGGCGCCGCCGGCGTGCTCGGCGAACCGGGGCACCTCGGTGAGGGCGCTGGGCCGGCCGGTGTAGTGGACGAGGAGGTCGTCGAGCTCGGCGGCGAACGCCGGGTCGGTCTTGGCCTTGTCGTACTCGACGGCGACCTCGTCCACGGCGGCGACGAGCGCCTCCGGGATGAACTTGCCGCCGAAGGCGCCGAAGTAGCCCCCGGCGTCCGGGACACGACCCTCCGGGTCGGGGACGAAGAACTCGCTGGACATGCGGAAACCTCACGGTGAGTGTGGGTGGACACCGAACGCCGTGGGGGCGGGGGCCGTCAGCCGGCCGCGGGCCGGACATGACGTGTCACGCGGTCGCGTTCCCCGCGCCCCGCGGGGGGCGCCATCGCATGCCGTTGACCTGGCCGGGCTCGGAGCCGATGACGTACCGCACGCGCCGTCCGTGCACCCGCCGCGCGGGCGCGCGGCAGCCCCGGGGGCGGCAGCCGCGGGCGAGCCGGGCGTACGCCTCCGGGGGCGTGGCCAGGACCGCGCGGGGCCGGGCCACGACCGGGGTGAGGGGGACGGCGGGTACGGACACGGCGGGCGCTCAGTCCCGCCCGTGCCGCAGGGCCGGGTGCGCCCCGGCGGCGACGAGGTCGGCCACGGCGGCCTTCGGGTCGCGGCCGGTCACCAGCGACTCGCCGACGAGCACCGCGTCGGCGCCCGCGTTGGCGTACGCGATCAGGTCGTGCGGGCCGCGGATGCCGGACTCGGCGACCTTGACGACGTGGGACGGGATCTCGGGGGCGACCCGCTCGAAGGTGGAGCGGTCCACCTTGAGGGTCTTCAGGTCGCGGGCGTTGACGCCGATGATCCGGGCTCCGGCGTCGACGGCGCGGGCGACCTCCTCCTCGTCGTGGACCTCGACGAGCGGGGTGAGCCCGATGGACTCGGCGCGCTCGATCAGCGAGACCAGCGCGGGCTGGTCCAGGGCGGCGACGATCAGCAGGGCGACGTCCGCGCCGTACGCGCGGGCCTCCCACAGCTGGTAGGCGGTGACGATGAAGTCCTTGCGCAGGACCGGCACGTCGACGCGCGCGCGGACGGCCTCCAGGTCGGCGAGGGAGCCGCCGAAGCGGCGCTGCTCGGTGAGGACGGAGATCACGGCCGCACCGCCCGCCTCGTAGTCCGCGGCGAGTCCCGCCGGGTCCGCGATGGCGGCCAGGGCGCCCTTGGAGGGGCTGGAACGCTTGACTTCGCAGATCACCTTGACGCCCTCGCCACGCAGCGCGGCCACGCCGTCGCGGGCTTGGGGGGCCTTGGCGGCCCGCTCCTTGAGCTCGTCGAGGGAGACCCGCGCCTGTCGCTCTGCGAGGTCGGCGCGCACGCCTTCGATGATCTCGTCGAGCACACTCACGCGAGAGGCCCCCTTTCGGGAGGGTGATGTTTGATCAAGCCAGACACCCTCGATGGTATCCGGAGGTGGGGCCGTAGTCCGCATCCGGTTGACGTCTCGGCGGTGACCTGGGCCTTCACGGGGCGAGCGCGGAGCCGAAGGGCAGGTTCCGCACGACGGTGAAGACCGCCCAGGTCCCACCGAGCAGCCAGAGGAGCCGCGGCCCCGGATCGAGCCGCACCGGGAGGCCGCGGACCGCCCTGGCCAGCCAGACGACCATGAACACGGCGAAGGCCACGTATCCGGCGACGGCCATGGCGTTGGCGCCGAGGGCGGTCGCGAGGTCCCCGTGGACGAAGGCGTGGGCGCTGCGCAGCCCGCCGCAGCCGGGGCAGTACAGGCCCGTGTACCGCAGCAGGGGGCAGGCGGGGTAGTGGCCGGGCTCGTTGGGGTCGACGGCGCCGACGTACGCGAAGGCCGCCGCGACGCCCGCCAGGGTGCCCAGCGGCGCCAGGAGCCGCCGGTGCGGCGGGACCGGGGGCGGGGGCGACGGCGCGTAGGGGGCGCGGGCCGGGTCGGGGGGCGGGCCGGCGGGGTGCGGGCCGGGTCCGGGGGGCGGGGGCTGCGGTGTCGTGGCGTCCACCCGCCGATTGTCGCCGCCCGTACGGAAAGGCGCAGCCCGGCAGGGCCGGACCGCGCCTCGTGCCCGACCGGGGGTCAGGGGTGTGCGGGGGTCAGGAGGCGGCCTGCGCGTGGCCGGCGGTGCTGCGCGCCTCGGCCTGCTCCCGCGACTCCTTGGGCTGGCCGAGTCCGGCGGCCTTCATCGCGGCACCGACGACACCGCCGAGCAGGACGACGGCGATTCCGGCCCAGAAGCCGAGCGGGTTGGCCGCCACCATGAAGACGCCGGCGATGCAGAAGCCGATGAAGGAGATGGTGACACCGGTCCAGGCGGCCGGGGTGTGTCCGTGGGCGCTGCCCGCCATGAGTTGCTCCTCGCTGAGTGTTGCTCTGTGGTGAGGCCCCGCCGAGTGCGGACGCTCGGGTCCATTCTTCCGCACGCACGCGTGCCGGGTGATCCGGGGGTGCGCCGCGCGCGTCGGAAGGCCCCGGTCAGGCGCCGTCCGTGGGGTCCTCGCCCCGGTCCAGGGCCTTCCACAGGTCCTCGGGCCGGTCGGGGTCGTCGGTGCGCCGGGCGGTGCGCGCGCGGGGGGCGCCGTCGCGCTCGTACCGGCCGGACATGGCGGGCCAGGTCCGGCCGTAGCGCAGGGCGATCAGCCCGGCGGCGAGGATCAGCAGGGCGGCGGCGGCCGTCACGTACGGCCAGGCCGTCTGGGTCAGGTCGGCGGCCCGCGCGGCGGTGTCGCCGGTGGCGCGGGCGGCCCGCTCGTCGAGGGCGGCGCTGTCGTTCGCGCCGAGGAGGGCGGCCGCGGCCGCTCCGGCGCCGCTCAGCGCGAGGAGCAGCGCGACGACGCGGCGCCCCGCGCCGCGCGCGGCGAGGACGGCGACGAGGGCGGCGAGCCCGACGACGGCCAGGGCCGTGGGCACGCCGGTGACGTCACCCCCGGCGGCCTCCAGGGCGACGCTGCCGCCGACGCCGGTGGCGCGCCCCTCGGTCCAGGTGCGGCCGGAGGCGAGCAGCACGACGGCGGAGCCGAGGGCGCCGAGGAGCAGGGCCACGGCGAGGCTGCGGCGGCCGCTTCCTGCGGTCACCGCCTCGCCCTGGCCGGTGGCACGGGGCTGGGGTACGGATGCGGCACTCACGCACCCCACTATCCCCCATGCGCTCGGACGCGGTTCATCCGGTTGGCCGTGTGGACGGCGCGGAGCACCGCGGCGGCCTTGTTGCGGCACTCGGTGTCCTCGGCGACCGGGTCGGAGTCCGCGACCACCCCGGCGCCCGCCTGGACGTACGCCGTGCCGTCGCGCAGCAGGGCCGTGCGGATGGCGATGGCCGTGTCCGAGTCGCCCGCGAAGTCCAGGTAGCCGACGGCGCCGCCGTACAGGCCGCGGCGGCTGGGCTCCAGCTCCTCGATGATCTGCATGGCGCGCGGCTTGGGCGCCCCGGAGAGCGTCCCGGCGGGGAAGCAGGCGGTCAGCACGTCGAAGGCGGTGCGGCCCTCCGCGACGCGGCCGGTCACCGTGGAGACGATGTGCATGACGTGGGAGTAGCGCTCGATCGACATGAAGTCGACGACCTCGACGGAACCGGGCTCGCAGACCCGGCCCAGGTCGTTGCGGCCGAGGTCGACGAGCATGAGGTGCTCGGCGCGCTCCTTGGGGTCGGCGATCAGCTCGTCGGCGAGGGCCTGGTCCTCCTGCGGGGTGGCGCCGCGCGGCCGGGTGCCGGCGATCGGGTGGACCATCGCGTGCCCGGCCTCGACCTTGACCAGTGCCTCCGGGCTGGAGCCGACGACGTCGAACCCGTCGAGGCGCAGGAGGTACATGTACGGGGAGGGGTTGGTGGCGCGCAGGACCCGGTAGACGTCCAGGGCGCTCGCCGTGCAGGGCGTCCGGAAGCGCTGCGACGGGACGACCTGGAAGGCCTCGCCGGCGCGGATGCGCTCCTTGATGTCCTCGACGGCCTCCTGGTACGCCTCGCCGCCCCAGCGGGTGGTGTACTCGGGCAGCTCGGACGGCGGCAGGACCGCGGGCCCGGAGTCGGCGGGCCGGGTGAGGTCGGCCTGCATGGCGTCGAGCCGGGCGACGGCGTCCGCGTAGGCCTCGTCGACGCCGGTGTCGAGGTCGTTGTGGTTGATCGCGTTGGCGATCAGCAGGACCGTGCCGTCCCAGTGGTCGAGGACGGCCAGGTCGGAGGTGAGCAGCATGGTCAGCTCGGGCAGGCCCAGCTCGTCCGCGCCGTGGTCGCCGATGCGCTCCAGGCGCCGCACGACGTCGTAGCCGAGGTAGCCGACCATGCCGCCGGTGAAGGGCGGCATCCCGGAGGCGAGGTCGCGCGGGGTGTGCAGGGCCTCCACGGTGGCGCGCAGCGCCGCCAGCGGGTCGCCGTCCACGGGGACGCCGACGGGCGGGGTGCCCAGCCAGTGCGCCTGCCCGTCGCGCACGGTCAGGGTGGCGGCGCTGCGGACGCCGACGAAGGAGTACCGGGACCAGGAGCGGCCGTTCTCGGCGGACTCCAGGAGGAACGTTCCGGGGCGTTCCGCGGCCAGCTTGCGGTAGAGGCCGACCGGGGTGTCGCCGTCCGCGAGGAGGCGGCGGCTGACGGGGATCACTCGGCGGTCGCCCGCCAGCTTGCGGAAGGTCTCGAGGTCCATGCCGCCCGACCCTACTCGCCCAGCGGGAGCACGTCGGCGTCGAAGCACGTCCTGGCGCCGGTGTGGCAGGCGGCGCCCACCTGGTCGACCTTGACGAGGATCGTGTCGGCGTCGCAGTCGAGGGCGACGGACCTGACGTGCTGGACGTGGCCGGACGTGTCGCCCTTGACCCAGTACTCCCGGCGGCTGCGCGACCAGTAGGTGCAGCGGCCGGTGGTGAGGGTGCGGTGCAGGGCCTCGTCGTCCATCCAGCCGAGCATCAGCACCTCGCCGGTGTCGTACTGCTGGGCGATGGCCGGGACCAGCCCGTCGGGGCTGCGCTTGAGACGGGCGGCGATGGCCGGGTCAAGGTTGCTCGTCATGCCGCCATTGTGCCGCGCGGCGCGGGGCGCTCCGGGCCGTGTCCACTGGGCGGACCGGGGCGCGCCCCCGTACGCTGGCGGTCATGTCCACCCATGCCAAGCGTGAACGACTGCTCCTGGCCGACCTGTTGGAGGCGGCGGGCCCCGACGCCCCGACCCTCTGCGACGGCTGGACCACCCGCGACCTGGCCGCCCACGTGGTGGTGCGCGAGCGCCGCCCGGACGCGGCGGCGGGCGTCCTGCTGGGACCCCTGCGAAGCCGGCTGGAGCGGGTGCAGGCGGAGTTCGCCGCGAAGCCGTACGAGGAGCTGGTCCGGCTGGTCCGGACGGGCCCGCCGCGGATGTCCCCGTTCTCGATCAAGCAGGTCGACGAGGGCGCCAACACCGTGGAGTTCTACGTCCACGCCGAGGACGTGCGGCGGGCGCAGGCGGACTGGACGCCGCGCGAGGTCGACCCGGTGTTCGCGAACGCGCTGTGGGCCCGGCTGGAGAAGGCGGCCCGCCTGGTCGGGCGGCGCTGCCCGGTGGGGCTCGTCGTGCGCCGCCCGGACGGCCGGACGGCCGTCGCGCGCCGCGGCGTGCCGGTGGTCACGGTGACCGGCGAACCGGGCGAGCTGACGCTGTTCCTGTACGGGCGGCAGGGCGCCGCCCGGGTGGAGCTGGACGGGGACAAGGAGGCGGTCGCCCGCGTCCTCGAGGCGCGGCTGGGGGTCTGAGACCGCGCTCGGGGCCGCGGCGGCCGGCGGGTACGCGGACGGCGAGGAGGAGGCGCACGCCCTCTCCGCGTCGACCCGGGCGGGCGCTGTTCGCCCGGCGCGCCGGGCCGGGACGTGGGGCCGCTGCCGGAGCCGGGAGCGCGGGCGCCCTCCCGGTGCCCCGCCGGGGCGGGACGGGCCGGGAGGGCGGACCTCAGCGGACGGGGTGGCCGGCCTCCCGGAGGGTGGCCTTCACCTCGCCGATCCGCAGGTCGCCGAAGTGGAACACGGACGCCGCCAGGACGGCGTCCGCGCCGGCCTCGATCGCGGGCGGGAAGTGGCCGAGCGCGCCGGCGCCGCCGGACGCGATCACCGGCACGGTGACGTGCTCGCGGACCGCCGTGATCATCGCGGTGTCGTAGCCGTCCTTGGTGCCGTCCGCGTCCATGGAGTTCAGCAGGATCTCCCCGGCGCCCAGCTCCGCGGCCCGGTGGGCCCACTCCACGGCGTCGATGCCGGTCCCCCGGCGCCCGCCGTGCGTGGTGACCTCGAACCCGGACGGCGTGCTGGTGCCCTCCGGGCAGCGCCGGGCGTCCACGGACAGCACGAGCACCTGGCTGCCGAACCGCTCGGAGACCTCCCGAATCAGCTCGGGCCGGGCGATCGCGGCGGTGTTGACGCCGACCTTGTCCGCGCCGGCGCGCAGCAGCCGGTCCACGTCGTCGGCGGCGCGCACGCCGCCGCCCACGGTGAGCGGGATGAACACCTGCTCGGCGGTGCGCCGCACCACGTCGTAGGTGGTCTCCCGGTTGCCGGACGACGCGGTGATGTCGAGGAACGTCAGCTCGTCGGCGCCCTCGGCGTCGTACAGCTTCGCCATCTCCACGGGGTCGCCCGCGTCGCGCAGGTTGCGGAAGTTGACGCCCTTGACGACGCGGCCGTTGTCCACGTCCAGGCAGGGGATGACTCGGACCGCGAGGCTCATGACGCGGCTCCTCCGTTCGTGCGGTACGCCTCGACCTCGACCTCGACGACGAGCCGGGGGTCGACGAGGCCGGAGACGATGAGCATCGACGCGGCGGGGCGGACCGCGCCGAACAGCTCCTTGTGGGCGCGGCCGACCTCCTCCACGTCCCGTGCGTGGGTGAGGTACATGCGGGTGCGGACCACGTCCGCCGGGCCGAGGCCCAGCTGCCGCAGCGCGTCGAACGCCACCTCGAAGGCGTTGAGGGTCTGCTCGTACGGGCCCCCGTCCTCGACGGCGCCGTCGACGACGGACGTGCAGCCGGAGACCAGGACCAGGCCGTGGGGCAGCTCCACCGCGCGGGAGTAGCCGAACTGCTCCTCCCAGGGCGCGCCGGTGGCGACCCTGCGCACGGACTCGGTCATGCGGACACCGCCGCGAGCGCTTCCTCGAGGGTGAAGGCCTTCGCGTACAGGGCCTTGCCGACGATGGCGCCCTCGACGCCCAGCGGGACCAGCTCGGCGATGGCGCGCAGGTCGTCGAGGGAGGAGACGCCGCCGGAGGCGACGACGGGCCGGTCGGTGGCGGCGCAGACGTCGCGCAGCAGCCCCAGGTTGGGCCCCTGGAGGGTGCCGTCCTTGGCGATGTCGGTGACGACGTACCGGGCGCAGCCCTCGGAGTCGAGGCGCGCCAGGGTCTCGTACAGGTCCCCGCCGTCGCGGGTCCAGCCGCGGCCGCGCAGGGTGGTGCCGCGCACGTCGAGGCCGACGGCGATCCTGTCGCCGTGCTCGGCGATGACCTTGGCGACCCACTCGGGGGTCTCCAGGGCGGCGGTGCCGAGGTTGACGCGGGTGCAGCCGGTGGCGAGGGCGGCGGCGAGGGTGGCGTCGTCGCGGATGCCGCCGGACAGCTCGACCTTGATGTCCATGGCCCGGGTGACCTCGGCGATCAGGTCGCGGTTGTCGCCGGTGCCGAAGGCGGCGTCGAGGTCGACGAGGTGGAGCCACTCGGCGCCCGCGCGCTGCCAGGCCAGGGCCGCCTCCAGCGGGGAGCCGTAGGACGTCTCCGTGCCGGACTCGCCGTGGACGAGCCGTACGGCCTGACCGTCCCGGACGTCGACGGCGGGGAGGAGTTCGAGCTTGGTCATCTCAGCGGTCCTAGCCTCTAAGAGCGGGTGCGGAAAGGGCGGGTCAGAAGGTCTTGAGCCAGTTGGAGAGCAGCTGGGCCCCGGCGTCGCCGGACTTCTCCGGGTGGAACTGGGTCGCCCACAGGGCGCCGTTCTCCACGGCGGCGACGAACCGTTCGCCGTGCGCGGACCAGGTGACCCTGGGGGGGCGCAGGGCGGGGTTGACGGTCTCCAGGGTCCAGTCGGTCACGGCGTACGAGTGCACGAAGTAGAACCGCTCGTCGGGGTCGACCCCGGCGAACAGCTCGCTGTCGGCGGGCGCCTCGACGGTGTTCCAGCCCATGTGCGGGATGACGGGCGCCTTGAGCGGGCCGACCGTCCCGGGCCACTCGTCGAGGCCCTCGGTCTCGACGCCGTGCTCGACGCCGCGCGCGAACAGGATCTGCATGCCGACGCAGATGCCCATGACGGGCCGGCCGCCGGAGAGCCTGCGGCCGACGATCCAGTCCCCGCGGGCCTCCTTCAGCCCGGCCATGCAGGCGGAGAAGGCGCCGACCCCGGGGACGAGGAGCCCGTCGGCGTTCATGGCCCGGTCGTAGTCGCGGGTGATCTCGACGTCGGCGCCCACGCGCGCGAGGGCGCGCTCGGCGGAGCGGACGTTGCCGAACCCGTAGTCGAAGACGACGACTTTCTTCGCGGTGCTGCTGTTCATTCGGGTCATTCCCAGATTCCCTGGATCCTCAGGACGCCGGCGAGGAGGCACATGCCGGAGGCGACGGCGAGCAGGACGACGACGCCCTTGGGCATCTTCTGCCGGGTGAAGGAGTAGACGCCGCCGGCCAGGAACAGGCCGACGACGATCAGGACGGTCGACAGGCCGGTCACCGCGGGCCCCCGTCCGCCGCTCCGCCCGCGCGGCGCGGGGCGGCCGGAGCCGCGGCCGCGCGTGCGCCGCTCACAGGGCGCCCTTCGTCGACGGCAGGATGCCGGCGGCGCGCGGGTCGCGCTCGGAGGCGTACCGCAGGGCGCGGGCGAGGGCCTTGAACTGGCACTCCACGATGTGGTGGGCGTTGCGCCCGTACGGGACGTGGACGTGCAGCGCGATCTGGGCCTGGGCGACGAACGACTCCAGGATGTGCCGGGTCATCGTCGTGTCGTACGAGCCGATCATCGGCGCCATGTTCTCGGGCTCGGTGTGCACGAGGTACGGGCGGCCGGAGAGGTCGACGGTGACCTGGGCGAGGGACTCGTCCAGCGGGACCGTGCAGTTGCCGAAGCGGTAGATGCCGACCTTGTCCCCGAGGGCCTGCTTGAAGGCGGCGCCGAGGGCGAGGGCGGTGTCCTCGATCGTGTGGTGGGAGTCGATGTGCAGGTCGCCGTCGGTCTTGACCGTGAGGTCGAACAGCCCGTGGCGGCCGAGCTGGTCGAGCATGTGGTCGTAGAAGCCGACGCCGGTGGCGACGTCGACCTTCCCGGTGCCGTCGAGGTCGATCTCGACGACGACGGACGTCTCCTTGGTGGTGCGCTCGACCCGTCCTACGCGGCTCATGAGCTCTGCTCCTTCCTCAGTGCGCGAACCGCATCCAGGAACGCGTCGTTCTCTTGCGGGGTGCCGGCCGTGACCCGCAGCCAGCCCGGTACGCCGTTGTCGCGGACCAGGACGCCGTGGTCGAGGATCCTCCGCCACACGGCGCGGGCGTCCTCGAAGCGTCCGAACTGGACGAAGTTGGCGTCGGAGTCGGTGACCTCGTAGCCCGCGGCGCGCAGCTCGGCGACGAGCCGGTCCCGTTCGGTCTTGAGGTGTTCGACGTACCCCAGCAGCGTATCGGTGTGTTCGAGCGCGGCGAGCGCGGTGGCCTGGGTGACGGCGGACAGGTGGTACGGCAGGCGGACCAGCTGGACGGCGTCGACGACGGCCGGGTGGGCGGCGAGGTAGCCGAGGCGGAGCCCGGCGGCGCCGAACGCCTTCGACATCGTGCGGGAGACCACCAGGTGCGGGCGGCCCTCGATGAGCGGCAGCAGCGACGGGCGGTGGCTGAACTCGACGTACGCCTCGTCGACGACGACCAGGGACGGCTTGGCGGCCTGGGCGGCGTCGTGGAGGGCCAGCACCGTGTCGGCGTCGACGGCGGTGCCGGTGGGGTTGTTGGGGGAGGTGACGAACACCACGTCGGGGCGGTGCTCGGCGATGGCCGCCGTGGCGGCCGCCACGTCGAGGCCGAAGTCGTCGCGGCGGGGGCCGGAGATCCAGCCGGTGCCGGTGCCGCGGGAGATCAGGCCGTGCATGGAGTACGAGGGCTCGAAGCCCAGCGCGGTCCTGCCGGGGCCGCCGAAGGTCTGCAGGAGCTGCTGGAGGACCTCGTTGGAGCCGTTGGCCGCCCAGACCTGGCCCGTGCCGACCTCGTACCCGGTGGTGCGGGTGAGGTAGCGGGCCAGCTGGGTGCGCAGCTCGACCGCGTCGCGGTCGGGGTAGCGGTTGAGGTGCCGGGCGGCCTCCCGGACCCGCTCCGCGATGCGCTCGACGAGCGGCTCGGGCAGGGGGTAGGGGTTCTCGTTGGTGTTGAGGCGGACGGGGACGTCGAGCTGGGGGGCGCCGTAGGGCGTCTTGCCGCGCAGCTCGTCGCGGATGGGCAGGTCGTCGATGCGCACGTCGGTCACTGCTGCGGCACCTTCCATCCGAAGCGGGCCTTCACGGCCGCGCCGTGCGCCGGCAGGTCCTCCGCCTCGGCGAGGGTGACCACGTGGTGGGTGACCTCGGCGAGCGCCTCGCGCGTGTAGTCCACGATGTGGATGCCGCGCAGGAAGGACTGGACGGACAGGCCCGAGGAGTGGCAGGCGCAGCCGCCGGTGGGCAGGACGTGGTTGGAGCCGGCGCAGTAGTCCCCGAGGGAGACCGGCGACCAGGGGCCGACGAAGATCGCGCCGGCGTTGCGGACGCGCTGGGCGACGGCGGCGGCGTCGGCGGTCTGGATCTCCAGGTGCTCGGCGCCGTACGCGTCGACGACGCGCAGGCCCTCGTCGATCCCGTCGACGAGGACGATCGCGGACTGCCTGCCGCGCAGGGCGGGCAGGATGCGGTCGTCGACGTGCTTGGTCGCGGCGATCTGCGGCTCCAGCTCGTGCTCGACGGCGTCGGCCAGCTCGGCGGAGTCGGTGACGAGGACGGCGGCGGCGAGCGGGTCGTGCTCGGCCTGGCTGATCAGGTCGGCGGCGACGTGGACCGGGTCGGCGGTGGCGTCGGCGAGGACGGCGATCTCGGTGGGGCCGGCCTCCGTGTCGATGCCGATGCGGCCGGTGAAGTACCGCTTGGCGGCGGCGACCCAGATGTTGCCGGGGCCGGTGACCATGTCGGCGGGGGCGCAGGACTCCGTGCCGTACGCGAACATGGCGACGGCCTGGGCGCCGCCCACCGCGTACACCTCGTCGACGCCGAGGAGGGCGCACGCGGCGAGGATCGTGGGGTGCGGCAGGCCGCCGAACTCCTTCTGCGGCGGGGAGGCGAGGGCGACCGACTCGACGCCCGCCTCCTGCGCCGGCACGGCGTTCATGATCACGGACGAGGGGTAGACGGAGCGGCCGCCCGGCGCGTACAGGCCGACGCGCCCGACGGGGACCCACTTCTCGGTGACCGTGCCGCCGGGCACGACCTGGGTGGTGTGCGCGGTGCGGCGCTGCGCGCGGTGGACGGTCCGGGCGCGGCGGATGGACTCCTCCAGGCCGGCGCGGACGGCCGGGTCCAGCTCCTCCAGGGCGCGGGCCAGCGCGGCGGCCGGAACCCGCACCTGGTCGAGGGTGACGCCGTCGAACCGCTCGGCGTAGTCGATCAGCGCCGCGTCGCCCCGATGATGCACGGCCTCGCAGATGGGCCGCACCTTCTCCAGGGCGGCTTCCACGTCGAACTCGGCACGGGGCAGCAGGTCGCGCAGGGCGCCGCCGGTCGGCAGGGCGTCGCCTCGCAGATCGATTCGTGAGATCACAGGTCAATTCTCGCAGACGGGTTCGCGGCCCCGGCCGTCCGTATCACTGGCTGATACGCGCCACACCGTCCTTCGGTCGTCACACCTGACCGTTGGCGTTCAGTCCGTCACTCAGAGGGAAGAACAGCCGTACGACCAGGGGAAGTGAGGGGGGCGGCCTTGACCGAGCCGCACGACGACCGCGACGGTGACGGTCGCGACGACGACATTCCCGGCGACCTCAGCCCGGCCGAGCTGGGGCTGTGGCAGGCGTTCCGGATCGGCGCGTGGTACGACCTGCGGTCGGGCCACCCGATGCTGGACGACCCGTTCGCGCCGCGCACGTGGCCGCAGGAGCGGTGCGTCCGGGCGCGGGTGGTGGCCCGGCTGCTGCTGTCCGGCCCGCCGGCGCTGGCGGGGCGCGTCTCGGCGCTGAAGATGCGCGGGGCGCGGATCACGGGGCGGCTGGACCTCGCGGGCGGCACGGTCGCGCCGTACGTGGAGCTGCAGGCGTGCGTCTTCGACGACGAGGTGGTGCTGCCGGAGTCCCGGTTCACCACGCTCCGGCTGGTCGGCTGCGCGATACCCCGCCTGGAGGCGGCCCGGCTGCACACGGAGGGCGACCTGCACCTGCCGCGCTGCCGGGTGGCGCGCGGGGTGCGGCTCACCGACGCGCAGATCGGCACGGACCTGCTGATCAGCCAGATCCACGTGCAGCCGGACCGGCGCGGCCGGGCGATCGTCGCGGACGGCATGTCGGTGGCGCAGGACCTCCAGGCCGAACTCGTCGAGACGTACGGCGAGTTCAGCATGCGCGGCGCGAAGGTCGGGGTGTCGCTGAGCCTGCGCGGCAGCCGGCTGCGGGGCGCGGAGGGGCGGCGCGCGCTGAACGCGCCGCAGCTGAGCGTGGAGCGCACGCTGTACCTGACGGGCGCGTGGGTGAGCGAGTCGGTGGGCGGCGAGGGCGATCACCTGGGCGGGGCGCCGCCGTACGGGCTGGGCGACGTCAACACGCCGATGCGGGGGACGCGGATGCGGCCCTTCGAGTGCCGGGGCGGGGTGCGGCTGGACGACGGGCGGTTCGGGGATGCGGTCGACCTGCACCAGGCGCGGTTCGTGCTGGCGTCGGCGCGCAAGGAGGAGCTGTCGCTGCGCAGGATCGTCACTCCGGAGCTGCGGTTCAACTGCGAGCGGCCGGAGGAGGGCCGCGTCGTGCTGAACGGCGCGAAGGTGGTGACGCTCGTCGACCAGGCGGCCAGCTGGCCGGGTCCGGGCGGTCTCGCGATCAGCGGGTTCGTGTACGAGAACCTGGTGCCGTACGGGCACTTCCCGCTGACCCGGCGGCTGGAGTGGGTGGCGGCGGCGACGCCGGAGTACGCGCCGGAGCCGTACGAGCGGCTGGCGACGGTGCTGCGCGGCTGCGGCGAGGACGCCGACGCGCGGGAGGTGCTGCTGGCCAAGCAGCGGCGGCGCCGGGAGACGCTGCCGCTCGCCGCGAAGATGTGGGGCTACCTCCAGGACTGGACGGTGGCGTACGGCTACCGGCCGGGCCGGGCGGCGGTGTGGATGGCGGTGCTGTGGGCGGCGGGGGCGCTGGCCTTCTCCTTCTACGAGCCGGTGCCGATCAAGCGGGACGAGTTCCCGCAGTGGGACGCGGTCCTCTACACGCTGGACCTGCTGCTCCCGGTGATCAACCTCGGCCAGGAGGGGTACTGGCGGCTGTCGGGGCCGTGGCAGTGGCTGTCGACGGGGCTGATCCTGGTGGGGTGGATTCTGGCCACGGCGGTGGCGGCGGGCGCGTCGCGGCTGCTGCGGCGCAGCTGACCGGGCGGCGGACCCGGGGCGGGCGCGGGCCGGGGGGCGGCGGCCGGTGCGGCACGTCCCCGCCCGTGCCCGTGTCACCGCTTTCTTTACCGCCTCTTGACGTTCGGCAGGACAACCTTCCCGCCGCCACCAAAGCTTCACAGCCTCCCTCTGGCGCGGCTCCCACCTGCGGTTTTCAATGGTCCGCACGATGTCTCTGCTCCGCGCCCTGATGGGCAACGCGCGCACGGCCCGGCCCGGCCGGCCGCCCCGCGACGGGCTGCCGCCGGACGGCTCCGTGCTGTTGGACGCACCGGACGACAGGCTCGGTCCGGCGCTGGTCGCCGCCGCGCTCGGGGATCACATTCCGGCCGCCCGGCTGCTGGCCGCCACCCGGCACGCCGCCGAGTGGGAGTACCGCGACCGGTACGCCGTGCGCCTCGCCGCCTTCGCCCACGCCCGGGGGGACTGGCTGACGGCGTGGCGGGCGCAGGCCCCCGGCGACCCGGACGCGCTGCTCGTCGCGGCGCAGCTGGCCGTGGACCGGGCCTGGGCGTCGCCCGCCCGCGCCGAACGGCTGCGGGAGGTCGAGCCGATGGTCCACGCGGCGGCCGAGGCGGCGCCCCGCGACCCGGTGCCGTGGCGGATCGCGCTGGACCACGCGCGCGGCAGCAGGGCGCCGGACGCGCTGTTCGAGGCGCTGTGGGAGCAGGCGGTGCGCCGCTCCCCGCACCACCACGGCTGCCACGTGTCGGCGCTGGAGTACCTGTCGGCCCGCTGGTACGGCTCGCACCGGGCGTGCTTCGACTTCGCGGAGGCCGCCGCGTTCGACTCCCTGCCGGGCTCGCTGGTGCGGGCGCTGCCGCTGCGGGCCGCGTACGCGCAGCTGGTGGGCGGCGACGGGAACGGGGTGCCGGGGGCGCGGGTGGACGCGGCGGCGGACCTGGCGGCCGAGCTGTCGGCGCGCTACCCGGTGGGCGACCCGTGGCCGGCCGAGGTGCGCAACGTGCTGGCGTACGTGCTGATGGCGCGGCAGCGGTGGTCGGCGGCGCTGGAGCAGTTCCGGCTCATCGGGGCGCGGGCCACGTCGTATCCCTGGTCGGCCACGGCGGGCGAGGGCGGGGACCCGCTGGGGCGGTTCCTGGAGGCGCGCGACATGACCCGGCGCGCGAGCGTGCGCCGGGGCCGCTGAGCGCGCGCCGGAGCCGCCGCGCGGCGTCCGCGCGGGTGGCGGCCGGTCCCGGTGTGCGGGCGGCCGGACGCGCGGCGGCGGGCGGCCATTAGGCTTGACCGCTGTGACCACCGCTCGCCTGCCCCTCTTCCCGCTGAACGCGGTGCTTTTCCCCGGCCTCGTGCTGCCGTTGAACGTCTTCGAGGAGCGGTACCGCGCCATGATGCGCGAGCTGCTCAAGACGGACGAGTCGCAGCCGCGCCGCTTCGCCGTCGTCGCGATCCGCGACGGCCACGAGGTGGCGCCGACCGCGCCGGGGCTGCCCGACCCGACGGCGCTTCCGGAACGTGGTCCCGCCGCGGGCTTCGGCCCCGACCCGGTCGAGGCGTTCCACCGGATCGGCTGCGTCGCCGACGCGGCGACCATCCGCGAGCGCCCGGACGGCAGCTTCGAGGTCCTCGCGACCGGGACGACGCGGGTGAGGGTCCTGTCGGTCGACGCGAGCGGCCCCTTCCTCACCGCGGAGCTGGAGGAGCTGGAGGAGCGGCAGGGCGAGGGCGCCGGCGCGCTCGCCGAGGGCGTGCTGCGGGCCTTCCGCGCGTACCAGAAGCGGTTGGCGGGGGCGCGCGAGCGGTCGCTGGCCACGGGCGCCGAGCTGCCCGACGAGCCGTCGGTCGTGTCGTACCTGGTGGCCGCCGCCGCGGTGCTGGACACGCCGGCGAAGCAGCGGCTGCTCCAGGCGCCCGACACGGCGACCCGGCTGCGCGAGGAACTGCGGCTGCTGCGCACCGAGACGGCGGTGCTGCGGCACCTGCCCTCGCTGCCGGCGGTCGAGCTGACACGGGCGCCGACGAGCCCCAACTGACACGGGGAGGGAGACGCGATGGCGAAGAAGGCGAAGAGGCGGGAGGACGGCGCGGGTGGCGGCCGGCGGGCGGGCGGCACCCCCGCGACGGTGGCCCTGACCGCCGCGGGCACGCCGTTCACGGTGCACGAGTACGCGCACGACCCGGCGTCGCCGTCGTACGGCGGGGAGGCCGCGGAGGCGCTCGGCGTGTCCCCGGAGCGGGTGTTCAAGACGCTGGTCGCCGACGTCGACGGCGTCCTGACGGTCGCGGTGGTGCCGGTGGCCGGCCAGCTGGACCTGAAGGCGCTGGCCGCGGCGGTCGGCGGCAAGCGCGCGGCGATGGCCGACCCGGCGGCCGCGGAGCGGACGACCGGCTACGTGCGGGGCGGCATCTCGCCGCTGGGGCAGCGGAGGAGGCTGCCGACGGTCCTGGACGCCTCGGCGTCGCGGCACGAGACGATCTGCGTGTCGGCGGGGCGGCGCGGCCTGGAGGTCGAGCTGGCCCCGGCGCACCTGGCGGAGCTGACCGGCGCCGTCCTCGCGCCCATCGGCCGGGCGTAGCGCCGGGGCCGGCCGCGCTCGGACCCGGCCGCGCTCGGACCCGGCCGCGCTCGGGCCGGGTCGCGCTCAGGCGCGGTCGTCGCCCGGGGGCGGGGGCGGCGGGTCGTACGCGGTGAGGTCCCACTCCGGCTCGGGGTCGCGGGGGCCGAACAGCGCCGTGAGCCCCAGGTGGACGAGCATCGCGGCGACCGGCCAGGCCAGCAGCGCGCCGTACGCCTGGAGTTCCAGCGGCGCGTCGAAGACGACGCCCTCGCCGACCGCCCGCGCGTGGGCCACCACGTCGTGCGTGGGGCCGAGGAGCGTGCCCGTGCCCCAGCCCAGTACGGACCCGAGCACCCCGCCGAGGGCGAGGCCGACCACGACGGCGACGCCGCCCCGCCGGTGCCACAGGAACACGGCGAGGGCGCTGAGCGCGCCGAACGCCAGGGCGAGCAGGATGAACACGGCGTCCGCGCCGACGGCGTGCTCCGCCTCCGACTCCGCCAGCAGGACCGACGTGCCGTCCGAGACGAGCGGGGTGCGCGGCGCCCGCCACAGCCACAGCAGGCCGAGCGCGATCCCCGCGACCGCCACCGCGAGCAGGACCGCGGCGCCCTGGCGCACCTCCGCCGCCGTGTCCGGTGCCGCCTCCCCGCCCTTGGCGTACGGGTGCGCGGGCGGCGGCCACGCGGTGTGCCCGCCCGGCGTGTCGCCGTTCGGGAGGGTGCGGGGGGCGGCGTCGTTCGGCACGTGCTCGCTCGGGGGCCGGTGGGGCGGGGGAAGGGGTGCGCTCACTCTGTCATCGTGCCAGGCCCGGCCGGGCACCGCCTCATCGGACGGCCGCCCGGCGGTACGCCCAGGTGGCCACGCCCAGGGAGGCGACGCCGACGGCGGCGCAGACCGAGAGGTCCAGGGCGACGGCCGTCCAGTCCGGGCTCGGGTCGAAGGTCCGGGCCAGCGCCTCGACCCCGTACGTCGACGGGAGCAGGTCGCGGGCCCAGCCGATCGGGGCGGGCAGGCGGTCGGCCGGCAGGACGCCGAGCAGCAGCGCCGCCGACATGCCGAGCTGGCCGAGCAGCGTCGCCAGCTCCTGGCGCGGGGCCAGCAGCCCGAGCGCGGCGCCGAGCCCGGACAGGGCGGCCCCGGCGAGCGGGACGACGGCCGCGAGGACCCACAGGTGGGTGAGCGGCAGCTGGAAGAGGAGCGAGCCGGTGACGGCCGTGACGATCGTGCCGGGCACCGTGAAGGAGGCGTACGCCCCCGCGGCGCCGAGCACCACGGCGGCGGGCGGCACGGGCAGCGTGGCGTAGTGGTCGAGGCCGCCGCTCGCCCGCAGCTGCCCGAAGTACTGGGCGAGCAGGTTCAGCGCGACGAACGCCACGACGAGGACGGACGACCCGGCGACGACCGCGCGGGCCTCGGCGCCGCCGTCGACGACGCCGCGCATCAGCACCATGATCCCGACGGACTGGAAGGTCGCGACGAACAGCAGCGGGATGCGGGCGACCCGGGCGCGGGACAGCTGCGCCCGGTACACGGCGGCGAGCGCCGGCAGCAGCCGCGCGCGGGGGGCGAGGGGCGCGGCGGTCCGGCCGCCCGTCCCGGCGGCGGCCGACCGGACGGTCCCCGTCGAGAGCGCCTCCACAGGCAGGGTGCTCACCGTTTCCCACTCCCGTCCTCGCCACCGGCGCCGTACCGCGCGCCGACCGTCTCCGCCCCGCCGGCCGCCCGGCGCACCGGGGCGGTGGCACCTCGCGTCCGGGCGCCGGCCCGTGCGGGGCGCCGGCCCGTGCCGGCCCCCGGGTCCTCGCGTCGCCGTACGTTCATGACTTGACCAGCCCCTTCGCCTCGCCGCCGAGCGCCAGGTAGACGTCCTCCAGGCTCGGCGTCGCCAGCGTGAAGTCGTCGAGCGCCGCGAACGCCGCGCCACCCGTCACCGCCGCGACCGCCGCGCGCGCCTCGTCCGGGGCCAGGCGCAGCACCCAGCGGCGTCCCGACTCGTGGGCGAAGGCCCGCAGCGCGGCCACCTCGGGCACGTCCAGCGGGGCCCGCTCCCGCCACACCAGGTCGACCCGCACCTCGCCGGCCACGCGCTCCTTCAGCCCGGCCGGGGTGTCGCAGGCGATGACCCGGCCCCGCTCCAGGACGGCGACGCGGTCCAGGACGGTCTCCGCTTCTATCACGTTGTGGGTGACCAGCAGCACCGTCGCGCCGTGCTCGGCGCGGCGCCGGTCGACGGCGGCCCAGACGGCGCGGCGCGCCATCGGGTCCATGCCGGTGGTCGGCTCGTCGAGGACGAGCAGCGGCCGCTCGCCGACGAGAGTGGCGGCGAAGCAGGCGAGCCGGCGCTGTCCGCCGGAGAGCTTCTTCAGGGGCCGCGTGGCGAGTTCGCCGAGGCCCAGTTCGTCGAGGACGGCGTCGCGCGCGGCGCGGGCGTCCCGGGCGGTGAGGCCGCGCAGCCGGCCGGTCGTCTCGGCGGCCAGCGCGACGGTGAGCTCGTCGAGCGCGGTGGACTCCTGGCCGAGGTAGCCGATGAGCCGCGCGGCGCGGTCGGGGTGGCGCACCAGGTCGTGGCCGAGGATCTCGACGCTGCCGGAGTCGGG
Source organism: Streptomyces roseolilacinus (assembly GCF_014649335.1). Classification (GTDB taxonomy): domain Bacteria; phylum Actinomycetota; class Actinomycetes; order Streptomycetales; family Streptomycetaceae; genus Streptomyces; species Streptomyces roseolilacinus. The sequence continues at coordinate 240,146 of NZ_BMSV01000011.1, forward strand.
GCGCATCAGGCCGGTGAGCTGGCGCACGAGGGTGGACTTGCCGGCGCCGTTGGGGCCGAGCAGCCCGAAGATCTCGCCGCCCCGCACGTCCAGGCTGACCCCGTCGGTGGCCCGTACCTCGGGTGTCGCGGGCCTGCCGCGCCCGCCGCGCGCGGCGGGGTACGTCTTCACCAGATCCCGCACCACGCACACCGTACTCACGAGGGATGAGCCTAAGGGGTCGCGGACCCCGGATCGCGCCCGGGGCGGCGCTGCGCGGCCCGCCGTGCCCGCCGCTACTCCCCCGCCGCGTGGTTCCCGGCCGCCGCGCGGACGTCGATCTCGCGCCAGAAACCGGCCCGGATCGCGTACCGGTCGTGCTCGTCGATCTGGTCGTCCTTGTGGGCGAGGAGGCCGAACCGGGCGGCGTAGCGGAGGAGTTCGCCGTCGATGCGGTGCGGGATGCGCGGGTACATCGCGGAGAGCTTCTGGACGTGGCTCTGCTCGGGGAGCCGCTCCATCCAGCGGCGGGCGAAGACCTGGCCCACCTCGAACGGGTCACCGCCGACCGTGGTGATGTCCTCCTCCCGGTCGGCCCAGCGCTGCTCGGCGCTGGTGAGCTGGGCGAGGGTGGGGAGGGACGCGGTCTCGGGGGGTTCGCCGAGGGGGCCGGGGCGGTCGATCCAGCCTCGGTCGGAGGACCAGCGCAGGGTGGCGTTGGCGGGCCCGACGGCCGGCTGGGGGTTCTGGTGGGCGGCGGTGCGCAGCCCGGCGAGGTCCTTCGGGGTGGGGACGCCGCGCGCCGCGCCGGCGGGGGCGGTCGTGTGCGCGGAGCCGTCGGCCGGCGCGGCGGGCGTCCCGGGGGCGGCCGGGGCGGCCGGGGCGGGTACCGGGGGCGTCGTGCCGTCGAGGGTGCCGGGCGGCGTGCCGGAGGCCCGTTCGGCGGCGGCGAGGGCCGCCTCGGGCAGGGGCGCGGCGAGGATGGCGGCGATCTCGGGGCGCGGGGCGGGGGGCGGGGCGCACGGCCCGGTGAGGTCCTTCGTCCGTACGGCGCGGGTGATCCAGGCCCGGTCGAGGACGCGGCGCTCGTCGGCCTCGGCGACGAGGTCCTCGGACTGGTTGTAGTCGCCGTCGGCGGCCTGGACGGCCCAGAGGTGGACGGCGACGCCGTGCTCCTTGGCGGACATCAGGCCGGGCAGCAGGTCACCGTCGCCGGTGACGAGGACGACGTCGGAGCAGGCGCGGTTGCGGGCCAGTTCGGTCAGCTCGGCGTGCATGGCGGCGTCGACGCCCTTCTGCGCCCAGCGCCCGTCGCTGCGGGTCAGGGCGCCGAGCCGGACGGTCACCCGGGGCATGACGCGCAGGCGGCGGTGCTCCGGCTGGGGGACGCGGTCGGGGGCGCCGTCGAACCAGTAGATGCGGAGCAGCGGCTGGGCCGTGTCGGCCTCGGCGCGTTCCCGCAGTCCCTGGATGAGGGCGGAGTGGTCGACGGTGATCCGGGAGCGGGCGGGCTCCCCGGCCAGCAGGCTGGCGGCGGCGCCGAGCAGGTAGCCGGCGTCCACGAGCACGACGCAGCGGTCCACGTGTTCCACCCTCTTTCGGGAACCTCGGGATCGGAGTTGCTTCGGGTTTCCTTCGAGTCTGCCCGACTGCCGGGGTCTTGACGGCCGGAGCGCGATCATCGGCGTGGCGCCTCACCGTAGTGCCTTCCGCGCTTCCTGACTACGGCCTCCCGCCGCGGCCCGCGACTACCGTCCGCGATGATCCAAAATGCGCGGTACATACCGGTATGTGAGTCTGGTCGCGGTCCTGGCCCCCACATCCCACAGGAGGCACCACCATGGCCAAGAACAAGAAGACCGAACGTCAGCAGCGGCAGGCCGAGCGCGGCACCCAGCAGTCCCACGACACGTCGATGGCGCGCCAGGCGGAGCAGCGGTCGACCCAGGTGACGCCGGCGGACCTCGCGCAGAAGGGCCGGCAGAAGAGGTTCGGTCACAACTGACCCGCGCCGGGCGGACCGGCGGGGATCCGCGGAAAGGGGCGCGCCCGTGATCACGGGCGCGCCCCTTTCCGCGGGTCGGCCGGCGCCTCAGCCGGCCAGGCAGGACGGGCCGAGGAGGACCTTCAGGTCGCCGTAGAGCGCCGGGTCGGGCTGGACGCGGTGCCGGTCGAGGCGGAGCACGGTGGTCTTGCGGGGCCCCTGGAGCTTGATCCGCACCTCGGTGTTGCCCCGGTGGTGGCTGAGGATCTCGCCGAGGCGGCTGACCATCGGCGGGGTCACCTTCACCGTCGGGATGGTGAGGACGACCGGCGCGTTGGTCCCCGCCGACGACAGGTCGGGGACCATCAGCTCCATGGCGACCAGCCGGGGCACGTCCTCGCGCTTGTCGAGGCGGCCCTTGACGAAGACGACCGTGTCCTCGACGAGCTGGGTGGAGACCAGCTGGTAGGTGGCGGGGAAGAACATGCACTCGATGGAGCCGGCCAGGTCCTCGACGGTGGCGATGGCCCAGGCGTTGCCCTGCTTGGTCATCTTCCGCTGGAGGCCGGAGATGATCCCGCCGATGGTGACGACCGCGCCGTCCGCGTGCTCGCCGCCGGTGAGCTGGGAGATCGCCGCGTCGGTCTTGTCGGACAGGACGTGCTCGACGCCGAACAGCGGGTGGTCGGAGACGTACAGGCCGAGCATCTCGCGCTCCTGGGCGAGCAGGTAGGACTTCTCCCACTCGATGTCGGAGAACTCGACGTCCAGGCCGAAGCCCGGCTCGTCGCCGCCCTCCTCGCCCATGCCGCCGAAGAGGTCGAACTGGCCCTCGGCCTCCTTGCGCTTGACCGCGACCACGTTGTCGATCATGGATTCGTGGTGCGCGACGAGGCTCTTGCGCGTGTGGCCCATCTCGTCGAAGGCGCCGGCCTTGATCAGCGACTCGACGGTGCGCTTGTTGCAGACGACGACCTCGACCTTGTCCAGGAAGTCGGGGAAGGAGGAGTACTTCCCCTTCGCCTTGCGGCACTTGATGATCGACTCGACGACGTTCGTCCCGACGTTCCGCACGGCGGAGAGGCCGAAGAGGATCACGTCGTCGCCCTGGGCCGCGAAGTTCGCCTCGGACTCGTTGACGTTGGGCGGGAGGACCTTGATGCCCATGCGGCGGCACTCGTTGAGGTAGACCGCCGACTTGTCCTTGTCGTCCTTGACCGAGGTGAGCAGCGCCGCCATGTACTCGGCGGGGTGGTTGGCCTTGAGGTACGCCGTCCAGTACGACACCAGCCCGTACGCGGCGGAGTGGGCCTTGTTGAAGGCGTAGCCGGCGAAGGGGACCAGCACGTCCCACAGCGCCTGGATCGCCTCGTCGCTGTAGCCGTTCCTCTTGGCGCCGGCCTGGAAGATCGTGAAGTTCTTCGCCAGCTCCTCGGGCTTCTTCTTGCCCATGACGCGGCGGAGGATGTCGGCCTCGCCGAGCGAGTACCCGGCGATGATCTGGGCGGCCTTCTGCACCTGCTCCTGGTAGACGATGAGGCCGTAGGTGACGCCCAGGACCTCCCGGAGCGGCTCCTCCAGCTCCGGGTGGATCGGGGTGATCTCCTGCTGGCCGTTCTTGCGCAGGGCGTAGTTCGTGTGCGAGTTCATGCCCATCGGGCCCGGCCGGTAGAGGGCCGAGACGGCGGAGATGTCCTCGAAGTTGTCGGGCTTCATCAGCCGCAGCAGGGACCGCATGGGCCCGCCGTCGAACTGGAAGACGCCGAGGGTGTCGCCGCGCTGGAGCAGCTCGAAGGTGGTCGGGTCGTCGAGCGGGAGGCCGAGGAGGTCGATGTCGATCCCCTTGTTGGCCTTCACCATCTTGACGGCGTCGTCCATGATCGTGAGGTTGCGCAGGCCGAGGAAGTCCATCTTCAGCAGGCCGAGCGACTCGCAGCTCGGGTAGTCCCACTGGGTGATGGTGACGCCGTCGGTGTGCCTCACCCAGACGGGGACGTGCTCGGTGATGGTCTCGCTGGACATGATCACGCCGGCGGCGTGCACGCCCATCTGCCGGACCAGGCCCTCCACGCCGCGCGCGGTGTCGATGACCTTCTTGACGTCCGGCTCGTTCTCGTACATGCCCCGGACCTCGCCCGCCTCGCTGTAGCGCGGGTGCGAGGGGTCGGTGATGCCGGACAGGGGGATGCCCTTGCCGAGGACGTCGGCGGGCATGGCCTTGGTGATCCGGTCGCCCATCGCGTACGGGTAGCCCAGCACGCGCGCGGAGTCCTTGATCGCGTTCTTGGCCTTGATGGTGCCGTACGTGCCGATCATGGCGACCTTGTCGGCGCCGTACTTCTCCGTCACGTACCTGATCACCTCGACGCGCCTGCGCTCGTCGAAGTCGATGTCGACGTCGGGCATGGAGACGCGCTCGGGGTTGAGGAACCGCTCGAAGATCAGGCCGTGCGGGATCGGGTCGAGGTCGGTGATGCCCAGCGCGTACGCGACGATCGAGCCGGCCGCGGAGCCTCGGCCGGGGCCGACCGCGATGCCCTGGTTCTTGGCCCACATGATGAAGTCGGCGACGACGAGGAAGTACCCCGGGAACCCCATCTGGATGATGACGTCCATCTCGTACTCGACCTGCCGCTGCCGGTCCTCCGGGATGCCGCCGGGGAAGCGGCGGTGCATGCCGCGCTGGACCTCCTCCCGGAACCAGCTGACCTCCGTGTGCCCCTCGGGGATGTCGAACTTCGGCATGAGGTCGCGCTTCTCGAACATGCCGCTCGGGTCGACCATGTCGGCGATCAGCCGCGTGTTGGCGCACCCCTCCTGCCAGGCGTCCGAGGAGTCGATGGCGTACATCTCCTCCGTGGACTTCAGGTAGTAGCCCGTGCCGTCGAACTTGAAGCGGTCCGGGTCGGAGAGGTTCTTGCCGGTCTGGATGCACAGCAGCGCGTCGTGGGCGCCGGCCTCGTGCGCGTACGTGTAGTGCGAGTCGTTGGTGACCAGCGGCGGGATGCCGAGCTTCCGGCCGATCTCCAGCAGGCCGTCGCGGACCCGGCGCTCGATCTCGATGCCGTGGTCCATCAGCTCCAGGAAGTACCGCTCCCTGCCGAAGATGTCCTGGTAGTCGGAGGCGGCCTTCAGGGCCTCGTCGAACTGGCCGAGCCGCAGCCGCGTCTGCACCTCGCCGGACGGGCAGCCGGTGGAGGCGACCAGCCCCTGCGACCACTGGGCGATGGTCTCCTTGTCCATCCGGGGCCACTTCTGCAGCCAGCCCTCGGCGTACGCGTCGGAGGAGAGGCGGAAGAGGTTGTGGAGGCCGGTGCTGTCGTACGCCCAGATCGTCTTGTGGGTGTAGCCGCCGGAACCGGAGACGTCGTCGCGCTTCTGGTGCGGCTGGCCCCACAGGACCTTGCGCTTGTTGCGCCGGGACTCGGGCGCCACGTAGGCCTCGATGCCGATGATCGGCGTGACGCCCGCCTTCTGCGCCGAGTGGAAGAAGTCGTACGCCCCGTGCAGGTTGCCGTGGTCGGACATGGCGATGTGCGTCATGCCCATCTCGTTGCACGCGTTGAACATGTCCTTGAGCCGCGCGGCACCGTCCAGGAGGGAGTACTGGGTGTGCACGTGGAGGTGCGTGAACGGCGGCTTCGACACGGTTGCGGCCTCCGGGGGCGGGAGCGTCGGGAGGGAAGGGGGGTCGCTGGGAAGTCTACGACTCCCCGGTGACGGCGGAGGCCCGCCGCGGGGGGTGGTGCGCGGGCACTCGGGGGCGGGTCCGCGCGTTGGAGTGATCGGTAACACCCGCCCGTTTTGTGATGCACGCCACGCTGTGGCGTGCGCGTGTCAGGAGGCACCCAGCGATGCCGGTCCCGCAGCCCACCGCCCAGGAGCGCGGCGAGCAGATCCTCTCCGTGTTCGACACCGCCTTCGGGGAGCTGCTGGCGGCGGACCCGGCGGCCTTCCGGGTCAAGTTCCGGAAGATGGCGAACTCCGCCTTCGCCTTCTACCGGGGCGCCGCCTGCCTCTTCTACGCCGACCTCGACGAGGAGGAGCGGAAGGGCGGCCCGTACCTGGACGAGCGGACGGGCCGGGTCTGGATCCACGGCGACCTGCACGCGGAGAACTTCGGCACCTACATGGACGCCAACGGCCGCCTGGTGTTCAACGTCAACGACTTCGACGAGGCGTACGTCGGCCCCTTCACCTGGGACCTGAAGCGCCTCGTCGCCTCCCTGGCGCTCCTCGGGTACGCCAAGGCGCTCGGCGACGACCAGATCACCGCGCTCGTGCGGCTGTGCGCGGCGGCGTACCGGGAGCGGATCCACGCCCTGGCGACCGGCGCCCGCGACGAGGAGGTGCCGCCGTTCACGCTGGACACGGCGCGGGGCCCGCTGCTGGACGTCCTGCGGGAGGCCCGGTCGCTGACCCGGTTCGGGCTGCTCGCCACGATGACGGAGATCCGCGGGTTCGAGCGCCGCTTCTCCTCCGGCGGCGGCGCGGTCGACCTGGACGCGGCGACCCGCTACAAGGTGCTGGCCGCCTTCGACGGGTACCTGGAGACGCTGCCGCCGTCCAGCCTGGGCCGCCCGGACTCGTACCGGGTGAAGGACGTGGTGGGGCGGCGCGGCGTCGGCATCGGCTCGGCCGGCCTGCCGTCGTACAACATCCTCCTGGAGGGCAACAGCGACGCCCTGGAGAACGACGTCGTGATCTACATGAAGCAGGCGCAGGTCCCGGCGGTCTCCCGGCACGTGACGGACCCGGCGGTGCGGGGCTACTTCCACCACGAGGGGCACCGCACGGTGATCTCGCAGCGCGCCCTCCAGGCGCACGCCGACCCGTGGCTGGGCTGGACGGAGCTGGGCGGCGCGGGCCAGCTGGTCGCGGAGGTCTCCCCGTACGCCGTGGACCTGGACTGGTCGGACATCGACGAGCCGGACGAGATGGCCGCGACGGTCGCGGACCTGGGCCGGGCGACGGCCACGATGCACGCGGCCGCGGACGACGAGAGCGGCCACTCGCTGGTGCCGTTCAACACGGAGCGGGCCATCGACGCGGCGATCGCGGCGGACGAGGAGGGGTTCGGGGAGATGCTGGTGGACTTCGCGCACGCCTACGGGGCGCGGGCGCGGGCGGACCACCAGACGTTCGTGGACCTCTTCCGTAACGGTCGGATTCCGGGGCTCCGCTGATCATCGTTTTTTAGGGGCCCCTTACAGCCCGTCATGGCACACTCTCGGACGATGGACGACATGACCGGGACCCGGCTGAGGGGGGTGCGGGCAGCGATCTTCACGGCTCTCGTCGTGACGCTGTCCGTCGCCTCCCACGTGCTGCTGTCCCGGGTGCCGCTGCCGCTGACCGCGGTCCTGCTGGTCGCGGGTGGCGTCTTCGCCGTCGCCTACGCGCTGGCCGGCCGGGAGCGGGGGTACTGGCCGATCGCCGGCCTGCTCGTCCCGCTGGAGCTGGCCGCGGACACCGTGTTCACGGTGGGCCAGCACGCCTGCTACGGCCCGTCCGGCGGCCCGGTCGCCGGGTCGCTGCGCGCGGTCGGCGTCGACGTGCTGTGCGGCGAGGCCGTGGGCACGCCCCTGCCGGGCGTCGCCGGGCCGCGGACCGCGGCGGCGGCGCTGCTGCACTCCGGCGACCCGGTGGTGCCGTGGCTGCTGCTCGCCGCGCACGTCACGGTGGGGCTGGCCGCCGCCGCCTGGCTGCGGCGCGGCGAGGCGGCGCTGGGGCGGGTGCTGCGGGCGGCGGGGGCGGCGGCGTTCCGTCCGCTGCTGGTGGCGTGGACGGTGGCCACGGCGCGGGGGCCCGCGCCCCGGCCGGCTCCGCGCGCGGGCGCCCGCCGGCGCACCGCCCCGCACGCGCGCCTCCTGGTGCACTCCGTCGGCCGGAGGGGACCGCCGCGCAGGCCCGCGGCGGCCTGACCACAGCACCCTTCGACCACTGATCACCGAACGGTGATCCCCCACACACAGACGGAGAACGAACCACCATGAGCGCACGCAACAGCAAGGCCAACAAGGCGGCGGCCCGCGAACGGCTCCGGGAGGAGCGGGAGCGCCAGGCCAAGCGGGACAAGATGCGGCGGCAGGTCACCGTCGGCGTCTCCGTCCTGGCCGCGCTCGCCCTGGCCGGCGGCATCGGCTACGCCGTCGTCCAGGCCAACAAGCCCTCCCACTGGGAGGCCGCCAAGGGCGTCAAGGACGTCAGGGCCCCCAAGAACACGACCGGTGAGAACGGCACCACGGTCGTCATCGGCAAGCCGACGGCGAAGAAGACCCTCCAGGTCTTCGAGGACTCGCGCTGCCCGGTCTGCGCGATCTTCGAGCAGCAGGTCGGCCCGGTGATAGAGAAGGACGTGGAAGCCGGCAAGTACAAGCTCCAGTACGTGGGCGCCACCTTCCTCGACGGCGACTCCATGAGCGAGAACCGCATCGGCACCAACGGCGAGGGCTCCAAGAGCGCCCTGTCCGCCCTGGGCGCGGCGCTCGACGTGAGCCCCGACGCGTTCATGAAGTTCAAGGCGGCGATGTACTCGACGAAGTTCCACCCGGAGGAGTCCAAGGACGAGCTCGCCAAGGACGAGTACCTCCTGAAGATCGCCGACGCGGTCCCGGAGCTGAAGGACAACAAGGAGTTCGAGAAGAACGTCGAGGAGGGCACCTTCGACGCCTGGGCGCTGAAGATGTCCCTGACCTTCGACAAGAGCGGCGTCACGGGCACCCCGTCCCTGAAGATGGACGGGAAGCCGGTCACGGACGCGAACGGCAAGAACGCCCCGATGACGGCGGCAGAGTTCACCGCGGCCATGGACAAGGCCCTGAAGGGCTGACGGAGGCCGTCACGGGGAGGCGGGGCCGCGGCGCCCCGCCTCCCCGTGCACCATTTCCGGCCGCCCTCATTACCACTTTCCGGCCAGAAAAGCAATAATCGCTTTGACATGCCGTGATCTCGTGAGAAGAATCCTTTCCGCATGATCATTTGATCAAAACGGGAGGGATTCAATCATGCTCATGACCACGAGGACGAAGAAGCGCGGGGCCGTCGTGGCCGCCGCCGCGGGCGCCGCGTTCGCGCTGGGCGTCAGCCCGGCCCTGGCCGCCACGGACGCCATCGCCTACACCAACGACGCCGGCTGGGGCGGGTGGGCCAAGTTCGTCTCCAACGGCGACCGCCTCGACGTCTGCGACACGCGCGCGGACGGCAAGAGGGTGCACGGCGAGCTCATCTACACCACGTCGACCGGCAGCTTCCGGCGTGTCGCCGAGGACGCCGACGGCGCGAACAACGGCTGCGCCAGCAAGAGCGGGGACATCCCCGAGGGCACCCGGGTGACCGTGCGCGTCTGCCTGAAGGACGGCGCGGACGGCCGCGAGGAGTACTGCGCGACCAAGCAGGGCGGCGTCGCCTGATCCCCACCCCGCCGCCGCGACCTCACCGACCGACCACCGGTGAGGCCCGCAGCCGACGAGGTTGACCGGGCGCGGCTTTCGGCCAACAGGCGGGCGAACTCTGGGGAGTTCGCCCGCCACCGGCTCTACTGCTCAGTAATCTGAGCGCCCGTGACCAGTCGAAACCTCACCCACACCGCCCCCAGCCGACGCACCGTCGTCAAGGCCGCCGCCGTCTCCGCCGTCGCCGCCTCCGCGCTCGTCCCGGGTGCCGCCACCGCCGTCGCGAGCACCGAGACCGACCACACCGTCAAGGTGGACGTGCGCGGGCTGCGGCCGCCTCCCTCCTGCGGGAGCCGCCGGCTCACCGCCCGGGTCTCGCCTCTCTGACATCAGGCCTGATGCTGTACCCGGCCCAGCCCTGATGGGGTACCGCTCCAGGCCTCACACGGGACGCACGTGCCGGCCCGGCTCGGCGCCGCGGTGAACCGCCAGGTGTCATGTCTCAGTGCGGCAGCCCCCTGTACAGGCAAGACTCCGCCGATTCCTTCGAAAGGTGTGCTTCAAGCCACGGCTGAGTGGTGCCGCCTCCTTGTTGGATAACAATGGACCAGCTCATCCATTCACATGGGGGGATCCACTGCATGGCGTGGGACGAGTGGGAACAGTTGAAAGCCGAAGCACGTGCCGGGTCCGAGCGGATGCGCCTGAACATGCTCGAGCCGCAGCCGTCCGGCGGGGGTGCGGAGGGCGACCTGAAGGTCAATCAGCAGGACCTTGCTGCTGTGGGAGACAGCGCCTTCAGATTGTTCGAGGGTCTGGGCAAGCACGGGCGCGGAGCTGCGGCCAGCACGCAGGAGGCGGCCAAGGACCTCACCACCCAGGAATTCGAACTGGGCGCTGCCCTGTCCACGGTGGAGAAGCGCTGGGATAAGCAGTTGCGGTCCTTGTTGGACGCCTGCGCGCACATCTCCAACCACATGGACTTCACCCGGAATGCCCACGCGGGGGACGAGTACTTCATCGCGTCGACCCTCAGCAGTATCGAGACGCTGGACCAGGGATTCGACCGGGGGGCGAAGAACTGATGGACCTGGAAGCGCTCCGGCACGGCAACTTCGCCACGCTCGGCACGGCGATCAACGACTGGTCGATGATGGTCAAGCAGCTCAAAGCCCTGGAGACCAGGGCGCGAGACGACATGCGCGCAAAGGCGCAACGGGCGAATTGGGCCGGTGTCAACGCGACGGTCTCCCGTGAGTTCATCACCAAGACGGTCGGTGAGTTCAGTGACGCGGTGGCCCAGGCCACCAGCATCCTCAACATCCTGCGCGACACGCGGGACGAACTGGTCAAGCACCGCGACGACCTCAATCAGGCCATCGATCGCGCGTGGAAGAAGAAGCTCACGGTCGTCGGTGTCGCGGGGGGCGGCTTCAAGGTCTACGTCAACGTCCACCCGGAGCCACCGGACAGCGAGCAGGCCATGAAAGGCGTCGTGGATGAGCTTCAGGGCATTCTGGACAGGGCGACCACCAGCGACTCCACCGCGGCCCGCGCCCTCACCGCCCTGGCCAACCAAGCGGACCACGGTTTTTCCAGCGCCAAGTACGCCGATCGTGACAGCGCGGCAGACGCACTCGAGAAGGCCGCTGACATGGCCGCTCTGGCCAAGGACGCGAAGAAGCTGACTCCCGAGCAGCTTGCCGAACTCAACCGCACGCTGGCGCAGCACAAGAACGACGAACTCTTCGCCGCCGAGTTCGCAACGAAGCTGGGCGCCCGAAACACACTGCAGTTCTGGGCGGACATGTCCAGCCTCCACCTGGGGGCGAGGGACTCAGAACTCCATCAGCTGCAGGATTTTCAGGAAAACCTGAGCACCACGCTCGCCACGGCGACCCTCTCCGACGCCGACGGCATGACGGCCTGGAAGCGCCAGGTCATCGAAGAGGGCACCAAGGTCTACACGTCTGACAATCCCGCTCACCCTACGCGCGGTCCCATGAGCGCCATGGGCTTCCAGGTCATGAGCAGCTTGATGGGCCAGGGCAAGTACGACGCGGAGTTCCTGGACGCGTACGGCAAGAAACTCCTCAAGGCGGACATGGCTCCCACGGGCGGAGCGGGCATGAACACGAACGACCTGTGGAAGGCACCGAACCAGCTCACAGATCTGGTCTTCGGTGAGGAGGACGGCCAGGACCCGATGGTCGGGTTCATGAAGGCGCTGTCCCACAACCCGGAAGCAGCGACGAACACGTTCGCCGACAAGGAGGTCTTCAAGCACTCCCTTGAGAGCATCCGATACACGGATCGCGACGCAGCAGTCGCGGGCGCACTCGAAGCAGCCGTGCTCGGAACGGCCGTCGGCGAGGTCCCGAGCGAGCCGGTACCGCGCAGCACCACTCAGGCCGAGATCATGAGGATGGTCACAGAGACCATCGCACAGCCCGACGGCGCGTCACTGGTCACGAAGGAGACGGGAGAGCACTTCGGCAGGATGGCGTCTGGCTACATGCCCGAGATCAACCGGGCTTTGTACGGAGAAGCGCGGAATTCTGTCTTCCTAACAGACAGCGCCGATCCAGACCCCTTCAGCCAAACAGACGTCGGCCGGTTTTTGTATGAGGTGGCACAGGATCCCGATGGCGCTCGCCAGATTCGTTTCGGGGAAAGCATCTACACGGCAAGTTCCCTGGAGGCTCACATCGCGAACCCGTCCCTGTATGACGGAGAAACCAAGGAAGCCATCACCTATATCGCCAAAAACGCTGGCCTGATTGAGGGGATCGTCGCCCACTCCGAGGCTGATGCGCAAATCGGTAGCGAACTCGGTAGCGAAAAGGAGGAGAATGACGCCCGCAAACGGACTGGGGACTTCATGAAGGCTATTATCGGCGTCGGAATCGGCGCCGGAGCCGCTGCCCTTGTACCACAGACGGTTGCAGGCGCCGTGATCGGGGCTACCGCGAGCGGCTACTTCGGGGGCATTTCCGGCATGGCTGTGGACCGGCTGATCGATGGCCGGCAAGCCGACGGCGCATTGGACCGGGCGCTTTATGCCACAGGTAAGGGTCTCGACGCGCACTTGGAGTCCGCCACTCTGCAGACCCAAGACTCAGCCATGGACGCACTGAAGCTGCACCGTTCCGACCTTCCACCAGACGCGACCCAGCACTGGATCAATGATGCGGTGCGCCAGGGCTGGACGAATAGCGACAGCTTCCTGGAAGACCGGCACAAGCGGCCCAGCGCTTAACCACAGCCGGAAGGGAAAGTTCTTGCAAACCGGCCGATACAAAAAGAAATTGAGAACGACAGCGATTAGCCTGGCCCTAGCCGTCGCGGTGGCCTTCGGCTATGTGGAGACCTTCACGAAGGGCATCGACCGCCTGCCGGAACGCCCCTGCGCGGGGGCGGTGGACCGGGACCTCGCGGCCCGCGCCCTGCCGAGCGCGCGAACGGCGGAGGAACGGGGGCGGCTGGAACAGGGGCTTCATGGCTTCACGTTCCGCTGCCACGTGCGGACCAGCGATGATTCCAGTCTCGTCGGGGACGCGGAGACCAGCGACGCGGATGTGCGTTCCTGGCACAGGCATTTCCTGCCGAAGAGCGGCGAGGAAGGTGCCATCGAGGTCTCCTCAGGGGATGTCCGGGGTCTGTCACTGGCACCCGACTCCGCCACGGTGTTCGTTCCCTGCGCGCCGCCAAGAAGCGAACTGCCCGCGCACGCCTTGGTAGTGGACGCCACCACCATCGGCACCACCCGCGCCCAGGGGGACGAACTGCGGCAGATCGTCGTCGACTTCGCCTACCAGTTGGCCCGGCATGCCTACCGGGTCGGTGAGTGCCAGGCCCCGAGGAGTTTTCCCGACTCGCTGCCCCGACTCTCCGAGGGGCGGGTCATGGGCGAGTCGCCGAACTGAAACCGGTCAGCCCCCGTGAATGGCCCGCTCCCCACGGAGCGGGCCATTCCGTTCAGACAACGGGAAGAGCAAGCAACTTCCTGCCAAACAGAGGCACTTGGCGCTTACTAGTCAGTAACGTGACAGGTAGTCTGCTCCGCCGTGACCAGTCGAAACCTCACCCACACCGCCCCCAGCCGACGCACCGTCGTCAAGGCCGCCGCCGTCTCCGCCGTCGCCGCCTCCGCGCTCGTCCCGGGTGCCGCCACCGCCGTCGCGAGCACCTCCGCCCCCGCCTTCCTCCACGGTGTCGCCTCCGGTGACCCGCTCCCCGACGGGATCCTCCTGTGGACCCGCGTGACCCCCTCCCCCGACGCCGTGCCCGGCTCCGGTGCGGGGGCGGACACCGAGGTGAGATGGGAGGTGGCCGAGGACAGGGACTTCACGCGGACCGTCGCCCGCGGGGCCGTCACCGCGAGCGCCGAGACCGACCACACCGTCAAGGTGGACGTGCGCGGGCTGCGGCCGGCGACCGCCTACTGGTTCCGGTTCACCGCCGGGGCCGCCGGCGCCGAGACCGTGTCGCCGACCGGCCGGACCCGGACGACGCCGGGGTACGACGACGCGACGCAGGGCGTCCGGTTCGGCGTCGTGTCGTGCGCCAACTGGGAGGCCGGCCACTTCGCCGCGTACCGCCACCTCGCCGCGCGCGGCGACCTGGACGCCGTGCTCCACCTCGGCGACTACATATACGAGTACGGCTCCGGCTCCTACCCGAAGACCGACGAGGTCCTGCGTCCCCACGAGCCGCGCCACGAGATCGTCACCCTCGCCGACTACCGTCTCCGGCACGCCACCTACAAGTCGGACCCGCACCTGCGGGCGCTGCACGCCGCGCACCCGGTGATCGCGATCTGGGACGACCACGAGTTCGCCGACGACACATGGTCGGGCGGCGCGGACAACCACACGCCCGGAGCCGAGGGCGACTGGGCCGACCGCGTGGCGGCGGCGAAGCGCGCCTACTTCGAGTGGATGCCCGTGCGCACCTCCGCCGAGGGCACCGTCTACCGGCGGCTGCGCTACGGCAAGCTCGCCGACCTGCACCTGCTCGACCTGCGCTCGTTCCGCTCCCGGCAGGCCTCCGTCGGGAGCGGCGCGGTCGACGACCCGGAGCGCACCATCACCGGCCGCGCCCAGCTGGACTGGCTGAAGGCGGGACTGGCGTCCTCGGACGCGACCTGGCGGCTGGTGGGCACCTCGGTGATGATCTCGCCGGTCGCCTTCGGCTCCCTGCCGGCGCACCTGCTGGGGCCCGTGGCCGAACTGCTGGGCCTGCCGACGGGCGGGCTGGCCGTCAACGTGGACCAGTGGGACGGGTACACGGACGACCGCCGGGAGCTGTTGACCCACCTCCGGGAGCGGGGCGTGCGCAACACCGTCTTCCTCACCGGCGACATCCACATGGCGTGGGCCAACGACGTCCCGGTCACGGCCGCCACGTACCCCCTGTCGCCCTCCGCCGCGACCGAGTTCGTCGTCACGTCCGTGACCTCGGACAACCTCGACGACATCCTGAAGGTCCCGGCGAACACCGCCTCCGCGGTCGCCACCGCCGCGCTCCGGGCGGCCAACCGGCACGTGCACTGGATCGACATGGACCACCACGGGTACGGCGTCCTGGACGTGACGTCCGAGCGCTCGCAGATGGACTACTTCGTCCTCTCCGACCGCACGGACCCGGACGCGACGACCGCGTGGACGCGTTCGTACCGGACGCTGAGTGGAACGCAGAAGGTCGAACGGGTGTACACGCCGGTGCGATGAGATGACCGCAAGGGCGTTTTTCAGCCAACCTTCGCGTGTTAACTGAAGATCACAGACTTGTGGCGGGTGGTGTGTTCCACCGATCGAATCCGGACACACCGCCCGCCCGCATCGGCCCCTTCGTTACGTACGGATCTCAACCACCGGGACGGACCGAAGGATTTCGCCCACCTGCCTCCATCCCCTCAAGGATTGATTGGGCCGGAACGCTCCTCCTCCACATCTGACATGGCCACGTAATCTCCCGGCGGTGGCGAGGAAGGCCCTCCCCACTCCCCCCGCGAGGAGTCACGTATGCGTGCTCTTGTCCGTATATCCCCGAGAACGCACCGCCGCGTGCTCGGTACGGCCGTACTGGCCGGAACGCTGGCGCTGTTCCCGTTCTCCGCCCCGACGGGTGCCGCCGCGACCGCGCCGCTCGCCGCCGCCGGCGAGGAGTGCGTCGAGGAGACGGACGGGAGCGCCCACGCACGCGAGTCCCGCCCGTCGGGCCACGTCCACGCGCACGAGCCCAACGAGGTCTCCGCCGCCAAGGCCGAGGCCATGGAGGCCGACCTCCGGAAGAAGCTGAAGGCCGCCAAGACCAAGGGCCTGGAGAGCAGCCGGTTCGACGCGGCCGCCACGACGACGACCATCCCGGTCTACTTCCACGTCGTCCACGACGGCACCAAGGGCAAGCTGACCGCCACGGACATCGGCAACCAGATGGCCGTCCTCAACTCCGCGTTCGGCGGCCAGGGCACCGGCAACACCGCCACCGGCTTCCAGTTCACCCTCGCCGGCACCACCTACACGGACAACGCCGCCTGGTACAACCTCTCCTCCGGCTCCGCCGAGGAGAAGGCGATGAAGACCACCCTCCGCCAGGGCGGCGCGGGCGCGCTGAACTTCTACACCGCTAACCTCGGCGACGGCCTCCTCGGCTGGGCGACCTTCCCGTCCTCGTACGACTCCAACCCGTCCATGGACGGCGTCGTCGTCCTCGACGCGTCGCTGCCCGGCGGGTCGGCCGCCAACTACAACCAGGGCGACACCGGCACCCACGAGGTCGGCCACTGGATGGGCCTGTACCACACCTTCCAGGGCGGCTGCAGCGGGCAGGGCGACTACGTCACCGACACGGCCGCCGAGAAGTCCCCGGCGTACCAGTGCCCGACGGGCCGCGACTCCTGCGCCCGCCAGGCCGGCGCGGACCCGATCCACAACTTCATGGACTACACGTACGACTCCTGCATGTACCAGTTCACGACCGGTCAGGTGCAGCGCATGCAGGACCACTGGACGGCGTACCGGGCGGGCTGACCCCCGGCCGTGACCGCCGCCCGGGCGGTCCGGCCCACGGCACCCGAGGGGCACGGTGAGGCGGACGACGCCCCACCGTGCCCCTCCCCGCGTGGTCCGCCGGCCGGATCAGAGGCCGCCGAGGAACTCCAGGGACGCCTCCCAGGTCCGCTCGGCCGCCTCCTCGTCGTAATCCGCCAGGCCGGGGTCGGTGTACAGGTGCCCGGCGCCCCGGTAGCGGTGCACCTCGACGTCCGCCCCGGCCCGGCCCATCTCCAGGTACCAGGTGTTCAGCCAGTCGTCCGGCTCGAACGGGTCGGGGTCCGCGACGTGCAACCGGACCGGCAGCCCGTCCACCGACGCGTCCTCGGGCACGTCGTACGTGCCGTGCAGGAGCAGCAGCCCGCGCGCCTTCCCGTCGGCGACGGCCAGCGTCTGGGCGAGCGCGGCACCCATCGAGAACCCCGCGTAGACCAGGCCGCCGTCCGCGTGCGGCGCGACGGCCGCGACGGCACGCCTGACCAGCTCCTCCCAGCCGATCCGGTCCCTGATCGCCCGGCCCTCCTCCACGGTGTCCGCGGTTTGGCCCTCGTACAGGTCGGGCACGCGCACCTGGTGCCCGGCGGCACGCAGGCGGTCAGCGGCCGCGTGGACGGCCGGGCGGAGACCGTAGACCGAGTGGAACAACACAATGTCCATCCGGTCATCCTGCCACTCCCCGTCCTGGGTTCGGAGTCATGGAGAACGTACTGCGTCCGTTGATCGTCTTCGGTGGTTCGGTCGTGCTCACCCTGTTCGTCGGCTGGGTGGCCGACGTGCTGTTGAAGCGCGCCGACTGCCGGCACCCCGAGACCCCCCTCTGGGGGTTGCTGCGCCGCTGCCGGATACCCCTCCAACTGGTCATGCTGACCGCGTTGCTGCGCGGCGCGTACCAGGAGGTGGCCTGGTGGGTCGTCAAGGACCACGAGGTGGGCATCGGCCGGACGCTCACGCTCGTGCTGATCGGCGCGAGCGCCTGGCTGGTGGTGCGGATCGCGGCGGCGGTCGTGGAGGCGACGTACGCGCGGTACGCCGCGACGACCCGGCACTACGACCGGCTGCGCCGCGTCCGGACGCAGGTCACGCTGATCATGCGGATCGTCACGGCGGTGGTCGGGGTGGTCGCGGTGGCGGCGATGCTGCTGACGTTCCCGGACTTCCGGGCGGTCGGCACGTCGATGCTGGCGTCCGCGGGCATCATCGGCATCGTCGCCGGTGTGGCGGCGCAGTCGACGCTCAGCAACGTCTTCGCCGGGTTCCAGATCGCCTTCGGCGACATGGTGCGGATAGGGGACACCGTGGTCGTGGACGGCGAGTGGGGCGTCGTCGAGGAGGTCACGCTGACCTTCCTCACCGTGCGGACCTGGGACGAGCGCCGGCTCACCATGCCCGTCTCCTACTTCACCAGCCGGCCGTTCGAGAACTGGTCGCGCGGCGGCGCCCAGATCACCGGGACCGTCTACTTCCACCTCGACCACGCGGCCCCCGTCGGGCTGATGCGCGAGCGGCTGCGCGAACTGCTGGAGAAGTCCCCCGACTGGGACGGGCGCGCCTGGTCCCTGGTGGTGACGGACACCACACCGAGCACGGTGGTGGTGCGGGCGGTGGTCACCGCGCGGAACGCCGACGACGTGTGGAACCTGCGGTGCGAGGTGCGGGAGCAGCTGATCGCCTGGCTGTACGAGAACCATCCGTACGCGCTGCCCCGCGTGGCCACGACGATCGCACCGGGCCGGGACGCGGACCACACCCGCGACGCGGAGCACGCCCGGGACGCCGACCGCGCCCCCACGGCGGACGACGGCCGCGACGGGGGCCTCGTGCGGCACCGGGACGGGGGCCGGTACCGGGACGGCGCACGGCACCCGGGCGGAGGCCGGGACGACGCGGCCGGGCCGGGCCGGGAGGGCGGGACCGGACGGGGCCGGACGGGGCCGGGCCGCAGCGCCTAGGTGTATTGACCCGGAGCGTTGTTGACGCGGCTGATGGGCGGCTTGCCGTCGAGTG
>NZ_BMSV01000012.1 GCF_014649335.1 Streptomyces roseolilacinus
TTGTCCTCAGTTGCTCGCGTCCACTGTGTCAGTTCTGAAGTAACGAACTCCCGCCTCTTGGCTGGTCGGTCGAGTTCGACATCTTCATAGAGTTTCGGTGGTCATAGCGTTAGGGAAACGCCCGGTTACATTCCGAACCCGGAAGCTAAGCCTTTCAGCGCCGATGGTACTGCAGGGGGGACCCTGTGGGAGAGTAGGACGCCGCCGAACACATTTTCCGGGAAGCCCCGCACCTCATGGTGCGGGGCTTTCCGCATTTCCGGAGCCGTTGACCGCCACCTCACCCCCCGCACGGGCCGGCCCGCGCTGACGGTAAGGTCAGGGGGCAGCATCGGCACGTTCCCACAGGAGGCCCCCGGGTGGAGGTTCAGGAGACTCGCGTTCAGACGGACCGGGTCCTCACCATCCCCAACATCCTGAGCATGGCCCGGCTCATCGGTGTACCGCTTTTCCTGTGGCTCATCCTCCGCCCCGAGCTCGGCGGCCCCAACAGCGACGGCTGGGCCTTCCTCGTCCTCGCCCTGAGCGGCATCAGCGACTACCTCGACGGCAAACTCGCCCGACGGTGGAACCAGATCAGCAGCCTCGGGCGCCTCCTGGACCCGGCGGCCGACCGCCTCTACATCCTGTCCACCCTCGTCGGTCTCACCTGGCGCGACATCCTCCCCCTCTGGCTCACCGCGGCCCTCCTCGCGCGCGAGGCGATGCTGCTGGTGATGGTGGGAATCCTCCGCCGCCACGGTTATCCGCCACCCCAGGTGAACTTCCTCGGCAAGGCCGCCACCTTCAACCTCATGTACGCGTTCCCGTTGCTCCTGCTCAGCGACGGCGACACGTGGCTTGCGTCACTCGCTGAAGTTTTCGGGTGGGCCTTCGCCGGATGGGGTACAAGTCTCTACTGGTGGGCAGGGATCCTCTACGTGGTCCAGGTCCGCCGACTTGTGAAAGCGGAAACCGCAGCCGAATGACCCTGTCTTTCCGTGCCGAAGCGTGAAAACGACACCGGCGCGATGTCGGAAGACCACAGCGAAGACGGGGAAATCGGCCAGATCGTCGTCTCTGCAAGGAGGACGCTTCCGACATGAAGGCCGTCGTGATGGCCGGAGGCGAAGGCACCAGACTTCGCCCCATGACCTCAAGCATGCCCAAGCCGCTCCTGCCGGTCGCCAACCGACCGATCATGGAGCACGTGCTGCGCCTGCTCAAAAGGCATGGACTCACCGAGACCGTCGTAACCGTCCAGTTCCTCGCCTCGCTCGTCAAGAACTACTTCGGTGACGGCGAAGAGCTCGGAATGGAGCTCACCTATGCCCACGAGGAGAAGCCACTCGGCACCGCCGGCAGCGTCAAGAACGCCGAAGAGGCACTGAAGGACGACGCGTTCCTGGTCATCTCCGGGGACGCCCTCACCGACTTCGACCTGACCGACCTCATCGCCTTCCACAAGGAGAAGGGCGCGCTGGTCACCGTCTGCCTGACGCGCGTACCCAATCCCCTCGAGTTCGGCATCACCATCGTCGACGAGGAAGGCCGCGTCGAACGGTTCCTCGAGAAGCCCACCTGGGGCCAGGTCTTCTCCGACACGGTCAACACGGGCATCTACGTCATGGAGCCCGAGGTCTTCGACTACGTCCAGCCCGACGTGCCCGTCGACTGGTCCGGTGACGTCTTCCCCCAGCTCATGAAGGAAGGCAAGCCGATCTACGGCTACGTCGCCGAGGGCTACTGGGAAGACGTCGGCACCCACGAGAGCTACGTGAAGGCCCAGGCCGACGTCCTCGAAAGCAAGGTCGACGTCGAACTCGACGGCTTCGAGATCTCCCCCGGCGTCTGGGTCGCCGAAGGCGCCGAGGTCCACCCCGACGCCGTCCTGCGCGGACCCCTCTACATCGGGGACTACGCCAAGGTCGAAGCGGGCGTCGAAATCCGCGAGCACACCGTCATCGGGTCCAACGTGGTCGTGAAGAGCGGCGCCTTCCTCCACAAGGCGGTTGTTCACGACAACGTCTACCTCGGGCCCCACAGCAACCTGCGCGGCTGCGTCATCGGCAAGAACACCGACATCATGCGGGCCGCCCGCATCGAGGACGGCGCCGTCATCGGCGACGAGTGCCTCGTCGGTGAAGAATCGATCGTCCAGGGCAACGTCCGCGTCTACCCCTTCAAGACGATCGAAGCCGGCGCCTTCGTCAACACCTCCGTCATCTGGGAGTCCCGCGGCCAGGCCCACCTCTTCGGCGCACGCGGCGTCTCCGGCATCCTCAACGTCGAGATCACCCCCGAACTCGCCGTCCGGCTCGCCGGCGCCTACGCCACCACCCTGAAGAAGGGCGCGACCGTCACCACGGCCCGCGACCACTCCCGAGGCGCGCGGGCCCTGAAGCGGGCCGTGATCTCCGCCCTGCAGGCCAGCG
This sequence comes from Streptomyces roseolilacinus, assembly GCF_014649335.1. Taxonomy (GTDB): domain Bacteria; phylum Actinomycetota; class Actinomycetes; order Streptomycetales; family Streptomycetaceae; genus Streptomyces; species Streptomyces roseolilacinus. Next base: position 2,415 of record NZ_BMSV01000012.1, read on the forward strand.
CCATCGACGTGCGGGACCTGGAGAACGTCCCCCTGCCCGTGGCGCGCCAGCAGACCGCGCGCGGCAGCGCCGGCGGCATCATGATCCGGACCACCCCCGGTGTGCCGGACTCCGTCGACATCATGTTCTTCGACGAACGCGGCGCCGACCTGTCCCAGGGCGGACAGCGGAAGCTCGACCGCGTCTACGCGCGCCAGGAGTACCGCAGGGCGTTCCCCGGTGAGATCGGGGACCTCAGCTTCCCGTCGAGCGTCTTCGACCAGTACACCGGCGCCCTCCTGCGCAGCGTCGACACCACCGGCATCGCCGAGGCCGGGCTCAAGGTCGTCGTCGACGCGTCCAACGGCAGCGCGGGGCTCGTCCTGCCGAACCTCCTCGGCCGCCTCGGCGTCGACTCGCTGACGATCAACCCCGGCCTCGACGAGTCGCGGCCCACCGAGTCCGCCGACTCCCGCCGGGCCGGGCTCGTACGGCTCGGAGAGATCGTCGCGTCCGCGCGGGCCGCGTTCGGGGTGCGGTTCGACCCCGTCGGCGAACGGCTGTCGCTCGTCGACGAACGCGGCCGGATCATCGAGGACGACCGGGCGCTGCTCGTCATGCTCGACCTGGTCGCGGCCGAGCGGCGCAGTGGCCGGGTCGCCCTGCCGGTCACCACCACCCGGATCGCCGAGCAGGTCGCCGCGTACCACGGCACCCAGGTCGACTGGACGACCACCTCGCCGGACGACCTGACCCGGGTCGGCCGCGAGGAGTCCACCATCTTCGGTGGAGACGGGCTGGGCGGGTTCATCGTTCCCGAATTCAGCAGCGTCTTCGACGGGACCGCCGCGTTCGTGCGGCTCATCGGCCTCGTCGCGCGGACCCAGCTCACCCTCAGCCAGATCGACGCGCGCATCCCCCGCGCCCACGTGCTGCGGCGGGACCTGGCGACGCCGTGGGCCGTCAAGGGGCTCGTCATGCGGCGGGTCGTGGAGGCCGCGGGCGACCGGCACGTCGACACCACCGACGGTGTGCGGGTCGTGGAAGCGGACGGGCGGTGGGTGCTCGTCCTGCCCGACCCGGCCGAGGCCGTCACCCACCTGTGGGCCGAAGGCCCCGACGACGAGTCCGCCCAGGCGCTCCTCGACGAGTGGGCCGCCGTGGTGGACAGCGCCGGGCGCTGACCCGGGCCCGCCGGTCTGCCGGACCGATCGTATGACCGCGTCCGGCAGGCCGGTGGGGCCATTCGGCGGTAACCGCCGCGACATGCGACGATGTGCGGCATGTCGCAGCAGCACCCCGTTCGGAGCACCGGTTCCTCGCCTCCGCGTCCCGACGCGTCGATGTCGCTGCTGACCAACGTGATGGACCACGCGCTCGACGACGGGTACGCGGAGGCGACCGCCCGCCGCGCCGCCGAGGGCGGCGGCCTGCCGCGCACGCTGCGGGCCAAGCTGGGCCTCGCCGCCGGGCTCGTCCTCGCCGCGGCGGTGGTCACGCTCGGTGCCGCGCAGACGCAGATATCGGCGCCCGTCGTGGCCAAGGAGCGCGAGGAGCTCATCGACCGGATCCAGGCCGAGACGACCGCCGTGGACGGCCTGGAAGAGGACATCGAGGAACTGCGCGGCGAGGTCGGGGAACGGCAGCGCGCGGCGCTCCAGGAACACGGCGGCGACCGCGGCGCCCTCGTGGCGCTGCTGTCCGGTGCGACCGAGGTGACCGGCCCGGGGATCAAGCTCGTCGTCGACGACGCGAAGGACGCCGGGGAGGGCGGCGGCGGGCCGCGCGAGAGCAGCGGCTTCGCCGACACGGGGCGCGTACGCGACCGGGACATGCAGCGGATCGTGAACGGGCTGTGGCAGTCCGGGGCGGAGGCCGTCGCGATCAACGGGCAGCGGCTGACGGCCCTGTCCGCGATCAGGGCGGCCGGTGACGCCATACTGGTCGACAACAAACCGCTCGTACCGCCGTACACGGTGCTCGCGGTGGGGGACGGGAAACGGCTCGGCACCCGGTTCCAGGACAGCGCGGACGGCCGCTACCTGCACGCGCTGGAGGAGAACTTCGGCATCCGCAGCAGCGTCTCCGCCCAGGACCGGATCAGTCTGCCGGCGGCGCCGAGCCTGATCGTACGCACAGCACAGCCGAGGACCTCCGGAGCCGGCACGGGCGACGGACGGGGCACGGCCGACACAGGGAAGGGCACATCGTGATCGCCGTACTGGGCCTCGTCGTGGGAGTCGTGGTCGGACTGTTGATCCGGCCCGAAGTGCCGGCGGTGGTCGAGCCCTATCTGCCGATCGCCGTGGTCGCCGCGCTCGACGCGGTCTTCGGCGGGCTGCGGGCCATGCTCGACGGGATCTTCGTCGACAAGGTCTTCGTGGTCTCCTTCCTGTCGAACGTCGTCGTGGCCGCGCTGATCGTGTTCCTCGGCGACAAGCTGGGCGTCGGCGCGCAGCTGTCCACGGGTGTCGTGGTCGTCCTCGGCATCCGGATCTTCTCCAACGCGGCCGCCATCCGGCGGCACGTGTTCCGGGCGTGAGGCCGATGAGCAGCGAAGATTTCACCCCGCACGAGCCGCGGCAGCCGGAGGCGGCGCGAACGGAGACCGCGGAGATGACCGGCCGGCAGCGGCTGGCCGCCGGGCTGTGGCCGCCGCGGGTGACCCGCGCGCAACTCGTCGTCGCCCTGCTGCTGTTCGTCCTGGGCCTGGGCCTCGCCATCCAGGTGCGCTCCACCAGCGACGACGGCGCGCTGCGCGGCGCCCGCCAGGAGGACCTGGTGCGCATCCTGGACGAGCTGGACGACCGCAGCCAGCGGCTCGAGGACGAGAAGACCCGGCTCGACGCGCAGCGCCGGGAGCTGGAGAACAGCTCCAACCAGGCCGAAGAGGCCCGCAAGCAGACCGAGGAGAGGGAGCGTCAGCTGGGCGTCCTGGCCGGTACCGTGGCCGCCGAGGGCCCCGGCATCACGTTCACCGTCGAGGACCCGCTGACGGCCGTCGAGCCGGACAAGCTGCTCGACACGATCCAGGAGCTGCGGGCCGCCGGCGCCGAGGCGATCCAGGTCAACGACGTGCGGGTCGTCGCCGACTCGTACTTCTCCGGGCGGGCCGGGGCCGTCGAGGTGGACGGGCGGAAGATCACCGCGCCGTACCGCTTCCAGGTCATCGGCAAGCCGCAGGACCTGGAGCCCGCGCTGAACATCCCCGGCGGAATCGTGCAGACCCTGGAGAAGGAGCAGGCCACGGCCACCGTGACCCGCTCGGAGAAGATCGTTGTCGATGCCTTGCGACCGGCGGAGCGGCCTGACTACGCTCGGTCGTCATCGCAGTGAGGCCGAGGTGCATGGGGGCCGCACGGCGGGGGAATGCCCGAGGGACCGGGCCGGACAGGGGAGGCGGAGCAGCGGGGGTGGCTTCCGTGACCGAGGGACCGTGGAGGCGTCGGAGGATCGATCGCCCGGGCCGGGATGTTGCGGGGGGTCGCCGTACGAAGAGCGGGGTGTGTGGTGGAAACTGTCCGGAGGATACGGACGTTGTGATGGTGTCCGGGTCGGCAGGTGTGTTCAATCAGGGTTCGTCCTGCCCCACGGGCGGGTCTGTTTCGTTCAAGGGGAATCGCCCGTGAAGTTGTTTGCGAAGTTGTTCGGCAAGAGTGCACGCGAGGACGGCGGCAACGCCAGGCATCGCGCGCCGCGGCATGGTCAGAGCGAGGAGGAGCAGGGCGCCGGGCGTCCCCTCTTCCGTGACGAGGTCGCTGGTCCGGGTGGTGACATTACGGGCGGACAGGGCGCGTCTTCTGTTGACCCTGCCGGTCCCGGCCGCATAGGTTCCGATCCGTACGCGACCAGCGTCCACGCGGCCGAGCCGCGGCGGGAGGATGGGTCCATGCCGGTGTGTACGCGGTGCGGACACCGCAATGCCGAGGCGAGTCGGTTCTGCTCCAACTGCGGGGCACCGCTGCGGGGTGGCGCTCCCGCGGAGCGCGCGTCGGAGACGACGTCGACGATCTCCATCTCGGGCCTGGAGGCGTACGACAGCGAGGCCACCGGCCAGACGGCGCTGCCGTCGCTGTCGCCCGAGGCGCAGGCCGCGGTGGACGCGCTGCCGCTGGGATCGGCGCTGCTCGTGGTGCGGCGCGGGCCGAACTCCGGCAGCCGCTTCCTCCTCGACGGTGATCTGACGACCGCGGGCCGTCACCCCCAGAGCGACATCTTCCTGGACGACGTGACCGTGTCCCGTCGTCACGTGGAGTTCCGCAGGGCGGCCGACGGCAGCTTCACCGTCGCGGACGTCGGCAGCCTCAACGGCACCTACGTCAACCGTGAGCCGATCGACGCCGTCCAGCTCACCAACGGTGACGAGGTGCAGATCGGCAAGTACCGACTGGTCTTCTACACGAGCCAGCGGGGCGTCTGACCCTCCCCCAGACGGTGTCTGGGGGGACCCCAGGGAAGGTCCATGCGGCGAACACCGACGGGCGGTGCCGGTCACGGCACCGCCGGCGCGGGTGACCGGCTGGTGAGCATCGGTACGGTCCTCAAGCAGCTGCGGGAGGAGTTTCCCGAGGTCACCATCTCCAAGATCCGGTTCCTGGAGGCGGAGGGGCTGGTCGAGCCGCAGCGGACGGCGTCCGGGTACCGGAAGTTCAGCCCGCACGACGTGGAGCGGCTGGCGCTGATCCTCCGGATGCAGCGGGACCACTACCTGCCCCTGAGGGTCATCCGGGAGCACCTGGACGCCCTGGCCCGCGGCGAGCGGGTCGCCCTGCCCGTCCAGGGCCCGCGCGGCGAGCCGCCGGACGGCGGCAGCCCGTGGGAGCCGGACGCGGACCCGGGCGCGGCCGCGAGGGTCGGCCGTGCCGAGCTCCTCGCCGCCGCGGAGGCGAGCGAGGAGCAGCTCGCCGAGTGGGAGTCGTACGGGCTGGTCGCGCCGGCGGCGGACGGCGGCTACGACGCCGAGGCGGTGACGGTCGCGAAGCTCGTCGCCGAGCTGGGCCGGTACGGCCTGGAACCGCGCCACCTGCGGGCGGTGCGGGCCGCCGCCGAACGTGAGGCGGGGCTGGTGGAGCAGGTCGTCGCGCCGCTGCGCCGGCACCGCAACCCGCAGACCCGGGCGCACGCCGAGGCCACCGCGAGGGAGCTGGCCGCACTGTCCGTCCGGCTGCACGCGGCCCTCGTCAGGGCGGCCCTCGGAGTCCGGTTCCCCTGACCTTGGGGGAGCCCGACTATCCAAACCGGTGCGGCACGTCCTAGGGTTGCTGTGTGAACGAGCTCGATGTTGTCGGTGTCCGGGTGGAAATGCCGTCCAACCAGCCGATCGTGCTCCTGCGTGAAGTGGGAGGCGACCGCTACCTCCCGATCTGGATCGGCCCGGGGGAGGCGACGGCGATCGCCTTCGCCCAGCAGGGCATGACCCCTGCCAGGCCGCTCACCCACGACCTTTTCAAGGACGTGCTCGAGGCCGTCGGCCAGGAGCTGACCGAGGTCCGGATCACGGACCTGCGCGAAGGGGTCTTCTACGCGGAGCTGGTCTTCGCCAGCGGTGTCGAAGTGAGTGCCCGGCCCTCCGACGCCATAGCGCTGGCCTTGCGTACCGGAACGCCGATCTTCGGCAGCGACGGTGTCCTCGACGACGCCGGGATCGCGATCCCGGACGAGCAGGAGGACGAGGTGGAGAAGTTCCGCGAGTTCCTCGACCAGATCTCTCCCGAGGACTTCGGCACCAGCAACCAGTGACCGCGGCCGCGCCGCGCCCGGTGTGCCCGGGGCGCGCGGAGGCGGTCTTCCCCCGGCGCTCAAGGGGCGCTCGCCGCGTTTTCGGCGCATTCGAGTAGCGTTTCCCGGAATCGGGACACGTCAAACCACTCTCAGGGTGATTATCACTCGGCGTGGCGAGTGTGGCGATCGTTGACGCACCCCTGGGGACTGCCTACCGTCGATGTGGCAGGTCAAGGACGGAGGGTCGGCGTGATGAGCAGCGGCGACGGTACGGCAGGGGGTCTCCCCGGACGGAGTCCGGTAGGGAGCGGGCCGTATCCGCTTCACGGAAGTGCGGCCGAGCCGGCGACCGACGTCATCGGATACCGGGGCCCCACCGCGTGCGCGGCCGCCGGCATCACGTACCGGCAGCTCGACTACTGGGCCCGTACGGGGCTGGTCGAGCCGAGTGTCCGGCCGGCGTACGGATCGGGCACGCAGCGGCTCTACAGCTTCCGCGACGTCGTCGTCCTGAAGATCGTCAAGCGGTTCCTGGACACCGGGGTCGCCCTGCAGAACATCCGGGCCGCCGTGCAGCACCTGCGCGGCAGGGGGTTGCGCGACCTGGAGCGCATGACGCTGATGAGCGACGGCGCGACCGTGTACGAGTGCTCGTCGCCGGACGAGGTCGTGGACCTGCTCCAGGGTGGGCAGGGGATCTTCGGGATCGCGGTCGGTGTGGTGTGGCGGGACGTCGAGACGGCGTTGTCGCAGCTGCACGGTGAGCGGGTGGACACCGGCGAGACCCTCGTCGGGCAGAACCCGACCGACGAACTGGCCCGTCGCAGGCGCGACAGGGCCGTCTGAGCGGCACGCCCGCAGTCGTACGTGCGTGCGGGCGATTGTCAGTGGCGTGGGGCAGCATCGGTGGTGTGAGAGCCGCGCCGACGATCCTGCACCTGGACATGGACGCGTTCTTCGCCGCCGTGGAGCAGGCGGCGAAGCCCAGTCTGCGCGGGAAGCCCGTGATCGTGGGCGGCCTGGGGCCCCGGGGGGTCGTGGCGACCGCGTCGTACGAGGCGCGGCGGTTCGGCGTGCGGTCGGCGATGCCCATGGCGCAGGCCAGGCGGCTGGCGCCGAACGCCGCCTACCTGGTGCCGCGCTTCTCCGTGTACCGCTCGGTGAGCGGGCAGGTCATGGAGCTGCTGGGGCGGCTGTCGCCGCTGGTGGAGCCGCTCAGCCTCGACGAGGCGTTCGTCGACCTGGAGGCCGGGGGCGCCGCGCACGACGGGGAGGCGGCGCGGGCGGTCGGGGAGCGGCTGCGCGGGGACATCCGCGCCGTGACGGGGCTGACGGGGTCGGTGGGGCTGGCGGGCTCCAAGATGCTGGCGAAGATCGCCTCCGAGCAGGCCAAGCCGGACGGCCTCGTGCTCATCGAGCCGGGGACGGAGCGGGCGCTGCTGGCGCCCATGGGCGTGCGGACGCTGCCCGGTGTCGGGCCGGCGACCGGGGAGCACCTGCGGCGGGCCGGGATGACGACGGTCGCGGACCTGGCCGAGGCCGGTGAGGACGAGCTCGTACGGCTCCTGGGCAGGGCGCACGGGGCGTCGCTGTACGCGATGGCGCTCGGCCGCGACGACCGGCCCGTGGTGGCCGAGCGGGACGCCAAGTCGATCTCCGTGGAGGACACCTTCGACGTGGACCTGCACGACCGGGCGCGGGTGCGGTGGGAGGTGGAGCGGCTCGCCGAGCGCTGCGTGCGCCGGCTGCGGGACGCCGGCCGCTCGGGGCGCACGGTGGTGCTGAAGGTGCGGCGGTACGACTTCTCGACGCTGACCCGCTCCGAGACGCTGCGCGGCCCGACCGACGACCCCGTCGTGGTGCGGGAGGCCGCCGCCCGGCTGCTCGACGCCGTCGACACGACGGGCGGGGTGCGGCTGCTCGGCGTCGGCGTCAGCGGGCTGGCCGGCTTCACGCAGGAGGACCTGTTCGCCCAGGCGTCGGCCGACGCGGCCCCGGTGTCCGACGGCGCGCCGCCGGGGGAGGGCGCCGGCGGCCCGGAGCGGACGCCGGCGGACGCGGGGCCGGGGCCGGCCGGCGGGGTCGGCGCGGTGGCCGCGGGCGGCGGGGAGCCGGCGCCGGAGGAGCGGCGGTGGGCCGCCGGGGCCGATGTGCGGCACGCCGCGTACGGGCCCGGGTGGGTGCAGGGCAGCGGGCTCGGTCGGGTCACCGTGCGGTTCGAGGAGCCGGGGTCGGCGCCCGGCAGGGTGCGGACCTTCCGGACGGACGACCCGGACCTGGAGCCGTCGGACCCGCTGCCGCTGGTGCCGGGCCGCGGTCAGCCGCTCCCGCCCGCCGGTGTGCCGGGGTCCCTGTCCGCGGAGGGCGCGGACGGCAGGGCCAGGCCGTAGTGCAGGTACAGCTGGAGCTCCTGCTCCGGTGAGAGGTGCCGGCCCACCCCGAAGTCCGGGGCGTCCTTGACGAGGGCCTTCTCGTAGGGGACGCGCAGGCCGGCGTCGGTGAGCTCGCTCGGCCCCAGCGGGACGAACGCGTCGCGGCCGAAGAGGCCCGTCCGTACGGCCGCCCATTCGGGGACGCCCGTCGCGTCGTCCAGGTACACCTCGTCCACCGTGCCGATCCTGTGGCCGTCGCGGTCGAACGCCTTGCGTCCGATCAGGCTGCGCGGGTCGATGCCGGTCTGCACGGTTCCTCCAGTCGGTCGCAACGGGTCCGTGGACACCACGAAAGAGCACAACGGTGACCTCGGCCACTCGTGGGATCGGCCCGGAGCCTCGCTGGTAGGCTGGCTACGGCTGCTGACCCCGTGCGGGAGAGTCCTCCGGAGAGTCGTCCGGAGGCGCCGAAGGAGCAAATCCTCCCCGGAATCTCTCAGGCCCCCGTACCGCACGGACGAGGTCACTCTGGAAAGCAGGGCGGGCGTCGGACGGCACCCACCCTCACCGACGGTGAAAGCCGTGCCATCCCTCGTCGGGGTGCGCGGCGAAGCTCTCAGGTTGAGATGACAGAGGGGGAGGCCGTCCGGGCACCCGCGCCGAGGTGCCCCTCGCAGGTCGCTACGACCAGGAGGCCCCCGTACATGACCGCCAACCGCATCCCGCTCTCCCAGCTCGAGCGAGGCACCCCCTTCGAGCAGCGCCACATCGGCCCCGACGCCGAGGCGCGCGCCAAGATGCTCGCGCAGGTCGGCTACGGCTCGCTCGACGAGCTCACGGCGGCCGCGGTGCCGGACGTGATCAAGAGCGCCGAGGCGCTGGGCCTGCCCGAGGCCCGCACCGAGGCCGAGGTCCTCGCCGAGCTGCGCTCCCTCGCGGACCGCAACCAGGTCCTGGCCCCGATGATCGGCCTCGGCTACCACGGCACGTTCACGCCGCCGGTCATCCTCCGCAACGTCATGGAGAACCCGGCCTGGTACACGGCGTACACGCCGTACCAGCCGGAGATCTCCCAGGGCCGCCTGGAGGCGCTGCTCAACTTCCAGACCGTCGTCGCCGACCTGACCGGCCTGCCCACCTCCGGCGCGTCCCTCCTCGACGAGGGCACCGCCGCCGCCGAGGCCATGTCCCTGGCCCGGCGCGTCGGCAAGGTCAAGAACGGCGTCTTCCTGGTCGACGCCGACGCCCTGCCGCAGACGATCGCCGTCATCGAGACCCGCGCCGAGCCGACCGGCGTCGAGGTCGTCGTCGCCGACCTGAGCGACGGCATCCCCGCCGAGGTCGCCGAGCGCGGCGTCTTCGGCGTCCTGCTCCAGTACCCGGGGGCCTCCGGCGCCGTCCGCGACCTCAAGCCGCTCGTCGACGCCGCGCACGGGCTGGGCGCCGTCGTCACCGTCGCCGCCGACCTGCTGGCGCTGACCCTGCTCACCCCGCCCGGGGAGCTGGGCGCCGACATCGCCGTCGGCACCACCCAGCGGTTCGGCGTCCCGATGGGCTTCGGCGGCCCGCACGCCGGTTACATGGCCGTCCGCGACACCTTCGCCCGCAGCCTGCCCGGCCGCCTCGTCGGGGTCTCCGTCGACGCGGACGGCAACAAGGCGTACCGCCTCGCGCTCCAGACCCGCGAGCAGCACATCCGCCGCGAGAAGGCCACCAGCAACATCTGCACCGCCCAGGTGCTCCTCGCCGTCATGGCCGGCATGTACGCCGTCTACCACGGCCCCGAGGGCCTGAAGGAGATCGCCCGGCGCACCCACCGGTACGCGGCGATCCTCGCGGCCGGCCTGCGCGCCGGGGGCGTCGAGGTCGTCCACGGCGACTTCTTCGACACCGTCACCGCGCGAGTGCCCGGCAAGGCCGCGGAGGTCGTCGCCGGAGCCCGCGAGGGCGGCGTCAACATCCGCCTGGTCGACGCCGACCACGTCTCCGTCGCCTGCGACGAGACCACCGGCCGCGCCCAGCTCGCCGCCGTGTGGGCCGCCTTCGGCGTGAGCGGCGACGTCGAGGCGCTGGACGCCGAGACCGCCGACGCGCTGCCCGAGTCGCTGCTGCGCACCGACGCGTACCTGACCCACCCGGTCTTCCACGCGCACCGTTCCGAGACCGCGATGCTGCGCTACCTGCGCAAGCTCGCCGACCGCGACTACGCGCTGGACCGCGGCATGATCCCGCTCGGCTCCTGCACGATGAAGCTGAACGCGACCACCGAGATGGAGCCGGTCACCTGGCCCGAGTTCGGCCAGATGCACCCCTTCGCCCCGGCGGAGCAGGCCGAGGGCTACCTCACGCTCATCCACGAGCTGGAGGACCGCCTCGCCGAGGTCACCGGCTACGACAAGGTGTCCCTCCAGCCGAACGCCGGCTCGCAGGGCGAGCTCGCGGGCCTCCTCGCCGTCCGCGCCTACCACCGCGCCAACGGCGACACCCAGCGCACGGTGTGCCTCATCCCGTCCTCCGCGCACGGCACCAACGCCGCGTCCGCCGTCATGGCCGGCATGAAGGTCGTCGTCGTCAAGACCGCCGACGACGGCGAGATCGACGTCGCGGACCTGCGCGCCAAGATCGAGCAGTACCGCGACGAGCTCGCCGTGCTGATGATCACGTACCCGTCGACGCACGGCGTCTTCGAGGAGCACGTCGCCGACATCTGCGCCCAGGTCCACGAGGCCGGCGGTCAGGTGTACGTCGACGGCGCCAACCTCAACGCGCTCGTCGGCCTGGCGAAGCCCGGCGAGTTCGGCGGCGACGTGTCGCACCTGAACCTGCACAAGACGTTCTGCATCCCGCACGGCGGCGGCGGCCCCGGCGTCGGCCCGGTCGCGGTCCGCTCCCACCTCGCCCCGTACCTGCCCAACCACCCGCTCCAGCCGGCCGCCGGCCCGGAGACCGGCGTCGGCCCGATCTCGGCGGCGCCGTGGGGCTCGGCCGGCATCCTGCCGATCTCCTGGGCGTACGTACGGCTCATGGGCGGCGAGGGCCTCAAGCGCGCCACCCAGGTCGCCGTCCTCGCGGCGAACTACGTGGCCAAGCGCCTGGAGCCGCACTTCCCGGTGCTGTACACCGGTCCGGGCGGCCTCGTCGCGCACGAGTGCATCATCGACCTGCGGCCGCTGTCGAAGGCGACCGGCGTCAGCGTCGACGACATCGCCAAGCGTCTGATCGACTACGGCTTCCACGCGCCGACCATGTCCTTCCCGGTCGCCGGCACGCTGATGATCGAGCCGACCGAGAGCGAGGACCTGACGGAGCTCGACCGGTTCTGCGACACGATGATCGCGATCCGCGCCGAGATCGAGAAGGTCGCGTCCGGCGAGTGGCCGGCCGACGACAACCCGCTGCGCAACGCCCCGCACACGGCGGCCGCGCTCGGCGGCGAGTGGGACCACGCCTACAGCCGCGAGGTGGCCGTCTTCCCGGCGGGCGTCTCGGCCGCGGACAAGTACTGGCCGCCGGTGCGCCGGATCGACGGCGCCTTCGGCGACCGCAACCTGGTGTGCTCCTGCCCGCCGCTGGACGAGTACGACGCCTGAGAGGTGCGGCGGACGCGGTAGACGTCGGGGCCGGTGCGGAGGCGGTCGCCTCCGCACCGGCCCCTCGACGTCGCGCCGTGCCGCCCGTCCGTACGGCCGCCCCGCGCCGGCTCCGGTCAGGCGGCCCTCGCGATCCGCGCCGCCGTCAGGGGCCGGTGCGGGGCGATGACCTGCCCGTCCGGCAGCAGCTCGCCCGTGTCCTCGAAGAGCAGGACGCCGTTGCACAGCAGGCTCCAGCCCTGCTCCGGGTGGTGCGCCACGACACGGGCGGCCTCCCGGTCGGGTGAGTCGGCGGTCGGGCAGGGTGGCTGGTGCTGGCACATGGCTGGGTTCTTTCGCTGCGGTGTGGAGTCTGCTCTGCGGCTCGACGCGGTGTCCATGGCCGCCCCCCGTCTTTCGATCGGTCCGTTCCCAGTGTTGCCCCACGGGCCTGTTTCCGCAGGGATTTCGCGGCAGCGCTTCCTACTGGGAAAGGACGTATCACCCGCACGGATGGTTCAACACAACCCCCCTGTCCCTTCGGGTGGTTCGGTGTGGTCACGGTGGACTAGTCCGGGTGGGCCAGGAGGCGCGCGCGACGGTGCCCCGCTCCCCGAGGGGCGCGGGGCACCGTCGCGCGCGGTGTGTGACGCGGCGTCAGGCCGTCGAGCCGAGCAGCGGCGGCGGCGCGAGCCGTACGGCGAGCCGCGGCAGCAGGTCCGCGACGCGGTGCGGGCGGTGCGCGGCGATCCCGGGCGGCGCGGGGGCCAGCGGGATCAGTACGTCCGCCGGGTCGGGCGCGCCCAAAGCGGGGTCGGCGTCCGGGTCGCCGTGCAGCCACAGCGTCAGCATGTACAGCTCGGGCACCGACAGCAGGCGCGGCTGCCACGGCGACCCCGACGCCTCGGCCTGGCGCAGCGCCCGTTCCGTGGAGGTGAGGTAGGGGCCCTCGAAGAAGTGCGAGAAGGTCCAGCCGCCCGCCGTGCGCAGGGTGTCCGCGGCCGCCAGGGTCACCTCCCCGCCGCGGATCAGGAAGCGCCACCCCGCGAGCCGGGTGGCGGGCGCGCCCGCGGGCCCGTCCGCCGGCGCGGTGACGCCGAGGACGTGGAGGGGCAGCGGCAGTTCCGCGCTGAGGGGTCCCTCGGCGGAGCGCAGTGCGGGAGTGCTGGCCTCGCGGAGGGCGGGGGAGCCGAGGGCCGCGAGGACGCTGTGCAGAGCAGGCGCGGGCGCCTGGGAGACGTGGAGCGGCATGGTGGGTCGCCTCTCACTCAAGAGACAGGGGGGAGCGTGCGTGGGTGCGGACGGCGCTGTCAGCGACGGGGCCGTGGGCGCCGGGACGCCATGCCGGGGCGCCGGGGTCTCAGCCTCGTGGGCGGAGTTTATACGACAAATGTTCACGCCGTGTTTCCGCTAACCGTTCCCGATAATCCCGTCAAGGCCGCAACGCGTCTCGGGGAAGTGGTAATTTCCGCTGAATCATCCCCGGCGCCGAAGCCACTGCCTGCAATGTCGCCCACCGCATGGACGGCCGAATCTCGTCGGCTTTTCCCACCACGTCGTCCGGCGGGATCTGCTAGCCACGCCATGCCCCCGGAATGTGCCGGGCGCCCGATCGGGCCAGCCTAGTGGCAAAGCCCTCGCCGCGGGGGCGTTACGGATCGGCGGGGCGGGGCATCATCGTCCCTGACCGAGCGGCGGTGCCACCTGCCGCCCACTCGAGGAGGGACGCTTCGATGGGGGAGAAGGTCGTGGCAGCCGGGTTCGGACCGGCCGATCGGCAGAGGTACCGCAGGAAACTCCGCGACTGCCTGGAGGCACTGGAGCGGCTGCTCGCGGAGGGGCGCTTCGACCGTCCCAGGAATCTGATGGGGCTTGAGATAGAGCTGAATCTCGTGGGCGCCGACGGGCTTCCCCGGATGATGAACGCGCAGGTACTGGAGCGCATCGCCAGCAGTGATTTCCAGACGGAACTCGGAATGTTCAACCTGGAAGTGAACGTGGCTCCGCACCGGCTCGCCGGGCATGTTTTCTCACAGCTCGCCGAGGAACTGCGCACGGGTCTCGGATACGCCCACCGCAAGGCGGAGGAACTGGGCGCCGGCGTCATGATGATCGGCATCCTGCCCACGCTCACCCGCCACGACGTGGACCTCGTCCACCTCTCGGACGTCGACCGCTACATGCTCCTCAACGACCAGATCGTCGCCGCCCGCGGCGAGGACTTCACGCTGGAGATCGACGGCGTGGAGCGCCTCGGCTGCACGGCCGCCTCCATCACCCCGGAGGCCGCCTGCACCTCCGTGCAGCTCCACCTCCAGGTCACCCCGGCACGCTTCGCCGACGTGTGGAACGCGGCGCAGGCGGTCGCCGCCGTGCAGATCGCGACCGGTGCCAACTCGCCGTTCCTCTTCGGCCGGGAACTGTGGCGCGAGACCCGGCCGCCGCTGTTCCAGCAGGCCACGGACACCCGCCCGCCCGAGCTCCAGGCCCAGGGCGTACGGCCGCGCACCTGGTTCGGCGAGCGGTGGGTGGACTCCGCGTACGAGCTGTTCGAGGAGAACCTCCGCTACTTCCCCGCGCTGCTGCCGCTCTGCGACGACGAGGACCCGCTGCGCGTCCTCGGCGACGGCGGCGTGCCGTCCCTGCAGGAGCTCGTCCTCCACAACGGCACCGTGTACCGCTGGAACCGGCCCGTGTACGGCGTGGTGGACGGCGTCCCGCACCTGCGCGTCGAGAACCGGGTCCTGCCCGCCGGACCCACCGTCGACGACGTCGTCGCCAACGCCGCCTTCTACTACGGCCTCGTGCGCTCCCTCGCCGAGGACCCCCGGCCGGTGTGGAAGCGGATGTCCTTCGCGGAGGCGTCCGACAACTTCGACGCCGCCTGCCGGCACGGCATCGACGCCGAGCTGCGCTGGCCCCGGCCCGGGCGCGGGGGCACCGCCGCCGTTCCCGCGGTGAAGCTCGTACGGGACGAGCTGCTGCCGCTCGCCGCCGCCGGGCTGGACGCGTGGGGCATCGAGCCCGCCGACCGCGACCGCTACCTCGGCATCGTCGAGGAGCGCTGCCGCCGGCGCTTCAACGGCGCCTCGTGGCAGGTCGAAACGTTCCGCCTGGCCCAGGAGGCCGGTCTCGACCGGGAGGCGGCGCTGGCCGCCACCGCGCGCCGCTACCGCGAGCTGGCGCTGGCCGGCGAGCCGGTCCACACCTGGCCCGTGCGCTCCCCTGGAACGTACCCGCAGCGGACCGGCTGAGGGGCGCCGGGGCTTCGCGGGGGACCCCTCCGCGCGCGCCGCGCGGCCGTCGGGCAAGCTGGACGGCGCGGGATCCACGAGGGGAGGCGCGCGTGCGGACAGGTGCACAGGAGCGGACGGCCGGCGCGGCCGTGCCGCCGGCGGCACGGGAGCGGCACAGGACCCTGCGGTCCGAGACGCTGATCGTGCTGGCC
Source organism: Streptomyces roseolilacinus (assembly GCF_014649335.1). Classification (GTDB taxonomy): domain Bacteria; phylum Actinomycetota; class Actinomycetes; order Streptomycetales; family Streptomycetaceae; genus Streptomyces; species Streptomyces roseolilacinus. Next base: position 17,504 of record NZ_BMSV01000012.1, read on the forward strand.
CTGTCACTCGGCGCGAGCGCGGTCTCGTCCCTGATCAGCTTCGTGGGGTCGCTGACGAAGCCGGGCGGTCTGAAGGACCAGGCGGCGACGCTCAACGGCTCGTACGCGCCGGGCCGTCCGTGGCTCGACCTCGCCTGGCAGCTGTTCTCCCTCGCCACCGCGCTCGTGCCGGTCGTCCTCGTCGCGCACCTGCTGCTGCGCGAGGGCGCCGGGCTGCGCGCGATCGGCTTCGACCGCCGCAGGCCCTGGCCCGACCTGGGGCGCGGAGTGCTGGTCGCGGCGGTGATCGGCAGCGCCGGGCTGGCGTTCTACCTGGTGGCGCGGTCGGCCGGGATGAACCTCACGGTGGTGCCCGAGTCGCTGCCGGGGGAGTGGTGGAAGCACCCGGTGCTGATCCTGTCGGCGATCCAGAACTCCGTCGTGGAGGAGGTCATCGTCGTCGGCTACCTGCTGCGCAGGCTCGACCAGCTCGGCTGGTCGCCGACGGCGGCGCTCGCGGCCAGCTCGGTGCTGCGCGGCTCGTACCACCTGTACCAGGGCATCGGCGGGTTCGTCGGCAACCTGGTCATGGGCGTCGTCTTCGTCCTGCTGTACCGGCGGTGGGGGCGGGTCGGGCCGCTGGTCGTGGCGCACGCGCTGCTCGACGTGGTGGCCTTCGTCGGGTACGCGCTGCTCGCCGGCAGGGTGGGGTGGCTGCCCACGGCGTGATCCCGGGCGGGGCCGCGCCGTGGGGCCGGGGCGCGCGGGGGCGGGCGCCGTGCGGCCCGCCGGCCCTCAGACGCGCAGGTCGCCCTCGATGACGGTGACCGCCTGACCGGTCAGCAGGGTCCGCTCGCCGCGCAGCGCGGTGCGGACGACCCCGGTGCGGCCGCCGCCCTGCAGCCCGGTCAGCTCGGCGCGGCCGAGGCGGGCCGACCAGAAGGGGGCCAGCGCCGTGTGCGCGCTGCCCGTGACCGGGTCCTCGTCGATGCCCAGGCGCGGGAAGAAGCAGCGCGACACGAAGTCGTGGCCGCACTCCGGGTCCGTGGCCGCGGCGGTGACGATGACGCCCCGGTCGGACAGCCCGGCCAGTGCCGGGAGGTCCGGTGCCAGGGCGCGCACGGCCTCCTCGTCCCGCAGCTCGACCAGCAGGTCCCCGATGTGGGCGGCCGTGTCGTGGACCGAGACGACCTCCGCGCCGAGCGCGTCGGCGAGGCCCGCCGGCGGCTCGGTCGGGGTGAGCGTGGAGGTGGGGAAGTCCATCGTGATCGTGCCGTCCGCGGCGACCGTCGTGGTGAGGACGCCGCAGCGCGCGGCGAAGCGCACCGTGCCGGTGGCCCGGCCGGTGGTGTGCAGCACGTGGGCGGTGGCCAGCGTGGCGTGCCCGCACATGTCGACCTCGGCGGCCGGGGTGAACCAGCGCAGCGCCCAGTCGGCGTCGCCGCCGGGCGGGAGGGGGTGCGCGAAGGCGGTCTCGGAGAGGTTGACCTCCGCGGCGACCTCCTGGAGCCAGTGGTCGTCGGGGAAGGCGTCGAGGAGCAGGACGCCCGCCGGGTTGCCGGAGAAGGGGCGGTCGGTGAAGGCGTCGACGATACGAATCCGCATGGGCACGACCGTAGACGGCCGCCGAAGCCGCGGGCCAAGGCCAATGCGCGGGATCTGGACCTGAATGACCTGCGGCAGTGGTCGTCGACCGACCGCCACCGGGGGACGGTCGACGCCCGTTCGTGCCACCGCGGGTCGGCCCTTCGGCGTGCAGGTGGGCGGGGGATGCGGCGGGGCACCCGCCGGTGTGTTCGAAGGGCCTGCCCTCGCGGCCTTCGAGCTGCCCTTTTCCGTCAGCGGCACGCTCGTACGTCGATCGCTTGGGTCTGGCGGGGATGCGCACCCGGTAGGGGTGTGGGGCGGGAGGCCGTCCGTGCGCGACGCCGACCGGTCCTGGCGCCGGCCCGGTCGCCCGGGTCATGCCCCCGGGGCGTCCGTCACGGGCAGGCACTCGGCGAGCAGGTCGACGACGTCGCGCCAGGCGCGCTGCGCGTGCCGCGGGTGGTAGCCGACGCCGGGGACGGTGGGGTGGTCGACCGGCGGGTGGTGGAAGGCGTGCAGGGCGCCGCCGTAGACCGCGAGGCGCCAGTCGACGCCCGCTGCCTGCATCTCGGCGGTGAACGCGTTCCGCTGCGCGGGCGGCATGATCGGGTCCTCCGACCCCACTCCCGCCCACACCGGGCAGCGGATGCGCGCCGCCTCGCCCGGCCGGCCCGTGGTCAGCGCGTTGACCGTCCCGATCGCGCGCAGGTCGACGCCGTCGCGCCCGAGCTCCAGCGCGACGGCGCCCCCGGTGCCGTAGCCGACGGCGGCGATCCGGTCGGGGTCGGTCCGCGGCTCGGCGCGGAGCACGTCGAGCGCCGCGTGGCCGATGCGCCGCATCCGGTCGGGATCGGCGAGCAGTGGCAGGCAACGGGCCAGCATCTCCTCGGGGTCACCCAGATAGCGCCCGCCGTGAAGGTCGAAGGCCAGCGCCACGTATCCCCGCTCGGCGAGAGCGTCGGCCCGGCGGCGCTCGACGTCGCTGAGCCCCATGCCCTCCGGTCCGAGCAGCACCGCGGGCCGGCGGTCGGCACCGGCGGGGAGCGCGAGGTGCCCGACCATCGTCAGGCCGTCGGCCGGGTACTCGACCGTACGTGTCGTGATCGTCGTCATGGGGCCGGACTGTAGTGATCGTCCAGCCCGGTTAGGCCGGTGTTCCGCCGCCGGCTGAACGGCGCGGGCGTCCCTCCGGAAGACGGGGCGGGCCCGGCGCTCGGGGGAGCGCCGGCAGCCGGCTCGTCGATGGTCCCGCCCGGCGGAACGACACGCCGCCGACGAACGGCTCGACGGGCCGGCCCGGCGGGGCGACAGCCCCACGACGGTCGCCCTCGTCCGGCACGGACGGCCGAGCGGCCGGCCTTCGCCGGCCCGAACCGGCTGTGACCGGCCTTCCCCGGCGATCGGCCAGGACTTCCTGCGCAGGTCACCGGAGATCCGTCCGGGAGCATTGCCGAACGACTTCTTCCGATATATCGTTGAAGCATCGTGATGGATCAACGATAGAAGGGGTGCAGTGATGCGTTCACAGGGACACGAGCACGAGCAGGGCCGGGGACACGGCTACTGCGGCCCCGGCCGGCACGGCCACGGGGAGTTCGAGGGGCGGCGCGCCGCCTTCGGGCCCTTCGGTCCGGGCTTCGGCGGCCCCGGGTTCGGCGGGCCGTTCGGCGGGCGGGGGCGCGGCGGCGGCAGGGCCCGGCGCGGGGACGTCCGGGCCTCGATCCTGGCGCTCCTGAAGGACCGCCCCATGCACGGCTACGAGATGATCCGGGAGATCGCCGAGCGCAGCGGCGGCGCCTGGAAGCCGAGCCCCGGCTCCGTCTACCCCACCCTCCAGCTGCTGGAGGACGAGGGGCTGATCGAGAGCCGCAGCGAAGGCGGCAAGAAGCTCTTCGCGCTCACCGACAGCGGGCGCGAGGAGGCCGAGTCCGCTCCCGAGGCCCCCTGGGAGGAGGCCGGCAAGGGCATCGACTGGGAGGCCATGAACGAGATCCGGCAGGCCGGCTTTGGGCTGCTGGAGGCGTTCGGCCAGGTGTGGAAGACGGGCTCGGCCGGACAGCGGCAGAAGGCCCTCGGCGTCATCAACGACGCCCGCAAGAAGCTCTACCTCATCCTGGCCGACGAGGACTGAGGCCCGCGCGGCCGAGGGCGTCGGGGCCCGCCGCCCTCCGCGGGCGGGCCCCGAGGGGGCGCGGGAGGGTCGCCCGGAACGTACCGCCCGGCGTACGCTCCCGGCGCGTACTCCCGGCACACACCCCCGGTCGGTGTGCCGCCGTCCGTCCGCGGCGAGCGGCGCGGACGGGGCGGAACACGTACGGGGGAGGGGCCTCCGCGGGCCGCATCGGCCGCGAGCCGGGGCGTCCGTGGGGCGGGCGGTCCGCAGGCCGGACGAGCCGCCGCGGCCCGGACCGCCCGCCGGGCGTGGATCAAGGCGGCGCGCGCCCCCGGGGGCCACTTCTCCGATCTCCTCCCTGAGGACGAGGGGGAGGAGCCCGATCCCCACCCTGTGTGGGACGCGACATGCTTCCTCACGGGGATGCCCCGAAGGGCTCCCACCTGATGAGGTGGGTGGGTGCAGAGCTCCACCTCGCGTTTCCCCTCCCAGCCCCCCGGGCACCGCCCCGGGCCGGAGGACCGGCTCACCGCCGAACTGGCCGCCGTCGTCGCCGGCGCGCGGCGCAGGGCGGCGCGGGACGGTGACCGGCAGATCGACACCGCCCACCTCCTCCACTCGCTCGTCGAGTCCGACCCGGACGTCCGCGCCGCCCTCGGCGGACCGCGGGCCGCCCGCGTCCTCGCCTACCTCGTCCAGCGCAGCATCGGCTACGGCCTGCGCTGGCACGGCACCGTCGAGGACTCCGGCGCCGTGGTCCTCGACCCCGGTCCGGCACGGCCCGCCCCGCTCCCGCCGCCCGCGCCGGCCGACCCGCCCGGCTGGTCGCCCGCCGCGGTCGCCGCGCTGGGGGCGGCCCTCGCCCGGGCGCGGACGCGGGGCGAACCGCGGGCGCACCCGCGCGACCTGCTCGCCGGACTCACCGCCGTCCCCGACTGCCGTGCCGTACAGGTGCTGGCCCGCGCGGGCGTCGACCGGGCCCGGCTGACCGCCCGGATCGAGCATCCGTCCCAACAGGCGTGACCGCCTTTACGCTCCTGACACGGTCCTGTCATCATGGGGCGATGCACGCGTCTCAGGTGAGGAGCGCCGGCCTGGGACTCGCCCTGGCCTCGGCGTTCGCGTTCGGTGGATCAGGTGTCGCGGCCAAGCCGCTCATCGAGGCGGGGCTCGACCCGCTGCACGTGGTGTGGCTACGGGTCACGGGCGCCGCGCTCGTCATGCTGCCCGTCGCCTGGCGCCACCGCGACCTGCTGCGCCGCGAACCGGCCCTCCTCGCGGGCTTCGGCCTCCTCGCCGTCGCGGGCGTCCAGGCGTTCTACTTCGCCGCCCTGTCCCGCATCCCCGTCGGTGTCGCCCTGCTCATCGAGTACCTCGCGCCCGCGCTCGTCCTCGGCTGGGTCCGGTACGTGCAGCGCCGCCCGGTGACCCGGGCCGCCGCCCTCGGCGTCGTCCTCGCCGTCACCGGCCTCGCCTGCGTGGTCGAGGTGTGGTCCGGGCTCGGCTTCGACGTGCTCGGGCTCGCCCTCGCGCTCGGCGCCGCCTGCTGCCAGGTCGGCTACTTCGTCCTGTCCGACCAGGGCGGCGACGAGGCCCGGCCCGTCGACCCGCTCGGCGTCATCGCGTACGGGCTGCTGGTCGGCGCCGCCGTCCTCACCGCCGTGGCCCGCCCCTGGGGCATGGACTGGGGCGTCCTCGCCGGCACCGCCGACCTGGGCGGCACGGCCGCGCCCGCCTGGCTGTTGCTCGGCTGGATCGTGTTCGTCGCGACCGTGCTCGCGTACGTCACCGGCGTCGTCTCCGTGCGCCGGCTCTCCCCGCAGGTCGCCGGGGTCGTGGCCTGCCTGGAGGCGGTCATCGCGACCGTCCTCGCGTGGGTGCTGCTCGGCGAGCACCTGTCGGCGCCGCAGGTCGTGGGCGGCGCCCTCGTCCTCGTGGGCGCCTTCATCGCCCAGTCGTCCACGCCCAGGGCCCCCTCGAAGCCCGTGGCGGGTTCCGGCCCCGCGGTGGACGGCGAGCGCTCGCCCGTCGACCGGGCCACCGCGTAGCGGCACCGGCCGGGCCACCGCGCGGGGGCGCGTACGCGAGCGGCCGTGCCGGTGGCCGCGTGCTTCCGGGGCGGGGCACGGGCGGCTCCCACGACTCGGCCTCACCGTGCCCCGCGCGCCCCGTGGGCGGAGGGGTCAGAGCGCGGCGAGGTAACCGGGCAGGGCGACCGACGGGTCCAGGTCCTTGTCGGGGATCGCCGTGCCGTACCGCGTGACCAGCGGGATCACCCCGGCCCAGTGGGGGAGCCGCAGGTCGTCGGGGTCCTCGTTGACGCCGCCGGTGCGGACCTTCGCGGACACCTCCGCCAGGTCGAGGGCGAGGACGGCGGTCGCGGCCAGCTCCTTGGCGTCGGCGGGCCGCGAGTCCGCCGACCGGCCGGGCACGACGTGGTCGACCAGGGCGTCCAGCGCGGCCAGCTTCTCGTCCGGGTCCGTGATCTGGCGGGCGGTTCCGTGCACCACGACCGACCGGTAGTTGACCGAGTGGTGGAACGCCGAGCGGGCCAGCACCAGGCCGTCGACGTGCGTCACCGTCAGGCACACGGGCAGGCCCGGGTCGGCCGCGGGGCCGCCGCCCGCCATGCGCAGGGGCCGCGAGCCCGTCGAGCCGTGGACGTACAGGCGCTCGCCGACGCGCCCGTACAGCGTGGGCAGCACGACGGGGCGGCCGTCGCGGACGAAGCCCAGGTGGCAGACGTACGCCTCGTCGAGTATCGAGTGGACCAGCGCCCGGTCGTACGACGCCTTCGGGCGGCCGCGGGTGGGGACGGTGAGGTCCGTCGGCCCGTACGCGCCGGGGGCCTCCGGCGCCGGGCCTGCGGACGTGGCGGTCTCCGACATTGCGGCCTCCATTGCACTAGTGCATAATTATCTTTGTGCTAGGAGAGTATCGGATCAGTGGGCGCCGCGCATCGGAGATCGCGGCCAGCGTCGAGCGCGGGGTCGGCGCGGGTGACCTTCCACCCGGCCAACCCCTCCCGCCGATGCGGGAGCTGGCGGTGGAGCTGGGGGTCAATCCGAACACCGTCGCGGCCGCGTACCGGACCCTGCGCGAGCGGGGCGTCATCGAGACCGCCGGCCGGCGGGGGAGCCGGGTGCGACCCCGCCCGGTCACCACCGTGCGGGACGCCGTGCGGATCGAGGCGCCCGAGGGCGTGCGGAACCTGGGCAAGGGCAACCCCGACCCGTCCCTGCTGCCGCCGCTCGGGCCGGCGCTGGCCGCCGCCGCGCGCCGCGAGGACGCGCGGCACGTGATGTACGGGGAGCCGCCCGTGGACGCGGACTTCGCCCGGCTCGCGCGCGCCGCGCTGGACGCCGACGGAGTGCCGGCCGGGCCCGTGGGCGTGACCAGCGGAGCGCTGGACGCCATCGAGCGGGTCCTTGCCGCGCACCTGCGGCCCGGCGACGCGGTGGCGGTCGAGGACCCGGGTTGGGGCAGCGTGTTCGACCTCGTGCCGGCGCTGGGACTGCGGGTCGTCCCCGTCGGGGTCGACGACGAGGGGCCGCTGCCGGACGACGTGGAGCGGGCGCTGCGGGACGACGGGGCGCGGGCGGTCGTCGTGACCGACCGGGCGCAGAACCCGACCGGCGCCGCGGTGGGCGCCGAACGGGCCGTACGGCTCCGGGAGGTGCTGGGCCGCCACCGGGACGTGCTGCTCGTCGAGGACGACCACGGGCACGGCTTCGTCGACGCGCCGCTCCACCCGCTGGGCGGGGTCACCGACCGGTGGGCGTTCGTCCGGTCGGTCGCCAAGGCGTACGGGCCCGACGTGCGGGTCGCCGCGTTCACCGGCGACGAGGTCACCGTCGACCGGGTCCTCGGCCGGCAGCGGCTGGGCCCCGGCTGGGTGAGCGGGCTCCTCCAGCGCGCCGTCGTCCACCTCTGGGAGACCGGCGCCGTCGACCGGGAGGCCGTGGCGCGCTCGTACGGGGAGCGGCGCGACGCCCTGGTCCGGGCGCTGGCGGAGCACGGCGTCGAGGCGCACGGGCGCAGCGGGATGAACGTCTGGGTGCCGGTGGCCGACGAGACCGGCGTGGTGACGCGGCTGCTGCAGGCCGGGTGGGCGGTCTCGCCGGGCGCGCGGTTCCGGCTGGCGTCGCCGCCCGGGATCCGGCTGACCGTGTCCGACCTGACGGGCGCCGACATCCGGCCCCTCGCCGAGGCCGTGGCCGCGGCGACGGCGCCGGGGCCGGTGCGCTCCTACCGCTGAGCCGGCCGCCGCTCCCCGCGCCGCCTGGGCCGGGGGGTGCGGGGAGCGGCGCCGGCACGGCTCTGCGTGAGGGCCGCGCCCGCCAGCACGACGAGCGCGCCGACCGGGGTGTTCCAGGTGAGCGGCTCGTCCAGCAGCGTCACCCCGGCGGCCGTGGCGATGACCGGGATGAAGTACGTGACCATCTGGCCCGTGGTCGGGCCGACCTCGGAGACGATCCCGTACTGGACGAGCATCGCGAAGCCCGTGCCCAGCGCGCCGAGCGCGACCACCGCCAGCAGCGGCACCAGCGGGAACGCCGTCGGCATGCTGGTGAACAGCGGCGTCACGACGGCCAGTTGCGCCGTCGCGAGCATCAGCTGCGCGCCGGTCAGCGACAGGTGCGACTCGCTGCGGCCGGCCAGCGTGCGCCGCACGTAGATCCAGCCGACCGGGTAGCTCAGCGAGGCGAGCAGCGCCATGGCGGTGCCCGCGCCGTCCACGCCGGAGAAGCCCTGCCAGGCGCCGAGCACCGTGAGGACGCCGAGGAAACCGAGGCCGAGACCGGCGACCCGGCGGCGCGTCGGGCGGTCCTCGGAGAGGGCGACCAGCGACAGGACCATGCCCCACAGCGGCGAGGTGGCGTTGCAGATGCCCGCCAGGGTCGATGGGATCGTCAGCTCCGCGAAGGCGAACAGCGAGAACGGCAGGGCGTTGAGGAAGAACGCCGCCACCGTCAGGTGCGCCCACGTGCGGGCGCCGCGCGGCAGGCCCGTCCGCCGGACGGCCATGGCGGCGGCGAGCACCAGCGTGCCGAACAGCAGCCGCCCGAACGTCACCTGGAACGGCGCGTACGCCGACGTGCCCACCTTGATCAGCAGGAAGCTGAAGCCCCACACGACGGCCAGCACCGCGAAGCGCACCCTCCAGCCGACACGCGGCGCGCGGGTGGCGGCGCCGGCCGGGGCGGACGCCGGGGCGGGGGAGGGCGGCGAAGGGGCGCGGGACGGGGTCGCGGTGCTCATGGCGGCCAGCCTGTACCCCATGACTTCTTAGAACAAGTGAGATTTTCTTTGATAATCCGATTAGCATTGCTTACATGTTGAACCTGGAGCGCCTGCGCATCCTCGACGCCCTCGCCCGGCACGGCTCGGTCAGCGGCGCCGCCGAAGGGCTGCACGTCACGACCTCGGCCGTCTCGCAGCAGCTGGCCAAGCTGGAGCGCGAGGTCGGCCAGCAGCTGGTGGCGAAGAACGGCCGGGGCGTACGCCTCACCGACGCCGGGCAGCTGCTCGCCGGCCACGCGGCGCGCATCCTGTCGCAGGTGGCGCTCGCCCAGGCGGACATCGAGGCCCAGCGCGGCCGGGTGGTGGGGGAGGTGCGGCTGGCCGGGTTCCCGACCGCCGCACGCGGCCTGTTCCCCCGCGCCATCACCACGCTGCGGGCCGGCCACCCCGAGCTGCGCGTACGCAGCAGCGAGCTGGAGCCCGAGCATGGCATCCGCCACGTCCTGAGGGGGGACGTGGACCTCGCCGTGGTGCTGGACTGGAGCAACAAGCGCCTCCCCGTGCCCGGCGGGCTCGCCCAGGCCGCCCTCCTGGACGACGCGGCCGACGTGGCCGTGCCCGCCGGCCACCCCCTCGCCGGGCGCACGGAGGTCGACCTGGAGGACCTCGCCGACGACGACTGGGTCTCCTGGCCGGAGGGCGAGTTCTGCCACGACTGGCTCGTGTTCACCCTGCGCTCCAAGGGCATCGAGCCGCGCATCACCCACCTGGCCGGCGAGCACCACACGCAGCTGGCGCTGATCCAGGCCGGCCTCGGGGTGTGCGTCACGCCCCGGCTGGGCCGCGGACCCGTGCCCGAGGGCGTCGTCCTCGTCCCCGTACGCCAGCAGATGCGCCGGCACATCTACGCCGTGTGGCGCACGGACGCGGACCGGCGCCCGTCCATCAGGGCGGCGGTGGAGGCCCTGCGGGAGGCCGGCGCCGCCGTCGAGGGCTGAGACCCCGTACCCGCGGAGGGGACGTCACCCGAGCAGGACGGAGCCCCCTCCGCGGTGGGCGACCCGGCCGCGTCCACCGGGGCGCGCGTCCCGGGGTCCGTCCTTCCGCGGGTACGGGCCGGGGCGGCGGGCCGTTCACCCCCGCAGCGCCCTCTTCAGGAACTCCGCCTCCAGCCGCAGTCGACCGCCCGCCACCTCCTCCCGCGTGACCAGGTGCGTCGCCCCCGGCAGCGGCAGCACCGTGTGGGGCCTCCCCGCGGCGAGCAGCGCCGCGGACAGCCGCAGGGTGTGGGCCGCCACCACGTTGTCGTCCGCCAGCCCGTGGACCAGCATCAGGGGCCGGGCCAGCCGGTGCGCCTGCCCCAGCAGCGACGACCGCGTGTAGTTCTCCGGCTCCACGTCCGGGTGGCCCAGGAACCGCTCCTCCCAGTGCGTGTCGTACAGCCGCCGGTCCGTGGGCGCGGCGCCCGCGACCGCGGCGTGGAACACGTCGGGGCGGCGCAGGACGGCCCCGATCGCCAGGTACCCGCCGTACGACCAGCCCCGTATCGCCACCCGCCCCAGGTCCAGGGCCGGGTACCGCCGCGCCGCCGCGTGCAGCGCGTCCACCTGGTCCTCCAGGGCGGGCCCCAGCCGGTCGCCGCGCACCGCGACCTCCCAGTCCCGGCCGCGCCCCGGCGTGCCGCGCCCGTCGGCGAGCAGCACGGCGAACCCCTGCTCGGCGAACCACTGGGCGACGGCGCTCCACCAGCCGTACGCCCGCACCGCCAGCTGCAGCCCCGGCCCGCCGTACGGGCTGAGCAGCACCGGCAGCCGCGTCCGGGACGCCGGGTCGTACCAGGACGGCAGGTGCAGGTGCGCGCGCACCTCCCGCTCGCCCAGCGACAGCGGGACGGCGCGGGGCCGGACCCCGGGGGACTCGGCCAGGACCGCGATCCGGCCCGCGGGCTCCCCGCCGCGCAGGACCGTCACCGAGCGGCCCCGGAAGGTCAGGCCCTCCAGCACGACCGTGTCCCCGCCGACCGCGGCCGTGTGCACCCCCGGCTCCCGGCTCACCCGGCGAAACGCCCCCGGGCCGCCCGGGGCGCCGCCCTCCGGCTCGTACACCCACACGTGGGTCTCCGTCGGATCCTCGCCGCCGGTGACGTGGACGCGCTCCCCGACGGCGCCCAGCACCTCCCGGACCTGGAGGCCGGGCGGCGAGACCGCCTCGCCGACGCGCACCGCGCGCACCCCGTCCCGGACGTCCGCCACGACCACCGCGCCCGAGGCCGTGCGCAGCGGCGTCCCGGGGACGAGGGCCACCCACGCCTCGTCGTGCGCCGTGTGCAGGGGGCGTACGGCGCCCGTCGCCGGGTCGACGGCGAACACCGCGGCCGTGCGCTGGTCCCGGGTCTGGACCTGGACGTACGGGCCGTGCGCGTCCCAGCCGGCCGCCGTCACGTACTCGAAGCGCCGGTCCGTCCAGGCGCCCTCCGGGTGCCGTTCGGCGTCCGCCCCGGCCGGCGTGCGCACCGGTGTGCGCCGGCCGTCGAGGGCCACGACGTGGACGGTCACCCCGGCGTTCGCGGTGCCCGCCACCGGGTAGCGCAGGACGCGCGGCGGCCGGGCCGGGTCCGCCGGGTCGGCCAGGTACCAGCGGGCCACGGGCGCCTGGTCGACGCGGGCGACCAGGAGGGCGTCCCCGTCCGGCGACCACCAGTACCCGCGGTGCCGGCCCATCGACTCGGCCGCCGCGTGCTCCGCCAGGCCGTACACCACGTCCGGCGCCTCGGGCACGGCCAGCGGCCGGTCGTCCGCCCCGTCCGTCCCGACCACGCGCAGGGCGCCGCCGGTCACGTACGCGACGAGGGAGCCGTCCGGGGAGGGCCGCGGGTCCACGGCCGGGCCGGCCGTCGGCACGCGCCACGGCGCCCCGCCGTCCGTCCGCACCGCCCACAGGGCGCCGCCGAGCGTGAACACCGCCAGCCGGACCGCCCGGTCCGTCGCGTACCCCGTGATCCCCGAGGACGTGACGCGGGCCCGTTCGCGCCGGACCCTCTCCTCCTCCGGCAGTCCGTCGTCGCCCGGACCGCCCAGCGCGGCCGGGTCGGCGAGGAGCCGCTCCGCGCCGTCCCCGAACAGCCACAGCCGCCCCACCGGGTCGGTGCCCGACCCGGTCCGCACGAACAGCACCCGCGCCCCGTCCGGCGAGACGGTGAACCGGCCCGGCACGCCCAGCGAGAACCGCCGGGTGCGCGCGAAGAGACGGGGGAAGCCGGCTGCTACCGGCGACGGGCCGGGGAAGGGGGCGGCGGGCGGGGGAGCCGGAGGAGTCATGGGCGGAGCATGACAGGCCCGGGCCTCCCCGCCGGGGGAGAGGCCGCGCCCGCGGGGAACGCGACCGCCGCGCCGGCGGCCGGGCACGGCGCCTCCCCGAGGCCGTGTCACCGGCGGGGGCGAGGCGGGCGGCGCCGGCCCCCCTTCCGCCGGCCGGCGCACCCGTCTCCGCCGGGCGGCGGTGTTCCCCGGCACCCCCCGCCTCCACCGCGCGGCGGAGGGAGGCCCTCCCCGCGAGCGATGCCGGCCGGTGCCGGCGCCGACGACGATCGACGGGTACCCCGGCCCCCCTCGATCGGAGCCCCACATGCCGCACAGGACCCTGCGCGCCACCCTCCTCCTCGCCGTCGCGGCCGCCGTCGCCGCGCCCGCCGCCGCCGCGGCGCCCGCCCCCTCTCCGCCCTCCGTGCGGAAGACCGCCGCCGCGGCGGCCGCCCCGGCCCCGCCCCGCGCGCGGGAGGCCGTCACCGTCTCCTCGCTCAAGGGGGACGCGCGCATGGACTACCCCGTCGCGGACGAGGAGGTGCGGGTGTCCGTCGACGCCCGTTCCACGTACGCCGCGGGCAGTGTCCCGCGGCGTTCCTGGGGCACCTTCCGCATCTCGCACTCCCAGGGCGGCACGCTCTACTGGGGCGAGTTCGAGGTCGACTGCCTGACCACCGGCGGCCCCACCGCCACCGTCACCGGCCGCCTGGTCCGCGCCAGCCCCGGCCATCCCTGGCTCACCCTGCTGGACCCGCACACCCGCATGGGCGTGAGCTTCCTCGTCCCGGAGAAGGGCGAGGCCCGCATCGGGCTCTCCGGGGCCACCGGGAAGGGCGAGCCGCTCCTCACCGCGTGCATGGCACCCGCCGCCGACGCGAAGGTCGTCGACGGCGGGTACACCCTGCGCGACCGTGAAGGCCGGGCACCCCACCGCAGGTGAGGCGCCCCGCCCGCGCCCCGCCCGCGCCCCGATCGCGCCGGAGGCCGAAGGTCCCGGCGCGGCCCGGCGCGGCGGCTCGGGCGCTCCTCGTCCGTGATCACCCTCGGTTACTATGCCCCTTCATGTCGGAGGCCGGCAGCAAGGCGCGCGCCGCCGTCGGCGCACCACCGGGGGAGCGAGGGGATCGGCATGCCGACCGCCCCCCGGGTCGCCGGCAGGTGACCACCGCTGCGGCGCCCCCGGCGAATCCGGCCGTGGAGTGCGAGGTTGAAGAGATGGGCGACCTGGGAAAATGCTGAAAGAGGTCACGGCGACCCGCTATGTCACACCCCTGCGTGAGGGCGGCTCGCTCCCCGGCATCGTCGAGGCCGACGATCTCGGTACGTACGTCATGAAGTTCACCGGCGCCGGCCAGGGCCGCAAGACGCTCGTCGCCGAGGTGATCTGCGGTCAGCTGGGCCGCCGCCTCGGCCTGCGCGTGCCCGACCTCGTCACCATCCAGCTGGACCCGGTCATCGGCCTGGGCGAGCCGGACCAGGAGGTGCAGGAGCTGCTCAAGGCCAGCGGCGGGCTGAACCTGGGCATGGACTACCTGCCGGGCTCCCTCGGCTTCGACCCCCTCGCCTACGAGATGGACCCGGTCGAGGCGGGCCGGGTGGTCTGGTTCGACGCGCTGATCAACAACGTCGACCGGTCCTGGCGCAACCCCAACATGCTGGTCTGGCACGGCGACCCCTGGCTGATCGACCACGGCGCCACCATGATCTGGCACCACAACTGGCCCGGCGCCCCGGCCTCCGCCGCCAAGCCGTACGACGCCTCGGACCACGTCCTGGCCACGTACGGCCCCGACGTGGCCGCGGCCGCCGCCGAACTGGCCCCGCTCGTCACCGAGGAGCTGCTGACCGAGGTGACCGCCGACGTGCCCGACGCGTGGCTGGCCGACGAGCCCGGCTTCGACGCGCCCGACGCCGTGCGGCGCGCCTACGTCGAGGTGCTGCTGCCGCGCGCCGCGACCATCCACGAGCGCGTCACCGTGGGGGAGCGCACCGAGCGCAGGCCCTCGCGGGCCCCCGGCTGGCTGGCCGACCGCCTCGCCCCCCGGCCCCGCACCGCCGGGAGCGGCACGACCGTACAGAGCAAGCAGAAGGACGGCGGCGAGTGACCGAGCGGAACGTCTTCGAATACGCCCTGCTGCGCGTCGTCCCGCGCGTCGACCGCGGGGAGTGCTTCAACGCGGGCGTGGTGGTCTACTGCCGCGCCGAGGCCTTCGTGGCCGCGCGGACCCACCTGGACGAGGGGAAGCTGGCGGCGCTCGACCCGCAGGCCGACGTCACCGGCGTACGGGCCGCGCTGCGCGCCGTGGAGGGGATCTGCCGCGGCGGCGGCGACGCCGGACAGGCCCGCCGCGAGGACGCGGGGCGGCGGTTCCGCTGGCTGGTCGCGCCCCGCTCCACCGTCGTCCAGCCCGGCCCGGTGCACACCGGACTCACCGCGGATCCGGAGGCGGAGGTCGAACGGCTGTTGGACCTGCTGGTCCGCTGACGCCCCACGTGATCCCCGGCACCCCGTCCGTGGGCCGTTGACACCGGGTGCCAGGGCTTCTAGCGTCTCGTCCTGCTGAAGGTACTAAGCGGTCGCTCACCACTCCGGCAGGAGCGGGGCGGGCGGCCCCAGGGACTCAAGGGCGAGGAGAACCAGCATGTCCACCACCCAGCAGCGCGTGGCCGTCGTGACCGGAGGGGCGCGCGGCATCGGCGCGGCGACCGCCGTACGGCTCGCGGCCCAGGGCCGCGCCGTCGCCGTGCTCGACCTCGACGAGGCCGCCTGCAAGGACACCGTCGACACCATCACCGCGGCCGGCGGCACCGCCCTCGCCGTCGGCTGCGACGTCTCCGACGGCGCCCGGGTGGAGGCCGCGGTCGCCCGCGTCGCCGACGAGCTCGGCGCCCCCACCATCCTCGTCAACAACGCGGGCGTGCTCCGCGACAACCTGCTGTTCAAGATGTCCGAGTCCGACTGGGACACGGTGGTGGACGTGCACCTCAAGGGCGCGTTCCTGATGGCCAAGGCGTGCCAGAAGCACATGGTCGACGCGGGCTTCGGCCGGATCGTCAGCCTCTCCTCGTCCTCCGCCCTCGGCAACCGCGGCCAGGCCAACTACTCCGCCGTCAAGGCCGGCCTCCAGGGCCTCACCAAGACCCTCGCCAAGGAGCTCGGCAAGTTCGGCATCACCGCCAACGCCGTCGCGCCCGGCTTCATCGTCACCGAGATGACCGCGCAGACCGCCGCGCGCGTGGGCATGGGCTTCGAGGAGTTCCAGGCCGCCGCCGCCACCCAGATCCCCGTCCAGCGCGTGGGCCGCCCCGAGGACGTCGCGAACGCGATCGCCTTCTTCACGGGCGACGACGCCGGCTTCGTCTCCGGCCAGGTCCTGTACGTGGCCGGCGGACCCCTCAACTGAAGCGGCGGGTGGACGACGACATGAACGCCAGCGAACTGCCCGAGCCGACCGGCCGGGTCGCCCTCGTCACCGGCGGCAGCCGGGGCATCGGCTACGGCATCGCCGAGGCCCTCGTCGCGCGCGGCGACCGGGTCTGCATCACCGGGCGCGGCGAGGAGGCCCTCAAGGAGGCCGTCGAACGGCTCGGCTCCGACCGCGCCGTCCACGTCGCCGGCAAGGCCCACGACGAGGCCCACCAGGCGATCGCCGTCGAGCGGACCATGGAGGCCTTCGGCCGCGTGGACTACCTGGTCAACAACGCCGGGACGAACCCCGTCTTCGGCCCGATGGCCGACCTCGACCTCAACGTGGCCCGCAAGGTCTACGAGACCAACGTCATCTCGGCGCTCGGCTTCGCCCAGCAGACCTGGAAGGCCTGGCAGAAGGAGAACGGCGGCGCGATCGTGAACATCGCGTCGGTCGCCGGCGTCGCCGCCTCCCCCTTCGTGGGGGCGTACGGGATGAGCAAGGCGGCGATGATCAACCTCACGCTGCAGCTCGCCCATGAATTCGCCCCGATTGTCCGAGTCAATGCGATCGCCCCGGCTGTCGTGAAGACGAAATTCGCGGAGGCGCTCTACGAGGGCCGCGAGGCGGAGGTGACCGCCGCCTATCCGCTCGGCAGGCTCGGCGTGCCCGCGGATATCGGGGGCGCCGCCGCTTTTCTCACATCCGACCAATCGGACTGGATCACCGGACAGACCCTGGTGATCGATGGGGGAATTTTCCTCAATGCCGGAGTCGGCTGAGGTGGATTGCGCCTGATTGGCCGCCTAATGCCTCAAGTGCCCCGCCGGTCTCCCTGATTGACCTGGCGGGGTGCTGCGGTATGGTCGGCCGACCATGGCTGAACGAGGAGCGTGTGCACGTGTTCAACCGGACCAGCCTGCAGGCAGCTGCAGCCCTTGCGTCCATATCCCTGCTGGCGGGATGCAGTCTCTTCGCAGGTGATGAAGCCGAGGCGGAAAGCAAGATCGTCGTGGGCACGACGAGTTCTCCGACCACCCTCGACCCAGCGGCCGCGTGGGACAGTTCCTGGGAGCTGTACCGGAATGTCTTCCAGACGCTGCTGAGTTTCCCCACCGGGAGCACCACACCCCAGCCGGACGCCGCGGACTGCAAGTTCACCGACGGCGCCAGCAGGGTGTTCCAGTGCGACCTGCACGACGGGCTGCAGTTCTCCTCCGGCGCCAAGGTCGACGCCGAGGCCGTCAAGCACTCGATCGAGCGGATCCGCACGATCAACGCGGAGGGCGGCCCCAACGGACTCCTCGGGGCCCTCGACAAGATCGAGACGAGCGGTGACAAGACGGTGATCTTCCGGCTCAAGGAGTCGGACGCCACCTTCCCCTTCGTCCTCGCCACGCCCGCCATGTCGATCGTCGAGCCCGCCTCGTACCCGGCGGACAAGCTCCGCGAGGACGGCAAGCTGGTCGGCTCCGGCCCGTACACCCTCGGCAAGTACACCGAGGGCGCGGAGGCCGAGCTGCTCAAGAACCCCACGTACAAGGGGTTCGCCGACCGCAAGAACACCGCCGTCACCATCCGCTACTTCGGTGACTCCGAGGCGATGGTCACCGCGCTGAAGAACAAGGAGATCGACGCCACCTACCGCGGCCTGACCGCCGAGGAGGTCGTCGACCTGAGCGAGAAGAAGCCCGAGAACGAGGGCCTCCAGATCGTCGAGTCGACCGGCGCGACCATCCACTACCTGGTCTTCAACCCCGACGACCCGCAGGCCGGCAAGCCCGCCGTCCGCCGGGCCGTCGCGCAGGTCATCGACCGCGGCGCCCTCGTCGCCAAGGCGTACCAGGGCACCGCCGAGCCGCTGTACTCGATGGTCCCGAAGGGCATCGCCGGGCACACCACCAAGTTCTTCGACCACTACGGCGACCCGGACGTCGCCAAGGCGAAGAGCATCCTGCGCAAGGCCGGCATCGACAAGCCGGTGAAGCTGACCATCGGCTACACCACCGACCGGTACGGCTCCTCCACGGCCGCCGAGTTCGCCGAGATCAAGCGGCAGCTGGACGCCTCCGGCCTGTTCGAGGTGACCCTCGTCGGCAAGCCCTGGAAGGACTTCCAGACGGCCTACCAGAAGGGCGACTACCCGGTCTTCGGCCGCGGCTGGTTCCCCGACTTCCCGGACCCGGACAACTTCATCGCGCCGTTCGTCGGCAAGAACAACGTCCACGCCGCACCGTACGAGCAGCCGGAGATCACCGACCAGCTGCTGCCCGAGTCGCGCCGCAAGAGCGACCGCGCCGCGGTCACCGACCAGTTCGAGCGGGCCCAGCAGATCCTCGTCGAGGACGTCCGCCTGCTGCCCCTGTGGCAGGGCAAGCTGTACGTCGCGGCCAGCGAGGAGATCGGCGGCGGCGAGCGGGCCCTCGACCCGCAGACCGTCATGCAGCTGTGGGAGCTGCACCGCAAGACCAGCTGGTGAACACGGCTGCCCGAGGAAGGCCGGTGGGATCGGTTGTCAGTGATCGCAGGTAGGTTCTGTGATCGACAAGCGATCCCACACCGGAGGTTGTTGACGTGACCGACACCGCCATGCTGCCCGAGTCCTGGCGCGGCGTCCTCGGCGACGAGCTGCAGAAGCCGTACTTCGAGCAGCTCACCGAGTTCGTCGAGGAGGAGCGGGCCAAGGGGCCGGTCTACCCCCCGCGGGACGAGGTGTTCGCCGCGCTCGCCGCCACCCCGTACGACAAGGTCAAGGTCCTCGTCCTGGGCCAGGACCCGTACCACGGGGAGGGCCAGGGGCACGGTCTGTGCTTCTCCGTCCGGCCGGGCGTCAGGACCCCGCCCTCCCTGCGGAACATCTACAAGGAGATGCACGAGGAGCTCGGCCACCCGATCCCGGACAACGGCTACCTCATGCCGTGGGCCGAGCAGGGCGTCCTGCTGCTCAACGCCGTGCTGACCGTCCGCGCCGGCGAGGCCAACTCCCACAAGGGCAAGGGCTGGGAGAAGTTCACCGACGCCGTCATCAGCGCCGTCGCCTCCCGCCCCGACCCCGCCGTGTTCGTCCTGTGGGGCAACTACGCGCAGAAGAAGCTGCCCCTCATCGACGAGTCGCGGCACGCCGTGGTGAAGGGCGCCCACCCGTCGCCGCTGTCCGCGAAGAAGTTCTTCGGCTCCCGTCCCTTCACGCAGATCAACGAGGCCATCGCCCGGCAGGGCCACGAGCCGATCGACTGGCGCATCCCCGACCTCGGCTGAGCGGCGGGCCGCCGGCCCCGGCGGCCCGTGGATCCGTCCTCGAACGGCGTACGGCCCAGCCGGCCGGAGCGCCGGGCCGCGGCGGTGCGCCCGGCGGCGGACGGTGCCCCGGCCCCTCCGCCCGCCCGGCGAGCGGGCCGCGGTGCCGGACGGGCCCGGCGCCGGTCAGGGCCGGCTCGCCGCCGCCCCGGCCGGGCCCCCGGCTTGGCTCCCCCGGGTGGCGGCGCCTTCGCGGACGACGGCGCGGCGCCCGCGGGCCGCGCCCGCCGCTTCCCCGGCCGGACCGCACGACGCCACCGCCCGGTGGACGCCCCCTCCCTGGCGGCCCGGCGGCCCGGGGCGGTTCCGCGCGGCGGTGTCGGCTGCGTCTGCCCGAGATCCGCCGCCCCGGCGGCTAGCGTCGGGGTACGACGACGAGGGAGGCCGGCACATGGCGGACGACGAGGCGGTCACGACCGGCACCGCGGACGACGACGAGGTCATGACCGGCATCGGCCAGGCGACGATGCTGCTGCACGGGGGAGACCGCGAGGAGGCCCGCAACCGGTTCCACGCGCTGTGGGAGCGGATCGGGACGGACGGCGACCCCCTGCACCGCTGCACCCTGGCCCACTACATGGCGGACGCCCAGGACGACCCCGACGTCGAACTCGCCTGGGACCTGCGGGCGCTGACCGCCGCCGAGGCGCTCGGCGGGGCGTTCGGCGAAGAGCCCGGCGAGGAGCCCGGCGAGGAGCGGCCCGCCCGCCGTGACACGGCCGCCCTGCGCGCCCTGTACCCCTCGCTCCACCTGAACCTCGCCGCCGACTACCTGGGCCTGCGCCGCCCGGACGACGCGCGCGCCCACCTCGACCGGGCCCGCGCCGCCTCCGCCGCCCTCGGCGACGACGGGTACGGCGCGGGTGTCCGGGCCGCCATCGACCGGCTCGACCGCCGCCTGCGCGAGAGCGGCGCCTGAACCGCGCCGCCGCCGGCGGCCCCCCGAAGGACCGGCCCCGCGTCAGCGGCGCGTCGCCTCCCGGCACGTACGGCCCCCGGCGCCGCCCAGACGCCACGCGCTGTGCCGCTCCACCAGCCCGCACACGTCCGGCACGGCGGCCGCCGACCGCGCCGGCACCGGTGCCGAGGCCGGGGTCGGGGCCGGAGCGGCCGGGCGTACGGTGGCGCGCGGCCGGGGCCGCGCCCCGGCCGACTTCCCGGAGGCCTCGTCCGTCCGCTGCCGCGCCGCCGCGGGCCGGGGCGGCGGCGCCGGCGCGGGGGCGGCGCTCTCCAGCGCCTCGCGCGGCCGCGCCTCGGCCACCTGCGGCACCGGCGCGCGCGTCGGTGCCCCCGCCGCCGGGGGCTCCGCCGGGACGGAGCCGGGCGCCACCGACACACAGCCCGACAGCGTCACCGCCACCACACCCATCAGGACGCACAGCGCCCCGCCGCTCCCGCCGAGCCTGCCCCTCGCTGTTTCTCGCACCGGCCCACTGTGCCGCCCGGGACACCCGCCGCACCGCGTGTACCGGCGGTTACCGCACGCACGGGTGAAGCACGCCACACGTATGCTGCGGGGCGGACGGCACCACGTGAGAGGAGACCCCCGTGAAGGTGGGCTGCATCGGGCTCGGCGACATCGCGCAGAAGGCGTACCTTCCGGTCCTCACCACCCGGCCCGGCGTCGAACTGCACCTCCACACCCGCACCCCCGCCACCCTGGAGCGGGTGGCGGACGCCCACCACGTTCCCGGGGGGCGCCGCCACACGGACCTCGACGGCCTGCTCGCCGCCGGGCTCGACGCGGCGTTCGTGCACGCCCCGACGGGCGTCCACCCCGAGATCGTGACGCGGTTGCTGGAGGCGGGCGTCCCCACGTACGTCGACAAGCCCCTCGCGTACGAGCTCGACGAGTCCCGCCGCCTCGTGGAACTCGCCGAGCGGCGCGGCGTGTCCCTCGCCGTCGGCTTCAACCGCCGCCACGCGCCCGCCTACGCGCAGTGCCGGGAGCACCCACGCGAGCTGATCCTCCTGCAGAAGAACCGCGTCGGCCTCCCCGAGGCGCCCCGCACCCTCGTCCTCGACGACTTCGTCCACGTCGTCGACACCCTGCGCTTCCTGCTCCCGGGGCCGGTGGAGCACACCGACGTCCGCGCGCGCGTCCGCGACGGGCTCATGCACCACGTGGTGCTCCAGCTCTCCGGGGACGGCTTCACGGCCATCGGGATGATGAACCGCGTGAGCGGCTCCACCGAGGAGGTCCTGGAGGTCTCGGGGCAGGACACCAAGCGCCAGGTCGTCAACCTGGCGGAGGTGGTCGACCACCGGGGCCAGCCGACCGTGCGGCGGCGCGGCGACTGGGTGCCCGTCGCGCGGCAGCGCGGCATCGAGCAGGTCACCCTCGCCTTCCTCGACGCCGTGCGGGCGGGCGAGGTGCTCAGCGCCCGGGACGCCCTGCGGACCCACGAACTGTGCGAGCGGGTCGTGCGGGAGTCCCTGGAGCAGGCGGCCGTCTGACCGCCCGCGCCCCGGCGGCGCCCGCCGCGCCCGCGAGGACGGCGAGTGCCGCCCACAGGGGCCAGTCGCCGAACCGCACGTACGGCGTCGTCGTGCCGGCGAGCGGCACCTCGTAGACGGCGGCGGCGCCGCGGTCCGTACCGAGCGGGGCGCCGATGCGCGAGCCGTCCGGCCCGTAGACGGCGCTCACCCCGGTCAGGGTCGCGTGCACCACCGGCCGGCCGGTCTCGGCGGCGCGCAGCGCGGCCAGCGACGCGTGCTGCCCGGGTGCCCAGCTGTCCTGGAACGTCGACGTCGCCGACTGGGCGACCAGCACCTGCGCGCCGTCGCGCGCCAGCCGGCGGCTCATGTCGGGGAACGCCGACTCGAAGCACACCAGCGGCCCCACCAGCAGCGGCCGCTCCCCGCCGCCCCCGGCCGTCATCACGACCTGCGCGGTGCCGCGCCGCCGGTCCTCGTCCGCCGCCCGGCCCACCGACGTCGCCCACCCCAGTACGGCCCGTGCCGGGACGTACTCGCCGAACGGCACCAGCCGCATCTTGTCGTACCGGTCCCCGGTCGGGCCGCCGGGGCCGACGAGGACGCTGCTCTTGTAGATGCCCGGCAGGTCCGAGCGGCGCGCGTCGACGTTCACCAGGACTTCGGCGCCGACGTGCCGCGACAGCTCCGCCAGCCGGTCGGCGAGGTCCGGCCGGGTCGCCAGGTCGGCGCCGACGCTGCTCTCGCCCCACACGACCAGGTCCGCGTCCCGGCCCGCCAGCGAACGCGTCAGCTCCTCGCCGCGGGAGAACCGCAGCGCGGGACCGTCCGGTCCGCCGATCACCCCCGGCTGGACGACCCCGATCCGTACCGTGCCCACCGGCTCCGGCGGCGCCGGCCACACCCACGCCGACCCCGTGGTGACCGCGCACACCGCCAGCGCCGCGACCGCGGCCGTGCGCGCCGGGGGGACCGCCACGAACAGCGCCACCGCCGTGTTGACCGCCACCACCAGCAGCGTCACCGACCACACCCCGCCCAGCGCCGCCACCCGCAGCGCGGGCGCGACCTGCCACTGGCTGGCGCCCAGCAGCCCCCACGGACCGCCCAGCCCCTCCCAGGAGCGGACGGCCTCGACCATCAGCCACCCCGACGGCACCACCGCGCACGCGGCGCCCGCCCGCCCCCACGACATCGGCGCCCCCCGCAGCGCCTCCCGCGCCAGCCATCCCCACGGCGCCCACAGCAGGCCCAGGAGCGCCGCCAGCACCAGGAGGAAGACGTGCAGGTTCGGCATCAGCCAGTGGTGCACGGCCAGCATGAAGCCCGTCCCGCCCAGCCACCCGTCGAGCGCCGCCCGGCGGCCGGTCGGCGCGGCGCGCAGCAGCAGCAGCCACGGCACCAGCGCCACGTACGCCAGCCACCACAGGGACGGCGCCGGGAACGCCAGGGCGGGCAGCGCACCCGCGAGGACGGCGGCCGCGCCGCGCCCCCACCGGGACGACCGCAGGCGCGCGGCCACCTCACCGTGCTCGGCCAGCAACCGCATCCGCGCCTCCTCGCCCGGGGGTCCGGAACTCCAGTGTGACGGAGGGGATCACTCCACGGACAGTGCGCCCGGCGCGCGCCCCATGCCTTTCGGCCCGGTGGCGAGGGGCCGGGGCCCGCCCCGGCGACGGCCGGGCCCGCCCGGGACGGTCGGCGGGTGCTACCGGGGGTGCGGCGCGGGCGGGCGCGGCGGAGGAAGCGGACGGGGCCGCGCCGCCGGGGGACCGGCGGGGGATCCGGCGCGCGCTTCACACGGGGTGTGAAAGGGACACGTGCGGACGCCGGGCGCGCGCCCTCCCCTGGGGCGTGTGGGGTGCGGCACTGTCGTACATACGGGCCCGGGCAGGAGAACCCCCGGGACCAGGGGCCGCCGGCCAACCCCCCCTGCCGGCGGCCCCCCTTCCGTCCGGGTGCGGGGGCGCGCCCGTACGGGGCGCCGCCCCGGGGCGGCGGGGGTCACGCGACGGCGGGCGTCACGCGGCGGTGTCGACACCGCCCTGCTGCGCGGCGGCCCACTTCACGACGAGGGCCTGGTAGATCCGCTGCTCGTCCGCCGAGAGGCGCCCGTCCGAGCGCGCCCACAACTCGCGGATCGCCCGGTTCAGGGCGTCGGCGTCGGGGACGGGCACGGCGGGGTCGAAGGGGTCGAACGAGGGCTTGGACATGCGACCAGACTAGTGCGCACATCGGACGATCCGCTGTGACCCGCCACGCACCGTGACGATTGCCACGGCGGCGTCAGTGCGTCGGCTGACCCGCGTCGGGGGTGAGGACACCCAGCCAGATCAGGGCGAACAGCACCAGGCCGAGCACTATCCGGTAGATCACGAACGGCATGAAGCTCTTGGTGGTGATGAACTTCATGAACCACGCGATGACCGCGTAGCCCACGCCGAACGCGATGACCGTCGCGAAGACGGTCGGGCCCCACGACACGTGGCCCTCGCCCACGGCCTTCAGCTCGAACACGCCCGAGGCCAGCACGGCGGGGATGGCCAGCAGGAAGGAGTAGCGGGCGGCCGCCTCACGCGTGTAGTTCATCAGCAGGCCGCCGCTGATGGTCGCGCCCGACCGGGAGACGCCCGGGATCAGCGCCATCGCCTGGCACAGGCCGAAGATCAGGCCGTCCTTGACGCCCAGGTCCCGCAGCGTCTTGCGCTCCTGCGCCGCCCGGTGCCGGCCGCCCTCCTGGGTGCGTGCCGCCATCCGGTCGGCCACGCCCAGCACGATGCCCAGCACGATCAGGGTCGTGGCGATCAGCCGCAGGTCGCGGAAGGGGCCCTCGATGTGGTCCTTCAGGGTGACGCCCAGCACACCGATCGGTATCGATCCGACGATCACCAGCCAGCCCATCCGGGCGTCGTGGTCGGAGCGCATCGACTTGTCCGTCAGCGACCGGAACCAGGCCGACACGATGCGGCTGATGTCCTTGCGGAAGTAGATGAGGACGGCCGTCTCGGTGCCGATCTGCGTGATCGCCGTGAAGGCGGCCCCCGGGTCCTGCCAGCCCGCGAAGGCGGCGGTGAGGCGCAGATGGGCACTGGAGGAGATGGGGAGGAACTCCGTCAGCCCCTGGACGAGTCCGAGGATGAGCGATTCGAACCAATTCATGGGGCCAGGGCCGTCCCGAAATGTACGCGTGCGGTCGGTGGATTCGGTGCAGCGTATCGCCTCACGGTGAACGGACGGTGATCATCCGGTGTCGTGGAGCGGTGTCAGGACGCGGGCGCCGACCGCAGCCGGTGCCGCTTGCGCCAGGCCACGACCGCCCCGGCGGCGACGCTGACCACGATGAACCCGGCCGACAGGAGGAAGGCCGGAGAGGTCGGGGCCGCCGCCTGGCTCCCGGCGACCACGTACGCCGCCGTGTTCGGTACGCAGCCCAGCCCCGTGCCCAGCAGGAACGGCGCGTACCCCATGCGCGAGATCGCCGCGCCGTAGTTGGCCGCGGCGAACGGCACCCCCGGGAACAGCCGGATCGCCAGCGTCGACCGGAACCCGTGCCGGCTGAGCTGCCCGTCCGCGGCCTCCGCCCAGCGCCCCCGCAGCAGCGGGCGCAGCGCGTCCCGGCCCAGGGCGCGGCCGAGCGCGAACGCGATGCCCGCCCCGAGGACGGTCCCGGCGACGGCCGCGGCGAGCCCCGCCTGCGTACCGAAGAGCGCGCCCGACGCCAGGTTCAGCACGGGACGCGGCACGAACGCGGCGGTGCACAGCCCGTACGCGACCCCGAACAGCACGACCGCGCCCGCACCGCCCACCTGCGGCGGCCAGCCCCCGCCCGCGAGGAGCCGGTGCGGCTCGTACGCCACGACCACCGCCCCGGCGCCCGCGAGCAGGCAGACGAGCAGGGACAGCCGCGACCAGGGGGAGAACAGGACGCGGGAACGGCGCGGGGCGAGACCGGTCTGGGGCCGGACGGCGGGCTCGAGCATCCGGGGAGCGTAACCGACGGCGCCGCGCGCCCACCGTGACCGGCGCCGCACTCCGCCCGCCCCCGGCCCGCAGGCCCGCGGAAAACCACTCGACGCGCACGGCCCGCCACGACAGGATCGTGGACATGTTCCGGTACGCCTTCCTCGCAGCGCCGTCCGCCGTCGCGGACGCGCCGAAGGCTGCCGCCATCGTCCTGGACGGCGCCCGAAGCTGACCCTTCCCGGACAGTCCGGCGGACCCCGCAGGGGGAGGGTCGGCAAGGCCGAGGGGTCCCCGTCGCTTCGAGTTCCGGAGAGGAACCACTCCGTCATGTCCAAGACGGCCTACGTGCGCACCAAGCCGCACCTCAACATCGGCACCATGGGTCACGTCGACCACGGCAAGACCACCCTCACCGCGGCCATCACCAAAGTCCTCAGCGAGCGCTCCGGTGGCGCCACCTCCTACGTCGCGTTCGACCGGATCGACCGGGCGCCCGAGGAGGCGCGGCGCGGCATCACCATCGACCTCGCGCACGTCGAGTACGAGACCGACACCCGCCACTACGCCCACGTCGACATGCCCGGCCACGCCGACTACGTCAAGAACATGGTGACCGGCGCGGCCCAGCTCGACGGGGCCGTCCTCGTCGTCTCCGCGCTCGACGGGATCATGCCGCAGACCGCCGAGCACGTCCTGCTCGCCCGGCAGGTCGGCGTCGACCACATCGTCGTGGCCCTCAACAAGGCGGACGCGGGCGACGACGAGCTCACCGACCTCGTCGAGCTGGAGGTGCGCGAGCTGCTCACCGCCCACGGCTACGGCGGCGACTCCGTACCGGTCGTCCGCGTCTCCGGGCTGAGGGCCCTGGAGGGCGACCCGCGCTGGACGGCGTCGATCGAGGCGCTGCTCGACGCGGTCGACACGTACGTGCCGACGCCGGTGCGGTACGTGGACGCGCCGTTCCTGATGCCGGTCGAGAACGTCCTCACCATCACCGGGCGGGGGACCGTCGTCACCGGGGCCGTCGAGCGCGGCACCGTGCGCGTCGGCGACCGCGTGGAGGTGCTCGGCACCGGCACGCGGACCGTGGTCACCGGCCTGGAGACGTTCGGCAGGCCGATGGACGCCGCGCAGGCCGGCGACAACGTGGCGCTGCTCCTGCGCGGGGTGCCGCGCGACGCGGTCCGCCGCGGCCACGTGGTGGCCGAGCCGGGCAGCGTCGTGCCCAGGCGGCGCTTCACCGCGCGGGTGCACGTCCTGTCGGCCCGCGAGGGCGGCCGTACCACGCCCGTGTCGACCGGCTACCGGCCGCAGTTCCACATCCGCACCGCGGACGTGGTCGGCGACGTCGACCTGGGCGAGGCGGGCGTCGCCCGGCCCGGCGACACGGTCACCATGACCGTCGAGCTGGGGCGTGACGTGCCGCTGGAGCCGGGCCTCGGCTTCGCGATCCGCGAGGGCGGCCGCACGGTCGGCGCGGGCACCGTGAGCGAGGTGCTCTAGCCCGCGGCCCGACGGGGAGAATGGGACGGTGAACGAGCCCGTACCCGTACTCCGCGCCGTCGACGGCGGCACCGCCAAGCTCATGCCGGACATCGACCGGGAGCGGGCCTGGCTGCTGACCGTCGACGGCGCGCCGCAGTCGTACGTCGACCTCGACGACCCGACGCACCTGGAGTTCGAGTACGCACGGCGCCTCGCCCACGTGGTGGACGCCGCCGCCGGCGAGGGCGCCCCGCTCGACGTCGTCCACCTCGGGGGCGGCGCGCTGACCCTGCCCCGGTACGTCGCGGCGACCCGGCCCGGCTCCCGGCAGGACGTCGTGGAGGCGGACCGGGCACTGCTCGCGCTGGTCGCGGAGCGGCTGCCCGTGCCGGACGGGGCGGGGATCACCGTGCACGGCGCGGACGCGCGGGCGTGGCTGGAGGCGGCGCCCGCGCGCTCGGCCGACCTGGTGGTGGGGGACGTGTTCGGCGGCTCGCGGGTGCCCGCGCACCTGACGTCCGTCGAGTACGCGCGCGGGGTGGAGCGCGTCCTGCGGCCGGACGGCTGCTACGCGGCGAACCTGGCGGACGGGGCGCCGTTCGGGTTCCTCCGCTCCCAACTGGCCACCTTCGCGGCCGTGTTCGGGGAGCTGGCGCTGATCGCCGAGCCGGCGGTGCTGCGGGGGCGGCGGTTCGGCAACGTGGTGCTGGTCGCCTCGCACGCGCCGGTCGACACGGCCCGGCTGGCCCGGCGGGCGGCCGCCGACGCGTTCCCCGCGCGGGTGGAGCACGGCCCGGCCCTGGCGCGGCTCACCGGCGGCGCGGCGGTGGTACGGGACGTGGACGCCGTGCCGTCGCCCGAGCCGCCCGGCGGCGCGTTCGGCATCGGCTGACGGTGGACGGCCGACGGCGGGCGCCGGGCGGCTGACGGTGGGCGCCGGGTACCGCCGTCGCCCGTGCCCACGAGCCCGCGGCCCCCGGGGCGGGCCCGCCGTCTCGTGCCTAGGCGGCCGCCGACCCCGACGGCGCCCCGGAGGGCTCCTCCGGCCGGTCCGCCGCGACCGGCTTCGTACGGCGCGTCAGGTTCCGCACGTCCGGGACGAGCAGCACCAGCGCCGTCACCAGCACGATCAGCGCCGCGCACCCCCACAGGGCCCGCGACCGTCCGAACAGGTCCGCCACCGGGCCCGCGGCCGCCGTCGACAGGGGCAGCATCGCGGTCGAGCCGAACCAGTCGTACGCGGCGACCCGGGACAGCTTCTCCTCCGGGATCTCCTGGTGCAGCGAGGTCATCCACGCCACGCCGAACACCTCGATCGCCACTCCGGACACGAACATCACCGCCGCCAGGCCGCCCACCGGCAGCGGCACGGCCAGCGCCGCCGAGGGCAGGGCCAGCGGGAACACGCACAACGTGCCCATCAGCAGCAGCCGGCGGGGCTTCCAGCGCATCATCAGCAGCGCGCCGCCGAGCGTCCCCACGCCGAACGCGGCCAGGGCCAGGCCCCATGGCCGCGCGCCGCCCAGCGCGTCCCGCGCGACCAGCGGCCCGTACACGGACTCGGCGGCGCCGACGACGGCGACGACGACGGAGAACTGCGCGACGATCGCCCACAGCCAGGGGCGGCTGACGAACTCGTCCCACCCCTCGCGCAGGTCGGCGAGCAGCCCGCTCCCGGGGACGCGCGCGGGGATGTGGCTCACGTCCAGGAACGCCCGCAGCGCGCCCGCCAGGGCGAACGCCGCCGCGTCGACGGCGAGGACCCAGCCCGGACCGAACGCGGCGACCAGGGCCCCGCCGAGCGCCGCCCCGCCGATGGCGGCGCTGCTCATGGCCATGCGGAACAGCGCGAAGGCGCGGCTTGCCTGCTCGCCCTCGACGCTGGACATCAGCATGCCCTCGGCGGCCGGGCTGAAGAACGCCTGCCCCGTGCCGCACAGCGCGGTCAGCACCATCATCTGCCACAGCTGCGCCCGGTCCGTGAGCACGAGGACCGCGAAGGCCGCCTGCGAGACGCAGTTGAGGGCGTTGGCGGCGACCATGACGCGGTGCCGCGGCAGCCGGTCCGCGACGGCTCCGCCGACGAGGAGGAAGAGGACGAGCGGCAGCGTGCGGGCCGCGGCGACCAGGCCCACGTCGCCACCGTCGCCACCGGAGTCCAGCACCGCGAACGCCGCCGCCACCAGGGCGCCGTGGGAACCCAGGCTGGTGACGACGGCGGCGGCGGTCAGCAGGACGTAGTTGCGCCCCGCCCACTCCGGGCGGGACCCGGGGCGGAGGCGGGAGGAGGCGGGGGTCTTCACATCCGGACTATCTCCGGTGGAGCCCCCCGCCGACAAACGGATTGACCGTCAGGAACGGGGCCGCCCGACGGATCCGGCCGGTTCCCTACGAAGCGGTCTCGGCCAGCCGGACGGTGCTGAGGATCTTCTGGATCGTCTCCTGCGGCACCTCGTCCTTGATGCCCGTGTTCGCGTACATGACCCAGGACACGAAGTCGCCCTTGGCGTTCTTGAAGGAGAACGCGATGGACTTGCCGTCCGTGTCGCACTTGTTCTCGTGCTTGGTGTTGAGGGCGGTCGCCGTGGCGACGTGGCCGCTCAGGCCGGACTTCGTGGTGTACGGCACGGCCTTGGTGATCTTGATGGTGCCCTTGGGCTCGGTCTGCGCGTACCCCGCCCACACCCAGCTGCCGGCCTCGTTGTACGCGGCCTCGGCGGTGTCCTTCGCGCCCTGGCCGCCCTTCGTGCCGGCCGTGGCGAGGCTCCACTTGTCGGCGGTGCCGTCCTTGTCGTCGTCGTACGTGCACCACTCGCTCTTGTAGCGGCCGGGCGCGGACATGGTGACGACGGGCGAGCCGTCGCCGGCCTTCTCGTCCTCGAAGCCGGTGGCCACGCCCGAGCCGAGCGCCTCCCAGTCCGGCGGGATGTCGAAGAGGGTGTCCCGCTTGGGGTTGTGGACGACCTTCCAGCCGGGGACGGACGGCTTGGGCGCCGTCGAGCCGTCACGCGGGTTGCCGGAGGGCGCCTGCGCGGGCGGCTCGACCGGCGCCGACGGCGCGGACGCGCTCTGGGACGGCGCCGAGCCGCCCTGGGCGGTCTGCTGCTTCCCGTCGTCGCCGAGGACCAGGTAGCCGGTCACGCCGGCGGCGGCCAGCACGACGAGGGCCGCGGCGATCGCGACGACCGTCGTCTTCTTCCGGTCGCCGTCCGGCGGCACCGGCGGTCCGGGCGGCTGCCCGGGCACCGCGTACTGCGGCACGGTCGGCTGCTGGTACGGGTTCTGCTGCGGGTAGCCGGGCTGCTGGTACCCGGGCTGCTGGTAGGGATTCTGCTGCGGGTACCCCGGCTGCTGGTAGGGGTTCGGCGCGTTCTGGTCCTGCGGGTTCTGCTCGCCCCCGGGCGGCTGCTGTCCTGGCCACATGGGCTGTAACCATAGAGGGGGGGAGTGACGGGTGCCACGCCCGGCCCCCGCGAAGGGTTCACGCCGAAACTACTGCCTGGTAACTTCGGGCGCATGTCCGACACGACGCCGAACATCGGCGAGATGCTGCTGGCCACCGTCCCCATGGCCAGGACCCTGAACCTGGAGGTCGTCGAGGCGACCGCCGAGCGCGCCGTGCTGCGCCTGCCCGACCAGGAGGGCTTCCACAACCACGTCGGCGGCCCCCACGCCGGCGCGATGTTCACGCTCGGCGAGTCGGCCAGCGGCGCCATCGTCATCGGCGCCTTCGGGGACCAGATGGGCCGCGCCGTCCCGCTCGCCGTCAAGGCGGAGATCGGCTACCGGAAGCTCGCCCTGGGCGTCGTCACCGCGACCGCCACCCTGGGCCGCCCCCGCGCCGAGGTGGTGGCCGAGCTGGACGCCGGGCAGCGCCCCGAGTTCCCGGTCCTCGTGGAGATCACGCGCGAGGACGGCGCCGTCACGGGTGAGATGACCATCACCTGGACCCTGCGCCCCCACGCCTGACCAGCCCCGCGCCGCCCCCCCCCGCGCCGGCCCGCCGCCCGGCGCGGGCAACCCCGCCGGGCGCGCCGGCGTCTCCTCCCGTGCCCCGGCTCACACGAGCCGGGGCCTGTCCCCGTGACCCGGTAGGCTGCCTGGCCCCAGAGGTCACTCGTCGATACGGAGGAACCGGCGTTGCACGTCCAGGAGTGGCTCGAGACCGTCCCCGCGGTCAGCATCTACATCCTGGTGGGTGTGGTGATCGGGCTGGAAAGCCTCGGCATCCCGCTGCCGGGCGAGATCGTCCTCGTCAGCTCCGCGCTCCTCGCCTCCCAGCACGGGGACATCGACCCGTACGTCCTGGGGGCCTGCGCCACGGCGGGCGCGATCATCGGCGACTCGATCGGCTACGCCATCGGCCGCAAGGGAGGGCGGCCCCTGCTGGCCTGGCTCGGTGGGAAGTTCCCCAAGCACTTCAGCGAGGCCAACATCGCGCTGGCCGAGCGGTCCTTCGAGAAGTGGGGCATGTGGGCCGTCTTCTTCGGCCGGTTCGTGGCCCTGCTGCGGATCTTCGCCGGACCGCTGGCGGGCGTGCTGCGCATGCCGTACTGGAAGTTCCTCGTCGCCAACGTCTTCGGCGGCATCCTCTGGGCGGGCGGCACCACGGCGGTGATCTACTCCGTGGGCGTCGTCGCCGAGGCGTGGCTGAAGCGGTTCTCCTGGCTGGGCCTCGTCCTCGCGGTGGCGGTGGGCCTCACCTCGATGCTCGTCCTCAGGCACCGCGCCCGCAAGGCGACCGAGAAGTCCGAGGCCGAGCGCGCCGCCGCGGCCGCCGGGCCGCACCAGGACGCCGTCCCCGCCGCGGCCGCGGCCGACTGACGGGGACGGCGCCGGGCGCACGCCGCGGGGGTACCGGTCAGGCCCCCGCGGCGTGCGCCTCGCGGTGGGCCCGGGCCAGGTCCCGGTACAGCGCGGCGTTCACCTTGATGCCCTCGCGCTCCTCGTCCGTCAGCTGCCGCCTGACCTTCGCGGGGACACCCGCCACGAGCGAACCGGGCGGGACCCGCATGCCCTGCGGGACGAGCGCCTGCGCGGCGACCAGGGAGCCCGCGCCGAGGTGCGCGCCGTTGAGCACGGTCGCGCCCATCCCGACCAGGACGTCGTCCTCCACGGTGCAGCCGTGCAGGACGGCGTTGTGGCCGACCGACACGCGCTCGCCGATCGTCACCGGGAAGCCGGGGTCGACGTGCACGGTGCAGTTGTCCTGGATGTTGCTGTCCGCGCCGAGGACGATCGGCCCGCAGTCCGCGCGCAGCACGGCGTGGTACCAGACGCTGGACCCCGGGCCCATCGTGACCTCGCCGACCACGACGGAGGTGGGCGCGGCGAACGCGGCCCGGTCCACCTCCGGCTCCTTGCCGCCCACGGCGGTGATCAACGGTCGTTCCGTCATCGCGCTGCTCCCTCGTGCACTGGGGCCGGTCGTCCCGCCCGGGGGGAACCGTAGGCCACGCCGGGCGCCGCTTCGCCGGTGGGGCGAACATCACAGCGCCGCTCCCTGACCGGCGGTGATCCCGCCCACTACCGTGGCCGGGTGCCCAGGAACGGAAACGTGTTCTCCTTTTCGCCGCTCGCCGCGTGGCGCCGCCGCGTGCTCTCCGCCGCGGTCCACCGCGGCTGGCGCTGGGTGCAGGAGACCGGGTCCGTCACCGCCGACCGCCCCGGGCCCCTGAGGTTCCGCCGGATCGGTGCCGGCACCCGGCTCGCGTTCCCGCAGGGCACGGTCTTCGGCGAGGCGTGGATCGAACTGGGCGACTGCTGCATCATCGGCGAGCAGGTGACGCTCAGCGCCGGCATGCTGCCCGGCCTCGACCTCGGCCCCGACCCGGTGGTGACCCTCGGCGACGGCGTCGTCCTCGGGCGCGGCAGCCACGTCGTGGCGGACGCGCCGGTGACCATCGGCGCGAACACGTTCTGCGGGCCCTACGTCTACGTCACCTCGACCAACCACAGCTACGACGACCCGCACGAGCCGATCGGCCGGCAGTGGCCGCGCTCCGCGCCCGTCGAGATCGGCCCCGGCTGCTGGCTCGGCACCGGCGCGGTGGTCCTCCCCGGTGCCCGGATCGGCCGGAACGTCGTGGTCGCCGCCGGGGCGGTCGTCCGGGGCGAGGTGCCCGACCACGCGGTCGTCGCCGGGGCGCCGGCCCGCGTCGTACGCCGCTGGGACCGGGACAACGGCTGGCAGCCCCCGCTGCGCACGCCCCCGCCCGTCCCGATCCCCGAGCACGTCACCGCCGCGCAGCTGGCCGCGCTGGCGCACTGGGAAGGGCGCTGACCGCGCCCACCGGCCCCCGCGCCCGCCGCGACCGCGGGCCACGGCCGGGGCACCGCCCCGCACCACCCCGCCGGACCGCCTGACTGGCCCCCGTCCTGCGCGGACGCCCAGTATGGAGGGTGAGGTGTGATGGCGAAGTGTCCAGCGAAGGCGGCGCCGCGGCTGGGGCTCCGGGACTGCGGGCTGACCTCGCAGGCGGGGCCCCCGGCGCCACACGGCCGCACGACGCCGCCCGGCCGCCCGGCCGCGCGCTGATGTTCGCCGGGGCCGCCCTGGCCGCCGTGTACGTCCCCAGCGAGGGCGGCCGCGAACTGCGCCTCGCCGGGCCGGCCGGGGACTCCGGGGCCCTGCCCGGCTGGCCGGGCGGGTACGCCGTGTCCGGGCGCTCCGCCGTCGCCGACGTCTTCCGCAGCGGCCGCGCCCTGTGGCCCACCGCCGCCGAGCTCACCGCCCGCCGGGAGGCCGTGCCCGCGTCCCTGGCGCCCGACGCGGCGCTGGGCGTGCTGCCCGTCGGCACGGACGACCGGCGGCTCGGCTGCCTGGTCGTCGTCGACGGCACCGGCCGGGGCTTCGACACCGACCGGCGCGGCTTCATGGAGCTGTACGCCGAACAGGTCGCCGCCCGCCTCGAGGCGGGCGGCGAGCCGGGGACGGCCTACACGGTCGCGGGCGGCGCGGGCGGGGTCGTGCCGGCCGGATCGGTGCCGCGCCGGGAGGGCTCGCAGGTCGCGTACCAGCTGATGCCCGGGCAGGCGCTGGACGCGGAACGGCTCGGGTCGTTCACCCTCGAACTCCACACCGGGCGGATCAGCGCCGACGCGCGGATGCTCGAACTCGTCGACATCGACCCCGCCGGCTTCGACGGCCGGGTCGAGACGCTCCTGGCCCACGCCGTCCCCGACGACCTGCCCGTCCTCATGTCCCTGGTCGAACCGGGCAAGACCACCTCGGCCAGCCGGGAGCTGGAGTTCCGCGTCCGCCGGCCCACCGGCGACCTGCGCTGGCTGCGGCTGCGGTCCCGCGTCCTCAACGACCCCACCGGACGCCCCGAGCGCGTCCTCGGCATCGTCGTCGACGCCTCGTCGCTGCGCCCCGACACCGACGAGGTGTCCCTCGTCCAACGGCTGTCCGCGTCCCTCGCCGCCACGATGACCGCCCGCGACGTCGCCCGCGTCGTGGTCGGCGCCCTGCGCGACCCCCTCGTCGGCGCCGACCGCGTCGCCGTCGCCGGCCTGGAGGCCGACCGGCTCGTCGTCACCGTCCTGGACCCGCCCGAGCCCGCCGCCTGGCCCGAGATCTGGCGCTCCGAATGGCGCTCCGAGTGGCCCGACACCCCGCTGCGCTCCCTGCCCACGCTCGCGGCGGCGCTCCGGGAGGTGCGCGTCGGCCTGGTCCCGGCCGGCGCGGAGCTCGAAGCGGCCCTCGCCGGGGTCGGGCCCGGCGGCCTCGCCCTCCTGCCGCTCCCCGCCGAGGGCCGCGTCATCGGCGCCTGCCTGGCCGGCTGGGACGAGCCGCACGAGTTCGGCGCCGAGGAGCGGTCCCTGCTGACCGCCACCGCCGGCCTGGTCGGGCAGGCCCTGCGCCGCGCCCACGCCTTCGACGCCCAGCACGAGCTGGCCACCACCCTCCAGCGCAGCCTGCTGCCGCGCAGGCTCCCCGCGCTGGCCGGGGGAGTGGCCGTCGCCCGCTACCTGCCCGCGATGGTCGGCCTGGAGGTCGGCGGCGACTGGTACGACGTGATCCCGCTCTCCGAGAGCCGCGTCGCCCTCGTCATCGGGGACGTCCAGGGCCACAGCGCCGGAGCGGCCACCATCATGGGCCAGATCCGCACCGCCATCAGGGCGTACGCGGTCGAGGGGCACCCGCCCGACGTCGTCGTCTCGCACGCCAACCGGCTCCTCGTCGGCATGGAGACCGATCTCTTCGCCACCTGCTGCTACGTCGAGCTCGACATGGAGGAGGGCGAGACCTGGTTCGTCCGCGCCGGCCACCTCGCCCCGCTGCTGCGCCACCCGGACGGCACGACGGAGGAGGTCGCCACCGAGGGCGGCCTCCCCCTCGGCGTCCTCGCGGACGCGGACTACCCCATCACCGCCGTCGGCCTCGCCCCCGGCACGGTCCTCGCGCTGCTCACGGACGGCCTCGTCGAGTCCTCCAGCCTCCACCTGGAGGACGGCATGCTTCGGATGCGCGACCTGCTCGCCGGCGCCGACCCGGGCGACGCCGGCCGCATGGCCGACCAGCTCCTGGGCGACGGCACCCGCCGCGACGACGACATCGCCCTGCTGCTCATGCGCTACGACGGGATGGGGGTCCCGCCCATCCGCACCGGGTGGACCGTGTGGCGGCTGCCCGACGCCGTCATGCACGCCCGCCGCTTCACCGCCCGCACCCTGCGCGGCTGGGGCGTCGCCGAGGAGGCGGACGCGGCCCTGCTCGTCGTCTCCGAACTCGTCACCAACGCCCTGGTCCACACCCAGGGGGCCGTACGCCTCGACCTGACGCTCGCCGGGGACCGGATGCGCATCGCCGTCACCGACGCCTCGCCGCGGGCCCCCGCCAAGCCCGTGATGGCCGACTGGGAGTCCACCGGGGGCCGCGGGCTGTTCCTGGTGGAGGCCATGTCGGCGTCGTGGGGATCGGTGCCGGTCAGCGGCGGGAAGCAGGTGTGGAGCGAGTTCGTCGTCACCCGCGGCCCCGGACCGGACGCCGCCGCCCCGGCCGCCGTCCCGGTCCCGCACGGCTTCGGACGGGAAGGCAGGTGAGGAGGGTGCTTCGCGCGAAACCCCGTGGGCGGGGCCGTCCGCGCAGGGCCGCGGCCGCGGCGGCGCTGGCCGTCGCGCTCGCCGGATGCGGCACCGCCGAACAGGCGCACCTGGAAAGCGGCCCGAGCCCCACGCACACCGAGTTCACGCCCCGCATCGGGCTGCTGCTGCCCGACACCCACACCGCGCGCTGGGAGACCTTCGACCGGCCGCTGATCGAGGCGAAGATCCGCCAGGTCTGCCCGGGCTGCACCGTGGACTACGCCAACGCCCAGGGCGGCGTCGCCGTCCAGAAGCAGCAGGTCGACTCGATGATCACCGCGGGCGTCGACGCCCTGCTCCTCAACCCCGTGGACTCCCGGGCCCTGGGCCCCGCGGTGGCCAAGGCCGCCGGCGCCGGCATCCCCGTCGTCTCGTACGACCGCCTCGCCGACGGCCCGGTCTCCGGCTTCGTCTCCTTCGACGGCCGCAAGACCGGCCGACTCCAGGCCGAGGCGCTGCTCAGGGCCATGGGCGCCGAGGCGGACGGCGGGCAGGTCGTGATGATGAACGGCGACCCGGCCGACCCGAACGCCCTCGCGCTGGAGCGGGGCGCGCTCGAGGTCCTGAACGGCAGGGTGAGGATCGCCAAGGCGTACGACACCGACCGCTGGCGCCCCGAGGCCGCCCACGCCAACATGTCCGGCGCCATCGCCGCGCTCGGGGCCGGGAGCATCGACGGCGTGTACGCCGCCAACGACGGGCTCGCCGGCGGCGTCATCGCCGCGTTGAAGGCCAACTTCGTCGAACCGCTGCCGCCGGTCACCGGGCAGGACGCCGACCTCACCGCCATCCGGCGGATCATCGCCGGCGAGCAGTACATGACGGTGTACAAGCCGTTCAAGCCGATGGCCGAGGCCGCCGCCGAGATGGCCGTCGCGCTCGGCCGCGGGGACCCGCCGAACGCCATCCCCCCGCAGGGCGGCGGCGAGGCCACCGTACGGGGCGTGCCGGCGATCCGCTTCACCCCGGTGCCCGTCACCGCGGCCACCGTGCGCGAGACCGTCGTCAGGGACGGGATGTACACGATCGCGCAGATCTGTACTCCGAAGTACGCGTCGGCGTGCGCGAAGGCCGGACTCACCGTGTAATCGGGCGGAGAAGGAGGTGGTCGTCGGTGCCGGTCCCGCCCCTGCTGGCCCTGCGCGGCATCCGCAAGCGCTTCGGTGCCGTCGAGGCGCTGGCCGACGTGGAGTTGGAGATCAGGGCCGGGGAGATCGTCGCCCTGATGGGCGACAACGGCGCCGGGAAGTCCACCCTCGTCAAGGTGATCGCCGGGGTCAGCCCCGCCGACGAGGGGGTCGTCCGGTGGGAGGGCCGCACCGTGCGGGTGAGACGCCCCCACGAGGCCCACGCCCTGGGCATCGCCACGGTCTTCCAGGACCTGGCGCTCTGCGACAACCTCGACGTGGTCGGCAACCTGTTCCTCGGCCGCGAGCTGCGCCGGGCGGGCCTCCTCGACGAGGTCGAGATGGAGCGCCGCACCCGCGACCTGCTGGGTTCGCTCGCCATCCACGTGCCCGACCTGCGGGCCCGGGTGGCGACCCTGTCGGGCGGGCAGCGGCAGACCGTCGCGATCTCCCGCTCGCTCGTCGGGGAACCGCGGCTGCTGCTCCTCGACGAGCCCACCGCGGCCCTCGGCGTCCAGCAGACGAGCCGTTTCCTCGACCTCGTCGAGATGCTCCGCGACCGGGGCGTCGGCGTGCTCCTGATCAGCCAGAACATGGGTGACATCAAGGCCGTCGCGGACCGCGTCGCCGTCCTCCACCTCGGCCGCAACAACGGTTTCTTCGACGTCAGCACCGCCTCGCAGGAGCAGATCATCTCCTCCATCACCGGCGTCACCAGTCCCCCCGGCGCCACCCGCCGCACCGCGCACGCACGGCGGGGGGAGCGGTGAACGGCCTCCGGCGGGCCCTCAGGAGCGGCACCGAGGCGGCCGGCCGGCGGCTGAGAGGCGGCGAGCCGGGCGTCCTGCCCGTCGTCGTCGGCGTCCTCGTGATCTGGTCGGTCTTCCAGATCCTCAACGGCAACTTCCTCGCGCCGCGGAACCTGTCCAACCTCAGCGTGGACATCGTCGGCGCCGGGATGATCGCCGTCGGCGTCGTCTTCGTCCTGCTGATCGGCGAGATCGACCTGTCGGTCGGGTCCGTCAGCGGCCTCGCCGCGGCGCTGTTCGCCGTGCTCAACGTGCAGCACGGCATGGCGGAGTGGCTGGCCGTCGTGATCGCCGTGCTCTCCGGCGCGGCGGTCGGCTCCCTGCACGGCTTCCTCATCGCCCGGGTGGGCGCGCCGGCCTTCGTCGTCACCCTCGCCGGGCTCCTCGGCTGGAACGGCCTGATGCTGTACGTCCTGGGCGCCGGCGGCACGGTCAACCTCGACGAGGACAGCCTCATCGGCAAGCTGACCGGCCACTACTTCCACGAGGTCGCCGCCGCCTACGGCCTGGCGGCGGCCGGCTCGGTCCTGTGCTTCCTCGTGTACTACCGGGACCGGCGCCGGCGCAGGGCGGCCGGCATGTCGCACCGGCCGCTCGCGGAGATCGCGGTGCGCACCGGCGCGGTGGCGCTGGTCGCCTTCTCCGCCGCGCACGTGCTCAACCGGTTCCAGGGCCTGCCGCTCGCCCTGCTCGCCTTCCTCCTCGTCGTCGGCGGCCTCGACCTGGTGCTGCGCCGCACCCGCTACGGGCGGAAGGTGTACGCCCTCGGAGGCGGCGGCGAACCGGCCCGGCGCGCCGGGATCGACGTCGTCCGCGTGCGGGTGTCCGTCTTCATGCTGTCCGGGACCATGGCCGCGGTCGGCGGGCTGTTCCTCGCCTCACGGATCACGTCGGTGAGCCAGACGTCCGGGTCGAGCCTGCTGCTGATGAACGTGATCGCCGCGGCCGTGATCGGCGGCACCAGCCTCTTCGGCGGCCGCGGCACCACCTGGTCCGCCCTGCTGGGCATGCTCGTCATCCAGTCGATCGCCTCGGGGATGTCCCTCCTGGGCATCCAGTCGGCCGTCCAGTTCATGATCACCGGTGGGGTGCTGCTGGCGGCCGTCGTCATCGACACCGTGGCGCGGCGCACCCGCAGGGAGCACGGCCGGGCGTAGGGCCCGGCGGCTCAGCCGAGTCCGAGGGCGGGGATCTCGATGGCGGGGCACCGGTCCATGACCATGTCCAGTCCCGCCGCGCGGGTCCGCGCGTACGCCTCCTCGTCGACGACGCCGAGCTGGAACCAGACCGCCCCGGCGCCCTTCGCCACCGCCTGGTCCGCGATGTCCCCGGCCAGCTCGCTGTGGACGAAGACGTCCACGACGTCCACCGGGAAGGGGACGTCGGCCAGCGTGGCGTACCCCTGCTCGCCGTGCACGGCCTCCGCCTTCGGGTGCACCGGTACGACCCGCTTGCCGAACCGCCGGAGCACGGCCGCCACGCCGTACGCCGCCCGTGACCGGTTCGTGGACAGGCCGACCACGGCCCAGGTGTCGCCGGACTCGGTGAGGATCCTGCGGATGGTCTCCGTATCGCCGTACACGTGCCGTCTCCTGCCTTCCGGGGGCTGTCCCTGTGCGGGCAACCAGGCTACGGCGCCCGGCATTCCGGGGAATCCGCTTTACGCGCGAGATGGATAGTGACACTATCCGGTTATGGGTAGTTCAACTATCCGTTCAGTGCCGCGTCCACCCGCCGCGGCCCGCCGAGAGGAGCCCGCCGTGCCCGCCCTGCCCTGGACCAGGCCCCACCCCGCCCCCGCGCACGCCCCCGCCTTCGTCATGGCCTCGCGCTTCGAGGTGCACTCCCTCAGGGACGTGCCGCGCTTCCTCCTCAAGTCCCTCGCCGCCTGGCGGCAGGTCACCACCGCGCCGGGCGCCTACGGGGCCTCCCTCGACGCCCGGCCGTTCGAGCGGACCTTCTACACCCTCTCCGCCTGGCGGGACCGCGACGCCCTGTACGCCTACGCCCGCGCCGAACCCCACCGCGGGATCATGAAGGACCTCCGGTCGACGATGCGCGCCTCCACGTTCACCTTCTGGGAGACGACCACCGACGACCTGCCGCTCACCTGGGACGAGGCCCGGCGCCGCCTCGCCGAGCAGGCCGCCCGGGACGCCGCGGGGGGAGCCGTGCCGGGACGCGGCTAGGGAGTGTCTTCAAAGTAGCGTCGTTCGCCCGTAGGGCGGGCCGGGCGGCGTCTGGTGCGTGCGATCGCAAGGCGGAGGAGGGAGCCACTGCGGAGCATTGGCGACCGACGACAACGCGGCTGGGGGTCCCCCCTGCTCGAGCGCAGCCGAGAGCTCGGGGGAGGGCGTGCCAGACGCCGCCCGGCAGACGGGACTTTGAAGACACGACCTAGGGTGGCGGGATGCAGGAGCAGTACCTGACGGTGGCCCGCGAGGGCGTGCACGAGACCGAGATCAACCGATCGCGCTTCCTCTGCGCGCTCGCCCCCGCCGCGACCGAGCGGGAGGCCCAGGACTTCGTCGCCCGCGTCCGGCGCGAGCACCCCACCGCCACCCACAACTGCTTCGCGTACGTCATCGGCGCCGACGCCGCCGTCCAGAAGGCCGCCGACGACGGCGAACCGGGCGGCACCGCCGGCGTGCCGATGCTCCAGATGCTGCTGCGCCGCGACGTGCGGTACGTCGCCGCCGTCGTCACCCGCTACTACGGCGGCGTGAAGCTCGGCGCCGGCGGCCTCATCCGCGCCTACGGCGGCGTCGTCGGCGAGGCCCTCGACGCCGTCGGCACCGTCACCCGCCGCCGGTTCCGGCTCGCCACCGTCACCGTCGACCACCAGCGGGCCGGCCGGCTCCAGAACGACCTGCGCGCCGCCGGCCGGTCCGTCCGCGACGTGCGGTACGCCGACGCCGTCCGCATCGAGGTCGGCCTGCCCGACGCCGACGTGGACGCCTTCCGCGGCTGGCTCGCCGACGCCACCGCCGGCACGGCCACGCTGGAGCTCGGCGGCGAGGCGTACGGCGACGGCTGACCGCCCGCCCCCTCCCCGCCCGCCGCACGGCCTCCCGCCGCCACGGCCGCCGTGCCGGCGCGCGGAGGACCCCCCGGCGGATGGCAGACTTGCCTACCGGCCCGGGAGGCGGACGAGCGGTACAGCGACACAGGGGGGCGGGGCGGAGCCGTGAGACTTCTGCACACATCGGACTGGCACCTGGGCCGGTCCTTCCACCGCGTCAGCCTCCTCGACGCCCAGGCCGCCTTCCTCGACCACCTCGTCGCCACCGTCCGCGACCACGGGGTGGACGCGGTCCTCGTCGCCGGCGACGTGTACGACCGGGCCGTACCGCCGCTCACCGCCGTGGAGCTGTTCGACACCGCCCTGCACCGGCTCGCCGAAGCCGGCGTGCCCACGGTGATGATCTCCGGCAACCACGACTCGGCCCGCCGCCTCGGCGTCGGCGCCCGCCTCATCGAACGCGCCGGCATCCACCTGCGCACCGACCCCGACGGCATCGGCACCCCCGTCGTCCTCCCCGACCCGCCCCACGGCGACGTCGCCCTCTACGGGCTGCCCTACCTCGAACCGGCCCTCGTGCGCAAACGCCTCGGCGCGCCCAAGGCCGACCACCGGGCCGTCCTCTCGGCCGCCATGGACCGCGTCCGCGCCGACCTCGCGGACCGCCCGGCCGGCACCCGCTCGGTCGTCCTCGCCCACGCCTTCGTCTCCGGCGGCGAACCCAGCGACAGCGAGCGGGACATCACCGTCGGCGGCGTCGCCTCCGTACCGGCCGGCGTCTTCGACGGCGTCGACTACGTCGCCCTCGGCCACCTGCACGGCTCCCAGGCCCTCACCGACCGCGTCCGCTACTCCGGCTCGCCCCTCGCCTACTCGTTCTCCGAGTGGCGGCACCGCAAGACCATGTGGCTCGTCGACCTCGCCCCCGACGGCGGCGTCACCGCCGAGCGGATCGACTGCCCCGTCCCGCGCCCCCTCGCCCGCATCCGCGGCCGCCTCGACGACCTCCTCGCCGATCCGGCCCTCGACCGCCACGAGGACGCCTGGGTCGAGGCCACCCTCACCGACCCGGTGCGCCCCGCCGAGCCCATGGTCCGGCTCGCCCGGCGCTTCCCCCACGCGCTCGGCCTCGTCTTCGAGCCGGAGCGCGCCGACACCGCCGACGACCTCCTCTCCTACGCCCGCCGCCTGCGCGGGCGCACCGACCAGCAGATCGCGGAGGACTTCGTGACCCACGTCCGCGGGGCCGGGCCCGACGCCCGTGAACGGGCCGTCCTGCACGGCGCCTTCGCCGACGTGCGCGCCGACCTCGCCGTGCGCGAACGCGAGGTGGGCAGGTGAGGCTCCACCGGCTCCGCGTCACCGGCTTCGGCCCCTTCGGCACCGCCCAGGAGATCGACTTCGACGCGCTCTCCGCCGCCGGCCTCTTCCTCCTCCACGGCCCGACCGGCGCCGGCAAGACCTCCGTGCTCGACGCGGTCTGCTTCGCCCTGTACGGATCCGTCCCCGGCGCCCGGCAGGCGCCCGGCGCCCCGCTGCGCAGCGACCACGCACCCGCCGACACCGTCACCGAGGTCGTCCTCGACCTGACCGTCGCCGGCCGCCGCCTGGAGGTCACCCGGCGGCCCGCCCAGCCCCGCCCCAAGAGGCGCGGCCGCGGCTTCACCACCGAGAAGGCCCAGTCCTGGCTGCGCGAGTACGACCCCGCCACCGGCACCTGGAACGGCCTGAGCCGCTCCCACCAGGAGATAGGCGAGGAGGTCGCCCAGCTCGTCGGCATGAGCCGCGACCAGTTCTGCCAGGTGGTCCTGCTGCCGCAGGGCGACTTCTCCCGCTTCCTGCGCTCCGACGCCGAGGCGCGCGGCAGGCTCCTCGGCCGGCTGTTCGGCACCCGCCGCTTCGCCGCCGTCGAGGAGCGCCTCGCCGAGCTGCGCCGCGCCGCCGAACAGCGGGTCCGCGAGGGCGACCAGCGGCTCCTCGCCCTCGCCCACCGCATGGCGCAGGCCGCCGGTGACGCCGCCGGCGACTGGCCCGCGCCCGACGGCGCCCCCGGCGACCCCGGCCTCACCGAAGCCGTCCTGGGCTGGGCCGCCGTCGCCCGCTCCGGCGCCCGCGAGGCCCTCGACACCGCCGGCCTCGCCCTGGCCGCGGCCGAGGCGCGGCAGGCCGCCGCCCGCCGCGCCCTCGACGAGCGGCGCGACCTCGCCGCCCTGCGCGAGCGGTACGAGGACGCCCGCCGCCGCGCCGCCGCCCTGGAGGAGGGCAGGGCCGGGCACGACGCGCGGCGGGCCCGCCTCGACGAGGCCCGCGCGGCCGAACGGGTGGCCGGGCCGCTCGCCCTGCGCGACGAGGCGGAGCGCGGGCACCGCGCCGCGGGCACCGCCCGCGACCGCACCCGGGCCGCCCTGCCCGCCGACCTCGCCGACGCCGGGGCGGAGGCGCTCGCCCGCCTCGCGCAGACCCGCCGCCAGGAGCTCGGCGGCCTCGACTCCGCCCGCCGCGCCGAACAGCGCCTCGCGGAGATCGCCCGCGAGCGCGCCGACCTCGACCGGCAGGCCCGCGCCGACGACCACTCCCTCCAGGACGCCGCCGACTGGCCGGCGGGCTGGGACGCCGCCCGGCGCGCCCTCCTCGACCGGGTCGACGCCGCCCGCGAGGCCGCCACCCGCGCCGAGCACCTCCTCGGGCGGCTCGCCCCGGCCCGCCGCCGGCTGGCCGCCGCCCGCCGCCGCGACGCCCTCGCGCGGGACGCGGCCGCCGCCGAGGTCCGCCTGGCGGCCGCCAGGGAACGGGCCAACACCGCCCACGAGACCTGGCTCGACCTGCGCGAACGCCGACTGCGCGGCATCGCCGCCGAACTCGCCGCGCACCTGGAGGACGGCGCCCCCTGCGCGGTCTGCGGCTCCGCCGAGCACCCGTCGCCCGCACGACCCACCGCCGACCACGTCGACCGTGCCGCGGAGGCCGGCGCGTACGAGGCGCACACGCACGCCGCCGAGGCCCGCACCACCGCCGAACGGGACCTGGCCGTCGTACGGGAGGCCCTCGCCGCCGCCGCGGCGGAGGCCGCCGCGCGGCCGTCACCCGACGCCGGCGAGGACGACGGGGCCGGCACCGGCGAGGACCACGGCGCCGACACCCACGGCCCGGACGGGGACGGCCCCGCGGGCCCGGCCGTCGCCGCGCTGGAGGACCTCGTCGCACGGCTGGAGCGCGAGCACGCCGAGGCACGCGACCTGGCCGCCGACAGCCACCCCGCGCGCGAAGCGCTGGAGCGCGCCGAACGGGAGCACACCCGGCGCGTCGAGGAGCGCCGGCAGGCGGAGGTGCGGGCCGCCGCCCGGGCCTCCCGGCGCGAGACGCTCGACCAGGAGCAGGCGGCCCGCGAGGCCGACCTGGCCCGTGCCCTCGGCGACGGCGGCGGCACCGTCGCCCGCCGGGCGGCCGCCCTGGAACGCGAGGCGGCCGCCCTCGACGCCGCCGCCGACGCGGTCCGGGACGCCGAGGCCGCCGCGCGGCGGCTCAAGGAGGCCGACGACCGGCTCGCGGACGCCGCGTACCGGGCCGGGTTCGCCACGCCGGCCGCCGCCGCGGCCGCCCTCCTCGACGACGCCGCCCGCCGCGAC
The DNA here is from genome assembly GCF_014649335.1 of Streptomyces roseolilacinus. Taxonomy (GTDB): domain Bacteria; phylum Actinomycetota; class Actinomycetes; order Streptomycetales; family Streptomycetaceae; genus Streptomyces; species Streptomyces roseolilacinus. Next base: position 61,994 of record NZ_BMSV01000012.1, read on the forward strand.
CTCCAGCGCCGGGTCGACGCCTGGCAGGCGGAGGCCGCCGTGGTCGCCGACCGGCTCGCCGAGCCCGCCGCCCGCGCCGCCGCCGAGGGGCCGCCCGCCGACGTCGCGGCCGCGGTCGCCGCCCACGACGCCGCCGAGCGCGCCGCCCGCGCCGCCGCCACGACGCTCGCCGCCCACCGCGACCGGTGCGCCGAACTCGACCGCCTCTCCGCGCGCGCGGCGGACGAGGTCCGCACGCTGGGCCCGCTGCGCGCCGAGTACGACCGGGTGGCCCGGCTCGCCACGCTCACCGCGGGGACCTCCGCCGAGAACGAGCGGCGGATGCGCCTGGAGTCGTACGTCCTGGCCGCCCGGCTCGAACAGGTCGCCGCCGCGGCCACCGCCCGGCTGCAGCGCATGTCGTCCGGCCGCTACACCCTCGTCCACTCCGACGCCCGCAGCGGCGGCAAGCGCGCCGGTCTCGGCCTGCACGTCGTCGACGCGTGGACCGGCGGCGAACGCGACACGGCGACGCTCTCGGGCGGCGAGACGTTCTTCGCCTCCCTCGCCCTGGCGCTGGGCCTCGCGGACGTCGTCACCGACGAGGCGGGCGGCGTCCGCCTGGACACGCTCTTCATCGACGAGGGGTTCGGCAGCCTCGACGAGCAGACGCTCGACGAGGTGCTGGACGTCCTCGACTCGCTGCGCGAACGGGACCGCAGCGTCGGCATCGTCAGCCACGTCCCCGACCTGCGCCGCCGCATCCCGACGCAGCTGGAGGTCGTCAAGGGGCGCGACGGCTCCCGGGTGCGGCTCAGGGCGGGCGAGGGGATCAGCGGCTGACCGGGCGGCGCGGCAGCGGCGACGAGTACACGACGCTCGTCGTCACCGACCCCAGCGCGCCGATCCTCCCCGACACCTCCTCCAGGTGCCGCATCGACCGGGCGGCGACCTTCAGGACGAAGCAGTCGTCCCCGGTGACGTGGTGCGCCTCCAGGACCTCCGGCGTCACCTCCAGCAGGTCGTGGAACGGCTTGTAGTTGCCGTGGGGGTAGCGCAGCCGGACGAAGGCGAGGATCGAAAGGCCCAGGGCCTCCTGGTCGACGACCGCCGTGTACCCGGTGATCACACCCGCCTCCTCCAGCCGGCGCACCCGCTCGGTCACCGCGCTCGCCGACATCGACACCGCGCGGGCCAGCTCGGCGAAGCTCGCCCGGCCGTCGGCCTGCAGGGCCTGGAGGATGCGCCAGTCGGTGGCGTCCGGTGAGAATCCCGTCATGGACGACGAATAGCAGGGGATTCCCCGGCGGGACAAGGCAGCGGCCGGGGATCGTCACTTCACCGTGAAGATCACCGACCGTAGATTCTCCGACATGGACACCGACACCGAGAACACCCCGGGCACGACGACGCCCGCCCGCACCGCCAACCCCGTGCTGCGCGTGCCGCCCGCCGCGCCCGCGGCGGCCGCCGCCCACTTCGCCGCGAGCCTGGCGTTCCACACCGACGCCTCCGACGTCGCCGCGGCCCTCGCCGCCGGCGGCGACCCCGGGTTCGTCGTCCTCGACTCCCGTTCCGCCGAGGCGTGGGACCAGGGGCACGTCCCCGGCGCCGTCCACCTGCCGACCGCGCTCGTCCCCGAGCAGGCCGAGCGGCTGCTCGACAAGGCCGTCCCGGTCGTCACCTACTGCTGGGGCCCCGGCTGCAACGGCGCGACCCGCGCCGCCCTCGCCCTCGCCGAACTCGGCTACCGGGTCAAGGAGATGCTCGGCGGCTTCGAGTACTGGGCCCGCGAGGGCTTCCCGTACGAGACGCGGGAGGGCCGGCGCCACCGGGACGCCGACCCCCTCACCGCGCCCGTCGGCGCCGACGACTGCGGCTGCTGAACCGGGCGGACGGGCCTCAGAGCCGGGACAGCTCGTCGACGAGGTCGTCCAGGCCGAGCGGCCCCTGCGAGAGCGCCGCCATGTGCCACTTCTTCGCGTCGAACGCGGCCCCGTGCGCCTTGCGGGCGTTCTCCCGGCCCAGCAGCCAGGCCCGCTCGCCCAGCTTGTACCCGATGGCCTGCGCCGGCATCGACAGGTAGCGGACCATCTCGCTCTCGACGTACGCGGGCGGACGGCTGCTGTGCTGCTGGAAGAACTCCTGCGCCAGCTCCGGCGTCCACCGCTCGCCCGGCCGGAACGGCGAGTGCGCCGGGATCCCGAGGCCGAGGTGCATGCCGATGTCCACGATCACCCGGCACGCCCGCATCATCTGCGCGTCCAGGTACCCCAGCCGCCGCTCCGCGTCCGGCAGGAAGCCCAGCTCGTCCATGAGCCGCTCCGCGTACAGCGCCCAGCCCTCCGCGTTGGCGCTCACCATGCCGACGGTCGCCTGGTAGCGGGAGAGGCGGTCCGCGACGTGCGCCCACTGCGCCAGCTGGAGGTGGTGGCCCGGCACGCCCTCGTGGTACCAGGTCGACACGAGGTCGTACACCGGGAAGCGGGTCTCGTCGCCGACCGGCAGCCAGGTCCGGCCGGGGCGGGAGAAGTCCTCGGACGGGCCCGTGTAGTACGGGGCGGCGGCGCTGCCGGGGGGCGCGATGCGCGACTCCACGCGCCGTACCCGCTCGGCGAGTTCGAAGTGCGTCCCGTCGAGGGCGTCGATCGCCTCGTCCATCAGCTCCTGCAGCCAGACGCGGGTCTCCTCGACGCCCTCGATGTGCGTCCCGTGCTCGTCGAGGTGGGCCAGCGCCTCCCAGGGGCCGGCGCCGGGCAGGATCCGGTCGGCCTCCTTCTTCATCTCGCCGAGGATCCGGTGGTACTCGTCCCAGCCGTACGCGTACGCCTCGTCCAGGTCGAAGTCGGTGCCGTTGTGGTAGCGCGACCAGCGGGCGTACCGCTCGCGGCCCACCGTGTCGGGGGCGCCCTCGACGGCCGGCGCGTACACGTCGCGCATCCAGTCGCGCAGGTCCGCGACGGCCGCGGTCGCGCCGCGCGCCGCCGCGTCCAGCTCCGCGCGCAGCGCGGAGGGCCCGGCCGAGGCGAACTCCCCGAACCAGCCGCCCCTGCCCCCCGCCCACTCGGTGAGCTGGCCGACGAACGTCGCCGTCGCGCGCGGACCGCCCGGCAGCCCCCGGCCGAGGCCCAGCGCCAGCGACTCGCGGTATCCGTCGAGCGCGGCCGGCACGGCCCGCAGCCGCTCGGCGACGGCCGCCCAGTCCTCCTCCGTCTCCGTGGGCGTCACGGTGAACGCCATGCGCACGCTGTGCGCGGGGGACCGGAGGTTGCTGACGGTGCGCAGGCCCTCCTGGGCCTCGTGGACGGCCAGTTCGGCGGTGAGCCGCTCCCGCAGGAGGCGCCCGCAGCGGCGCTCGGCGTCGCTTTCGGCGCCCGGCGCCCGCTCGGCCTCGTCGAGCCGGGCGAGCGTGTCGCGGGCCAGGCCGGCGATCTCCTCCTGGCCGGCGGGGGAGAAGTCGGGCAGGAGCGCGTAGCTCTCCCGCACGCCCAGGTACGTGCCGGTGACCGGGTCGAGTTCGACGAGGGCGTCCACGAAGGCGTCCGCGACCTGGCGGGGAAGAGCGCTGCTGGGGGTATCTGGCATGGCCCCATCCTCGTACGCGGCCGACGTCCGCGTCACCTCATCCGATCTCAGTCGGCTGACAAATGAGCGCGCCGTGGTCACCCCCGCCGATCCGCGGGGCGCGGTGGTGGCGCGGGGGGTCCGCGCGGTGCCGGCGCCGGGGCGGGACGGGGTGTCACCGCCATGTGCGCCGGGCAGTTGTCGCGACCTGTGGCGGAGCGTCCGGCCGGCCGTACGCCCCGGGGGCCGGGGCGTGCGGGACCGGCCGCGCGAGGCGCGGGGCGCGCCTCGCGCGGGCGCGCGGCGGGCCGCGGCGCACCCGGGTGCGCCGCGGCCCGGACCCCGTGGAATTTGGCCGGATCCTGTTGCCGGCGGGCCGCCGGGAAGGGGGCTACGGGCGGTGAGGGGTGCCCTGACCGGCGCGGCCGGTGTCCGCGGCCCGGTCGGTGCGCGGGGTGGACCGGCCATGCCTTTCGGCCGACTTGCGCCGTTCGGCACGCAGGGCGTCGAGCCGCGCGGTGATCACCAGCGTGCCCTCCTCGATCTGGTAGTCGAGGGGCAGCCGCAGGGCGCGCATGGCGGCGACCATGCCCGTGTTGGACGCCTGCGTCACGGCGTAGACGCTGTCGCAGCCGGCGTCCACGGCGAGGCCGATCAGGCGGCGCAGCAGCTCGGTGCCGATGCCGCGGCGCTGCCAGGCGTCCTCGACGAGGAGGGCCACCTCGGTCTCGTCGCCGTCCCACAGGAGGTGCCCGAGGGCGACCAGCCGCCCCGAGGCGGTCTCGACCGCGAGGGTCCGGCCGAAGCGGGGGCTGAGCAGGTGGTTCAGGTAGCGGTCGGCGTCGGCGACGGGGCCGTGGTACCGCAGTCCGAGGGTGTGGTCGGAGCAGCGGTCGTGCATGGCCCGCGCGGCCTTCGCGTCGTCCTGGTCGGCGCGGCGGACGGTGATCTCGTCGCCCTCGGGCAGCACGTGGACGTCCTGGCTGCGCGGCACCCTCGGCCCGAGGCGCGCGTCCAGCTCGACCAGGGCGCGGGCCCGGGCGAACTCGCTGGGCGTGAACGGCAGGTACGGGCGCTCGACCGTGAGCACCCCGCCGTACGGGTCGCGCAGCAGCATCACCGTGTCGTCCTGCTCCAGGGCGCCCTCCACCGGGGCGGCGCGGTCGCTGCGGCGGCCGGTCGGGGAGACGGCGGGGACGGAGCGGATGGTGCAGCGGCCCAGCAGCTGCCGCAGCGCCAGGGGCAGTTCGGCGGCGTCGAGGGCGGTGCGGGTGGCCATGCCGAGGACCCGCGTGGGGGTGTCGACCAGGTCGTGGGCGTCGGCCCGCTCGATCCACGTGTGCGCGCCGCCCGCCGCGGCGACCTGCCGGGTCAGCGCGGCCGCCTGGAGCGGCGCGGGGGCGCGCAGCAGGAACTCGTCGACGGTCCCGTCGGCCAGCGGGTGGGTCTGCAGGGTCAGGATGTCCACCCGCAGCTCCGCGAGCGCCCCGCACAGGGCGGCCAGGCTGCCCGGCTCGTCGCGCACGGTGGTCCGCATCCGCCACAGCGCGGTCCCGGCCCGGGCGTCCGCCACGCCGTCGCCCCGCCCGGCGGCCGGCGCGCGACCCGGGGCGCCCGGTGTCCCGGGGGGAGCCGGGGGCGGTGGGGCATGGCTGTGGCGGCGCGCCCACCAGGTGTGGAAGGCGGCGGTGGCCACCAGGACCACCGCCGAGACGACGAGCAGGTACGGGCCGTCCGGACCGTGCGCGATGGCGTTCGCGATCGCGTCCGCGACCGCCACGGCGGTGAACAGGGCCGCGAGCTCGACCAGGTCCCGCCGCCAGTGGTGCTGACGGCGGGTACGCTTCGCGGAAGTGGCGGACGCTTCGGTCATCTGGGTCATGACAGCACCCTGCCGCAGCGGTGTTGCGCGATCACGAACGATGTGTGACTGACTGGTTAAGCGTGCACTTGGGTGCTTAAAGGTTGATTTTTGCAGTTCGTGGCGCCGGACGGTCCGCCCCGTGGACGACGCGCCCCCTCACGGCCGCCGCAGCGCGCCGGCGAGCCGCCGGGCCTGGGCCGCCAGTTGGGAGGAGCCCCGCCGCGCCGCGAGTTCCGCCAGCCCCGGCGGCACCGTCCCGGTCGGGCGGGCGGCGGCCCCGCACCGCTCGGCGCAGTCCGCGGCCACCGCGAGCATCCCGCCCAGCCCGTGCGGCGGCTCCCCTCCGGCGAGCAGCCCCGGCAGCGCACCCGCGAGCACCGCCCACACCGTGGCGTACGCGCCCGTCGCCGCCGTCGTGCCCAGCGCGTCGGTCAGCCGGTTCACCTTGACCGTGCCCAGTTCCACCAGCGCCGCCAGCTCGCCGCCGAGCCGCTCGGCGTCCAGCTCCCCGCGCGAGGCCAGCACCAGCAGCGCGTCGACGGCCGCCAACCGGTCCTCCGCGTGCCGCGCGCCGAGCCCGCACGCCACCGCCAGGTGGAGCGCGGTCCCCGCCGCGCCGCCCGCCTCGACGAGCGCGGGCAGGACCAGCCCGCCGCCCTGCTCGTCGGCGTCGGCGCACGGGGTCACCAGCGGCAGCAGCCACGCCGCGAGCGCCTCCCGGTCCTCGGGCAGCACGGCGATGTGGGTTCCCCCCACCGAACCCTGGCAGTGGCACCTCTCGCCCGTCCCCGTCCAGGGCAGGCCCAGCGCCCGGAACGCCGGGGGGAACTTCCGCCGGAGCTCCGGCTGTTCCGGCGTCCCCACCACGATCCGCCGCAGCGGCGGCCGTCCCCCCTCCCAGACCGGCCGGGGCACCTCGACCACCGCGCGCGTGCCCGGCCCGAACGTCGCGTCCCGTGCCAGCCAGGCCGCCAGCCGCCCGCCCTCCGGCGTGCCGAGCGCGGCGGCCGTCTCCGCGGCCTCCCGCACTCCGGGACCCGTCCTGACCACCCGGAGCAGCGCCTGCGCGACGTCGTACTCACCGGGCCGTACGCCGAGCCGCCGGTAGGCCGCGAGCCGTTCGACCAGCTCCGCCGGATCCAGCGCGCCCGACTTCCACGTCGGTGTCGCGAGCAGGAACGGCAGGGGCTCCGTCAGCGCCCGGAGCGCCGCCTCCTGAGCCCGCGCCGACGCCACGCGCGCGAGCCGCTGGTGCACGCAGGGCGCGTCCCCCGGGCCGCGCAGCGCCCGGCGCAGTTCGTCGCGCCCGACCCGGCCCACCACCGCGGCCACGAACAGCTGCACCGCGTGCAGGTACCCCGGCTCCGCCCGGCCGTGGTCGTACCACCACAGGCCGGGCAGCAGCGGCAGCAGCGCCTCCCGCAGTGCCGCCGGGTCCTGGTGGACGCCGCGCGTCAGCCCGTCCAGCGCCCGCTCCACGTCCTCCACGTCCGGGTCGGTGGACCGGAGCAGCGCGGCGACCTCCTCCACCAGCTCCGGCAGCGTCCGCGCGGCCGGAGCCAGCCGCTCCCGCTCCGGCGGGGGCGGCAGCAGCTCCTGGTACGGGCCCGGCGTGCCTTCCGGCTCCGGCAGCGCGCCGAACAGCCCGGCGGCCACCGTCCGGTGCGCGGGGCTCAGCAGCTCGGCGGCCGTTTCCGCCAGCCGGCGCCGCACCTCCGGGTCCACCGCGCCGAGGTGCCGCCCCACCAGCTTCAACGCCCGCTCCTGGAAGGCCGTGTCCGGGTGCCCGAACACCTCGGCCACCACCGGCAGCAGCTCCCCGGCCGCCGCCGCGTCACGCCGCAGCACCTTGTCGACCAGCACCAGCTGCGCCCGGACGAGCTTCTTCTCCGTACGGAACAGCACCGAAGCGGACACCTCCGCCACCTGCCGCGCCGAGACCTCCCCCCGCGCGGCCAGCCGGCCGAGCACGTCCTGGGCGTGGCCGGCCACCGTCGACGGGGCGTCCGCCGCGAGGCCCGCCCAGTCGGCCGCATGCGCGCGCTCCTCCTCCGGGGTCAGCTCCAAATCCCGCAGCAGGCCGAGGAAGAACCGCAGGTCGGACTGTCTGCCGCCGCGCAGCAGCCGGGCCACGCACCCGTCGACCAGGACCCGCCGCTCCACCACGCCCGCGTGGGGGAGGGCCAGCAGGGCCTTCGCCCAGACCTCCGTCCAGGCCAGCCCCTGGGCGAGCTCGGCCGTCTCGAAGAGGCGGGGCACCAGCACCGGCGTCTGCGGGTCGGCCGGCAGGTCCGCCGGCACGTCCCGGCGCGACAGGGCGTCGACCCAGCCGTACACGTAGCCGTCCGTCACCGGCACCGGGCAGCCGGCGCGCCGCACCAGCTCCCGGATCAGCGGGTAGTCCTCCCGCGCCGTCGCGGCGCGGCCCGCGAGCCGGTGCGCCACGTCGCCCAGCCACGCCGCGTCGCGGTCGCGGAGCACGTCCAGCAGCAGCGGGTGCGGTGGGGTCTGCCAGTCCCGCAGGTCGCGGGCACCGATCCAGGCGGCCGCCGCGGCCGCGCCCCCGTGGCAGCCGGCCCCCGCGAGGAGCAGCGCCTGGTGCACCCGGCGCCGCCTGTCCCACTGGTCCCAGCCCCAGCCGCGGGCCTCCGCGCGGAGCGCCTTCAGCTCCCCGAGCGCGGCCCTGCGCCCCGCCGCGTCCAGTGCCTGCAGCAGGTCCGGCACGTCCTCCGCGCGGCCCTGCCGCACCGCGTCCAGCAGTTCCCTCACCGCGCACCTCCGGCGACCGTCGTCCCGCGCCGCACCATCCGCACGGCCAGCGCGTGCCTGCAGGGGCCGCGCCCGCCCCGGTGGTCCGCCCACCAGCGGCACGTGCAGCTGAGCACCCCGTCCGACTCGCGCACCTGGTGGCGGCGCTCACCCGACACGACCGTCGCCAGGGCGCCCGACACCTCCACCGCGCCCGAGGAGGCCAGCTCCCGCGCCGCGACCAGCCGCGGATTGTGCCGCTCGACGCGGTCCGCGTCGTACGGCAGCTCCCGGTGGAAGTACGCGGCCTCCGCCACGTCGTACCCCACGCGGCCCGCCGTGCCGAGCCGGGTCAGCGCCGCCCGCACCCGCTCCACCGGCAGGCCCGCCCGCACGGACAGGTCCCACGGGTCGATGCGCGGCTCCCAGGCCAGGAGCACCGACACCAGCTCCGCGTCGGCCGCGGAGTCCTCCGCGGCCAGCGCCTCCAGCACGCCCCCCTCGCCGGAGAACCCCCGCGCGGGGTCGGGCGACAGCGTCAGCGTCAGCCGCATGCCCGGCAGCCCCACCTCCCAGGCGCTCGCCGCGCCGCCCGCCCCGCCCGCCGCCGGGCCGTACACGCGCAGCGCCGTCGCGTGCCGCAGCACCCGCTGCAGCGCCGACAGCCGGTCCGGGCCCGCCAGGCACACCGCGCCCGGCACCGGCCGCGTCGTCGGCCGCAGCGTCCGCCCCGCCGGTACGACCCACATCGGCCCCCGCGCGGAGGCTCCCCCGGCGCGCGGCAGCGTCCGCAGGAACCGCACCGCCTCGGCGGCCGGCAGCTCGGCCCGCAGGTCGAACCCGGCGCACGCGACCTGGGCCTCGGCGAAGCCGCGCAGCCAGCGGTCGGGCAGCGGCACCTTCTTCTCCACCACCGAGCCGCCCAGCGTGGTCACCGCCAGCTCCTCCGGACCGACCCGCAGGTGGAGCGGATCGTCACCGGTCAGCCGGGAAAGCGCCTCCCGCAGCGGGTTGTTCACGTCCACGTTCGTCGTGCCGTGCCCCGTGTCCGCGCCGTCCAGGCCCTCGCGCAGCACGTCCAGGCGCGCGTACACGCCGTTGCACCCCGAGAAGGACTCGAACCGCAGCCGGTCGCCGTTCCCCGTCACCACCGGGTCCAGCGAACCCGGTCGCGTCCGCTGGTGGTAGCGGGCCGCGGCGACGTCGGCCACGGCGAGCAGACCCCGCGCCGCCGTCTGCGGGGAGGCCAGGAAGCCGGAGAAGAAACGGGGGTGCGCCTCGGCACCGGCCGGCGTCAGACCACCGGAGGTCTCCAGGCCGAGCGACCGCCCGGACCGCGAGGACCCCAGGGTGGACGGGCGTGCGTAGGCGAGTGCCTGTACGGATCGCGTCATGTCCCGACCGTAGGACCGACCACTGACAATCCGGCCGAAGCCGAAGCCGAAGCCGAAGCCGAAGCCGAAGCGCCCAGGCCCCCGGCGCCGCGCACGGGCCGCCCGGCGCCGGCACGACCGTCGGCGGGTCGTACGCCGGGCCGTCCGGCAGCGCCGCCGACTTCCCGCAGCCGAGCCGGGCAGGTCCACGGTGATCACGCCCCGCTCGTACGCCGGGAGGGCCGCCACCGGCTCCCCCGCCTGCCGGTGGCGGCCGATGCCGTGCCGCAGCGGGAACGGTCCGCCCGCGCCCTCGCGCCCCCGCGCCCCCGCGCCCGTACCGCACGGACGGCCCGCGCGGCCCCCGCGGGACCCCACCGTGAACGAGGCCTCCGCGGCCGTGCCGACGCTCCCGCCTCCCGCCCGAGCCCGCCCGACGCCGCCGGGACGGCGTGTCCGCGGCGACTGCCCCTCAACAGCCGGGAGTTCAGGAGCCCCTCGGCCGCGCACCGCCGCCGCGCCGCCCACTCTGGCGACGATTGGTCTTGACCAAGGGAGTGGGTCGTCCTATGGTCACAGGGATAGTGCAGGGACCTTTAATAAACAAGGGCACGGAAAGTCGTCCGGGACACGGCGATCGCGGAGGATCAGGGTGGGGACCACGCAGCTGGAATCGGTGCCGGAGCCGAAGTACTGGCACCTGAAGACCGTGATCGGCGAGGCACTCGACTCCGAGTTCCAAGTCGGGGAGGTCCTGCCGAACGAGCGGGAGCTCGCCGCGCGCTTCGGCGTCGCCCGGGCCACGCTCCGCCAGGCGCTCGAACAGCTGGAGCTGGAGGGCCGCCTCCAGCGCCGCCGCGGCGTCGGCACGACCGTCGCCCCGCCCCGCGTCGGCGTGGACGTCTCCACCGCCCGGCACCGCTGGCCCGGCGTCGGCGAGGACAGCTGGCAGGCCGTCGACTGCGCCACCGCGCCGCCGCCCGCCGCCGTGCTCCGCCTCCTGGAGGACGTCGCCGACCGCCCCGTGTACGCGGTGCGCCGGCTGCGCTCCACGCAGGACCAGGCCCTCGCCGCCGAGCAGCTGTACGTCCCCGCCGCCTCCGTCCCCGGCCTCGTCACGTCCGAGTCCCTGACCGGCCCCGCCCTCGCGCGCGGGGTCCTGCGCGAGCTGGAGCGGCTGCCCCTGGAGGGCCAGGACCGCGCCGTCGAGCTCGGCTCGGCCCGCGCGGACGACGCCCGGGAACTCGACCGCCTGCCCGGCGCCCCGGTGCTCGTCGTCACGACCCGCTACCTGTCCGGCGGCCGTACGGCGGCGGTGTCCGTCGCCACTTACCGGGCCGACGCGTGCCGCCTGACCTTCGGCGACGTGGGCGACCTCCGGATCGCCTCCTGACCCGCCGCGCGGCGCCCCGCTCAGCGCCGCGCGGTGACCGTGCCCTCCACGGCGAACAGCTGCTCCTCGACGTGGTCCAGGGCCAGCCGCAGCGCACCCGTCGCCACGGCCGCCTCGCCCAGCAGTGACAGCTTCACGCGCGGCGGCCGCAGGCAGAACCGCGCCAACTCCTCGCGCAGCGGCGGCAGGATGCCGTCCAGGCCGGCCGCCCACCCGCCGACGACCACCACCTCCGGGTCGAGCGCCAGCACCAGCGCCCCCACGTCGTGCACCAGCCGCTGGGTGAACCGGCCCACGGCCGCCAGCGCCCGCTCGTCGCCGTGCCGCGCCCGCGCGAACACCTCCGCCACCGCCTGCTCGTCCAGCGGGTGCAGCGGCTCGTCCGTCGTCGACAGCAGGGTCTCCGGCGCCTCCCCGCGCCCCAGCAGGTGCAGCGCGCCGATCTCCCCGGCGGCCCCGCCGAACCCCCGGTGCAGCCGCCCGCCGATCAGCGAACCGGCGCCCGGGCTCAGTCCGGCCAGGACGAACACGATGTCGTCCGAGTCGATCGCGGCGCCCTTCCAGTGCTCGGCGACCGCCGCCGCGTTGGCGTCGTTCTCCACCAGCACCGGGCAGTGGAACGACCGCCGCAGCCGCTCGCCCAGCGCCAGCCCGGTCCACCCCGGCAGCGCCGTGCCCAGCCGCACCGTCCCGTCCGCCTCGACGATGCCCGGCGTGCCCACGCCGACCGCCCGCAGCGTGCCGCGCGCCACGCCGGTGCGGCGCAGCACGTCCGCGACCGCCGCCCGCACCCGCTCCAGCCGCTCGTCGGCCGACGCGTCCTCGGCGACCTCCCGGGTGCCCGCGCCGATGATGCGCCCGTCGAGTCCCGACAGGAGCGCCGCCACCCGGTGCGGGCCGATCTCGATGCCCAGCAGGTGCCCGGCCTCGGCCCGGAACCGGAACCGCCGCGCCGGCCGCCCCTGGCGCCGCACCTCGCGCTCCTCGGGACCGGCCTCGACCACGAGCCCCGCCTCGATGAGCCCCTCCGTCACGCCCTCGACCGTGGGGCGGGAGAGGCCGGTGAGTCGCGTGAGGTCGGTGAGCGTACGGGCCTCACCGCCGCGCAACGCATGGAGTACCACCGCGGAGTTGATCCGCCGCAGCAGAGACGGGTCCCCGCCGGTCAGCCGCCCCACCGTGTGTCCTCCCAGCTCGAGCCGCGTGTCTGCCGGATGGTACTCAATGCCGGGACGGGCGGCGAGCGCGGGCCGCCCGGACCGCCGGCCGCCGGGGCCCCGGCCCGTGCCCGGCGCTCCCGTACCGGCCGTCCGCCCGCCGCGGGCGGACCGCCCGGCGCCCCGCGGAGGCGCCGCGCCGGCCGCCCGCCGCGGTCACCGGGGCGGCTCCGCCGCGGCCGCGACGCGCAGCCGGGCGTACTCCTCCGCCATCGTCTGCAGCGTCCAGTGCGCGTTCAGTCCGCTGGGGTTGGGCAGGACCCAGACCCGGGTGTCGCCGATCGTCCGCTCCTGCGGCCCCACCACGGCCTTCCTGTCGTCGAAGGCCACGCGGTACGCGGTCACGCCGACGACCGCGAGCCGGCGCGGCCGCAGCCGCTCCACCTTGGCGGTGAGCAGCCTGCCGCCCTCCCGGAACTCGTCGTCGGTCAGCTCGTCCGCGCGGGCCGTCGCCCGCGCCACGACGTTGGTGATGCCCAGCCCGTACGACAGCAGCTCGTGCTGCTCGGACGGCGCCAGCCGGCGCGGGGTGAAGCCGGACAGGTGGAGCACGGGCCAGAAGCGGTTGCCGGGCCGGGCGAAGTGGTGGCCCGTCGCGGCCGACATGAGGCCCGGGTTGATGCCGCAGAAGAGCACGGACAGGCCGTCCGCGATCACGTCGGGGACGACGCGGTCGCGAGCGGCCTGGAGCTCCTCGGCGGTGAACCGGCGGGAGGCCATGTCAGAGGATGGCGCCCGGCGCGTAGGCGGCGGCCTCCGGGTGCCGCTCGGCGATCTCCCCGATCCGCGCGACCACGGCGCCCACCTGGTCGGCGGCCGCACCCGTGAAGGACAGCTTGTCGGCCATCAGCGCGTCCAGCTCCGCGCGGTCCAGCGGGATCCGCTCGTCCGCCGCGAGCTTGTCCAGCAGCTCGTTGCGCTCGGCGCCCCGCTCGCGCATGGCCAGCGCGGACGCGACGGCGTTCTCCTTGATGGCCTCGTGGGCCACCTCGCGGCCCACGCCGGCCCGCACGGACGCCATCAGCACCTTGGTGGTCGCGAGGAACGGCAGGTACCGGTCCAGCTCCCGCGCGACGACCGCGGGGAACGCGCCGAACTCGTCCAGCACGGTGAGGAACGTCTCCAGCAGCCCGTCGAACGCGAAGAACGCGTCCGGCAGCGCGACCCGGCGCACCACCGAGCAGGACACGTCGCCCTCGTTCCACTGGTCGCCGGCCAGCTCGCCGACCATCGACGCGTAGCCGCGCAGGATCACCATCAGGCCGTTGACGCGCTCGCAGGAGCGGGTGTTCATCTTGTGCGGCATCGCGGACGAGCCGACCTGACCCGGCTTGAAGCCCTCGGTGACCAGCTCGTGGCCCGCCATCAGGCGGATCGTCTTCGCCAGCGAGGACGGGGCGCCGGCCAGCTGCACCAGCGTCGTCACGACCTCGTAGTCGAGGGACCGCGGGTAGACCTGGCCGACGGACGTGAACGCGTGCGCGAAGCCGAGGTGCGCGGCGATCCGCTGCTCCAGCTCGGCCAGCTTCGACGCGTCGCCGCCCAGCAGGTCCAGCATGTCCTGCGCCGTGCCGACCGGGCCCTTGACGCCGCGCAGCGGGTAGCGGCCCAGCAGCTCCTCCAGCCGCGCGTACGCGACGAGCAGCTCGTCCGCGGCGGTCGCGAAGCGCTTGCCGAGCGTCGTGGCCTGCGCGGCCACGTTGTGCGACCGGCCGGCCATGACCAGCTCGCCGTACTCGGCGGACAGCTTCCCGAGCCGCGCCAGCACCGCGACGGTGCGGTCCCGCATCAGCTCCAGGGACAGCCGGATCTGCAGCTGCTCGACGTTCTCCGTCAGGTCGCGCGAGGTCATGCCCTTGTGGACCTGCTCGTGTCCGGCGAGGGCGTTGAACTCCTCGATCCGGGCCTTCACGTCGTGCCGCGTGACCTTCTCGCGCTCGGCGATCGACACCAGGTCGACCTGGTCGAGGACCCGCTCGTAGTCGGCGAGGGCGGCGTCCGGAACCTCGATCCCGAGGTCCTTCTGGGCGCGCAGCACGGCGAGCCACAGGCGGCGCTCCAGCTTCACCTTCTGCTCGGGGGACCAGAGGAGGGCGAGCTCGGCGGAGGCGTAGCGGCCGGCGAGGACATTGGGGATGCGAGGCTTTGCAGTCACGTGTACGGATTCTACTGGCGGTTCCTGCAGGCCAGCGCCCCGCCCCGGTTTGTGCGTTGCTACGAGGCGCGGGCCGCCGCGCGCACCGCCCGCCGGGAGCGGTGCGCCCGGCGCTACGCCGAGGGGCCGTCGTAGGGCAGGAGCTCCGGGCGCTTCGCGGGACGGCCGTCGCCGGACGAGCGGCCGGTCAGCCGCCGCCCGATCCACGGGCCGAGGTGCTGCCGGGCGAACCGCAGGTCGTCCAGCCGCCGCCCCACCCACGGCCCCCGCACCTCCGGCCCCAGGGGCGCCCGCCAGTCCTCCTGGGGCTCCAGCCCGAGCGCCTGCCAGACCGCCTCGGCCACCCGCCGGTGCCCCTCGGCCGTCAGGTGGAGCCGGTCCAGGTCCCACAGGCGCGGGTCGCCCAGCACCTGCGCCCCGTACAGGTCGACGACCAGCGCGTCGTGCCGCGCCGCCAGGGCGTCGACGTGCGCGAACAGCTCCTCCATGCGCGGGCGGAAGCGCTCCATCACCGGGCCGTTGCGGCCGGGGCTGCGCATCAGCACCAGCCGCTTGCACGACGGCGCCAGCCGCTCGACGGCCTCCTCCAGCCGGGCGCGCACCCGGCCCATGTCGCACTTGGGGCGCAGCGTGTCGTTGAGCCCGCCGACCAGCGTGACCACGTCGGCGCCCATGCCGGCCGCCCGGTCCACCTGCTCGTCGACGATCTGGGCGATGAGCTTGCCGCGCACCGCCAGGTTGGCGTAGCGGAAGCCGGGCGCCCGGGCGGCGAGGCGGCCCGCGAGCAGGTCGGCCCAACCCCGGTACGAGCCGTCGGGCAGCAGGTCCGACATGCCCTCGGTGAAGCTGTCGCCCACCGCGACGAAACTCGTGTACGTAGCATTCATCTCCATGGCGGAGCGATCGTATCGCGATGCGGGCGGCGCACGGACGTTCGCGTAGGGTCGCCGGGGCGGGGGAGGGAAGCGGCCGCCGGAGACGGCGGGAAGAGGGGGAGGGGCCCATGGGCGAGGCACTGGAGCGGGCTCTGGCCGACGCGCTGGCACATCTGCTGACCGCCCGCGGCGACGAGGCGCTCGGCCCGGACGAGGCCGTGCGGTGGTCGCAGGACGCGGCCCGCGTCCTGCGGCGGCTCACCCCCGCCGACCGGCGCCGCCTCTCCGCGCTGTTCCACGACACGGCCCGCCGCGAACCGGAGGGCGCCCGGCGCGGCGCCCTGCTGCGGCTGCCCGGGGACCTGGGCCTGACCGGTGACGCCCACACCGCGTACTGCGACGGGGTCCGGGACCACGTGGCCCGGTTCGTCGCGGCGGTGCGGGACGCCGACCCGGCGACACCGCTGCCCACCTGCCCCGGCTGGACGCTCGCCGACCTCGCACGGCACGTGGGGGAGGTGCACCGCTGGATGGAGCACCTCGTCCGCACGCGCGCCACCGTGCGCGTCGAGCCCGAGGACGTCCCGCTCGGCCTGCCCGGCGACCCGGCCGCGTACCCGGCCTGGCTGGCCCGGGGGGCCGACGCGGTGGTGCGCACCCTGCGCGCCGCGCACCCCGACACGCCGATGTGGTCGTACGGCGCCGACCCGCACGTCCGGTTCTACCCGCGGCGGCTGTTCTTCGAGACGGTCGTCCACCTCGCCGACGTCGAACTGGCGCTGGGCGCCGAACCGCGCGTCGCGCCGGGCGTGGCCGCCGACGGCATCGAGGAGTTCCTGGAGAACCTGCCGTACTACGGCTGGGTCGCCGAGCCGGCAGCCCGGCTCGGCCGCGACGGGGAGACCCTGCGCCTGCGCGCGGCCGACACCGGCGCGGTGTGGACGCTCACACTCGGCGGGGGCGGTTTCACCTGGCGCGCGGACGGCGGCGGCCCCGCCGCCACCGCCACGGTCGAGGCCGGGTGCGGCGAGCTGCTGCTCCTGCTGTACGGCCGGTACGGCGCCGGGGACGGCCGGTTCACCGTCACCGGGGACCGCTCGCTCCTCGACGCCTGGCTGGCCGCGACCCGCTTCTGAGCCGGAGCCCGTCCGCGGGCCGCGCCGGGGTCAGGAGGCCGGGCCGCCCACCAGTTCGCGCAGCACGTCCTCCATCGTGACCAGTCCGGCCAGCCGTCCGTCGTCGTCGAGGACGGCCGCCAGGTGGGTGCGGCTGCGGCGCATCGCCGTCAGCACGTCGTCCAGCGGGGTCGCGTCCCGCACCCGGGCGATCGGGCGCATCGCCGACACCGGGAACGGCTGGTCGCGCGGTATGACGTCCAGCGCGTCCTTGACGTGCAGGTAGCCCAGGATGCGGCGGGAGCGGTCCACCACGGGGAAGCGGGAGAACCCGGACCTCGCGGCGAGCCGCTCCACCTCGTCCGGCGTGGTGTCGGCCTGCACGTACACGACCCGCTCCAGCGGCATGACCACGTCGCGCACCGGGCGCCGGCCCAGCTCCAGCGCGTCGTGCAGCCGCTCGGCGGCACGGTCGTCGAGCAGGCCCGCGTCGCCGGCGTCGGTGACCATCCGGGCCAGCTCGTCGTCCGAGAACGTCGCCGCGACCTCGTTCCTCGTCTCCACCCGCAGCAGCTTCAGCAGCGCGTTGGCGAACGCGTTGATGGTGAAGATCACCGGGCGCAGCGCCCGCGCCAGGGCCACCAGCGGCGGGCCGAGCAGCAGCGCCGTGCGGACCGGTTCGGCGAGGGCGATGTTCTTCGGCACCATCTCGCCCAGCAGCATGTGCAGGTACGTGGCCGCCGCCAGGGCGATCACGAACGAGATCGGGTGGACCAGGCCGTGCGGCACGCCGACCGCGCCGAACAGCGGCTCCAGCAGGTGGGCGATGGCCGGTTCCGCGACGATGCCGAGCACCAGCGTCGCCAGCGTGATGCCCAGCTGGGCGGCGGCGAGGAGGGCCGAGACGTGCTCCAGGCCCCACAGGACGCTGCGCGCCCTGCGGTCGCCGGCCTCGGCCTGCGGCTCGACCTGGCTGCGGCGGACGGAGATCAGGGCGAACTCCGCGCCGACGAAGAACGCGTTGAGGACCAGCGTCAGGAAGCCGATCAGCAACTGGACGGCGATCATCGACCGGCCCCCTCACCCGGAGCGCCCGCAGCGCCCGAAGCATTCGGGGCGTCCGGAGAACCCGGAGCCCGTGAAGCGCCCGGAGCCCGGGAAGCGCCCGAAGCGTCCGGAGCCCGTGAAGTCCCCGGAGCACCCGGCTCCGCCGGGCCGTCGGCGTTCCCCGGCCCCCCGGGCTCCTCTCCCTCGGCGGGGGCGTGCAGCATGACGCGCGCCGCCCGGCGCCCCGAGGCGTCGACCACGTCCAGCAGCCAGCCGGACACCTCCACGGTGTCCCCGGCCTCCGGGATCCGGCCCAGCGCCGTCGCGACGAACCCGGCGAGCGTCTCGTACGGACCCTCCGGGACGTGCAGCCCGATCGGCCGCAGCTGGTCGGTGCGGGCGGCCCCGTCGGCGGACCACAGGGTGCGCCCGTCGGCGTCCTCACCCGCCCGTGCCAGGTCCGGCGTCTCGTGGGGGTCGTGCTCGTCGCGCACCTCGCCGACGACCTCCTCGACGATGTCCTCCATCGTCACGACCCCGGCCGTGCCGCCGTACTCGTCGATGACGACGGCCATGGTGGCCTTGCCGTACATCCGGTCGAGCAGCCGGTCCACGGTGAGGCTCTCCGGCACCAGCACCGGCTCGCGCAGCAGGTCGACCACCGGGGTCCGGTGCCGCCGCTCGGCCGGCACGGCCAGGACGTCCTTGATGTGGGCGGTGCCGATGACCGCGTCCAGGCCGCCCCGGTAGACGGGGAAGCGGGACAGGCCGGTCGCGCGGGTCGCGTTGGCGACGTCCTCCGCGGTGGCCTGCGCCTCCAGGGCGGTGACCTGGACCCGCGGCGTCATCACGTTCTCGGCGGTGAGTTCGGCCAGGTTGAGCGTGCGGACGAACAGCTCGGCGGTGTCCGGCTCCAGCGCGCCCTCCTTCGCGGAGTGGCGCGCCAGCGCGACCAGCTCCTGAGGGCCGCGCGCGGACGCCAGCTCCTCGGCGGGTTCCATGCCCAGGCGGCGCACCATGTGGTTGGCGGTGTTGTTGAGGTGGCTGATCAGCGGCTTGAAGGCGGCGCTGAAGATCCGCTGCGGGGTCGCCACGACCTTCGCCACCGCGAGCGGCGACGAGATGGCCCAGTTCTTGGGCACCAGCTCGCCGACGACCATCAGGACCACCGTCGACAGCGCCGTGCCGATCACCAGGGCCAGCGACGAGGCGACGGAGGGGGACACGCCGAGGTCCCGGATCGGGCCGCTGATGAGCCGGGCGACGGAGGGCTCGGCGAGCATGCCGACGACCAGGTTGGTCACGGTGATGCCGAGCTGCGCGCCGGACAGCTGGAAGGTGAGCGACCGGACGGCCTTCAGGGCGCCGGTGGCGCCGCGCTCACCGCGCTCGGCCGCCTGTTCCAGCGTGCCGCGTTCGACCGTGGTCAGCGAGAACTCGGCCGCGACGAACGCGCCGCACGCCAGGGCGAGCAGCAGCGCCACGA
This sequence comes from Streptomyces roseolilacinus, assembly GCF_014649335.1. Classification (GTDB taxonomy): domain Bacteria; phylum Actinomycetota; class Actinomycetes; order Streptomycetales; family Streptomycetaceae; genus Streptomyces; species Streptomyces roseolilacinus. The sequence goes on from NZ_BMSV01000012.1 coordinate 80,810, forward strand.
GGAGCAGCAGCACTTCCGTCATCGGTTCACCTCCGTCCCATGATCGGTCAGAGGCGGGATGATCGCGCGATGTCGGGGGCGGATCGTGCTACTGGGAGGCTCGCCCATGGGCGGACACTCACACACCTTTCGCATACGGCCGGAATCGTCCAGCCATGCTAAGGGAGCGGCGGAGCGGCGTCAGGACCGGTCCCCGTCAGTCCGTGAGCGGCTTGACCCAGCGGCTCCACCAGGGCTCGGGGGCGTAGCCGGCCGCCCGCCAGGCGTGGTGCGCGAGCCCGTTGCGGTCCAGCACCATCGCGTCGGCGCGCCGCCCTCCCAGCCGGGTGAACCGCTCCTCGGCGGCCGCGAGCAGCGCCGCCCCCACGCCCCTCCGGCGCCGCTCCGGACGGACGGCGAGCCGGTACAGGTGGCAGCGCCAGCCGTCGAACCCGGCGATCACGGTGCCCGCCACCTCCCCGTCGCCGCACTCCGCCAGGAGCAGGGCGCCGGGATCGCGGGCGATCAGCCGCTCGACGCCGTCGCGGTCGTCGCTGATGCTCGTGCCCTCGGCCGCCACCTTCCAGAAGGCCAGGACGGCGTCCAGGTCGGCGGGGGTGGCGGCGCGTATGCGGAGATCGTCCATGCGGGGCATCCCATCACCGCGCGCGGGGCGGCGTCGAACGGATTCGGACCGGTTCCCCCCGCCCCCTTGCGGGTGCTAGCGCGGGGGCGCTAGCGTCGTGGGGTGGCGAAGACTCAGCTGAACGTACGGGTGGACGAGACGACCGCCGAGGCCGCCCGCCGCAGGGCGCGGCAGCGGGGGGTCAGTGTGAACCGGTACATCGAGGAGCTCGTCCAGCGCGACGCGGGCGAGGCGGGCCGCACCTTCGTGGACGCGGCCGCCGACTTCATGAAGCAGTACGAGTCGGTCTTCGCCGACGAGTTCCGCGGCGACCCGGCGCTCGGACCCCGGCCCGAGGGCGGTCGGTGAAGGCGTCCGCCCGCGCATGAACCTCTCCGTGGACCTCGCCTGGCTGCTGATGGTCGCCGAGCAGAAGGCGCCGGGCGACCCGCAGGTCGTCGACTGGGGCGCGCTGGTCGCCGCGGTCAGCCGGCACGACGCCGAGATATTCGGCATCGCCGTCTACGACGACCCGCACCTCCGCGCCGCGGCCCTGCTGCAACTGCTGCTGCACGTCCCCGCCCTGGAGCACTCCAACGCGCTGTTCGCGTCGGCCGTCGCGTACGGCTACCTCGTCGCCTCCGGGCTGCGCGTCACCACCTCGCCCGAGCGGGTCAGGGACCTGGCGCGCCTGGTCAAGGGCGGCGGGGCGGACGTCCGCGACATCGCCGACGAACTGGAGCGCTGGACGCTCTGACCCGGCGCGGGTGAGTACGCCGCGGGCGGCCGCCTGAGTACCCCGGCGGATCCCCCGCGCCCCGCCGCGCCGGTTCCCTGGACCCATGAACCGCGCACCGACCCCCCGCCGCGCCGAACGCGTCGGACCGAAGCAGATCACCGTGTTCGGTACGGCCCTCGCCGGGGCCCTGCTGCCCCTCGCCCTGGGCGTCCTGTTCGCCAAGGCGGCGGCCGCCGATCCGATGGCCCCGGTCAACGCCCTCGTCACGGGCGGCGGCCGCGCCCGGCTCTCCCCGGCCCAGCTGCGCGGCTGCGGGCGCGGCGGCCTCAGGCGGTACCGGACGAGGGTCGCCGCGCGACGCCCAGGACGGCCGGCGACGACGGCAGCGGAACACCCCGCTCCGGAAGTCGCAGCCTCCGGTACGTGACGATCTCGAACCCGGCCGCCCCGATCTCGGCCAGCGGGTCCCGCGCCGTGTGGCAGCCCCCGAACAGCCGCGGCCACACCGTGGCGTCCGCGCCCCGCTGCACCGCCGCCGCCACCCGCCCCCGCGCCAGGCCGTGCTCCAGGAACCGCAGCTCGCCGCCCGGCCTGAGGACCCGCCGCAGCTCCGCCAGGGCCCCGCGCACGTCCCGCACGCTGCACAGCACCAGGGACGCGACGGCGCCGTCGAACGCCTGGCTCTCGACCGGCAGCGCCTCCGCGGTCCCCGGCACCACGTCCACCGGCACCCCCGCCCGCAGGCCCTCCTCCGCGGCGAGCCGCCGCAGCGTCCGCTCCGGCTCGACCGCGACGACCTCGGAGACGGCCGCCGGGTAGTGCGGGAAGTTCAGGCCGTTGCCCGCCCCCACCTCGACGATCCGTCCGGACAGCCCGTCCAGCAGCTCCCGCCGCAGCTCGCCGACCCCGCCCTTCGCGTCGGCCACCACGCTCACGCGCGCGTAGAAACGGGCGAACAGGGGGTGGCGCACGGCGTCCGGGCCGGTCTTCGTGCTCTGTTCCGTCATCGCGGACCTCCTCCGGCAGCATCCGGCATATCGGGGCGGACACGGTGATTGTGCACCACCCCGCGCCGCCGAGGGCCCGTCAGCCGCCCACGAAACAGAATTCGTTGCCCTCCGGGTCGCGCAGCACCTGGAAGCACCCCTGGGGGTCCTGCACGATCCCGCCGACCCGTACGGCGCCCAGGGCGACCGCCTCCTCGGCGGCGCCCGCCACGTCACCGCCGTCCAGGTCCAGGTGCAGCCGGTTCTTCACGGACTTGCCCTCCGGGACCCGCTGGAACGCCACCCGCACGAACCCCGGCGGGTCCACGTACGACCAGCCCGGCTCCCGGTCCACCGGTTCACCGCCCAGCAGCCCGGCCCAGAACCGCGCCAGGGCGGAGGGGTCGGCGCAGTCGAACACGATCTCACTGACAGTCGCTCGCATGCCCGCCAGCGTAGGGGGCGGGCGCCCCGGTCCCCGGGACCGGGACGCCCGCCGTCCGCGGCCGGCACCGGCCGCCGTTCGCCGTCCGGCGTCAGAGTGCGGCACCGGCCGCCGCGCCGGGACGCCCGCCGTCCGGGCTCAGGCGCCCGCCGCCCGCGTGAACGCCCGCGCGTCCCACGTCCCGCCCAGCTCCGGCGCCAGCCAGCCCGGCGCCGCAGCCCTGAAGGACCCGGGCGACAGGGCGCCGGCCCCCTCGGGGACCGCGCCCAGCAGCGGGGCGCCCGCCGAGGTCGGCAGGTCCGCGAGGTTGCACCGCTCGGCCAGCCCCGGCGCCTTCGGCCAGCTGCCCACGACCAGGCCCAACGGGGTGAGGCCACGCGCGCGCAGCGCCTCACCCGTCAGCGCCGCCAGGTTGAGCGTGCCGAGCCCCGCCGCGGCGACCACCAGCACCGGCGCGCCCAGCAGCCGCGCCGCGTCCGCGAGGGTGCCGCCCCGCGCGTCGTACCGCACGAGCAGCCCGCCCGCGCCCTCGACGAGCACCAGGTCGTGCGCGGCGGCCAGCTTCTCCGCCGCCTCCGCCACGGCGTCCGGCCCCACCGGCGCCATCCCGGCCCGCCGGGCGGCCGTCTCCGGGGCCAGCGGCTCGGGGAACCGGGCCAGTTCCCGCCCGGTCACCCCGGGCCCGGCGAGCCGTACGACCTCGTCCGCGTCGCCCCGCTCACCCGGCCCGACCCCCGTCTGCGCGGGCTTCAGCACGGCCACCGAGCGGCCCGCGGCGCACGCCGCCGCCGCGACGGCGGCCGTCACGACCGTCTTGCCGATCTCGGTACCGGTACCGCTCACCACCACGATCCGCATGTCAGCCCTCCTTCGCGGCCGCGCACACCGCGCGGCAGATCCGCGCCACGTCCCCGTCGTCGGTGACGTACGGCGGCATCACGTACACCAGGTCCCGGAACGGCCGCAGCCACACGCCCTCGCGCACCGCCGCCGCCGTGGCCGCCGCCGTGTCGACCGGGTGGTCCAGCTGGACCACGCCGATCGCCCCGAGCACCCGCACGTCCCGGACCCCCGGCAGCGCGCGCGCCGGTTCCAGCCCCTCGCGCAGCCCGGCCTCGATCCGCTTGACCTCCCGCGCCCAGTCCTGCGACAGCAGCAGGTCGATCGAGGCGCACGCGACCGCGGAGGCCAGCGGGTTGCCCATGAACGTCGGCCCGTGGGCCAGCACCGGCACCTCGCCGCGCGAGATGCCCTCCGCGACCCCCGTCGTGCACAGCGTCGCCGCCATGGACAGGTAGCCGCCGGTCAGTGCCTTGCCGAGGCACATCACGTCGGGCGCCACCCCCGCGTGGTCCGCCGCGAACAGCTCGCCCGTCCGGCCGAACCCCGTCGCGATCTCGTCGAACACCAGCAGCACGTCGTGGGCGTCGCACGCCTCCCGCAGCACCCGCAGGTACGCGGGGGAGTGGAAGCGCATCCCGCCCGCGCCCTGCACCACCGGCTCGACGATCACGGCGGCCAGCTCGTCGGCGTGCCGGGCGACCAGCTCGCGCAGGCCGCGCGCGTACTCCTCCTCGTACGCGGCCGGGGGCGCCGGGGCGAAGACCTGCCGCTGCAGCACCCCCGCCCACAGCTCGTGCATCCCGCCCTCGGGGTCGCACACCGACATCGGCTGCCAGGTGTCCCCGTGGTAGCCGCCCCGCCACGTCAGCAGCCGCTGCTTGGCGGGGCGGCCGACGGACCGCCAGTACTGGAGGCACATCTTCACGGCGACCTCGACGGACACCGACCCCGAGTCGCTGAGGAACACGTGCCGCAGCGGGGCCGGGGTGATCTCCACCAGCCGGGTCGCCAGACGGACGGCCGGCTCGTGGGTGAGCCCGCCGAACATGACGTGGCTCATCCGGTCCAGCTGGCCGCGCACGGCCTCGTCGAGCACCGGGTGGCGGTAGCCGTGCACCGCCGACCACCAGGACGACATGCCGTCGACCAGCTCCGTCCGCCCCTCGGCCGGTTCGGCGAGGCGCAGCCGCACCCCGGAGGCCGACTCCACCACGAGCGGGTCGGCCCGGCCGGGCATCGGGCCGTACGGGTGCCACACGTGCTCCCGGTCCAGCGCGAGCAGTTCGCCCGGGCCGTACAGCGGTTCAGGCATTGGGCGCGAGGTCCGTTCCGGCGCCCCGGCGGCGCACCGCCACCAGGTCCGGCCGGGCCCCCGGAGCGGCCGCGTCCCCCTCCGCCGGCGCCCCGGCCTCCGCGGACGTTCCGCACACGTCGCCGGAGCCGCAGCCGCCGCCCGTCCCGCAGCCACCGGCGGCGGCCGCGTCCACGCGGTGCTCGGGCAGCGTCGTCGTCCCGGCGCCCTCCACCTCGAAGCCGGCGTCCGCGAGCATCTCCAGGTCCGCCTTGCCGGCCTGGCCCTCACTGGTCAGGTAGTCGCCCAGGAAGATGGAGTTGGCCAGGTGCAGCGCGAGCGGCTGGAGCGTCCGCAGGTGCACCTCGCGCCCGCCCGCCAGCCGGACCTCCACGTCCGGGCAGACGAACCGCACCATGGCCAGGATGCGCAGCGCCCGCTGCGGGGTGAGGTTCCACTCCTGGGCGAGCGGGGTCCCCTCGAACGGGATGAGGAAGTTCACCGGCACCGAGTCCGGGTCCAGCTCGCGCAGCGCGAACACCACGTCGACCAGGTCCTCGTCGCTCTCGCCCATGCCCGCGATCAGCCCGGAGCAGGCGGACAGCCCGGCCGCGTGCGCCTTGTTCACCGTGTCGACCCGGTCCGCGTACGTGTGGGTGGTCGTGATGTCCCCGTACGTGGCCTCGGACGTGTTGAGGTTGTGGTTGTACGCGTCGGCGCCCGCCGAGCGCAGCCGCTCGGCCTGCCCGTCGGAGAGGAGCCCGAGGCACGCGCACACCTCGACGCCCTCGTTGCCCTCCTTGATGGCCTCGATCGTCTTCGAGACCCGCTCCACGTCCCGGTCCGTCGGGCCCCGGCCGCTGGCGACGAGGCAGACCCGCTTCGCGCCGCCCGCGACGCCCGCGGCCGCCGCCTTCGACGCCTCCTCCGGCTTCAGCCAGGTGTACTTGAGGATGTCGGCCTTCGAGCCCAGCCGCTGCGAGCAGTACGAACAGTCCTCGGGGCACAGCCCCGACTTCAGGTTGACCAGGTAGTTGAGCTTCACCCGCCGCCCGAACCAGTGGCGCCGCACCTTCCCCGCCGCGGCCACCACCTCCAGCAGTTCGTCGTCGGAGGTCGCCAGGACGGCGAGCGCCTCTTCACGGGTCGGCAGCTCGCGCCGCAGCCCCTTGTCCACCAACGTGTTCAACAGGTCCATGGCGCTGATCCTGGCGTACGGCACACCCCCGGGCCAAGGAGGAACCCGACAACGCGGCCCGTCGGGGGTGTGTGGATGACCACACTCTCACCCCGCCCCTTCTTCGTTAGGGTCTGTGCGCTGCCTACAAAGGGGACCCAGACATGCCCATGGACGCGCCCGGCGACGCCGTGCCCGAGGCCCCGTTCGACTGGACCGACGCCGAGGCGCGCCGCCGCGCCGCCGCCGGACTCGTCCGCACGCTGCGCCCCCGCCCCGCCGACGCGGACCTGCTGGACCTGGCGAGCAACGACTACCTCGGCCTCACCCGCCACCCGGAGGTCACCGGTGCCGCCGCCGGTGCCGCCCGCCGCTGGGGCGCCGGCTCCACCGGCTCGCGGCTCGTCACCGGCTCGACCGCCCTCCACGCCGAACTGGAGCGGGAACTCGCCGCCTTCTGCGGCTTCGAGGCGGCGCTCGTCTTCTCGTCCGGGTACGCCGCCAACCTCGCCGTGCTCACCGCGCTCGGCACCCGCGGCTCCCTCCTCGTCTCCGACGCGGACAACCACGCGTCGATCGTGGACGGCTGCCGGCTCTCCCGCGCCGAGACCGCCGTCGTCCCGCACGCCGACCCGCAGGCCGTGCGCAAGACCCTGGGCGCCCACCCCGGGCGGCGCGCCCTGGTCGTCAGTGACTCGGTGTTCTCCGTCGACGGCGACGCCGCCCCGCTCGGCGCCCTCGCCGGCGCCTGCCGGGAGCACGGCGCCGCCCTCGTCGTCGACGACGCGCACGGCCTGGGCGTGCTGGGCGAGGGCGGCCGCGGCGCCCTGGCCGCGGCGGGTCTCGCCGGCGCGCCCGACGTGGTCGCCACGGCGACGCTCTCCAAGTCCCTGGGCAGCCAGGGCGGCGCCGTCCTCGGCCCCGCCCGGGTCGTCGAGCACCTGGTGAACGCCGCCCGGACCTTCATCTTCGACACGGGCCTCGCCCCGGCCTCGGCGGGCGCCGCCCTGGCGGCCCTGCGCCTGCTGCGCCGCGAACCGGACCTGGCCGGCCGCGCCCGCGCGGTGGCGGCGACCCTGCACGCGAGGCTGACCGCCGCGGGGCTCACCGCCGTACGGCCCGACGCGGCGGTGGTGTCGGTGCGGGCGCCCTCCCCGGAGCAGGCCCTGCGCTGGGCGGCGGACTGCCGCGCCGAGGGCGTGGCGGTCGGCTGCTTCCGGCCGCCGTCCGTGCCGGACGGGGTGTCGCGGTTGCGGCTCACCGCCCGCGCGGACCTCGACGGGGAGCAGATCGACCGGGCCGTGGCCGTGGTCCTGCGCACCGCGCCGTCCTGCTGAATCCGGTCTCGCGTCGCAGGCTTCACCGTATCGAGCGACAGATAAACACATATCTCGGTGGATGCCTCCCCCTGGGACGACATGAGTGGCAGTCTGGCGCGGAGCACAGTCCGGGGCCGTCCCGACAGGGAATCCACGGCACGTCGGAGTCCGGCCCCGGTGGGAAAGGGACAGCGTCGCCATGGCAGACCATCAGGAAGCGTCCGTCACTCTGCCGAGCGATCCCGCCTCGGTCCCCACCGCCCGGAGGTACGTGTCCGACGTGCTCGCCGAGTGGGGGCTCGGCCGCGACACCGACACCGCGGAGACGGTCCGGCTGGTCGTCTCCGAACTCGTCACCAACGCGGTCCAGCACACCTTCGGCCTGTCGCCCACCTTCACCGTCGACCTGCGGCTCGAACGGGACGAACGGCTGCGCATCGGCGTCACCGACAGCCACCCGCGCTGGCCGCAGCGGCTCCCCGCGGCCGTCCAGCAGGACAACGGCCGCGGCATGGTCATCGTCCGCTGGCTGGCCGCCGAGTGCGGCGGCCGGCTGTCGGTCACGCCGACCGAGGAGGGCGGCAAGACCGTGTGGATCGCCCTGCCCTGGACCGCGCCGGTCCAGACCTGACCCACCGTCGTCCGTCCCGCCGCCCCCTCGTGCCCGGTGTCAGCGCACGCGGCCGTACGAGACGGACTTGGACCAGATGCGGTCGAGCTTCACCCACGAGCCGGTCTTCGGGGAGTGCCAGATCCGGTTGTTCCCGGCGTAGATCCCGACGTGGTACACGCCGCCGTTGCCGTGGAAGAAGACCAGGTCGCCCTTGCGGCGGTCGGACTTGGCCACCTGGCGCGTCTTGTTGTACTGGGCCTGCGCGGTGCGCGGCAGCTTCTTGCCGGCCCGCTTGTACGAATAGAGCGTCAGCCCCGAGCAGTCGAAGCGGTACGGGCCCATGGCCCCCCACTGGTACGGGGCCCCCTGCTTCGACGCGGCGACCTTCAGCGCCTTGTTGGCGACGGCCGGCGCGGCGTGCGCCGGGGGGGCCGCGCCGGGCGCGACGAGCGTGCCGCCGACGGCCGCCAGGGTGAGGGCGGACACGATGCGGGAGATCCGGGCCGGTGCCGGCGGGGTGGGGGAGGGGTCCGGGGAGGCACCCCCGGACGGGACGTGCGGGGCCGTGCGGGAGTGCGGTACCGGGACCTGATTCTGCGTCGCGGACATGCAGTACCCTTCGTCAACCCGCCTGTGAAGGATTGCCTGTCGGGTTCGGACAGGACGAAGATGCCCGGCCGCTGACGCGGCTTCACCCCAAGGGGAGCCGGCCCGCACCGTGTGCGGTGGCCGCCCCGTACTGCTCGGGTCCTCCACTCCTGCCGATCCACTGGTGTCGACCAGTCGTCCGGACGGCGGCAGGACTCGGCGTCCGCCCGGACCGCCTCGCCGGGATGGCGGGGGCTTGTCGTCGAGACGGATCTTTCCCGCAGCACCCCGGAATCCGGGGTTGCGACGGGGCGGTGTGAGTCTCGTCACGACTGGTCCGATCGGGTGGACAGCGATGTTTCCGGGCCGGTCGGCCGCGTGCTGCTGAGCCCCGTACCTGCGGCGTCGCGGCCGTGGACCGTCCTGCGGCTACGTGGCGACCGCAACTCGGGCCGTACGAAGTTCGTCCCCGCGTCTCAGCCGAACGGTCGAGTGGGCGTCCCCCGGCCGGGTCCCCCAAACCGGTCAGGGCAACGGGTCATGAGGCACCGTCACCCTCCGGGTGCGCCGCTCACCGTCCAGCACGCGCAGCGCACGCGCCAGGGTCTCCGCGTGGACCTCGTGTTCGCCCCGCTGGTGCATCAGCGTCAGGGCGTCGCGCAGCGCGGCCGCCCGGTCGACGAGCGCCTGGGCCGCCCGCAGCGCGCCGTACGTGTGCGTGGCGCGGGCCGGGTTGAGGCGTCCCAGCAGGTCGACGGCGTCCAGGTAGGCGTCGACGTAGGCGCCCTCCGCGCGCGTGAGGGCCGGCAGGGGCGGGGGCTCGGGGGGTCGCACGGTCATCCCCTCCGGGTGCGGACCACGTGGTCCACCAGGCCGTGCTCCCGTGCGCCGGTCGCGTCGAGGACCAGGGTGCGGTCGAAGTCGGCCGCCACCCGGTCGCGTTCCCGCCCGGTGTGCCGGGCCAGCAGGTCGGTGAGCAGGTCGCGCTGGCGCAGCAGTTCGCGCGCCTGGACGTCCAGGTCGGAGGGCCGGCCGTGTGACGGTTCGTCCAGTTCGGGCTGCCGGAGCAGCACCCGGGAGCCGGGCAGGGCGGCGCGCTTGCCGGGCGCGCCGGCGGCGAGCAGGACCGCGGCGGTGGACGCGGCCTGGCCGACGCAGGTGGTCGCCACGTCGCAGGTGACGATCTGCATGGCGTCGTAGATCGCGGTCATCGCGTCGACCGGGCCGCCGGGCGAGTTGATGTAGAGGGAGACGTCCTGGTCCGGCGCCGTGTACTCGAGCTGGATGAGCTGGGTCACCACGTCGTTGGCCGCGGTGGCGTCGAGCGGGGTGCCGAGGAGGATGATCCGGCCCTCGAAGAGCTTGGAGTACGGGTCGAGGGTGCGGGTGCCCCCGGCGGTGCGCTCGGAGAACTCGGGGAGGACATGGCGGGCGTTCGAGGTCATGAGGAGGTGCCTCCGTCCGTAAAAAATGTACAGGATGTACAGACCGCTAGAATGGGAGCATGGCCTACGAGATTCCGGTGACGCAAGCCCGGGCGGAGCTCGCCGATCTGATCAACCGCGTCGTCTACGGTGGTGAGCGGGTCGTCGTGACCCGGCACGGCAAGCCGTTGGTGGCGCTGGTCTCCGCCGCTGACCTGGAGCGACTCGAATCCGCCGCGCAGGCGGCCGAGGAGCGCGCGATCGGTTCCGTCTCCGAGCTGGGTGACGCGCCGTCCGCTCCGCGCGAACACCGCCGGTTCGGCATCGCGGCCGAGCACCGCCCCCACGGCGGCTGACCGGCGCCGCACCGCGCACACGGGAAAGCCGCGCGCCCCCGCCCGGTGCGGGCGGGGGCGCGCGGCGTCCGGTGCCGGGTCAGCCGATGGGGGCGGGCCTCGGTGCGGCGGCGGACGGAGTCGGCCGGCCGGCCGGGCCGGCGGGGCCGCGGCGGGCGCCGAGGAAGACCAGCGCCATGCCCAGCGCCACCCACACCAGGAGGGTCAGGAGCGGCCCGCCGGCCGCCGCGCCGTCGAAGAACGCCACGGAGCGCAGCAGCGACGCGCCCGCGCCCGGCGGCAGCAGCTGCCCCAGCGTCCCGACCGGCTCCGGCAGCATCTCCGGCGCGCTGGTCACGCCCGAGAACGGGTTGCCCAGCAGCACCATCAGCAGGGCGCCGAGGCCGATGCCGGGCGGCCCGACGAGCGCCGCGAAGCCGGCGACCGCGGAGCTGGTGGCCAGGACCGTCAGCCCCAGGACCCCGGCCTCCGCCGCCCAGTCGCCCCCGAGCATCCCGAGCCAGGTGTCGGTGATCGTGGCGCCCACGGCGCCCGCCAGGACCGCGCCGCCCACCAGGGCCGTCGCCGCGCGCCCGCCCCGCAGGCCCATCAGCGTCACCGCGGCGCCCGCGGCGAGGCCCGCCAGGCCCAGCGGCAGGAGGCTCGCGATCAGCCCGCTGCCGCGCGGGTCGCCGGACGGGGCCGCCACCACGTCCGTGACCTTCACCTGCCCGCTCGGGCTCTGCGCGGCGGCGGCCTGCTGGAGCAGCTGGGCGACGGCCGGGCTCGCGGCCGACGCGACCAGCACCTCCGGGCCCTGGGGGCCGGCGACCAGCGCGCCGTATACGGTCCGGTCCTCGATCGCCGCGCGGGCGGCGTCGGCGTCGTCGTAGCGGTGGAGCGCGAACTCGTCCCCGCGCTGCCGGAAGCCCTTCTCCAACTGCGTGACGGCGCTCTCGGGGCCGGCGAGCCCGATCGGCACGTCGCGGGGGGCGACGCGCGCCGCGGGCCAGACGAAGGCCCACAGGGCGAGGGCGGCGAAGACCGGGACGAGCACCATCGCCGCGGTCATCCGGCGCTGGGGCGTGGCGGACATGGGGAGCCTCCGGGGGCAGACAAAGAGAAGGATCGTTCGTTTTACGGTTCTCAATCTCCTCCCGCCCCGCTTCCTTGTCAAGAATGAACGTTCGTTTTATTGTTTTGATCATGGCTCGCGTATCCCAGGAACACCTCGACGCCCGCCGACGCCAGATCCTCAACGGCGCCGCGCGCTGCTTCGCGCGCAACGGCTTCCACGCCACGTCGATGCAGGACGTCCTCCGCGAGGCCGACCTCTCGGCCGGTGCCGTCTACCGGTACTTCAGCGGCAAGGAGCAGCTGATCGAGGCGATCGTCACCGAGGTCCTCGACGCGATCCGCGACACCTTCGAGTCGGCCGCCGCGCAGAGCCCGCCGCCCGCGCCCGACGTCCTCGTGGACCGGGTGATGGAGGAGGTGCTCACCGAGCGGTCCGGGCTGCCCTACGACGGCGACGAGAGCCTGCCGCGCCTGATGATCCAGGTCTGGACCGAGACCCTGCGCAACGACCGGCTCTCCGCCGCCATGCGCCAGGGGTACGCGCGCGTGCACGCCGCCTGGGTCGGCGTCGTCGAGGCGTACCAGGCCGCCGGGCTCATGCGCGACGACGTGCCCGCCGCGCACGTCGCCCGGACGATGATCGCCGTCGCCCAGGGATTCGCCGCCCAGCAGGCCCTGTTCGGCGCCGTCCCCGTCTCCGTGCTCCAGGACGGGCTGCGCGCGCTGATGTCCATGGGGCGGCAAAACGCGGGTTAACGCATCGGAAAAACTTCTGCGAGAGAAGGAAATATCTCTCCGTCACAGTCGTCCTCGCAGGTCAACAGAGTGTTGACGCCGGATGGTGTCCCGCTGCGCCCGGGACCGCGCCGGGCGGGAACTGTGAGGTGGAACCGTGCAACTGACCCCGCACGAGCAGGAGCGCCTGCTCGTCCACGTGGCCGCGGACGTGGCCGAGAAGCGCCGGGCCCGCGGCGTGCGGCTCAACCACCCGGAGGCCGTCGCCCTCATCACCTCGCACGTCCTGGAGGGCGCCCGCGACGGCCGCACCGTCGCCGAACTCATGGCCTCCGGGCGCAAGGTGCTCAGCCGCGCCGACGTCATGGACGGCGTCCCCGAGATGATCCGCGACGTACAGGTCGAGGCCACCTTCCCGGACGGCACCAAGCTCGTCACCGTCCACGACCCCGTCATCTGAAGGGGGCCGCCGTGATCCCCGGAGAGATCCTGTACGCGCACGAGCCGGTCGCCGTCAACGAGGGCCGCCCCGTCACCCGCCTCACCGTGCTCAACACCGCCGACCGGCCCGTCCAGGTCGGCTCCCACTACCACTTCGCCGAGGCCAACCCCGGCCTGCACTTCGACCGGGCCGCCGCGCGCGGGCTGCGGCTGCACGTCGCCGCGGGCACCGCCGTCCGCTTCGAGCCCGGCGTCCCGGTCGACGTGGAACTCGTACCGCTCGCGGGAGCCAGGGTCGTGCCCGGCCTCCGCGGCGAGACCGGGGGCGCCCTCGATGCGTGAGCCCCGCCCCCTCCTCGTCGACCGGGCCGTCTACGCGGACCTGTACGGCCCCACCACCGGCGACCGCGTCCGGCTCGCCGACACCGACCTGTTCGTCGAGATCGAGGAGGACCGCTGCGGCGGCCCCGGACGCGCCGGCGACGAGGCCGTGTTCGGCGGTGGCAAGGTCCTGCGCGAGTCCATGGGCCAGGCCCGCGCCACCCGCGCCGAGGGCGCCCCCGACACGGTCGTCACCGGGGCCGTCGTCCTCGACCACTGGGGCGTCGTCAAGGCCGACGTGGGCATCCGCGACGGCCGCATCACCGGCATCGGCAAGGCCGGCAACCCCGACACCATGGACGGCGTCCACCCCGACCTCGTCATCGGCCCCGAGACCGAGGTCATCGCCGGCAACGGCAGGATCCTCACCGCGGGCGCCGTCGACGCCCACGTCCACTTCATCTCGCCCACCCTCGTCGACCAGGCCCTCGCCTCCGGCGTCACCACCCTCGTCGGCGGCGGCACCGGACCCGCCGAGGGCACCAAGGCCACCACCGTCACCCCCGGCCCCTGGCACCTCGCCCGGATGCTGGAGGCGCTGGACGCCTTCCCCGTCAACATCGGCCTCCTCGGAAAGGGCAGCACCCTCTCCCGCGAGGCCCTCCACTCCCAACTGCGCGGCGGGGCCATCGGCTTCAAGATCCACGAGGACTGGGGCGCCACCCCGGCCGCCATCGACGCCTGCCTCGGCGTCTGCGAGGAGACCGGCGCCCAGCTCGCCCTCCACACCGACACCCTCAACGAGGCCGGGTTCGTCGGCGACACCCTCGCCGCCGTCGCCGGGCGCACCGTCCACGCGTACCACACCGAAGGCGCGGGCGGCGGGCACGCGCCCGACATCATCACCGTCGTCTCGGAGCCGTACGTCCTGCCCAGCTCCACCAACCCGACCCGCCCGCACACCCTCAACACCGTCGAGGAGCACCTCGACATGCTGATGGTGTGCCACCACCTCAACCCGGCCGTCCCCGAGGACCTCGCCTTCGCCGAGTCGCGCATCCGGCCCGGCACCATCGCCGCCGAGGACGTCCTCCACGACCTCGGCGCCATCTCGATCATCTCCTCCGACTCCCAGGCCATGGGCCGCATCGGCGAGGTGGTCCTGCGCACCTGGCAGACCGCGCACGTCATGAAGCGGCGGCGCGGCGCCCTGCCCGGCGACGGCCGGGCCGACAACCACCGGGCGCGCCGCTACGTCGCCAAGTACACGATCAACCCGGCCGTCGCCCAGGGCATCGACCACGAGACCGGTTCCGTCGAGACCGGGAAGCTCGCCGACCTCGTCCTGTGGGAGCCGGCGTTCTTCGGCGTCAAGCCGCAGCTCGTCCTCAAGGGCGGGCAGATCGCGTACGCGCAGATGGGCGACGCCAACGCCTCCATCCCCACCCCGCAGCCGGTCCTGCCCCGCCCCATGTTCGGCGCGCACGGCCGGGCGCCCGCCGCGAACTCCGTCAACTTCGTCACCGGCGCGGCGATCGAGGACGGGCTGCCGGAGCGCCTCGGCCTCGGCAAGCGGTTCGCCGCCATCCGCGGCACCCGCGGCGTCACCAAGGCCGACATGCGGGAGAACGACGCCCTGCCCCGGGTCGAGGTCGACCCCGACACCTTCACCGTCACCATCGACGGCGACCCGCTCGAGGCGGCGCCCGCGGCCGAACTGCCCATGGCGCAGCGCTACTTCCTCTTCTGACCCCTCCGGCACCCACACCCACACCCACTCGGACACGCACAGGGAGACGGACGCACCGCGATGAGCCGATCCGCACTCCTCGTCCTCGCCGACGGGCGCTTCCCCGCCGGCGGGCACGCCCACTCCGGGGGCGCCGAACCCGCCGTCAGGGCCGGCCGGATCAAGGACGCCGCCGACCTGGAGCGGTTCTGCCGGGGCCGGCTGCACACCACCGGCCTCACCGCCGCCGCCCTCGCCGCCGCGGCGGCCCTCGGCCACGACCCCGCGGCCCTGGACGCCGCCGCCGACGCCCGCACTCCCTCGCCCGCCCTGCGGGCCGCCGCGCGGCGCCTCGGCCGGCAGCTGATGCGCGCCGCCCGCACGGCCTGGCCCGCGGCCGAACTGGACGCGCTGGCCGAAGCCTTCCCGCGCGGCGCCCACCAGCCCGTCGTCCTCGGCACCGCCGCCCGCGCCGCCGGGCTCGGGCCCGAGGACGCCGCGCACTGCGCCGCGTACGAGACGGTCAGCGGGCCCGCCACCGCCGCCGTGCGGCTGCTCGGCCTCGACCCGTTCCAGGCCACCGCCGTCCTGGCCCGGCTCGCCCCGGACACGGACGACGTGGCCGCCCGCGCCACGGCCGCCGCGCGCCGCGGCGTCGACGCCCTGCCGGCCGCGTCCGCGCCGCTGCTGGACATCACGGCGGAACAGCACGCGGCCTGGCCGGTACGCCTCTTCGCCTCCTGACCCGCCCGTACCCTCCCCACCCCTCCTGGAGCCGCACCATGCACCTGGGCCACCCCCACGACCACGCCGCCCCGGCCGTCAGCGCCGACGCCACCCGCCCCGACGGCAGCCGCCGCGCCCTGCGCATCGGCCTCGGCGGGCCCGTCGGCTCCGGCAAGACCGCCACCGTCGCGGCCCTGTGCCGCGCCCTGCGCGACCGGCTGTCCCTCGCGGTCGTCACCAACGACATCTACACGCGCGAGGACGCCGAGTTCCTGCTGCGCCACGCCGTCCTGCCGCCCGAGCGGATCGCCGCCGTCGAGACCGGGGCCTGCCCGCACACCGCGATCCGCGACGACATCTCGGCCAACCTGGAGGCCGTCGAGGACCTGGAGGAGGCGGTCGGGCCGCTCGACCTGATCCTCGTGGAGTCCGGCGGCGACAACCTCACCGCGACCTTCTCCCGGGGCCTCGTCGACGCGCAGGTCTTCGTCATCGACGTGGCGGGCGGCGACGACATCCCCCGCAAGGGCGGCCCCGGCGTCACCACCGCCGACCTGCTCGTCGTCAACAAGACCGACCTCGCCCCGTACGTCGGCTCCGACCTGGACCGGATGGCCCGCGACGCCCGGGAGCAGCGGGGCGACCTGCCCGTCGTCTTCACCTCCCTGACCGGTGAGGACGGCGTCGCGCCCGTCGCCGACTGGGTGCGGGAGCGGCTCGCCGCGTGGACGTCGGCCGGGGCCGCGTGAGCGTCCGCGCCACCGCCCGCGTCGTCGCCGCGCCGGGCGGCGTCCTGCCCGTCCTGGAGAGCGCCGGCCCGCTCGCGGTGCGCCGCACCCGCGCCCGGCGGCCGCACACCGCCCGGGTCACCGTCGTCGGCGCCATGAGCGCCCCGCTCGGCGGTGACCGGCTCGCCCTGGAGGCGGTGGTACGGGACGGGGCGCGGCTCACCGTCGACGCGGCCGCCGCGACGGTGTCCCTGCCGGGCCCCGCCGGCGAGACCGCGCACTACGACGTACGGCTCACCGTGGGCGACGACGCCGAACTGGTCTGGCTGCCCGAGCAGTTGATCACCGCCCGCGGGTCCGACCTGCGGATGCGCACGACCGTGGACCTCGCCGCGTCCGCCCGCCTGGTCCTGCGCGAGGAGCAGGTCCTGGGCCGCTCCGGCGAACCGTCCGGCACCCTCTTCGCGCGCCTCACCGTCCACCGCGCCGGCCGCCCCCTCCTGGACCAGGAGCTCGCCTGCGGACCGGGCGCCCCCGGAGGGTGGGACGGCCCCGCGGTCCTCGCCGGGCACCGGGCGGTCGGCCAGCTCCTGGTGGTCCGGCCCGAGTTCGGGGAGAGGCCGGCGCAGGCCCGGCCGCTGGGCCGGACCGCCGCCCTCACCCCGCTGGCGGGCCCCGCCGCCCTGGTGACGGCCGTCGCCCCGGACGCGCTGCGGCTGCGCCGCGTCCTCGACGAGGCGATAAAGGCCCTCACCGGCCCGTGGGGGACCGCGGTGCCGGCCGGGGCGCCGCCGGGGCGTGACCCGGCCGGGGCGTGACGCCGGCCGGGCGCGGCGCCGTTCAGTCGCGGCGCCGCCGGGGCAGGGCGCGCCGCAGCCCGCGCGGACCGGGTGCCGGGGGCTGCCGCTCCGGGGCCGCCGCCTTCACGCTGGCCGCGTAGTCGTCCACGTACTCCTGTCCGGACAGGGCGAGGATGCGGTACATGATCTCGTCCGTCACGGCGCGGACGACGGCCTTCTCGTTCTCCATCCCGGCGAAGCGGGAGAAGTCCAGCGGCTCGCCGAACCGGATCGTGACCCGCCTGATCCTCGGCACGACCTTCCCGGGCGGCTGGATCTCGAACGTGCCGACCATCGCGCACGGCACCACCGGCACGCCGGCCTTCAGCGCCATCACCGCGACCCCCACCTTGCCCTTGTACAGCCGCCCGTCGTGCGAGCGCGTGCCCTCCGGGTAGATGCCGAGCAACTCGCCCCGCGACAACACCTGCAGGCCCTCGCGGATGGCCGCCTGCCCGGCCTCCTTGCCGGAGCGGTCCACCGGGATCTGCCCCGCGCTGCGGAAGAACGCGGCGGTCAGCCGCCCCTTGAGGCCCGGCCCCGTGAAGTACTCCTGCTTGGCCAGGAACGTGATGCGCCGCTTCAGCACCGACGGCATCAGGAAGTGGTCGGAGAACGACAGGTGGTTGCCCGCCACGATGGCCGCGCCCGTCTCCGGGACGTGCTCCAGTCCCTCGGTCCTCGGCCGGAACAGCAGCCGCAGCAGCGGCCCGAGGAGCACGTACTTGAGCAGGTAATAGAACACGGGCTGGCTCCCTACGCTGCCGGATCGGCCTCTGAACTGCGTTCCGCCGGGTCGAGCGGCGCACGGAGGGGGACCGGGGCACATGCGGTCGTCGCCATCCTCGATCACCTCCGATCGTACGCATACCGTCCTGGTGCCGACTTCATGTGAAGAAGGATCAGGTCATTGTGGCGCACGCGTGGTGCCGGGCCCCCGTCCCAGGGAGCCGGAACGCACCCGAAAGGGCCGGGGCCCCGGCTCCCACCCCCTCGCCGGCCCGCTCCCGCGGCGGCGACGCGACGGGCCGCGGCCCCGGCGGCGCCACCGCACGCGACCGGGCCGCCGTCCGGGGAGGACGGCGGCCCGGGGCGTGGGACGGGGCGTCAGCAGTGGCCGACGCTCGTCTGGTTGGCGACGAGCGAGGAGTGGACGTAGCCCTGGCCCTTGTAGCTGTTCACCTTGAACCAGCGGTTGGAGGCGTAGTCGGAGTTCGGCGGGTAGACCCACTGGCTGTCCACCCAGCACACCATGGACACGCCGGTGCCGTTGGACAGGTAGCCGAGCGAGGTGCAGCCGGTGTTCGCGCAGGTGCGGAGGTTGGCGCCGCCGCTGTCGGAGGAGATGTGGCTGCCGGCCGCCTCGGCCGTCCCGGCGCCCGCGAAGAGGCCCGTGAGGGCCGCGGCCGCCGCGGCGGCCAGACCGGCCCGGGCCCGGAGGGTGGTGGATACGCGCATGACGTTCTCCTTGTCTGGAGGGTGCGCCCTGGTGGCGCTCCACCAGGAAGCCGGCCGCCGCCCCCCGCCGGGAAGCGTGAAACCGCAGGTCGGACAGGCCCGGACGGACGGCCGTACAACTCCGTACAGGCTCCGCCTCACCGGCAGGGCGGGGCGTAGGCCAGGCCGGGCACCAGCCTCGACCACTCGGCGGGGGTGATCGCGGAGCCGACGCGGGAGCAGATCCCCTCCTCGGCGGAGGACTCCCGCGTGTCCCACAGCACCACCTCCGCGCCCGAGCCGCCGGCGGCGAGCGTGCGGCCGTCCGGGCTGTGCGCGAGGGCGTAGGTCTTGCCGCCGAGCGCGGTCAGGACGGCGTGGAGGCGCGGGCGCCGGACGTCCGCGGTGTCCCACTGCCACACCGTGCCGTCCGTGCTGGCCGCCGCGAGCCGCCGGCCGTCGGGCGCGAACGACAGCGCGTAGACGTAGCTGCCCGGCCCGGTCAGCGCCGGTCCCGCAGGGGCCGGGGCGCTGCCGCCGACGTCCCACAGCCACACGTCGCGGTCCGCCGTCCCGGCGGCCAGGGTGCGGCTGTCCGGGCTGAACACGACGGACATGACGTAGCTCCCGGGGCCGCGCAGGGTCGCTCGCAGCACCGGCCGGCGCCCGTCGACGCGCCAGACGTGCACCACCTTGTCCACCGTCCCCGCGGCCAGCCACCGGCCGTCGCGGCTGAAGGCGACGGAGGCGACGTAGTTGGTCGGCTCGGTGAGTTCGGCCCACAGGACGGGGCGGGCGGGGCGGGACGTGTCGAAGATCCGTACCGTGCGCCCCTCGCTGCCGACCGCGAGCCGCCCACCCGTGCGGTCGAAGGCGACGGACTGGACGGTCCCGGTGCCGCCGTCCAGGGCCGCGCCCCCGTACGGGGAGGGGCGGGCGGGCCGGGCGAGGTTCCACAGCCTCACCCGGCCCTCGCGCTCCCCCACGGCGACGGTCCGCCCGTCGGGGGTGAAGGCGACCGCGCCGGAGTAGCCGGTGGTGTTGGGCAGGGCGGGGCCGACCGGGCGGGGCGCCCGCGGGTCGGAGACGTCCCACAGGTGGGCGTCGCGGCCGGCGGTCACCAGGAGCCGGGAGTCGGGGCTGAAGGCGACGGCGTTGGCCGTTCCCTGGAAGCCGCGCAGCTTCCGCGGCGGCAGCTGCCACAGCCGTACGGTCCCGTCGGCCGCCCCGGTGACCAGGCCCCGGCCACCGGGCAGGAAGGCGAGGGTGGTGACCGGGGTGGGGTGGGGCAGGACGGCGGCGGGCAGCCGGGAGCGGCCGTCGTGGACGCGGACCTGGTTGTCCGCGCTGCCGGTGGCCAGCCACCGTCCGTCCGGGCTGTACCCGACGGCGTTCACGTAGCTGGCCGGCCCTTCCGGCACGGCGGGGGCACCGCCCAGCACGACCGGCCGGCCCGGCGCCCGCCGGCGGGCGGGGACCGGCCACACCCGGGTGGAGCGGTCGAGGCTGCCGGCGGCCAGCGAGCGGCCGTCGGGGGTGAAGGCGACGCTCAGCACCGTGCCCGTCGCGCCGGTCAGCGGGTGGGCGTACGGCAGGGGCGCGCCGGGGCCCGAGGTGTCCCACAGCCGTACGGCGCCGTCGGCGCCGCCCGCGGCGAGGACCCCGCCGTCCCGGCGGAAGGCGACGGTGTGCACCGGGGCCGGGCCGGCGAGGCGCACCGTCGGCGGCCCGGACCCGGCGGGGCCGCCGGGCCGGCCGAGGGACCACAGGTGGACGCCGCCGTCGGCGGAACCGGCGGCGACGCGGCGCCCGTCGGGGCTGAAGGCCAGCCCGTACACGGCGGACCGCGGCCCGCGCAGGACGAGGGGGGACGCCCTCCCCGCGCGGGCGGCCGGGCCCGGCTCCCACACCCGCACCGTGCCGTCCCCCGAACCGGCGGCGAGACGGCGTCCGTCGGGGCTGAAGGCGAGCGTGTACACGGTGTCCGCGAAGCGGGGCGCGCCGGAGGCGAGGGCCCGCGGCCTGCCGGGGTCCCGTACGTCCCACAGGGCGACCCGCCGGTCCAGCCCCCCGGCGGCCAGGAGGCGCCCGTCGGGGCTGAGGGCCACGGACTGGACGACGCCGCGGAAGGCCAGGAGGCGGGCCGAGGGGGTCTGCGCCGAGGCGTCCGTCAGCGCGGCCCGCGCCTCGGCGGTCGGGGCCGTCCGGTACGCCACCACGCCCAGCTGGGCGGCGAGCGCGGGGTCGGTGCCGCGCAACCGCTCGGCGTTCGCGGCGACCAGCCGGGACAGCGCGACGGCCTGCTGGTCCTCCGCGTCCCGGCGCTGCTGCACGGCCACCCCGCTCAGCAGGGCCGACAGCACCACCAGCGCCGACAGCGCCGCGAGGAGCCGGCGCCGGTGGCGGGTGCGGCGCCGCTCCTTCTCCCGCCGCCCCTCCTCGGCCCGTCCGCTCTCGGTGAGGAAGTCGGCCTCACGGGGGGTCAGCTCGGGTGCCCGCCCGCTGCGCTCGGCCCAGGCCAGGGCGATGGCGAGCTGCGTGCCGCGGTAGAGCAGGGACGGTTCGCGGCCCAGGGAGTGCCACCGTCCGGCGTCCCTGGTCAGCTCCTGCCACACCAGGTGGCCGGCGCGGTCGGCGTCGATCCAGCGCCGCAGGCGGGGCCAGGCCGTCAGCAGGGCCTCGTGGGTGATCTGTGCGCCGTCGTCGTCGACGGTGACCAGCCGCCGGTCGACGAACCGCTCCAGCACGTCGTACGCCCGCGCCGCCCGGGAGCCGGCGGCGACGCCCTCGTGCGGGCGGGGCAGCGGGAGCAGGCGCCGGGTGTCCGCGGTGTCCTCACCGACGCTCACCATCCGCAGGAACAGGGTGCGGGCCATCGACTTCCGGGCGTCGGTGAGCCCGGCGAAGGCCTCCTCGGCGCTGTCCGAGATCGCGGCCGACAGCCCTCCGCCCGCGCGGTAGTCGGCCACGGTCAGCGCCGTGCCCTGGCCGCGCTCCCAGGTGGTGAGCAGGGCGTGCGACAGCAGGGGCAGGGCCCCCGCCTCGTGCGCCGCGGTGCCGTCGCCGGAGGCGCGCAGATCGGCCAGCAGGACCTCGACGAAACCGTCGTCGACGGCGAGCCCGGCCCGGGCGGCGGGCCCGGTGACGACCGCGCGCAGCTCCTCCTCGGACAGCGGCCCGACGACGGTCTGGTCGCTCTGGAGGGCCTCGGCGAGCAGCGGGTGGGCCAGGGCGCGGGCGTAGAAGTCGGCCCGCAGGCAGCCGACGACGCGGACCCGCGGCGCGGCCAGGGCGCCCAGGGCGGTGAGGAACCGCTCGCGTTCGCCCGGGTCGTCGCAGACGGCGAACACCTCCTCGAACTGGTCGACGGCGACGACCACGCGCGCGTCGTTCGCCTCCGCCCAGGCGTGCAGCCGCGCGGCGGGCGCGAGCGGGTCGTGGACGTCCTGCGGCGGGGCGGGGGCGCCGGTGGCGGCGGAGACGGCGGCGGCCAGCGCCGCGGGCGGGGCGCTCCCGGGGGAGAGGACCACGGGGGTGAAGGCGTGGGCCGTGCGCAGCGCGGGGAGGACGCCGGCCCGCAGGAGGGACGACTTGCCCGAGCCGGACGCCCCGACGAGCAGGTGCGGGCCGGTCGCCGGCCCCCCGGCGAGCCGGTCCACGACCAGGTCGCGCAGCCGGTCCCGGCCGAAGAACCACGCGGCGTGCGCCTCCTCGAAACGGGCGAGGCCCCGGTAGGGGACGGCGCCGCGCGCCGCGCGGGGTGAGCGGGCGCGCCGCACCCGGCGCAGCCGCTCGTGCCAGTCGTCGACGTCCTGCGGGTCCTCCACCCCGCAGACCCGCAGGACGGCCGTGAACAGCGGCAGCGAACCGATGGAGGGCAGGCTCTGCCCGGCGAACCAGCCGCCGACGGTCGTGTGCGCTCCCGGGATCTCCACGAGCGCGGCGACCTTGCGGACCGTCAGTCCGGCTTTCTCCCGCAGCCGTGTCAGCTCGGCGGCGAACTCCTCGCGCGGTGACGGGGGCGTGGGCGGCACCCCGGTCGAGGGATCTCTCATCCGGTCTCCAGAAGGACGTGTGGACGTGACGAGGGAGGGGGGTGACACCACCTTCCTCCCCGAAGACCGCGTCCGGTCCAGAACGCACCGTTCCGGAAAGGCCGGCGGGACCGGGACGTCCCGTCCGGCGTTGGGCCGACCCGGGCGGGGGAGGGGGCGATCGGGTGCCGGCCGGCGGGGCGGCGGCCCGGAGCGGTCCCGCCGGGGTATGCGAGGGGTATGTGGTGGTTCCACCGGATGCACGGCTCGTTCCGCGGCTCGGCCGCCGGGCGCGGGTGGCGGCGCGGCAAGGACCTGGAGCTGATGCACCGGGCGACGGGCTTCGCCGCGCTCGGGCTGCTGACCCTCGTCCCCCTGCTCATCGTGGTCGCGGCCGCCGACCCCGCCGACGGCCAGGGATTCGCCCAGTGGCTCGCGGAGGGCCTCGGGGTGTCCGAGGCGTCGCAGGACGAGGTGGAGCGCCTGTTCGCGCCGCCCAGCTCGGCCCTGGAATCCACCACCGGGTTCGGCCTCGCCGCGCTCGCCGGGTTCGGGCTCACCTTCGGCGGGGTCGTGCAGACCGGGTACGAGAAGGTCTGGGAGCTCCCCCCGGCCCGCTGGCACACCATGTGGCGCCACCTCGTCTGGCTCGCCGGCCTCATCGGGTACCTCCTGCTGTCGTCGTACGTCGCCGCCCGGCCCGTCGACGCGGGCGACCTGGCGTGGCGGGTCTCCGCGGCCGCGGCCAGCGCCTGGGTCTTCTTCTGGTGGTCGCAGCGGCTGCTGCTCGGTGGGCGGGTGCCGTGGGGCGCCCTCCTGCCGGGCGCGGTGTCCACGGTGATCGGCCTGGCCGGGCTGTGGGTCTTCTCGCACCTGGTGTTCTCGCCGCTGATCGCGTCCAACGCGGTGGCGTACGGACCGGTCGGCACGGTCCTCGTCATCCAGTCCTGGCTGGTCGGCGTGGGGTTCGTCGTCTTCGGCGGCGCGCTCGTCGGGCGGGTGCTGTACGAGGAGCGGTGGCTGCTCGGCCGGGTCGCGCGGCAGACGGTACGGCGCCTCACACGGCGGTCCCCGGCACCGTGACCGCCCGCGCCGGCGGACCGGCCGGGAGCGCCCCGTCGGCCCTGGGGGAAGCGGGAGGACCGGGGTGCGCGGTGCCCGGGGGAGGGGTCAGGACGGTGCCGACGGACGCACCGCGAGGATCGCGATGTCGTCGTCGCTGTCGGCGCCCAGACCGATCATCAGCTCGTCGCAGAACACGTCGAGCGGCTCGCGTGCCAGCGCGGCGGCGCGCCGGCCCAGCCGCTCCATGGCGTCGTCCAGCGACTCGTCGCGGCGTTCGATGAGCCCGTCCGTGTACAGCAGCACCGTCGCGCCCGCCGGCACCGCGTCCGTCGCGCGCGGGCGGGGCAGGTCGGGGTCCAGGCCGAGCAGCACGCCCGAGCCGCCCTCCAGGAACCGGGTGCGGCCGTCCGCCGTCGTGAGCAGCGGCGGCAGGTGCCCGGCGGAGGAGTGCACCAGGTCCCAGGGCCCTTCCTCCGGCCCCTTGAGCAGGCCGTAGACGCAGGTCGCGGTGGCCTCCCGGTACAGGCTGTGGTTCGCCGCGTCGAGGCGGCGCAGGACCGTCTCGGGTGGCTCCTGGCGGTCGACGGCGATGCCGCGCAGCATGCTCCGCAGCTGGCTCATGGCGATCGCCGCGTCCAGGTTGTGCCCCGTCACGTCGCCGATGACCAGCGCGGTGTCCCCGCTGGGCAGGAGGAAGCCGTCGTACCAGTCGCCGCCGACCTGCGCGGTGGTCGACGAGGCGGCGTAACGCGCCGTCAGCTGAAGGTGCCGCACCTCCGGCAGTACGGGCAGCAGCGAGCGCTGCAGGCGTTCGGCGATGTTCCGGGTCTCCTGGTACAGGCGCGCGTTGTCCACGCCCAGGGCGAGTGCGCGGACCAGGTCGTCGACGAGCGGCAGGTCCTCCTCCGTGAACGGGTGCCCCGGATCCGTACGGGCCACGGTGAGCGCGCCGATGATCCCCTGCCGGGCCCGCAGCGGGGCGACGACGGCGCTGTGCGCCCGGAGCCCGCCGAGCAGCTCCCGGTAGTGGGCGTCCAGCGGGCTCGGGGGCCGGCCGGGCCGCGAGGGGGCGGTGAGCAGCAGCGGGCCCGCGCCGCTCAGCGCCCGGGCCAACGGCCCCCGCGACGTGTCGGACAGCGGCGGCAGCGTGCCCTCGAACTCCTCCAGGCGCAGCCCCCCGGGCTCGCGGTGGACCACGCAGGCCCGTTCCACCCGGGCGTCCTCGGTGAACAGGTCCACCGCGCACCAGTCGGCCAACCGCTCGGTCAGGACCCCGCCGACCCGCAGCAGGCCCTCGTCCAGGTTCGCGGCGTTGCCCAGCGCGGTTCCGGTCCGCGCCAGCAGCGACAGCCGTTCCAGCGCCGGCAGGGCCGCTTCGGCGCGCGGCCCCGCGGCGCCTTCGGGGACGGCCGCGGGCGGCGGCGCCTGTTCCCGCGCCGACTGTTCCCGCGCCGCCTGTTCCTGTACCGCCGCCCGTCTGCCCGGGCGGTGCGGGGACGGGGCCGGCGCGGCGGCGCGGGGGGAGAGCTGGGCGACGAACACCGTACGGCCGTCCGCCGTCTGCCGGGTCTGGAGGAACAGGCGCACCGGCACCAGCCGTCCGTCGCGGTGCAGCGCGGGCAGCGGCACCGACCGGCCCAGGATGCGCGGCCGGCCGCTGAGCAGCAGCGAGGTGAAGGCCGCGAGGTGGCGCCTGCGCAGGTGCTCCGGGATGAGCGTGGTCAGCGGCCGGCCGACGAGGTCGTCGGCGTGCCAGCCCACGAGGTCCGCCGCCGGGCCGTTCACCGCGATGATCCGGTTCCGCTCGTCGGCGGCGATCGTCGGGACCCTGCCCGCCTGGACGTGGTCGGCGTCCCACGACACCATCTCCGCCGGGCCGGAGCCCGGTTCGCGCGGCACCACCGTCCACGCGGTGGGGTGCGCGCCGGCGAGCTGGCCGGTGATCTGGTCGAACAGCCAGGTGTGGAAGACCCGGCTGCGCGGCAGCGCCGGCAGGGTGAGCAGCCGCTCCTCCCGTGCCGCCTCCTCCGCCGCGTCGAGCACGCGGCTCAGCGTCTCCACCGCCGGCGCGGCGTCGGGCGGCAGGCCCAGCGGCAGGGAGCGCATCTCGCCCTCGGCGTGCCCGTCGCGCAGCGCGGCCGCCACGCACGCGCCGATCACGTCGCTGACGTCGTGCGCGGTCGCGAGGTCCGCCGGCGGCACCCCCAGGTCCTCGCCGCCGGCCGCGGCGAGCGCCAGCTCCCGCAGCAGGGCGTTGCGGTGGTGCTGCGCCCCCGAGTACAGCGCGCCCGGCACGTCGACGAGCGTCACCGTCGCCTCGGACGCGCGGGACGGCGCGGGCGCCTCCCACGCGGAGGGCGGCGGCGCCCCGTCGGGCCACAACTCGAACCACACCGTCTTGGTGTCCTCGCCCGTCTCGACGCCGTGCCGGGACGCCAGCCGGTCGACGAGCGCCAGCCCCCGCCCCGTGGCGGCGTGCGGGGAGCAGTCCCGCGGCACCGGCGCCCGTGACGGCCGGTGGTCCCCGACCCGTACGCGGACCCTGCCGCCGACGATCCCGGCCGACACCTCGATCCCGGTGCGCGCGTGCAGCACCGCGTTGGTGACCAGCTCGCCGGCCAGGAGTTCGGCGGTGTCCACCAGGTCCGGTGCGGCGCCGTCCAGGGCGGCCCGCACGAACCGCCGGGCCCGCGCGGCGCTCTCCGGTTCCGGGGGGAACCGCCGTGCCGGTGCCGCCGGGGCACTGAGGTCGCCCATGGCCTCAGTCTGCACCAGCGGCCCCACCCCCGCGGCCCGCCCGCCCCGCCCCCGCGGCAGACGGGTGAGCGCGGCGCCCCCGTGCGGAGCCGCGCGGCCCCTAGGGAGTGTCTTCGAAGTGGCGTCGTTCGCCCGTAGGGCGGGCCGGGCGGCGTCTGGTGCGTGCGATCGCAAGGCGGAGGAGGGAGCCACTGCGGAGCATGGGCGACCGACGACAACGCGGCTGGGGGTCCCCCCTGCTCGAGCGCAGCCGAGAGCTCGGGGGAGGGCGTGCCAGGCGTCGGCAGGCAGACGGGACTTTGAAGACACGACCTAGCGCAGCCCCAGGCAGGGCAGCCACGCCCGGGACGCGCCGTGCGCGACGGTGAGCAGGGCGGCCAGTGCCCCCGGCGCGCCCGTCAGCAGTTCCGCCGACCAGCCGGACGGCGGGACCAGGGCCCCGGGCAGCCGCTCCCGCAGCAGCGCGGTGAGCCGCTCCCGCAGCCCGGCCGCACCCGCGTGCCCGGCGTACCGGGCGAACGCGTCGGCCACCACCAGCACGCCCGCCGCGCCGTGGCACAGCCCCAGCACGTCGGCGGGGCCGTCGCCGCACAGGTGGAACCCCTCGTCGTACCGGTCGGCCAGCCGCGTGAACACGGCCGCCGCCCGGTCCGCCGCACCGGTGTCGCCCAGCGCGTCCGCCGCGTCCCACAGCGCCCACGCCACACCGGGCGCGCCGTAGCACCACGCCTGCCGGGGCACCGCGTCGCGCGGCGGCGTCCGCCCGTCCAGCCCGGCGCCCGGCCAGGTGAGCAGCCCCCGGTCGTCCTCGTACGCCTGCGCCTCAAGCCACCGCGCGGCCCGGCGCAGCGCGTCCCCGGCCGCCGGGCCGGTGTGCCGCACGGCGGCGGTGAGCGCGGCGGTCACCCCGGCCACCCCGTGGCCCATGCCGGTGTTGACGCGGCCCTGGAGCCACGCCAGGTGCGGATGCCCCGCGTACCCGTCGGTGCGCAGCCGCCACAGGTCGTCGCTGTCGCACAGGGCGGCGAGCCGGTCCCGGTAGGGCAGGAGGTGACCCGGCTCCGGGCGGGCGCCGGCGCAGTGCGCGAGGAGGACCCCGGCGGGGCCGAGGATCAGGTCGTAGTCGGCCAGCCGCACCCCTCGGCGGCGGCCGTCGCGGGTGGTCGCGGCGGCGACCAGGCGGTCGCGGAGCCGGTCGGCGACGTGGTGGAGGCGGGGGTGGAGGGCGGCGCCGAGGCGCAGGCCGGCGAGCGTGCCGGCCAGCCCGCCGTCGTACAGGCCGTGGTGGCCGGGGCCCCGGCCGGCGTTCCGCGCCCAGACGGCGACGGCGTGCGCGGCCGCGCGCCGCGCCTCCGGCGTGCCGCCGCCGACGCTCGCCAGGGTGTGGGCGAGGACGGGGACGCCGGGGTCGGAGGGGAGCCGCGCGGCGCCGGGGCCGTCCGGCGCGGCGGCCCAGGCGGTCAGGTGGCCGGCGGCGAGGTCGACCAGGCCGAGCGGATCGTGCGGGGGGAGGGGGTCGGGCCGGTGCTGCACGGTGCTCCTCGGGTCACGGTGTCCTGGGGTGCGGCGGAGCCGCCCGGCGGACCGGGCGGCTCCTGTCGTACGGACGCCGTGGTCAGCAGATGATGACCGTGGCGCAGATGATGATCGTGCAGAGCACGCTGTTGTTGCAGTCCATCGACGCGGCCTGCGCCTCGGGCAGCTCCGTCTCGGTGATGCGCTCGTCGAGGTCGTCGATCAGGCTGTCCAGGTCGGTCAGTTCCAGGGTCTCGGGCACGGTTCCCGCCTTTCGTGGGTTTCTTCCTCTGTCTCCTCATGAGGTGTTGACCGCCCCAGCGGTCCGCCGCCCCTGCGGGACGGCCGGACCGGGGACGCCTGGGGGTGCCTCGTCGGGCAGCAGCGCGGCCGCGGCCTGCGCGGCGAGCTGCTCCGGACGGGCACGGTGGGGGAGGCGCAGCAGGAGCTGGGCGGCGACCGGCGCCCCGCCGTGCAGCGGGTCGCGCAGGACCAGGCCGTCCGGGCCGGGCAGCATCTCGTCGGCGAACAACTCGTCTCCCGCCTGCCGGGCGCAGAGCCGCTCGACCAGCGGGACGGCGGTCACGGAGTCCAGGTCGGCCGGGACGGGCTTCGCCCCGGCCGCGGTCCGCAGGAAGACGTGGCGGGGGAGGCCCGCGGAGCGCCGCAGCAGCGCCAGCGCGCGCACCTTCGCCAGGGCGGTGTCGCGCTGGTCCCACAACCGGGCGCGCTCCAGCCGCCAGGTCGCCGGGGCCACCACGAGCGCACCGCCCGCCACCGTCAGCCGCGGCAGCCGGCCGTACCCGGGCAGCGCCGCCTCCAGACCGTCCAGCCGCACCATCCGCCGGGTGACCGGGAGGCCCGCCATGAGCAGCAGCTGCATCAGCAGGTCGTACGGCGGCGCGGGGCTGCGCGTGGCGTGGTGGACCGGCACGATCCGCCGCCCGTCCGCCTCGGCGACCAGCTGCCCGTCCCGCAGCCGCACCGTGATCCGGTCCAGCGGCAGGTACCGAGCCCCCTCGCCGGCCGGGCCGTAGTACGGGGTCGGGTCCGGATCGCCCGTCCACCAGGACGTGACGACCGGGCGCCGCACGGCGTTGGCGGCCCGCTCCGCGAGCGGCGGCACCAGCAGCTCGACGAACCGCACCCCGGTGCGCCGCTCCAGGTCCGCCAGGAACGCCCGGTACGCGTCGGCGGCTCCGTACCCGCCGTCCAGCGCCCGCATCCCGTCGGCGAACCGGGCGTCCAGCACCCCCGCCGGGGACGCCGTCTCCAGGACGGCGACCGGGCTCGCCGGGCCGCCGGCCAGGGGCCGCAGCAGGCAGTCGAACGGCCAGGGCGGCAGGGCCTCGTCGGCGCTCGGCGCGCCGAGCGCGTCCAGCAGCGCGTCGTCCAGGTCGACCTGCTCCTCGCCGGCACGGGCCGCCAGGTGGTCGAGCAGCGCGGCGTACCCGCAGCCCCCGTCCGGCGCGCCGGCCGCGGGCCAGCCCGCGTATCCGCCGCGTACGGCGGGGGCGGCGTCCCCGGCGGGGGCGAGCCGTTCGGCGAGGACCTCGCCGACGGGCCGTGGCTCCGTCCCGATCGGCCAGGCGACGGGGGTCTGCCGCTCCCGCCCCGCCTCGCGCAGCGCGGCGACCCGCGCGGCGACCCGCACCCCGTCCCGCACCCGGTCGGCGGCGCGCACGCCCACGGCCGCGTCCGTCCGCCGGTACACGTCCACGAACCACGACCCGGCGCCCGCCGACGCCGTCGGGAGCGGCAGCGCCCCGCCCGGCGGCGACCACGCCCCGTACCGCTGCCGGGGCGCCGCGCACACCTGGAGCACCCCCGTCCCGGCCAGGTGCCCGAGGAACCCGCGCAGCACCGCCGGGTCCGCGGGCCGGGCGCCCGGCGCCGCGGCGAGCAGCGCCTTCTCCACGTCCCCGAGCGCCACCGGCCCGTCCGCGAGCAGCGCCAGGACGCGGCCCAGCGCCCCGGTGCGCCGCAGGACGACGTGGCGCAGCCGCCCCGGCGCGTGCGGCTCCACCACCCAGCAGCGCAGCACCGCCGAACCGTCGGCCGGATCGCCCTGCGTGAAGTGCAGCGGCGCGGGGGCGAGCAGCGTCGACGGCGGGGCGTCCGGCAGGCCGGCGGGCCCGCTCCCGGCCCGTACGAGGTGGACGTTCTCCGCCTCCCCGAGCGCCACCGCGCCGAGCACGGCCTTCCCCGCGACCAGCGTCCACGCGCCCCCGGCCTCGCCGACCGGGGCCACGGCGACGTGGCCCGCCCAGCCCCGGGGCGTGGTCTTCGCGGCCATCCGGCCCAGCACCCGCCACAGGTACGCGGCGCGCTTGCGCAGCTGCCTCCCCTCCCAGGAGCCGCCTTCGGCCAGCCGGCGCTCGATGTCCGCGACGACGCCGGGCGCCGTCCCCTCCAGGAACGTCCGCAGCACCGGGTCGCCGCGGGCCGTCTCCCAGGCGCGGGCCGCCACCCGGGTCCGCTCGGCCGCGACCGCCTCCTCCAGCCGCCGCTCCTCCTCCCGCGCCCGCCGCGCGTCCGTGAGCAGCGCCCGGGCCTCCGCGGCGACGGCCGGCACGGCCTCCAGCAGCCGGCAGTCCGCCGGGCCGGGCGCCTCCCCGGCGTGCAGGCGCCGCCGCAGCGCCAGTACGGCGCCGCGCCCGGCGGCGGAGAGCCGGGCGTCCGGCACCACCTCGGCGCCCACCCGCTCGGCCAGCGCCCGCGCCCGGGCGGCCTGCCGCTCGACGGCGTCGGCGTGCCGGACCACCCGGCCGAACAGCGCGGGGTCGCCCGCCGCCGCCCACGCGGCGCACGGCATGCCGGCGACGCGCAGCAGCGCGAGGGCACCGATCGTGTCGGCGGTCATGTCACGCCCTCCCGTCGTCGGCGAGCGCCTCGGTGAGCAGCCCCTGCCGGGCCGCCGAGAAACGCCCCCGGTTCCAGTGGAAGACCACCCAGTGCGCGGCGGCCCTGCGCGGCCCGATCCGCGCCTCACCGGACTCGAAGTAGCCGGTCCGCCACCGCTCGGCCGCCGCGCGCAGCGCGTCCCGGTGCGCGGCCACCCGGGCCCGCCACGCCGCCGGCAACTCCTCCAGGCGGCCCTGGTCCGACCGCTCCCAGTACGCCCTGACCCCGGCCGCGACGCGCTCCCGGTCCGTTCCGCGCAGCCCGCCCGCCAGCCGGCGGCCGGTCTCCTCCCGTACCGCCTGCCACACCCCGCGGTGCTCCCAGCCGACGACGCCCAGCCCGTCCAGGACCGCGCGCAGCAGCGTCAGCGACACCCGCCAGTCCGCCGGCGGGCGCGTCCCCGTGTGGTGGTCCAGCCACGCCAGCGAGTCCGCGGTGTGCAGCCGGTGCACGCACTCCATCGACCGGGCGCCGCCGAAGAGGTACGTCTCCGGCTCGTAGACGGCCGGCACCGGCGGCGCCCAGCCGCCCCGCTCCCGGTCGAGCAGCCCTACGAGCTCCTCGCGCAGCGCGGCGGCCCCGGCCGGCCCGGGCGCGTGGAAGCGGACGCGCAGCCCCGGCGGCTTGTGGAGGAAGAAGAAGTCGTCGGCCGCCCCCGACCCGGTCAGCTCCCGGGCGGTGTCGGCGAGCCGCCGGTACAGGGCGGGCCAGGCGCGCGCCCCGTCGGGGGCGACGTTGACCTGCGTCCAGCCGCTGTCCGGCCGCCGCTCGTCGCGCAGGGCGCGCAGCCCGGCGGCGAGGAAGGTGCGGCGGGCCGCCGCGTACGCGTCGCCCTCGGGCAGCAGCGGCAGGGCGCCGGGGGGATCGGTGCGCGCGTCGTGAAGGCAGTCCGCGAGCAGACGCTCGACCTGCAGCATGCGGCCTCCTCGTGGGACGGTCCGGCGGACGGTTCCGTCGGTTTCGGACGGCCCGTCAACTTTGTGTCCACGACAAGCTCCGTCGAAAGCATGAAGAGGGTTAGTCATACGATCGACTGGGGTGCGCTGGCGTATCGACGTCGTGCCTACGTACGCCTCCGCGCTCCGCGCCCCCCGACACACGACCGGGGCCACGGCGTGATCGCCGTGGCCCCGGGAGCCGTTCCGCGCCTTCCCCGTCCGGTGCCCTCGGGCCGCCGGACGGGGCGCCGGATCACTTGTGGGTGATGTCCGACGCGGCGTAGCGGCAGTGGGTGCCGTCGGGGCCGCTGCCCAGCGTGCGCGGCTCCTTGCCCTTGTTGTTGCCCTCGTACCGGACGCACGGCTGGACCTTGCGCTTGCCGTCGCCGTGGATGCGGACGTTGCGCAGCGAGGCCGTGTCGCCGTAGTTGGCGTTGATGCCGACCAGCTGCTTGGCCGGGACGGTCACGTCGACGTCGTCGACGACGATCGTCCGCTTGTACTGCGTGGAGCAGTTGCCGCAGCTGCGCACCAGCTTGCCGAAGTCCGACAGCTGGAACTTGGTGATGACCAGCTTGCCCGCGCCGTTGAACTGGAAGACCTTGTCGGAGGCCTTCCGCGCGCCGCCGCCGTGCACGGTGTAGACCGCCGAGGCGGACTTGCCCTTGAAGGAGGCGGCGTCCTCGCCGACGTCCTCCCACCAGACGTTCTGCAGCGTGCAGCTGCCCAGGCAGTGGACGCCGTCGGCGGCCGGGGAGCCGATGACGACGTTCTTCAGGACCGCGCCGTCCTTCAGCGTGAACATCGGCGACTGGCCCTCGCCCTGGCCGCCGTCGCCCAGGGGGCCGCTGCCGTGGAAGCGCTGGAGCTTGCCGTCGTACGTGCCCGAGACCTCGATGGTCTTGGCGACCGGCTTGCCGCCCTTCGCCTCCGGCCACGCGGAGGCCGCGCCGGCCGGGGCGAGCATGCCGCTGCCGACCAGCGCGGCACCGGTGAGGCCGAGGGCGGCGAGCCCGCCGACGAGGGTGCGGCGACGGGTGAGGCGACGGCGGTGCCGCGCCCGCGGCTGTGTCTCTGAACTCATGTGAATCCTTGCATGGGGGCCACTTGCACCCGGTGGTCGCCGCCACCGCCGCGGAGGTTGCCGCCCGGAGGGAATTTTCTTCCGCCGGACTCAGCCGTCGCCCACGGCCGCCATCCCCAGCGTCACCAGGCCGAGCACGATCCAGGCGAACCACAGCCAGCCGTTGCTCCCCAACGCCACCGTGTACGCCGTCGTCAGGACCAGCGCACCGACGGTGATCGTCCCCATGGTCTTCGTGGATCCGGACATCGCGTACTCCTCCGGCCGCGGGCCTCGTCCTGCCATGGTCGCCCCGCACCGGGGGGCGGCGCCAGGGCGCCGTGCGCTACCGGCCGCGCGCCTGGAGCGAGGCGAGGTACGCGTTGTACGCCGCCAGCTCCTTGTCGCCGTCCCGGTCCGCGGCCCGGTCCGAACGCTTCGCCGCCCGCTGCTCGGAGTGGTACCACTGGTACAGCAGCGCGACCAGCACCACCACGGACGGGATCTCGCTGAACGCCCAGGCGATGCCGCCGGCCGCGTTCTGGTCGGCCAGCGCGTCGATGCCGAGGGACGCCGACGGGTTCGCGTACGTCCCGACCATCGGCTCCGACGCCATCATCAGCGCGATACCGAAGAACGCGTGGAACGGCATGCCCGCGAACAGCTCCAGCATCCGCATCACGTAGCCCGGCCGGTGCGGGCCCGGGTCGACGCCCATGATCGGCCAGAAGAAGACCACGCCGACCGCGAGGAAGTGGACCATCATCGCGATGTGGCCCGCCGTGGACTCCATGAGGAAGTCGAAGATCGGCGTGAAGTACAGCCCGTACAGGCTCGCGATGAAGATCGGGATCGTGAACGCCGGGTGCGTGATCACCCGCATGTACCGGCTGTGCAGCAGCATCAGCAGCAGCTCGCGCGGCCCTCTGCCGCCCCGCCCGGCGACGGGCAGCGCCCGCAGCGCCAGCGTCACCGGCGCGCCCAGCAGCAGCAGGATCGGCGACAGCATGCTGATCACCATGTGCTGCACCATGTGCACGCTGAACATGACCATGCCGTAGTCGTTCAGCCCGGTGCACATCACCAGCGCCACGGAGAGCACCCCGACCGTGAAGAACACCGTGCGGCCGACCGGCCAGGCGTCACCGCGCCGGCGCAGCCGCACGACGCCCCACCCGTACAGCGCCAGCGCGAGCAGGCACCCCACCAGGAAGAACGTGTCCGGCGAGTACGCCAGCCCCCGCCCCAGCGTGAACGGCGGCAGGTCCATCGTCATGCCGTGTCCGCTGTGATCCATCCCGCGGCTCCTGATTCATGCTGGGTTGTCCGCTTGCCGCACCAGACTAGAACCGCCCCCGGCCGCGTCGGCGACCGGGGGCGGGTTCGGTGCGCCCGTGCGGGCGCCCCTCGCGGAGTACCGGGTTACAGGACGGTCTCGGCCTCGGCGTACCGGTCGGCGGGGACGGTCTTGAGGGTCTGCACGGCCTCGGCGAGCGGCACCATGACGATCTCGGTGCCGCGCAGCGCGGTCAGCATGCCGAACTCGCCGCGGTGGGCGGCCTCCACCGCGTGCCAGCCGAACCGGGTCGCGAGGACGCGGTCGTACGCGGTCGGGGTGCCGCCGCGCTGGACGTGGCCGAGGATGACCGGGCGGGCCTCCTTGCCGAGCCGCTCCTCCAGCTCGGTGGACAGCTGCCGGGCGATGCCCGCGAACCGCTCGTGGCCGTAGATGTCCTTGCCGCCCTCGTCGAACTCCATGGAGCCCGCGCGGGGCTTGGCGCCCTCGGCGGCGACGACGATCGCGAACCGCTTGCCCGCCTCGAAGCGGGCACCGACGCGCGCGGCCAGCTCGTCGATGTCGAAGGGCCGCTCTGGCACGACGATCGCGTGCGCGCCGGCCGCCATGCCGGAGTGCAGCGCGATCCAGCCGGTGTGCCGGCCCATGACCTCGACGATGAGGACGCGCTGGTGCGACTCGGCCGTCGTCTTCAGCCGGTCCAGCGCCTCCGTGGCGACCCCGACGGCCGTGTCGAAACCGAAGGTCACGTCCGTCGACGCGATGTCGTTGTCGATCGTCTTGGGCACGCCGACTATCGGCAGGCCCGCCTCCGACAGCAGGTTCGCCGCCTTCAGGGTGCCCTCGCCGCCGATCGGGATGATCGCGTCGAGACCGAGTTCCGCGACGTGTCCGCGGGCCCGCTCCACCCCGTCCACCAGGTGCGCGGGCTGGACCCGCGAGGAGCCGAGGATCGTGCCGCCC
Organism: Streptomyces roseolilacinus; assembly: GCF_014649335.1. Classification (GTDB taxonomy): domain Bacteria; phylum Actinomycetota; class Actinomycetes; order Streptomycetales; family Streptomycetaceae; genus Streptomyces; species Streptomyces roseolilacinus. The sequence continues at coordinate 115,743 of NZ_BMSV01000012.1, forward strand.
TGGGCGAGGATGCCGCTCACCGAGTCGAGGTCGAGCTTGCGGTAGTCGCACTCCAGCAGGCCCTTCCACCCGTCGTGGAAGCCGATGACCTCGTCCCCGTGGTCGACGACGGCGCGGTGCACGACGGAACGGATGACGGCGTTCAGACCGGGGCAGTCGCCACCGGAGGTGAGCACACCAATGCGCATAGCCCGAAATACCTTTGCAACGTGGGCCGACTCCCGGACCACGTCGTCCGGTCTGGATCACCCGCCACCCTACCGGCGCGGGGTGGGACAGCCGAACCGGCCGTCCGACCCGTGGACGGACTTCGGAGGAACAGACGAAGCGGACCCGTCCCCCCGCCCCGCCCCGCCTCCGGGATGCCCTCGGCGGGTGCCGGGAGGGCGATCGCGCCCGGCGCCCCACGCCTGCGCGTGACCGCCCTCCCGGCCTCCGCGTGCCCCTCCGGCCCCCGGGCCGCGCGCGGAGCGGCCCGGGAACCGGGGTCAGGCCGGCTGGCTGGCCGACGCGATCCGCTCGGCGCGCAGCGCCTCGTACCACCGGTCGTCCGTCGGCGGCAGCGCGTTCACGTCGAGGGCCAGCTTCAGCAGCAGGTCCGCGATCTGCGGGTTGCGCGCCATGACGGGGCCGTGCATGTACGTGCCGAAGACGGTGTCGTTGTACGCGCCCTCCGTGCCGTCCCCGGTGCCGTTGCCCTTGCCGAAGACGGTCCGCGCGAACGGCCGGGCCGTCGGGCCCAGGTGCGTGACGCCCTGGTGGTTCTCGAAGCCCGTCAGCTGCGGCAGGCCCAGGCGCGGATCGATGTCGGCGAGGACGTCGCCGACGCACCGCTCGCCCTCGCCGCGCGTGGAGACCACGTCGATCAGGCCGAGGCCGGGCTCCCGCTCGCCGAGGTCGTTGATGAACTCGTGGCCGAGGATCTGGTAGCCGGCGCACACCGAGAAGATGATCGCGCCGTTCTCCGAGGCCCGGTTCAGGCCGCCGTCCCGCCGCAGCCGCTCGGCGGCCAGCCGCTGCGGCCGGTCCTCGCCGCCGCCGATGAGGTAGATGTCACCGGAGGTCGGGATCGGCTGGTCGCTGCGCACGTCCACGCGCTGCACGTCCAGGCCGCGCTGGCGGGCGCGGCGCTCGACGACGAGGACGTTGCCCTGGTCTCCGTAGGTGCTGAGCAGGTCGGGGTAGACCCACACCAGACGCAGGCTGCTGTCGCTCATGCTCTTTCGTCCTCCTCGCGGATCAGTTGCCGACACGGCGGCGCACGTCCTGGAACGCGGTGTAGTTGGCGATCAGCTCGATCCGCCCGGGCGGGGCCGACTGCACGGCCTCGTCGAGGGTGTCGCACACCCGGAACTCCAGGCCCGCGACCTCCAGCCGGACGGCGAGGTCCAGCCGGCGGTCGCCGATCACGAAGATCGGGTGGCCGGCGAGGCGCGGGTAGTCGACGTCCCACAGCCACGACGTGTCCGTGCCGTCCGCGCCGCGCGCGTTGACGGAGAGGATGACCGGAGTCGGCGGCCGGTCGATGAGCGAGAACGTCTCCAGCCAGCCGGCCGGGTTCTTCGCCAGCAGCAGCCGCAGGTCGCGGTCGAGGAAGGAGACCACGTCGTACCGGCCGGCGACGGCCTGCACCTGGTACATCCGCTCCAGCGCGACCTGCGGCGGCACGCCGAACACGGCGGCGACGGCGGCGGAGGACGTGGCGTTCGCCTTGTTCGCGCGGCCCGGCAGCTGCAGGTGGATCGGCCAGGCGGAGCCGTGCGGGTCCAGGACGTGGTCGCCGCTGAGCGCCCACGTGGGGGCGGGGCGGCGGAAGCCGCACTCGCCGCAGAACCAGTCGTCGCCGGGGCGCTGCATCACACCGCCGCACGCCGGGCACGACCAGGCGTCGTCCTTCCACTCCTGGCCGGCCGCCACCCACACCACGTTGGGTGAGGAGGAGGCGGCCCACACGACGAGCGGGTCGTCCGCGTTGGCGACGACCACGGCCTTCGTGCCGGCGAGGCCCTCGCGCCACTTCTCGGCGAGCATCCGGGTCTCCGCGGCGCGGTCCAGCTGGTCGCGGGAGAGGTTGAGCAGCGCGATCGCCTTGGGCTCGGTGTCCCGGGCCACGCCCGCGAGGTACTTCTCGTCCACCTCGATGACGCCGTACTTCGAGTCCGTCCCGCCGGCCAGTGCGGAGGTGATGCCCGCGGGCATGTTCGCACCGAGCGCGTTGGAGACGACCGGGCCGCTGGCGCGCAGCGCCTCGGCGATGAGACGGGTCGTGGTGGTCTTGCCGTTGGTCGCCGACACCAGGATGACGTCCAGATGCTGCGCGAGCCGGCCCAGAAGGTCGGGGTCGAGCTTGAGCGCCACCCGGCCGCCGATCACCGAACCGCTGCCGCGTCCCGCCGCGCGAGACACCGCCGCTGCGGCCTTGCCCGCCGTCACGGCCAGCTTGGCGCGCGGCGACAGCGGCTCCGAGTTGCCTGCCATCGTCCTTGTTCCTCCTAGCGTGGGTCGCCTCAGCCTATCGAGATCCGGTCGCCGCCCCGAACCCCGCCACCTACCGGAGAGCAGGTGGCGGGCCTGAAAGTACCCTGAACGCCATGCGAAACCGGCCGATCCCCGGCAGTTCCGGCGCCGTGCGGGCGATGAGCCTGCTCGGTTCGCCCGTGCTGCACGCCCCCTGCGAGACCGTCACCGACTTCGGGCCGTCCCTGGCGCGCCTGGTGGAGGACCTGTTCGCCACGATGTACGCGGCGAACGGCGTCGGCCTCGCGGCGAACCAGGTCGGGGTGGGCCTGCGGGTCTTCGTCTACGACTGCCCGGACGACGAGGACGTCCGCCACCTCGGGCATGTCGTCAACCCGCGTCTGGTGGAGACCGGCGGGGTGAGCGTGCGGGGCCCGGAGGGCTGCCTGTCGCTGCCCGGCCTGGAGGCCGGGACGGAGCGGCCCGACCGGGCCGTGGTCGAGGGCGTCGACGTGCGGGGCGAGCCGGTGCGGGTGGAGGGCACGGGGTTCTTCGCCCGGTGCCTCCAGCACGAGTGCGACCACCTGGACGGCCTGCTGTACCCGGACCGCCTGGGCGGCTGGCGCCGGGCGAGGGTCCTGCGCGCGGCGCGGCGCGCCCCGTGGGGGCGCCGCGTCTGACGGGTGCGGCGTCCGACGGGTGCGGCGTCCGACGGGTGCGGTGCCTGGCGGATCCTGTGCCTGACGGGCCGCCGGGGCCCGGGGCGGCCGCCCCGGGCGGTACGCCTCCGCGGGCGTACCGCCCCGCGGTCCGCACCGCTCAGAACCGGGGGCCGCCCACGCGGTCGTCCGCCCCGGCGAGGCGGCCCCACAGGAGGTCGGCCAGTGCCGACACCAACGCGGCCCGGCCGCAGGGCCGTTCGCCCAGCCACCAGTCGCCCGCCGCGTGCATCATGCCGACGATGCCGTGCCCCCACACCCGTGCCAGCGCCTCGCCGCCCTCGCCCAGGTCGACGCGCTCGGCGATGACCTCGGCGAGCTCCTCGCCCATGCGGCGCAGCAGCGGCGCCGAGTGCCGGCCCACGTCGAACCCCTGCTCCGGCTGCTGGCCGGCCTCCTCGGCGGGGTGCATCAGGAACCGGTACACCTGCGGGCGCGCCTCGATCGCGGCGAGGTACGTGTCGAGGGTCGCCTCGACGCGCCGCCGGCGGTCGGCCGGGGCGTCGAGCGCGGCGCGCAGCGCGGCCAGCAGGGCGTCGGTGTGCCGCTTGGCGAGGGCCCGGTACAGCCCGCCCTTGTCACCGAAGTGGCGGTAGAGGATCGGCTTGGTGATGCCGGCCTCGGCGGCGATGGCGTTCATGGACGCCTGCGGTCCGTCGCGCAGGACCACGCGGTCCGCCGCCTCGAGCAGTTCGCGCCGCCGCCGTTCGGCCGATCGCTGCTGCTCGGTCCGGTGTGTGGTGTCCATAGCGTCTCTCCCCGCCCGTCGACGTTCCCAAGGCCAGCGCAACGTAACACCGACCCGGCGCCGGCTGCCGGTTGACAGCGGCTACTTACCGGTAACAGACTGCGGTTACCGTTAGTAACATGCGCACGTCCGCCGGGAGGGAACCATGGCCGAGTTCACACTCGAGCTGAACGACGACCAGAAGCAGGTCCGTGACTGGCTGCACGGATTCGCCAAGGACGTGATCCGCCCGGCCGCCGCGGAGTGGGACGAGCGCGAGGAGACCCCCTGGCCGGTCATCCAGGAGGCCGCCAAGGTCGGCATCTACTCCCTCGACTTCTACGCCCAGCAGTTCTTCGACCCGACCGGCCTCGGCATCCCCGTGGCGATGGAGGAGCTGTTCTGGGGCGACGCGGGCATCGCCCTGTCCATCGTCGGCACCGGCCTCGCCGCGGTGGGCGTCCTCGCCAACGGCACCGAGGAGCAGATCGGCACCTGGATACCCCAGATGTACGGCACCCCCGAGGACGTGAAGGTCGCCGCGTTCTGCTCCTCCGAGCCCGACGCCGGCTCGGACGTCGCCTCCATGCGGACGCGCGCCGTGTACGACGAGGCGAAGGACGAGTGGGTCCTCGACGGCACCAAGACCTGGGCCACCAACGGCGGCATCGCGGGCGTCCACGTGGTCGTGGCCGTCGTCGACCCGGAACTGGGCTCCAAGGGCCACGCCTCCTTCATCGTCCCGCCCGGCACGCCCGGCCTGTCGCAGGGCCAGAAGTTCAAGAAGCACGGCATCCGGGCCTCCCACACGGCGGAGGTGGTCCTGGAGGGCGTGCGCGTCCCCGGCTCCTGCCTGCTCGGCGGCAAGGACAAGCTGGACGAGCGCCTGGCCCGCGCGCGGGAGAAGGCCAGGAAGGGCGGCGAGCGCGTCAAGAACGCCGCGATGGCCACCTTCGAGGCGTCCCGCCCGGCGGTCGGCGCGATGGCCGTCGGCACGGCCCGCGCGGCGTACGAGGTCGCCCTCGACTACGCCACGACGCGCCACCAGTTCGGCCGCCCGATCATCGACAACCAGGGCGTCGCCTTCCAGCTCGCCGACATGCGCACCCGGATCGACGCGGCCCGCCTCCTGGTGTGGCGCGCGTCCTGGATGGCCACCGCGGGCAAGCCCTTCACCTCCGCGGAGGGCTCCATGTCGAAGCTGTACGCCAGCGAGACCGCCAGGGACGTCACCGCCCAGGCGATCCAGATCCTCGGCGGCAACGGCTATACCCGCGAGTACCCGGTCGAGCGCATGCACCGCGACGCCGCGATCTACACGATCTTCGAGGGCACGAGCGAGATCCAGCGCCTGGTCATCGCCCGCACCCTCTCCGGCGTGCCGATCCGCTGACACATGGAACCAGCAGGACGCGCATAGGATCCCTCTCAAGAACCGGCCCCCCTCCCATGCGCGAGGGGGGCCGGATCGTCTGCCTGATCCGCTCAGAGTGCCTCTGGGAGATCATGGGGAGATCGTTCGTGTTCATGGTGCCGCCGCTTTCGCCGCTGCTCCTTCGCCGGTTCAGTGGATCCGGCACGACCGGATGCAGAACGCCCCGTCGCCAAGCGAGGCATCATCATTTCCCGGACGCCCGGCCACTTCCCACGGCACCATGGTCCCCCGCATCCGCACAGTCCAGGGGAGACCATGCGCACCCGTACCACCGCCGCACTCGCGGTATTCCTCCTCACCACACTCACCGCCTGCGGTACCGAGCCCACGCCCGACAAGCCGGCGTCTGCTCCGCAGCCCAGTACCGGCGAAATGACGGAGCAGGCACCGTCCCCGTCCACCTCCACACCACAGAGTCCCCTCCCTCTCGGCGAAGCATGGAAATGGGAGGGTCTGGCCATCGACGGTGTCACTCGTACCAAGGGCTCCACCGTCGCCCTGTCCTACACCCAGCCGGTCGTTGGTTTCAGGCCGCCCGGCAAGGAGTTGGGCGTCAGTGGCAAGGCGGTCTGGGCGCGCATCGAGGTGAAGGTCTGCAACGAAGAAGGTGGGAACATCCACGTCACTCAGTCTGCCTGGTCACTCGCCTACGAGGACGGGGCCCAGGCCGAAGTGACCGGCCTGCACGGTGGCGACTTCCCCAAGCCCGAGTTCCCCATGAACGAGAAGCTCGTCAAGCCTGGCAAGTGCGTGCGCGGTGGCATCATGTTCCCCACCGAACCCGATCAACGTCCCGAGCGCATCGTCTACCACCCTGACTCCATCGACGAGCCGATCGAGTGGGCCGTCCCCACCAAGTAGCACCCGTAAGCGGCTCCTGTGGCCGGCATCCCCTCGTGGCGGGCACCCTTACCGCCGACCCGCGAATAACAGGGTCGCTCCTTCCTTGCTGGTGGTGTGACTTCACTGGGCCTGACGTGTGTTCACCGACCGCACCATCCTCTGCCACATCACCTGCGGCCGGCACCCACGTGCCCCGTACAGGAAGCATGAACACGGTGGTGCTCGACGGCGTGTCGACCGAGATCGGCAACATCGAGAACCGGGTCGATCAGGCCGCCGCCCAATGCATCACCCAGCTGGTCCAGGCCACTGTCGCCGCCTGGACCAAGCACGTGAAGAAGCCGGAGAAGTAGCAGCGCCCCCACCTCCGATGTGGTGGGGGCGCGCTGCCGTTTCCGATGTCAGGGGCAGGTCTCCTCAAGCTTGACCGCCCCGAAGTCGATGGTCGTCTCCGCCGAGACGGTGGCGCCGGCTGCAGGATCCTGCGAGCAGACGGTCCAGTTCCTGTCGAGCACCTGGGCCCGGTCTGCCCCCGTCTCGTCGTGAGAGGTCAGCATGAAGAGGCCCTGTTCCTGCGCGTGGTCCTGGGCCGCCTGCAGCCCCATGCCGACGAAGTTCGGCACCCGGATGCTGTCCGAGGGGTTATCCGCAGGGGGCACCGAAGCAGCAGGATCCGTCCTTGGCGTCGAGGACGGCTTGGCCTTCGGCGGGGGAGTGGCAGCCGGTTTGTCGTCCGCCGTCGGCGTGGCGGTGATCGTTTTGGTCACCGTCGGCGCGGGCGCCGCTTCCACGGTCGTGTCCTTGCTGCCGGCGCTGCCGATGCCTACTCCGATGAAGAACAGCAGGACGGCTGCCGGGATGACGTAGCGCTTGCGCGCCCAGCCCGGCCGGGCAGGCGGCGCGGTGGGCGGCGGCGCCCACTGCGGTGGATGCGGCGGCGGCGACTGGCTCATGAGGACCCCCAAGGTTGTGCGAGAAGCCACGACCGTAGCGGGGCGGGGGAGGCGCCTGCTCCGGTAGTGATGAAATCGTGACAGCCCGCAAGCACACATCGGATCGACTGGCGATGAGACGCAGCTCTGCCCCTCGACAACCACCCGTCGACCGGTGGGGTTTGGTGTGTCGCACGGTGGCGCCGTGATCCGCCGATCTTCGAGGGCACGAGCGAGATCCAGCGCCTGGTCATCGCCCGCACCCTCTCCGGCGTGCCGATCCGCTGACCGCCGGCCGCGGACGGCGGCCGACGGATCGGCGGTGGGGGCGCGGGGCGTACGGCCCCGTGCCCTCCGCCGTCACTTCACGGAACCCGCCATCACCCCCTGGACGAAGTGGCGCTGGAAGGCCAGGAAGACCACCACCGGGACGACCAGGGACAGGAACGCGCCCGGGGCCAGGACGTCGATGTTGCTGCCGAACTGCCGTACCTGGGACTGGAGTTCCACGGTCAGCGGCTGCGAGGAGGAGTCGGCGAAGAGGAGGGCCACCAGCATGTCGTTCCACACCCACAGGAACTGGAAGATGGCCAGGGACGCGAGGGCCGGGCGGCCCACCGGGATCACCAGGTGGACGAAGACGCGCCACTCCCCGCCGCCGTCCATCCGCGCCGCCTCCAGCATCTCGCGCGGCATCTCCGCGAAGTAGTTGCGGAGCAGGAAGACCGCGAACGGCAGCCCGTACGCGACGTGGAAGAGCACCACGCCCGGGATCGTGCCGAACAGGCCCAGCTGGCCGAAGAGTTTCGCCACCGGCAGCAGGCCCACCTGGACCGGTACCACCAGCAGCGCCACCACCAGCAGGAACAGCCAGTCCCGGCCGGGGAACTCCAGCCACGCGAAGGCGTAGCCGGCCAGTGCCGCCAGGGCGACGACCAGGACCGTCGTCGGCACCGAGATCAGCACCGTGTTCCAGAACGCCCGCGTCATGCCCGCGTCGTCCAGCAGCGCCGCGTAGTTGGCGAACGACAGCTGCCCCGGGTCGGCCAGGGCCGTCCACCAGCCGCTGGACGCGCTGTCCTGCGCCGAGCGCAGGGAGGACAGCAGCAGACCGGCCACCGGTGTGATCCAGACCAGCCCCACCACCAGGAGGAACGCCTGCACCAGCCCGTTGCCGAGCAGGCGCCGCAGGCGCCGCCGGCGGGGGCGCGGGGGAGGGGGCGCCAGGGGGGCCGGGGAGGCCGGCTCCACCAGGACGGGTGCGGTCGCGGTCATGACTGGCTCCTGCGGAAGCGGCGGACGTTGAAGACCATCGCGGGGACCACCAGCAGCAGGAGCAGGACGCTCAGCGCGCTGCCGAGCCCCTGGTCGTTGCCGCCGCCGAACGACACCAGCCACATCTGGGTGGCCAGCACCGTCGCGTCCTGCTGCACCGGGCCCGGCGCGATGATGTAGATCAGGTCGAAGACCTTCATCACGTTGATGACCAGCGTGACGAAGACGACCGTCAGCACGGGCGCCAGCAACGGCACGGTGATCCGCCGGAACACCTGCCACTCGTTCGCCCCGTCGATCCGCGCCGCCTCCAGCGCGTCACGCGGCAGCGCCGACAGGCCGGCGCCGATCAGGACCATGGCGAAGCCCGTCCAGATCCACAGGTACGCCCCGATGATCGCCGGCGTGACCAGCGCGGGGCCCAGCCACGACACGCCCCCGAACGGCTCGGCGAAGTTCTCCGCGGGCAGCCGCACCGTGTACGCCCCGCCCTCCTCCAGGCCGTCGAAGCGGAACGCGCCGTCCGCCCCCGTGGTGGCCGTGGCGACCGCCCGGCCGTCCCGTACCGCCTCCACGGCCAGGCCCGGCAGGCCCCGCTCCGCCGCGTCGACCGCGCCCGGGCGCCCCCCGCCGCCCGGGGTGAAGTCCAGGTACACGACGCCGCGCAGCTCGCCGGGGCCCGGCTTCCCCGCCGCGGCCGCCGCCGCGGGCCGCGCCTCCGGCGGCACCTCCGCGGGCCTGACGCCCACGAGGCCCAGCGGGAGCGCGGTACCGCCGGGGGAGACCGCCGCAGTCGTCTCGTACGCCCCGTCCCCGGTGCGCCGCACGTCCCCGCCCTCGCGGGCCCGCGCCCCCGGGTACGACGCGCCGTCCTCGAACAGGTCGTGCACGCCCACCACCGCCGCGTTCAGGACGCCCTTGTCGGGGTCCTCCTCGTAGGCGAGGCGGAAGATGATGCCCGCCGCGAGGAACGACACCGCCATCGGCAGGAACAGCAGCAGCTTGAACGCCGCCGCCCAGCGGATCCTCTCCACCAGCACGGCGAGGATCAGCCCGAGCGCGGTCAGCAGGGTGGGTGCCACGACGACCCACACGGTGCTGTTGCGGACGGCCCTCAGGGTGGCCGGGTCGCGGAACATCTCGACGTAGTTGCCGCCGCCGACGAACCGCGTCCCCGACGCGTCGAAGAAGCTCCGCCCGACGGAGAACAGCACGGGGTACACCACCAGCGCGCCGAGCAGCAGCAGCGCGGGCAGGGCGAAGGCGAGGGCGACGGCCCGCCGGCGCCGCCCGGCGCGGCGCCGCGTGTCGGCGGCCCCCCGCCGGGCGGTCTCGGTGACTGTGGTCATGGTGCGGTCCGCCTCAGCCCTGGTTCGCGGTGCGGTACGCCTTGGCCGCCGCGGCCTCCAGCGCCGCCGCCGTCGCGGCCGGGTCCGACGGGTCGCGCAGGAAGTCCTGGAGGATCTTCCACTCGCCGGCGCCCTTCGTGCCGCCGAACGCCGCCGGAGCCTGGTCCGACATGTCGAAGCGGACCGAGTCGCCCGCGTCGATCAGGGACTTGGCGGTCGCCCGCAGCGTCGGGTCCCCGTACGCGCCGAGGTCGAGGCCCTTGTTCGGGGAGAGGAAGCCTCCCTCGGCCGCCCACACGGCCGCCGCCTGCGGGGTGGCCAGGAACTCCAGGAGCGCCATCGCGGCCCTCTGGTTCCTGCCGTCCTTGAGGACGACCGCCGCGTCGCCGCCGCTGACCACCGGCGCCTCGCCCCGGCCGACCGGCGGGAAGGGGAAGAACGCCGCGTCCTCGCCGATCTTCCGTCCGAACTCGTCCTTCGCGATCCCGGCGACGAAGTCGCCCTCGTACACCATCCCGGCCTCCGGCTTCGGCCCGAAGACCTTCTCGACCGAGCCGGGGAAGTCCGTCGCGAGGGCGCCCTTGCGGCCGCCGGCCAGCAGCCTGTCGTCGGAGAACAGCTTCGACAGCGTCGTGAGCGCCTCGACGACGCTGGGGTCGGTCCACTTGATCTCGTGCCGGGCGAGCCGGTCGTACTTCTCCGGGCCCGCCTGCGACAGGTAGACGTTCTCGAACCAGTCGGTGAGCGTCCAGCCGTCCTCGCCGGCGACCGCGAAGGCCGGCACGCCCGAGTCGGCGACCGTGCGGCCGGCGGCGAGCATCTCGTCGTACGTCTTCGGGGGCTTCACGCCGGCCTGGTCGAGCGTGTCGGGGCCGTACCAGACGGTCGACTTGTTGGACGCCTTGAAGTACACGCCGTACAGGGCGCCGTCGACGGAGCCGTAGCCCTTCCAGACGGGCGCGTAGCCGGTGTCGACGGACTTCTCGGCGGTCTTCGACAGGGGGGTGAGCCACTTGCGGGCGGCGAACTGCCGGAGCACGCCGACCTGCGGCACCATCACCACGTCGGGCGCGTTCCCGCCCTCGATCTTGCTGCCGACGACCGTGGAGACGTTGTCGCCGGTCGACACGAACCGGGTCTGCGCGCCGGTCTTCTCGGTGAAGGCGTCCAGCACCTTCTGGAAGTTCTTCTGCTCGGCGCCGGACCAGACGCCGGCGACCGTCACGGTCTGCCCGGCCAGGGCCTTGCCGTCGCCGCCGCCGGCGGTCACCGGGTCGCCGCCGCAGGCGGTCGCGCCCAGGGCCAGGGCGGTGGCGAGGGCCGAGGCGCACACGGCGGTGGAGCGTCGTCTCATCATGTCCGTACCTTTCGCAGGGGTTCGGGAGGAGGAAGGGGGTCAGGGGGTGGAGGCGGTGATCCACCAGGCGGCGGTGGACCCGGGCAGCGTGCCCGGCGGGCAGGAACCGCTCGCCAGCAGCGGCGCCGCGGGGACGGGGGCGGGCACGGGCGCGGTGCCGAAGTTCACGGCGCACACCAGCCCGTCGCCGCGTTCGAAGGCGAGGACCCCGGGCGGGGCCTCCAGCCAGCGCAGACAGCCCTCGCCCAGCTGCGGCAGACCGCGCCTGAGCTGCAGGCCCTCCCGGTACAGGTGCCAGGACGAACGGGTGTCGGCGAGCGCCCGCTCGGTGGCGTGCTCGGCGAACCAGCCGGGTTGCGGCAGCCACGGCCGGGCCTGGGCGCCGGCGCTGAACCCGAACGGCGAGGCGTGGCCCGACCAGGGCAGCGGCACGCGGCAGCCGTCGCGGATCCGGGCCCGGCTGCCCGTGCGGTGGAAGATCGGGTCGGTGAGCACCTCGTCCGGCAGGTCGACGACCTCGGGCAGGCCCAGCTCCTCGCCCTGGTAGACGTACGCGGCGCCGGGCAGCGCCAGCATCAGCAGCGCGGCGGCCCGCGCGCGGGCGGCGCCCAGCCCGGTGCCCCCGGTGCCGGACTCCCCGTACCGGGTGACGGTGCGGACCTGGTCGTGGTTGTTGAGGACCCAGGTGACGCTGGAACCGGTGCCGGCGATGTCCCGCAGCGCCTCGTCGATGACGGACCGGAACGCGGCGGCGTCCCAGGGCGCGCCCAGCAGGTCGAAGAAGAACGCCTGGTGCAGCTCGTCCGGGCGGACGTACAGGGCGTGCTCGCGGGCGGTCGGCACGGACACCTCGCCGACGAGCAGCCGCTCCCGGCCGTCGCGGGCGGTGTACTCCTCGCACACCTTCCGCCAGTGCCGCCACACGCCGTGCACCTCGGGCCGGTTCCAGGCGAGGGGGTTGACCGAGTCGCGGGCGCGGGCGTCCGCCTCCGGGTCGGGAGAGTCGGGCAGGTCCGGGTGCTTGAACAGCCCGGCGGCCACGTCGATGCGGAAGCCGTCCACGCCCCGGTCGAGCCAGAACCGCAGCACCTGGTCGAAGTGCGCGCCGACCTCGGGGTCGCGCCAGTTCAGGTCGGGCTGCTCGGGCGTGAACATGTGCAGGTACCACTGGCCGGGCGTGCCGTCCGGTTCGGTGACGCGGCTCCACGCGGGGCCGCCGAACATCGCGTGCCAGTTGTTGGGCGGCAGGTCGCCGCCGGGGCCCCGGCCGTCGGCGAAGTGGAACCGGCCGCGGGCCGCGCCGCCGGGTCCGGCGGCGAGCGCCTCGCGGAACCACGGGTGCTCGCTGGAGCAGTGGTTGGGGACGATGTCGAGCAGCACCTTGATCCCGAGCCGGTGCGCGTCGGCGACCAGCAGCGCGAACTCGTCGAGGTCGCCGTAGACCGGGTCCACGTCGAGGTAGTCGGCCACGTCGTAGCCGTGGTCGTGCTGCGGCGAGGGGTAGAAGGGGCTCAGCCAGACGCCGTCGACGCCGAGCTTCTTCAGGTACGGCAGGCCGGAGCGGACGCCGGCGAGGTCGCCGATCCCGTCGCCGGTGCTGTCCAGGAAGCTGCGGACGTACACCTGGTAGATCACCGCGTCGCGCCACCAGGGGTGCGTGAGGCGGTGCGAGAGGCCGTCGTCGGCCGGGGCTGTGAGCATCACCCGTTGACCTGTCTCTGCGTGAAGGGTGCGTGCTGCTCGAAGGGCAGCGGTTATGCATGCATGTTAGGTAGCGGGGTTCACCTCGTGTCAATGACGAAGCAATAAACACCGGCTGGTTACCGGTGTATGGGGTGGTTTGTCCCCGGGAAAGGACGGCGAAGAGGCCGATCCGCATACCTAACACGTAAGTAGGGGGGTGAGGTGAAGGAGGGGAGCGCGCTCAGCCGCGGCGCGCGATCGCGTCCAGCTCCGCCGCGAGCCGGCGCACCGCGGCCCCGGGCCCCTGGCGCTGCGCCAGCGCGTCGTGCATCACGGCCTGCACGGCGAGGCTGACCTGCTCGTACCGCGGGCTCTTGGGGCGCGGGCGGGCCGCCAGCACGCTCTCCCGCAGCGCCGGCAGGTACGGGAAGCGCCGCACCAGCGCCGCGTCCCCGTACAGCGCCGCCCGCACCGGCGGCAGCGCGCCCTCCACCAGGACGCGGCGCTGCACCGCGTCGCTCGTCAGGTACGCGATGAGGTCGGCGGCCGTCTCCGCGTGCCGCGCCCGGCTGCTCACCGCCAGGTTCGACCCGCCCAGCACGCTCGTGCCCGGACCGTCCCGGCCCGGCAGCGGCACCGCCCCGAACCGGCCCGCGACCCCGGAGCCGCTCCCCGAGGCGCCCGCCCACGCGTACGGCCAGTTCCGCAGGAACAGCAGCCGCCCGTCCTGGAAGGCCCGCCGGGACTCCTCCTCCGTGTACGTCAGCGCCTCGCGGGGGATCCAGCCCTCCCGCACCCCCCGCGCCAGGAACGCCACCCCGGACCGCGCGGCCGCCGAGTCCACCGCGACCCGTCCGCCCTCGTCGCCGAGGACCGTGCCGCCGGCCGAGTACACCGCCTCCGTGACGTTGACCGTCAGCCCCTCGTACGGCAGGAACTGGCCCGCGTACCCGCCGACGCCGTGCTCCGGCGCGACCGTCCGCGCCTGCCGCTCCAGCTCCGCCCAGGTGCGCGGCGGCCGTTCGCCCTCCGCGGCCAGCAGGTCGGAACGGTAGAAGAGCATCCCGGCGTTCGTCACGTACGGCACGGCGTACAGCCGCCCCTCGTACGTCGCCGTGTCCACGACCGGCGGCAGGAAGCCGTCCAGCGCGAACCGCCCCCGCTCCAGCGGCGCGATCCACCCGGCCGCCGCGAACTCCGACGTCCACGCCACGTCGATGTTGAGCAGGTCGAACCGGCCCCCACCGGACCGCAGGTCGGTGATCATCTGCGCCCGGGTCTCGTCCGCCGAGTCCGGCAGCTCCACCAGCGTGACCCGCTCCGCCGGCCGCGCCCGGTTCCAGTCGTCCAGCAGGGGCCCCAGGTACCCCGTGAGGTCCCCGGCCGTGGCCAGCGTCACGGGCCCCCGCCCGGCCTCCCGCCGGCCGTCCCCGGGCACCCCGGACGCCACCGACCCCACCAGCAGCAGGATCACGACGAGGAGGCCCCTACCCGCGGCACTCGCCCACCGCATAGGTTCCTCCCTGTGACACCGGTACCGGACACCTTCGTCAGGTCAGTGGCATGTATACCTGTTAGGCATTGAGCGATACTAGGCCGCAGAGCACATCGAGCCCGGATCGCGACAGAAGGAGAGCCCACGAGTGCGCATGCAGCTCCTCGCTCTCCTCGCGGACGGGCCCGCGCACGGCTACGAGCTCAAGCAGGACCTCGAACAACTCCTGGGCGTCGCGTACCCTCAGCCCAACGTCGGCCAGATCTACGTCACCCTCGGCCGGCTGGAGAAGTCGGGGCTCATCGAGGGCGAGGAGGTCGCCCAGTCGAGCCGGCCCAACAAGAAGATCTACCGCCTCACCACCGCCGGGCGCGACGAGCTGCGCACCTGGTTCGAGGAGACGGCGGACGAACCGCGGGTGCGGGACGAGTTCTTCATGAAGCTCGCCCTCGCCCCCCGGACCGGCCTCGCCGACCAGATCACCCTCATCAACCGACAGCGACGCGAGTACCTCAGGACGATGCGCACCCTCTCCAAGCTGGCCGCCACCGAGAACCGCGACAACCGCACGGCGCACCTGCTCATCGAGGGCGCCATACTCCACCTCCAGGCCGACCTCGACTGGCTGGAGCGCTGCCAGGAGGAACTCGAAGGGCTGGAGGAGCCGCGATGAGCCCCGCCACCCCGTCCGCCGCCCCGCTCCTGGAGGCCCGCGGCCTGGTCCGCACCCACCACGGCGAAGGCGGCCCCGTCCACGCCGTGCGCGGCGTCGACCTCACCGTGCGCCGCGGCGAGTTCGTCGCCGTCACCGGACCCTCCGGAGCCGGCAAGTCCACCCTCCTGCACCTCCTCGGCGGCCTCCAGCGCCCCGACGACGGCACCGTCCTCCTGGACGGCGAGTCCACCGACGACTACACGGAGGCCCGCTGGGCCGTGGAGCGCCGCCGCAGCATCGGCATCGTCTTCCAGTTCTTCAACCTCGTCTCCAACCTCACCGTCGCCGACAACGTCGAACTGCCCGCCCTCCTCGCGGGCTCCTCCACCCGCCACGCCCGCGCCGAACGCGAGAGGCTCCTCACCGAGCTCGGCCTCGCCGCGAAGGCCCGCAGCATGCCCGGCGAACTGTCCGGCGGCGAGCAGCAGCGCGTCGCCCTCGCCCGCGCCCTGGTCAACCACCCCCGGCTGCTCCTCGCCGACGAACCGGCCGGCAGCCTCGACAGCAGGGGCACCCGCGAGGTGATGCGGCTGCTCTCCCGCTTCCACCGGCGCGGCCAGACCATCGTCCTCGTCACCCACGACGCCCGGCTCGCCAGCGCCGCCGACCGCGTCATCAGCTTCTTCGACGGCCGGATCACCGACGACGTCACCCTCGGGGACGACGGCCCCGCCGCCGGCGGCGGGGCCGCGCGCACCGCCGGCCCCGGCCGCGTCGTCGAGCTGAGGGACTGACCGCCGTGCGGGCCATGCTGCGCTGGGCGCACGCCGACCTGCGGACCCACCGCGGCGAGGCGCTGTTCCTCGTCTGCGCCACGGCCGGGATCGTCGCCTCGCTCCTCCTCGCCGCGGCCCTCCTCGGCTACGCCACCAACCCCTGGCAGCGGGTCTTCACCCAGTCCCACGCCGCCCACGTGTGGCTCCACACCGGCCGCGCCGCCGACCCCGCCCGCCTCGCCGGACTCGACGGCGTCGCGTCCGTCGCCGGCCCGTACGACACGGTCGCCACCACCGTCGCCTCGCGCGGCGCCCGCGCCTCCGTCGAACTGCGCGCCGCCGGGGAGCGCCCGCCCGCCACCGGCCGCCCCCTGCTCACCGCCGGCCGCTGGCTCGACCCGGCCGTCCCCGACGGCGTCGTCCTGGAGAGCGGCCTCGCCGCCGCCCTGGTCGCCGGGCCCGGCGACACCCTCGCCCTGCCCGGCGGCACCGGACGCACCGTCACCGTCCTCGGCGTCGCCGACACGGCCGAACCCCGCTACCGGCCCGGCGAACGCCCCGGCACCGTCTGGGCCCCCGCCGCCACCGTCCGCACCGTCCCCGGCCTGCCCGGCCGCCTCACCGGCCTGCGCCTCACCCACGCCGACGACACCGAGTACGCCGTGCAGCGCGCCGTCACCGCCCTCGGCGCCGGCGCCGTCACCGACGTCACGCACTGGCAGCAGGCCCGCGCCGAAGCCCAGGACGACACCCGGCTCCTCGGGCGGATCCTCGGCCTCTTCGGGCTGGGCGCCCTCGCCGCCGCCGCGCTCGCCGTGTTCGGCGCGATCAGCACCCGCGTACGCGGCCACCTCCGCGACATCTCCGTCCTCAAGGCCGTCGGCTTCACCCCCGGCCAGGTCGTCCGGGTCTTCCTCGCCCAGCACCTGGCGTACGCCGTGCTCGGCGCCGCCCTCGCCACCGTGCTCACCCACACCCTCGGCGGCCGCATACCCGGCAGGGTCGGCGACGCCGTCGGCGTGTGGCAGGGCCTGCCCGGGCACCCGGCCGCGCTCCTCGGCGTCCCGGCCGCCGTCGTCGCCCTCATCGGCGCCGCCACCGGCCTCGCCGCCTGGCGCGCCGGCCGCGTGCCCCCCGTTCCCGCCGGCGCCCCGGCCGGCCCCCGCACCGGCCGGGGACTGTCCCGGCCCGCGCGCCGCGCCCTCGCCCTGCCCGGCGTACCGCCCGCCCTGGTCCTCGGCTGGCACCGCGCGTTCGGCCGCGGCCGCCACACCCCCGCCACCGTCGCCCGGCTCGCCCTGCCGCTGCTGCTGATCACCGTCGCCCTGGGCGCGTGGACCACCATCGAACGCTTCGACACCCGGCCCGAACGGCTCGGCCTGCCCGCCGCGCTCACCGCCCGCCCCGCCGAGGGGGTCGGCGACCGGGAGGCCCGCGCCCTGCTCCAGCGCAGCCCCGACGTGCTCGCCGCCCACCGCGGACTGCAGGTCGCCGCGCTCGTGCCCGGACAGACCGGCACGATCACGCTGCGCGGCCTCGGCACCCGCCAGGACCCCTACCCGTACTCCGTCGCCGAGGGCCGGCCCGCCGACGGCCCCGACGAGGCGGTGGCCGGGCAGGGCCTCCTCGACCTCCTCGGCGCCGGGGTCGGGGACTGGGTGCGGGTCACGGTCGGCGGCCGCCCGCAGGTGCTCCACCTCGTCGGCCGCAGCATCGAACCCGAGAACGGCGGCCGGACCATCTCCACCTCGCTCGACACCCTCCGCGAGAACGACCCGGACCTGCGGCCCACCGTCTACCACCTGCGGCTGCGGCCCGGCGCCGACCCGCAGGCCGTGCGCGCCGAGCTGCTCCAGGCCGCCGCCGGGCGCCTCGACGTCCACCAGGTCTCCGGTCCCGCCGACCGGCTCGCCGCACTGCGCGGCGTGGTCGCCGGGCTGATCGCCGTCCTCGCCCTCATCGGCCTCACCGAGGTGTCCACCGCCATCGGGGGCGCGGTGCGCGCGGGGGAGCGCGACCTGCTCGCCCTGAAGGCCATGGGCCTGTCCCCCCGGGAGGTCACCGCCGTCACGGTGACCGCCGTCGGCTGCACCGCCCTCGCCGCGGCCGTCGCCGGCACGGCCCTGGGGGTGCCGCTCGCCCACTGGCTGATCGACCACGAGGGCCGTACCAGCGGCGTCGGCGCGGGCATCGCCCACGGCCCCTCGCCGCTGCACCTGCTGGCCGTGGTGGCCGCGGCCGTCCTCGGCGCCGTCGCGCTGGCCGTCGTGCCCGCCGCCAGGGCCGCCCGCCGCAGGCTCGCGGACACCCTGGGCGCGTACGGCTGACCCGGCCCGCCACCGCACCGGCCCCGCACGGGGAGCCGCGGCCGGCGCCACGTGTCCTGCGGCCGGGCGAGCGCCGGCCACCCGGCGTCAGGCGGGCAGCGCCGCCTCGATCGCGTCGACCAGCTCCGGGGCGTCCGGCTCCGTGCGCGGGCGGAAGCGGGTGACCCCGCCCTCCGGCGAGACCAGGAACTTCTCGAAGTTCCACTGCACGTCGCCCGCCTCGCCGTCCGCGTCCGCGACCCGCGTCAGCTCCGCGTACAGCGGGTGCCGGCCGGCCCCGTTCACGTCCGTCTTCTCCAGCAGCGGGAAGGACACCCCGTACGTCGTCGAGCAGAACGTCCGGATCTCCTCCGCGCTGCCCGGCTCCTGCCCGCCGAACTGGTTGCACGGCACGCCGAGCACGGTGAGGCCGCGCTCGCCGTACTGCTGCTGGAGCTTCTCCAGCCCGGCGTACTGCGGGGTCAGGCCGCACCGCGACGCCACGTTCACCACCAGCACCACCCGTCCCCGGTACTCCGCCAGGCTCGTCGGCTCGCCGGACAGGGTGCGCAGCGGGATGTCGTACAGGCTCATCGGCCCCTCCTCGTCGTCATCGGATCAGACGACAGGGTAGACACGTACCCATGAACGACCAGCCACTTCCGGACTGCGCCCCCGAGGAACCCGACCCGGAGGCGCCCGGCCGCCCGGCCGTGCGGTGCCGGCTGTGCGGGCGCCCGCTGACCGGCCGGGCCTCGCGCCGCACCGGCCTCGGCCCGGCGTGCGACGCCAAACTCCACCCGTCCCGCCCCGACATCCGCCCCCGCCGCCACGACGTGGAGCAGGAGCGCCTCTTCTAGGCCGTGCCCTCGAAGCGCCGTCCGCCGGGCGGGCGGACGACGTCCCTCCCTAGCCCAGCCGCCGGAACAGGCCCTCCTGGACCACCGACACGAGCAGCCGGCCCTCCAGGTCGTAGATCCGGCCCCGCGCCAGGCCGCGGCCGCCCGTCGCGATCGGGGACTCCTGGTCGTACAGGAACCACTCGTCCGCGCGGAACGGGCGGTGGAACCACATCGCGTGGTCCAGCGACGCCATGTCGAACCCGCGCGGCCCCCACAGCGGCTCGACGGGGATGCGGACCGCGTCCAGCAGCGTCATGTCCGACGCGTACGTCAGCGCG
Source organism: Streptomyces roseolilacinus (assembly GCF_014649335.1). Classification (GTDB taxonomy): domain Bacteria; phylum Actinomycetota; class Actinomycetes; order Streptomycetales; family Streptomycetaceae; genus Streptomyces; species Streptomyces roseolilacinus. Next base: position 134,932 of record NZ_BMSV01000012.1, read on the forward strand.
CACGTGTGGACCAGCGGGTCGTCGCCCAGGGGGCCCACCGCGCGCATCCACACGGCGCTGCGCGGGTCCGCGTCCTTGATCTCCTCGGCCGTCCAGCGCAGCCGGTCCACGTACCGGATGTCGAACGGCTGGCGCCGCGCCATCCGCTCCAGGGACTCCGGCAGCGACCCCAGGTGCGCGCGGATCTCGTCCACGACCGGCGGCAGCGACCGCGGGTCCGGGAAGTCCAGGCGCGGCGGCAGCTGGTGCTCGAACCCGGCCTCCTCCGGCTGGTGGAACGAGGCCGTCAGGTTGAAGATCGTCTTGCCGCGCTGCACCGCCGTGACCCGCCGCGTGGTGAACGACCGGCCGTCGCGCACCCGCTCCACCTGGTACACGATCGGCACGCCCGGGATGCCCGGACGCAGGAAGTACGCGTGGAGCGAGTGCACGGGGCGGTCGCCCTCCGTCGTGCGGCCCGCGGCGACCAGGGCCTGACCGGCGACCTGCCCTCCGAAGACCCGTTGCAACGACTCCTCGGGGCTGCGGCCGCGGAAGATGTTGACCTCGATCTGCTCCAGGTCGAGCAGGTCGACCAGTCTCTCGGCGGGGTTCGTCGTCATGGGATCTCCGGTTCTTCCTCTCACGAAGGGACGGTCGGAACGGTCGTGCGGAACGGCCCGGCGGGGCCGGAGGTCAGAACGGGCCCACGCCGGTGACCCGGACCACCGCCCGGCCCTCCTCGTCCGAGGCGGCCAGGTCGACCTCCGCGCTGATGCCCCAGTCGTGGTCGCCGTTCGGGTCGGCGAAGGTCTGCCGGACGCGCCACAGGCCGTGCTCCGGGTCCTCCTCGATGGACAGCAGCTTCGGGCCGCGCGCGTCCGGGCCCGTGCCCAGGTCGTCGTACTCGTCCCAGTACCCGTCCATCGCCTCGCCCCACGCGTCGGCGTCCCAGCCGGTCTCCCCGTCCAGCTCGCCCAGCTCCTCGAGCTGGTCCAGCGCGGCCAGCTCCACCCGGCGGAACATCGCGTTGCGCACGAGGACCCGGAAGGCGCGGGCGTTGGCCGTGACCGGCTTGACCTGGTCGGCCTTCTCCTGCGCCTCCTCGGCGGTCTCCACCTCCGGGTTGGCCAGCTGCTCCCACTCGTCGAGCAGGCTGGAGTCGACCTGGCGGACCATCTCGCCCAGCCAGGCGATCAGGTCCTGGAGGTCCTCGGTCTTCAGGTCGTCGGGGATGGTGTGGTCCAGCGCCTTGTACGCGCCCGCCAGGTACCGCAGCACGATGCCCTCGGTGCGGGCCAGCTCGTAGAACGAGGTGAACTCGGTGAAGGACAGCGCCCGTTCGTACATGTCGCGGATCACCGACTTCGGCGACACCGGGTGGTCACCGACCCACGGGTGCGACTTCCGGTACAGGTTGTACGCGTGCCACAGCAGCTCCTCCAGCGGCTTCGGGTACGACACCTCCTGGAGCCGCTCCATCCGCTCCTCGTACTCCACGCCGTCCGCCTTCATCGCCTGGACGGCCTCGCCGCGCGCCTTGTTCTGCTGGGCGGCGAGGATCTGCCGCGGGTCGTCCAGCGTCGACTCGACGACCGAGACCATGTCGAGCGCGTACGACGGCGACTCCGGGTCGAGCAGTTCGAACGCGGCCAGCGCGAACGTCGACAGCGGCTGGTTCAGCGCGAAGTCCTGCTGGAGGTCGACGGTGAGCCGGATCGTGCGGCCCTCCGCGTCCGGCTCGTCCAACTGCTCGACGACGCCGCCGTCCAGCAGCGACCGGTAGATCGCGATGGCGCGGCGGATGTGGCGCAGCTGGTTCCTGCGCGGCTCGTGGTTGTCCTCCAGGAGGTGGCGCATCGCCTCGAAGGCGTTGCCGGGCCGGGCGATCACGGACAGAAGCATCGTGTGCGTCACCCGGAACCGGGAGGTCAGGGGCTCCGGCTCGGACGCGATCAGCTTCTCGTACGTGTTCTCCGACCAGTTGACGAAGCCCTCCGGGGCCTTCTTGCGGACGACCTTGCGGCGCTTCTTCGGGTCGTCGCCCGCCTTCGCCAGGGCCTTCTCGTTCTCGATGACGTGCTCGGGCGCCTGCGCGACCACGAACCCGGCCGTGTCGAACCCGGCCCGCCCGGCGCGGCCGGCGATCTGGTGGAACTCGCGGGCGCGCAGCGTGCGCACCCGGTTCCCGTCGTACTTGGTCAGGGCGGTGAACAGGACGGTGCGGATCGGGACGTTGACGCCGACACCGAGCGTGTCCGTACCGCAGATCACCTTCAGCAGGCCGGCCTGGGCGAGCTTCTCCACCAGCCGCCGGTACTTCGGCAGCATGCCCGCGTGGTGCACGCCGATGCCGTGGCGGACGTACCGCGACAGGTTCCGGCCGAAGGCGGTGGTGAACCGGAAGTTGCCGATCAGCTCGGCGATCCGGTCCTTCTCCTCGCGCGTGCACATGTTGATGCTCATCAGCGACTGCGCCCGCTCGACGGCGGCCGCCTGCGTGAAGTGCACGATGTAGACCGGTGACTGCCTGGTCTGCAGCAGCTCGGTCAGCGTGTCCGTGATCGGTGTCGTCCGGTACTCGTACGACAGCGGCACCGGGCGCGTCGCCGAGCGGACCACGGTCGTGGGGCGGCCCGTGCGGCGGGTGAGGTCCTTCTCGAACATCGACACGTCGCCGAGCGTCGCCGACATCAGGACGAACTGCGCCTGCGGCAGCTCCAGCAGCGGGATCTGCCAGGCCCAGCCCCGGTCCGGCTCCGCGTAGAAGTGGAACTCGTCCATCACGACCTGGCCGATGTCGGCGTCCTTGCCGTCGCGCAGCGCGATCGACGCCAGCACCTCGGCGGTGCAGCAGATCACCGGCGCGTCGGCGTTCACGGACGCGTCGCCGGTCAGCATGCCGACGTTCTCCGTGCCGAAGAGCTTGCACAGGTCGAAGAACTTCTCCGACACGAGCGCCTTGATCGGCGCGGTGTAGAAGGTCACCTGGTCGTTGGCGAGCGCCGTGAAGTGCGCACCCGCCGCGACCAGGCTCTTCCCGGACCCAGTGGGGGTGGAGAGGATCACGTTGGCGCCGGACACCACCTCGATCAGCGCCTCCTCCTGGGCCGGGTAGAGCGAGATGCCCCGGCCCTCCGCCCATGACGAGAAGGCCTCGAAGAGGGCATCGGGATCGGCGGTCTGCGGCAGCTGATCGATAAGGGTCACGCCCCCATCTTGCCTGGCTTCCCCCGGGAAGCGGGAACCGGCCACCACCTGGAAGATCACGGGCGGTACCCTGTGCCGTCAACTCGGCTACACCATGGGAACACGGGGCGGGGCACACACATGATGGGACCGGCGCACTCACTCTCCGGGGCGGCAGCCTGGCTGGGGGTGGGCGCCGCGGCCACGGCCGCCGGGCACCCCATGCCGTGGCCGGTTCTCGTCGTCGGAGCGCTGATCTGCGCCGGGGCGGCCCTCGCCCCGGACCTCGACCACAAGTCGGCGACGATCTCCCGCTCCTTCGGGCCGATCTCCCGCTGGCTGTGCGAGGTCGTCGACAAGTTGTCGTACGCCGTGTACAAGGCGACCCGCACCCGGGCCGACCCGCGCCGCAACGGCGGCCACCGCACGCTGACCCACACCGCCCTGTGGGCGGTCGGGATCGGCGCGGGCGCCTCCGCGCTCGCCGCCACCGGTGGCCGCTGGGCGGTCCTCGGGCTCCTCTTCGTCCACCTCGTCCTCGCCGTCGAGGGCCTGCTGTGGCGGGCCGCCCGGGTCTCCAGCGACGTGCTGGTGTGGCTGCTCGGCGCGAGCTGCGCCTGGAACCTCGCCGGCATCCTGGACCAGCCCGGCAACGGCGCGAACTGGCTGTTCGAGGCGCCCGGCCAGGAGTACCTGTGGCTGGGGCTCCCCATCGTGCTCGGCGCGCTGGTGCACGACATCGGCGACGCGCTGACCGTGTCGGGCTGCCCCATCCTGTGGCCCCTCCCGGTCCGGCGGAAGCGCTGGTACCCGGTCGGGCCGCCGAAGGCCCTGCGGTTCAGGGCGGGCAGCTGGGTGGAGGTCAGGGTGCTGATGCCGGTGTTCATGGTGCTCGGCGGATTCGGCGGGGCGGTCGCGCTCGGCGTGATCTGAGCCCGCGCGCAGGGGACCTGACGCGGGGTCAGGCCCCTTCGCCCCGTCACGGCCGCCCGTGCCAGGACCGCCACAGCGCCGCGTACGCCCCGTCCGCCGCGACCAGCTCGTCGTGGCTGCCCAGCTCGCTGATCCGGCCGCCCTCGACCACCGCGATCAGGTCCGCGTCGTGCGCCGTGTGCAGCCGGTGCGCGATCGCCACCACCGTGCGGCCCTCCAGCACCCGGGCCAGGGACCGCTCCAGGTGGCGGGCCGCCCGCGGGTCGAGCAGCGACGTCGCCTCGTCCAGGACCAGCGTGTGCGGGTCCGCGAGCACCAGCCGGGCCAGCGCCACCTGCTGGGCCTGCGCCGGGGTGAGCGCCCGGCCGCCGGAGCCGACCTCCGTGTCCAGCCCGTCGGCCAGCGCCCGCGCCCAGCCGTCGGCGCCCACCGCGTGCAGCGCCGCCCACAGCTCCCCGTCGCCCGCGCCGGACCGCGCCAGCAGCAGGTTGTCCCGCAGCGACCCGACGAACACGTGGTGCTCCTGGTTGACCAGCGCCACGTGCTCCCGGACCCGCTCGGCCGGCATCCGCGCCAGTTCCGCCGAGCCCAGCGTCACCCGGCCGGAGCCCGGCGCGTAGATCCCCGCCAGCAGCCGGCCCAGCGTCGACTTGCCCGCGCCGGACGGGCCGACCAGCGCCAGCCGCGTCCCCGGCGGCACCTCCAGCGACACCCGGTGCAGCACGTCGGCGCCCTCGCGGTACCCGAAGCGCACCTCGTCCGCGCGCACGTCCCGCCCCTCGGGGCGCACCGATCCGTCCCCGGCGTGCGGCCCGATCTCCCGGACGCCGACGAGCCGGGCCAGCGACACCTGCGCGACCTGCAGCTCGTCGTACCAGCGCAGGATGATCCCGACCGGGTCCACCAGCATCTGCGCGAGCAGCGCGGCCGTGGTCAGCCGGCCCACGTCCAGCCGGCCCTCCAGCACGAGCACCCCGCCGATCAGCAGCACCGACGCGAGGACCGTGACGTGGGTGAGGCTGACCACCGGGAAGAACACCGACCGCAGGTAGAGCGTGTACCGCTCCCAGCCGATCCACTGCCCGATCCGCCGGTCCGACAGCGCCACCCGCCGCGCCCCCAGCCGGTGCGCCTCCACGGTGCGGCCCGCGTCGACCGTCTCGGTCAGCGCGGCGGCCACCGCCGCGTACCCCGCGGCCTCGGAGCGGTACGCGGCGGGCGCCCGCCGGAAGTACCAGCGGCAGCCGGCGATCAACAGCGGCGCCGCCACCAGCACCGCGAGCGCCAGCGGCGGCGCGGTCACCGCCAGGCCGCCCAGCAGCAGGCCCGCCCACACCACGCCGATGGCCAGCTGCGGCACGGCCTGCCGCATCGCCTCGGCCAGCCGGTCGATGTCGGTGGTGATCCGGGACAGCAGGTCGCCGGTCCCGGCCCGCTCCAGCACGCCGGGCGGCAGCCGCACCGACCGGACGAGGAAGTCCTCGCGCAGGTCGGCCAGCATCTCCTCGCCGAGCATCGCCCCGCGCAGCCGCACCAGCCGCACGAACAGCGTCTGCACGGCGAGCGCGGCGGCGAACAGCAGCAGCGTCCGCTCCAGGTGCGGCTCGCGCACCCCGGCCGAGATCCGGTCCACCAGCGACCCGAGCAGGTACGGGCCGACCATGGACGCGACGACCGCGACGGCGTTGACGGCCACCAGCACCGCGAACGCCGCGCGGTGCCGGCGCAGCAGCTCCCGCACGTACCCGCGGACGGTGTCCGGGCCCGCCACGGGCAGCGTCGTCGCGGACCGCGGGGCCGCCGGGTCGTACTCCGGCGGTGCCAGGCCGATCATGCGGACTCCTCGGCGTCGACGAGTTCGGGGGCCTTCGGGCCCGGGGTCCCGGCGGGTTCCGTGTCACGGGACACGACCGCCCGGTAGCGCGGCTCGGTGCGCAGGAGCTCCCGGTGGGTGCCCGCGGCGACCGCCCGGCCGCCGTGCACCAGCACCACCCGGTCGGCCACGTCCAGCAGCAGCGGCGAGGAGGCCAGCACGACCGTCGTGCGCCCCTCGCGCAGCCGCCGCACGCCCTCGGCGACCCGCGCCTCGGTGTGCGAGTCCACCGCCGACGTCGGTTCGTCCAGGACCAGCACCTCCGGGTCGGTCACCAGCGACCGGGCCAGGGCGAGCCGCTGCCGCTGGCCGCCCGACAGGGACCGCCCCCGCTCGGTGATCCGGGTGTCCAGGGGGTCGCCGCCCGGCTCCGGCGACGCCTGCGCCAGCGCCTCCAGCACGTCCCCGCACCGCGCCGCCTCCAGCGCCTCTCCCGCGCCGACCGCGCCGGACGACGGCACGTCCAGCAGCTCCCGCAGCGTCCCGGACAGCAGCACCGGCTCCTTGTCCTGGACCAGCACCGCCGTACGGGCCGCGTCCAACGGCAGCGCGTCCAGCGGGACGTCGCCCAGCAGGACCGGCACGTGCTCCTCGCCGGGCTCCGCCGGGTGCCCGCCCAGCCGCTCGGCGAGCCGCCCCGCCGCGTCCGGGTCGCCGCACACGACGGCGGTGAACCGCCCGGCCGGGGCCAGCACCCCGCTCGCCGGGTCGTACAGGTCCCCGCCCTCCGGCACGGACCGCGCGGCGTCCGTCCCCGGCGCGGTACGGGACAGCGCCAGCACCCGCGCGGCGCGCCGGGCCGAGGGCCGGGAGAACGAGTAGGCCATGGCGATCTCCTCGAACTGGCGCAGCGGGTGCTGGGTCAGCAGCACCGCGCCGTACACGGTGACCAGTTCGCCGACCGCGATCCTGCCGTCCAGCGCCAGCCGCGCCCCGTACACGACGACCCCGATCAGCAGCAGCCCCGGCAGCGCCACCTGGACGGCCGCGATCAGCGCCCACGAGCGGGCGCTGCGGACGGCGGCCCGCCGCACCTCCTGGGACACCGCGCGGTAGCGGCCGAGGAACAGCTCCTCGCCGCCGATGCCGCGCAGCACCCGCAGCCCGGCCACGGTGTCGGTGGCCAGCTCCGTCGCCCGCCCGGCCTTCTCCCGCTGCTCGTCCGCCCGCCGGGTCGCGCGGGGCAGCAGCGGCAGCGGCGCGAGCGCCAGCACCGGCACGGCCAGCGCGACGACGACGCCCAGCTCCGGCTCGTACAGGACGAGGCCCACGCAGACGGCGACCAGGGTGGCCGCCGCGGCGGCGAACCGGGACAGCGCCTCCACGAACCAGCTGATCTTCTCCACGTCCCCGGTGGAGACGGTGACGACCTCTCCCGCGGCGACCCGCCGGGTGAGCGCCGAACCGAGTTCGGCGGCCTTGCGGGCGAGCAGCTGCTGCACCCGCGTCGCCGCGGCGATCCAGTTGGCGACGGCCGTCCGGTGCAGCATCAGGTCGCCGAGGGCGAGGGCGCCGCCGCACAGGGCGATCACCCCGCCGGCGAGGGCGAGCCGGCCGCCCGAGCCGTCGACGACGGCCTGCACGGCGAGGCCGACGCCCAGCGGCAGCCCGACGATGCCCAGGTTCATCAGCAGGCCCCAGCCCAGGGAGGCCAGCTGGCCGCCGAGCCGGCGCGCGAGCAGCCAGAGCAGGAAGCGGGAACCCGAGCGGACGTCGGGTTCTCCGGGGTCGGCGTACGGAAGGTGACGGAGCGGCATGACGTCCCAGGCATCTCGGCGGTCGGACTGCGAAGCGGGAGGGGCGGGCCGTCGCGGCGACGGCGAGGCGAAGACGTGTCAGGTTGGCCCCGCCGCCCCGTCCGGGGCAATCGGTTTTCCCGCGGGGCGCACGGAACAGGCCGGTGTCCCGGATCCGCCCCTGGCGCCGGGCCCGCCCCCGCGCTTCACTCCCTCCCCATGAGACGACGCAGAGTCATGAGCACGATTATCTGTGGGGTGCTCGCCGCCGGTGTCCTGTCCGGCGGGCCGCCGGCCGCCGCGACGGCCGAACGGGCCGAGGTACCCGCGGAGTTCGGCAGCGACTGGCACGACCCGGTGACCGCCGCGCCCCCCGTGCGCCGGCCGGAGGGCGTGCCCTCCTGCGAGGTGACCGTCGTCCGGGCGCAGTTCCGCGACTTCACCCCCTACCGTGGCGCCTACACGCCACCCGACGGCTGCGGCAGCCGGTGGAGCGCGGTGGTGCTCCGGCTCGACGGCCGCGTCGAGGGACGCCAGTACGACCGGCTCGGCCACCTCGCCATCGGCGGCGTCGAGGTGTTCCGCACCTCCACGCCGCAGCCCTCGCCCGACGGCATCGCCTGGTCGGTGGAGAAGGACGTCACCCGGTACGGCGACACGCTGCGCCGGCCGCAGCCGGTCGAGATGCTCATCGGCAACGTCGTGGACGACACCCACACCGGCGTCATCGACGTCACCGTCACCCTCACCTTCCACGCCGCCCGCGGCGCGGCGGAACCCGACCCGGCCACCACCCCCGACCGGGTCGTCCCCCTCGGGGCGGCCGGCACGCTCACGACCCCGCGCAACACCGAGCGCATCCTCGCCGAGGTCCACGCCACCGGCTCGGGCGGCGGCTGCGAGGAGTACTGGTACCTCACCGTCCCCACCGGGGCGCCCTACTCCTGCACCGCCGACGGCGGGCCCCACCGCGAGGTCCGCATCAGCGTGGACGGGCGGACCGCCGGCATCGCGGCCCCCTTCCCGACGGTCTGGACGGGCGGCTGGTCCAACCCCTTCCTCTGGTACGTGATCCCCGGCCCCCGGGCCCTCGACGCCGCCCCCGTCGTCTACGACCTGACGCCCTTCGCCGGACTCCTCAACGACGGCCGCCCGCACCGCGTCGAGGTCTCCGTCGCCGGCGTCCCGGCCGGGCGGCCCGGCTGGAGCACCCCCACCAACCTGCTGCTGTGGCAGGACGAGGGCCGCGCCGTCGTCACCGGCGCCCTCACCCGCCACGAGGACGGCGGCCCCGACGGCGAGTCCCTCCACACCCCCGGCTCCCCGCACCGCCTCGACACGACCGCCGCCCACCGGCTGACCGTCGCCGGGTACGTCGACACCTCCCACGGCCGGGTGACCACCACCGTCACCCGCGCCCTCGCCCACACCTCCGTCCACCGCTGGGGCGACGGCGAGAACCCCGACGCCCTCGACGCCACCTGGACCGACCACGAGACGGTCACCGCGGGGGGCACGACCACCCGCACCCGGCGCACGTACACGATGGACGGCGAGACGACGCTCGGCGAGGGCGACCGGCTCCGCACGGTGCTGTCGCTCGGGGACCGCGTCCACACCGTCTCCGCGCGCGGCGGCAGGACGCTGTCCTGGTCGCGGCTCGACGACACGTACGCGGGCGACGCCACGTACACGACCGGCGTGCCCCGGGACCGGCGCCACGCGGTGGGCACCTCCACCGAGCGGTACCGGCTCCACGGTTCCGCCGGCTGTCACGACCGCACCCTCGCCACGGCGCAGGGCACGGTGACGGAGGACCGCAGGCGCTGCTGACCCGCCGGCCCGTCCCGCCCCGGGGCGCCTTCGGCGGGGTGCCGGGAGGAACGGAAGCGCCCCGTGTCCGCGCGCGGTCGTCCTCCCGGCGCCCCCGCGCCCCTCCGGCGCCGGAGGGGCGCGGGAGCCCGCCGGTGCCGTCGGCCACCCCTCCGCGGGACGCTCCGGGCCCGCCCCGGACCGGTTCGCGCATCCCGGGAGGGACCCGGCCGGCCGGGCCGCGGGTGCGCGAGGGGGAGGATCGGCCGTCCGGGGCTCACGGGCGCGTGGCGCGCTCCAGTTCCAGGAGCACCGACCGGTAGGGGCGGCCCGTGGCGTGCTGCATCCCGATCTCGCACGTCCGGTTCGCGGACAGGTACGCGTCGAAGCCGCGCCCCCGCACCTCGGCCGCCTCGCGCGCCGTCGCCGCCTCGGTCAGCTCCCGGTGCAGTAGCCCCCGGTCGCCCGCGAAGGCGCAGCACCCCGCGTCGGCCGGGACGACCACCTCGTCCGCGCACGCGGCGGCGAGCGCGGCCAGCCGGCCGCCGACGCCCAGGTGCGCCATCGAGCACGTGGGGTGGACCACGGCGGAGCGCGCCGTCCGCCGCACGGTCAGCCCGGGCAGCAGGTGGTCGGCCGCCCACACCAGGGAGTCGTACACGGTCAGTCCGCCGTGCAGCTCCCGCGTCCGCCCGTCCAGGTGCGGCACGACCTCGCGGCCCAGCCCCAGCGCGCACGACGAGGCGTCCACGACCAGCGGCAGCAGCCCGCCGCCGGTCCACCCCCAGGCTGCCTCGACGATCCGCCGGGCCATCACGGCGGCGCCCTCCTCGTACCCCTTGGACGTCCAGATCGTCGCGCAGCACGTACCGCGCACGTCGCCGGGGATCCACACCGGCCGCCCGGCGCGCGCCGACAGCGCCACGACCGCCTCCGGGAGCGACGGCCCGCCCCGGCCGTCAGGTCCGCCGAACACCCGGTTGACGCAGGCCGGGTAGTACACGGCGGACGCCCCCGCCCGCGTCGTGCGGGGCAGCCGCGCGGGCGCCGCGTCCGGCAGTTCCGGCAGCCACTCCGGTACCAGGTCGGGGCGCACGGCCCTGCGCAGCGCGCCTGTCACCGCCCGCGGCAGCCGGCCGCCCGCGACCCGCCCCGCCCGGTACGCGGCGGCCACCGCGTACCGGGCCGCGCCCTCCACCGCCGTGAAGTTCCGCGCGGCCAGCGCCGCGGCCCGCTCCTCGCGCGGCGAGTGCCGCAGGTGCCGCAGCCGCTTCACCAGCGCGCCCGTGTCGATGCCGACCGGGCAGGCCGCCGCGCAGGACCCGTCGGCGGCGCACGTGTCCACCGCGTCGTACCCGTACTCCGCCACCAGCGCGTCCTCCACGTGCGAGCCGTGGCCCTGGCGGGCCATCTCGCGGCGCAGCACGATCCGCTGGCGGGGCGTCGTCGTCAGGTCCCGGCTGGGGCAGACCGGCTCGCAGAAGCCGCACTCGATGCACGCGTCGACCAGGGGCTCCACCGCCGGGACCGTCTTCAGGCCCCGCAGGTGGGCGCCCGGGTCCCGGTCCAGGACGACCCTCGGGGCCAGCACGCCGTCCGGGTCGAGAGCCCGCTTCGTGCGCCACATCAGCTCCGTGGCGCGCGGCCCCCACTCCAGCTCCAGGAACGGCGCGATGTTGCGTCCCGTCGCGTGCTCCGCCTTCAGCGAGCCGTCGAACCGTTCGACGGTCATCCGGCAGAAGGCGTCCATGAACGCCGCGTACCGTTCCACGTCCGCCGGGGAGGCCGGGTCGAACGCCAGCAGGAAGTGGAGGTTGCCGTGGGCGGCGTGCCCCGCCACCGCCGCGGTGAAGCCGTGCTCCGCCTGGAGGTCCAGCAGGGCGCCGCACGCCTCGGCCAGCCGGGCGGGCGGCACCGCGAAGTCCTCCGTGACCAGGGTCGTCCCCGGCGGGCGGGAGCCCCCGACGGCCGTGACGAACGCCCTGCGGGCCTTCCAGTACCCGGCGATCGTCCCCGGGCGGCGGGTGAAGGCGTTGGTCACCGAGGGGACCGGCGCGATCGGCTCCAGCGCGTCCAGCACCTCCACCGCCGCCCACTCCTGGGCCTCCAGCGCCGCCGCGTCCGGGGCCCGGAACTCCACCAGCAGCGCCGCGCAGGCGCGGGGCAGGTCCGCCCAGTCGGCGGGCACGCCGGGCACGGCGGCGCAGGCGCGCAGCGTGTTGCCGTCCATCAGCTCGACGGCGAGCGCCCCCGCCGCGGCGAACCGGGGCACGGCGGCCGCGGCCGCCCGCAGCGACGGGAAGAACAGCAGTCCCGCCGACACCGCCCGGTCCAGCGGCAGCGTGTCCAGGACGACCTCGGCGATGAACCCGAGCGTGCCCTGCGAGCCGACCATCAGCCCGCGCAGGATCTCCGCGGGCGTCGCCCCGTCCAGGAACGCGTCCAGCCGGTAGCCGTTGGTGTTCTTGATCCGGTGCTTGGCGCGGATCCGGGCCGTCAGCTCCGCGTCCGCCTCGATCCGCGCCTTCAGGTCGAGCAGCGCCCCGCACAGCTCGGGCTCCGCGCGGGCCAGCTCCTCGTCGGCGGCCGGGTCGCCCGTGTCGACGACGGTGCCGCTCGGCAGGACCACCGTCAGCGACGCCACGGTCCGGTAGGCGTTGCGCGTGGTCCCGGCGGTCATGCCCGACGCGTTGTTGGCGACGACCCCGCCGACCGTGCAGGCCGCGGCGCTCGCCGGGTCCGGGCCGAGGACCCGCCCGTACGGCGCGAGCGCGGCGTTCACCCGGGCGACGGTCGTACCGGGCCGGACGCGCACGCGGGCACCCCCGTCGAGGACCTCGACGCCCTCCCAGTGGCGCCGCACGTCCACCAGGACGTCCTCGCCCTGGGCCTGCCCGTTCAGGCTCGTGCCGGCCGCGCGGAAGACCAGTTCGCGGCCCCTGCCGCGCGCGTACGACAGGATCGCCGAGACGTCGTCCACGTCCTCCGCCACCAGCACCACCTGCGGCACGAACCGGTAGGGGCTGGCGTCGGAGGCGTAGCGCACCAGGTCGGAGACGCGCGACAGCACCTTGCGGGGGCCGAGCACCGCGACCAGCTCGTCGCGCAGTCCCGACGGCGTGCCGCGCGCCGTCGGGTCGGGCAGCCGGTCGGGGGAGGGCGTCCGCCCGGGATCGCCCGGGCGCAGGGGGTCCGGCTTCGGCTCCGGCAGCGGCATGTCACGTCCCCTCGACGGTGCGCGCAGGGCGCACGGCGGCTCAGCAGCGCCGCTCCGGCATCCCGTCGACCAGAGCGGACAGCAGCCCGCCGAGCACCTCGCGCTGCTCGGCGGTCAACGGGGCCAGGATGTCCTCCGCGGCGGCCCGGCGCGCGCTCCTCAGCAGTCTCAGCGTGGCGCGCCCCTCGTCCGTGAGCTCGATCCGGATGACGCGGCGGTTGGCCGGGTCGGGGACGCGGCGCACCCGGCCGCCCGCCTCCAGCCCGTCGACGAGGCTGGTCACCGCCCGGGGGACGACCTCCAGCCGTTCGGCGAGGTCGGCCATGCGGGGCGGCCGCTCGTAGTGCGCGACCGTGCGCAGGAGCCGCAGCTGCGCGGGCGTGATGCTGACGTCCGCGGCCTCCAGCTGCCGCTGCTGGCTGCGGCGGAGGCGGCGGGTCAGCCGCAGCAGCTGCTCGGCGAGCAGGCCGTCGGCGTCGGGTGCGTTCATAATCGGAAGGGTATCAGGACCACGCTCATTGTGAAGTGAGGTAACAATGAGCTAAGCTCTGCGTCGCAGGGCCGCGTCCCGCCTCCGCGGGGCGCGCGACCGACCGGCCGGAAGGAGCCCATGCGTATCCACGCCGAGTCCACCTGGACTCCGCCACCCCCCGATCCGGACCAGCCTCCGGCGCAGATCGGCCGCATCCTGCGACTCTTCCGCCCCTACCGTGGCCGGCTCGCCTTCGTCGGCCTGCTCGTCGGCGCCTCGTCCCTGGTCGGGGTCGCCTCGCCGTTCCTCCTGCGCGAGATCCTCGACACCGCCATCCCGCAGAGGCGCACGGGGCTGCTCAGCCTGCTCGCGCTCGGCATGATCCTCACCGCGGTGGTGACCAGCGTCTTCGGCGTCCTGCAGACGCTGATCTCCACCACGGTCGGGCAGCGTGTCATGCACGACCTGCGCACGGCGGTCTACGCGCAGCTCCAGCGCATGCCGCTCGCCTTCTTCACCAGGACGCGCACGGGCGAGGTCCAGTCGCGCATCGCCAACGACATCGGCGGCATGCAGGCCACGGTGACGTCGACGGCCACCTCGCTCGTCTCCAACCTGACGGCCGTCGTCGCGACGGTCGTGGCGATGCTCGCGCTCGACTGGCGGCTCACGGTCGTGTCGCTCCTGCTGCTGCCCGTCTTCGTGTGGATCAGCCGCCGGGTCGGCAGGGAGCGCAAGGCGATCACCACGCAGCGGCAGAAGCAGATGGCCGCCATGGCGGCGACGGTCACCGAGTCGTTGTCCGTCAGCGGCATCCTGCTGGGGCGCACCATGGGCCGCGCCGACTCGCTGACCCGGTCCTTCGCCGACGAGTCCGAGCGCCTCGTCGACCTGGAGGTCCGCGCCTCCATGGCCGGGCGGTGGCGGATGGCGTCGATCAGCATCGTCATGGCCGCCATGCCCGCGCTGCTGTACTGGGCGGCCGGGCTCACGCTCCAGGCGGGCGGGCCGGCGATCTCCATCGGCACGCTCGTCGCCTTCGTCTCCCTCCAGCAGGGACTGTTCCGCCCCGCCGTCGGCCTGCTCTCCACGGGCGTGCAGATCCAGACCTCGCTCGCCCTCTTCCAGCGGATCTTCGAGTACCTCGACCTGCCCGTCGACATCACCGAGCCCGAGCGGCCCGTGCGCCTGGAGAAGGTCCGCGGCGAGGTCCGGTTCGAGGACGTCGACTTCCACTACGACAAGGACGACGAGAAGAGCGGCCCCACGCTCGACGGCATCGACATCACCGTGCCGGCGGGCGGCAGCCTCGCCGTCGTCGGCGCCACCGGCTCCGGCAAGTCCACGCTCAGCTACCTGGTGCCCCGCCTCTACGACGTGACCGGAGGCCGGGTCACGCTCGACGGCGTCGACGTCCGCGACCTCGACTTCGACAGCCTCGCCCGCGCGGTGGGCGTCGTCTCCCAGGAGACGTACCTGTTCCACGCCTCGGTCGCCGACAACCTCCGCTTCGCCCGGCCCGACGCCACCGACGCCGAGGTCGAGGCCGCCGCCAGGGCCGCCCAGATCCACGACCACATCGCCTCGCTGCCCGACGGGTACGACACGCTGGTCGGCGAGCGCGGCTACCGCTTCTCCGGCGGTGAGAAGCAACGCCTCGCCCTCGCCCGGACCATCCTGCGCGACCCGCCCGTGCTCATCCTCGACGAGGCGACCAGTGCCCTCGACACCCGGACCGAGCAGGCCGTCCAGCAGGCGATCGACGACCTGTCCACCGGTCGGACGACCATCACCATCGCCCACCGGCTCTCCACCATCCGCGACGCCGACCAGATCGTCGTCCTGGACGCCGGCCGGATCATCGAGCGCGGCACCCACGCCGAGCTGCTCGCCAAGGGCGGCCGGTACGCGGCCCTGGTCCACGGTGACGCGCGGATGGACGCCGAAGCGCCACCGCTCCCGTGGGACGGGGGAGCGGCGGCACCGGAGGGGGAGGGCGCGCGCGGCGAAGGGCGCCGGTGAGCGGACCGGTGGCGAGGTGCGCGAGCGGCTCCCCCTCGTGCGCCGTGCGGGTGCCGGACCCCGCGGCCGCGGTCCGCGGCCCGTCGCCCGCGCGTCGTGAGCGCCCCGCGCCGCACGGGAGCCGGCCACCGGAGCCCCGCGCGCCCGCGCGTCCCGGCGCCCACCCGCTCCCGCCTTTCCCCGCCCCCCACGCGTGTCGGTATATCCGATATGCGTAATTCATGAGTGTATGCGGGTTACCGTGCACCCATGAGGTACGAGTCCCCGAAGGCGTCCCACCGCAGGCACGGGAAACCGCGGCTGACCCGCCGCGGCCGAGTGGTGCTGATCGTCGGCGTGCTCACCCTCGTCGCGGTGGGCGTCCTGGTGCCGCTCCTCCTCGTCCGGGAGGCCCCCGCGCCGCGGAAGCCGCCGCAGGCGACCCGGACGCTGCTCATCCCGGAGGGCTGGCGCGCCGGCCAGGTCTACGAAGCCGTGGACAAGGCCCTGGGCCTGCCGCCCGGCACCACCCGCGACGAGGCCGCCACCGCGAGGCTCGGCCTGCCGGCCGCCGCGGAAGGCAACCCCGAGGGCTTCCTGTTCCCGGCGACGTACCCGATCGACGACACGACCACGCCGCGGAGCCTGCTGCGGTACATGGTCGCCACGGCGGGGGAGCGGTTCGGGACGCCGAAGGTCACCCAGGGATCCCGGCGCAACGACGCCGACCTCTACGAGACGATCACCATCGCCAGCATCGTGCAGGCCGAGGCCGACACGGCGGACGACATGGGCAAGGTGGCCCGCGTCATCCACAACCGGCTCGCTCGCGGGATGTCCCTCCAGATGGACTCGACGCTCAACTACGCCCTCGACCGCTCCACCATCGACACCTCGCACGCCGACACCCGCATCGAGAGCCCGTACAACACCTACGCCACCCCCGGACTGCCGCCGACGCCGATCGGCAACCCCGGCGAGCAGGCCGTGCACGCCACGATCGCCCCGCCGCCCGGCGACTGGCTGTACTTCGTCACCGTCGCACCCGGCGACACCCGCTTCACCGCCGACTACCAGGAGCAGCTGCGGAACGTCGAGGAGTTCAACGAGAACCGCCGCAACGCCCCCTCCTGACGCCCGGCGGGGCTCAGGCCGCCACCGGCTCCCGCTCCAGGAGCCGCCGCACGTCCCGGACGGCGGCCCGCCCGGCCCGGTTGGCGCCGACGGTCGACGCGGACGGCCCGTACCCGACGAGGTGGATCCGCCCGTCGCGCACCGCGCGGGTGCCGTCCACCCGGACGCCGCCGCCCGGCTCGCGCAGCCGCAGCGGCGCCAGGTGGTCGATCGCCGCCCGGAAGCCGGTCGCCCAGAGGATCACGTCCGCGTCCACGGTCCGCCCCCGCCCGCCTTCCGCGTCCGGGTCCCAGGCCACGCCGGTCGGGGTGATCCGGTCGAACATCGGCAGCCGGTCCAGGACGCCGCGCGCCCGCGCCTCCCGGACCGCGTCGTTCAGCGGCAGCCCCGTCACGCTCACCACGCTGCGCGGCGGCAGACCCCGGCGCACCCGCTCCTCCACGAGCGCGACCGCCGCCCGCCCCTCGGCCTCGCCGAAGGTCCCCTCGCGGTACACCGGCTCGCGCCGCGTCACCCACGTGGTCGCGGCCGCCACGTCGGCGATCTCCATCAGGTGCTGCGTGCCGGAGGCCCCGCCGCCGACCACGACCACCCGCCGCCCGGCGAACGGCTCGGGCCCCGGGTAGTCCGCCGTGTGCAACTGCCGTCCCCGGAACGTCCCCTGCCCCGGGTAGCGCGGCCAGAACGGCCTGTCCCAGGTGCCCGTCGCGTTGATCAGCGCCCGCGCCGCGTACACCCCCTCGGACGTCTCGACGCGCAACCGCCCGCCCTCCCCGTCCCGCACCGCCGTCACGTCGACGGGCCGGTGCACCCGCAGGTCGAACGCCTCCTCGTACCGGGCGAAGTACCCGCCGATCACCTCGGCGGACGGACGGCCCGCGTCCGCCCCCGTCAGCTCCATCCCGGGCAGCGCGTGCATCCCGTGCACCTTGCCGTACGTCAGCGACGGCCACCGGAACTGCCAGGCGCCGCCCGGCCCCGGGGCGTGGTCCAGCACGACGAAGTCCCGGTCCGGCACGTACCCGGTGCGCCGCAGGTGGTACGCCGCGGACAGCCCGGCCTGCCCGGCGCCCACGACGACCACGTCCACGTCCCGCGCCTCGAAATCGTTCACGCTTCCACCAACTCTTCGGGCGCGGGGGATCTTCCCGGGGCGCCGGGCGGGCACCATGGAGGCATGAGCGACGCATTCACCACCCGTACGCTGTCCGTCACCACCGGGCACCGCGAGACCGTCCACGACCTGACGGAGGCGTGCGCCGCCTTCCTCGACGAGGTCGCGGCCGGCCGCGACGGCCTGCTGAACGTCTTCACCCCGCACGCCACGGCCGGCGTCGCCCTCATGGAGACGGGCTCCGGCAGCGACGACGACCTGCTGGCCGCCTTGCACACCCTCCTCCCCGCCGACGACCGCTGGCAGCACCGCCACGGCTCCCCCGGCCACGGCCGCGACCACGTGCTCCCGGCCCTGGTCCCGCCCCACGCGACCCTCCCGGTCGTCGCCGGCCGCCTGGCCCTCGGCACCTGGCAGTCGGTGTGCCTGGTCGACACCAACAAGGACAACCCGGAGCGGAAGGTGCGGCTGAGCTTCCTCGGGTAGCCCCGGAGCGGCCGCGGGAGCGCTTCCCGGCCGCACCGGGTGGGAGGGCCGGCGCAGGTCCGTGGCGGCCGCCCGGACCGTCCTCCCCGTGCCGAAGCGGGGGCACCCTCCCGCCGGGGTCGGGGCCGGGGCCTCGCGGATCGCCCGCCGAGCGGCAAAGGGCCCCGGCGCGTCGCCGGGCCGCGGGTCAGGCCCCCTCCCGCCGGCCCCGTCCCCCGCGCACCGGCCACCACATCCCCCGGCCCAGCAGGGCCGCGGCCGCCGGGACCAGCAGGAGCGACAGGACGAAGGCGGACAGGAGGATGCCCAGGGCCGTGGCGAAGCCCAGCTGGCGGGTGGAGGGGTCCGCGTTCACCGCGAGGCTGCCGAAGGAGGCGGCGAGGACCACGCCGGCCGTGGCGATGGCCGGCGCCGTGTGCCGTACCGCGCGGGCCACGGCGGCGCGGGCCGGGCCCCCGCGGGCCGTCTCCTCACGCAGGCGGTCGCTGATGAGGATGTTGTAGTCGGTGCCCAGCGCCACCACGAACAGGAACAGCACCAGCGGCAGGACGAAGTTCACGCCCGGCTCGCCGCCGACGTGCTGGAAGACCAGGGCGGAGGCGCCGAACGTCGCCGCGAAGCACAGCCCGACCGCGAGCATCAGCACCACCGGGGCCGCCAGGCTGCGCAGCAGCACCACCAGGATCAGCGCGATCAGTGCCGCCGCCACCGGGAACACCGTCCGCAGGTCCCGGTCGACCGCCGTCGCCACGTCGGCGAACACGGCCGCCGTGCCGCCCACGTGCGCGGTCAGCCCGGCCGGCGTCGCTTCCCGTACGGTCTGACGCACCGGGCCCGCCACGATGTCCCGGGCGCGCTGCGACCGGGCGTCCACCGTCAGGTAGGCGTCCAGCCGGGCGGCGGTGCGGTCGGCGTCGAGCACGGGGGCCGCCACCGTGCCCACGCCCTCCACCTGGGACAGCGCCCGGCGCAGGCCGCCCAGCCCGGCGGGGTCCAGGGTCCGCCCGTCGCCGGCGGTGACGTACACCGTCGTCGGGTCGGACACCCCCGGCGGCAGGGCGCCGGCGATCTCCCGCGCCGTCGCGGCGGCCGCCGTGTCGTGCGGGGTGCCGCCGGTGCCGAAGTCCATGCGGACGCCCACCGCGCCGACCGCGAGGGAGCCGAGGAGGGCGACCGACGCCACGAGCACCAGCAGGGGGCGGCGCGCCACCAGCTCGCCGGTACGGCCCGCCGGGCCGGTCCGCTCGGCCTTCGCCAGGGTCCGCGACGGCCAGAACATCCTCCGCCCGGTCACCGCCAGCAGCGCCGGCATCAGGGTCAGGCTCGCCACCAGCATCACCAGCACCGACACCGCCACGGAGGGGCCGAGCACCCGGAACTGCCCGAACGTCGCCACGCCGAGCGTCGCGAAGGCCGCCACGATCGTCAGTGCCGCCGAGGTCACCGCGATGCCCACCCGTCCGGCCACGTCCGCGGCCACCAGGCGGTGGTGCTCCTCCGGACGTCGCCGCAGCTCCTCGCGGAAACGGAACAGCAGGAAGAGGAAGTAGTCGACGCCGATGCCGACCAGCACGATGCCGATCATGCCCGGGGTGCCCGGGTCCAGCGCGAAACCGGTCAGGAGGGCCGCTCCCACGACCGTGCCGGTGGCGGCGCCGCCCACCACGGACACCGCGATCAGCGGGACGAGCGCGGCCAGGGGACTGCGGAACACCAGGACGTTGATCAGCACGATCAGCCCGATCATCAGCAGACCGACCACCGTCTGCGTGGTCTTCTCCGCGTCGGCGCGGTCCACCACGTCCGCCAGGCCCCCGGTGAACCCCGTGCGCAGCCCGGCCTCGCCGAACTCCTGCTCGGCACGGTCGTGGAAGGCCCGGTACAGGGCGTGCATGCCGGGGTCGGTGGAGTTGCCCCGCAGTCGCGCGCCGAGCAGGGCGAACGACCCGTCGGGAGCGGTCATCGCCGGTGTGACGCGGGGAACTTGCGAGTAGTCCTCGGAGAGCCCCGGTATCTGCTCGTCCGTCCACGGCATCTCCACGCGGGCGGCGCTCAGCGCGCGCGCCACGTCCCGTACGCGCTCCTCGTCCGCGTCCTCCAGCGGCCTGCCGTCGCGTCGCGCCACCAGCACCGTCACCGCGTCCGCGTCGGGCTCCGCGCCGAACTCCTCCCGGGCGACCCGCAGCGCCGCGGCCGCGTCGTACTCCGGGGGCAGGAAGCCGGCGCTGTCGGTGTGCGTCACGCGGAAGACGAGCGCCTGGCCCACGAGCGCCACGAAGACGCCGACCACCGCCCACACGACGATGACCCGCCATGGTCTGCGGGTCGAGAATCCGGTCAGGGCACGGATCACGGAAGGCCTCCGGGAAGGTACGGGTGAACGGGGGCCGCGAGACCGCGTACGTTCCGGGCGGCCCCCCGCGCCGGGCGGTCCCGGCGCGTGTCCAGCACATCAGCGGCGCGCGGCCGACGCCTCGGAGCCGCGGACGAGAAACCCGCTGGGAGCACGGCCCCGAACCCCTCGGGGGCTGGGAGCCTGCTCCCAATCCCTCCTCCCTCCCGGTCCCGACGCCGTGGCCCCGGTGTCCCGGCACCATGGGAGACTCGGCGGACGGACCGCGGCTCGTCGGGCCGCCGCGGCGGCCTCAGGGAAAGCGCGGATGCGCACAGGGGGAGAGATGGGACGGCGCGCGGACGAAACGCGCCCCGGCCGGGCACCGGGCGGGGCGGGCGCATCCGGCACCGGGCTCCCGGACCGTGCGGCCGGGACGCGTCCCGGCCGCACGGGGACGGGGGACCGGCACGGAGAGGCGGGGCCGTGGTGGAGCCGGCACGACGGGCTCGTCGCCGTCGGCGCCGCGGCCGTCGACCTCGTGGGCTTCACCGTCACCAGCCAGCTGGACCAGGGCCGCGTGCCGGTGGCCGGGTGCCTGGTCGTGGTCGCCGCCTCGCTGTTCCTGCTGGCCCGCCGCCGCGCACCGCTGGGCGTCCTCGCGTGCGTCCTCGCGGTCAACCTGTCGCTCAACTGGTTCAGTCCCGTGGGCCAGCACTACGGCGCCGCCACCGTCGTGGCCCTCTACACCGCCGTACGCCACCACAGCGCCGCGGTCGGCGCGGCGGCCGTCGCCGGCTGCGTAGCGGTGCTCCAGTTCGTCCACCCGGGACTGCCCGCGCCGTCCCTGATGGAGTTCGTCCCCAACGCCGCGTCCGCGCTGTTCGTGGCCGGCGCCGCCGTCGTCGTCGGCCGCCGGCAGCGCGACGCCGAGACCCGGCGGCGACTGCTCGCCGAGCGGGCCGTCTCCGACGAACGGCGCCGCATCGCCCGAGAGCTGCACGACATCGTCGCCCACCACCTGACCACGATGCAGCTGCTCGCCGGAGGTGCCCGGGCCAACCTCGACCGGTCCCCGGAGGCGGCCCGCGAGGCCCTCGTCACCCTTGAGGGCTCCGGCCGCACCGCCCTGCGCGAGATGCGCCACCTGCTCGACGTGCTGCGGGCCGGCGACGAGGGCGACGAGGGCGAGGCGACCGCGCCGCAGCCCGGGATCGGCGACCTCGACCGCATCGTCGGGGACAGCCGCCGTGCGGGCCTCCCCACCACCCTCACCACCGACGGCGACCCGCGGTCGCTTCCGCCCGGTGTCGCGCTCACCGTCTTCCGCATCGTCCAGGAGGCCCTCACCAACGCCCGCAGGCACGCCGGCGACGGCGCGCACGTCGACGTGCGGCTCACCTTCGCGGCCCACGAGGTGCGGGTCGCCGTCACCGACGACGGTCCGCGTCCCGGCCGTCCCGTCGCCCGCGGATCGGGCCACGGGCTCATGGGGATGCGGGAACGCGTCGCCCTCCACGGCGGCACCCTGCGGACCGGACCGGAGGGCACGGGGTTCGCCGTCCGCGCCCGCCTGCCCCTGCCCCCCGACCGTCAGGAGACGTACGCGTGAGCGCGACCGTGAAGGTCCTCATCGCCGACGACCAGCCCCTCGTCCGCCGCGGCCTCGCCCTGATGCTCGCCCCCGAACCGGGTTTCCGGGTCGTGGCCGAGGCCGCGGACGGTGCCGAGGCGGTCCGCCTCGCCCACGAGCACCGGCCCGACGTGGTCGTCATGGACATCCGCATGCCGGTCCTGGACGGCATCGCCGCCACCGAACGGCTCACCGCCGAACTGCCCGGCTGCCGGGTCCTGGCCCTGAGCACCTTCGACATGGACGAGCACGTCGTGGGCGCCCTGCGGGCCGGGGCGTGCGGCTTCCTGCCCAAGGACATCTCGCCCGAGGACCTCGTCGCCGCCCTGCACGTGGTCCGCGAGGGCGAGGCGATCCTCGCCCCCCGGCTCCTGACCCGGCTCATCTCCACGCACGTCACGGCCCCGGACCACCGGACGGCGCACGCGGTGCCCTCCGCCGCCGAGGGGCTCACCCCGCGCGAGCGGGAGGTGTGGCGGCTGATCGCCGGGGGCTCGGACAACACGGAGATAGCCGACCGGCTCGGCGTGAGCGCCTCCACCGTGAAGAACCACATCACCGGCCTCTTCGCCAAGCTGCGGGTCCGCGACCGGGCCCAGGCGGTCATCGCCGCGTACGAGACCGGCCTGGTGACGGCGCGGCGGGAGGCGTGAGCCACCGGGCCGGGCCGGGACCGGCCCGTCCGGTGCCCGGAGCGTGCGGGGCGCGGGCGGCGGGCCGCACGCTCGGCGCGGCCCCACGGCCCCACGGCCCCCGGCCGTCGTACGGGCGCCGCACGAACGCCGGCGCGGCCTTTCGCCCGTACCCGCCCCGGCGGTCCGTCAGCGACCGGCGAGGAGTTCGAGGGTGTCGATCACACGGTTCGAGAAGCCCCACTCGTTGTCGTACCAGGCGACCACCTTGACGTGGCGGCCATCGACGCGGGTGAGCGCCGAGTCGAAGATCGACGAGGCCGGGTTGCCCGTGATGTCGGACGACACGAGCGGATCGTCCGAGTACTCCAGGACGCCGGCGAGCGGGCCCTCGGCCGCGGCACGGTACGCCGACAGCACGTCGTCGCGCGTCACGTCGCGGGCGACGGTCGTGTTGAGCTCGACGATCGAGCCGACCGGGACCGGCACGCGGATCGAGTCGCCCGACAGCTTGCCGTCGAGGCCCGGCAGCACCAGGCCGATCGCCTTGGCGGCGCCCGTCGTGGTCGGCACGATGTTGACGCCGGCGGCGCGGGCGCGGCGGGGGTCGCGGTGCGGACCGTCCTGGAGGTTCTGCTCCTGCGTGTAGGCGTGCACCGTCGTCATGAAGCCGTGTTCGATGCCGGCGAGCTCGTCGAGCACCGCGGCCAGCGGCGCGAGCGCGTTGGTCGTGCACGAGGCGTTCGAGACGATCGTGTGCGCGGCCGGGTCGTACGCGTCGGTGTTGACCCCGAACGCGAGCGTGACGTCGGCGCCGTCCGAGGGCGCGCTGACGAGCACCTTCTTCGCGCCCGCGTCGATGTGGGCGCGGGCGGCCGCGGCCGACGTGAAGCGGCCGGTCGCCTCGAGCACGATGTCGACGCCGAGCTCGGCCCACGGCAGCCGCTTCGGCTCGCGCTCGGCGAGCACCCTGATGCGGCGGCCGTCGACGACGAGGGCGTCCCCGTCGGCGGTCACCGGGCGGCCGAGCCGGCCGGCCGTCGAGTCGTAGGCGAGCAGCCGCGCGAGGGCGGTGGGCTCGGTGAGGTCGTTGACGGCGACGACCTCCAGGTCGCTGTCGCGTTCGAGCAGCGCGCGCAGCACGTTGCGTCCGATGCGGCCGAATCCGTTGACGGCGATGCGAGTCATGAGTGGTGTCCCTTCGGTTCGCCTCCAGGTTCGCGGCGCGCGTCCGCGCGGGACAGCGGCGCGATCGCCACGGTTCGAAAGGATCGCGCCAGGTGCGGCGGGCTACCCGCGCTTGGCGAAGGTGCGCCGGTATTCGCTCGGCGTGGTGCCGAGGATGCGCTGGAAGTGCAGCCGGAGGTTCGCGCCGCTGCCCAGGCCGACGTCGGCGGCGATCCGCTCGACGCTCCGCTGCGAACGTTCGAGCAGCTCACGGGCCATGTCGACGCGGGCACGCATGACCCACTGCATCGGCGTGTACCCGGTGTCCTCGACGAAGCGCCGTGAGAACGTGCGCGGTGACACCGCCGCGTGCCGGGCGAGCGCCTCGAGGGTGAGGGGTTCGCCGAGCCGGTGCAGCGCCCACTCCCGGGTGGCGGCGAACCGCTCGCCGAGCGGTTCGGGCACGCTGCGCGGCACGTACTGCGCCTGGCCGCCGCTGCGGTAGGGGGCCGCGACCAGGCGCCGGGCGGCGTGGTTCGACGCGGCCACCCCCAGCTCGTCGCGCAGGATGTGCAGGCACAGGTCGATGCCCGAGGCGGCGCCGGCCGAGGTCAGCAGGCTGCCCTCGTCGACGAACAGGACGTTCTGGTCGACCTCGACGAGCGGATACCTCGCCGCGAGCACCCGCGTGTAGTGCCAGTGCGTCGTGGCGCGCCGGCCGTCGAGCAGGCCCGTGGCGGCGAGCGCGAAGGCGCCCGTCGAGATGGCGGCGAGCCGGGCGCCCCGGCCGTGGGCGGCGACCAGCGCGTCGACGACGGCCCGCGGCGGGTCGTCGCGGTCCGGGAACCGGTAGCCGGGGACGAAGACGAGGTCGGCCCAGGCGAGCGCCTCGAGGCCGTGGGCGACGTGGTACGACAGTCCGTCGCCGCCGGCCACGGGACCGGGTGCCGCGCCGCACACCCGCACCTCGTACGGCATGCTCGCGCGGGTCGTGAACACCTGCGCGGGAATGCCGACGTCCAGCGGCTTCACACCGTCGAGCACGAGGACGGCGACGCGGCGCGGACGGGAGGACGGCACGGGGAACAGGGTACGCAAGGGGCGCGGGCGGCCGCGCCCGCGGGCACCGGCCCGCCCTCTCCCACCGGGGGCGGCGCGCTCGCGGTGCCGGCCCGGAGCCGCCCGCGGACACCGGCGCCGCCCAGGAGCGCCGGGCCCGCCCCGGCCCACTCCGGGTCCCGCCGCCGCCGGGCGGGCCGGGGGCGTCAGGCCGCCGGCCGGTCGTCCAGCGGATAGCGGCGCCGCCGGGCGGAGTGCGTGAGCGACGGCGGCCGCCACGCCCCGTCCGGGTGGTAGAGGTCGGTGCCGGGCGGCACGATCTCGTCGACGCGGTCCAGCACCGCGTCGTCGAGGACGAGGTCGGCCCCCTTGAGCGCGTCCTCCAGCTGCCGCCGGGTGCGCGGCCCGATGATCACCGACGTGACGGCCGGGTGCGCCAGCGGGAACGCCACCGCCAGCTCGGGCAGCGTACGGCCGAGCCCGTCCGCGACGGCCACCAGCTCCTCCACCGCGTCCAGCTTGGCGGCGGTGGCGGGCAGCGCGGGGTCGAAGCGGTCCGGTGTGAGCGCGGCCCGCCCGCTGCCCAGGTCGACCGGCCTCCCCTTGCGGTAGCGCCCGCTCAGGAACCCGGAGGCCAGCGGACTCCAGGTCAGCGCGCCCATCCCGAGCCGCCGCACCACCGGCAGCACGCCCGCCTCGACACCGCGGGCGAGCAGCGAGTACGGCGGCTGCTCGGTGCGGAAGCGCATGAGCCCGCGGCGCTCGGCGACGTGGTGCGCCTCGACGATCTCCTCGGCCGGGAAGGTCGAGCACCCGAACGCCCGGATCTTGCCCTCCCGGACCAGGTCGCCCAGGACGGACAGGGTCTCCTCGACGTCGGTCGTGTGGTCCGGCCGGTGCACCTGGTAGAGGTCGATCCGGTCGGTGTCCAGCCGCCGGAGGCTCTCCTCCACCGCGCGCACGATCCACCGCCGCGAGTTGCCGCCCCGGTTGCGTCCCTCCCCCATCGGGAAGTGCACCTTGGTCGCCAGGACCACGTCGTCCCGGTGGCCGCGCAGCGCCTTGCCGACGATGGTCTCCGACTCGCCGGCCGAGTACATGTCGGCCGTGTCGACGAAGTTGACGCCCGCGTCGAGCGCGGCGTGGACGATCCGCGCGCAGTCGTCGTGGTCGGGGTTCCCGACGGCGCCGAACATCATGGTTCCCAGACAGAACGTGCTCACTTCGATGCCGGTGCCGCCGAGGGTGCGGTAACGCATGGCAGGACTCCTTGGGAAGGGGGGGCCGGTACGGCGATGACCGGGAGGGATCCGACCCGGCCCGGTGACGCAGACCCTAGGATCTGGAGTCGGCTCCAGATCAAGTGCCGCGGAGCGGGGGAGGGAAGACCGTGTCGGGACGACCGGAGGGACTGAGCATCGGTCAGGTCGCGCGGCGCACCGGCCTGTCCGTCCACACGCTGCGGTTCTACGAGCGCGAGGGCGTCCTGCTGTCCGCCCCCGCCCGGCGGGCCGGCCGGCAGCGGGTCTACGGCGAGGACGACGTCGCCTGGCTCCGCCTGTGCGTCGTGCTGCGCGCCTCCGGCATGCCCCTGCCGGAGATCCGCCGCTACACCGAGCTCGCCCGCGAGGGCGAGGGCACCGAAGGGGCGCGGCTCGCCCTGCTGCGCGACCACGAAGCCCGGGTGACGGACCAGATGGCCGAGCTGACCCGCTGCCTGGACCTGATCCGGTACAAGGTCGCCGTGTACGAGGACCTGACGGCCGCCGCCACCGGCGCCCCCGGCCACGGCTGCGGCGGCGCACCCGGCGCCGTGGACCCGGCCCCCCACGGGGCGGGGCCCGCCGGCGGGACGGGCGGGCCGGGGGCGGAGTGACGGGCCCCGGGCCGGGGGTGGGAGGAGGGAGGCCGGTCCGAGGCCGGAGTGACGGGCTTCCGGCCCGGGGACGGGGGCGGGGCCCCTATCCCACCGGCCCCGCCTCCCACGCGCCCGGGCGCTCCCTGACGAAGTCGTACGCCTCCGACGCGCGGAACGCGCTCTGCCCGCCCCGGAACAGCAGGCCCGCCCGCAGGAACGCCGGGTCGTCGGCCGTCGCCGGGACGTACGGCACGGCGACACAGCGCATGCCCGCCGCGTGGGCCGCCTCCGCGCCGGGCGGGGCGTCCTCCACGACCACGCAGCCGGCCGGGTCGGCGCCCAGCCGGCGGGCCGCCTCCAGGAACACGTCCGGCTCCGGCTTGCCGCGCGGCACCTCCTCGGCGGAGACCAGCACGCGGAAGTACCCGGAGAGGCCGGTGCCGGCGAGGACCGCCTCGATCGCCGCCCGGGAGGAGCCCGACGCCACCGCCATCGGCACCCCGTCGGCGTGCAGCCGCTCGACGAGCAGCCGCATCTCGGGGAAGACCTCGGTCGCCGCCCGGGCCAGTTCCAGGTAGTGCCGGTTCTTGCCGGCGAGCAGTTCCTCCAGCGGCGCGTCGATGCCGTACTCGGCCTTGAGGGCCTCCAGGGTCTCCCGCGTCCCGATGCCGATGAAGTCGGTGTGCCGCTCCCAGTCGAAGTCGGTGACACCGTGGGCCGCGAGGACCCTGCGGCCGGCCTCGTAGTAGTTCGGCTCGCTGTCGACGAGCGTGCCGTCGAGGTCGAAGACGACGGCGGTCACCGGCCCTCGCCCCCGCCCGGCCGGGGCGCCCGCGCCGCGGTCCGCGGGTCCCGCCCCACGGCCTCCACCAGGGGCAGCAGCCGGAACGGCACGCGTTCGCGCAGCGCCACCTCGGTCCGCGTCCGCACGACGCCCGGCAGTCGGATGAGCTGTTGGATGACGTCCTCCAGGTGAGCGTTGTCCCGGGCCACCACCCGGGTCAGGAGGTCCCCGCCGCCCGTGATCGAGAACGCCTCGACGATCTCCGGTACGGCGGCCAGCGCGTCGCCCACCTCGTCGAGGTGCCCCTGGGTCACCTCGACGTGGACGAAGGCGAGCACGGGGTGGCCCAGCGCGGCGGGGGAGAGGAACGGGCCCGTGCCGGTGATCACGCCGTCCCGCTCCAGCCGGTCCAGCCGTGCCTGGAGCGTGCCGCGGGCGATCTTGAGGATTCGCGCGTACTCCCGCACGCTTGTGCGCGGCTGTTCGATGAGCAGGCGGAGGATTCGGGTGTCCAGTTCGTCGACCGGCATGGTCCGTCGCCCCCTTCGTGGCCGGGTGGCCCGTGTTCCGACTGTACCAATGGCACCGCGCGCCCGGCCCGGGTCCGGCCGTCGGCCCGGGGGGCTCCACCCGGGTGAGGGAACGTTTCCGTCCTGCCCGACGAGGAGTTGGCCGAAAATCGCCGGAACCCCGCTCCGGAGGGAGCCGCACACCCCGTGACCACGGTGTCGCTCCTCCGGCTGACGTGGCGGAGGCGGCCGTGTGTCGTATCAGAACACCACCGGGGCGACGAGTACCGTTGACGGCCCATGAGCTGCGGCGTATCACTTTCGGCTAGTGCCGTAACTCTCTCCTTCCAGGGAGGTGTCCCGTCTGTGGCGACGCGACGCGCGTTCCTCGCCGGCTCGACCGCAGTTATCTCCGCCACCCTCCTGTCCCCTTCTCCCGAAGCACACGCCGAGGCCGGGAGCCAGCTCATGCGTGAACCCCAACTCATCGGAGTCCCCCTCGCCGACGTCCTGCTGCTCGGCGGTGCCGTCGCCCCGGGACCGTCCGGAAGACAGGCCCTGTGGAACGCCTCGACGGGCAAACCCGCCCGCCTCAACGCCATGGACCCCACGACCGGCGACCTGCTGGTCAGCGCCCCGCTGACGGGAGGTGACGGCGCGTGGGCCGTCACCGCCGCGCCCAGCGGCGTGTACGCGGGCACCTACGGCAACGCCCACCTGTACCGCTGGACGCCGGGTTCCGGCGACACCGCCGAGGACCTGGGCCTCCCGGCGGCCGGCCAGACCTTCATCTGGAGCCTCGCCACCGACGCCGACGGCAAGGTGTGGGGCGGTACGTTCCCCGGCGGAAAGGTCTTCCGCTTCGACCCGGCCACCCGCGCCTTCACCGACTTCGGGCAGGCCGTCCCCGGGCAGACGTACGTGCGCAGCATCGCCTGCTCCGGCGGCAAGGTCTACAGCGGCTCCTACGCGGCCGCCCACATCGCCGAACTCGACCCGGCCACCCGCACCTTCACCCAGCTGCCCACCCCGCCCGGACTCGGCACCGTCGCCGGGAAGCCGATCTACGACCTCAACGCGTACGGCAACCGGCTGTACGCCCGGATCGGCTCCGACGCCCCCAGTCCGCTCTACGTCTTCGACCTCGCCACCCGCACGTGGTCGGACCCCGTCCCCGACGTCCACGGCCTGAGCGTCTGCCCGCCGGACGAGGACGGCGCCGTGTACTTCGTGCAGCGCGGCGAACTGCGCCGCTACGACCCGGACACCGGCCTGATCACCGGCACGGGCCTCTCCTTCACCGGCAAGGTGCAGAACGCCCGCTCGTTCGGCTGGGCCGAGCTGGGCCTGCCCGACTACCCCGGCCGCAGCGTCGTCGGCACCCTGTGGCGCGGCGACATGTTCCGGTACAACCCGACCACGGGCGCCCACGCCGTGCTGGGGACGAAGGTCCGCAAGGAGCCGATCGACATCCAGGCCCTCGCGGCCGGCGGCCGCCGCACCGTCTACGCGGGCGGCTTCCTCAACGGCGGCCTGTCGTCCGTCGCCACCGCGACGGGCACGCCGTCCTTCCACCGCTTCGGCCAGATCGAGGCGATCCTGCGCGACTCCGAGGGCACGGTCTGGATCGGCCAGTACCCCGACGCCAGGCTGTTCCGCTACCGGCCGGACCAGCAGTGGAACAGCCCCGAGTACTCCCCGGACGGCCCGCCCGGCACCCCGGCCAACCCCGAGGTCGTCCTCACCCTGAAGCCCGAGCTCCAGGCGCGGGCCCGCTGCCTCGCCGAGACCGACGGGAAGATTGCCGTCGGCACCGTGCCGGACGGCAACCGCCTGGGCGGCGGACTCGCCGTGTACGACAGGGACACCGGCGAGTGGACGTTCACCCGCAACGTCGTCCAGGACATGTCCGTCATCGCCCTCACCGCCGACGACGGCGTGGTCTACGGGGGCGCGTCGATCTTCGGCGGCCTCGGCACCACCCCGCCCACCCGGACCGCCGGCGCCGTCTTCGCCTGGGACGTGGAGGGCGCCCGGAAGCTGTGGGAGCTGGAACTGGTCGAGGGGATAGGGGCGGTCAGCGCGGTCGAGGTGGCCGGCGGCGTGCTCTGGGCGCTCGCCGGGCACTCGCTGTTCGCCATCGACCCGGAGGCCCCGCGGATCCTGCGGCGCCTCGAACTCGGCACCCGGAACAACGACGGGTCGATCGTGGTCAGCCGCCGCAAGCTGTACGTCTCCGTCGACGGCGCGCTGATCTTCCGGGTCGACCCGTTCTTCCCGGACCGCGACCCGCACCTCCTGGTCAACTTCCCGCACCGGCGGCTCGCCGCCCACGAGGGGTGGCTGTACTTCAGCCGCGGCCCGGAGCTCTACAAGGTCGATGTGCGCCGCTGAATCCGCGCGCATTGACAGTACGATTTATGCCCGGTTACTTTCGGCCCGGACCGAAAGTGACCGGGTGTACGTCTCCTTCTCAGGCCTTACGGAGGCCCTTCATGACGACAGGATCCAAGCGCGCCCTCGCTCCCCTCGCCCTCCTCACCGCGGCCTCCCTGCTGGCCGGCTGCGGCGGGGACGGCGGGTCGGAAGCGAACGACGTCACCGTCTGGATGTACCCCGTCATCGCGGACCCCAAGGCCAACTCCGCCTACTGGGACCAGGTCGAGAAGGACTTCGAGACGGCCCACCCCGGCACCACGGTCACCATCGAGGAGCAGCCCTGGGAGAACCGCGACGAGAAGCTCGCCACCGCCTTCGGCAGCGGCAAGGGCCCCGACGTGGTGCTGCTCAACCCGGACCAGGTCCCGCAGTACCTCGGCAACGGCGCCCTGCGCCCCGTGGACAAGGCCGTCGAGGGCATCAAGGAATCGTTCCTGCCCAACGCGCTCGACGCGCTCACCCACGACGGCAAGCTCTACGCGGTGCCGATCTACCACACCGTCACCACGACGCTGTACAACAAGAGGCTCCTCGACCGGGCCGGCATCGACAAACCGCCCGCCACCTGGGACGAGGTCAAGGCCGCAGCGCCCAAGCTGAAGCGCGTCGGGGCCGCCACCCTCGACTACTCGGCGAGCAACGAGGCGACCCTCAACCTCAACTTCTACCCGCTGCTGTGGCAGGCGGGCGGCACGGTGTTCTCCGAGGACGGCAAGAAGGCCGCGTTCAACGGGCCCGAGGGCGTCGCCGCCCTCACCTTCCTCACCGACCTCTACAAGGCGGGCGCCGTCCCCAGGTCGGCCCTCACCAACACCAACATCTTCGCCGACCACCCCCTGGGCAAGCAGCAGGTCGCCATGGGCTTCTCCAGCACCCTCGCCGACGCCGACCTGGCCCGCAAGACCTGGGGCGCCGGGAACGTGGTCGTCGGCAAGCCCCTGCGCAACGCCGAGCAGGTCTCCTTCGGCGTCCCCGGCGGCCTCGGCGTGAACGCCAAGGCCCGCAACGTCGCGGGCGCGGAGAAGTTCCTCGCCTTCATGGCGGGACCGGCCCGCATCCAGAGCCTCGGCAAGGCGAGCGGCTTCCTCTCCCCGCGCACCGACGTGACGGTGCCCAGCGACGACCCGCACGCCAAGCGGTTCCAGGAGGCCCTGCCGTTCGCCTACCCCGGTGAGCCCAGCCCCGTCGCCCGCCAGCTGATGGCCCTGATCGCCCCCGAGATCCAGGCCGCGCTCACCGGGCGCAAGAGCCCCCGGGAGGCCCTGGACGCGGCGGCCGCCCAGGCCGACGACCTGCTGGCACGGCAGCGTTGACGGCGGGCACGGCCGGCGAGCGAACCGCCCCGACCCCCGAGCCCGTCGCCGTTCCCGGCCCGCCCCTCCCGGCGGGCCGGCCGGCCCGGCCGGTCCGCCGCCGCGAGGCGCGCGTCGGGCTGCTGTTCGTCGCGCCGATGCTGCTGCTGTTCGTGGTCTTCCGGTTCGGCCCGACGATCGGCGCCGCGTTCCTGTCGCTCACCGACTACCGGCTCAGCGGCGACTGGCGGTTCATCGGCGCCGAGAACTACGCCCGGCTCCTCCAGGACGACCTCTTCTGGTCCAGCCTCGGCGTCACGGCCCTGTACACCCTGTTCTTCGTGCCGCTGACGGTCGGCCTCTCGCTCGGCACGGCGCTGCTGCTGCACCGCACGGTGTGGCTGCGCGGCTTCTTCCGCGGCGTGTTCTTCCTGCCGTACGTCACCAGCATCGTGCTCGCCGCCGTCATCTGGAAGTGGATCTACGACGTCGAGGACGGCCTGCTCAACGCGGTGCTCGGCGTGCTGTCCCTGGGCCCCGTCGACTTCCTCGGCGACGAGCGCCTCGTCCTGCCCGCCATCGCGGCCACGTCCGCCTGGAAGGGCTTCGGGTACTCGATGCTGATCCTCCTCGCCGGACTCCAGTCCATCCCGCGCGAGGTCACCGAGGCCGCCGTCATCGACGGCGCCACCGGCTGGCGGCGGCTGCGCTGGGTCACGCTGCCGCTGCTGCGCCCCGTGCTGTTCTTCGTCCTCGTCATCGAGGCGATCGGGGCGTTCCAGGTGTTCGACGCGATGTACGTGATGACGGCGGGCGGCCCGGTGCGCGCCAGCTACCCGCTCGTGTACTTCCTGTACGACACCGGTTTCAAGTTCTTCGACTTCGGCTACGCGAGCGCGCTGGGGCTGGTCCTCTTCCTGGTGGTCCTGGTGTTCTCCCTGATCCAGCGCCGGCTGATCGGACGGGACGAGTGATGGCGAGACTCCGGCTGCCGGTGCTGCTGGTCCTAGTGGCGCTGGTGACGATGACGCCCTTCGCGGTGATGGTGCTGGTCGCGTTCGCGCCGCCGGGCGGCAGGACCCTGCCGGGCGCCTTCGACCTGACGAGGGCGACGTGGGAGAACTTCTCCGCCGTGCTGTCCGGCGCCGATGTCACCCGCTGGGCGGCCAACTCCCTGGTGTACTCGCTCGTGTCGGTCGTGCTGATCCTGCTGTTCTCCTCCATGGCCGGATACGCCTTCGCCAAGAAGCGGTTCCCGGGGCGCGAGGTGCTGTTCTGGTCGTTCCTGGCGACGCTGATGGTGCCGTTCCAGGCGACGCTCATCCCGTACTTCGTCCTCGTCTCCCGGCTCGGCGGCGTGGACACGTACTGGGGTCTGATCGTGCCCACCCTCGCCAACTCGCAGGCCGTCTTCCTGATGCGGCAGTTCATCGCGCAGCTGCCCGACGAGCTGTTCGAGGCCGCGAAGATCGACGGGGCGTCCGAGTGGCGGATCTACACCACCGTCGTCCTCCCGCTCATCACGCCGGTCCTGGCGACCCTCGGCGTCTTCGTCTTCCTGTGGCACTGGAACGACTTCCTGTGGCCGCTCGTCATCGGCCAGTCCTCCGCGATGCGGACCCTCACCGTCGGCCTGGCCACGCTGGAGGGGGAGAACGTGGCCGTCAACCAGGTCATGGCCGGGGCCACCATCACGGTCCTGCCCTGCCTGCTGGTCTTCGGCCTCCTCCAGCGCTACCTGACGGACTCCATCGCGACGACCGGCCTCAAGTCCTGACGGGCCTCGGGTCCCGACGGGCCTCAAGCCCTGACCGGACCCGGACCTGCGTCCGGGTCCCGGCCGTCACGCGGTCCGCAGCCGCGGCAGGACGTCCGTGCCGTACGCCTCGATGGCGCGCAGCGCGTCCGCCTGCGGCATGCCGGGCGGCTGGACGCGCAGGACGACGCCGTCCGCGCCCATCGCCGCGTAGTGGCCGAGCCGGTCGGCGCACTCCTCGGGCGAGCCGATCACCGACCGGGCCGCGACGTCCTCCCACTCCTGCGCGTACCGCTCCGCGTCCGCCGAGGTGCGCTTCCAGTCACCGTACGCGTCGTACAGGCCGCGCAGCGGCTCCTCCAGCGCGGCCCGCGCCAGCTGCGTGGTGGGCGCGCAGTAGCCCTCGCGGCAGACGATGACCTCCGCGCCCAGACTGGCCGCGCCCCGCGGGTACGCCAGGTACTCGGCGATCTTGCCGGGCAGCTCCGCGTCCAGCTCGTTGAACGACGTCGTCCAGCCGTCGCACATCCGCGCCGTCCGCTCCAGCGCGGCGGACACCCGCCCGCCGTTCCAGATCCGCGGGCGCGGGCTCTGCACCGGGCGGGGGGAGAGGAACGCCCCGTCCAGGGAGGTGAAGCGGCCCTCGTGGTCGACCTCGTCCTCGGTCCACAGCCGCGTCACCAGCTCCAGGCACTCCTCGAACCGCGGCACCCGCTCCTGCGGCCGGGTGCCGTACAGCGTGAACTCCTCGGGCCGGTAGCCGAGGACGAAGCCGGCCGTCAGCCGGCCGCCGGACAGCACGTCGACGTGGGCGAGGGTCTCCGCGAGCCACACCGGGTGGTACACGGGGGCGATCAGCCCGGCGGTGGCGAGGCCGATCCGCTCGGTGTGCGCCGCGAGGTACGCCAGCGACGTGACGGCCTCGTGGTAGCCGGGGCGGTGCAGGTGCCGCTCGCCGAGCACCACCCAGGCGAAGCCCGCCTGCTCCGCCAGCCGCACCTGCTCCACCGCGTCGGCGAGCCGCGGCCGGTCGGCCTTGTCGGCGTACAGGTTGACGTAGAGGCCGAGGCGCATGGCACCGGTTCCTTCCTTTACGGTCCGGGCCGTAAAGGCTAGCGTGAACGCGCACCGTGGCGACAGACCGTCAGACAGGGGGCCGTCCATGTCCGCTACCGAGGAACTCGCCGGGCGACTGCGCGGCACCGTCCTGCCCGCCGTGCTCACCCCCATGGACGCCTCCGGGGCCGTCGCCCTGCCGGCCCTGCGCCGTTACGCCGAGCGGATCGCCGCCGAACGGGTCGGCGGCGTCGCCGTGTGGGCGCACACCGGGCGGGGGCTGCACCTGACGGCGGCCGACCGGCGGCGGGTGCTGGCGCTGTGGCGGGAGACCGTGGACGTCCCGGTCGTCGCCGGGGCGGGCGTACCGCGCGCGCTGCGGGGCGCCTCCCTGGAGGACGCCGAGGACGCCGCGGTCGCGATGGCGGCGGAGGCCGCCGAACTGGGCGCCGACGCCGTGATGGTGTACCCGGTGGCCCGTCACCACGGGCTGCCCGACGCGGTGGAGCGGGCCGTGCGGCTCCACGAGCGGGTGGCGCGGGCGAGCGGGCTGCCCGTGTTCGGCTTCTTCCTCCACGCGGAGGCGGGCGGCTACCCGTACTCCCCGGAGCTGATCCGGCGGCTGCTGGACCTGCCGTCGGCGGCCGGCATCAAGATCGCCACGCTGGACCGGGCGGTGGACTGCCAGGACGCCGTCCGGGCGGCGGAACGGAGCCGCGCGCTGATCGTGACCGGCGAGGACCGCATGTTCGGCCCGTCGCTGATGTGGGGGGCCGACACGGCGCTGGTCGGCATCGCCGCCGCCCGCGCGGGCCTGACCGCCGCCGTGCTCGACGCGTGGACGGCCGGGGACGCCGCCGGGTTCCTCCGGGCGTCGGGGCGGTTGGACCGGTTCGCCGAGGTCACGTTCCACGCCCCCATCGAGGGCTACGTGCAGCGGATGCTGTGGGCCGCCGTGTGGGAGGGCGCGATCCCGGAGGAGGCCGCCTTCGACCCGTACGGGCCGCCGCTGCCGGACGCCGAGCGGCGCGCCGTCGTCACCTGCCTGGAGCGGCTGGCCGAGGAGGACGACGCCGCCGCCTGACCCCCGCGCGGCCTCACCCCGCCGCCGCCCGCTGGTGGGCGCGGCGCAGGGCGCGGGCGATCCGGTCCACGTGGTCCGGCGTGTACGCCTCGTTCCAGGGCAGCGCCAGCAGCGTGCGGCCGATCAGCTCCTCGGCGCGCGGGCACAGCCCCGGGCGGCCGCCCGGCACCGCCGGGTTGGCGTACAGCGGGCGCTCCAGGTAGCCGGGCAGCGCCGGCACGCCCTGGGCCGCGAGCTCCTCCGCCCAGCGGGCGTTGTCGCCGACCAGCAGCGGGAACATCCACCACGCGTGCCCCGCCGGCCGCCCGGCGAGCGCCACCCCGTCCAGCCCCTCCAGCGCGGCGAGCAGCCGCCCGGCCGCCTCGCGCCGGGCCCGTACGACGCCCCCCACCTTGCGCAGCTGGGCCCGCGCCACGGCCGCGACCAGCTCCGGCATCCGGTAGTTGAGCCCCATCTCGCGGTGGATGCGCCCCTCCGAGCGGTCCCAGCCCTTGTCCATGAACAGCCGCATCCGCCGGGCCCGCTCCGGGTCGCCCGTCACGACGAGGCCGCCGTCGCCCGCCGTGATGTGCTTGAACTGCTGGAGGCTGAGGCAGGCGACGTCGCCGACCGTGCCGAGCAGCCGCCCCGACGCGTCCTCGCCCAGCCACGCCTGCGCGCAGTCCTCGACCAGCGGCAGCCCGTGCCGGTCGCACACCTCCCGCAGCCGCGCCACGTCCGCCGCCCCGCCGAACAGGTGCACGGCGATCACGGCCTTCGTCCGGGGCGTGATCGCGGCCTCCACGGCGTCCGGGTCCAGGTTGCCGTCCCCGGCGCGCACGTCCGCGAACACCGGCCGCGCGCCCTGCGCCAGGACCGGCGCGACCGTGCCGAAGTCCGAGACGGGCGTCGTGACCACCTCGTCGCCCGGACCGACCCCGCACGCCGCGACCGCCAGGTGCAGCGCCGCCGTGCCGGAACTGCACGCCACCGCGTGCGGCCGGCCGTACAGCGCCGCCGTCTCGGCCTCCAGCGACCGCGCCTCGGTGCCGAACGCGCTGCACAGCACCGCCGAGTCCAGGACCCGCAGCACCGCCGCGCGCTCCTCCTCGCCGATCGTCCGGCCGAGCGGCCCGAGCACCGTGGGCAGGGGGGTTTCCCGTTCGGGCATCGGGTTACTATCCTTCCGCCAGACACGCGATTATGGTCTGGGCCGAAATTAGGGCCCCTCGTGGACGGGCGTCAACCAGCCCCGCGGGAGCACTCCGCACCACTACGGAAGACGAACGGAGACCGGCCGATGGCGCTCACGGTCGGCGTGATAGGCCCCGAGGACCTGGTGGACAGGGTCGTCGCGGTCGGCGGCGAGGCCGGGTCCGCCCGGCTGCGCGCCCTGCCCTACCGGCACGAGGACGAGACGCCCGACGTGGTCCGCGACGCGGGACCCCGCGTCGACGCCCTGCTGTTCACCGGCGTCGTCCCGTACACCCTCGCGGCCGGCGCGGGCCTGGTCGACCGGCCCGCCATGTACGTCCCGTACAGCGGCGCGACGCTGCTGCGGGCGCTCGTCGAACTGCTCCGGCTGGGCCACGACGTGTCCCGCATCTCCATCGACACGCTCGGCCGCGCCGACGTGACGGAGACGCTCGTCGAGGCCAGGCTGCCCACCGACCACGTCCGCGTCCTGCCCTACCGGCCCGGCCTCACCTCCCAGGACCTCGTCGACTTCCACCTCGCCGCGCACGACCGGCACCGCACCACCGTCGCCCTCACCTGCCTGGGCTCCGCCTACCACCAGCTGGAGCACCGCCTCCCCGCCGTACGGCTCGCCCCGTCCCGCCACTCCATACGCGCGACCCTCCAGGCGCTCGTCCTCGCCACCACCGGCGCGCACAGCGGCGACGCCCAGGTCGCCCTCGGCATCGTCGACCTGCCGGCCGCCGACGAGGAACTCGCCGCGGACCTCGCCGTCCTGGGCGGCAGCCTCGCCGGGCTGCCGGACGGCAGCCGCCTGGCGGTGACCACGCGGGGCGCGCTGGAGAAGGCCACCGACCAGTTCACCCGCTTGCCGTTCCTCGACGGGCTCGCCGCCCGGCACGGCTCCGCCCACGTCGGCTTCGGCCTCGGCCGGACCGCCGCCGAGGCGGAGGCCCTGGCCCGGCGGGCCGTGAACCGGGCCCGCTCCGTCGGACCGGTCGCCGGCGTCGTCTGCATGAAGGACGACGTCGACATCGTCATCGCCCACGACACGGAGGGCGACGTCCGGCCCGCCGCCGAGGAGAGCACCGGACTGCTCGCCCGACGCGCCGGCCTCAACCCGCAGACCCTGGAGCGGCTGCGGGAGCTGGTCGCCGCCGAGGAGGAGCCCGGCATCACCGCGCACCGCGTCGCCGAGCACCTCGACGTCCAGCAGCGCACCGCCCGGCGCATCCTCAAGCGCCTGGAGCGCGCCGGGGTCGCCGTCCCCGTCGGCAGCCGGCAGGAAGGACGCACCGGCCGCCCGCCCATCGTCTACCGAGTACGTCTGTAGGGAGTGTCTTCGAAGTGGCGTCGTTCGCCCGCAGGGCGGGCCGGGCGGCGTCTGGTGCGTGCGATCGCAAGGCGGAGGAGGGAGCCACTGCGGAGCATTGGCGACCGACGACAACGCGGCGAGCGTGCGTGCCAGGCGTCGGTCGGCAGACGGGACTTCGAAGACACGACCTAGGCCCGACGCCCCGACCGGCGGCGGGGGCCGCGACCC
Source organism: Streptomyces roseolilacinus (assembly GCF_014649335.1). GTDB lineage: Bacteria > Actinomycetota > Actinomycetes > Streptomycetales > Streptomycetaceae > Streptomyces > Streptomyces roseolilacinus. Next base: position 173,198 of record NZ_BMSV01000012.1, read on the forward strand.
GGAGGAGCCGCGTGAAGATCGACTCGATTCGCAGCCATGTCGTCCAGGCCCCCTACCGACGCCCCTTCGCCATCAGCAGCGGGACCAGCCCCGCCCTCGTCAGCCTCGTCGTCGAGGTGCGCGCCGACGACGGCGTCACCGGCTACGGCGAGGCGTCGCCCATGACCGCGTACACGGGGGAGACCCTCGACGGGCTGCGCGCCGCGCTCACCGGCCACGTCGCCCCCGCCCTCCTCGGCCGCGACCCGCGCGACCTCGCCGGCGCCCACGCCGCCATGGACGCGGCGATCCGCGGCCAGCACCTGGCCAAGGCCGCCCTCGACCTCGCCCTGCACGACCTCGCCGGCCGCGCCGCCGGCTGGCCCGTCCACCTGCTCCTGGGCGGGCGGCTGCGCACCGAGGTGCCCACCACCTGGGTGGTCGGCCTCGGCACGCCGGAGGAGATGACCAAGGAGGCCGCCGAGTACGCCGCGCGCGGCTTCACCCACGTCAAGGTCAAGGGCGGCGAGGACCCGGACCGCGACGTCGCGCTGGTCCGGGCCGTCCGCGCCGCCGTCCCGGACGGCGTTGAGCTCTCCCTCGACGCCAACGAGGGCTACGACCCGTCCACCGCCGCCCGCACCGTGGCGCGGCTCGGCGAGGAGGGCCTCGACCTGGTCGAGCAGCCGCTGCCGCGCTGGGACCTCGCCGGGATGGCCGCGCTGCGCGGCCGCGGCGGGCCCCGGGTGATGGCGGACGAGTCGCTGCAGTCGCTGCACGACGCCATGGAGATCGTCCGCCGCGGTGCCGCCGACGTCCTCAACATCAAGGTCCTCAAGGTGGGTGGACTGCACCGGGCCCGCCAGGTCGCCGCGCTCGCGGAGGCCGCCGGCCTCGCCGTGAAGATCGGCTCCATGCCGGAGCTGGGCGTCGCCACCCTCGCGGCCGCCCACCTCGCGGCCGCGCTGCCCCACGCCACCGTCCCCGCCGACCTCGTCGGGCCCCTGCTCGTCGACGACGAACCGCTCGCCCCGGCCGCCTTCGCCGGCACCGCGGACACCGGCCGGGTCGCCCTGCCGGACCTCCCCGGCCTCGGCCACCGGCTGACGAAGCTCCCCGGCCGCCCGTGACCGCCGCGGACCGGCCGCGCACGTCGTGATCCGTTGGCCCCGGGCCGGCCGAACGGAGCCGGCTCCGACTGGGCCAATGGTCCAGTGATCGGGGTCGCGGTTGAGCCACCGCCGCGGCGGATGCTTTTCTTGTCATATCCACGTATCAGCGGCGCCGCGCAGCGCCGGACGGCGACGAGGCCGGATCCGGACCGCGGTGCCTTCGTCGTGCATCCGGACGCCCACCACCCCCGGGCGCCTCCGCCGCCGACGAGAGCAACACAGGGGGGCGGTACCACCGTCATGAAGAGGATCTTCGTGGCCCCGGACCCGGGGCGCCTCAGGCTGAGGAACGCGACCCGGGCCGTCCTCGGCATCGGACTCGCCGTCGCCGCCGCCGAGCTGGCCGGCCTGTCGCTGACCGCGTCCATCACCGGCGGACTCGCCGCGCTGCTCGCCCTCTTCACCGTCACCGACGGCACCGTCCGCGCCCAGCGCGTCACCACCGCGCTGCTGCCCGCCGCCGGATTCCCCGTGCTCGCCCTCGCCACCGTCCTGCGGGACCTGCCCCTCGGCCGGGACGCCGCGTTCCTCGCCGTGGTCTTCTGCGGCGTCTACGCCCGGCGCTGGGGGCCGCGCGGCCACGCGCTCGGCATCTTCGCGTTCATGCAGTTCTTCGTGGTGCAGTTCCTCCACGCCGCCCCGGCGCAGCTGCCCGAGCTGTACCTCGCCGCGGGCATCGCCCTGGTCGCGGCCGGCGCCGTGCGGTTCGTCCTGTGGCCGATCGAGCGCCGGACCCCGCCGGCCGCCGCGCCCGCGCCGCTGCCCGGGCGCGGGCTGGCCCGGCCGACCACCCGGCAGGCGTTCCAGACCACCGTCGCCTGCGCCTTCGCCCTGGCCGTGGGCCAGGTCCTCTCCGAGGAGCGCTGGTACTGGGCGGTGGGCACCACCTGGTGGATCTTCGTCAACACCGCGTCGCGCGGCGAGACCCTGGTCCGGGGCTTCCGCCGCGTCCTGGGCACCGTCGTCGGCATCCTCGCCGGGCTGGTGGTCGCCCTGCCGCTGCACGGCGCGCCCGCCCCGACGGCGGCCCTCGTCGCCGTGTGCGTCTTCGGCATCTTCTACACGGCCCCCGTCTCGTACAGCTGGATGATGCTCGCCGTGACGGTGATGGCCGGGCTCCTGTACGGGCTGCTCGGCGTGCTCACCCCGGGCCTGCTCGTCCTGCGGGCCGCCGAGACCGGGGTCGGCGCGCTGTTCGCGGCGCTCGCGGTGACCTTCGTCCTGCCGGTCACCACGCACGCCACCAACGACGCCTGGATCCAGCGGGCGCTGCTGGCCGTGCGCCGCTGCACCGCCGAGGCCGCCGAACGGCTCGCCGGCTCGCCCACCGCCGACCCGGCCCCGCACGCCGCCGAGCTGGAGGTGCTGCTGGGACGGGTACGGCTCGCCCTGGCGCCGCTCGTCCACCCGCTGAGCCCGTTCCGCGACCGCAAGGCCCGCGCCCGCCAGGTGCTCGCCCTGCTCGACGACTGCGCCCGCGAGGTGCGGGGGCTGGCCGCGGTGGCCGCCGACCCGGACGCCAGCCACGACGCCCGGCTCGCCGCGGCGTGCTGGCGGGTCGAGGCCGCCGTGGAGGCCCTGCTCACGCGCGAACGGGCCCGCGACGCGGCCGACCGCGAGACGGCCGCCGAGACCGCCGCCCCCGCCCCCGCGGCGTCCGAGCCGCTCCGGGCGGCGCCGGCGCTGGCGCACCTGCACGGCCTGGAACGGCTGCTCGCCGAGCTCGACGGACCGCTGCGCACGGCGCCCCGCTCCCCCCTGGTGCGTTCCTGACCCGACGCGCCCCCGCCTGACGGGCTTGGTCTAGACCGCAGCTGCTAGCGTCGTCCTCGCAACGCCAGGAACGGCCACGGGGGAGGGGCAGCGGTGGAGCGGCACGGGGACCGGGGTACGCGGCGGACGGCCGCCGGCACGACGGGCGGCGGCACGGCGGGCGGTCGCGCGGAGGGCGGTCGCGCGGAGGGCGGGGGTACGGCGTCCGGTGGTACGGGGTCCGGTGGTACGACGGGTGGCGGCACGGCGGCCGGTCGCGCGGAGGGCGGGGGTACGGCGCCGGGCGGCCCGCCCGCGCCCCGGCGGGCCTTCATCGGGTCCTTCACCTCGGCGGGAGGCCGCGGCGTCACCGCCGCCACCGTCGACGGGGCGACCGGCGCGCTGACGCCCACCGGCGCCACCGACGTGGTGGCCGACCCGTCCTTCCTGGCCCTCGGGCCCGACGCCGCCGTGCTGTACGCGGTCTCCGAGACCGACGAGGGCACCGTCGCCGCGTTCGACGTCACCGGCCCGGCGCCCCGCCTCATCCGCGCCCCCGAGCCCGTGTGCGGGGCCGGGCCGACCCACCTCGCGTACACCGCCGGCCACGTGGTGGCCGCGCACTACGGCTCCGGCGGCGTCAGCGCCCAGCCGGTCCTCCCGGACGGCGCGCCGGGCCCGGTCACGGGGCTGGTCCGGCACCGGGGCGGCGGGCCCGACCCGGACCGGCAGGCCGCCCCGCACGCCCACCAGGTGCGGCCCGCGCCGGACGGCCGTTGGCTGCTCACCGTGGACCTCGGCACCGACTCCGTGCGCGTCTGCGCCCTCGACGGGGCCACCGGGGAGCTCACCGTCCACGGCGAGACCCCCCTGCGCTCCGGCAGCGGCCCGCGCCACCTCGCCTTCCACCCGGCCGGCGGCCACGTGTACGTCCTGGCGGAACTGGCGCCGACGCTCACCGTGTGCCGCTGGGACGGCCGTACGGGCGTCCTGGAACCCGTGGCGGAGGTGCCCGTGCGGCCGGCGGGCGCGGCGGGGCCCGGCTACCCGTCCGGGCTCGTCGTGAGCCCCGACGGGCGGTTCGTGTGGGCCGCCGTGCGGGGCGACGACACGATCGCCGTCCTCCAGCTCGACGAGAGCGGCGAGCGGCCCCGCCTGGTCGCCGCGGTGCCCTGCGGGGGCCGCTGGCCGCGCGACCTCGTCGCCGACCCCGCGGGACGGCGGCTGTACGCGGCCAACGAGCGGTCCGGCGACGTGACGTGGTTCGACGTCGACCCGCTGACCGGCGTCCCCTCCCGCGCGGGCGCGGTGGCCGCCCCGGCCGCCTCCTGCGTGGTCCTCGCCTGAACGCGGGGGGCCCGCACGGCGCGCGACACGCGCGGTGCGGGCCCTCCCGTACGGGTGCCTCCCCGGCCGGGGCCGGTCAGTGGGCCGGAGCCCCCTGCTGCTGCTGCGGGGAGATGCCCAGCAGCGCCATGTAGCCCGACAGCGCCAGCCGGCCGATCGCCGGGTACGCGCCCAGCGGCTCGGCGGCCGGGCAGCCCGCGGCCTTGGTCGCCTCGTCCAGCAGCCCCGGGGCCAGCTCCGGGCCGACCAGGTACGGGGCGACCGCGAGCTGGGCCGAACCGGCGTCGCGCAGCTGCGCGGCGACCGCCGCGACCGACCCCTCCTGGTCCAGGGCCGCCGCCATCACCGGCACGGCCAGCCGCGCCGCCAGCAGCATGCCCGTGATCCCGGCGGCCTGCACGGCCTCGGCGCCGCCCGTCGTCGCCAGCACGATGCCGTCGGCCGCCGTGGTGACCGTGAACAGCCGCGCCCGGTCGGCGCGGGCCAGGCCGGCCTCGGAGAGGCGCACGTGCAGCGCCTCGGCCAGCAGCGGGTGCGGGCCCAGCACGTCGGTCAGCTCGGCCGGCGCGCCGCTGTCGGAGACGGCCTGCCGTATCCGGTCCGTCAGCGCGGCGTCCGGGCCGACCAGCAGCGGCACGACGACGGCGGCCGGGCCCTCGGGCTCGGCGACCTCGCGGCCGGCCGCCCTGGCCAGCTCGTACCGCTCCACACGGAGCGCCGCGGCCCGCCGCAGGACCCCGGCCAGCGACACGTACTCGGTGTCGTCCCCGTCCAGGAAACCGACCGCGGCCTCCAGGCCCGGCAGCTCGGAGCGCGCGATGCTCACGAGTTCCTCCGCCAGGCCGCGCGCGGCGGCGGAGGGCTCGCCGGGGACGGCGAGGACGAGTGCGGGCGCGCCTTCGGGCGCCGCCACGGGTTCGGGGCGACGGTGCCGCCCGGGCTGGCGGGGGCGTGGCATTCGTACAGGCAGGCCAGCGGGCCCAGTGGGGGAGCTCATGGCGCCGCATGCTACTGGTTTTGCCCGCCCCGCTGTTCGGGGAGGGGGTGTTCCCGCCCCCAATGAGCATTTTGTCGGAAGGGTCGGTCAGTCGCCGTATGTGTCCAGCAGACCGGGCTCGCGCGGCAGCGCCGGCGCGTCCGCGGCGAGCGCGGCGGCGATCGCCAGCGCACCGGACAGCGGATCGCCGGCCGCCGACACCGGCCGCGCGCCCGGCAGCCGGCGAGCCAGCTCGTCGCGCAGGGGGACGAGCAGGGGATCGCCGATCCGGAACAGGCCGCCCGTCAGGGCCACGTCGCCGACGCCCCCCGCCGGGTGCACGGCGGCCGCGGCCTCGGCGATGTGCCGTGCCGCGCGGGCGAGGACGTCCGCCGCGACCGGGTCGTCCGCCGCACGGCGGGCCACCTCGGGGGCGAAGGAGGCGAGGACGGCGGCCCGGTCGGGGCGCGGGTACAGTTGTCCGGGCAGCCCGGCCACGGGCCCGAACAGGGCCTCGGCGCGGGCCAGGAGGCCGGGGGAGCCGCCGCGCCGCCCGTCGTGGGCGCGCAGCGCCGCCTCCAGGCCGGCCCGGCCGATCCAGGCGCCGCCGCCGCAGTCGCCCAGCAGGTGCCCCCACCCGTCGGCCCGGCGCCAGCGCAGCAGGTCGGTGCCGAGCGCGACGAGGCCGGTGCCTGCGGCGACCACCGTGCCGGGCGCGCGTCCCAGGGCGCCCGCGTACGCGGTCACGGCGTCGGAGGCCAGCGCGAGCCGCCGCACGCCCAGCGCGTCGCGCAGCGCGCCGGGCAGCACGGCCCGCAGCCGGTCCCCGAGGCCCGCCATCCCGGCGGCCCCCACGGCGACGGCGGCGGGCCGCCGCCCGTCCGCCCCCGCCTCGGCCAGCAGGGTCCGGGCGACGGGCACCAGCCGCTCCAGCAGCCACTCGGCGTCGATGCCGCCGGGCCCGGTGGGCACCGGGGTGTCGAAGGACCGCGCGGCCGCCGTCCGGACCGGGGGGCCCGCCGCCGCCGCGCCACTGCCCGCCGTGCCGCCGCCGGCCGTCCGGGCGGCGTCGTCCACCGCGCCGAGGGCGACGCGGAAGCCCGAGCCGCCCGAGTCGACGCCCAGGACCCACGCGCCGCCCGGGATCACGGCAGGCGCCAGTCGACCGGCTCCGCCCCCTGACGCAGCAGCAGGTCGTTCGTACGGCTGAAGGGACGCGAGCCGAAGAAGCCGCGGTCCGCCGACATGGGGGAGGGGTGCGCCGACTCGATGGCCGGGAGGTCGCCCAGGAGCGGCCGCAGATTGCGGGCGTCGCGCCCCCACAGCACCGACACGAGCGGCTTGCCGCGCGCCGCGAGGGCCCTGATGGCCTGTTCGGTGACCTCCTCCCAGCCCTTGCCGCGGTGCGCGCCCGGCTTGCGCGGCGCCGTCGTCAGGGCCCTGTTGAGCAGCAGCACCCCCTGCCGCGTCCAGGGCGTCAGGTCGCCGTCGGATGGCCGGGGCAGACCCAGGTCGGCGTGGAGTTCGCGGAAGATGTTCTCCAGGCTGCCCGGCAGCGGCCGCACGTCCGGCGCGACCGAGAAGCTCAGCCCCACCGCGTGCCCCGGTGTCGGATACGGGTCCTGGCCGACGATCAGGACCCTCACCTCGTCGAACGGCTGCTGGAACGCCCGCAGGACGTTCGCTCCGGCCGGTAGGTAGGTGCGCCCCGCGGCGATCTCCGCGCGGAGGAAGTCCCCCATCGCCGCGATGCGTTCGGCCACGGGGGCCAGGGCCTCGGCCCAACCGGGCTCGACGATCTCTCTCAACGGTCTTGCTGCCACGGCCGTCACTCTACTGGCGCATCCGGCCCCTTCCGTCACCCCACGACCGCGGCCCGTACGCACAGCACGTCCGGGAGGTGCGCGGCCAGTTGGCGCCAGCTGTCGCCGTCGTCGGCGCTGGCGAACACCTCGCCGTTGCGGTTGCCGAAGTAGAGGCCCGCCGGGTCGGCGCCGTCCGTGCACATCGCGTCGCGCAGCACCGTGCCGTAGTGGTCCTCCTCCGGGAGGCCCCGCGACAGCGCCTCCCAGCTGCCGCCCGCGTCACTCGTCCGGTACACCCGGCAGCGGCGGCCCGCCGGCACGCGGTCGGAGTCGGCGGCGATCGGGAAGACGTACGCCGTGTCCGCGTGCTTGGGGTGCGCGACGGCCGCGAAGCCGAAGTCGGACGGCAGCCCGGCCCCGATGTCGGTCCACGTGGCGCCGGAGTCGTCGCTGCGGTACACGCCCCAGTGGTTCTGCAGGTAGAGCCGGTCGGGGTCGCCGGCGTCCTGCGCGACCTTGTGCACGCACTGGCCGAACTTCGGGTGCGGGTCGGGCAGGAACACCGCCGACACCCCGTCGTTCGACGGCGACCAGGTCCCGCCGCCGTCGCGCGTGCGGAACACCCCGGCCGCCGACACCGCGACCGTCACCGCGTCGGGGTCGCGCGGGTCCGTCACCACCGTGTGCAGCGCCTCACCGCCGCCGCCCGGCTGCCACCGCGACCGCGTCGGGTGCTCCCACAACGGTCTGACCAGCTCGAACGTCTCTCCCTCGTCGTCCGACCGGAAGAGCGCAGCCGGCTCGGTGCCCGCGTACACCACGCCGGGCGCCGCCGGGCCCGCCGGGTGCAGCTGCCAGACCCGCTCCAGCGACGCGCCCGTCTCCCGGGGGAAGCCCACGGGCGCCTTCGCCGGCTCCGTCCAGGTGGCCCCCAGGTCGTCGGAGTGGAACACCGACGGCCCCCAGTGCGCGCTGTCCGCGCCCACCAGCAGCCGGGGCGTGGCCCGGCGCAGGTCGATGCCGACCGCGTACACGGCCTGTGCGGGGAAGTGGGGCCCGTCGAACTCCCACCGCCCGCCGCGTCGGCGGCCGGTGAAGAGGCCCTTGCGCGTGCCCACGGTCAGCAGTACGTCGGTCATGGCCGATACCTCCAGGACGCCTTCGTCGCGGATACGGGCCAGTGTGCACCCAGCCGCCGACAACGGCCCCCGGAGAGCCGCCCCCGCAGGTCGGCGCCCGTGCCCGCGCCGGGCCCCGGCGTCCGGACCGCCCGGCGCGGGCCCGCTCAGCCCCCGCCCGCAGCGGCCAGCAGCCCCGGCCAGTCGGGGATCTTCACCGGCCCGCGCCCCAGCGTCCTGCCCAGCGCCGCCTCCGCCTCCTCGATGGACAGCCAGCCCGGCCACTCCACCGGCCGCAGCCCCCACGCCCGCAGCACCGCGACCGGGTCGTCGGGCACGGTACGGCGGGCCAGCAGCGGGGCGTCCCGCAGGAGCGAGGCGGCGGTCTCCTTCGCGCACGGCCGGTTGGTGCCGATCACGCCGCTGGGCCCGCGTTTGATCCACCCCGACACGTACTCGCCCCGCGACGGCGCGCCGTCCCGCAGCACCCGCCCCGCCGCGTGCGGGACCGTCCCGCGCACCGGGTCGAACGGCAGCCCCTCCGGAGGCGCGCCCCGGTAGCCGACCGCCCGCAGCACGAGTCCCGCCGCGATCTCCTCGTACCTCCCCGTGCCGCGCACCCCGCCCGCCCCGTCCGGCTCCGTGCGCTCGAACCGCACCGCCGCCACCCGGCCGCCCTCGCCGAGGATCTCCACCGGGCGCAGGAAGAACCGCAGCCGGATCGAGCGCGCCGCGGGGTCGGGCACGGGCGGTGCCGCCGCCCACTCCCGGATCACCTCGACGTTGCGCCGGTTCACCGCCGGCAGCCCCGAGGGGTCGGCGTACGCCGGGTCCAGCGCCAGGTCCGCGGGCTCCACGCCGACCCGCGCGGACGGCAGCGTGCCCAGCTCCCGCAGCTCCTTGGTGGTGAAGCGGGCCTGGGAGGGGCCGCGCCGGCCCACCATGTGCACCTCGCGCACCCCGCTCGCCGCCAGCGCGCCCAGCGCGGACTGCGGCACGTCGGTGGGGCGCAGCTCCTCCGGCCCGCGGGCCAGGACGCGCGTCACGTCGACCGCCACGTTGCCGACGCCGACGACCACCGCCGACCGGCCGTCCAGCGCGAAGCCGAACGCCGACGCGTCCGGGTGGGCGCTGTACCAGGAGACGAAGTCGGTGGCCGAGAAGCTGCCCGCCAGGTCCTCGCCCGGCACGCCCAGCCGCCGGTCCCGCGCGGCGCCCACGCAGTACACGACGGCGTGGTACAGCTCCAGCAGCCGCTCCGGGGAGACGCCGCCCGCGCCGACGGGGACGTTGCCGACGAAGCCGATCCGCTCGTGCTCCAGCACCGCGCGGAGGTTGTTCTGCAGGGACTTGATCTTCTCGTGGTCGGGGGCCACCCCGTAGCGCACGAGCCCGTACGGACAGGGCAGCCGGTCCAGCACGTCCACCCGTACGTCGGGCACCAGCGTCTGCTCGACCAGTGACTGGGCGGTGTAGACCCCGCTGGGGCCCGAACCGACCACGGCGACACGAAGCACGGCACGCGCTCCTTCCCGCGGAGGACTCCAGCATCCCACCGCCGGCGGCGGCGCGGGAGGTCCCGCACGCCCCCGGGGCCGCCGCCTACGGCCGTCCGCCCTCCGGCGGCGAGCCCAGCTCCCAGTCGAGGCCGTACCGCTGGAACAGCTCCGCCCTCAGCCGGGCGGGTGACATCGGGGCGCCCGGCAGCAGCACGGCGAAGACGGCGCCCATCAGCAGCGCCCGCAGCAGCGGGTAGTCCGCGTCCAGGTCGGGCGTCCCGTACCGGGCGAGGGTGTCGCGCAGGAGCGCGGCGAGCCGCTGCTGCTCCGGGCAGCGCACGAACCCCTCCGCCTGGAGGATCCCGGCCATGTGCGTCCGCATCAGCAGCGGCCGTTCCACGGCCAGGCCGAGGACCGCGTCGATCGCCCGTGCCAGCCGCTCGCGCCCGTCCTCGGTGCGCGGCTCGCGCTCCAGGGCCGACGCCAGCGTCATGTGCATCAGGCGGTGGACGGCGGACTGGAGCAGCTGGCGTTTGCCGGGGAAGTAGTACGAGACCAGACCGCGTGCCGAGCCGGCCCGGTCGGCGATGTCCGCGAGCGTCGTCGCCTCGTACCCGCGTTCGGCCACGAGGTCGACCGTCGCCTGGAGGAGCCGCTCGCGGGATCGTCGACGGAGTTCCGCGTTGACCGATGCGCTCCGCGGGGACATGCTTGACTCCTGCGTTGATTGGCTCCGAGCCAATATACTCAGAGCGTCCTTGCCGACACGCAGCGCCTCGTCGGCCGGGAGAGTGTGTCATGCGGACCGGGCGACACGGGGGATCGCCCGGTCCGTGCCGGCACCGGGCGGGTCAGCCCACCAGGTCCAGCACCGGCCGCAGCCCGGCCGGCCGCTCGGCCCCCGGCAGGTGGTCCACGAAGCGCACCGCGCAGCCCAGCCGCGCGGCCCCGCCGTCCGCGTCCCGGTCGTCTCCCACCATCAGCGCCTCCCCGGGATCGACCCCGCCCAGCGCCTCCAGGGCCACCCGGAACAGCCGCGCGTCCGGCTTGCGGACGCGGTGCTCGTACGACAGGGCGTACGCGTCCACCAGGGCGCCCAGGCCGTGCGCGGCGAACACCGGGCGCGGGTCCCACCCGATGTTGCTCACCACGCCGACCGCGACGCCCCGCTCCCGCAGCCCGGTCAGCACCTCGACCGCGTCCGGGTACGGCGCCCACGCCTCCGGCCGCATGTGCCGCTCGTACAGCGCCTCGTACCAGGCGGGGTCGGGGAGCTCCACCTCCCGCGCCAGACCGGTGTACGCCCACCGGTGCCGCTCCGGGTCCAGGTCGCGCAGCTCCCACGCCCCGGCGAGGTGCGCGGGCAGGCGCCGCGGCGGCGCACCGCCCGGCTGCCCTCCGGACTCCTCCAGCGCGCGGACCCAGCCGGTGACGGTCCTCGCCGGGTACCGCGCGCCCGCGGCGTCGAGGACGGAGCCGAGCCAGCGGTCGGCGGGTTCGACGCGGAAGAGGGTGCCGGAGAAGTCGAAGAGCACACACGTGATCGCCATGCGGCGATCCTTCAGCGCGCCCCGTGCCCCGGCAAGACCGCCGTGCGCCTCCGTGCCGCCGCCCACCGCTCGTACGCCACGACCGCGGCCGCCACCAGGCAGGCCCCCAGCAGCCAGCCGGCCAGCACGTCCGAGGGCCAGTGCACGCCCAGGTACACCCGCGTCAGTCCCACTCCGGCCGTGGACACCGCCCCCGCCACCACCACCGGCCGCACCAGGGTCCGCCGGGCCGTCCGCGCCGCCACCCACCACAGCAGCCCGCACACGACGGCCGCGGTCATGGCGTGCCCGGACGGGAACGCCGCGAACTCCGCCGAGTCCACCGGGTCCGACCACTGCGGCCGCTCCCGGCCCACCAGCGCCTTCACCCCCTGCTGCACCACGGCCGCCACCGCGCACACCGCCACCAGCAGCCCCGCGGGCCCCCGCTCGCCGGCCCGCCACAGCGCCACCGCCACCACGGCCAGCAGGATGCGCAGGGTCAGCGGGTCCCACACCCAGTCGGACAGCACCCGCATGCCTTCCGTCAGCACCGGGCGGCGTACCGCCGTCGGGTGCAGTTCCTCCACCACGGCCCGGTCGAGGGCGAGCAGCGGAGCCCAGGCGAGGGCCACGAGCAGCAGCAGGGCGAGGGCCGCCGCGCCGCAGCCCACGGCCACGGCACGGACGAGCGGGAAACGGTCGACGGGTGGGGTGTGTGTGGGGGGACGCATATCGGGATCCTGCCCGGGGATCACCCGGGCAGACCGGTGACGTCGCCGTTCGGTCCGGCGCCGGTCAGGTCAGCGCGTTCAGCCCGGGTGCCAGCGCCACCAGCAGCGGCACGGCCGGTACGAGCGCGGCCGCCGCCGTCAGCCGCAGCCGCCGTCCCGGCGTGAGCCGCGGTTTCGCCGCCAGCAGCCGGGTCACCCGCTGCGGCACCTCGGCGTGGTGGGTCGGACACGCCCCGAACACGCCCCGGTCCTCGTTCAGCCCGACCAGTGCCAGCGCGATCGTCAGCCGCCCGAACCGCTTCGACGCCGAGTCGTCCGCGGCCAGCTCCACCAGCCGGTGCATCTCCGCGCGGAACGCCGCGAACACCGGGACGCGCGGGAATCCCGACGCGAGCGCCGCGGCGCAGTACAGCAGCCAGTCGTGCCGCGCCCGCGCGTGCCCCTGCTCGTGGGCGAGCACCGCGTCCAGCTGGCGTCCCTTCAGCCGCCGCAACGCCGCCGTGGTGATGATCAGTTGGGGCCGGGTGCCCGGCAGCCACCAGGCGTCGGGCCGGTCGCCCTCCAGCAGCACCAGCGGCCCCGAACCGGTCTCCTCACCCGGCAACAGCGGCGAGCGCACCAGCAGTTCGGCGCGCTGCCGCCTGCGCCACGCGCGGGCGTCGCGCACCTCGCGGGTGAGCATCGCCCCGGTCCACAGCCCGCCGCACGCCAGCAGCACCGCGAGCGCCGCCGACCAGGGGCCGAGCGCCCCCAGGGCGTACGCCTCCACGACCGCGGCCGGCGCCGTCGCGAACACCTGGCCGCGCACGACCTGCCAGGAGGCCGCCGCGCTGAACGTCATCGACAGCGCGAAACTGAGCAGCACCGCCGCCACCGCGCACTGCCACACCCACAGCGCGACGATCGGCTCGCGCTCCGGCCAGTCGGCCCGTGCGAGCAGGCGGGGGGCCACGACGGCGACCAGCACGCCGAGCGCGAGCAGCGCGAGGGAGACCCACATGGCGTCAGCCTATGAGCGTGACGCCGCTCATCGGCACCCGCGACCACGGAAGTGACGCACACCACGGCCCGAGCCCCCCCTGGACCCCGCCCCCCCGCGCCCGCTCCGGCCGGCCTCCCCCTCCACCGTCCCGGTCCCGCGGGTGCCGAGGCGGCGGGGTGCCCCGTGCCGGGGCGGACCTGCACCGGGAGGGACCCGTCCGGCGGCTCGTGGACCCGGAGCGGTGGGCGAGACCCGGGTGTCCCCCTGAGGGGCCGCGTTCTCTGCCGGGGAGGGGGGAGGGCGCTCATGCGGGCCGCTCGCGGGGTTGAGGGGCCACGCTCTGTGCCGGGGAGGGGGACGGCGCCCCCCTGTGGCGCTCGTGGAGCCGAAGGGGCGCGCGGGTGTCGACAGGCCGATCGCGCGCAGGCCCTGAGGAACGAAGGGTTGAGCACGTTCGGCCTGTCGACACCCGCTCACAGCGCCCCGGAGGCGGAACGAGCCAAAAAAACACAGCTAGGCTCAACCCTCGAACAAAGCGCCGAGGGGAGAACGCTCACGATGGACACCGCACCGCCGCAGGACGCCCGGGAGACCTACCGCGACGCCGTCGAGGCGGACGTCCCCGCGCTCGTCGCCCTCGTGGAGTCCGCCTACCGGGGTGACGCCAGCCGTGCCGGCTGGACCACGGAGGCCGACATCCTCGACGGTCAGCGCACCGATCCGGACGGTGTCCGCGCGGTCATCACCGCGCCGGGTTCGCGGCTGGTCGTGGTCGAGCGGGACGGTGCGCCGGTCGCGTGCTGCCAGTTGGAGCACCGCGGTGACGTGGCGTACTTCGGGATGTTCGCCGTGCGTCCGGGGGCGCAGGGTGGTGGGCTCGGCCGGCGTGTCCTGGCGCGGGCGGAGCGCCTGGCCCGTGAGGAGTGGGGCGTGCGGGAGATGCACATGACGGTGATATCCGTGCGCGAGGAGCTGATCGCCTGGTACGAGCGGCGCGGTTACCGCCGTACGGGACGGATGACGCCGTTCCCGTACGGCGACGAGCGCTTCGGTGTGCCGCGCCGCGACGACCTGGAGTTCGAGCTGCTCGTCAAGGAGCTGGGCTGATCCCGCCGGCCGGTTCGGGCGCCGTGTCGGGGCCTGGTTCCGTACGGAAGTCCAGGCGGCCGTCCGCCACGTCCACGCGGACCCGGCCGCCGGTGCCGAGCCGTCCGTCGAGCAGCAGCCGGGACAGCCGGTTGTCCACCTCGCGCTGGATCGTGCGGCGCAGGGGCCGGGCGCCGTACTCGGGTTCGTAGCCGCGGCGGGCCAGCCAGTCGACGGCCTGGGGGGCGAAGTCCACGGACACGTGCTGTGCCCGCATGCGGCGGCGGGTGTCCTCCAGCAGCAGGTCGGTGATCTGCCGCAGCTGCGTCTCGGTGAGCCGGCGGAAGACGACGATCTCGTCGATGCGGTTGAGGAACTCGGGCCGGAAGTGTTCGCGCAGCGGTCGCAGCACCCGGTCGCGGGCCGCCTCCTCGTCGTCCGCCCGGTCCGCGCCGAAGCCGAGGACGCCGCGTCCGGTGCCGATGGCCTCGGAGCCGAGGTTGCTGGTCATCACGATGACGGTGTTCTTGAAGTCGACGGTGCGGCCCTGCGAGTCCGTCAGCCGTCCGTCGTCGAGGACCTGGAGCAGGATGTTGAAGACGTCCGGGTGCGCCTTCTCCACCTCGTCGAGGAGGAGAAGCGAGTAGGGGTGCCGGCGGACCGCCTCGGTCAGCTGTCCGGCCTCCTCGTGGCCGACGTATCCGGGCGGGGCGCCCACCAGCCGGCTGACGGTGTGGCGCTCCTGGAACTCGCTCATGTCGAGCCGCACCATCCGCTCCTCGCTGCCGAACAGCGCGTCGGCGAGGGCGCGGGCCAGTTCGGTCTTGCCGACGCCGGTCGGGCCGAGGAACAGGAAGCTGCCGATGGGGCGGCGCGGGTCGGCGAGGCCGGCCCGCGAGCGGAGGACCGCCTCGGAGACCACCGACACCGCCTCGTCCTGGCCGACGACCCGTTCCCGCAGGTGCTGTTCGAGGCCGAGCAGCCGTTCCTTCTCCTCCTGGGTGAGCCGGCTGACGGGGATGCCGGTCTGCCGGCTGATGACCTCCGCGATGTCCTCGGCGGTCACCTCCAGGACCCGGTCGTCCCGCATCAGGGGTTCGCCCCGGCCCGCCTTGATGCGGTCCTGGATTTCCTGGATGCGGTCGCGCAGTTCGGTGGCCCGTTCGTACTGCTCGGCGGCGACGGCCTGGTCCTTGTCGCGGACGAGCTGCTCGGCCTCCCGTTCCAGGGCGCGTACGTCGGTGTCCTGCGAGCGGGAGCGCAGCCGGACCCGGGCGCCCGCCTGGTCGATCAGGTCGATGGCCTTGTCGGGCAGGAACCGTTCGGTGAGGTAACGGTCGGACAGTTCGACGGCGGCGCGCAGCGCGTCCTCGGCGTAGCGGACCTGGTGGTGCGCCTCGTACCGGTCGCGCAGTCCGCGCAGGATCTCCAGGGCGTCCTCGGGGCTGGGCTCGGGGACGAGGATCGGCTGGAAGCGGCGGGCGAGGGCGGCGTCCTTCTCGACGTGGCGGCGGTACTCCTCCAGGGTGGTGGCCCCGATGACGTGCAGTTCGCCGCGGGCGAGCGCGGGCTTGAGGATGTTGCCGGCGTCCATGGAGCCGCCCTCCGAGCCGCCGCCGCCCGCGCCGACGACGGTGTGGAGTTCGTCGATGAAGAGGACGAGCTCACCGGAGTGGGCGCGCACCTCCTCGATGATGGCGTTCATCCGTTCCTCGAAGTCGCCGCGGTAGCGGGTGCCGGCGACGACGCCCGTCATGTCGAGGGCGACGAGGCGCCGGCCGAGGAGCGTGTCGGGCACGTCGCCGTCGGCGATGCGCTGGGCGAGGCCCTCGACGACGGCGGTCTTGCCGACGCCGGCGTCGCCGACGAGGACGGGGTTGTTCTTGCCGCGCCGCGACAGCACCTCGACGGTCTGCTCTATCTCCTCCTCCCGGCCGATGACCGGGTCGATGCGGCCGGCGCGGGCGATGTCGGTGAGGTCGCGCCCGTACTTGTCCAGGGTCGGGGTGCCGTGCTGCGGTGCGGGGCGCTGGTCGGCGGCGGTGTTCTCCCAGCCGCCGGACGGCCCGCCGCGGGGGGTGGGGGTGCGGGAGGGCGGTCCGGGGACGGAGCCCGGGTCGAACCGGGCGGCGCGCAGGATGCGGCCGGCCGCCGAGTCGGGGTTGGCGGCCAGCGCGGCGAGGACGTGCTCGGGCCCGATGTAGGAGGCGCCGATGTTCCGGGCCAGGTCGTGGGCGTCGAGCAGGGCGCGCTTGACGGCGGGGGTGACGGCGATCCGGCCCTGCGGCGGGCCCTCGCCGGCCGTGCGGTCGATCTCGGCGGCCAGTTCGTCGGGGTCGGCTCCGGCCCGGACGACCAGGTCGCGCGTCGGCTCGGTGTCGAGTGCGGCGCGCAGCAGGTGTTCGGTCTCCAGGTCCGCGCTGCCGTGCTCGGCCGCGTAGGTGGCGGCGTCGTCCACCATGCGGCGGGCGGGCTCGCTCATCATCCGCGCGATGTCGATGTACCGGGGGCCGCGCCGGGCGGCCGAGGCGGCCGGGGTGCCCCCGAACAGGCGGGCCAGAAACTCACTGAACGGGTCGGGGCCGAAGCCCTCGGGTCCGAGGAATCCGTTGCTCATAGATGACCGTCCCAGTTGTCCCAGTCCGTCACTGTTCGTTCAGGATTCTCGCCGGTCACGGCAAAATCCAGCCACGCGGGTTCCCCCGGGATCGCCCGTTACACCCCGGGTCCGCGGGGTGGACCGGGTGGGGCGGCCGATGTGGCCGTTTCGTCCCCACGAGACGGGAAAAACGGCGGTGACCACGGGGGTCTGGCAGGATAATTTCCTCTGAGCTCACTTGTGGCGAAGAACCGTAGATGGATACGGTGCCTTTACGCGAGGTTCTCCTGTGGAGGAAGTGAGATGACGGAAATTCTTGTGCATGACGCTGTCGGTGGCGGGCTGTCCACCGATGTCCGGGTGGTCGACCA
Organism: Streptomyces roseolilacinus; assembly: GCF_014649335.1. Lineage (GTDB taxonomy): Bacteria > Actinomycetota > Actinomycetes > Streptomycetales > Streptomycetaceae > Streptomyces > Streptomyces roseolilacinus. The sequence continues at coordinate 190,147 of NZ_BMSV01000012.1, forward strand.
CCCCGCGTGGCCGCAGCTCAAGAATGCCGTGGAGGAGATCCGCGTCTGGCAGTCGGCCGACGGCTCCGTCGACCTCGACGCCGAGGACGCCCCGGCCCGCGCGGACGTCGACGCCGCGCTCGACCGGATCGTCGCCGCCGTCGAGCGGCTCTCCCCGCTGCTGCCGCACGGTGCCGCGTACCACCGCGCGCTCGTCGCCGACCTGCGCCGCTGGGCGGCCGGCGGCTACGGCGTGCCGGACTTCCTCGACTCCCTGATGGCGTTCCAGCCCGCCGCCGAGCGCGTCGACGGCCGGCAGCACCTCGTGGTGTTCCCGATGTACACGCAGAACGGCAACCCGGACCGCAACCTGGAGGCCGTCGTCCTGCGCATGGTGTGGCCGGAGTGGCTCGCGGAGCTGGAGGCCACCCGCTACGACAACCCGCTCTTCTGCGGCATCACCTTCGAGGACTTCACCTCGGGCTACGACACCAACTCGGCCGTCCTCTTCCCCGAGACCGTCGCCGTCCGCGAGGCCCCCGAGAGGTTCACCTGGGGCGGCATCTTCTGCGACCGCGAGGCCGCCCGCTTCCGCCGCGTCACCGAGGCCGCCGTCGCGGTCCTCGGCGTGGAGCTGCCCGAGGACATCCAGGAGATGCTCGGCGACCAGCAGCGCTGCCAGGAGGCCTTCGTCCTGTGGGACATGGTCCACGACCGCGCCCACAGCCACGGCGACCTGCCCTTCGACCCGTTCATGATCAAGCAGCGCCAGCCGTTCTGGATGTACGGCCTGGAGGAGCTGCGCTGCGACCTCACCGCCTTCAAGGAGGCCGTCCGCCTGGAGGCCGAGGGCAACCCGCACGGCCGCGACGTCCAGTACGCCGTGCTGTTCGACCGGATGTTCCGCTTCCCGGTCACCGGCGACCGCGTCCGCAACTACGACGGCCTCGGCGGCCAGCTGCTCTTCTCCTACCTCCACAAGCACGACGTGGTGCGCTGGACCGACAACACCCTGCACATCGACTGGCAGCGCGCCCCCGAGGTCACCAACCAGCTGTGCGCCGAGATCGAGAAGCTGTACCGCGACGGCATCGACCGCCCCAAGCTGGTCCACTGGTTCGCCGCGTACGACTTCGTCTCCACCTACCTTGCCCCGCACCCCGGCTCCCGCTGGGCCAAGGGCCCGGACGCCCTGGACGTCTCCCAGCCGCCGCGCAGGCTCGTCGACGACGTGCTGCCCGACGAGTTTCCGCTGAGCATGTTCTACGAGGCCCTCTCCAAGAAGCTGAAGTCCGTGATCGCCTCCACCAAGGGCATCACCCCCGCGGACGTCGAGAGGGCCGCCGCGTGAGCGAGCACGCGCCGGGTACGACCGGGACGTCCGGTACGCAGACGGAGGAGACGAAGACCATGACCAGCAACGGGAACGGCGAGCCGCTGGACGGCGCCGTCATCGCGGTCGCCGGGGCGGCCGGACCCGCGGGCCGCGCGGCCCTGCTGCGGCTCGCCGAGGCGGGCGCGACCGTCGTCGCCGCCGACGCCGACCCCGAGCGCCTCGCCGAGGCCGTCGACGCGGCCCGCTACGCCCACGGCGGCGCCACCGTCGTCGGCGAGACGGTCGACCTGCTCGACGCGGCCGCGACCCGCGAGTGGGCCGACAAGACCGAGAAGGAGTTCGGGCGGATCGACGGCCTCGTCCACCTCGTCGGCGGCTGGCGCGGCAGCGCCACCTTCGGCGAGTTCGACCCGGCCGACTGGGAGCTGCTGGAGAAGCTGCTGATCCGCACCGTCCAGCACACCTCCCTCGCCTTCCACGAGGGACTCAAGCGCAGCGACCGGGGCCGGTACGTCCTCGTCAGCCAGTCCGGCGCGAGCAGCCCGACCGAGGGCAACGCCGCCTACGCCGCCGCCAAGTCCGCCGCCGAGGCGTGGACCCTCGCGCTCGGCGACTCCTTCCGCAAGGCGGGGGGCGAGGACGGGCCGAAGGCCGCTGCTGCGATCCTGGTGATCAAGGCACTGGTGCACGACGCGATGCGCGCCGAGCGCCCGAATGCGAAGTTCGCGGGCTTCACCGACGTCAAGGACCTGGCCGACGCCATCGCCGGCGTCTGGGACCGGCCCGCCCAGGAAGTGAATGGACAGCGCCTGTGGCTGACCCCGAAGCCGTGACCCCGGCGTTCCCCACCCGTACCGACGCGCGCCGTCACCACGACCCGTCGGTACGGGGCTTCGCCAGCGACAACTACGCGGGAGCCCACCCCGAGGTCCTCGCCGCGCTGGCCGTCGCCAACGGCGGCCACCAGATCTCCTATGGCGAGGACGACTACACCGACCACCTCCAGCGGGTGATCCACAGCCACTTCGGCCCGACCGCCGAGGCGTTCCCGGTGTTCAACGGCACCGGCGCCAACGTCACCGCCCTCCAGGCCCTCGCCGACCGGTGGGGCGCGGTGATCTGCGCCGAGTCCGCGCACATCAACGTGGACGAGGGCGGTGCGCCCGAGCGCATGGCCGGGCTCAAGCTGCTCACCGTGCCCACCCCGGACGGCAAGCTCACCCCCGAGCTGATCGACCGGCAGGCGTTCGGCTGGGACGACGAGCACCGCGCCATGCCGCAGGTCGTCTCCCTCGCGCAGAACACCGAGCTCGGCACGGTCTACACGCCCGACGAGATCCGGGCGATCGTCGACCACGCCCACGGCCTGGGCATGAAGGTCCACCTCGACGGCGCCCGGCTGGCCAACGCGGCCGCGTCGCTGGACGTGCCGATGCGCGCGTTCACCAACGCCGCGGGCGTGGACGTCGTGTCGCTGGGCGGCACCAAGAACGGACTGCTCTTCGGCGAGGCGGTCGTCGTCCTCGACCCCGAGGTCGGCCGCCACATGAAGCACCTGCGCAAGATGTCCATGCAGCTCGCCTCCAAGATGCGGTTCGTCTCCGTGCAGTTCGAGGCGCTGCTCGCGAAGGACCTGTGGCTGCGCAACGCCCGGCACGCCAACGCGATGGCACAGCGCCTCGCCGAGGGCGTCCGGTCCGTCGACGGGGTGGAGATCCTCTACCCGGTGCAGGCCAACGCGGTCTTCGCGCGGCTCCCGCACGACGTCAGCCTGCGGCTGCAGAAGCGGTTCCGGTTCTACTTCTGGGACGAGGCGGCCGGCGACGTGCGCTGGATGTGCTCCTTCGACACCACGGAGGACGACGTGGACGCCTTCCTCCTGGCGCTCAAGGAGGAGGCGGCCCGCTAGGGAGTGTCTTCGAAGTGGCGTCGTCCGCCCGTCGGCCGGCAGACGGGACTTCGAAGACACGACCCAGGGCCACACGCGCCGGCGGCCGGCCGGAGGACCAGGTCCTCCGGCCGGCCGCCGACGTGTCCGCCCCGACCCGGCTCCGCCGTCAGCGCAGCTCCGCCGGGGTGGGCGCGGTACCGCCCAGGTGCGCCGGGATCCACCAGGTGTCCTCCGCGTCCCTCGGACGCACCGGGTACGCCCGCTGGGCCGCCTCCAGCAGGTCCTGGACCCGCTCGCGCAGCCGCCGCGTGATCGCCCCGGCGTACTGCTCCGTCGGCGCCTCCACGGGCTCGCCCACCCGGATGGTCACCGGGATGTGGCTGCGCCGGAAGTTCCGGGGGCGGCCCTTCGTCCACAGCCGCTGCGTCCCCCACAGCGCCATCGGGACCAGCGGCACGCCGGCCTCTTGGGCCAGCCGCGCCGCACCCGACTTGAAGCTCTTGAGGGTGAACGACTGGGAGATCGTCGCCTCCGGGAAGACGCCGATGACCTCGCCGGAGCGCAGCGACTCCAGCGCGTGGCGGTACGCCGCCTCGCCCTGCCCGCGGTCCACCGGGATGTGCTTCATGCCCCGCATCAGCGGACCGGAGATCTTGTGGCGGAACACCGAGTCCTTCGCCATGAACCGCACCAGGCGCTTCTGCGGCCGGGCGGCGAGTCCCGTGAAGATGAAGTCGAGGTAGCTGATGTGGTTGCTGACGAGCACCGCACCACCGGTGTGCGGGATGTTCTCCGAACCCTGAATGTCGATCTTGAGGTCGAGCGCCTTGAACATCGTGAGCGCGGCGCCGACGACCGGCCGATAGACGAGTTCTGCCATCTGGAGAACGCCCTTCTTCTGTCTGCCTGGGGAGGGTCCTCCCGGCGGAAGTTACGCAGCCGTAGGTATCCGGCCTGGCCCGATGCTGCCCCATGTACCGCGCCCAGGCCAGCCCGAACCCCGCTTCGGGGGCGGAATGAGGCGAGATACTCGTCACGTCGCCGTACCGGGACCGCCGCCGGGGGAATCACCGGGGCCCCGCACGGCGCTGTACGGACCGGAAGACCGGGCGACGGGAGGCGGGGCCGCGATGGTGCGGGACGGTGCGGAGGAGCGGTACGGGCGGGCGCTCGGCCCCGGGGACCTGGGGGCCGACCTGGGGGAGCGGGCCACGCTCGTGCAGTTCTCCACCGCCTTCTGCCAGCCCTGCCGCGCCACCCGGCGCACCCTCGCCGACGTGGCGGACATGGTCGCCGGCGTCGCCCACGTCGAGATCGACGCCGAGCGGAACCTGCCCCTCGTCCGGGACCTCGGCGTCACCGCGACGCCCACCGTGTTCGTCCTCGACGCCGCCGGCCGCGTGGTCCGCCGCGCCGCCGGGCAGCCCCGCAGGGTCGACGTGATCGCCGCGCTCGGCAGGGCCCTCGAAACCCCCGCTGACCGGCCGTGACGCTGATCGCATCTTCCCGCGCGGCCTTGACGCGGGCGGCCGCGCGTGGACAGGCTGACGACCGTGCCGTACGAACTCCTTCTCCACGGACGGGCCCACGTCGACCTCGTCCGCCACGCGAGCGCGCTCTGTCCGGGTGTCTGAGCAGCCGAGGACCACAGCCCCGCGTACGCACCTCCCGCAGAAGGACAACTCCATGACGGTCACCCACGATCTCGGCGCCGACGCGCTCGCCGCCCCGGACGTCGCCGGGTCCGAGCTGCTGCGCTCCACCTTCCGGCGGCACGCCGCCGGCGTCGCCGTGATCACCGCCCCCGGCGGAGCCGCGCACGACGGCCGGCCCGCGGGGTTCACCGCCAGCTCCCTCACCTCGGTCTCCGCCGAGCCGCCGCTGGTCTCCTTCGGCATAGGCACGGGCTCGTCGAGCTGGCCCACCGTCTCCACCGCCACCCACGTGGGCGTCCACCTCCTCGGGGAGCACCAGCGGGAGCTGGCCGCCACCTTCGCCCGCAGCGGCGCCGACCGCTTCGCCCCGCCGACCCGCTGGACCACGGGCCCCGAGGGCGTCCCGCTGCTCGACGGCGTCCTCGCCTGGCTGGTGTGCCGCGTCGTGGGCCGCGTGCCGGCCGGCGACCACCGCATCGTCGTCGCCGAGGTCGTCGCCGGGGACGCGGGGGCCCGGGAGGGCCGGCCGCTCCTCTACCACCACGGCCGCTTCAACGCCCTGAGGGACTGAGGAATCCCGGTTACTCAGCGTTGGCAAGGTCACAGTGCAAAGCGCTTGCTCAGGGGGAAGGGTCCCGGTGTACTGACGAGTAATATCTCGTTGCGGGGCGGCCGCCGCCCCGAGCGGAAACCGTCCCATCAGGCGCCTATGCTGCGTGCAACAAGGCAGCCCCGTAATGACGATGCAGTAGGAGAGCCGGCGTGAGCTTGAGGATCGTTGTCTGTGTGAAGTACGTGCCCGACGCCACCGGCGACCGGCACTTCGCCGATGACCTGACCGTCGACCGCGACGACGTCGACGGCCTGCTGTCGGAGCTGGACGAGTACGCGGTCGAGCAGGCGCTGCAGATCGCCGAGGACGCGGACGACGCGGAGATCACCGTGCTCACCGTCGGCCCCGAGGACGCCAAGGACGCCCTGCGCAAGGCGCTGTCCATGGGCGCCGACAAGGCCGTCCACGTCGAGGACGACGACCTGCACGGCACCGACGTCATGGGCACCTCGCTGGTGCTCGCCAAGGCGATCGAGAAGACCGGCTACGACCTGGTCGTCTGCGGCATGGCCTCCACCGACGGCACCATGGGCGTCCTGCCGGCGCTCCTCGCCGAGCGCCTCGGCGTCCCGCAGGTCACCCTGCTCTCCGAGGTCTCCGTCGAGGACGGCGTGGTCAAGGGCCGCCGCGACGGCGACGCCGCGACCGAGCAGCTGGAGGCGTCCCTCCCGGCCGTCGTGTCCGTGACGGACCAGTCCGGCGAGGCCCGCTACCCCTCCTTCAAGGGCATCATGGCCGCCAAGAAGAAGCCGGTGGAGTCCCTGGACCTCGACGACCTGGACATCGACGCCGACGAGGTCGGCCTCGAGGGCGCCTGGACGAAGGTCGACTCCGCGGCGGAGCGCCCGGCCCGTACGGCCGGCACGATCGTCAAGGACGAGGGCGAGGGCGGCAAGCAGCTGGCCGCGTTCCTCGCGAGCCAGAAGTTCATCTAGGGCTCGCGCAGCGCAGAGCCACCGACCGCCCCCTCAGACTTCGCATTCGCAGGAGAGCATTCCCATGGCTGAAGTTCTCGTCTACGTCGACCACGTCGACGGCGCCGTTCGCAAGCCCACCCTGGAGCTGCTGACGCTGGCCCGCCGCGTCGGCGAGCCCGTCGCCGTCGCCCTCGGCCCCGGCGCCGAGGCCACCGCCGCCACGCTCGCCGAGCACGGCGCGACCCGCGTCCTCACGGCCGACGCCGCCGAGTTCGCCGACTACCTCGTCGTCCCGAAGGTCGACGCCCTCCAGGCCGCGTACGAGGCCGTCTCCCCGGCCGCCGTGCTCGTCCCGTCCTCCGCCGAGGGCAAGGAGGTCGCGGCCCGCCTCGCGGTCCGCATCGGCTCCGGCATCATCACGGACGCCATCGACCTCGAGGCCGGCGACGAGGGCCCGGTCGCGACGCAGTCCGTGTTCGCCGCCGCGTTCACCACCAAGTCCCGTGTCTCCAAGGGCACCCCGGTCATCACGGTCAAGCCGAACTCGGCCCCCGTCGAGGCCGCCCCCGCCGCGGGCGCCGTCGAGGCCCTCGCGGTCTCCTTCTCCGAGAAGGCCACCGGCACCAAGGTCGTCTCCCGCACGCCGCGCGAGTCGACCGGTCGCCCCGAGCTGACCGAGGCCGCGATCGTGGTCTCCGGCGGCCGCGGCGTCAACGGCGCCGAGAACTTCGCGCTCATCGAGGGCCTGGCCGACTCGCTCGGTGCCGCCGTCGGCGCCTCCCGCGCCGCCGTCGACGCCGGCTGGTACCCGCACACCAGCCAGGTCGGCCAGACCGGCAAGTCGGTCTCGCCGCAGCTGTACGTCGCCACCGGCATCTCCGGCGCGATCCAGCACCGTGCCGGCATGCAGACCTCGAAGACGATCGTGGCCATCAACAAGGACCCCGAGGCCCCGATCTTCGACCTGGTCGACTACGGCGTGGTCGGCGACCTCTTCGAGGTCGTCCCGCAGCTGACCGAGGAGATCAAGTCCCGCAAGGGCTGATCCGCCTCCTGCACACGGCCGGGGGCCGCGCGGTGGAACACCACCGCGCGGCCCCCGGCCGTTTCCACGCTCCCGGCCTCAGCCCTCGTCGTCGGCGGTGATCCGCCACCGGCCCACCTCGCGGTGGGCGGAGTCGTACACGGCCGAGCCGTCGCCCGGCTGCAGGGCGTAGTGGTGGAGGTTGCCGCCCCAGTAGCGCAGGACGCGGCCCAGCTCGCTCGCCGTGGTCTGCGCCGGCTGCCCGTCGTCGAAGGTGACCTCGAGCACGAACTTCACGGTTTCTCCTCTCGGAAGACGGATCTGTTCGGCCCCGGCGCCGGACCTGGTATCAAGTCTTTCATTGAACTGCTTGCAGGCACTTTCACGGCCTCGCCGCAGGTGGGACCGGCGAAATGCCGGAGAAGTCTCAACCGGGCGTGAGGCCGGGGAGGAGGAACGGTGGACGACCGGCTGAAGGCGGCCGACCTCGCGAGGTCGGCCGGGATCTCCGTACAGCAGCTCCGCACCTACGTCGACACGGGACTGCTCCCGCCCGCCGACCGCACCCCCGCCGGCTACCGCGTCTTCACCCGCGCCCACGCCGACGCGCTCACCGTGGCCCGCGAGCTCGCCGCCGGGCACGGCTGGGCCACCGCCCGCACGGTGATGGCCGCCGTCCACGCGGGCGACCCGGAGACCGCGCTGGCCGCCCTGGACGCCGGCCACGCCCGGCTGGACCGGGAGCGCGGCGAGCTCGCCGCCGCGCGCGAGGCCCTGGGCACCGTCCTGGCCGGCCGCGCCCCGTCGCCCGCCGTCCCCCGGCGCGCCCTGCGCATCGGCGAGGCCGCCCGCGCCGTGGGCGTGAAGCCGCCCGTGCTCCGGCTCTGGGAGGCCCGCGGCCTGCTGCGGCCCGACCGCGAACCGTCCACCGGGTACCGGCTCTACAACCGCTCCGAGCTGCGCGTCGCGCAGGTCGTGGCGCTCCTGCGGAAGGGTCACCATCCGCTCGCCGCCATCGAGGCCGTCCTGCGCGGGCTGCGGGCGAACGGCAGCACCGACCGCGTCCTCGACGAACTGGACGCCCGCGCCGAGGACCTCCACCGGCGCAGCCTGCGCCGGCTCGCCGCCTCGGCGGCCCTCCACGGCTACCTGTGCCGCCTCGGCCACCATTGACGTGCGTCAGTCGACCCGGATAACTTCGCCATGCGGATTGTCGATTCCGTGGAGCGGAAAAATCGAGGGCATGGAGGGTGCGGGAATGGGTCAGCAGGAGCAGGTGGCGACAAGCCTCGCCGGCGCGGTCAGCGAGGGCATCAGCGCCTCCCTCGCCACGGTGGACGCGGACCTCGCCCGCCGCTACCCCGGCGACCCCGGCACCCGCCAACCCGTCCACACCGTCTACGTGCCCGGCGACGCCTTCGCCGCCGACACGATCCGCTCCTGGGGCGACCGCGCCCTCGCCGCGCTCGACGAGCACGCCCCCGACGCCGCCGCCCTCGCCGCCGTCCTCGGCCTCCCCGACCACCTGGCCGAGCCCGTCCACGCGCGGGTACGGGCCAAGCTGGAGCGGGAGCCGATCGAGGACCTCCGCATCGACTTCGAGGACGGCTACGGCGGCCGTACGGACGCCGACGAGGACCGCGACGCCGCCCGCGCCGCCCGGCTGGTCGCCGAGGCCCACCGGGACGGGAGCGCCGCCCCGTACACGGGCATCCGCATGAAGTGCATGGAGGCCGCCGTGCGCGACCGGGGCATCCGCACCCTCGACGTCTTCCTCACCGGCCTCGTGGAGGCGGGCGGCCTGCCCGACGGCCTCGCCCTCACCCTCCCGAAGGTCACCTACCCCGAGCAGGTCACCGCGATGGCGCGGCTCCTGGGGGAGTTCGAGAAGGCCCACGGCCTGGAGCCCGGCCGGATCGGCTTCGAGATCCAGATCGAGACCAGCCAGGCCATCCTCGGCCCCGACGGCACCGCCACCGTCGCCCGCATGATCGACGCCGCCGAGGGCCGCGCCACCGGCCTCCACTACGGCACCTTCGACTACAGCGCCTGCCTCGGCGTCTCCGCCGCGCACCAGGCGAGCGACCACCCGGCCGCCGACCACGCCAAGGCCGTCATGCAGGTCGCCGCCGCCGGCACCGGGGTCCGCGTCTCGGACGGCTCCACCAACGTGCTGCCCGTGGGCCCCACCGAGAAGGTCCACGACGCCTGGCGCCTCCACTACGGCCTCACCCGCCGCGCCCTGGCCCGCGCCTACTACCAGGGCTGGGACATGCACCCGGCCCACCTGCCCACCCGGTACGCCGCCGTGTTCGCGTTCTACCGCGAGGGCTGCGAGCAGGCCGCCGCCCGGCTCGCCGCGTACGCCGGCCGCGCCGGCGGCGACGTGATGGACGAGCCGGCCACCGCCAAGGCGCTCAGCGCGTACCTCCTGCGCGGCATCGACTGCGGCGCCCTCGACGCCGCCGAGGTGGCCCGCCTCACCGGCCTCACCCGCGCCGACCTCGACCGCTTCGCCGCCCCCCGGCGCGGCGACCTGACCGGCACCCACCAGTGACCGACCGGTGACGGTTTCGCGCCGAACCCCCCCGCCGCCGCCCCGTAACCTGTACGCGTTCACGACGGCGTAGAGGAACGGGGCAGCGGTGTCTGCGGGGGAACACGAACTGATCGCCGGCCGGTACCGGCCGGTCCGGCAGCTCGGCCGGGGCGGGATGGGCGTCGTCTGGCGCGCCGTCGACGAGGTGCTGGGCCGCGAGGTGGCGGTCAAGGAGCTCCGCACGTACACGGACTCGTCCGGGCCCGAACTGGCCGAGCTGCGGGTGCGGATGCAGCGGGAGGCCCGGGCGGCCGCGCGGGTCCGCCACCCCGGGGTCGTCGCCGTCCACGACATCACCGACCACGAGGGCCGGCCGGTCATCGTCATGGAGCTGGTCGACGGCCCGTCGCTGGCCGACGTCCTCGCCGAACGCGGCCCGACGGACCCGCGCGAGGCCGCCCGGATCGGCGCCGAGGTCCTGGAGGCCCTGGCCGCCGCCCACGCGGTGGGCGTCCTGCACCGTGACGTGAAGCCCGGCAACGTCCTGCTGGACCGCACCGGCCGGGTCGTCCTCACCGACTTCGGCATCGCGGCGATGGAGGACCCCGGGGACGGCTCCGCCACGCACCTCACCCGCAGCGGCGAACTGGTCGGCTCCCTCGACTACCTGGCGCCCGAGCGCGCCCAGGGCCAGGAACCCGGCCCGGGCTCCGACGTGTGGGCGCTCGGCGCCACCCTGTACGCGGCGGTCGAGGGCTCGTCGCCGTTCCGCCGCACGTCCGCGTGGTCGACGCTCACCGCGATCGTCGTCGACCCGCTCCCCGAGCCGCGCAACGCCGGCCCGCTCGCCCCGGTGCTCGGGCGGCTGATGGCCAAGGACCCGGCCCACCGCCCGGACGCCTCGACGGCGGCCGGCCTCCTGCGGCAGGTCGCGGACGGCACGGCGGCGGCAGGGCCCGCGCCGTACGTACCGACCGAGCGCACCACGCTGCCCCCGCGGGGTTTCGGCCCGCCGGCGGCGGACGTCCACGGCTTCGGCCCGCCGCCCGGCCCGCAGGGCGCCCCGGCGTACGGCGCCCCGGCGCCGGGCGGGGCATACCCGGCGCCCGGCGGCGGGGGCCACGGCGGCCCCGCCCCCGAAACCCCCTCGGCCGGCGCCCCCGGGCAACCGACCGCCCCGGCCCCCGGTCACGCCCCGGCCCCCGCCCACGAGCCGGTGGCGGGCCCCGGCGGTGCGCCGGGGCACGGGGGCCGGGGCCCCCGCGCGGCGGCGCGCGCCCGGGGCCGCACGGGGCGCCCGCGGGCGCTGGTGGCGGCCGCCGCGGCCGCCGTCCTCCTGGCCGGCGGCGGTGTGACGTACGCGTTCATGGACCGCGGGGGCGCGGCCGACGGCGACGGGCAGGCGCTCACCGGCGGCGAGGTGAGCACGAGCCCGTCCGCCCCCGTCGACGACGACGGCATGCCCCTCGCGCCGGGCGCCGGCCCCTCCGCGTCCGCGACCGGTCCGTCGAGCGCCGCGCCCCGCCCCTCCTCGACGAGGAGCGGCTCCGCCTCCCCGTCGAGGACGGCCGCCGTGCCCTCCGCGTCCGCGGCCGGGCCGGCCGGCGCTTCCGGTCCGGCGCCCGGCTCCGGCGGGGACGGCGGTACGGGCGGGTCGACGGCCGGCACTTCCGACACCGGCGGCTCGTCCTCCGGCGGCGGCTCCCGGACCCCGGCCTGCCACGCCATCGGCGACGGCAAGTACGACTGCACGGTCTGGCGGACCGCCGACTCGTACTGGGCGAACGGCGGCCGGGCCGGCGTCCTCAACGCCGGCACCAACTACTTCTACTGCCAGTCCGACCTCGGCCGCCGCGAGACGCACGGCGAGTGGACCAACGTCTGGTGGGCGAAGACCGACGACGACAGCGGCAACGCCGGCGTGTGGGTCAGCGACGTGTACATCCGGGGCGGCGACAACGACGCCCCGGTGCCGGGCCTGCCCCTCTGCTGAGCCGCGCGGGACCAGCCGGGCCGCGCGGTCACGCGGGCGGGATCTCGCCCGAGCCGCGCGGGACCAGCCGGGTCGCCAACTCGACCCGCCGGGGCTCCTCGTGGAGCCCGTCGAGGCGGCGGAACAGCCGCTGTGCCGCCGTGCGGCCCAGCGCGGCGGCGTCCTGCGCGATGACCGTGATGCCGAGCAGGTCGGCCAGTTCGATGTCGTCGAAGCCCACCAGGGCGACCGGGCGGGTCCGCCCGGCCAGCTCCCGCACGGCCGTCACCGTCACCCGGTTGTTGCCCGCGAACAGCGCGGTCACCGGCTCCGGGCCGGCCAGCATCGCGGCGACCGCGTCCCGCACCCGCGCCGGCTCGGTGGAGCCCAGCGACACCCACGCGTCGTCGACGGGCAGTCCCGCGTCCTCCATCGCGGCCCGGTAGCCGCGCAGCCGCTCCGCGGCGGTGTGGATGCGCGGCCGGTCGCCGACGAACCCGATCCGGCGGTGGCCGTGCGCGACGAGGTGCGCCACGCCCGCGCGGGCGCCGCCGAAGCTGTCGGACAGGACCGTGTCGGCCTCGATCCGGCCGGCCGGGCGGTCCACGAAGACGGTCGCGACGCCCGCCCTCATCTCCGGCTCCAGGTAGCGGTGGTCGTCGCCCGCCGGGATCACGATCAGCCCGTCGACGCGGCGCGCGCACAGCGCCAGGGCGAGCTCCTGCTCGCGGTCCGGGTCCTCGGCGCTGGACCCGTTGATCAGCAGGGCCCCGTGGGCGCGGGCCACCTCCTCCACGGCGCGGCTCAGCGGCCCGTAGAAGGGGTCGGCCAGGTCCTCCAGGACCAGGCCCACGGAGGCGGTGCGGCCCTTGCGCAGCACGCGCGCGCTGTCGTTGCGGCGGAAGCCGAGCGCCTGGATCGCCTCCCGGACGCGGCGCTCGGTGTCGGGCGTGACGCCCGGCTCGCCGTTCACCACCCGTGAGACGGTCTTGAGGCCGACGCCGGCGCGGGCGGCGACGTCCTTCATGGTGGGCCGGTTGCCGTAGCGGTGGTCGGGTCGGCGGGCGGTCTCGGCCACGGTGCGCGGTTCCTGTCCTGTCGTCCGGAGGTGGGGGGCGTGGCGTCGAGCATAGGCCCTGGACAACGTTGTCAGGGGCGTGAAGACCGTACCGGCCGCCCACCGGGACCGCAGGGCCCCACCGGTCCGCGGAAGCCCACGGGGAGCCGGCGCGATGCCCGCGGAGCCGGATCGGGGACCGAAGGCGGCCGGCCCCGTCGCCGCCCCCGCCGACGGCGCCGCCCGGACCGCCGTACGGGCCCGCGCGGCGTGCGACCGCGCCGCCCCGGCCCCGGGCATGGCCGCGGCGACGCCGCCGCGGGTACGGATCGCGGGGGCCGGCGGGGGAGTGGTGCGGGCCGGGGGGCGTCCACGTGTCCGGCGCCCCTCCGGGCACCCGCGCGCCGCGCCGGGCGTCGCGCGCTAGCCGGCGAAGCGCCGTACGTACCGCTTCTGCCAGGGCGTCTCCACCGCGCGGGGGTGGTAGTGCCGGCGCACCCACTCCACCGCGCGGTCCGGCGGGACGCCGTCCAGGACGGCCAGGCAGGCCAGCGCCGTGCCCGTCCGGCCCCGGCCGCCGCCGCAGGCGACCTCGACGCGCTCCGTCGCGGCGCGCTCCCACACCTCGGCCAGGACGGTACGGGCCTGCGCCGCGTCGGCGGGCAGCCGGAAGTCCGGCCAGCGCAGCAGGCGCGCCTCCCACGGGACGTCCGGCGGACGCCCGCCCAGCAGGTGGACCGCGTACGTCGGGACCGGGCCGTCGGGCAGCGGGTGGCGCAGGCCGCGGCCCCGCACCAGGCGGCCGGACGGGAACCGCACCACGCCCGGGCCGTCGGGCGGCCACAGGGCGGTCCTCGCGTCGTCGGGGGCAGGGGGCACGGGCCGACCGTACCGGCTTCCCGATCCGCTGTCACCGCCGCGGATCGCGTGGTGCACTGGAGGGAGGCAGGGAGTCGGACCGTTGGCTGCGTCGCGCGTGCGAGGACCGGTCGGCATCGCCATCGCCGTGGTGGCGGCCGTCGCGGTCGCCCTCGCGCTCCTGCTGTCGCGGTGCGGCCCGACCGGCCCCGGGCCGGGCGGCCCGACGACGAGCCCGCCGCCGTCCGCCTCCCCGCCGGACCGGCCGGCCGGTCCCCGGACCTCGCCGTTCACCGGGCTGCCCGCCCGCCCCGCGCCCGTCCTCGCCGTGAAGATCGACAACGTGCGGGCGGCCCGGCCGCACACCGGACTCGGCGCGGCCGACGTCGTGTACGTCGAGCAGGTCGAGGCCGGCCTCACCCGGTTCCTCGCGGTGTACTCCTCCCGGCAGCCGCCCCGCGTCGGCCCGGTCCGCAGCGCGCGCGAGTCCGACGTGGAGCTGCTCCGCCAGTTCGGGCGCCCGGCCCTGGCGTACTCCGGGGTGCGCAGCGCGCTGAAGGGCTTCCTCCAGGACGCGCCGCTGTACGCGCTGCCGCCCGAGCGGGCCCCCGCCGCGTACGTGCGCGACCCCGGCCGCCCCGCCCCGCACAACCTCTACCTCCGCCCCGAACGCGCCCTGGCTGCCGCCCCGGACGCGGGCCGGGCCGGTGACATCGGCTTCCGCTTCGGCCCCGCGCCGCCGGGCGGACGGCAGGTGGACGAGCACACCGTCCGGTTCCCCGCCGCGCGCCACGCCTTCGCCTGGTCCGCCGCCGAGCGGCGCTGGCTGGTCTCCCTGGACGGCACGGCCGCCCGCACGACGGACGGCGGGCGCGTCGGGGCGGGGACGGTCGTCGTCCAGTACGTCACGGTCCGCCCGTCCGCGTTCGCGGACCGCGGCGGGAGCGTCACCCCGTACACCGAGACCGTCGGTTCCGGCACCGCGCTCGTGCTGCGCGACGGCAAGGCCCACGACGCCCGCTGGAGCCGCCCGTCGGCCACCGGCGGCACGTCCTTCACCACCCCGTCCGGCACGCCGCTCGCCTTCGCGCCCGGACCGGTCTGGGTCGTCCTCGCACCCCGCTGAACCGCGTCGCGGAGCCGGTCGCCCCACCACCGGATCCGGCCGGCCCGCCCCCCGGCCCACGCGCGGTGCCGGTGTCCGCCCCCGGGGGGAGGCCCCGCGGGCCCCGGACCGTTACGGCCACCCGTCCGGAACGCGGGTTTCCGTGGCAGGGTGTTGCGGGCAAGCCACTGGGGGCCAACGGAGGAGGGGGAACCGTGATCGTCTGGATCAACGGTGCGTTCGGCGCCGGCAAGACGAGTGCCGCGCGCGAACTGGTCGGTCTGATCCCGAACAGCACGCTGTACGACCCGGAGGCGATCGGCGGCGCGCTGCCGCTCCTGCTGCCGCCGGACCGGCTCTCCGGCGTCACCGACTTCCAGGACCTGCGGATCTGGCGGCGCCTGGTCGTCGACACGGCGGCGGCGCTCCTCGCCGAGGTGGGCGGGGTGCTGGTGGTGCCGATGACCGTCCTGCGGCAGGAGTACCGCGACGAGATCTTCGGAGGGCTGGCGTCCCGCCGGATCGCCGTGCGGCATGTCGTCCTGACCCCTGATGAAACGATCCTGCGCGCACGGATCGAGGCGCGCGCCGCGGCCTCCGGCGACCCGGCCGCCGACGAGCGGACCGGGAAGTGGGCCCTCGACCGCATCGCGCCCTACCGGGCCGCGCTCGACGGGTGGCTCGCCGCCGACGCGTACGCCGTCGACAACGGCTCCCTCACCCCGGAGGCGACGGCGAAGGTGATCGCGGACGCGGTGCGGACCGGCGCGGCGGGCGCCTGCGGGATCGTGCAGACCCCGGAGCCGACCGGCGAGACGCTCGCGGCGGGGGTGCTGCTCTTCGACGACCGGGACCGGGTGCTGCTCGTCGACCCGACGTACAAACCGGGGTGGGAGTTCCCCGGCGGGGTCGTCGAGCGGGGCGAGGCGCCGGCGCGGGCGGCGATGCGGGAGGTCGCCGAGGAGACCGGGCTGGAACTGGCGTCCGTGCCGCGGCTGCTGGTCGTCGACTGGGAGCCGCCGAAGCCGCCCGGGTACGGCGGGCTGCGCCTCCTCTTCGACGGCGGCCGACTCACGGGCGCGCAGGCGGACCGGGTGCTGCTGCCGGGCTCCGAACTGCGCGGCTGGCGCTTCGCGACGGAGGCGGAGGCGGCGGACATGCTGCCTCCGGTCCGCTACGAACGCCTCCGCTGGGCCCTGCGCGCCCGCGAACGCGGCACGGTCCTGAACCTGGAGGCCGGCGTCCCGGTGGGCTGACGCCCGGGCGGCGGCGGGGCGCGGCGCCCGGCCGTCCGGGGCGTCCCCGGCGGCTACGGCCGCGCCGCCTCCGCCGCCGCCCGCAGGACGGACGACGCGTCCTCGGTCACCGGGTCGCCGTGCCCGAAGCACACCGCCCGCAGCGGCCGGAGGGACGACAGGCGGCGCATCGACGCCACCGCGGCCGCGCGGTCCACGTGGAAGACCCCCAGGCGCACCCCGCCCACCGACGCCACGGTGTCGCCCGTCACCAGCACCCCCGGGAGCGGCAGGTGCAGCGCGATCGACCCCGGCGTGTGGCCCGGCGTGTGCACCACGCGGGCGCCGCCGCCGAAGTCCAGCACGTCGCCGTCCTCCAGCTCCCGGTCCACGCGCGTGGGCGGCGCCTCGGGCGTGGTGAGCCCGTGCTCGTACAGCGGGACCTCCCAGTCCGGCAGGTCGGGTTTGGGCACCGGCGCCTCGCCGCGGACGACCGGAGCGTCCAGCCGGTGCGCGAGGACCTCCGCTCCGTACCGCCGGGCCAGCGCGTCCGCCGCGCCCACGTGGTCGCGGTGGCCGTGGGTGAGGACGATCCGCCGCAGCCGCGCCCGCGGTCCGCCGACCTCGCGCAGCGCCCGTCCGACGGCGTCCTCGGCGCCCGCCCAGCCGGCGTCGACCAGGGTCAGCGCGCCGTCGCCGTCGTGCCAGACGTAGGCCTGGCCGATCGGGAAGCGCAGCATGTGCAGCCCGGGCACGACCGGGACCAGGTCGAGGGCGGGTTCGTCGGGGGTGTGCGCGGGGCGCGGTCGCGGAGTCATGCCCCGACGCTACGGGGGCGGCCCGGCCGGACCGCCCCCCTTGCGCTCTGCGCGATTCCGCCGAGAGCTCAACCCTGCTTCGACAGCGCGTAGTTCCGCAGGAACAGCGCCTCCGCGACCGACATCCGCTCCAGTTCCCCGGGTGACACGCTCTCGTTCACCGCGTGGATCTGGGCCTCCGGCTCGCTCAGCCCGATGAGCAGGATCTCCGCCCGCGGGTACAGCGCGCCCAGCGTGCTGCACAGCGGTATCGACCCGCCCATGCCGGCGGCCTGCATCTCCTCGCCCGGGTACGCCACGGCCAGCGCCTGGGCCATCGACGTGTACGCGGGGCTGGCCACGTCCGCCTGGAACGGCTGGCCCTGCCCGATCTGCTCCACCGTCACCCGCGCACCCCACGGGGTGTGCGCCTGGAGGTGCGCGGTGAGCAGCTTCGTCGCCTCGGTGGCGTCCTGGCCGGGCGGCACGCGCAGGCTGATCTGGGCGCGGGCGGTGGCCTGCACGGACGGCGTGGCCCCGACGACCGGCGGGCAGTCGATGCCGATCACCGTGACGGCCGGCCGCGCCCACAGCCGGTCGGCGATGGTGCCGGAACCGATCAGGTCCACACCGTCCAGCACCCTGGCGTCCCGCCGGAAGTCCTCCTCCGTGTACTGCAGTCCCTGCCACTCGGCGTCCGACGCCAGCCCGTCGACCGTCGTCGAACCGTCCTCGGCGCGCAGCGAGTCCAGTACGCGGACGAGGGCGGCCAGCGCGTCCGGCGCGGCGCCGCCGAACTGCCCCGAGTGCAGGTTCCCGGCGAGCGTGTCGACCTGGACGCGCAGCATCGTCATCCCGCGCAGCGACGCGGTGACCGTCGGCAGGCCGACGCGGAAGTTCCCGGTGTCGCCGATGACGATCGCGTCGGCGGCCAGCAGGTCCGGGTGCGCCTCGGCGTACCGCTCCAGGCCGCCGGTGCCCTGCTCCTCGGAGCCCTCGACGATCACCTTGACGCCGACCGGGACGCCGCCGTTCGCCTTCAGGGCGCGCAGCGCCAGCAGGTGCATGATGAAGCCGCCCTTGCAGTCGGCGGTGCCGCGCCCGTACCAGCGGCCGTCCCGCTCGGACAGCTCGAACGGCGGGGTGTCCCAGCCGGCCGGGTCGAGCGGCGGCTGCACGTCGTAGTGGGCGTACAGCAGCACGGTCGGGGCGCCGGCCGGGCCGGGCAGGTAGCCGTACACGGACTGGCTGCCGTCCGGGGTGTCGAACACCGACACGTCGGTGAAGTCCTCGGCGCGCAGCGCGTCCGCGACCCACGCGGCGGCCGCCTCGCACTCGCTGCGCGGGAACTGGGCCGGATCCGCCACAGACCGGAACGCCACGAGCTCCGTGAGCTCCGCCTTGGCGCGGGACATCAGCGAGGCGACGGTGGCGGCGATCGGCTCGGCGATCGGCTGGGCGGTCATGGTCACGCTCCTGGTGGGTGCGGAATCGACATGTCGGGCGCCGCCACGGGGTGCGCGGCGAACGCAGGTCCGATCCTCGCACAGGAGGCTCGGGGCGGAGCCCCGTAGGATGCGGACGAGAGCGTGGATCACGGGTCGGGACCGGGAGCGGAAGCACATCGTGAGCAGCGAGAACGTGTGGGATGTCGTCGTGGTCGGCGCGGGGCCGGCCGGAGCGTCCGCGGCCTACGCCGCGGCAGTCGCGGGCCGCCGCGTGCTGCTCCTGGAGAAAGCGGAACTGCCCCGGTACAAGACGTGCGGCGGCGGCATCATCGGCCCGTCGCGGGACGCGCTGCCCCCCGGCTTCGAACTGCCGCTGCGGGACCGGGTGCACGCCGTGACGTTCTCCCTGAACGGCCGCTTCGCCCGTACCCGCCGCTCGAAGCGGATGCTGTTCGGGCTGATCAACCGGCCCGAGTTCGACGCCGGACTGGTGGAGCACGCCCGCCGGGCCGGCGCCCTGGTGCGCACGGGCGCGGCCGTCACGCGGGTCGAGCAGCACGGCGCCGCGGTACCGGACCGGCGTACCGTCGCGGTCGTCCTCGCCGACGGCGAGACGGTGCTGGCGCGGGCGGTGGTCGGCGCGGACGGCAGCGCCAGCCGGATAGGGGCGCACGTCGGGGTCAAGACCGACCAGGTCGACCTCGGCCTGGAGGCGGAGATCCCGGTGCCGCAGGCCGTGGCGGAGGACTGGGCGGGGCGGGTCCTCATCGACTGGGGGCCGATGCCGGGCAGTTACGGCTGGGTGTTCCCCAAGGGCGACACGCTGACGGTCGGCGTCATCTCCGCGCGCGGGGAGGGCGCCGCGACCAAGCGGTACCTGGACGACTTCGTGGCCCGGCTGGGCCTCGCCGGCTTCGAGCCGGCCGTCTCCTCCGGGCACCTGACGCGCTGCCGCAGCGAGGACTCGCCGCTCTCCCGCGGCCGG
This sequence comes from Streptomyces roseolilacinus, assembly GCF_014649335.1. Classification (GTDB taxonomy): domain Bacteria; phylum Actinomycetota; class Actinomycetes; order Streptomycetales; family Streptomycetaceae; genus Streptomyces; species Streptomyces roseolilacinus. The sequence goes on from NZ_BMSV01000012.1 coordinate 209,558, forward strand.
GTCATCGTCTGCGGGGACGCGGCCGGGCTGCTGGAGCCCTGGACGCGTGAGGGCATCTCCTTCGCGCTGCGGTCCGGCCGGCTCGCGGGGGAGTGGGCGGTGCGGATCGCCGAGGCGCACGACGCGGTCGAGGCGCGCCGCCAGGCGCTGAACTACGCCTTCGCGATCAAGGCCGGGCTGGGGGTCGAGATGGCGGTCGGGCGGCGGATGCTCGCCGCGTTCGCGCGGCGCCCGGGGCTGCTGCACGCCGCGATCACCGGACTGCGCCCGGCGTGGCGGGCGTTCACCGACATCACGCGGGGCGCGACGACACTGGCCGGCATCGTCCGGACGAACACCGTCGCGCGCCGCGCCCTGGAGGCGCTGGACCGCCGCGGGCGGACGGAGCCGCAGGAGCGGGAGCCGGAGCCGGCCGTGCGGGAGCAGCCGTAGCGGTGGCGGGGGCCGGTCGCGCGGGAGCAGCCGCGGCGGGGGTCGACCGCGCGGAACAGCCGTGGCCGGAGCCGGCCGTGCGGGAACGGCCGCGGCGGGAGCCGGAGGACCGGACCACCGGGGCGGGCGGCGCCGGCCGGGGCGGGCGGTGCCGGTGCCGGGCCCGGTACGTCCAGGCCGGGAAGCCACCGGTCCGTACGGCGCGGGAAGTGGCCGCGACCACCACGTCCGGCTGACGCCGGAGCGCGCCCCGACGGCGGCTTCCGGATACGGGCCGTACCGCCGCTCGCCGGCAGGGGCCCGTGATCCGCGTCCTGCTCGCCGACGACCGGGCCCTCGTACGGGCCGGGTTCCGCGCCCGGCCCGTCGTCCTCGCCTACGAGCCGGGCCCGGTCCGCCCGGGCCGGCTCGGCTGACCCACCGCGGCCCCGTGCCCGGCGCGCCGCGTCACCACGTCACCGCCGAGGTCTCCCGCCACAGCAGGGCCAGGCGGTCGTCGCCCGCGACCGTGACGGCGGGCGAGCCGGCGGGCAGGCGGTTCCACAGGGAGAGGTACAGGGCCTCGGCGGGGCCCGTCAGCTCGCAGTCGGCCGGGCCGTCGGCCGTGCGGGTGGTACGGGGCGCGTCGGCGGACAGCAGGACCGTCCACACGTCGCCGGTGTCCGTCGCGCGGACCCGGAGCGTGCCGGGCCGGTCCGCGCGGACACGGCTGGTGGCCCGGCCGTGGAAGCCGCGCAGCAGCTCGTCGACCCCGTCGGCGGCCAGCTCCGGCCCGACCGGTGACCGGCCGGCCACCAGGCCGAGCGCCGACTCGGCGTCCACGCGGTGCACGGTCGTCTCGTGCGCCTGGCGGCGGGCCCAGAACGCCAGGGGGGACGGGGCGGGCAGGAACGTCCAGCACTCCAGGGCGTCCGGCGCCTCGGTCAGCGCCGTGACGAGCCGGTCGTGGCCCTCGCGGTACCAGTCCAGCAGCGGGGCGCCGTCGAGGTCGGGTTCGCCGCCCCCGGGGCGGTACGACGTGTGCCCCTCGGCGACGAACGCGGTCGCCCAGCGGTGCACCATGCCGATGTGCCGCAGCAGGTGCCGCACCTCCCAGCCGGGGCAGGTGCGGACCTCCGCGTGGGAACCGGCCAGTTCGGCGGCGTCGGCCAGCAACTGGCCTTCGCGGACGAGGTGCTTGATGTGCTCGGCAGTGTCCATGTCGGAATTCTGCCATCGCGCTCCGGCACTCAACCGCCGTGCGTGCGCGGCTCGTGGCGCCGCGCGCGGGTCGCCATCCGGGCGAGCGCGCCGACCCCGAGGGACTGGACGAGCACCGACACGGCGAACGCCGCCCAGAAGAACCCCGCCGACCCGAGCAGGGCGTCACCGCCGAGCGTCCCGCCGGCCAACACGACCGGCATGGTCGGCGAGGCCACCGCGATGAGCCCGACGGCGGCGAAGGACGCGTCCTCGTGGTCGGTGAACCACAGGTCGTGGACGACCAGCGCGGTCACCACGGCGACGATCGCCAGGTACGCGCCGGAGGCGACGTTGCCGAAGGCCAGCCGGACGAGGCCGCGCGGAGAGGTACCGGACGGGCCGATGGGCTTCATGGGGTGCTCCCTTGGTCGGAGGGGAGCCCCCATCGTGTGCCGCGGGCGCCGGCGGGCGCCTGAGTACGGCTACTCAGAGGCCCTGGTGACCGTGGCGTTGCGGGCGCGGTGGCCGATGACCGCCGCGGCGGCGGACAGCAGCGCGACCGTCGTCAGCGCGGCCGGCAGCGAGAACCAGTCCGCGAGGAACCCGATCACGGGCGGGCCCAGCAGCATGCCGCCGTAGCCCAGCGTCGACGCGGCCGCCACCCCGGCGGGCCCGGCCAGGGCGCCCGCCCTGTCCACCGCCACCGGGAAGATGTTCGCCAGGCCCAGGCCGGTCACGGCGAACCCGAGGAGCGCCGCCCACACCGTGGGGGCCAGCGCGCCCAGCAGCATGCCCGCCGCGGCCACCGCGCCGCCCGCGACGAGCGTCCGGGTCTGGCCGAGCCGCTCCAGCATCGCCGTACCGGAGAGCCGCCCGGCGGTCATGGTCAGCGCGAACAGGGAGTACCCCGCGGCCGCGACACCGGGGTGGGCGTGCAGGTCCTGCGTCAGGTGCAGGGCGCCCCAGTCGGCCAGGGCCCCCTCGCCGTACGCGGTGCACAGGGCGATCACGCCGAACAGGGTGACCAGGCGGCGCGATCGGCCGTCCATCCGCCGCCCGGGGACGGGCGCGGCGGGCAGGGCCTCGGGCGGCGCGGGGGAGGGGTGGCGCAGCAGTACGGGGCCGGCGACGGCCGTCAGGAGCAGGCCGACGACGGTGAGCCCGAGCAGGTGCGCGGCGGGCGAGAGGCCGCTCGCCACGAGGCCGCCGATCCCGGCGCCGACCATGCCGCCCAGGCTGAACGCGGCGTGGAAGCCGGGCATCACGGGCCGCCGCAGCGCGGCGACCAGCTCGACGGCGGCGCTGTTCATCGCGACGTTGATCGCGCCGTAGGCGGTGCCGAAGACCAGCAGGACGAGGCCGAGCGCGAGCACCGAGTGGGTGAGCGCCGGCAGTGCGATGCTCAGCGACAGCAGGACGGCGGCGCCGACGGTGACGGCGTGGCTGCCGAAGCGGTGGCACAGCCGCCCGGTGAGGGTCATGGTGACGACGGCCCCGGCGGAGACCCCGAGCAGGGCGAGTCCGAGGTCGCTCGCCGAGGAGCCGGTCTGCTGCTTGATCGCGGGGATGCGGACGACCCAGCCGGCGAAGAGGAACCCGTCGAGGGCGAAGAAGAGGGTGACGGCGGTACGGAGGCGGGACAGGGAGGGGGCGGCGGGGTCCTTGCCGACGGCCTCCCGGGGGGTGGAGGTGAGTTTGTTTAGTAGCGGCACAAAGTCAGGATAGGGGCCTGCGGCCCCTCACCACAAACCACGGTGCGCGCGCTCTTTTTTCAGGGCTCGGTTCGGCTCCGGGGCGCCTGGTGCGACCGCCGACGGTCGACCGTGCTCGGTCCCGCCTCTTCTTCAGGGCTCGGTTCGGCTCCGGGGCGCCTGGTGCGACCGCCGACGGTCGACCGTGCTCGGTCCCGCTTCTTCTTCAGGGCTCGGTTCGGCTCCGGGGCGCCTGGTGCGACCGTCGACGGTCGACCGTGCTCGGTCCCTCCTTCGTCGGGACCTGCGCGCGCTCTCCCTTTCGGCGGCCGCGCGCCCCTTCGCCTCACTCGCCGGGGGTCTGGAGCCCGAGTCGGGTGTGCGCCCCCGCCTCACTCGCCGGGGGTCTGGAGCCCGAGTCGGGTGTGCGCCCCCGCCTCACTCGCCGGGCCAGGACGGGCGCCGCTCGCACGCTCCGGTCGCCCTTCGTCCTGCCCCCGGGTGGTCCGGGGTGCCGTGGGGTGGCGGGCTCGGTGGCTGGGGCGGCGTGGCCGGTGACACCGGCGGACCGCCCGCCGCGTGGCCCGCCTGCTCCGGGTGGAACGCCGAGGGGCCGCCCCCGGTCGGTTCGGCCCCTTCGTCCGGTCGGTGCCTGCGGGACGTGGGCAGCCGGACGACCCGCGTGCGGTCGGCGTGTCGGTGCTCGTACCGCAGCGGCCGGTCCGGCTCGCCGGCCTGGAGCGGCCTGGTGCGTGACCCCGACGCGCCGACGGGCGGATGGTCGAAGTCGGGCAGCGGCAGTCCGCCGCGGTCGCGGGTGGTCATCCGGATCCCCCGGGGACGTGACCGGTCACGCCCGGGTGGCACGGCGCGCGTGGGCTTCCTCGACGTCCTCCACCACATGGCGGTCGAGCGCGGCGCGGACCAACGCCGCCGCCAGCGACGGCAGTTCCTCCCTGCCCACCAGCCGGTCCAGCTCCGCCGGGTCGGCCGGCAGCCCCAGGCGGCGCGCCCCGTCCAGCGTCTTGCCGTCCAGGTACGGCGCCGTCGCGGGCCACACCCCCTGCACCTCGCGCAGGAAGACGTCCGCGCCGACCGGGCCGATGCCCGGCACCTCGCGCAGCAGCTCCCGCAGCCGCCCCGGTTCGCCCCCGGCCTCCTCGCGCAGCCGCCGCAGATCACCGCGGTACCGGTCGAGTACGAACTCCGCCGCCCGGCCGAGCTGGGTCGACGTCCGCTCGTCGTAGCGCCGGTAGCCGCCCCGGCCGAGGGCGTCCACCCGCTGCTGCCAGGTGGCGTCCCGCATGCGCCGCGCGTCCCGCATCCCGGCGTCGAACAGGGCCCGGGCCGCCGCCACCGCCGTCGCCGCGCGGATGCGGGCGCTCAGCAGGTGGGCGAGCACCAGCAGCTCGTACAGCGGCTGCGGCGTGTCCCTCAGCCGGATGCCCGCCTCCTCGGCGTACGTCCGGCCGTGTTCGGCGAGCAGGTCCCGTACCGTCGCCCGCTCGTCGCCGGAGAGTGCCATGGGGGCCTCCTCGACCCGGTCCCGCCCGTTCGCGCGGAGGGCGCGGCCTCCCGCGCCACCGCTGCCCGCAGTACCCGTCGCAGGGCGGCCGAAACAGCCCACCGGGGCGGCCGGCGTGCCGGATCATGGGAGACTCGCCCCCATGAACGGCAAGGCGACGACGACCCGGACACGGCTCGACAGGGGCCGCAGCGCCCTCGGCCCGGCGCTGGAACTGGTGCACACGGGCCGGGCTCCGACCCGTGCCGTCCTCACCGCCGAACTGGGCGTCACCCGGGCCACCGCGGGCGCCGTCGCCGCCGAACTGGAGGCCCTCGGTCTGATCCGCGTCGACTCGCGCCCCGCCGCCGCCGGCTCCCAGGGCCGGCCCTCCCACCGGCTGACCGTCGACGAGAACGGCCCCGTCGCCCTCGCCGCTCAGGTCCACGCCGACGGGTTCCGCGCCGCCCTCGTCGGCCTGGGCGGCCGGATCGTGGCGACCGCGCCCGGCTGCGTGGAGGTCACCGCCGACCCCGCGCAGGTCCTGGCCGCCGTCGTCGAGGCGGGCGCGGGGCTGCTGCGCGACAGCGGCCGCCGCTGCGTGGGCGCCGGACTCGCCGTACCGTCCGCGGTCGCCGAGCCGGAGGGCACCGCCCTCAACCCGCTGCACCTCGCCTGGCCCGCCGGCGCGCCCGTACGGGACGTCTTCGCCGACCTCGTCCACGCCGCCGGCATCGACGGCCCCGCCCTCACCGGCAACGACGTCAACCTCGCCGCGCTGGCCGAGCACCGGCACGGCGCCGGCCGCGGCGCCCAGCACCTGCTGTGCGTCGCCACCGGCCACCGCGGCGTCGGCGGCGCCCTCGTCCTCGACGGGCGGCTGCACACCGGCAGCTCCGGCCTCGCCCTGGAGGTCGGCCACCTCACCGTCAACCCGGCGGGCCGCCCCTGCCACTGCGGGAGCCGCGGCTGCCTCGACGTCGAGACCGACCCGCTGGCCTTCCTCACCGCCGCCGGCCGCGTACCGGGCCCCGAGGTGTCCCTGCTCCAGCAGTGCCGCGACCTGCTCCGCGACGAGCCCGGCGACCCGGGGGTGCGGGTGGCCGTCGAGGAGCTCGTCGACCGGCTCGGGCTGGGTCTCGCCGGCCTGGTGAACATCCTCAACCCGGACCGGATCATCCTGGGCGGCCTCCACCGCGAACTGCTCGCCGCCGACCCCGAACGGCTCCGGGCCGTCGTCGCCGACCGCAGCCTGTGGGGGCGCAGCGGTGGCGTCCCCATCCTCGGCTGCACCCTGGACCACAACAGCCTCGCGGGCGCCGCCGAACTGGCGTGGCAGCCCGTCCTCGACGACCCGCTCGCCGCACTCGGCAGGCCCCTCGCCCACGGCTGAGCCGACGTGTGCCGGGAAGCCGTGCGGCGAGAGGCCGTGTGACGAGAGGCCGTGCGGCGAAGGGGTCGTGCGGCGAAGGGGTCGTACGGCGAGGGTCGTGCGGTGGTGCGCCGGGCGGCGGCCAGGGAGTCGACGCACCGCAGGGCAAGGCGCCGTGCGGTGGAGCGCTCTCCGGCCGGGACGCCGTGCGGTCCGGAGGCCGCCCGCCGGGTCGTGGTCGAAAAATCCCGCCCCGGTGGGCCATTCGGGACGTAGGGTCCCGGATCGTGACCGGAACCGATCTCCCACCCCGCCTCGCCCACCTCACCTTCCACGGACCGCTGTCCGAGGACCGCGCCCGGCGGCTCGTCGCCTCCCTGGCCGCCGCCCGGCCCGCCACGGTCCTGGACATCGGCTGCGGCTGGGGCGAGCTGCTGCTGCGCGTCCTCGACGCCGTGCCCGGCGCGACCGGCGTCGGCGTCGACACCAACGGCGAGGACCTGGCCCGCGGACGGGGCATCGCCGAGGAGCGCGGCCTCGCCGAACGCGTCCGCTTCCTGGAGGAGTCCGCCCTGGGGACGACGCGCGGCCCGGCCGACCTCGTCCTGTGCCTGGGCGCCGGCCAGGCGCTCTGCGCCCCGGAGGGCCCGTACGACGTGGCGGCGGTCCTGCGCGAACTGCGGCGCCTGGTGGCACCGGGCGGCCGGGTCCTCCTCGGCGAGGGCTTCTGGGAGCGCGTTCCCGCGCCGGAGGAACTGGCCCGGATGTGGCCGGGCGCCCACGAGGGCGACCACCCGCTGCTCGGCGCGCTCGTCGACGAGGCCGTCGAGGCGGGCTTCCGGCCCGCCTGGATCGAGACGGCGGACCGGGACGAGTGGGAGCGGTTCGAGTCGGGCTACCGCCAGGGCGTGGAGCTGTGGCTCGCGGGCCACCCCGACCACCCGGCCGCCGCCGAGACCCGTGCCCGCGTCGACCGGCAGCGCGCCTCCTGGCTCAACGGCTACCGCGACGTCCTCGGCATGGCGTACCTGACCCTCGTCCCGGTCGGCTGACGCCCGCTCAGTCCCAGTGCCGGCCGCGCCGCAGCGCCGCGCGGCCGGGCTGGGACAGGTGCAGCACCCGGAACACGTCCCCCGCCCCCTCCGGTGCCGGGCCCGCCCACAGGGCGAACGCCAGCAGCTCCCAGTGGCGCGGGTCGACCGCCACCGCGGCCGCCACGAGCCCGTCCTCCCGCAGGAGCCGCCCGTGCGCCTCCACCGCCCGCCCCACCGCGTCGGCGGGCCGCTCGTCCTCGCCGATCCGCTCGCGCCGCCGCACCGCGTACCGGGGCACCGCACCGGCCGCCGGCCCCTCGCCGTACGCGGCGCCCGCCCAGTGCCGCACCTCGGGCCGCCCGAAGTCGTCGACGATCCCCTGGAAGCCGGGGCCCCACAGGAAGGCGTTCATGCCCTCGGGCGCGGTCCACAGGTAGAACGGCGCGTACTGGTTCACCGGCGCGCCCGCCGACCGCTCCCGCACCAGGTACGCCTTGAGGCCGAGCCCCGCGAAGTCGTCCAGCAGGTGGCCGCGGGTCGCCACCCGGTGGTGGACGACGCCCATGTCGTAGTCGGCGGGGAGGGTGATCTCGTACTGCATCGCGTGCATCAGGCCGCCCTCCGCCCCGCGAGCAGGGCCAGCAGTCCGTCGACCGCCGCGCCGAACGCGGCCGCCGACCCCGACGCGCGGGCGAGGACGTAGCCGCCCTGCACCGTCGCCACGACCGCCGCGGCCGTGCGCTCCGGGTCCAGGGACCGGTCGAACTCGCCGCTCGCCACGCCCTCCCGGAGGATTCCGGCGAGCCGCCCGCGCAGCCAGTCCAGGGTCTCGTCGACCGGTGCGCGCAGCGCGCCGTCGGCGATGACGTCCGGGTCCATCGTCAGCCGCCCCACCGGGCAGCCCCGCAGCACGTCGCGCTCGCGCCGCAGGTACGCCTCCACGCGCGCGTATGCCGTGCCCTCCCCGCCCAGGACCCGCTCGGCGGCGGCGCGCATCTCCTCGGCGGTGCGGCGGATGGCGGCCAGCGCCAGGTCGGGCTTCCCCGCGAAGTGGTGGTACATGCTGCCCTGGCCGGCGCCCGCCCGCTGCTGGATCGCCTTCGGGCTGGTCCCCGTGTACCCGCGCTCCCACAGCAGCTCGCGCGTGGCATCGACGAGTCGTTCGGAAGTGGTCATGCGGCCACTGTACATACCAGTAGGTACAGAACCCGTGCTCCCCCGTCGTGCGGCCGTCGCCGTCGCGGCCGTCCCGCTGCCGCGCCGCACCGTGCGGCGGGGCGGCCGGGGGCGCTGCGCCACCCGGGTGACGGACGTCCGCCCGGGGACCGTCGCCCTGTCCGGGCGGCGGTTCGCGACCGGGGAGACCGGCGAGGAGGAGTACCGGCGACGGCCCCCCGTCCTCGGCGGGCGGTTCGGCGCCGACCCGGCCGGGTGAGCCCCCGGCGGTCCGCGCCTCCCGCGGTCCGTGTTTCCCGCGGTCCGGCCCGTCCCGATGGGACGCCGTCCGGTCAGCCCGCCACGGCCGACCGGACGGCGGCGGCGTGCCCGCGTACCGTCTCCGCCGCCCCCGCGCCGTCCCCGAACGGCACGGGGTCCTTGAACACGCCGCCGCCCACGGCCCCGTACGCCGGAGTCGCCGGGATGCCGAGGGGCGTGGCCGAGGGCGCGGGGAGCGTGAACCACACGACCTTCCCCGAATCGCCCTGCGGGCGGGCGCCCCAGCTCTCGCTCACCGCCTCTATCAACGCGAGGCCGCGTCCCGACGTGGCGAGCGGGTCCGGCCCGTCCTGCAGGTGCACGACGGCGGGGAGTCGCGGGTCGTGGTCGTGGACGGAGACCGTGAGCCGGTCGAGGAGGAACTCGATCTCGACCGTGCAGACCTTGTCCGGCTTGGCGTGCCGGTGCACGTTGGTGAGGAGTTCGGTGACGCCGAGCGCCGCCTTCTCGATGAGGGGATCGAGGTTCCAGTAGCGCAGTTGCGCCGACACGATTCTGCGGACCTGACCGATCCGCGACGGCAGGGCTTGGAGCTCTACCGCGCACTGCCTGCTGCTTGCCTGGCTGATCACGGCTGCGACTCCCCGAAGTAGGTCCGGAAGAAGGCGAGGATCGGATCCAGTGGGTGGCTGGCTCGTGTCCGACGGGCTGGATCACAGCGTCACCGCCGGTTCACCCTGAGTGATGTCAATCCAGCGTGGCCCAGACGTGACCGCTTCGCAACTCGCGGCGGTGGAGGCCCCGTCAGTCCCGCCGCCCGCCCGCCCTGCGCACGGCCTCCAGGAAACGGCCGGTCAGCGCCGGCCCGGTCCCCGGCCGCCGGTCGCGCTGCGCCATGGTCAGCCGGTAGCGGGCGCCGTTGAGCGTCGCGACGGCCGCGTCGCGCGCCGCGAACCACGGCCGGCCCGCCCGCACGCTGCGCACCGGGGCGCTGTCGATCTCCCGGCCGTAGCTGGTCAGCAGGGCCAGCCGGCCGTCCTCGATGCGGACCTCGCCGGCCGTCGTCAAAGAGCGCGGCCACCGCTCGATGCGTACCCCGGTGGCGCTGAATTCGGGTTCAGACATGGTTGCGCCGCCCCCTTCGCACCCGTTCCAGGACGCCCAGTCTGCACGGACGACCCGCGTCCGCACCAGTGCACCTCCCGGACCGCCCTGCAAGGCGGGCCTATGGGGGGTCAAAGTCATTATTTGCCCAGGTGGGGGAGGTATGTTCGGTTGCGGGACCCCCGGGGGGACCGTGGTGCGCAGGACACGGATGACGAGGAGTGACGCGTGACGACCGTTGAGCAGCCCGAGCCGGCCGGACCGGACGCCGGCGCGACCGCGGGGGGCCCCGCGCCCACCGCGACCGCCGACGTCGACCGCAGTGATCCGGCCTACCGGACCTGGCTGAAAGACGCCGTACGAAAGGTGCAGGCGGACGCGAACAGGTCGGCGGACACGCACCTCCTGCGCTTCCCGCTGCCCGAGCGCTGGGGCATCGACCTCTACCTCAAGGACGAGTCGACCCACCCCACCGGCAGCCTCAAGCACCGCCTCGCCCGCTCCCTCTTCCTGTACGGCCTGTGCAACGGCTGGATCCGCCCCGGCAGGCCCGTCATCGAGGCGTCCAGCGGCTCGACCGCGGTCTCCGAGGCGTACTTCGCGAGCCTGATCGGCGTCCCCTTCATCGCCGTCATGCCGCGCACCACCAGCGCCGAGAAGATCCGCCTCATCGAGTTCCACGGCGGCCGCTGCCACTTCGTCGACGACCCGCGCCGCATGTACGAGGAGGCCGCGGCCCTCGCCGCCGACACCGGCGGGCACTACATGGACCAGTTCACCTACGCCGAGCGCGCCACCGACTGGCGCGGCAACAACAACATCGCCGAGTCCATCTACCAGCAACTGCGCCTGGAGCGGTACCCGGAGCCCGCGTGGATCGTCGCCACGGCCGGCACCGGCGGCACGTCCGCGACCATCGCCCGCTACGTCCACTACATGCAGTACGACACCCGCGTCTGCGTGCCCGACCCGGAGAACTCCTGCTTCTTCGAGGGCTGGACGCGCGACGACCCGCACGCCGCCAGCGACTGCGGCTCCCGCATCGAGGGCATCGGCCGGCCCCGCATGGAGCCCAGCTTCGTGCCGGGCGCCATCGACCGCATGATGAAGGTCCCCGACGCCGCGAGCGTCGCCGCCGTGCGCGCCCTGGAGAACGCCATCGGCCGCAAGGCGGGCGGCTCCACCGGCACCGGCCTGTGGAGCGCGCTGAAGATCGTCGCGGAGATGGTGGCGCAGGGCCGCACCGGCAGCGTCGTCACGCTGATCTGCGACCCGGGGGAGCGGTATCTGGACAAGTACTACTCCGACACGTGGCTGACGGAGCAGGGTCTCGACATCGACCCGTACGCGGCGACGCTCGACGAGTTCCTCGCCACCGGCGTCTGGCACGGCTGAGCGCCCGGCCGACGGCCCGTCAGCCCGCCCGACGGGCCGTCACCCGCCCGCGGCCGCCGCCCCGGCGCCGCCCGGACCGCGCCCGCGCAGCAGCCGGTCCAGTTCCCGGCCGAAGACCCGCCGCCCCGCCCGGGCCAGCAGCGGGTCGGCCCACCGGGGCAGCCCGCGCACCCGCAGCTCCTCCACCCACGTCACCCGCGCCCCCGGGCCCTCCGCGCACACCGCGATCTCGGCCCAGCCGCGCACCACCCGCCCGTACTTCTCCAGCCGGCACACCCCCGCCCCCGGCCCTCCCGGACCGGTGCCCGGCGGCTCCCAGCGGACCACCGCCATCGGGTCGTCGAAGCCCAGCGGCCCGATCCCGGTACGCGCCGTGAACCGCGTGCCCGCACCCGGCGGGCCCGGCGTCAGCACCCTCACCCGGGTCAGCGGGACCCCCACGGCGTGCGCCTGCCAGTCGGTGACCCGCCGCCACGCCTCGGCCGGCGGCAGCCCCGTGCGCCGCTCGATGCGGAAGACGCTCACGCCCCGTCCCGCCGCCGCTCGTCCGCCGGCCCGGCCGCGCCCGCCAGGCCCGCCTCCCGGCCCGCGACGACCAGACCCGGCAGGTGCTCCGCCATCGCGGCCCGCACCCCCTCCGACACGCCGGCGTCCGTCACCAGCGTGTCCACCTCCTCCAGCCGGGCGAACGAACTCAACGCGACCTTGCCCCACTTGGTGTGGTCCGCGACGACGACCACCCGCCGCGCCGACCGGATCAGCCGCCGGTTCGTCTCCGCCTCCGCCAGGTTCGGCGTGGACAGCCCCGCCTCCACCGACACCCCGTGCACCCCGAGGAACAGCACGTCGAAGTGGAGCATCCCGATCGCCTGGTCCGCCACCGGGCCCACCAGCGCGTCCGACGGCGTGCGCACCCCGCCCGTCAGCACCACCGTCGCCGCTCCCGGCCGCGGCCCGCCGCCCGGCTCCGGGGCCGGCGCGGAGTGGAACACGTCCGCGACCCGCACCGAGTTCGTCACCACCGTCAGGTCCGGCACGTCCAGCAGCCACCGCGCCACCGCGTACGTCGTCGTGCCCCCGGACAGGGCGATCGCGCTGCCCGGCGCCGCCATCGCCGCCGCCACCCGCGCGATGTCCTCCTTCGCGCCCGGCTCCAGCGCCGACTTCGCCTCGAAGCCCGGCTCGTGCGTCCGCGCCTCCGCGACCGGCACCGCGCCGCCGTGCACCTTCTCGACCACGCCCTGCCGTGCCAGCGCGTCCAGGTCGCGGCGCACCGTCATGTCCGAGACGTTGAGCCGGCGGGTGAGCTCGTTGACCCGCACCCCGCCGCGCCGCCTCACCTCGTCGAGGATCAAGGCGCGCCGCTGCTCCGCGAGGAGGTTCTGGTTGTCGCTCACCGCAGGGGCCGGTCCTTCCGTGGTCGTGGGTCCGTACGTCATGGGTCCGCCGTTCGCGCAGGTGGCCGAGCAGGCACATCCTGCCACGCGCTTCATGTGGGGGGACCGCGGGGAGATTACGGGAGAGCCGTGCGGCACCCCGCCCCGACCGGCCGGGCCGGCCGCGTCGCCCCGCCGCCCACCCCTGCCGCAGAGAGCGAGCACCGAAGTGTCCCCAGCCACACCCGAACCCGCGCCGGAGCCGCGCGGCCCCGGCCCCGCACTCGAACTCCTCGTACACGGCGTCGGGGGCACGACCCCCGACGACATGCTCGACGAGCCCCGCACCGTCCGCGTCACCGGCGACGACACCGCCGCCGTGTACCGGCGGACCGCCGACTTACGCGCCGAGGACGAGCCCGACCGGTTCCGCGACGGCCCCGTCCCGGAGGCGTACTGCTGGTGCAACCTCACCTCCGGCAACGGCACCCGCGCCCTGTGGCTGCTCCTCCTGCCGTTCATGGTGGTCAACCTGGCCCACTGGATGCGCCCGCCCGCCACCGGGCACGGCCGCTCCGCGCGCCTGTACGGCGTCCTCGTCCGGCTGGTCGCGCTCAGCCTCACCGTGCTCCTCACCGCGGCCGCCTGCGAGGTCGCCCTCGACCTGGCGGCGTGGCAGTGCGCGGGCGCCGCCGCCTGCACCGAGAGCCGCTCCTGGCTGGGCTTCCTCGCCGCGTCGGAGGGCGGCTGGTGGTCCCAGCCCGGCCGCCGCCTGACCGTCGCCGCCGTCGTCCCCACCGCGCTCGTCGCCCTCCTGTGGTACCTGTCCCGCCGCACCTGGACCGCCTACGAGGCGCAGCGTCCGCCGCGCGGCGAGGACGAGCACGACGACCGCCCCGCCCTCGGCCGCCCCGGCTTCTGGTACGGCCGCCGCCTGGTCGCACGGCTCCGTGCCGCGCACACCGCCGCCGGGCTCCTCACCGTCGCCGCCGCCGTCGTGGGCGCCGCCGCCCGCCACGACCGGGACGCCGACGGCACGACGCTCCGCGCGGCCCTCGGCTGGTGCGTCGAGGGCGCCGTCGCCGTCCTCGCCGTCGTCGTGGTCGCCGTCGTCTGCCGGCGGGGCCGCAGCGAGCGCCGCCTCGACGGCCGCCTCGACCGGGCCTTGGTGGCCCGGCTGCCCGCCTCCGCCGCCGCCCTGCTCCTCCTCGCCGCCCTGTACGCCTCCTGGTCCCGGCCCGGCTGGCGGTCCTCCGGCGCCCTCCCCGGCGACGCCACGTTCGGCGTCCTCCTCCTCGGCCAGGGCGTCCTCATCGTGGTCCTCGCCGCCGTCGCGGTACGCCTGCACCGCCGCGCCCCCGACCCGCGCACCGCGCTGCACGGCCTCGCCGGGCCCGCCGTCGCCGTGCTGGCCTGCGCCCTCGGCGGGGTCATGGCGGGCGGCGTCGCCCAGCGCGTCGCCGACTGGCTCGACGGCTCCGGCACGCCCGGCACGGGGGACACCCCGCTCGCCGGGCCGCCCCTGCTGCTCAGCTGGCAGGCCGCCGCCATCCCCGTCCTGCTGTTCCTGCTGCTCGTCCCGACGGTGTTCCTCGTCGTGCGGACCGCGCTCACCGCGCGGGGCCTCGCCCCCGTCGTCGAGGCCGAGTACGCGGGGGAGAAGCCCGACCGGACCCGCACCCGCCGGATCGCCGGCGTGCGCGCCGCCGCCGGACTCACCGACGCCGCGCCCGTCCTCGTCGGGCTGCTCGCCGCCGCCACCCTGCTGCTCGGCGCGGCCGGCATCGCCGGCACCTGGGGGACCGGCACGGTACCGGGGAAGGCGTTCGACGGGGCGCCCGCCTTCCTCGACGCCGCCGCCGAGGGCTGCCAGGCGCTCGGCTCCTGGCTGGTGGGCCTCGGCTTCGTCCTGTTCGTCACCTGGGGCCGCCGCGCCTACCGCGACGCCTCCGCCCGCCGCACCATCGGCATCCTGTGGGACGTCGGCACGTTCTGGCCGCGCGCCGCCCACCCCTTCGCCCCGCCCTGCTACGCCGAGCGCGCCGTACCCGACCTCGCCTGGCGCATGGCGTCCTGGACGGGCCGTACGGGCGGACGCCTCGTCATCTCCGGCCACTCGCAGGGCAGCGTCCTCGCGGCCGCCGCGGTCTGGCAGCTGCCGCACACCACCCGCCGCCGCGTCGCGCTCCTCACCTACGGCTCACCGCTGGAGCGGCTGTACGGGCGGTGGTTCCCCGCCTACTTCGGCCGCGAACCGCTCACCGCCCTCCACCGCGAGGTGCACTGCTGGCGCAACCTGTGGCGGCGCACCGACCCGATCGGCGGCCCCGTCCGGCTGCCCGCCGAGGAGGGCAGGCCGGAGGTCGACCACGCGCCCCTGCGCGACCCCGTCGTCTACGGCCGCACCCACGACCACCCGCTGCCCGAACCGGTCCTCGGCCACGCCGACTACCAGGCCGACCCGGCGTTCGCCCGCGAACGGGCCGCGCTTCTCGACCGGCTGCCCCCCGCCCCGCCCCTCCCGGTGCCCCGGCAGCGCGGCACCGGTTCCGACGACACCGGCGGCGGCGCCCCTCACGGCGGTTCCGGCAGGTCCTCCGGGTAGAGCAGGCTCAGGTCGTCCGTGCTCGCGCTGGCGAGCGCGGCGACCCGGCCCGCGTGCCGCTCCACCATCGACTCGAACGTCTGCCGCGCGGTGCGGCCGTTGCCGAAGGCGGACCCCTTCGGCAGCACCTCGAAGTACCGCAGCAGCGCCTTGGCCGTCCCGTCGGCGAGCCGGTACTCGTGGTCCTCGGCCTGCTGCTCCACGATCCGCAGCAGCTCGTCGGGCGTGTAGTCGGGGAAGCTGATCGTCCGGGAGAAGCGGGACGCCACACCGGGGTTGACGGTGAGGAACCGCTCCATCTCCGCCGTGTACCCGGCGACGATCACCACCACCGCGTCCCGGTGGTCCTCCATCAGCTTCACCAGCGTGTCGATCGCCTCGCGCCCGAAGTCCCGCCCCGAGTCCTCCGGGGACAGCGCGTACGCCTCGTCGATGAACAGCACCCCGCCGCGCGCCCGGTCGAACGCCTCCTGCGTACGGATCGCCGTGGACCCGATGTGCTCCCCGACCAGGTCCACCCGCGACACCTCGACGAGGTGGCCGCGCTCCAGGACGCCGAGGGACGCGAGGATCTCGCCGTACAGCCTCGCCACCGTCGTCTTGCCCGTGCCGGGGTTGCCGGTGAACGCCAGGTGGCGGCGCACGGACGCCGCCTTCAGCCCGGCCTCCTGCCGCCTGCGCCCCACCTCGATCATGTTGGTGAGCGTGCGGACCTCCCGCTTGACGCTCTCCAGCCCGACCAGCGCGTCCAGTTCGCCCAGCACGTCCTGCGAGGCGCGCACCGGCTCCGGGGCGGGCGCCGCGACCGACGCCTGCGCCGGGACCGCGCCGAGCAGCCCGCCGGGAGCGGGCGCCGCCGTCGCGGTCGCCACGGCGGACGCGCCGGCCCCGGCCGGCGACGAGACCGGCCCGGCCGGCGGGGCGGAGCCGACGCGGCCGGCGATGCCGCTCTCGTCGCTGGTGCACCCGTCGGTGACCGGCCCGTCCTCGCCGAACTCGTAGCCCCCGCGCGCGCAGCGCTCCGTCCGGCACCGCCGCAGCGTCGTCCGGCACCCGTCCATCACGTGGAAGCCGTAGCCGCCGCTGCCCGTGACCCGGCAGCCGGTGAACGTGCCGCGGCCCTCCGCCGACACGTAGAAACCGGCCTCCGCGGGCGAGGTGACCGTGCACCGCTCCACCGCCGGGTCGGCGCCCTTGCTGACGATGACCCCGGTCTGCACCCCGTCGAACGCGCACCCGGCGAGCGTGCCGCCGCTGCCGTGGTCGCGGAACCAGGCGCCCGTGGCGGCGTCCCGGATCCGGCAGTCGTCCAGCTGCGCGGTCGCCCCGTCGCTCACGGACACGGCCGTGTTCCGCACCTGCGACAGGTCGCTGTCGACCACGTCGACCCGCGACCCCCGGTCGAGGACGAACAGCGCGTCCGGCACGTCGTGGACGCGGCACGCCTCCAGCACCGCCGTCGCCCCGTCGCTCACCCACACCGCCGGGTAGTCACCCGTGCTGTCGTGGATCTCGCACTGGTTGGCGTCGACGCGGGTGCCGGGGTCCCACACCGACAGCCCGTTGCGCCCGAACCGCCGCACCTTCGAGCGCGTCAGCGTCAGCACCGACCGGGACCGCAGGTCGACCGCGTTCTCCGGCACGTCGTGGATGTCGCAGTCGGACAGCGTCAGCACCGCGTCCGTGTCCAGCGTCACCCCGTCCGCCGACGTGCGGTGCACCACCGAGTCGGTCAGGTGCGCCACGGCCCGCCCGCCGATGCGCACGCCGCTGCCGCGGATCTCGTACACCTCGCAGCCGATCGCCTCCAGGCCGCTGTCCTCCCCGGTCACGGAGAGGCCCGCCCCCGAGGCGTGGTGGATCCGGCACCGCTCGATGCGCGGATGCGCCCCGCCGCTCACCGACATCCCGGCCTGGCCCGCCGCGACGACCTCGCACTCCTCGAACACGCCGCCCGCGCCGTCCAGCACGCCGATGCCGACGCCCGCCGGATTGTCGACCGTGCACCGCCGCACCGTGGGCCGGGCCGCGCCCCGCACCTCCACGCCGACCGCCGAGCGGGTCACGATCCGCAGGTCCAGCAGCTCCGGCGTACCGTCCTCGACGAGCAGCGCGGGCGCCGCCGCGTCCTGCCCCTCCACGTGCAGGTCCCGTACGGTCGCGGAGGCGCGCACGGTCAGCGGCACCCCGTCGGCCGGGGCGATCCGCACGGAGCCCACCGCGCCGTCCGCGCCCCGCAGCGTCACGGCGCGCCGCAGCACCAGGTTCTCCCGGTACGTGCCGGGGGCGACGGTGAGGACGTCGCCGTCCGCCGCTGCCTCCAGGGCCGCGGCGAGGGAGGCGTACTCGCCCGTGCGGCGCCGCCACCGCGACGTGCCGCCGTGCGTGACCTGGACCGTGCCCTGTGCCATGGTGCTGCTCTGCCCCCACCTCGTGCGCTCGCGGCCGCCCGCTCACCGACCGGTGTCCCACCGTAGCGCGCACGGGGGTGCCGGGTTGCCCGCTCGGCCCCGGCGCCGGTGCCGTTCACCCGGCGCGCGCGGCGCCGCCCGACGGACCGTCCGGGGCGGGTGTCACGCGTCGTCGCGGGTGGCGAGGACGCGCACCGGGTCGCCGACGCGCAGGGTTCCCGTCGACTCGGGGACGAGGTTCAGGCCGAAGAGCAGCTTTCCGCCGGATTTGCGGTGCCGCGTCAGCGTGCGCAGCGGCTCCTTGCCCCGGGCGCCGGTGCGCTGGTCGGTGGTGGTCACGACGCAGCGGCTGCACGGCTTGGCGACGCGGAAGGCGACCTCGCCGACGGCGATCCGCGCCCACCGGTCCTCCTCCCAGGCGGTGGTGCCGCCGACGACGAGGTTGGGCCGGAAGCGCGCCATGGGCAGCGGGCCCTCGTCGGCGTGGTCGCCCGCCGCGACGAGCGCGTTGAGGGCGTCGAGGGACGCGGTCGTGGTGACCAGCAGCGGGAAGCCGTCGGCGAAGCTGACGGTCTCGCCCGCGCGCGCGTACGCGGGGTCGACGGGGCGGCGGCGCGCCGGGTCGTCCATGTGCACCAGGCGCACGTCGGCGCCCAGGTGGTCGCTGAACCACGCGTCCGGTTCCGGTCCGGCGGGCACGGCGTCGACCTTCGTGCCGAACACGTCCACGACGACCGTGCCGCCCGCGGGGTCGGGCACGGAGACGGTCAGCGGCGTACGGCCGGGCGCGGACACCCGTACCCCGCCGCCGGGCAGCGGCTCGGCGGAGGCGGGTGCCAGCACGGCGTACTGACGCTGGGTCACCGCCTTGCCGTCCCGGTCGGCGACCATCCAGCGGCGGTCCCCGGCCAGGCCCCACGGCTCCACGACCGCGTGCGCGGGCGCGGAGCCCCCCAGGGCCTTCACGGGGTGGATGTGCAGGGAGCTCAGGGCGGGCTGGGAGATGACCTCGTCACTCGGCATGGGTCCCATCCTGCCAGCGGCTCCGGGCCGGCATCAGGTCGGTTCCCGGTCCCCGTCCGTACCGGTGCCCGCCGTGCCGGCCCCCGTCGTCAGTAGCCGCCCCCCTGGTACGGCCGCCGGTACGGATCGTCGTACGGCGCCGCGGGCGCCGGCACGGGGCGCGGCGCGGCGGGGCGCATCGCCTCGTACCCCGAGGCGACCGGCGCCGCGGGACGCATCGCCTCGTAGCCGGAGGCCACCGGCGCGGCGGGGCGCATCGCCTCGTACCCGGACGCGGCCGGGGCGACGGGGCGCATCGGCTGCGGGCCCTGCGGACCCGGGTAGCCGCGCGGGGCGGTGGCCTGCTGCGGGACGTACGGGGCCGGCGCGTGCTGCATCGGGGCGTGCTGCGGCGCGGGGGCCTGCTGGGGGTAGCCGTAGCCGCCGCCGTAGGAGGGGGCCGGGGGCTGCGGGGAGGGGGCCGCCGGGAGGGCGGGGAGGGCCGCGGGCAGCGCCGGCAGGTACGAGCTGCCGGTGTCGTACGCGGCGGGCACTCGGATCGGGGCGATCTGAGGCGTGCCCCGCTCTGCGACCAGGGAGTCGTAGATCGGGGTGTCCGGGAACGACGGCGCGTGGTAGTACGCACCGCCGTACGAGGCACGGGGGGAGGTCATGGCCCTAAGTTAAGCCCACGATGTGCCGGGTGGAAGGCCGATAAGCGGGTTGTTTGACGCATCTTGTGCGGCTGTGGAACACCAATGTGACGAACCCGGGGAAAACGGTCACCCCCGCGCGTAATGATCGTGTAAAAGCCGAGCTGGCGAGGGGTTACCGACGAGTCTGCCGGGCACGGCGCAACCGGCGGGATTAGCGTGGCCGCCACACGAGACATCCGGGGCTCGGAACGCGAGGGGGGCGGCATGTCCATGCTTAAGGGAGCCAATGTTCCGGTACCGACGCGAAGTCTTCGCGTCGAGTTGGGCTGGAGTTCGGCTCCGGGGGCGCCCGACGTCGACGCCTCGGCCCTCCTGCTCGTGTCGGGGAAGGTGCGCTCCGACGCGGACTTCGTCTTCTACAACCAGGCGGCGCACCCCTCGGGCGCGGTGCGCCACGAGGGGAAGCGGACCTCCGGCGCGTCCGTGACGGACACGCTCACCGTCGACCTGCCGCGCGTCGAGGCCGCGGTGGAGCGCATCGTCCTGGCCGCCTCCGCGGACGGCGGCACGTTCCGCCAGGTGCCGGACCTGTGCGTCAGGGTGCTGGACGCGGCGGACGGCACGGAGGTCGCCCGGTTCGACGGCCGAGACACGACGGTGGAGACCGCCCTCATCATGGGCGAGCTGTACCGGCGGCAGGGCGCCTGGAAGTTCCGCGCGGTGGGGCAGGGGTACGGCACGGGGCTGGAGGGGCTGGCGACGGACTTCGGCATCACGGTCGACGAACCGCAGCAGTCCGGGTCCCCGGCCCGTACCGCGCCCGCCGGGGGTGCCGCGCCCGCCTCCGGCGCCCCGGCGCCGGGGAGGCCGGCGGCCCCCTCGCGTCCGGCGCCGCCCCCCGCTCCGGTGCCGCCCGTTCCCACGCCCGCCCCCGCTCCGGTGCCGCCCGCACCCGCGCCCGCGCCCGTACGGCTGTCGAAGGTGACCCTGACGAAGGACGCCCCCTCCGTGTCGCTCGCCAAGCAGGGCGGCACCTCCGGCGCCCTGCGCGTGAACCTCAACTGGGAGGTGCGCAAGCAGTTCCGGGGCTGGGGCGCCAAGCGCGGCGGCGCCTTCGCCCACCACGCGGACCTCGACCTCGACCTGTGCGCCCTCTTCGAGCTGGAGGACGGCAGCAAGGGCGTCGTCCAGGCGCTCGGCAACACCTTCGGCGCGCTGCACCACCCGCCCTACATCCACCTCGACGGCGACGACCGCACGGGCGCCGTGGACACCGGCGAGAACCTCACCGTCAACCTCGACCACAAGGACGCCTTCCGCCGCATCCTCGTCTTCGTCACCATCTACGAGGGCGCCCGCAGCTTCGCCGACCTGCACGCCACCGTCACGCTCACCCCGTTCCGGGGCGCGCCCATCGAGTTCTGCCTCGACGAGTGCACCGTCCCCTCCACGGTCTGCGCCCTCGCCCTGATCACCCGTCAGGACGGCGACCTCGTCGTCCGGCGCGAGGCCCGCTACCTGGTCCCCGCACGCGGGGTCAGCCCCCAGCGGACCGTGGACCGCGCGTACGGCTGGGGCATGAACTGGACCCCCGGCCGCAAGTGACCGCGCCCCGCGCCCCTCACCGGTCCGCCGCCGCCCGCGGGGCGGGGTACGTACGGCCCTTCCAGGCCGCGCCCCGCCCCCGGTGGTGCCGGACCGCCGAGTCGACCGTCATCAGCAGGTAGAGGGCGGCCGTCAGCGGCAGGAGCGCGGCCGCCCACGGCGGCTGCCGGTAGTAGCGCAGCATCGGCGCGTACGTGCCCGCCATCACCGCCCACGCCGCGCCGCCCGCCCAGGCCGCCGCCGCGTCCCCGCCGCCCACCCCGATCACCAGGCACAGCGGCGGCGCCAGGTACACCAGCGTCAGCCCGGCCACCGTCGCGGCCAGCAGCGCACCGCTGTGCCGCAGCTGGGCGTACGCGCTGCGCGCCACCATCCGCCACAGGTCGGCGAGGCGCGGGTACGGCCGCACGCTCTCGACGTGCTCCGCGAGGCCCAGCCAGAGCCGCCCGCCGGCGCGGCGCACCGCACGCGCCAGGGCCACGTCGTCGATCACCGCGTCCCGGACCGCGTCCGGCACCCCGGCCCGCCCGGCCGCCTCCGTGCGCAGCAGCACGCACCCGCCCGCCGCGGCCGCCGTCCGGGCGCCGTCGCGGTTGACCCGGCGGAAGGGGTACAGCTGGCAGAAGAAGTAGACGAAGGCCGGTACGACGAGCCGCTCCCACGCGCCGGACACCCGCAGCCGCGCCATCTGCGACACGAGGTCCAGGCGGTGCGAGACGGCCGCGGCCACCAGCCGGCGCAGGCTGTCCGGGGCGTGCGCGATGTCCGCGTCGGTGAGGAGGAGGAAGTCCGGGGCGCCCTCGTCGCGCGCGCACACCACCCCGACGCCGTGCCGCACCGCCCACAGCTTGCCCGTCCAGCCGGGCTCCGGCGGCCCCGGCGACACGACCGTCAACGGCAGCCCGGTCCGGCCCGCGCCCTCCGCCCGGTCACCGCCTCCCGCCGCCCGCCTCCCGCCGTCCGCCGGGACCGCGCCGTCCGCCGGGCTCCCGGGGCGGTCCCCGCCCTCCGCCCGGCTCCCGGTGCTCGGCTCGGCCAGCGCGCGGGCCAGGTCCCCGGTGCCGTCCTCGCTGCCGTCGTCGACGAGGACGACCTCCGCCCGGCCCGGATAGTCCTGGGCCAGCAGCGACGGCAGGCTCACCGGGAGGACCTCCGCCTCGTCCCGGGCCGGGACGACGACCGCGACCGACGGCCACCGCTCCGGTTCCACCGAGCCGCGCGGCAGCCGTTGATCGGTGCGCCAGAACAGGCCCTGCCCCAGGAGCAGCCACGCCCACACCGCACAGGAGACCAGGGCGATCCACGCAATCACGCTCATCCGCCGCAGTCTGCCCCACAACGGGGCCCGGGTGAGGGCGGTCGGCTAGGGTGACCGGGTGAAGATCGCGCTCATGGACTCCGGGATCGGCCTGCTGGCGGCGGCCGCCGCGGTGCGCCGGCTGCGGCCGGACGCCCAGCTCGTGCTCTCCTCCGACCCCGACGGCGTGCCCTGGGGACCCCGTACGCCGGACGACGTGGCCGCGCGTGCCCTGGCCGTGGCCCGCGCCGCCGCCGCGCACGCGCCCGACGCCCTCGTCGTCGCCTGCAACACCGCCTCCGTCCACGCCCTGCCCGTGCTGCGCGCCGCGCTGGAGCCGGACATCCCCGTCGTGGGCACCGTACCGGCGATCAAGCCGGCCGCCTCCGGCGGCGGCCCCCTGGCCATCTGGGCGACGCCCGCCACCACCGGAAGCGCCTACCAGCGGCGGCTGATCGCCGAGTTCGCGTCCGGGGTGGACGTCACGGAGGTCCCCTGCCCGGGCCTCGCGGACGCCGTCCAGGACGCCGACGAGGAGCGGATCGACGCCGCGATCGCCGCGGCCGCCGCGCTCACCCCGCCCGCGGTGACGACCGTCGTCCTCGGCTGCACCCACTACGAGCTGGTCGAGGAGCGCATCCGAACGGCCCTGCGGCCCGTCACCGGCCGGGACGTGTCGCTGTACGGCTCCGCGGACGCCGTCGCCGCCCAGGCGCTGCGCCGCATCGGCGCGGCCCCGCTGCCGGACGCCCGCCCGGCGGCGGACGCCGGCCTGACGGTGCTCCTCAGCGGCCGCCTGTCCGCCCTCCCCGCCGTCGCCCTCGCCTACCCGGAGGGCAGGCTGCTGCAGGGCCCCGTCACGGCCGGCTGACACGGCGGACGGCCGCGCCCGGCCGCCGATCGGCCCGGGGCCCCGCCCCTCACCCGGTCGCGGCGGCCCGAGCGCCGGGGACGTGCGGGTACGCTCCGGAACACGAGGGAGCCCGAGGACCCCGGCGTCCCCGGACCGGGCACTTCACCCCCGGGCCCGTCCCGGCGTCCCCCCGGCCGGGCACCCCGCCCCGAGTCCGTCCCGGCGGTGTCCGGGACCTGGAAGGGGCACACGATCCGCCACCGCCACCACCTCCGCCGCGGGGCGCCGCCCGCCGGTCCCCGGAACCCTCCGCGCGTGCGCCGCGGGCGGAACGGTCCGGCTCCCCCCGTCACGGCGGCGCGCCGTAGACTCCGCCAGGTGAGCGCCACCATGACCCCCGTCGCCGTACCCGGACCCGCCGAACCGGAGGGGGCGCGCGGACGGCGGCTGCTCCACCGGTCGGCGCGGCCCGCCGCGGCCGCGCTGTCCGGGGCCGCCCTCTACCTGAGCTTCCCGCCCCGCCCCCTGTGGTGGCTCGCGCTCCCCGCGTTCGCCCTGCTCGGCTGGACGCTGCGCGGGCGCCGCCCGCGGGCCGGCTTCGGCCTCGGCGCCCTCACCGGCCTCGGGTTCCTGCTGCCGCTGCTGGTGTGGACCGGCGAGGAGGTGGGGCCGGTGCCGTGGCTGGCGCTCGCCGCCGTCGAGTCGCTCTTCGTCGCCGCCACCTGCCTCGGCGTCGCCGCCGTGTCGCGGCTGCCCGCCTGGCCGGTGTTCGCCGCCGCCGTGTGGGTCCTCGGCGAGGCGGTCCGCGCGCGCGTCCCGTTCGGCGGCTTCCCCTGGGGCAAGATCGCGTTCGGGCAGGCGGACGGGGTGTTCCTGCCCCTCGCCGCCGTGGGCGGCACCCCCGTCCTCGGCTTCGCCGTCGTGCTGTGCGGCTTCGGCCTGTACGAGGTGGTGCGCCTCGCCCTGGTGCGCCGCGCCACCGGCGCCCTCCCGCGCGGGCCGCTCGCCGCCGCCGCGCTGTGCGCCCTGGCCCCCGTCACCGGCGCGGCCGCCGCCCTGCCGCTGGTCTCCACCGACGCCGAGGACGGCACGGCCACGGTCGCCGCCGTCCAGGGCAACGTGCCGCGCCTCGGCCTGGACTTCAACGCCCAGCGCCGCGCCGTCCTCGACAACCACGCGCGCCGCACCGAGCAGCTCGCCGCCGACGTCGCGGCCGGCCGGGTCCCCGAGCCGGACTTCGTCCTGTGGCCGGAGAACTCCTCCGACCTCGACCCGTACCGCAACCCCGACGCCCGCGCCGTCATCGACCGCGCCGTCCGCGCCGTCGGCGTCCCGACGGTCGTGGGTGCCGTCCTCACCCCCGAGACGGGCCACCTGCGCAACACGCTCGTGCAGTGGGACCCGGCACGGGGCCCCGTGGCCACCTACGACAAGCGGCACGTCCAGCCGTTCGGCGAGTACATCCCGATGCGGTCCGTCGTACGGATCTTCGACAAGGACGTCGACCGGGTCAGCCGCGACTTCGGCCCCGGCGAGGAGGTCGGCGTCTTCGACCTGGCCGGCACCCGCGTCGGCCTCGCCACCTGCTACGAGGCGGCCTTCGACTGGGCGGTCCGCGACACCGTCACGCACGGCGCCCGGCTCCTCTCCGTCCCCAGCAACAACGCCACCTTCGGGCGCAGCGAGATGACCTACCAGCAGCTGGCCATGGACCGCGTCCGCGCCGTCGAGCACAGCCGCACCGTCGTCGTCCCCGTCACCAGCGGCGTCAGCGCGATCATCCTCCCGGACGGGCGGATCGTCCGGCAGTCGAAGATGTTCACCCCGGACGCCCTGGTCGCGCAGGTGCCGCTGCGCTCCTCGCTCACCCCGGCGACCCGCATGGGCGTCCTGCCCGAGGCAGCGCTCGCCGCGGCCGCGCTCGGCGGCCTCGGCTGGGCGGCGGCCCGCGGCGTGCGCGCACGGCGCGGTGCGGTGCGGGGCGGTGCGGCCCGGGACGGCGCGACGCGGGACGGCGCGGCCCGGGGCCGGGAGGAGACGGCGGCGGGCCCCGGAGCGGCGGCGGACCACCAGTAGGGTCGGACGCATGGCGACACCGGACTTCATCAAGGACCTCCGCGCCTTCGCGGGCCACCGCCTCCTCCTGCTGCCCGGCGTCACCGCCGTGGTCCTGGACGACGACGACCGGGTACTGCTGATGCGGCGCGTCGACGACGGCAGATGGGCACTGATCGGCGGCATCGCCGAACCGGGGGAGCAGCCGGCCGTCACCGCCGTGCGCGAGGTGCGCGAGGAGACCGGCGTCGAGTGCGTCGCGGAGCGCGTCGTCATGGTGGAGGCCCAGCCGGAGCCCGTCACGTACCCGAACGGCGACCAGTGCCAGTACACGGACATCGTCTTCCGCTGCCGCGCCACCGGCGGGGAGGCCCGCGTCAACGACGACGAGGCGCTGGACGTCGGGTGGTTCCCGGTCGACGCCCTGCCCAAGCTGCACGAGAGCCAGCTGTTCCGCATCAAACAGGCCCGCGCCGACGAACCCACATGGTTCTCCACCACGCCCAGCCACTGAAGTATGGGTCGCGACCATATGGGTGGGGGGTACGGGGCTGCCTAGGGTGCGGGACATGACCGCGCCCACGCCCCCACCCGGCCCCGCCACCGGACCGGGCCCCCACACCGCGCCCGCACCCCGCCCCGTGGCGCTGGACCTCGCGGGCCGCACCGCGCTCGTCACCGGGGCCGCCGGCGGCATCGGCCGCGCCTGCGCCCTGCGGCTCGCCGCGGCCGGCGCCGCGGTCCGGGCGGTCGACCGGGACGCGGACGGACTCGACGCCCTGGCCGGACGGGCCCGCGGCCTGCCGGGCCCGGTCCTGCCGCACGTCCTCGACCTCACCGACCTGGACGCCGCGGAGGAGGCCGCGGCCGGCGTCGACGTCCTCGTCAACAACGCCGGGCTCCAACTCGTACGCCCCCTGGAGCAGTTCCCGCCCGACGTCTTCCACACGGTCCTCACCGTCATGCTGGAGGCACCGTTCCGCCTCATCAGGGGCGCGTTGCCGCACATGTACGACCGGGGGTGGGGCCGCATCGTCAACCTCTCCTCCGTCCACGGGCTGCGCGCCTCTGCTTTCAAGTCCGCTTATGTGGCCGCCAAACACGGTTTGGAGGGGCTGTCCAAGACCGCCGCCCTCGAAGGCGCCCCGCACGGCGTCACCTCCAACTGCGTCAACCCCGGCTATGTGCGCACCCCACTCGTCGAACGGCAGATCACCGACCAGGCGGCCGCCCACGGCATCCCGCCGGAACGCGTCCTCACCGACGTCCTGCTCCGGGACACGGCCGTGAAGCGGCTCGTCGAACCGGCCGAGGTCGCCGAGGCCGTCGCCTACCTCTGCACCCCGCAGGCCGCCTTCATCACCGGCACCTCACTGGCCCTGGACGGCGGCTGGACCGCCCACTGACCGACCCCCGAGGCGGCCGGGCGGTCGTCCGCAGGGCTGGTGCACCCCGACGGAGGACGGGTATCCCTGTGACCATGTCCGGAGAACAGCAGGCGCGGCACCCCCACGGGCAGGGCTCCTACCTGGAGCTCCTCGCCCGGGGCGCGGCCGTCGAGGCGTACGACAGGCCCGTGCTCCTGGCCCGGGCGGACGGTGCGGACGCCGCGACGCTCGCCGAGCTGGAGCGGGCCAAACAGCTCGCGCTGCGCGTGCGCGCCGAACTGGAGGGGCGCCGCCGCCGCGAGGCCGAGCTGTCCGCCCTCTTCGAGACGGCCCACGACCTGGCCGGCCTGCGCGACCTCGACGCGGTGCTCCGCGCCATCGTGCAGCGCGCCCGCTCGCTGCTCGGCACCGAGGTCGCGTACCTGAGCCTGAACGACCCGGTCGCGGGCGACACGTACATGCGGGTCACCGACGGCTCCGTCTCGGCCCGCTTCCAGCAGCTGCGCCTCGGCATGGGCGAGGGACTCGGCGGCCTCGTCGCCCAGACGGCCCGCCCGTACGTCACGGACGACTACTTCCACGACGACCGGTTCCAGCACACGCGCACCATCGACGCGGGCGTGCACGACGAGGGCCTGGTGGCGATCCTCGGCGTGCCGCTCACCCTGGGCAGCCAGGTCATCGGCGTCCTGTTCGCCGCGGACCGCCGCGCCCGCGTCTTCGAACGCGGACAGGTCGCCCTCCTCGGCTCGTTCGCCGCGCACGCGGCGGTCGCCATCGACACGGCGAACCTCCTGGCGGAGACCCGTACGGCACTGACCGAGCTGGAGCGGGCCAACGGCATCATCCGCGACCGCAGCGGCGTCATCGAACGGGCCTCGGAGGTCCACGACCGGCTCACGGAACTGGTCCTGCGCGGCGGCGGCGTCCGGGACGTGGCGGACGCGGTGTCGGAAGTCCTGGGCGGCACGGTCGAGTTCACCGAGTCCCGGCAGCCGAGGGCGTCCGCCGACGGGCGCGCGGTCCGGCACGGCGACGCGTGGGTGGCGGCCGTGTCGGCGGGCGGCGAGGTGTTCGGCGCGCTGGTCCTGCGCGGCAACAGCCGCCTCGACCCCGTCGACCGGCGGACCCTGGAGCGCGCCGCGATGGTCACCTCCCTGCTGCTCCTCGCCCACCGCTCGGCGGGCGAGGCCGAACAGCGCGTACGGGGCGAGCTGCTGGACGACCTGATCGACACCCCCGACCGCGACCCCCGCCTCCTGAAGGACCGCGCGGCGCGCCTCCACGCGGACTTCGACGTACGGCACGTGGTGCTGGCCGCGCGGCTGGACCGCCCGGACGCCGCGACGCCGCCCGGCGAGGCCGCGCCCGCCGCCCAGGACACGGCCGGGGCGGCCCCCGGCCACCCCGCCCCGGCCCCCTCCGGCAAGGAGGCGGGCACCGCCGGGCGGAGCCGCGCGGCGGCCGGCCGGGGCCAGGCCCCCGCCGGCGTCACGGCCGGCGTCACGGCCGGCCGCCCCGGGCCGGCCCCCGCCGCGGCACGGGCGCACGCGGACCGGCAGCGGCTCTGGTCGGCGGCCTCGCACCTGGCGGCGACCCGCCGCGGCCTGGCGTCGACGCGCGACGGCGGCACGGTCCTGCTGCTGCCGCTGGGCCCGGACGAGACGGCCGCCGACGTGGCCCGCCGCACCGCGCTGGACCTCGGCCGCACCCTGCGCGAGCCGGTCACCGTCGGCGCGTCCGCCCCGGCGCAGGCGCCCGCCGCCGAACCCGCCGCCATCGGCCCCGCGTACGCGGAGGCCCGCCGCTGCCTGGACGCCCTGGCCCTGCTGGGCCGCGCGGGCGAGGGGGCGGCCGCCGACGACCTGGGCTTCCTGGGGCTCCTCCTCGCCGACACCCGCGACATCGACGGCTTCGTGGAACGCACGATCGGCCCGGTCGTCGCCTACGACCGGCGCCGCGGCACGGACCTGGTGCGCACCCTCGACGCGTACTTCGCCGCCGGGACGAGCCCGGCCCGCACCAAGGACGTCTTGCACGTCCACGTCAACACCGTCGCCCAGCGCCTGGAGCGCATAGCCCGGCTGCTGGGCGGCGACTGGCAGTCCCCGGACCGGTCCCTGGAGATCCAGCTGGCCCTGCGGCTGCACCTGATGTCCCCGGCGCTGACCCGCTGAGGCACCGCCCGGCCGCGCACCCGGCGCGGCCGGAGGGGTCCCCTCACTCGCTCACCGCTCGGCGTCCGCCGGCACGGGCACGCTCGCCTCCCGCTCCTCGTCCCCCTCGGCGAGGTCCCGGTTGCGGGTCTCCCGGGCGCAGACCACGGCGACGACCGTGAGCAGCGCGGCGGCGATCACGTACAGGGAGATCGGCGTCGAGCTGTCGTACTCGGCGAGCAGCGCGGTCGCGATGAGCGGGGCCGGCGCACCGGCCGCGACGGACGCGAACTGGGCGCCGATCGACGCGCCCGAGTACCGCATCCGCGTCGCGAACATCTCCGCGAAGAACGCCGCCTGCGGCGCGTACATGGCACCGTGCAGGACGAGCCCGACCGTCACGGCGAGCAGCAGGTACCCGAAACCGCCCTGGTCGACGAGGGCGAAGAACGGGAACATCCACAGGCCCACGCCGACCGCGCCCACGAGGTAGACGGGCCGCCGCCCGATGCGGTCGGACAGGGCCCCCCAGCCGGGGATGACGGCGAAGTGCACGGCGGAGGCGATCAGCACGGCGTTGAGCGCGGCCTGCTTGCCGAGCCCCGCGGAGGTGGTGGCGTACACGAGGATGAAGGCGGTGACGACGTAGTAGCTGATGTTCTCCGCCATGCGGGCGCCCATGGCGATCAGCACGTCGCGCCAGTGGTGCCGCAGCACGGCGACGAGCGGCGTCCGCTCCGCCTCCGCCTCCGGGGCGGCGGCCCTGCGCGCCTCGGCGCGCTCCAGCGCGGCCTTGAAGACGGGCGACTCGTCGACGGAGAGCCGTATCCACAGCCCGACCAGGACGAGCACCCCGGACAGCAGGAACGGCACGCGCCACCCCCACGACGTGAACGCGGCGTCGGACAGCAGCGCGGTCAGCGCGGCCAGCACCCCGGTCGCGAGCAACTGCCCGGCGGGCGCCCCGGTCTGCGGCCACGACGCCCAGAACCCGCGCCGCTCGGCGTCCCCGTGCTCCGACACGAGCAGCACGGCCCCGCCCCACTCGCCCCCCAGCGCGAACCCCTGCACCAGCCGCAGCACCGTCAGCAGCACGGGCGCGGCGCTCCCGATGGACGCGTGGGTCGGCAGCAGCCCGATGGCGAAGGTCGCCCCGCCCATCAGCAGCAGGCTCAGCACGAGCAGCTTCTTCCGCCCGAGCCGGTCCCCGTAGTGCCCGAACACCAGCGCCCCGAGCGGCCGCGCGGCGAACCCCACGGCGTACGTGAGGAACGACAGCAGCGTCCCGACGAGCGGATCCGAGTCGGGGAAGAACAGCGTGTTGAACACGAGGGCCGCGGCGGACCCGTAGAGGAAGAAGTCGTACCACTCGATGGTGGTCCCGATGAGACTCGCGGCGACGATGCGCTTGAGGCTGGCGGGGGCGGGAGGAGCGCTTGCGGGCGACGACATCGGCACCACTTCCTGGTGGTCGACGGGGACGTTACGGTGACGCCACACCGTAGGAACGGGCAGGTCAGAGGCGTATGTGGCGGGACACCATAGTTCTGCGTGCCGATGTGCGCGTGGCCACTATGGAGGCACTTGCGGGCGGGCGGCCGGAGCCCTTCGAGAGCTCGGGGCGGCCCTGAAGGGGGCTGTCTGAGTTGCACCGTTCGAGCGCGATTTGGCGGTGCTGTGCTGACTCCCGTGCTGGTTCGGTGCTGACTAAGACGTCGTTTCTAATGGTGTGATCGCTCGTTGAGCCGAACATGACGGATCTGATCGAGCGGCTGGCCCCAGACGAGTTGTGGACGCTGTTTCGGCGGGTGGTCCCACCGACGGAGGTCATACGCCCGCAGGGCGGCGGCCGCCGACGAGCCGGGGACCGCGAGTGCTTGGCGGCGATCATCTTCGTGGCCACCTCGGGCTGCACCTGGCGGCAATTGCCGCCGGTGTTCGGGCCGGCTTGGCCCACCGTCTACCGGCGCTTCGCCCAGTGGAGCCGAGAGCGGGTGTGGGCCAGGCTGCACTGGGTGCTCCTCGACGAACTCGGCGCTCGGGGCGAGCTGGACTGGTCGCGGTGCGCCATCGACTCCGTCAGCGTCCGGGCGGCAAAAGGGGGCCACTGACCGGACCGAATCCGACCGACCGCGGCAAGAGCGGATCGAAAATCCATCTGATCACAGACCGCAACGGACTGCCCCTGTCGCTGGGCATCTCCGGCGTCAACACCCACGACAGCCTCGGCCTGCAACCGCTCGTGCGCGGAATCCCGTCCATCCGCTCCCGCCGCGGACCGCGCCGCCGACGCCCGGCCAAGCTCCACGCAGACAAGGGCTACGACTACGACCACCTGCGCCGATGGCTGCGCAGGAGAGGCATCCGGCACCGCATCGCCCGCAAAGGCATCGAGTCCTCCACCCGGCTGGGCCGACACCGCTGGGTCGTCGAGAGAACGGTCTCCTGGCTGGCCGGATGCCGAAGGCTGCACCGCCGCTACGAGCGAAAGGCCGAGCACTTCCTGGCCTTCGTCGGCATCGCCACAGCCCTCATCAGCTACCGCCGACTCACCAACTGAAACGACGTCTTACTCGGGCAACACAAATGTCACGGCATGAACGTCCAGGCTCTCACCGATCCCTTCGGGCGGCTGCTGTGGGCCTCACCGGCCCTGCCTGGATCGACCCACGACCTGACCGCCGCCCGCACCCACGGCATCGTCGACGCGCTCACCGACGCCGACCTCGAGTGCTTGGCTGACAAGGCGTATCAAGGTGCCGGTGGTTCTATCCGAGTACCCTTCCGCGGCCGTCGCCTCAAGTGGTGGCAGCATCGGCACAACAGCACCCACGCCAAGTTCCGCTACCTCGGCGAGCAGGCCATGGCCACCCCGAAGGGCTGGCGCCTCCTGTGAAAGCCCCGCTGCAGCACCAACCGCATCACCGCGATCATCCAGGCCGTCCTTGCCCCTCACCACGCCTCGGCGTGAGGCTGGAAAAGGCTCAGTGAGCATTTTCAGCGTTGGCGCTCCAGGGCGAGGACGGCTGCGGCGATGGCCGTCATGCGGTTGGGGCTACAGCGGGCTTTGCGGAAGATGCGCCAGGACTTGAGCCGCGCGACGCTTCGTTCGACCGGCGCTCGCGCCGCTGACAAGGCCCGGTTGATCGCCTGCTCGGCCGTAGTGAGGTCCTGGTTCGGGAGCCGTCTGATCGGTGTGATTACCCAGGGGCCGGCCCCGGTGCAGGCACGGTCGGCGAGGACGGGGACGCCCTGGCGTTCGCAGATCCGGATGATGCGGTGGGCGCGGGCGGCGGTCAGGTCGTGCGTGCGGCCGGGCAGGGCGGGTGAGATCCACAGCAGGTTGCCCGCGAGATCGGCTACGACCTGCACGTTCATAGCGTGACAGCGGTGCTTCTGGGAGAAGTCCGCCAGGTTGTCGCCGACACGGTCACACTCGGCGAGCGTCCCGTCGAACAGGACGTAATCCGGATCGGCCTCGCGCAGGACCCGCAGGAGGCCCGGCGCCCGGCCGGACAGGTGCTGGACGACGGCTTGGACGTAAGCGTGGGCGGTGCCGACGGATATGCCGAAGCCGGCGGCGATCTGCGCGAGCGTGTCGTGCCGGCGAAGGTAGACCAGGCCTACCAGGGCACGCTGGTGGGGCGGCAGCTTGCAGCGGCGGCCACCCTCGCGAGTGACGATGAGCATGGATACCCACTCGACCAGAGTGTGAGGCAGGTCGAGTGCGGCAGGATGGGGCACCAACAGGGGTCCTGGGCCAATGGGTTGAGACTTCGAACACCTCTCTCAACGGCGCGAGAGCCCTGTGCGTTGCGGTCCTCATCCTGACTCGGCCTGGGTCACTCGATCAGTGGCCACTCTGAAAGAGCTCAGTGATTCAGGCAAGTGTGGGGGTAGGCGGGACACCGTACCCCCACATACACGTCACTGACGCGGTTTAGTTTGCTGAGGCGGTGGTTGGCCACATCAGGCGGCCGGGGGCGAGGGCTCCGCTGGCATCGCCGGCGTACCAGTACAGCCCTCCAGCGTTAACTCGGCCAAGGAGGTCGCCCTTGCGGTCACCATTGACATCGCCAGCAAGGACGGTCTTCATTCCAGACCAGCTGGTGTCGTGCCACAGAAGACGGGCTGCGCCCAGCTTGCGTTCGGCATTGCCCGGGTAAAGGTGGAGCTTGCCGTCTTGAGCCACAGCGATGACATCGTCGTAGATGTCGCCGTTCATGTCGCCAGCAGCGATGAGGCGCTTGTTCCAGGTCTTGTCCGGCCACAGCGTGACCCGCCCACCGGTCAAAGCACCGCTAGCCTGACTCGGATAGCCGAGGAGAGAACCATCGGCCGCCTGCACGATGATGCCGTCTCGGCCTGTCCCGTCCACCTTGTATCGATCCATGGGGCGCGAGCTGTCCCAGGTGTTGTCGCTCCACATCGACCGAGCGGCGCCGAGCTTGGTGTCGTGTCCCGTCCCTGGGTATAGCAGGAGTGCACCAAGCGGCGAGATAGCCGCGATGTCAGCCTTCCCGTCTCCATTGAAGTCGCCGCCCACGATCTTGGTGACACGACCCCAGCCCTTGTCGTGCCAGAGTTCACGGCCGTACTGCAGGGCACCATCGGCGCGCCCATAGAACGCGTGGAGGGAGCCGTCGGTAAGTACCGTAGCGATGTCCTGGCGGCCATCACTGTTGAAGTCGGCCACAGTCATGACGTCACTGACTTGCTGCACCAACGGAGCCAGTCGCAGCTGCTGGATCCATGGGGCGACATCGTCTACTCGGGTCGACAGTGCTCCTGTGCGGGTCTCTGTCTCGCCGAGGCAGCCGCCCTGCCAGGAGCGGACGTTAATCCCCACGATTTCAAATGCGCTGTCCTTCGGACGGAGGAGGGGGCCGCCGGTGTCACCCTTGCAGATGGCGTCGCTCGAGGTCCTGCCAGTGATACTGATGGTTGTGCTTGAGACCGCCTCTGCGCTGAAGGTCGCGGTGTGGAGCTTGCGAGGGATCCACTCGCTTTGAGTGCGACCATACCCGGCTGCCCCAAGAATGTCGCCGGCCGCAGGCGGCGTGGTGCTGAGCGGAACCGGGCTGATGGCGCTGGTGGGCGTGGCGAGCCGAGCCATGACTAGGTCGCGCCCCGGGTGGGGGACGAGCTGGGGGATCTCGGTGACGTGGCCAGCAGTGGTGGTCAAGTCTTGACGGCCGATGGTTGCGACTGCCTTGAGAGCCGGGCTGCCCGGGGCAAGGGTGCCTTCTCCGCCAGTGAAGCAGGAGGCTGCCGTCAAGACCCACTGGCTGTCGACGAGAGCACCGGAGCAGGCACGTACGGCGTCGCCCTCACCGATCTGTATCTTCGCGGTGAAGGCATAAGTGTCACCGGTGACCGTAGTGCCACTAACAGCGTGCACGGAGGTGCCGCCCAGGGCAACGGGCGTGATGACGGCGATTGCAGTGAACGAGCCCAGCCAGGCGGAGTAGCGCCGGTGTGCACGAGTAGTGCCGGGCAAGTGCGTGACATTACGGGGGGTTAGTGTAGGCACGGGGGTTCCTTAACTCAATTGTAATCGTCAGCCGGTGACACGGATTTCGACAAGCACCGAGCGAAGGCCGATGTCACCCGTTTCACCAACTGGCTGATAATGGTTGGCCGGCACATCGACGACCGTCTCCGCGCCTGCTGCGGTGAGGGTCGCCTGCACGGGGTGATTCTCGGTCCACACCCCCCAGGCGTCGGGCAATTCCAGTGTGAGGTAGCCCGACTGTGCGGTGGCGTTGAAGCAATAACCCCCGTTATCGAGACGCGACTCGATCTTGATGTTCCATGCCTGTACGCACGGCACCAGTGTTATGTTGCCGTCCCCACGCTTCAGCGTTATGCCGCGTTCCTGGAGGATGCGGGAGGCGCCTGGGTAGGTGTAACCCTCCAGCGCCAACGGCATATCGGCGGCGGATTCTGCTGAGGGGGTGCTCGGTGCCACCGCCTGCGCGCCGGTCGTCAAAGTCACGGCTCCAAGTGATGTCGCCAGAAGCCCTGAAGCCGCCAGTAGGAGCGCCTTGCAGGCACGTGACATCGCCATGTGTGTCCTCCTCGTGAAGATGGTCAGCGGAGTGACCCCATCCGCTCGATGAAAGTAAAGCACATGTAAGGTTTCCGTGAACGTGGCGTCAGATGACGTGCGCCAGAGGGGTGTAGGCAGATAGGCGCATCAAGCCGCACCCATATGTCCGTATTTGCTTCCGCTTCGCTCCATCCTGAGCTCGGTATCGCCACAGATGCCAGCTTCGGATGGTGTGTATGCGGCATGCGCATGCCCGAGTGGGCAGCAGATGGAGGAACGGCTCGTGTATCGAGTCTCAAGCGTCCTACGTGTAGGTCGCAGACAAGCAGGCAGGCGCAGAAAGGCCAGCCTGCGTCGTACCCTCACCGTGGGCCTGTCCGCGGTCATGGTGACGGGCCTTCTGGGAACGCCGCCCGCCTCGGCAACATTTGACGATGAGTTCACCCAAGTATCCCCTCGGTCCTTGGCGGTCGACTCGTGGAGACAAGGTGGAGTCGGAGTTCGAGAGGCAGCCGAGCGGGCGCTCCTTGGGACCGATGAGGACGTGCAAAGGTTCCTCGCCGATAAGGAATCACTTCAGCTGGCGGACGACCGCGTAGATGCCAGTCGCATCTTGAACATGGGCGGTCCGGCGGTGCGCGCCGCAGCCAGGCAAGCTCTGCAGGGCACACCGGAGCAGCTGCAGTCCTTTCTAGAGAACGGATGGAAGGTCCCCTACCAGCAAGACCGGCGCGTCGAGGTATCCCGAATTATCAACCTCGGCGGCGTCGGGGTGCAGGACGCCGGAAAGGCAGCGCTCAGCGGCACACCCGACGATGTGGAGAAGTTCCTCGACTCGGATCAATACGTCGCACGCGAAGCCGATGACCGCGTCCAGACATCGAAGATCTATAATTCAGGCGGCCCGAACGTGAAGGCCGCCGCCAAGCTGGCGCTTCAGGGCACCTATCACGACGTGGTCGAATTCCTCGAGGTGGGCCAGTTCGTCGCCCGCAATCGGGACCAGGAACACTCGACAATCGCGCAGCTTACTGCCCAAGCCAAGCAAGCAGGAAAGCAGGCCGAGGATGCAACAAAGTCTGCGCAGGAAGCCTCTCAGCGGGCAATCGCGGCCGCCGAACTAGCCAAGCAGGCTGCGCAGAAAGCCGCCGCCGAGACCCAGGCCGCTAAGGAAGATGCCGCCCGCGCCGCGGTGAAGGCAAAGCAGGCGGCCAGCGCCGCCAGGGCCGCCGCCGACGCCGCGCAAACCGCCATCAACGCGGCCAGCGCGGCCAACCGGTCGGCGCGCCTCGCCGCCCTGGCGGCCGCGCAGACCGCGAGCGCAGCCGCAGCCGCCGCTGATGCGGCCAACCGTGCCTACAACGCCGCGATCGCCGCAGGCAAGGACAAGGACCAGGCAGCAAGCGCCGCTACCCAGGCCAAGGCCGCACGCGCTGCCGCCAACCTCGCCACCCAAGCAGGAGTTGCCGCAGAGCAGGCTGCTCACGCCTCCCTTGCGGCCGCAACAGCCGCAGCAGCGTCCCGCAGCGCGAGCGGCCACGCCGATCTGGCCGCCGATGCAGCCGACGAGGCAGCCGGTTACGCCGACGCAGCCGGAGTCTCCTCCGCGGAGGCCAGGGCAGCGGCCGCAGAGACCCGTCGACACGCGAACGAAGCTGACAGGGCCGCCACCGCCGCCGAGAACCTGGCTCGTAAGTCTGCTGCCGCCGCCCTGGAAGCACGTGACGCAGCAAACTCCGCCGCAGCGCACGCGAACAATGCCGCAGCCGCCGCCGAGGAGGCAGCCGCCCACGCCGGACAAGCAGCGAACTACGCCGTGCAGGCGACCAAGCAGGCCAACGCGGCAAAGCTCGCCGCTGACGCAGCGACAGCAGCCGTCGCCACCGCGCAGAAGACATTCGATATCGCCCGGGAGACGGAGGCCGAGGACCTGGCTACCCGTACTGCGGCCGCCATCGAGCACGCGCGGTCACAGAAAACCGCCACGGAGAGCTTCACCGAGCTTGCCGCTAGCACCGTGGTAGAGGGCAAGGCGATCGAGGATGACACCAGGGCCTTGGCCGCCGAGGCAGCCAAGCCGGCCACGGACGTTTCAGCCCTGGCTACCAAGGGCCGTGCGGTGGCGCTCCGCGCATTCAAGTACTTCGGGTCCTGGCGCCAGGAAGCGGCCGCACAGGCCCTTGCCGGGACCGATGCGGAGGTCCTCGCCTACCTCCGGACAGGTTCGCAGGAGGCACAGCTGGCCGAGGTCCGCCAGCAAGTCGTCAACCTCGCTTCCGCCAGCCCGTACCCTTCCGTGCGGACCGCTGCAGCTGAAGCTTTGACGGTCGGTGACGAGCAGTCCTTCTATGCCGCTGGCCAGTACACGGTCGGCCTCGCCGACTACCGCGTGAAGGTCTCACAGATCCACAACACCGGCGGCACAAGTGTTCGAGAAGCAGCCGAAGCAGTCCTCGCGGAGGGTAGTCCCCAGGAACTGCTGGCTTTCATCAACTCGGGTCAGTACATCGCCCAGCACGCGGACGAGCGGGTCACAGCGAGCCAGCTAGTCAATAGCGGCACGCCCGAGGTGAAATCAGCGGCCCTCACCGCCCTGAGCGGGCCAGTTGACCGGCTGCACGACTTTGTTCGCACCGGCCGGTACATGGCTGAACGCAAGGACAGTCTGGCCGCAACGCACATCGCCCAGGTACAGCGACTCATCGCTGAAGGCGGGCTCATTGCCGCAAAGGCTCATCAGAACCGATGGCTCGCCGCGAAGGCGGCTGCCGAAGCCAACCAGGCCGCTGCCGAAGCTGACGTAGCGGCCGCTGAAGCCCTCAAGAGCGCAGACCTCGCCTCTACTTACGCAACCCAGGCCGACGCAGCCGCAGACCGGGCCGCGGCCAGTGCCGCCAAGGCCGCACAATCCGCCGCCACCGCTCGAAGCGCGGCTCACAGGGCAGCCCAGGACGCAGTCGCTGCCGAGGAAAGCGCCGCTCAGGCCGAGTTCTCGGCCCGCTACGCCCGTTCCTCTGCGGTCAGCGCCAAGGAGGCCGCGGACGAAGCGCGCGCCTCAGCCCTCGCCGCAGGCAAAAGCGTTCAGGAAGCCGAAGCTGCCGCTTCCAGCGCCTGGAACCACGTTGTCCAGCTTCGGGAAGCTGCGGAAGCCGCAGCACGGCGCG
Organism: Streptomyces roseolilacinus; assembly: GCF_014649335.1. Classification (GTDB taxonomy): domain Bacteria; phylum Actinomycetota; class Actinomycetes; order Streptomycetales; family Streptomycetaceae; genus Streptomyces; species Streptomyces roseolilacinus. The sequence continues at coordinate 247,329 of NZ_BMSV01000012.1, forward strand.
CGGCGGAGGAGCAGCGCGAGCAGGCAAGAGAAAAGGAACCCACCAAGCCGCCTTGCTACCTGCACCCGACCCGGGACCACCTCCCACTGTGCGCGCTGGCAGGGCAACCAATAGAGACACCGCCGATCGACCCCGTCATGAAGGAAATCTTCTGGACCGTGACGGGGCTGAACGACGCCAAGGAGTGCGCTAAGGATCCAGGTCTTGGAAAGTGCGCCATGCTGGCCATGGCCGTCCTTCCCATCGGGAAGATTCGTCTTCTTGGCGATGCCGCCGATGGCGTCAAGTACCTGGCCCGCAGCACTCGAGCAGGACGCCTCGGGCAACTCAAGAACGTTGTCCTGAAGGACGGAAACCCGCTCGGTTATGAGGACAGTCCCGGGGTGCGGATTATCACGCCCGACGAACTCCAGCAGGTGGCTGCCTCCCTTCGACGTGACCTAGGCGAGCCTGACATGGTCAAGGATGTGCCCGGCAAGGGTACGATCGAAGTATGGGAGCTAGACGGCGGCAACGTAAACTTCCGCAACTTCAGCGGGTCGGGCGGCAGTGGTGACTGGACAATCGACTTCTCGAAGGAACTCAAGGAGCTACTCGGCTTCAAGCGATACCACGCAAAGCACTAGGAAGATCAATGACTGAAGCGTCTTACGCCGAGGAACTGGAATATCTCATCGAGTACGCACGCTCGGCGCCACTCTACTTCTCGCCCCTACGGGATGCGGCCGAGACGGTCGCGGGTAAAGGCAGTACCGAGGATCAGATCCAGGCAGCCACGCTGCGTCTAATCAGCGACATGCTGGACCAAGGAGTGCGTATCGGCGACATGAGCCCCCGCAAGGGTGAGGATGTCCTGCCGTGGAACCTCTCAAAAGAGGAAGCCTTGCAGCGCGTGGCGAAAGAGATGCGCCAGTACGACAATCCAATCGATTTCATCGATATCTGCTGGTTCACCGCACCCTGAAGCACGTTACCGCCGTTCCTCGGTAACTACTGCTTGAGCGCATTCGCGACCTGAATGCCCCGCCCTTGCAGGCGGGGCATTCAGCTCAGATGGGACTGGATAACTGAGCCGTGCCGGCGTACACGTGAACGTTCCCACCCGTGTACTGATGAAAAGGGACAGTTGTTGATGCGTTGAGACCTGTTGCTCGGCACTCTGCTGCTTGGTCGGTGAGAGGCGGCGGAAGGCGGTTGACGATGGTCCTGGATCCGCATCGATGGTTGGAACTGCGGCGCTTCCGGAGTCTGGTGGAGTCCGGGGCGATCAGCCTCTCGGAGGTGGCCTGGGAGACCGGGCTGGACCGGAAGACGGTCCGCAAATATCTGTCGCTCGGCCTGCCCCACCGTGGCGGCTGCTGCGGAAGCTCCGGTACAGCACGACCTGTATCACCGACACAGTGAAGGCCGTCCTGGTCCTCTGCCTCGCTACTGCAGAAGCTCTTCGGCGCTGGCCTCGTTGCCGAGCCGTGATGCTCCAAGTGCAGCGCGCCGAGGTGGGGCGAACCTGACCAGATGACGGCACAGAAGCCCGCTGAGTAGCGGGGCATGCGATCCCGCGTGCGACCCCCATGAGCGGACGAAAGAACGCGGTGGCGTCACCAGCCTTTGGTCCCAAGGCCAGTTGGGAAGAACTGGTTCCCGGCGGACGTAACGTGGCGGCGCGAACCAGATCGCCGAGGAGGGCGGTGCGGTGGTATTGGAGCAAATTTGAACGACAGTGAGGTCGTCCCGTTGCCGAAGTTACGTGGAGGCGTCGAGCCCGGCCGCGCTGTCGCCGCACGTTCACCACAGTCGCCCAGGTGAGAAAGGAGCAAGAGAGAAGGGCAGGAGTGGATTCCAGGCTTTTCGCGGCGATGGGACGGCGCCCAGCTGCGGCAGGAGCTAGGTGACGTCGTAGCGATTGCCACCAGTGAGCGCGATGCCCAGCGGCTTGAGGACACCCGGTCGAGCGCCGGCGGCGACGCGTGCCGCCAGCCCGCTGCCAAGCATGGGAGTTCGATCCGGGCGGGTTACTGTGAGTGACTCATGGCGGCGGCACGTGGGGAGACCTGCAATCCGCGATCCCGGTCGCCCCTCGGCCCCAGTCAGCACGAGAATAGCCAGTGCTGGTTCGGCGCTGACTTTTGAGGGTCAGTGACGCGAAAACCGCAGGTCGTAGCTCTGGCCGGATGAGTTGTCGTACCACTCGATGGTGGTCCCGATGAGACTCGCGGCGACGATGCGCTTGAGACTGGCGGGGGCGGGAGGAGCGCTTGCGGGCGACGACATCGGCACCACTTCCTGGTGGTCGACGGGGACGTTACGGTGACGCCACACCGTAGGAACGGGCAGGTCAGAGGCGTATGTGGCGGGACACCATAGTTCTGCGTGCCGATGTGCGCGTGGCCACTATGGAGGCACTTGCGGGCGGGCGGCCGGAGCCCTTCGAGAGCTCGGGGCGGCCCTGAACGGGCTGCCGCACGCCGGGGTCGAGGCGCCGGGCGGCGAGGGTGGCTCGGATGTTCGTCCCGTCGCCCTCGTACACGAGCGCCGGCGGCCGCCGCCCGGGCCCCTTCCGCCGACTCCGGTACCGATTCGGTGGGCCGGTGCGGCGTCGCCACAGACGATCACATGACCGGCCGGGTGGGCGGAGGAGGGCTGAGGGGTGGCGAGCGAAGGCACCTGCGTAGCGTGCCTCGCCGACGCATGATCCCCGCAGCGTTCTTCTCGGTCCGGTCCACCACCGGTCACCTGAGTGTCCGATGAACGGATCTCGCTCTCCTGATAACGGTCTTGTTTCGTTCGCTGGGATTTTCGAACATTACTGATGGTTATGTGATTTGCGTCACTAAGGAATGTGTGAGGCGCGTGGTAGAACTGCGCAACTCCGCAGGTGACACCACCCCTCGTCGACCTCGGAGGTGTCGGCACACAGGCCGACTGCACGACCAGGGTGATCACTGTCCGCGTCCACGGGCACCACCTAGGGTCGCCGATCGGACAACGGCGTTCGCTCAAAGACCGCACACCTTCCCGGCGCAACCTTCCATGCGCCGGTACTGCGCCATCGAGGTAGCCACAGTGTCACTCGACTCCATCACCACGTCCGTCGACGAAGCCGTCAGCGGGTTCTTCGAGCCCATAGCCACCTGGCTCGGGGAAGTCGTCTTCTACTCCGTCCCCGTCGCGGGGACGGAGCTCCCGCTCATCGTCGCCTGGCTCGTCGTGGCCGGCCTGGTCTTCTCGGCCTGGTTCGGGCTCGTCCAGATCCGCAAGTTCAAGCTCGCCGTCGACGTGGTGCGCGGCAAGTACGACGAGAAGGGGTCGGC
>NZ_BMSV01000013.1 GCF_014649335.1 Streptomyces roseolilacinus
GCTGCGGGTGGCGGTGATGGGGTGTGTGGTCAACGGTCCGGGTGAGGCGCGGGAGGCGGATTTGGGGGTGGCCTCGGGCAACGGCAAGGGGCAGATCTTCGTGAAGGGCGAGGTCATCAAGACGGTGCCCGAGTCGAAGATCGTCGAGACGCTGATCGAGGAGGCCATGAAGCTCGCCGAACAGATGGAGAAGGAGACCCCGCAGTGACGTACGTCATCGCCCAGCCCTGCGTCGACGTGAAGGACAGGGCGTGCGTCGAGGAGTGCCCCGTCGACTGCATCTACGAGGGCCGGCGCTCCCTGTACGTCCACCCGGACGAGTGCGTCGACTGCGGGGCCTGCGAGCCGGTCTGCCCGGTCGAGGCGATCTTCTACGAGGACGACGTGCCGGCCGAGTGGAAGGGCTACCACACGGCGAACGTCGAGTTCTTCGACGGACTCGGCTCGCCCGGCGGTGCCTCCGCGCTCGGCCTGATCGACCGGGACCACCCGCTGGTGGCGGGGCGGCCGGTACGGACGGCCTGACGCCGGTACGGCGAGGGGCGGCCCGCCCGGCACCCGCCGGACGGGCCGCCCCTCGCCGGCGCGGCCCCCTCACCCCCTGGTCGTGCGGATCACGTCCAGTAACTCGGTGATGTCGAACTCGGCGCGGTTGCGCGGCCCGTACCGGGTCAGCTTGCCGCGCCGCACCCACTGGCGGATGGTCGCGGGGGAGACCCCCGCCGCGAGCGCGGCGAGTTCGGTGGGGACGCGGCGGTGCCTGGCGGGACCGGTCACGACGCCTCCCGCCGCTCGATCCGGGCCGACAGGAGCAGCCACTCCCGGGGCGGCCAGCTGTGCCCGCGGTCGCAGCCGATCTGCGAGGCGGCCAGGCGGCCGGGGGAGGTGCGGGCGGTGAGCCGCCCGTCGCACGATGCCTCGACGCAGCCGCCCAGGTGGTGGCGGGCCGGCGCGGAGCCGTTGACCAGCCGCTCCGCCCGGCCGCGCAGCGCCGCCACCTCCTCGGCGAACTCGGCGGCGGCGGTGGAGTCCATCAGCCAGTCGAGGTGGGCGGTGAGGAAGGCGGCCAGTCCGCCGACGCCCCCGTCCCGGTCCGGGCCCGGGACGGGTGATCCGCCCCTCTCCGCGACGAGGCCCGCCCAGGAGCGCAGGACGTCGTCGATGTGGCGGCGCACCTCCACCGCCTCGTCGTCGAACGGATCGGGGTCGCGGGAAGTCCGCACCCGGGTCGCGACGATCGCGGGGGACCGCCTGGGGGCAATCGCGTGGAAGCAGTCCTGGTAGAGGCCGGGAAGTCTTGTCAGGTCGTCTTTCACCGTGTTCCGGTGCGGTGCCTTCAAAGCCACTCGATTTCCCCTTTCAGCGGGCCCACAGCAGGGGGACGGCGAGGCCGGCGAATCCGAAGTTGTAGGCGATGAGCCCCAGCCTGCGGGCTTTGAGCCAATTCTTTTCGCGGGGGCCGTGGTACAACTGCGCGGCGTGGAGTGCGATGGTGGGAAGGATGATGAGCAGGGCCCACCGGGGCAGGTCGCTGAGGGAAATCCACACGAGGAGCGCGGTGGAGAGGGCGAAGAGTGCCGCCATCACCGTGACGACCGTCTTCGTGCCGGTCGCGACCGCGAGGGTCTTCCGCCCGACGGAACGGTCCCCCTCGATGTCGTTCATGTTCGAGTAACTGCTGACCATGACGAGCCAGAGGCCGAGCAGCAGGGAAATGACGACGGACGGGCGCGTCCATTCCCCGTGCACCGCCAGGAAAGGCGCCAGGAGTCCCGCGGCGGTCGACAGGCACAGCAGGGTCTCCGCCCCGCCGAGCCGGTAGCTGACCTTGATCCCGGCGGAGTACTGGACGCTGAAGAAGAAGCCGGCGCCGTAGACGACGTACGCCTCGACGGGCGCGCGCCAGTCGAGCACCCAGAACGCGAGCGTCCCCGCGACGACGGCGACGACGCCCGACCAGACGGCGAACCGGATCGCCTGCCGCTCGGTCACGGCCCCGCTGAGCAGGGGTTTCATGCGGATGTCGCGGAGGGTCTCGCCCTCCTTGTAGTTCACGGCGTCGCTGCCGTTGCGGTAGCCGGCGATGTCGTCCGCCGTGCAGGCGCAGGCGACGATCGCGGCCGATCCCAGCAGGAACAGCAGCATGGCGTACGTCGTCCCGGGGCGTCCCAGGGTGGCGCGGTCCAGCAGCGACCAGGCGAGGAACAGTCCGAAGTAGTGCTGGACGACTCTCACCTTGGAAAGGCGTAACAGCCCCAGCAGGACGTCGTTTCGGGACGGGTCGGGGACGGGTTTCGCGATGGTGGTGTGGAGTGCGGTCGTTTTTTTCGAGAGCATGCGACCCTTCCAGCTGTAGCGCTGCATGGCAAAAGGAAGTGACCTGCTGTCGAGCCAGCTGTGGAAGAAAACCCGGGAGAACGGCGGTGGGAGGCATCCCCAAGGGCATCGCGGTCGATTACGCGGCCGTGGGGGGATGCGCCGGGCGGCGCCGGAGAAGCGCCGGTTTCTCCCCGGGGTGGAGCGCGCGGGCGTGCGTCAGTGCGCGAGGGGCGACAGTCCGGGGTCGGGGCAGACTGGTGCCGTGTGCAAGAAAATGGATAGGCGTATGTGCCCTGATCGCATTCTTCGCTCCCCCGATGCGTGATGCTCTGACCGCGGGGCGTTCTGGCCCCCCGCTGGACCGTACGTGGATGCTACCGATTTTAGCCGTCGAGTATCAAGGGCTGACTGAATTCCGATCGGTTCTGGTGGGGGGTGACGCCTAAGAGATGGTTTGCCCGGCGACAGGTCGGCCGACTGACAAGTAATCAAACAATGGACGAGAGAGCGCCTGCATTTGCCAGATGAATGTGGGGCCGGGACACCGCCCCGGTGCGCTCCCCGCGACCACCGGTGCCGAGCCCGCCCCGGGCGGGGCCGATGTCCACGAGAAGGGACGGCGCCCGTCACCCCGTCCCGGGCAGCGGTGGCCTTCCTGTGCCTCGGAGACCCCGATCCTCAGGTCTGTCGCCGGACGCTCGCCTCGCCCGCGGCGCACCTCCGTGGTGCGATGGAAAAGGGGCGACGGAGGTACGGAGCGATGATCCCACCAGCAGCGGAGCGCAGGAGTGGCGCGGCCCCGGTATCGGTCCGCCCGCTGGGTGAGGCGGACCTGGATCGGGCCGATGAGATCTGCGGGCTCGCCTTCGGGACCTTCCTGGGGGCCCCTGATCCCTTCGGGACCGTCGACTACGTCCGTACGCGCTGGGCGGCCGCTCCGCAGGCGGCGTTCGCCGCGACGGTCGAGGGCGAAGTGGTCGGATCGAACTTCGCCACCGGCTGGGGCAGCGTCGGGTTCTTCGGACCGCTGACCGTACGTCCGGACCTGTGGGACCAGGGCATCGGCAGGCGTCTGATGGAGCCGGTCATGGACTGCTTCGACGCCTGGGGGAACCGCCACCTCGGCCTGTTCACCTTCGCTCACAGTCCCAAGCATCTTGAGCTCTACCGTCGGTACGGTTTCTGGCCCCGATTCCTCACAGCCATCATGAAGAAGCAGGTCACAGGCGGTGCCGCGGTCCCCGGCAGAGTGCTCTACGGCGAACTGCCCGCTGCCGGGCGGCCTGACGCGCTGAGTCTCTGCCGCGCACTGACAGGAGCCGTGTACGAGGGCCTGAGCCTGGAACGCGAGATCGTGGCCGCGCACGCGCAGGGACTCGGTGACACCATCCTGCTCCATGGCGCCGGCTCCGAGCTCGACGGCCTGGCCGTCTGCCACTGCGGAGCCGGGTCGGAGGCCGGCACGGACGTCTGCTTCGTCAAGTTCGGCGCCGTACGTCCCGGTCCGGATGCCGCCGACCGGTTCGAGCGACTGCTGGACGCGTGCGAGCGGCTGGCCGCCGAGCGTGGGCTGGGGCAACTGGACGCCGGCGTGAACCTGGGCCGCCCGGATGCCTACCGGCGCATGGCCGACCGTGGTTTCCGCACCTGGTTGCAGGGCGTGACCATGCACAGACCCAACGAACCCGGGTACAGCCACCCCGGGGCGTACGTGATCGACGACTGGCGCTGAGACCACCCCCGCGCCCGGCTGGGCGCACGGCCCACGAGTGTCGTCGACGGTTGCCGGACCCGATCAGGACGAAGACCTCGGCGCAGGGGAGCCGTCCGGGAACGCACCGCGCCCCGACCCGCCACGGACCGAACCGTCCGGCCTTCCCGGACAGGCCGACCGGCGGGGTCATCCGCCGCAGCGGATCCGGCCCGTGATCCGGACCGGCGCTGCGGTCCCGGACGGGATCTCCGGCGTCGACGCACAGCGGGCTCAGGCACGCGGGAAGCGACGGTCACGCAGATGGACACGCGGACGGAGACAGGCGAGGCACCTACGGATATCCGTAGGTGCCTCACCTGCTACTTCTCTGTCGGGGTGGCGGGATTTGAACCCACGACCTCTTCGTCCCGAACGAAGCGCGCTGCCAAGCTGCGCTACACCCCGATGTCGCCGTTGTTGTCCTGGCGACGACGTTTACTTTAGCCCACCGGCGCCCGGAGGCGAAATCCGGTTTCCCGGGGCCCTCAGTCGCGGGGCGTCAGGGTGAGGAGGGTGGCCTCCGGGGGGCAGGCGAAGCGGACCGGGGTGTAGCGGTTGGTGCCGCAGCCCGCGGAGACGTGGAGGTACGCCGTGTGGCCGCCCGCGCGGTGGGTGGAGAGGCCCTTCGCGCGGTCCGTGTCCAGGTCGCAGTTGGTGACCAGCGCCCCGTAGAAGGGGACGCACAGCTGGCCGCCGTGGGTGTGGCCGGCGAGGACCAGCGGGTAGCCGTCGGCGGTGAAGGCGTCCAGGGAGCGCAGGTACGGGGCGTGGACGACGCCCACCGAGAGGTCGGCGTCCGCCTCCGGGCCGCCCGCGACCTTCTCGTACCGGTCCCGCTTGATGTGCGGGTCGTCGAGGCCGGTGAACGCCAGCTCCAGGCCCTCCACCTTGAGGCGGCCGCGCGTGTTGGTGAGGTCCAGCCAGCCCGCCGTGTCGAAGGCGTCGCGGATCCCCTCCCACGGGTTGTGGACGACGCCGACGGCCGGGGCGTTGCCGTTGAGGCCGTGGCGGCCCTGGAGCTTCTCGAACAGGTAGCGGGCCGGGTTGCGGAGCTTGGGGCCGTAGTAGTCGTTGGAACCGAAGACGTACACGCCCGGGAACTCGAGCAGCGGGCCCAGCGCGTCCAGCAGCTCCGGCACGCCCTCCGGGTCGGAGAGGTTGTCGCCGGTGTTCACGACGAGGTCGGGGCGCAGGCCCGCCAGCGACCGCAGCCAGCGCTGCTTCTTGCGCTGCCCGCTCACCATGTGGATGTCGGAGACCTGGAGCACCCTGAGCGGGTGCGCGCCGCGCGGCAGGACCGGGACGGTCACCCGGCGGAGCCGGAACGAGCGGGCCTCGAAGCCGGCGGCGTAGGCCAGACCGGCCGCGCCCAGTGCAGTGATGCCGAGGGGTACTCCGTATCGCGCGCGCATGGGTCCATGGTCGCAGACCGGGGGAGGGGGTGCGACGCCCGGGAAATGGACGGGCGGGTGCGACGGGCCACCTGTCATGCTGGTCCGCATGACCACGCTCAAGTCCAAGTTGCAGGAAGACCTCACGGAGGCGATCAGGGCGCGTGACGAGCTCCGCTCCTCGACCCTTCGGCTGACCCTCTCCGCCATCACGAAGGAGGAGGTCGCGGGCAAGCAGTCCCGTGAACTCTCCGACGATGAGGTGCAGAAGGTGATCGCCAAGGAGGCGAAGAAGCGCCGTGAGGCGGCCGAGGCGTTCGCCCAGGGCGGTCGCGCCGAGCAGGCCGAGCGGGAGCGGGCCGAGGGCGAGCTCCTCGACGCCTACCTGCCGAAGCAGCTGACGGACGACGAGCTCCGCGAGATCGTGGCGCGTGCCGTCGAGGAGGCGAAGGCGGGCGGGGCCGAGGGGCCGCGCGCGATGGGCGCCGTGATGAAGATCGTGAACCCGAAGGTGGCCGGGCGGGCGGACGGCGGCCGCGTCGCCGCCGTCGTCAAGCAGCTCCTGGCGGGTTAGCGCCGGCGGACGGGCCGAGCACGCGAGAGGGCGCCCCCCGGGTGGGGGGCGCCCTCCGTGCGTCCGGGCTACCGGTCCCGGCCGCCCGGGCCGTTGCCGTTGCCGTTGCCGCCGTTGCCGTTCCCGTTTCCGCCGCCGCCCGTCTGGGCGCCGCCGCTGAGGACGTCCGTCGGGAAGGAGAAGCCGGGGAACGGCCTGTCGCCGCCGGTGCCGCCGCCCGGCTTGTCGTCGCCGCCCGGGTTCGGGGGCTGCGGCTTCTGGGCCTCCGGGATCGTGACCCTGGTGAAGTCCGGTCCCGGGTGCCCTTCCAGGGCGCCCGACATGGCGTCCTTCCAGATGGGGCCGGGGACCTTCCCGCCGAAGACCTTGTCGTGGTACCGCCCGCCGATGGTGATGGACTCCATCTTCACCTGCTGGGTGGGGCTGCCCACCCAGACGGCGCCGGACAGGTTCGGCGTGTAGCCGACGAACCAGGCGTTGCGGCGGCTGTCCGTCGTACCCGTCTTGCCGGCGCTGTCACGGGACTGCAGGCCGGCCTCCTGGCCGGTGCCGGAGTCGACCACGCCGCGCAGCAGCGTGTTGATCGTGTCCGCGGTCCGCTCGGTCATCGCGCGCTCGCACGTCGACCGCGGCACCCGCAGGCTGCGGCCCTCGCTCGTCTTGATCGACTCGATGGCCGTCGGCGTGCAGAACGTGCCGCGGTTGGCGAACGTCGCGTACGCGGCGGCCATGGTCAGCGGCGACATGCCCTGCGAGCCGAGGGTCAGCGCCGACGGCTTCTCGGGCAGCTTCTCGTCGTCGCCCATGACCACGCCGAGCTTGTCGGTCATCTCGACGACCGGGCACATGCCGATCTCGCCGAGCATCTGCACGAAGTACGTGTTGACCGACTTCTCCATGGCCTCCCTGAGCGCGTACGGGCCGACCTCCGACTCGTTCTCGTTCTCGACCATGTCGCCGCCCACGTTCCGCCAGGGCTTCCCGCTGCACGACTGGACCGAGTCCGGGTACGGCATCTTGTACGGCGACGGGTAGACCTGCGACGGCGGCTTGCCCTGCTCTATGGCGGCCGCGGCGACGAACGGCTTGAACGTCGAGCCGGTCGGGAAGCCGAAGTTCGACCCGCCCATGCTCCGGTTGACCGAGTAGTTGATCTGCGTCTCGTTCTTGCCGAAGCCGTACGGCTTGGACTGGCCCATCGCGAGGATCTTGCCCGTGCCGGGCTGGACCATGGTCACCGCCGCGGCGACCTTGTCGTCCTGGTAGACGTGGTCCTTGAGCGAGTCCTGGGTGGACTTCTGCGCCTGCGGGTCGAGCGTGGTCCTGATGGTCAGGCCGCCGCGGTTCCAGACCTTGGCGCGCTCCTCGCGGGACTTGCCGAAGACCGGGTCGGAGAGGAAGACCTCGCGGACGTAGTCGCAGAAGAAGCCGGCGCCGTCGCGCGCGGTGATGCAGCCGTTCTTCGGCCGCGTGATCCTCAGCCCGATCGGCTCGGCCTTGGCGCGGTCGGCCTCGGCCTGGCTGATGTCGCCGACGGCGGCCATCCGCTGGAGGACGACGTTGCGGCGCTCGGTGGCCTCCTGGACGTCGTTCACGGGGTCGTACCGGCTGGGGGACTGCACGAGTCCGGCGAGCATGGCGGCCTCGCCGAGGGTGAGGTCCTCGGCGCGCTTGGAGAAGTACCGCTGCGACGCCGCCTCGATGCCGTACGCCTGCTGGCCGAAGAACGTGATGTTGAGGTAGTTCTCGAGGATCTTCTTCTTCCCGAGCTCCTTCTCGACCTGGATCGCGTACTTCAGCTCCTGGATCTTGCGGCCCAGGGTCTGCTGGGTGGCCTGGGCGAACTTGTCGCGGTCGTCGCCGGCGGCCTCGACGAAGACGTTCTTCACGTACTGCTGGGTCAGCGTCGAGGCGCCCTGGGCGACCCCGCCCTCCTGCGCGTTGCGGTTCACCGCGCGCAGGACGCCCTTGAGGTCGATGGCCCCGTGCTCGTAGAAGCGCGAGTCCTCGATCGCGACGATCGCCTTCTGCATGTACGGCGAGATCTTCTCCAGCGGGACCACCGTGCGGTCGCGGGAGTAGACCGTGGCGATCAGACCGCCGTCGGCGTCCAGGATCTGGGTGCGCTGGCTCAGCGGCGGCCTCTTCATGTTGGCCGGGATCTCGTCGAACCCCTGGACCGTCCCCTTCGCAGCGAGGCCCAGGGCTCCCGCCGCGGGCATCGCGATGCCGGCGAGGACGACTCCGGAGAGCACGCTGACACCGAGGAACTTGGCGGCCTGCTGGGTCGCGGTCAGACCCCCGCCCGAGCGGTTCTTTGGCATGGGGGAAGCCTACGTTCTCATTCGCCGGACACGTGTATATGCCTTGGCCTAAGCTGGTCACAACTGTCACAGCAGTTGCACCGGTGCGCTGCTGCGGTCAGGTCACCGTCCTCGTCCACCCCCCCCGCACGGCACCGCGGCGCCGCCCCCTCCGAGCCGTGCGTCCCACCCCTCCCCCGCGTTCGACGGCGACGCGACACACCGCCCGTTTCCTGGCGTATGTACGGATATGCCCCGTGTCGCGGAGGGTGAATGACCCGCTTCGGGCTTTCTGTCCGTATGCCTCGGGGTCACTCCCCTGGGTGATCTACCGCGTACGCATAGTCCGTTCGGACCATTCAAGATTGGGCCCGAAGGGGGTGTTGCGGTGTGTCGACCTTCCGTAACGTCCTCAACTGGCAGCGGTGAATATGCCGCTGCCGCCGTGGGGGAGCCTCGATTCGGGAGAGGACGGCGCCGGCATGGGCTGGGTAGCTGACTGGAGTGCGCAGGCGGCCTGCCGCACTACCGATCCGGACGAACTGTTCGTACAAGGAGCGGCGCAGAACAGAGCCAAGGCGGTGTGCACCGGGTGTCCGGTGCGGACCGAGTGCCTGGCCGACGCGCTGGACAACCGCGTCGAGTTCGGCGTGTGGGGAGGGATGACCGAGCGCGAGCGCCGTGCCCTGCTGCGGCGGCGGCCGACCGTCACCTCCTGGCGGCGTCTCCTGGAGACGGCGCGCACGGAGTACGAGCGCAGCGCGGGCATCCTGCCCGTCGCGCTGAACGACGACGAGACGTACGAGACGTACGCGGCGGTCGGCTGACCGCCGACCCCGGAGCCGAAGCCGGCCGTGTCCGGTCGGCCCGCCACGGACCCGCGCACGCACGCCGTTCCGTTCCCGAGCCCTGCCCGGGTCCCCCCCAGCGGAACGCGTGCCGCGCGGCGCCGTGGCGTGCGCGCCGTCAGCGGTCCTGCCGGGGTGTCGCCAGGTGCGCGCCGATGGCGCGCAGCGTGGTCAGGTCGTGGACGTCGGCGGCGAGCGCGGGCACCTCGGCCAGCGGTACGTCCGGGTGGAGCTCGGTGAAGCGGTCACGCGTCCGCCGCTCGCGGGCGAGCACCTGCATCCGCTCCGCGTGGAGCCGCAGGAGACCCGCCGTCAACTCCGCGTCAGCAGGGGGTACTTCGGTCGTCGGTTCGGGTGCGGGAGCCTCGGGAGAGGTGGCCGCCGGGCCACCCACACGAGTCTGCCCGTCCCCCTGATCCACCATGCGGGCCCCGTCAAGATTTTCCGCGGCGGCGAGCGCCCGCTCGGCGGACAGCCCGGTGGCGGCGCTGCCGTGCACCCGGTTGAGCACGAGCCCCTCCAGGGGCATGTCCTCCGCGGCCAGCCGCTCCACGAAGTACGCCGCCTCCCGCAGCGCGTCCCGCTCCGGCGCGGCCACCACCAGGAACGCCGTGCCGGGCGCCTGCAGGAGCCGGTACGTCGCGTCCGCCCGCGTGCGGAAGCCGCCGAACATCGTGTCCATCGCCGCCACGAACGTCTGCACGTCCCGCAGCAGCTGACCGCCCAGCAGCTTCCCCAGCGTGCCCGTCATCATCGACATGCCGACGTTCAGGAACTTCATCCCCGCCCGGCCGCCCACCTTCGCCGGCGCCATCAGCGCCCGGATGAGCCTCCCGTCCAGGAACGACCCCAGCCGCTTCGGCGCGTCCAGGAAGTCCAGCGCCGACCGGGACGGCGGCGTGTCCACGACGATCAGGTCCCACTCGTCGCGGGCCCGCAGCTGGCCCAGCTTCTCCATCGCCATGTACTCCTGCGTGCCCGCGAAGCCGGCCGACAGCGACTGGTAGAAGGGGTTCGCCAGGATGGCGCGGGCCCGCTCCGGGTCCGCGTGCGCCTCGACGATCTCGTCGAACGTGCGCTTCATGTCCAGCATCATGGCGTGCAGCTCGCCGCCGGCGTCCGTCCCGGCGCCCGGCACCCGGCGCGGCGTGTTGTCCAGCTCCTCGATGCCCATCGACTGCGCCAGCCGGCGGGCCGGGTCGATCGTCAGGACGACCACCTTCCGGCCCCGCTCCGCCGCCCGCAGGCCCAGCGCCGCCGCCGTCGTGGTCTTGCCGACCCCGCCCGCGCCGCAGCAGACGACGATCCGGGTCGCGGGGTCGTCCAGCAGCGGATCGACCTCCAGGGCGTGCGGCACGGCGGCCGGTTCCGGTGCCGCCTCGGCGGCCGTCATGCGTCGCTCACCCCGAGATCCCTCCGCAGTGTCCTGGCCAGGTGGTACAGCCCGGCGAGGTCCACGCCCCCGCCGAGCAGGGGAAGTTCGCGCACGGGCGTCCGGAGCTTCGCCAGCGCCTCCCGCTGCTCCCGCTCCAGCTCCACCCGCCGCGCGTGCTCGGCGGCCTGGGCGAGGAGCGGGTCCACGAGCCGCTCCGGACCGCTCACCCCGGCCGCCGCCAGGGCCCGGGCGACACCGGCGCGCCGGTCGCCGGCGGCGGCCCGTACCGCGTCCTCGTCGAGGAGGCGCGGGCGGACCATGTTCACGAGGACGTCGCCCACCGGGAGGCCCGCGGCGCGCAGCTCGGCGACGCCGTCCGCGGTCTCCTGGACCGGCATCTCCTCCAGCAGGGTCACCAGGTGCACCGCCGTCTCCGGCGACTTGATCACCCGCATCACCGACTGCGCCTGGTGGTGGACCGGGCCCATCCGGGCCAGGCCGGCGACCTCGTCGTTGACGTTGAGGAAACGGGTGACGCGGCCGGTCGGCGGGGCGTCCATCACGACGTGGTCGTAGACGAACCGCCCGGCCCCGTCCTTGCGCCGCACCGCCTCGCACGCCTTGCCGGTGAGGAGCACGTCCCGCACGCCCGGCGCGATGGTCGTCGCGAAGTCGATCGCGCCGAGCTTCTTCAGGGCGCGGCCGGCGGCCCCCAGCTTGTAGAACATCTGGAGGTAGTCGAGGAGCGCCCGTTCGGCGTCGATCGCGAGGGCGTACACCTCCCCGCCGCCCGGCGCCACGGCGATCTTCCGCTCCTCGTACGGGAGCGCCTCCGTCTCGAAGAGCTGTGCGATGCCCTGCCTGCCCTCGACCTCCACGAGGAGGGTCCGCCTGCCCTCCGTCGCGAGGGCGAGCGCGAGGGCTGCGGCGACCGTCGTCTTACCGGTACCGCCCTTGCCGCTGACGACCTGGAGCCTGCTCACAGGGCGAGCGTAACCAGTGCCGCGGCGGCCCACGCAGGAGGCTGCCCCGGGGCGGCGCGCGGCAGCGGATACAGTCGGCCCATGACCAAGTGGGAATACGCGACCGTGCCCCTTCTCGTGCACGCGACCAAGCAGATTCTGGACACCTGGGGCGAGGACGGCTGGGAGCTGGTCCAGGTCGTCCCCGGCCCGAACAACCCCGAGCAGCTCGTGGCGTACCTGAAGCGGGAGAAGCCGTGAGCGGGCGCGTGGAGGCGGCCCTCGCGGAGCGCGGCCTGACGCTCCCGCAGGTGGTGCCGCCGCTGGCCGCGTACCAGCCGGCCGTGCGGTCCGGGGTGTACGTGTACACGGCGGGCCAGCTGCCCATGGTGGACGGCAAGCTCCCGGTCACCGGCAAGGTGGGCGCGGAGGTCACGCCGGAGGAGGCCAAGGACCTGGCCCGCGTCTGCGCGCTGAACGCGCTGGCCGCGGTGAAGTCGGTGGCGGGCGACCTGGACCGCGTGGCCCGCGTCGTGAAGGTCGTCGGCTTCATCGCCTCGGCGCCGGACTTCACGGGCCAGCCGGCCGTCCTGAACGGCGCGAGCGAGCTGCTCGGCGAGGTCCTCGGCGAGGCGGGCGTCCACGCCCGCAGCGCGGTGGGCGTGGCGGTCCTGCCGCTGGACGCCCCCGTGGAGGTCGAACTCCAGGTGGAGCTCCTCCCGGAGGCCTGACCCGGCCCGCGGCGCGTCCGGCCGCCCCTCGGGGGCGGGCGGCCGCGCCGCGCGCGGGGAGGCGGTACGGCGCCGCCACGCACGCGGGCGCGGCGTGATCGGTGCCGGCCCCCTCGCCCCCGCGGGCTCTCGAACATCTGGTCCGATCGGCATAGGCTCCGGCCATGTCCAATGGTCAGTGGTACCCCCCGGAATGGCCCGACCGGATCCGCGCCCTCGCGGCCGGTGAGCTGACGGCCGTGGAGCCCCGGCGTGCCGCCACCGTGCTGCTGCTGCGCGGGGCCGGCGCCACCACCGAGGTGCACATGCTGCGCCGCCGCACCTCCATGGCCTTCGCGGGCGGCGCGTACGCCTATCCCGGCGGTGGCGTCGACCCGCGCGACGAGCACCCGGTGCGCTGGGCCGGGCCGAGCCCCGCCGAGTGGGCCGAGCGCCTGGGCGTCGCCACCCCGGCCGAGGCGCAGGCCATCGTGTGCGCGGCGGTCCGCGAGACGTACGAGGAGGCGGGCGTCCTCCTCGCCGGCCCCACCCCCGACTCGGTCGTCGGCGAGGGGGGCGCCCCCTGGTCGGGCGGGGCCGGGAGCCCGGGGGAGACCGGTGACGACTGGGAGGCCGCCCGCGCCGCCCTCGTCGCGCGCGAGCTGTCCTTCGCGGAGTTCCTCGACGCCCGCGACCTGGTGCTCCGCTCCGACCTGCTGGGCGCCTGGGCCCGCTGGATCACGCCGGAGTTCGAGCCGCGCCGCTACGACACCTGGTTCTTCGTCGCCGCGCTCCCCACCGGCCAGCGCGCCCGCAACGCCTCCACCGAGGCGGACCGGACGGTGTGGATCCGCCCCGCGGACGCCGTCGCCGGCTACGACCGGGGCGAGCTGCTGATGATGCCGCCCACCATCGCCACGCTGCGCACCCTCACCGCGTACGACTCGCCGCTCGCCGCCCTCGACGCCGCCCGCGACCAGGACCTCACGCCCGTCCTCGCGCAGGCCCGGCTGGACGGCGGCGAGGTGGTGCTCAGCTGGCCCGGCCACGACGAGTTCACCAAGCACGTGCCCGCCGGAGGTGCCGCATGACCGACGCGGCCGCCCTCCCCGGCCAGCCCCGCGGCGCCGTGGTCTCCGGCCCCGCCACCGAGCGGGCCGTGAACGTCCTGGCGCCCAACCCGTCCGCCATGACCCTGGACGGCACCAACACCTGGGTCCTCTCCGAACCGGACTCCCCGCTCGCCGTCGTGGTCGACCCGGGCCCGCTCGACGAGGGCCACCTCGCGCGCGTGCGGGACACGGCCGAGCGCCTCGGCAAGCGCGTCGCCCTGACGCTGCTCACGCACGGCCACCCCGACCACGCGGAGGGCGCCGCCCGGTTCGCCGAACTGACCGGGACGCCCGTACGGGCCCTGGACCCGGCGCTGCGGCTCGGCGACGAGGGACTGTCGGCGGGGCAGGTCGTCACGGTCGGCGGCCTGGAGCTGCGGGTCGTGCCGACGCCCGGCCACACCGCGGACTCGCTCAGCTTCCACCTGCCGGCCGACCGGGCCGTGCTGACCGGCGACACGATCCTGGGCCGGGGCACCACGATGGTGGCGCACCCCGACGGGCGGCTCGGGGACTACCTGGACTCGCTGCGCCGGCTGCGCTCCCTGACGGTCGACGACGGGGTGCGCACGGTCCTGCCGGGCCACGGGCCGGTCCTGGAGGACGCGCAGGGCGCCGTGGAGTTCTACCTGGCGCACCGCGCGCACCGGCTCGCCCAGGTGGAGACCGCCGTGGAGGACGGCTACACGACCCCCGCGGAGGTCGTGGCGCACGTGTACGCGGACGTCGACCGGTCCCTGTGGCCGGCCGCCGAGCTGTCGGTGCGGGCGCAGCTGGAGTACCTCTCCGGGCACGGGCTGATCTGACACCGGGGTGTGGCGAAGTCGGTACGCGTTCGCGACGGCGGGCGGACTTCCCGGCGGCGGAGCATGCTTTACGCTCCCTTTACATCCGCCGCCACACCGGCTGCCGCTCCACGGGGGGTCTTCGTGTTCGTCCTGTCCATCCTGCTGCTCATAGCCGCGGTGGTGCTCTACTTCGTCGGGCGCGGCGAGGGCCGCGGCGGCTTCCGCCTCGGCGCGGTCGGCGCGCTGCTCGCGGCCCTCTGCGCGGGGATCGCCAGCTGCGTCCACATCGTCAGCGCCTACGAGGTCGGCGTCCCGGTGGCCTTCGGCAAGGTCGGCACGCCGATGAACCCGGGCGTGAACGTCATCTCGCCGTTCACCACCGTCACCACCTTCTCCACCCGCCCCGTCGACCTGAACCTCTCCGACAAGGACGTGGTGGAGGTCCGCTCCTCGCAGGGCGGCGTGATGTACGCCGAGCTGACCGTGAAGTGGGCGGTCACGCCGGCCAAGGCGGTCGAGCTGTACCGGCTCGCCGGCAACGAGTCGGCCATCCAGCAGCGGCTGGTCTTCCCGGACAGCCGGGAGATCGTCCGCAACGTCTTCGCGCGCCACACGAGCGAGGAGGGCTACACCTCCGCCCGCGAGAAGATCAACGCCGAGATCGGCAAGCTGATCAAGGAGCGCCTCGCCCCGCGCGGCATCGACGTGACGACCGTGAACCTGCGGAACGTGAAGCCGTCCGACCGGCTCCAGGAGCAGATCGACCGCAAGATCCAGCAGCAGCAGGCCACCGAGCGCGCCCAGGAGGCCGCCCGCACGGCCACGGCGGAGTCCGAGCGCCGCCGGATCGAGGCGGAGGGCATCGCCCGCGCCAACAAGATCCTCAACAACTCGCTGAGCGACAAGGTGCTGCTCAACCAGTGCATCGAGGCGTACAAGGAGGCCGCGGCGAAGAACCCGGTGTACGCGGTGCCGTGCGGCGGCGGCAGCGGCACGCCGGTGATCGTGGACGGCAAGAAGGACTGACGCCTCCCTGGGCCGTACGTGCGTGAGGGCCGCCCCGCAGCGACTGCGGGGCGGCCCTTCGCGTACGTACGGGCGGGCGGCTAGCGCGAGCGCTTCGCCAGGCGCTCCACGTCCAGCAGGATCACGGCGCGCGCCTCCAGGCGCAGCCAGCCGCGGCCCGCGAAGTCGGCCAGCGCCTTGTTGACGGTCTCGCGCGACGCGCCGACGAGCTGGGCCAGCTCCTCCTGGGTGAGGTCGTGCACCACGTGGATGCCCTCCTCCGACTGCACGCCGAAGCGGCGCGACAGGTCCAGGAGCGCCCGGGCGACACGGCCCGGCACGTCGGAGAAGACCAGGTCGGACATCTGGTCGTTGGTCTTGCGCAGGCGGCGGGCGACGGCGCGCAGCAGCGCCGAGGCCACCTCGGGGCGGGCGTTCAGCCAGGGCTGGAGGTCGCCGTGGCCCAGGCCGAGCAGCTTCACCTCGGTCAGCGCGGTCGCCGTGGCGGTACGCGGGCCCGGGTCGAACAGGGACAGCTCACCGATCAGCTCGCCCGGGCCGAGGACGGCGAGCATGTTCTCGCGGCCGTCCGGGGACGTGCGGTGGAGCTTGACCTTGCCCTCGGTGACCACGTAGAGCCGGTCACCCGGGTCGCCTTCGTGGAAGAGCGCGTCGCCGCGGGCGAGCGTCACCTCACTCATCGAGGCGCGGAGCTCCGCGGCCTGCTCGTCATCGAGCGCCGCGAAGAGCGGGGCGCGCCGCAGAACGTCGTCCACGAGTTCTCTCCTATGTCGACCTGCTCAGGGACGTTGGTCCCCATGATGCCGGACCGCGCCGTGCTCTTCCGGGGGACGTTGCGCGACGCGGTCCTCCGGGGGGTCCGGCCCCCGCAGGTTAATTGCCGTGCGATCAATCACAGCAAGTTTGACGTACTGGTACGCGTGTCCGTGCGGCAGGGGCCCGATTGGGTCCACATCGCCGGTGCCCAGGGCGGATGTCGGCGGGGGCGCTTAGGCTGGCCGGGTGTCCAATTCGCCGGTGAGAGCGCACGCCGAGGGGGCCGGGAGAGTGTCCGGGGAGCAGAATTCCGCCGTGGGCGAACAAGGTGCGGAGGCAGTCAGGAAAAACGCCCAGAAGCGGCCGAAGGCGACAAAAAAGGCGAGCGCGCCGGAATCCCGCCTCGCCCTGGTCCGCCGGGCGCGGCGGATCAACCGCGAGCTGGCCGAGGTGTACCCGTACGCCCATCCGGAGCTGGACTTCCGCAACTCGTTCGAGCTGCTCGTGGCGACCGTCCTGTCCGCCCAGACGACGGACCTGCGGGTGAACCAGACGACGCCGGCGCTCTTCGCGAAGTACCCCACCCCGGAGGACATGGCGGCGGCCGTGCCGGAGGAGCTGGAGGGGATCATCCGGCCGACCGGCTTCTTCCGGGCCAAGGCCAGGTCCCTGATCGGCCTCTCCACGGCCCTGCGCGACCGGTTCGGCAGCGAGGTCCCCGGCCGCCTGGAGGACCTGGTCACGCTCCCCGGAGTCGGCCGCAAGACGGCGAACGTCGTGCTGGGCAATGCCTTCGGGGTCCCCGGCATCACCGTCGACACGCACTTCGGACGGCTGGTCCGCCGGTGGAAGTGGACCGCGGAGGAGGACCCGGAGAAGGTCGAGGCGGTGGTCTGCGACCTCTTCCCGAAGTCCGAGTGGACGATGCTCTCGCACCGGGTGATCTTCCACGGCCGCCGCATCTGCCACGCCCGCAGGCCCGCGTGCGGCGCCTGCCCGATCGCGCCGCTGTGCCCCGCGTACGGGGAGGGCGAGACGGATCCGGAGAAGGCGAGGAAGCTGCTGAAGTACGAGATGGGCGGGTATCCGGGTCAGCGGCTGGCCCCGCCGCCGGACTACCCGGGCCGTCCGGCCGCCCCCCTGGCCACGGGCGACGGGGACGCGGACGGGGAGATGGTCTGAGCGGGGCGGAACGATCGAGTGGCCGGAAGGCGTTGTGTGAGCTGGGGGTGCCTGTGACGCGCGCGAGAGAAGACGCCGGGGAGGCCGGCGGGCTGCCGTCCGTGGACGTCAGCGCCGAGGGGCTGCCCGCGTGGCTGGAGCCCGTGGCCAAGGCGGCGCACACGATCGCGCCCGAGCAGCTCAGCCGGTTCCTGCCGCCGCCGGAGGGGGGCCGCCAGGCCGCCGTGCTGATCCTCTTCGGCGAGGGCGAGCGCGGCCCCGAGCTGCTGCTGATGGAGCGCGCGGGGACGCTTCGCTCGCACGCCGGGCAGCCGTCCTTCCCCGGCGGCTCCCTCGACCCCGAGGACGGCGACCCGGCCACGCTCGGCCCGCTGCGCGCGGCCCTGCGCGAGGCCCAGGAGGAGACCGGCCTCGACCCGTCCGGCGTCCAGGTCTTCGCCGTCCTGCCGCGCCTCTACATCCCGGTGAGCGGCTTCGTCGTCACCCCCGTGCTCGGGTGGTGGAGGGAACCGAGCCCGGTCGGCGCCATGGACCCGGCGGAGACCGCCCGGGTCTTCACGGTGCCCGTGGCGGACCTCACGGACCCCGCCAACCGCTCCACGGCACTCCACCCCAGCGGCTACCGGGGCCCGGCGTTCCTGGTCGAGTCCGCCCTCGTGTGGGGGTTCACCGCGGGGCTGATCGACCGGATCCTGCACTTCGCGGGGTGGGAGGAGCCGTGGGACCGGGGGAGGCAGGTCCCGCTCGACTGGCGTGCATGACAGGCTGACTGCTGGGCTCCGCGGCCGTAGGGGCCACCGGAGACGAATCTGCGAGGCTAATGACGGTGAACGTGCTGGACATCCTGCTGCTGGTCGCCGCCGTGTGGTTCGCGATCGTCGGATACCGACAGGGGTTCGTGGTCGGCATCCTGTCGGTGATCGGTTTCCTCGGCGGCGGACTCGTCGCCGTCTACCTGCTGCCGCTCGTGTGGGGGCCGCTCGCGGGGGACGCCGAGGTCTCCACGACGGCGGCCATCGTGGCCATCGCCGTCGTGCTGGTCTTCGCGTCCGTGGGGCAGACCCTGACCACCCATCTGGGCAACCGGCTCCGCCGCCACATCACCTGGTCACCCGCCCGCGCCCTGGACGCGACGGGCGGCGCGCTGGTCAACGTGGTGGCGATGCTCCTGGTCGCCTGGCTCATCGGCACGGCCCTCGCCGGGACGGCCCTGCCGACGCTCGGCAAGGAGGTCCGCAACTCCAAGGTGCTCCTCGGGGTGTCGCAGGTGATGCCCACCCAGGCGTCCACGCTGTTCGCCGACTTCTCGTCGGTCCTCGCGCAGAACGGCTTCCCGCAGGTCTTCAGCCCCTTCGCGAACGAGCCCATCACGGAGGTCAGGCCGCCCGACCCGGCGCTCGTCGACAGCCCGGTCGCCGCGCGCGCCCAGCAGTCCATCGTGAAGGTCGTCGGCACGGCCGGAGGGTGCGGCAAGGTCCTGGAGGGCACCGGCTTCGTCTTCGGCGAGCGCCGCGTCATGACGAACGCGCACGTGGTGGGCGGCGTCGACGAGCCGACCGTCCAGATAGGCGGCCAGGGCAAGCTGTACGACGCGACGGTCGTCCTGTACGACTGGGAGCGCGACATCGCCGTGCTCGACGTGCCGGACCTGAGGGCCAGGCCACTGGAGTTCACCGAGACCGACGCGCGCAGCGGTGACAGCGCCATCGTCGCCGGCTTCCCGGAGAACGGCGCGTACGACGTCCGCTCGGCGCGCGTCCGGGGCCGCATCAACGCCGACGGCCCGGACATCTACCACCGCGGCGAGGTCCGCCGCGACGTCTACTCGCTCTACGCGACGGTCCGCCAGGGCAACTCCGGCGGCCCGCTCCTCACCGCGGACGGCAAGGTGTACGGCGTGATCTTCGCGCGGTCCCTGGACGACGCGAGCACGGGGTACGC
Organism: Streptomyces roseolilacinus; assembly: GCF_014649335.1. Taxonomy (GTDB): domain Bacteria; phylum Actinomycetota; class Actinomycetes; order Streptomycetales; family Streptomycetaceae; genus Streptomyces; species Streptomyces roseolilacinus. The sequence goes on from NZ_BMSV01000013.1 coordinate 19,041, forward strand.
GCTGACGGTCGACGAGATCCGCGAGGACATCACGCTCGGCCTGAGCGCCAACCAGCAGGTCGACAGCCAGAGCTGCGCCCTGTGACGACCCGCCGGGGCCCGGCACCACCCACCGGTCCGGGCCCCGCGACGGGGTCGGCGGTGCGCGGCGTGGGTGCCGGTGCGCGGCGGGGGCCCGCCGGTGCGTGACGAGGTCGCCCGGTACCTGACGGGGCCACCCGGTACGGCGGTCGCCGGTACGTGACGGGAGCCCGCCGGTACGGGGTGGGGCCCCGCCGGTGCAGGGCGGGGCCGTCCGGTGCGTGACGGGGTCGCCGGCAGGCGGTGAGGGCGCCCGTCCGGGAGGCGGACGGCCGTGTGGGACGCGGACCCGGTACGGCCGCGTGCGGCGCGGTCAGTCGCGCTGGTGCCGCAGGCGTGCGGAGACCCAGCGGGCCCGACGGCGCAGGATGTGCGGGATCCCGAGGCGGGCGTCCAGCTGCGGGTCGCGCGGGCCGCCACTCCTCTCGGGAGGCGGCGCCGCGGCCGAGCGGCGGTTGCGTGTCGCGTCAACATGGTCGTGCGTCCAGCCCATACCCCGACGTGTGCCCGGGGCCCATGGTCGGTAACCGCCCGGGGGACGGCCAATTGGCCTATGCGTCGGGCATTTGGCCGATCGTAGGACAGGGGTTCCCGCCGGGCGCGCGCCTTCGCCCGCGCACCCGCCGGCCCCGCCTCAGCGGTCCGGCTCGGGGTCCTTCAGCCAGTTGACGAGCTCCGCCGAGAACGCCAGCGGGTCCTCCTCGTGCGGATAGTGGCCAAGCCCGTCGAACAGCCGCCAGCGGTACGGCGCTTCGACGTACTGGCCGGATCCCGCCGCGCTGCGCGTGCGCATCACCGGGTCGGCGGAGCCGTGCAGGTGGAGCGTCGGCACGCGGACGGGCCGCTTCATGCGCCGGTTGAACTGGATGCCGTCCGGGCGGGCCAGCGAGCGGACCATCCACCGGTACGGCTCGATCGAGCAGTGCGCCGTGGACGGGATCGCCATCGCCCGCCGGTACGCGTCGAGTGCCCCGGCCTCCGGCTCGCGGGCGCCGGACCAGTCCCGGATCAGCCGTTCCACGAGCGCCGCGTCGTCCGCGACCAGCCGCCGCTCGGGCAGCCACGGGCGCTGGAAGCCCCACACGTACGAACCGGCGCGGGTCTGCGCGAAGTCGGAGAGCATCGCCGAGCGCCACCGCCGGGGGTGCGGCATCGACGAGACGACCAGGCGCCGCACCAGCTTGGGGCGCATCACCGCGGCCGTCCACGCCAGGTACCCGCCCAGGTCGTGGCCGACCAGCGCCGCGTCCGGCTCGCCCAGGGACCGTACGACGCCCGTGATGTCGAGCGCCAGGTTCGCCGGGTCGTAGCCGCGTGGCGTGCGGTCGCTGCCGCCCACGCCGCGCAGGTCCATCGCCACGGCCCGGAACCCCGCCTCGGCGAGCGCGGGCAGCTGGTACCGCCACGTCCACCAGAACTGCGGGAACCCGTGCAGCAGCAGGACGAGCGGACCGTCGCCCATCTCCGCGATGTGGAACCGCGCCCCGTTGGCGGCCACGTCGCGGTGCGTCCACGGGCCGTCGATCCGGACGGGGCCGCCGGGGGCGCCGGTACTGCTCTCAGGGACGGTCATACGGACGAGCGTGCCACAACCGCGGCCTTCTCCTGGACGGTCGAGGTGCCGGGGCGGGGGTGCGGCTTGGCGTTCTGCAGCACCGCGGCCGTCCGCTTCACGGAAGCGGCGGTCTTCTGGGGGCCCTTGCCACGCTTCGCCTTCTTCGCGAACACCGCGCCGACGAGCCCCAGCAGGGCGGCCAGGACGACGTTCACGCCGAAGGACAGCAGGAAGCACAGCGACAGGTGCCAGCCGGTCCACGCGTGGAAGCCGTACGCGAGCGCGAAGCTCAGCATCGGCAGCGAGAAGAGCAGCACCATTCCGGCCGCCCCGAACCCCAGGCCGCTGATGGCACCGCGCTTCACGTCCTGCCGCAACTGGGCCTTGGCCAGCGCGATCTCGTCGTGCACGAGCGCGGACATCTCCGTGGTCGCGGAGGCGACCAGCTGGCCGAGGCTGGGCTCTGCACCGTTCCCGGCGATACCGGTCCTCCCGGCGGGGTCGCTCATCGTCTCGCTCCCTCTCTCCTCTACGGTCCGACCTCAGATCATGCCGGACGGTCGCCGTTCCTGCGCGCTGCCCCCGCTTGTTCGGCCCGGCGGCGGTGCTCCGCGGCCTTCCGCTCGTAGATCTCGGCGAGGCGGAGGTGGTGCTCGGGGTCGTCGGCCTCGTAGACGTCGGGGACGTCGTTCATGTCCTCGTCGCGCTCCTCCAGCTCGGTCATGGCCTGGTACGTGCGGACGCGGAGCTTCAGCAGGAACGCGGCGACCAGGGCGGCGATCAGCGACCCGGTGAGGACGGCGGCCTTGACCTCGTCGGTCAGCCTCGCGTCACCCTCGAACGCCAGCTCGCCGATGAGCAGGGAGACGGTGAAGCCGATGCCGGCGAGGGCGGCGACGGCGAACAGGTCCGCCCAGGCCAGGTCCTCGTTGAGCTTGGCGCGGGTGAAGCGGGCGGTCAGCCAGGTGCCGCCGAAGATGCCGACGGTCTTGCCGACCACCAGGCCGAGGACCACGCCCAGCGTCTCCGGCTGGGTGAAGACGTCGCCCATCGCGTCGCCGGACACCGCCACGCCCGCCGAGAACAGGGCGAACACCGGTACGGCGAAGCCGGCCGACAGGGGCCGCACCTGGTGCTCGATGCGCTCGCCGGGGGAGTGGTCCTCGCCCTCGCGGCGGGTGCAGCGCAGCATCAGGCCCATGGCGACGCCGGCGATGGTGGCGTGGATGCCGCTGTTGTACATCAGGCCCCAGACGACCAGGGCGAGCGGCACGTACACGTACCAGCCCCGGACGCCCTTGCGGAGCAGGAACCAGAAGAGGACCAGCCCGGCGAAGGCCCCGCCGAGCGCGGCGAAGTCCAGGTCGCTGGTGAAGAACACCGCGATGATCAGGATCGCGAACAGGTCGTCGACGACGGCCAGCGTGAGGAGGAAGGCCCGGAGCGCGGACGGCAGCGACGTGCCGATGACGGCCAGCACGGCGAGCGCGAAGGCGATGTCGGTGGCGGTCGGGACGGCCCAGCCGCCCAGGGAGCCGCCGCCGGTGACGTTGACCACCACGTAGACGAGGGCCGGGGCGATCATGCCGCAGAGCGCGGCGATCACGGGCAGTGCGGCGGCCTTGGGGTCGCGCAGCTCGCCCGCGACCATCTCGCGCTTGAGTTCGATGCCCGCGACGAAGAAGAAGACCGCGAGGAGCCCGTCGGCGGCCCAGTGCTCGATGGAGAGGTTCAGTCCGAGCGAGGAGGGCCCCACGTGGAACTCGCGGACCGCCTCGTAGCCGTGGCTCAGCGGGGTGTTCGCCCAGACGAGGGCCGCGATGGCGGCGAGGAGCAGCAGGACGCCGCCGACGGTCTCGGTGCGGAGCGCGTCCAGCACGAAGGTCCGCTCGGGGAACGGCAGGCGGCCGAGGAACCTCCGCTCGGTGGGGGCGGAGGCGGTGCCGGTGCTGCCGTCGGGGCTGGTGCTGTCGGTGTCAGGCGTCTTGGGCGCGGCCACGGTACGGAGACCTCCGGTGGTGTCGGCGGACATGGCGAATCACATGCCGACCAGACTTCCCGGCGCCCCATTGGATTTTCATCGCTTTGTTGATGCGACGCACACCCTACAGGCAGGACGCGAGGGCTTATCCGACCATCATCACTTTAAGCGCAAAAAGGGCACCCGGCATGGTGTCACCGGGTGCCCTCCGCCGTGCCTGTGACCGTGGCCGTGGTTCCGGCCGTGGCGATGACCCAGGACCGTGGCTACGGCTACGGTCCTGGGTCTGACTGCGGTCCTGGGCCCGGCCGAGATCCTGACCGCGGTCCTGGCCTGGGCCCCGACCTCGACGTCGCCCGCAGCCCCGGCCCCCGGCCGCGGCCGGGGGCCGGTCCTTCCGGCCCGCCCGCCGTCAGTCCTCGCTGGTGGCGGCCGGCAGCTTGGCCTGGATCAGGGCCATGACGGACGAGTCCGTCAGCGTCGTGACGTCCCCGAGCTGCCGGTTCTCGGCGACATCCCGCAGCAGCCGCCGCATGATCTTGCCGGAACGGGTCTTGGGCAGCTCCGCGACCGGCAGGACGCGCTTCGGCTTGGCGATCGGGCCGAGCGTGGCGCCGACGTGGTTGCGCAGGTCCGCGACGAGCGCGTCGGTGTCCGCCTCGGCCTCCGCCGCCGCGCTGCCGCGCAGGATCACGAACGCCACGATGGCCTGACCGGTCGTCTCGTCGGCGGCCCCCACGACGGCGGCCTCCGCGACCTTCGGGTGCGACACGAGCGCGGACTCGACCTCCGTGGTGGAGATGTTGTGGCCCGACACCAGCATCACGTCGTCGACACGGCCGAGCAGCCAGATGTCGCCGTCCTCGTCCTTCTTGGCCCCGTCGCCCGCGAAGTACCTGCCCTCGAAGCGGGACCAGTACGTGTCGATGAACCGCTGGTCGTCGCCCCAGATGGTGCGCAGCATCGACGGCCACGGCTCCGTGAGGACCAGGTAGCCGCCCCCACCGTCGGGCACCTCGTTCGCCTCGTCGTCGACGACGGTCGCCGCGATGCCGGGCAGCGGCCGCTGCGCCGACCCGGGCTTGGTCTCCGTCACGCCCGGCAGCGGAGAGATCATCATCGCGCCGGTCTCGGTCTGCCACCAGGTGTCGACGATCGGGCAGCGGCCGCCGCCGATGTGCTCCCGGTACCAGACCCACGCCTCCGGGTTGATCGGCTCGCCCACCGAGCCCAGGACGCGCAGGCTCGACAGGTCGAACTTGGCGGGGATGTCGTCGCCCCACTTCATGAACGTCCGGATCGCGGTCGGCGCCGTGTAGAGGATCGTGACGCCGTACTTCTGCACGATCTCCCAGAACCGGCCCTGGTGCGGGGTGTCCGGCGTGCCCTCGTACATGACCTGCGTCGCGCCGTTGGCCAGCGGCCCGTACACGATGTACGAGTGGCCGGTGACCCAGCCGATGTCGGCGGTGCACCAGTAGACGTCGGTCTCCGGCTTCAGGTCGAAGACGGCGTGGTGGGTGTACGCCGCCTGCGTGAGGTAGCCGCCGGAGGTGTGCAGGATGCCCTTCGGCTTACCGGTGGTGCCGGAGGTGTAGAGGATGAACAGCGGGTGCTCCGCCTCGAACGCCTCGGGGGTGTGCTCGGCGCTCTGCCGGTCGACGATCTCGTGCCACCAGACGTCCCGCCCCTCGGACCAGGCCACGTCCTGCCCGGTACGGCGTACCACGAGCACGCGCTCGACCCCGGCGACCCGGTCCAGCGCCTCGTCGACGGCGGGCTTGAGCGCGGACGGCTTGCCGCGCCGGTAGCCGCCGTCGGCGGTGATGACCACCTTGGCGTCGGCGTCCTGGATGCGGGCCGCGATGGCGTCCGCCGAGAAGCCGCCGAACACCACGGAGTGCGCCGCGCCGATCCGCGCGCACGCGAGCATGGCCACGGCCGCCTCGGGGATCATCGGCAGGTAGACCGCGACCCGGTCGCCCTTGCGGACCCCGAGCTCCGTCAGCGCGTGGGCGGCCCGGCTCACCTCGTCCTTGAGCTGGGCGTACGTGATGGTTCGGCTGTCGCCCGGCTCGCCCTCGAAGTGGATGGCGACCCGGTCGCCGAGGCCGGCCTCCACGTGGCGGTCCACGCAGTTGTACGCCACGTTGAGCTTGCCGTCGGCGAACCACTTGGCGAAGGGCGGGTTCGACCAGTCGAGCGTCTCGGTGGGCTCGGTGGCCCAGTCGAGACGGCGCGCCTGCTCGGCCCAGAAGCCGAGCCTGTCCGCCGCCGCCTGCTCGTACGCGGCCGCCGTCACGTTGGCCTGCGCGGCCAGCTCGGCGGGCGGGGCGAACCGCCGCTCCTCCTTCAGAAGGTTGGCCAGGCTCTCGTTGCTCACGACATCTCCCATTCCCAGGGCGTCCGATGTGTCCCAGCCCATAGCTCACCAGCCGGATGCCCGGGTGACAAGGGTTTCCCGGACATTGGTTTAGACCTCTCAGGCGGATGGGTGAGGGCGGGACGCTTCGGCCGACACGTGCGGTCAAGCAGCCCCCTCTCCTTCGGTGCCGGAAGGCGGGAAGAAGGGGCCACCCATGACCATCACGTCCCCACCCCACCGCCGGTTCACCCCGGGTGACGCCCGGGTGCCCCGGGTGTTCCCGGGGGACGCCCGGCCGGTCAGGCGCGGACCTCCTCCCGCCGTGCCGGGCCGCCACCGGTCGGCGCCACCGGGTGGAAGACCTGGTCGGTTCCCTCCCGCCCCAGCAGGTACGCCTGCGCCTCACCCACGTGGAAGTACATCCCGTGCAGCTCCAGCGTCCCCTCCGCGAGCCGTCTGGCGACCGCCTCGTGTTCCTTCAGGTGCTCCAGCTGCTCCACCACGTTCGTCAGGCACAGCTGCTCCACCGTGTCGGCGGGCGACCGCCCCGACAGCCGTGGAGGCGCCCCCTCCTCGCCGCGCATCCGTTCCAGGCTCGGCATCCCGTGCCGCAGCCACCGCCGCAGCGGGGTCTGCGGCGGACGTGCGCCCGGTGGCGGGTCGGCGGCGAGCAGCGCCTGCATCGCGCCGCAACCGGAGTGCCCGCACACCGTGATCGACCGCACCCGCAGCACGTCCACGGCGTACTCGATCGCGGCGGCCACCGAGTCGTCCCCGCCCTCCGCCCCGGGAAGCGGGACGAGGTTCCCGACGTTCCGCACGGTGAACAGGTCCCCCGGACCGCTCGCCGTGATCATGCTGGTCACCAGCCGGGAGTCCGCGCAGGTCAGGAAGAGCTGGGAGGGCTGCTGCCCCTCGCGGGCCAACCGGGCCAGTTCGTCCCGCACGTGCGGCGCGGTGTTCCGCTGGAACGAGCTGAGCCCACTCGCCAGCTGATGCCCCTTCCCCGCGTCCCGCTCCGCCGGGTGTTCTCCGCAGTGGTGATTGCGCCAGGGCGTCCAGGGCCGGCAGCACGTGTGCTCCCCGGCGACCGGATCCGCGATCCGCGTACCGGAGCGGCCCGTCAGCTCCACGTGGCCACCGTGCGCCGCTTGCGATGCCTGCCAGTCGTGCAGCGTCTCGTACGCGGCGTGGTCCATGAAGGACCCGTCCAGCTCGACGACCACCCGCGCGTCCGCCGGGATCTGGTGCAGCGTCCGGCTCAGCCGGGGCACCGCCAGGAACGTCAGCTGCCCGCGCACCCGCACGTGTTCGACGCCGTCCCGCCGCTCGTGGGTGATCCGCGTCCTGGCCAGCCGGTGGAGGGCCACTCCGGTGGCCACGGCGATCCCGATGGCCACGCCCTCGAGGACCCCGAGCAGGACGACACCCGTCACGGTCGCCGCGTACACCAGCGCCTCGCGATGGCGGGTGACCTTCCGCACGTGGGTGATGCTCGCCATCTGGATGCCGACCACCATCACCAGCGCGGCCAGCGCCGGCAGCGGGATCAGGTCCAGTACGGGGACGAGCAGCAGGGACGCCAGGACCACCCACGCGCCCTGCAGCATCGTGGAGTTCCGGCTGACCGCTCCCGACGAGACGTTGGCGACACTGCGGACGGCGACACCGGTGACGGGCAGTCCGCCGAGCGAGCCCGACACGATGTTCCCGATGCCCTGCCCGGCGAGCTCCCGGTCGAGCCGTGCGCGCGGGACCGGCACCGCCGGCTGCTTGCGGGCCGCGGCCAGTTTGTCCACGGCCACCGCCGACAGCAGCGACTCGACGCTGGCGACCAGGGTGATGGTCAGCACGCCGGCGATCAGGCCCAGCACCGGCCCCTCGGGCAACCCCGGCAGGGCGTGGCTGTGCCACGAGGGCAGGTCCACCCGCGGCACGGCCAGTCCCGCGAGCGACGCCAGGACCGTCGCGGCGGCGACCGCGGCCAGTGCGGCCGGCACCACGCGCAGGGCCTTCCCCCCGCGGCCGGGAAGGCGCGGCCACACGAGCAGCACCACGATCGTGAGGGCGCTGACCGACAGCGAGGCCGGATGCGGGTCCGACAACTGGACCGGCAGCTCCAGGGCGTTGTCGACGGCGGAGCTCTGCGGCGTACCGCCGAGGACGATGTGGAGCTGGGCGAGGGCGATCGTCCCCCCGATGCCGGCCAGCATCCCGTGCACGATGGCGGGTGAGACGGCGAGCGCCGAGCGCGCCACGCGCAACGTGGACAGAGCGAGTTGGGTGAGCCCGGCCAGGGCGGTGATCGCACAGGTGGTGCGCCATCCGTACCGCTGGATCAGCTCGGCCGTCACCACGGTCAGCCCGGCCGCGGGACCACTGACCTGGAGCGGCGCGCCGCCGAACCGGCCGACGACGATGCCGCCGACGGCCGCTGCCACGAGTCCCGCCTGGAGCGGGGCGCCGGTGGCGAGCGCGATGCCGAGGGAGAGCGGCAGGGCGATCAGGAACACGGAGACGGACGCGGACAGGTCGGAGCCCGCGATCCGGAAGCGCCGACGGGCCGGCGGAGGGCTGTGCTCCCGGGGACGGTCCGGGGTATCGGCCGGATGGGCGGTGCCGTTCGTGCGCGGAGCGGTGTGCGAGCTCATGTTTTCCGTCTCCTCGTGGACTGGGGTGGTCGCTGGGTGTCCGAGACGAACAGGGGGAACAAGGCCGCGGCGAAAGCGCCGACAGGCGAGGCCACATCAGGCGATTGCCAACTCTCGGTAAATGAACAGTAATGCAGGGTAAAGAAAAAGACATTACATTCCCGGCAAACAGAGCAATGATTCACCCGTCGAGGTGATTAGTCGTTCTATACGGCTCGTCATACCGCCCACCTCCGGCCTCCGATGCGACGTTGGCGGCGCTCGCACAGAACCGGCGAAACGGAAGGGTGGGCCGATGAGGGCTGCCAGGAAGAGGATCACTGTCGGCGCCGTCGCGGTGGCGCTGATCGGCGGGCTGGCGGGATGCGGAGGCTCCGACGGGCCCCCGGGATCCGGTGCCCGGGGGCCGGAGAAGGGCGCCGTTCCGCCCAAGAACCGCGTTCGGTTGATCGGTGACGGTTCCACCGCCGACACCGGCGTCCAGCCGGGCCTCGGGAAGCCCACCCGCCTGGCCCGGGGTCAGCGACCGCCGCAGTTCGTCGTCTTCTCGTGGGACGGCGCCGGTGAGGACAGCCAGAAGCTGTTCTCCCACTTCCGCCGTGTCGGCAAGCGGTACGGCGCGACGATGACGTACTTCCTCAGCGGCGTGTACCTGCTCCCCAAGGAGAAGGCCACTCTCTACAGCCCGCCCGGCCACGCCCCCGGCCGCTCCGACATCGGGTTCAACGACACCGAGGGCATCCGCGACACCGTGCGCGAACTCCGCGGGGCCTGGCTGGAGGGCAACGAGATCGGGACGCACTTCAACGGGCACTTCTGCGGTCCGCAGGGGGGCGTCGGCACCTGGTCCGTCGAGGACTGGAAGAGCGAGATCGCCCAGGCCAAGTCCTTCGTGAAGAACTGGAAGACCAACGCCGGCCTGGTGAAGGAGCAGCCGCTCCCCTTCGACTACGACAAGGAGCTCGTCGGAGCCCGGACCCCCTGCCTCGAAGGCCGCGACAACTTCGTGCGCGCCGCGAGCGAACTGGGCTTCCGCTACGACACCAGCGGCGTCAACAACCAGGTCTGGCCCAAGAAGGACGGGGCCCTGTGGGACCTGTCCATGCACCTCGTCCCCATTCCCGGCCGGGCCTTCGAGACGCTGTCCATGGACTACAACTTCATGGTCAACCAGTCCGGGACCACCAAGGGCGACCCCGCCATGCACCGGTTCTGGGGCAACCAGATGCGGGACGGACTGATCCAGGCGTTCAACCGGTCGTACCAGGGCAACCGCGCGCCCCTGATCATCGGGAACCACTTCGAGTCCTGGAACGGCGGCACGTACATGCGCGCCATTGAGGAAACGATTGCTCACGTCTGTGTGAAGCCCGAGGTCCGCTGCGTGTCGTTCCGTCAGCTCGCGGACTGGCTCGACGTCCAGGACCCGGCCGTCCTCGCCAGGCTGCGGACACTGAAGGTGGGGCAGGCGCCGGCCGAGGGCTGGAACCGCTTCCTCACCGCTCCGCCGGCGAGCGCCTCACCGTCGCCCGGCGGCGGGAACGCGGACCAGGCGGCCGCCCGGTGACGGCACCGGCCGGCGCGCGCCGGGACGGTTAGACCGACAGCCGCGCCACCGCTTCCCCCAGCACGAAGGCGGGGTCGATCTGCGCGGCCAGGTCGGCACCCGTCTTCGCGTTGCCCCAGCTCTCCGCGTTCCTCAGGTGGAAGTGCACCATCTGGCGCGTGTACCGCTCCCAGTCGCGCCGCTCGTACGTCGCGTCGACGGCGTCCCGCAGTACGCGCAGGGACTCCCGGTTCTCCGGCTCCAGTGCCCCGAACGGGCCGGTCCGCCCCTTCTCCATGGACCGCACCCAGTCCGACTGCCCGACCGTCACCAGCAGGTCGTCCCCCACCTGGTCCCGCAGGAACTCCAGGTCGTCCCGGCTCTGGACCTTGTTGCCGACGACCTTCAGGGCGACCCCGAAGTCCCGCGCGTACTCCGTGTACTGGCGGTAGACCGAGACGCCCTTCCGCGTCGGCTCGGCCACCAGGAACGTCATGTCGAACCGGGTGAACAGCCCGGACGCGAACGAGTCCGAACCGGCCGTCATGTCGACGACGACGTACTCGTCGGGACCGTCGACCAGGTGGTTCAGGAACAGCTCCACCGCACCGACCTTCGAGTGGTAGCAGGCCACCCCCAGGTCCGCCTCGGTGAACGGCCCCGTCGCCATGAACCGGATCACGCCGCCGTCCAGCCGCAGCGGACGGGCGCACGCCTCGTACACCGGGTTGTCCTCGCGGACGCGCAGCAGCCGCGAGCCCTCGCCGGGCGGCGTCGTCTTGATCATCGTGTCGACGGAGCCGATCCGCGGGTTGCTGCCGCGCAGGTACTGCTTGATCAAGGGCAGGTGCGCGCCCATCGAGGGGAGCGCCGCCGCCTCGTCCTCACCGAGGCCGAGCGCGGTCCCGAGGTGCTGGTTGATGTCGGCGTCCACCGCGACCACGGGGGCCTCGGTGCTCGCCAGGTGGCGGATGAAGAGCGAGGACAGCGTCGTCTTGCCGCTGCCGCCCTTCCCAACAAAAGCGATCTTCATGTTCACCTACCGTAGCGGTTCGATGGCACCGCGTTGCCCATCCCTATGAGGAACACCACTGGGGGTGGGTCGGTGTCGCCGGTGCGCGTAGCCTCGCTACTTATGAGTACGCATGCCGCCGACCCGTTGGTCGCCCTCGCCGCGCTGCCGGGTGTCCCCGACGCCGTGGACTCCGTGCGCAAGGCCGTCGACCGGGTCTACGGGCACCGTGTGATGCGGCGCCGCAGCAACGAGATCTCCTCGGAGGCGGCGCTGCGCGGCGCGCGCGCCTCGGCGGCGCTGTCCGGCGCCGACTGGGCCCTGGAAGAGGTCCGCAGGCGTAGCGACTTCCGCGCGGACGTCGAGGCGCGAACGGTCGGGGCGGCGCTGAGGCTCGGCGTCGAGGTCGGCCAACTGCTCTCCATCTGGCGGCAGTCGCCCCTCCGGGTCCTGGCCCGGCTGCACCTCGTGGCGGCCGGTGACGCCGCGGATTCCGCGGCGTCCGTGGGCCGGCCGCGGCAGCCCGGTGAGGCGGTCGACGAGCAGCTGATCGAGGCGCCCCTGCCGGACGCGGCCGACGTCGCCGCCCGACTGGACGGCCTCGCGGAGCTGATCGTCGCGGGCACCTCCGCCCCGGCGCTCGTCACGGCCTCCGTGGTGCACGGCGAACTGCTGGCGCTGCGGCCCTTCACCTCGTACAGCGGCCTGGTGGCGCGGGCCGCCGAGCGCCTGGTGCTGATCGGCAGCGGACTCGACCCGAAGGCGATCTGCCCCGCCGAGGTCGGCCACGCCGAACTGGGCCGTGCCGCGTACGTCGCAGCCTTCGACGGTTACCTGTCCGGGACGCCGGAGGGCATGGCCCGGTGGATCACCCATTGCGGCCGGGCGGTGGAACTCGGTGTCCGGGAGTCGACGGCCGTCTGCGAGGCGCTCCAGCGCGGCGCCGCCTGAGCCCGTCCGGCGACAGGGCGCGCCCGCCGCGCAGGGGGCCCGGCCTTCGACCGAGGGGAGGGGCCGTGCCCCGGCAGGGTTGCGGCGGTACCGATTCCGGTACCGCCGCTGGCACTTCCGCCGAGTTACCATGCGTCCTCGATATGTGCCCATCAGGCGGGGAACTCTGCCCTACGCCTGGTGCGGCTGGCCCGTAATCGACGGGTCGACGTCGCGTGGGTGCTCAGCTTCCGTGCTGTTCGGTCCGTGGGGCCTTCTTGCTCAACAGGTGATCCTTTCGGATGTCCTTGGTCTCGCGGGCCGTAAGTCCTTTGTACTACCGGGACCCGTGATGCGAAAGCCCTGCACGAATATCTTTACTTTTGCATTCAAATACGGACAAGTCCGGTAGTGGATGCGCCCTTCGGTGACGCCGGCTGGCGGCGCCTGCTCGCGTACCAGACCAGCCCCGCGGTGGCGGCCGCCGCGCCGATCGCCGCGACCGCCACCAGGGTCGGTCGCGGCGGCATCCGGAACGAGGGGAGGCGCTGCTTCAGCCGGACGGGGCGGTTGAAGACGAGGACCGGCCACTCCCGCGCCGCCGCCTCCCGCCGCAGCGTGCGGTCCGGGTTCACCGCGTGCGGGTGCCCGACCGCCTCCAGCATCGGCAGGTCCGTCGCCGAGTCGCTGTACGCGTAGCACCGCGACAGGTCGTACCCCTCCGACGCGGCCAGTTCCCGCACCGCCTCGGCCTTGGTGGGGCCGTACGCGTAGTACTCCACCTCCCCCGTGAAGCAGCCGTCGTCGCCGACGACCATGCGGGTGGCGACCACGCGGTCCGCGCCCAGCATCTCGCCGATCGGCTCCACCACCTCGGCGCCGGAAGTGGAGACGATCACCACGTCCCGGCCGGCCGCGTGGTGCTCCTCGATGAGCGAGGCGGCCTCGTCGTAGATGATCGGGTCGATCAGCTCGTGCAGCGTCTCGGCGACCAGCTCCCTGACCTGCTGGACGTTCCAGCCCTTGCAGAGTCTGGAGAGGTACGTGCGCATCCGCTCCATCTGGTCGTGGTCGGCGCCACCCGCGAGGAAGACGAACTGCGTGTACGCGGTGCGCAGCGCGTCGCGGCGGTTGATCAGGCCGCCTTGGTAGAAGGACTTGCCGAAGGTCAGCGTCGATGACTTCGCAATGACCGTCTTGTCCAGGTCAAAGAACGCTGCTGTGCGAGGCGAGGAGTGGTTTTCCACAAGCCAGAGCATAGGTGCCCGCCATTCGGCGTACGCCGGGGCGTGTGGGTTTGCTTGAGAAGGCTCTCGGGTACACCATGGAAGTCACGGATCGTTCGCGACCGTGCTAACCCGGACCGGCTCCTCCCCCCCCCGAGTCGGCCGGAGAGACGACCCCCGCTCTCCCCCCCGGCGGGGGTCGTCGCATGTCCCGAGGGGTTTTCGCCCGCCGGTCCGGTCTCGGCATCCTCGTTCCGCCTCCCTCGCGCTCCCGTGGCGCCACCTTCGGCGTGCCCGCTTTTCCTCACTCAGAGTAGCCGAGGTGCTGCTCTGCGGAAGTCGCCGGTATGGGTGATCGAGATATTCACAAGTGGTGGGCTGTCCACAGTTTTTCAGCAAGATCCACTTTATTTCCGGAAGTCCGGCACGGTGATTCCGGCCGCGAAGCCGTGACGTGGAATCACGGATCTCCCGTCACGCCGGCGCGGCGCGACTCGGTGCCGACGCGCGCCGAAAGCCGCGTGCGGACGCCGCGTGGACGACGCACGTGCGCGACACACGGGGCCGAGCGGGGACACGGCACCGGACAGGTGCCGTGGGGAAGCGGAAGAGGGGGTGGAGACCATGGCGGACTCCAGGACGTACGAGCGGGCGCCGGCCGTGGAGGACCGGCGGGTGGAACCGCTGATCGTGACCGAGGACGTCGAGCTGCTCGACGACCTGCTCAGGCTGTGCGCCGCCGCGGGCTGCCAGCCGGTGGTGCACCACGCGCCACCGGACCGCAAGGCCGAGTGGGAGGCGGCGCCGCTGGTCATCGTCGGTGACGACGCGGCGGCACGCTGCCGGGGCGTGTCGCGCAGACCGGGTGTGCTGCTCGTGGGCCGTGACCAGGACGACGGCAACGTGTGGCGGCGGGCCGTGGAGATCGGAGCGGAGTGCGTGCTGCGGCTGCCGGACGCGGAGAGCTGGCTCGTCGACCGGATCGCCGACGTCGTCGAGGGCGTCGGACGACCGGCGCTGACCGTCGGCGTGCTGGGGGGCCGAGGAGGGGCGGGAGCGTCGACCCTGGCGTGCGCCTTGGCCGTCAGCGCCGCCCGAGGCGGACACCGCACGATGCTCGTGGACGGGGACCCGCTCGGAGGCGGGCTCGACGTCCTCCTGGGCGCGGAGCGGGAAGAGGGCCTGCGATGGCCGGATTTCGCTGCTTCCAAGGGGCGGGTCGCCGGCGCGGCCCTCGAGGAGTCGCTGCCGTCGCTGCGCGGCCTGCGGGTGCTGAGCTGGGACCGGGGCGACACCGCCGTGGTCCCTCCCGAAGCCATGCGGTCCGTGCTCGCGGCGGCGCGCCGCAGGGGCGGCGTCGTGGTGGCCGACCTGCCACGCCGCATCGACGACGCCACCGTCGAGGCACTCGCCCAGGTCGACATGGGACTGCTCGTCGTACCCGGGGAGTTGAGGGCGGTCGCCGCGGCCAAGAGGGTGGCGTCCATGGCGGGCATGGTCCTCGACGACCTGCGCGTGGTGGTACGCGGCCCGTACGCCACCGGGGTCGACGAGACGTGGGTCGCCCGGGTGCTCGGGCTGCCGCTCGCCGGGGAACTGCCCGAGGAGCCGGGGCTCCTCGCGTCGCTGGACGGGGGGACCCCGCCCGGCGGCAGTGCCTCCGGCCCGCTGGGGCGGTTCTGCTCCGCGCTCTGGGAGCGGGTGCTCGTCGCGGAGGCCGTGTCATGACCGCCGGGCTGCTGGAGGCCGTGCGGCAGCGGCTCGCCGAGAGCGGCACCGAACCGACCCCGGCCGGGGTGGCGGCGGCGCTGCGGGCCCAGGGAAGGCTGCTGGGCGACACCCAGGTGCTGGGGACTGCGGAGGAGCTGCGCTGCGAACTGGTGGGCACGGGGCCGCTGGAGCCGCTGCTCGCCGATCCCGCGGTCACCGACGTGCTGGTGTCCGCGCCGGACCGGGTGTGGGTGGACCGGGGCGACGGCCTCGAACCGTCCGGCGTCTCGTTTCCCGACGCCGAGGCCGTACGCCGACTCGCACAGCGGCTCGCGGCGGTGGCGGGCCGTCGCCTCGACGACGCCCGCCCCTGGGTCGACGCCCGGTTGCCGGACGGTACGCGGATGCACGCGGTGCTGCCGCCGATCGCCGTCGGCTCGACGTGCCTGTCCCTGCGCGTGGTACGGCCACGCGCCTTCACGCTCACCGAACTCGTCCGTGCCGGGACGGTCCCGCCGCGCGGCGACCGCGTCCTGCGGGCACTCGTCGAGAACCGGGTGTCGTACCTGGTCAGTGGCGGCACGGGCACGGGGAAGACGACGCTGCTGTCGACCCTCCTCGGGCTCGTCGGGGAGCGCGAGCGGATCATCCTGGCCGAGGACTCCGCGGAGCTGCGGCCCGACCATCCACACGTGGTGCGGCTGGAGGCCCGCCCGCCGAACCAGGAGGGCGCCGGCCGGGTGACCCTGCGGGACCTGGTGCGTCAGGCACTGCGGATGCGACCGGACCGCCTCGTCGTCGGCGAGGTGCGGGGCGCGGAGGTCGCCGACCTGCTCGCCGCCCTGAACACGGGCCACGAGGGCGGCTGCGGGACGGTGCACGCCAACACCGCGGCGGACGTACCCGCGCGCCTCGAGGCCCTGGGAACGGCCGCGGGGCTCGACCGGGCCGCCCTGCACAGCCAGCTGGCCGCCGGCCTGTCCGCCGTGGTGCACCTCGTGCGCGCGCCGGGAGGCCGCCGGCGGGTCGCGGAGGTCCACGTGCTGGAGCGCAACCCTGACGGGCTGGTCACCACCGTGCCCGCACTGCGGTGGGCGCCGGCCGGCTTCACCCAGGAACGGGGCTGGGAACGGCTGCGCACCCTGGTCGGGGGTGCGCGGTGGTGACGGGCCGGCCGGTGTCCACGGCGGCGCTGTGTGCGGCCACGGCCTTGCTCCACCCGGGACGGGGCCGGGGGCCGCGCCGGGGAAGGCTGTTGTTCGCGGGCAGCGCGGCCCACGTCGGCCCTGCGCCGACCGGCCTGCGGTCGAGGTGGCCGGCGTCACGCTTCCGGCCGGAGTGGCTGTGCCTCGTGGCCGCGCTCGTGCCGGCCCTGCTGGGAGGATCCCTGCTGCCGCTGCTGGCGGGCGCGGTCGCCGTGCCCCTGGTCGGCAGACGACTGCGCGCACGGGCCCGCGTCAAGGAGCGGGACCGGCGGGCCGACACCGTGATCGAACTGTGCGCCGCCGTCGCGGCGGAACTGCGCGCCGGCAGCCAGCCCGCCCAGGCCCTGCGCTTCGCCGCCCACAGCACCGGGGCGCTGGGCGCCGAGGAGCCCGCCGTGCTCGCCGCCGCACGGTTCGGCGGTGATGTCCCCGAGGCGCTGCGCGGCGCGGCGGGCGCGGCGGGCGCCGACGGGCTGGCCGGCCTCGGAGCCTGCTGGCAGGTCGCCGTGGACGGCGGTGCGGGGCTGGCCGCAGGGCTCGACCGGCTGGAGGCGGCGCTGCGCGAGCGGCGGGAGCAACGGGAGCGGCTCCGGACCGAGCTGTCCGGTGCGTGGGCCACCGTCGTCCTCCTCGCCCTGCTGCCCGTCGCGGGTCTCGCCATGGGCGCCGCCCTCGGCGCCGATCCGCTGAGGGTCCTCCTGCACACCCCGGCCGGCCTCGCCTGCCTCGTGGTCGGCGGGGCCCTGGAAGCGGCGGGGCTGTGGTGGGCCGGGCGGATCGTCGGAGCGGGGGAGGAGCCGTGACCGGAGGGGCCGGAGAGGTCGTCCACCACCTGTGGACGGCGATCGCGGTACTCGCGACCGCCCTGGGGACGACGTGGACGGTGGCGCGCACCCGGCGGACCAGGCGGACCCGCGGACGGCTCGTGGCGCTGGCCGCAGCCGAGTACCCCCGCCGTCCCCGGCCCCGATGGACGGGGCGCGTCGCGGCCGGGACGCGCCGGTGGGCCGGCCCGGCCGCGGCAGCGGCGGCCGGGTGGGCGCTGTTCGGCGGGATCACCGGCTGCGTGATCGGCGCCGTGGGGGCGTACGGCGCGCGGAGGTGGCGGCGCCGTCCCCGCCCCACGGCCACCGACATCGAGGCGGCCGGCCGGCTGCCGCTCGCCGCGGAGTTGCTCGCGGCCTGCCTGTCGGCCGGGGCGGGCCCCTGCGAGGCGGCGGAGGCGGTCGGCCGGTCGATGGGCGGCCCCGTGGGCGAGCGGCTCATACGGGTCGCGGCGGAACTGGCGCTGGGCGGTGACCCGCGCGAGGCGTGGGGCCGGTTCGGGGGCCTGCCGGGGGCGCGGCCGCTGGCCCGCTGCCTGGAACGGGCGGCCGCCTCGGGGGCCCCGGCGGCGGCACCGGTGTCCCGGCTGGCCGCGGGGCTGCGTGCCGAGCGGGCCAGAGCCACCGCCGCCCGCGCCCGGCGGGCGCAGGTGCTGATCACGGCGCCGGTGGGGCTGTGCTTCCTGCCCGCCTTCCTCGCGGTCGGTGTCGCACCGGTCGTGATCGGACTGGCCGGCCGCCTGCTGTGAGGCACACCGGCCCCTGGAGCCGGTGGCAACGACACGAGTGGTACGAGACAAGGAGGTTGCCGTGTGGCACCGGATGGCGGGATGGACGAGGCGGCGCTGGTCGAAGGCCCGGACGGGCATGCGGCGGGACGCCGGCATGAACACGGCGGAGTACGCGATGGGCACGATCGCCGCGTGCGCCTTCGCGGCCGTGCTGTACAAGGTCGTGACGAGCGACGCCGTGGCGTCGGGACTGCGGGCGACGATCGAGAGGGCGCTCGATGCCCCGTTCTGAGACGCGGACCCGGCGCCCGGCGGCGCGCGGACCGGGGCTCGGTGACGGCGGAGGCGGCCCTGTCGGCACCCGCGCTGGTGGTGTTCACGATGGCGCTGCTCTGGGGGCTCGTCGCGGCGGCCGCACAGATCCAGTGCGTGGACGCCGCGCGCGCCGGGGCACGGGCGGTGGCCCGGTCGGAGCCGGAGGCGTCGGCGGTGGAGACGACCCGGGAGGCCGCACCGGACGGGGCGCGGGTGGTGGTGGAACGCGTGGGCGACCTGTGGCGGGTACGGGTCGAGGCGCCCGCGCCAGGGCCCGCCTCCTGGGGGGTGACCCTCCGCGCCGAGGCGGCCGCCCTCGCGGAGGACGCGGTGGGCGGGGAGGACGGTCCCTGAGACACGGCGGCGACCGGGGCTCGGCGAGCGTGTGGTCGGCCATGACGGCGGGCACGCTGTGCGCCGTGTTCGCCGCGGTGCTCGCCCTGGGCCAGGCCGTGGCGGTCCGGCACCGGGCGGGCGGCGCGGCCGACCTGGCGGCTCTCGCGGCGGCCGACCGCGCCCTGCGGGGAGCCGAGGGCGCCTGCGAAGCGGCCGCCCGGGTCGCGCGGGCGCAACGGGCGGAGGTGGTGCGGTGCACCCTGCGGGGGGAGATCGCGGAGGTGGCGGCACGGGCGCGCCTCGGCCCGTACGCCCCGGTGGTCAGGTCACGGGCGGGCCCTGCGGAGGCGTGGCCGGAGCCCCGGGGGCCTTGGGAGGGGGAGCCGAGGACCCCCGGGGCTCCCGGCGGGCGCCCGGGCCCGGAGGGTCCTTCCGGAGGGAGGCCGGCCCCGGAGGACCCTCCCCGGGAGCGTCCGGCCCCACCGGGTCCTGCGGGGCGCTCCGGAGGAGTTCGGTGAGGAGGCGTACGGCGGCGCGCTTGTGCAGCGGGTCGTTGCCGTTGCCGCACTTGGGCGACTGGATGCAGGACGGGCAGCCCGCGTCGCACTCGCACGCCGCGATCGCCTCGCGGGTCGCGCCCAGCCAGGCACGGGCGGTGTGGAAGGCCCGCTCGGCGAACCCGGCGCCGCCCGGGTGGCCGTCGTAGACGAACACCGTCGGCAGCAGCGTGTCGGGGTGGAGCGGGACGGACACGCCGCCGATGTCCCAGCGGTCGCAGGTGGCGAACAGCGGCAGCAGACCGATCGAGGCGTGTTCGGCGGCGTGGAGCGCCCCGCCCAGCTGCTCCGGGTTCACCCGGGCCGCGTCCAGCTGGTCCTCGGTGACGGTCCACCACACGGCCCGGGTGCGCAGGGTGCGCGGCGGCAGGTCGAGCTTGGTCTCGCCGAGGACCTCGCCGGTCATCAGGCGGCGGCGGAGGAAGGAGACGACCTGGTTGGTGACCTCGACGGAGCCGTAGCAGAGGCGGCCCTCCCCCCACGGGATCTCGGTGTCGGTCTCCAGGACGGAGATGGAGGTGGTGTCGCGGGCGGTGGTGGAGTACGGCGGGGCGGCCTCCTCGACGAGGGCGACCGACTCCTTCAGGTCGAGGTGTCGCACCAGGTACGTACGGCCCTGGTGGAGGTGGACGGCGCCCTCGTGGACGGTGGTGTGGGCGGCCGAGGCGTCCACGGTGCCGAGGAGGCGCCCCGTGCCCTCCTCGACGATCTGGACGGGGCTGCGGCCCTCGCCCCGGATGTCGGCGAGGTCGGCGGCGCGTTCGCGACGCGTCCAGTACCAGCCGGACGCCCGCCGCCGCAGCAGACCGGCGGTCTCCAGCTGCGGCAGCAGCTCCGCCGTGGAGGGGCCGAACAGCTCCAGGTCGCCGTCGGAGAGCGGCGACTCGGCCGCTGCCGCGCACAGGTGCGGGGCCAGGACGTACGGGTTGTCGGGGTCCAGGACGGTGGACTCCACCGGCCGCCGGAACAGCGCCTCCGGATGGTGGACGAGGTACGTGTCCAGCGGGTCGTCGCGGGCGACCAGCACCGCCAGGGCGCCTTCCCCGGACCGCCCGGCGCGGCCCGCCTGCTGCCACAGGGAGGCGCGGGTGCCCGGATAGCCGGAGATGAGGACCGCGTCCAGGCCCGACACGTCGATGCCCAGCTCCAGGGCGGTGGTCGCGGCGAGGCCGAGGAGCTCGCCGGAGTGCAGGGCCCGCTCCAGGGCGCGGCGCTCCTCGGGGAGGTAGCCGCCCCGGTAGGCGGCGACCCTGCGGGCGAGGGACCGGTCCACCTCGGCGAGACGCTCCTGCGCGATGACCGAGATCAGCTCGGCGCCCCGCCGGGAGCGGACGAAGGCGACCGAGCGGACGCCCTGCACCGTCAGGTCGGTCAGCAGGTCGGCGGTCTCGGCCGTCGCGGTGCGCCGGACGGGAGCGCCGTTCTCGCCCTCCAGTTCGGTGAGCGGCGGCTCCCACAGGGCGAAGACGAGCTCGCCGCGCGGCGACGCGTCGTCGGCCACCTCGTGGACCGGCAGGCCGGTGAGACGGCCCGCGGCGACGGCCGGCTCGGCGGCGGTGGCCGAGGCGAGGAGGAAGACGGGGTCGGATCCGTACCGGGCGCACAGGCGGCGCAGCCGTCGCAGCACCTGCGCGACGTGGGATCCGAAGACTCCCCGGTACGTGTGGCACTCGTCGATCACGACGTAGCGCAGGGCGCGCAGGAAGGAGGCCCAACGCGGGTGGGAGGGGAGCACGCCCCGGTGGAGCATGTCCGGGTTGGTCAGCACGTAGTTCGCGTACTGGCGGACCCACTCGCGCTCCTCGACGGGGGTGTCCCCGTCGTACACGGCCGGGCGGACGCGGTTGCCGAGCGGTGCCGAGAGGGCCCGCACGGCGCGCCGCTGGTCGGCGGCGAGCGCCTTGGTGGGGGACAGGTACAGCGCGGTGGCGCCCCGGCCGTTCGCCGCCTCGGAGCCGTCCAGGAGCGTCGACAGGACGGGTGCGAGGTAGGCCAGGGACTTTCCGGATGCCGTACCCGTGGCGATCACCACCGACTCGCCGTCCAGGGCGTGCTCGGCGGCGGCCGCCTGATGGACCCACGGATGGTCGACACCGGCCTGGTGAATGGCGTTGATCACTTCCGGACGGATGCGATCCGGCCAGACGGCATGCCGGCCCTCCCTCGGGGGCAGGTGCTCCGTATGAGTGATGCGCGCAGCCCGGTTCGCCCGTGCGGTGAGCCGGTCGAGGACCGCACCGGGAGAGGGGCGGGTGTCCCCGTTCTCGGGGGGACGACTGGGGCGGTGATTCCTGGCCATCGACACCGAGTGTGTCACCGGCGTGACGGACAATGCTCCCAAGGCGTCGTGCATGGCTGCTGGTAAGTGATTGAATGCCATCGCGGCTGGCGATCCGTCCCCTGACTCCGTCGGGGAGACCCGGGGGCGACCGCTCGATAGCAAGGTGCTGGAGGATCCGTGGACCTGTCCCTGTCGACTCGCAATGTGTCCGGCCCTGGTGGCGACCGTACGGTCGTCGAGGTCGGTGGCGAGATTGATGTGTATACCGCGCCCAAGCTGCGCGAGCAGTTGGTCGAGTTGGTGAACGACGGCAGCTACCACCTGGTCGTCGACATGGAGGGTGTGGACTTCCTGGACTCGACCGGTCTGGGTGTCCTGGTCGGCGGGCTGAAGCGTGTGCGCGCCCACGAGGGTTCGCTGCGCCTGGTCTGCAACCAGGAGCGCATCCTGAAGATCTTCCGGATCACGGGCCTGACCAAGGTCTTCCCGATCCACACCACGGTCGACGAGGCCGTCGCCGCCACCGACTGACCAGGACGACGACGCCCGGCCCCGTGCGGGCCGGACGCCGCCGCGGTCGTCGACCGCGCCCCCGTCCGCTCCCGCGGTGCCCGAGCGCCGGCGGGAGGCGCTGCCGTGGGCCGGTTCGGTGGCCCGGTGGCCGGTTCGCCGTGCCCGTGCCGAAGCCCGTGGGGCCCTCGGGTCGTCTCGGTGTCCTGCACGCGCCGGTGACGGTGGCGAGCCGACGGCCCCGGGTCGGGGCCCGAGGTCGCGGCGGCCACGCGCCGCCATGGGCCCGCGCCGGGCTCCCGCCAGGGCCCGGTGCCGAGGCCGCGGCTCCCTGCGCCCTCCACCGGCTCCACCGGTGAGGGGACGGCACGGAAAGCCGGAAACGGGCCCACGAGCCCCCTGGGCGGGGCGTGAAGGCCCGCTCACCGGGCACATGGCCTTGTGGGAGGGCTCCGGGTCCGCGGGGCCCACAGGACGCGCGGGAGGCGGTACCGCCGCTGGTGGCCCAGCGCCCCGGCGGTGCGGATGTGCCGGACGGACCCGGGACGTCCGGTGGAACGGCAGGGGCACCGGGCAGCTGGCCCGGACCCCTGGGAGACACGCTCGTACGCCCGAGGGGGACCGCATGGCCACCGTTGAACTCCGCTTCAGCGCCCAGCCCGAGCACGTCAGGACCGCCCGCCTGGTGGCGGCGGCCGTCGCACGCCGGGCAGGGGTCGACGAAGCCGTGCTGGACGAGGTCAGGCTCGCCGTGGGTGAGGCGTGCTCCCGCGCCGTCGGACTGCACCGCAGCAACGGCGTCACCGCGCCCGTCAAGGTGATGCTGACCGAGGAGGAGAAGGCGTTCTCCATCGAGGTCGGCGACGAGGTGCCCGGCGCCGGTGTCGCGGCCGCCGACGCGGCCGGTGTGCCCGGTTCGCGCAGCGGCGCGCCGACCCGGGACTTCGACGACGCGGAGGGCGAGGACCAGATGGGGCTCGCGGTGATCAGCGGGCTCGTCGACGACGTCGAGGTGTCCGCGGGGGAGCGCGGCGGACTCATTCGGATGAGCTGGCCCAGGGCGGGTCTCGCGGAAGCCCTCTGAGGTCCCCGCGCCTCCCGCACCACCCGTGAAAGGCCCTGCCGAGCAGGGCCTTCTTCCTTTTCCGGAATCCTTCGGGGCCCTCTCCCCGGAAGTCGGCACCGCCACCCCGCTACTGCTTCCGGGTGGATTTCGAAAACGGATCATTTGCCGACCGGAAGGGCGCGGCCGATTCTTTTTCTCGACGCCCCGTGCCGACCGGGTGCCGCTCCCTGCAAGCCGTCCGTGTCCCGGGCTCCGACATCGAGGAGGACGAATGGCGGAGCTCCTCGCCCCACAGCGGTCCCCCGGCCCGGGCCCGCTCGCCGCCGCGGTCCTCACCGGAGAGAACCGGATCATCGTGATCGCGATCGCCTTCGTGGCGCTGATCGCCCTGGTCGTCGCCCGGCTGCTCGTCCGCCAGGTGCTGGCCGCCGGTGAGGGCACCGAATCCATGAGGAGGATCGCCGCCGCCATCCAGGAAGGCGCCAACGCCTATCTGGCACGGCAGTTGAGGACCGTGGCGGTTTTCGCGGCCGTCGTCTTCTTCCTCCTCATGCTGCTTCCGGCCGACGACTGGGCCCAGCGCGCCGGTCGTTCGCTGTTCTTCCTCGTCGGCGCGCTTTTCTCCGCCGTCATCGGGTATGTCGGCATGCGCCTCGCCGTGCGGAGCAACGTGCGGGTGGCGGCGGCGGCGCGTGAGGCCACCTCGGCGCCGGGCGAGCCGGGAAGGGACCCGGCGGCCGTCTCCCGCAGGGCCATGAGGATCGCGTTCCGCACGGGCGGCGTGGTCGGCATGTCCACCGTCGGCCTCGGACTGCTCGGCGTCTGCTGCGTCGTCCTCGTCTACGGGGCGGACGCGCCCAAGGTCCTGGAGGGCTTCGGCCTCGGTGCCGCCCTGATCGCCATGTTCATGCGCGTCGGCGGCGGCATCTTCACCAAGGCCGCCGACGTCGGCGCCGACCTGGTCGGCAAGGTCGAGCAGGGCATCCCCGAGGACGACCCGCGCAACGCCGCCACCATCGCCGACAACGTCGGGGACAACGTCGGCGACTGCGCCGGCATGGCCGCCGACCTCTTCGAGTCGTACGCCGTCACGCTCGTCGCCGCGCTGATCCTCGGCAAGGCCGTCTTCGGCGACCTCGGCCTCGTCTTCCCCCTCGTCGTCCCGGCGATCGGCGTCGTCACCGCGATGATCGGCATCCTCGCGGTCGCGCCCCGGCGCTCCGACCGCAGCGGCATGTCGGCGATCAACCGCGGGTTCTTCCTCTCCGCCGTCATCTCGCTCGTGCTCGTGGCGGTCGCCGCGTTCGTCCACCTGCCGGCCTCATTCGCGGAGCTGGAGGGCGTCACCGACACCGCCGTGCGGGCGCACGGCGGCGACCCCCGGGTCCTGGCGCTCGTGGCCGTCGCCCTCGGCATCGTCCTCGCCGCGCTGATCCAGCAGCTGACCGGGTACTTCACCGAGCCGAGCCGGCGGCCCGTGAAGGACGTCGGGAAGTCGTCGCTGACCGGCCCCGCCACCGTCGTCCTCGCGGGGGTCTCCCTCGGCCTGGAGTCCGCCGTCTACACGGCCCTGCTGATCGGCCTGGCCGTCTACGGGGCGTTCCTCCTCGGCGGCGCGTCGATCATGCTCGCGCTGTTCGCCGTCGCGCTCGCCGGCACCGGGCTGCTCACCACCGTCGGCGTCATCGTCGCGATGGACACCTTCGGGCCCGTCTCCGACAACGCGCAGGGCATCGCCGAGATGTCCGGCGACGTCCGGGGCCCCGGCGCGCAGGTCCTCACCGACCTCGACGCGGTCGGCAACACCACCAAGGCGATCACGAAGGGCATCGCCATCGCCACGGCGGTCCTCGCGGCCTCGGCGCTGTTCGGCTCGTACCGGGACGCCATCGCCACCGCCGTCGCCGACGTGGGCGCCAGGGCCACCGAGACGACCCTCAGCATGGACATCTCGCAGCCCAACAACCTCGTCGGGCTCGTCCTCGGCGCCGCGGTCGTCTTCCTCTTCTCCGGACTGGCCATCAACGCGGTGTCCCGTTCGGCGGGGTCGGTGGTGTACGAGGTGCGCCGCCAGTTCCGCGAGCACCCCGGGATCATGGACCGCACGGAGAAGCCGGAGTACGGGCGGGTCGTCGACATCTGCACCAAGGACGCCCTGCGCGAACTGGCGACCCCGGGCCTGCTGGCCGTGATGGCGCCCATCGCGGTCGGCTTCACCCTCGGGGTGGGCGCGCTCGGCGCCTACCTCGCGGGAGCCATCGGCACCGGCCTCCTGATGGCGGTCTTCCTGGCGAACTCGGGCGGTGCCTGGGACAACGCCAAGAAGCTCGTCGAGGACGGCCACCACGGTGGCAAGGGCAGCGAGGCCCACGCCGCGACGGTGATCGGCGACACGGTCGGCGACCCGTTCAAGGACACCGCGGGACCGGCGATCAACCCGCTGCTCAAGGTCATGAACCTGGTGGCGCTGCTCATCGCGCCCGCCGTCGTCCGGTTCGGCCACGGCCCCGACTCCAGCGCCGGCGTCCGGGCCGCGGCGGCGACGGTCGCGATCGTCGTCATCGTCGCCGCGGTGTACGTCTCCAAGCGGCGCTCGGTGGCCGGGGACGGCGAGGACACGCCCGGGCGCGTCACGGGTTCCCCCGACGAGGCGGCCCCCGTCCGGTGACGGCCGGCCGTACCACGGTGTGACGCCTGGCCGGGCAGGGGTGGCCGGCCCGCGGCCGGGCCGGTCCACCGGATGCCGGAGCCTTTTCGGTGAGCCTTCTCTCCCTTGGTGCAAACGGTGCAAAAGGGTGCGTAATGGTGACACGACACGCGGGTGTCGCCCACTTGGCGTGTATGTTCCGGGGCCGAGAGCCTCGGAAGGGACCGATCCGGTGAACAAGAAGCTTGCAGCCGCGCTGTCCGGCGGTGCGGTGCTGGTACTCGCGCTGTCGGGCTGCAGCAGTGACGAAGTCGACGAAGGCCAGAAGGTGGACGCCTGGGCGAAGACGTTCTGCGACCAGGCCAAGCCACAGATCCAGAAGCGGGCCGACGCCCAGCAGACCATCATCTCGACGGCGGCGGACGGCAAGCCAGCCGACGTCCAGGCGGCGGACTCGAAGGCGTTCCAGGACATCGCCGACACGGACAAGGCGCTCGCCAAGGCGGTCGAGAGCGCCGGCGTCCCGCCCGTCGAGAACGGCGAGAAGCTCCGGCAGGACGCCATCAAGGAGCTCAACGCCACCGCCACGGCCTACGAGGGCCTGAGGAAGCAGGTCGACGCCCTCGACCCCAAGGACCAGCAGAAGTTCGCCGACGGCCTCCAGGGCGTCGCGGACGGGCTGAAGCGCATCGAGAAGATGGACCAGGACGCGCTGGCCAAGATCCAGTCCGGTGAACTGGGCAAGGCCATGGCCAAGCAGCCGGGCTGCCAGAAGACCAGGGCGTCCGTCGCGCCCACCGCGACCAGCGGCCCCGCCGCCAAGCCCGGTGACGCCGCGCCCGCCTCCCCGTCCGCCGCCGCCTCCGGCAGCGCGTCGGCGAAGCCCTCCGCCCCGGCCAAGCCCTCCACTTCGGCGAAGCCCTCCGCCTCGACGAGCGCCGCGTCCGAGTAGCGGTACCCGCCCCAGTCGTCCGGCCCGGTTGTCCACAGGGAAGCCGGGCCGTTCGTCATCGCCCGTGGCGCCGGTCACAATGAGTGGGTGAGTACGACCAGCCTGACCACCAGCCTCCCGGTGCCCGACCACGCCGACCGCCTGCGCGCCGCCCTCCTGGCCGCCGGCTTCACCGCCGACGGGCTCCTCGACCGGCTCGGCGCGCCCGCCTACGCCGCCCTCGCGCGCAGCGAGACGGTGCCCGCCCTGCGCGCCACCCGCGGGGACGGGGCGCTGGACGCCCTCGTCCGGCTGTTCCTGCTCCAGCAGCGGGTGCCGTACGAGCAGGCGCGCTCCGCCCTCCCGATGGACGAGGCGCTCGCGGACGGCTGGGTGGCACGGGACGGCGACGGCGTCCGGGCCGCGGTCGACGTGCGCCCGTACGGCGGCCCCGACGGCGAGGACTGGTACATCGTCTCCGACCTCGGGTGCGCCGTGGGCGGCGCGAGCGGGGCCGGCGGCAGGGGCGAGGGCGTCGTCCTCGGCGTCGGCGGCGCGTCCACCACGCTCGCCGGGCTCACCGTGCGGACCCCCGTCGCCTCCGCGCTGGACCTCGGCACCGGCTCCGGCATCCAGGCGCTGCACGCCACGCGGCACGCCACACGGGTGACGGCGACGGACCTCAACCCGCGGGCGCTGGAGTTCACGCGGCTGACGCTCGCGCTGTCCGGCGCACCGGAGGCCGAGCTGCGGACCGGCTCGCTGTTCGAGCCGGTCGGGTCGGAGACGTACGACCTGATCGTGTCGAACCCGCCGTTCGTCATCTCCCCGGGCGCCCGGCTCACCTACCGGGACGGCGGGATGGGCGGCGACGACCTGTGCCGCGTCCTCGTCCAGCAGGCCGGGGAGCGGCTCAACGACGGCGGCTACGCGCAGTTCCTGGCCAACTGGCAGCACGTCGAGGGGGAGGACTGGAAGGACCGCGTCCGCTCGTGGGTGCCGCGCGGGTGCGACGCCTGGATCATCCAGCGGGAGGTCCAGGACGTCACCCAGTACACGGAGTTGTGGCTGCGGGACGCCGGGGACCACCGCGCCGGCCCGGAGGAGTACCAGGCACGGTACGAGGCGTGGCTCGACGAGTTCGAGGCACGCAGGACCAAGGCGGTCGGCTTCGGCTGGATCACGCTGCGCAGGTCCGGCGCGGACGAGCCGTCCGTCGTCGTCGAGGAGTGGCCGCACCCGGTCGAACAGCCGCTCGGCGAGACCGTGCGGGCGCACTTCGCCCGCCAGGACTACCTCCGGGCGCGGGACGACGCGGCCCTGCTCGCCGACCACTTCGTGCTCGCCCCCGAGGTGGTGCAGGAGCAGGTCGGGCTGCCGGGCGCGGAAGACCCCGAGCACGTCATCCTGCGGCAGAACCGCGGGATGCGGCGGGCGACCAAGGTCGACACGGTGGGCGCCGGGTTCACCGGCGTCTGCGACGGCACGCTCAGCGCGGGCCGCATCCTGGACGCCATCGCCCAGTTGACGGGCGAGGACCCGGTCGTGCTGCGGGACCGCACGCCCCGGGCGATCCGCCTCCTCGTGGAGGAGGGCTTCCTGGAGCCCGCGCGGCCGGACGGGCGGGGCTGACACGACGCCGGGCGGGTGAACGGCGGCGCCGGTCCCCGCGCCGTTCACCCGTAATTCGCGCTCCCGACGCCCGGAGGTGTCAACCTCCCCGTGGACACCCCGCAGCACGGCCCCCGGCCCCGGCCCGGGGCCGCCGCGGCACCACCCGGCCGGCACCCGCCGGCGGGGAGCGCCGCGGGCACGCGGCCGTGACGGCACCGTCCCGTGCGGCACTCCGCCCGCCCGGCACCCGGGCCCCGGAACCGCGGCACGCGGCGGTCGGTGCCGGGCCCGTGCCGCACGCGGTCGGCTCGCGCGCGACCTGCGGGGCCCCGAGGACTGGTACGACGGAACGGGGTACGGGCATGGAGAGCGGACCGGCCATCTTCGCCGGCGCGGCGTTCACGATCTTCGGCGCGGGGCTGCTGGTGTGGACGGCGGCGCGTGTGACGCACCGCGCACCGGTGGCCCACGGGGTGAACCCGGCCACAGCCGTCGCCTTCGCCGTCGGGGCCGGCGTGGCGTTCCTGGCCCTCGGCGTGTGGTGTTTCGGCCGGATCTGACGGAGCCGCCCCCACCGCTCCGGCGGCCGGCGCCGCCGACACCGCCACGACCAGGGACGTACCCCTCCGAGCAGGCCGAACCGGGCGGAGACCGGCGACCCGGACGGCCCGGCGCACGGCGCGGACCGCCCTTCGCCGGAACGCGGCCCTCCGCACCGCGAAGGGAGTCCGGGCGGCAGGAAGGGCAGAAGTCGGGTTACCGTTCGAGTGGCCGTTGCGGGCTTTCGCCGTTTGACACGGGGGCGGGTTGTACCGTCACACTCCGCAGCGACAGCAGCGCCACAGCCGTGGCGCAGTGCCCGCAGTGCCCGCGGTGCGCCCCGGACGGGGCGGCGTCGCGCCGCACATGCACCGAGCGCCGACCGGAGAGAAGAGCGAAGAGTTGTCCCCGACACGCGAGACCGCACAGGGCGGCCGCCGACTCGTCATCGTCGAGTCCCCTGCCAAGGCGAAGACGATCAAGGGCTACCTCGGCCCCGGCTACGTCGTCGAGGCGAGCGTCGGGCACATCCGCGACCTCCCGAACGGCGCCGCGGAGGTGCCCGAGAAGTACACCGGCGAGGTGCGCCGGCTCGGCGTGGACGTCGAACACGACTTCCAGCCGATCTACGTCGTGAACGCCGACAAAAAAGCCCAGGTCAGGAAGTTGAAGGAGCAGCTCGCCGAGTCCGACGAGCTCTACCTGGCCACCGATGAGGACCGCGAGGGCGAGGCCATCGCCTGGCACCTCCTGGAGGTCCTCAAGCCCAAGGTCCCCGTCCACCGGATGGTCTTCCACGAGATCACCAAGGACGCGATCCAGCAGGCCGTCGCCAACCCCCGCGAGCTGAACAAGCGGATGGTCGACGCCCAGGAGACCCGCCGCATCCTGGACCGGCTGTACGGCTACGAGGTCTCGCCGGTCCTGTGGAAGAAGGTCATGCCCCGGCTGTCGGCCGGCCGCGTGCAGTCCGTCGCCACCCGGCTCGTCGTCGAGCGGGAGCGCGAGCGCATCGCCTTCCGCTCCGCCGAGTACTGGGACCTCACCGGCACCTTCGGTACCGGCCGCGCCGGCGACGCCTCCGACCCCTCGACCCTGACGGCCCGCCTCGCCTCGGTCGACGGCCGCCGCGTCGCCCAGGGCCGTGACTTCGGTTCGGACGGCCGCCTCAGGGGCGACCAGGTCCTCCACCTCGACGAGGCGAACGCCCGCGCCCTGGCCGCCGCGCTCGCCGACACCCGGTTCGCCGTCCGCTCGGTCGAGTCCAAGCCGTACCGCCGCTCCCCGTACGCGCCGTTCCGCACCACCACCCTCCAGCAGGAGGCGAGCCGCAAGCTCGGCTTCGGCGCGAAGGCCACGATGCAGGTCGCGCAGAAGCTGTACGAGAACGGCTTCATCACCTACATGCGCACGGACTCCACGACGCTGTCCGACACGGCCGTCGCCGCCGCCCGCGCGCAGGTCACGCAGCTGTACGGTGCCGACTACCTGCCGGGCGCGCCGCGCACGTACGCCGGGAAGGTCAAGAACGCGCAGGAGGCGCACGAGGCGATCCGCCCCTCGGGGGACCGTTTCCGCACGCCCGCCGAGACCGGACTGACCGGCGACCAGTTCAGGCTGTACGAGCTGATCTGGAAGCGGACCGTCGCCTCCCAGATGAAGGACGCGGTCGGCGACTCCGTCACCGTCCGGATCGGCGGCCGCTCCTCGGACGGCCGCGACGCCGAGTTCAGCGCCTCCGGCAAGACGATCACCTTCCACGGCTTCATGAAGGCGTACGTCGAGGGGGCCGACGACCCGAACGCCGAGCTCGACGACCGCGAGCGCCGCCTCCCGCAGGTCGCCGAGGGCGACGCCCTGGCCGCCGAGGAGATCACGGCGGACGGCCACGCCACCAAGCCGCCGGCCCGCTACACCGAGGCGTCGCTGGTCAAGGAGCTGGAGGAGCGCGAGATCGGCCGCCCGTCGACGTACGCGTCGATCATCGGCACGATCCTGGAGCGCGGCTACGTCTTCAAGAAGGGCACGGCGCTCGTCCCGTCCTTCCTCTCCTTCGCCGTCGTCAACCTGCTGGAGAAGCACTTCGGCCGGCTCGTCGACTACGACTTCACCGCGCGGATGGAGGACGACCTCGACCGCATCGCGCGGGGCGAGGCCCAGGCCGTGCCGTGGCTGAAGCGGTTCTACTTCGGCGAGACGGTGCCCGGCAGCGGCTTCGCCGCCGGGGGCGCGGGCGCCGCCGACGCGGGCAACGGCGACGGCGACCACCTCGGCGGCCTGAAGGAGCTGGTCACGGACCTGGGCGCGATCGACGCCCGGGAGATCTCCTCCTTCCCCGTCGGCAACGACATCGTGCTGCGCGTCGGCCGCTACGGCCCGTACATCGAGCGCGGCGTGAAGGACGAGGAGGGCCACCAGCGCGCGGACGTGCCCGCCGACCTGGCGCCCGACGAGCTGTCCGTGGAGTACGCGGAGGAGCTGCTCGCCAAGCCGAGCGGCGAGTTCGAGCTGGGCGCCGACCCGGCGACCGGTCACACGATCGTCGCCAAGGACGGCCGCTACGGCCCGTACGTCACGGAGATCCTGCCCGAGGGCACCCCGAAGACCGGCAAGAACGCGGTGAAGCCGCGCACGGCCTCCCTCTTCAAGTCGATGTCGATCGACACGGTGACCCTGGAGGACGCGCTCCGGCTGATGTCGCTGCCGCGCGTCGTCGGCAAGGACCCCGAGGGCGTCGAGATCACCGCGCAGAACGGCCGCTACGGCCCGTACCTGAAGAAGGGCACGGACTCGCGGTCCCTGGGCAGCGAGGACCAGCTCTTCACGATCACGCTGGAGGAGGCCCTCGCGATCTACGCCCAGCCGAAGGCCCGTGGCCGCGCGGCCGCCAAGCCGCCGCTGAAGGAGCTGGGCAACGACCCGGTGAGCGAGCGCCCCGTCGTCGTCAAGGACGGCCGCTTCGGCCCGTACGTGACGGACGGCGAGACGAACGCGACGCTGCGCAGCGGCGACAGCGTGGAGACGATCACGCCGGAGCGCGGCTTCGAGCTGCTCGCCGAGAAGCGGGCGAAGGCCCCGGCGAAGAAGACCGCCAAGAAGGCCCCGGCGAAGAAGACCACCGCGGCGAAGAAGACGGCGGCGAAGAAGACGACGGCGGCGAAGAAGACCGCCGCCAAGAAGACGACCGCCAAGGCCGCCACCGCCAAGACCGCCACGGCCAAGAAGGCGACGGCGAGGACCGGCACCTCCGACGAGTGAGGCGGCACGGCGCCCCGCGGCCCGAGGGCCCGGGGCGGCCGGCCGTCCGTCGGACACGCCCGGGCCCCGGCCCGGGCGTGTGCCCGTACCCTCTCGGCCCCGCGCCCGCCCCGCCGCACCCGTGCGGCGCGTGTGACGCGTGTGGCGCGGCACCGTACCGGGGGCCGTGCGCTCGCGCGTTCGGTCGGGGCGTATGAGTGCCGGTCCGGGCGGATAGGCTGAGGGGATGACGCGAGCCGAGCAGCCAACGGCCCTGGGCCCCACCTCAGACCCCGAAGCCTCCGACGCCGCACTCGCCGCGGACTCCCGCGAGCGCGCCGTACGGGCACTGCTGCGCAACCCACGGCTGCGCCGGCTGTGGAGCGCGTCGCTCGTCGGCGGCATCGCCGACGCCCTCGCCCTGCTCGTCCTGATCCTCCTGACCGTGCGCGCGGCCGTCACGGAGGAGACCTTCGGCGGCGGAGCGCGCGGCGCGGCCTTCGCGGTCGCCGCCGTCCTCGGCGCCCGCGCGCTGTCCACCCTGCTCCTCGGCGCCGTGCTGCTCGGCCCGATGAGCGGACTCGTCGCCTCCGGCGGCCCCCTCGACCGCCGCTGGACCATGATCGCCGCGGACGGCGTGCGGGTCGCGCTGCTGGTCGTCGCCCCGCTGTGGATCGTCTGGACGCCCGAGCAGGCCGTCCTCCTCCTCCTGGTCACGGCCTTCCTGGCCGGTGCCGCCGAGCGGTTCTGGACGATCACCAAGGACAGCGCCGCCCCCGCCCTGCTGCCCGCCCCGCCCCTGGAGGGCGCCGCCGTGCGCCCCCTGCCGGACCACCTGGGCGCACTGCGCCGGCTCTCGCTGCGCACCGGCTTCGCCGCCATCCCGGCGGCGGCCCTCGCCCTGCTGGTCACGGCCCTCGTCGGCAAGCTGCTGGCGCTCGGCGTCGACTGGTTCGCGACGCACCAGGCGGCGCTCGGCTCGTACGCGGCGGCCGGGCTGTTCGCCGGGTCCCTGTCGATCCTGTACTTCCTCCAGCTGCCCGGCACGCAGACGCCGCGCCCCCGCTCCCCGCTGGAGGGACTGCGCCGGCCGTCCACCGGCACGGGCACGGAGAAGGGCCGCACGGGCGCCATACCGCTGCTCGTCCTCGTCTGCGCCGCCGTCGCGGCGGCGGTCGCCTCCGCCGCGGCCGTCGCCGTGCTGCACGCGGCCGAGCTGGGCGGCGGCCCCGTCACGTACGCGCTGCTCGTCCTCGCCCTGACCGGGGGCACCGGCCTGGGCGTCCGCGCCGCCCGCGCCGTCCTGCCCGCCCTGTCCCGGCGCCGGCTTCTCGCCCTCGCGACCGCCGTCACCGGGGTCGCGCTGCTCGTGACGGGCCTCGTGCCCGACACGGCGACCGTGCTGTTCCTCGCGCTCGCCGCCGGCCTGTCGGCCGGTGTCGCCGCGAACGTCGGGCACACGCTGATCGACCAGGAGACCGAGGAGTTCCGCAGGACACGCCTGACCGAGCACCTCCAGGCCGTCGTCCGGGT
Organism: Streptomyces roseolilacinus; assembly: GCF_014649335.1. Taxonomy (GTDB): domain Bacteria; phylum Actinomycetota; class Actinomycetes; order Streptomycetales; family Streptomycetaceae; genus Streptomyces; species Streptomyces roseolilacinus. The sequence continues at coordinate 52,425 of NZ_BMSV01000013.1, forward strand.
CGCCATCGCGCTCGGCGCGCTCGCGGCGCCGCTGCTCGCCGCGGCCATCGGCCCGCGCCGCCTCGCCGGCGGGGACGTCGTCTTCGCGCACGGCGGCGCCGCCTTCACGCTGATGCTGGTCGGCGCGCTGCTGCTGCCCGTCGCCGCGCTCGTCCTCGCCAAGACCGACGACCGGTCGGGCGTGCCGCTGCGCCGCGACCTGCGCGACGCGCTGCGCGGTGCCGACCCGGCGCAGGCACCGGCCCCCACCGGCTTCTTCATCGCCCTCGAGGGCGGCGACGGCGCCGGGAAGTCCACGCAGGTCACGGCCCTCGCCGAGTGGATCCGCGCGAAGGGCCACGAGGTGGTCGTCACCCGCGAGCCGGGCGCCACGCCCATCGGCAAGCGGCTCCGTTCGATCCTGCTGGACGTCTCGTCCGCCGGGCTCTCCCACCGCGCGGAGGCGCTGCTGTACGCCGCCGACCGCGCCGAGCACGTCGACTCGCTGGTCCGCCCCGCACTGGAGCGCGGCGCCGTCGTCATCTCCGACCGGTACATCGACTCGTCCGTCGCCTACCAGGGCGCCGGCCGGGACCTCTCCCCGACGGAGATCGCCCGCATCTCCCGCTGGGCGACCGGCGGGCTCGTCCCGCACCTGACCGTGCTGCTGGACGTGTCGCCGGAGACGGCCCGCGAGCGGTTCACGGAGGCGCCCGACCGGCTGGAGTCGGAGCCGGCCGAGTTCCACGCGCGCGTACGGGCCGGTTTCCTCGCCCTCGCGGCCGCCGACCCCGCCCGGTACCTCGTCGTGGACGCCGGCCAGGAGCCGGAGGCCGTCACCACCGTCGTGCGCCACCGGCTCGACCGGATGCTGCCGCTGTCCGAGGCCGAGGTGAAGGCCCTGGAGGAGGCGCGGAAGGCCGCCGAGGAGGAGGCCCGCCGCAAGGCCGAGGAGGAGGCCCGGCGCAAGGCGGAGGCGGAGCGCCTGGAGCGGGAGCGCCAGGAGCAGCTCGCCAGGCTCCGCGCCGAGGAGGAGGAGCGCAAGCGCCGCGAGGAGGAGGAGGCCCGCCGCCGCGAGGCCGAGCGGCAGGCCGAGGAGGCCCGCCAGCGCGCGGCCGAGGCGCGCCGGCTCGCCGAGGAGGAGCGGCGGCGGCGCGAGGCCGAGGAGAAGGCCCGCCGCGAGGAGCAGGAGCAGCTGCGCAGGCGGGCCGAGGAGGAGGCCCGGCTCCGTGCCGAGGCCGAGGAACGGCGCCTGGAGAAGCAGCGCAAGGCGGAGGAGGCCCTGCTGCGCGCGGAGGAGGCCCGCCGTCAGGCGGCGGCCGAGGCCGAGGCGGCGGCCGCCGCTGCCGCCGCTGCCGCCGCGGCCAGGGCGACCGTGTCGCCCCACGACGTGACGGTGCCGACCCCGGTCGTACGGCCCGAGGAGATCACGCAGCCCCTGCCCGCGCCCCGCATCGGCCTGCGCAAGGACGACGAGGAGACGCAGCGCATCAACATGCGCAAGGACGAGGAGCCCGCGTTCCGCCCGGAGGAGGAGACCCAGCGCATCGACATGCGCAAGGACGACCCCGCCCCGGACGTCGCCGAGACGGCGGTCCTGCCGCCCGTACGCGACGAGCGGCCCGACGACCGCGTGCCGCCCGGTTTCTTCCGCGACGAGGTCCGGCCCGGCGCCGACGACCGGACCCGTGAGCTGCCCCAGGTCGACGAGCGGGGCCGGCCGCGGCGAGGCCGCCCCGACTGGGCGGAGGAGACCCCGCTGGACGACCTGCCGTCCCTGGCCGACGAACTCCTCGGCGGCCAGGACGACGAGGACGGCGGCAGGGGCGGCCGCCGCCGCTGAGGCCCGACCTCGGACGCCGGGCCCGGACCTCAGTGCCGGTCCCGGGCGTGGCGGTAGACGGCCCGTCCCGGCCGGCCGGAGCGGACGGCGTTGTCGGAGGGCTCCGCCACAATGGGGGACGCCGGTGGAAGGGCCGCCGTGTGAGGAGAAGGTGGTGACCCGTGCCCGTATGGGATGACCTGGTGGGCCAGGACCGCGTCCAGGCGCAGCTCGCCGCCGCCGCGCGGGACGCGGACGCCCTCGTCACGGCCGCGGCCCAGGGCGCCGAGGCGCCCGACGCGGCGAAGTCGAAGATGACGCACGCCTGGCTGTTCACCGGGCCGCCCGGAGCGGGCCGGGACACCGCCGCCCGCTGCTTCGCGGCCGCCCTCCAGTGCGTCAGCCCCGACCGGGCGCTCGGCGGGGAGCCCGGCTGCGGCTTCTGCGACGGCTGCCACACCGCCCTGATCGGCACCCACGCCGACGTGGAGGTCATCCGCACGGACCTGCTGTCCATCGGCGTCAAGGAGACCCGCGAGCTCGTCCGGCGCGCGCAGCTCTCCCCGGCCGGCGGCCGCTGGCAGGTCATCGTCCTGGAGGACGCCGACCGCCTCACGGAGGGCGCCGGGAACGTCCTGCTGAAGGCCGTCGAGGAGCCCGCGCCCCGCACGGTCTGGCTGCTGTGCGCGCCGTCCCTGGAGGACGTGCTGCCCACGATCCGCTCCCGCTGCCGGCACCTCACGCTGCGCACGCCGCCGGTGGACGCCGTCGCCGACGTGCTCGTACGGCGTGACGGCATCGACCCGGAGACGGCCGCCGCCGCCGCTCGCGCCACCCAGGGCCACATCGACCGCGCCCGCCGCCTCGCCACCGACGAGCGCGCCCGCGCCCGCCGCGCCGCCGTCCTCAAGCTGCCCCTGCGCGTCCAGGACGTGGGCGGGTGCCTCAAGGCCGCCCAGGAGTTGATCGACACCTCCGGGGAGGACGCCAAGCAGCTCGCCGAGGAGACCGACGTCAAGGAGACCGAGGAGCTGAAGGCGGCCCTCGGCGGGGGCCAGGGCGGCCGCATGCCGCGCGGCACCGCGGGCGCGATGAAGGAGCTGGAGGACAGGCAGAAGCGCCGCAGGACCCGCACGCAGCGCGACAGCCTGGACCTCGCCCTCGGCGACCTGACCGGTTTCTACCGGGACGTCCTCGCCCTCCAGCTCGGCACGCGCACGGCGATCGCCAACGAGGACGTGCACGACGCGCTCGACCGGATCGCCCGCGCCAGCACGCCCGAGTCGACCCTGCGCCGGATCGAGGCCGTCCTCGCCTGCCGCGAGGCCCTCGACCGGAACGTGGCGCCGCTGCTCGCCGTGGAGGCCATGACCCTGGCCCTGCGCGCCGGCTAGCCCTCGGCCCCGCGCGTGGCGGTCAGCCCCCTGGCCCCGCGCGCCGGTTAGGCCGTACGGGTAGGACGCGCGCGGATCCCCGGTCGCCCCGTGTGACCGCGCGACTACGCTCCGGTGAATGCGCCCACGCCGTCTGCCCCGCACGTCCGCGTCCGCCGCCGCGCTCGCCCTGCTCCTCGCGGCGGGCTGCACCGGGAGCGGCGCCCCCCGGGACGTCCCGGCGCCGCACGCCACCGCGCCCGCCGTCGTGCCCGCCGCGTCCGTCTCGCCCGACCCGGCCGCGCTCCGCCCGTACTACGCCCAGCGGCTGAGCTGGCGCAACTGCGGGACCTCGGGCTTCCAGTGCGCCACGCTCCGGGCGCCCCTCGACTACGCGCGGCCGGGCGGCGCCCAGATCCGGCTCGCCGTCGCCCGCGTCAAGGCCACCGGCCCCGGCAAGCGCCTCGGCTCCCTGCTGGTCAACCCGGGCGGCCCCGGCGGCTCCGCCGTCGGCTACCTCCAGGGGTACGCCGGGCTCGCCTACCCCGCCCCCGTCCGCGCCCGGTACGACATGGTCGCCCTCGACCCGCGCGGCGTGGCCCGCAGCGAACCGGTCCGGTGCCTCGACGGACCGGACATGGACGCGCACACGCAGGTCGACCCGACCCCGGACGACCGGCGGGAGACCGACCTGCTCGCCGCGTCCTTCAAGAGGTTCGCCTCGGCCTGCGCGAAGAGGTCCGGCCGGATCCTGCCGCACGTGTCCACCGTGGAGGCGGCCCGCGACATGGACGTCCTGCGCGCCGTGCTCGGCGACGGGAAGCTCACCTACGTCGGCGCGTCGTACGGGACGTTCCTCGGTGCCACGTACGCCGAGCTGTTCCCGTCCCGCACCGGCCGCCTCGTCCTGGACGGCGCCATGGACCCGTCCCTCACCGCCGCCCGGCTGAACCTCGACCAGACGGCCGGCTTCGACACGGCCTTCCGCGCCTTCGCCGCCGACTGCCTGACCCACCCCGACTGCCCCCTCGGCACCACGTCGGTACGGGACGCCACCGCCCGCATGCGGGCGTTCCTCGCCCGGCTGGACCGCGCGCCCGTCCCCACCGGCCAGGACCGGCCCCTCGGCGAGGCCCTCGCCACGATCGGCGCGATCACCGCCATGTACGACGAGGCCGCCTGGCCCCAGCTCCGCACGGCGCTCACGCACGCGATGGACGGCGAGGGCTCCGGCCTCCTCGCCCTCGCCGACAGCTACTACGAACGCGACGGCGACGGCGGCTACTCCAACCTCATGCCCGCCAACGCCGCCGTGAACTGCCTGGACCAGCCACCCGCCTTCACCACCCCCGCGGCGGTCGCCGCCGCCGTGCCGTCCTTCGAGAAGGCGTCCCCCGTCTTCGGCCGCGGCCTGGCCTGGGCGTCCCTGACCTGCGCGTACTGGCCCGCGAAAGCCACCGGCGCCCCGCACCGCATCACCGCCGAGGGCGCGCCCCCGATCGTCGTCGTCGGCACCACCCGCGACCCGGCCACCCCTTACAAATGGGCCCGGTCCCTCGCCGCCCAGCTCTCCTCCGGCGTCCTCCTCACCTACGACGGCGACGGCCACACCGCCTACGGCCGCGGCAGCGACTGCGTCGACACCGCGATCAACACCTACCTCCTGGAGGGCACGCCCCCGCCCCCGTCCCAGCGCTGCCGCCAGTCGTAGGGCCCCGGAAAGGGTGTGCGTGAGCACCCCTTCCACCTGTGTAGACTTGTCCTCGCCGCTGCACCCCCAGGGGAGCACGTGGCGCGCCGCCTTAGCTCAGTTGGCCAGAGCAACGCACTCGTAATGCGTAGGTCTCGGGTTCGAATCCCGAAGGCGGCTCCACCGAACCCCAGGTCAGATAATCGCTGACCTGGGGTTCTCTGTTGTTGGGCAAGCGCGTCACACGGTTGGGGGCGGTGGGACGGATTGCGCGAGGGGAGGGGCCGCGGTGAGGGCCGCTCGTCTTGCCCACGACCCTTCAGCCGGCGGCTTTGTCCGAGGACCTCGAGCCGGCAGGCCCGGACACCGCCGGGGCCGGTTCCTGCTTCCGCCGGAGTGTGCCGCGCAGGTCGGAACCGCGGACGAGCCGTATGCGCCACGGCTCGATCCGCAGCACGTGGTAGCCGGGACCGCCAGGCGGGTAAGGGGACGGGTCGTGACCCATGCCGGGCGGACCGCCCCGCTCGTACACCTCCCACGCGTGGACCCTGGATCCCTCGTCCGCTGCCCAGGTCGGGACGCTGTCCACGAAGACCGCGTTCTGCCGGGGGCTCCAGTACGCGCACGTCGTATGGGGGTTGCCCGCGAGGTGAGCGCTCTTGACGGGAGCCGGGTACGAGGCGAGCCAGCCGACCGGTTCGCCGTCGATGACCTCCCCCACGGGCAACAGCACGCGAGCGCGCGGGCGGTTCCGACGGTCGACCGTGATCATGGTCGCGTACTCGGTGTCCCGGACGTGGGCGAGGAAGGCGTCCTGGATCTCGGAGAACCCGCTGACGGTGACGGTCACGGGCCTGTCCTTCCCGGGGTCAGCGGGAGACGGGGGAGCCCATGTGCCCGGCGACGGCCTTCACCGCGGCGGGCGGTGCGTCTCCTCGCCGGAAGCGCAGGCCGAAGGCGCCGACGGCAGCGGCGAGGGCCGCTGCCACGAACGGGACGAGCAGACCGGCCCGGTAGCCGTCCAGCAGGGCGGCGGGAGTCTGGGCGCGGGTGGCGGCCGCGCTGACGGCGGTGACGGCCGAGAGCCCGAGGGCCGCACCGAACTGGAAGGCGGTGTAGAGGAGACCGCCGGCGAGTCCTTGCTCCTCCTCCGGGACCCCCTCCGTGGCGACGATGGTGAGCGGGCCGTACGCCAGGGAGAAGGCGAGACCGAGAGCGATCAGGCTCGGGAACATCACCGCGTAGCTCCAGTCCGCGCCCACCGGAAGGAACAGTCCGTAGGAGAGCACCGCGAGCAGGAGACCGCCGAAGATCACCTTGGCGTTGCTGAAGCGGTCGACCAGCCGTGGGGTGAGGGTCGGCGAAAGGATCGCGTCGATGCCGATGACCAGCATCGCGAAGCTCGTCTGCAGTGCCGACCAGCCGCGCAGTTCCTGGAGGTACAGCACCACCAGGAACTGGAAGCCGAAGAAGCCGGCGGAGAACAGCATCGCCGAGAGGTTCGCCCGGACCAGGGAGCCGTTGCGGAAGACGTCCAGGCGTACCAGGGGATCCGCGGAACGCCGTTCGATGACGAGGAAGGCCACGAGGAACGCCGCCCCGGCCAGCAGTGTGCCGACGCTGACGGCGGCCCCGGCGTGGGCCGCACGCTCGACCCCCAGCACGATCAGGACGAGGGCGGCGGTGACGGTGAGCGCGCCGGCGGTGTCGACGTGCTTGCCGGATCCGTCGGGGCGCGCGGACTCGGGGACGAACACGAGGGCCGCGACGAGGATGAGGAAGGAGAGCGCGACCGGGGCGAAGAAGACCCACCGCCAGTCGACGGCGGTGAGCAGCCCGCCGGTGACCAGACCGACCGTGAAGCCTCCTGCGGCGGTGCCCGAGTAGACGAGCAGTGCCTTGTTCCGCTCCGGCCCTTCGGCGAAGCTCGTGGTGATGATGGACAGACCCGCCGGAGTCATGAAGGCCGCGGCGACGCCTGTGACGAACCGGGCGGCGATCAGCATCCACCCCTCGGTGGCGATGCCGCCGAGCCCGGAGAACAGCAGGAACACGGCGAGCCAGAAGACGAACATCCGACGGCGTCCGAACAGATCGGCCGCCCGTCCGCCGAGGAGCATGAAACCGCCGTAACCGAGGACGTAGGCGCTCATGACCCACTGCAGTTCACCGGTGGGCAGGCCGAGATCGGCGCGGATCGCCGGCAGGGCCACGTTGAGCATGGCCACATCGATGCCTTCGAGGAAGATCGCGCCGCACAGCACGAGCAGGATGCCCCGCTTGCGCGCGTTCAGCCCGTCGGAAGCGCTCAAGGCACTCACGACCATCAACTCCGTTCGGGATGACAGGTGGTGTCGGTGCCTCAAGCCTTCGTCAGCGCTCGACCGGGAACAACAGCGATGATCGCAACGTTCGTTCAGCCAGGCTTACCGATCCATGTCCGCACGCATCCCGGAGACGCACGTGGACCAGAACGAACTCGGCTGCTTTCTCGTGCTGGCCGAGGAACTGCACTTCGGCCGTACTGCCAGCCGGCTGCACCTGTCCCGTGCCCGGGTGAGTCAGCTCATCCAGAGGCTGGAGCGCCGCGTCGGAGCGCCCTTGTTCACGCGCACGAGTCGGCGGGTGGCCCTCACCGGCCTGGGCAGTCGCCTCCGTGACGACCTCGAACCGCACTACCGCGGTATCGAGGACGCCCTGGCCCGGGCCGTCGCGTCGGCACGCACCACGGCGGGAGTCCTGCACGTCGGCTTCTCCACCCCCCTGGCGGGGGAGATGGTGATGAAGGCGACCGAGAAGCTGCGCACCACCTGTCCCGGACTCGCCGTCGAGGTGTGCGAGGTGCCGCTCTGCGATCCGTACGGAATGCTGCGCAAAGGCGATTTCGACCTCCAGCTGACGGACTTCCCCGTGCGCGAGGACGACCTGACCCGCGGGCCCACGCTCCTCACCGAGGACAGGGTGCTGGCCGTCGCGGCCGGACACCCCCTGGCCGGACGGAACACGGTGACACTCGAGGATCTGGCCGGTGTGCCCTTGCTGACGATCGCGGGCGACATCCCGGAGTACTGGCTGGAGCACCAGCTGCCGACGCGCACGCCCAGCGGCAGGCCGATCGAGCGGGGGCCGTCCATCACGAGCCTCCAGGAGGCGCTGACACTCGTCGCCGGCGGCAAGGGAGTGGTCCTGGCGGGGGCTCACACCGCCTTCTACCACAGCCGTCCCGGCGTCTCCTATGTCCCGGTGGAGGGCGACAAGCCTCTGCGGTACGGCCTGACGTGGCGGTCCGGCGGCGGCAACCGGACGATAGAACTCTTCGGGGCTGTGGCTCGCGAGATCGCGCGGGGCATGGCTCCGGCCGGTCCCGGGAGAGCGACACCCGGCTGATGCTCCGCTCCGGGGCGTCGGACGCCTCGGTGGAGGAGGGAACACCCTCACCGCCACGCCCCGGGCAGGCCCCGGTCGGATCCTTCTGACCGGGGCTTTCCGTCCGGGGGCGGGGGTGGAGGGGCCGGGGTCGGCTCCGCTCCCGGGTGGGTGGTCCGGCTCAGGGGCCGGTGGGCGTCTCCCGGAGGAAGCGGGTGAGCAGGTCGGTGGTCGGGGCGGGACGTTCCAGGTTGGGGAGGTGGCCCGCCCAGGGGAGTTCGAGGTGGCGGGCGCCGGGGACGCGCCGCGCGACGGTGGCGGCGATCTCGCGGAAGTCCGGCAGGTCGTGGGCGCCCGAGACCACCAGGCAGGGAGCCGTGATCCGGGAGAGGTCGACCTGCTCCCCGGGCAGGGAGAAGTCCTCCGCCGCCGCCTGGACCTCGAAGGCGTGCCGCTGCATGCGGCGGACCCGTTCCCGGGCCTCGTCGTCGGCCTCCGGGCCCAGCCACGTCCGCACGTTCAGTTCGACGGCCCCCGCGATGTCGCCCGCCTCGAACAGCTCCTCCTCCCGCTCGTCGAAGGAGCGCAGCGCGGCGCCGGGCTCGTGGCCGGGCATCGCGGGGCAGAGCAGGGCCAGCCCCGTGACGCGGTCCGGGCGGGTCGCCGCCAGTTCGAGGGCGACCCTGCCGCCGTACGAGGCGCCGACGAGCACGGCGCGGTCGACGCCCAGGTGGTCGAGGAGGTCCGCGACGTCCGCGGCGTCGCCGTAGGGGCGGTCCGCCACCGGGGACTCGCCGTACCCCCGGAAGTCGCAGCGGACGACCCGGTGTCCGGAGTCGGCGAGGGCCGGCCACTGGGGGTCCCACATGCGGCGGTCGCAGACCGAGGAGTGCAGGAGGACCACGGCGGGCCCGTCGCCCGATACGTCGTGAGCGAGTGTCATCGGCTGGACGCTACCGGGCCCCGCCGTGCGGCGACACCGGATTCACCGGATGCTCTCGATGATGCGGGGGAAGCCCTCCTTCCCGTGTCCGGCGTCGATCTGGCGCCGGATGAGCCGCTGGACCATGCCGATGACCTCGGTGCTCACGCCCTGCTCGGAACTGGCGTCCAGGATGTGGCCGAGGTCGGAGAACTCCAGGCTCTGCTGCCCTTCGACGGTGTAGTCCCCGCCGTCGATGACGGTGGCGTACCCCTCCAACTCACCCGTCATGGCGGACAGCCACGGCGCGGCCATGGAGGCGAACTCGCGTGCCGTCACCCCGGCCGGCGCGACCATGGCGGCGCCGTGCACGAAGCCGGCGAACATGACGTACATGCCCGAGAGCAGGGCGAGGTCGTACAGGGACGCCAGCCCGGCGTCCTCGCCGAAGTAGGTGCTGGTCCCCCACAGTCCGAGCAGCGGCTCGTACTGGCGGAAGACGTCGGCCGACCCGCTGTAGAGGATCGAGGACCCCGGCTTGCCGATCATGTGCGGGACGGCCATGATGCCGCCGCTCAGGTACGCGATCCCGGCGTCGGCGGCCCACGCGGCCAGCTCCCGCGCCTGGGCCGGTGACGTCGTGGTCAGGTTGATCAGGGTGCTCCCGGCCATCTCGCCGGCGAGCGGGTCGAGCACCTCGTGGACCGACGCGTGGTCCAGCAGGCACGCGATCACCAGCCGGCCGCCCCGGACCGCGTCGCCCGCGGTGGCGGCGGCCGTCGCGCCCCGGGCGACGAGGCCGTCGGCCTTCCCCGGGGTGCGGTTCCAGACCGTCGTCGGGTGTCCGGCGTCCACCAGGGCTTCCGCCAGCGCGGTGCCCATCGCCCCCAGGCCGAGAACGTTTACCTGGACGCTGTTTTCCTTCGTCATGCGTGTACTTCCCCTCGGTTTCGTCCTTCGCTCCGATCCTCTCCGCCGCCGGTAGGGTTGACCAGTACGGACTAATGAGTGGGGTACGCACCTGCCGGTAAGTACCGGCGGTCGCGGGCCCCTTGGAGGGGCGGATGGCTGCATCAGCGCGACGCGGGCCCTACTTCTGCGGCATCGACGCGGCGATGGACGTCGTCGCCGGCAAGTGGAAGTCGCTGATCCTCTGGGAGTTGCACCACCACGGCACCCGCCGGTTCGCCGAGCTGCGGCGGGGGCTGCCGGGGGTCAGCGAGAAGATGCTGATCCAGCACCTGCGGGAGATGGAGGAGGACGGGCTCGTCCACCGCGAGGTGTACCGCCAGGTGCCGCCGAAGGTCGAGTACTCCCTGACGGAGCACGGCGCCTCCCTCAACGCCGCCCTGGCCTCGCTGGGGGAGTGGGGTACCGAGCGCATGCGGCGCATCGGGGCCGAGAGGGTCTCCGTCGACGGTGTCGCCGCGGCGGGCCGCTGAGGGCCCGGCGCGCGGCGGGTCATGCCGGGAGGTGGGCGTCCGGGCCGGAGCGGGCCAGGCCGGCCAGGGTCCGCAGGGCCCGCGTGAGGACCTCCCGCGGGGGTGAGGCCAGGCCCAGGCGGACGGCGTGGGGCGCCCGGTGGGGGTCCGTGGTGAAGGCCGACGCCGGGGTCAGGGCGATGCCGTGGCGGGCCGCCGCCGCCACGAACAGGTCGGCGCGCCACGCCGGGGGCAGGTCCCACCAGCAGAAGCAGGAGCGCGGGTCCGTGCGCAGGGCGAACCCGGACAGGTCGCGGCGGACCAGGGACTGGCGGTGCTCGACCTCCCGGCGCTTCGCGCGGACCAGGGCGTCGACCGTTCCGGCCGACTGCCAGCGCGTCGCCGCCTCCAGGGCGTAGCCCGACGGGGACCAGCCGCCCGAGCGCACGGCCGCCTCGACGGCGGGGGCCAGGGCGTCCGGTACGACGGCGAAGCCCACGGTCAGACCGGGGGCGAGGCGCTTGGACAGGCTGTCCACGACGACCGTCCGCTCGGGTGCCAGGGCGGCGAGCGGCGGCACGTCGTCGTACAGGAACGCCCAGATGGCGTCCTCGATCACCGGCACGTCCAACCGCCGCAGGGTCGCGACGAGTTCGGTGCGGCGGCCGGGCGGCATGGTGAGGGACAGCGGGTTGTGGAGCGCCGGCTGCAGGTAGACGGCGTGCAGCGGCGCGGTGCGGTGGGCGTCGGCGAGGGACTCCGGCCGTACGCCGGCCTCGTCCATGGCCAGCGGGACCACGGTCACGCCGAGGCGGCCCGCGAGGGACTTCAGCACCGGGTACGTCAGCTCCTCGGCGCCCAGCCGCCCGCCCGGCGGGACCAGCGCGGCGACGGCGGCCGAGATCGCTTGGCGGCCGTTGCCGGTGAACAGCACCCGGTCCGGGTCGGGCCGCCAGTCGGCGCGGGCCAGGAGGCGGGCGGCGGCCGTACGGGACCGGGCGGTGCCGGTCGCGCCCACCGGCCGCAGCGCCGCGTCCAGGACGTCGGCGCGCAGGAGCCCCTCCAGGCCCTCGGCGAGGAGGGCCGCCTGCTCGGGGACGACGGGGTAGTTCAGTTCGAGGTTGACCGGCTGGGCCGGCGGCTGGCTCAGGGCGGGTGCGGCGGACGGGTGCCCGGTCGCCCGGACGAACGTGCCCCGCCCGACCTCCCCCACCGTCAGGCCGCGCCGGGCCAGTTCCCGGTACACGCGGGCGGCCGTGGACGGGGCGACGCCCCGGTCGCGGGCGAACCGCCGCTGCGGCGGCAGCCGGTCGCCCGGCCGGAGCCGGCCCGCCGCGATCTCCGCCGCCACCGCGTCCGCCACCCGCCGGTAGTCGTCCACCTCGGTCCGCTCCCTCCGCCGTCCCAAATTGCACCGAGAGCAATGTTTTTATTGCACCGAGTGACGGGCTGTCAATATGCTCGAACCGTCGGTGGTCGGAGACGGCACGGGGGTGGCACCGTGGTGGAAGGCAGCGCCCTGCTGGGCGTGTTCGCGATCGCGCTCGGCATGGTGCTCACCCCCGGGCCGAACATGGTCTACCTGGTCTCGCGGTCCCTCACCCAGGGCCGCCGCGCCGGGGTCGTCTCGCTCGGCGGGGTCGCCGTCGGGTTCCTCGTCTACCTGGTGGCCACCAACCTCGGCCTGTCCGTGCTGTTCGTCGCGGTGCCGCAGCTGTACCTGGCCGTGAAGCTGGCCGGCGCCGCGTACCTCGGCTGGCTCGCCTGGTGCGCGCTGCGGCCCGGCGGGGTGTCCGTCTTCACCCCGCAGGACGTGCCGCCGGACCCGCCGCGCAGGCTGTTCGCCATGGGGCTGACGACGAGCCTGCTCAACCCCAAGATCGCCATCATGTACCTGTCGCTCATCCCGCAGTTCGTCGACGTCGGGGAGGGGCACGTGCTCGTCCAGGGGCTCGTCCTCGGCGCCGTGCAGATCGCCGTCAGCGTCGGGGTGAACCTGGCGATCGTCATGGCCGCCGGGGCCGTCGCCGTGTTCCTCGCCCGCCGCCCCGCCTGGCTGCGGGTCCAGCGGTACGCCATGGGCGCCGTGCTGGGCGCCCTCGCCGTCGGCCTCGCCGCGGACACCTCCGCGCCCCGCGCCGCCGCGCGCTGACCGCCTCCCCCCTCACACACGACTGCCGTACGTCGATGACACGACGACACGACGGCGCGACGGCGCGAGTACGGCCAAGGGGCCGGGAGGTGCGGGACCCCCGCGGACGGAGCCGCCCCGGAAAGGCCCGGAGAAGGACCCGCAAACGCCCCGAACCGCGCGGCTCCGCCTGCCAGACTCCCCCGCATGGCGAAGGTGTACGCCCTCTTCGTGGGCATCGACGACTACCCGGCAGGCCGGTGGGCCAAGCTCGGCGGCTGCCTCAACGACATCGAGGCGGGGCGCCGTTGGCTGGAGGAGCGGCTCGACGCCCCGCCCGCCGTCCGCGTCCTCACCGACCGCGGGGCGACGGTCGCCGCGGTGACCGACGCGATCACCCGGCACCTCGGCAAGGCCGGCCCCGGCGACAAGGCGTTCCTCTGGTTCTCCGGCCACGGCACCGAGTACGACGTGTCGTCCCCGGCCGAGCGGTTCGTCGAGGCGACCGGGAAGTGCCAGGCCCTCGTCTGCTCCGACGGGCCGCTGCCCGACAAGCGCCTCGGCGCGCTCCTCGACGGGATCGCCGCCCGCGGCGCGCACGTCTCCGCCGTGCTCGACTGCTGCTTCTCCGGCGGCGCCACCCGCGACCCGGTGGACGCCGTCGCCCGGTACGCGCCGCCGCTCCCCGAGTGGACGACGCTCCCGCAGCACGCGCCCCCGGCGGCCCGGGACACCGGCGACCCCGCCCGGGGCCCCCGGCACGTGCTGCTCGCCGGCTGCCGCCTCGACCAGCGCGCCTACGAGCGGAAGTACGGGGGCCGGGCGCACGGCGTGTTCACCCACGCCCTGCTGGGCGCCCTCCGCGCCGCGCCGCCCGGTGCCACGTACCGGGAGGTGCTGGCCGCAGCCCACGCGCGGGTGCAGACCGACGAGCGGTTCCAGCACCCCGTCCTCGCCCCGGCCGACCCCGGCGGCATCGCCGACACGCCCGTCCTCGGCGGCGCCGTCCGGCCGCCCGCCCCGCACCTGCTGCGGTACGGCCCGGACGGCTGGGAGGTCGACTGCGGCGGCGTCCACGGCCTGCGCGCGGGCGCCGGCGCCGCCCGCGGCACCGCGTTCACCGTCACGGGGGACCACGGCGGCCCCGCCGTCCGCGCCCGCGAGGTCCACCCGACCCGCACGCTCGTCACCCCGGACGGCTGGACGCCCGACCGCGCCCGCGCCTACCCCGTCGCGCCGTCGTCGCTGGCCCTGCCGCCGCTCGCGGTGCGCCTGGAGGGCCCCGACGCGAAGGCCGTGGCCCGCGCCCTCGCCACCGCCGGGCCGGGCGGCCGGCCCTCCCCGTTCGTGCGCGTCGGCGACGGCGCGCACCCCGACGGGCTGCGCCGCGTCGTCACCGGCGGCGGCCGGGCGCACATCCTCCGCCGCGACGGCTCGCCCGCCGTCGACCCCCTGCCGCTCACCGGTCCCGCCGACGCCCGGCGGGTCGCCCGCTGCCTCGTCCACCTCGCGCGCTGGCACCAGCTGCACGCCCTGGACAACCCGGCGTCGCCGCTCGCCGGACTGGTGCGCGTCGAGGTCGTCCCGTGGGGGCGCTGGGGCGCGTACGGCAGGGCCTCCGTCGCCCCCGACGCGACCGGCGACCTGGTGTGCCGCTACTCCGGCGGACCCGGCTGCCCGCGTCCCCCCGAGGTCACCATCCGCATCCACAACCACGCGAACCGCGCCCTGTGGGCCGTCCTCATCGACCTGACCGACACCTACGCCGCCCGCACCCACCTCTACCCGGGCCACTTCATCGGCGCCCGCCGCACCGGCCACGTCTTCGACGGCGAGGTCGTCGAGCTGTCCCTCCCGCCCGGCCGCGCCGAGAAGCCGGGCGCCGAGGCCCGCGACTGGCTCAAACTCGTCGTCGCCGAGAACGAGATCAACACCGCCCCGTTCCGGCTGGAGCGGTGGGACCCGTACGCCGACGCGCACGAGTCGGCCCGCGGCGACACCGCCGGGCCCGACCACGACGCCCCGGACGGCGTGCTCCACCTGGCCGTGCCGGGCGCCGACCGCGACCTCGGGCCGTCCCGGCGCAGGGGGCCCGGCCAGTGGTGGGCGACCACCGTGCCGGTACGGACGGTCGTGCCGCCCCTCACCGGCCGGGGCGCGTGAACCCCGCCCACGACACCGGGCCGTCCCGGTCGCCCGCGCCGCCCGCTCCCGCGGTGCGGGCGGCACGGCCCCGGGCGGCCGGCGCGCCGGGTCCGGCAGCCCGTCGGAGCCCGCCGTGCCGCCCCCTCCTCCGCGCGCTCAGCGCGGGGTGATCCGGGCGTGGTACGGATCGAGCACGCCGTTCAGCCAGTCCTCGCCGTCCGGGGTGGAGAGGTCCACGGCGGGCGTACCGGTCTCCTCGACCGCGCCGGGCGGGCAGCGGTCCCCGAAGAGGACCGCGACCCGGTCGGCGGGCTCCCGCTTCGACGGCCACACGAAGCCCTGCGCCCACGGGTCGGTGTGGCGCCGGATCCAGTGCCCCCACGCGCGCGTGAAGGCGTACTCGTGCGCCTCCGCCTGGACGAGCCACGCGTCCTGCGCGACCGCCGCCAGGTCCCGCCCCGACATCAGCGACACGACGTCGACGTCCACGGCGAGCCGCAGGAACGCCAGCCGCCGCCCCCGCACCGCCGCGCGCGGCACCGGCCGCGGCTCCGGCGTCGTGCAGGGGATCGACCGCAGCAGCGTCTCGCACACCGCGGCGGACGCGGTGAACCCGGCGTACAGGAAGGGGTACGGGTCGTCCTCCGTCGCGTCGAACCGGCCGCCGCCCCAGAGCCGTCCGGCCGGCTCGGGGTTGAACGCGGTCGCCGGCCACGCCGCGCGGTGCACCCGGAACAGCGGCGTCCCGGCCGGCAGCGTCGCCTTCACGGGCGTGCCGGGCGGGGCGGCGGGCGGCGGGGTGTTGGGCATCGCCGTCACTCCCCGTCCACCAGGGCGCGCGCCGCGCCCACCAGGTCGTCGTCCCGCCCGGTACCCAGGAGCGCGGCCGGCGACGCGGCCAGCCACGCGTTGTCGGCGAGCCACCAGTCGGCGGCGCCCCACGGGTCCTCGTCGGCGCCGAGCAGCCCGTTCACCTCCAGTACCACCGGCCACGGCAGGGCGTCCCCGGAGAACTGGAACCGGGGCAGCCGCACCGCCCCGCCCGCGCCGCGCAGCCGGATCAGCCCGGAGGCGTACGGGTCGCCGCCCCGCCGCCGCACGGCGTCCTCCGACAGGGCGGGCACCGCCAGCAGCCGGTCCCGCACCGGCCCGAGGACGGGGCCGACCATGCGCGTGCCGTCCAGCACCAGGACGGCCAGGTCCACGGCGCGGAAACCGGCGTACGCGGCGGCGTGCGGCGACGCCGGCGAGGCGGCCGTGGCGGGCGGCTCGGCCACGAACCGGGCGCCCTCCCCGTCCCCCAGCGCGTCCGCCAGCACGCGCGCCGCGTCCCAGGCCGCGCCCCGGGCCGCCTCCCACCCGCCGGTCCCGCCGGCCCCGTTGGTCCCGTCAGGCCGGCCGGTCCCGTCGCCCCCCTCGGACTCGTCGCCCCCCTCGGACCCCTCCCGCAGCCGCCGCAGGGCGTCGCGCAACCGCCGCGCCGCCTCCGGACCCAGCCGGGGCTCCAGCGCGTCCCAGGCGGCGGCCGCCCTCGCCAGCACCGCGTACGGGTCGCCACTCACGCCCCGCCCCCCTCGACGAGCCGGGCCAGCACGTCGGCGTCGGCCGCGTCGAGCACCACCAGGTGCAGGTCCCAGGCCGCGCCCCGCGCCAACTCCGCCTCCACCGCGGCCCACACGGCGGCGGCGCTCACCTCGGCGGGCAGCCCGCCCCGCCCGGCGCCGAGCAGCGGCAGGCACAGCGACCGCAGCGGCGGGTCGAACCGCGCCGACTCCTCGCCGAGCAGCGCGAACACCCGGGTCACCGCGCGCGTGACGTCGGCCGGCAGCACGTCGTAGTCGTTGGTGCCGGCCCGGGGGACGGCCACCGCCGCGTGGTAGAGCCGGCGCACCCCCTGCGCGGCCAGCGCGCCCGCCCCGGTCACCGCGACGGTCGCCGGCCGGACGGCCCGGCCGGCGGCGCCGTGCCGGGCGGCCCAGGCCCGCAACTCGTCGTGGATGCGGTCCTCCACGAGCTCCCCCGTGGGCCCGCGCACCGCCCCGGCCTGACGCAGCGACGCCGGCACGGACGACTTGTAGGGCGCGGGCAGCGCGAACCACACGTTGGCCGGGGACACCACCACGTCGACGTCGCGCAGCAGGTCCACGGAGTGGACGTGCAGGGTCAGCCGGTGCGGTCCCGCGCGCAGCTCCCGGTGCGTGGTCCGGGCCGGCACCGCCGCGGGGGCGCCGGGCTGTTCGGCGGCCACCGCGGCGACCTGCTCGGCGACCTGACCGAGCACCAGGGGCTCGTGGTGCTTGCGGAACCGCTCGACGCTCACGCCGTACACCTCGGCGGCCCTGCGGCGCCGGTCGGCGGCGGGCCGGTCGCGGGTGCCCTGGACGAGGCCGAGGCCGTAGGCGGCGGCGTCCCTGAGCGTCCCCGCGTCCAGCCGGGCCACCGCGGCCCGTAACAGCCGCTCCACGGGGGTGGCGCCCGGACCGTGGGCGAGGGCGAGGGCGGCGGAGGAGGCGGCGCGGGAGAGCGAGGGGAGGTCCAGCTCGCGCAGCCGCACGAGGCCCGCTCGCCGTACGGCCTTCACCTCCCCCAGGATCGAAGCGTGATCGGGCATGGGGCCGGTCGGCATGCACGGAAGGATCCCAACACGCCGGTCGGTCCACAAGCCGCGTCCCGCTGTTCATCCCACCGGGTGAACCGGTCGCCTTCGGGGCGGCGGGCCGGGCGCCTTCCGGTCGGCGCCCGGCGGGACGGGCGTCAGCCGGTCCAGAAGTCCCACCAGCGGGTCAGGACGAGCACGCCGACGACCCCCAGGTGCAGGGCGGGCGGGAGCCAGGGGAGGTCGTCGAGGAAGCGCCGCGCCCCGCGCGGGGCGGGCAGCCGGCCGTGCCGCGCGTTCTCCGCGGTGACGTGCCAGAACATCACGATCGTCGCGGCCCAGGCGAGGCAGCACCACAGGCACAGGGCGTTGATCTCGTACAGGGACTGCCACATCAGCCAGGTGCAGAAGCCGACCCCGAACAGTGTCCCCGCGTTGAGGCCGAGCCAGAACCAGCCCCGGTGGCGGGCGCCCGCCAGCAGACCGGCGCCGATCGCGACGACCATGCCGTACGCGACGAGGCCGAGCATCGGGTTGGGGAACCCGAACACCGCCGCCTGGTCGCTCTTCATGACGCTGCCGCACGACACGACGGGGTTGAGGCTGCACCCGGGCGTGAAGTGGGGGTCCTCCAGCAGCCGGTACTTGTCGAGCGTGATGACCCACGAGGCGAGCACCCCCGCCGCGCCGGTCACCACCAGCAGCCAGGCCAGGGCGCGGCCCGGCCCCGCCGCGCCGTCCCCGGCGGGTGGCGCGGCGGGGCGGGCGTGGGCGGGTGCGGGCTTCGTGTGCGTGCCGCGGGTCATCGTCATGGTTCCCACCGGTCCTCTCGGTGTCGGGTGCGCGGGGCGGGGACGAGGCGGTGCGCGCCGTCCTGCGGGAACACGGCGGCGGAGGTCATGGGGCCGGGTGCCGAGGGGGGAGGGGGGTCAGCCGCCGCGGCGGGGCTCGCCGGGGTTGGCGCAGACGTTGCCGAACGCCGGGTTCAGGACGCCGACCACCTCCGTCGTCTCGCCGCACAGGCCGACCCGGGAGTGGAGCGGCACCTGGACGGTCCTGCCCGAGGTGCTGCCGGTGACGGCGTCGAGGCCCGGGACGGCGGCGGCCGTGCCGACTCCGGCCAGGGTGACGGCGCCCGTGCCGGCGACGACGGTGGCGGCCTTCGCGATGCGGGACATCGGGGATCTCCTCGTACGTGGTGGGGCGATGGGGACGGCGGCCGGCGCCCGGTCACCGCGCGCCTCCTCGCGGCCGGTGACGGGCGGGCCCCGGGGGCCGGCCCCGCGCACCGGGGCCCGGCCGTCCACCGCAGGGGGGCGGGACCGGCACCGGTCCCGCCCCCCTGCGCGTGCGCGTGCGCGTGTGCGTCAGCGGTCGAGCGGCAGCCCGCCGAGCAGCGGCGCGGCCTGCTGCGGGGCTCCGACGCCGCCGGCGGCGTCCGCGACCTTGTCGACCAGCTTCTGGTCGGCGACCTCGCCGACGTCGTCGGAGGGGACCGCCTCGGTCAGGCCCCGCTCGCCCAGCGCGCCGACCGCTCCCTTCAGGCCGGAGGGGGTGAGGGCGTCGGCGGCGAAGGCCGGTGCCGCCACGCCCATCGCCATCACGGAGCCGGCGAGGACCGCGGCAACCTTCGTGGGCTTCATTCGGGGGAGTCCTTCCTGGAAGGGCATCGTGCGGAACGACCCGCGCCGCCGGCGGGGCACTCGGCCGGCCGCGGTGGCACGCGTCTGTCCTCTGTAACGAGCCCCGCGCGCGCCGGAAACCCCGTGCCGCGGGAATTCCCGGTACTGCACCCGAATGACGCGGGGCGGTCCGATCCTCCGACCGGTACGAAGAAACGAAGGCGCCGCGTCCGGGGCGTCGCGGCCGGTCGCGGCGGGGTGCGCGGCCCCCCGCCGAACACGCTGTCGAACACGGCGGAGGGGCGCGCGTACTGTGTCGTAAATGTCCTAAATGCTTCGCGTTTTAGCTGTCTGGTTATAGCGTGCGTCCTGTTGTGCCGGTCCATCCCGGCAGAGCCCGTTTCCTCACTGCTCAATGCGGAGAACCCCCATGCGGATCCCAGTGGTTCCAGCCGTGCGGCGCGTGCTGGTCTGCGTCCTCTCCTGCGCCGCGCTGTCGGCCGTCCTGCCCGCCGACGCGGCGCCCCGTGCGAAGGAGCAGCCGCGCATCCCGTTCACCCAGCGGTACCACGCCGTCCAGCACGGCGGCCTGATCCGCGCCGCCAACTCGGCGGTCACCTGCCGGCGGTCCGCCGCGGCCGACGGAGCGGCGGGGATCCCCTGCTCCTCCGCCCGCCGCGGGGAGGGCGCCGCCGCCAACCACCAGTACGACATGTTCTACACGGACGTGGACGACGACCCGAACACGTACAACTCCAGCCGCGCCGAACTGGCCCTGCCCAAGCAGGCCCGGGTCACGTACGCCCGGCTGTACTGGGGCGGCAACCTCCGGGTCGGCGAGCAGAAACCGCCGAAGGACAACGGGCGGGTCCTGGTCGCCGAACCGGGCGGCGCCTACAAGGCCGTCCTCGCCGACTCCGTCATCGGCCACCGCACCGCCAACGGCGCCGACGCCTTCCACGCCACCGCCGACGTCACCGAACTCGTCAGGAATTCCGGCCCCGGCATGTACACCGTCGCCCAGGTCAACGTCGCCATGGGCCGCACCGCCGTCGGCGCCTGGGGCGGCTGGACGCTCGTCGTGGCGTACGCGAAGAAGGACGCCCCACTGCGCCACCTCGCCCTCTGGGACGGGTTCGAGACGCTCGCCGAGGGACGCCGCTCGTTCCGCGCGGACCTCGGCCGGATGCGCGTCCCGGTGGGCGGCTCCGGACGGCTCGGGACGGTCACGTACGACGGCGACCGCGGCATCACCGGGGACTCCCTCGCGTTCGAACCGCACCCGGGCCGGACGGTGCCGCTCGCCGACGCGGCGAACGCCGCGGGCGACGCCTTCAACTCGACCATCGCCGACTCCGGCGAGGCGCGCCTGCGCCGCGAACCCGACCACCCCAACACCCTCGGGTACGACTCCGACGTGGTCGACCTCTCCCCGGCGCTCCGCCACGGCGCGAGCGACCCGGCCGTGCGCATCGGGGCCGCACGCGACTACCTGTGGCTCGGCGCGCTGTTCGTGGAGGCCGACGCCCGCGCCTGACCGGCGCCGCACCACCCGCCACCACTTCGTCAGAAAGGGACACGCGTGCGTCCTCCCCTCACCGCACTGCACGTCGTCCAGCCCGGGGACGGCGGGGTGGCCAGGGTGGTCACCGATGTGGTCGGCGCCCACGTGGCGCAGGGCATGCGCGTCGCCGTGGCCTGCCCGCCCGACACCCCGCTCGCCGCCGCCGCCCGCGCCGGGGGCGCCGAGGTGCACCCCTGGCCGGCCCGCCGCGAACCGGGGCGGGACGTCGTCGCGGAGAGCCGCGCCGTCGCCGGACTCGTCGCGCTGGTGCGCCCCCACCTCGTCCACGCGCACAGCGCCAAGGCCGGGCTCGCCGCCCGCCTCGCCGTACGCGGCCGCCTCCCCACCGTGTACCAGCCGCACGCCTGGTCGTTCGAGGCCGTCGACGGCCCGACCGCCGCCCTGGCCCGCCGCTGGGAGCGGTGGGCCGCCCGGTGGACCGACCGGGTCATCTGCGTCAGCGAGGCCGAACGCCGCCGCGGTGAGCAGGCCGGCGTGCGCGCCTCCTGGACGGTCGTCCACAACGGCGTCGACACCGGCCGGTTCGGCCCCTACCCGACCGGCGCCGAACGGGCCGCGGCCCGCACCGCGCTCCTGGCCGGCACCCCCGCCGCCGCGCCCGTCGTGGTGTGCGTGGGCCGGCTGTGCCGCCAGAAGGGGCAGGACGTCCTCCTGCGCGCCTGGGACACCGTCCGCGCGCGCGTGCCGCTGGCCCGGCTCGTCCTCGTCGGCGACGGCCCCGCCGCCGGCGGGCTGCGCGCCGCGGCCCACCCGTCCGTCCTCCTCGCCGGGGCCGTCGCCGACCCGCTGCCCTGGTACCGGGCCGCCGACCTCGTCGTCCTGCCGTCCCGCTGGGAGGGCATGGCCCTCGCCCCGCTGGAGGCCATGGCCTCGGGCCGCCCGGTCCTCCTCACCGACGTCGACGGCGCCCGCGAGAGCCTGCCGCCCGGCCAGGCGGCGCACTGCCTCGTCCCACCCGGCGACGCCGACGCGCTGGCCGCGGCGCTCGTCCGGCTGCTCCAACGGCCCATCCTCCGGCAGACCCTGGGCCGCCAGGCGCACCAGCACGTCCTCGCCCGCTTCGACGTGCGACGCGCGGGTGCCGCCATCGCCGACGTGTACCGCGAGGTGGCGGCCGGAGCGCGCCACCACGAGCGCAGAGAGCCGATCACCCAGTGACCACGGAAAGCACCAGCACGTCCGGCCCCCACACCACCCGGCCGGCCGGCCTCGCCCCGCAGCGCGGCAGCGCCGCGCGGACCGCCCCGCCGCGCTCCCACCCCCTCCCCAGGGCCCCGTTCGCCTCCGCCCTGGTCGCCGCGGACTGCCTCGCCGTCCTGCCCGCCGCGCTCGCCCTCCCCCCGGGGCAGCGGTCCGCGGCCCTGCTCCTCCAGCTCACCGTCGCCGCCGTCGCCCTCCACGCGCACGCGGGGCTGTACCGGCCCGACGCGTTCGGCTCCGTACGCGCCGGGGCGTACCCCACCCTCCTCGACGAGGTCCCCGCCGTCGCCGCGCGGCTCGCGTTCCTGTGGTGCGCGGCCGCCGCGCTGCTCGCCGCCCGGTCCCCGGACCCGGCCCTCGGCCCCGGCACGCTCGCCGCCGCGTACCTCCTGCACCTCGCGTCCGCCGCGGCCTTCCGCGGCGCCGTGCACCGCCGGCGCCGCCGCGTCGCCCGCGACCGGCCGTGCGCCGCCCTCGTCGTCGGGGACGCGCCCGCCGCGCACCACCTCGCCGCGCTGCTGCACCAGCACCCCGAGTACGGCGTCCTCCCCGTCGGGCTCGTCACGCCCGCCGCGCGGGACGTCCCGCAGCCCGCCGACGCCGCGCCGCCGCCGGGGCCGCCCGTGCTCACCTCGCCGGAGGACGTCCAGCGCGCCGTCATCCAGAACGACGTCCGCGACGCCCTGTTCGTCGCCGGCGCGGACGGCGTGCCCTGCCCCGACCACGTCGCCCTGCTCCGCCGGCACGGCTGCGCCCTCTGGCTCGTCGGCGCCCCCGCCCCCGCGGGGGCCGCCCCCGTGCCCATGGGGCGGCACCTGTGGGGGTACGCGCTGCGGCCGCTGGAGCCCCTCGAGGCCCGCGCCGGGCGGACGGCCAAGCGGGCCCTCGACGTCGCCGGTGCCGGGCTGCTGCTGCTGGCCGCCGCGCCCCTCCTGCTGCTGTGCGCCGCCGCCGTACGCCTCGCGGACGGGCCGGGCGTCCTGTTCCGGCAGGAGCGCGTCGGGGAGAACGGGCGGCTGTTCACCCTCCTGAAGTTCCGCACCCTGCGCCCCGAGAACGAGCGCGAGGCCGAGACCCGCTGGAACGTCGCCCACGACGAACGGCTCAGCCCCGTCGGCTCGTTCCTGCGCCGCACCTCGCTCGACGAGCTGCCGCAGCTGTGGAACGTCCTGCGCGGCGACATGAGCCTCGTCGGCCCCCGCCCCGAACGCCCCTACTTCGTCGAGCGGTTCAGCAGCCTGCACGCCGGCTACGCCGCCCGCCACCGCATGCCGGTCGGGCTGACCGGCCTCGCCCAGGTGCACGGGCTGCGCGGGGACACCTCCATCGAGGACCGCTGCCGCTTCGACAACCACTACATCGACCACTGGTCCCTCTGGCAGGACGTGCGCATCCTCCTGCACACCGCCGCCACGCTGGTCCGCCCGGCGGGCAGCTGATGGCCACGCCCGCCGTCCCCGCCCCGTACGGGCTGCGGCTCCCCGCGTCCGTGCGCGTCCCGCCCGCCTGGCCGGCCGCCCTGGCCCGCCGGGCGCACCTGGTGCCGCTCCTCGCCGTGGTGGCGCTCCTCGCGGTGCCGCCCGGCGGCGCCCCCGGCTCCGGCGGGACGGTCGCGGACGCGGCGTCCGGCGTCCTCGTCCTGTGGTGCGCCGTGCGCGTCGCCCGCGCGCGCGTACGGCCCCTCACCCGCGTCGCGGCGGTCGTCCTGGCCCTGCCCGTGGTGGGGATCTGCGCCGCCGCCGCCACCGCCCACGACCCGGCCGCCGCCCTGCCCGGCCTCGTCCGCCACCTCCAGGTGTTCGTGCTGGTCCCGGCCGCCGTCGTCCTGACCCTGCGCGACCGGCGGGACCTCACCGCCGTCGCCTGGGCGCTCATCGGCCTCGCCCTCGTCCAGGGCGGCGTCGGCGTCGTGCAGTACGCCACCGGGACGGGCGCCTCGTACCGGGGGGAGGACGTCCGCGCGGTCGGCACCTTCGGCCCGACCGACGTGATGGGCATGGCGACCGCCGTCGCGTACGGCATCGTCGCCGCCGTCGGCCTCGCCCTCGGCGCGCCGGCCCGCGGCCGCACCCGGGTGGCCGCCCTCGCCTGCGCGGCGCTCCTCACCGTCCCGCTGGTGCTGTCCTTCAGCCGCGGCGCCTGGATCGCCACCGTCCTCGCCTGCGCGGCGCAGCTCGCGGCGACCGGGCTCCGCCGCCTCCTCGGGGCGGCCCTGACGGCCGGAGCGCTCGCCGTCGTCCTCGTCGGCGGCCTGGGCGTCGGCTCCGCGATGGTCCAGGAGCGGGTCGCCAGCATCACGCGGGTCACCGCCGCGCCCGACCAGTCCGTCACCGACCGGTACACCATGTGGGCGGCCGCCGCCGGGATGTGGCGCGACCGGCCCCTCACCGGCGTCGGCCTGAAGGGCTTCCCCGCGTACCGCGACGGCCACGCGTCGCTCGCCCTGTCGTCGGGCAGCGACACGGCCGGCGCGGGCATGGGCTTCCGCAGGCAGCCGCTGCTGTCGCCGCACAACATGTACCTGCTGATCCTGGGCGAACAGGGCCTGCTGGGCCTGGTGACGATCGCGGGCGGCTGGCTGGCGCTGCTGGTGTGCGGCTGCCGCCGCCTCCCGGCCGCCCGCCGCACGGGCCGCCGGCTGGACTGCGCGCTGGTCGCCTTGGGACTGCTGGGGTGGCAGCTGGTGGACTTCCTGTACGCGGACATCGGCGGCCCGTCCACGGTCCTGACGGCCGTCGTGCTGGGGGCGGCGGCCTGGTGGGCCCTGGCCGCCCGGCCGCCCGCCGACCGGCCCGGCGGCCCGGGTGCCGACCGGTCCGGTGGCCCGGGTGCCGGGACCCCGGGACGGCGCCCGTGAGCGGGGGCGCCGCCACGCTGACGGACGGGGCGCGGTCCGGCGGGCCCGCCGGGGTGCCGTCCAACCGGTTCCTCGCGCGCGCCGCGCTGCTCACGGCGGCCTTCACCGCGGCGGGCGCCCTGCTGGGCCTCCTCCGCGACCAGCTCCTCGCCCGCACCTTCGGCGCGGGACCCGACAGCGACGCGTTCCTCGTGGCCTGGACGGTGCCCGAGTTCGCGTCGACGCTGCTCATCGAGGACGCCATGGCGCTCGTCCTCGTCCCCGCGTTCAGCCGCGCCCTGGCCCTGCGCGCCGAGGCCGGGGCGGCCGGGCCGGACCCGGTGCTGGGCCTCGTACGGACCACGCTGCCCCGGACCGCGGTCGGCACCGCCGCGGCGGCCGCGCTGGTCGCCGCCGCCGCGCCCCTCCTCGTACCGCTGCTCGCGCCGGGACTGCCGGAGCAGCGGCTCGCGGTGGACTGCACCCGGCTCACCGCCACCTGCGTCCTGTCGTTCGCGCTCGCCGGGTACTTCAGCGCCGCGCTGCGCGCGCACGGGCGCTACCTCGCCCCCGCCGCGATCTACGTCGCGTACAACACCGGCATCATCACGGCGGTCGTCCTGCTCGGCCCCGCCTGGGGCGTCCGGGCGGCGGCCGCCGGTGTCGCGGCGGGCGGCGCGCTGATGGCGCTGGTCCAGGCGCCCTCCCTGGTGGGGCGGCTCCGCAGGCGCGCCACCGGCGCAGCGGACCGGGACCGGGGCGGGGACCGGGAGCGGGGCGGGGACCGGGACCGCGCCGCGGCGGCCGGCGGGGTGGTCCTCGCGCTCGTCGCGCCGGTCATCGTCTTCGCCGTCGGCCGCCAGTCGCAGGTCCTCGTCGAGCGGTTCCTCGCCGCGCCGCTGCCCGCCGGGGCGATCTCGCACCTCAACTACGCCCAGAAGGTCGCCCAGCTGCCGATGGTGCTGTCGCTGATGCTGTGCACCGTCAGCTTCCCCGTCATCGCGCGGGCCATCGCCGCGGGCGACCGGGAGGCCGCGCGGCGCCGCGCCGAACGGGACCTGCTGCTCGCCGGGGTCATCGTCCTCGTCGGCGCGGCGACGGTCGCCGCCGCGGCCCCGCAGATCGTCGGGCTCCTCTTCCAGCGCGGCGCGTTCGACGCCGCCGACACCGCCGCGACGGCCTCCGTCATGCGGGTGTACGCCCTGGGCCTGCTCGGCCACGCCCTGGTCAGCGCGCTCGGCCGGTGCTACTTCTCGGCGTCCCGCCCGCTGTGGTTCCCCGCCGTCGCGATGGGCCTCGGCGTCGCCGCGAACGCCGCCCTGGGCGCCCTGTGGGTGGACCGCTGGGGCGCCGCCGGGATCGCCCTCGCCAACGCCGCCGGCATCACCCTCACCGCCGCCGTCCTCCTCGCCGGCACCGGCCGCCGGCAGGTCCCGCTGTCCGCCCGCACCGTCGTCGCCGGCCTCGCCCGGCTCGTCGCCGCGGCCGCCGCGGCGACCACCGCCGGCCGCCTGTGCGCCTCGTGGACCGCCCACCCCCTCCTGGGCGCGGTCCTCGCGGCCGCCGCCGTCCTCGCCGTCTTCGTCCTCGCCGCACACGCGCTGCGGGCGCCCCTCGTGCCCCACCTCACCCGCGTGGCGCTGCGCACCCCCCTCCCGCGCCCCCTCTCGCGAAGGCACCGCCATGCTCCGACGCCCGACGCCCCCCTGGATCGCGATGTACCACTCCGTCGACACCGACCGGGATGACCCGTACCGCGTCACCGTCACCCCCGCACGGCTCGACGCCCAACTGCGCTGGTTCCGCGCGCGGGGGCTGCGCGGCGTCGCCGTGCGCGACCTCCTCGACGCCCGCGCGCGCGGGGACGCCACCGGGCTGGTCGGGCTGACCTTCGACGACGGGTACGCCGACTTCCTCCACCACGCCGTCCCGCTGCTGCGCCGCCACGGCTGCACCGCCACCGTCTTCGCCCTGCCCGGCCGGCTCTGCGGCGACAACGCCTGGGACCCGCTCGGCCCCCGCAAACCCCTCCTCACCGCCGAGGGGCTCCGCCGCTGCGCCGACGCCGGCATGGAGGTCGCCTCCCACGGCCTGCGGCACGTCTCCCTGCCGGCCGCCGACGACGCGGCGCTGCGCGACGAACTGCGCGGCAGCCGCGACCTGCTGCACACCCTGACCGGCGAGCCGCCCGCCGGCTTCTGCTACCCGTACGGGCACGTCGACGCGCGGGTGGTGGCCGCCGTGCGGGACGCCGGCTACGCGTACGCCTGCGCCATCGACCCGGGTGCCCTGAGCGGCGTCCACGCCCTGCCCCGCGTCCACGTCGGGCAGCGCGACACGGCCCTGCGGCTGTACGCCAAGCGGCGCCTGCACGCGCTGCGCCGCCGGGGCCCCGCCGACCTGCCGGCCGCCCCGGCCCACGCCTCATGAGGGTCCTGCACGTCATCACCGGCCTCGGCATCGGCGGCGCCGAGCAGCAACTGCGGCTCCTGCTGCGCCACCTGCCGGTCCACAGCGCCGTCGTCACCCTCACCAACCCCGGACCCGTCGCCGACGCCCTGCGCGCGGACGGCGTCCCCGTCGCCCACCTCGGCATGCGCGGCAACCGCGACCTGGCCGCCCTGCCCCGCCTCGCCCGGCTCATCCGGCGCGGCCGCTACGACATCGTCCACACCCACCTGTACCGGGCCTGCGTGTACGGCAGGATCGCCGCCCGCCTCGCCGGGGTGCGGCACGTCGTCGCCACCGAGCACTCCCTGGGCGCCGGCCAGATCGAGGGCCGCCCCCTGAGCACCGGGGCCCGCGCCCTGTACCTGGCGACGGAACGGCTGGGCAGCGCCACGGTCGCCGTCTCCGAGACCGTCGCCCACCGCCTGACCGACTGGGGCGTGCGGCCGCACCGCATCCGCGTCGTGCCCAACGGCATCGACGCGGCGGGCCTGGCACACGACGAGGCGGCCCGCGCCGCCGCCCGCCGCCGCCTCGGCGTCCCCGCCGACGCGTACGTGGTGGGCGGCGTCGGCCGCCTGGTGCCGGGCAAGCGGTTCGACACGCTGGTCGGCGCCGTCGCGGAACTGCCGGCCGACGTACGGCTCCTCCTCGTCGGGGAGGGCCCGCACCGGGAGCGGCTGGAGCGGCTGGCGGCCGCGAGCGGCGTGGACGACCGGGTGGTGTGGGCGGGAGCCGTGACCCGCGACCTGCCGGCGCTGCTCTGCGCGATGGACCTGTTCGTGTCCCCGTCCGCCGACGAGGCGTTCGGGCTCGCCGTCGTCGAGGCGCTGGCCGCCGGGCTGCCCGTCCGGTACGTGGCCTGCCCCGCCCTCGACGACCTGCCGCCGGAGGAGGCGCCCGACGCCCGGCGGATCGGCGGCACCGTCGCCGACGTGGCCGCGGCGGTGCGCGAGGCCCGCGCCGCCCACGCGGCGCGGCCCGGGCGGCGCCCGGTGCCCCCGGCGGCGCACCGCTACGACATCGCGCGCAGCGCGCGGCAGCTGACGACCCTGTACCGGACCCTCTACCGAGAAGCGAGTGACCGATGACCCCGCGAACCCTCCCCGTACGGCGCCTGCTCGGCAGGCTCGCCCGCCGGGCCGCCCGGGCCGGGCGCCCGGGCCGCGCCTGGACCGTGCCGGCCGCGGTGCTGGCCGGCGCCGTCGCCGGCGGTGCGTACGGGCTGCTGAGCACCCCCGAGTACGCGGCCACCAGCTACGTCGTGGTCGTCCCCGGGGAGGGGTCCGACCCGGCCGGGGCGATGGGCCTGGCGCAGGCGTACGGGAAGGTCGCCACGGACGTCGCCCTCACCGGGGACGCCGCCGTGTGGGCGCGCGTGTCACCCGCGACGCTCCGGGCGAGCGTGGCGGCGGCGACCTCGCCCGACGCGCCGATGATCTCCCTCACGGCCCGCTCCGACCGCCCCGAGACGGCCGCCGCCATGGCGGACGGGGTGGCGCGGGCGCTGGTGCAGAAGGGCGCGCACACGCAGGCCAGCACGCGCGTGCGGGTCGTGCAGTTCTCGCGCGCGACGACCCCGACCAGCCCCGCCTCGCCGTCGGCCCCGCTGGCGGCCCTGGTCGGCGCCGCCGGCGGCGGGCTCCTGGGCGGCCTGTTCCTGCTGGTCCGCCCGAAGCGGGGCACCGCCGCGGCCGGGGGAGCGGCGGCGGACGGGGGCACCGCCGCGGAGGGCGGCGCCCCGGCCGACGGGGGCGGGGCGCGGGGGTCCGCGGCGGGTTCCGGGGCGGGGTCCGGGGGGCGGGGGGCCGCCGTGCCGGGGCCCGCCGTCAAGGGCGCGTCCCAGGCGGGGACCGCATGAGCGCGGTCGGCACCCGCGCCCCGGCGGCCGGCGCGCGGCGGGCCGGGGACCTCACCGTCACCGTCTGCCGCGACGACCGGCACTTCGCCGCCCTCGCCGCCGAGTGGGCGGACCTGTACGGGCGGTGCCCCACCGCCACCCCGTTCCAGACGCACGCCTGGCTGCACTCCTGGTGGCTCTCCTACGGCGCCCCCGGCCGGCTGCGCGTCGCCCTCGTGCGCCGGGCCGGCGACGGACGGCTCGTCGCCGCCGCCCCCCTGTGGCTCACCCGCGCCCGCGTGCCCACCCTGGCGTTCCTGGGCGGCCCCCTCACCGACTACGGCGACGTGCTCGTCGACGAGGACCGGCCCGAGGCCCTCCCCGTACTGGCGGCCGCGCTCGCCGGCCTCGCCACGCGCGCCGTGGTCGACCTGCGGGAGGTCCGCCCCGGGGCCGCCGCCGAGCGGCTCCTCGCCTGCTGGCCGGGCCCGCGCACCCGCCTGCCGGACTCGGTGTGCCTGGAACTGCCGCCCGTGCCCGTCGACGAACTCGTCCGCCGGCTCACGTCCGCGCGGGCCCAGCGGTCCCGGGCGAAGCTCCGCAGGATCGACCGGGAGGGCATCGAGGCGCGGCCCGTCCCCGCCGAGGAGGTGCCCGGCGCGCTGCGCCGCCTGCTCGACCTGCACCACCGCCAGTGGGCCGGGCGCGGGGTGACGGAGGAGCACCTCACCGAGCGGTTCGCCGAGCACCTCGGCCGCGCCGCGCGGAGGATGGCCGAGAGCGGGCACGCCCGCGTGACGGAGTTCCTCGTCGGCGGCGACGTGGTGGCGGCCGACCTGATGCTGCTCTCGCCCCTGCTGTCCGGCGGCTACCTGTACGGCGCCGACCCGGCGCTGCGCTCCCTGAAGGTGGACGTGGCGACGCTGCTGCTCCGCAACAGCGCCCGGCTCGCCGGGGAGGCGGGCTGCGGCACGCTGAGCCTGCTGCGCGGCGACGAGCCGTACAAGCACCACTGGCGCCCGTCCGTGGTCCGCAACCAGCGGCTGCTGCTGGCGCGCCGCCGTACGGCGCCCGCGCTGTGGGTGCGGGCGGCGTACGCGTCCGGGCGGCGCTGGGCGGCGGACCGGCTCCGCGACCGGTCCTGGGCGCACGGGCTGCGGCGCGGCCTCAGGACCGGAAGGGGGACCCCTCCTTCCCCGGGGCGCACGGACCGGCGTCGAGCCACTTCCTGATCCAGGGACCCAGGTCCACGGGCACGCCGCACCCCGGCCCGTCCGCGCCGCCCGCCGGGTCCGCGGGTCCGTCCGGGTCCGCGGGTCCGTCCGGTTCGGTCGGCTCGTCGGGTTCGGTCGGCTCGTCCGGTGCGGTCGGCTCGTCGGGCCGGGTCGGCGGCTCCGCCGGCGGCGTGTCCCGCCCCGACAGCATCGACCGGAACACCTCGGACGACCTCGGGTTGCTCGCGCACTGCCACACGCCGTGCGGGCAGTAATCGCTGATCGAGTGGTAAAGCGGCCGGTGCTCCTTCACCCATTCGAGCATCCGGCGCATGTACTCGGGATTGTCGCCGTTTCGGAACAGGCCCCACTCGGGATAGGAGATAGGCTTTCCGTGGGCGGCGGCGAATTCCACGTGGTCCCGCAGCCCGTACGGTTCGTTCACCTGTTCGTCGAAGGTCCGGCCCGGCGGCTGGTCGTAGGAATCCATTCCCACGATGTCCACGACGTCGTCGCCCGGATAGCACTCGGTCCACGGAATGGCGTCCCGGCCCCGATTGGGCGCGAAGTCGAACCGGAATTGTTGGCCGGGCACCTCACGCATGGTGGTGACGATGCGGTTCCAGTACCTCTTCCACGCCTCCGGGTCCGGCCCGCACCGGTGGCTGTACGTCGTCCCGTTCATCTCCCAGCCGAGGACGACCACCGTGTCCGGCACGCCCAGCCCCACCAGCCGCTCCGCGAGCGCGCGGAAGTGCTGGTCGAACCGGCCCTCGGCGCCCGCCCGCAGCAGCCGCCGGACCAGGAAGTCCGGCAGCCGGCTCTCGTTGCGCTCCATCATCGGCACGTTGAGGACGAACATCCGGTCCGCGCGGGCCTGCCGCCACCGCGCCCAGTCCTCCAGGAAACCCACCTGCCCGGCGATGTTGGACCAGCGGTCGCCGGGCAGGTAGGTGTGACCGACCCGCAGTTCGGTGCCGCCCAGCCACTGCCCGAGCTCCTCCATGCGCCGGATTCCGGTGGGGCCGTAGTGCAGATAGGCGCCGAGCGCCGTCTCGCCGGTCGCCACCGGGTCGGCGCCCGCCCGGAATTCGGCCGCCTGCGCGGCCTGGGCCGTCAGTACGGACCCCGAGACCAGCAGGCCGGCCGCGCAGGCCCCCAGCCAGGCTTTCTTCTTCTTTCCGTTCCGGATGGTCATCGCCACTCCCTCACCGGCCGCCGCGTCACGTCACGCCGTTCATCACTTCGTTATCGATTCGTCTGGAAAGAACGTATTCCTTGGAAGCCGACCGGGAAGCCGGCCCGGCTTTTTCCTAGCCCATCAGTGGATTTCATCGCCCAGTCGGGGCACCGAGACGAGGACATGCCGTGCCGCTCTTTGACACCCGGGTCGCCGCCGTACTGGTACGGCTCGACCGGAACCCGTTCCACCACGGCACGCTCGGCGCCGCGCGCTCCCTCGGCCGTGCGGGCGTCCCCGTCCACGTCGTGGCCGGCTCCCCCGGGGAGCCGGTGGCGCGCTCCCGGTACGTGCGGCGGTGCCATCCCCGCCCCGCCGAAGACGGCCCCGCGGGCGTCCGCCGCGCCCTCGCCCAGGTCTCCGAGGCCCTCGCCGGGGCGCCCGCCGTCCTCCTGCCCCTGGACGACGCGACCGCCGTCGCGCTGGACGAGCTGCGCCGCGAACCGGACGGCCCGGTCCGCCGCTTCCTGGTGCCCGAGCAGCCGCGGGGGCTCACCTCGCTCGTCGCCGACAAGGCGGCGCTCGCCGCGACCTGCCGCCGCCTCGGCGTCCCGCACCCGCGCACCCTCGTCCCCGCCGACGCCGACGAGGCCGCCGCCATGGCCGCCTCCCTCGGGCTGCCCCTCGTGGCCAAGTGGAGCCGCCCCTGGCTGCTGCCCCCGGGCTCCGGGCTGCGCAGCACCGTCCTGGCCCGCTCCGCCCGCCAGGTGCGCGAGCTCCACGCGCGCGGGGCGGAGGCCGGCAGCCCCCTGCTGCTCCAGCGGTACCTGCCCGCCAGCCGGGACGGCGACTGGTTCTTCCACGGGTACTGCGACAGCGCCGGGGCGTGCCGCGTCGCCGCGACCGGCCGGAAGGTCCGCTCCTGGCCGGACGGCGCCGGACTGACCGCGGTGGGGACGTGGGCGCCGAACCCGGCCGTCGAGCGCCTGGCGCGCGGCCTGGTGGGCGCGCTCGGCTACCGGGGCGTCGTCGACCTCGACTTCCGCCGGGACCCGGACACCGGGGCGTACCACCTGCTGGACTTCAACCCCCGGCCCGGCGCCCAGTTCCGGCTGTTCTCCGACCCCTGGGGCCTGGACGTGGTCCGCGCCCTGCACCTGGACCTGACGGGGCGTCCGGTGCCGGACCTCGTCCGCTCGTACGGGCGCAGGTTCGCCGTCGAGAACTACGCCGCCCTGTCGGTCCTCGCCTCGCCCCGGCCCCGCGCGCGCGGGGCCGGCCCGTCGGGCGGCCTGGAGACCGCCTGGTACGCGGCGGACGACCCGGCGCCCGCGCTCGCCATGGCCCGCGCCTGGACCGCCCATCTGGCCCGCCGCGTCTGGGCGGTGCCGCGCCGGGTCTGGCACGCCGGAGCGGGCGCCCGCGCCCCGATCCCGGCCCAGCCGTCGGCCCGTGCCACGGGCCCCCGCCCGGCCTCCGCCCCTCCCGACTCCTCGGCCCCTCCCCCCTCCTCCGCCCCTTCCACCCCCAGACGATGACGAAAGCGGTGCGATCGATGCACGACGACGACCTGGTGATCGTGGGCGCCGGTCCGTACGGCCTGTCGGTGGCCGCCCACGCGGCCGCGCGCGGCCTCGACGTGCGCGTCCACGGCCAGGTGATGCGCTCCTGGCGCCACATGCCGCCCGGGATGCTCCTGAAGTCCGAGCCCTGGGCGTCGGACCTGTCGGACCCGGCCGGCGCGTACCGCCTCGCCGCGTACGCCGCGACGCGCGGGAGGCGGGCGGAGCACGGGGTGCCGCTGCCGGTCGGGTTCTTCGCCGAGTACGGCGAGTGGTTCGCCCGGCGGGCCGTCCCCGCCGTCGACCCGCGCACCGTCGTCGCGGTGCGCCCCCGCCCGGACGGCGGGTTCACCGTGACGACCGAGGACGGCGAGGAGAGGGGCGCCCGCACGGTGGCGCTCGCGCTGGGCGTCATGCCGTTCACCGACGTACCGGCCGGGCTGCGCCCGCTGATGCCGCACCGGGTGTCCCACAGCAGCGACCTCACCGACCTCACCGCCTTCGCGGGCCGGGACGTGACCGTCCTCGGGGCCGGCCAGGCCGCCCTGGAGACCGCTGTCCTCCTCGCCGAACTCGGCGCCCGGACGCGGGTGGTGGCCCGCTCCCGCGACCTCGTGTGGAACACCGTCCCGCCGGCCCTGCGCCGGGGCCGCCGGGAAGCCGTCCTCGCCCCGCACACCGGCCTGGGCTGCGGGTGGCGGAACATGCTGTACGCGCGCACGCCCGGCGTCTTCCGGCACCTGCCCGACACGACCCGCGAACACCTTTTCGACACCGCCCTGGGCCCGGCCGGCGCCTGGTGGCTGCGGCCCCGCTTCGCCGCCGTGTCCGACGTGCGGCTCGGGAGGACCGTCGTGGCCGCCGTACCGGCCGGGCCGCGCGGCGACCGCGTGCGCCTCACCCTCGCCGACGGCTCCGGGACGGCCGTGCCGACGGTGGAGGTGGAGACCGACCACGTCATCGCCGCGACCGGCTTCGCCCCCCGCCTGGACCGGGTGGAGGTGCTGCCCGAGGACGTGCGCCGCACGCTGCGCACCGTCGGCGCGAGCGGCGCCCCGGAGGTGAGCGGCCACTTCGAGTCGTCCCACCCGGGGCTGTTCCTGGCGGGGCTGCTGACCGCGCCGGCGTACGGCCCGGCCATGCGCTTCGTGTACGGGGCCGCCTACACCGCCGGGAGGCTCGTGCGGGGCGTCGAGCGGCGGCTCCGGGCCGAGCGGCGGCCGGCGGCGGTGCCGGGGGCCAGGTCCGGGAGGCGCCCGGCCGGCGCCGGCGTGCGGGGCTGACCGGGGCCGGTCCCCCCGCCGCGCCGGCCGGTGGCGCGGCGGGCGGCCGGCGCGGGACGGGGCGCGCCCCGGCGGTGGGCGCTCAGCGCCCGGGCCACGCCGGACGTCCGACGAGGAGCTCCCACTCGTGGTCCCGCGCGCCCGGGACCACGCGGCCCTCGGACCGCCACTCCCGGGCGAGCGCCGCGAAGACCGGGACCGCGTCGGCGGACCCGAGACGGGCCGCGGGGGTCACCGCGGCGTGCCCGTGGCCGGGACGCGGAGCGAAGGACATGCGCTCCCACTTTCCGGTGCCTGAGGCCATGACAACCCTTCCGTTCACAGCGCGTGTCGGATCCATCGCATCATGTCACAACGACTCCGCCCGTACCGGAACTCCCGGCAAGCGGCCGGAGCCGCGCCGGGTCAGTGGTGCGGGAGCACCGCGAACCTCAGCCCGAAGTGGTCCAGGGTGCGCGGCAGCGGCCGGTCGGGGCGCAGCCGCCCGGGCCGGTCCGGCAGCCAGGCGTGCCGCTCCACCAGCGCGGCGAGCAGCGTCGACGTCAGGAGCAGCACCAGGTCCTCGCCCGGGCAGGCGCCGGGCCCCGCGCTGAAGGGGAGCAGCCCGGCGGTGTCCTGCGCGGTCCCGTCGAGCCACACCTCGGGCGTGAACCGGTCCGCGTACGGCAGGGCGTCGTCCCGGTGGAACAGCGGCGTGTAGACCAGGAACCCGGTCCCCGCGGGCAGCGTGCCGCCGCCCCATTCGGTGTCCCGCACCGCCTCGCGCAGCAGGAAGGGCGTCGTCGGCCACAGCCGCACCGACTCCAGGACGCAGGCCCGCGTGTACGGCAGCAGGTGCGGTTCGGTCAGGTCGGTGACGGCCACCTCGCCACGCACCTGCGCCTCCTGCGCGGTGTGGGTGGCCAGCAGGGCGAGGGTCCGGTACGCGGCGATGCCCGCCGCGTCGAACGCGAACAGCCAGTGCGGCACCTGCCCGGCCGGGTCGAGGCCCGGTCCGGCGGGGGTCGCGGCGAGCGCGGCGGCGAGGCTGCCCGGCTCGGCCC
Source organism: Streptomyces roseolilacinus (assembly GCF_014649335.1). GTDB lineage: Bacteria > Actinomycetota > Actinomycetes > Streptomycetales > Streptomycetaceae > Streptomyces > Streptomyces roseolilacinus. Next base: position 87,683 of record NZ_BMSV01000013.1, read on the forward strand.
GCCCCACGTGGGCGCGCAGCCGCTGCTCGAAGCGCTCCCGCAGGCCGGTGCGGCGCGGGGCGGCGACCGACCAGTTGGCGGTCGCGCGGAGGCGGCCCAGCATGGCGGTGAGCGCGGTGTCGTCGCGGGCGCCGTCGCCCAGCGTGACCCGCCGTACGGTGCGGTCCCACGCCGCGGCGAAGTCGTCCCACGCCAGTTCGCCCGCGTCGGCGGTCACCGACCGCAGCAGCCCCCCGGCCTCCTCGCGCACGGTGCGCACCAGCCGGGGCGCGAGGCTGTGCAGCTGGTTGCCGGTCTCCAGGACGGACTCGTTGAGGGCCCGCCGCCCGGCGCGCTCCGCGCCCCGCGAGATCAGCACCCCGTGCGGCTGGAACTGCTCCAGGGCGGCCCGCTTCTCGCGGGTGGCCGGCGAGTACGGGTCGGGGGTGGCGTCCAGGACGCGCAGGGCGTCGTCGGTGCGCAGCACCAGCGCGAAGTGCCGCCCGCCCACGTCCGCGCGCAGGGGACCGCTCCCGTACCGCCGCCGCAGCTCGCCGAGCAGGCCGATGGCCCGCCGGTCCACCGCGTACCGCTCCGCCAGGGCCATGCCGCCGCGCCGCCGCACGATCACCCCGGCGGCCAGCGTGGGCGCCACCACCACGGCGGCGATCCGTGCCGCGTCCCGGGCCGAGACCCGTACCGCTCCCGTCTCCGTCGTCACCATGGCGGCCGGGTGCCCCGGCCGGGTCCCGGCATGCGTCCCCGGGCGCGGACGCGGGCGCTCGCGGGGCCGCGGGGCGCGGAGCGTACGGGGTGCGCGGGCCCGGGGCACGCGGGCGTGCGGGCACGCCGACGCACCGGGGGCACGCGGCCACCGGTGCGTCGGCGGGAGCGGAGCGGGGTCAGCTGCCCGTGGTGGGGCCTCCGCTGCCGAAGCCGCCGCTGGGCGCCCCGCGCCACTTGCGGTCGTGGTCCGACAGGGGGGCCGTGTCCGGCTCGCTGTTCTCGTGCTTCAGCTCGTACGGCATCATCCGCCGTTCGCTCTGCGGCACCTCGGCGGGCCTGCGGTGGCCCTCCACCTCGCCCGGCAGCCCGGCGTCCGGCGGCCGGTGCGGCTGCTCCTCCGGGGCCGGGGGCGCGGGCTCCTTGGTCCAGATCCGCCGGCCCAGCCAGAAACCGCCGATGAGGAAGCCGACGAGGAGGATGCCCGCCACCAGCGGACCGATCCCGACGATGTGATCCTTCGCGGCGAACTCCGCGCCGTACGTGATGAGAGCGTCCATGGGGCACGCGTACCCCCACGGGGACGAAACAGACACACGTGCACCCGTCCGCCCCGGCCCCCGGCCCGCCGCCCCGGGGCTCCGGCGGCCGTGGCGCGGGGGCGCGCCGAACCGGTTCGGCGTCGGGGTGAAACATTCCCGGGGGGCCACCGCGTCAGGGGGGTGAACGACGACAGCGGCGCGAAGGGGAGGGCATGAGTAGGTCCCGCACGGACGAGTTCCTGGAGTTCGCCGCCGCACGGTCCGGGCACCTCTTCCGCTCGGCCTGCCTGCTCACCAGCGGGGACACCCACCTCGCCGAGGACCTGGTGCAGGAGACGCTGGGCCGCATGTACGCCCTGTGGGGGCGCACCGGCCCGATCGGCCGGGCGGCCCGGATCGACAACCCGGCCGCGTACGCCCAGACCGTCCTCGTCCGCGTCTTCCTGAGCCACCGGCGGCGCCGGGCGGCCGCCGAGCGGCCGCTCGGCGAACTGCCCGACAGCGCGCACGCCCGCACACCGGGGGACGACCCGGCGCTGCGGGTCGCGCTGCTCGACGCCCTCGCCGCGCTGGCTCCCAAGGACCGGGCGGTGGTCGTGCTGCGCTACTGGGAGGACCGAAGCATCGAGGAGACGGCCCGCGCCCTGCAGGTCAGCTCCGCCGCCGTGCGCACCCGGTCGGTGCGCGCGCTGGCACGGCTCAGGGAACGGCTCGGCGGCGGCATCGCCGAGTACGCCGCCCGTTGACCGTCTGCCGTACGACCACGTGATCCATGGATCGGAGTTGGTGATTCAGCATGTCAGCCGAAGAGAATTTCGAGGACGAACTCTCCGTCGCCCTGCGCCGTACCGGTGACGGCTTCACCGCGGGCGACGGGGACGGCCTGGTGGCCGGGGGACTGGCGCGCGGGCGCCGCCGCGTGGTGCGCCGGCGGGCCGGGGCGGTCGCCGCGAGCACGGTGGCGCTCGCCCTGGTCGGCGTCGGGGGCGCGTACACGGCGGGCGCGCTCGGCGGCGGGGAGGGCCACGCCTCCGTCGCCGCGGCGCCGCCGGCCGTCGGGGAGGCCCCCTCCGCGGCGCCCGTCCACGCCGACGCGCTGCTCGCGACCTTCCGCCGGGTCCTCCCGGCGCGCGGACGGCTGGCGGACACCGCGGCCCGCGGCACCGACGACGAGCGCGGGCCGACGGCGAGCGGCGTCTACGACGACGGCCGGGGCAAGGCGGCCGTCGGCATCGGCTTCTTCCAGGCCACCCCCGGCGACAAGGGGTTCTCCGAGTGCCCGGACAAGGCGCTCAACGCGTACGACGCCTGCGTCACGAAGGACCTGCCCGGCGGCCGGCTGATGATCTACCAGGGGTACGAGTACCCGGACCGCCGCGAGGACACCAAGCACTGGCGGGCCACCCTCCTGCGCCCGGACGGACTGGTCGTCGACCTCGGCACCTGGAACGCGCCCGCCCAGAAGGGCGCCGCCGTCTCCCGCACCGACCCGCCCTTCACGCCCGCCGAGATGAGGCGGATCGTCACCCACCCGGCGTGGGCGCCCGTCCTGGAGGCCACCGGGAAGCCGGCGGCCGGGAAGGCGGCGGGCGGGAAGCCCGTGGCCGGCGCGTCCGGCTCCACGGGGAAGTCCCGGCGGGAGCCGGTGCCCGGCGGCTTCGCCGGGGCCGCGTTCGACGGCGCGGCCGTATGGCCCACGCTGCTCTCCCTGCTGCCCCGGGACCTCACCGTGTCCGACCGGGGAGGCGAGGACGGGTACGGGTACGCCGTCGTCGACGACGGCGAGGGCAGGAGCCTCGTCCAGGTCAACGCCCAGCCCGACATGCGCGACGTCGAGGACCAGCTGTTCCCGCCGGGCGGGTACGAGACCCTGCCCGACGGCACCAAGGTCGTCGTCCGGCAGCAGCCCGGGGAGAAGGGCGGCGAGGGCGTCGTCATGTGGACGGTCGACACCATCCGCCCCGGCGGGTACCGGGTGGTCGTGTCCGCGTTCAACACCGGTGCCCAGCACGACCCCGCCACGCGCGCCGAGCCCGCGCTCTCCGTCGAGCAGCTCAAGGCCCTCGCCACCAGCGAGCAGTGGCTGAAGCTGGTGAAGTAGCGCCCGCCGGCCCGCCCGCCGCGGCGCACCCGGTCACTTCGCGTCGGAGTACCGCTCCACCACCGCCGTCGTGAACGGGAAGCGCACCGGCGTGTCACCGAAGGCGATCCGCCCGGCCAGGTCACCGGCCGCGCGGATCGCCGCGGCGACCGCCTCCGCCTCCTGCGCCGGGCAGTGCACGATCACCTCGTCGTGCTGGAAGAACACCAGCTCGGCCCGCATCCCCGCGGTCGCCCGCCGCAGCGCGGCCAGCATCAGCAGCGCCCAGTCGGCGGCGCTGCCCTGCACCACGAAGTTCCGGGTGAACCGGCCCCGCGCGCGGGCGTCCGCGCCCGTGCCCGCCGGGGCCCGGTCGTCCTCCTGCGGGATGCCCGCCTCCTCGGCCTCGCCGGCGCCCACGGCCCGCGGGCTCGTCCGGCCCAGCCACGTGCGGACCAGCCGGCCCTCCTCGCCCGCGCGGGCCGCGTCGTCGACGTACGCCACCGCGCGCGGGAACCGCCGCCGCAGCGCCGCCAGGTTCTTCAGCCCGTCGCCGCTGGTCTGCCCGTAGATCGCGCCGAGCAGCGCCAGCTTGGCGTGCTCGCGGCTGCCCGGGAAGGCCCGGTCCGACAGCCGTGTGTACAGGTCCCCGTCGTGCCCCGCCACCTCCATCAGCCCCGGGTCGCGGGAGATCGCCGCCAGCACCCGCGGCTCCAGCTGGTCGGCGTCGGCGACGACGAGCCGCCACCCCTCGTCGGCGACGACCGCCCGCCGGATCACCTTCGGGATCTGCAGCGCCCCGCCGCCGTTCGTCGTCCACCGCCCGCTGGCCGCGCCGCCCGGCACGTACTCGGGCCGGAACCGGCCCTCGCGCACCCAGTCCTGCAGCCAGCCCCAGCCGTGCGCCGTCCAGATCCGGTAGAGCTTCTTGTAGGCGAGGAGCGGCTCCACCGCCGGGTGGTCGACCTTCGCCAGCTCCCAGCGGCGCGTCGACCGGACCTTGATCCCGGCCTCCGCGAAGGCCCGCACCACGTCCGCGGGCAGGTCCGGCCGCACCGGCCGCCCGAACGCCGCCGACACCTCGGCCGCCAGCTCCGCCAGCCGGCGCGGCTCGCCCCCGCCCGCGTACCGCTCGCCCAGCAGTTCGTGCAGCACCGCCCGGTGCACGTCCGCCCGCCACGGCAGACCGGCCCGGTGCATCTCGCAGGCGACCAGCGTGCCCGCCGACTCGGCCGCCGTCAGCAGCCGCATCCGGTCCGGGTGCTCGGCGGCGGCGTGCCGCCGCTGCTGCTCCGCGTACACCTCCAGGAGGCCCTCGAACGGCACCTTGGGGCCGCCGTGCCCCGTCTCGAACAGGGGGGACTGCGCCCCGGGCCCGGCCGCCCGCGCGGGCCGGTCGGGCGGTACCGGGCGGTGGTGCAGCCGCGCCCAGGCGGCCGCCGCCGACCGGGGCTCGCCCAGCCGCCCCTCGTGGCCGAGGAGCAGCTGCTCGGCGGCCTCGACGTCGTAGCACCGCTCGACGCGCACGCCCGCGGCGAGGAGCCGCGGATGGAGGTCGGCCGTGGACCGCCACACCCACCGGTCGACCTCCGGCCGCGACCGCACCGCCGCCACCAGGTCGGGCTCGGTGACGACGGGACCGGCGGGCAGACCGTCCCCGCCGAGGGGGACGAGCCTCGCCCCGCCGCCCTCGACGTCGTCCAGCGCCCACCGCTCGCTCACGGGTGCGAGTCTGGCACCCGGCACTGACAATCCCCCGCAGCCGTCACCCCGGGGCCGCGTCACCCCGCAGCCGTCGCCCCGGGGCCGGAGCCGGCCCGGTCAGAGCGACCGGACCACCCGCGCCGGGTTGCCGACGGCGAGCACCCCGGCCGGCAGGTCCCGGGTGACGACGGAACCGGCGCCGACCACCGTGTCGGCGCCGATCGTCACCCCCGGGCAGACGATCACCCCGCCGCCCAGCCAGACGTCGTCCCCGATCGTGATCGGCGCGGCCCGCTCCCAGCCGGCCCGCCGCCGGACGGGGTCCAGCTCGTGCGTCGGCGTGAGCAGCTGCACGTTCGGGCCGATCTGGACGTCGGCGCCGACCGTGATGGGGGCGCAGTCCAGGAACACGGCGCCGAAGTTGACGAACGTCCGGTCGCCGACGCCGACGTGGTACCCGAAGTCGCAGTGGAACGGCGGCCTGATCCGCACCCCCTCCCCGACCGCGCCGAGCAGCTCCCGCAGGATCCGCGCCCCCTCCTGCGGCGGGGCGGGCGGCAGCGCGTTGTACGCGGCGCACAGCGCGATCCGCCGCTCGGTGTCGGCGGCCAGCTCGGGGTCGTCGGGCAGGTACCACTCCCCGGCCAGCATCCTCCGCTTGTTCTCCCCCACGGCCCGCTCCCTCCGCTCGCGCGGCCCCCGCCCCGGGGCCCGCCGTCCCGGGGAGCCCTACCCCACCGCGCGGGCGTACACGTCCACCGCCGGGCGCGGCTCCCGGCCGAGCAGCCCGCGCAGGTGGCCGCGGGGCACGCCGGTGCCGTCCAGGAAGCCGTGGGCGATCGCCGAGTACGTGCCGGTGAGCATCGGCACCTGGAACGGCGCGGCCCCCGACGCCGCGACCGCCGCCCGGGCCGCGGCGAGCCCGTCGCCCGGCTCGTACGTCCCCGACACCGCCGCCGCCAGGTCGGCGCCGCCCAGCGGGACCTCGCCGACCAGTTCGTACACCCGGCCGGTGTGCGGCGCCGGGTCGACGGCCACCCGGAACGCCGCCTCGGCCAGGTCCGCCCGCGCCACCGCCGCCAGGGCGCCCCCGCCGAGCGGCGCCGTGATCCGGCCGTCGGCGTCCGGCGCGGCGAGCGCCGCCAGCAGCTCGGCGTACAGGCCGTTGCGCAGCACCGTCCACGCCGCCGTCGAGGCGCGCAGCCGCCGCTCGGTCCAGCGGTGGGGGAGGGCGTACGGCAGGTGGTCGCCGTCCCCGGAGAGGCTGGTGTAGACGATGTGCCGCACCCCGGCCCGCTCCGCCGCGTCGATCGCCGCCCCGTGGCGGGCCGTGACCACGTCGTCCTCGCCGTACCCGGCCGAGACGAGCAGCAGGGTGTCCACCCCCGCGAAGGCGCCGGGCAGCGACGCCGGGTCGTCGAAGTCCACCCGGCGCGCGGCGGGCCGGCCGTCCGGCGAGCGGGTGCCGAGCAGGACGTCGTCGCGGCCCTCTGCGTGCCCGGCGACCAGTCCGCCGAGCCCGCCCGAGACACCGGTGATCAACAACATGGGAATGCCCCCCGTTCCGTGGACGTGTGCGCTGCGACCATGGTGGGTGTGGTGGCGGCGTACGGGTAAGGAGGCACTTTCATGTCCGTGGGGCACACGGAGGTAACCGGTGGGGACGCGCCCGCCGAGCTGAGCTGCGCGCAGGACTGCGGCGTGCGCGACGTGCAGGACCGGCTCGGCGACAAGTGGACGGTGCACGTCGTCGTCGAACTGGCCGGGGGCGTGCGGCGCTTCGGGGAGCTGCGGCGGCTCGTCCCGGGCATCTCGCAGCGCATGCTCACCCTCACGCTGCGCCGCCTCGAACGCGACGGCCTGGTCACGCGGACGGTGCACGCCACCGTGCCGCCGCAGGTGGAGTACGAGCTGACGCCGACCGGTCACGACCTGACGCGGCTGGTCAGGGCGCTCGTCGACTGGTCCCTCGCCCACCGCGGGTCCATCGCGGAGGCCCGCCGCGCCTACGACGACCGGCGGCGGCCGTGAGCGCCGGGGCGGGCGGCGGGTCGACCGTCGAGCGGGCCCTCGGCTCCGCCCTGTACGCGGACGGCACCGCGGCCCTCGACACCGCCGCGTCCCTGCTGGCCGCCGACCCGTCCGCCGACGCGGAGCTGGCGCGGCGCGGGGAGGAGCTGCTGCGCCGGGCCTGGGCGCGCGGCTGGCAGCCCGCCGACGTGGTGCGGCTCGTGCGCCGGGACCTGGAGGGCCACCACGTGCGGCTGGTGTCCGTGCTGGTGGCCGGGGAGTCCGCCGGGTACGCGCACCTGCCGCCGCGCTGGCGGGAGCAGCTCGCCGCGCTGGACACCGAGCCCTGGCGGGCCGACCGGTTCTCGTACGCGACGGCCGTGCTGGAGCTGTACCGCCTGCTGGCCCGGCTGCCCGCCCTGGAGCCGGTCGCCCCGCCGCCGGGGGCCGCCTCGCTGACGGCGCCGGTCGAGGGCGAGCCGCGCACGCTGGCCCGGATCCGGGCCCTGCTGGCCAAGGCGGAGGCGACGGACTACCCGGAGGAGGCGGAGGCGCTCACGGCGAAGGCCCAGGAGCTGATGGCCCGCCACAGCCTGGACGAGGCGGCCCTCGCCGCCCGCGCGCACGGCGGCCTTGCCCCGGACGAGCCGGCGGCCGCGCGGATCGGGGTGGAGCCCCCGTACGAGACGGCGAAGGCGATCCTGCTGGACGCGGTCGCCGGCGCGAACCGCTGCCGCGCCGTGTGGAACGAGGAGTTCGGCTTCTCGGCGGTCGTCGGCTACGAGGCGGACCTGGAGGCGGTGGAGCTGCTGTACACCTCGCTGCTGGTGCAGGGGCAGGCCGCGATGGCGAGGGCGGAGGCGGCGCAGCGGGCGGGGGGCCGCAAGCGCACCAAGACGTTCCGGCAGTCGTTCCTGCTGGCGTACGCGCAGCGGCTCGGCGACCGCCTGGCGGCCACGTCCCGCCGGATCACCGCCGGGGAGCCGACGCTGCTGCCGGTCCTGGCGGCGCGGGACGTGGCGGTGACGGCCCGTACGGACCGGATGTTCCCGGGCGCCACGACGACCCGGGTCCGGGGCGCCACGGACGCGGCGGGCTGGGACCACGGCAGGGCCGCGGCCGACCGGGCGGACACGGGCCGCGCGGCGCCCTGAGCGGCACGGCACCCCGAGCCGTGCGGCGCCTTGGGCCGTGCGGCGCCTTGGGCCGCGGGCCGCACGCGCCGCCCCCGCCGGGACCCGCACCCGCCGGGACCCGTACGCCGCCGTGGCCGCGGGGCCGCGGCGGCGTACGCGGTCCTACGACTGCGGCGGCAGGGACGGCAGGGCCGGGATGGACGGCATGTTCGTGGGCAGGCCGCTGGCGGCCGGCTTGGCGAGCGTGTCCGTCTTGCCGGAGTCCCAGGTGACGACCAGCTGCTTGCCGTCGGCGGAGCCGATCGTGCCCGACGCGCGGTCGGTGTTGCCGTCCTTGCAGGTGAGGGCGAGCGTGAGGGTGTCGCCCTCCTTCGCGGTGCCCTGGCAGACGTGCGCCTCGCTGATGACCACGGCCTGGCCGCCCTTGCTGATCGTCAGCGTGACCGGCTTGCCGTCCGTCACCCCCAGCCAGGCGCCCTCGGCGTCGGCGAGGGCCACGCGGGCGGCGGACCCCGAGGCTCCGGCGGACGGCGCGGCCGAGCCGCCCCCGTCGCCCGGCTTCGCGACCTCGCCGTTCGAGCCGCAGGCGGTCAGCGCGACGGCCGAGACCAGCACCGCCGCGACGGCCGCGCCCTTCCGTACCAGCTTCTGCACGTTCGAGTCCCCCTTGTCGGTTGATCAGATCGCGCCAAGCTACCAGGAAGGGCCCGCGGCACTACCAGGACGACTTGCGCACCCCGGGGAGGAAGCCGGCGTGCGCCTGCTCCCGCAGGCGCACCCGTGAGATGCCGAACTTCCGCAGGTGGCCGCGGGGTCGGCCGTCGACGGAGTCGCGGTTGCGCACCCGCGTGGCGCTGGCGTCGCGCGGCTGGCGCCGCAACTCCCGCCAGGCGGCGAGGCGTTCGGCCTCCGGGGTGCCCGGACGACGGATGATCTCCCTGAGTTCGGCGCGGCGGGCGGCGTACCGCTCGACGACGGCCTTGCGGCGCTCGTTGCGCGCGATCTTGCTCTTCTTCGCCATCAGACCTTCACCCCCCGCGCGCGGATGCGGGCGACGGCCGCCTCGACGCCGATCGTGTCGACGGTCTTGATGCCGCGGGCGCTGAGGACGAGCCGCACGTAGCGGCCCTCGCTGGGCAGCCAGTAGCGCTTGCGCTGGATGTTGGGGTCGAAGCGGCGGGACGTGCGCCGGTGGGAGTGCGAGACGCGGTTGCCGAAGCCCGGCTGGGCGCCGGTCAGCTGGCAGTGGGCGGACAAGGGTGACCTACCTCTCGGGACATTGTCTTGGTAATGGAAACCATTTCCATTTACTGTACCCCCATGGCCCGCGACGAACTACGCCCGATCATCAAGCTCCGGTCCACCGCCGGAACCGGCTACACCTACGTGACCCGCAAGAACCGCCGCAACGACCCCGACCGCCTGACCCTGCGCAAGTACGACCCGGTCGTCGGCCGGCACGTCGACTTCCGAGAGGAGCGCTGACCGCCGTGAAGCCCGGAATCCACCCCGCCTACGGACCCGTCGTCTTCCGCGACAAGGCCGGCGGCTTCGCCTTCCTCACCCGCTCCACCCTGTCCGGCGACAAGACCGTGGAGTGGGAGGACGGCAACACCTACCCCGTGGTCGACGTCGAGATCTCCTCGGCGAGCCACCCCTTCTACACCGGCCAGGCGCGCGTCCTCGACACCGCCGGGCGCGTGGAGCGGTTCGAGCGCCGTTACGGCGCGGCGGGCGCCGGCGCGCCCGGGCCCGCCGGGCGGCGCGAGGTCCGCTGATGTCCTCCGTCCCCCTCTCCGTCGCCCTCGTCGGCGGGCTCCACTCCGACGCCCGCCGCGCCGCCGTCGACCGGCTGCTCGCCTCCGTGCCGGGCAGCGTCGCGCTCCACCACGACCTGTCCACCGCCGAGCGCGGCACGGTCGTCCGGACGGTCCGCGACGCGACCGGCGTGCTCTCCACCGGTGAGGCGCCGCTCGTCAACGACTGCGCCTGCTGCGCGCTCCGCGAGGACCTGGTGCCGGAGCTGGAGCGGCTCGCCGGCGCCGGCCTGACCCGGCTCGCCGTCGTGGAGCTGTGGGACTCGGTCGAGCCCAAGGCGATGGCCGAGGTCGTGGCCGCCGCCGGGCTCGACCTGACCGGGGTCGTCACCGCCGTGGACCCCGCGCTGCTCCTCCCGTACCTGGGCAACGGCGACGACCTGGCGGACGCCGGGCTCGCGGCCGCCGCCACGGACCAGCGGACCGTCGCCGACACCTGGGCCCGCCAGCTGGAGTACGCGCCGGTGCTCGCCGTCCTGGACAGCCCGGAGGCCGACGACGAGGACCGCGCGCTGCTCGCCCAGCTCCACCCGACGGCCCACCGCGTCGCCGTACCGGACGGGGACCTGGCCGCGGCCGTCCTCGCCGGGTTCGACGTGGAGGCCGCGGCCGCCGCCCAGCACCCGGCCTGCGCGCTGCTCCCGCAGGAGGCGGACGCGGCCGGCGTGAGCACCTACGTGTGGCGGGACCGCCGGCCCTTCCACCCCGGGCGGCTGTACGCGGCGCTGGAGGACCTGACCTGCGCCGCCGCGCGCAGCCGCGGCCGGTTCTGGCTCGCGGACCGGCCCGACACGCTGCTCGCCTGGGACGCGGCGGGCGGCGCCCTGTGCGTGGAGAGCGCCGGCCCGTGGCTGGCCTCGCTGCCGGACGCCGCCTGGGAGATGGTGCCGCCGGTACGCCGGGCCGCCGCCGCGCTGGACTGGGACCCGGAGCTCGGCGACCGCTGCCAGCACCTCGTCTTCACCTCGCCGGGACTGGACCGCGAGGGGCTCGCCGAGCTGCTCGGATCCTGCCTGCTCACCGATGCGGAGTACGCCGCCGGCCGTACGGCCTGGAAGCAGCTCCCGTCCGCCTTCGACACGCTCCTGGAGGTCTGACCCCCATGCCCCCGCGCCGTTCCGCCGACCGCAAGCCGGCCAAGGCCCGTCCCAACCCGCTGGACCGGGCCGGGATCACGTACATCGACTACAAGGACACCGACCTGCTGCGGAAGTTCATCTCCGACCGCGGCAAGATCCGCAGCCGCCGGGTGACCCGCGTCTCGGCCCGGCAGCAGCGGCAGCTGGCCAGGGCCGTGAAGAACGCCCGTGAGATGGCGCTGCTCCCGTACGCGTCGCCGGCCCGCTGAGGCCGCCGCAGGCCGGGCCCCGACCGGGGCCCTGATCGGGGTCCCGGCCGGGACCCGGCGAGATTCCGCCTCGTTCCGGCCGGATGGGGCTCCCCCGCGTTCCGCACGCGTGGGGAGCCCTTTTTTCGTGTGTCCGGGAAGGGAGGCAGCCTGGCGGGCCTTCCGTACGTCTCAGTAGTCGAAAGGACACCCCCCGTGCACGTGCATCTGCTCATGCAGGCGCAGATGAACGCAGCTATGATCCGGGATAGTTGACACCTGCAACATCACTCACTCATGTAACTCATGTGACTCGGGGAGCGTCCTGTGCACCACGTGTTGAACGTGTACAACGGCATGGCGGCCACGGAGCTTCACGGGGTCGTCTGGCAGAAGAGCCGGCACAGCAACTCGCAGGGCTCGTGCGTCGAGTTCGCCAAGCTGCCCGGCGGGGATGTGGCGGTGCGCAACTCGCGGTTCCCCGACGGGCCCGCCCTGGTCTACACCCCCGCGGAGATCGAGGCCCTGCTGCTGGGCGTCAAGGACGGCGAGTTCGACCACCTCGTCGGCGGCTGACGAACCGCCCGCACCCGGGCACGGAAAAAGGGGCTCCGCGGACGGAGCCCCTTTTCATCGGCTGCGAGTCCCCCGTGGCCTCGGGCCGACGTCTCTTCCGGTGCGGCAGCGCGCCGCCGCCCGGCTACGGCTGGTCCGCGAGCCGGAACAGCGCCCAGACGACCTTCCCGTGCAGCGCCCCCGCCAGGGGGTGCCACCCCCAGCTGTCGCTGAACGACTCGACCAGGAACAGCCCGCGCCCCGACTCCGCCGAGAAGTCCTCGCCGGAGGTGCGCGCCGCCGGCGTGTCCGGGCTGGGGTCGCGCACGGCGCACACGAGTCGGCCCGCCCAGCGCATCAGGTGCAGCCGCACGGGCGGGTCGAGCTGGTGTTCGCGCGGGGTGTCGGCGGGCAGTGCGTGCCGCAGCGCGTTGGTGACGAGTTCGGAGACGACGAGCGCGACGTCGTCGAACCGGTCGCAGAGGTTCCACTGCGTGAGGGTGGTGCTGGTGAACTGGCGCGCTCCGCGCACGGCCTCGTACCGGGCGGGCAGGGCGCACGACGCCGAACTCGACACGGACGTGACGTCGATCGGCGGAAGCCCCTGCCTTAACGGCTCGAGCATGGTCGATCCATTCGTCCCCATGCGAGGCACTCCCCCGATTCGCGGCTGTGGTGCTACAACACGAACGACTACGCAGGTGCGCGGGGCCCATGCTTCCGAAAGGCAGGGGCAGATGCAAGGGCAGATGCACGTGCACGCGCCCGAGGTGTCCCGCCCCGTGACGGTTCTTGGCCATATCTTCCTCGGGGCGCCCCCTCGGCCGTGGCCGAAGTGGTCGCCGATCTGTAATCGTTCGCGTACGGGGTGAAGCGTTTTGGTGGCAGAATCCGCTTCCTCGGGGCTTGGGGGTGCTCCGTCGTACACATCAGCGATGGGGAGGGTTGGAGACGTGACCGCGACTGAATCCGGCGGTTCCGTGGTGCGGCGCATCCTGCTGGGCTCACAGCTGAGGAGGCTGCGCGAGTCGCGCGGCATCACCCGGGAGGCCGCCGGCTACTCGATCCGCGCATCCGAATCCAAGATCAGCCGGCTGGAGTTGGGAAGGGTGAGCTTCAAGGCGAGGGACGTGGAGGACCTGCTCACGCTCTACGGCGTGACCGACGAGAAGGAGCGCGAGGCGCTGCTGGGCCTCGTCCGGGAGGCCAACCTCGCCGGCTGGTGGCACAGTTACGGCGACGTCCTGCCCGGGTGGTTCCAGACGTACATCGGCCTCGAGGGCGCCGCCTCGCTCATCCGCATCTACGAGGTCCAGTTCGTCCACGGCCTGCTGCAGACCGAGGCGTACGCGCACGCGGTCGTCGCCCGCGGGATGTGCTCCGCCGTCTCGACGGCCGAGATCGACCGCCGCGTCGCACTGCGCCTGGAGCGGCAGAAGGTCCTCGTCTCCGAGCGCGCCCCGCACTTTCACGCCGTTCTCGACGAGGCCGCGCTGCGCCGCCCCTACGGCGACCGGTCCGTCATGCGCGAGCAGCTGAAGCACCTGATCGAGATGTCGGAGCGGCCCAACATCACCCTCCAGGTGATGCCGTTCAGCTTCGGCGGGCACTCCGGGGAGAGCGGCGCCTTCACCATGCTGCGGTTTCCCGAGTCCGACCTCTCGGACATCGTGTACCTGGAGCAGCTGACGGGCGCCCTCTACATCGACAAGCGCGACGAGGTCGGCCAGTACGAGCGCGCCATGGAGAGGCTCCACGCGGAGAGCCCCGGTCCCGAGGAGAGTCGGGATCTGCTCAGGGGACTCCTACAACTCACTTGACGCATAAGTAGGATGACGTCCCGTCACATACGCCCGGAAGCGGCCCTGCGGGCCACACGGCCTTCGGAAGGGATGCCCATGTCCTACTTCAGAGATCTGGCCCTGCAGTACATCGACGGTGAATGGCGGGCCGGCGGCGGCTCGTGGGACATCATCGACTTCAACCCGTACAACGAGGAGAAGCTCGCCTCCATAACCGTCGCCACCGTCGATGAGGTGGACCAGGCCTACCGCGCCGCCGAGCGGGCGCAGGTCGGGTGGGCCGCCACCAACCCGTACACGCGGCGCGGCGTCTTCGAGCGCGCCCTGCGGATCATCGAGGACCGCGAGGACGAGCTGATCGAGGCGATCGTCGCGGAGCTCGGCGGCACGCGCGGCAAGGCGGCCTTCGAGCTCCACCTCGCCCGCGAGTTCATGCGCGAGGCGGTCCACCTGTCGCTGCGGCCCGAGGGGCGGATCCTCCCCTCGCCCATCGACGGCAAGGAGAACCGGGTCTACCGGCTGCCGGTCGGCGTGGTCGGCGTGATCAGCCCGTTCAACTTCCCGTTCCTGCTCTCGCTGAAGTCTGTCGCCCCGGCGCTGGCGCTCGGCAACGCGGTGGTGCTCAAGCCGCATCAGAACACCCCGATCCTCGGCGGCACCATGCTGGCCAAGGTCTTCGAGGACGCGGGGCTGCCGCCCGGCGTGCTCAACGTCGTCGTCACCGACATCGCGGAGATCGGTGACGCGCTGCTGGAGCACCCGATCCCGAGCGTCATCTCCTTCACCGGCTCCGACCGCGTCGGCAAGCACGTCGCCACGGTGTGCGCCACCCACTTCAAGCGGGCCGTCCTGGAGTGCGGCGGCAACAGCGCGCTCGTCGTCCTCGACGACGCGGACGTCGACTACGCCGTCGACGCGGCCGTGTTCAGCCGCTTCATCCACCAGGGCCAGGCGTGCATGGCCGCCAACCGCGTCCTGGTCGACCGGTCCGTGCTCGACGAGTTCACCGAGAAGTTCGTCGCGAAGGTGCGGACCCTGAAGACGGGCGACCCGTCCGAGCCCGAGACCCACATCGGCCCGCTGATCAACTCCTCGCAGGTCGAGTCGGTCATGGCCGCCGTCCAGCAGACCGTCGCGGCCGGCGCCAGGGTGCTGGTGGGCGGCACCTGTGAGGGCAACGTCGTCGCGCCGACCGTCCTGACCGACGTGCCGGACGACGCCCCCGTCCTCAGCCAGGAGATCTTCGGCCCGGTCGCCCTCCTCATCCCGTTCGACGGGGAGGACGAGGCCGTCCGCATCGCCAACGCCACCCCGTACGGCCTGAGCGGCGGCGTCCACACCCGCGACGTCGAGCGCGGCGTGCGGTTCGCCCACCGCGTCCACACGGGCATGATGCACGTCAACGACGGCATCATCCACGACGAGCCGATCGTGCCCTTCGGCGGCGAGAAGCACTCCGGTGTCGGGCGGCTCAACGGCGACGCGACCGTCGAGGCGTTCACCACGCAGAAGTGGATCTCCGTCCAGCACGCGCGCAGCGCCTTCCCGATCTGACCCGCCCGCGCGGCGTCCAGACCGTCCCCGGCGCGCCCGCCTTCCGCGACGGGACCGTCGAGGAGCCGGAGGGCCCCGCGGCGGGGACGGTGCCGGGCTCAGACGCCCCGGTCTCCCGGTTCACCCGGGCGGCCGGGGCCCGCGCCGGCCTCCCCGCTCCCTCGTCCGGGGGATCCCCCACCGGTCCCCGGGGCCCCCGCGCCCCCTGCCCTCCGGCGGGGGCGCACCGAACCCGTACCCTAGTCAAAATTGACATCACGGTACGGAGGGCAGGGAAGCGGATGTCGGCGATCCGGCTGCTGGTGCTCGGCGCCGTCCGCCAGCACGGGCGGGCACACGGCTACCAGGTGCGCAACGACCTGGAGTACTGGGGCGCCCACGAGTGGTCCAACGCCAAACCGGGCTCGATCTACCACGCCCTGAAGCAGATGGCGAAGCAGGGACTGCTGCGCGCCCACGAGACCGCGCCCAGCACCGCCGGCGGCCCGCCCCGCACCGAGTACGAGATCACCGACCGGGGCACCGAGGAGTACTTCGCCCTGCTCCGTCAGGCCCTCACGGCGTACGACCAGAAGCCCGACAGCCTCACCGCCGCCCTCGGCTTCGTCGTCGACCTGCCCCGCGAGGAGGCGGTCGGCCTGCTCCGGCAGCGCGTCGCGGGCCTGGAGCGCTGGCGCACCACCGTCACCGAGCACTACACGCCCGAGGGCGGCCCCGAGCAGCTGGGCCACATCGGGGAGATCATGAACCTGTGGCTCCACCAGGCCGACGCGGGCGCCGCCTGGACCCGCGGCCTCATCGAGCGCGTCGAGGGCGGCGCGTACACCTTCGCCGGCGAGGGCGACCCGTTCGTCGGCGTCCTCGCGGACGGCCAGGAGAACCCGTACGCGACGGGCTCCGGGCACCCCGGCGACCAGGGCTGACGCCTTCGTGACGGGCCCCGGGGAAAAGCGGCTTGCACCTCACGTCGCGTGAGGACCCAGGCTGAGGGGCGTACCGAAGGAAGGAGCGGGGAGTCGAATGGGCTACTCCGTCGGACAGGTCGCCCGTCTCACCGGGATCACGGTGCGCACCCTGCACCACTACGACGAGATCGGGCTGCTCAGCCCGAGCGGGCGCAGCCACGCCGGACACCGGCGCTACGGGGACGACGACCTCGACCGGCTGCAGCAGGTCCTGTTCTACCGGAAGCTCGGCTTCCCGCTCGACGAGGTCGCGGTCCTGCTCGACGACCCGGACACGGACCCGCAGGAGCACCTGCGGCGCCAGCACCACCTGCTGACCACCCGGATCGCCGAACTGCAGAAGATGGCCGAGGCCGTCGAACACGCCATGGAGGCCAGGAAGATGGGTATCAACCTCACCCCCGAGGAGAAGTTCGAGGTCTTCGGGGACGACCCGGAGAAGTACGACGACGAGGTCGAGCAGCGGTGGGGCGACACCGACGCCTACCGCGAGTCCCGGCGCCGCACCGCCGGCTACACCAAGGCGGACTGGCAGCGCATCCAGGACGAGGCGAAGGAGTGGGGCGTCCGCTACCAGGCGCTCATGGAGGAGGGCGAGGAGCCCTCGGGCGAGCGGGCCATGGACATGGCGGAGGAGCACCGGCAGCACATCCGCCGCTGGTTCTACGAGTGCTCCCACGAGTTCCACCGCTGCCTGGGCGCCATGTACGTCGACGACGAGCGCTTCAAGGCGTTCTACGACGCCATGCGCCCCGGCCTCGCCGCGCACCTGCGGGACGCGATCCACGCGAACGCCGACCGCCGCGCGTAGGCGGGGGAGCGGTCCGCTCCGCCCCGTGCGGACGGGGGGCACCCGGGGCGGAGCGGACCACGCAGGCGCCCCGGGATCCCGGGCGCCCCCGGAGGCCCCTCCGCCCCCACGAGACGGTCACGCACGGTGACCGGCGGGGGCGGTATCCGGTCGTCCGGTTCGCGCGCACCGGCCTTCCGCACCACCGGAAGGCCGGTGGAACCGAGGGCACACCGGTGGCGTTGATAGTTTTGGGCAGCCGTCCCCGCCCATCGACCCAGGAGCCCGGAACCCGTGATGACCCTTGCGCTTGGCCCGGAGTGGCTCAGCCCGGACTACCTGATCTCCGAATACGGCCTGCCCGGCATTCTCCTCATCGTCTTCGCCGAGTCGGGTTTCTTCGCCTTCCTGCCGGGCGACTCGCTGCTGTTCACAGCGGGCCTGCTGGTCGCCGAGGGCAACTACATCGAGCAGCCGCTGTGGCTGGTCTGCACGCTGATCGTGGCCGCCGCGATCACCGGTGACCAGGTCGGCTACGCCATAGGCCGGTTCTTCGGCCCGAAGCTGTTCAACCGCCCCAACTCCAAGGTCTTCAAGCAGGAGAACCTGGACAAGGCGCACGAGTTCGTCGAGAAGTACGGCCCGAAGGCGATCGTGCTGGCCCGTTTCGTGCCGATCGTGCGGACGTTCGCGCCGATCGTCGCGGGCGCCGGCCGGATGAAGTACCGGACCTTCATCGCGTACAACGTCGTCGGCGGCGTGCTGTGGGGCGCCGGCATCACCGTCGCCGGGTACTTCCTCGGTCAGATCGGCTTCATCAAGGAGAACATCGAGGCGATCCTCATCCTGATCGTCCTGCTGTCGGTGGTTCCGATCATCATCGAGTTCGTGCGCGGCCGCTCGAAGGCGAAGAAGGAGGCCGCGCTCGCCGCGGCGACGGCCCCGGCCGACCCCGCCGCCCAGGCGCCGCGCGGCCGCCACGCCAGGCGCTGATCCGCCGGCGCCCGGACCGCCGGGCGCCGCACCGGCACGTGCGGCCGGCCGGGGGACCGGCCGGCCGCACGCGTCAGAAGCCCCTCGTGCGCTTCGCCGCGCGGCGGGTCGCCGCCGTCGCCGGCGCCCGCAGGAACATCCGGGCCAGCTCGCCGCCCAGGTTCACGCCGATCGCGATGGCCAGCGCCAGCGCCGCCGCGCGCGCCAGCGACGCGAAACCGGCGTCCATGTTGTTCTGCGCGATGTTCAGGACGCCGTAGTACATCGCGGAGCCGGGCAGCAGCGGACCGATCGCCGCCGTCACGTACGGCAGCGACGTCGACCGCTCGTAGCGGGCCATCAGCTGCCCGAAGAGGCCGACCAGCCCGGCCGCCAGCGCCGTCGCCAGCATCGCCGACCCCCCGGCCGTCACCGCGACCGCGCCGAAGACCACCCACGCCACCGCGCCGTTCACCATCACGAACACCACCGTGGAACGTTCCTGCTGGAGCAGGACCGCGAAGGTCAGCGACAGCGCCATCGCCGCGAGGATCGACACGACGGGCCGCTCCACGGGCACGGTGGTCCCCTCCGGGCTCAGCTCCGCGCCCAGCTGCACGCCCACGTACAGCGTCGTCAGCACGCCCACCACGATCGCGACGAAGAAGTACACGACCTCCAGCAGACGTGCCGACGCGGTGATGTAGAAGCCCGTCAGGCCGTCCTGCACGGCCGCGACCAGCGCCCGTCCCGGGATCAGCGCGAACAGCCCACCCGTGATCACCGCCGACGGCCGCAGCCCCGCGTGCAGCAGGCTCACCGCCACGCCCAGCGCCGCGGGCGGCACCGCCGCCACCGCGAACTGGTAGAACTCCGGCAGTCCCCGCCCCGCCGCCAGCCACGCCAGCCGGTCGCCGAGCATCGCCCCCGCGGCCGCGATCAGGAACACCGCCCAGCCGCCGCCGAGCAGCACCGACGCCGCCCCGGCCAGCCCGCCCGCCGCCAGGGTCAGCGCCCAGCCGGGGTAGGGGTGCCGGTTGCGGCGGATCAGCGCGAGGCGCCGGTACGCCTCCTCCAGGGTGACGTCGACGCCCTCCGTGTTGATGTCGGTGACCAGCTGGTACACGGCCGTCAGCCGCGTGTAGTCGGTGCCGCGGCGCCGCACGATCCGGCTCGCCGTCACCGGGTCGTCCACCAGCGACGGCTGGTACGTCACCGACAGCAGGGTGAACGTGACCGTCGGCTCGCAGCGGTCCATCCCGTACGAGCGGCAGATCGCGAACATGGCCGCCTCGACGTCCTCGGCGCCCTCGCCGCCCGCCAGCAGCAGCTCGCCGATGCGCAGCGTCAGGTCCAGCACGCGGGGCACGGCCGGGCCGCCGCCCTCCTCGTGCCGCTGCGCGGGCTCGGTCAGCGGCCGCTCGCTCACCGGCATCCGCAGCATGGTCCGCATCCGGTCCTGCCACGGCGCGTCCTTCGACAGCCGGACCGTCGGCAGGCCCTGCGCGGGCGTGTACGCCGGGTGGGCCAGCCGCGCGTCGAACGTGGAGGGCGGCGCGAACGCGGACCTCTCCGGCTCGCCGGACGGCTCCGCCGCGAAGCCCTCCGGGACGGCGAACTCCGAACTGGGGTGGTCGTCCTCGGGCGGGCCCGGCGGCTCCACACCGGCAGGCGGGGTGAAGGCGCTGTGCGCCTCGTCCGACTGCGGTTTGCGGTCCTCCTCCGGACCGTACGGCTCCGCCACCACTGTGCCGTCCACTCCTGCCCGATCTTCCCTCGCGTCGTCTCCGCATGCCCGGGGCACCGTGCCGTACTCCCGGCGCTCCCGCGGGCCCTGCGCGCGGCGCCCGTCCCGCCCAAGTATGTACGGCCACCCCCGGCGCCCCGCCCCACCCGGCCAGGGGACACGGCCGCGCGGGCCCCCGGGAGCGGGCACCCACGTGGGTCACTGGTGGGGCTGGTGGGGCGGGTGGGTGCCGGGGCGCGTCCATGGAAGCTCGGGGGAGGGGACGGACACCCGTTGGGCCGCTCGTGGAGCCGATGGGGCGCGCGGGTGTCGAGGCGGTGATCGCGCGCAGCGCCCCGAGGTGCGAGATGTCCGGGCTGGGGGAGGGCGCCCATGTGGGCCGTGTTCTGTGCCGGGGAGGGGACGGACACCCCGTTGGGCCGCTCGTGGAGCCGAAGGGGCGCGCGGGTGTCGAGGCGGTGATCGCGCGCAGGCCCCGCGGTGCGAGGTGTCCGGGCTGGGGGAGGGCGCCCATGTGGGTCGTGTTCTGTGCCGGGGAGGGGGAGGGCGCGCCGTTGGGCCGCTCGTGGAGCCGAAGGGGCGCGCGGGTGTCGGGAAGACGAGCGCGCGCAGGCCCCGAGGTACGAGGGGCCGAGCACGGTCGACTTCCCGACACCCGCCGAAAGCGCCCCGGAGGCGCAACGAGCCAAAAAAGGGGGGAGGCGGAACGAGCCAAAAACCAAAAAAGGGAGAAACGGGCGACGCGCCCCCGAAGATCAGGGGTGCGCCGCCCGCCGGCGGAACGCGGTGAGGGGGTGCCTCAGTGGGCGCCGCCCTGCTCCTTCAGGCGCTTGATGGACGCCTCGATCTCGGCCTCGGCCTCGGCGCGGCCGACCCAGTCGGCGCCCTCGACGGACTTGCCGGGCTCCAGGTCCTTGTAGACCTCGAAGAAGTGCTGGATCTCCAGGCGGTCGAACTCCGGCACGTGCTGGATGTCCTGCAGGTGCTCCATGCGCGGGTCCGACGCCGGGACGCACAGCAGCTTGTCGTCGCCGCCGGCCTCGTCGGTCATGCGGAACATGCCGACCGCGCGGCACTTCACCAGGACACCGGGGAAGGTCGGCTCGTCCAGGATGACCAGCGCGTCCAGCGGGTCGCCGTCCTCACCCAGGGTGCCCTCGACGAAGCCGTAGTCCGCCGGGTACACGGTCGAGGTGAACAGGTGGCGGTCGAGACGGATGCGACCGGTCTCGTGGTCCACCTCGTACTTGTTCCGCGAACCCTTCGGGATCTCGATGCAGACGTCGAACTCCACGGGTGGCTCCTCCAAGATCAATCACAATGTCGGGTCACTGGACCGCCGTGATCACCGGGGTGCCGTGCTCGTGGCCCAGCTCAGTGGTTAAGTGTCCCTCACGCAACCGTGTGCTCGCGAAAGGGGCTGGTCAGCCGTGCTGGAGCGGAACGTGCTGCGGCTGGCCGCGGGCTCCACCGTCCTCGGTGTCGTCCTGGCCGCCACGGCGGCGGGTCTCGCCGGTCCCTGGGACGGGGGTCAGCGTACGGCCGAACGCGACCGCGCGGCTGCCCGGTCCGCCACAGGTGGCGCACATCACGGTGGGAGCGCCGCGCCGGGCGCCGCCGCCCGCCCCGGGCCCGCGCCCGCGCCGGTGCCCGCGCCGAGCGCCCCCGCGGTCCTCACGCCCCTGACCGCGCCCGCCCGCGTCCGGGCCGCCCCCGCGCCCGGCCTCGCCGGGGCGCTCGACCCGCTGTTCCGCGTCCCCGGCCTCGGTGCCCCGCGTACGGCGGCCGTCGTGGACGTGGCGACCGGCCGCCGGCTGTACGAGCACGGGGCGGCGGCGCCCATGCCCCCGGCCTCCACCATCAAGATCGCCACCACGGCGGCGGCCCTCTCCGCCCTGGGCCCCGACCACCGCCTCACCACCACCGTCGTCGCGTCGCGGGACGCCCGCACGGTCACCCTCGTCGGCGGCGGTGACCCGACGCTCGACGGGAGCCGCCTGAAGGCCCTGGCGGCGGCCACCGCGAAAGCGCTGCGCGCGCGGCGCGTGACGCCCGCGGCCCTGACGTACGACACCTCCCTGTACGAGGGCCCGGTACGGCACCGGATCGGGGCCAACGACAACATCGCCCCCGTCACGCCGCTCATGACCGACGCGGCGCGCCTCGACGGCTCCGTGTCCGGTCCGGCCCCCCGCGCGGCCGATCCGGCGGGGGAGACGGCGCGCGCCTTCGCGAGGCTGCTCGCGGCGCAGGGCGTGAAGGTGCCCCCGGCCCCCCGGCCCGGCCGCGCCCCGCACGAGCCCCTGCGGCTCGCCGCGACGCACTCGGCCCCCCTGTCCGCCCTGGTGGAGCGCACGCTGACGTACAGCGACAACGACCTGGCGGAGGCGCTGGCCCGGGCGACCGCCCGCGCGACCCGCCACCCCGCCGGCTTCGACGGCGCCGGTCGGGCCGTGCGGGCGCAGCTGGGGAGGCTGGGCGTACCGCTGGACGGCGCCGTCCTGAGGGACGGCAGCGGCCTCGACCGCCGCAACCGGGTCTCCGCGCGCCTCCTCACCGCGCTCCTGGCCCGTGCCGCCGACCCCGCCCGCCCCGAGCTGCGCCCCGTCCTGACGGGCCTGCCGGTGGGCGGCTTCAGCGGCACCCTGGAGGACCGCTACACGGACGGCTCCCCGGCGGCGGGCCTCATCCGCGCGAAGACCGGCACCCTGACGGGTGTGAACGCCCTGGCGGGCACGGCGGTGACCCGTGACGGCCGCCTCCTGGCCTTCGCCTTCCTGGCGTCGAACACCCCGTCCCCGTACGAGGCCCAGCCGGCCCTGGACGCCCTCGCCACCACCCTGACCACCTCCTGACCCCCGGCCACCGTCCGCCGACCGCCCCGGCCCGTGGCGGCCTCCCCGGCCCGTGGCGGCGTTCCCGGGGGGAGGCCGGCCGCCTCCGTGCCCGCCGTCCGGCCCGCGTACCGCGCGGGGCGTCCGCGGGGTCTCCCTCGGGGCGTGGAGCACGTACGGTTGACGCATGACGAGCATCGGTGGTGCCGAGATGGTCGACTGGAACCTCGCGGTGGCGACCGCGACCCGATTCGTGCGGCCCGGGCCGGAGGTGAGCCGCGACGAGGCGCGGGAGGTCGTCGCCGAGCTGCGGCGGCACGCCAAGGCCTCGGAGGAGCACGTCCGCGGGTTCACCCGGATGGTCCCGGAGGGGCACGAGCCGGAGGACACCCCCGTCCTCGTCGTCGACCGGGCCGGATGGATCCGGGCGAACGTGGCGGGCTTCCGCGAGCTGCTCAAGCCGCTGCTGGACAAGATGTCGGAGCGCCGCTCCGGCGGCCCCGGGGGCGCCGTCCTCGGCGCGGTCGGCGGCAAGGTGACCGGAGTGGAGCTGGGCATGCTCCTCTCCTTCCTCGCCTCCCGCGTCCTCGGCCAGTACGAGACCTTCGCCCCCGCCACCCGCGACCTGCCCGCCGGGGCGAACGGCGGCGGCCGGCTCCTCCTCGTCGCGCCCAACATCGTCCACGTCGAGCGGGAGCTCGCCGTCGACCCGCACGACTTCCGCCTGTGGGTGAGCCTCCACGAGGAGACGCACCGCACGCAGTTCACCGCCGTCCCGTGGCTGCGCGACCACCTCCAAGGGGAGGTCCAGGCGTTCCTCGGCGCGACCGAGGTCGACCCGATGACCGTGCTGGAACGTCTCCGCGAGGCCGTCCAGACCTTCGCCGGCGCCCGGCCGGAGGGCGAGGAGGACGAGGGGGGCCGCTCCCTCGTCGAGCTGGTCCAGACGCCCGAGCAGCGCGAGATCCTCGGCCGCCTCACGGCCGTCATGTCGCTCCTCGAAGGCCACGCCGACTACGTCATGGACGGCGTCGGCCCGCAGGTCGTGCCGTCCGTCGCGGAGATCCGCGAGAAGTTCCAGCAGCGCCGCGCGCGCGGGGCGTCCCGCCTCGACATGGCGCTGCGCAGGCTGCTCGGCCTGGACGCCAAGCTCCGCCAGTACCGCGACGGGGAGCGGTTCGTCCGCGCCGTCGTCGACGAGGTCGGCATGGCCGGTTTCAACCGGGTGTGGACCTCCCCGAACACCCTGCCCACGAAGGCGGAGATCGCCCGGCCGTCGGACTGGGTGGCGAGGGTGCACCGCAAGGCCGACTGAGGAACCGGAACCGGGGGTTCCCCGGAACGGCGCCGCTCCAATCACCCATCCGAGGGACCGTGGGCGACGGATAGGCGTGCGATGCTCGGGTAAGGGCCGTGTTCTGTCACCATCGACACACGCTGAGTGACGACCTGAGTGACCGAACCCCCCGTTCCGACCGTTAAGACTCCGACCGAGGCACCCCCAACTTTCACGAAGGGCACCGGACATGGGTCCCCATCCTGCGGTCGCGGCGATACGCCTGGCGGTTCGCCGCGTACTCCACGACGTACTCAACGAGGTCTCCCGGAACACCGCCGCCTGTCCCGCGGCGGCCGCTCCCGCGCACCCGGGCGCCGCCGACCCCGAGCGGGACGCGCGCACCGGCACCGACCGCGCCGGCGAGCCGCCGCCGCTCGTGCTGGTCGCCTGCTCCGGCGGCGCCGACTCCATGGCGCTGGCCTCCGCCCTCGCCTTCGAGGCGCGCAAGCTGGCCGTCCGCGCCGGCGGCATCACCGTCGACCACGGCCTCCAGCCCGGCTCCGACCTGCGGGCCGCCGAGGTCGCCTCCCGGCTCAGCGCCCTGCGGCTCGACCCGGTCGAGGCCGTCGCGGTGACCGTCGGCCGCGAGGGCGGTCCCGAGGCGGCCGCCCGCGACGCCCGGTACGCCGCCCTGGACGAGGCCGCCGAGCGCCTGGGCGCCGCCGCCGTCCTGCTCGGCCACACCCGCGACGACCAGGCCGAGACCGTGCTCCTCGGCCTCGCCCGCGGCTCCGGCATCCGGTCCCTGTCCGGCATGGCCGCCGTCTCCGGCGCCGCCGGCCGCTACCGCCGCCCCTTCCTGCACCTCGACCGCCAGACCGCCCGCAAGGCGTGCCTGGTCCAGTCCCTGCCCGTCTGGGACGACCCGATGAACGCCGACCCGGCGTACACGCGGTCCCGGCTGCGCCACGAGGGCCTGCCCGCCCTGGAGAAGTCGCTCGGCAAGGGCGTCGTGGAGGCCCTCGCCCGTACCGCCCAGCTCTGCCGCGACGACGCCGACGCCCTGGACCGCTGGGCCGCCGACGCCGACGCCACCGTCCGCGACGAGGCCGGCCTGCTGGAGTGCGCCAAGCTGTACGCCCTGCCGCCCGCCGTGCGCCGCCGCGTCCTGCGCCGCGCGGCCATCGCCGAAGGCGCCCCGGCCGGTTCGCTGTTCGCCCGGCACATCGAGGAGCTGGACCGCCTGATCACCGGCTGGCGCGGCCAGGGCGCCATCAATCTGCCCGGCCGCGTCGTCGCCCGGCGCCAGGGTGGCAGACTGGTCATCCGGCAAGGCTGACCGAAAACCGGCCGAGGCGTCGGCCGGCAGGCCGTCCGAGCCGGTCCAGGCTGACGCAGGCTGCAACGAAAGTGACCCGGGTGAACCAGAACGACATGGGTGCCGACCTCAAGTCGGTGCTCATCACCAAGGAAGAGATCGACGCCAAGCTGGCCGAGCTGGCGTCGAAGATCGACGCGGAGTACGCGGGCAAGGACCTGCTCATCGTCGGCGTCCTCAAGGGCGCCGTGATGGTGATGGCGGACCTGGCGCGCGCCCTGTCCACCCCCGTCACCATGGACTGGATGGCCGTCTCCTCGTACGGGGCGGGCACCCAGTCCTCGGGCGTCGTCCGGATCCTCAAGGACCTGGACACCGACATCAAGGGCAAGCACGTCCTGATCGTCGAGGACATCATCGACTCCGGACTGACCCTGTCCTGGCTGCTCTCCAACCTCGGCTCGCGCGAGCCGGCCTCCCTGGAGGTCTGCACGCTGCTGCGCAAGCCCGAGGCGGCCAAGGTGGCGATCGACGTGAAGTGGATCGGCTTCGACATCCCCAACGAGTTCGTCGTGGGATACGGGCTGGACTACGCCGAGAAGTACCGCAACCTCCCGTTCGTCGGGACGCTCGCACCGCACGTCTACGGCGGCTGACGACCCGGGGCCGCGGCGGCCCGGGAACCCTGACCGCCTTCTCCGCGTTGGACTGGGGAAGGCGGTCACGGGCAACAATGCTGGGGTACCGTCCGAAGAACAGCTTTTCCCACACCGTGCCGGCCCGGGCGCCGGCACGTAGTCTCACACTCTCACAGCAGCATTTACCTACGGGCAGGAGGGACGGGGCGTCATCGCTCCGTATGGATGGACGTGAAGCGATACTTCCGTGGGCCGGTCATGTGGATCGTGCTGGCCGTCCTCGCCGTGGTCGTGTTGATGCAGGTCGTCGGCTCGTCGGGCGGCTACAAGACGGTGGACACCGGCAAGGTCGTCCAGGCGATCGCCAAGAACCAGGTCGACCAGGTCAAGCTGACCACCGGCGACGAACAGATGATCAAGGCCGACCTGAAGGACGGCCAGAAGATCGACGGCAGCGACAAGATCCAGGCGAGCTACATCGGGACCCAGGGTTCCGACCTCGCCACGACGCTGCAGCAGAAGTACGAGGCCGGTGAGATCGAGCACGGCTACACGATCTCGCCGACGAAGCAGAGCGCCTTCGTCTCCGTGCTGCTCTCGCTGCTGCCCTTCGTCCTGATCGTCCTGGTCTTCCTCTTCCTGATGAACCAGATGCAGGGCGGCGGCTCCCGCGTCATGAACTTCGGGAAGTCCAAGGCCAAGCTGATCACCAAGGACACCCCCAAGACGACGTTCGCCGACGTCGCCGGGTCCGACGAGGCCGTCGAGGAGCTCCACGAGATCAAGGAGTTCCTCCAGGAGCCCGCCAAGTTCCAGGCAGTCGGCGCCAAGATCCCCAAGGGTGTGCTGCTCTACGGCCCGCCCGGAACGGGCAAGACGCTCCTCGCGCGGGCCGTCGCCGGCGAGGCGGGCGTCCCGTTCTACTCGATCTCCGGATCCGACTTCGTCGAGATGTTCGTGGGTGTCGGCGCCTCCCGCGTCCGCGACCTCTTCGAGCAGGCCAAGGCGAACGCCCCGGCGATCGTCTTCGTCGACGAGATCGACGCCGTCGGCCGGCACCGCGGCGCGGGCCTCGGCGGCGGCCACGACGAGCGCGAGCAGACCCTGAACCAGCTGCTCGTCGAGATGGACGGCTTCGACGTCAAGGGCGGCGTCATCCTGATCGCCGCCACGAACCGCCCGGACATCCTCGACCCGGCCCTCCTGCGCCCCGGCCGCTTCGACCGCCAGATCGCGGTCGACCGCCCGGACATGCAGGGCCGTCTGGAGATCCTCAAGGTCCACCAGAAGGGCAAGCCGGTCGCGCCCGACGTCGACCTGGCCGCCGTCGCCCGCCGCACGCCGGGCTTCACCGGCGCCGACCTGTCGAACGTGCTGAACGAAGCGGCGCTCCTCACGGCGCGCAGCGACAAGAAGCTCATCGACAACCACATGCTGGACGAGGCGATCGACCGCGTGGTCGCGGGCCCGCAGAAGCGGACCCGGATCATGTCGGACAAGGAGAAGAAGATCACCGCGTACCACGAGGCCGGTCACGCCCTCGTCGCCGCGGCGTCCCCGAACTCCGACCCCGTCCACAAGATCACCATCCTGTCCCGCGGCCGCGCCCTGGGCTACACGATGGTCCTGCCGGACGAGGACAAGTACTCGACCACGCGCAACGAGATGCTCGACCAGCTCGCGTACATGCTGGGCGGGCGCGCCGCCGAGGAACTGGTCTTCCACGACCCGACCACGGGCGCGGCCAACGACATCGAGAAGGCCACCGCCACGGCCCGCGCGATGGTCACGCAGTACGGCATGACCGAGCGGCTCGGCGCGATCAAGTTCGGCGGCGACAACACCGAGCCGTTCCTCGGGCGCGAGATGGCGCACCAGCGCGACTACTCCGAAGAGGTCGCCGCGCTGGTCGACGAAGAGGTCAAGAAGCTCATCGAGACCGCGCACAACGAGGCGTGGGAGATCCTCGTCGAGAACCGCGACGTCCTCGACAACCTGGTCCTGCAGCTCCTGGAGAGGGAGACGCTGGGCAAGGAGGAGATCGCCGAGATCTTCGCCCCGATCGTGAAGCGCCCGCCGCGCCCGGCGTGGACCGGCTCCTCGCGGCGCACGCCGTCGACGCGTCCGCCGGTGCTCTCCCCGAAGGAGCTGGCGCTGACCAACGGCGCCACCCCGGCGACGGCCACCACGGCCACGTCGGTGGAGACGACGAAGGTCACCGACGCGGTCCCGGAGGACCGCCCGGAGTCCTGATCCGGACCCCACCCGGAATGGATGCCGCGCCCCCCAGGTTCTAGCCTGTGGGGGGCGCGGCATTCGCGCACTCCCGGGCAAGACGGAACGAGGCACACATGACCGACGCGGTGACGCTGGACGGCGAGGGCACGATCGGCGAGTTCGACGAGAAGCGCGCCGAGAACGCCGTACGCGAACTCCTCATCGCGGTCGGCGAGGACCCGGACCGGGAGGGACTGCGGGAGACGCCGGCACGGGTCGCGCGGGCCTACAAGGAGATATTCGCCGGGCTGTGGCAGGAGCCGGAGGACGTGCTGACCACGACCTTCGACCTCGGCCACGACGAGATGGTGCTGGTCAAGGACATCGAGGTCTTCTCGACCTGCGAGCACCACCTGGTGCCGTTCCGCGGGGTGGCCCACGTCGGCTACATCCCCTCGACCAACGGCAAGATCACCGGCCTGTCGAAGCTGGCCCGGCTGGTGGACGTGTACGCGCGCCGCCCGCAGGTGCAGGAGCGGCTGACCACGCAGATCGCCGACTCGCTGATGAAGATCCTCGAACCGCGCGGCGTGATCGTGGTCATCGAGTGCGAGCACATGTGCATGTCCATGCGCGGGATCCGCAAGCCCGGCGCCAAGACCCTCACGTCGGCCGTGCGCGGCCAGCTGCGGGACGTGGCGACCCGCGCCGAGGCGATGAGCCTCATCATGGCCGACTAGCGGCACCCCGCCGCACGGGTACGTGCGCGGCGGGGCGCGGCTACGCCGTCGTCGGGGAGGCGCCCGGAGGCTCGTCGTCCTCGGGGAGCCGGCACACCCGCTCCAGGAACAGGGCCGCCGCGACCACCGCGATGCCGGCCAGTACGGCGAAGCCCGCGTAGACGGCCTGGTCACGGCGGGCCGGGACGTCCAGGAAGCCCAGCAGGAACGCCCCGGTCCCCCCGTACATCCCGCTCACCGCGGCCGTGACCAGCGCGCTGGCCTGGCCGAAGACGACCGCGCGGGCCGCCATCAGCGGCTCGACGCCCTTCGCCCCGGGACGGCGCTCCCGCTGCGCCTTCAGGCGGGAGCGCAGGGACAGCGCCGTCGCCGCGAGGACCGCCGCGATGGCGGCCAGCACGATCGGCGCGGCCAGCGGGACGCTCGGCAGCGTGCCGAACGCGTCCCACAGCCGGGCGCCGCCCCAGGAGAGGACACCGGCCGCCACGAAGAGCCCGGCCAGTACCTTGACCCTCAGTTGTCTCACCGGTGTCCTTCGCGTCTGTCAGTGCCGTCGTTCGCCGTCCCGTAGGGGCAACGGTCAGTCGGGGAGGCGGAGTTCCAGGTCGCCGCGGACGGCCACGCCTTCCTGGGCGACACCGGCCAGCAGGTCCGCGACCCGCCCCGCCCCCGGGAGCTGGGCCTCCGGCTCCACGTCCAGCCACGGGCGCAGCACGAAGGCCCGCTGGCGGGCCCGCGGGTGGGGCAGGGTGAGGGCCGGGTCGTCGGAGACCTCGTCCGCGTACGACACGATGTCCACGTCGACGGTCCGGGCGCCCCACCGCTCCGTGCGCACGCGGTCGAAGGCCTCCTCCACGGCGTGCGCCCGCTCCAGCAGCGAGGAGGGGGGCAGCGTGGTCTTCACCAGGACCACGGCGTTCAGGTACGGGGGCTGGGTGCCGGGCTCGACGCCCCAGGGCTCCGTCTCGTAGACCGGCGACACGGCCTTGACCCGCACGCCGGGCGTGTCCTCCAGCGCGTCGATGGCGCCCTGGAGGTTCTCCAGGCGGTTGCCGAGGTTGCCGCCCAGGGAGAGGACGGCCATCTTGGGGTTGGCCAGCGTCGTGTCGGCGGCGTCGACCTGCGCCGTCACGGAGGCGGGCACCGGCTGTACCGTCGGGTCGCTGGGCGTGCGGTTCATACGCGGCTCCGGGTGATCGTGATGGTCACGTCGTCGAACGGGACGGTGATCGGGGCGTCCGGCTTGTGCACGCACACCTCGACCTCCTGGACACCTTCGTGCTTGAGGCAGCTCTGGGCGATGCGCTCGGCCAGCGTCTCGATCAGGTCGACCGGCTCGCCCCGCACCACGTCGACGACCTCCTCCGCCACGATGCCGTAGTGGACGGTCTTCGCCAGGTCGTCCTCCGCGGCGGCGGGCCGGGTGTCGAGGCCCAGCACCACGTCCACGATGAACGTCTGGCCCTCCTCCCGCTCCTTGGGGAAGACGCCATGGTGCCCGCGGGCCCTCAGGCCGCGCAGCGCGACACGATCCACGCGAATCACTCCTGCTGTCGTAGGTCTGGGCTGCTCCCGTCCGGGTGCGGTCGGTCCGGTCGCAACACCCCGAATCTACCCGCGGCCACCGACACGGTCCGCGCGCGGCCCCGTCGGCGATTTCCCCAGGGGCACGCTTACCCACTCGGAGGGCTCACACCGCGCCCTCGTCGTCCTCCTCGTCCTCGGACTCCGCCAGGACGGGTGACCCGTGGTGGGACCAGACCTTCCAGCCGTCCGGGGTGCGGCGGAACACGTTCGTCGCGACGACCAGCTGCCCGACCAGCGGGCCCAGCTCGGCGCCGTCCTCGGCGGGGCCGCCGCTGAGGATGTTCTCCGTGCAGGTCACCACCGCCGTGTCCGCCGCGACCGACACCTTCACGTCGGTCAGGAAGAACTGGATGTACTCGGTGTTCGCCATGATCAGCGCGTACGAGCGGAGGACCTCGCCCCGGCCCGACAGCACCGGCCAGCCCGGGTGGACGCAGGAGATCCCGCCGGAGCGCTCGTCCAGCCACAGGTCGGCGATCGCCTCGAAGTCGCCCTGCTCCATGGCCTCGTAGAAGGCGGTGTTGGCCTGTTCGACGGCCTCGGTGTCGGTGCGGGCGTCGCTCACGAGGCGGCGCCCTCGACGGCGCGGGCCACGCGGACCGCGTCCGCCGTCGCCCGCACCTCGTGGACGCGCACGGCCCAGGCGCCCTCGTGGGCGGCGATTGCGGAGACCGCGGCCGTCGCGGCGTCCCGCTCCCGCGCCGGCGGCGGGGTGTGCCCCTCCCCGGCCAGCACGCGGCCCAGGAACCGCTTCCGGGAGGCGGCGACCAGCAGGGGCCGCCCGAGGGCCCGCAGCTCCGCCAGGTGCGCCACGAGGGCCAGGTCGTGCTCGGCCTGCTTGGCGAAGCCCAGGCCGGGGTCGACGATGAGCCGTTCGGGGGCGATGCCGCCCGCGACGACGGCCTCCACGCGCGCGCGGACCTCCGCGACGACCTCGGCGACCACGTCGTCGTACACGGCGAGGTCGTTCATGCCCGCGCTGAAGCCGCGCCAGTGCATCACGACGAACGGCACCCCGGCGGCGGCGACGGACGGGACCATGTCCGGGTCGGCCAGGCCGCCGCTGACGTCGTTGACGAGCGCGGCGCCCGCCTCCACCGCCCGGCGGGCGACCGACGCGCGCATCGTGTCGACGGAGACGACGACCCCTTCCGAGGCCAGGCCCCGCACGACCGGCACGACCCGCCGCAGCTCCTCGTCCTCGTCCACCCGGCTGGCGCCCGGCCGCGTCGACTCCCCGCCGACGTCCACCAGGTCCGCGCCCTGGGCGACCAGCTCCAGGCCGTGCTTGACGGCGGCGGTGGTGTCGAACCAGCGCCCGCCGTCGGAGAAGGAGTCGGGCGTCACGTTGACGACGCCCATGACCGCACAGCGGTCCCACTCCGGCAGTCCCTGGACCGTGCCCCGTCCGCGCAACGTACTCATGCCCCCAGCCTAGGCCCGTACGGGGAGCGCGGCGCCGACCGGGCCGGGCCCCGGGCCCCGGCCGGGCGGCGCCCCGCCGCGGGGGCGCGGGCGGTGCCTCAGGCCGCGCGCACGCCCTGCTCGGGCGTGGCGGGGGCGAGGTGGGCGCAGGGGCGGGCCGGGCGGCCGGCGCGGCGGCGGAACGGGCGGGGCGGGACGACGTTCACGAAGCCCTCGGCCTGCATCGCGGCGAAGCCGATGCGGGGCAGGTCGCGGGTGTTGCGGTACACGACGAAGCGGGGCTCCCAGCGCGGCTGGAACTTCGCGTTGAACTTGTACAGCGACTCGATCTGGAACCAGCGGGACAGGAAGACCAGCAGCCCGCGCCACACCCGCAGGACCGGGCCCGCGCCCAGCTTCTCGCCGCGGGCCAGCGCCGAGCGGAACATCGCGAAGTTCAGCGACACCCGCGCCACGCCCAGCTTCGGGGACGCCTGGAGGGCGGCGACGATCAGCAGCTCGTTCATGCCGGGGTCGGCGGACCGGTCGCGGCGCATCAGCTCCAGGGACATGCCGTCCGGCCCCCACGGCACGAAGTGGATGATCGCCTTCAGGTCGCCGTACGGGGACGTGTCCGCCGTGTCGTCCGCCTTGTGGGCGGTCGCGATGACCGCGTCGCCGTCCGCCGGGTCCCCGACGCGGCCCAGGGCCATGGAGAAGCCGCGCTCGGTGTCGGTGCCCCGCCAGTCGGCCGCGGCCCGCCGTATGCGCTCCAGCTCGCCGTCCGACAGGTCACGGGCACGCCGCACCCGGGTCTCGTAGCCGTTGCGCTCGATGCGCTTGACCATCTGGCGCACGTTCCGCATCGCGCGCCCGGAGAGCGAGAAATCCGCGACCTCCACCACCGCCTCGTCGCCCAGCTCCAGCGCGTCCAGACCGGTCTCGCGGGTCCACACCTGGCCGCCGGTCTCGGAGCAGCCCATGACGGCGGGGGTCCAGGAGTGCGCCTTGGCCTCGTCCATGAACCGCTCGATGGCGCCCGGCCAGGCCTCCACGTCCCCGATGGGGTCGCCGCTGGCCAGCATCACCCCGGAGACGACGCGGTACGTGACGGCGGCCTTGCCGCTCGGGGAGAAGACGACCGCCTTGTCGCGGCGGAGCGCGAAGTGGCCCAGCGAGTCCCGGCCGCCGTGCCTGGCGAGCAGTTCCCGCAGCCGGGCCTCGTCCTCCTCGGTGAGCCGGGCGACCGGGTGCTCGGGGCGGAACGCCAGGTAGACGGTGGTGACCGCGGTGAGCAGGCCGAGCGCGCCGAGCGAGTAGCCGACCGTCCAGGACACGCTGCCGCCGTACCCGACGGGCCCCTCGACGCCGAACAGGCCGAGCAGGACGTGCTCCAGCCGGTCGCTGAGGCTCGGGTCGCCGATGACCTTGCGGGGGTGGGCGCTCACGATGACCAGGCCCAGGCCCAGCGAACCGGCGCCCATGAGGACGAAGTTGGCCAGCGCCCGCCAGCGGCTGCGCGGGTCCGGCAGCGCCGCGAACTCCTTGCGGTGCCGCAGCAGCAGCGCCAGCAGGGCCAGCGACAGCAGCGCGCCGACGACGGAGTGGCGGTACAGGAACTGCGCCACCGCCCCGGCCGGGAGCAGGACCACCGCGGCCCGCCAGGCGCGGCGCTTGTGGCGCTTCAGGCCGTGCGCGAGCAGGAGCAGCAGTACGCCGGCGCTGAGGGACAGCGCGGCGGACAGCGGGCCGAGCGTGCCGGGCAGGACCTCCACCAGGTCGTGGAACCGGCTCGCCCGGAAGCGGGGGAACACCCCGGCGGCGATGTCGATCAGACCGATGAACGTACAGGCCGTGCCGACGAGCGAGGGCACCTTCTCGGCACGCGGTCCGCGCAGGACCCGGCGTACCCGAGTCGGAACCGATGCCGACTTATCCCCATCTACCGTGACAGACATGGCTTCCCGTGGCTCTGCGAGAGATTGACGCGTCCCTTCGGCCCGAACGGCGCCGGGGCCGGACAACCGGACGATGTGCGCCCTCTAGGACGGCGCGTCCGGGCGGAGGGTTCACTCGCGCCCCGGAAAATCTCGACGAAGAAGAAGGCTTGGACGACGCATGGGTCTCACCAGCAACAAGGTCCTGGCGCTGGCCGTCCTCGTGGCCGTCGCGCTGTTCGCGGTCACGGTGTGGCTGTGGCCGCGGCTCGCCCGGCGGTCCTGGCGCGCCGTGCTCGGCAGGGTCGGACTGCTCCTGGCGACCCAGCTGTCGCTGTTCGCGGCCGTGGGCCTCGCCGCGAACAACTACTTCCTCTTCTACGGCTCCTGGGCGGACCTCCTGGGCCGGGAGCAGGAGCTGGGCGTGGTCGTCGACCACGCGGCGGGCGGCGACCGCGTCAAGGTCGTGGAGAAGCGCCGGATGGACGTGCCGGGCGGCCAGGACCCGCAGATCGGCGGGCAGGTCCAGAAGGTCGTCATCTCGGGCGAGGAGTCGGGCATCGACAGCCCCGCCTACGTCTACCTGCCGCCGGAGTACTTCCAGCCCGCCCACGCCCGGCGCACCTTCCCCGCCGCCGTCGTCCTCACCGGCTACCCGGGCACCGCCGAGAACCTGCTCAAGGGCCTGCGCTACCCGCGCACCGCGTACGAGCAGGCCAAGGCCGGGAGGATGCAGCCGATGATCCTGGTGATGCTCCGCCCGACCGTCGCGCCGCCGCGGGACACCGAGTGCGTGGACGTGCCGGGCGGGCCGCGGACGGAGACGTACTTCGCCCGGGACCTGCCGAAGGCGGTCTCGGAGACGTACCGGGTGGGCCGGGCGGCGCGGAACTGGGGGTTCATCGGCAACTCGACCGGCGGGTACTGCGCGCTGAAGATCGCGCTGCACCACCCGGACCGGTTCGCGGCCGGCGCGGGCCTCTCGGCGTACTACAAGGCGGCCGAGGACGTCACGACCGGCGACCTGTTCAAGGGTGACGCGGGGCTGCGCAACCGGGCCGACCTGCTGTGGAGCCTCGACCACCTGCCGCAGGGCAGGTCGTCGTTCCTGGTCACCACCTCCCGGCAGGGCGAGGGGAACCTGAAGGGGACGCGGGAGTTCGTCGGGAAGGTGAAGGCCCCCGCGCGCGTGTCGTCGATCACGCTGGACAGCGGCGGCCACAACTTCGGCACCTGGAACCGCGAGGTACCGCCCGCCCTGGTCTGGCTGGGCGGGCGCCTCAGCGCGGCGTGACGCCGCCCACCGACCGGCGCAGCGCCTCGTGCAGCCGCTCCGGGGTGAGGACGCCCAGGTAGCGGCCGTCGCCGTCGGGGTCCACGACGGCGATCCAGCCCGCGTCGTACCGGAGCATCGCGGAGAACGCCTCCCGCAGGGACCCGCCCAGCGGGACCCGCGCCTCCATGGGCCGGGCGCCCTCCCGCACGGTGCGGGGCCGCCGGGCGGTGTCCTGCCCCGGTGCGGTGCCGTGGCCCGGTGCGGTGCCGTGCTCCCGGGTGGTGCCGTGCTCGCGGGCCGCCTCCGCGGCGCCCGGCAGCCAGCCGTACGGGCGGCCGTCGGCGTCGAGCACCACGGCCCGTGCGCCGTCCCGGGGGAGCGGGTCGTCGAGGCGCACGACGGGCGGCCGGTCGAGGTGGGCCTCCTCGACCGGGGTGACGGACAGCCGCCGCAGGGCGCGGTCGGCGCCCACGAAGTCCGCGACGTACGGGGTGGCCGGGGCGCCCAGCACGGTGGCGGGCGTGTCCAGCTGCTCGATCCTGCCGTGCCCGTACACGGCCATCCGGTCGCCGAGCCGGACCGCCTCCTCCAGGTCGTGCGTGACGAACAGGACCGTCTTGCGCAT
Source organism: Streptomyces roseolilacinus (assembly GCF_014649335.1). GTDB lineage: Bacteria > Actinomycetota > Actinomycetes > Streptomycetales > Streptomycetaceae > Streptomyces > Streptomyces roseolilacinus. The sequence goes on from NZ_BMSV01000013.1 coordinate 123,241, forward strand.
CCGGGACTGGAGCTTCAGGAACTCGCTCTGCAGCCGCTCGCGCACGACCGGGTCGACCGCGCCGAACGGCTCGTCCATCAGCAGGACCGGCGGGTCGGCCGCCAGGGCCCGGGCGACGCCGACGCGCTGGCGCTGGCCGCCGGAGAGCTGGTCGGGGTAGCGGTCGCCGAAGGTGCGCGGGTCGAGGCCGACCAGGTCGAGCAGCTCCGCCGCGCGCGCGTGGGCCGCGGCGCGGCCGGTGCCCAGGAGGCGCGGCACGGTCGCCGTGTTCTCCAGGACCGTGCGGTGCGGGAAGAGGCCGACCTGCTGGATGACGTACCCGATGCGGCGCCGCAGCTCCACGGGGTCGGTGGCGGTGACGTCCCGGCCGTCGACGAGGACGCGGCCCGAGGTCGGCTCGACGAGCCGGTTGACCATCTTCATGGTGGTGGTCTTGCCGCAGCCGGACGGGCCGACGAGGGTGACCAGTTCGCCCTCCGCCACCTCGAACGACAGGTCGTCGACGGCCGTCGTGCCGTCCGCGTAGCGCTTGGTGACGTGTTCGAATCGGATCACTGCTCCCCCTTGTGGCGCGTGGTGGCGTTGAGGCCCATGGTGCCGGTTCGGAGCGTCTTCCGGGTGGTTGTCGGTGCCGGGCGTTAGGGTCGGTCCCGTCGAACACCACATCGACGGCGGGGGGTTGCCCCCGTCCGGAGAGCGGGGGAGGTGGGAAGCGATGAGCGGCTGCCTGGCGGCCAACGACTGGATCTGCCCGGAGTACGTGCGCTCCCGTGCCCAGGAGCTCGCCGACGCGACCGTGCAGCACGTGTGGATCACCGGGGTGTCGGTCCTCGTCGGGATCGCCGTCGCCTTCCCGCTGGCGCTGCTCGTGCGGGCCAGGCCGGCGTGGGGCGGGCCCGTGCTGGGGCTGACGACCGTGCTGTACGCGGTCCCGTCGCTGGCGATGTTCTCGCTGCTGCTCCCGGTGTTCGGGCTGTCGGCGGCGCTGGTGGTGACGGGCCTGGTGCTGTACTCGCTGACGATCCTCGTCCGGAACGTCCTCGCCGGCCTCGCCGCCGTGCCCGCCGAGACGCGGGAGGCCGCCCGGGGGATGGGGTACGGGCCGGGCCGGATGCTGTGGGAGGTCGAACTGCCGCTGGCGCTGCCCGCGGTGCTGGCCGGGGTGCGGATGGCGACGGTGTCGACGGTCGCCCTGACCACCGTGGGCGCCCTGGTGGACTACGGCGGGCTGGGCACGCTGATCACCAGCGGACTCAAGAGCTTCTTCAAGGCCCAGGTGCTGACCGCGTCGGTGCTGTGCGTGCTGCTGGCGGTGACCGCCGACGTGCTGCTGCTGGGCCTGCAGAGGCTGCTGACGCCGTGGACGCGGGTGGCGCGGGCGCGGTCGTCCCTTCCGATACCGGAGCGGCGACCGGTACCGGAGCCGCGACCGGCACTCCAGGAGCGACCGGCACTCCAGGAGCGACCGGTACCCCAGGAGCGGCCGGCGCCGGAGCGGCGGTCGGCGCCGGGTGGCGTCGGGAAGGCGGGCTGAGCGATGGGTGTGGTGGGCGACGCCTGGACGTGGCTGACGACCGGGGCCAACTGGCAGGGCGAGGCGGGGGTGTGGCACCGGCTGGGGGAGCACCTGTGGTTCAGCGGGGTGTCCCTGCTGGTCTCCTGCCTGATCGCGCTGCCCCTGGCGTTCTGGCTGGGCCACGTCGGCCGCGGCGGCGCCCTGGCGGTGAACGTGTCGAACGTCGGGCGGGCGGTCCCCACGCTGGCGGTGCTGGTGCTGCTGACGCTCACCCCGCTGGGCCGGCACGGCGGCGTGCCGACGGTCGTCGCGCTGGTGCTGTTCGCCGTGCCGCCGCTGCTGACCAACGCCTACCTGGGCATGCGGGAGGTGGACCGGGCGGTCGTCGAGGCGGCGCGCGGCATGGGGATGTCGGGCGGCCAGCTGTTCCGCACGGTCGAACTGCCGCTCGCGCTCCCGCTGGTGATGACCGGTCTGCGGCTGGCCGCCGTACAGGTGATCGCCACGGCCACGCTCGCCGCGATGGCGGGGGAGGGCGGCCTGGGCCGGATCATCACCGCGGGTTTCCACACCTACGACACCGCGCAGGTGTTCGCGGGGGCGCTGCTCGTCGGTGCCCTCGCCCTGCTCGTGGAAGGCGTGCTGGTGGCGGCGGGCAGGGTGCTCGCAGGCCATGGACCGAACGGACGGAGACCCGAATCGTGATGAGTGGAAGCACCCGCCTGGCCGGCGCGGTCCTGGGCGCGCTCGCGCTGACCGGCGGGCTCGCCGCGTGCGGCGGCGGCAGCCTGGAGGAACGCGGCGGGGGCTCCGGCGGCCCGTCCGGCTCGGCGGCCGGGGGCACGGTGGTCGTCGGCTCGGCCGGCTTCACCGAGTCGCAGGTGCTCGCGGAGCTGTACGCGGGCGTCCTCACCGACGCGGGGTACCGCGCGTCCATCCGGACGGTGGAGAACCGCGAACTGTACGAACCCGCCCTGGAGAAGGGCGAGATCGACGTCGTACCGGAATACGCGGCTACGCTTGCGGAATTCCTGAACGCGAAGGCGAACGGGCCGAAGGCGCCGGAGGAGAAGCCCGTCGCGTCCGCCGATGTGGCGGCCACCGTGGCCGCCCTGGAGAAGCTCGCGGCGCCGCGCGGACTGAAGGTCCTTCCGGCGGGTGGGGCCGTCGACCAGAACGCTTTCGCGGTGACCGGGGAATTCGCGGCGCGGCACCAGCTGAAGACCCTTTCCGATCTCGGCCGTTCGAAGGTGAAGGTGAAGATCGCGGCGGGTGACGAGTGCGCCGTGCGGCCGTTCTGCGCGCCCGGTCTGAAGTCCGTCTACGGAATCGACGTGGCGGGCGTCGACCCCAAGGGCGTGGGCACGCCGCAGGCCAAGCAGGCCGTGAAGGACGGGGTCGACCAGCTCGTGCTCACCACGACGACGGACGCCACCCTCGACGCCTTCGGACTGGTGCTCCTGAAGGACGACAAAAAGCTGCAGAACGCCGACAACGTCCTGCCCGTCGTCAATGCCCGGGACGCCGGATCACCCGAGATCGCCGCCGCCCTCGGCAAGATCACCAAGACGCTGACGACCGCCGATCTGGTCGAGTTGAACCGGAAGGTCGACGCCGAGCGCGCAAAGCCCGCCGACGTCGCGAAGGCTTACCTGGAGGAGAAGGGACTGATCGGCGGGTAACGGCGCCGGTACGGGGAAGTGGAGTGGTCGGCCCGGACGGATCGCGTGGGCAAAACATTGCCGGGCCGACACCCCAAAGGACTCACACGCAAGGTAAATTTCAGGCCATGCCACGTGGACGCCACCGCCATTCCCCACCCCTGCACCGGCTGCTGCCGCCCTCCGCGGTGGCCGGCGCGTCCGTCGTCTGTGCCGGAGGCGCCTGGCTCCTGGCCGACCCGCTCGGACTGCGCCTGCTCGTCGCCGCCGCGGCGGCGGTCGCCGTCACGGGCGCGGCCCTCATGCGCGCCTGGGACCGCACGGCCGGCCGGCGCGTCGCCGAGCTGACGCGCGCCCGCGCCAGCGACCAGTGGAAGACCGAGGAGCGCATAGCCGAACTGGAGGCCGACCTCGACGAGGCCCGCGAACTGCGCGCCAAACTCGACGCGAAGCTGCGCGCCAAGCGGGTCGAACTCGCCGGCCTCCGCAACGAGCACGCGGAACTGCTGCGCCGGTACGCCACCGCCGAGACGGAGCGCGCCAGCGCCCTGGAGGGACGCCGCCGGCTCGCCCTGGGCTCCGCCCCCGGCACCCCGGCGGGCGTTTCCGGTGCCCCGGCGGCCGCGTCCACGGCGCCGACCCGGGAGGACTACGTCCGCGCCGCGCAGGCCCTCGGCCGCCTCACGCGCAACGCCGCCGCCCAGGAGGCCCGCGAGGCCGCCGAGGCCGCGTTCCGCCCCTCGGGCCCCACCGCCGGCGCGGCCGGGACGTCCGCCCTCGCGATGCGCCCCGTCCCCGCGGCGGCCACCGTCGTCCCGTACGCCGCCCAGCGCCGCTCCGTCCCGCGTCCCGTGGGCGGTTTCGACTTCTTCGGCACGCAGAAGGCGGCCCGCGGGCAGGGCGGCGGCAAGCCCGCCGCCATCGAGGCCGCCGTCCAGGACGAGGACCTGGCGGACGTCGTGGGCGAGGAGGCCCTGGCCGCCGCCGGTCCGGCCGGACGGCGGGACGGGGAGCAGGCCGTCGGCGAGGTCATCGACCTCACCGCGCACGACGAGACCGAGCAGCTCGACGTGGCCGGGCTGCGGAACGCGGTCAGCTCGTAGGGCGCCCTCCACGGGCACACGCGTGAGGACGGCGGCGGGGAACCCGGTTCCCCGCCGCCGTCCTCACGCGTGCGGCGCCCGCCCGCCGGCGCCTACTTGTCGATGTCGCCGACGACGAAGAAGAACGACCCGAGGATCGCCACCATGTCCGCGACCAGCGTCCCCGGCAGCAGCTCCGACAGCACCTGGATGTTGTTGTACGAGGCGGAGCGCAGCTTCAGCCGGTACGGGGTCTTGTCGCCCTTGGAGACCAGGTAGTAGCCGTTGACGCCGAGCGGGTTCTCCGTCCACGCGTACGTGTGCCCCTCGGGGGCCTTGAGGACCTTCGGCAGGCGCTGGTTGATCGGGCCGGGCGGCAGCTCCGCGATCCGGTCCAGGCAGGCGTCGGCCAGGTCCAGCGCGTTGTGCGTCTGCTCCAGCAGGCACTCGAACCGGGCGAGGCAGTCGCCCTCCTGCCGGGTGACGACCTTCAGCGTGTCCCGCAGCTCCCCGTAGCCCAGGTACGGCTCGTCGCGGCGCAGGTCGAAGTCGACGCCGGACGCGCGGGCGATCGGGCCGCTCACGCCGTACGCGTGCACCGCCTCCGGGGACAGCACGCCGACGCCGCGGGTGCGACCGCGGAAGATCTCGTTGCCGAGGACCAGCCGGTCGTACACGTCCATGCGGGAGCGGACGGCGGCGACGGCCTCGCGGGTCCTGCCCAGCCAGCCCGCGGGCAGGTCCTCCTTCAGCCCGCCGACCCGGTTGAACATGTAGTGGATGCGGCCGCCGGAGACCTCCTCCAGGATGTGCTGGAGGTCCTCCCGCTCCCGGAACGCGTGGAAGATCGGCGTGATGCCGCCCAGCTCCAGCGGGTACGAGCCGAGGAACATCAGGTGGTTCAGGACCCGGTTCAGCTCGGCGAGCAGGGTCCGCGTCCACACGGCCCGCTCCGGCACCTCCATGCCGAGCATCCGCTCGACGGCGAGGACGACGCCCAGCTCGTTGGAGAACGCCGAGAGCCAGTCGTGGCGGTTGGCCAGCACGATGATCTGCCGGTAGTCGCGCGCCTCGAACAGCTTCTCGGCGCCGCGGTGCATGTACCCGATCACCGGCTCGGCGTGCCGGATGACCTCGCCGTCGAGGACCAGGCGGAGGCGGAGCACACCGTGCGTCGAGGGGTGCTGGGGACCGATGTTCAGCACCATGTCGGTGCTCTCCGCGGCGCCGCCGATGCCGACCGTGGCCTGCCTGGGCTGGGTGGTCTCCGTCATGCGCTCAGTATCCCCCGGCGGGCCGCCGCTGGAGCAGCCAGGTGAAGTCGCCGAGCCCGCCGCGCGCGGTCAGCTCGGCGGCCTGGCCGGCGGCGGCGAGGGCCCGGACGTACCCGGCCGGGTCGGACGAGGCGAGCGCGAGCGCCGGCCGCTCCCCGGACACCCCGAGCCGCCGGAGGGCCTCGCGCTGCGACAGCGGTTCGGCCGGTCCGGCCGCCGCGGCCCCGCAGGCGTCCAGGGCCACGTGGGAGGTGAGGTCGCAGGTGCCGTCCGGGACGGGTGGGACCTCGCGGCCCTCGCGGAAACCGGTCAGCGTGCCGAAGGGGGGCCGGGCGTCCGCCGTGTGCGCGTAGTCCACCGCGACCGCCAGCCCGGCCGACAGGCTGCGCACCGCGGCCGCCCACGCCTCGTCGCGGGGCCGGCCGATCTCGGCGCGTTCGCCCGGCTCCCGCAGCGGCCACCAGCGGTCGAGCCACGCCGCGTCCGCCCCGGTCACCGGCGCGCCGAGCCGTTCGGAGCCGTCCCGCCGCACCTCCACGTACCGGGGCGTGCCGTCGTCGTCGGCCTGGGCGACGTCGACCGGGACGTTGTCCAGCCACTCGTTGGCGAACAGCAGCCCGCGCACCCCGGCCGGCGGCCGCGCGACCCACTCGACGCGCGGGTCCAGGTCCGGGGGCCGGGGCGCGCGCTCCACGGCGTACGCCCGCACGCGCAGCCCCGGCGGCAGCGCGGCCAGCACCCCGGTCACCAACTCTCCGCGGCCCGCGCCCATGTCGACGAACGCGACCTCGTCCGCGCCGTCCGCCCCCGCCGCCCGCCCGAGTCCGGCGGCGACGCGCTCCAGCAGGCGGGCCACGGCGGCGGCGTACAGGGGCGAGGCGTGTACGGAGGTACGGAAGTGGCCGGCGGGGCCCTCGGGGCGGAGGTAGAACCCGCCCGGCCCGTACAGCGCGTCCTCCGTCGCCGCCCGCCAGCCCCGCCAGGACCGGTCGCTCCAGGTCACGTCGCTCTCCCCGGCCGTCTTCGCCGCCTCATCCGCCACGGGCACAGTGTCCACCTTGCGGAGTAGGAGCCCCCGCATCGGATCGCTCTCCTGGTTGACCCATGCACCTATCCGGTTTCCCTACGCTGGCTACGTGCAGCGCCTCTACGACTTCCTCCGCAGGCACCCGACGGGCGTCGACAGCTTCTGGGCGGTGATGCTGTCCGGGTTCTCCGTCCTGTGGGTGGCCACGGTCCCCAAGGGCCCGGACGGCCCGGCCGCCGCCGCGGTCGTCCTGCTGTTCGGGCTGGTCGTGGCGCTGCGGCGCCGTGTGCCGGAGACGATGCTGCTGCTGGCCGTGGCCCTCGGGCTCGTCCAGCTCCTGGTGGACCTGCCGCCCAACCCGGCCGACTTCGCGATGCTCGTGATCATCTACAGCGTCGCCGCCCACGACGGGCCGCGCTGGGCGTCGCGGCTCGCCCTGGTCGGCGGGGCGTGCGCGGCGACGCTCTCGCAGCTGCGGTGGCCGGTGGAGGACGTCGCCCCGGCCGGCCAGGTGTTCTTCACGACCGTGATGTCGGTGCCGTTCGTGCTGGCCTGGGTGCTCGGCGACTCCATGCGCACCCGCCGCGCCTACCTGGCCCAGCTGGAGGAGCGCGCGGACCGGCTGGAACGGGAGCGGGAGGCGCAGGCCAAGGTCGCGGTCGCCGCCGAACGGGCCCGCATCGCCCGCGAACTCCACGACGTGGTCGCCCACAACGTGTCCGTCATGGTCGTCCAGGCGGACGGCGCCGCCTACGTCATGGACAGCTCGCCGGACCAGGCGCGGCAGGCGCTGGAGACCATCTCGTCCACCGGCCGCCAGGCCCTCGCGGAGATGCGCCGGCTGCTCGGCATCCTGCGGACCGGCGAGCCGGAGGAGGCGGGGGAGTACGTCCCGCAGCCGGACGTGCAGCAGATCGAGGACCTCGTCGAACAGGTCCGCACCTCCGGCCTCCCCGTCGACTTCAAGGTCGAGGGCACCGCGCGCCGACTGCCCAGCGGCGTCGAGCTCACGGCGTACCGCATCGTCCAGGAGGCCCTGACCAACACCCGCAAGCACGGCGGCCCGGACGTCGGGGCGTGCGTGCGGCTGACGTACTTCGACGACGGGCTCGGACTGCTCGTCGAGGACGACGGCCGGGGCGCCGCGCACGAGATGTACGTGGACGGCGGCGCCGACGGCAGGGGGCACGGCCTGATCGGCATGCGCGAGCGGGTCGGCATGGTCGGCGGCACCCTGGACGCGGGCCCGCGCCCGGGCGGCGGCTTCCGGATCAGCGCGCTGCTGCCCCTGAAACCCGCCCACTAGACCGCCCCGCCCCGCTCGCAGGACCCCCGCAGGACCCCGCCCCCTCCCCCTAGGAACAGGACCCCGACATGGCGATCCGTCTGATGCTCGTCGACGACCAGGTGCTGCTGCGCACCGGCTTCCGCATGGTGCTGGCCGCCCAACCGGACATGGAGGTCGTGGCGGAGGCGGGCGACGGGGTGGAGGCCCTGCAGGTGCTGAAGTCGACACCGGTCGACGTGGTGCTGATGGACGTCCGCATGCCGAAGCTCGACGGGGTGGAGGCCACCCGCCGCATCTGCGCCGAGCCCGGCGCGCCCCGCGTCCTCATCCTCACCACCTTCGACCTGGACGAGTACGCCTTCTCCGGGCTGAAGGCGGGGGCCAGCGGCTTCATGCTCAAGGACGTGCCGCCCGGCGAGCTGCTCGCCGCGATCCGCGCCGTCCACAGCGGTGACGCGGTGGTCGCGCCCTCCACGACCCGCCGGCTCCTGGACCGGTTCTCCCCGATGCTGCCCAGCGGCACCGGCCGGCAGACGGAGCACAAGGCGCTGTCCCGCCTCACCGACCGCGAGCGGGAGGTCATGCTCCTCGTCGCCCAGGGGCTGTCGAACGGCGAGATCGCCGCCCGCCTCGTCCTCTCCGAGGCGACCGTGAAGACCCACGTCGGCCGCATCCTCACCAAGCTGGAGCTCCGCGACCGCGTCCAGGTCGTCGTCCTCGCCTACGAGACCGGCCTGGTCCGCGCCGGCGGCGGCCCCCTCCCGTGACGCCCCTCCACCCGACGCCCCCGCCCCGCCCCCTCCTCCGCCTCGGTGGCCCCCTTCGCACCGGCGGCCCCGTGGCGGCGGCCTCGTGGCGGCGGCCTCGTGGCGGCGGTGCGCCCGTCCCGGCGGCTAGCGCAGCACCGTCTCCAGGAAGTCGCTGCCGATCCGGGCCACCGCCGCCACGTCCAGCTGGTGCAGGACGTAGCGGCCGCGGCGGCGGACCGTCACCAGCTCGGCCTTCTTCAGGACCGACAGGTGCCGCGAGACCTCCGGCGGGGTGATCCCGTACGTGTCGGCCAGCTCGCTCGTCGTGTACGAGCCGCGCGCCAGCTGCCGGCACAGGCGCATCCGCATGGGGTGGGCGAGCGCGTCCATGCGTCGCTGCAGCAGTTCCACCGACGCCGGACCCGCCACGGACGGCGCACCGACCGGGTACTGCACCACCGGCCGCCAGCCCGGCGCGTGCAGCACCAGCAGGTGCGGCCAGCCGAAGCTGGTCGGCACGAGCGTCACCCCGGCCCCGACCTCCGGGTCCACCGCCGTCGTCCGGCCGTGCGCCATCTTGTCCACGTGGATGCGCCGCCGCGCCCCCTCCTCCTGGACGGTGACCGCCGGGGACACCGCGCGCAGCGCCTCGGCCAGGCCCCGGTGGCGCAGCAGTTCGGCCTTCTCCCGCGCGTCGGCGGCCAGGCCCGGCCCGGCCCGCCGCCAGGTGTCCGCGAAGAACGCCTCGTCGCAGTCCTCGAACAGGCGCCGCAGCCACGCCCGGACCCCGCTCGGGTCGTCGAGCAGCCGGCGGGTGAAGTCCAGCTGCCGGGGGCCCCGGTTGGCGGCCAGCTCCAGCACGCGGGCGGGCTGCACCGGCGCACCGGCCGTGTACGACACGGAGCAGCTGAACTCCAGCGCCGCCGTGACGAACCGCTCCTCGTCCAGCCGGTCGAGTATGTCCAGCTCGTCCGCGAGCGTCGCCCCCGGCCGCCCGTCCCCGCCCCGCAGCCCGGCGTACGGCTGGAACACGTCGGACAGGGTCGCCGTCCACAGGAAGTTCGCCTCGTGGAGCCGGTCGGCCAGGTCGGGCTTGAGACCCGCGGCCGTGGCCGTCGCCCACCCGTGCAGCCCCGGGTGGTGCCCCGGCTCGGCCAGCGCGTGCAGGGCCACGCCCAGCTCGGCGAGGGGCGAGATCGCGAAGTCGATCCGCTCGGGCGGCAGGCCCGTGATGTCTATCGTCACGCTCACGCCCCCATGGTGCGGTGCGCCGGGCGGCGCGGGCGGTCGCTTGACGAGCCTCGTCAATCGGCGGGGCACCACGGCCGCGACCGTCGCAGCCTGGTTCCGTGAACGTGACCCAGCAACACCTCCTCGACTCCTACCGCGCCGCCCAGCGGGGACTGCCGTACCCGCCCGCGCCGGGCCGCGTCCCCCTGCGCCTCGGCACGCTCCTCCGCCGGCGGCCGCGCACCGCTCCGCCGTCGGAGCGACCACCGCTCACCCCTCCCGCACCACCCGGTGCACCGACTCCATGAACACCGACACCGCCTCCCCCACGTCGGCCGCCGACCACTCCAGCCCCGGCGCCGTGACCGTCACCTCGGTCATCGCGACCCCGGGCGGACCGCCCGCGCTCGCCTCGAACCAGCGCCGGAAGAGGACCGTCCCCGTCTCCTCGGCCTGACGGACGGCCGCCTCCGTCAGGACCTCCGGCGCGTACGGGAGCCACACCTGGAACTCGTGGGTGTGCGGCACCTCCGGGTGCACCCGGAACCACGGCACCGCCGCCGCCTCGAACCCCTCCCGCAGACCGGCCGCCACGGCCCGCGCGTGCGCCGCGTACGACGGCAGCCTCGGCAGCTCCCGCTCCAGGCCCAGCAGGGCCGCCAGCGCCGCCGGGTGCTGCTGGAACACGTTGCCCCCGTACCGGTGGCGCCACGCCCGTGCCTCCTCCACGAACGACTCGGGCCCCACCAGCGCCGCCCCGGACAGTCCGCCCAGCGACTTGTAGAAGGACACGTAGACGCTGTCCGCCAGGCCCGCGATCTCCGGCAGGTCCCGCCCGAAGTGCGCCGTCGTCTCCCACACCCGGGCGCCGTCGAAGTGCACCACCGCGTCCCGCTCCCGGGCGGCCTCCACCACCTCCTCCAGTTCGTCCCAGGCCGGCAGCACGAACCCCGCGTCGCGCAGCGGCAGCTCCAGCATCAGCGTCCCGAACGGCTCCTCCACCGCCCGTACCTCGTCCGCGGTCGGCAGCCGGCCCGCGTTCGTCGGATGCACCGTCCGCAGCCCGCTCACCGCCCCCAGCGCGCCCCGCTCGTGCACCTCCGGATGGGCCAGGGGGTGCAGCGCCACGACCCGGTTGCCGGTCCGCCCCGCCCAGCACCGCAGGGCCACCTGCTGGGCCATCGTCCCGGTCGGGAAGAACACCGCCGCCGGGAACCCGAGCAGCCCGGCCACCCGCCGCTCCAGGTGCTCGACGACCCCGTTCCCGTACAGGTCGACGCTCTCGTCCAGGTCGTACACCGACGGCCCCCCGGCGGCCAGCGCCGCGAGCCACTCGCCCGGCGTCGCCTCCGCCGACGACCGGTGCAGCACCCGTCCGGCCGCCCGCCACGCGGCGATCCGACGCCGCCGCTGCCCCGCCTCGTCCTCCCCCGCCTCGTCTCCTCGCGCCTCCTCTCCCTGCGATCCGTCTCCCCGTGCCTGGTCTCCCCGTGCCTCCTCACCCCGCGATCCGTCCGCCCCGGGCTGCGCCTCCGCCCTGCCTCCCCGCTTCTCCGCGCCGTGCCGCCCGGCTCCGGCCGCCTCCTCTCCCCGCTGCTCCGCCCCGGTCCCGTCCCACCGCTCGACGCGCTCGCCGCCGTCACCCATCGCATCAGTCATGCGGCGATCATGCCTGCGGGTTGTCCACAGGGGCGTGTGATTATCGGGCTGGGCAGGGGTGGCCTGTGGACAGCGCGGAAGCGGCGGCGACACGCTGGCGTAGCATGACGAGGAATCGTCCGGTACCCGCCGAGGACTGGAACGGAAGGCCGTCGCCACGTGAACCCACCAGCAGAACCCCGCCCCGCCAGGCTCGCCGTCGGCGTCGTGGGCGCCGGCCGGGTCGGACCCGCCCTGGCCGCGTCCCTGCAGCTCGCCGGACACCGCCCGGTCGCCGTCTCCGGGGTGTCCGACGCGTCCCGGCGGCGCGCCGCCGAGCTGCTGCCCGACGTACCCGTCGTCCCGCCCGCCCAGGTGCTGGAACGCGCCGAGCTGGTCCTCCTCACCGTCCCCGACGACGCCCTGCCCGGCCTGGCCGAGGGCCTCGCCGAGACCGGCGCCGTACGGCCCGGACAGCTCCTCGTCCACACCTCCGGCCGGTACGGCGTCAGCGTGCTCGACCCCGCCCGCCGGGTCGGCGCCCTGCCGCTCGCCCTGCACCCCGCCATGACGTTCACCGGTACGAGCGTCGACGTCCAGCGGCTCGCCGGGTGCTCCTTCGGGGTGACCGCGCCCGAGGAGCTGCGGCTGGCCGCCGAGGCGCTCGTCATCGAGATGGGCGGCGAGCCCGAGTGGATCGCCGAGGAGGCCCGCCCCCTGTACCACGCGGCCCTCGCCCTGGGGGCCAACCACCTCGTCACCCTGGTGGCCCAGTCGATGGAGCTGCTCCGCCGGGCCGGAGTGGGCGCGCCCGACCGGATGCTCGGCCCGCTGCTCGGCGCCGCCCTCGACAACGCGCTGCGGTCCGGTGACGCCGCCCTGACCGGGCCCGTCGCACGCGGTGACGCCGGTACGGTCGCCGCGCACGTCGCGGAGCTGCGCAAGCACGCCCCGGCCACGGTCGCCGGCTACCTGGCGATGGCCCGCTCGACCGCCGACCGCGCCCTCGCGCACGGCCTGCTCAAGCCCGAGCTCGCGGAGGACCTGCTCGGGGTCCTCGCCACCGGGCCCGCCGGCGAAGGACGCCCCGACACCGAGGGCCCGGAAGGAGACACCAGCCGATGAGCCCGACCCCGCACGCCACCAGGCCGTCCGACGGGGCTCCGGGCGCACGTCCCGGTGTCACGCTCGTCCACACCCGTGAGGCACTGGACCGGCTCCTGGACCAGGCCCGGACCCGGACCGCGAAGGCCCCCGCCGCGCCCCGCGCCGCGCCCGCCGCGCCCGTCGCGCCCGCCGGGACCGAGCCCGCCCGCACCGAGCCGCCCGCCGACACCCCCGGTCCCGAGGGTCCCGTCCCCGGCCCCGAGGTTCCCGGCCCCGGCGCCCCCGGCGTCCGCCCCGCCACCCCGCGGGTCGCCGTCGTCATGACCATGGGCGCGCTCCACGACGGCCACGCCACGCTGGTGCGGACGGCCCGGGAGCGGGTCGGGCCGGACGGGTCCGTCGTGGTCACCGTCTTCGTCAACCCCCTGCAGTTCGGGGCGGGAGAGGACCTCGACCGCTACCCCCGCACCCTCGACGCCGACGTGCGGGTCGCCGAGGCGGCCGGCGCCGACATCGTGTTCGCGCCCTCCGTCGACGAGGTGTACCCGGGCGGCGAGCCGCAGGTGCGGGTCTCCGCCGGCCCCATGGGACAGCGGCTGGAGGGGGCCTCCCGCCCCGGCCACTTCGACGGCATGCTGACGGTCGTGGCCAAGCTCCTCCACCTCACCCGCCCCGACGTGGCGTTCTTCGGCCAGAAGGACGCCCAGCAGCTGGCCCTGATCCGGCGCATGGTGCACGACCTGGCGTTCCGCGTGGAGATCACCGGCGTGCCCACCGTCCGGGAGCCCGACGGCCTGGCCCTGTCCAGCCGCAACCGCTACCTGTCGACCCGGGAGCGCCGCACCGCGCTCGCCCTGTCCACCGCGCTGTTCGCCGCCCGTGACCGGCTCGCCGCCCAGCAGGCGCTGCGCGCGCGTGCCGAGACCCTGCCCGCGTCGCCCAGCCGTGCCGAGGCCCTGTCCCGGATCGGCGAGTCCCGCGCGGCGGCCGACGCGCACGCCGTCGCCCAGGCGGCCCAGCACGGCCAGGGCGGCGGCGCCGACGCGGTCCGCGCCGCCGCCCTGGCCGTCCTGGACGAGGCCGCGAAGGCGGAGCCGCCGCTCGCCCTCGACTACCTCGCCCTCGTGGACCCGGCCGACTTCACCGAGGTCCCCGACGACCACACCGGAGACGCGGTCCTCCTCGTCGCCGCCAAGGTCGGCACCACCCGGCTGATCGACAACCTGCCCCTCACCTTCGGAGCCCCCGCATGACCGGCATACGACTGCAGGCCCCGGCGCCCGGCTGGGCCATCGACGCCGACGTGGTCGTCGTCGGCTCCGGCGTCGCCGGTCTGACCGTCGCCCTGCGCTGCACGGCGGCCGGGCTCCGTACGGTCGTCGTGACCAAGGCCCGCCTCGACGACGGGTCCACCCGCTGGGCGCAGGGCGGGATCGCCGCCGCGCTCGGCGACGGCGACACCCCCGAGCAGCACATGGACGACACCCTCGTCGCGGGCGCCGGCCTGTGCGACGAGGAGGCGGTCCACGCGCTGGTCACCGAGGGCCCCGACGCGGTGCGCCGCCTCATCGCCACCGGGGCCCGGTTCGACACGGACGCGTCCGGCACCATCGAGCTGACCCGCGAGGGCGGCCACCACCGCCGCCGCATCGCGCACGCGGGAGGCGACGCGACGGGCGCCGAGATCTCCCGCGCCCTCGTCGACGCGGTCCGCGAGCGCGCCGTCCGCACCATCGAGAACGCGCTCGTCCTCGACCTCCTCACCGACGCCGACGGCCACGCGGCGGGCGTGACCCTGCACGTCATGGGCGAGGGCCAGCACGACGGCGTCGGCGCCGTCCACGCCCCGGCGGTCGTCCTCGCGACCGGCGGCATGGGACAGGTCTTCTCCGCCACCACCAACCCGGCGGTCTCCACCGGCGACGGCGTCGCGCTCGCCCTGCGCGCCGGTGCCGAGGTCAGCGACCTGGAGTTCGTCCAGTTCCACCCCACCGTCCTGTTCCTGGGCCCGGACGCGGAGGGCCAGCAGCCGCTGGTCTCCGAGGCGGTACGGGGCGAGGGCGCCCACCTGGTCGACGCGGACGGCGTCCGGTTCATGGTCGGCCGGCACGAGCTCGCCGAGCTGGCCCCGCGCGACATCGTCGCCAAGGGCATCATGCGGCGGATGCGCGAGCAGGGCGCCGCCCACATGTACCTCGACGCCCGCCACTTCGGCGCCGAGATGTGGGAGTCCCGCTTCCCGACCATCCTCGCCGCGTGCCGCACGCACGGCTTCGACCCGGTCACGGAGCCCATCCCGGTCGCCCCCGCCGCCCACTACGCCTCCGGCGGAGTCCGCACCGACCTGCGCGGCCGCACGACCGTGCCGGGCCTCTACGCGTGCGGGGAGGTGGCCTGCACCGGCGTCCACGGCGCGAACCGGCTCGCCTCGAACTCCCTCCTGGAGGGACTGGTCTTCGCGGAGCGCATCGCCGACGACATCGCGGACGGCACCGCCGCCCGGAAGACGCGGGCGGCCGCCCCCGTCCCGCACCCCGCGCCGCGCGTCCTGCCGCTGCTCGACCCGGCCGCCCGCGCGCGCGTGCAGCACGTGATGACGCTCGGCGCCGGCGTCCTGCGCTCCGCCGCCAGCCTCGCCGAGGCGGCCGAACGGCTGGACGCCATCCACCGCGAGGCCCTCGGCGGCGCCGGAGGGGACGGCCACAAGACGGCCGAACCCGGCGTCGAGTCCTGGGAGACCACCAACCTCCTGTGCGTCGCCCGCGTCCTGGTCGCCGCCGCCCGCAGCCGCGAGGAGACCCGCGGCTGCCACTGGCGCGAGGACCACCCCGACCGGGACGACGCCGCCTGGCGCCGCCACCTCGTCGTACGCCTCTCCCCGGACCGGAGCCTGGACGTCCGTACGACCGGCACCCACGACTTCCCCCCGACCGTCCAGCCCGCCGAACAGGCCGCCGCCCGCAGGGAGCAGCAAGCATGACCACGCCCGAAGAACGCCCGCAGCCCGTGGACGTCCCCCTCATCCGGATCGGCGCGCCCGGGTCCGCCCGGGACACGGCAGGACCGGCAGACGAGGCGGTCGGCGGCTGCGGCGACGGCTGCGGCTGCGCGGCCGGCCCGGAGGACGACGAGGCGTACGAGTGCGGGCTCGACCCGGCGCTCGTCGAGCTCCTCGCCCAGCTGGGCCTCGACCCGGTCCTCGTCGAGGACGTCGCGTACCGCGCGATCGAGGAGGACCTGGACGGCGGCGTGGACGTCACCACGGTGGCGACCGTCCCCGAGGACGCCGTCGCCACGGCGGACTTCACCGCGCGCGAGGCGGGCACGGTCGCCGGCATCCACATCGCCGAGGCGGTGCTGTCGATCGTCTGCACCGACGAGTTCGAGGTCGAGCGGCACGTCCTGGACGGCGACCGCGTCGAGGCCGGCCAGAAGCTGCTCTCCGTCACCACCCGCACCCGGGACCTGCTGACCGGCGAGCGCAGCGCCCTCAACATCATGTGCCGCCTCTCCGGCATCGCCACCGCCACGCGCGCCTGGGCGGACGCCCTGGAGGGCCACAAGGCGAAGGTCCGCGACACCCGCAAGACCACCCCCGGCCTGCGCGCCCTGGAGAAGTACGCCGTCCGCTGCGGAGGCGGCGTCAACCACCGCATGTCGCTCTCCGACGCCGCGCTGGTCAAGGACAACCACGTGGTCGCGGCGGGCGGCGTCGCCCAGGCGTTCAAGGCGGTGCGGGAGCGGTTCCCGGACGTGCCGATCGAGGTCGAGGTGGACAACCTCCACCAGGTCCGCGAGGTCCTCGAAGCGGGCGCCGACCTGATCCTCCTGGACAACTTCACGCCCGCCGAGACCGAGGAGGCCGTCACGCTCGTCGCGGGCCGCGCCGTCCTGGAGTCGTCCGGCCGGCTCACCCTGGAGAACGCCGCCGCCTACGCCGCGACCGGTGTCGACTACCTCGCGGTGGGCGCCCTCACCCACTCGTCGCCGATCCTCGACATCGGCCTCGACCTGCGAGAGGCCCAGGGCTGACCGATGCTCCTCACCATCGACGTCGGCAACACCCACACCGTCCTCGGTCTCTTCGACGGCGAGGAGATCGTCGAGCACTGGCGGATCTCCACGGACGCCCGCCGCACCGCCGACGAGCTGGCGGTGGTCCTCCAGGGCCTGATGGGCATGCACCCGCTGCTCGGCGACGAGCTGGGCGACGGCATCGAGGGCATCGCGATCTGCTCCACGGTCCCGTCCGTGCTGCACGAGCTGCGCGAGGTGACCCGGCGCTACTACGGCGACGTGCCCGCGGTCCTCGTCGAGCCCGGCATCAGGACGGGGGTGCCGGTCCTGACCGACAACCCCAAGGAGGTCGGCGCCGACCGGATCATCAACTCGGCGGCGGCGGTCGAGCTGTACGGCGGCCCGGCGATCGTCGTCGACTTCGGTACGGCGACGACGTTCGACGCGGTCAGCGCGCGTGGGGAGTACGTCGGCGGGGTCATCGCCCCCGGCATCGAGATCTCCGTCGAGGCGCTCGGCGTCCGGGGCGCCCAGCTCCGCAAGATCGAGGTGACGCGGCCGCGCGGAGTGATCGGCAAGAACACGGTCGAGGCGATGCAGTCGGGCATCGTGTACGGCTTCGCCGGCCAGGTCGACGGGGTCGTCCAGCGCATGCGGCAGGAACTGGTCGGCCCGGACGGCGACCCCTCCGACGTGACGGTCATCGCGACGGGCGGGCTGGCGCCGATGGTGCTGGGCGAGGCGAAGCTGATCGACGAGCACGAGCCGTGGCTGACGCTGATCGGGCTCCGCCTGGTGTACGAGCGGAACATCTCCCGCATGTGACGGCCCGCGCGGCCCGGGCCGCCCGGACGGCGCGTGACAGCCGAGCCGCGCGGCCCGGACCGCCCAAGCGGCCCCGGCGGCCCGACCCACCCGGCCCGCCCGGCCGGGAGGGCCGCCCCGGGAGCCGGACGGGAGGGCCGCCCCGGGAGCCGGGCACGGTTCGGGAACGGGAACGAGGCGGCGGGGGAGCGGGGCCGGGGGCTGAACGCGCCCGGCCCCGCTCCTGCACGAAGCTTGTCCTATATGCACGTATTGTCGTCACCATGCCCACGCCACACGGATCACGAGGCGGCCTGGCGTCCAGCGCGGACGAGCTGCGTGTGCCGCGACGCGCCCCGGCCGTCCCCGCCCCCCGCCGCGCCTCCCCGCCCGTCGCCGCCCCCGGCGGCCCGGAGCCCCTCCCGGGGGCCCTCGCCGCCGGAGACGCGCCGGAGGGGCCGAAGGAGCCGCGGCCGCCCAGGCCGTCCGCCCCCGCGCCCTCGGAGCGTCCGGCGCCCAAACCGTCCGAGGTCTTCCCGCCCCGGCGCCGCCCCGCCCCGCCCCCGCCGGGGAAACGGGCCGCCGGGTAGTTAGGCTGGATGCCATGGACTACGTATCCGCGCTCCTTCCGCCCGTGGTGATGGCCGTCTTCTTCACCGCGATCGTGGTGACGATCGTCAAGAGCCAGGGCGGCCCGAACAAGTCCAAGGAGGACGCGGCCGTCGACGCGGCGCTCGCGCGCGTCGAGGCCGGACGCCACGCCGACGGCTCGGCGGAGCCCGGCCGGGAGTGACCCTCCGGGGACCGCTTCGAGGACGTACGGCGTGAATCACGCCGTACGTCCTTTTTGTTACGTCAATGGCTGTTCGTTCCGGGAACTCCCACTATGGTGGCGGTGTGCCCCGTCAATTGGGAGAGCTTGAAGACGCCGTCATGACGCGCGTCTGGCAATGGAACCGTCCGGTCACCGTCCGGGAAGTCCTGGAGGATCTCCAGCGGGAACGGTCCATCGCCTACACCACGGTCATGACCGTGCTGGACAATCTCCACCAGAAGGGCTGGGTGCGGAGGGAAGTCGCCGGCCGGGCCTATCGATATACGGCGGTGTCCACGCGCGCGGCGTACTCGGCCGCACTGATGAACGAAGCCTGGTCGCGGAGCGACAACCCGGCCGCCGCACTCGTCGCCTTCTTCGGCATGATGTCGTCCGAGCAGCGGGAAGCGCTCAACGACGCGATCCGCATCGTCCAGCGCGACACTCCGGAAGGAACACCCGAAGGGCCGGAAGGCGCCGCGCCGCCGGAACGTGAAACTCCCGGAAAAGGCTCCTCCGCCCCGTCCGGAGAACCCCCGAATGCGCCGGGGGAAGGTGCCGCTCCTGACGTCGACACTCCGCGCTCGGACGAAAACGCAGAGCGAGGCACGGGCCAAGGGCGCCCCGGAAGCGCCGAGGCGCCCGCCGCCCCGCAAAGCGGCGCCGAACGCCCCGGGGAAAGCCCGGAGGACGGATTCGGCGGTACGACTCCGCAAAGCGCCCTCCAAGGCGCCGCGACACCCCCCGGAGAAACCCCGCAGGCCACCCCCCACACCTCCCCGCCCGGCCCCGGCCAGGTGCCCCCGGGCACCCCACCGCCCCCCGGCGAAGGCCCCGCCCACCCCGCCGCCCCCCAGGACCCGGTCCCGCAGGCTCCGCCCCCCGCCGCCCCCGCGCCCGGGGTCCTCCCGGCCCCCGACCCCACGACCACCGGGCCCACCGATCCCGCCGCCCCCGCCGGGGGCTCCGCGCGCCAGGGTGACGACGGGCCGGGTGCCGCGGAGCGATAGCGTTCCCAGCCATGTCGTCCATGCCACCCGCCTCCGCCTCCGCCGCCCCCACCCCGCCCTCCCCGCAGCCGTCGGGGAATGCCCGGGCGAAAGCCGTCACCGTCCGCCGCGCGCGGACCGGCGACGTCCCGGCCGTGCGCCGCCTCGTCGATCCGTACGTCACCCGGGGCATCCTCCTCGACAAAGCGACCGTGACGCTTTACGAGGACATCCAGGAGTTCTGGGTCGCCGAACGGGACGAGGACGCGACCGTCGTGGGTTGCGGCGCACTCCATGTGATGTGGGAAGATCTCGCCGAAGTCCGCACTCTCGCCGTCGACCCCGACTTCAAGGGCGCCGGCGTGGGCCATCAGGTGCTGGACAAGTTGCTGCACACCGCCCGCTGGCTCGGAGTGCGCCGGGTATTCTGCCTCACCTTCGAAGTGGACTTCTTCGCCAAGCACGGCTTCGTCGAGATCGGGGAGACGCCCGTCGACGGAGATGTCTACAGCGAGCTCCTGCGTTCCTATGACGAGGGCGTCGCCGAGTTCCTCGGTCTCGAACGGGTGAAGCCGAACACCTTGGGCAACAGCCGGATGCTTCTGCACCTGTGACCCTCCCCCCGGACGCGATCCCTATGTCCGAATCGCGTATGTTTCCCGCGTTCTCGCGGTTCTGAACCCGTCCCGGGGGTTTGTGTTTTCCAGAGAAAAGCGGTTTCCTTTCCGCGTACTGCATTTTCGATGAAAGGAAATCCGGTGGCACAGAAGGTTCAGGTCCTTCTTGTCGACGACCTCGACGGCGGCGAGGCGGACGAGACCGTGACGTTCGCTCTGGACGGCAAGACCTACGAGATCGACCTCACCACCGCCAACGCGGACAAGCTGCGTTCCCTGCTCGAGCCGTACACCAAGAGCGGCCGGCGCACCGGCGGCCGTACCGCGGGCGGCCGCGGCAAGGGCCGTGCCGCCGCGGGTGGCAGCCCGGACACCGCGAAGATCCGCGCGTGGGCCAAGGAGAACGGTTACAACGTGAACGACCGCGGCCGCGTGCCGGCCGAGATCAAGCAGGCGTACGAGGACGCCAACCGCTGAGCGGCGGCCTTCCGAAGCCCGGCCGACGCCCACCCGGCGTCCGTCCCGGGCGCCCGGACGCCCCGGGCACCCCGGACGCACGGACGCGCGGGCGTCCTCACCGCAGGGCCGCTCCCCGGCTCCGGGCGCGGCCGCCGGCAGCGGCGGCCAGCAGCCTGACCCGGTGGCACTCCGTCGCCGCCACGGCGACGAGCCGCACGAGCCCGGAACGGCCCGGGGACCCCGCACCCCCCGCGACACCCGGAAACCCCGCGAGCGTGGCCTCCACCTCGCACCCCGGCTCGGGCGGCCGCAGCCACACGGCGGCGCCGGGCGTGCCGGACGCGTCCCACCCCGGAGGGGTGGGGGCGGCCATCCGGTCGCCCGCTCCCCGCGCGGCCAGGTCCAGGCCGACCCCGCCCCACTCGAGCCAGTCGAGGAGGCCGGGGAGCTCCTCGGCGCTCCCTGCGGCCACGAGGACGCTCATCCGCCGTCCGGCGACCGCGACGGGCCAGTCGCCCCGCACCCGCCGCAGCACGGCGAGCCCGGCGGCGGCGGGCAGGTCCAGGACGTCGAAGCGGAGCCCGGTCGGCAGGCACACCGGCGGCCCGTCGGCCGTGGCCCAGCCCAGCTCGTCCTCGTACCACCGGGCGACGGGCGAACCGGGCGCGCGACGCCCGTCGGACGGTGCGCGCGGGGCGGGGACGGGGAGGGTGGCGGCCATGCCGGGGGAACTCCCGGCCCCCACCGGAGGTTACGCACGGTGGGCAACCGGTCGCCGTGCGTGCGGGGAGCGGATCGGTGCGACGGGGTACCGCGGCGCAAGGGTGTTCGCCCGTAGCTGAGGCCACGGGGGTGCGCCGCATGGACTGTCACCGCTTGCGGGTAAGACATCCCTAGTGGGGAGGGGCGACACGCGGGCGCGGACGTCTCACGTTCGCCATCGGCGTACTGCCGGTGAGGGTATCTGCCTGGCCTGCGGGAACATCGTCTCGCACCATCGGGTTGGAGCAGTTGTCGGCGTTCGGGGTCAGGAGGCCATCGACGGGTGTCGGCAGTTGGAATGAGCGGTCCCCGCTTGCGGGACTAAGCTGCGGAAGGACAGGGAGGGGACCGACCCCTTACTGCCTGACCGCTCTGAGGAGCGATTAACGATGTTCGAGAGGTTCACCGACCGCGCGCGGCGGGTTGTCGTCCTGGCTCAGGAAGAAGCCCGGATGCTCAACCACAACTACATCGGCACCGAGCACATCCTCCTGGGCCTGATCCACGAGGGTGAGGGTGTCGCCGCTAAGGCCCTGGAGAGCCTCGGGATTTCGCTCGAGGCGGTCCGCCAGCAGGTGGAGGAGATCATCGGCCAGGGCCAGCAGGCCCCGTCCGGTCACATCCCCTTCACGCCCCGTGCCAAGAAGGTGCTGGAGCTGTCGCTCCGCGAGGCCCTTCAGCTCGGCCACAACTACATCGGCACCGAGCACATCCTGCTCGGCCTGATCCGCGAGGGCGAGGGCGTCGCCGCCCAGGTCCTCGTGAAGCTGGGCGCCGACCTCAACCGGGTGCGGCAGCAGGTCATCCAGCTGCTCTCCGGTTACTCCGGGGGCAAGGAAGCCGCCACCGCCGGCGGTCCCGCCGAGGGCACGCCCTCGACCTCCCTGGTCCTCGACCAGTTCGGCCGGAACCTCACCCAGGCGGCCCGCGAATCCAAGCTCGACCCGGTCATCGGGCGCGAGAAGGAGATCGAGCGGGTCATGCAGGTGCTGTCCCGCCGCACCAAGAACAACCCGGTCCTCATCGGCGAGCCCGGCGTCGGCAAGACGGCGGTCGTCGAGGGCCTGGCGCAGGCCATCGTCAAGGGCGAGGTGCCCGAGACCCTCAAGGACAAGCACCTCTACACCCTGGACCTCGGCGCGTTGGTCGCCGGCTCCCGCTACCGCGGTGACTTCGAGGAGCGCCTGAAGAAGGTCCTCAAGGAGATCCGCACGCGCGGCGACATCATCCTGTTCATCGACGAGCTCCACACCCTGGTGGGTGCGGGCGCCGCCGAGGGTGCCATCGACGCCGCGTCCATCCTGAAGCCGATGCTCGCCCGCGGTGAGCTCCAGACCATCGGCGCCACCACGCTCGACGAGTACCGCAAGTACCTGGAGAAGGACGCCGCGCTGGAGCGCCGCTTCCAGCCCATCCAGGTCGCGGAGCCGTCGCTGCCGCACACGATCGAGATCCTCAAGGGCCTGCGCGACCGGTACGAGGCGCACCACCGCGTGTCCATCACGGACGAGGCGCTCGTCCAGGCGGCCACGCTGGCCGACCGGTACATCTCGGACCGCTTCCTGCCGGACAAGGCGATCGACCTGATCGACGAGGCCGGTTCCCGGATGCGCATCCGCCGGATGACCGCGCCGCCGGACCTCCGCGAGTTCGACGAGAAGATCGCCGCCGTCCGCCGGGACAAGGAGTCCGCGATCGACGCGCAGGACTTCGAGAAGGCCGCGTCGCTCCGCGACAAGGAGAAGCAGCTCCTGGCCGCCAAGGCCAAGCGGGAGAAGGAGTGGAAGGCCGGCGACATGGACGTCGTGGCCGAGGTCGACGGCGAGCTGATCGCCGAGGTCCTCGCCACCGCCACCGGCATCCCGGTCTTCAAGCTGACGGAGGAGGAGTCCTCCCGTCTGCTCCGCATGGAGGACGAGCTCCACAAGCGCGTCATCGGCCAGAAGGACGCCATCAAGGCCCTGTCGCAGGCCATCCGCCGTACGCGGGCCGGCCTCAAGGACCCGAAGCGCCCCGGTGGCTCGTTCATCTTCGCCGGCCCGTCCGGTGTCGGTAAGACCGAGCTGTCCAAGACGCTCGCCGAGTTCCTCTTCGGCGACGAGGACGCGATGATCTCGCTCGACATGTCGGAGTTCAGCGAGAAGCACACGGTGTCCCGCCTCTTCGGCTCCCCGCCCGGATACGTGGGCTACGAGGAGGGCGGCCAGCTCACCGAGAAGGTGCGCCGCAAGCCGTTCTCCGTCGTCCTCTTCGACGAGGTCGAGAAGGCCCACCCCGACATCTTCAACTCCCTGCTCCAGATCCTGGAGGACGGTCGCCTGACCGACTCCCAGGGCCGGGTCGTGGACTTCAAGAACACGGTCATCATCATGACGACCAACCTCGGGACCCGGGACATCTCCAAGGGCTTCAACCTGGGCTTCGCCGCCCAGGGCGACGTCAAGACCGGCTACGACCGGATGAAGGCGAAGGTCAACGAGGAGCTGAAGCAGCACTTCCGCCCCGAGTTCCTGAACCGTGTCGACGACACCGTGGTCTTCCACCAGCTCAGCCAGGAAGACATCATCCAGATCGTCGACCTGATGATCGACAAGGTGGACGAGCGTCTGAAGGACCGCGACATGGGCCTCGAGCTCAGCGGTGACGCGAAGATCCTCCTGGCGAAGAAGGGCTACGACCCGGTGCTGGGTGCCCGTCCGCTCCGCCGGACGATCCAGCGCGAGATCGAGGACATCCTGTCGGAGAAGATCCTCTTCGGCGAGCTGCGCCCCGGTCACATCGTGGTCGTGGACACCGAGGGCGAGGGTGAGGAGAAGAAGTTCACCTTCCGCGGCGAGGAGAAGTCGGCCCTGCCGGACGCTCCGCCGATCGAGGCGGCCGGCGGCGCCGGACCGAACCTGTCCAAGGACGCCTGACGCGCGGCGGCTCCCTGCCGCAGTGACGATCGAAGGGCCCGCCCCGGACCGTGACACCCACGGTCCGGGGCGGGCCCCTTCGCGTGCCGTGCGTCAGCAGGGCGCCTCGGGCTTGAGCCAGCCGCATTCGAGCGGGGCGGCCGGCGGGGCCGCGCGGCGCTCGGCGCGCGGGGCCGGCCCGGTGATCGCGCCCGCCGCGGTGTCCGAGGAGGCGAGGGTCACCACGATGGCGTCCTCGACGTCCTTCACCGACGACGCCAGGTGGTTGTTGAGGACCACGCTGTAGACGAGGCGGCGGCCGGCCGCGTCCGTGACGTACCCGGAGAGGGCCGAGGCCCCGGTCAGGGTGCCGGTCTTGGCGCGGGCGTTCAGGGCGGCCGGGGTGTCGCACATGCGGCGCCGCAGCGTGCCGCCGACGAGGCGGTCCGGGTCGCAGGCCACGGGCAGGGAGGCGTACCAGTCGGCGTACCAGGGGGCGTCCTGGACGGCGAGGAGCAGCGCGGCGAGCTGACCGGCCGGGAAGAGGTTCATCCGGGACAGCCCCGAGCCGTCGGCCTGGCGCAGCCGGGACGTGTCGACGCCCTCCTTCTCCAAATACGCGCCGACGGCGGCGAGTCCGGCGTCCCAACTGCCGCTGCCCGAGACCTCGTAACCGACGGCCTTGGTGAGCGCCTCGGCGTGCATGTTGTTGGAGAGCTTCATGAACGGGTGCATCAGCTGCCTGAGCGGCATGGACTCGTGCGCCGCCACCGGCCTGGCCGAGGCGGGGGTCCTCAGCCCGAGCCGGGTGGGGCCCTCGACGCGTACGCCGTGGGCGGCCAGCGCGTCCGCGAAGACGGCGGTCGCGTACCCGGTCGGCTCGTCGACGGTGATCCACTCTTTGGTGGGGGAGGCGCCTACCGGGATCTCGCCGCTGATCACGAGGGTGTTGGTGCCGTGGGCCCGCTCGATGGTGAGCGTGTCCGGGCGGCCGCTGCCGACGGTGGTGGCGCGGTTGTCGACGCGGACGTAGTCGTTGCGCGGGGTGAGCGTGACCGCGGGACGCTGCCCCGGGGCGCCGGCGGCCGCCGCCTCGACGATGACGGTGCCGGAGTCGTAGTCCGTGTCCGGGGCGAGGGTGAGCGCGGAGATCTGCGCGGAGTAGTACGACGACTCGTCGTCCGCGGCCCAGGAGCGGCCCAGCCGGTTGGCGTCGAAGTGGGTGTCGTCGCCGACGAGGCGGCCGGTGACCCGCCGGACGCCGGCGGCGGCCACGCGCGCGGCGAGCCGGTCGTAGTCGGCGGCGAGGGTGGTGGGGTCGCCGGTGCCGCGCAGGTAGAGGTCGCCGTGGAGGGTGTCGGCGTACCGGCGGCCCGTGGCCAGCACCTCCGTGCGGAACCGGTGGTCCGGGCCGAGGAGGGCCATGGCCGCCACGGACGTGGGGATCTTGGTGTTGGAGGCCGGCATGAGGCGGTCGCCGCCGTCGCGCTGGTACAGGGTGGCGCCAGTCGTGGCGTCGGCGACGACGACCCCGGCGGCGCCCCCGTCGAGGCGGGGGTCGGTGAGGATCTCGTCGATGGCGCCCTTGAGGCCGGTGTCGGACGGGCCGGCGTCGGCGGGCGCGCCGGCCAGGCCCTGGACGGTCCAGGCGAGGAGCGCGGCGAGGCCGAGCGCGGTGGCGCGGACGGCCGGGGACTTGCGCGTCTGTGTGGTGCGTGTCACGGGTCTCATGGCCAGAGGATCCCGGAGCGGGGGCCGCTCAGGAAGAAGGCGGGCCCGTTCCCCGTGACGATGCGCACAGGGCAATCCGGACGTACTAGGCGGAATAGTGAACCTGGGGAGATATTGATCTTCCCTCGGGGTGGTCGCGAGGGGGGCGTGCGCCGTGGAAGCCCGGCGTGCGGAGGGGGAACGCGCGCCGGTGCGGGGTGGCGGGCCCCGCTTGCCTGGGAGATGCGGGGTCAATGTCCCTTTTGAGTGCATTTCTCAAGGGTGGTGACGGAATCGTCCGGGGCGTCAAGTGTCCACGTCACACAACGGACACTACGACCGTATGTCGTAGAAAGGGCACTTGAGGCATGTCGGGAGAAGCCGGTACCAATGAGGACCGAAGCCCGGTGCGTCGCTCGTGCCGGGCAGGTCCTTGCCCCTCACCCGGAGGTTCACCTCGTATGTCGCAGCGCGCCAAGCACCCCACCCGTAACGCCGTCGTCGCCCTCGCTGCCGCCGGCATGGGAGTCACCGCGGTGTTCGGAGCCGGTGCGTCGGCCGTCGCGGCCGAGGCCCAGGCCCCGCTCGCCATGGACACCGCCGCCGCCGTCACCGCCCAGGCCCAGGCCCAGACCGCCAAGGCGGCCCAGGCGAAGGCCGTCAAGGCCGCCGCGGTCAAGGCCGCCGCCGCCAAGAAGGCCGCCAAGGCCGTCGGCTGGATCAAGCCCGTCACCGGCTACACCCTGACCGCCGGCTACAACCAGGGCGGCGCCATGTGGACGAACAAGCACTCCGGCCAGGACTTCGCCGTCCCGGTCGGCACCCTGGTGAAGGCCGTCCACGGCGGCACCGTCGTCAAGGCCGGCCCCAACGGCGGCGGCGACGGCCCGGCGTACGGCAACGCCATCGTGATCAAGCACGCCAACGGCACGTACTCGCAGTACGCCCACCTCTCGAAGATCAACGTGAAGATCGGTTCGAAGGTGAAGACCGGCCAGCTCATCGCCCGGTCCGGCAACACCGGCAACTCGTCCGGCCCGCACCTGCACTTCGAGATCCGTACGACGCCGAACTACGGCTCCTCGGTCAACCCCGCGTCGTTCCTGCGCGCCGAGGGCGTCTTCATCTGACGCCCCGGGGGCGCGCCACGGCGCCCCCCCGCCGTCCCCGACGGCCCCGGTTCAGTCCCCCTCGGGGAACTGGATCATCGGGAAACTCCCCGTGTTCGTCGGAGCGTGCTCCGGCAGCCACAGCACCGCGATGGCACCGCCCACCCCCGGGGCGGTGCCGTCCGGCGTCGCGGCGTTGCGGAAGGTGAGCCGGGCGCCCAGCACCCGCGCCTGGCCCGCCGCGATGGTCAGCCCCAGCCCGTGACCGGCGCCCGCGCGGCCCCGGTCGCTGGCGCCCGTGCGGAACCGGCTCGGC
Source organism: Streptomyces roseolilacinus (assembly GCF_014649335.1). Taxonomy (GTDB): domain Bacteria; phylum Actinomycetota; class Actinomycetes; order Streptomycetales; family Streptomycetaceae; genus Streptomyces; species Streptomyces roseolilacinus. The sequence goes on from NZ_BMSV01000013.1 coordinate 150,304, forward strand.
CCCTCGCGCAGCAGCGCCTCGGGGAACCCGGGGCCGTGGTCCCGCACCCGCACGACCCGGCCCTCGACGGTCACCTCGACCGGGGGTCTGCCGTACTTGGCGGCGTTGGTCAGCAGATTGCCGAGGATGCGCTCCAGACGGCGCGGGTCGGTGCTCACCCACGACTCGTGCACCACCCGCATCACTGCGTCCGGGTTCATCAGGGCCACGCGGCGGCTGACGAACTCGCCGAGGGCTATCTCCTGGAGCTCGGCACGCTCCGACGCGCTGTCCAGCCGGGCCACCTCCAGCACGTCCTCGACCAGGGTCCGCATCGCCCGCGCCCGGTCCCGCACCAGCTCGGTCGGCCGGCCGGGCGGCAGCAGCTCGGCGGCCGTCAGCAGCCCGGTGACCGGGGTGCGCAGCTCGTGCGCGATGTCCGCGGTGACCCGCCGCTCGGCCTCGATCCGCTCGTGCAGGGCGTCCGTCAGGGCGTCCACGGCACGTGCCAGCTCGTCCGTCTCGTCCCGTACGATCCCGCCGATCGCGTCCCGCACCCGCACGTCCGTGTTGCCCTGCGCGACCCTCCCCGCGGCGGTGGCCGCCTTCCGCAGCCGCCGCGACAACTGGCCGCCGATCAGCACGCCGAGCGCCGACCCGGCGAGCACCACCGACACCGAACCGACGATCAGCGCCTCGTCGAGCCGCTTCATCACCGTCGCGCTGCGGTCCGCGAACGGCGTGTGCAGCGACAGCACGTCGCCGTTGCCCAGCGGCACCGCCGCCCACACGTCCGGCGCCCCGCCCGCGTGCTCCTCCACGTAGGTACCGCGGTGCTTGCGCGCCATCAGCCGGTCCAGCTCCCGGGGCAGGCTGGGATCGTTCAGCTTGGTGCCGAACCGCGGCTCCTTCGGCTTGGACGCCTCGTACACGCGCTGCGCGAACAGCAGCCGCTCCATCTGCACCTCGCGGGCGTTGTCGAGCATCGACACCCGGGCGGCGTTGTGGACGACGAGGCTGAGCGCGAACGCGATCAGGGCGCCGACGGCGGCGATCGCGACGGAGATCTTCCACCGCACGCCGGTCCGCAGTGCGGGCTGCTTCATGATGCGTCAGGCCCTGAGCTTGTATCCGAAGCCGCGGACCGTCTCGATCCGGTCCTGGCCGATCTTGGCGCGCAGCCGCTGCACGTGGACGTCCACCACGCGCGTGTCACCGCCCCAGCCGTAGTCCCAGACGCGCTCCAGCAGCTTGTCCCGCGACAGGACGGTGCCCGGCGCGGAGGAGAACTCCAGCAGCAGCCGCATCTCCGTCGGCGTCAGCGCGACCGGCGCCCCGCCCCTGCGGACCTCCATGCCCTCGGTGTCGACCTCCAGGTCCCCGAAGGCCAGCAGTCCGCGCTCGCCCCGGTCGCCGGCGTCCGGGCCCGCCGCGCCCCCCGCGTTCTCGAAGCGGCGCAGCACGGCGCGGATGCGCGCCATCAGCACGGCCCCGTCGAACGGCTTGGTGACGTAGTCGTCGGCGCCCGCCTCCAGGCCCAGCACCACGTCGATCGAGTCCGCGCGCGCGGACAGCATGATCACCGGCACCGTCGACTCGTCCCGGATGCGGCGGCACAGGCTGACCCCGTCCATGCCGGGCAGCATCACGTCCAGCAGCGCGATGTCCGGCTGCCGCGCCCGGAACGCCTCCAGGCCGGACAGCCCGTCCGGCATCGCCGTGACCGTGAAACCGTCCCGCTCCAGGGCCAGCTGTGTGGCCTCCCGGATGACGTCGTCGTCCTCGACGAACAGGACGTGCGTCTCCGCCATGCCGCGCCCTCCCGCGCCCTCAGTCCTCGCTCGGCGCGGTCGGTGCGGGACCGCTGATGTCTCCGCCCTCGACCGCCTTGCTGTACTCGTTGTGCACCACGTAGTGCTCGGTGAACCGGTCCGACGACCACCGGTAGGTGATCACCTCCTCGCCGGACGGGTAGGCGATCGGGTCGCCCTTCGCGTACACCTGCTTGGTGACGACCAGGTCGCCGCGGTCGATCGCGGAGTAGACGGCGGGCTCCTCCAGCGAGAACACGTTCTCGTACTGCTTGCCCCGCATCCGGTACACGTACGTGCCGACGCCCACCGCGTCACCGCAGGTCAGCACGTTGACGACGACGTCCGCCACACCGGACCCGGTGAGGTTGCCGTACGAGGTGTCGACCGGATAGGCGTCCGGGCCGCACGGCTTGAGGTCCCGCTTCACCTGGTCCCCGACCTTCGGGTCGCCCTTCAGCAGCGCGATCACGTCGACCCGCCGGAACGGCGACGGCGCCGACGCGGCCGGCGTGGACTGGCCGGAGGGGACGCCCTGGTCGGTGGGGGCGGCGCCCTCGTCACGCGTACCGGTGCCGCCGGTGGAGCAGCCGGCCGTGAACAGCCCGAGCAGGCCGGCGGCGGCGAGCGCGGCCACCGCCGCCCTCCCCGCCGCCGTGCCACTCCCGGGTGCCGGCGGCCGTGTGCCGCCGCTCCCGTGTCCGCCGCTCAGGCCGCGCACCGCTCCTGCTCCCGTCCGTGACGACGCCCGTTCACCGCCCGCGTGCCGCGCTCCGCGGGCCGGGCCCGGTCCCCGCCCCGGTCCAGGGCGCGGGCGTCGACGTCCCGGCTCTCCAGCTCCTGGCGGAGACGGGCGAGCGCACGGTGCAGTGTGCTCTTCACCGTACCGGTCGACATGCCGAGCGCCGCAGCGGTCTCCTCGGTGCTCATCTGCTCCCAGTGGCGCAGGACGACCACGCTGCGCTGCTTCGGCGCCAGCACCTTCAGCACGTCCATCAGCAGCGCCCGGTCGGCGTGCTGCTCGGTCGCGTCGTCGACGGACGCGTCGGGCAGCTGCTCGGTGGGCACCTCCTCCAGCTTGCGGGCGCGCCACCACTCGGTCCGGGTGTTGATCATGACGCGGCGCAGGTAGGCGTCGGCGAGCGTCTTGTCGGCTATGCCGTCCCAGCGGCCGTACGTGCGGGCGAGGGCGGTCTGCAGCAGGTCCTGCGCGTCGACCGGGTCCGGGACGAGCCGCCGGGCGCTGCGCAGGAGGGCGTCCTGCCGTACGCGTACGTACTCCTCGAATTCGAGCACCTCGCCGTGCGACATCCCGAACCGCCTCCGTTTCCCCGTGACAAGCCGTGGCCCCCGCAGCGCCTCCGGCCACTTCGGCCGGTGTCCCGCGCTGACACCACGAGAAGCTACGGAGCGCTTGTCACGGCACTGTCCGGGGCACCCTTCGGCGGACGCACGGCTGCCCATCGGTTGTGTAACAGCGGCTCTGTCACAGCGGTGGGTGAGGGCGCGGACGCGGAGCGGGACGGCCCCGAGGGGCGGCCGGGCGGACGGGAGCGGGTGGGGAGGGGGCCCGGCCGGGCGGACGGGAGCGGGTGGGGGAGGGGCCGGTCAGGCGGACGGGAGCCGGTACCGGCCGCCGTCCAGGGGCTCCACCAGGCCGTCCGCGACGAGGCCGTCCAGGGCGCGGGCGCGCTGCACCGCGTCGTGCCACACCGCGTCCAGCGCGGCCTGCGGCACCGGGGCGGTCGCCTCCCGCAGGACGGCGAGCAGCTTGCCGCGGACCTGCCGGTCCGTGCCCGCGTACGTCTGGCCGCGCCGCGGCGGGCCGTCGTGGGCGGGCTTCCCGGCGAGCCGCCAGGCGCACGCGCGGGCGATCGGGCAGCGCCCGCAGTCCTCGCCCCGCGCCGTGCACACCAGGGCGCCCAGCTCCATCGAGGCCGCCGCCCAGCGGGCCGCCGTCGCCTCGTCGTCCGGCAGGAGGGCGCGCGCGAGACGGCGCTCGGCGGCGGTCGTGGCGTTCGGCGGGTACTGGACTCCGGTCACCGCGCGCGCGAAGACGCGGCGGACGTTGGTGTCCAGCACGGGGTGCCGCCTGCCGTACGCGAACGACGCCACCGCCGCCGCCGTGTACTCCCCGATGCCGGGCAGCGCCAGCAGCTGGGCGTGGTCGCTCGGTACGTCGCCGCCGTGCCGTTCCGTTATGGCGACGGCCGCGCCGTGCAGGCGCAGGGCGCGGCGCGGGTACCCCAGCCGGCCCCAGGCACGGACCGCCTCGCCGGGGGCCTCGGCCGCCAGCGCGGCGGGGCGCGGCCAGCGCGCCATCCACTGCTCGTACACCGGCAGGACCCGGCTGACGGGGGTCTGCTGGAGCATGAACTCGCTCACCATCACCCCCCAGGCGCCCGCCTCGGGGCGCCGCCAGGGCAGGTCGCGCGCGTGCTGCTCGAACCACGCGAGGACGGGCGCGTGGAGCCGCTCGGTCGGGGGGACGGGGGCCGCTTCGGGAGTCTCGGTCGCAGTCATGGCCCTCCGATCCTGACACGGCCGGGCGGGTTTTCCGCGCTCCCGCCCCCGACCCGGCCGCCCGCGCCCCTCAGGAGACCCGGCGACGGCCCGCCGCGCGGCGGGGGGCGGCGCGGCGGCCGCGCTGCCGGGGGAGCGCCGCGGCCGGCTCGATGCCGGGACCGGGGCCCGCCAGCCACCGCGCGGCACCCGAGCGGCTCATGCGCATCGTCTCCACCAGGCGCTGCGTCGGGCCCGTCAGCAGGCGGACGAACAGGACCACCGCCAGCGCGCCCACCACGAGGCCCGCGGCCACGTCGTGCGGGTAGTGCACGCCCACGAACACCCGCGAGGACGCCATCACGACCGCCAGCGGCATCGTCAGCCACGCGATCCGCCGCCACGCCAGCGCGAGCGCCATCGCCGACGCGCCCGCGATGGCCGAGTGGTTGCTCGGGAACGACCAGTCCCCGTACGGGGGGCACTCCGCGATCGACGCGACGGCGCCCACCACCGCGCGGCACGGCCTCTCCTCGTCCACCAGCGACTTCAGCGTCTCGCTGACGACGTAGCCGAAGGCGGTGGCGACCGGCGCGAGGGCGGCGAGCGCCACCGCCCGCCCGTCGGCGGGCCGCACCCGCCACCAGGCGGCGACGAACAGCACGCCGAAGAGCAGCAGTCCGGCGTCGGTGCCGATCTCGGCGAAGACGTGCACCCAGGGGGGAGTGTCCCGGGCGAAGTCGGTGACGGTGCGATAGAGGTCCTCACTCATGAGCAGGGACGGTACCCGGCCGCCGGAACCACCCGTTCGGCGCCATCCGCCGCGGACACGCCCGCGGGTCCTCGCAAACCGGCCACACAGATGTGATCATCGGTAAAACTTGGCGCAGGAGCGGCGCGTGCGGCCGGAGTCGGCCGCGATCTCTCGTACAGTTTTCGCCGTGGGATCTCTGCGCAATCCGGTCGGGCCGCTTCCCTCCTCCATCTACTGGCGGCGGAGGGCGATCGTCGCGGCCGTGGTCGCGCTGCTCGCCGTCCTGATCGCCTGGTTCGTCGGTTTCGGGAACGACGGGCCCTCCCAGGGCAACGACGGCGCCAACGCCGGCTCGCCCGCCCCGTCCATCACGCCGGGCCCGTCACCCTCGGGCCCCGCCATCAGCACGCAGCCCGGCGGCCGCGACGAGTCCGGCGCCTCCGGAGGCTCGTCCGGCTCGGGCGGCTCCGATACCGGCGGCTCCGGCACCGGCGGGAGCGGCTCCGGCGCGGGCGGGGCGACGGGCGGCGGCTCCGGCCCGGGTGCGGGCACGGGCTCCGCCGCGGGCGGCCAGGGCGGCGGTTCGGGCTCCGGCCGGCAGGTCCCGGCCGGCTCGCCGCTGCCGAACTGCGTGCCGGGCACCCTCCAGCTGACGCTCGGCAGCACGGAGGTCTCGTACGCCCCCGACGAGAAGCCGCAGTTCCGGCTGACCGCGCGGAACACCTCCGCGACCGGGTGCAAGACCGATCTCGGCCCGGCCACCGCGGTCCTGACGATCAGTGACGAGGGCGGCGACGAGGTCTGGTCGTCCAAGGACTGCCCCAAGGGGCCCGGCAGCGTGTACGTCGCCGTCCCGGCCGGGGGCACCGCCACTTACCTGATCGAGTGGGACCGCCGCCACAGCGCGCCCCGCTGCGCCACGCCCCCCGTGAGGACGGCGGGCCCGGGCACCTACCTGGCGGAGGCCACCGTGCCGGGCGTGAAGGGCGTACTGCGGTCGTCGATCACGCTGGCGAAGGACTGAACGGCGGGGGCCGGCGCCCCCGCGCCCGTCAGACGTACCGTTCGAGGATCGACGACTCGGCGAGCCGCGACAGGCCCTCCCGGACGCTGCGGGCGCGCGCCTCGCCGACGCCGTCGACGGCCTGCAGGTCGTCGACGCTCGCCGCGAGCAGCTTCTGCAGCCCGCCGAAGTGCTCCACGAGCCGCTCGATGATCGCGCCCGGCAGGCGCGGCACCTTCGCCAGCAGCCGGTAGCCGCGCGGCGACACCGCCGAGTCCAGGGTCTCCGGCGAACCGCTGTAGCCGAGCGCGCGGGCCACCGTCGGCAGCTCCAGCAGCTCGGCGTGCGAGAGCGCGTCCAGCTCCGTCAGCGCCTCCGCGACCGTACGGGACCGCTTCGCGGTCGGCTCGGGCACGTAGTCCCGCACGACCAGCTCGCGCTCCGGCTCCACGCCCGCGATCAGCTCGTCCAGCTGGAGCGCGAGGAGGCGGCCGTCCGTACCCAGCTCGACGACGTACTCCGCGATCTCCGTGGCGATCCGGCGGACCATCTCCAGCCGCTGCGCCACGGCCGTCACGTCCCGGACCGTCACCAGGTCCTCGATCTCCAGCGCGGAGAGCGTCCCGGCCACCTCGTCGAGGCGCAGCTTGTACCGCTCCAGCGTGGCGAGGGCCTGGTTGGCGCGCGACAGGATCGCGGCGGACTCCTCCAGGACGCGGCGCTCGCCGTCCACGTACAGGGCGATCAGCCGCATCGACTGCGACACGGAGATCACCGGGAAGCCGCACTGCTTGGACACCCGGTCCGCCGTGCGGTGCCGCGTGCCGGTCTCCTCGGTCGGGATCGACGCGTCGGGGACCAGCTGGACGCCCGCGCGGAGGATCTTGGTGCTGTCCTTGTCGAGGATGAGCGCGCCGTCGAGCTTGCACAGCTCGCGCAGCCGGGTCGCGGTGAACTCGACGTCCAGCACGAAACCGCCGGTGCACATCGACTCGACGGTCTTGTCCATGCCGAGGACGATCAGACCGCCCGTGTTGCCGCGGAGGATGCGCTCCAGTCCGTCCCGCAGCGCCGTGCCGGGGGCGACCGCGCTGAGGGACGCGCGCATCAGCGCTTCGTTGCCGGAGCCTCCGCCCGACTTTCCGGGTGTTGCCCGGTCGTTGGCTGCCACTGCACTCCTCCGGCTCGTACGGGTGGGCGAGACCAGCCCAAAGTCTAGCGACCCCCACCGCACCGGTGGCTCCGCCGACGGATCCCCCGCCCGCCGGCCGCCCTCCCCGGTCCCGGGCGGAGGACCGGGGAGGACCGGGTCGGACCAGGGCGGACGGCGGGCGGGTCCGGCCTCCTACTCCGCGGCCGGGGCGGACGGCCGGCGGCCGCGGGGGAGGACCCGCAGGGCCTCGCCCACGTCCGCGACCTCCAGCACCCGCATCCCCGCCGGCACCTTCCCCGGGTCCCCCGGCACCAGCGCGTGCGTGAACCCCAGCCGGTGCGCCTCCGCGAGCCGCCGCTGCACCCCGGTCACCCGCCGGACCTCCCCGGCGAGGCCCACCTCCCCGATCGCCACCAGGTTCTTCGGCAGCGGCGTGTCGGACGCCGCCGACGCCAGCGCCAGCGCGACCGCCAGGTCCGCCGCGGGCTCGGTCAGCCGCACGCCGCCCACCGTCGCGCTGTAGATGTCGCGCTTGCCGAGCGCGCTGATCCGCCCCCGCTGCTCCAGGACCGCCAGCATCATCGACACGCGGGACGTCTCCAGGCCCGAGGTCGTACGCCGGGGCGACGGGATCTGGGAGTCGACCGTCAGCGCCTGCACCTCCGCGACCAGCGGCCGCCGCCCCTCCAGCGTGACCGTCAGGCACGTGCCCGGCACGGGCTCGGCGCGCTGGGTCAGGAACAGCCCGCTCGGGTCGGCCAGGCCCGTGATGCCCTCGTCGTGCAGCTCGAAGCAGCCCACCTCGTCGGTCGCCCCGTACCGGTTCTTCACGCCCCGCACGAGCCGCAGCCGCGCGTGCCGGTCGCCCTCGAAGTGCAGCACCACGTCGACCAGGTGCTCCAGCAGCCGCGGCCCCGCGATGGCGCCGTCCTTCGTGACGTGGCCCACCAGCAGCGTGGCCATGCCGCGCTCCTTGGACGCCCGGATCAGCGCCCCGGCCACCTCCCGCACCTGCGCCATGCCGCCCGGCGCCCCCTCGATCTCCGGCGACGCCACCGTCTGGACCGAGTCCAGGACGAGGAGCGACGGCTTGACCGCGTCCAGGTGCCCCAGGACCACCGACAGGTCCGTCTCCGCCGCCAGGTACAGGTGGTCGTGCAGCGCGCCGATCCGGTCGGCCCGCAGCCGCACCTGGCTCGCCGACTCCTCACCCGTCACGTACAGCGTCGGGTGCTCCTCGCTCGCCGCCTTCGCGGCCACGTCCAGCAGCAGCGTCGACTTGCCGACGCCGGGCTCGCCCGCGAGCAGGACGACCGCGCCGGGCACGAGCCCCCCGCCCAGCACCCGGTCCAGCTCGTCCACGCCCGTCGAGCGGGCCGTGGCCTGCCGCCCGTCGACCTGGCCGATCGGCACCGCCGCCGTCGACACCCGGCCGGCCGCCGTCGTCCGGACGGCGGGCGCGCCGCCGTACTCCTCCACCGTCCCCCACGCCTGGCACTCGGGGCAGCGGCCGAGCCATTTGGCGGTCGTCCAGCCGCACTCGGTGCAGCGGTAGGACGGCCGGTCCTTGGTGGATTTCGTACGGGCAGCCATGCGACCCACCGTAGCCGCCGCCACTGACAGCGGACGGCCGCCCGCCGTGCGCCCGCGGGGACGCGCTCCCGCGGGCGTTCCCGAGGCCGCGGACCCCGGGCCGCTCACCGGCCCCGGCCCGTGCGCCAGCCCGCCCCGCCCATCCCGCCCCGTCCGACCCGGCCCCGGTCCGCCCGGCCCCCACCCCGCCCCGGGCCGGCCGGGAAGGCGCCCGTACGGCCCGTCGGCCCGGGACCGGTGGGCGGGGCTTCCGCTAGGGCCGACACGGGACATTGGCAAATCCCCCTGTCCCCTTTCGAGGGATACGTTCACCCATAAGGCTTAAAAGTGTCGGAGCGGCACGAGGAGTGTGCCTCAAGGCGCCTACGGTCGCCGGGTGATGAGCAGCAGGCTGGAGCACCCCACGGACACCACCGGCGCACACCGGGCGCAGCGCGGTGCGCCCCGGAGCGGGCGGGCGGTCGCGCAGGACCCGCCCGCCACCTACGAGCCGTACCTCGACGGCCTCTTCACCTACTGCCTCTCCGTGCTGTGCGACCACGACGCGGCCACCGCCGTCCTCGGCGAGGTCCTGGCCGTCGCGGAACGCCAGCAGGGGCGCTGCCCCGCGGAGCCCCCGCTCCGCAAGGCGTGGCTGTACGCCCTCGCCCGCTGGGCCTGCCTGCGCGAACTGGCCCGGCGGCGGCGCGCCCGGCACGGCGCGCACACCCGGCGGCCGGCCTCCGGGGAGGCCCCCCGCGTCCCCGAGGAGACCGCCGAGCGCCGCGGCGAACTCGCCCTCCTCGCCTGGCCGGAGGCGGCCGGCACCACACCGGAGCAGCGCGAGGCCCTGGAGCTCGCGGTACGGCACCAGCTGGGCGCCCCCGAGGTCGCCGCCGTCCTCGGCATGGCCCCGCAGGCCGCCCGCGAGCTGCTGTCCGCCGCCGCGTGCGAGGTGGAGCGCACCCGCGCCGCCCTCGCCGTCGTCGAGACCGGCACGTGTCCCGCCGTCGCCCGTCTCACCGGCGACCACCGGGTGCTGCTGTCCACGGCGCTGCGCCGGGAGCTGGTCCGGCACGTCGACGACTGCCCGCTGTGCCGCCGTGCCGCCGAGCGCGCCGAGGCGGCCGGCCCCTGGCCGGGCTCCACGGTCACCCCCGCCACGCTCCCGCTCGTGCCGGCGCCCCGGTCGGCGGCGCGCGCCGCGATGCTGCACGCCCCCCGCGCGCGCTCCGCCGGGCCGCGCTTCGGGCGGAACGGTTTCCCTCTCGACCCCAAGGACCACGCCGCGCGCCGCGACCGGATGCGCGCCCGCGCCGTGACCACCACCGTCATCGCCACCGTCGTCGCGGCGCCCGTCCTCGCGCTGTGGGCCGCGTACCGGGGCGACACGGCGATCGACGAGGGCCGCGGGGACCAGACGTTCAGCGCCTCCGACGAGGCCGGCGCGAGGGCCGGCGGCGGCCACTACGCGAACGCCGGCAACGCCCGCACCGGCCCCGACCTCCGGTTCCGCACGCCCCGCCAGGCCCCCGGCGTCTCGGTGGAGGTGGTCGGCGGCGGCTCGGCCCCGTCGCCGGCGCTCGCCGGCCGCCTGGGCCCCGGCCGCGTCGCGGTCACGGCCCAGCCGTACGGCGACGCCACGGCGCTGACGCTCACCGCCACCGGCAGCGCCCCCGTCGACTGGTCCCTGCGGACGGACGCCCCCTGGCTCCGCGCCGACCGCGCGTCCGGCACGCTGGAGCCCGGCCGGTCGGTCACGGTGTACGTCTCCGTCGACCGCGCCCGCGAACCGCGCGGGCCCTGGAGCGCCCGCATCCACGTCAGCCCGTCCGGCGCGGTCGTCGTCCTCACCGGGCACGGGCCCGACCGCCCCCCGGCCCACCAGGTGCCGCCCCACCGCCCCGCCGCGCCGCCCGCCCCGCGGCCGGACGCCCCGTCGGGTCCGTCGCCCACCCCGCCCCCGGCGAGCGAGCCGCCCCCGGCGACGGAACCCCCGCCGTCCTCCGACCCGCCGCCGGCGACGGACGCCCCGCCCCCGGCGAGCGAGCCGCCCGCGACCGAACCGCCGCCCCCCGCCCCGTAGGCGCGGTGACCGGCGGGCGTAGGCGCGGTGAGCCGGCGGTGCCCTACGCCACGGGGCCGGCCGGGCCCGCCGGGCCCGCCGGGCCCGCCGGGTCCGCCGGGTGCGGGGCCACCAGCGGCAGCGCGGACGCCAGCCGTGCCTCGCACAGCTCCACCAGCACGCCGTACGCCGCCTCGCCCATCAGCTCCGTCAGCTCCGGCCGGTACGTCACGTACACCGGTTCGCCCGCGCCGTGCGCCGAGGTGGCGGAGGTGCACCACCAGTGCAGGTCGTGGCCGCCGGGGCCCCAGCCCCGGCGGTCGTACTCGCCGATCGACACCTGGAGCACCTTCGTGTCGTCGGGCCGCTCGATCCAGTCGTACGTCCGCCGCACCGGGAGCTGCCAGCACACGTCCGGCTTCGTCTCCAGCGGCTCGCGCCCCTCCCGCAGCGCCAGGATGTGCAGCGCGCACCCCGCGCCGCCCGCGAAGCCGGGGCGGTTCTGGAAGACGCACGAGCCGTTCCAGCGGCGCGTCTGCCGCTCGCCGTCCTCGTCGAGCTGCACCCAGCCCGACTCCGTCCCCACGTCGTGGAACTGCCACAGCTCCGGCGTGAGCCGCGCCACGTGCCCGGCGACCCGCTTCTCGTCGTCCTCGTCGGAGAAGTGCGCGCCCAGCGTGCAGCACCCGTCGTCGGCGCGGCCCGCCTGGATGCCCTGGCAGCCGCTGCCGAAGACGCACGTCCAGCGGGACGTCAGCCATGTCAGGTCGCAACGGAAGACCTGGTCCTCGTCCGCCGGATCGGGGAACTCCACCCACGCGCGGGGGAAGTCCAGGCCCTTCTCGTCGTCCTCGCGGAGGACGCCGAACCCGGCCGCCGGGGCGTCACGCTTCTTGCCGGAAATCGATTTGCCCGGCTTGTCCTTCTTGGTCTTTGGCACTCCACCAGCGTAGGCGCAGCCCGTCCCCCGCTCGCAGTAGCGTGCTGGCATGAGACTCGGAGTCCTCGACGTGGGGTCGAACACGGTGCACCTGCTGGTCATGGACGCGCATCCGGGCGCCCGGCCGCGGCCCGCCCACTCGCACAAGGCGGAACTGCGCCTGGCCGAACTGCTGGACGCGGACGGCTCGATCGGCGCGGCCGGCGTCGACCGGCTCGTCACGATCGTCGGGGACGCCCGGCACACCGCCGAGGAGAAGGGCTGCGAGGCGGTCCTCCCCTTCGCGACCTCCGCCGTCCGCGACGCCGCCAACGCCGAAGCCGTCCTCGCGCGCGTGAAGGCCGAGACGGGCGTCGACCTCCAGGTCCTCACCGGGACGGAGGAGGCCCGGCTCACCTTCCTCGCCGCCCGCCGCTGGTTCGGCTGGTCGGCCGGGAAGCTGCTGCTCCTCGACATCGGCGGCGGCTCCCTGGAGATCGCGTACGGCATCGACGAGGAGCCCGACGCGGCCGCCTCCCTCCCGCTCGGCGCCGGGCGGCTCACCGCCGGCTGGCTGCCCGGCGACCCGCCGGACCCGGCCGACGTGAAGGCGCTGCGCCGCCACGTGCGCGCGGAGATAGCCCGGACGGTCGGCGAGTTCGCCCGCTTCGGCAGGCCCGACCACGTCGTCGCCACGTCCAAGACGTTCAAGCAGCTCGCCCGGATCGCCGGGGCGCCGGGTTCCGGCGACGGCCTGTACGTGCAGCGCGTGCTGAGTCGTACGTCACTGGAGACGTGGGTGCCGAAGCTGGCCGCCATGACCGTCGCGCAGCGCCGCGCCCTGCCCGGCGTGTCCGAGGGCCGGGCAGGGCAGCTGCTGGCCGGGGCGCTGGTGGCGGAGGGCGCGATGGACCTGCTCGGCATCGACGTGCTGGAGATCTGCCCCTGGGCGCTGCGCGAGGGCGTCATCCTGCGCCGCCTCGACCACCTCCCCGAGTGACGGACCGGACCCGTACCCTTTCCCTCGTGGCAGACGTGGCAGAGCAAGCGGGGCGGCCGGCGGCGCGCGTGCCCCGCACGAAGGTCGCCCTCTCGACGGCCTCGGTCTATCCCGAGTCGACGGCGACGGCCTTCGAGGTGGCCGCGCGCCTCGGCTACGACGGCGTCGAGGTCATGGTGTGGACGGACCCCGTCAGCCAGGACCTGGAGGCCCTGCGCCGGCTCTCCGACTACCACCAGGTGCCCGTCCTCGCCGTGCACGCCCCCTGCCTGCTGATCACCCAGCGCGTCTGGTCGACCGACCCGTGGACGAAGCTCCAGCGGGCCCGGGCGGCGGCGGAGAGGCTCGGCGCGTCGACGGTCGTCGTCCACCCGCCGTTCCGCTGGCAGCGGCAGTACGCGCGCGACTTCGTCACCGGCATCCGGCGGATGGCGGACGAGACGGACGTGCGCTTCGCCGTCGAGAACATGTACCCCTGGCGGTACCGCGACCGCGAGATGCTCGCGTACGCCCCCGAGTGGGACGTCACCAAGGACGACTACCGCCACTACACGGTCGACCTCTCCCACACGGCGACCGCCCGCACGGACGCGATGGCCATGGTCTCCCGCATGGGCGACCGGCTGGGCCACGTCCACCTCGCGGACGGGCGCGGCTCAGCGAAGGACGAGCACCTCGTACCGGGCCGCGGCACGCAGCCCTGCGCCGAGCTGCTGGAACACCTCGTGCGCACCGGCTTCGACGGGCACGTCGTCATCGAGGTCAACACCCGGCGCGCCATGTCCGCCGCCGAACGGGAGGCCGACCTCGCCGAGGCGCTGGCCTTCACCCGGCAGCACCTGGCGTCGTCGGTCCGCCTCCCGTGACCGGGCGTGACCCCCGGGCCGGGGCCGCGGGAGGGTGACCGGCAGGCGATCCGCACGTCCCGCCATCCGGACATGGTGTCCACTTCCTGGAGAGGCGGCGTACGCTCGGAAGGAGCCAGTCTCTCTGATGAGGAGCGAGCGACGATGCCCGAGCTGAGGTCCCGCACTGTCACCCACGGCCGCAACATGGCGGGCGCCCGTGCCCTTATGCGCGCCTCCGGGGTACCGGGCGAGGACATCGGGCGCAAGCCCATCGTCGCCGTCGCCAACTCCTTCACCGAGTTCGTCCCCGGCCACACGCACCTCCAGCCCGTCGGCCGGATCGTCAGCGACGCCATCAGGGCGGCCGGGGCGATCCCGCGCGAGTTCAACACGATCGCCGTCGACGACGGCATCGCGATGGGCCACGGCGGCATGCTGTACTCGCTGCCCTCCCGCGACCTGATCGCCGACTCCGTCGAGTACATGGTCGAGGCGCACTGCGCGGACGCGCTGATCTGCATCTCCAACTGCGACAAGATCACCCCCGGCATGCTGATGGCGGCGCTGCGCCTGAACATCCCGACGGTCTTCGTCTCCGGCGGCCCCATGGAGTCCGGCCGGGCCACGCTCGTCGACGGCACGGTCCGCACGCTCGACCTGGTCGACGCGATCTCCGACGCGGTCAACGACAAGATCTCCGACGAGGACATCCTCCGCATCGAGGAGAACGCCTGCCCGACCTGCGGCTCCTGTTCGGGCATGTTCACCGCCAACTCGATGAACTGCCTGACGGAGGCCATCGGCCTGTCCCTCCCCGGCAACGGCTCCGTCCTCGCCACGCACACGGCCCGCCGCGCCCTGTACGAGAACGCGGCGCGCACGGTCGTCGAGGTGACGAAGCGGTACTACGAGCAGGACGACGAGTCGGTCCTGCCCCGCAACGTCGCCACGTTCGCCGCCTTCGAGAACGCGATGGCCCTGGACATCGCCATGGGCGGCTCCACCAACACGATCCTGCACCTGCTGGCCGCCGCCCAGGAGGCGGGCGTCCCCTTCGGGCTGGAGGAGATCGACGCCGTCTCGCGCCGCGTGCCGTGCCTGGCGAAGGTCGCGCCGAACGTCGCGAAGGACCGCACGTACTACATGGAGGACGTGCACCGCGCCGGCGGCATCCCCGCCCTGCTGGGCGAGCTGCACCGCGCGGGCCTGCTCAACGAGGACGTGCACGCCGTCCACAGCCCGTCCCTGGCGGACTGGCTGAAGACCTGGGACGTGCGCGGCGGCTCCCCGTCCGCCGAGGCCGTCGAGATGTGGCACGCGGCGCCCGGCTGCGTGCGCTCCGCGGAGGCGTTCTCCCAGTCGGAGCGCTGGGAGGCCCTGGACCTCGACGCCGAGAACGGCTGCATCCGCTCCGCCGAGCACGCCTACTCCGAGGACGGCGGCCTCGCGGTCCTGAGGGGCAACCTGGCGGTCGACGGGTGCGTCGTGAAGACGGCCGGCGTCGACGAGTCGATCTGGACGTTCGAGGGGCCGGCGGTCGTCTGCGAGTCGCAGGAGGAGGCCGTCGAGAAGATCCTCAACAAGCGGGTGAAGGACGGCGACGTCGTCGTCATCCGCTACGAGGGCCCCAAGGGCGGTCCCGGCATGCAGGAGATGCTCTACCCGACGTCGTTCCTGAAGGGACGCGGCCTCGGCAAGACCTGCGCGCTGATCACCGACGGCCGCTTCTCGGGCGGCACGTCCGGCCTGTCCATCGGCCACGCCTCCCCGGAGGCGGCGTCCGGCGGCACGATCGCGCTGGTCGAGGACGGCGACCGCATCCGCATCGACATCCCCGACCGCACGATCGAGCTGCTGGTCGACGACGCGACGCTGGCCGCCCGCCGCGACGCCCTGGCCGGCGCGTACGCCCCGAAGAACCGCACGCGCAAGGTCTCGGCGGCGCTGCGCGCCTACGCGGCCATGGCCACCAGCGCCGACAAGGGCGCCGTCCGCGACGTCACGAAGCTCCCGTAGCCCCCCGGCCGAGAGCGGCCCGGCGCCCCGTCCGGTACGGGGCGCCGGCACGGCGGACGCGCCCGCCCGCCGGGCGCGTCACCACCCGGCGGGGTCCACGCCGAACACCACTCCGTCCGGCGCCCCGCCGTACACCTTGCCCCCGGCCGTCACCGGCGCGGCCAGTAACGGCACGATCCCGGCCGCCATCCGCGGCCCGCTCTGCCCGACCAGCGTCCCGCGGGCGGCGTCGGCACCCAGCAGCCGCCCGTCACCGGCCATCAGGAAGACCCGGCCGTCCGCGGCCACCGGCCGCGACACCCGTGCCGCCCCGGTCTCCAGCCGCCACAGCTCCCGCCCCCGCCCGGCCCCGGCACCCAGGTCGACCGCGGCCAGCGACCCGCCCGACCCCACGACGTACGCGGTCTCCCCGTCCACCACGGCCTGCGCCTGGTCGGCCGCCCCCGTCAGCGCGACCCGCCGCACCCCCCGGTCCCGCAGGTCCAGCCGCACCACGGCGTCGGTGTACAGGTCCCGGTCGGCGGAGAGCAGCACCAGCGCCCCCTCCGTCGCCTGAACGGGCGTCAGCGAACCGGGCACCCGCTTGCGCCACAGCACCCCGCCGTCCGCCGGGTCCACGGCGCTGACCAGCGTCGACACCCCGTCCCCCGCGACCGCCGCGGCGAAGACGGGCCCGCCCGCCGCCCCGGCCACCCACTGCGCGCCGCGCGCCGCGGGCCGCCCCGTCCACCGCTCGGCGCCCGTCGCGCCGTCGAGCGCCCGCACCCGCCCGTCCCCGTCGACCACGAACACCGCGTCGGCACCGTGCACGACCTGGGCGTACGCGCCGAGGCCGGCGCCCCAGCGGACCGCGCCCGTCGCGGGGTCGAGCGCCTCCAGCCGGGCGCCCCCGCCGGCCGTCGTACGGGGGCTCACCACACGTACCAGCCCCCCGGCCGCCACCACGGCGGCGCCCTCCTCCGGCGCGGCCGGCCCTCCGGCCGGCACCGACCAGGCCACCGTCCCGTCCGCCGGGTCCAGCCGCGCGGCCTTCACGCCGGGCGCGGCGCAGTACAGCGCGCCGTCCGCCGCGGCGCACACCGGCGGCCGCGCCGTCCCGGCGCCCGCGCCCAGCGGCACCGCCCACGCCCGGAAGCTCCGCGCCGCGGCGGCGGGCCCGGCGTCCCGCGCACCGCCTCGGCCGTCCCCGGCCCGTACGGCGACCAGCCCCCCGACGAGGGCCCCGGCCAGCGCGACCGCCGCGGCGACCCACACCAGCCGCCGCCGCGCCCCGGCCCGCCCGCCGGCGGGCGGGCGCGCCCCGGACCCCGGCCGCCCGGCGGTCCCCGCGCCCACCTTCCCGGGCCGGCGCCGGCGCTGCTCGGGCACCCGCGCCCCCGGAGGGTCCCCGCCCGGCGAGCCGTCCCCCGGCGTGTCCCCGGCCCCGCGCCGCGCGGACGGCCGGACGGCCCCGGCCGCGCCGCCCCCGGCACCCCCGTCCGGCACCCGCAGGGCGACCATCACCTGCTCCGGCGTGGGCCGCTGCGCCGGGTCCTTCGCGAGGCACCGCCGCAGCAGCGGCGCGAGCTCCTCCGGCACGCCCGCCAGGTCCGGCTCGTTGTGCACCACCTGGTACGCGACCAGGTACGGGCTGTTGGAGTCGAACGGCCCCCGCCCCGTCGCCGCGTGCGCCAGCACCGCGCCCATCGCGAACACGTCCGCCGCCGGCCCCACGTCCCGGGGCCGCTGGAACTGCTCGGGCGCCATGAACGGCGGTGTGCCGATCAGCTTCCCGGTCTCGGTGCGCACGTCGCTGTCGGCGGGCCGGGAGATGCCGAAGTCGATGACCTTCGGCCCGTCCGCCGCGAGCAGGACGTTGCTGGGCTTCAGGTCCCGGTGGACGACCCCCGCCCGGTGGATGTCGCGCAGCGCCTCCGCGAGCCCGGCCCCGAGTCGGCGCAGCTCCGCCACGTCCAGCGGCCCGTTCCGCTTGACCCGCTCCGACAGCGTCGGCCCGTCGATGAACAGGGTCGCCATCCAGGGCCGCGCGGCCTTCGGGTCGGCGTCGACGACCGGTGCGGTGAACGCCCCGCTGACCCGCCGGGCGGCCTCGACCTCCTGCCGGAAACGCGCCCTGAACTCGGGGTCCGCCGCGTGTTCGAGGTGGATCACCTTCACGGCCAGGCGCAGGCCCGAGTCGGACGTGGCCAGCCGGACGACCCCCATGCCGCCCGAACCCAGCCAGTCCTCCAGCCGGTACCTCCCGGCGTACTCCGGATGCTCCGCTTCCGGTACGGTCCCGGGGCTGCGCAGCGGCGGCATCATCCACCCCCGTGTGTGCTCGCTCGGACGCGCGGCGCACGACCGGCGCACGCGCGACGCACGGAGCCTAGTCGATGATGCGTGCGATGTCGGTGTGGCTTGTTAGCCTCCCCTCCACAGACGCGCCCGCATCCGGCGGGAGCCTCGGGGGGAGGCACACATGGAGACGTACTCGGTCAAGCGCTACCCGGTCGCGCCGGGGGTCCGGCTCAACGTCCGCAGCGGCCCGGGCACGCACTACGGCATCGTGAAGGTCCTGCCGGAAGGCGTGAACGTGCCGATCAACTGCCAGACGCCCGGCACGTGGGTCTCGGGCCCGTACGGCACGTCGAACCTCTGGGACAACATCGCCAACGGCCAGTACGTGGCGGACGCGTACGTCCGGACCGGGGCCGACGGGTACGTGACGGTGCGCTGCGCCTGACGCCCACCGCGGCGGCGCCGGCTGGCGGGGGATAATCGACCCGTGAGCGACCCCACGGACCCGACCGGCCCCACGGACCCGACCGGCCCCGCCGACACCACCGGCCCCGCCGGCGCGCCCGGCGGCCCCCGGCCCGAGCCCCTCCGCTTCTTCGGCACGACCTGGGTCGACCACGACGGCGGGTACGGGCTGCGGCGCGCCGGTGTCGCCGCCGGCTCCCTGGCCGCGGCCGCCGCGGGCGCGTTCGTCCTGCGCTTCGCGTACGAGGGCCTGGCCATCGCCCGGGTCGGCGGCTTCGTCAACGGCCTGATGATCGTGATGTTCGCGGTGTGCACGGCCCTCGCGTTCCAGCGGACCTGGGAGGGCTTCGGCCGCCGCCCCGCCGACCCGGCCCGCGAGGACGCCCTGCGCAGCCTGAAGGCGATCGGCTTCGTCGGCTCGCTCCTCGCCTACTTCGTCCGCTCCCTCTTCGAGGCGCCCGGCGAGAAGCTCGTCCGCGCCGAGTACGAGACCGCCCGCGCCCGGTACGAGAAGCGCCGCACCACCCGCGCCGGCAACCCGGCGGCCCGCAGGAAGCGCCCCCGCCGCTAGGTCGTGTCTTCGAAGTGGCGACGTTCGCCCCGTCGGCGGCCGGCGGGTGGGCGAATTCGACGCGCCCCATCCGTACGCCTCCGATCCGTACGCCGCGGCCGCGCCCCCCGCTCCCGTACCGCCCCTCGGACAACCGCGCCACCACCCGCCGCCCCGGTGGAAGGATGGCCCCAGGCACGTACCCCACGGCGAGGTGAGCAGAGCAATGACCCAGACAGTCGCGGTCCTCGGCACCGGAAAGATCGGCGAGGCCCTCCTCAGCGGCATGATCCGGGCCGGCTGGCCCACCGCCCACCTCCTCGTCACCGCCCGCCGTCCCGAGCGCGCCGAGGAGCTCCGCGGCCGCTACGGCGTCGAGGCCGTCTGCAACGCCGACGCCGCCAAGCGCGCCGACACCCTCATCCTCGCCGTGAAGCCCCAGGACATGGGCCGGCTCCTCGACGAGCTCGCCCACCACGTCACCCGCGACCACCTGGTCATCAGCGCCGCCGCCGGCATCACCACCGCGTTCATCGAGGAGCGCCTCGCCCCCGACACGCCGGTCGTCCGCGTCATGCCGAACACCCCCGTCCTCGTCGACGAGGGCATGTCCGTCATCTCCGCCGGCACCCACGCCACCGGCGCGCACCTCGCGCACACCGAGGAGATCTTCGGCGGCGTCGGCAAGACCCTCCGCGTCCCCGAGTCCCAGCAGGACGCCGCGACGGCCCTGTCCGGCTCCGGACCGGCGTACTTCTACTTCCTCGTCGAGGCCATGACCGACGCGGGCATCCTCCTGGGCCTGCCCCGCGCCCAGGCCCACGACCTCATCGTCCAGGCCGCCATCGGCGCCGCCGTGATGCTCCGTGACAGCGGCGAACACCCGGTCAAGCTCCGCGAGGCCGTCACGTCCCCCGCCGGCACGACCATCAGCGCCATCCGCGAGCTGGAGAACCACGGCGTACGGGCCGCCCTCATCGCCGCCCTGGAGGCCGCCCGCGACCGCAGCCGCGAACTGGCCTCCGGCAACGGCTGACCCCGGCGCCCCGCGGCCGGGGTCACCCCACCCCGGCCGCCCCCGCCGCGACCCCCCGCAGCACGTCCGCCGTCGACACGACCGTCGCGAACCCGCCGTCGTGCAGCGACACCGCCGTCGCCCGCGCCAGCTCGTCCGCCGTGAGCGTCCACCCGAACGGCCCGGTCGCGTCGAACGTGTGCGTGGCGTCCAGCGGGAACAGCACGTCGTACCCGAGGTTCCCGCCCATCCGCGCCGTCGTCTCGGCGCACATGTTCGTCTGGACGCCGACCACCACGATCTGCCGCACCCCGGCACCCCGCAGCCACGCGTCCAGGTCCGGCTCGCCGTAGAACGCCGAGTTCACCGACTTCACCACCAGCAGCTCCGGCCCGGCGCCCTTCCCCCGCCGCTCCTCCACCGCGTCCTGGAGGCCGTTGCCCGGCTGCCCCGGCCGCAGCGGTGACCGCGGCGACACCGAGTGGTGCCGTACGAACACCACCGGCCGACCCGACCCCTGCCACGCGTCGATCAACGCGACGATGTTCCCCTCGGCCCCCGGATTGTTCCGCCGCCCCCAGTACGGCTCCGCGAACCCCTTCTGCACGTCCACCACGACCAGCGCGGCATCAACCGCCACCTCGACGCCGGCCCCGTACCCGTCCTCGACCGCACCGGCCACGACACTCTCGTTCCGTTCCATGCCGGAAATCCTCCGGCCGCCACCCCGCCCCCACCAGTGGCGGCAATGCCACCCATCGATGACATACGGCCACCGTCCCTGGCATCCTCGCCCCGTGACCCCCTACCGCGTGGCGATGCTCGCCTTCCCCGGCATCCGTGCCTTCGACGTCTCCGTCATCACCGAGGTCTGGGGCGTCGACCGCGCCGACCGCGGCGTCCCCCCGTTCGAGCTGCGCCGCGCCGCCGCCGACCCCACCGCGCCCGTCCCCATCCCCGGCGGCCTCTCCCTCACCCCCGACCGCCCCCTCTCCTGGCTCGACGAGGCCGACCTCGTCGTCGTCCCCGGCCTCACCGACCCCGACGTCGACATCGCCACCCCCGTCCTGGACGCCCTCCGCCGCGCCCACCGGGCGGGCACCCCCGTCGCGGCCCTGTGCGCCGGTGCCTTCGCCCTCGCCCGCGCCGGACTCCTCGACGGCCGCCGCGCCGTCACCCACTGGTACGTCGCCGACCGCCTCCGCGAACGCCACCCCGCCGTCACGGTCGAACCGAACGCCCTGTTCATCGAGGACGGCGGCCTGTGGACCTCGGCCGGCACCGCCGCCGGCGTCGACCTGTGCCTCCACCTCGTCCGCACCGCTCAGGGTGCCGAGACCGCCGCGACCATCGCCCGCGCCATGGTCACCGCCCCGTTCCGCACCGGCACGCAGGCCCAGTTCATCGAGCACCCCACCCCGCGCGCCGACCGCGACGCCGACGCCCTCGCCGCCGTACGGGCCCACGCCCTGGCCCACCTCGACGCACCGCACACCGTCGCCTCCCTCGCGGCCCGCGCCGGCATGTCCCCGCGCACGTTCGCCCGCCACTTCCGGGCGACGACCGGCACCACCCCCCTCCGGTGGCTCACCGCCCAGCGCGTCGCCGCCGCCCAGAAGCTCCTCGAACGCACCGACCACCCCCTGCCCGAGGTGGCCCGCCGCGCGGGCTTCGGCAGCGAGGTCACCATGCGCCAGCACTTCGCGGCGCACCTCGCCACCAGCCCGCGCGACTACCGGGCCGCGTTCCGTCAGACGGCCGGCAGCAGCCCCACCGCCCGGTAGGCCCGGTCCACCACCGGCCGCGCCAGGGCCCGCGCCCGGCCCGCCCCCTCCCGCAGCACCCCGTCCACGTACGCCGGGTCGGCGACCAGCTCCGCGTGCCGCTCCCGCAACGGCCGCAGCAGCTCCACCACGGCGTCGGCGACGTCCCGCTTCAACGCCCCGTACGAGGTGTAGCCCTCCGCCAGCTCCGCCGGATCACCCGCGCCGGTACAGGCGGCGAGCACCTCCAGCAGGTTCGCCGAGCCGGGCCGCCCCTCCCGGTCGTACACGACGTCCCGCCCGCTGTCGGTGACGGCCCGCATCACCTTCCGCCGCACCGCGTCCGGCTCGTCGAGCAGGTGGACGACGCCCGGCCCGGCGTCGTCCGACTTCCCCATCTTGACCGTGGGGTCCTGGAGGTTCATGACCCGCGCCCCGACCGCCGGGTGCGTGGCCTTCGGCACGGTGAACGTGTGCCCGTACCGCTGGTTGAACCGCACCGCCAGGTCCCGCGTCAGCTCCACGTGCTGCGCCTGGTCGTCGCCCACGGGCACCTCGTCCGCCTGGTACGCGAGGATGTCCGCCGCCATCAGCACCGGGTACGTCAGCAGCGACAGCCGCACGCTCCCGCCCCGCTCCCGCTCCCGCGCCGCCTTCTCCTTGTACTGGATCATGCGCCGCATCTCCCCGTCGGTCGCCGTGCACTCCAGCAGGTACGACAGCCGCGCGTGCTCGTCGACGTGGCTCTGCACGAAGAGGACGCACCGCTCGGGGTCGAGCCCCGCCGCGAGGAGCAGCGTCGCCGCCTGCCGGCTGAGCCGCCGCACCCGCGCCGGGTCGTGCTCCACGGTCAGGGCGTGCAGGTCGACGACGGAGAAGAGGGCGTCCGCCCGGTGCTGGTCCTCCTCGACCCACTTCCGGACGGCCCCGATGTAGTTGCCCAGCGTCAGGTGCCCGGTCGGCTTGATCCCGCTGAAGATCCGCGTCATGTTCCCGTCCCTCTCACTCCTGGTGGGACCGCCGCTCCCCGCGGCCGTCCCCCGGAGGGGGAAACGCGAACGGCCGCCGAGGCGGCGGCCGTGGTCTGCATGCGTCAGTGCCGGCCGCCGTCAGGCGGCCCACCACCGAAGGGTGTGCGCATGCGCTGTCATGGCGTCAGCGTACCGGGGGTGGGGCTGGGGTTGACAGTGGTTTGCCTGGTACGTAATGTTCTCCGAGTTGTCCGACGTGAGCGCCGACTCCGGTCGGTCCCCGGACAGCCATTCCGCAAGAACCACTTTCAGCGAGCGACACTCCGTCGCGTCGCTTTACGTGCGCTTTTGCGAAATGAAGAATCCCCGTTCGAGAGAGCGGGAGCCCGATTAGCGTCGGGCCCACGGATTCGCTAAGGTTCACGACGTCGGAACGGCCGAGAGGCCGCGAGGACAACCCCCTCCGACGGGGAATCGGGCCCGAAA
>NZ_BMSV01000014.1 GCF_014649335.1 Streptomyces roseolilacinus
GGTCATCGACTGCACCGACACCGGCGCGTCACCACCCACGGCGACGGAACCGACCTGGATCTGCCGACTCTTCCGGCGCTCGGCCAGCCTGGTCGGAACGGACGGCATGCCGAGAGAAATCGCGGTCATCTGCTGTGCAACCCCAAGGTGTGGAACGAGGTCCCGATATCGGCGGGCTCCGGGCTTCGAGATTACAGGGGGCGTGCCGCCGCCAGCACATCGCGCCGGGTGTGCCGCACGGCGGCGGCGGCCGGACGGTCCGTGCGTCCGGCCGCCGCCTCCGGGTCCGTCCGCGGGCGGGGACTACGAGATCTTCACCGGGTTCACGATGTCGGCGAGGAGCACGAGCACGGTGAAGCAGATGAAGATGCCCGCGACGACGTACGCGACCGGCATCAGCTTCGCGACGTCGAAGGGGCCCGGGTCGGGGCGGCGGAACAGCCTCGCCAGGTGCCGCCGCGCGGACTCCCACAGGGCGCCCGCGATGTGGCCGCCGTCGAGGGGCAGCAGCGGCAGCATGTTGAAGAGGAACAGCGACAGGTTGAACGTGGCGAGCACCAGCAGGAACGACGCGACGATGTTCTGCGTCGGCACGTCGAGATTCATCACCTCGCCGCTGATGCGGGCGGCGCCGACGATGCCGACCGGGGAGTCGGCCTTGCGCTCGCCGTCGCCGAAGGTGGCGTCCCACAGGTCGGGGATCTTGCCGGGGAGCGCGACGACGGCGTGGGCGCCGTCCTCGATCATTCCGCCCATGCGCTCCACGGACTGGCCGAAGGTGAGCGGGACGATCTCGGTCTTGGCGGCGAAGCCGAGGTAGCCGGCGGGAACGTACTCGCCGGGGATCGCCTCGCCGTCGGCGTCCTTCTTCACCACCATGTTCTTCTCGAGCACGGGGTGCAGGACGAGCTGCCGGCCGTCGCGCTCGACGGTGACCGTGGCGGGGCCGATCGTGTCGCGGATGCGGGTGGACAGGGCTGCCCAGTCGGCGACCGGCTCACCGTCGAAGGCGACGATGCGGTCGCCCGCCCGCAGACCGGCGGCGTGGGCCGGGGACTCCCGGTCGCCCTTGGCGCACGTGTCGCGTTCCTCGCTCTGCGCGATGACGCACTTCTGCACGCCGGCGACCTCGGTCGTCTGCGTCGCGAAGCCGAACGACATGGCGACGCCGAGGAAGATCGCGGCGGCGAGGACCAGGTTCATGAACGGCCCGGCGAACATGACGATGACGCGCTTCCACGGCTTGCGCGTGTAGAACAGCCGCTTCTCGTCGCCGGGTTGCAGCTCCTCGTACGCCGCCGAGCGGGCGTCCTCGATCATGCCGCGCCAGGGGGACGTCGACCGGGCCTCGACGCGGCCGTCCTCGCCGGGCGGGAACATCCCGATCATGCGGATGTAGCCGCCCATGGGGATGGCCTTGATCCCGTACTCCGTGTCGCCCTTCCTGCGGGACCAGAGCGTCGGGCCGAAACCGACCATGTACTGGGGCACGCGGATGCCGAACAGCTTGGCCGTGGAGAGGTGGCCCAGCTCGTGCCAGGCGATGGAGATCAGGAGTCCCACGGCGAACAGCGCGATGCCGAGGATCGTCAGCAGTACGGTCATGCGCGGACCTCCAGGGTCGTCCCGGCGGCCTTGGCGGCCAGCTCACGGGCCCGGGCGCGGGCCCAGGTCTCCGCTTCCAGGACGTCCGCGACCGTCAGTGGGGTTCCCGAGGCGGGGGTGCCGTGCTCGGCGACGACCTCGGTGACCGTGTCCATGATCCCGGTGAAGGGGAGCTGCCCGGCGAGGAAGGCGTCGACGCACTCCTCGTTGGCGGCGTTGAACACCGCGGGGGCCGTGCCGCCGAGCCCGCCGACGTGCCGGGCGAGGTCGACGGAGGGGAACGCCTCCGTGTCGAGCGGGAAGAACTCCCAGGTGGACGCCTGGGACCAGTCGAAGGCGGGGGCCGCGTCCGGCACGCGCTCGGGCCAGCCGAGCCCGATGGCGATGGGGCCGCGCATGTCGGGCGGGGTGGCCTGGGCGAGGGTGGAGCCGTCGGTGAACTCCACCATCGAGTGCACGTACGACTGCGGGTGGACGACGACCTCGATGCGCTCGAAGGGGATGTCGTACAGCAGGTGGGCCTCGATGACCTCCAGGCCCTTGTTGACGAGCGTGGCGCTGTTGACGGTGATCACCGGGCCCATCGCCCAGGTGGGGTGGGCGAGGGCGTCCTCACGGGTGACGCCGGCCAGCTCGGCGCGGGTGCGGCCGCGGAACGGGCCGCCGGACGCGGTGACGACGAGCTTGCGGACGTCGGCGCGGGTGCCGGCGGCGAGGGCCTGGAACAGCGCGGCGTGCTCGGAGTCGACCGGGATGATCTGGCCCGGCTTGGCGACGGCCTTGACCAGGGGGCCGCCGACGATGAGCGACTCCTTGTTGGCGAGGGCGAGGGTGCGGCCGGCTTCGAGAGCGGCGAGCGTCGGGGCGAGGCCGATGGAACCGGTGATGCCGTTGAGGACCGTGTGGCAGTCGGACGCCGCGAGCTGGGCGGCGGCGTCCGGGCCGGCGAGGATCTCGGGCAGCGGTTCGGAGCCGTACCGCTCCGCCAGCGCGGCGCGCAGCGCGGGCACCGCGTCCTGGCGGGCCACGGCGACCGTGCGGACGCGCAGCCGGTGCGCCTGCTCGGCGAGGAGCCCGGCCCGGCCGCCCGCGGCGGAGAGCGCGGTGACGCGGAACCGGCCGGGGTTGCGCAGCACCAGGTCGATGGCCTGGGTGCCGATGGACCCGGTGGAGCCGAGGACGACGATGTCCCGGCGGCCTTCGGCCGGATCGAAGGCGATGTGCGGGTCGGCGAGGGGTGCTGGGCTGTCGCTCATGCCCCCATTCTCACCGCATCCGCTCCCGCCGTTGACCGGCTCCCCCGGGTGACCACTTCCGGAGGACCTCAGTCCGTGGCGTCGCGGTGGCGGGCGAACGCCTCGTGGAAGCCGGGGAACGTCTTCCGTACGCAGCCGGGGTCGTCGAACGTGATGCCGGGGGTGCGCAGTGCGGTGACGGCGAAGGACATGACCATGCGGTGGTCGCCGCGGGTGGCGATCTCGGCGGGCCGGGGCGTGCCGGGGTGGATCTCCAGCCAGTCGGGGCCGGTGGTGGCGGTGACGCCCAGGCGGCGGAGGTTGTCGGCGCAGGCGTCGAGGCGGTCGCACTCCTTGACGCGGGTGTTGGCGACGTCCTCGATGCGGACGGGCCCGTCGGCGAAGGGGGCGAGGGCGGCGAGGGTGGGCATCGTGTCGGAGATGTCGCGCATGGTGACGGTGAGGCCGCCCAGGCGTCCGGTGCCGCGTACGGTCGTGGCGTCGGCGGTGGTGACGACGTGGGCGCCCATGCGGCGCAGGACGTCGGTGAAGCGGAGGTCGCCCTGGAGGGCGCCGGTGCCGAGGCCGGGGACGGTGACCTCGCGGCCGGTGAGGGCGGCGGCGGCGAAGAAGTAGCTCGCGGTGGAGGCGTCCGGCTCGATGGCGTAGGTGGTGGCGCGGTAGCCGGTCGGGGGGACGGTGAAGACGTCGCCGTCGCGGACGGGCTCGGCGCCGAACGCGCGCATCATCGCGAGGGTGATCTCGACGTACGGCACGGAGACGAGGTCCGTGACGGTGATGCGCAGGCCCTCCGCGGTGAGCGGGCCGAGCAGCAGCAGGGCGGTGAGGAACTGGGAGGACTGCCCGGCGTCCAGGGTGAGGTCGCCGCCCCGGACGCCGGCGGCGGCGACGCGCAGCGGGTGGTGGCCCTCGGCCTCCTCGTGGCGCAGGTCGACGCCGAGGGCGCGCAGGGCCCGGGTGAGGGGGCCGAGGGGGCGGCGGCGCAGCTGGGGCGAGGCGTCGAAGCGGAAGTCGCCGCGGCCGGCGGCGGCGAGGGCGGGCAGGAACCGTCCCGTGGTGGCGCCGTCGCGGCAGTGGACGTCGGCGGTGGCGGCGGGCGGTCCGGCGGGGCTGCCGGTGACGCGCCAGGCGTCGGGGGCGCGCTCGACCGCGTAGCCGAGGGTGGTCAGGCCCTCGGCGAAGCCCTCCGTGTCGTCGGAGGCGAGGGGGCGCAGGAGGGTCGTGGTGCCGTCGGCCGCTGCGGACAGGAACAGGGCGCGGGCGGTGACGGACTTGGAGCCGGGTATGTCGATGACGGTCACGGCGCCCATCCTGCCGGGCGGGGCCGGGCGGGCGCGGGGCGTCTCAGGGGGTGGTCGGCGCCCCGTGGCGGGGGCGGCGTCCGCGCGTCCCGCGGGCGCGTGCGGGACGGCCACCGGGCCGTCGTCCCGGGGGACGCCGCGGTCGCGCGTCCCCGGGCGCGTGCGGGACGACACGTCGGAAATGTTTCACCCGGCGCGCCGATCCGAGGAACATGTGCGCGGACATCAGGGGCCGGGGCCGCGCGGTGGTGTGAGGGACGCGGCCGGGCCACGCCATCCGGGGGGATGCATGGACACGGCGGTACGGGCGCGGGCGACGGGTGGCGGACGCGGGGTGCTGGAGGGGGCGTTCGCGCTGCTGGACGCCCTGCGGCGGCTCGGCGGCGAGGCGGGGGTGACCGGGCTGGCGGCCGCGTGCGGGATGCCCAAGAGCACGGCGCACCGGCTGCTGGAGCAGTTGGTGGCCCTGGAGGCCGTGGAGCGCCGCGGCCCGCGCTACCGGCTGGGCGCGCAGCTCTACCGGCTCGGTCAGGCCTGGCAGCCGCACCCGGGGCTGCGGGTGGCGGGGCGCCTGCCGCTGCACCGGCTGAGGGCGGCCACCGGCGGCAGTGTGCTGCTGGCGGTGCTGCGCGAGGAGCGGGCCCTGACGGTGTGCTCGGTGCCCGGCCGGGTGGAGCCGCTCGTACCGGTCCGGGACGGCGAGGCGTTCCCGCTGGACACGGCGCTGGGCAAGGCGCTGCGGGGCCCGGTGCGCGGCGGCGCCGTACTGGACCGGGAGGAGGTGGTGGCGGGGGTCTGCTGCGCCGCGCTGCCGGTGCGGTCCCCGGCGGGGGCGGTGGTGGGGGCGGTGGCCGCGATGGTCGAGGCGGGTCAGCGGCTGGAGGTGGTGGCGGGCCGGGTCGCCGAGGCGGCCTCCGCCGTCACCCGCGCGCTGGCCCGGGCGGGGGTCGAGGTGCGGGCGTGAGGGCGCGTCCGGCGGCGTTCCGCTGAGCGGAACGCGTGTGGCCGCGGGCCGGTGGTGGCGAGCAGGGTGGAGGGGTGCCGGGGAAGGCACGGGCCCCGCGGGACGACGCGGGGCCACCACATCACCCAGGGGGGAACCGACCATGCGTGGAATCGCTCGACTGGCCTCGGCCGCGCTCGTCTCGCTCGCCGGCGTCGCCGGGTTCGCCGGGACGGCGCAGGCCGAACCGATCGACTACGTCCGCATCGAGCTGCTGGAGCTGACCTGCCACCAGCAGAGCGAGGGCGATCACGACGAGGCCTACCTGAAGGTCACCGACGCCAACGGCAACGCCGTCAAGGTGTGGCCCGGGAGCCTCAAGTACCAGACGATGGGCGCGGGTTACGTGCGGTCGATGACGGACGGCAACGGCAACGCGGCCCTCGTCCTCGGCAAGCAGCAGGCCCGCACCATGACGCTGTGGGACGACGACACGACGAGCGGCGACGACAAGCTGGGCTCGACGCTCGCCACCGGCAGCGAGGCGGGCGCCGAGGTCCAGTACCGCTCGCTCGAGGGGTCCGGCGGCGTCTACACCGTCGCCTACCGGGTCATCGACATCTGACGGTCCCGGCGCCCCGCGCGCCGGTCCGCCGGGCGGGACGCGCGTCCCGCCCGGCGGGATCACCGGATCGGGCGGTGGACGTTCTCCCGGGCGGAGGGCCCGTGGGTGGCGTCGGCGATCCAGGGGCCGTCGCCGCTGGGGTCGAGGACGCCTTCCTCCAGCCAGGTGTAGCGGCCGGCGAGGACGCCCTCGACGACCTTGCGGTCGACGTCGTCGGTGTTGTCCCAGAGGCGGCCGAACAGCTCCTCGACGCGGAGCCGGGACTGGCGGCAGAACGTGTCGGCCAGTTCGTAGGCGGCGCGCCCGTGGTCGCCGTTGGTGCGCAGCAGTTCGGCGCGTACGCAGGAGGCGCTCATCGCGAAGAGTTCGGCGCCGATGTCGACGATCCGGCCGAGGAACGCCTGCTTGGTCTCCATGCGGCCCTGCCAGCGGGACATGGCGTAGAAGGTGGAGCGGGCCAGCCGGCGGGAGGCGCGTTCGACGTGGCGGAGGTGCCGGGCGAGGTCGGGGTGGCCCCTGGGGTGGAAATCGGCGTACGCGGTGGGCAGCTGGCCGCGTCCGGCGACCAGCCGGGGCAGCCAGCGGGCGTAGAAGGCGCCGGCCTGGACGCCCGCCTTCGCCTTGTCGCCGAGGGACGTGTCGGGGTCGATGAGGTCGCCGGCGACGGCGAGGTGGGCGTCGACGGCCTCGCGGGCGATCAGCAGGTGCATGATCTCCGTGGAGCCCTCGAAGATCCGGTTGATGCGCAGGTCGCGCAGGAGCTGTTCGGCGGGGACGGCGCGTTCGCCGCGGGCGGCGAGGGAGTCGGCGGTCTCGTAGCCGCGGCCGCCGCGGATCTGGACCAGTTCGTCGGCCATGAGCCAGGCCATCTCGGAGCCGTAGAGCTTGGCGAGGGCGGCTTCGATGCGGATGTCGTTGCGGTCCTCGTCGGCCATCTGGCTGGACAGGTCGAGGACGGCCTCCAGGGCGAAGGTGGTGGCGGCGATGAAGGAGATCTTCGTGCCGACCGCCTCGTGGCGGGCGACGGGCTTGCCCCACTGCTCG
Source organism: Streptomyces roseolilacinus (assembly GCF_014649335.1). Lineage (GTDB taxonomy): Bacteria > Actinomycetota > Actinomycetes > Streptomycetales > Streptomycetaceae > Streptomyces > Streptomyces roseolilacinus. Next base: position 6,775 of record NZ_BMSV01000014.1, read on the forward strand.
CGGACGGCGGACCACTCGCGGGCGACCTTCAGGCACCACTTGCCGGCGCCGGCGCACATGGCGGGCAGGGAGAGGCGGCCGGTGTTGAGGGTGGTGAGGGCGATCTTCAGGCCGGCGCCCTCGGGGCCGATGCGGTGGGTGGCGGGGACGCGGACCCGGTGGAAGCGGGTCACGCCGTTCTCCAGGCCGCGCAGGCCCATGAAGGCGTTGCGGTTCTCGACGGTGACGCCCTCGGAGGCGGCCTCCACGATGAAGGCGGTGATGCCGCCGGGGTGGCCCTCGGACCTCGGTACGCGGGCCATGACGACGAGCAGGTCGGCGACGACGCCGTTGGTGGTCCACAGCTTGACGCCGTCGAGGACGTAGTCTCCCCCGCTCTCGGCTCCGCTCGAGCGGGAGGTGCCCCCATCGTCGGGGACGGCGGTGGTGGCCAGGCGGGCCGGGTCGGAGCCCACGTCGGGTTCGGTGAGGAGGAAGGCGGAGATGTCCGTGCGGGCGAGGCGGGGCAGGAACGTCTCCTTCTGCTCCGGGGTGCCGAAGAGTTTCAGCGGCTGCGGTACGCCGATCGACTGATGGGCGGAGAGCAGGGCGCCCACGGCGGGGCTGACGGAGCCGACGAGGGCGAGCGCCTTGTTGTAGTACACCTGGGTGAGGCCGAGCCCGCCGTACCTGGTGTCGATCTTCATGCCGAGCGCGCCGATCTCCTTGAGGCCGTCGATCACGGCGTCGGGGATGCGGGCCTCGCGCTCGATGAGGGCGCCGTCGATCTTCGTCTCGCAGAAGTCGCGCAGCTTGGCCAGGAACTCCTCGCCGCGCTGGACGTCCTCGGCGGGCGGCAGCGGGTGGGGGTGGATCAGGTCGAGGCGGAAGCGGCCGAGGAACAGCTCCTTGGCGAAGCTGGGCTTGTGCCAGTCCTGCTGGCGGGCGGCCTCGGCGACCTGCCGGGCCTCGCGCTCGGAGACTTTGGGTGTGTGGTGCGGGCCGGGCATGGGGGCTCACCTCACCGCGGGTCGGGGGTGGCCGGCCGGTGGTCCCACCGGTCGGGGCTACTCGTCCGTGTTACCCGATGCCGGCGGGTACGGAAAGGCGGCCGGAGCCCCCGCACAGTGGGCTCCGGCCGCCGGCTCGGCCGTACGGGTGACGGGTTACAGGGCCAGACCGGTGAGGACCAGCACCCGCTCGTACGTGTAGTCGTCCATGGCGTACGCGACGCCCTCGCGGCCGACGCCGGACTGCTTGACGCCGCCGTACGGCATCTGGTCGGCGCGGTACGACGGGACGTCGCCGATGATCACGCCGCCGACCTCCAGCGCCCGGTGGGCGCGGAACGCGGTCTGCACGTCGTGGGTGAACACGCCCGCCTGGAGGCCGAACTTGGAGTTGTTGACCTCGGCGAAGGCGGCGGCCTCGCCGTCCACCCGGTGCAGCGTCAGGACCGGGCCGAAGACCTCCTCGTGGGCGAGGGTCGTGTCGGCCGGCAGGTCGGCGAGCACGGTCGGGGCGTAACTGGCGCCCTCGCGCTTGCCGCCGGCGAGGAGGGTGGCGCCGGCCTGGACGGCCTCGTCGACCCACGCCTCGACGCGCTTGGCGGCGTCCTCGCTGACGAGCGGGCCCACGTCGGTGGTCTCGTCGGCCGGGTCGCCGGTGCCCTGCGCCTCGACCGCGGCGACGACCTTCGGGACGAGCCGGTCGTAGACGGCGGCGTCCGCGATGACGCGCTGGACGGAGATGCAGGACTGGCCGCCCTGGTAGTTGGAGAAGGTGGCGATGCGGGACGCCGCCCAGTCCAGGTCCTCCTCGGAGGACCAGTCGGCGAGGACGACGGCCGCGGCGTTGCCGCCCAGCTCCAGCGTGCAGTGCTTGTGCGGCACGGACTGCTGGATGGCGTAGCCGACCTTGTCGGAGCCGGTGAAGGAGATGACCGGCAGGCGCTCGTCCTGGACGAGGGCGGGCATGCGGTCGTTGGACACCGGCAGGACGGACCAGGAGCCGGCGGGCAGGTCGGTCTCGGCGAGCAGTTCGCCCAGGATGAGGGCGGAGAGCGGGGTGGCCGGGGCCGGCTTGAGGATGATCGGGGCGCCGACGGCGAGGGCCGGGGCGACCTTGTGGGCGCACAGGTTCAGCGGGAAGTTGAACGGCGCGATGCCGAGGACGACGCCCTTGGGGAAGCGGCGCGTCAGGGCGAGGCGGCCGGTGCCGCCGGCGTCGGTGTCGAGGCGCTGGGCCTCGCCGCCGTTGAAGCGGCGGGCCTCCTCCGCGGCGAAGCGGAAGACGGACAGGGCGCGGCCCACCTCGCCGCGGGCCCACTTGAGGGGCTTGCCGTTCTCGGCGGTGATGAGCCGCGCGATCTCCTCGGTGCGCTCGGCGAGCCGCTTCGACACGTGGTCGAGGGCGGCGGCGCGGACGTGCGCGGGGGTCGCGGCGAACTCGTCGGCGACGGCGTGGGCGGCGGCCACGGCCTCTTCGACCTGGGCCTCGGTGGGCACGCTCACCCGGCCGACGAGGTGGCCGTCCCAGGGGGAGGTGACGTCGAAGGTGGTCTCGCCGGTGGCCTGGCGGCCGGCGAGCCAGAAGGCGTGGGTGGCAGTCATCGCGGTACCGGCCCTTCCGAGTAGTGGGGTGTCTGGCGCACGCGGTCGGCGCTCAGCTCACACGGTAGGCCCGGACGGGCGGCTGGTGGTTTGTCCGTCGTGGAGTGGTAGTGGGTCCGGCTCCGCCGGTTCGGCAGGTGCGGTGCGCCGTTCGGCGCGGACGATCAGCCAGACGCCGGCCACGACGACGGCGCCGCCGAGGGCGATGGGCCAGGTCAGCTCCTCGTCGAGGATCAGCCAGCCGAGGAGGACGGCGACCACGGGGTTGACGTAGGCGTAGGTGGCGACGAGCGAGATCGGGGCGCTCTGGAGGAGCCAGGCGTACGCGGTGAAGGCGACCAGCGAGCCGAAGACGACCAGGTAGACGAGGGCGGTCCAGGAGCGGGTGGAGACGGCGGCCAGGTCCAGTCCGTGCTGCTCGCCGCGGACCAGGCCGACGAGGGCGCAGCCGATGCCGCCGGCCACCATCTCGTAGGCGCTGGCGGTGAACGGGTTGCGGGGCATCGGCACGCGGGAGGAGGAGAACGAGCCCGCGGACCACATGAGGGTGGCGACGATGACGGTGAGGACGCCGCCGATGTGGACGTCGCCGCTCAGGCCGGGGAGGCTGAGGACGGCGAGGCCGGCGAGGCCGAGCACGACGCCGGCGTACGCGAAGGGTCCGGGGCGCTCGCCGAACACGGTGCGCAGGACGACCACCCAGGCCGGCATGACGGCGACGAGGAGGGCGGCGAGGCCGGACGGCACGGAGGTCTCGGCGAGGACGACGAGGCCGTTGCCGCCGAGGAGCAGCAGCAGGCCGACGACGGCGGCGGAGGCGAGCTGGGCCCGGGTGACCTTCAGGACGCCGGGGCCGTGGCGCCAGGCGAGCAGCGCGGCGAGGAGGATCCCGGCGACGACGAAGCGGGCACCGGCGGAGAGGAAGGGGGGCAGGGTCTCGACGGCGATGCGGATGCCGAGGTACGTGGACCCCCACACGAGGTACACGATCGCCAGCGCGGCCCACACGGTGCCGCTGATGCGCGCGGTTGTCATGGCCACGAGAGTATGGATCTTGCGCGCGATCAGCAAAGAATTTGCCCGGTTCCGGGCAGGGGGCCGTGAATACTGAGGCCGATGGGGCGGTTTTCCTCTACTTTCCGGGCTGGTCGTACGCCGGTGGCTTGCCGGGCCGGTCGTACTTCCGGGGCTTTCCCGGCCGGTCGTACGCCGGCGGCCGGTCGCCCGTCGTCTTGAGGGCGAGCCACAGCTCCATGCGGACGTCCGGGTCGTCCAGGGAGCGGCCCAGGATCTCCTCGACCCGCCGCATCCGGTACCGCAGCGTGTGGCGGTGCACGCCCAGGTCCGCCGCGGCGGCGTCCCACTGGCCGTGCCGGGAGAGCCAGGCGCGGACGGAGGCGACCAGGTCGCCGCGGCCGGTCGCGTCGTGCTCGTACAGCGCCCGCAGCATGCCGTCCGCGAAGGCCCGTACGGCGTCGTCCGCGAGGAGCGGCAGCAGGGAGCCCGCCGCCAGCTCCTCGTGCTCGACGAGGGCGCGGCCCCGCCGGCGGGCCACCGACAGGGCCTGCTCCGCCTGCTTGTAGGCGGTGGCGGCCGCTATCGGGCCGGCCGGGGCGGACAGGCCGATGACGGCGCCGGCGTCGTCGGCCTCGCGGGCGGCGTACGCGTCGCACGCGGTGACCACCGCTCCCCCGTCCTCGGCCAGGACCACCAGCCGGTCCTCGCCCTCCGGGACGGTGAGCACGGCCTCCCCCGTACGGGCGGCGGCCGCCTCCAGCGCGTCGGCGAGCACGGCGAGCGGCGGCTCGGCGGCCTGGTCCGGGTCGCCCGCCGCCTCCGCGATCAGCAGCCGGAACGGGGCGTCCAGCAGGCCCCCGTACAGGTCCCCGGCGACCGCGCGGGCGTGGTCGGGCTGCCCGGCCAGCATCATCCGCAGCACCGCCGCGCCGAGGCGCTGTTCGGCCGCCTGCAGGGACCGCGACCGCTCCGTGGTGAGGGTGAGCAGGGCGATCGCCGAGTGGACGGCGTACCGCTCCGCCGTGCCGAGCGGGGCCCCGGTGCCCACCGCCAGCGCGCCGCGCACGCGCCGCCCGGTGCCCAGCGACTGGAGCTCGACCCGGTCGTCGGTGCCGCCGACGACGGCGCTGGCCGGGGCGGCCCGCTCGCGCAGCCGCTCCACGTCCGGGGTGAGCCGGGCCGCCCGCCGCGCCGCCCAGTCGGGCGCGGCGGTCAGGACGGCGCCGGACGCGTCGTACAGCGCGGCCCAGCCGTCGACGTGCGCGGCGAGCCGGGCCACCACGGCGTCGGGGCCCTCGGCGAGGGCCGCCCGGGTCAGCTCCCGCTGCACCTCGAACCCGGCGGTCACCGCCCGGTACTGGTCGGCGGCGAGCGCGGCGGAGACCGCCTTGGAGATGGCGAGGAACGGCGTGCGGCGCGGCACCTCCAGCAGCGGCAGCCCCTCCTCGCGGGCGGCCTCCAGCAGGGCCTGCGGGATCTCGTCGTGGTTCACGCCGACCGCGAAGCCGACCCCGACGACCCCCGCCCGGGCCAGCCGCCGGACGTACCGGCGCATCGCCTCGCCGTCCTCGGCGTCGAGCGTCATGGCGGTGGTGAGCAGCAGCTCGCCGCCCTCCATGTACGGGACGGGGTCGGCGAGTTCGCTGACGTGGGCCCAGCGGACGGGCGTGTCGAGGTGGTCCGCGCCGGCGCGCACGACGAGCTTGAGCGCGGAGTGCTGGACGAGCGAGGCGAGGGTGAGCGGCATGGGACCGGCGGGCCTTCGAAAGGGGTGCGAGGGGGGACGGCTTTTCGCCGTCCCGTATGAACGGCTCCCCTCGATTCTGCCAGGACGTACGACTGAGGCCCACGCCGCGCGGCTCACCCCCGCAGATCGACCAGCAGCGGCGGCGCGTGCTCCCCGCGGACGCCGGTGACCGACAGCACCGCGTGGCCGGCGGGCACCTCGTGCGCCAGGTCGGACGCCGACCAGCGCTTGCGCTCGACCTCCCGGACCGTGACCGCCTCGGCGGTGGCGGCGCGGCCGGTGGCCAGGCGCCGCACGAAGTGCAGGGCCTTGGTGAGCGGCTCGTCGGAGACGATCTGCCGGTTGGTGACGTCCTGCGTCCGCACCCACTCGGTGCCCCACACCTCCGCGAACCTGCCGCCGTCCCCCGGCGCGAGCCCCGCGAACGCCATCCGGCAGCCGACCGCGCCGAGCAGCGGCCCGCGCAGCGCCTCCGGCACGTCCTCCAGGGTGCGCAGCGACAGCACGACGCCGGCGTGCGCGGAGCGGAGCCGCTGGATGGCGCGCACGGAGTCGGCGGTGACCGTGTCGGTCGCGTCGTCCAGGACGAGGCAGGCGAACAGCGACCGGTCGGCACGGGCGAGCGCGGCCTCCGTGAACTGGGCGAGCAGCAGCCGGGCGATGATCCGCGACGCCGTGGCGTGGCCGCGTTCGGGCAGGTCGACGCGGACGCGCAGCGGGTGCTCGACGGCGCGCAGCGAGAAGCTGCCGCCCTCGCCGTCGGCGCGGAAGAAGCCCGCGAAGGCCGGGCGGTCCAGGAAGGCGACGCGCTCCGCGAGCAGGACCGCGACGTCGTCGCCGCGTTCGGCCTGCCGCGCCCGGGCGTCCAGTTCGCGCAGCTGCGCGGGGTCCCCGGCGACGGCGGCGCGCAGCTGGGCGAGGGCCTGCGGGGCGCCGCCGAGGAGTTCGCGCAGCTCCGGTACGGCGGGGAAGCGGCCGTGCGCGGCCCGGTAGGGCCCGATGAGCTGGGCCAGCGCGGTCGCGGCGCGGCGGCTGTCCGGGAGGAGGTCGCCGACCAGGGCCTCCGCCAGGGTGCGGGCGGCCTCGTCGGGGTCGTCGGCGCCGCCGTACAGGTCGAGGCCGTGCCGGGCGTCGGGGCGGCCGACCGTGACGACGACGTCGAACGCCGCGTCCGGGGCGAGCGGCGCGCCCTGGGCGGTGACGGCGACGACGGCGGCGCGGTTGGCGAGCGCCTGGAGGCACAGCGACTCGGTGACGGGCCGGACGAGCCGGGCGGTCTTGCCGGAGGCGGCCGGGCCCACCGCGAGGAGGGACGTGCCGAGCAGGGCCGGTTCGAGGGCGACGCCGGTGGTGCGGCGGGCGTAGGGGTTGCGGGGGTGGTCGGCCGCGGTGCCGATGCGGACCTGGCCGGTGGCGAGGTCGTGGGTGGCGGTGCGGACGGGCAGGTCCCGTCCCCCGGAGGGGTGGGCGCAGGCGGCGGGGCCCTGGGCGCGCACCGCCTCGGTGAACGCGGCGAGCCGGCCGGGCTGGGTGCGCACGCCGTGCCAGGCGCGCTGGATGCGGGCGTAGTCCACGTCGCCGAGCGTGCCCGCGCGGGTGGCCTCGGCGAGCCGGTCGGCGGCCTCGGTCAGGCCGGCGGCGCGCAGTTCGGGCCAGTCGGCGGGGTCGGCGCCGCGGCGGGGCGGCGGGGGCGGCGCGGTCCTGGCGCGGGAGCGGCGGGCGGAGCGGCGGAGGATCTCCGGGACGTGCCCGACCCGGGCGAAGAAGACGAGGAGGCCGCCGCCGACCAGCGCGTAGTAGACGTAGCTGGCGGTGGCCCAGGTGGACGGCTCGTAGCGCCAGGAGTCCGGGGTGAGGACGAGGAGGGGCCACAGCCAGTAGTGGCCGAGGTAGCCGTTCCACAGGAGGGACCACAGGAGCCAGCCGCTGAGCAGGGAGATCAGCGCACCGGCGAGGAGCCGCCGGACGGGGACGAGGTCGGGCTCCTCCTGGGGGCGGGGGCGGTGGCCGAGCCGCCACACGCCGGGCTCGGCCTCGGGGCGCGGGGTGCGCAGCCAGTCGGCGACGGACGCCCCCGCCGGGGAGGCGGGCGCGTGGCGCGGCACGGGCGGGGGCGCGGTCGGCGGGGCCGGCGTGTGCCACCCGGGCGGGGCCGCGGCCGGCGGGGCGGCCGGCCGCGGCGGCGGACCCGCCGGGTGCGGGACGGGGTCGGCGTGGGCGCCCCGTGCCTCGTACGACGTACCGTCCCTGTCCATCGATCCCTGCCCCCTGAGCTGCCAGGCCGCGCGCGTCTGTGCACCGGCCAATCTAGTGCCCGTACGGGGTGTCGGGGCGGGTCGACGCGGACGCGGGCGCTCTCGGGGCGGCGGCGGGGCGGCACTATGTCCGCCGCGGACAACGGGACCGGCCGAACCACTCCCGAACGGCGCATGCCCGGGTGCCTCGCCCCCGCCTAGCCTGCGGGGGAGAGTAGAGACATAGCGTCCGTAAGCACCCCCAGGAGCCCCGCATGACCGAAATTCCGCAGGAGCGCCGCGTCGTCACCGCCATTCCCGGCCCGAAGTCGCAGGAGCTTCAGGCCCGCCGCGTCGCCTCCGTCGCGGGCGGCGTCGGCTCCGTGCTCCCGGTGTTCACCGCCCGCGCGGGCGGCGGCATCATCGAGGACGTCGACGGCAACCGCCTGATCGACTTCGGCTCCGGCATCGCCGTGACCTCCGTGGGCGCCTCCGCCGAGGCCGTCGTGCGCCGCGCCTCCGCGCAGCTGGCGGACTTCACCCACACCTGCTTCATGGTCACGCCGTACGAGGGGTACGTGGAGGTGTGCGAGGCGCTGGCCGAGCTCACGCCGGGCGACCACGCCAAGAAGTCGGCGCTGTTCAACAGCGGTGCCGAGGCCGTCGAGAACGCGGTGAAGATCGCCCGCTCGTACACCAGGCGCCAGGCCGTCGTCGTGTTCGACCACGGCTACCACGGCCGCACGAACCTCACGATGGCGCTGACCGCCAAGAACATGCCGTACAAGCACGGCTTCGGCCCGTTCGCCCCCGAGGTGTACCGCGTGCCGGTGGCGTACGGCTACCGCTGGCCGACCGGCCCGGAGAACTGCGGCCCCGAGGCCGCCGCCCAGGCCATCGACCAGATCAGCAAGCAGGTCGGCGCGGAGAACGTCGCCGCGATCATCATCGAGCCGGTGCTCGGCGAGGGCGGCTTCATCGAGCCGGCCAAGGGCTTCCTGCCGGCGGTCGCGCGGTTCGCCAAGGACAACGGCATCGTCTTCGTCGCGGACGAGATCCAGTCCGGCTTCTGCCGCACCGGCCAGTGGTTCGCCTGTGAGGACGAGGGCGTCGTCCCGGACCTGATCACCACCGCCAAGGGCATCGCGGGCGGTCTGCCGCTCGCCGCCGTCACCGGCCGCGCCGAGATCATGGACTCCGTGCACGGCGGCGGCCTGGGCGGCACCTACGGCGGCAACCCGGTGGCCTGCGCGGGCGCGCTCGGCGCCATCGAGACGATGAAGGAGCTCGACCTCAACGGCCGGGCGAAGCGCATCGAGGAGGTCATGAAGGGCCGCCTCGCCACCATGCAGGAGAAGTACGAGGTCATCGGGGACATCCGCGGCCGCGGCGCGATGATCGCGATCGAGCTGGTGAAGGACCCGGCGACCAAGGAGCCGAACCCGGAGGCCGCCGGCGCGCTGGCGAAGGCCTGCCACGCCGAGGGCCTGCTGGTCCTGACCTGCGGCACGTACGGCAACGTGCTGCGCTTCCTGCCCCCGCTGGTGATCGGCGAGGACCTGCTCAACGAGGGCCTGGACATCCTCGAGGGCGCCTTCGCCGGCATCTGACGGGCCGTTCGGCGGCCCGGATCGGCCCCGGTCCGCGGGTCGTGAAGAAGCTGTGGGGGGCCGATGGCGGGTTGGGGATCCGCCTGTCGGTCCCCCTGCCCGTCGCGTACGGTCGGGACCGATGAGAGAAGAACCCCGCCCGCAGGGGACTGCGGGCGGATCCGGGTCGGGACCTCCCCAGTTCCGCCCCGGGCGTGCCGTCGCGCACACCGCCGGGACTCCGCGTACCGGCGATCCTCACCGATCGGACCGTCGCCCGCCCCATACCCCCCGGGGCGAGCGGCACACCGGTCCCACCGGCCGTCCCGGAACCACCCCCCCTGTTCCGGGACGGCCGGCTTTCGTCGTGGCGCTGCTCTGCCTGTTCGGGTTCCTGCTGGTCACCTGGCAGGTGGCGGTCCGCGGTCCGCTCGCCGCACTGGACGAGCGCGCCGGGCGGGCCCTGGCCGGCCGCGGCCCCGCCGGGCTCGCCGAACTGGGCGCCGACCTCGGCAACACGTCCGTCGCCCTCCCCGTGCTGGCCGCCGCCATGGTGTACGCCGTGTGGCGCGGGCGCCGTCGGCGGGCGCTGTACGCGGGGGCGGCCATGGCGCTCGTGCCGGCCCTGGTGGTCCCGCTGAAGCTGCTCCTCGACCGGCCCGGCCCGCTCACCGACGCGACGGGCTACTACCCTTCCGGGCACACGGCGACGGCGCTGGTGGCGTACGGGGCGGCGGCGCTGCTGGTGCACCGGCGCGCGCTGGTGCCCGTCGCCGCGGTGCTGACGGCGGCGACGGGCACCGGCCTCGTCCTGCGCGGCTACCACTGGCCGCTGGACGTGGTGGCCAGCGTGCTGCTGTTCGGGGCGGGCCTGCCGGGGGTCACCGCCATCCGTAGGCGTCGAAGTTCCGGGAGAACTCCCAGCCGTTGAAGCGGTCCCAGTTGACGGACCAGGTCATCAGGCCGCGCAGGGCGGGCCAGGTGCCGTGGGTCTGGTAGGTGCCGCAGTCGGTCTTCCTGGTGAGGCAGTTCAGGGCCTTGTGGACCTCGGCGGGCGGGGTGTGGCCGTTGCCGGCGTTCGGGGAGGCGGGCAGGCCGATGGCGACCTGCTCGGGGCGGAGCGCCGGGAAGAAGCGGGCGGCGTCGCCCGCGACGGGGAAGCCGGTGAGCAGCATGTCGGTCATCGCGATGTGGAAGTCCGCGCTGCCCATGTGGTGGTACTGGTTGTCGAGGCCCATGATCGGGCCGGAGTTGTAGTCCTGGACGTGCAGGAGCGTCAGGTCGTCGCGCAGGGCGTGGATGACCGGCAGGTAGGCGCCGGCGCGCGGGTCCTGGCCGCCCCAGGGGCCGGAGCCGTAGAACTGGTAGCCGAGCTGCACGAAGAAGGTCTCGGGCGCCATCGTCAGGACGAAGTCGGGGCCGTACCTGGCCTTCAGCGTCCGCAGTGCCGAGATCAGGTTGACGATGACCGGCGTGGTGGGGTTGCGGAAGTCGGTGTCGCCCGTGTTCAGGGAGAGCGAGTGGCCCTCGAAGTCGATGTCGAGGCCGTCGAGCCCGTACTCGTCGATGATCTTCGAGACGGAGGAGACGAAGGTGTCGCGGGCGGCGGGGGTGGCGAGCTGGACCTGCCCGTTCTGGCCGCCGATGGAGATCAGGACCTTCTTGCCCGCGGCCTGCTTGGCCTTGATGGCCGCCTTGAACTCGTCGGCGGTCTCGACGTTCGGGCACTCGGTGCGGGGGCACAGGGCGAAGCGGATGTCGCCGGAGGTGACGGAGGTCGGTTCGCCGAAGGCGAGGTTGACGACGTCCCAGGAGTCCGGCACGTCGGCCATGCGGGTGTAGCCGGAGCCGTTGGCGAAGCTGGCGTGGAGGTAGCCGACCAGGGCGTGGGCGGGCAGCTGCGGGCCGGGGCCGGGGGTCTCGATGTCGGCCGTGCGCACCGTGACGGCCGGGGATCTGGGGGACTCGCCGGCGCTGTTGGTCGCGGCGACCTGGAAGGTGTAGGAGGTGGCGGCGGCCAGGCCGGTGACGGTGGCCGACGTGCCGGTGGTCGACAGGGCCTTCGCGCCGTCGCGGTAGACGGTGTAGCCGGTCGCGCCGCTGACGGGCCGCCAGGTGAGCGGCACGCTGGAGGGGGTCGGGGTGCCCGCGGTCAGCCCGGTGGGCGCGGCGGGGATCGTGACGGGGTCGCCGCCGGGGCCGATGAGGGAGAGGTCGTCGGCGTGGTAGGCGGGGGTGCCGTACCAGCCGTGCGTGTAGAGGGTGACCGAGGTGGTGGCGGGGCCGGTGCGGAAGGTCGTGGTGAGCTTCTGCCAGTCGGCGGCGGAGGGCGTCCAGGTGTACGTGTCGGTGGTGCCGGTGCCGGACGCGCCGAGGTACGCGTAGCCGCCGCGCACCCAGCCGCTGAGGGTGTACGCCGAGTCGGGGCGCACGGCGACGGTCTGGGAGCAGCGGGCGTTGTCGCCGCCCGCGGGCGTGGCCTTCAGGGCGTGGGTGCCCGCGTGCACGGGTGAGGTGACGACGGCTCCGCTGCCCGAGGTGCAGGACCAGCCGTCCAGGCCGGTCTCGAAGCCGCCGTTGCGGACGAGTTCGGTGTCGGCGGACGCGGCCGGGGAGGCGGCCCCGGCCGTGGTCGTGGCGTGCGGGCGGGCCTCGGCGGTCTGCGTCGCGGCGATGAGGCCGCCCGCCGCGAGCGCGGCCGCCAGCACGGCGGCGAGGGGTCTGGTGCGACGGTTGCGGTCCACAACTTCCTCCGGGTGTGGGGGTGTCGACGTGCGGCGCGCACAACATGGTCCAGACCAATCCTGTTGTCAAGACCTCCGGCCGCCGCCGTCCCCCGCGAGGCGCCCCGCCGCCTCGTGCATCGCCCGCTCCAGCAGCGCCGGATCGGTGAGGGTGCCCGACCCGTCCGGCAGCACCAGCCAGCGCACCCCGTCCGTGATGCGCCCGGGGTACGGGACGACGATCCAGGTGCCGCCGCCGGCGCCGCGCATGCCCGTGCCGACCCAGCACGCGGCCGTGCCGGCCGGGACGAAGAAGCCCATCCGCTCGTCGCCGAGGTCGCAGAGCACCGGCCCGGGGCGGTCGACGAGCCGCCGGAGCACCTCCAGCGCCGGGTGACCGAGCCGCGCCGGGACGATGAGCACGTCCCAGCGCCGCCCGGCGGGCAGGAGCGCGATCCCCCTCGGGTTGCGCTCCCACTCCCACCGGCAGGCGTCGGGGTCGGGCGCCACCGACACCAGCCACTCCACCACCGCCCTGGCCCCGGACGAACCGTTCTTCCCCGACGTCCCAGAACCCGTCATGTGCCCCCAGCCTCCATGTCCGTGTGTGACTGCCCTGCCGGGCGGTTCCCTCACACGGGAGAGGCGGATGCGCGGGGATCATTACGCGGGTTCACCGAACCCGGAGGAGTGAATCAGCGCGCGGGGGCGCACAAGCCGGCGCACGGGTGGGCACACGCCGGGCGCCCTCCCGGCGTCCGGCGGCGGCCCTCCGCCACCCGCCTCAGCTGTCGAAGCCCAGGCCGAGGCGGTCCAGGGCGCGCAGCCACAGGTTGCGGCGGCCGCCGCGGGCGTCGGCCCGGGCCAGGGACCACCGGGTCACGCCGATGCCGGCCCAGGCGAACGGCTCCGGGGGGAACGGCAGCGGCTTGGTGCGCACCATCTCCAGCTCCGTGCGCTCCGTGCGCTCCCCCGCCAGCAGGTCCAGCATCACCTCCGCGCCGAACCGGGACGCGCCCACGCCGAGCCCGGTGTACCCGGCGGCGTACGCGACCCGACCCCGGTGCGCCGTGCCGAAGAAGGCGGAGAAGCGGGAGCAGGTGTCGATGGCGCCGCCCCAGGCGTGGCTGAACCGCACGCCCGCCAGCTGCGGGAAGCAGCGGAAGAAGTGCGCGGCGAGGGTCAGGTACGTCTCGGGGCGCTGGTCGAGTTCGGCGCGGACGCGCCCGCCGAACGGGTAGATCGCGTCGTACCCGCCCCACAGGACCCGGTTGTCGGCGGTGAGCCGGAAGTAGTGGAACTGGTTGGCGCTGTCGCCCAGGCCCTGGCGGTTCCCCCAGCCGAGGGAGGCGAGCCGGTCCGCGGTGAGCGGCTCGGTCATCAGGGCGTAGTCGTAGACCGGGACGGTGTAGGGGCGGGTGCGCCGCACGAGGGACGGGAAGACGTTGGTGCCGAGGGCGACCCGGCGGGCGAGGACGTGGCCGTAGGGCGTGCGGACGGCCATGGCGGCGCCGGACGGGGCGAGGTGGAGGCCCCGGGTGTTCTCGTACAGGCGGACGCCCGCGTCGAGGCAGGCCCGCTTCAGGCCCCAGGCGAGCTTCGCCGGGTGGAGGACGGCCACGCCGCGCCGGTCCCAGAGGCCGCCGAGGAACGTCGGCGAGTCGACCTGGGCGCGGACCGCGTCCCGGTCGAGGAGCTCCAGGCCGTCGCCGAGGCCGAGCCGGCCGGCCGCCTCGTGCAGCGCGCGCAGCTCGTCGAGGTGGTGGGGCTCGGTGGCGACGTCGATCTCGCCGGTGCGCTCGAAGTCGCAGTCGATGCCGTACGCCGCGACGGCGTCCTCGATGGCGTCGAGGTTGCGCGCGCCGAGCTCCTCCAGCTTCGGCAGCTCGGCGGGCCAGCGGGCCAGCCCGTTGCCGAGGCCGTGGGTGAGGGAGGCGGCGCAGAAGCCGCCGTTGCGGCCGGAGGCGGCCCAGCCCGCCTCCCGGCCCTCGATGAGCACGACGTCCCGCCGGGGGTCGCGCTCCTTGGCCAGGAGCGCCGTCCACAGTCCGCTGTAGCCGCCGCCGACGACGAGGAGGTCGCAGTGCTCGGTGGCGGTGAGGGCGGGCAGGGGGGCGGGCCGGCCGGGGTCGTCCAGCCAGAAGGGGACGGGCTGGGCGTCGGAGAGTGACGGTGCGGCGGTCCGTACGGCGGCTGGGTCCATGGCTTCCCACTCCCTCGGGTTCCGGTGTCAGTGGTGCTCTTCCGCCCGCTTCCGCCGGGCGGTGAGCAGCTGTCCGGCGACGACGGCCAGCACCGCGACGGCGAACATCGCCGTACCGACGACGTTGATCTGCACGGGCGTGCCGCGCTGGGCCGATCCCCACACGAACATGGGGAAGGTGACCGCCGAGCCGGCGTTGAAGTTGGTGATGACGAAGTCGTCGAACGACAGCGCGAAGGCGAGCAGCGCGCCGGCGGCGATGCCCGGCGCCGCGATCGGCAGGGTGACCCGCAGGAAGGTCTGCACGGGACCGGCGTAGAGGTCCCGGGCGGCTTCCTCCAGACGCGGGTCCATGGCCGTCACGCGCGCCTTGACCGCGACGACGACGAAGCTGAGGCAGAACATCACGTGGGCGATGAGGACCGTCCAAAAGCCGAGCTCGGCGCCCATGTTGAGGAACAGCGTGAGCAGCGAGGCGGCCATGACGACCTCGGGCATGGACATCGGAAGGAAGATCAGCGCGTTGACCGCGCCGCGCGCCCGGAAGCGGTACCGGACCAGCGCGAAGGCGATCATCGTGCCGAGCACGGTCGCGCCCAGCGTGGCCCAGGCGGCGAGCTGGAGCGACAGGGCGAGCGCGCCGCACAGGTCGGGGACGCCGCAGGGGTCCTTCCAGGCGTCCGCCGAGAACCGCCGCCAGGTGTAGTTGAAGCGGCCGTCGGGCCGGTTGAACGAGAACACCAGGACGACGACGTTGGGCAGGGTGAGGTAGACGAGCGTGAGCAGGCCCGCGAGGACGACGAGGTTGCGTCGGATCCAGTTCGGCATCAGACCAGGTCCTCCGTTCCGGCCCGGCGGATGTAGACGGTGACCGTGACGAGCACGACGGCCATGAGGAGGAACGACAGCGCCGCCGCGGTCGGGTAGTCGAGCACCCGGAGGAACTGGCCCTGGATGACGTTGCCGATCATCTTCGTGTCGGTCGACCCGAGGAGTTCGGCGTTGACGTAGTCGCCGCTCGCGGGGATGAAGGTGAGCAGCGTGCCGGAGACGACGCCCGGCATGGACAGCGGGAGGGTCACCTTGCGGAAGGTGGCGGCGGGCGAGGCGTACAGGTCCCTGGCCGCCTCGTGCAGCCGTCCGTCGATCCGCTCCA
The DNA here is from genome assembly GCF_014649335.1 of Streptomyces roseolilacinus. Taxonomy (GTDB): domain Bacteria; phylum Actinomycetota; class Actinomycetes; order Streptomycetales; family Streptomycetaceae; genus Streptomyces; species Streptomyces roseolilacinus. The sequence continues at coordinate 22,035 of NZ_BMSV01000014.1, forward strand.
GCGAGGTGTACAGCGGCAGGATCATGAACGGCAGGAAGTTGTACGTCAGTCCGCAGATCACCGCGAGCGGTGTGGCGAGGACCCGGTCGCCCTCGGTCCAGCCGAGCCGGCCGGTGACGTCGAGGACGTGCAGCGCGTCGAGGGCGCCGACGACGGCGCCGCCGTCCGCGAGGATCGTCTTCCAGGCCAGCGTCCGGATGAGGAAGCTGGTGAAGAACGGCGCGATGACCAGGACGAGCAGGACGTGGCGCCAGCGGCCGGCGCGGAAGGCGATGAGGTACGCGAGCGGGTAGCCGAGCAGCAGGCACAGCAGGGTGGCGGTCCCGGCGTACAGCAGCGTCTTCGCGAACTGCGGGTGGTAGTCCCGCAGGGCCTCCCAGTACGTCGGGAAGTGCCAGGTGACCCGGAAGCCCTCCTCCAGGGAGCCGGTCTGCACGGACGTGGACGCCTGGTAGACCATCGGCAGGGCGAAGAAGACCAGCAGCCACAGGACGCCGGGCAGCAGCAGCCAGTACGGGACGAGCCGCCTGCGCGCGGAGCGCCGCCGTACGGCGGGGGCCGCCGCCCCGGCCCGGGGCGGGGTGTCGGTGGCGGTCGTCACGCGGCGCCCTCCACCGTCGGGGCGCCCGCTTCCACGTCCTGGGCGGCGTCGAGGCCGAAGGTGTGGGCCGGGTTCCAGTGGAGGACGACCTCGGCCCCCGGGACGAGCCGCGGGTCGCGCTCGATGTTCTGCTCGTACACCTGCAGGCCGGTGCCGGCGGGGCCGTCGACGGCGTACTGGGTGGACACGCCGATGAAGGACGTGTCGGCGATGCGGCCGGCGGTCCTGTTGCGGCCGGAGGGGATCGCGTCCGCGTCGTCGGCGTGCGCGAGCGTGATCTTCTCCGGGCGGATGCCGACGAGGAGCCGGCCGCCGGCGCGGACGGGGGCGGGGCACCGGTCGGCGGGCAGCCGCAGCGTGCCGCCGCCGGCCGTGGCGACGACGTCGGCGCCGACCTCGACGACCTCGGCCTCGATGAGGTTGGAGGTGCCGAGGAAGTTGGCGACGAACGTGGTGCGCGGGTTGTCGTACAGCTCGGCGGGGGCGCCCATCTGCTCGACCCGGCCGGCGTTCATCACGGCGACGGTGTCGGCCATGGTCATGGCCTCCTCCTGGTCGTGGGTGACGTGGACGAACGTGATGCCGACCTCGGTCTGGATGCGCTTGAGCTCCAGCTGCATCCGGCGGCGCAGCTTCAGGTCGAGGGCGCCGAGCGGTTCGTCGAGGAGGAGGACGCGGGGGTGGTTGATCAGGGCGCGGGCGACGGCGACGCGCTGCTGCTGGCCGCCGGAGAGCTGGTGCGGGCGGTGCCGGGCCTTGTCGCCGAGCTGGACGAGTTCGAGCATCTCGTCGACCTGGCGCCTGACGGACCTGACGCCGCGGCGGCGCAGGCCGAAGGCGATGTTCTCGTGGACGTCCAGGTGGGGGAAGAGGGCGTAGGACTGGAAGACGGTGTTCACCGGCCGCTTGTGCGGGGGGAGGTCGGTGACGTCGCGGTCGCCGAGCAGGACCGTGCCGGTGGTGGGCTCCTCCAGGCCGGCGATCATGCGCAGGGTGGTGGTCTTGCCGCAGCCGGAGGCGCCGAGGAGGGCGAAGAAGGAGCCCTCGGGGACGGTCAGGTCGAGCGGGTGGACGGCGGTGAAGGAGCCGTAGGTCTTGCTGATCCCGGTGAGGCGGACGTCGCCGCCGGTGGGGGTGTCGGTCATGGGTGGGGTCCCAGGTGTCGGGGGCGGAACGGGGGGGCGGGGCCGTGGCCGGCTCAGGCGCCGATGAGCTTGGCGAACTTCTCCTCGAACGCGGTCTCCTCCGCGCTGTCGAGGGAGCGGAAGGCGTGGGACTTCGCGGCCGTCGCCCGGTCGGGGAGGATCAGCGTGTTCGCCGCCATCGCCGGGTCGATCCGGGCGAGTTCCCCGCGTACGCCCTCGACGGGGCAGACGTAGTTGATGTACGCGGCGAGCCGGGCGGCGACCGGGGGCTCGTAGTAGTAGTCGATGAGCCTCTCGGCGTTGGTCTTGTGCCGCGCCCCGGCCGGGACCAGCAGGTCGTCGGTGGAGGTGAGGTAACCGGCGGCGGGGATCGCGAACTTGACGTCCGGGTTGTCGGCCTGGAGCTGGATGAGGTCGCCCGCCCAGGCGAGGCACGCCGCCAGGTCGCCCTTGCCGAGGTCGGCGGTGTAGTCGTTGCCGGTGAAGCGGCGGATCTGCCGGGTCTCGACCCCCTTACGGAGGCGGCCGATCGCCGCGTCGTAGTCGGCGGCGGTGACCTTGCCGGGGTCCTTGCCCATGTCGAGGAGGGTCATCCCGACGGTGTCGCGCATCTCGGAGAGGAACGCGACGCGGCCCTTGAGCCGGGGGTCGTCGAGGAGCTGGGTGACGGAGTCGACCCTGCGGCCGCCGGTCGCCTTGGCGTTGTAGGCGATGACGGTGGAGATGCCGGTCCAGGGGTACGAGTGGGCGCGGCCCGGGTCCCAGTCGGGGCGGCGGAACTGCGGGGCGAGGTTGGCGTACGCGGTGGGGAGGTTCGCCGGGTCGAGCTTCTGGGCCCAGCCGAGGCGGATGATGCGGGCGGCGAGCCAGTCGGTGACGCAGATCAGGTCGCGGCCGGTGTCCTGGCCGGCGGCGAGCTGCGGCTTGATCTTGCCGAAGAACTCGACGTTGTCGTTGATGTCCTCGGTGTACGTGACCGCGATCCCGGTCCGCCGGGTGAAGGCCTCCAGCGTGGGGCGGCGCTTCTCGTCCTCGCTGAGGTCGATGTACTGCGTCCAGTTGGAGAAGGCGACCCGCTTCTCCGCGGCCGAGTGGTCGGTGGGGGCGGGGCCCTGGCCCTCCCGCCTCGCGGGCGGGATGCCGCAGCCGCTCAGCCCGGCGAGCCCGCCGAGGGCGAGGGCGCCCGAGGCGCGCAGCAGGGAGCGGCGGGTGAGGGCCGCCCTGCCGTTCGTCAGGCTGCGCCGCATCGCGGCGCGTTGTGCCGCGGAGAGGCTGTCGGGCTCGTACTGCTCCATGCGTTGTGCCTTTCGGAGGGGGCGGGCCGCTGGTCGGGCGGCGGGCTGTCGGTCCCCGGGGATCGTGCGGTGGCGGTCCTTCCCAGCGACCGCGGCGTCGTCGTGCATCACGTGTGTGACCTGCGTGTACTCCTCGAAGGAGTAGGTTGGCACGCCCTTCCCGAAGGCTGACGCGCGGTGGCCCCCGTGAGGCGTCCCGCTGACGGCCGGGACGGGGACGCCACGCGGGCCGGGGCGGGGCCCCGGACGCGCCGCGCGCCCCCGCGGCGGGGTGCCGTCGCCCCTCGGGGGCGGTGGGGAAGCGTTCTTCCATGGACGCTCTCCGTTGTCCCGGCGTGACGTGGGTGCCGATCCTGGCAGAGGCACCCCCACCCAACAAGTGATTCCGTTGTTGCCTTTTGATTACCCGACGGATTCGGTCGGCCCTGTGGTCCGCTGCGCCGGAAAACCCCGTACGGAGTGTCGGAGGCGGCTGCGATGCTGGCGTGCATGGAACGGCTGGAAGCGCTGATCGAGCGGGTCGGCAAGGGTGAACGGGTCAAGTACCTGCATTTCTGGGGGCACCGTCCGCGCCCCGACGGGCGGATCGGGGCGAGCTGCCTCAGCCAGTGGTGGCCGTCGCCCTTCACTGTCGACGGCGTCGTGTACGCGACGGCGGAGCACTGGATGATGGCGGCCAAGGCGCGGCTGTTCGGCGACGCCGAGGCGGAGCGGGAGGCGGTCTCGGCGGCCGATCCGGCCCTCGCGAAGAAGGCGGGACGGCTGGTGCGCGGCTTCGACGAGGCCGTCTGGCGGCGGGAGCGGTACGGCATCGTGGTGGCGGGCAGCCGCCACAAGTTCGCGGAGCACCCGGAGTTGCTGGGCTTCCTGCTCGGCACGGGCGACCGGGTCCTGGTGGAGGCCAGCCCGATGGACCGCGTATGGGGGATCGGGCTCGCCGCCGACGACGAGCGCGCCCACGACCCGGCCCGCTGGCGGGGTCTCAACCTGCTGGGCTTCGCGCTGATGGACGCCCGCGAGGAGTTGCGCGGGTAGGAGGACGCCGGGCCGGAGCGCGGCCCGGACGGCGGCGGCCCGGCACGCCGGGGGGCGTGCCGGGCCGCGGGGGCCGGAGGGTCCTCAGCCGGCGGAGGACGCCAGGCCCATGGCGCTGGCGAACAGCAGCAGCAGGATGCCGGGGATCAGGACGGCCGAGATGATGCCCGTGATGAGCCCCGCCGTGGCCGCGCCCTTGTTGGTCGCCTCGCCGCGGTTGGCCTTGCCCCGGCCGACCGCGCCGAAGATGATCGCGAGGATGCCCAGGATCACGCCGACGAACCAGAGGAAGACGGTCAGGTTGCAGACGACGCCGATGATGCCGAGCACCAGGCCCGCGGTGCCCAGCCCGTTGCTCGGCTGCGGCACGGGCATGCCGTAGGCGGGCGCGGGCGCCGCGTACGGCGAGGGCTGCGGGGCGGTGGGGTAGCCGGCCGGGGGCGGCGGAGGGGTGGCCGGCGCCGGGTATCCGTAGCCGGGCTGCGGCGGCTGGCCGTTGCCGTAGGGGCTGGGCCCGAAGCCACCGGGCTGCTGATACGGGTCGGACATGAGTGGTCTCCCCTCCGAGGAATTCGTCGGCCCATCGTATGGCCCGACGATCACCTGGAGGCCGGGGTCCCCGAATCCGTGAGGACCAGGGTGGTGGCGTACGGGTCGTCCTGGTCGAGGCCGCCGTCCTTCTCCGTGCTCTGGACGATCGCCCAGATCATCGCGCCCAGGACCAGGGCGCCGAGCACGATGCCGACGGCCCCGGTGACGATGCCCGCCGTGGCCATGCCGCCGTTGTTCGCCTCGCCCCGCTGCACGCGCTTGCGGCCGATGATGCCGAAGATCAGGGCGAGGATGCCGAGGACGATGCCGAGGCCGTACATGAAGCAGGTCACGAGCGAGACGATGCCGACCACCATCGACGCGATGCCCAGCCCGTTCGCCGGGCCGGGACCCCACGCGCCGGGGCCGCCGTACGTCCCGTACGCGCCGGGGTGGCCCCCCGGGTAGCCGTAACCGCCCGGGGCGCCCGCCGCGGGCGTGGCACCCGGTGCCGGGTAGCCGTACGGGCCGGGGGCGGGCTGCGCGGGACCGCCGGGCGCGACCGGGGGCGGCGGCAGCTGGCCGCCCGTCGGCGCGCCGAAGCCGGCGGCGGGCATCGACGTCACCGTCGGCTGGTCGTGCGGCGCGGGCGCCGGCGAACCGGTCTTGCCCAGGTCGATCCCCGGCGGCTGGGCCGGCCGGCTCTCCGGCGGCGCCCAGGGATCGTTCCGCTCGCTGTTCTCTGGCATGAGGCTCCCCCATCGTGTCCGGACATGCTAACGACCCGCCTACGATGATCCGTGACCCGGGACGGCTCACCCACACGGAGGACCACGATGGCCGATCTGACCCCCTTCATCGCGGGCCTGCCCAAGGCGGAACTGCACGTCCACCACGTCGGTTCGGCCTCGCCCCGCATCGTCTCCGAGCTGGCCGCCCGCCACCCCGACTCGAAGGTGCCCACGGACCCCGAGGCACTGGTGGACTACTTCACCTTCACCGACTTCGCGCACTTCATCGAGGTCTACCTGTCGGTCGTCGACCTGGTCCGCACCCCCGAGGACGTACGGCTGCTGACCTACGAGGTCGCCCGCGACATGGCGCGGCAGAACATCCGGTACGCGGAGCTGACGATCACGCCCTTCAGCTCGACGCGGCGCGGGATCGACGAGAAGGCGTTCATGGCGGCCATCGAGGACGCCCGCGCCGCCGCCGAGACCGAGCTGGGCGTGATCCTGCGCTGGTGCTTCGACATCCCCGGCGAGGCCGGTCTGGAGGCCGCCGAGGAGACCACCCGCCTCGCCGTGGACCTGCGGCCCGAGGGGCTCGTGTCGTTCGGTCTCGGCGGGCCGGAGATCGGCGTGCCGCGTCCGCAGTTCAAGCCGTACTTCGACCGGGCCATCGCGGCCGGCCTGCACTCCGTGCCGCACGCCGGCGAGACGACCGGCCCGCAGACCGTCTGGGACGCCCTGCGCGACCTGCGCGCCGAGCGCATCGGCCACGGCACGAGCGCCCCGCAGGACCCGGCGCTCCTCGCGCACCTCGCCGAGCACCGCATCGCCCTGGAGGTCTGCCCCACCTCCAACCTCGCCACCCGCGCCGTCACCGACCTCGACCGGCACCCGATCCGGGAGATGGTGGCCGCCGGGGTCCTCGTCACGGTCAACTCCGACGACCCGCCGATGTTCGGCACCGACCTGAACACCGAGTACGCGGTCGCCGCCCGCCTCCTCGGGCTCGACGAGCGGGGCGTGGCCGCCCTGGCGAAGAACGCCGTCGAGGCGTCCTTCCTGGACCCGGCCGGAAAGGCCCGGATCGCCGGGGAGATCGACGCCTACACGGAGCAGTGGCTCGCGCTCTGAGCCGTCCCGCCCCGACAATGGGGCACATGCGCACCGTCACCGCCGTGGGACACCGGGGCGACCCGTACCGGGTCCGTGAGAACACGGTCGCGTCGATCCGCTCGGCGCTGGCCCGCGGCGCGGACGCCGTGGAGATCGACGTACGGCTCACCTGGGACGGCGTCCCGGTCCTCCTCCACGACGACACGCTGCGGCGGCTCTGGCGCGTCGACCGGCCGATCTCCTCGCTCGGTCTCGCCGAGGTGCGGGAGCTGACCGGCCCGGAGGGCGTGCCGACCCTGCACGAGGCGCTGGCCGCGGCCGCCCCGCACCGCGTGATGATCGACCTGCCCGGTGCCACCGAGGCGTCCGTGCGCGCGATCGTCGGCGCCGTCCACGAGTGCGACGCGGAGGACCGGGTCTACTACTGCTCCGGCGCGCCCGCCCTGCTGCTCGTCCGCGCCGCCGACCCGGCCGCCGAACTGGCCCTGACGTGGACGACGCTCGCGCCGGTCCGCCCCGTCCTGCTGGACGCGCTGGCCCCCCGCTGGCTCAACTACCGCTTCGGGCTGGTCGGCAGGGAGCTGGCGGACCGGGTCCACCGCGACGGGCTGCTCGTCTCCGCCTGGACGGCCGACACCCGCAGGACCATGCGTAAGCTGATCGCCGACGGGGTGGACTCGATCACCACCAACCGCGTGGACACGCTCAGCACCGTACTGACGGGAGCCCGTACGTGACGTCCGACCACAGCGCCGGGAACCGCACCGGCGTCGCGCACCACGCGCGCGTGTGGAGCCACCGGCCGGGCGGCGGGGGCGACGTGGAGGCGACGGCGTTCCGGAACGCCCACGCCACGCCGCCCGTCACCGCCCGCGACCGCGGGGGGTCCGCGTCGTTCCCGGACGGGCCGGAGGTCCCGGAGCCGGGCATCGTGTCCCGCGCCCGCCGCCTGCCCGGGCCCGGGCGGGCGGGTGTGGCCGCCCGGTTCGGCGCCGCGGCCCGCAAGCCGTGACCGGCCCGCGCGCCGCCGCCCGCCCCTGGCTCGTCGACCTCGGCGTCACGCTGCTGGTGCAGGCGGCGGTCACGATGCCGTTCGTGGTGCCGCGCGCCCCGCACCTGCCCGCGGCGACGTGGACCGCGTACGGACTCACGACGCTGTCGGTGCTGCCGCTGCTGTGGCGGCGGCGCGCCCCGGTCGCCGTGCTGCTCGCGGTCCTGGCGGCGGGCGGGCTGTACCGGTTCGCGGTCGACGGCCCCGGCCAGCCGATGCCGTACCAGGGACTGGTCGCCCTCTACACCGTGGCCGTGCTGTCCCCGCCCGCGAAGCGGCTCGGCGTCGCCGCGCTGACGCTCGCCGTCATCTTCCCGTCGGTCGCCCACAACACGGGGGAGGCCCGGGAGCTGCTGTTCACGCTGTTCCTGTTCGGGGCGGCGTACGCCTTCGGCCGGCTGACGGACACGCGGCAGCGGTACACCGCGGCGATGGAGGACCGGGCGGCGCAGCTGGAGCGGGCCAACCGGATCGAGGCCGAGCAGGCCGCCGCACGGGAACGGGCGCGCATCGCGCGGGAGATGCACGACATCCTGTCGCACGCGGTGAGCCTGATGGTGGTGCAGGCGGAGGCGGGGCCGGTCGCCGTCCGGACGGCCCCCGAGCGGGCGGAGGCGGCGTTCGACGCGATCTCGGAGACGGGCCGCGACGCGATGGCGCAGCTGCGCAGGATCCTCGGCGTGCTGCGGGAGGGCCCGGACGCCCCCGACGGCGCGCCGCGCTCCCCGCAGCCGGGCGCGGCCGAGCTGCCGGCCCTGCTGGAGCGGGTGCGCGGCAGCGGCCTGCGGGTCGGGTACGAGGTGGCGGGACCGGTCCGGGCCCTGCCCGACGCGCTCGGCGCGACCGTGTACCGCGTGGTGCAGGAGGCGCTGACGAACACCGTCCGGCACGCCGGCGCCACCGCGGCGACGGTGCGCCTGGAGTACGCGGCGGACACCCTGCGGATCACGGTCGTGGACGACGGGCGCGGGCCGGCGGGGTCCGGCGGGAGGGGGCACGGGTTGGTCGGGGTGCGGGAGCGGGCCGCCGCGCACGGCGGCGTGGCGGAGGCCGGGGCCGGGCCGGACGGCCGGGGCTTTCGCGTCGCGGTGCGGCTGCCCCTCGGCGGGGACGCCGACCGCGTCCCCGCGGACGGCGCGGCGGTGGGGCGATGACGATCCGGGTGGTCGTCGCCGACGACCAGGAACTGGTGCGCAGCGGCTTCGCGATGATCCTCGACGCGCAGCCGGACATCGAGGTCGTCGCGGAGGCGGGCGACGGGGCGCGGGCCGTCGAGGCGGTGCGGGAGCACGCCCCGGACGTGGCGCTGCTCGACGTCCGCATGCCCCTCATGGACGGGATCGACGCGTGCCGGGCGATCAGCGCGGGGACCGCGTGCCGCACGGTGATGCTGACGACGTTCGACTCGGACGCGTACGTGTACGAGGCCCTGCACGCGGGCGCGAGCGGCTTCCTGCTGAAGGACGTGCGCCGGGACGACCTGGTGCACGCCGTGCGGGTGGTGGCGCGGGGCGACTCGCTGGTCGCGCCGTCCGTGGCGCGGCGGCTGATCGCGGAGTACACGCGGCGGCCCGCTCCCCCGCCGTCGGACCGGCTCGACGTGCTCACCGGCCGGGAGCGCGAGACGCTGCTGCTGCTCGCCCGCGGCCTGTCGAACGCCGAGATCGCCGGGGCCCTCGTCGTCAGCGAGCACACGGTCAAGACGCACGTGGGCAACGTGCTCGCCAAACTGGGCCTGCGCGACCGCGTCCAAGCGGTGATCTGCGCGTACGAGACGGGCCTGGTGACGGCGGGCGCTCCCCCGGACGGGGGAGCCGGCCGAGGGGCTCCTCCCCCGCGCGGCTGAGGGAACGGCCCGGGAGAGACCCCCCGCGCCGGCGATCCGCGGGAGGCGCCGCGTCACGAGGATGGACTCGTCCACGACGACGGCCCACCAAGGAGTCGACCTTGACCAGACGCATCCGGACCCTGCTCGCCGCCGCCCTCGTCCTCGGGGTGGCGGCCGGACCCGCCTCCCCGGCCGCGGCCTCCTCCCCGGCCGCTCCCGCCGCCCCCTCGGCGGCCGGCGCGCACGGCGCGCCGGCCCTCGGCGCCCTGCGGGCGGTGCTCGACGAGTTGCCGAACGCCCACGCGACCGCCGCGCTGGTCCGCGTCGGCGACGCGGGGGACGCCTGGCAGGACAGCGGGGGCGTGCACGACCTGCGCAGCGGCCGCCCGGCCGACCCGAACGGGCGGTTCCGGGCCGGGTCGGTGACGAAGGTGTTCACGGCGGCGACGGTGCTCCAGCTGGCCGCCGACGGCGAGGTGGACCTCGCCCGGCCCGTACGGCACTACCTGCCCGACCTGATCCCGGCCCGGTACGGCGGGGTCACCGTGCGCCAGCTGCTCGACCACACCCACGGACTGCCGGACGGCGACTTCCCCGGCACGGACGTCCACGAGTGGTACGCCCACCGGTTCGACGTCCACGACCCGCGCGCGATCGTCGCCTCCGCGACCGCCAAGACCCGCGTCGCCCCGCCCGGGAAGGTGCAGCGGTACAGCAACATCGGGTACACGGTGGCCGGGCTGCTCGTCGAGCGGGTCACCGGCGACACGTACGAGAACCAGGTCGCCCGGCGCATCCTGCGGCCGCTCGGGCTGCAGGACACGTACCTGCCCGGCGCCTCGCCGCGCATCCGCGGCCCGCACAACCGCGGCTACCAGGTGTTCCCGATGCCCGACGGGACGAGCGAGCTGCGGGACGTCACCGTGTGGGGCGTGACGGACGGCTGGGCCGCGGGTGACCTGATCTCCACGACGGCGGACCTGGAGCGGTTCCTGGTCGCCCTGTTCGACGGACGGGTCGTGCCGGAGCCGTACCTGAAGGAGATGTTCACGCTCCCCGCCGACGCGCCGGGCGCGACGATGAGCGCCGGGCTGCAGCGGTACGTGCTGCCGGACGGGAGGGTCGTGTGGCTCAAGACGGGCGGCCGCTGGGGGTACAACACGTTGATCGCGGCCACCGAGGACCTGTCCCGCACCCTGGTGTACTCGGTCAACTCGACCGACGCCAAGGGCAGGGGCGGGAACCCGGTGACCGAGGCGATCACACGAGCAGCGTTCGGGGTGCCGTCGCGACCGGCGCCGTCAGGGCCTCCAGCCGCTTGATGTGACGGCGCACGACCAGCAGCGGGATCACCCCGAACAGCCCGAACGACATGTCGATCAGCGACCACCAGAAGGGGATGCCGCGGATCGGCCCGCAGATCAGGGCGAGCGGGACGATCCCGGCGCAGGCGATCACGCCGAAGTCGACGACCCAGACGTTGCGCACGGGGTCGCGGTACGGGCCGAGGAAGGCGACCGCGATGACGAGGTGCGCGAAGGCCAGCCAGTCCGTGCCGTAGAGCAGGAACGGGTAACGGGAGTCGGCGGTGTCCAGGCCCGCGCGGACGCGCTCGATCCACTCCAGGAGGCCGGGGAGGGCGTCGGCGACGGGCGACGCCCAACCGGTCAGCGCCTCGTGGGCCAGCCGCATCTCGGTGACGAGCGGGAAGGCGGTCACCCCGCTCAGCACCAGGCAGACGACGAAGAACGCCAACCACACGCGGATCCGCCTCAGAAGGGCGCTCGGCTCGGTCATGTCCGCAGCGTACGCCCGGGTTCGCGGGCCCCTCACCGGGGCCCGGTGATCCTCCGCGCGACGGCGTGGGAGAGGATGACGGAGGCCGTGGCCAGGGCCAGTCCGGCCACCGCGTCGCGCGCCCGCGCGGGGCGCAGCACGCCGGCGCGCCGCAGCCGTCCGCGGGCCCACAGGGTGAACGGCACCACGATCAGCGGTGAGGTCACGGACCCGGGCGTGTACCCCCGTACGGCGGCGGCCTGCGCCATGTGGACGAGCCCGTGCAGTCCGAAACCGGTCAGGGCGCCCTGGTAGAAGCCGGACCGGCCGCCGGTCCGCGCGCCCGCGGCGGACGCGGCGGCGACGATCACCCCCATCGCCCCCACCGCCACGGCGAACTCCCGCTCGTCGACGGCGGCGGCCGCCTCCCACACCCGGTCGGGCACACCGGGGAAGCGCTCCCGCAGGGCGGGCAGGTGGGTGCGGAGCCAGCGCGGGCCGAAGGCCAGCTCCTCGATGTCGTGGAGGGCCCAGGCGGCGAACAGCCCGTAGGTCACCGCGCGTTGCGCGTCGTCGTCCTTCATGGAGGGATCATCGGCCCGGAGCCGGTCCTTCCGGCCGGGCGCGGGCGGGAACGGGTGTGGTGTCGCTCACAGGCACGGGCCGGCCGTCACCCGGGACGGGCTGCCGGCGGCACGCGGGCCTCATGGGGCTGCCGTTCCGTACGGCGTGATCCGTACGGCCCGTGCGGTCCGGCGGGGCGGCCCGCTCCGCGGGAACGGCCGGAGGGCGGCCCCTCGCGGGGGCCGCCCTCCGGTTCGTCGTCGGGGTGTCAGCTCAGCGAGGTCATCACGTGCTTGATGCGCGTGTAGTCCTCGAATCCGTACGCCGAGAGGTCCTTGCCGTAGCCGGACTTCTTGAAGCCGCCGTGCGGCATCTCGGCGACCAGCGGGATGTGGGTGTTGATCCAGACGCAGCCGAAGTCGAGGGCCTTGGACATGCGCATCGCACGCGCGTGGTCCTTGGTCCAGACGGAGGAGGCGAGGGCGTAGTCGATGCCGTTGGCGTACGCGAGCGCCTGCTCCTCGTCACGGAACGACTGGACGGTGATGACGGGGCCGAAGACCTCGTTCTGGATGATCTCGTCGTCCTGCTTGAGGCCGGAGACGACGGTCGGCGCGTAGAAGTAGCCCTTCTCGCCGACGCGGTGGCCGCCCGCCTCCACCTTGGCGTGCGCCGGGAGGCGGTCGATGAAGCCGCCGACCTGCTTGAGCTGGTTGGCGTTGTTGAGCGGGCCGTACAGCGCGTCCTCGTCGCCGGGCGCGCCGGTCTTCGTGTCGGCGGCGGCCTTGGCGAGGGCGGCGACGAACTCGTCGTGGATCGACTCGTGGACCAGGACGCGGGTGGCGGCCGTGCAGTCCTGGCCGGCGTTGAAGAAGCCGGCGACGGAGATGTCCTCGACGGCCTTCTCGATGTCGACGTCCTCGAAGACGACGACCGGGGCCTTGCCGCCCAGCTCCAGGTGGACGCGCTTGACGTCCTTGGCGGCCGACTCGGCGACCTGCATGCCGGCGCGCACCGAGCCGGTGATGGAGGCCATGGCCGGGGTCGGGTGCTCGACCATCATCCGGCCGGTGTCGCGGTCGCCGCAGACGACGTTGAAGACGCCCTTGGGCAGGATCGCCCCCATGATCTCGGCGATCAGGACCGTCGAGGCGGGCGTCGTGTCGGACGGCTTGAGGACGACCGTGTTGCCCGCGGCGAGGGCCGGGGCGAACTTCCACACGGCCATCATCATCGGGTAGTTCCACGGCGCGACCTGGGCGCAGACGCCGATCGGCTCACGGCGGACGATCGAGGTCATGCCCTCCATGTACTCGCCCGCGGAGCGGCCCTCCAGCAGCCGCGCGGCGCCGGCGAAGAAGCGGATCTGGTCCACCATGGGGGGCAGTTCCTCGGTCCGCGTCAGACCGAAGGGCTTGCCGGTGTTCTCGCACTCGGCGGCGATCAGGTCCTCCGCGCGCTCCTCGAACGCGTCCGCGATCTTCAGCAGGGCCTTCTGGCGCTCGGCCGGGGTGGCGTCCCGCCAGGCGGGGAACGCCGCGGCGGCGGCCTCCATGGCGGCGTCCACGTCGGCCTGGCCCGAGAGCGGAGAGGTGGCGTAGACCTCCCCGACGGCGGGGTTGACGACGTCGATGGTCCGTCCGTCGGCGGCATCCCGGAACTCGCCGTTGATGTAGTTGCGCAGACGACGCAGTTCGGTGGTCACGTGGCCACCCCTCCTGTCGATTTCGGTGTCCGTGGTCACCCTCCGGCCCGCGTGGTGTTGTCCGGTGGGTGAGACACCCAGCCTAGTCGCTGAGGCCACGCTTTCGACAGGCCCGACGCTCCACAACTTCGGATTCGGTGAGATCGAGAACTCCAGACAACGGATTTCATCATTCCCGGGTTGCAAAACCGACGAGTCCCGGTGCAGAGTGAGGTCGTGGCCAGTCGAAGCGCAGACTCCAGGACCAGCAGTGGATCGTCCCCCGCGATCGACGCCGTGTCCCTGGCGATCATCGAACAGCTCCAGGAGGACGGACGCCGTCCCTACGCCGCCATCGGCAAGGCCGTGGGCCTGTCGGAGGCGGCCGTGCGGCAGCGCGTCCAGAAGCTCCTCGACCAGAACGTGATGCAGATCGTCGCCGTCACCGACCCGCTCACCGTGGGCTTCCGGCGGCAGGCGATGCTCGGCATCAACGTCGAGGGCGACGTGGACCCGGTGGCCGACGCGCTGACCGCCATGCCCGAGTGCGAGTACGTGGTGATGACCGCGGGCTCCTTCGACCTGATGGTGGAGGTCGTCTGCGAGGACGACGAACACCTGCTGGACGTGATCAACAAGCGCGTCCGCACCCTCCCCGGCGTGCGCTCCACCGAGAGCTTCGTCTACCTCAAGCTCAAGAAGCAGACCTACATGTGGGGAACCCGATAGCCGTGAGCAAGGACCTCTCCAAGACCGCCTACGACCACCTGTGGATGCACTTCACCCGCATGTCGTCGTACGAGAACAGCCCCGTCCCGACCATCGTCCGCGGTGAGGGCACCTACATCTACGACGACAAGGGCAGGCGCTACCTCGACGGCCTCGCCGGCCTGTTCGTCGTCCAGGCGGGCCACGGCCGCACCGAGCTCGCCGAGACCGCGTACAAGCAGGCGCAGGAGCTCGCGTTCTTCCCCGTGTGGTCGTACGCCCACCCGCGGGCCGTCGAGCTGGCCGAGCGCCTCGCCCACCACGCCCCCGGCGACCTGAACAAGGTCTTCTTCACCACCGGCGGCGGCGAGGCGGTGGAGACCGCCTGGAAGCTGGCGAAGCAGTACTTCAAGCTCGTCGGCAAGCCGACCAAGCACAAGGTGATCTCCCGCGCCGTCGCCTACCACGGCACGCCGCAGGGCGCCCTGTCGATCACGGGCCTGCCCGCCCTGAAGGCCCCCTTCGAGCCGCTGGTCCCCGGCGCGCACAAGGTGCCGAACACCAACATCTACCGCGCCCCGCTCTTCGGCGACGACCCGGAGGCCTTCGGCCGCTGGGCCGCCGACCAGATCGAGCAGCAGATCCTCTTCGAGGGCCCGGACACCGTCGCCGCGGTCTTCCTGGAGCCGGTGCAGAACGCCGGCGGCTGCTTCCCGCCGCCGCCCGGGTACTTCCAGCGGGTCCGCGAGATCTGCGACCGGCACGACGTGCTGCTCGTCTCCGACGAGGTCATCTGCGCCTTCGGCCGCCTCGGCACGATGTTCGCCTGCGACAAGTTCGACTACGTGCCGGACATGATCACCTGCGCCAAGGGCATGACCTCGGGCTACTCCCCGATCGGCGCGTGCATCATCTCCGACCGCCTCGCCGAGCCGTTCTACAAGGGCGGCAACACCTTCCTGCACGGCTACACCTTCGGCGGCCACCCGGTCTCCGCGGCGGTCGGCCTCGCCAACCTCGACATCTTCGAGCGCGAGAACCTCAACCAGCACGTGCTGGACAACGAGGGCGCGTTCCGCTCGACGCTGGAGAAGCTGCACGACCTGCCGATCGTCGGCGACGTGCGCGGCAACGGCTTCTTCTACGGCATCGAGCTCGTGAAGGACAAGGCCACCAAGGAGTCCTTCGACGAGGAGGAGACCGAGCGCGTCCTGTACGGCTTCCTCTCCAAGGCGCTGTTCGACAACGGTCTGTACTGCCGCGCCGACGACCGCGGCGACCCGGTCGTCCAGCTCGCCCCGCCGCTGGTCTCCGACCAGTCGACGTTCGACGAGATCGAGCAGATCCTCCGGGCCACCCTCACCGAGGCCTGGACCAAGCTCTGACCGGTCGACCGATCGGACCTGCCCTGGCCGATCGGGCCGTACGTCGGCCGGCCGCGGCCCGGATTCACCCGCGTGGGTGCATCCGGGCCTCGGCCGTCTACCGTTACGGCGGCATCCCGTGGGGGGTCCGGCGAGCCACGTGTTATGTTCCGACCGGTTCGGGGGGACACGAAGGCTCCGAGCTGACCCGAGGGGATGAGAGACATGGCGGCCCCGCCCGACAACGACGTGCTGTGGGCGCGTTCCCTGCACCACACGCACGACGGCTCCCCCGCGCTCAGCGGCGTCTCGCTCGGCGTCCACGAGGGCGAGATCCTCGCCGTCCACGGCCCGCGCGGCTGCGGAAAAACGACCCTGCTGCACTGCCTGGCCGGGCAGACCGTCCCCCAGGAGGGCGAGGTCTGGTTCGACGGCGCGCCCGTCCACACCATGAGCCCGTCCCGGCGGGAACGGCTCCGCCTCGACCGGTTCGCCTGGATCGGCCCGGAGCCCGCCCTCGTCCCCGAGCTCACCGCCTGGGAGAACACCGCGCTGCCCCTGCTGCTGCGCGGCACCCCCCGCCGGGCCGCCAAGACCGCCGCCCTCGAATGGCTGGAGCGGCTCGACGTCGGCGCCTGCGCCAAGCGGCGGCCGCGCGCCCTGCTCCAGTCGCAGCGCCAGCGCGTCGCCGTCGCCCGCGCGCTCGCCGCCGAGCCCGCCGTCCTCTTCGCCGACGAGCCCACCGCCGCCCTGCACAGCGCGGAGGGCGCGCAGGTCCTGCGCACCCTCACCGCCGCGGCGCGCTCGCACCGCATCACGGTCGTCCTCGCCACCCACGACGCGGACGTCGCCGCCCTCGCCGACCGCACCGTCGCCCTGTTCGACGGGCGGCGCGTCAACTCCCCGGACACCCCCGGCGTGGAGGGGCGCGACACGTGCTCGCTCTCCGTCTAGCCCGCGGCGCCCACCCCTTCCTCCTGCTGCGGCGGCTGCTGGTCGTCGCGGCGTCGGCGGGGACGGGCTTCCTGCTGCTGTGCGCCCTCGGGCACGCCGTGGCGCACCCCGACCGGCCCTCCGCCTCCGTGCTCCGGCTCGCCTGGTGCGCCCTGCCGCTCGCCGCCGTCGCGTACCTGGCGGTCGCCGTGGCCCGCACCGACCCGAGCACCCGGCCCCGGCCCGGCCTCTCCTCCGTCGGGCTCGGCCCGGTCCGGCTGACCGCCATCGCGGCCGCGTCGACCGCCC
Source organism: Streptomyces roseolilacinus (assembly GCF_014649335.1). Classification (GTDB taxonomy): domain Bacteria; phylum Actinomycetota; class Actinomycetes; order Streptomycetales; family Streptomycetaceae; genus Streptomyces; species Streptomyces roseolilacinus. The sequence continues at coordinate 38,703 of NZ_BMSV01000014.1, forward strand.
TCGCCTGCACGCTCGGTTCGGCGCTCGCGTTCCTCGCCTGCCTGCACCTGCGCGGCGACCTGTCCGACCTGCCGTTCGGCGGGGCCGCCGCCGACCTGCTGGGCGGCGGGCGGCCCCTGCCGGTGCCGGCCGCGCTGACGCTGCTCGCGCTCGTCCCCCTCGTCACGTCCGTCGTCGTCGCGCTGGCCCTGCGCCCCGGCCGGGCGCGCGCCGGCAGGCGGCGGACCACCGCCCCGGCGGACGCCGGCACCGGGTCCCCCGCCGCCCGCGACCCGTTCGACCCGGCGGTCGCGCCGGCCGGCCTGCCCTGGGGCGTCGCCCTCATGGCGGCGGGCCTGGCGCTGGAGCTGTACGGGGCGCGCGGCACGGACGGCGCGGTGCCGCTGCCGGGCGGCGTGCCCGGCAGCCCCGCCCCCGTCCTGGCCGGCTGGGCCCTCACCGCCCTGGGCCTCACCGTGACCGGCCCCGGTTTCACCCACCTGTGCGGACGGCTCCTCCAGGCGTACCGGCCGGGCGCGACACGGCTCCTCGCCGGCCGCGCCCTGATGGAGGAGTCCCGCCGCGTCGGCCGGCCCCTCGGCGTGCTGTGCGCGGCCGTCTCCGCGGGGCTCACGGCGAACACCCTGTACGCGCAGGCCGACACCCGGCCCTTCGGCCCGCTGTCCGGCCTCGGCGCGCTCCTCGTCCTGGTGTGCGCGGCGACCGCCCTGTTCACCGCCGCCGTGGAGGTCCGGCAGCACCGGGCCGCCGCGGCCGGCGCCCTGCTCCGGCTCGGCGCCCCGACGGGCCTGCTCCGCTCGGCCGCGCTGCTGCGCGCGGCGGTCCTGGTGGCCGGGTTCGCCCCGCTGACCTGGCTCGTGGCCGCGCTGACGGCGCTTCCGCTCCGCCCCTGACACCGGCGGGTCCGGTGGGTTCGAACACCCCGGCTAGGGTGGCCGCATGGCCATCCTCCAGCCGCACGGACACGGACACGACAACGAGATCGAGACGCTCGACGCGTTCGACCGGGCCGCCGCGGGCGGCAGCCTCGTCGGACGGCGCGTGCAGTCCCTGGACCTGACGGACCGGACGGCGGCGCTGCTGGCCGCCGACGCGACCGCCGCCGTGTTCCTCGGCTGCCGCATGGCGCCCGACGCGGCGGCCAAGGTCCGCGCCGACGGGGCACTGGTCTTCCCGCCCGTCCCCGGCGTGCCGTTCGACCCGTACCGCGGACTCCTCTACACGCCCGGCGAGTTGTTCGACGGCCTCGACCGGGACGGGTACGCGGCGACGCCGGACGCCCGGACGTACGCGTGGTTCCAGCGGACCATGCGGGACGGCGACGTCTTCGCGTCGATGCTGCGCGCGGTGCACGACGACGCGATCTCCGACGCGCTCGACGAGCGGCTCGCCAGCGTCCCGGTCGTCGGCGTCATGGGCGGCCACGCCATGGCGCGCGGCACCGACGCGTACGCGGGCGCCGCCCGCCTGGGCCGGAGCCTGGCCCGCGCCGGGCTGACCGTGGCCACCGGCGGCGGGCCCGGCGCGATGGAGGCGGCCAACCTCGGCGCGTACGCGGCGCCGCACCCCGACGGCATGCTCGACGAGGCGCTGCTGCTGCTCGGCAAGGAACCCTCGTACGCCCCGTCGATCGGCGACTGGGCGCGCGCCGCGTTCGACGTGCGCGACCGCTGGCCGGAGGGCGGGGACTCGATCGGCATCCCGACCTGGTTCTACGGCCACGAGCCGCCGAACGCGTTCGCCGGGCACATCGCGAAGTACTTCGCCAACGCCACCCGCGAGGACGGCCTGCTGGCCCGCTGCACGGCCGGGGTGGTCTACCTGCCGGGCGCGGCCGGCACCGTCCAGGAGATCTTCGACAACGCCACGCCGAACTACTACGAGTCGCGCGGCGAGCCGACCCCGATGGTGCTGGTCAACCGCACCCACTGGACGGAGCACCTGCCGGCCTGGCCGCTGCTGCGGGCCCTGGCGGAGGGCCGCCCGATGGCCGCCCGCATCGCCCTGGTCGACACGGTGGAGGAGGCCGCGCGGGAGCTGCTCCGCCTCTCGGGGCTGTAGTCCGCCGGGCCCCGGGCCACCGGGCCGGACCCCGGCCGCACGCGGCCGCTCCCGGGACGCGGTCGCTCCCCGGGACGCGGTCGCTCCCCGGGGCGCGGTCACTCCGCCGCGAGGCGGAGCGGGACCCTCCCGCGGGGCGACGCCCGTGCGGGTCCGCGCCGGGAGCCTGGTGGGCATGGGACCGAAGCGATGGTGGGCGGCGTGGCCGTCCTGGGCGGGGAGCGCCGCCCTCGTGTGGAGCGCGCTGTACGCGGCGGGCGCGGCGCTGGCCGCGGCGACCGGCCCGGCGTTCGGGTACGCCCCGCTCGGCGGAACCGCCCGGGGCGCGGCGGCGCAGTGGGCGTCGGCCGCGCTGTACGGGGGCGCCGCGGCGCTGGCGTACGGGATGCGGCGGTGGCCGGGGCGGGTGTGGCCCGGGTGGGCGGCGTGGGGGGTGGTGGCGCTGTGCCTGACGTCCGGGTTCGGCTTCCTGCTGAGCCTGACGCGGGTGCTGGCGTTCCTCAGCCGCGACCAGCCGCCGATGGACTGGGCCGCGTGGGCGAACCAGGGCGTCGCCGTGGCGGGCGCCGCGCTGTGGCTGGGCGCGGGGCTGGCGTACCGGCGGCGCGGGCGGGGCGTGTGCCCGCACTGCGGGGGCGCCCGCGCGGCCGCGGGCGCCCGGTCCACGCGGGCGGGGCTGGTCGCGGCGGCCGCCCTCGTGCCGTACGCGGTGATGAAGACGGCCTGGGCGCTGGGCTGGACGGCCGGGTACGTCGGCGAGGGCCGCCCCGGACTGGACCCGCGCTACGCGAGCGACCTGGCGATCCGGCTGTACGCGCACGGGGTGGACGCGACCGCCGTGCTGGCCGTCGTCGGGATGGGGCTGGCGCTGGCGCTCACCCGGCCGTGGGGCGCGGGACCGGTGCGGGCGGCGCTGCTGGCGCTCGGGTGGGCGGGGGCCGCGGCGCTCGCCCCGTTCGGGGTGTTCCTGGCGGTGGTGGGGGCGCTGGTGTGGGCCGGGCTGGTCGACGTGGGGCTCGGGGACCACGCCCCGTGGGTGGTGGCCGTCGCGTACGGGGGCTTCTCGGTGTACGGGGTGGCACTGGGGCGCGCGACGGGGGCGTACCGAGCGCGGACGCGCCGCCCGTGCGCGCGGTGCTGACCCTCAGCCGAGGACCACGACCTCGTCCGGGACGAACGCGGCGCCGACCACCGCGCCCTCCTCCGGGGCGTCCCGCAGCGCGCACTCCGCCTCCAGCACGGGGGCGTCGGTGTCGGCGGGCCGCAGCAGGACCGCCACGTGGTGGCCGCGGAACGTGCGCCCCTCGACCGTGCACCGCAGCCCGTCGGCGGGGGCCCCGAGCCGTACGCCGGCGGGCCGCACCAGCAGCCGGGCGGCGCCCGGCGGGGTGCCGGGCGGCACCGGGAGCCTGCCCCACACCGTGTCGGCGGCGTCGCCGCTCACCGTCGCGGCGACCACGTTGTCGAAGCCGAGGAACCGCGCGACGAACTCGGACGCGGGCCGCTGCCACACCTCCAGCGGCGTGCCCGCCTGCGCGATCCTGCCCTCGTCCATGACGACGACCCGGTCGGCGAGGGCGAACGCCTCGGCCTGGTCGTGCGTGACGGCCAGCACGGTCGTGCCGAGCCGGTGGAACAGGCCGCGCAGTTCGGTGACGAGCCGCTCGCGCAGCCCCCGGTCGAGCTGGCCGAGCGGCTCGTCCAGCATCAGCAGCCGCGGGTTGGGGGCGAGCGCCCGGGCGAGGGCGACGCGCTGCTGCTCACCGCCGGACAGGGCGGCGACGGACCGGCGCTCGGCGCCCGGCAGGCCGACGAGGTCCAGCAGGTCGGCCACCCGCGCGGCCCGCTCGGCGCGGGGCACACCGCGCATCCGCAGCCCGAACGCGACGTTCCCGGCGACGTCCCGCTGCGGGAACAGCTGGTGGTCCTGGAACATCAGGCCCACCCCGCGCCGGTGCACGGGCACCCGGGCCTGGTCGGCGCCGGCCAGGAGCACCCGGCCCGCGTCGGCCCGCAGGAGCCCGGCGACGACCCGCAGCAGGGTCGACTTGCCGCTGCCGCTCGGCCCGAGGACACAGACGGTCTCGTGCTCGCCGACCGTCAGGTCCACCGCGTCGAGGGCCGTGCGGGTGCCGAAGCGCACGGTCACGCCCTCCAGCCGAAGCAGCATCGTCAGAACTCCCCCTTGCGGTCCGTGCGGACGCGTTCGAGCAGCAGGAGCGCGACCGCGCACACCGCCATCAGGATCGTGGACAGGGCCATCGCCTGGCCGTAGTTGAGCTCGCCGGGCCGGCCGAGCAGCCGCGCCACCGCCACCGGCAGCGTCGGGTGGTCGGCGCGGGCGATGAACACGGTCGCGCCGAACTCGCCGAGCGACACGGCGAAGGCGAACCCGGCCGCGACGAACAGCGCCCGCCGCACCATCGGCAGGTCCACCTCCCGCCACGCCCGCAGCGGCGACGCCCCGAGCACCGCCGCCGCCTCCCGCAGCCGCACGTCGACCGCGCGCAGGACGGGCAGCATCGTCCGCACCACGAAGGGCACACCGACCAGGGCCTGGGCGAGCGGCACCAGGATCCACGACGAGCGCAGGTCCAGCGGCGGCTCGTCCAGCGCGACGAGGAAGCCGAAGCCCACGGTGACGGCGGACACGCCGAGCGGCAGCATCAGCAGCGCGTCGAACCCCCGCACCAGCCGGCCGGCCCGCCGGGTGAGGGCCGCCGCCGCGAGCCCGCCGACGGTGACGGCGATCGCGGTCGCGGCGAACGCGAACTCCAGGGAGTTCCGGACGGCCTCCAGCGGCGGGACGACGAACGTGCCGCCGCTCGCCTCCGCCGACCGCAGCGCCCGGTAGAAGCCGAGACCGCCGGACGCGTCCAGGGACCGGGCGACGAGCACGCCGAGCGGCAGCACCAGCAGCAGCGCGATCGAGGCGAGGACCCCGCCGAGCAGCGCCCACTGCCCGGCGCCGCGCGGCCGGTGCGCGGTGCCCGCCGGGTCGACGAGGCGCAGCGCGGTCTCCCGGCGCCGTACGGTTCGGGCGTGCACGGCGAGGACCGCGGCGGCGGCGGCGAACTGGACGAGGGTGAGGACGGCGGCCGTCGGCAGGTCCAGGAGCTGCGCGGTCTGCCGGTAGATCTCCGCCTCCAGCGTGCGGTACGCGGGCCCGCCGAGGATCACGACGACGCCGAAGGAGGTGTACGTGAAGAGGAACACCATCAGCGCGGCGGCGGCCACCGCCGGCCCGAGCGCGGGCAGCGTCACCCGGCGCCAGGCGGTGAGGCGGGACGCGCCGAGGACCCGGGCGGCCTCCTCCTGCCGGGGGTCGAGCTGCGCCCACAGCCCGCCGACCGTGCGGACGACGACGGCGTAGTTGAAGAAGACGTGCGCGAGGAGGATCGCCCAGACCGTGGTGTCGAGGCGGACGCCCCACAGCCCGTCGAGGAGCCCGCCGCGCCCGAGGAGCGCCAGGAACGCGGTGCCCACGACCACGGTCGGCAGCACGAACGGCACGGTGACCACCGCCCGCAGCGCCTGCTTGCCGGGGAAGTCGAAGCGGGCGAAGACGTACGCGCCGGGGAGCGCCACGAGGAGGGTGAGCGCCGTGGAGGCGAGCGCCTGCCAGGTGGTGAACCACAGGACGTCGAGGACCTCCGGGCGGGCCAGCACCTCGCCGAGCCGGCCGGGCCGCCAGCCGGCGTCCGTCCTCAGGCCGCGGCCGACGATCGTGGCGACGGGGTAGGCGAAGAAGACGGCGAAGAACGCGGCGGGCAGCAGGACGAGCGCCCCGCGCACCGCGCCGTCCCGGGCACGTGCCCCGCGGGGGGCACGTGCCGTGGCGTCCCGCGCCGGGCGGTCGTCTACTTCAGGACGAGCGAGGACCACGACTGGATCCACTGGTCGCGGTTCGCGGCGATCTTCTCGGGGGCCATGGTCAGCGGCTTGTCGATCACGACGCCGTGCCGGGTGAACAGCTCGGGCAGCCGGGCGTCCTCGGAGACCGGGTGCACGAACATGTTCAGCGGCATGTCCTCCTGGAACCTCTTGCCGACCAGGAAGTCGAGGAGGGCCTTGCCGCCCTCCTCGTTGGCGGCGCCCTCGAGGAGGCCGGCGAACTCGATCTGCCGGTAGCAGGTGCCCTCGGCGACGCCGGTGGGCGCCTCGGCGGGCCGCGGGTCGCCGTACAGGACCTCGACGGGCGGGCTGGAGGCGTACGAGACGACGAGCGGCCGGTCCGCCTTGGCCTTCCTGCCGCCGGCGGAACCGGAGAACTCCTGGTTGTAGGCGATCTCCCAGCTGTCGACGACCTTGACGCCGTTGTCCTTCAGCTTCTTCCAGTAGCCCTGCCAGCCTCCCCCGCCCGGGCGGGAGGCGCCCCCGTCGCCGTACGCGGCGGCCGTGCCGAGCAGGAAGCCGAGACCGGGGGACGAGCGCTCGGGGTTCTCCACGACGAGGAGGTCCTTGTAGGCGGGCTCGGCGAGGTCGTCGAAGGTGCGCGGCGGGGCGAGCTTCCTGTCGGCGAAGTACTTCTTGTCGTAGTTGACGCAGATGTCGCCGTAGTCGACGGGGGTGACGCGGTGCCGGTCCCCGTCGAGCCGGAAGGCTTCGCCGACCCGGTCGAGGCCCTTCGCCGCGTACGGCTCGAAGAGGCCGTTGTCGAGGGCGCGGGAGAGGGTGGTGTTGTCGACGCCGAAGAAGACGTCGCCCTGCGGCGCGCCCTTGGTGAGGACGGCCTTGTTGACCGCCTCGACGGCGTCGCCGCTCTTGAGGACCTTGACCGTGTAGCCGGTCTCCTCGGTGAACGCCTTCAGCACGGCGTCGGAGGCGGCGAAGGAGTCGTGGCTGACGAGCGTGACGGTCTTGGACCGCGCGCCGTCGTCCGTGCCGCCGGAACCGCCGCAGGCGGTGAGCGTCAGGGCGCCCACCGCGACGGCGGCCGCCCCCGCGGTGATCTTCTTGGTGGTGCTCACTGATTCCTCCTGGGGGTGACCAGGAAGAGACGCGGCCCTGCCCGCCGCGGGCGCGGCGGGCAGGGCGCAACAGCTCGAGTAAAGACCGAACTCCCTACCCAGAATGACCTGGGCGAGGTTCAGAGGGTCTGCGGTCTGACGGTCACCGCACTCTCAGCGCTGTGGCGCTCCCCTGTCGGAATATCCGGATGTTCGAGCTCAGACTACAACGGGGCGGTTTTCGGTCAGCGCTCGGAGGCCGCGAGCTGGCCGCAGGCCCCGTCGATCTCCTGGCCGCGGGTGTCGCGGACGGTGACCGGGACACCGTGCGCGGCGATGGCCTCGACGAACGCCTTCTCGTCCTCGGGACGGGAGGCGGTCCACTTCGAGCCCGGCGTGGGGTTGAGCGGGATCAGGTTGACGTGGACCCGCTTGCCCTTGAGGAGCCGTCCGAGGAGGTCGCCGCGCCACGCCTGGTCGTTGATGTCGCGGATCAGCGCGTACTCGATGGAGACGCGGCGCCCGGACTTCTCGGCGTACTCCCACGCCGCGTCGAGGACCTCGCGGACCTTCCAGCGCGTGTTGACCGGGACCAGCGTGTCGCGCAGCTCGTCGTCCGGGGCGTGCAGGGACACGGCGAGGCGGCACTTGAAGCCCTCGTCGGCGAAGCGCAGCATCGCCGGGACCAGGCCGACCGTCGAGACCGTGATGCCGCGCTGCGACAGGCCCAGGCCGTCCGGCTCGGGGTCGGTGAGGCGGCGGATGGCGCCGACGACCCGGTTGTAGTTGGCGAGCGGCTCGCCCATGCCCATGAAGACGATGTTCGACAGCCGCGCGGGGCCGCCGGGCACCTCTCCGTCGCGCAGGGCGCGCATGCCGTCGACGATCTGGTGGACGATCTCGGCGGTCGACAGGTTCCGGTCGAGGCCGGCCTGGCCGGTGGCGCAGAACGGGCAGTTCATCCCGCAGCCCGCCTGCGACGAGATGCACATCGTCACGCGGTCGGGGTACCGCATGAGCACCGACTCCACGAGCGTGCCGTCGTGCAGCCGCCACAGGGTCTTGCGGGTGGTGTCGTCGTCGCACGAGATGTGCCGGACGACGCTCATCAGCTCCGGCAGGAGCTCACCGGCGAGCTTCTCGCGGGACGCGGCGGGGATGTCGGTCCACTGCGCGGGGTCGTGGGCGTACCGCGCGAAGTAGTGCTGGGACAGCTGCTTGGCGCGGAACGGCTTCTCGCCGATCGCGGCGACGGCCTCCTTGCGCTCGGCGGGCGTGAGGTCGGCGAGGTGCCGCGGCGGCTTCTTGGCTCCGCGGGGCGCGACGAAAGTGAGTTCGCCAGGGACGGGGCGTACCACGCGGGTGACTCCTCGGGAGGACGGGGATCCGATGCCCGGGCCCCGCGGGCGCGGGGACGACGGCAGTGTCGTGCCGAAGCCGGGAGACCTCACCGGATCATCCCCGCGTCGGCGGGGAACGGGGAAAGGGCCCGCGGCCTGATGCCACGAGCCCTTCCAGAGTACCTGCTGGCGGTCAACCCGCCCCGACGAAGATCACCAGGAGCAGCCACACGACCGGCGCCGTCGGCAGCAGGGAGTCCAGGCGGTCCATGATGCCGCCGTGGCCGGGCAGCAGCGTGCCCATGTCCTTGATGCCCAGGTCCCGCTTGATCATGGACTCGCCGAGGTCGCCCAGCGTGGCGCTGACCGCGACCGCGAGGCCCAGGAGGAGGCCCTGCCACCACGTACCGCCGTCGACGAGGAACCCCATGCACAGCGCACCGGCGGCCATCGCGAAGGCGACCGCGCCGAAGAGGCCCTCCCGGGTCTTGCCGGGACTGATCCGCGGCGCCAGCTTGTGCCTGCCGAAGCGCCAGCCGACCGCGTACGCGCCGGTGTCGCTGACGATGGTCAGCAGCAGGAACGTCAGCACCCGCTGCGGCCCGTCGTCCGCGGCCAGCATCAGCGCCACGAACGTCGCCAGGAACGGCACGTAGAAGGCGGCGAACACGCCGGCCGTGACGTCCTTGAGGTAGTCCTGCGGCGGCTCCGTCATCCGCCACACGAGCACCGCGAGCACGGTCAGCGCCATCGCCACCCAGGCGCCCTCGGCACCGCGCACGTACCCGGCGACGACCATCGCCGCGCCGCCGACGGCGAGCGGGACGAGCGGCGCCCTGATGCCCTTGCGCTCCTGGAGCCGGGACGTCAGCTCCCACAGGCCGACGACGACGGCGATCACCACCACGCCGACGAAGACGGCCTTCTGGACGAACAGCGACGCGATGATCACCGCGCCGAGGCCGACCCCGACCCCTATGGCGGCCCTCAGGTCGCGTCCCGCCTGCTTCTTCTGCCGCTGCTGCCTCTGCTGCGAACGACCCTGCGGCTCGGCGGGCTCCGGTGGTTCCGAGGGCATGGGCTCCTGCGGCATCTCGTCACGGAACAGGGGACCGCTCAGCCGAGCGGCCCCCCGGTCATGGTCGTCCTGGTCTCCGCCGGCGGGGAGGTCGGGCACGATGGGCATGGGCCGAGTCTGCTGCGCGGCGTGCTCATCATGGGCGGGACCCGCCGGGGCGGCGGCCAGAGCGTGCCCCTGGTCGGGCGGACCCCAGTGTCCGCCTCGCGGCGGGGCCCCCCGGGAAGCGTCGTTCATCAGACCTCGAGCAGCTCTGCTTCCTTGTGCTTGAGCAGCTCGTCCACCTGCGCGACGTACTTCGCGGTGGTGTCGTCGAGCTCCTTCTCCGCACGGCGGCCCTCGTCCTCACCGACTTCGCCGTCCTTGACGAACTTGTCGATGGTCTCCTTGGCCTTGCGGCGGACGGAGCGGATCGAGATCTTGGCGTCCTCGCCCTTGCCCTTGGCGACCTTGATGTACTCCCGGCGGCGCTCCTCGGTGAGCTCGGGGAAGACCACCCGGATGATGTTGCCGTCGTTGGACGGGTTGACGCCGAGGTCGGAGTCGCGGATCGCCTGCTCGATGTTGCGCAGCGCGGTCTTGTCGAACGGGGTCACCACGGCCATGCGCGGCTCCGGCACCGAGAAGGAGGCCAGCTGGTTGATCGGCGTGAGGGCACCGTAGTAGTCGGCCACGATCTTGTTGAACATGGCCGGGTGCGCACGCCCGGTGCGGATCGCGGCGAAGTCCTCCTTGGCGACCAGGACGGCCTTCTCCATCTTCTCCTCGGCTTCGAGGAGGGTCTCTTCGATCACCACTTGCTCCTGCGTGTCTTGGGTTTGTCCCGGCGTGCACCACGGCCGCGGAACCTGCGTCGCGTCTTCTCCTGCACGGTGTCCGACCGGCAGGGCTTTGTCCATACCCGGCTGGGGCGATGGGGGTCCCCTGCTCGAACGGAGTCGAGGGCCCGGGGACGGTCAGTGCCGGGTGCCCTCGTCGCTCACGAGAGTGCCGATCTTCTCACCCTTCACGGCGCGGGCGATATTGCCCGCGGTGAGGAGTTCGAAGACGACGATCGGCAGCTTGTTGTCGCGGCAGAGGGTGATGGCGGTGGCGTCGGCGACCCTGAGGTCGCGGGCGATCACCTCGCCGTACTCCAGGGCGTCGAACTTCACGGCGTCCGGGTTGGTCTTCGGGTCGGAGTCGTAGACCCCGTCGACCCCGTTCTTGCCCATGAGCAGGGCCTCGGCGTCGATCTCCAGGGCGCGCTGGGCGGCGGTGGTGTCGGTGGAGAAGTACGGCATGCCCATGCCGGCGCCGAAGATCACGACGCGGCCCTTCTCCAGGTGGCGCACGGCGCGCAGCGGGATGTAGGGCTCCGCGACCTGGCCCATGGTGATCGCGGTCTGGACGCGGGACTGGATGCCCTCCTTCTCCAGGAAGTCCTGGAGGGCGAGGCAGTTCATGACCGTGCCGAGCATGCCCATGTAGTCGGAGCGGGCCCGGTCCATGCCGCGCTGCTGGAGCTCGGCGCCGCGGAAGAAGTTGCCGCCGCCGATGACGATCGCGATCTGCGCGCCGTCACGGACGACCGCGGCGATCTCGCGGGCCATGGCGTGCACGACGTCGGGATCGACGCCGAGGCCGCCGCCGCCGGAGAACGCCTCGCCGGACAGCTTCAGAAGGAAGCGGCCCGCTTTCTTACCGGTGTTGTCGTCGCCCTGTGCGGCGCCCTGATTCATTGGAGATCTCCTCGTGCACATACGAAGAAGGCCATTGCCGGGGGTACTGGTGTCCCTGTGCGGCAATGGCCTCCTCGTCAGATCTGCGGTCGTCCGGCGCGGACGCGGACGACTGCTGCGACCCTATCGGGGTCCGGTGTCCGTCGTGTACGGACTCAGATGCCGACCTTGATGCGCGAGAAGCGCTTCAGGGTGACACCGGCCTCGTCCAGGATCTGCTGAACGGACTTCTTGTTGTCGAGCGCGTACGGCTGGCCGAGCAGCGTCGCGTCCTTGAAGAAGCCATTGAGGCGGCCCTCGACGATCTTCGGCAGCGCGGCCTCGGGCTTGCCCTCGGCGCGGGTGGTCTCCTCGGCGACGCGGCGCTCGGCCTCGACGACCTCGGCCGGGACGTCGTCCTTGGAGAGGTACTTCGGGGCGAACGCGGCGATGTGCTGCGCGACACCCTTGGCGACCTCGGCGTTCTCCTTGTCGAGCTCGACGAGGACACCGATCTGCGGCGGCAGGTCCGGCATGGTGCGGTGCATGTACGCGGTGACGTAGCCGCCGGAGAACTGGGCGAAGCGGTCCAGGACGATCTTCTCGCCGAGGTTCGCGTTGGCCTCGTCGACGAACGCCTGGACGGTCTTGCCGGGCTCGATCTCGGAGGAGAGCAGCGCCTCGATGTCCGCCGGGCCGGTGGCGGCGACGTGCTGGGCGAGCTGGTTGGCGACCGACTGGAACTTCTCGCCCTTGGCGACGAAGTCCGTCTCGCACTTCAGCTCGACGATGACACCGGAGGTGTTGTCGTCGGCGATCAGGGAGACGACGGCACCGTTCTCGGCGGAACGGCCCTCGCGCTTGGCGACGCCCTTCTGGCCCTTGATGCGCAGGGCCTCGACGGCCTTGTCGACGTTGCCGTCGGACTCGTCCAGCGCCTTCTTGCAGTCCATCATGCCGGCGCCGGTGAGCTCGCGGAGCTTCTTGACGTCAGCGGCGGTGTAGTTCGCCATGATCTGTGAATCTCTCTCGAAGTCTGGAAGATCTACCAGGATCTATGGGGTGACGGAGGGGGCTTGTGGCCCCCTCCGTCGACGACCGGACCGGTCAGACCGGGCGCGGAGACCCGGACCTCGGGGTCGGGACCGCTGGTCAGGCCTGCTCGGCCTCGGCGGCCGGGGCCTCCGCGGCGGGGGCCTCGTCAGCCGGGGCCTCGGCGGCGGGGGCCTCGGCGGCGGCCTCGGCCGGCTTCTCGGCCTCGTCGGCCTTCTTCTCGCCCTCGAGGAGGTCGCGCTCCCACTCGGCGAGCGGCTCGCCGGCGGCCTTCTCGCCCGGCTTGCTGTCGCCGGTGGCGGCGCCGGAGCGGGCGATGAGGCCCTCGGCGACGGCGTCGGCGATCACGCGGGTGAGCAGGGTGACGGAGCGGATCGCGTCGTCGTTGCCCGGGATCTTGTAGTCGACCTCGTCGGGGTCGCAGTTGGTGTCGAGGATCGCGACGACCGGGATGTTGAGCTTGCGCGCCTCACCGACGGCGATGTGCTCCTTCTTGGTGTCGACGATCCAGACGGCGCTGGGCACCTTCTGCATGTCGCGGATGCCACCGAGGGTCTTCTCCAGCTTGGCCTTCTCGCGGGAGAGGACCAGGAGCTCCTTCTTGGTGAGGCCGGAGGCGGCCACGTCCTCGAAGTCGATCGCCTCGAGCTCCTTGAGGCGCTGCAGGCGCTTGTAGACGGTGGAGAAGTTGGTGAGCATGCCACCCAGCCAGCGCTGGTTGACGAACGGCATGCCGACGCGGGTCGCCTGCTCGGCGATGGCCTCCTGCGCCTGCTTCTTCGTGCCGACGAACATGATGGAGCCGCCGTGCGCGACGGTCTCCTTGACGAACTCGTAGGCGCGGTCGATGTACGACAGCGACTGGAGCAGGTCGATGATGTAGATGCCGTTGCGCTCGGTGAAGATGAAGCGCTTCATCTTCGGGTTCCAGCGACGGGTCTGGTGACCGAAGTGGACGCCGCTCTCCAGCAGCTCCCGCATCGTGACGACGGCCATGGCCGTATCTCCTTGAATGTGTCGGTTGTTTCCTGACGCCCCGGCGCGCTGTGCCACGAATGGACCGATGAGCGCCACCACGGCCGGTGAGGGCGGTGGCGGGGCGTGCGAAGTCGACCCGGTGGCCCGGGTCGCCAGAAGAAGTGTACGGGACCTGGGCACCCTCGGGTGACGGCGCTGTCCACAAGCGGTGCCGTCGTCCACAGGCGGGGGCCGTGATCCACCCGGGCGGGCGGATCGGGGGGACAGTGCGTGCATGGACCGACGCTCTCCGCGCGCCGCCCTGCCGGCGGCCCTGGTGTCCCTGCTCCTCGCCGCCGCGGTCGCGGGCGCGGCCGCCGTGCCGGCGGCGCGCGCTCCGGCGGCCGCCTTCGCCGTGCCGCCGCCGACGTCCCCGCCCGGCACGGGCGGGGACGCCCCGCCCGGCGGCGGGCCGCCCGTGCGGGACGCGGTGTGGCCGGTGGGGCCGCCGCGGGCGCCGGTGGTACGGGGGTGGGAGCCGCCCGCCTCGGCGTACGGGCGGGGGCACCGGGGCGTCGACCTGGCCGCGCCGCCGGGCACGCGGGTGCGGGCGGCGGCCGCCGGGCGGGTGACGTTCGCGGGGCCGGTGGCGGGGCGGGGCGTCCTGGTGGTGACGCTGCCGGCGCCGCCGGGCGCGGTGCCGTCGAGGGTCACCTACGAGCCGGTCCGGGCCGTGGTGGAGGCCGGGGCGAAGGTGCGGGCGGGGCAGGTGGTCGCCCTGACCGCCGCCGACGCGGCGTCGCACTGCGCGGGCGCGTGCCTGCACTGGGGGCTCAGACGGGGGGACGCCTACCTGGACCCGCTGTCGATCCTGCCGCGACCGCCGCGCCGCCCGCCGTCCCGGCTGCTGCCCCTGCGGTGAGGGGCACGCGGCGTCAGGAGTGGAGGACGCCGCGCAGGGCGACGGCGACGGCCGTGTCGGCGATGGCGGAGGGGTCCTCGGCGGCGCCGAGCTCGATACGGCGGACGGCCGCGTCGACGACGCCCTGGAGGAGCATCGCGGTGAGGCGGGGCTCGGGCCGGCCGAGCCCGGCGAGCGCCTCGACGATGATCGTGACGAGGCCGCCGTGCGCGGCGCGGATCTTCTCGCGGGCGCCGTCGTCGAGTTCGCTGGCGGAGATGGCGACGACCGCGCGGTGCCTGCGGTCGCCGACGAGCTCCAGCTGGCGGCGCACGTACGCCTCGACCTTCGCCTCGGGGGTGGCCGCCCGCTCCATGGCCGCCTCGACCTCCGCCGCCCAGACGGGGAAGTCGACCGCGCACAGCTCCTCGACGACGGCCGCGCGGGAGCGGAAGTACTCGTACACCGACGACCGGGCGAGTCCGGTGCGTTCGGCGAGGGCGGGGAAGGTCAGCGCCTCCGTGCCGCCCTCGGACAGCAGGGAGCGCGCCGCGTCCAGCAGGGCGGCGCGCTGCATCGTCCGGTGCTCGGCCACGGAGGCCGCTCGAATCCTTGGCACGGGTCCCACTGTACGGCTGTCCGTTCGACCTCGTGGGGGCCTCCCCGGTCAGCGTCCGACATCCGCCAGCTTCGCTCTGAGCTGGAGGACCGACTTGGTGTGGATCTGGCTGACGCGGCTCTCCGTGACGCCCAGGACGTTGCCGATCTCGGCGAGGGTGAGGCCCTCGTAGTAGTAGAGGGTGACGACGGTCTTCTCGCGCTCCGGGAGGGTGTTGATGGCCCGGGCGAGCAGCCTGCGCACCTCGCGGCCCTCGGCGACCTCGACGGGGTCGTCGGCGGCGGTGTCCTCCAGGGTGTCCATCAGGCTGAGGCGGTCGCCGCCCTCGCCGCCGACGTGCAGCAGCTCCTCCAGGGCGACGACGTTGGCCAGGGACAGCTGGCTGAAGACGGCGTGGAGGTCCTCGACGGGGATGCCCATCTCGGCGGCGACCTCACCCTCGGAGGGGGTGCGCCGCAGGCGTGCCTCCAGGGTGGCGTAGGCGCGCTCCACGGCCCTGGCCTTCTGGCGGACGGAGCGGGGGATCCAGTCCAGGGCCCGCAGTTCGTCGATCATGGCGCCGCGGATGCGGGTGATCGCGTAGGTCTCGAACTTGATCGACCGGTCGATGTCGAACTTCTCGATGGCGTCGATCAGGCCGAAGACCCCGGAGGAGACGAAGTCGGCCTGCTCGACGTTGGAGGGCAGGCCGACGCTGACCCGGCCCGCGACGTACTTCACGAGGGGCGAGTAGTGCAGGATCAGCTGTTCCCGCAGCCGCTCGTCACCCGTGTCCTTGTACGACCGCCACAGCTCGTCCAGCGACGAGGGAGCGGCCGGCCGCACGCTGCTCCGGGCAGCGGGCGGCGGAACCGCAGCGCGGTCGGACCCGGAGGTGTGCTGGGGCATGCGTCGCCTTGAGCCGTTCTGCCGTGGTGTGCGGGGATGGACGGTGGGTAGCGGTGAGCGTAGCGTGACTGGATCGTCGCGGTGAGCGAAGGCGGGGGGATCGTCCGTAGGCGGGATCACGCCATCGGCCGCATCTTCGAATGGGGGCGACGGGCCGCCCACGGGCGCTCCCGCCGCCTCCGATGGGGCAGAGATGGTCATCGGGTTCACCTTTTCACCCGATTGCTCCAGGTCAAGGACCGCCTCGCCGGGCGTTCGGGTGGCGTCCCCCGGCGGCCGTCAACCGCCAGATGTCGCCACGTCGTTCGGCGTATCCCAGGGAGTGGAGCTCGTACAGTCTGCCGAGTGCGTCGTCAACGCTCGTCCCGGCGGTCGCCGCCACGTCGGGGACGGTCGCGGTCCGGCCGGGCCGCGGGAGCGCGTCGAGCACGCGTGCGGTGACCGGGTCGAGGAGGTCCCTCGGGACGACGGGGCCGCGCCGGTCGGGGGCCAGCTCCCCGATGTCGCCGACGAGTTCGACGACATCGTCGGCGTCGGTGACCAGGACGGCTCCGTCCCGCAGGAGCTCGTGGACGCCGGCGGAGAGTCCGCTGGTCGCGGCGCCGGGCACCCCCATCGTGTGGCGGCCGATCCGCCGGGCGTCGCGCGCGGTGGCGAGCGCTCCGCTGCGGTACGCGGCCTCGACGACGACGGTGCCCCGGGTGAGGGCGGCGATGACGCGGTTGCGCAGCAGGAACCGGGCCGGCGTGGGGTGGTCGCCGGGCGGCAACTCCCCCACCACCAGGCCCTGCTGGGCGATGCGCCCGATCAGCCCGGCGTGCCCGCGCGGGTAGGCGACGTCGGCGCCGCAGGCGAGCACGGCGACCGTGGCGCCTTGCGCGCCGAGGGCGCCGCGGTGGGCGGCGCCGTCGATGCCGAACGCCGCGCCGGAGACGACGACCCAGCCGCGCTCGGCCAGGCCGGCGCCGAGCGCGGCCGCCATGTGCGCCCCGTACGGCGTGCAGGCGCGGGCGCCCACCACGGCGACGGAGCGCAGCGCCCACCGCCGCAGGTCGGCGGGGCCCCGCAGCCAGAGGCCCAGGGGCCGGGCGTCGCCGAGGTCGTCGAGCTGGCTGGGCCACTCCGCGTCGCCGGGGACGACGAACCGCCCGCCGAGCGCCCCGATCAGCTCCAGGTCCCGCCGGGGCCGCACCCGGGCCGCCCGCGCCAGGTACCCCTGGAGGCGCCGCTCGCTCACCCCGGTGAGCGACCCGCTCCGGTACGGCTCCGCGGTGAGCCGCCGCACCAGCTCCACGGCCCCCAGTTCGCGCAGCCACCGCCCGCCGTGCTCGTCACCCGGCTCGATCACCCGGCACAGCGCCGCCCGGGCGACCCGGTCCTCGTCCGCCACCGCCACGCCGGCACCCCCCGTGTCCGTCCCCCGTGCGTTCCCGGCGGGCGCGCCCGCCGCTGCCCCCGCCGGCCCTCCCGCCGGGCCGCCGCCCCGGCCCGGCTCCGCCCGGGACGGGGCGGAGCCGGTCACCGCGCACCTCCCGTCCCCACCGGTACGCCGCGGGGGACACCGGTGCGCAGCTCCAGGGCGAGGTTGACGTCACCGGCGTCGGGGCGGTCGCGGCCGGCCAGGTCGGCGAGGGTCCAGGCGGTGCGCAGGACCCGGTCGAGGCCGCGGGCGGTGAGCAGGCCGCGCTCGATGTCGCGTTCGGCGGCGGCCAGGGCGCCGGGGGCCGGATGCCAGCGGGTGCGCAGCTCGTGGCCGGGCACCTCGGCGCTGCGGGTCCACGGCGTGCCGGCCAGCCGGGCGGCGGCGCGCTCCCTGGCCGCGTGGACCCGGGCGGCGACCGCGGCGGTGGGCTCCCCGCGCGCCGCCAGCAGGTCGGCGCGGCCGACCGGCTCCACCTCGACCCGCAGGTCGACGCGGTCCAGGAGCGGCCCCGAAAGGCGCGACTGGTAACGGCGGACCACCGACGGGGGGCATTCGCAGCCGTCCCCGTGCGCGCGGTGGCGCCCGCACGGGCACGGGTTCGCGGCGAGGACCATCAAGAACCGCGCGGGGAACCGCACCACGCCCGCCGCGCGCGCCACGACCACCTGACCGGACTCCAGGGGCTGGCGCAGGGCGTCCAGGGCCTTGCCCGAGAACTCGGGGGCCTCGTCCAGAAAGAGGATGCCGCGATGAGCGAGCGAGACGGCCCCCGGACGCGGCAGCCCGTTGCCGCCACCGATCAGGGACTGCATCGTCGCCGAATGGTGCGGTGCGCAGTACGGTGCCCGGCCCACCAGCGGTCTCCCCGGCGGGAGGATGCCGGCCACGGAGTGGACGGCGGTCACCTCCAGCGACTCGCCGCGGGCCAGCGGCGGCATCAGGCCGGGCATCCGCTCGGCCAGCATGGTCTTGCCCGCGCCGGGCGGGCCGGACAGCAGCAGGTGGTGGCCGCCGGCCGCGGCGACCTCCAGGGCGAGCCGCGCGGCGCGCTGCCCGGCGACGTCCGCCAGGTCGGGGCCGTCACCGGGGTCGGCGGCCAGTCCCGTGCCGACCCCGGCTCCGGGGACGACCAGGCCGGCCAGCATGGGGTCGGGCCGGCCCGCCTCGTCGGGCTCCTCCTCGGGCACGGGCCCGTCGGTGAGGACCGCGACCAGCTGGCGCAGGCTGCGCACGCCGAGCACGGACACCCCCGGCACCAGCGACGCCTCCCCCGCGGTCTGCTCGGGGACGACGACGTGCTCGTACCCGGCCTCGGCCGCCGCCAGGACCGCCGGCAGCACGCCCCGCACCGGGCGGACCCGGCCGTCGAGGCCCAGCTCCCCGATGAGGACGAGGTCCGCGATCGTGCGCGGATCGATCAGCTCGGCCGCGGCCATCACCGCGCAGGCGACGGCGATGTCGAAGCCCGACCCGGCCTTGGGCACCGAGGCGGGGCTCAGCCCGACGGTCAGCTTCCTCTGCGGCCACTCCGCCCCGGAGTTGACCATCGCGGCCCGCACCCGGTCGCGGCTCTCCGACAGGCTCTTGTCCGGCAGGCCGACCAGCGTGAACGCCGCGACCCCGGGCTCCAGGTCCGCCTGGACCTCCACCACCACCCCGTCGACGCCGACCAGCGCCACCGAGCACGTCCGGGCGAATCCCATCAGGCCACCCCCCGCACGTGCTGCACGACGGGGGCGCCGCGCCGGGGAAGGACCACGCCGACCAGGTCGATGCGGACCCCTCCCGGGGGCGGTCCGCCGTGCCGGTCGAGCCAGCACGCGGCGAGTCTCCTCAGCCGGTCCGCCTTGGCGGGCGTGACCGCCGCCAGCGGGTGCTGGAAGGCGCCCGCCCGGCGGGTCTTCACCTCGCAGACCACGACCGCGTCGCCGTCGCGGGCGACGATGTCGATCTCGCCGCCGCGCCCGCAGCGCCAGTTCCTGGCGAGGACGGCCATGCCCGCCTCGCCGAGCCGGCGTGCCGCCAGCTTCTCTCCGTACCGTCCGAGTGCCCCCGTCGCGTTCATCGCGGCACCACCTCCGGTACCGACTGTGACGCCTCGGGCGCTCAGTTGTGGATCTTGGTGGACAACCGGTCCCCCTGGGGAAAACCCGGTCACCCGTACGGGCGCGTCAGCTGCCCGGGAGCTCCAGATCCGTCTTGTTCAGCTCCTCGATGTTCACGTCCTTGAACGTGAGTACCCGCACCTGTTTGACGAAGCGGGCCGGTCGGTACATGTCCCAGACCCACGCGTCCGCCATCGACACCTCGAAGAAGACCTCGCCGTGCACGGAGTGCACCTGCATCTCGTAGTCGTTCGTCAGGTAGAAGCGCCGCTCGGTCTCGATGACGTACTTGAACAGCCCGACGACGTCGCGGTACTCCCGGTAGAGCTTCAGCTCCATCTCGGTTTCGTACTTCTCGAGGTCCTCGGCGCTCATGGCATGTTCCCCTTCAGCCGTGCGTGCCCCCATTGTGCGTCAGTCACCCGTACCCCTGGACGATTTCCGGGGACAGGACGACCGGCGCGGGCGGCGGGCCCTCGTCGAGCAGCGTGCGCAGCAGCCCGGCGAGTCGTGTCGGGTACACCGTCTCACGGGCCGCCGACAGTTCGGCGGAGGTCCACCACCTCAGCCCCGTGACACTGCGGGTCTCCAGTTCGGTGAGGCGGTCGCCCAGGGCGGCGACGGTGTGCCGGGTCCGGGCCAGGTAGTACCACTCGTCCTGGTTCCAGCGGCGCCCGTCGAACGGGAACGAGCAGATCCGCCGCCACAGCACCGGCCCGAGCTCGACGTCCGTGATCCCGGTCTCCTCGGCCAGCTCGCGCAGCGCGGCCTCCTCGCGGGTCTCGTCGCCCTCCACGCCGCCGCCGGGGGTGAACCACCAGGTCCGCGCGGGGTCGTCCGGCTCGTAGCCGTGCATGAGCAGGATCCGGTCGTCGGGGTCGAGCAGCACGACCCGCGCGACCCGCCGCAGCTCGCCCGGCGGGAGCCCGGGGGGCAGGTCCCCGGGCGGCTCGTCCGGGCGCCGCCGGTCCTCCGGCGCGCGTCCGCGCCCGTCCGCCCGCCGCGTCTCCCGCCCCGCCCCGCCGGCGTCAGGCACGCGCCGCCCCGCTCCGCGGCCGGGACCGCGACCCCAGCCGCGCCAGCGGCCCGTACGCCGCCCCGCCCAGGATCAGCACCGCGCCGGCCGCCACCGCCCACGCCAGCTGCCGCACGGGGCCGGGCTCCGACACCCCGCCGGGCAGGTCGGCGAAGCCCCGCGGCCGGTCGACCACGCCCAGTCCGTCCGCCGGCCACACGACGGCGTCGAGCCGGGCGGTGACGGCGCTCCGGGGCACCGAGCCCTTCCCGGCGTCCTGGAGGTGCACCCGCGAGTCCTGGGACCCGGCGCGCTGGTCGCCGAGGAGGAAGAGGTGCCCCTCCGGCACGGTCGCGGCGAACTCCGTCGGCGACGCGGCCTCCTTCCCGCCCCAGCCCTGGGAGCGCAGGTACGGCTCCGGGACGGGCGTGCCGTCGACGGTGAGCCGGCCGTCCGCGTCGCAGCAGGCGACCTTGTCGCCGTCGAGGCCGACGACCCGCTTGATCATCGGCAGGTCGCCCCAGGTCCGGTCCGTGAAGACCACGACGTCGCCGCGGCGCACCTCGGAGCCGTCGATCCGCTGGGCCAGGACCCGGTCGCCCGCCGTGACGGTCGGGTTCATCGAGTCGGTGGGCACGGTGTAGGGCCGGTACAAGACGGCTCCCCAGGCGAACCCGCCGAGGAACAGCACACAGCCGACGGCCACGGCCAGCCCCGACAGCGCGCTGCCGAGGCGGCCGTGGCCGCCCGTACGTATCGTTCCGCCCATCCCAGCGCTCCCCACTCAGGAGATCCAGTGCCCTGGGACGGCACCCTACCCGCGCCCGCTACCGGGCGGTACGCCCCACGGCGCTCCGCTCACGCACGGGCGGGCGCCCCTTCGCGCGCGAGGACGCGGCGGCGGCGCCACAGCACCAGCGGCAGCGCGCCGGCGAGCCCCAGGGCACCGGGACCGGCCGCCGCCACGGCGGCGGCGCTCGGTCCGGCCTGGTCGAACACGTCCGGCACCGGCAGGGTCGACCAGCGGCCGAGCGGCCAGGCGACGACGATCGCACGGCCCACGACCTCCTCGTCGGAGACCGTGCCGTTGCCCGGGAGCTCCTGGTGGTAGCGGGAGTCCAGCGAGTTCTGCCGGTTGTCGCCCATCACCCAGATGCGGCCGTCGGGGACCTTGACCGGCCCGAACGGCTCGTCGTCGCACGGCGTGGAGCCCGGGTACAGGTAGGCGGACTCGTCGAGCGCCTTGCCGTTGAGGAGGACCTTGCCGCCCTTCTTGCACTCGACGGTGTCCCCGCCGACCGCGATGACGCGCTTGATCAGGTCCTGCTTCTCCGACGACGGCATCAGGCCGATGAAGCTCAGGAACTTCTGCAGCGGGTTCGGCTCGGGCGCGGGCTCGTTGAGCCAGCCGCCCGGGTCGTGGAAGACGACGACCTCTCCGCGCTCGGGCTCCGAACCGAACCACGGGGTCAGCTTGTCGACCAGCACCCGGTCGCCGCGCTGCAGCGTGTTCATCATCGACTCGGAGGGGATGGAGAAGGCCTGGACCAGGAAGGTCTTGATCAGCAGCGCCAGCAGCAGGGCGATACCGATCAGCAGCGGCAGTTCCTTCCAGAAGGAGCGCTGCTTCCTCTCCTCCGGCTGCCCGCCGTCGCCGTCGTCCACGGTGTCGTCGTTGTCCACGCTGTCGCCCTCGGCGTTCTCGGCGCTCCTCGCGCCGGCCACGTGCGGCGCGTCGCTCCGGACGGCCGCGCTCTCGGTCACGCCCGCGGCGGGCGCCCCGCCCGGGCCGGGGGACGGATCCGCGAGCTGCCCGCGCCCCTTCTCCGGCTCGTCGCGTCCGGATCGTGCGCCGACCGCCAGATCCCCCACATCCACTCCTCAGTCCGTGCTCTCGCCCGCCCCCGGAACAGGGGAAGGCCCACCACTCCCATAACGAGCGGGAGTTCCGCAGGGGTCGGGAGCCGTAGCGATCCATTCGCGTACCAGGGGGACACACTATGCGACGTGCCGAGCGCCGTCGCGGTCCCGGGCGGCGCGTCCGGGACCGAGGCGAACGCACCCTCGTCGTCCAGCCCGCGCCAGTGGCCGAACGGCCAGGCGATCACGAAGGCGCGCCCCACGACCTGCTCCTGCGCGATCGTCCCCTGGAACGCCTCGTCGAGGTGGAAGCGCGAGTCGGCCGAGTTGGAGCGGTGGTCCCCGAGGACGAACAGACGCCCCTCGGGGACCCTGACGTCGAACGGGATCTGCGAGGGCGCGTTGCCCGGATGGAGGTACGGCTCGTCCAGGGGTACGCCGTTGACGGTCACCCGCCCGCCGGGGTCGCAGCACTTGACGGTGTCCCCGCCGACGGCGACGACCCGTTTGATGAGGTCCTGCTCGTCGTCCGACGGCAGCAGGCCGATGAAGGTCAGGGCCTGCTTGATCTGGGCGACGACGACCGGGTCGTCCTTCGGCGGCGTCTGCTCCGCCTGGAGCCAGCCGCCGGGGTCCTTGAAGACGACGACGTCGCCGCGCTCCGGCCGCGACCCGAACCAGGGCGTCAGCTTGTCGACCAGTACGCGGTCGTCGATGCGGATCGTCTGCTCCATGGAGCCGGACGGGATGACGAACGCCTGCACCAGGAAGGTCTTCAGGACGAGCGCGATGACCACGGCGACCGTGATGAGGAGCGGAATCTCCTTGATCGCGGACCGGCGCCTGCGCCGCTTCACCCGGCGGGCGAGCCTGCGCCGCTCGGCGCGGCCGGGCAGCGGGCGCCGACCCTCTGCGGACGGCGGTCCGATGGGCGACCGGGTGTCGGCGCGGTGCCCGCCGCGCCGGCCGCGGCTACCCATGGCCTCCGCCCGGGGCCGGGGCGTCCGGTACGGCGCCGAAGGCGTCCGTCGCGTCGACGCCGGACCAGCGCCGCGCCGGCCAGCCGATCCAGTCGGCCCGGCCGATCACCATGTCGACGGGGACCATCCCGCCGCCCGGTGCGCCCAGGTGGTCGCGGGAGTCGCGGGACTGGCCGCGGTGGTCGCCCATGACCCAGAGGGTGCCGTCCGGCACCACGATGTCGAAGCGCACCTCGGAGGGGGCGTCACCGGGGTGCAGGTACCCCTCGTCGACGGGGACGCCGTTCACCTTGATCCTGCCCTCCTCGTCGCAGCACGTCACCCGGTCGCCCCCGACGCCCACGACGCGCTTGACGAAGTCGGTGTCGGCGGGCTCGGCGAGGCCCAGCGCCGCCGCGGCGCCGTGCAGGAGCCCGGTGACCGGGTTCTCCTCCGGAACGGTACGGAGGAAGGATCCGGTTCCGTCGAAGACGACGACGTCCCCACGCGCGGGGACGGCGCCGAAACGGTACGCCAGCTTGTTGACGACCACCCGGTCGCCCACCTGGAGCGTCGGCTCCATCGATCCGCTGGGGATCCGGAAGGGCTGGATGACGAAGTGGCTGACGAGCAGCATGCCGACGGCCCAGGCGAGGCCGAGCAGGCCGGTGGTGCGCCAGGAAAGCGCGAAGCGCGACCTCCGCTCCGGTCGCCTCTCGGCGTCGGGGGGGAGGTCGCGCTCCGTGTGCTTGGCTTCGGTGTCCATCGGGGGCGAGCCTAACCGGCCACCCTGTGGGGCTCACCCGAAGCGTGGGCCCGCGGGTCGAGCCGGGGCTCAGTTGTCGCGCTTCTCCTTGATCTTCGCGGCCTTGCCGCGCAGCTCACGGAGGTAGTACAGCTTGGCGCGGCGGACGTCACCACGGGTGACGAGCTCGATCTTCTCGAAGATCGGGCTGTGCACCGGGAAGGTGCGCTCGACGCCGACGGAGAAGGAGACCTTGCGGACCGTGAAGGTCTCGGAGACGCCGGAGCCCTGGCGGCGGATGACGACGCCCTTGAACTGCTGGATACGGGAGCGGTTGCCCTCGATGACGCGAACGTGGACGTTCACGGTGTCACCGGGACGGAACGCCGGGACGTCGGTCCGCAGGGACGCGGTGTTGACGATGTCGAGCACGTGAGACATGGTCGTCTGCTTCCTCGCTGATGCCACAGGTCATCAGCGGCAACTAGAAAATCGGGGTTCGGGTGGCCGTGCGGCGGGTGCGGCGTCGTCTCCCCCTGTGGCAGGGGCGCCGGCCGGACGTACGGCAGCGGTCTAGTCTCCCACGGCCTGCGGTCTGCGCCAAAATCGGCCACCGGGCTCGGGCGCCCAGCCGAGGATGGAGAGGGTCTCGCGGTCCTTCTTGTCGAAGGCGGCGGGGTCGCACCGCTCGATGAGGTCGGGGCGGTGCAGCGCGGTACGCCGGAGCGCCTCGTCCCGCCGCCACCGCGCGATCTTCCCGTGGTGGCCGCTGAGGAGCACGTCGGGGATGCCGTGGCCGCGCCAGACGGGCGGCTTGGTGTAGACGGGGCCCTCCAGGAGGTTGGCCATGGCGCCGGGGGCGAACGAGTCGTCCCGGTGGGACTCGGCGTTGCCCAGGACGCCCGGGAGGAGCCGGGCCACGGCCTCGGTGATCACCAGGACGGCGGCCTCCCCGCCGGCCAGGACGTAGTCGCCGATGGACACCTCGTACACGGGCATCCGCGTGGCGTACTCGTCCGTGACGCGGCGGTCGATGCCCTCGTAGCGGGCCGGCGTGAAGATCAGCCAGGGCCGCTGCGACAGCTCGACGGCGAGCTCCTGGGTGAAGGGGCGCCCGCTGGGCGTGGGGACGACGAGCACGGGCCCGTGGGCGCCGGCCTCGTACCCGGCGGCGGTGACCTCGTCGAGGGCGTCGCCCCAGGGCTCGGTCTTCATGACCATGCCGGGGCCGCCGCCGTAGGGCGTGTCGTCGACGGTGTGGTGCCGGTCGTACGTCCAGCGGCGCAGGTCGTGGACGTGGACGTCGAGCCGGCCGCGGGCGCGGGCCTTGCCGACGAGCGAGACGTCCAGCGGGTCGAGGTACTCGGGGAAGATCGTGACGACGTCGAGCCGCATCAGCGACCGTCCCCGTCCTCGCCGGCCGCACCGCCGGAGGCGTCGGCGGCGGTGCCGGTGCCGGTGCCGGTGGCGTCGGTCTCACCCTCCGCGCGGGCGGAGGCGATCACGGCGCGGTCGTCGATGAGGCCGGGCGGCGGGACGATGACCGCCTTCTGCTCGTCGAGGTCGACCTCGGTGACGATCTCCTCGACGAACGGGATCAGCACCTCGGTGCCGTCGGGCCGCTCGACCACGAACAGGTCCTGGTACGGCAGGTGGGAGACCTCGGTGATCCGGCCGACCTCGGTGCCGTCGGCGAGGACCACGTCGAGGTCGATGAGCTGGTGGTCGTAGTACTCGTCCGGCTCCTCGGGCCGCTCGTCCGGGTCGACCTCGGCGATGAGGAGGGTGTTGCGCAGCGCCTCGGCGGCGTTCCGGTCACGCACGCCCGCGAAGCGCAGCAGGAGGCGGCCGCTGTGGACGCGGCCGCTCTCGATGGTGAGGGGCCCGGCGGAGGCCGGGTCGGTGGCGAGTACGGCGCCGGGCCCGAGCCGCAGCTCGGGCTCGTCCGTACGCACCTCGACGGTGACTTCGCCCTTGATGCCGTGGGCGCGGCCGATCCGCGCGACTACGAGCTGCACTTTCTGGACTCTCCTGTCGGACGACGACGGGCCGGGGCGGGCCGCAGCCCGCCCCGGCCCGTGCGCCGGTGTTCAACTTCGCTCAGCGAACCTGGTCCACGTCGACGAGGTCGACCCGGATCCCCCGGCCGCCGATGGCACCCACGACCGTACGCAGGGCGCGCGCGGTGCGGCCGTTGCGGCCGATCACCTTGCCGAGGTCGTCGGGGTGCACCCGGACCTCGAGCGCACGTCCGCGGCGCAGGTCGCGGGAGGCGACCTGCACGTCGTCGGGGTTGTCGACGATGCCCTTCACGAGGTGCTCGAGAGCCTCCTCGAGCATGCTCAGGCCTCGGTCGACTCGGAGGACGCGGCCTCGGCCTCGTCCGCCTTCTTGTCGGCCTTCTTGGCCTTCGGGGTGATGGCCTCACCCTTGGCGTCGTCGCCCTCGATCGACTTGGCGAAGGCCTCGAAGGAAGCGCGCTTGTCTTCCTTCGTGGCCGGGGCCAGCAGCGGCTTCTCGGGAGCGGGCAGGCCCTTGTGCTTCTGCCAGTCGCCGGTCAGCTTGAGGATGGCGAGGACCGGCTCGGTCGGCTGGGCGCCGACGGACAGCCAGTACTGCGCCCGCTCCGAGTCGACCTCGATGCGCGACGGGTTCTGCACCGGGTGGTACAGGCCGATCTCCTCGATCGCCCGGCCGTCACGGCGGGTGCGGGAGTCGGCGACGACGATGCGGTAGTGAGGCGAACGGATCTTGCCCAGACGCTTCAGCTTGATCTTGACTGCCACGGGTGTGGTGTCTCCTGGTCTTGACGTGGTGGGGCACAACGGGATGCCGCGTGGGGTTGCGGTACTCGAGTGCCCGATGGACGCGTCAGCCGTAGGAGAGAGGGGTCCTGTTCGACTGTCGAGTACAGCTAGCCATTGTGCCACACCCCGCGTGGTCGCCGGGTCCCGGGGAGAGCGGTCCGCCGGTCACCTGGCGGCGCCCACCGCTTCCGGGATGCGGAAGGGCTTGCCGCAGCCGCCGCAGACGATCGGCGCCTGGGCCAGGACCGACGGGACCACCCGGACGTTGCGCCCGCAGTCGCAGACCGCCTTGACCCGCACGCCGCCGCCCGACGAGCCGTGCCGCGCGGCGGGCCCGCGGAAGGAGCGCTTGGTGTCGGCGGCCGTGGCGGCCGTGTGCGCCTTGAGGGCGCGCTGCAGCCGCTCGATCGTCGGCCGGTAGCGGCGCTTGGCCTCGGGGCTGAGGGTGACCAACGAGAAACCGCTGCTCGGGTGCGGCTCCTCGGAGTGGTCCAGGCCCATCTCCTCGGCGATCGCCAGGAATCGGCGGTTGTGGTAGCGGCCGGCGCGGGAGGTGTCGCGGACCCCTCGGGCGGCGGCGATGCCGTGGACTGCCTCGTGGAGCAGTCGCTCGAAGGAGAGCTCGGCGCCGCAGGCGGACGACGACTCTCCGATCAGGGACTCGGGCGCGGCGAGATCGGGCAGTTCGGGGTGGTGCCGCTGGATGTCGGCCCACGCCTGTGCCAGTTCTGCGGCGAGGACAGGTGGTGTCGTGCTCACGTCGTGAACAACGAGCCGGGGAGCCGTCGGGTTCCATTCCGGGGCATCCCAAATATTTTGCACGTACCCGTCAGTTGCCATTGATGTGTCCTCACGAGGGCCAGTGCGTTGATCTGCGGAGAAGCCACACAGCTCGCATCAAGGTGGTACGTAGTGGCGCGGCCGCGGGCGTCTTCCGGGACGCGTGCCCCGGCGCTCGCCCATGGCCGTGCGCCGGTCCTGCCCACCGTGTGGCGTTCGGTGACGGCGCATCACCGAGGGCGACGTTACCCCGGCCGCCGGGGCCCCGCGCCACCGGCCCCGGTTGCCATGGCGGGATTCGCGCGGCGGCCCCACTATGGGAGGTGGTTCGTGCCGGGCCAGGGGGCGCACGACCGGGGCACGCGCGCATTGCGGCCCGACCCCCTGGACGCGGGGGCGGAAGCGGAGTTCTCTGGCTACGGACCGTGCGAGCGCACGTACACGGGGGCTGTCGGTCAGGCACGGACGCACAGATGACTCTCGGCTGATTGGGGCGCTTTCGATGACACCCATGCTCGTCCAGCACCACCCCCACCCGGCCTCGGCCCCCCCGGCCGCCGACGCGCCGAGGCGCGCCCGTGACTGGGCGGAGATCCAGGAGCGGATGCTGGTGCCGCTCTACGAAGCGGTGTACGAGCACCTGGAGGTCGGCACCGGGACACGGCTCCTCGGTCTCGGCTGCGGCTCGGGGCTCGCCCTGCTCATGGCCGCCACGCGCGGGGCCCGGGTCACCGGTGTGGACACCGACCGCGCGCGCGTGGAGCTGGCCAGGGAGCGGCTGCTCCCCGACCCCGAGCCCGGCCCCCACGGGTCCCCGGGCGGCCCCCGCCCGGAGCCCAGACTCCTCTGCGGCACCCCCGACACGGCGGCCGACCCGGCGGGTTCCGCGTACAACCTCGTCACCGCCTTCCAGCCCGTCGGCTGCACCGCCGGCGACTCCGACGGCCTCGTCCCCGCCCTCACCGCCGCCGTCCCGACGGCGGAGCGCGGCAGCGCCGTCGTCCTCGCCGGCTGGGGCCCGCCCGAGCGGTGCGCCACCACCGCGGTGTTCCGCGTCGCCGGCCGGCTCGCCGAGCGGCTGCGCGGCCACGGCGCCTGGCGCCCCGCCCGCCGCGACGACCTGGAGGAGGTGGCCGCGCGGGCCGGGCTCCGGCCCGACGGCTCCGGCCGGGTCTCCTGCCCCTTCGGCTACGCGGACACCGACAGCGCCGTGCGCGGGCTGCTCTCCACGGGCCTGTTCGACGCGGCCGTGGCCGCCTGCGACCAGGCGACCGTGGAGAAGGAGATCGCCGAGGCGCTCCACCCGCACGTCCTGTCCGACGGCACGGTGTGGATGCCGAACGTCTTCCGGTACCTCGTCGCCCGGATCCCGTAGCCCGCCTCCGTCCCCGCCCCCCCCGTCCCCGCACGCGGCACGCGCCGCGCGGACCGCGGCGGCCGTCCCGCTACGGCCGCCGGTCGCCCTCCTTCCCGAAGCGCGCGATGCCGGCGGCCCGGTAGGCGGCGTCCTCGTCGAGCGTCTCGTTCTCCAGCAGCGCCGACGCCAGGGCGTCCAGCCGGTCCCGGTTCTCCCGCAGCCGCCGGCACGCGCTCGCGTAGCACTCGTCGACGATGCGCCGCATCTCGTCGTCCACCGCGTCCAGCGTCGCCGGCGCCGCCGACAGCCCGTACGCCTGCTGCGCGTCCGAGGGGATCGCCGTGAGCCGCCCCACCCGGTCGCTCATCCCCCACCGCCCCACCATGCCCCGCACCAGGTTGGTCACCTGCTCCAGGTCGCTCTCCGAGCCCGTCGTGACCACCCCGAACACCACCTCCTCGGCCGCCATCCCGCCCAGCGCCCCGATGACGCGGCCCCGCAGGTACTCCTCCGTGTACGCGTACTTCTCCGTGTCCGGCGCCGACAGCGTCACCCCCAGCGCCCGTCCGCGCGGCACGATCGTCACCTTCCGCACCGGGTCGGCACCCGGCTGGAGCATCCCCAGCAGCGCGTGCCCGCTCTCGTGGTACGCCGTACGGCGCCGCTCCTCGTCCGGCATGACCAGCTGCCGCTCCGCCCCCAGTTGCACCTTCTCCAACGCGTCCGACAGGTCCGAACGGGTGACGTGCGCCTGCTTGCGCTTGACGGCCAGCAGCGCCGCCTCGTTCGCGAGGTTGGCCAGTTCCGCCCCCGTCATGCCCGGCGTCGTCCGCGCCACCTGCGCCAGGTCGACGTCCTCGGCGAGCGGGATGCCCCTGGTGTGGATCCGCAGGATCGCCTCCCTCCCGCCCCGGTCCGGCGGGCTCACGCTCACGACCCGGTCGAACCGGCCCGGCCGCGTCAGCGCCGGGTCCAGCACGTCGGCCCGGTTCGTCGCCGCGATCACGATGACCCCCTCCGAACCGGAGAAGCCGTCCATCTCGGTGAGGATCTGGTTCAGGGTCTGCTCGCGCTCGTCGTGCCCGCCCATGCCCGCGCCGCCGCCGCGCGCCCGGCCGATCGTGTCGATCTCGTCGATGAAGACGATCGCCGGGGCGACCTTGCGCGCCTCGTTGAACAGCTCGCGCACCCGCGAGGCGCCCACGCCGACGATCATCTCGATGAACTCGGACGCCGACGCCGAGAAGAACGGCACGCCCGCCTCCCCCGCCACGGCCCGCGCCAGGAGCGTCTTGCCCGTGCCCGGCGGTCCCGACAGCAGCACGCCGCGCGGCATCTTGGCCCCCATCCGCCAGTACGCCTCCGGGTTCCTGAGGAAGTCGACGACGTCGTTGAGCTCGCCCTCGACCTCGTCGATCCCCGCCACGTCGGCGAACGTCGTGCGCCGCCCCGCCTCCACCTCCACCGGCTTCGGCGGCGTCTTGCGCCCCAGCAGCCCGCCCGCCCCGCCGAGCCCCGCGCCCGCCCGCCGCGCCATGAACAGCCACAGCACCACCAGCAGCACGATCGGCGCGAGCGAGAACAGCAGGTTCGCCAGGAAGCTCGGCCGTTCCACCACCGGCTCGGCGGTCACCGTCACGTCGCGCTCGGCCAGCCGCCGCCACAGCTGGTCCTCGGCGAACGCCGGCCGCTGCGTCGTGAACTTCGTGTAGTCGCCGCCACCGCCCGGGACCGGCCGCTTCCGGCGCAACTCGCCCTCGATGGCGTCGCCCTTGGAGTAGACCTTCGCGACGTTCCCCGCCTCGACCTGCTTGCTGAACTCCGTGTACGAGACGGTCGGCTCGTCGCCCTCCCCGTTCACCAGGGACAGCACCAGGTTCGTCAGCAGGAACAGCGCCAGCGCCGCCAGGACCAGCCCCACCCAGCCGCCGGGCATCCGCCGCTTCGGCGGCGGCTCCGGAGGAGCGCCCTCCGAGCGCCACGGCTGGTCGGTGCGATCACGCGGGGGCACGGGACTGGTCACGCCGCGATTATCAGCAGAACACCGCAGAAGCGGCATCACGGATACGTACGCGTGGCCCAGCCCCGCACGCGTGAGGGGCACCCGCCACGGGCGGGTGCCCCTCGATCACGTCCGCGGGCCGCGGCCGGCCGGTGTCAGCCCATGAACTTCTTGAACTCGTCCGGGAGCTCGAAGTCCTGGCCCGGCTGCCCCGCCGGGAGGCCGAACGCCCCGCCCTGCTGCGCCTGCTGCTCCCGGCGCTCCGCGGCGGCCTGCTCCTCGGCCTTGCGCTTCATCGGGTTGCCGCTGCGCCGCTTGCCCTTCGCCTGCTTCTGCTGCTTCTTCTGCCGGCCGGCGCCGCCCATGCCCGGGAGGCCCGGCATGCCCGGCAGGCCGCCGCCCTGCGCCATGCGCGACATCATCTTGCGGGCCTCGAAGAACCGCTCCACCAGCGACTTCACCGCGCTGACGTCCACACCGGAACCCCGTGCGATGCGCGCCCGGCGCGAACCGTTGATGATCGTCGGGTCCTGGCGCTCGGTCGGGGTCATCGACTTGATGATCGCGGCCGTGCGGTCCACGTCCCGCTCGTCGATGTTGTTGATCTGGTCCCGCATCTGCGCCATGCCGGGCAGCATGCCGAGCAGCTTCGAGATGGAGCCCATCTTGCGGACCTGCTCCATCTGGGCCAGGAAGTCGTCGAGCGTGAAGTCCTTGCCCTTGCTGCTCGCCAGCTTGGAGGCCATCTTGGCGGCCTCTTCCTGGCTGAAGGTCTGCTCGGCCTTCTCGATCAGCGAGAGCACGTCGCCCATGCCGAGGATGCGGGACGCCATGCGGTCCGGGTGGAACGCGTCGAAGTCGTCCAGCTTCTCGCCGTTGGAGGCGAACATGATCTGGCGGCCGGTGACGTGCGCGATCGACAGGGCCGCACCACCGCGGGCGTCACCGTCGAGCTTGGACAGGACCACGCCGTCGAAGCCGACGCCGTCGCGGAAGGCCTCCGCGGTGTTGACGGCGTCCTGGCCGATCATCGCGTCGACGACGAAGAGGATCTCGTCCGGGGAGACGGCGTCGCGGATGTCCGCGGCCTGCTGCATCATCTCCTGGTCGATGCCCAGGCGGCCGGCGGTGTCGACGATGACGATGTCGAACTGCTTGGTCCGCGCGTACTCGAGGGAGTCCTTCGCGACCTGGACCGGGTCGCCGACGCCGTTGCCCGGCTCCGGCGCGTAGACGCCCACGCCGGCGCGCTCGGCGACGACCGCGAGCTGGTTGACGGCGTTCGGCCGCTGGAGGTCGCAGGCGACGAGCAGCGGCGAGTGCCCCTGGCCCTTGAGCCACCGGCCGAGCTTCCCGGCGAGCGTGGTCTTGCCGGCGCCCTGGAGACCGGCCAGCATGATCACGGTCGGGGGCTGCTTGGCGAAGCGCAGCCGGCGGGTCTCGCCACCGAGGATCGTGACCAGTTCCTCGTTGACGATCTTGATGACCTGCTGGGCGGGGTTCAGCGCCTGCGAGACCTCGGCGCCGGCCGCCCTCTCCTTGACCTGCTTGATGAAGGCCCGGACGACCGGGAGCGCGACGTCCGCCTCGAGCAGGGCGATGCGGATCTCGCGGGCGGTGGCGTCGATGTCCGCCTCGCTGAGCCTTCCCTTGCCCCGGAGGCTTTTGAAGGTCGCTGCAAGGCGGTCGGAGAGGGTATCGAACACGGCGGTCGCGGATCCTCGGGTGTAGGGAGCGGGCGGACAGTCGGAGTCCAGGGTATCCGGCCGCGCGGGAAAGACGCCCTCGCCCGCCGTACCGGTGGAAGGGGGCCCCCGCGCCGGCGCGGGGAGGCGCGCCCCGCGGGGGTGCCCGCCGCCCCCGTGCCCCTCGCCGCGCCGGGGCGGCCGGGCCGCGCTCACGTCAGCGCCCGCTCCACCCCCCGCGCCACGTCCGCGGCCTCGGCGGCCGACAGCGGCGCCCCGTCCAGGCCCGTCACGTACACCGTGTCCACCGCGTTCGCGCCCAGGGTGCTGACGTGGGCGCTGCGCACCCGTACCTCCGCGCCCTCCAGGGCGTGGCCGATGCGGTGCAGGAGCCCCGGGGCGTCCTGGGCGCGGACCTCCAGGACCGTGGCGCGGGCGGCCGAGCCCGCCGGGGCGACCGTGACCCGCGGGGGCGGGGCCTGGACGCCGCGGCGCCTGGGGTACGCGGCGTCGCGCTCGGCGAGCCTGGCGGCCACGTCCAGGGACCCGTCGAGGGCGCGGACGAGGTCGGCGCGCAGGCGGCCGGCCTGCGGGAGGGACCCGTACTCGGCGGCGACGCGCCAGTTCAGGACCAGGACCGGGCCCGTGGCGCCCAGCTCCGCGGGCGGCTCGACGGCCCGCAGGTCGGCGGAGCGGACGGTGAGCCGGTGCAGGGCGAGGACCCCGGCGACGGCGGGGAGGACGCCGGGCCGGTCGGGCAGGGCGATCAGGAGTTCCACGCCGACCGGTTCGGGGTCGCCGTCCTCCTCGGCGGGCTCCTGCTGGGCGTGGAGGGCCAGGACCGGCTCCCCGGTACGGAGCGCCTCGACGGCGAGGCGCTCCTCCTGGGCGCCGGGCGCGGCGGGTTCGGGGGCGGGCGGGGTGTCGCCCGCGAGGGCGGCCGCGACGCGTCCGGCGAGGTCGGCGACGAGCGAGGCGCGCCAGGCGGACCAGGCGGCGGGCCCGGTGGCGAGCGCGTCGGCCTCCGTCAGGGCGTGCAGCAGCTCCAGGGTGGAGGCGCTGCCGACGGCCCGGGCGACGGACTCGACGGTGGCGGGGTCGTCGAGGTCGCGCCGGGTGGCGGTCTCGACGAGGAGGAGGTGGTGGCGGACGAGGGTGGCGAGGACGGCGGCGTCGGCCCGGTCGAAGCCGATGCGGGCGGCCACGTCGCGGGCGATGGCCTCGCCGGCGACGGAGTGGTCGCCGGGCCCGCCCTTGCCGATGTCGTGCAGGAGCGCGGCGACGAGCAGCAGGTCGGGCCGGCCGACGCGGCGGGTGAGGGAGGAGGCGCGTACGGCGGTTTCGACGAGGTGCCGGTCGACGGTCCAGGTGTGGACGGGGTTGCGCTGCGGCCGGCACCGCACGCGTTCCCAGTCGGGGAGGAGGCGGGTGACGAGCCCCTCGGCCTCGAGGGCCTCCCAGACGGCGACGGCGGGCTCGCCCGCGCCGAGGAGGGTGACGAGCTGTTCGCGGGCCTCGGCGGGCCAGGGCACGGGCAGGGGCCGGGCGGTGGCGGCGAGGTGGCGTACGGCGTGCCGGGAGAGGGGCAGGCCGGCCTGGGCGGCCGCCGCGGCGGCGCGCAGGGGGAGGACGGGGTCGCGTTCGGGGCGGGCGGTGCGGGCGAGGACGGCCTCGCCGTCCATCTCGACGACGCCCTCGGCGAGGGGGGTGCGCGCGGGCTGGGGCCGGCCGCCGAGGAGGGTGCGCAGGCGGGGCCGGGTGGAGCGGGCGCGCAGGACGCGGTGGACCTCGCGCCAGGTGACGTCGGAGGCGTACGCGACGGTGCGGGCGGCCTCGTAGACCTCGCGGAGCAGGGTGTCGGCGTCGGGCAGGCCGAGGGCGCGGGCGACCTGGTCCTGTTCCTGGAGGGCGAGGCGGTCGGTGGCGCGGCCGGTGGCGAGGTGGAGGGCGTCGCGTACGTCGAGGAGGGTTCGGCGGGCCTCGGTGAGGCCGTCGCGGGGGGCGTCGGCGAGCCAGGAGGCGGCGACGGCGCGCAGGGCGGTGGCGTCGCGCAGGCCGCCGCGGGCCTCCTTGAGGTCGGGTTCGAGGAGGTGGGGCAGCTCGCCCTGGCGTCCGGCGCGCTCCCGGCACAGCTCGTGGAGTTCGGGGAGGCGACGGGGGGCCTGGTTGCGCCAGTCGGCGAGGACGGCGGCGCGCAGGGCGGCGACGAGGCCCCGGTCGCCGGCGACGGGGCGGGCGTCGAGGAGGCCGAGGTGGACCTTGAGGTCCTCGCCGGCCGTCCTGCGGGCTTCGCCGGGGGTGCGTACGGAGTGGTCGAGGGCGAGACCGAGGTCCCACACGGGGTACCAGACGCGGTCGGCGAGGGCGGCGAGGGCGGCGGGGTCGGCGCTGCCGTCGTGGAGGAGGAGCAGGTCGAGGTCGCTGCGCGGGGAGAGTTCGCCGCGCCCGTAGCCGCCGACGGCGACGAGGGCGGTGCCGCGGGGCGGGGAGGCGTCCGCGTAGAGCGCGGTGAGCCAGTCGTCGGTGAGCCGGGCGAGTGCGGCGCGGCGCGGCGGCCCCGGCCGCGCCTCCTGCCGCAGGAGGCGCAGCCGGGCCGCCGCGTAGCCGCCGGGCCCCGAGTCTTCCGTCGTCTCGTCCGCTTCGGTGCTCGTCACCCGGCAGCTCCCTTACAGTGCGTCGGGTCCGCGTTCGCCGGTGCGGACGCGTACGGCCGTGTCGACGGGGACGCTCCACACCTTGCCGTCGCCGATCTTGCCGGTGCGGGCGGCCTTGACGACCACGTCGATGAGCTGTTCGGCGTCGTCGTCCTCGACGAGGACCTCGATGCGGATCTTGGGGACGAGGTCGACGGTGTACTCGGCACCGCGGTAGACCTCGGTGTGGCCGCGCTGGCGTCCGTAGCCGCTGGCCTCGGTGACGGTCAGTCCCTGGACTCCGAAGGCCTGGAGGGCCTCCTTGATCTCGTCGAGCCGGTGCGGCTTGACGATCGCGGTGATGAGCTTCATGCGTCCACCTTCCTCTGCTGCGCCGCCGCGGTCTGGGCGGAGGCGGGTACGGCCTTGCGGGGCGCGGTGCCGCCGCCGGCCCCGCTGAAGTCGTACGCGGTCTCGGCGTGCTCGACCTGGTCGATGCCGGAGACCTCGTCGTCCTCGTCGACGCGCATGCCGATCGTCTTGTGGAGGGCCAGGGCGAGGACGGCGGAGACGACCAGGGAGTAGGCGAGGACCGCGGTGACGCCGACGACCTGCTTGACCAGCTGCTCGGCGCCGCCTCCGTAGAAGAGGCCCTTGGCTTCGGACTGGACGCCGCCGGTGGCGAAGAAGCCGACGAGGACGGAGCCGACGATGCCGCCGACGAGGTGGACGCCGACCACGTCGAGGGAGTCGTCGTAGCCGAACCGGTACTTCAGGCCGACGGCCATGGCGCACAGGAGGCCGGCGACGGCGCCGATCGCGAGGGCGCCGAGCGGGGAGCAGGAACCGCCGGCCGGGGTGATGGCGACGAGGCCGGCGACGGCGCCGGAGGCGGCGCCGAGGGTGGTGCAGGCGCCGTGGCGGATCTTCTCGTACGCGAGCCAGGCGAGCATGGCGGCGGCGGTGGCGGCCTGGGTGTTGACGAACATCACCGCGCCGACGCCGTCGTCGTTGCCGAGCCAGGAGCCGGCGTTGAAGCCGAACCAGCCGAACCAGAGCAGGGCGGCGCCGAGCATGACGAGGGGGAGGCTGTGGGGGCGCATCGGGTCCTTCCTGAAGCCGACGCGCCTGCCGATGACGAGGATGACGCCGAGGGCGGCGGCGCCGGCGTTGATGTGGACGGCGGTGCCGCCGGCGAAGTCGATGACGCCCATCTCGAAGAGCCACCCGCCCGAGCCCCAGACCCAGTGGGCGACGGGGAAGTAGACGACCGTGGCCCACAGGGCGACGAACAGGGCCCAGGAGCCGAACTTCACGCGGTCCGCGAGGGCGCCGCTGATCAGGGCGGGCGTGATGACCGCGAACATCAGCTGGAAGACCGCGAAGACGAAGACCGGGATCGTGTACCCGTCCCAGAGCTGGTCGCGGCCGATGCCGCTCAGTCCGACGAAGTCCGGGGACCAGCCGACGACCGATCCGGAGTCGGTGCCGAAGGCGATGCTGAAGCCGTAGAGGACCCACAGGACCGTGACGATCCCGAGGCTGATGAAGCTCATCATCAGCATGTTGAGGGTGCTCTTGACGCGGACCATGCCTCCGTAGAAGAAGGCCAGGCCGGGCGTCATCAGCATCACGAGGGCGGAGCAGATGAGCATGAAACCGGTGTTGGCGGCAGAGAGCGTGGGTGCTTCCTCTGCGGCGAGCGTCAGGATGCCTGGGGGCATCGGCGTCTCCTCGTCGTCGGTCGGCCTGTGCGGGGCGCGGAGCCGGGGCTGCGCGGCTGTGAGGGATGGCCGGTTATGACGCAGGAGGTTGGCGCAGCGCCGTTTCCGTCGATGCCGCTGGGTGTTTCGGCGCAGTGACGAAGGGGCGGGGCGTGTTACGTCGCCGTGAACCCCCGGGTCACGGATCGGTCACGGCGATACCCTCCGCCCGGTCGTGGACCGGCCGCGGCGGCCCCGCCCGTCGACCTGGCGGTGGGGGAACCGATTCGGACGGTACGGGGGCGGCCGCCGCGGCCGGGGCGGGCGGTGTGGGGGTCAGACCGCTTCGGCGGTCTCGGGGAGGGCCTTGGCGAGGAGCTCGGTGATGTCGACGACCTCGGGGACGTCACCGAAGTCGCGCACGGCGGTGTCGACGGTCTTGCGCAGGCGGGTGTTCACCCGTTCGGAGCGGACGCGCCGGGCGACGTCCAGGGCCTGCTTCGCCCGGGCCACGGCCTGCTCGGGCTCGCGCTTCAGCAGGTGGACGGTGGCCATGCCGACGAGGTTGAGGGCGTAGGAGCGCTGGTGCTCCTCGTCCTCGGCGAACAGGGCGACGGCGCGCTCCATGACGGGCTCGGCGAGGGAGGCGTAGGTGGGGCTGCGGCCGGCGAAGTAGGCGAGGTCGCGGAAGGAGTGGGAGTTCTCGCCGTTGAGTTCGGCCTCGTTGAAGAAGCGGATCCAGTCGGGGTCCGGCTCGCCGTCGAGGGCGGCGTCGGCGAAGGTGTCCTCGGCCATCCGCACGGCCCGCTTGCACTTGCTGGGCTGGCCCATGTTGGCGTACGCGCGGGCCTCCATCGCATACAGCATGGCCTGGGTGCGGGCGGTGGCGCAGTCGCGGCTGCCGTACTGCGCGAGGTGGACGAGTTCAAGGGCGTCGTCCGGCCGTCCCAGGTGGATCATCTGACGGCTCATCGAGGAGAGGATGTACGAGCCGAGGGGCTTGTCGCCGGCCTCCTTGGCGGCGTGCAGGGCGAGGACGAAGTACTTCTGGGCGGTGGGCTGGAGGCCCACGTCGTAGCTCATCCACCCGGCGAGCTCGGCCAGTTCGGCGGCGCAGCGGAAGAGGCGCCGGGAGACGGCGGCCGGCTGCGGCTCCTGGAGGAGGTCGGTGACCTCGTGGAGCTGCCCGACGACGGCCTTGCGGCGCAGGCCGCCGCCGGACTGGGCGTCCCACGTGCGGAACATGGCGGTGGTGGACTCCAGCATCTCCAGTTCGGCCTTGGACAGCCGGTGGGGGCGCCGGGACGCCGGGGGCGGGTCGGTGCGGTCGGCGGGGGGGGTGGGGACGAGCCAGCGCTGCATCGGCTCGATGAGGGAGGGGCCGGCGGCGAGGGTGAGCGACGTGCCGAGGAAGCCGCGCCGGGCGAGCATGAGGTCGCTGCGGGAGAACTCGCTGAGCAGGGAGACCGTCTGCGGGCCCGCCCAGGGCAGGTCGACGCCGGACACCGAGGGTGACTGGTGGGCGGCGCGCAGGCCGAGGTCCTCGACCGCGACGACGGTGCCGAAGCGCTCGGAGAACAGCTCGGAGAGGATGCGGGGGATGGGCTCGCGGGGCTGCTCGCCGTCGAGCCAGCGCCGTACGCGGGAGGTGTCGGTGCTGATGTGGTGGGCGCCCATCTGGCGCGCCCGGCGGTTCACCTGGCGCGCGAGCTCGCCCTTGGACCAGCCGCTGCGCACGAACCACGAGCCGAGCTGTTCGTTCGGGCGCTTCCCGGCATTCGTACCGTCCGTGCCGCTGCCGCCCACTGGAAGGCCCCCATCCGCCGAATCTCCGTGTTGCCGAACCCTGGCCGGAATGCCGTGGATCGCGCCCTGGTGTCCGGGGTTCGCACGCTCCGGACGGGGTACCGCGTTGCCTCCGGCATACCCACGAGCGCGGACGCTACCCGAGGTTCGCGCACCGAAAGTAACCTTACGCTCACCCACCTTGCGAGGCAGATTGCAGAAACGCCACCATTCGCCACCCCTTCGAATGAACTCCCGTACCGCCAGGCGCGATTCACTTGACACATGACGACCGGGGGCCCGGCGCACCGAGGCCCGAGGCGGCGCGCAGGTAGCGCGCGTACCCCTGCATTGGCTTCCGCGCGCCACCCGAACGAGGGACGACGTGACGGAGTGTTATCAATAGGCTCCGGATCGTAACCACCGGCGAGTTCGACCCGTTGGAGGAGGCATGGGCTTCACGATCGGCGGCACGCGCATCCGCGAAATGCGGTCCGGATGGACGGGTTTCACCGGGCTGACCGGGTTGACGTTGTCGGGGTCCCGCCGCCGCGCGACGCGGGCGGCGGAGTGCACCGTGGTGGCGGAGTACACCGGCCTGTGGGGGTGGGACGTGGTGCCCGGGGCCCGGGCCGCGTCCGGGGAGTGCTCCTGCGGGGACACGGCGTGCACGGCACCGGGGGCGCACCCGCTGGGGTTCGCGCCCGAGGTGCCGGCGGGCGCGTCGCTGGACGAGGTGGCCGAGGCGTGGTCGCGGTTCCCGGGCGCGTCGCTGCTCCTGCCGGCCGGGCGCGCGTTCGACGTCCTGGAGGTCGCGGAGGCGGCGGGGCGGCGGGCGCTGGTGCGGTTGGAGCGCATGGGGCTGCCGCTGGGACCGGTGTGCGTGACGCCGACGGGGCGCGCGCAGTTCCTCGTGGCGCCGGGAGCGGCGGAGGAGCTGCCGCGGCTGCTGTACCGGATGGGGTGGGACGACGCGGACCTGGACCTGCGGTGCCTGGGCCCCGGCTCCTGGATCACGGCCCCGCCGTCCGACCTCGGCGGCCTGGGCCCGGTCCGCTGGCTGCGCCCCCCGTCCCCGGACGGCCACACGGCCCCGCAGGCCCGTCTCCTGCTGGGCACCCTGGCCTACATCAGCCACCGCTCGGCCGCGGCCTGACCCCCGCCCGCCGGCCGACCGGGGCGCCGGCACGCCCGCGTCCGCGGGCCGCCGCGCCACGGTCAGGCCGGCCTGCCAGGGCGAGTGGCCGGTCAGGGCGGGCGGCCGGGGCAGGAGACCGGACGGGATGGGCAGCCGGCCGGACGGGAACGGCGGCGCGAACGACAGCGGCGGGGCGGTCCGCCGGGCGCTGGTGCGCGTTCCGGCCGGCCGCCCCGCCTGCGGGATGGTTCAGGCTCCCTCGCCGATCAGGGCGTCGACGAAGGCCTCCGGCTCGAAGGGGGCCAGGTCGTCCGGGCCCTCGCCGAGGCCGACCAGCTTCACCGGGACGCCCAGCTCGCGCTGGACGGCGATGACGATGCCGCCCTTCGCCGTACCGTCCAGCTTGGTGAGGACGATGCCGGTGATGTCGACGACCTCCGCGAAGACGCGCGCCTGGACCAGGCCGTTCTGGCCGGTCGTGGCGTCCAGGACGAGGAGGACCTCGTCGAGCGGGCCGTGCTTCTCGACGACCCGCTTGACCTTGCCGAGCTCGTCCATGAGTCCGGTCTTGGTGTGCAGGCGGCCCGCGGTGTCGATGAGCACCACGTCGGCGCCCTCCGCGATGCCCTCCTTCACCGCGTCGTACGCGATGGACGCCGGGTCGCCGCCCTCCGGGCCGCGCACGGTACGGGCGCCGACGCGCTCGCCCCAGGTCTGGAGCTGGTCGGCGGCGGCCGCGCGGAAGGTGTCCGCGGCGCCGAGCACGACGGAGCGGCCGTCCGCGACGAGGACGCGCGCGAGCTTGCCGGTCGTCGTGGTCTTGCCGGTGCCGTTGACGCCGACGACCATGACGACGCCCGGCGTCTCCAGGCCGCCCTCCGTCTTCACGGAGCGGTCGAAGTCGGTGCCGAGGAGGGCGAGCAGCTCCTCGCGGAGCAGGACGCGCAGCTCGTCCGGCGTGCGCGTGCCGAGCACCCGGACGCGCTCCCTCAGGCGCTCCACGAGCTCCTGGGTGGGCGCGACGCCGACGTCGGCGGTGAGGAGGGTGTCCTCGATCTCCTCCCACGTGTCCTCGTCGAGGTTGTCGCGCGAGAGCAGCGTGAGCAGGCCCTTGCCGAGGGAGTTCTGGGAGCGGGCGAGCCGGGCGCGCAGCCGGACGAGCCGGCCGGCGGTCGGCGCGGGGATCTCGACCTCGCGTACGGGGGCTTCCGCGACGACCGGGTCCTCGACGGCGGCCGGCGTCTCGACGGCCTCCTCGGCCGTCGGGAGGTCGACTTCCTCAATGGTCCGGCGCGGTTCCGCACGGGGTGTCTCCGCCTCCTCGCCGACGCGCGGTTCGGCGGGCGGAGCGGTGATGGTCGGCGTGGTCGACGGGGCCTCGGGCGGCGGCAGCTGCTTCTTCCGGCGTCCGCCGACAACGAGGCCGCTGATCACTCCGACCGCGACCAGGGCGATGACTACAGCAAGGATGACGAATTCCATGGTCCGACCAGTATGCGCGACGCCGCTGCCGCATCCCCTTGTCGGGATGTCCGGTTTCGTCGATGGTGCGGCGAACGCATGAGGGCCGGGTCCCCCGGGGCCCGTACCGTCGCCGAGCGTGTCGGCGGTCCCGCGCGCCGTCCCCGGCGTGAGCGCGGCGGCGGGCCCCGTCCGTCCCCCTCGCGGGGGTCCGTGGGGCCCGGCGGCACCGCGAGGGGACGGCCTTCCGCGCGGCCCCGCGGCCGGGGTGGCGACGGGGTGCGGGGCGCCACGACGGCGGACCGCCCCGGCGCGCGGAAGGGGCGGGCCGGGGCGGTCGGAAGGTCGAGGAGAGGGGCAGCGGGGATTAGCCCATCTCCTCCAACGCCTTGCCCTTGGTCTCCTTCACGTACTTGAGCACGAAGGGGATGGAGAGCACGGCGAAGACCGTGTAGATGACGTAGGTGCCGGAGAGGTTCCAGTCGGCGAGCGACGGGAAGCTGGCGGTGATGAGCCAGTTGGCCAGCCACTGGGCGGAGGCGGCGACGCCGAGGGCGGCGGCGCGGATCCGGTTGGGGAACATCTCGCCGAGGAAGACCCAGACGACCACGCCCCACGAGAGGGCGAAGAAGAGGACG
Source organism: Streptomyces roseolilacinus (assembly GCF_014649335.1). Classification (GTDB taxonomy): domain Bacteria; phylum Actinomycetota; class Actinomycetes; order Streptomycetales; family Streptomycetaceae; genus Streptomyces; species Streptomyces roseolilacinus. The sequence goes on from NZ_BMSV01000014.1 coordinate 80,345, forward strand.
AAGGCGTGGGCGGCGATCAGGGCGACGACGCCCTGGGTCTCGGGGAGCTTGCCGTCCACGAGGTCGGCGGAGAAGGCCCAGGCCTCGAAGGCGAGGGAGACGGCCATACCGGCGGAGCCGACGAGGGCGAGCGGCTTGCGGCCGACCCGGTCGACCAGGACCATCGCGATCACGGTGCCGATGATGTTGATGATCGACGTGGTGAACGAGTAGAAGAACGAGCCGGACGGGTCGACGCCGACCGACTGCCACAGGGTGGCGGAGTAGTAGAAGGCGACGTTGATGCCGACGAGCTGCTGGAAGACCGACAGGCCGATGCCGACCCAGACGATCGGCAGGAGCTTGAAGCGGCCGCCGAACAGGTCCTTGAAGGTGGACTTGTGCTCGCGCCGCATGGCGGTCTCGATCTCGGCCACGCGCGCGTCGAGGTCGACGCCGTGGCCCTCCACCTCGGCGAGGACCTCGCGGGCGCGGTCCTTGCGGCCGACGGAGATCAGGAAGCGGGGCGACTCGGGGATGGCGAAGGACAGCAGGCCGTAGAGGACGGCGGGGACGACCATCACGCCGAGCATCCACTGCCAGGCCTCCAGCCCGGCGATCTCGCCGCGCTGGTCGCCGTCGGCGAGGTTGAGGATGGCCCAGTTGACCAGCTGGGAGACGGCGATGCCGATGACGATGGCGGCCTGCTGGAAGGCGCCGAGCCGGCCGCGGTACGCGGCGGGGGCGACCTCCGCGATGTAGGCGGGGCCGATGACGGAGGCCATGCCGATGGCGAAGCCGCCGACGACGCGCCAGAAGGCGAGGTCCCACAGCGCGAACGGCAGGGCGGAGCCGACGGCGCTGACCGTGAAGAGGGCGGCGGCGATCTGCATGCAGCGGATGCGGCCGATGCGGTCGGCGATCCGGCCGGCGGTGGCGGCGCCGATGGCGCAGCCGATCAGGGCGACGGCGATGACCTGGGCGAGAGTACCGGAGCCGATGTCGTAGCGGCCCCGGATGGCCTCGACGGCGCCGTTGATGACGGAGCTGTCGTAGCCGAAGAGGAAGCCACCCATCGCGGCGGCGGCCGTGATGAAGATGACGTGGCTGAGGTGGTCGGGATGGGCCTGCCTGGCTCCCGACGCAGAGGGCTGCGTGGTGCTGGTCAACGTGTACTCCTGGGCCCGGCACCGTCGCCGGGCATGGGGGGCGAGCCCTTCCAGTGGCGCACAACCTCACGCCGCCCACCACTTGAAGGTAAAAACAACGTTGCCGAGACTATGCCTTCAAGTTTCGAAGTCAATAGTTCGTGTGATGTGACTTGAAGCGCAGAGTCCGGATGCTTGCATTCAAAGGTTGAAGTTGATCATGTGTTGGTCTCAGCGGAGCCTCTGGCTCACGACCTTCGATACCCCGTCGCCCTGCATCGACACCCCGTAAAGCGCGTCCGCGACCTCCATGGTCCGCTTCTGGTGGGTGATGACGATCAGCTGCGAGCTCTCCCGGAGCTCCCGCATGATCCCGATGAGCCGCTGGAGGTTGGTGTCGTCGAGCGCCGCCTCCACCTCGTCCATCACGTAGAAGGGGCTGGGCCGCGCCTTGAAGATGGACACGAGCAGGGCCACGGCCGTCAGCGACCGCTCACCGCCGGACAGCAGCGACAGTCGCTTGACCCTCTTGCCGGGCGGCCGCGCCTCGACGTCCACGCCGGTGGTCAGCATGTCGTCCGGGTCGGTCGGCACCAGCCGTCCCTCGCCGCCCGGGAACAGCCGCGCGAAGACGCCCTCGAACTCGCGCGCCGTGTCCCGGAACGCCTCGGCGAAGACCTGCTCGACCCGTTCGTCGACCTCCCTCACCACCTGCAGGAGGTCCGCGCGGGTCTTCCTCAGGTCGTCCAGCTGCTCGGAGAGGAACTTGTGCCGCTCCTCCAGTGCCGCGAACTCCTCCAGGGCGAGCGGGTTCACCTTTCCGAGCTGCTGGTACGCCCGTTCGGCCGCCCTGAGTCGCCTCTCCTGCTCGGCGCGCACGAAGGGCCGGCCCGGCGTGCCGTCCGGCTCCCCGGCCGGCTGCCCGCCGTCGGCGGGCGGCGGCGGTACGGGCTGGTCGGGGCCGTACTCGGCGACGAGCGTCGCGGGCTCCACGCCCAGCTCCTCCAGGGCGCGGCCCTCCAGCTGCTCGATGCGCAGCCGCTTCTCGGCGCCGAGGACCTCCCCGCGGTGCACCGAGTCCGTCAGCCCGTCCAGCTCGTCCTTGAGCTCGCGGCCCCGCGCGCGGGCGGCGGCCAGGTCCTGTTCGCGGGCGGCCCTGGCGGTCTCGGCGGCGGACCGCTCCCGTTCGGCGCGGACGAGGGACACCTCGATGTGCGCGAGCAGCTGCCGGGCGCCGGAGGCGACGGCCGCGGCGACCTCCGCCTCGTGGCGCAGCCGGGCGCGGTGCCGTTCGGCGCGGACGCGGGCCTCGCGTTCGGCGCGGGCGGCGCGGTCGAGGGAGTCGGCCCGGCCGGCGAGCGCCTTGACGCGCTCCTCGTGGGTGCGGAGCTGGAGGCGGGCCTCCATCTCGGTCTGGCGGGCGTTGGCCCCGTCGGCGGCGAGCCGGTCCCGTACGGAGGTGTCGGGCTCCTCCTCGGCGGGGGCCTCCTGTGCGACGAGCAGCCGTTCGGCCAGTTCCTCGGCCTCCTCGGCGGCCCGGTCGAGGGCTTCCTGGGCGCGGGCCACGGCGGCGGCGGCCCGTTCGGCCTCTCCGGCGGCGCCCCTGGCCTGCCCGGCGAGCCGCCCGAGCCGCTGGGCGACGGCCGACTTCCCCCGGTCGGCGGCCCGGCGCCGCTCCCCCAGCTCCTCGACGCGGGCGGCGCACGCCCGGCGGTGTCCGGCGGCCCGCTCCTGCCGGTCGGCGAGCTCCTCGCACCGTACGGCCAGCTCGGCCAGCTCGGCGGCGGCCTCGTCGACGGACGCCCGGACCTCCAGGAGGCTGGGCGCCCCGGCGGAGCCGCCGTGCGCGAAGTGCGCGGCCAGCAGGTCGCCGTCGGCGGTGACGGCGGTGAGCCCGGGCCGGGCGCGCACCAGGCTCTCGGCGTCCTCCAGGGTGGCGACGACCACGACGTCCCGCAGCAGGCGCCGCGCGGCGGGCGCCAGGTCGTCGGGACCGCCCACCAGGTCGGCGGCGTACAGGGCGCCGTCCGGCAGGGCGGGACGCTCCTCGCCGAACGGATCGGGCGGACCGGGCGGACCGGCGACGAGGAGGGCGGCGCGGCCGGCGTCCTGCTTGCGCAGCAGCCGGATCGCCTCGGCGGCGGTCGCCGGGCCGTCCACCGCGAGGGCGTCGGCGGCGGCGCCGAGGGCGGCGGCGAGCGGGGCCTCGTGACCGGGGGTGACGGTGAGGAGTCCGGCGGCGGGGCCGAGGAGCCCGGCGAGCCGGTCGGCCGCGTCGAGGAGGGCGCCGGTGCCGTCCTTGCGGCGCAGGCCGAGGGCGAGGGCGTCGTGCCGGGCGCGGGTCGCGGCGCGGCGGCGTTCGGCGTCGGTGGCGGCCTCACGGGTCGCGGCGAGCGCGGTCTCGGCGTCGGCCAGTTCGCGCCTGGCGGTCTCGTGGGCGGCGGCGAGTTCGGCGTCGTCGGCGTCGAGGTCGTCGACCTCGGCCCGGACCCGCTCGTACTCCTCCTGGGAGGAGGCGGCGCGCTCCCGTGCCTCGTCGCGGGCGGCGGCGAGCCGGTCGATCTCGGCCTGGGCGGCGGCGGCGCGGGAGCGGGCGGCGCCCACCCGGCCGGTGAGCCGGGCGAGGCCCTCGCGGCGGTCGGCGAGGGCGCGGGCGGCGTCCCTGAGGCGGCGCTCCTCGGCGGCGAGCGCCTGTTCCAGTCCGGCGCGGTGGGCGACGGTGTCCTCCAGGGCCTGTTCGGCGGCCTCCCGCGCGGCCTCCAGCTCCGCCTCCTGCTCCCGCACGCGGGCGGCCTCCCGCTCCAGGTCCTCGGGGTCGCGGCCGCGGCGCTCCTCGACGGGCGGGGCGGTGGCGCTCTTGACGCGGGCCTCGGCCAGGGAGACGGTGCCGCGCACCCGCTCGGCGAGCCGCGACAGCTCGTACCAGGTGTGCTGGGCCCGCTGGAGGCGGGGCGCGAGGCGCCGCACCTCCTCCTCCAGGGCGGTCTCGCGGGCCAGGGCGGCCCTCAGTCCGGCCTCGGCCTGCTCCTTGCGTTCCCTGAGCGCGGCCTCGTCGGCGAGTTCGGCGTCCAGGGCCTCGCGGAGGCGTACGAGGTCGTCGGCGAGGAGCCGCAGCCGCGTGTCCCGCAGCTCTGCCTGGATGACCGCGGCGCGGCGGGCGACGGCGGCCTGCCGCCCCAGGGGCTTGAGCTGGCGGCGCAGCTCGTCGGCGAGGTCCTGGACGCGGGCGAGATTGGCCTGCATGGCGTCGAGCTTCCGCAGCGCCTTCTCCTTGCGCTTGCGGTGCTTGAGGACGCCGGCGGCCTCCTCGATGAAGGCGCGGCGGCCCATGGGGTCGGCGTGGAGGACGGAGTCGAGCTGGCCCTGGCCGACGATGACGTGCATCTCGCGGCCGATTCCGGAGTCGCTGAGGAGTTCCTGGATGTCCAGGAGGCGGCAGGTGTCGCCGTTGATCTGGTATTCGCTGCCGCCGTTGCGGAACATGATCCGCGTAATGGTGACTTCCGCGTAGTCGATCGGAAGGGCCCCGTCGGAGTTGTCGATCGTGAGGGAGACCTCGGCGCGGCCGAGGGGCGGGCGGCCGGTCGTCCCGGCGAAGATCACGTCTTCCATCTTGCCGCCGCGCAGGGATTTCGCCCCCTGTTCGCCCATCACCCAGGAGAGCGCGTCGACGACATTGGACTTTCCGGAGCCGTTGGGGCCGACGACGCAGGTGATGCCCGGTTCGAACCGCAGGGTGGTGGCGGAGGCGAACGATTTGAATCCGCGGAGGGTCAGGGCCTTGAGGTGCACGCTCCGGGACTCTACCGGGCGCGTTTCGTTTGGCCCGTGAACGAGGAGGGCAGATCAGTCGGTAAGCGTGGCGCGTACGCGGAAGAACGCGCAGGTGAACACGGGGGGCGGAAAAGAAAGAAGGGACGCCGGAGCGTCCCTTGCATATCTGTTCGCGAGAGTGTTTCTCACCGTCCCGCAGGGCCAGGCGCTACGGGGTTCCCTGGCGGGAGTCAGGTGAGCGCAGGCTCGCCCTTGGGTACATCGATGTCGATGCCGTCGAGCAGCGGCTCGCGGTGAGCGGCGGCAGCGGCGAGCGCGTCCTTCTCGGACTGGATCCGGACCAGCTCGGACTCCAGGTCCTGGACGCGCTGCTGAAGCCGTCGCATCTCGGCGAGCAGTCGCGGGTCGGTACCGCCGACATAACCGAGAAGCGCCTTTGCCATGATGGATGGTCCTCCACAATGAGTGACCGACCGAAGCGGTGTGGGTCGTGAGGGATTTGCACCCGCGGTGCCCGGCGGCGGTGGTGCCGCTGCGGTTCTTGCCGCCGAACAGCTAAGGTGCGCGGGGCTTCCAGAGTCTCACCAAAAAGTTTGACGGTCAACACGATCACGCCCCGGATCAACAGGCGGCCGGGGGCGCCACTGCCGCTGAACGTGCGGCGGCGCCTCGCGCGCGGTGCCCGGAAGGGCGTAGAGATCATCCTCGCGCGCCGGGGCCGCCGCCACAACCCCTTCTCGGCAATCACCTGGTCATTTCTGTCCCAACAGGTGGCGCGAACGCCTACCGGGGGGCGCTCACGAATGCCCCGTGCGCCCCCGGAATAGGGGGTACGCGCGTGTCCTTTCAGCGGACCTCGAATCCCTCGTATCCCCCGCGCGGCGTGTCCCAGATCTCAGTGACACCGTCGACGCGCCCGGGTGTGTCGTCGGAGCGCAGCCAGTCCAGAAGACGGTGGCAATTCTCACGTCGGCCTTCGGCGACGACCTGGACGCGGCCGTCGTCGAGATTCAGGGCGAATCCGGTGAGACCACCGATCTCCAGGGCGTTCGCCCTGGTGAACCAGCGGAAGCCCACTCCCTGTACTCGTCCGCGTACCCATGCCGTGAGCCGTGCTTCGTCGTTCATGGCTGCACGCTAACCGGCCGATCATTCCGGCGGCACTTCGCCCTGGCATGTCATGGCGTACAGTCCCCACCCAATGAGCCTCACCCGTTCGGGCGCATTCCGGCGGCCCTGGGCTCACGACCGACAGACCGCAGTGCAGGACGCAGCAGCAGGAGGCAGAGCAGATGGGACGCCACCGACGCTCCGGCGCCGCACCCGCCGCCGACGAGTACGCGGCCGGTGCCGCCGGTACGCCCCGTGGGGACCGGACCGCCCGGCGGAGGAAGCGGGCGCTGCCCCTCCGCGGAGGGCTGCTCGGCGCTTCGGCCGCCATGGCGGTGGGCGCCGTCGCGGTGACGTCGGGGATCCTGCCCGGCGGCAAGACGTTCACGATCGGCAGCGGTGCGCCGCAGGAGCAGATACGTTCCAGCGGCATACCGCAGCTGGACGCGCAGGGCCGCGCCGGCGCCGTACCGGGCACCGGGACGCCGTCCGCGTCGACCGTGCCGTCCGCGCCGCGCACCTCGGCCACGCCGAGCGCGTCGCCGTCCCTGGCGGCTCCGTCCAAGACCCCCTCCCCCAGGCCGTACGCCCCCTCGTCCTCACCGGCGCGTACGAAGACGGCGCCGGCGAAGTCGAGGACGCCCGCGGCCCCGACGCCCGTGAGGACGAGGACGCCCGCCGCTCCGGCGCCCGTGAGGACGAAGGAGCCCGCGGCCCCGTCCCGTACGGAGGTGCCCGCGCCGAGGAGGACCGCCCCGGCGCCGGTCCCCTCGCGGACGGCGACGACGAGCCGGGCCGTCGCGGCGGAGGCCGCCGTCCTCGACCTGGTCAACCAGGAGCGCGCCAAGGTGGGCTGCAGCCCGGTCCGCGCCTCGACGGAGCTGGGCGACCTGGCGCGGGCGTTCAGCCAGGACATGGCGGTGCGGGGCTTCTTCTCCCACACGGACCCGGACGGCGACGGCCCCTGGGAGCGCGCCTCGCAGGCGGGCGTGGAGGGCCTGGGCGGCGAGAACATCGCCCGCGGCCAGGCCGACGCGGCGGCCGTGATGGAGTCGTGGATGAACAGCGACGGCCACCGCGCGAACATCCTGAACTGCGACTTCACGCGCCTGGGCGTCGGTGTCCACATCGCCGGCGGCGGCCCGTGGTGGACCCAGAACTTCGGCTTCTGAGGCTGCCGCGGGCCAGCGGCCCGTGACCCTTCAGCGGAAGATCCGGCCCTGGACTCCATCACTGCTACGGGCGCCGGGGCTTCGTCCTCGTCAGGCTCGTCGGCCTGGAGCGCCGGAAACCGGGCGCCCTGTTCCAGCGCTCCATCCGGTCCTGCTCACGGGTTCCTCCACCTCGTCGAGCACCCGTCGGCGCTTCGCCCCTCCGGGCGGTCGGCTCCACGGCCTCGGGCAGCCGCCTCGGGGCGAGCCCCCAAGGGGATGGCCCCGGCGCCGTGCCTCGGCGGGCGGGTCCACGGGCTGCCCGACCCGCCGTCGGCTCACGGGGCCATGACCACTCTCCCCACGGCGGTGCCGGCCCGGAGCCGCTCCGCCGACCGCGCGGTATCGTGCCGCCGTCGCGAGGGGACGAGGGGCACACCATGAGCGGGGACACCCGGGACGAGCGGTTCAAGGTCGGCGACGTCTTGCTGGTCAGCTGCCCTTCGGCACGTGCGCGAGTCGTCCACGTGACCTCGTGTGAAGTCTCGGTCGAGTGGCCGTGGGCGCACGTCGATCCGGACTCCGAGATCCAGTGGAACGGACACAGGGCGATCCCTCGCACCACGACCGCCGACGAGTGGGGCGGGCTCTTTCGGGTCAGCCCACCCGCAGGAGACCTGAAGGCAGGCGACTCTTGCCTGGTGGGCATCCCCGAGACCCTCGTGCGGATCATCGACATCGGCCGCTTCGATCCGCCGGCGGACGTGGGGTGGCTTCCGAGACCCCACACCATGGTGATCGTGTTGCCGGTCGATCATCCGCACGACCCGCACTCGGAGGAGGAGGGCGACACGATCGACCTCGAGGCTGCGGCTCCCCTCAGGATCGATCTGGTCTCACGCGGCTGACGACTGACACGTACGGCTCGGCCCCGCGTGCCCGGGAGGGCGCCGGGCCGAGCCGTGCTGGTGGACGGGCCGGGGGGCAGGCCTCGGCGGTGGCGATGTCCGCCTCGTGCACCGCTTCGGGGCCTTCGTCGCTGTCGGACCGGACGGCTTCGGCGAGGACGGTGGTGCGGCCGTAGCCGGAGTGGTGGGCGATCGAAACGGGGGGGGCAGGCGTGCCCTCCTGGTTCGGGGTCGTACTCCGCCGCACACCGGCTACCGTGGCGCGGGGGCGGCGGCGCCCCGCCCCTGTGGACTAACTTCCCGAAAGCGCAACCGAACAGTTAGCGCTGCGGGGAGTATGGTGAGTTTCATGACGGAAGTGGCAGCGGCGGATGTGACGTGCGACGGGGAGCCCTCCTTCGACGCGTTCGCGAGGTACTGCCCGTCCCGCGGCACGCTGGAGCACGTGACCGGCCGCTGGGGCGGCCTCACCCTGGGCGCGCTGTACGAGGGCAGCCTCCGCTTCAACGAGTTGCGCAGGCGGGTGGACGGCGTCAGCGAGAAGATGCTCTCGCAGACGCTGCACGCACTGGAGCGCGACGGGCTGGTGCACCGGGAGGCGCAGCCGACGAACCCCCCGCGCGTCGACTACGAGCTGACGCCGCTCGGCCGGGAGGTCGCGGAGCGGCTGCTGGGCCTCATCCACCTGCTGGAGGGCCGGATGCCGCAGGTCCTCGCGGCGCGCGAGCGGTACGACGCGGCGCGCGGCGGCGCCTCCGCGTGACGGGGGCGGCGCCGCCCGGGGCACGCGCCGCGGGGCGGCGGGCCCGTGCCGTGCAGCGGCGGGAACGCCCCGCGGGACGGCGGGTGCTCAGGCGCGGGGCACCGTCGGGCGGGGCGGGCGCTGGCAGCGGGGGCAGAAGTAGCTGGACCGGTTCATCCACGGACGGCGGCGCACCGGGGTGCCGCAGCGCCGGCAGGGCTCGCCCTCGCGTCCGTACGCGTCGAGCGACCGGTCGAAGTAGCCGGACTCGCCGTTCACGTTGACGTACAGGCTGTCGAAGCTGGTCCCGCCGACCGCGAGGGCCGCGTTCATCACGTCCCGGACGTGGCCGAGCAGCTCGTACGAGCGGGGCCGGGTGAACAGGGCGGTCGGGCGGTCGTAGTGGAGGCGGGAGCGCCACAGCGCCTCGTCCGCGTAGATGTTGCCGACGCCGCTGATCAGGCTCTGGTCGAGCAGGGCGCGCTTGATGGTGGTGCGGCGCAGCCGCAGTGCCGCGTGGAAGGCGGCGTCGTCGAACTCCGGGTCCAGCGGGTCGCGGGCGATGTGCGCGATGACGTCGGGCAGTCCGTCGGGGGTGTTGTCGTGGAGGGACAGCCCGCCGAAGGTGCGCTGGTCGACGAAGCGCAGCTCGGTGCCGAGGGCGTCGTCGAAGCGTATGCGGATGCGCAGGTGCTTCTCGTCGGGGGCGCTCTCGGGCTGGACGAGGAGCTGGCCGCTCATGCCGAGGTGCCCGAGGACGGAGGCGTCGGTGTCGTCGAGCGGCAGCCACAGGTACTTGCCGCGCCGCCGCGCGACGCCGACGCGGTGCCCGGTGAGGCGCGCCGCGAAGTCGGGTCCGCCTCCGAGGTGCCGCCGTACGGCACGCGGGTGCAGCACCTCGACGGCGGCGACGGTACGCCCGCTCACCCAGCGTTCGAGACCCCGCCGGACGACTTCGACCTCGGGCAACTCGGGCACGGCACTCCTCGTGTCGGGGAACGGTGGGGCGACGGGGCGGGAACGTGGGCGCGCCCCCGGCGGCCGCCCGGGCGGGGCGGCCGCCGGGGGCGCGGCGGAACACGGGTCCGGGCTGCGGGCCGGGCCCGGCGGGTGACCCCGCCCGGCCCTGCCCGGTCCCGGGCGTCAGACCGACGTCGAGTCGGCCGTCGCCGATTCGGCCGGCGCCGATTCGACCGGCGCTGAGTCGACCGCCGTCGGGGAGGTCGGGGCCTTCGTGACCGCGGTCTCCGTGACCGCGGCCGTCGCGGCCTCCTTCGCCGCCGCCTCGCGTTCGTCGGCGGCCGCGCGGATGGCGCGCCACGCGGACTCCGCCGCCTGCTGCTCCGCCTCCTTCTTGCTGCGGCCGGTGCCGGTGCCGTACGAGACACCACCGACGCGGGCAGCAGCAGTGAAGGTCTTCTCGTGGTCCGGGCCCGTCTCGGTGACGAGGTACTCCGGCACACCGAGACCCTCGGCCGCGGTCAGTTCCTGGAGGCTGGTCTTCCAGTCCAGGCCCGCACCGAGGTTCGAGGACTTCTCGATCAACGGGTCGAAGAGCCGGTGGACCAGCTCGGACGCCGCCTCGAGTCCCCGGTCGAGGTAGACCGCGCCGATCACCGCTTCGAGGGTGTCGGCGAGGATGGATGCCTTGTCCCGGCCGCCCGTGCCCTCTTCACCGCGGCCGAGCCGGATGAAGGAGCCCAGGTCGAGCCCACGGCCGACCTCCGCCAGCGCACGCGAGTTGACCACCGCGGCCCGCAACTTGGCCAGCTGGCCTTCGGGCAGGTCGGGGTGGGTGCGGTACAGCGTGTCCGTGACCACCAGGCCGAGCACGGAGTCCCCGAGGAACTCCAGCCGCTCGTTGGTGGGCAGACCGCCGTTCTCGTACGCGTACGAACGGTGGGTCAGCGCACGCACCAGAAGGGCGGACTCGACCTGGTAGCCGAGCCGCCCTTCCAGAAGCGTGTGGGACGAGGCCGTGTTCTCCGCCTGCTTCCTGGCGTCATCCGCCGTTTTGTGGCTAGACACGGTGCCTCTCACCAGCCGCTCAGACCGCGAGGACCTGGCGCTTGTTGTACGTGCCGCAGCTGGGGCACGCGATGTGCTGCTGCTTCGGCTCCTGGCAACGCTCGCACGAAACCAGGGTGGGGACCGCAGCCTTCCACTGCGACCGGCGGTGGCGCGTGTTGCTGCGCGACATCTTCCGCTTCGGAACAGCCACGGCTACTTCTCCTGCTTCTCGTCGACGCCCGGTTCGGCGCCGCTCATGTCGTCCTTCTCGTCGGTCCCGAGTGAACCGGCGAGTCCCTGCAGTGCCGCCCAACGAATGTCGACGGCGTCATGGTGGTGGTCCGGGTCGTCGTTCAGGTTGACCCCGCACTCGGGGCACAGTCCCGCACAGTCCTCCCGGCACACCGGCTGCATCGGCAGTGCGAGCACCACCGCGTCACGCAGCACGGGTTCGAGGTCGAACATGCCGTCCTCGAGGGGAATGACGTCCTCGTCGTCCTCGGCATCGTCGCCCGATGCCGCGTGGCGGCCCCGGTCGTCGGTGTCGGGGTACGAGAACATCTCCTGGAAGTCCGCCGCGACCTCTCGGCGCAGCGGCTCCAGACACCTTACGCACTCCCCCTCGGCCGACGCACGGGCGGTGCCCGTGACGAGCACCCCTTCCATGACCGACTCGAGACGGAGTTCGAGCTCGACGGGCGAGCCCTCCGGTACGCCGATGACCCCGTCGAGACCGAGGTCGGCGGGGGCCGCCACCTCGCGGGTGAGCCGCTGGAGGGCACCGGGACGCCGCCCCAGCTCGTGCGTGTCGAACACGAGGGGGTTGCGGTGGTCGAGGCGCGTACTCAGGGCTCTTCCTGCTTTCGGGATCGAGAGGGGGCCGCACCGTCCGTGCCGTAGGGCGAAGCGGGCAGCCAGGATCGCGGACGTACTCGCGACCGAACAGCCAGGATACTGGACGCTTCGCCCAAGGCCCAATCGGGCCGGTCGCGACCCCGCGCCGACCGGCCGCGGGCCGGGGTCAGTGGCCGTGGCCCTGCTCGTAGCGGCGCAGCTGCTCCAGGTCGATCATGCTCGTGTCGAAGAAGCTGGTCTCGTCGAGCGCCGCCGCCTGCTGGTGCGGCACCTGCGGGGCCTGGGGCGCGGCCTGCGGCTGCTGGTAGGCGTACGGGTCGGGCTGGGCGCCGTAGCCCTGACCGTAGCCGCCCTGGTCGTAGCCGCCCTGGTCGTAGCCGCCCTGGTCGTAGGCCTGCTGGTGGTACGCGTAGGGGTCCTGCTGGTAGGCGTAGGCGTCCTGGGGCTGCTGCGCCGGGTAGCCGTACGGGTCCGGCTGCTGCGCGGGCGGCGGCGGGGCCTGCCGGGGCGCCGGCGGGGCCTGCTGCGGGACGGCGGGGGCCGGCTGGGGGTCGGCGAGCTCGGCGAGGCCCGCCAGGTAGTCGGCGTCGCTCGTGTGCAGCTGCTGCGGGCCCGCGGCGTCCTGCGCGGCCATGTGCTCGCCGAGGGCGTCCGTGGCGGTCCGCCCGTGGAGCTTCTGGCGGCCGCGGCCGACGGCCTCCAGCGTCTTGCTGAGGACCGCCTCGAAGGCGCTCAGCTTGGCGTCCACGTACGCGTCGGCGCGCTGGACGAGGGTCTGCGGGTCGGAGCTGTACTCGGGGGCGTCCTCGTCGGCGTACCCCTGCTCGTCGAGGCCCGGGCCGCGGCCGAGGAGCTTCTCGCGGCCCCGGTCGACGGAGCCGATGGTCTTGGTGAGGACGACCTCGAAGTTGGCGAGCTTGGAGTCGACGTAGTCGTCGGCCTCGGCCCGGATCTCCTCGGCCTCCCGGCGGGCCTCCCCGAGGATCCGGTCGGCCTCCTCCTGGGCCTGGCGGGCGACCTGGCTGTCGGAGATCAGGGAGCCGCGCTCGGTGTGGGCGGCCTCGATGATCCGCTCGGCCTCCCGGCGGGCCTCCTCGACCAGTTGCTCGCGGCCGCCGATCAGCTCCTGGGCCTGGGCGAGGGAGCCGGGGAGGGCCTGGCGGACCTCTTCCAGCATCGCGAGCAGGGCGGCGCGGTTCACCACGCAGGAGGCCGACATGGGCATGGAACGGGCGTTGCCGACCGCCTCGACGATGTCGTCGAGCTTCTTCTGCACGTCCACCGTGTGCTCGCCACTCTCTACAGCCGGATGGGAAGACGGACGGAACGACTGTACGGCCAGTCGGGCCCCGTCCGACACCGATCCCCCGGGCCCGGCCTCCCCCGTTCGGGGCACTTCCGACGAACCGTCAGGAGGTCACTTCTCGCGGAGCCGTGCGGCCAGCGCCTCGTGCACGATCGGCGGCAGCAGGTGCGAGACGTCGCCGCCCCACGCGGCGACCTCCTTGACCAGCGAGGAGGAGAGGAAGCTGTACGTGGGGTTGGTCGGCACGAACAGCGTCTCGACGCCCGTGAGGCCGTTGTTCATCTGGGCCATCTGGAGCTCGTAGTCGAAGTCGCTGACCGCGCGCAGGCCCTTCACGATGGCCGGGATGCCGCGCTCCTTGCAGAAGTCGACGAGGAGGCCGTGGTGCGACTCGACCACGACGTTGTCGTACTCGGCGGTGACCCGGCGGATGAGGTCCATCCGCTCCTCGACGGTGAACAGGCCCTGCTTGGATTTGTTGATCATCACGGCCACGTGCACGACGTCGTACAGCTTGGAGGCGCGGGCGATGATGTCGAGGTGTCCGTTGGTGATGGGGTCGAACGACCCCGGACAGACTGCTCGGCGCAACTGAAGTCCCTCGCTCTCCGGTCCGGTCATGGTGCGTCTTCGCACGTAGAGGCGGCGCGACCGTACCAAAACGTTCCCTCGCCGTAGCGACGGGCCCGCAACGGCTCGAACCCCTCCGGCCAACCGAATTCCCCGCCTCTGGTGCTGCGCTCCACGGTGACGAGGGCGTCCGCCGCGAGCCAGCCCTGGAGGCGGAGTGTGAGGAGTATCTCGCGAAGATCGTCGTCGGAGACGGCGTACGGCGGGTCGAGGAAGACCGCGTCGTACGGCTCGGCGGGCGCGGGTCCCGCGACGACCTGCTCGGCCCGGCCGGCGCGGACCTCGGCGCCGGGCAGGCCGAGCGCGCGGACGTTCTCGCGGACCGTGCGGGCGGCGCGGGCGTCGGCCTCGACGAGGAGGGCGTGCACGGCGCCCCGCGACAGGGCCTCCAGGCCGACCGCGCCGGACCCGGCGTACAGGTCGGCGACGCGGATGCCGTCGAGCGTGCCCAGGAGCGACTGCCAGGTGGAGAACAGGCCCTCGCGCGCCCGGTCCGAGGTGGGGCGGGTGCCGTTGCCCGGCGGCACGGCCAGGCGGCGTCCACCGGCCGCTCCGGCGATCACGCGGGTCATGTCAGTCCTTGTCGGTCGTTCGCGGGTTTGCCTCGACTCCACGATATGGGCCGGTGGGGCCGGTGGGGCGTCACCCCTTCTCCAGGTACTGCTCGCGTTCCGCGTCGAGCAGCGCGTCGAGTGCCGTGCGCAGCTCCGGCAGGTGCTCCAGGTCGGGGTCGGCGGCGACCACCGCGGTGGCCTCGGCGCGGGCGGCGGCGATGACCTCCTCGTCCTCGATGACGGTGAGCACGCGCAGGGAGGAGCGGGCGCCGGACTGGGCCTGGCCGAGGACGTCGCCCTCGCGGCGCTGTTCGAGGTCGATGCGGGAGAGTTCGAAGCCGTCCAGGGTGGCGGCGACGGCGGCCAGCCGCTGCCGGGCGGGGGCGGCCTCGGGCATCTCGGTGACCAGGAGGCACAGTCCGGGCGCGGAGCCGCGGCCGACCCGGCCGCGCAGCTGGTGCAGCTGGGACACGCCGAACCGGTCCGCGTCCATGATCACCATGGCGGTGGCGTTGGGGACGTTGACGCCGACCTCGATGACGGTGGTCGCGACCAGCACGTCGACCTCGCCGGCGGCGAAGCGGCGCATGACGGCGTCCTTGTCGTCGGGGTGCATCCTGCCGTGCAGGATCTCCACGCGCAGGCCCGCGAGGGGACCCCGCGCGAGCTGCCCGGCCACGTCGGTGACGGCCAGGGGCGGCCGCTTCTCGGCGGCGTCCTCGGCGCTCGGGGCCTTCCTCGCCGCGGACCCGCCGTCCCCGGGCTCGTCCTCGTCGTCGCCGATGCGGGGGCACACGACGTACGCCTGGTGCCCGCCCTCGACCTCCTCGCGGACGCGCTCCCAGGCGCGGGCGAGGAAGTGCGGCTTGTCCTGGGCGGGAACGACGTGGGTGGCGATCGGCGAGCGCCCGGCGGGGAGTTGGTCGAGGACGGAGGTCTCCAGGTCGCCGAAGACGGTCATCGCGACCGTGCGCGGGATGGGCGTGGCGGTCATGACCAGCAGGTGGGGCGGCTGCTTGCCCTTGCCCCGCAGGGCGTCGCGCTGCTCGACGCCGAAGCGGTGCTGCTCGTCGACGACGACGAGGCCGAGGTCGTGGAACCTCACCTTGTCCTCGATCAGGGCGTGCGTGCCGACGACGACGCCCGCCTCGCCCGTGACCAGGTCGAGGAGGGCCTGGCGGCGGGCGGAGGCGCCCATGGAGCCGGTGAGCAGGACGACCTTGGTGGCGTGTTCGGCGCCGCCGAGCATGCCGCCCTGGGCCAGGTCGCCCATCATCTCGGTGATGGACCGGTGGTGCTGCTGGGCGAGCACTTCGGTCGGGGCGAGCAGGGCGGCCTGCCCTCCGGCGTCGACGACGGCGAGCATGGCGCGCAGGGCCACCATCGTCTTCCCGCTGCCGACCTCGCCCTGCAGGAGGCGGTGCATGGGGTGGTCGGTGGCGAGGTCGGCGAAGATCTCCTTGGAGACCGCGCGCTGGCCGTCGGTGAGGGTGAAGGGCAGGCGGGCGTCGAAGGCGTCGAGGAGGCCGCCGGGGACGGGTTCGCGGGGGACGGCGGGCAGTTGCGTGTCGGCGTACCGGCGGCGGGCGAGGGCGACCTGGAGGACGAACGCCTCGTCCCACTTGAGCCGTTCGCGGGCGTCGGCGATGTCGGCCTTGGTGCGCGGGCGGTGGATCTTGTGGAGGGCGTCGGGCAGGTCGGTGAGGCCGCGGCCCTCGCGCAGGGCGGGGGGCAGCGGGTCGACGGCGTCGTGGACGCGCGGCAGGACCGCGTCGACGGCCTTGGCGATCTTCCAGGACTCGAGCTTGGTGGTGGCCGGGTAGATCGGGATGAGGGCGCCGGCCCAGGTGTCCACCGCCGCGTCGCCGTCGCCGCGCAGCAGTTCGTAGGCGGGGTGGGCGAGCTGGAGCTGCCGGTTGAAGAGGGACACCTTGCCGGCGAACATGGCGCGCGTGCCCGGCAGGAGGTCCTTGTGCGGCTTGTGGACGCCCTTGCCGAAGAAGACCAGCCGCAGCCGGCCGCTGCCGTCGGTGATGGTCACCTCCAGCCGCTGGCCGCGGCCCCGCGAGCCGCTGTACGTGTGCAGCCGCGCGTCCGCGACCTGCGCCACGACCGTGACGTGCTCGTCCAGCGGCAGGTCGGCCAGGGCGGTCAGCTCGCCCCGCTCGGCGTACCGGCGCGGGTAGTGGTGCAGGAGGTCGCCCGCGGTGTGCAGGTCGAGGGCTTCGGCCATCACCTTGGCCGTGGCCGGTCCGAGGACCTTCTTCAGGGGTTCGCTCAGCACGGCAGCCTCCTCCTCCGTACCCCGTCCTGGTCAGAGGTCCATTCCACACCACGCCGCTGACAGCGGGCGGCAACCCGGGCCCCGGCGGCGCCGGGCGCGGGTCACTCGACGCCGATGAGCAGGGGGGCCTGCTGGCGGCCGCCGTGGTGGACGCAGGTGTCGACGGCGAGGTACCGGCCGCGCACGTGGCGCTCCAGGTGGTCGGCGAGGGCCGGCGGGGCGTCGGCGGCAAGGACCAGGGTGACCAGTTCGCCACCGCCCGACAGCATCCGGTCGAGGACGGTCCGGGCCGTCTCGGCGAGGTCGTGGCCGATCACGGCGACGTCGCCGTCGATGAGCCCCAGGACGTCGCCGGCCTGGCAGACGCCGGCCGACGTGAACGACCGGTGCTCGGCGACGGTCAGTTCGCCGTAGCGGGTGGCGCCGGCGGCGGCCGTCATGGCGACCACGTCCTCGTCGAAGCGGCGCCCCGGTTCGTGGACGGCGAGCGCGGCGATGCCCTGGACGGCGGCCCTGGTGGGGACGAGGGCGACGCGGACGCCTTCGGCGCGGGCCTGCTCGGCGGCGGCCGCGGCGGTGTGGCGCAGTTCGGTGGAGTTGGGCAGGAGGACCACCTCGCGCGCGTGGGCGCGGCGGATCGCGTCGAGCAGGTCGCCGCTGGCCGGCGGGCGGCCGGGCAGCGCCAGGACGGTCGTGGCGCCCGCCTCGGCGCACAGCTCGGCCAGCCCCTCGCCGGGCACGACGGCGACGACCGCGCGCTGGGTGGGTTCGGCGGCCTCGGCCTTCGCGGTGCCGGCGGCGAAGTGGGTGACGCGGATCCGGTACGGGCGGCCCGCCTCGACGCCGGCCTCCACGGCGGCGCCCGCGTCGTCGACGTGCACGTGGACGTTCCACAGGCCGTCGCCGCCGACGACGACCAGGGAGTCCCCGAGCCCGTCGAGGCGGGCGCGCAGCCGGGCGACGGCCTCGTCGTCGGCCTCCAGCAGGTAGATCACCTCGTACGCGGGCCCGCCCGGCGCGCAGGGCTCCTCCGGCGCCCCGGCGGCGTGCGGGGCGGGCGCGGTCCACCGGGTGCGCGGCCTTCGCGGTGGCGCCTCGCCCGACAGGGCCTCGACGAGCGCGCCGAGCACGGTGACGAGCCCGCGTCCGCCCGCGTCGACGACACCCGCCCGGGCCAGGACGTCCAGCTGCCCGGGGGTCTCCTCCAGCGCGGCGCGGGCGCCCTCGTACGCGGCCCTGGCCACCGCCGGGAGGGCGGGGCCGGCCGCGGCGGCGGCCTCCGCGGCGGCGGAGGCGACGCTGAGGATAGTGCCCTCGACGGGGTGGGCGACGGCCTGCCGGGCTGCGGCGGAGGCGGCGCCCAGGGCTTCCGCGAGGTGGGGTCCGTCACATCCCCGGGCCAGGACCCCGGCCATGCCGCGCAGGAGCTGCGCCAGGATGGTGCCGGAGTTGCCGCGGGCGCCGATCAGCGCGCCGTGCGCCAGGGCCCGCACGGTGTCGGCGGAGTCGGGGAGGGTGCCGTCCGCGTCGTGCGCCGTGAAGACGGCCTCCACGGCCTGGCGGGCGGCTTCCACGGTCAGGTAGAGGTTGGTGCCGGTGTCCCCGTCCGCGACCGGGTAGACGTTGATCGCGTCGATCTCCTCGCGCTCCCGCCCGAGGGCGTCCAGCGCCAGCGTGCACCAGGCACGGACCGCTGCGGGGTCGAGGTCCCGCCCCAACTTCTCCGGCACCTGGTGATCCTCCTCGTGGGGGTCCCGCACGCCGCCGGGGCGTCGGGGCGTGGGCTGCACCGCAGGGTAGACCCAGGGAGGAGGGGTGGGCCGGGGCGGGGGCCCGGCGGTCCGTGGTAGTTTCGTTCTACCGAAGTGGCCGTTGTATGCTGCTCCGGTTGCCCGATGAAAGTCGGGCCGTTCCCCGGCAAAGCCACTTCAGTCACCGACCTGTACGTCACCGATCTGATTCCGGCTCGCCGGATTTCACTGTAAGTGCATCTGAAGTCTTTGGAGTGACCCGTGGCTGCCAACTGCGACGTCTGCGGCAAGGGGCCGGGCTTCGGCAACAACATTTCGCACTCGCACCGCCGTACGTCCCGTCGCTGGAACCCGAACATCCAGCGCGTGCGTGCCGTGGTCGGTCGGACGCCGAAGCGGCTCAACGTCTGCACCTCGTGCATCAAGGCCGGCAAGGTCTCGCGCTAAAGTCGACGTTTCGTCGTAGCGCAGCCTCTGCGGTTGCCTTGAAAGCCGGTCCACCCTCGGGTGGGCCGGCTTTTCGCCGTGTCCAGCGAGGGGACGGGGCACGCCCCTGCCGCCCCACCCGCTGACGAGCGAGCCCGCCGGGCCACCCGCCCACGGCCCCCGCACACCCCCACGCCCCGGCCCCCGGCGCCTGAGGCGAAGGGGCGCGCCCGCGCCGAAAGGGAGAACGCGCCCAGCCCCCGCCCCGGCCGAACAAACCGGCGGCCCGCCCGACTGCAGGCCCCCGCACGCCCCCACCCTGTACCCGGTGCCTGAGGTGAAGGGGCGCGCCTGTGCCGAAAGGGAGAGCGGGCGCAGCCCCCGACGAAGGAGGGGGCGAGCACGGTCGACCGTCGGCACAGGCTCCCAGCGCCCCGGAGCCGAAGGCGCCCCAAAAAAGGGAGCGCCCCAAAATCAAAACCGCCACCCGTGGTCGACCGGCCCGATCCCGCCGCCGAGCGCGAACCCCGCGGCGATGGCCCCGGTGACGTACTCCTTGGCGCCCCGTACGGCGTCCGGCACGGTCAGGCCCTTCGCCAGGCCCGCGGCGACCGCGGAGGCGAGCGTGCAGCCGGTGCCGTGCGTGTGGCGGTTGTCGAGGCGGGGCGCCCGCAGCCAGTGCTCCTCGCGGCCGTCCGTCAGCAGGTCGACCGCCTCGCCGGTCAGGTGCCCGCCCTTGATCAGCGCCCAGCGCGGTCCGAACGCCAGTACCGCGTCGGCGGCCCGGCGCAGGTCGTCCTCGCTCTCCACCCGTACGTCGGTGAGCTGCGCCACCTCGTCGAGGTTCGGGGTCGCGACGGTCGCCACGGGCAGCAGCCGTTTGCGCACCGAGTCGAGGGCGGAGGCGGCGAGGAGCGGGTCGCCGTGCTTGGAGACGCCGACCGGGTCGACGACGACGGGGGCGTCGGTCGCCGCGAGCAGTTCCGCGACGGTCTCGACGAGCGGCGCGGAGGCGAGCATCCCGGTCTTCACGGCCTGTACGCCGATGTCGCCGACGACGCTGCGGTACTGGGCGCGTACGGCCTCCTCCGGCAGTTCCCAGGCGCCCTGCACGCCCAGGGAGTTCTGCGCGGTGACGGCCGTGAGGACGCTCATGCCGTGGACGCCGAGGGCGAGCATGGTCTTCAGGTCGGCCTGGATGCCGGCGCCGCCGCCGGAGTCGGATCCGGCGACGGTGAGGACCCGCGGCGGGGCCTGGCGGGTCATTCGGCGTCCCCGTACGGGCTGCCGAAGTGGTCCCAGCCGCCGGTGGTGTGCCAGGGCGCGCCGTCGACGGTGACCTGGGGCAGGGCGGAGGGGTTGAGGACCTCGCCGATCACCTTCCAGCGGGCGGGCAGCTTCACGTCGGGCGGGAAGGTGGCGACGATCGCGTGGTCCTCTCCCCCGGTGAGCACCCACTGGATCGGGTCGACGCCGACCGCCTGGCCGATGTCGTTCATCTGCGTGGGGACGTCGATGGCGCCGGAGCGCAGGTCGATGCGGACCTTGCTGGCCTCCGCGATGTGCCCGAGGTCCGCGATGAGGCCGTCGCTGACGTCGCACATGGCGGTCGCGCCGAGGTTCGCGGCGGCGGGGCCGGCGTGGTACGGCGGTTCGGGCCGGCGGTGGGCCTCGACGAACGCGCGCGGGGAGCGGAAGCCGCGGGAGAGGACCGCGTATCCGGCGGCCGACCAGCCGAGCCAGCCGGTGTAGGCGACGACGTCGCCGGGCTGGGCGCCGCCGCGGGTGACGGGCTCGTGGTTGCGCAGGTCCCCGAGGGCGGTGATGGACACGGTGATCGTGTCGCCGCGTACGACGTCGCCGCCGACGACGGCGGCGCCGGCGACCTGGCACTCGTCGCGCAGCCCGTCCATGAGCTCGGTGGGCCAGGTGGCGGGGAGTTCGGCGGGGACGACCAGGCCGAGGAGGAGCGCGGTGGGGACGGCGCCCATGGCGGCGATGTCCGCGAGGTTCTGGGCGGCGGCCTTGCGTCCCACGTCGTACGCGGTGGACCAGTCGCGGCGGAAGTGGCGGCCCTCCAGCAGGATGTCCGTGCTGGCGACGACGCGCCGGTCGGGCGCGGCCACGACGGCGGCGTCGTCCCCCGGGCCGACCCGTACCGCCGGGGTGGTGGTGAGCCGGGAGGTGAGCTCCCTGATGAGCCCGAACTCCCCGAGCTCGCCGACAGTGCCCTTCACCGAGGTCCACCTCTCCATGTCGTCGTGGGCTCGCCGTACGACCGACTGGTCCTCGTGCGGTTGCGGTCGCGAGCCGTCACTGTTGTAGGTACGGTCATCGAGACGGACGAAGCCGTCAACTTCTGTCTTCCGTGCACCACGCTCCGGGCACCTCCGGCCCCGTGGTCTCCCCGCCGCACGCGGCGACGCGATACCGTGGCGTCCCTTTCTCCCCTGGGTCCTCCCAACCCAGGATGATCCTCGCGGCCGCCCTGGAGGTTTCGTGGTACAGGCGTACATCCTGATTCAGACCGAGGTGGGGAAGGCGTCGTTGGTCGCCGAAACCATCGCGAAGATCCCCGGCGTGCTCCAGGCCGAGGACGTGACGGGTCCGTACGACGTGATCGTGCGCGCCCAGGCGGACACGGTCGACGAACTGGGTCGCATGGTCGTCGCCAAGGTCCAGCAGGTGGAAGGCATCACCCGCACCCTGACCTGCCCGGTCGTCCACCTGTAGCCCCCGTCTACGCTGAGCCGGTGAAGTCCTCCCACCGGTTTTCCCGCCTGCCCGCCGCGACCGGCGCCGTCGCCACGGCCGTGCTGCTGGCGACGGCCCCGGGCTGCGCCACGACGGACGCGAAGGCGCCGGTCCCGGTCCCGAGCCCGGCCGCGGAGGAGGCCTCGTACTGCCGGGCACTGCACCAGGAGCTTCCGGACACGGTCGCGGGTCTGCGCCGGAGCGCGACGGAGCCGCGTTCCGAGCTGACCGCCGCGTGGGGGGACGGGGCGATCGTACTGCGCTGCGGGGTGTTCCGGCCCGCCGGGATGAGCGATCCGCAGGCGCAGGCGATCGAGGTGGACGGCGTCAACTGGCTGGTGGAGCAGCGGGAGGGAACCGGCCCGCGCTTCACCACCACGTACCGGAAGGCGTACGTGGAGCTGTCGCTCGACGAGCGGTTCGCGCACGACACCGGTCCGCTGGTGGCGTTCGCCGGTCCGGTGGGCAGGACCGTCCCGTCGAGCGTCTGAGGCGGGCCCGTGCGGCGGGGTCCCGGGCGGCACACGCCCGCGGCCCCGCCGTCCTCCGCAGGTCCTAGCGCAGTCCGGTGGGGCGGCGCAGCGCGGCCTGGACGAGGCGGTCGACCAGCTCGGGGTAGTCGATCCCGCTCGCCTCCCACATGCGCGGGTACATCGAGATCGGGGTGAAGCCCGGCATGGTGTTGATCTCGTTGATGACGAACTCGCCGTCGTCGGTGAGGAAGAAGTCGGCGCGGACCAGTCCCTCGCAGGACGCGGCCTCGAACGCGGCGATCGCGAGCCGCTGCACCTCGGCGGTCTGCTCCGGGGTGATCGGGGCGGGGACGACGCCGGACGCCGAGTCGATGTACTTCGCCTCGAAGTCGTAGAAGTCGTGGTCGCCGACGGGCGGGATCCAGGCGGGGGCGCTGGCGCGCGGGCCGTCCTCGAACTCCAGGACGCCGCACTCGATCTCGCGGCCGGTGAGCAGCGACTCGACGAGGACCTTCGGGTCGTGGCGGCGGGCCTCGGCGAGGGCGGCGTCGAGGCCGGACTCGTCGTCGACCTTGGTGATGCCGATGGAGGAGCCGGCGCGGGCGGGCTTCACGAACAGCGGCCAGCCGTGCCGGGCGGCGAAGTCGGTGACCTTCCGGCGGGCGGCCGCGGGGTCCCGGTCCCACTCGCGGGGGCGGATGACCTCGTACGGGCCGACGGGCAGGCCGAAGGAGGTGAAGACGCGCTTCATGTACTCCTTGTCCTGGCCGACGGCGGAGGCGAGGACGCCCGCGCCGACGTAGGGCACCCCGGCGAGCTCCAGCAGGCCCTGGAGGGTGCCGTCCTCGCCGTACGGGCCGTGGAGCACGGGGAAGACGACGTCGACCTCGCCCAGGGCCTTCGGGACGGAGCTGGGCTCCGTGTAGACGATCTCCCGGCTGGTGGGGTCGGCGGACAGCACGACGCTTCCCTCGCCGGACTCGGCGAGGTCGTCGACGCTGGGCAGCGCGCGGTCGGCGATGGCCATCCGCTCCGGGTCGTCGGCGGTCAGCGCCCAGCGGCCGTCCGTGGTGATGCCGATGGGCAGCACGTCGTACTTCGTCCGGTCGATGGCGCGCAGGACGGCGCCGGCCGTGACGACGGAGATGGCGTGCTCGGAGCTGCGTCCGCCGAAGACGACGGCCACGCGCGGCTTACGCCCGGGGCTGGTGGGGAGGTTCTCGCTGCTCATATCGGGTTGAGAGTACCTGCTCACCGGGGCTCCGTCAGCGCCGCTCGGGCTTGGCGCTCCGCGACATCAGCTCCTTGAGGGCCACCATCGGCGGCTTTCCCTCGTGGACGATGTCGACGACGGTCTCGGTGATCGGCATGTCGACGCCGTGTCGGCGGGCCAGGTCGAGGACGGACCGGCAGGACTTGACGCCTTCGGCGGTCTGCCGGGTGACGGCGATGGTCTCCTCCAGCGTCATGCCCTTGCCGAGGTTGAAGCCGAACGTGTGGTTGCGGGACAGCGGCGAGGAGCAGGTGGCGACCAGGTCGCCGAGGCCGGCGAGGCCGGCGAAGGTGAGCGGGTCGGCTCCCATGGCGAGGCCGAGGCGGGTGGTCTCGGCGAGGCCGCGGGTGATGAGGGAGCCCTTGGCGTTGTCGCCGAGGCCCATGCCGTCGGCGATGCCGACGGCGAGGCCGATGACGTTCTTGACGGCGCCGCCCAGTTCGCAGCCGACCACGTCGGTGTTGGTGTAGGGGCGGAAGTAGGGGGTGTGGCAGGCGGCCTGGAGGCGCCGGGCGACGGCCTCGTCCCGGCAGGCGACGACGGCGGCGGCCGGCATGCGGGCCACGATCTCCTTGGCGAGGTTGGGCCCGGTGACGACGGCGACGCGGTCGGCGGGGACCCCGGCGACCTCCTGGATCACCTCGCTCATCCGCTCGCAGGTGCCGAGTTCGATGCCCTTCATCAGGGAGACGAGGACGGTGTCGGGGGCGAGCTTCGGCGCCCAGGCGGCGAGGTTGCCGCGGAGGGTCTGGGAGGGGATGGCGAGCACCGTGAAGTCGGCGCCGGCGGCGGCTTCGACGGGGTCGCAGGTCGCGCGGAGGTTCGCGGGCAGTTCGACGCCGGGGAAGTAGTCGGGGTTGGTGCGCGTGGCGTTGACGGCGTCGGCGACCTCGGGGCGGCGGCCCCAGAGGGTGACGTCGCAGCCGGCGTCGGCGAGGACCACGCCGAAGGCCGTGCCCCACGAACCGGTTCCGAAGACGGCTGCCTTGACGGGACGTGTCACTTGGCTTCCTCCCCTGCGGCCCTGCGGCGCTGTTCCAGCCGGGCCCTGCGGTGGTCGTACGGCTCGTCGGGGGCCTTCTCGCCCCGGATGTCCTCCAGGAGCGCGGTGATGGCCCGCATGATCTCCTCGGTGGCCTCGCGCAGCACCTCGTTGGTGGGCTCCACGTCGTGGAACCGGGAGAGGTCGACGGGCGGACCGGCGACGACGGTCAGCGTCTTGCGGGGGAGGAGGCGGATCTTGCCTTCCTTGGCGTAGGGCGGCATCGCCAGGTTGGCGCCCCACTGGGCGACGGGGATGACGGGCACCTTGGTGAGGAGGGCGACGCGGGCGGCACCGGTCTTGCCGGCCATGGGCCACATGTCGGGGTCGCGGGTGAGGGTGCCCTCGGGGTAGAAGGCGACGCACTCGCCCCGCTCGATGGCGGCGACGGCGGCGCGGAAGGCGTCCAGGGCGTTGGTCGTCTCGCGGTAGACGGGGATCTGCCCGGTGCCGCGGAGCATCATCCCGACGAAGGCGCCCTTGAAGAGGTCGGCCTTCGCCAGGAAGCGCGGTACGCGTCCGGTGTTGTACTGGAAGTGCGCGTACGACAGCGGGTCGAGATACGAGTTGTGGTTCACGACCGTGATGAATCCGCCGTCGCCCGGAATGTGCTCCGTTCCACGCCAGTCCCGCTTGAACAGAACCACCAGCGGCGGTTTTACGATGACCGCCGCCAGGCGGTACCAGAAGCCGATTCTGCGGCGGGACACGCGGACACCTTCCTGTGGCACTGCTGTGGTACTCGTCTTGCCGGGGGTCAAGTGTCGCCCCATGCCCCTGGTCTGTCGAGAACACCGTACGCCCCGCCTTCCGGACCGGCTCTCCGGGTCGTGACCGGCCGCGCCACAATGGCCCGGATGGAGACGGACGGAGAGCGGGCCGCGGGTGCCGTCGGGTCGGGCCGGGCGACCGCGCCCTGGTCGCTGGTGGTGCCGCTGAAACCCCTCGCCCTGGCCAAGAGCAGGCTCGCGGGGGCGGTCGGCCCGCCGGAGCGGCCGCGGCTGGCGCTGGCGTTCGCGCAGGACACGGTGGTGGCGGCGCTGGCCTGCGCGGCGGTACGGGATGTGGTGGTCGTCACGGACGACCCGGTGGCCGCGCCGCGGCTGGCCGCGCTGGGCGCCCGGGTGGTCCCGGACCGGCCGGCGGCGGGGCTCAACGCGGCGCTGGCGCACGGGGCGGAGGTCGTGCGGGCGCTGCGCCCGGGGGCCGCGGTGGCGACGCTGAACGCGGACCTCCCGGCGCTGCGCCCGGCGGAGCTGGAGCGGGTCCTGGCGGTCGCGGGCCGTTTTCCGCGGGCCTTTCTGGCGGATGCCGCCGATATCGGTACGACTTTCCTGTCGGCGGCGCCGGGAATTGAATTGCGCCCGGCTTTCGGAGGCGCCTCGCGACTGCGGCATTTGTCGTCGGGCGCGGTGGAAATCCGGCTCGGCGGTGTGGCGTCGGTGCGGCGGGACGTGGACACGGGGGCGGATCTGCGGGCGGCGTTGGAACTGGGCGTGGGGCGGTGCACGGCGGAGCGGTGCCGGGCCGGGGCCCTGCGGGCGGGGTAGCGGGATAGGCTGCGGTGCATGCAGGCGACCGCGTACACGTACGACCCCGAGACCCGCAGCGGCAGCGTGCTGCTCGACGACGGCACGCCGGTGGACTTCGGCGCGGAGGCGTTCGACGCGGGCGGCCTGCGGCTGCTGCGGCCCGGTCAGCGGGTGCGGATCGAGACGGAGGGCGAGGGCGGGGCCCTGCGGATCACGCTGGTGACGCTGCAGACGTTCTGAACGGCCCCCGGCGGCGCCCGCCCGCGCCGACCGCGCCCGCGCCGATCACGCCCTGACGACACCGCGTCCTGACGACACCGCGGGCCGGGCTTCCCCGGAGGGAAGCCCGGCCCCGCGTGTGAGTGGCCCGGCGGGCGGTCGCCGGTGAGTGTCTCCTCGCCGCCCCGCCGCTTACTTGTTCCTTGCCGGGGTGGTCTTCTTGGCCGCGCTGGTCTTGCGCGCCGTGGTCTTCTTGGCGGGCGCCTTCTTGGCGGTGGCCTTCTTGGCGGGCGCGGTCTTCTTCGCCGCGGCCTTCTTGGTCGTCGCGGTGGCGGCCTTCTTCGCGGGGGCCGCCTTCTTGGCGGTGGCGGCCTTCTTCGTCGCCGCCGCGGTGGTGGTCTTCTTGGCGGCCGCCGCGGTGGTCTTCTTGGCCGCGGCCGTCGTCGCCTTCCTGGCGGGGGTGGCCTTCTTCGCGGCGGCCTTCTTCGCCGCGGCCTTCTTGGTGGCGGCCTTGGCGATGGTGGGCGGCGCGCCCGAG
Organism: Streptomyces roseolilacinus; assembly: GCF_014649335.1. Taxonomy (GTDB): domain Bacteria; phylum Actinomycetota; class Actinomycetes; order Streptomycetales; family Streptomycetaceae; genus Streptomyces; species Streptomyces roseolilacinus. Next base: position 106,804 of record NZ_BMSV01000014.1, read on the forward strand.
AGGCTGCCCTTGGGGGCCTTCTTGACGGCGACCTCGCCGCCCTTGGGGAGCTTCTTGGTGCCGCTGACCAGGTCCTTGAAGCCCTGGCCGGCACGGAAGCGCGGAACGGAGGTCTTCTTGACCCGTACGCGCTCGCCGGTCTGCGGGTTGCGGGCGTAGCGGGCCGGCCGCTCGACCTTCTCGAACGAGCCGAAACCGGTGACCGAGACCCGGTCGCCGGCGACCACCGCACGGACGATCGCGTCGAGTACCGCGTCGACGGCGTCGGCGGCCTGCTGCCGGCCGCCCATCTTGTCGGCAATCGCTTCTACGAGCTGCGCCTTGTTCACGTCTTCCCCTTCGGAGACATTGCCGGAACGAAAGTGTTCAAGCGATTTCGCACGTTAGGCAGATATATACCGCAAATCAAACACGAAACGGGCTAATCACCCTTGTGCCGCAACGCAGTAGCCGTCTGCGGACTTCCGGGCGGTCAGTCCCCTTCAGGGAATCGGCCCTCGTCGAGGTCCTTCATCAACCGGTCGAGACGCCGTGCCGCGTCCGCGAGATCGTGCTTCGCCGAGGCCGTGATGACCAGCAGCTTCCGGGACAGCGCCATCCTTACGCCCTCCGGGACTTGCAGTGCGCGCACTCGGGAGTGCGCTTCTTTCAGCCGGGCTGCGACCGCCTCGTAGAGCTCGAGTTGGCTGTCGCGTTCCATGCACCGATTGTGCCATCTGGGGCGAGTTGTCGCCTGCGTAGGGGGTAACTGACGTGCTCCAGCGGCGTTTCGGGGTTCGCCCGGGTGCCTTCCGTTCGATACCCCTCGCTTGCCCAAAGCCCCAGGTCATAAACCGAGTTGGAGCGGATTCGGCTGCTTCCGGGTCGTCGTCGAAACGGTTTCGGCCCAGGGCGCGCGGCGTCAGCCGGATGGCGGCGCGACACTCCCCGGGAGTGTCGCCAGGGGCGTTTTCACGCCAGTTGGATACGGCGGTGCCCCCGGCCGCTGGACGGCCGGGGGCACCGGGGTGTCGCGCGGGGCCGGGGCCCCTGGTGGGTCAGAGCGGGAGGGTGCGCGGCTTGTACGAGGGGCGCTCGGCCTCGTACGCGGCGATGTCCGCCTCGTTCCGGAGGGTGATGCTGATGTCGTCGAGGCCGTTGAGCAGCCGCCAGCGGGCGTTCTCGTCGAGTTCGAAGTCGGCGGTGACGCCTTCGGCGCGGACCTGGCGGGTGACGAGGTCGACGGTGACCTCGGCCTGCGGGTCGGTCTCGACCAGCTCCCACAGGGCGTCCACGGTCTTCTGGTCGAGGACCACCGTGAGCAGGCCGTTCTTCAGCGAGTTGCCCCGGAAGATGTCGGCGAAGCGGGAGGAGATCACCGTCTTGAAGCCGTAGTTCTGCAGGGCCCAGACGGCGTGCTCGCGGGAGGAGCCGGTGCCGAAGTCGGGGCCGGCGACGAGGACGGTGGCCCCCTGCCGCTCGGGGCGGTTGAGGACGAACTCGGGGTCCTTGCGCCAGGCCTCGAAGAGGCCGTCCTCGAACCCGTCGCGGGTGACCTTCTTGAGCCAGTGCGCGGGGATGATCTGGTCGGTGTCGACGTTGCTGCGGCGCAGCGGGACGGCACGGCCGGTGTGGGTGGTGAATGCTTCCATGGTTCTTCAGACCCCCGCGGGAGTGGTGGCGTCGGACAGGTCGGCCGGGGAGGCCAGGTGGCCGAGGACCGCGGTGGCGGCGGCGACCTGCGGCGAGACGAGGTGGGTGCGGCCGCCCTTGCCCTGCCGTCCCTCGAAGTTGCGGTTGGAGGTGGACGCGGAGCGCTCGCCGGGGGCGAGTTGGTCGGGGTTCATGCCCAGGCACATGGAGCAGCCGGCGTGCCGCCATTCGGCGCCGGCCTCCTTGAAGACCCGGTCCAGGCCCTCGTCGACGGCCTGGAGGCCGACGCGGGCGGAGCCGGGGACGACCAGCATCCGCACGCCGTCGGCGATCTTCCGGCCCTCGAGGATCGCGGCCGCGGCGCGCAGGTCCTCGATGCGGCCGTTGGTGCAGGAGCCGACGAAGACGGTGTCGACCCGGATGTCGCGCAGGGGCTGCCCGGCGGTGAGGCCCATGTACTCCAGGGCCTTCTCCGCGGCGAACCGCTCCGAGGCGTCCTCGTACGAGGCGGGGTCGGGGACGGACGCCGAAAGGGGTGCCCCCTGGCCGGGGTTGGTGCCCCAGGTGACGAACGGGGACAGCTCGGCGGCGTCGATGACGACCTCGGCGTCGAAGACGGCGTCGTCGTCGGTGCGCAGGGTCTTCCAGTACGCGACGGCGTCGTCCCAGTCGGCGCCCTCGGGGGCGTGGGCGCGGCCCCGGAGGTACGCGAAGGTGGTCTCGTCGGGGGCGATCATGCCCGCGCGGGCGCCGGCCTCGATGGACATGTTGCAGATGGTCATGCGGGCCTCCATCGAGAGCTTCTCGATGGCGGAGCCGCGGTACTCCAGGACGTAGCCCTGGCCGCCGCCGGTGCCGATCTTCGCGATGATCGCCAGGATGAGGTCCTTGGCGGTGACGCCGTCGGGCAGCTCGCCGTCGACGGTGATGGCCATGGTCCGGGGACGGGCCATGGGCAGCGTCTGGGTGGCCAGGACGTGCTCGACCTGGGAGGTGCCGATGCCGAAGGCGAGCGCGCCGAAGGCGCCGTGCGTGGAGGTGTGGGAGTCGCCGCAGACCACGGTCGTGCCGGGCTGGGTCAGGCCCAGCTGGGGGCCGACGACGTGGACGACGCCCTGCTCGACGTCGCCGAGCGGGTGCAGGCGCACGCCGAACTCCGCGCAGTTCCTGCGCAGGGTCTCCAGCTGGGCGCGGGAGACGGGGTCGGCGATGGGCTTGTCGATGTCGAGGGTCGGGGTGTTGTGGTCCTCGGTGGCGATGGTCAGGTCGAGCCGCCGCACCCGCCGGCCGCTCTTGCGGAGGCCGTCGAAGGCCTGGGGGCTGGTCACCTCGTGCAGCAGGTGCAGATCGATGAAGAGGAGGTCGGGCTCGCCCTCGGCGCGCCGGACGACGTGGTCGTCCCAGACCTTCTCCGCGAGTGTCCTACCCATCGCTTTCCCTCCGGCCGGCGGGTGAGCCGGCGATCTAGAGACATCTGCGCCGGCGCCCGGGTCTCCCCGTGATTCCACGTTCTGGACGACGGCAGCGGACCGTGGATCCCGGGCCGCCCCTCCAGGTTGGCAAGTTCCCGGGAAAATTGAACTTGCGTTTCACAGAGTGAGACATGAGTATCGTTGCATGGACAACTCTAGCGGCGTCGGCGTTCTCGACAAGGCAGCTCTGGTTCTGAGCGCTCTGGAGTCCGGTCCGGCCACCCTCGCCGGGCTGGTCGCGGCGACCGGGCTCGCACGGCCCACGGCCCACCGGCTGGCCGTGGCACTGGAACACCACCGGATGGTGGCGAGGGACATGCAGGGCCGGTTCATCCTGGGTCCGCGGCTGGCCGAGCTGGCCGCCGCGGCCGGCGAGGACCGCCTGCTGGCCACGGCGGGCCCGGTGCTCACGCACCTGCGCGACGTGACGGGCGAGAGCGCGCAGCTCTACCGGCGCCAGGGCGACATGCGCATCTGCGTCGCGGCGGCGGAGCGGCTGTCGGGCCTGCGGGACACGGTCCCGGTGGGTTCGACGCTCACGATGAAGGCCGGCTCCTCGGCGCAGATCCTCATGGCCTGGGAGGAGCCGGAGCGGCTGCACCGGGGCCTGCAGGGCGCCCGCTTCACGGCGACGGCCCTGTCGGGCGTACGGCGCCGCGGCTGGGCCCAGTCGATCGGCGAGCGGGAGCCGGGCGTCGCGTCCGTCTCGGCGCCCGTGCGGGGCCCCTCGAACCGGGTGGTGGCCGCGGTGTCGGTGTCGGGCCCGATCGAGCGCCTGACGCGCCACCCGGGCCGGATGCACGCCCAGGCCGTCATCGACGCGGCCTCCCGCCTGTCGGAGGCGCTGCGCCGCTCGGGCTGAGCACCCGCTCACATGTGTCCATGATCCTTCTGCCGACTCCGGCCCACCGCTTCAACGCCGCAGCGGTGGGCCGGAGTTGTGTGTGACGCTGATCGTTTCGCGACGACAACGCGAGGAAGCCCTCCCCTGCTGGGGAGGGCTTCCTCTTCTTGTACCCCCGACCGGATTCGAACCGGCGCTACCGCCTTGAGAGGGCGGCGTGCTAGGCCGCTACACAACGGGGGCGTGGATCACTTGCGTGAACCCGCTGGCCTACCTGGACTCGAACCAAGACTAACTGAACCAGAATCAGTCGTGCTGCCAATTACACCATAGGCCACTGGTGGTCTAGACCAGTTGGTACCCCCGACCGGATTCGAACCGGCGCTACCGCCTTGAGAGGGCGGCGTGCTAGGCCGCTACACAACGGGGGCCCTAGCGATCCTGCATCGTGACCATCGGGTGCGACCCTGATGATCCCGCGGGAAGGATCTGTACCCCCGACCGGATTCGAACCGGCGCTACTGCCTTGAGAGGGCAGCGTGCTAGGCCGCTACACAACGGGGGCTTTGCAGATGAGCTCTGCGAGCTGGCCTACCTGGACTCGAACCAAGACTAACTGAACCAGAATCAGTCGTGCTGCCAATTACACCATAGGCCACCGGGACGCGATCCCTGAAGGGATCTTGTTCGGTTCGCGCTCCGGGCTTCCGGCCTTTCGGCCCGCTTCCCTCGGCGCAGGAAGAACATTACCCGAAGGTGTCCGGCGCTCCAAAACGGGTATCGCCGCGGAGCAGCGCGGGGAGCTGGTGGAGGTCCGTGATCCGGGTCAGCTCGGGGCGGCCGCCGAGGCCCGTGCGGTCCAGCCAGACCCCGAGGAGGCCCGCCTCGACGGCTCCCCGGGCGTCGATGTCGGGCTGGTCCCCGACGTACGCCACCTCGTCCGGGGCCAGGCCGAGGGCGTCGCACGCGGCGTGGAAGGCGGCGGCGTGGGGCTTGGACACGCCGATGTCCGCGGCGCAGAGCACCGCCTCGAACCGGTCCCGCACGCCGAGGACGCGGAGCTTGCGGTCCTGGTTGAGGAGGGAGGAGTTCGACAGGACGGCGTGCCGGTACTCGGCGGCGAGGACGTCCAGCACGGGGACGGTGTCCGGGAACAGCTCCCAGGCGGCCTCGTAGTGCGCCAGGTACCGCGCGAACCAGGCGTCCGCCTCGTCGTCGCCCAGTGGGGTGCCGACGAAGGTCCGGACCCGGTCCCGCCGCTGCTCCTCCCAGGAGGCCTCCCCCGCGGCGAACCGCGCCCAGTGCAGCGCGGTCGTCTCCCGCCAGCGCCGCAGGGCGTCCTCGGTGCCGCCGAACGCCCCGTCCAGCCCCTCGTCCCGCAGGTGCCGGCGCATCCCGGCCCGGTCGGCGGCGGCGTAGTCGAAGATCGTGTCGTCGATGTCCCACAGGACGGCGCGGATGGCCATGGGACGACGGTACCGCCGCGGACCGCCCCGGCCGGGGGGATCGCGCGCGTCCGGGGCGGGCGGAACGCCGTGGGGGCGGCGGCCGTCACGGCCGCCGCCCCCACGGAGCGTGTCCGGGCGCCTACGACGCCAGCTTCGCCAGGGCCGCGTCGATGCGGGCGAGGGTGCGCTCCTCGCCGAGGATCTCCAGCGACTCGAAGAGCGGCAGGCCGACCGTGCGGCCGGTGACGGCGACGCGGACGGGCGCCTGGGCCTTGCCGAGCTTCAGGCCGTGCTCCTCGCCCGCCTTCAGGACGGCGTCCTTCAGGGACTCGGGGCTCGTCCAGTCCGCGGCCGCCAGCTTGGCGCGGGCCGTGGTGAGCAGGGCCGCCGGGTCACCCTTCATGGCCTTCTGCCAGGACGCCTCGTCCTCGACCGGCTCCTTCAGGAACAGGAAGTCGACGTTCTGGGTGATCTCGGAGAGGACCGTCAGGCGCGTCTGGGCGTGCGGGGCGATCCGCTCCCACGCCTCCCGGTCGAAGTCCTCGGGCGCCCAGGGGGCGTGCGGGGCCCGGAGCCAGGGCTCGCAGGCGGCGACGAACGCCTGCGCGTCCAGCATGCGGATGTGGTCGGCGTTGATCGCCTCGGCCTTCTTGAGGTCGAAGCGCGCCGGGTTGGCGTTGACGTCCGCGACGTCGAACTTCTCGATCATCTGCGGGATCGTGAAGACGTCCTGGTCGGCGGAGAACGACCAGCCCAGGAGCGACAGGTAGTTCAGCAGGCCCTCGGGGAGGAAGCCGCGCTCCCGGTAGAGGTTCAGCGAGGACTGCGGGTCGCGCTTGGACAGCTTCTTGTTGCCCTCGCCCATGACGTACGGCAGGTGGCCGAACTCCGGGATGGCCTTCGCGACGCCCAGGTCGATCAGCGCCTTGTACAGGGCGATCTGGCGCGGGGTGGAGGACAGCAGGTCCTCGCCGCGCAGCACGTGCGTGATCTCCATCAGCGCGTCGTCGACCGGGTTGACCAGCGTGTACAGCGGGGCGCCGTTGGCGCGGACGATGCCGTAGTCCGGGACGTTGTCCGGGGTGAAGGTCAGCTCGCCGCGGACCAGGTCGCGGAAGGTGATCGGCTCGTCGGGCATGCGGAAGCGGACGATCGCGGTGCGGCCCTCCGCCTCGTACGCGGAGACCTGCTCGGCGGTGAGCTCGCGGCAGTGGCCGTCGTACCCGGAGGGCTTGCCGGCGGCGCGGGCGGCCTCGCGGCGCTCGTCCAGCTCCTCGGTGGTGCAGTAGCAGTGGTAGGCGCGGCCGCTCTCGAGGAGCCGGTCGGCGACGTCCCGGTAGACGTCCATGCGCTGCGACTGGCGGTACGGCGCGTGGGGGCCGCCGACCTCGGGGCCCTCGTCCCAGTCGAGGCCGAGCCAGCGCATCGCGTCGAGGAGCTGCCGATACGACTCCTCCGAGTCGCGGGCCGCGTCGGTGTCCTCGATGCGGAAGACCATGGTGCCGCCGTGGTGCCGGGCGAAGGCCCAGTTGAACAGGGCGGTGCGGACCAGGCCCACGTGGGGGTTGCCGGTCGGCGAGGGACAGAAACGTACGCGGACGGTCGCGTTAACCACGCTTGATCACCTTGTTGGTGAGAGTGCCGATGCCTTCGATGGTGACGGCGACCTCGTCGCCGACGTTGAGGGGGCCGACCCCGGCGGGGGTGCCGGTGAGGATGACGTCGCCGGGGAGCAGCGTCATGGCCTCGGTGATGTGGACGACCAGGTCCTCGACGGAGCGGATCATGTCGCTCGTGCGGCCCAGCTGGCGCTGTGCGCCGTTGACCGTGCACTGGATGGTCAGGTCGCCCGGGTCGAGGTCGGTCTCCACCCAGGGGCCCAGGGGGCAGGAGGTGTCGAAGCCCTTGGCGCGGGCCCACTGCTTCTCGCGCTTCTGGGCGTCGCGGGCGGTGACGTCGTTGGCGCAGGTGTAGCCGAAGACGACGTCCTTGACGCGCTCGCGCGGGACCTCGCGGCACATGCGGCCGATGACGACGGCGAGCTCGGCCTCGTGGTGCAGCTCGCTGGAGAAGGAGGGGTACTCGATGGCGTCGCCGGAGCCGATCACCGAGGTGGTGGGCTTGAAGAAGGCGACGGGCACCTCGGGGACCTCGTTGCCGAGCTCCGCGGCGTGCTCCGCGTAGTTGCGGCCGATGGCCACGACCTTGTTGGGGAGCACCGGCGGCAGGAGCCGGACCTTGCTCAGCGGGACCTTCGTGCCGCTGAGCTCGAAGTCGGTGTACGGAATGCCCTTGATGATGTCGAGGACGAGGTCACCCTCTGCGCCGGGGGCGCTTTCACCCTCGACCGCGCCGAAGGCGACATTGCCGTCGATGGAGAATCTGGCGATGCGCACGGATGCGTGTGCCCCTCACTGAGCTGGCTGGAGTCTGACGCTCCAGGCTAACGCGGGAGGGGCGGGCGGCCCGCCGTACGCCGGTGTGCGCTCCCGGCTCGCGGGTCGCGCGCACCGGCGGGTGTCAGCGCGCCGCGGGGGCCGGGGCCTCCATCAGGACCGTGCGGCGCGGGTTGGCGGTGACGGCGGGCAGCTCGGACGCCTGCTCCGGCAGGGCGCCGCGCTCCAGCGCGGCCGCGTCCTCCAGGTGGGCGAGGGTGGTGCGGCGGGGGTTGGCGATGCTGCGGATCGTCATCGTCGTCTTCACGGTGGCTCAGACCTCGTTGCTCGGCTCGGGTGGGCGGCGGGGCGCCCTTGACGGATGGCCCATCCCTGTAAAGCGTCAGGCTAAACATCCCGTTCCCCGCCAATACCGTGAACAGCCCGCCACCGGCATGTGAGTTTCCTCACCACTGACCGCCCAAATCGGCTATTTCGGGCGCCTGGTTCGGGCGACGAAAACAGACATTACGTCACTGAATGCTTCATTCCGACGCTGATCATCTCGACTGGGGCAGCCTCCACGCGTAAGCGACTCGCTGCGGAAAGTCCGATTCCTCCCTGATCGCTTTCTACGTCACGTGAGGGTGCCGTCACAGGCCGTGAGCGCATTCGCGGGGCCGGCCGCCGCCCTTGTTGGAGATCCGGCACTGTGCTGGAATTCCACGCACCGCCGCGATGGAGACCGGCGAGCTGGGGCGCAAAGGCAGCGCCGAGCGGCGGTGGGGAAGGGGGGATTCCGCGCCGGTCACCGACGACCACCGAGGGGCGCACTCGCGCTCCCACGACGCCGACACCGTCCCGTCCGTTCGCGCGGGGGGACGCCTGGTCCAGAGGTTGCGACGCTAGTGCAGGGACGTTTCAAGAGGGATGGCAGCGCTGCGGCGGAACAGGAGCCGCGCGGCGGGACCGACCGCGGCTCCTCGCCCCAGCACACCCACGACCCGGGACCGGCGGCAGCCGGCAACGGCGGCGGCCGCGCCGGACGCGCGGCGGGTGCGGCGGCCGGGGCCGAGGCGGCGGGTGGCGGCAAGGGCGTGAAGCCCGGCCGGCGCGACAAGGCGGGCAAGTCCGCCAAGCCGGGGAAGGAACCGAAGGCCCCCGCGCCGGGTGAGACCGGCTCACGAATAGCCCTGCGCAACTGGCGCATCAGCACCCGACTGGTCTCCCTCCTCGCCCTCCCCGTGGTCGCCGCGACCTCGCTGGGCGGACTCCGCATCCAGGAGTCGATGGAGAACATGGAGCAGCTGGACCACATGCAGCTGCTCACCAAGCTCACCCGCGAGGCGCACCACCTCGCGCAGGCGCTCCAGCAGGAGCGCGACAAGTCCGCGGGTCCGATCGCCAACGACGCCCTGCTCACCGACTTCAAGATCAAGGACCCCCGCGACAAGACCGACGCGGCGCAGCGGGCGTTCCTCGACGCCACCGACGAGATCGGCGACACCCAGGACGACGAGGCGCTGGCGAGCATCCGCGCCAACGTCACGCAGATCGCCAACCAGGTCGTCACGCTCGGCTCGATCCGCAAGGACGCCTACGCCGACGGCCAGATGACCTCCGCGACGGTGGGCAAGTACAACCGGCTCATCGAGTCGCTGCTCACCCTGTCGCAGGACATGGCGCAGGCGACCAGCAACCCCGAGATGATCAAGCGCACGCGTGCGCTGGCGGCGTTCTCCTCCGCCAAGGAGTACGCGTCCATGCAGCGGGCCGTCATCGCCGCCGCCCTCCCGAAGACCACCACGGAGAAGGCGTCGCTGAACGAGAACGACCGGCAGTACGCCGAGGACGCCCGCGTCAACGAGAACGCGGCCCTCAAGTCGTTCCGCTCCATCTACGAGTCGGCCGGCGGCGACGCCACCGACCTGCTCGGCCCGCTGAACTCCGGCAACCCCGCGATCCAGGCCGCCGACCAGTACGCGGACCGCGTGCTGCGCGAGCGCAACGGCCTCAGCCGCGCCCCGGTCCGCACCTACCTCGACTGGACCGAGGAGGCCGAGACCAAGCTGCGCGCCATGGAGACCATCGAGGCCACGCTGCTGGGCGAGATGGAGAGCAAGGCCCGTGAGCTGCGCCAGGAGGCGCAGCGCGACGCGATCATCAACGGTGCCCTGATCATCCTGGTCCTCGGCGTCTCGCTGATCGGCGCCTTCGTGGTGGCCCGCTCCATGATCACGTCGCTGCGGCGGCTCCAGGACACCGCGACCAAGGTCGCCCAGGAGCGGCTGCCCCAGCTGGTCAAGCAGCTGTCCGAGGCCGACCCGCAGGACGTCGACACGTCCGTCGAGTCCGTCGGTGTGCACTCGCGCGACGAGATCGGCAAGGTGGCCGCGGCCTTCGACGACGTGCACCGCGAGGCGGTCCGCCTCGCCGCCGAGCAGGCCCTGCTGCGGGGCAACGTCAACGCGATGTTCACCAACCTCTCGCGCCGCTCCCAGGGCCTGATCCAGCGCCAGCTGTCGCTCATCTCCGAACTGGAGTCCCGCGAGGCCGACCCGGACCAGCTGTCCTCGCTGTTCAAGCTCGACCACCTCGCCACGCGCATGCGCCGTAACGGTGAGAACCTCCTCGTCCTCGCCGGCGAGGAGCCCGGCCGCCGGTGGACGCGGCCCGTGCCGCTCGTCGACGTGCTCCGCGCCGCCGCGTCCGAGGTGGAGCAGTACGAGCGCATCGAGCTCGCGTCCGTGCCGGCCACCGAGGTCGCCGGCCGTGTCGTCAACGACCTCGTGCACCTCCTCGCCGAGCTGCTGGAGAACGCCACGTCGTCCTCCTCGCCGCAGACCAAGGTGCGCGTCACCGGCCACGCGCTGCCCGACGGGCGCGTGCTGGTCGAGATCCACGACACCGGCATCGGCCTCTCCCCCGAGGACCTCGCCGCGATCAACGAGCGGCTCGCGTCGCCGCCCACCGTGGACGTCTCCGTCTCCCGCCGCATGGGTCTGTTCGTGGTCGGCCGCCTGTCCCTGCGGCACGGCATCCGGATCCAGCTGCGCCCCTCCGACTCCGGTGGTACGACCGCGCTGGTCATGCTGCCCGTGGACGTCACGCAGGGCGGCAAGAAGCCCGGCGGCCCGGGCGGTCCCGGCGGGCTGCCGCAGGGCGGCTCCGGCCAGGGCGGCCGCCCGGCGGTCGGCCAGGGCGGGATGCCCGGCGGTGGACGGCCCGGCCAGGGCGGTGCGCCGCAGAACCGGCTCGCCGCGGGTCTCTCCGGCGCGCGCGGCCAGGTGGGCTCCGGTGGCGGCGCCCGCGCCGCGCTGCCGGGCCGCGACGACCTGGGCGGCCGCCCGGGTGGTGCCCAGGGCGGTGCGCCGCAGGGTGGTGCGCCGCAGGGCGGCGGGCTGTTCGGCGGACCCCAGGGCGGGCAGCCCGGCCGGGGCGGCCGGCAGCAGGACGGCCGCGGCCAGGGCGCCGGGTTCCCCGGTGCGTACGGGGACCAGGGCGGCCAGGCCCCGCAGGGCGGCCAGGGCGGCATCCCGACCCGGTCCGACGTGTGGCAGGGCGGCCAGGGCGGCCAGACCCCGCAGGGCGGTCCCGGCCAGACCCCGCAGGGTCCCGGCCAGGCCCCGCAGGGCGGCCAGGGCGGCCCGGGGCAGCAGCGCCAGCAGCAGCTCCCGCCCTCCGGCGGCCCGCGCGCCGAGCTCCCCGGCGGCCCGCAGCGCCCGGCGCGCCCGCAGCCCGGCGGCTGGGGCGGCGACCAGGGCGCCCAGCACTCCCCGCTGGACGCGCCGCGCGGCCACGAGGAGCACGAGGCGACCGGTCAGTTCGCGCGTCCGTCGGCGGACCAGCAGGGTCCCGGCTCCACGGCCGAGTTCCCGCGCCCCGACTTCAACGGGCCGCGCCCGGACCTGGGCGGCTCGCAGGGCGGCCAGGCCCCGCAGGACCCGGCGGCCACCGCGGCGATCCCGCGCCCGGACTTCGGCGCCCCGCGCCAGCCGGCCGGCAGCCTGCCGCCCGGCTCCGGTGACGGCCGCACGCCGCTGTACGACACGCTGGAGACCGACTGGTTCCACGGGCAGGAGGGCCAGAGCGGAGCCCCGCAGGGCCCGCCGCAGCACCAGGGCCCCGCGCAGCACCAGGGTCCGGTCCAGGGCCAGAACCAGGGCCGGCACCAGGGGCAGGGCAGGCACCAGGGCCGTCCGGCCGACCCCTACCCGGCGCACGACCAGACGATGCCCACGCCGGCCGTCCCGCAGCAGCCGCAGCCGCAGCAGTTCGGGCAGCCCCAGCGGCCCGCGCACGGCCGTCCGGCCCCGGCGGTGCCGCAGCGCGCCGGCCAGGTGCCGGGCCAGGGGCAGGACCCGCTCGGCCAGGGCCAGGCGCCCGCCGGCCAGAACCAGGGCCTGCTGGGCCAGAACCAGGGCCAGGGCCAGAACCAGGGCTCCGGCTCCGACGGCGCGGCGGCGGGCTGGCGTACGACGCCCAACGACGAACTGGTCCGCCAGGCCGAGCGCGTGCGCAAGCCCGCGGCCGGCGGCGTCACGACCTCCGGCCTGCCCCGGCGGGTCCCCAAGGCGAACCTGGTGCCGGGCACGGCGCAGGAACAGCCACTCCAGTCCGGTCCGCAGGTCTCCCGGGCCCCCGACGACGTACGGGGCCGTCTGACGAACCTGCGGCGCGGCATCCAGCAGGGACGTCAGGCCGGTTCCGGCAACACCGGCAGCTTCCACGTCGGTCCCACTCACCAGCAGGAGCGTGAGTTTTGAGCGCGATGAGCCAGGCGGCGCAGAATCTGAACTGGTTGATCACCAATTTCGTGGACAACACCCC
>NZ_BMSV01000015.1 GCF_014649335.1 Streptomyces roseolilacinus
TTCAGCGCCGATGGTACTGCAGGGGGGACCCTGTGGGAGAGTAGGACGCCGCCGAACACATCGTTCCGGGAAGCCCCGCACCTCATGGTGCGGGGCTTTCCGCATTTCCGGAGCAGTTAGTGGAGCCCTCCCTGGAAGGAGGGCTCCCAGCCAACCGATCATTCCTTCTCAGAGGCGACCTGCGGCCTTCAGCGCGAGGTACGCGTCGGCGAGGGCCGGCGCGAGGTCCTCGGGCTTGGCGTCCACCACCGTGACACCGTGACGCTGGAGCTGCTGCGCCGTGTGCTGTCGCTGGGCCCGTGCCTGCGCGCCGGCGGCAGCCTCGTACACCGCCTCGGCCGTACCCCGGGACTTCGTCATCTCGTCCACGTGCGGATCCGAGACAGAGGCGACCACGACCGTGTGCCGCTGCGTGAGCTGCGGCAGGACCGGGAGGAGGCCCTCCTCGATCGGCGCCGCGTCCAAGCTCGTCAACAGCACCACCAGCGAACGACGCGGCGCACCGGCCAAAGCCGCAGCGCTCAGGCCGCGGGCGTCCGTCTCCACCAGCTCCGGCTCCAGCGTCGCCATGGCGTCCACCATGGCCGGCAGTACGTCACCGGCCGCCCTGCCCTGCACACGGGACCGGACGCGCCGGTCGTACGCCAGCAGGTCCACCCGGTCACCGGCACGCGAAGCCAGTGCCGTCAGCAACAGAGCCGCGTCCATCGCCGCGTCCAGACGGGGAACGTCCCCGACACGGCCCGCCGACGTGCGTCCCGTGTCCAGGACGAGCAGGATGTGCCGATCCCGTTCCGGACGCCACGTACGGACCGCGACGCTCGTCTGCCGCGCCGTGGCCCGCCAGTCGATGGAACGGGTGTCGTCCCCCGGGACGTACTCGCGGAGGCTGTCGAACTCCGTGCCCTCACCCCGGATCAGGACACTCGTCCGGCCGTCCAGCTCCCGCAGCCGCGCGAGCTTCGACGGCAGGTGCTTGCGGCTGGTGAACGGAGGCAGCACGCGAACCGTCCACGGCACCCGGTGGCCGCCCTGGCGGGCCGCCAGGCCGAGAGGCCCGTACGAGCGGACGGTGATCCGCTCCGCCTGCCGGTCGCCGCGGCGCGTGGGCCGCAGGAGCGTCATCAACCTGCGGCGCTCGCCCGCCGGCACCGTCACCCTGTGCCGGGAGGCCTCCTGATCGGTACCGGCCGGCCAGCTGCTGGGCGGCCACGCGTCCCGGACGTCCGCGCGCAGGCGGCGACGCGAAGGGTTCTCCACGAGCAGGTGCACCTGCGCGCTCTCCCCGAGTCGAACAGACGTGTCACCACTTCGAGTGAACCGCAGCGTTCGCACTGGCGCAGCCAGGGCGTAGTCGCACAGAATTGCGAGGGACAGGGGGGCGTTGACCGCCAGCATCCCCGTCCAGCTGGGGGCCAGGATCCCGACCGGCAGCGAGCCGATCGCGGCCAGGAGCGCGGTACGTCCGGTGAGGGCCATGGGTCACTGCCTCAGCGACGGTGCGGGGACGTGGGCGAGGATCGAGTCGATGACGGAGTCGGCCGTCACACCTTCCATCTCCGCCTCGGGGCGCAGCTGGACGCGGTGACGCAGGGTCGGCAGGGCGAGGGCCTTCACATCGTCGGGGATGACGTAGTCCCGGCCGGTGAGCCAGGCCCAGGCGCGGGCGGTGGAGAGCAGGGCGGTGGCGCCTCGGGGGGAGACGCCGAGAGTGAGCGAGGGGGATTCACGCGTGGCACGGCAGATATCGACGACATAGCCGGCGATCTCGGCGGACACCGAGGTCCGGGCGACCGCACGGCGGGCGGCCTCCAGGTCCGCGGCGTCGGCGACCGGGCGTACGCCCGCGGCCTTCAGGTCGCGGGGGTCGAAGCCCCCCGCGTGGCGGGTCAGCACGTTGACCTCGTCCTCGCGGGACGGCAGAGGCACCGTCAGCTTCAGGAGGAACCGGTCCAGTTGGGCCTCGGGAAGCGGGTAGGTCCCCTCGTACTCGACGGGGTTCTGCGTGGCCGCCACCAGGAACGGCTCGGGCAGTGGACGCGGTGTGCCGTCGACCGTCACCTGCCGCTCCTCCATCGCCTCCAGAAGCGACGCCTGGGTCTTCGGCGGGGTCCGGTTGATCTCGTCGGCGAGCAGCAGGTTCGTGAACACCGGGCCCGGCTGGAAGGAGAACTCGGCGCTCCGCGTGTCGTAGACGAGTGAACCCGTCACGTCACTCGGCATCAGGTCGGGGGTGAACTGGACACGCTTGGTGTCGAGTTCCAGCGACGCGGCGAGCGCGCGTACGAGCAGCGTCTTGGCGACGCCGGGCACGCCCTCCAGCAGGACGTGGCCCCGGCAGAGCAGGGCGACGACGAGTCCGGTGACAGCGGGGTCCTGCCCGACCACGGCCTTGGCGATCTCGGTGCGCAGGGCTTCCAGGGAGGCGCGTGCGCGGTCCGAGTTCTCAGCGGTCTCGGGGGTCGGGGCACTCATGAGGTACGTACCTCTCTTTCGAGGGCGTCGAGTTGGTCTGCCAGGAGGACGAGCGCGGCGTCACGGGAGGGAGCCGGGCCGAACAACAGGTCCCGCAAGCCGCCGGCGTCACCGGTGAGACGGGCCGACAGGGCGGGGAGCAGGACGTCGGGGGAGTGGGCCTCCCTCGACGGGACGCCCACGAGAGGCGCGAGGCGGGCGCGGGTCGCCGAGCGGAGCACGGCGGCGGCACGGTCGCGGGCGTCGGCGCGGAAGTAGAGGCGGGCGCGGCCCTCCGTCGCCTCGGACGCGCGGATCGCGACCGGGAGGCGCTCCGTGACGAGCGGGCCCAGGCGGCGGGCGCGCCAGATCGCGGCCAGGACCGCCGCCACGGCGAGCTGCAGGGTGCCCCACAACCAGCCCGAGGGGATCAGGCTGAGGAAGTCCGCTTCCTCCTCGGCCCGGTCCCCGCCGTCGGAGCCGTCGCCGTCGGCGGCGGAAGGATCAGTGAGCGAAGGGAGGTACCAGACGAGATGGCCACGGGAACCGAGGAGCTGCAGGGCGAGCGACGCGTTGCCCTCGTCGGCGAGACGCGCGTTGAAGAGCAGGTCCGCCGCCCCGAGGAGGACGGTGTCGCCACCGGCGGAGTTCTTCAGGCGGACCAGTGTGGGAAGGCCGTCACGGAAGTAGCAGGCGTCGGCGGAGGCGGAGCCGGCGATCACGTACCGTTCGCCGCCCAGGCTCACCGCGCCCGCGCGGCGGGCCTCCGGCAGGGCGCAGCCGGGCTGCAGGGCCCGGACCGTGGCGGGGAAGTCCGCCGTCACGCCGGGCGCCAGGGCGTCGAGGGACGCCGCGTCGGCGGCGAGGAGGACGGTCCGGCCGCCCGACATGTCGATCGTGCCGCGCAACACCGTCTGCTGGTCGTCGCTCAGCAGATCGGGTGCCGTGACCAGCACGGTGGAGTCGGGTCCGGCCGCGGTGGTGACCTCGTCGAGGGTCGTGGCGACCCGGACCGACACCCCGCGTTCCTTCAGCAGCTCGGCGATCGCACGGCTGCCGTTGGGGTCCGCGGAGCGGGGATCGAGCCGGCCGTGCTGTTCCCCGCTGCGCATCAGGGCGAGGACGACCCCCGCGATGATCAGCAGGGCCAGGGCGAGCAGGACGCCCCGCACCCGCGACCACACGTGCGCGGGACCACGGGAGAGGGAGGTGCCGGCGGAGGTCACTGGGCGGCTCCCCGGGAGGCGCCGCTCCACTGGGGCCTGGCCCGCTCCACCGCGGCGTCGAGGTCCTTGAGGCGCTGGTACGCGCGCCGGTCGGCGGTGCGGCCGCCGTACGTGACGTCGTCGAACTCGCGGGCGGCGGCCCGCAACCCGTCGGCGAGGGCGGGCAGTGCCCGGCCCGCCTCGGCGGCCGCCTCGTCCGCGGTACGGCCAGGGCGCGGGTCGAGGAGCGTGCGCTCCTCGAGGGAGCGGACCACGGCCCGCATCCGCTCCTGCACGGCCTGGTTCCAGCGGCCCGCCGCAGCGTTCCGGTCGGCGGCCGCACGGTGGTCGGCCGCGGTCCGAGGCCCCTCGTCGAACAGCGAGTCCGCCGCCGTCGACACCCGGCGCGGCGTGCCGAGCCGCCACCACAGGGCGCCCACCAGGCCCACCACGACGACGGTGATCACCACGATGCCCAGCCAGCCGCCCGGGGCGGCACCGGACGCCGTGTCGAACAGCTTGCCGATCCACTCGAAGAAGGCGTCCATGGCGCGCAGCAGGAGGTTGCGCTCGTCCTCGCCGTACATCGGTTTGGACAGCTCCCGTTCCGCCGCCTCGCGGGCGGGCACCCGCGGCACGTCCAGCGGCGGCCCGTCGCCGTCCGCGGCGGCCAGGCCCACCGCCGCCGTCGCTCCCCCCGTGACCGGCACCGCATCAGCTCCTGGGAGTCGTGTCGCCCGGCGAGGCGGAGCCGTAGCCGGGCACACCCGCCGCACGGGCGAGTTCGAGGTCGAGGGCCTCACGGCGGATGCGCTGGTCCACGTACAGGAGGACCGTCACTCCGGCCGAGATCGGATACATGATCGCGGATGTGATGACGGCGCCGATACCCGAGACGATCAGGAAGGTCCAGCTGTACTGGGGGGCGCCACCGGAGAACACGCTGTCCATGGCCTCACCGTCCGCCGCCAGCGCCAGCATGGTGAACGGAATCGCCACGATCATCGCGATCAGGGCCGTCAGCAGCGCCGTCAGGAGCAGGATGCCGAAGATCCGCCACCACGAACCGCGCACCAGCTTCGCGGAGCGCCGCAGCGACGCCCCCACACCCTGGCCCTCCAGCATCACCACCGAGTACGACAGGCTGAACCGCACCGTCAGCCAGACCACCACGAGCACCGCGGCCAGGCCGCCGAGGAACACCAGCACCGCACCCGCCACGGAACCGATCAGCAGCCCGGGACCGACACCCACCGCCGTGATGCCGAGGACGATCAGCGGAAGGAGGAGCGTCAGACCCAACAGCGGCACGAGCCGCGGTCGGGCATCGCGCCACACGTCGCCGAACGTCACCGGGCGGCCCAGCACCGAGCGGCTCACCACGAACGTCAGCAGCGCCGTCGTCACGAACGTGGCCGTCAGCCCCAACAGCATCGACGGAGCCGCGGAGATCATGCTCACCCGCAGCGACTCGCCGGCCTGCTCCAGCACCTCCGACGGGCTCGCGTTCGGGTCGAGCGCCGGTGCCTGCGGCAGGACGTACCGCTGCAGGAGGATCTGCACCAGCTGCACCACCACCGACACGGTGAGCGTGATCCCCAGGACGGTCCGCCAGTGCGCGCGCAGCGTCGACACCGCGCCGTCCAGGATCTCGCCCACACCCAGCGGACGCAGCGGGATCACGCCCGGCTTCGGAGCCGGGGGCTGCGCCCAACCGCCGTACGGGCCGCCGCCACCCCAGCCGGGCGCGGGCGGCACCGGGCCGCCCGGCTGCGCAGCCGGCGGCGACCACCGGCCGGGAGGCGGCTGGTTCTCCG
Organism: Streptomyces roseolilacinus; assembly: GCF_014649335.1. Taxonomy (GTDB): domain Bacteria; phylum Actinomycetota; class Actinomycetes; order Streptomycetales; family Streptomycetaceae; genus Streptomyces; species Streptomyces roseolilacinus. The sequence goes on from NZ_BMSV01000015.1 coordinate 5,477, forward strand.
ACCACTGCGGAGCAGGACCGCCCTGCTCGCCGGACGGGCGGGACGCACCGGCGCCCTGGTCGTCGGACGGGGAAGGAGATCCGGGCGAGGCCCAGCCCGGAGAGTCGTTCACGGTCGTCCACCTCATGGCTTGGTCGCGGGGCCCGCTCGTCGAGCCGGCTCGGTCACAGCACCCTGCCGCCTGCGGAGCGGCAGGTCGGCAGCCATCGTGCCACGGGCCACCCGCCCCGAGGCCAGGGCCCTGACGACTCCACCGCCCGCCACTACACCTTCATTGTCACCGGCCCAGCGGGCAGACTGGGCGAATGGCTGATCAGTACGCAGGAACGGACCTCGGCGGACAGCCGCCCGTGCCCCCCGCCCTCCGCTGGGCGGAACCCCCCGAAGGCCCCGTCGTGGTGCTCCTCGACCAGACCCGACTGCCCACCGAGGAAGTCGAACTGGTCTGCACCGACGTGCCCGCCCTCGTCCGGGCCATCCAGACACTCGCCGTACGCGGCGCGCCCCTCCTCGGCATCGCCGGCGCCTACGGAGTGGCGCTCGCCGCCGTCCGCCGCTTCGACGTCGAGGAGGCCGCAGCCCAGCTCGCCGGGGCGCGCCCCACCGCCGTCAACCTCGGATACGGCGTACGGCGGGCCCTCGCCGCCCACCAGGCCGCCGCAGCGAACGGAGCCACCCCGGAAGAAGCCGCCGCGGCCACCCTGGCCGAAGCCCGGCGGCTCCACCAGGAGGACGCGGAAGCCAGCAGAGCCGTGGCCGCCCGCGGACTCGCCCTCCTCGACGAGTTGCTGCCCGGCGGCAGCCACCGCGTCCTCACCCACTGCAACACCGGTGCCCTCGTGTCCGGCGGCGAAGGAACCGCGTTCGCCGTCGCCCTCGCCGCCCACCGCGCCGGAAGGCTGCGGCGGCTGTGGATCGACGAGACACGGCCCCTCCTCCAGGGCGCCCGCCTCACCGCGTACGAGGCCGCCCGCAACGGCCTCGCCTCCACCCTGCTCACCGACAACGCCGCCGGATCCCTGTTCGCGGCCGGCGAGGTCGACGCCGTCCTCGTCGGCGCCGACCGGATCGCCGCCGACGGCTCCGTCGCCAACAAGGTCGGCACGTACCCCCTCGCCGTCCTCGCCAAGTACCACCACGTACCGTTCGTCGTCGTCGCACCCGTGACCACGATCGACCCCGGCACGCCCGACGGGGCGTCCATCGAGATCGAACAACGACCGGGAAGTGAAGTGACGCAGCTCACAGCGCCGGCCCCCGCCGGGGCCGCCGCGACGGGCCCGGGGAGCGGAACGCTCGTCGCACCCCTGGGAACCCAGGCCTACAACCCGGCGTTTGACGTCACGCCGCCCGAACTGGTGACCGCGATCGTCACCGAGGCGGGAGTGGTGTCACCGGTGACCGCAGGAGGAATCGCAGAGCTGTGTGCCAGGTCACGCCAGGTAACGATTAGCTAATGGGATGATGTCGATTATGAAGGGACGCGTCCTTGTCGTCGACGACGACACCGCACTGGCCGAGATGCTCGGGATCGTGCTGCGTGGTGAAGGGTTCGAGCCGTCGTTCGTAGCGGACGGCGACAAGGCACTCGCCGCATTCCGGGAGACCAAGCCCGACCTGGTCCTCCTCGACCTCATGCTGCCCGGGCGGGACGGCATCGAGGTGTGCCGGCTCATCCGAGCCGAGTCCGGCGTGCCGATCGTCATGCTCACCGCCAAGAGCGACACCGTGGACGTCGTCGTCGGCCTCGAGTCCGGCGCCGACGACTACATCGTCAAACCGTTCAAACCGAAGGAGCTCGTCGCCCGCATCCGGGCACGCCTCCGCAGGTCCGAGGAGCCCGCCCCGGAGCAGCTCACCATCGGCGACCTCGTCATCGACGTCGCCGGGCACTCCGTGAAGCGGGACGGGCAGTCCATCGCCCTTACCCCCCTCGAGTTCGACCTCCTCGTCGCACTCGCCCGCAAGCCGTGGCAGGTCTTCACCCGGGAAGTCCTCCTCGAACAGGTCTGGGGCTACCGCCACGCCGCCGACACGCGCCTGGTGAACGTCCACGTCCAGCGACTCCGCTCCAAGGTCGAGAAGGACCCCGAGCGACCCGAGATCGTCGTCACCGTCCGCGGTGTCGGCTACAAGGCGGGACCGAACTGACATGACCCGAGGCAGCGCTGCTCCGAAGCCCGGGAAGCCGGGAGACCGCACGGGGCGGCCTGCCGGACCGGGGCACGGACCCACCCGCCTGAGCCGCCTCCTCCACGGCGGACGCATCCTCCAGGACGGAGCACCGGGAGGCCCGGTGCTCCGCCTCCTGGCACGCTGGATCCGCCGCCCCCTCCTGCCCGCCGTACGGCTGTGGCGACGCAACATCCAGCTCCGCGTCGTCGTCGCCACCCTCCTCATGTCACTCGGCGTGGTCCTGCTGCTCGGCTTCGTCGTCATCGGCCAGGTCCGCAACGGCCTCCTCGACGCCAAGGAACGAGCCGCCCAGAGCCAGGCCGCGGGAGGCTTCTCCGCCGCCCAGGACGAAGCCGCCGCCGCCACCGGCTCCGCCCCCGCCGACGCGGACACCCCCGGCACCCCCTCGCGCTCCCTCCTCAACTGGCGCTCCGACCTCGTCGTCCAACTCGCCAGCGGCGGCGCCGGCGCCTTCGACGTCGTCGCCCTCAGCCCCGACTCCGCCGGCACCGCACCCAGCCGCGGCACCCGCGCCTCCGGCGGCGTCGAAGTCGGAAGCATCCCCGTCGCCCTCCGCGAAGCAGTCGCCCAGGGCACCGGCACCTTCCAGACGTACACCCGCATCCACTACGCCGACGGCCAGCACTCCGAAGCCGGACTCGTCATCGGCAAGCGCCTCAACGACGTCGAGGGCAACACCTACGAGCTGTACTACCTCTTCCCCCTCACCCAGGAAGAGGCCTCCCTCACCCTCGTCAAAACGACCATCACCACCGCCGGGCTCTTCGTCACCGTTCTCTTCGGCGCCATCGCCTGGCTCGTCGTCCGCCAGGTCGTCACCCCCGTCCGCATGGCCGCCGGCGTCGCCGAACGCCTCTCCGCCGGACGCCTCCAGGAACGCATGAAGGTCACCGGAGAAGACGACATCGCCCGCCTCGGCGAAGCCTTCAACAAGATGGCCCAGAACCTCCAGCACAAGATCCAGCAGCTGGAGGACCTGTCCCGGATGCAGCGCCGCTTCGTCTCCGACGTCTCCCACGAACTGCGCACCCCCCTCACCACCGTCCGCATGGCCGCCGACGTCATCCACGAGGCACGCGGCGACTTCGACCCCGTCACCGCGCGCTCCGCCGAACTCCTCGGCGACCAGCTCGACCGGTTCGAGTCCCTCCTCGCCGACCTCCTCGAGATCAGCCGCTTCGACGCCGGCGCCGCCGCCCTCGAAGCCGAACCCATAGACCTGCGCGACGTCGTCCGCCGCGTCATCGACGGCACCCGCCCCCTCGCCGAACACAAGGGCGGCCACATCCGCGTCGTCGGCGACGAACAACCCGTCATCGCCGAAGCCGACGCCCGCCGCGTCGAACGCGTCCTGCGCAACCTCGTCGTCAACGCCGTCGAGCACGGAGAAGGCCGCGACGTCGTCGTCCGCCTCGCCTCCGCCGGCGGCGCCGTCGCCGTCGCCGTACGCGACTACGGCGTCGGCCTCAAGCCCGGCGAAGCCACCCGCGTCTTCAACCGCTTCTGGCGCGCCGACCCCGCACGCGCCCGCACCACCGGCGGCACCGGCCTCGGCCTGTCCATCGCCGTCGAGGACGCCCGCCTCCACGGCGGCTGGCTCCAGGCCTGGGGCGAACCCGGAGGCGGCTCCCAGTTCCGCCTCACCCTGCCCCGCACCGCCGACGAACCCCTCCGGGGCTCCCCCATCCCCCTCGAACCCGAGGACTCCCGCCGCCACCGGCAACACGCCGCCACCGAACACGCACGCGCGGACGGCGGACAGGACGGCGGCGGCATACCCGGCCGGACCCAGACCGGCAGCGGCGGAACCACCGGCCACACACAGCCCGGACCGCCCCGATCCGCCGTACCACCCCGCCAGACCACCGCCACCGCCGACCCCACCGCCCTCCCCGGCAACGGCACCCGCGTCGTCGCCCGCGGGCAGACCGCCGAACCCACCGGCAACGGCACACCGCAGGACCAGGACCAGACGACGTGGAAGGACACCACCCGTGGGCGCTGACCGCCGCCGCCACACCCACCGGCGAACGGCACGCGGCGCCGCGCTCCTCGGCTCCGCCGCCCTCCTCGCCGGCTGCGCCTCCATGCCCGACAGCGGAGACGTCAGCGGCGTCAAAGCGTCCCGGCAGGGCGACTCGCAGGTGCGTGTCTACCCCGTACCACCCCGCGAGAACGCCGAGCCCGACGAGATCGTCGAGGGCTTCCTCGAAGCGATGACCGGCGACGACCCCGACTTCGCCACCGCCCACAAGTACCTCACCAAGCAGGCCGCCCGCACCTGGAAGCCCGAAGAGCGCACCACCGTCCTCAGCTCCGCCCCCGTCCCCCAGCAGGACGGCCCCGCACGCCGCGGGCGCGGCGCTCCCGACGACCCCGAGACGCTCCTCTACCGCCTCTCCGGCCAGAAGGTGGCCACCGTCGACGACCGGCACGCCTACCAGCCCCTCGGCTCCGTCACGTACAGCGAGTCCATCCAGCTCGTGCAGCAGCGCTCCGCGGACGGCAAGCAGAAGGAATGGCGGATCGACGCCCTCCCGCAGGGCCTGCTCCTCAGCGAGTCCGACTTCCAGCGCAACTACCGCTCCGTCAACAAGTACTACTTCGCCTCCGGCAAGAGCTGGGTCGTCGCCGACCCGGTGTACATCCGGAAACGCCAGGACCCCGTGACCCACATGGACTCCCTGACGCAGACGGTGAAGGCCCTCCTCGAAGGGCCGACGAACTGGCTCAAGCCGGCCGTGGACACCCGCTTCCCCAGCGGGACGGAACTGAAGAAGGACACCACCGCCCTCGTCACCGACGACCAGAACACCCTCAAGGTCCCGCTCAACGACAAGGCGAACAACGTCGACCGCGAGCAGTGCCGCAAAATGGCCGCCCAGGTCCTCTTCACCGTGGGCGACCTGGCGTCCACCCGGGTCGAGCAGGTGGAACTCCAGCACGCCGACGGCCGCCCCCTGTGCGTCCTCCGCGAGGACCAGAAGTCCGACTTCATGGCCGACCCCACCCCCGGCCTCCGCGAGACCCCCTACTTCGTCGACGCCAACGGCAGACTCGCCCAGCTCCTCCCCGGCGCCAAGGAGACCGTGGAGCCCCGGCACGTCTACGGCCCCTTCGGCGACGGAGCGGCGAAAGTCGAGACCGTCGCCGTCGCCCGCGACGAGAGGCACGCCGCCGCCGTGTCCGAGAACGGCCGCTCCCTCCGCGTCGCCTCCATCCAGTCCGACACCGACCTCCCCGAACCCCTCGTCACCAGCCGAGGCGCCCGACCGGCCGACCGGCTCTCCGCACCCAGCTGGGACGGACGCAACGACCTGTGGGTCGCCGACCGCAACCCGGCCGACCCCAGGCTGCTCCTCCTCCACGGCGGCACCGGCAAACCCCTCACCGTCACCGCGCCCTGGCTCGACGAGGACGTACGCATCGAGGAACTGCGCCTCTCCGAGGACGGCGTCCGCATCGCCATGCGCCTCACCGAGAACGGCAGGACCACCCTCCAGATCGGCCGCGTCGAACGGCAGGCCGTCGGCGAGCGGCAGAAGGTCTCCGTCGTCGACCTCCAGGCCGTCGCGCCCCGCATGGAGTCCGTGACGTCCGTGTCCTGGGCCGGACCCAGCCGCCTCGTCGTCCTCGGCAAGCAGGCGGGCGGCGTCCAGCAGGTCCGCTACCTCCAGACCGACGGCTCCGCGTCCGCCGCCCTCATCCCCGGCCTCAACCAGGTCAAGGCCGTCGCCGCCGCCAACGACGAACGCGCCCCCCTCGTCGCCGCCGCCGACGACGGCGTCGTCCGCCTCCAGTCCGGGGTCAACTGGCAGTCCATGGTCGACAAGGGAACCTCACCCGTATACCCGGGCTGACCTGCGCGGACATCCTTCACGGCCCGGTTTTCCACAGGGGTGGCGGGCCGCGTCGAGGCACGCCACAGTAGACGTCATGCGGGGATGGTGGCAGGAGATCACCGGGCTCGTACTGCCGGTGGCCTGCGCCGGCTGCGGCCGTCCCCGTACGGTCCTGTGCGACGCCTGCACCCGGTCGCTCCACGGACGGCCGGCGGTACGCGTACGACCCGAACCGGAGCCCGAAGGGCTCCCCGGCGTGTGGGCGGCCGCGCCGTACGCCGACGCCGTGCGCGCGGCCCTGCTCGCCCACAAGGAGCGCGGCGCGCTCGCCCTGGCCGCACCCCTGGGCGCGGCCCTGGCGGACGCGGTACGGGCGGCCGCGGAGGGGCGCGCGGTAGGCGCGGGGCGTGCGGAGCCTGCGGGGTACGGGCGGTGCGCGGGACGTGCCGGGGCCGAAGGACGGCCACGGGGGACGGGGGCGGCGGAGGAGGCGGGTGGGGGAGGGGCGGGGGTGGGGGCCCTCCCCCTGGTGCTGGTACCGGTTCCGTCCGCGCGCCGGGCCGTGCGTGCGCGCGGCCATGACGCGGTACGGCGCGTGGCGGCCGCTGCCACGCGGGAGCTGCGGCGTACCGGGGCGGCGGCCCGGGTCACGCCGGTGCTGCGGCAGCGCCGGGCGGTCGCCGACCAGGCCGGACTGGACGCGCGGCAGCGGCGGGCGAACCTGTCGGGCGCGTTGGAGGTGGTTCCGGGCGGGGCCCGGTTGCTGGAGGGCGCCCGGGTGGTGCTGGTGGACGACCTCATGACGACGGGTGCCTCCCTCGCCGAGGCAGCGCGGGCGCTGTACGACGCGGGCGCGGTCCCCGTCGCCGGCGGCGTGAGGGGCCTCTCCGCCGCGGGACCCGACGGCGCGGGGTCCGGCACAGGGGCCGGCAGGGCGGCCGACCGGGTGGTGCCGGGGCGCCGGAATGACGGGGATTCCCTCGGGGGACCCGGGCGGAAACGCGAGCCTTTCGGACCGCGGACACACAGTTCCGGCCGCGGGCGCGACGTATTGGTGCGACGCACTCACGGACCGGTGCTGGTCGGTGCAGCCGTGGTAAGTGCCTCTCCCAAAGCGTTCGGAATAAACCGGAACTGACAAAGAACTTCGAACGTTGCAGGTGGTGAGGGGATAAAGGCGCCTGATCGGAGGTTTGTGCTGGTAGCGGGTGCCGACATCCGTCCGGGCGAGCTATGTTCGGTGGTACAGGAATGGCGAATGCCGCCCTCCACCGAATGCGCGGCCACGCGTCCGTACGGAATCCGGAGCCGGTCAGCACATCGATGTTGTGGGGTGGGGATCTTGTCGACCGGGGTAGGAGGAGGTCTAAGTCGCCAAGTCCGAGACTCCGGTACTCACCGGGGTCTGGTGCAAAAGGGAGATGCTCGCCAGCAGCTGAGCTGGTTGGAGCGATCCGGGAACGGAGTTCTGCGTGGACATCGTCGTCAAGGGCCGCAAGACCGAGGTGCCCGAGCGGTTCCGCAAGCACGTGGCCGAGAAGCTGAAGCTGGAGAAGATCCAGAAGCTCGACGGCAAGGTGATCAGCCTCGACGTCGAGGTGTCCAAGGAGCACAACCCGCGGCAGGCCGACCGGTCCGACCGCGTGGAGATCACCCTCCACTCCCGAGGCCCGGTGATCCGGGCCGAAGCGGCCGCCGCCGACCCGTACGCAGCGCTCGACCTCGCGACTGCCAAGCTTGAGGCGCGGCTGCGCAAGCAGCATGACAAGCGGCACACCCGCCGCGGCAGCGGCCGTATGACGGCCGCCGAGGTGCCCGACGCGGTGCCGGGCGTCGCCCGGCTCAACGGAACCGGGGTCGCCGTACTCGAGGAGTCGGAGGAGACCGTTCCGACCACGCGGATCGGCTCGCTCGAGGTGCAGGGCGAAGGCCCGCTCATCGTGCGTGAGAAGACGCACCGGGCCGCCCCCATGTCTCTCGACCAGGCGCTGTACGAGATGGAGCTGGTCGGGCACGACTTCTATCTGTTCGTCGACGCGGAGACCAAGCAGCCCAGCGTCGTGTACCGGCGCCACGCCTACGACTACGGCGTCATCCACCTCGAGAACGACCCCCTCGCGGGGAGCGAGGGCAGCGGCGCGGGTGGTGCGCTCGGCGGCTGACGGTTCCCCCGACCGCTGTGGTGCCCCTGGAAGCGCCCCGTGCGCCCCCAGGGGCACCCCCGTGCCACCGAAGGATCACCGCGCGGTCACCGGGGCATGAAATCATGGCGACGCGTACCAACCGGTCCGTGCCGGACCGGCGTTGGTGCGCCGACCGTGAACTTCAGGGCCCCGGCCTGCAGGGGGAGGAACGATGGCGGACAGCTTCGGCCCGGTGCATCATCCGGGCGGCTCCGACGCCCCGGACTGCGGGGCCGCCTCGCACGGCGACTCCGGAGAGGGCGCTCCCAGGAAGGAACCCATCCGGGTCCTCGTCGTGGACGATCACGCCCTCTTCCGCCGCGGACTCGAGATCGTCCTCGCGCAGGAGGAGGACATCCAGGTCGTGGGGGAGGCGGGCGACGGTGCCGAAGCCGTCGACAAGGCCGCCGACCTGCTTCCCGACATCGTCCTGATGGACGTCCGCATGCCGAAGCGGGGCGGTATCGAGGCGTGCACCTCCATCAAGGAGGTGGCCCCCAGCGCGAAGATCATCATGTTGACGATCAGCGACGAGGAGGCGGACCTCTACGACGCGATCAAGGCGGGTGCCACCGGGTACCTGCTCAAGGAGATCTCCACCGACGAGGTCGCCACGGCCATCCGGGCCGTCGCCGACGGGCAGTCGCAGATCAGCCCGTCCATGGCGTCCAAGCTGCTCACCGAGTTCAAGTCGATGATCCAGCGCACCGACGACCGCCGGCTCGTCCCGGCGCCCCGGCTCACCGACCGGGAGCTGGAGGTGCTGAAGCTGGTGGCGACGGGGATGAACAACCGGGACATCGCCAAGGAGCTGTTCATCTCCGAGAACACGGTGAAGAACCACGTCCGCAACATCCTGGAGAAGCTGCAGCTGCACTCCCGGATGGAGGCGGTCGTCTACGCGATGCGGGAGAAGATCCTGGAGATCCGGTAGGCGCCGGGGCCCGGACGGCCTGCGGGCCACCGCCCCGGGACCGCTGCCGGCCCGAGCCGCCGCCGGCCCGCCACCGGGCCGCCGCCCGCCACCGGACCGACGGCCGTCACGGGGTGGACGCGGGCCGCCGACCGCCGCCCGACCGCCGCCCCCGTCAGGCCAGTGCCGTGGTGAGGGCCGGGGTGAGGTCCGGGCGGTTCGTCCGCTCGATGCGTACGGAGTCGCACCCCACCCACTCCGCCGCCTCCCGCAGCGCCTTGGCCATCGGGGCTATCGCCCTGGGCCCCGCCAGGGAGAGCTGCCGGGCCACCAGCGTGGTGCCCTCGCGGGCCGGATCGACGCGCCCCACCAGCCGGCCGCCCGCCAGCAGCGGCATCGCGAAGTAGCCGTGGATCCGCTTCTGCTTCGGCACGTACGCCTCCAGCCGGTGCGTGAAGCCGAAGATCCGCTCCGTGCGGGCCCGTTCCCAGATCAGCGAGTCGAACGGGGACAGCAGCGTCGTGCGGTGCCGCCCGCGCGGCTCGCCCTCCAGGACCGCCGGGTCCGCCCACGCCGGCTTGTCCCAGCCCTGCACCCGCACCGGGACGAGCCCCGAGTCCGCGACGACCGCGTCGAACTGCTCGCCCTTGATGCGGTGGTAGTCGGCGATGTCCGCGCGCGTGCCCACGCCCAGCGCCTGACCGGCCAGCCGGACGAGGCGCCGCAGGCACTCCGCGTCGTCCAGCTCGTCGTGCAGCAGGTCGGCGGGAACGGCGCGCTCCGCCAGGTCGTACACCCGCTTCCAGCCGCGCCGCTCGACGCACACCACCTCGCCGTACATCAGCGCCCGCTCGACGGCGATCTTGGAGGCGGACCAGTCCCACCACTCGCCGCCGTTCTTCGCGCCGCCCAGCTCCGTCGCCGTCAGGGGGCCCTGTGCGCGCAGCTGTTCGATCACCGCGTCGTACGCGCCGTCCGGCAGGTCCTGGTGCCACTGCGGGTGCCGGCGGTAGGCGCGGCGGCGGAACGCGAAGTGCGGCCACTCCTCGATCGGCAGGACGCACGCCGCGTGGGACCAGTACTCGAACGCGTGCCGGCCCGTCCAGTACGCCGCCTCGACGGTCCGGCGGCCGACGGCGCCGAGCCGGGCGTACGGCACCAGCTCGTGCGAGCGGGCCAGGACGGAGATCGTGTCCAGCTGCACCGCGCCGAGGTGCCGCAGGACGCCGCGCACACCGGCGCGCCGGTCGGGGGCACCCAGGAAGCCCTGCGCGTGCAGGGCCGCGCGGCGGGCCTCGTCGGCCGAGAGCTCTGTCAGGGGTCGCGGCATGGTGGTCATGCCCCGCACGATAGGGCCCGCCACTGACACCCCGGCGCGTTTTCGCCGACGCCGACGCCGACGCCGACGCCGACGCCGACGCCGACGCCGACGCCGACGCCGACGCCGGGGCGGTGCGCGGGTCAGGCGCGCGGGGACGGCAGGTACGGGACGGCCGGCGGCAGGCCCAGGTCCGAGGGGAGCAGGGAGGCGAGCAGGCAGTCGCGGTGGGTGCCGCGGTGGGGGAAGGCGGCGCGGAGGGTGCCCTCCGGGGTGAAGCCGGCCCTCTCGGCGACGCGGCGGGAGGCGGTGTTGCCGACCTCGGCGCGCCACTCCAGGCGGGTGCAGCCGAGGGCGGTGAACGCCCAGTGGGCGAGGGTGCGGGTGGCCTCGGCGGCGTAGCCGTTGCCGCGGTGCTCCCGGACCGTGTAGAAGCCGACCTCCCAGGTGCCGGCGCGCGGGTGGTGGAGGCTGACGGAGGCCAGCAGGGGGCCGTGCTCCCGGCCGCGGGGGCGTACGGAGAACGTGTACTCGGTGTCGTCGCGCCAGCCGTCGGGGGTGTGGCGGCCGACGAAGTCCTCGGCGTCGGCGATCCCGTACGGGTCGGGCAGGGGTATCCAGCGCTTGATCTCCGGGTCCTGGACGGCGGCGCGGACGTCCTCGGCGTCGTCGGGGGCGAAGGGGCGCAGCAGCAGGCGCTCGGAGGTGAGGGTGACGGGTTCCATGGCGGGATTCTGGCGGCGGCGGGGCGCGGGGGGCGAACAGTTTCGGCGGCGGGCGGCACCTTCGGCGCGTCCCGCGCGTTCTCCTTGGGGGCGGCGGAGGCCCGGCGATCGTTCCTCGGAGGCGTGGACCTCCCGGCGTGGCGGTGTCCTCGCTTACGATGACCGTTGCGGTGGGGTCCGCCTGCCGCGCCCGTGCCAGTGTCCATGACAAGACCCAGTGCCAGGCCCGACCGGCAAGGAGACCAGCCTCAGTGTCCGTCTTCAACAAGCTCATGCGTGCAGGCGAAGGCAAGATCCTGCGCAAACTGCACCGCATCGCGGACCAGGTCAACTCCATCGAAGAGGACTTCGTCAACCTCTCCGACGCCGAGTTGCGGGCCCTCACCGACGAGTACAAGCAGCGGTACCAGGACGGTGAGAGCCTCGACGACCTGCTCCCGGAGGCCTTCGCGACCGTCCGCGAGGCGGCCAAGCGCGTGCTCGGCCAGCGCCACTACGACGTGCAGCTGATGGGCGGCGCCGCGCTGCACCTCGGGTACGTGGCGGAGATGAAGACCGGTGAGGGCAAGACCCTCGTCGGCACGCTCCCGGCGTACCTGAACGCGCTGTCCGGCAAGGGCGTGCACCTGATCACGGTCAACGACTACCTCGCGGAGCGCGACTCCGAGCTGATGGGCCGGGTGCACCAGTTCCTGGGCCTGAAGGTCGGCTGCATCCTGGCGAACATGTCGCCGGCGCAGCGCCGCGAGCAGTACAACTGCGACATCACGTACGGCACGAACAACGAGTTCGGCTTCGACTACCTGCGCGACAACATGGCGTGGTCGAAGGACGAGCTGGTGCAGCGCGGGCACAACTTCGCCTGTGTCGACGAGGTCGACTCGATCCTCGTCGACGAGGCCCGTACGCCGCTGATCATCTCCGGTCCGGCGGACCAGGCGACGAAGTGGTACGGGGACTTCGCCAAGCTGGTGCAGCGGCTGAAGCGCGGCGAGCCGGGCAACCCGCTGAAGGGCGTCGAGGAGACCGGTGACTACGAGGTCGACGAGAAGAAGCGCACCGTCGCCATCCACGAGGCCGGTGTCGCCAAGGTCGAGGACTGGCTGGGCATCGACAACCTCTACGAGTCGGTGAACACGCCGCTCGTCGGCTACCTGAACAACGCCATCAAGGCGAAGGAACTGTTCAAGAAGGACAAGGACTACGTCGTCATCGACGGCGAGGTCATGATCGTCGACGAGCACACGGGCCGTATCCTCGCGGGCCGCCGGTACAACGAGGGCATGCACCAGGCGATCGAGGCGAAGGAAGGCGTCCAGATCAAGGACGAGAACCAGACGCTCGCCACGATCACCCTGCAGAACTTCTTCCGCCTCTACGACAAGCTGTCCGGCATGACCGGTACGGCGATGACCGAGGCCGCCGAGTTCCACCAGATCTACAAGCTGGGCGTCGTGCCGATCCCGACGAACCGGCCGATGGTCCGCAAGGACCAGTCCGACCTGATCTACCGCACCGAGGTCGCCAAGTTCGCGGCGGTCGTCGACGACATCGCGGAGAAGCACAAGAAGGGCCAGCCGATCCTCGTCGGCACGACGTCGGTCGAGAAGTCCGAGTACCTGTCGCAGCAGCTGTCGAAGCGGGGCATCCCGCACGAGGTGCTGAACGCGAAGAACCACGAGCGCGAGGCGTCGATCGTCGCCCAGGCCGGCCGCAAGGGCGCCGTCACGGTCGCGACGAACATGGCCGGCCGCGGTACCGACATCAAGCTCGGCGGCAACCCCGACGACCTCGCCGAGGCGGAGCTGCGGCAGCGCGGCCTCGACCCGGTCGAGCACCCGGAGGAGTGGGTCGCCGCCCTGCCGGGCGCGCTGGAGAAGGCCGAACTGGCCGTGAAGGCCGAGTCGGAGGAGGTCAAGCAGCTCGGCGGCCTGTACGTGCTGGGCACGGAGCGGCACGAGTCGCGGCGTATCGACAACCAGCTGCGCGGCCGTTCCGGCCGTCAGGGCGACCCGGGGGAGTCCCGCTTCTACCTGTCGCTGGGCGACGACCTGATGCGGCTGTTCAAGGCGCAGATGGTCGAGCGCGTCATGGCGATGGCGAACGTGCCGGACGACGTGCCGATCGAGAACAAGATGGTGACGCGCGCGATCGCGTCCGCCCAGTCGCAGGTCGAGCAGCAGAACTTCGAGACGCGCAAGAACGTCCTGAAGTACGACGAGGTCCTCAACCGGCAGCGCGAGGTCATCTACGGCGAGCGCCGCCGCGTCCTGGAGGGCGAGGACCTGCACGAGCAGATCCGCCACTTCATGGACGACACGATCGACGCGTACATCCAGGCGGAGACCGTCGAGGGCTTCGCGGAGGAGTGGGACCTGGAGCGGCTGTGGAGCGCGTTCAAGCAGCTCTACCCGTGCAAGGTCACCATCGAGGAGCTGGAGGAGGCCGCCGGGGACCGGGCCGGTATCACGGCGGAGTTCATCGCGGAGTCCGTCAAGGACGACATCCACGAGCAGTACGAGGCGCGGGAGAAGCAGCTCGGCTCCGAGATCATGCGTGAGCTGGAGCGGCGGGTCGTGCTGTCCGTGCTGGACCGCAAGTGGCGCGAGCACCTCTACGAGATGGACTACCTCCAGGAGGGCATCGGCCTGCGCGCGATGGCGCAGAAGGACCCGCTGGTCGAGTACCAGCGCGAGGGCTTCGACATGTTCATCGCGATGATGGACGGCATCAAGGAGGAGTCCGTCGGCTACCTGTTCAACCTGGAGGTCCAGGTCGAGCAGCAGGTCGAGGAGGTCCCGGTGGAGGCGGCCGGGGAGCGGCCGTCGCTGGAGAAGGAGGAGGCCGTCCCCGCGGGCGCCGGCCGCCCCGAGATCCGCGCCAAGGGCCTGGACGCCCCGCAGCGGCCGGACCGGCTGCACTTCTCCGCGCCGACCGTCGACGGTGAGGGCGGCGTCGTCGAGGGCGACTTCGACAACGGCGGCGCGCGGTCCGAGGCGGACGGCATGACGCGCGCGGAGCGCCGCAAGGCACAGAAGGGCGGCCGCCGCCGCAAGAAGTGACGGCGGCACCCCTGCCCGAGGGCGGGGCCGGGACACGCGGGTCCGCGTGCTCCGGCCCCGCCTTCGCGCGTGTACGGGGCCGCGCCGGGCCGGGCTCTTGACGGAGGGGGGCTCCCGTGGGCCCTGTGCGGGCCGGGGAGGGCCGTCCGCGGGTGCCCGGACCCGGTTGGGTCAGGCGGGCCGCGCGGACGCGTTCCGGGGCCGCCGGGAGGACGCGCGGCGCGCCCCGCCCCGAGGCCACCGGTGCCCGGTGCTCCGGCGCCGAGGTGGTCCCGGGGTGCCCGGCGCGGGACCGGCCCCGGCCGCCGTCAGGGCCGGGCGGGGCCCAGGTCCACCGCCGCGCAGCGCCACCTGCGGTCCGGGCCCTGCTCCAGGCGGAAGGCCATCGCCCGGACCCGCGCGCCCGCCACCACGCTGGCGTACGCCTCGATCACGCCCGGCCGGAGCGGGGCGGCGCCGCAGCGGCGCAGGACCGGGCGGGTCCGGCGGGGTGCGCCGGCGGGCCGCAGGGGGTTGTCCGGGGCCAGGCGGATCAGCTGCTCGTACGCCTCGCCGATCGTCTGGCCCAGCATCCAGTGCACGGGCCGCTCCCCGGTCAGCACCGCCAGCAGCCGCTCGGCGAACACCACGTGCGGGGGCAGCACACGGGGGCGGGCGCCGACCGCCGGCCCGGCGGACGGGCCGGGCGGACGCGGGCGCAGGACGCCCGGGCGGGTCTCGCCGGGGCGGGTGCCGCCGGGCCGCGCGCCGCCGCCGGGACGCCGTACGTCCCGCCGTCCGCCGGGCCGCCCCGCCGCGCGTGCCGCCCGCCCGGCCTCCGGCGCGGGCCGCCGCGCCCCGACCGCCCGCCCGGCCTCGTGGGGGCCGCCCGGCGCCGCGGCCGGCTCCGCCGCGCTCCCGGGGCGGTCGGCGGCCGGCTCCGCCGCACCCCCCGGGCGGTCGGCGGCCGGCTGCGGGCCGGTCCGGGGCGCGTGGCCGCACGGGGTCGCGCGGAGCCGGTGCGGGCTGCCGGCCGCGACCGCCGCCGGGGCGTTGCGCACCCGGGCCGCGCCCGCGCCGAGCCCCTCCGGGGCCTTCCACGGGGCGGGGGCGCTGCGCGCGTCGGCCGGGCCCCGTGCCGCCGGGACACGGGGGGTCCGTGCTTCGGGGGTGGGGGTCGGGGTGGGCGGCATCGGCGGGTCCCTTCCGTCAGCCCGGATTACCGGGGAGTAACTTCGCGGTGGCCCACTTCTACGGGGGGCGCCGCCCGCCCCGCAACGCCCCGTCAAGCCGGTGACACGACCCCCCGAAATCACCTATCCGAGTGACAGGGCCCGTGGCGCGCCTGGGCCGGCACGGGGTCGGCGCATCACGCGGTGGACGCCGGAGGGGGTCGATACCAGCCCCCGAAGGGGTGCCGCCACACGTATCCTGGGGACGTCCTCCGACTACGAAAGCGGCCTGTCATGCGCGTGTACGTTCCCCTGACCCTCCCCGGTCTCGCACAGGCGCACAGGACGGGCACCCTGGGCACCGGCGCGCTCACGGCGTACGCCGTCACGCCCGGACTGCGCGAGTGGTACGTCTCCGACGACATCGAGGAGCTGGAGTACGCGGCGCTCAGCCGCGCCGCCGCCGCCTCCCTGCGCCTCCTCGCGGCGGACCCGGACGCCGCGCGCCGCCGGATCGTCGTCGCCGTGGACGTCCCCGACGGCGCCGCGACCGCCGACCCCGACCGCGGCCTCGACCCCGCGTCGATCGGCGAGGTGCGGGTCGCCGGCCCCGTGCCGCTGGCGAAGGCCGCCGCGGTCCACGCCGACTCCGCCGACGCCGAGGCCGACGTGACCGCCGCCGCCGACGCGCTCGGCGCGGCCGACATGGGCGACGACGACGCCCGGTTCACCGTCGACGGCGCCGAGGACCACGAACTGCTCTGGTACGGCGTGCAGGAGATCCCCCACCTCGTCGGCTGACGGCCCGGGTCCGCTGTCGGTCCCTGCCGGTACCGTCTTCGGCATGGGGAAGCACCGCGCGCACCTGGTCTGGGACTGGAACGGGACACTGCTCGACGACATCGGCACCGTCATCGAGGCGACCAACGCCGCCTTCGAGGAGATAGGCCTGCCGCCGATCACGCTTGAGCGGTACCGCGAGCTGTACTGCGTGCCCATCCCCCTCTTCTACGAGCGGCTGCTCGGCCGGCTCCCCACCGAGGACGAGTGGGCCGTCATGGACGGCACGTTCCACCGGCACTACTGGACGCGCGCCGACGCCTGCGGCCTCACCGCCGGCGCGACCGAGCTGCTGGCGGCCGCCCGCGAGTTCGGGCGGACGCAGTCGCTGCTGTCGCTGGCGCCGCACGAGCGCCTGGTGCCGCTGGTGCGGCGGCACGGCATCGAGGAGTGGTTCGTGCGCGTCGACGGGCGCACCGGCCACTCCGCGTCCGGCAAGGCCGAGCACATGGTGCGGCACCTGCGCGCCCTCGACGGCGTCCCGCCCGAGCGGGTCGTGGTCATCGGGGACGCCGCGGACGACGCGGTCGCCGCCGCCCACGTCGGCGCGCGGGCCGTGCTGTACACGGGCGGGTCGCACAGCCGTGCCAGCCTGGAGACCGCGGGCGTCCCCGTCGTCGACACGCTGGCGGAGGCCGTCGCCGTCGCCGAGGACCTGATCGGCTGACCCGGCGGGTACCGCTCGGACACCCGGACGTTTCCCGGCGGTCCGGTGTGGCTTGATTCGTACCCTCCTGGGCGGCTTGCCCGCTCCTTCGCGGGCCTGTCGCTGTCCACACTGTCAAACTTCGGGGTCGTCTTTTGTACACATACGGCTCATGACGGCTCCGGGGTGAGGAGCGATAGCCTGGACCCGTGATCAGCGCTATACGCCGTGGGGGCAGCGAAGCCCCCGGCCGGCGCCCGGTGAGCCACCGTGCCCGGGCGGGTGCTGATCCTTTCTGCCCGGCTCCCCCGCCGTCCAAGGCTTTCCCGCCGAGAATGGCCGATAACCGTCCGGGCTTTCCCCATTCCGGCATAACGTGCCCGTCGAGCGGATACCCCGCGTTGAAGCGTGAACGTGATGCCACACCCTTCCCCTACGTCACGCAACGGCGCGCGACAGGAGCCAGAGGACATGCAGACCAAGCTGGACGAAGCCAAGGCCGAGCTGCTCGAACGGGCCGCCCGGGTAGCTGAGAACGAGACCGGGGACAGGCCCGACCCGGGCACCGTGCTCGAGTACCTCCAGCGTTACTACCTGCACACCGCTCCCGAGGACCTCACCGACCGCGACCCGGTCGACGTGTTCGGCGCGGCGCTCTCCCACTACCGGCTGGCCGAGAACCGCCCCCAGGGCACGGCGAGCGTCCGCGTCCACACGCCGACCGTCGAGGAGAACGGCTGGACGTGCAGCCACTCCGTCGTCGAGGTCGTCACCGACGACATGCCGTTCCTCGTCGACTCCGTCACCAACGAGCTGTCCCGGCAGAACCGCGGCATCCACCTCGTCGTGCACCCGCAGGTCGTCGTCCGCCGCGACGTGACCGGCAGGCTCATCGAGGTCGTCTCCTCCGGCCCCGGCTCCGAGATCGGCGGCCACGCCAGGCCGCACGACGCGCTCGTCGAGTCGTGGATCCACGTGGAGATCGACCGCGAGACCGACCGCGCCGACCTCAAGCAGATCACCGCCGACCTGCTGCGCGTCCTGTCCGACGTCCGCGAGGCCGTCGAGGACTGGGAGAAGATGCGCGACGCCGCGCTCCGCCTCGCCGAGGGACTCGCGGACGAGCCGACCGCCGGCGACCTGCGGCCCAGCGAGGTCGAGGAGGCCCGCGAGCTGCTGCGCTGGCTGGCCGACGACCACTTCACGTTCCTCGGCTACCGCGAGTACAACCTCGTCGACGGCGACGCCCTCGCCGCCGTGCCCGGCACCGGCCTCGGCATCCTGCGCTCCGACCCGCACCACAGCGGCGACGACGCCCACGGCCACCCGGTGTCCCCGTCGTTCAACCGGCTGCCCGCCGACGCCCGCGCCAAGGCCCGCGAGCACAAGCTGCTCATCCTCACCAAGGCCAACAGCCGCGCCACCGTCCACCGCCCGTCGTACCTGGACTACATCGGCGTCAAGAAGTTCGACGCGCAGGGCAACGTCGTCGGGGAGCGCCGCTTCCTCGGCCTGTTCTCGTCGGCCGCCTACACCGAGTCCGTGCGGCGCGTGCCCGTCATCCGCCGCAAGGTCTCCGAGGTCCTCGACGCGGCCGGCTTCTCGCCCGCCAGCCACGACGGCCGCGACCTGCTGCAGATCCTGGAGACGTACCCGCGCGACGAGCTGTTCCAGACGCCCGTCGACCAGCTGCTGTCCATCGTCACCAGCGTCCTGTACCTCCAGGAGCGCCGCCGGCTGCGCCTGTACCTGCGTCAGGACGAGTACGGCCGCTACTACTCCGCCCTCGTCTACCTGCCGCGCGACCGCTTCAACACCACGGTCCGCGAGCGGCTCACCGACATCCTGAAGGAGGAGCTCGGCGGCACCAGCGTCGACTTCACCGCCTGGAACACCGAGTCGGTCCTCTCCCGCCTCCACTTCGTCGTCCGCGTCCCGCAGGGCACCACGCTCACCCCGCTCACCGGCGCCGACGCCGACCGCCTCGAGAACCGGCTCGCCGAGGCCGCCCGCTCCTGGGCCGACGGCTTCAGCGAGGCGCTCGACGCCGAGATCGGCGAGGAGCGCGCCGCCGAGCTGCTGCGCCGCTACGGCAACGCCTTCCCGGAGGGCTACAAGGCCGACCACCCGCCGCGCTCCGCCGTCGCGGACGTGCTCCAGATGGAGCAGCTCACCCAGGGCGACAAGGACTTCGCGCTGTCCCTGTACGAGCCGGTCGGCGCCGCCCCCGGCGAGCGCCGCTTCAAGATCTACAAGACGGGCGCGCAGGTCTCCCTCTCCGCCGTGCTGCCGGTCCTCAACCGGCTCGGCGTCGAGGTCGTCGACGAGCGCCCCTACGAGCTGCGCTGCGCCGACCGCACCCATGCCTGGATCTACGACTTCGGGCTGCGCATCCCCGCTCCCGCGGGCAACGGCGGGGACTACCTCGGCGACGACGCCCGCGAGCGGTTCCAGGAGGCGTTCGCCGCGACCTGGACCGGGCAGGCCGAGAACGACGGCTTCAACGCCCTCGTCCTGAGCGCCGGGCTGTCCTGGCGCCAGGCGATGGTGCTGCGCGCCTACGCCAAGTACCTGCGGCAGGCCGGGTCGACGTTCAGCCAGGACTACATGGAGGACACCCTCCGCGACAACGTCCACACCACGCGGCTGCTCGTCTCGTTGTTCGAGGCGCGGATGTCGCCGGAGCGGCAGCGGGCCGGCACGGAGCTGACGGACGGCATCCTGGAGGAGCTCGACGGCGCCCTGGACCAGGTCGCCTCGCTCGACGAGGACCGCATCCTGCGCTCCTTCCTCACCGTCATCAAGGCGACCCTGCGGACGAACTTCTTCCAGCGGGACGCCGAGGGCCGGCCGCACGCGTACGTGTCGATGAAGTTCGACCCGCAGGCCATCCCCGACCTGCCGGCGCCGCGCCCCGCGTTCGAGATCTGGGTGTACTCGCCGCGCGTCGAGGGCGTCCACCTGCGCTTCGGCAAGGTCGCGCGCGGTGGCCTGCGCTGGTCCGACCGGCGCGAGGACTTCCGCACGGAGATCCTCGGCCTGGTCAAGGCGCAGATGGTGAAGAACACCGTCATCGTCCCGGTCGGCGCGAAGGGCGGCTTCGTCGCCAAGCAGCTGCCCGACCCGTCCGTCGACCGCGACGCGTGGCTGGCGGAGGGCGTCGCCTCGTACCGGACGTTCATCTCGGCGCTGCTCGACATCACCGACAACCTGGTCGGCGGCGAGGTCGTGCCGCCCGCCGGCGTGGTCCGCCACGACGAGGACGACACGTACCTGGTCGTCGCCGCCGACAAGGGCACCGCGACCTTCTCCGACATCGCCAACGAGGTCGCCGTCGCCTACGGCTTCTGGCTCGGCGACGCCTTCGCGTCCGGCGGCTCCGCCGGGTACGACCACAAGGGCATGGGCATCACCGCGCGCGGCGCCTGGGAGTCCGTGAAGCGGCACTTTCAGGAGCTGGGCCACGACACGCAGACGCAGGACTTCACCGTCGTCGGCGTCGGCGACATGTCCGGCGACGTGTTCGGCAACGGCATGCTGCTGTCGGAGCACATCCGCCTCGTCGCGGCCTTCGACCACCGGCACATCTTCATCGACCCGAACCCGGACGCGGCCGTCTCCTACGCCGAGCGGCGCCGCCTGTTCGAACTGCCCCGCAGCTCCTGGGCCGACTACGACCCCGCGCTGCTCTCGCCGGGCGGCGGCATCCACTCGCGGCAGGCCAAGTCCATCCCGGTCAACGCGCACATGCGGGCGGCGCTCGGCATCGACGAGGGCATCACCAAGCTGACCCCGGCCGAGCTGATGAAGGCCGTCCTCAAGGCGCCGGTGGACCTGCTGTGGAACGGCGGCATCGGCACGTACGTCAAGGCGTCCACCGAGTCGCACGCCGACGTCGGCGACAAGGCCAACGACGCGATCCGCGTCAACGGCGAGGACCTGCGCGTCAAGGTCGTCGGCGAGGGCGGCAACCTGGGCCTCACCCAGCTCGGCCGCATCGAGTTCGCCCGCTCCGGCGGCCCCGAGGGCACCGGCGGCAAGGTCAACACCGACGCCATCGACAACAGCGCCGGCGTCGACACCTCCGACCACGAGGTGAACATCAAGATCCTGCTGAACGGGCTCGTCACGGACGGCGACATGACCGTCAAGCAGCGCAACAGGATCCTCGCGGAGATGACCGACGAGGTCGGCTCCCTGGTGCTGCGCAACAACTACGCGCAGAACGTGGCGCTCGCCCTCGCCGTCCACCAGTCGCACTCCCTGCTCCACGCCCACCAGCGGTTCCTGCGCCGCCTGGAGAGCGACGGGCACCTCGACCGGGCGCTGGAGTTCCTCCCCACCGACCGGCAGATCCGCGAACTGCTCGCCGCCGGCAAGGGCCTCAGCCAGCCCGAGCTGGCCGTCCTCATGGCGTACACGAAGATCACGGTGGCGGAGGAGCTGATCGCCACCGACCTGCCGGACGACCCGTACCTGCGGACCCTGCTCCACACGTACTTCCCGACGACCCTGCGCGAGCAGTTCCCCGAGCAGATCGACGCGCACGCCCTGCGCCGCGAGATCATCACCACGATCCTGGTGAACGACACCGTCAACAGCGGCGGCTCGACGTTCCTGCACCGGCTGCGCGAGGAGACCGGCGCGTCGATCGCGGAGATCGTCCGCGCGCAGACCGCCGCCCGCGCCATCTTCGGCCTGGGCGCCGTCTGGGACGCGGTCGAGGGGCTCGACAACCGGGTCCCGGCCGAGACGCAGACCCGGATCCGGCTGCACTCGCGCCGCCTCGTCGAGCGCGGCGCGCGCTGGCTGCTCAACAACCGGCCGCAGCCGCTCCAGCTCGCCGAGACGATCGAGTTCTTCGGTGCCCGCGTCGAGCAGGTGTGGGCCGAGCTGCCGAAGATGCTGCGCGGCGCCGACCTGGAGTGGTACGAGGGGCTGGTCGCCGAGCTGACCGGAGAGGGCGTCCCGGCCGAGCTGGCCGCGCGGGTCGCCGGGTTCTCCTCGGCGTTCCCGACGCTGGACATCGTCGCCATCGCGGACCGCACCGGCAAGGAGCCGCTGGCCGTCGCCGAGGTGTACTACGACCTCGCCGACCGGCTGCGGATCACGCAGCTGATGGACCGCATCATCGAGCTGCCGCGCGCCGACCGCTGGCAGTCGATGGCGCGCGCCGCGATCCGCGAGGACCTGTACGCGGCGCACGCCGCCCTCACCTCCGACGTGCTGTCGGCCGGGAACGGCTCGTCGACGCCGGAGGAGCGGTTCGCGGCCTGGGAGGAGAAGAACGCCTCCCTGCTGTCGCGGGCGCGGACGACGCTGGAGGAGATCCAGGGCTCCGACGCGTTCGACCTGGCGAACCTGTCGGTGGCGATGCGGACGATGAGGACGCTGCTGCGCACCCACAGCTGATCCGCCGGCACCGCCCGGAGGGGCGCCCACCGCGACCGCGCGGCGGGCGCCCCTCGCGCGTCCCCCCGCTCACCTTCCTCAGCTCGCCTTCCTCGGCGCGCCCGCGGGTCCGCCGGGCGCGCGCTCTCCGGTCCGTGCCCGCCGGGAGGACGCGCCCCCTACGGCTCCTGACCCGCCCGCATCCTGTTCGCCCGCGCCGCGTTCCACGGCACGCGCAGCACGTCCGGGGCCGACTCCTCCCACAGCAGCCGGCACGACAGCAGCGCCGCCGCGACCAGCAGCCCGTTGCGGACCAGCATCAGCAGGCAGCCCAGCGGCGTGACCGCCAGCACCTCCCCGTACAGCAGCGGGTAGGCGAACGCGGTCAGCGCGGCGGCCGGCAGCAGGAGCAGCGCGACCGGGCGCTGCGTGGTGTTCCGCGACGTCAGGCACACCGCCGCCAGTCCCAGCAGCCACACCAGGTACTGGGGACTGATCACCCGGCTGGTGACGGTGACCAGCAGGACGGCGGTCAGCGCCGCGTCCAGGGGCGTGGCGTCCGACCAGTGCAGCGACCGCACCCGCCACACCACCAGCCCCAGCAGGGCCGCCCCGGTGCACAGCAGCGACACGACCGCGACCGCCCCCACGTACGACCCGGTGAACTCGAACGCCCCGTACCGGTAGACGACCCGGCCCTGCCACCCCGCCAGGCGCGCCAGCGACAGCAGCGTCCCGCCGACCGACTCGACCTGCACGCCCCGGCCGCCCTGGTGCCGCAGGAAGTCCAGGGTGTGCGGGAACGCCGCGGCCAGCATCGCCGCCCCGCCCAGCGCGGTGGCCAGCGCGGGCCTCCAGGACCGCCCCGTGGCGGGCCCGGGCGCCGTGCCGGTCAGGACGAGCAGCGGCCAGCCCTTCGCCAGCACGCCGAGCCCAGCCAGCACGCCGCCCAGCCGGGCCCGGCCGGCGTGCACCGCGAGGAGGGCGGCCACGGCCAGCGCGGTGACCGGCAGGTCGTACCGGGCGAGCGGGGTGTGCAGCAGCAGGGGCAGGCCGCCGGTCCAGTACCAGGCGCCGTCCCCGCCGGCCCGGACCAGGGCGAGGACGACGACGGCGTCGGCGAGCAGGGCCAGCGCGACGAACCCCTGAAAGTACGTCAGCCCCGGGACCGCCCCCGGCAGGAGGAGCACCAGGGCGGCGCCGGGCGGGTACTGCCAGGTGGTCTCGTCGGCGGGGAGGTCGCCGCCCGCGATCCGCTCGTACCAGTGCCGGTAGAGGACGTGGACCTCCTCGCCGACGTCGCCGATGCCGAGCGCGTCGTGCGTCAGCAGCCACAGCATCGCGGCGCGGCTGAGCACCCAGACGGTGAGGAGGGGCAGGAGGTCGGGCCGGCGCCGCTCCCGGAAGCGGAGCTGGTGCCGGCCGAAGGTCCGGGGGGCGCTGAGCCGGTGCGTCGTCATCCCCGCGAACACTAGTGAGTTCTGGTGCGATATGCCCCTTATCAGGTGCTTCGGGGTGACGGCCGGGCGGACGGCCGTCCGGTCGGGTGACGGGCCGGGCGGCGGCCGGACGTGTGGGTGGGCCGCGGGCTGCGGGCGGGCGGCGCCGGCCCGCTAGCGCGTGCTCCGCTCGTACGCGGTGACGACCTCGTCCGACGGCCCGTCCATCAGCACCCGGCCGGACTCCAGCCAGATCGCCCGGTCGCAGGTCTCCCGGATCGTGGAGTTGCTGTGGCTGACCAGGAAGACCGTGCCGGCCTCGGCGCGCAGCTCGTTGATGCGCTCCTGGCTGCGCTGCCGGAACGCGGCGTCGCCGGTGGCCAACGCCTCGTCGATGAGGAGCACGTCGTGCGACCGGGCGGCGGCGATGGAGAAGCGCAGCCGGGCGCCCATGCCGGACGAGTAGGTGCGCATCGGCAGGGACACGAAGTCGCCCTTGTCGTTGATCCCGGAGAAGTCGACGATCCGCTGGTACCGCTCCTTGACCTCGGCACGCGTCATGCCCATCGCGAGCCCGCCGAGCACGATGTTCCGCTCGCCCGTCAGGTCGCCCATCAGCGCGGCGTTGACGCCGAGGAGGCTGGGCTGGCCCTGGGTGTAGACGTGGCCGCGGCTGGGCGGCAGCAGTCCGGCGACCGCCTTCAGGAGCGTGGACTTCCCCGAGCCGTTGCTGCCGATGAGCCCGATGGCCTCGCCCTTGTACGCGGCGAAGCTCACGCCCTTGACGGCGTGCACCGTGCGGGTGGCCGGGGCGGTCCTCCCGCGGGCGAGGAGCCTGCCGAGCGCGGAGCCCCGGGCCCTCCCGGCGCCGGCGGACCCCGCGCCCTGGACGGTGTAGGTCACGTGGACGCCGTCGACGACGACGGTCGGAACGCGTTCAGCCACGGCCGTACGTCTCCTCTGCCTGCCAGAAGTAGGTGAACCCGCCGACGAAGGCGGCCAGTGCCCAGCCGCCGGCCGCCGCCCACACGTGGGGCGGCAGCTGCGCGGCGGTGAAGCTGTCGATGAGCGCGAAGCGGACCAGGTCGATGTAGAGGGCGGCGGGGTTGTACTGGAGGGCCAGCGCCACCGCCCCGGGCAGCTCCCGGCCGGCCAGGACGTGCTGGATGCTCCACATCACGCCCGACGCGTACATCCAGGTCCGCAGCACGAACGGCATCACCTGCGCCACGTCCGGCGTCCGGGCCGCGACCCGCGCCAGGGCGAGCGACACGCCCGCGTTGAACAGCGTCTGCAGGACCAGCGCGGGGACGGCGAGCAGCCACGACGCGCCGGGCCGCGCCCCGAAGCCCACCAGGATGGCGAGCAGGGCGGCCAGCGAGAACGCCAGCTGCTGGAGCTGCTGGAGGGCCAGCGCCAGGGGCAGGCTCGCCCGGGGGAAGTGCAGGGCGCGCACCAGCCCGAGGTTGCCGCTGACGGCGCGGGTCCCGGCCATGACCGAGCTGGAGGTGAACGTCCAGATGAAGACGCCCGTCACCAGGAACGCCGCGAAGTCGTCGACCTGCTTCCGGGTGTCCATCAGGACGCCGAAGACGAAGTAGTACACCGCCGCGTTGAGCAGCGGCGTCATCACCTGCCACAGCTGCCCCAGCCGCGCCTGGCTGTACTGCGCGGTGAGGCGGGCGGTCGCGAACGCGGTGATGAAGTGGCGTCGCGACCACAGCTGCCGCGCGTACCGGGGGAGCGGGGGGCGGGCGCCGCTGACGGTCAGCCCGTGCCGTAGGGCGAGGGCGCGCAGGTCCTCCTCGGGGACCGCGTACGCGGGGAGCGGGTCGGGGCCGCCGGGGCCGGGGCCGGGGCCGTCCGGGCCGGGGTCGGGCCGCCGGGCGGCGGCCGGTGGCGCGATCGTGCTCACAGGGCTCACCGCGGCGCTCCCCTTTCGTCGGGACGTATCCGTATCGTCGCTACGCCGAGGTTAGGACGCCCATACGTCGGAACGCAACCGTTCCGTCGTGACGAGGGTGCCGCGCTATGATCCCCGGCATGACGCCACCGCCGCCCGGAACCCCCCGTCGCGCCCCCGCGGGAGCCGCCGTGCTCCGGGAGGACGTGACCGAAGCGATCCGCGCCGCCGTCTTCGAGGAACTGGCCGCGGTCGGCTTCGCACGGATGTCGATCGAGGGCATCGCCCGGCGGGCCGGTGTCGGCAAGACGGCCGTCTACCGGCGCTGGAAGTCCAAGCTGTCACTGGTGCTCGACCTGCTGACCGCGTTCGCCGTCGAGGGGCTGCCCGCCCCCGCGACCGGTTCCCTGTACGGCGACGTGCGCGCCCTGCTGGAGGTCGCCGCCCACGCGCTGCGCCACCCGGTGGCCTCCCAGGTCATCCCGGACCTGCTGGTGGAGGCGGCGCGGCACCCGGAGATCGCGCAGGCGGTCCGGACGACGCTGCTCGACGGCCAGCGCGGCGTCGTCGCGCAGGTGGTCCGCGAGGCGGTCGCGCGGGGGGAGCTGGCGGAGGGCGCCGACGCGGACCGGGCGCTCGACCTGATCGTGGGCCCGCTGTACTGGCGCCTGGTGGTCGTCCGGGACGCGCGGCTGCCGGAGGGGTACCTCGACGACCTCGCCGCCGCCGCGGTGGCGGCCCTGCGCGCCTGACGGACGGCCGTTCCCCGCGCCCCGGAGCCGTACCGACCGGGGTGCCGACCGGCGCCGTACCGGCCGAGGGGCGGACCGCGCGGCACCGCCGCCCGGTACGCCCGCCCGGTATGCCCGCCCCGGCTCACCGGCCGCGGGAGGGCCGCTACTTCACGGCGCCCGCCATCACCCCCGACACGAACTGCCGCTGGAACGCGAAGAACACCGCCAGCGGCACCACCATCGACACGAACGCGCCCGGCGCCAGCACGTCGATGTTGTTGCCGAACTGGCGGACCTGCTGCTGGAGCGCCACCGTGATCGGCGGGGCGTCGGAGTCGGCGAAGATCAGCGCGACCAGCATGTCGTTCCACACCCACAGGAACTGGAAGATGCCGAGCGACGCGATCGCCGGACCGCCCAGCGGCAGCACCACGCGCGCGAAGAGCCGGATCTCGCCCGCCCCGTCGAGCCGGGCGGCCTCCAGCAGCTCCCGCGGGATCTCCGCGAAGAAGTTGCGCAGCAGGAAGATCGCGAACGGCAGCCCGAAGGCCGTGTGGAACAGCACCACGCCCAGGGTCGTCTCGAAGACGCCGACCTGCCCGAACAGCTTCGACACCGGTACGAGCGCCACCTGCACCGGCACCACCAGCAGCCCCACCACGGCCAGGAACCACCAGTCCCGGCCCGGGAACTCCATCCACGCGAACGCGTACCCGGCGAGCGAGCCGATCACGACGACGAGCACCGTCGCCGGAACGGTGATCATCACCGTGGAGAGCAGCGAGTCGGTGATCGTGTCGTTGCGCAGGATCGCCGCGTAGTTGTCGGCCGTCAGCTGCGCCGGCGCGGTGAGCGCCTCCCACCAGCCGCTCCCGCTGATGTCGGACGGCGAGCGCAGCGAGGACAGCAGCAGCCCGACCGTGGGCATCAGCCAGAACAGCGCCACCACCACGAGGAACACCTGCGTGACGCCGCCGGCCAGCCGGGAGGCGAGCCGCGACGCCGGTGACGCCGGTGCGGTACGAGACCCCATCACCGCCCCGCCTTCCTGATGCGCCGGATGTTGAAGAACATCACCGGGATCACCAGCAGCAGCAACAGCACCGAGATGGCGCTGCCGACGCCCAGGTGGGCGTCCGTGCCGAAGGACGAGCGGTACAGCTGGAGCGCCAGCACGTTCGCGTCGTCCTGGACCGAGCCCGGCGCGATGATGAACACCAGGTCGAAGATCTTCAGTACGTTGATCATCAGCGTCACCAGCACCACCGCCAGCACCGGCGCGAGCAGCGGCACCGTCACCCGGCGGAACACCTGCCACTCGTTGGCGCCGTCCACGCGCGCCGCCTCCAGCAGTTCGCGCGGCAGACCGGCGAGCCCCGCCGCGATGAGGACCATCGCGAAGCCCGCCCACATCCAGACGTAGCTGCCGATCACGGCGGGCGTCACCAGCGTCGGGCCCAGCCAGTCCACGCCGTTGTACGGCTCCCGGAAGTTCGCCTCGGGCAGCCACAGCAGCGCGCCGTCCGCCGCCGCGGGCAGGGTGAACGAACCGTCCGCCGCCGCCGTCGCGGTGGCGACGACCCGACCGTCCCGCACCGCCTCGATCCGCAGCCCCTTCAGGCCCACCTCCCGCGCGTCGACGGCGTTGGGGGTGCCCCCGCCGCCCTTGGTGAAGTCCAGCCACGCCGTGCCCGTGACCGCGCCGGGCGCCGGCCGCGGCTCACGCGCCGGCCGCGCGTCGTCGGGCACGTCCGCGGGCGCCACGCCGACGAGCGGCAGCCGCGCGGGCGTCCCCGCCCGTACCGGCTCCTTCGTCACGTACGCGCCGCCGCCCGCCTCCTCCAGCGGGTGCACCGGCAGGGGGCGGGCCCTCGGGTAGCCGGACGACTCGGCGAACGTGTCGTGCACGCCGACCCACACCGCGTTCGCGACGCCCCGGTCGGGGTCCTGCTCGTACACCAGCCGGAAGATGATCCCGGCGGCCAGCATGGAGATCGCCATCGGCATGAAGACGACCAGCTTGAACGCCGTGCCCCAGCGGACCCGTTCGGTCAGCACGGCGAAGACCAGGCCGAGGGCGGTGGCCAGGGTCGGGGCGACGACGACCCAGACCGCGTTGTTCCTCACCGCCGTCAGGATCGTGTCGTCGGTGAAGATCTCCACGTAGTTGTCCAGGCCGGCGAAGCCCGTGCCGGCCCGGTCGAAGAACGACCGCTGGACGGAGTACCCGATCGGGTACACGACGAGTGCGCCCAGCAGCACCAGCGCGGGCAGCAGGAACACGGCGGCGACCAGCCCGCGGGTGCCCGTCACGCCCCTGCGGGCGGGCCGGCGGCGCCGCTGCTCTGCCGGGAGAGGGGGAGCGGCTGCCACGGCTCAGCCCCCGTTCGCGTACGCCTTGGCCGCGTCCGCCTCCAGGCGCGCCTGCGTCCCCGCGATGTCCTTCGGGTTCTTCAGGAAGTCCTGGAGCGCCTTCCACTCGCCCTTGCCGGGCGTGCCGCCGAACGACTGCGGCATCTGGTCCGACATGTCGAAGCGGAAGTCGTCGCCGGCGGCGATCAGCGCCTTCGCGATGCCGCGCTGCACGTCGTTCGGGTACGCGGCCGGGTCCAGCGACTTGTTGGGCGAGAGGAACCCGCCCTGCGCCGCCCAGACCGCCGCCGCGTCCGGCGACGCGAGGAAGGTCAGCAGCGCCTGCGCCGCCGGCTTCTCCGTCAGCGCCACCGCCACGTCCCCGCCCGTCACCACGGGCGGCTCCCCGCCGTCCACGGCCGGGAACGGGAACACCTTCGCGTCCGTGCCGAGCTTCGCCTCGGTCTGGGCGATGTTGATCGACACGAAGTCGCCCTCGAAGACCATCGCCGCCTTCGGCCGGTCCCCGCCCGTGAACGTCTGCGTCACCGACGTCGGGAACTCCGTCTGGAGCGCCCCGGCCGCGCCGCCCGCGATCGTGTCCGGCTTGCCGAACAGGCCGGCGAGCGTGGTGAGGGCCCGGGTCACCGACGGGTCGGTCCACTTGATCTCGTGCTTCGCCAGCCGGTCGTACTTCTCCGGGCCGGCCTGCGACAGGTAGACGTTCTCGAACCAGTCCGTCAGCGTCCAGCCGTCCGCGCCGCCGACCGACAGGGGCGTGACCCCGGACGCGGAGATCGTCTCGGCGGTGGTCAGCAGTTCCTTCCACGTCTTCGGCTCGGACGCGCCGGCGTTGTCGAAGACCGCCGTGTTGTACCAGATCAGCGACTTGTTGGCGGTCTTGAAGTACACGCCGTACTGCGTGCCGTCCACGGCGCCGAGGTCCTGCCAGCCCCGGGAGTAGTTCTTGGCCAGCTGCGCCTTCGTCTCGGCGCCCGCCGGCTTCGCCCACTTCCGCTCGACGGCCTGCCGGAGCGCGCCGACCTGCTGGAGCATCGCCACGTCGGGCGGCGAACCGCCGGCGATCTTCGTGCCGATGTAGTTGAGCATCGCGTCCTGCGTCGGCACGTACGAGACGCGCGCACCGGTGCGCTTCTCGAACTCCTTCAGGACCTTGGTGAACGCCTCCTGCTCCGGCCCCGTCCACACGGCCACCACCTGGAGGCGCTGCCCGTCCAGCTTCGGTAACCGGACGGTCTGCGTGGTGCCCTCGCCGCCCGCGTCCCCGCCGGAGCCGCCCTCGTCACCGCCGTCGCCGCCGCAGCCGGCGACGGCGAGCGCCAGGGCCCCGGCGGCCGCGAGGGCCACGACGGTCCGGCGTTTGCGCGCAGTTGTACGCATCACTGCCCCGTTTCTCCCGTGTGCGTCGTCCCTGTCGTCCCTTTCGCTCTGGTCTACGCCGGGTACCGGGGGGCCGCAATACCGCCTTCCGTCCCTACTCCCCGATCGTGATGGGCTCGTGACGTGCCGTCACCGCACGGGGCCGGCGGTGTCGGACACGGGTACGAGCGGCGGCACGGGCGCCGCGCCGACCGAACGGGCCGCCCGGTCCAGGGCGCTGGCCAGCAGCGCCAGGTCCGTCGGCCCGTTGCCCAGCTCCCGTACGGGCCGGCGGGCCGGCGGGTCGCCCATGCGCTCCCACTCCAGCGGGACGACGGTGGGGCGCAGCGTCGCCGTGCGCGGGATCCGCCCGGTCACGCGGCCCGCCTGGAACGGCGTCACCCGCCCGTCGGCACGGCGCACCCGGCCCCGGCCCGGCGCCGGGTCGTCCGGACCCGGCGGCACCGGCGGCGCGTCCAGCACGACCCGTACCCGCGCCCGGCGGTCCGGTTCCGAGCCGGCCGTGCGGTCCGGGTGCGCCGTCGCCGCGACCAGGTGGACGCCCAGCCGCTCCCCGTCCCGGGCGACGGCCTCCAGCGCCCGCACGACCGAACCGGCCGCCGGGCGGCCCGGACTGCCGAGCGCGGGCGCGACCAGCGCGTCCAGGTCGTCGACCAGCACGACGAGGCGGGGCAGCGGCGGCGGCGCCTCGCCCCTGGCCCGGCCACCGCCCGCGGCGGGCCGCAGGCGCAGCGTGCGGTCGGACGCGGGGTCCGAGTCGCCGCCGCGCTGCTCCGGGAAGCTCTCGCGGACGCCGCGCTGCTCGGGGACGGTCCGGTCGGCGGGCGGGCCGTCCGGGCGGCCACCGTCGCCGCGCGCGGACCAGTCGGCGAACCCCTCGTGGCCCAGCAGCTCCGCGCGCCGCTTCAGCTCGGCGCCCAGCGCCTGCGCGAAGGCCCGCATCCGCACCGGGTCGGACGCGACGAGGTGCTCGGTGACGTGCGGCAGGTCGGTGCACGGGCCGAGGCCGTCGCCCCGCTCGCCGCCCGCGCCGTCCACCAGCAGCAGTCCGAGCCGGTCGGGCCGCGACGCGGCGGCGAGCGACGCCGCGACGGAGCGCAGCAGCTCCGTACGGCCGCTTCCCGCCGGCCCCTCGACCAGCAGGTGCGGGCCGTCGGCGCCCGTCAGGTCCACGCCGACCGGGCCGTGCGGGCCCGCGCCCAGCACCGCCGTGCCGTCCGGGGCGGACGCCCAGCGGGCCATCAGCGACGCGGGCGTGGCCCGCGCCAGCCCCAGCTCGTCGAGCAGGCGCGAGGACCGGGGCAGCGCCACCGCCGCGGCCCGCCCGTGCGGTTCGGGGCCCTCCGCGCGCAGCGGCGCCAGCGCCCGGGCGAACCGCTCCGCCCACGCCGGCGACACCGCGTCGACCGTCGCGACCGTGCCGTGGCCCGCCGGGTGGCCGCCCGCCGTCCGCAGCACCCGCAGCGCCGTCGCCACGTCACCCGTCAGCAGGCCCGCCGCGCCGCACTCCCGGAACGCCGGCGCCGCCGCGCACGCCGCCTCGTACGCCGCCGCGGCCGGGAACACCGCCGTCGCGGGCGCCGTCTCCGCCAGGCACACCAGGTGGACGCCGGCCGCCGCGCCCGTCTCCGCGAGCCGCGCGGCCGTCCCGCGCAGCGCCGCGGTGCCCGGGTCGCCGTCGACGACCACCACCGTGTACGGCCCCGGGACGGCTCCCGCCGGGTCCGGCCGGCGGAACCCCTCCGCCCGGGAGGTCCGGGGGAGGTCGGCCTCCGCCCGGCCGGAGCCGAGCGGCCCGTCGTCCAGCCGCCGGGTCAGCTCCGCCATCCGCGCGGCGGCCTGGTCCTGGTCGTAGGCGAGGAGGAGCCGGCAGTCCTGGCCGTGCGCGGGGCGGGTGTGCGGCAGCCAGCCGAGCCACGCCCAGTCGCGGCGGCGCTCCTCCACGGGGCGCGACCGGTCGGCGCTGATCAGCACGATCTCCAGATCCGCCGGGGCGTGCAGGGCGGCCAGCTGGGCGACGACCGAGCGGGCCAGACCCAGGAGCCGGGCGCGCGGCCCGGCCAGGCCCAGCGACCCGGCCTCGCGCAGCCCGACCGTGACGGGCACGGCCGCGAGGTCGGCCCGGTCCGTCGTGCCGAGCCGCACCGCGAGCGCCTCGGGGTGCCCCGGCGCCCGCCCCCAGAGCCGCGCGCCGGGCCCGAGGGCGGTCAGCAGCACGGCGGCCGGGTCGGGCCACGCCTCGGTGCCGGGTCCGCGCGGCACGTCGGGCGCACCGGTCCCGGTGTCCGCGCCGCCGGCGCCCCGGTCCGCCTGGTCCCCGCGCGCCCCGGCGAGCCGCCGGGCCCAGGCTCCTATCCCGCGCCGCCGGGCAGGGGGCTCCGGCATGCGGGTGCCCCGGGCCGGGGTGCCCCCGGCGCCGCTCTGGTCGCGTGCCATCCCCTCGTAGGCGCCGGGCCCGGTGGTGCCGGACCCGCCGTCCGCGAAGCCGTCGTGGGCGTCCCGTGCCCGCTCGTGCGCGGCGGCGCCGGCCGGTGCCGTGCCGGGCCGGGGGTGGGTCCCGCCGTCCGCGAAGCCGGCGCCGGGCGCGGAGCCGTGCCCCGCCCCGGCCGGGAGGCCCGCGCCGCCCGGGGCCGGGGTGCCGCCCGGGGCCGTGCGGGTGCCGTCCGGGCCCCCGGCGGGGCCGCCGGGGCGCGCGTGGCCGCCGTCCTCCCCGCCGTCCCGGCCCGGGACGGCGGGGAGGACGACGCGTACGTGGCCCTCGCCGTCGGGGGCCGTGGGCAGGGGGGCGGCGGCGTCCGCGCCCGCCGACAGGCACAGGGCCGACTCGCCGACCCGCAGCAGCGCCCCCGCGGGCAGGCGGACGGGCCGGGAGCCGACCGGGCGGCCGTCCAGCGCCGTGCCGTTGGTCGAGCCCAGGTCCGCGACCGTCACGCGGCCGTCCTCGCCGACCGTGACCTCGCAGTGGAGCCGCGACACGTCGGGGTCGTCCAGCGGCACGTCGGCGTCGGCGGAGCGGCCGACGCGGACGTGCCCGGGGTGCAGCAGGTGCACGCCGCCCGCGTCCGGTCCCGCCACCACGTGCAGCCGCGCGACCGCGCCGTCGGGGGCGGCCACGTCGTCCGCGGGCACCTGGAGCGCCAGCACCGCCCCGTCGACCAGGGGTGGCTCGCCCAGGGCGCAGCGCTGGAGGTCGAGCCGTTCACGCCCGGCGTACAGCACGACGGGGCCCGTGCCCGCCGCGCCGTCGGGTCCCGCCGCGGCGGCGGCGACGCCGGAGGCCACGGCGGCCAGTGCGGTGCCGGCGGGGGCGGTGACGAGCACGTCGCAGGCGCGCCGCGCGGTCTGCCCGCCGGGCGGCGCCGCGAGGACGGTCAGCCGGATCTGCATCGCCGTCAGCGGTCCCTTCTGCGCGACGCGCCGGCAGCGGGGGGACAGGCCCTCGACGTCCCCCCGCCCGTGCGCGGACACGTCGTCCGGTACAGGTCGGCACGGCCCGTCCCGGGGGCTCCCGACCCCGCGATGCGCCGTGCAGGTGCAATCCTCCCACCTGCCGCCGACACGGCGCCCGCCCACCGGCAAAAAACGATCTTGAAATTTCCGGCCCGCCGGGGGAAACGCCGGTTTGCGCCCGCCCTGATCGCATCTGCGCCCCCGCGCAACCGGGCGCCCCGGCCGTACGTCTTCCCTCACGTCCCACCCGGTGACAAGACGTTCGAAGGAAAATCGAAGGAAGCGGAACGGCACTAGAGTGGGTCGGACGCAAGCTTCGGACCACGATCGCAGGGAGCGCATGACCGTGCGGCCAGTCGGCAGTAAGTACCTGCTCGAGCAGCCGCTCGGACGCGGCGCCACGGGCACCGTCTGGCGTGCCCGCCAGAGGGAGACGGCGGGCGCCGAGGCGGCCGTGCCGGGCCAGCCCGGCGAGACCGTCGCGATCAAGGTCCTCAAGGAGGAGCTCGCCAACGACGCGGACATCGTGATGCGCTTCCTGCGGGAGCGCTCCGTCCTCCTCCGCCTCACCCATCCCAACATCGTCCGCACCCGCGACCTGGTGGTCGAGGGCGACCTCCTCGCCCTCGTCATGGACCTCGTCGACGGCCCGGACCTGCACCGCTACCTCCGCGAGAACGGCCCCCTGACCCCGGTCGCCGCCGCGCTCCTCACCGCCCAGATCGCGGACGCGCTCGCCGCCAGCCACGCCGACGGCGTCGTGCACCGCGACCTCAAGCCGGCGAACGTCCTGCTCGCCGAGCGGGACGGGCGGATGCACCCGATGCTCACCGACTTCGGCATCGCCCGCCTCGCCGACTCCCCGGGCCTGACCCGCACCCACGAGTTCGTCGGCACGCCCGCGTACGTCGCGCCGGAGTCCGCCGAGGGCCGCCCGCAGACCTCCGCCGTGGACGTCTACGGCGCCGGCATCATGCTGTACGAGCTGGTCACCGGCCGTCCCCCGTTCGGCGGCGGCACGGCGCTGGAGGTCCTGCACCGGCACCTCAGCGAGGAGCCCCGCCGCCCGTCCACGGTGCCCGCCCCGCTGTGGACGGTCATCGAGCGCTGCCTCAGCAAGGACCCCGGCCGCCGCCCCGGCGCGGAGAACCTGGCCCGCGCGCTGCGCACGGTCGCCGCCGGCATCGGCGTGCACGCGACCGTCGCGGAGATCGAGGCGGCCGAGGGCGTCGGCGCGCTGCTCGCCCCCGACCCGTCGCCCGCGCCGGTCCCCGACACGCCCGCGCCGGACGTCCCGGGCGCCTCCGACGCCACCCAGGTCCTCCCGAGCACCGGCCGGGCCGCGCCCTCGTACGACCCGTCGGCCGCCACCAGCGTCCTCCCGCAGACCGGCCCCGGCCCCGGCGGACCGGGCGACACCGCCGACCCGACCGCGGTCATGCCGCCCGTGCCGGGCCCGGAGGACCCGCACCCCTGGCAGACGCAGCTGCGCGCCGCCCGGGACCGCAACGAGCAGACCCAGGTCCAGTACCTCGACCCCGCCGACGACCCGCTGCGCCGCCGCCCCCCGCGCCGGCCCCAGCAGCCGCCCCGGCCCCAGCAGCAGCCGCCCCAGTACCGCCCGCAGCACCAGCAGTACGGGCAGCAGCCCCCGCAGCAGCACGGGCAGCAGCAGTACGGCCAGCAGCCGCCGCCGCAGCAGTACGCCCCGCAGCCGCCCCAGCCGCAGCAGCAGCCGCGCCGGCAGCACGCCCCGGCGCCGCAGCCCCGGCAGCAGTACGCCCCCCAGCCCCAGGCGCCCCAGCAGCCCCAGCAGCCCCAGCCGCCGCAGCCCGCGCCCCGCGCCCCGCGTCAGCGCGGCGCCAACCCGATGCGGATCCCCGGCCTGGGCTGCCTCAAGGGCTGCCTGTTCACGATCGTGCTGTTCGTCGTGGCCGGCTGGCTCATCTGGGAGCTGACCCCGCTCCAGGACTGGATCGCCCAGGGCAAGGGCTACTGGCAGGCCATCGGCGACGCCATCTCCTCCGTCAGCGACTGGATCTCCCAGCTGGGCAGCGGCACGGAGACCCCGACCGCCCCGCCGCAGCAGTGAGCCCCCGCGCCGGGGCGGCCCCCTCCACCCCGGCGCACGCGGCGGCCCCGCCCGCCCCGGCGCGCACCGGCGTCGTCGCTTTGTCGACTTCGGAGGGGTGATTTCCGCTCCCGCGTGAATACCGGTGCCCGCACCCGCGTAACTTGGTCGGGAACGCCAGCCGCTGAGGGAGCAGTCTTGGCACGGAAAATCGGCAGCCGGTACACGGCTCACCAGATCCTGGGGCGGGGCAGCGCCGGCACGGTGTGGCTCGGAGAGGGCCCGGAGGGCCCCGTCGCCATCAAGCTGCTGCGCGAGGACCTCGCCTCGGACCAGGAACTCGTCGGACGCTTCGTCCAGGAGCGCACCGCCCTGCTCGGGCTCGAACACCCGCGTGTGGTGGCCGTGCGCGACCTGGTCGTCGACGGCAACGACCTGGCCCTGGTCATGGACCTCGTCCGCGGCACCGACCTGCGCAGCCGCCTCGACCGCGAGCGCCGCCTCGCGCCCGCCGCGGCCGTCGCCATCGTCGCGGACGTCGCCGAGGGCCTCGCCGCCGCGCACGCCGCCGGGGTCGTCCACCGGGACGTCAAGCCGGAGAACATCCTGCTCGACATGGAGGGCCCGCTCGGCCCGGGCGGCGCCCACCCCGCCCTGCTCACCGACTTCGGTGTCGCCAAGCTGATTGACACCCCGCGCCGCACCCGCACCAACCGCATCATCGGCACCCCCGACTACCTCGCCCCCGAGATCGTCGAGGGCCTGCCGCCGCGCGCCGCCGTCGACATCTACGCGCTCGCGACCGTCCTGTACGAGCTGCTGGCGGGCTTCACCCCGTTCGGCGGCGGACACCCGGGCGCCGTCCTGCGCCGCCACGTCACCGAGACGGTCGTCCCGCTGCCCGGCATCCCGGACGAGCTGTGGCAGCTGATCGTGCAGTGCCTGGCCAAGGCGCCCGCGTCCCGGCTGCGCGCCTCCGAGCTCGCCGCCCGCCTCCACGACCTGGCGCCGCTCGTCGCGCACATGCCGCCCCTGGACGTGGACGAACCGGGCGCCGAGCCGTCCTCGGAGCCGTACGAGGACGACCCGTACCCGACGCTCCCGAGCGGCCCGCGCCGCTCCGCCGTCCCGCTGGTCCCGGGCTCCTCCGCGGACTCCAGCCGCGACACCCACACGTCGATGCGCGTCCCCGGCCCGGACGAGCTGTCCGGCGGCCCCCTGGGCACCGCCCGCGCCCCGCGCGCCCCCGGCCAGCGCCGCCCCGGCTCGGCCCGCAACAAGCCCTCCGCCGCCCGCAGGCGCCGCCTCGCGCTCTCCGTCGCGGGTGCCGCCCTGGTCGCCGCGGTGGGCGTGGGCGGCTGGCTCGCGGCGAGCGGCGACGACACCGAGGCACCGCCCCAGGACTCCCGGCAGTCCGCCCCCGAGCCCGTCCCGGACACCGCTCCCGCCCGGCCCTGACCGCACGCGCGGCCCCCCGGGGAGCGGCCCGCCCGCCCTCGGGGGAGGGGACTGTCGCGGCCAGCCGTTACGCTGGACCCGTGGCAGTCGTCGACGTATCCGAAGAGCTGAAGTCCCTCACCTCGACCATGGGGTCCATCGAGGCGGTCCTCGACCTCGACAAGATGAGGGCAGACATCGCCGTGCTCGAGGAGCAGGCGGCCGCGCCGTCCCTGTGGGACGACCCCGAGGCGGCGCAGAAGATCACCAGCAAGCTGTCGCACCTCCAGGCCGAGGTGCGCAAGGCGGAGACCCTGCGCGGCCGGATCGACGACCTCGCGGTGCTGTTCGAGCTCGCCGAGGCCGAGGACGACCAGGACACCCTCGCCGAGGCCGAGGCGGAGCTCACCGAGGTCCGCAAGGCCCTCGACGAGATGGAGGTCCGCACCCTCCTGTCCGGCGAGTACGACGAGCGCGAGGCCCTCGTCACCATCCGCGCCGAGGCCGGCGGCGTCGACGCCTCCGACTTCGCGGAGCGCCTGCAGCGCATGTACCTCCGCTGGGCCGAGCGGCACGACTACAAGACCGAGATCTACGAGACGTCGTACGCGGAGGAGGCCGGCATCAAGTCGACCACCTTCGTCGTCCACGCCCCGTACGCGTACGGCACGCTCTCCGTCGAGCAGGGCACGCACCGCCTGGTCCGCATCTCGCCGTTCGACAACCAGGGCCGCCGCCAGACGTCCTTCGCGGGCGTCGAGGTGCTGCCGGTCGTCGAGCAGACCGACCACATCGAGATCCCGGAGAACGAGCTCCGCATCGACGTGTACCGGTCCTCCGGCCCCGGCGGCCAGTCCGTCAACACCACGGACTCCGCGGTCCGCATCACCCACATCCCCACCGGTGTGGTCGTGTCCTGCCAGAACGAGAAGTCGCAGATCCAGAACAAGGCGTCCGCGATGCGCGTCCTGCAGGCCCGCCTCCTGGAGCGCCAGCGCCAGGAGGAGCGCGCCAGGATGGACGCCCTCAAGGGCGACGGCGGCAGCTCCTGGGGCAACCAGATGCGCTCCTACGTCCTGCACCCGTACCAGATGGTCAAGGACCTGCGCACGGAGCACGAGGTCGGCAACCCGCAGGCCGTCCTCGACGGTGAGATCGACGCCTTCCTGGAGGCGGGCATCCGCTGGCGCAAGCAGCAGGACCAGGAGAAGTAGACCCACCCCCGTACGACCGGCGCCGCCCCCTCCCGGGGCCGGCGCCGTCGTCGTACTCCGCCGTGCGGGACCGGGCGCGGGCGGCGGGGCGGTGGCGCGGGCGGTCGGCGCCGGGCTCCGGGGCCATCGCTTTGTCGACAAGGCAATCGCCCACGTCAGCACGGCTTTTCGCGTTTACGTCACAGATGCATGCCCGCATAGCAGGCAAACCGTGATCTTCCAACTCTTACGCGACGCAACGTCCTTGACGCCCCCTCGAAAAGCCGAAAGTCTGGGCCGCGGCATGCGCGGATCCGGGGCGCGTGTGAACGGGGGCTGGTCCGGCAACGTCACGGCCCCCCTGTCCTGGCCCTGGTGCGGTGCGCTGCTCCACTGACAGAACGGCTACTGGGGGTAGCAACTTTATGACCAAGAAGATGCGGGTCAGGGTCGCGCGGATAGCCGCCGGTGCGGTGATCGCCGCGGGCGCGTCCCTGACCGCGGCCGGGGCCGCGCAGGCGGCCGGCTTCGAGCTCGGCCTCTCCGCCGGATGCTCCCCGATCGACTCCACCTGTGACGACAACACCGACCTGGGCGGTGACGGCGGCACGACGGCCGACGGCGGCGTGTCCGTCAGCGGCGGCGTGTCCATCGGCGGCGGCACCTCGACCGACGGCGGCACCTCGACCGACGGCGGCGTGTCCATCAGCGGCGGCGTGTCCTCCGACGGTGGCGCGTCCTCCGACGGCGGTGCGGCGTCCACGAACGGTGGCGCGTCGTCCGATGGTGGTGCGTCGTCCAACGGTGGTGCGTCCACGAACGGTGGCGCGTCCTCCGATGGTGGTGCGTCGTCCAACGGTGGTGCGTCCACGAACGGTGGCGCGTCCTCCGATGGTGGTGCGTCGTCCAACGGTGGCGCGTCCACGAACGGTGGTGCGTCCACGAACGGTGGCGCGTCCTCCGACGGCGGTGCGTCCTCCAACGGCGGTTCCACCGGCTCGACGGGCTCCACCGGCACCACGGGTTC
Organism: Streptomyces roseolilacinus; assembly: GCF_014649335.1. Lineage (GTDB taxonomy): Bacteria > Actinomycetota > Actinomycetes > Streptomycetales > Streptomycetaceae > Streptomyces > Streptomyces roseolilacinus. Next base: position 44,751 of record NZ_BMSV01000015.1, read on the forward strand.
CACCGGCTCGACCGGCACCACGGGTTCCACCGGGACCACCGGCACCACGGGGTCGACCGGCACCACCGGCACCACGGGTTCCACCGGCACCACCGGCATCAACGGTGGCACCACCACCGGCGGTGACGACGCCGCGTCCACCGGTGGCGCCGCGGCCACCGGCGGTTCCGGCTCGACCGGCGGCGACGCCGGCACCTGCGCCGTGACCGCCGACGGCGCCGAGTGCTCCGACAACAACCCCGGCACCAACAACGTCGGCTCGCAGCCGGTGCAGCAGGGCGAGGCCAAGGAGGAGCTGGCGGAGACCGGCGCCGCCGAGACCTCGTTCCTCCTCATCGGTGCCGCGACGATGATCGCCGGCGGCGTCGGCTTCCGCCTGCTGCCGCGCCTGGTCGGCGGCCGCACCGTCGCCTAGGCGCACCGGGCCCGGACGACCGGGCACCCGAGCGCACCCGGGCCCGGGAGACCGGGCACACGACGAGGGCCCGGACACCGTGGGAACGGTGTCCGGGCCCTCGCCGTGCTCAGGCTCCCGCGTGCGCGGCCGGCCGCTAGGTCGTGTCTTCAAAGTCCCGTCTGCCGGACGACGCTACTTTGAAGACACTCCCTAGGCTGGCTGGTGCGCCACGACCAGCGCCGCCGCCGTCGCCACCAGGAGCAGGAACAGCGCTACCAGCGCCGACGGGCTCAGGGCGCCCCAGGGGCTCTGCTGCATGCGCTCACGATTCGCCCGGCAGACGGGGCAGCGGCCCTCGCTCACGGGCGCGGCGCAGTTGGCGCACACCAATCGGTCATAGGTCATGCGCTCTCCTCCTCCCGCGCGGCGGAGCCGCTCGACTGCGGGCCGTCCACCGAGTTCTCTCCACACAACGCTCAGGGAAACGCGTCCGTTCCCCTCCCCACTGTGCCAGGTCCCACGAGTTTAGGCGCGCCCCGCCGGGTTCCGGCCGGTCAGGACCTCCTACCACAGCCCCCCAGTACGGACAAATCGGGCAAGCCCGTACGGCGCCTGCACGGGGCATCCCGGTTCGCGTATGGTCACGCTCACCTACTCCTCCCGGCCGACCGTGGGTGCACCCGTGATCCGATTCGACAACGTCTCCAAGTCCTACCCGAAGCAGAACCAGCCCGCGCTCAGGGACGTCTCCCTGGAGATCGAGAAGGGCGAGTTCGTCTTCCTGGTGGGGTCCTCCGGCTCCGGGAAGTCCACCTTCCTGCGGCTGCTCCTGCGCGAGGAGCGCGCCAGCACGGGAACGGTGCACGTCCTCGGCAAGGACCTCGCCCGGCTGTCCAACTGGAAGGTGCCGCACATGCGCCGCCAACTGGGCACGGTGTTCCAGGACTTCCGGCTGCTGCCGAACAAGACCGTCGCGCAGAACGTGGCCTTCGCGCAGGAGGTCATCGGCAAGTCCCGCGGCGAGATCCGCAAGTCCGTCCCCCAGGTCCTGGGCCTGGTCGGCCTCGCGGGCAAGGAGGACCGGATGCCGGGCGAGCTGTCCGGCGGTGAGCAGCAGCGCGTGGCCATCGCGCGCGCGTTCGTCAACCGGCCGATGCTGCTGATCGCCGACGAGCCGACCGGCAACCTCGACCCGCAGACGTCGGTGGGCATCATGAAGCTGCTCGACAAGATCAACCGCACGGGCACCACCGTCGTCATGGCGACGCACGACCAGAACATCGTCGACCAGATGCGCAAGCGCGTCATCGAGCTGGAGAAGGGCCGTCTCGTCCGCGACCAGGCCCGCGGCGTCTACGGCTACCAGCACTGACCGACCAGCGGGCAGTAGCAGCAGCAGGCTTCACGCACGGCAAGGAAAGGCTCTACGCACGCGATGCGCGCCCAGTTCGTACTCTCGGAGATCGGTGTCGGCCTCCGTCGCAATCTCACGATGACCTTCGCCGTCATCGTCTCCGTGGCCCTGTCGCTGGCCCTGTTCGGCGGCGCGGTGCTGATGGGCCAGCAGGTCAACGCGATGAAGGACTTCTGGTACGACAAGGTCAACGTCACCATCTACCTCTGCAACAAGAACGACGCGGAGACGGCCGAGACCTGCTCCAAGGGCGCCGTGACCGCCCAGCAGAAGGAGCAGATCGAGACGGACCTCAAGAAGCTCGACATCGTGGAGACCGTCCACCACGAGACGGCGGAGGAGGCGTACAAGCACTACCGGGAGCAGTACGGCGACACCGCCATCGCCAGCGTCATCACGCCGGACCAGATGCAGGAGTCCTTCCGGGTCAAGCTGAAGGACCCGGAGAAGTACGAGGTGGTCGCCACCGCCTTCTCGGGCCGGTCCGGCGTCCACTCGGTGCAGGACCAACGCGGCATCCTGGAGAACCTGTTCAACATGATGCGCGGCATGAACGTCGCCGCCCTCGTCGTCATGGGCCTGATGCTGCTGATCGCGCTGATGCTGATCGTCAACACGGTGCGCGTCTCGGCGTTCAGCCGCCGCCGTGAGACCGGCATCATGCGGCTCGTCGGCGCGTCCAGCTTCTACATCCAGATGCCGTTCATCATGGAGGCCGCGTTCGCCGGCCTGCTGGGCGGCGTGGTCGCCTGCGTACTGCTGCTGGTGGGGCGGTACTTCCTGATCGACGCGGGCCTGTCGCTGGCGGAGCAGATGCCGCTGGTCCAGTTCATCGGCTGGGACGCGGTGCTCTCGGTCCTGCCGCTGGTCCTCGTGATCGGCCTGCTGATGCCGTCGCTGGCGGCGGCCGTCGCGCTGCGCAAGTATCTGAAGGTGTGACAAGCGCCCCTGGCGCCGTGCGGGCAACGCCCGTGCGGCGCCTTCCGCTTGTCCTAGAGTGGGCGGCATGTCGCTGCCGGGTCCCGAGTCCTCGCTCCGGCCCCGCCGCATCGGACGCGGGGCCGCCCTGACCGTGCTCTTCGCGACCGTCCTGGTGGCGGCCGCCGCCACCGGGTCCCTGCCGTACGACGACGGCGCCCCGCCGAGGGCGGCCCGCAACGGCCCCGCCGCCGGCCCCGTCCCCCGGCCGGGCGACGGCGCGGTGCGCGACGAGGTGGTCCGCGCCGCGGCCGAGGCCGCCGCGGACGGCAAGCCCGTCGCGCAGGCCGCCGAGGAGGTCGTCAGCCGCAGCGGCGACCGGTGGGGCGCCGTCTACGACAGGAGCGAGTACGAGGACTTCCGGCGCGCCCTCGACGGGTCGTACACGGGCGTCGGCCTGTGGGCGCGCCGCACCGCCGACGGGCACGTCGAGGTGGCCCGCGTGCAGCGCGGCGGCCCCGCGGAGCGGGCGGGGCTGCGGCCCGGCGACCGGCTCCGCGCGGTCGACGGCCGCTCCGTGCGCGGGCGCACCGCCGCCGAGGTGGTCGCCCTGCTGCGCGGCGACGGCACGGAGGGGGACGCCGCGCGCGCGAAGGCCGGTTCCGCGGTCGTCCTCGGCGTCCAGCGGGGTCCCCGCGCGTGGACGCTGACGCTGCGCCGCGCCCGGCTCGCCGCCGAGGCGGTCACCGTGCGGCGGGTCGGCGACGCGGTGCTGATCCGGGTCAGCGCGTTCACCCGGGGCAGCGGCGCACTGGTGCGCAGGGCCGTGGACCGGGCCCCCGACGGCGCCGGGGTGCTGCTGGACCTGCGGGGCAACGGCGGCGGGCTGGTCACCGAGGCGGTCACCGCCGCGTCCGCGTTCCTCGACGGCGGGCTCGTCGCCACGTACGACGTGCACGGCGAGGAGAAGGCCCTGTACGCCGAGCCGGGCGGCGACACCGCCAGGCCCGTCGTCGCGCTGATCGACGGCGGCACCATGAGCGCCGCCGAGCTGCTGACCGGGGCGCTCAAGGACCGGGGGCGGGCCGTCACCGTGGGCGCGCGCACCTTCGGCAAGGGCTCGGTGCAGATGCCCAGCAGCCTCCCCGACGGCTCGGTCGCCGAGCTGACCGTCGGCCACTACCGCACCCCGGCCGGCGCGCGGGTCGACGGGCGCGGCATCGCCCCGGACGTCCCGGCGCCCACCGGGGCCGAGGAGCGGGCCCGCACGGTATTGAGTGGCCTCGGGACGGGCACGTAGTGCGAAAATGGCCGCACTATGGCTAAGGAAACAGGGCGCAAGCTGATCGCGCAGAACAAGAAGGCGCGGCACGACTACCACATCATGGACACCTACGAGTGCGGTCTGGTCCTGACCGGCACCGAGGTGAAGTCGCTGCGCCAGGGGCGGGCCTCGCTGGTGGACGGCTTCGTGCAGATCGACGGGCACGAGGCGTGGCTGCACAACGTCCACGTACCGGAGTACAGCCAGGGCACCTGGACCAACCACAGCGCACGGCGCAAGCGGAAGCTGCTCCTGCACCGCGCCGAGATCGACAAGCTGGAGTCGAAGTCGCAGGAGACGGGGCACACGATCGTGCCGCTCTCGCTGTACTTCAAGGACGGCCGGGCCAAGGTCGAGATCGCGCTCGCACGGGGCAAGAAGGAGTACGACAAGCGGCAGACCCTCCGCGAGAAGCAGGACCGGCGCGAGGCCGAGCGCACCATGTCGGCGGTCCGCCGGCGCCAGCGCGCCTAGCGCGAGTGGCGCAGGTCACACGTACGGGGAAATGTGCTGGCACCGTCCCGCGTTGATCCCGTACGATGGCATCTGCCCCCCTCGCGGGGGCGCGCCCCCCAGGGGGCTTGAAAAATCAACATGGGGATGATCGGTTTCGACAGCGGCTGTCGAAGCAGGGGAAGCGTGTCGAGGAAGCGGCCATGATCTCGTAAACCACAGGCCGAAACCAATAATCGCCAACACCAAGCGCGATTCCTTCGCCCTCGCTGCCTAAGTAGCGACTCGCGAAGTGTCAGCCCGGGGCTGTTCCCGACCCGGATCCTGGCATCAGCTAGGGAACTAAACCTCTAGGCCCGGTCACGGGGCGTAGAGGGAAACCACACAGTGACTGAGCCCGTCGGAGACTTGTCCGCGTGATCTCCGGGGCCGAGAAAAGCGAAGCGGACTGCACACGGAGAAGCCCTGGTTCCGCACCGTTGGACGCGGGTTCGATTCCCGCCATCTCCACTTTCCCATGTAGGCGAAGGCCCGGCAGCCCCCAAGGCGGCCGGGCCTTCGTCGTGCCCGCGCGGGCCCGCCGCGCCCGGTGCCCCGCGGGGCGGTCAGGGCAGCGCGCGGTGGTAGCGCAGGCCCGGGCGGCCGGTCAGCGTCAGCTCGCCCACGCGCACGAAGCCGTTGCGCTCCAGGACCGTGCGCGAGGCGAGGTTGTCGACGGTCGTGACCGCCCGCAGCTCCGTCAGGCCGTACGCCTCGGCGGCCAGCCGGCACACCTCCGCGACCGCCGCCGTCGCGACGCCCCGCCCCGCCGCCCGCCGGGCGATCCGGTAGCCCAGCTCCGGGCCGTCCGGCCGGTCGCAGACCAGGTTGACCCGGCCGATCAGGTCGCCCTCCTCGTCCAGGACGACGTGGAAGTGGAGCAGCCCCGCCTCCTGGTCGGCCAGCAGCACGCGGTGCCGCTCGGTGAACTCCGCGAAGTACGCCTCGCCCCGGTCGGGGATCGACCGGGCGAAGTAGGCCCGGTTCTCCCGCTCGAACGCCAGCAGCGCGGGCGCGTGGTCAGCCCGCAGTCGCTCCACCGTCAGCATGACACGGAGCCTACGGGAGGTCCCGCACCCGGACGCCCGCCGCCGCCAGGCCCAGCGCCAGGGCCCCCGCCACCGCCGGCAGGGCGTACGCGGTGCCCGCGCCGGCCCGCTCCACGAGCCAGCCGCCCGCCGCCGCGCCCGTCGAGATCCCGCCCAGCAGGGCCGTCACCGCCAGCGTCATGCCCTCGTTCAGCCGGTCCGGCGGGGTCAGCCGCTGCACCAGCGACATGCCGGTCACCATCGTCGGGGCCGTCGCCATCCCCGCCAGCAGCAGCGCCCCCGCCAGGACCGGCAGAGAACCCGTGCCGGACGCGGGCAGCGGCAGCGACATCAGGGCCGTCATCGCCGCCAGGCACACCAGCAGCCGCCGCCGCGCGTTCGCCGCGGGGCGCACCGAGCCGTACGCGAGGCCCGCCAGGAACGAGCCGAACGCCTGCAGCGCCATGACCGGCCCGGCCTCCGGGCCGTCCACGAACGCCAGCGTCACGATCTCCATCGACCCGAAGATCGCACCCGTCGCCAGGAACACCGCCAGCAGCGCGGGCATCCCCGGCGTGCGGAGCGGGGAGCGCGCCCGCCGCCGCGCCGCGCGGGGCGCGACCGGCGGCTCCGTCGCGCGCTGCGCCGTGAACAGCAGCATCCCGGCGAGCAGCAGGACCGCGCCGACCAGGGTGCCCGCCTCCGGGAACAGCGCCGCGCACAGGAACGCGGCGAGCACCGGGCCGGCCATGAAGCACAGCTCGTCCACGGCCTGTTCGAAGGCGTTCGCGGTGTGCACCGCGCGCGGGTCGCCGCGGTACAGGTGGGCCCAGCGGGCGCGGGACATGCCGCCGATGTTCGGGGTCGTCGCGGTCGCGGCGTAGGCGGCGAACAGGGTCCAGTCCGGAGCGCCGTGGCGGACGCACAGCAGCAGGGCCAGCGACCCGAGGACGGCGAGCACCGTGGCCGGGACGGCGACCCGCGCCTGCCCGTACCGGTCGATCAGCCGCGCGGTGAACGGCGCCACCACCGCCGTCGCGGCTAGACCGGTCGCGGTGACGGCGCCGGCGAGGGCGTACGAGCCGCGCGACCCGGCGATCATGATGACCGCGCTGACGGTGAACATGCCCATGGGGACGCGGGCGACCAGGTTGCCGGCGGTGAAGGCGCGCGTACCGGGCACGGCGAAGAGCCGGAGGTACGGGTTGCGGGCGCGGGGCGGCCCGGCGGGGCCACCGGGGCGGGACGCGGGCGCGGGCGCCGGTACGGGCGCGACGGAAGCGGAGGCCGAGGTGGGGGCCGGGGCGGGGGAGCGGGGCGCGGCCGGCTCGGGCGCCGGCTTCGTCGGGTGCGGGGGCATGCCCACCACCCTCACCGCCCTGCCCCCGACCGGTCCAACACCTGTTCGACCCGCATTGACGCGCCCGTGTTGTAAATTCCGCGGGTGGTCCCCGACATCGAACCCCGGCTCCTGCGGGCCTTCGCCGCCGTCGCCGAGGAACTGCACTTCACCCGCGCCGCCGCCCGCCTGTACGTCGCCCAGCAGGCCCTCAGCCGCGACATCCGGCGCCTGGAGCGGCAGCTCGGCACCGAGCTGTTCGTCCGCACCACCCGGCAGGTCGCCCTCACCGCGGACGGCGAGCGGCTCCGCCCGTACGCGCAGACGGTCCTCGCCGCCTACGACGACCTGGCCACCGCCTTCTCCGGCACCGGCCCCCGCCCCCTCCTCGTCGACCTCAACTCGCCCGACATGAGCGGCGGCCGCGTCCTCGCCCGCGCCCGCGAACTGGCGCCCGACTGCGAGCTGATGGCCCGCTTCGAGAGCGGGCTGACCGGCGCCGCCGCCGAGATCCTCGCCGGCCGCCTCGACGCGTCCTTCGGCCGGGTCGCCGGCCTCGACCCGGCGGTCCGCGCCCGGCTCGCCTGGCAGCCCGTGCGCTACGAGCCGATGGCCGTGGTCCTGCCCGAGGACCACCCGCTCGCCGGCCGCGACGAGGTCGAGCTGTCCGCGCTCGCCGGGCAGGCCCTGTACGCCGGGGCGGGCAACCCCCGCACCCGCGAGTGGACCGACCTGGCCGCGCTGCTCTTCGCCGAGCACGGCGTCCGCCTCGCCCCGCCCGCGCCGCTCGCGGTCGGCGCCGAGGAGTTCCGCCGCGTCATGGCCAAGAGCCGCACCCCGGTCCTCGCCGTCGTCGGCTTCCCGGCCATGCCCGAGACCGTGCTGCGCCCGCTCACCGGCCCCGTACCCCTGTCGCCGGTGGCGCTGGTGTGGCGCAGGGGACTGAGGCACCCGGGCCTCGACGCGCTGCGCACCGCCGCCGCCCGGCTCGCCGCCGAGGAGGACTGGCTGGCCGTACCGGACGGGGCGTGGCTGCCGGAGCTCGACGCCGCCCTGATGCGCGGCGCCTGACGCCCGCCCCCCGGTACGCACTCCGGTGGCGAGGCCCGCGCCCGGGCGCCTCCGTGCCCTCACCAGGCGCCCTCACGCCCGCGCCGGGCGCCCCGCGCCCTCACGCCCTCGCCGGGGCGCCCCCGTGTCCGCGCCGGGGCGCTCACACCGTGCCCGACCGCCGGGTGAGAGCAAGGTTTCCGTCCGGTCACCTCAGATGACCGGGCTGAAACGCGGCCTCCCTAGCGTCGGTCCCGACGGGTTCAGGGATCGACACGGTGGAGGTGCGCGATGGGCGGACGATGGATCCAGGAGTGGGATCCCGAGGACGAGACCTTCTGGAGGGACAAGGGCGAGCGCGTCGCCAACCGCAACCTCCTCTTCTCCGTGATCTCCGAGCACATCGGTTTCTCCATCTGGACGCTGTGGTCCGTGATGGTGCTGTTCATGGGCCCCGAGTACGGCATCGACCCGGCCGGGAAGTTCTCCCTGATCGCGGTCGCCACGCTGGTCGGCGCCGTCATCCGCGTGCCGTACACCTTCGCCGTGGCCCGTTTCGGCGGCCGCAACTGGACCGTCTTCAGCGCCCTGCTGCTCCTGCTGCCGACCGGCGCCGCCTTCGCGGTGATGGAGCCGGGCACGTCGTACACGACGTTCCTGCTCGTCGCCGCGCTCACCGGCGTCGGCGGCGGCAACTTCGCCTCGTCGATGACGAACATCAACGCCTTCTTCCCCCTCCACCGCAAGGGCTGGGCCCTCGGCCTGAACGCCGGGGGCGGCAACATCGGCGTGCCCGTGGTCCAGTTGGCCGGCCTCGCCGTCATCGGCACCGCCGGCGCCGCCCACCCCCGGATCGTCCTCGGCGTCTACATCCCGCTGATCGTCGTCGCCGCCGTGTGCTCCGCGCTGTTCATGGACAACCTCGCGCCGGTCAGGAACGACACCGGCGCCGTCAAGGAGGCCGTGCGCGACGCCCACACGTGGATCATGGCGTTCCTGTACATCGGCACCTTCGGGTCGTTCATCGGCTACAGCTTCGCCTTCGGGCTCGTCCTGCAGACCCAGTTCGGGCGGACCCCGCTCCAGGCCGCGTCGCTGACCTTCCTCGGCCCGCTCCTCGGCTCGCTGATCCGGCCCGTCGGCGGCTCCCTCGCCGACCGGTACGGCGGCGCCCGCATCACGCTGGGCACCTTCGCCGCGATGGCCGTCGCGACCGGCGTCGTCGTCTACGCCGCGCTCGCGGAGTCGCTGGCGGTCTTCCTCGTCGGGTTCACCGCCCTGTTCGTCCTCAGCGGCCTCGGCAACGGCTCCACGTTCAAGATGATCCCGGCGATCTTCAGGGCGAAGGCGTACGCCTCCGGGCTCGGCGGCGAGGAGGCCGACGCGTACGGCCGCCGCCTCTCCGGCGCCGCCATGGGCCTGATCGGCGCGGTCGGCGCGGTCGGGGGCCTCGGCATCAACCTCGCCTTCCGCCAGTCCTTCCAGACCGCGGGATCCGGTACGTCGGCCTTCGTCGCCTTCCTCGTCTTCTACGCGGTGTGCATCGCCGTGACGTGGGCGGTATACCTTCGCAGGACGGCCGCGACCGTCGCGGAGGTACCGGCACAGCGACAGCTCAGCTACTCCGAGGTGTGATCGCACATGGTCCGTAACGGCGGGGAAACGTCAGCGAACCCGGCCTGTCACGCATCCTTGCCAGGCTCGGACGTCATGCACGAGCAGCAGCAGGAGAACGGCCCCCTCGCGGGCTTCACGGTCGGCGTCACCGCGGCCCGCCGCGCGGACGAGTTGGGCGCGCTGCTTCAGCGCCGGGGCGCGGCGGTCCTGCACGCCCCGGCACTGCGGATCGTGCCGCTCGCCGACGACGCGGAACTCCTCGAGGCGACCAGGGAACTCGTCGGCCGCGCCCCGGACGTCGTCGTGGCCACGACGGCGATCGGCTTCCGCGGCTGGCTGGAGGCCGCCGACGGCTGGGGGTACGGGGAGGAACTGCTCGCCTGTCTGGGGCGGGCGCGGGTCCTCGCCCGGGGCCCCAAGGTGAAGGGCGCCGTACGGGCGGCCGGGCTGACCGAGGAGTGGTCGCCCGCCATGGACTCGATGGCCGAGGTCCTCGACCGGCTCCTCGAACAGGGCGTCTCCGGCCACCGCGTCGCCCTCCAACTGCACGGCGAGCCGCTGCCCGGCTTCGTGGAGGCGCTGCGGGACGCCGGCGCGGAGGTCGTCGTCGTCCCCGTCTACCGGTGGATGCCGCCCGAGGACCTGGGCCCCCTGGACCGGCTCCTCGACGCGACCGTCGCCCGCGCCCTGGACGCGGTGACGTTCACCAGCGCTCCCGCCGCCGCGTCCCTCCTGGCCCGTGCCGAACACCGCGGGCTCCTCCCCGGTCTGCTGGACGCCCTGCGCCACGACGTCCTCGCCGCCTGCGTCGGCCCGGTCACCGCCGTACCGCTGCAGAGCCACGCCGTGGACACCGTCCAGCCGGCCCGCTTCCGGCTCGGCCCGCTGGTGCAGGTCCTGTGCCAGGAGCTGCCGGCCAGGGCCCGCACCCTGCCCGTCGCGGGCCGCCGCATCGAGATCCGCGGCCACGCGGTGCTGGTCGACGGGGAGTTGCGGCCCGTGCCGCCGGCCGGGATGTCCCTGCTCCACGCCCTGGCCCGCCGCCCCGGCTGGGTCGTCCCCCGCGCCGAGCTGCTGCGCGCCCTGCCCGGCGCGGGCCGCGACGAGCACGCCGTGGAGACCGCCATGGCCCGCCTCCGCGCGGCCCTGGGCGCCCCGAAACTGATCCAGACGGTCGTCAAGCGCGGCTACCGCCTGGCCCTGGACCCCGCCGCCGAGACGACGCTCCAGGCCGGCGAGTAGGGGCCCGCGCCCACGCCCCGCCCCGGACGCGGGGCGTCCCGCCGTGGTGCCCGCCGGCGGCAGCGGCCTCCCGGGAGTCCCGGGCGCGGGGCGCCGTCCGTCGCGCCCACCCTCGTGCACGCGTGACCTGCGCCGTTCGGCGCGGCCTGCCCACGCCGTTCAGCGCGGCCTGCCCGCGGGGTTCCGGCGAGGGGGTGGTCGGGGCAGGCTGGGGGGCGGAGCGGTGGGCGGTGACCCGAGGGGGCGACGGGGCGTGGAGGGTGGGCGGAGGTTCGACGCCGGGCGGTGGTGCCTGGAGTTGCTGGACGAGCCGGTCGCCGGCCCCGAGGGGCTCGCGCGGTGGCTCGTCGGGTGCGGCCTCGTGCCCGGGGGCACGCCGCTGACGGCCGTGGACGACACCTGGGTGGAACGTTTCGCCGAGCTGCGCGGCCACATCGACGTCCTGGTCCGCGCCGAGCTCGCCGGCCGCGCCCCGGCCGCCCCACCCGCCCCACCCGCCCCGCCTGCCTCGGCCGCCCCGCCTGTCCTGGCCGTCCTGCCCGTCCCACCCGTCCCGGCTGCCCTGGAGCGGCTCAACGGCCTCGCGGCCGCCGCCGCGCCCCCCGCCCCGCGTGCGGTGCCCGGCGCCGACGGGCGGCTCGTGCGGGTCCTCGACGCCCCGCCCGGCTGCGGCGCCCTGCTCGCCGTCCTCGCCCGCGACGCCGTCGACCTGCTCACCGACCCCTGGGCGCGGGCGCGGCTGCGCCAGTGCGAGGGCGACCACTGCCACCGCGTCTACCTCGACACCTCCCGCGGCGCGCGCCGCCGTTGGTGCTCCAGCGAGACCTGCGGCAACCGCGAGCGCGTCGCCCGCCACCGCGCGCGTACGGGACGCGGGCGCGACGCCTCCGGGGAGACCTCCACGCCGCGTTGAGGGGTTCGGCTCCGGCCCGCGCCCCGCGGAGGGGCGAGCCGGCCGGGGAGGGCGGCCACCGGTGCCGCCCGGCACGTCCGCGGCGGCCCCGCCGGGAGGGCCCGACTGACAGCGGGGCGAACGTGGCGTACCCTCGACGGCTGCCCAGTGCACGTCAGAAGGGGGCCACGGTGGCCGCGCAGGAAGCCGTCGACTCGGTACGGGACCGTGAGGTCGCGGTGGAGCAGGACCACCTGGACCAGGTGTACCGCCGTCTCGAGGAGAAGATCCACGAGGCGGAGTTCCTCATGCACGACGCCGCCCAGCGCGGCCAGGTCGGGACGCCCGGCGCGCTCGCCGAGCGGGACGCGCAGGTGTTCCGCGCCGGCGTCCACCTCAACCGCCTGAACAGCGAGTTCGAGGACTTCCTCTTCGGCCGCATCGACCTCCTGAGGGGCAAGGACGGCAAGAAGGGCCCCGACGGCGCGTACACCTCCGTCGAGCCCGCCGACGACGCCGTGCGGCCCGACGGCACCGCCGAGATCGCCGAGACCCTCCACATCGGCCGCATCGGCGTGCTCGACGCCGACTACAGCCCGCTCGTCATCGACTGGCGCGCCCCCGCCGCGGCGCCGTTCTACCGGGCCACGCCCGTCGACCCGGGCCGCGTGGTGCGCCGCCGCGTCATCCGCTCCAAGGGCCGCCGCGTCCTCGGCGTCGAGGACGACCTGATGCGCCCGGAGCTGATCGCGACGCTCGACGGCGCCGAGCTGCCCGTCATCGGCGACGGCGCCCTGATGGCCGCGCTGGGCCAGGCCCGCAGCCACACGATGCGCGACATCGTGTCGTCCATCCAGGCCGAGCAGGACCTCGTCATCCGCGCGCCCGCCGCGTCCGTCACGTACGTCGAAGGCGGCCCCGGCACCGGCAAGACCGCCGTCGCCCTGCACCGCGCCGCGTACCTGCTCTACCAGGACCGCCGCCGGTACGCCGGGGGCATCCTCATCGTCTCGCCGACGCCGCTGCTCGTCGCCTACACCGAGGGCGTCCTGCCGTCGCTCGGCGAGGAGGGCCAGGTCGCCATCCGCGCCGTCGGCAGCCTCGTCGACGGCGTCGAGGCCACCGCGTACGACGACCCGGCCGTCGCCCGCGTCAAGGGCTCCTCCCGGATGCTGAAGGTGCTGCGCAAGGCCGCCCGCGGCGCCCTGGAGCGGGGCGAGGCCCCCGACCGGCTGCGCGTCGTCGCCTTCGGCCGGCGTATCGAGCTGGAGGCCGAGGAACTGCGGCGCATCCGCCACGCGGCCCTCGGCGGCACCGCGCCCGTCAACCTGCTCCGCCCGCGCGCCCGGCGCCTCGTCCTGGACGCCCTGTACGCGAAGTCGGGCGGCGCCGCCCGCCAGACCGACCCGGAGCTCGCCGCCGAGCTGCGCTCCTCCTTCGACGAGGACGTCACCTCGGAGGACTCCTTCACCGCGTTCCTGGACGCCTGGTGGCCCGAGCTGACCCCGCGCGGCGTGCTGGCCGCGATGGCCGACGAGAAGCGCCTGGGCCGCTGGGCGCGCCGCGTCCTCAACCCCGGCGAGGTGCGCCGCCTGGCCCGCTCGCTGCGCCGCGACGCGTACTCCGTGCACGACGTGGCCCTCCTCGACGAGCTGCAGACGCTGCTCGGCGCCCCCGCCCGACCGCGCCGCAGACGGGAGCTGGACCCGCTGGACCAGCTGACCGGCCTGGAGGAGCTGATGCCGGTACGGGAGGAGTCGCAGCGCGAACGGGCCGAGCGGCTGGCGCAGGAGCGCACCGAGTACGCGCACGTCATCGTCGACGAGGCGCAGGACCTCACGCCCATGCAGTGGCGCATGGTCGGCCGCCGCGGCCGGCACGCCACGTGGACGGTCGTCGGGGACCCGGCGCAGTCGTCCTGGTCGGTCCCGGACGAGGCCGCGGAGGCGCGCGACGAGGCCCTGGGCACCCGCCCGCGCCGCCGCTTCACCCTCACGGTGAACTACCGCAACCCCGCCGAGATCGCCGAGCTGGCCGCGAGGGTCCTGGCCCTGGCGATGCCCGGCGCCCAGTCGCCGCGCGCGGTGCGCTCCACGGGCGTGGAGCCCCGTTTCACGGCCGTGGGCGACCGGGACCCCGCCGAGGTCGTCCGGGAGGAGGCGCGCCGCCTGCTGGAGCGCGTGGACGGCACCGTGGGCGTCGTGGTCGCCATGAACCGGCGGGAGCAGGTGGCGGGCTGGCTGGCCGGCCTGGACTCCGACGCCCCCCTGGGCGAGGGGGGCCGGGGGAGGGTCGTGGTGCTGGGCAGCCTGGAGGCCAAGGGCCTGGAGTACGACGCGACCGTGGTCGTCTCGCCGGCCGAGATCGCCGACGAGTCCCCGGCCGGCCTCCGGGTGCTGTACGTGGCGCTGACCCGCGCCACGCAGCAGCTGACGGTCGTCGCCGGGCGGCGCGACGAACCCGACGAGGCGGGGGTTCCGGATCTGCTGCGCGACTGAATCCCGGAGGGTTTGTTAGCCTGGTGGTGACACCGGCTCGATCCAAGCCCCCGGGCCCAACCTTCGTCGCTGCGAGCGACCACTTGCCGCGAGGCGAGCATGGCGGGTCGGTGTCACTGAACGCGAAGCGGGTCCGCGCCATCCGAGGTGATGGCGCGGACCCGCTTCCTTTTTGCCTCACGTCTCTCGTATGGTGGAAAAGAATTTCCGAAAACAAAACGACCGTATTACCTCCTACCGGCAGGTAGGTGCGACGATCGGAAGGCCCCGCACGGCCCGTGCCGTGCCGGGGCGGCAGCGAAGCTAGGGAAAGCAGAGGAAGTCGGCCATGGCAACGGCGCCCAGCGTCTCGTACTCGATGACGGTCCGGCTGGAGGTGCCCGCGAGCGGAACAGCGGTCTCCCAGCTCACCACGGCCGTGGAGTCCTCCGGCGGCTCCGTCACCGGCCTCGACGTGACCGCGTCCGGCCACGAGAAGCTGCGGATCGACGTGACCATCGCGGCCACCTCGACCGCGCACGCCGACGAGATCGTCGGCAAGCTGCGCGGCATCGAGGGCGTCACCCTCGGCAAGGTCTCGGACCGTACGTTCCTCATGCACCTCGGCGGCAAGATCGAGATGGCGTCGAAGCACCCCATCCGCAACCGCGACGACCTGTCCATGATCTACACGCCGGGCGTCGCCCGCGTGTGCATGGCCATCGCCGAGAACCCCGAGGACGCCCGCCGCCTCACCATCAAGCGCAACTCCGTCGCCGTCGTCACGGACGGCTCCGCCGTGCTCGGCCTCGGCAACATCGGCCCGAAGGCCGCGCTGCCGGTCATGGAGGGCAAGGCGGCGCTGTTCAAGCGGTTCGCCGGGATCGACGCCTGGCCGATCTGCCTGGACACGCAGGACTCCGACGCCATCGTCGAGATCGTCAAGGCCATCGCGCCCGGGTTCGCCGGCATCAACCTGGAGGACATCTCCGCGCCCCGCTGCTTCGAGATCGAGGCGCGGCTGCGGGAGGCCCTCGACATCCCGGTCTTCCACGACGACCAGCACGGCACCGCGATCGTCGTCCTCGCCGCCCTCACCAACGCCCTGCGCGTCGTCGGCAAGGCCGTCGGGGACGTCCGCGTCGTCATGTCCGGCGCCGGCGCCGCCGGTACGGCCATCCTGAAGCTGCTCATCGCGGCGGGCGTCAAGCACGCGGTCGTCGCCGACATCCACGGCGTCGTCCACGCCGGCCGCGAGGACCTGGTGGACGCCGCACCGGAGTCCCCGCTGCGCTGGATCGCCGACAACACCAACCCCGAGGGCGTCACCGGCACGCTGAAGGAGGCCGTGCGCGGCGCCGACGTCTTCATCGGCGTCTCCGCCCCGAACGTCCTCGACGGCGACGACGTGGCCGCCATGGCCGACGACGCCATCGTGTTCGCGCTCGCGAACCCGGACCCCGAGGTCGACCCGGCCGTCGCCCGCCAGACGGCCGCCGTGGTGGCCACCGGCCGGTCGGACTTCCCGAACCAGATCAACAACGTGCTGGTGTTCCCGGGCGTGTTCCGCGGCCTGCTCGACGCCCAGTCGCGTACGGTCAACACCGACATGATGCTCGCGGCGGCGACCGCCCTGGCGGACGTCGTCACCGACGAGGAACTGAACCCGAACTACATCATCCCGTCGGTCTTCAACGACAAGGTCGCGGGTGCCGTGGCCGGTGCCGTACGCAACGCGGCGAAGGCCGCCGCGGCGGACGCGAAGCCGCTCTGAGGCCGCTCACGGGGTGTGACGGTACGCACGGTCACGCGGCGCCCGGCGCGTCGCGGACCGTGCCCTTCCGCGTCCACCCGTAGGGTTGCGGTTCGTCTCCGGGACGCCTCCGCGCGGGCCGCCGCGCAGCCGACCGGACGTCATCAGGACGGGGCTGTGGCGCTTTTCGTGTGACTCCGGAGGGCGCCGGATTGGCTTTCCCGCCGCTGGTGGGGGCAGGATGCGTATTCGGGCGCGAGGGTCTGACGGCAGACCCGGGTCCGAGCACTGTCCTAGGGCCCTGGCAGCATCGGCTTCGATCTCACGCCTCACAGGCAAGAAGAACACGGGAGTAACAACATGAACCGCAGTGAGCTGGTGGCCGCCCTGGCCGACCGCGCCGAGGTGACCCGCAAGGACGCCGACGCCGTGCTGGCCGCGCTCGCCGAGACCATCGGTGAGGTCGTCGCCAAGGGTGACGAGAAGGTCACCATCCCCGGCTTCCTGACCTTCGAGCGCACCCACCGTGCCGCTCGCACCGCTCGTAACCCGCAGACCGGCGAGCCGATCAACATCCCGGCCGGTTACAGCGTGAAGGTCTCCGCGGGCTCGAAGCTCA
This sequence comes from Streptomyces roseolilacinus, assembly GCF_014649335.1. Classification (GTDB taxonomy): domain Bacteria; phylum Actinomycetota; class Actinomycetes; order Streptomycetales; family Streptomycetaceae; genus Streptomyces; species Streptomyces roseolilacinus. The sequence continues at coordinate 61,313 of NZ_BMSV01000015.1, forward strand.
AGGAAGCCGCCAAGGGCAAGTAAGCCCCCACAGGCGTGTGAAGAGGGCGGCCACCCCCACGGGGTGGCCGCCCTTCTCTTCGCCCGCGTACGGCCCCTCCCAGGGCCTTCACGCGGCATATGCACGACGACGGCCCCCCGTTCACCACGGGGGGCCGTCGTCGTCACGAACGCAAGGTGACGCTCCGTCAGAAAGCCGTCACGCCCGGGGACGTGGCCGTCGGCCGGGGGCCGCTCGGGGTGGCCGTCAGACGGTCTGTGCGCCCGGCAGCTCGACCTTCGCGCCCAGCACCACCAGCTTCTGCATGCCGTGCTGTCCCGGGGGCGACCCCCGGACCCCCGGCCGGGGGCCGCTCGGGGTGGCCGTCAGACGGTCTGTGCGCCCGGCAGCTCGACCTTCGCGCCCAGCACCACCAGCTTCTGCATGAAGTTCTCGTAGCCGCGGTTGATCAGGTCGATGCCGTGGACGCGCGAGGTGCCCTGGGCGGCCAGGGCGGCGATCAGGTACGAGAAGCCGCCGCGCAGGTCCGGGATGACCAGGTCGGCGCCCTGGAGCTTCGTCGGGCCCGACACGACCGCGGAGTGCAGGAAGTTCCGCTGCCCGAAGCGGCAGTCGGAGCCGCCCAGGCACTCCCGGTAGAGCTGGATGTGCGCGCCCATCTGGTTCAGCGCCGACGTGAAGCCGAGCCGCGACTCGTACACCGTCTCGTGGACGATCGACAGGCCCGCGGCCTGCGTCAGGGCGACCACCAGCGGCTGCTGCCAGTCGGTCTGGAAGCCCGGGTGCACGTCCGTCTCCAGGGCTATCGCGTTCAGCGAGCCGCCCGGGTGCCAGAAGCGGATGCCCTCGTCGTCGATCTCGAAGGCGCCACCCACCTTCCGGTACGTGTTGAGGAAGGTCATCATCGAGCGCTGCTGCGCGCCGCGCACGTAGATGTTGCCCTCGGTCGCCAGCGCCGCCGACGCCCAGGACGCCGCCTCCAGGCGGTCCGGGAGTGCGCGGTGGGCGTAGCCGCCCAGCTTGTCGACACCGGTGATCCGGATCGTCCGGTCGGTGTCCATCGCGATGATGGCGCCCATCTTCTGCAGGACGCAGATGAGGTCCTCGATCTCGGGCTCGACGGCCGCGTTGGAGAGTTCCGTCACACCCTCCGCCAGCACGGCCGTCAGCAGTACCTGCTCGGTGGCGCCCACCGACGGGTACGGCAGCCGGATCTTCGTGCCGCGCAGCCGCCGCGGCGCCTCCAGGTACTGGCCGTCGTCGCGCTTCTCGATCCGCGCGCCGAACTGCCGCAGCACCTCGAAGTGGAAGTCGATCGGCCGTCCGCCGATGTCGCAGCCGCCCAGACCGGGGATGAACGCGTGCCCGAGCCGGTGCAGCAGCGGGCCGCAGAACAGGATCGGGATGCGCGAGGAACCCGCGTGGGCGTCGATGTCGGCGACGTTCGCGGACTCGACGTGCGTCGGGTCCATGACCAGCTCGCCCGGCTCGTCGCCGGGGCGGACGGTCACGCCGTGCAGCTGGAGCAGGCCGCGGACCACCCGCACGTCACGGATGTCCGGAACGTTGCCCAGCCGGCTGGGCTCGCTGCCGAGCAGTGCGGCGACCATCGCCTTGGGCACGAGGTTCTTCGCGCCGCGGACGCGGATCTCGCCCTCCAGCGGGGTGCCGCCGTGGACAAGCAGTACATCGTCTGTGCCGGTCATGTATCTCGCGTTCCGGATGTGGTCGGGCAGGGGCCAGGGAAAAGCGTAAAGGGCGTTCGCCCCTGCCCCGTAAGGCGGCGGGGGCGCGGGGCGCGCGGGGGAGCCGGCGCGGCACCCTGAGTTCCCCGGCCCTCGCGGAGGGTCACCGTCCGTTTCCGTGCCGGGGCGCGTACGGGGCGTGTCCGGAGCGTACGGAACCCGCCACGCGCCGGGGGGTTCGGCCGGACCGCTCCCCGCACCCCCCGTGCGGGCCGAAGATGCGGGATCATGTGTCCATGACGGAGGTGTCCTCGCTCGCGGGCCGGCTGCTCGTCGCCACCCCCGCGCTGGCCGACCCGAACTTCGACCGCGCGGTGGTGCTGCTGCTCGACCACGACGACGAGGGTTCCCTCGGCGTGGTCCTCAACCGCCCCACGCCGGTCGACGTGGGCGACATCCTGGAGCCCTGGGCGCCGCTCGCCGGCGAGCCCGGCGTGGTCTTCCAGGGCGGTCCCGTCTCCCTCGACGCGGCGCTCGGCCTCGCCGTGATCCCCGGCGACGAGGGCCCCCTCGGCTGGCGCCGGGTGCACGGCGCGATCGGCCTCGTCGACCTGGAGACCCCGCCCGAGCTGCTCGGTCCCGCCCTCGGCTCGCTGCGGATCTTCGCCGGGTACGCGGGCTGGGGGCCCGGCCAGCTGGAGGACGAGTTGGGCGAGGGTGCCTGGTTCGTCGTCGAGTCCGAGCCCGGCGACGTGTCGTCCCCGCAGCCCGAGAACCTGTGGCGGGCCGTCCTGAGGCGGCAGCGCAGCGAACTCGCCATGATCGCGACGTACCCGGACGACCCGAGCCTGAACTGAAGCGGTGCCGGGTGAGTACCCTTGGCGGTTATGAGCACTCTCGAGCCCGAGCGCGGGGCAGGTACGGGGACCCTCGTAGAGCCGACGCCGCAGGTGTCGCACGGCGACGGAGACCACGAGCGCTACGCCCACTACGTCCAGAAGGACAAGATCATGGCGAGTGCCCTCGACGGCACTCCCGTCGTCGCCCTGTGCGGCAAGGTCTGGGTCCCTGGCCGCGACCCCAAGAAGTATCCGGTCTGCCCGATGTGCAAGGAGATCTACGAGTCCATGGGCGCGGGCGGCGACAAGGACAAGGGCGGCAAGGACAAGAAGTAGGCCCCCGGGCCCGCGGTCCTTCCCGCGACAGGCCCCCGGCGCGGTCGTCGAGCGCGCCGCGTGCCCGCCGTGCCCCGTGCACGCGAGCCGCGCGGCGACGCGCCGGCCGTGCCGGGGGCCTTCGCCGTGTCCGCGCCCCGCTCCGGTGGCCGGCTTCCGACCCTTGCCCGGGGTGCGGGGCGGACCCTAGGCTCCTTCCGGTTGCCGTATGCGAAACGCCCGTTGCGCAGGATGCAACGACCGGAGGGCTGCTGACGTGATGGACCTCATTCCGGCGCCCGCGTCCCACACCCCGGACCCGGGCCGCCCCGGCGCCGTCCTCGACACCCGTACGGTCCTCCGCGCCGCGCCCGGCACGCAGACGGCCGAGCGCTGGCTGCGCGCCACGCTCGGCGCCGCCTTCGCCCTGCCCCTCCACCCCGCGCCCCCCGCCGACGCGCCGCCCGCCACCCCGTCGCCCGCCACCCCGCCGCCCCCGCGCGGCGCCGTCGTCCGCCTCCGCCTCGACGGCGCGCTCGGCCCGGAGGCGTACCGGCTCACCGTCGCCGACGGGACCGTGGACATCACCGGCGGCGATCCGGCCGGGGTCTTCTGGGGCGCCCAGACCCTCCGCCAGCTCCTGGGCCCCGACGCCCACCGCCGCGCCCCCGTCCGCCCCGGCGCGCCCCTCGCCCTGGCCGCCGTGCGGATCGCGGACCGCCCCCGGTTCGCCTGGCGCGGACTGCTCCTCGACGTGGCGCGGCACTTCCTGCCCAAGGACGACGTGCTGCGCCAGATCGACCTGCTCGCCGCGCACAAGCTGAACGTCCTCCACCTGCACCTGACCGACGACCAGGGCTGGCGCCTGGAGATCCGCCGCCACCCGCGCCTCACCGGGGTCGGCGCCTGGCGGGCCCGCACCAAGCGCGGCCACCGCGCCTCCCCGCTGTGGGACGACACCCCCCACGGCGGCCACTACACGCAGGACGACGTCCGCGAGATCGTCGCGTACGCCGCCGAGCGGCACATCCGGATCGTCCCCGAGATCGACATCCCCGGCCACTCGCAGGCCGCCATCGCCGCGTACCCGGAACTCGGCAACACCGACGTCGTCGACACGGCCGCCCTCGGCGTCTGGGACACCTGGGGCGTCAACCCGAACGTCCTCGCCCCCACCGAGGCCGTCCTCCGCTTCTACGAGGACGTCCTCGACGAGGTCCTCGACCTGTTCCCGGCCGCCACCTCGCCGTTCGTCCACATCGGCGGCGACGAGTGCCCCAAGGGGCAGTGGCGCGCCTCGGCCACCGCCCAGGCCCGCATCCGGGAGCTGGGGGTCGGCGACGAGGACGGCCTGCAGGCGTGGTTCGTCCGGCACTTCGACCGCTGGCTCGCCGACCGCGGCCGCCGCCTCATCGGCTGGGACGAGATCCTGGAGGGCGGCCTCGCCCCCGGCGCGGCCGTCTCCTCCTGGCGCGGGTACGCCGGCGGGATCGCCGCCGCCGAGGCCGGCCACGACGTCGTCATGTGCCCCGAGCAGCACGTCTACCTGGACCACCGCCAGGACGGCGGCCCCGACGAGCCCGTGCCCATCGGGTACGTCCGCACCCTGGAGGACGTGTACCGCTTCGAGCCCGTGCCGCCCGGCCTCTCCGCCGAGGCGGCCGCGCACGTCATCGGCACCCAGGCCAACGTCTGGACCGAGGTCCTCGACAGCCGCTCCCGCGTCGACTACCAGACCTTCCCGCGCCTGGCCGCCTTCGCCGAGGTCGCCTGGTCCACCACCCTGCCCGCCCCCGCGGAACGCGACTTCGACGGCTTCGCCCGGCGAATGGGCGCGCACTACCGGCGCCTTGACGCACTGGGGGTCGACTACCGGCCGCCCACGGGCCCCTCGCCGTGGCAGCGGCGCCCCGGAGTCGTCGGACGCCCGATCGAGGGCCCGCCCCCGAACGTGTGACTCCACCGCGCCGGGCGCCCCGGCGCGCCCCGACGCACCCGTACCGGCAAAGGTTCGCAAAGCGGACCATCCGCCCAGTCCTGGGAGGTCACGGGAGGTCGCGGGCGGATCAGTCCTTCGCGGACCCTCGCGTCGCCCGTCCCCGAAGATGTGCCACAGTTTCCACGTCCGGGCTGTGAGCACGTACGGTACGGCAACACAGGCGGGACGGCCGGGACAGCCGGGACACCGGGAAGGGGCAGCTGGGTTGACCACGCACGCACCGAGGACGGCGCACTCCGTCACGCTGCCGACCTCGCTCGACGAGGCCGTGGCGGCACTCACCGCCATGCCCGCCGCCGTGCCCGTCGCCGGTGGCACGGACCTCATGGCCGCGGTCAACAAGGGCCGGTTGCGCCCCGCCGGCCTGGTCGGCCTCGGCCGCATCAACGAACTGCGCGGCTGGCAGTACCAGGACGGCCACGCCCTCCTCGGCGCCGGCCTCACCCACGCCCGCATGGGCCGCCCCGACTTCGCCGCCCTCATCCCCGCCCTGGCCGCCGCCGCGCGCGCCGCGGGACCGCCGCAGATCCGCAACGCGGGCACCCTCGGCGGCAACATCGTCACCGCGGCGCCGACCGGCGACTCGCTGCCCGTCCTGGCCGCCCTGGAGGCCGACCTCGTCCTCGCCGGCCCGGCCGGCGGCCGCGAGGTCCCCGTCTCGCACCTGCTCGCCGGCCGCGCGATGCTCGAACCGGGCGAACTGGTCGCCTTCGTCCGGGTGCCGCTGCTGCACGCCCCGCAGGTGTTCCTCAAGGCCACCGGGCGGACCGGCCCGGGACGCGCCCTCGCCTCCGTCGCCGTCGTCCTGGACCCGGCGCGGCGCGCGGTGCGCTGCGCGGTCGGGGCGATCGCGCCGATGCCGCTGCGCCCGCTGGAGGCCGAGCACTGGATCGCCTCGCTCGTCGACTGGGACGGCGAGCGGGGGCTGGCGCCGGAGGCCCTGGTGGCGTTCGGCGAGTACGTCGCGGCGGCCTGCATCCCGGACCAGCCGCCGGCCGCCGAGGGCGAGGAACCGCCCCCGCTGCCGCCCGCCGTACTGCAACTGCGCCGCACGGTGTCCGTGCTGGCCCGACGAGCACTGGGGAGGGCTCTGTCGTGACCACCGACGAGACCGGCAACGAGGAACGGGCACGGGGCGGCGGATGGCAGCCGACGCCGCAGGGGGAGTACGACGGCGAGGCCACGGCGTTCGTCCACCTCCCGCCCGACGTCGGCCTGGACGGCATCCCGCTGGAGGCGCCGGGCCACGGCTACGTGCCGCCGCACATCGCGGACCCGCACGCCACCGCCCAGTGGAACTTCCAGCCCGCCCCGGACGCCGAGCACCCGCCCGCCCCGGGCCCCGCCCACCTGACGGGCCAGTGGACGATCCCGGTCGCGCAGGGGGAGTTGCCCGAGGAGTCGGGCGAATACCGGATGGACACCCGGCAGTTCGGCACCACGCCGGGGTACGCCCCGGAGTACGGCGGACCGCAGCCGGAGTATGCGCCGGAGCAGACGCCCGCGCACGGCACGCCCGCCCACGGCACGCCGATCCCTGGAACGCCCGCCCACGGCACGCCGATCCACGGGACCCCCCCGTACGGCACGCCGGTCCACGGCGCGCCCGCGCACGGCACGCCCGCCTACGGGCCGGGCCACGCCCCCGAGGCCCCCGCGCACGCGCCCGACCACGCGCCCGCGCCCGACCACGCGCCCGCGCACGAGGCGGCCGCTTCGGCGCCGGCCGCCCACCCACCGGTCCACCCGCAGGCCCCGGAAGCCCCCGCGCCCGCGCCGGGGCCCGCCCCCCTCGGCGTGCCGGCCTGGGCGGACGGCAGCGCCCCCGCGACGTTGCCGGGCGGCGCCCCGGCGCCCTGGGCGGTCACCCCGCCGCAGCACCAGGCGGAGGCCCCGTACGCGCCCTCCGCCGCGCCGGAGGACCGGGCCGACGCCCCCGCCGAGCCGGCTCCCGACCAGGCGGACGACGTCCCCGCGGCGGACGGCGTCCCCACGGCCGACGCGACGGACGGCGCGGCCGGTGACGGCCCCGGCGCCCCCGCCCCCGCCGCCGAGCCGGCCCCCGAGCCGGAAGCGGCCCCCGCCGCCGACCACGCCCCGCCCGCCGACGCCCCCGTCCAGGAGGCGCCCGCCCAGGACGCCCCCGCCCCGGCACCGGCGGACCAGGCGACGCCCGACCAGCCGACTCCCGACCAGGCAGCCACCGACCCGACGACGGTCACCGACCCCGCGGCCGGCGACCCCGCAGCCGCCGACCCCGCGGCCGAGGCGGCCGAGCCCGCCCCCGACCCGGCGGGGAACGACGAACACCCGCACATCTCGTACGTCCTGCGCGTCAACGGCGCCGACCGCCCCGTCACCGACGCGTGGATCGGCGAGTCCCTGCTGTACGTGCTGCGCGAGCGCCTCGGCCTGGCCGGCGCGAAGGACGGCTGCTCGCAGGGCGAGTGCGGCGCGTGCAACGTCCAGGTCGACGGCCGCCTCGTCGCCTCCTGCCTGGTGCCCGCCGCGACCGCCGCGGGCAGCGAGGTCCGTACCGTCGAGGGGCTGGCCGCCGACGGCGAGCCGTCCGACGTGCAGCGCGCCCTCACCCGCTGCGGCGCCGTCCAGTGCGGCTTCTGCATCCCCGGCATGGCGATGACCGTGCACGACCTGCTGGAGGGCAACCACGCCCCCAGCGACGTGGAGGCCCGCCAGGCCCTGTCCGGCAACCTGTGCCGCTGCACCGGCTACCAGGGCGCCCTCAGAGCCGTACGCGAGGTCGTCGCGGAACGCACCGCCGGGAAGCCGGGAGCGGCCGGCGCCGGCGCGGCCGACCAGCGCGACCCCGAGGTCCGCATCCCGCACCAGGTCCCCCACCCGCACGACGGAGGCACGGCGTGAGCAACGACGCGGCCACCGCCATCCCGGCGGTCGACGCTCCCCGACAGGAGCAGGAGCAGGAGCAGCCCGTCCGCGGGCTCGGCGCGTCGCTGCCGTCGGCCGACGCCCGCGCCAAGGCGGAGGGCACCTTCCCGTACGCCGCCGACCTGTGGGCCGAGGGCCTCCTGTGGGCGGCGATCCTGCGCTCCCCGCACGCGCACGCCCGCATCCGGTCCATCGACACGTCCGCCGCGGCCGCGATGCCCGGCGTACGGGCCGTGGTGACGCACGCGGACGTCCCGGGGGACTCGGCGTACGGCCGGTCCGTCGCCGACCGCCCCGTCTTCGCCGCCGACGTGGTCCGCCACCACGGCGAGGCGATCGCCGCGGTGGCCGCGGACCACCCCGACACGGCCCGGCTCGCGGCGGCGGCGATCATCGTCGACTACGAGCTGCTGGAGCCGGTCACCGACCCGGAGCAGGCGTTCTCCGCCCCGCCGCTGCACCCGGACGGCAACCTGATCCGCCACATCCCGCTCCGCTTCGGCGACCCGGACGCCCTCGGCGAGGTGATCGTCGAGGGCCTGTACCGCATCGGCCGCCAGGACCCGGCGCCCATCGGCGCGGAGGCCGGCCTCGCGGTGCCCCGCCCGGACGGCGGCGTCGAGATCTACACGGCGTCCACCGACCCGCACACCGACCGCGACCTGGCCGCCGCCTGCTTCGGCCTGCCGCCGGAGCAGGTGAAGGTCGTCGTGACGGGCGTGCCGGGCGCGATGGGCGACCGGGAGGACCCCGGCTTCCAGATCCCGCTCGGCCTGCTGGCCCTGCGCACGGGCGCGCCGGTGAAGCTCGCCGCGACCCGCGAGGAGTCGTTCCTCGGGCACGGCCACCGCCACCCGACGCTCCTGCGCTACCGCCACCACGCGGACGCGGAGGGCCGCCTGGTGAAGGTGGAGGCGCAGATCCTCCTCGACGGCGGCGCGTACGCGGACGCCTCGTCCGACTCCCTCGCGGCGGCCGTCTCCTTCGCCTGCGGCCCGTACGTCGTCCCGCACGCCTTCGTCGAGGGCTGGGTCGTCCGTACGAACAACCCGCCCGCCGGGCACGTGCGCGGCGAGGGCGCGATGCAGGTGTGCGCGGCGTACGAGGGCCAGATGGACAAGCTGGCGGCGAAGCTGGGCCTGGACCCGGCCGAGCTGCGCATGCGCAACGTCCTCGCGACCGGTGACCTCCTGCCGACGGGCCAGACGGTGACGTGCCCGGCGCCGGTCGCCGAACTCCTGCAGGCCGTACGGGAGTACCCCCTGCCGCCGCTGCCGGTGGACGCCTCGGAGGAGGACTGGCTGCTGCCGGGCGGCCCGGAGGGCGCGGGGGAGCCGGGCGCGGTGCGGCGGGGCGTCGGCTACGCGCTGGGCATGGTGCACATGCTGGGCGCCGAGGGCCGGGACGAGGTGTCGACCGCGACGGTGAAGGTCCAGGACGGCGTGGCGACGGTGCTGTGCGCCGCCGTGGAGACCGGCCAGGGCTTCTCGACGCTGGCCCGCCAGGTCGTCCAGGAGGTCCTGGGCGTGGAGGACGTGCAGGTCGCGCCCGTGGACACGGACCAGCCGCCGGCGGGCCCGGCGGCGCACGGCCGCCACACGTGGGTGTCGGGCGGCGCGGTGGAACGCGCGGCGAAGATGGTGCGCACGCAGCTGCTCCAGCCGCTGGCGCACAAGTTCGGCATGTCGACGGAGCTGCTCCAGATCACGGACGGCAAGATCACGTCGTACGACGGCGTCCTGTCCACCACGGTGGCGGAGGCGCTGGAGGGCAAGGAGCTGTGGGCGACGGCGCAGTGCCGCCCCCACCCGACGGAGCCGCTGGACGAGGCCGGGCAGGGCGACGCGTTCGTGGGCCTGGCGTTCTGCGCGATCCGCGCGGTCGTGGACGTGGACGTGGAGCTGGGCTCCGTACGGGTCGTCGAACTGGCCGTCGCGCAGGACGTGGGCCGCGTCCTGAACCCGGCCCAGCTGCTCACCCGCATCGAGGCCGGCGTCACCCAGGGCCTGGGCGCGGCCCTCACCGAGAACCTCCGCACCCCGCGCGGCCTGGTCCGCCACCCGGACCTGACGGGCTACGCGCTGCCGACGGCACTGGACACGCCGGACATCCGCGTCGTGAAGCTGGTCGAGGAACGCGACGTGGTAGCCCCCTTCGGCGCGAAGGCCGCGAGCGCCGTCCCGGTGGTCACCTCCCCGGCGGCCATCGCCTCGGCGGTCCGCGCCGCGACGGGCCGCCCCGTCAACCGCCTCCCCATCCGCCCCCAGTCCGCGGTGGTCCACCCCACCCCGTGACCGTCCCGGCGCGCGGCCGGACCCGTTCGGGTGACCACCCGCCGGCCCGGCCCGCGCACGGATCCGGCCGGTGCCCGCGCGGTTCCGGTCAACCGTGCCGCGACACCACGCCGGTGGGCGGGGAACCCTGCGGGCCCCGCCCGTGAGGGCTCCTAGGGTGGATACCTCCAGATGATCAAGGGGGGCGGATGTCGTTCGAGGAAGAGTGGAACGACCTCAAGCAGGCGGCGGCACAGCGCCAGACCGGTATGAGGCTCAACCAGCTCGCGCCCGAAGCGGGAGGCGGCGGCGGCACGGCGGACCTGAAGTCCGCGCCGGTGCGGAAGCGGAAGTTCGCCAACACGATCGAGACCCAGCTGGAGAAGCCCACGCGTCAGGCGGGGGACACCGTGGACGAGTCGATGGGCGCCGCCGCGCGGGCCTTCGCCGGCTGGGACACGGCCGTCGGCCTGAAGAAGTCCCACGAGAAGTGGGAGGACCAGGTCAACCGCCTCGTGGGACGTCTGGTGACGAACAAGACCCAACTGCGCAACGCGGCCACACAGCTGGGGAACACCGACATCGACGTCGGCCACAGCCTGCGGCGGCCGCAGTCGAACATCTCGGGTCTGTAGGGAGAGGCGTGCCGACTTACCAGCAGATCCTGGAGATGGACTTCTCCGTCCTCACCAGCGCCGCGGACGGCTGGAAGAGCACCGCGGCCAAGTACAAGTCGCTCGCGGACGTCTTCGACGAGGGGGTGCGCAGCCTCTCCGTCGGGACCGACTGGCGCGGGGAGAGCGCCAACGCCTCCCTCCAGCCGCTGGGCGTGACGAGCCAGGAGTACGCCGCGGCGCAGAGGGAAGCCCGCGCCATGGAGTCCCTCCTCCGCGACGCCCACGGCACGTTCGTGCGGCTGAAGGCCCAGCTCAAGTCGGCCGTGGCCGACGCCGTCGCCGCCGGCATGAAGGTCTCGGAGGGCGGCGTCGCGTCGTACGACTTCAGCAAGGTCGACGCCGCCACGGCGAACAGCGTCCGCCACCAGCCGGACCTCCGCGAGGTCGAGCAGTCCTACACCAGGAACATCACGAACGCGGTGAAGGCGGTCAACGACTTCGACGAGTACGTGAAGCGCGCCCTGATCAGCGAGACCGCGTCGGACGGCACCTCGCCCTTCGGGTTCAACGCCAGGCCGGTCGGTGACATCGAAGCCGCGGCCGCCACCGGCCTCGCCGAGAAGATCCGTTCGGGGAAGGCGACGCCCGCGGAGCTTCAGGAGTTCAGGAACCTCGTCCGCCAGAACTCCGGTGACAGGCACTTCAGCGAGGCGTTCCTGCATGCGCTGGGCGCCAAGGAGACGGTGCTGCTGTCCGACCAGATGAACCTGGCGGCGCACGAGCGCGGGGCGTCCGCGAGCGACCGGAAGCTCTACGAGTCCATCAACGCGGGCCTCGCCTCGACGGTGGCCTCCGGAACGAAGGACCCGAACAGCTACGCGTACCGGCCGTTCGTCGACGGCCTCAAGGCCTTCGGTGACGACACGTGGGGCGGGACCACCCCCCTGCACGGGTACCAGGCGCTCGCGACCCTGATGTCGCACGGTGAGGGCTACGGCAAGCAGTTCCTCAACGAGGTGGGCGACGGAATCATCGCGACGGAGAAGGCCAACCCCCATATCTGGGACCACGCCTACGACGTCGAGCGCCCCAACCTCGTGACCGACCCCCTGGACGGCCTGCTGAAGGTCATGGGCAAGGACCCGGCCGCGGCCGAGTACTTCCTCGACCCGGCCGCGGAGGGGAACAAGAACGACCACCTCAAGTACCTGCTCACCGAACGCGAGTGGAGCACCTCGTACACGGCGCCGCTGTACGGGGCGCCGAAGGAGCTCGAGGACCCGGACCGGGCGTCGGGCCTCGGCGCCGCCATCCAGGCCGCCGCGACGGGCCACGAGCCCGGCGAGAAGCTCGGCCCTCCCGGCCCCCACACCGAGGGCCAGGCCCGCGTGATGCACGAAGCGATCCGCCTGCTGGACAAGGACACGGGCGGCGACGAGTTCCCCAAGCACCTGGAGAACCTCCGCCAGCCGATGGCCAGGGCGCTTGTGGACTACGTGGCGGACACGCATCAGATCCTGGGCGGACAGGAATCCCATCTTGGGGGCGTCGGTGGCAGCGAGTCCATCCATGTGGACGGGGACAAAGCCCATTTGGCCGTTGGCCAAGCGAGTCTGGTCCGGGTGATGCGAGGGATTGCCGATGATGCGCCGGCCTTTGCGCTCGTCTGTGAAGCCGAACGGGCTTTCGCGGCTCATGAATTGGCCACCACCCGATCTTTCCAGGGTGACCCACTACATGGGGAGAGTGCGCAATGGAACACCCGCGCTTCGGACATAGGAGCGGCCCTCGGTGCCCTCAACGGCATCGGAGCCGATGTCTACGTGGACAAGCAGGCCGACAAGGAACAGTGGGCCGATCAGGTATCCACCTATTCGGCTGCCGGAGCCAACGGGCTCGTCGGTGAGATCCCCATCGTGGGGTCTGTCGCCGGTGCGTTGATTGACGTCACCGCGTTCGACTGGGCCGAGGATGTCAAGGAGTCAGCCGAGCAGCAGGGTAAGAAGGATTCCAGCGGCAACTACGCCAGTGGCATGGACGGAGCGAACGCGCTGGTCGGCGCGTGGGGCGAACAACGAAAGGTCGATCACCTTAATGCCTTTGACGAGGCCCAGGACAAGCTGCGGGAGGGTTTCACCTCCGGACGCCTCGCAGCCACGGCACACCTACGGCAAGGGGGGTCGTAGATCCGTGCGGCGGTTCGTCGGGCTTGTCCTGTGTGCCGCGCTCGCAGTTACTTCGTGTACCGGCGGTGGCGCTGAAAACCCTCAGGCAGATGACGAGAATCCGTGCCGAGTCGCGGACTCCTCGAACGAGGAGCGGTTGCTCCGGGCGCTCCTGGGTGGCGGATCAGTCGAGACCATCGTCTACAACACCCCGATGGACGTGGGAGCGCGACTGAGGAAGAACCTGCTCGGTTCGGGTGGTGCCAAGGCGACTCCTTACGTATACGGGTGCTCTTTCGCGCAGGATTCACGTCTGGACGACGGTGAAATACGGCTCGGCTTTTCTTGGGTGTCTCGTGACGATCCGTATGAGAAGGAGAAGTCGCCTTCCCCAAGCCGACGGTTCGACGTCAGCGGGACGCTCGGGGAGAGCGGCGGCAATTACTCGAAGCTCTATTTGCGGTGCGACCTGCCCGGCGACCTTGGGCCGCCCTCCGAACGTGTACTTCTGCGTGCCCGCGCGTCGAACACTTCGAACTCCGAGCAGAAGGGCAGCGAGGAGGCGATGAAGCAGCATCTGGCGTTTCTGTACCTCATGACACAGCGGGTGACAGCCGCGCTGGCGTGTGAGAACAAGCCCCTCCAGGGCGACCCCGTGGTGAAGCCCGTCAAGGGGTGAGCGGGGGCGACGACGCGCCCCCGGACGGGGCCTTCCTCCTGCGATGGGAGGGAGGCCCCGCCTCGGTTCAGTCGGTGTGGCAGGCGCAGGTGCAGGTGATGGAGAAGAACGGGTGCTCGTCGGGGCCGGGGGAGTCGGACTCGTACACCTCCATGGGGGTGCAGGGCTCGTGCTCGCCCGACTCGCACTCCTGCGTGCGGCCGGACTGTCTGGCGCCGGCGGCGATCTGCCCCTTGGTGCGTCCGGGCCTCATCGCTCGCCGTCCAGGAGGTCGAGCACGTCGGGGACCGGTGGGAACAGTGGCGCGCAGGCGGGGCACGCGTAGACGTTGAAGCCGGGTCCGCTGGCGGAGTGGACCTCGGACACCACGACGGGCTCGTCCGTGATCCGGTCGCACCGCACGCACATCCGGACCGGCTTCCGTGCCGACGGGCTCACCGCGGGACCCCCGCCCCGTGCAGGATCCGCGTGTCCAGGTCGATGCCGAAGTCCGCCGCGAGGAGGAGGGTGAGCCTTCGCCTGGCCTGGTTCTCCCGGCGTTCGTGCGCCAAGAGGTAGGGGCGGACGAGGGGTGAGGCGTGGCCGTCGAGCGGTTCGGCCGACCCGTACGGGGAGCGGAGTCGTGGGAGGCCCGCGCGGGGGGCTTCCCGCCGGGTGGGGGTGTCGGTGATGCCGGGGGTGGGGGTGGGCCGGCCGGCGCCCGCCCGCCTTCGGCCGGAACCGGGGGCGAGTAAGCCCAGCAGCAGGCGCACCAGGGTGGGGATAATGCTCACTGTCGACGCTCCTAGAACAGCGTTGGCCATGCCCCGGGAGTCCTGGCCGACTCGCCGGGGTCTTCTGTGCGCCAACGTAGCCGATGTCGAAAGTTGTCGGCAGCGGTAGACAGTGGTTGACAGTTGTTGGTGATGCACGGCCGTTGCTGGACGTTTACGTTCGCTTCCGTGACGGAGAAGATCAACCCCGGTGCGGCCGCCTACCACTACGAGCAGCTCGCGAACATCCTGGAGCGCAAGATCAGGAGCGGAGCGTTCGCCCTCGGCTCCCGGCTTCCCGGAGAGATGCTCCTGTCCCAGGAGTACGGCGTGGGCTCCAACACGGTGCGTCGGGCCCTCGACATCCTGCGCGAGCGGAAGCTGGTCGTGACCGTGCGGGCGAGGGGCTCGTTCGTGGTCGAGGAACTGCCCGGTTCCTCCGAAGGGTGACCGGCGCACACCCGCGGCGTACCGGGGGATGAGTTCCGGGGCTCCGGCCGGTCTACCCGTGTGAGAGCACACGGAGGGAAGGAGCCCGTCATGCAGCAGAAGATCACGCCGTTCCTGTGGTTCGACACCCAGGCGGAGGAGGCGGCCCGGCACTACACCGCGATCTTCCAGGACTCGCGGATCGTGAGGGTCGACCGCTACCCCGAGGGGACCCCGATGCCGGCGGGCACGGTCATGACCGTCGAGTTCGAGCTCGCCGGGCAGCGGTACGTGGCGATGAACGGCGGGCCCGAGTTCACCTTCAACGAGGCCGTCTCCCTGTCCGTGGAGTGCGAGGACCAGGAGGAGGTCGACTACTTCTGGTCCCGGCTCGGCGAGGGCGGCGAGGAGGGGCCCTGCGGATGGCTCAAGGACAGGTACGGGCTGTCGTGGCAGATCACCCCGCGCGTCCTGATGGAGATGATGGCCGACCCGGACCCCGAGAAGGCCGGGCGCGCCGCCAAGGCCATGATGGGCATGAAGAAGATCGACATCCAGGGGCTGCGGGACGCCTACGGGGGGTGAGGCCCGCCGCCGTGGGCCGTGGGTCGTACGACCCACGGCCGAGCCGCTCCCCGACTCGCGACAGGCGTCAACCATGCCGATGCCTCTTACCCTGGGGGCATGAGCGCCCTTGATCCGACCGGGACGGCCGACACGGCCGACACGACCGCCGCCCCCACCCCCCAGGAGCAGGGCGGCGGTGGTGTGCTCGACCGGGAGCACCGGGCGCTCAGCATCGGCATCGTCTCCGTCGTCCTGCTGATCGCGTTCGAGGCGACCGCCGTCGGCACGGCGATGCCGGTCGCGGCGCGGGAGCTGGACGGCGTGCCGCTGTACGCGTTCGCGTTCTCGGCGTACTTCACCACCAGCCTCTTCGGCATGGTGCTGGCCGGTCAGTGGGCCGACCGGAGCGGGCCGCTCGGCGCGCTCGCGGCCGGGATCGGCGCCTTCGGGGCGGGCCTGGTCGTGTCCGGGACGGCGGGGGCGATGTGGCCCTTCGTCCTCGGGCGGGCCGTGCAGGGCTTCGGCGGCGGGCTGGTGATCGTCGCGCTGTACGTGGTGGTCAGCCGGGCGTACGAGGAGAGGCTGCGGCCCGCGATCATGGCGGCGTTCGCGGCGAGCTGGGTCATCCCGTCGATCGTGGGCCCCCTGGCGGCCGGCACCGTCACGGAGCGGCTCGGATGGCGGTGGGTGTTCCTGGGGATCCCGGCGCTCGTGGTGTTCCCGCTGGTGCTGGCCCTGCCGGCGATACGGCGCCGGGCCGCCGGGCCCGCCGATCCGGGGGCGCCGGTCGCGGCGTTCGACGCGCGGCGGCTGCGGCTGGCGCTCGGCATCTCCGTGGGCGCGGGGCTCCTCCAGTACGCGGGGCAGGAGCTGCGCTGGCTGTCCGTGGTGCCCGCCGCGGCCGGTGCCGCGCTGCTCGTGCCGGCCGTGCTCGGGCTGCTGCCGCGCGGCACGTACCGGGCGGCGCGCGGGCTGCCGTCCGTGGTGCTGCTGCGCGGTGTCGCGGCGGGCGCGTTCATCTCCGCGGAGTCGTTCGTGCCGCTGATGCTGGTCACCGAGCGGGGTCTGAGCCCGACGCTCGCCGGGCTGTCGCTGGCGGTGGGCGGGGCGACGTGGGCGCTGGGGTCGTTCGTCCAGTCCCGGCCGCGAGTGGAGCCGTACCGGGAGCGGCTGATGGTGCTGGGGATGCTGCTGGTCGCCGCGGCGATCGCGGCCGTGCCGTCCGTGCTGTTCCCGGCGGTGCCGGTGTGGATCGTCGGCGTCGCCTGGGGCTTCGGCTGCCTCGGCATGGGCATGGTCATCGCCTCGACGAGCGTGCTGCTGCTGAAGCTGTCCGCGCCGGAGGAGGCCGGGACGAACTCGGCGGCGCTCCAGATCTCCGACGGCCTGGCGAACGTCCTGCTGCTCGCGGCGGGCGGCGCGGCGTTCGCCGCGCTGGGCGGCGGCTCCGTGACGGGCCACTCCGTGGCCGGCGCCGGGGCGGCCGGCTCCCACCCGGTGGCCTTCGCGGCGGTGTTCCTGCCGATGGCGGCGGTGGCGCTGGTGGGCGCGTGGGTGGCGACGCGGGTGCGGGGCGGGGAGCCGGGCCGGTAGGCGGCGGGGCACCCGGTAGGCGGCGGTGCGACGCCCCCGTGACGCCGGGACCTCTCGGTACGGCCGTGGACCCGCGTCCGCCTCGGCGCCGAGGACGCCTGGTCATCGACGTCGCCACCGGCCGGGAGGATCGAGGTGAAGGGCATCGCCGGGAGGCTCGGCGCGCTCGTCGTGTGACGCCGCTCGCACTCCGCGAGGTCGCGGCGTCGTCCCGGCCGGGGGCCGGACGGGGCACCGGTAAGGTGGCCCGGTTGTCGTACGTCAGCCGTGCGCACCCCCCATGCGTCCGAGAGCACCGAATCGGAGACCGTGACTACTACCGCCTCCCATCACCTCTCTCCCGCCTTCCCCGGCCGTGCCCCCTGGGGCACGGCCAGCAAGCTGCGCGCCTGGCAGCAGGCCGCGATGGAGAAGTACGTCCAGGAGCAGCCCCGTGACTTCCTCGCCGTCGCCACGCCCGGCGCCGGCAAGACGACCTTCGCGCTGACCCTCGCGTCCTGGCTGCTGCACCACCACGTCGTGCAGCAGGTCACCGTGGTCGCCCCGACCGAGCACCTGAAGAAGCAGTGGGCCGCCGCCGCGGCGCGGATAGGGATCAAGCTGGACCCGGAGTACAGCGCGGGCCCGCTCAGCAAGGAGTACCACGGCGTCGCCGTCACGTACGCCGGTGTCGGCGTGCGGCCGATGCTGCACCGCAACCGCTGCGAGCAGCGCAAGACCCTCGTCATCCTCGACGAGATCCACCACGCCGGCGACTCCAAGTCCTGGGGCGAGGCGTGCCTGGAGGCGTTCGAGCCGGCGACGCGGCGGCTCGCGCTGACCGGTACGCCCTTCCGCTCCGACACCAACCCCATCCCCTTCGTCACGTACGAGGAGGGCAACGACGGGATCAGGAGGTCCTCCGCCGACTACACGTACGGCTACGGCAACGCCCTCGCCGACGGCGTCGTCCGCCCCGTGATCTTCCTGAGCTACAGCGGCAACATGCGCTGGCGCACCAAGGCCGGCGACGAGGTCGCCGCCCGGCTGGGCGAGCCGATGACCAAGGACGCGATCTCGCAGGCCTGGCGCACCGCCCTCGACCCGCGCGGCGACTGGATGCCGAACGTGCTGCGCGCCGCCGACCAGCGGCTCACCGAGGTCCGCAAGGCCATCCCCGACGCCGGCGCCCTGGTCATCGCCTCCGACCAGGAGTCCGCGCGCGCCTACGCCAAGCTCATCCGGGAGATAACCGGGCACGGGCCGACCCTCGTCCTCTCCGACGACGTGGGCGCCTCGAAGCGGATCGACGAGTTCAGCGACGGCGACGACCGGTGGATGGTCGCCGTCCGCATGGTGTCCGAAGGCGTCGACGTGCCGCGCCTCGCGGTCGGGGTGTACGCGACGACGATCTCCACGCCGCTGTTCTTCGCGCAGGCCGTGGGGCGTTTCGTCCGTTCCCGGCGGCGCGGCGAGACCGCGTCCGTGTTCCTGCCGACCATCCCGATGCTCCTCGGCTTCGCCAACGAGATGGAGGTCGAGCGCGACCACGTCCTCGACCGGCCGAAGAAGGAGGGCGAGGAGGACCCGTACGCCGAGTCCGAGAAGGAACTGGACGAGGCGAACCAGCAGCAGGACGAGGACACCGGCGAACAGGACATGCTGCCCTTCGAGGCGCTGGAGTCCGACGCCGTCTTCGACCGGGTGATGTACAACGGCGCCGAGTTCGGCATGCAGGCCCACCCCGGCAGCCAGGAGGAGCAGGACTACCTCGGCATCCCCGGCCTGCTGGAGCCCGACCAGGTGCAGCTGCTGCTGCAGAAGCGGCAGGCCCGGCAGATCGCGCACAGCCGGCAGAAGCCCGCGGAGGAGGCCGACCTCGTCGAGCTTCCCGCCGAGCGGCGGCCGGTGGTCTCCCACAAGGAGCTGATGGAGCTGCGCAAGCAGCTGAACACGATGGTCGGCGCGTACGTCCACCAGAGCGGCAAGCCGCACGGCGTCATCCACACCGAGCTGCGCCGGGTGTGCGGCGGCCCGGCGAGCGCCGAGGCGACGGCCGGGCAGATCCGGGAGCGGATCAAGAAGGTCCAGGAGTGGGCCACGCGGATGCGCTGAGCCCCCTTTCCTCCCACGACGCGCGCCCCGGGCGGCCCGGTTTCGGGTACCGCTTCGGGGCGCCGTCGCGGGGAAGAGAGCATTCCGGGATCAACTCCCCATCCGCGCCCGGATTCTGGACGAGGTCTTCCGCTGAGCGGATCCGCTGGTTACTGTCCGGGCACATGCAAACGCCCCGTGGCAGCGCCGCCGCGGAGCGCAGCCGGTGTGCCATGGCCTGCCGGCGGCCTCTCGGTGCGATGCCCACGGGACGGGTGTCGCCTCCGCGTTGAGAGTGTCCGCCGTCACTCACTCCGAAGGAGGGGGCGTCGTGACCGCGGAAACCTCCCAGACGCTCGACCGGGGACTGCGCGTCCTCAAGCTGCTCGCCGACACCGACCACGGGCTGACCGTCACCGAGCTGTCCCAGCGGCTCGGCGTCAACCGCACCGTCGTCTACCGACTGCTCGCCACGCTCGAACAGCACGCGCTCGTACGCCGCGACCTCGGCGGCCGGGCCCGGGTCGGGCTCGGCGTGCTGCGGCTGAGCCGCCAGGTCCACCCACTCGTGCGCGAGGCCGCGCTGCCCGCGCTGCGCTCGCTCGCCGAGGACATCGGGGCCACCGCGCACCTCACCCTCGTCGACGGCGCCGAGGCGCTGGCCGTCGCCGTCGTCGAGCCGACCTGGACGGACTACCACGTGGCGTACCGGGCCGGGTTCCGCCACCCGCTCGACCGGGGCGCCGCCGGGCGCGCGATCCTGCACGCCCGCCAGGCCGGCGGCGCCCCCGAGCCCGGCTACACCCTCACGCACGGTGAGCTGGAGGCGGGCGCGAGCGGCGCCGCGGCCCCGCTGCTGGGCGTGACGGGCATCGAGGGCAGCGTCGGCGTCGTGATGCTGACGGACGCCGTACCGGAACGGGTCGGCCCCCGCGTGGTCGACGCGGCCCGCGAGGTGGCGGACGCCCTGCGCTGAGCCCCCGCCCCCGGTCCCGGTCCCGGTCCCGGTCCCGAGCCGGTCCGGGTCCCGAGCCGGTCCGGCCGGGGGCCGGGGGAGCGGTGCGGCGGTGCCGTCCGGTGGGGCCCGTCCGGTCGTCCTCCCGTGCCGTCTGCCGGTGCCGTCCGTCAGGCCGTACCGCCTGCCGGTGTCGCCCTCTCATACCGCCCGCCCATGCCGCCCGCCCATGCCGCCCGCCCGTGCCGTCCGCGACCGGGGCCGACCGCCGCACCGCCGCCGGACGCCGGGCCGCCGCCGGAGGGCGGGGCCGGGTCGGGGCGGGCGGCGGGCCGATAGATTGGATCCGTGCTCTCCCGTCTCTCGCGCCCCCGTGCCCTGCTCCTGTGCGCCCTGCCCGTGCTCGCGCTGTTCGCGGTGACCGCGTTCGCGCCGCTGCCGTTCACGATCGCGCTGCCCGGGTCGACGGCGGACGTGCTCGGGGTGGACAAGGGGCGGCCCGTGATCACCATCTCCGGGGCGCCCGTGCGGAAGACCAGTGGGCAGCTGCGGATGACCACGATCGTGGCCACCGCGCCGCGCTCCGACGTCGGTCTCGGGGACGTCGTCGACGCCTGGTTCCGCAGCGACCGGGCCGTGCTGCCGCACGACTCCGTCTACCCGGCGGGCAAGTCCGACCGGGAGATCGAGAAGCGCAACCTCGGCCAGATGCGGATGTCCCAGGACAGCGCCGTCGCCGCCGCGCTGAACCACCTCGGCAGGAGCGGGAAGGGCGTCGAGGTGAAGCTGCACCTCGCCGACGTCGGCGGGCCCAGCGCCGGGCTGCTGTTCTCCCTCGGCATCGTCGACAAGCTGGTCGGCGACGGCGAGGGCGGCGACCTCACCGGTGGCGAGGTCGTCGCGGGCACGGGGACGATCGACCCCGACGGGACGGTCGGCGCGGTCGGCGGCGTGTCGCTCAAGACACAGGCCGCCGCGCGGGACGGGGCGACGGTGTTCCTCGTGCCGAGGGCCGAGTGCGGCGACGCCCTGGCGACCCGGCCGGACGGGCTGCGGCTGGTCCCGGTGGCGACGCTGAAGGACGCCGTCGCGTCCCTCAAGGCCCTCGACGACGGTGCCCGCGTCCCCTCCTGCTGACCCGCCGGCCGACCCCGGCCACCGGTCGCCGCGGACCCCCGCCGGTGACGGCCGGGCGGTCCCTTCGCCGGGGCGCGATGCCCGTCTCCAGTGTCTCACCCCAAGGTTTCCTTATGAAACCGCGTCATGTCGCTTATCCGGCTTATGGAAGACTGGCCGGGGGGCGGGAACGCCTCCCGGACCGGAGTCGAGGGGAAGGGGCGGGGCGATGAGGACCATCGGGCTGATCGGCGGGATGAGCTGGGAGTCGACGGCGGAGTACTACCGCCTGGTGAACGAGTTCACGCGCGACCGGCTGGGCGGACTGCACTCGGCCCGGTGCGTGCTCCACTCGGTGGACTTCGCGGAGATCGAGCCCCTGCAGGTCCGGGGGCACTGGGCGGAGGCGGGCGAGGTCCTGGCCGGGGCCGCCCGGTCCCTGGAGGCGGCCGGCGCCGACATGGTGCTCCTGTGCACGAACACCATGCACAAGGTCGCCGACGCCGTCGAGGCGGCGGTGTCCGTGCCCCTGTTGCACCTGGCCGACGTCACCGCGGACGCCGTACGGGCGGCGGGCCTGCGCCGGGTCGGGCTGCTGGGCACGGCGTTCACCATGGAGCAGGACTTCTTCCGCGACCGCCTCGAAGCGGGCGGGCTCGACGTCCGCGTCCCGGACGCCGCCGCGCGCGCGGTCGTCCACCGGGTGATCTACGAGGAGCTCTGCCTCGGCGTCGTACGGGAGGAGTCGCGCGCCGCGTACCGGGAGGTCATCGGGGGCCTCGTCGCCGCCGGCGCGGAGGGCGTCATCCTGGGGTGCACGGAGATCGAACTCCTCGTCGGCCCGCAGGACAGCCCCGTCCCCGTCTTCCCCACCGCGTGGCTCCACGCCCGGGCGGCCGTGGACGCGGCACTGTCGGACACCGGGGACGCGCCCGCACCCCGCTGACCGGCCCCGCCCGCGCGGCGCCACCGTGCCGGCTGCCGGCCGTCAGCCGTCAGCCGCGTCGACCGCCCGGCCGCCCGGCCCACGCCGCGCCACCCACCCGCGCCGGCCGTCAGCCGCGCCGGCTGTCAATGGCGTCAGCCGCGCCGGGCCGGCGGCAGGTAGGCGTCCGTCGCGGCCTGCTCGACCAGCGGGATGATCCGCAGCGGCACCGGGTTCTCCATCACGATCGCCGTCGACGCGCGGACGATCCCGTCGAAGCCCACCACCCGGTCGATCACCCGCTGGAGGTCCGCGTTGGAACGGGCCACCAGGCGGCACAGCATGTCGCCGTGGCCCGTCGTCGTGTGCAGCTCCAGCACCTCCGGCACGCCCGCCAGGTGCTCCCGGACGTCCGCGCCCTGCCCCTGCTTGATCTCCAGCGTCGCGAACGCCGTCACCGGGTACCCCAGCGCCGCCGGATCCACCTCCGGACCGAACCCCCGGATCACGCCGTTCGCCTGCAACCGGTCCAGGCGCGCCTGGACCGTGCCGCGCGCCACCCCCAGCCGCCGCGACGCCTCCAGCACCCCGATCCTCGGCTCCCGCGCGAGCAGGGCGATGAGCCTGCCGTCCAGATGATCGATCGCCATGGCCGCCTTCCAGTGGTCATCCTGTACAGAACGCCCCATCATCGTGGTGTCTCGCTGTGCACATTGACCAGAGGAAACGCAAAGTATTGCGCAGCTTGTGGAACGGAGGGAACCTGCCGCCATGACTGAGACCCTGCATGACACCCCCGGCACCGCCCGGCAGGCCGACCCCTTCCCGGTGAAGGGAATGGACGCGGTCGTCTTCGCCGTCGGCAACGCCAAGCAGGCCGCGCACTACTACTCCACGGCCTTCGGCATGAAGCTCGTCGCCTACTCCGGGCCGGAGAACGGCAGCCGCGAGACCGCCAGTTACGTGCTGACGAACGGCGCCGCCCGCTTCGTGCTGACCTCCGTCATCAAGCCGTCCACCGACCGTGGCCGCTTCCTGGCCGAGCACGTCGCGGAGCACGGCGACGGCGTCATCGACCTCGCCATCGAGGTCCCCGACGCCCGCAAGGCGTACGCGTACGCGATCGAGCACGGCGCCACCGGCGTCGAGGAGCCGTACGAGATCAAGGACGAGCACGGCACCGTCGTCCTCGCCGCGATCGCCACGTACGGCAAGACCCGCCACACCCTGGTCGACCGCTCCGGCTACACCGGCCCGTACCTGCCCGGCTTCGTCGCCGCCAACCCGATCGTCGAGCCGCCGGCCAAGCGCACCTTCCAGGCCATCGACCACTGCGTCGGCAACGTCGAGCTCGGCCGAATGAACGAGTGGGTGGCCTTCTACAACAAGGTCATGGGCTTCACCAACATGAAGGAGTTCGTCGGCGACGACATCGCCACCGAGTACTCCGCCCTCATGTCGAAGGTCGTCGCGGACGGCACCCTCAAGGTGAAGTTCCCGATCAACGAGCCGGCGATCGCGAAGAAGAAGTCGCAGATCGACGAGTACCTGGAGTTCTACGGCGGCGCCGGCGTCCAGCACATCGCGCTCGCCACGAACGACATCGTCGCCACCGTGCGCACCATGCGCGCGGCCGGCGTGCAGTTCCTCGACACCCCCGACTCGTACTACGACACGCTCGGCGAGTGGGTCGGCGACACGCGCGTCCCGATCGAGACGCTGCGCGAGCTGAAGATCCTCGCCGACCGCGACGAGGACGGCTACCTGCTCCAGATCTTCACCAAGCCCGTCCAGGACCGCCCGACGGTCTTCTTCGAACTCATCGAACGACACGGTTCGATGGGCTTCGGCAAGGGCAACTTCAAGGCCCTGTTCGAGGCCATCGAGCGCGAGCAGGCCAAGCGCGGCAACCTGTAGGGCCGCCGCCCCCGGTACTTGTGGCCCCGCGGACCCTGACCCGCGGGGCCACAGGCCGTCTCCCCCCGGCGCCGGGACGGTCCAAAAGACAGACCCTAGCGTTCCGGCGGCGGGCCCGACGGCTCGCCCAGCGCCGCCAGCGCGCGCCGTGCCCCGGGGGCGTGCAGCGGCGAGAAGTACGGGTTGATCCGCAGCGCCTCCTCCAGCTGCCGCCGCGCCGGCCCGGTCCTGCCCAGGGCCCGCTCCACCTCGCCCCGGTGGTACGCGAACAGCGCGCTGCGCACCCCCCGGTCGGTCGCCGCGCGCGCGTACGGCAGCGCCTCGCGCGCCCTGCCGGCCCGCAGCAGCGCCCACCCCAGGGCGTCCGCCACGTCGGCCGACCGGTGCCCCAGCCGCCACCTCGCGCGCAGCCGCGCCACCGCCCGGTCCGGCTCGCCGTGCTCCGCCTCGTACCGGGCGCGCACGAGGGACCGGTCCACGCCGTGCCCGGCCGCCTCCGCCGCCCGCTCCAGCGCCGCCTCGTACCGCTCCCGCGCCTCCGCGTCCCGGCCCAGCGCGGCGTACAGGTCGCCGGCCTCCAGCGCGTACTCCGGCAGCGGGCGCGCCGCCCACGCCGCCCCGTACGCCCCCACCGCCTCGTCCGTACGCCCCAGCGCCGCCAGCGCCCGCGCCCGGCCCGCCAGCGACGGCGCGTCACCGGGTACCGCCCGCAGCGCGGCCGCGTACCGGGCGAGCGCCTCACGGGGAAGGCCCCGCTCCCACAGCAGGTCGCCCAGCCGCGCCAGGCACGCCGCCCGCTCGACGGGCGTCCGGGCCCGCGCCACCGCGTCGTGCGCGAGGGCCTCCGCGTCCTCCCGCCAGCCCCGGTCCCGGTACAGCCCCACCGCCCGCGACAGCGCCGCCGCGTCCGCCGGGCGCAGCTTCCGCAGCCGCTCCAGGGCCTTCCCGGCCGCCGCGTCGTCCCCCAGGCCCCGGTACGCGTCGACCAGCAGCGCCTCGGCCCGCCACGCCCGCGGCTGCCGCCGGCGCGCCTCCTCCGCCCAGCGCCGCGCCGCCGCGAAGTCGCCCCGCGCCTGCGCCAGGACGCCCATGCCGACCGCCGCGTCCGCGTTGCCCCGCGCGGCCGGGCGGATCGCCAGGGAGCGCCGCAGCGCCCGCTCCGCCCTCGGGTACGCCGCCGGGTCACCGGCCCGCACGCCGCGCTCCGCGTACGCCGCGCCCAGCACCGCCCACGACGCGTCGTCCCCCGGATACCGGCGCAGCCACGCCTCCCGGTCGCCGATCAGCGCCTCCAGGTCCGGCACCGACGCCCCGGCGCCCGCCTCCACCGACGCCCCGGCCCGCGCCACCGCCCCCGGAGCGGGCCGCGCCCCATCACCCCGTACGCCACCGGGGCCCACCAGGACCTCCGCCGCGAACAGCGCGAGCGCGCCCACCAGCACCACCCCCGCCCAGGCGAGCAGCACCACCTGGGAGACCCGTTCCGTCCTCATGCCGCCCACTGTGCGCGCGGCCACCGGACCGGCCGGGGCGCCCACGGCCGGTACACGCCCGGTTCACACCGATGGCCCCGGGTGCCACGCTGGGATCATGGACGATCTGCTGCGCCGGCTGCGCGCCGGACTCCCCGCCGAGGCCCTGATCACCGACCCGGACGTGACCCCCTCCTACGCCCGCGACATGGCGGGCTTCTGCCCCGCCGGCACCCCCGCCGTCGTCGTGCTGCCCCGGACCGTGGAGCAGGTCCAGCACGTGATGCGCACGGCCACCGCGCTGCGCGTCCCCGTCGTCCCGCAGGGCGCCCGCACCGGCCTGTCGGGCGCCGCCAACGCCACCGACGGCTGCGTCGTGCTGTCCCTGGTCAGGATGGACCGGATCCTGGACATCGACCCGGTCGACCGGATCGCCGTCGTCGAGCCGGGCGTCGTCAACGCCGTGCTGTCCCGGGCCGTCGCCGAGCACGGCCTGTCCTACCCGCCCGACCCCTCCAGCTGGGAGACCTGCACCATCGGCGGCAACATCGGGACCGCGTCCGGGGGCCTGTGCTGCGTCAAGTACGGGGTCACCGCCGAGTACGTCCTCGGCCTGGACGTCGTCCTCGCCGACGGGCGGCTGCTGTCCACCGGCCGCCGCACCGCCAAGGGCGTCGCCGGGTACGACCTGACCCGGCTGTTCGTCGGCTCCGAGGGCAGCCTCGGCATCGTCGTCCGCGCCGTGCTCGCCCTGCGGCCGAAGCCGCCCGCGCAACTCGCGCTGGCCGCCGAGTTCGCGTCCACCGCGGACGCGTGCGCCGCCGTCTGCGCGATCATGGAGCGGGGCCACACGCCGTCCCTGCTCGAACTGATGGACAGCACCACCGTCCGGGCGGTCAACCGGCTCGGCCGCATGGGCCTGCCCGACACCACCGCCGCGCTGCTGCTGGCCGCGTTCGACACCCCGGACCCCGCGGCCGACCTGGCCGCCGTGGGGGAGCTGTGCACCGCCGCCGGGGCCACCGGGGTCGTCCCCGCCGACGACCCCGCCGAGTCCGAACTGCTCCTCCAGGCCCGCAGGATGTCCCTGCCCGCCCTGGAGGCCGTCTCCACCGCCACCATGATCGACGACGTGTGCGTGCCCCGCTCCCGGCTCGCCGAGATGCTCGACGGCACGGCCGCCATCGCCGACGCGCACGACCTGACCATCGGCGTCTGCGCGCACGCCGGCGACGGCAACACCCACCCCGTCGTGTGCTTCGACCACACCGACCCGGACGAGTCCCGGCGCGCCCGCGCGTCGTTCGACGCCATCATGGCCCTCGGCCTGGAGCTGGGCGGCACCATCACCGGCGAACACGGCGTCGGCGTACTCAAGAAGGAGTGGCTCGCCCGCGAACTCGGCCCCGTGGGGCTCGAACTGCAACGCGGCATCAAGCGGACCTTCGACCCGCTGGGCATCCTCAACCCCGGCAAGCTCTTCTGACCGCCCACCCCGCCGGGGCGGGCCCGTCCCCGCCGCGGCCCCGCACGCCCCCCGCACGCCCTCCTCACGCCTCCGCCGAGAGCAGCGCGGCCAGCCCGTCGTCGATGCCGAGCCGCTCCGCCTCCGTCCCCGGCGCGACCACCCGCAGCGTGCGCTCCAGCCACGCCGACACCTGCGCCGACGGCGCCTCCAGCAGCGCGTCGCCGTTCGGGGACGACAGCGCCATCAGCACGACGCCGCGCCCGTCCGCCTTCGACGGCCGGATCCGCACGTCCCCGCGGCCGCACGGCCGGAACACGCCCTCCACCAGCAGCTCGCGGGCGAACGTCCAGTGCACCGGGTTCTCGGAGCCGATGTGGAAGGCGACGTGGACGGCGTACGGGTCGCTCGTCCGGTACGTCATCCGGGCCGGTACGGGCACGCTGTGGTCCGAGGACAGCACCAGCTTCATCTCCAACTCCCGCTCCACCGTGGACTGCTCCATGGCCGCTTCCTCTCTCTCGCCGGTCCGCGCGGGCCCACCGCGGGCCCGTCCGGAAGGAGAGAGCCGGTTCCCGTGTCGTCATTACGCGACTTCCGCCGACGAATTTCTGTTACTTTGCGTGACGTTGCAGTGACCGGATGGGGGTCCTCTCCCGCGGAGCGGCCCGGGGGCGTCCGGCGGTCTGATAGATGTGGTGCCTTGAATTGAGGCCCTCGAGGAGATACGGGACCACGGTGATGAGCGCCCCAACCCCGGCAACCGGCGACGGCAGCCCCGAAGCCGGGTACTACCCGGACCCCTCCATTCCCGGCTACATCCGGTACTGGAACGGTGCCGCCTGGGTGCCCGGTACGAGCCGCCCGGCGCCCGGGGAGGGCGAGGCCGTCCCGGCGCCGCCCGCCTCCGGCGCGCCCTCCCGGGTCCCGGCCCAGGCGTCGGCGCCCGCGGTGGTCCCGGCCGTCGAGGAGACCGGACCGGTCTTCCTGGACGAGGACCCCGGCATGGCGTCCGAGTCCGGCCCCGGCCCCGAGCCGGAGCGGGAGGCGGGTCCCGAGCCGGCGTCCGCGTGGCAGGCCGACCTCTCCCGCCAGCACGGCCTCGACGGCGGGCGGGACGTCGCGTGGGGCGCGGCCGGCCGGCCGGACCCCCGGGTGCCGGCCGCCGCCGACCCGGCGGGCGGCGCGCTGCCCGGGGCACGGCGGGTGGAGCCCGAACCGGAGGCGCGGCCCAACCCCGAGGGCACGATGACCATGCGGGCACCCCGGCGGGAAGCGCCCCGCACACCGGACGTCCCGGCCCCGCACGGCCCGCAGTCCCAGCCCCAGGGCCCGCAGACACAGGACCCGCACTCCCAGGGCGCCCACTCCCAGGGCCCGCAGACACAGGGCCAGGGCCCCCAGGTGCACGCCCCGGCCCCGGCCGCCCAGCCGCAACCGCACGCGCCCGTCCAGCCGCAGCCGTCCCCCGCGTACCAGGTCCCCCCGCAGGCGGCCGCCCCCGCGGCCCCCGTCACCACCGGCCCGGGAGGCGCCGCCGCCTCCTGGGCGCAGCAGGTCCACCAACTGGCCCAGCCGCAGCCCGCCCCCGTGCCGCCGCAGGCGCAGCCCGGCCCCGCCCTGCCGGGGGCGGACGCCGCCCAGCAACCCGTCGTCCCGTGGAAGCTGCCGGTCAGCGACCCGTTCCTGCGGGCCGCCCAGGAGCGGGCCGCCGCGCGGCCGGCCGGGCTCGGCCGGAGGTTCGCCGCCCGCCTCGTCGACAGCCTCGTGCTCGGCGCGCTCGCCGGGGCGGCGGGCACGCCGTTCGTGCTGAACGCCGTCGACCACATCCGCGGCAAGATCGAACAGGCGGAACGGTCCGGCGAGACGGTCACCGTGTGGCTCGTGGACGGCACCACCTCCGTCCAGTTCGGGATCGCGCTCGGCATCCTGCTGGTGCTCGGCGTGCTGTACGAGGCGCTGCCGACCGCCAAGTGGGGCCGGACGCTCGGCAAGAAGCTGTGCGGGACGGAGGTCCGGGGCATCGAGTCGCACGAGCCGCCGACGTTCGGGCAGGCACTGCGCCGCTGGCTGGTGTACGGGGTGCTGGGCCTGACCGGGATCGGCGTGCTCAACGTGCTGTGGTGCCTGTTCGACCGGCCGTGGCGGCAGTGCTGGCAGGACAAGGCGGCCGGCACGTTCGTGGCGGGCCGCTGACGCCGTCCCCCGAACGGCACATGACCGGATGCGGGCGTCGGCGGGGCGGGATGCACTGCCCCCATGAGCAACGAACCGCCGACGCCCGGCCCGCCTCCCGAGGACGATCCGTTCCGCAAGCGCCCGCAGGAGCCGCCCCAGCCCCCGGAGGGCGGCGCCCCGCCCCCTCCGCCGCCCGGCGGGGAGGGCCCCTACGGCGGCGGCCCCTACGGCGGACCCCCCGGCGGGGGGCCTCCCGGCGGCGGCCCGTACGGCGGGGGGCCCTACGGCGGCGGCCCGTACGGTGGCGGTCCCTACGGGGGCGGCCCGTACGGCGGGACCGACCCGCTCGGCGGGATGCCGCCGCTCGCCGACACCGGCAAGCGGGTCCTCGCGCGCGTCGTCGACTGGCTCGTCATCGCCGTGCCCCTGGGGCTCCTCGGCATCCCCTTCGGCGTCTACTCCCGCGTGAACGACGAGACCGGCGACCTCGGCGACGTGTGGACGTCGGGTGGCGGCGGCGGCCAGTGGGTGTTCCAGCTCGTCTCGATCGCGGCGTACGTCGTCTACGACACCCTCATGACGACGAAGAGGAACGGCCAGACGCTCGGCAAACGGATGACCGGCCTGCGGGTCGCGATGCTCAACGACGGGAGCACCCCGCCGACGAGCGCCGCACTGACGCGGGCACTCGTTCTGTGGGTGCCCACGCTGATCTGCTGCGCCTGCCTGTGGCCGCTGCTGCTGCTCGTGCTGATCCTGGTGGACAAACCGTACCGGCAGGGCCTCCACGACAAGGCGGCGAGAACCGTCGTGGTGTCAGCGGCGTGATGCTCTCCTTTTTTGGGCTCGTTCCGCCTCCGGGGCGCTGTGAGCGGGTGTCGAGGCGGTGAACGTGCTCGGCCCCTCGTACCTCGGGGCGCTGCGCGCGATCACCGCCTCGACACCCGCGCGCCCCTTCGGCTCCACGAGCGGTACAGGGGGACGCCCTCCCCCTCCCTGGCACGGGTGCGGCCCCGCACGAAGCATGCCCCCGTCGGCCCGACACCCACGTCCGCGCGCCCCTTCGGCTCCACGAGCGGTACAGGGGGACGCCCTCCCCCTCCCTGGCACGGGTGCGGCCCCGCACGAAGCATGCCCCCATCGGCCCGACATCCGCGTCCGCGTGCCCCTTCGGCTCCACGAGCGCTACAGGAGCGCACCGTCCCCCTCCCCGACAGTCGCGCGCCCCTTCAGTTCCGCGAGCGGCTCATCGGGGCCTCCTCGTCCCCCGGGGCGGTCCGGCCCGGCGAGTGGTCCGACGGTGTGTTCCCCCGAGCGCCCGCGTGCGCGCCGGTGCCGCGCGCCGCGGCCAGCGTCACGCCGAGGCCGAGCACCAGGGAGACCAGTGCGGCCAGCGCGATACCGGCGTCGGTGGTCGCGCCGGACAGCAGGAGCAGGGCGACGGTCGAGCAGACGACGGTGGCCGAGCCCAGGGCGAGCTGTGCGGCGGTCGGACGCGGCATGACGGTTTCCGTCCTCGTGGTGGGTCTCTCGCGACGCGGTCGTACGGACTGACGACCCTACGACGCTGGATGCCCGGAGGGAGCCGGCGGTAAGCGCCGCCTCACGCGCAGTGCCGGTGCGTCAAGGGCGCACGGGGTCACGCACACCCTGCGGGGAGGGATTTGCCCGTCCGTTATACGGATCGGGGTGTTCACATAGGGCACTTGGCCTGTGCAAGTCAAGACTGTCTTTTTTCGCGTAAGTCCGGTCGAATGTCGTCACTTGTGGCGCGACACCGCACGCGGATATTCACGTGACCCCCCATCCGCGTTGGCGGTTCGCAGGGGAGGAAACATACAAGTGACCAGCAGACGACGGGCGTTCCGCACGTCCGCGGTGTTCGTGGCCCTGGCCGCGACCGCCGCGACCGCCGGGGCCCTCACCACGGCCCACGCCGACAACCGCCCGGAGACGGGCATCGAGCGCCACGATCCGGCGCCGGGCGCGGGCCACCACGGCCACGCCCACGACAAGGCCGCAGGGGTCGACCACGACCTCGAGGGCCCGTTCACCGAGCAGCAGGAGAAGCAGCGCGAGGCGGCGCTGGAGCAGGTCCTCGCCGGCGAGTCCAAGGTGGAGCGCCGCGGCGCCTCCCAGGTCGTCAAGCTCGACGCCAAGAAGTACGTCGAGCTCGGCCGGGAGAAGACCGACAAGATCTTCACCATCCTCGTCGAGTTCGGTGACAAGGTCGACAACGAGACGCTCGTCGACCGCAAGGACGACGACACCGACGAGCTGAAGCCCAAGTTCGGCGGCAAGCCCGGCCCCCTGCACAACCGGATAGCCGAGCCGGACCGGTCGAAGGACAACTCGACCGCCTGGCAGGCCGACTACGACCGGGAGCACTTCCAGGACCTGTACTTCGGTACCGGCAAGGACGAGCAGGGCAAGCAGAAGCACTCGCTGAAGACCTACTACGAGCGCACCTCGTCCGGCCGCTACTCGGTCGACGGCACGGTCTCGGACTGGGTCAAGGTCGAGTACAACGAGGCCCGCTACGGCTCCAACTACTGCGGCCAGACCAACTGCTCCAACGTCTGGGACGCCGTCCGCGACGGTGTCACCGCGTGGACCGCGGACCAGAAGGCCAAGGGCAAGACCGACGCCGAGATCAAGGCGATGCTGGCCGAGTACGACCAGTGGGACCGCTACGACTTCGACGGCGACGGCAACTTCAACGAGACCGACGGCTACATCGACCACTTCCAGCTCGTGCACGCGGGCGAGGACGAGTCGGCGGGCGGCGGTGCGGAGGGCACCGACGCCCTGTGGGCCCACCGCTGGTACGCGTACGGCACCGACGCCGGCAAGACCGGCCCGGCCGGCAACAAGGCCGGCGGCACGCAGATCGGCGACACCGGCATCTGGGTCGGCGACTACACGATGCAGCCGGAGAACGGCGGCCTCGGCGTCTTCGCCCACGAGTA
Source organism: Streptomyces roseolilacinus (assembly GCF_014649335.1). GTDB lineage: Bacteria > Actinomycetota > Actinomycetes > Streptomycetales > Streptomycetaceae > Streptomyces > Streptomyces roseolilacinus. Next base: position 93,203 of record NZ_BMSV01000015.1, read on the forward strand.
CGGCCACGACCTCGGCCTGCCGGACCTGTACGACACCTCCGGCCGCGCGGGCGCCGAGAACTCCACGGGCTTCTGGTCGCTGATGTCCTCCGGTTCCTGGCTGGGCACCGGCAAGGACTCCATCGGCGACATGCCGGGCGACATGACGGCCTGGGACAAGCTGCAGCTGGGTTGGCTGGACTACGAGAAGGCCAAGGCCGCCACGAAGTCCAAGCACAAGCTGGGTGTCGCGGAGTACAACACCAAGAACCCGCAGGCGCTCATCGTCGAGCTGCCGAAGAAGAAGGTCACCAACCCGATCGTCAAGCCGGTCCAGGGCGCCACCCAGTGGTGGAGCAACATGGGTGACGACCTCAAGAACACCCTCACCCGCTCCGTCGACCTGACGGGCAAGTCCACGGCCCAGCTGTCGCTCGACGGCTGGTGGGACATCGAGGCCGAGTACGACTACCTGTACGCCGAGGTCTCCACTGACGGCGGCGCGCAGTGGACCGCCCTCGACGGCACCGCGAACGGCACGCCGCTCACCAAGGACGCCAGCGGCGCCACCGGCCTGACCGGTGTCTCCGAGTCGTTCAAGAAGCTCGTGTACCCGCTCGACGCGTACGCCGGCAAGAAGATCGACGTCCGCTTCCGCTACCAGACGGACGGCGGCGTGGCCCAGAAGGGCTTCGCGGCGGACAACATCGTCGTCACGGCCGACGGCGCCCCGCTCTTCGCGGACGACGCCGAGACCGAGGCCGCCGGCTGGACGTCGAAGGGCTTCTCCCGCATCGGCGAGGCGATCACCGACGAGTACGCGCAGTACTACATCGCGGAGAACCGCCAGTACGTCTCCTACGACGCGACGCTGAAGGTCGGCCCGTACAACTTCGGGTTCGGCGGCGACAAGGCCAGCTGGGTCGAGCACTACCCGTACCAGACCGGTCTGCTGGTCTGGAAGTGGGACACCTCGCAGGCGGACAACAACACGGCCGTCCACCCCGGTGAGGGCCTCGTCCTCCCCATCGACGCCCACGCCAAGCCGCTGACCTGGGCCGACGGCACGCTGATGCGCAACCGCGTCCAGTCCCACGACGCGCCGTTCAGCCGCTTCCGCACCGACCGCATCACGCTGCACAAGGCGGACGTCCCGCAGGGGATCGGCGGCCTGTCCGGCAACCCGGTCTTCGACGACCGCAAGGGCGTCTACTGGTTCGAGAGCAACCCGCGGGCCGGCGTCAAGGTAACTGACACCAACACCCGGATCGCGATCGTCGACCAGCCGCGCAGCGGCCAGACGATCACCGTCCAGGTGGGTCCGTCGACCAAGTGATCTAAGGAACCGCAGGTCACAGCGTGATCGGCCGTCGCCCCCTAGCGGGCGGCGGCCGATCGTGTTTAGGTGCAGCTGACCGATTTCCTATTGACACACCTTTCGGCGGGGGAGCGTTCGGCATGCCCGGTGGTGGTTTCTGCAAGTTGCCCGGCGGCAGGATGGTGGTCGCGCTGAGCCTGCCCAATCCGGGCGGCGAGGGCGAGGTGCGCATCCTGGTCCACGCGGTGAACCGGCCGCGCGCGCTGACCCGCCTGCGCAACCTCGGCCTGCGCGCCTACCTGCGGGGGAACACCCACCCGCCGACGCCCGACGAGATCACGGCCGTGCTGCACCACCCGGACGGGCTGCTGTGGCGGACGACGCCGAGCCGCGAGCAGGAGCTGTGGCGCCCGATACGCGCCCTGCTGAGGCCCCTGAGCGCCCCCGAGCGCGCCTAGAGCGCCTTCCCGGCCCCCCGGAGAACCCTCCACACCCCTACGCGCCTCCCGGCCTCCCGAGCCGTCCGGCGGTCCCGGCCGTGTCAGACGACCGGCTTGCCGCTCAGCTCCACCCCGGCCGCGCGGAGCTCCTCCAGGGCCCTGCGCGTGGTCCCCTCGGCGACGCCCGCGGTGAGGTCGAGCAGCACGTGCGTGCGGAAGCCCTCCGCGACCGCGTCCAGGGCGGTGGCCCGCACGCAGTGGTCGGTCGCGATGCCCACGACGTCGACCTCCGTCACGTCGTGGGCCCGCAGCCAGTCGGCGAGGGAGACGCCGTTCTCGTCGCTGCCCTCGAAGCCGCTGTACGCGGCCGCGTACGCGCCCTTGTCGAACACGGCCTCGATCGCGCCGGAGGCGACGGCGGGCGCGAAGTTCGGGTGGAACCCGACGCCCTCGGTGCCCGCCACGCAGTGCGCCGGCCAGGAGCGGACGAAGTCGGGGCGCTCGGCGAAGTGGTCGCCCGGGTCGACGTGGTGGTCGCGGGTCGCGACGACGTGCCGGTAGCCGACCCCCGCGGTCTGGCCGACGAGGTCCGTGATGGCGGCGGCGACGTCCGCGCCCCCCGCCACCGCGAGGCTGCCGCCCTCGCAGAAGTCGTTCTGAACGTCGACGACGATCAATGCGCGGTGCATGGCGGGTGTCCTTACGGTGGGGGGCGGTCGGTGGTCGCTGCGAGGGGATGATTCGAGCCTAGAGACTTCCCCTCCCCGAGGGGAGGGGGTGGACGGGGGCCGTCCGGCGCGGGGCGGGGGAACACGTCTACCACGGCCGGACACCCCGGCCCCCGAGACGGGACGCCCGGCGGGCAAACCGACGGCTCGCCCGCCTCCGACCCCTGCACGCCCACCCCCTGCGATCACCCCTCCACGTACTCGGTGGGCAGCACCGGCTCGCCGCGTGACAGCTGGACGGCCGACAGCGGCAGCCCCGCGCGGGCGGCGATGTGCCGTTCCCGTGCCGCCTCCAGCGGCTCCCGGGCGACGACCTCCCCGGCCTTGACCAGCAGGCGCTGGAGCTGCCGCCCGGCCAGTTCCCCGGGTACCGGGCCGGTGCCGACGACCTCCGCCTCGGCGACCCCCTCGGTGTCCAGCCGCCGGGCCGCCCACTTGCGGCCGCCCAGCGACGTCTTGCCGCCCAGGGAGCGCTTCGCGACGGGCCGCAGGGGGGCGGCGGGGTCCGCGGAGTCGGCGCGGGCGACCAGTTTGTAGACCATCGAGCAGGTCGGGTGTCCGCTGCCGGTGACCAGCTGGGTGCCGACGCCGTACGCGTCCACGGGTGCGGCGGCCAGCGAGGCGATGGCGTACTCGTCGAGGTCGGAGGTGACGACGATCCGCGTGTCGCGGGCTCCCAGCTCGTCCAGCTGGTGGCGCACCCGGTGCGCCACCAGCAGCAGGTCGCCGGAGTCGATGCGTACGGCGCCGAGGCCCGGTCCGGCCACTTCCACGGCGGTGCGCACGGCCTCGCCGACGTCGTACGTGTCGACGAGCAGCGTCGTGCCCCGCCCCAGCGCCTCCACCTGCACCCGGAACGCGTCGCGCTCGGTGTCGTGCAGCAGGGTGAAGGCGTGCGCGGAGGTGCCGACGGTCGGGATGCCGTACCGGAATCCGGCGGCCAGGTCGGAGGTGGAGCCGAAGCCGCCCACGTACGCGGCGCGCGACGCGGCGACCGCGGCCAGTTCGTGGGTGCGCCGGGCGCCCATCTCGATCAGTGCGCGCCCGCCGGCGGCGGCGGACATCCGGGACGCGGCGGCGGCGATGGCGGAGTCGTGGTTGAGGATGGAGAGGATCACCGTCTCCAGCAGCACGCATTCGGCGAAGGAGCCCTCGACGCGGAGGATCGGCGAGCCGGGGAAGTACACCTCGCCCTCGGGGTAGCCCCAGACGTCGCCGCCGAAGCGGTACTCCGCGAGCCAGGCGAGCGTCGGCTCGTCGACGATGCCCCGTTCGCGCAGGAAGGCGAGCATGGCGTCGTCGAAGCGGAAGTTCTCCACGGCGTCCAGGACGCGGCCGGTGCCGGCCACGACGCCGTACCGGCGGCCTTCGGGGAGGCGCCGGGTGAAGACCTCGAAGACCGAGCGCCGGTCGGCGGTGCCGCCCCGCAGGGCCGCCTGGAGCATGGTCAGCTCGTACTGGTCGGTGAAGAGCGCGGTGGACGGCACAGCCACCGGAAGCCCTAGGTCCGCAGCGTTCATGCCAGGATCGTACCCCGAATACTCGTCAGAGTGACGATTTCTCGTTCGAGGACGTTCCGGGGGCCCCTCCGGGGTCCTTCCGGGGCCCGCGGGCGGCGGCCGGACCGGGCGTCGTAACGGAAGGCAGGAGTCCGTTTGTGCGGTGGCGCACGGGCAGTGGCAGCATTGGCCGAGTGAGTGTTGCTCCCGTAGAGATCGAACGCACGGCCCCGGCGGAAGAGGGCCACGCCGTCACCGAACCCGACGTGCCGTGGGTGACGATCGTCCACAACGACCCGGTCAACCTCATGAGCTACGTGACGTACGTCTTCCAGACGTACTTCGGCTACTCCAAGGACAAGGCGCACAAGCTGATGCTCGACGTGCACCACAAGGGCCGGGCCGTGGTCTCCAGCGGCACCCGCGAGGAGATGGAGCGCGACGTGCAGGCGATGCACGGGTACGGGCTGTGGGCCACCCTCTCCCAGGACCGCGGCTGATGAGCGGCCACTTCGAGGCGCTGCCCGACGGCGGCGCGGCCGTGCCGCTGGACGAGGTCGAGGTCTCCATCCTGCGCTCGCTCGCCGTCCAGATGCTGGAACTGATCGGCCCCGGTGACGAGCCCGCCCAGGGCGAGGACCCGCTCGCCGCGCTCTTCCAGGAGGGCCCCAGCGAGAAGCCGTCCGACCCGGCCCTGGCCCGCCTCTTCCCCGACGCGTACGGGGACGGCGACGAGCGGCTGCGCGAGGCGTCCGCCGAGTTCCGCCGGTTCACCGAGAACGACCTGCGCACCCGCAAGCGCGAGGACGCCCTCGCCGTCGTCCGCAGCCTCGACGCCCTGGCCTCCGCCGGCGACGGGTCCGGCGGCGGCCGCCTGGAGCTCTCGCCCGAGGAGTGCCGCCGCTGGCTCGGCGCGCTCAACGACCTCCGCCTCACCATCGGGGCCCGCCTGGAGGTCACCGACGAGGACGAGAACGCCGACCTGTACCGGCTGCCGGACTCCGATCCGCGCAAGCCGATGGTGATGGCCTACCTGTGGCTGGGCGCCCTCCAGGAGACGCTCGTCGAGACGCTGATGGCCTAGGGACCGCCGGCACGGTGGCGATCCGGCCCCGGGTCGCTCTGACGCGCGGTGAGGACCGCAGGCCACGGCCGTCTCCCGCCGGGTGTTTCCGGCCGGGGCCGCCGTCCGGTCGTCGAACGCGGGCTTCCACATAACGATCGCGTCAACGGTCCTGCGCTTCTCTTCCCCTGTCCGGTTCGGGCCGCCAGTGTGTGACCCGGGTCACGCGCCAGTCGGACAAGCACATGGTAGAACTTCGCAACTCCCGTGGTGGCCCACTCCGTTGACCGCGGGAGGTGGACCGATCCAGCCACTCACGTACGACATGTGCGACCCCTGTCGTCAGGGTCCGCGGCCGACGGGGTGGTAGGCCGCCGGACCGGACGGCGGCGCCCGCTCGACCTCGTGCCCCTCTGCTGCTGTGCCGTGCCGCCCAGCAGGTCCCCTGCATCCTGAGGTAGTCAGAATGTCCCTGGATTCCATCACCACATCGATCGACGAAGCCGTCAGTGGGTTCTTCGAGCCCATAGCGGCCTGGCTCGGTGAGGTCGTCTTCTACTCCGTCCCCGTCGCGGGGACGGAGCTCCCGCTCATCGTCGCCTGGCTCGTCGTGGCCGGCCTGGTCTTCTCGGCCTGGTTCGGGCTCGTCCAGGTCCGCAAGTTCAAGCTCGCCGTCGACGTGGTGCGCGGCAAGTACGACGAGAAGGGGTCGGC
>NZ_BMSV01000016.1 GCF_014649335.1 Streptomyces roseolilacinus
GCCACCGCGCGGACGCCAAGAGCGCCCTCATCACCCTCGTCGAACACGCCCTCATGGCGCGACTGCGGTAAGTCCCCGGCGTTCCCGCGCACAGGGCCCGCACACCGGTCGTCGGTGTGGCGGGCCCTCGTCCGTCCCCCGCGGCGGTGCGGCGGCGTCCGGCGGGCACGCGAAGGGCCCCGCACTCGTGGTGAGTGCGGGGCCCTTCGCGCGTACGGGCGGCGGGGTGTCAGCCCTGCCAGGAGTGCGGCGCCCGGAAGCCGGACTGGCGCTCCAGCCGGCGCCAGCCGGCCGTGGAGGGAGTGCGGTGCGCCGGGGCGGCCTCGGCGGGGCGGGCGCTCGCGCGGGCCAGGAGGACGGCGGTGAGGGCGGCGAGCTCCTCGGGTGCGGCGTGGCCCCTCTCGACCCGGAGGAGGGAGGCGTCTGCCGGAAGCGTGGTCACGGGTTCTCCTCGTTACTGCGGCGGGTTGCCGTGCTTGCGGGACGGCAGGTCGGCGTGCTTGGTGCGGAGCATGGCGAGGGACCGGACGAGGACCTCGCGGGTCTCGGCGGGGTCGATGACGTCGTCGACCAGGCCGCGCTCCGCGGCGTAGTACGGGTGCATCAGTTCGGCCTTGTACTCCTTGACCATGCGGGCGCGCATGGCCTCGGGGTCCTCGGCGTCGGCGATCTGCCGGCGGAAGATGACGTTGGCGGCGCCCTCAGCGCCCATGACGGCGATCTCGTTGGTCGGCCAGGCGTAGGTGAGGTCGGCGCCGATGGACTGGGAGTCCATGACGATGTACGCGCCGCCGTACGCCTTGCGCAGGATCAGCGAGATGCGCGGCACGGTGGCGTTGCAGTACGCGTAGAGCAGCTTGGCGCCGTGGCGGATGATGCCGCCGTGCTCCTGGTCGACGCCGGGCAGGAAGCCGGGCACGTCGAGGAACGTGATGATCGGGATGTTGAACGCGTCGCACATCTGCACGAAGCGGGCGGCCTTCTCGGACGCCTCGATGTCCAGGACGCCGGCGAGGGTCTGCGGCTGGTTCGCGACGATGCCGACGACCTGGCCGTCGAGGCGGGCGAGGGCGCAGACGATGTTGCGCGCCCAGCGCTCGTGGATCTCCAGGTAGTCGCCGTCGTCGACGATCTCCTCGATGACCTTGTGCATGTCGTACGGCCGGTTGCCGTCGGCGGGCACGAGGTCGAGCAGGACGTCGCCGCGCCGGTCGGCGGGGTCCTCGCTGGGGTGGACGGGCGGGTTCTCGCGGTTGTTGGAGGGGAGCATCGACAGGAGGTAGCGGACCTCGGCGATGCAGGTCTCCTCGTCGTCGTACGCGAAGTGCGCGACGCCGGAGGTCTCCGCGTGGACGTCGGCGCCGCCGAGGCCGTTCTGCGTGATCTCCTCACCGGTGACGGCCTTGACGACGTCGGGGCCGGTGATGAACATCTGCGAGGTCTCGCGGACCATGAAGACGAAGTCAGTGAGGGCGGGGCTGTAGGCCGCGCCGCCGGCGCAGGGGCCGAGCATCACGGAGATCTGCGGGATGACGCCGGACGCCTTGGTGTTGCGCTGGAAGATGCCGCCGTACCCGGCGAGGGCGGAGACGCCCTCCTGGATGCGGGCGCCGGCGCCGTCGTTCAGCGACACGAGCGGGGCGCCGGCCGCGATGGCCATGTCCATGATCTTGTGGATCTTGGTGGCGTGGGCCTCGCCGAGGGCGCCGCCGAAGATCCGGAAGTCGTGCGCGTAGACGAAGACCGTACGGCCGTCGACCGTGCCCCAGCCGGTGATGACGCCGTCGGTGTAGGGCTTCCTGCCCTCCAGGCCGAAGCCGGTCGCCCGGTGCCGGCGCAGCTGCTCGACCTCCCGGAACGACCCCTCGTCCAGCAGCAGCTCGATGCGCTCACGGGCGGTCAGCTTGCCCTTGGCGTGCTGCGCCTCGGTGGCGCGCTCACTCGGGCCGCGCCGGGCCTCCTCGCGCAGGGCGTGCAGCTCGGCCACCCGCCCGCGGGCGTCGGCGGGCTCTCCCTGGGTTTCGTCCACAACGGTCATGTACCGACCCTACGGAGCCGACCAAGCAAATCCCGCCGTTGACTCCGTACAGTCTCCGGACCGATCTGCTGTGTGCCTTGAACAGAACCGTGTCGGGGCGCAGGCGAAGTACCAGCATTCGGCCCTGTCGTGTTATGGGATCCCTACAAGGCCCCTGCGGCGGTACGGGCCGGGGGGCGGCCGGGCGGGGCCAGGGCCACCTCGCAGCGGTGCGCGGCGCAGGCGGTGCCGGGGGTGATCCGCAGCCGCAGGGCGGGCCCGGTGGAGAGTACCCGGACGGACGGGTCGTGGGCGAGGACCCGGCGGACCGGATGGTGCCAGGTGACCTCCAGGGGGCGGCCGGTGCGGGGCGGTTCGCCGACGTGGAGGACGGCGGCGCGGCCGCGTCGCCGCAGGAGGACGCAGGCCGGGGCGGTGGCGCTGAGGGGGCCGGTGGTGCCGGGCCGCCAGAAGTGGGCGAAGGTGAGGCCCAGGGAGCGGAGGCGGACGGCCTGGTGGGCGGCGGTGTTGTCGAGGACCTCCAGCCAGTGCGGATCGGCGGCGCGGGCGGCGACGGCGCGGCGGGAGGCGCCGGGCATCACCAGATAGGCGTACACCGTGTCGGCGGGGTCGGTGCCGTGGTCGAGCCAGAGGGTCTGGTAGCGGCGGGTGCGGCGCTCGGCGGAGGAGGCGGTGTTGACGTCGCGCCAGGCGCCGGTGCGATCCTCGCGCAGGGTGCGCAGGGGGGCGGGTCCGGCGGGCAGGACCCAGCCGCCGTGCCCTTCGAGGTGGGCCCAGCCGGGGCCGGTGGTGAACCGGGCGTCGCCGGCCTCGCCGAGGTTGCGGTTGTCGACGACGGTCTCCACGGGCACGCCGTCGGCGCAGGTGATGCCGGCGCCGAGGCAGACGACGGCGTCGTCGGCGCAGAACCAGGACTTGCGGGCCTCCAGGGTGGAGCCGAGGCCGCGCAGGTGCTGGCCGATCGCGGCGTACTCGCCGTCCGTCACTCCCCCGACCCAGCGCGCGTCCGGCCGGGGCGCGCCCCATTCGCCGCCCTCCCGGTCGGCGAGGCGCCGGGTGGAGACGGTGGTGCCGGGGAGCCGGTAGGGGTCGACGGTGGGCCAGAACCAGTCGGTGTACTGGCCGTCGCCGGCGGTGCCGGGGCCGGGTCCCCACCAGGAGAGCATGCCGGCGCCGGCGTGCCAGCCGCGCGGGTTCTCGCCGTTGCCGCACTCGTAGTGGGCGATGCGGTCGGAGGCCATGGCGATGCAGGCGGCCCAGGAGGGGCGGCGGTGGACGGCCCGGTCCATGGCGGCGAACAGGGTGTGCCCGGTGGGCTCGGGGGCGGCGGGCACGGGGGACGCGGCGACGGCGTGGAGCCGGGCGAGGTCCGCGACGTCGAACCGCGGGGCGGTCAGGACGGGGCTGATCGTGTCGCGGGCGATCCAGCCCTTGACGAGGGAGTGCCAGCGCTCGCGCAGGGCGGGGGCGGCGCCGTCCGCGAGGAGGGCGATCGCGGCGATGACGCCCTGGCCGTGGTAGTGGTCGCCGCGCAGGACGCCGGGGTCGCCGCGCAGGACGCCGCGGCTGACGGCGCGGCCGCTGACGGCGTCCATCATCAGGCCGTTGCGCAGGAGCGGGGCGTACGCGCGCTCGACGGCGTCGAGGACGGTGCGCCGGGCCGGGTCGGTGACCTCCCAGGGGGAGCCGGCGAGGAGCGCGAAGAGGCGGGCGAGGCCGTCGAGGAGGACCTGGCCGTAGGTGCCGGTGTACGGGACCGCGCCGTGCTGGACGAAGCTGCCGTCCTCGTACAGCCCGTCGCCGCGGGTCACGTACGGGAAGACGGGCGACAGCGCGTCGCGGGCGAGGGCCAGTTTGCCGGGGTGGCGGCCGAGGACGCCGCGCAGGGCGACGGAGCGGCACAGGTCGACGCGGTTGGCGCCGGTGGAGGTGCCGGAGTGGTCGTGGAGGGCGGTGTCCGGGACGAAGTGGTCGACGGCGGCGCACGCGGCGTCGACCTGACGGGGCGCCAGGTGGTCGTGGAGGGCGGCGACCGTGTCGAGGAGGAGGCGGGGGCTGCCGATCCGCCACTCCCACCAGTTGCCGTAGGGGGTGGTGGCGGGGTGGTAGACGCGGGCGGCGAGGTGGTCGAGGCCGGTGCGGACGGCGCCGAGGAGGGCGGGGTCGCCGGTGCGGCCGGTGCCGGGCTGGGCGTACGCCTGGGCCATGGTCCACAGGCGGCGGTACGAGCGGGTGATGCCGGAGGGCGGGTCGAAGGGGTCGCCGGGCCACAGGGAGCCGGCGGCCGGGGCCATGGCGGCCCGGTACCGGGTGGCGAGGGCGCCGGTCGCGGCGAGGCGGGTGGCGTAGGGCTCGGCGGCGGGGTCGTAGCCGGTGCCGAGCTGGAGGGAGAGCCAGCGGAGGCGGAGGGCGTCGTAGGCGGACGGGTCGCCGGCGCCTCCGGGGGCGGGGGCTCCGGGGGCGGGACCGTCGGCGGCGCGGGCCGGGGCCGGGAGGGCGGTGGCCGCGGCGGCTGCGGCGGAGGCGAGGAGGGTGCGGCGGGACCAGGGGGGCACGGCACGGATTGTGGCCGCGGACCGGGCGTGGAGGGGGCGTGCCACGCGGAGGACGGCGGACTTCGCCGAAGTGGTTGAAAATTGAACTTCAGAGGGCTACAGTCGAAGTAGTTCAATCTTCAACGAAGATGCGGATCCCTCCGAAGGAGCACGTCATGGGCCTGTTCAACCGCACGTCCGGCACCCGGACCGCCACCGTCGCCGCCCCGGCCGTCGACCCGTCGCCGGCCGCGCTGACCGGCACGTACACGATCGACGCCGCGCACAGCACGATCGGCTTCACCGCCCGCCACGCCATGGTCACGAACGTCCGCGGCGCCTTCACCGACCACGAGGGCACCCTGGTCCTGGACGGCACGGACCCGTCGGCCTCCTCCGCGGCGCTCGACATCCGGATGGCGTCCATCGACACCGGCAACGCCGACCGCGACGGGCACCTGCGCGGCGCCGACTTCTTCGACGTCGAGCGGTTCCCGCGGATGACCTTCCGCTCCACCACCGCGGAGGCGCTGGGCGGCGCGGACTACCGCCTCACCGGCGACCTGACGATCCGGGGCGTGACCCGGCCGGTCACCATCGACCTGGAGTTCAACGGCGCCGCGAAGGACCCGTTCGGCAACGAGCGCGTCGGCTTCGAGGGCAGGGCCGAGATCCTGCGCTCCGACTGGGGGCTGACCTGGAACGCGGCCCTGGAGACGGGCGGCGTGCTGGTCAGCGACAAGATCAAGCTCACGTTCGAGATCTCCGCGATCCGCACGGCCTGACCCCCGCCCGCGGCCCCCGCCACCCCACAGCGCCCACCCACCGCCGCCCGGCGGCCGGGGTGGGCGCTGGGCGTCGCGCCCCCGGCCCGCGACGTCCCCCGTCCCGTGACGTCCCTCGTACCGTGACGTCCCTCGTACCGTGACGTCCCTCGTACCGTGACGTCCCCCGGCCCCCGTGGCCGGGCCCGCGCCCCCCGCCCCGATAATCGCCGGATGCGACGCACCGCCCGCCCGGGCCCCCGGCCCGCTCCGGACCTCTCCGGCAGGGACCGCCTCCCCTCCCTGACCGGGCTGCGCTTCTGGGCCGCCCTCGCGGTGGTGCTGTACCACCTGTCCCGCCAGGTCGGCGAGGTCCCCTGGATCAGCGAGGCCACGTGGTACGGCCGCAGTGGTGTGACGTTCTTCTTCGTCCTGTCCGGGTTCGTCCTGGCGTGGACGTACGACGGGCGGCGGGTGCCGGCCGCGGTCTTCCTGTGGCGGCGCTTCGCCCGGATCTGGCCGCTGCTCGCGGTGACGACGGCCCTGTCCGCGGCGGCGTACGCCGCGCTGGGCACCGACGTGTCACCCCGGGCCGTCGCCGCGACGCTGCTCCTGGTCAACGCCTGGCTGCCCGACCCCGAACTGCTGCGGGGCGGCAACCCGGCCGCCTGGTCGCTGAGCGACGAGGCGTGGTTCTACCTGCTGTTCCCGCTGCTGGTGGCGCTGCCCTGGACCCGGTCGGCGCGCGGCCGCCTCGGGATCGCGGTCGCCGTGTGCGCGGGCGTGGCGGCGGTGTGGCTCTGCGGGGCGGTGATCGCCGATCCGGTCGTACGGTCGTGGGCGCTCGGGTACTTCCCGGTGACCCGCACCCTCCAGTTCCTCCTCGGCGTCGCGGCCGGGCTCGCGGTGGCGCGCGGTTGGCGGCCGCCGCTCCCGCCGGGGGCGGCCGTCGCGCTGGTCGTCGTGTGGCACCTGGCGCTGATCCCCTGGTCGCGGGCGGTGCCGGACGCGCTCTGGTACAGCCCGTACCAGGCGTCGCAGCTGCTCTCCACGCCGCTGTTCGCCCTGCTGGTCGCCGCCGCCGCGGACGCGGACCTGCGCGGCCGCCGGTCGGGGCTCGGCGGCCGCCGGGCGATCCGCCTGGGCCACTGGTCGTTCGCCTGGTACCTGGTCCACGAGATCGTGATCCGCGTGTGGGTCGGCACCCAGGGCCGCCCGGTCGGCCCGGTGGCGACGATCCGGGTCTGGCTGCTGGTGGCCGCGGTCAGCCTGGCGCTCTCGGCCGCCGCGTACCACTGGGTGGAACACCCCCTGGAGCGCCGCCTGCGCGCGGCGGGCCCGGGCGGGTCCCGCCGGGGCGGCTCGGGGGCGTCCGGCCGGTCCGGGCTCCCCGACGCGCCCGGCCGGCCGCCGCACGCGACCGCCGCGGCGACGGGCGGGTCGCCGCCGACCGCGGTCGGGAGGGGTCAGAACCCGCCGCCGCCGAAGTCGCCGCCTCCCCCGCCGCCGAAGTCACCGCCGCCGCCTCCGAAGTCACCGCCGAAGTCGGAGGGGTGGTAGTCCGCGCCGGAGAAGTCGCCGCCGGCGAAGGAGTCGTAGCCGTCGCCGCCGTACTCGGCCGCGTACGCCGGGGTCGCCAGGGTGGTGCCGAGCATCGTGCCGACCAGGAGGCCGGGCAGGAGCGCGCCGCCGTAGTAACCGCCCGCCCAGGGGCCGTACGCCGGACCCGCCTCCCAGTACGGGCGGGGGCCCCACTCGGTGGCGACCTGGCGGGCCGCCGGGTCCTGGCCCGCCCGGACCCGGGCCTCGTCGGCCGCGCAGACCGGCACGTCGCGCGGGATGCCGCCGTGCGGCGCCCACGGCACGTCCGCCACCGAGGGGCCGTGGCGGGGGTCGAAGAAGCAGGGTGCCCGCCGCTCGGGAAGCGGGCGGCCCTCACGGCGGGCGGCGAGGACGGCCAGCGCGTGGCGGCCGTCCGCGAGGGCCTCGGTCACGTCCCGGACGTCGTGGGGGTGACGGGCCCCGGCCATGAGCTGCTTCGCCTGGTCGTAGGCGTCCAGCGCGCGTTCGTAGTCGGAGCGCATCGCGTCGTCGGCGGCCGGGTCGGCGGGGTGGAAGTCGAGGCGGTCCAGTTCCTCGCCGTACGCGGTGATGTCCTCGTCGACGACGACGCGCAGCCTCTCCAGCGCCTCGCGCTCCTCGGACCGCTTGCGGTTGCGGCCGCGGACGGTCACCAGCGACACGGCCCCCGCCACCACCGCGAGCAGCACGCCGACGGTGATCAGGCCGCCGACCGGCGCGCCGTCACCGGGGACGCCCGCCCAGGAGGACGGTGCCGAGCCGCGCAGCTGCGGCAGGGCCTGGTCGACGAAGGCGTTCAGCTCCGTCGCGGCGTCCACGCCGGGCCGGTGGACCGCCGACACGAGGTTGTCGACCGCCCGCGGGGCGAGGACCGCCCGGTCGGCGCCCGCGTCGAAGGCGTCGCCCAGGCGGACGGCGTACACGCCGGTCACCCCGGTGAGGGTGCGCAGGTCACGCAGGAGGGTCTCCTCCGGGAAGGCCGGCGTGTCCGGCAGGACCGCCACCATCAGCGGCTTGTCCGCGTCGAGGATCCTGCGCTCCAGCGCCCGCGCCTCGGACGCCGACAGCTCGCCGGCCGCCTCGGGGTGCACGTACACGGGACCCTGCCGGAGCGCCTGCGCCGCCTCCCGCACGCCGTCCGGCGCCCGGGCCGCGGCAGCGGGGGCCAGCGCCAGGAGGAACATCAGCACCAGGCCCACCACGGCCGACAGAAGGGAGAGCGGGTTTCTCCTCATATCATCGACGCTACCCCATATGAGGCAATTCACCTCTCCCGAGTGGCGCTACTTCTCCGTCGGCTTCACGCCCGCCTTCAGCAGGCCGTACGTGTACGCGTCGACGAGCGCCTGCCAGGACGCCGCGATCACGTTCTCGCCGACGCCGACCGTCGACCACTCGGCGTCGCCGTCGCTGGTCGTGATCAGGACGCGGGTGGTGGACTCGGTGCCGTGGCGGCCCTCCAGGATGCGGACCTTGTAGTCGACCAGCTCGAACTTGGCCATCTGCGGGTGGATCCGCTCCAGCGCCGCCAGCAGCGCCCGGTCCAGGGCGTTCACCGGGCCGTTGCCCTCCGCCGTGGCGACGATGCGCTCGCCGTCCGCCCACACCTTCACCGTCGCCTCGTTGGCGTGGGTGCCGTCGGGGCGGTCCTCGACGATGGCCCGCCAGGACTCGGTGCGGAAGAAGCGCAGGGGGCGGCCCTCGACCTCCTCGCGGAGGAGGAGCTCGAACGACGCGTCCGCCGCCTCGTACGTGTAGCCGCGCAGCTCCCGGTCCTTGACCCGGTCGACGACGCGGCCGACCAGCTCGCGGTCGTCGCCCAGGTCGATGCCGAGCTCCTTGCCCTTGAGCTCGACCGAGGCGCGGCCGGCCATGTCGGAGACCAGCATGCGCATGGTGTTGCCGACGAGCTCGGGGTCGATGTGCTGGTACAGGTCCGGGTCGACCTTGATCGCGGAGGCGTGGAGGCCCGCCTTGTGGGCGAAGGCGGAGACGCCGACGTACGGCTGGTGGGTGGACGGCGTGAGGTTCACGACCTCCGCGACGGCGTGGGAGATCCGCGTCATCTCCGCCAGGGAGCCGGCGGGCAGGACGCGGCGGTCGTACTTCAGCTCCAGGGCCGCGACCACGGGGAAGAGGTTCGCGTTGCCGACGCGCTCGCCGTAGCCGTTGGCGGTGCACTGGACGTGGGTGGCGCCGCCGTCGACGGCGGCGAGGGTGTTGGCGACGGCGCAGCCGGTGTCGTCCTGGGCGTGGATGCCGAGGCGGGCGCCGGTGTCGGCGAGGACGGTGGCGACGACGTCCCGCACCTGCGGCGGGAGCATGCCGCCGTTGGTGTCGCAGAGGACGACCACGTCGGCGCCCGCCTCGTGGGCGGCGCGGACGACGGCCTTGGCGTACTCGGGGTTGGCGCGGTAGCCGTCGAAGAAGTGCTCGCAGTCGACGAAGACGCGGCGGCCCTGCTCGCGCAGGTGGGCGACGGTGTCGCGGACCATGGCGAGGTTCTCGTCGAGGGTGGTGCGCAGCGCCAGTTCGACGTGGCGGTCGTGGGACTTGGCGACCAGGGTGATCACCGGGGCCCCGGAGTCGAGGAGCGCCTTGACCTGCGGGTCCTCGGCGGCCTGGATGCCGGCGCGGCGGGTGGCGCCGAAGGCGACGAGCTGGGCGTGCCTGAAGTCGATCTCGGCGAGCGCGCGGGCGAAGAACTCCGTGTCGCGCGGGTTGGCGCCGGGCCAGCCGCCCTCGATGAAGCCCACGCCGAAGTCGTCCAGGTGCCGGGCGATGGTCAGCTTGTCGGCGACGGTGAGGTTGATGCCCTCACGCTGGGCGCCGTCGCGCAGTGTCGTGTCGAAGACGTGGAAGCTGTCGTCGACGGGCTGATCCGTGGTCATGGCTGTCCTGCTCCTGTCGAATGTGGCTCCGGTGGGGGTCCCCCGTCCGCGCCGGGCCGTGGGCGGGGCCGGACGGAGGAATGGCCGGCTCCACTTGTCCCCATTCTCGCGCGCTCGCCGCGGGCCCATGGGTGGGGCCCGGAAAACGAAAAGACCCCTCGCGGGTGCGAGAGGTCTGCGCGCGGGTCTGGGACACGGTGTCCGCAGCCGCGACGGGTTTGCTGTCGGGGCTCAGCGGTCACTGCGGACCGGCGCGCCGCTGCCGATAATCATCGGGTTTGCGAGCACGGGGGCAGTTTGCCACAGCCGGGTCGCGCCGCGGGCGCGGATCTCACGATGCGGTCAGGCCGTCCGGAGCAGCGTCTCCCGGAGGTGCTCGCGCACGTGGGCGAGCACCTGGTCGCGGCCGGTGCCCGGTATGCCCACGGCCACGTGGACGCTGAACCCGTCGAGCAGGGCGCGCAGCCGGGCCGCGTACCGGTCGGGGTCGACCCGGCGCAGTTCGCCGCGCGAGATGCCCTCGGCGAGGAGCGCGACGAGGTCGCGGTGCCAGGCGCCCTCGATGGCCGCCTGCCGGTCGCGCGCCTCGGCGTCGGCGTTCTGCGAGCGGTTCCACACCTCCAGCCAGAGCGTCCAGTGCGGGTCGCGGGGCCCGTCGGGGACGTACAGCCCGACGTACGCGGCGAGCCGGTCGGCGACCGGCAGGTCGTGCTTCGACAGCAGGGCGCTGCGCTCCGCGCCGAGGCGGCCCTCGCTCCACTCCAGGGTCCGCAGGAGCAGCTCGTCCTTGGTGCGGAAGTAGTAGAGGAGGTGGCCGCTGCTCATGCCGACCTCCCGGCCGAGCCCGGCCATGGTGAGGCCCTCCAGCCCCCGTTCGGCGATGGTCGCCATGGCGGCGGCGAGCACCTCCTCGCGGGGCGGCGCGGTGTTGCGGCGCCGGGCGGCGCGGGCTTTGACGTCGTTCACCCGTCCGTTGTACCCGATCCCCAGCCGGCCCCGGTCATCCGCTCCCGGAGCGCGGCGACCGCGCCGGGGGCCGGCGGGGGGGCCGGCCAGGGTGGCGGCGTCGGCGCTCAGGACCTCCAGGAAGACGGCGGCCACCTGGTCGGCGGGCAGGACGCCGGAGAGCAGGGCGAGCAGCGCCGGGCCGTCCCCGTCGTCCCAGCCGTCGGCGACCACCTCGCGCAGGGCGACGACCGTGTCGACGGCGGCGGGCGGCAGCCCCGTCCAGCCGCGCAGGACCCGGACCTCCTCGGCCACCTCGTCCATGAACCAGCGCATGACCTGGTGGGGCACGTGGTGGTCGCCCTCCGGCGCGGCGAGGCAGAAGGACGGCTCCCGCCCCGGGTCCTCGTCGGGGATGATCGCGGTGATCAGGCAGCGGGTCTCGCGGTGGTCGAGTTCGATGTGCCAGGCGTCCTCGGACAGCACGTGGACGCGCGTGATCCCGTAGTCGGGGTGCGGGGCGGGGTCGGCCATGGGCGCAGCCTGTCAGCCGCGCCCGCGGTACGGCCGACCGTTTCCCCGGACCTTCGGCTGCTGCTGGGTGATGCAGTGGATGCCGCCGCCGTGCGCGAAGACGGGGCGGGCGTCGACGAGGGTGACCGTGCGGTCGGGGAAGAGGCGGCGGAAGACGCCGGCCGCGAGTTCGTCGCGGGGGTCGTCGAAGGCGCACAGGACGACCCCGCCGTTGCAGAGGTAGTGGTTGACGTACGAGTAGTCGACCCACTCGCCGTCCTCCCGGAGGACGGTGGGCGCCGGGACCTCGACGACCTCCAGGGCGCGCCCCCGGGCGTCGGTCTGGGAGCGCAGCAGGGCGGCGTTCGCCTTGCACGGCTCGTGGTCGGGGTGGGCCGGGTCGGGCTGGGTGTGGACGACGACGACGCCGGGGCGGGCGAAGGCGGCGACGATGTCGACGTGGCCGCGCGTGCCGTACGTGCCGTAGTCGGCGGTCAGCCCGCGGGGCAGCCAGATCGCCTTGGTGGTGCCGAGCCGGGCGTGGATCTCCGCCTCCACCTGGGCGCGGGTCCAGCCGGGGTTGCGCTCGGGGCCGAGCTGGACGGTGTCGGTGAGGAGGACCGTGCCCTCGCCGTCGACGTGGATCGCGCCGCCCTCGTTGACGAGGGGGCTGCTGTGCACGGGCGCTCCGGCGAGGTCCGCGACGTGGCGGGCGATCTTCGCGTCGTGCTCCCAGCGGGCCCAGTCGGCGGCGCCCCAGCCGTTGAACACCCAGTCGACGGCGGCGAGCCGGGTGCCGTCGGTGACGAACGTGGGGCCGATGTCCCGCATCCAGGCGTCGTCCAGGTCCCGCTCCACCAGGTCGACGCCGTCGCCGAGGAGGGCGCGGGCGGAGTCGGTGTCGCCGGGGGCGACGACCATGGTGACCGGTTCGAAGCGGCGTACGGCGCGGGCGACGTCCGCCCACGCCGCGCGGGCCCCGGCCAGCTCCCCCGGGGTGGCGAAGGTGGGGTTGGCGGTGGGCCACGCCATCCAGGTGCGCTCGTGGGGCGTCCACTCGGCGGGCATGCGGAAGGTCATGGGGTGGTCCTCAGAGGAAGTAGAGGCGGTTGAGGGACACGGAGTCGGCGGGCTCCGAGCGGACCGGGTCCCCGTCCAGCGTGACCAGGCCCGTACGGGCGTCCACGGCCACCTCCCCGATGCGGGAGTTGAACCGCAGGTCGCCGGGGCCGATCCCGCGGGTGCCGCGCACGGCGACGCGCCGGCGGCGGGTGGGCATCAGGTCGGCGCCGAGCTGGGCCGCCGCGCCGGAGACGAACGCCACGGAGAGGTCCGCCGCCGTCGCGCCGTGCGCGCCGAACTGCGGTCCCAGCACGAGCGGTTCGCATGTGTCGGTGGCGGCGTTGGGGTCGCCCACGACCCCGTACGCGGGGAAGCCGGCCTTCAGGACGAGCTGCGGCTTCGCGCCGAAGAACTCGGGCCGCCACAGGACGATGTCGGCGAGCTTGCCGGTCTCGATCGAACCGACCTCGTGGGCGAGGCCGTGGGCGATGGCCGGGTTGATGGTGAGCTTGGCGATGTACCGCAGGACGCGGGCGTTGTCGTCGCCGTCCCCGTCACCGTCGAGCGGCCCCAGCTCGGCCTTCATCTTGCCGGCCATGGCGAAGGTCCGGCGCACGGTCTCGCCGGCCCTTCCCATGCCCTGCGCGTCCGACGACGTGATGCCGATCGCGCCGAGGTCGTGCAGGACGTCCTCCGCGCCCATCGTCCCGGCCCTGATGCGGTCGCGGGCCATGGCCGCGTCGCCGGGCAGGTCGGTCTTCAGATCGTGGACGGAGACGATCATCCCGTAGTGCTCGGCGACCGCGTCGCGCCCGAAGGGCAGGGTGGGGTTGGTGGAGGAGCCGATGACGTGGGGGACGCCCGCCATCTTCAGGACGTTGGGGACGTGGCCGCCGCCGCAGCCCTCGATGTGGAAGGCGTGGATCGTCCGGCCCTCCAGGACGGCGAGGGTGTCCTCCACGGACAGGCACTCGTTGAGGCCGTCGCTGTGCAGGGCGACCTGCACGTCGTGCTCCTCGGCGACCCGCAGGGCGGTGTCGAGGGCGCGGGTGTGGGCGCCCATGTCCTCGTGGACCTTGAAACCGGAGGCGCCGCCCTCCGCCAGGGCCTCCACCAGCGGGGCGGCGTCGGACGACGAACCGCGGGCGAGGAAGCCGATGTTGACGGGCCAGGCGTCGAAGGCGTTGAAGGCGTGGCGCAGCGCCCACGGCGAGTTGACGCCGACGCCCCAGACCGGGCCGAACTCCTGGCCGATGATCGTGGTCACCCCGGACGCCAGCGACGCCTCCATGATGCGGGGCGACAGCAGGTGGACGTGGGTGTCGACGGCGCCGGCCGTGGCGATCAGGCCCTCGCCGGAGACGATGGACGTGCCGGTGCCGACGACGACGTCGACCCCGTCGAGGGTGTCGGGGTTGCCCGCCCGGCCGATGGCGTGGACGCGGCCCTCGCGGATGCCGATCGACACCTTGCGGATGCCCTGCACGGCGTCGATGACCAGGACGTTGCTGATGACGAGGTCGCAGGTGTCGCGGACGGCGGCGGCCTTCAGGTGCAGTCCGTCGCGGGCGGTCTTGCCGAAGCCGGCCAGGAACTCGTCGCCGGGCCTCTGGGCGTCGGACTCGACCCGTACGGTCAGCCCGGAGTCGCCCAGGCGGACGCGGTCGCCGGCGCGGGGGCCGTGCACGGAGGCGTACTCGTAGGGGTCCATCAGGCGGTCTCCTCCGCTCCGGTGCCGGTCCGGCGCCCCGGTGCGGGTTCGGCGCCGAGGTAGCCGCAGGCGGCCGCCCTGCGCAGGGCCTCCTCCTTCGCGCCGGGGGCGTCCAGCGGCCCGTCGACCAGGCCGGCGAACCCGATCGCGATGCGGTCGCCGCCGATGGGGACGAGCCCCACCTCGGCCTCGCCGCCCGGGTCGAAGCGCACGGAGGAGCCCGCCGGGACGCACAGCCGCATCCCGTACGCCGCCGCGCGGTCGAAGTCCAGGCGGGGGTTGGCCTCGAAGAAGTGGAAGTGCGAGGTCACGCTGACCGGCACGGCCGCGGTGTTCCGCACGGTCAGCGTCGTCCGCGCGGCGGGCTCGTCGTAGCCGGGGCCCGGCAGCAGCGCGCCGGGGGCGTCGGGGCCCGCGGAGGGGCCGCCGATCGGGTCGGTGACGACGGCCAGGCGGGAGCCGTCGTCGAAGACCGCCTCCACGTGGACCTCGGTGACCACGTCGGCGACGCCCGGCAGCACGTCGTCCGGGCCGAGGACTGCGCGGGCGGCCGCGACGGCCTCCGCGAGGCGCAGGCCGTCGCGGGCGGCCTCGCAGACGGTGTCGGCGACGAGGGCCGTGGCTTCGGGGACGTTGAGCCGCAGTCCGCGGGCGCGGCGGGCCCGGGCGAGTTCGGCGGCCCCGAAGAGCAGCAGCCGGTCGCGTTCCGTGGGGGTCAGGCGCACGTCCCTCGCTCCTCCTGGCGTGTACGACGGAATTTAGAGCATTACTCTAAAGGTGGTTCCCCGGAAAGGGAACCACTGCCCTGAGGTATCTCACACCTCACATGGAGCGACACTCTAAACCGATGCGACGACTCGGCGCGGAACGCGGGGGTGAGTCCCAAGGCGAGTGGGTCCCAAGTCGGGTGAGTCCCAAGTCGGGTGGGGCCCGACCGGGGGGCGGGGGCGCGAGGCGGGGGCCGGGGCGCGGGGCAGGGAGCCGGGGCGCCGCGTTTCACGGGCTCCCCCGTCCCGCCCGTGAAACGCGGAGCCGCCCCGCCGCGGCCCGCGCTCCCGTACGAGGGGGACGCGGGCCGCGGCGGGGCGGCCGCCGGGGTGGGCCGGCTCAGACGACCCGGTGGGTCCAGCCGTGGGTGTCCTCCGCCGCGCCCGTCTGGATGTCCAGCAGGGCCCTGCGGAGCCTCAGGGTGACCTCGCCCGGCTGCCCGTCGCCCTGCGTCCACTCGCCGCCGGCGGACTTGACCGCGCCGACCGGGGTGATCACCGCGGCCGTGCCGCAGGCGAAGACCTCCGTGAGGGTGCCGTTCTCCGTGTCGCGGCGCCACTGGTCGGTGGAGATGCGGCCCTCCTCCGGCTCGTAGCCGAGGTCGCGGGCGACCTGGAGCAGGGAGGCGCGGGTGATGCCCGCCAGGAGGGAGCCGGTCAGCTCCGGGGTGACGATCTTGTTCCCGTACACGAAGTACAGGTTCATGCCGCCCATCTCCTCGACCCACCGGTGCTCCAGCGCGTCGAGCCAGACGACCTGGTCGCAGCCCTTCTCCGCGGCTTCGGCCTGGGCCAGCAGGGACGCGGCGTAGTTGCCGCCGGTCTTGGCGAAGCCCATGCCGCCGGGGACGGCGCGGACGTAGTTGTCCGACAGCCAGACGGAGACCGGCTTGACGCCGCCGGGGAAGTACGCGCCGGCGGGCGACGCGATGACGATGAACAGGTACTCGTTGGCCGGGCGGACGCCCAGCCCGACCTCCGCGGCGATCATGAAGGGGCGCAGGTACAGGGACTCCTCGCCGCCGTGCGGCGGGACCCACTCCGCGTCCTGCCGGACCAGCGCGTCGCACGCGGCGACGAAGGTCTCGACGGGCAGCTCGGGCATGGCCAGGCGGCGGGCGGAGATCTGGAAGCGCTCGGCGTTGGCCTCGGGGCGGAACAGCGAGATCGAGCCGTCGGGGCGGCGGTACGCCTTCAGCCCCTCGAAGATCTCCTGCGCGTAGTGCAGGGTCATGTTGGCGGGGTCGATGGACAGCGGGGCGTACGGCGTGAGCTGCGCGTCGTGCCAGCCCCGGCCCTCCGTCCACTTGATGGTCACCATGTGGTCGGTGAAGTGGCGGCCGAAGCCGGGGTTGGCCAGGATCGCCTCGCGCTGAACGGCGGACAGCGGGTTCGAGGAGGGCTTGAGCTCGATCGTCGTGGGCGTCGTCATGAGTGCTGTGTCCTTCACCGGTGTGTGTGGGTCGGACCGCGCTCACGCCGCCGCTCCAGCCGCTGACGCTGCTGCTGTTAGGACGTCCGAGCAATACCGCATGCCGCGGCCCCGCGTCCGATTATCGCTCGGAGGGGCATGGCGGGGAAACGGGTGCGGCGCGGTCCGGGGTTCGATGGTGCACCCGGCGGCCGCACAGGAGAAGCCGCCGGGCGCTGCTGCGACCCGGCGGCTGTGTCTGGTGGTCCAGTCGACGGGTCAGTTCGCCACGCGTACCGCGAGCGCGTCGCCGATCTCGTCCGTGGTGCGCGCGGCGGCGCCGGCCCGCTCGGTGAGGTCGGCGGCGACCGCCTCCTCGACGCGGTCGGCCTCGGTCTCGTAGCCGAGGTGGCGCAGCAGGAGCGCGACGGAGAGGACCGTCGCGGTGGGGTCGGCCTTGCCCTGGCCCGCGATGTCGGGCGCGGAGCCGTGGACGGGCTCGAACATCGACGGGAACGCGCCCGTCGGGTTGACGTTGCCGGACGCGGCCAGGCCGATGCCGCCGGTCACGGCGGCGGCGAGGTCGGTGAGGATGTCACCGAAGAGGTTGTCGGTGACGATGACGTCGAAGCGCTCGGGTTGCGTGACGAAGAAGATCGTCGCGGCGTCGACGTGCAGGTAGTCGGTGGTGACCTCGGGGTACTCCTCGCCGACCCGGTCGAAGGTGTTCTTCCACAGGTGGCCGGCGTGGACGAGGACGTTGTTCTTGTGGACGAGCGTCAGCTTCCTGCGGGGGCGGGCCTTGGCCCGCTCGTACGCGTCGCGCACGACGCGCTCGACGCCGTACGCCGTGTTGACGCTGACCTCCGTGGCGACCTCGGCGGGCGTGCCGGTGCGCAGGCTGCCGCCGTTGCCCGTGTACGGGCCCTCGGTGCCCTCGCGCACGACGACGAAGTCGATCTCGGGGCTGCCCGCCAGCGGGGTCGCGGTGTGCGGGAAGAGCTTCGAGGGGCGCAGGTTCACGTAGTGGTCGAAGGCGAAGCGCAGCTTCAGCAGCAGGCCCCGCTCCAGCACGCCGGCCGGCACGGACGGGTCGCCGATCGCGCCGAGGAGGATGGCGTCGTGGCCCTTGAGGGACTCCAGCTCCGCCTCGGGGAGGGTCTCCCCCGTGCGGTGCCAGCGCTGGGCGCCGAGGTCGTACTCCCGGGTCTCCAGCTTCACGTCCTGCGGGAGGACCGCGGACAGGACCTTGAGCCCCTGGGACACGACCTCCCGGCCGATGCCGTCACCGGGGATCACTGCGAGATTGATGCTGCGAGCCATGGCCGCACCCTACTCCTCGTCCCATTGCCTGACACACGCCGTCCACCATTCGGACGGGCGGTGTGCCGGACGGCGGCGGCACCGCGGTGCGCGGCCGTCCGGGCGGGAGGGTCAGTGGCCGGTGGAGCCGCCGTTGTCGCGGCGGTCCAGGGCGCGCTGGAGGGCGGCGGCGGCGTTCTTGCGCTCGGTCTCGGTGGGCCGGCTGCCCGCCTGGCGGGCACGGCGGACACGGGGGGAGGCGGTGGCGGCGTTCATGGCGGGACTCCTCGACAGGGCGGATGCGGGGGAGGCGCCGGAAGGGGCGGGGAGCGCTGCCGCAGGGGTGGCCTGCCGGGGGCACCGCGCTCTCGACCGCCGTTCGCTGATGGAGCGAGACGTTCGGCTCCTACCAAGCTAAGCGAGCGCGCCGCCACTGTCTCCACGATTACTCGGACTTCCTACTATCTGAGACGGCCCGCCCGCCGGGGCCCGCCGCGGCGGGGTCACAGCACGTCGCCGTCGCGCCAGTCGAACTGCAGGGGCCCGGCCTCCGGCGCGGGCAGCGGCCGCCCGGCGGCGGGGCGCAGGAACGTGCAGTCCTCCTCGTCCGCCAGGTGGGCCACGCCCTGCGGGCCGTACCCCTCGACGCGGCCGTTCCACAGGTGCCAGCCGCGCGAGCGGTAGAGCAGGGCACCCTCGTCGGACGCGGACAGGGCGCCGAAGTCGTACGCGCCGTCGACGACCTCCTCCAGCGCCGTCATCACCCGGGCGCCCAGCCCCTGCCGGCGGCGCTCCGCCCGTACGCCCACGGCCTCGACGTACCCGACGCGGTGGGCGCGCCCGGCGTGCACGACGCGGCGCATGACGACGCTGCCGTGCGCGACGATCCGTCCGTCGGCGTCCTCGACGTAGGCGTGGACGCCGCCGAGGCCGTGCTCCCAGTCCTCCTCGCTCAGGTCGCCGTCGAAGGCGTCCTCGAGCGCGGCGCGGATCGCGGTGAGCACGGCCGGCTTCAACTCGTAGGTGTGGGCGGTACGGAGACGATCACTCATACCGCCCACTGTGGCACCACTCCCGCCGCGGCGGGGCGGCTCAGTACACGTTCACGCCATAGGCGGCGAGGGCCTCGCGCACCGGCTGGTGGATGGCCGAGCCGTTGGTCCCCGTGCAGCCGGAGCTGCCGGAGTGGATGCCGAGGGCGACGGAGCCGGCGAAGTGGGCGCCGCCGCTGTCGCCGCCGGCGGAGCAGGCGGTGGTGCGGACCATGCCGTAGACGGGGCCGTCGCTGTAGTTGACCGTGACGTTCACGGCGGTGACGGTGCCGCTGGTGACCTTGGTGGTGGAGCCGCTCTTCTTGAGGGACTGGCCGACGACCGCGTCGGCGGCGGAGGCGATGTCCTGGAAGCTCCCGTTGTGGAGGGTGACGCTGCCGGGGGTGTTCGCCGTGTCGGTGTAGCGCACGAGCCCGTAGTCGTTGGTCGGGAAGCTGGTGCCCTCGCGGACGCCGACGGAGGCGCCGCCGGAGGTGGCGGCCCAGGTCGAGGAGATGTTGGTGCAGTGGCCGGCGGTCAGGAAGTACCGGACGCCGTTCTTGGTGACGTTGAAGGCGGCCGAGCAGCGCGAGCCGCCGCCGTAGATGGCGTCGCCGCCGGCCACCTCGCGCGTGAAGACGCCGGGGACGCGGGTGACGCGCACGGCGCCGTCCAGGGAGGCGGCGACCTTGTGGAGCCGGGCCATGTCGCGGGCGGAGACCGACGAGTCGGCCTCGACCGCGATCTGGTTGGTGCGCGGGTCCAGGCCCCAGGAGGTGCCGGCGATCTTGGCCCGGGCCTCCAGGGCGGCCACGGCGGCGTCCAGGCGGGCGGCGTCGCGCCGGACGTGCCGGGGGGTGGCGCCGGCGGCGCGGACCTTCGCGGCGGCGGCCTCGGTGGTGACGGTGACGACGAGTTCGCCGGTCTCGGCGTCGACGTAGGTGCCGGCGCTGTCGTCGCCGAGAGCGCGCTCGACGGCGGCGTCGAGGGCGTGCAGGGCGGCCGCGTCGGGGGCGGGGGCGGGGGCGGGGGCGAGGGGGGCGTCCGAGGCTCCGGCCGGGGTGGCGCCGAGGCCGAGGGAGGCGGCGACGAGCAGGGCGGACAGTCCGGTGCGCGCACGGGTGGTGCGTCTCATGCCGGGGGCTCCTTCGTCGGTGGCGGGTGGGGACTACCGAGGAAGGAATTTGACATGAACCTTTCATTGCCGCAAGGGTGCGGACCCGCCATCCCGCGGCCGGGCGGCGGACATGGAGACCGCCCCCGCCCGGCGTGGGGGCCGGAGGGGGGCGGTGTCGGGGGCGGCCCGTGCGGGCCGGGGCTCGGGTCAGCCCATGTGCGGGTAGCCGTACTCGGTCGGCGGGACCAGCGTCTCCTTGATCGCGCGGGTCAGGGTCCAGCGCATCAGGTTCTGCGGGGCGCCGGCCTTGTCGTTGGTGCCGGAGGCGCGGCCGCCGCCGAAGGGCTGCTGGCCGACGACGGCACCGGTCGACTTGTCGTTGATGTAGAAGTTGCCCGCGGCGTACCGCAGCTTCTCCATCGTGTACGCGGCGGCGGCGCGGTCCTTGGCGATGACCGAACCGGTCAGCGCGTAGGCGGAGACCGACTCCATCTGGTCGAGCATGGCGTCGTACCGGTCGTCCTCGTACACGTGCACGGCGAGGATCGGGCCGAAGTACTCCTCCCGGAAGACCTCGTTCTCCGGGTCGGTGCACTCGATGACGGTCGGGCGGACGAAGTAGCCGACCGAGTCGTCGTACGTGCCGCCGGCGACGATCGTGCAGGTCGGGTCGGCCTTGGCGCGGTCGATCGCGGCCTTGTTCTTGGCGAACGCGCGCTCGTCGATGACGGCGCCGACGAAGTTCGTCAGGTCGGTGACGTCACCCATCCTGATGCCGTCGACCTCGGCCGCGAACTCCTCCTTGAAGCCGGAGTTCCAGATCGAGGCGGGGATGTACGCGCGCGAGGTGGCCGAGCACTTCTGGCCCTGGAACTCGAAGGCGCCGCGGGTCAGCGCGGTCTTCAGGACGGCGGGGTCGGCGCTCGGGTGCGCGACGACGAAGTCCTTGCCGCCGGTCTCGCCGACGATCCGCGGGTAGGAGCGGTACTTCTCGATGTTGTTGCCGACGGTCTTCCACAGGTACCGGAAGGTGCGCGTCGAGCCGGTGAAGTGGATGCCGGCGAGCATCGGGTGCTCCAGGGCCACCTCGGAGACGGCGATGCCGTCGCCGGTCACCAGGTTGATGACGCCCTTGGGCAGGCCGGCCTCCTCCAGCAGCTCCATGAGCAGCACGGCGGCGTGGGTCTGCGTCGGGGACGGCTTCCACACGACGACGTTGCCCATGAGGGCGGGGGCGGTCGGCAGGTTGCCGGCGATCGCGGTGAAGTTGAACGGCGTGATCGCGTAGACGAAGCCCTCCAGCGGGCGGTGGTCCAGGCGGTTCCACACGCCGGGCGCGTTCGCCGGGGGCTGCTCGGCGAGCAGGTCGCGGGCGTACTTGACGTTGAAGCGCCAGAAGTCGACGAGCTCGCACGGCGTGTCGATCTCGGCCTGCTGGGCGGTCTTCGACTGGCCGAGCATCGTGGAGGCGGCCAGCGTCTCGCGCCACGGGCCGGCCAGCAGCTCGGCGGCGCGCAGGAAGATCGCGGCACGGTCGTCGAAGGCCATCGCGCGCCAGGCCGGGGCGGCGGCCAGGGCGGCGTCGACCGCGTCCTGGGCGTCCTGGCGGGTGGCCGCGGCGAAGGTGCCGATGACGGCCCGGTGGTTGTGCGGCTGGACGACGTCCACCCGCTCGCCGCCGCCCATGCGCTTGACGCCGCCGATGGTCATCGGCAGGTCGATCGGGTTCTCGGCCAGCTCCTTGAGCTTGGCCTCCAGGCGGGTCCGCTCGGCGGAGCCGGGGGCGTAGCCGTGCACCGGCTCGTTGACCGGGGCGGGAACCTGGGTCACAGCGTCCATGGGTCTCGTAACTCCTTGGGTGAGGGTGTCAGGGGCGTGGCCCCACGGGCTCCGGGTCAGTTCTTGGTGATCATCGAGCGGACGAAGAACAGCAGGTTGGCCGGCTTCTCGGCGAGACGGCGCATGAAGTAGCCGTACCAGTCGGTCCCGTACGCCGTGTAGACCCGCATCCGGTGGCCCTCGGCGGCCAGCCGGAGGTGCTCCTCACTGCGGATGCCGTACAGCATCTGGAACTCGTACTCGTCCAGTTTGCGCCCGTGGGAGCGCGCGAGCTCCTGCGTGATGGCGATGAGCCGCGGGTCGTGCGAGCCGATCATGGGGTAGCCCTCGCCCGCCATGAGGATCTTCAGGATGCGGACGTACGCCTTGTCGATCTCCGCCTTGTCCTGGTACGCGACGGAGGCGGGCTCCTTGTAGGCCCCCTTCACCAGGCGGACGCGGCTGCCGTTCGCGGCGAGGCGGCGGGCGTCCTCCTCGGTGCGGAAGAGGTAGGCCTGGATGACGCAGCCGGTCTGCGGGAAGTCCTTCCGCAGCTCCTCGTGGATGGCGAACATCGAGTCGAGGGTGGTGTGGTCCTCGGCGTCCAGCGTGACGGTGGTGCCGATCGCGGCGGCCGCCTCGACGACGGGGCGGACGTTGGCGAGGGCCAGCTCGTGGCCGCCCTCCAGCGCTTGGCCGAACATCGACAGCTTGACGGACATCTCGGCCTTCGGGCCCAGGCCCAGCGGCTCCAGGCGCCGGACGAGCTCCAGGTAGGCGTCGCGGGCGGCGGTGGCCTGCTCGGGGGTGGTGATGTCCTCGCCGACCACGTCCAGGGTGACTTCGAGGCCCTTGTCCGCGAGATCCGTGACGATGGGGATGACCTGGTCGACCGTCTCCCCGGGGATGAACCGGTCGACGACCGGCTTGGTCACCGGGGCCGCCGACACAATGCGGCGCATCTTGTCGCTGCGCGAAGCGGCGAGGATCACGGGACCCAGCACGGGGCACCTCCACGAACAGGGATTGACAACAGGACGGAACGGCCGGAAACCGACGGAACGGAAACGGCACGGAGAACCACCGTGAAACCTAAGGATCGCCCCGGACGCAGGCCATCGACAGCTGTCACGCATCCGCGCCGCGGATCTCAGACATCTGTCTGAAGCGGTGGCAGAATGTCCGGGTGAAGGGCGACTACCAAGAACTGGTCGACGAGATCTCGACGCTCCTCGGCGCCCCGGCCACGCTGGAGAACCGGGATTTCGGACTGATCGCCTTCGGCGCGCACGACAGCGACGACACCTCCGCCATGGACCCGGTCCGCACGCGGTCGATCCTCACCCGGAAGTCCACGCCCGCCGTACGGGCCTGGTTCGAGGGGTTCGGCATCGCCCGCGCGACCGGCCCCGTGCGGATCCCGGCCGCGCCGGACGCGGGCGTGTACCGGGACCGCCTCTGCCTGCCCGTGCGCCACCGGGGTGTCGTCCTCGGGTACGTGTGGCTGCTCGACACCTCGCCCGGCCCGGCCCCGGAGCGGCTCGCGGCGGCCATGGAGGTGGCCGCCCGCATCGGGGCGCTGCTCGCCGACGAGGAGCGGGCCGGCTCCGACCTGTCGCGGGAGCTGCGGGCCGCGCTGACCGCGGAGCGGGAGTGGCAGTACGACCTGGCGCTGGCCGCGCTGCGCTCGGCGCTGGGCGCGGGCGCGGACGGGCCGCACGCCCTGGTGTGCGTCGCCCCGTGGCCGGGCGGCGACAGCCCCTCGGTCCGTACGGCCCCGGGCGCGGCCGCCCTGTGCACGGTGCCGTGGCCGGACGCGGGCGCGCCGGGGCCGGGCGACCGGGGGTCGGACGGCCGGGTGGCGGGGGGCCGGGCCCTGGGCGTCCTGGTGCGCCTCCGCTCCGCCGAGGCCCTCTCCCCCGCGCTGACGGCCGGCGCCCGGCTGTGCGACGCGGCCGGGCCGGGCGCCGCGGCCGGGGTGGCCGCCCCGCGGCGCGGCCTGCCGGAGCTGGGCGCGGCCTGGGCGGAGGCCGTGTCGGCGGCGCGGGCGGCGCTGGCCGAGCCGCGCCTGGGTCCGGTCGCGCCCTGGGCGTCCGTCGGCCCGTACCGGCTGCTCACCGCCCTCCCCGCGGGGGCCGCCGAGGACCCGGCGGTACGGCCGCTGCTGGGCCGCGCGCACACCGAACTGGCCCGCACCGCCGAGGTGTTCCTCGACCACGCGGGGCAGGCCGGCCGCGCGGCCGCGGCGCTGGGCGTCCACCGGCAGACCCTGTACTACCGGCTCTCGCGGGTGGAGCAGCTCACCGGCCTGGACCTCGACAGCGGCGAGGACCGGCTGCTGCTGCACATGACGCTGAAGGCCCACCGCCTGCGGGGTGGAGCCGGGTAAGCGCTTCACGTCTCAGTTGTTGAAAACAATAATCATTATGCTAGCGTCCGGGCACCGCGACCGTCCCCCTGCCCGGAAGGGTGCTCCCGTGCGCCACCAGCCTGTCCGCCGCCGTCTCCTGCCCGCCGCCGCGCTCGTCTCGGCGTCCCTCCTGCTCGCCGGGTGCTTCGCCGCCCCCGGCGGCGGCGACGCGGCGGACGGCGGGAAGCGGATACGCGTGGCGATGATGAACCCGCCCCGCTCCGGGCTGTCCCCGCTCTCCGACGACGCGTTCAAGCTGTCCCGCTGGTCGACCGCCGAGACCCTCGTCACCCTCGACGCGGACGGCGACGCCCGCCCCGCCCTCGCCACCTCCTGGAAGCAGCGCGGCGCCGCCTGGACCTTCACCGTCCGCGACGGCGTCACCTTCCACGACGGCACGCCGCTCACCGCGCGGGACGTCGTCCGCTCCCTCACCCGCGCCGCGACCGCCGCCCCCAAGCCGCGCATCCTCGACGGCGTCGACCTCACCGTGACCGCCTCCGGGAAGACCGTCACCGTCACCACCGCCGCCCCCGACCCGCTGGTCCCGCAGCGGCTCAGCTCCCCGCAGCTGTCGATCCTGTCCGCCAGGGCGTACCGGGGGAAGACCGTCGACCCCGTCGGCACCGGCACCGGCGCCTTCCGCCTCACCGAGGTCGACGGCACCTCCTCCGCCTCCCTCGACCGCTACGACGGCTACTGGGGCGGCAGGGCCAAGGCCCCCGGCATCGACGTCGTGTTCGTCCCCGACGGCACCGCCCGCGCCGCCGCGCTGCGCACCGGGGAGGCCGACATCGTCGAGGCCGTCCCCGTCTCGCAGGCCGCCCTCCTCGACCCCGACCTCGTCACCGAGGTCCCCATGCCGCGCACCAACACCCTCTACCTCAACACCTCCAAGGGTCCCTTCCGGAACCCCGCGCTGCGGGCCGCCGCCCGCCGCGCCCTCGACGCCGAGTCGATCGTGAAGGGCGTGTACGAGGGCCGCGCCGACGTCGCCGAGGGGCTGCTCGGCCCCGCCGTCACCTGGGCGGACGGCCTGCGCACGCCCCGCCGGGACACCCCCGCCGCCGCCCCGCGGGGCGCCACCGTCACCATCGGCACCTTCACCGACCGCGCGGAACTGCCCGAGGTCGCCCAGACCCTCCAGCAGCAGCTGCGCAAGGCCGGCTTCGACGTGCGGCTGGAGGTGCGCGAGTACGCCGCCATCGAGGCGGACGCCCTGGCCGGCGCGTTCGACGCGTTCCTGCTGTCCCGCGCGACCGTCCTGGACTCCGGCGACCCCGCCGCGTACCTCTACAGCGACTTCGCCTCCCGCGGCTCCTTCAACCTCTCCCAGCTCGCCGACCCCGCCGTCGACGCCGCGCTCGACCGGGCCGCCGCCGCCCCGGCCGGCACCGCCCGCCGCAAGGCCGTGATGGCGGCGGAGGCCGCCGTCCTCGCCACCGACGCCGCCGTCCCGCTCCTCCACGAGCGGGTCGTCCAGGGCGACGCCGCCGCGGTCGCGGGCGTCGCGCACGACCCGCGCGAGCGCCTGCTCGTCACGCCCGACACGTACGTCAAGTGAGGGCCCCCGCCTCCGCGGGCGTCCGGGCCGGGGCGACGCGGGCCCTCGCGCTCGCCGCCGTGTTCGCCGGCGTCGGCCTGCTGCCCTGGTACTCCGGCCGCGACCCCGCCCTGACCGTCCTGCGCGCCCGGTCCGCCGAGCAGGAGCCCACCCCCGAGGCGCTCGCCGCGATCCGCGCCGACCTCGGGCTGGACGCGGGTCCGGTCGCGCTCCTCGCCGACCGGGCCTCCGGTCTGCTCCGCGGCGACCTCGGCACCTCGTGGGTCTCCGGTACCGACGTCCTGCCGTCCGTCACCGCGGGCCTCCAGGTGTCGCTCGGCCTCATGGGCGCCGCGCTCGCCGTGGCACTGGCCGTCGCCGCCGCCCTCGTCGCGCCCGTGCTGGTGCGCGGCCGGGGCACCTCCGGGATGGTCGCCGCGATGCTCGCCGCCGTACCGGAGTTCCTCCTCGCGACGGTGCTCCTCGTCGTCGGCGGGGTGTGGCTCGGCTGGTTCCCGACGGCGGGCTGGAAGGGCCCGGTCCACCTGGTGCTGCCCGCCGTCGCGCTGGGCGTCCCGGCGGGCGGGCTGCTGGGGCGGCTCGCCGCCGACGCGCTGCCCGCCGTCCTCGACGAGCGGTGGGCCGAGCTGTGGCGGGCCGCGGGCGTCACCCGGGCGCGCGTCGCGGGCGGTGCGCTGCGACGCGTCCTGCCCCCGCTGGTCCCGCAGTTCGGGCTGGTCGTCGTGGGCCTGACGGGGGGCGCGGTCGCCGTCGAGACGATCTTCGCCGTGCCGGGCATCGGCCGTACGGCGCTGGGCGCGGCCCGGTCGCAGGACCTGCCGCTGCTCCAGGGCGCCGTGCTGGCGCTGCTGCTGCTCGGCCTCCTCGTGGGCGGCGCGGCGGCGCTCGTGCGGCACCGGCTGCTCGGGCCCGGCCTGCGCGACGCGGGGCTGACGCTGCCCGCGCCGCGCCCGCCGCGGGTCGGGCCGGCCGTCCCGGTGGTGCTGGCCGTCCTGCTGCTCGGGATGATCGGCTGGGGCCTGCTGCGCGACCCGTACGCGGTGGACACCGCCACCCGGCTCGCCCCGCCGTCGTCCTCGCACCCCCTCGGCACCGACGGCCTCGGCCGGGACGTGCTGGCCCGCCTCGGGCACGGCGCGGCGGCGACGGTCGGCACGGCCGCCGCGGTGTGCGCGCTCGGCTTCCTGCCGGCCCTGGCCCTGGGGTTCGTGCCGAACGTCGCCGCCGGCGTCTCCGACATCGCCAACGCGCTGCCGCCGGTGATCGTCGGCATCCTCGTCGCGGCGGCGTACGGGCCGGGCACCGGCGGGGCGGCCCTCGCCGTGGCGCTGGTCTCCTGGCCGCCGCTCGCCGCGCACGCCGCCGCGCTGGTGCAGGAGGTGCGGGCGTCCCGGTTCCTGTCGGCCCAGCGGGCGATCGGCGCCGGGCCGTGGTGGGTGCTGACCCGGCACGTCCTGCCGTCCGTGGCGGGCCCGGTGGCCCGGCACGCCCTGCTGCGGCTGCCCGGCACGGCCCTGGCGCTCGCCTCGCTGGGGTTCCTCGGCCTGGGCGCGCAGCCGCCCGCGCCCGAGTGGGGGCTGCTGCTCGACGAGTCGCGCGCGTACGTGGAGCGGGCCCCCTGGGCGGCCCTCGCGCCCGCCGCCGCCCTGGCCGTGCTCGCCGCCCTGGCCGTGTCCGCCGCCGCGTACGGCGCCTCCGCCCGCACCACTCGCGCCGCCCGCACCGCCCGCACCGCCCGGAAGGTCCCGTCCCGTGTCCGCTGACGAACCGCTCCTGTCCGTCCGCGACCTGCGGATCTCCTTCGACGGCGCCGAGGCCGTGCGCGGCCTGTCCTTCGACGTCCACGCCGGGGAGGTCCTCGCGCTGGCCGGGGAGTCCGGCGCCGGGAAGTCCCTGACCGCGCGGGCGCTGCTCGGCCTGGTGCCGCGCGACGCCGTGGTGCGGGGCACCGTACGGCTGCGCGGCGGGACGGAACTGGTCGGCGCGAAGCCCCGCACGCTCGCCGCGCTGTGGGGCCGGCGCGTCGCCCTCGTCCCGCAGGACGCGCTGTCCGCCCTCTCCCCCGTGCACCCGGTCGGCGACCAGATCGCCGCCGCCGTGCGGTCCCTGCGCGGCGTCTCCCGCCGCGAGGCGCGCGCCCGCGCCGCCGCGGCGCTGGACCGGGTCGGCGTCCCCGCCGCCCGCTGCGGCGCGTACCCGCACGAGCTGTCCGGCGGCATGCGCCAGCGGGCCGTCGTCGCGCTGGCGACGGCCGGCGACCCCGACCTCGTCGTCGCCGACGAGCCCACCACCGCCCTCGACCCGGACCTGCGCGACCAGGTGCTGCGCCTGCTGGCCGAACGGCAGGAGGAGACCGGCGCGGCGCTCGTCCTGGTCACCCACGACCTGGCGGCCGTCCGCGACCACGCCGACCGCGTCCTCGTCCTGTACGCGGGCCGGCACGCCGAGTCGGGCCCGGCGGCGCCCGTCCTCGACCACCCCCGCGCCCCGTACACGGCCGGGCTCCTCGCCTCCCTCCCGCCCGCCGCGCCGGTCCCCGGCCGGGGCCGGCGGCTGCCCGCGATCGGCGGGGTGCCGCCAGCGCCCGGCGAGCCGGCCGTCGGGTGCGCGTTCGCGCCGCGCTGCCCGCTGGCCGAGGACCGCTGCCGCGCCGACGTGCCCGGACCGCGCCGCGTGGGTGCGGCGGCGGAGCGCCGGGAGGTCTCCTGCCACCGTTCGGCCGACCTGCCCGGCGCCCTCGGCGAGCTGTTCCGGGAGGCGGTGTGAACGCCCTGCTGGAGGTGCGCGACCTGGTCGTCCGGTACGGGGCGGCGCTCGCCGTGGACCACGTGTCGTTCGAGGTGCGCGCCGGCGAGACGCTGGCGCTGGTGGGCCCGTCCGGCTGCGGCAAGTCGTCCACGGCGGCGGCCGCGCTGCTGCTGCGCCGCCCCGACGGCGGCGAGGTGCGGTTCGAGGGACGCGAACTGACCCGGCTGCCGGAACGGGACCTGCGGGCGCTGCGGCCCGCGATGCAGCCGGTGTTCCAGGACCCGTACGGCTCGCTCAGCCCCCGGCAGCGCATCCGCGACGCGGTCGCCGAGCCGCTGCGCGTCCAGGGCCGCTGGGACGCGGCGACCGGACCGGCGCGGGTCGCCGAACTGCTGGCGCGGGTCGGCCTCGACGCCGCGCACGGCCTGCGGCGCCCGCACGAACTGTCGGGCGGCCAGTGCCAGCGCGCCGGCATCGCCCGCGCCCTGGCGAGCGAACCGCGGCTGCTGGTGCTCGACGAGCCGGTGTCCGCCCTCGACCCGAGCGTCCGGGCGGGCGTGCTGAACCTGCTGGCGGAGCTCCAGGAGACCCTGGGGCTGGGCTACCTGTTCATCTGCCACGACATGGCGCTGGTACGGCACTTCGCCGACCGTACGGCCGAGATGCGGGACGGCCGCCTGGTGCGGGTCTCGTGAGCGCCCTCGCCCGGCTGCTGATCGGCAGCCAGTTCGCGTTCAACACCGGCTTCTTCGCCGTACTGCCCTACCTGGCCGGCCACCTGGGCGGCACCCTGGGGCTGGGCGGCTGGATGGTCGGTCTCGTCCTGGGCCTGCGGACCTTCAGCCAGCAGGGGCTGTTCGTGGTGGGCGGCGCGCTGACCGACCGGTTCGGGCCGCGCCCGGTGGTGCTGGCGGGGTGCGCGCTGCGCGTGGCGGGCTTCGCGTGGCTCGCGTGGGCCCAGTCGGTGGGGGCGGTGGTCGCCGCGGTGGTCCTGGTCGGCTTCGCCGCGGCCCTGTTCTCGCCGGCCGTCGAGTCGGAGGTGGCGCGGGAGGCGGTGCGCCTGGAGGAGGCCACGGGCCTGCCGCGCACCCGGCTGCCGGCCCGGTTCTCCGCGGCGGGCCAGGCCGGCGCGCTGCTCGGGCCGGCGCTGGGCGCGGTGCTGCTGGCGGGCGACTTCCGGATGGCGTGCCGGGCGGGGGCGGTGGTCTTCCTGCTGGTCCTGGCCGGGCACGCGCGGCTGATGCCCCGCAGGGCGGGCACGGCCGGCCGGGGGCGCGCGGCACCCGGGCCGGACGGGGCGCACGGGTTGGGCGGGGTGCTGCGCCACCGCCGCTTCCTGGCGCTGACGGCCGCGTACGCGGCGTACCTGCTGGCGTACAACCAGCTGTACCTGGCGCTGCCCGCCGAACTGGACCGGGTGACGGGCTCGCAGGCGGCGCTCGGCTGGCTGTTCGCGCTGTCGTCGGCGCTCGTGGTGGCGGGGCAGCTGCCGCTGGAGCGGTGGGCCGCGCGGCGGCTGTCCTGGGGTGCGTCGGTCCGGCTCGGCCTGGTCGTGGTCGCGGCGGCGTTCGCGGCGGGCGGGGCGCTGCGGGACGCGGGCGGCCTGTGGCCGGCGGTGGTGTTCGTGGTGCTGCTGTCGGTGGGTCAGATGCTGGTGTCCCCGGCCGTGCGGGCCTGGCTGCCCGACCTGGTGGACGCGCGGCGGCTGGGGCTGTACACGGGGGCGATGTCGTCGCTGGCCGGTCTGGTGGTGCTGGTGGGCGGCGCCCCGGCGGGCGCCCTGGTGGGGACGGGCTGGTACGGGCCGGCCCTGGCGGCGGTGGCGCTGCTGGGGGTGGTGGCGGTGCCGCGCGGCGCGGCCCGGGCCGGTACCGGAGCGGTCGGCGCCGCCGGCCCCGCGGAGGCGGCGCGGCGCGGGCGGTGACCCGCGGGGCGGCCGACGCGCGG
Organism: Streptomyces roseolilacinus; assembly: GCF_014649335.1. Lineage (GTDB taxonomy): Bacteria > Actinomycetota > Actinomycetes > Streptomycetales > Streptomycetaceae > Streptomyces > Streptomyces roseolilacinus. The sequence continues at coordinate 30,155 of NZ_BMSV01000016.1, forward strand.
CGCCCCCGCGCGCACGGGGTGCGGGCGGGGGCGCCGGGTGGTGCGGGGGTCCGTCAGACCAGGTTGACGGAGCGGACGGAGGTGGCTCCCACCTCTTCGGCCAGCTCCGTGAGGACCGGCTGCGGCACCGTGTCGTCGACGGTCAGGACCGCCAGCGCCTCGCCGCCCTCCTCGGCGCGGGAGACCTGCATGCCGGCGATGTTCAGGCCGGCCTCGCCGAGGATGCGGCCGACCGTGCCGACGACGCCCGGGCGGTCCTCGTAGCGCAGGACGACCATGTGGTCGGCGAGGGCGAGGTCCACGTCGTAGTCGCCGACGGCGACGATCTTCTGGAGGTGCTTGGGGCCGACCAGCGTGCCGGACACGGCGATCTCCTCGCCGCCGCCGAGCGTGCCCCGGACGGTGAGGACGTTGCGGTGGTCGGGGGACTCGCTGCTCGTGGTGAGCCGCACCTCGACGCCGCGCTCCTGCGCGAACAGCGGGGCGTTCACGTACGAGACGGTCTCGTCGACGACGTCCTCGAAGACGCCCTTGAGGGCGGACAGCTCCAGCACCTTCACGTCGTGCTGGGTGATCTCGCCGTACACCTCGACGTCGAGGCGGACCGCGACCTCGCCGGCCAGCGCCGTGAAGATCCGGCCGAGGCGCTCGGCCAGCGGCAGGCCCGGCTTGACGTCCTCGGCGATGACACCGCCCTGGACGTTCACCGCGTCGGGGACCAGCTCGCCGGCGAGGGCGAGGCGCACCGAGCGGGCGACGGCGATGCCGGCCTTCTCCTGCGCCTCGTCCGTGGACGCGCCGAGGTGCGGGGTGCAGACGACCTGGTCGAGCTCGAACAGCGGGGAGTCCGTGCAGGGCTCCTTCGCGTACACGTCGAGGCCGGCGCCGGCGACACGGCCCTCCTTCAGCGCCGAGTACAGCGCCTCCTCGTCGACGATGCCGCCGCGCGCGGCGTTGACGACGCGGACGGTCGGCTTGACCTTGTGCAGCGCCTCGTCGCCGATGAGGCCGATCGTCTCGGGCGTCTTCGGCAGGTGGACGGTGATGAAGTCGGAGACCTCCAGCAGCTCGTCCAGGGAGAGCAGCTTGACGCCCATCTGCGCGGCGCGGGCCGGCTGGACGTACGGGTCGTAGGCGACGACCTTCATGCCGAAGGCGGACATGCGCTGGGCGACCAGGACGCCGATGCGGCCGAGGCCGACGACGCCGAGGGTCTTCTCGCTCAGCTCGACGCCGGTGTACTTGCTGCGCTTCCACTCGCCGTTCTTCAGGGCGGTGTTGGCCTGCGGGATGTTGCGGGCCGTGGCGACCAGCAGGCCGCAGGCGAGCTCGGCGGCGGTGACGATGTTGGACGTCGGGGCGTTGACGACCATCACGCCGGCCTTGGTGGCGGCGGAGACGTCGACGTTGTCCAGGCCCACGCCGGCGCGGGCGACGACCTTCAGCCTGTTCGCGGCGGCGATGGCCTCGGCGTCGACCTTGGTGGCGGAGCGGATCAGGATCGCGTCGACGTCGGCGATGGCGGGGAGCAGCTCCTCGCGGTTCGCGCCGTTGCAGTGCCGGATCTCGAAGTCGGGGCCGAGGGCGTCGACGGTGGCGGGCGACAGCTCTTCAGCGATGAGTACGACGGGTTTCGAGCTCACGTGAGGTCCTCACAAGTCCAGTGCGGACGGCCGTCCCGACGGCCGCAGGCGGTGGAGGGGGGCTTGCCGCGTGGAAGACGCACGACGCTGTGGGCCTGACGCGTATTGCTGTGCAGTGTAGTGGCGCCGAGAACCGTTTTCTGCGCCTCGTAGGCAGGATCACTCACACGAGGCTGGACGCCGTGGACAAGCTCCCGACGGGCGGGGCGGGGCGGGGCGCGCGGACGGCGGCGGGGCCGGGCGCATCGCCCGGCCCCGCCGCCGAGGGGGCTCAGGCCTCCTCGTTGTCCACCCAGCTCATGAGCTTGCGCAGCTCCTTGCCGGTGGTCTCCAGCAGGTGCTCGGAGTCCTGCGTCTTGTACTCCTCGTACTTCTTCAGGCCGCCGTGGTACTCGTCCATCCAGTTCTTGGCGAACGTGCCGTCCTGGATCTCGGCGAGGACCTTCTTCATCTCGGCCTTGGTGGCGTCCGTGATGATGCGCGGGCCCGTGACGTAGTCGCCCCACTCGGCGGTCTCGGAGACCGACCAGCGCATCTTCTCCAGGCCGCCCTCGTACATGAGGTCGACGATCAGCTTCAGCTCGTGGAGGCACTCGAAGTAGGCGATCTCCGGCTGGTAGCCGGCCTCGACCAGGGTCTCGAAGCCCGCCTTGACCAGCGCGGAGGCACCGCCGCAGAGCACGGCCTGCTCACCGAACAGGTCGGTCTCGGTCTCCTCGGTGAAGGTCGTCTTGATGACGCCCGCGCGGGTGCCGCCGATGGCCTTGGCGTACGAGAGGGCGAGGGCGAAGGCGTTGCCGGTGGCGTCCTGCTCGACGGCGGCGATCGCCGGGACGCCGCGGCCCTCCTCGTACTGGCGGCGGACCAGGTGGCCCGGGCCCTTCGGGGCGACCAGCGCGACGTCCACGCCGGCCGGGGGCTTGATGAAGCCGAAGCGGACGTTGAAGCCGTGGGCGAAGAACAGCGCGTCGCCGTCCTTCAGGTTGCCCTTGACGGACTCCTCGTAGACCTGCGCCTGGATCGGGTCCGGGATGAGGATCATGATCACGTCGGCCTCGGCCGCGGCCTCCGCCGGGGTGACGACGCGCAGGCCCTGCTCCTCGGCCTTCGCCTTGGACTTGGAGCCCTCGTGCAGACCGACGCGGACGTCGACACCGGAGTCGCGGAGGGACAGCGCGTGGGCGTGGCCCTGGCTGCCGTAACCGATCACCGCGACCTTGCGGCCCTGGATGATGGACAGGTCGGCGTCGTCGTCGTAGAACAGCTCGGCCACTGGGTTTCTCCTTGGATGTTCTGGTGGTGCGTCCCACCGTACGGTGGGGAGGGACAGGGACGTTGGGGGGTCTCGCTACGCGGACTACGCCGAGCGGTCGAGGGCGCGCAGCGACCGGTCCGTGATGGACCGGGCACCACGCCCTATGGCGATCGTGCCGGACTGGACGAGCTCCTTGATGCCGAACTGTTCCAGCATCTTCAGCATCGCTTCGAGCTTGTCACTCGATCCGGTGGCCTCGATGGTCACCGCCTCGGGCGAGACGTCGACGGTCTTGGCGCGGAACAGCTGGACGATCTCGACGACCTGGGAGCGGGTCTCGTTGTCGGCGCGGACCTTCACCAGGACGAGCTCGCGCTGGATCGCGGCGCTGGGCTCGAGTTCGACGATCTTCAGGACGTTGACCAGCTTGTTGAGCTGCTTGGTCACCTGCTCCAGCGGCAGGTCCTCGACATTGACCACGATGGTGATGCGGGAGATGTCGGGGTGTTCGGTGACGCCGACGGCGAGCGAGTCGATGTTGAAGCCGCGGCGGGAGAAGAGGGCGGCGATCCGGGCCAGGATGCCGGGGGTGTTCTCCACCAGGACGGAGAGCGTGTGCTTGGACATGGTTTCTTGACTCAGCTCTCTCTCAGTCGTCTTCGCTGTCGCCGAAGTCGGGGCGGACGCCGCGGGCGGCCATGACCTCGTCGTTGGAGGTGCCGGCGGCGACCATGGGCCACACCTGGGCGTCCTCGTGGACGATGAAGTCGATGACGACGGGGCGGTCGTTGATGGCGTTGGCCTCGGCGATGACCCGGTCCAGGTCCTCGGGGCGCTCGCAGCGCAGCGCGACGCAGCCCATCGCCTCGGACAGCTTCACGAAGTCCGGGACGCGGGTGCCGGCGCCGGCCTCCTTGCCGGAGGCGTCCGGGCCGGAGTGCAGGACGGTGTTGGAGTAGCGCTGGTTGTAGAACAGCGTCTGCCACTGGCGGACCATGCCGAGGGCGCCGTTGTTGATGATGGCGACCTTGATCGGGATGTTGTTCAGCGCGCAGGTGACCAGTTCCTGGTTGGTCATCTGGAAGCAGCCGTCGCCGTCGATGGCCCAGACGGTGCGGTCCGGGGCCCCGGCCTTGGCGCCCATGGCGGCCGGGACGGCGTAGCCCATGGTCCCGGCGCCGCCGGAGTTGAGCCAGGTGGCCGGCTCCTCGTAGTCGATGAAGTGGGCGGCCCACATCTGGTGCTGGCCGACGCCGGCCGCGAAGATGGTGCCCTTGGGGGCCAGCCGGCCGATGCGCTCGATGACCTGCTGGGGGGCGAGGCTGCCGTCCTCCGGCTGCTCGTAGCCGAGGGGGTAGGTCTCGCGCCAGCGGTTGAGGTCCTTCCACCAGGCGCCGTAGTCGCCGGTGTGGCCGGCGGTGTGCTCCGCCTGGACGGCCTGGACCAGGTCGGCGATGACCTCGCGGGCGTCGCCGACGATCGGCACGTCGGCGGCGCGGTTCTTGCCGATCTCGGCCGGGTCGATGTCGGCGTGGACGATCTTGGCGTACGGGGCGAAACTGTCCAGCCTGCCGGTGACGCGGTCGTCGAAGCGGGCGCCCAGCGCGACGATCAGGTCGGCCTTCTGCAGGGCGGTGACGGCGGTGACGGCGCCGTGCATGCCGGGCATGCCGACGTGCTGCGGGTGCGTGTCGGGGAAGGCGCCGAGGGCCATCAGCGTGGTGGTGACGGGGGCGCCGGTCAGCTCGGCGAGGACCTTCAGTTCGGCGGTGGCGCCGGCCTTCAGGACGCCGCCGCCGACGTACAGGACGGGGCGCTTGGCGGAGGTGATCAGCTTGGCGGCCTCGCGGATCTGCTTGGCGTGGGGCTTGGTGACCGGGCGGTAGCCGGGCAGGTCGGTCTGCGGGGGCCAGCTGAACGTGGTCTTCGCCTGGAGGGCGTCCTTGGCGATGTCGACGAGGACGGGGCCGGGGCGGCCGGTGGAGGCGATGTAGAAGGCCTCGGCGATGGTCCTCGGGATGTCCTCCGCGCGGGTGACCAGGAAGTTGTGCTTGGTGATCGGCATGGTGATGCCGCAGATGTCGGCTTCCTGGAAGGCGTCGGTGCCGATCGCCTTGGAGGCGACCTGGCCGGTGATCGCGACGAGCGGGACGGAGTCCATGTGGGCGTCGGCGATCGGGGTGACCAGGTTGGTGGCGCCGGGGCCGGAGGTGGCCATGCAGACGCCGACCCTGCCGGTGGCCTGGGCGTAGCCGGTCGCGGCGTGGCCGGCGCCCTGCTCGTGGCGGACCAGGATGTGGCGGACCCGGGTGGAGTCCATCATCGGGTCGTACGCGGGCAGGATCGCGCCGCCGGGAATGCCGAACACCGTCTCGGCCCCGACTTCCTCGAGAGAGCGGATGAGGGACTGGGCGCCCGTGACGTGCTCAACGGTGGCGGAGGGCTGTCCGCCGGAACGGGGCCGTGGCTGCGGGTGGTGGGCCCCGGTGGCCTGCTCGGTCATCGGCAATCTCTTCTCGAAGCTGAGGGTTTTGACGAGAGTTTTTCGGCGGGTCTGTCAGTGTCTGTCAGGGTGTGTCACGAGATATCGATGCAACAAAAAACCCCTCGTGCCGTGAGGCAAGCGAGGGGAGCGCGCCGGTGGGAGTCCGCAGGGCCGTGAGGGACCTGCTCAGCCGACGCGCTTTCCAAGTACGAGAATTCGGGTGCGCATGGCTCTGACCCTCCACCCGGCGCACCGTCAGTGTCAAGTGGGTGGGACACGCGTCTCACGATGTGAGCACATCGGGGGGAGCGAGCGGGCCGGGAGCGCCTGCGCGGGGACCCCGCCGCTGAGGACGGGCAGGGGCACCTTGCCGGAGACCGGGAAGGCGTCGCCCACCAGGGCCCGGCGGAGTCGGTGCTCGTCGAGCGGCCCGGAGAAGGCCGTCCCCTGCGCGTGCGTGCAGCCCATGGAGCGCAGGGCGAGGACCTGCTCCGGTCCGTCGACGCCTTCGGCCACGGACCGGAGGCCGAGGTCGCCGGCGATCCTGAGCAGCCCGCCGGTGATCTTGCGGAGTCTGGCGGACTCGACCACGCCTTCCACCAGGCCCCGGTCCAGCCGCAGGATGTCGACGGGGAGCCTGCGGAGGGCGTTGATCGCGGCGTACCCGCTGCCGAAGCCGTCGAGGGCGATGCGCACGCCGAGCCGCCGCAGGGAGACGAGGCGCTGTTCCAGTTCGTCGAAGGAGAGCCGCGGGTCGCTGTCGGCCAGTTCGACGACGAGGGCGCCGGCGGGCAGGCCGTGCCGGGTCAGCAGCGCCTCGACCGTGCCGAGCGGCATGGACCGGTCGAGGAGGCGGCGGGCGGGCACGCGGACGCAGACGGGGACGTGGTGGCCCTGGTGGTGGCGTTCGGCGGCCTGCTCGACGGCCTCCTCCAGCATCCAGCGGCCGAGCTCGGCGGTGCGCTCCCCGGCGTCGTCCGCGACCCGGAGGAACTCCGCGGGGGTGAACAGGATGCCCTGGGCGGAGCGCCAGCGGGGCTGCGCGGCGACGGCGGCGACCCGCCCCGTGGCCAGCTCCACGACGGGCTGGTGGAGGAGGACGAAGTCGCCGTCGTGCAGCGCGGTGCGCAGCCGGGTGGTCAGCTCCGTGCGGCGGACGACCTCGGCCTGCATCTGGGGCGCGTACAGCTCGACGCGGTTCTTGCCGCCGGCCTTGGCGCGGTACATGGCCAGGTCGGCGTTGCGCAGGAGGTCGCCGGCGCTGATGCCGGGCTCGGCGAAGGCGACGCCGATGGACGCGGCGACGCGGACCTCGGTGCCCTCGACCCGGTAGGGCTGGGAGAGCGTGAGGCGGAGCCGGTCGGCGATCTCGTGGACCTGGAACTCGCGGGCGGCGGGGTCGTGGCCGGAGTCCCCGGCGATGAGGGCGGCGAACTCGTCGCCGCCGAGCCGGGCGGCCGTGTCCCCGGCCCGCACGGACTCCTGGAGGCGGCGGGCGGCCTGGATCAGCAGCTCGTCGCCGGCCTGGTGGCCGAGGCGGTCGTTGACGCCCTTGAAGCCGTCGAGGTCGATGAAGAGCACCGCCGTGCCGGAGTCGCCGGAGCGGCGGCCGCCGAGGGCCTGGCGGACGCGCTGGGTGAACAGCGCGCGGTTGGGCAGGTCGGTGAGCGGGTCGTGCTCGGCGTTGTGCTGGAGCTGGGCCTGGAGGCGGACGCGCTCGGTGACGTCCCGGCTGTTGAGGATCAGACCGCCCTGGTGGCGGTTGACGGTGGACTCGACGTTGAGCCACTCGCCCGTGCCGGACCTGAAGCGGCACTCGATGCGCGTGGTGGGCTCCTCGGACGGCGGGGCGGCGAGGAACCTGCGCACCTCGTGGACGACGCCGCCGAGGTCGTCGGGGTGGATGAGCGCGGACAGCTCCGTGCCCACCAGCTCGTCGGCGTCCCGTCCGTACACGCCGGACGCGGCGGGACTGACGTAGTGGAGGACGCCGCTGGGGGCGGCGATCATGATGACGTCGCTGGACCCCTGGACCAGGGACCGGAAGTGGTTCTCCTTCTGGGCCAGCTCCTGGGTGAGCGCGATGTTGTCGAGCAGCATGATGCCCTGCCGGACGACCAGGGCGAGCACGACCGTGCAGCCGGTGAAGACGACGAAGCGGTCCACGCGGCGGCCTTCGACGAAGAAGTACAGGATGCTGAGGGTGCAGACACCGGCCGCGAGGTACGGCGTGAGCGCGGCGAGCGAGCTGGTGAGGGGGCGGCCGGGAGGGCACTGCGGCTCCCCGCGCTCGGGGGGCGGCGACCCGGCCGCCCCGCGCGCGCGCCAGGGGGCGTACGCGAGGAGCAGGGAGCCCGCGAACCAGCCGGCGTCGAGGAGCTGCCCCGAGCGGTACGCGTCCCTCAGCAGCGGGGACGTGAACAGGGCGTCGCACAGCACGGTGAGGGCCAGGGCGGCGACGGCGGTGTGGACCGCCGAGCGGTTGCCCCGGGTGCGGCGGAAGTGCAGGGCGAGGAGCATGCTCACGAGAACGATGTCAAGCAGCGGATAGGCGAGGGAGAGGGCCGCGCGGGCGACGCTCTCGCCGTCGAAGCGCGCCGTGTGCGCCAGGGCGAGGCTCCAGGACAGCGTGAGCAGCGAGCCGGCGATCAGCCAGGAGTCCAGCACGAGGCAGACCCACCTGGCGCGGGTGACGGGGCGCTTGGCGAGGACGAGCAGCCCGACGATCGCCGGCGGCGCGAAGAGCAGGAAGAACAGGTCGGCGAGCGACGGGTCGGGCACGGTCCGGTCGAGCACCACCTCGTACCACCCCCAGACGGCGTTGCCACAGGCGGCCATGGCGGAGGACAGCGCGAACAGCAGCCAGGCCGGGCGGAAGGGGCTGCCGTGGGTGCGGGCGTAGCGGAGGCAGGAGACCGCGGCGACCAGGGCGGCGGCGCTCAGTCCGAAGTCGCCCATGATCAGTGCCAGTTCCTCGGAGCCCCAGCCGAACAGCGCGCCCGTCGCGTAGCCGCCGCAGAGGAGGGCGAGGAGCAGTTGCCCCCTCGTGCCGCCCGTGCCGCCCGCGCCGCCCGTGTCCTTGTCGGGAGGACCGCAGGGTGCACCTCCGGCCACCGACCCGCGGTCGGCGACGAGGCCCGGGGCGCTCACCGGAGCGCCCCCATCCGGAGGATCTTCGTCCGGAATCTTTCGGTCGGAAGGGGTCCGGCCCGGAAGGTCCGGCCGCCCCGTCGCTTCGGATCGTCGCTGCATCGACCGCGCATCGCCCGTCGCCCCCCTCGGATTCTGATCGGCAATCACGTCGGCATCACGTCTTCCCCGGTGCCGGTTCACATGCCCGACGTGCCCCCAAGTCGTGACGATACACCAGGATCGTCACGCAGCGACAGGGCCTTTATACGCTGCGTGACGATCAAGCCGGTTATACATACGCACTGCACTCGAATCGCTCCGGATCGTATCGGTCCGGACGTACCGGCAGCGGGCAAAGCGCACCCGGTACGTTCCGGCGGGGCGGGCGGGCGGAACATGCCCCGGGTACGGACCGGTGACAGGGGCGCGGGGAGCGTGCCGCACGGCGTGATCTAGCCGGTGGTCAGGACGACGTTGCGCAGTGGCTCCCCGGCCGCGAACCGGGTGAGCTGCTCGGCGATCAGCCGCTTGGCGCGGGGCATGAACGCCGAGGTGGAGCCGCCCACATGAGGGCTGATCAGCACGCCCGGCGCGTGCCAGAGCGGGTGCCCGGCCGGCAGCGGCTCGGGGTCGGTGACGTCGAGGGCGGCGGTGACGCGGCCGCTCTCGACCTCCGCGAGGAGGGCCTTGGTGTCCACGACGGGGCCGCGGGCGACGTTGACGAGCAGCGCGCCGTCCTTCATGCGGGACAGGAAGGCGGCGTCGACGAGGTGGTGGGTGTCCTCGGTGAGCGGGGTGGAGACGATCACCACGTCGGCTTCGGGGAGGAGGGCGCGCAGATCGGTGAGTGCGTGCACGGGACCGCGCGCAGTGGTGCGGGCGGAGCGCGCGACGCGCGTGATCCGCGCGCATTCGAAGGGCGCGAGCCGGTCCTCGACGGCCGCGCCGATCGAGCCGTACCCGACGATCAGCACGGACTTGTCGGCGAGCGCCGGGAAGAAGCCGGCCCGCCACTCCTCCCGGTCCTGGCCCCGGACGAAACCGGGGATGCCGCGCAGCGACGCCAGCACCAGCGCCAGGGCCAGCTCCGCGGTGCTCGCCTCGTGGACGCCCCTGGCGTTGCACAGCGCCACGCCGGACGGCACGTCGGAGAGGCCCGGCGTCACGTGGTCGACGCCGGCGGACAGGGTCTGGACGACCCGCAGCGAGGTCATCGCGGCGAGCGGGCGCACCGCGACCTCCATGCCCTTCATGTACGGCACGACGTAGAAGGCGCAGTCGGCCGGATCGGCCGGGAAGTCGGCGCCGCCGTCCCAGAAGCGGTAGGCGAACCCGGCCTCGGTCGGGTCCGGGAGGCCCTCGATCTCGTCGGCGGGGAGGGGCAGCCACACATCGGCGGTCACGTCAGCAGCAGTCATGCCAGGAGGCTAAGCGAAGGAAACGGCCCGCCATTGGTTAGTTTTGGTGGGCTGCACAGGGAGGTACGGGGAGTTGGAGCGCAGGACACTCGGGGCGACCGGGCTCGACGTGGGGGCGGTCGGCCTCGGCTGCATGCCGATGAGCTGGGCGTACAGCACCTCCCAGCAGCGCGGCGACCGCTCGCTGCGCGCCGTGCACGCCGCGCTCGACACGGGGGTGAGCCTGCTCGACACCGCCGACATGTACGGGCCGTTCACCAACGAGCTGCTGCTGGGGCGGGTGCTGAGGCAGCGGCGCGCGGACGCGTTCGTCGCGACCAAGTGCGGGCTGCTGGTGGGCGACGGGCACATCGTGGCCAACGGGCGCCCCTCGTACGTGCGCCGGGCGTGCGACGCGTCGCTGCGGCGGCTCCAGACGGACGTGATCGACCTGTACCAGCTGCACCGGGCCGACCCGGAGGTGCCGGTCGAGGAGACCTGGGGCGCCATGGCGGAGCTGGTGACCGCCGGGAAGGTGCGCGCGCTGGGGTGGTGCGCGGTGGGCGCGCACGGCGCGCGGCGCGGGGGCTCGCGCGACTTGTACGACGGAACGATTCGCCGACTGGAGCGCGTCCAGCAGGTGTTCCCGGTGAGCACCGTGCAGGCGGAGCTGTCCGTGTGGTCGCCGGAGGCACTGGCGCGGCTGCTGCCGTGGTGCGCGGCGCGCGGTGTGGGGTTCCTCGCGGCGATGCCGCTGGGCAACGGCTTCCTGACGGGGACGCTCACCCCGGGCGGCGGGTTCGAACCGGACGACCCGCGGGCCCGGCACCCGCGGTTCACCGCCGAGATGATGGCCGCGAACCAGCCGTTGGTCGCCGGGTTGCGCCGGGTCGCCGAGCGGCACGGCGGCGCGGCCGCCGGAGTGACCCCGGCGCAGGTGGCGCTGGCGTGGACGCTGGCGCAGGGCCGGCACGTCGTCCCGGTGCCGGGGACGAAGCGGGAGTGCTGGGCGGTGGAGAACGCGCGCGCGGCCGCCCTGGCGCTGACCGCGCGGGACCTGGCGGAGATCTCGGCGCTCCCGCCGGCGCGGGGCTCCTGGGACTGAGTGGGACTGAGGCGCCCGGACCGCGGGCCGAAACGGCGGGCCGGGAACGCCTAGGCTGGGCGCGACGGGCTCCACTTCGCCGCCGGGGAAGGAACGAAGAACCGTGCAACGTCCTGCTGTGACGGCCGTGTCGGCCGCTGCCGCTCTGCTGCTGGCGACCGGGTGCGCGGCGGGCGGGGGCAACGGCCCGGCGGGTCCCGCGACCGGATCGCCGGCCCGCTCCGCCGCGTCCGCCCCGGCGTCCGCCACGCCCTCCCCCTCGCCCTCCGCGCCGCCCGCCGAGGGCTCCGTGCGCGTCGTCTCCACGGTCGCCCGGGGACTGAGGTCGCCGTGGGGACTGGCCGCGCTCCCCGGCGGCGACCTGCTGGTCTCCTCGCGCGACGAGGGGACCGTCACGCGCGTGGACGCCGAGAGCGGGGAACTGACGGTGCTCGGCGAGGTGCCGGGCGTGGCGCCCGGCGGGGAGGGCGGCCTGCTCGGCCTGGCGCTGTCCCCGAAGTTCGCCGAGGACCACCTGCTCTACGCGTACTTCACCACCGAGTCCGACAACCGCATCGCCCGCATGCTGTACGACGAGAGCCGGCCGGCCGGGCAGCAGCTGGGCGCGCCCGACACGGTCCTGCGGAACATCCCCAAGGGCGTCGTCCACAACGGCGGCCGGATCGCGTTCGGCCCGGACGGCATGCTGTACGCGGGCACCGGCGAGACGGGCGACACGGGACTGGCGCAGGACAGGGCGTCGCTGGGCGGCAAGATCCTGCGGATGACCCCGGACGGGCAGCCCGTGCACGGGAACCCGGAGGCCGACTCGGTCGTGTACTCGTACGGCCACCGCAACGTGCAGGGCCTCGCGTGGGACGCCGGCAAGCGGCTGTGGGCGGCCGAGTTCGGGCAGAACACCTGGGACGAACTGAACCTGATCAGACCGGGCGGCAACTACGGCTGGCCCGAGGCCGAGGGCAGGGGCGGCGGGGGCGGCTTCACCGACCCGGTCGCCCAGTGGCCGGTGGCCGACGCCTCACCGAGCGGCATCGCCGTCGCGCGGGGCTCGGTGTGGATGGCGGGGCTGCGCGGCGAGCGGCTGTGGCGGATCCCGCTGGCGGGCGAGAAGGCGTCGGCGGCGCCCCAGGCGTTCCTGGAGGGCGCCCACGGCCGGCTGCGCACGGTGGCGGCGGCGGGCGGGAACCGGCTGTGGCTGGTCACCAGCGAGACCGACACGCGCGGCACCCCCGAGGCGGGTGACGACAGGATCCTGCTGCTGGAGGTGGAGTGAGGGGGAGCGGTCCGGAGCGGGTCAGCGGGCGTTCCCGGAGGGGGTGAGCAGGCGCAGCCGGTGGGCCAGGGAGGCCGCCTCGGTACGGCTGGAGGCGCCCAGCTTGGCGAGGATGCGCGAGACGTGGACGCTCGCCGTCTTCGGGGAGATGAACAGCTCCTCGGCTATCCGCCGGTTGGTGCGCCCCTCCGCCAGCAGCCGCAGCACGTCCCGTTCCCGCGGCGTCAGGCCGAAGGCCGGCTGGGGCGCCGGGGCGGCGGGCTCCCGCGGTTCCAGCGACAGCCGGGAGCGGGCGGCGAGCAGGTCGGCGTCCTCCCGCAGCGACCGCGCGCCCAGCCGGACGGCGGCCGCGCGGGCCTCGCGCAGCGCCCGCGCCGCCCCGTCCCGGTCCCGGCCCGCCGCGAGCAGCGCGTCGGCCAGCCGGTACCGGGCGCGGGCCAGGTCGTACGGCCGTTCCAGCGGCTCCAGCACGGCCACCAGCGCCGCCCACCGGTCCGGGTCGTCGTGCCCCTCCGCGCGGGCCAGTTCGGCCGCGACGAACAGCGCGTGCGCCTCCCACACGGGGACGGGCGCGGCGAGCCGGCGCGCGGCGTCCCGGACGGCGGCGAGCGCGGCCTCCCGCCGGTCGCGTTCCGCCCCCGGGGCGCCGGCGGCGGGCGCCGGGAGCGTCCCGCGCTCCCCCCGCCCGGACGGCGAGGGCCCCCGGGCCGCTCCCCCCGGCTCCACGAGCCGGTCCGGCAACCCCCGCGCGTCCGCCTCGGCCGTGGCGGCGGCCAGCAGCAGCGGCCAGGCGTACCGGTGCGTACCGAGCGGGAAGTCGCCCCGCACCGCGTCGGCCAGGACGGCCCGCACGTCCCCGATGCGGCCCCGCGCGGCGGCGACGGCCAGCTCCAGGCGCGCCAGGGGCAGCGTGAACTGGAGCACCGGGACGTGGGCGTCCAGCACCTCGCGGGCCCGCGCGGCGTGGTCGGCGGCCGCCTCGACCTCGCCGCGCAGCAGCTGGAGCTGGGCGAGCCGCAGGAAGGCGGCGCCCCGGGGCTTGGACGAGGTGAAGGCGATGCGCCGCAGCCGGTCCGCGCCCCGCTCCGCCTCGTCCCACCGGCCCAGCGACAGCTGCGACTCGACGAGGTTGCCGAGGACCCAGCGCTCGTTGTCGAGGAGGCCGTGCTCCTGTGTGTACGCGACCCCCTCCTCGGCCACCCCGACGGCCTCGCGGGACCGCCCCAGGGACTCCAGGCAGGAGGCGAGGTTGGTGTACGCGCGGCCCGCCTCCCCGATCAGGTGCAGTTCCACGCTCCGCTCCCGTACCGCGTGCATCCGGGCGAGGCCGCCCTCGACGTCGCCCGCGTCGATCAGGAGGCTGCCCAGGGTGAGCCGGGCGCTCAGCTCGACGGGCTCGGCGCCGACGAGGCGCGCGTACTCGACGGCCCGCTCGGCGGCGGCGAGGCTGTCGGGCCCCGGGGCGTGGAGCATGCCCCAGCCGGCGGCGACGGCGAGGACCTGGGCGTGCACGGACGACGGCGGCAGGCCGCGGACCAGCTCCTGGGCGGTGGCGATCTCCGCCCAGCCGTCGCCGCGGCCCAGGTTGGAGACCAGCCGGGACCGCTCGGTCCAGAACCAGGCCGCGCGCAGGGGGTCTCCCGTACCGGTGCCCGGCCGGGAGCCGTCGCCGTCGTCCAGGAGCCGCAGCGCCCGCTTGACGATCTTCAGGGCGCGTTCGCGGTCGCCGCACTGCCGGGCCGCGACGGCCGCCTCCGCGAGCAGGTCCAGGTAGCGCAGCGGCGCCGTGTCCGGTTCGCAGCCGCAGGCCGGGTACGCCTCCGCGTGGTCGATGGGCCGCAGGGTGTCCCGCACCTCCCGGGGGACGTCGTCCCACAGCTCCATGGCCCGCTCCAGCAGCCGCAGCTGCTCGGCGTAGGCGTGCCGGCGGCGGGCCTCGGCGGCGGCCCGCAGGACGACGGGGAGGGCCTTCGCCGCGTCGTGCGCGTGGTACCAGTAGCTGGCGAGGCGGGTGGTGCGCTCCTCGGCCCGTACGAGGGTGCAGTCGGCCTCCAGCGCGCGGGCGTAGCGGCGGTTGATGCGGGAGCGCTCGCCGGGCAGCAGGTCGTCGCTGACGGCCTCGCGGACCAGGGAGTGGCGGAAGCGGTAGCCGTCGCCGTCCGGCACGGCGAGGAGGAGGTTCGCGCCGACCGCGGCGCGCAGCGCGGCGATGAGGTCGTCCTCGGGGAGCCCGGCGACGGCGGCGAGCAGCGCGTACTCGACGGTGGAGCCGCCCTCGGCGACGGTCCTGGCGACGCTCTGGGCGTCCTCGGGCAGTTGCTCGACGCGGACGAGGAGGAGGTCGCGCAGGGAGTCGCTGAGGCCGCCGGGGCTGCAACCCTGCTCGTGGCTGACGACGAGCTCCTCGACGAAGAAGGCGTTGCCGTCGGAGCGGTGGAAGATCTCGTCGACGAGGGCGGCGTCGGGCTCGGCGGCGAGGATGCCGGTGAGCTGGCGGCGCACCTCCGCGTGCGTGAAGCGGGGCAGTTCGACGCGCCGCACGGTCCGCAGCCGGTCGAGCTCGGCGAGGAGGGGGCGCAGCGGGTGGCGCCGGTGGATGTCGTCGGAGCGGTACGTGGCGAGGACGACGAGGCGGCCGCCGGCGAGGGTGCGCAGGAGGTAGGCGAGGAGGTGGCGGGTGGAGGTGTCCGCCCAGTGCAGGTCCTCCAGCACGAGGACGACGGTGTGGTCGGCGGCGACGCGTTCCAGGAGGCGTACGGCGAGCTCGAAGAGGCGCGCGGTGCTGTCCTCGGCGTGCGGCTCGTGGTGGCCGGGGGCGTCGCCCAGTTCGGGCAGGAGCCGGGCGAGTTCGCCCTCCTGGCCCGCGGCGGCGGCGGCGAACGCGTCGGGCAGGGCGCGGCGCAGCGCGCGCAGGGCGGTGGCGAAGGGCGCGAACGGCAGTCCGTCCGCGCCGATCTCGACGCAGCCGCCCACCGCGGCGGCGGCGCCACGCCGGCGTGCCTCGTCGAGGAACTCCTCGACGAGGCGGGTCTTGCCCACGCCGGCCTCGCCCGCGACGAGCAGGGCCCGGGGCTCCCCCTCGGCGGCGCGGGCGAGGGCGTCGGTGAGCGCGGTCAGTTCGGCGGCCCTGCCGACGAACACCGGGCTGAGGGACGTGATCTCCACGCCGCCGAGCATCGCACAGGCCCCCGGCATCGCGGCGGCGGCCTCAGGCGGCCCGGACGAACAGTCCGCGCAGGCCCCCCACCCGCCCTTCGGGGACGTCGCCGCCGGACCGGCGGGCGGCGCGACGGCCCGTGCGGGCGGCGCGCGCCCGCCGGGCGAGGCGCTCGGCGTCGGCCTGGCGGAGCAGTTCGGCGTGGCGGGTGGCGGGGGCGTCGTACGCGGTCATCGCGGTCTCCTCGGGAGTCGGGGCTCGGTCTTCCTCCGTGCTGCCTCGACTCTCCTCGCGCAGGGGGTGCCCGCACATCGGGAGGGTGCCGCATCCGCGCGGCCCGCGGTGCCTTACGCGGGGCCGCGCGGCGTCCTACGCGGGACGGCGGGACGTCCTTACGCGGCGGGGACGCCCTTACGCGGGGCGGGGGCCGTCCCACGCCGGGCGGGGGCGTCTACGCGCCGCCCTCGCCCGCGCGCAGGGCCTGCCACTCGGGGGCGAGGACGGACCACACCTCGATGTCGTGGCGTACGCCCCGGTGGAGGCGGTTCCCGCGCAGGACGCCGTCCCTGGTCATGCCGAGCCGCCTGGCGACGTCGACGCTGGCGGTGTTGCCGGCGGCGACCAGCCACTCGACGCGGTGCATGCCGCGCACGTCGACCGCCCAGTCGATGATGGCGCGGGCGGCGCGGGTCACCAGGCCGCGCCCCACGGCGGCCGGCTCCAGCCAGCAGCCCGCCTCGCAGGTGCCGTCGGCGACGTTCATGGTGCGGAACAGGACGCCGCCGACGAGGGTGCCGTCCTGGCGGATGCCGAAGATGCGGCCGGTGTCGGCGGCGGTCTTGTCGGCGTACGCCTGGAGGAAGGCCCGCGCGGACGGCAGGTCCCGGGCGGCGTCGGCGAGCGCGATGTACCGCCCGATGTGCTCGCGGCCCCGGTCGATGTGGGCCAGGTACTCCTCGGCCTGCCAGGGCTCCAGCGGGCCCAGCTCGGCGCCGTCCCCCAGGGACAGGCTGTAGACGCTCACGGTGCTCCCCCTCCCCCGCCGACCGGCGGGTCTACGGCACGAGTTCGCCCTCACCGCTCGTGCGCTTCCCGGGGATCTTCGCACGCGCGGGCTCGCGGCGCTCCGGGGCCTCGATGCTGATGCGGGGCAGCCAGCGGTCGACGGAGCGGGGCAGCCACCAGTTGGCGCCGCCGAGCAGGTGCATCAGGGCCGGGACGAGCAGGGTCCGCAGGACGAACGCGTCGAGGGCGACGGCGGCGGCGAGGCCGATGCCGAACATCGCGATGACGCGGTCGCCGGAGAGGACGAACGCCAGGAACACGGCGATCATGATCACGGCGGCGGAGTTGATCACGCGGCTGGTCTCGGCGAGACCGACGCGGACGGCCCGCCGGT
This sequence comes from Streptomyces roseolilacinus, assembly GCF_014649335.1. Lineage (GTDB taxonomy): Bacteria > Actinomycetota > Actinomycetes > Streptomycetales > Streptomycetaceae > Streptomyces > Streptomyces roseolilacinus. Next base: position 47,001 of record NZ_BMSV01000016.1, read on the forward strand.
TGTCCCCGGTCTCCCGCCACTCCTCGTACATCCGGCTCACCAGGAACACCTGGTAGTCCATGGAGAGGCCGAAGAGCACGGAGACGGCGATCACCGGCAGGAACGGCTCGACGGGCCCGGCGCGGCCCAGGCCGAGGAGTTCGCTGCCCCAGCCCCACTGGAAGACCGCCACGACGATCCCGAACGCCGAGGCGACGGCGGCGACGTTCATCGCGGCGGCCTTGAGCGGTATGCCGACGGACCGGAACGCGAGCAGGAGGAGCAGGCAGCCCAGCGTGATCACGATGCCGACGAACAGCGGCAGCTTGCCGACGATGACCTGCGCGAAGTCGTCGTACGCCGCCGTGATGCCGCCGACGTGCACGTCGAGCGAGGTCCCGGCCTCGGCGGCGGGCAGCACGTCGGCGCGCAGCCGGTCCACCAGGTCGCTGGTCTGCCGCGACTGGGGCGCGAAGTCCGGTACGACGGTGACGACGGCGGTGTGGCCGCTGCCGCTGTACGTGACGGGGCCGACCGACTCGACGCCCGCCGTGGCGCGGAGCTGCGCGGGCATCTGGTTCATGGCGAGGCGGTCGCCGGCGCCGTCGAGCTGCGCGACGAGGGTGAGCGGCCCGTTGACGCCGGGGCCGAAGCCGTCGGCGAGCAGGTCGTAGGCCTGCCGGGTGGTGGCCGTGGCGGGGTCGTTGCCCTGGTCGGAGGTGCCCAGGCGCAGGGAGAACGTCGGCAGGGCGAGGACCAGCATGACGACGGCGGCGACGGCGCCCAGCTTCTTCGGGTGGCGCTCGACCAGCGCGGACCAGCGGGCGGCGAACCCGGTGGGCGCCTCCGGCTCGGGCCCGTGCTCGGCGAGGCGGCGGCGCTCGCGGCGGGACAGGGCCCGCATGCCGATGTAGGAGAGCAGGGCGGGCAGCAGCGTGACGGACGCGGCGACCGTGAGGACGACGGTGAGGCAGGCCGCCAGGGCGACGCCGTTGAGGAAGCCCAGCCGCAGGACGAGCATGCCGAGCAGGGCGATGCAGACGGTGGCGCCGGCGAAGACGACGGCCCGGCCGGTGGTGGCGACGGCGTTCCGGGCGGCCTCGGTGACGTCGAGGCCGCGCTTGAGGCCCTTGCGGTGGCGCGTGACGATGAACAGCGCGTAGTCGATGCCGACGCCGAGGCCGATGAGCAGGCCGAGCATCGGCGCGAAGTCGGCCACGGTCATCAGGTGGCCGAGCAGGGCGATGCCGGAGTAGGCGGTGCCGACGCTGACCAGGGCCGTGGCGATGGGCAGGGCGCTGGCGGCGAGGGAGCCGAAGGCGAGGAAGAGGACGACCGCCGCGACGCCGACGCCGACGATCTCCGCGGTGTGGGAGCCGCCCCCCTGGGTGAGGGCGGCGACGGTGCCGCCGACCTCGACCCGCAGTCCGTCGTCGGCGGCGGCGCGGGCGGTGTCGACGAGGGCGCGGGCCTGCTCCTCGGGGATGTCGTCGGCGGGCCGGTCGAAGGTGACGGTGGCGTAGGCGGTGCGGCCGTCCTCGCTGATCCGCCCGTCGCCCGCGCCCCCGGGGAGTCCCGCGGGGCCGTAGGGGGTGGTGACGGCGGCGACCCCGGGCAGCCCGGCGATCTCGTCGAGCGCGGCGGTGACCCGGTGTTCGACGGCCTCGTCCCGTACGTCGCCGTGCCCGGTGTGCCAGACGACGGTGCCGCTGTCGCCTCCCCGGCCGGGGAAGGCCTCCTGGAGCACGGCCGTGGCGCGGCCGGACTCGGTGCCCGGGACCTCGTAGTCGTTCGAGTACGCGGAACCGGTGATCCCGGCGGCCACCGTGACGCCGCAGAGGGCGGCGAGCCAGAGCAGTACGGCGACGAGGCGGTGGCGCATGCACCACCGGGCGATGGCTGCCAAGGGCTTCGCTCCCTGATCGGGGGGGTCTGGTCCCGGTGCCGGGAACCACCCGGGGGGACTCATGACCGCATGAGGAGCAACTCTTCCACCGAAAAGAGATCGTTTGCCCGTTTCGTGGCCTTCCTCACAGTGCATACGGCCGTGCACACGGCGCGAGGGCGGCGCACCGTCCCGCGGTGCACCGCCCTCGTCCGTCCGCCGGGCTCCGGATCAGCCCTCGCCGACGCCCAGCTTCTCCAGGATCAGCTCCCGCACCCGGGCCGCGTCGGCCTGGCCGCGCGTGGCCTTCATGACCGCGCCGACCAGGGCGCCGGCCGCGGCGACCTTACCGCCCCGGATCTTGTCGGCGATCGCGGCGTTGGAGGCGATGGCCTCGTCGACGGCCGCGCCCAGGGCGCCCTCGTCGGAGACGACCTTCAGGCCGCGCTTCTCGACGACGGTGTCCGGGTCGCCCTCGCCGCCGAGGACGCCCTCGATGACCTGGCGGGCCAGCTTGTCGTTGAGGTCGCCGGACGACACCAGCTCCGCCACCCGGGCGACCTGCGCCGGGGTGATCGCCAACTCGTCCAGGGCCGTGCCGGACTCGTTGGCGTGCCGGGACAGCTCGCCCATCCACCACTTGCGGGCCTGGTCGGCCGGGGCGCCCGCGTCGATCGTGGCGACGATCAGGTCGAGCGCGCCGGCGTTGAGGATGGCCTGCATGTCCAGCGCGGCGACCCCCCACTCCTCGCGCAGCCGGTTGCGGCGCACGCGCGGCAGCTCGGGCAGCCCGGCGCGGATCTCCTCCACCCACGCGCGGGACGGGGCGACCGGGACGAGGTCGGGCTCCGGGAAGTAGCGGTAGTCCTCCGCCTCCTCCTTCACCCGGCCGGACGTCGTGGAGCCGTCCTCCTCGTGGAAGTGGCGGGTCTCCTGCACGATCGTGCCGCCGCCGACGAGGACCGCGGCGTGCCGCTGCACCTCGTAGCGCACGGCCCGCTCGACGGACCGGAGCGAGTTGACGTTCTTGGTCTCGCTGCGGGTGCCGAACTTCTCGGTGCCGATGGGGCGCAGCGACAGGTTCACGTCGCAGCGCATCTGGCCCATCTCCATGCGCGCCTCGGAGACGCCCAGGGCGCGGATCAGGGCGCGCAGCTCGGCGACGTACGCCTTGGCCACCTCGGGCGCCCGGTCGCCGGCTCCGACGATCGGCTTGGTGACGATCTCGATCAGCGGGATGCCGGCGCGGTTGTAGTCGAGCAGCGAGTGGGACGCGCCGTGGATGCGGCCGGTGGCACCGCCGACGTGCGTCGACTTGCCGGTGTCCTCCTCCATGTGGGCGCGCTCGATCTCGACGCGGAAGACCTCCCCGTCCTCCAGCTGGACGTCCAGGTAGCCGTCGAAGGCGATCGGCTCGTCGTACTGGGAGGTCTGGAAGTTCTTCGGCATGTCCGGATAGAAGTAGTTCTTCCGGGCGAAACGGCACCACTCGGCGATCTCGCAGTTCAGCGCGAGGCCGATCCTGACGGCGGACTCGACGCCGGTCGCGTTGACCACGGGCAGCGCGCCGGGCATGCCGAGGCAGACCGGGCAGGTCTGGGTGTTCGGTTCCGCGCCCAGCTCGGTGGAGCAGCCGCAGAACATCTTGGTCTTGGTGCCGAGTTCGACGTGCACCTCCAGGCCCATGACGGGCTCGAAGGTGGCGAGGGCGTCCTCGTACGACACCAGGTCAGTCGTGACGGTCACGGTGAAAACATTCCCTCTCAGCCGAACAGGACGTCGTCGTCACCGACGCGCTTCAGCTCGCGCACCAGGATGGCGAGTCCGGTCACGATGGCGGCGGCGGACACGGCGGCGTCCAGCAGCAGCAGCGTGTCGCTCTCGGTGCGGGCCTTGCGGGCCTGCTTGACCACGCTCAGCACGCCGAACGCGGTGGTGCCGATCGACAGGTACGTGCCGGTCTTCGACTTCTTGAAGCCCTTGGCCTTGGTCAGTGCACTCACAGGGACGGAGCCTCCTCCAGCAGCGGGTGGCCCCAGCGTGCCACGAAGGCGGCCTCGACCGCGGCACCCACCTTGTACAGGCGGTCGTCCTTCATGGCCGGGGCGATGATCTGCAGACCGACCGGCAGGCCGTCCTCCGGCGCGAGGCCGCAGGGCAGCGACATGGCGGCGTTGCCCGCCAGGTTGGTCGGGATGGTGCACAGGTCGGCCAGGTACATGGCCATCGGGTCGTCGGCGCGCTCGCCGATCGGGAAGGCGGTGGTCGGGGTCGTCGGGGAGACGATCACGTCGACCTGCTCGAAGGCCTTCTCGAAGTCGCGCGTGATGAGCGTGCGGACCTTCTGCGCGGAGCCGTAGTACGCGTCGTAGTAGCCGGAGCTGAGCGCGTACGTGCCGAGCATGATGCGGCGCTTGACCTCGTCGCCGAAGCCGGCCTCGCGGGTGAGGGAGGTGACCTCCTCCGCCGAGCGGGTGCCGTCGTCGCCGGTCCGCAGGCCGTAGCGCAGGCCGTCGAAGCGGGCGAGGTTGGACGAGCACTCGGAGGGCGCGATCAGGTAGTACGCGGAGAGCGCCAGGTCGAAGGAGGGGCAGTCCAGCTCGACGATCTCGGCGCCCAGCTCCTTCAGCAGCGCGACGGACTCGTCGAACCGCTGGACGACGCCGGCCTGGTAGCCCTCGCCGCGGAACTGCTTGACGACGCCGACGCGCATGCCCTGGACGCTGCCGTTGCGGGCGGCCTCGACGACCGGCGGGACGGGCGCGTCGATGGACGTGGAGTCCATCGGGTCGTGGCCGGCGACCACCTCGTGGAGGAGGGCCGCGTCGAGGACCGTGCGCGCGCAGGGGCCGCCCTGGTCCAGGGAGGACGAGAAGGCGACCATGCCGAAGCGGGACACCGCGCCGTACGTCGGCTTGACGCCGACCGTGCCGGTGACGGCGGCGGGCTGGCGGATCGAGCCGCCCGTGTCCGTGCCGATGGCGAGCGGGGCCTCGTACGAGGCGAGGGCGGCCGACGAGCCGCCGCCGGAGCCGCCGGGGATCCGGGTGAGGTCCCAGGGGTTGCCGGTCGGGCCGTAGGCGCTGTTCTCGGTGGACGAGCCCATGGCGAACTCGTCCATGTTGGTCTTGCCGAGGATGACGACGTCGGCGGCGCGCAGCTTCGAGACGAGCGTCGCGTCGTACGGCGGGACCCAGCCCTCCAGCATCCGGGAGCCGACGGTGGTCGGCATGTCCCGCGTGGTGAAGATGTCCTTCAGGGCCAGCGGGACGCCCGCGAGCGGGCCGAGCTCCTCGCCGCGCTCGCGCTTCTCGTCGACGGCACGGGCCTGCGCGAGGGCTCCCTCGCGGTCGACGTGGAGGAAGGCGTGGACCTTCTCGTCCACCGCTTCGATGCGCGCGAGGTGCGCCTCGGCGACCTCGACGGCGGTGAGCTCGCCGGAGGCGATCCTCGCCGCGATCTCGGCGGCGGTGAGCTTGATGATGGTGCTGTCCGTCATGTCGGTCAGTCCTCCCCGAGGATCTGCGGCACCTTGAAACGCTGCTGCTCCTGGGCCGGGGCCCCGGAGAGCGCCTGCTCGGGGGTGAGCGACGGACGGACCTCGTCCGCGCGCATGACATTGGTCAGCGGCAGCGGGTGGGAGGTCGGCGGGACGTCTTGGTCGGCGACCTCGGAGACGCGGGCGACCGCGCCGATGATGTCGTCGAGCTGGGTGGCGAAGTGGTCGACCTCTTCGTCCTTCAGCTCCAGACGCGCCAGCCGGGCGAGGTGGGCGACCTCCTCGCGCGTGATGCCAGGCATGCAGCGATCCTCAGGGGTGAGTGATTGGGTTTTGGCCCAATCCTATGGGTCCTGCCGCGATGCCCGTGAAACGGTTTGCCTCCCCCTAGGTGACCGGGTGGCTGGAGGGGCGGTCGGAGGGGTGGTCGGACGGGGAGGGCGGGAGCGCCGCCGAGGGGCGGTGCCAGCCGTGCACGCCGCGGGCGCGCAGCCAGGCCGTCGTCTCGTGCGGCGGCATCGCGGCGGCGACCAGCCAGCCCTGGACGGCGTCGCAGCCCAGGTCGCGCAGGCGCTCCCAGGTCTCGTCGTCCTCCACGCCCTCGGCGACGACGAGGAGCCCCAGGGAGTGGGCCAGGTCCACGGTGCAGCGGACGATCTCGGCGTCCTCCGTGTCGACGGCGAGGCGGGCGACGAACGAGCGGTCGATCTTCAGTTCGCTGACCGGCAGGCGGCGCAGGTGGACCAGGGAGGAGTAACCCGTGCCGAAGTCGTCCAGGGACATCTTCACGCCGTGGCTGGTGAGGCCGGCGAGGGTGTCGGCCGCGCGCTGCGGGTCCTCCAGGAGGACGTGCTCCGTTATCTCCAGTTGCAGGGCACCCGCGGGGACGCCGTGGCGGGCGAGGCGGGCCGCGACGGCGCCGGCGAAGCCGGGGCTGTGCACGTCGCGCGGGGAGACGTTCACCGCGACGGGGACCTCCAGGCCCTGGGCGCGCCACCGCGCGACCTGGCCGAGCGCCGTCTCCAGCACGTACTCGGTGAGGTGCGGCATCAGGCCGGACGACTCGGCGATCGCGATGAACTCGTCCGGGGGGACGCGGCCGCGCTCCGGGTGGACCCAGCGGACCAGCGCCTCCAGGCCGGCGACGTGGCCGTCGAAGCGGACCTTGGGCTGGTAGTGCAGCTCCACCTCGCCCGCGTCGAGGGCGCGGCGCAGGTCGCCGAGGAGGCCGAGCCGGTCCGGCGTGTTGGAGTCCCGCTTCGACTCGTACACCTCGACGCCCGTACGGTCCCGCTTCGCCTGGTACATGGCGACGTCGGCGCGCTGGAGGAGCCCTTCGGCGTCGAGGGCGTGGTCGGGGAAGACCGCGACGCCGGCGCTGGCCTCCAGGACGAGCGTGAGCCCGTCGAGGTCGAGCGGGGACGACAGGTCGGCGGCGAGGTGGCGGGCGACGCGCTGGGCGCTGGTCGTGGAGTCGGCGGTCGGCAGGAGCACGGCGAATTCGTCGCCGCCGAGCCGGGCGGCCTCGGCGCCGCGCGGCAGGGCGAGGCGCAGGCGCTCCGCGATCTGCAGGAGGAGCCGGTCGCCGGCGAGGTGGCCGAGCGTGTCGTTGACGGACCGGAAGCGGTCGAGGTCGATCAGGACGAGCGCGGCGCGCCGGCCGTCGGCCTCGGCGGCCTCCAGGGCGGCCCAGGTGCGTTCGAGCAGCCACTGCCGGTTGGGCAGGCCGGTGAGCGGGTCGCGGAGCTGCTCCTCGGCGCGGGCCCGGGCGATCCAGAGCGTGGAGTCGAGGGCGATTAAAGGCACCGCGAACAGCGGCAGCAGGACCGGCAGGGAGACGGCGACGACGCAGATGAGCGGGGCGATGCCGAGCAGGGCGACGGCGACGAGGCCCTGGCGGAGCAGCGCCGTGCGGGCGGCCGTGGGCAGGGCGCCGCCCGGCGGGGAGAGCGTGTACCACAGGACGATCCGGGTCACCACCAGGTACGTCCCGGCGGCGAGGGCGACTTCCGGTACGGCGGCGATCCCCCATTCGAGCGGTTGCCAGGGCCGTTCGACGGAGGGCACGTCGCCGAAGGCCGCGAGGACGAGCGCGGCGCCGCCGATGCCGAGCACGTCGGCGGCGCCGTGCAGCAGGCCCTGCCGCCAGCGGTGCCGGCGGGCGGCGCCGACGAGGACGACGACGGCGAGGCTGACCAGGCCGGCGGGCAGCCAGCCGAACAGGAGCAGCACGGCCAGGGTGAGGGCGGCGCCGGAGCCGGTGCCGCCCCACCAGCGGTCGCGGCCGAGGGCGACGAGGTGCCCGACGACGATGCCGGTGAGGACGGCGAGGGACCAGCCGGTCGTCCCGGCGGGGAAGAGGGCGCGGCCCTGGCTCACGGCGTGGTGGAAGCCGGTGGCGAGCGCGACGCAGGCGAGGGCCACGACGACGGCGGGCAGCCGGGCGAGGGCACCCTCGCGGAGCGCCGCGCGCCCCGCTCGCGTACGCAGTCGTGCGACCGGATCGGCACTCTCGGTCGGTTTCATTCCGTCCCTCTCACAGCCGGCGGTGCCGTTGCCTCTGCCTCGTGATGGCCTGATTGTCGTGCCGTCACGACCGGACTTCCCCAACGCGGCCGCGCACGACAGGCGCACGTCACAACAGTAGGCCGCGGAGGGCGTTCACGGGCAGCGCTCTACAGCTCTTGCCCGAATGCGACCCGGCCACCCTTATGCGGCTGATATGCGCTGAACGGGTGACGTTTTCCGGCCTGTTCCGCTCGGTGTTCCCCTACTGTTCGAGCGGGACGGCGACCTCGCGGGCGGCGTCGGGACCCCGCTCCAGCAGGACGGCGAAGCCGTCCTCGTCGAGGACCGGGACCTTCAGCTGCATCGCCTTGTCGTACTTGGAGCCGGGGTTCTCCCCGACCACCACGAACGCCGTCTTCTTCGAGACGGAGCCGGTCACCTTCGCCCCGGCGCTCTGGAGCGCCTCCTTCGCCCCGTCCCTCGTGTGGTCCCGCAGCGTGCCGGTGACGACGACGGTGAGCCCCTCCAGGGGGCGCGGCCCCTCGTCCCCGCCGGTGCCCTCCTCCTCCATCCGGACGCCGGCGGCGCGCCACTTCCGCAGGATCTCGCGGTGCCAGTCCTCCGCGAACCACTGCTTCAGGGAGGCGGCGATGGTCGGTCCGACGCCCTCGACGGCGGCCAGCTCCTCCTCGGTCGCCTGCTCGATGCGGTCCAGGGAGCGGAACTCGCGGGCCAGCGCCTCGGCCGCGACGGGGCCGACGTGGCGGATCGACAGGGCCGTGATGACCCGGGCGAGCGGGCGCCGCTTGGCCTCCTCGATGTTCGCGAGCATCGCGAGGGCGTTCTTCCTGGGCTCGCCCTGCTGGTTGGCGAAGACCGTGACGACCTTCTCCTCGCCCGTCTTCGGGTCGCGCTTGGGCAGCCCGCTGTCCTGGTCCAGGACGTACGCCTTGATGGGGAGCAGCTGTTCGATCGTCAGGTCGAACAGGTCGCCCTCGTCGACCAGCGGCGGCTCGGCCGGCTCCAGCGGGCGCGTGAGCGCGGCGGCGGCCACGTAGCCGAAGTTCTCGATGTCGAAGCAGCGGCGCCCCCCGAGGTAGAACAGGCGTTCCCGCAGCTGGGCGGGGCAGGTCCGGCCGTTCGGGCAGCGCAGGTCGACGTCGCCCTCCTTCATGGGCTTCAGCGGCGTCCCGCACTCGGGGCACTCGGACGGCATGACGAACTCGCGCTCGCCGCCGTCCCGCAGGTCGACGACCGGTCCCAGGATCTCCGGGATGACGTCGCCGGCCTTGCGCAGCACGACCGTGTCGCCGATCAGGACGCCCTTGGACTTCACCACCTCCTGGTTGTGCAGCGTGGCGAACTCGACCTCGGAGCCCGCGACCGTGACCGGCTCCACCTGCGCGTACGGCGTGACGCGGCCCGTGCGTCCCACGCCGACGCGGATGTCGACCAGCCGGGTGTTGACCTCCTCGGGCGCGTACTTGTACGCGATCGCCCACCTCGGGGCGCGGGAGGTGGAGCCGAGGCGGCCCTGGAGGCGGATCTCGTCCAGCTTGACGACGACGCCGTCGATCTCGTGCTCCACCGAGTGGCGGTTCTCGCCGTAGTGCGCGATGAACTCCCGCACGCCGTCGAGGCCGTCGACCACCCGGTTGTGCCGCGCCGTGGGCAGGCCCCACTCGTGGAGCAGCCCGTACGCCTCGGACAGGCGGTCCAGGGCCAGGCCCTCGTGCGCGCCGATGCCGTGCACCACCATGTGCAGCGGGCGCGTGGCCGTGACGCGCGGGTCCTTCTGGCGGAGCGAACCGGCGGCCGCGTTGCGCGGGTTGGCGAACGGCTTGTCCCCGGCGGCGACCAGACGGGCGTTCAGCTCCTCGAACTTCTCCATCGGGAAGTAGACCTCGCCGCGGATCTCCACCAGGTCCGGGACCCGGTCGCCCCTCAGCCGGTCGGGGATGTCGGAGATCGTGCGCACGTTCGGCGTGATGTCCTCGCCCGTGCGGCCGTCGCCGCGGGTCGCCGCGCGCGTCAGCCGGCCCTTCTCGTACGTCAGGTTCACGGCGAGGCCGTCGACCTTCAGCTCGCACAGGAAGTGGTGCTCCGCCGAACCGACGTCGCGCCCGACGCGCTCGGCCCAGGCGGCCAGCCCCTCGTCGTCGAAGACGTTGTCCAGGGAGAGCATGCGCTCGCGGTGCAGGACGGCCGTGAACTCCGTCTCGTACGTCCCCGCGACCTTCTGGGTGGGCGAGTCGGGCGTGCGCAGCTCCGCGTACCGCTCCTCCAGCTCCTCCAGGGACCGCAGCATCCGGTCGAACTCGGCGTCGCTGATGACCGGCTGGTCCTTCACGTAGTACCGGAAGCGGTGCTCCTCGACCTGTTCGGCCAGTCGGGCGTGCTCCTCGCGCGCCTCCGCCGGTACCACGTCGCGCTGGTCGTGCTGTTCGACAGCCACGTCGATCCTCCCGTTACTCAGGGTTGTCCGCGAGGGACTTCGCCGCCTTGACGCAGTGCGACAGCGCACGGCGGGCGTAGTCGGGCGAGGCGCCCGCGAGCCCGCACGCCGGGGTGATCACCAAGGACTCCGCGAGGGTCCCCGGATTCAGCCCCAGCCTGCGCCACAGCGTCCTGACACCCATGACGCTACCGGCAGGGTCCGACAACGCGGCGTCGGTGGAGGGCACCGTGCCGGCGAACAGCTTCGTGCCGCCCTCGACGGCCTCGCCGATCGCCTCCTCGTCACGTTCCGTGAGAAGACCGAAATCGAACGAGATCGCCGCGGCGCCGGCCCGGCGCAGCAGCGCGAACGGCACGTCGGGGGCGCAGGAGTGCACGACGGTGGGCCCGTCGTGGACGGCGAGCACGTCGCGCAGGGCGCTCTCGACGACCTGGCGGTCGACGGCCCGGTGGGTGCGGTAGCCGCTGGCGGTCCTGACCCGGCCGCGCAGGACGGCGGTGAGGGACGGCTCGTCGAGCTGGAGCACGACCCGGGCGCCGGGGACCCGGCGGCGCACCTCCGCGAGGTGGCCGCGGAGCCCCTCGGCGAGCGACTCGGCGAGGTCCCGGCGGGCCCCGGGGTCGCCGAGGGCCGCCTCGCCGCCCCGCAGTTCCAGCGCGGCGGCCAGCGTCCACGGCCCGACCGCCTGGACCTTCAGCGGGCCCGCGTACCCCTGGGTGAACTCCTCCAGCGCGTCGAGGTCCTCCCCCAGCCAGGAGTGGGCGCGGCGGGTGTCGCGGCCGGGCCGGTCGCTGACCCGCCACCCGCTGGGCTCCACGTGCGCGTAGACCTCGACGAGGAGTCCCAGCGTCCGTCCGATCATGTCGGCGCCGGGCCCGCGGGCGGGGAGTTCCGGAAGGTGGACGAAGTCCTCGAAGGACCCGGTCACGGCCCGGGCGGCCTCGCGCGCGTCGCCGCCCGGCATCGATCCGACCCCGGTGGCCGGGCCCCAGGTCATGTCGTCGCTGTGGTTGTTCTCGCTCACCCGGGAAGGGTACGCGGACCGGGTCAGGCTCCCGGCCGGACGGTCAGGTCCTGGATCTCCGCGTCGCGCGGCAGGTCGACGGCCGTGAGGACGGTCGTCGCGACCGAGTCGGGGTCCATGAGGCGGGACGTGTCGTACTCCCTGCCCTCCTGCCGGTGGACCTTGGCCTGCATGGGGCTGGCCGTGCGGCCCGGGTAGACGGAGGTGACGCGGACGCCGTGGGCGTGCTCCTCCGCGCGCAGGGCGTCGGCGAGGGCCTTGAGGCCGTGCTTGGACGCGGCGTACGCGGACCACTCGGGGTTCGCGCGGAGCCCCGCGCCGGAGTTGACGAACACGACGTGCCCCTGGGAGACCCGCAGCTGCGGCAGGAGCAGCCGGGTCAGCTCGGCGGGCGCGACCAGGTTCACGTCGAGCTGGGTGCGCCAGGCCTTGGGGGTCAGCTCGCCGACCGGGCCGAGGTCGACGACGCCCGCGATGTGCAGCAGCGTGTCGAGCCGGTCGGGCAGCTCCTGGTGGGAGAACGCCCAGGACAGCCGGTCCGGGGCGGCGAGGTCCCCGACGAGGGTGCGGGCGCCCGGGTACAGGTCGGCCAGTTCCTTCGCCCGGCCGGCGTCCCGGGCGAGCAGGATCAGGTCGTCCCCGCGCGCGTGGAGGCGGCGGGCGACGGCCGCGCCGATGCCGGAGCCGGCGCCGGTGATCAGGTGTGTGGTCATGGGGGCCATGCTCGCACCCGGCGGCCTACCGGATCCCGGCGGCCTCTTCCAGGTAGGCGAGGGCGGAGACGCCGTCCTCGGCGAAGAACACCAGTTCCGTCAGGGGGAGCGGCAGGAAGCCCTCCTCCTCCATGCGGCGGAACTGCTGCTTGAGCCCGTCGTAGAAGCCCGCCGTGTTGAGCAGGACGACCGGCTTGGTGTGCAGGCCGTGCTTCTTCAGCTCCAGGATCTCGGTGGCCTCGTCCAGGGTGCCGGTGCCGCCGACCATGACGACGATCGCGTCGGACCGCAGCAGCATCTGCGCCTTCCGCTCCGCGAGGTCCCCGGTGACGACCATCTCGTCGCAGCCGGGCCGCGCCTTGTGGGCGAGGAACTCCACCGACACGCCGACGAGCCGCCCTCCCGCCTGCTGGGCGGCGTCGGCGACGACCTTCATCAGGCCGGTGTCGGAGCCGCCCCAGACGAGCGTGTGGCCGCCCTTGGCGAGGAGTTCGGCGAACTCGCGCGCGGGGCCGGTGTAGCGGTCGTCGAGGTCGGCGGCGGAGAGGAAGACGCAGATGTCCATGCGGCAACCGTACGGGGGGCGCCGGGAACAGGGCGGGGCCGCCGGCCGTTGCCCCGGGTATGACCTCTTCGGGGCACCGCATCACCATCGGGCCGGCGGACGGGCCGGTACGGGTCGAACGGGACGGCGAGCCGGTCGCGGAGAGCTCCCGCGCGCTGGCCCTGCACGAGACGGGCTGCCCGGTGCGGCTCTACCTGCCGCCCGAGGACGTGCGCACGGACCTGCTGGAGCCGTCCGCCACGCGCACGTACTGCCCGTTCAAGGGCACCGCGTCGTACTGGTCGCTGCCGGGCCGCCCGGACGCCGTGTGGGCGTACCTCGACCCGAAGCCCGAAGTCGCCGCGATCAAGGGGCACTTCTGCTTCTACGGCCCGGACGGGACCTGACGGGGGCCGGGCGCCGGCAGCGGCGGACCGGGCCCTGGGGAGTGTCTTCGAAGTGGCGTCGTTCGCCCGCCCGGCAGACGGGACTTTAAAGACACGACCTAGGACAGGGCCGCGGCCGTGCGGCGGGTGGTGGTGGCGATGGTGGCTGAGCCGACCACGCGGGTGCCGTCGTACAGGACGATCGCCTGGCCCGGCGCGACGCCGCGGACCGGCTCGGTGAAGGAGACCCGCAGCCCGCCGTCGACGAGCTCGGCGGTCACCTCCGTCTCGCCGCCGTGCGCGCGCAGCTGCGCCGTGTAGGTGCCGGGGCCCTCGGGGGCGCGGCCGCACCAGCGGGGCCTGATCGCGGTGAGCGCGGTGACGTCCAGCGCCTCGGCGGGGCCGACGGTGACGGTGTTGTTCACCGGCGAGATGTCCAGGACGTACCGGGGCTTGCCGTCCGGCGCGGGGTGGCCGATGCGCAGGCCCTTGCGCTGGCCGATGGTGAAGCCGTACGCGCCGTCGTGGCTGCCGAGCCGGTTGCCGGACTCGTCGACGATGTCGCCCTCGGCCCTGCCGAGCCGGGAGGCGAGGAAGCCCTGCGTGTCGCCGTCGGCGATGAAGCAGATGTCGTGGCTGTCCGGCTTCTTCGCGACGGCCAGGCCGCGCCGCTCGGCCTCGGCGCGGATCTCGTCCTTGGTGGTGACCGTGTCGCCCAGGGGGAACATGGCGTGGGCGAGCTGGCGCTCGTCGAGCACGCCGAGGACGTACGACTGGTCCTTGGCCTCGTCGGAGGCGCGGTGGAGCTCGCGGGTGCCGTCGGCGAGGGTGACGACCTTGGCGTAGTGGCCCGTGCAGACGGCGTCGAAGCCCAGGGCGAGGGCCTTGTCGAGGAGCGCCGCGAACTTGATCTTCTCGTTGCAGCGCAGGCACGGGTTGGGCGTGCGGCCCGCCTCGTACTCGGCGACGAAGTCCTCCACGACGTCCTCGCGGAAGCGCTCCGCCAGGTCCCAGACGTAGAAGGGGATGCCGATCACGTCGGCGGCGCGGCGGGCGTCGCGCGAGTCCTCGATGGTGCAGCAGCCGCGGGCGCCGGTGCGGAAGGACTGGGGGTTGGCGGAGAGCGCCAGGTGCACCCCGGTCACGTCGTGGCCCGCCTCGGCGGCGCGGGCGGCGGCGACGGCGGAGTCCACGCCGCCGGACATGGCGGCGAGGACGCGGAGGGGGCGCGGGGAGGTCTCAGTCATAGCCCCACCAGGGTACGGGGCCGCGGGAACCGTCGTCGCGGGAGTAAGCGTTCTCCGTGACATGGGTGGACACATGGGCGGGGAAGAGGGCCGGCGGGTGGGGCGGCGCGCCGTGCTGATCGGCGGCGGCGCCGCGGCGGCGGGCGCGGCGGCGCTGGGGTGGGAGGAGCTGCGGCGCCTGTGGTGGAAGCTGCCCGGCACGCGGAGGAGGCGCGTGGAGGGCGAGCTGGACCACGCGGGCGCGGTGTGGACGGCGGCGGCGCGGGCGAACTGGCGGCGGGCCGACCGGCCGGACGACTTCGGCATCGACCGGGTGGTGGTCCACGTGGTGCAGGGCAGCTACGCGACGGCGCTGCGGGTGTTCAAGAATCCGGGGCACGGCGCGGCGACGCACTACGTGGTGGGCAAGGACGGGCGGGTCGCGCAGATGATCCGCGAGCTGGACGTGGCGTTCCACGCGGGGAACCGCGCGATGAACGAGCGGAGCATCGGTATCGAGCACGAGGGGTTCGTGGACCGGCCGCGGGACTTCACTCCGGCGATGTACGCGTCGTCGGCGCGGCTGACGGCGGACATATGCGCCCGGTACGGCATACCCGTGGACCGGGAGCACATCATCGGCCACGTCGAGGTGGAGGGCACGGACCACACCGACCCGGGGCCGCACTGGGACTGGGACCGGTACATGGAGCTGGTCCGGCGGGCCGCGGCGAACCCGTCCCCGGGCCCGTCCGCGTCGCGCCCGGCGTCCGCGTCGCGCCCGGCCGGCGGCACGACCCGGGCGGGCGGCACGGCGCGGGCGGGCGGCACGGCGCGGGCGGGCCGGTGAGCGGACCGCACAGGCCGGCGGGCGGGCCCGGCGGACCGGCGGGGCCGGTTAGCTGAGGCCGGCCGTGCGGGCGCGCTCCACGGCCGGGCCGATGGCCTTGGCGAGGGCCTCGACGTCGGCGCGGGTGGAGGTGTGCCCGAGGGTGAAGCGGAGCGTGCCGCGGGCCAGGTCCGGGTCGGTGCCGGTGGCCAGGACGACGTGGCTGGGCTGGGCGACGCCGGCGGTGCAGGCGGAGCCGGTGGAGCACTCGATGCCCTGCGCGTCGAGGAGCAGCAGCAGCGAGTCGCCCTCGCAGCCGGGGAAGCTGAAGTGGGCGTTGGCGGGGAGCCGGTCGTGGGGGTCGCCGCCGAGGACGGCGTCCGGGACGGCCGTGCGGACGGCCTCGACGAGTTCGTCGCGCAGGGCGCCGACCTCGCGGGCGAACCGCTCGCGGTGCTCGGTGGCGATCCGCGCGGCGGTGGCGAAGGCGGCGACGGCGGGGACGTCGAGGGTTCCGGAGCGGACGTGGCGCTCCTGGCCCCCGCCGTGGAGGACGGGGACGGGGCTGTGGGTGCGGCCGAGGAGCAGCGCGCCGATGCCGTACGGGCCGCCGATCTTGTGGCCGGAGACGGTCATGGCGGCGAGCCCCGAGGCGGCGAAGTCCACCGGGACCTGGCCGACGGCCTGGACCGCGTCGGAGTGCAGCGGGACGTCGAACTCGGCTGCCACGGCGGCCAGTTCGCCGATCGGCATGATCGTGCCGATCTCGTTGTTGGCCCACATGACGGTGGCCAGGGCGACGCTGCCGGGGTCGCGGGCGACGGCCTCGCACAGCGCGTCGGGGTGCACGCGCCCGTACGCGTCGACGGGCAGGTACTCGACGGTGGCCCCCTCGTGCTCGCCGAGCCAGTGGACGGCGTCGAGCACGGCGTGGTGCTCCACGGGGCTGGCGAGGACGCGGACGCGGCGCGGGTCGGCGTCCCGGCGGGACCAGTAGAGGCCCTTGACGGCGAGGTTGTCCGCCTCCGTGCCGCCGGAGGTGAGGACGACCTCGCTGGGGCGGGCGCCGAGCGCCTCGGCGAGCGCCTCGCGGGCCTCCTCGACGGTACGGCGGGCCCGCCGCCCGGCGGCGTGCAGGGACGAGGCGTTGCCCGTGGCGGTGAGCTGGGCGGTCATCGCCTCGACCGCCTCCGGGAGCATCGGAGTGGTCGCGGCGTGGTCGAGGTAGGCCATGGTGCCCCGATTCTACGAGCCCGGGGCGAGCGCCCGTCGGGGGCGTATCCGGCCAATCGCTCCCGGCGCCCTCCGGGGGCCGTCAGCCGAGGTTCCAGGACACCGTGCCGTTCACGGTGACGAGGACGGCGAGCACGGCGAGGTCGGCGATCCCGAGGGCCAGGCCGAGCCGGGCCCTGCGCCGGCGCCCGGTGCCGCGCCGCAGGGCGAGGAGGGCGAGGCAGATGGCCATGGGGCCGAGGAGGATGTTGAGGAAGAGGAGGCCGACGAGGCCGAGGACGAAGGAGGCGACGGCCATGCCGTCGGCGTCCCGGCGCGCCGGTGCGGCGGGTCCCACGGCGTCCCCCCTCACTGCCGGCGCCGGCGGGCGGAGCGCTCGCGGGCGGCGAAGGCGAGCAGCCAGACCGCGATGGCGGCGGTGCCGGCGGCGGTGACGGGCGGGGGGACGAACGCGGCCGTCCCCATGAGCGTGCCCAGGAGGAGCAGGGCGGCGACGAGGAAGAGCATCGGGTTGCCTCTCGGTGAGCTGACAACTGTGCACTGACTGGTCAGTCTAGGTACGCGTACCCCTGGAGGCGTTCGGCGAACGGTTGTTTACTGCATGGCATGAGTCACACCACCGGGAGCGCGGCCGTCACGGGCGTCCGGCAGGCGCGGAAGCGAAGGACCCGCCAGTCGCTGCTGGACGCGGCGCTGGCGCTGCTGGAGGAGCAGAGCCTGAGCGGTCTGGGGCTGCGGGAGGTGACCCGTGCGGCGGGGATCGCGCCGACCGCGTTCTACCGGCACTTCCGCGACATGGCGGACCTGGGCGTCGCGCTCGTGGAGGAGTCGCTGGGCAGCCTGCACGCCACGGTCCGGGCGAACCTCGCGGCGACCGTGGACAGCGAGCGGCGGATCGCGGGGACGGTGGAGCTGGTCGCCCGCCTGGTGCGCGAGCACCCGGCGCACGTCCGGTTCCTGGCGCGGGAACGGCACGGCGGGGTGCGGCCGGTGCGGGAGGCGATCGGCGGCGAACTCGACCGGTTCGCCGTGGAGGTGGCCGCCGAGCTGGCCCGGCTCCCGGAGGCCTCGGACTGGCGGCGGGAGGACCTGCTGATGCTGGCGCGGCTGTACGTCGACCTCATGGTGACGACCGCGTCCGCGCTCCTGGCGGCCGGGCCCGACGCGGCCGCCGGGGAGCGGGTGGAGGAGGAGGCGCGCCGGCGGCTGCGGCTGGTGGCGCTGGGCAGCCGCCACTGGCCGGGCTGACCGGCCGCGCCCCCTCCGGGGTCCCGCCCGGGGTCAGGCCCCGCGCGGGGCGCGGGCGAGCTGGCGGGACTGGGCGACCAGGCGGTCGGCGCTGTCCCACACCTCGGCGTCCTCCTCCAGGAAGCCGCCGGCGAGGTTGCGGGTGGTGATCGAGACGCGCAGCGGGCCCGGCGCGGGGCGGCAGCGGATGTGCGTGGTGAGCTCGACGGTCGGCGTCCAGCCCCGGAGCCCGAGGTCGAAGGCGGTCGGCGGGAGCGCGTCGACGGTCAGGAGCAGGGACAGCGGGTCGGGGTCGCGGCCGTCCGCGAGGCCGAACCAGCCGCGGACCTCGCCCCTGCCGGAGGGGGCGCCGAGCGCCCAGCCGATGGTCTCCGGGTCGAGCCTGATGTCGAGGAGCCGGGTGATCTCGGCGGAGCCGGGCAGCGGCGTCGGCGCGTCCGCCGGGCCGAAGCAGTGCTCGTACGGCGGGATGGCGGGCGGCTTGGCGCTGGTGCGCACGTCGTCGGGGAGGGCGTCGAGGTCGCCGTACGTGGCGAGGACGCGGATGCGCTCGGTCTCGGTGCCGTCCTCCGCGCGCTGGAAGAGGGACGCCTGGCCGGTCGAGAGCGTGCGCCCGGTGCGGACGGTCTCGGTGCGGACCACGGCGGGGCCGGGGAGCGAGGGCGCCAGGTAGTGCGCCGACACCGAGAAGGGGTGCGGGTGCGGCAGGGCGTCCCCGAGGGCGCGGCCCAGCAGGGCGAGCAGGTAACCGCCGTTGACGACGCCGAAGATGGTCCAGTCGGCGGAGAGGTCCGTGTCGTAGACACCCGGCGCGCGGAGGGTCACCGCGGTGTCGCGGTCGAACTGGCTGCTGTCCATGGCCAGAACGGTACAACAGCAAAATACTAAGCGGTAGCTTTGTGCGTGGGCTCCTCGATCGCCGTGGAGCGCCGGTTCCAGGCGCGCGGCGCCCGCCACCGGTAGCGCAGCGCGAGCAGGCGCAGGACGAAGGCGGCGAGCGCGGCGGCGGCGCTGGTGAAGGGGTTCAGCGCCTCGAAGCGGATGAACAGCACGACCAGGGTCGAGCCGACGATGGCCGGGACGGCGTACAGGTCGCGGTCCCAGCGCAGCAGCGACGGGGCCTCGTTCGCCAGGACGTCACGCAGGACGCCGCCGCCGACCGCGGTCGCCATGCCCAGGACGGCCGACTGCGTCAGGCCGAGCCCGTACTCGTACGCCTTGGTGGTCCCGGCCACGCAGAACAGCCCGAGCCCGGCGGCGTCGAACACGTTCACCGCCGCCTGGGTGCGCTCGACCACGGGGTGCAGGAAGAAGACCAGCGCCGTGGCGACCAGCGGCATGACGAAGTACCCGAGGTCGGTGAAGGCGGCGGGCGGCACCGCCCCGATGACCAGGTCACGGAAGAGCCCGCCGCCCAGCGCGGTGACCTCGGCGAGGACGGCCATGCCGAAGACGTCGAAGTTCTTCCGCACGGCGAGGAGCGCGCCGGAGATGGCGAAGACGAAGATGCCCGCCAGTTCGAGGGAGTGGAGGACGGAGGGCGTGAACAGGTCCTGGAGCACCGCACTGTTCTACCCCCTGCGGCGGACGGGACGGTAAAGGGGGCCGGGGCGCATCGCCCCGGCCCCTCCCTGCCCGGCTTCTCCCGCCGGCAGGGTTACACCGTCTTCGCGTCGCCCTGCGGGGGCTCCCCGGCGGACTCCTCCGTGGACGCGGCCGTGCCCACGACCGCCTCCACGCCCGTGGGCCGGGTCAGCGGCAGGTCGCCGGACTCGATCTCCGCGGCGAAGTGGCAGGCCACCTTGTGGCCGTCGCCCACGTCCGTCAGCACCGGGCGCTCCTGCCCGCACCGGGGCTGGGCCCAGGGGCAGCGGGTGTGGAAGCGGCAGCCCGCCGGCGGGTTGGCGGGGGACGGCAGGTCGCCGTGGAGGAGGATGCGCTCGCGGCGGTCCTCCACCTCCGGGTCCGGCACCGGGACGGCCGACATCAGCGCCTTGGTGTACGGGTGCTTCGGCGCCGCGTACAGCGCGTCGCTCGGGGCCTCCTCCACCAGGGAGCCCAGGTACATGACGCCGATGACGTCCGAGATGTGCCGGACGACGGCCAGGTCGTGGGCGATCACCAGGTAGGTGAGGCCCAGCTGCTCCTGGAGCTCCTCCAGCAGGTTGACGACCTGGGCCTGGATCGACACGTCCAGGGCCGACACCGGCTCGTCGCAGATGATGACGTCCGGCTCCAGCACCAGCGCCCGGGCGATGCCGATGCGCTGGCGCTGGCCGCCGGAGAACTCGTGCGGGTAGCGCGACAGCGCGTTCGACGGGAGGCCGACCCGCTGCAGGATCGCCTTGATCTTCTCGCGGCGCTCCTCCTGGTTCGCCCCGATGCCGTGCGCGAGCATCCCCTCGGAGAGGATCGACTCGATGTTCTGGCGCGGGTTCAGGCTGCCCAGCGGGTCCTGGAAGACCATCTGGAGGCGGCGCCGGAACTTCCGCATCTCCTCCTCGGGCAGCTTCGCCAGGTCGGTGCCGTCGAAGACGACCTCGCCGTCCGTGACGTCGACCAGCCGCAGGACCGCCCGGCCCAGCGTCGTCTTGCCGCAGCCCGACTCGCCGACGAGGCCGTACGTCTGCCCGGCCTCGACCTTCAGCGAGACGCCGTCGACGGCGTACACGTGGCCGACCGTGCGGTCGAAGAGAAGGCCCCTCTTGACGGGGAAGTGGACCTTCACACCGTCCAGTTCGAGCAGGCTCATGCCGGTACCTCCTCGGCCGGTGCCTCGGGCAGGACGGGGTTGACGCAGCGCACCCGGTGGCCCTCGGTGCGCGGCTCGGTCAGCTGGGGCGTGCCGGTCAGGCACTCCATCGTGTAGAAGTCGCAGCGCGGCGCGAACGCGCAGCCGTCCGCCCAGGCGATCTTGTCGTTGATGGAGCCGCGGATCGGGTTGAGCGGCTCGCCGCGCGGGGCGTCCAGGCGCGGGATGGAGCCGAGGAGCCCGTGCGCGTACGGGTGGGTGGGGTGGGCGAACAGCTCGCGGCGGCCCGCGGTCTCCACCGCCTTCCCCGCGTACAGCACGTTCACCTGGTCGCACAGCCCGGCGACGACCCCCAGGTCGTGGGTGATCATCAGCAGGGCGGTGCCCTCCTGGTCCACGAGCTCCTTCAGCAGTTCCAGGATCTGCGCCTGGATCGTCACGTCGAGCGCGGTGGTCGGCTCGTCGGCGATCAGCAGCCGGGGCGCGCACGCCACGGCCATGGCGATGAGCGCGCGCTGGCGCATGCCGCCGGAGAGCTGGTGCGGGTACTCCTTGAGCCGCCGCCTCGGGTCGGGGATGCCGACCCGGTCGAGTAGGTGGGCGGCCTCCTTGCGGGCGGCCTCGCCCTTCAGGCCCCGGTGGCGCTCCAGGATCTCGGTGACCTGCACGCCGATCGGGATGACCGGGTTCAGCGAGGACAGCGGGTCCTGGAAGATCATCGCGAGCTTGCTGCCGCGCATGTCCCGGAGCTTCTTCGGGCCCATGGCGAGCAGGTCCTCGCCGTCGAACACGGCGCGCCCGCCGATGGTGACGCCCTTGCGCGGGAGGAGTCCCATCAGGGCGAGGGAGGTCACGGACTTGCCGCAGCCGGACTCGCCGACCAGGCCGACGACCTGGCCCTGGTCGACGGTGAAGGAGACCCCGTCGACCGCGGTGGAGGGGGTGCGTCCGCGTCCGCCGAAGGTGACGGTGAGTTCGTCAACAGAGAGCAGTGGCATGGCAGGTCAGCCTCGCAGCTTCGGGTCGAGGGCTTCGCGCATGGCCTCGCCGAGCAGGGTGAAGCCGAGGGCGGTGACGATGATCCCGACCGCCGGGTAGACGGCCATCATCGGCGCGTTGTCGAAGAACCGCTGTGCCTGGGCGAGCATGACGC
Organism: Streptomyces roseolilacinus; assembly: GCF_014649335.1. Classification (GTDB taxonomy): domain Bacteria; phylum Actinomycetota; class Actinomycetes; order Streptomycetales; family Streptomycetaceae; genus Streptomyces; species Streptomyces roseolilacinus. Next base: position 68,438 of record NZ_BMSV01000016.1, read on the forward strand.
CCCACTCGGGCACGGCCGGGTCCGGGTTGCCCAGGCCCAGGTACGACAGGGCGGCCGCCTCGATGATCGCGGTGGCGAGGCTGAGGGTCGCCTGGACGATCACGGGGCTGAGCGAGTTCGGCAGGATCTGGGTCAGGACGATCCGCTTGCGCCGTACGCCGAGGGCCTTGGCCGCCAGCACGTAGTCCGAGCCGCCCTGGGAGAGCATCGAGCCCCGCAGCAGCCGCGCGAAGACCGGGATCTGGACGACGCCGACGGCGATCATCACGGTCGTCAGGGACTGGCCCATGACGGCCGCGATGGAGACGGCGAGCAGCAGCGACGGCAGCGACAGCAGGATGTCTATGAAGCGCATGACGACCGTGTCGACCCGGCGGCCGGTCCTGCCGCCGAGGGTGGCGGCGGCGCCGGAGAGCATGCCGATCAGGGCGCCGACGACCAGGCCGATGAGCATCGACACGACGCCGACGAGCAGGGTCTGGCGGGCGCCGACGAGCATCCGGGAGAACATGTCGCGGCCCAGGTGGTCGAGGCCGAACCAGTTCTCGCCCCGGGCGCCGACGAACTTGCCCTGGTTGGCGAAGACCTCGCCGCGCCAGGTCTGCGCGGTCGGGGTGTGCGGCGCGAGCCACGGGCCGACGATCGCGACGACGACGAACAGGGCGATGACGGCCGCGCCGATGACGGCCATCTTGCTGTTCTTGAGGCGGCGGAACGCCTCGCGCCACAGGCTGGCGCCGGTCGTCGTCTCGTTCGCCTGGGTGAGTTCCGCGAGGCGGTCGATCTTGTCCGTCTTGGTGGACACGTCAGTTCACCCGCACTCTCGGGTCGATGAGGCTGTACGCCAGGTCCACCAGCAGGTTGATGACGACGTACACCATCGCGATGAACATGATGAAGCCGACGAGCACCGGGTAGTCGCGGGCGTCGATCGCGTCCTTGATGAAGGAGCCGATGCCGCCGAAGGCGAAGACGGACTCGGTGAGGACCGCGCCCGACAGGAGGGAGCCGGTGAGCAGGCCGATCGCGGTCACCACCGGCAGCAGCGCGTTGCGCAGCACGTGGCGGACGCGGACGGTGTTCTTCTCCAGGCCCTTGGACTCGGCGGTGCGGACGTAGTCCTCGCCGAGGACCTCCAGGACGCTGGCGCGGGTCATCCGGACGATGACGGCGAGCGGGATGGAGGCGAGGGTGACGGCCGGCAGCGTCAGGTGGACCAGCGCGTCCCACGTCGCGTCGAGCTCGCCGGTGAGGAGGCCGTCGAGGACGGCGAAGCCGGTGACCTCGGTGGCGTCGAGACCGGTGGACAGTCTTCCGTAGCTGGGGAAGACGCCCAGGTTGACGGCGAAGATGCCCTTCAGGATCAGGGCGAGGAAGAAGACCGGCACGCAGATGCCGACCAGCGAGCCGGAGACGGAGGCCACGTCGAGCCAGCCGCCGCGCCGCTTGGCCGCGAGGTAGCCGAGGGGGATGCCGACGACCACGGCGATGAGCATCGCCGCGACGCTCAGCTCCACGGTGGCCGGGAAGCGCAGGGCGAACTCGTCCCACACGGGCTGGCCGGTCTTGGTCGAGGTCCCCAGGTCGAGCTGGAGGATGCGCTTGAGGAAGCGGCCGTACTGCACCCAGACCGGCTGGTCGAGGCCGAGCGCGCGGTTGATGCGTGCCACTTCGGTCGGTGTCGCCCGTTCGCCCAGGATCGCCGAGGCGGGTCCGCCGGGCAGCCGGTTCAGCCACAGGAAGAGGAGAACCGACAGGCCGAGCAGGGTGGGTATCAGCTGTAGCAGTCTTCGTACGACGAGTCGCAGCACCCCGCATGCCCCTTTCTTGCGTGTGCGTCAGAAGCGGGTCCGCCCGGCCACGCAGTGCTGTGGCCGGGCGGACCCCGCGTGCGGATGCGATTACTTGAAGGAGACCTCGGCGAAGTTCTCCTGCGTCAGCGGGGAGACCTTCGGCGGGTTGACGTTCTTGCCGAACGCGATGGCCGGCGGGGACGAGGAGATGGGGAGACCCGGCAGGTACTCCATGATCGCCTCGTTGGCCTTCTTGTACGCGTCCACGCGCTTGGCCGGGTCGCCGATCTTCGAACCGGCGTTCACCGCGTCGAAGACCTTCGGCTCCTTGAAGCCCCACTGCTTGTCGTACTTGGCGAACCAGGTGCCGATGAAGTTGTAGCCGTCGTTGAAGTCACCGGTCCAGCCGAGCATGTGCAGGGCGCAGGCGCCCGCCTCGGTGGCGTCCAGGTAGTCCGGGGCCCACTTCATGGGCTTCGGGGTGACGGTGACGCCGGCCTTCTCCAGGTCGGACTTCATCAGCTCGAACATGTCCTGCGGGGCCGGCATGTACGGCCGGGTGACCTCGGTCGGGTAGCAGAACTCGAGCTTCAGCTTGGACTCGCCGGCGGCGGCGAGGAGCTGCTTGGCCTTGTTCGTGTCGTGCGGGTAGGTCTTGACCTTGTCGGACCAGCCGGCGACCGTGTCGGGCATGAACTGGGTCGCGACCTTGCCGCCCTCGGGCAGCTGGGTCTTGACGATGTTCTCGCGGTCGATGGCGTGCGCGATGGCCTGGCGGACCTGCGGCTTCTTCAGCGCCGGGTTCTTCTCCTGGGTCATGCCCACGTAGAAGAGGTTGAAGACGTCACGCGTCGGGACCTGGAAGCCGCCCTGCTCCAGGGTCTTCACGTCCGCGGGCGAGACGAGGTCGTAACCGTCGATGTCACCGGCCTGCAGGGCCTGGCGGCGGCCCTCCTCGGTGGCGATCGTGCGGAAGACCAGGTTCTTCACCTTGGCCTTCTCGCCCCAGTAGTCGTCGAAGCGCTCAAGGGTGATCTCCTTGTTGCCCTTGTTCCACTTGACGACCTTGTACGGGCCGGTGCCGGCGACCGTGCCGGCCTCCTGGCTGTACTTGGGGTACGTGATGGCCTCGCCCTTGCCGCTGGCCGCCTGCTTCTCGTACTCCTTGAGGGCCTTCGGCGAGTGGATCGCCAGCGCCTGGAGGGAGAAGCCGCCCGGCAGGTTGGCCGAGGGCTCGTGGACCTCGATGACGGCCGTGTTCTCGTCCTTGGCGGTGCAGGACTTGTAGTTGGCCTTGGGGGCTTCCTTGTCCTCGTTCTTGGCGAAGCCGCCCATGATCTTCTGCCAGTAGTACGAGACCGCGCTGGACTGGTAGGTGCCCTTCCAGTTGAACCAGTGGTCGTAGTTGGCGCAGACCGCGGCGGCGTTGAACGCCTCGCCGTCGTGGAACTTCACCCCCTTGCGGAGGTTGAACGTCCACACCGTGCCGGCCGGGTTCCCGGTCCACGACTCGGCGAGGCCGCCGACGAGCTTGCTGCCGCCCGCCTCGTGCTCCAGCAGGGCCTCGAAGGCCTGCCGGGTGACGCGGAACGTCTCGCCGTCGCTGGCGAGGGCCGGGTCGAGCGAGCCGGGGTCACCGGCACCGGCGAACACGAACGTGTCCTTCTCGCCGCCCTTGTCGCCGTCCTTGCCGCGTTCGCTGGCGCAGCCCGTCGCGATCATTCCGACGGCGAGCGCCGCGGTGACCGCCCGGACCGCACGGGACTTGGATATTCGCATGGGCCACCCCTGGTTTGGCCTAGTGAATGAGGTCTTGACCGGCCGAACACTACCGACGGGTGGCATCCCGGAGAACAGTCCGGATAGCGGTGATACCTAGTCGAGACCCGGACAGTCACCAAACCGGCCCCATCCCGGACAAGCCCCCTGCCGCAGTTAACGTCCCCGACACACGGGGGAGTTCGGCGGGGCCGCCGAGCGGCAGCTCAGCGCTGCTGCGGATAGCCGTAGGCGGCGGTCCCGCGCTGGGGCGGGGCGAGGTGGGCCTCGCGGTCGTAGAAGGGGCGGGCGTGGGCGCGCAGCCACAGCGCGACCGGGTCGTGCCCGTCGGACATGGCGACCGTCGACACGGGCAGCCCGTCCGGGACGGCCGTGACGGACTGCTGCATCATCGCGCGGACCGCGTCCACGGACGCCTGGCCCGTGTCGTAGAGGTCGAGGCCGATGGCGAGGTACGGCGTGCCGAGGGACGGCTGCACCCAGGCGCGGCGCAGGGAGCGCACGGCGGGGGTGCGGTGGGCGTTCTGGGTGAGCAGGGCGTAGAACTGCGGCAGCTCGATGGCGGGCTCGGAGAGCCGGAGCGGGCCGGCGGGCATGCGGTCCAGGCCGGTGGCGATCCGGCGCAGGTCCGCCCAGGGGAGGCCGACGCCGCCGCCGGGGACGTGCGGGTTGAGCCAGAGGCCCCACCGGTCGGGGTAGAGGGCGCGGGCCACGTCGCGGACGGCGACGACCTCGTGGGCGCGGTTCCAGCCGGAGGCGGCGAGCTCCTGGGCGGAGGTGACGCACGGGGCGTAGCCGAGGCCGTCGACCTCCATGTTCCCGTACTGGGCGTCGGGGGAGCCGGCCTGGCCGTGCCAGAGCAGCATCCACACCCGGCCCCCGGCGAGGGCGTGGAGCAGCGCCTCGTACGCGTCGTAGCGCCCGGGCGTGACCTGCCGCAGCATGTGCTCGACCTGTCCGGTCGCCGCGGTGCCTGACGCGCTCACCTGATCCCGCCCCTCGTTCGCAGACTTCCGGTCCAGCTTAAGGGGGCGTCCGCTCAGGAGCCGTGTTCGCGGCGGTGGAAGGGGCGCACCTTTTCCCGCATCCAGTCGCCGACGGGGTCGTCGGCGACGTCGAGGAGGACCAGGTTGACCGGCCACGGCACGGGGACGGCGCCCAGGGCCCGGCCGAGGGCGTCCAGGGGGGCGGTCCGGTCGGCGTCCGGGGAGGTGAGCTCGACGCCGACGAAGAGGGTGGGCGGCTCGCCCTCGATGCTGGCCAGGGCGCGCCGGGCGGTGAGCACCGCCCCGGTCGCCTCGAACTCGGCGCGCGCGGCGGAGAGGAAGTCGACGGGGTCGTCCTGCCAGTCGGGCTCGAACAGCCGGACGCGGGCGCCGGAGGCCGCCCCTTCGAGGGGGCCGCGGCCGGCGCGGCACAGTTCGGCGACGGCGGGCGGCGGGAGGGGCGCGCCGATGGTGCCGCCGGGGTTGAGGGCGAGGCCGAGCTGCGGCGGCAGGCCGCGGGCGAACTCGACGGCGGGGGCGACGGCGTACGCCATGTGGTCGCCGGCGCAGGCGCGGAACTGGCTCTCGGAGGTGAACACCGGGACGTACGGCAGTCCGTCCAGTTCCAGCGTGGGCAGGTCGAGGCCGGGGGCGCCGGGGCCGGCGCCGTCGGGGGAGCCGCCCTTGGGCAGGGGCACCCAGACCCGGCTGCGGCCGAGGACCTCGACGATGCGGGCGCCGGCGGCGCTCTGGCCGAGGGAGGCGGACAGGACCTCCTCCAGCTCGTTGGAGGGCCATGCGGTGTCGACTGCGGTGGATGCGGTGTCCACGGTGCTCCTGCGTCCTTCCCCCGGTCCTGCGGTGCGTGCCGCAGCACCCTAGCGCGGGCGGGGGGCGGGGCGCCGCCGCCGGATCAGTGGAAGCGGATGCGGACCAGGGCCGTGGCCGCCGCGCGGTCGAGGAGGACGGCGGAGCCGCAGCCGCCGGGCAGGACGCCCCGCTCGGCGTCGCGGACGAGCCGGCCGACGGCTCTGCGGTGCCGGGCGAAGGCGTACGCGGAGACGCCCCTGCCCCGCTCCCGCTGGCCCTCGCGGGCGGTGTCGGGGTCGACGTCGAGGAGCAGCAGGCGCAGCGTGCCGCCCCGGCGGCGGGCCTCGCGGGCGAGCCAGCGGCGCACCCAGGACTGCGTGCCGCAGTCGTGGACGACGACGCCGCGGCCGGCGCGCAACCGGGCCCGCAGGCCGGCGTAGTGGGCGGCGCGGACGAGGGGCCGGTAGAGGGCGTACGGCAGGAGGCGCGGCACGCGGCCCTCCCAGCGCTCGCGGGTGTCCTGGGAGTCGACGGCGCGATCGGGGGCGATCCGCCGGATGAGGGTGGACTTGCCGCTGCCGGGCAGTCCGGAGACGACGACCACGTCGGCCTCGGCGAAGGCCAGCTCGCGCGGGACGCGCCCGGCGCGGTCGCGGAGGTCGCGGAGGACCGGGACGGCGGTCGTGCGGGCGGGCAGCGCCGGCGGCGGCGGCACCCCCGCGGTCGTGGCGTACGCGCCGGACCGCTGCGACATCATGGCCCCTCCCGAGCTCGGCTCCCCCACAGCCTGCCCAAGAAGTGTAAAGAAACAGTGATGGGACACCAGTGATTTGCCGACAAGCCGAGGGTTTGCCTATCCGGACCCTCGTGCGATGATGTGCGCGCCGACAACCGCATACAGGCCGCTCGAATCCGTGCGGGAGAGTCCCGGGCCGTCGTCGGTCCGGGCGCCGAAGGAGCAAGTTCCTCCCTTGAATCTCTCAGGCCCCGCACCGCACGGATGAGGCAGATCTGAAAAGCGAGCCGCCCCCGCACCGCCGGGGCCGGGCTCCACCCAAGGTGCAAGCCGCGCCCCCGCGAGGGGTCACGGCGAACCTCTCAGGTTCCGATGACAGATGGGGAGGATCGTCCTCGCCACCCATGCCCCGGACCTGGGAGCCCTTCCATGAGCACTTCCCCCCGCCGTACGGCCCTCGACGCCCTGCACCGCTCGCTGGGCGCGACCATGACCGACTTCGCCGGCTGGGACATGCCGCTGCGGTACGGCAGCGAGCGCGACGAGCACACCGCCGTCCGCACCCGGGCCGGTCTGTTCGACCTCTCCCACATGGGTGAGATCACCGTCACCGGCGCGCAGGCGGCGGACCTCCTCGACCACGCCCTGGTCGGCAACATCGGCGGTGTCGGCACGGGCCGCGCCCGTTACACGATGATCTGCCGGGAGGACGGGGGCATCCTCGACGACCTGATCGTGTACCGGCTCCAGGAGCAGGAGTACATGGTCGTCGCCAACGCCTCCAACGCCCAGGTGGTGCTGGACGCGCTGACCGAGCGCGCGGCCGGCTTCGACGCCGAGGTCCGCGACGACCGCGACGCGTACGCCCTGATCGCCGTGCAGGGCCCCGAGTCGCCCGGCGTCCTAAAGTCGCTCACCGACGCCGACCTGGACGGCCTGAAGTACTACGCGGGCCTGCCCGGCACGGTCGCCGGCGTCCCCGCGCTGATCGCCCGCACCGGCTACACCGGCGAGGACGGCTTCGAGCTGTTCGTGGCGCCGGAGCACGCCGAGCAGCTGTGGAGGGCGCTGACCGAGGCCGGCGAGGGCGTCGGGCTGATCCCGTGCGGCCTGTCCTGCCGGGACACGCTGCGCCTGGAGGCGGGCATGCCGCTGTACGGGCACGAGCTGACGACCGCGCTGACCCCCTTCGACGCCGGACTGGGCCGGGTCGTGAAGTTCGAGAAGACCGGTGACTTCGTGGGCCGCGCCGCGCTGGAGGAGGCCGCCGCGCGCGCCGAGACCGCGCCCCCGCGCAAGCTGGTCGGCCTGGTCGCCGAGGGGCGCCGCGTGCCGCGCGCCGGGATGGCCGTGGTCGCCGGCGGCCGGGTGGTCGGCGAGGTCACCTCGGGTGCCCCCTCGCCGACGCTGGGCAAGCCGATCGCCATGGCGTACGTGGACGCGGAGCACGCCGCGCCGGGCACGCCGGGCGTGGGCGTCGACATCCGCGGTACCCACGAGCCGTACGAGGTCGTGGCGCTGCCGTTCTACAAGCGTCGGAAGTGACACGCTCGCGGGTGCCGCGCCGGCGGTGCCGGACGTGATCCCGCACACCCCCTCCCCGTTCACCACCACTCACGCCCGTACAGGAGAATTCAGACCATGAGCAACCCCCAGCAGCTGCGCTACAGCAAGGAGCACGAGTGGCTGTCGCCCGCCGAGGACGGCGTCGCGACGGTCGGCATCACGGAGCACGCGGCGAACGCCCTGGGCGACGTCGTGTACGTCCAGCTCCCGGAGGTCGGCACCACGGTCACCGCGGGTGAGACCTGCGGTGAGCTGGAGTCCACCAAGTCCGTCAGCGACCTGTACTCGCCGGTCACCGGTGAGGTCGTCGAGGCGAACCAGGCGGTCGTGGACGACCCGTCCCTGGTGAACAGCTCGCCGTTCCAGGACGGCTGGCTGTTCACGGTGCGTGTCTCCCAGGAGCCGGAGGACCTGCTCTCCGCCGACGAGTACACCGAGTTCGCCGGCTGACCAGCCCGACACCCACACCCGTAGGGATTGCGTGATGTCGCTTCTGAACACCCCTCTCCACGAGCTGGACCCGGACGTCGCCACCGCCGTCGACGCCGAGCTCCGCCGTCAGCAGGACACCCTGGAGATGATCGCCTCGGAGAACTTCGCTCCGGTCGCGGTCATGGAGGCCCAGGGCTCCGTCCTCACCAACAAGTACGCCGAGGGCTACCCCGGTCGCCGGTACTACGGCGGTTGCGAGCACGTCGACGTGGTCGAGCAGATCGCCATCGACCGCATCAAGGCGCTGTTCGGCGCCGAGCACGCCAACGTGCAGCCGCACTCCGGCGCGCAGGCCAACGCCGCGGCGATGTTCGCCCTGCTGCAGCCGGGCGACACGATCATGGGTCTGAACCTCGCCCACGGCGGGCACCTGACCCACGGCATGAAGATCAACTTCTCCGGCAAGCTCTACAACGTCGTCGCCTACCACGTCGACGACGCGACGGGGCAGGTCGACATGGCCGAGGTCGAGCGCCTCGCCAAGGAGGCCAAGCCGAAGCTGATCGTCGCCGGCTGGTCGGCGTACCCGCGCCAGCTGGACTTCGCGGCGTTCCGCCGGATCGCCGACGAGGTCGGCGCCTACCTGATGGTCGACATGGCCCACTTCGCGGGCCTCGTCGCGGCCGGGCTCCACCCGAACCCGGTGCCGCACGCCCACGTGGTCACCACGACCACGCACAAGACGCTGGGCGGCCCGCGCGGCGGTGTCATCCTGTCGACCGCCGAGCTCGCCAAGAAGATCAACTCCGCGGTCTTCCCCGGCCAGCAGGGCGGCCCGCTGGAGCACGTCATCGCGGCGAAGGCGGTCTCCTTCAAGATCGCGGCCAGCGAGGAGTTCAAGGAGCGCCAGCAGCGCACCCTGGAGGGCGCGAAGCTCCTCGCGGAGCGCCTGGTGCAGGCCGACGTCGCCGAGGCGGGCGTCTCCGTCCTGTCCGGCGGCACGGACGTGCACCTCGTCCTGGTCGACCTGCGCAACAGCGAGCTCGACGGCCAGCAGGCCGAGGACCGCCTCCACGGGATCGGCATCACGGTCAACCGGAACGCCATCCCGAACGACCCGCGGCCCCCGATGGTCACCTCGGGCCTGCGCATCGGCACCCCGGCCCTGGCCACGCGCGGCTTCGGGACCGAGGACTTCACCGAGGTCGCCGACATCATCGCCGAGGCGCTGAAGCCGTCGTACGACGCGGACGCGCTGAAGGCCCGGGTCACGGCGCTCGCCGCCAAGCACCCGCTTTACCCCGGCCTGTAGGCATAACCGGCGCCCTGTCGGCGTTAGGTACGTTACAGACCACACTGCGGGGCACCGCGCACACTGGAGACTGGTGGGTGCGGTGCCCCGTCCCATGCGCACCGCACCCCACCCCCTTCCCCCGGAACCCAGCCCTTCCTGCACCACCCGACGGCAGACAGCGGCGTCTACCACCTAGGAGTACTCCCGTGGCCATCTCGGTCTTCGACCTGTTCTCGATCGGCATCGGCCCGTCCAGCTCCCACAC
>NZ_BMSV01000017.1 GCF_014649335.1 Streptomyces roseolilacinus
GTTCATGTCGACGCACCACGAACAGAGCAACGAGCGATCGACTTTCCGGACACGGCCTAGGGAGTGTCTTCGAAGTGGCGTCGTTCGCCCGCAGGGCGGGCCGGGCGGCGTCTGGTGCGTGCGATCGCAAGGCGGAGGAGGGAGCCACTGCGGAGCATGGGTGACCGACGACGACGCGGCTGGGGGTCCCCCCTGCTCGAGCGCAGCCGAGAGCTCGGGGGAGTGCGTGCCAGGCGTCGGCAGGCAGACGGGACTTTGAAGACACGACCTAGGCGCACGACCGGACCGCGGGCGCGGGCGCATCGGCGCGCTCCCCCGCCGTCCGCGGGTCCGTCCCCCGTTCCGGGGACGCGCCGCCCGACGCCTTCCGCGGGGGGTGCGGCGGCTGGGACCCTGCCCGCATGGGGCAGATCGACGAGTCCACCCTGAGCGCCCGCGCCGAACCGCCGGCCGTGGGCGCGGCGCCGGGCGCGGCGGACGCGGCGCCGGACGGAGGTACGGCGGACGCGCCGGACGGCGCGGCCGCGCTGGACGCGGTGGCGGCCCGGATGCGCGCCTTCGGCGCCCTGTGGCCGGCGGGGGACGGCGTCGCGGTGTTCAACCGGGTGTACCTGACGGTCACCGGGGAGCTGGGGCGGCGCGCCGGGGAGGGCGGGGCCGGCGACCGCCGGGACGTCACCGCGCTGGCCGTGCGGTTCGCGCAGCGGTACGTGGCGGCGGTGGACGCGGTCGGGGCGGGCGGGCGGGCCCCGGCGTGCTGGCGGCCGCTGTTCGCGTACCGGCGCCATCCCGGGGTGCGGCCGCTGCAGTTCGCGCTGGCCGGGATCAACGCGCACGTCGGGCACGACCTGGCGCTCGCCGTCGTGGACACCTGCCGGGCGCTCGGGTGCGGCCCGTCGCGGCTGGAGGGCGGGTTCGAGCGGGTGGGCGAGGTCCTCGTCCTGCTGGAGGAGCGGATCCGCGAGGAGCTGGTGCCGGGCCCGGACCTCCTGGAGGTCGCGGACCCGCTGACGCACCTGCTGGGCTGCTGGAGCCTGGACCGGGCGCGCGACGGGGCGTGGCTCGCCGCCCGGTCGCTGTGGCAGCTGGGCCGGGCGCCCGGTCCGTGGGGGCCGGAGCTGGCCGAGGAGTTCACCGAACGCCTCGACCGCTCCGTGGGACTGGTGGGCCGGATGCTGCTGACGCCGCTGGGGCGTCAGTCCTCCGGCAGCTCCACCGGGGCGATCTCGTCGTAGACGTCGCCCGGACCCGGGTTGGTCGGGTCGGTCGCGCCGCCCAGGTGGTGCATGACGCCCCACACGGCGTTCAGCGCGGTCTGCACGGCGCCCTCGGCCCAGCCGGCCGTCCACGAGATGTCGTCGCCGGCGAGGAAGATGCCGCGCTTGTCCTCGGGGAGCCGGTCCTGCATGAAGTGGGTGTACAGGCGGCGCTGGTAGCGGTAGTGACCCGGCAGGTTGGCCTTGAACGCGCCCATGAAGTAGGGCTCGTTCTCCCAGGAGACGGTCACCGGGTTGCCGATGATGTGCTTGCGGATGTCGACCTTCGGGTAGATCTCGCCGAGCGACTTCAGCATGACCTCCATCCGCTCGTTCGCGGACAGCGGCAGCCACTTCAGGCTGTCGTCGCACCAGGTGTACGACAGGCAGATGACGGCCGGCTTGTCGGGGCCGTTGTCCAGCAGGTACGTGCCGCGGGTCATCCGGTCGGTCAGCGTCATCGACATGACGTCGCGGCCGGTCTCCTCGTCCTTGTCCAGCCAGAACGGCCGGTCGACGGGGACGAACAGCTTCGACGACTCCATGTAGTGGGTGCGCTCGATCGCCGTCCAGTGGTCGATCGGGAACAGCGAGTCGTCGCACTCGATCTTCGACAGCAGCATCCACGACTGGGCGGTGAAGATCGCCGCGCGGTAGGTGCGGATGTCGCCGTTGGCGTCGGTGACCGTGATGCGGTTGCCGGCGGTGCGGTGCAGCCGGGTCACGGCCGGCCTGGGGTCGCCGCCGTGGAGGGACTTCAGCGAGGTGCCCAGCGGCCAGTGGACGATCTTCCGCGGCTCGCGCTCCCACAGCCGCACCGGCAGCTGCTGGCTGCCGCCGACGATGCCGCGGTGGTGGTCGTCGGCCTCGGTGTAGACGACGCGCAGGATCTCCAGGATGGAGTTGGGGAAGTCGGTGTCCCAGCCCCCGGTGCCGAAGCCGACCTGGCCGAAGATCTCGCGGTGGCGGAAGGACTTGAACGCCTCGGACTCGCACAGGAAGCCGTAGAAGGTCTGGTTGTCGAGCTTCTCGACGAGCTTCGCCCAGATCTCCCGGATGCGGGGCACGTCGCGCTCCCGCATGGCGCGGTTCATGTCGGAGAAGTCCGCGCCCTCCTCCAGGCAGTCGTTCCACGCCTTGGCGACGTCGCGGTACACCTGCGGCAGGTCGTCGACCGTCTCCGCGTAGTGCGTCTCGCCCTTGAGGTCCACGACGGTGGACGGGGTCGACTCGGCGAGCGGGTTCGGGAACGGCGCGGTCTCCAGGCCGACCAGGTCGATGTAGTGCTGCAGGGCGGTGGAGGACGGCGGGAAGCGCATCGCGCCCAGCTCGCAGTTGAGCTCCGGGTCGCAGCCGTCGAAACCGACGGTGCGCAGCCGGCCGCCGAGCTGGTCGGCCTCGTACACGACGGGCTTGAGCCCCATCTTCATCAGCTCGTACGCGGCGACGACGCCGGACAGGCCGCCGCCGATGACGGCGACCTCGGTGCCGTGCTCGGTGGCGGGCACCTGGCCGAGGCCGGCCGGGTGGGCCAGGAAGTCGTCGTACGCGTACGGGAAGTCCGGGCCGAACATGGTGATCGGCGGCTGCGCGTCGGTGTGCTGGACGGCGGTGGGCACCGTGGACGTCATGGGGTACGGACTCCTTGCACGGGTGAAGACGAGGGGGGTGCTGGGCGGGGGGAGGGCGCTCAGACGAGGGTGGTGTAGAGGGCGGGGCGGCGGTCCCGGAGGTACGGGTTCCCGTCGCGCGACCGCCGAAGCAGTCCGGCGTCGACGTCGCCGGTGACCAGGTCCTCGCCCCGGCCGGCGCGGGCCCGGGCGGTGCCGTCGGGGCCGGCGAGCGCGGACAGGCCGACGAACTCGAAGTCGCCCTCGGGGCCGGTCCGGTTGGCGTACGCGATGTACAGCTGGTTCTCGAAGGCGCGGACCGGCACGACGGATTCGGCGACGATCTCCGCGGGGTGCATCAGCGCGGTCGGCACGAGGAGGAGGTCCGTGCCGGCCAGGGCGTGCGCCCGGACGTTCTCCGGGAACTCCACGTCGTAGCAGATCATCAGGCCGACCCGGAGGCCGCCGACCTCGGCCTGGACGACGGGCTGGTCACCGGGGGTGAACCAGTCCTGCTCGAAGCCGCCGTAGAGGTGGGTCTTGCGGTAGTTCGCCAGGAGCGCGCCGTCGGCGCCGACGAGCCGCGCGGAGTTGTACACCGCGTCCCCGTCGCGCTCCGGGTAGCCGTAGGCGATCGCCAGGCCGTGGCGCGCGGCGACGGCGGCGGCCTCGCGGGCGGAGGGCCCGTCGGCGGGCTCGGCGAGCCGGGCGATGTCCGCGCCGATCGCGTACCCGGTGAGGAACAGCTCCGGGGCGACCAGCAGTCCCGCGCCGGCGGCCGCCGCGCGGGCGGCGGCCTCGTCCAGGGCGTGGAGGTTGGCGGTCACGTCGCCGAGCCGTCCGGAGCTCTGGAGCAGGGCGGTGCGCAGCGGCGGCATGGGCGGACCTCGTCGGGGTGCGGAAAGCGGAGGGAGACCCAAGAAAGGTACGGTCCGGACTTCTCCCCGGACAAGGCGTGACCGTTGCGGACCGACCGCCGAACCGTTGCGCGCTTGCCGGGCTCGGCGGCGATTCGTTGCGCACCGCTCCGACCGGGGGCGGAGGGGCGCCCCGCCGCGCGGGGGAGGCGGGACGCGACCGGGGGGCGATGTGCCGGCGGGGCCGTCCCGGAAGAGTGGTGGGCGTCCGGTCAAGGGAAGCCACACGGGAGGGACGACCACCATGGAACGTCGTACGAAGATCGCCGCGCTCGGTGCCGCGCTGCTGCTCACCGCCGGGGCGGCGGGTTCCGCCGGGGCGGTCGCCGGCGGGCCGGAGGGGACCGCGCGGCACGGGACGGCGGCGGAGCAGGCGGCGACGGGGACGGCCGCGCCGCAGGGGGCCGCGCCACGGGGGGCGGCCGCGCCGAAGGAGGCCGCCGCGCTCACCGGGAACGCGAAGCTGTACCGGCCCGGCCACGACATCGACTTCGCCTTCGACGCCCACCTCGCCGCGGAGGACCTCATGGACCCGATGGCGGCGACCGGCACGTTCCGGCTGCGCCACGTCTTCCCCGACGGTTCGTCGGGCTGGGCCCGGGCCCGGGTGGACTGCCTGGTCACGGGCGGCAGGGTGGCCGTGGTGACGGGTGTCGTGGAGGAGAGCGACCGGTGGCCCCGGGGGCGGCGGGTCGGGGTCACCGTCCACGACCACGGCCGGCACGACCGGCTCGGCTACAGCTGGATGACGCAGGACCCGGGGCAGGGGGACGTGCCGCCGTGCACCAGCTCGGCGCCCTTCGAGAAGGTCGACGGGCGGACGGGCGACTTCCGGGTCGTGCCCTGGCAGCCCCGGCTCTCGTAGCCGCCCGGGAGGGGGCTCAGGCGGGCGAGCCGGAGGAGAACCGCCGCAACAGCGGGGAGAGCACCAGGACCGACTTGGTGCGCTCCACGAACGGCTCGCCCGCGATGCGTTCCAGCACGCGTTCGAAGTGGCGCATGTCGGAGGCGAAGACCTGGACGATCGCGTCCGCCTCCCCCGTCACGGTGGAGGCGGACGCGATCTCCGGGTAGCGCTCGAGACCGCGCTGGATCGTCTCGGGCGAGGTGTTGCCCCGTGCGTAGATCTCGATGAACCCCTCGGTCTCCCAGCCGAGCGCCGCCGGGTCCACCCGGACGGTGAAGCCGGTGATGGCCCCCTCGGCCCGGAGCCGGTCGACGCGCCGCTTCACGGCCGGCGCGGACAGTCCGACCAGCGAGCCGATGTCGGCGTAGCTGCGGCGGGCGTCTTCGGCTAGGGCGTGGACGATGCGTTCGTCGAGGTCGTTGAGTCGCACGGGGGGTGGATCACTTCTCTGCGGTGGCCAATCGGGAGCGGCGCATGCCGTACAGGAAGTAGAACACGAGGCCGGCGGCCATCCAGAGTCCGAAGACCACCCAGGTGATCATGTCGAGGCTGTACATGCTGTAGCCGCAGAACAGGAAGCCCAGGATCGGGAAGAGCGGGCCGAACGGCACCTTGAAGCTGCGCTGCAGCTCCGGGCGGGTGCGGCGCAGGACCACGACCGCGATGTTGACCAGCGCGAACGCGAACAGCGTGCCGATGCTGGTGGCGTTGACGAGCTCGCCGAGCGGGACGGCGGCGGCGAGGACGCCGCAGAACAGCGAGACGATCACGGTGTTGGCGCGGGGGGTGCCGGTCTTCGGGTCGACCTTGGCGAAGACCTTGGGCACGAGGCCGTCGCGGGACATCGCGAAGAGGATGCGGGTCTGGCCGTAGAGCACGGTCAGGACGACGCTGGCGATGGAGATGACCGCGCCGGCCGCGAGCAGGGTGCCCCAGAAGCTCTGGCCGGTGACGTCGTTCATGATCGTGGCGAGCGAGGCCTCGGAGCCCTCGAACTTCTTCCAGTCCCAGGCGCCCACCGCGACGGCCGCGACGAGGACGTACAGCGCGGTGACGATGACCAGCGACAGCATGATCGCGCGGGGCAGGTCGCGCTTGGGGTCCTTGGCCTCCTCGCCGGCCGTGGAGGCGGCGTCGAAGCCGATGTACGAGAAGAACAGGATGGCGCCGGCCGCGCCGACGCTGGAGACGCCGAGCGGCATGAAGTCGGCGTAGTTGCCGGACTGGAAGCCCGTGAAGCCGATGGCGCAGAAGAGGACGAGCGCGGCGATCTTCACGATGACCATGATCGTGTTGGCGCGGGCGGACTCCTTGGCGCCGCCGAGCAGGAAGACCATCGCCAGCATGACGACGATCAGCGCGGGCAGGTTGAATATGCCGCCGTCGCCGGGGGGCGCGGTGAGCGCCTCGGGGAGGGTGACGCCGATCGTGCCGCTGAGGAGCTCGTTGAGGTAGTCGCCCCAGCCGACCGCCACGGCGGCGACGGACACGCCGTACTCCAGGAGCAGGCACCAGCCGCAGACCCAGGCGACGAGTTCGCCCATCGTTGCGTACGCGTACGAGTACGAGGAGCCGGCGACCGGGATGGTGCCGGCCAGCTCGGCGTAGGAGAGCGCCGAGAAGAGCGCCGTCAGGCCCGCGAAGACGAACGCGAGGGTGACGGCCGGGCCCGCCGCGGGGACGGCCTCGCCGAGGACGACGAAGATGCCGGTGCCGAGCGTGGCACCGATGCTGATCATGGTCAGCTGCCACATGGACAGCGAGCGGCGGAGCGAGCCGCCCTCCCCCTGACCACCCTCCGCGACCAGGTCTTCCACCGGCTTGCGACGGCCGAGGAGGGAGAACGCGGAGACACCGGCGGTCTTCGGGGCAGAGGGCTCGGTGGCCGGTGGGGCTGCGCCTTGATCGAGCACTGCGGGGGCTCCTTCATCGCTGCGGTCGGGGGTACGACGGGGACCGACGGCGGCGCGCGGGCGGGGAGAGCCCACAGGGAACCCACGGGGGAAGGGGGGAACCGCCGAGCCGGCGGACACCGCCACTCCAGGTACGGGCCCCGAGCCTACGGGGAGACCTTCGCATTCTGAAATGCAGTGTTGTTGCGCATCGACGGATGATCATTGCGCTCTTCGGGCACGGACGGGGAAACATTGCGCGCTGCCGCATGAATCGACACATCGGGGCAGTATCGGCAGAAGGCGCGAGGGCGGGCGCGGAGCCCCGCGGAGGCGAGCGAGGGGGCGCGGATGACACGGGCGGGTGGCGGGCAGTGGCTGGAGCCGGCGCCGTTCCTGCGGGGCACGGCGTGGTGGGACGGCCCGCGGCCGGTGCGGGTGGACCCGTCGGTGGTGGGCGTGCTGCCGTGGGAACTGGTCGAGCGGGCCGCGCTGCCGGTCGGCGTGCGCCTGGAGTTCGCCGCCGCGCCGGGGACGCGGGCGGTGCAGGTGCGCTACCGGGCGCGGGTGCCCGGGCGGGACGGCGGGCCGCCCGTGCCGGCGCACTGCTTCGGCCTGTGGCGGGGCGGGCGGTGCGTCGGGGAGGCGTACGGCGCGCCGTCCGCGGCGGAGGCGACGGTGACCCTGACGCTGCCGCCGGTGGACGGGGGCGCCGTGTTCACCGTGTACCCGCCGGAGGGCGCGGCGCCGGTGGTGCTCGGCCTGCGCGCGGTGGGCGGCGCGGTCGCGGCGGCGCCGCGCCGCCCGCGCTGGGTCGTGTACGGCGACTCGATCACCGAGGGCTGGTGGGCCACGCGGCCCGCGCACGCCTGGCCCGCCGCCGCCGGACGGGCCCTCGGCCTGGACCCGGTGAACCTCGGCTACGCGGGTTCGGCGCGCGGCGAGCTGCCCATCGCGCGACAGCTGGCCGCGCTGCCCGCCGCGCTGCTCACGCTCGCCTTCGGCACGAACTGCTGGGGCCCCGTGCCGACGACCCCGCCCTTCCTGTACGAGCTGACCCGCGCCTTCGTCGCCACGGTCCGGGAGGGCCACCCGGACACGCCGCTGCTCGTCGTGTCGCCGCTGCTGCGCCCGGACGCCGAGACGACGGCGAACGCCTCCGGCGCGACGCTGGCGGAGCTGCGCACGGCGATGGAGGAGGCCGTACGGGAGCTGCGGGCGGCCGGCGACCCGCGCCTGGTCCTGCTGCCGGGGCGCCCGCTGCTGCGCCCGGAGCACCTGTGGGACGGCCTGCACCCCGACGACGCGGGCCACGCGCGGCTCGCGGCGGCGGTCGCGGACGCGGTGCGCGCGCACGGCCTCGTCCCGGCCGGCGGCGCGGACCCCGCGTACGTCGACCGGGCGACAACCCGGCATGGGCTCTCCTCACGGGGGTAGGGGCGCACCGGAGTGTCGCGGCGGGCGTGACGCACGGCGGTTCGCGCCCGCGACCCGACGGGCCCCGCGCCTCCGACCGTGTTGTACGAAGGCAGGAGGGAACCGGCCGAGTCCCGCGCGTCACGGGCGTGTTCACGACTTGCGGCCGGGGTGCCATCCGTCGAGTGCGAGAGGTACATGTGAATACCAGCGAATCGAGTGTGCGGGACCGCCTCTGCGAGGCGCTGCGCGACCGCGAGGAGGAGATCGCGGACCGCTGGGTCCGGCTCCAGCTGGAACAGGCCGTGCTCAGCACGGACATGAGCGAGCACGAGGTTCGCGAGGAGGCCGACCTGCTGATCTCCGCGCTGGCCGCCGGGCTCGCCAGCGACGTGCCCGTGGAGCGGCTGGTGACCTCGCGGAACGACCTGCGGCGCACGGTGATAGAGCTCTCGCTGCGCCGCGCCCGCGCGGGGGCGTCGCCGACGGCGACCTCGCTCGCCGTGCTGTCGCTGAAGGAGGCGCTGCTGACGGCGGTCCAGTACACCACCCGCGACTCCGCCGAGCTGTTCTCCGCCGCGATCCTGATCAACCGGCTCCTCGACGCGGCGGGCGTGCTGTCCTTCGAGACGTATGTGGAGGGCCGGGAGGAGGTCATCCAGCGGCAGAGCCGGCAGCTGCTGGAGGTGTCCACCCCGGTGGTGCGGCTGTGGCGGCACGTCCTGGCCGTACCGCTCATCGGGACGCTGGACACGGCGCGCACGCAGGTGGTCATGGAGAGCCTCCTCCAGGCGATCCAGGACAACGAGGCGCAGGTCGCGATCATCGACATCACCGGCGTCCCGGCCGTCGACACGGCGGTGGCCCAGCACCTGATGCACACGGTCAACGCGGTGCGGCTGATGGGCGCCGACTGCGTCATCAGCGGCATCCGCCCGCCGATCGCGCAGACCATCGCCCAACTGGGCATCGACCTGTCGACGATCCTGACACGGGCGACCCTGGCGGACGCCCTGGCCGCCGCCATCCGCCTCACCGACCAGCCCGCCGTAGGCTCCGGCGCGTCCGCCTCCCCCGACCGGCCGGTGACCGAGTGACGCCGCCCCGCCCCACGGGCGTGCCCATCCTGCGGCTGGGCGACGTGCTGGTGACCGGCCTGCTGAACGAGCTGGACGACACCTCGGCGCTGGCGTTCACCGCCGAACTGACCGAGCGCATCGTGTCCGACGGCGCGCGCGGCGTGCTCATCGACATCTCCCGGCTGGAGATCATCGACTCGTTCGTCGCGCGGACGCTCACGGAGCTGACCACCATGGCGCGGCTCCTCGGCGCGCGGGTCATCGTCGCCGGGATGCGCCCGGCCGTGGCGATCACGCTGGTCGAGCTCGGACTGCGGCTGACCGGCGTGGAGACGGCGCTCAACGCCGAGCAGGGGCTGACCGCCCTCGGCTGGCAGCGGATGCCGCACCCGCCCGGCCCTCCCGGAAAGGCCAGGCCATGATGCCGGGCGACGCCCTGACGGCGGGCGCTCAGGTGGGACGGCCCGGCGTCCGGGCACGCGGGGGCGCGGAGGCGGCCGCGCCGTCCTCGGCGCACGCCCCGGTGTACGGGGAGGCGGGCGCCGGGCCCGACGCCGACGCCGAGCGGTCCTCCCGGTACGAAGTGCGCTGCGAGGAGGACCTGCTGACCGTCCGGCACGCCGTGCGGGAGGCCACCGTCCGGGCCGGGTTCGGGATCGTCGACCAGACCCGTGTCGTCACCGCCGCCAGCGAGCTGGCCCGCAACGCCTACGTCCACGGCGGCGGCGGAACCCTGGAGGTGCGGCTGCTGGCCCCGGGAGGGCGGCGCGGCCTGCGGCTGACGGTCCGCGACGAGGGCCCCGGCATCCCGGACGTGGAGACCGCGCTCCAGGACGGCTTCACCACCGGCAGCGGCCTCGGCCACGGCCTGGGCGGGGCCCGCAGGCTCATGCACGACTTCCAGGTCCGCACCGCCCCGGGCCGGGGCACGACGGTGGTGGTGACGCGGTGGAACGACCGGTGACCGCGGTGACCGCGCGCGTCCCCGTCGACGACGACGGCGCCGCCCGGGCGGCGGCCCGCGCCGCGCGCCGTACGGCCGTGGAACGGGGGCTGACCGGGGAGTTGCCGGAGCGGGCCGCCGCGTGCGCCGGCGAGCTGGCCCGCGTCCTCGCCCGGCACTCGGTACGGGGCGCGGTGTACCTGCAGCCGTCGGCGCTGCGCCCGGGGCTGGACATCGTCGCGGTCGGCACGGACCCCGCCCCCGGCGACGGGGCGGACGCGGACGGGGCGGGGCGGTGGCCGTCCGGCGCGTCCCCGGAGGCGGCCGCGCCGCACGGCCCGGGGCCCCTGCCCGACCTGGAGGCCCTGCGGCACCTGGCCGACGACTTCGTGCTGCGCGCCGTGCCGGGGCGCGGGACGGCGGTGTGCGCCCGGCTGCGCGGCCCCGCCCCGGGGGTGCCGGGTGGCGCGCGGGAGGCCGCCGTGCCGGACGTCGGCGTGCTGCGGCTGCCCGTCGACGGCGAGTCGTCGTGCGGCGACGCCTGGGCCCTGGAGGTCGCGCCCGGCGACGGGACGGTGACCGCCCTGGTCGCGGACGGCCTGGGGCACGGCCCGGCCGCCGCCGAGGCCGCGGAGCGCGCCGTGGGGGCGTTCCGCAGCTCCCCCGGCCTGCCGCTGCCGCAGCTGATGCGCGCGGTGCACGAGGCGCTGCGGAACACCCGCGGCGCGGCGGTGGGGCTGCTGCGGCGGACACCGGACGGCGCGGTCGGGCACTGCGCCGTCGGCAACGTCCGGGCGTACGTCGTCGGCCACGACGGCGTGCGGCACCGGTTCGGCGCGCAGCCCGGCGTCGTCGGCTGGAACATGCCGGCCCCGACCGCGCAGCGGCTGCCGGACGCGCACGGCGGCACGCTGCTGCTGCACAGCGACGGCGTCGACGGCGGCTGGGCGTGGTCGCCCGGACCGGGCCTGACCCGCCTCCCCGTCCCCCTGCTCCCCGTCGTACTGGCCCACGGGCACCGGGCGGCACGGGACGACGTCACCGTGCTGGCCGTGGCCCCGGCCCGGAGATCCCCATGAGAGCCCAGTCCACCACCCACCACTCCCTGGACGAACTGCGCACGACCCTGCGCCGGGTGGCGCACCGGGCCGGCATCGGCCCGGACCTGCGCTCCCGGCTGGTGCTGTCGGCGAGCCGGCTCGCGGCGGCGGAGCTGGCCGCCGGGCGGGCCGTCTCGCTGGAGGTCCTGCCACCCCCGCGGGACACCGGGACGGCCCTGACGGTGCGCCTGTCGCTGCCGGACCGCACGGACCCACCCGCCCTGGACACCCTGCCCCTGCCCGCCCTGCCGGCGCCCGCGGGGGCCGCCTGGACACTGCCCCTGCCGGACCCCGAGGCGGCCCGCGGCCTCGCCGCGCCGGCCGACGGCGGACGGCCGGACCCGGTGGCGCTGCTGGAGGAGGAGGCGGCCTTCCTCACGGAGCGCCTGGACCGCCTGGACCGCGAGCACCGGCGGCTCAAGGACGAACTGGCCGAGACCAACAGCGGCGTCCTCGCCCTCTACGTGCAGCTGGAGGAGCGCGACGAGCAGCTGCGCCAGGCGCACGGCCGGATGCTGCGCCAGCTGGAGGACGCGCTGCGCCCGCCGCCGGTCGAGGTGCCGGGGCTGGAGATGGCGGTGCGGTACGAGCCGGCCGAGAAGCACGCGCCGACCGGCGGCGACCTGTACGACTGGTTCGCGTTGCCCGACGGCACGGTGCACATCACCATCGTGGACGCGCTCGGCCACGGGCTGACCAGCACCCGCAGCGCCCTCAACGTCACCCACGCCGTCCGCACCCTGGCGCTGGAGGGCCACCCGCTCGGGACGCTGGTCGCCCGGGCCGCCGACGCGCTGGCCGCCTTCGACCAGGAGCTGATGGCGACGGTGCAGGTGGTGCGCATCGACCCGCGGACGGGCGAGCTGTGCCTGGCGAACGGCAGCCACCCGCCGGCGCTGCTGGTGCGCCGTGACGGCGCCACCCGGTTCCTGGAGGCGGCCGGCCGGGGTGTCGGCTTCCCGCTGCCGGGCAGCGAGACGCTCCTGCGGGACCGGATGGACCCGGGTGACCTGCTGGTCCTGTACACGGACGGGCTGACCGAGAGCCGCCGCGACCCCCGCGAGGGCGAGCAGCGCCTCGCGGAGGCGGCCCGGCGCCACCGGGACCTGCCCATGGCGGAGGTGCCCGGCGCCCTCGCGGAGGAGATGCACACCGTGATCCTGCATCCGGACGACACGGTGGCCCTGACCGTCCGGCGCGTGGAGGAGGGGTACTGAAGTCGGCGCAGAGGGGGTACGCGGAACGAGGAAGGAGGCGCCCGTGCTTGTTCTGGACTCACGTACCGTCGACAGCGCCGAGGTGAGGGAGACCGTCACCGGCTTCGTCGCCGACCGCTGCCCCTGGGCGGACCTGGCCGCCGTGCGCCTGGTGGTCACCGAACTCCTGGCGAACGCGCTGCACCACACCGACGGGGCCTGGTGCCTGCGTCTACGCGCCCAGGAGCAGCGGCTCATCCTGGAAATGGAGGACACCAGTCCCGCCCCGCCCACCACGCGGCAGCCCGACTTCGAGGGCGGCGGCGGCTTCGGTTGGCGGCTGGTGCAGCAGCTCACCGACCGGGTCGACGTGCGCCCGGGCCCGACCGGCAAGACCGTGCGCGCCGAGTGGTGGGTCCCGGCGGAGCGCCGGGCGGAGGCGGGCACCAGGGGGCGGGGGGGCCACCGGCCGGTGCGTCCCGACGCGCCGGGGTCCGGGTCGCGGCTGATGCAATACGCCGGGTCCGCCGCGTCCTGACCCTGCCCCGGCCCGGCGCGGCCCGCGGCTCCCTCCCGCGGCCCGCCGGTCAGCCCTCGCTCAGCAGCCCCTCGCGCATCCGCGCCGTCATCCGCGCCAGCAGCCGGGACACGTGCATCTGCGACACGCCGAGCCGTTCCCCGATCTCCGCCTGGGTCATCTCCTCGGCGAAGCGCATCCGCAGGATCGCCCGGTCGCGCTCGTCGAGCTGCTCGACGATCGGCTTGAGGGCCTGGACGTCCTCCGTGAGCTGCATGTCGCGGTCCTCCTCGCCGATGAGGTCCGCGAGGGTCGCCGACGCCGGCTCCCCCGACTCGTCGAGCGGCATGTCCAGCGAGGCGGCCGTGTACCCGTTGGCCGCCACCAGTCCCTCGATCACCTCGTCCTCCTCCAGGCCGAGGCGGTCGGCGAGTTCGGCCGCGGTCGGGGAGCGGTCCAGCTCCTGGAAGAGGTCGTCGGTCGCCCGGGCGATGTCGATGCGCAGTTCCTGGAGCCTGCGGGGCACGTGCACCGACCAGCTCGTGTCCCGGAAGAAGCGCTTGATCTCGCCGATCACGCACGGCATGGCGAACGTCGCGAACTCGACCTGCCGGCTGAGCTCGAACCGGTCGATGGCCTTGATCAGCCCGATGGTGCCGACCTGGACGATGTCCTCCATCTGGTCGGCGCGGCTGCGGAAGCGGGTGGCCGCGTACTTGACCAGCGACAGGTTCAGCTCGATCAGCGTGTTGCGGACGTACTGGTACTCCTCGGTCCCCTCCTCGAGGACCGCGAGCCGCGCGAAGAACTGCTTCGAGAGTTCCTTGGCATCCCGGGGGGCGACCTCGGCGGGCTCTGGGACCCGCGGCAGGGGCATCGCGGGCGCCGTCGTCTCCGTCGGGGTCGTGGTCGCCGTGGGCACGTTGCCCTCCCTTCGTCTCGACACTGCCGGAGGCGCGTCTACCCCCCCGCACGCGAAACACTCCTCCGGATTCCGTTTTTCTCCGGCGGGTCCCGCGCCGGCCGTGCGGGAGGGACGGGGACGGGCCCTCCCCGCGCCTGCGCGCGGGGACGGCCCGTCGGCCGCGGCGGGTCAGTTCCAGCTGGCGTGGAGCGGCTTGCCCTCGGCGTAGCCGGCGGCGCTCTGCACGCCGACGACGGCCTTCTCGGCGAACTCCTCCAGCGAGGCGGCGCCCGCGTAGGTGCAGGAGGAGCGGACGCCGGCGATGATCGAGTCGATCAGGTCCTCGACGCCCGGGCGGGCCCGGTCGAGGTACATCCGCGAGGTGGAGATGCCCTCCTCGAACAGCGCCTTGCGGGCCCGGTCGTACGCGGACTCCTCGCTGGTGCGGTTGCGCACGGCGCGCGCGGAGGCCATGCCGAAGGACTCCTTGTACAGGCGGCCGTCCGCGTCCTGCTGGAGGTCGCCGGGCGACTCGTACGTACCGGCGAACCAGGAGCCGATCATGACGTTGGACGCGCCGGCGGCGAGCGCCATGGCCACGTCGCGCGGGTGCCGGACACCGCCGTCCGCCCAGACGTGCTTGCCGTACTTCCTCGCCTCGGCGGCGCACTCCAGGACCGCCGAGAACTGCGGGCGGCCCACGCCGGTCATCATGCGGGTGGTGCACATGGCGCCGGGGCCCACGCCGACCTTGATGATGTCCGCGCCGGCCTCGACGAGGTCGCGGACGCCCTCGGCGGCGACGATGTTGCCGGCGACGATCGGGACCTGCGGGTCGAGGCCGCGGACCACGCGGATCGCGTTGATCATCGACTCCTGGTGGCCGTGCGCCGTGTCGATGACGAGCGTGTCGACGCCCGCGTCGAGGAGCTGCTTGGCCTTGCCCGCCACGTCGCCGTTGATGCCGACGGCGGCGGCGACGCGCAGCCGGCCGCGGTCGTCGACGGCGGGGGTGTACAGGGTGGCGCGCAGGGCGCCCTTGCGGGTGAGGATGCCGGCGAGCCGCCCGTCGCCGTCGACCGCCGGGGCGTAGCGCCGGTTGTGGTGGTCGAGGGTGTCGAACGCCTCGATCGGGTCGATGTCCGCGTCGAGGAGCAGGAGGTCCTTCGACATGACCTCGGACAGCTGGGTGAAGCGGTCGACGCCGGTCAGGTCCCGGTCGGTGACGACGCCGACGGGCTTGTGGTCGGCGTCGACGACGACGCCGGCGTTGTGGGCCCGCTTGGTCAGCAGCGACAGGGCGTCGGCGACGGTCTGGGCGGGCTCCAGGACGATCGGCGTGTCGAGGACGTGGTGGCGGCTCTTGACCCAGGAGACGACGTCGGTGACGACCTCGATCGGGATGTCCTGGGGGATGACGACCAGGCCGCCGCGGCGGGCGACGGTCTCGGCCATCCGGCGGCCGGCGATGGCGGTCATGTTGGCCACGACCAGCGGGATGGTGGTCCCGGTGCCGTCGGGGGTGGTGAGGTCGACGCCCTGGCGGGAGCCCACGGCCGAGCGGCTAGGCACCATGAACACATCGTCGTACGTGAGGTCGTACGGCGGCTTCAGGTCATTGAGGAAACGCACGTGCTGAACATCCCAGTCGTTCGGAGTTGGCCCCCGGGCATCTCAGCCGGGGGGAAAACGCACGTACTTCATTGTCCCATGCCGACATCCGTTCGGACCCCGGGTGAAACCTCCAGGTCACACGGGGTGACCTGGTAGGTTCCTCCAACCGGGGGGAGCGCGGTTCAGTTGTCCGGGTCGAAGCGCTCCAGGGCGGGGCGCGGGCCCGGCTCGGACTCGGTCAGCAGGTAGTCGGCGGCGGACGTGTCCGTGACGAGGCTGGTGACCAGCCCGGAGCGGAGCACGGCGCCGATGGCCGCGGCCTTGCGGGAGCCGCCCGCGATGGCGACGACCTCCGGGATGCGGCGTAGCCGGTCGGCCTCGACGGTGATGCACCGCTCGCCCAGGTCGCGTCCGACGCGGCGGCCGGAGGCGTCGAAGAGGTGGGCGGACATCTCGGCGGCGACGCCGAGGGACGCGTAGTGGGCGCGCTCCTCGTCGCTGAGCATGTCGTGGACGGTGGAGATGCCCGGCTCCCACGAACCGATGGACACCGCGGCGACGGTGACCTTGTCGAAGTAGTCGAAGGCGCGGGCGATGCCGGTCTGGTTGCGCAGCGCGGCGGCGGTGGCCGGGTCGGGCAGGAGCATCGGCGCGTAGATCGGGTGCGCCTCGCCGCCGGAGACCTGGGCGGCGCGGCGGACGGCCTCGACCGAACCGCGCTCGGCGGTCCCCGCGTCGTACACGCCGGTCAGCTGGACGACCGTGCACGGCGGCAGCCGGTCGAGGGCGGCGGCCATGTGGATGGTGGACCGGCCCCAGGCCAGTCCGAGGACGTCGCCCTCGGTCACCAGCTCGCCGAGCAGGTCGGCCGCGACCTCGCCCAGGTTCTCCGGGTCGGGCGACTCGTCCTCGGCCTCGGCGGGGGACTCGACGACGACGGCGTGGCGCAGGCCGTAGCGGGCCCGGAGCGCGTCGGACCGCTCCGCGTCCAGCTCCGCCGGCACGCGGATCTCGATCCGTACGAGGTCCCGCTCCAGGGCCGTCTCCAGGACGCGGGCGACCTTGAAGCGGCTGACGCCGAACTCCTCGGCGATCTGGATCTTGGACTTGCCCTCGAGGTAGAAGCGGCGGGCCATGGCCGCCGCCTGCACCAGCTCCGCGGGTCCCATCCGCAGGGCTGGACGTCCCGCCGACATTGCAGACACCGCGTTCTCCTCACTGCTGTTCACACTCCGGGTCGCCATCCTTGCAGATCCGACGGCCCTTGATCAGTCCTGTTGGTTTGCGTTCATCTCCCGGTGACCCACCGGTGGCTCAGTGTCCGCACGCCCAGGCGGCGGAGGCCGTCGCCCGGTCGGCCTTGTCGCGCAGCACCCGCACGGCCTCGGCCGGGTCGTCGGCCCCGTACACGGCGGACCCGGCGACGAAGACGTCCGCGCCGGCCTCGGCGCAGCGCTCGATCGTGGACGCCGAGACGCCGCCGTCGACCTGGAGCCACAGCTCCAGGCCGTGCTTGGAGATCAGCTCACGGGTGCGGCGGATCTTCGGCAGCATGACGTCGAGGAAGGCCTGCCCGCCGAACCCCGGCTCGACGGTCATGATCAGCAGCATGTCCAGCTCGGGCAGCAGGTCCTCGAACGGCTCGATGGGCGTGGCGGGCCTGAGCGCCATGGAGGCGCGCGCGCCCTTGGCCCGGATCTCCCTCGCCAGCCGTACCGGCGCGGCGGCCGCCTCCACGTGGAACGTGACGGACCCGGCGCCGGCCTCCACGTACTGCGGGGCCCAGCGGTCGGGGTCCTCGATCATGAGGTGGCAGTCCAGCGGCGTGTCCGTCGCCCGGCTGAGCGACTCGACGACCGGCACGCCCAGCGTGAGGTTGGGCACGAAGTGGTTGTCCATGACGTCGACGTGGAGCCAGTCGGCGCCTTCGACGGCCCGGGCCTCCTCGGCGAGGCGGGCGAAGTCGGCGGACAGGATGCTGGGGTTGATCTGGGCCATGTGCCAAGCCTGCCATGCCACGCGGCCCTTCCTCGCCCCGATCCCCCGGCGCGGTCGCGCCGGGGGCGGGACAGTCCGCCCGAACCCCCGCAAACCCCGTGCGGACCGTCGCCGTCCGGACCGCCGTCCGGGGCCCGGGGCGGCGCGTCGGCCGCCCCGGGGCCGGCTCGGTCAGGCGGTACGGCGGAGCAGCGCCAGGTACATGGCGTCGGTGCCGTGCAGGTGGGGCCAGAGCTGGACGTCCGGCCCGTCGCCGAGCGCGGGGACGCCGGGCATCAGCGGGCGCGCGTCGATCCACTCGGCGGTCACCTCCTGCGCTCCCCCGTGCCCCTTGAGCACGTCGTCCACGACGGCGCGGGTCTCGGCGAGGTGCGGCGAGCAGGTCGCGTAGCCGACGACGCCGCCGACCCGCGCGGACTTCAGCGCCTCGGCCAGCAGGGAGCGCTGGAGCGGCGCGAAGCCCTCCAGGTCCTCCGGCCTGCGGCGCCAGCGCGCCTCGGGGCGGCGCCGCAGAGCACCGAGGCCGGAGCAGGGCACGTCGACGAGGACGCGGTCGAACGAGCCGGGGCGCCACGGCGGACGGGTGCCGTCGGCGGTGACGACCTCGTACGGGCCGGGGTTCCCGGCGAGGGCGCGCTGGACGAGGCGGGCGCGGTGGGGCTGCTTCTCGGCGGCGAGCAGGGCGGCACCGCGCCGGGCCGCGAGGGCGCCCAGCAGGGCGGCCTTGCCGCCGGGTCCCGCGCAGCCGTCGAGCCACCGCGCGTCGGGGCCGTCGAGGGGGGCGTCGGCCAGGGCCATGGCCACCAGCTGGCTGCCCTCGTCCTGGACGCCCGCGCGGCCCTCCCGTACGGCGTCGAGGGCGCCCGGCTCGCCGCCCTCCGCGAGCCGCACGGCGTACGGGGACCAGCGCCCGGGCTCCCCGGCGCCCTCGCCCAGCACGTCCAGCAGCTCGGCCCGGGTGGCGCGGCCGGGGCGGGCCACGAGGGTCACCTCGGGGCGCTCGTTGTCGGCCTCCAGCAGGTCCTCGATGCCGGCGCGGCCGCCGCCGAGGGCGTCCCACAGGGCGGAGACGATCCAGCGGGGGTGCGCGTGCACGACGGCGAGGTGGTCCTCGGGGTCCTCGTCGTAGGGCGGCGCGACCTCCGCCAGCCAGCCCTCCAGGTCGCGCTGGGCGACGCGGCGCAGGACGGCGTTGACGAACTTGGCCCGTCCGTCGCCCAGCACGACGCGGGCGAGCTCGACGCTCGCCGACACGGCGGCGTGCGTCGGGATGCGCGTGCCGAGCAGCTGGTGCGCGCCGAGCGCCAGCACGTCCAGCACCGGCGGGTCGACCTCGCGCAGCGGCCGGTCGACGCAGGCGGCGACGATCGCGTCGTACGTGCCCTGCCGGCGCAGCGTGCCGTACACCAGCTCCGTCGCGAGCGCGGCGTCCCGCGCGTCGAAGCCCTCCTGCTCGCGGGCCTTCCTCAGCAGCGGGGGCAGCACGAGGTTCGCGTACGCGTCCCGCTCGTCCACGGCGCGCAGCGCCTCGAAGGCCAGGACGCGCACCGGGTCCTTCCGGGGGCGCCGGTACGGCTTGGAGGGACGGCGACGGCCTTGCTCGCTCAAAAGGTGCTCCGCTTCCAGAGGGGTCGAACCCTCCCAGGGTAGTCCCCCGCCCCCGGCCGCGGCCGCCCGCGCGGGACGGCCCCGGCACGGCCGGCGCCTCGCGGCCGCGGGGTGCCGGGCGCCGGTCCGCGGCGGGGCGGACCGGCCCGCCGGGGGCCGGCGCCCGGTGTCGGGGGCCGGCGCGTGGCGTCAGGCGCCGAGGCGCTCGCCCGCCGCGATGCGGACGCCGCGGGCCCAGTCCGCCGCGCGCATGGGCTTCTTGCCCTGGGCCTGGACCCAGATCAGCTCCACCGCGTGGGAGCCGGTGCCGACGTGCACGTGGTTCTTGCCGGCCGACAGCTCGCCCGGCGCCAGGTCCGTACGGTCCGGTGCCGGCGCCGCCTGGACGAGCTTCAGGCGCTCGCCGCGGAACACGGTCCACGCCCCGGGGGCGGGCGTGCAGCCCCGCACCACCCGGTCGACGCGCAGCGCCGGCGCCGTCCAGTCGACGCGGGCGTCCTCGACGGTGATCTTCGGGGCGAGGGTGACGCCCTCCGCGGGCTGCGGCACCGCCTGGAGCGTGCCGTCCTCGATGCCGTCCATCGTCGCCGCGAGCAGCCCGGCGCCCGCGAAGGCGAGCCGGGTGAGCAGGTCGCCGCTGGTGTCGGTGGGGCGGACCTCCTCGGTGACGACGCCGTAGACGGGCCCCGAGTCCAGGCCCTCCTCGATCAGGAAGGTCGACGCCCCGGTCACCTCGTCCCCGGCCATCAGCGCGTGCTGGACGGGCGCGGCGCCGCGCCACGCGGGCAGCAGCGAGAAGTGCAGGTTCACCCAGCCGCGGGCCGGGACGTCCAGCGCGGCCTTCGGCAGGAGCGCCCCGTAGGCGACGACGGGGCAGCAGTCCGGCGCGATCTCGCGGAGCCGGGCGAGGAACTCCTCGTCGCGCGGCTTCGCGGGCTTGAGGACCTCGATGCCCGCCTCGGCGGCCCGCTCCGCGACGGGGCTCGCGACCAGGCGCCGGCCCCGTCCGGCCGGGGCGTCGGGCCGCGTGACGACGGCGGCCACCTCGTGCCGGCCGGAGGCGAGCAGGGCGTCCAGGGCGGGGACGGCGACCTCGGGGGTGCCTGCGAAGACGAGCTTCACTCCGTGTTACCTCGCTTGTTCGTCGGATGCGCCGGAGTCGCGGCGGGAGGGCCCTGCCGGGGCGGTCCGCGGGGCGGCCGGGCGGCGCACCAGTCTAGGGCCCGGGGCCCCGGGGGGCGTACGCGTGCCCGCGCGCCTCGCGCATATGCGGATACGCCTCTGCTGCGTGACCCCGGCCGCGGGTGGCGCGTTGTCAAAGGAGATTGACCGTATCGGGCCGCACTCGGATGCGGCCCGCCCCTTTCCAACGCCGGTTCGAGAGGCTTGTCAATGGCCGACCACGCAACCCACGACGCCCAAGCCCGGGCGAGCCTGCACCTGTTGGTGCGGGACATCGAGCGGGTCCGCCGGCAGGTGGACGCCCTGCGCACGCTCACCGCCCAGCTGGGCAACGTCTACCGCCCGCGTCGCTCCGGCCCGTCGACGGGCTTCGTCGTCTACGGCAGGGCCCCGGCCCCCACCGTCCGGCTCGCGCAGGAGCTGCGGGACAGCGTCGAGACCCTGGTCACCGCGGCCGTCGACTTCGACCGCTCGCTGGGCTTCTCGTGGGACGCGGTCGGCTCGGCGCTGGGGGTCACCAAACAGGCCGTGCACCGCCGGTACGGGGCGCGCCGCGCGGCCGCCCAGCCGCCGGCCGCGGCGGAGCGCCCGGCGCAGGCGGCGTCGGTCCCGCCCGCGCGGTCGGTGGCGCCGCAGCCGACCGCGCAGGCGTTCAGGGACCAGCCCCACCGGGAGGAGGTCCGCCCGAGCGCCTTCCCCGCCCCGCGCAACGGCTGACCCCTCCCCCCTCCCGGCCGCCCCGCCCGCCCTCCTCCCCCGGCAGGCGGGGCGGCTCCGTCCCCCCGCCCGCGCCGCGTACACCGGCCGCGCCGCGCATCCCGCCCACGTCGCCGCGCCGCCCGCGCCGTGCATCCCGCCCGCCGGTGGCGGCCTTCCCCGGGTCAGGCCGGGAAGTCGGTACCGCTCCCCCGCCGCCGCTCGAACCGCCGCCGGAAGCCGGGCCACCCCGCACGCCCCCCTCCGGGCCCGTACGGCGGGACGTGGTGCCCGCAGGCCGAGAAGACCTCGATGTCCGGCCCGCCCGGGCCCGTACGACGAAACGTCTTCTCGGCACGGGCCGGCCCCCGGGGCGGACCGGCTCAGGACGGGCCCGCCCCGGGCGGAACACCCCGGGGCGGACCGACCTCCCACGGCCCTCCCGCCCCGCTCAGCCGATGTCCGGCGGGTCCATCCTGACGCGGACCGGCGACGCGCCCCCCTTGGCCAGGCGGGCGGCCTGGGCCTCCTTGAGGGCGGACGCCAGGGCCGCGCCGGTGCCCGGCGGGACCCGCACCAGGGCGCGTTCCCACGGCTCGCCGGCGGGCGGGTCGCCCGGGCGGCGCGGCCCGCCGGGGGGCGCGGGGGGAACCGGCACCGGCCCCAGGACCTCCGCGTCCGGCGGGAGCCCGGCCGCCGCCAGGAACTCGGCGACGGCTCCCGGGCGGCCCGCCACCGCGGCCATGCGGGAGACCGGCGGGAAGCCCAGCTCCGCGCGCTCGGCCAGCTCCCGCTGGGCGTGGCCCACCGGGTCCCACCGCACCAGCGCCTGCACGGGCCGCAGCGTCGGCTCGGCGACGACCACCACCGTGCCGCCCTCGTCCTGGCCCCGCACCAGCGACGCGGCGTCGATCCAGCGGCGCAGCGCCTCCTCGCCGGCCCGCAGGTCGGGCCTGGCCAGGAGGGCCCAGCCGTCCAGGAGCAGCGCGGCCGCGTACCCGCCCTCGGCGACCGGCTCGGCGCCCGGGGTGCTCACCACCAGCGCGGGCCGGCCCGGCACGGAGTCCAGGACGTGGTCCCGCCCGGAGGTGCGTACCGGCACGGCGGGGAAGGCCCGCCCCAGCTCCTCCGCCGTGCGCCGGGCGCCGACGACCCGCGCGCGCAGCCGGGGGGAGCCGCACTCGACGCACCGCCAGTCCGGCTCGCCGCGCCCGCACCAGCCGCACCTCAACTCCCGCTGCTCGGGGGCCTCCAGGGGCCCGGCGCAGTGCCGGCACCGGGCCGGTGCGCGGCACCGCTCGCACGCCAGCCGGGGCACGTAGCCGCGCCGGGGCACCTGCACCAGCACCGGCCCGGACTTCAGCCCGTCCCGTACGGCCTGCCACGCGAGGGACGGCAGCCGCGCGGCCCGCGCCGCCTCGTCGCGCGCCAGCTCCCCGTCGCCGACGGTCCGTACGAGCGGCGCGGCGGCCCGCACCCGCTCGCGCGGCGCCACCAGGGGCCGCGCCCAGCCGCTCTGGACGAGCTGGGCGGCCTCCACCGTGCAGCTCGTACCGCCCAGCAGGAAGCCGCACCCGTCGTGCGCGGCGCGCAGCAGCAGCACGTCGCGCGCGTGCGGCTGCGGGGCGTGCGGTTCGCTGTGGCTGCCGTCGCCGTCGTCCCAGACGGCGACGAGCCCCAGGTCCCGCACGGGCGCGAACATGGCGGCCCGTGTCCCGACGACCGCGCGCACCGAGCCGCGCCGCACCGCCAGCCACTGCCGGTACCGCCGCTCGGGCCCGGCCTCGGCGGTCAGCAGCGCGTGCCGCCCCTCCCCGAGGACGGCCGTCAGGGCGGCGTCCACGCGCGCGGCGGCCCGCCCGTCGGGGACGACGACGAGGGCGCCGCGCCCGGAGGCGAGCGTCGCGCCCACCGCCCGCGCCAGTTCCTGCGCCCAGTGCGGGCCGGGCAGGGCGTTCCACACGGCACGGGGCGCCCCCCCGCGCGCGAGGGCGCTCAGGAACGCCTCCCCGTGCGCGTACCGCGTCCACGTGCCGGCCTCGGGCACGGGCGGCGGCGGCAGCGGCTCGGGCGACGGCCTGCCCTCCGCGCGGGCGCTGCGCGGCGGCACGGCGAGTTGCAGGACGTCGGCGAGGCTGCCCGCGTACCGGTCGGCGACCGCCCGCGCCAGCCCCAGCAGTTCGGGGCTCAGGACGGGTTCGGGGGACACCACGTCGGCGAGCGCGGCCAGCGGCCCCGTGTAGTCCGTGTCGGCGCGCCGCTCGACGAGGAACCCGTCGATGAGCCGCCCGCCCTCGCGCCGCCCGTCCCGCACCTGGTGCGCGCCCGCGCCGAACCGCACCCGCACCCGCACCCCGGGCCGGGCCGCGGCGTCGAGCTCCTCGGGGACCGCGTAGTCGAAGAACTGGTCGAGGTGGAGCACGCCCTTGTTGACGACGACCCGCGCGACGGGCAGCTCCTTCGCCAGCGCGGCCCCCCGCCACGTCCGCGGCCTGGCCCGCGGCGCCTTCGCCTTCCGCACGGACTCCCGGATGAGCGCGAGCTGCTCCGGCCCCTCGCCCGGCCGCCCTTCCCGATTCCCGCTCCCGCTGCTCACAGCCCCATGCCTACCAGACACCACCGACAACACCGCTCCGGCCGCGGGGTGCGGACGGGCACCCGCAAACGCCGGAGTCCGGCTCCGTACGGGACGGGGCCGGACTTCCGGTACGCGCGGGGTGGGTGCTACAGGCCCGCGGCCTTGCGCAGGGCGTCGACGCGGTCGGTGCGCTCCCAGGTGAAGTCGGGCAGCTCGCGGCCGAAGTGGCCGTAGGCCGCGGTCTGGGAGTAGATCGGACGCAGCAGGTCCAGATCACGGATGATCGCGGCCGGACGCAGGTCGAAGACCTCCGCGATCGCGTTCTCGATCCGCTCCACCTCGACCTTGGCCGTGCCGAAGGTCTCCACGAACAGGCCCACCGGCTCGGCCTTGCCGATCGCGTAGGCGACCTGGACCTCACACCGCGAGGCCAGCCCGGCCGCCACCACGTTCTTGGCCACCCACCGCATCGCGTAGGCCGCCGAACGGTCCACCTTGGACGGGTCCTTGCCCGAGAAGGCACCCCCGCCATGACGGGCCATGCCCCCGTACGTGTCGATGATGATCTTCCGACCGGTCAGACCCGCGTCCCCCATCGGACCACCGATCTCAAAACGCCCCGTCGGGTTCACCAGCAGCCGGTAGCCCTCCGTCTCCAGCTTGATCCCGTCGTCCAGCAACTGCCCCAGCACGTGCTCCACGACGAACTCACGGATGTCGGGCGCCAGCAGCGACTCCAGGTCGATGTCACTGGCGTGCTGCGAGGAGACCACCACCGTGTCCAGACGGACCGCCTTGTCCCCGTCGTACTCGATCGTCACCTGCGTCTTGCCGTCCGGACGCAGATACGGGATCGTCCCGTTCTTGCGCACCTCCGTCAGACGCCGCGACAACCGGTGCGCCAGATGGATCGGCAGCGGCATCAGCTCCGGCGTCTCGTCCGACGCGTAGCCGAACATCAACCCCTGGTCACCGGCACCCTGCTGGTCCAGCTCGTCCTGGTCACCCTCCACCCGCTGCTCGTAGGCCGCGTCGACCCCCTGCGCGATGTCCGGCGACTGCGCACCGATCGACACCGACACCCCACACGAAGCACCGTCGAAACCCTTCTTCGACGAGTCGTAACCGATCTCCAGGATCTTCTCGCGCACCAACGTGGGAATGTCCGCGTACGCCTGGGTGGTCACCTCACCGGCCACATGCACCAACCCGGTGGTGATCAGCGTCTCCACCGCCACACGAGAGGACGGGTCCTCCCGCAGCAACGCGTCGAGAATGGTGTCACTGATCTGGTCAGCGATCTTGTCGGGATGCCCCTCGGTCACGGACTCCGAGGTGAAAAGACGACGGGACACAACGCTCCCTGGGTTTGCAGCGGCTGCTGGCTGATCGTTTGTGGACCGGCAGGGGGCTGCGCCCCGCGTCGTTCCGGGAACAGTTTATCGGGCCCTCTCGGGCAG
The DNA here is from genome assembly GCF_014649335.1 of Streptomyces roseolilacinus. Taxonomy (GTDB): domain Bacteria; phylum Actinomycetota; class Actinomycetes; order Streptomycetales; family Streptomycetaceae; genus Streptomyces; species Streptomyces roseolilacinus. The sequence continues at coordinate 24,874 of NZ_BMSV01000017.1, forward strand.
GGGACCAGGCGTCTCGCACAGCGGAAGCCTGATTGGCCACATCGTTCCCACCGCCGAAGGCAAGATCACCTTTCCGTACGGGGGGAGTTGCCCCGCCGCCGGGGGTCGGCGGGCTGTGAGGGGAATCACGGGATTCACCCTCATGGCAGACGGGGCACCACCAGGTCCCACACGGTGTCCGCGAGGTCCTCCTTGGGGCCGTGCGGGACGGGGGTCTCGGTGCCGTCGGAGCCGAGGACGACGGCCTCGTTCTCCTCGGAACCGAAGGTCCTGCGCTCCCCCACCTCGTTGACGACGAGCAGGTCGCAGCCCTTGCGGCGGAGCTTGTCGCGGCCGTTCGCGAGGACGTCGTCGGTCTCGGCGGCGAAGCCGACGACGACCTGGCCGGGGCGGGCGCGGTCGGCGGAGAGCTCCGCGAGGACGTCCGGGTTGCGGACGAGGGCGACGGGCGCGGGCTCCTCGCCCTCCCGCTTCTTGATCTTGCCTTCGGCGTACGCGGCGGGCCGGAAGTCCGCCACGGCCGCGGCCATGACGACCACGTCGGCGTCGGCGGCGGCCTTCAGGACGGCCTCGCGCAGCTGGAGGGCGGTGCCGACGCGGACGACGTCGACGCCGGCCGGGTCGGGCATGCCGGTGTTGGCCTCGACGAGGGTGACGCGGGCGCCGCGCGCGGCGGCGGTGCGGGCGAGGGCGTAGCCCTGCTTGCCGGAGGAACGGTTCCCCAGGTACCGGACGGGGTCGAGCGGCTCGCGGGTGCCGCCGGCGCTGACCACCACGTGGCGGCCGGCGAGGTCGGGCTCGGCGGCGCCGCGGGCGAGGACCCGGCGGCAGACCTCGAAGATCTCGGCGGGGTCGGGGAGGCGGCCCTTGCCCGTGTCGACGCCGGTGAGGCGGCCGACGGCGGGCTCGATGACCACGGCGCCGCGGCGGCGCAGCGTGGCGACGTTCTCCCGGGTGGCCGGGTGCTCCCACATCTCGGTGTGCATGGCGGGGGCGAAGACGACCGGGCAGCGGGCGGTGAGCAGCGTGTTGGTGAGGAGGTCGTCGGCGAGGCCGTGGGCGGCCTTGGCGAGCATGTCGGCGGTGCAGGGGGCGACGACGACGAGGTCGGCCGCCTGCCCGATGCGGACGTGGGGGACCTCGTGGACGTCCTCCCAGACCTGGTCGGAGACCGGGTTGCCGGAGAGCGCGGACCAGGTCGCGGCGCCGACGAAGTGGAGGGCGGACGCGGTCGGGACGACCCGTACGTCATGGCCCGACTCGGTCAGCCGGCGCAGCAGCTCGCACGCCTTGTAGGCGGCGATGCCGCCGCTGACTCCGAGGACGACCTTGGGCTTGGGCTCGGACACTGCGCCTCCCGCTCTGAGGGTTGGTACGGCGTCCCGGCTTCGGGGCCGCACGGCCTCCGGGACCGCACGGCCACCGGACGTCGCGCCTTCCGGGACACACCGCAGGCCCGGCGGACGCCCGCCGGGCCTGGTGATGACGTAAGGACGCGCTTACTGCGCCGGGCCCTCGACGGCCTCGGAGGTCAGCAGGCCCGCGTTGATCTCCCGCAGGGCGATCGAGAGGGGCTTCTCGTGGACGTGGGTGTCCACCAGCGGACCGACGTACTCGAGCAGGCCCTCACCGAGCTGCGAGTAGTACGCGTTGATCTGCCGCGCGCGCTTGGCCGCGTAGATCACGAGGCTGTACTTCGAGTCAGTGGCCTCGAGCAGCTCGTCGATCGGCGGGTTGATGATGCCCTCGGGCGCGGTGATGGAAGAGGACACGCTCTACCTTCCGAAAAAGTGGACAAAGAGAATCAGACAACGTCCATCAAGGCTAGCAGCTCACGTGCCACGTCCTCGACGGAGGTGTTGACCAGGGTGACGTCGAACTCGGACTCGGCCGCGAGCTCGACCTTGGCCGCCTCCAGGCGCCGCTCGATGACCTCGGGCGACTCGGTGCCGCGGCCGGTGAGCCGGCGGACCAGCTCGTCCCAGCTCGGCGGGGCCAGGAAGACCAGCTGCGCGTCGGGCATGGACTCGCGCACCAGCCGGGCGCCCTGGAGGTCGATCTCCAGGAGGACGGGCTCGCCGGCCTCCAGCCGGTCCTGGACGGCCCGGCGCGGCGTGCCGTAGCGGTTGCCGGCGAACTCGGCCCACTCCAGCAGTTCGCCGTTGGCGATGAGCTTGTCGAACTCGTCGTCCGTGACGAAGTGGTACTGCACGCCGTCCTGCTCGCCGGGACGCGGCGTGCGGGTCGTGGCCGACACCGAGAGCCAGACCTCCGGGTGGACCTTGCGCATATGGGCGACGACCGTGCTCTTGCCGACCCCGGAGGGGCCGGAGAGCACGGTCAGCCGCGGACGTACGACCGGGGGCTCGGGGGTCGTCCCCCGGGATGTTGCAGCCATGGGGCGATTATTCCAGCTTCCGGGAGTGTCCCGGACGCCAGGTATCGGCCGTCAGGCCTTGGAGCCGCCGAATTCACGCTCCAGGGACGCGATCTGGTTGGAGCCGAGCCCGCGCACGCGGCGGCTCTCGGAGATGCCCAGCCGCTCCATGATCTGCTTGGCGCGGACCTTGCCCACGCCCGGCAGGGACTCCAGGAGGGCGGAGACCTTCATCTTGCCGATGACGTCGTTCTCCTGGCCCTGCTTGATGACCTCGTGGAGCGAGGCGCCGGAGTGCTTGAGTCGATTCTTGACCTCGGCCCGCTCCCGGCGAGCCGCGGCGGCCTTTTCGAGCGCGGCTGCGCGCTGTTCAGGGGTAAGGGGCGGAAGAGCCACGCCTACGTCACCTCGGATGTCGAACTGTCGGATACGGACCGGTGAGGAACCTAGTCGGCCCACACCAAGGGAGCAACGAGCAACGCAGTGACGCTGCGAACGCTGACTCTCGTCGGAGACTAGCGGCCAAGGCCGCCCGAGTCAGCGAGAACAGCGGAAAAGTCCTGGTCAGCATCGATCCTGCCCGACAAACGCGACATAACGCCCCCGTTTGGGGCCCGAATCCGTCAACAACCGCCACGGGCCGTTCCGCGGGCGCCGCGCGGGGCGGGACCGGGCGCCCGCCTGGCGGGACGGGCACCCGTGAGGTACATCACAGTATCCGCGGGCTCAGCCGCCGACGGCGGCGCGCACCTCGTCCGCGTACCGCTGCGCCGCGTCCCGCAGGGCCGCCGCGTCCGGGCCCTGCCGCAGGACGCCGCGGCTGACGTTCGGGACGACGTTGCGCACGGCGGCGCCGAAGACGCCCGGCAGGTCCGCCGGGGTGGCGCCCTGGGCGCCGATGCCCGGCGCCAGGAGGGGGCCGTTGACGTCCAGGTCGAAGGAGGACAGGTCGCCGAGGGTGGCGCCGACGACCGCGCCGAAGGAGCCCATGGGGGTCTCCCCCGCGTTCTCCTCGGCGAGGTGCGCCAGCACGGTCGCCCCGACGGTCCGCCCGTCCTCGCGCACGGCCCGCTGGACCTCGGCGCCCTCCGGGTTGGAGGTCAGGGCGAGGACGAACAGGCCGGCGCCGCTCTCGCGCGCGAGGTCGACGGCCGGCTTCAGGGAGCCGTAGCCCAGGTACGGGGAGACGGTCAGCGCGTCCGAGAACAGCGGCGAGTCCTCGCGCAGGAACGTCTCGGCGTACGCGGCCATGGTGGAGCCGATGTCACCGCGCTTGGCGTCCATGACGACGAGGGCGCCCGCCTCCCGCAGGTCGGCGACGGCCCTCTCCAGGACCGCGACGCCGCGCGAGCCGAACCGCTCGAAGAAGGCGCTCTGCGGCTTGAAGACGGCCACGGTGCCGGCCAGCGCCTCCACCACGGTGCGGGTGAAGGTCTCCAGGCCGCCGACGTCGTCCGCGAGGCCCCAGGCGGAGAGCAGGGAGGCGTGCGGGTCGATGCCGACGCAGAGCGGGCCGCGTGCGTCCATGGCCTCGCGCAGGCGGGCGCCGAAGGGTGCGGGGGTCACTGGACGGCCTTTCGGGTGTCCGCGCCGACGGCGTCGGCGAGGGTGGCGTACGGGGAGGCCTTCAGCCGGGCCGCGAGGCCCTTGCGGACGGCGCGGGCGTAGAAGGGGCCCTCGTAGATGAAGGCGCTGTAGCCCTGTACGAGGGTGGCGCCGGCGAGGATGCGCCGCCAGGCGTCCTCGGCGTTCTCGACGCCGCCGACGCCCACGAGGACGAGCCGGTCGCCCACGCGCGCGTAGAGGCGGCGCAGGACCTCCAGGGACCGCTCCTTGAGGGGGGCGCCGGACAGGCCGCCGGTCTCCGCGACGAGCGCCGGGTCGGAGACGAGGCCCAGGCCGTCGCGGGCGATGGTGGTGTTGGTGGCGATGATCCCGTCCAGGCCCAGCTCCACGGCGAGGTCGGCGACGGCGTCGACGTCCTCGTCGGCCAGGTCGGGGGCGATCTTCACCAGGAGCGGGACTCGGCGGTCGGTGACCGTGCGGTCGGCGGCCTCCCGGACGGCGGTGAGCAGCGGCCGGAGCGCCTCGGTGGCCTGGAGGTCGCGCAGGCCGGGCGTGTTGGGCGAGGAGACGTTGACGACGAGGTAGTCGGCGTGGCCGGCCAGGCGCTCGGTGGACTTCACGTAGTCCGCGACGGCCTCGGCCTCGGGGACGGCCTTGGTCTTGCCGATGTTGACGCCGACGGCCGTCCTGAAGACCGGCACGCGCTCGCGCAGCCGCCGCGCCACGGCGGCGGAGCCCTCGTTGTTGAAGCCCATGCGGTTGATCAGGGCGCGGTCCGGAACCAGGCGGAAGAGGCGCTTCTTGGGGTTGCCGGGCTGCGGCTCGCCGGTGACGGTGCCGATCTCGACGTGGTCGAAGCCCAGCATCGCCATGCCGTCGATCGCGACGGCGTTCTTGTCGAAGCCGGCGGCCAGCCCGAAGGGGCCGTGCATGCGCAGGCCGAGGGCCTCGGTGCGCAGCTCCCTGGGGCGGGGCGCGAGGACGGCGGCGGCGAGGGTGCGCAGCACGGGGACGCCGGCCAGGAGGCGGATCCAGCGGACGGCCGCGTGGTGGGCGCGCTCCGGGTCCATCCGCTTGAAGACGAGGTGGAAGAAGAGTTCGTACATCTCGGTGGGTGTCCTCATGAGGAGGGGGACACCGCGGTGGCGGTGTCCCCCTCGTGGGCTGCTAGTCGCGGGCCGCGATCAGGTGTTCGGCGTGTTCCTGGAGGGAGCGGACGCCGACCCCTCCGTGGGTGAGGGCGTCGATGCCCTGGACGGCCGCGGCGAGCGCCTGGACCGTGGTGAGGCAGGGGACGCCGCGCGCCACGGCGGCGGTGCGGATCTCGTAGCCGTCGAGGCGGCCACCGGTGCCGTACGGGGTGTTGACGATGAGGTCGACCTCGCCGGCGTGGATCAGCTGGACGATGGTCTTCTCGCCGCCGGGGCCCTCGCCCTCGGACTGCTTGCGCACGACGGTGGCGTTGATGCCGTTGCGCTTGAGGACCTCGGCGGTGCCGGAGGTGGCGAGCAGCTCGAAGCCGTGGGCGACCAGCTCGCGCGCCGGGAAGATCATCGAGCGCTTGTCGCGGTTGGCGACCGAGATGAACGCGCGGCCCTTGGTGGGCAACGGGCCGTACGCGCCGGCCTGCGACTTGGCGTACGCCGTGCCGAAGACCGAGTCGATGCCCATGACCTCGCCGGTGGAGCGCATCTCCGGGCCGAGGACGGTGTCGACGCCGCGGCCGTGGATGTCGCGGAAGCGCGACCACGGCATGACGGCCTCCTTGACGGAGATCGGCGCGTCGAGCGGGAGCTCGCCGCCGTCGCCGCGCGCGGGCAGCAGGCCCTCGGCGCGCAGCTCGGCGACGGTGGCGCCGAGCGAGATGCGGGCGGCGGCCTTCGCCAGCGGGACGGCGGTCGCCTTGGAGGTGAAGGGGACCGTGCGGGAGGCGCGCGGGTTGGCCTCCAGGACGTAGAGGATGTCCCCGGCCATGGCGAACTGGATGTTGATCAGGCCGCGGACGCCGACGCCCTTGGCGATGGCCTCGGTGGAGGCGCGCAGGCGCTTGACGTCGAAGCCGCCGAGGGTGATCGGGGGCAGGGCGCACGCCGAGTCGCCGGAGTGGATGCCGGCCTCCTCGATGTGCTCCATGACGCCGCCGAGGTACAGCTCCTCGCCGTCGTAGAGGGCGTCGACGTCGATCTCGATGGCGTCGTCGAGGAAGCGGTCGACGAGGACCGGCCGGGTGGGGCTGATCTCGGTGGACTCGGCGATGTACGTCTCGAGGCGCGCCTCGTCGTAGACGATCTCCATGCCGCGGCCGCCGAGCACGTAGGACGGGCGGACGAGGACCGGGTAGCCGATCTCGTCGGCGATCTCCTTGGCCTCGGCGAAGGTGGTCGCGGTGCCGTGCTTGGGCGCCGGGAGGCCGGCCTCCTTCAGGACGCGGCCGAAGGCGCCGCGGTCCTCGGCGGCGTGGATGGCCTCCGGCGGGGTGCCGACGACCGGTACGCCGTTGTCCTTGAGCGCCTGGGCGAGGCCGAGCGGGGTCTGGCCGCCGAGCTGGACGACCACGCCGGCGAGGGGGCCCGCCTGCTGCTCGGCGTGGACGATCTCCAGCACGTCCTCGAGCGTGAGCGGCTCGAAGTACAGGCGGTCGGAGGTGTCGTAGTCCGTGGAGACGGTCTCCGGGTTGCAGTTGACCATCACGGTCTCGTAGCCGGCGTCGCTCAGCGCGAAGGAGGCGTGGACGCAGGAGTAGTCGAACTCGATGCCCTGGCCGATCCGGTTGGGCCCGGAGCCGAGGATGATCACGGCGGGCTTGTCGCGGCGGGCGACCTCGGTCTCCTCGTCGTACGAGGAGTAGAAGTACGGGGTCTTCGCGGCGAACTCGGCGGCGCAGGTGTCGACCGTCTTGTAGACGGGACGGACACCGAGGGCGTGCCGGACCTCGCGGACGACGTCCTCGCGCAGGCCGCGGATCTCCGCGATCTGCTGGTCGGAGAAGCCGTGGCGCTTGGCCTCGGCGAGCAGCTCGGGGTGGAGCTTCTCGGCGGCGGCCAGCTCGTCGGCGATCTCCTTGATCAGGAACATCTGGTCGACGAACCACGGGTCGATCTTCGTGGCGTCGAAGACCTCCTCGGGGGTGGCGCCGGCGCGGATGGCCTGCATGACGGCGTTGATCCGGCCGTCGGTGGGGCGGACCGCCTCGCGCAGCAGCTCGGCCTTGTCGCCGGGGTCGCCGACGAAGGTGAACTGGCTGCCCTTCTTCTCCAGGGAGCGCAGGGCCTTCTGCAGCGCCTCGGTGAAGTTGCGGCCGATCGCCATGGCCTCGCCGACCGACTTCATGGTCGTGGTGAGGGTGGAGTCGGCGGACGGGAACTTCTCGAAGGCGAAGCGGGGCGCCTTGACCACGACGTAGTCGAGCGTGGGCTCGAAGGACGCCGGGGTCTCCTGGGTGATGTCGTTGGGGATCTCGTCGAGCGTGTAGCCGACGGCGAGCTTGGCGGCGATCTTGGCGATGGGGAAGCCGGTCGCCTTCGACGCCAGGGCGGAGGAGCGGGAGACGCGCGGGTTCATCTCGATGACGATGACCCGGCCGTCCTCGGGGTTGACGGCGAACTGGATGTTGCAGCCGCCGGTGTCGACGCCGACCTCGCGGATGATCGCGATACCGACGTCCCGGAGGATCTGGTACTCGCGGTCGGTGAGGGTCATCGCGGGCGCCACGGTGATGGAGTCGCCGGTGTGGACGCCCATGGGGTCGAAGTTCTCGATGGAGCAGACGACCACGACGTTGTCGTGCTTGTCGCGCATCAGCTCCAGCTCGTACTCCTTCCAGCCGAGGATGGACTCCTCCAGGAGCACCTCGGTGGTCGGCGACAGCGTGAGGCCCTGGCCGGCGATGCGGCGCAGCTCCTCCTCGTCGTGGGCGAAGCCGGAGCCGGCGCCGCCCATGGTGAAGGAGGGGCGGACGACGACGGGGTAGCCGCCGAGCGTCTCGACGCCCGCGAGGACGTCGTCCATGGAGTGGCAGATCACCGAGCGGGCGGACTCGCCGTGGCCGATCCTGGCGCGGACGGCCTCCACGACGCCCTTGAACAGGTCGCGGTCCTCGCCCTTGTGGATCGCCTCGACGTTGGCGCCGATCAGCTCCACGCCGTACTTCTCCAGGACACCCTGCTCGTGCATGGAGATCGCGGTGTTGAGCGCGGTCTGGCCGCCGAGGGTGGGCAGGAGGGCGTCGGGGCGCTCCTTGGCGATGATCTTCTCGACGAACTCGGGGGTGATCGGCTCGACGTACGTGGCGTCGGCGATCTCCGGGTCGGTCATGATCGTGGCCGGGTTGGAGTTCACCAGGATGACCCGCAGGCCCTCGGACTTGAGGACGCGGCACGCCTGGGTGCCGGAGTAGTCGAACTCGGCGGCCTGGCCGATGACGATCGGGCCGGAGCCGATCACCAGGACGGACTGGATGTCGGTGCGCTTAGGCACGCTCGGCCTCCATCAGGGAAACGAAGCGGTCGAACAGGTACGCGGCGTCGTGGGGACCCGCGGCCGCTTCGGGGTGGTACTGGACGCTGAAGGCCGGCTGGTCGAGCAGCTGGAGGCCCTCCACCACGTTGTCGTTGAGGCAGACGTGGGAGACCTCGGCGCGGCCGTAGGGGGTGTCGGACACCTGGTCGAGCGGGGCGTCGACGGCGAAGCCGTGGTTGTGCGCGGTGACCTCGACCTTGCCGGTCGTACGGTCCTGCACGGGCTGGTTGATGCCGCGGTGGCCGTACTTCAGCTTGTAGGTGCCGAAGCCGAGGGCGCGGCCGAGGATCTGGTTGCCGAAGCAGATGCCGAACAGGGGCGTCCTGCGCTCCAGGACGGCGCGCATGACGGCGACCGGGTGGTCGGCGGTGGCGGGGTCGCCGGGGCCGTTGGAGAAGAACACGCCGTCGGGGGCGACGGCGTACACGTCGTCGGCGGTGGCGGTGGCGGGCAGGACGTGCACCTCGATGCCGCGCTCGGCCATCCGCTGCGGGGTCATGCCCTTGATGCCGAGGTCGACGGCGGCGACGGTGAACTTCTTCTCGCCGATCGCGGGGACGACGTACGGCTCCTTGGTGGCGACCTCGGCGGAGAGGTCGGCGCCCTTCATCTGCGGCTGCGCCCGGACCTTGGCGAGCATGTCGGCGTCCCCGGTGACGGCGTCGCCGGAGAAGACGCCGACACGCATGGCGCCGCTCTCGCGCAGGTGGCGGGTGAGGGCGCGGGTGTCGATGCCGCTGATGCCGACGACGCCCTGGCGCTCCAGCTCCTCGTCGAGGGAGCGCCGGGAGCGCCAGTTGGAGGGGGTGCGGGCGGGGTCGCGGACGACGTACCCGGAGACCCAGATGCGGGCGGACTCGTGGTCCTCGTCGTTGACGCCGGTGTTGCCGACGTGCGGGGCCGTCATGACGACGACCTGGCGGTGGTAGGAGGGGTCGGTCAGGGTCTCCTGGTACCCGGTCATGCCGGTGGAGAAGACGGCCTCGCCGAACGTCTCCCCCACGGCCCCGTAGGCGCGGCCGCGGAAGCTGCGGCCGTCCTCCAGGACGAGGACGGCGGGAACCCTGGTTCCCCGGGTGGAGGTCGTCATCGTGCGGCGCCTTCCGTCGTGGTGTTCTCGGTGCTGAGTGAGGTGAGGGCGGTGACCCATGCGGGGTGCTCGGCTGCCCGGTCGGAGCGGAAGCCGGAGTCGATCAGCTGGTCGCCGTGGGCCCAGGTGACGACCAGCAGGCCGCCTTCGGTGAGGACCTTGCCGGCGATGCCCTTGTCGAGCCGTGCCCCGCGCAGCCGGTCGGCCGGGACGAAGAAGTCGGTGGCCCCGGGGCGTACGACCTCCAGGCCCGCGTCCGTCAGGGTGAGCTCGGCGTGGCTGCGGGTGCCGAGGCCGTGCGCCACGATCCGCTCCAGCCACTGCCCGGCCACGGTGGACCCGTGGTAGCGGCCGCTGAGGGTGAGGCGCGTCTCACCGGGGTTCTCGGGCGCGGTGGGCAGCTCGGGCAGGGCGGACTGCAGGCTGACGCGCCACTTCCAGCCCTGGCGCATCAGCCAGTAGGCGAGGGCCACGAAGAGGAGCAGTACGCCGACCCAGCCGAGGCGGGCGGTCCAGTCGGTCACCTCGGCCGACCGGGGTTCGGCGGCGAGGGGGATCAGAGTTGTCACGCGAGCTTCCCGTCCATGAGCGTTGCCCTGCCCCGCAGGAAGGTGTGGGTGACGCGTCCCGGCAGCTCGCGGCCCTCGTAGGGGGTGTTGCGGCTGCGGGAGGCGAAGTCCGCGGGGTCCACGGTCCCACGGTATGCCGGATCGACCAGCGTCAGGTTCGCGGGCTCGCCTGCCGAGACGGGGCGGCCGTGGCCGGTGGCGCCGCCGATCCGGGCGGGGGCGAAGGACATGCGGTCGGCGACGGCCGCCCAGTCGAGGAGGCCGGTGTCGACCATCGTGTGCTGGACCACGGACAGCGCGGTCTCCAGGCCGACCATGCCCATGGCGGCGGCGGCCCACTCGCAGTCCTTGTCCTCGTGCGGGTGCGGGGCGTGGTCGGTGGCGACGATGTCGATCGTGCCGTCGGCGAGCGCCTCGCGCAGGGCCGTCACGTCGCGCTCGGTGCGCAGCGGCGGGTTGACCTTGTAGACCGGGTCGTACGTGCGGACCATCTCGTCGGTGAGGAGGAGGTGGTGCGGGGTGACCTCGGCGGTGACGTCGATGCCGCGGGACTTGGCCCAGCGGACGATCTCGACGGAGCCGGCGGTCGACAGGTGGCAGATGTGGACGCGGGAGCCGACGTGCTCGGCGAGGAGGACGTCGCGGGCGATGATCGACTCCTCGGCGACGGCGGGCCAGCCGCCGAGGCCGAGCTCGGCGGAGACGACGCCCTCGTTCATCTGGGCGCCCTCGGTGAGCCGGGGCTCCTGGGCGTGCTGGGCGACGACGCCGCCGAACGCCTTCACGTACTCCAGGGCCCGGCGCATGATCACGGCGTCGTCGACGCACTTGCCGTCGTCGGAGAAGACGGTGACGCCGGCGGCGGACTCGTGCATGGCGCCGAGCTCGGCGAGCTTCCTGCCCTCCAGGCCGACGGTGACGGCGCCGATGGGCTGCACGTCGCAGTAGCCGTGCTCGCGGCCGAGGCGCCAGACCTGCTCGACGACGCCGGCGGTGTCGGCGACGGGGAAGGTGTTGGCCATGGCGAAGACGGCCGTGTAGCCGCCGCTCGCGGCGGCGCGGGTGCCGGTGAGGACGGTCTCGGAGTCCTCACGGCCGGGCTCGCGCAGGTGGGTGTGGAGGTCGACGAGGCCGGGCAGCAGGATCAGTCCCTCGGCCTCGACGACGGTGGCGCCCTCGGCGCTCAGGCCGGTGCCGACCTCGGCGATCGTCTCGCCGTCGACGAGGACGTCGCGGACCTCGCCGCCGAGGACCTTCGCACCACGGATCAGGGTCTTGCTCATGCTGGGTTACTTCTCCTCGGTACGGGACGACGGCTGGGTGACGGCGGGTTCGTTGCCACCGAGCAGCAGGTAGAGGACGGCCATGCGGGTGAAGACGCCGTTGGCGACCTGCTCGACGACGGTGCAGCGGGGGGAGTCGGCGACCTCGGCGGTGATCTCCATGCCGCGGACCATGGGGCCGGGGTGCATGACGACGGCGTGCTCGGGGATCCTCGCCATGCGCTCGGCGTCGAGGCCGTAGCGGCGGGAGTACTCGCGCTCGGTGGGGAAGAACGCGGCGTTCATCCGCTCGCGCTGGACGCGCAGCATCATGACGGCGTCGCACTTGGGCAGGGCGCTGTCGAGGTCGTACGACACCTCGCAGGGCCAGCTGTCGACGCCGACGGGCACCAGGGTGGGCGGGGCGACGAGGGTGACCTCGGCCCCCAGGGTGTGGAGCAGGTCGACGTTGGAGCGGGCGACGCGGCTGTGGAGGACGTCGCCGACGATGGTGACGCGCCGGCCGGACAGGTCCTGGCCGATGCCGGCGTCGTGGCCGACGAGGCGGCGGCGCAGGGTGAAGGCGTCGAGGAGGGCCTGGGTGGGGTGCTGGTGGGTGCCGTCGCCGGCGTTGATCACGGGGGCGTCGATCCAGCCGGAGTTGGCGAGCCGGTAGGGGGCGCCGGAGGCGCTGTGCCGGATGACGACGGCGTCGACGCCCATGGCGGCGAGGGTCTGGGCGGTGTCCTTGAGGGACTCCCCCTTGGAGACGCTGGAGCCCTTGGCGGAGAAGTTGATGACGTCGGCGGAGAGGCGCTTCTCGGCGGCCTCGAAGGAGATCCGGGTACGGGTCGAGTCCTCGAAGAAGAGGTTGCAGATCGTCCGGCCGCGGAGGGTGGGCAGCTTCTTGATCGGCCGGTCGGCCATGCGGGCCATTTCCTCGGCGGTGTCGAGGACGAGGACGGCGTCGTCCCTGGTGAGGTCGGCGGCCGAGATGAGGTGGCGCTTCATCTGGGTGTTCTCCGTGGGGTGTGGAGGTCGGTTCCGGGCGTGCCGGGCGGGGGCGCGGCGTGCCGGGCGGCCGGGCGCGGGCGGGCGCCGGCCGGGGGCCGGTGCGCCGCCGTGCCGCGGGCGGCCCGGGGCCCGCGCGGGCGCCGGAGCCCGTACCGCGGGACGGGCCGCGGGGGCGCGGGACACGCGGGCGGGCCGCGCCGGTGGCTACTTCTCGCCGGTCGGGGCGGGCTCGCGGACGCCGAGCAGCACGGCGTCGCGGCCGTCCTCCTCGGAGAGCTGGACCTTGACCGTCTCGCGCAGCGACGTGGGGAGGTTCTTGCCGACGTAGTCGGCGCGGATGGGCAGCTCCCGGTGGCCGCGGTCGACCAGGACGGCGAGCTGTACGGCGCGGGGGCGGCCGAGGTCGCCGAGCGCGTCGAGCGCGGCGCGGATGGTGCGGCCGGAGAACAGCACGTCGTCGACGAGGACCACCAGGCAGCGGTCGATGCCGTCACCGGGGATGTCGGTGCGGGCCAGGGCGCGTGCCGGGCGCAGGCGCAGGTCGTCGCGGTACATCGTGATGTCGAGGGAGCCGACCGGCGTGGCGCGGCCGGTGATCTGCTCCAGCTTCTCGGCCAGGCGCCGGGCGAGGAACACGCCGCGCGTGGGGATGCCGAGGAGGACGACGTCGTCGGCGCCCTTGGCGCGTTCGACGATCTCGTGGGCGATGCGGGTCAGGACCCGCGCGATGTCCGGACCCTCGAGGACGGGGCGGGCATCGGACTGCTGAGGGGCGTCCATACGGAACGGACCTCCTTCTCCGCCTCACGGGACGGATCTTAAAGGACGTCGGAATTGCGTCTTCAACCGTACCAGGGTCCGGAGGGGGCCCGGTACGGACCGTTCGGCTTGACGCACCCCCGTAACGCTGCGTAACCTCACAGTGAGTTACCAGCCACGCGGCGGAGCCGCACGTTGTAACAGTGTCCAGGGAGCTATATGTCCAGCGAATACGCAAAACAGCTCGGGGCCAAGCTCCGTGCCATCCGCACCCAGCAGGGCCTGTCCCTCCACGGTGTGGAGGAGAAGTCCCAGGGCCGCTGGAAGGCCGTCGTGGTCGGTTCGTACGAGCGCGGCGACCGTGCCGTGACCGTGCAGCGTCTCGCCGAGCTGGCCGACTTCTACGGCGTCCCGGTGCAGGAGCTGCTGCCGGGGACCACGCCGGGCGGCGCCGCCGAGCCGCCGCCGAAGCTGGTCCTGGACCTGGAGCGCCTGGCCCACGTCCCGCAGGAGAAGGCGGGCCCGCTGCAGCGCTACGCGGCGACGATCCAGTCGCAGCGCGGCGACTACAACGGCAAGGTGCTGTCGATCCGCCAGGACGACCTGCGCACGCTGGCGGTCATCTACGACCAGTCCCCCTCGGTCCTGACCGAGCAGCTGATCAGCTGGGGCGTCCTGGACGCCGACGCCCGCCGCGCGGTCGCCCACGAGGAGGGCTGACCCCCGCAGAAACGTTGCCGCCGGAGGGCGGTCCCGCCGGCCGGGGCCGCCCTCCCACCCGTCCGCGCCGGCGGGGCGAGGACACGGTCCGCGCCGGCGGCCGGGAGCGCGCAGAAGGAAGGGCCCGCAGCGGATGCTGCGGGCCCTTTCCTCGTCAGTTCCGGCGGAGGCTCGGCTTCAGGTCCTTGAAGCGGGCCAGCAGACCGTTGACGAACGACGGCGAGTCGTCCGTGGAGAACTCCTTGGCGAGCTGGACCGCCTCGTCGATGGCCACCGCGTCGGGCGTGGCGTCGACCCAGAGCAGCTCGTACGCGCCGAGGCGCAGGATGTTCCGGTCGACGACCGGCATCCGGTCGAGTGTCCAGCCCACCGCGTAGGTGGCGATGAGCTCGTCGATGCGCTCGGAGTACTGCGCGTACCCCTCCACGAGCTCCATCGTGTACTCGTTGACCGGCGGCTGCCGGTCGTCGGACCGGGCGTGCCGGATCCAGTCCGCGAGCACCTCCTGCACGGACGCACCGCGCTGGTCGGCCTCGAAGAGGATCTGGAAGGCGCGCTTGCGGGCCTTGTTGCGGGCAGCCACGGTTAGCTGTTCACCCGGCCGAGGTAGTCGCTCGTGCGGGTGTCGACCTTGATCTTCTCACCGGTGGTGATGAAGAGCGGGACCTGGATCTGGTGGCCGGTCTCCAGCGTGGCGGGCTTGGTGCCGCCGGTGGAGCGGTCGCCCTGGACGCCCGGCTCGGTCTCCTGGATCGTCAGCTCGACGGCGGCGGGCAGCTCGACGTACAGCACCTCGCCCTCGTGGGTGGCGACGGTGGCGGTGAAGCCCTCGATCAGGAAGTTCGCGGCGTCGCCGACGGCGGGGCGGGAGACGTGCAGCTGGTCGTACGTCTGCATGTCCATGAAGACGAAGTAGTCGCCGTCCATGTACGAGAACTGCATGTCACGGCGGTCGACGGTGGCCGTCTCGACCTTGACACCGGCGTTGAAGGTCTTGTCGACGATCTTCCCGGAGAGCACGTTCTTGAGCTTGGTGCGCACGAAGGCCGGGCCCTTGCCGGGCTTGACGTGCTGGAACTCGACGACGGACCACAGCTGGTCGTTGTCGAGCTTGAGCACCATGCCGTTCTTGAGGTCGTTCGTGGTGGCCACGGTTGCGGAATCTCCTGGACTGACGCTGGTGGACGACCGAGGAAGGCACGGTACGCGCTAGAGCGCGAGCAGCTCCTTGGTCGTGATGGTGAGTAGCTCGGGTCCGCCGTCCGCCTCCTGGCGTACGACGAGCGTGTCATCGATCCGGACTCCGCCCCGTCCCGGGAGGTGGACCCCCGGTTCGACGGTGACCGGCACGCAAGCGTCCAGTTTACCCATGGCCGAGGGGGACAGCTGCGGGTCCTCCTCGATTTCGAGGCCGACGCCGTGCCCGAGGGACGGCGCGAGGCCGTCGCCGTAGCCCGCGGAGTCCAGGAGCTGGCGGGCGGCCCGGTCGACGTCCCGGTAGGCGGTGCCGGGCGCGAGCGCCTCGCGCGCGGCGCGCTGCGCGGTGAAGACGAGGTCGTACAGCTCGATCTGCCAGTCGGCGGGGGCCGTGCCGATGACGAACGTGCGGCCGATCTCGCAGCGGTACCCGCGGTAGTTGGCGCCCAGGCAGACGGAGAGGAAGTCGCCCTCCTCGACGCGGCGGTCGGAGGGGCGGTGGCGACCGCGGCCGGAGTGGGGGCCGGTGGCCACCGAGGTGGGGAAGGCGGGGCCGTCGGCGCCGTGGTCGACGAGGCGCCGCTCCAGCTCCAGGGCGAGGTGGCGTTCGGTGCGGCCGACGAGGATGGACTCCAGGAGCTCGCCGAGGGCCTGGTCGGTGATCTCGGCGGCGATGCGCAGGCAGGTGATCTCCTCGTCGTCCTTGACGAGCCGCTCCTGCTCGACGCAGGTCCCGAGGTCCTCCAGGCGCAGCCGCGGGGCGGCGGAGCCGATGGCGCGGTACCGGGCGACGCTCAGGTGCCGCTCCTCCACCGCGAGGACGTCGGCGTCCGCCCGGCGGGCGAGGTCGGCGGCGGTGACGGCGGGGTCGCCGCCGGAGGGCGGGAGGACCGTGAGCCGCAGCGCCTCGTCGACGCGCCCCTCGACGGGGTCGCCGGTGGGGGGCTGGGGGCACAACAGCGCGTCCCCGTCCGCGTCCCCGCCGAGCAGCAGCACGGCACCGGGCGGTGAAGCGCCCGTGAGGTAGCGGACGTTGGCGGGGCGGGAGACCAGCGCCGCCGCAGATCCGGCCGCCGCGCACCGGTCGCGCAGCCGCCCTCGGCGGTCCGCATGCACCTGGGACATGTCCCGAGCGTACGAGCGAACGCGCGCCCCGGCAGTTCCAGCACGGCCGACCGTGGTGCGGGAGGCCGGGCGGCCGGTGTGGCGGGCGGCCCCGCCGCGGGGGCCGCCGCCGCTCACCAGCTCGGCGGGCTCGTCAGGGAACGGGCCAGCACCTCGTCGAGGACCCGGGCCGTCGTCTCCACGTCGTAGTTCGAGTTGTCGATGATCGGCAGGCCCGAGGCGTGCCAGCCGGCCATGCGGCCGTGGATGCCCGCGACCTCCTCGTCGGACAGGCGCCGGTTGCCGCTGCGCTCGGCGTTGCGCTCCAGGACGATCTCCAGGCCGGGCAGCAGGACCACGGGCAGCAGGCCCGGGCCGACGTGCCGCTTCCAGCCGCCGAGGCCCACGACCGGGCGGTCGGGGAAGACCGCGTCGTCGAGGATGCAGGAGATGCCGTTCGCCAGGAAGTTGCGCGCGGCGAAGCCGCAGGTGCGGCGGGCCAGCCGGTACTGGGCCTCGGACTGGTCGTTCCACCCCGACTGCGGGTCGGCGAACCCGGCGCACACCCATTCGCGCACGTCGTCGAGGCTGATGTGGGCGGTCGGCACCCGGCGGTGCCGCGCCCAGTGCCGGGCGACGGTCGTCTTCCCGGCTCCCGCGGGGCCTATGAGGAGGACGGCCAGGGTGGCGGTGCCCGTGCCCGGGGACGGTCCCGCCCCCGGCTCCGCGGCCGGCGGCGGCGTGACCGGGGCCACCGGCGGCAGGTGGATGTGGCCCGTCGTGTCGCGCGCGGGGGGCGCCGCCGGGGGGTGGTGCGGGGCCGGCCAGGCGGGGCCGGACGTCTGCGGCACGGGCGGCGGGGCCTGCGGCGGCATCGGCTGCCGGTGCGGCGCCTGTCCCCCGGGCGCGTGCGGGGGCGGGCCCTGCGGCGCCGGGGCGTGCGGGGGCGGGCCGGGGTGGTGTGCCTGCTGGGGCCACCCGGCCGCCGTGTTCCCCGGCTGGTGGGGCGGCGGCAGCGGGGCCCCCACTGCGTGCTGCATCCGGTGCCACTCCGTCTCGTACGACTGACGCTGATCGGGCGGCCGTTCGACGGCGCGCCGCTACCGAACCGTACCCTCCCGGCCCGTCGGACGGTGAACGCGCCGGGAGGGTTCCGGAACGTCCGTCAGTCCGTCAACTCGTCGGCCAGGGCGCGCAGCGCGAGCCGGTACGACCCGATGCCGAAGCCCGCGACCGTCCCCGTGGCGACCGCCGCGACGACCGAGGTGTGCCGGAACTCCTCGCGGGCGTACGGGTTCGAGATGTGCACCTCGATCAGCGGCGCCGTCCGCTGGGCGGCCGCGTCCCGCAGCGCGTACGAGTAGTGCGTGAAGGCGCCCGGGTTCAGAACGACCGGAATCGAGCGGTCGGCCGCCTCGTGCAGCCAGCGGACCAGCTCGCCCTCGTCGTTCGTCTCCCGCACGTCGACGTCGAAGCCGAGGCCCTTGCCGAGCGTCCGGCAGGTCTCCACCAGGCCGGCGTAGGACGTGGCGCCGTACACGTCGGGCTCGCGCGAGCCGAGCCGGCCGAGGTTCGGCCCGTTCAGGACGTACACCGTGCGGACGTCGCCGCGCGTGCGGTCCTTCACGCCGACACCTCCCCGTACGCCGCGAGCAGGACGGCCGGGTCGGGGCCCTCCAGCACGGTCGGCTTGGCCAGGCCGTCGAGGACGATGAAGCGCAGCAGGTCGCCGCGGGACTTCTTGTCGACCTTCATCGTCTCCAGCAGCTTCGGCCACTGGTCGCCGCGGTACGTCAGCGGCAGCCCGACCGACTCCAGGACCGAGCGATGGCGGTCGGCGGTCGCGTCGTCGAGGCGCCCGGCGAGCCGGCCCAGCTCGGCGGCGAAGACCATGCCGACGGACACGGCCGCGCCGTGCCGCCACTTGTACCGCTCGTTCTTCTCGATGGCGTGGGCGAGGGTGTGCCCGTAGTTGAGGATCTCGCGGAGCCCGGACTCCTTCAGGTCGGAGGAGACGACCTCCGCCTTGACCTTGATGGAGCGGACGATCAGCTCGGCCGTGTGCGGCCCGGCGGGCGTGCGGGCGGCGGCCGGGTCGGACTCGACGAGGTCGAGGATCACCGGGTCGGCGATGAAACCGGCCTTGATGACCTCGGCGAGGCCGCTGACGTAGTCGTGGACGGGCAGCGAGTCCAGCGCGGCCAGGTCGCACAGGACGCCGGCGGGCGGGTGGAACGCGCCGACGAGGTTCTTGCCCTCGGCGGTGTTGATGCCGGTCTTCCCGCCGACCGCCGCGTCGACCATGGCGAGGACGGTCGTCGGCACGGCGATCCAGCGCACTCCGCGCAGCCAGGTCGCCGCGACGAACCCGGCGAGGTCCGTGGTGGCGCCGCCGCCCACGCCGACGATCACGTCGGTGCGGGTGAAGCCGGTCTGGCCGAGCGCCTTCCAGCAGTACGCGGCGACCTCGACGGTCTTCGCCTCCTCCGCGTTCGGCACCTGGATGGCGACGGCCTCGTAGCCCTGGCCGGCGAGGTCCGCGCGCAGCGCCTCGCCGGTCTCGGCGAGCGCCTCGGGGTGGATCACGGCGACGCGCTTGGCCCGGTCGCCGACGAGTCCGGCCAGCTCGCCGAGCAGCTGCCGGCCGACCAGGACGTCGTACGGCTCCGAGCCGGCACTGGCGCCGACGTGGATACGGGTAACGGGCATGTCGGTCACGTGTCCTCCTGGCCGGGCTCCCGGGAGCCGGCGGCGTCGGCCGCCGAGGGCCCGGGGCCCGGGGAATGCGAGAGCTCGAGTGCGTCGAGGACCGCGTCGGCGACCTCTTCGGGGGTGCGGTCGTCGGTGGCGACGACGACGCGCGCGACTTCGGTGTACAGGTGGCGGCGGGCCTCCATCAGCTCGCGCCACCGGCGGCGCGGGTTGACGGCCAGCAGCGGCCGGGCCGCGCCCAGGCCGACGCGCCGGACGGCCTCCTCGACGTCCATCGACAGGTAGGCGACGGGCAGCCCGGCGAGCAGGGCGCGGGTGCCGTCGTCGAGGACGGCACCCCCGCCGAGGGCGAGGACGCCGGTGTGCTCGGCGAGGGCGGCGCGGACGGCGGCCCGCTCCAGTTCGCGGAAGCGCGGCTCGCCGTCCTCGACGAAGATGTCGGAGACCTCCCGGCCCTCGGCGGCGACGATGTCGGCGTCCGTGTCCCGGTAGGGCACGCCCAGGCGCTCGGCGAGGAGCGCGCCCACGGTGGACTTGCCGGAGCCCATCGGCCCGACGAGGACGACCAGCGGACCGCTGCTCACCGGATGTGCAGGTGGTCGAGGTAGGACCGGACGTTGCGGCGGGTCTCGGCGACGCTGTCGCCGCCGAACTTCTCCGCGACGGCATCCGCCAGGACGAGCGCGACCATCGCCTCGGCGACGATCCCGGCCGCGGGCACCGCGCACACGTCGGAGCGCTGGTGGTGCGCCTGCGCCGGCTCGCCCGTCACCACGTCGACGGTGCGCAGCGCGCGCGGCACGGTGGCGATCGGCTTCATCGCGGCCCGCACCCGCAGCAGTTCGCCGGTGGTCAGGCCCCCTTCGGTACCGCCGGAACGGCCGGAGGTGCGGCGGATGCCCTCGTCGGTGGTGACGATCTCGTCGTGGGCCCGGGAGCCGGGGACGCGCGCCAGGTCGAAGCCGTCGCCGACCTCGACGCCCTTGATGGCCTGGATGCCCATGAGGGCGGCGGCGAGCCGGGCGTCGAGGCGCCGGTCCCAGTGGACGTGCGAGCCGAGGCCGACGGGCACGCCGTAGGCGAGGACCTCGACCACGCCGCCGAGCGTGTCGCCGTCCTTGTGGGCCTGGTCGATCTCGGCGACCATCGCCTTCGACGCGTCGGCGTCCAGGCAGCGCACCGGATCGGCGTCGAGCCGCTCCACGTCGGCGGGCGTCGGGAGGACCCCGTACGGCGCCTTGGCGGCGGCCAGCTCCACGACGTGCGAGACGACCTCGATGCCGGCGGTCTCCTTCAGGTACGACCGGGCGATGGCGCCGAGGGCGACGCGGGCGGCGGTCTCGCGGGCGCTGGCCCGCTCCAGGATCGGCCGGGCCTCGTCGAAGCCGTACTTCTGCATGCCGGCGAGGTCCGCGTGGCCGGGGCGCGGCCTGGTCAGCGGCGCGTTGCGGGCGAGTTCGGCGAGCTCGGCCGGGTCGACCGGGTCGGCCGCCATGACCTTCTCCCACTTGGGCCACTCGGTGTTGCCGACCATGACGGCGACCGGGGAGCCGAGGGTGAGGCCGTGCCGGACGCCGCCGAGGAAGGTGACCTCGTCCCGTTCGAACTTCATCCGCGCACCACGCCCATAGCCCAGGCGCCGCCGGGCGAGGTGGTCCGCCACCATCTCCGTGGTGACCGGGACGCCGGCGGGAAGACCCTCCAGCGTCGCCACCAGCGCGGGACCATGGGACTCCCCCGCCGTAAGCCAGCGCAACCTGCTCAACGGTGCTCCTTCTCCTGGGGCCGGTTCTGCGGACGGCCGGGCCCGGTACGCGGTCCGGACCGACCTCACCCCCGATCCTCCCACGGCCGGACGCTCGCCCGGCCGCCGTCCCAGCTGTCGGACAGCGGTCCGGACGCCGGGGGCGGCGGGAGCGGGTCAGGCGCCGGCGGAGCCGAGGGCGCCCTCCCCCGCGGCGCGCATCGCCGCGAGCGGCGCCGGGGAGCGGCCGGTCATCTGCTCGACCTGGAGGACGGCCTGGTGGACGAGGAGGTCGAGGCCGCCGACGACCGCGCCGCCGCGGCCCGACCAGGCGGCCGCGAGGGGCGTGGGCCACGGGTCGTACAGCACGTCGAACAGCGTGGCGGGGTCCTTCGGCACGTACGGGGCGAGGGCGTCGGTGGCCCCGGCCGGCGTGGTGGCGACGACCAGGGGCGCGTCGAAGGCGCGGGCGGCGTCGGCCCAGTCGGCAGTGCGCAGGTCGACGCCCAGGCGCTCGCCCCAGCCGCGCATCTCCTCGGCCCGCGCCTCGCTGCGCACGTACGCGGTGACGGGCCCGGAGCAGATCCGGGCCAGGGCCGCGAGCGCGGACGAGGCGGTGGCGCCGGCACCGAGGACCGCCGCGGCGTCGACCTTCTCCACGCCGCGCTCCCGCAGGGCGGCGACCATGCCGGGGATGTCGGTGTTGTCGCCGACGCGGCGGCCGTCGCCGGTGAGGACGACGGTGTTGACGGCCTCGACGCGGCGGGCGGTGTCGCTGATCCCGTCGAG
This sequence comes from Streptomyces roseolilacinus, assembly GCF_014649335.1. Taxonomy (GTDB): domain Bacteria; phylum Actinomycetota; class Actinomycetes; order Streptomycetales; family Streptomycetaceae; genus Streptomyces; species Streptomyces roseolilacinus. The sequence continues at coordinate 46,295 of NZ_BMSV01000017.1, forward strand.
CAGCGGGATGACCGCGCGCTTGAGCGGCATGGTGAGGGACAGCCCCGCCCAGGACGCGTCGAGGGTGTCGAGGAAGGCGGGCAGCCGGTCCTCGTCGACCTCGAACCGGTCGTACGTCCAGCCGGTGAGGCCCAGCTCGGCGTAGGCGGCCCGGTGCAGGACCGGGGAGAGCGAGTGGGCGATCGGCGAGCCCAGGACCGCGGCCCTGCGGGCGTCAGCCCCCCTGGTTGTCATTGAACTTGTCCTTGAGCTTGAGGAAGTCGTCGTGCGTCTTGGCGAACTCCGTCTTGTTCATGCCGTCGGTCGCCACGAAGTACATCCAGCCGTCCGAGGTGGGGGCGAGCGCGGCCGCGAGCGCCTGCTTGCCGGGGTTGCCGATCGGGCCGGGGGTGAGGCCCCTCTGGGTGTACGTGTTGTACGGGTCCTGGTTCTTGTTGATCTCGGACTCGCTGATCTGGATCTCGCTCTGGCCCTTCAGGTAGTTGAAGGCCGAGTCGAACTGGAGGAGCTGGTTCGTCTCGGTGTTGGTGGGCTTGAGCCGGTTGTAGACGACCTCGCTCATCTTGCGGAAGTCGTCCTCGGTCTTGCCCTCCGCCTGGACGAGGCTGGCGACGGTGACCAGTTCCCAGGGGCCCTCCAGGCCGAGGGACTGGGCCTTGGACTCCAGGTCGAGCTTGCCGTACTCGGCGTTGGCGCGGGTGACCATCCTCCTCAGGACGTCCTCGGGCTTGTTGCCCTTGGCGACCGGGTAGTCGGCCGGGAAGAGGAAGCCCTCCAGCGGGTCCTTCACGTCCGGGTGGCCGGTGGCCCAGGCGGGCAGGCCGAGGTTCTTCGCCTCGGCCTCGGCGACCTTGCGGGTGGTGCCGGGGGCCAGTTCGAGGCGCTTGTCGATCTGCTCGTACACCCAGGCGTTGCGGCGTCCCTCGGGGATGATGAGGACGTTGCGGCTCTTGGGGCTGAGCATGGCCTCGACGGCGGCGGCTCCGGACATCTCCTTGCTCAGGGTGTAGAAGCCGGGCTGGATGGAGAGGCCCTTGGGGTTCTTCTCCTGGGCGGTGACGAAGGCGTCGACGCTCTTGACGATCCCGGCCTTGACGAGGATGCCGCCGATCTCGGCGCCGACCGCGTCCTTGGGGACCTCGACGGTGACGGTCTCGCCGGTGCCGGAACCGGTGAAGTCGGGGGCGGGGCCGAAACGGTCCTGCCAGAACTGGTATCCGACGTAGCCGACACCGCCCAGGCCGCCGGCGAGGACCAGGGCGACGAAGAGGCAGGCCACGCCGTTGCGGCTCTTGCGCTTCTTGGCCTTGCCGCGGCGGTTCCCGGCGTCGCGCCGCGACTCGGCCGGTTCGTCGTCGTACCCGTCGTCCTGCGCGTCGTCGTACCCGTCGTCGCCCCCGCGCCGCCGGGAGCCGCCGCGCGGTGCGCGGTCGCCGCGTCCGCGGTCGTCACCGGGGGGCTGCTCCCGGTCGGCGGGGCGCGGGGCGTCGGCGGAGTCGTCGAAGAACGGGTGGGGCTCGTCGCCCGGGGCCTCGGCCTGCCACTGCCCGCCCTGGCCGCGGTCTTCGTCGGGGCCGTGGCCGGGGTGCGGGACCCGGCCGTGCGGGTCATGGCCGTGCTGGTTCTGACCGTGCGGGTCATGGCCGTGCTGGTTCTGACCGTGCGGGTCATGGCCGTGCGGGTCCTGGTGGCGCCGGCCGGGGGGCTGCGGCGGCGGGTACGCCTCGGGGGTGCTGTAGGGGTCGGCGCCCTGGCCCGTTCCGTACGGGTCGGCGGGCGGCGGCGTCCCGTACGGCATGGCGGCCTGCTGCCCGGTCCCGGTGTCCCAGCCGCCGCCGTACTCCTGGCCCGGTGCCCCGCCGCCGTACCCCTGACCGGGGGCCCCGGCGCCGCACTCCTGACCCGTCGCCCCGGCGCCGTACTCCTGGCCGCCCGCCGCGTACTGCCCGCCGTCGTACCCCTGCTGGTAGGGGTCGTGGTGACCGCTGCCGTACTGCGGCTGCTGCTGGTGGTAGGCGTCTCCGGCCTGCTGGCCTCCCCATCCCTGGTCCCCGTACAAGGGGTCCTCGGGGTGCCAGGGCTGGGAGCCGGGGCTCCGGCCGTACTCAGTCATCGATCCCCAAACAGCCGTGAGGCTTCCGGGACGTCCGCCTCTACGTCGTACGGCGGCTGTTCGAATGCCACCGCATCGCGCGGAACGTTACCGTATCGCGATCAGATGACCACTTCGACGCCCTCGCCGGGCGGATCACCCGATACCCGTTCGGTCTCAAGAGCGTTTTGAAGGATGATCACGGCGGCCGCCTGGTCGATGACCGCCCGGCCCTTCTTCGCCTTCACGCCCGAGGCGCGCAGCCCCTGCGTCGCGGAGACGGTGGTCATCCGTTCGTCGACCAGCCGGACCGGCACGGGGGCGATGCCCCCGGCCAGCTCTCGGGCGAAGGCACGGACCTTCGCGGCCGCCGGCCCCTCGCCCCCGTTGAGGGAGCGGGGCAGCCCGATGACGACCTCGATCGGCTCGTACTCCTCGACCAGTCGGCGCAGCCGCCGGTGGGCGGCCGGGACGTCACGTCCCGGCACGGTCTCCACCGGCGTGGCGAGGACCCCGTCGGGGTCGCACGAGGCGACCCCGATCCGGGCGTCCCCGACGTCGACCGCCAGCCGGCGTCCGCGTCGCATCCCGCTCATCAGGCGGTCTCGGCGACCAGGCGCTCGACGGCCTCGACGGCGGCGCCGACGGCCTCCGGGTCCTGGCCGCCGCCCTGGGCGACGTCCGGCTTGCCGCCGCCGCCTCCACCGAGGGTCTTGGCGGCGGTGCGGACCAGGTCGCCGGCCTTGAGGCCGCGCTCGCGGGCGGCCTCGTTGGTGGCGATCACGGTCAGCGGGCGGCCGCCCGACGTGGCGAACAGGGCGACGACGGCCGGGCGGTCACCCGGGATGCGGCCGCGCACGTCGAGGACCAGCTTGCGCAGGTCGTCGGCGCCGGTGCCGTCCGGGACCTGACCGGTGACCAGGGCGACGCCGCGGACGTCCTTGGCGGACTCGGCGAGTCCGGCGGCGGCCTGGAGGACCTTCTCCGCGCGGAACCTCTCGATCTCCTTCTCGGCGTCCTTCAGCTTGGCGAGCATGCCGGAGATCTTCTCGGGCAGCTCCTCGGGACGGCCCTTGACCAGCTCCTGGAGCTGGGCGACGACCGTGTGCTCCCGGGCGAGGAAGTGGTAGGCGTCGACGCCGACGAGGGCCTCGATGCGGCGCACGCCGGAACCGATCGACGACTCGCCGAGCAGCTTCACCAGGCCGAGCTGGGCGGTGTTGTGGACGTGCGTGCCGCCGCAGAGCTCCTTGGAGAAGTCGCCGATGGTCACGACGCGGACCCGCTCGCCGTACTTCTCGCCGAACTCGGCGATGGCGCCCTGCCGCTTGGCCTCGTCGATCGGCATGACCTCGGCGTGCACGTCGAGCTCACGGGCCAGCACCTCGTTGATCTTCTGCTCGACGTCCGTCATGACCGTCTGCGGCACGGCGGACGGGGAGCCGAAGTCGAAGCGGAAGCGGCCGGGCTGGTTCTCCGAACCGGCCTGGGCGGCCGTCGGGCCGAGGGCGTCGCGCAGCGCCTGGTGGGTGAGGTGGGTGGCGCTGTGGGCGCGGGCGATGGCGCGGCGGCGCCGGACGTCGATGGCGGCGTAGGCGGTGGCGCCGACCGTCACCTCGCCGACCTGGACGGAGCCCTTGTGCACGGACACGCCCGGGACCGGCTGCTGCACGTCGCGCACGTCGATGACGGCGCCGCTGTGCAGCTTGATGCGGCCCTGGTCGCCGATCTGGCCGCCGCCCTCGGCGTAGAACGGCGTGCGGTCGAGGACGACCTCGACCTCGTCGCCCTCGGAGGCGGCCGGCGAGGGGACGCCGTTGACGAGGAGGCCGACGACCGTGCTCTCGCCCTCGGTGTTGGTGTAGCCGGTGAACTCGGTGGCGCCGGCGGTGTCGGCGATCTCGCGGTACGCGGTGACGTCGGCGTGGCCGGTCTTCTTGGCCTTGGCGTCGGCCTTGGCGCGCTCCCGCTGCTCCTTCATCAGGCGCCGGAAGCCGTCCTCGTCCACGGACAGGCCCTGCTCGGCGGCCATCTCCAGGGTGAGGTCGATGGGGAAGCCCCACGTGTCGTGGAGGAGGAACGCCTTGTCGCCGGGGAGGACCTTGCCCCCGCCGGCCTTGGTCTCGGTGACGGCGGTGTCGAGGATGTTGGTGCCGGCCTTCAGCGTCTTGAGGAAGGCGGCCTCCTCGGCGAGGGCGACCGTCTCGATGCGCTTGCGGTCGGTCTCCAGCTCGGGGTACTGCTCGCCCATCGTGCGGATGACCGTGTCGACGAGCCGGCCGACGACCGGGCCGGTGGCGCCGAGCAGGCGCATGTTGCGGATGGCGCGGCGCATGATGCGGCGCAGGACGTAGCCGCGGCCCTCGTTGCCGGGGGTGACGCCGTCGCCGATGAGCATGACGGAGGTGCGCATGTGGTCGGCGACCACGCGCAGGGAGACGTCGCTGTCGTGGGCCTGGCCGTACCGGACGCCGGTCAGCTCGGTGGCCTGGTCGATGACGACCTTCAGGGTGTCGGTCTCGTACATGTTCCGCACGCCCTGGAGGATCATCGCCAGGCGCTCCAGGCCGAGGCCCGTGTCGATGTTCTTGGCGGGGAGGTCGCCCAGGATCGGGAAGTCCTCCTTGCCGGAGCCCGCGCCGCGCTCGTACTGCATGAAGACGAGGTTCCAGATCTCCACGTACCGCTCGTCGTTGACGGCCGGGCCGCCCTCGACGCCGAACTCGGGGCCGCGGTCGTAGTTGATCTCGGAGCAGGGGCCGCAGGGGCCGGGGACGCCCATGGACCAGAAGTTCGGGCCCATGCCCAGGCGCTGGATGCGCTCGGCGGGGACGCCGACGACGTCGCGCCAGATGCGCTCGGCCTCGTCGTCCTGCTCGTAGACGGTGATCCAGAGCTTCTCCGGGTCCAGCCCGTAGCCGCCGTGCTCCACCGGGGAGGTCAGCAGCTCCCAGGCGAGCTTGATGGCGCCTTCCTTGAAGTAGTCGCCGAAGGAGAAGTTGCCGCACATCTGGAAGAACGTGCCGTGGCGGGTGGTCTTGCCGACCTCTTCGATGTCGGGCGTGCGCACGCACTTCTGGACGCTCGCGGCGCGCGGGAAGGGCGGCTTGACCTCGCCGAGGAAGTACGGCTTGAAGGGGACCATGCCGGCGGGGACGAGGAGCAGAGTCGGGTCGTCCGCGATGAGCGACGCCGAAGGCACGACGGTGTGCCCGCGCTCCTCGAAGAAGCTCAGCCAGCGGCGGCGGATTTCAGCCGACTCCATCAGTGGTCCTCATTCCGGTTGTGCGGGTGGGTGGGGTACGGGTGCGGGGGGACGCGGCGGTCGGGGGCGGCCGGGCCGAGCGCCGTGCGGCGGGGTCCGGGGAGGGCCGGGTCGGCCGGCGCGTCCAGCCCCAGTGCCTCTTCCAGCTCCGCCTCGCGCTGGAGCATTCCCGCGCGGACGTCGAGGGCGAATTCCTTGAGCCGGTGGCCCGTCTCGATCGCCTTGTCGGCGGCCTGGGCGGCGAGGCTCTCGGGGGTGAGCTGCTTGAGCTTGCGGTTGACCTTGGTGGTGGCCCACACACCGGCTGCCGCGCCGGCGGTGAACCAGAATGCCCGGCGGAACATGTGTCGCGTCAGCCTTTCCGGTTCCGGCCGCCGCGCGCCTTGGGCACCGTGCGGCCGACGATGACGGTGCGCCGCGACCGCTGCCGCTCGGCGGGCCGCTCGGTCTTGTCGCGGCTCAGTGCCCGGCGTACGCCGTAGCCGAACGCCGCGACCTTGACGAGGGGACCGCCGAAGGTGGAGGCGACGGTCGTGGAGAGCGCGGACGCGTTGGAGGTGACCTCCTGGACGTCCGAGGCGATGGCGTCGACCCGGTCGAGCTGGGTCTGCGCGGAGCGCACGGTCGCGGAGGCGTCGGCCAGCAGGGGCACCGCCTGCTCGGTCACGTCCGCCACGAGCCGGGTGGTCGCCCTGAGCGTCTGGGCCAGCCTCACCAGCACCACGGCCAGGAAGGACACCAGGATCGCCCAGAAGACGGCCACCAGGATCCCGGCAACCTCTCCACCGGTCACTGCGCACCGCTCTCTGCTCGTCGAAGCCCGTTGATTTTCAGCACCTGAAAGTCGTCCTCCGAGCCTATCGCGCCCGTGATGACTCCCCGAACAGGATTTGTCGCCGCCCGGCGGCCACGGTACCGGCCGATTGTACGGAGAGCAGCGCCATCGGTACGCTCCGTGTCCCATGCGACGGAGCAATCTCCCGGCCGAGCTGAACCGGTTCGTCGGGCGCGACGCGGAACGTGCGGAACTGGACGGACTGCTGGCCGAGTTCCGGCTCGTCACGGTGGTGGGCGTGGGAGGGGTGGGGAAGTCCCGGCTGGCGGTGAACGTCGCACGCGCGTCGCAGAAACGCTACTGCGACGGGGTGCGGCTGGCGGACCTCGCGAGGCTGCGGGACCCGGGGCTGGTGGAGCACGCGCTGGTGGAGGCGCTGGGACTGACGGACCAGACGAGCAGGCCGCCGCGCGAGGTGCTGGTCGACCACCTCGCGGACCGGACCCTGCTGCTGGTCCTCGACGGGTTCGAACACCTCGTGGACGCGTGTGCGGACCTGGTGCGGCGGTTGCTGTGCGGCGCGCCGGGGCTGACGGTGCTGGCGGCGGGGCGCCGGCCCCTGCGCCTGGACGGCGAGGCGGTGCTGCCGCTGCCGCCGCTGTCGGACGAGGACGCCGTACGGCTGTTCACGGACCGGGCGGTGGCGGCGCGGCCGGGGTTCCGCGCCGAGGAGGAGGGGGAGCCGGTGCGGGAGCTGTGCCGGCGGCTGGACGGGATCCCGCTGGCGCTGGAGCTGGCGGCGGGGCGGCTGCCCGCGCTGACCGTGGAGCAGGTGCTGAGCCGGCTGGACGACCGGTTCCGGCTGCTGACGCACGGGACGCGGGGGGCGCCGGCGCGCCACCGGACGCTGCGGACGGCGATCGGCTGGAGCCACGAGCTGTGCACGCCGCAGGAGCGGTTGCTGTGGGCGCGGCTGTCGGTGTTCGCGGGCCCGTTCGACCTGGACGCGGCGGAGTACGTGTGCGGCGGTCCGCAGCTGCCGGCGGACCGGGTGCTGGACGTGCTCGGCGGGCTGATCGCCCAGTCGGTGGTGCTGCGGGAGGCGGACGCGGCGGGGTCGCGGTACCGGATGCTGGACACGGTGGCGGCGTACGGCGCGGAGTGGCTGGCGGCCCTGGGGGACGCGGAGCGGGTGCGGCGGCGGCACCGGGACTGGTACATGGGGCTCGCGACCTGGTGCGAGCTGGAGTGGTTCAGCCCCCGGCAGGCGGAGGTGGCGGCGTGCGCGGACGGCGCGCTGCCGAACCTCCGGGCGGCGCTGGAGCTGTGCCTGGAGACGCCGGACGAGGCGCACCTGGCGCAGCACATGGCGGGGACGCTGTGGTTCTACTGGGTGGGCTGCGGCCGGCTCGCGGAGGGGCGGCACTGGCTGGACCGGGCGCTGGCGCCGGGGTCGGGGCCGGGCCACGAGGAGGCGCGGCTGAAGGCGCTGTGGGTGCTGGGTTACGTGGCGATCCTGCAGGGCGACGCGACGGCCGCGGTGCGGGCGCTGCACGAGTGCGGGGAGCGGGCCGCGCGCGGCCGCAACGCGCTGGCGCTGGCGTACACGACGCACCGCCTGGGCTGCCTGGCCCTGCTGTCGGACGAGGTGCCGCGCGCGGAGGAGCTGCTGGACGGGGCCCTGGCGTCGTACCGGGAGCTGGGCGAGCTGAACAGCCAGGTGCTGATGGCGCAGGTGGAGCTGGCGATGGCGAAGGTGTTCCGGGGGGACCTGGAGTCGGCCGTCGCGCTGTGCGAGGACGTCCGGGAGGTCTGCGAGGAGCGCGGCGAGCGGTGGACGCGGGCGTACGCGCTGTACGTGCTGGCGTACGCGGCGTGGACGCGCGGGGACCACGGGGAGGCGCGGGACCTGCTGGCCGAGTGCGTGGGGATCGACCACGCCTTCCACGACCTGGTGGGGCTGGTGCTGGCGATCGAGCTGCTGGCGCTGGTGACGGCGAGCGAGGGCGACCCGGCGGAGGCGGCGGTGCTGCAGGGGGCGGCGGGCTCCCTGTGGGAGGCGGTGGGGCCGCCGCTGTTCGGCTCGGCGTACTTCGGCGCGCCGAGGGCGCTGTGCGAGCGCCGGGCGCGTGAGGTGCTGGGCGGGGAGCGGTTCGGGGCGTACGTGGCGGAGGGCGGCCGGCTGTCGGTGGACGCGGCGGTGGCGCGGGCGCTGGCTGGCCGGGCGGGGGGCGCGTCCGCGGCGCCGGCGGACCGGCCGCGCGACGGGTCGGCGCCGGCCCCGGGAACGCGGAAGCCCGCCGGCTCCCCCACCGGGAAGGGCGGGGAGGCGGCGGGCTGAGGACCGCGGTGGTGTGGGTACCGCGCCCGGGTCAGCGGGCGTAGTACTCGACGACGAGCTGCTCGTCGCAGATGACCGGGATCTCCTTGCGGTTCGGCTCGCGGTCGAGGCGGAAGGCCAGGGCCTTCAGGTTGACCTGCAGGTAGCGCGGGGTCTCGCCGTCGGGGGCGAAGCCACCCTCGCGGGCGACCTGGAACAGCGTCTTGCTGCGGGAGCGCTCGCGGACCATCACGACGTCGTCGGGGCGGACGCGGAAGGACGGCTTGTCGACCTTCTGGCCGTTGACCTCGATGTGGCCGTGGACGACCATCTGGCGGGCCTGGTAGATGGTGCGGGCGATGCCCGAACGCAGGACCAGGGCGTCGAGGCGGCGCTCGAGCTCGACGACCAGCGCCTCGCCCGTCTTGCCCTCGGCCTTCTTCGCGCGGTCGTAGGCACGGGCCATCTGGCGCTCGCTGATGTCGTACTGGGCGCGCAGACGCTGCTTCTCGAGCAGACGGACCTTGTAGTCCGAGTTCTGCTTGCGGCCACGACCGTGCTCACCCGGCGGGTACGGGCGGGCCTCGAAGTACTTGACGGCCTTCGGCGTCAGGGCGATGCCGAGCGCACGGGACTTCTTGACCTTGGGACGCGACTGGTTAGGCACGTTCTCCAGACCTCCGAAATAGGTTAGGTTAGGCTCACCTTACTCAAGGAGATCGCATGTCTCGCCCTGGGAACACCACGCGCATCACAGACAGCAGCACAAAGAACGATGCCTCTCAACAGAGCATCGATGTGACGGAGGTCCGATCAGCTCATGGTCAGCCGCGTCCCGACGGGCTGGAAACCGCCCGGATGCCGTCAGCAGCCGAGCGCACACGAACTCTCGTACAGGGTACATGCTCCGCGGCCCTGCTGATTCCCGGAGCGGCCGCCCCCCGCCCCGAGCAGCTCTCCCCCGACGCCCGCGTCGTGGGGCCCGACGGCGAGATCCTGCTCCTGTACCCCTCCGACTCCCCGGCCGTGCGCGCCGCCGCCCCCGCCCACGACGACGAACTGCCGGCCGTGCTGGAGCTCACCGACGTCGCCCCCGTCTCCGTCCCCCACCGCATCCGCGGCCGCGCCTGGGTCTCCGGCTGGCTCACCGTCTCCCCCGCCGTCGCCGAGGCCGGCCACACCCTGCTCCGGCTGGAGGTCGGGGACCTGTACGTCGACGACCTGTGGGGCGCCGGCCCCGTCGACCCCGAGGAGTTCGCGCGGGCCGAGCCGGATCCGCTGCGCGGGTACGAGACCGAGCTGCTCCAGCACCTGGCGGCCGCCCACGAGACCCAGGTGCTCGCCCTCACCGCCCTGCTCGGCGACCGCGCCGGCACCGGCCCCACCGCCGTGCGCCACGTGGCGCCGCTGGCCCTGGACCGCTTCGGGCTGCGGGTGCGGTGCCAAGGCGCCGAGCGCCGCACGTTCGACGCGCGCTTCGACTTCCCCCGGCCCGTGCGGGACGTCCACGGGCTGCGGCGCGCCCTGCACGCCCTCTTCGAGGCGGCCGACGACCACCGGCCCTAGGACGGCTGCTGCGACGTGCCCGTCCCGTCCCCGCGCAGCCGCTCCCGCACCTTCTCCACCACGTCCGCGTACCGCGCCTCCGCGCCGTAGCGGGTCGGCTGGTAGTAGCGCCGCCCCTGCACGGCGTCCGGGGCGTACTGCTGGGCGGCGATCCCGCCCGGGACGTCGTGCGGGTAGACGTACCCCTGCGCGTGCCCCAGCTTGGCCGCGCCCTTGTAGTGGCCGTCGCGCAGGTGCGCCGGCACCGGTCCGGCGAGCCCCGCCCGCACATCGGCCTGAGCGGCCTGGACGGCCAGCGTCGCCGCGTTGGACTTCGGCGCCAGGGCCAGCGCGATCGTGGCGTGGCCGAGCGTCAGCGCCGCCTCGGGGAAGCCGATCATCGCGACCGCCTGGGCCGCCGCCACCGCCGTGGGCAGCGCCGTCGGGTCCGCGAGCCCGATGTCCTCGCTCGCGGAGATCATCAGCCGGCGGGCGATGAACCGCGGGTCCTCCCCCGCCTCGATCATCCGCGCCAGGTAGTGCAGCGCCGCGTCCACGTCCGAGCCCCGGATCGACTTGATCAGCGCACTCGCCACGTCGTAGTGCTGGTCGCCGTCCCGGTCGTAGGTGACCGCGGCCCGGGCCACGGTCTCCTCCAGCGTGGCGAGCGTGATCTCCGGCTCGTCCTTCGCCATGGCCGCCCCGGCCGCCGCCTCCAGCGCCGTCAGCGCCCGCCGCGCGTCACCGCCGGCGATGCGCAGCAGGTGCGCCTCCGCGTCCTCGGGCAGGGTGACCGCGCCGGCCAGGCCGCGCTCCTCGGTCAGCGCGCGCGCCAGCAGCCCGCGCAGGTCGTCGTCGGTGAGCGGCTCCAGCGTCAGCAGCAGGGAGCGGGAGAGCAGCGGGGAGATCACCGAGAAGTACGGGTTCTCCGTCGTCGCCGCGATGAGCGTGACCCAGCGGTTCTCGACGGCCGGCAGCAGCGAGTCCTGCTGGGCCTTGCTGAAGCGGTGGATCTCGTCCAGGAACAGGACGGTCTCCTTGCCGAAGCCGCCGGCCGCCCGGCGGGCGCCGTCGATGACCGCGCGGACCTCCTTGACCCCGGCCGTGATCGCGGACAGCTCCACGAAGCGCTTGTTGGTGGCCTTGGACACCACGTACGCCAGGGTCGTCTTGCCGATGCCCGGCGGACCCCACAGGATCACGGACGAGGCCCCGGCCGGTCCGCCCGCGCCCTCGCCGACCAGCCGGCGCAGCGGCGACCCCGGCTTGAGCAGGTGTCGCTGCCCGACGACCTCGTCCAGCGTGCGCGGACGCATCCGCACCGCGAGCGGGCTGCTCGACGGGTCCTTCTCCTGGCGGTCTTCGGCTGCGGCGGTAAAGAGGTCGGGCTCCACGCCGTGAAGCCTATGCCAGCCCTCCGACAACCCCGGCGGGGTGCCCGGGCCGACCGGTCAGCCGATCCAGAAGTCCCACCAGCGCGTCAGGATCAGCATCCCGATGATCCCGATGTGCAGGGTCGGCAGGACCCAGGTGAACTCGTCGAGGAAGCGCCGCAGCCCGGCCGGCGCGGGCAGGGCGCCGTTGCGGACGTTGAACGAGGTCACGTACCAGAACATGACGATGGTCGCGACCCAGGCGAGGCAGCACCACAGGCACAGCGCGTTGATCTCGTAGAGGGACTGGACCATGAGCCAGGTGCAGAACCCGACGCCGAACAGCGTGCCCGCGTTGAGGCCGAGCCAGTACCAGCGGCGGTAGCGGGCGCCGGCGAGCAGGCCGACGCCGATGGCGACCACCATGCCGTACGTGACGAGGCCCAGCATCGGGTTCGGGAAGCCGAACACCGAGGCCTGCTCGCTCTTCATGATGCTGTTGCACGCCACGATGGGGTTGAAGCTGCAGCCGGGGACGAAGGTGGGGTCCTCGAGGAGCTTGATCTTGTCCAGGGTGATGATCCACGCGGCCAGCAGCCCCGCCGCGCCGGTGACGACCAGCATCCAGGCGAAAGCCCGGCCGGCGCCGAGGGCGCGGGAGTCCGGGGAGGCGTCGTCAACCGCTGCTTTCGTCGTCATACCAGCCGTTCCGTCGGTAGGGGGTGGGTGAGGTGCCGAGGCAGTGGTCATTGTGCCGGATGGGGGTACCTGTGCGCCGTTCGATGGACATAAGGAAGGGCGGGGCGCCGGTCACCGGCGCCCCGCCCTCCCCGGGAGCGGATCGTTCAGGCCAGCCTGGCCCGAAGCGTGCTCGTGACGGCGTCGAGCGCGAGGGCCTCCTGCTCGCCGGACTCCAGGTCCTTGAGCTGGACCGCGCCCTCCGCGAGGTCCCGCTCGCCGGCGATGAGCGCGTAGCGGGCCCCCGAGCGGTTGGCCGCCTTCATGCCCGCCTTCATGCTCTTGCCGCCGTACGCCATGTCCGTGGCGACGCCGGCCTTGCGGAGCTCCGTGACCAGCTCGAACAGGCGCCGCTTGGCGTCGTCGCCCAAGGCGACGGCGAAGACGTCCGTCGCGGCGGGGACGTCGAGCGCGATGCCCTCGGCCTCCAGCGCCAGGACCGTGCGGTCGACGCCGAGCGCCCAGCCCACGGACGGCAGCGCGGGGCCGCCGATCATCTCGGACAGGCCGTCGTACCGGCCGCCACCGCCCACCGCGGACTGTGCGCCGAGCCCGTCGTGGACGAACTCGAACGTGGTCCGCGTGTAGTAGTCGAGGCCGCGCACCAGCTTCTCGTCGTCCTCGAAGGCCACGCCCGCCGCCGTCAGCAGGGCGCGCACCTCCTCGTGGTACGCCTTGCACCCGTCGCACAGGTGGTCGCGCAGCAGCGGCGCGCCCACGAGCTGCTTCTGGACCTCGGCGCGCTTGTCGTCGAGGACGCGCAGCGGGTTGATCTCGATCCGGCGGCGGGTGTCCTCGTCCAGGTCGAGGCCGCGCAGGAAGTCCTGGAGGGCGTCGCGGTAGACCGGGCGGCACTCCTTGTCGCCGAGGGAGTTCAGCAGGATGCGGAAGTCCCGCAGCCCCAGCGACCGGTACGCCTGGTCGGCCAGGATGATCAGCTCGGCGTCCAGCACCGGGTCCTCGGTGCCGATCGCCTCGGCGCCGACCTGGGAGAAGTGGCGGTAGCGGCCCTTCTGCGGCCGCTCGTAGCGGTAGTACGAGCCGGAGTACCAGAGCTTGACCGGGAGGTTGCCGCCCTTGTGCAGGTTCGCCTCCAGGGCGGCGCGCAGCACGGACGCGGTGCCCTCGGGGCGCAGGGCCAGCCGGTCGCCGCCCTTGGTCTCGAAGGCGTACATCTCCTTGGTGACGATGTCGGTGGACTCGCCGACGCCGCGCGCGAACAGTTCGACGTTCTCGAAGCCGGGCGTCTCGATGTAGCCGTAGCCCGAGTTCCTCAGCGGCGCGGCGATCGCCTCGCGGACCGCCAGGTACGTCGCCGAGTCGGGCGGCAGCAGGTCGTACGTGCCCTTGGGGGCCTGGAAAGTACTCACGGAAGTTCTCTCGTCACATTCCTCGTCGGGGAGCCGCGGGGCTCCCGAGGCCGGCGGCCACCTCCCGCAGGTACGGGTTGGTGGCGCGCTCGCGGCCGATGGTGGTCTGGGGGCCGTGGCCGGACAGCACCACGGTCGAGTCGTCGAGCGGCAGGCACACGCGGGCCAGCGACGCGAGCATCTCGTCCATGTCACCGCCGGGCAGGTCGGTGCGTCCGATGGAGCCGGCGAAGAGCAGGTCGCCCGAGAAGAAGACCGGCGGGACGTCCGCGGCCTCGGGCATCCCGAAGGTCACCGACCCCTTGGTATGGCCGGGCGCGTGCGCGACGGTGAGCTCCAGACCGGCGAGCTCCAGGCGCGCGCCGTCGGTGAGCTCGTGGACGTCGTCCGGCTCCCCGACCGTCAGCTCCCCCATGAGCGGCATCCCGATGGAGCGGCCGAGGGCCTTCTCCGGGTCGCTCATCATGTACCGGTCGGCCGGGTGGATCCAGGCGGGCACGTCGTGGGCCCCGCAGACCGGGACGACGGACGCGACGTGGTCGATGTGGCCGTGGGTGAGCACGACCGCCACGGGCTTGAGCCGATGCTTGCGAAGCGTCTCCTCGACTCCCCGCGCGGCCTGGTGGCCGGGGTCGATGATCACGCACTCCTCGCCCGCGGCGGGGGCGACCACGTAGCAGTTGGTCCCCCAGGCCCCGGCGGGGAACCCGGCAATAAGCACGATCGTCCTCAGATAGTCGTCCGGCGGAAGAATGCAGCAGATCAGAGCCTACCGGCGCTGCTCATTCCACAGCCAACCCGTATACGGTACGGGCACACCAGCCCCGGACAGGAACGAAAGAGCGACAAGGAGGACACCCGGTGGTCAGCAGCGATCAGCGGCGGCGGCAGCTCGCCCGGGAGAAGTTCGAGCGGCAGCAGCGCCGGCGCGAGGAGACGCGGAGGAAGGCCAGGCGCCGCAACGCCGTCGTGGCCGCCGCGCTCGCCGTGGTCCTGGCGGCGGGCGGGGCCGTGTACGCCTCCGTCCAGCTGACCGGGCGGGACGTCGACAGCGTGGACACCGCGGCCGAGCCGAGCGCGCCCCCCTCGTCGGGCGCGCCCTCCCCCTCCCCCTCGTCCTCGCCCGAGCCGTCGATGGCGGTCGACGCCAAGGCGACGTACACGATGGCGTTGAAGACGAACGTGGGCGACCTCGCGATCACCATGGACGCCGTGAAGACGCCGCGGACGGTCAACTCCTTCAAGCACCTCGCGGACAGGAAGTACTTCGACGGCACGAAGTGCCACCGGCTGACCACGCAGGGCATCTTCGTCCTCCAGTGCGGCGACCCGCAGGGCGACGGCACGGGCGGGCCCGGCTACAACATCCCCGACGAGAACCTGGCGTCCCTCGGCAAGGCGGGGGCGAGCGGCAAGGTGACCTTCGAGGCGGGCACGGTGGCGATGGCGAACACCGGCAGCCCGAACAGCGGCGGCAGCCAGTTCTTCCTCGTCTACGAGGACACCGAACTCCCTCCGCAGTACACGCCCTTCGGGAAGCTCGACGCCGCCGGGCTGAAGGCGGTCCGGGCCGTCGCGAAGGCGGGGGTCGAGGGCGGCAGCGGGGACGGGGCGCCGAAGAAGCCCGTCACCGTCGAAAAGGCCACGGTCAGCAAGAAGTGAACCGCTGAATTTCGGTCGCGCTGGGAGCGGACAGCCGGGCGGCCGTTCGCCTAGATTGGCGTTGTGCAGCGTGGACTGGATGCACGCTGTGGAGGGCGGGCGAGGCCCGTCCGGGAAACTGTGGACGATGCCCAGGGGGAGGATCCCCCTTCATCGGCATCATGTGGAGGAGGCGCTGTGAGCAGCGACCCGTGGGGCCGCGTCGACGAGACGGGCACCGTGTACGTGCGTACTGCCGATGGCGAGAAGGTCGTCGGATCGTGGCAGGCCGGCTCTCCCGAGGAGGCACTGGCCTACTTCGAGCGCAAGTACGAGGGCCTGGTTGTGGAGATCGGCCTCCTCGAGCGGCGGGTGAGGACCACCGACCTGTCGGCCAAGGACGCGATGGCCGCGATCGACCACCTGCGCCAGCAGGTCGTGGAGCACCACGCGGTCGGTGATCTCGACGCGCTCGCGAAGCGGCTGGACAAGCTCGTCGAGACGGTGGAGTCGCGTCGCGAGGAGCGCAAGGCCCAGAAGGCCAAGCAGGCCGACGAGGCGCGGCACTCCAAGGAGGCGCTGGTCGCGGAGGCCGAGGAGCTCGCGCAGAGCGAGCAGTGGCGGGCCGCCGGTGAGCGGCTGCGCGCCCTGGTGGACACGTGGAAGGGCCTGCCGCGGCTCGACCGGAAGTCCGACGACGAGCTGTGGCACCGCTTCTCGCACGCCCGGTCGGCGTTCTCGAAGCGGCGCAAGGCGCACTTCGCGGCGCTGGACGCGCAGCGCGAGGAGGCGCGGCGGGTGAAGGAGCGGCTGGTCGCGGAGGCCGAGTCGCTGTCGGGCTCCACGGACTGGGGCGTGACGGCCGCGCGGTACCGGGAGCTGATGGCGGAGTGGAAGGCCGCGGGCCGGGCGCAGCGCGAGCACGAGGACGAGCTGTGGAACCGTTTCCGCGGTGCGCAGGACGTGTTCTTCGCGGCGCGCGGCGCGGTGTTCGCCGAGCGTGACGCGGAGCAGACGGAGAACCTCAAGCTGAAGGAGGAGCTCGCCGCCGAGGCCGAGAAGCTGGTGCCGGTGACGGACCTGAAGGCGGCGCGCGCCGCGTTCCGGGCCGTCAACGAGCGCTGGGAGGCCATCGGCCACGTGCCGCGGGACGCCCGGCCCAAGGTCGAGGGCCGGATGCACGCGGTGGAGCGGGCCATCCAGGAGGCCGAGGAGGCCGAGTGGCGCCGGACGAACCCGGAGGCGCGCGCCCGTGCGGCGGGCCTGACCGGTCAGCTGCAGGAGGCCGTCGACAAGCTGCGCAAGCAGATCGACGCGGCGCGCGCGGCGGGCAACGACGCGAAGGCCGAGAAGCTCACGCGTGAGCTGGAGGGCCGGCAGGCGCTGCTGGACCAGGCGCTGAAGGGCCTGCAGGAGTTCGGCGGCTGAGCACGGCCGCCCCAGGGGGAAGGGCCGGTACGGGTGTCCCGTACCGGCCCTTTCTCCGTGCCCCCGCCGTCAGGGGCGGCGGGCCGACGTCACGCGGTAGACGTCGTACACGCCCTCCACGCCGCGGACGGCCTTCAGGACGTGCCCGAGGTGCTTGGGGTCGCCCATCTCGAAGGTGAAGCGGGACGTGGCGACCCGGTCGCGGGACGTCTGGACGGCCGCGGACAGGATGTTGACGTGCTGGTCGGACAGGACGCGGGTGACGTCCGACAGGAGCCGGGAGCGGTCCAGCGCCTCGACCTGGATGGCGACGAGGAACACCGACGACTGGGTGGGCGCCCACTCGACGTCGAGGATCCGCTCGGGCTGCTGCGACAGCGAGTCGACGTTGACGCAGTCGGCGCGGTGAACCGATACGCCACTGCCGCGCGTGACGAAGCCGATGATCGGGTCGCCGGGCACCGGGGTGCAGCAGCGGGCCAGCTTGACCCACACGTCCTCGACGCCCTTGACGACGACGCCCGGGTCGGCCTTGGTCCGGCGCTTGGCGCGGCCGCGGGCGGGCGGCGCGGTCTCGGCGATGTCCTCGGTCGCCGCCTCCTCGCCGCCGAGGGCCTGCACCAGCTTCTGCACGATCGACTGGGCGGTGACGTGGCCCTCGCCGATCGCCGCGTACAGCGAGGAGATGTCGCTGTAGCGCATCTCGTGGGCGAGGGTGACCAGGGAGTCGCCGGTGAGGATGCGCTGGATCGGCAGGTTCTGCTTGCGCATCGCGCGGGCGATGGCGTCCTTGCCGTGCTCGATCGCCTCGTCGCGGCGCTCCTTGGAGAACCAGGCGCGGATCTTGTTGCGGGCGCGGGGCGACTTGACGAAGCCGAGCCAGTCGCGGGAGGGGCCGGCGCCGGCGGCCTTGGAGGTGAAGACCTCCACCAGGTCGCCGTTGTCGAGGGTCGACTCCAGCGGGACGAGCCGCCCGTTGACCCGGGCCCCTATGGTGCGGTGGCCGACCTCCGTGTGGACGGCGTACGCGAAGTCGACCGGGGTGGCGCCGGCGGGCAGCGCTATGACATCACCCTTGGGGGTGAAGACGAACACCTCGTTGCGGGAGAGGTCGAAGCGCAGGGACTCCAGGAACTCGCTGGGGTCCTCGGTCTCCTTCTGCCAGTCGAGGAGCTGGCGCAGCCACGCCATGTCGTTGACGTGGTCGTCCTTGCCGGCCTTCTTCGGCACGTCGGTGCGCACCTTGGAGGCGCCGGCGACGGCGTCCTGCTTGTACTTCCAGTGCGCGGCGATGCCGTACTCGGCGCGGCGGTGCATGTCGAACGTGCGGATCTGCAGTTCGACGGGCTTGCCGTTGGGGCCGATGACCGTCGTGTGGAGCGACTGGTACATGTTGAACTTCGGCATCGCGATGTAGTCCTTGAACCGGCCGGGGACCGGGTTCCACCGCGCGTGGACGGTGCCGAGGGCCGCGTAGCAGTCGCGGACCGTGTCGACGAGGACGCGGATGCCCACCAGGTCGTAGATCTCCGCGAAGTCACGGCCGCGGACGATCATCTTCTGGTAGACGCTGTAGTAGTGCTTGGGGCGGCCGGTGACGGTGGCCTTGATGCGGGCGGCGCGCAGGTCGGCCTGGACCTCGTCGGTCACTATGGCGAGGTACTCGTCCCGCTTGGGGGCGCGCTCGGCGACGAGGCGGACGATCTCGTCGTACATCTTGGGGTAGAGGATCGCGAAGGCGAGGTCCTCCAGCTCCCACTTGATGGTGTTCATGCCCAGGCGGTGGGCGAGCGGGGCGTAGATCTCCAGGGTCTCGCGGGCCTTCTTCTCCTGCTTCTCCCGCTTGAGGTAGCGCATGGTGCGCATGTTGTGCAGGCGGTCGGCGAGCTTGATGACCAGGACGCGCGGGTCCTTCGCCATGGCGACGACCATCTTGCGCACGGTCTCGGCCTGGGCGGCCTCGCCGAACTTGACCTTGTCGAGCTTGGTGACGCCGTCGACGAGGAGGGCGACCTGGTCGCCGAAGTCGCGGCGGAGGTCCTCCAGGCCGTACTCGGTGTCCTCGACGGTGTCGTGGAGGAGGCCCGCCATCAGCGTCGCCGGGTCCATGCCGAGCTCGGCGAGGATGGTGGTGACGGCGAGGGGGTGCGTGATGTACGGGTCGCCGCTCTTGCGCTTCTGGCCGCGGTGCCAGCGCTCGGCGACCTGGTAGGCGTACTCGATCTGGCGGAGAGTGGCCGTTTCGATCTTCGGATCGTTGCTGCGCACTATCCGCAGCAGCGGCTCCAGGACCGGGTTGTACGGCGAGGAGCGCTGCACGCCGAGGCGGGCGAGGCGGGCCCGGACGCGGTTGGAGGAGCCGACGGCGCGGGCCGGGGCGGGCGGGGCCGGCTTGGGCGTCGAGACGGGGGCGGGGTGGGCGGCCCGGGGCGGCGTCGCGGGGGCCGCTTCGGCGTCGGGGGCCTCGCCCGGCGCGTTCCGCCCGGTCGGCGGCGTGGCGGAGGGAGCCGCGTCCTGGTCGGCCCGCTGATCGGGGGTCGCGGCGGAGAGTGGCTGGGCCTCGTCTGGCAAGGGCGCTCCTCGTGCGGGTCCGGGTCCCCCGGTGAGGCCCGGAAATCCCATGGTATCCACCTCGGGCGTCCCACTCGCCCCGGGCGGGACGCCCGTCGACGCGGAACGGGCACCCGGTGTCCCCGGATGCCCGTCCCGTACGTTTCCGGCCGGGGGAGGCTCCACGCGAAGGGGCCCGGACCGTCGGTCCGGGCCCCTCGGGGGTCAGGCGACCGCCGTCACGGGTGTGCGCGGCGGTCAGCCGGCCGTCACTTCCAGTCGAACAGGGCCGCGCCCTTGACCTTCATCTCCTTGGCCGCCAGGACGTTGCCCCACGGCACCTTGATGGCGCCGGTCTTGCCGCAGCCGGCCTTGTACCACTTGGCCTTGCCGTTGACGAAGCCCTTGACCTCGACGCAGATGCTGCTGCCCTTGTAGACCTTCCAGGCGTAGCCCATCTTCATCCCGGGCTTGCCGAAGTGGCCGCAGTTGTCGGAGACCTTGCTCCACTTCAGCGGGAGGCTGCCGGCCTTCTTCCAGCCGGAGCAGGTGCCCGCGGCACCCATGGGGACCTTCACGGCCTGCGCCTGGACGGCCCGCTCCTTGGCCGGGGCCGCGCCCGCCGCGGACGCGGCGCCCGCCGGGGCGGCACCCGCGACGACGGCGGCGAGAGAGACGACGGAAACCATCCCCGTGGTGATCTTGTTTGAGATCTTCATTGGATTCCTTTGCTCAAGATGCCTGGTCAGTGGCATCACCGAAGATCGAACCAGAGTCGGCCCCGGGAACGGGAGTCATTTGAGCTTCTTCAGAGGAAGATCGTTACGACGACGCGAGGGGCGCCCGGCACGAGCCGGGCGCCCCTCGGATGTGCGTCCGTCACCTCACAGCTGGATGATCGCCTCCAGCGGGGCGCCCCGCAGGGCGGGCTCCAGGCGGGCGCGGCCCCCCAGGAAGCCCAGCTCCATCAGGACGACGACGCCGGCGACCTCGGCCCCCGCCCGGCGGATGAGGTCCAGCGACGCCTCGGCCGTGCCGCCCGTGGCGAGGACGTCGTCGATGACGAGGACCCGGTCGCCCGGGGCCAGGTCCTCGGCGTGGACCTCGATCTCGGCCGTGCCGTACTCCAGCTCGTACGCCTGCCGGAGCGTGGCTCCGGGCAGCTTGCCGGCCTTGCGGACCGGGATGAACCCGACGCCGGCGGAGACCGCCACGGGGGCGGCGAGGATGAACCCGCGCGCCTCCAGGCCGACGATCTTCGTCGCCCCGAAGCGCGTGCACAGCTCGGCGAGGGCCCCGGTGAGCGCGGCGAACGCCTCGGGGTCGGCCAGCAGCGGCGTGATGTCCTTGAAGACGACACCGGGCTTGGGGTGGTCGGGGACGTCCCGGATGCGGCTGAGCAGGAGTTCCCGGGTGGCGGTGGCGGTCATCGGCGGTTCTCCGTGGAACGGCCGCGGCGACCGCGCGGACCGACGACGCCGCCGGCCGTGGCGGCGCCCTCGGGCACCTCGGTGAACGCGTCGCCGTCCTGCTCCGCGCCGTCCTTCGACCCGGCCGCGGCACGCTTGGCGAGGACGCGCTTGCGCAGCGCCTTCATCTGCGGGTCGCGCTCTTTGAGGTCCGCGACGAGCGGCGTGGCGATGAAGATCGACGAGTAGGCGCCGGCGGCGAGACCGACGAACAGCGACAGCGAGATGTCGTTGAGCATGCCCGCGCCGAGGAAGCCGCCGCCGATGAACAGCAGGCCGGCGACCGGCAGGAGCGCCACGACGGTGGTGTTGATCGAGCGGACCAGCGTGCCGTTGAGGCTGCGGTTGGCGATCTCGCTGTACGTGTAGCGGGTCTGCTTGGTGATGTCCTTCGAGCTCTCCTTCAGTCCGTCGAAGACGACGACGGTGTCGTAGAGGGAGTAACCGAGGATGGTGAGCAGACCGATCACGGTGCCCGGCGTGACCTCGAAGCCGACGAGCGCGTACACGCCGACGGTGATGGTGAGGTCGTGGACGAGGGCGATGAGCGCGGCGAGCGCCATCCGCCACTCGAAGGCGATCGCCAGGTAGAGGACGACCAGGATCATGAAGACGCCGAGGCCGGTCCACGCCTTGTTGGCGATCTGCTCGCCCCAGCTGGGGCCGACCAGTTCGGCGGTGATGTCCTTCACGGGGACGTCGACGCCGGCGGCGATGTCGTCCTTGAGGGAGTTGGCCGCCTTGGTGTCCAGGCCGGACACCTGGATGCGCAGGCCGCCCGTGCCGAGCTCCTGGACGATCGCGTCGTGTCCGGCGGCGTCCTCGGCGATCTCCTCCGCCTTGGCGGCGGACACCGTGGTCTTGGGCGTCGTGTAGACGGCGCCGCCCTTGAACTCGATGCCCATGTTGAGGCCGCGCACGCCCAGGCCGACGATGGCGGTGATCGTGATCAGGATGGAGACGCCGTACCAGAGCATCCGCTTGGCGACGAAGTCGTATCCGACCTCACCGCGGTAGAGACGGGCGCCGAGATTTCCGAGTCGCGACATCTCACGCCTCCTTCGGTTCGGTCGGGACGGATACGCGGCGGGTGCGGCGCAGCGGCGGCTGCGCGCCGAGCCGCTTCGGGTCCAGACCGGACCACGGGTGCTGGCCGCCGAAGAACTTGCCGCGCGCCAGGAGCGTCATCAGCGGCTTGGTGAAGAAGAACACCACGACGACGTCGAGGAGCGTGGTCAGGCCGAGCGTGAACGCGAAGCCCTGCACCTTGCCGACGGTGACGATGAACAGCACCGCGGCGGCCAGGAACGACACGAAGTCGGAGACGAGGATCGTGCGGCGGGCGCGCGGCCAGGCGCGCTCGACGGCCGGGCGCAGGGTGCGGCCCTCGCGGATCTCGTCGCGGATGCGCTCGAAGTACACGATGAACGAGTCGGCGGTGATGCCGATCGCGACGATCGCGCCGCACACGGCGGGCAGGTTCAGCGCGAAGCCGATGGCCGGGCCGAGCAGCGACATGATCGTGTAGGTGAGGACGGCGGAGACGCCCAGCGAGAGGATCGCGATGAGCGACAGGCCGCGGTAGTACACCACCAGGTAGACCACGACGAGGGCGAGGCCGATCGCACCGGCGATCAGGCCGGCGCGCAGCTGCTCGCCGCCGAGGGCGGCGGTGACGGTGGTGACGGACTGCTCCTCGAAGGAGAGCGGCAGCGCACCGTAGGAGAGCATGTTGCCGAGGTCCTGGGCCGTCTTCTGGTTGAAGCTGCCGGTGATCTCCGCCTGTCCGCCGGGGATGGCGAAGCTGACCGACGGGGCGGAGACGACCTCGCCGTCGAGGACGATCGCGAACTGGTTCTGCGGCGCGGTCTGCGTGGCGAGCCGGCCGGTGATCTCGGCGAACTTCTTGGCGCCCTTGCTGTTGAACTCCAGCTGCACCTTCCAGATGCCGCGCTCCGGGTCGAGCGCGCCGCGGGCGTCGTCCACGTCCTTGCCGTCCACGTCGGCGGGACCCAGCAGGTACTTCTCCCACACGCCGCCGTTCAGGCCGCAGGCCACGGTGGGCTCGGTGGGCTTGACGGCCTTGGTGGCCGCGCGCTGCTTCGGGTCGGCGCAGTTCAGCGCGGCGAACTTGGCCTGGAGACCGGCGTCCGCGGACGGGTCGGCGCTCGGCGGGACCGCCGGGGCGGGCAGCTGGGAGCCGCTGGGGCTCGGCGCGGCGGACGGGCTGCCGGAGGCGGAGGGGCTGGGGGCCTTCCTCAGCGCGTCGGTGAGGGCGCGGCCCTGCGTGGTGGCGCTCGCCGAGGGGGCGGTGACCTTGTCGCCGTCCGTGGCGGAGGCGGAGGGCTTCGGCGACGCGCCCGCGGACGGGGCGGCGGAGGGGCTGCCGGAAGCGGAGGGCGTCGGCGCCGCGGGCTCGCTCATCGCGACGGACACGACCGGGCGGAAGTACAGCTGGGCGGTCGTACCCACCTGCTGGCGCGCCTGCTCCTCGTCGGTCCCCTTGGGGATGTTGACGATGATGTTCTCGGTGCCCTGCTTCTGGACCTCGGCCTCCTGGACGCCGAGACCGTTGACGCGGCGCTCGATGATGCCGATCGCCGTGTTCATGTTGGTCTCGTTGACGGCGTCTTCCTTGCCGGGCTCGGCCTTCGCCTTCAGCGTGATGGTCGTACCACCCGCGAGGTCGATGCCGAGGCGCGGCGTGGTGTGACCGGACCAGAACATGCCGCCGGCGAGCGCGACCATCGCGATCAGGATCAAGGCCAGGGCACGCCCCGGCCTTCCCTGGCCCCCCGACGGCCTTCTGCCCTTCTTCGGTGCTGCCACCTTGTCGTATCTCCCTGTCCAACCGCCCCGCGCCGGGTGTGCGCGGGGCGGCCACGAAGTGTGTGTGGGGACCTGCCCCCGCAGATGCAGATGTGACGCGAACCCGGGGACCGCCTACGCGCCTTCGGGCGCCGGCGGTCCCTGTGTGCGGCTACTTCGCGTCGGCCTCGCCGTCGGTCCTGC
Organism: Streptomyces roseolilacinus; assembly: GCF_014649335.1. Lineage (GTDB taxonomy): Bacteria > Actinomycetota > Actinomycetes > Streptomycetales > Streptomycetaceae > Streptomyces > Streptomyces roseolilacinus. Next base: position 69,873 of record NZ_BMSV01000017.1, read on the forward strand.
CGCCGGTCTTGTCGTCCTTGGCGGCGTCGTCCGCGTCGGTCTTCTTGGTGAGGTCCGGCTTCGCGGTGTCCGCGGACTCGTCGGCGGGCTCGACGAGCGAGGAGGCGTCGTCCGGCACGACCGGGAGGTCGTCGGACGCCGCGTCGGCCTCGGTGCCGGAGTCCGTGTCGCCGTGGACGATGCGGTTGTACTCCTCGTCCTCGAGGACGGCGCCGATCGCGTTCTTCGCGTAGACGGCGTGGACGCCCGGCGCGACTTCCAGGAGGACCGTGTCGTCGCCGATCTCCTTGACGGTGGCGTACATCCCCCCGATCGTCCGCACGCCGGTGCCTGGCTGCATCTGGTTGCGCATTTCCGCGGCCTGCTGCTGCTTTTTCTTCGCAGAGCGGGTCATCAGGAACATGGCCCCGATGAGCACGATGAAGGGGAGAAGCACGCCGATGTTATCCACGGGACGGAATTCCTTCGCACGACCGCGCTGGTGAGCGGCCTGATCTACGGGGGTGGGCACGCCGACCTGAAAGGGCGGCATCGGCGGAGTCTAGGCGAGTCCGCATCGATGGAACAACGCCCAGCATCCCACCGCGGTTCCTGACCCGGCGAGTCTCCGCGCCGTCATGCGTCGAAGAGGCCCGCTTGTCCGGTCCCGGTGCCCGCGGCCTGCGGCGGTACGAGCCCGAGGTGGGCCCAGGCGGCCGGCGTCGCGACGCGGCCCCGGGGTGTCCGGGCGAGCAGTCCCTCCCGTACGAGGAACGGTTCCGCCACCTCCTCGACGGTCTCCCGCTCCTCCCCCACCGCCACGGCGAGCGTCGACAGGCCGACCGGGCCGCCGCCGAACAGCTTCAGCAGGGCCTCCAGCACGGCGCGGTCGAGCCGGTCCAGGCCGCGGGCGTCGACCTCGTACACGGCGAGGGCGGTCGCGGCGATCTCGCGCGTGATGATCCCGTCGGCCCTGACCTGGGCGTAGTCGCGGACGCGGCGCAGGAGACGGTTGGCGATACGGGGCGTGCCGCGGGAGCGGCCGGCGATCTCGGCGGCGCCCTCGGCCCCGATCTCCACGTCGAGGAGGCGGGCGGAGCGGTGGACGACGCGCTCCAGTTCCGCGGGGGTGTAGAACTCCATGTGCGCGGTGAAGCCGAAGCGGTCGCGCAGCGGCGGCGGCAGGAGTCCCGCCCGCGTGGTGGCGCCGACCAGGGTGAACGGCGGCAGTTCGATGGGGATCGCGGTGGCGCCGGGGCCCTTGCCGACGATCACGTCGACGCGGAAGTCCTCCATGGCCATGTACAGCATCTCCTCGGCGGGCCGGGACATGCGGTGGATCTCGTCGAGGAAGAGGACCTCGCCCTCCTGGAGGGAGGAGAGGATCGCGGCGAGGTCGCCGGCGTGCTGGATGGCGGGGCCGGAGGTGATCCGGATGGGGGCGCCCATCTCCGCGGCGATGATCATGGAGAGCGTGGTCTTGCCGAGGCCGGGCGCGCCGGAGAGCAGGACGTGGTCGGCGGTGGCGCCGCGGGCGCGGGCCGCCTTGAGGACGAGGTCGAGCTGCTCGCGGACCTTCTCCTGACCGATGAACTCGTCCAGGTCCCTGGGGCGCAGCGCGGCCTCGACGGCCTGGTCGTCGCGGTCGGCGACCGAGCCCACCAGCCGCTCCGCGGCGGGGCCGGCGAGCCGCTCGGAAGCGGTCGCGTCGGTCGTCTCGTCCCAGTTCACTGAACGTCTCCTCGCGGTGTGGGGCGGTGGTCGGGCCGGGTCAGCGGGCGCGGTTGAGGGTCTGCAGGGCCGCCTTCAGCAGCAGGCCGATCTGCGGCGGGCCGTCGGCGGCCTCGGCCTGCGGGGTGACGGCGGTGACCGCGTCGTCGGCCTCGCGGGCGGCGTAGCCGAGTCCGACGAGCGCGGCGTGCAGCTGGTCGCGCCAGCCGGCCGCGCCGGCGGCGGGCCGGGCCGTGCCGACCGGGGCGCCGAGCCGGTCCTTCAGCTCCAGGAGGAGCTTCTGGGCCCCCTTCTTACCGATGCCGGGGACCGCCGTGAGGGCCTTCTCGTCGCCGGACGCGACGGCGGCGCGCAGGGCGTCGGGGGCGTGGACTGCGAGCATGGCCTGGGCGAGGCGGGGGCCGACGCCACTGGCGGTCTGGAGCAGTTCGAAGACCTGCCGCTCGTCGTCGTCGGCGAAGCCGTACAGCGTGAGGGAGTCCTCCCGGACGACCAGCGACGTGTGCAGCCGGGCCTCCTGTCCGACCCTCAGCGCGGACAGGGTGTTCGGCGTGCACTGGACGGCCATGCCGACGCCGCCGACCTCGACGACGGCGGTGGTCGGGGCGAGGGCGGCGACCGGACCGGTCACGAAGGCGATCATGGGGTTCGGCCTTTCAACGCGTGCTGTGCGGCGACCGCCTGCTGGAGGCGGTTCTGTGCGGGGGCGCGCCAGATGTGGCAGATGGCGAGGGCGAGGGCGTCGGCGGCGTCGGCGGGCTTGGGCGGGGCGGCGAGCCGGAGGAGGCGGGTCACCATGGCGCCGACCTGCGCCTTGTCGGCGCGGCCGCTGCCGGTCACGGCGGCCTTGACCTCGCTGGGGGTGTGCAGGGCGACGGGCAGGCCGCGGCGGGACGCGCAGAGCATGGCGACGGCGCTGGCCTGGGCCGTACCCATCACCGTACGGACGTTGTGCTGGCTGAACACCCGCTCCACGGCGACCAGATCGGGCCGGTGCGCGTCGAGCCACTCCTCTATGCCGCGCTCGATGGCGACGAGGCGGGGGCCGACGTCGGCGTCGGCCGGCGTGCGGATGACGCCGACGCCGAGCATGGTCAGCGGGCGTCCCGCGACTCCCTCGACGACGCCGATCCCGCACCGGGTCAGACCCGGGTCCACCCCAAGCACGCGCACGCGGCCTCCTTACGCTCTCCCCCGGCCACCGATGGGCGGTGTCCCCTGTTCGTGCAGGCTATCGGCTGGGACTGACAACGCGACGGGCCGACGGGCTGCGTCCCGTCGGCCCGTCGCGTCGGGCGGTGTCGCCGTGGATCAGGCGTCGACCTTCGCCATGACGTCGTCGGAGACGTCGAAGTTGGCGAAGACGTTCTGCACGTCGTCGCTGTCCTCCAGCGCGTCGATCAGCTTGAAGATCTTGCGGGCGCCTTCCTCGTCCAGCTCGACCTGCATGGTCGGGACGAAGCTGGCCTCCGCCGACTCGTAGTCCACGCCGGCCTCCTGGAGGGCGGTGCGGACCGCGACCAGGTCGGTGGCCTCGCTGATCACCTCGAAGGTCTCCCCGAGGTCGTTGACCTCCTCCGCGCCGGCGTCGAGGACCGCGCCGAGCACGTCGTCCTCGGTCAGGTCGCCCTTGGGGACGATGACGACGCCCTTGCGGTTGAAGAGGTACGACACCGAGCCCGGGTCGGCCATCGAGCCGCCGTTGCGGGTCATCGCGACGCGCACGTCGGAGGCGGCACGGTTGCGGTTGTCGGTGAGGCACTCGATGAGCACCGCGACGCCGTTCGGGCCGTAGCCCTCGTACATGATGGTCTCGTAGTCGGCGCCGCCGGCCTCCTGGCCGGAGCCGCGCTTGACCGCGGAGTCGATGTTCTTGTTCGGGACCGAGCTCTTCTTGGCCTTCTGGATGGCGTCGTAGAGCGTCGGGTTGCCCTCGGGGTCGCCGCCGCCGGTGCGGGCCGCGACCTCGATGTTCTTGATCAGCTTCGCGAAGAGCTTGCCGCGCTTGGCGTCGATCACGGCCTTCTTGTGCTTCGTCGTAGCCCATTTAGAGTGGCCGGACATCTGCCTGTCTCCTTCGCGTAACCCATTCAGAACGAACCCCAGAGATCCTACCGGGATCTCATCGGCCGGAGGCGCGCACCATGTCGACGAACAGGGCGTGCACGCGGTGGTCTCCGGTCAGTTCCGGGTGGAACGAGGTGGCGAGCGCGTTGCCCTGCCGTACGGCGACGATGTGGCCCCCGTACTCGGCGAGGACCTCGGCGGACGCGCCGACGGACTCGACCCAGGGGGCGCGGATGAAGACGCCCTCCACGGGGCCGCCGTCGACACCGGTGACGTCGACGCCCGCCTCGAAGGACTCGTTCTGCCGCCCGAAGGCGTTGCGGCGGACGATCATGTCGATGCCGCCCAGGGTCTCCTGGCCCGACCGCGGGTCGAGGATCTTGTCGGCGAGCATGATGAGCCCGGCGCAGGTCCCGTAGACGGGCATGCCGGCCGCGATGCGCTCGCGCAGCGGCTCCGTCATCCCGAACAGGGCGGCCAGCTTGGAGATCGTGGTGGACTCGCCGCCGGGGATGACCAGGCCGTCGACCTCGGCGAGCTCCTCGGGGCGCCGGACCGGCCTGGCCACGGCGTCCGCCGCGGCCAGGGCGATCAGGTGCTCCCGTACGTCGCCCTGGAGGGCCAGGACGCCGATGACGGGGGTGCTGCTCATCGGTGTTACCAGCCCCGGTTCGCGTAGCGCTCGGCCTCGGGCAGGGTGTCGCAGTTGATGCCGACCATGGCCTCGCCCAGGTTGCGGGAGGCGTCCGCGATGATCTTCGGGTCGTCGTAGAAGGTGGTGGCCTTCACGATGGCGGCGGCGCGCTTGGCCGGGTCTCCGGACTTGAAGATGCCGGAGCCGACGAAGACGCCCTCGGCGCCCAGCTGGCGCATCAGCGCGGCGTCGGCCGGGGTGGCGACACCGCCGGCGGAGAACAGCACGACCGGCAGCTTGCCGAGCTCGGCGACCTCCTTGACCAGCTCGTACGGGGCGCGCAGCTCCTTGGCGGCGGCGTACAGCTCGTTGTTGTCGTAGCCGCGCAGCCGGGCGATCTCGTTCTTGATCTGGCGCAGGTGGCGGACGGCCTCGACGACGTTGCCGGTGCCGGCCTCGCCCTTGGAGCGGATCATGGCCGCGCCCTCGGCGATGCGGCGCAGGGCCTCGCCCAGGTTGGTGGCGCCGCACACGAACGGGGTGGTGAAGGCCCACTTGTCGGAGTGGTTGACCTCGTCGGCCGGGGTCAGGACCTCGGACTCGTCGATGTAGTCGACGCCGAGGGACTGCAGCACCTGGGCCTCGACGAAGTGGCCGATGCGGGACTTGGCCATGACCGGGATGGAGACGGCCTCGATGATCTCTTCGATCATGTTCGGGTCGGACATCCGGGCGACGCCGCCGTCCTTGCGGATGTCGGCGGGCACCCGCTCCAGCGCCATGACGGCCACGGCGCCGGCGTCCTCGGCGATCTTCGCCTGCTCGGCGTTGACCACGTCCATGATGACGCCGCCCTTGAGCTGCTCGGCCATGCCGCGCTTCACGCGCGCGGTGCCGGTCTCGGGGGCCTGCGGGGTGGTGGTGGGCGTGGTGGACACGTCGGACCTCACTCGGGAGAACGGGGCGGGTACGGGGACCCGGGGACGACACAGGCGAGCAAACACGGCCGGGCCAGTCCACAGCAAGGGCCAATGAGGAGGCGGTGGCCCGTTTTGGCATGGCCGGATGTCGCCTCTGTCCGGTACCGCCCCCGCGGGCGGCTCAGGTCGCCCGGTCCGCCAGCGCCACCGGCGGCTCGTCGTCCATCTCGAACGCCATCGGGAACGGCGCGTGCCCCGCCAGCCGGAACCAGCGCACCTTCCGGTGCCTGCGCAGCGCCCGCGCCGCCCGCACGGCGTCGTTGTGGAACCGGCGCGCCATCGGGACCCTGCGCACCGCGGCGGCCAGCTCGCCGGCCGCCTCCTCCCCGCCCGGGGCCTCCCGTACGGCCCGCATCTGCTCCGGCTCGCCGAACACCGCGCGCAACGCCTGGCTCAGCTCGCTCTCGGCGACCTCCCGGTGCTCCTCCTCGGCCTGCCGGGCGGCGTGCGCGGCCTGGTAGAGCACGATCGACGCCGCCGGGTCGAGGATCCCCGACGTGGCCAGTTCCTGGGCGACCGACGCACGCCGCAGCAGCTGCGCGTCGAGCGCGGCGCGCGCGGCGTCGATGCGGGCGTGCAGCCGGTCGAGCCGCCCGGCGGTCCAGCTCAGGTACAGGCCGATCGCGAAGAGGGCGACGGCGATCCAGATCAGCGTTTCGGTCACGGGCGGAAAGGCTACCGGGGCGCTCCCGCGGGCCCCGCGCCCTCGGGCATGGCGCCCTCCCACACCGACCGGTCGTGGGCGAACAGCACCCGCCGGGGGCCGAAGGAGGCCAGCCGGTCCAGCCAGGGCCGGTAGGGGGCCGGGCCGCCGCCGGGGGCGTCGAGCGCCGCGCGGCGGGCCATCTCGTCCGACGCGAACTCGGACGCGAAGTCGAAGGCCTGCCCGGCCAGGACGGTCACCCCGTCCGGCCCGGACACCACCAGCGACTGGTGGCCGTCCGTGTGCCCGGGCGTCGGCACGACGCGGACGCCCGGCCACACCTCCGCCTCGCCGTCCAGCTCCTCGTACCGCGCGCCGGGGAAGTCGACGAGCGCGTCGATGGTGTACCCGCCCGCCCGGGCCTCCGCCAGTTCCGTCCGCTGGACGAGGACGGGCCGGCCCGGCAGCAGCGGGTTGCCGCCGCAGTGGTCGAAGTGCAGGTGGCAGTTGACCACCACGTCGACGTCGCCCGGCTCCGCGCCCGCCTCCGCGAGGGCCGCCCGCAGGTCCCGGCGCCGCGGCCGGTAGTGGGCCTCCGCCTCGGGGTCGCCGCTCCCGACGCCGGTGTCGAACAGCAGCAGGCCCTCCTCGTGCCGCACGAGGTACGCCAGCACCGGCTCCACGCGCGGCCACGGCGTACCGGCCTCCTCGGCGGGCCGTACGAAATACCCCAGGTCCAGCCTGCGCACCAGCGTGCCCCGCCCCATCCCGCACCCTCCTAGGTGTATTGATCACGAGCGTTGTTAACAGGGCCGGGGTCTTGATCATGGCGAAGACC
>NZ_BMSV01000018.1 GCF_014649335.1 Streptomyces roseolilacinus
GCCATGGTCACCCTCGCCTGCCTCCAACTCTGGCTCCCATGACTTTCCGGACACCCCCTAGGGCCTGGTGGGCCGGCCGCCGCCCTGCTGCCCGGCAGCGCCGTCGGCCGCGGTGTCGGCCGAGGCGTCGTCGTACGCCGAGGTGCCCGCGTCCAGCAGCGGCTCCTGCTCCTTCAGGTGGGCCGGGGCGAAGGCGCGCAGCGCGTGGTAGCCGGTGATGACGACGATGGTGCCCAGCGCGATCCCGCCGAGCTCGAACGTGTCGGTGATCTTCAGGCTGACGCCGCCGACGCCGATGATGATGCCGGCGGCGGCCGGGACCAGGTTGAGCGGGTTGCGCAGGTCGACCTTGGCGTTGATCCAGATCTGGGCGCCGAGCAGGCCGATCATGCCGTACAGGATGACCGTGATGCCGCCGAGGACGCCGCCGGGGATCGCCGCGACGACCGCGCCGAACTTGGGGCAGAGCCCGAAGAGGAGCGCGAAGCAGGCGGCGGCCCAGTAGGCGGCGGTGGAGTAGACGCGGGTCGCGGCCATCACGCCGATGTTCTCGGAGTACGTGGTGTTCGGCGGGCCGCCGACCGCCGTGGACAGCACCGACGCGGCGCCGTCGGCGGCGATGGCCGTGCCGAGCTGGTCGTCGAGCGGGTCCCCGGTCATCTCGCCGACCGCCTTGACGTGGCCGGCGTTCTCCGCGATCAGGGCGATCACGACCGGCAGGGCGACGAGGATCGCCGACCACTCGAAGCTCGGCGCGTGGAACGACGGCAGCCCGAGCCAGTCGGCCTCGGCGACGCCCGACAGGTCCAGCCGCCAGTGGTCGACCGCCTCGCCGCCGACGGGGGAGTGGATCTTGCCGAAGACCAGGTCGAGGACCCACGACAGGGCGTACCCGAAGACCAGCCCCAGGAAGATCGCCACCCGGGACCAGAAGCCGCGCAGGCACACCACGGCCAGACCCGTGAACAGCATCACGAGCAGCGCGGTCCACTGGTCCTGCGGCCAGTAGGTGGACGCGGTCACCGGCGCCAGGTTGAAGCCGATCAGCATCACGACGGCGCCCGTCACGATCGGCGGCATCGCCGCGTGGATGATCCGCGCGCCGAACCGCCGTACCGCCACGCCCGCCAGGAACAGGGCGAGCCCCACGACGAGGACCGCCCCGGTGACCGTCGAGCTGTCCCCGCCGGACGCGCGGATCGCGGCGGCGACGCCCACGAACGACAGCGAGCACCCGAGGTAGCTGGGCACCCGGCCGCGCGTCGCGAGGAGGAAGACCATCGTCGCGACGCCCGACATCATGATCGCCAGATTGGGGCCGAGGCCCATGAGGACGGGCGCCACGAACGACGCGCCGAACATGGCGACCACGTGCTGGGCGCCGAGTCCGGCCGTCCGCGGCCAGGACAGCCGCTCGTCCGGGCGCACCACGGCTCCCGGAGCGGGGGTCCGCCCGTCGCCGTGCAGGGTCCAGCGCACGCCGAGGTTCATGGGTGGGTCGCTCCCGTTCTGTGGGTGGAGCCCCGGTGGGCCGGGGCAGGGGGAGGCCGCGCGGGTGGGCGGTCGGCCGGAAATGATCGACCGCCATGGTACGGGGGCGCCCGTACGGGCCCGGCGGACGCCCGGTCAGGCGCTCTTGCCGCCCCCGCCGCCCCCGGCCGCGGCGCCCGCGCCCTTCCGGCCGGCACGGGACCGGCGGGAGGGGGCCAGCACGCCCGCCCCGACGACCAGGCCGAACGCCAGCGCGGTGACCACCGCGAACGACGCCGTCAGCGACGTCAGGTCGGCGAGGCCGCCGATCAGCGACGGGGCGATCAGACCGGAGGTGTACGTGATGGTGGCGACGCCCGCGATGGCCTGGCTCGGGTTCGGGCCGCTGCGGGCCGCCGCGGCGAAGGCCAGCGGGACGACGACGGCCACGCCCAGCCCGAGGAGGCCGAAACCGGCCATCGCGGCCACCGGGTGCGGCGCGGCGACGACCAGGACGCCGCCCGCCGTCGCCGCGAGGCCCCCCGCCCGTACCGTGCGGACCGCTCCGAACCGGTCCACGACCCGGTCGCCGACCAGCCGCGCCACCGCCATGGTCAGCGCGAACGCCGTCGTGGAGGCGGCCGCCGTACCCGGCGACGTGCCCAGCTCGTCCTTCAGGTAGACCGCCGACCAGTCCAGGCTCGCGCCCTCCGCGAAGACCCCGCAGAAGCCGATCGCCCCGATCACCAGCGCCGAGCGCGGCGGCAGCGCGAACCGCGGCGGCGGCTCCTCGTCGGGCGCGCTGCGCAGGTCCAGCACGCCCTGGCAGAACACCAGCCCCAGCACCGTCAGGACGGCGGCGGCCAGCAGGTGGTGGAGGCGCGCGTCGCCGCCCAGGTGCGCGGCGAGCGTGCCGGCGGCCGAGCCGATCAGGGCGCCGGCGCTCCACATGCCGTGCAGGCTGGACATGATGGAGCGGCCGAGCCGGTTCTCCACCTCGACGCCCAGCGCGTTCATCGCCACGTCGGACATGCCGGAGGTCGCGCCGTACACGAACAGCGCTCCGCACAGGCCGTAGAGGTTGGGCGCGAGCGAGGGCAGGACCAGCGACAGCGTCCACAGGGCCAGCAGCACGCGCAGTGCCGTACGCGCCCCGAGGCGGTGGCTGACCGAGCCCGCGAGGGGCATCGCCAGCGACGCGCCGAGCGCGGGGAAGGCGAGGGCCAGGCCCAGCTGCCCGGGACTCACCCCCGCGTGCTCCTGGATCCAGGGGATGCGGGTGGCGAAGCTGCCGGTGACCGCGCCGTGCACGCAGAACACGGCCGCCACGGCGTACCGCGCCCGCCTCACCCTCTCCTTGCTGTACGGCACAGGCCCTCCCGTTCCGGGTCTTCCGAGGTGTTCGGGCACCTGCCGGGCGCCCGCCGCGTAAATTATCAGGAACCCTGCCTGAAAGTAAGATCTGAAAGGATCCGCGGCATGCCCTCCGCCCCCGCGTCCCCCAGCACCGCCCGGGCCATCAACGACCGGCTCGCCCTGCGCCTGCTCCAGGAGGAAGGGCCCCTGACGGCGGGTCAGTTGAAGCGGCTGACCGGGCTGTCCCGGCCCACCGTCGCCGACCTCGTCGAACGGCTCCAGGGCGCGGGCCTGGTCCGGGTCGTGGGGGAGTCCGGCGCCGAGCGGCGCGGCCCGAACGCCCGGCTGTACGGGATCGTCGCGGACCGCGCCCACCTGGCCGCCCTCGACGTACGGCTGCGGGGCGTCACCGTCACCGTCACCGACCTGCTGGGCGCCCCGCTCGCGGAGGAGGCGGCGCCCATCGGCGGCGACACGGGCACGGGCCCGGCCGTCGAACGGGCCGCCGCCCTGCTGGAACGCACCGTCCGGGAAGCGGGCGCGACCCGGCTCCACACGGTCGGCATCGGCGCGCCCGGCCTGATCGACCCCGCCACCGGCACGCTGCGCGACTCGGCCGGACTGCCGGCCTGGCATCGCCGCCTGGTCACCGCCCTGCGCGAACGGGTGCCCGCGACCGTCCTCGTGGAGAACGAGACCAACCTCGCCGCCGTCGCCGAGCTGCGCGAGGGCGCCGCCCGCGACCGCGACACGTTCGTCCTGCTGTGGCTCGGCCACGGCGTCGGCGCCGCCGTCGTCCTGGACGGCGTCCTGCGGCGCGGCGCGTCGGGCGGCGCGGGCGAGATCGGCTTCCTGCCGGTGCCGGGCACGGGCGGCCTGCCGTCCGCGACCGACTGCTCCGGGGGCTTCCACACCCTGGCCGGCTCGGCGGCCGTCCGCGCCCTGGCCGGCGGGTACGGCATCGAGGCCGCGGGCGGCGACGAAGAGGGCGAACCGGCCGGCGCGGTGGCGGTACGCGCGGCCCTGGGGCGGTTGACCGCCGGGGGAGCGGGCGCGGAGGCGGCGCGTGCGGGGGCGGCGGGCACGGAAATGGCGGGTGCGGGCGTGGAGGCGGCGGGCGCGTTCCTGGACGCCCTCGCCGAGCGCGTCGCCCTGGGCGCGGCCGCCGTCAGCGCCGTGCTCGACCCCGGCTGCGTCGTCCTCGGCGGCGAGCTCGGCCACGCGGGCGGCGCCGTCCTGGCCGCCCGCGTCGAAGACCGGCTCGCCGCCCTCTCCCCGCTGCGCACCGAGGTCCGGGCGAGCGCGCTGGGGGGCGCGGCGGTGCTGCGCGGCGCCCTCCTCACCGCCCGCGACGCCGCCCAGGACGCCCTCTTCGGGGCGCCGCCCGTCCGCTGAGCCCGAGCCGGCCGGCGCGCGGGCGTTCCCCCACCGCCGTGCCGCGCGTGCCTCTCGGGCCCGCACCCCCGCGCTTCGGACCCGCACGCTCAGGCCCGCACCCCGCCCCGGGGCCCGCGGGCCCGCGCCCCGCCCCGGGGCCCGCGGGCCCGCGCCCCGCCCCTCAGGCCCGCACCCCGCGCGCGAAGCGCCGCTCCAGGAAGTCCTCGAACGTCCCCGTGCCCACCGCGCGCCCCGGCGTCAGGTGCCCGCCCGCGCGCAGCGCCCGGTACGTCCGGCCGGCGAGCCGTACGGGCACCACCCGGCGCCGCCGCCCGGCCGCCCGCAGGTACGCCTCCGCCAGGTCCCCGAACGTCCGCACCTCGGGCCCGCCCATGTCCGGCACGCGTCCGGCCGGGTCCGCCAGGGCCAGCTCCGCGAGCCGCGCCGCCACCTCCCGGACCTCGATCGGCTGGTCGGGGACGCCCGCCGGGACGGGGAGCACCGGCAGCCGGGCGCAGCCCTCCAGGAGGCGCAGCACCAGGTCGTGGAACTGCGTCGTCCGCAGCACCGTCCAGCCGAGGCCGGACCGCTCGACCAGTCCCTCCACGGCCAGCTTCGTCCGGTAGTAGCCGAGCGGGACCCGGTCGATGCCGACGATCGAGATGTAGACGAGGTGCCCGACGCGGGCCCGCCGCGCCGCGTCGACGAGCCGGCGGGCCGCCCGTTCGTCGCCTCCGCCCGGCGAAGTGGCGCAGTGCACCACCGTCCCGGCGCCCGCCAGCGCCGCGTCCAGGCCCCTGCCGTCGCGCAGGTCGACCGGGTACGGATCGGAGTGGCGGCTCACCACCCGCACCTCGTGCCCGGTCCCGCGCAGCCGTTCGGTGACGTGCCGTCCGAGCGTTCCCGTACCGCCCGTCACCACGATCGTGCCCATGGTCCCTGTCCGTCCTTCCGCAGTGGGTGCCCCCACCGGCTACGAACCGGCGGCTCCCCCCGGATGTGACAGCTGCCGCGCGGCGAAGGCGAGCTTCACCGGGTTGACCACGTTGTGCACGGCCGCGACCGCCCCGTCGCGCACCACGAACGACACGACCGTCACCAGGGTGGAGCCCGACCAGGCCACCAGCGCCGGCGCGCCGTTGATCTCCGCGCTCGCCAGGCGCAGCTCGTCCGCGTAGCGGGGCATCAGCCCGGACAGGAACCGCAGGACCTTCTCCCGGCCCTCGATCGGCCGCCGCGCCGCCGACACGACGCCCCCGCCGTCACCCCACCAGACCACGTCGGCGGCGAGCGTCTTCTCCAGGGACGCCAGGTCCCCGTCCCGGGCGGCGGCGACGAACGACTCGACGAGCTCCCGGTGGCGCCGCTCGTCCTGCCCGGTGAACCGGGTCTCGGCCGCGGCCACGCGCGCGGCGGCCCTGCGGTGGAGCTGGCGGCTGTTGGCCTCGCTGACGTCGAGGACCCCGGCGATCTCGCGGTGGCTGTACGCGAACGCCTCGCGCAGCACGTAGACGGCCCGCTCGGTCGGGGTCAGCCGCTCCAGCAGCACCAGCAGCGCCGTCGACACGGCCTCGCGCCGCTCGGCCGACTCCAGGGGGCCCAGCGCGCCGTCGTCGGTGACGACCGGCTCCGGCAGCCAGGGGCCCGGGTACTGCTCGCGCCGGGCGCGCGCCGAGGTGAGCCGGTTCAGGCACAGGTTGGTGACCACCTTCGCCAGCCACGCCCCCGGCCGGTCGATGCCCTCCCGCCCGGTACCGCTCCACCGCAGGTACGCGTCCTGCACCACGTCCTCGGCCTCCGACGCGGAGCCGAGCATGCGGTAGGCGAGGCCGAACATGCGCGGGCGGTGGCTCTCGAACTCTTCGACGCTCTCTGTCACGACACTCACGTTCACAGCCTGCCACGGCGCACACGAGGAGACCCGGCGGCGGGCAAGGGCCTTTCTCCACCGCCACCGGGTCTCCGTCACGATCGCCGGGCGTCAGGCGTCGGCCGCCCGCCGCCCGGCCGGGCGCGTCAGCAGGCGCCCAGGTCCTGCCACACGCCCCACTCGCCCGTGGTACCGGGCTCGGCGCCCTGCGTCCACCACTTCGCCTTCCACGTGTGGGACTTGTGGGAGACGGTGGTGCCGCCGCCGTACGCGGCCGTGGCGTTCCACGCCGGGGCCGTGCAGGCGCCCGGGCTCGGCGGGTCCGACGGGCCGGGCGAGGAGCCCGTGCCGGGCTCGACGACCGTGGTGCCGCGGGCGAGGTCACCGGCGAGCGCGTACGTCGTGCCCGCGATGTTCACCGTCCAGTTCGACGGGGTCGACACCGGCAGGTAGTAGTTGAAGGACAGCTCCACCGAGGCGCCCGGCGCGAGGGTCTGCCACGCCGGCAGCTTCAGCGAGACGCGGTGGAAGTCGCCCTTCAGCCCGCCCACGTTGCTTCCCGTGTGGTCGCTGCTGATCACCTTCGTGCCGAAGCCGGACTGGTCCGAGGCGTTGCCGGGGGCCGAGGTGGCGTAGTCGAACTGGAACTCCGTGCCGCCCGGGAGCGTCGTCTTCGTGTTGTTGGTGATCTTCACCTTGGGCGTGATCGGGTAGTTGGAGTCGCCGAGCTTGAACTCCCCGAACTGCACGCCGATGTCGACGGCCTTGGCGGGCAGCGCCTTGTTCGAGACCTTCGCGCCGTAGGGGGCGGCCGCCTTGAACTTGTCGTACATCAGCGAGGTCAGCGTCGAGCCGGGCTCGTACTGGCCCTTCGCGGCGTTCCAGGCGTAGTCGCCGGCCAGCTCCCACACCATCGTGCCGCCGATGCCCTTGTCGACCACGTAGTCGGCCTTGCGGGCCACCGACTGCTCGTCCTCCGTGGACAGGAAGACCTTCTTCTCGGCGTTCCACAGCCACGGCGCGACCAGCGTGGAGTCGTACTTGCGGGCGTAGGTGCCGGTCAGCTTCGTGCCGGCCGGGAAGCCGTACTTGGTGACGTAGTCGCCGACGACGCCCTTCTCCAGGTTCTTGGCGTGCCACATCGGGTTGGAGCCCGCCGGGGACTCCTTGCCGTTGTCGTCCTTGTCGTGCCAGAGGTTGTCGATGCCGACCGCGCCGTCACCACACTTGGTCAGGCCGGAGCCGGCCGGGCAGCTGGTCGCCGCCGCCCTGCCCCACAGGCCGTCCGTGCCGCCCTGCACGTTCTTGAAGCCGCGCGTGTAGTAGGGCAGTCCGACGTTGATGCGGCCGGCGGGCATGGAGCCGCGGAAGTAGTGGTAGGCCCAGTCGGTGTTGAGGTAGCCGATGCCGCCGTACTGCTGGCTGCCGTAGACGTTGGCCGCGGCCAGCTCGGCGTCCTTGCCGTCGTCGAACAGCGAGGCGTTCGGGCCGACGTACTCGTTCCAGGCGCCGTGCAGGTCGTACGACATGATGTTGACGTAGTCGAGGTACTTCTGCTGCTGGTACGTCTCCATGCCGCGCAGCAGGTAGCCCGACGAGGGGGCGGCGACGGTCAGCAGATAGTGCCTGCCGTCGGTGGCGCCGGCCCGGTCGAGCTTCTCGCGGAGGGTCTTCATCAGCACCGAGTAGCCCTGGACGAGGCCCGCGCGGCGGCCGTTGGAGATCGACCAGTCGAGCGGGTTGCCGGCGTCCTTCATGGTCGTCGGGTACTCGTAGTCGATGTCGACGCCGTTGAAGCCGTACTTGCGGACGAAGTCGACCGCCGAGTCGGCGAAGGTGTTGATGCCGGCCTGGTTGACGGAGCCGTCCGCGTTGGTGGCCATCGAGTAGAAGCCGCCGGACGCCACGCGCTTGCCGCTGTCGTCGAAGTAGCCGCCGGTCTCCGCCCAGCCGCCGACCGAGATCAGCGTCTTGACGTCCGGGTGCTGCTTCTTGAACTTGTTCAGCAGGTTGAAGTGGCCCTTGTAGGGCAGGGCCGGGTCCATCTCGGCGCCCGCGACGCCCGGCCAGGTCATGCCGGTCGCGGCGTTGTTCGGGCCGTCGGTGCCGACGGAGACCCTGTTGCCGGCGTCGACGTGCGCGAAGGCGTAGTTGATGTGGGTGACCTTGTCCCACGGGATGTTGTTGGCGAGGTAGGCGGGCGAGCCGTCCTTGCCGGTGCGCCAGCCGGTGAAGTAGCCGATGACGCGGCGCTGGTGGTCGGCGCCCATCTTCTCGCGGCCCTCGGCGTCGTACACGGAGCAGTAGGGGACGTCCACACCGGGCGTCTTGTACAGGCCGTCGGGGCGGCAGGTCTCGTTGTCGGCGGCGTACGAGACGCCACCGGAGAGCGAGCTGAGCAGCAGTCCGGCGACGGCGGCGCCGGATGCGAGCAGCGAGGCTCTCGCACGGGGGGATGACAGCACGGTCGGCTCCTCCTGGGGAGTCGGGCTTCACACAACGTGCGGCTTCTGGCAGGGGTCGGGGTGGTGCCCGGCCCGGGTGTGCGCACACCGCAGGGCCGTCTCCGCGGAAGAGGTGACGCAGACATTAAGAGGACTAGACCAAAGCGTCAATAGGTCTGGACCAATCTGGTCCCCCGGGTGGGGAAGAGGAGCGGGGGACCCGCGGGCGGCGCGATCCGGTCCCCGCTGTGAGTCACCCCACAGGGATCACCCGCATGGGCGACGCGCGGCCGTGGCACACTGGCCCTGTATCAGCAGCAGCGCACTCCGGGGTCGGTGTAATTCCGAACCGGCGGTTACAGTCCGCGACCCGGCCGCATCCAGTGGCCGGTTGACCAGGTGAAACTCCTGGACCGACGGTGAAAGTCCGGATGGGAGGCAGTGCGCGGCGGGCGACCCCTTGCAGGGGCGCGCCGTCGTCTGCCGGCGGCCGGGCGTACCCGGCGGGCCGGCCGGCGCGTCACGGCGCACCCCCCGCGAGGTGCCGTTCCCGCTTCCTGTCGCCATCGACAGGCCCCGGAGTCCGTGCCCGACGAGGCAGGAGGACCCGGTGGCCACAGCGGCCGACACGACCGCCATGCGCCGAGCCGTCGCGCTCGCCGCCCGCGGACTCGGCTCCACCAGCCCCAACCCGGTCGTCGGGTGCGTCGTCCTCGACGCCTCCGGCCACGAGGTCGGCGCCGGTCACCACGAGCGCGCCGGCGGCCCCCACGCCGAGATCCACGCCCTGCGCCAGGCGGGCGTCCTCGCCCGCGGCGGCACCGCCTACGTCACCCTCGAACCCTGCAACCACACGGGCCGCACCGGCCCCTGCGCCCAGGCGCTCGTCGAGGCCGGTGTCGCGCGCGTCGTCTACGCCGTCGCCGACCCCGACCCGCGGGCCCGGGGCGGCGCCGACACCCTCCGCGCGGCCGGCGTCGAGGTCGAGGGCGGCCTCCTCGCCGACGAGGCCGAGGCCGGCAACGCCGCCTGGCTCACCTCCGTGCGCCTCGGCCGGCCCCACGTCCGGTGGAAGTACGCCGCCACCCTCGACGGCCGGGTCGCGGCCGCCGACGGCACCAGCCGCTGGATCACCTCGCCCGAGGCCCGCGCCGACGTCCACCGGCTGCGCGCCGAGGCGGACGCCGTCGTCGTCGGCTCCGGCACCGCCCGCGCCGACGACCCCCACCTCGCCGTGCGCGGCGTCGACGGCGCCGTCCAGCCGCTGCGGGTCGTCGTCGACACCGAGGCGACCGCCGTCAGGGCCGGCGCCCGGGTCCTGGACGACGCCGCCCCCACCCTGGTCGCCGTCGCCGAGGACGCCGCCGCCGACCACCTCGCCGGCACCGACGTCGTACGGATCCCCCGGGCCGCCGGCGGACGCGGCCTGGCGGTACCGGCCCTGCTGGCCGCCCTGCACGAGCGGGGCGTCCGCTCCGTGCTCCTCGAAGGCGGCCCCACCCTCGCGGGCGCCTTCGCCGCCGAGGGCGCCGTCGACGAGGTCGTCGGCTACCTCGCCCCGGTCCTCCTCGGCGCCGGCCCCGCCGCGCTCGGCGACGCCGGGATCACCACCATCGCCGACGCCCTGCGGCTGCACGTCACCGACACCACCCGCATCGGCCCGGACCTGCGCGTCACCGCCCGCCCCGCCTCCCTCCCCACCACCAAGGAGCACTGAGTGTTCACCGGAATCGTCGAAGAACTGGGCGAGGTCACCGCCGTCGAGACCCTCGACGACGCCTCCCGCTTCCGCGTCCGCGGCCCCCTGGTCACCCGGGGCGCGAAGCACGGCGACTCGATCGCCGTCAACGGCGTCTGCCTCACGGTCGTCGAGCAGGAGGGCGAGGAGTTCACCGCCGACGTGATGGCCGAGACCCTCAAGCGCTCCTGCCTCGGCGCGCTCACCGCCGGCTCCCGCGTCAACCTGGAGCGGCCCATGGTCGCCGACGGCCGCTTCGGCGGGCACATCGTCCAGGGCCACGTCGACGGCACCGGCACCATCGTCGCGCGCACCCCCTCCGACCACTGGGAGGTCGTCGAGATCTCCCTCCCGGCCGGACTCGCCCGCTACGTGGTCGAGAAGGGCTCCATCACCGTCGACGGCGTCAGCCTCACCGTCGTCGAGGCGGGCACCGAGCACTTCACCGTCAGCCTCATCCCCACCACGCTCGCCCTCACCACCCTCGGCCACAAGGAGCCCGGCGACCCCGTCAACCTCGAGGTCGACGTCATCGCCAAGTACGTCGAGCGCCTCCTCGGCACCCCGGGGGCCGCCCGATGAGCGGCCTCACCTGGCTGGGCGACGAGGCGTTCACCGCCTTCGGCCAGCACATCATCTGGTCCGACCTGCTCGGCAACACCATCGGACTCGCCGCCCTCGCCCTCGGCTGGCGCCGCTCCCTCCTCACCTGGCCCGCCCAGCTGCTCTCCGGCGTCGTCCTCGTCGCCGCCTACGCCTCCGCCCAGCTCGGCGGCGGCGTCGGCAAGCAGCTCCTGGTCATCACCGTCGCCCTGTGGGGCTGGCGCCAGTGGCACCTCGGCCGCGGACAGGCCCAGGACGGCTCCATCGCCGTCCGCTTCGCCACCTGGAGGGAGCGCGGCCTCCTCCTGGCCGGCGCCGTCCTCGGCACGCTCGCCGTCGGCGGCCTGTTCACGCTGTACCCGTCGCTGTCGTGGAGCCCCTGGGCCGACGCGTACATCTTCGTCGGCACCCTCGTCGCGATGGTCGCCCAGGCCCGCGGCCTGGTGGAGTTCTGGTTCGCCTGGCTCCTCGTCGACCTGGTCGGCGTCCCGCTCGCCTTCGGCAGCGGCCTCGCCTTCTCCGGGCTCGTCTACGTCGTCTACTTCGCTCTCGTGCTGTGGGGCATGCGCGACTGGTGGCTGCGCACCCGCACCCCGGCCCAGGCCCTGGAAGGAGCCCCGGCATGACCACCGCACCCGAACTGCCCCTGTGGGACACCGCGGACCTCACCCTCGACCCCGTCGAGCAGGCCGTCCGCGACATCGCCGCCGGCCGGCCCGTCGTGGTCGTCGACGACGAGGACCGCGAGAACGAGGGCGACCTGGTCGTCGCCGCGGAGAAGGCCACGCCCGAGATCGTCGCCTTCATGATGAGCGAGTGCCGGGGTCTCATCTGCGCCCCCATGGAGGGCGACGAGCTCGACCGGCTCCGCCTCCCGCAGATGGTCGAGGACAACACCGAGTCGATGGGGACGGCCTTCACCGTCTCGGTCGACGCGGCCCCCGCCCACGGCGTCACCACCGGCATCTCCGCCGCCGACCGCGCCACCACCCTCCGGCTCCTGGCGAGCGGCACCGCGGAGCCGTCCGACCTCGTCCGCCCCGGCCACGTCTTCCCGCTGCGCGCCCGGCCCGGCGGCGTCCTGGCCCGGAACGGCCACACCGAGGCCGCCGTCGACCTGGCCCGCCTCGCCGGACTCCGCCCGGCCGGCGCCATCGTCGAGATCGCCGGCGAGGACGGCGTCATGCTCCGCCTCCCGGAGCTCGTCCCCTTCGCCCGCAAGCACGGCCTGACGATCATCTCCATCGAGGACCTGATCGCCTACCGCCGCGGCACCGCCCCCGCCGACCGCCACGACACGAAGGCCGCCCCGGCCCCGGCCGTCCACCGCGAGGCCGAGGTGCGGCTGCCGACCGCGTACGGCGACTTCACCGCGTACGGCTACCGCTCCACGGCCGACGGCGTCGAGCACGTCGCCCTCGTCCACGGCGACCTCGGCGACGGCGAGGACGTCCTCGTCCGCGTCCACTCCGAGTGCCTCACCGGCGACGTCTTCCACTCCCTGCGCTGCGACTGCGGCCCCCAGCTGCACGCCGCCATGGACCGCATCACCGAGGCCGGCCGCGGCGTCGTCGTCTACCTGCGCGGCCACGAGGGCCGCGGCATCGGCCTGCTCTCCAAGCTCCGCGCCTACGAACTCCAGGAGCGCGGCCGCGACACCCTCGACGCCAACCTGGAGCTGGGCCTGCCCGCCGACGCCCGCGACTACGCCGCCGGCGCCCGGATGCTCGCCGACCTCGGCGTCCGCAGCGTCCGGCTGATGACCAACAACCCGGAGAAGACCGCCGCCCTCGTCCACCACGGCCTCACCGTGGCCGGCCGGGAGCCCATGCCCGTGCAGGCCGGCGAGCACAACGGCCGGTACCTGCGCACCAAGCGCGACCGCATGGGCCACGACCTGCCCTGGCTCGACGACCCGGCCGGCGTGTCCCCCTGCGTCACCCAGTAGCACCACCGCACCATCCACCACACCGAACGAGCGATCGCACCACCCGAGGAGAAACGTGAGCGGCAAGGGCGCACCCGAACTGACCGTCAAGAACTGCGGCGACCTCCGCGTCGCCGTCATCGCCGCCCAGTGGCACGAGAAGGTCATGGGCGGCCTGGTCGACGGCGCCCTGCGCGCCCTCCACGAGCTGGGCATCGACGAACCGACCGTCCTGCGCGTGCCCGGCAGCTTCGAACTGCCCGTCGTCGCCAAGGTCCTCGCCGGCCGCGGCTACGACGCGGTCGTCGCCCTCGGCGTCGTCATCCGCGGGGGGACGCCCCACTTCGAGTACGTGTGCCAGGGCGTCACCCAGGGCCTCGTCCAGGTCTCCGTCGAAACCGGCGTCCCCGTCGGCTTCGGCGTCCTCACCTGCGACACCGAGGAGCAGGCCCTCGACCGCGCGGGCCTGGAGGGCTCGAACGAGGACAAGGGCCACGAAGCGGTCACCGCCGCCGTCGCCACCGCGATGACGCTGCGCACCGTCAGCGAACCCTGGCGCTGAGTGGACCCGCCGTACCCCGTACTCTTGGGTCATCATGGCGAACAAAACCTTCGAAGACCTCTTCGCCGAGCTGGAGCTCAAGGCCAAGACCGGCGACCCCGCCACCTCCCGCACCGCCGAGCTGGTGGGCAAGGGGGTCCATGCCATCGGCAAGAAGATCGTCGAGGAGGCCGCCGAAGTGTGGATGGCCGCCGAGTACGAGGGCGAGGAAGCCGCCGCCGAGGAGATCTCGCAGCTGCTGTACCACGTCCAGGTGATGATGGTCGCGCGCGGGATCTCCCTCGACGACGTCTACGCCCACCTCTGATCCGTCCCGCACCCGAACCAGACCCGCTCCGAGGCAAAGGAAGCCCCTCCCATGCTGCGCATCGCCGTCCCCAACAAGGGTTCACTGTCCGGACCTGCGTCGGCGATGCTCCATGAGGCCGGCTACAAACAGCGCAAGGAGTCCAAGGAGCTGGTCCTGGTCGACCCGGACAACGAGGTCGAGTTCTTCTACCTCCGCCCCCGGGACATCGCCATCTACGTCAGCTCCGGCAAGCTCGACATCGGCATCACCGGCCGCGACCTGCTGCTGGACTCCGGCGCCAACGCCGAGGAGATCCTGGAGCTCGGCTTCGCCCGCTCCACCTTCCGCTACGCGACCCGGCCCGGCACGGCCGAGGGCCCCGCCGACTTCCACGGCATGACGATCGCCACCTCGTACGAGGGCATCGTCGCCAAGCACCTCGCCGACCAGGGCATCGACGCCTCCGTCGTCCACCTCGACGGCGCCGTCGAGACCGCCGTCCAGCTCGGCGTCGCCCAGGTCATCGCCGACGTCGTGGAGACCGGCACCTCCCTGCGCAACGCCGGCCTGGAGGTCATCGGCGAGCCGATCCTCACCTCCGAGGCCGTCGTCGTCCGCCGCACCGGGGCCTCCGCCGACGACCCCGAGGTGCAGCGGTTCCTCCGCCGCCTCCAGGGCGTCCTCGTCGCCCGCAGCTACGTGATGATGGACTACGACTGCCGCGCCGAGCACCTGGAGCAGGCCGTCGCCCTCACGCCGGGCCTGGAGTCCCCGACCGTCTCGCCGCTGCACAACGAGGGCTGGGTCGCCGTCCGCGCGATGGTCCCCGCCAAGGACGCGCAGCGCATCATGGACGACCTGTACGCCCTCGGCGCCCGGGCCATCCTCACCACCGAGATCCACGCCTGCCGCCTCTGAGCCGGAAGCCGAACCCCCGCCATGCCCGACGTACCCAGCGAAGCGCCCGCCCTCCCCGTCACCTTCCGGCCGCGGCGCACCCGGGCCGTGCTGCTCGTCACCGGCGCGGTCATGTTCGCCGTCATCACCGTGGTCGCCCTGACACTGGAGCGGCTGCACCCCGGTGAGCGGATCAGCTTCGTCCTGACGGCCGCGCTCTTCTACGGCGTGCTCATCCTGCTGAGCCGCCCGAAGGTCGTGGCCGACGAGGACGGCGTCACCGTCGTCAACCTCACCCGCAGCCGCCGCCTGGCCTGGCCGGAGATCCTCCGCGTCAACCTGCGCACCGGTGACCCGTGGGTGTTCCTCGACCTCAGCGACGGCACCAGCCTGCCCGCCCTCGGCATCCAGCCGGGCATCGGCAAGGCGCAGGCCATCCGCGACGCGCGCGCCCTGCGCGCCCTCGCCGAGACCCGCGGCACGGGTCCCGAGCAGGGCTGACGTCCCCGCGTCCGGCCCGCGTCCGGCTGCCCGGGCCGGGCCGGCGTGATTACTCTTGTCGCGGTGGCGCCCGGTGCGCCCCGTCCCGCACCCACGGCAGCGACCGGGCCGGCGGGGCACCTGCGACCCGAGGAGTGACTCCCTCCGGCAATGGACGGATCGTCCGGTAGTACCTCCGCCGCCCCCATCGCACCCGAGGAGGCGGCGGCATGACCGTCCCCCTCCTGCTGCTCTGCGCGGCCTTCGTCCTGATCCTCGCCAACGGCTTCTTCGTCGCCGCCGAGTTCGGCCTGGTGACCGTGGAGCGGGCCGACGCCGAACGGGCCGCCGCGAACGGCGACCGGCGGGCCCGCACGGTCGTCAGGGCCCTGCGGGAACTGTCGTTCCAGCTGTCCGGCACGCAGCTCGGCATCACCCTCACCTCGCTCGTCGTCGGCATGCTGGCGCAGCCGGCGCTCGCCCGGCTGCTGAGCGGCCCGCTCACCGCGACCGGACTGCCCGGGGGCGCCGTGTCCGGGATCGCCGTGGGCGTCGGCATGCTCGCCGCCTCCGCCCTGCAGATGGTGGTCGGCGAACTCGTCCCGAAGAACTGGGCGGTGTCCCGGCCCCTCCAGGTGGCCCGGTTCGTCGCCGGCCCGCAGCACGCGTTCTCGTCGGCCCTCCGCCCCGTGATCGCGCTGCTGAACGCCGTCGCCAACCGGCTGGTGCGGCTCATGGGCGTGGAACCCACCGAGGAGCTGGCCTCCGCCCGTACGCCCGGCGAGCTCGTCGCCCTCGCGCGGCACTCCGCCCGGGCCGGCGCCCTCGAACAGGACACCGCCGACCTCTTCGTACGGACCCTGTCGCTGGGCGGGCTCACCGCGCAGCACGTGATGACGCCCCGGGTGAGGGTCAGCGCCCTGCGGTCCGACGCGACCGCGGCGGACGTCCTCAACCTCACGCGCGCGACGGGCCTGTCCCGCTTCCCCGTGTACCGCGACCGCATCGACGAGATCGTCGGCATGGTCCACCTGAAGGACGCCCTCGCCGTCCCCGCGCCCGAGCGGCTGCGCACCCCGGTGGGCCGGATCGCCGTCCCGCCCCTCCTCGTCCCCGAGACGCTGCCCGCACAGGCGCTGCTGGAGCGGCTCCGCAGCGAGCAGCCCATCGCCGTCGTCGTCGACGAGTACGGCGGCACGGCGGGCGTGGTCACCCTGGAGGACATCGTCGAGGAACTGGTCGGCGAGGTCCGCGACGAGCACGACGCGGCCGCGGACGACCAGCCCGAACTCGCCGCCGTCGCACCGGAGGACGGCCGGCCCGCCTGGGAGGCGGACGGCAGCTGCCGGGTGCACGAGCTGAAACGGATAGGACTGGAGGTCCCCGAGGGCCCGTACGAGACCGTCGCCGGGCTCGTCGCCGACCTGCTGGGCCGCATCCCCGCCCCCGGCGACCGCGCCGAACTGCCCGGCTGGCGGCTCCTCGTCCGCCAGGTGGACCGCTACCGCGCCGGACGGGTCCGGCTGGTCCGCACGGCGGACGTGGCGGAGGCCGCCCGGTGAGCGCCCTCCAACTCCTCTTCGCGGCCCTGCTGGTGCTCGCGAACGGCTTCTTCGTCGGCGCCGAGTTCGCCCTCGTCTCCGTCCGCCGCAGCCAGGTCGAGCAGCTCGGCTCCAAACGGGCCCGCAAGGTCCTGCACGGCCTGGAGAACCTGCCGCAGATGATGGCCGCCGCGCAGTTCGGCATCACCGTCTGCTCGCTCACCCTCGGCGCGGTCGCGGAGCCGACCGTGGCGGGGCTGCTGGAGCCGGTGTTCCACGCCGTGCGCCTGCCCGAGGGCCTGGTCCACCCCCTCGGCTACGTCATCGCCCTCGCCGTGGTCGTCTTCCTGCACCTCGTGGTGGGGGAGATGGTCCCGAAGAACCTGGCGATGGCCGCCCCCGAGAGGACCGCGCTGTGGCTGAGCCCGGCCCTGGTCGGCTTCGCCCGGCTGTGCCGTCCCGTCACCGCGGCCCTCGGCGCCTGCTCCGGCGCCGTGCTCAGGGCCTTCGGGGTCGAGCCGAAGGACGAGGTGGAGGCCGTCTTCACCAGCGAGCAGCTGAACCGGCTCGTCGGCGACGCCGGCCAGGCGGGCCTGCTCGCCCCGGCCGAGCAGGAGCGCCTGGAGGACGCCCTGGAGCTGGGCACCCGGCCCGTGCGGGAGGTGATGATGCCCCGTACGGCGCTGGTGACCGTCCCCCCGTCGGTCACGCCGGCCCAGGTCGAGGCCCTCACCGTGCGCACCGGGTACTCGCGGTTCCCGGTGCGCCCGGAGGGCGGCGGGGTGTTCCTCGGCTTCCTGCACGTCAAGGACGTCCTGGACCTGGAGGACCCGGACCGGGCCGTGCCGCAGCACGTCTGGCGGCCCATGGCGACGCTGCGGGCCGAGCTTCCGCTGGACGACGCGCTGACCGTGATGCGGCGCGCGGCGGCCCACCTGGCGCAGGTCGCGGACGGGTCGGGCCGGGTGCTGGGCCTGGTCGCCCTGGAGGACGTGCTGGAGATGCTGGTGGGCGAGGTGCGGGACCCGGCGCACCGCGTCCGCGTCGCGGATCCGAGGCCGTCCCCGGAGGCGGGCGCCCTTCCGGCGTAGCGGCGGCGCCCGGTGGCCGCGCGGTCAGTACACCGGGGGCTGGGGGTCCTGCGGGTCGCGGCTGCCGGGGCCGCGGCCCGAGAGGACCTCGCCGTACGCCTGCATCAGGTCCGGCAGCCGCAGCGTCGCCAGGTCCTCCCGCGTCGGCGTCCCCGCGTACCCGGAGAGCCGCAGGTCGCGGTAGGCGCACGACTTCTCGTACAGGGTCCGCAGGAACCTGCCGTTGCCCAGCTCGTCGATCCAGTCCTGCTCCACGACGTGGCCGCTGATCGAGCGCAGCTCGTCGAGCGACTCCTCGTCCCACGCGTCGCCGTTGGCCGCCGCCAGCACCTTCCCGATCTCGGTGAGCTCCGCCGGCCGGTACGACGGGAAGTCGACCCGCGTGGTGAACCGGGACGACAGCCCCGGATTGGCGGCGAGCAGCCGGTCCATGCCCTCCGGGTAGCCGGCGAGGATCACCACCAGGTGGTCGCGGTTGTCCTCGGCGCGCTTCAGCAGGACCTGCAGCGCCTCGTCGCCGTACGCGTCGCCCTTGCTGTAGCCGGAGTTGGACAGCGAGTACGCCTCGTCGACGAACAGGACGCCGCCGAGCGCGGAGTCGATCAGCTCGTTGGCCTTCACCGCCGTCTGGCCCAGGAACTCCCCGACGAGGTCGGCGCGCTGGGCCTCCACGAGGTGGTCGCCGCCGAGCAGCCCCAGGGCGTAGAACACCCGGCCGAGGATGCGGGCGACGGTGGTCTTCCCGGTGCCGGAGGGGCCGGAGAAGACGAAGTGCCGCTTCGGCGGCTGTACGGGAAGTCCCTGGCCCGCCCGTAACCGGGCCATCTCCAGCTGCGCGGAGAGCGCCTTGACCTGCCGTTTCACCGGGTCGAGGCCGACCATCCGCTCCAGCTCGGCGAGCGCCCGCGCCAGCAGCGCCGGGTCCGTCGGGCTCGTCGGGAACGGCGGCGCCGGCCGCCCCGCCCCGGCCCCGCGCGCCTTCTCCCGCACGCCGCCGGGCGGTACGGGCGCGGCGGGCGGCGCCCCGGGGGCGGGCCCGCCCGGCCCGGTGGCCGCCCCGGACTGCTGCGGGATGACGGGGCCCGCGAGGTCCTGGTCCAGCCCCGGGTCCAGCAGGTCGGCGCCCGGCCCGCCGTCCGCCCCGGCGCCGGCCCCGGCGCCACCCGCCAGGGACACCGCCGCGAGGCCCGCGGTCTCCTCGGGCGACCCGTCGAAGCCGTCGTACTCGGCGATGGCCGCGAGCCGCGCCGCCGTGTCCATGAACGCCGGGTCCACCCGGTGCACCGCCCGGTACAGGGGCAGCGCGGCGGCGGTGCGCCCGGTCCCCTCGTGCGCCCGGGCGAGCCAGTAGCGCAGCTCCTTGCGCTGGGGCTGCTCGCTGCGGCACCGCATCAGGGCCGCCGACAGCAGCGGCTCGGCCTGCCCGTACATCTCCATCCGCACCCGCGCCATGCCGCCGAACAGCCCCGCCTCGATGCCCAGCAGCGGGTCGTCGACGAGGGGCTCGGTGTGCCGGACGAGCTGGTCCCAGTCCTTGACCAGGTACGCCCGGCAGGCGTGCAGGAACCGCACCTGCGGGTCGGCGTCCACGGGCGGCAGCCCCGCCAGCGCCCGGTCGAGCTCGGGGACGTGCCGGCCGTCGAGCCAGTGGGAGGCGTGGGCGAGCAGCAGGTCGCGGGGGCTCTCCAGCACCGGCTGCACCCACCAGCCGAGCCAGTACCAGGAGTTCAGCGTCCGCCGGTGGCGCCGCCGCTGCTCGCCGAACCGCTCGCGGTGGTGGTACATCCGCAGCAGCGCGGTCGTCGTGTCGACCCGCAGGGCGTGCAGCCCGAGCCAGGCGTCGGCCATGCCGGGGTCGATCCGCACGGCGGTGCGGAACTCCTCCTCGGCCTGGGGGTACGCGCCCATCGTGTAGGCGTCGACGCCGCGCAGCCAGGCGAGGTCGGCCGGGGCCTGCGTGCCCTGCGCGCCGATGTCCATCGGGTCCCCCCACCACACGTGTCCCCGGAGCCGTCCCGCCGCAGGCCTTCCGAACCGCCTTCGCGTGGACGGGCTTTGACCGCACCGGGTGCATCGTACCCGCGTGCACGGTGCGCGACTAAGGGCGCGACCAGCGCTCGGGGGGCGTTCACGGGGGCGCCGAAGGCGGTGACCGAGGGTGAGCGCCGGGTGGCCGGACCACCGCGGTGAACGGGGAAGGTGGGCAGAACGAAGCCCCCGATCACGGGGGAACAACCGGGGGCTTCGCGTCTGCGGCGACTCCGAAAAGCCGCACATTGAGAACGTAAGACCTGTACCGCCCCCCGGTCAAGCGAAGTTGAGGCAGTCTGAGCGGCCGATTTCCGACTCCCCCGGAAGCCCCCCGCCGATCGTCACGATGAGTGATGGGTCGGCTCCGAATCGGCGGCCGGAAGGCGCCTCGGCAGCCACAGGTAGCCCCCCTGGCACTCACGTATCAGGATGTCCGCGAACGGCAGGGACGGGTCATGGGCGAAATGGCGGGTCTCCGCCACTGTCCATCCGTCCCAGAAAGCGGACTGCGCGGGTCCGTCGCGGTGCCGTCCCCGCCGCCAGGACTCCTCGGGGGCGCGCTCCATCCACAGCAGCCGCGCCAGGTGGGGGCGGAGCGCCCGGCGCCCGGCGCCCACGCCCTCGACCAGGACGACCGGGGCGTGCGGCAGCCGCCGCGCCGGCCCGAACCGGCGGGCCTCCCAGTCGTAGGGGCGGTACTCCGCCGCCTCGCCGCGCGCGAACCGGTCGAGGACCTGCGCGCGCAGGCGGCCCGTCCACGCGAACAGCTCGTCGTGCGTGGCGAGGTCGTCGAGGTGGAGGACCGGCGCCCCGCCGAGGGCGTCCGCCAGCCGCGCGGCGAACGTCGACTTGCCGGACCCCGCGTGCCCGTCCACGGCGACGAGCCGCACGGGCCCGCAGGACGGCGGCAGGGCGCGCAGCCCGGCGGCGAGCGCCCCGAGGTCGGTGCGGCCGTCGGGGTCGGCGGGTCCGGCGGCGGCTTCGGGCATGCCGCCACCCTACCGACGCGCCCCGGCGGGTGCCGGGGCACCGCTGCCCGGGGGACCCGGGCGCGGATTGCCTGGCGGAGGCGGGGTCCGGCGGCGATAGTGGGCGGCGCCGACCCGTCTCCCGCGCACCACCGCGGGCCCGGACCGCAGCCGACCCGACAGGGGGAACGCCCGTATGCCCGAACCCACCTCGCGCAGGACCGTGCTCGCCGCCGCCCTCGCCACGGCCTCCGCCGCCGCCGTCGCGGCCCCCGCCGCCCCGGTCGCGGCCGCCGGCCCCGCCACCGCCCCGCACCCCGCCGCCCCGCGCCCCGCCGGCGGGGGCGGCGCCGAGCCGGTGATCGACAACCGCTTCTGGACCACCCACGCCGACTGGCGCTCCGGCACCGCCGAGGGCGTCCGCGCCGTCGCGGGACCCCGCCCCGGCATCGTCGTCGGCACCCCCGCCGGCCGTGCCGACCACACCGACCCGCACACCGGCACCACCGCCTCCTGGGAGTACGCCACCTGGACCTCCCCCCGCCACACCACGGCCGCCCCCGCCACCGAGCTGGTCGCGTCATGGAACGCCGACACGCCCGCCGGGACCTGGATCACCGTCGAGCTGTCCGCCGGCTACCCGGACGGCACCGACTCGCCGTGGTACGTGATGGCCCGCTGGGCCGCCGGCGACGGCGACATCCGCCGCGCCTCGGTGGACGGCCAGGGCGACGGCCGCACCAGCGTCTGGACCGACACCGTCGCGGTCGACGACCCGGCGAACGGGCCGCGCCCCACGTCGTACCGGCTCCGCGTCACCCTCCACCGCGCGCCCGGGAGCGGCCGCACGCCGACCGTGTGGAGGCTGGGCGCCATGGCCTCCGCCGTACCGGACCGCTTCACCGTCCCCGCCGCCGGGCACCGCGTGGCCCGCGAGCTGATCGTCCCGCGCTACTCCCAGAACACCCACGTCGGCCGGTACCCCGAGTACGACAACGGCGGCGAGGCGTGGTGCAGCCCCACCTCCTCGCAGATGGTCGTCGAGTACTGGGGCCGCCGCCCCACCGCCCGCCAGCTGGCCTGGGTGAACCCCGAGTACGCCGATCCGCAGGTCTGCCACGCCGCCCGCGCCACCTACGACAGCCGGTACGAGGGCTGCGGCAACTGGCCCTTCAACGCCGCCTACGCCGCGACCTACGACGGCATGAACGCCGTCGTGACCCGGCTGCGCTCGCTCGCCGACCTGGAGGCCCTCGTCGGCGCGGGCATCCCCGTGATCACCTCCCAGTCCTTCCTGGAGGGCGAGCTGACGGGCGCCGGCTACGGCACCGCCGGCCACCTGATGACCGTCGTCGGCTTCACGGCCGACGGCGACGTGATCGCCAACGACCCGGCGTCCCCGACCAACCAGGCCGTCCGCCGCGTCTACCGGCGGCGCGAGTGGGAGAACGTCTGGCTGCGCACCAGGCGCCACGACGCCGCCGGCAGGGTCGTCTCCGGCACGGGCGGCGTCTGCTACCTGTACTGGCCCGCCGAGGCGACCCCGGCCCAGCTCCGGGCCCTCGCGGACGCCGGGGTGCGCTAGGACGTGTCTTCGAGGGCGCTCCCCGGGCCGGGCGGCCGGGCCGGGGCCGGGGCGTGAGGAAGGTCTCTCCCCACGGGGGCCCTTCCGCTGGCACTGTGGAGGGGCACGGGGGGACGACCACAGCCGTACGACGTCAGCGAGATGCCATGACCGCCAACGCAGCCGCCGCCCCCTTCGTCCGCGCCCGCACCGGAGGCCCCCAGGACGACGGGCCCACGGTGCTCGAGCACGTCCTCGGCTGGGTCCTGGTCGTCGTCGTCGCCATGCTCGTCACCCGGGTCGGCCTCCTCTGACGCCTCCGGCGCCCCTTTCCCGCCGGGAAGTGAACGAGCGTTACCGAAGGGTGTCTTTCCGCTGGTGACGGGAGGCACCCGATCGGGCATACTCGTGCCGCCACAGCCGCTGAACTGCCGTTTCCGTGATCCGGAAGGGCAGCATCGGCGAAGCAGTGAGACCCGGCGGCGCCGCCCAACCCTTCGCGCGTGCCCGCCGCAGCGCCCGACAGGGAGGAGAGCGCCGCAATGCCCGACCGCGCCCCGCAGCCGGTGGACCGCCAGCTGCCCACGGAGGAGTCCAGGGATCTGATCGCCCTGGTGCGCGACGTCGTCCAGGGGGAGATCGCTCCCCGGGCGGCCGAGGAGGAGGAGGCCGGGCACTTTCCGCGCGAGGTCTTCTCCGTCCTCTCCGAAGCCGGACTGCTCGGCCTGCCCTACGACTCCGCCCACGGCGGCGGCGACCAGCCGTACGAGGTGTACCTCCAGGTCCTGGAGGAGCTGGCGGCCGCCCGCCTCACCGTCGGCCTCGGCGTCAGCGTCCACACCCTCGCCTGCCACGGCCTCGCCGGGTTCGGCACCAAGGAGCAGCAGGCCGAGCACCTGCCCGCGATGCTGGGCGGCGGCCTCCTCGGCGGCTACTGCCTCTCCGAGCCGTCCTCCGGTTCCGACGCCGCCTCCCTGCGCACCAAGGCCGTCCGCGACGGCGACGACTGGGTGATCACGGGCACCAAGGCGTGGATCACCCACGGCGGCGTCGCCGACTTCTACACGGTGATGGCGCGCACCGGCGCCGAGGGCCCGCGCGGCGTCACGGCGTTCCTCGTCCCCGGCGACGCGCGGGGGCTCACCGCCGCCGCGCCCGAGAAGAAGATGGGCATGAAGGGCTCGCCCACCGCCCAGATCCACTTCGACGGCGTCCGCGTCCCCGACTCCCGCCGGATCGGCGAGGAGGGCCAGGGCTTCACGATCGCCCTGTCGGCGCTGGACTCCGGGCGGCTGGGCATCGCGGCCTGCGCCGTCGGCGTCGCCCAGGCGGCACTCGACGAGGCCGTCGCGTACGCACGGGAGCGGCGCCAGTTCGGCCGGCCCATCGCCGACTTCCAGGGACTGCGCTTCCTGCTCGCCGACATGGCCACGCAGATCGAGGCGGGCCGCTCCCTGTACCTGGCCGCCGCCCGGCTGCGGGACGCGGGCCGGCCGTTCTCCCGGCAGGCGGCGATGGCCAAGCTGTTCTGCACGGACGCCGCGATGAAGGTCACCACCGACGCCGTCCAGGTGCTCGGCGGGTACGGCTACACCGCCGACTTCCCGGTGGAGCGCTACATGCGCGAGGCGAAGGTCCTGCAGATCGTCGAGGGCACCAACCAGATCCAGCGCGTGGTCATCGCCCGCCACCTCGCGGGCCCCGAGAGCCGCTGACCCCCCGCCGCGGGCCGGCGCCCGCCGCCCTCGGGGCGGCTCCCGGCCCGCGGCACCCCGCAGCGCCCCGCGGCCGCCGGCCCGCGCCGCGCCCCGGGCACGACGAAAGCCGCCCCGGCCGCGCTCGCGCGCGCCGGGGCGGAGGACTCGGGCCGGCGGGACGTCAGGCGGCGCGCCCCAGGCGCGGGGAGGCGCCGCGCATCCGCGGGACCTTGATCGGGCGGGACCCCGGCCCGCCCACGTGCGAGAACGGCTGCGTGCGCCAGTCGATCCCCTGAGGGAGCGTCAGCAGCAGTCCCATCTCCTGCTCCTGCGGCCCGGACTCCTCGTCGACGGGCCGGGTGTCCGACACCGGCCGTCCGGAACCGGTGCACACCGACAGGACGAACGGGTTCCACGGCGTCGGGCACAGCGCGTGCTCGGGCAGGGCGTCCTCGTCCGCGAGCAGTGCGATGGGCTGCGCGCAGTCCGGGCAGACGACCCGGAACATCTCGAACATGTCGTATGCGTCGAGCTCATCGGCCTCGACCGAATCAACAGGCTCCTGCATGGAGAATCTCCCCCTCAGGTGGGCCGACCAGGCATGCGGCCCCGACCACACCAAGCAATTCCCAGCGGACCCGGCCGATAACCGTCCCGTCCGGCACCACCGCGACCGTGGGCGTGTGGCATTGGTCACATGCCCCCCGCAGGTGCCCGTACGGCGACCGGCCGACTGGGCCGGAGGGGCGCCGGGGCAATAGGTTGACCGCATGGAGGAGCTGGATCGTCAGATCGTCGAGTTGCTCGTCAAGGACGGGCGCATGAGCTACACCGACCTGGGCAAGGCCACGGGCCTGTCCACCTCGGCGGTGCATCAGCGCGTCCGCCGCCTCGAACAGCGCGGCGTCATCCGCGGTTACGCCGCCGTCGTCGACCCCGAGGCGGTCGGCCTGCCGCTGACCGCGTTCATCTCGGTGAAACCCTTCGACCCCAGCGCCCCCGACGACATCGCGGACCGGCTCGCCGACATCTCCGAGATCGAGGCGTGCCACAGCGTGGCCGGCGACGAGAACTACATCCTCAAGGTCCGGGTGGCGACGCCGCTGGAGCTGGAGAACCTGCTCACCAGGATCCGCTCCCAGTCCGGGGTCTCCACGCGCACCACGGTGGTCCTCTCCACCCCCTACGAGGCGAGGCCGCCCCGCGTCTGACCCGCCGCGGCCGCCCGCCGCGCGACCGCCCCGGGGGCCGCGTCCGCCCCCGGCCGGACGCGGTCGCCGGCGCTGTCTACGCTGGTCACCATGACCGAGCGCCGACACCTTCCCCACGCCGCCGACCCCGCTCGAGCAGGGGAGACCCCCACCGTGCTGCTGCGCGGCGGAGAGGTCCACAGCCCCGCCGACCCCTTCGCCACCGCCATGCTCGTCGAGCGCGGCCACGTCGCCTGGGTGGGGTCGGAGGGCGCGGCCGACGCCTTCGCCTCCGGCGTGGACGAGGTGGTCGACCTCGAAGGCGCCCTGGTCACCCCCGCGTTCACCGACGCCCACGTGCACACCACCTCCACCGGGCTCGTCCTGACCGGCCTCGACCTGTCCGGCGCCCGCACCCTGGGCGAAGCGCTCGCACGCGTACGGGACTTCGCCGCCGCCCGGCCCGGCGACCGGGTCCTGCTGGGGCACGGCTGGGACGCCGCGCGCTGGCCCGAGCGGCGCCACCCGAGCCGTACCGAGCTCGACGAGGCGACCGGCGGCCGCCCCCTGTACCTCCCGCGGATCGACGTGCACTCCGCCGTCGTCACCACCGCGCTCCTCGACCTCGTCCCCGGCATCACGGCCCTCGACGGCTACCACCCGGACGCGCCCCTCACCGGCGCCGCCCACCACGCCGTCCGGGCCGCCGCGCACGGCGCGGTCACCCCGGCCCAGCGCGCCCGGGCCCAGCGCTCCGCCCTCCGCCACGCCGCGTCCCTCGGCATCGGCACCGTCCACGAGTGCGGCGGCCCGGACATCTCCGACGAGGGGGACTTCACCGCGCTGCTGGAGCTCGCCGGGGAGGAGGGGCTGCCCCGGGTCGTCGGCTACTGGGCCGAGGCCGTCACGGGCGCCGAGGACGCCCGGCGGGTCCGCGAACTGGGCGCCGCCGGCGCCGCCGGCGACCTCTTCGTCGACGGGTCGCTCGGCTCCCACACGGCCTGCCTCCACGAGCCGTACGCCGACGCCCCGCACACCGGCACCGCCCACCTCGACGCGGCCGCCGTCGCCGCCCACGTCGCCGCCTGCACCGAGGCCGGGCTCCAGGCCGGCTTCCACGCCATCGGCGACGCCGCGGTGACCGCCGTCGTGGACGGCGTCCGGGCCGCCGCCGAGACGGTCGGCCTGCACCGTGTCCGCGCCGCCCGGCACCGCGTCGAACACGCCGAGATGCTCACCCCCGAGACCATCGCCGCCTTCGCCGAGCTCGGCCTCACCGCCTCCGTCCAGCCCGCCTTCGACGCGGCCTGGGGCGGCGACGACGGCATGTACGCCGAGCGGCTCGGCGCCGAACGCGCCCGCACCCTCAACCCGTACGCGGCGCTGCTGCGCGCCGGCGTGCCGCTCGCCTTCGGCTCCGACAGCCCGGTCACCCCCCTGGACCCCTGGGGCACCGTCCGCGCCGCCGCCTTCCACCGCACGCCCGAGCACCGCGTCTCCGTCCGCGCCGCCTTCACCGCCCACACCCGCGGCGGCTGGCGGGCGGTCGGCCGCGACGACGCCGGCGTCCTCGTGCCCGGCGCGCCCGCCGACTACGCCGTCTGGCAGGCCGGTGACCTGGTCGTCCAGGCCCCCGACGACCGGGTCGCCCGCTGGTCCACCGACCCCCGCTCGGGGACGCCGGGCCTGCCCGACCTGACGCCCGGCAACCCGCTGCCGGTGTGCCTGCGCACGGTGGTCGGCGGACACACGGTGTTCGTACGACCGAACGAGTGAGACGGGGGCGCTCCGGCCGCCTGGGCGGCTCGCCGGGCGTTCCGCCACGACCTGCGGATCTTCCCGGCTGACCTGGGCGTTCACCCAAGCGTCGCAGGTGGCGCGGGTGTTGACAGGCAGCGGTGAACGGCGGGTAGGTTCGGCCGCGTCCACCACGGACGCCCGACCGGCCGAGCAGAGCCTTCCCGCAGCCGCGGAGCGCCGCTGGATCGCGGGGTGGTGTGCCGCACCGGCGCACCACCGCTGGGAGCCAGGTCCAGTGCCAGCGCCCCGCGGCGGCGGAGGTCTCCGGACGGGCGTCCCCCGGCCCCGGAGCCGGGGCGGGGTGCGACCCGGGTGGGGCCCGGACGTTCAGTAGACAACGGCTCTCGGACGACCCGCAGCCAGCGGGCCCCAAGGTCGGCCCGAAGGACGCCGGGCCCCCGTGCGGACCGGTGGGCGCCGCGCCCCGTCGCGCTCCGCCCGACGTCGTCGATCGTCCGCGCCGCGGGCTCGCTAAGGTGGGCATCCGCGCTAGGACGTAAGGGGCAGCAGTGAAAGACGACGGTCAGAGTCAGCGGCGGTACGGACCGCTGGGCAGAGCCTTGGTGATCATTCCGACCTACAACGAGGCGGAGAACATCGGGCCGATCGTCTCCCGGGTGCGGGCCGCCGTACCGGACGCCGACATCCTCGTCGCCGACGACAACAGCCCGGACGGCACCGGCAAGATCGCCGACGAGCTGTCCGTCGAGGACGAGCACGTCCACGTGCTGCACCGCAAGGGCAAGGAGGGCCTCGGCGCGGCCTACCTGGCGGGCTTCCGCTGGGGCATGGACC
Source organism: Streptomyces roseolilacinus (assembly GCF_014649335.1). Lineage (GTDB taxonomy): Bacteria > Actinomycetota > Actinomycetes > Streptomycetales > Streptomycetaceae > Streptomyces > Streptomyces roseolilacinus. The sequence continues at coordinate 27,691 of NZ_BMSV01000018.1, forward strand.
ACGGTTACGGCGTCCTCGTCGAGATGGACGCCGACGGCTCCCACCGGCCCGAGGAACTGCCCCGGCTCCTCACCGCCCTGAAGGGGGCGGACCTCGTGCTCGGCTCCCGCTGGATCCCCGGCGGGCGGATCGTGAACTGGCCGAAGTCGCGGGAGTACCTCTCCCGGGGCGCCAGCGTCTACTCGCGGCTGCTGCTCGGCGTGCCGATCCGGGACGTCACCGGCGGGTTCCGGGCGTTCCGCACGGACACGCTGCGGGGGCTGGGCCTGGAGGACGTGGCGTCGCAGGGGTACTGCTTCCAGATCGACCTCGCCCGCCGGGCGGTCGCCGCCGGCTTCCACGTGGTGGAGGTGCCGATCACCTTCGTGGAGCGCGAGCACGGCGACTCCAAGATGAGCCGGGACATCGTCGTCGAGGCGCTGTGGCGGGTCACCGCCTGGGGCGTGACCGCCCGCGCCGGCCGCCTGACGGGCCGCGAACGCCGCTGACGTCCCCCGGACGGGGGCTTTACGCCGTCCTGTCACGGCCCCAGGCACACTGGGGGCATGACGACCGGTGCACCGCTGCCTCCGACCCGCGGGCGCTCTCGCGCCCGCACCCTCGTACCCCTCGGCCTGGCCGCCTGGCTGGTGCTGGAGGTCTGGCTGCTGACCCTGGTGGCGGACGCCGCGAGCGCCTTCGCGGTGCTCGCCCTGCTGGCGGGCGCCGGGGTCCTCGGCGCGACCGTGGTGAAGCGGGCCGGGCGCCGGGCCTTCACGGCGCTCACCGAGACGCTCCAGCGGCAGCGGGCGGGCGGGGAGCCGACCGCGGCCGAGAAGGGCAGCGCCGGCAACGGCATGCTGATGCTCGGCGGTCTGCTGCTGATGCTGCCGGGCCTGGCCTCCGACGCCTTGGGCCTGCTGCTCCTGGTCCCGCCGGTGCGCACGGCCGTGGCCCGCTTCGCGGAACGCGCCCTGGACCGCCGCGTGGGCACGGCCCTGCGGCAGGCCCGCATCCACCGCCCGGACGGCAAGGTGGTCCCGGGCGAGGTGGTCCGCGACCACCCCGGGGACCCGGCGGGCCCCCGGGACGCCCGCCCGCCGCTGACCTCCTGACGGCCGCCGGCCCCCGGCGCCGCCGTACCGCGTCCGCCCGCCGCCCCGTCCGGGGGCGGCGGGCGGACGGGCGCGGGGCGTGCGGCCGGGAGTAGGCGGGCACGCGAAAGCCGCGGGGCGCGGTACGTCATGACGTACCGCGCCCCGCGGCTTTCGCGTGCGGCGGGTGTCAGCCCGTCACGCGGACTTCCTGCTGTCGCGCGGATGCACGGCGATGTTCATGGCGCCGGAACGCAGGACCGCCAGCCGTTCGGCCAGCACCTCTTCCAGCTCCTCGCGCGTGCGCCGCTCCATCAGCATGTCCCAGTGCGTACGCGCGGGCTTCGCCTTCTTCTCCTCGGGGCCGTCGCCGTCCACCAGGAGCGCCTGGCTCCCGCAGACCTTGCACTCCCACTCCGGCGGGATCTCCGCCTCGACCGAGAACGGCATCTCGAAACGATGCCCCTTCTCGCATGCGTACTCCACCGCCTGGCGCGGGGCCAGATCGATGCCGCGGTCGGTCTCGTAGCTGGTCACCACGAGGCGCGTGCCGCGAAGAGCTCGCTCACTCATGAATCGTGCCTCCCGGGCTTGTCGCCCACAGGACAGGTGTCGCTGTCGTCGTCATCCGGTCAACGTCCGGTCGGCGGTAAAGATTCCCGTTGCGGGTCATGCGTCGCCCGTCGTGCCGCCCCTTTTTGTACCCACCAATGCCCGGTTTGTCACATCTGGCGGTAGATGTCACCCAGTGCTTTCGTCATCCGAGCACGCAGTAACGGTCCGCCTGGCAGGCCAAAGGCGTACACTACCGGCCTTTCACTCCGCCGTCTAAACCGGTCCCCCATTCGATCAGATCCGTTCGGGTACCGGATTGCCCGCGGCGGCCACCGCGCGCCGCACCGGCACGCGTGCGAGCAGGGCGAACCCCGCCACGAAGAACAGCACCAGCGAGACGATCGCGTCCCGGTAGCTGCCGGTCAGCTGGTAGGCGAGCCCGAACACCAGCGGCCCCAGCCAGCTCAGCCCGCGGTCGCTCATCTCGTACGCCGAGAAGTACTCCGCCTCCTTGCCGCGCGGCACCAGGTGCGAGAACAGCGACCGCGACAGCGCCTGGCTGCCGCCCAGCACCAGCCCGATGGCCGCCGCCAGCGCGTAGAACCAGGCCGGCGCCCCGGCGGGCAGGAGGTACCCGGCGGCCAGGATCAGCGTCCACACGGCCAGCGACGCCAGGATCGTCCGCTTCGCGCCGTACGAGCGGGCCAGCCGCCCCATGCCGAGCGCCCCCGCCACCGCCAGCACCTGCACCAGGAGCACCGCCGTGATCAGCGTCGTCTGGTCCAGGCCCAGCTCCTCCGAGCCGTACACCGACGCCTGGGAGATCACGGTCTGCACGCCGTCGTTGTAGACGAGGTACGCCAGCAGGAACGACAGCGTCAGCGGATGGCGCCGCATGTCCCGCAGCGTGGCCGCCAGCTGCCGCCACCCCGACCCGACCGCGCCCGCGCCGCCCGGCGCCACCCGCCGGTCCCGCAGCCGCCTCAGCGGCACGAGCGTGAAGGCGCCCCACCACAGGCCGGCCGACGCCAGGCAGATCCGCACCGCGGCCGACTCCGAGAGCCCGAACGACGCGTGCCCGGTGTAGAGCACCAGGTTCAGGACCAGGACCAGCGCGCCCGACGTGTACCCGAACGCCCACCCCCGCGACGAGACCGCGTCGCGCTCCTCCGGCCCGGCGATCTGCGGCAGGTACGCGTTGTAGAGGGCCATCGACACGGCCAGCGACGCGTTCGCGAGGATCAGCAGGAGCGCGCCCAGCAGGTAGCGGTCCCCGTCCAGGAAGAACATCCCCGCCGTGGCGCCCGCCCCCGTGTACGCGGCGGCCGCCAGCAGCGGCTTCTTCCGGCCCGTGCGGTCCGCCGCCGCCCCCGCCAGCGGCATCACCAGCACCGCGAGGACGATCGACAGGGAGACGGAGTACGCGAAGACCGACCCGGCCCGCACCGGGACGCCCAGCGGGTGCACGAAGCCGTCCGCGTCGGCCGCCGCCTTCGCCACCGACGTCAGGTACGGCCCGAGGAACACGGTCAGGACGCTCGTCGAGTACACCGAGCACGCGAAGTCGTAGAAGTACCAGCCGCGCCGCTCGCGCCGGCGGTCGGGCGGCGGCGCCGCGGCGTGCGCGTCCCGGTCGGTGGTCTCGGCGCTCACACGTGCCCCCTCGATCGTCCCGCCCCCGGTCCGCACCGGGTCAGACCCACGCTCCCCGGCCGGTGAGCACCGTACGCAGCGTCTCCAGATGATCGGTCATGATGCCATCGACGCCCAGGTCCAGGAGAGAGTCCATCCGCACCGGATCGTTGACCGTCCAGACGTGCACCTGGAGCCCGCGCGCGTGCGCCTCGCGGACGAAGCGCCGGTCGACCACCCGGACCCCGCCCTGGGTCTCCGGCACCTGCGCGGCGACGGCGCCCGCGCGCAGCGCCGCCGGTATCCCGTACGAGCGCAGCCGCAGCCCGACGACGCCCCGCACCCCGAGCGACGTGGCCAGCCGCCCGCCCGCCGCCCTCTGCGCCCTGGCCACCCGCCCCTCGTCGAACGAGCCCACGCACACCCGGTCCCAGCCGTTCGTCCGGCGGATCAGCGCGACCAGCGGGGCGAGCGCCGACTCGGCCTTCAGGTCCACGTTCCAGCGGGCCCCGGGGAACTCCTCGAGCAGCTCCTCGAAGAGGGGCAGCGGCTCGCGGCCCGCCACGCGGGCCCGCCGGACCTCGCTCCACGGCAGCCGGGCGATCCGCCCCCGCGCGTCGGTGACCCGGTCGAGGGTGGCGTCGTGGAACGCGACGAGCCTGCCGTCCGCCGTGGTGTGCACGTCCGTCTCGAAGTAGCGGTACCCGGCGCCGGCGGCCCGCCGGAACGCGGCCGCGGTGTTCTCCAGCCCGTCCGCCGCACCGCCGCGGTGGGCGAACGGGATGGGGGAGGGGTGGTCCAGGTACGGGTGGCCCGGTCGGGGGCGCGGTAGGCGAGTCACCGCGGCAGTATCACCCGATCAGGTGACCCCGAGGCGACCACGGTGCTGCCGGCCGCCGTACCGGGAGCGGCGTCGGGCGCGGCCTCCGGCACGGCGAACAGGCGCAGCGCCAGCTGGGCGAGCGGCCCGATCGCCAGGGCGTACAGCACCGTGCCGACGCCGAGGGAGCCGCCGAGGAGGAAGCCGGTGGCGACGACGCCGACCTCCAGGAGGGTGCGGATCAGCCGGATCGAGCGGCCGGTCAGCCGGTGCAGGCCGGTCATCAGGCCGTCGCGCGGGCCCGGTCCGAAGCGGGCGGCGATGTAGAGGCCGGTCGCCAGGCCGTTGAGGACCACGCCGGACACCATCAGCGCGATCCGGATGGGCAGGCCCTCGGCGTCCGGGACGACGGCGAGGGTGGCGTCCATCGCGGCCCCGATGAGCAGGACGTTGGCGACGGTGCCCAGGCCCGGCCGCTGCCGGAGCGGGATCCACAGCAGCAGCACGACGGCGCCCATGATCGTCACGACGACGCCGATCGACAGCCCGGTGAGCCTCGACAGGCCCTGGTGGAGGACGTTCCACGGCTCCAGGCCGAGGCCGCTGCGGACGAGGAGCGCCGAACTGGCGCCGTACAGCAGGAGCCCGGCGGTGAGCTGCGTGAGCCGGCGCGGGATCCGCCGCCCCCGCGGCCGACCGTCGGGCCCGGACGGCGAAGCGGACGAGGATCGGGACACGGTGTACCCCCCGGTTGCTGGTGTGGTGGACTGGCCTATGACACTCTCTGGCGTGCGATTGGATGCCAACCACGGCCAATCCGAGGAAGGTGGACTGAAATCATGGCTCAGTGGACTTCGGCGGTGGGGCCCGCCCAGTTGGCCCGCCAGCTGACCGCGCAGCAGCCCAGGCCCGCCGGCCCCGGCACGCGCAGGCCGCCCGCCTACCGCGCCCTGGCCGACGGGATCCGCCTCCTCGTCCTGGAGGGCCGCGTCCCGGTCGCCGCCCGCCTCCCCGCCGAGCGGGAACTGGCCCTCGCCCTCTCCGTCAGCCGCACCACCGTCGCCGCGGCGTACGAGGCGCTGCGCGCGGAGGGCTTCCTGGAGTCGCGGCGCGGCGCCGGCAGCTGGACCACCGTGCCCGCCGGCAACCCGCTGCCGGCCCGCGGCCTGGAACCGCTGCCGCCCGAGTCGCTCGGCTCGATGATCGACCTCGGCTGCGCGGCGCTGCCCGCCCCCGAGCCCTGGCTCAGCCGCGGCTTCCAGGGCGCCCTGGAGGAGCTGCCCCCCTACGCGCACACCCACGGCGACTACCCCGCGGGCCTGCCCGCGCTGCGCCGCACCCTCGCCGACCGGTACACGGCGCGCGGCATCCCCACGATGCCCGAACAGATCATGGTGACGACCGGGGCGATGGGCGCGATGGACGCGATCTGCCACCTGTTCGCCGGGCGCGGCGAGCGGATCGCCGTGGAGTCGCCCTCGTACGCCAACATCCTCCAGTTGATGCGGGAGGCCGGCGCCCGGCTGGTGCCCGTCGCCATGGCCGAGGGCCTGTCCGGCTGGGACCTGCCCCGCTGGCGGCAGGTCCTGCGGGACGCCGCGCCCCGGCTCGCGTACGTCGTGGCCGACTTCCACAACCCGACCGGCGCGCTCGCGGACGAGGACCAGCGGCGGGCGCTGGTCGACGCGGCCCGGTCGGCGGGCACGGTCCTCGTGGTCGACGAGACGATGTCGGAGCTGCGCCTGGAGGAGGGCCTGGAGATGCCGCGCCCCGTCTGCGCCTTCGACCCGGCGGGCAGCACGGTGCTGACGGTCGGCTCGGCGAGCAAGGCGTTCTGGGCCGGCATGCGGATCGGCTGGGTGCGCGCCGCGCCCGACGTGATCCGCTCGCTCGTCGCCGCCCGCGCCTACGCGGACCTGGGCACGCCGGTCCTGGAACAGCTGGCCGTCAACTGGCTGATGGGCAGTGACGGCTGGACGGAGGCGGTCGCGCTCCGCCGCGCCCAGGCCCGCGAGAACCGGGACGCGCTGGTCGCCGCCGTCCGCCGCGAGCTGCCGGGCTGGGACTTCGAGGTGCCGCTCGGCGGGCTCACCCTGTGGGTGCGCACCGGGGGCCTGTCCGGCTCGCGCCTGGCGGAGGCCGGGGAGCGCGTCGGCGTGCGCGTCCCGTCCGGGCCCCGCTTCGGCGTGGACGGCGCCTTCGAGGGGTACGTGCGGCTGCCGTTCACGGTGGGCGGGGCGGTCGCCGACGAGGCCGCCGTACGCCTGGCGGCCGCCGCCCGCGCGGTCCGGTCGGGGGCGGCCGGCGGACCGGTGGCGGAGGAGCCGCGGACGTTCGTGGCCTGACGCCGGGAGGTCAGCCCGGGACGGCGGCCCCGCCCGCCGGGAGCGGGTCCTCGTGCGCGGGCCGCTCCGGGAGGAGGTCGAGCACCGCCCGGCGGTGGGCCTCCGGCGTCGCCTCGTCGTACGGGTCGGGGGTGGCCGGCACCTGCACGCGCACGACCGGCCCGGCGCCCAGGCGCGCGTAGCCCCGGCCCGGGGGGACCTCGGGCGGCGGCGTCGTGTGGGGCGGGGCGCCCAGGACCGCCGCGAGCTGGTCGACGGGGGCCGAGCCGAGCGTCACGCGGGCGCGGGTGTGGGCCCGCACGGTGTCGCCGAGCGCGTCGACGGTGTCGAACTGCTCGGCCACCACCACCGTCACGGACACCGCCCGGCCGTGCCGCAGCGGCACCTGGAGGAGCTCCTGCGGGCCCGTACGGTCCGCGGCGGCCGCCAGGTCGGCGAGGACGGTCGGCCGGTCCAGCAGGACCCACAGCGGCCGCCGCACCTCCGCCGGTGCCGGTTCGCCCGCCCGCCGGGCCTGGTGCGCGGCGGCCAGGCGCCGCTTCGTCTCGTGGGCCACCCACTCCAGGGCGTTCAGCGCGCCGGCCGGGCCGCCCTCGACCCCCAGCACGCCCCGCCTGCCCACCAGGCACGCGTACTCACCGGTCCCGAAGCCCTCCAGGACCACCACCTCCCCGTCGTGCTGGAGCGCCTGGAGGGCCACGGACCGCAGCAGGGTGCTGACGCCCCCGCCGGGCTGGCCCACCACCAGCAGGTGCGGCTCGGTCGAGCGCGGCCCGGTGCGCCACACCACCGCCGGGGCGTCCCGCGTCGCCTCGCCGTCGCGGACCGGGACCGTCCGCTGCACGGCGTCGGCGTCCGTGAAGCCCAGCACCGTCTCGCCGGGCACCGTCACGAACCGCTGGGCGGCGACCGACGCCGGGAGCGCGGGCAGCACGGTCATCAGCAGCTGGTTGCCCTCCTCGTCCCAGTCGAAGCGGTACTCGCGGCCGCGGCCCGACTTGGTGTGCAGCAGCCGCTCGATCCGGGCGCGCGCGACCGGGTCGCCGTCCGGGAAGTACGCCGGGTACGAGACGCGCAGCCGGGCCGGCCGGCCGTCCGCGTCGAACGCGAGGTCCCCGAAGACCCCGTTCCACTCCCCGCCGTGGGTGAACAGCGGGCTCGGGTCGCCGGGCGCCGAGAAGTGCGGCACCAGGGCTTCGTACAGCGCCCGCAGCCGCTTCGCCCCGGCCTCGTCGGGTCCGGTCCGGGCGGCGGGCCGCTCCCTGCCCTTCCACGCCGCCGCGCCCATCAGCGACACGAGCGCCAGCAGGGGCCCGTACGGCATCAGCACGACGCCCAGGACGCACGCGGCACCCAGCAGCAGCGTGGGACCGCGCCGCTCCCGGGGGGTCGCCGCCCACGTGGCGCGTCCGGCCGCCGCCAGCTTCCGCAGCCCGCGCGAGACCGTGATCAGCGGATGGAGCACGTCGGTGGCGCCCTCGGCGGCCGTGCGCGCCATCTCTCGGCCGCGGGCGAGCGAGGCGCCGCCGCCTCTGGGGAAGCGGGGGAGGGGTCGCCGGGCCACGTCGTCTCCTGGGGTTCGTGGAAGGGCAGGGCGGGGAGGTAAGGCGTCAGAAGTTGATGCCGCCGAGGAGGCTGGCGAGGCTCTGCCCGCCCGCCGTGATGCTCGGTGCGATCGCGGTGCCCGCCAGGTAGAAGCCGAACAGCGCGCAGACGAGGGCGTGGGACGCCTTGAGCCCGTCCTTCTTGAAGAAGAGGAAGACGATGACGCCGAGCAGGACCACGCCTGAAATGGACAGGATCATGAGGGTTCTCCTGGTTGAGGGGACGGTCACCATGAGTCATTCCAGGCTCACAGGAAGCATCTATGTGATAAAAGGTGCAAATGGGTGAATCAGCGGCGTTTTCACTTGACTGGCGCACGTCGGGCCCTGCTCCGGCGGGGCAGTACCCTGTCGGTTCACTCGTACGGCTGACCTCGCCGTACGCACGGAGACACAGCGGAAACAGCAGGAAAGGCGGGCCCCGATGAGCGAGAACCCCGACCCCGAGGTCGTCGACCTCGCGTCGAAGATCTTCGACCTGGCGCGGCGCGGCGAGGCCGGCACGCTCGCCGCCTACGTCGACGCGGGCGCCCCCGCGAACCTCACCAACGACAAGGGCGACTCCCTCGTGATGCTCGCCGCCTACCACGGCCACGCCTCGGCCGTGGAGGCCCTGCTCGCCCGCGGCGCCGACCCGAACGCCGCCAACGACCGCGGCCAGACCCCTCTCGCCGGCGCCGTCTTCAAGGGCGAGGACGCCGTCATCCGCGCCCTGCTGGCCGGCGGCGCCGACCCGGAAGCCGGCACTCCGTCCGCCGTGGACACCGCCCGGATGTTCGGGAGGACGGAGCTCCTGGCGCTGTTCGGCACCCGGTGAACGGGCCGGAAACGGGCAGCGAACCCCGGACGGACACGACGCCGTAAATGTGGTCGCGGCGGCGAAATCGCTGGGTCATCATGACGACGGGCCCGCAGGGGGCCACCGACGAGAAGGCAGAGGCAGAGGAAGATGGTCGACACCAAGCAGAAGACGACGGGCGGTCTCCCATGGCGCCGCGCGGCCTAGCCGATCATCGGCAATCAACCCACCCGGTTGCTTCGGGACACCCGACCGCGCCCGTTGCGTCGACAGCTTGATGTGAGGCGTTTTCCATGTTCGAACCCGTCATAGCGCCGAGCGGCACCCTGCTCGGCCTGCTGCAGAGGGGCCGCGGCGACGGCACGCTGCACGCGCTGGCCGCGCCACGCACCGAGGCGCTCGCCGCCCTCGACCACTGTGTCCTCCACGACCCCCGCCAGGACTGGCAGGTCGAGAACCGCTCCCTCTACTACGCGCGCCTCTACCTCGACCTGCACGGCGGACTCGAGGCGATCGAGGACCACCTGTTCGGCGCCGACGACCTGCTCGACACCGAGGAGTGCCGGACCGGCCTCGCGCTGTCCGTGCTCGGCCACCTCGCCTCGTACGGCCGCCGCGACGCCCTGCTGCTGCTGCGCCGCTACACCGCGACCGGCGGCAACTGGGCGTGGGCCCTCGACGAGCTGGCCCTCCGCGACGACGACGCCGCGCTGCGCGGCCTCGCCGACGCCGTCCTGGCCCGCTTCCCGGCCACCCCCGAGGGCGACGCCGCGCTGGCCGCCGCCGTCCGCGACGCCTACGAGCCCCGCCCCTGGCGGCTGTGGGGCGAGGATCCGCGCGACGCCGTGGGCGGCCGGGTGCGCGCCGCCCGCGAGCAGGGCTCCTTCGACCGCTGGCAGCGCCAGATGAGACCGACCGGGCCCCGCCCCGGCTGGAGCGTCCAGGCCGTCTTCGACTGGGCCCAGCAGGGACTGGAGCGCGGCAGCGTCCTGCACGTGCCGGCCGCCCGCTGCCTCACCGCCGTGGCGGGCCCCGACGACCGGCCGCTGATCCTGGAGGCCGCCCGCGGCGGCCCCGACGGCGCCCGCTGCGCCGCCCTGCACTACCTCGTCGAGGGCCGCGACCCGGCCGTGCTCGACCTGATCGAGGCCGCCGCGGGCAGCCCGTCCCGCACCGTCGCCGAGGCCGCCGTCGCCGCCTTCGAGCGCATGTGCGGCGAAGCGGCCGTCGACCGGGCGCGCGGCTGGGTGCACCGGCCCGACGCGCTCGGCACGTCCGCCGGCGGCGTGCTGGCCGCCCGCGGCGGCGAACGGGACGCCCCGCTCGTCCTCGGCGCGCTGCGCCAGGCCGTCCGCACGGACGGCCCCGACGCGCTCTCGCTGTACCCGCTCGTCGACGGCGCCGGCCGCCTCGGCATCGGCTGCGCCGCCCCCGTGCTGCGGCACGTCTACCGCGAGACCGCCTCCTCCGCGCTGCGCGGCCGCGCCGCCCGCGCCCTCGCCGCGACCGACCCGTCCTTCCGGACCGGCTTCGCCGTCGAGTGCCTGTGGGACTGCGAGGAGACCACGCGGGAGGTCGCCGCCCTGCACGCCGAGACCGGGGACGTACGCGTCGCCGAGCGGCTGCGCAGGCTCGCCGCCGACCCGGCGGAGGAGGACGAGGTGCAGACCGCCGTGCGCAGCCGCATCGGCCCCGACGCGCCGGCCGTCTGACCCGCCGGGCCCAGGCCCTCCCCGCCGGCCCGCCGACCGCCCGGCGGGGAGGTCCTACGGGCCCCGCGGCGCGCACGCGCGGCACGCCGGCGGCCGCTACGGTCGGGCGCCATGGGCCACGACCCCGCGGTGCGCACGCGCGGCACGCCGCGGCGGGTCTCACCGGGCGCGTACGAAGCGCACGCGCGTCCCCGGCGCCGCCTGCGCGGCCGCCGCGAGGTCCGCCTCCCGGACCACGGCCACCACCGGGTACCCGCCGGTCGTCGGGTGGTCCGCCAGGAACACCACCGGCCGGCCGTCCGGCGGCACCTGCACGGCGCCCAGCACCATGCCCTCACTGGGCAGTTCGCCCGTCCGCGCCCGCTCCAGCGGCGGGCCCTCGGTGCGCAGCCCGACCCGGTTGGAGGCCGCCGACACCCGGTACGCGCACGTGGTGAGCGTCCGCAGCGCCCCGTCCGTGAACCAGTCGTCCCGCGGCCCGAGCCGCACCCCCAGCACCACCTCCCGCGGCACGCCCCGCCAGGGCACCCCCTCGTAGTGGGCGGCATCCGCCGGCGGGGCGCCCAGGGGCAGGACCGCACCGTCGGCGAGCGGCGCGGGCCCGAGCCCCGACAGCAGGTCCGTGGACCGGCTCCCCAGCACCGGCCCGACCGCCACACCCCCCGCGAACGCCACGTACGACCGGACGCCCCGCACCGCCGCGCCCACCTCCAGCACGGCACCCGGCCCGACCCGCACCGCCGCGCCCCACGCCACCGGCCGCCCGTCGACGGTGACCGGGCAGGGCGCGCCGCCCACCGCCACGGTCACCCCGCACCGCGGCCGCACCGCGCAGCCGGTGAGCGTCGTCTCCAGCACGGCCGCCCCGGCGTCGTTGCCGACCAGCCGGTTGACCAGCGCGGCCGCGTACGGGTCGAGCGCCCCGGACCGCGGCACCCCCAGGTGCGCGTACCCGGGCCGGCCCCGGTCCTGCATCGTGGTCAGCGCCCCGGCCCGGACGACGGCGAGGGCCCGGTCCGTCACGCTCCCTCCTCGACGAACCGCACCCGCAGCCCCGGCGACAGCAGCGCCGCCGGCTCCCGCGCCGGGTCCCACAGCACGGCGCGGGTCGTCCCGACGAGCTGCCACCCGCCGGGCGACGAGCGCGGGTAGACGCCCGTGTACGGGCCCGCCAGGGCGACCGAGCCCGCCGGGACGGCCGTGCGCGGGGTGGTCCGGCGCGGAACGCCGTACCGCTCCGGCAGCCCCGTCAGGTACCCGAAGCCCGGCGCGAACCCGCAGAACGCCACCCGGTACTCGACCGCCGTGTGGACCCGGCCGACCTCCGCGGGCGCCACCCCCCACAGCGCGGCGACCTCCGCCAGGTCCGGCCCGTCGTACCGGACCGGCACCTCCACCACGGGGCCCGTGCGCGCGTCGAGCGGCGGCACCTCCCACCCGGCGGCCTCCGCGGCCAGCCGCCCCGGATCGGCCACCCCGTCGAGCAGCACCGTCCGCGCGGCCGGCACGACCTCCCGCACGGCGGGCAGCAGGCCCGCCGCCCGCCTCCGCAGCAGCTCGGCGTGGAACGCCCGGGTCTCCTCGCCGCCGTCGAACTCCAGCAGCAGCGCCCGCTCGCCCACCTCCAGGGCCCTCACGTGAACGCCTCCACCCGCACACCGGCCTCCTCCAGCCGGGCCCGCACCCGCCGGGCCAGCTCCACCGCCCCCGGCGTGTCGCCGTGCAGGCACAGCGACCGCGCCCGGACGGACAGGGGCAGCCCGGAGTGCGACGTCACCGTCCCGGACCGGGCCAGGGAGACCGACCGTTCGACGACGGCCTCGGGGTCGTGGAGGACCGCGCCCTCCCGCCCGCGCGGCACGAGCGTCCCGTCCTCCGCGTAGGCCCGGTCCGCGAAGGCCTCCGTGACGACCGGCAGGCCCGCCTCCCGCGCGCACGCGTGCAGCCGCGAACCCGGCAGCCCCAGCAGCGGCAGCCGTCCGCCGGTCAGCAGCACCCCCTCGACCACGGCCCGCGCCTGCTCCGGGTCGTGCACGACCCGGTTGTACAGGGCGCCGTGCGGCTTCACGTACGACACCCGCGCCCCGGCGGCCCGCGCGAACACCTCCAGGGCGCCGATCTGGTAGGCCACTTCGGCCGCCAGCTCGTCCGCCGGCACGTCCATGGCGCGCCGCCCGAACCCGGCCAGGTCCCGGTAGGACACCTGGGCGCCGATCCGGACCCCCCGTTCGGCGGCGAGGGCGCACACGCGCCGCATGGTGGCCGCGTCCCCGGCGTGGAATCCGCAGGCCACGTTGGCGCTGGTGACGACGGACAGCAACCGCTCGTCGTCGGTCAGCCGCCAGCGGCCGAAGCCCTCGCCCAGGTCGGCGTTGAGATCGATCGATGTCCGCGTCACGTCCGTCGACCCCTCCGGGAGACCCCGCCCCCGCCCGCCGCGGCGGACCGTGCTCCGCCGGTGCTCACCACAGCTCCCGCCCCCGCGTCTCGGGCAGCCCGAGCAGGGCCACCACGGCGATGCCGTACCCGACCGCCCCGAACACCAGGGCCCCGCCCACCCCCCAGCCGTCCGCCAGGAAGCCGACCAGCGTCGGGAAGAACGCCCCCACGGCACGGCCCGTGTTGTAGGTGAACCCCTGCCCGGTGCCGCGCACCGCCGTCGGGTAGAGCTCGGCCAGGAAGGAGCCGAAGCCGCTGAAGATGGCCGACATGCAGAAGCCGAGCGGGAACCCGAGGACGAGCACCAGTCCGTTCGCCCCGGCGGGGATGTTCGTGTACGCCACGATGCACACCGCCGACAGTACGGCGAACAGCACGATGTTGCGCTTCCGGCCCAACCGGTCGGTGAGGTAGCCCCCGGTCAGGTAGCCGAGGAACGCCCCCGATATCAGGAACGCGAGGTAGCCGCCCGTACCGACGACCGTCAGGCCGCGCTCCGTCTTCAGGTACGTGGGGACCCACGTCGCCAGGGTGTAGTAGCCGCCCTGCACGCCGGTCGACAGCAGCACCGCGAACAGCGTCGTCCGCGCCAGCCCCGACCGGAATATCCCCGTGAACGAGCCGCGCTCCGCGCTCTCCCGCCGCACGCGGGCCGCCTCCGGGGCGTCCTCGACGTTCCGCCTGACGTACACCACCAGCAGCGCCGGCAGCGCGCCCGTCCAGAACATCACCCGCCACGCCGTGTCGGCGTCGAGGAAGTGGAACACCAGCGTGTAGACGACCACGGCGAGCGCCCAGCCGGCCGCCCACGCGCTCTGGACGCCGCCCAGCGTGCGCCCCCGGTGCCGCGCCGACGCGTACTCGGCGACCAGGATCGCCCCGACCGCCCACTCGCCGCCGAAGCCCAGGCCCTGCAGGGCGCGGAAGACCAGCAGCGTCTCGTAGTTCGGCGCGAAGCCGCACGCGACGGTGAACACCGCGTACGTGACGACCGTGGCCATCAGCGCGCGCACCCGGCCGATCCGGTCGGCGAGTATCCCGGCGAGCGCGCCGCCGACCGCCGACACCACCAGCGTGACGGTGGTGAGCAGCCCGGTCTGGCCGCTGTCCAGGCCGAAGTAGGCGGCGACGGCCACCATGCTCAGCGGCAGCGTGAAGAAGTCGTAGGAGTCCAGGGCGTAGCCGCCGAACGCGCCGGCGAAGGCCCGCCGGCCGCGCGGCCCGAGGGCGCGCAGCCAGGCGAAGGGCCGCTCGCCGCCCGCCTCCCGGGATGTCGTGTCCGATTCGGTCCGGGTCGTACTCATCTGCACCTCGCAGGGGGTGAGGAGCGTGCCTGGGGGAACTGTGCGGTGGCGACGAACGTAGAGGATCGTTGAACGATCCCACAAGGCCTGTGGACAACCCGTTCTCTACGATGGCCGGGACGGTGGACGGGGCCGCGGCGGGAGCCCCGCGGGCGGCCGGGGCGGGAGAGGGAGAAGAGGTGCCGGTGACGACGACGGGCGGCGGACTGGCGGAGGACCGGGCCCTGCTGGGACGCACGAGCACGGCCGAGCGGGTCGCGGACATCCTGCGCACCCGCATCGCCGAGGGGTACTTCCCGCCGGGCACCCGGCTGTCCGAGGACGGCATCGGCGGCGCGCTCGGCGTCTCCCGCAACACGCTGCGCGAGGCGTTCCGCCTGCTCACCCACGAGCGCCTGCTCGTCCACGAGCTCAACCGCGGGGTCTTCGTGCGGCTCCTCGCCGTCGACGACGTCGTCGACATCTACCGCACCCGGCACCTCGTCGAGTGCGCCGTCGTGCACGACCTGGGCGACCCGCCCTTCGACCTCGACGGCTTGGCCGCCGCCGTGGCGGAGGGCGAGCGCCACGCCCGCGCCGGCGACTGGAAGGGCGTCTCGACCGCCAACATCCACTTCCACCGCGAGCTGGTGGCCCTCGCCGGGAGCGAGCGCACCGACGAACTGATGCGCGGCGTCCTCGCCGAACTCCGCCTCGCCTTCCACGTGGTGGACGACCCGCACGCCCTCCACGAGCCGTACCTCGTCAGGAACCGGGAGATCCTGGACGCGCTGCGGGCCGGGGAGCGCACCACGGCCGAGCGCCTCCTCGCCGCCTACCTCGACGACTCGCGCGCCCAGCTGGTCGAGGTCTACGCCCGCCGCGTGACGGACGGCACCACCCCGCCGTCCTGAACCGGCCCACCGCCCCGAGCGCCCACTCCGCCCACCGCTCCGACCCGGCCACCCCACCGCCCCGGCCCCGTCCCACCGCCCCGGCCCGGCCGCCCGACAGCCCCGACCCGCCCCCGGCCCGACCGCCCCGCCGACCGGCCCCGCCCCACCCCGGCCGACCGCCGCCGCGGCCCCCGCGCACCCCCGCCGTCCGGCGCCGTTTCGACCGCTGTCACCGCGAGGACCTAGTCTGTGCAACGTGACTTCGCCTGCCCCGACGGAACCGACGGAACTCGTTCCGCCCCAGCTCAGCGCGGGGCCGCGGCCCGCGCAGGGCCCGGCCGCCGACGAAGGGCTGGCGCGGCGCCTGCGCGCGCTCGCCTGCACCGCCCCCCTGCACGACCTGGACGCCCGCAAGGCGAACCTGGCGGGGGAGTACTCGGTCTACGCCATGGCGGAGGTCGCCCTCGCCGCGATCGACCTCGTCACGCTCAACATGGACTTCGACACGGGCGCCGACCACGAGCAGATCGTCGCCCGGCTGCTGCCCCGCGTCGCCGCCCAGGCCCCCGAGCGCCCCGCCGCCGAACACGAGCGCGTCGCCCGCTGGGTCCTGGAGAACCTGATCAACGTCGGCAGCGTCGACCGCGGCTTCCGCGCCGTCTACGGCACCTTCGGCCCCGACGGCGCGTACGTCCGCAGGGACTACGACTTCAAGCTCATCGAGGAGGTCCCCGGCTACGGCGGCAGCGTCTACCTCCGCACCACCGACGAAGCCGTCAACGTCCTGGTGGGCGCCCTCGACACGGACGTCACCAGCGCCCAGATCGCCGCCGAGGTCAAGCTGGAGGTGCTGATCAGCCGCGGCCGGCTCGCCGACGCCCAGCTCGCCGCCGAGCAGGCCCGCTACCGCACGGTCCAGTACGCCGAGACCCTCCGCAGGACCCTGGAGGCGACCCGGCGCGACGTCCGCGCCGTCGACTGGCTCGGCACCGTCCCCGACATGATCGACGAGGCCCTCGCGCACGTGGCGGACCGGTACCGCCACGAGAACGCGATCCTCACCAACATCCGCAAGGCCCGGGACGAGGCCGAGGAGCCCGAGCACAAGCGCCGCGCCGCCGAGCTCGTCGACATCGTCAAGGACTGCATCCGCCGCCACACCCAGCTCCAGTCCCGCCTCCTGGAAGCCGGCCCCCTGTTCCGTGCCGAACAGGACCGCCAGGCCTTCGCGCGGCCCGCCGCCCGCGCCGGCCTCGACCTGTACGGCCAGCTCGTCGCCCCGCTGCTGCCGCTCCCCGTCGAGCAGGCCATCCGCGTCACCGACGCGTACTTCGCACGCGGTACGGGCCTGCGCACCCCCGGCGCCGTCCGCGTCGGCGACCTCGTCGACCTGCTCCTCACCCCTCCCGCGGAGCGCGAGCACCTCGGCGCCGAGATGCCCGAGCCCGACCTGATCGCCACACCCGACGACAGCCGCTTCAGCGAGGAGCAGCTGGCCGCGGCCATGGAACTGCTCGACCTGGAGCACGACGCGCCCCGGCGCCTCTCCGGCCTCCTCGCCGAGGCCCGCCTGAGCGACCCCGACCTGCCGTACCTCGTCGCCCTGCTCGCCGTCCACGCCGCCAGCCCCCCGGTCGGCACGGCCTACCGCCAGGGCGAGGAGCGCCTCCTGTTCGCCGTCGACGACGGCACGGAACTGGACGACCCCGAGTTCGGCGGCGCCGACCTGATCGTCGGTACGGCCCTGCTCGACGCGGTGGGCATGGCCGCCGACCGCACGGACCCGACATGACCGCGACCACCAGCAGCACCGAGGAGCACCAGCCGTGAGCGACCACCACGCCGAGCACACCGACGCGTGGAGCGAGCCCGAGGCCGAACGGGCCCCCGAGCCCGCCCCGTCCGGCGGCGTCACCCCCGCCGACGCGGCCGACGCCGCCCGGCTCGTCTCCTTCGGCCTGCAGCCCAAGCTGCTCCCCGCCCGCGACGCCGAGTACGCCGAGCTGCTCCGCCGCTACCGCGAGGACCCGGCCTTCGCCCGGCTCGCCGACGCCGTCGCCACCGGCCTCGGCCTCGTCGTCCTGGAGGTCTCCCCCCGCGCGGGCATGGCCGTCACCGCGGACGAGGACTCCGTCTTCGCCGTCCGCATGGGCGACTACGCGCGCCGCGCCTCGGCCGACTCCGCCGACCGCTTCCTGCACGGCCTCGCCCACCTGGCGGTCGCCGCGCTGGCCTTCCCCCGCCCCGAGGACCTCGCCGACGACGGCTACATCGGCCGCGTCACCGTCAACGGCGTCGACGCCTTCGTGCGGCAGGCGTGCCGCCGCCTGGAGGAGCGCGCCGAGCGGGAGGGCGAGAACACCGACCCCGCCTCCGACGCCCCCGGCCTCGAAGCCGCCTGGCGGGTCTACACGCGCCGCAGCGCCACCGGCGCCACCAAGGACGCCCGCCGCCTCGCCGGCTCCACCACCGGCATCATCGGCAAGGCCGTCGCGTTCCTCACCGACTCCGGCTTCCTCCAGCGCACCGGGGACGACGCGGGAGGCACGTACCGCACGACCGCCCGCTACCAGCTCCAGGTCCGCGACATGGCCGGCAGCGCCGCCCTGGCGGAACTCCTCGACCTGGGCATCGTCCCCGTCACGGACGGCTCCGCCACCCTCCTGCCCCCGCCGGCCGGCGACGACCTGGAGCTGGTCGCCGACGCGGGCCTCCCGTTCCACGGCTGACGCCGCCCGCACCGCCCGCTCCCGGGCACCCCAGACGACCGCACCTCCGAACCACCGACGAGAGTCCGCCATGTACGAGCTGTCCCGGGTCCGCCTCTACTCCATCGGGCCCGCCGGTGCGCGTTACGCCGACACCGTTCTGGACCTGCGGGGAGTGGGCGCGCCCGTGCCCCACCCGGCCCCCACCCAGGCGGAGTTCTTCGAGGACGAGCCGGTCGGCCCGCCGCGCCGCCCCGCCCCCGCGGGCGTGCTGTTCCTGGAGAACGGCGGCGGCAAGTCCGTCCTCCTCAAGCTGATCTTCTCGGTGATGCTCCCCGGCCACCGCAACACCCTCGGCGGCGCCAGCTCCGGCGTGCTCCGCAAGTTCCTCCTCGCCGACGACTGCGGACACGTCGCCCTGGAGTGGCAGCACACCCTCACCGGTGAACTCGTCGTCGTCGGCAAGGTCAGCGAGTGGCGCGGCCGCCAGGTCTCCAACGACCCCCGCAAGTTCGCCGAGGCCTGGTACTCCTTCCGCCCCGGCCCGGGCCTCAGCCTCGACAGCCTCCCCGTCGCCGAGTCCACCTCCGTCCGCCCGCCCGGCGAGGGCGCCTCCGGCGCCCAGGGCCGCCGCCGCACCATGAAGGGCTTCCGCGACGCCCTCACCGAGGCCGGCCGGGCCTACCCGCACCTGGAGGTGTGCTGGGAGGAGGTCCACGACCGCTGGAACGAGCACCTCGGCGACCTCGGCCTCGACCCCGAACTCTTCCGCTACCAGCGCGAGATGAACGCCGACGAGGGCGAGGCCGCCGGCCTCTTCGCGGTCAAGAAGGACTCCGACTTCACCGACCTGCTCCTGCGCGCCGTCACCGACACCCGCGACACGGACGGCCTCGCCGACCTCGTCAGCGGCTTCGGCAACAAGCTCGGCCGCCGCGCCGAACTCACCGCCGAACGCGACTTCACCGCCGGTTCCGTCGACCTCCTCGGCCGCATCGTCGAGGCCGCCGACGCCCGTACCCGCGCCCGCGACGTCCACGCCGCCGCCGAGCGCCGCACCCGCGCCCTCGCCCGCCGCCTCCTCGCCCGCGCCGCCGAGGAACGCGGCCGCGCCACCGAGCTCGCCGAGCAGGTCACCACCGCCGCCGACACCGTCACCGACGCCGAACGGGCCCGCGCCCGCAGCTCCCTCGTCGCCGCCGAACTCGCCTACCGGCACGCCTCCCTGGCCCTCGCCGCCGCCGAGAAGGGCGCCGCGGCCCAGCGCCGCGAGCTGACCGACGCCCGTACCCTCCACGCGGCCTGGCAGGCCGCCGAGGCCGTCCTGCGGCACCGCGCCGCGGCCGACCGCTCCGCGCGCGTGGCCGCCGCCATCCAGGAGGCCGAACGGGACGCCGCCCCCGCCCTCGCGGCCCGCGCCAAGGCCGCCGCCGACCTCGTACGGGCCCTCCAGTCCGCCGCCGAGGACGGCGAACGCCACGCCGACGAGGAGGAGGGGCGCTCCGCCGTCCTCCAGGAGACCGCGGAGACCGCGCACCGCGACGCCACCGCCGCCGCCACCGAGGCCCAGCGCGCCCGCAGCGAGGCCGGGCACCTGCGCCAGCGCCTCGCCGAGGTCGAACAGGAGACCGCCGAGGCCGTACGGGCCGGCTGGCTCGACGACACGGCCCCGGACGCGGACCCCGCGCGCGCCGCCCTCGCCGCCAGCGACGCGGAGAAGACCGCCGTCGCCGCCTGGGACACCGCCCGCGAAGCCGCCCGCATCTCCGCCGAACGCGCCCGCGAGGCCGCCGCCGAGGAGTCCCGCGCCGAACTGGCCGCCGCCCGCGCGGCCGACGCCGCCCAGGCCGCCGAGAACGCCCACCAGGCCGAGCGGCGCGCCGCCGAGTCCATCGCCGCCACCGAACGCCTCGCCGAACTCCTCGGCCTCCCCACCGCCGCGCCGGCCCCCCTGGTGCCCCGGCAGAACACCGGCGCGGACGCCCCGGCGGCCCCCGGCGACGCCGCGCCGCCCCGCACCGCCCAGGCCGCGCTGACCGCCGAGGACCTCGACCGGTACGCCGACGAGCTGCGCGAACTCCTCGACCGGCACATCGCCTCGGCCGAACGCAAGCTGTTCGACCTGCGCACGGCCGCCGCCGACGACGCCCGCATCCTCGGCGCCCTCGGCGACGGCGGCCTCCTGCCGCCGGGCCCCGACGTCCTCGCCACCGTCGAGTTCCTCGGCGAGCACGGCGTCCCCGCCCTGCCCGGCTGGCGCTACCTCGCCCAGTCCGTCGACCCGGCCGACCACGCGGCGGTCCTCGCCGCCCGCCCCGAACTGGTCGACGGCGTCGTCGTCACCGACCCCCAGTCGTATGCCCGCGCCCGCGAGGCCCTGGCCGGCGCCGCCCTCCTCCCGCGCTCCGCCGTCGCCGTGGGCACCGCCGCCGCGCTCCTCGCCCCCGTGCCCCGCGCCGGGGCCGACGACGACAGCGAGGTGTTCCTCGTCCCGCCGAACCCGGCCATGCACGACGAGCACGCCGCCGACGAGGAGCGCCAGGCCCTGCGCGCCCGCGCCGCCGCCCGCGACGAGGAGATCCGCGCCCTGGCCGCCCGCCTCGCCGGCGACCGGTCGCTGGCCGCCCGCATCGGCTCCTGGCGCGCCGACTGCCCACCCGGGATGCTCGCCGAACTCGCGCAGGCCGCCGCCACCGCGAGCGAGGCCGCCGAAGCCGCCCGGGCGGTGCTCGCCGAGGCCCGCACCGCCCGCGCCGAGGCCGACGAGGCCGCCGCCGAGACCGCCCGCGTACGCGACGAGCGCCAGGAGGCCGCCCAGCGCGCCCGCCGCGCCGCCGACGCCCTCTCCGGCCTCGCCTTCCGCCTGCGCGAACGGGCCGGCTGGCAGGTCCGCCTCCGGGAACTCGCCGACGAGGCCGCCGAGGCCGAGGCCAAGGCCCAGGCGTGCCTCGAACGCGCCCGCGCCGCCGACGAGGACCGCCGCGCCGCCCAGCGCGCCGCCGACGACGCCCACCGCACCGCCCGTGCCCTGCGCGCCGAACGCGCCGAGATCGCCGGCGCCCCCGAGAACCTCCCCGAGGAGAAGCCCGACGGCACCGCCCTCCTCGACGGCGGCGTCCCCCGCCCCTCCCTGCCGGCCCTCCGCGAGGCGTACCGGGCCGCGTCGCAGCTGTACGAGAAGGTGGGCGTCGGCGCCGACCTGCGCGCCGAGCAGGCCCGCGCCGAGAGCGACGAGAGCGCCGCCCTCGCCGAACTGGACCGGCTCACCAACAAGGTCCGCACCCGCGCCGCCCAGCTCCTCGACAGCCCCGAAGGCGCCGACGGCCCGTCCCGCCAGGCCGCCGCGGCCCGCGCCGAGGCGCTCGTCCAGCTGCTGGAGTCCCGGGCGTCCGAGGCCAGCGAGAAGCTGGGCCGGCTGCGCGGCGAGGCCGAGCGGCTCGCCCCCACGGACGGCGACGCGCACACCGAACTGCCCGGAGAACTGGTCCCCGCCGACGCCGAGCAGGCCCAGACCCTGCTGCGCACGGCCACCGGCGACCTCGCCTCCCGCACCGACGACCTGGAGACGGCCCGCGCCACCCACGCGCACCTCCAGCGGGCGCACCGCGCCGCCGAGGACGCCGCGGGCGCCTTCGACGAGCTGGCCGCGCTCCTGCGCGACCTGCTGCGCGACCAGGCCGACGACGAACCGCAGGAGCCGCAGCCCTACGCCGGCTCCCTGGAGGAGGCCCGCCACGCCGCCGCCGAGGCCCGGCGCTCCCTGCGCGGCTGCGCCACCGACCTGTCCGCCGCCGACGCCGCCGTACGGGAGGCGTGCGACGTCCTCGTACGGCACGCCAACTCCACCCGCTACGAGCAGGTGCGCACCCCGGCCCGGCAGCAGATCCGCGAGCTGCCGGCGTCCGCGCTGCCGGAGCACGCCGCCAGGTGGGCCGAGGCGTTCGCGCCGCGCCTGCGCGTCCTCACCGACGAACTGGCCCAGCTGGAGCGCAACCGCGACTCGATCGTCGACCGGCTGCGCGGCCTGGTCGAGTCGGCGCTGGCGACGCTCCGCTCGGCCCAGCGGCTGTCCCGCCTCCCCGAGGGGCTCGGCGAGTGGTCGGGCCAGGAGTTCCTCCGCATCCGCTTCGAGGAGCCGGACCAGGCGACGCTCGTCGAACGGCTGGGCGAGGTCATCGACGAGGCCACCCGCGCCGCCGTCAGGAAGAACTCCGACCTGCGCCGCGACGGCGTGTCCCTGCTGCTGCGCGGCGTCCACGCGGCCCTCCACCCCAAGGGCGTCGCCGTCGAGATCCTCAAGCCGGACGCGGTGCTGCGCGCCGAGCGCGTCCCCGTCGGACAGATGGGCGACGTGTTCTCCGGCGGCCAGCTGCTCACCGCCGCCATCGCCCTGTACTGCACGATGGCCGCGCTCCGCAGCAACGACCGGGGCCGCGACAAGCACCGGCACGCCGGCACGCTGTTCCTCGACAACCCCATCGGCCGCGCCAACGCCACCTACCTGCTGGAGCTCCAGCGCGCCGTGTCCGACGCGCTCGGGGTCCAGCTGCTGTACACGACGGGCCTGTTCGACACGACGGCGCTCGCGGAGTTCCCGCTGGTGATCCGGCTGCGCAACGACGCGGACCTGCGGGCCGGCCTGAAGTACATCAGCGTCGAGGAGCACCTGCGGCCCGGCCTGCCGCAGCCCGCGCAGGAGGGGAGCCAGGCGGTGCACGGCGAGATCACCGCGACCCGCATGTTCAAGCGGAGCACGGCCCCGGCGCCCCGGCAGCAGAGCGCCGGCTGACCGGCCCCACCGCGGGGCCCGGCCGGACAGCCGGGTCCCGCGCGGCCGTCACGCCCGGGACAGCTCTCCCCGGCCCGGCTGCGGGGCCCGCGCACCCCGCCGCCCGCCCCGCGCGGAGCCCTGCGCCCCGCCCGCGGCCGGTACGCCCACCGCCGGAGCCTCCGCGGCAGGGCCGCGCGCCGACCGCGCCGCGGCCCGCTCCCGCTGTTTCCGTATGCGGGCGGTCTCCCGGGCGGCCCGCCGGGCCGCGCGCCGCTCCCGCCGCAGCTGCCGCGCCGTGCTGCTCGGCTCGGACACCACCCCGTACCGCTGGTTCCACACCTGCCGCGTCACCCACACGTCGAGCACCGACCAGGTCGCCACCACCGTGCTGCCGACACTGCTCAGCACCAGGGGGAACGCCAGCCAGGCCCCCCCGACCGTGAGCAGGTACGCCGCGACCGCCTGGATCAGCGTCAACGCGGTGATCAGTCCGGCCCGCACCGCCACCGTGCGCACCGGATCGGGCAGCCGGCGCCGTCCGACCGGCTCCTCCACCCACAGCTCGCGCCGCCCCGTGCTCATCCGCCGTCACTCCCCACCGCTCGACCGACACCGGGACGACTGCCCGTCTCGAGCCGCTTCACGCCGCTCGTGTCCGCCGCCCCCCGTACGACTAGACGCGTCATCGCGCAGGAAGATTCCCGGAAGGTGCAATTCCAGCCATCCGACGTATCGCGAGAAATGACGCCTCGCCAGGTGTCCTCCGACACGGTCCGGTTTGTCAACTCCCTTGATACCCGGACAAGACATGATCAAGAACGTGGGCGACGGCCGAAAAACGACCGGACGGACCTTCGAGTTGTCCTGGTGACAGTAGTAGGCTCACGCCGTTTGTTGATGTGTTGATGTGTGCACCTCGCGCCGCGCCGGGCGGCCGGGCGAGCTGGGGGAGGCCATGGGCTTTCGCGGGAAGTCGATCCGCAGGAAGATCGTGGCGCTGCTGCTCGTCCCGCTCCTGTCCCTCACCGGCCTCTGGGGCTTCGCGACCTTCCTCACCGGCCGCGAGGCCGACCACCTCCTCGACGTCGGCCAGATCATGCAGAAGGTCGGCTACCCCCTGGAGGAGACCGTCCACGTCATCCAGCAGGAGCGCCGCCAGAGCCTGCTCTACCTGGCCGACCCGCGCACCGCCGACGCCCTCGGCACCCTGCGCCGCGACCGGGCGGCCACCGACCGCACCGTCGCAGCCATCCGCGCCCAGGCCCGCGACCCGCGCGTCGCCGCCGCCATGCACGACTCCGCGGCCCGGCGGTTCACCTCCCTCCTCGCGGCGTTCGACGGGCTGGAGACGCTGCGCCACTCCGTCGACACCCGGGCCATCGGCCGCCTCCAGGCCCTGGAGTTCTACAACCGGCTCATCGACCCCTGCTACAGCTTCCTCGTCCACCTCCACGCCATCGACAACGTCGAGATGGAGAAGCAGGGACGCGCCCTCATCGGCCTCGCCCGGGCACGCGAGATGCTCGCCCGGGAGGACGCCCTCGTCGTCTCCGCGCTCGTCAGCGACCGCCTCACCGCCGAAGAGGTCCGCCTCGTCTCCGACCTCGTCGCCCGCCGGCGGCAGTTCTACGAGATCAGCCTCGAAGTGCTGCCCCTGGCCGAGCGCGACGTCTACCAGCTGTACTGGAGCAGCCCCGAGACGCAGCCGCTGCGCCAGGCCGAGGAAGCCCTCATCACCGCCGGGCCCGCCGACGACCCGCGCGCCACCGACACCGCCCGCTGGGAGGACGCGGTGAACACCGTCCTCGGCGGCCTCGCCGCCGAGAACCGGCTGGCGGGGGACCGCTACCAGGACCGCGTCGAGCCCGCCGCGTACAGCGTCCTGCTCAAGGCCGGCATCGCCGGCGTCCTCGGCTTCCTCGCCGTCCTGTGCTCCCTGGTGGTCTCCGTGCGCGTCGGCCGCGGTCTCGTCCGCGACCTGACCCGGCTCCGCAAGGAGGCCCAGGAGGTCTCGGGCCTCCGCCTCCCCAGCGTGATGCGCCGCCTCGCCGCCGGCGAGCACGTCGACGTCGAGACCGAGGTCCCGCACCTGGAGTACGACAAGGACGAGATCGGCCAGGTCGGCAAGGCCCTCAACACCCTCCAGCGGGCCGCGGTCGAAGCCGCCGTCAAGCAGGCCGACATGCGCCGGGGCGTCTCCGAGGTCTTCGTCAACCTCGCCCGCCGCAACCAGGTCCTCCTCCACCGCCAGCTCACCCTCCTCGACACGATGGAGCGGCGCACCGAGGACCCCGAGGAACTGGCCGACCTCTTCCGCCTCGACCACCTCACCACCCGCATGCGCCGCCACGCCGAGGGCCTGGTGATCCTCTCCGGGGCCGCCCCCTCCCGGCAGTGGCGCAGGCCCGTCCAGCTCATGGACGTGGTCCGGGCGGCGGTCGCCGAGGTCGAGGACTACGAGCGCATCGAGGTGCGCCGCCTGCCGCGCATCGGCGCCGCCGGCCCCGCCGTCGCGGACCTGACCCACCTCATCGCCGAACTCCTCGAGAACGCCACGTCCTTCTCCCCGCCCCACACCACGGTCCAGGTGCAGGGCGAACGCGTCCCCAACGGCTTCACCCTGGAGATCCACGACCGGGGCCTGGGCATGTCGCCCGAGGACCTCTTCGACGCGAACCTCCGCCTCGCCGAGACCCCCGAGTTCGAGCTGTCCGACACCGACCGGCTCGGCCTCTTCGTCGTCAGCCGCCTCGCCCGGCGCCAGAACGTCCGGGTCTCGCTCCAGCCCTCCCCGTACGGCGGCACGACCGCCGTCGTGTTCATCCCGGCCGCGCTGCTCACCGAGGCCCCCGAGACACAGGGCGCCGGCTTCCGGCTGGACCGCAAGACCCCCGACCGCCGCGGCGCCGAGCCCCCCGCCCGGCGGACCGCGCTCACCCAGGTGTCCTCCGTCCTCGACGGCCCGCTCGAACTCCTCGGGGAACTGACCGAGGGCCACGGCCGCGAGGGCGACGAGGACGGACACGGCGGCCTCTTCCGCCCCCGCCCGCCCCTGCGCCCCGCCGACACCCCCGCCCGCGGGCAGCGCGAACAGCACGGGCAGCGCGAACAGCACGAGCAGCACGACCGGCGCGAGCAGCACGACCGGCGCGAGGAGGCGTCCGACGCGCCCGCCGACCACCCCGCGCGCCCGGCCGCGCTGCCCCGCCGCAAGCCGGCCCTCGTCGCCCGCCACGGCCGCCGCGTCGACGAGCCCGCCGCGGCCCCCGGTTCCGCCCCCGGTTCCGGCGGGGTCTCCGGCACCGACCGCGGCACGACCCCCGGCGCGGACCCCGGCGCCCCCGCCCCCGCGGCCGACGAGACCACGTTGACCCTCGGCGGGCTTCCCCGCCGCGTACGCCAGGCGAGCCTGGTCCCCCAGCTGAGGGACCAGACCGACCGGCCCCCCGCCCCGGCCGCTCCCGGCCCGGCGGATCCCCAGGACGCGGAGCGCGACGCCGAACAGGTACGCGCCCGCATGGCCGCGATGCAGCGAGGCTGGCAGCGCGCCCGCAGTGAGACAGCACCAGGAACGACACCGGAGGGGGACGGTCGATGACCGCACCGAACGCCGCAGCATCCGATTCAACCGGCGAGCTCAACTGGCTCCTCGACGAACTGGTCGAGCGGGTCGGCTCCATCCGCAAGGCCCTGGTCCTCTCCAGCGACGGCCTGCCGACGGGTGGCTCCAAGGACCTCAGCCGCGAGGACAGCGAACACCTCGCGGCCGTCGCGTCCGGCTTCCACAGCCTCGCCAAGGGCGTGGGCCGCCACTTCGACGCCGGCCAGGTCCGCCAGACCGTCGTCGAGCTGGACGACGCCTTCCTCTTCGTCACCGCCGCCGGCGACGGCAGCTGCCTCGCGGTCCTCGCGGACTCCGACTCCGACGTGGGCCTCGTCGCCTACGAGATGACGCTGATGGTCAAGCGCGTCGGCGCCCACCTGGCGACCGCCCCCCGGGCCGGTCTGACCACCGGCGGGTGAGGGGGGATGCGATGAGCGACGCGGTCGCCAGACAGATGCGGCGCGGACGCCCCACCGGCGACGCGCACCACTGGTTCGACGACGAGGCGGGACCGGTGGTGCGCCCGTACGCGATGACCCGCGGGCGCACCACCAGCCCCACCCGTCACAGCCTCGACCTGATCGCGCTGGTCGTGCCCGAACCCGCCGCCGACGACCCGGGCCGCGACCAGACGCTCTCCCCGGAACACGTGGAGATCGTCGAACGCTGCAGTGACTTCCCCCAGTCGATCGCCGAGCTCGCCGCCGGGATGGACCTGCCCGTGGGCGTGGTCCGCGTCCTGGTCGGCGACCTCGTCGAGGACGAGCTCGTCCACGTAACCCGTCCCGTTCCGCCGGCCGAACTGCCGGACGAGAGCATTCTGCGTGAGGTGATCAATGGCCTTCGGGCGCTCTAGCCGCAAGGGTCCGCCACCGGTCGAGCCGGTGACGCTGAAGATCCTGGTCGCGGGCGGGTTCGGGGTGGGCAAGACCACGCTGGTCGGAGCGGTGAGCGAGATCCGGCCGCTGCGGACCGAGGAGAACCTGACCGAGGCGAGCCGGCCGGTCGACGACCTGGCCGGCGTCGAGTCCAAGGCCACGACGACCGTCGCCATGGACTTCGGCCGGATCACCCTCCGCGAGGACCTGGTGCTGTACCTGTTCGGCACGCCCGGGCAGGACCGCTTCTGGTTCCTGTGGGACGAGCTCGCGCAGGGCGCCTTGGGCGCGGTGGTCCTGGTCGACACCCGCCGCCTGGAGGACTCCTTCGCGTGCATCGACTACTTCGAGCGGCGCCGCATACCGTTCGCGGTCGCCGTCAACTGCTTCGAGGGAGCCGACGTCCACCCCGTCGAGACGGTGCGGGCCGCCCTGGACCTCGACGCGGACGTACCGCTGCTGATGACGGACGCGCGGCTGCGCGAGTCCGTCAAGGAGGTCCTGGTCGCGGTCGTCCGGCACGCGATGACGTTCACGGAGCCGACCCCGGAGCCGGCCGCCACCTGAGGGCCTCGACGGGGAAGTCGAAGAAGGTGTCCGGGAACTCCTCCGGCCTGTACGTGAAGTGCCACCACTCCTCCGGCAGGTTCACGAACCCCTCGGCCGCGAGGACGCCCCGCAGCAGGTCCCGGTTGGCCCGCGCCGTCCCCCGGACGCGCGGGTCGTCCGTGTGTGACAGCGTGTCGAAGCAGTCGAACCCCGTCCCCATGTCCACCGAGTCGTCCGGGAACCGCTCCTCCCGCGGCGCCGCGCAGTCCACCAGCGGCTCGCCCGGTACGTACGGCCGCGTCGGCGCCGCCGGCAGCCGGACCAGCGTCACGTCGACCGTCGACCCGCGGCTGTGCCCGGACCGCTCCGCGACGTACCCGTCCGCGAAGAGCCGCGACTTGTCCACGCGCGGGTGGAACTCGGCCTTCATCCGCTCGTCCGCCGGGTCCTTCGCCCACCGGACGAAGTGGTCCACGGCCCGCTGCGGCCGGTAGCAGTCGTACACCTTCAGCGAGAGGCCCCGCCGCAGCAGCCGCGCCTGCGCCCGGTGCAGCGCCCGTGCCGCCGGCCGGGTCAGCAGGCACACCGGCTCGCGGTACCCGTCCACCGGCCCGCCCACGAAGGTGTGCTCCGTCGCGTACCGCATCTCCTGGAGGATCGTCGGGTCCACCGCCCGCAGCTCCGTGAACTCCCGCGGCACCGGCGGCCCCCCGCGCGGTGCCGCGGCCGGCACCGCGTCCGGAGGGGCGGCGGGGGAGAGGGCCAGGGCCCCCGCGGCGAGGGCGGCGAGGGCACCCCGCACACCGGCAGTACGTCCCGTCATGCACACCGTCTACCAGCCCCCCGCCCATCGGTACAGTGCGCCCCGTGCAGAACACCCATTGCGCCCATTGCGGAGCCCCCTTCGCCGACCCCGCCGGCCCCTGGCCCCGCACCTGCCCCGGCTGCGCCACCGTCACCTACCGCAACCCCCTCCCCGTCGCGGTCGCCCTCCTGCCCGCCACGGGCCCGCGGGGCACCGGCCTCGTCGTCATCACCCGCACCATCGAACCCGAACGCGGCGGCGTCGCCCTCCCCGGCGGCTTCATCGACCACGCCGAGGACTGGCGGGACGCCGTCGTGCGCGAACTGCGCGAGGAGACCGGCATCGAGGAATCCGCCCGCGACGTGCGCCTGGCCGACGCCATGAGCTCACCCGGCGGCCACCTCCTCCTCTTCGGCCTCCTCCCGGAACGCCCCGCGAGCACCCTGCCGCCCTCCGCGCCCACCGCCGAGACCGCCGGCCACCACCTCCTGCACGCCCCGGCCCGCCTCGCCTTCCCCCTGCACACCGAGGCGGTCCGCAGATGGTTCACCGGCGCGTACGACCGGCTCCGCGCTCCCTAGGACCACCCGCCCAGGCCGCGCACCCGCACCTCCTCCGGCCCGACCGCCACGACCCCCTCGTCCGTCACGCGCTCCACCCGCACCTCGTCCCCCTCCCACCGCGACACGTACCGCTCCACCTCCGCCTGCTCCCACCCGTCACCCACGTCCCGCACGGTGAGACCACCGCCCGACCGGCCCGGAGCCGGCGCCCACACCTCCAGTCGCACCGCCCCGTCCTCGCCCCGCACCGGGACCACCGCGCCCGCTCGCACCAGCACCGGCACCCGCGACAGCGGCGCCTCCACCAGCACCTGCCCCGGCCCCTCGTACACCTGCCCCGTCACCATGTCGTACCAGTGGCCCCGCGGCAGCCGCACCGCCCGCCGCTCCGCGCCCCGCACCAGCACCGGCGCCACCAGCAACGCGTCCCCCAGCAGGAACGCGTCCCCGCAGTCCCGCAGGAGCCGGTCCTCCGGCGCCGTCCACCACAGCGGCCGCACGTAGGGCGCCCCCGTCAGCCGGGCCAGCCGCGCCAGCGTCACGAAGTACGGACGCAACCGCTCCCGCTCCTCCAGCGCCGCACGCGCGTACTCCAGCACCTTCGGTCCGAACTCCCACGGCTCCCGCCGCCCCGCGTCGATCGCCGCGTGCGTACGGAACAGCGGCAGCCACGCCCCCAGCTGGAACCACCGCAGGTACAGCTCCGGCGACGGGTGCCCGTCGAAACCGCCCACGTCGGGCCCCGAGTACGGCACCCCGCACAACCCCAGCCCCAGCACCAGCGCCAACGACGCCCGCAGCCCCGGCCAGCCCGTCGCCACGTCCCCCGACCACGTCCCGCCGTACCGCTGCATCCCCGCCCAGCCCGACCGGGAGAACAGGAACGGCCGCTCCCGCGGCCGCAGCCGCGCCAGCCCCTCGTACCCGGCGCGCGCCATCGCCAGCCCGTACACGTTGTGCGCCTCCCGGTGGTCGCCGCCCCGGCCCTCCAGCGCGTGCCGCGCCGACCGGGGGAGCGTCATGTCGCCGAACGGGGCGAACGACACCGGCTCGTTCATGTCGTGCCACACCCCCGAGAAGCCCCGCGCCAGCCGCTCCTCGTACAGCCCGCCCCACCACTCCCGCACCGCCGGGTCCGTGAAGTCCGGGTACACGCACTCACCCGGCCACACCACCCCCCGCACCACCTGCCCGCGGGCGTCCCGCACGAACGCGCCCCGCGCCCCCACCCGCGCCCCGCCCTCGTACACCGCCCCGCCCGGCTCCGCCTTCACCGCCGGGTCCACGATCGACACCAGCCGCACGCCCTGCTCCCGCAGCTCCGCCGCCAGACCCGGCAGGTCGGGGAACCGCTCCGGGTCCACCGTGAACACCCGGTGCCCGTCGTAGTGGTCGATGTCCAGGTGCAGCGCCGACAGCGGAAGCCCCCGCTCCCGGTAGCCGGCCACCACCCGCCGCACCTCCTCGGCGCTCCCGAACCCCCACCGCGCGTGCTGCGGCCCCAGCGCCCACGACGGCGGCACCGCGGGCGCCCCCGTCAGCTGCGCCCACCCGTGCGCGATCCGCGCCGGCGAACCCACCACCACCCAGCAGCGCAGCGGGCCCCCGCTCATCCGCACCTCGCTCAGCCCCGGGCGGTCGTGCCCCGACCCCGCGCCCTCCTCGCCCTCCCGCAGCGTCACCCGTCCGTCCCACGTGCTGTCGTAGAACGCCAGATGGGCCCCCGCGTCCGCCACCACCCACTGCACCGGCATGGTGATGTACAGCGGGTCGGTCCCCGGCCCGAAGGTCCCCCGCGGATCGGTGTTCCACAGCCGGTACGTCCCGTCCGGCAGCCGCGGACCCGCCGACCGCCCCCCGAGCCCGAAGAACCGCGCGTCCGCCGGCACCTCCGACCGCTGCACCCACCGCGCCCCGCCCCCGTCCACCGGCTCCCACCACCGCGGCGGCAGCTCCCGCCGCAGCACCACCCCGCCCGGCGTGCGCACCTCCACCGCCCCGTTGCGCGACACGGCGACCGTCACCCGCTCGGCCACCACCCGCCAGCCGTCCCCCGTGTCCGGCTCCAGCACCACGCGCGCGTCCGGCTCCGGCACCTCGCCCGCCAGCGCGTACGACGGCGACGGCTCCGCCCCGTCCCACCCCCAGAACACCGCGGCCCCACCCGTCACGCACACCCGCAGCTCGGACCGCGCGAACCGTACGATCCCCCCACCCGGCAGCGGCTCCACCCCGACCACCCGGCCCGGCACCCGCGCCCGCTCCGGACCCCGCCGAGGCAGCCCCGCGGCGTCCGCCCTCCGGTGCCGCCACACCGAACGCAGGGCCCGCGGCCCCCGCACCCTGCCGAACACCCACACCGAACGCACCAGCTCACGACCGTCCATGTCGATCACCCTGCCACCCGCCGAGGCGCCCACGTGAGCCGTTCAACAACCGTTCACCCGTGGTGACACCACATGTTCAGTCCGCCGACCATGGGTGGGGAGACCTGGTGCGAAACACGCTCCCGTGGCATCGTCCGTGTCAGCCGCGTGCCGCGCACACCCAGCCCGTGCGCGGGACACACGCAGATCCGCGTACAGCCAGGGAGCACACCCCCATGACATCGACGTCAGCGACAGCGCACTCCGAGCCACCCGAGCCGCTCTGGCAGCCGGACCGGGACCGCATCGCCTCCGCCGCGGTCACCCGCTTCCAGGCATGGGCCGCGGAGCGCCACGGGGCCCCCGCGAACGGCGGATACCCGGCACTCCACCGCTGGTCCATCGACCACCTCGACACCTTCTGGCAAGCCGTCACCGAGTGGTTCGACGTCCGCTTCACCACCCCCTACACGCGCGTCCTGGGCGACCGCGCCATGCCCGGCGCCCAGTGGTTCCCGGGCGCCACCCTCAACTACGCCGAACACGCCCTGCGCGCCGCCGACGAGCGCCCCGACGCCCCCGCGCTCCTCCGCGCCGACGAGACCCACGAGCCGACCCCCGTCACCTGGGCCGAACTCCGCCGCCAGGTCGCCGCCCTCGCCGCCGAGCTCCGCGCCATCGGCGTACGCCCCGGCGACCGCGTCAGCGGCTACCTGCCCAACGTCCCCCAGGCCGTCACCGCCCTCCTCGCCACCGCCGCCGTCGGAGGAGTCTGGACCTCCTGCGCCCCCGACTTCGGCGCCCGCAGCGTCCTCGACCGCTTCCAGCAGGTCGAACCCGTCGTCCTGTTCACCGTCGACGGCTACCGCTACGGCGGCAAGGAACACGACCGGCGCGACACCGTCGCCGAACTCCGCCGCGAACTGCCCACCCTCCGCGCGGTCGTCCACATCCCCCTCCTCGGCACCGAGGCCCCCGAGGGCACCCTGGAGTGGGACGCCCTCACCGCCGGCACCGCCGCCCCCCGGTACGAGCAGGTCCCCTTCGACCACCCCCTGTGGATCCTCTACTCCTCCGGGACGACCGGCCTGCCCAAGGCCATCGTCCAGTCCCAGGGCGGCATCCTGCTCGAACACTTCAAGCAGATCGGCCTCCACTGCGACCTCGGTCCGGACGACGTCTTCTTCTGGTACACCTCCACCGGCTGGATGATGTGGAACTTCCTCGTCTCCGGCCTCCTCACCGGCACCACCGTCGTCCTCTACGACGGCAGCCCCGGCCACCCCGCCACCGACGCCCAGTGGCGCGTCGCCGAACGCACCGGGGCCACCCTCTACGGCACCTCCGCCGCCTACGTGATGGCCTGCCGCAAGGCCGGCGTCCACCCCTCCCGCGACCACGACCTGTCCAGGATCAGGTGCGTCGCCACCACCGGCTCGCCCCTCCCGCCCGACGGCTTCCGCTGGCTCCACGACGAGTTCGCCGAGAACGGCCACGACCTGTACGTCGCCTCCGTCAGCGGCGGCACCGACGTGTGCAGCTGCTTCGCCGGGGCCGTCCCCACCCTCCCCGTCCACATCGGCGAACTCCAGGCCCCCTGCCTCGGCACCGACCTCCAGGCCTGGGACCCCCACGGCAAGCCCCTCGTCGGCGAGGTCGGCGAACTCGTCGTCACCAACCCCATGCCGTCCATGCCGATCCGCTTCTGGAACGATCCTGACGGCACCCGCTACCACGACAGCTACTTCGACATGTACCCCGGCGTCTGGCGCCACGGCGACTGGATCACGCTCACCGACCACGGCTCCGTCGTCATCCACGGCCGCTCCGACTCCACCCTCAACCGCCAGGGCGTCCGCATGGGCAGCGCCGACATCTACGAAGCCGTCGAACGCCTCCCCGAGATCAAGGAATCCCTCGTTATCGGCCTGGAGGAACCCGACGGCGGCTACTGGATGCCCCTCTTCGTCCACCTCGCCGAGGGCGCCGCCCTCGACGACGCCCTGACCGACCGCGTCAAGCGGACCATCCGCGCGGAACTCTCGCCCCGCCACGTCCCCGACGAGATCATCGAAGTCCCCGGCATCCCCCACACCCTGACCGGCAAGCGCATCGAGGTCCCCGTCAAACGCCTCCTCCAGGGCACCCCCCTCGACAAGGCCGTCAACCCGGGCTCCATCGACGACGTCGGTCTCCTCCACTTCTACGAGGACCTCGCCCGCCGGCGCGCCCAGCGCCCCGCGGGCTGACCGGCCCACCCGCCGCTGTCAGTCCCCCCGATTACGCTGAGTGAGCATTCGGCAACAGCTGATCACCAGGGGGACCGATGGCACACACCACGAACACCACATCCCTGCGGCAGGCGCTGCGCCGCGAAGCACCGAGCACGCTCGGCCTCCTCACCGACGAGCAGGACTTCGCGGCCATGCGCCGCTACCGCTCCTTCACCTTCGACGACCACCCCACCTACCTCCGCGCGGCCGAGCGCCTGCTCAGGACCCTCGCCGCCGGCGGCACCCACACCACCGTCACCCTCTTCGACCCCGAGGACTACGCCGCCTACTGCGCCGAGACCGGCCTCGACCCCGACACCCGCGCCAGCCGCACCCGGTACACCGCCGAGGCCGCCGCCAGGGGCGCCCGCGTCCCCTACACCGGGCAGCCCATCCACGAGCTCGTACGCCTCCTCGTCAAGACCGCCGTGCGCCACGCCACCCGCGAGTACGCCGCCCTGCTCCTCGACGACGCCGGCCAGTGCGCCGACTGCGGCGAGGACATCGGCCGCGCCGCCTTCGACCAGGCGTCCCGCGCCGTCCTGCGCATCCTCGACCAGGCGGGACCCGGCGCCCACCAGCTCGTCTGCAGCGTCCCCGCCGCCGACGAACACCTCCTGGCCGTCCTGCGCACCGACCGCACGGCCCCCCAACCCGCCCGCCTCGACTCCGCCGAGGGCACGGAGTTCCTCACCGTCCTCGCCGCCGGCATCGCGCGCGCCACCCCCGGCGGGCTCGTCCTGCGCACCAGCAGCCCCGACGCCCCCGACCGCCTCCACGGCTGGCGCCTCGACCACGGCCGCCTCGTCCCCCTCAGCGAGGCCGAGGTCTTCAACGCCTACTGCACCGACGCCGACACCGGCGAACCCCTCCCGCCCGAACCGGGCGTCGAGTACCGCGCGGGCTTCGACCTCGCCCCCGACGACGGCCGCCCCACCCACCACTGACCGGGAGGAAGGCGAAAGGGGCCCTCCCGCACCGCGGGAAGGCCCCTCACCCCGGTTCACCGGCGGGGCACCGGCCTCACTCGCCGGAGAGCACCGCCTGCGCGGCGACCCGCGCCTCCTCCGCCGAGTCGGCCGCACGCGCCGCGGCGGCCGCCCGCTCGCACTGCGCCAGCGTGTACTTCGCCAGCGTCGCCCGCACATAGGGGATCGACGCCGCACCCATCGACAGGGAGGTGACCCCCAGACCCGTCAGCACGCACGCCAGCAGCGGGTCGGACGCGGCCTCACCGCACACGCCGCAGCTCTTGCCCTCGGCACGCGCCGCCTCGGCGGACATCGCGACCAGGTCCAGCAGCGCCGGCTGCCACGGGTCCTGGAGCCGCGACACCGCGCCGACCTGCCGGTCCGCCGCGAACGTGTACTGCGCGAGGTCGTTCGTGCCCAGCGAGAGGAACTCCACCTCCCGCAGGATCGACCGCGCCCGCAGCGCCGCCGACGGGATCTCGACCATCGCGCCGAACTTGGCCCGCAGCCCCGCCTCGCGGCACGCCTCCGCGAACGCCTTCGCGTCCGCCCGGTCCGCCACCATCGGCGCCATGACCTCGAGGTGCACCGGCAGCCCCTCGGCCGCCTTCGCCAGCGCGGTCAGCTGCGTCCGCAGCACCTCCGGGTGGTCCAGCAGCGTCCGCAGGCCCCGCACGCCCAGCGCCGGGTTCGGCTCGTCCGCCGGCGTCAGGAACGCCAGCGGCTTGTCCGCGCCCGCGTCCAGCACGCGCACGACGACCCGGCCCTCCGGGAACGCCTCCAGCACCTTCCGGTACGCCTCGACCTGCTTCTCCTCGGACGGCGCCCGCTCGCTGTCGTCCAGGAACAGGAACTCCGTGCGGAACAGCCCGACGCCCTCGGCCCCGGCCTCCACCGCCGCCGGCACGTCCGCCGGACCGCCGACGTTCGCCAGCAGCGGCACCCTGTGCCCGTCCGACGTGGCACCGGGGCCGGTCGACGCCGCCAGGGCGGCCTTGCGCTCCCGCGCGGCCCGCTCCATCTCGGCGCGCCTGTCGTCACCGGGATCGACGAAGACCTCGCCCGTGCTGCCGTCCACCGCGATCACGGTGCCCTCCGCCAGCTCGCACGCGCCCGGCAGCGCCACCACGGCCGGCACGCCGAGCGCCCGCGCCAGGATCGCGCTGTGGCTGGTCGGCCCGCCCTCCTCGGTCACGAACCCGAGCACCAGCGACGGGTCCAGCAGCGCCGTGTCCGCCGGCGCCAGGTCCCGCGCGATCAGCACGTACGGCTCGTCGCTGTCCGGCACGCCCGGCATGGGCACACCCAGCAGCCGCGCCACGATCCGGTTCCGCACGTCGTCGAGGTCCGCGACCCGCCCGGCCAGGTACTCCCCGGCACCCGCCAGCAGCGCCCGGTACGCGGCGAACGCGTCGTACACGGCCCGCTCGGCGCTGGAGCCCACGGTGATGCGCCGCTCCACGTCGGCCATCAGCTCGGGGTCCTGCGCCATCATGGCCTGCGCCTCGAGGACGTGCTGGGCCTCACCGCCGGCGAGGTTGCCCCGCGCTATCAGGTCGGCGGCCACCGCCTCGACGGCCTGGCGGGCGCGCCCCTGCTCCCGCTCCGCCTCCTCGGCGGGGATCTGCTTGGCCGGCGGCTCCAGCACCGCCGTGCCCATGTGCCGTACCTCGCCGATCGCCACACCGTGGCTCACACCGACGCCGCGCAGCGTTGTCTCCATCTTCACCCGTCTCCGATCGAGCGGCGGCGGGGCCGCCGCTTGGGGAACATCCCGTATCCACGCCGTCGTACGGACGGCGGTGGCGTCACTGCCAGACGAAGAGTGCCTCGCCGGCCTTCAGGTCGCCGTCCTCGCGCAGCCCGCCGAGGGCGTCCGGGGTGGCCTCCAGCGCGACGACCGGGCAGATGGCGGACTTGCCGGCCTCCTCCACGGCGACCGGGTTCCAGCGGACGATCTCCTGGCCGCGCGTGACGGTGTCGCCCTTGTTGACGAGCAGCTCGAAGCCCTCGCCGTTGAGCTGGACGGTGTCGATGCCGAGGTGCGTGAGCACCCCGTGCCCCTCGCCGTCGACCACGACGAAGGCGTGCGGGTGGAGGGAGACCACGACCCCGTCGACGGGCGCGACGGCCGTCGACGGCTCGCGCACCGGGTCGATGGCGGTGCCCGGCCCGACCATGGCCCCGGAGAACACCGGGTCGGGTACGGCGGCGAGTCCGATGGCGCGTCCGGCGAGCGGCGACGTCACGGTGGTCATGGAGGGCCTCCCAGAGGGCGGGGATGGGGTGTCGCCGTCACTGCCTGTCCTGGACGGCGTACTTTTCAGAGCGTATGTCATGGAAAGTCCGGGTTCCGCATGAGAGGCCCCGGTTGGCAGGCCTCGGGGCCACGGGAACGATTTGCCTCAACTGCCGGGCGGGAGTACTGTCGTAGCCCTGCCTGACGCCCGGCGCGACGATGCCGAGGTACGGCAGCGGCGCCTGTCAGGGCGAGATCCTAACTGGTCTACACCACTACTGGTCTACACCTCTGCGTGTAACGGTCCGGTGTGGGCGCGGTCAGAGGCTCGGAAAATCCCTGATAGAGTCGGAATCGCCGGAAAGGGAAACGCGGAAGCGGAGAACGGCCCGGCGGCCCG
>NZ_BMSV01000019.1 GCF_014649335.1 Streptomyces roseolilacinus
CCTTCGGTGTTTCCAGCCTAGCAGATCCGATTTCCGTCTCCGCCACCCGCTGGACCGGGCCACCGGGCCGTTCTCCGCTTCCGCGTTTCCCTTTCCGGCGATTCCGACTTTACCAGATCCTTTTCCGTTCCGTTTCCGGTGCGGATTTCGTTTCCGGTGGCCGTTGGAGGGCCTTTTGCCTTTCGGCGCTTTCCGACTTTATCAGAACTTCCGAGTCGGATTTCCCGCCCCTCCGGGTCCCCTTCGGCGCGCGAACGTGCCGGGTTCCCCTCGGGCGGAGCCGTAAACGTACTGGAGCGGGGCGCCCCGATGCAAATCGAGGGCACCCCGCTCCGGTCACGTCTGGTGGAGCGTCAGACCTCCACCACCACGGGCAGGATCATCGGGCGACGGCGGTACGTGTCCGACACCCACTTGCCGATGGTGCGGCGGATCAGCTGCTGGAGCTGGTGGGGCTCCACCACTCCGTCCTGGGCCGACTTGTTCAGCACCTCCTCGACCTTCGGGAGCACCGCGTCGAACGCGCCGTCATCGATGCCGGAGCCGCGCGCCTGGACGTGCGGGCCGCCGACGATCTTGCCGGTCGTGGAGTCGACCACGACGAAGACCGAGACGATGCCCTCCTCTCCGAGGATGCGGCGGTCCTTGAGCGCGACCTCCGTGACGTCGCCGACCGACAGGCCGTCCACGTACACGTAGCCCGCCTGGACCTTGCCGACGATCTTGGCCTTGCCGTCGACCAGGTCGACGACCACGCCGTCCTCGGCGATGACGATGCGGTCCTTCGGGACGCCCGTCATGGCGCCCAGCTCGGCGTTGGCGCGCAGGTGGCGCCATTCGCCGTGCACCGGCATCAGGTTCTTCGGCTTGCAGATGTTGTAGAAGTACAGCAGCTCGCCGGCCGAGGCGTGGCCCGAGACGTGCACCTTGGCGTTGCCCTTGTGGACGACGTTCGCGCCCCAGCGGGTCAGGCCGTTGATCACGCGGTAGACCGCGTTCTCGTTGCCCGGGATCAGGGACGACGCCAGGATCACCGTGTCGCCCTGGACGATGCGGATCTGGTGGTCGCGGTTGGCCATGCGGGACAGGGCCGCCATCGGCTCGCCCTGGGAACCCGTGCAGACCAGCACGACCTCGTGGTCCGGCAGGTCGTCGAGGGTCTTCACGTCGACGACCAGGCCCGGCGGCACGCGCAGGTAGCCCAGGTCCCGGGCGATGCCCATGTTGCGCACCATCGAGCGGCCGACGAACGCGACCCTGCGGCCGTACTCGTGCGCCGCGTCGAGGACCTGCTGGATGCGGTGCACGTGGCTGGCGAAGCTCGCCACGATGATGCGCCGCTGGGCGCCGGCGAACACGGAGCGCATCACGTTCGAGATGTCGCGCTCGTGCGAGGTGAAGCCGGGGACCTCGGCGTTCGTCGAGTCGCTCAGCAGGAGGTCGATGCCCTCCTCGCTGAGCCGGGCGAACGCGTGCAGGTCCGTGAGGCGGTTGTCCAGCGGGAGCTGGTCCATCTTGAAGTCACCCGTGTGGACCACCATGCCCGCGGGGGTGCGGATGGCGACGGCCAGGGCGTCCGGGATGGAGTGGTTGACCGCGATGAACTCGCAGTCGAACGCGCCCAGCACCTCGCGCTGTCCCTCGGTCACCTCCAGGGTGTAGGGGCGGATGCGGTGCTCCTGGAGCTTCGCCTCGATGAGCGCGAGGGTCAGCTTCGAGCCGATCAGGGGGATGTCCGGCTTGAGGCGGAGCAGGTACGGGACGCCGCCGATGTGGTCCTCGTGACCGTGGGTGAGGACGATGGCCTCGATGTCGTCGAGGCGGTCCCTCAGGGTCGTGAAGTCCGGCAGGATCAGGTCGATGCCCGGCTGCTCCTCCTCGGGGAAGAGGACGCCGCAGTCGACGATCAGCAGGCGGCCGCCGTACTCGAAGACGGTCATGTTGCGGCCGATCTCGCCGAGACCGCCGAGCGGGGTGACCCGCAGACCGCCCGCGGGCAGCTTCGGTGGGGCACCGAGTTCAGGATGCGGATGGCTCAAAAGACTCTCCTCACCACGCACGCCACGTGCCGCTGAGACACGTGGCGCGCGTGACTTTCATGCAGGTGCAAAGGACTGTGTTGCTGCTATTCGGTTGTGAAGTCTGTTGTCACAGGTCTACCCCGCCCGCGGCGAGGTCCGCCTTCAGCCGCTCGGTCTCGGCCGGGGAGAGCTCCACCAGCGGCAGCCGCAGCGGGCCCGCGGGGAGGCCCTGGAGGGCGAGGGCGGCCTTGGTGGTGATCACGCCCTGCGTGCGGAACATGCCGGTGTAGACCGGGAGCAGCTGCTGGTGGATCTCGGTGGCCTTCTGGACGTCGCCGCTGAGGTGGGCGTCGAGGAGGGCGCGCAGCTCGGGGGTGACGACGTGGCCGACGACGGAGACGAAGCCGACGGAGCCGACGGAGAGCAGCGGCAGGTTGAG
Source organism: Streptomyces roseolilacinus (assembly GCF_014649335.1). GTDB lineage: Bacteria > Actinomycetota > Actinomycetes > Streptomycetales > Streptomycetaceae > Streptomyces > Streptomyces roseolilacinus. The sequence goes on from NZ_BMSV01000019.1 coordinate 2,461, forward strand.
CATGTCGTCGCCGGAGTACCAGGCGAGGCCCGAGCGGGCGATGGCCCAGCTGGCGCGGCCGAGGTCGCCCTTGGCGTCCTTGTTGGCGACGATGCGCGGGTGCTCGGCGAGGCGGACGATCGTCTCGGTGTCGATGGGGACGCCGCTGCGGCCCGGGATGTCGTAGAGCATCACGGGGAGCCCGGTGGCGTCGGCGACGGCCGTGAAGTGCCGGTACAGGCCCTCCTGCGGGGGCTTGTTGTAGTACGGCGTGACGGCGAGCAGGCCGTGTGCGCCGGCGCGCTCCGCGGCGCGGGCCAGCTCGAGGGTGTGGCGGGTGTCGTTGGTCCCGATGCCGGCGACGACGTGGGCGCGGTCGCCCACGGCCTCCAGGACCGCTCGTACGAGCTGGTCTTTCTCCGCGTCGCTGGTGGTCGGGGACTCGCCGGTGGTGCCGTTGACGACCAGGCCGTCGTTGCCTGCGTCCACGAGGTGGGCGGCGAGCCGCTGTGCACCGTCGACGTCGAGTGCGCCGTCCGCCGTGAAGGGCGTGACCATGGCGGTGAGGACCCTCCCGAAGGGGGTCTGCGGAGTGGAGATCGGAGCCATGGGTAACACGCTACTCGCTGCTCAGCGCGTGAGGTCCCCTCGGGGACGTGACGAAGTGGAGCCCGGCACTGCCTGCTCGGGGGTTCAAGCAGTGCCGGGTCCGTCTGATCAGCCTAGATGAACTTCTCAGAGTGCCGCAATACGGACACTTCGGACGGGTGCTCCGTCCATCCGTACAGCTCTGGACTCCGGGGTCCGGCGGGCCCGGACTACGGCGCGACGCGGCCGTTCTTGTTGAAGGCCGCGTACGTCAGCGGCATGAGCCCGGCCCACTCCGCCTCCATGCGCTCGCCGACCATCTCGATCTCCCGCTGCGGGAACGACGGCACCTTCGCCAGCTCGTGCTGCGTGCGCAGCCCCAGGAAGTGCATCAGCGAGCGGGCGTTGCACGTGGCGTACATCGACGAGTACAGGCCGACGGGCAGGACCGAACGGGCGACCTCGCGGGCGACGCCGGCGGCGAGCATCTCCTGGTACGCCTCGTACGCCCGGACGTACGCGTCCTCCATCGAGCGCGAGACGAGCTTGTGCTGCTCCTCGGTGCCCGGGGCGAAGACGTACTTGCCGGGGCGGCCCTCCTGGACCAGCTTGCGGGAGGCGTCCGGCACGTAGAAGACCGGCTGGAGCTCCCGGTAGCGGCCCGACTCCTCGTTGTACGACCAGCCCACACGGTGGCGCATGAACTCGCGGAAGACGAAGATCGGGGCACTGATGAAGAACGTCATCGAGTTGTGCTCGAAGGGGCTGCCGTGCCGATCCCGCATCAGGTAGTTGATCAGCCCCTTGGACCGCTCGGGGTCCTTGCGCAGCTCGTCGAGGGACTGCTCCCCCGCCGTGGAGACCCGGGCGGCCCACAGCACGTCCGAGTCGGCGGCGCTGTGCTTCACCAGCTCGACGGTCACGTCACTGCGGAAGCTGGGCCGGAGGTCCTGGGGGGCCTCGGGTTCCTGGGGGGCTGCGGCGGGGGTGTCGGTCACCGGCGGGTCCTTCCGAAAATCGCGTCGCACGGGCGGCGCCCACTCTACGGCCCCGGACCGACATCGGAATTCGGGCACCAAACCGCTCGTAGGGACGTCTGTATCGGGTAGTAGCGGCGTTCACACCATTCGTCACCGAAGGAGAGCCACCATGCACCCCCGCCGAGAGGCCGTCCCGTTCGCGTTCGTCTCGGAATCCGACCGCTTCCGCAGTAACGTCACCCCTCCGGCACGGCAGCGTCCCGGCCTCTCGGAGATCGCCGGCCGTACGCTGATCGGACTGACTGTGGTGGCCGGGCTCGTGGGGTCGCTGCTGTTCGGGATGCCGGCGCTGCAGGCCGGCCCGCAGGCCGGGCACACGCAGCAGTCCGAGGCTTCCGAGGGCCGCTGACCCGTACGCGCCCCCTGCTGTGGCCGGGCGTGGGGGCGCTGGGTAGCCTCACCGGGCACAGCCCGAACAAGCGTGCAAAGAGTTAAGGATCTGTCGTGCCCCTGCCCTTCCTGACGGCCGACCGCGCTTTCGAAGCCACGAGCGACGACATTGCGCTCCCGTTCGACGACCACGACCAGTGGCGTCGCCCCTACCGGCCCGGCCCCTGGCGGGTGATCGCGGCGTCCCTGGCCCTGCTGGTCGCCTCGTTCATGCTGCTGGCGGCCCTGATCGTCGCACTGGCCGGGGCCCTGCCGGCTGCGGGCCTGTGCCTGGGCGCCGCCGTGCTGGTCATCGCGCCGGCGCTGCGGCTGCTGCGCGTCGGCACGTGGGTGAGCCGGCACGGGGTGCGGCAGGTGCGGTTCCTCCGTACCGTCACGGTGCCGTGGGACCGCACCGCGTCGCTGCGGACCGTGCAGCAGCCGGTGCGCTGGCTGGGCCTGCCGCGGACCGTGCAGGGGCAGGCGCTGCTGCTCCTGCGGCAGGGCGGCGGGGAGCCGCTGACGCTGCTCACCGACCACAACGCGGACTTCCTGGCCCGGGTGGAGGCCTTCGACCGGGCCGCCGACTCCGTCGAGGCGTGGAACGCGGAGTACGCGCCCGTCTCCTGAGCGGCCGGCCCCGGACGACCCGTGCCCCGCGACCCGGCTGACCGGGGCGCGGGGCACGCGTACGAGTGCGGGATGCCGTCGCTCAGGAGGCGAGGGGCCGCCTGTCGTGCAGGGCGATCGCGCGCTGCATGGCCTTGCGGGCCCTGGGCGTGTCGTGGGCGTCGCGGTAGGCGACGGCGAGCCGGAACCAGCAGCGCCAGTCGTCCGGCGCGTCCTCGGTCTCCGCGCGGCGCCTGGCGAACACCTCGTCGGCCGAGTCGCGGTCGATCCGCCCGTCGGGGGTGCGGCGCAGCTCGTCGACGGGCAGGCCGCCCTCGGCCTCCAGCTCGGCGGCCAGGCGGTTGGCCCGGGTGACGAACCGGGTGTTCATCCAGAGGAACCACACGCCGATCGCCGGCAGGACCAGCGCCGCGAGCCCGAGGGTCACGGTGACGGCGGTGCCCTGCTGGATCAGGGCCACGCCGCGGCCGCCGACCAGGACGAACCAGACGGCCAGGAAGGCCGCCATGACGAAGTACGTGATCTTCGCGCCCATGGGTCAGCCGAGGTCGAGGAAGTGCTCCAGGCCGAAGGTGAGGCCCGGAGTGGAGACGACGCGGCGGCAACCCAGCAGGATGCCGGGCATGAAGCTGCGGTGGTGCAGGGAGTCGTGGCGGAGGGTGAGCGTCTCGCCCTCGCCGCCGAGCATCACCTCCTGGTGGGCCAGGAGTCCGCGGAGGCGTACGGCGTGGACGGGGACGCCGTCCACGTTCGCGCCGCGCGCGCCGTCCAGCGCGGTGGCCGTGGCGTCGGGCTGCGGGGCGCAGCCGGCGTCGGCGCGGGCGGCGGCGATGAGCTGGGCGGTGCGGGTGGCCGTGCCGGAGGGGGCGTCGACCTTGTCGGGGTGGTGCAGCTCCACGACCTCGACGGACTCGAAGTAGGGGGCCGCGAGCTGCGCGAACCTCATCGTGAGGACGGCGCCGATGGAGAAGTTCGGGGCGATCAGGACGCCCGTGGCGGGGCTGGCGTCGAGCCGGGCCCGCAGCCGCGCGAGGCGTTCGTCGGTCCAGCCGGTGGTGCCGACGACGGCGTGGATGCCGTGGCGGACGCAGTGGTCGAGGTTGTCCATCACCGAGTCGGGGGTGGTCAGCTCGACGACGACCTGGGCGCCGCTCTCGGTGAGCGCGTCCAGCGAGTCGCCCCGGCCCAGGGCCGCGACGAGTTCCATGTCGTCGGCGGCCTCCACGGCTCGTACCGCCTCGGAGCCGATGCGGCCCTTGGCGCCGAGGACGGCCACGCGCAGCTTGCTCATGCTTGCTTCCTTACGGGTTGCGGCGGGGGGTCGGGTCAGGAGACGGCCGAGTGAAGGCGGTCCGCCTGCTTGTCCTTGAGCGGGCCGATCACCGCGAGCGACGGCCGCTGCCCGAGGAGCTCGGACGCCACCGCGCGGACGTCGTCGGGGGTGACGGCGGCGATGCGGGCCAGCATGTCGTCGACCGACATCTGGTCACCCCAGCACAGCTCGCTCTTGCCGATGCGGTTCATCAGGGCGCCGGTGTCCTCCAGGCCGAGGACGGTGGAGCCGGAGAGCTGGCCGATGGCGCGGGCGATCTCGTCGTCGGACAGGCCCTCGCCCGCCACCCGGTCCAGTTCGTCGCGGCAGATCCGCAACACGTCGTGGACCTGGCTGGGGCGGCAGCCCGCGTACACGCCGAACAGGCCGCAGTCGGCGAAGCCCGACGTGTACGAGTACACGCTGTAGGCCAGGCCGCGCTTCTCGCGGACCTCCTGGAAGAGGCGGGAGGACATCCCGCCGCCGAGGGCGGTGTTGAGGACGCCCAGGGCCCAGCGGCGCTCGTCGGTGCGGGCGAGGCCGGGCACGCCGAGGACGACGTGCGCCTGCTCCGTCCTGCGGTTGACCAGTTCGACGCTGCCGGCCGTGCGGATGGCGCGGCGGCCGTCGCGCGGGGCGACCGGGACGGCGTCCGTACGGGTCAGGGCGCCGGCCTTCTCGAAGGCGCGGCGGACCAGGCGGACCACGGTGGCGTGGTCGACGTTGCCGGCGGCGGCGACGACCAGGTGCGTCGGGTCGTAGTGCTTCTTGTAGAAGCGGGCGATCCGGTCGCGGGTGAGGGCGTTGATCGTGTCGACGGTGCCGAGGACGGGGCGGCCCAGCGGCGTGTCGCCGAACATCGTCTTGGCGAACAGGTCGTGGACGACGTCGCCCGGGTCGTCCTCGGTCATCGCGATCTCTTCGAGGATCACGCCGCGCTCGGCGTCGACGTCCTCGGCGAGGATCAGCGATCCGGTGAGCATGTCGCAGACGACGTCGATGGCGAGCGGCAGGTCCGTGTCGAGCACGCGTGCGTAGTAGCAGGTGTACTCCTTCGCCGTGAAGGCGTTCATCTCGCCGCCGACCGCGTCGATCGCGGCGGAGATGTCGAGGGCGCTGCGCTGCCGCGTGCCCTTGAAGAGGAGGTGCTCCAGGTAGTGCGTGGCGCCGTTGAGGGTGGGCGTCTCGTCGCGGGAGCCGACGTGGGCCCAGATCCCGAAGGTGGCGGAGCGTACGGAGGGCAGCGTCTCGGTGACGACGCGCAGGCCGCCCGGGAGGGTGGTGCGGCGGACCGTGCCGATGCCGTCCTTGCCCGGGAGAAGCGTTTGGGTACGGGCGACGGCCCGCGCCTCCGAGGAGGTGCGGGCCGTCGTCCGGAGACTACGGGACGTCACTGGTCGGTGTCGTCCTTCCCCGCGGCGGAGCCGCTCGTGGACGCGGTGTCGGCGCTCTCGGCGCCCTCCTCGTCCGCGAGGACGGGGATGAGGGAGAGCTTGCCGCGCTGGTCGATCTCGGCGATCTCGACCTGGACCTTGGAGCCGACCGCGAGCACGTCCTCGACGTTCTCCACGCGCTTGCCACCGGCGAGCTTGCGGATCTGCGAGATGTGCAGCAGGCCGTCCTTGCCCGGGAGGAGCGAGACGAACGCGCCGAAGGTGGTGGTCTTGACGACCGTACCCAGGTAGCGCTCGCCGACCTCCGGCATGGTCGGGTTGGCGATGCCGTTGATCGTGGCGCGGGCGGCCTCGGCCTGCGAGCCGACCTGGGCACCGATGTAGATGGTGCCGTCGTCCTCGATCGTGATCTCGGCGCCGGTGTCCTCCTGGATCTGGTTGATCATCTTGCCCTTGGGGCCGATGACCTCGCCGATCTTGTCCACGGGGATCTTGACGGTGATGATCCGCGGGGCGTTCGGGGACATCTCGTCCGGGCGGTCGATCGCCTCCATCATCACGTCGAGGATGTGGAGACGGGCGTCGCGGGCCTGCTTGAGGGCCGCGGCCAGGACGGAGGCCGGGATGCCGTCCAGCTTGGTGTCGAGCTGGAGGGCGGTGACGAACTCCTTCGTGCCGGCGACCTTGAAGTCCATGTCGCCGAAGGCGTCCTCCGCACCGAGGATGTCGGTGAGGGTGACGTAGTGCGTCTTGCCGTCGATCTCCTGGGAGATCAGGCCCATGGCGATGCCCGCGACGGGGGCCTTGAGCGGCACGCCGGCGTTCAGCAGCGACATCGTGGACGCGCAGACCGAGCCCATGGACGTCGAGCCGTTGGAGCCGAGGGCCTCGGACACCTGGCGGATCGCGTAGGGGAACTCCTCGCGCGACGGCAGCACCGGCATGAGGGCGCGCTCGGCGAGGGCGCCGTGGCCGATCTCGCGGCGCTTCGGGGAGCCGACGCGGCCGGTCTCGCCGGTGGAGTACGGCGGGAAGTTGTAGTTGTGCATGTAGCGCTTGCGGGTCACCGGGGAGAGGGTGTCCAGCTGCTGCTCCATGCGCAGCATGTTGAGGGTGGTGACGCCGAGGATCTGCGTCTCGCCACGCTCGAACAGCGCGGAGCCGTGCACGCGCGGGATGGCCTCGACCTCGGCGGCGAGCGTACGGATGTCCGTCAGGCCGCGGCCGTCGATGCGGACCTTGTCCTTGATGACGCGCTCGCGGACCAGGGACTTGGTGAGCGAGCGGTACGCCGCGGAGATCTCCTTCTCGCGGCCCTCGAACTGCGGGAGCAGCTTCTCGGCGGCGACCGCCTTGATGCGCTCCAGCTCGTTCTCGCGCTCCTGCTTGCCGGCGATGGTGAGAGCCTGGGCCAGCTCGGTCCTGACGGCGGCGGTGAGCGCCTCCAGGACGTCGTCCTCGTAGTCGAGGAAGACGGGGAACTCGCCGACCGGCTTGGCGGCCTTGGCGGCGAGGTCCGACTGGGCCTTGCACAGGACCTTGATGAACGGCTTCGCGGCCTCGAGACCGGCGGCGACGACCTCCTCGGTGGGGGCCTCGGCACCGCCCTTGACCAGCTCGATGGTCCTCTCGGTGGCCTCGGCCTCGACCATCATGATCGCGACGTCGCCGTCCTCCAGGACGCGGCCCGCGACGACCATGTCGAAGACGGCGTCCTCGAGCTCGGTGTGCGTCGGGAAGGCGACCCACTGGCCCTTGATGAGGGCGACGCGGGTGCCGCCGATGGGGCCGGAGAAGGGCAGGCCGGCCAGCTGCGTGGAGCAGGAGGCGGCGTTGATCGCGACCACGTCGTAGAGGTGGTCGGGGTTGAGCGCCATGATCGTCTCGACGATCTGGATCTCGTTGCGCAGGCCCTTCTTGAAGGAGGGGCGCAGCGGGCGGTCGATCAGGCGGCAGGTGAGGATCGCGTCCTCGGAGGGCCGGCCCTCGCGGCGGAAGAAGGAGCCGGGGATCTTGCCGGCCGCGTACATCCGCTCCTCGACGTCGACCGTCAGGGGGAAGAAGTCGAGCTGGTCCTTGGGCTTCTTGGACGCGGTGGTGGCCGACAGCACCATGGTGTCGTCGTCCAGGTACGCGACGGCGGAGCCGGCGGCCTGCCTGGCCAGGCGGCCCGTCTCGAAGCGGATGGTGCGGGTGCCGAAGGAGCCGTTGTCGATGACGGCCTCGGCGTAGTGGGTCTCGTTCTCCACCAGTGGTTTCTCCGTTTACTTGTCGTCTTTTCGTCCGTGCGCCCGTGTGGCGCGGGACGGGGAGCGGAGAGGTCTCACCCGGTGTGCGGGCCGGTCTTCGATCGAAGCACCCGGGTGCACCCTGGGCTCTTGCGTCCCGTGGGGCCCGGGGGCCACTACCGAGGACCGGCGGCGGCGAGGCGGCCTCTCCTCCGTGTCATGACGTACCCGGCTTCCGGCCGCGTCATGGCGTGTTCGTTATGTCGTTGTGCGACCAGATTACTGAGCCTGGACCCAGGTTCGCATTCCGATCAGCGTGCGCGTGCACACGCGTACAGCAAAGGGAGCGGCTCCCTGTCGTCGGGAACCGCTCCCCTCACGGCGTCTTACTTGGCGCCGCCGGCCGCACCGCGGCGGATGCCGAGGCGGTCGACCAGCGTACGGAAGCGCTGGATGTCCTTCTTGGCCAGGTACTGCAGCAGGCGGCGGCGCTGGCCGACGAGGATCAGCAGACCACGACGGGAGTGGTGGTCGTGCTTGTGGGTCTTCAGGTGCTCGGTCAGGTCCGAGATGCGGCGCGAGAGCATGGCGACCTGGACCTCGGGGGAGCCGGTGTCGCCCTCCTTGGTGCCGAACTCGGCCATGATCTGCTTCTTCGTGGCGGCGTCGAGAGACACTCGGTACTCCTCATTGGTGTTCGATGCGCCTGCGAGTGCCCCTGGTCTTGGTCTCAGGGGGACTTCCGTGACTCGGAGGCGAAGGCGCGATGAGCGCTGCTCCCAGATGCTCCGGGGGCGCGTACACAAACGGCCGTCACACAGCGTACCAGTCCGCGTGGACGCCGTACGCCCCGCCTACGACGTGAGGGCGCGGATCGAGTGGTACACGTCGAAGACCGCCAGGCACAGCGGGACCAGGGTGAGCAGGAAGAACCCCTCCGCGATCTCCAGGAAGCGGCCCCAGAACGGCGTGACGCCCTTCTTCGGCACGATCAGCCCGATGGTGACGATCAGGGCCGCGACGCCGGCGACGGCGGCGGCCAGCCACACCGTGCGGAGGTCCAGCGCCCCGCCGTCCCCGCGCAGCGCGGCGCGGACGACGCCCTCCGGCGGGTTGAGGCACAGGCCGAGGCCGAGCAGGACGAGGGAGCCCAGTCCGGCGGCCAGGGCGCAGCCGACCTGCGCGGAGTACCGGAACAGGTGGGCGCGCATCATCATCGCGGCGCCCGTGGCGAGGGCGAGGAGCTGGCCCCACACGTTGTCGGAGAAGCCGAGCACGCCCGCGGCGGTGACCGCGACCAGGGCGCAGCCGCCGACCAGGCCGACGAGCAGTTCGTGGCCGCGCCTGGCCTGGGCGGCGATGCGGACGGCGTCGACCGGGCCCTGCGGGGCGCTCTCGCCGCCGTCGTACCCGCCGACGGTGGTGCGGGGCGGGTCGAAGCCGATGGGGAGCCGGGCGAAGCGGGTGGACAGGCCGGGCAGGAACGCGAGCGCGCCGGCGGCGAGGGGCGGGCAGACCGCGGCGGTCTCCACGGTGCTGATGCCGGTCAGGATCGCGACGAACGTCACGAGCAGGCCCACGGCGGAGGCGAAGACGAACGCGACGAACGGCCCGTCGCCGGAGGGGGCGACGAGCATGAGGATCAGCGACGTCACCAGGACGGCGGCGCAGGCGAGCAGGAACTGCAGCCGGCCCGGGCCCTGGCCCGCGGCGAGCGACAGCAGCCCGGAGCCGCCGACGGCGGCGTTCGCCATCGCGCCGACGCCGAGGGCGACGGCCGAGCCGCGGTCGTCGTACACGCGGGCGCGGACGCAGGCGAGCGCCAGGAGCAGCAGCGCGGCGACGCCGGCGAGGATGCCCGGCAGGCCGTGCGTGTCGTGGCGCGGGTCGGCCTGCCACAGCACGAACGCGAGCAGCACCAGCAGGACGGAGCCGCCGAACAGGCCGGAGCCGCGCATCAGCCCGTCCGTCCAGAAGCGGCGGTCGCGGGCGACGGCGGAGGCGACGGCGTCCGAGACGTCGTCGAAGACGGCCGGCGGCAGCGACTCGGCGAAGGGCCGCAGCGAGAGCAGCTCGCCGTCGAGGATGCGCTGGGCGGCCAGTGACCGGGCCGAGTCGAGGACCGTGCCGTCGCGGCGGACCAGGTGGTAGCCGACCGGGGCGCCCTCGACGGGGCTCTGGCCGGACAGCCGGAGGATCTCCGGGTAGAGGTCGGCGACCGGGATGTCCTCGGGCAGCGCCACGTCGACGCGTCCGTCGGGCGCGACGACGGTGACCCGGCAGAAGCCGGTCCCGCCGCCGGACGGCGTCGCGGGAGCCGGGTGACCGGTCGTGGTGGCCGCCGCCTGGGCCGTCATGCTCACCTTCTGCTTCCCCTCGTGGAATCTGTGGCTTCTCGGGTGCGGACGGCGGTGTGCCGGTGCCGTCGCGGCCGGAGTGCCTGCCTGCGCTCCGAATGTCCCTTGTTTTGCGGTAGTTCACGGGTCCGCAAATCCGTCGCGTCACCCTACCGCCCGGCCCCCACCCCCCACGCAAGTAGGATCCCCAACCGCGGATGGAGCCCGTCGCCACGGGGGCGCCGATAGGAACATTTCCGTCCGGCAAGGGAATCGGTGAGCTGTGAGTCAGATCGTCGTCAAGCGCCCACCACGGGTCCTGCCGTCCGAAGTGCCCGGTGAGCAGGTGCAGGTGCAACCACCCCCCGAACTGCCCCGCGGGCAGCAGGAGGGGGCGTTGATGCAGATCCTGCCGATGCTCGGCATGGGCGGCTCCGTCGTGTTCTTCTTCATGACCCCGAATCCGATCATGCGGATCATGGGCATGGTGATGATCGCGTCGACCCTCGCCATGGGCATCGCGATGCTGGTGCGGTACCGGCGCGGCACGCAGGGGCAGCTCGCCGACCTGCGGCGCGACTACCTCAAGTACCTGAACCAGACCCGCCGTGCGGTGCTGCGGACCGCGCGGCTCCAACGCGACGCCCAGTACTACCTGCACCCCTCCCCCGAACAGCTGTGGGCGCTGGTCGCCGAGGGCAGCCGGGTGTGGGAGCGGCGCGTGGGCGACGACGACTTCGGGCAGGTGCGCATCGGCCTGGGCAGCCAGCAGCTCGCCACGCCGCTGATCGCCCCCGAGACGGCGCCGGTGGACGACCTGGAGCCGCTGACGGCGGGCGCGATGCGCCAGTTCCTGGCGACGCACGGCACGCTCGACGGGCTGCCCATGGCGGTGTCGCTGCGTGCCTTCTACCACCTGACGGTGAGCGGTGAGCAGGAGTCCGTACGGGCCACCGCGCGCGCCATGGTCGCCTCGCTGGCGTCGCTGCACTCGCCCGAGGACCTGGTCATCGCCGTCGCCGCGGGCCAGGACGCCGCGCCGCGGTGGGAGTGGGCCAAGTGGCTGCCGCACGTGCAGGCGCGGGGTGCCGTCGACGGCGCGGGTTCGCGGCGCCTGATCACCACGGACCCGGCGGACCTGCAGGACCTGCTCGCCGGGCTGCTGGAGGGCCGGCCGCGCTTCCAGGGCGGCGACCACCCGCTGCTGGACCAGCCGCACGTCGTGATCGTGCTCGACGGCCAGACGATCCCGCCGATGTCGCCGCTGGCCGCCGCGGAGGGCCTGCAGGGCGTCACGATCATCGAGGTCGTCCGGGGCGAGGGCGCCGGCGCGCGCGGCCAGCTGTCGGTGGTGGTCCACCCCGGCGAGCTGCGGCTGGAGTCGGGCCACGGGCTCGTGTACGAGGGCACGCCGGACGGGCTGAGCCCGGAGGCCGCCGAGGCGCTGGCCCGCCAGCTGGCGCCGCTGCGGATGGCGTCGGGCGGTGACGACGACGAACCGCTGCTGGCGAACCTGGAGTTCACCGATCTGCTGAACCTCGGTGACGCCGCCTCCGTCGACGTCAGCCGGACGTGGCGGCCGCGGTCGCAGTCGGAGCGGCTGCGCGTGCCGATCGGTGTCGGCGAGGACGGCTCGCCGGTCATGCTGGACCTGAAGGAGGCCGCGCAGGAGGGCATGGGCCCGCACGGCCTGTGCGTCGGCGCGACCGGTTCCGGCAAGTCGGAGCTGCTGCGGACGCTGGTGCTGGGCCTGGCGGTCACGCACTCGTCGGAGACGCTGAACTTCGTCCTCGCGGACTTCAAGGGCGGTGCGACGTTCGCCGGCATGTCGCAGATGCCGCACGTCGCCGCCGTCATCACCAACCTGGCGGACGACCTGACGCTCGTCGACCGCATGGGCGACTCCATCCGCGGCGAGCTGAACCGCCGCCAGGAGATGCTGCGCGACGCGGGCAACTACGCGAACATCCACGACTACGAGAAGGCCCGCGCGGCCGGCGCCCCCCTGCAGCCGATCCCGTCGCTCGTCCTCGTCATCGACGAGTTCAGCGAACTGCTCACCGCTAAGCCGGACTTCATCGAGATGTTCGTGCAGATCGGCCGTATCGGCCGGTCGCTCGGCGTGCACCTGCTGCTGGCTTCGCAGCGGCTGGAGGAGGGTCGGCTGCGCGGCCTGGAGACGTACCTGTCGTACCGGATCGGTCTGCGGACGTTCTCCACGGCCGAGTCCCGCGCGGCGATCGGCGTGCCCGACGCGTACCACCTGCCGAACGTGCCCGGTTCCGGGTACTTGAAGTTCGGCACGGACGAGATGGTGCGGTTCAAGGCGGCGTACGTGTCGGGCGTGTACCGCTCCAACGCGCAGGCGCTGGCGACGGCCGGCGGCCCGCTGCCGGTGGACCGGCGGCCGGTGCCGTTCACGGCGGCGCCGGTGCCGATCCGGTACGTGCAGCCGTCGGTGCGCGCCGCGCAGCCGGACGGGGGGCGGACGGAGGACGACGCGCTCGCCGACTCCGTGCTGGACGTGATCGTGCGGCGGCTGGAGGGCCGCGGCGTGGAGGCGCACCAGGTGTGGCTGCCGCCGCTGGACAACCCGCCGCCGCTGGACGAGCTGCTGCCGGGCCTGGCCGAGGTGCAGGGGCGCGGGCTGACGCAGCCCGGCTTCGAGGGCGCGGGCCGGCTGGTCGTACCGGTCGGCGTGGTCGACAAGCCGTTCGAGCAGCGCCGCGACACCCTGTACCGGGACTTCTCGGGCGCGGCGGGCCACATGCAGATCGTGGGCGGCCCGCAGTCCGGCAAGTCGACGCTGCTGCGGACGATCGTCTCGGCGTTCGCGCTGACCCACACGCCGCACGAGGTGCAGTTCTACGGCCTCGACTTCGGTGGCGGCGGCCTGTCGGCGATCGCGGGGCTGCCGCACGTGGGCGGGGTCGCCTCGCGCCTCGACCCGGAGCGGGTGCGGCGCACGGTCGCGGAGGTGTACGGCATCCTGTCGCGGCGCGAGGAGTACTTCCGCAGCTCGGGCATCGACTCGATCGCCACGTACCGGCGGCTGCGGGCGCGCGGCGAGATCTCGGTGGCGGACCAGCCGTGGGGTGACGTGTTCCTCGTCATCGACGGCTGGGGCAGCTTCCGCTCCGACTACGAGGGCCTGGAGAACCTCGTGATGGACGTCGCGGCGCGCGGCCTCGGCTACGGCGTCCACCTGATCATCACCGCGTCGCGGTCCATGGAGGTGCGCGCCAACCTCAAGGACCACCTGATGAACCGGCTGGAGCTGCGGCTCGGCGACCCGATGGACTCGGAGCTGGACCGCCGGGTCGCGCAGAACGTGCCGTCGGGCGTGCCCGGGCGGGGCCTCACCCCGGAGAAGCTGCACTTCATGGCGGCGGTGCCGCGGATCGACAGCATCAACTCGGACAGCGACCTGTCGGAGGCGACCGCGGCGATGACGCGGGAGGTGTCCCGGCACTGGACGCTGCCGGGCGCCCCGGGCGTGCGGCTGCTGCCGCGCGAGCTGCCGGCGGCGAACCTGCCCGCGGGCTTCGCGCACCCGGAGCGCGGCGTCGCCTTCGCGATCGACGAGAACAACCTGGCGCCGGTCTTCGTCAACTTCGAGCGCGACCCGTTCTTCCTGGTCTTCGGTGAGAGCGAGTCGGGCAAGTCGAACCTGCTGCGGCTGCTCATCAAGCAGCTGAGCGAACGGTACGACGGGGACAGCTGCAAGCTGTTCGTCATCGACAACCGGCGCGCCCTGCTGGACGCCACCCCGTCGACGCACCTGGCCGAGTACGTGCCGATGTCCAACAACATGGACCACCACGTGGAGGCCCTGTCGGGGCTGATGCGGCGCCGTACGCCGTCGGAGGCCGTCACGGCGCAGCAGCTGCGGGACCGCAGCTGGTGGCAGGGCCCGACGGTGTACGTGGTCGTCGACGACTACGACCTGGTGTCGACGTCCAGCGGCAACCCGCTGGCGCCGCTCGCCGAGCTGCTGCCGTTCGCGCGGGACGTGGGCGTCCGGTTCATCATCGCCCGCAACTCGGCGGGCGCGAGCCGCTCGGCGTACGAGCCGTTCATGCAGCGCATGATGGAGCTGGGCGCGCAGGGCGTCGTCCTGTCGGGCGACCCGCAGGAGGGCGACGTCCTGGGCGGCGTCCGCCCCCGCCCGATGCTCCCGGGCCGCGGCGTCTTCGTCTCCCGCCAGCGCGGCAACCCGCTGGTGCAGACGGGCCTGATGCCGCAGGACGTGCGGTAGGGCGCCGTACGGCCGCGTCACGGCCGGCCATCGGGGCGTCCGCCTTCCCGGCGGGCGCCCCTTTCGGCTGGGAGGGGGCGGGTGGCGCTCCGGGGCCGTGTGGTGCTCCGGACTGTGTGGTGCTCCGGGGCCGTCCCGCCCCTCGGGGGCGACGAACGCCGCTTCCCGGTGCGGGCCGCGGCCATGACCGGGACTCCGTCTCGCGCGGGCGGGCAAGGGCCGCACACGGCCCGGGACGGGCCGGAGAGCCGCCACCACCCGGCCGCGAAGCGGTGTGTGGGTCGCCTTCGGTGACCGGTGGAACGTCGGCTGGTCGGCTCCGCGGACGCGGAAGGGGCGGACACCTCCCGCGCGTGTCCGCCCCTTGTCGCCGGTGTGGCCGGCGCCGCTGCTTACATGAAGTTCTGCGCGGCCTTCTTGTCGCCCTGCTGGTAGGCGGGGGCAGCCTCGCGGACCGCGCGGGCGATCTGGTTCAGCGACTGGTTGATCTCGCGGGCGCGGCGGTCCCAGTCGGTCTGCGCGGTCTTGTACGCCTCGCGGGCCTCGCCCTCCCAGAGGTCCGAGATCGACGCGATCTTCGCCTGGATGGCCTCCAGGCTCATGTCGAGTCGCTTCGCCTGCTTCTCGATGACGCCCGCAGCCTCCTGCAGGCTCGAGTAAGTGACGATCATCGTGCCGTCGTTGTTAGCCATCGGTCCTCCAACCGGTTCGTGCTGTGGTGAGTCGGCCGCGAACGGTGCACGGCCGGGAGAGGTCAGTACTTGGCGAGGTTCGACGTGCGGGCCTCGGCACCGGCGTCGCCCGAGTAGCCCTCCGCCACGTCGACACCGCGGAGAGCGGCCTCGACCTCGGTGTCGGTGTTGCCGGCGATGGTGCGGGCCGCCTCGATGGCCTCCTGGAACTTCAGCAGGAGCTTGCCGATGCCCACCATGTTCCGGTTGATCGCGTCCTGCTTCACGTTGAAGGCACCGGCACCGATACCGGCCCAGCGGCCCTCCAGGCTGTCGATCGTCCCCTGCAGGGCGGAGAGCTGGCTCTTCACGTCGTCGAACTGGCGCGTCAGCTCCCCCTGGAGCTGCGAAAGAGCGACGCCATTGACCTTCTGCACTGCCATGCGATGTGTTTCCTCTCTGGAGGTTCCCGGTGGGTCGGATCTCCACCGTCGGGTGCGGGCGGCTTGTTCGGGCCGCTATGCCGTACGGCGCTTGCGGACGAAGAAGAACGCTCCCCCCGCGACGACGACCACGGCTGCGGCGCCGCCAAGGATGAGACCGAGGGAACTCCCGCCCCCGGTTTCCCCGCTGGAGCCTGCCACGGTCTGGCCGGGCGTGGCCTGGTCCTGCGGGGCTTGTGACGAAGCTGGTGCAGACGCGGCGGGCGAGGCGGGCGATGCGGACGAACCGCCGCTGGGAGCTGCCGAGTTCTCGTTCGTCAGCGGGTTGACGTTCGGGGCACCGGGCTTGCCGAGACCGCGGTTGATGTGGGCGCCGGGGCGGACGATGCCGTGGCCCAGGTAGCTGCTCGTCGTACCGGGCTCCCAGCCCTCGCCCCGCCCCGCGCTCTCGAACATGACGCGCAGGACCTGGTTCGCGGTCCAGTCGGGGTGATACGACCAGATCAGGGCGGCGGTGGCGGAGGCGATGGCGGTGGCGGCGCTGGTGCCGCCGTCCCCGTCGCAGTAGCGGGTGAACGACTCGTCACACCAGTACGGGATGTCGCTTCCCGGGGCGGAGATGTCCACGTACATGCCGTGCTGGGAGTACTCGGCCACCTTGCCTTCCGGACCAGTGGCCGCGACTCCCACCACTTCCGGGTACGCGGCGGGGAAACTGCGTGTGTTGTCCTTGTCGCCGTTGTTGCCCACGGCGGCGAACATCAGCTTGCCCTTGCTGTGTGCGTACTCGACGGCTTTGGTGAGGGATTCCGTCTTGCCGAGGCCGCCGTACGACATGCTGATGATCCGGGCGTCACTGTCCGCGGCGGCACGAATGGCATCGGCTTCGTCCGTCGGGTTCTTGCCCCGGTGGCCCGCTTCCAGGCCGATGCGCAGGGGGAGGACCTTGACGCCCGGCGCCAGCCCCTGAAGGCCACCGCCCTGCCCCGTCCCGGCGATCAGTTCGGCCATGGTCGTCCCGTGGCCGCTGTAGTCGTTCGTCGTGCCGTCTTCCTTCATCGCGTCGAAGCCCTTGAGGACTTGGCCCTTCAGCGATGGTGTGGAGGCGTTGACACCGCTGTCGACCACCGCGACCTTGATGCCCTCGCCGGTGACCTTTCCCCAGATCTTGTCGACGTGCATCGCGTCCAGGTACCACTGCTTGGCGCGCACGTCCTCCGCCGCAGCGGAGGGAGCCAGGCCCACGAACCCGATGGCCCACGCGCTGGCCAACGCGACCGTGCACGTAACCCGTCGCCGCAGCCGACGCGTCGTTCCTGCTGTCATCCTGGCTCCCTGCACCTTTCCTGTGCTCAGTCGACCACTGGGGGAACGGCACCGCGCCGCCGGGCCGCCCACGTCTCTTCGTCCTCGACGAGGTAGTCGGGACGTTCGGAGCCGGGCTGTTCCCCGTCCTCCCGGCCCTTGTTCCGCTGCGAGCGCGGGACGCCCACGACACCGTTCACGCTCGGCGTGCCCCGGCGCGTGGAGCGGGCGGTCGCACCCGGGTTGGCGCCGATGACGCCGCCCATGCGGGAGCCTGCCGCCGACGGCCGTCCCTGCGGTGCGCTCTGGCCCCCGATCACCGTGCCGGTGGGGATGCGGGAACCGCCGGTGCCGCCCGTGGCCGGACGCGGTTGGGGCGTACCGCCGACGATGCCGGTGCCCGCCCGTCCGGTGATCGGCGCGGGACCGCCCGCGCGTCCGGTGGCAGGCGCACCCGGAGCGCCGGGTCGGCCCACCATGTTGTTCGTGCCGGGGCCGCCGATCACGTTCTGCCGTCCAGCGGCGGGCGTGCCAGGCGTACCGGGCGTACCGGGGCGGCCGACCGGAGTCGAGGGCCCGGCGGTGCGCCCGGTCTGGCCGGGGCCGCTCTGCGCCGTGTGCGGCCCGCTGGGGACAGCAGGGCGGCCGAACTGGCTGTTGCTGCTGGGCTTGGCGGTACGCGGGACGGCCGGCGTGCTCTGGTTCCGGCCGACGGCCGGGCCCTTACCGGTGTTCGGGAGGCCGGGAGCCATGGGCGGCGGCGTGAACGGGCCGTTACCCGTCGGGGCGGTCGGCGCGGGCGTGGGCGTCGGCGGGGCCGTCACCGGCGGAGCGGGGGGAGCGATGGTGTCGATCTGCATCGCCGAGTCCGGCGTCGTGGGGGACGGCGTGGGACCGAGCCCCGGAGTCCGAGGGCCGGCCGGGGTCCCGCCGGTCTCCCCCCGTGGAGCCCCTGCGGGCTGCTCCGGGGACGGGGCGCCGGTGGCCTGCAGGCCTGCGCCCGAGGAGCCGGCCCCTCCAGGAGCGCTTGCTCCGGAGCCGAGTCCGTAGCCGCCCCGCGGACGCGGCACCTCGGCCTTCAACCGCTCCGGGAACTTGGGCGGTTCCTGGGAGGCCAGGGTCGACTCCGAGACCGCGTAGAACGACGCCAGGCGGTTCAGCTGGTTGATGGCCTCCTGGCGGTCGCGTTCCGCCTTGACGGCCTTCTGGTAGTCCTCGTTGTCCGCGGTGCGCTCCGCCGGGGGGAAGTCCGTGGGCTTCTTCGGGTCGGGGCGGTTGTCGCGGGGCGGGCGGGCGTTGCGGACGGAGGTCAGGCCCGTGCTGGCGACCTTCATCTGCGCGCCCACGACGTTGGCGAAGCTCGCCAGGTTGTACGTGTACGTCGCGAGGTCGGCGGCGAAGCGCTGGAACTCCGTACCCGCCTCACCCTTCAGGTCCACGGCCGCGGCGTCCTTCTTCAGGTCGCGCGCCGCGTCGTTGAGCGCCTTGCGGGCGGCCTCCAGGGCCGTGCCGGCGGCCTCCAGGTCGGCCGGGTTGGCCGCTTCGAGGAGGTCCAGCATCGCGTTGAGCGGGGCGTTCTCGAAGTTGGTCTTGCCGAAGAAGCCGCCGGGACCGCTGCCCGTGCCGAAGCCCATGCGCTCGAACTGGGCGGAGAAGCGCTCCACCCGGTCCGTGGCCGTGAACGTCGTCTGGATCCGGGCGGCGTCCTTGGTCTGCTGCTGCTCGGGGGTGAGGTTCTTGTCTTCGGTTCCCATCGGCGTTATCCCAGGTCCTTCGTACCGGTCTGGCGGTCGTGATCGGGCTTGTCCTGCTTCTCCCGCTGGTCGACCGCCACGTCCAGGCGGTCCTGGATGGCGTGGAAGCGGCGGCGCGTGTCCTCGTCGACGTTGTCGAAGCCGACGTCGGCCGCGTGGGCTCCGAGGCGCAGGAGCTCCATCTGGTCGGCCAGGAGCTTGGAGAGGGACACCAGTTCCTTGTGGACGCGGGCGTACTGCGTGAAGAAGCCGTCCGCTTCCCCGAAGGGCAGGTTGCCGCCGCTGAAGGCGCCGCGCTCGATGGTGTGCTCGGCGACCTTCTGGGGGCCGCCGGGGCTGCTCTCGAAGTCCGTCAGCAGCGCGTTGATCTTGGTCTGGAAATTCCGCAGCGCGCCTGCGCCGCGCTCAAGGTCGGCCATGACCCGTGTCCCTCCCCGTTGTTCCTGCGGTCACGCATTGCGATCGGACACCTGCGCTATTTCACCGGTCGCACGCCTGCCACTCTATCCAGTGCCTCTGACAGCCCCAAGTGCCTTACCTGCCGCGCGTCTTCTCCGTCGACGGCGGAGGGAGGCCCCTCGGTTGCGGCGGGGCCGTGTGCGCGTCGTCACCCGTTCGCAGGACGTGTCGTCGCGCGGTTGCGGCGGCGGGCGTCGCGGAGGGCGATCGCGGTGCCGGCGATGGCGGCGACGAGGACGCCGCCGCCCACGACGACGTACGTCGCGAGGCGGGCGTTGCGCTCCTCGGGCGTCTCGCCCAGGTGGAGTTCGGCCGGAGCCGGCGGTTCCGCCTTGGTGACGCCCTCGCGGGCGACCGGGGCCTCGATCGGCTTGTCGTCCTCCGTCAGGGCCCGGACGGGATCCACGACGCCCCACCCTACAAGCCGGTCGTGGCCGGCGACCGAGCGCTCCGCGGTCTGCTGGATCTGGGCGACGATCTGCTTGCCCGTCCAGTCCTTGTGCTTGGCCTTGATGAGCGCGGCGACCCCCGCGACGTACGGGGCGGAGAAACTGGTGCCGTTGTCGGCGCAGTGGCCGCCGCCCGGCACCGTCGTGATCATGTCCACACCGGGCGCGGCGACCCCGACGAAGTCGCCGGACTGCGAGAAGGCGGCGCGCTCGTTGTTGCGGTCGGAGGCGGCCACGGCGAGGACGCCCTCGTAGGACGCGGGGTAGGTCTTCTTGACGTTGCCGTCGAGGCCGTCGTTGCCGGCCGAGGCGACGACGACGATCTCCTTGTCCAGGGCCTCCTGGACGGCCTCCTTCAGGAGCGGCGTCGGCTCGATGGCGTTGGCCGTGTCCTGGGAGATGTTGATGACGTCGGCCTTCTCGGCGACGGCGTGCCGGATGGCCGTCGCCAGGGTGCCGGCGGTGCCGTTGCCGTCGGCGTCGTTCTGCTGGATGGGGATGATCGTGGCGTCGGGGGCGAGGCCGACGAAGCCGGTCCCCTTCGCGGGGCGGGCGGCGATGATCCCGGCGACCTTCGTGCCGTGGCCGACGGTGTCGGTGGTGCCGTCCTCCTTGCCGCGCTCCACCGCGTTGCCGTTCTCGTCCTTGGCGTCCTTCGGGATGAGGTTGATCCCGCTCCCGACGTCCACGGCGGGCTTCAGCTGCGGGTGCGCGACGTCCACGCCGGTGTCGATGACGGCGACGCGGACGCCCTTGCCGGTGGACTGCTTCCACACCTCGTCCAGCAGGACCCGCTGGAGCGCCCAGGGGCGGCCCTCGTACTGCTTGGCGGGGTACGTGCACTGGCCGGGCGTGTCCGCCGCGGCCGGCGGGGCGGGCAGGGTGACGCCGAGGAACGCCACCGCGGCGAGGGCGGCCGCCCGGCGCCTGCCCGTACCGGAACTGTTCGTGTTCATCGCGTACGCCTCCGCCTCACGAGCCCTGCGGCTGCCGGGCCGCCGCCGTCGACAGGCGCGGGCCGGTCGGCAGGAAGGCGGACCAGGCGGCCGGGACGGGCTGCGGGTCGACGTCCTTGTAGCCGAGCCGGTTCTGGGCCTGCTGCGCCTCCAGGAGCCGTGCCTTCTTCTCCTCGGCCGAGCCGGAGGTGCCGATGCCGGAGTCGTCGGCCGCGTTGTCGCCGTTGGACTGCATCGCGTACCGCAGGCCGGTGTCGGTCACCAGGAACTGGAATCCGGCGTCCGTGCGCGAGCCGGTGAACTGGCGGAAGAGCAGGCCGGTGCCGGGCGTGACGTAGGCGCTGCTGGAGCCGGTCGGCAGGGGCGCGAGGAAGTCGTCGCCGACCCAGGTGCTGAGGGTGGTGGAGCCGTTGTCCTCGTCGACCTCGCGCAGCACGTTGCAGACGGTGTTGGGGCTTCCCTCGTCGGTGCTCGCGGAGTTGACGGGCTTCGGGGCGTCCTTCGGCCACTTGTTGTCGGCACCGAACGCCTCGCTCGGCCGGAACGTGCCGGCGTGGACGGAGGTGGCCTTCCCGTCCTGGCCGAGCTCGATCAGCTCCCGGCTGCTGAGCAGCAGCTTCGCGGTGAAGTCGGAGACGGGCGCCACCCGGCCGGGCAGGACGACGTACTGCTGCATCCTGGTGCCGTCGGTGGCGGTGAGGACCATGCCGACCTTGTTCACGTCGTCGTCCAGCTCACCGGGGACGTTCGCCGGGTCGCCGGGCCGGCCCTCGACGGACGGGAAGACGATCTCGTCGCCCTTGTGGAGGGTCTCCAGCCATCCGGCGGAGACGCGCTGCGGGGTGCGGCCCTGGCCGACGAGCTGGCGGAGGAGCAGTTCGTCCTTCTTCACCGGGTACGCGGTGCCGGCGCGGTCCACGATGTAGCGGGTGCGCTCCGGGGCGGGGCCCTCGACGTACAGGAGGTCGCCGCCGTCGAGCCGGCCGGAGCCCTCGGTCCTGTCCTTCTCGCGGTCGGCGAAGACGAACGCCGCCTTCTGGATGGCGCGCCCGCCCTCGACGGGCCGCTCGCACACGGCCCAGCGCTTGGCCGTGCCCGCCTCCTTCGCGTCGGGGAGGCGGTCGGGGGCGTAGGGGATGCCGAGGGTGGCGCCGTGGCGGATCTTCCCGTTGTCGAGGACGGACTCGTCGACCTTGATGACGGTCCCCTTGTCGGGGTTGAGGAGCAGCTTGGCGGAGGCCATGTTGAGGACCGGGTGGAGCTGCTTCGTCGTGCCCGTCTTCAGGACGACGTAGCGGGTCGTCGACTTGCTGGCGATGATGACGTTCTCACCGGGGTTGTCCCAGTCCTTCGGGGCGACCGGGCGGAACATCCCCCACGCGCCGAACACGGCGAGCACCACGACGCCCACGATGACCCCGGGCAGCACCGCGCGCAGCGGGCGGGGGGCGCCTTCCTCCGAGCCGGTGGAGTTGGGCTGGACGAATTGGGCGACGAGTCTCCGCTTCGCGAAGGTGTAGGCGTTGAGTTCATCCCGGCGCGATGCCATGTATCCGCTGTCCCTCTCCCCGCTGGGCCGCCGCGGCCCCCTGGCCTCCAGGGGGCGCCGGCCGTCGTAACCGCACCCCTACTATGCCTGCTGACGGCCGGGCCGCTTTGCTCAGGTAGGGTGATCGCCCGGTCAACGGCCGTGTGAATTTGGCTTTTACGGACACGAGGGGGCAACGCGGCGATGGGTACGGCGACGCGCGCGCGCACGAGGCGGTCCGACGAGGGACGCCCCGCCCGTTCCCGCCGGCAACGCGGCAACGGCCACCGGGCCGGAGGGCACCGTTCCGCCCCGGCCCCCCAGTCCTCCGGGTCCGCGTCCGTCCCCGTTCCGCGCCCGCTGTCACGGGTCGGCCGCGTGGGCCCCTTCCAGCTGCGCCAGCTGGTCCTGGTCGAGCTGGCCCTGGCGCTGGCCGCGGTCGGCGTCGCGCTGCAGGGCCTGTGGCTGATCCCGACGCTGGCCGTCGCCGTGCTGCTCCTGCTGTTCGCGGTGGTGCGCCGCCGCGGCCAGGCCGTGCAGGACTGGTCGTCGACGGCGCTGGCGCTGCGTGCCCGCCGCCGGACGGCCGCGCCCGCCGCCGTGGACGTCGACCCGTCGCTGGCGCCGATCGTGGAGGGGCTGCCGGGGTTCCGGCCGTTCCCGTACGTCGACCGGAAGCGGCGCACCGTCGGCATGCTCGGTGACGGCACGTTCCTGACGGCGGTCGTCCGGGTCGAGGCGGGCGGCGCCGCGCCGCGGCCCGCGTTCGGCGCGCGGACGCTTCCGCTGTCCCTGCTGGGCGGGGCGCTGGAGGTCGACGACATCGTGCTGGAGTCGGTGCAGCTGGTGCAGCAGGTGCGTTCCGCGCCGGCGCCGCACCTGCCGCAGCAGGCGGTGGCCCGGCTCTCGTACGCGCCGCTGCAGCAGCGCACCGGGGCGCCCGCCCTGCGGATGACGTGGGTGGCGCTGAAGCTGGACCCGGAGCGCTGCCGGGAGGCCATCGAGGCGCGCGGCGGCGGTGTCGAGGGCGCCCAGCGGTGCCTGGTGCGCGCGGCGGACCACGTGGCGAGCCGGATCACGGGCGCCGGGTTCGAGGCCGTCGTCCTGGACCAGGAGGAGCTGAACTCCACGATGGCGACCGCGGCGTGCGCGAGCCCCCGGCTCGCCGCCCGCGCGCACCGCCCGGACGCCACGCCGCAGCGCCGGACGGTGGAGACGGCCCGCGTGTGGCGGTGTGACGACCGCTGGCACACCACGTACGCGGTGGGCCGCTGGCCGGACCTGGCGAACGGCGGCGAGGGGTCCGCGCTGGCGAAGCTGGTGTCTCTGCTGACGGCGACGCCCGCGTACGCGACGACGTTCAGCCTCGCGATGCACCGCGGTTCGCGGCAGGGCGCCGTGGACGTGACCGGGTACGTGCGGATCACCGGCGGCTCGGACACCGAACTCATCGGGGTGCGGCGGGCGTTGGAGCAGGCCGCCCGGTCGGCGAAGGTCGGTCTGGGGCGGCTCGACCGGGAGCAGCTGCCCGGCGTGCTGGCGACGCTGCCGCTGGGAGGGACGCAGTGATGCTCGGAATACGGTCGGCACGTGCCCCGCGCGGGCTGTTCGGCCCGCGCCACGCGGGGCACAGCGTCGCCGAGGACGGCATGGGCGCCCTGTCCCTGCCGGTCGGCGACGACGGCGTGGTCATCGGGGACGACGCGGAGGGCAACCCGCGCATCGTGGGCTTCCACCGCTCCACCCCGTACGACGTGCTGCTCATCGGCGGCCTGTGGACGGCGCAGGTGCTGGCGCTGCGCGCGGCGGGCACAGGCGCCCGGGTCGCGGTCGAGACCGGCCGGGCGCAGGCGTGGACGGCGCTGGCGCACGCGGCCGGCGCGGGCCTGGAGTGCGTCACGCTGCACGACGTGGGCCGGGTGCCGCCGATGGGCGCCACGGTCGGCAGCCCGGTCGTGGTCGTCCGCGACTGCGGCATGCGGCCGCCGCGGGGCCGGGTCGTGTCGTCGCCGTGGCAGTCGGTGCTGACGCTGCTGCCGTACCTGAGCCCGGTCGCGCCCCGGTTGATGCGCGCCGCGACGCTCGTGGGCGTGCAGCGGGTCTCCCCGCAGGAGGCCGAGCAGATCGGCCGGATCCTGGGGCTGGCCCGGGCCGAGTACGAGGCCCTGCCGACGCTCGCGGACGGTGTGACGCTGTGGTGCGCGGGGCGGGAGCGGCACTGGGTGATGACGAGCGGCACCGACGCGGAGACGGGTCTGCTGGGCGCGGCCCGGCGGATGGACTGAGAGCCGTCGAGGGGTCCGGGGCCGTCTGTCAAGTGGCCCGGCCCCCAAGGTGCGTCCGGCCCTAGGATGCCGGGGACGTGACGCGGCCCGTGGCCGCGGTCGGCGTCGCCGTCGACCGGGCGGGGCCCCCGAAGGGGGCACGTCCGTCCCAGCCGTTACCGAAAGGACTCGAGCGATGGGCAGCGCACAGGAGAAGGACGAGTTGTACGCCCTCGACATCTCCGGGGTGGAGTGGCACGGCGCGCCGGGCACCAGCCCCGACGAGGAGCGCGTCGAGATCGCCCACCTGCCCGGCGGCGCGGTCGCCATGCGGTCGTCGCTGGACCCGGACACGGTCCTCCGCTACACGGAGGCGGAGTGGCGGGCGTTCGTCCTGGGCGCGCGTGACGGGGAGTTCGACCTGAAGTGAGCCGCCGGCGGTGCGGCGGTGGCGGCGGACCCCGCGGCCCGGGATCCCCGGGCGGGGTCCGCTTCCGCGCGGGAGGGGCGGCGACAGCCGGTCGAGACCTGATTGTTGGATAGGCCGTACGGGTGTGCGGGCCTGTGAAGCGTTGTCAGTACGGGGGCTTTTGGCGGCTTTTGCCGCGCCCGGTCTTCACGCAGGGACATCGGCGCGTCACATGGCGGTGAGGATCGCCGCGCCGGGGGCGCCCTCGTGGACCGACGGGCCTGACACGCGGGTGCCGTCGGCGATTAGGGTGGGAAGGGCCGGCCGACGACCCCACGCGAGCGTGCGGTACCCGCGGGGGAGGGCCGGGCCACGGACGACAGGAACGGTCGCCCACACCCATGACGGCACCAGGGTGCTCGACCACACCAGGAGGCAAAGTGAACGGCGATCGGGACGAGATCCACCGGGGATGGAACGCTCCTCCCGTCGACGATCCGTCCGACGTGGACGCCGCCGAGATGACGGGGGAGTTCACCATCGACTACACCCCGCCCGCCTGGTACACGCAGAACGCCGGGGGTTCGGACGCCTCGTCGCCGGGTGCGACGCCGCCTCCCCCGCCGCCGACCGGGCAGCCCCTCGCCGTTCCCGGTCTGCCGCAGGACGGCGGTTTCCAGCCGAACCCCACGCCGCCGCCCGTGCCGCCCGCCCCGCCCGCGGGATACCCGGCGCCTTCGGCGTACCCGGCTCCCCCGGTGCCCGAGCCGGCCGCGCCCTCCCTGCCCCTGCCCGCCCCCGCGGCGCAGCCGTTCGGCGGCGGTGACGTGGAGGGCGGGGCGACGATGCGCTTCTCCCCCGCCGAGCTGAAGCAGGAGATGGACGAGATCGCGCAGCGCGCGGAGGCCGAGGCCGAGGCCGAGGCGGGCGAGAGCGCCGAGGACGGTGGTGCGGCGGGGAGCGGCGCCGACGCGCCGCGGAGCGCCGTCGCCCCGGACGAGGAGGGGGCGCCGGCCGACGCCGCCGCGACCGGGGGACCGGAGGGCGACGACCGGGCCGACGGGTCCGGCGCCGACGCGAAGCCGCAGGACGAGGCGGCGCCGGAGGGTGCCGGCCCCGGTGACGGTGACGGTCCTGATGCCGGTGCCGGTGCCGGTGCCGGTTCTGACGCCGGTGCCGGGGATGCCGGCGACCGGAGTGGCGAGCCGGTCGACGGCGGTGAGGACCCGGCGTCCGGCGACCGGCCGGCGGACGCCGCGTCCGCGCAGGACTCCGCGCCGGTGGCCGGCGAGCCCGCGCCGCAGCCGTGGTCGCCGCAGCCCGCCCCGCAGGACGTCCAGGGCGGTGGGCCGGCCGCGCCGGGCCTGCCGCCGCTGCCGCCCGCCTTCCAGCCGGCGGCGCCGGCCGGGGCGCAGCAGTGGCCCGCACCGGCACCCGGCACCGACCAGCCGGCTCCGCCCGCCCCGGTGCCCGCGCCCGCGTGGCCGGGGGCGGCTCCCGTACCCGGCGCGCCCCAGCAGCCGGCGGCGTTCCCGGACCCG
Source organism: Streptomyces roseolilacinus (assembly GCF_014649335.1). Taxonomy (GTDB): domain Bacteria; phylum Actinomycetota; class Actinomycetes; order Streptomycetales; family Streptomycetaceae; genus Streptomyces; species Streptomyces roseolilacinus. Next base: position 28,374 of record NZ_BMSV01000019.1, read on the forward strand.
CAGGCCCCCGCGCAGCCGGACGGGTACGGCTTCCCCCACCCGCACGCCCAGGCCCCCGCGCCCCAGGCCCAGCAGCCCACGGGCGGATACGGCTTCCCCCAGGGCCAGGCACCGGAACAGCCCCAGCCGACCCCGCACCCCCACCCGTACGGCACACCGCAGGGGCAGGCGCCCCAGCCGGGCGCCCCCGCGCAGCCGGACGGGTACGGCTTCCCCCACCCGCACGCCCAGGCCCCCGCGCCCCAGGCCCAGCAGCCCCCGGGCGGATACGGCTTCCCGCAGGACCAGGCACCGGAACAGCCCCAGCCGACCCCGCACCCCCACCCCTACGGCACGCCACAGGGGCAGGCGCCCCAGCCGGGCGCCCCCGCGCAGCCCGGCCAGCCCGGCCAGCCGCAGGGCGGGTACGGCGTACCGGGCCAGCCCGGCCAGCCCGGCCACCCCCAGGGCGGGTACGGCTTCCCGCACCCCCAGGGGCAGGCCCAGCCCCAGGCGTCCTCCCCCGCGCCCGCCGCCGATCCCCGTACCGGTGCCGCCTGGCCCTCCCCGGTGACGCACGACCAGCGGCAGCCGTCGGTGCCGGGCGCCCCGCTCGGGTACACGGCGGCGGTCGAGCTGTCCTCGGACCGGCTGCTCCGCAACACCAAGCAGAAGCCCAAGAGCAGCCGCAACCCCTCCGCCGGCTCCCGCTTCAAGCTCGGCGGCAAGAAGGAGGAGGCGGAGCGGCAGCGCAAGCTCCAGCTGATCCGCACGCCCGTCCTGTCCTGCTACCGGATCGCCGTCATCTCCCTCAAGGGCGGCGTCGGCAAGACCACGACGACGACCGCGCTCGGCGCCACCCTCGCCAGTGAGCGGCAGGACAAGATCCTGGCCATCGACGCGAACCCGGACGCCGGCACGCTCGGCCGCCGCGTGCGGCGCGAGACCGGCGCGACCATCCGCGACCTGGTCCAGGCGATCCCGTACCTCAACTCCTACATGGACATCCGCCGGTTCACCTCGCAGGCGCCCTCCGGTCTGGAGATCATCGCCAACGACGTGGACCCGGCCGTCTCCACCACGTTCAACGACGCCGACTACCGGCGGGCGATCGACGTGCTCGGCCGCCAGTACCCGGTGATCCTCACCGACTCCGGCACGGGTCTGCTGTACAGCGCCATGCGCGGTGTGCTCGACCTCGCCGACCAGTTGATCATCATCTCGACGCCGTCCGTCGACGGCGCCTCCAGCGCGTCCACCACGCTGGACTGGCTCTCCGCGCACGGGTACGCCGAGTTGGTGCAGCGTTCCCTCACCGTCATCTCGGGGGTCCGCGAGACCGGAAAGATGATCAAGGTGGAGGACATCGTCCAGCACTTCGAGACGCGCTGCCGGGGCGTCGTCGTGGTCCCGTTCGACGAGCACCTGGCGGCGGGCGCCGAGGTCGACCTGGACATGATGCGGCCGAAGACGCGGGAGGCGTACTTCAACCTCGCCGCGCTGGTCGCCGAGGACTTCACGCGCGCGCAGCAGGCGCAGGGGCTGTGGACCGGTGACGGGCACCACGGCATGCCGCCGCAGATGGCCCCGCCGATGCCGGGCCAGCCCGCCCCGGGCCAGCCGTACGCCGGCCAGGGCCAGCCCGCCCCGGGCCAGCCGTACGCCGCCCAGCCCCCGTACGGCGGTCAGCCGCCCGTACCGGGGCAGGCCGCGCCCGGGCAGCCGTACGGGCAGCCGCAGCAGGCCCCCGGCCCGTTCGCCCAGCCGGGCGTGCCGCCGCAGGGCTGGCCGCAGCAGCCCCCGGCCGGCCGGCCGGACCAGCCGCCGCAGCAGCCCCAGCCGGGCGGTCAGCAGTCCGGCGGTCAGCAGTACGGCGACCCCAACGTGCCCGCGCCGGCCCCCGCCTGGCCCCAGCAGCCGCCGCAGGCACCGCAGCCACCGCAGGCCCCGCCCCAGGAGTGAGAGCGGCAGCGAGAAGGGCCCGCACCGTCTCCACGGTGCGGGCCCTTCCTCGTACGCCTCACCGGGCGTCGTACTCCCCGGTCAGCTCGCGGCAGCGCTTCACGTCGTCCGCGATGGCCTCCAGCAGCGCCTCGATCGAGTCGAACTTCTCCTGGCCCCGCACGTAGGCGAGGAAGTCGACGGCCACGTGCAGCCCGTACAGGTCCAGGCCGACGCGGTCGATGGCGTACGCCTCGACGGTCCGCTCGGTCCCGTCGAACTGGGGGTTCGTACCGACGGAGATGGCCGCCGGCATCCGCTCGCCGTCCGCGGTCAGCCAGCCGGCGTAGACGCCGTCGGCGGGGATGGCCGTGTGCGGCAGGGTCTCCACGTTCGCCGTCGGGTAGCCCAGCTCGCGGCCGCGCTGGGCGCCGCGGACGACGACGCCCTCGACGCGGTGCGGGCGGCCCAGGATCTCGGCGGCGCCCGCGACGTCGCCCTCGCCCACCAGGCGCCGGGTCAGCGTCGACGAGAACGGCTGCCCGCCGCCCGCCGCCCCGGTCACGTACAGGTCGACGACCTCGACCTCGTAGTCGTAGGTGGCGCCCAGCTCCGCGAGGTAGTCGACGGTGCCGGCGGCGCGGTGGCCGAAGCGGAAGTTGGGGCCCTCGACGACCACGCGCGCGTGGAGCTTGTCGACGAGGACCTTCACGATGAAGTCGGCCGGCGACAGCTTCGAGAACTCGGTCGTGAACGGCAGGATCAGCACGGCGTCGACGCCCAGCTCCGCCATCAGCTCCGCCCGGCGGTGGTGCGGGGCGAGCAGCGGCGGGTGGCTGCCGGGGCGGACGACCTCGGAGGGGTGCGGGTCGAAGGTGACGACGACGGCGGGGACGCCCAGCTCCCGGGCGCGCTCCACGGCCCGGCCGATGATCAACTGGTGCCCGCGGTGGACGCCGTCGTAGGAACCGATGGTGACGACGCTGCGCCCCCAGTCCTGGGGAATCTCCTCCAAGCCTCGCCAGCGCTGCACTGTGACCGCTCCTCGCCCGAACCCGTGTACGTCAGTACGTCATGACCGATACGCAGGACTAAGGGTGCCATGCCCGCGGGGTTCGCTCCGCATCGGCATCGCGGCCCGTACCCGCCCGGCCACGGCCGCGGTCCCGTCGCCCGGCCGCGGCGCGGCGAGCCGCTCGACCGCGCGGCGGGCGGCGGGTCCGGCGAGGGCCGCCCACCGGCGCGGCTCCCCGGCGAACCAGCCGCCCAGCAGCGCGGCGAAGCCGGGGACCTCACCGGCCAGCTCGGCCAGCCGCCGGTCGAGGCACTCCGCGCCCTCGGGCGTACGGGCCAGCAGCTCGCCGCTCGCGAGGACCAGGTCCCGGGTGCGGGCCTCCGGGCGTCCCGCCGCTCCGCGGGCGGCGGCCCGCAGCAGCGCCTCCGGCACGGCGGGGTCGGGGTGCTCGTCCCGCTCCAGGTGGAGGAGTACGTCGAGGAGTTCACCGCGCAGGGCCCGCGACACGGGTGTGCCGGGCGCCGCCAGGACCGGGGCCAGCGCGGCGCGCACCCCGGCGGGGCGGCCCCGCAGCAGGTCGGTGACGAGCGGGGACAGGACGGCGCGGGCGGCGGGGCCCTGCTCCAGGCGCCGGTCGACGTGGGCGGCGGCGTGCGCGGCGCCCTCGGGGTGCCGGTCGACGTACCCGCGGACGAGGGCGGCGGCGCGGCGGGCGAGCACGGGGCCGGGCACGTCGGCCAGCGCGTCGAGGACGTCGGCGGCCGCGGCGGGGTCACCGCCGTGCAACCGGGCGTGGAAGGAGGCGAGGACCGGCTCGGGGTGGGTGGTGAGCGCGGCGGTCAGCGTCCGGGCGGGCAGCCCGGGGTCGCCGGCCCGGAACGTCGCGAGGGCCTGCGGCAGGTGGCGGGCGCGGCTGTGCGGGTCGCGGACGAGGACGGCGAGGGCCGCGCCGTGCAGGGCCCGGTCGCCGGGGCGGGCGAGGAGGGCGAGGGCGGCGTACCGCAGGAGTTCGCGGTCGGCGTCGGCGGTGACGCGGGCGGCGAGGAGCGGCCCGTACGCGGCCGCGGCGACGCGGCGGGCGGGGCGCGCGTCGTCGTGCGCCCAGCGGTCGACCGCGCGGCACAGTGCGGCGGGGTCGTCGTGGACGAGGCCGGTGAGGAGTTCGTCGGCGCGCGGGTGGGCGGTGGTGACGAGGGCCTCGCACAGGTCGTCGGCGGCGAGGTCCCGGTGGGTGTGGAGCAGGGCCTGGGCGACGCCGGCGACGGTGGGCCGGACGTGGGACCCCGGTTCGGCGGGCAGCGGCCTCTCGTCGGTGAACCACCGGCACAGCAGGGGCTGTACGCCGCGCGGGTCGGCGGCCAGGCGCCGGGCGACGGCCTCCAGGTAGCCGGGGCGGCGCGGGGTGCGGGGCGGGGCGTCGGCGGGCAGGACGCGCCGCAGGAGGTCCATGCGCTCGTCCTCGCCGAGGCGCAGCCGCTCCCAGAAGGGCGCCCCGTACGCGCCGGGGCCGCCGGCAGCCGGACCCTCCGTGAGGCGCGCGGCCAGCAGGCGCAGGACACCGGTGTACGGCCGGGCGTCCCGGACGCGCAGCAGGGTGTCCCGCAGCAACCGGCCCGCCCACCAGCGGGCGTCGGCGGTCGGGCCCCCGTGGTGGACGAGCCGTTCCAGGCGCCGCGCGAGCGCCCCGCTGCCCCGGTCCCGTTCCATCAGCAGCAGCGCCCGCACCACGACACCGACCCGGTGCGGGGGCACCCCCGCCGGGCGCCGCGCGGGGGCGCCGGACGGGTCCGGGCGGCCGGCCGCGTCGGCGGGGTGCGGGGACGCGCCCGCACTCCCGGACGGGGGCGCCCACTCCGGCGGGTCGGCGTACCCGGACGGGGTGGCGTACCCGGGGTGGCCGGTGTACCCGGACGGAACGGCACGGCCGTGCGGCACGGTCGTCCCGGGCGGCACGGTCGTCCCGGCCGGGGCGGCGTACCCGGGCAGAGGGGTCCGGCCCGGCGGGGCGGCGTACCCCGTCGGGTGGGGTCCGGGAGCGCCGCCGTGGTCGAGCGGGGCGGGCGCGCAGGAGTACCCGTGCTGTGCCGTCCCCCCCGGCGGGAAGGCGTACCCGCCCGGCACGGCCCGGCCCGGCGCACCGCCGTACGCGGGCGGGGCGGGCCGGCCCGGCGGAACGGCGTGCCCCGGTGGGACCGGGTGCCCGGACAGGAGCGCGTGCCCGGGGAGGAGCGCGTCGCACGGTCCGGCCGCGTGGCCGCCGTGACCGGTGGCCGGCTCCGGCCGGGCCATGGGCGGAGAGGAGGCGCGGCCCACCGGCCGCGCCCACCCCGGCCCCGGCCCCGGCCCCGCCTGCCCCGGCGGTACCGGCGGGGCAGGCGGGATCGCGTGCCGGGTCGGGCGCGGGGGCAGGGCGGCCGGAGCCGGGCCGGCGGCCGCGATCGCCGCCGCCGGCCCGCGCGTACGGGCCGGCGGTGTGCACGGCAGGCGGTCCGGGGGCGGGGCGGCGTCGTGGCGGGTGTGCACCAGGGCGTCCAGGGCCGCGTCCACGTCGATGTGCGCGGCCTGGAGCCAGTCGCCGAACTCCTCGTCCGCGAAGCGGTATCCGGTGCCCGCCGCGACCAGCAGCCCCTCCGTGAGCACGGCCGGCGCCCAGCCGGTGTCCCACGGGAACAGGTCCTCGAACGCGGCCCGGTCCAGTCCGCCGTGACCGGGGCCGAGGCAGCGCCGTGCCGCCTCGTGGACGCGGCCGGCGACCTGGGCGGCGAGGCCGCGCACCTGCGCCTCCGGCGGCGCCGGCCGGCGCCCGGCGGCGACGCGGTGGGCGACGCGCAGGCACAGCAGGTCCAGGTGGGCGGCGAAGACGTCGGCCCGCCCGGCCCGCCCCGGTACGGCGCCGGGAAGGGCGGCCCGTACGTCCGCGAGGAGCCGCAGCACCAGCGGGTGGCCCGCGTCGGCCGCCGCGAGGGCCCCGGCGGGCAGCCCGTACCGTGCGCGGGCCTCCTCGGCCTCCTCGGGCGTCAGGTCCCCGACCGGTACGGCGGCGGGGAACCGCTCGGCGGGCGCGTCGGGCCGGTACAGCGTGCCCGCCGGGTACAGGGCGCCGGCCGTCTCCCAGTAGGCGGGCCCGCAGGCCACGGCGAGCCGTACGCCGTGCTGCCGCAGCCAGCGCACCGTCTCGGAGGTCCAGGCGGGCAGCCGGTCCGCGAGGGGCGGCGGCGTCTCCTCGGGGGCGTCGAGCAGGACGAGCAGCGGCCGGCCCGCGTCCCGGGCGATCCGCGCGACGTGCCGGGCCAGGGCCTCCAGGACGGCGGCGTGGGCCTCCGGGTGGGCGCTCCGGTCCCCGGCCGCGGCGACGACCCGCCCGGCGCGGCCCAGGACGCGGCCCACGGCGTCCGCCAGGGAGGCGTCGCCCGGCCGCAGGTCGGCGCCGCGCAGCCACACCGTCGGCTCGGGCGCCGCGGTGGTGGCGCGCCGGTGGGCGAGGGCGGCCAGGGCGGTGGTGCGCCCGGTGCCGGGTTCCCCGACGAGCCCGCAGACGACGGGGTGGTCGGTGCCGTGCGGCGCGGCGGCGAACCGGTCGAGGCGGTGGGCGACGCCGGGCCGCGCGACGGTCCGGGCGAGGGGGACGGCGGGACGGGTGAGGGCGGCGAGTTCGAGGGCGCCCGCCAGGTTCAGGTCGGGGCCGTGGGCCGGGACCGTGGCGGCGTTGCGGCGGAGCAGGGCGGCGAGGGGGCCGCCGGGGGCGCGGGCGGCGGCGCGGGCGAGGGGCAGGGCGAGCCCGGCGGCGCCGTGGTCGGTGTGGAGGGCGCCGGCGAGGACGGCGAGGACGGTGCCGGTGGCGGCGTCCAGGACGGGTCCCCCGGCGGCCTCCCCGCCGCGCCGCAGCGCCTCGCGGCCGTCGGTGCCGATGGCGAGTTCCAGTGCCCCGTCGACCGGGTGGGAGCCCCCGGTGCCGGTGTACGTGGCCCGTGCGGTGCCGAGGACGCGGGCCTCGCGCCAGCCGTGGGCGTGGACGCGTACGTATGTTCCCGCCGCGGGTGCGGGGCGGGAGGCGATGGCCAGGGGGCGCACGCCGAGCCCGTCGGTGCGGACGAGGGCGAGCGCGTCGGCGGGCAGGGCGGTGACGGCGCCGGCCGTCACCGCGTGGGCGCGGCCGTCGGGCGCGCGGACGACGATCCGCTCCAGGCCGTCGACGGTCTCGTGGCTGGTGACGACCGTTCCGAGGTGGTCGGCGACGAAGCCGACGCCCCTCGTCCGGCCCGCCTGATCACAGATGCGCACCAGTGTCGCCCGGTCCTGTCGTCCCATGGGTCGACGGTAGGACCGGGCTGATCATGCCGAAAAACGCACTCGACGGACGCGCCCCCGAATGCCCCCTTGTTCACTCCGAGCGCCCGTCCAAGTGGGTGAATAGGCATTCCGGTGCGGACAGAGAGATGACGGAGGGGGATCGTGGAGCGGGCGGGGCGACCGGCCCGCTCCACGATGTGGCCCCGCCCCCGGGGCCAAGACGGGTCAGCCGAAGACGGCGACGCTCTTGGCCTTCCCGCCGCGCTCCTCCACCAGGGCCAGGAAGCGCCCCTGCGGTCCGAAGACGGCGACGGGCCCCTGCCCGTGGGCGGGCATGTCGATGCGGACGCCGTTGAGGAGCAGCTTCGCGCGCCGCTCGTCGACGTCCCAGCGGGGGAACGCGGCGGCGGCCGCCTCGGCGATCGGCATGACGGTGAGCTGCTCCTGGAGCTGGTCCAGGGTGCGCGCGGCGTCGAGCTTGTACGGGCCGACGCGGGTGCGGCGCAGCGCGGTGAGGTGTCCGCCGACGCCGAGCTCGGCGCCGACGTCGCGGGCGAGGGCCCGGACGTACGTGCCGGAGGAGCAGACGACGGAGACGACCAGGTCGACGACGGGGGTGCCGTCGTCGGCGACGGCCTCGCGCATGTCGTAGACGGTGAACTGGGAGACGGTCACCGGGCGGGCCGGGATGTCGAACTCCTCACCGCCCCGCACGCGCGCGTAGGACCGCTTCCCGTCGATCTTGATGGCGCTCACCTTCGACGGCACCTGCATGATGTCGCCGGTCAGCCCGGCCACGGCCGCGTCGACGGCCTCACGGGTCACCCGGGACGCGTCGGCCGACGAGGTGGTCTCGCCCTCGGCGTCGTCGGTGACGGTGTTCTGGCCGAGCCGGATGGTGCCCAGGTACTCCTTCTCCGTCAGCGCGAGGTGGCCGAGGAGCTTGGTGGCCTTCTCGACGCCCAGGACGAGGACGCCGGTGGCCATCGGGTCGAGCGTGCCGGCGTGGCCGACACGGCGGGTGCGGGCGATGCCGCGCATCTTGGCGACGACGTCGTGGGAGGTGAACCCCGACGGCTTGTCGACGATGACGAGGCCGTCCTCGGGGGCCCTCCCGGCGTCGGCCGGGAGGGCACGTGCTGTGTTGCTCATCAGGCGCCGGCGCCGTCCTCGTCGTCCTCGGCCTCGTCCTCGCCGGGCTTGCGGTACGGGTCGGCCTCGCCCGCGTACGTCTTGCCGGTGGACACCTGGCGTACCTCGGCGTCCTTGGCCCGCGCCTTGTCGAGGAGGTCCTCGATGGTGCGGGCGTTGTCGGGCAGGGCGTCCGGGACGAACGTCAGCGTCGGCGTGAAGCGGACGCCGGTCTGCCTGCCCACCTCGGAGCGCAGGACGCCCTTGGCGGACTCCAGCGCGGCCGCGGACGCGGCACGCTCCTCCTCGTCACCGTAGACCGTGTAGAAGACCGTGGCCTCCCGCAGGTCGCCGGTGACGCGGGCATCCGTGATCGTCACGAACCCCAGCCGCGGATCCTTGATTCGCCGGTCCAGGGTCTCCGCGACCACGACCTGGATGCGATCGGCCAGCTTGCGGGCCCGCGCGTTGTCGGCCACCGGTCCGTCTCCTCTTCCGTCTTGCGTTCACTCTTCGTCGGTGTGCAGCCGCCGCCGTACGGACAGCAGCTCCACCTCGGGCCTGGCGGCGACGAGGCGCTCACACCGGTCCAGTACCCCTGTGAGATGCCCGGCGTCCCCCGAGACCATCGCCACGCCGATCTCGGCCCTGCGATGGAGGTTCTGGTTGCCGGTCTCCGCCACACTCACCGCGAATTTCCGCTGGAGTTCGGCGACGATCGGCCGGACGACGGAGCGCTTCTCCTTCAGCGACCGTACGTCGCCGAGAAGCAGATCGAAGGACAGCGTCCCCACATACATGGACAGTCCGGATGTCCCGCCGGTTCGGGTTCGGGTGGCCCCGCCGTTCACCGGCGGGGACATCCGAACCGTACACGCAGCGGCCGGGGCCGATCGACGGAAATTCCTTCCGCCGACCGGCCCCGGCTTCCGCTCCTGAAGTCGTGCGGGCTGGGTCAGCCGCGCGGCTTCTCGCGCATCTCGTACGTCGCGATGACGTCGTCGACCTTGATGTCGTTGAAGTTGCCGAGGTTGATACCGCCCTCGAAGCCTTCGCGGATCTCGGTGACGTCGTCCTTGAAGCGACGCAGACCCTCGATGTTGAGGTTCTCCGCGACGACCTTGCCGTCGCGCAGGAGGCGCGCCTTGGTGTTGCGCTTGACCATGCCGGACCGGATGAGGACACCGGCGATGTTGCCCAGCTTGGACGAGCGGAAGACCTCGCGGATCTCCGCCGTGCCGAGCTCGACCTCTTCGTACTCCGGCTTGAGCAGACCCTTCAGGGCCGCCTCGATCTCCTCGATGGCCTGGTAGATCACCGAGTAGTACCGGACGTCGACGCCCTCGCGCTCCGCCATCTGCGCGGCACGGCCGGCCGCACGGACGTTGAAGCCGATGACGATGGCGTCGGAGCCCATCGCCAGGTCGATGTCGGACTCGGTGACCGCACCCACACCGCGGTGCAGGACCCGGATGTCGACCTCTTCACCGACGTCGAGCTGGAGCAGCGAGGACTCGAGGGCCTCGACCGAACCGGACGCGTCGCCCTTGATGATGAGGTTGAGTTCCTGGATCTGACCGGCCTTGAGCACCTTGTCGAGGTCCTCGAGGGACACCCGGCGGACGCGCTTGGCGAAGGCGGCGTTGCGCTCCCGCGCGGCGCGCTTCTCGGCGATCTGGCGGGCCGTGCGGTCCTCGTCGACGACGAGGAAGTTGTCGCCGGCGCCCGGGACGTTGGTGAGACCCAGGACCAGGACCGGAGTCGACGGGGTCGCCTCCTCGACGTTGTTGCCCTTGTCGTCGAGCATCGCCCGGACACGGCCGTACGCGTCGCCGACCACCATCGTGTCACCGACCCGCAGCGTGCCTCGCTGCACCAGGATGGTGGCGACGGCACCGCGGCCGCGGTCGAGGTGCGACTCGATCGCGATGCCCTGCGCGTCCTGCTCCGAGTTGGCCCGCAGGTCGAGCGAGGCGTCCGCCGTGAGGATCACGGCCTCCAGCAGGGAGTCGATGTTCAGACCCTGCTTGGCGGAGATGTCGACGAACATGGTGTCGCCGCCGTACTCCTCGGCCACCAGGCCGTACTCGGTCAGCTGACCGCGCACCTTGACCGGGTCGGCGCCCTCGACGTCGATCTTGTTGACCGCGACCACGATCGGCACGTCGGCCGCCTTGGCGTGGTTCAGCGCCTCGATCGTCTGGGGCATCACACCGTCGTTCGCCGCCACCACGAGGATCGCGATGTCGGTGGACTTGGCACCGCGGGCACGCATGGCGGTGAACGCCTCGTGACCCGGGGTGTCGATGAAGGTGATCTTGCGCTCTTCGTCGTTGACCTGGGTCGCGACCTGGTACGCACCGATGTGCTGGGTGATGCCGCCGGCCTCGCCCGCGACGACGTTCGTCTTGCGGATCGCGTCCAGCAGTCGCGTCTTTCCGTGGTCGACGTGACCCATGACGGTGACCACCGGCGGACGCGGCGTGAGGTACTCCTCGCCGCCCTCGTCCTCGCCCCACTCCAGGTCGAAGGACTCGAGCAGCTCGCGGTCCTCCTCCTCCGGGGAGACGATCTGAACGGTGTAGTTCATCTCGTCGCCGAGGAGCTGCAGCGTCTCGTCGGAGACGGACTGCGTGGCGGTGACCATCTCGCCGAGGTTCATCATGACCGCGACGAGCGACGCCGGGTTGGCGTTGATCTTCTCCGCGAAGTCGGTGAGGGACGCACCGCGCGACAGGCGAACGGTCTCGCCGTTGCCGCGAGGCAGCATCACGCCGCCCACGGACGGGGCCTGCATGGCCTCGTACTCCTGGCGCCTCTGCCTCTTCGACTTGCGACCGCGACGGGCGGGACCGCCCGGACGGCCGAACGCACCCTGCGTGCCACCACGGCCGCCGGGGCCGCCGGGACGACCGCCGAAGCCGGGACGGCCGCCGAAGCCGCCGCCACCCGCACCCGGGGCACCGGGACGGCCACCGCCGCCACCGCCGCCGCCGGGACGGCCGGCGAAGCCGCCGCCGCCACCACCGGGACGGCCGGCGAAGCCGCCGCCACCACCGGGACGACCGCCGGGACCACCCGGACGGCCACCGGTCGCGGGACCGCGGCCGCCGGGGCCGGGACGCGGGCCGGCAGCGGGACGCTGCGGCATCATGCCCGGGTTCGGGCGGTTACCGGCCGGGCCGGCACCCGGGCGCGGAGCCTGGGGACGCGGCATGGAGCCGGGCGTGGGGCGCGGGCCGCCGGGACCCGCCTGCGGACGCGGACCGCCCTGGCCGGGGGCCTGCGGACGCGGACCGCCGGGAGCCGGGGCGCCGGGACGCGGGGCACCGCCCGGACGGGGCGCCTGCGGGCGCGCCATGCCGGTGGAGCCGCCGGAGGTGAAGGGGTTGTTGCCCGGACGCGGGCCGGCCGGGCGGGCGCCCGGACGGGGGGCCTGCTGGCCGCCGGGGCGCGGGGCGCCCTGGCGTCCGCCGCCCTGGCCCGGCGTCTGGGGACGCGCGGCGGGGCGGGGGCCGGGGGTGGCACCGGGCCGGGGACCGGCGGCGGGAGCCGACGGGGGCGCGGTGAACTCGGGCTTCGTCGGGGCCGGTGCCGCCGGGGCCGGCTTGGCGGCCGGGGCGGGCTTCGGGCCCGGGGTGGGACGCGGGCCGGGGGCCGGCGCCGCGGGCTTCTCCGCGGCCGCGGGCTTCGGCGCGGGGGCGCCGGGCTTCGGGGCGGCCGGACGTGCCGCCTGCGCCGGGGAGGGCGCGGCGGGCCTGGCAGACGTGGGGGCACCCTCGCGCTTGGCGGGGGCGGGGGGCGCGGCCTTGCGGGGCGCGCCGGGCTTGGCAGCGGACTTGCCGGCGGAGCCGGGTCCCTGCAAAGCGTCGGTCAACTTACGGACAACCGGCGCCTCGATCGTCGAAGACGCCGAACGCACGAATTCACCGAGTTCCTGGAGCTTGGCCATGACGACCTTGCTCTCCACACCGAACTCCTTGGCGAGTTCGTATACCCGGACCTTAGCCACTTCGCTCCTTTGAGGTCCGGTTACCGCCGGACCGTCGCTACTTCATGGGCGTACTCATCGCGTACTCATCGAGTGCTCATCGCAATCTCGACCTACTTCCACTCGCGAGGTACCTGACCGCACGGGCTCTCCCCGTGCCGTACTTCTTCTTACGGTGTCGCCTGCTCGACGTGATGGCGGACGTCCGCGGTGTCGAGCGGACCCTGGACCCGGAGGGACCGGGGGAACGCCCGGCGGCGGACCGCCAGATCGAGACAGGACTGGACGGGATGCACATAGGCACCCCGGCCGGGCAGCGTACCGCGTGGATCGGGGGCACACTCACCCCCGACCGCCACGATGCGCAGCAGATCGCTCTTGGCCGCCCGCTCCCGGCATCCCACACAGGTTCGCTCAGGGCATGCGCGGGCATGCGTCCGGCCAGACACGCTTAAGTCTACCTCCCCGCACCGACCTCACCCCTTTGGGGCAAAAATCGAACGGTTGTTGTCGTGATCCCGTCGTGGTCTCGCTGTGGCACAACGTGACCGCGGGGGACCTTATTCCCCTGCGGGCGGCGCGGTCTGCTCGGTGTCCGGGCGGATGTCGATGCGCCAGCCGGTGAGGCGGGCGGCCAGGCGGGCGTTCTGGCCCTCCTTGCCGATCGCCAGGGACAGCTGGTAGTCCGGCACGGTGACGCGCGCGGACCGGGCGGCCAGGTCGACGATCTCGACCTTGGAGACACGCGCCGGGGACAGCGCGTTCGCCACCATGTCGGCCGGGTCGTCCGACCAGTCGACGATGTCGATCTTCTCACCGTGCAGCTCGGCCATGACATTGCGCACACGGCCGCCCATCGGGCCGATGCAGGCGCCCTTGGCGTTGAGCCCGGAGCGCGTCGACCGCACGGCGATCTTCGTGCGGTGGCCGGCCTCACGGGCGATCGCGGCGATCTCGACGGAACCGTCGGCGATCTCCGGGACCTCCAGCGCGAACAGCTTCTTCACGAGGTTGGGGTGCGTGCGCGACAGCGTGACGGACGGACCGCGCACGCCCTTGGCGACGCGGACGACGTAGGTGCGCAGGCGCAGGCCGTGCGTGTACTCCTCGCCGGGCACCTGCTCCTGGACGGGGAGGATCGCCTCCAGCTTGTCGTCCAGCTTGACCAGGACGTTCTTGGGGTCCTTGCCCTGCTGGACGACGCCGGCCACGACGTCGCCCTCGCGGCGCGCGTACTCGCCGAAGGTCATGTCGTTCTCGGCGTCGCGCAGCCGCTGCTGGATGACCTGGCGGGCCGTGGTCGCCGCGATGCGGCCGAAGTCCGACGGCGTGTCGTCGAACTCCTTGGGCTGCTGCCCCTCCTCCAGGTCGGCCGGGTCCTCCTTCGCCCACACCGTCACGTGACCGGTCTGCCGGTCCAGCACGGCACGGGCGTGGCGGCGGGCCCCCTCGGTGCGGTGGTACGCGATGAGGAGGGCCGATTCGATCGCCTCGACCAGCAGCTCGAAGGGGATCTCCTTCTCTTGTGCCAAGCCCTTAAGGAGCTTCACATCGATGTCCACGGCTACGCCTCCTCCTCTTCCTTCTTGTCCTTGCGGTTGAACTCGATCTCCACGCGCGCCTTGGCGATCTCGGGGAACCCCACGCGCCGGGCGGTGGCCTTGCGGCCCTTCACGCCCGGTACCTCCAGGTCCAGACCCTCGTCGTCCACGCCGAGGACGCGGGCGACGAGCTCGCCGCCCTCCTCCAGCCGGAACCTCACGAGGCGGCCGACGGCGCGCACGAAGTGGCGGTGTTCGGTGAGGGGGCGGTCGGCGCCCGGTGAGCTCACCTCGAGGACGTACTCGCCCTCGCCCATCGCGTCCGTCTCGTCGAGCGTCTCGGAGACGGCGCGGCTCAGCTCGGCGCAGGCGTCGAGTTCCACGCCGTCGTCCGAGTCGACGATGATCCTCAGCACCCTGCGGCGGCCCGCCCGGGACACCTCGATCTCCTCGAGGTCCAGCTGCCTGGCGGTGACCAGCGGTTCCAGCAGCCCGCGCAGCCTTTCGCTCTGGGTGGTGCTCATCCGGGTGACTCCTCGGCCGCGTGTGCTGTTGTGGGTTCGTCGCGTGTCAGACAAAGGGTATCCGGTCCCGGGGGGTGTTGCCGTCCACCCCGGGCCGACCCGCGGGTACGCTCGCCTGCGGTGATCTTCGAAGTGTGTACCTGAAGGAGTGAACGTGGGGCGCACGGGGCTGACGCGGAGACGTGCGCTCGCGGCCGCGACGGTGGCCGGGGTGGCCGGGGCGCTGGCGGGGTGCACGGGTCCGGACTCCGGCGGGGGCGGCGCGGCGCACCCCTCGGCGGCCGAACGGGCGCGGCGCGCCGAGGCGGCCCTGCGCCGCAGGTCGGCCGCGGTGAGCGGAGGGCTCCTGGCGGGTTACGACGAGGCCCTGGGCGTCCATCCGGCGCTGGGCGCCCGGCTGGGCCCGCTCCGTGAGGCGGCGGCCCGCCACGTGGCGGCGCTGGCCCCGCGGGGCGAGCGGGCCCCCGGCACGGCGGCGCCCGGTGAGGCGTCCGCGGGCACGGCCTCCCCCGCCCCGGCGGGCACGGCGGTCTCCGGCACGGCGTCCCCGGCCCCGCGCCCCGGCACGGGCCCCTTCCCCCGCGGCGTGCCGGCCGAGCCGGGCGCCGTGCTCGGGGAGCTGGCCGCCCTGGCCTCCCGCACCTCGGCCGCGCACACCGCGGCCCTGGCGGACGCGCCCCCGGAGCTGGCCCGCCTGCTGGCGTCGGTCGCCGCGGCCGGGGCGGCGCACGCGTACCTGCTCGACGAGGGGAGCCGGGCGTGAGCGCCCTGGCGGCCGCGCAGGCGGCGCTGGCGGCGGAGCACGCCGCGGTGTACGGGTACGGCGTCGTCGGCGCCCGGGTCGACGGGGCCAGGCGGGCGGAGGCGCGGGCGGCCCACGCGGCGCACCGGGCGCGGCGGGACGCGATGGCCCGGTCCGTGCGGGACCTGGGCGGCGCGCCGGCCGCGTCGGCGGCGGCGTACGCGCTGCCGTTCCCGGTGGCGGACGGGGACGGGGCGGTGCGGCTGGCCGCCGAGCTGGAGGACCGGGTGGCGGGCGCGTACGCCGACCTCGTACGGGCCGCCGGGGGCGCCCTGCGCCGGGAGGCGGCGGCCGCGCTGCGCGAGGCGGCGGTGCGGGCCGTGCGCTGGCGCGGCAGCGGCGTAGCCTTTCCTGGGCTCGCCGAGCGACCGTGAGTCCCGCTCCCCCGCGCGGCTCGTGCCGCAGGACCGAAAGGTGGCTCCGCACGTATGGCTCACGCCGCTGACGCCCCCCTGCCCGAACCTC
Organism: Streptomyces roseolilacinus; assembly: GCF_014649335.1. Lineage (GTDB taxonomy): Bacteria > Actinomycetota > Actinomycetes > Streptomycetales > Streptomycetaceae > Streptomyces > Streptomyces roseolilacinus. The sequence goes on from NZ_BMSV01000019.1 coordinate 44,053, forward strand.
CGCGCCGTCTGGTGCGGGCGCTCGGCGAGACGCACGGCGAGGCCACCGCGGGCGCGTGGCTCGACGGGTTGCCGCAGACCGCGCGCCGGGCGCTGACCGGGCGCGGCATGACCGCCGAACGGGTGGTGGAACCGGGCGGCCGCAGCAGTGTGGTGATCCTGGCCCGGGGGGCCGGCGGGGAGCCGGCCGCGCTGAAGCTGGCGCCGCCCTTCGCCGCGCCGGAGCGGGAGCGGGAGGCGCTCGCCCACTGGGACGGCTGGGGCGCGGTGCGGTTGCTGGAGGACGCCGGCGACGGCCCCGGGCTGCCGCTGGAGCGGCTGCGGCCGGACGTGTCGCTGCGGTCCCTGCCGGAGGCGAAGGCGCTGCTGGAGGCGGCCGGCACGGTGCGGCGGCTGTGGGTGGAGCCCCCGGAGGGGCACCGCTTCGAGTCGGTGGCGGACCGGACGGCGCGCCGGGTGGGGGCGATGGCCGCGTATCGGGCGGACGAGGCGGTGGGCACCCTGGTGGCGGCCGCGCTGGAGGCCCGCGACGGGCTGCTGGCGGACGCCCCCGAGGCGCTGCTGCTGCACGGCTGCTTCCGGCAGGGCAAGGTGCTGGCCGGCGACCGGGCGCCGTGGCTGGCGGTGGGTCCGGAGCCGGTGGTGGGCGAGCGGGCGTACGACCTGGCGCGGCTGGTACGCGACCGGGTCGAGGACCTGGTGGCGGAGGCGTCCGGCGCGGCGGCGGCGCGGCGGCGGGTGAACAGGTTGGCGGACTCCCTGGACGTGGACCGGGAGCGGCTGCGCGGCTGGACGCTGTTCCGGGCGGTCGAGTCGGGGACCCGCGCGCTGGCGGCGGGGCGGGACCGCGAGGCGGAGCCGCTGCTGGAGTTCGCGGGCTGGCTGTGACCGGCCGGGGGCCCTGAGCGACCGGGGCGCCCTCCTCCGGGAAGACGGGGGCGGGGGGCACTGCCCGAATCGCCCCCATGGGTGCAATATGGGGCATATCCGACCCCTCGCACCGGGGGTCGACTCGACGGCAGGGGGTCGTCATGGGCGAGGAACTGCTGACCGCGTTCGTACTGGCGGGTTCGGCCGCCGTCGCGTACGTCGGGGCCGCCGTCAGGGTCGTCAAGCAGTACGAGCAGGGCGTCGTCCTGCGGTTCGGGCGGCTGCGCGACCGGGTGCGGGGGCCGGGGCTCACCCTGATCGTCCCGCTGGCCGAGCGGATGCGGAAGGTGAGCATGCAGATCGTGACGATGCCCGTGCCCGCCCAGGACGGCATCACCCGCGACAACGTCACCGTCCGGGTCGACGCGGTGATCTACTTCAGGGTCGTCGACCCGGTCGAGGCCGTCATCCGCGTCGAGGACTACCGGTTCGCCGTCTCGCAGATCGCGCAGACGTCGCTGCGCTCGATCATCGGCAAGAGCGACCTGGACGACCTGCTCTCCAACCGGGAGAAGCTCAACGAGGGCCTGGAGCTGATGATCGACAACCCGGCCGTCGAGTGGGGCGTCACCATCGACCGCGTCGAGATCAAGGACGTGTCGCTGCCCGAGACCATGAAGCGCTCCATGGCCCGCCAGGCCGAGGCGGACCGCGAGCGCCGGGCGCGGCTGATCAACGCGGACGCGGAGCTCCAGGCGTCCAAGAAGCTGTCGGAGGCCGCCCGCGAGATGGCCGAGACGCCCTCGGCCCTCCAACTGCGGCTGCTCCAGACCGTGATGGCCGTCGCCGCCGAGAAGAACTCCACGCTCGTGCTGCCGATACCGGTGGAGCTGCTGCGCTTCCTGGAGCGGTCGGCGGAGGCCGCCGAGCACCGGACGACCGGGCACCGGGAGACCGCGCACCGGGAGACCGGGCGGCGGCCGGACGAGCACGCGGAGCTCGCCCCCGCCCCGCAGGAGGACGCCGGCCCGCTCCCCCGCCGGCACCCGCCCCGCGCGGCGGCCGTGCCGCCCGTACGCGCACCGGCGCCGACCGTCCCGCTGCGGGACGACGACGCCGGTACGGCGGGATGCCTCTGAGGACTACTCGGCCGCGAGGCGGGCCACCGCCTCCTCGACCGTCAGCTCCTCGCGCTCGCCGGTGCGGCGGTCCTTCAGCTCCACGACGCCCTCGCCCGAACGGCGCCCGGCGACGAGGATCCTCGGTACGCCGATCAGCTCGGCGTCGGTGAACTTCACGCCCGGCGACACGCCCGCCCGGTCGTCGACCAGGACGCGCAGCCCGGCCTCGCGCAGCTTCTCGGAGACCTCCAGGGCCAGCTCGGTCTGGAGCGCCTTGCCCGCCGCGACGACGTGGACGTCGGCCGGGGCGATCTCACGCGGCCAGCACAGGCCCTTGTCGTCGGCGGTCTGCTCGGCGAGGGCCGCCACCGCGCGCGAGACGCCGATGCCGTACGAGCCCATGGTCACGCGGACCGGCTTGCCGTTCTGGCCGAGGACGTCCAGCTGGAAGGCGTCGGCGTACTTGCGGCCGAGCTGGAAGATGTGGCCGATCTCGATGGCGCGGTCGAGCTTCAGGCCCGTGCCGCACTGCGGGCAGGGGTCGCCCTCCTCGACCACGACGACGTCGAGGTAGTCGTCGACCTGGAAGTCGCGGCCGCACACGACGTTCCTCGCGTGCGTGTCCGGCTTGTTGGCGCCGGTGATCCAGGCGGTGCCGGGGGCGACGCGCGGGTCGGCGATGTAGCGGACCTTGTCCAGGCCCTGCGGGCCGACGTAGCCGCGCACCAGGTCGGGGCGGCCCGTGAAGTCCTCGGCGGTGACCATCTCGACGACGGCCGGCGCGAGGTGGTCCTCCAGCTTGCCCAGGTCGACCTCGCGGTCGCCGGGGACGCCCACGGCGACGATCTCGCCGTCGACCTTGACCAGCAGGTTCTTCAGGGTGGCGGAGGCCGGTACGCCGAGGTGCTCGGCGAGCGTCTCGATGGTCGGGGTGTCCGGGGTGTCCAGCTCCTCCACCGGTCCGTGCGCGGAGCCGTCGGCGGGCTCGCCGCCCGCGAAGGTGACGGCCTCGGTGTTGGCCGCGTAGTCGCAGGAGGGGCAGTACACGAAGGTGTCCTCGCCCGCCGCGGCCGGGGCCAGGAACTCCTCGGACGCCGAGCCGCCCATGGCGCCGGAGATCGCGGAGACGATCTTGTGGCGGAGGCCGATGCGCTCGAAGATCCTCACGTACGCCTCGCGGTGCAGGCGGTACGACTCGGCGAGGCCCTCGTCCGTCGTGTCGAACGAGTACGAGTCCTTCATCTGGAACTCGCGGCCGCGCAGGATGCCCGAGCGGGGGCGGGCCTCGTCGCGGTACTTGGTCTGGATCTGGTAGAGGATCACCGGCAGGTCCTTGTAGGACGTGCACTGGTCCTTGACCAGCTGGGTGAAGATCTCCTCGTGGGTGGGGCCGAGCAGGTAGTCGCCGCCCTTGCGGTCCTGGAGGCGGAACAGCTCGGCGCCGTACTCGTCCCAGCGGCCGGTCGCCTCGTACGGCTCCTTCGGCAGCAGCGCGGGCAGCAGGACCTCCTGGGCGCCGATGGCGTCCATCTCCTCGCGCACGACGCGGGCGATGTTCTCCAGGACCTTCTTGCCGAGCGGCAGCCAGGACCAGATGCCGGCGGCGTTGCGGCGGACGTAACCGGCGCGGACGAGCAGCTTGTGGCTGAGCGTCTCGGCGTCCGCCGGGTCGTCGCGCAGTGTCTTGACCATCAACCGGGACATGCGCTGGACCTGGGCCATGGGGATCTCTCCTGCGGTGAAAAGTGTGATGGGCAGGAGGTTAGCCGGGCGACGGCGGCCCGCGGAAATCAGTTGCGGCGCGCCCACCCGCGCGGCGCCCTCCCGGCGGCGGCCCCGGGGGTCCCGGCGCGGCCCCCGTCTCAGGCGCGGCGCAGGGGCAGGTGGGCGCCCATCACCGCGTAGGGGCGGGGGGCGCTCGGGAAGTGGACCCGGCGGGCGAGGTCGACGTAGCCGAGGGAGCGGTACAGCCTGCGGGCGGGGCTCTCCGTGTCGATGGCGGAGAGGATCGAGCGGGGTTCGTCCGCCGTGCCGGTGATCGTGGTGATCAGCTCCGTGCCGATGCCGCGCGCCTGGTGGGCGGGGTGGACGTGCAGTTCGGTGATGACGAAGGAGTCGTCCAGCCAGCCGTCGTTGCCCTCCCGGACCAGGTACGGCTGGACGATCGTCGACCACCAGTGGGCGCGGTCGTTGGGCATGCCGTACACGAAGCCGACGAGGCGCCCGTCCCGGGTGGTCGCGCCGTAGGCGCGGGCGCCCCGGCAGGCCATGTGGCGGACCACGATGTGGCGCCGCACCGCGACCTCCCCCTCGCTGAGCCCGAAGGCGAGGGCCTGCACGGCCAGCGCGTCGTCCACCCGTGCGGCCAGGTCGAGCGGTTCGACCACCACGACGTCATCCATGGCCCGAACCCTACGTCCCGCGCGCTCCCTCAGAACAGCACGCTCATGAACGCGCCGACCTCGCGGAAGCCGACCCTGCGGTACGCGGCCCGGGCGGGCTTGTTGTAGTCGTTGACGTACAGGCTGACGACGGGCGCCACGTCCGCGAGGGCGTACCGCAGGACCGCGGCCATGCCCGTCTCGGACAGGCCCCTCCCCCGGTACTCGGGGGCGACCCAGACGCCCTGGATCTGGCACGCCCTGGGGGTGGCCGCCCCGACCTCCGCCTTGAAGACGACCCTGCCGTCCTCCACGCGCGCGAAGGACCGGCCGGAGGACACCAGTTCGGCGACGCGCGCCTGGTACAGCAGCCCGCCGTCGCCCGCCGTCGGGGAGACGCCGACCTCCTCGGTGAACATCGCCACGCACGCGGGCATGATCAGGTCCATCTCGTCCTTGCGGACGCGGCGGACCAGCGGGTCGGGCTCCACGTCGGCCGCGGGCCGCTCGGTGACCATCAGCGGCTGGTGGGACCGCACGTCGCGGGCGGGGCCCCAGCTGGGTTCGAGGAGGCGCCACAGCTCGGCGGTCGGTTCGGCGGGGCCGACGATCGAGGAGCAGCGGCGGCCGGTGCGGCGGGCCCGGTCGGCGAAGGCGCGGACCGCCTCGGGGGTGGCGCAGACGGGGACGAGGTTGGCGCCCGAGTAGCACAGGGAGCGCAGCCGCCCCCCGGAGTACCAGCCCCACATCTCGCCGCCGAGGCGCCACGGGTCGAGGCCGGCGGCCTGGACGCGGGCGGTGACGAACGCGTTGGCGACCGGCTCGCTGTCGAGGACTGCGAGCGCGGCGCCGAGGTCCCCGGGTTCGAGGACCCGGGTGGTGGTGTGCGTCAACACGGGGGCCTCACCAGTGGGTCTGTCGGTCTCCGCACTGTACCCGGCGGCGCCGTGACCATGCGGGGCGCGGCGGCCGGGGCCCGGGGCCCCGGCCGGGACGTCTCGGCGGGCGCTCCGCGAGCGGGGGCCGGGGCGGGGGGCCGGGCGGCGCCGCCCCGCCGGCGGGACGGCGGGGGGGCGCGGCGGGGGTCAGCTGACGGAGACCTCGGGCTCGCCGGACGGCACGCCGTCCTTCTCCATCTGTTCGGCGAGCTTCATGGCCTCCTCGATCAGCGTCTCGACGATCTTCGACTCGGGCACCGTCTTGATGACCTCGCCCTTCACGAAGATCTGCCCCTTGCCGTTGCCCGAGGCCACCCCCAGATCCGCCTCCCGCGCCTCACCCGGACCGTTGACCACACACCCCATCACCGCCACCCGCAGC
>NZ_BMSV01000020.1 GCF_014649335.1 Streptomyces roseolilacinus
CCGTGAAGTACAAGGAGACCGCACGCGGCGGGCTGGCGGTCAACATCATCGAGTGCTGAGCATCACCGATTTCGCGGCTGCTCTGTGTCACTGCACGAGGCCGGCACCGTCGCGGACACCGCGCTCGCTGGCGCCGTGGTCATCGGGACGGTTGCCAGGGACGCGATGGGGCGGGCGTCCTGGTCCTATTCGCCCGCTGTTCTCGGTCCTGCTTTCAGGCTGGCGGGGGGTACGTGGTGTGCTCCTGCCGCGCTGCTGTACGGAGTGCCGCGATGGCGGCCGCGGTCGTCGGGTTGGCCGTTTCGGTGTGACGGGTCGCGGTGAACAGGAGGCGCTGGATCCGGGTGGTCCTTGATGGGGGCCGCGCTGATTCCTGGTGTGGCTGGATCGATGGCCGTCTGGGGGACGAGCGCGGTGGCGAAGCCGGACCGGGCGAGGGCGAGCTGGACGGTGATGTCGGCGGTGATGTAGCGCGTTGTGGGGGTAAAGCCGGCCTGTTGGCAGGCGTGCAGAATGACCTGTTCGCAATCGGAGGTCGGCGGTGGCACGGCGATGTGGTGCGTGGCCAGTTCGCGCAGGTCGAAGGGACGCTTGTCGGATCCGTTGCGACGCCGATGTGGAGCGCTTCAACCTCCTGGCACAGCAGTTGATCGACACCGTCGACGCCGTCTTGCTGCCCCTGTTCGCCGGCTGGCGCGCGCAGCCCGTGCCCGTCGACGACCCGGTCGGTGCGGCGACGCAACGCGTCCACGTCCTGCGGGAACACCGCGGTGCCTGTCATCTCGCGGCGGTACGCCTGTCCGGGCTGAGCGCCCGGGAGGCGATGGTCGTGCATCTCGGCGTCGAGCAGGCGGCCCACTACGGCTGGCGCGAGCCGGGTCCCGCCGCCACGGCCCTGATCCCCCGATGGCAGCGCGCCGAGCGGCTCACCAACGAGCTGCAGGCGCCGCTCTACGTTGCGCTGAGCGCCCGGCAGCGTGCCGAGTTCGCCCAGCTGGTCGACGTGTTGACCAGTGCCCGGCACTCGTGACCGTACGTCGCAGACACCAACAGGCGTTCGATACGAAAGGACGGCTGATCGTGGCCATGCTTATGGCTCATGAGGGTCGTTCGCCCTCCGTGCACCCCACGGCCTATGTTGCTCCGAGCGCCGCGCTGTGCGGGGACGTGCGCGTGGGGGCCGGGTGCCGGGTGCTGTTCGGCGCGGTGCTTACCGTCGAAGGCGGGCCGGTGGAGCTGGGCGAAGGCTGCATCGTCATGGAGAACGCGCTCCTGCGCGGCACTCGGCGAGACCCGCTGGTCCTGGGGTGGCAGGTCCTGGTGGGTCCCACCTCCTACCTGACCGGCTGCCGGATCGAGGATGAGGTCTTCTTGGCCACCGAGAGCCGTATCTTCAACGGGGCGTGGCTCGGGACCCGCATCGACCGGATCGCTGCCGACACCCCGTACTGCTCCGGAAAACACAAACGTCATGGCGTGAGCGTCCAAGTCCTCATCGCCCTTGTCGGTGGTCAGCTGCTGTGGGCCTCGTCCGCGCCGTCCGGCTCCACTCACGACCTGATCACCTCCCGCACCCATGGCATCGTCGAAGCGCTCGCCAAGGCTGACCTCAGGTGCTGGGCCGACGCGGCGTATCAAGGCGCCGGCGGCTCCACCCCGGTCCCCTTCCGCGGCCGCCGCCTCGAGCCGTGGCAGCGGCGGCACAACAGCACGCACGCCAAGACCCGCTGCCTCGGCAAACAGACCATGGTCACCCTGAAGGGCCGGCGTCTCCTGCGGAAGCTGCGCTGCAGCACCAACCGCATCACAACGATCGTCCGAGCTTTCCTCGTCCTTCATCACGCTGGCGCGTGATGAAGGACGAGGCTCAAGAACACAAGCGGCCAAATATGCAACCGGGATTCATCTGCGGCAACGATCAATGACGGCTCGCTCTTCTCACTGCGGCATCATGACCTTGCCCAGGTCCTGTCGGCAGCGCTGAAGCACTGAGCGGACTGTCGTCTGGCGGCGTCGCCCAGTTCTAGCGCCGCTACGAACGCACGGTGCCCTCATCACATGGTTGGGTTGGTGACTTGAGGTCGAAGACCGGCTGTACGGGGACATGTGTGAGCCGTGGCGAGTGTTCTCGCCACGGCTCGTGACCCGTTCAGCAGTGGTTGTCGCAGGGCGAAGCGGTCAGAACTGGAGCGACCAGGCGTTGATGTAGCCGGTGTCGTTGGTCCAGTTGTCGGTGACGCGCAGCTTCCAGGTGCCGTTGGCCACCTCGCCGGAGGCGTTGACGGTGTAGGTGGCCTGGACGTGGTCGGCGCTGTCGTTGGTGTTGTAGTCCTTCAGCAGGTATGCGGAGCCGTCGGGGGCGACCAGTTCGACCTTCAGGTCGCCGCGGAAGGTGTGGCGGATGTCGACCGTGACGGACAGGCCGGAGGGGGCGTTGCCGCTGACGCCGGTCACCGCGATCGGGGAGGTGACGGTGGCGTTGTCCGAGACGGTGTAGTCGTTGGTGTTCTCGAAGCGCGGTCCCGCGGGAGGCGGGGTGGTGGTGTCGCCGCCGATGTACAGGAGCTTGTTGGGTGATCCCTGCGTGTCGCCGATGACGTTGGAGGTGGCGTTGTTGACGATGGCTGTCTGGACCTGGGCCGGGGTGGCGGTGGGGTTGGCGGACAGGTAAAGGGCGGCCGCGCCGGCGACGTGGGGGGCGGCCATGGAGGTGCCGCTCATGGTGGTGGTGGCGTTGTCGCTGCCGGGGGCGGCGGAGAGGATGTCGGTGCCGGGGGCGAACAGGTCGGTGCAGGTGCCGTAGTTGGAGTCGGAACGCCGCTGGTCGCTCTTGGTGGCGTTGTTCACCACGATGGCTTCCTTGATGTTGCCCGGCGAGTTCCGGCATGCGTCGCTGTTTTTGTTGCCGGAGGAGACGACCCAGGTGACGCCCTTGGCGATGGAGTTCTTGACGGCCTGGTCCTGAGCGGTGTTGATGCTGCCGGTGGGGCTGTTGATGCTCATGTTGACCACGGCTCGCCGGTTGGGGTCGTTGGCGGCCTGCTCGGTGATCCAGTTGGCTGCGCTGATGATGTCGGAGTCGGCGGCCCGGTCGTCGCAGTTCAGGACTCGTACCGAGACGATCTTGGCCTTCTTGGCGACGCCGTAGTCCTTGCCCGCCACCGTGCCGGCCACGTGGGTGCCGTGGCTCATGCAGGTCTGACTGTAGGAGTCGGAGGCGAAATTGGCGCCGATCGAGGCGCGGCCTTCGAACTGCGCGTGCCCGATGCGGATGCCGGTGTCCACGATGTACGTGGTGACGTTGGAGGCCGTGTTGGGGTAGGTGTAGCTCCGGTCGAGGGTGTTGCTGCGCTGGTCGACGCGGTCGAGGCCCCAGGGCGGGTCGGTCTGGGTGCCGGAGCTGTGGGAGATGCCGTCCTGCTGGACGTAGGCGACACGGGGGTCGGCGGCCGTCTGGTGGGCGTCCTCGGCGCTCATCGCCGCCGCGTAGCCCTTCAGCACGGTCCCGTAGGTGAAGCGCACCTGACCGCCGTGCTTGCTGGTCAGCTCCTTGGAGTGCTCGTTGACGGCGGTCTTCGTCAGTCCGGTGTCCTTGAGGACCACGATGTAGCGGTCCGGTACAGGCTCGGCGGCGGCGATGACACGGCCGGCGGAGGGGGCGGGCTCGGGCGACGTGGCGGCAAGGGCGCTGGGGGTGGCCAGCATCGCGCCGACAGCGGTCGCCGCGACACCGGCGGCTATGTGCAGCAGCTTTTTACGCACGGAGGCTCCATGTGAGGGGGGACGGGCTTCTCCCGGATGGGGATGGCGAGCGTTTTACGTCAAGGCGTCTCACGCTTGGCCGGAACATTAAGCGCGCTGCAGTGCCCGTTCCATAAGGGAGCCTGTTTTACCTATACGCAGAACAATTCCGATGCCTGCGGAAGGAGTGACGCTGATCCTGCTGTGGCCGGGCACAAAGGTTCACCGGGAGATGGGGAAGGTACTGGGCTTCCGCCGTCTGGTCGGGGCCGGGAGGTGTCGGGCAGGACAGACCGATGGCGAAGACGGCTGGAAGGCGGGCTGCCTGCGGCGCCCTGCCATGCGGCTAGTGACGCAAGTAGGTATGCGGCAGGCATCGAGCTGTAAAGCCGTTCGCACCCTGTTCATCCGGGCAGAACGCCGCGGCCCGGGTACCGCCGTCTCGCGGCTTTGTCATACGGGCCGGCACCCGGCCATACCCTTATGGCTCCCTCAGGACCGGAACCTGCGGTCTTTCGATCACTTGGGCATGAGCTACACGCGAACAAAGGGTGCAAAATCGGGCGATATTTATCAGAATGCCCGGTTTTGCTTCTCGGTGTGCTTGCGGACTTCTGCACCGTACTGAGCCGTTTTCATCCTGCATAGCTGCAGGTCAGGGGTGTGTGAACGGCTTGGACAATGATGCCGGTGCGGCGGGTGCAGCACCTGGCCCGGTGAAGGATCCGCGAGGGCTTCAGCTGCGCGAAGGCTCGTTCGCCGGGAGCTCTCAGCCGTGCATGGTCGCGGTTGAACTGCTGGTAATCCTCGGGCTGTTCGCGGTGGTTCTTGTAGGGGTTGCGGACGGTGATGCCGGCGCCCTGGTAGGCACGGTCCACGAGAACGAGGATCTCTCTGATGAGACAGGCTTGGAGGATGCCGTAGGCCCGGGACACGGCCAGATTGTGGGTGCGGCCCAATGTTGCGCGGGAGAACCACGGCGGTGTGCCGTCAGGTGGACGGTGACTTGCACATTCATGCCGTGCTTGTGGCGCTTCATCGAGCAGTACAGCGGCGATCTGGTCGATGGGGATCAGGATGCCGTCAACTTTACCCAGGCCGGTCAGGGCGGCGTCGACGTAGCGCCAGACCGTCGAGGCCGAGACGCTGAAGCCGGCTGCCAAGCTGGGCAGCGTCTCGCTCTTGCGCAACTGCACCAGCACGAGCAGGACCTGCCGGAAGCAGCTCGGCTTCCGCCACCGCGAGCGACATTCACGCCCTCGTGCGTAGATGGGCCAGGAAACATGCTCGACCAGCTCATGCGCGACCTCGACGATGGCATGATACGGGACCAAGCGAGGCTCCTCGGACGATGCGTGGTGCGCAGAGAACACCACCGCAACGACCAAGAGCCTCGTTTCGTCGCGCCCCCTGCTGACCTGCCGTTTCACTCCACAGAGACAGGATGAAAACGGCTCACGATCGATCTGCAGGATGGGCGCAGCGCCTTGCAGGGCTTGTCACGGCCGGAGGCGCTGGAGGTCTTTCCGGGAGAGTGCGCCGATCTTGCGTATGGCACGAGCGATGTGCTGCTCCACTGTCCGGGGGGAGATATGGAGAGTTGAGGCGATCTCTCGATTTGTCAGTCCATTTGCCGCAAGCTGGCTCACCTCCATCTCTCTGGAGGTGAGCCGCTCGGTCTGCGAGGCCCGACCTGGGGGCCGCCCTCTTTTCGCCGGCTGCCAGGTGCGCAGCAGAGCCCGGGCGCGAGCGGCATCCCATGTCGCGCCCAGTTCTGCGAACTGCTCGGTGCAGGTTTCCAGCTCGCTGATTGCACGGGCTGCAGCAGCCTGGTCCGCTTCGACACCCGTGGTCTTCCTTCCGGAGGCTGCAGTCATGCCGGTTGGTCCCCTGGACGTTGTGGGTACGCTTGGCCCGTGCGCTTCGAGCGTGCAGCGTGCCGCGCTTTCCACGAGCAGGGCCTGGACGTAGGGCCGAGGCAGCGTGCCGTAGGCAATTGAGGCTTCCCGATAGAGCTTTGCCGCCTGGATCAGCTCGTCGCCTTGTTGCTTCTTGCCCTGCGCTTTCACTTCGGTCAGTACGGCCTCGCTCCAGATGAGTGCGGCTTTTGCGGCGGGGGCATCCTGTTCTGAGATGCCAAGGGCGAAGTCGCGGATCATGGCCTGAGCGGTGTCCGTGTCGCCTGTACGTGCGGTCGCTTCCACGGCCCAGGGAGCGAGTTCAGCTACCCATGCCCATACTCCCTTGACCGTTGCGTTGGCCCATGCCCTGCGGGCCTGTTCCGCGGCGGTGGGAAGGTCCTGGCGTGCCAGGGCAAGACGGATCAGGGCGCCGGAGACTGTCGCGGCCAGCGGGGTGGGCATGTTCTGCCAGGGGATTTCACTGCTCTCGGACAACCAGGACAGTGTGGCTCCCCAGTCCCCTTGAGTGAAGGAGATAAGGCTTCGTACTACGCGGGCGTCGAAGGCGATGACGGGCATGTCGGCGGTCGCGGTGATGAACTTTTCACATTGGTCGGCCAGGCCGGCCCACTGCCCGGTCCACCACTTCAGCAGCAGTTGTGTCCCCAGTGCGGTGTGCTCGGTGTAGGGCGCGCCGCTTTGCGCGGACAACTTGAGGCCCTGGTCCAGGAAGTCTTCTGCCCGTTCGTAGGAACCCAGCCAGGCAGCGGCGTCTGCTGCATTGCACAGACCGCGTGCAACATGCCGCACGCACGCGGGATCAGTACTGTCGGTGAGCAGTGCGTCCAGCAACTTCCACGCGTGGTGATCGCCGCAGCTTATGGTGAACCAGACATGGTTTGCCAGGACTGCGGCATGGAGGGTTTGATCCCCACTGGCGTTCGCGACTGACAGGGCTTTCTGCAGCCACTGCCGGTGAACCTCGAGCGAGGGGCCCGGCCAGTACGGCATGGCTAGTGCCGCCATCGCTCGTCCCGCAAGATCGGGCCGGACTCCGTCGAGTTCGGCCGCAGCAACTTCGAGTTCATGCCATCCGCTAGCGAACCTGCCCAGTTGGTTGCACAGCATCAGCCCCAGATCGAGACGCAGCTCGCCGCGCAGGGCCACGGGCAGGGTCGTATCCCGCACGATCTGTGCCAGAACCGCGACGGTCTGGTCCGAACGCAGTCCGGTCACAGCGCTGCGTGCCAGTAGCGGTGCCAACCGGGCACGAGCTCGTGGTGGGACCAGAGGTGAGGCCAGGGTCTGCTCCAGCAGAACGATCGCCTGCTGATGGCGGCCTGCTTCCACTGCCGCACGGGCCGCCTTCTCCACGGACCGCAGCCAGCCACGGCCTCCGCCGGCCGCTTTACGGTGAGCCGCTACAGCAGCCCACGAAGGAGGCTGCCTGCGAGTCAGGACCTCCGCGGCTCGTTCGTGCAGAGTTCGCCGGACCGGCCCCGGAATGCAGGTACGAACAGCCAGCGCGGCGAGAGGGACGGAGAACCCGTACCGGTCCGCGTCCAGCTCCACCAGCACTCCGGTTGCCAAGGCTGCAAGCAAGGCGTCATGGCCCTGCGTCGCCTCAAGGCCTGCGGCGGTGACCAGTTCGTTCTGGCTGGCAGGCTCATCGAGGACTGCGGCCGCCCACGCGACCGGCTGATGGGCGAGAGGCATGGCAGCCACCCGGCCCAGGACCAGTTCAGTAAGCCGGACCGGCACTCCCACCGCGTCGACATCCTCGGCCGTGTAGGCAGGCTCACCTTGCCGCTTCATCGCCGACAGCAGATCGACAACCACTTGGGGAACTCCGCCAGACCGCTCGTGAAGTCTGCCCACCGCATCTGCTGCGCAGCGGCCTTCCAGCGTCTTTGCCGCGACCCTGCGGATGCGTTCCTCACCCCAGACCTGCAGGCGATGCCTCAGCACGGTCAGGCCGGGCGGGTACATCACCGCCGGTGCGCCCAGAGGCAGAGCCGGAAAGGCAAGTTCCTCCGGTCGGTAGGTCACCACAGCCGCCAGACCAGGCCACGGTCTTTCCAGTACGCGGCGCAGGCGTTGCCGCTCTTCCTCGGTAGCCCGATGCGCATCGTCGACCAGGAGCAGCAGAGGCCCCTCCTGTGATTGCTCCTGCGGCTGTGTTTCCGCTGTTCCGCACAGCCACCACAGCACACGATTGGCCGCTGCGGCTTCACACGAAGCGTTCAGCTTTTTCAGCAGATGGCTCTTCCCGGTGCCGGCGACACCTTCCACCAGGACAAGCACCGATTCGGCCACACCGGGGACGAGCGCGTGCGTCACGGTGCGGCCGATGAAATCGTGTGTCGTCATCATGCAGTCGTCCTTGCCTTCTGCTTCTGCACGCCAGTCACATCAAGACCACCAGGTAAGCGAAACCGCTCGTCGCCATGCACGCACCGCCTGAACGCCTTGTGGAAGGGGGTCTCAGCAACGGCCACAGCTTAGTACTCCAGCAGCGTTTCGCGTCCTGAGCTGCGCTTTCGATAGTGGCAGTGGCGGGCGACGGCCTGGCGTTGTCTTCGCCAGGCCGACCATTTCAGTGTGTGGGTGACGGGGTCGCGGCCGGCTCGCGGGGGGGCAGAGCGTCCAGGAGCCGCCTGATCCCTGCCGCGGTGAGCGGGACGAGGGCCGATCCGTTTCCGCAGCCCCCTTTGCGGTGTCGCTCTGGGCTTGGGCGGCGAGTGCGGCCAGGACCGCGTGGGCGAGCATGGCCAGAGTGATGTGCCGGTACCAGCCGGTGTAGCGGCGGACCTCGTACTCGTCCAGGCCGCATTCGTTCTTCGCGGCCTGGAAGCACTCCTCGATCGCCCAGCGGGAGCCGGCGATGCGGGCCAGTTCGGCGATCTTGATGCCGACTGGGGCGTAGGTCAGATAGGAGGCGAGTCCGCCGGGATCGGACAGGCTGCGGCGAGCCATCACCCAGCGGTGATGGGTGGGCGGATCGAGGTCGAAGATGAGGTGGGCGGGCAGCTTGGCCGCTGCCCGGTCGTAGATCCGCGAGCCCTTGGCCCCGTCACCGCAGGACAGCCACTGCCAGGCATCACCGGGTGCCTCGTCGATGAGCTGGTCGACGCGCCAGATGCCGGCCAGGGACTTGATCTGCTGGGTCTGGGCACCGCCACCACATAGCCGATGTCTAGCTGTTCGAGCAGGCGGCGGAAGTGCCAGTCCTGCCCGTAGGCCTCGTCCGCGGTGACCCACTTGGCGGGCAGGCCAGTGGCCAGGCAGCGGCGGGCGATGTTCCGGGCCAGCTCTCCCTTGGTCGCGAAGTCGCGTTCATCGGGGATCTTCGCCGCCCGGCAGCGGTCACGATCGGGGTCCAGGCTTTGAGCAGGTAGAGCTCCCGGTCGACCAGGGCCCGGCCCGAGCCGGCGGCGTAGGCGGCGAACACGCCGATCTGGCAGTTGTCGATCTTTCCCGAGGTGCCGGTGTACTGCCGGCCGACCCCGGCCGAGGTGGTGCCCTTCTTGACGAACCCGGTGTCGTCGATGATCAGCACACCACCGGGCCCGAGGCGTTCGGCCACGTAAGCGCGGACATCGTCCCGCACGGCGTCCGCGTCCCAGCGGTTGCTGTTCAACAGCCGCTGGAAGCCGTCCGGAGTGCGGTGACCTGCCCATTCCGCGAGCTGCCAACCGTTCTTCCGTGCCGCTTGGCCCAGCAGACCGCGCACGTAGTCCCGCACCGCATCCGCCACCGCAGATCCGCCCGAGCGAACCGGCCCGCCACCCGAGCGAACACCGACTCCAACTCTGCTTCCCAACCAGCGACTTCAGTCATCCCCTCCATGCCAGGGCAACGACAACCGGCAGCTCAGGACACGAAGCGCTGCTGGAGTACTGACTCGCTGCGCCTGTCTGCGGTCGCCTGTACGCCCCCGCTGTGTCCCCCGGCCGGTGCCCTGTGGCGGTGAACCGCGCGAAGTCCGGGATCCAGGTTGCGAGGGATCTTGCGCGGTCCGGTGGAAGCTTGCGAAGGAGGTTCAGCCGAAGGAGCCGTCAGCCCGAGTGGTGAAGTGCTCGCAACCATCGTGCTCGAATCGCACCCGCCCGTCGAAACCCGAGCCGGCCTGAGTGCAAGCTCCCCAGTCCCGCCCCAGCTTCCCGCTCAACGCCACCCAGAACTCACAGCCGCCGCACTGTGCGTCATACCACGCATCCCGATAGCCGGGCGTTGCGGTAGACCGGTTAACCAGCCGCAGCCAGCGCTCGTGAACCAGATCGTTGTGGCCGGAGTCATTGCCGGTCCACGGCCCTCGGGACATGCCGCTCCCCCATCCTCCCGTCGGATTCGCAAGGACAATCTGCGCGGAGTCCACCTCCGGATGCCAATGAATTCCTGCGAATCCATGGTCACCGCCGCAGGCTGTCGCACCCTCCAACCAGACAGGACAGCCGGTGGCCTGGGCGCCCCCGGTCCGTGGCCGCGAAAACGCGGCGCACCTCTGGCACTCTGTTCGCCTACGGTTTCGTCCGTGACGAATCTTGAGCAGCAGCCCGGCCCCGACACCGAGGACCAAGAGCACGACGGCGACGTCCTCGCGTGCGCGAGAGGGTTTTCGTGAGCGAGCGGTTGAAGACGACGTGCGCCTGGTGCGGTGAGCGGATCGTGTATGCGGATGCCGGTCGGCCGCCGGAGGACTGCCGTGACTCGCACCGCAAGCGGGCCTCGGAGGTACGCACGGCACAGCGGCGCGCGGCCCGGCCGGTCGACCAGGGCGGGCAGACGGCCGAGCCCGTGCGCGCAGTCGTCGAGCGGACCGAGACGGTGACGCGCACGACGGTGCGCCGCGGCCCGGCGAAGCCGCGGCTGCCGGAGGACATCTACGAGTGGCAGCACGCCCTCGTGCAGTTGCAGAACGCGGTGCGGGACCCGGCGACATCGCCGCCAAGGCCGTCGAGAGGCCGCACAGTCCCAGTTCACTTCCCTGCCGGGCGAGAAGCGGGCCGCAAAGTTGGTCTGCGACCTCGTCCATCAGCTGCTGTTCCTGGATGAACGGATCAGGAACAACGATCGGGAAATCCGCGAGACCTTCCGCACCGACGAACGCGCCGAAACCATCGAATCACTGCCCGGCATGGGCCCGATCCTGGGCGCTGAGTTCGTCGCCATCGTCGGCGCCTGACCAGCTACAAGGACGCAGGCCGACTCGCTTCCCACGCTGGCCTGGCCCCGGTTTCCAAAGACTCCTGCCGCCACACCGGTAACTACCACCGACCCAAGCGCTAACACCGGCGCCTACAGCACGTTCTCTAACTGTCCGCACAGTCCGCGATAATGAGCCCCAGCCCCTCCAGGGACTACTACCTCAAGAAGCGAGCCGAGGGTCTGCTCCACACCCAAGCCCTGCTTGCACTCGCGCGCAGAAGGGTCGACGTGCTCTGGCGATGCTGCGTGACAAGCGGTTGTTCACCCCTGTTGTACCAGCCATGTCGACGTAGCTTCGCGCCTCGTTTCAGGGCTGCGGAGGGCATGGTGCTGTTCGCCTGTAACACTGTTCCCGTAAGCACCGTGCGGGCGGTGCCAAGGGGGAAGGAACTGATCCCAGGATGTCCCGATGGATCGTGCTGGCCGTCCCTGTTGACGGCGTTGCCGAGGCGAGTCGTGACGCGCGCACGGTCGTGGAATTGGAGGGCAGTCCGGAAGAGGCAACGGCGGCCCTCATACAAACGGTGAACACCTATGAGCACAGCATCCGGAAGGTACGCCGCCGAGGAATCTTCAAGTGCTCCGACCGGTCGTACTTCCTTCGCCTCCGAGGGCGCATAGCAACGTACGGCTTCCTTATCCAGCTTGCTGAACTGGTGCACGACTCCGACGCATCAACTGTGCCCCAACCCTTCACCTGATGCCAGGAATGAGCACCTTCACGCAGCAGTCAATCCGACAGAAAAGGGCACAACGGTCACCCTGAGGTTTACTTTGAGCTCGCCCACCTTGCCAACGACGGCTTGACACACTGAGCCTTTTTCATCCTCACCCTGAGCGGGTCAGAAGCAGGGTGAGGACGGCCTGTGGACGAGGCTGGTGATCCGGGTGGTCGAGCACCGCAGTTTGCGAAGGAGTTGCCAGGACTCGAGGGTGGCGACAGCCTGCTCGACGAGGGCTCGGATCTTCGCGTGGGACCGGTTGACCGCCTGCCGGCCTGCGGAGAGGGTCTCCCATCGTCCCCGGCACGGGATGCGGACGGTGCTGCCGGCGCCTCGGTACCCCTTGTCGGCCCAGCACGGGATGCCGGCCTCGGCCAGGGCGTCGACGATGCCGTGTTCGCGGGCCGCGCGGACGGCGTGGACGGCGCCGGGCAGGGCCGGTGAGGCCCACAGCAGCCGGCCGAAGGGGTCGGCGATGACCTGCACGTTCATGCCGTGCCTCTTGTGCTTGCCGGAGTAGAACGGCCGGTCCGCGGCGATGCGGTCGATGGGCAGGAGGGTGCCGTCCAGGATCAGGTACGCCTTCGCCGACGCGGTCCGCACCGCGTCGGTCAGGCCGGGGGCGAGAGCGGCCAGGAGCTCGACTGCTTCGGTGACGTAGCGGTAGGCCGTCGTGGTGCCGATGCCGAATCCGGCAGCGAGCTGGGCATAGGTGTGGCCCATCCGCAGATGGGCGAGGGTGAGCAAGGCCTGGCGGCCGGCGGTCAGGCGCCGCCACCGGGAGCCGGTCGTGCGGCGGTGGCGCCGCAGCTGCTGCGTGAGGAAGCGGAGGGCGGAGCTGGACACGTCGACGCCCGATGGGTAGACAAGCACGTGAAGCCTCTGGTGGAGACGGTTCTCTTGGTCGAAAACCCATCTACCAGGGGCTTCGCCACGTTGTCAGCCCAACTGCCCGACTTCACGGGCAGATTGGAAAAGGCTCAGTCACCGGACTCCATGCCGGACAGCCTCTCGGGTGGTGGAGGGGCTCGGGGGGCTCCGACGGCCGAGGTCGGGTCATCGCCCCGAACATCCGTCGGATACCGTGATACGGAGACCAACTTCCACAATCGACCGATTCGGGGGAGGAGGCGGAAGTGCGCGATCCGGAGGCCCTGACGCGGATGGCGGAGGCGACGAACCGCTTCGCCGCCACGGTCCGGTCGCCGACCGGCCGGAGACGCGGCAGCCGTCGCTGGTCCCGCCGTGGACGCGCGGGCATGTCGTCACCCATGTCGCCCGCGCCACCGACAGCCTGTGCCGCCTGCTCCGCTCGGTCCGTACGGGGTGGAGACGCCGCAGTACGCGAGCGCGGAGGTGCGGGCGGCGGAGATCGAGGCAGGCGCGGACCGCCCGGTGGAGGAGCTGGTGGCGGACGTCCTCGACACGGCGGCCCGCTTCGACCGCGAGATACGGGCCCTGCCGCCAACGGCCTGGCAGGCGGAGGTCCGTATGCGCACGGGCGAACTGCGCACCCCGGCCGACCTGATCCTCATCCGCATCCGGGAACTGGAGGTCCACCACGCGGACTTGGCAGCCGGCTACACCTTCGAGGACATCCCGCCGGACACGGTGCGCCGGATCATCGACGACATCGTGGCCGCCCTGCGTCGCCGAACCGACGTACCACCCATGACCATCAAGGCCACGGACACGGACCTCACCCACACCCTGACCCCGGACGCGGGTCCCACGGTCAGCGGCCCCCAAGCCGCCCTGCCGGCCTGGCTGACAGGCCGCGCCAAGGACGCCCCCTCCAGGCCGCCCCCGGTGACCTCCCTCCACCTCCCTCCTGGATCTGACCCCCGCGCGCCCACCGGCCCCGGCCGCGTCCGGACCGGCGACGAACAGGAACCCCGCGGACTGCGCCCGGACCCTCCTCACGCCCTCGGCGCGGACGCCCGGCCGGGCGCACCGCACACGGGAAGTGCCTTCCGCCTGGGACGGACACACCGTTCGGTACGTGTCAGCGTCCCCGCGCGGAAGGCACTCCCGCGTGCCGGCCCGGTACGTGGATTCGACCTCAGCCGGGAAGCGGCCGGGTCAGCAGGGCTTCACGTACCCGACCCCGCGCCACTGGCCGTGCGTGGTGCCCCAGGGGGCCGGCTTCGTGGAGCCCAGCCACTTCTTCGTGGGGCTGTACCAGTCGCCCACGCGGCCGCGCTTCTGGTTGTTGTACCAGGAGCCTCCGCTCTTCCAGCTGCTCGGCTTCTTGTGGAAGACGCACGAGAACCACTCACGCTCCGCGCCGGTGTATCCCCTTCCCGAGTAGCCGCACAGGGCCTTGTAGGTGCAGGTGTGGGCCTTGGCCGCCTTCTTGCCGCTCTTGTCCAGCTCGCGTGCGTACTTCTCACCCGGCAGAGGCAGCAGCAGCCGGCCGTCCGCGTACCGGATCTCGTTGGCGGCGGTCTGCTTGCCGCCGTCCTGGGCCAGGGCCGCGTCGACCGCCTTCTGCAGCGCCGTCGCCTCCGCCGCCGTCAGACCCGCCGCCACCGCCTGGGCCCGGAAGGCGGACCGGCCCGAGTCGACGGACGCGGTGCCGTCCGCGAAGGCCGCGGGAGTGGCGAGGGCAGCAGTGACCAGGAAAGCGGAACCGATGGCCACCGACAGACGGTTTCCTCGTTTCATGACGCAAAGTCCCTTCACATCGTGGATCGATCGAGCAGGCACCCGCGGTGCTCCCCGGAGGAGGTCACGGACACGTCCGACGCGTCACGCCGGTGCCTGCGGGGCGGCCGCTGTGGTCGTCCCAGTTCGAGTCCACCGGGTCCCTGGTTGTTGCACAGCCCTCTCCGAGACATGAAACAAAGCAGGTCAGCTGATGGGGTTGGCGAAATGACCGCTGTCCCGGCGCCATGGGGGCGTGCTGGAATGAGACGCCGCCGCCGGTGACGCGGGCGGCACGGGGGAAGGAAGCGACATGGGGCGTCCGGAGACGGACCTCGATCCGGCACAAGGGCCGGTTCCGCGATTTGCGTACGAGTTGCGCCGGCTGCGGCAGGAGGCGGGCGGAATCCCCTATCGGGAGATGGCCCGGCAGGTGGAGGTCTCGGTCTCCACCCTCTCGAGAGCGGCCAAAGGGGAGCAGCTGCCCTCCCTTTCGGTGACGCTTGCCTATGTGGCGGCTTGCAAGGGCGACACCGCCGAGTGGGAGAAGCGGTGGAAAGCCGTGGCCGCGGAGGTGGCCGCCGCTCCGCGCGCCGCCGACGGCGAGGAGCCGCCCTACCGCGGGATGACCCGCTTCGAACCCGGCGACAGCGAACTGTTCTTCGGGCGCGAGCAGGTGGTGGACGACGTGCTCGAACGCCTTCGCGCGCGCCGTTGCGCGGCCGTGCTCGGGCCGTCCGGCAGCGGCAAGTCGTCCCTGCTGCGAGCCGGTGTCGTCCCCCGTCTGCGCCGCCCGGAGCCGCCGGAACCGGGCCCGGCCGCCCTGCGCATCCTGACTCCGGGGCAGCACCCGGCGCGTACGCACATCGGCAAGCTGGAGCCCGCCGGACCGGGGCCGACCTACGTGCTGGTGGACCAGTTCGAGGAGCTGTTCACCCTCTGCGCCGACCCGGCGGAACGGGAGCGGTTCATCCGCCGGCTGCTGGCCGCCCGGCACCCCGACAGCAGGCTGCGTGTGGTGCTGGGCATACGCGCCGACTTCTACGGCCACTGCCTGCGCTACCCACACCTGGTGGACCTTCTGAAGGACGCGGCCGTGCCGGTGGGGGCGATGGGCCCGGCGGAGCTGAGGCAGGCGATCGTCAAGCCCGCCGCCACCCGGAACGTGATCGTGGAACGCGCCCTCACCACACGCCTCGTCGAGGAGATCGCCGACGAGCCGGGCGGTCTGCCGCTGCTCTCCCACGCCCTGCTGGAGACCTGGCACCGCCGCTCGGGAAGAACGATGACGCTGCGGGCCTACGAAGCCGCAGGCGGTGTGCGCGGCGCCATCGCCCAGACCGCGGAAGACGTCTACGGATGTCTCTCCCCCGAGCGCGCCGAGCTGGCGCGGCTGATCCTGCTGCGCCTGGTCACCCCCGGCGAGGGCGCCCAGGACACCCGCCGGCCGGTGAACCGCGCGGAGCTGGACTTCGCCCCCGAGGAGGAGGTCGGCGCCGTACTGGACCGTCTGATCGACGCCCGGCTGCTGACCGTGGACGACGGCACGGTCGACCTCGCCCATGAGGCTCTCATCACCGCCTGGCCCAGACTGCGCGGATGGGTCGACGAGGGCCGCGACCGCCTGCGTGCCCATCGGCGCCTCACCGAGGCGGCCAGGGCCTGGGACGACCTCGACCGCGATCCCGGCGCCCTGTACCGGGGCACCCGCCTGGAGACCGTCGAAGAACTTTTCGGCACCGCGACGCACGGCGCCGCCCTCACCTCGCTGGAGCGCTCGTTCCTGGACGCCGCCCGCAGTGCCCGCACACGCGACCGCCGCCGTCGCCGCGGCATCGCCACCGCCCTGGCCGCCCTGATGGCACTCGTCTTGGTCGCGGGCGTCGTCGCCTGGCAGGAGGGCCGTACCAGTGATCGGAGAAAGGTGGAGGCTGAGGCACGTCGGATCGCGGCCGTCGCGGACAGCATGCGGTTCTCGGATCCGGTGAGGGCCATACGGCTGAGCGTGGCGGCCTTCAGGCTCGCTGACACGGCGGAGACGCGATCGGCGCTGCTCAGTGCGGCGATGCAGAGGGAACTGGACGTTTTCACCGTGCCCGACCCCGAGGAAGGGCAGGCCGTCCACCACTTGACGGCGGACGGCCGGACCCTGACGACCGTCACGCCTCGGCGCGTCGTGACCTGGGACGTGCGCACCCATCGCCGGACACACACCTACCCGGGAATCGGCCGGCCTCGTGAGGACGACGACATCGAGAGCTCGACCCGCGTGAGCCCGGACGGCCGGATCATCGCGTTGCTGGGAGAGGACCGCGTACGGCTGTGGGACGTACGGTCCGGGCGGGTGACACAAGAGGTCAGAAGCCCAGGGATGCCCCTGGAAGCCGTCTTCGGCCCGGACGGCCGCACTCTCGTCGTCCTGGGCGACGACATCGAGGTGTGGGACCTGCCGCGGAGCAGGCAGATCCTGCGGGTTCCGTTGTCACAGGAGGACAACATCCAGGACATGACCGTCAGTGCGGACGGCCGGTTGCTGGCCGTCTGCGGCGACCGGGAGCCCCTGCGGATCTGGGACCTCACCGAACGGCGCAGGGTCCGCCTGCCCCGGGCGGCGGAGGTGGCATCGTCCTCCTGCCGGCGGCACACCTTCGCCCTGCACCCTGCGGGTGACCTGCTGGCCCTGGCGACCGCCACCGGGATCCGCACGTGGGAACTCGCCTCCGGCCAAGAGCTGCTCGGACTGGACGTCGAATCGGTGGAGGCTCTGCGATTCAGCGCCGACGGCAGGTTCATCGCCGTCGTGACCGGCGTCGACGAAATCCAGCTGTGGCGTACACCGGCGCGTCAGGAAAGCCTTCTCACACAGGACCCGGTTTTCCGCCACCCCTTGCTGAGCGAGTCGGCGTACGCCCTGCGAGTGGACGTCGCGCAGGGCGTCATCCGGTACGCATCCCGAAACGGTACGACTGTACGGTCGCTGCACCTGGGGCAGACGGTGACAGACCGGTGGCGGGCCGACCCTGCCAGTGCAGGGAAGTGGAGCGAAGACGGAAGAACGCTGGCCGTCCTGCATGTCAAAGGAGGACAGCGGAAGCTCGAATTGCTGAACGGGCGCACCGGACGTCTCATCTCCGCACTACCTGGTGCCGTGTGCCCGTCGGCATATCTGGGGCTGTGCACCGAGGTGATGTCGTTCAGCGCCGACGGCAGGTACTTCGCCTACGGTCCGGCTCGGAGCGCCTACTCCCCGGAGGCCCCGCCCCATCAACAGATCACCGTCTGGGACGTGGTCAACCGCCGTCGACACGCAAGCCTCGTTCTTCCCCAGGTGAAGGAGGACGGCTCGCAGCCTGGCATCTCCCGTATCGCCCTGAGCGCCGACGGCCGGAGGATGGTTGTGGCCCGTACTCTGCCGGACTCGCTCGAACTGTGGGACGTACGACAGGCGAGGCTTCTGCGGACGGTGCCGAGGTTCGCGGGTCCGCTGGACGCGGGCCCGCTGGACGGTGCGGAACTGGCTTTCCGCTCCGACGGCGGCAAAGTGGTGTCCACCGGCAACGGTGTTGCCGACCTGCGTTCCGGGCGGGCCAGCCGACTCCCGCTAGGCGATGAGCAGACAACAACGGTGGCCTTCAGCAGGGACGGCAGGTACCTGGCCGTGGGCGACCTACAAGGCAGGGTGACGATCTGGGACGGAGACCTCCGCCGGCGCCTCGGAGTCCTGGCAGGCGCCAACACCGGAGGGCGGCACGGCTACGGAGCGTCCGTGACCGCGCTGGCCTTCTCACCTGACAGCGGTCTCCTGGCCGTCGGAGGTAACTACGGCGCCCTTCAGATATGGGACACCGCGTCGAACCAGGCCGTCGGCTCAGCCCTCCCCACCCCCGGCGACCATGTCCTCTCGCTGGCCTTCGGCACGAGCGGCAAGACCCTTCACGCCGCCGGCACCCACGTCCTCCTGCAAAAGTACGACCTCAACCAGGCCCACCTTCTGAAGCAGGCGTGCGCGCGCGCCAGGGGCGGTCTCTCCCCGACGGACTGGAGGACAGACCTTCCCGGTGTGCCCTACCGCAAGACATGCTGAACGACGCATCCGCACAGACATGCACATGGCGACGCCGGGGCCAAGGGCCGGACGGCTCGCGCAGGGGCGCCGGGCACTCCACAAGCTGGTCTTCGAACGGGCTCTGGTACACAGGGTCTGACCAGGTTCGGGACATATCGCGATGGCACACTGCCCGACCATCGCCGACCGGGTGGACGGCCAAGGGGAGCGTGGCAGACGGCGGCTGGATGGCAGCGGGCGGGCTACCGGGTCGGCCCGTCCGTCCGAGACGGGACAGGTCGGTCCGGGCAAAGCGGTGTCTTGGATAGCCGGGTTCGGTGGCCCTCAGGACCGGCCAACCCGGGCCGAAGGCCGTCCGAACGGAATGATCACGGCTGATACCACCGCACCACCGCGCCGCGCGTACCGGTTGCTGTCCGCCTACAAGGACTTCCGTGCGCTCCTCTTCTCCGACAGCAACCTGTCGGAGAAGAGGAGGTGGCAGGGTGCTGTCGAAGACCTTCGCAGAAGGGCGCCGGCCCCGGGACGGTGACCCGCCGGAGCGACTGACCGAGTCCCCTTCCGGCTGTTCTGGCGCTGCCGTCCTCGGCCTGTCGACGATCAATTTTTTCCCCAGGTTGGGCGGTTTGAGCATCATGTAATTCCCCATTCCGAATTCTCTCAATTGGCCATGGGTAGCGCGGAGGTCGGGATCGAGGGACCTGGTCGTCGTGGAGCTGCTCAAGTTCCTCGTCTCGTGGTTCGGGTGGCCGATGGACAGCCCGGATGGCGAGGAGAACGTTCGTCGTGGCCGACATCACCGAGATCTACGTCCACTGGTACGCGGGCCGCTCGAAGAGAGAGCTGGCCGCGTCGCTGGGGGGCCGCAAGACGGTCAGGAAGTACCTGGCCCCGGCGGAGGCGGCCGGGATCAGCCCGGGCGGTCAACCTCAAGACCGGTGTCGACAAGCCCGACCTCTACGACCCGAAGATCACCAAGGCGTACGCCGAACCGGCCACTCGTTACGGCGCGTTGGTCGATCCGGCCCGGGCAGCGAAGCCGAAGGACAAGCCGCGGGTCGAGCGGCCGATGCCCTAGGCCTGCCGGGGCTTTGCCCCTTCTGGTGCCCGGCGCCTGCTCGCCGTCCGCAACCACCCTGCTCCCCGTGTCCGAGCCTGCGCGGACACGGGGGGATCACCTCGGTCTGTGTGTCGACCCCGGTGGCGGGGTACATCGCCGCCGAATGCATGCACGGGTCGACCCGACCGGAAAATCGGGCAGCAGGAACCTCTGCGAAACCTCACCCCTCCGCGCCACAGCCCCTACCCTGGTGACCGATCGCCGGAAATGCGGTGGACGAGGAGGGGCGAACCGCGTATGCCCAATCGCGTATGGCCAGTGCGACCGAACGAATCCAAGTTTAATTACTACAACGGGATTTTCGGGTTCGACCTCAGAGGATGCACGAGAACCGACGACAGCGAGCGGTTCTTCGCCACCCGGTGGTTCATCTTCAACCTACTGCCACTGATACCGCTGCAGAGGTACTACTTATCCGAAACGCGCGTCTCCAGTCAGCAATACACAGGGCAGATCGAACACGTCTTCGCGAACTCCGTGTACAAGGTGCACGGACGGTCGCGTCTGCACGTCGGTGAGATCGTCCGGACGTACGCATACGCCTGGCTGGTTGCCCCCGCACTGGTGATCGTACCGGTTGTCCACCTGATGGAAACCACTGACCGAGCGGATGACAGCACCGATATCTGGCTCATCATCGGTGCGTTGTTGTGGCCTTTCATCGGAATTTTCCTGGTGGTCCTGCTGCCCGAGGTCTTCCGCAAGTTCCAGCGGTCCCCGCGTCCCGTTTCATGGCGTGCGGAACCCCCTGATCACTGATCTTTTCATTAGTTGGGTGGGATTGGTGGGTGGATGGTGAGTCCCGTGTGGGTGAGGAAGGATCAGGGCAGTTGCGGCTTGTCGTTGATCCGGCGGATGCCCTGTTCGGTGGCGTCGGCGGCATCGGCAAGGTGACCACCGGCGAGGTTGGCGACGCCACCGGGCAAGGCATCGACCGCATCAACACCAAGCTCCCGGCCGCATCCCGGCCCCGGACGGCCGCCCCGGCGTGGCCCGCTGACGGCCCGGTGGTGCGCGCCTCCGCAACGGCGGGTGAACCGGTCGGGCCCCGAGGTCTCGCACCACCCGGATCGGCCCGTCCGGACCCGGCCCGGCGCGGTGCCGAGCCGCCCGCCGACTCGGTGAGCCCACGGGGACGCGGCCACCTCGGGCGGGCGAAGCTTGACGGGCCCTGGGTCGGCGCCGAGTTCGGCCCGGACTGCGGCGGCCCTCGGCCCACGGAAGCGGCAGCGCGCCGCCGGTCAGCAGGACCGCCTGTATGAAACCGTCGGCAGGTGCGTCCGCCACTCCGCGGGCGAGGGGCCCGCGCCGACCCGGGCGCACAGCAGAGCCACGATACGACCGGGGTCGACGTCGTAGGTCTGGACCGCCACGTGCGCTCCGGCGACGCGCAGCGTCCTGCCGTCCGGGCTGAACGCCATCGACAGCACCCGGTCACCCGGCGTGGGCAGCGCCGAGCCCAGCAACTGCCGGGAGGCCGTGTCCCACAGGTGCACCGCGCCGGAGTCGCCGGCGACAGCGAGCGTCGTGCCATCCGGGGAGAACGCCAGCGCGACCACCTCGTCGTCCTCCGCGCGACGGGCCTGGGCGGGCGTCCCCGGCAGCACGCCCAGGTGCCGGCGCACGTCACCGTCCCAAAGGCTCACCCGGCCCCGCAGGTCACCCGCCGCAAGCCGTGTGCCGTCCGGACTGAAGGCCAGGGCGACCGGCTCGTCCCAGGCCAGCGCACGCCGCCCGACCCGCCCGGAGCGCAGGTCGACCGAACCGTCCTCGGACACGGCCAGGCTTCCGTCCCCGCGCAGGGCCAGCTCCAGCCCGGAGAGGTCCGGTACCGTGCGCAGGCGCTTTCCGCTGCGTACGTCCCACAGTTCGAGCGCGTCCCGCTCGGCGAACCGGGACACGAGCAGCGTGCGGCCGTCGGCGCCGAGGGCCACCGCCGCGACGCCCGAGGGCAGCCGGCCGTCCTCCGCGGGGGTGCCGTCCCGGTCGAGATCGACGGTGCGCAGGAGCCGGCCGGCCCGGACGTCCCACACCCTGACCGACTGGCGCGGCGGCGTCCCCGCGTCCGGGTCGACGTCCTGCCAGACCGCTCCGTACGCCAGGCGCCGCCCGTCCGCGCTGAACGTCATGGTGTCCACGCAACCGGTGGCCACTGCAGCCGCGCTTCCCGGGTCCTCCGGCACGTGATCGCCACCGGCTTGGGCGGACGCGACGAAGCCGGGGCCGGGTGGGTCCTCCTCAAGCGGTTGTTCCTCCCCGGCCGGTTCGGCGGGGCACGGCGTGCCCGGCAGCCGGACCGACAGCCGGCCCGCGGCGTTTCGCAGCTCGTACCCCGCCCCGCCGGCACGTCCCACCGTGGCCAGGAGCCGCCCGTCGGCGCTCCACGCGGCGCCGTCCACCGCAGCGGTGCGCCACCGCCGGCTCACCGCGCCGCCCAGAGCCACCGACCGGACGGTCGCGCCGCCCCTGGCGCCGTACCGTACGACGCCT
Organism: Streptomyces roseolilacinus; assembly: GCF_014649335.1. Classification (GTDB taxonomy): domain Bacteria; phylum Actinomycetota; class Actinomycetes; order Streptomycetales; family Streptomycetaceae; genus Streptomyces; species Streptomyces roseolilacinus. Next base: position 21,895 of record NZ_BMSV01000020.1, read on the forward strand.
TCGGCGAGGTCGAGCCGCAGCCCGAGCGGGCTCTCGCTCACCAGCGCGTGCCGGAAGACCGGGCCGCCGGGCGCCGTGAGCCGCCACAGCAGGATCTCGTCGGTGAGGGCGGCGGCCGCGAGGAACCGGCCGTCGGCGCTGAACCGCATCTCCCGGACGTCCGCGCCCGTGAGCGCGGGCAGCTCACGGCCCGGGAGCAGCTCCCACCGGCGGATGCCGGACTTGGCGACGAGCGCGACGCTCCGGCTGTCCGGGGAGAAGCCGAAGCCGCCCTCGAAGCAGTGGTCCCCTCCCGCCGAGGCGAGCCACGGCAGCGGCAGCTTCCGGCCTCCGCGCCGCAGATCGCGCACCTCCAGCGGCCGCTTGTCGGTGCACACGGCCAACCACCGGCCGTCCGCGCTGACGGCGCTGCCCTGCACCGCCTCCGAGGCGCCGAGCGGGAGGCTCAGCAGCCGGCGCCGCTGCGGCACGTTCCACACCTGGAACGATGAGGAGAGTCCCTCGTCGTTCCCGCCCATACCGTCCAGGAGCAGGGTGCGCCCGTCCCCGCCGAACCTCCCGTTCAGCGGGAGCGCGCCGGGGAGCCGGCCGGTCACCCGCCCGGTCCGCACGTCCCACAGTTCGACGTCCTCGCCGTCGAGCAGCGCCAGCGTGCGGCCGTCCGGGGCGGCCACCGCCCAGCTCGCGCGGTCCTCCCCGTCGGGCCCCGTGCCCGGGCCGGGGTAGGTGGCGGTACGGCGGTGGGAGCGCACGTCCCAGGTCTCGACCCGGTCCGCCGCGATCACCACCAGCGTCCGACCGTCGTCCGTCAGGTGGCGCACGGTCTCCGTCCCGCCGGCGTCCGGGAGGGTGAAGACGTCCCGTTCCTGCTGTGCCAGGGAACCCAGCAGCGCGGAGCGGGTCTCCAGGGACGGCGCGAGCCGCCACGCGGCGAGGCTCAGGCGCACCGCCGCCGCCGGGTCGGCCTGCCGCAGTCCCTCGGCGACGGCGACGAGACGACCCGCTTCCGCCTCCACGTGCCTGCGTTCGCTGACCCGGCTCTGCTGCCAGGCGGCGAGGCTGGCGACGAGGGACAGCGCCAGCAGGCCCGACAGGAGGCCGACCAGGAGACGGCGGCGGCGACGCTCCCGCGCCCGGCCGGCCAGTGAGGCGGTCAGGAAGGCGTCCTCCAGCGGCGTCAGGGCGGCGGGCCGGCCCGGGTCCGCGCCGAACAGCTCCCCGGCGGTGGCCAGCCTGGCACCCCGGTACAGCGTCCCCGGCTCACGCCCCAGTTCGTCCCAGGACCTGGCCGCCTCCGACAACCGGCGGTGGGCGCGCAGCCGCTCCCGGTCCTCCTCGATCCACGCGACCAGCCGGGGCCACGCGGTGAGCAGGGCCTCGTGGGCGAGGCACACTGTGTCGTCATCGAGGGTGAGCAGCCGGGCGCGGACGAACCGGTCCACGACGACCGCCACGTCGTCCGGCGCCGCGAACTCCAGCTCCGCCCGCTCCGCACGCCGCCCCGTGTCCTGCGCGCCCTCCCCGGGGGCGACCAGCCGCAGCAGCACCAGCCGGGCCAGCTCGGCCTGGTCGGGGGACAGCCCGGCGAACACGTCCTCGGCGGTCTGCGCGATGGCGCCTTCCAGTCCGCCGGCGGCGCGGTACGCCTCCTCCGTCAGGGCACGACCTCGGCGCCTGCGCCAGGTCTCGCGCAGGACGTGCGACAGCAGGGGCAGCCCGCCGGGCCTGCCGTCCACCTCACGGACGAGCCGGGCGGTGAGAGACCGTTCGACGACGAGTCCCGCCGTCTGCGCGGGCCTGACGACGACCTCCCGCAGTTCCTCGCGCGTCATCGGGCCGACAGGCACGCTGGAGTCCCGCATCGCCTCGGCCAGCCCGTGGTGTTCCGCGCACCGGCCGTAGAAGTCGGCGCGCACGGCCACGACGACCCGCAGTCCGCTGTCCGGCCGGCGCGCCGTGAGCAGCAGGTCGATGAAGGCGGCCCGCTCGGCCTGGTCCGGGCAGAGCGTGAACACCTCCTCGAACTGGTCGACCACGATCAGCGTGTCCCCGGGCCCCGCTCCGCCCCCGCCCCCCTGTCCGGGCCGGTCCCGGCGCGCCGGCCCGGCTCCGGCGCCGGAGCCGTCCTCCGGACCGTCCCGCCGGTCCGTACGCGGCCGCAGCACCTCGGCGTGGGCAGCCATCGGATGCTCGCCCGGAGTGAGGACGCGGATCGCCGCCAGCCGCACCCCCGGCCTGCCCCCGCCGTCCTCTCCCCGCCGCAGCGCGGGGATCAGCCCGGCCCGCAGCAGGGAGGACTTGCCGCTGCCGGATGCTCCGAACAGGGCCGTGAAGCGGTGCTCGGCCACCGAACGGCACAGCGCCGAAGTGAGCCCACCGCGGCCGAAGAACCGTTCGTGGTCGCCCGGTTCGAACCGGGCGAGGCCCTGGTAGGGAGGGCTCGCCTCGTCGTCCTCGCGGACCCGGACGGCCACCTCCTCGCACGTCCGGTGCCACCGCCGCTCCCACTCCTCCCGATCACCACCGCAGGCCTCCACGTACGCCGAGACCACCGCCAGCGACGGCAGGACCTCCCCGGCGGCGGCCCGGGACAGCGACGTCACCGAGTAGTGCGCCCGGCGCGCCATCTCGCGGTACGTCGGCCCGCCCGCCTCCCGCCGCAGCTCGCGCAGTTCGTGTGCGAAGCGCTGCACCGGTCCCGCGGCAGGATCGATCGGTGTCTCGCGGCGTCCCATGCGTGCCCCCGTCCCCGTGCCGGGGCCCCACCCCCGGCCTGTCGTTCACCCGGTCCGCCACGTTAGGAAGCCCGTCCCGGGATGTGCAAGGCACCGCCCCGAGCCGGTGAGCGGGTCGTTCGTCTTTGTTCGGTCCGACGGAAGGGGCCTGCCGAACAATCCCCGCGGCTGGTGGACTCGGTCCCGCCGGCCCGGTCCGAGGCCGGACACCGCCCCGGTGGGGGCGTACACAACGGAGGGAAGACATGAAACGGAGCAGTAGGCGCCTGGCGTTCACGGTCGTGTCGGCCGCGGTCGGCACGGGCCTGACCGTGACGGCCCCGGCGGGCGCGTCACCGAAGGAGGCGCCCGCCGCCGTCGCCGCGACGAAGGCACAGAGCCGCACCGTCGAGGGGACGGCAGGGCGTGACGGCGGCGTGTGGTACCTCAGGGCCAAGCACAGCGGGAAGTGCCTCACCGTCCACGGAGCCAGTACCGCGAAGGACGCGGCGGTCGACCAGTACACGTGCGTGAACCGGGCGAACCAGCGTTGGCGGCTGCTCTACACCAGCGAGTGGGGGCTCGCCTACATCGTGTCGGAGAGCGGCGGGAAGTGCCTGGACGTCCAAGGCGGCAGCAAGAAGAACGGCGCCAGGTTCATCACCTGGGACTGCAACAGTCGGCAGAACCAGAAGTTCCACGTGCGCAACCTCACCGGCCACGTGGCCATCAAGCCCCTGCACGCGTCGTCGAAGTGCCTCGACATCCCCGGCGCCTCCCGGAAGAACAACGTGCGCGCGGTCCTGTGGACGTGCAAGGGAGTCACAGACCAGCAGTTCAAGAACGACGTGGCCTGACCAGCTGCGATCAGGACGCCGGATCCTCGCCCGGCGGGGTGAAGGTGTCGGCACCATCAGCGTCCTCGACATGCCCCTGGGCATCGACCGCGATGGCCGTCGCTCGCCCCTGCGACGTGATGAGCCAGGCCAGCACCTGCTCCGTCAGCGGCGTTCCCCCTGGTCCCTCGTCCTTCCAGTGCACCCGTCACCCTCCACCAGGCACCGCGGCAACGACCTGGTCGGCTCGCTCCAGGTGGGAGAAGTCCTCATAGTCCGTCACCGCACGAAGGGCGCCGCGCTTGGGATCGACGACCAGGGCCGTCCCGGTCGCCTGGTCCCAGCCCTCCACACGCACCATGCGGCCGATCTCGCTGTCGGTGCCGTTGAAGATCGCGGTCCAGCCGGTCTGATTGAAATAGCGAAGAGACACCACGCCATCATCTCCAACCACGACGCTCGCGCCTCACAGGACTCCTTGCTCTGCACGTTCATCCCTACGCAGCTCTGCACATAGACGAGTACGCCGACAACCAGCTCCACGGGCACATCAAGAAGACAAAGAACAGGTCGAAGTTCCTGGAGTTCTGCCGCTACCTACGCTCGCTACATCCGACCGGCACGCCCACCGCGATCATCTGCGACAACTACTCACCCCACCTGACGACCAAACGTTGCCAGCGGGCCGGGACCTGGGCCCCGGCGAACGACGTCGAGATCGCCTACACCCCGACCAACAGCTCCTGGCTCACCCGGATCGAGGCCCAGTTCACCGCCCTACGCTGCTTCGCCCTCGACGGCACCGACCACCCCAGCCACAAGGCCCAGGGCAGCATGATCCGCCGCTACGTCATCTGGCGGAACAAGCACGCCGCCGACAAGCGCCTCAGAGCCCTGGTGAGCAGGGTCAACGCAGCCTGACCGGCCACGGCAATAACGGCCGTCACCACAGGTGCAGGAAGCTCCGGACGTCGTCGTAGCCGTCGACGGCCCGACCGTCCACGTCCGTCGGGTCGGCCTCGGCCCGCGTCGCCAGCGACTGCGCCAGCGCGAGGGCTTCATCACTGAGGCGCCCGAAGCGTCGAGCGGTGTGTCCAAGGCACAGGCCGGCCAGCCCGAGCAACGGACTGCCCGACACGGCCCGCGTCCCGACCTGCACGCACCAGTGCTCGACGAACTCCGCATCGTCGTCGTTCAACGCGGCCCCGACCAGGGCGCTCGCCGCCTCGCCCTCCGCCGAGCGGTCGCGCAGCGCCCGCTCCATCGTCTCGACCAGCGCCTCGTGAGGCAGCGCAGAAGGGTTCTCGAAACTCAGATGGGAATGCACCCCGCGAGAGTACGCGGCGCCCGTCCAACAGCTACTCGCCGCCGCCTCGTCCGACAGGACGGGGCGAACGTTGCCTGAGGCGGTACTAGAGCCGCGGGCCCACGGAGATGTCGATTGCGGCCGCGTTCCAGCCGGGCTCGTCAACAGCGACACGGATCAGCCACCTGCCTCCTTCACCAATGAGGCTCACGAAGCGCGTCACACCCATGACATCACCGATGACCAGCCGTCCGTCAGCCAACGAGATCGGCCCCTCGAAGACAGTCGTGAAGGAAGGATCCGGCCCCAGCCCCTCGTCGAGCAGCTCGGTGAAGAGCCGGACCTTGACGAGCCGAACCTGAGCCTGAACCCGGACCACCACATGGGTGTCACACCCAACCGCGGCCTCGCCCTCCAGAGGCAACCCCGGCAGCCAGTCGGTCGACTCCAGCGCCAGAACCGGGTGATTCACCCGCAAGTCAACGCCAGCGACCTGCATGTTCGGCCCCCTCCGAGTCCCACCTCATGACGCGCGGCGATGTTATCGGGTGGCTCCGACATGCCAGGCCCATTACCCCCGACCGCTGGGTCTGGACGTGACGCCGCCACCCATCGAGTTGACCTCCAGCGACATGAGATGTCTTGGTGGTCAGTCCGCCGCGGGACCGCCCGAGGGCATGGTGGTCCGGCTCGCCGGCCGAGGCCCCTTTTGACGGGCCCCGGCGGCGTGCTGATGGACCCGGACCATCGTGGAGTTCACCAAGACGACCCAGTCGAGGTCGCCTTCGGCGTCGGCCCGGGCGAGCAGCGCGGTGAAGACCTTCTCCCAGGTGCCGTCAGCCGCCCACTTCCGCAGCCGGTTGTGGACGCCCTTCCACGAGCCGAAGTGCTCGGACAGGTCCATCCACGGCGTCCCGATGTGGTACTTGAAGGCGATCGCGTCGATCACCTGCCGGTGATCACGCCACCACCCTCCCCACTTCGGAGTCCGGTCCGGCAACAACGGCTCGATCCTCGCCTACTGGGCATCAGTCAACGACACACATCAACCAACGATCAGATGATCCGAAGGAAATGACCTAACGGCGTGCAGGGTGACTTGCGAGGCTCCCTGACCGTCCGGCCGGGGTTGCGCAACGACGTGACCGGGTACGCCGACCAGAATCCGGGCATGGTGCAAAATCTCGTTGCCGTGTTCAGCCTGCTCATCGGCCTGGCAGGCCTGACGCTGAGTTATGCAGCTCACCGGCAGAAGGTTCGGCAGGACAGACAGGAGGCGGCACTCCGCGAGGGGGAACTGCAGAGGTTCCAACGTGAGCGGGAGCAGGAGCAGCGGCTACGCGAGCGCGAACAGAGCGCCGAGCGACAGCGGGAACGGCATCAGGCATCCATGATCAACGTGAATGTCACGCGGCTCCTGTCCCCTCTGGGTCACATCATCCCAAAGGCCGTGATCCAGAACCGGTCCAACCAGCCGGTCCGGGACGTGCGCGTATCCTTCCGCGACGAGGTGGTCGGCGAGTTGCCCCTCCTCGGTACCGGTGAGGACGCCTTCGAATTGGATCCCACGGAGTCAGACGCGTACGGCTACCTACAGCACATCACTGTCGACTTCACAGACGTTGCCGGGATCCGCTGGCGCCTAGAAGGCCGCGGTTACCTGCGACGCGCCCGACAGGGCACAGGCAGCCCGGAAACCCTGGGTTCGTGGGGAGAACCGGAGCCCCCCGTCATCCAACAGGTATTCGCCCCGCCCCCGCCCCCGGGCCCGGTCTACTCCGCGCCGCCGGCCCCCGCGCCGAGAATGGGAACGGGGACCAAGGCGCCGGTATGGCGACGTGGCGAGTTCCTCAGGCCAGCCGTCGTGCTGGTTTCCTTTGTGCTGATCGCAGGAGGCGTTTGGCGGCTCCTGCACCACTACTGATCTTTTCGTTAGTTCTGTGGGTGCGATGACGCCGTTGGTGGAATCCTGATGGTGTGTCCTTCAAGCCTTCGCCTGTTGTTCCTCCTTTGACACGGCCGCAGTTGTCCGAGGCCCGGCGTGCGCGGGCGGCCGAGTTGTTCGATCAGGGATGCTCGGGTGCTGAGATCGCGCGGATGCTGGGGGTCAGTGACGAGAGCGTGCGGCGGTGGAAACGTGTCTGGGAGGAAGGCGGCGCCGATGCTTTGCGCCGGCGCCCGGCCACCGGGCGCCCGCCTAAGCTGGACGACGCCCAGGTCGAGCGGGTGCGGACCGCGCTGGAGCAAGGTGCCCAGAGGTACGGGTTCGAGGCCGACCTGTGGACCCTGGAACGAGTCGGTCTGGTGGTCGAGCGGGTGACAGGGGTGACGTTGTCGAGGGCCTCGGTGTGGCGGCTGCTGACAGGCCGGCTCGGATGGAGTCTGCAGCGGCCCGAGCGGCGGGCGGTCGAACGCGACGAGTCCGAGATCGCCCGCTGGATCGCTCATGAGTGGCCGCGGATCAAAAAGGGGCGGTGAACACACGTGCCTGGATCGTCTTCCTCGACGAGTCGGGGGTCTCGCTGCTGCCGCAGGTCCGCCGCACTTACGCGCCCCGCGGCCGCACGCCTCTCCTGCGGCACCGGCTGAACTGGAAACGCGCCTCGATGGCCGCGGTCCTGGGGTATCACGCCGCCGATCCCGAGCGAGGTCCTCGCCTGTGCTTCCACCTCAAGCCCGGCAGCTACGACACCCCAGCCCTCATCGAGGTCCTGGAGCAGATGAAGGTGTTCTACCGCGGTGAGCGGGTGGTGCTGGTCTGGGACGGGCTGTCGGCTCACTGGAGCCGGGCGATGCGGGCCTGGGTCGCCGAGCAGGACTGGCTCACCCTGGAGCGATTACCGGCTTACGCACCTGAGCTCAACCCGGTGGAACTGCTGTGGTCCTCGCTCAAGAAACGCGAACTCGCCAACCTCGCCGGCGACCACCTCGCCGATGTCGCCGACGCCGCTGAACAGGGCATCCACCGGATCAACACCAACCCCCGACTGCCATGGTCCTTCCTCGCCCGCACCGGCCTCACCATCCACCCACCAACCCCACAGAACTAACGAAAAGATCAGTAATGATCTTTTCGTAAGTTCGGTGGGTGTGGTGGGTGTGTGGGTGGGAGGCTGTCGGCGTGGCTTATCAACCTTCCCTTTCGGTTGCCGGCTTCTCCCTTCCTCCTTTGTCGCGGCCGCAGTTGGCGGAGGCGCGTCGTGTTCGGGCAGTCGAGTCGTTCGAGGACGGCGTCTCGAATGCGGAGATCGCGAGGGTGGTGGGGGTGTGTGCCGAGAGCGTGCGGCGTTGGCGGCGGGTGTGGGAGCAAGGCGGCGCTTCGGCCCTGCGGCGACGGGCAGCCGCCGGACGCCCGCCCAAGCCGGACGACACCCTGGTCGACATGGTCCGGGCCGCGCTGGAGCAAGGTGCCCAGACCCATGGCTTCGAGGCCGATCTGCGGCCCCTGAAACGAGTCGGCGCGGTCGTCACCCGGACAATGGGGGTGGTGTTGTCGAGGGCGTCGGTGTGGCGGCTGCTGACCGGCCGGCTCGGATGGAGCCTGCAACGTCCCGAGTGGCAGGCGGTCGAACGGGACGAGTCGAAGATCGCCCGCTGGATCGCGCACGAGTGGCCGCGCATCAAAAAGGGGCCGTGAACACACGTGCCTGGATCGTCTTCCTCGACGAATCAGACGTCTTTCTGCTCCCTCGGATCCGCCGTACCTACTCGTCCTGAGGGCAAACTCCGCTCCTGCGGCACCGCCCGGACTGGAAGCATGCGTCGACGGCCGGGGCCCTCGGCTACCACTCCACCGACCTCGATCGCGGAGCCCGCCCGTGCTTCCACCTCAAGCCCCGCAGCCACGACACCGCCGGACTCATCGAGGTCCCGGAGCGGATGAAGGTGTTCCACCGCAGCGAGCGAGTGGTCCTGGCTGGGACGGTCTGTCCGCCCACTGGAGCCGCGGGATGCGGGCCTGAGCCGCCGAACAGGACTGGCCCGTCCCCAAGCGATTACCCGCCTACGCACCCGAGCCGAACCCGGTGGAACTGCCGTGGTCCTCACTCAAGAAACGCGAGTTCGCCAACCTCGCCGGCACCCACCTCGCCGTTGTCGCCGACATCACCAAGCAAGGCATCGACCGCATCAACACCAACCCCCGACTGCCATGGTCATTCCTCGCCCATACCGGCCTGACCATCCACCCACCACACCCACCGAGCTTACGAAAAAATCAGTAGCGGTGCCGATTCCAGAGGGGTCGCCGACTCAAGAACCGTAAGAAGGATCAAGGGCGAGGTTGATGACCATCGCAGCGCACAAGACGAAACCAGCAATTCCCCAATATTGGGTCGGGATGAAGAAAAAGGTGTTCTTCCACCAATCCTCGTGCTCCCTGTCGCGTTCACCGATGCGCCACAGCGCCACCCCGGCCAGGCAGCCGCCGAAGAAGGCGGCAATGGGCTCTCCGGTCGCGGCACCAAGAAGAGCCCCCACCACGAAGAGGAGAGGAACCAGCCCTCCTGAACCCGTCCACATGAAACTTCACTATGCCGCACCCACGCTGCGGCCCACCAGGTCCAGCTCGACGTCGTAGCCGGTCGCGCGAGAGTGCCGGGCATCGTCGGAGTGGTGCGGCCTGGCCACCCGCTACGACAAGACCGCCACCATTTACCTCGCCGGACTCCACATCGCCGCCCTCTTCCTCTGGTCGGCAAGATGATCCGAAAGAAACGTCCTAGTAGTGCTTCGTTATGTTCTGGGCTGTCTGCGGCGCGTCCGCTGGATGGGCAGGGGGCGTCCGCAGGTGGTGCAGGTGCCGGTCCAGCACCTCAGCAGGTCCTGGAGGAGGTCGAGGACCTGGTAGAGGGTCAGGCCGGTGTGCGGACTTTTGGGTCGAGCCGCCGGAGGGTGAGGAAGGCTGGGCGGCGGTGACGAGGGTGACGTGGTGGTGCCAGGTGCGGCCCTCGAAGTGGTCCAGGCCAAGTCCGTGCTTGAGTTCGCGGTAGTCGTGCTCGATCCGCCGGCGCATCTTCGCCCACCGCACCAGGTCGGCGACCGGGGTGGTGGCGGGTAGGTTCGATATCCAGTAGCCGGTCGGGGTGTTCTGGCCGTCCGGCCATTCGGCCAGGAGCGTCTGGGTGGGTAGGACGCCGTCCCACCGGTTGCGGCCGCCGCCCGCCTCCTGAGCCGCGGCCAGGGACTGCTTGTCCGCAGGCCGGACGGTCAGGACCGCGAACCGTGAGGTCATCGCGCCTTTACTGCCCTGGCGCCAGGTCACCTCGGTGAACCGGCCGGCACCGGCCTCGGCTGCGAAGACCGAGACGGCTCGCGGTGGAGTGCGATACCGGGGCAGCGTCGGTGGGCCGAGCCCGCCGCAAGCGGGCTGGTGCGGTTCGGCGTTCTCCGGGTGGGCGACTTCCTTCCCGGTCAGCGCCAGCACATAGGACAGACCGCGCTGTTGAAGACCGAGCCGGAAGGGGGTGCTGACGCCGTAGCCGGCATCGGCGACCACCACCGGCGCCTTCAACCGCCACTCGCCGAGCGTGTCGAGCAGGCCGAGCGCCAGGCGCCACTTCTCCTGGTGCACCACGTGATCCGGCACTCCTGCCCTGCGGCACCGCTCCGGTGCATCCGTCCACTCGCCCGGCAGATACGACTGCCAGTCCAACGGGCACGAGGCGGTGTCGGTGGCGGCATGGACGCTGACCGCGACCTGGCAGTTCGCCCGCTTGCCGATCGCGCCGCAGTACTGGCGCCCCCCACCGACGTGGTGCCGCACTTGGGAAACGACACGTCGTCCACCACCCACACCTCAGGTGTGATCACCTCGGTCAGCCGCTCGGCGATCCGCCGCCCCGGCAGCGGATCCCACGGCGACTGGTTCACGAACTGCTGCAGGGCCTGCATGTTCCCGTCCGGCAGCCGCTCGGCCATCGGCTGGATCGACTTCCGCCGCCCGTCCAGCATCAGACCCCGCAGACAACACGCACCCCACCGCCGCTGATCCCGCCGCGGCACCGAGGCGAACACATCGGCAACGAACTCCGCCAAATCACCCCGGAGTCGTTCCACCTCCCCCAACCTCATACCAGGACGATGCCCACCACCAGGGTGGATCACCCAACGTAACGAAGCACTACTAGGTTCTGTCTCTTTGGTCAGCGTCGGATCCAGATGAGGATGCCAGCGAAGTGGAGTGCGGCCTGGTAGGTGATGGCGAGTTTGTCGGTTCGTGTGGCCAGGCCACGCCATTGCTTGAGGCGGTTGATACACCGCTCGACGGCGTTGCGCCGTTTGCAGGCTTCACGGTCGAAGCTTGGTGGGCGGCCGCCTCGGCGGCCCCGCCGCAGGCGGTGGCCGATCTGGTCGGACGGTTGCAGGATGACCGCCTGGATTCCTCGGTGCCGCAGATGAGCCCGGATGGCGCGGGATGAGTAGGCGCGGTCGGCCAGCACGGCGACGGGTCGGGTTCGCGGCCGGCCGGGGCCGGCGGGTTCCTCGCCGACGGTCGTGGCGGTGGTGTCCCGGGACCGCCGGATCACGTACCCGCCGGGCGCGCCAGCGCGTCGACGGTCGCGGAGAACAGCCACGGCAGCCGCTGCGCCGCGGGCACCAGCGCCGCGCGGACCGGGGGCACCCTCGTCGCGCCGAGCAGCGCGTGGGTCAGCCAGCGGTAGCGTCGGGTGATGCGCCGCCACTCCCGTTCGTAGGCCGCCGGGTCGCCGCCGACCACCGCCCGCACCGCCGCCGGCGCCTGCGCGAGCGCCAGCGCGATGCCCTCACCGGTCAGCGCGTCGACGTAGCCGGCCGCGTCGCCGACGAGCAGCACCCGGCCGGCGGTGCGCGCGCTCGAACGCTGGCGGAGCGGGCCCGCCCCGCGCGCCGGCCCGGTGGCCGCGGCTCCGCCCAGCCGCTCCCGCAGCGCGGGGAAGGCGGCGAGGTGGTCGTCGTACGCCCCGCGGCCCGCGGTGAGCACCGCCACGCCCACGAGGTCGTCGGCCACCGGGGTCACGTAGGCCTCCGCGTCGCGGGCCCAGTGCACCTCGACGTGGTCGCTCCAGGGGGCGAGCGCGTAGTGGCGCCGCAGCCCGTGCCGCCGGTGGGCGCGGCCCGGCCGGTGCAGGCCCAGGGCCCGGCGGACCGGCGAGTGCAGGCCGTCGGCCGCGACGAGGTGGCCGGCACGGGTGCCGTCGGCCACCACGCCGTCCTCGTCCTGCTCGACCCGGCGCACGGTGCGCCGCTCGACCGGCACGCCCGCGGCCAGCACCGCCTCGCGCAGCGCCGCGTGGAGCGCGGTACGGCGCACCCCACGGCCCGGGCCCGCCCGGAAGTCGGCGTCGACCCGGCGCGGCCCGGCGACGTACCGGACGCCCCGCAGGTCGTGCCCCGGCGGGTGCACGCCGAGCGAGGCCAGGGCGGCGACGGCACCCGGCATCAGCCCTTCCCCGCACGCCTTGTCGACGGTCCCGGCGTGCCGCTCCCAGACGGCCACGTCGAGTCCCGCCCGGGCCGCGTGCAGGGCCGTGGCGAGACCCGCGGGCCCTCCGCCCACGACGAGCAGGTCCATGTGGCTCCCTCAGGCGAGCCGCGCCAGGGCGGCGTCCTCGGTGCGGATGCGGGTGGCGAGCAGGAACCCGTTCAGCACGGTGAAGGCGACCGCCGTGATCCAGGCCGAGTGCACCAGCGGGAGCGCGACCCCCTCGACGGCGACGGCGACGTAGTTCGGGTGCGGGAGCCGGCGGTAGGGGCCGCCGGTCACGCGCGGGGCGCCGGGCACGACGATCACCCGGGTGTTCCACTGCCGTCCCAGGGTGGCGATGCACCACCAGCGCAACGCCTGCGCGGCCACGACGAGGGCGGACATGCTCCAGGCGAGGGCCGGCACGGCGTCCGGCCGGCGCATCCACACCTCCGCGAGCGCACCGGCCAGCAGGCCCGTGTGCAGCACCACCATGAACAGGTAGTGGCCCCGCCCCGCCTCCACGCCGCCCCGCGCGAGGCTCCAGGCGGTGTTGCGGCGCGACACGACCAGTTCGGCGACCCGTTCCAGACCGACCGCCAGGACCAGGGCGGTGAACAGGACCTGCCCGCTCATCCCTCCTCCCCCGGGGCGCGCAGGAGCACGAGCTCGGAGCAGAAGCCCGGGCCCATCGCAATCATCAGCCCGTGGGAGCCCGGCCGGGGCGGGCGGGTGGCGAGCGTGTCCGCCAGGACGTGCAACACCGAGGAGGAGGACAGGTTGCCGATGCGGCGCAGCGAGTCCCAGGTCACCCCCAGGGCGTCCCGCTCGATCCCGAGCGCCTCCTGCAGGGCCTCCAGGACCTTCGGGCCGCCGGGGTGCGCGACGTACCAGCCGATGTCGTCGCCGGTCAGCCCGTGGTCGGCGAGGAAGCCGCGGACGTCGTCGCCGACGTACCGGCGCACCACGTCGGGGACCGAGGAGTCGAGCACGATCTTGAACCCGCCGGAGCCGACGTCCCAGCCCATCGTGCGCTCCGAGTCGGGGTAGAGGCGGCTGCGCGAGGCGAGCACCTCGGGGTGGGCGGGGTCGTCGGACCGCGCGAACGGGTGCCGGGAACCGACGGCGACCACTGCCGCCGCGCCGTCCCCGAACAGGCCGCTCGCCACGAGGTTGGCGACCGAGGTGTCCTCGCGCTGGAGCGTCAGCGAGCACAGCTCGACCGACATCAGCACCGCGACCCCGTCCGGGCGGCCGCGCAGCAGGTCGCGCAGACGTGCGACGCCGGCCGCGCCGGCGACGCAGCCGAGGCCGACGAGGGGCAGGCGCACCACGTCGGGGCGCAGTCCGATCTCCGCCGCGACGCGGGCCTCCAGCGAGGGGACAGCCAGGCCGGTCACCGTGCACGACACGATGTAGTCGACGTCGGCGGGGGTGAGGCCGGCGTCCTTGAGCGCGTCGACGACCGCGCGGGCGCCCAGCTCGACCCCGGCCCGGATGAAGACGTCGTTCGACCGGCCGAAGTCCCCGAGTCGGGCGTACTCCTCCAGCGGGAGCACGGTGTGCCGGCTCTCGACGCACGCGTTGCGGTGGAACCGCTCGACGACACCGCGGTGGACCGCGCCCTCGACCAGCGTGGTGGTGAAGGACGCGGTGATCTCCTCCTGCCGGTGGCGGTGCTCGGGCAGGACGCCGCGGGCGCTGAGGACGCGTATGGTCATGTCGACTCCTGGGGTCGGCCGTGCGGACGGACAGGTGTGAGGAGCGCCCGGCCGAGGCCCAGCGCGACGGCGGGGGTGAGCCGGCCCCGGGCGAGGCCGAGTTCGACGAAGTCGTCGAAGACGCGCTGGTCGGCGGCGGAGGCCCGCAGCCCCGCCCCGACGAGGCGCGCGCTGCCGGCGAGTCGGGCGGCCAGGGCGGTGTGGCGCAGGTGGGGCAGCAGGATCCTGCGGGTGGCGCGGGCGTACCGCTGCCCCGCCCGCTCGGGCCGTCCCTCGCGCAGGGCCGCCGCGGCGGCCCGCCCGGCCGCGATGCCGGTGGCCACGGCGTGGTGGATGCCCTCCCCGGTCAGCGGGTTCACCAGGCCGGCCGCGTCGCCCACCAGCAGGACGCGGCCGGCCGGGGGGTGCCAGTGCGCCGTCGAGAGGGGCAGGTGGTGCCCGATCCAGTGCCGCCCGCCCTCGGCGGCGCCGGGCAGGAGCGCTTCGAGGCGCTCGAACAGCTGGGCGCGGGTCGGCGCCGGGCGGTCCGCGTGGAGCAGTTCGCCGTACCCGACGTTCGCCAGGCCGTCGCCGCGGTCGAAGGACCAGGCGTACGACGGCTGGTGGCGGGTGCCGAACTCGATGACCTGCGCGCCGCGCCGCCCGGGCGCGACCGGGGCGTAGCCGCGCAGCGCCAGGGCCATCGGGCCGCGGGGCCGGCCGAGCGCGCGCCGGACGGCCGAGTGGGCGCCGTCGGCGCCGACCACGACCGCGGCGGAGACCTTCCCGTCCAGGACCACCGCTCCGGGGTGGTGCCGCAGGTCGCGGACGCGGTGGCGCAGGAGCCGGGCGCCGGCGGCGACGGCCGCGTCGACCAGTCGGGCGTCGAGGATCCGGCGCGGCACCACCCACGCCGGACGGGCCGTCCGGCGCTCGGCGGCCAGGTCGCCGCGGCCGAGGCGGAGGCGGTCGACCGGGACCCGGTCGTCGACGGTACCGGTGACGCCGACCCCGGCGAGGAGGTCGAGGACGTGCGGGGCCACCCCGTCGCCGCAGGGCTTGTCCCGCGGGAAGTCCGCCCGGTCCAGGAGGACGACGCGCAGGCCCGGGTCGGCGTGCAGCGCGCCCAGGGCGGTGGCGGCACCGGCCGGTCCGGCGCCGACCACGGCGAGGTCCCAGTGGGCGGGTGCCGGTGCCATCAGCCGGCCGCCACGAGCAGCACGACGTCGAGGAGGGCGATGGCCACCGCGGCCCGGAAGGGGGCCCGGCCGCCGGCGGTCGCCGTGGACACCGCGAGGACCGCCACCAGCGCGAGGGCCGCCCACGCCCAGGCCGGAGGGGGCCCGGGGGGGCCGAGCACGGTCAGCAGCGAGGCCGCGGACAGCAGCACGACGGCCAGGACACGCGAGGGGTGCTCGCCGATCCGGTGCGGCAGGCCGCGCACGCCGGTGCGTTCGTCGTCGGCGAGGTCGGGCAGCGTGTTGAGCAGGTGCGCCCCGACGCCGAGCGCGACCCCGGCGCCGGTCGTCCACAGCGGCGCCCAGGCCGGGGCGGGGCCGGCGAGGGTGATGACCGAGGGCAGCGTCCCGAAGGCGCTGGCGTACGGCACCCACGACCACCAGGTCGCCTTGAGGCCCAGGTTGTAGAGGTGGCCCGCGCCGGCGCCGAGGACGACGTTGACCAGGGCGCCGCGCCAGCCGACGAGCGCGGACAGCGCGAGGCAGGCGAGTCCGGCCGCGACCAGGGCGCCCACCACCCAGCCGGCCGGGACGGCCCCGGTGACCAGCGGCTTGTCGGCACGGCCGACGGCGCGGTCGCGCGGGAGGTCGCGCAGGTCGTTGCCCCAGCCGATCGTGAGCTGGCCGGTGAGCACCGCGGCGGTGACGACGACGGCGTCGAGCCGGCCCAGGTCGCCGCGGAGCGCGAGCAGGCCCGCGATGGCGCCGACCGCCAGGGCCGGCCCGCCGTGGGCGGCGGCGAGCAGCGCGAGCACGCGCGGCGGCCCGGGGCGGGGCGGGGCCGTGCCGGCGGTCACGGGCGCCGCCGCACGGCGACCGGCCCGCGCCGGACCGCGTCGCCGAGCGCGCCGAGGACGGTGCGCGGCCGCAGCACGGGGGTCCGGCCGGACGCGGCCTCCCTCATGCCCTCGATCACCTCGGCGAGCACCTGCGGGCCGTCCTTGGCCGGGGCCCAGTCGAGTTCCGTGCGGGCGCGGGTCGTGTCCAGCGTCGGGAGCGCGAAGCCCATGTCGAGCCATCCGGTGTCGACCTGCTGCAGGCGCGCGTGCCAGGCGGCCGACATGGCGACGCGGACCACCGCGGAGGGCACGTGCACCAGCCTGGCGCCGAGCGCGTCCGCGAGGACCGCGGCGGTGACGGGCGGGTCGGCGGCGAGGTTGAACGCGCCGCCCGCGCGCCGGTGCAGCACCGCGGCGACGGCGTCGGCGACGTCGTCGGTGTGGACCATCGGGACGGTCAGTCTCCGGTCCATCGGCAGGACCGGCAGCAGGTCGAGCGCCTTGGACGGCACGAGGGCGGGCACGCCGTACCGGAGGAGGGCGCTGCCGGCGGCGCGCTGCCCGACGATCCCCGGCCGCAGGCGGGTGACGAGCGTGCCGGCGCCGGAGGCCTCGTGCCGGTCGAGGAGGCGCTCGGCGGCCGACTTGTGCCGGCTGTAGCGCGAGCTGGGCACGCCGCCGGTGGGCCAGGACTCGTCGACCGGGCGGTCGTCCCTCTTCGGTGAGTAGGCGCCGACCGAGGACATGTGGACCAGGTGCGGGACACCGGTCTCGGTGACGGCCCGGAGCACGCGGCGGGTGCCGCCGACGCCGAGCTCGGCGAGGTAGGCGAGGTCGTGGGACGGCTGGAAGCCCCACGCCAGATGGACGACCGCGTCCGCGCCGGTGAACGCCTCGACGAGCGCGCGGTGGCAGGTGTCGGCGGTGAGGTCCACGGGGCGCCAGTCGACGCCGCGGCCGTCGGGGCCCCCGGGCAGCCGCCGGGCCATGCCCACGAGGTCGTGCCCGCCTTCGGCACGCAGGCGCTGCACGACGACGGATCCGATGTTCCCGGTCGCCCCGGTGACCACGATGCGCATGCAGGATGGGGTGCCCCGTCCCTCCCCCGCTCACACGGGGCATTCCGGCATCCGGTGGACACCGGCGTCACCCGGCCGGCGCACCGCGCGTCGTGCGCGGCGCCCGCCCCGTCGGCCGCGTCCCCGGCGAGTGGACCCGCCGGCTTCCCGGCCCCCGCGCGTCCCGTGCGGGCGGAAGGCACGGGAATCCGGAGGCAGCTGCCGAGGCCGAAGGGAATCGGACATCTGAGCCAAGGGTGACGCCCCCCCGTTCGGCCGGTCAGGTCCCTTCCATGCCGTCAGACTCCTAGGAAGGAACGTCCCGGTGGGGTGTGCGTATGGGCGATACGGGGTGGGCGTGACCGAGCGGGGCAGGGCCGACCGTGCCGCTCCGGACGAGACGGGGCTGGGTGTGACGGACCACGGCGTCCATCGCGCACGCACGGCAACGGGGGACGGGACGGGTGGGCGACAGTACGGCAACGATCAGCGGCGGGACGATGGGCCGGCGCGTACGGTGCCGCGGCACGTAGCCTGCGTGATGGACGGCAACGGCCGCTGGGCTCAGCGGCGTGCGCTCCCCCGAACGGCGGGCCATCGGGCTGCCGAAACCACCGTCATCGACATCATCGAGGCGGCCCGGGCGGCCGGAGTCGAGTGGCTCAGCCTGTACGCCTTCTCCACCGAGAACTGGAACCGTCCCGGCACCGAGGTCGACTACCTGATGCGCCTGGTCCGCCGGGTCGTGCGTAAGCACGCACCGCTGCTCCTCGCCCGCGGCATCCGCTGCCGCTTCCTCGGGGCCGCCGATCCGCGCATCCCCCGGGAGCTGGCCCAGGACTTCGACGATCTGGCGACGCTGACCGCCGACAACCAGGGGATGACGCTCACCGTCGCCTTCGACCACGGCGGACGCCGAGACATCGTCGAGGCCGCCAAGTCGCTGATTCGCAACGGGACACCCGCCGATGATGTGACCGAGCGGGTCTTCGCGGACCACCTGCCGTTTCCCGACACCCCCGACGTCGACCTCGTCATCCGAACCTCCGGCGAGCAGCGCATCTCCAACTTCATGCTGTGGCAGGTCGCCTACGCCGAGTGGGTTTTCCCCGAGGTGCTCTGGCCGGACTTCCGGGCCTCTGACTTCCTCACCTGCCTGCACACCTACCAGCGCCGTGACCGCCGCTTCGGCGGCGTGCCGCCCCAGACGAACGGAGACCCGTCATGACGACCGGAACCACGGGAACGGCCGACAAGGTGCCCTTGTTCGGCCCGGAATCACAGTTCCGCGCCTTCTTCGACGACCCGCGCTGGGCGCTGGCCATGATCCGTGCCACCGTGCTGGAGGCCGCCCACCCGCAGATCGGCGCCGCCCTCGCCGACAACTCCACCTTCGTCGCCCACCCCTGGCGTCGGCTGCGCAACACCTTCCTCAGCATGCGGCGCATGTTCAATGCCGATCCAGCCGTACGTGAACGGGAGGCCGCCCGGCTCAACAGGCTGCACGCCCGCATGAGCGGCTCCGACACCCGCGGCCGCGCCTACGACGCCATGGACCGCGCGGCCCGTGCCTGGGTGGTCGCCACCCTCTACGAGAGCGCCGTCACCATGTGCCGCCTGAGCGGTCAGCCGCTCGACCAGGACACCATGGAGCGCATGTACGCCGAGTACCGCACGTTCCTCGCCGCGCTCGAGGGCGACGCCGGGGAACTCCCCGAGGACCTGAACGACTTCTGGCGGTACTTCGACCGGGTCGTCGAGGACGAGCTGGAGAACACCGAGGCGGCCCGCATCATTCTCTACCGGCTCTTCGACCACTTGCCTGCCCCGGCACTGCTCGACGGCGCGCCGACGCTGTGGGCGGCCGGCCGGGCCGTCGTCAGTCCGCTCCTCGGCGCGATCACCGTCGCCTCTCTTCCCGAGCCCTACCGACGCAGGGCCGGCCTGGCCGAGATGCCCGGCGCCCCGACCCTCATGCAGGGTGCCTACCTCGCCGCCGGGCTCACCCGTTTCCTGCCCGAGGGCTGGATCAATGCCGAAAGCATCATCGAGGCCCTCTCCCTCTCGCCCGACAGCGATGACCCCCGCGCCCGGACCGTGACCGCGCTGCGCGCCCGCATGAAGCGGGCATCGGCCCTGCTCCGCCTCCTCACACCGCTGAGCGGTGACACGGGCCCCGACCCGGTCCCGGCCAGCTCGGCGGCGGCAGAGGGCCGGCGCTCGGCGGAGGAGTTCTTCCGTCAGGTGCTGGACCAGACCGGCGACGGCCACCTCGACTGGCCTGACCTCGCCGCCATGGCACGCGAACTGGCCACCCGCCTTGACCTGGACGAACCCGAGGAGACCCGGCTCTACGACGCCTTCGCCGCCTGGTGGCGCGAGCTCCAGGCCGCCCTCGACACGGACGGTGATGGCCGTGTCAGCGCCGCCGAGTACGCCGCCGCCGTACCCTCCCTCGCCGGTCCCGCGCTCATCCGCGTTGCCGAGGTGCTTTTCGACGTCACCGACAAGGACGGCAGCGGGACCATCAACGCGGACGAACACCGGGCGCTCTTTCGCACCGCCTTCCACCGCGACCTCACCACCACGGACGGCACCTACGGCCGCAGCGCCTTCGTGGGCGACTTCCTTTCCTTCATGTCCGGCCGCCGCAGGAACACCGCGTATGACCCCCTTCTCGCCGACGCCTGACGAACTCGTGCATGTGGGCGGCCACGGCTGCACGCTTCCTACCCACGTGCAGCCCGTCAAGGGCCAGCCCGCACGCAGCGCTGAAGGGCGGACCTGGGGCAAGCCGGTCCACCGCCCCGGCGCGTGCCCGGAGGAGAAGCCGAAGGTGCCGACGAAGCCCGATCCCGCGTCCACCCTCCCCAAGGCCCGCGGGGGACGGCGCGCCCGTACAAGAGCCTCAACGCGCGGGCGGTGAAGCCGGCGGACTGGCTGAAGGTCACCTGTCCGCGCTGCGGCGCCGCACCCGGCGCCCCGTGTACGGGCGTGCGTACCTTGAAGGGCGCGTCGGTCTCCCCGAAGGTCCCGCACCAGGAGCGCCCGTAGGTCGTACGCCGGGCCCTGGCCGCCGAACGGCGCGCGAAGCAGCAACGTTCCGCGGCCCCGGCCGCCCCCTAACCCTCGCCAGCAGCGCCTGCATCGTCCTCGAGCGGCAGGTAGGCGACCACGACCGTCCGGTCCACTCCCGCGTCCTTCATCGCCCGGACCCGGTGCTGCCCGTTCGTGTACCAGCCCGCCGGCCCGAGCGCCGCGGTGATCCCGTCGCCGTGGTCCAGCAAGGAGTACAGCGCCGGCCGCTGTCTCGTCTCCACGCCGTATGCGACCGCGAGCGCCGCCCTGTTCGCGGCGATGTCGTGGTCGGGCATTCCGTCGGCGCGTGCCCGCTCGATCAGGCGGATCGCGTGCTCGCTGAGCGCCGCCCAGTCCTGCCGGTGGTACCAGCAGCACCGCCCGCCCAAAGGGTTCCGCCCCGCCGGCCCGGCGCGGTCACGGGCGCTCTCCGGCGACCGCATGCATGCCTCCCGGAACGGGCGCGGTTCGGGAAGATCGTCGACGGCGACGAACCGGTACTCGATCCGTTCCACGGGTGCCGGAAGCGCCGTCGGCACGTAGCCGGCGCCGCGGCCGCGGTCGACGGGCCGGCCGACGAGACGCGCCAGGTCGGCGTCGCTGATCGGCAGCCATCTCGAGGCGCGGACCGTGAACGCGGTGTCCTCATGGAAGGTGACCAGTTGGAAACCGGTGTCCTCGAGGCCCCAGGCTTCACCGCCGGCAGCCCGGTCGTCGTCTGCGTCATTGACGAAGCGCTGCACCCAGACCGGCGGGCGCTCCTCGCCAGGGCAGTGCGTCCGCCACACGTCCTCGACGTACTGCTCCACCAGGTTGGTCAGGCTGCCGCCCTCGCCGTACGTCTGCGTGGCCACCGCCACCGGCCGCCGGCCGGACGCCGTGAACAGTTGCAGCCGGAAGGGGTGCAGCCCCACGGCGTACCGCGCCTGGTACATGCGGTCGTCCACCGTGCGCTCCCGCAAGGCCCCCTGCGTACGCAGCACCTCGACGACACTCAGTCCGCCACCTGCCGGTGCTTCCACCATCCTCTTCCCGCCTTCCTCACCCACTCCTGCTCACCGTGACCATCGCCCGAACGCCCGGACGCCTGTGCTGAGCCCTGCCCGTAAGCCGAGTCCTCCTCAGCCCCGGAACCAGGGGCACACCGACCAGGCGCTGGCGCTACGCCCCGCGAGGGCCCGCGGGCTTGCGGACCCGGTCCTCGGCGGCCGGGTAGTACACCGACGTCTGCGCCACTTCGGGGTGCTCCCGAAACAGCGCGTTCTCCAGCTCGGATCGAGCCTCGTCTATGGCGCGGTACGCAGCCTCCAGCTTCTTCGCTGGCAGCGCCTCACGCCCGGACAGGGGGTAGGCGTTGGCGAGGTCCACGTGGCGGCTCAGAAGCTCGTCTCGCATCGCTGCGAGTGCCTGGCCCATCTCGACGTGCTGTTCGAAGGTCATCCTCGGCTTCATCGGGCAAGCATCCACCACCAAGCGGCCGCACGCGGGGAATCGGCGGACCAGGCCGCCGGGAGACGGCGAGCGGCTACCATAGTCCTCCGGCAGGACGCACACCCCGCTCGCCGCCGCCCCCGACGCGCCCACGCCGCCCGAGGGGGCACAGTCGGCCAAGGTCTCACGGGGCCCGCGAAAAAGCAGCACTTCGCGTAACACTTGAATTTCACCTTGGCCCCTGACGTGCGGCCGGAGGAGCGTGGGACCACCCGGTCGGGAGACGTCATACCGAAGAAGCAGTCCACCGCAGCGAAGAAGGCCCGCACCGCCGCTCGGGCCGGCGCCGAGTACGCCGCCGCCCTAGGTGTATTGACCCGGAGCGTTGTTGACGCGGCTGATGGGCGGGTGTCCGCCGAG
>NZ_BMSV01000021.1 GCF_014649335.1 Streptomyces roseolilacinus
GCATCGGCCTGACATGCCGTCACTGACACCCACCCACTGACACCAAACCGGCACATCGCACGTGGGGCGCGGCTCGCCGCGCTGCAGACGGCCCTGGTGAAGGCGTCGGCGGAGGAGGGCTTTAGGCGCACGCTCGTCTTCCACCATGTCGTCAAGGAAGCCGAAGCCTTCGCGGCCGGCCTCCCGGACGTCGCCGCGCAGCTGCACGCCTCCGACCCCGAGCTGTACCCGAGGACGATCTGGGCCGGCTGGCTGTGCGGCGATCACAAGCCGCTCCACCGGCGCCGGCTCCTTGGGGAGTTCGCTGCCGGGATCGCCACGGACGGCACCGTGGTGGAGAAGTGCTTCTTGTCCTCGGTGAAGGTCCTGGGCGAGGGCGTCGACACCAAGAACTGTGACTCCGTGTACTGGGCGGACGTGCGCGGCTCGATGCCGGACCTGGTCCAGGCCGTAGGGCGGGCGCTGCGGATGCAGCCGGGCGAGGGCAAGGTGGCCTCGCTCGTGGTGCCGGTGCTGCTCGGGGCCGGGGAGACGGTGGACAACATGCTGACCTCGCGGGCGTTCGGCGGGCTGGCCAAGCTGCTGGAGGCGTTGCGGGCGCACGACGCGCGGATCATGGAGAGGCTCGCGGAGCAGCAGGCCCCGAGCCGCTGCAAACCCGTAGCCAAGGACGAGAGTGGGAAGAGCCCCGGTGGGAGCGGCGAGGGCTCCGGAGGCGTCAGCGGCCTCGCCAGGGCCCTGCTGAAGTTCTCCACGCCGCGCGACCCGGCCGCGCTCGCGGCGTTCGTCAACCTGCGGGTCCTCAACCCGGAACACGAGCACTGGCGGCGCGGGGTGGAGGCCGCCGTCATCTACAACCGGCTGCACGGCGACCTTCGCGTACCGTTCACGTTCCGCGTGCCGGCCGTCGACGCCCGGGAGGCGGAAGGCGAGGGATGGCCGGCCTCGCTCGCCGGGTTCCCACTCGGGCAGTGGACCACCGACGCACGCCGGTTCCACGCCCGCGGCCGCCTGGGCGCCGACCGCGTCGCCCAGCTGGAGAAGCTCGGCATGATCTGGAGCCATTTCGACGTCGCGTGGGAGGAGGGCCTGTCCGCCGCCCGCGGGTGGGCCGCCGAACACGGACACCTCCTGGCCCCGCTGGACGCCACCTACCAGGGCTACCGGGTGGGCATTTTTTTGAAGAACGCGCGGGCCGCCGCCCGGAAGGCCGCCGAGATCGAGCAGCGGCGTGCCGAGGGACTGCCCGTGGAGTCGGTGGCCGGGGCGCTGTCGGAGGCGCGGCGCGAGCAGCTGGAGGACATCGACCCGTCCTGGTGCCCGGCCTGGCCGGTGACGTGGCAGCGGTGCTTCCACCTCGTGCGGATGCACTTGGACGCCGGTGAGGCGCTGCCCACCGAGGCGGGCGACGTCCTGCGCCAGGGCGAGGACCTCGGGCGGTGGGTGTGCTCCGTCCGGCTCGGCTGGGACCGGCTCACCACTGTGCAGCAGTGGATGTGCGAACACGTCCTCGGCATCACACCCGCCGACGAGGACGAGAAACCACGCCCGCGCCGCACGCAGGCCGACAAATGGGCCATGAATTACGCCGCCGCCCGCCAGTTCTACGAACGCGAAGGGCACCTTCGGGTCCCCAGGAAGTGGGTCGAACGGATCATCGACGAGGACCGGGAGGAGCGGGAGCACAAGCTGGGGGCCTGGATCAGCAACCAGCGCTCCCGGGCGGCGACGCTGACACCGGAACGGATCGAGCTGCTGTCCGCCATCGGGATGCGGTGGTCCTGATGGTGGGCGTCGTCGTCACCGCGGTCGCCGCACTCGCGGCCGGCTATCTGCTCGGGCGGCTGCGCCCGTGGCAGCGGCTGGGCGACTGGGCGACCGACCAGGCCCGCCACGCCGGAGCGTAGGTCCGGGGCGGCGCGGGGCGTCAGGCCGTCGTCGTCCTGGCCCACGCCGTCACCGCGGCGCGCACCAGCCGGCGCATCATGCGCGCCCCCACCACCGAGACCCGAGCGCCGACGCCCGTACGGGGCCCGGACCGGGTCGCCAACCGCTCCCGGGGAGAGCACGAGTAGAGGGTAGGTCTTCGACTCCCTTACTGGCGTTCGTCCCGCTGGAGGACTTCGACAGTGCAAGGCCCGGACCAGGCGTCCGGGCCTTCGTCGTACCCCGGGATCTTTCTTCCCGGTCGCTGCTGTCCGGGTCCTGGCCTGCGGCCCTACGGGGTGAAGGAGCCGTGCCCGCCAGGACGAGACGCAAACACCTGAGTCCTGTCACTGTCCGCCTGCCATGTCGAACTCACTCCGGAGGCGCTCCCGATGACCACCCGTCAGACGCCCGGGGCAACACCCGCGCCGATCGCCGCTACGCTGAGCACGCCACCCTGGGCCAGGGCTACGACCCCACAGGGACGCTCTCACGCAGAGAGCCGCAGGACCGCCGACCGCGAAGCGCTCACCATCCCCACGCGGACGACACCACAGCAGGTGTCCGCTGTCCTCGGTTCCTCTGCTCAAGGGAGCAGCATCATGACCCGGGACGACGTTCCCGCGCCCGTACAGCCGCCCGGTCCCGCGCTCGTCCCGCGGCAGCCCGCTGTCGGTGCCGGCCTGACCGCCGCGATAGCCCAGGGGCCGCCCGGGGGGCCGCCCGGTCCATCACGGCCCGGCTGGTGGACAAATTCCTCACCAACCCGCCCGACTGGCTCAGGGCCCTGTGGCACACGCTGCCACGACCCCGGGAGTAGCCGCCACGGCCGGGCAGGACGGTCCTGCCCGGCCGTGCTCTCCGTTTGGGCGTCAGCCGCGGAAGCGGGAGAGCCAGGTGCCGCCGGCCTTCTGCTCGGGCGCGGCCGGGTCGTGCTCCTGGTGCTCGGGCCCGGCCTGCGCGGCTTGGCGTTGGGCGGTGACGGCGCGCTGCTTGCAGTCGTCGCACAGGTGCGGGTGGGTGTCGCGTGGGGCGCCCCGCCCGGCGGGGTCGATGGCCTTCCGCCGTTCGTCGGTGAATCGGGTGCCGCGGTCGGCGCGCACCGGGCGGGGGGCCTCTCGCTCGGCCTTGTGTTGTGCGGCGATCGCGGCTCGCAATTCCGGTTCGGGAAGTTCGGCCAGGCGCTCGATCGCCACCGGATGGTCGGATCGACAGGGAGAGTCGGGGCGGCCGGCGACAACGCGGCCATGGAGTTCTTCTTCAGCCTGGTGCAGAAGAGCGTCCTCGGCCGCAGGAAGGGGGTCACCCGCGAGGAACTGCGGATCGCCGTCGTGACCTGGATCGAGCGGGCCTACCACCGCCGTCGCCGGCAAGCCGTACTCGGCCGACTGACCCTCGTCGGATCCGAGACCGTCATGACCACATCGGCCCTCCGGGCCGCGTGACTCGACCTGTCACTCGAACCTGCATCGGATCCGTCCGGCTCCCGCCTCGGATACCGTGTTCCTCCATGGGATGCCACAACGGATGTGGCGCCCCCACCGGAGGTAGTCAGCGTATGAGTTCAAAGCGCAGCAAGAATCCAGCCCTGCCCGTACTTGACGACGCATTTCGACTCGCGTCGGTCAAGGACGCCGAAGAGTCCACCCGTGACTTGGCAGCGCGGCTGGCCACCACCGAGCTGCGCCGTGTTTCCCACCCGGGCCGGGTCACCTGGGAGCCCACCGATCAAGCCGAGCCCGTCCCGGTCCCGCCGACTGTGGTCGACGGTGACGGGGACCTGTGGCTGCGGGACCGGGGCACTGGCACCTGGACCATGCCCGAGTTCGACCCCAAGGAGTTCCCGGCTCGCTGTGGCGAGGTTTTGACGTGGAACCAGCTTGCCTGCGAGTTCGGCCCGCTTACCGCGCTGGCCGACGACCGCCGCATCGGCGGCGGCCGGCGTCGCTGACCGCGCAGCCTTCGCGCGGATCATCGTGTCGAACAGGCCTCTGGATGGCCCTCGGGTCCGGCGTTCGCAGCCGGCAGCGAGGCGGCTTGGCCGGCGAGGACCGTGACCACGCCGGCCGCCCCCTACCGGGCCGCGGACCTCGATTCAGTTTGCGTACGGCGTCGTCGATGCGGTCCATGGCCTCCTCGCCCTGGAGGAACAACCCGAGCCGGTCGGCGAGGAACATCCGGACGACCACCACACCGTCGGCCTCCTCGTGGGCCTTCTCGAGGGTGAGGGGTTTGCCGGTGGTGTGCCGGATGGAGGCACCGCTGTAGACGCGGGTGAGGGCGGCAGCGTCGTCGAGCACCAGGGCGCGGCGCGCAGGGTCACCATGCGGTGGTCAGCTCCTTCCCCGTGGAGCGGTCGCCGGGATCGGGGCGAGGTACGTGGTGATGGTGTCCTCGAAGCTCGGGGAACGGCCACGGCCAGAGGTCGCGCAGCGCTGTGATGGTGTCCTTGGCGATGGCTGCCGGCCTCTCCAGCCGGGCAAGGGCGCCGTCGTAGGCGACGGGGCGGTGGCCGGTCCGGCACCAGAACAGGCAGGCGCCCGGGCTCCGGATGTCAGCGGCGCGGCGGACATCGACGGCGACGGCGCGGGCGGTGCCGGTGAGCGGCAGGGCGATCTGGTCGATGTACGTGTCAGCTGGCCCGAAGACCGAGCGCCATCGTCAGTTCAAGGACCCGGTGTGGTGATGCGAGGTCCGGAAACAGCTCTCGCAGCTGCTGCATCCGGTAGCGGACCGTCTGGGGGTGGACGAACAGCGCCGCCGCCGCCTCGTCCCGCCGGCCCTGGTGCAGCAGCCACGCCCGCAGCGTGTCCTCCAGCCGCCGTGCGGTCGCGACCGGCAAGGTGCGCAATGGTGCGAGGGCTCGGGCACGCAGGTCTGCGAACGCGTCCATGTCGGCACTCAGCACCAGCTCGGGCAGGTGGTCCTCGGTGTCGCGAATATCGCCGGAGAGAGAGCGTGCGCGTACGGCTCGTGCGTACGAAGCGGACGCACGAGTCCATGGCCGGGCCGGACCGACCACAGCGCTACGGTCAGCGAGCTGCCGCAAGAGATGTGATCGGTCGGCATCGGGGACGAGCAGCACACCGGTGGCATCCGGCAAATCGTCCAGGACGAGGGTGCTGGGGTCGAGCGTGCGGTAGGCCGGCCGGGTCTGAGCAGCAGGCAACAAAACAACAGTCAGCGAAGTCGGAGGCTGCCACCCGGCCTGTTGAGCGGAGGCCAGCAGCACGTCCGGGCTCGCGCCGGCGAGGAGGTCGCGAGCCAGGTGTTCCAGGTGGCGCTCATGGGCTCTGCCCTGGGCGGCCAGTTCGTCGGCGTGGCCCGCGGCGCTCGCGGCGGAGAGCTCGTCGATGTAGGCGAAGGTCAGCTCGGCGAACTTGGCGACCTGTGCGGCGGGCAGACCTGCGGGTACGGCACCGGCTGCCAGGCACCGCCAGGCTACGCGGGCGCCGACGCGGTAGGCGCTGAGCAGGGCGTCCATCGAACGGCCGTCGCGGACCTCGCCGCGGCCCAGCTCGTAGGCTGCGTCACCGGCGTCGCCGCCTGTGGCGTTCCCGCTCGCGAGGTCCAGGTAGTGCCCCAGGGCGGTGCGGACGGCTCGGCGGATGGTGGCGCCCATGTGGCCCGAGAGGGCGTTGGCGTAAGGAGGGACCTCGTCGATGATCGCCTGGACGACCTCGTCGGCGGTGGTCTTCAGCGCGGCCCGAAGTGCGGTGACCGTCGTCTCGTCCAGGGCCAGTTCGCTGGCCCTCCGAATTGCATGGCTCACGATTTTGTTTCCTGCGAACAATTCAGTCGATTAGTTTTACATCTTGCGGTCAAGACTTTACGCCTTGAGGCGCATCAGTCTGGAGTCATGACGAGTGCAGCCCTTCGCAGCAGGGCGTGGAAACTGTTGGAGATGGTGACGACGCCGCTGCTGCCGTCGGACTATCTCGACCTGGTCAGCCCGCTGCGTGCGGGTGCTGACCTGCGTGGGCGCATCGAGGCCGTGCAGCCCGAGACGGGGGACGCCGCGACTGTCGTGATCAGGCCGGGGCGGGGCTGGCGCGGCCACACAGCCGGTCAGTACGTGCGGATCGGGGTCGACGTCGATGGGGTGCGCCTGTGGCGTGCCTACTCCGTCACTTCGCCGACGAACCGCCAGGACGGCCGCGTCACGATCACCGTGAAGGCGATCCCGGGTGGCAAGGTCAGCAACCACCTGGTCCGCAGGGCGAGACCGGGCACGCTGATCCAGCTCGACCAGCCGACCGGTGACTTCGTGCTGCCGCAGGCCAAGCCCGCCAAGGTGCTCTACCTGACGGCCGGCAGCGGCATCACTCCCGTGATGGGCATGCTGCGCGACACCGAGTTCGACGATGTCGTCATGGTCCACTGCGCGCCACAGCCGCAAGATGTGATCTTCCGCAAGGAACTGCACGACCTGGTCGCGGCCGGGAAGCTGCGTCTCACCGAGGTGCACACCGACACGGACGGCACGCTCGACATCGCCCGGCTCGACGAACTCGTGCCCGACTGGGCCGAGCGCGAGACCTGGGCGTGCGGGCCTGCGGGCCTGCTCGACGCCGCCGAAGAGCACTGGAGCGAGCACGGCGTACCAGAGCGCCTGCACACCGAACGCTTCCGCCCCAGCATCGTCGTCGCGGGCGACGGCGGCGAGGTCACGTTCAGCGCCAGCGGCAAGGCCGTCGACGCGGACGGCGCCACGCCGTTGCTGGACATCGGCGAGGAGGCCGGCGTGCTCATGCCCTCCGGGTGCCGCATGGGCATCTGCTTCGGCTGCGTCACGCCGCTCAAGGCCGGCGCCGTCCGCGACCTGCGCACCGGCGAGATCACCGAAGCCGAGCCGGGCGTCCTCATCCAGACCTGCGTGTCCGCCGCGGCGGGCCCCTGCGACATCGAACGGTAGGAGCAACTTGACCGCTATCGACCCCACCG
The DNA here is from genome assembly GCF_014649335.1 of Streptomyces roseolilacinus. Classification (GTDB taxonomy): domain Bacteria; phylum Actinomycetota; class Actinomycetes; order Streptomycetales; family Streptomycetaceae; genus Streptomyces; species Streptomyces roseolilacinus. The sequence goes on from NZ_BMSV01000021.1 coordinate 6,871, forward strand.
CCCACCTGACCGCGGAGCAGATCGAGGAGCTTGGCCGCGAGCTGGATGCCATCCGCGACGAGGTGATCGCCGACCGCGGCGAGAAGGACGCCGCCTACATCCGCAAGGTCATCTCGGCGCAGCGCAAGCTCGAGCTGGCCAGCAGGGGCGTGCTGCTGTTCTCGATCTTCCCGCCCGCGTGGTTGCTCGGTACCGCCGGTCTGTCCATGGCGAAGATCATGGACAACATGGAGATCGGCCACAACATCCTGCACGGCCAGTGGGACTGGATGCGGGACCCGAAGATCCACTCCACCACCTGGGAATGGGATCACGTCTCGCCGGCCGACCAGTGGAAGCACTCGCACAACGAGCTGCACCACACGTACACCAACGTCATCGGCAAGGACAACGACCTCGGCTACGGCATCATGCGCGTCGACGAGGACCAGAAGTGGCACCCGTTCCACCTCGGCCAACCGCTGTGGAACTTCATCAACGCATGCTTCTTCGAGTACGGCATCGCCGCGTACGACCTGGAGCTGGGCAAGAACCTGCACAAGCGCCGCCGCAAGAACCCCGAGTTCCGCACGCGGGCCAAGGCCGTGGGCCGCAAGATCCGCAAGCAGGTACTCAAGGACTACGTGATCCACCCGCTGCTGTCGGGCCCGTCGTTCCTCCCCACGCTCGCCGCCACGTTCACCGCGAACCTGGTCCGCAACCTCTGGACCCACTCAGTGATCATGTGCGGGCACTTCCCCGAGGGCGTCCAGGTCTTCGAGCGCCGGTCGATCAAGGGCGAGACGCGTGGCCAGTGGTACCTGCGCCAGATGATGGGCTCGGCAAACATCAGCGGCAGCAAGGCCATGCACTTCATGACCGGTAACCTGTCGCACCAGATCGAGCACCACCTGTTTCCCGACCTGCCGAGCAACCGGTACGCCGAGGTCGCGGTGAAGGTGCGCGCGCTGTTCGAGAAGTATGAGCTGGAGTACGTCACCGGGCCGCTGCCCAAGCAGGTGTTCTCCGCGTGGCGCAAGGTCTTCCGGCTCTCGCTGCCGAACAAGAAGCCCAAGGTCGAGACGCCGGACCTCGAGCAGGAGCTCGTCGCGGCCTGATTCCCGGTACCGGTTCAGATCTTTCGGCCGGCCCCGGCGGCACCGCCCGGGCCGGTGAGTTGCGGTGGAAGAGGTCTGCGCCTGCCCACCGGCGCCTTCCTGCGGGCACGGGGGTGGCGGGTCTGCCTTGGCCACCGGCGGTTCGGGATCAGGATTCGAGGACGAGCAGCACGCGTGGTGCGTTGAGCAGATCTTCAGGGACGGTGGCGGTGCCGGTCAGGGGCATCAGGTGCCCGTTGGCGCAGTCGCGGGCTGCTGATGGTCGATCTCCCAGTCCCAGCCGGCCGGAATCGAGAGGGAACCGGTGGCGTAGAGAGGTCCGCGGCAGGAGCGACACCAGTAGAACGACCACCCCCTCGTTCGGGGGCGCCACGACTTCGACCGCGGACGCTGGACGCTGTCCCGTAAACACTCTGGATCATGCTGGTTGACCTGCTCGTTTGCCTGCCATCCGGTGAGGGTGAGGTGGTGCAGGCGAGGAATGCCGAGCATGGCGTGGCGGTCGCCTTCGCCTCCGAGGCGGCCATCACGCAGGATCTTCCAGCTCTTCATGCGGGCGCAGGTGTGCTCGACGCGGACGCGGACCTTGCGGTGGGAGGCGTTGTGCTCCTCCTTCCAGGACGGCAGTTCCTCGTCCCTGTGCCGGCGGTAGTGCGGGATGGTCAGGCCGGTGCCCCGGTAGCCGCCGTCGGCGATCACCGCAGGGGTGGTACCGACGGCGGTCTTCGCGCCGGACTCCTCCCAGGCCCGCCAGTCGTCACGGTTGCCGGGCAACGGCTCGCCGACGGCGACGACCAAGCAGGGACCGGCGTCGATGACGACCTGGTGGCTGGTGGAGTGGCGGTAGATCTTGCCGGAGGCGGCCACGGACCGGTCACGGGTGGAGACCGGCGTGCCGTCCACGATGAGCACGGTGTCCTTGGCGAACCGCCACCGGAGCTGGAGCGCGAGAGCCGGTCCGAGGCGGTCGACGATCCGGTCGGCCGTTGACTTCGAGACGCCGAACAGCGGGGCGAGTCGGCGCAGGGTGAGGTTGGTGCGCCAGTACGCGGCCACCAGCAGCACCCGGTCCTCCAACGACAGCGACCACGGCCGGCCCTTGCGCACCCGGATCGGCTCCCTCGCGCCGCAGCGCGGTGATCAGCTTGTTGAACTGCCGCGGGCTCAGCCCGGTGAACGGACCTGCCCACGAGAGCTCGGACGCCGTGATCACACCAGCCACGACAAGATCATCTCAACCCTGGCCAGCAGTTACGGGACAGCCTCTAGTACTCCAGTACGACTTCGTGATCTGGTTCGATGACCTTGCGGGGATAGGCAGCCAGGCTTGTTGTGGAGATGGGGCGGGATGGACGGACGCGCGGTCGTTCTGAACGAGTTGGCACAAGGCATCCGTCCGCTTGCCCAGGGCGTCGACTGGTTCGAGGGCCTCGCCGACACTGAGCAGTTCGAAGTCCTGCGCGACCTGGCCGGATTCTGCATCCAGGCCCGTGCAACCAGCGAGGACGGGCCGGAGAGCATCCGCAGAGCTGGTATCCGGCCCACCCACACCCCGGCCGTGCTGGTCACGCGCGGACGCCTCATCGAGCAACTAACAAAGATCATCAACCTTCCGCAGGACGAGCGGGTCAAGGCATTCCGGCTGCTGGTCGCACTTCTTGGCGTCTCTGATGATCGACGGCGGCTCCGCTTCTGTGCCGACGGGTGCGGGCATGCCTGGCACCACCTGAGGACTGGAGCGGGCACCGCAACGGCCACCGCGTGATCATCAGGGGTGGTGTGGACTCCTGAAGATCGTGCGATGGCAGTGGGCCGCAGCATAGACGCCGCCCGTTGGCGGGCAATGTTCGACCAGGCCATGGCCCGGATCGCGGGCCGGTTCAGGCGGGTTGAACCGCGCGCCACTACCCGTGCGTTCGTGCTCGGGTTGCTGTCCGGCGTCGAGCGGAAGAATTGCTGGCGGCTGGCCGAGCAGGCCGACCACGCCCGTCCCGGGCCGATGCAGCGGCTACTGCGAACCGCCCGCTGGGACGCCGACGCCCTCCGCGACGACGTGCGCACCTACGTCCACGAGCACCTCGGCACCGACAACGCCGTGCTGATCGTCGACGAGACAGGCTTCCTCAAGAAGGGCGCCGCCTCGGCGGGCGTGCAGCGGCAGTACACCGGCACCGCAGGGCGGATCGAGAACAGCCAGGTCGGTGTCTTCCTTGCCTACGCCTCCAGCAGAAGACGGGCGTTGATCGACCGCCGGCTCTACCTGCCCGACACGTCCTGGTCCCGGGACCTCGAGCGCCGCACCCGTGCCGGGGTGCCCGAGCATGTGGAGTTCGCGACCAAGCCCAAGCTGGCCGGGCAGATGATCGTGGCCGCACTGGACGCCGGCATCAACACATCCCGGGTGACCGGCGATGGGGGTCACCCATGCGGGCACTCCCGCTCCCAGGGTGATCCCGATGCTCCGCTTGCCGACCAGGCCGTTGCGCTTCTTCACCATGAGCCAGATCGTCGCGTTCTCAAGGTTCGAGTTCAGCTGGATGTCCGGTTCGACGGTGAGCGTGCCGATGCGCCAGCACCGTCCGACCAACCATGATCGCCACACCCGGATCCTGCCGCCTGCCAGGCCCGACGCCTCACCCGCTATCACGCACCAACTTGTAAGCAACGGAACCGACGGCCGAGGCCCGGGGGCCCGGGGACGTCGTCCGCACCGACGACGGACCGGTGCGGCGAGACGGCCGGCCGTCGCCTTCGGCGGTGTGGGGCAGCGACCGACGACGACAGGGCGAGATGGGCGGACACCACGGACAACGACGGCCGACGGCCGACGGCGAGCCGGAGCCCCGGTCGACGACGAGGCCGGGGCCCTGCAGCGGTCAGCCGGGAGGCGTAAGCCGTACAGACGAGCGTCGGCGCCAGGAACGAGGCGGTGACGGAAGCGCCGGAACGGCAGCCGAGGACGGGGAGACGAGGCAGCGGGGTGACGGAGCGGGATGCCGCACAGGGGTCGACGGCGTGGTGATGGTCGACGGGCGAGCACCGGTGGCCGGGACGGTCGAACACCACCCCCGGCGACATCCGACGACAGAGCGGCGAAACGGTGTCGAAGCGGCGGTCGACGACAGCGACGAGCGAAGCGGCCGTACAGCACCCGGCCAGAAGATGGCGATCGTACGGACGAGCGCCGACGACAGGCCGACGGGGAGCGGCCCGGCGGTACTGCTCTCAGAACGCTGGGCACCGGGCCTGACCCGCACACTCCCTACCGGCACGGACTGCTCGCGATCCTAGCCACAGATGCCCCCATACGTGTGCCAAGGTCGACCGGCCTCACGCTCAACGGCCGTCACCCGGCGCGCAGCGGCGCCGGACGGGGTGCGGCTGAGTACGGGCCTCGCAGCTGATGCTCGTTACCGGCAGCGCAGGGCGAACGCGATGTCGGGCGGGGCGGTACAGCTGCTTCGCTCGCGGTCGGCGAGTAACGGCTCTTCAGCTTGTTGGAGGTGAACAGCTACGACGAGAAGCTGGAGATCGACTTCGATCACGTGGAGCCGACGCTCACGCCTCTCCGCCTGAGCCGGCCGTGGGCAGCGTGATGCTGAACGCTGGTGCGTCACTGTTCGCACTGTCCCAGTACGTCAGCGTCCCACCCTTGCGAGCGACGTCCAGGACGATACTACCCGTCACTGATTGCCCCGGCTTGTACTCCGTGTCGAGTTCCGGCCCGTCAAGGAGGTGCAGCGTCGTCGCGTCCTGTGCGGCCGTCTGCTCGTCCTCCCACTTGATTGCGCCGTAGCTCGTGAAGTCGCCGTTCGCCTTGCCGACGTTTGTGATCGCCAAGGTGAGGCGGACGAACTGTCCGTTCTCCGCGGGTTCTCCCGAGCCGATGTCGGCAGCATCGACATAGGTCGCCTCCTTGACGGTGACACCGAACGTAGTCACGGCCCTCGGGTTCTCCCCGTACTCGTCCGTCTCGATGTCTGCGAACTGGCTCCTCTGTCCGACCTGCAGTACGGGCCCCGGTGACACGGAGGCCGACGGGGAGGGAGTCGGAGACGCAGCCTGGCTGGCCGCCCTCTTGAGGTCTTCTATGGACACCGTCGGCTCCGACGTTGACGAGCACCCCGTGACGAGCACGCCGGCCAGCAGCAGGCACGAAGCGCCACCCTTGATCTTGTTCATTCCCCACCCCTGTGCAGCGGCACCGTGCCGCATGGGCGCACAGCGTAGGGCACGCCCACAGGAAGCCCACGCCAAGGAGGAAGCCAACGACGGCGATGGCCGGGCGGAAGGACCCGGACGCCGCCAACCGAGCGGTCGGACGGCCAGGCGGGATCGAGATGGCCCCACCGACAACAAGGCGCGGCAGCAGCAGTCGGCGGCAGGACGGCACGACGAGACAGCGGACGACCGGGACGGCCGATCAACGACAATGAGCTCTTTCCATCATCGGCCTGAGCCGGCCAAATGCAGGGTCAGGACGGCTTGGACCAGACTTGTGATGCGGGTGGTCGAGCACCGCGGTTTGCGGAGGAGTCGCCAGGACTTGAGGGTGGCGACGGCCTGCTCGACCAGGGCCCGGATCTTGGCGTGGGACCGGTTGACGGCCTTCTGGCCTTGGGAGAGCGTTTCCCAGACCCACGTTTTCGTCCCACTCTCTGGCCCGGGACTCCCGTCCCGACACCCGAGTTGAGACCGGTCACCAGTGCGCGGGCTGAAGGTGACTGGATCGTCTGGGACATCGGTGGACCCTCGGACGCGGCAGTCCCGCTGCCGGAGGACTTCTACCTCCGCGAGATCATGGATCTCGACCCTCAAGACCTGGGGACCGTCGCCGACTGGATGCGCCGCTATGGGATGTTCTGCAGCGACGGAAGCGGCCTCGACATCGCGAACTGGATCATCGAGGAGGAAGAGCGGATCGAGGAGCTCGCCCACCGCGAGCACCCGGAGCGCCGAGGGTGGTCCATGCACCGGGACCTGCCGCCGGAACTTCGTACGCCAACGCGACCGCTCCGAATTCGGACAGAACCGCACCAGCGGTATCAAGTACTGCACCCGCGAATGTGCCCGCGCCCAAGCTCAACGAGAACACCGACGCCGCCGCAAAGCCACCGCCGACCAGCCCGCCCCATAACCCCTCCCCCGCTGGCTCTGCAGGCAGTCGGCCCGTACAGGACCGCATCACCGGGACGGCGGTGGGGCGCGGCGTGGCACCGTACGACGATCGGCCGGAACCCAGGCCGGGGACAGCAACACGGCGTCCGCGCCGACGGCGGTGCCGTACGGCGGTCGACGGCGGGCCGGGCGGCCGAATGCCGCGTGCGGCACCGATTCCGGGGCGACGGTCGACAGCCAGCAATGGAGCCGGGCGCCAGGATGCCGGTGCGGCGAGGCCGACGGGACGGCGTCGGCGGCGGGGCAGGACGGCAGAGCGCTGCCCTCCGCGGCGAAGCAACGGCGCCGACGGCCATGGCCGGGACTCGCGGACGTCGTGCACCGACGACGGACCGGTGCGACGGGGCAACCGGCCGCCCCTCGACGGCGAGGGGCGGTCGGCTGACGGCAACAGGGCGAGACGGGCGGACACCGGTTAACGGGCTCACCCCGCGCGGCCCTGCCCCACCTCGGCCTGGAGCAGGCGCGAAGAGACCTTGAACCCATGGCGGGAGTACGCCGAGACCGCCCGGTGACTGGAGTGAACGGTCACCCGCTCAAGACCGAGGTCCCTCGCCCACGCCAAGACTGCCTCGATCAGCTTGCCGCCCAGGCCGCGGTCGCGTTCCTCGGGCAGGACATACGTGCACTGCACGTCACCCGACATCCGCTCGAACACGCGCGGATGCGGCACACGCCGCGTGATCGCCAGCCAAGCCATGCCGATCACCACGTCGTCACGGACCATCACCATGCACCGATGCGAGGACTCAGCCTCCCGAGCCCACGCCACGAACCGGGGAACGAACTCCTCCAGCGTCGTGTCGGGCGTTCCGTAGAGCTCCTGCACCCACCGCCACCGCAACTCGGCTACGGCGGCTAACTCATGGGGCCGGGCAGGGCGGCACACGATGTCATCCACAGCTTCATCCTGGCGCAGAACCATCAGCACGACGGCCGCTTCCACCACTCCCGCACCAACACAGCAGCGGCCCAGGACCCCTCTTCGTGGAAATGACAAGCCAAGGTATCGGCAAGATCACGCAGTGTTGGCCCACACGCGTGCAGGGATGGCGGTGTCCCGCCTGGAGGCATTCGTCTTTCGGTGCTGTGTCAGTGCCGCGTGCCACACTGCCGGCCATGTCACTCGCTGATCTCACTCTCGATCTGTGGCGGACCTTCGATGAGGCCACCGCGCGACGGATCGCCCAGAATGCCGCTGACCATGTGGGCGGCCGGGTCTCACGCGTCGAGGCCACAAAACACCTCGGTGGCCCGCTGCACCGCGTCCGGATCGAGCGGGACGGGCAGGAGTTCGCCCTGATACCCGGAGGCCGGGTGTCCTTGGGCTTCGACGTCGACACCTGGCAGCCGACCGCGCAGCAGGCCGCCGACTACGCGCAGAGCCTGGAGCAGGGCTACGGTTGCGGGCCCGATCTGCGAACCCACCTCGCGCGGATGCTCAGCGCTCTCCGCAGCGTTCACCTGGACACCGTCCTGATGGCCGTGGAGGACGAGGCCCTGACCGAGCCTCCGGCCGACATGCCGGCTGCCCTCGTTGCCCGTGGTCTGCGGATGCCGAGCTCCGACGAGTGGGAACACGCCTGCGGCGCCGGGTCGGGCACCCTGTTCCGGTGGGGTGACGACTGTCCCCTCGACCGCATCCCCTACGGTGACGACACCGGCCCGCACAACGAACTGAACGCCTTCGGCCTGCACATCGCCTACGACACCTACCGTGCCGAGCTGACCAGCGACGTCACCGCGGTCCATGGCGGCGACGGGGGCGAGTCGGTGTGCGGCGGCTACGGCCACCTGCTGGCCTGGCTCCCCCTGGCGACCGCCAACCGCAACCCCGGCATGGCCGAGTTCGTGTACGGACCCGACGGGCAGGACATGTACGAGGACTTCTCCACACGGCCGGTGCTCACGCTCTGAGCGACCGCGTGCCAACGGCCCGGTCGACGACCATCTCGCGGCTGGTGGGACCGCCTCACCCCCACCCCGTGGTGAGGACGAAGAGCGAATGGCTCGCCATCCACCTGGAAACGCCCACCGGTCCAGCCCCGGCAGGGACACACCGCGCTCACCGCGGCCCGAGCTAAGCCCGTGAAAAGCGGCTCGTAGGGATGCCCCTCTGGCGTGAAGGAGCCTTTTCCAGCCTCACGCCGAGGTGTGAGGAAGGACGAGGACGGCTTGGGCGATCGCGGTGCTGCGGTTGGTGCTGCAGCGGGGCTTTCACAGGAGGCGCCGGCCCTTCAGGGTGGCCGTGGCCTGCTCGCCGAGGCAGCGGAACTTGGCGTGGGTGCTGTTGCGTCGGCGCTGCCACCGCTTGAGGCGGCGGCGGAAGGGTACTCGGATGGGACCACCGGCTCCTTGCTACGCCTTGTCGGCCAAGCACTCGAGGTCGGCGTCGGTGAGCGCGTCGACGATGCCGTGGGTGCGGGCGGCGGTCAGGTCGTGGGTCGATCCGGTTAGGGCCGGTGAGGCCCGCAGCAGCCGCCCGAAGGGATCGGTGAGGACCTGGACGTTCATGCCGTGACGTTTGCGTTTGCCCGAGTAGTGCGGGGTGTGGGCGGCGATCCGGTCGATTGGTGGCAGGGTGCCGTCCGGGATCACGAATGCCGTGGTCCGGGCGGTGTCCATCGCCTCGGCCGGGGTGGGTGCGAGGGCGGCCGGCACATCGACGGCCTCACGTGTGGAGCGGTACACGGTTGCGACGCCGGTACCGAACCCGGCGGCGAGCCGGGCGCAGGTGTCACCGCATCGCAGAGGGGCCAGGGCGAGGAGAGCCTGACGGCCGGCGGTCAGCCGACGCCGTCGGGTCGCGATCTCCCCTCGCCGGGCAGCGAGTCGTCCCGTCAGGCACCGCAGAGTGCGACCGGACAGGTCGATCGACGACGGATGGACGAGCACGCGAAGCTCCTGACGGCTACGGACGATCTTGGTCGAGAACCCGTCTACCAGGAGCTTCGTCGTTCCACCGATCTGGCCGACACGCGGCCAGCACCGTCAGGCTGGAAAAGGCTGACTGTGCCGACGGTGGTGATGTCCCACCATTCGAGCGCGAGTGAGGCGATGCTCGCCGCCACCCATACGGCCCCGAGCACGATCACGGAGAGCACCCACACGGATGCTGGACGGGCACGGAGGGCCAGAAAGAGCGATGCCCGTGCCGATCGTCAGCATCAGGCCGCCGACGGTGATCACCAGCGTGCCACCGACTCCGAGGAGCCGGGCGAGACGCGTGGCGGCAAGAAGGTAGGCCAGCCCGGACAGGATCATCCCGGTTGTGTCCAGGGTGGGGATGTGACGGAGCCGGGCATCTACCGGCGGGCGGGACAGCGCCCCGGTGCCGGCGCGGATGACGGTGTCATCGAGGCCTCCGGGAGGCGGCGTCATTCGCCGGTACCTGGCGGGATGTTGTAGTTGAGGCGGAAAGTGTTCCGTGGGTCGTACGCCGCCTTCAGCGCGGTCAGTCGCCTGTGGTCGTCCGGGACGTAGGCGGTGCGGGTCCGTTCCTGGTCGGCGGCGGCACCGTGGCCCATGAAGTTGAGGAACCGGCCGGCGGTCCAAGGCTTCAGCTCCTCGAACAGATGCCGGAGGAACGCGGACGCGTGTGCCCCGGCTGTCGAGTCGTCCGTCAGCGGCACGAGGACCGCCAGCATGAAGGGCGCGTCGCGCCAGCCGACGGCGTTCGGGTGCGCGGGCCGGCGGGAGAGCGCGCCGCCCAGGTGGCGCACTTCCACGATCGCGGGCGGCGCTGCCTCGCCGCTGATGTGCTGGAGGAGCGTACCGACCGTTTCCCCGTCGGGGTCGGCCAGGAAGACGTTGTCGGCGGCCCACGGCATCGGGACCGGAGGGTCGTCATGGATGTCGGCGCTCTGCTCGTAGGGCATGTCACGCAAGTTCTCCAACAGCCGGGGGCCGAGTTGGCGGAGCGGTTCGACCAGACGGGTACCGGCCTCGGCGGAGCCGGTGAAGGCGATCCGCACGTGCCAGACGCGGCGTCCTCGTATCGGCTCTGGAACCTGCGGTTCGTCCGGGAAGGGGATCAGCGCCACTGACGAGTTCATCTCGTGCGGCACCGTGGTGGTCCACCCCACGTACTCCTCCAGGAGGCCGGGGACCTGCTCGGCGTCGTAGAAGAGGCCGCCACCGTAGAGCCGAACCACCGGGACCAGGCCGAACTCCATGCCCGTGACGATGCCGAAGTTGTCCCGTCCGCCCAGCAGAGCCCAGTACAGGTCCGGCTCGGCCTCCGGGGTCACGTGACGCTGCCTGCCGTCGGCGGTCACCACGTCCATGGCCAGGACCCGGTCCGCCGCCCAGCCATGGCTGCGTCCGAGCAGGGGGAGACCACCGCCCAAGGTGTAGGAGACGACGCCCACGTGCGGAGCGGAGCCGTTCAGCGGCGCCAGTCCGTGCCGTGCCGCCTCGGGAACGAGCTGGTCGAAGCGGGCGCCGGCCGCGACGTATGCGCTGCGTGCGGCCGGGTCGACGCGGACCGTGGTCATACGCCGGGTGGTGATGAGCAGACCGCCCTCGGCGGGCACCGAAAAGCCGTGCCCGGTGTTCTGCACGGCAACCGGCAGGCCACTCGCGACGGCGAAGGTAACGGCCGCCGTCACGTCGTCAGCCCGAGCGGCCCCCACGATCACCTCCGGACGGTGCCGCACGGCCAGGTTGAATCCCGTGCGTTCCTCGTCGTAACCCTCCTGACCGGGCGACAGCACGGGCCCCTCACAGCGGGCGGCCAGGAGATCGAGGTCGGTGCGCTTCACAGTCCTGCTCCTTCGTCGGTATCAGCGGGAGCAATCCTGAGACACATATATGACATCGGTCGTCATATTCTGAGGGGGTGAAATTCGACCGGCTGCTCTCGATCGTGCTGCTGCTCCAGCATCGTCGCCTGGTCCCGGCGAAGGAGCTGGCCGAGCGCTTGGAGGTGTCGCAGCGCACCATCTACCGCGATGTCGAAGCGCTGTCGTCGGCCGGTGTTCCGGTGTACGCCGAGCGCGGCAAGGACGGGGGCATCGGACTGCTGCCCGGTTTCCGCACCGACGTCACCGGCCTGACCACCGACGAAGCGCGCGCACTGTTCGTGCTGGCGTCCCAGAGCGCACACGCGGCACTCGGTCTCGACCACGCCCTCGGCTCCGCACTGCGCAAGGTGATGGCCGCGCTGCCCGCCCCGCACCGCCCGGCGGCCGAGCTGACCAGCCGCCGCATCCTGATCGACCCGGAGCGCTGGCATGCCGGGCCCCGCACTGACACGGACGTGGAGGCGCTGTACGCCGCGGTCCTCAGTGACCGTCGGCTGCACATCCGTTACCGTCACAGCGGCCGAAGCTCGCTGCGCGGCTACACCGTCGACCCGTACGGCTTGGTGGCGAAAGCCGGTACCTGGTACTTGGTCGCCGACCACCGGAGCAGGCCCCGGCTCTTCCGCACCGACCGGCTGGCCCAGGTACGCGTCGTCGAGACCGCAGCACACCGCCGTCCCGGTGTGGAGCTGGCCCAGGTCTGGCACAGTCTTCGCCGTGAGGTGGAGGACCGCACGACCGGCGTCCGGGTCACCGTGCTGCTGCGCCGAGAGCGGCTGGACATGGTGACCCGTATCGCCGGCAGCTACTTCACCGGACCACCTGTCGCCGAAGCAGGCAGCGAGGAGTGGCTGCGGGTGGAGGTGGTCTATCCCGTGGTGGAAGCGGTCCGCCACCTGTTGCAGTTCGGCACCGACGTCCAAGTCGTCGAACCCGCTGAGGCCCGTACGGAGATGGCCCGTGTCGTCACCGAGTTGACCGGGCTCTACGGCGGTTTCTGAGCGGCGACTTCGCGAACGCCCTCGCGGGCCGCCGCCCGCAAGGCGCAGGAGATCACGCAGCGGCGTACCAAGGGGCTGCCCGTGGAGTCGGCGTCCGGCTCCACCTGGAGGTCGGACGACCACTGCCGACCGAGCCCGGCGACGTCGTGCACCCGGGCGAGGATCTCGGGCGGTGGGTGCGCTCGGTCCGGCCCAGGCAGCGGCCCGGCTCAAGGCACCCGCCCCGCAGTCACGAGCGCGGGCGCCAAGAGCCAGACCCACGACAGCGGCGGCGCGCGGCCCCGGCGGCGCCGCGGGCGGCCGTCAACCGTGGAACGCCGAACGAATCCGCGCAGTCGCGGGCGCCGACGCCCACCCTCGCCGGCCCGGCGGCGCCCTGGGCGGCGGGACGACGGCGCCGCCGGGCGGCCGCGCTGCGGGACTGCGGGGACAGGACACGACGGGCGGCAACGGGGGTGTCGCAACGGCACGGCGGGGGCGGGCAGCACGGTGGACGGCACAGCAACGCGGGACGGGCGCCAGCGGCATGGCAACGGGACCGTGACGGCGCGGCGCCGGCGGCACGGCCGAGGCCCGGGCGGCGGCAGGTGTCGGCGCGGCGGCGGGACGGAGCCGCCGCGGAGGGACGGCCATAGTCGACGTGAGGCCGTGTGAGTGATCTGGTGGGGATGCGTGGAGCTGGTCCGCGCCAACCTGACGCTCCAAGGCAATGGCACTTTCAAGCTGCCGGTCTCCACGTGTGCGACTGGGGGCCGCCCTGCGCCATGAGGAGCACAGTTCAACAGCGGCTCGTCTCTTCGGTTGTCCAAGTGACTGACCGCCCGGCGGGATGGTGGTGGATCCAGGACAGGCCGCCCAGGTCCAAGCCGTGCTGTGCGCGGGTGACGGCGACGTAGGCCAGGCGGGCCTCGGCGTCGTCGATTGCCCCGGGCAGGGGGCGGCCGTGGTCGTCGGTCTCGTCCTGGTCGGGGGGTGGAGTGAAGTCATTCGCGATCCGTACGGTGGCCCATTGGCGTCCCTTGGCCATGTGCGCGGTGGAGATGATCACCTCTGCGTACCGTTCGTCGGTCAGGCAGTCGGCAGCGTGGAGGATGGTGTCGGCGCCGTGTTCGCTGACCAGGTCCACCAGTGGCTGCAGGTCACGGTCGGCCGGGTCGTGTTCGGCGTAGTCGATCAGGTCGCTCCAGGTGGTGAACAACACCAGTTCCGGGTGGGAGGTGCGGCGGCCAGCCTGCAGGTCACGGGCGGCGTGGGCCAGGGTGCGCAGGGCCTGGCCCCCGCTGGCCAGCGCCACCGTGCAGCCGTCGTCGAGGTGTTTCATGATCTCTACCATGGCGCCGACGTTGCTCCGGCACAGCACGGCTTGGGGCTCGGTTACTTCGCCGACCTCGCTGGGGATGGTGTCGGTACCGATTAGCCGGAGGGGTGCCTGGGCGATGGTGAGCCAGCGGTTGGCTTCCTTGGCGATGGCCGGGCCGAAGCGGAAGGAGCGGGAGAGGGTCAGGGGGATGCCATCGAAGCCGGTCATCACATCTTTCGCGCCTCGCCAGCCGTAGATGACCTGGGCGGAATCGCCGACCATGACCAGCTGTGCATGTCCGCGCTGGTCGAGGAAGACCTCTTCCAAGACGGGGTTGGTGTCCTGGGCTTCGTCCAGGAGCAGGAAGTCCACCTTGATTCGGGGGCGGGACAGGGCCCACATCTTCAGGTAACGGTCGTGGTCGAAGCGGACCACGCCGTGATCGGGGCGTTGCAGGTCGGCCCAGGCCTTGCTGGCGTAGGGCAGCACCAGGTCGGCGAGCTCGGCATGAAGTTCGCTGGTGTCCAGACCTCGTAGCTGCGGCACATGACGCGTCTCCAAGACTGGGGAGGCGGAGTGGCAGAACCACTCCACGGTGCGCAGCACCACTGCCGACAGTGCGCGGGGTGAGAGGTCCCGCCCGCCAAGAGTGATGCTGCGGTTGATGCCCAGCTCCATCCCGGTGCGCCAGCTTGGGGTTCTGGGGGCGTTGAGCCGGGCGGTGTAGCGGTGGCCGATCGCGGCGAATGCCAGCGCGTGCGCGGTCTTGCAGACCACCGTGCGGGGGAAGGCTTGTGCGGCGGCCTGCGCGATGGCCCGGTTGAATGCCAGGTACCGGCCCCGTCGCTTCGTGGCATGTGCCAGCAGGGCCAAAGTGGTGGTTTTCCCGGTGCCAGCACCGGCCTGGATCACCAGATGCTCCCCGGCGGCGAATACCTCGACCGCGGCGGCCTGCTCTGCAGTGGGCTCCACAGTCGTCATCTCCATCTTCTTCAAAACTCGACAGAAATCGGTAGGGGTTCGTCGGCACATCAGCCGGGTGGGTATGGCCAGCGAAGCCGTCCGGTGTGCCGGCCCGAACTGCGGCGCCGGGGAACGCGGCCGGCGGGCCAGGCGGCGCGGGCAGAGCCTGCTCGGACAGCCATCGGCCCCGGCCCGGATCCGTGCGCCCAGGACCAGCCATACCGGCGCCCCCGCAGCCAGCGGCGGGCGATATCCGCGCCCGCTCCCGGGCAGGGAGGGAATGCCTCATAGGAGACGACCATCAGCCGCGGGCGCTCACGCGGGATCTGCGGATGACGGGAGGCTGAGGCCTGCGAGGGCACCCCCCATATATCTGCGGCCCGCCTGCAAGTAGGAGTGGCAGCGGAGCCGCCATGCTGGCAGTCCCGCTCCTGGTACCAGCGGTGCGTGGCCCGCTCCGCCCCGAATCCTCTCCTTCGGTCAGTACCAGGTCCCAGCCGTGCCGGCCCGGCCGTGCGGCCCAACACCGCCCCCTATCGTCTGCGGCCGCGGCCAATACCGGTTCCCACGCACCCACACCACGCCGCGCCCCTCTTCACCGGTCCGCCCGCAGCCGATACGGCAGAAGCCGGGCCAGACCGGCAATGGCTCGGTGGAAGGAGTTCTTGGGGACGGGGCGGAACTGCAGGAGGTTCTGGTCGTGGTCGAGCAGGTCTGCACCGGCGTCGCGTGAGGGGAAGAGGTCATGGGCGGGACCGTGGCAGGTGACACGCCGTACCGCCGGTGTCCGAGCCGCGGATGTACCGAGAAAGCCTGAACCGACCACGTCAACCGTTCGATGGTCCGGTCATTCGTTCACGATGTGTCATCAATTCGGGGATCCCCCGTATCAGCGCCCTCGTGGCCGAAGAGGAGTTAGCTCGAGGGCTCAGACATCGTTTCTTATGGTGTGATCGTTCATTGATCCGTGCATGGCGGATCTTGTGGAACGACTGGTACCGGACGAGTTGTGGGCATTGTTCCGGCGGGTGGTGCCACCGACTGAGGTGCTACGTCCGCAGGGCGGTGGCCGACGTCGGGCGGGTGACCGCGAAACCCTGGCCGCGATCATCTTCGTGGCGACCTCGGGCTGCACGTGGCGGCAACTGCCGCCGGTGTTCGGGCCGGCCTGGCAGACGGTCTACCGGCGGTTCGCCCAGTGGAGCCGGGACCGGGTCTGGGCCCGGCTCTACCGGGTAATCCTCGACGAACTCGGAGCACGAGGTGAGTTGGACTGGTCGCGGTGTGCGATCGACTCGGTCAGTCTGCGGGCGGCAAAAGGGAGCCTTTGACGGGATCGAATCCGACCGACCGCGGCAAACTCGGATCGAAGATCCACCTGATCTGCGACCGCAACGGACTGCCGCTGTCCCTGGGCATCTCGGGCGCGAACATGCACGACAGCCAGGACCTGGAGCCGCTCGTCCGGGGCGTCCCGCCCATCCGCTCCCGCCGCGGGCCCCGGTGCCGGAAGCCGGCGAAACTGCACGCCGACAAAGGGTACGACTACGACCACCTGCGCCGATGGCTCCGCGAGCGCGGTATCCGCCACCGCATCGCCCGCAAGGGCGTCGAGTCCTCGCAGCGGCTGGGCCGGCATCGTTGGGTGGTCGAGCGAACCGTGTCCTGGCTGGCCGGCTGCCGAAGGCTCCACCGTCGTTACGAACGCAAGGCCGAACACTTCCTCGCCTTCGTCGGCATAGCAGCGACCCTGATCGGCTACCGTCGCCTGAACACCCTGCTCATGGCCTGAGCCGGTCCTGCTGCACGTCGAAGCAGACCAGCCCCATGGTCTCCGCGACGGCTGCCGCGTAGGCCGACGCCTCCTCGGCCATGCTCCACCGCATGGTGAAGTAGATCAGCGGACCACTGGCCTCGTCGATCAACGGACCAGTCGACCAAGGCGAGGTGTCCTCCTCGTCCTCGGGGAGGTCACACCACCGTTCAAGCAGCGCGGCCACGTAGGCCGCGATGCGTTCGGACGGAGGCTCTTCCACCTCGCTGTCGATGTAGCGGTCGTAGAGGTCGCTGAAGACCCGGCCGGCGGTCTTGTCATCCACCGGCCTCTCGCCTTCCCAGACAGCAAGGTCGTAGCTCATGACCGGAGGCTCTCATGCCGCTCTGACAGCCATAAGAAACGACGTCTAAGGCAACTGCATTGGCCTTCGCCGGCCCCGACGACCCAGGCCGGCCAGCGGGCCGGCGCGGTCGGCCGTGGCCGGGGTCTGAAGAACGTCAAGTCGGTGCGGGCTCGGGCACCGGAGCCGGATGGAAGCGACCGGCAAGTGGCGGAGCCGCGCGCTTGCCGCCGTCTTGCTGTCCGAGCGCGTGTGGTGGCCTCTTGAGAACACCGAAACTCGTGATAACCGGGGCGGGTTGCTGCTATCAGTGACTTTCTTTCATCCTGTGCTGGAGGGTGAAAGAGGCTCAGTGAGCGTCGCGCGTTGTCGGCCTAGGCTGGCTGATCATGCAGGGTGCGGGCCGCGCCGAGCCCTCAAGGGCGCCTTCGGCGGCGCTTCGCGCTGGCTCCCCCTCGATTTGCCGCGTCGGCGGCCCGGGCCGCCGGGCAGGGCGGATGGCTACGGAGGTCGCCCGGGAGACCGGCGCGACCAGCGCCCGCGCGATCAACCTGAGTTGAGACCGCGGTCGGTCGTCGCCAGCGGGCCCGCCACGGGGGGCGGGCCCGCCCGCGGTCAGGACCGGTGCCGCGCAAAGCTGATGTAGGCGAAGCCCTCACCTGCGCGTGGCGCCCGGGTCCAGGACCGGGTGGTGAAGGTGTGGAGCCTGCCTTGGGTCAGCGCGAAGCGGGGGAGCGAGAGCCCCAGTTCGGTGTGCAGGGCCTCCAGCACCCGCCGTTCGTTGTTCCGCTCGGTGTCCTCCGGCCGGAACAGCCGTGCGGGGTCCAGGATCTCGGGTATCGCGCCGGAGCGCTGGATCTCCGTGCCCCGCACGGTGAAGGCGTAGAGCTCCTGGCCGTGTTCGGCCACCGATACGTGGAAGGCCGACGGATCGTCCGGGGACGAGCGCCTCGGGTCGGACCACACCACCACCGCGCGGCCAAACGAGGAAGCGGCTGCGGCCGGGGACAGGAACAGGCCCTGCAGGTGGCGGTGGGAGGGCCCGTCGAAGGCGAAGGCCCACCCTTCAGCCGTGCGGCCGACGGCGACGACAGCCCGGTCCTCCCAGAGTTCCACGCCCTCCCGCTCGTGGGGCTGGGGCGCCCGCCGGAAAGACCTCGACAGATCGACAGGCGGGCTCAGTTCGGCGCCCTCCTCACCGATCAGGGCAGGCAGGCCGACGGGATCCGCCCCCTCGACCCAGACGCAGCGGTAGCCGTCGAGCGGCTGCCCGTACCTGAACGGCCCCGCCAGCCAGGCAAGGCCCGGCGGATCGAGATCGGGCACCGGCTCGGGAGCGGGGCCCGTCTCACCGGCCCGCGGTGTCGCGAGGATCTCCCGCCCGCGCTCCGGAGTGATCAGCGGCCCCAGGACCGGATCGGCGAGCAGGCCGAGCGGGACGACCATCAGCGGCCCCGGCGCCTGCCACAGCGGCAGCGCGTCCCGCAGCACGTGCCACGCGGCGTCGGCCGCGCCCCAGCGGGCCGCCTCCCGGGCCTCGGCGACGGCCCGGCCCCACGGACCGGGAGGCGCGTACTGGTGTGTGCCGTCCCGCACGGCGCCCAGCACGGCCTCGGCGGTCTCCGGGGCGGCTCCCCGGGCGACCATCATCCGCAGCCACTGCTCGTCCCCGCCCGACCACCCCCGGCCGTTCGCCTGCTCCATGGCCTCCAGGGGCAGGATCTCCGGCTGGTACAGCGGGTCCGCCACCAGGTTGCCGTAGCCCTGGGAGCCGCTCGGAGCGAGCAGGTGCCTGAGCTGGTTCAGCAGGACGGCGCTGCGCGGCCTCCCGAAGGAGAACGCCTCCTGCAGCAGGGGCAAGGCCTCCTCGTAGCGTCCGCGCAGGGCCAGCAGACGCGCCTCGTCCACGTGGACGTCCTGGGCGAGGGTGGTCGCGTTCACGAAGTCGGGTTGCGCCGCCCGGTCGGCGTGGAAGCCGCGGTACATGGCCTCCATGTATGCGCGGAACGAGGGGTAGCGGTCGGGCACTTCACCGCTCCAGCCTTTGTAGACGTAGAGTGCCCACTCGCCGTCCTCGTCGCTGTCGCCCGGATCGAGAAGGGCGTGCGACATGTCGGAGTCCGTCTCGAGGCGCAGCGCCCGCTGCCACATGCCGGCCAGCAGCACGTCCTCCTCGCGAAGGTCGTCGCCCGGATCCGGCTCGTACAGCGCGGTCATGTCGTACGGATCCCGGAACCAGTCGATATCCGAGGCACCCCCGAGCCGGTAGATCCCGGCCGCCTGGTCGACATGCCACCCGTCGCTCGCGGCCAGGAACCCCCGGTACGAGGGCGGCAGCCGCCGCCCCAGCCGCTCCTCGACCACGGCGATCACCGCCTCGTCCGCCCCGGGCAGGCCCGGGTGGACGAGGACCTGCTCACCGTCCTCGTCTGCGTCTGGGCGCGGAACCCACTCCGCCTGCCACCGTCCCAGAAACTCGTGCCAGTTGAACGATTCGCTACTCATGACCGGATGGTGTCACCCGGCGCTGACAAGGCGGCACCCTGTTCTCATCTACCGCGAGGGCGGGCCCCTCAGCAGGGCGGCCCGCGTTCTTGCTGATTCTCGTTTCGCTGTACTGGGCACTCTCACGAGGGGTCCGTCGCCACCTCACCACGTGTCGAGGACATACCCATCAGGTCCGCATCCCTCCGGACACCAGAACGAGAAGACGCTCAGGCGCTGAAGTGAGAGTCAGCATTTCCCAGATAGATCATGAACAAGGGGGGCGCATGGAGGCCATCACCAACGACCACCGCCACACCGGCCGACCGCCCGGCATTCGCCCCGGTGCCGACGGGCTCCCCGACCGGCAGCGGGCAGTCCCAACCTGCATCACTGACTCGCGGAGCGGGGCCTCGGCATGAGCCGGGGGCCCGCTCCGCGTTTGGTGGTCGGTCAGCCTGGTTGTGAACGTCAGATGGACGGCCGGGGCGGTGATCGCGTGAGGCCCGAGTTGAGCGGAGTTGGCCTCGCGCGCCAGGCCTTGGTCTGGGTCCGGGCACCGGCATCGGACCGCCTGGGTGATGGCCCGCCTGTGGCGCGGCCGAGGGCGGCCGGCAGCGGGCGGGTGAACGGTTCACGTCCGGGTGGACAGCCGCGCGAGTGCCGCGTCGTATCGTGCCTGGAGTTCCGCGTCGGCTGAGACGCGCAGCAGAGCGGCGAGCGCCCGTACCGCGCCGTCGTCGTAGCCGGAGGACTCCGCTTCCCGGGCTGCCAGGTCGAGTTGCCTGAGGCCCTCGGTCTGGTTGCCGAGCCCCAACAGCGCCTCTCCTTTCACCATGAGCAGCAGTGTCCGAGGGATGTCGGTCGTGCCCGGTTGGTGGAGAGCCAGGGCCTGGGTCGCGGTGTCGAGGGCCTGGCGCCAGTCACCGGCGTCGGCCCGGTGGCGGGCGAGGTGCTGCAGGGCCAGTTTCTCGATGGTCCGGTCACCGGCCCGGCGCGCCAGCTCCAGTGCCCGCTCGCATCCGTGTGCGGCTTCGTCCAGGCTGCCGAGCGCCGCTTGTGCCATGGCCACCACGATCAGGGCGTTCGCCTCGGCCACCGCGTCGCCTGCGCGGGAGGCGAGTGCGCAGGCGGCCCGCAGGTGGGTGAGCGCCTCCGGGACGCGCCCTTCCTCGATGAGGATCCAGCCGAGCACGTTGAGCACCCGTGACTCGCCGTGCTGGTCGGTGTCGGCGCGGGCCGCTTCGAGCGCGGTCTCAAGGAGCGGGGACCAGCCGTCACGTACGCGCCACACGATCAGCGGCCACAGCGTCAGGGCGATCCGCCAGGTCCGCTCGTGCAGTGCGGCGGCGTGCGCCGCGGCCGCCGCCAGGATCAGGTCGTCCCTTTCGGCCGCGTACCAGGCCACGGCGGCGGACCGGTCGCTGAACTCCCGCACGGCGGCGGGCGACAGGAAGTCCTTGGGCAGCGGGAAGCACTCCTCGTTGCCGGGCTCGGCCGCAGCCACCGCCGAGATACCGGTGGCGATGTAGTGGTCGAGCACACGCTTGAGGGCATCGGGCCCGCCGTCCAGGCTCCGTGCATAGAGCCGCACCAGGTCGTGCATCGTCCAGCGGCCGGGCGACGTCTCCGTGAGGAGGTGTGCGACGGCCAGCCGCTCCAAACAGGACTCGGCGGCTGCCGGGGCCGTGTCCGCCAGGGCCGCCGCCGCATACCGGTCGACGTGCGTGCCAGGGTGGCAGCCGAGCTGGGCGAACAGGCGGGAGACGTGCCCGGGGAGCTGTTGCAGCGTCACCCGCAGCGCCGCTCGCACGCCGGTGTCCTCCACGTCCAGCAGGCTCAGCCGGCGCGTCTCGTCGGACAGCTCGGCGGCCATCGCCTCCAGCGACCAGCCGGGCTGCTGCGCCAGCCGGGCGGCTGCCACCCGCAGTGCCAGGGGCAGCCCGCCGCACAGTTCGGCAAGCCGTCGCGCGGCTTCCGGCTCCGCGTCCACCCGTTCCGAGCCCAAGACGCCCGCGAGGAGCATGGTGGCGTCCGTCGGCCCGAGTACGTCCACGGCGACGGGCCGGGCGGTGTCGGTGACGATCAGCCCCGCCAGCCGGTGTCTGCTGGTGACGACGGTGACGCAGCGGCGCCCGCCGGGCAGGAGCGGTCTGGCCTGCTCGGAGTCCCGCGTGTTGTCGAGCACTACGAGGAGTCGGCGGTCGGCGGCGAGCGACCGGAACAACGCGGCCGCGCCGTTCACCGACTCCGGTATCCGGTCATGCGGGACACCCAACGCCAGCAGGAACTCGCGCAGCACCTCCACGAGAGCCGGCTCGCCCTGGTCGCCGAAGCCGCGCAGGTCGGCGTAGAGCAGCCCGTCGGGGAATGCGGCACGGCTCTGGTGCGCCCAGTGCAGCACGAGCGCCGTCTTGCCGACCCCGGCGGGACCGACGACCAGACAGAGGGGCGTCTCACCTTCGGCGGCCCGGGACACAGCGGCCAGCTCCGCCGCTCGCCCGTGAAAGCCGCGCGGCGCGCGCGGCAGCAGATCGGGCACGCCCGCGGACGCCGCGGTGTCCGGCACCGCGGCAGGCGGCAGTGCTCGCGTCGCGGAGGCTCGGCGGGGCCGCCCCAGGCTCGCCAGGCGCTCCAGTTCCCTGGTGTCCTGCGGACTCAGGCGCAGGGCCGTGGCCAGGGCGGACACGGTCCGGCGCTGTGGGCCCCGCGAGCGTCCGCGCTCCATGTACGACAGGGCCCGCACGCTGATCCCCGCCGTCTGCGCCAGCTCCTCCTGCGTGAGCCCGGCGCTGTGGCGCAGGCCGTGCAGCAGCACGCCGAAGTCGCCGTCAGCCGGTGTTTCCCTATCCATGCTCCAAGCCCCCGCAACGCCAGGGCCCACCGGATGCGCAACCCCACCCGCAAAAGTATGCAGCACCCTACTTTTGCCGGTGGAAGGACCCTGTTGCGCCCAGGTCCCCTCGGGATGGCTCAAGGGCGTACGAACGCGGGACCGGCCCCACCCGGCCGCCCCGCTCCGTCACTTCGCGTACCACGTGTTCGCCGGTGAAGTGCCGAACACCGCCGGAGGCGTCCGGCCTCGCCACGGCCGAAGTCGGCTCGGTAGGCGGCGACCGATTCCGGGCCGACAACGCAGTCGAGTACGGCCCAGGCCGCGTCGGCGAAGCGATCCCCAGGGCGTAGGCGTCCCGCGCTGAAAGCGCATGTTCGGCCAGGGCGAGGCTGACGAGCCCGGCGATGGCGAACGCGCGGCGGGCCCGGGCCAGCAGCACGACCGGCGGAGCCGGCCGGTCGGCTACCAGGGCGGTCAGGACCCTGGCCTCCTGGTCGAGGACCTCCCCAAGGCATCGGCCAGACGTTCGCTCGCGGTCATCCTGCGGCGGTAGCCGCGGCGGTGCACGGCAGGCGGTGACGGCGCCGGAGGGTCCTACGTCGGCCGCGGTCCCCCCGGGCAGGTTGTCGGTGGCGAGCCAGAGCCGCAGCCGGTCCTGCCCGTGGAAGAGGAAGCCGAACAGAAGTGTCCAGGCTTTTACTCTTGCCGGTGGAAATGCCTGGTGCGGCTCGACGGGGCCTAGTTGACTCAAGGACACGGCAGGCAGAACCGTCCCCGGGCATGCGCGTCGCTGACAGACCTTCAGCGATGTGTCATGTCCTGTTCGCCCGCCGGGCGTGAGGCAGCGTGACCGGCGCACCGCAGATTCCTGTCACCAGCAGGAAGCGCCGGTTCCGATGTGCCGCTTCGCGCTGCCGTCCCTGTTCCACCACTCTGAGAGAAGCGTTCATGAGCGAACGAGAGCTGTCCCGGCGGTCCTTCACGCGGTTCGGCGCTGCGGCGCTGGCACTCCCCGCCCTGGGGACGCTGCAGGGCCTGGCCGCACCGCAGGCCTACGCGAACACCAGTAACCTGTGGACCGACTTCGACTGGCGCCTGGCAGGCTACGAGAACGGGCACAACGGCATGTTTGGGCGGCAGTATTTCAGCCTGGTGCGCGCGCTGCGCGACCTCGTCAGCCAGCCGATGGCCGGCGCCCAAAACGACCCTGATTTCTTTGACACGACAAGATTTGCACACGAATCCTCCCGACGCGTCATCCGGATCTTGCTCTGGAACACCGACAACCGAGCCAATGTTGCGCTGTACTTCAACGTCGACAACCTCTACCTGATGGGCTTCACCGCCCACGGTCGCCACTACCGTTTCGACGACGCCCGCTTCGCGCATCTGTCGGCGAGTATCGGGAACCGCTTCAACCAGAGGGCTCCCTTGGTCACAGTGATGAATTCCAACGGGAACTACGGCGAGCTGAACGCTTCGGCCGAGTGGCGAGGGGGCCAGCAATACACGACGTTCAACTTCCTGCACCACCTGCACGTCCTGGAAGGCGCCAATCAGGACAACGTGGACTCCGTAGCAGTGCATCGGGCGCTCGCCTTCTTCATCGGCGCCACCTCCGAGGCCGCCCGCTTCGCCTGGATCGAGGAACGCATCGCCAACGTACTCATGAACGGCGAAGACGTGAGAGACCCCGCTCGCCCGAGACACCTCGGCACTTTCGGCACCGGCCTCCAGAACGCCTGGGACCCCCTGTCCGTGCTGGCCCACCAGACCATGGAAGGACACGCCGGCCGCGCCGTGTACATCGACGGGCGGGAATACCGCGACTTCCGGGATATCGCGAACGGCCACAACCGGGGCGCCTCCGCCCCCCGCATCGCTCCCTTCATCGCCATTCTCGGCAAGGGCCTCTGACCCGGCAGCGCCACGGTGGCCGGGACCCCATCCACCACAGGGCCGGACCCCGGCCGCCCACGGGCCACCACGGCCGACGGAAGCCATCGACCCGTGCTCAGGGCCGGCGGGTACCAGGCCGCAGGGGTCGGTGTCGGCCCGCACATGACCACGGCGACCTTCTCGCCGCCGACGGGCCAGTAGAGGCGGCTCGTGGCGGCGGGCCCGGGCGGCAGGTCGCGGCCGGGCGTGTGCTGGTCGGGGTAGGCCAGGGCGGACAGAGCGGTCGCGACGCCGTGCTCGACGGCCACCTTTCGGTGCTCCCACAGTGCCTGCCGGGCACGGATGATCTCGCTGTCGGGCACCAGCACCGAGTCCACGCCATCCTGGCGGGCGGCGTGCAGGGCCATGGCGGAGGCGCGGCGGGCGCCCGGGGAGTGGGCGGCGACGGAGTCGACGGTGACGTCGACCAGGCGGTCGGCGGCGAGCGCGGCGTTCAGCGCGCGGCAGTTCTCCGGCTCCACCGCCACGGTGCGGATGTTGTGGTGCTGGGCGGCGGCGGCCACCCCGGCGAACAGGCCGCCGCCGTCGACCGCGACCACCACGGTGTCCAGGCCGGGGATCCGCTGGTGGATCTCTTCCAGCAGGGTGTCGACCCCGGTGGCGATCAAGGGGTGGTCGTAGGCGTGCGAGGCGAGCGCGCCGGTCGCGGCGGCAAACTCTTCGCAGGCGGCCAGGCCTCCACGTACTGCACGCCGGCCAAGCACACCTCGGCGCCGTAGCGGCGCAACTTGGCCACCTGCACCGACGGGGCGGTCGCCGGAAGGAACACGGTGAGCCGCACCGCCGGGCGGCCCAGGCGCACGCCAGACCGGCGGTGCCGCGCGAGGCGATGGTCACCCCGCCTTACTGATCGTTTCAGAATGCCGCCCTGCGGAGACGCTGGCGGCCCATGGAACAATCCCCTTCAACCACGGGCTCAGGGGGGATGACGCCGTATGGAACGGGTTGGGGATGCACGAGGGCTCGTGCTTGGTTACGTCGACGCTCTGAACACAGTTGACGCGGCCATGAGGGCGGCGATCCCTTCGCTTGAGCGACTCGCAGATGTCCTCGGCCTGGTCCGTTCGCACCGGATCATCAACCGGAGTGGGCGGGTCGGCACCTACTCCTACTCGGTTCATGGGGCCGGGTGCCGCTTCGTCAGTGACGACGGTATCGAGGTCGATGTCGACTTCGCACCCGACGGGAGCGAGATCTTCGACCTCTGGCGGCTGCGCTGGTACGGGCTGAGCCTGCCTGAGCCGCTTGACGTCACGGATCAGGACCTGCGGACCGCCGTGCGGTCCCTTCAACCGCTTCTGACCGAGGTGCGACCGGGGTGGTTCAGTGTCGCTAGCTAATCGCTTCAGGATGAGGTGCGCAGGCGGCGCAGGCATATGAGGCTGCAGGCAAGTTCGAGCAGGCCCTGGTGGAGATCGGCGCGTCGTTCGTAGCGGGTGCGGAGCCGTTTGAACTGGTGCAGCCAGGCGAAGGCACGCTCGACGACCCAGCGCACCTTGCCCAGTCCGGAGCCGTGAGCGACGCCGCGTCGGGCGATCATCGGCTTGATGCCGCGCTTCCACAGCAGACGGCGGTACTTGTCGAAGTCGTAGCCCCGGTCGGCGTCCAGGCGTCGGGGCTTGCGGGGGGGGACGCCCCCGCAGACCCCGGATCGACGGGACGGCGTCGAGCAGGGGCAGGAGCTGGGTGACGTCGTTCCGGTTGCCACCGGTGAGCGTGACGGCGAGTGGGGTTCCGTGGCGGTCGACGATCAGGTGGTGCTTCGAGCCAGAGCGGGCCCGATCGACGGGCGAGGGTCCGACGTGGTCCCCCCTTTCAGCGCCCGGACGTGTGATCCGTCCACGGAGCAGTCGTCCAGGTCCAGCAGGCTGGCGCGACGAAGCTCGGTCAGCAGGGCGGTGTGCAGGCGCGGCCAGACACCGGCCTCGGTCCAGTCCCGCAACCTGCGCCAGGCCGTCACCCCGGAGCAGCCCACGGTCTCGGCAGGGACATGGCGCCAGGCGACACCGGTCCGCAGCACGTACATGACGCCTGCCAGGGCGGCCCGGTCGGGAACACACAGACGACCCGGGTAGCGATGGCGCCGCGCGGGCGCGGGCGGCAGAAGCGGGGTCACCCGCTCCCCACAGGTCATCCGGAACAAGATCAGCACGCACCCCGGATACCCTGCCGACCGAGATCATCGAATATAAGCCCGCAGCTCAACCCATTCTGAAACGGTCAGTAAGTCCTCCCGGAAGCGTGACGTTTTCGCGAACGTTTCCCCCGGAACATGATCAGGCAGCAGACTCACCTTCACGGCTTTCGTCATGGTCACGTGCATCCTTGGTCAGAGCACATGATCAGATGAAGGCCGCCTCAGCGTCCGGCGAGTGCCCAGGTGAACGACCTAGTTCGAAGCGCATTTCGGGACCGTCCCACACACGACCGACCTGACGGCTGAGGGCGAGACGGCAGGGGCAGTCTGTCGTGACCCGCTCCCCGCGACACCCGCCCGCGTCTACGGTGGAGACCGTTTCCTCACCGGAAGGGGTTGTCCAGGCGATGATCTGGATCAATGGAGTGCGCATGACCGTCCACGACGTGGTCACCATCCCGGGAGCCGGCTCGTGGGCGAAGGACGAGGTGGTGCGCGACTACCTCAGCGAGGACGAGCTCAAACACCACCTCCAGCGGACCACCGACCACATCGGGACCATCCCTGAAGACGGCACCTGGGTGCGCTTCCAGCCCACCGGCTTGAACCTCATCGCTGAGCAGCACAACCACCTCCGGCTCGAGTATCTCGTGCGGCTGCTCGGCATCACCTCCTTCATCGACGAGTCGCTGATCTCCGAGAACCTCGCCGACAACTCCGAGCTGCGCGCCGCCTACAGCCGGGAGATCGCGGGACACTTCGAAGGCCTCGGACTTCGCGTGCCACCGGGCGAGGTGCACAAGTTCGGAGCCGAGTCCGTCTTCCCGAAGATCGGCGCACCGCTGCCCGTACTCGACGATTTACTCAAGGACACGGCCTCGCTCCCCGAGCTGCGGACCGGCGGCAACTACATTGGCATCACCGCCCGCTACGCGCTCGCCCTGGCGTGGGGCTATGCCAAGGACATCGTCGCCGGCCGCCAGTCGGTAGTCATCAAGGACCTCCCGAAGCCGGTCACGGACGCCGAGGCCGAGGTCAAGGGGGTGGCGCTGGCGCATTGGGACGTGCTGGAGAACCTCATCACCGGCATCCCGGTCGGCGCCTACCTCGGCGACCACCTCGCCGACGACGACGCCCGCATCCCCGCTCTGCGCGAGTTCTGCGCAGCGGTGGTCAACGCGCTGTCGGTCCGCGCGGTCAACGACGTCAGGCTGAGCCTCACGGCGCGCCAGGACCTCAAGCAGCCGAGCGCACGCAACAAAACCACCCTGTCCCGCCTGTTCTTGGCCTGGCGGGACGCCCACCTGGCGAACAACCTCTTGATCGCGTTCCGCAATCGCGTCCGCTACGCAGGTATGGGTGCCCACCACGTCGCCACGTTGATCAGCAAAAAACTGGTTCCCGCCGACGTGGCGGTCTACGACCTGAGGCCCGCCGACGCCGAGGAACTCGCCTCCCTGCACACGGCGACGACGCTTCAGTCGATGATCGAACACACCGCCACGCTGCGGAGTATGGCGTAGGAGACCGGGGCGGCCCCTGGGGCCTGTCTGATAGTTGATCTTGTGGTGGGTCGCGGTGAGCTGACGGATGCGGCGTGGGAGCGGATAGGGCCCCTGTTGCCGGGTGTTGACGGTCGTGGTCGGTCGTGGCGGGATCGCCGGAAGGCGATCAATGGGGTGTCGTGGGGGTCGCGGACCGGTGCCCCGTGGCGTGACCTGTCGGAACGCTACGGGCCGTGGCAGACGCTCTGTGAGCGGTTCGCCCGTCGGGAGGCGGACAGGACCTGGGCTCGTCTGCTGGAGCATGTCCAGGTCCGGGACGACTTCGTCGGAGCCGGGGAGTGGAGGGTGTCCGTCGACTCCACGATCAACCGTGCTCACTAGCATGCCGCCGGCACCCGCAAAAGGGGGCGGCGGCGGGGGACGAACTGAAAGATCCGGCACGCGCGTCGGCTGGCCAGGTGCTCGGCCGGTCCCGCGGTGGGCTGACGACCAAGGTCCATCTCGCCTGCGACGGTCGGGGCCTGCCTCTGGCCGTTGTCGTCACGCCCGGCAACGTCAACGACTCCACCGTCTTCGACACGGTCATGACCGGGGTGAGGGTGCCCCCGACCGGCGCCGGGCGTCCCCGCCGCAGGCCCGAGGCGGTTATCGCGGACAAGGCGTACTCGTCACGGGCGATCCGCCAGGTCCTGCGCGGGCGGGACATCCGGGCGGTGATCCCGCGGAGGGCGGAGTCCACCTTGCCGCACTCACCCTCTGGCTCCGCGAACCCACCCAAGATCGTTTATCAGACAGGCCCCAGGTGGGGGTGGGCTGAGGCGCGGTGGAGGCGCCAGGCGACTTTCGCTTCGGTGACCGGCGGCATCACTGGTGGGAAGAAGTCCCGGTCCGTTGCCATCGGTGCTGCGCAGTGGCACGGGCCCGTGGTCTCGTCGAAGGCTTTGAGTGTGGTTAGGTCGGGCAGGCTGATCCATCGGTTCGCCAGCGGCCGCGCTGCGGGGAGCGAGAGGCCGACGAGGAGGGGCAGGTCGTTCGCGTCCGACATGACGTGCATCTTGGGCCCCGCTTCGCTCCGGTCCACGGGGCTCGGACCGGTGAGTTCGGCATGCGAGAAGCCGGGCGTCACGGTCTGCGTGTGCCGGCCTCCTGCCTGCGCTGTTTTGAGGCTCATGTCATGGGGTGTACAAGGGTGCGGCAGGTGAGCGCGGCATGGAGGGTGGGGACGTCAGCGGGCCGTGTGGCGTCGAGTCCGGTCAGATCGGTGATCTTGCGCAGTCGGTAGAGCACGGTGTTGGGGTGCAGGTTGAGGCTGCGGGCGGTGAGACGTCGATCGGCTCCGTGCCGCAGGAATGCGCTGAGGGTGAGCAGCAGGTCGCTGTGGCCGCCCAAGGGCTCGAGGAGCCGGGCCATGTGATCGCGGGCGGGGCCCGGCCTGGAGAGCTGGTATTCAAGAGCCAGGTCTTGCAGTCGGTAGAGGCCGGGTGGACGGGCCGATGTAGTGGCGATGCGTGTCAGTTCCGTGGCAAGGGGACAGGCCTCAGGAACATCGCCGGGCAGTGCGGGGACTGCTGCGGCGTGGATGGCGCCGCCGGCGGCCCGTTCCAGACGGGCCAGGAGCTGTGTGGTGTTGTCCCAGTAGGCCGGGGTGAGGCCGTCCGGTGCGCTCTCGCAGGGCAGCAGGACAAGCCCGCCGTCACCAGTTATCGAGGTGAGCGCAGCACCGCGGGTGTGCAGGTCGAGTTCGGTGCGTACGCGCCGCAGTTTTCGCTGGGCGGCAACAGTGTTGTCGACGTCGGGAGCCTGTTCGTCCGGATGCGGTGCAAGGGACAGAGCGAGAACCAGATAGCCAGGAGGCAGGACAAAGCGGGCTTCGCCGGCAGCCACTGATTCTGCGCGGCCTTCCAGCAGGGCATTGAACATCAGCTGCTGGGCGCTGTGCCGCTCGCCTGCGGTCGTCTGCATCCGCTGGACATAGCCGGCCGTGACGGCAGTAGTGACGAGCTGCAGATACTCAAGGATCAGGCGGTGCAGCGCAGTGAGAGCCATCAGGTCTTCAGGGCCGGCTTTCGAGGCGACTTCGTCCACGCACAAGCGGGCGCCCAGAAAGTAGGCGGCCACGACAGCCTCTGCGGGCAGCCCCTCCTCGGCACGCCGGGCAGCCGAACTGCTCAGCAGGGCAAGTTGTTCGGGCCCGGGCATCCGGCCGGTGGACAGTGCTCGTGCGAAGTCGTCGATCCCTCGGCGCACCATGCGCGCGACATCGCCCTCGAGCTGCTCGGTCGGCAGTTTCCCGTACACCGGAAGCTGCACGCACAGCTGCTCCACAACCGTTTTCTGCAGACGGTGCGAGGACTTCAGGAGATAGCGCTCGACCTCTTCACCGCCGATGACGATGCCGCCGGAGTTGTACGTGGACACAAATCACCTCGCGAAACGCTGTTGTCCCGACCGGAAGCAAGGAGCCGATGCGCCGACATGATGTATCCCACCACAAACCTACCAGCCGGTAAATGGCAGATTCTCGCCCACCGAACCCCTGGGGGCGAGCCGTGTTCTCCGGTGCGCCCGCGTGCACCGCCCCTTCGAAGGAGTCCCGTGATCTCTCGTTCGCGTGCCGCGCTGACGGCTTTCATCACCGTATCCGCCCTGGCGACACCCAGCGTCATACCGACGGCCTCGGCCGCAGACAGCGAGCCTCTCCACTACGTAGCAATGGGCGACTCCTTCGCCGCCGCCCCCCTGGTCCTACCGATCGACCCCTCGAACCTGCTGTGCCTGCGTTCCCTGGCGGACTACCCGCACATTGCGGCCAAGGCCCTCGGTGCCAAGCTCACCGACGTCAGTTGCTCCGGCGCCACCACTGAGGACTTCAGCGCTCCCCAGCATTCGAGCACCGCCCCGCAGTACAACGCCCTCAACCAGGACACGGACATCGTCAGCATCACCATCGGCGGCAACGACACCGGCCTGGTGGCCGCGACCCTCAACTGCGTCAACCTGCTGCCCAAGCCCTTCGGCAAGAGCTGCGCAGCCGAGTACACCAAAAGCGGCGTCGACACGCTCAAGTCCGACATCGATACCTGGGCCTCGACGTTCAACGCCGCCTTGAGCCGCGTGAACAGGCTGGCACCCAACGCCGACATCTTCATCATCGGCTACGGCAACTACATCCGTCCCGGCGGCTGCTTCCCTACCCAGCCCCTCTGGGACGTCGATGCGACCTACATCCAGGAGACGGTCGACCACCTCAGCACCACGCTGAAGAAGGCGGCTCGCACGCATGGAGCGACCTACGTGGACACCTACTCTCTCGGAATCGGCCATGACACCTGCGCAGCCCCTGTCGACAAGTACATCGAGGGACTGCTCCCCACCCGCATAGCCGCTCCACTGCACCCCAACGCCGCCGGCTCCAGGGCTATCGGCGAAGCTCTGGCCACCGCCGTCCGCAACTCCGCAGGAACGCGCTGATCCGGTCGCGGTGCACGAACCGCTCCAGCCCCATCACCAGTCTGCCCTCGGCGGCGGGGTCCCCGTGGGGATCCTGCCGCCGAGGACAGCTGGTCGCCGCCGGCCAGCTGCAGCCACTCCCCCACCCCATCGCCCTTCACCGCTGCACCAACAGGCTCGGTCTTGAAGAAATCGCCTCATCCGCGCCCCTGCCGGCAAAGCAGCCGGGCAGGGGCACCGACCGCACGGCTGGGACATTTCAAGAAGCCGTTGATCTGGGCATACAAGCTGCCGAAAAAAGGACCGCCGTCCCAGCCGATCCGGGAGCAAGCCAAGTCCTCAAGCGCAGGCACTACAGCCGGTCCCGGCATCGCCGAGTATCTGGGTACAGCAGTGGAAAGCACCCATGCCGCCGTGCATCCCCCGCTACTGTCAGCGGCACCCTGCGGCGCTGCTCGTGGCAGCCGATTCCGGACCAAAATCGGAACGACTGTCGGCATGTCCGCGGAGCGCAGCCTCCATCAGAGTCAACAACTCAGGCAGTTCGCCGTCCGAGACATCCTGCCACGACGATCCGCGCAGCTCGATGGCCATTTTTTTGCCGTATCCGTAGTCTCTGGGCTCCGTATAGGTGCTCAAGATCTGCGCCAGTAGGTTAGTGACTGCTGGCCAACCGGCATGTCCACCCCATACGGACAGGCCGGTCGGCCGGAGCGGTGCACGGGCACAAGAGGGCTGTGGGCGGCTCGGATCGTTCTACCCATACGACCTGAGTCCCTCGTGGCCCTTCCCCAGTCAGAGCAAGGTACCGGAGATCCCCTACTACCGGATGCTGGCTGTGCCCGTGTACTGATGATCCAGTCCGGTTTACGGCCTGCTGTTCGAAGCCGGAAGCCTCTACCGCCGCTCCCGGCAACGCCGAAATAGGCGACATTCAAAAAGTAGCGCAGCGCATCGACTTGCTCTGATAGTTCAAGAGAAGCGGGAGAGCCGGTCCGGCCTGTATTTCTCGCACTGACCCAGTTGTCCAAAGAGCCAGCAGCAAGCCGAGGCCCTCTGCCCCGCCAGAGTGATTCAGCCTCCTTGCAGAGATCACGACACTTTCCACTCAGGGAGCTTTCCGTGGCCATCTCGGTCTTCGACCTGTTCTCGATCGGCATCGGCCCGTCCAGCTCCCACAC
>NZ_BMSV01000022.1 GCF_014649335.1 Streptomyces roseolilacinus
GCATCGGCCTGACATGCCGTCACTGACACCCACCCACTGACACCAAACCGGCACATCGCACATTTCGGAAGAGGAAGGCATGGAGGCCCGTACCGCGGTACGGACCGCAGGCGTTCCCACAGGGAACATGCCCCACCCGCCGCTTAGCCGGCTTAGCCCGACTAGAGACAACGGCTGCTAACCGTGTTTCCGCGCTCGTATGTGAAGCGACAAGAGATGTCCTTCTGGAGTGTTCCCCTGGGGAACACTCCAGAAGGACAGGGTCTGTTCGTCGCTAATTTAAGGTCTCGTCATTAACGAATGCTGAAATCTGAGACCAGCGACAGGATACCGATACCTCCGATACTAAACCCGATGCCAATGCCGATGCCGAGCGCGATTCGCTTGCCGATTTCGACTGGCCACTTTGGAGTCTTGTTGATTACTAGGCGCCATTCTCCAAGCTTTACCTCAAAGAAGGGACCCGTATTCTCTTCGAACTTTCCCATCTCTTTTACCGCCCACATTTCTGAGCTAGGCGACTGTTCCCCAAATGATGCTCTATGTATTCCGGAGGGAACGGCAGGGTATAATTCAACACAACGATTTCGTCCTAACTGTTCGGAGTCGAGAGAGGGAGCACGCTGTTCACCCCTGGATGCTTGGCGGCTCGGGGTGGCGGGGAGCTCCCTCTCATTCATGCTGGCAGACAGCCTACAGCGGCGCTGAACGGAATATCTTCGTCCAGCAGGTCCCCGCTCCCTCTTCGACAAGAAGAGGGTTACCGACTTTCGCCGTTCTCTTCCGCTAGCCCCCTTCTGTGAGCTGCGAGAACCCGTTCAAAGGCTCAGAGCGCCTGTCTGCAAAAACTCATCTATAACGTTTTCATAACTCTTTCTGGCTGCTGCTCGCTCTGATGCAGCGATCGCGTTCTGGATAACGGGCCTGGCCTCTCTGCGCCTAAAGGGGGCTGGTAAAGGGGCCCGAACTTGAGCAGGCCCGTTATCAAACTGAGAACCGGGTCCTCGTGGCGCCTACGAATATCCGTAGGTGGCCCAGAGTGTCATGCTCACCTCATGCGAGAGAAGCCGGCTCAACTCGCTTGAAGGTCGCTGCGCCGTCAGACCACAGCTCCGTCCATCGAAGCCTTCTGCCATCACAGCCCCAACACGGTGTCGAAACAGACCCGTTCACGTCTCCCGGCAAGTCTAGAGCATCTATGCATAGTTGCTCTAGCTACACATAGTTAGTGTTAGAGTGCGCGGGGAGTCAGCCTGGAGGGGATCTCATGAAGGTGACCGTGTTCCAGTTCGAGGGCACCCCTGAGGAGCTGGATGCCTCGCAAGTACTGAAGGAGTTGACCAACCACCACCGTGGTGCCGTTTCGGTAGTCCCCGGCGGCGGCCGCAACAGCGGGACACTGCCTGCCCGGATTCCGGGAGTGGCTGACGAGGGACAGGAGACGGTGCGTCAGCTGCTGCTCCGCAGCCCGGCTCCCGGCCTGTTCGTCCGGTTCCTCGATGAGACGACTCGGTGGGACAACGTCGGTGTCTACGGCATCAAGCGCAAGAACGCACTGCCCGACGCTCCCCTGGACTACAGCCGCTACCTGCGCCTGCGCCGGCAGGGATCCCAGTTCGGCGGCTTCGCTTACGTCTACGCGGAGTACAGCACCATTAACCTCCGGCTCAACTACAGCCGGCAACAACTCGACGAGCTCGGCATCAAGTCCGCCCGGACCCTCACCACCGGGCACCGGGAGTACCGCGTCAGCGTCGACCTCACCGACGAGACAAGCCTCGCCGACGCCCTTCAGCTGGCCGAGCTCGCCTACACCGCCACCTAAACGCAGACACTCCATAGCCCCCACCAACAGGAAGAGCCGGCGTGGACCTACGACCTCACCAGCGAGAAGCCGTCGATGCGATCCTCCGAGCCCTCGAACTGCCCGCCCGAGCGCTCACGCCCGAGCGCGGGCTGCGCACCCAGGTGGTCATGGCGACCGGATCCGGCAAGACCCTAGTCGCTGCCCGCAGCGCCGAAGAGCTTCACGCGAACCGTGTCCTCGTCCTCGTGCCCTCACTGGATCTACTCGCCCAGACCGAGGCCGCGTGGCGCGAGGGAGGCCGCCGGGGGCCGATGATCGGGGTGTCCTCGCTGCGGGGTGAGGAGGTGTCCTTCCCCAACACCACGGACGGGGACGAGCTGGTGGAATGGACGCGGGGCCTGGACAAGGTGACCGTGTACGCCACGTACGCCAGCCTCGGGCTGGGCACGCTGGAGCGGGCGCACGCCGGGGGCCTCGCGGCCTGGGACCTGATCGTGGTGGACGAAGCCCACCGGGTTTCGGGCCGGATCGGGAAGCCGTGGGCGGTCGTCCACGACAACCAGAAGATCCCGTCGCTGCGCCGCCTCTACATGACGGCCACGCCGCGGCTGTGGCAGCTCGGGGACGAGGACGAGGCCGGCGCACCGGGCGAGCTGGTCGCGAGCATGGAAGACGACCCCGAGGGTCCCTTCGGCAGCCGCTGCTTCACGCTGACGCTCTCGGAGGCCATCGACCGGGGAATCTGTGCCCCTTACCAGGTCGTGTGCGTGGACGTGACGGACACCGCGCTCCAGGCCGCGCAGCTCCTGGGCGCGGAAGGCCGCTCGGACGAGGTCCGTGGGGCGCGGCTCGCCGCTCTGCAGACCGCCCTGGTGAAGGCGTCGGCCGAGGAGGGCTTCCGGCGCACGTTGGTGTTCCACCACCAGGTCCGCGAGGCCGAGGCGTTCGCGGCCGGCCTGCCCGACGTCGCCGCGCAACTGCACGTCTCCGACCCCGAGCTGTACCCCAAGACGATCTGGGCGGACTGGCTGTGCGGCGACCACAAGCCGCTCCACCGCCGCCGGCTCCTCGGGGAGTTCGCTGCCGGGATCGCCACGGACGGCACCGTCGTGGAGAAGTGCTACCTCAGCTCGGTGAAGGTCCTGGGCGAGGGCGTCGACACCAAGAACTGCGACTCCGTCTACTGGGCCGACGTACGCGGCTCCATGCCCGACCTCGTCCAGGCCGTCGGCCGCGCGCTGCGCATGCAGCCCGACGAGGGCAAGATGGCCAGCCTGGTCGTGCCGGTCCTGCTCGGGCCGGGCGAGACGGCGGACAACATGCTCACGAGCCGGGCGTTCGGCGGGCTGGCCAAGCTGCTGGAGGCGTTGCGGGCACACGACGCGAGGATCGTGGAGACCCTTGCGGAGCAGCAGGCCCCGAGCCGCTACAAGCCCGTCAGCAAGGACGAAAGCGGCGCGAGCACGGGTGGGAGCGGTGAGGGCTCCGGAGGCGTCAGTGCCCCCGCTAAGGCCCTGCTGAAGTTCTCCACGCCCCGCGACCCGGCCGCCCTTGCCGCGTTCATCAACCTGCGCGTCCTCAACCCGGAACACGAGCACTGGCGGCGCGGGGTGGAGGCCGCCGTCATCTACGCCCGCGAGCATGGTGACCTCCGCGTGCCGTTCACGTTCCGGGTGCCCGCCGTCGACGACCAGGAGGCGGAGGGCGAGGGGTGGCCGGCCTCGCTCGCCGGGTTCCCGCTCGGGCAGTGGACCGCCGACGCGCGCCGGTTCTACGCCCGCGGCGATATGGCCGAGGACCGCGTCGCGCAGCTGGAGAAGCTCGGCATGATCTGGTCGCACTACGACGTCGCGTGGGAGGAGGGCCTCGCGGCCGCGCGCGGGTGGGCGGCCGAACACGGGCATCTCCTGGCCCCGCTGGACGCCGCCCACCAGGGATACAAGGTCGGCATCTGGCTGAAGAACGCCCGCGCCGCCGTCCGGCGCTCCCAAGAACTCGAACAGCGCCAGGCCGAAGGTCTGCCGGTTCAGTCCTGGTCCGGCGCCCTGCCGCAGGAGCGGCGCGAGCAGCTGGAGGACATCGACCCCTCCTGGTGCCCGGCCTGGCCGGTCGAATGGCAGAGGGCCTTCCACCTCACAAGGCAGCACCTGGAGAAGGCCGGCGGTGAACTGCCCACCGAGCCGGGCATCGTCGTACACCGGGGCGAGGACCTCGGACGGTGGGTACGGGCGCAGCGGCTCGGCTGGGACAAGCTCACGGCGGTGCAGCAGTGGCTGTGTGAGCAGGTCCTCGGGATCACACCCGCGAGCGAGGACGAGAAGCCGCGCCCGCGCCGTACGCAGGCCGACAAGTGGGCGATGAACTACCAGGCCGCCAAGCAGTTCTACGAGCGCGAGGGACACCTCCAGGTCCCCAGGAAGTGGGTTGAGCGGATCGCCGGCGAAGACCAGGAGGAACGGGAGCACAAGCTGGGCGCCTGGATCGGCAACCAGCGCAGCCGGGCGGCGACGCTGACGCCGGAGCGCATGGAGCTGCTGTCCGCGATCGGCATGCGGTGGGCGTGATGATGGGCGTCGACGTCACCGCAGCCGCCGCACTCACGGCCGGGGCCGGCTACCGGCTCGGGCGGCTGCACCCGTGGTAGTGCCTGAGCGACTGGGCGACCGATCAAGTCCACCACGTTGGAGCGTGGGCCCGAGGCGGTGCGGGGCGTCAGGCCGTCGTCGTCCTGGCCCACGCCGTCACCACGCCGCGCACCAGCTGGCACATCATGCGCGCCCCGGCCCCTTCCACGCACAGGTCCCGAGCACTCAGGCGGAAGGAGGGCTTAGGGGGGATGTCTGGTCCGCAGGCTGGTCAAGTTGTTGCTCACGACGCCGCTGCTCGTTACGAAGGGCCTCCACCCGCTGCGTGAACACAGCTAGCGCCTCATCCCCCTGGTCCTGAGTGAAATGGCGGTACTCCCCGACACCCAATGCCAGCGCGTTCGTCTCCTCCTCGATGGCGTCAGCGGTCTGGCGCAGGAAGTAGCTGCGCTCCCGGTACTTGTAGTAGCCGCTGAACGCGGTGGCGACGGTCACGCTGAACGCGAGACAGACCACAGTGATGTTCTGCCAGTTCCAGTCTTTCGCCTCCAGCGCGGCAATTGTCGTCATCGCGGTGGAACCGATCATCACCAGGTTCTGCAAGCTGTTGTGAACCCGCCTGTACTTCCGGCTCTCGGTCTGGTACTGCACGATGACCTCAGCCACATCCTCGCGGTACAACCCTCTGCGCTCCCTCAAAGGGGCCTGCGACAAGGCATTCAGCAGCCGAAGGGCCTCTCGGTTTGTGTCCAGACGCTCCTGCATCTCGGTGCGGCTATGGTCGTACCGGTCGGGCACCATGGCGGGGCCGAGTTCCAGAAAGTTGTGCGCTTTCACGAGGTGGTCAACGGACGCCACGAGCAGGGTCAGGACCGAGAAGACCAACACCGTCACCAGGACGGCGTTGCCAGTGACCAGGGCCTTATGGTGACCTGCTTGCACAGCTGACCAGGCCACGAGTCCCGTGCTGGACATAGCAGCCAGCGTCAGCGCTGTCCCGCACCATCGGGCGCGCCGCCTTTTCCAAACAAGGTCACGCTCGTCCTGCCTGACGGACACTTGCAGGCTTCTGATTCGCTCCGACACCGCTAACGGAGTGCCCTGCGTGCTGCTGGCCAACTCTGCTCCTGATCCTGCAGGTCATACGACGGCAAGGATCCGAGTATCAGGTGATACCAGGCCGTCTCTCAGTCGATCGCCCCCCGCTGTGACACGCCCCATACAAATCTCCACCTCGCACGGCCAGTACGCGCTTATCGGGCAGCCCGAGATCCTGGTCATCCTGGAGCGGATGGAGCCCCACCCGTTCGGTCTGCGCAGCTAGTAGAAGAAGGATCTGAAGATCGTCTTCCTCAACGACCTCGAGTTCGCGTGGGAGCCGCGCAGCCGCCTCAGCCAGGAACGGGCAGCAAATCCGAGCAGGATGATCCTGCCCGGCCCCGCTGCTCGGTTCTGTCGGGGCAGTGCATTGGGCCGGGCTCAGACAACGCCGCTACGAGAGGTCTTCCAGCCGGGCGAGCAGGCCTGCGGCGGTGGCGACCGCCGCGACGGCATCGGCGCGGGTCCAGGTGAAGTGTTCGGTGGTGCCCGTGTCGTCGTGCGGGGCGCCGCTGAAGAGCGCGAAGGCGCTCTGAGTGAGCATGGCCCAGCGCTCCTCCTGGTCGCGTTCTGCCGCCTTCTTGTTCACAGCTCGGTTGTAGACGTTCTGGGTGTTGCAGGTCTCGCGTACGGCGTCGAGGGCCTGGCGGGCAAGCGTCACGGCGTGCTCGTATCGGCCGTCGCGGATCGCGGTTTTCGCCTCGCGGATCCGGCGGGTGGCAGTCGCACGGGCTTCGACCTCGGTGAGCGGGACGAGGACATCGACAAAGGCGCCGGCATCGAGCTGGGTAATCGCGTTGCTCCACGTCGCGTGCGGGATGCGCACGGGTTCCTGGACGTCGGCGACTGGCCAGTGCTTCGTCTCGGCAAGACCGGTAAGGGTGAGACCGGCGGTGAGGGTGAGGTCGGCACCTGCCCGGGCCTTCTCCAGACCGCGGAGCTGTGCTTCGGTGACGGTGGCCTCCATGGTGAGCGTCGTCGCGAACGGCTTCAGCCCGATGGGGCGGCTGGAGGCGAGCGTGCCGATCCAGCTTGCCGGACCCGGTATGTCGTGGGCCCAGAGGCCGCCGGTGACGAGGAATGGGGCGTCGACGGTGTAGTCGCCGTGCGCGGTGACCTCGAAGGTCAGGGCAAGCCGGTGCACGTCCCAGCCGAGGTGGAAGTTCACGCGTTCCTGCGCGCGTACGTTCACGTTGTAGGCGTTGCCGTAGCTGAAGTTGGCCATCGTTCCTCGTCCGATTGCGGGTGTTCGTGCCGATGGTGGCAGGACAACCGACCCTGACGGCAGCGGTTTGCGCAGGAACCCTGCCAGGGCCCGCTCAGGCGTCGCTCCTCCCCTGCGGCACCTCAACGTCGAGTGAGCCTTTCTCCATGTCCCCAAGAAGAATCCCCCTTCTCGTCACGGTGACGATTAATCCGGTATTCTGCTGTCGGAGCTGATGGGTCTTCGCCCACCGGGCGAGTCATCAGCGAAAGGAGGCGTGCGTGGCAAGCGAAGACATGACCGGTCCGGTCGCCATCCCGGCGGGGGGGCTCATCGAGCCCCCGATGGCCATGGCGTTGAACGTGCACTCGAGTCCGGGCGTGTACGCGCTGCTGCTGGGGGCCGGCATCTCGATCGCCTCGGGGGTGAAGACCGGCTGGGGGGTCGTGCAGGACATCGTCGGGAAGGTCGCCGCCGTCCGCGAGCCCGACAACCCCAACGCCCGGGCCGAAGCCATGGCCGACCCCGAAAAGTGGTGGGAGGCCAACACCAGCGATCCCCTTGGCTACTCCGCCCTGCTGGCCGCCGCGGCACCGAAGCCCGCCTCCCGGCAGGCAATGCTCGCTGGCTACTTCGAGCCCGAGGAAGGCCAGGAGGACAGTAAGGGCCCTACCGCTGCGCACCGGGCCATCGCCCAGCTGGTCAAGCGCGGCAGCATCCGCGTCATCCTCACCACCAACTTCGACCGGCTGACCGAGCGGGCGCTGCAGGAGGTCGGAATCTTTCCCCAGGTGGTAAGCCGCCCGGAGCAGATCAAGGGCATGCAGCCGCTGTCCCACAGCCAGGTCACCGTGATCAAGCTGCACGGCGACTACGCCGACCTGGAACAGCGCAACACCGTCGACGAGCTGGAGACCTACCCCGACGAACTCCGGCAGCTCCTAGAACGGATCCTGGACGAGTACGGGCTGATCGTGTGCGGCTGGTCCGCGGACTGGGACAAGGCGCTCGTCCGCGCCGTCGAGGGGACCCGGTCGCGCCGGTACCCGATGTTTTGGGCCCAGTACGGCCGGTTCAACGACGCCGCCCGGGCCCTCACCGCGCAACACGGCGCGGTGGTGATCGACGGCAAGAACGCCGACGAGCTGT
Organism: Streptomyces roseolilacinus; assembly: GCF_014649335.1. Taxonomy (GTDB): domain Bacteria; phylum Actinomycetota; class Actinomycetes; order Streptomycetales; family Streptomycetaceae; genus Streptomyces; species Streptomyces roseolilacinus. The sequence goes on from NZ_BMSV01000022.1 coordinate 7,844, forward strand.
TCACCGGCCTCGTGAGCCGCGTCGAAGCCCTGGACCGGCTGACCACCGCGCCCATCACCCGGGACGTCGCCGTCGTACAGCTCAAGCGAGCCCTGCCCGACCCTCTACGCCGAATCGAGTTGTTCGACCTCGTCGACCAGGCCGTCACCCAGATCGTCGGCCGCAGCACGCCCGAGCACAGGCCGGTTCTTGCTACGTCCGCCACCTGGGCCGACACCTTTGGATCCAACGTCCGCGGCTACCGGGCCGACAGCGACACCCTGCTGCATCTGCTGGCCAACGGCGCCTTCCATGACGACGGCACGCACGACCTCGTATGGCAGCGGACCGTCGAACGCCTCGTTCGCCTGCGGGATACCACACCGGGCACCTACAACGAGTACTTGGAGAAGCTGCGCCATCTTCCTGCGCTCCTGGCCACCTGGACAATCGGCGTCGCCGCCATCCTCAACCGCCGCGAGGAACTGCTGGCCACCGTCCTCTACCACCCGGAATGGGCCTTCCCCCACTCCAGCAACGCCCGCCAGGGGCCAGCCTGGTACCTCAACCCCAACCGAGTTCTCATCGCCGACGGCATGCACGACATGCATCCGTCCGGGAACGGGGGCAAGTTCCTCTACCCCCAGAGCAACTGGCTGAAGGACACGCTGCGCGAGCCCTTCCGGCTCGTCGAGCCCAGCGACATTGCCTACCGCGAAGCATGCGCCCGTTTCGAGTTCCTGGCCTCCATGATCGCCATGGACACCGACAGCGACTTTCTCGCCTACCCCTGGTCTGGAGAGTTCTTCCTCGACTCCACCTGGGGCTACGAGGGCAACGGCCTCGCCGCTGCGATTGAGGCGGAACTCACCGATACCTGGCCGCTCCTGCGCGCCGGCGCCTTCGGAGGACAGCTCCCCCGCGCCCACAAGGCCCTCACCACGCTCACCGAATGGAGGAGCCAGCACGGAAGAAGGTGGTAACGCCCGGCCCACCACTACGTAGCGGTATCAGGGGCGGGTGGTATGCATGTGCAGGATGTCCGACCTGAGTTCGTGTGGGGACCGCGTATCCACCTCAGCAGGTGAACTGCAGGGGGAGCGCGAAGCCCGGGTTTACGCCCCGGGCTTCGCGCTGCGCTGGCCCTGGATCAGGTGAGCAGCGTCATGACCCGGAACAACGTTCCCGCACCCGCACAGCCGCCCGACCCCGCCCCCGGCCCGCAGCAGCCCGCCGTGGGTGCCAGCCTGACCGCCACGATAGGCCAAGGCACCCTTCAGAGCGCCGCCCGCTCCATCACCAACCGGCTGGTGGACAAAGACCCGCCTGACTGGCTCAGGGCCCTGTGGCACGCGCTGCCACCGCCCTGGGAGTAGCGGCCGGGCAGGACGTCCTGCCCGGCCGTGGTCTCCGTCCGGACGTCAGCCGCGGAAGCGGGAGAGCCAGGTGCCGCCGGCCTTCTGCTCGGGCACGGCCTGGTCGTGCTCCTGGTGCTCGGGCCCGGCCTGCGCGGCTTGCCGTTCGGCGGCGTGGGCGCGCTGCTTGCAGTCGTCGCACAGGTGCGGGTGGGTCTCGCGCGGGGCGCTCCACCCGGCGAGCTCGATGGTCTTCCACCGTTCGTCGGTGAACGGGGTGCCGCAGTCGGCACACACCGGGCGGCGGGCCTCTCGCTCGGCCTTGTGCTGTGCGGCGATGCGGCGCAGCTCCTCCTGGTGCTCGCGCCGGCGGGCGGCGTACTCGGCCTGCTGGTGGGCGTCGTGGGCTTCGCGGCGCGGGTTGCCGATCGCTTCGAGGAGCGCCTGGTTGTGCGGTCGGCCGAAGCGGCGGAAGACCGCTCCGGCCGGGCCGTGTTCCTGGAGCTGTTTCATGCCGGTGACGACGATAGGCAGCTTGCCGTCGTACATGTGGAAGCCGCCCTCGTACCAGATGCCTTTCCAGTGCCGCTCGGTCAGCTCGGCCAGCTGCGCGATGACGGTGTTGGGGTTGCGCGGGCCGATCCGGTTGAAGACGAGCAGCAGCGGCGGGTGTGGCTGGTCGCCGCGGCGGCCGTCGGGCACCCACCACCGGGTGCGCCACATCGGCCGCTCAAGGCCGTCGACGTCCTTCACCTTCCGCTGACAGAACCGCATGTACTTGTCGATCTTCGCGGCGAGGACCTGAGCGGACTCGAAGCAGTTGTCGATCTCCACGAACAGCAGCGGCACCCCGTCCTCGGGCGCGGTGATGACGATGTCCGCCTGGGCGCCGCCCTTGCCCGGGTTGGCCCATGTGCCCGTCGCGGGCAGCGCCACCTCGGTCGCGTAGGAGGCGATGGTGCCCAACCCGGCGGGCGCGTCGAAGGCGGCCTGCGCGGCGGCGCGGATGTCGGCCGGCTCGCGGGCGAGCTCGGACAGCTTCGGCTTCGGGCGCAGCAGGGCGAGCACGGCTTCGTTGACCGTCATCGGGTGGGAGGCGCCCGTGCGCCCGGCGCCCCGGGCCGGGTCGCCCATCTCCCCCACCGGCCGCCCCAACTCGCGAGCCGCAGCCTTCAGGCCCATCGGGGTGAGGTTGCGCAGCCTGTCCCCGCCCGGGAGCTGCCCGCCGTTCTCCGCCAGGCCGTGCTTGCGCAGATCGGACAGCGCGCCCGTGTGGGAGGCGGTGCGGGCCTGCTTCCGCTTCGACGGGGTCGGCTTGTCGGTGTGCCGGTAGCTCAGGTGCGGGGCTGCAATCTGCTGGATCTGTTCGACCGTGGCGACCTTCAGCACTCCGAGCACGCGCAGCACGTCACCGCGCAGGTTGTTCGACGACCCCACCGGGTTCTCCTCACGCTTGACCGCCATCAGCTGCGCTCCTTCCCCGTCATCTGGCACGCGCGGCCACCTGCCGAGCGCAGGCCGCGCCCGGCCGCCAAGGGCACCCGGCCCCCGAACCCGATGATCTCCTCCTCTACGGACATCACACAGAAGTTCAGGAGTAGATAAGAGGGTTGTGACAACGCGGCGCGTGGCCGAATTTGCGTGCTGACCTGGGCTTCCTCCGTCCGGCTCGGTGCCGGGCACCAAAGTGGGTTCCACAGTGGCCTCCCAAGTGCGCACCGCAGGAGGCCGGGTCGGCTTGCCCGCTGCTGGTCGGGCCCGTGGTCGGGGCGGGCGCGCCGGGCGCCTGCCGGGGGTCGGTGCGTGGTCATCGCAGTGGCTCCTTCGCTTCGGGCCGCCCTGGTGGGCGGGGATCGAGGGAGCAGCGTGCAGGGGACCCCCTTGTCCGCGGTCTAACCGTGGCCAGGTCAAGGAGAAACACGACGGTGGGCGGGGTGGTAGCAGAGGTGGACAAGGGGGTGCGGTCGGGTTCGTGGTTGGCCCGACCACCCTGGACAAGGGGGCCCGGTTTGGCCCTTGCAGACCCGATTCGCCGGTTTCGGCTCGGGGGGAGAAATCTCTGGTCTCTGTCCACAGGCTGGCGGGCCGACCCTGCTGGGACGACGCCGTGAGTCGCACGGCGGTCATCGTGAGGAGAAGTTCATGCCGTACCTGATCCCGACCCGTACGCCGCTGACGCCCGAGCAGGTGGAGCAGGGCTTCGACTACCTCCTGGCGCTGCAGACGGGCGGCGGTACCTACGCCGCTGGGCGGGTGGAGGCGACCCCGGAACTGGCGTTCGTCCTGCTGCGGCTCGCCGAGGACATCATCTGGCCCGTCACGGCCGTGGACGGGGAGGCTGCCGACCTGTGCGCGGACTCCTTCGTGCTGGACGAGGTCGGGTGCGTGTTGCTGTCCGCGCTGCGGGACTGGGCGCGCGACTCCGCCACCACGGCGGTGCTCGGCATCGCCCGCAGCATCATTCGCTTCGTCGAGAATGTGATCCCCGACCCCGACGACCACGGAGACACCTGCGCCACCCTGGAGGCGATGCGCGACGAGCACCTGGCGCTGGCGCACGCGGCGCACTCCGCACCGGGTGCGCACCTCTGACCGCACCACCGCACCGGGTGGGAGCGCACCGGTGCGGTGGAGCGCACCCACCAGGTGCGCACCGGTGCGGTGGTGCGCCCATCCGGTGCGCACCGAGCCCATCCGGTGCGCACCACAATGCGCACCACCGTCCATCCGGTGCGCCTCCACTCGGTTGGCGGTGCGCGCACCGGTGCGGCCGGCGCGCGGGAGTGGTGCGCACCGGGTGGACGCGGTGCGGTGGAGTGGGCCCGGGTGGAGACGGTGGAGGTGGTGCGTTTCTCCTTGACCTGAGCCGAGGTCAGGAGAAACGCACCGGGTGGATGCGCGGCCCCACTCCCGTCGGTGGCGTCCACTTCCACCCGGTGGGCTCCACTCGGTGGAGTGGGTGCCGAGCACGGTGTCGTCCACTCCCGGACGGTGGACTCCACTCGGTGGAGTGGGGGCGGGGCGTCGTCGGTGCGCACCACCGCACCCGGTGCGCACCATCGGGTCCACTCAGTGGCCAGCCTCCCGGCCGCGGTGCGGTCCGGGTTGCTGAGGGCGGTGCGCCTGCTGGTCGTCCGGGCGCACCAGGCGCACCGCGCCGATGTCGTCGTCCTGGCCGGTGGCGCGGTCCGCAAGGACGCGGTCGGCGCGGGCGCGGGCGTCGTCGCCCAACTTGGCGAACGCGTCCTGGAGGCGGCCCAGCCGGTCGGCCGTGAGATCGAGGGCTTCCACGTCCGTGCGGGATTCCCGCAAGGCCCGCAGCGCCGTCATGTCGATCGCATCCCCGCGACCGGCCTTCAGCTCCTGGTCGTCGTGCCCGGGGTCGGCCGGCTCGGGCGCGAGCAGCTGCTCGGGCATCGCCGCCTGCTGGTGGGCGACGACGTCGTACGCCCGGCCCCGCACGACGGTGGCGGTGGTGGCGCGCAGCTTCTCGCGCACCACCGCGCCGGCCATGACGGCGCGCTCGTACTGGAGCGGGATGCGGGGGATCTCCCACTCCCCCGCGTCCTGACCCGGGGGCCGGGGCGCGGGCGGTTCGCCGGGATCGGCCGGCGGCTGCTGGTCCGGCTCGGGCGCGGCGGCCGGGGGGCGGCGGCGGGCGGGGAGGTCGGCGAGGGACCAGCGGGCGGTGTAGAGGCGGTAGCCGGCCTCCAGGCCGCGTACGGTCTTCGGCTCGGTGATGTCCAGGCAGTGGGTGGAGATGGCGGCGGCCACGATCTCCTCGTCCAGGCCGGGTTCGCGAAGTTGGCCGCGCAGAACCAAGGCGAGGTGGCGGCGGGCTTCGGCCAGCAGGTGCCGGCGATGGAAGCGGCCGCCCTCGTTCATCACGAACACCGTCGCGGTGACGTCCACGGCCGCCAGCGCTATGTCGACGACGGTGGCGACGCGGGCCCGGATCGCGGCGGCCGCGGCGCGGGCGTGCTCGAGGAGGGAGGTGATGACGTCGGCGGCGACCTTGGAGGTGAGGATCGCGCTCACCTTCCACCAGACGCGCAGCTGCGCGAGCGGCTGGGTCTTCCGCTTGGGCGGGCGGGTCTTGCGGGCGGCGATCTGGTTCATCTTGGCGCGGGCCCGCTCCGAGACCACGGGCAGGAACTTCAACTCGCCGTCGTCGTCGACGGCGGTGACGTACTCGTGCTCCAGCTCGGCGAGGCAGGCGGCGATCTGGTCACTGCGCCGGGCAGTCCAACGGATCAGCTCGTGCGGCACCCCGGCAATCTCCATCACGGGCCGGCGCCCTGGGGTGACGGTGCGCGGCTCGGTCGCCAGGCCCAGCGTCTCGCAGACCTCAGCGGCCACCAGCTCGTTGTAGAGCGCGGAGGCCGCGACCGTGTTCTCGTGCAGGGCCGTGGTGTGGATCGAGCCCCACTTCCCGCCTGGACGCTGCCCCTTCACGCTCAGCAGCAGATGGTCATGGAGCAAGGGTCGACCTGAGCGTGCTTCGTAGTGGCGGAAGCGGGCGGCAACCAGACCACTGGGCGGCCGCACCCGGTAAATGCCGTCCTTGCCGTAGCGGATCACCGCGACCTCGTCCTCGATCCACTCCAGCACCCGCCCGATCGCCCGCTCGTGCGCGGCCTCGATCACCAGACGGGTCTCCTCATCCCCGAACGCCCACAGGAGGTAGATCGTCGGCTGCGGCCGGAACACGAAATCGACCCCAGTGACCGTCACCCGGCGTCCGAGGGCGCCGGCCTTGAACGCCTCCTTCGCCGACGCCCCCTTAGCGAGCCGGTCGGCCTCGATCCGGTCCGCGTACGGATGCCGACCCCGCTCGCCGAACAGGTTCCGCAGCTGCGCCTCCGTGACCTCATCCCCCGGCGCGAGCCCGAGCGCGGCAAGTCCCCGGCCCATCCAACGCCCGGCCGGGGCCCCGGCTTGCTCCTGGGCGGCCCGCAGCGGTGTGCGGGCCGGACGGCGGCCGTCGCCGACCACGGTCTCGCGGAGGTAGTAGCGGTACATCCGACCGGCCCGGACAACCCTGATATCCACTGTCATGCAGACCACGCCACACCGCTCTGACCTGCAAGAAAAGGCCGATCAGCGGCACGTCCCGCCAGGCGGGAGCAGCGGCCGAACTTTCTTCACCGGGGCCCGCCGGGCGGGAAGCGGCGCCGCGCCGGACGCGAATGTCATCGCTCTCCGGCAGCACGCACACCACGACCCGAACGACACCAACAAGCACCACTGAGCGCCCCCGCAGACCAAGGAACGCGTGCCACCAACGAGCGCCGCCTACAGCAGCCCCCGTCATCCGTCGGGGGCTTCGTCGTGCTGCCCGGAGGAGACCACCGTGCCGACCTTCGAGACCCTCCCCCGCTTCACCGCCGACCTCCAGCACCTCACCCCCACCCAACGTCGACGCTTCCGCCGCATCGTCCAGGACGCCTTCGTCCCGACCTACGCACCGGACGCGGACGCTTCCACGCCAGCCTCCGTATCAAGGGCGTGCGCCGCGCACCCGGTGTCTACGAACTCACCTGCGACGGCGACGGTCGAGCGACATGGTCCTGGTCCGGAAACGGTTCGTGGCGAGCAGCACATCGTCTGGCGGCGGATCGGCGGTCACGAGATCCTCAACGTGCCGTGACGGGTGCTGCGTCGGGTGGCGGCTCAAGGGCCTGGCAGACCGCTCAAGCTGTGGTCGCGGTCCTCATGCCCCGGCTTGGCGCCGCATCGTGTGGCAAGCGGCGCCGCCGTGTTGTCCTTCCCGGTGACGCGAGCGGCGCTCCGTTGGAGTTCGGGGCGCCGTGTGTCTCGTCAGCCGCTGTCAGTCGTGTCGGTGTTTCTCCTCGAACTCCTGGCAAAGCGTTTGGATCGCCTTGAGCAGGTCGGGGTGGTCCGATAGGTCGATGTAGCGGCTGCTGGCCGCGTATCGGAGGAGGCCGACCATGGTGTGGGCGAGCTGGGCCTCCTTCATGCTGATGTGCCAGTCCTGCAGGGGGTCGTGGCCCGGGCCGGTGGGTACGTGGTCCTCGGGAGCGAGACGGAATCGGTCCTGGTCGGCGAGGACCTGCTTGAGGGCGTGGGGCCAGGTCATCCGATGGGGCCTGTTGGGATAGGTGATCGGTGCGGCCATCACCTGGGCTTCAGGGGATCGATCGGCGCGCTCCTGCAGATCCTTGATGGCCGTCACGGCGATGGCGGTCCTGCGGATCCGCTCCCTGTTGGCGTACGCCCATTCCCGTTCGGCGCGCCGTCGGCGTTCTTCTCGGGCGGCCTCGACGCGGTCGCTCTGCGTGCGGGGTACGACGCCGTCGCCGGCCGTTGCTTGGCTGAGTTGCAGGCGTCGACGCTCGGCTGCCTGACGGCTGCTGAGTTCCAGTGCGTCCGCGATGCGGGCCCATGTCAGGTTCTTCGAGCGGGCGAGGTCGATCAGGTCCCGCTCGTCTTCCTTGAGCTTGTCGCGCAGGATTCGCACTACGCGGAGTGCGGCGAGAATGTCGGGCTTGCCAACGTCTCGCCCGACTGTCTCCCTCGCTCGTTTGACGATGCGGTCGTAGCGGAACGCGACGTCGTGTAGTTCTCGGGTGTCGCTCGGTGCCGCGGGTATGCCTCCAGCGCACTGGGCTGGAGGGATTGCCAGGCGGGCCCAGGCCCGGTCTCGTTCGGGTTCGGCGTTCGGTCGCGCGTCTCCGTCCGTCGTCCTCATGATGACTCCTTTCGTCGTCCTGAAGACGACATGCGCGTGAGAGAACGAGGTCGCCTGCGGCGGCCTGCCGGGCAGACTGGCGGCGGCGCCTGTGTGGGCGCTTCCGGCGCCTGGCTCTCGTTGTCGCGCTGAGGCCGGCGCCGTGCTCTCAGCGTTCTGGCGTATGCCATGACGATCGCGACGATGAGAGCGAGGATGACCTCGTACGTCACGTCCTGGATGACATTGATCAGCATGGTGATCGGCGCTCGCGGGGAGCGCGCTTACTCCTTCAGGCATGCCTCGGAAAGCGACTCGCAGCTCATAGCTGCGCGCTGCGTAGTGATTACGTAGAGAAGTCTGCCGGTGGCGTTCGGTCGCCACGGACCATCTGAGGGGGGACTGCAGTAAGCGCCACCCTTCGCCACCGGGCGAAAATATGACTAACGCGCTCTATTCGATTCGCCCGGATGTCGTCTTTCGGATGCTGCGTGTTCTGGTCAAATGTCCAACTCGCCTATCGCGCAGATCAGCGGCCCACCATCCTTCCGAGAAGGGCGGGCCGCCGATCGCCGGTGCCGTGTCGTGCTACAGGGGGCTGCGGGCTCCTTGGGTGATCTGGCAGGTCTCGCACCACCAGTAGGCTCCGGGCTTCCCGAGCCCCGCTTCCGCCGGGCTGGGCACGGCCGCCGTCCCGCAGGTCTCACACACGGGCGCGTCACCGTAGACGAGGGGAGCGTGCAGGGTCTTTTTCTGAAGGCTGGTGGCCCTTGGTCTCCGGTTCGCCCTTCGGCCTCTGCCTGGAGCCGTCGCCCGTGTCCGGCGTGTCAATTGGCACGCCTTGTCCGAGAGCCCGCCGGGGGCTCGCCGTTCCCCGGCGTCTACGAGCTCATCTGGGGCGGGAATGGACATGCAGCATGGTCGGCGAGCAGCACATCGTCTGGTGTCTCATCGGCAGCTACGACGTCCTCACCGGTCCATAGCAGCTGGCTTCCGCGCGTCGGGGGAGAGGCCACCAGGGCGCGATGATCGTCATCATGTGATCCCGGCGCGCACGACCAGGACACGTGGAAGGACGTGGGTGGGATGGAGCTGGTTGACGAAGGACGGCCGGGCAGGCTGGAAGTGCTGGCGGAGGAGGCCGTCGTCGCGGCGTGCGCGCTGGCCGACGCCGTGAGCCCGGGCGGGTGGAGCGCAGGCGCGGTGGAGGACGTGGCCTCCGCCCTCGAGGTTCTGGCCGGCGCCCTGGCCCGGCTCGGTCCGGAGTACGCGGAGATCCTGGCCGTCGTGCCGGTCGCGGCGGCCGCCGTCGCCGAACGCGCCGAACAAGCCCGCATCGGGACTGCCCCGCGCGGCGATGCCTCCGGCGCAAGCGCCACCGTCAGCGTGGAGTTGCGCCGGGCGCTGGCCGCGCACGGCATCATGCGGCACCGCGTCCACCAGTTCGGCGCCGCGCTCCTCTCCCTCACCCTGGAGCCCGCCGACGCCCAGGCCCTGGCCGCACTCCTCGCGCCGTCGGACGGTTCTCCACGGCAGGCTCCGCCGGCCGAGCCCGGGTGGGGTGAGGGGTCGGCCCGGACCGCGGCCGCCGCGCTCACCGAAGCCCTCATCTCGTACGGGGCGGGCGCCTACGCGCGGGTCCTCGACTCCGGCCACGTCAGCGCGGGCCTTCCACCCCAAGCCGCGCGCAACGTCATCACCGCACTCACCGCTCCCGCTGCTCCCCCACCGCGCGGGCGACGCCGCGGGCTCGGACACGGCTACCGGGGCATCGGCGGACGGTAGCCGCTTCTCTACGTGCTTGGAGGTGCACTTTGCCTGGTCTGCCCCGGTAGCGCAGGTGGGTGAGGCGCAGGTCGACCTGGCTCTTCATCGGTCGGCAGGTGTTTGCGGCTCCGGTATCAGACTGCGGGCCCTGCTGAGCTACGCGTGAGGTGCGCGAGTTCAGCAGGGCCCGCAACAGGGGTGGGTGCGGCATCAGGGGCCGGGCATGGCCCTGCCTGGTTAAGCGGACGCGTCGGGGTTTATGCCTCATGCGCCAGCAGGTCAGCGACTTGTCTTAGCACCGCTGCGAGTTCCGCTCGATCCGCTGGGAGGAGTCCATGTCCCAGATGGGTGGCCACTTCTTCCACGCCGCTGGTGATTTGGAAGTAGCGCTGGATGAACGAGCTTCGCTGCGCCGGGTCGAGCTGGGTGTACGCCAGGTCCATGGCCGCAGAGCCGCTATCCCGCTGCCCCATCGGCGAGGTGTCGGAGTGGGGTGGCTCGGTGCGCTGCTCCGGGAGATTCTCATGAGGCTGGTCGCCGGGATCGGCCTGGGCTGACCTATCACGCCGTGATAGGTCGCCCGCCTGTGTGGTCGTGATGACTCCGCCCTTGGAGTTCGGCTGCGGCGGTTCGGAGTTATCACGGCGTGATAGGTCCGTCGGCGGTGGCGTCTTCTTCTTGGCGGCTGCGGCGCGTTGGTCCGCCTTGTGCCGCTGTTCCTCGGCCGACAGTTTGGAGAGGTTGCGGACCTGCTCGATCGTGCGTCGGCCGGCGATGAGGTCGGCTTGGAGCTCGGGGGTGAGCTCGAGGATGGAGAGCTTCGACGAGATGGTCGACTGCCCGATACCGAGTCGCTTGGCGGCCTTGTTCTGCGACCCGTAGAACTTCACCAGTTGCTGCAGCGCGTGGGCTTGCTCGAGGGGGTTCATGTCGTCGCGGTGGACGTTGGCGACGAAGGCCGCTTCGAGGAGTGCCTCGTCTGTGGAGACCAGAGCGTTGTCGACGCTGACGCGGATTGTCGTGGCGCCGGCGAGGCGTGCGGCTGCGAGTCGGCGGTGGCCGTCGACGACGATGTAGCGTGCGCCGTCGTCGAGGTCGTCGGCCCGGTCGGGGCGTTCGGCGAGGTAGGCGTCGCGGGTGGCGACGGTGATGGCGTTGACGAGTCCGATCTCGCGGATGCTGTCGGCCAGTCCTTCGAGGTCCCGGAGTTCGTTGCGGGGGTTGTCGGGGTTCTGGCTGATCGCGTCGAGGGGGAGTTCGGTGGGGTCGGGAACGCCTGCCGTGGGGGCTACGGTCACGGCGCCGATCGCGGCGCGGCGGGCGCTGATGGGGCGTGCTTGGGCGAACGATGCGCCGGCTCCGAGGTTCTTGGCCTTGCTCACTTGCTGATCTCCCGGGCGAGGGCGCGGAGGGCGACGGACTGCTCGCAGCGCGGTGCGTAGGCGAGGAGGGGCAGTTTGGCGCGCACGGCCTCTTTCTGTTCTTTGAGGTCTCCGATGACGCCGACGACTCTCGGGTCCTTTATGTCCATCCAGGACTGGAGGGAGGAGGTGGCGATGAACCCGCGGCGGGCGTCGTAGTGGTTGACGACGAGGCCGAGGTAGTCGATGTCGAGGGCCAGGTCGTTGCGCATGTCCTCGATCTGGGAGGTGAGGAGGCC
>NZ_BMSV01000023.1 GCF_014649335.1 Streptomyces roseolilacinus
CCCGCGGAGCGGGTACCACATCGCTGCGCGATGTGCAAGCGGGGCGGTCGCTGCGCTCCCGCTGGCCCGCGCGATGCGCGGGCGGATCCCTGCGCTGCGCTTCGGGATCCAGTGGGGCCGGCCGCTGCGCGACCGGCGCGCCGCGTGATGCGCGGCCGCCCGCTCGACGGAGTGTCACGTGCGGCTAGTGCGACCTCCGGTAGGCGAGTTGGGGAGTGCTCCGCACTCCCGGGGGCGGGTCCGCTGCGCTCCCCCGCCTGACGGTCCTTCAGGCTGCGCCTTCAGAACCTTGGGCCCGCTGTCGCGGGCCGGGCTGGCTGTAAGGGGGTGGGGGTCGCTCGTTCGTGTCGGGTTCTAGTGTAGTGGGTGCCTCAGGATGATGCAGCATGTACCGTTGGCGGAAACACGGGACACCCCCCAACCACCCGGACGGGGTGCGGACCGTGACCCGGTCGGCTTCTCTTTTCCCGGAAGGCAGGAATGGCTAGTGGATACATTCCCTATCTGGAAGCGTTACGTGAGCGCCGTGGATCAGGAATTCGAGCGTGCAGGTTTTCCCGGTGCCTCCCATTCGGTGGCCCGTCATGAGGACCACCAGGGGGCTTGTGTGGCCACGTGGAGCTGGGGGGTGAGCACGCCTCTCGTGAACGCCCAGGAGTGGCCTTCAGGCCTGACGCTGACGTGGTCCTCGCTTTCCGGGCTCTGGACGTACGTCCTGGTCGACGAACACGGCCTGGAGAACACCGAGCTCCTCCCGGTCCCGGCCCTGGCCGCTCCTTCCGCCGTCATCGCCCTGCTGCCCGCCCTGATGGACGGCAGGCGAGGTCTGCTCCCCAGGTCTGAGGAGCGGTGGGAGCACGCCGGGCTGCTGGAGTCGTGGGCGGAGTCCGCGGCCGTGCTCGGAGACGACAAGTACGACGCGGCGTACCAGGCCGCGGAGGAGGAGGCGGAGAGCTTCCTGCGGTGGCAGGAGGAGTTGGACGCCGCCGGGGTCATGGCGGGGCAGCAGGGTGCCGGCCTTTCGGAGGACAGCGGGGAGCCTGCCGGGCTGATCCGCTACCGGGTCGTGGCGCAGCGGACCGTGGCGGAGCACGACGGGGCCGCCACGCTGACGCACTACGCATACGCGCGATCGGTAGAGGAGGCCGTGACGAAGGTACGCCAGGCGTACGAGAAGCCCGGCGGCGTGTACGGCGACCAGGGCCTGTACCGGGTCGTGGAGGTCTGCGAGGACGGTCCGGAAGGCCAGGAGCGCCAGGAGGAAGACGCCCGCCGGCGGTTCGTCAGCATGGTCATGGAGGCCGCTCAGCAGGCCAACAAGGCGCGGCGCCAGCACGTCGAGCCGTACCAGTACGGCATCCTGTGTGACTTCTTCACCCGCGCCATCGTCTTCCCCGGCCAGCGCCCCTACGACGACGGCATGCTCCACACCAGCGACCCCGCCCGCGCCCTCTCCAGCCTGCTCCTGTCCCACCTCGCGATCCACGGCATGCGGGTGGACGACACTCCTGCCCCCGGGGAACTGCTCTCCCCGGCTGAGCGTCCGGCGGCCCGCGAAGTGGAGGATGCCGAGGCGCCGGCGGAACTGGTCGACCGCGTCCTCGCCGTGTGCGAGCAGCACTACGCGGCCGTGACCGGCACCAACTCCAAGTTGTGGGACAGGGAGTCGGCCCGGGAACTCGTGGACGTCGCCCTGCGGACCGTACGCCTGGCGGAGCGGGAGACCTACCCGCAGACGCTGGACGCGTACCTGCACGAGCACGGGGCGCGGCTGGAGCGGCTGTGGCACCGCTACGGCCCCGGTGGCATGTTCGCAGGCGAGCTCGTGCTGATCGACCTGCCCGGCTGCTTCGTGCTGTGCGAGAGGATCGAGACGACCCCGCTCTGGCTCGAAGAGCTCTGGGCGAAGCACGGCCAGGAGGAAACCGCGCTGGAAAGGCTTCAGAACAGCTGGCTGTACGACACGGGTGAAAAGGACGGGCGATGAGCAGGATTCCACTCAAGAAACACCAGGTCGATCAGAAGTCGGCCTTTCGTAGGTGGGTGGGATTCCCTGCAAGGTCATCTGTGCCCCCACAGGGTGCCCGTGGCACGATCGTGTCAGCAACCGGCTCCGGAAAAACGATCATGGCTGCCGCGAGCGCGCTGGAGTGCTTCCCCGAGGGCCGGATCCTCGTGACCGTGCCGACCCTGGACCTGCTCGTACAGACCGCCCAGGCGTGGCGCGCGGTGGGGCACCGCTCCCCCATGGTCGCGGTGTGCTCGCTGGAGAACGACCCGGTGCTGAACGAGCTGGGCGTGCGCACCACCACCAACCCGATCCAGCTCGCCCTGTGGGCTGGGCACGGGCCGGTCATCGTGCTCGCCACGTACGCCTCTCTCGTGGACCGCGAGGACTTCGATGACCCGACGGGCCAGGGACGCACGCGCGGGCCGCTGGAGGCCGCTCTGGCGGGCGGAGAGCGCCTGTACGGGCAGCGGATGGACGGCTTCGACCTCGCGATCATGGATGAGGCCCACGGCACCGCTGGTGATCTCGGGAGGCCGTGGGCGGCGATCCACGACAACGCCCGCATCCCCGCCGACTTCCGGCTGTACCTCACCGCGACCCCTCGGATCCTGGCCTCGCCCCGGCCGCTGCGGGGGAAGGACGGCCAGGAGCTGGAGGTCGCGACCATGGCCGACGACCCGGACGGCACGTACGGCGCGTGGCTGGCCGAACTCGGGCTGAGCGAGGCGATCGAGCGGGAAATCCTCGCCCCGTTCGAGATCGACGTCCTGGAGATCCGCGACCCCTCCCCCGTCCTCGGGGAGTCGGAGGAGGCACAGCGGGGCCGGCGCCTGGCCCTGCTGCAGACCGCCCTCCTGGAGCACGCGGCGGCGTACAACCTGCGTACGGTCATGACCTTCCATCAGAAGGTGGAAGAGGCCGCGGCGTTCGCGGAGGCACTGCCGAAGACCGCTGCCGAGCTGTACATGACCGAGACCGATGACGAGACCATGGTCAAGGCGGAGAAGGAACTGCCCGCGTCGTCGATCGACGCGGAGTTCTACGGCCTGGAGGCCGGCCGCCACGTCCCGCCGGACCGGGTGTGGTCAGCATGGCTGTGCGGCGACCACCTCGTGTCCGAACGCCGGGAAGTTCTGCGGCAGTTCGCCAACGGCATCGACGCCAACAACCGGCGCGTACACCGGGCCTTCCTCGCCTCAGTTCGAGTCCTCGGGGAAGGCGTCGACATCACCGGCGAGCGCGGGGTGGAGGCGATCTGCTTCGCCGACACCCGCGGCTCCCAGGTGGAGATCGTGCAGAACATCGGCCGCGCGCTGAGGCTGAACCGCGACGGCTCCACCAAGGTCGCGCGGATCATCGTGCCGGTCTTCCTGGAGCCGGACGAGGACCCGACCGACATGGTGGCCAGCGCGAGCTTCAAGCCGCTCGTGGCCGTACTCCAGGGCCTGCGCAGCCACGACGAGCGCCTGGTCGAACAACTCGCCTCCCGCGCCCTGACCAGCGGGAAGCGCAAGGTGCACGTCCAGCGCGATGAGGACGGCCGGATCATCGGCACCGACGGCGACGGCGAGGAGCACGACGACACCCAGGCCGCCGCCGAATCAGCCCTACTCCACTTCAGCACCCCCCGGGACGCGGCAACGATCGCGGCTTTCCTGCGCACGAGGGTGTACCGGCCGGACTCGCTGGTGTGGCTGGAGGGCTACCAGGCCCTCATCCGCTGGCGCGCGGAGAACGAGATCACCGGCCTGTACGCCGTCCCGTACGACACCGAGACGACAGTGGGCGTCACCAAGGACTTCCCGCTGGGCAGGTGGGTGCACCAGCAGCGCAAGGCGCTGCGCGCCGGGGAGCTCGAGGAGCGGCGCAAGGAGCTGCTCGACTTGCCGGAGGCCGGGATGGTGTGGGAGCCGGGCGAAGAGGCGTGGGAGACCAAGCTCGCCGCGCTCCGGTCCTACCACCGGGCCACCGGACACCTTGCCCCTCGGCAGGACGCGGTGTGGGGCGAGGGCGACGCGAGGGCACCCATCGGGCAGCACATGGCCAACCTCCGTCGCAAAGGCCAGAAGAACGGCCTGGGCAAAGACCCGGAGCGGGCGGCGGAACGCGCGGCGCAGCTGACAGCGATCGACCCGGACTGGAACTGCCCGTGGCCACTCGACTGGCAGCGGCACTACCGGGTGCTCGCCGACCTGGTCGACGCCGACGGCAGCCTGCCCGACATCGCCCCCGGGGTGCTGATGGACGGCGACGACCTCGGCAAGTGGCTTCAGCGGCAGAAGCAGCCGGGCACCTGGGCGCAGTTGTCGAGCGAACAGCAGGAACGGCTCTCCAAGCTGGGCGTCCAACCGCTTGAGGCCCCGTCTCCCGCCCCGGCGACGGTGCGGTCGAAGGGCTCGGGCAAGACGCAGCAAGCGTTCCAGCGCGGCCTGGCGGCCCTCGCGCAGTGGGTGGAGCGGGAAGGCGCAAACCGTCCGGTGCCGCGCGGGCACAGCGAAGAGATCGTGGTCGATGGCGAGACGGTGGCCGTGAAGCTGGGCGTGTGGGTTTCCAACACCAAATCGAGGCGGGACAAGCTCAGTGCCGAACAGCTCGCCGCCCTCGCCGAACTCGGTGTCGACTGGGCGGGCGCAGCACCCAAGCAGGCCACCCCGGCTGCCCCGGCTCCGACGGACAGCAGCCCGGCACAGCCCATGCCGCCGGAGGTGCCGGCGCAAGGGCAGCACGCCCCCCACGCCGACACGCTGACGGACGAAGAGCGCGAAGCCGAAGCGGCCCGCGGCCGGACGCGCATGCAGCGCCTCACCGAACTGATGCGGAAGCACACCAAGGCCGAACTGCTGCGCATGGCCTACGCCGGCGGCCTGGTGCGCCACAACTCCCCCGAGCAGTGGCGCAAGGACGAAATCGCCTCCGCCGTCATCGACATCGAGCTCCGGGCCGCCGCCCGGGCCCGCGCCGGCCAGCCTCCCGCCCCGCCCGCGTCGGCCGCCCCGCCGAAACGGCCGCGGGTACGGCACCACCATGACGAGTGCGACAAGGTGCTGTACGAGGGCGGCGCCTGCACCTGCGACCTCATCGAGCAGTACGGGCCGCCCTCCGAACGGGAGGACTCCTACTGAAACGACCTCTCACCGCTTCCCCACCTGACCCCGGGCCTGTCGAGGACCGGGGTCTCGTGTTGTGGCGAGGAGTGTGGCGAGGAACTGTACGAGGGCGGGAACTGCACCTGCTGGTCCATCAGGCGGTTCGAGCTACCTCCGAACGGGACGAGTCCAATTGGGAGCTGTTGAACGGCCTCGGCCTTCCGTCTCACGGAGCGCCACCCCACACTGCCACCTCGCCCGGCCGGCCTTCCCCAGCCGCTCTTTCCACCTCGCCTTCTAGCTGCCCATCGGTGTTGCTGTTCGGGATCACCGCCGGAAAAGCGTGGCTGGTGAGTGCGTTGCGTCGATATTGTCGGCCAGCGCAAAGGGGGGTTTTATGAGCACCAAGGTCGTGACTCTGCCGGAGAGTCCGAAGGGCGAGGAGCTCGAGGACTACATAGCCGCGCTGTTCCAGGCGTCCGGTCACTTCGTGGAGAAGCAGATCATCGAGTCGGATCCGTCCGACATCCTCGAACTCGACATCTTCGCGACCTACTACGGGCCCGAGGAGGCGGTGCAGCAGCTGATCGAGGTCAAGAGCGGGAAGTGGGGCTTCACCGACCTGTTTAAGGTCGTGGGGTGGATGGAGTACCTGGGCCTTGAGCGCGGGGCGTTCTTCATGACCCGGTGGGATGACCGCGAGTCCGCTCAGCGGAAGATGGAGCCCCTCGGCCTGGACGTCGTGTGCTTCGACGACTTCGGGGCCGCACCGCGACTGTTCACGGAGAAGGGATTCGGCTCCTTCGCGGAACCGCGGCTCATCGGTCTGTGGCGGCACTCGTACGGGGTCGAGCGCAAGTTCGTCAAGCTGATCCACCAGAAGGAGCGAGCCGGCGCCGAAGGCGCCAAGGCCGCGAAGACCTATCACCGCCAGATCAACAACGGCACCTTCTTCGCCAGGGCCCCGGAGGAATCGCTGGCGCTGCTCTACGACGCGTACAGGGAGCACCCCAAGCTGGCCCTGGGCTACGCACGCGAGATCGACGGAGCCGGGTTCGACCCGCACACGCCCGCGAGCGACAGCCCGAGCTACAAGACGGCGCTCCGGAACGGCACGCACCCTGAGGTCCAGGCGTGCATGTACCTCGAGCACCGGGCGCGGCTGGCCATCCTCAAGGCCGCTGTCGACTACGCACTCGCGCATCCCGATGGCCCGCCCGAGTTCCGTGTGTCTGAGGACGGGAAGTCCTTCTTCTTCCAGGGGCTGGCCTACCACGTCCTGCCGGAGACGTTCCACGATGGCATCGGGTGGCTGCGGAAGCAGTCGAACTTCCGGCGGTACGCGACCTTCTGGCAGCAGTTCCTCTGGGGATGGGGAGGGTTCTACCTCGAAGACAGGGCCGAGGAGGAGTTCGAGTGGATGGCGCAGTACTCCGGCATCCCTGCGGGTGAGATCCCCACAGCCCTCGAAGCCTTCGACCGCTTCTTCCCGATCGCCGGGGACTGGCTCACCACACCGGGCAGCACTGACATCCATATGCTGAAGATGGTGCCGTTCATCTTCCAGGGCATCGGCGCTCACCAGCGCCGCATCCAGTACAACCTGGTCGACAACCTGTCCGCGCTCCGGCCGAGCGCCCCGTACACGATCCCCGATCTCGCGAGGCGCATCAGCTGCGCGGTCGACTTCCTGCTATAGGGGGCATCTGCACCTGTCCCGTTCTCTGTCCAGCCATCAGGTCAAGGGCCAGCCCCGAGATCGGCCCCTACGACAGCAGTGGCCCAAGGCGGCGAAGCCTGGGGCTGATGCAGTCGCACGCGCAGGGAGCCGCGCCTGGTCAAATGGGCCGCACGACGATGCCGTTGGCGCGCGGAATTACGGATAGCCCAGGAGGGGCCTTCAGCCCGGCCGACACGCTGCGGGCTGTCGCTCCTCTTGGGTGGCGCGCACGTCATTTCACAGGGCACAGCGTAATCAGCGTGGGTTGACCGGCGCCTGCTTGAACAACTCACGCACGTACTCGAGCACAGCGGCTTCGGGGATGCGGAAGGACTTGCCGGAGGCGGTGCGGACAGCCGGCAGGTGCCCGCCGTGCACCAGCCGGTAGACGGTCTGCTTCGACACCCGCATGACAGAAGCGGTCTCCGCCACGGTGAGAAGGACGGGCGCGGCCTGTACTGCCAGGCGCGTGGTGACGACGGTGAGTGCGGTACGCAGTTGCTGCGACGTGGTTGAGTCGAGATCGTCCCAGGACAGGGAGCTGAGGGCTTCCAGGGCCTCTGGCAGAGCGTCGATCGCTTCAGGCCCTTCATGAACACGAAGGCGGTCCATGACGTCGCGCAGCCTCTGCAGGCCTGCGTCGTCACTGGTCAGGGAGCCGAGCGCAGTGAGGATGTCGGTGACGGCCTGCTCCGTCACGGGCCCGGTTCCGTGGACGACGGTGTTGCGCAGATGGGTGATGGTGCGGATGGCCTTGGCGGTGCTCTGCGGGGTCCGCTCCCGGAGGCGCCGTGCTGCGTCAGTGCCTAGCGATGACGCGTTGAGCAGTGCGTTGAACTCGTCGTCTCGGCTATTCATCGCGGTCCCCCCTCCTGTTCTGCTTCGCTTTGGTTCTCCAGCGGTACATCAGGCCCTCGACGGCTCGGACGGTCGTGGCGTCCACCAGTTCCCGGATCTCCTCCTGTGAGTAGCCGTCCAGCGTCAGGGCCACGACCGCCTTGAGGCGCGGATCGGTGATCTGCCCGAGTTCGTCCAGGACGCTCAGGTTGCCCAAGACTTCCTGGGCAACGCTGACCGTGCTGACGGGCGGGCTGTAGAGCTCCTTCTCCCGGCGCAGGGCGCGGTACTGCCGGGCCTCGCTGGCCCGGTGCCGGCGGAATTCGTTGGGGAAGTCGTACGCACACGCCCCCATGAAGTAGGTGGTAATGCTCGCTCCTCCTTCTGGGGCCCACCTCTTGTCGACCAGCGCCTGCTGACGGAAGCGCGGCAAAGCCCGGGCGATGGTCATGGTGGCCAGTTCCTCGCGCAAGTCGCTGTCGGTGGCGAGATCCTCCAGATCCAGTTCGTGCGGGTTGAGGCCGAATCCACGCTGAGCGACCAGGTCGAAGATGTAGCCGGAGTGCATCCAGCCGCGCAGGACAGAGATTCCGTAGCGGACGAGCTCCTCCACGAACCGGTCGTAGAGCGGGCCCTGGAAGCCGTCCTGCTCGAGCATGGCCACCAAGCGTCCGTCGGCCAGCCGGCGGTCGATGCTCGCCTGCAGCCGCCGGGCCTCCTTGGTCTGGCGGCCGCTCATGGCGCGCAGGTCCTCCGAGGTGACGGGGGCACCGAGCAGCCGTCGGGCGTCAGGCCGACCGTCTTCAGGTTGTAGGTTGCGGGCGCGCGCGGCCGCGACCTCCTCACCCGCGCCGTCGCCCTGCATGCCCTCCCCTTCCGGTTGTCGTCTCCGCCCCCTTTAGCTGTGCAAGGGGACGGCTCGCCACCAACCGCGCCAGCCCACTCGCAAGCTCTCGGGCCGCCGCGGCCGGCGCCGAGACGACCCCTTGTAAGTGCGCCCCCCACGGCCACCCCACGGACTTTTCCAAGATTTTTTCGCGGTCCGGGAAGCCAGGAAATCAGACCGTGGGGTGGTGCCCGGGCGAGCACTTATGAGTGGACGACACATCATCAACCTCTGGGGAGAAATAGTGAGTTCGCCCGCGCCGACGCCGCAAGGGCCGGCCCCGTTCCTGACGATCCACACGGCCGTAGTCCTTCTGATCGCGGTCGTCATCGGCCTGGTCGTCGGAGGGCTCACCTTCCTCAGCGGCGGGGCCGTGGCCGCTGCTGTCCTGGCCGGACTGACCGCAGCCGGTTTCAGCGTGCCGGTGCTCCGCTCACTCATCGGCTGAGGTCCGGCCACGGTCTTCATGGATCTTTCGAAGGAAGGCACCGTGGATCAACTCCTCGCAAGGCTTCAGGATGGGGGTTGCCGGCTGGTGGTCGTTGCCTCTCGGTTCGGGAGTGGCGTTGGCATCAGGGTGGGCACGGCTCGTGCAGTCAGGTGGGCGCGCTCGGTGGTGGGTCTCCGTCGGTCCGTGTGGGCTTTGGGCCTCCTGTCTGATGTCGCGTGGCCGGGGATTGGGCTGATGGTTTGTTTGCGGTGGTGAGTGCTGGGGTCCAGCCTTGGCTGATGGGAGAGCTCCGTAAGTCGACTCACGGAGCTTTCGGACAACGCAGTGGCGGTCCACCCCCGCGTTTGCGGGGAGCGGACCGCCACTTCAACGAGTCGTCAGGCCTTCTTGCGTGAAGGCCTCATGGAGGCTGGTCTACAAAGGCTCTCCTGTCTGTGGGCGCGTGGCGCGCTGTGGTGTCAGCACCGTGGTCCGCCGGTGGTGTGGTCCAGGTGCGTCAGGAAGTCTTCGATCTCCTGCACGAGAGCTTGTGTTGCTGCAGACAGTCCGGTTCCGGCTTCCCCCAGGGCCCGGTCGACCTTGTCTGCGGCTACGCGCGTGCCAACTGCCCGGCACGCAAAGCTGCGCGCGAATGACTTGAAAGCTTCCTCAGTGCGTTCTTCCCCACGCCTGTTGCATGCCGATAGCCTTTCTTCGTTTTCGGCATCGAGGATATGAAGATAGTCGCACGCATCCTCATCGCCCTTGAGAGCCGCCTTCTCCCACCAGATTCGCGCCAGATCGTCTTTGTCCAAGAACTCAAAGATTTCTGCCACGCGTCGCGTTTCCTGTGGTGTCGCGGAATTCACGATCTCCTTCTTCAGGAGATTGCTTAGTTCCCTGAAAACGCTGGTTCGATGGTTTCCGTTGATGTTTTCCAGGCACAGGGCGGGGGCCGGGGGCCAGCCCGAAGGCTGGCCCCCCTCCGCCTGGACAGGGTCCTCTGTGATCCGAGAACCCTTCGAAATTGCCTGTTCAGAGCCTTCGAGCAGAAGCCAGAGGGCGAGGAGCCGGATGGTTCCCCGCTCCTCGGGCTGGTGCGTCCAGTCGGACAGGTATGTCATGCGGTGGCCTCCTCGCTGTGCTTGTCGATGGACTTCTTCAGGTTGTTGGCGGCGGCTTTGATGTAGCGCTTCACCGACTCCTCCTTTATCTGGAGGCGCTGCGCAACCTCTGCAGTACTGAGGTCCTGCAAAATGCACAGGGTGATGACCTCGCGCTGCCGTTCAGGAAGGGCGGAGACGAGTTCTCCGATTCCTTCCTTAATCATTTCGTAGGCGGCATCGGGGATGCCGATGCCTGATTCCGTTTCGGGCAGTTCATGAACCGGTACCGGCACCGTGACCATCCGCTTGTTCCGGCGGAACTGGTCGATGACCGCCCGCTTCACTGCGGTGCGGCCGTAAGCGGTGAGCGACCCCTCCCGTTCGGAGATCGTCTCCCACCGCCGGTACATGTTCAGGTAGACGTCCTGCACAGCGTCCTGGGCGCTGTGCAGGTCGCCTGCCTGGGTTCGGGCCAGTCGGGAGAACGCCTCGATGGTCTCGAGGACAAAGGACTCGAAGTCCGCTCCCGGTGCGGCCTCGCTCACGCGGCCTCCCGCGTGGCGATGGCCCGGTGGCCGGCCGGGTCGGCGGCGTCCTTGCGGAACAGCCAGGCCGGCTGGCCCTGCTCGAAGCGGGCGGCGGCGCCGCCGTTCGGCAGGGAGTGCGCCATCGCGACCATGGTGGCGCGCTGCTCGCGCTCCGCATGGGTCTCGATGTACGCCTTCACGAGCATCTCCACGACGCCCTTGGCGCGGCGCATCGCGAAGAACAGCAGGATCAGCAGGGAACCCCGCCCGCTCCTGCCCAGTACGACCAAGTCATCGACCAGGCCTTCCAGTAGTGACGAACTCGTTGACGAGGGCCGAAGCCCTCATCCCTTACACGCCACCGGGGCCGGGATCCGGATGCCCGGGACCAAGATTTTTTCCCAACTGCCCCCGCATTCCCGTCCGTCCCGCTGTTTCCGCAGATCACAGAGGTGTAGACGTGACAGGAAAGTCGTTGAGGCGAGGGCCGAGGAGGGCTTCGTCGATACCCGGGCCGGATGAACATCGTGGGCCGGAGACGGTGCGGCACACCCCTGGACCGTCACGTGCCCGGATGTCGTAGCCGACGGCCGTCGGTGCTGTCACGAAGACACCGAAACCGGCGGGCATGAGCCGCCGGGTGTGCGAGATCTGGCATCACGGGCGTGGGAGGCAACCCGCAGTCCGGTCAAGAGGGGATGAACGTGGGAGAGATCGCGCACGGGCTGGAGCGCGCGCTGCGTACCCGGCCCGTTCCGTCAAGCGCTGGGGCCCGCTTGCGGTTTTTGCTGGCGGCGCACCAGGGTTCCACCCGGAGGGTTGCCGCTGTGCTAGGGGTGTCGCAGCGCACTGTGCAGCGGTGGGTGACGAAGAAGCCCGGAGCGCGTCGTCTGCCGGGGCCGCTGCAGGCCCAGGCGATCGAGGAGGCTGTCCTGGCGCGGTGGCAGCCGCGAGTACGGGCTCGTCGGCGTGCCCAGGCCGAGGCGGAAGGCTTCGTCTTCCATACCAGGGCGCGGTTCGGGTTTGCTGCTGCGGCAGGTTCCTCGGACGATCCGCGGGTGCGGTGGATCACACAGGATCTGCCGGGAGAGGTGGCTCGGGAGCTGTTCGCCGCCCGGGATGCCGGCGCGGGCGAGCAGCAGCAGACGGTGATACTCGCCCGTGCGCTGGGACACGCCTACTTTCGCGAATGGGGCTGCCGGGCCCACGGCCTGCACGTGGCTTTCAGCGACATTGAGTTCGCCGACTTCTCGATCGGCTGAGCCTGGCCCATCGAGCGAGCACTGCAGGGTGGTCAGCGTTGCGACGGCTTGGCGCGCCTGGCCGGTATCGCTTCGTACTTCTCGGCTTCCTGCCGCTCGCGCCAGTCCCACTCCACCCGGCCGACCGGGCCTTTGCGGCGGCCTGTGGGCGGCTGGGGCGGGCGTAGTCTGGCCGTCTCCGCAACGCGCAGCAAGTGGGCACGGTCACCGGGCGCGGCGAGCAGCTCTTGGTCCTCGCCGGAGAGGAGCCGGGTGAAGCTGGTTGCGGCCCGCAGGAAGATGCTGGCCCAGGGTGGTACGGGGTAGGCGGCGCAGCCGTCGGTGTAGCGGGCGCGGTCGTGCAGGGCGAGCGTGGCCGCGGCCGTGTCGTAGTCGCGAGGGCGTGCGGTGGCGAGTTGCTGGAGGGAGGCGCCGGTGAACAGCGCGGTGGCAAGGGCTGCGGCCAGGCGAGGATGTGCGGTCGCCGCGTGCAGCCGGTGGGCGACTCGCTGGGCGGTGTACGCGGTGAGAGGCACGGGTGGTGGGCGGTGCCGCCAGGCGATCGGCGGTGGCGTGCACGGGGCGACGCAGGCGCGGGGGCTGTCGTAGGAGACGAGGCGGTCAAGTGCCGGCAGGGTGAGCCATCGGCTGGCCGGCCCGGTGGGCTCCTCTGCCGACGGGGGCTCGGCAATAGGAGTGCCGTAGTAGTGGCGGCGGGCTGCCTCGAAGTCGGCGGTGACGGAGTAGTCGGCCGTCCGCACGGCCTGGTGCAGAGCTGCGGGAAGGTGAGGGCGGTGGCAAATCAAGGTCAAGTGAATCCCGGTGCGGGCCTGTAGCTGCAGGAGGCGCATCGTGCGGCGGGCGGTGAGGCGGTGAGCGCGCAGGACGGTCAGCCGGGTGACGGGCAGGGCGGCCATCCAAGCAGTGGCGGCTTCCCAGGCGGGCTGGCGGCCGCCGGGAAAGCGGCCCGGGAGCAGGGGCGGTTTGCCCAGGGCGGCGAGTAGGTCGTGGGCGAGGCCGGTTTCGCTGGTGGTGCCCGGGCCGGGGTGCAGGGTGATCCGGCCGGACGGCGGATGGTGGGCGGCCAGAGCGGTGTGCGTGTGCAGCACGTCGTCGTGGCGGTCGAGAACCACGGTGACGGGTGGCAGCGGCGGGGCAGGAGGCATGGACGGTGTGGTCAGGCGAGGCGGCTGAAGGCCCAGCGCAGCAGCTCCTGGTCGACGCGGGGGCGGCCGGTGCGGGCCAGTGCGGTACGGGTGTGGGCGGTCAGCTGGGCCCAGGCGCGGAAGTTGCCGTGCGCGGCGTGGCTGTCGGCGAAGGCGATGTCGCCGGGGTCGGCGTCGGCCCAGACCGGGTGGAAGAGCGGGATCACCTCGAGGACCTCGTCGGGTGTGAGGCGGGTGAACTGCTGCCAGATGAAGACACGGGAGGACAGCATCGGTTCGCGGCGCAGCACGGTGTGGCAGCCTGCGCCGCCGACGAAGATGATCGCGAGCTGGGTGGAGGGTTCGTCCCAGAGGTAGCGGAAGTATTCGAAGGCCTCCCCGTTGAGCCACTGGGCCTCGTCGACGAGGAAGGTGCGGGGGCGTTCGGCCAGGGCCGTCTTCAGCAGACGGTCGAACTCGCTGGGGTGGCGTGGGGGCTCGCCGGCCAGGTCGAGCGCGGTGAACAGTTCGTAGCGCACTGCGCGGGCGGTGGGACGGGCCCGGAAGGTGATCTTGCGGACGTCCTCGCCGGGTTCGAGTTCGCGCAGGCAGGTGTTGACGGCGAGGGTCTTGCCGAAGCCGGCGCCGCCGTGGATGCACATCATCGCGCGTGCGGCGACCGTGTCGCCGATGTTCTCCCGGGCAGTGAGCAGGGCGCGGGTGGTGACCACAGACGCGTCCGGCAGGTCGACGTACTGGTAGGTGGCCGCGGTCACGAGGCGTCTCCGTCTTCATCGGTGGTGGGACGTGCGGCCCGCTCATCGCGGCCGTCCGGGGCGGAAGCGCCATCACGGCCGGACGGGCACCGGACGGGCGGGCCTGGCGTGGTCAGCGCAGTCAGGGAAGCAGGGGTACGCCAGTCGGCCGGGGGCGCGCCGAGCGGGATGAGGTCCGGCATCGCGAGCTGCGCGAGGTCGGAGTCAGCAGTCCGGGCGAGTTCGGCCTCGGCCTGCGCACCGGTCAGCGCGCCGAGCCGCTGAGGTGCCTCGGGCTGGTTCACGGCGGCATAGCGCTCGCGCTGCGAGGCCTCCAGGTCCTTTTTCAAACGGCGGGAGCGAGCGGCCCGCGCCCTTCGTACGGCGCTGATCTGTTCGTCGGTGGCCTGATCGGCCAGGTCCGCGGGGCCCAGGTAGCGGCCGGTGGCGGCGTCGTAGACCTCGATGCGGTGGTCGTGGTGGGGCATGAAGCGCACTCGGACCTGGGTCCCGGCCTGGCCGGTCATCCACGGCCCCACGTAGTCGCGTTTCCTGAAGCGGATGCCGCGGGTGGTCAGCGTGCGGGTGCCGGCGTCCTCCAGGGTGAACGTCCACAGATCCGCAGCCGGCACGTCCCGCAGCGGAGTGGGATCGTCCTGCCACGCCTCAAGCGGGGTCTTGCCACGCAACGGCGCCGGGCGGTGCTCGGTGTTCCACCACAGCGTCCAATCCAGCAGCCGGGCGGTGAAGTCCTCGAAGCCGAGCAGCACTTCGTCCTTCGGGCGGGCAGCCCGTTTGCCCGGGCGTGGCTGGCGGGCGTAGCCGGGCAGCGAGGCCAGGAACATGCTCTCCACCGCCCGGTTCAGCCCCTCCACGGTGCCCTTGAGGTGGGGGGTGTAGGCGGGCAGGTCCTCCACCGTGACGTCCAGGAGATCAAACGCTGCGGTCACCGTCCTCGACAGGAAGTCCTTGCCGCGGTCCACCCGTACCTTCTCGGGCACGCCGCCGAACGGGCCGTAGGGGTCCTCATGCAGGACCGCGGAGCGCAGCGCGGCCAGCACAGACTCCCGCGACGGATGCACCGGCGTGACCGCGACACCGGTGACCGCGTTCGTCGCACAGTCGGTGAACCAGGTGATCCACGGCCTGCGGGCCTTGCCCTCGACATCGACCAGCACCGGCACCTGGACGTGATCGGTCTCCCACACATGGTTGCGCCAGCCCCGCGGCCGGGCCAGGAACACATCATGCTTGCGCGCTGCCCGCTCCCCTCCCGCGAGCCCGGCCCGCTCCCCCGGCGTCAGATCCCGGCGGATCGCCCGGTGCAGCGTCGTCAGCGACGGCGCGTTGGCAGGCGGAGACTGCCTGGCAGCACGCAGCACCAGTTCGCGGTGGACCGCCCGCACGTTCCCCTTCCACAGCGCCAACAGTCCACGGACCTCGGGCGTGACCGTGAACCTCGCATCGACCCGGGAGCGTGCGCCGGGGTAGGCGGCTGCGGTCTCATCGCTCTGAGCGGTGGCCAGCCAGCGCCACACCGTGCGCTCCGACACCCCCAGCGCGTCCGCAGCCACCCGCACGTGGCCTGCTGTCAGCTTCTTGGCTGCCCGCAGCGCGAGCAGCCGCCGCACAGCCGGACCACGCAGCGCCGTCCTCGACACCGCAGGCAGTCCGCCGTCTGGGCGGATGGCGTCGCCGTCCTTCATGTCAGCTCCCCTCGGGCGGGTGGGACGTCATGTGCTTGCCGGTGGCCGGGAGCATGCGATCGCCCTCCCGTCTCTTGCAGGAGCGCTTTCGTTCACAGTGGCGGCGCGACCCGCTTAAACAGCCGCCTCAGCAAAGCCCGGTCGACGGACGCATCAGCGGTGGCGAGCAGCGCGTTCTGCAGGTGCGCAGTCAAAGCGGCCCACGTACGGAACGTGCCGTGCGCGCACGACCGGTCGATCCACGTCAGCTCCGACGCCGGTACGGTGCGCCACAGCGGATGGAAGCCAGTCACCACGGTCGCCACTTCCGCTCCGGTCAAGCGTGGAACCTCCTGCCACGCGCCGACCCGTGATGCCAGCTGCGGCAGCCGGGACAGCGCCCGCTCACTGCCCGCCCCGACCAGCACCAGCGTGATCCGGGTACCGGGGTGGTCCCACAGACTCTGCAGGTACTCCAGGCACGGCACGGGCAGGCGCTGCGCCTCATCGACCACCAGCACCCGCGCCTCACCCAAGGCCCCCGTGACCGCGGCGTCCGCCAGCGCCGACGTGTGCGGAAAGCGGCCCGCCAGCCCCAGAGCGTCGAACATCGCCCGCCTCATGCCGGCCACCGACGGGCGCACCGGTACCGGCACCCACGTCACCTTCCAACCCGGGGGCACTTCACGGAGCGCCATCCGCACGGCCGCGGTCTTGCCCCGGCCCGGGTCGCCGAACACACACACCGCACCCTGAACCGCCATCGCCTGCCCGACCGCCTCGGCCACCGCCCGCACCGACGACGTCCGCACCAGCTGCGCGCCCGCCGGCAACGCCACACCCGCCAGCGCACCGTTCTCCCCCACCAGCAAGCTCCCGGTCGCCTCTCGTACGAGACGCGACAGCCGACGCGCAGCCACTTTCGCCGCGCCTGCCTCACTCGGTCCGGCCAGGGCCAGGTCAGCCAGTGCCTGCCGCGTTTGCTGTTCTTCCCGCTCCCGCCGCGCCACCGCGCGGTCCGGCAGGACCCTGCCGGCCTGAAGGTCCCGGCGCACCGCCCGGTGCAACGACGCCAGGGAGGGCACCTCGCCCCCGGCCGCCTTGAGATGCCGGTGCAGCGCCGCCACATTCCCGCCCGCCTGAGCCAGCACCTCCCACATCTGGTCGGACACCTCCAGCCGGGCCCGCGGCCTGCGCTCGACACGGCCCTCCGCCCACGCAGCCTCCAACCAGCGCCACACCGTGCGCACATTCACCCCGCCGACCTGGGCGCCCGCACGCACATGCGCCGTCGTCAACACCCCGGCCGCATCCAGCTCCAGCAGCCGCGCAACCAACACCGGTCTGGACACCCTCAGCCCCGCCGTGACCTCACCCCACGCGCCCGGCTCCCCCACCCCACACCCTTCCGCCCGCGGAACCCGTCACCGACCACCGTGCCGCCGCGCAGTCCTCGGAAGGATCAGAAGTGCCGTTCTCGAGACAGTGGAGCGGAGTGAGGTGTACCGCTCCATGACAGCCACGCCCGCCCCAGGTACCGCCCCGTGTCAGTGACCACGCCCCCGCTCAACATCCGACCAGCGACAAC
>NZ_BMSV01000024.1:0-10393 GCF_014649335.1 Streptomyces roseolilacinus
AACCGACCCGAAGGACCACAATGCAAGGAAGGACTACCCCCGCGGGTGCGGGGACGACGCTTCTTGACCTGCGCGGATGCTAGCAGTTGGGGTGTTTTTCATTGAGTAGCGTCGGAGGCTGGGGCATGGAGTTCAGAGGCGTTGTCAGTGGGTGGGCTTATGGTGCGGGTCCACTGTACGAAGGGGGCTGCGCCAGTGGGGCACATGCGGTCGATCGTCGACCTGATGCGGGCGATGGGCTGGTCGGAGGAGACCATCGCCGGGGTGTCGCGGTTATGGGGGAAGTCCGCGGCGCGTAACAGGGGGCGAACGCACCTGCTGCTCGGGCACTTGCTGGACACCGCCGCCGTGGCGGAGGTGATGTGGGACCGGTATGTGTCGGCCGCGCTACGGCGTCGTCTGGACGACGTCAGTGGCGGCCGCGGGCGGTTGTGGTTCATGTGGATCTGCGGGATTCACGACTGTGGGAAGGCATGCCCAGCCTTTCAGGCTGTGGACGAGGTGGAGGCGGCTCCGGTCAGGGCTGCGGGGTTGACGTGGGGGCGGTTGCCGGCGGACCGGCGGCAGCGGTGGCGGCATGACGTGGCGGGTGCCGCATTGCTGCGTCCGAGGCTGGTAGCGGCGTGGGGGAGCGCGGAGAGCGCGGCGTGGGTGTGGCCGTTGGTGGCCGGCCACCACGGGACGTTTCCGTCAGCCCGGGGGCTGAAGCCGCAGCACCGGGAGGTCCAGGGGCGCGGAGCTGCGTGGGAGGAGGCGCAGCGGGCGGTCGTGGATGTGTTCACCCGGGCCGTCGGGTTTGAGGATCTGGCTGATGTGCGTCCGGTGGGTGCTTTGAACAAGGCGGAGCAGCTGGCGTTGTCCGGGCTGATCGTCATGGCGGACTGGATCGCCAGTGACAGTGAGCAGTTCGCGGGGATTGCGGATGCGCGGCAGGTATCTCTTGCTGGGGCTCGGCGGCGGGCGGAGGCGGCGTGGGAGCGGCTCGGTCTGCGGGGCGGGTGGAGTGAGCTTGCCGTGCCGGAGGAGCCCTTTGCTCCCCTGACCGGGCGGCTGGGGGTCTCTCCCAGGGCCTCGCAGCGGGAGCTGGTGGAGCGGGCTTGGTCGATGCCCGTCCCGGGGTTGATGGTGGCCGAGGCCCCCATGGGGGAGGGCAAGACGAAGGCCGCGCTGGCGGCGGCCGAGGTGCTGGCGGCCCGGTTCGGGCTGGGCGGCGTCTTCGTGGCCATGCCGACGCAGGCAACGAGTGACCCGATGTATGAGCAGGTGCTGGAGTGGGTGCGGTCATTCGACCCGGACCTGGAAGCGCAGGTTGCGCTGTTGCACGGCAAGCGTCGCTTCAACCCGACGTGGCGGAGGATCTGGGAAGGCGACCGGACGGTCTCCGACGGGCAGTGTGCCGCAGAGGACGAGTGGTCCGCGGATCCGTTCGACGTTTACGGGGCGACTGAGGAGGATGCCGATTACGGTATGCCTTCCTGGTCGTCAGCCGGCAGCCCCGGGGCGCGGGAGGAGCGGGACAGCCCGGCTCGGTGGTTCCTGGGCAACAAGCGGGGGCTTTTGACGGCGTTCGCCGTCGGCACCGTTGACCATCTCCTGCATGCGGCGACCCGTACGCGGCACGTGATGCTGCGTTTCGCAGGGCTGGTCGGCAAGGTCGTGGTGGTGGACGAGGTACATGCCGCGGACGTTTACATGCGGCAGTTCCTGCTGGAGGCGTTGCGCTGGCTCGGGCAGGCCAGGGTTCCGGTGGTCCTGCTGTCGGCGACGCTTCCGCCGGCGCAGCGGCAGGCGCTCGTTGACGCGTACTTGTCGGGTGCGCTGAGTGCGGCCGATGTGTCGTGCCCGGTACCGAAGCCGGCCGGCTACCCGTGTGTCACCGTGGCCTACGCGCTGGACGGGATGGGGGTGGCGGAGTCTTCCCGGCGTGTGGTGCCGTCCTGGCGCGCGTCGGTGTCGACGCGGGTCGAGTGGCTTTCTGACATCGCCGGGGACGGGAAGGTGATCGCCTCGGTGGTGGGGAGGGAGGTGGCCGAGGGCGGTGTGGCGCTGGTGGTGGTCAACCAGGTCGACCGGGCCCAGGCCATTTATCGTGCCCTGGCGGAGGGTGGGTTCGAGGGGCGGGTGCGGCTGCTGCACGGGCGGCTTTGCTCGGCTCACCGGGCGGAGCGGACCGAGGAGTGCCTGCGGCTGCTGGGTCCGAAGGCCGGCGAGGGCCGGCCCGAGCGGATGGTGGTGATCGCGACACAACTGGCCGAGCAGTCGTTCGATGTGGACGCGGACCTGCTGATCACGGACCTCGCGCCCGTCGATCTGCTGTTGCAGCGTATCGGGCGGCTCCACCGGCACAGCGGGACTCGAAGGCCTTCCGCAGTCGCCGAGCCACGCGTCCTGGTGACCGGCGTGGTGCCCGGTGCGGGAGGGCGTCCGCGCTTCCTGCCCGCCTCGAAGAAGATCTATGGGGAGTGGCCGCTGCTGAGGGCTGCCGCCCTGGTCGCCGAGGCTGCTGGGCCATTGGGCGGGGGAGCGGCCGGCAGTGGGGTGTGGAGCATCCCTGCCGATGTGCCGGATCTGGTCGCCAGAGCCTATGGGGAGGCGGAGGTGTGCCCGCCGGAATGGGATGAGGGCGTCGCCCGGGAGGTGTGGCGTGCCCAGGAGGAGAAGCGGGAGAAGAACGCGGAGGGGTTCTTGCTGACGCGCCCCCGCGAATGGGGGGCGCCGACGTTGGAGGGGCTCCACTATGCGGGCAGCCGAGCCGCGTCCGAAGAGGATCTCGACGCTGTGGTGCGGGACGGTGAGCGGTCGGTGGAAGCGGTGATCGTCCGCCGCTCGGCCGGCGGGTGCCGGGCGGTCGACGGGACCTGGATCGGTGTGCACGGCGAGGTGGACGACGAGACTGCGGTCGACCGGCTTTTGGGGGGCACGGTGAGACTGCCGGCCCGGCTCACGGAGGCGGCGGAAGCCAAGCAGAGCGGACTTGTGCCGTTGCCGGGGTGGGCTGGTCACCCCTGGCTCCGGTATGCGCGGGCGCTGGTCCTGGAGGAGGACGGGACGGCCGTGCTGGGTGCGGACCGGGTCTCGTATGACGACGTTTTGGGACTGGTCGTCGAACGAGGTTAGACGAGGACACCGCGACCTCGAGGGGACAGTCCCCTTGCGCCAACGACTCAGAATACTGGATCAATGCTCACGTATGGGGCCTATCAGATGAAATCCATTCAATCGTGCTGTTTCGATTGAAGGTGGGATCGCCGCGTGAAAGGCTCCCAGTGAACGGCTGAACCGCTAACACCCCTGTGTGCGGCGCGAGTTGCCGTGTCTTCCTGTGTGTCTGAGAGACGCTCAATAGTTGTGGAGGGGGGGTCACCATGGGCGCGGACGGAGACATCGTCCACGACAGCTTGCTCACCGCGGTCGATACCGACGGCGCGGTGCGCACGACCGGCCTGTTAGGTGTACTGACCGGAGCGCACGAGGTGCGGCGGCTGGAGTTGCCGGTGCCAACGATGCTGCCCGCGTTGCTGCGTCAGCTGTTGTTGCCGGTGATGTGGGATGCCATCGGGGTACCCCGCACGCGGGGGGAGTGGGCGGAGCGGTTCGAACGCGGCCGGTTCTCGGATGCCGATGTGGCATGCCTGACGGACTACCTCGGCTCCCGCTACGGCGACCGTTTCCGGCTGTTCGATGACAAGCGCCCGTTCGCGCAGGTTGCGGGACTGGAGGCGCTCAACGGGGAGACGAAGTCGGCCGCGCAGCTCGTTCCGTCGATCGCGTCCGGCAACAACGTGCCACTGTTCAGCTCGCTCACCGAGGGCGACGAGCTGCTGCTGTCGGCCGGTCAGGCGCTGCTGTGGCTGCTGCACACGCAGTGCTGGGACACGGCCGCCATCAAGACCGGGGCCGTCGGTGATCCGCAGGCCAAGAACGGCAAGACGACCGGGAACCCGACCGGCCCGCTCGGCCAGCTCGGCGTGGTCGTACCGACGGGCCGGACCCTGTACGAGACGCTGATGTTGAACACGCCGTTCCTGCCCGACGGGCTGGATCCGGCGGACCGTCCCCAGTGGGCGTGGAACGAGCGCTCGTCCGGCTGGAAGTCACCGGCCGGCCCCGAGTGGTCGTCGCGCCCGGCAGGAGGGCTGCTGGACCTGCTGACGTTCCAGGCCCGCCGTATCCGGCTGGTCCCGTGTGAGACGGAGCAGGGACTGTATGTGCAGCGTGTGATCGTCTGCGCCGGCGACCGACTCGCGCAGACCCCGGAGCTCGAACCGCACACCGCCTGGTCCCACATCGCGAAGCCGAAGGCCGGTCAGCCCCAGCGGCGCCCCCGCCGCCACACCTCCGGCCGCTCGGCCTGGCAGGGCCTGAGCACACTGCTCGCCTTGGCCGTGCCCGACGAGGGAGACGGCCCCTACACCTCCGGCTTGCTCCGGCAGCTCGCCGATCTGCACGCGGAGGGATTCCTGCCCGCCGACTATCCGCTCGGTGTGGAGATCTGCGGCCTCGAATACGGCAATCAGTCCGCCGTCGTCGAGAACGCCATCGGTGACAGCCTGCCGCTCCCGGTGGCGTCCCTGCTCGCTGAGGACGACTGGCTGCGGGCCGCGATCCTGGAATGCGTCGGCCAGGCCGACCAGGCCGGTCGCGCCCTGGACAACCTGCACAGTGATCTGCGGCGGGCTTCCGGCGGTGAGCCGGTGCCGTGGGACAAGGGCCAGCACCCCTCTTCCCGGCTCCTACACGGCCTCGACGGCACGATGCGTCGGCTGCTGACCGGGCTGCGTACGGTCGGTGAGAACGACGAGCTGTTGGAGCGGGCCCAGCTCGCCTGGGAGCAGTCCGTGCGGGCGGTGGCCGTCCGGGAGGCCGAGACGCTGCTTGCCGCCGCGCCGCCGCGCGCCGTGGTGGGGCGGGTCGAGAAGAGCAACGGCAAGGAGATCGTGTACCGCAGCGGCAAAGCCGTCGGCCTCTTCCACAAGAAGCTCGCCGGGATCCTGACACGGCTGTCCGAGGACAGCTCCGGCGGTGGGGAGGCGGCGGCATGAGCGCCACTACCAGCAAAGTCGCCAACGGCTGGCGCGCCTACTTCTGGGAGGAGGCCGCCACTGACTGGCACGCCCGCGTCCGAGAGGGCCGCCCCGGGTTCTCGGAGCACACCACGCGCAAGCTGCGCGGCCTGCGCGACGGCATCAGCGGAGAGCCGGGTACCGTCCCGGCCATGCGGGACGCCCATCGGGTGCGGCTGACGGACGCCGCCCTCGAATCGGACCACCTCCCCGACTCCTACATCGCCGAGCACGCTGTGCTCACCCTCTTCGGACGGCACCAGCAGGCAGCCGCCGAACCCGCCCACCGCCCAGGCACCGGCCTGGGCAGGGCGTGCCGGGAACTGCGCCTCGCCGACACATTCTCGGACAGCGCGGTGGAGCGGCGGCTGATGGCCGCCGCCGGCGCCCAGGACCTCCACGAGCTCGTCCAGCACCTGTACCGGCTCGTTCCGCTGCTGAGGCAGGCGGGCATCGGCCTCGACTACACCCGGCTGCTGCACGACCTCACCCGCTGGGAGGGGCCGGGCCGAGGCCGCGTCCTGCGCGCCTGGGGCCTGCAGTACACCGAACCGGCCGCGGCGCGCACCGGCAGCGAGGCAGCCCCGTACTGGGCCCGTTTCACACCGGACCAGGCGGACAACGGCGCGCAGCTGGCGGCCCTGAGGTCCGGCACAGGCCGTGAGGCGGGTACCGTCCCGGCGATGTGGCCGTACTACCGGACCCGCATGCCCGCGAACTTCCGCGACACCGGGGCCCTGACCAG
This sequence comes from Streptomyces roseolilacinus, assembly GCF_014649335.1. Taxonomy (GTDB): domain Bacteria; phylum Actinomycetota; class Actinomycetes; order Streptomycetales; family Streptomycetaceae; genus Streptomyces; species Streptomyces roseolilacinus. The sequence goes on from NZ_BMSV01000024.1 coordinate 5,809, forward strand.
GGACCTGACCGCCGAGCACGTGGCGCTCACTCTTTTCGGGCGTCACCAGCAAGGCCACCGCCGGCCGATGCACGCCCCCGGCACCAGCCCCGGCACCGCCGCGCGTCTTCTCCTGGCGAAGAACGGCAGCGGAGCAGAGGCGCTGGAGCGCCGGTTCGGAGCCCTTCTCACCTCGATCGACACCGGCGAGCTGGCGATGCACCTGCGAGGGTTCGTCACCCTCCTGGCCCGCGCCGGGATCGGCCTCGACTACGACCTGGTGCGCACGGCGCTGCGCACCTGGGACGATCCCAAGCAGCCGGATGTCCAAAGCCGTCTGCGCAATGGCTGGGACCGCGACTTCCGCGTCGAGCCCAAGTCCAAGAAGTCCTGACGGCGGTGCCGGGCGGGCAAGAGGCCGTCCGGCACCGCGTCTCCCTCCCCCTGTTTCAGTTCCGCATCGCCCTGCGGCGATGCCCCGTGTCTCCAAGGAGCCCGCTGATGCCTCAGCCCACCCTGTTCGTCGAGGTCCACATCCTGCAGAGCCTGCCCCCCTCCAACACCAACCGCGACGACTCCGGCACCCCGAAGCAGGCCCTCTACGGCGGCGCCCGCCGAGCCCGCGTCTCCTCCCAAGCGTGGAAGCGGGCCACCCGCACCGAGTTCGCCAAGGCCGTCGAGCCGGCCGACCGCGCGACCAGGACCAAGCGCATCGCCGCCCTGCTCGCCGAGCGGCTCGCCCGTCCGGCCGCTGAGGGCGACACGGGGCTGGATGCCGCCCAAGCCGACCGCCTGTCCACCGCCCTGCTGGAGCCCCTGGGGATCACCAAGTCATCCAAGAAGGAGGAGCAGTCCGCCTACCTGCTCTTCTTCGGCAAGCGCCAGCTCGACGCGATCGTCAAGCTCCTCAACGGCCGCGCCGCGGAACTGGCCGCCCTGCCCGACGCGGACCTCAAGGCCGAAGTCGGCAAGCTCCCCGTGGTCGCCACCCTCACCACCGGCCACCCGGCGGAGGTCGCACTGTTCGGACGCATGGTCGCCGACCTGCCCGCCCTCAACGTGGACGCCGCCGTCCAAGTCGCCCACGCCCTGTCCACCCACGCCGTGCGCACCGAGTTCGACTACTACACCGCTGTGGACGACGAGAACACCGACGACCACGGCGCCGGCATGATCGGCACCGTCGAGTTCAACTCCTCCACCCTCTACCGCTACGCGGTCCTCGGCGTCCACCAGCTGCGCGACAACCTCAGCTCCCCAGAGGACACGCGCGAGGCGGCCGTCCGGTTCGTCGACGCCTTCACCCGCTCCATGCCCACCGGCCACCAGAACTCCTTCGCCCACCGCACCCTGCCCCACCTGGTGCTCCTCACCCTGCGTACCGACCAGCCGGTGAACCTCATCTCCGCCTACGAAGAGCCCGTCGTCGGCGTCACCGGTCTGGCCACCGAGTCCGCCGTCCGCCTGGCGGGCGAGCTGCAGTCCGTCGCCGCTACCTGGGGCACCGAACCGGTCAGGACGCTGGCCGCCTACAACGTCGAGGCCGACAAGGTCACCGAGGTGTTCGGCCCGTCCGTCGCGTTTCCGACGCTGCTCGGCTCGCTCGGCGACATGGTCGGGCAGTGGCTGGCGGACGGCGAGATCACGAAGGCCGATGCGTGATGAACGACCACGCCGTCCTCATCCTCAGACTGGCCGCCCCCTTGCAGTCCTGGGGCGGCCCCTCCCACTACAACCGGCGCGAGACCCGGCCCCAGCCCACCAAGTCCGGCATCCTCGGCCTCCTTGCCGCCGCCGAAGGCCGCACCCGCGAAGCATCGATCACCGACCTGGTCGACCTCCGGCTCGGCGTGCGCGTCGACCAGCCCGGCTCGCTCCTGCGCGACTACCACACGGCCAGCGACCCCCGCGGCCTGCCGCTGCCCTCCGCCAAAGTGAACGCCAAAGGCGTGCAGACGAAGACCAGCCCCGCCAAGTACACCAGCGTCACCCAGCGCTTCTACCTCCAAGACGCCGTCTTCGTCGCCGCGCTGCGCGGACCCGCACCTCTCCTGGAGCGCCTGGAACACGCCGTACGCCACCCCACCTATCCGCTCTGCCTCGGGCGCCGCTCCTGCCCGCCCACCGGACCGGTCAGCCTCGGCCTGCAGGCCGACGCCGACCTCCCCGACGCGCTGGCAGCCGTGCCCTGGCAGGCATCCGCCCACCGCCGCAAGCACATCCGCACGACGGAAGTACGCCTGGAGGCCACGGTCGAAGATCCCGCCGGCGACCAGGTGGCCGTCGACGTCCCCGACACCTACGCCCTCAAGACCGGCACCCTCTTCGGACGCCGGGACGTCCGACACCTATGGATCACCGTCCCCACCGGCCGGCAAGCCACAGAACCCGCCGACGGGAAAGCCTCTCCAGCCGACCCCGACCACGACCCGTTCGCTCTCCTGGGCTGGTGACCCTGATGCCCTACCTGTCGAAAATCGCCCTGAACCCCCGCCGCCGCACGGCGGTCTCCCTGCTGTCCAGCCCCCACCGCCTCCACGCGGCGGTCCTCGCCGGACTCGCCGTACAACCCGTCACTGAACGGGTCCTATGGCGGATGGAGAACAACACCCCCCACCGCGCCGAGATCCTCGTCCTCACCGAAAGCCGCCCCTCCTGGCACCACCTCGTCGACGAAGCCGGCTGGCCCGGCGCCGACGGCGCCACCCCGCTCATCGCCGACTACACCCCCCTCCTCGAGCGCATCGCCCTCGGCAAGGAGTTCGGCTTCCGCCTGACCGCCAACCCCGTCCAGACCATTCCACGCCCCACCAAACCCAGCGAACAGCAAAACGCCCGCCTCAAAGCCCACGCCCAACAGCCCGACGCCGCCGACCGCCGCCCGCGCGGCTTTCGCGTGGCCCACCGAACCGCAGCCCAGCAACTCAACTGGCTCCTCACCCGCACCGAACGCCACGGCTTCACCATCCCCGAAGCCCCCCTCGACACACCGGCTCCAGGAATCGAAGCGGACGGCCCGCTCACCGCGGGACCCGCCGTGTCGATCGTCAACCGCGACATCCTGCGCTTCACCAAGCACCAGGGCGGGCCGCGGGTCACCCTCTCCACGGCCACCTTCGAAGGGCGCCTGAGAGTCACCGACCCCGACGCGCTGCGCACGGCACTGCTGACGGGCATAGGACCGGCCAAGGGCTACGGGCAGGGGCTGCTCACCCTGGCCCCGGTGAAGGCGCAGACGGCGGTGCCCCGTGCCTGAGCCGTGGTGGCGGGCGGGCCCACAGGAGGTACACCGGCTGGAGGACCGCGTCTCCAGCCTCTACGTCGAGCGCTGCCACATCGACCGCGACGACAACGCCGTCGTCCTGGTCAACAAGGCCCGCGTCGTACACGTGCCGGCAGCCTGGCTCGCCGTCCTCCTCATCGGACCCGGAAGCCGCATCACCCACGCAGCCGTCACCCTGCTCGCCGACTCCGGCACCTCCCTGTGCTGGGTCGGCGAACACGGCGTCCGCCTCTACGCCTCCGGCCACGGCGTCGCGCGCGGCTCCCAGCTCCAACTGCGCCAGGCATGGCTGTCCACCCGCCCCAAGGAACGCGTCGCAGTCGCCCGCCGCATGTACGACATGCGCTTCCCCGGCGAAGGCACCTCCGGTCTCACCCTCCAGCAACTACGAGGACGGGAAGGCACCCGCGTACGACGGCTCTACGCCCAGCACTCCGAACGCACCGGAGTGCCCTGGACCAAGCGGGACTACAAACCCGGAGACGCCTTCGCGGCAGGCGACGACGTCAACCGGCTGCTGTCCGCCGCGAACTCCGCCCTGTACGGCATCTGCCACGCTGTCATCACCGGCATCGGTGCCAGCCCCGCCCTCGGCTTCGTCCACACCGGATCCGCCCTGTCCTTCGTCCTGGACATCGCCGACCTCTACAAGGCCGAGTTCACCATCCCCTTGGCGTTCGACCTCGCAGCCAGGGAACTGACCGCCGAACGCGACGCGCGCACGGCACTCCGCGACGCCGTGGTCCAGGGCAAGCTGCTGCCCCGGGTCGTCACGGACGTCAAGAACCTGCTGGTCCCGGAAGGCGGCAATCTGCTGGAGGAAGACCTGGCAGGGCTGTGGGACGAGGGGGAAAGCGTCGTCAGCGGTGGCCGCAACTGGGGCTCGGACCCCTTCGCCCCTGACAGTCACCTGGACATCATCCCGGATCCGGGCGGGAGCACCACCTCATGAGCGCCGCGACGACGGTCGTGGTTCTCGTCGCCGCCCCTCCCGGTCTCCGCGGCCATCTGACGCGCTGGTTCATCGAAGTCGCCCCAGGCGTCTTCGTCGGCAGTCCTAACCCACGTATCCGCGACGGGCTGTGGAAGATCCTGGCCGAACGCATCCGCGACGGGCAGGCAGTCATGATCGAACCGGCCCGAACGGAACAGGGCTGGACCACCCGCACGGCCGGCCAGGACCGCTGGACCCCCACCGACTTCGACGGACTCACCCTCATGGCCAGACCCAGAGGAAGCGCCGGGCAACCGTGGAAGGCCGCGGACCAAGTAAAGGAAAACAGCATGATCACCTAAAAGAAGCCCAGGTCAGAAAGAGTCGTC
>NZ_BMSV01000024.1:10435-16027 GCF_014649335.1 Streptomyces roseolilacinus
TAGTCCTCGTGTTCTGCGAGATCGCCGGCCGCTGGGGCGGCGGCGGAATCCGGGCCGGCTTCTATCACCGTACGGGTGTCGACATCATCTCGGCGATGCTCCAGGCACAGTTGGGAGAGCCGATGCCGGTGCCGAGCCGCGAGGGCGACGACCTCACCGGATACACGTTGATCTACGCTTCCGGTGAGAGGATGCGGCGGGACTTCCACCTCAACGAGCCGTGGGTGATCCAGTGCAACCTCCGGGTTCGCGCCGGCGATGTTCCCAAGGTTCCCACCGCATGGGACAGGTCCATTGCGGCGATAACCGTCCGAGGTGAGACTGAGGACCAGGTGGCCGAGCGGTTGGCCGCGTGTGAGGAGGCGTTCCAGAGTTGTTTCCGTTAGCCGATGGGCGGACCGGTCCGCATGGTCGCTGTGTCGTGGGGGTGCCGAGGTGACGGGACCACGGTGGTTTCTGGCGTTGCGCGGCTCATCGGACTTCAGGCATTTGTGGGCTGCCCATCTAGTCTCTTCGCTCGGCTCGGGTGTGACCGGACTCGCCATTCCGCTGCTGGCGGCGGTCACACTGGGCGCGTCGCCGGCGGCGGTCGGCCTCCTGACCGCGATCAGCGCGGTGCCTCATGTGCTGCTCAGCCTGGTGGCTGGCGTGCTCGTCGACCGGGCACCGCAGCGTGCCGTTCTGATCCTGACGGATTTCGGCCGGGCGGTCTGTCTGGGTACGGTGCCGGTCCTCGGATTGTTCGACCTGCTGTCGATGCCCATCCTGTACTGCGTCGTCTTTCTCGTACAGGCGCAGACCGTGGTGAACGACCTGGCTTCGGCCTCCGTCGTGCCGAAGGTGCTGCCTCCTGAGATGCTTACAGCGGGCAACAGCGCGATCTCGGTCAACAGTTCGGTCGCCTGGATCGCGGGCAACGGACTGGGCGGTGGCCTGGTTCAGCTCGTCGGAGCCGTGGTCACTGTTGCCGTCGATGCCATCTCCTACGTCTTCTCAGGTGTGCTTCTGTTCTTCCTGCGTGCACCGGAGCTGGCTGCCGCGAAGGTGTCGGGCCGACGAGGAGTGCTCCGTGACATCAAGAGCGGTCTGGTCTTCGTATTGAAGGACCGCGTTCTCGTCGCGCTGTGTGTGTCGTCCGGCATCGGGGCCTTCGCGGTGGCGATCCGGGACGCGTCACTGGTTCTGGCGCTCGTGCGGGAGTTGGACTTCCCGGCGGTGCTGGTCGGGCTCCTGGCGATGCTGGCTGGCCTGGGCGGGGTCGCGGGTGGTCTGCTCGCGGACTGGGCCGCGACCCGCTTCGGGTTCGGCCGTTCGGTGATGGTGGCCATCGCCGTCAGTGCGGTGGCGATTGCGCTCATGGCGGCTCCGTTCGGTGTGGCGTCCGCCGTCGCGGTCGGGGTGGGACAGTTCGTCGGTGGTCTTTCAGGCGCGGTGTATAGCATCGGTCAGTTGACCATGCGTCAGTTGGCGACACCTCCTGACATGCTCGGTCGCGTGAACGCCGTGCGGCGGTTCCTCGTATACGCGTCGTTCCCGCTAGGTGGCGTGGTCGGTGGATTCGGCGGCGGCGTGCTGGGCAGCCGGTCCATGTTGATCGTTGCCGCCCTTGTCATGGCGATCTCCGTGATCCCGCTGGTGGTGGGAAAGGTCAACAAAGTGGAGGGCTGCCGTCCGGCGCAGACACTGTAAAACGTCCCCCGAGCCTCCGGCGCTTCCTTCGCGGTGCCAGGGTGTGGATCAGTTTCGCGATGGTCTTGTCCCGGCATGGTGGTGGGCTGGCGCTCGGCGGCCCGACCGCTGGTTCGGCAGGGGCCCATGCGTTTGGGGCTCTCGGAGGCACCTGATCCACAGCGTGGGGCGCTGGCTGCAGACCACGTGCGCGAGCTGGGTGCCACGGTCACGACCCTTGATGATTGGTTTGACTGAGCCTCTTTCATCTTGAGTAGTTGCAGGTCAGCAGGGTGTGGACGGCTTGGACGATGGTGCCGATGCGTCGGGTGGAGCATCGGGCCTGACGGAGGATCCGCTAGGACTTCAGCTGCGCGAAGGCGCGTTCTCCCGGTGCTCTGAGCCTGGCGTGGTCGCGGTTGAACTGCTGGTAGTGCTCGGGGTGTTCGCGGTGGTTCTTGTACGGGGTGCGAACAGTGGCGCCGGCGCCTTGGTAGGCGCGGTCCTCGAGGACGAGGGTCTGCCGGGTCAGGCAGGCTTGGACGATGCCGTGGGCCCGGGCCGCGGTCAGATCGTGAGTGCGGCCCGGTGTTGCACGGGAGAACCACAGAGGTGTGCCGTCGGGCCGGGTAATGACCTGGACGTTCATGCCATGCCGGCGGTGTTTCATCGAGTAGTACGGCTCGTCCGCGGCGATGCGGTCGATGGGGATCAGGGTACCGTCGACGATGACGTGGTCGCCTTCACCGAGGCCGGTGAGCGCTTCGTAGAAACCGGGCGCCCAGTCGGCCAGGACGTCCAGCGTCTCGTCGACGTACCGCCAGGCGGTGGCCTGCGATATCCCAAACCTGGCTCCGAGCTGCGAGAACGTCTCGTTCTTCCGCAGATGGACCAGCGTGAGCAGTGCCTGCTGGAAGCAGTCGAGCCTGCGCCAGCGGGTATTGCGAGCTCGGCGACGCTCCTAGATCATCCAGGAAACATGCTCAACAAGCTCGCGCGGAACATCGAGCATGGCAGGATACGGAACCAACAGGGCCCCTTCGGTCGCCAGCGGGTTGAGCGAGATCACCACGCCAAAGACGAGGGGCCCTGCCTCGTCACCACACCCGCCGACCAGCCTCTTTCACCCTCCAGCACAGGATGAAAGAGGCTCAGCAGCTAGGAATTCGAAGCAGCCCTGCAGTATGATAAACTTCCGGGTTCTACCTAAAAGAGAGCACTGTGAATAAAGCGCGCATATGTCTCATGGTGTCATGCACTCTCATGGTCGCTTCATGCGGGGGGAGCAGCACTCTCGTCGACACATCTCACCTGACCGACCAGGAAAAGGAATGGGTCGAGTTTTCCTACGGGCACGAGAAGAATAGCGATATAAAAAAAGCCCTGGAAGAACTACCCGCCGATGGAGTCAAGGCCTACCTTGATGGGCAGCGACCTCACTTGTGCGGCGACACGGAGTCACTAATGGAGAGCCTGAAGGAAGCGGGCTACGAGGCGGGCGAAATGCAGGAGTACAAGGAGAAGGCCGCAGACCTCATCTGCTGAACCTTCGGTGGACCGTCCGTCACGGCGTTTCAGGGGCAGACCGCACGACATCGGATACGCAGGTCGACTACCTGTTCTACGCCACCGCGCCTCCGAGGATCCTCACATCGAACAAGATCTTCAGCGAATGGGGCCAGGTCTTCGGTGACGAGGTGCTGGCCACCGCGATCCTCGACCGGGTTCTCCACCACTGCGATGTCCCCAGGTAAACCTGACGTGCTGAACGCTCCTTGCAGTTCCTGGGAAGGCCACTCGAACTCCGCCCCGAGCACCTTGTGCGAAGCAAGGCGTTCGACCACCTTGGCCTCGCCCGCACCCACCTCATCGTCGGCGAGGTCGCCGGCGCCCATCAGGAAACCCAGACAGCCCTCGCCCTCTTTGGGATCATCGGCAGCACGCGAGTCGGAGACCACCCGGGTGAACTGTACGGCGCGCTGGCGGCTACGTCGTCTTCTGGGACTGCTCTTTGTCGCGAGAGACGACCACTCCATCACGCGCGACAATGCACCCGAAGTGGTCTGGCATCGTTGGTAAGCGACCCGCGCTCACCTCGCTACGCCTAACGCCCCTGCAGGAGCGGCCGAGAGCACCATGGCGCTGGCGACAGAACCGGCCAACCCCTACGACACTGCGAACTCGACTTCAGCAGTAATGACGCCGAAGCCATTGCACTCCTTGCACGGAGTGCATACGGAGCAGCACTCTTCGTGCTCCCGTCCGGTCCCACCACACGCTTCGCATTCAGTCATTCAGTTTACCCCAGGGGAGTGTAAGTAGAATGGTACGGGATAGCGGCAAAATCTCTTATCGATCAGAAACTCAATGGGCTCTCATCCAGGATGCCACGAACGGCGGGGCCGCCAAAAGCAGCCCCGGACGATGTGTGGCTGTCGCTGGCGTCCGCGGAAGAAGCTGGCGGGCTTCGATGGCAAGTTCGGTCTGGTTCCGGGTTCTGCGCTGTGTGGGCAGGCCATGCTTGAGGTCGGTACCCGCCGGCTCGTCCTCCAACTGCAGTCCCGCAAATGACCTCGCCGACGGCGTCTAAGACCGTGTCCTATGTGGTGAGGCGGACGAGTCGCTTGTAGCAGCAGATGGCCGCGGCGAGGCCGAGGAAGGCCAGGTAGTTGCGGGGATGACGTTCATAGCGGTGGTTGATTCGGCGGTAGCCGGTCAGCCAGGACATGGTCCGTTCGATCACCCACCGGCGTCGGCCAAGACGTTCTGACGACTCGATGCCTTTGCGTGCGATCCGGACGCCGATGCGCTTGCCGCGAAGCCATTTCCGCAGGTTGGGGATGTCGTAGGCCTTGTCGGCGTGCAGGCGTTGGGGCTTGAGGTGGCGGCCGTGGTGGGGTCGTGTCTCGTTTGGTGACCGAGCACCATGGGCTTCAGGGCCTGGCTGTCGTGGGTGTTGGCGGCCGAGATGCCGGCGAGGAGGGCAGTCCGTTCGCGTCCGACAGGATGTGCATCTTGGAACCCGGCTTGCCCGGTCCATGGGGCTCGGACCTGTGAGTTCGTCCCCCTTTTCGTCCTGACGTGGGCGGAGTCCAGGACCGCCCGAGAGAGATCGAGCAGGCTGGCGTCATTGAGGCGGTGCAGGATCTCCTCATGCAGCCGGCCCCAGACACCGGCCCTGGACCAGATCAGGAACCGGCGGTGCGCGGTCGACTTCGAGACGCCGAAACAGGGCGGCAGGGCCCGCCAGGCGCAACCGGAGACCAGCACGTAGATGATCGCGGCGAACAGCGTCTCATCAGGCGTGTCCTGCGTCCCGCCGCCCTGCGGCCGGACCTTCGACGGCGGGATCAGCGGCTTCGCGATCTCCCACAGTCCGTCTGGAACAATCCAACTCCACGTACCCCGCCCCATGACAACCTCAACGACCGCCTCACCACATAGGACACGGTCTTAGACCTGACAGGTCTTATCGGATCCCGCACGCGGTTTCGGCGGTAGGTTTGCCGAGCGTCCTGCGCGGTCCTGACACCACACCTCTCCCCGCCGGCATCCACTGCAGACGAGCAGCGGGCGCAGCGGAAAGCGCTCGGGACGAGGAACTCGGCAGGACGCAGGGCGGGTTACCTGGGGTTGCCGAAAGGTTTCAGGCACTGTGAGGCAGGTGTCTTTGTCTCGTATGTGCCTCACACGTATCTGGGGGCTGTTGAGGCATGTTGGCCATGTGAGCCACGATGTGCCGCACCGGCCTCCCTCGGCCGGCCTACCTCCACCTCGTTCGCTCACGTGCTGCTACAACTTCGCAACACCGGGTGCACCGGTTGCCCGCCGCCCGTACCAACGTCCTCATGGCCACCACACCGCCTAGGTGTATTGATCACGAGCGTTGTTAACAGGGCCGGGGTCTTGATCATGGCGAAGACC
>NZ_BMSV01000025.1 GCF_014649335.1 Streptomyces roseolilacinus
CCAATTGCCATCGATTGGCTCTGTTCACGAGAAACTCGTGAACAGAGCCAATCGAAGTTGGACCACAGCGGAAGTACGCAGACCGATCTCCGTCAGCCTGCAAGCAGGCTCTTAAGGGGCACCACAAATGGGTGAGTCCTCCGGGGCCTTGTTCCAGCTTTCATAAAGATCGACCATGTGTACTCCGGGTGATGCAGGTTCCCATGTAGAGGGGGCCAGCCCTCCCCCGCCGGTACGGGCCCAGCTCCTGCCGTAAGGGTCCTGGAACTCCAACCAAAGCGATGACAACTCTTCATCGGTGACCTGCGCGGATAGCAACTTGGCGCGTAAGCTGGCGCGCAGGGAGTCCGTGGGGATCCTGATCTGTTTGCAAGGCGCGAGTGAATGCAAATTCCACCAAAGACGCCTACCCGGCAGGAAGAGACGCATTTTCGCTGGGTGCGGGTTGCCGTTCATCACGACTACCGCGGACGGGGTTCGGTAGAACGCAACGTGTTCAGCGAAAGCTTTCCGGCTCAGTTCGGCCGCTCGCTTCTCCTCCCTAGCCGCTCGCTTCTCCTCCCTATCGGCACGCTGCTCTGCTCTGACCCCCAGAATCAACCCCGCGAGTGCGGCAATAACGGTGATCATCGCACCCACTACTCTGCCGATCTCCGCCCATGTGGGTGTAGGCGCTGTGGGGGCAGCAGAGGCGTCGTTGGAGTCTGCCGGATTTTGAGGTGCCGGATCCGCAAGAGCATCATCGCCAGAACCAGTCGCAGGACTGGGATCACCGCCGTTGGGCACAGCTTGCCCCCCGCTACTCGCTTCAGCCATGCAACTGAGATTACAAGCCCAGTGCCTGTCCAGGACCTCCTTCTCAACATGGTAGATTGCCGGCCCAACTTGAGTGGCAAACGGTCAAAGTCCGCTGTCACAGGACAGGTCTGGAGCGGCGGCCAGACGTGCGGGCCGGTGCACTGCCCGCAGGCGGCGTAGCAGGCGCACTCCATGCAGAACTGGCGCGGCCACTGCCCGAGGCAATCGCAGATCGGGTTGTAGTCGGGGTCGTCGTCGCCGGGGTAGAGCGTCTCGCCGAAGGGCGGCTCGGTCCAGGAGATGACCTGGCCGTCGGCGAGCAGGTCCTCGTAGTGGTGGCCGATCTCGCTGTGCTCGCTCCAGGTGGCCACCACGTCGTCCGACGCGCTCATGCCGTGCCGCCCTTCACCGCGGCCGCGGTGTCGAGCCACGCGGCGAGCGCGGTCGTGGCGCGCGGGTCGGCCTGGGCGAGGCGCCCGACGAACTCGAGGTCGCCGTCGACCGGGGCGCCGGTGCGGGCGAGAGCGGCGAGCAGCGCGGCACGGGCGCGGACGGGGACGGGCAGCAGGCCGACGGCGGCGGCGCGGGCGGCCGGGTCGGCGTAGTGGCCGGAGTGGGTGGCGAGGGCGTGGGCGAGCCAGGCGTCGACCTTCGCGGCGCGGTAGTCGCGGTTCTCGTCCAGGAGGTCGCGGGCGGCTTCGTCTCCGGCCCGGTTCGGCACGCTCCGGTCGAGTCGGCCGGCCCCTCCGAGCCGGGCGAGTTCTTCGGCCTGGTCGGCTACCCGCTGCTGCTCCTGGCGGCGCTGCTGCTCGGCTTCCTCGCGGCGGCGGTCTTCGGCGAGCTCCTCCTGGACGATCGCGTCGGCGTCCGGGTCGTACGGGCCGCCGGTCGCGGCGAGCAGCTGCACGACGCGCTGTCACTCCGCGAGCTCCGCAGCACGGCGGCTACCGTCGTCGGCCGCGGCTTCGTCGCGGCGGTCCAGGTGCGCGTGCAGTTCCGTCTCTTCGAGCGCCGCCACCGCCTCGCTGTGCGTCATGCCCCGCGCGCGGCGCCGCGCCGAGGACCGGCCGACCTTCGCGTAGTCGATCGGCGTGCGCGGGGTGCTGGCGCGGCCGCGGGCCTCGGGGACACGGCGCGGCCGCTACCCGTCGGACGTGTTCATCAGGACTCGCTTTCAGCTCGGATACGGAATTGAGGTCCCGGCCGGTAATGCGGTTCGGTGAGTCGGCCACACAGGTTTACCGCACGTCTGAATTGCGCGCTGCTAAAACGTGATGTTCAACCACTCCACGTCCGCGAATTTCACCTCCAGGCCCGCGCGGCCACCACCGGATTGACGGAAATAGGTGTCCGCGATGGCCTCCGCGACCGCGTCGTGCAGATCGTTCTGTGTCGCACCATCCTCCTGGGCGGCCAGGATGGCGGCCGCGTGGGAGGCGCTGACGGCCACGCTGATGTCCCGGACCCGGCCCGCGTCCGAGGTGCCCTCCGGACCGAACCCGAAGTACGCCCGACAGGAGATGACCATCCCGCCCGAGGACGCCGCGCGCTGCCTCGCACGCGCCCTGACCTGCGGTTGCCACTCCGATTCGGTCTCCTGCACCAGCGCCTCCTTCAGGCGCTTGTTCGGCTTGGTGGAGGCACCCGAGAGGTAGCGCTGCACCGTCTTGCGGGAGACGCCCAGGCGCTCCGCCAGACTCTTGGTGGAACCCTTCTCCCGCGTGCGAAGGAATTTCATCTGGGCTCGCGGCGATTTCGGCGCGGGCCGGGTGAACAGGGCGCGCTCCGCGCGGGCGAGGCCCTCCATGAGCTTGGAGCGCGTCCGGGCCGCCTGCTGCGCCTTCTCCTCATCAGTCATACGAGCACCCCATCGGACCGGGCCTGTGGACAGAGGACGGTGCTGACGCGGCACCCGGCGAGGCCGGCCGTTCGATTGCCCGGGGCGCCGCACGGCAGGCATGCTGCGCGTCCGGAGGAGAAGGGAAGAACGTGTCCGAACACGACGATGCGAGCGCGGCGGAAGCGGCGCTTAGGAAGGCCGTGGAGCAGCTGTGCGGCGGGACGGGGCCGGGCGACGGGAGCGAAGCCGCCCAGGAGGCCGTCCAAGCCCTCGCTGACGGCTCTGGGAAGTCATGGACGCCCGATCAGGAAACGCAGATCCGGGCCATGGTGGACCAGATCCGTAAGCTGCGGGACCTGAACCGGCCGGGCGGCGGCTGGTGGCGTCGGCGCCGGGAGTGGCGGGCTCGTGAACGGCTCGTCGACATGATGGAGGCCGGCGGCCCGGAGCCTTGAACGAGGCGGAACTGCGGCACTGGAAGAGCCTGGCCATGGTGGAGCTGATGCTGGAGTTCGCGGGCAGCGCGATGAAGCAGGACGACGTGGTGAAGGTGCTCGCCCAGAGGGAGGCGGTGAACGCCGTGACGTATGAGGTGTGCCAGCAGGCCAAGAAGGCGCTCGCCGAAAAGAAGGCCGCCGCCGGCTGACCCTCTGGCCGCCGCCTCCCGCCAACCGGGGCAACGGGAGGGTGCGGGTTGTGCGTCAGGTGCGCAACGGCCCGGACGCCGGGGCCGGTGCGCGGTCAGCCTGTGGGGATGGACAAGTTGATCGAGTTGGCCAGCACGCTCGTCTCGAGGGCGTTCATCGCCGTCCTGGCGGCGTGGCTGACCAACCGCTCCCGCAACCGCCAGGAGCAGCAAGCCGAGATCGGTGCCCTGCGGGTGCAGGCGGATGCGATGACGGTGGCGGTGATGGAACTGCAGGGCGCGGCCACCACCAACCGGCTGCTGTGGGAGGGGCCGGCCGAGCGCGGCCGGACGTTCCTGCTGGCCGTCCTCGCCTTCACCGGCGGTGCCGCCCGCGCCCGGATCGTCGGCGGCACCGACGCGCAGAGCGGGCTCGTGGGCTTCGGGCGCGCGGCCGAGCTGCTGAGCCGGGAGCGGGTGGCGAGCAAGCAGACCGCGGCCGCCCTGCGCGAGCCGCTCACCCGGGCCGCCACCGCCGCCGCCCCGCTCATGCGCTCCTCCGACCCGGCCGTCGTCACCGCCACGGAGCAGCTGCTGAACGCCCTGTCGGACGTAGAGAACACCGCGCGCCTAGAGGCCGCGCTGGAGACGTTCGGCCGGGCCGTCAACGCTGCCACCGCGCCGCGGCTGTCCTGGTGGGCACGCCGCCGTGCCACGCCAACGAGCTGACCTTGGCCTGCCGCGTCAAAGGAGAGCGTTGAGGCGCGTGAAGAGGGCCTCGAAGCGGTCCCGGGTTTCATCGTCGATCTGGTCCAGCAGGGTGCCGGGCGAGCGCATCAGGTGGCTGGCGGGTTGGTAGTGGTCGAACCGGCCACCGTGGGCCGCCTCCACCTGCCTGATGATTCGTCCGCCTCCCTTGAGCTGGGCCTTGGTGAACCGCCCGACCTTCGCGGAGGACAGGAGCTTGAGGTACCAGGTCGGGGTGAAGAGGTCCTCGATGTCGGCTTCGCTCGTGTTGGTGAACTCGGTGAGGTAGACCAGGCGGCCCTTGTCGAGAAGGCCGCGTGAGACGAGCTGTGCGATGCGCTGGTTGCCGCCGCCCGCAACATCCATCAGCACCGCGATGCTCAGGTCGCTGCTGCCGAGCAGCGAAACGAATGACGGCACTTTGTCGAGCCCACCGACCGGGGTGATGGTCCAGTTGGGGTCAAGGGACGTGCCGCCGGCCTCACGCACGACCTCGCTCATCACGGTCAGGTACACCACGTCGGACGGGCCTTCAACCAGCAGTTGGTTCGGCCCGATCACCAGTGTCTGAGTCATGTCGACGCCGATGGCTCCCAGCAGGGGGAAAACGGTGTCGGCGCGGGCTCGCCACAGCTCCTGGCTGACCTGGGTGCCGTCGTTGTCGACATCTTCGACTGTGCGGCAGCGTTCCAGCTTCGAGGGCTGGATCATGAACAGGGAGTGGGTGCTGTAGATGACCTGGTGCTGCGGGACCAGGCGCTCCTCGATGTAGCGCAGAAGGTCGTTCTGGGCCTTGGCGTGGAGGTTCAGGCCGGGCTCGTCCAGGAGGATGACGCGCCGCCGTGTGACGTCTTGGTACTCCGAGAACGCGGCCAGGAAGGAGAAGAACCAGATGAAGCCCTTCGACCGGCCCTCCATCCCAAGGGTGACCCGGTGCCGCTGGTTCTTGATCCGGATATGGAGCCACGGCTCGGTGCGATGCGGCTCTTGCGGCGTGGGAACCTGCTTGAACTCGATGTCGAGCTCTACCGACAGGTCAGGGTTCTGGGTCCAGTAATCGAAGAGCTGGTCAGTCAGCTCATTGGCTGCAGCCTCAAGGGCGGCCTTGCGATTCTCGTAATTGTCCCGGGTGAACTCCTCGGACTCCACCCCGGCGAGCTTCAGCAGGGACAGGGCCGTGCGCTCCTCCGGCTCCAGGTCGTCCTCGCCGACGGTCTGCAGTCGCTCGATCGAGACACTGCCGGGCAGTACGTTGTACTCGTCGAAGTACTGAAACCGGGGCAGCCGCAGGTGCAGGATCTTCCTGATCTCCGCGCCCAGGTCACGCTCAGCCAGGTCGTCGGCGAGTTGAACTGCGGCTTCGGCGTTCTCATCGGCACGGAGCGCTTCGATGAGTGCGTCGATGTCCTTGACCTTGGCGAAGCGGGCGACGTCCAACCCAGCTTTGGTGACCAGGTGCTGTGCGGCGGCCAGTGTGTCGGCGGTGAAGCCGAGGTACCAGCGAGTGTCGTCGTCGTATTGGCGGTACACCGTGATCGTCTTCGCGGTGAATGCTTTGGGGCCGTATTCCTTGGCCACGGCGTCGATGTCGCCCTGCTCCAACTCGAACGTCGCGGTGACCGGCCGAGCCTGCGCGATCCGGTTCTTGTCGCGGGAACGGTGACGCCGCGGGTAGTCCCGGAGCTCCTCGAATGCCGTCGGATGCCCGCTGGACAGCGGATTCACGCGGTAGAGGGCTTCCAGGGCGGCAGTCTTGCCTGACTCGTTCTTACCCACGAAGGCGGTGATATCGCCTTCGAGTGAGAACAGAGTGGAGTCGTTGATGCTCTTGTACTTGGTGATGTGAGCGGACTGCAGGCGCATCGAGTCTCCCGTGCTGACCACGCCGCCGACAACGGCGTCGGCGAACGGGATCACGCTACGCCGTGAGAGTGACACCCGGGCTGTTCGCGGGCAAGTCCCCAAACTGCATCGGCTTGAGCCGTGGCGACGGCTGGGGCTCGGATGAAGGGCGGTTCGGACCCCAGCCGTGGGCGGGTGATCACAGCTCGATGTCGAGCCGTTCCACGTCGGTGAACTCCACGTCCAGGCCGTGCGCCCGGGTGTTGGCGGCGCGGAAGTACATCCGCGCGAGGCCGTCGGCGGCGATCTGCCGGAGCTGGGTCTCGGTGGCGCCCTGCTCGCGGGCGGTGAACAGCTGGTCGGCGTACTCGGGCGGCAGGGCTTGGGTGATGTCGCGGATCCGGGCATCGTCGGTCGTGCCTGCGGCGGCTTCGAAGCCGAAGCGGGCGCGGGTGGAGACGACCAGCCCGTTCGTGGTCGCGGCCTTCTGCTTCGCCTTCGCGCGGATCTGCGGCTGCCAGCGCTTCTTGACCTCGCGCTCCAGGCGGACGCGCAGCTCTGGGCGGGGCCGCTTGAGCTTGCCCGTCACGTACCGCTCCACGGTGCGCTGGGAGATCCCGAGCGTCTGGGCGGCGGCCTTGGTGCCCTTGAGCTGTTTGACGAGGTACTTCATCTGGGCCTGGGCGCTCTTGGGAGCGGGGCGGGTGAACGCCTTCTCCAGTGCGCGGTCCAGGCTGTCCCCGAGCGAGTCGACCACGGGTTACTCCCCTTCTCCGGCTGTCGGGTCGGCGGTCTTGATGAGGTTGGAGATGTTGAAGACGCCGCCGCGCTCCTCGAACAGCTGCTCTGCCCACAGGACGGTCTGGGTGCCCTGGTGCTTGACCATCCCGGGCGAGACGCCGAGCCGGAAGCCGCCGGGTACCGGCTTGCCCTCAGGCGTGGTCGGCAGAACGTCCAGCGGGGACGGGCCGGGCGAGGGGTAGACGATCGCGTCGGTGCCGATGGAGGTCGGGTACAGGTCGGCGGCGGCCGCCGTCTTCATCAGCTTGCGGTGCAGGCCGGTGCGCTGGCTGGCGAGCACGGCGGCCCGGATGTCGGGGCGCCAGTTCACGCGCTCCAGCGCCGGGTAGGGCTCGTAGTACGGCACCTGGCCCCGGGAGCGCTGGCGCAGCTTTCCGATCGCGCCCTTCGCCGTGGCCTTGATCGCGGTCTCCAGCAGCGCCATCGTCGGGTCGACCTGCTTGCGCCGCGCCATCGCCTCGAGGAACTCCTGGCCCTGGAGGTCGGTGGTGACGCCCATGTCGGCCATCGTGGCCACATAGGCGTCGCGCAGCCGCTTGTACCAGGAGTCCAGGTAGCGGCCGGTCTGGGTGCGCACGTACGCCTCGATCGGTGCGACGTCGAAGCCGAGCTCCACCGCGTAGGCGACGGTCGGCGTGGCGTACCAGGCCGGGCCGCTCGGGCGCTCGCCGGTCGGCGTGAACGGTGAGGGGAGCCGGTCGCCGTCGACGGTGCGGCCGTTGATGCGTACGCGGGACAGGTCGACGTGGGACAGGTCGACCAGCCACGAGCCGGGCAGCGACGCGTCGAACTTCGGGTTGCCGGTCAGGTGGGTCGGCCCGTTCAACCCGACGACCAGGCCGTTCGCGGCCGCGGCGTACGACATGTTGATGTCGACCGCGACCAGGTACGGGTTGGCGCACTCCTCGTCGGTCAGCGGCCGGCACCAGTCGTATGCCTCCTCCATCAGCATCTCGGCCGGAGTGCGCAGGTGGTGCCGGGCGAACTTGTCCTTGAGGATCGGGTGCTCGTCGGGGACCTCACACTCCACCACGGGGTGCACCTGGGTGAGCGCGTCGTCGTTGAACGCCCGCTTGAACTCGCCGGTCGCCGGGTCCTTCTCCGCGCGGGTCGGCGGGCGCAGCGCGGTCATCAGCTCCAGGCCGGTCGTCGCGGTGGAGCCGCGCGGCGTCATCACCCGCGCCGCGTACAGGCCGAGGTAACGGGCGAGATCGGCCGGGTGCATCGTCGGCAGCTGCGGGTCGTCCTTCTTGTCCCACTCGCGGGCGTCCAGCGCGTTCCAGGGCAGAATGCACAGCTGGACGCAACGCCGCTTCGAGCCTTCGGGGTCGCGGTAGACCCGGGCCCACGGGCCGAAGCCCCGCTGAGTCATCTGGAGGCCCGCGCGCTCGATCTGCTTGACCACCTTGTGGCCGGCCGCCAGGCGTCCCGCGCGCCGCTCCTCCTCCGACAGGGCGGCGGGCAGACCGTAGCGCTCCAGCGCGGACACGGTCAGGACGAGGATCGGGTCGGCGTCGCGGCCGTTGCGGTGCAGCCGGGCCTGCCCGAGCTTCGCCTCCACGAGGGTCCAATCGACCAGGGCCGGGATCGTCTTGGCGGGCACGTCCAGGACCAGGCCGCCGACGCAGTACGCCGACACCTGGCCGTCGGCGTCGACGTCGATGACGGCGAGCGGACCGTTCTCGAAGCGCGGGTCGACGACGGCCGCCGCCGTGGTGGTCTTCTTCGCCACCGACTTCGTCGCACCCGGGCGCCGCGACGATGCGGCGGGCTTCGCGGCAGGCGCCGGTCGTACGGCAGCAGCCGGAGCCGGAGCCGGGGGCGGGGGCGGGGGCGCTTCGCCCGCCGGGGCGGGAACGGGCGCGGGGCCGGTGAGCGCCTCCGGGACCATTGGCGCCGGGGCGGCGGCGGGCGCTTCGGGGGCCGGGGCGGGGAAGCGAGCGGCGAGGCCCTCCAGCAGCCGGGCGTACGCGGCGCGCTTGGGCGGCCGCGGCTCGGTCTTGCCGCTCTCCCAGTTCCCCACCGCCTCCCGGCGGGCGTTCAGCGCCTTCGCGATCTGCGCTTGGCTCAGGCCTGCCGCCTCCCGCAGGCGCTTGCGCTCCGCGGGGACCGGCAGGTCGTCCTGTGCGACTTGCTCCAGCAGCGCATCTACGGCGCTGAACAGCTCGTTCTCAGTGGGCACAGAGGTCACCTCCATATACAACATACCCGATCGCACAGTCGTTCGCTCGCTTAATCGCACATGAAACGCGCATCGGGTGGGTGTAACACACAGGCCGGTAAGTCACGCAAGGGCTGTTGTCCTGTCGCACCGAACTTTGGACGAACCTCACCGAAGACTGACGGGGCGCTTGGCTCCTCGAAGGTTAAGTGCGCAGGTCAGGGCCGGTTCCGCAGTCGATCGAGATGTGGATACCCACCAGGCCCGACGCTGAGCTAAGACCCAGAGACCCCTGCCGATTCGGGGTGCATACCTGCGACGTGGCAGGTGGACAGGGATCGAGGACGTGGCTCCTTTGTCTGCAGGCCCCGTGATTCTTGAGAAGATCGCGGTCGTGACCGAAGAAACGAAGGGCCCGGACGCGATGTGGGCAGACGCCAAGAACCTGTACGACCTGGTCCCCGCTCTCGACTCTGTAATCGAGACCATCGGACGGGACCTTGTCTTGGGGGAGTACTCGCTGGCGCATGCCACGGCGGAGATGGCGGCGGCAATGATCGTGGAGCAGCGTGAGTCGACGGGGATCGGTGACGAGGGGGCGGCGCTGCTCGTCGTCCGTGCACTCGCCGAGACGGCAGCTGCTGCGGAACGCGCAACCGATGGATTCAGTTCGTAGCAACGCACCGCTCTGACCTCTGGCATAGGCGGTGCTCAGACTTCGCTGAGAACTGCTCAAGGTTCGATGCGACGGAACAACCACGCGCCCGAAGGACAACGCCACATCGTCAGGGAAGGAGACGGGCGCGGGCTGCGCTAGCGGACGGAGAGACGAAACGTCCGCTGAGGCGTGAACAGCACCTGCACACCCCTTCCGGTGCAACGGCAGGCCGGTCCGCAGCGAGAAACGGCCGGTGTGCCACGCTGAAAGATGCTTGGCGGGGGCGCGCCTGTGAAGCCGGTGCCGCCCCGCCGGGCGCCGACACCCCCGATCAGCGCAGGAAGGCCCCGTCGTGGACCACGCGAACGACGAGTATGAGGTGGTGCTGCGCTCCCGCCCGGGCGGGCCGGCCATCCTCGGCGCTTGGAGCCGGCCCGAGACGGCCGACCGGAGATTCATGGAGTGGCTCGGGCGGTACGGCACGCCCGGCGTCGTCCTCACCCTGACCGCGACCGTCGACGGCGAGACGTACCCGGTGAGGCGCTGGACCTACGACAGCGGCCTGCAGGAGTTCACGGCGATCTGACCCGCGTAGAGGGGGCCGGCCTGCACGGTCCGTCCCGTGCCTTGGCCTGGATGGGTGCCGTTGAGGGCGGTGTGGACCACGGCACCGAGCCGGTGACCGGCACCTACCCGGACGCCCCCCTTGCCCTGCTCACCGCCGCCGAGGCCCGCGGGCCGACGTGGCCCATGCGGCACCGGTGTTGACGACCGACCCGGCGGCGGTGCGACGGGCGGGTGGGGGTGGCGTACTAGTACTGCAACGGTGTTTGCTGTGACGGTGGTGTGGTTTCGGGTGGTGTGTGTCCGCGTCGCTTGTAGTGACTGATGCGGGCTTGGTGCTGGCGTCGTCGTCGCCAGTGTGACCAGTGCAGGATGTGGTCGACGGGGGCGGGCCGGCGGTCGGTGAGTCGGGTGATCAGGCGTCTGATCTCGGCGAGGCTGTAGTGGATGAGCTGGGAGGATCCGTTTCTGCTTTGTCCGCATCCAGCTGTCGGGCCCGCAGGACGGTCAGGCAGGCGTGGGCGGCCATGGCCAGGGTCATGTGGCGGTGCCAGCCGGGATAGCGGCGGACCTGGTAGTCGTCCAGGCCGCACTCCTGCTTCGCGGTCTGGAAGCATTCCTCCACCGCCCACCTGCTGCCCGCGATGCGGATGAGCTCGTCCAGCGTGGTGCCGGCGGGGCAGTAGGCGATGTAGTAGGAGATCTCCTCGGGTCTGCTGACGCTGCGGCGGGCGAGAACCCAGCGCCTGCGGTCCTCGCGGTGCCAGGGCCTGACCTCGACGCAGGCCCAGTCGTAGACGCGCCTGCCGTGGGCCCCTTCACCACAGGACCGGCGTTTCCACTTCTGCCGCGGCAGGCCGGGAAACAGCTCGTGCACGGGATGGTCGATGGACCAGCGCGTGACGACGGTGTCGTGGCGGGTGGTGGCCATGACGTGGAAGACGTCCGCCTGCTCGAGCTCAGATCGCCAGCCCTTGCTGAAGCCGTAGGCGGCGTCCGCCGTCACCCACCGGAACGGGACCTTGTCGGTGATGGCCCGGCGGACCATCGTCTTGGCCATGGCCACCTTCGTCTCGAAGGCGACGCTGTCATCGATGCCCGCCCGGCGGCAGCGGTCCCGGTCGTCCGTCCAGGAGGTGGGCAGATACAGCCGCCGGTCGATCAGGGTGCGTCCGCGGCTCGTGGCGTAGACGAGGAACACGCCGATCTGGCTGTTCTCGGTGCGTCCGGCGGTCCCGGAGTACTGCCGCTGGACACCGGCCGACCGCACCCCCTTCTTCAGGAACCCGGTGTCATCGACGATCAGGACGGCGTCTGGGTCTCCGAGGTGTTCGACGACGTAGTCGCGCACGTCGTCCAGGACCTCGTCGGCGTCCCACTCGATCCGGTTCAGCAACCGGTGGATGCGGTCGGGACCCGCGTGTCCGGCCTCCTCCGCCAGCGTCCAGCCGTTCTTCCGCTCCAGCGGAGCGATCAGCCCCCGCATGTAAGCAAGTGCAGACTGGCGCGGTTCCTCCCGGTTGAACCGGTGCACGAACCGCTCATGCACCACCTCGAGTTCACCCGCCCACAACCTGACATCAGCAAGGTCCCCACCCATGACCACACCAACGACCGAGCTGGCCAGCAGTCACGGCAAGCACCGTTGCAGTACTAGGTGTATTGACCCGGAGCGTTGTTGACGCGGCTGATGGGCGGGTGTCCGTCGAGTGCGGTGTGGCAGCGGTGGTGGTTGTAGGTGTGGAGGAAGTCTGCCAGGGCCT
>NZ_BMSV01000026.1 GCF_014649335.1 Streptomyces roseolilacinus
CGGCACCGTCTCCGGCGGCCCGATGCACTACCTGCCCAAGGGCCTCGCCGACCGCTTCGGCGCCGGCGGCGCGAAGGTGGGCAAGGTGCTCGCGGTGCTGGCCTCCGCCATGGTGCTGTTCTTCGGCCTCTTCGGCGGCAACCTCTTCCAGGTCAACCAGTCCTACGCCCAGCTGGTCTCCGTCACCGGCGGCGAGGACGGCCTGATGGGCTCCTCCGCCGGCGCGCTGTTCTTCGGCGCCCTCGTCGCCGCACTCGTCGGCGTCGTGCTGCTCGGCGGCATCCGCTCCATCGCCAACGTCACCAGCAAGCTCGTCCCGGCCATGGCCGGCATCTACATCGTCGCCTGCCTCGTGGTCATCCTGGCCAACCTCACACACGTGCCGGCCGCCGTCGCGCAGATCGTCGAGGGCGCCTTCGACCCCGAGGGGGTCGCCGGCGGTGTGCTCGGCGCCCTGATCATCGGCTTCAAGCGCGCCGCGTTCTCCAACGAGGCCGGCATGGGTTCCGCGCCGATCGCGCACTCCGCGGTGAAGACCAACCACCCGGCGAGCGAGGGCCTGGTCGCCCTGCTGGAGCCGTTCATCGACACGGTCGTCATCTGCACCATGACCGCGCTGACCATCGTCATCGCCAACCCGGCCAGCTGGGGCGAGGCGCGTCAGGGCGAGTCCATCGGCGGCGTCACGATCACCTCCGACGCCTTCGCGACCGTCATGCCCTGGTTCCCCTACGTCCTCACCGTCGCGGTGCTGCTGTTCGCCATCTCCACCGTGCTCACCTGGGGCTACTACAGCCTCAAGGCGTGGACGCACCTCTTCGGCCGCAGCCGGACCAGTGAGATCGCCTGCAAGGCCGTCTACACGCTGTTCTCGATCGCCGGCACCCTGCTGACGCTGCAGACCCTGATCGACCTGGCCGACGCGGTGCTGTTCACGCTCGCCGTCATCAACATCATCGGCCTGTACCTCCTCGCCCCCGTCGTCAAGCGCGAGCTGAACTCCTTCCTCGACCACGTCAAAGCCCGCAAGGCCGGCGTCGAGCCGGAGCGGCGGGAGGAGGAGCCGGCCGAGACCCCGTGACCGCCCGTGAGCGCCCCGTGAACGGGCGGGCATCCGCCCGCGCGGTCGACGCGCCCCCGCACCGGACCCGGTGCGGGGGCGCGTTCGCTCAGCGGACGCTCAATTCCAGATAACGATCCGTTAAGGAAAAGGTGCACTTTTCACCGATGATTGGCCGATTAGGGCCGTTTTGTGAGTGGCGCAGGTCACAGCGTGCTTCGTCCCCTATGTGTACGACTGTGATACATCTGCACGACCGCCGGGAGCGCCACCCATGCTCCCGGGGGCGCCACAGCCGGCCGACCGCCGGCGGCACTCCAGCCATGTCCGGGGGGATCAGCGTGGAGAAAGGCGCACCGAACACCATGACCTCTCTGAAGGTCGAGAACGACCACAGCGGCGACGGAGCCGTCGGCGAGGGCTACCAGCGGGGCCTGGGCGCCCGGCAGATCCAGATGATCGCCATCGGCGGTGCCATCGGCACCGGCCTCTTCCTCGGCGCGGGCAAGGCCATCTCCAAGGCCGGCCCGAGCCTCATCCTGGCGTACGCGATCGCCGGCCTCGTCATCTTCTTCATCATGCGGGCCCTGGGCGAGCTGCTCATGTACCGCCCGGTGTCCGGCTCCTTCTCGGAGTACGCCCGCGAGTTCGTCGGCCCGTTCGCCGGTTTCGTCACCGGCTGGACGTACTGGCTGTTCTGGGTGGTCACCGGCATCACCGAGGTCACCGCGGCCGCCACGTACATGACGTACTGGTGGAACATCCCGCAGTGGGTCTCGGCCCTCGTCTTCACCGTCGTGCTGTACGGCGCGAACCTGATCTCCGTGAAGCTCTTCGGCGAGCTGGAGTTCTGGTTCTCGATGGTCAAGGTCACCGCCATCGTCGGCATGATCCTGATCTGCGCCGGCATCCTCACGCTCGGCTTCTCCGACGCCGGGGACACCGCGTCCGTCACCCACCTGTGGGCCGACGGCGGCTTCTTCCCCAAGGGCATCGGCGGCACGGTGATGACCCTGCAGATCGTGATGTTCGCCTTCCTGGCGGTCGAGCTCGTCGGCGTCACCGCCGGTGAGTCCAAGGACCCCGAGACGACCCTGCCGAAGGCCATCAACACCGTCCCGTGGCGCATCGCCGTCTTCTACGTCGGCGCGCTGATCATGATCCTGTCGGTCGTGCCGTGGACGCACTTCAAACCGGGCGTCTCGCCGTTCGTCGCCGCCTTCGAGCAGATGGGCCTGGGCGTCGGCGCCGCGATCGTGAACTTCGTGGTGCTCACCGCCGCCCTGTCGTCCTGCAACTCCGGCATGTACTCCACCGGCCGCATGCTGCGCGACCTCGCCCTCAACGGGCAGGGCCCGCGCCTGTTCACCCGGCTGACGAGGTCCGGCACGCCGCTGGTCGGCACCACCTTCTCGGCCGCCCTGATGCTCGTCGGCGTCTGGATCAACTACCAGTGGCCCGGCGAGGCCTTCGACAAGGTCGTCTCCTTCGCGACCATCTCCGGCATGTGGGCCTGGATCATGATCCTGATCTCGCAGATCCGCTACCGGGCCAGGGCGGACCGCGGCGAGCTGCCGCAGTCGACGTTCAAGGCCCCCGGCGCCCCCTTCACCAGCTGGTTCGCCCTGCTGTTCATCTTCGGCGTGATCGTGATGATGGGCATCGACGCCGAGGCGCGGGTCTCCCTGTACTGCGCCCCGCTGTGGGCGCTGCTCCTGGGCGTCTCGTACCTGGTGCTGAAGGCGCGCGACCCGGAGAACGCCGCGTTCAAGCGCTGACTCCCGGCCGCTGTCCGGCATGTGGGCCCGTCCGTACCATCCCTCGGTACGGACGGGCCCGTCTGCTTATCCTGATGCGCATGCTGACCATCACACGGGCCCTGTACGACCAGATCGTCGCGCACGCCCGCGCCGACCACCCGGACGAGGCCTGCGGCGTGGTCGCGGGACCGGCCGGCTCCGGACGCCCCGAGCGCTTCGTCCCGATGCTCAACGCCGCCCGCTCGCCCACGTTCTACGAGTTCGACTCGGGTGACCTGCTGAAGCTGTACCGCGAGATGGACGACCGCGACGAGGAGCCGGTCGTGATCTACCACTCGCACACGGCCACCGAGGCCTACCCGTCCCGCACCGACGTCTCGTACGCCAACGAGCCCCAGGCGCACTACGTCCTGGTCTCCACGGCCGACACCGACGGCGCTGGCCCCTTCCAGTTCCGGTCCTTCCGCATCGTGGACGGCGAGATCACCGAGGAAGAGGTCCGGGTCGTCGAGGCCTACTGAAGCGCACAGGACCGCACGGAACCGCACTGACCTGCGACTCGCCGGACGGTCATCCGCATGCTGAGCGGATGCCGTCCGGGATGCGAGATCACACTCCGATCGGGCGACCGGGAATCGATACGATGACCGCATGGTTTCCATCGACGTGAGCGAACAGACGCCGGGCCCCGTCCTGCTCGTCGCGCGGCTGCACGTCGACCTGTGCCGCCTCGCCAGCGCCATGTGTCCCCGCGACGCCGCCGCCTGACCGGCGGCCCTCCGCGCACGACCCGCCTTTCGCACCACCGCACCGCGTCCCGCGAGCGCCCCCTCCGGGCGCCCGGCCCGCCCTGCCCCGTCTCCGCCGCCCCAGCAGCCTTCAGCCTCCACAGGAGTCCACATCATGGCCATCGAGGTCCGCATCCCGACCATCCTCCGCACCTACACCGACGGCGCCAAGGCCGTCGAGGGCAGCGGGGAGACCCTCGCCGAGCTGTTCGCCGACCTCGAGACCCGCCACACGGGCATCCGGGACCGCATCGTGGACGACGGCGAGCTCCGCCGCTTCGTGAACGTGTACCTGAACGACGAGGACGTGCGCTTCCTCGACGGCATCTCCACCAAGCTGTCGGACGGCGACAACGTCACGATCCTCCCGGCGGTCGCCGGCGGAATGCGCTGATGCGCTACGACAGCCCCCTCGCCGCGGTCGGGAACACCCCGCTCGTCCGGCTGCCGCGCCTGTCCCCCTCGGAGGACGTGCGCATCTGGGCCAAGCTGGAGGACCGCAACCCGACCGGCTCCGTCAAGGACCGCCCCGCCCTGCACATGATCGAGCAGGCGGAGAAGGACGGCCGTCTCACCCCGGGCTGCACCATCCTGGAGCCCACCAGCGGCAACACGGGCATCTCGCTCGCGATGGCCGCCCGCCTCAAGGGCTACCGCATCGTCTGCGTCATGCCCGAGAACACCTCCCAGGAGCGGCGCGACCTGCTCGCCATGTGGGGCGCCGAGATCGTCCCGTCGCCCGCGGCGGGCGGCTCCAACACCGCCGTGCGGGTCGCCAAGGAGCTGTCCGAGCAGAACCCCGACTGGGTGATGCTCTACCAGTACGGCAACCCGGACAACGCCGCCGCGCACTACGAGACGACCGGCCCGGAGATCCTCGCCGACCTCCCCTCGATCACCCACTTCGTCGCCGGGCTCGGCACGACCGGCACCCTCATGGGCGTCGGCCGCTACCTGCGCGAGCACAAGCCCGACGTGCGGATCGTCGCCGCGGAGCCGCGCTACGACGACCTGGTGTACGGGCTGCGCAACCTCGACGAGGGCTTCGTCCCCGAGCTGTACGACGCCTCCGTCCTCACCACCCGCTTCTCGGTCGGCTCGGCCGACGCGGTGACCCGCACGCGGGAACTCCTCCAGCAGGAGGGCATCTTCGCGGGCGTGTCGACGGGAGCGGCCCTGCACGCCGCGATCGGCGTCGGCAGGAAGGCCGTGAAGGCGGGCGAGTCCGCGGACATCGTCTTCGTCGTCGCCGACGGCGGCTGGAAGTACCTGTCGACGGGCGTCTACACGGCACCCACCACGGAAGCGGCCATCGAGACCCTCCACGGCCAGCTCTGGGCCTGACCGGCGGCCCGGCCCCCGGCCCGGCCGGGCGCCCCCGCGGGCGTCCGGCCGCCGGGCGGCTCACTCGACCGCGAGGTGCCGCACCCGGTCCCAGACCAGCGGGTCGACCGCGCCCACCCGCCGCCTGAACTCCCACAGCCCCACGTCCCGCAGCTCCCCGGTGTCCAGGAAGCTCGCCCGCCCCCGCGCGTCGCCCACCGACCCCGGCGGCAGTGCGATCACCCCGGCCCGCTCCTGCCGGTACTTGCTGGTGATCTTCGCGACGAGCGCCGAGTCGCCCCGCACCGCCAGCACCAGGCACGGCCGGTCCTTCGACCCCGGCCCGTCCTCGAACGGCACGTCGGCCCACCAGATGTCGCCCGGCTCCGGCCGCCGCGCCGGCGCGGTCCGCGGCCCGGCGGGCCGCCGCCCCGGAGGCCGCCCGGGAGGCCGCGTCCGCCCGCCTGGACCCCGCCCGCCGGTATCCCGCCCGCCGGGGCGGCGCCCGCCGCGCCCCCATCCGTCGGCCACCGCCGCGACGAGCGCGACCACCACGACGGCGCCGAGCGCCAGCCACCAGGACGTGTCCATACCCCCGGACGTTACCGGCCCGCGCCCCGCCCCGCCCGGCCGCCCGTCCACCCGCGTCACGGCCCCCCGCCGCCACCGCGCCTCCACCCCCACCGGTCCATCCGAACCGGTGACAGCACGGGTGAGTTCCCCCACAACGGGCCGCTGCGAAGGAGCGCCCCGCCGCCCCGAGCCGTACGCTCGTCGAACCGCACGACCTCCCCCCCGCCAGCGTCTCCCCGCTCCCGTCCACGGAGGTTCACGCTCCATGAAGCTCACCGTCGTCGGCTGTTCCGGGTCGTTCCCGTCCGCGGAATCGGCCTGTTCGAGCTACCTCGTAGAGGCCGACGGCTTCCGCCTGCTCCTCGACATGGGCAACGGCGCCCTGGGCGAGTTGCAGCGCCACTGCGGTCTCTACGACCTCGACGCGATCTTCCTGTCGCACCTCCACGCCGACCACTGCATCGACATGTGCGCGTACTTCGTGGCGCGGTTCTACCGCCACGACGGCACGTGCGACGCCCTCCCGGTGTACGCGCCCGACGGCGCCGAGCAGCGGCTGGCCACGGCGTACGCGGACGTGCCGTCGGCCACGGCCATGAGCGAGGTGTTCGACTTCCGCACGCTGAAGCCCGGCTCGTTCGACCTCGGCCCGTTCCGGGTGCGGGCGGAGCGGGTGTGCCACCCGGTGGAGGCGTTCGGCATCCGGATCGAGCACGCCGGCCGGGCCGTCACGTACTCCGGCGACACGGGCGTGTGCGACGCGCTCGACGAGCTGGCGGCCGACACGGACCTGTTCCTGTGCGAGGCGTCCTTCACCCACGGCAAGGAGGACATCCCCGAGCTGCACCTGAACGGCCGTGAGGCGGGCCTCCACGCGACCAGGGCCCGCGCGAAGCGCCTCGTCCTGACGCACATCCCGCCGTGGACGGACGGCGAGCGCAACCTGGCCGACGCGCGCGAGGTCTACGACGGCCCGGCGGAACTGGCCCGGCCCGGCGCGGTGTACGAGCTGTAGCCGCCGGGCGCGGACGAGCACATACGACAACGGGGAAGGCCCCGGGACCCGATCGGGTCCCGGGGCCTTCCCCGTTGCCGCGCGGCGCGGCTACTTCGCCTCCGCCTTCTGGAGCTCCGCCAGCTCCTCGTCCGACTCGCGGCCCGGAGTCGGCAGGTTGAACTTGATGATCGCGAAGCGGAACACCACGTAGTAGACCGCCGCGAAGCACAGGCCCACCAGGGCGAGGCCCCACGGGTTGGTGGCGATGCCCAGGTTCAGGATGAAGTCGACCAGGCCCGCGGAGAAGCCGAAGCCGTCCTTCATGCCGAGCGCCCAGGTCAGCGCCATCGAGACACCGGTCAGCAGCGCGTGCACCGCGTACAGCACCGGGGCGATGAACATGAACGTGAACTCGATCGGCTCGGTGACGCCGGTGACGAACGAGGTCAGCGCGAGCGAGAACATCATGCCGCCGACGACCTTGCGGCGCTCCGGACGGGCGCAGTGGACGATGGCGAGGCACGCCGCGGGCAGCGCGAACATCATGATCGGGAAGAAGCCGGTCATGAACTGCCCGGCCGTCGGGTCACCCGCGAGGAAGCGCGCGATGTCGCCGCTCTTGCCGTTGTACTCGCCCGCCTGGAGCCACGGGAAGGAGTTCAGCAGGTGGTGCATGCCGACCGGGATCAGCGCGCGGTTGGCGACACCGAAGATGCCCGCGCCCACGGCGCCGGAGTTGACCAGGCTCTCGCCGAACCAGTGCAGACCCGCGCCGAGCCACGGCCAGATCAGCCCGAAGAGGATGCCGGTGACCAGACCGGCGAACGCGGAGAGGATCGGCACCAGGCGCCGGCCGCCGAAGAAGCCCGCCCAGTCCGGCAGCTTCGTGCGGTAGAAGCGCTGGTAGAGCAGCGCCACGATGAGGCCCATGACCACGCCGCCGAGCACCTTGGCGTCGACCGCCTGCTCCACCATGACGATCTTGCCGTCGACTATGGCTTCCTTCTTGGGCAGGTTGCTGTCCGTGAAGGTGGCCAGCACGCTCTTGAAGACCAGGTAGCCCGTCACCGCGGCGAGCGCGGTCGACCCGTCCGACTTCTTCGCGAAGCCGATCGCGATGCCCACCGCGAAGAGCAGCGCCATGTTGTCGAGGAGCGCGCCGCCACCCGCGGCCATGTAGCTCGCGATCTTGGTGATGAACGTCGGGAACGACTCCCTGCCGAGCATGTCCGGCTGGCCGAACCGCACCAGGAGCGCGGCGGCGGGCAGCACGGCGACCGGCAGCATCAGGCTGCGGCCGATGCGCTGCATGACAGCCATCACGCCCGCGCCCTTCTTCTTCTCCGCCGCGGGGGCGGTGCTGGCCGTACTCATCTACTTCCTCCAGTGGGCAAGGCGCCGCCCAGGGAAGGGAAAAAGGGGGACGGCGGCGTCTTAGGGGATGGCCGCGGCACAGAAGAGACCGCCGCGTGGTCTACACCATTACTGGTGTAGACCTGTTGTAGCACGGCCGGGGATAGATAAGGAACCTACGAATACATAACGCCTGGCTCACGAACCACGACCGCCCCGGCGGACCCCCGCACCCCTCGCCCCACCCCCGCCCCGCAGCCCTCGGCGCCGCACCGTGGCGCCCCGGCCGGCCGCGCCATCCCGCCGCACGCCGGCCCGCCCGGTGGGCGGCCGGCGCCGGCCGCACGGAGCGCCCCGCGGAAGCACCGGTCCCGGTCCCGTCGGACGCACGCGAAGGCCCCCGGACCGACCGGTCCAGAGGCGCTCGGGGCGCGGCGCGCGGTCCGGCGCAGCCGCTACGGCTTCGTCGTCTGCCGCGTCATCTCCTCCTCCGCCTCCTCCGGCTCCCGCCCCGGCGTCGGCAGTTTGAACAACGTGATCGCGAAACGGAACACCACGTAGTACACGACGGCGAAGCCTAGCCCGATCGGGACGACCAGCCACGGCCTGGTCCCCAGATGCCAGTTGACGACGTAGTCGATCAGCCCCGCCGAGAAACTGAAACCCGCGTGCACCCCCAGCGCCCAGGTGATCGCCATGGAAGCACCGGTGAGCAGCGCGTGCAGCCCGTACAGCAGCGGCGCCGCGAACATGAACGAGAACTCGATCGGCTCGGTCACCCCCGTCACGAACGAGGTCAGCGCCACGGACACCATCAGACCCGTCACCTCGGCCCGCCGCTCCGGCCGCGCCGTGTGCGCGATGGCCAGCGCGGCGGCCGGCAGACCGAACATCATGATCGGGAAGAAGCCCGACATGAACTGCCCCGCCGTCGGGTCCTCCGCGAAGAACCGCGTCAGGTCACCCCGCACCACCGTCCCGTCCGGCTCGGTGAACTCACCCGCCTGGAACCAGAAGAACGTGTTGAGGAACTGGTGCATGCCCACCGGGATCAGCAGCCGGTTCGCCAGGCCGAAGATGCCCGCCCCCCACGCGCCCAGCCCGATCAGGCGCCGCGCGAACCACTCCAGCGCGTCCCCGACCGGCTCCCACAGCAGCCCGAACACCACCCCCAGCAGCACGCACAGGAACGCCATCTGGATCGGCACCAGCCGCCGCCCGTTGAAGAACCCCAGCCAGTCCACCAGCCTCGTCCGGTGGAACCGCTGCCACACCACGGCCGTCAGCAGGCCGATCAGGATGCCGCCGAGGACCCCCGGGTTCTGCGGCACCCCCTCCGGCACGTCCGCGGTGACCGTCCCCTCGCGCGGGAACGCCTTCAGGACGTTGAAGTAGACGAGGAAGCCCACCACCGCCGCGAGCGCCGTCGAACCGTCCGCCTTCCTCGCGAACCCGATCGCCACACCGATGCAGAACAGCAGCGGCAGCCCGAACGCCCCGTCGAGGATCGCCGTACCCCCCTTCAGCAGGACGTTCGACACCCTGTCCCAGAAGCCCCCGTGCAGGTACGCGGAGAAGAGGTTGCCCAGACTCACCAGCAGGCCGGCGGCCGGCAGCACCGCCACCGGGAGCTGGAGACTGCGGCCGACCTTCTGCAGGCCCTGGAGGAGGCCGTTCCACCGGGATCCGCGCGCGGGGGCCGCGCTCGCCGTACGGTCGTCGCTCATCCGCGTCCTCCCGGAGACAGGACTGGTGTAGACCAGTTGCGATAGGCTCGGCCGGAGCCCGGCCACGGGCAGAGTGCCGGTGATCGTCATGATCGAGGACGGAACGGCGGCTCGCCTGCGTAGATGGGCCAACCGTGAGCTACCGTGACGAACGCGGACGTACGGGGCGCCGAGACCGCGCCCCGTGAACACCAGGGAGAAACACATGGCCAGCAAGGCTGAGAAGATCGTCGCCGGGCTCGGTGGGATCGACAACATCGAAGAGATCGAGGGCTGCATCACCCGCCTGCGCACCGAGGTGAGCGACCCGGACCTGGTCGACGAGGCCGCCCTGAAGGCCGCCGGCGCCCACGGCGTCGTCAAGATGGGCACCGCCATCCAGGTCGTCATCGGCACCGACGCGGACCCCATCGCCGCCGAGATCGAAGACATGATGTGACCGGCCCCTAGGTGTATTGATCACGAGCGTTGTTAACAGGGCCGGGGTCTTGATCATGGCGAAGACC
>NZ_BMSV01000027.1 GCF_014649335.1 Streptomyces roseolilacinus
CTGGACGCCCCGGTGCTGGTCAACATGTACGGCATCACCGAGACGACCGTGCACACGACGTTCTACCGGGTCGTCGCCTCCGACCTGGAGCGTGCGGCGGGCAACCCGGTCGGCGTGCCCCTCGCCGACCTCGCCGTGTACCTCCTCGACCCGTACGGCCACCCCGTCCCCGTGGGTGTTCCCGGGGAGATCCACGTCGGTGGTCCCGGTGTCGCGCGCGGCTACCTGAACCGGCCGGAGCTGACGGCGGAGCGGTTCGTGCCCGACCCGTTCGGCCCGCCCGGATCCCGCCTCTACAAGTCCGGCGACCTGGCGCGGCGCCGCCCCGACGGCAGCCTGGACTTCCTGGGCCGCATCGACGACCAGGTGAAGATCCGCGGCTACCGCATCGAACTCGGCGAGATCGAGACGACCCTGGCCACCCACCCGGACGTGCGGGAGGCGGTCGTCCTCGCCCGCGAGGACACCCCCGGCGACAAACGGCTCGTCGGCTACGTCGTCCCCGCCGGCGACACCCCGCCCGACCCGGCCGCGCTGCGCGAACTCCTCGGCCGCGACCTCCCCGACTACATGGTCCCGGCGGCGTTCGTCGCGCTGGACGCGCTGCCGCTCACGCCCAACGGCAAACTGGACCGGCGCGCCCTGCCCGCGCCCGGCGACGACGCCTTCGCCCGCGCCGCGTACACCGCCCCCCGCACCCCCGTCGAGGAACGGATCGCCGCCGTCTGGGCCACCGCCCTGGACGTCGAGCGGGTCGGCGTCCACGACAACTTCTTCGACCTGGGCGGCGACTCCATCAGCGCCGTCGCCCTCGTCGGCGCCCTGCGCACCGAGGGCTTCGACCTGTCGGTGCGGGACGTCTTCGACCGCCGTACCGTGGCCGAGCTGTGCGAGCTGCTGACCGGCCGCCCCGCCCTGGACGCCGAACGGCTGCGGCTGGTCGAGCCGTTCGAGCTGATCTCCGCCGAGGACCGGGCGGCCCTCCCCGACGGGATCACCGACGCCTACCCGCTGTCGCAGATCCAGACCGGCATGGTCATCGAGATGCTGGCCGACGAGGAGAAGAACCACTACCACAACTGCAGCTGCTTCCGGATCCTCGACGACCGGCCCTTCGACGCCGCCGCGTTCCGGCGCGCCGTCGCCGAGGTCGTGGCCCGCCACGACATGCTCCGCACCTCCGTCCACCTCACCGACTTCTCCGTCCCCCTCCAACTCGTCCACGAGCACGCCGAGGCGGTGACCGGCGTACGCGACCTCGGCGGCCTCGACGACGACGAGGTGCAGGCGTCCCTGGCCGCGTTCGTCCGCGCCGAACGGGCCGACCGGTTCGACCTGGCCACGCCCACCCTGATGCGGTTCCACGCCCACCTGACCGGCGGCACCACCTGGTGGATCTCCGTCACCGAATGCCACCCGATCATGGAGGGCTGGAGCTACCACTCGCTGCTCATGGAGCTGCTGGGCTGCTACCACCGCCTCCGCGACGGCCTGGAACCCGAGCCGTACGAGCGGCCCGCCGTGCGCTTCGCCGACTCCGTCGCCGGTGAACTCGCCTCCCTCGCCTCGGAGGAGGACCGCGCCTTCTGGCGCCGGATCACCGGCGACTACGAGAAGTTCACCCTGCCCGCGGGCTGGGGCGACGACAGCGGCGCCCCGCGCGTCAAACACCACGTCCAGGTCCCGTGGGGCGACCTGGAGCCCGCGCTGAGGGCGCTCGCCACCAAGGCCGGGGCGTCGCTGAAGAGCGTGATGCTCGCCTCGTTCGGCAAGGTCATGAGCCGGCTCACCGACGCCCCCGCGTTCCACGCCGGCCTCGTCTTCGATGTGCGCCCCGAGGTCACCGGCGCCGACCGCGTCTACGGCATGTACCTCAACACCCTGCCGCTGGCGTTCGACCGGATGCCGGCGACCTGGCTGGACCTCGTCCGCGCCACCTTCGCACGCGAGGTCGAGACGTGGGAGCACCGCCGGCACCCGCTGCCCGCCGTGCAGCGCGAGATCGGCGGCACCCAGCACCTCATCGACGTGTTCTTCAACTACCAGGACTTCCGCCAGGTCGACGCGTCCCTCGTCGACGACCGGGTCGGCATCGACGACAGCCCCACCGAGTTCCCGCTCACCATCTCCTCCCGCGTCAAGCACGTCTTCCTGACGGCCGACTCCTCGGCGCTGACCCGGGAGAACACCGAACGCATCGGCGCGATGTTCCGCGCCGCGCTGGAGGCGATGGCCGCCGACCCCGAGGGCGACGCCCGGACACCGCTGCTCCCCGACGAGGAGCGGGCACGCCTGACCGGCGCCTGGGCGGTCCACCCGGCCGAGCCGGTCACCCGGTCCGTCCCCGACCTCTTCGAGGAGCAGGCCGCCCGCACCCCCGGCGCCCTCGCCGTCGTCTCCGGCGACGAGCGCCTCACCTACGCGGAGCTCGACGCCCGCGCCAACCGCCTCGCCCACCGGCTGCGCGCCCTGGGCGTCGTCTCCGAGTCCGTCGTCGGCGTCCTCCTCGACCGGGGCGCGGACCTGGTCGTCGCCCTCCTCGCCGTGTGGAAGGCGGGCGGGGCGTACGTGCCGATGGACCCGGTCTTCCCGGCCGACCGCGTCACCCACATGCTCACCGACGCCCGCGCCGACGTGCTGCTCACCCAGAGCGCCCACCGGGACCTGGCGGGCGGCGACTTCACCGGCCGCGTCCTCCTCCTCGACGGCGGCACCGGCGGGGACGCCGGCGGGCAAGGGACCCACGCCCCGGACCGCCCCCGCGACCTCGACCGGCTCGCGTACGTCATCTACACCTCCGGCTCCACCGGCCGGCCCAAGGGCGTCCTGGTGCCGCACGGGGGGCTGGCCAACCACGTCCGCTGGGCCGTGGAGGAGCTGACCGGCGCGGGCGGCGGCGCCCCCCTGTTCTCCTCCGTCGCCTTCGACCTGGTGGTGCCCGACCTGTGGGCGCCGCTGCTCGCCGGGCAGGCCGTCCACGTCGTGCCGCAGGACGTCGACCTCGGCGACCTCGGCGAGGCGCTCGACGCGCACGCCCCGTACGCCTTCGTGAAACTCACCCCCGCCCACCTGGAGGTCCTCGCCCACCAGCTCACCGCCGAGCAGGCGCGCCGGCTCGCGCCGCTGCTCGTCGTCGCCGGCGAGGCGTTCCGCCACCGGACGGTCCGCGCCTGGCGGGAGCTGGCCCCCGACACGCGGCTGGTCAACGAGTACGGCCCGACGGAGACCTCCGTCGGCACCTGCACCTGGCCCGTCCCCGGCCCGCACGAGGCCGACCGCCTGCCCGACGTGATGCCCATCGGCGGGCCCCTGCCCGGCGTCACCATGTACGTCCTCGACGACCGGCTCCAGCCGGTGCCCACCGGCGTCGCGGGCGAGCTGTACGTCGGCGGCGCCGGCGTGGCCCGCGGCTACCTCAACCGGCCCGAGCTGACGGCGGAGCGGTTCGTCCCCGACCCGTACGGCCCCGCCGGGGCGCGCCTGTACCGCACGGGCGACACCGTCCGGGTCCTGCCCGACGGGAACGTCGACTTCCTCGGCCGCGGCGACGGACAGGTCAAGATCCGCGGCTACCGCGTCGAGCTCGGCGAGATCGAGGCGGCGCTCACCGCCCACCCCCGCGTGGCCGACGCCCGCGCCGTGCTCCGCGAGGACACCCCGGGCGAGAAGCGGCTCGTCGCCTACCTCGTCCCGGCCGGGGAGGCCGCACCCGACCCCGCCGACCTGCACGCGCTGCTCGCCCGCACCCTGCCCGACTACATGGTGCCGTCCGCGTACGTCACCCTCGACGCCCTGCCGCTCAACGCCAACGGCAAGCTGGACCGGCGCGCCCTGCCCGCCCCCGACCAGGACGCCTTCGCCCGCACCGCGCACACCGCCCCGCGCACCCCGCTGGAGGAACGCGTGGCGGCCGTGTGGACCCAGGTCCTCGGCCAGGCGGACGTCGGCGTCCACGACGACTTCTTCGACCTGGGCGGCGACTCCATCCGCGCCGTGGCCCTCGTCGGCGCCCTGCGCGCCGAACGCCTCGACGTGGCCGTCAAGGACGTCTTCGCGCACCGCACCGTCGCCGGACTGTGCGAACTGCTGTCGGGCCGGGCCTCCCTGACCGCCGGGGAGCGGGCCGGCACACCGCCGTTCGCCCTGATCGGCGCGGAGGACCGGGCGGCCCTCCCCGACGGGGTCGTCGACGCCTACCCGCTGTCCCTCGTCCAGACCGGCATGCTCGTCGAGACGCTCGCCGACAACACGCGCAACAACTACCACAACGTCAACGCGTACCGCGTCCACGACGACCGCCCCTTCGACGCGGACGCCTTCGCGCGGGCCGTCAGGACCGTCGTCGACCGCCACGAGGCGCTGCGCACCACCGTGGCCCTCACCGGCTACTCGGTGCCGATGCAGCTCGTGCACGCCCACGCCGACGTGCCCGTCTCCGTACGGGACCTGGCCGGCCTGCCGGAGGAGCGGCAGCGCCAGGCCGTGCGCGACCACGTCGCCGAGGAGCGGGCGCGCGTCTTCGACCTGGCCGCCGGGGAGCCGCTGCTGCGCGTCACCGCGCACCTGCTCGGCACCGGCTGGCTGTGCACCTTCACCCAGTCGCACGCCGTCATGGACGGCTGGAGCAACCAGCTGTTCCTGGTGGACCTCGTCCGCGTCTACCGGCGGCTGCGCGACGGATCGGAACCGGAGCCGTACGAGGCGCCCGCCGTGCGCTTCGCGGACTCCGTCGCCGCCGAACTCGCCGCCCTCGACTCGGCGGAGGACCGCGCCTACTGGCAGGGGGTCGTCGACCGCCACGCCAAGGCCGGCATACCCGCCGGCTGGCACGGCGACCTGACCGCACCCGCCGAGGAGATCCGCGCCGGGGTCCGCTTCGGCGACCTGGAGGACCGGCTGCGCGCCCTGGCCGGCACCGCGCGGGTGCCCGTCAAGAGCGTGCTGGTCGCCGCGTTCCTGAAGGTCGTCGGGCAGCTCACCGACGAACCCGCCTACCACACGGGCCTGGTCACCCACAGCCGGCTGGAGGAGGCGGGCGCCGACCGGGTCTACGGCACCTACCTCAACACGCTGCCCTTCCCCGCCGACCGGACCGCCCGCACCTGGCGGGAGCTCGTGCGGCAGGTCTCCGACCGGGAGATCGAGGCGTGGCCGCACCGGCACTTCCCGATGCCGGCGATCACCCACCCCGGCAGCGGGCGCCTGGTGGACGTCTTCTTCGGCTACCTCGACTTCCACCGGATGGACGCCGAGGAGGCGGAGGACGGCTGGGGGTTCAACGACGCCCCCAACGAGTTCGCCCTCACCGTCACGGCCCTCCAGGGCGTCCTGAGCCTGCGCTCCACGAGCCACGTGCTCAGCCAGGACAACGCCGACCGGATCGCGGGGATGTTCCGCGCCGTCCTGGAGGCGATGGCCGCCGACCCCGACGGCGACGCGCGGGCCGTGTACCTGCCCGAGGGGGAGCGGGACCTGCTGCTCGCCGCGGGCCGGCCCGCTGCGCCCGTCACGCCCGTCACGCCCGTCACGCGGACGGTGCACGGGTTGTTCGAGGAGCGGGTGGCGCGTGCGCCGGGGGCGGTGGCGGTGGTGGCCGGTGGGGAGGTGCTCACGTATGCGGAGGTGGACGCGCGGGCGAACCGGTTGGCGCGGCACCTGCGGGGTCTGGGGGTGGGTCCGGAGTCGCTGGTGGGCGTCTGCCTGGAGCGGGGCGCCGACCTGGTCCCCACCCTGCTCGGCGTCCTGAAGTCCGGCGCCGGCTACCTGCCGCTGGACCCGGTGAACCCGGCCGACCGGCTGGCGTACGTGCGCGCCGACGCGGACGCGCGGGTCGTGGTCACCCACTCCGGGCTGCTGCCGCTGGTGGAGTCGTTCCACCCCGGCGAGTCGGTGGTCCTGGACCGGGACGGTGCGGTGCTCGACGCGTACGAGGCGACCCCTCCGGAGTCCCTGTCGGGTCCGGACAGCGCCATCTACGTGATCTACACGTCCGGCTCCACCGGCCGCCCGAAGGGCGTGACGCTCACCCACGCCAACGTGGTGCGGCTGATGGCCACCGCCCAGGAGCACTACGCCTTCGACGAGACGGACGTCTGGTCGTTGTTCCACTCGTACGCCTTCGACGTCTCCGTCTTCGAGATGTGGGGCGCCCTGCTGCACGGCGGGACGCTCGTCGTCGTGCCGAGCGAGGTGACCCGCTCGCCCGACGAGTTCCTGGACCTGCTGGTGG
>NZ_BMSV01000028.1 GCF_014649335.1 Streptomyces roseolilacinus
CCCGCGGAGCGGGTCCCTTCGGGCTGCGCCCGAAGCAGCGAGCCGGGGCGCTGCGCGCCCCGGCCGCTCCCGCTCCGCGTGAGCGGAGGCGGCTCGCTCCGCTCACCGCCGGGCGGCACGCGCTCCGCGCCCGCCGTCAAGGGCAGGGCGTCCGGCCCGCGTTGCGGGCCGGGGCCGGCCTCCGGCCGGCCCGTGGCCTCCGCTGCGCTCCAGCCACACCGGGTGCGCGCCCCACTCCCCCACCGGCCAGGCGTGCCACGCCCCGCGCGGCCCACCCACGGGCCTCACGGCCCGAGCAGCAGCAAGAGGAGGGGGAGGTGACAGGTAGTCGGGTGGGTGACGAGGCGAACAGGGGTCGGGGAGGGTGAAGGTGGACGATCCGGGAGTGTGCTTCAAAAATATTGGCTAGCTTAAGACTGGAATCAGCACGCACCACCCTTGACCAGGAAAAGCCAGTTTTGAGTTAGGCCGGGGCGCGCCTTTTGAGATACATCAGCCCCCGTATTCAGCACCCCCCTGCGAGGCGAGGAATCACAAATTGGTCAGCACTGAGTCTCAGCCAGAGAAAGGAAGCCCAGATATCGTGACGCTTGAATTTCGGGGCGTGGAGGTACCGAAGCCGAACGGTTCCTCGGGCCGGGCGGCGGAACCCTTCACCGCCACCGGCCATGCTTCCTTGCTGTTGATCGTCATGGTCGGCACCACCCGAGACTCAGAGCCGCTGATGCCGCCTACGGTCCGCACCCGAGTTCTGGAGCCGCACGCCAAGCTGTCTCAGCCACCACGCCCCAGCCCCGGGGCGGGCGCGAGCGATGCCAGACACGCCCGGCTGTCTGCTGCTGCCAGCTCAAGGGGGCCGAGGCCGGTGCCCGCGCTACAGGCTCGGCGGGTGTCTTACAGACACCTAAGAGTGCTCGCGGCTCCAAAACGCGTTGACCTGGGCAAACACCAAACGGCGTGTTCTAGATCTCCAGAACAAAGGGGGGTCGGTTTGTTCTGGAGATCTAGAACAAAGTCCGGGCGTGTCGAGGCGGCGCGGCGGCCTGCTGGAGGCAGGGCGTGTTCTACCCCTCTGAAACAAGACGGTTCCCCTAGTGATACCGTTCGGTCCACAGTCGATGATCTTCCTGGAGGCGTTGATGGGGCAGCTGCCGGTTGTTCGGCCTGGCCAGCGCGTTGTTGCCCGGTCGGACGGCAAGGGCGGCATGGTCGTCAGTGTCGAGAAGATCCAGGGTCGCGAGTTCGCGGTCAGCGCGGAGGTGAAGGGTTACGTCCTGGACGCGCGGCTGCTGATGGACGTCCTCGGCAGCCTGAAGATGCCGGGAAGCTGGTTCCAGGTGTGGTGCAAGCTCGTGGCCGCGCAGGACCCGGCCTACCACGGCGTGGACCGCACGAAGGCGCCGCGCGGATACGTCCGGATCAACCAGCGCGACCTCCAGAAGTTGTGCAGTCTGTCCGCGGCCTCGGTGAGCGAGCCCATGCAGTTCTTCCACCACATCGGCTGGACGCGGACCGCGAAGCCCGGCGTGCTCCAGCTGAACCCGTGGCTCACGGTGGCCGGCACCTCCGCCGAGCAGGAGCGGTGGCAGAAGGAGTGGAACGCCGCCGACGGTCCGGCCTGCATCATCCCGGCTCCGGACTACCCCGCCGAATGGCGGGCGGAGCGGGCGAAGGCGAAGAAGGAAGCCGAGGCCGCCCGTCGTAGCGAGAAGGTCGTGACGCTCTCGCGCCGCCGTCTGCCCGCCCGGAAGGCGAGCGCATGACGCGCGCGGGCATATTCTCAGAGCCAGACGACAACGACCAGGAGGCCCTCGTGAGCACCACTTACGTCCCTGGCCCCCCGTCCGACGAGCCGATCGTGCTCACCCGCCACGCTCTGCGGATGCTGGCCCTCGTGGACGTCTCCCTGACCGCCCGCCGCGTGCTCGACGTGCTCCTGGCCCTCCAGGACCCTGACAGCGGCTCGGTCAGCATCAGCCAAGCCGAGATGGCCGCCGAACTCGGAGCCGGGAAGCCCGCTGTCAACCGGGGCTTCAAGGAGCTGAAGCAGGCTGGCCTCGCCTGGCTTCTGCGCCGCGGCCACTATCAGCTCCACCCCGTGCTCACCGGCGGCCGGGTCGCCGGCACCGCGATGGCCGTCCCTGAGATCAATGCGACCCCTGCAGAGGACTTCTCCGAGCAGCGGCGCACCCGCTTCGCCGCCCAGGTCGCCAACCTCGCGCAAAGCGCCTGAGCCGCTTCACAGCGCCTCTCCCGACGCCACGGCGCCGCACTCTGGGTGCGGCGCCGTTCGCATGCCACCGGCGTCGTACGCGGCTCCCTGGAGGGGACCCTCCGGCTCACGGAGCGCTACACGATTCCCATCGAGGGGAAAGCGCAGGTCACAGCGCCGCTGGTCACTACAGTCGGTATCACCAGGGGTACTGACATGTTCTAGATTTCCAGAACACGCGGCGGGCCCCAGGCGCACATCGTTCCGCTCCAGGGGAAAGCGCCAGGTCGGAGGTGGGGAGCGCCACCGGACGGTAGCACTAGCGGAACCGTCTTGTTCTGCTCCTCTAGAACAAGAGCAGCCCGTTTCCGTAGAGGCGTACATCGTTCCCCTGGAGGGGAAGCCGGGCTCCAGGCCGGGGAGCGCCGCCGTGTCCCGCATGCGGGACACGTCTGTCAGATACGCGCACACGGTTCCCGTGGGCGGGAAACGCGCAGGTTGCAGCCCTGCGAAAAGGATCTGTCAGCGACCACTGCCGGGCGATGTGGATGCGCGGCGACGCCGTCCGCAAGCAGGCCGGCCCGAGCGGATCGAGGCCCTGCGGGGCGAGAGCCACATGACCCGGTCCGCCGTCACCCGTCCGCTGGTCGCGCTGCGGGTGCTCATCGAGGACCAGGCGTGCGCGCCGCGGAGCTCGCGGCCGCCATCGAGAGCACCACCGGGCTGCTGGAGCGCTTGGAGGCCGTACGGGACGCCTCGCTGCGTCAGCCGGCGGCCAAGGGCCTCTCGCACGCCGACCTGGCGAAGGCGAGGCACCTGGAGAGTCGCGCGACCGCGTAGTCCTGCCGTCGCATCCTGCTGAACAAGCCGGTGAGCGACCTGGAGCGATGGGCCACCGGGGCCGACGGCTGAGGGGTTGCAGCACGCCGTGCAGCAGCCGGACGACCGTTTGCTGCACGGCGTGCTGCCCCCGGTGCAGCACGGCCTGCTACCCGAGCAGCACCCTTGCGGCGCCTGGGGCTGGCCTTCGAATGTCATCGCTCTCCGGCACCCGGATCAACGGCAGCAGCGCCTCGTGCAGCAGATGCAGCAGCGCCCCGGACCCGACCAGGCCCGGGGCGCTGCTGCATGCTGCTTAGGCTTCGACGTACGCCACGATCGTGATGGTCTTCAGGGCGGTGACGAAGTAGATGACGCGGACTGCGTCCACCTCGTCCGCGTAGTCGCGCAGCAGGGTGCCGGGCACCTCGGTGCCCAGCTCCGGGTTGACGCTGATGGCGACGATCGCGCGGTCCAGGCGGTGCGTCTCGCTCGCGGTGAGCTTCGCCAGCTGGGTGAGCGCGGGCTCCACCATGATGACGCGCGAGCGGCGCGCGCCGTGCTCAGGCGACACGCGGCTGCTCGTCCGCGAGACGGGCGAGGTGCGCGTCGCGGGCGGTCTCCCACGGCACGCCGGACTCGGGCGAGGGGTAGCCGTTGGCGGCGATGTCCTCCAGGACCGAGGCGAGGACGTCCGTCTTGGCGCGCTCCGCGGCCGCGTACGCGCGGGCCGATGCGGCGGCGTGCTCGTCGAGGGGCTGGCGGGCGGGCACGGGGGCCGGCTGCTGGCTCATCCGGGGCTCCTGGGCTTCTCTCTGGCGTGTGTCACCACGGTATCGCCGAGGCGCGGCGCGGGAGCCGGGCACGGGCGAACCGGCCCTCGCCGTCGCTGGGCTTCCGCGCCGGTCGCAACAGAGTGTGATCACTTCCCGGTGGGGTGTCACGCTGTCGTGCTTGTCACGCGGATTCGGCCCGGAGGGTTCCGGGCCGAATCCGAGCATAAATGCCCGAATTGATCGGCTTTCGGGAGGGTGCTGTCACGCGGCTTTCCGGCGGCGTGACAGGCGGCGTGACAGGGGCGTGACACCTCCGGGTGACGCTTGGTGAGCGTGACAGGGGTGATCAGGTCTTGTCCTGTGACGGCGAACTTTGA
>NZ_BMSV01000029.1 GCF_014649335.1 Streptomyces roseolilacinus
GCCACCGCGCGGACGCCAAGAGCGCCCTCATCACCCTCGTCGAACACGCCCTCATGGCGCGGTTGAAGTAGGTGCCCGAAGGGGGACGGATCGGCCCACCTCGGCAAGTCGATCAACAAGTGGACGAGCACGTACGGTAGTTGTCGTGGGAATCCGGTGGGCGGGCTGTGTCGTCTGACACGGCCCGCCCCGCGTGTTCATAACGTTTCGACAGAGAATTGCGACCCTTCGGACACGACACGCATCCGTACGGTGTCGCTGCGCTCACATGAGCCCCACTTTTTGGCGGGTACTGCTCTTTATGCCCGTTTTATCTGTCGTGCGGACCGTCGGTGATCGCCGGATCGGGCTGTTTGGAACGCGACCGCTTTACGTGCTGCAATGCACGAACTCCTGAGTAGTACGGCTCTGAGCAGAAGAACGGCACATCGTAGGTGCCGACGCCGAGAGGTTGTTGGTCGAGTGAGGCGAAGCACGAAAAGCGCCGCAGAGCAGCAGGCGCGGGGGAACTTCACCCCGCCGCCGCGCACGGCGGCGCCGCCTGCGGATGCGCCCGTAACACCCCCGGCCGGCACCGCCCCCGCGGGCGGCAGCCCCAGCCGGTTCTCCCCCCGCAACTGGCACGTGGCGACGCGACTGAACGCCATCCTCC
Organism: Streptomyces roseolilacinus; assembly: GCF_014649335.1. Classification (GTDB taxonomy): domain Bacteria; phylum Actinomycetota; class Actinomycetes; order Streptomycetales; family Streptomycetaceae; genus Streptomyces; species Streptomyces roseolilacinus. The sequence continues at coordinate 653 of NZ_BMSV01000029.1, forward strand.
TCGTGCCCGTGCTGGTCGGCCTGGTGATGGGCGGCTTCCAGGTGAAGACGTCCGTCGACACCTGGCAGGAGGCCCGGGACGCGGAGAAGACGGCGAGCATCGTGCGGGCCGCCTCCGAGTACGGCCAGGCGCTGCTCAACGAGCGCGACCTCACCGCGGAGCCACTGCTCACCGCCAAGAGCAAGTCCGACCGGGAGGCGAGCGCCGTCACCGACGCGTACGCCACCACGGACGCCGCGAAGCAGAAGTTCGACGAGGCCGTCCGGGACATGCCCGGCGGGCAGGGCCTGGAGCGCCGCCTCCAGCTGTTCCGCACCGAGGAGCCGCAGCTCCAGGAGCTGCGGAAGGCCGCGTACACCAAGGCCCTGGACCCGGTGAAGACCGAAGAGGGCTACACCAAGGTCCAGCACGTGCTCATGGAGTTCTCCAACGAGCTCGGCCTGGGCACCGGCAACGTCACGAGCTTCGGCCGCACCGTCTACGCCATCCAGCTCGCCAAGGCCGCCGAGTCGCTGCAGCGCTCGATCGGCATGCACCTGCTGCTCCGGCCGAGCAAGGACGACGAGGTCTTCAAGGCCCAGGCGAAGGCGTTCAACTCGTACAAGTACCTGGAGAACATCGCCATCGGCGAGTTCGTCTCCGGCGGTACGCAGGAGGACGTCGACCGGCTCACCGAGGTGATGACCCGCAAGGCGCAGGACGGCGCCAGGGAGTTCACCGCCGCGGGCGTGCAGCCGCCGGTCGCCCAGTCCGCCTCGGGCGAGAAGTCGGTCTTCGAGGGCATGGCCAACGAGATCGGCAAGGCCGAGGACGCCGACGACATCAAGGCGCTCGTCAAGCGCAAGCAGGGCGGTGTCACGCCCGAGACCTGGATGGCCGTCTCCACCGGCAAGTTCGACGGGTACACCGAGGTCGAGACCGAGCTGCTCACCAAGGCGCTCAACGAGGCCACCCGGATCGCCGACGAGGCCCGGACGGACGCGTTCGTCAACGGCGGCATCGTCGTGATCGCGCTGCTCGCCGCCTTCATCCTGGCCGGCGTCATGGCGCGCCAGATGAGCCGCGCCATGCGCCGCCTGCGCCACGCCGCGCTCGGCGTCGCGGAGCAGCGCCTGCCGACGCTGGTCGACCAGCTGTCGCGGACCGACCCGGGCAAGGTCGACACCCGTGTCGAGCCGATCCCGATCGACACGCAGGACGAGATCGGCGAGGTCGCGCGGGCCTTCGACCAGGTCCACCGCGAGGCCGTCCGGCTCGCCGCCGAGCAGGCCCTGCTGCGGGGCAACGTCAACGCGATCTTCACCAACCTGTCGCGGCGCAACCAGTCCCTGATCGAGGGCCAGCTGACGCTGATCACCGACCTGGAGAACAACGAGGCCGACCCGGACCAGCTGGAGAACCTCTTCAGGCTGGACCACCTGGCCACCCGCATGCGCCGCAACGGCGAGAACCTGCTGATCCTCGCCGGCGAGGAGCCGGGCCGCCGCTGGGACCAGCCGGTCCCCCTGGTCGACGTCATGCGCGCCGCCACCTCCGAGGTGGAGCAGTACGAGCGCATCGAGCTGTCGGGCGTCCCCGAGGCCGAGATCCACGGCCAGGCCGTGACCGACCTCGTGCACCTGCTGGCCGAGCTGCTGGAGAACGCCACCACGTTCTCCTCGCCGCAGACCAAGGTGCGCGTCACCGCGACGCGCCTGCCCGACGGCCGTGTGATGGTCGAGATCCACGACAAGGGCATCGGCCTCACCGCCGAGGACTTCGCGGACATCAACCACAAGCTGGCCAACCCGCCGACGGTGGACGTCGCGGTCTCCCAGCGCATGGGCCTCTTCGTGGTCGGCCGCCTCGCCGACCGGCACGGCATCCGCGTCCAGCTGCGCCCCTCGGGCGAGCAGGCCGGCACCACGTCGCTGGTCATGCTGCCGGACGCGATCACCCACGGTGGCGGCGGCGAGCCGCTGCACGAGGACTTCACGGTCTCCCAGATCATCCCGGAGCAGCAGACGTACGAGGCCGCCCCGATGCGGACGGCCGCGGAGCTCGGCTTCGACGACTCCCGCTACGAGCAGCAGCAGGACGGCACCGCGCTGGACCCGGTGGGCCGCTCCCTGCTGCGCGAGGGGCGCCGCGCGGCGCTCGGCGCGCAGCTGCAGGGCGGGCCGTCGCGCGACGGCCAGGAGCAGGAGCGGTACGAGGCCCCCTACGAGCAGCAGGACGCCCAGCAGCCGTACCCGCAGGAGGGGTACGAGCAGCAGCCCGGCTACGGCGAGTTCCAGCCGCAGGAGGGCTACCAGGGCGACGGCGCGGGCTACCAGGGCGGCGACGCGTACCAGGGCGACGGCTACGGCGCCGGGAACGAGTACCAGGGCGGCGGCGAGTACCGCGGGGACGGCTACGCGAACGGCGGCGACTATGCCACCGGTGAGTACCCCGGTCCTGCCTATGCGGAAGGTGACTTCACCGGCCGCGACGCCGAGCAGCCGTCGTACGGCAACCAGTTCGAGGCCCAGCCCGACCAGGGCGGGTGGCCTGCGCAGAACACGTACCAGGGCGGCTACGACGGCGGCTACGCCGGCGAATCGGAATCTACGCAGGGCGCTCCCGCGAACGAGCGGGACCGCGTAGGCTTCGATCGTCCGGGTTCCGCGCCGAACACCGAGCACGGGCTGACCGGCGCAGGACTGCCGCGTCGCGGCGGCCAGCGTCCGGCGGACCTGCCGAGCCGGAACCGGGACCACCAGCAGGACACTCCGGACCAGCGGGCCCAGCCGGTCCCGCAGGCTCCCCAGGGCGACGCGGAGGACTCCGAGGCCTGGCGTTCGACGAACGACGAACGCTGGCAGCGGGCCGGGAAGCTCAAGGAGCCGAAGGCCGGCGGGGTCACGGCCTCCGGGCTGCCCCGGCGGGTTCCCAAGGCGAACCTGGTCGAGGGAACCGCGGAACAGACCCCGCAGGGCGGCCCACAGGTCTCCCGCGCCCCCGAGGACGTCCGCGGCAGGTTGAGCAACCTGCGGCGCGGTGTCCAGCAGGGGCGCAACGCGGGAACGGACATGAACGGATCGGCCACTTACGATCAACACAGTGGCCCGGGTAGTACCTACAACCAGGAGCGTTAGTGTGAGCCCGATGAGCCAGGCGGCGCAGAATCTGAACTGGTTGATCACCAATTTCGTGGACAACACCCC
>NZ_BMSV01000031.1 GCF_014649335.1 Streptomyces roseolilacinus
CCATCACTGGGCTTCCATATCCGGCCTATCAACCCAGTCGTCTACTGGGAGCCTTACCCTCTCAAGGAGGTGGGAATACTCATCTCGAAGCAGGCTTCCCGCTTAGATGCTTTCAGCGGTTATCCCTCCCGAACGTAGCCAACCAGCCATGCCCTTGGCAGGACAACTGGCACACCAGAGGTTCGTCCGTCCCGGTCCTCTCGTACTAGGGACAGCCCTTCTCAATATTCCTACGCGCACAGCGGATAGGGACCGAACTGTCTCACGACGTTCTAAACCCAGCTCGCGTACCGCTTTAATGGGCGAACAGCCCAACCCTTGGGACCGACTCCAGCCCCAGGATGCGACGAGCCGACATCGAGGTGCCAAACCATCCCGTCGATATGGACTCTTGGGGAAGATCAGCCTGTTATCCCCGGGGTACCTTTTATCCGTTGAGCGACGGCGCTTCCACAAGCCACCGCCGGATCACTAGTCCCGACTTTCGTCCCTGCTCGACCCGTCGGTCTCACAGTCAAGCTCCCTTGTGCACTTACACTCAACACCTGATTGCCAACCAGGCTGAGGGAACCTTTGGGCGCCTCCGTTACCCTTTAGGAGGCAACCGCCCCAGTTAAACTACCCATCAGACACTGTCCCTGATCCGGATCACGGACCCAGGTTAGACATCCAGCACGACCAGAGTGGTATTTCAACGGCGACTCCACCCCAACTGGCGTTGGGACTTCACAGTCTCCCACCTATCCTACACAAGCCGAACCGAACACCAATATCAAACTGTAGTAAAGGTCCCGGGGTCTTTCCGTCCTGCTGCGCGAAACGAGCATCTTTACTCGTAGTGCAATTTCACCGGGCCTATGGTTGAGACAGTCGAGAAGTCGTTACGCCATTCGTGCAGGTCGGAACTTACCCGACAAGGAATTTCGCTACCTTAGGATGGTTATAGTTACCACCGCCGTTTACTGGCGCTTAAGTTCTCAGCTTCGCCCCACCGAAATGGAGCTAACCGGTCCCCTTAACGTTCCAGCACCGGGCAGGCGTCAGTCCGTATACATCGCCTTACGGCTTCGCACGGACCTGTGTTTTTAGTAAACAGTCGCTTCTCGCTGGTCTCTGCGGCCACCCCCAGCTCCGAGTGCAAGACTCATCACCAGGCGTGGCCCCCCTTCTCCCGAAGTTACGGGGGCATTTTGCCGAGTTCCTTAACCATAGTTCACCCGAACGCCTCGGTATTCTCTACCTGACCACCTGAGTCGGTTTAGGGTACGGGCCGCCATGAAAC
>NZ_BMSV01000032.1 GCF_014649335.1 Streptomyces roseolilacinus
ACGGGGCGGCTGGTGTCCGGGGTGGCCGTCCAGACCATGAAGACGGTGGCCGCGCCCCACGCGGTCCACGTCGCGCGTACTCCGTTGTTGCGGGTGAGGAAGCCGAGGACCAGGCCGGTGATGCCGGTGAGCAGCCACAGCGTGTAGACGGTGGAGGCTTCGACCGGGAGGCCGGCGGAGTGCTGCGCGATGTAGGTGCGCACTGGTTGGTCGACGACGGCGGCGACGCCGTTGGAGGTGTCGACGCCGACCTGCACCTTGGGTACGGCGGTGAGGATCTGGTGCAGGGCCTGGAGGATGACTTCGCCGGCGCCCTTGGCCATCAGCACGACGAAGGAGACCCCGGCCGTCATCAGGATGGCGCGCAGCCAGGGCGCCATGTGGCGCAGGCCGTCGTCGGGGGCGCTGAGGATGTCGTCCCACATCTCGTACAGGACGCCGTCGATGTCCCAGGCGCGGTCCCACCAGTCGCGCAGTGCTTCGCGCAGTCCGGCCAGGCGTGACGGCTTGGTCGGCTCCTTCGGGAGCGGGACGGGAAGGTAGGCGAGCTCCTGGCGGCCGGCGCCGGTGTTGTCGTTGGACTGCACGGGGCAACTCCTTGTTGTCGATGTGGTGTTCACGGAGCGTGCGAGTGGGCCAAGCTGTGAGCGACGGGCCCGGGAGAGAGAGGAGGCGGCTGCGATGGGGTGGTTCACCCGCGATGAGCCGGAAGAAGTCGTCTTCGAAGAGGTCGTGGACACGGACGGGACGATCTGGCCCGCGTTCACCGACGACGACGGCGTGCTGTGGATCGACGTGGACTACGACGTCGAGGTGACGATCAACGGCGCGATCGTCGACGGACAGATCCGGGGTGCCGAGGTCGACGACCACGGCCGTATCTGGATCGACTACGACTGACCGCGAGGCCGGACGGCCTGTCCCGCACCCGAAGCCCCGGCCCGCGGGCGAGGTGTTCGGATACGAGGCAGGGCGCCCGGGTCAGCGGACGTCGTTGCGGGCGCGGGAGAACATCCCGCGCTGATGGCTGGTGTTGTTGATCTGCATGTTCTGGGTGACCGGGCCCTCGTAGACCGTCTTGGACACGGACTTGCGG
>NZ_BMSV01000033.1 GCF_014649335.1 Streptomyces roseolilacinus
GTCCTCGACCGTCCGCCGCCCGGACTACCCCCGCGGGTGCGGGGACGACAGCAGCTCACCGACCCGCTCACGGTCGCTGGGCGGACTACCCCCGCGGGTGCGGGGACGACCTGCGTGAACATCTCGCGCAACGCGATGTTGAGGGACTACCCCCGCGGGTGCGGGGACGACTGGCCGGGGCGTCCGGCATGGGCAAGAGCGTGCGGACTACCCCCGCGGGTGTGGGGACGACAACGGCGGCCGGCGCCTGGCGAAGACGATGCGGGGACTACCCCCGCGGGTGCGGGGACGACCCACTGGCGGGTGACGCCCAGCTCAGTGGCCAGGGACTACCCCCGCGGGTGCGGGGACGACCCGATGATCCGAGTATCCCCTACGCACCCTGAGGGACTACCCCCGCGGGTGCGGGGACGACGGGTTGGCAAGCGCGGTGATGTCCGCGGATGCGGGACTACCCCCGCGGGTGCGGGGACGACATAGAAGCACACGTGATGCTGTGTGATCACGCAGGACTACCCCCGCGGGTGCGGGGACGACGCCCCGGCCGGCGAGGAGGACGGCTGCGGGACCGGACTACCCCCGCGGGTGCGGGGACGACGTGGCCGGGGGGGAATCCGCGGGGGTCTGGCCCGGACTACCCCCGCGGGTGCGGGGACGACCCTGCCGCAGCGGCTACGCGAGTCGGTCCCGGAGGACTACCCCCGCGGGTGCGGGGACGACGGTGTCGTAGGCGGGGCCGGCGGGGGCGGTGAGGGACTACCCCCGCGGGTGCGGGGACGACGCGGCGGACGTCGGCGGCGGTGAGGGGGGCGGCGGACTACCCCCGCGGGTGCGGGGACGACATCACGTCGCCGATCATCTCTTCGTCGATGTACGGACTACCCCCGCGGGTGCGGGGACGACACCAGCTGCTCGTCGACGACCGTGGGCGGCATGGGACTACCCCCGCGGGTGCGGGGACGACTGGCTTAGGCCCTGCTTCCTGTGGTTCCAGGAACGGACTACCCCCGCGGGTGCGGGGACGAC
>NZ_BMSV01000034.1 GCF_014649335.1 Streptomyces roseolilacinus
CAGCCCGGTGGGCGGGTCCTCGCCGTACAGGGCGATCAGGTCGGGGTAGACCCCGTCCTTCTTCTCCGCGAAGAAGGTGCGCATGAACTTCGCCCGGCCGTCGAGGAACATGTACGCCATACCGGCCGTACTCTCGCCGTCCTCGTCGTCCTTGCCGGAGAACAGCGCCTCGATCTGCCCGTTCTCGTAGATCCGGGCGGGGATGTTCTCCATCTGGAAACCGGCCGGGGCGATGCCGTCCAGGCCCATCTCCTTGGTGGAGGAGGAGGCGGTGCGCATGAGGAACAGCGCGCCGACCTTGCCCTGCTGGCGGATCGCGTCGTCGTCGCCGAGGTCCTTGAGGTGCAGGGACTGCACGGCGAGCCGGATGCCGATGCCGACCTTGCGGCCGGTCTTTTGGATGTCGGCGATGAGGTAGGCGGTGGCCTTGCGCATCGCTTCGTCCGGGTGGGACAGCAGCCGGTTGATCTCGTCCAGCGTGATGTTGATGAGCGGCCACGGCTTGTTGAGGTCGAAGTCGCCGCGGCCCATCTCGTTGGAGAGCCGCTCGCGGTACTTCATGACCGCGTGCGCGGCCGTGAGCATCAGGAGCGTCTCCACCGGGCCCTTGGCGAACCAGTCGACGCGGCCTTCCGCCTCCGGGAGGGACATGCCGCCCTGGACGTCGCCGACCCAGGAGACGACGCCGGAGCGCTTCTCCGCGGCGAGGATCAGGTTCTGTAGGACGGACTTGCCAGCACCGGTGACGCCGGCGGTGATGCCGCGCAGCGCGCCCTGTCCGGGATCCCACAGCCGCATCCGGGCGGGCTTGCCGTCGTGGCAGACGCCGATGGTGACGCGGCCCTTGGAGTCCATCGTCAGGTCGTCGACGGTGGCCTTGCGGACCTTCACCAGCGGGTTCGT
>NZ_BMSV01000035.1 GCF_014649335.1 Streptomyces roseolilacinus
GATCACCGAGGGCGTGGAGCGGTACCTCATCCAGTTCTGGCCCGGGGACGTGTGACGGTCCCCAGGGGAGCGGTCGTTGCTGCTCCCCTGGGGACCGCCTGCCGCTACGTGATGGTGACGTAGAAGCCGTCGTCTTTACCGTCGATGATGCGGTTGAGCGTCAGGAACTGACCGAGCAGGTTGCCGGCGTTGCCGTTGTCCGCCTTAGGCAAGGCACGGACGGAGAAGTTGTTCTTCGGCGCGGCCTGATCGTATGAGGGCAGGGCGCAGCCTTCGTAGGTGACAGCGAAGGGGTACTCGTCGCACTCCTTGCCGCCTTGCGCGTAGTTGGCGCCGAACTCCTTCTTGCATGTGCTGACCGCGGTCGCCCGGTTCTTCTTGCGGCGGGCGTTGTCGTGGTACAGGCGGTGCAGGGGAGCGCTGGCGCTCTGTCCTGGGACGTTCTTGTTCGCGTTGGCGGGCTTGGTACTGCCCGGTTGGGTGAAGGCCGCCTTGATGTGGTCGGCCACAGCCTTCTCTGGTGCGCCGGCTTTCGTGTTGTAGACGAGGGGGATGGAGTAGCTGAAGACTGCGGCCCCTTGCGGCACCTTGAGGTACTTGGCGTTGTCCCAGCGGGGCGGCAGGAAGAAGAGCTTGCCGCTCAGTTCTCCGGTCGGCTTGTATCCGGGTGGGGGCGTGACGGTGGCGGAGGCCTCGAACACGGAGAAGACGGCATCGTCGGGCTTCGAGCCTTGTCCGGGAGCGGCGTTCAGTACCCGGGTGAAACCTTTGGACTGCTGGGTGGCGAGGGCGTCGAAGCTCCTAGGGCCCGGCACGGCGCCTGTCTGGGACACCTTGGC
>NZ_BMSV01000036.1 GCF_014649335.1 Streptomyces roseolilacinus
CATAGCGGGCGCAGGAGCGCAGCAGCTACGTGGTTTCCGTGGACACACCAAGATGACCTTGGGCAACGTCAGCCTCGCAGCGACCAGGGCAGCAAAGAATTAGCTTTTCGGACAGAATCCCTGTGTGCGCCCTATAGAGGGGCATAGTGTCGAAAACTTGTCGGCGGCGACCTTCCGTCTGGGCAACAGTTGAGATCCTGCTCCAATGGGGCCGCATGGAGCAGTCGATCGCATCGGCGGCGGTGCCGGTGGCGGTGCCGACCGCGGCGTCGGCCTTGAGCTTCGCCGCCTGGGTGGGGTCCGCGTTGGCGCGGGCCCGCTTGGCGGCTGCCTCCGCACGGGTAGCTGCGGCATCCGCGTCGGCCAAGACGCGAGGGACGACGGGCGGGGCGACCAGCCGCAGGTGCCGGCGGGGGGCCGGCACAAACGTGGTGGGACCGGGCCGACTGTACGAAGAGGCGGCCCGCGCGGCGCGATGGCAGTAGGCGCGGGTACGGTCCTCTTCGCGGCGCGTTCGAAAACCTGTGCGCGCCGTATCGGGAGGGAAAGAATGCGCACATCACCGCTTCGGCGCCTGGCCACGATGGCCGCGGCGCTGGGGCTCACCTCGCTCGGGCTTCTCGGCGCGGGCACAACGCCTGCGCAGGCCGCGGTCAGCGACTGCCCCTCGGGGTACTTCTGTGCCTGGAAGGGCCAGTCCGCCACAGGGCCGATGTTTAAGACGAACACGAGCAAGGCGACGCTGGGCACCTGGGACAACACGTTTGTGCAGGTCGTCAACCGCACGTCCATGATCGCTTGTCTCTAC
>NZ_BMSV01000037.1 GCF_014649335.1 Streptomyces roseolilacinus
ACGAGATGGCCCTTCTCGTGGACCGCGCGGGCAGCGTCCTCACCCCGGACCTGCGCGCGGAACTGCAAGGCAGTCTTCTCAACTAGCAGACGAACCGTGCGTTTCTCGCCACCGCGCCTTAAGGTGCGGTGGCGCGGCTCCACAGGGACATGGACCGGCGAACGGCAGTCGGAGGAGGAATCGTGGCAACACCCCCAGGCGGACACCACCCATACGACGGTGCTCACCAGGTGCAGGGTGACAACGCCCAGAACCACTACAACTTCCCCTCTGCGCCGGGCAGACAGGGCTACCAGCCCTACCAGCAGCCGCAGGCACCGCGCAGTCAGCCGGTGCAGCAGCAGCGCCGCCGCCCGGAGCCGGCCGCGGGCGGGGGTGCCCACAGCCCGCTGGTCCGTCCGTACGCCATGACCGGCGGCCGGACGCGTCCCCGGTACCAGCTCGCCATCGAGGCGCTGGTGTCCACCACGACCGATCCGTCGCGGCTGCACGGGCAGTTGCCCGAGCACCAGCGGATCTGCCACCTGTGCTTCGAGATCAAGTCGGTGGCCGAGATCTCGGCGCTCCTCTCCATCCCCCTCGGCGTTGCCCGGATCCTCGTCGCCGACCTGGCGGAGGCCGGCCTCGTCGCCATCCACCAGCCCGGCGGCGACGAGGCCGCCGGCGGCCAGCCAGACGTGACACTGCTCGAAAGGGTGCTCAGTGGACTTCGCAAGCTCTAGCGGCGGTGCGGCCCGCTCAACCACCAGCGCGAAGATCGTGGTGGCGGGCGGCTTCGGCGTGGGCAAGACCACGTTCGTCGGCG
>NZ_BMSV01000038.1 GCF_014649335.1 Streptomyces roseolilacinus
TGACGGATGAGTCGTGGGCGTTGATCGCTCCGTTGCTGGCGCCGGGCCGGATGGGCCGGCCCGTGCGGGATCGGCGCCAGGTCGTCAACGGGATCTTGTGGAAGCTGTCCACCGGGGCTGCCTGGCGTGACCTGCCGGAGCGTTACGGGCCGTGGAAGACGGTCTACGACCGCTTCCGGCACTGGTCCGCCGACGGCACCTGGGACCGCCTCCTAGCCCATGTCCAGCAGCACTCCGACGCTGTCGGGCAGGTCGACTGGACGATCGTCTGCGTCGACTCCACCACGGTCCGGGCCCATCAGCACGCGGCCGGGGCGCGAAAAGGGGGGCCTGGGAAGACGAAGCGCTCGGCCGCTCCCGCGGCGGGCTGACCAGCAAGATCCACCTCGCCTGCGACGGCCGGGGCCGACCGCTCGCCTTCACCCTGACCGGCGGGAACGTGAACGACTGCACGCAGTTCGAACCCGTCATGACCAAGGTCAGGATCGCCCGGCCGGGCCCGGGCAGGCCCCGGACCCGGCCCGACCGCGTCGTCGCGGACAAGGGCTACTCGGCCCGCAAGATCCGCGCCTACCTCCGCAGACGCGGCATCGCCGCGACCATCCCGGAGCGGATCGACCAGATCAACGGACGCATCCGGCGAGGCGAGAGCCTCTGCCGCCTCGACCGGGCCGCCTACCGGCGACGCAACGTCATCGAGCGCTGCTTCAACCGCCTCAAGCAGAACCGGGCCCTGGCCACCCGCTACGACAAACGAGCCACCCACTACCAA
>NZ_BMSV01000039.1 GCF_014649335.1 Streptomyces roseolilacinus
GAAGGGGTACGCCGATGTGGCGGACCATTTCCGCATGCGCATCAGAAGCGGTGAGCTCGCCCCTGGAGACGCGCTTCCTTCCGTAGCCGAGATTCGCGCGCAGTTCGACGTGGCTGCGAAGACCGTGAGTCGCGCCTTGGGCGTCCTGAAGGGTGAGGGGCTGGTCGCATCCCGAGGAGCACTGGGAACTGTTGTCACGAAGAACCCGCTGGTCATCACCGGGGCCGACAGGCTAGATCGGATGGTCAGGAACGGTCTCCGCTACGCCCCAGGCGAATCTTCTTCCGGACACCGCGTAATGCGAAGGTCGGTCCATGATCCCGAAGTGTGTGAAGCCCTTGATCTTGAACCGGGCGACGAAGTCGTGATTCGCATTCGCACCTTCCAACAGGACGGCAGAGCCACCTCAGTAGGTGTATCCGTCTACCCGCCCCGCACGGTTGCTCAAGTACCCGAGCTGGCCGAGGAGACGCGGATGCCGCGCTACTTCGGTGAAATCTTCGCCGAGCGGACCAGCCATGAGGTGGTCAAAGGGCAGCGCACAGCGCGTGCCCGTCAGGCCTCCCAGGACGAGCTGGATGCCCTCCAGATCGACGCGCCACCGCACATCTCCGTGGCTGTCCTCGTCACCACTCAGACCTTCCACGACGAAGACGGCCCAATCGCCTACTGGGAAGACGTATATGCCCCAGGCACCCAGATGCCCATCTCTGACTGACCCTTCCCCTGCGACGCCCTGCCGTCTGGTCAGTTCGCTCA
>NZ_BMSV01000040.1 GCF_014649335.1 Streptomyces roseolilacinus
ACCTGGTCCTGCACCGCCGCAAGGCGCTCCCCTACCACGCCAACGGCATGACCCTGTGGGCGTACGACGCCGAGGGCGTCACGCTGCTGGAGAAGACGTACTACTCGGTGGGCGGCGGGTTCGTCGTCGACGAGGACGCGGTCGGCGCGGACCGGATCAAGCTCGACGACACGGTCCTGAAGTACCCCTTCCGCACGGGCGACGAGCTGTTGCGCCTCGCCCGCGAGACCGGCCTGTCGATCTCCGCGCTGATGCTGGAGAACGAGAAGGCGTGGCGCACGGAGGAGGAGATCCGCGCCGGGCTGCTGGAGATCTGGCGGGTCATGCGCGAGTGCGTCGACCGCGGCATGTCCCGCGAGGGCATCCTGCCCGGCGGCCTGAAGGTGCGCCGGCGCGCCGCGACCACGGCCCGCAAGCTGCGCTCCGAGGGCGACCCGCAGGCCCTCGCCATGGAGTGGATCACCCTGTACGCGATGGCGGTCAACGAGGAGAACGCCGCCGGCGGCCGGGTCGTCACCGCCCCGACGAACGGCGCGGCCGGCATCATCCCCGCCGTCCTGCACTACTACGTGAACTTCGTGCCGGGTGCCGACGAGGACGGCGTCGTGCGGTTCCTCCTGGCCGCGGGCGCGGTCGGCATGCTGTTCAAGGAGAACGCGTCGATCTCCGGGGCCGAGGTCGGCTGCCAGGGCGAGGTCGGCTCGGCCTGCTCGATGGCGGCGGGCGCGCTCGCCGAGGTGCTGGGCG
>NZ_BMSV01000041.1 GCF_014649335.1 Streptomyces roseolilacinus
ACGAGATGGCCCTTCTCGTGGACCGCGCGGGCAGCGTCCTCACCCCGGACCTGCGCGCGGAGCTCCAGGGAAGCCTGCTCCACTAGCCCGGCCAGGCGGGTACGCCCCTCCGTACCCGCCTGTCGCCTTTGTGTCATCTACACCGTCGGCCGCCCCACTCGGCCCCCCACCGGCCCAGTCAGACGGCACGCAGACCACCTGCTGTCACGACCGGAGGATTCATGACCCCGCCCCCCGCCTCTCACGACCCGTACGGCGTGTCGCTCGACGACGCCTCGTACGGGCATGAAGGCGATCAGCCGTTGGTCCGTCCCTATGCGATGACCGGCGGACGGACCCGTCCCCGGTACCAGCTCGCCATCGAGGCGCTGGTGTCCACCACGGCCGACCCGGCGCACCTCGCCGGGCTGCTCCCCGAGCACCAGCGGATCTGCCACCTCTGCCGTGAGGTGAAGTCCGTGGCCGAGGTGTCGGCACTGCTGTCGATGCCGCTCGGGGTGGCCCGGATCCTCGTCGCCGACCTGGCGGAGGCGGGCATGGTGGCGATCCACCAGCCAGGAAACGGAGAGGCCGGCGGCACGCCGGATGTGACGCTGCTCGAAAGGGTGCTCAGTGGACTTCGGAAGCTCTAGCGGCGGTGCGGCCGCCGGGGGACGGTCGACGACCAGCGCGAAGATCGTGGTGGCGGGCGGCTTCGGCGTGGGCAAGACCACGTTCGTCGGCG
>NZ_BMSV01000042.1 GCF_014649335.1 Streptomyces roseolilacinus
CTGGTCGGCCGACGGCCGCCCGGACCTCCTCGCGACCGACGGCTACTGGCTGATCCAGTACAAGGGACTCAGCACGGGCGGGTTGGGAGCCGGCGAAAAGACCACCGCCACCTGGTGGAGCCTGAACGGCGCCTTCTGACCCACCTCGAGGGTCTATCTCGTTGACGAGAAGCGTCCCGCGCGGGACGCTTCTAAAGCTGGCCAGATGCCCCGCACGGGCACTTCGCTGCCCTCCAGAAACACAAAAAGCGGCCCCCGCCGCCCGGATCGAGGTCCGGACTGCGGGGGCCGCTTCGTGTGCTCAGGTGCTCAGGTCGATGACGGGTGGGAGGTCGCGTTCGGCGAGGGCGTGGGTGAGGAGCCGGTACGAGGTGGTCCAGGTGCCGTGCATTCGTGTCCTGGCGCAGTGAAGCGTGCGGTGAGGGCGGTCTGGGTGTCGGGGTGGATGAGGACCAGGGCGACGGGGTCGGCGTCCGGCTGCTGCCCTTCGGTGGGGCGGCCGCGTTCCAGGGTGCGAGCGTCGGGGGTGATCCGTACAGCGACGTCGCCGTGACCGGTCCACGGGGTCGGTCTCTGCCGAGCGGTGAGCATCGCGGTGAACTCTGCGATGGCTCGCTGCTCCTCGGGGGTGCGGGCGCCGGGGGCGTGGCCGCAGCGGCG
>NZ_BMSV01000043.1 GCF_014649335.1 Streptomyces roseolilacinus
TGCGTTGTTCGAGCTGACGGACGCCCTCCTTTACACGGAGGGCCCTGTCAAAACGCTGGTGGATCTCGCGCTCGCGCCAGAGCACCGGCGAGGTCACGGAGCCTTGTACGCCGGGCCCAACCAGGGGCGGATCGACTTCGGCCGGCTCCGTCGGGCACTGGCCGGCCTGCCGCTGCCGAGAGCCGCGGACGGCAGGCTGGTCCTGGCTGTCGACGTATCGCCCTGGCTGAGGCCGGACGCCGCGACCTGCGCGAACCGTTCCTTCTGCCACACATACGGCCGGGGCTAGAACGAGCACCGGATGATCCCTAGCCAGCCGTACTCGGTCGTGGCCGCGCTGGAGACCGGCCGCACCTCTTGGACCGCCGTGCTGGACGCGGCCCGCCTGGAGCCGGGTGCCGACCTTGCGGCCGTTACCACCACCCAGATCCGTGAGGTCACCAAGCGGCTCATCGCCGCTGGTCAGTGGCGGGAAGGAGACCCGGAGATCCTGGTCGTCCTCCTGGACTCCGGATACGACGCACCTCGCATCGCTCACCTCCTGTCCGACCTGCCGGTGCAGATCCTTGGGCGGCTTCGGTCCAACCGGGTCATGCGACG
>NZ_BMSV01000044.1 GCF_014649335.1 Streptomyces roseolilacinus
GTGTACTGACGGTCGAACCGCTGGCGCTCCCGGGCGAATGCCTCGCGCTGAGCCCGGCGCTTGGGCTCCTGACGGAGCAGCCTCAGGTAGCTGTCGGCCAGCCGTTTACCCTCGGGGCACAGCTGCACCGTCCTGGTGCTGCCTTTGGTCTCGTCCTTGCAGGACGGGCACATCTCTCGGTGCCGGATGAACACCACGCGGACCGCTTCCGGGGTGAGCGGGGTGGGCTTTAGCTGGCTCACGGCCGGCACCGAGCCCGTGCGCGGCTTCGGCAACACCTTCGTCGCCCGGCGGAACGCGACCGTCGCGGCCACCTCAGCCCGTTCGGCCACCCCCACGCGCCAGGCGTCGAGCTTGATGTCGAGGTCGATCCGGCGGTTGCTACCAGCCGTGCAGCGGCGCGGCTCGGCCGCCTTGGCGCGGCCGGTGTGGTGGGGCACCAGCTTCGGCGTACCCAGCATGCCGGTGATCGGGACCCAGGTAGAGCAGTCGGGGCAGACCAGGTGCTCCTTGCCGGGCGTCAGGTCGAGCTCGGTGACTTTGAGCTTGGAGGTGATGACCGGCGGGCGGTGGTTGACGTTCGAAGTGCGGGTC
>NZ_BMSV01000045.1 GCF_014649335.1 Streptomyces roseolilacinus
ACTTTTCACCATTCCCTCACGGTACTATCCGCTATCGGTCACCAGGGAATATTTAGGCTTAGCGGGTGGTCCCGCCAGATTCACACGGGATTTCTCGGGCCCCGTGCTACTTGGGTGTCTCTCCAACGAGCCGCATGAATTTCAGCTACGGGGGTCTTACCCTCTACGCCGGACCTTTCGCATGTCCTTCGCCTATCCATACGGTTTCTGACTCGTCTCACGGCCGGCAGACCGCGAAAGAGAGATCCCACAACCCCGCATGCGCAACCCCTGCCGGGTCTCACACGCATACGGTTTGGCCTCATCCGGTTTCGCTCGCCACTACTCCCGGAATCACGGTTGTTTTCTCTTCCTGAGGGTACTGAGATGTTTCACTTCCCCTCGTTCCCTCCACACTGCCTATGTGTTCAGCAGCGGGTGACAGCCCATGACGACTGCCGGGTTTCCCCATTCGGACACCCCCGGATCAAAGCTCGGTTGACAGCTCCCCGGGGCCTATCGTGGCCTCCCACGTCCTTCATCGGTTCCTGGTGCCAAGGCATCCACCGTGCGCCCTTAAAAACTT
>NZ_BMSV01000046.1 GCF_014649335.1 Streptomyces roseolilacinus
ACCACTGCCGCAGGCGGTAGCCGTCCTCCACCGCAGCCGACGGACCATGCAGGCCGCTGGCCAAGCGCCAATCCGAACGGGTTAGCCCAGGCCCACAGAGCCTTCCGTCCGGCCGGGCGCAAGCCTTACCACCGGTCGCCTGGGGATTGGCGAAAACTCTTGGAAGCCGGTCAGCGCCGCACTCGCGTGTTACGCAGGACAGCGCATGATGGGGACAGACCTGCGCGAGAAGGGGCATTGATGGGGCAACCGAGGTTGGTGCGGCACCAGAAGGTAGAACCGGAAGTGGACTTCTACGGGTGGTGTCTACAGGACGCGGATCTCGCGAAGGTGCCGGTGCCCTTCCCCGGCGCCCGAACCACGGAGAGCTTCGTGTGTGCGCACTCAGGCAGGGTGGACATCACAAGCGCGGGGCACACGCACACGGCAGTGCTCCGGGCAGAAGTGTGGGACGGCGAGCCGCCTGCCGACACGAGTGAGCCGTGGGAAGTCAGCGGCGACGCTGAACTGCGGTGCGAGACCGGGGCGCTGCAGGT